>NZ_CP077673.1:0-5825435 GCF_019048985.1 Klebsiella sp. PL-2018
TCACGAGGATAATGTTCTGATTAAATTGGAAAAATCTTCTTTGATATCGTGGCTTTCTTCACGCAGTTGCTCAATCTTACGGCAAGCGTGCAGGACGGTGGTATGGTCGCGGCCGCCAAACGCATCGCCGATTTCCGGCAGACTGTGGTTGGTCAGCTCTTTTGCCAGCGCCATCGCCATCTGGCGGGGGCGCGCCACCGAACGGGAGCGGCGTTTAGACAGCAGGTCCGCTACCTTAATTTTGTAATACTCCGCCACCGTCTTTTGAATATTGTCGATGGTGACCAGTTTTTCCTGTAAAGCCAACAGATCGCGCAGCGCTTCGCGTACGAAATCGATGGTGATCGCCCGGCCGGTAAAGTTGGCGTTGGCGATAACGCGGTTCAGCGCCCCTTCCAGCTCACGTACGTTAGAGCGCAGGCGCTTGGCAATGAAGAACGCCACTTCGCCCGGCAGGCGGATGTCGTTTTCATCGGCTTTTTTCATCAGGATCGCCACGCGGGTTTCCAGCTCAGGCGGCTCGATCGCAACCGTCAGCCCCCAGCCGAAGCGTGATTTCAGACGATCTTCAACCCCGTTGATCTCCTTCGGATAGCGATCCGACGTCAGGATGATCTGCTGATTGCCTTCCAGCAGGGCGTTAAAGGTGTGGAAAAACTCTTCCTGCGAGCGCTCTTTATTAGCAAAAAACTGAATGTCATCGATCAGCAGTGCGTCAACGGAGCGGTAATAGCGCTTAAATTCTTCAATGGCGTTGTTTTGCAGGGCTTTTACCATGTCCTGTACAAAACGCTCGGAGTGCATGTAAACCACTTTCGCATTGGGTTTACGCGCCACAATTCCGTTACCCACCGCATGTAAAAGGTGCGTTTTACCCAGGCCGGTGCCGCCATAAAGAAACAGCGGGTTGTACGCGCCGCCGGGATTATCCGCAACCTGACGCGCCGCCGCGCGAGCCAGCTGGTTGGATTTACCTTCGACGAAGTTATCAAACGTATGTTTGACGTTGACGTTAGAGCGGTAGGTCGGTTCTGCCGGCGCCGGAACGTTATCCCAGCCCGGACGCACGATAGTGGGCGCAACGCGCGCCGTCTGGATCTGCTGCGCAGGTGCTGCGGCCGCAACGCTTACCGTACCTCTCTGCATCTGAACGGCAGGCTTAGCGCCCACCTCAAACCGCAGCTGTGGGGCATCCGCACCGCAAAAATCATTGAGGAGTCCATTGATATTATTGAGGTATTTATCCCTTACCCAATCGAGCACAAAACGGTTTGGCGCATACAGTGCCAGCGTGTTATCGCTCAATTCCGCCTGCAAAGGGCGTATCCACATGCTGAATTCTGTGGCTGGTAACTCATCCTGCAATCGGGCAAGACACTGCTGCCAAAGCGAAAGTGACACGGCGGACTCCACTCGAACAAAAATCGATATATAAAGAGAAACTGAAACAATCGTGATTGTTGGCACACGTCGACAAGACCCTGCATAGCCGAAAAGCCCCTGCACAAAAGGGGTGACGTGCGAACCGCTATCTGCGGTTATTACCCGATGCGGATCTCTGGATCCCGATCGGGACCGGGGATCATAGCCTAAACTGAGAAAGAGATCTTGTGTTTCTCAACAGATTCTTCCCGATTTATCCACAGGAAGGATCGAAGCTGGGTAAGTGTAATCGATCCTGGCTGGAGTGGGGCACGATTTCAGCCGCATATTGGAAAAATTAATGAACTATCCTGGTTTTGGGCTTAATCGATCTAACAAAGATCCTTTGCGATCCTTGCGCTTTATCCACCAGGTCGTATAATCCACCACCCGGCGCGTAAAGCCCGTTTTCCGCAGCGTGCCATCGCCTGTTTTTTGTGCGGCAAGGTGCGAGAAATAAGGAAAGAGAATTGACTCCGGAGTGTACAATTATTACAATCCGGCCTCTTTAATCACCCACGCTGAGGCGTAGGCCGTTCGAAATTCGTTCGGATTTACGCGAAAGTCAGTGAAATTATTCAAGTTTAGGTAGAAATCGCCATGAAACGCACTTTTCAACCGTCTGTACTGAAGCGCAACCGTTCTCACGGCTTCCGTGCTCGTATGGCTACTAAAAATGGTCGTCAGGTTCTGGCACGTCGTCGTGCTAAAAGCCGCGCTCGTCTGACCGTTTCCAAGTAATAAAGCTAACCCTGAGTGGTTAAGCTCGCATTTCCCAGGGAGTTACGCTTGTTAACTCCCAGTCATTTCACTTTCGTCTTCCAGCAGCCATTACGGGCTGGCACGCCGCAAATCACCATCCTCGGCCGCCAAAATTCGCTGGGGCATCCCCGCATCGGTCTTACCGTCGCCAAGAAAAACGTCAAGCGCGCGCATGAACGCAATCGGATTAAACGTCTGACGCGTGAAAGCTTCCGTTTACGTCAACATGAACTCCCGCCAATGGATTTCGTGGTGGTGGCGAAGAAAGGGGTTGCCGACCTCGATAACCGTGCTCTCTCGGAAGCGTTGGAAAAATTATGGCGCCGCCACTGTCGCCTGGCTCGCGGGTCCTGATAGGCCTGATTCGGGTCTATCAGCGCCTGATTAGTCCGCTACTCGGGCCGCACTGTCGTTTCACGCCGACCTGTTCTCAATACGGAATTGAGGCATTGCGCAGGTTTGGATTGATAAAAGGCAGTTGGTTGACGGTGAAACGCGTATTAAAATGCCACCCTTTACACCCTGGTGGTGACGATCCCGTCCCGCCTGGACCATTTGATACCAGAGAACACTAACGATGGATTCGCAACGCAATCTTCTTATCATCGCTTTGTTGTTCGTGTCTTTCATGATCTGGCAAGCCTGGGAGCAGGATAACAATCCTCAACCCCAGCAGCAGACCACGCAGACAACGACCACAGCAACGGGTAGCGCCGCCGACCAGGGCGTACCGGCCAGTGGCCAGGGGAAACTGATTACGGTAAAAACCGATGTGCTTGACCTGACCATCAACACCCGCGGTGGTGATGTTGAGCAAGCGCTGCTTCTGGATTATCCGAAAGAGCTGAAGTCAACTGAGCCGTTCCAGCTTCTGGAAACCACGCCGCAGTTTACCTATCAGGCGCAGAGCGGCCTGACCGGTCGTGATGGCCCGGACAACCCGGCTAACGGACCGCGTCCGTTGTATAACGTCGATAAAGATGCGTTTGTGATGGCTGATGGCCAGAACGAAATCGTCATTCCTCTGACGTACACCGATAAAGCAGGCAACGTATTCACTAAAACTTTCACCCTGAAGCGCGGTGAATATGCGGTGAACGTCGGCTATAGCGTGCAGAACGCCAGCGAAAAACCGCTGGAACTGTCGACCTTTGGCCAGCTGAAGCAAACCGCCAACCTGCCGACGCATCGCGACACGCAGACCGGCGGTCTGACGACGATGCACACCTTCCGTGGCGCGGCGTACTCAACGTCTGAAACGAAGTACGAAAAATACAAATTCGATACTATCGTCGATAACGAAAACCTGAACGTCAGCACCAAAAACGGCTGGGTTGCCATGCTGCAGCAGTACTTTACTACCGCATGGGTTCCGCAGAACACCGGTACTAACAACTTCTACACCGCGAATCTCGGCAACGGTATTGTGGCAATCGGCTACAAATCTCAGCCGGTTCTGGTGCAGCCGGGTCAAACCGATAAGCTGGAAAGCACCCTGTGGGTCGGCCCGGCTATTCAGGACAAAATGGCCGCCGTTGCGCCGCATCTTGACCTGACTGTCGACTACGGCTGGCTGTGGTTTATCTCTCAGCCGCTGTTCAAACTGCTGAAATGGATCCATAGCTTCCTGGGCAACTGGGGCTTCTCCATCATCGTCATCACCTTTATCGTTCGTGGCATCATGTACCCGCTGACTAAAGCGCAGTACACCTCCATGGCGAAGATGCGTATGCTGCAGCCGAAGATTCAGGCAATGCGCGAGCGTCTGGGCGACGACAAGCAGCGTCAAAGCCAGGAAATGATGGCCCTGTATAAAGCTGAGAAGGTTAACCCGCTGGGTGGCTGCTTCCCGCTGATTATCCAGATGCCAATCTTCCTTGCGCTGTACTACATGCTGAGCGCCTCGGTTGAACTGCGTCATGCGCCGTTTATCCTGTGGATCCACGACCTGTCGGCGCAAGACCCGTACTACATCCTGCCGATCATCATGGGCGCGACGATGTTCTTCATCCAGAAGATGTCTCCGACCACCGTGACCGACCCGATGCAGCAGAAGATCATGACCTTTATGCCGGTCATCTTCACGGTGTTCTTCCTGTGGTTCCCGTCCGGTCTGGTGGTTTACTATATCGTCAGCAACCTGGTCACCATTATTCAGCAGCAGCTGATTTACCGTGGTCTGGAGAAGCGTGGCCTGCATAGCCGCGAGAAGAAAAAATCCTGATTCTCTTCATTCTTCAAGCCGCAGATGCGTTGGCTTCGTTAGTTCGCCCCGGTCACTTACTTCAGTAAGCTCCAGGGGCCTCTCTAACTTGCCGCCTTCCTGCAACTTGAACTATTTCGAGAATCTACGGTAAAGTTAATGCCAGAGAAGGCGGTCAATAGACCGCCTTTTTTACATCCACATAGAGAGTCACCATGAGCCATAACGACACTATCGTCGCCCAGGCAACCCCACCGGGACGCGGTGGTGTGGGCATTCTGCGCATCTCTGGCCTGAAGGCGCGCGACGTTGCGCAGGCGGTGCTGGGCAAGCTGCCGAAGCCGCGCTATGCCGACTACCTGCCGTTTAAAGACAGCGACGGCAGCGCGCTGGATCAGGGGATTGCGCTGTGGTTCCCCGGCCCGAACTCCTTTACCGGCGAAGACGTGCTGGAGCTTCAGGGCCACGGCGGCCCCGTTATCCTCGACCTGCTTCTGAAACGCATTCTGACGCTGCCGGGCGTGCGCATCGCCAGGCCCGGCGAGTTCTCCGAGCGCGCGTTTTTAAACGACAAGCTCGACCTGGCACAGGCAGAAGCCATTGCCGACCTGATCGACGCCAGCTCCGAGCAGGCGGCGCGTTCTGCGCTGAATTCGCTGCAGGGCGCATTCTCCACTCGCGTAAACCATCTTGTGGAAGCGCTGACGCACCTGCGCATCTACGTGGAAGCGGCCATTGATTTCCCGGACGAAGAGATCGACTTCCTCTCCGATGGCAAAATCGAAGCCCAGCTAAACGACGTTATCGCCGATCTTGACGCCGTGCGCGCCGAAGCGCGCCAGGGTAGCCTGCTGCGCGAAGGGATGAAGGTCGTCATTGCCGGGCGGCCGAACGCCGGGAAATCAAGCCTGCTGAACGCGCTGGCGGGCCGGGAGGCGGCTATCGTCACCGATATTGCCGGTACCACCCGCGACGTGCTGCGGGAGCATATCCATATCGATGGTATGCCGCTGCACATCATTGATACCGCCGGCCTGCGCGATGCGAACGATGAGGTCGAACGTATCGGCATCGAACGCGCCTGGCAGGAGATTGAACAAGCCGATCGCGTGCTGTTTATGGTCGATGGTACCACCACCGATGCGACCGATCCGGCAGATATCTGGCCAGATTTTATCGCCCGTCTGCCGAAAAACCTGCCGATTACCGTGGTGCGCAACAAGGCGGATATCACCGGAGAAACGCTGGGGCTGAGCGAAGTGAATGACCACTCACTTGTTCGCCTTTCGGCG
Organism: Klebsiella sp. PL-2018; assembly: GCF_019048985.1. NCBI lineage: Bacteria > Pseudomonadati > Pseudomonadota > Gammaproteobacteria > Enterobacterales > Enterobacteriaceae > Klebsiella > Klebsiella sp. PL-2018. The sequence goes on from NZ_CP077673.1 coordinate 5,680, forward strand.
CGTACCGGCGAGGGCGTAGACGTGCTGCGTAATCATCTCAAGCAGAGCATGGGCTTTGAAACCAATATGGAAGGCGGCTTTCTGGCGCGCCGCCGCCATTTGCAGGCGCTGTCCGACGCCGCAGAGCATCTTCAGCAGGGTAAAGCGCAGCTGCTGGGCGCCTGGGCTGGCGAGCTGCTGGCGGAAGAGCTGCGCCTGGCCCAGCAGAGCCTGAGCGAAATCACCGGCGAGTTTACCTCCGACGACCTGCTGGGACGCATTTTCTCAAGTTTCTGTATCGGTAAATAAGCTCAGTATGTGAGCATTGACTAACCCGCATTAACTGATTGTTAATGTGGGTTTTTATTGTTTGTACTGGCGCGTAGTCGTGCGGGACCATCCGCGATTTTGTATTCTGAATTAAAAACGCTGTGTCATTGTTCACTTTTTACGCTAAAAATCACATCAAATGTTTAGCGGCAAGCAAAAGAACTCACGAACTGCACCTGCATAAATCATATCGAGATTTCATTACTGACCGCCTGCGGTCTGATGAAAGCACAGCGCGATAACCTGACAGGGCAGAAAAATATCTACCCTGTCATTTTCATTCATATGAGAGGGTATAAGTCGCCGTCGCATTCACTGTTCCGGGAACCACATCGCCTGTTCTGTAGAATCTGGCGCCAAGGGTAATCACTTCGCTGGTCTGTGAATTTTCGATAATTGTCCAGGAACTCCCGAGTGGGACAGGCCTGTTGTTATTGTTGGGCTCCAGTAATTGCGTACCGACCCCCTCCGCGGTACCGGTATTTACCATGACCGTGTTATTGTCACTTACGCTGGTGCCGTCAATCTGTATTATTACTTTCGTACCGCTGATACAACTTAGCGGGATATTGAGTCCAACCTGATTAGCCGTTGAACCCACAGAAGGTAAATCCGCCCGGTCAACCGTACCCAAAGAAAGCGTAAAATCTGTAGCGCCATCTACTGTGCAGGATTGAGCCGTCAAATTTCCCGTAATATGAATATTGCCCCCGTCAGCCTCAGCTAATGACGCTATCGCTAGCAGTAACAAAGGGAGAAAAAATAAACGCAGAAACATATTCATTCTCCTTAATCATAATCAAGCGTGTAGGTGGCGCTGGCGTCAACGGAGCCCGGGGTTAAGTCGCCCGTGCGAATATAACGCGCGGCGAGCGGTATTTTTGCCGTCGTCCCTGAGCTGGTAATCGGCGACCAGCGGTAATTCAGATTGACCGGGTGATTACCGCCGCCATGCAGATCCATCACCTGCACGGAAAGTCCTTTAGCGGTGCCATTATTCTTTAATATACTGGTATCACTGGTGCCAGGTTCCTGTGTGCCGCTAAGGGTAAAATAGACATTCGTTCCGGCAGTACAGCTCAGCGATATATCTTTTTCACTGCTCTCTCCCCAAGTGCTCCCGACCGAAGGCAGTTCGCTTTTTTGCACATCATCAAGCGTAAAACTCAGATCCGAGCCGCCGGAGAGGGTACAGCCGCTGGCCGACAACGTGCCAGTGAAATTAATATCGATATTTGCCGACCCCTGGTTGCCGTTCGCCTGACCGTAACCAACCTTTCCGGAGAGCGTACCGCCGCTTACCGAGTCGGCGATTTTAATTAAATTAAGCTTTGGGGTAATCGACATATAAATCATCGCCCCCCAACCGATACTGTCATCGGTTAACAGCTTTATTGACGAGCCGCTGGTTATCCAGCCGTTGCCCGAGGCCCCTTTCGTATCCGACATGCTGGCGCCAAGCTGAACGCCAACGCCGGACAAATTGGTTTTAAAAGTCAGTCGGCCGTTATAGGTTCCCGCCGAAGCCAACGACGAATAGAGATAACCATAAAAGTATTTCTCTACCGTAAATGAGGATTCACATGACGCAAACTGAACCGAATCAAACGTTTTATCGCCGCCGGTAATCGATTGTCCAACGGCCAGATCCGGCGACACCGATATCGTTTTCAGATCAACGCTCGTTGAGGCAACACTCGAGTAACACTCTGAAGCCCAGACATTCAGCGATAGCGTGCAAGCGCATCCAGCCATTACCGCCTGGCGAAAAAACCGTGTGTTTGCCTCGCGCTGCCCTGTCAACGGCGGCCTGCATGTTGTTCTGTTTTTCATTTCACCACCTTTTCTCTACTGACATTGCGCATCAAGATTAATTACGCCAGTTTTTTCACCCTCTTGTGGCAGCTGATAATGGGCATGGCACTGCGCATTTTTTCCTTTGCCCCACTGTGCCAGGATGTCGCCCTGCTGCGGCATCCCGGTCAGATACACTGAACCGCCGTCGCTAACGATGCTGTTGACGCTGTCGTCCTCTGCCAGCGTGACGGTGGCGCCGAAAGGAACGTCCGTATTCGCGTGATGCAGATGCATCAACACCCTCGCGCCGATATGCGTTTTAAACCCCGCCAGTACAATCGCCCCTTCCGTCGGCACCACCTGCGCCGTGGAGCTATCGACTTCCGCATTGTCGGCCAGGGTGCTGGTATCAAGCCTTACCGTCGTGCGGCGATACGGCGTGAGATAAGGTACGATGGCATAACCGCGCCAGTCGGTGCTGACCCCGGTGCCGTTTTCCACGGTCACATCGCTGACCCCCGGCGAGCGCACCAGCGCCAGCGACTGGATATCCTCACTCAGCGACTGCGAAAAGGTGACGCCGTAAGGGTGCACCACCACTCCGCCCTGCACGCCATAGTTCACCTGCCTGCTGTCCGGATCGTAGTTGTAACCCATGTTCGCTTCGCCCGCGCGACCGGTATAATCGACGGATAGCGTGCCGTTATTGCCGGAATTTTCATGGTTACTGTAGCCTTCCATCACGCTATAGCTAAGGTTCGAATCCTTCAAAGCCGTACCGTACAAGCTGACCTGCTGGGTGGTGTCTCCGTGGCGGTTAGTGTTGAGGCTGTATCCGGCATAGGCTTTCGGCAGCCATTTACTCAGCGGGATGCTGATATTCAACGCGCCCTGATGGTCGTCCTCTGTTCCCGGCATGCTGCTGAAGGTGTCGTTCAGGCCCAACGTCATGCCATCCCAGCTGGTGTCGTAGCCGAGGGACAGGTTTCGCTCATATCCACCTTCGTTCCAGTAATCCTGCTGGTAGCCGCTCGCATAAAGCGATCCCCAGCCCTCTGGTAGCGACTGACTGAGTGACAGCTGCCAGCGGGAACGTTTGTTATGGCTTAAGTCAAATTCATCCTGGTCGTTCAGATCGTCATCGTGAGAATCATTGACGATTAGATCCGCCGCATCCTGAAAGCTGTAGTAGCCCTTAGTGGAATAACGGTATGCCGCCAGCGTGATCGTTGAGCCGGTGCTGAGCATACTTTTTGAGTACTGGGCGCGTATGGACTGCCCCTCTTTGTGCTCGTCATTGCTCAAATCGGCCGAGGAATAGGCCCCGTCAAAGGAGATGGAGCCCAGTTCACCGAGGGTGAATCCCATCCCCAACAGCCCGTTCTGGTAGCTATCCGCCAGCTGCGTACCGCCGTATATCGTCATATCGTACGGTAGGCCGTAGATCAGCGTCATCTGGGCGAACTTCGGCTCCTGACCATCGCTGTTGCTGCGGTATTTACCGCCGGTGAAGTCATACTTAAGATGCCCTTCGCGCTGCATGATTGCCACGCTGGAGAACGGCTGGACGAAGCTGCGTTCGCTGCCGTCTGACTCTTTAATCGTTACCAGCAGGTCGCCGTTTGTGGAGTTTGGGTAGAGATCGTCGATCTTAAACGGCCCCGGCGGTACCTGCTTCTGGTAAATCACGCTATTATTCTGGCGAATGGTGACCGTCGCGTTGCTGGTTGCAATGCCATGTACCGTTGGCGCAAAGTTGCGCAGACTGTCAGGCAGCATGTCATCGTCTGAAGAAAGCTGGACGCCGCGGAACGTAAAACCGTCGTAAACATCGGAAGGAGTGGTCGCATCGCCCAGCGTTAACAGCCCCTGTACGGCCTGCACGTCGCGTTGTAAAAAGGTGTTGATGGAGCTCCAGTCGCTTTCGCTGCTCCCGCCGCTGCTAACGTCTTCGCCGCTTGTGGTGTCGTGATATTCCGGCGATTTGCTGTAGGTCCAGGTGCTGTAGTTTCGCAGCCGCCACGCGCCCAGGTTAATGCCGCTGTGCAGGTTCAGAAAATAGCTATCTTCCCTTCCAGAATCGTTCTCGTCGCGCCAGGTGTTTGAACCGTTAAAGTCATAGCCCAGCAGCAGCGCCGGCACTCCTTCATCCCACAGCGTCGGGCTGACGGAATCCTGCGCCGCGCTGTTGACGTCAGCCTGCGGTATGGTGAGATCCAGACGCATCTGGCTGTAATCGAGTCTGATCTGGCTATCCGGGACGGTTGCAGCCAGATCGTTGATACTGTTCTTGTTCCGCAGCGCATCGATATCACCAATCTTAATACCCCACTGCGCCAACAGCGCGGGGGTCACCACAGGCGTAAGCTGCCCATGTTTATCCTGCACAAAGTCCAGCGTTTGCGTGTCAACCTGCTCATGGTTCACATAAACGTCTACGTGGTAGCGACCCGGTAGCTGTGAACCGGGTTGGGAAAACTGGCTGAGATCAACGTTAAGTTTGGGTCCACTGGTCTCCAGCGCCGCCATATCGAACTCATCCTGAGCCAGCGCGCCCTGCGTTCCATACAGCGCTAAAATAATAATGCAGGCAAGCGGTTGTAATAAAAAAGCGCTGCTTTTGCCCGCTACGTCTATGGATGGTTGAGACATGATTACCCTTTCCCGTCCAGAACCAACGATCCTGCGCCATAATCATTGATATATTGCCAGGTGATTTTCCCGCCTGTCCCTGCCGGAATGGTGTAATCAGTCGAACCGTGCGGCGCGACCATGGTAAACGCCGTATCGACCACTTTGTCACCGACGTTCAGCTTAAAGAAGCTCAGATACCAGGGGGTTGGATTGGTGACGGTCAGCTTGTTGCCCGTCCTGTGAAAACCGATCGCCTCCATTGCCTCACTGGTGGGATCGGCAACGCCTTTGGGACGATAAAAAAGTTTGATTCGGTTTTTCAGCGAAAAGCGCAGCACGTTCTTGCCCTTATCCGCCGGATTGTTTGCCGGTATCGCCTTCACATCCAGCCAGTAAACGCTTTCCCGATCTGCCGGAAAATTCCCCCCTGTTCTGACAACGCGAATCGTATTTTCTGAACCAGCATCCAGTCGAAACAGCGGTGGCGTAACGGTAAAGGGCAGCGAACCGGTGGTACCAGGACGATCTCCTTTCGGGCCTTTGTCATCGACAAAACTTTGAATAAGGTAGGGAATCTGACCGTTAGCGCTGTTCATCACCTGAATGGACGCTTCCTTATCGCCGCCGTGATAAACCAGTCTCGTACCGCCGATAACGACCCCTGCGTGCGCAGATGTTACGGCGCACATCGCAGCCGCCAGCAGACCGTAAATAACTGACTTTCTCATGAACCGTTGCATCCTCTTTCCTAATCGTTTGAAAACAAGGGCCTCCGTGCCCTGGCGTTCTCCCTGATACGGAGGGTTACTGGTAGCTGATGGTGTAGTCAGCGTGAGAAACCAGCGTACCGGCAGTTGCGGTATCAGCCACAGCAACCATACGAGCGGTGAATGGAATATGTGCTTCGGTAGTGGTAGCGTCCGCCGTCAGGAAAGAGCTAACGTCGACAGCAGAAGACGGGCTGACTTTGGCTGCAGATGCGTCGTACAGCTGAACGCCAACATTAGTAGCCGCGCCGCTGTCGCTGGACTCATTTTTGAACGCCGTGTTCATAGAGCCATCGGCATTGCCAGTAAAAGTCACGCTTGCTGCGGTAACCGTATTCGGGCAAGCGGTGAGATCCAGCGTAAAGTTCGTTGCCGGACCGGTGTCGCCAGCTTTCGCCAGATCAACCGTGTTCACGGTACCCAGGTTCAGGGTTGGGTTTGTCTGATCGTTGATATCCACGGTGCAACTGTCGGCAGTAACGGTACCGACGAAGTTGATCGTTCCATCAACCGCATGAGCCACACCCATCCCTACGCTGAACAATGCTGCCACAGCAGTCATTACAAATTGCTTTTTCATTATTTAATCCTTAATAAAAATATAATCATTACTCATTCATTCTTTTAAAATAGAACCATACAACGGTTCATTCAGGGAAGAATGACCCCTAAATACATTATTTAAGATGACAAACAGCGGAGTAAAATATTGAAAAAGAAAGCCCATGGCGCATTTCAATCAGCACCCTAATGCTTACACGCCAACTTCCTTATGTAATATTAATCTGCAAAAGATTATGAAATAGAACCCCCAACCATCTCAACAGAATATTTCATCCATTATTGGACTTCGCTCAACACCCCGAAAAAAACATCAAAACCACCAAAACATTTATTAAAAAACAACAAGATACATAAAAGCACTCAACTATCATTTTACCCCCCCCTGGTTATCCCAGTTCTAATATGTTCAGGTACTTGCTCGCTTTCTCTTAACGCACTACAAAATAACGCTTCACAACATTGCCTTTTTATACAGCCGAGCGTCGAGATTCCAGCATCGATCATGGCTGCTCTTTAAATAAAAAGTTGAATGCAGGCGGCTCTCAACCATCGCCTATTTATGGGGTCAGGATAAATGCAAAAAAAATATTATACGAGCCTCCAAAGCAGGGGTTCATAACACTCGGGGAGTCACTACTCGTATGCCATATGACGGTAGGTACTTGTGCCTTGAACAGCGCTTGCTCTGTTCCCGTAGGGGCGAGGTCTTAGGCCGAGTAACAAAGCCAACGCACATGCAACTTGAAGTATGATGGGCATAAACAGATAGTTGCGGAAAAAACACACCCTATCAGCAGGGCATCAGAAATGAGATTAAATAAAGCGTACTCACTCGCCTTAACATCCTGTTAAAGCGGGTTAATTATTTTCCTTTAGCGTCTTCACGGCGTATCGCTTTGTCTATTACCCTTATCGGTACTCCCACTTACCGGATACGACAATGATGGCTGATTACACGTTTATTGATACCGTCCCTTCGGCGGAAGATTTTTGTCGCCTGCGCGTCATATCAGGTATGTCGCCGCGCCCGCTGGAAGGCGCCCGCGCGGGTCTGCCGCGTAGCTGCTACGGCGTGCATGTCCTCTATGCGGACGTGCCCGTTGGTATGGGACGCATCGTCGGCGACGGCGCGCTGAACTTTGAAATCGTCGACGTCGCCGTGGACCCGGCCCATCAGGGAAAAGGTCTCGGTCGCCAGATCATGCAGAAAATCGTCTCCTGGCTGGATGAAAACGCGGTTAAAGGGGCATACGTCTCGCTGGTGGCGGATGTTCCCGAACTGTACGCCAAATTTGGGTTTTCCTGCGTCAGGCCAGAAAGTGAAGGTATGGCAAAGATCTGGAAATAATGCGGGACGCGATCGCTTGATTGGAAATATCAAAAAGCGATATAAAAACAAATAATTAAATTATCGCTGCACATCTTTCAACCGTTTTTCCTCCCAGGAAATCGTTGTTGTCCAAATGGCAACTCGTACTCCCGCACGAACCCCACTATTCTGTACCGCATTCTTATGCGAGGGGTTCTATGGCACGCTTTCTTATCTGCAGTTTTGCGCTGGTTCTGCTTTATCCATCCGGCATCGATATGTATCTGGTCGGTCTACCGCGCATTGCGCAGGATCTGGGGGCCAGTGAAGCGCAGCTGCATATCGCCTTTTCGGTTTATCTGGCGGGAATGGCCGCGGCGATGCTGTTTGCGGGTCGTATCGCCGATAAATCAGGGCGCAAGCCGGTGGCGATTTTCGGTGCCGTTGTCTTCATACTGGCCTCCCTTCTCTGCTCGCAGGCGCAGGTCAGCGCCCACTTCCTGGCTGGGCGTTTTATTCAGGGGATTGGCGCGGGCAGCTGCTACGTCGTCGCCTTTGCGGTGCTGCGCGATACCCTCGACGATCGCCGCCGGGCGAAGGTGCTTTCCCTCCTTAACGGTATCACCTGCATTATTCCGGTACTGGCGCCGGTACTCGGCCACCTGATTATGCTGAAATACCCGTGGCAGAGCCTGTTCTATACCATGACAGGCATGGGCGTTCTGGTGGGACTGCTCTCGGTCTTTATCTTGCGGGAAACGCGTCCCACAGCCGCGCCACATGCGGCGATGCAGCAAAATAATGTCCCCGAGTCGCTGCTTAACCGCTTTTTTCTCAGCCGAATTATCATAACCACCCTGAGCGTGACGGCTATCCTGACTTACGTTAACGTCTCCCCGGTGATCATGATGGAAGTGATGGGCTTCGATCGCGGCACCTATTCCATGGCGATGGCGCTAATGGCGCTTGTTAGCATGGTGGTGTCGTTCTCAACGCCGTTCGCTTTGACGCTATTTAAGCCCCGCACCCTGATGCTGACCTCGCAGGTGCTGTTCTTTATCGCCGGCGTGCTGCTGAGCCTCTCCACCAGCCAGACGATGACGATGCTGGGTCTGGGACTGATTTGCGCCGGGTTCTCCGCCGGCTTTGGCGTAGCAATGAGTCAGGCCCTTGGGCCATTCACCCTGCGCGCCGGCGTGGCGAGTTCTGTTTTGGGAATTGCTCAGGTCTGCGGCTCTTCACTGTGGATTTGGCTGGCGGCTATCATCGGACTCAGCGCGATGAATATGCTGATCGGGATACTTATTGCCTGTAGCATAGTGAGCATTGTTCTGATTATGGTCACCTCTCCGGCGCGGGCCGCGCAACGCTATGAAGAAACCCCTGTCGAGTCTCGATCTTAACCTGCTGCTGTGCCTGCAGCTCTTAACCCAGGAGCTCAGCGTCACCCGCACGGCGAAACGGATGAACGTTTCGCCGTCGGCAGTGAGTAAATCGCTGGCCAAACTGCGCGCCTGGTTTGACGATCCGCTGTTTGTCAAAACGCCTCTGGGGCTGTCACCCACGCCGCTGATGAGCAGTATGGAGCAGGATCTGGCGGACTGGATGCAGATGGGTAATCAGATCCTCGATAAGCCTCATCACACCATGCCGAGCGGGTTAAAGTTTGAGCTGGCGGCAGAGTCGCCGCTGCTGATGATCCTGCTGAATACGCTTTCACAGCGGATCTACCAGCGCTATCCGCAGGCGCTGATCCGCCTGCGTAACTGGGATTATGATTCGCTGGATGCGATTATTCGCGGTGAAGTCGACATCGGTTTTTGCGGCCGGGAAACCCATCCTCGCTCCCGTGAACAGCTCAGCCTGCTGCCCTGGTATATCGATTTTGAAATCCTGTTTACCGATCTCCCGCAGGTATGGCTGCGCGCCGATCATCCCGCGCTGAACGAGGAGTGGAATCTGGACACTTTCCTGCGTTATCCGCATATCAATATCTGTTGGGAACAAAGCGATACCTGGGCGCTGGATGATGTTCTGCACGATCTGGGGCATAAACGCACCGTGGCGTTGACCGTCCCGGGTTTTGAGCAGTCGCTGTTTATGGCGGCCCAGCCTCATCATACGATGTTGGCCACCGCCCCGCGCTATTGCCAGCGTTACAATCAACAGCACCATCTGCCGCTGGTTTCACTCCCGTTGCCGCTGGAGCCGTCCCAGCTGGAGAAAATACGCGTCCCCTTCACCCTCCTGTGGCATAAGCGCAACAGCTACAATCCGAAGATCGTCTGGCTGCGAGAAACGCTCAGGCAGCTCTATACTGAACCGCTCTAGCGTTGGATTAGCCCGTCTTGCGCAATAAATTGTAAAATTTATGCAATTTATTGCGCAAGGGGTGATTTCCGCATTAAAACCTGGCAATTCTGAGCGATAATATAATTCGCAATTTCTATCATTGACCATTAATCACGGAGCGACGAATGGCAACGCATTTTGCAAGAGGGATACTCAACACCCGGGAACCGCTATCAACACGCCTGTCAGCGGCCTGTCATCAATCCGCCTGCCGCCTGCCTGAGTACCGACAAAGCCGCTATCGCGCATCACGGTCACTCCTCGCAGAACTCCTCTTTATGCTGTACGGCATCAGCGAACTTCCTGAAATTATTGACGAAGAGAATGGAAAACCCGCTTTCCGCGACGAAAATCTCCCGCGTTTTTCCATCTCCTATGCCGGGAATATTGTCGGCGTCGCGTTATCCACCGAAGGTGATTGCGGCCTGGATATGGAATTACCGCACGCCTCCCGCAGTTTACATGCCTCGCCCGACGCCGACCGCTACGTCTTTAACAGTAATGAGCGGGTATGGATTAGCAACCAGCACGATCCTGATGAAGCGCGCGCTCAGCTTGACGCACTCCGCAAAAGCGTCATGAAACTGACCGGTGAAAACGCCGTTAACCTCCAGCTTCTTCCGGGCTCCGGACGATTACGGACAAGCGGGACGCAGTCAATCGAAGCAGTATGCGATGCCGAAACGGTGCTGGTCTGGTCCATCGCCGCCAGTCCGGATATCGGCCAGCTGAAAGTCTGGGAATATAATGGTAAAGAGGGCTGGCGTAGCCTGCCCGACGCGCAGGCTCGCGCCAGAGAGCCGTCCGCCCGGCTGATGCGTTTCACCCATTTACCGGTAGAAAAAGCCTTCTCCCTCAACTGACCGGATAACCCGGCCATCATGATGCAAAGGAGCAATCATGTCTGATACGTTGAAAGTTGTTACGTTACTCGGAAGTCTGCGCAAAGGCTCTTTTAATGCCATGGTCGCGCGTACCCTCCCCGGCATCGCGCCCGCAGGAATGGCGGTTTCCGCGTTACCGTCCATTGGCGATATTCCTCTCTATGATGCCGACGTCCAGCAGGAAGAGGGATTCCCACAAAGCGTTCAGGATATCGCTCAGCAAATTCGCGAGGCTGATGGCGTGGTTATCGTTACGCCGGAATACAACTACTCGGTGCCCGGCGGCCTGAAAAACGCCATCGACTGGCTATCTCGCCTGCCGGAACAGCCGCTGGCCGGTAAGCCGGTACTGATTCAAACCAGTTCGATGGGGGCTATTGGCGGTGCGCGCTGTCAGTATCACCTGCGTCAGATTCTGGTATTCCTCGACGCTATGGTGATGAATAAGCCCGAATTTATGGGCGGCGTGATTCAGAACAAAGTGGATCCGCAGGAGGGGAAAGTCGTCGATCAGAGCACGCTCGATCATCTGAGCGGACAGCTTAGCGCTTTTGCCGAATATATTCAGCGGGTTAAAGCCTGATAGACGCCGTCACACTCGCCAGAACGGCTGAGTGTGACGGCGCGGGTATTAATGCGCGTCGATAAACACAATCTTCAGCACAAACAGCAGCGAAACCACAATCACGCATGGGCTGAGGTCGCGCAGTCGACCGGTACCGATCTTCATTACGCAGTAAGAGATAAAGCCTAAGGCAATACCTTCCGTAATGGAGAAGCTAAACGGCATCATCACGGCGGTAATAAACGCCGGCACTGATTCGGTTAAATCATCCCACTTCACGCGCGCCAGGCTGGAGGTCATCAGGACGCCAACGTAAATCAGCGCGCCGGCTGCGGCATAGGCCGGGACCATACCCGCCAGCGGCGACAGGAAGATCACCAGCAGGAACAAGAGACCAACGACCACGGCGGTTAAGCCGGTACGTCCGCCTACGGAAACGCCCGAGGAAGATTCAATATAGGCGGTTACGGAAGAGGTGCCGATAAAGGAGCCCGCAACGGACGAGACGCTATCGACAAACAGCGCCTGCTTCATCCGCGGGAACTTACCCTGCGCATCGGCCAGACCAGCTTTATCGGTCACGCCGATCAGGGTACCGGAGGAGTCGAACAGGTTCACCAGCATAAACGAGAAGATCACGCCCGCCAGGCCGAGATTCAGCGAGCCTGCCAGGTCAACATGCCCAATGACCGTCGTGACGCTCGGCGGCATGGATACGATTCCGGTGTAGTCAAGTAGGCAGCCTGACGGCTGCGACTTGTTATGGCCTTCGGCGACTGTTATAACTTCAGCTCCCACTTCTTCTGTGAAATGATTATGCTTCCCCGCTTCGCCGATATCTTTCAGCAAGGCAACCGCTGGCTTAGCTGGTTTCACAAACAGCCTGAAGGTTCTGTTCGTCCCGCTGTCATTGAGGCCGTCACTAAAATCATGGCCTGCGGCACCACGCTCATGGGATACACCTGCTGGCGCTGTCCTGACCCCGGATGTGGCCACTCAAAAAAGTCTGCTTCCGCTGTAAAAGCCGCTCCTGCCCCCACTGCGGCGTAAAAGCAGGCGAAGTCTGGATACAGTATCTTCTCGCCCTGGTGCCCGACGGTGAATGGCAGCATATCACCTTCACTGTCCCCTGTGACTTCTGGCCCCTGATATACCATAACCGCTGGCTGCTCGCCGAAATGAGCCGCCTCGCGGCCGATGTTATCCTGGAAACCGGCCGACGCGGCGACTTTCTGCCGGGCTGCTTCAGCGTCATCCATACCTGGGGGCGCGACCAGCAGTGGCATCCGCATATTCACCTTTCCACAACGGCCGGCGGGATTACTGACACCAGTACCTGGAAGAAAGTGCAGTTTTACGCCCGTAACGTGATGCCGATGTGGCGCTGGCGTATCACTGACCTGCTGCGCCGGGAATTCTGGCGGCTGGAGATACCGGCAACCCTGGCTGCAGAAAGTCGCTGCAGGCAGGACTGGAATCGCTTTCTGGACCGGCACTACAGAAGAAAATGGAATGTGCGGGTGTCGAAGGTGATGGACAACGCCACGCACGTGGCGATGTACTTCGGGGCTTACCTTAAGAAGCCCCCGGTGTCGATGAGCCGGCTGGAGCACTACGCCGGGCGGGATGATATTATCATGCGCTACCGCAGTCACCGGACAAAGCAGGAGGAGACGCTGACGCTGAGCGGGGATGAGTTTATGGAACGCTTTTCCTGGCATGTGCCGGAGAAACGGTTCCGGATGGTGCGGTATTACGGTTTTCTGAGTCCGTCAAAGCGGGCCGTGCTGGAAGTCGTGTATCTGTTAACAGAGACGCAGCGTAAAACGGCGCGGAAGGTGACATGGCGGGGGCTGTACCAGCGGCTGCTGAAAGTGGACCCACTGGCGTGCATTTTGTGCGGGAAGATAATGTGTTTCGGCGGGCTGAAACGGGGGCAGCGGCTTGCGGAACTGATGGCCCGGCATGAGCAGCTGGCGCAGATGAAAATGTGCGGTTAGGCGCGGATGCAGGGAAGATCCGTCCACAGCGCAGGGAAAGTTTAAAAGACGGTCAGTTAATCGATATCACCGATAAATGAGCGATTACTGATTGAAGCAAACAATCACCAGACCTCCGTCAGCGCTGGCCGGGAGTCAAAAATGGTGGTTGTTTGTTGTTCAGTTTCAGGTTTTAATTCCTATCAATGAACGTCGCCCAGCAGCCAGCCCAGCAGCGTGGTAACCACGATAGAAACCAGCACCGCGGCGTGGATGTTGCGGGAAGCCAGAATCGCAATAATAAAGAAGCCAAGAATGCCCAGCAGTACGCTGTGGGACGTCAGGTTGCCGATGCTCACCAGGGTTTCCGGGTTGGCGACGATCACGCCGGCGTTCTTCAGGCCCATCATACCGATGAACAGGCCAATACCGCTGGTGATACCGATACGCAGGCTAACCGGGATATTGGCGATCATCCAGTAGCGTACGCGGAAAATCGTCAACAGCAGCAGGCCAACCGCCCCCCAGAAAATCGCGCCCATCCCGACCTGCCACGGCAGGCCCATTGCCTGTACCACGACAAAAGCAAAGAAGGCGTTCAGTCCCATCGCCGGCGCCAGGGCCACCGGAAGGTTAGCGAACAGGCCCATCATGATGCTGCCGAACGCGGCGATCAGACAGGTTGTGACGAACACGGCGCTGGTATCCATACCCGCCACGCCGAGGATCTGTGGGTTAACAAAAACGATGTACACCATTGTCAGAAAAGTGGTGAAACCTGCAATCGCTTCGGTGCGTGCCGTCGTGCCGTGTTCACGTAGTTTGAACACGCGCTCCAGCAGACCCGGGCCAGATGACTGGCTGGTTTGTTGTTGACTCATTATCGGTTTCCGAACAAAGGAGGGAAAATTCGTCGCTATCCTATACCAAAATGCGACAATAAGGGCGGTTGTGAGATACTTTTTTTCATCGATTTTGCTTATACGGCAACGATTGCGTCTCACTAATCAGCAAGACGAAAACGTTAACTTATTAAAATGGAAACGACATGACCCAACCAGAAGCAGTATTTTTCGACTGTGACGGCACGCTGGTCGACAGCGAGGTGATCTGCTCCCGCGCCTACGTTCACATGTTCAGGGAATTCGGCATTACGCTGGATTTAGACGAGATTTTTAAGCGCTTCAAAGGCGTCAAGCTGTACGAGATTATCGACACCATTAACGCGGAGTACGGCGTTAATCTGGACAAGGCGACCCTTGAGCCGGTGTACCGCGATGAAGTCGCGCGCCTGTTTGATACTGAACTGGAAGTCATTTCTGGCGCACAGGCGCTGCTGGACGCGGTCAACGTGCCGATGTGCGTGGTCTCCAACGGCCCGGTGAGCAAAATGCAGCACTCTCTCGGTAAAACCGCAATGCTGCACCATTTCCCGGAGCGTCTGTACAGCGGCTACGATATCCAGCGCTGGAAGCCCGATCCGGCCCTGATGCTGCATGCCGCAAAAGCGATGAACGTTAACGTCGAGAACTGCATTCTGGTTGATGATTCCAGCGCAGGCGCGCAGTCAGGGGTTGCCGCCGGAATGGAAGTGTTCTATTTCTGCGCCGATCCGCATAATAAGCCGATCGAACATCCGAAGGTGACGACGTTTACCCGCCTCGAAGAGCTACCTGAGTTATGGCAGGCGCGCGGCTGGAATATAACGCGATAAACCTGGAGCGTAGCGCTATCAGGGCGCGTCCCGCCTGCGCTACGCTGAAAGTGGATTACGGTTGACTCAACTCCGCAGCCGCCGCTTTATCAGCCACAATCACCAGGGAAGGATGTAATTTCAGCACCGAAGCCGGAACCCGCTCGCTGACTTCGCCTTCAATCACCTGCCTTAGCGCCTGCGCTTTTGCCGCGCCGCTGACGATCAGCAGCAGGTTTTTCGCCGCCATGACGCTTTTTGGCCCCATCGTGACGTAGCTATCCGGCACCGCAGAGAAGTCGCCGTCCATCTCGCCGTGAGCGACAAGATCCACCATATCGCCGACGATAGAGACTTCCACCGTCGCATCGTGGAAGCGCGTGGTATTCGGCAAATTACCGCAAAAATGGCCGTCAGCGCCGAGGCCCATCACTATCAGATCGAGGCCCCCTTCGTCCTGTAACCGCTGGTCGTGATGCCTGAAGTTTTCATGGCTGAGCGGGTGGATATTCTCTTCAGAGATTTGCGCGGGGGTGAAAAACAGGCTGCGCAGATTGGAAATGGTCACGCCTTCACGATCCTGTCCGCGGAACGGAATCTCGTCAAAGTTGTAATAATGGACCTGAGAATAGAACGATTTACCTTTAACCGCGGCCGTCAGATGTTCATACATTTTCTTCGGCGTACTGCCTGCCGTTACCGCCAGGTTCACCCTGCGCGGCGCGGTGATGTAGCCCAGAACGTGATGGCTGGCGACCAGGCTCATCTCGGCATAATCTTCCGTCACGATTAATTTCATATTGTCTCCCTCAAGGTATTGAAGATAAGGAGCCAGCGAACTGGCTCCTTCATGCTATTTGAACAACTTCTGTACAAATTCGGCGTAGGCGGGACGCCAGACGTCCATTTCATGGTTCAGGCCCGGATACTCATGGTAATCAAAGTTGATTTTCTGCTTCTCCAGCTCCGCTTTCAGCCCGGCGATATCCTTGCCGGTAACCACGTCTTTCTCGCCCACGACGACGGTAAAGTTACGCAGCTGCTTGTTGATCGCCTGTGGGTTGTGTAGCTGCGCCTCGACGCCGGCATCCGGTACCGTGGTTGTCGTTACGCCGCTGAACGTCGCCAGCCAGCCGAAGCTCTCCAGATGGTTCATTCCGGAGACCAGCGCCTGATAACCGCCCTGCGACAGCCCGGCAAGCGCCCGGCCGTCCGCGTCTTTACGCACGTTAAAGCGCGCATCAATCAGCGGAATAATATCGTTCATCAGCTCTTTATCAGCCGCTTTCGCATTCAGCGGATAGAAGGTTTTACGCCGCTCCTGCGGCGGGAAGTTTTCCGCAACCGCGTCAGGAATATCGGTTTCGGTATCCGGCACCACCACCAGCATGGGCTTGATTTTGCCTTCCGCCAGCAGGTTATCCATGATTTGCGGAATACGGCCCTGGTCGATGGCCGACAGTCCGCTGTCGCCAAAACCGTGATAGAAATAGAGCACCGGCAGCGGTTCGCCGGTACCGGTATAGCCTGGCGGCGTCCACACGTAGACGCGACGCTCAGCGTTCAGCGCCTTTGAATGATAGGTCAGGGTTCGTAGCTCGCCGTGGGCGACCGCGCGATCGTCAAGAATGCTGCCGGGTACCAGGATCAGGCTGGTATTCACCTGACGCTGTGGCTTCTGATAGCGGCTACCGGTATCGACGGAACGGAATCCGTCGACATCAAAATAGTATTCGTAGAGATTGGGTGCCAGCGCATCGCTTTTCCATGTCCAGATCCCCTGCTCATCTTTGCTCATATCATGGGAGACAAAGGTATCCGGCGTTGCCCCCGTCACCACGGACACCCGTTTTGCATCCGGGGCAAACAGGCGGAAGGTGATACTCTTATCGGCGTTAACCTGCGTAATATACTGGCTGACCGGGATCGCCGCGCTCGGCGTGACCGGAAACGGCGCGGCATGAGCGGTAAACGCCGCGCCCGCCAGCGCCAGAGCTAAGTAAATAGCATGTCGTTTCATCTTTATTCCTCTTTAGAATTTTGTCCTGACCGTTGCCAGCCTTACCACCAGATTTCAGCCTGAGCGCCAACGGCAAACTGATCGTTCTTACCATCTTCAAAAATGCTGCTGGTATTGCTGTTAGCCGCCTTATCCAGGTCGATATCCTTCGCTTTAATATAAGTCGCATAGAAACGAATTTCCGGGCGGGAGGTCAGCATACTGGTATTCACTTTAAAGGTATGGAACAGGGTAGTTTTGTAGCCGGATTCGTTATATTTCTTGCCGGTACTATCTTTGTTCTGCTGCTTGAAATAGCCCAATTCGACGCCGGTCTGATTATATTTATCCCAGATCCAGGCCGGGCGCACGACGGCGCGAAGAGACTCAAAATCGGAGTGCGCGCCGGTCTCGTAGCTGTAGACATCATTACCAAAGGAGTAAACGATGGCGTTCGCCATAATAATGTCATCACTCAAATAGGTTTCCCCCTGCGAGGTCAAGCGAACGGCGGTGCCGTTGGTATGATCGCCATAGTATCTGCCGTTGAATGTGGTATACGGACTGGATCCCGCATAGCGCGAGAAGCTGCTGGCGATGGAGTTATTTGCCAGCAGGAAGGAAAATTCGTTAAATCCGCCGTTATCAAATTTCTGCGTTAACGACGTCCCCGCCATCCAGGTATCTTTCCATTCATAATATCCATTATTACCTTCATTATATTTCTCGGATGAGCTCTGATTTGCCGCGACATACCGGCCGCTGACCATCAATGACGCCTTATCCCAAAGCGGGATCTCTTTATAACGAATATCAATAGTATTGGTGTTAATTTGCTGGCTTTTGGTCAACGTACGGTTGTAGTCATCAACGTCCTCGCGCACCAGCGCAATATCAAACTTACCCGCGCCCACCTTCCAGTTTTCAAGGCCAACGCCGGCTGCGGCATCGGTTCTTTGCGTTTTCCAGTCCAGCATCTGGATTTCAATTTTCGGCGCACCGTGCTTACCCACCCAGAAATCCGCTTCCGGCGCGAATGGCAGGAAACCTTTGGTGTTGACGTACATATCAGAGAACTGCATATAGTTCTCGCCGCCAGCGTTATCGCCAAACCAGCCGGAGGAATACTGCTGCCCGACGTTGCCGTCAAGCATCACGATCGCATCAACCCGCTTATTGCCTTCCTGATAGACCCGCTGCTTAAGTTGTAAATCAAACCAGCCCGAATATTCATTACCAAAGCGACCCAGCGAGCCAATCGCCCAGGACTTAGGTGAACCATGGGATGCGGTCCCCCAGCCGGAACGGTAATAGCCGTTATAGCTGAAGCCAATTTCATCCTTCACAAACTTGCTGAAATCCTTCATTGTCATCGAACTATAAATGGACTCGCCGTTAGCCGCGGGCTGTTCGTTTTTCACCAGAACCGCCGCCGGTTTTGCAGCGCCGCCGGCCGGTGCGGGTGCGCTGACAACCTGCGCGGACGCACTCTGCTCAGGTGCGCCAGGCTGCGTACTGGCAATCCAGAGTCGATTTCTGGCCTTCTCTTCATCTTGATATTTTTTTAGTTCGCTCTGCGTATCCTTAAGCGCCTTCTCCAGAAGCTCAAGACGCTGTTCAACGGTTAGCGATTCCGCCATAGCATGGGTTGTATAAGCGAGCGGCGCCATAATAAGTATGGCCGAGGTAATCAGATTTCTTTTAAACATAAGTTCCCTTTATATAAAAACAGGTGCAACTGAATATCGCGATAAAATGTCAACTAACGCGAAGGCGTATTTTTATTTTTCTATCGAATAAAGCTTGTTACCGAAAAGGTGCTTCCCCTTAAGGAAAAAAGAACGTTATTAAAACCAGCACTATTATTTATTCGGTTAATACCATCCTGGTTTACCCACAAACAGCCTTGCATCAAATCAAAAAAAACCTGAAGCAATCCCCCTGCAGAAAACAGAGGAGGCTTGCTTCAGGTTTTGCCCGCGCTGCGGTAACAATCCCTTTAATCAGCTGATGGCGGATTATCTGGCAAAAAAAAACCTGACATCACCAGGTTAACGGTGATGTCAGGTTTTGCCTGCTTGCGCAGTAACAATCCAGAGTTTTATTCGAGCCTTGCCGCAACAAGTCACTCGATTAATGTACCGCATTGTTACGCTATTAAAATCAAACCACAATTGATGAAATTATTATTTGTGACGACAATCGCACCAATTTTGTTAATTAAAAACAGGAGTAAGATTAATCATAACTAATTCTGATAAATCCTTTATCAGAATTAGTCTCTGTGATTTATTACTCTTTAGGATCTTTCCCGGCCAGCAGTTTATCCAGCTCGTCGCCGCCGACGTGACGGAAATCCTGACCTTTGACGAAGTAGAAAATATATTCGCAGATGTTCTGACAACGGTCGCCGATACGTTCAATCGAGCGGGCGCAGAACAGGGCGGTCAGGACGCTTGGAATGGTGCGCGAATCTTCCATCATATAGGTCATCAGCTGGCGCACGATGCCTTCATATTCCTGGTCGACTTTCTTATCTTCGCGATAAATACGCACCGCTTCATCAAGGTCCATACGCGCAAAGGCGTCCAGCACATCATGCAGCATCTGCACGGTGTGGCGCCCCAGCGATTCCAGGCTCACCAGCAGCGGCTGATGCTGCTGGGAGAATTTTTCCAGCGCGGTGCGGCAGATTTTATCCGCGACGTCGCCGATGCGTTCCAGCTCGGCGATGGTTTTAATAATCGCCATCACCAGACGCAGGTCGCTGGCGGTCGGCTGACGCTTGGCGATGATGCGCACGCAGGCCTCATCGATCGCCACTTCCATCATATTGACCTGCTTGTCGCCGTCAATAACGCGCTTTGCCAGTTCGCTGTCCTGGTTATGCATCGCGGTGATCGCATCAGAAAGCTGCTGCTCCACCAGCCCACCCATGGTCATGACCTGGGTGCGAATGTACTCCAGTTCAGCATTGAACTGGCCGGAAATATGTTTGTTAAGATTTAGGTTATCCATAGTATCTCCTGATTGCCCAATAGGTTAGAGCCTGGTAGCAGAAGGGCAATCAACCGTAGCGGCCAGTAATATAATCTTCAGTTTGCTTCTTAGCGGGCTTGGTAAACAGATCGTCCGTGTTGCTGAATTCAATCAGCTCGCCAAGATACATAAATGCCGTATGGTCGGAGCAACGCGCGGCCTGCTGCATGTTGTGGGTCACGATAACGACGGTGTAATCCTGTTTCAGTTCAGTGATCAGCTCTTCAATACGCCCGGTAGAGATCGGGTCCAGCGCCGAGCAGGGCTCATCCAGCAGCAGAACTTCCGGACGAATAGCGATACCGCGCGCGATGCACAGACGCTGCTGCTGGCCACCGGAGAGAGAATATCCGCTCTGATGCAGTTTATCTTTGGTTTCATTCCACAATGCGGCTTTGGTCAATGCCCACTGCACGCGCTCATCCATATCCGTGCGGGAAAGCTTCTCAAACAGGCGCACGCCAAAGGCGATGTTGTCATAAATCGACATCGGGAACGGCGTCGGCTTCTGGAACACCATCCCCACTTTGGCGCGCAGCAGGGCGATATCCTGGGTGTTGGTCAGAATATTATCGCCATCGAGCAGAATTTCGCCTTCCGCACGCTGCTCCGGGTACAGCTCAAACATTTTGTTGAACGTACGCAGCAGCGTGGATTTACCGCAGCCTGACGGCCCGATAAACGCCGTAACCTGGTTTTTGGTAATATCCAGGTTGATGTTTTTCAGGGCATGGAATTTTCCGTAGTAGAAATTCAGGTTACGAACTGAAAGTTTACCCGGGGTCGCATTCACCATACTCATCTCGTTCTTTTCCTCATTCGGCGCCGCGTTTCGCCGCGCCGCAAAAATTAACCGTGTTTATTCTTCGCGAAAACAACGCGCGCCAGAATGTTCAGCAGCAATACGCACAGGGTGATAATCAAGACCCCGGCCCATGCCAGTTGCTGCCACTCCGCAAAGGGACTCATGGCAAATTTGAAAATCGTCACCGGCAGGTTCGCAATCGGCTGCATCATGTCGGTGCTCCAGAACTGGTTGGAGAGCGCGGTAAACAGCAGCGGTGCCGTTTCCCCGGCGATACGGGCGATGGCCAGCAGAATACCTGTCATAATGCCCGATACCGATGCTTTCAGGGTGATCGCAGAGATCATGCGCCACTTCGGCGTACCCAACGCATATGCCGCCTCACGCAGGCTGTCCGGTACCAGCTTCAGCATGTTTTCAGTGGTACGAATAACGATAGGCACCTGCAGCAGCGCCAGCGCAATCACGCCCGCCCAGCCGGAAAAGTGCTGCATCTGCGCAACGACGATGGTGTAAACAAACAGACCGACGACAATCGACGGCGCGGAAAGCAGGATATCGTTAATAAAACGAATCACTTCGGCCAGCAAGGATTTACGGCCATATTCCGCCAGATAAATCCCCGCCAGAATCCCCAGCGGGGTACCGATAACCGTCGACCAGAGGATCAGCAATCCGCTGCCCGCCAGGGCGTTTGCCAGACCACCGCCCGCCGTATTTGGCGGCGGCGTCATTTCAGTAAACAGCGCCAGGCTCATGCCGTCGATGCCGCGGGTGACGGTGGACATCAGGATCCAGATCAGCCAGAACAGACCAAACGCCATGGTCGCCATCGATAGCGTCAGGGCGAGACGGTTTTTCATGCGGCGTTTTGCCTGCATTTTGCGACGGGATTCCGCCAGCTCCGCGGTGGTTTGTAATTCAATCGTCGCCATTAGCGAGCCCCCTCATTCTTAGCCAGGCGCATGATCATAAACTTCGATGCGGCCAGAACAATAAAGGTGATAACGAACAGAATCAGGCCCAGCTCCATCAGTGCGGCAACGTGCAGTCCGGTTTCCGCTTCGGCAAACTCATTCGCCAGCGCGGAGGTGATGCTGTTGCCCGGCATATATAACGAAGCGCTATCAAGCTGGTAGGTGTTGCCGATAATAAAGGTCACCGCCATGGTTTCCCCCAGCGCGCGCCCCAGACCGAGCATTACCCCGCCGATCACGCCGTTTTTGGTGAAAGGCAGAACGATACGCCAGATAACTTCCCACGTTGTGCAGCCGATACCGTAGGCGGACTCTTTCATCATCACCGGCGTCTGTTCAAAGACGTCACGCATAACGGCCGCGATGTAAGGAATGATCATGATGGCCAGAATCACGCCCGCCGCCAGAATACCGATACCAAATGCCGGGCCCGCAAAGAGCGCGCCAACGAACGGAATGGTCGACAGAACGTTGCCAACCGGCTCCTGAAAATAGGTCGCAAACAGCGGGGCGAAAATAAACAGGCCCCACATGCCGTAAACGATACTGGGGATCGCAGCCAGCAGCTCAATAGCGATACCCAGCGGGCGCTTCAGCCAGGCGGGTGACAGTTCCGTCAGGAACAGCGCGATACCGAAGCTCACCGGTACGGCGATCAGCAGCGCGATAAATGAGGTGACCAGCGTCCCGTAAATGGGTACCAGGGCGCCGAAAATCTGGTTCGGCGCATCCCACTCTTTGGTCCACAGAAAGGCAAAGCCAAATTTCTCAATGCTTGGCCAGGACGAGATGATAAGGGAGACGATGATGCCGCCAAGCATCAATAGCACAATCAGCGCCGCCAGTTTTACCAGCACGCTGAAAATTATGTCACCCTTTTTCCCCGGAGGGTTAAATGCCGGCTTGGTTGCAGCCATAAGTTACTCTTCAGTTTCGGGCCAGAAAAAATCGTAGTTTACTGATCTTTCTGGCAAAGGTAATGCCATACCCTAAATAATTCGAGCTGCAGGCAGGCAGCTGGCTTGTGGATCCCCGGGAACATAGATGGGCTATGTGACCGGGGTGAACAAGCGCTGCCAACGCACCTGTAGCTCGAAGGCTGACGGGTATTAGTACAGCGCTTTACCGCTGCTGTCTTTTACGTTGGTCTTCCATGCCGCGCGAACTTGCTCAACCACGCTTTCCGGCAGGGTAGCATAGTCCAGCGCGTTGGCTTCTTTACCGCCGTTTTTATACGCCCAGTCGAAGAACTTCAGCACTTCGGCGGTCTGCTCTGGCTTGTTGGAAGCCTTGTGGACCAGAATGAAGGTGGTTGAAGTGATCGGCCATGCGTTGTCGCCTTTCTGATTCGTCAGATCCTGTGCAAAGGATTTGCTCCAGTCGATTTCTTTCGCCGCGTTAGCGAAGTTATCTTCAGTCGGGCTCACCGGCTTGCCATCGGCGGACAGCAGTTTGGTGTAAGCGAGGTTGTTCTGTTTTGCGTAGGCATATTCTACGTAGCCGATAGAGCCCGGCAGACGCTGAACGAACGCGGCGATGCCGTCGTTGCCTTTACCGCCCAGACCGGTCGGCCAGTTAACGGTTGAGCCCGCGCCGATTTTAGATTTCCACTCTTCGTTCACCTTCGCCAGATAGCTGGTGAAAACGAAGGAAGTACCGGAACCATCGGCACGACGAACCACCGCGATGTTCTGAGAAGGCAGCTTCATGCCCGGGTTGAGCTTAGCAATCGCCGCGTCATCCCATTTTTTGATTTTGCCCAGGTAGATATCACCCAGCGTTTTACCGTCAAGCACCAGCTCACCGGATTTCACGCCAGGCAGGTTAATTGCCAGCACTACGCCGCCGATAACGGTCGGAAACTGGAACAGACCTTCCTGAGCCAGCTTGTCATCAGCAAGAGGGGCATCAGAAGCACCGAAGTCTACGGTGTTGGCCGTAATTTGTTTTACGCCGCCAGAGGAGCCGATACCCTGGTAATTGACTTTATTACCCGTTTCCTTGTTATAGGTATCTGCCCATTTGGCATACACCGGCGCGGGGAAAGTTGCACCTGCGCCAGTCAGGCTTGCTGCTGCAAAAACAGAGAAAGCGCTCATCGATAAGGTCGCGGCGACAACTGTTGCGACGGTGGTACGCATAACGTTCATAATGTCTCCTGCTGGATTCGTAAACCATTGTTTCGAAGCTATGGTGAGCAAAATAGGACAAACAGGTGACAGTAAAATGTACGAATTATTACAGTTTTATGACAAGCAAAAAGACGGGAATTTACATTAAATAAAAACAATACAAATCATATTGTTACTATGGTTAATGATAGAAAGATTAGCGGAAAATTTTATTTTTATGACAGCGCAAAAGCGTCTCAAAAATGACAGGCTGTCATAAAGCGGGTGGGATCTCGCTGTTCGCCGCAAATAAAAAGGGCCGCCGGACGGCAGCCCTTTCAGCGCTGTAAAATCGTTATTCCACGGTAACTGATTTCGCCAGGTTACGCGGCTGGTCAACGTCAGTCCCTTTGATCAGCGCGACGTGATACGCCAGCAGCTGCAGCGGTACGGTATAGAAGATTGGCGCGATCGCCTCTTCAACATGCGGCATCTCGATGATGTGCATATTGTCGCTGCCGGTGAAACCCGCATCGCCGTCAGCAAAAACGTACAGCTGGCCGCCGCGAGCGCGAACCTCTTCAATGTTGGATTTCAATTTTTCCAGCAGTTCGTTGTTCGGCGCGACCACCACCACCGGCATTTCAGCGTCAATCAGCGCCAGCGGACCATGCTTCAGCTCGCCGGCAGCATAGGCTTCCGCATGAATATAGGAGATCTCTTTCAGCTTCAGCGCCCCTTCCAGGGCAATGGGATACTGATCGCCGCGGCCAAGGAACAGCGCGTGGTGTTTGTCAGAGAAGTTCTCAGCCAGCGCCTCAATACGCTTGTCCTGCGAAAGCACCTGCTCAATGCGGCTCGGCAGCGCCTGCAGGCCATGCACGATATCATGTTCAATCGACGCATCCTGGCCTTTGAGTCGCGCCAGTTTCGCCACCAGCATCAGCAGAACGGTCAGCTGCGTCGTGAAGGCTTTAGTCGAGGCGACGCCGATTTCCGTCCCGGCGTTGGTCATCATCGCCAGATCGGACTCACGCACCAGGGATGATCCAGGCACGTTACAAATCGCCAGCGACCCCAGATAGCCCAACTCTTTCGACAGGCGCAGGCCGGCGAGGGTGTCCGCCGTCTCGCCGGATTGAGAGAGGGTGATCATCAGGCTGTTGCGACGCACGGCCGATTTGCGATAGCGGAACTCGGAGGCGATTTCAACATCGCACGGCACCCCTGCCAGCGACTCAAACCAGTAGCGGGACACCATACCTGAGTTGTAGGAGGTGCCGCAGGCGATGATCTGAATATGCTCGACCTTAGACAGCAGCTCGTTAGCCTGCGGGCCCAGCTCGCTTAAATCAACCTCGCCGTGGCTAATGCGCCCGGAGAGGGTATTTTTGATGGCGTTCGGCTGCTCGTAGATCTCTTTCTGCATATAGTGACGATAGATACCTTTATCGCCCGCGTCGTACTGCAGACTGGATTCAATATCCGGGCGCTGCACTTCGGCGCCGGATTTGTCAAAGAGAGTCACGGAACGGCGGGTGACTTCCGCAATATCGCCCTCTTCGAGGAAGATAAAGCGGCGGGTAACCGGCAGCAGCGCCAGCTGATCGGAGGCAATGAAGTTTTCCCCCATCCCCAGGCCAATCACCAGCGGGCTTCCTGAACGAGCGGCCAGCAGCGTACCCGGATCGCGGGAATCCATGATCACGGTGCCATAAGCGCCGCGCAGCTGCGGGATAGTCCGCAGAACCGCATCACGCAGAGTACCGCCCTGTTCCAGCTCCCAGTGAACCAGGTGCGCAATAACCTCCGTGTCAGTCTCGGAGGCGAAAACGTAGCCCCTCGACTGCAACAGCTCGCGCAGCGGCTCATGGTTTTCGATAATCCCGTTATGCACCACCACAATATGGTCAGAAACATGCGGATGCGCGTTACCTTCAGACGGTTCGCCGTGCGTCGCCCAGCGGGTATGGGCAATCCCGGTACCGCCGTGCAACGGATGTTCTTCCAGCGCCTGGGCCAGCATCTGTACTTTCCCGAGGCGGCGAACGCGGTTCAAATGACCTTCGTTATCGACGACGGCCAGACCGGCGGAGTCATAACCGCGGTATTCCAGACGACGTAAACCTTCGAGAAGGATTTCAGCAATATCACGCTGCGCGACTGCGCCAACAATTCCACACATAGTTTTTAATTCCGATTTTGGCTGTATGCCATACGTTGTCGGTCAACCTGTTTACCCGTATTTTCGGGCGCCCCGAGCCTTGTAGAGAGTGGGGTTATTTTTATGGGTACTGCCGTGGGGGGAGGAATATTTTATCCCCTCACCCCGCTCTTTCCCCGAAAAGGGCGAAAGAGAAATAGCGTTACTTTTTCTTCACCGGGCGCTGCCAGCCCTGTTTATGAACCTGCGGCACGCGGCTTAACACTAATTCATTATCGGCAACGTTACGCGTTACCGTTGTTCCTGCGGCAATGGTGACCCCCTTGCCGACGGTCACCGGAGCGACCAGCTGGCTGTCTGAGCCAACAAACACGTCATCGCCGATCACCGTTTTATGCTTATTTGCGCCATCATAGTTACAGGTGATGGTGCCCGCGCCGATATTCACGTTATCGCCTATCTCGGCGTCTCCGAGATAGGAAAGATGCCCGGCCTTCGTGCCTTTACCCAGACGCGCCTTTTTAATTTCAACAAAGTTGCCGACGTGCGCGCCTTCGAGAAGCTCAGCGCCTGGGCGCAGCCGCGCGAACGGCCCAATGGTACAGGCGGCTGCCAGATGAGCATCCTCTACTACGGTATAGGGGCTGATCTCGCAATCATCACCAATGATGCTGTTCTTGATGACGCAGCCGGTGCCAATCTTTACCCGATCCCCCAGCACCACGTCACCTTCGAAGATAACGTTAGTATCAATTTCGACATCGCGCCCGTGTTTCAGCACGCCGCGCAGATCAAAACGCGCCGGATCGCGCAGCATAACGCCCGCGAGCAGCAGTTCTTCAGCCTTTTCAGACTGCCAGACGCGCTCAAGCCGGGAGAGCTGCAGGCGGTTATTCACGCCTTCCACTTCGCTTAGACGCTGAGGATGAACAGCGGCAATTTCACGACCTTCTTCATAGGCCATGGCGATAATATCGGTGATGTAGTATTCACCCTGAACGTTGTTATTGGTGAGCTTAGCCAGCCAGCGTTTAAGGTCCGCGCCATTGGCGACCAGAATCCCGGTATTAATTTCCTGAATCCGGCGCTGCTCGTCGCTGGCGTCTTTATGCTCGACAATGCCCGTCACCGCGCCGTTATCGCGCGTAATGCGGCCGTAGCCGGTCGGATCGTCAAGCTTCACCGTCAACAGACCGATGCCGCCCTGCGGTTTCGCTTCCCGCAGACGCTTCAATGTTTCGACGGAAATGAGCGGCACGTCGCCGTACAGCATCAGGATATCTTCATCATCGCTGAAGAACGGCGCCGCCTGCTGCATGGCGTGGCCGGTGCCTAGCTGTTCGGCCTGCAGGACCCAGTTGAGGTTATCTTCGTGCAGCGTCTGGCGAAGCAGATCGCCGCCATGCCCGTACACCAGATGTACGGCGGAAGCGCCTAATTCTTTAGCTGCATCAATAACATGCTGCACCATTGGCTTCCCGGCCAGCGAATGCAACACCTTAGGAAGATCGGAATACATGCGGGTACCTTTGCCAGCGGCAAGAATAACCACGCTCATCGGACTGTTTGACATACGCATCCTGACTGCTGTTGGAACGAAAAGTAAAAGCCTTTCACGTTGAAATATCTACATATTTTTCATCATGAAACGAGACGAAGATAAAATGCACAAGCGTAACGCTATACACCATTTTAGGTGGGTATTTTTAGTCAGCGCAAACCCGTTTAGCGCAAAAAAAGCATTTTAATGAGTGGCAATGCCGGCTATCCCTCTGCTTTTGCTGTTTTTTTGGCGGGTAAATAAAGAAAACCCATAAAATAAAACACAGTTTTAATATTCATTAATTGTGACGTGATAAATAGAAACACCATTTCATTTTCCTGATAATGCCGGTTAATAATTACCCAGGAGAAAAGAATGAATAACAAAATACCTTTGGCATTAACCCTTTGCAGTACGATGATCGCGCTACCGCTGCAGGCCAACGATGGTCATCAGTGGCGGGCAATCGCCTTTGGGCAATCTACCGACAGCAATTTTTCCTCGAATGTTCTGCCGGAAAAAATTGGCGTCAACGATGTCACCATCGCCGGAAAAAAACTGACGCCGCAGGACGTCGCCGACCTCAGCCAGCCCATTACCATCGAGAGCCGGGGAGGTAAAATAGCCAATTCTCACGACGGACTGACCTTCTTTTACACCCGGCTACCGACCAGCCAGAATTTTATCCTGCAGGCTACGGTGACCGTCAATCAGTTTGGCCCGGAAAATGGCGCGCGTCCTGCGGCACAGGAAGGTGCGGGACTGCTGGTCCGCGATGTAATAGGAGTTCCGCGTCAACAGCCGCTGAAGGTCGGCTACGAAGAGTTTCCGGCGGCATCCAATATGGTGATGAACGCCATTATGACGCAGGATAAAAAAGATGGCTCACATATCAAATTGCAGGCTATCAGCCGGGAAGGGATAACCCAACCGTGGGGCAATGCGGGCGCATCAATAAAGCGTCAGAGCTATAAAGAGAAAATCGATATCCAGCAAACGCCGACGTTCCAGCTCAGACTGGAACGCACCAACGACGGGTTTATTACCTCATGGGCAGCAACGGGCAGTAATGAATGGGTAAGCCAGCAGGTTCCTCACGCCGATCTGGTTGCCCGGCAGGATAAAGAACATTACTACGTCGGCTTCTTCGCCTCACGTAATGCAAAAATCACCGTCAGCAACGCCTCGCTCACCACCTCAGCGGCACATACGGTTCCCTCCGCGCCGTATGTCGCTAAAGGCTGGCCGCCGGTTATGCAAATTGCTTCGGGAACAGTAAGCCAGAGCAAAGCTTACATCCTACAGGCGCGCACCAACAGCGATGGGCGCATCACCGTTCGTCAGGATGAAGTGGTGATCGGGCAGGATAAAACCGTGAAGGCCGGGGAAATGTTTACCCAGCCTGCCGTACTGAAAGATAAAAGCACGTTCGAAATCCGCTTCACTCCGGCTACCGGCGCGGAAACGCTGACCCAGACGCTGACGGTTGAACAGAGTCCCCAAGTGACAGGCAATACGCTCTACGCCGCGCCAGAGGGACAATCTCAGGCAAAAGGGACGGCGGACTCGCCGCTGGATTTCGTCTCCGCTATCAAACTCGTCCCGCCCGGCGGGCAAATTGTATTAGCCGCCGGAGATTACCCGCAAACGGCCATTCCTGTCAGCGCCAGCGGCCTGAAGGACAAAATCAAAACGCTAAAAGCCGACGGAAAAGCGGTTATTCACGGGCTGCTGCTGGATGCCAGCTACTGGCATATCGATGGGATTGAGATCACGGACAAGAGCCTGCGCGTACAGGGCAGCCATAACCTGATCGAGAACGTCACCGCGTATCGTAACGATGATACCGGCATTCAAATTTCCTCTCCGGCGGATGTTGGACGCCCGCTGTGGGCCAGCTTTAACCGGGTAGTGAATTCTGAATCCTTTAGTAACGAGGATCCGGGCAAAATTAACGCCGACGGCTTCGCGGTGAAAATGCGCGTAGGAGAGGGTAACCGGCTGGAGGGCTGTTACTCGCACGATAATATCGACGACGGTTTCGACCTGTTTAATAAAATTGAGGACGGTGCAAACGGCGTTGTGGTGATCGAGAACTCTATTGCCCGCAATAATACCAGTAACGGGTTTAAGCTCGGTGGGGAAGGGCAGCCGGTCGCCCACGAGGTACGTAACAGCATCGCCATCGATAACCATCTGGACGGTTTTACCGACAACTTTAACCCCGGCAAGCTGGTGGTGGTTAACAACGTCGCGGTAGATAACCAGCGCTTTAACTACCTGTTCCGCCCGAGTCCGTACGGTGCGCCGGAAACGCAGGGCACCTTCAGCGAGAACCTTTCCCTGCGCAGCCAGCCTGGGAAATATGACGATGCCGTTGTCGGGAATATTGACGATAGCAACTATTTTATCCACGGCGGCAGAAGCATCAACGCCCAGGGAAAACGCATTAACAGCGCCGATTATCAGACGCTGGCGCTGCCGGACCCGCTGACGCGTGAGGCCGACGGCAGCTTCAACACCGGTAACTTCCTCAGCCGCGACTAACCCGCTATGCGTGAAAAACATAAAGGTCGCCCTGGGGCGACCTTTTCACTTTCTGTCTGCTTCACACCGCATGTGTTGTCGTTTTAGTTAGCGGTACAGCGCAAAAACAGTCTGGAAAGTTGACTTCTTAGTGGTTGAACGTACCGAAGGTTACGTTCATAGCACTGAAGAAAGCGACGATTTTATTAAGCAGTTTCATGATCTCTTCCTGGATAGCGATTACGTTTTTGATGAATTTTTTTGTGACTCACATCACAAAAACAAGTCTACGCTTCATCTTTTAAACGATCAACAAAAATGAGATATGCATCACAAAATTTTTAAACCCGCTTTTTAGTTTTGTTTTTTCTGAAACGAAGCCATAAAAAAAAGCCAGCCTGGAAACCAGACTGGCTTTTAGCGTTCAAGCCGGTGTTACATCGCTTTTTTGGTCAACTCGATAACGCGCAGTTTAGCGATCGCTTTGGCCAGTTCCGCAGACGCCTGAGCGTAGTCCACGTCACCATGAGAGCTCTTAATGTGCTCTTCAGCCTTACGTTTCGCTTCCAGGGCTCGCGCTTCGTCGAGATCCTGGCCACGAATTGCCGTATCAGCCAGAACGGTCGTGCTACCCGGCTGCACTTCAAGAATGCCGCCTGACAGGTAGATAAATTCTTCGTGACCGTGCTGCTTAACGATGCGAATCATACCAGGCTTAATGGCGGTGAGCAGCGGCGCGTGCCCCGGGTAAATACCCAGTTCACCTTCGCTACCCGTTACCTGGATTTTCTCGACCAGACCAGAGAACATTTGTTTCTCTGCGCTGACGACGTCCAGGTGGTAAGTCATTGCCATATCACCCTCCGATTAAGGCGTTAAAGTTTTTTGGCTTTTTCCACGGCTTCGTCGATAGAACCGACCATGTAGAACGCCTGCTCCGGCAGGTGATCGTATTCGCCTTCCATGATGCCTTTAAAGCCACGGATGGTGTCTTTCAGGGAGACGTATTTGCCCGGAGAACCGGTAAATACTTCTGCCACGAAGAACGGCTGGGACAGGAAGCGCTGAATCTTACGCGCGCGAGCTACCACCAGTTTATCTTCTTCAGACAGTTCATCCATACCCAGGATGGCGATGATGTCTTTCAGTTCCTGATAACGCTGCAGGATGGACTGAACGCCACGAGCGGTGTCGTAGTGCTCCTGACCAACAACCAGCGGATCCAGCTGACGGCTGGTGGAGTCCAGCGGGTCAACTGCCGGATAGATACCCAGAGAAGCGATCTGACGGCTCAGTACCACGGTTGCGTCAAGGTGCGCAAAGGTGGTTGCTGGAGACGGGTCAGTCAAGTCATCCGCGGGTACGTATACCGCCTGTACGGAAGTGATA
This sequence comes from Klebsiella sp. PL-2018, assembly GCF_019048985.1. NCBI lineage: Bacteria > Pseudomonadati > Pseudomonadota > Gammaproteobacteria > Enterobacterales > Enterobacteriaceae > Klebsiella > Klebsiella sp. PL-2018. Next base: position 37,086 of record NZ_CP077673.1, read on the forward strand.
GAGCCGGTTTTGGTGGAGGTGATACGTTCCTGCAGAACGCCCATCTCTTCCGCCAGAGTCGGCTGGTAACCTACCGCTGAAGGCATACGGCCCAGCAGTGCGGATACTTCAGTACCGGCCAGGGTGTAACGATAGATGTTATCGACGAACAGCAGAACGTCACGACCTTCGTCACGGAACTTCTCAGCCATGGTCAGGCCGGTCAGCGCAACGCGCAGACGGTTTCCCGGCGGCTCGTTCATCTGGCCATACACCAGGGATACTTTATCGATAACGTTGGAGTCGGTCATTTCGTGGTAGAAGTCGTTACCCTCACGAGTACGTTCACCTACGCCCGCAAACACGGAGTAACCGGAGTGCTCGATCGCGATGTTACGGATCAGCTCCATCATGTTTACGGTTTTACCTACACCCGCACCACCGAACAGACCAACTTTACCGCCCTTCGCAAACGGACACATCAGGTCGATAACTTTGATGCCGGTTTCCAGCAGTTCCTGAGAGTTTGACAACTCTTCGTAGGAAGGTGCTGCGCGGTGGATAGCCCAACGCTCTTCTTCACCGATGTCGCCTTTCATGTCTACCGGTTGGCCCAGTACGTTCATGATACGACCCAGCGTTGCTTTACCTACCGGGACTTCGATCGGATGCTCGAGGTCTTTTACTTCCAGACCGCGACGCAGACCGTCGGAAGAACCCATGGCGATGGTACGAACAATACCGCCGCCGAGCTGCTGCTGAACTTCCAGCACCAGATTCTCACTACCATTTTGTACCTCAAGAGCCTCGTACACGCGCGGTACGGCATCCTGAGGGAATTCGACGTCGACCACGGCGCCGATTACCTGGACAATTTTTCCAGTAGCCATCTTGAATCCTCTACGAATTAACCTGGTTATACCGCGGATGCTCCACCGACGATCTCGGTGAGTTCCTGAGTAATGCTGGCCTGACGAGCTTTGTTGTATACCAACTGCAGCTCTTTAATCAGGCTGCCGCCATTGTCGGTCGCGGCTTTCATCGCCACCATACGTGCGGCCTGCTCGCTGGCCAGGTTTTCTACCACGCCCTGATAAACCTGAGATTCCACATAACGGCGCAGCAGGGTATCCAGCAGCGCTTTCGGATCGGGTTCATACAGGTAATCCCAGGATTTACGCTTCAACTCACCATCTTCTGAAGCCGGTAACGGCAGCAGCTGAGTGATGGTTGGAACCTGAGACATGGTGTTAATAAATTTGTTGCTGACAATATACAGCTTGTCCAGACGGCCTTCATCGTAGGCCTGCAACATCACTTTTACCGGACCAATCAGTTCGGACAGGGATGGGTTATCCCCCATACCCGTCACCTGGGCGACAACATTACCGCTAACGGAATTAAAGAACGACACGCCCTTGGAGCCGATCATTGCGAGTTCGCACTGAACGCCTTTATCGGACCATGCTTTCATTTCCGCCAGCAGCTTTTTGAACAGGTTAATGTTCAAGCCACCGCACAGACCACGGTCGGTAGACACCACCAGGTAGCCCACGCGTTTAACGTCGCGTTCTTCCAGGTAAGGGTGCTTATATTCCAGATTACCGTTCGCAAGGTGACCGATCACTTTGCGCATCGTATCTGCATAAGGACGGCTGGCCGCCATACGCTCCTGCGATTTACGCATTTTGGAAGCGGCGACCATTTCCATCGCTTTAGTGATCTTTTGCGTGTTCTGGACGCTTGCGATCTTACTACGTATCTCTTTTGCGCCGGCCATGAGCTTCTCCTCAATGCCTTGCGGCCTGCCCTAGAGCAAGCCGCCAGACTTTACCAGGATTGGGTTGCTTTGAAGGAATCGAGGATGCCTTTCAGCTTGCCTTCGATTTCGTCGTTATAGCCACCGGACTGGTTGATCTCTTGCATCAACGGAGCGTGATCACGGTCGACGTAAGCCAGCAGAGCGGCTTCAAAGCTACCGATTTTCGACAGCTCGACATCCGCCAGATAACCACGTTCTGCCGCGAACAGAACCAGAGACTGCTGCGCAACGGACATCGGCGCATACTGTTTCTGTTTCAGCAGTTCGGTCACTTTCTGACCGTGGTCCAGCTGCTTACGGGTTGCATCATCAAGGTCAGAGGCAAACTGGGAGAACGCCGCCAGTTCGCGATACTGTGCCAGAGCGGTACGAATACCACCGGACAGTTTCTTCATGATCTTGGTCTGAGCTGCACCACCAACACGGGATACGGAGATACCCGGGTTAACCGCAGGACGAATACCGGAGTTAAACAGGTTGGTTTCCAGGAAGATCTGACCATCGGTAATGGAAATTACGTTGGTCGGAACGAACGCAGAAACGTCACCCGCCTGGGTTTCGATAATCGGCAGCGCAGTCAGAGAACCGGTTTTACCCTTCACTTCACCTTTGGTGAAAGCTTCAACGTATTCGACGTTAACACGTGCAGCACGCTCCAGCAGACGAGAGTGGAGGTAGAATACGTCGCCCGGGAATGCTTCACGTCCAGGCGGACGGCGGAGCAGCAGGGAGATCTGACGATAAGCAACGGCCTGTTTAGACAGGTCATCATAAATGATCAGCGCATCTTCACCGCGGTCGCGGAAGTATTCACCCATTGCACAACCGGCATACGGCGCCAGGTATTGCAGTGCGGCAGATTCAGATGCGGTTGCAACCACAACGATGGTGTTAGCCAGCGCGCCGTGTTCTTCCAGTTTACGTACCACGTTAGAAATCGTGGACGCTTTCTGGCCGATAGCTACGTAGACGCACTTGATGCCGGAATCACGTTGGTTGATGATGGCGTCGATAGCCAGCGCGGTTTTACCGGTCTGACGGTCGCCGATGATCAGTTCACGCTGTCCACGACCGATTGGGATCATGGCATCAACGGATTTATAACCGGTCTGCACCGGCTGATCGACGGACTGACGTTCGATTACGCCCGGCGCGATAGCTTCAACGGCGGAGAAGCCGTCGTGCTCCAGCGGACCTTTACCATCAATCGGTGCACCCAGGGTGTTAACCACACGTCCCAGCAGGCCGCGGCCAACCGGAACTTCAAGGATACGGCCAGTACATTTAACCTTCATACCTTCGGCGAGGTCAGCGTACGGACCCATCACAACTGCACCTACGGAGTCGCGCTCCAGGTTCAGTGCGATAGCGTAACGGTTACCCGGCAGAGCGATCATCTCACCCTGCATACAATCGGCCAGGCCGTGAATGCGGATAACACCGTCACTTACAGAAACGATAGTACCTTCGTTATGAGCCTCGCTCACAACATTGAACTGAGCAATGCGCTGCTTGATCAGTTCGCTGATTTCGGTGGAATTCAGTTGCATGCTCCAGTCCCCTTAAGACTGCAAGACGTCTGCAAGGCGTTCAAGACGGCCGCGTACGCTACCATCAATGACCATATCACCCGAACGGATGATTACGCCTGCCATTACAGACTTATCGATTTTGCAATTCAGCTTAACTTTGCGTGACAGACGTTTTTCCATCGCGGCGGTAATTTTCGCAAGCTGTTCGTCACTCATTTGAGCGGCAGAAATAACTTCTACCTCTGCGGTTGCCTCACTGGCAGCGCGCAGGTGAATGAACTGCTCGAGAACATCAGGGAGCGCTTTCAGACGACCATTTTCAGCCATCACCCGGATCAGGTTTTGACCATTTTCGTCCAGTTGCTCACCACAAACCGCGATAAACACATCAGAGAGCGTTTCCGGCGCCAGTGCGCCAGAGAGTAGCTCTGCCATTTCTTCGTTTTTAGTCACTTCAGCAACAAACGCCAGCATATCCTGCCAGCGTTCAACGCTGTTGTGTTCGACGGCAAAGTCAAAAGCTGCTTTGGCGTAGGGGCGAGCTACCGTTACAAATTCAGACATCAGCCCCTCCCTCCTTACAGTTCAGCGACAAGTTTATCCACGATGTCGCTGTTAGCAGCTTCATCCACGGAACGTTCGATGATCTTCTCGGCGCCAGCAACAGCCAGGATAGCAACCTGCTTACGCAGCTCCTCACGGGCACGTTTACGTTCGGCATCGATTTCAGCCTGCGCCTGTGCGACGATTTTGGTGCGTTCCTGTTCTGCTTCCGCTTTTGCTTCATCCAGGATCTGAGAGCGACGCTTGTTCGCCTGCTCGATGATTACCTGGGCTTCCGCTTTCGCTTTTTTCAGCTGGTCGGTCGCGTTGGCCTGTGCAAGGTCCAAATCTTTCTTAGCGCGTTCTGCAGAAGCTAAACCGTCAGAAATTTCTTTCTGGCGCTTTTCGATGGCAGCCATTAAAGGCGGCCATACATACTTCATGCAGAACCATACGAAGATAACAAACGCGATGGCCTGGCCGAGGATTGTTGCGTTCATGTTCACAGCACAATACCTCTTAAAAAATAACTCTGTGGCTTAGGTTTCTTTCGAACAACTTACTACGCGACGGCGAACATCACGTACAGACCCAGACCTACAGCGATCATCGGGATAGCATCCACCAGACCCATAACGATAAAGAACTGAGTACGCAGCAGAGGAATCAGATCCGGTTGACGCGCTGCGCCTTCCAGGAATTTACCCCCGAGGATGCCGATACCGATCGCAGCACCGATTGCCGCCAGACCCATCATCACAGCGGCAGCCATGTACAGCAGATCCATATTCAGGTTTTCCATGACAGTCTCCAGTTTGTTTCAGTTAAAACGTAGTATGTTGGTAAAAATCAATGCTCTTCAGATGCCATCGACAGATAGACGATCGTCAGAACCATGAAGATGAAGGCTTGCAGCGTAATAATCAGGATGTGGAAAATGGCCCATGGCACATTCAGAATCCACTGTGACCACCACGGCAACAGGCCAGCAATCAGAATGAAAATCAGCTCACCGGCATACATGTTGCCGAACAGTCGCAGACCCAGTGATACAGGTTTTGACAGCAGGCTTACCCCTTCAAGGATTAAGTTGACAGGAATGAACGCCCAGTGATTGAACGGCTGCAGGGTCAGTTCTTTAACGAACCCGCCCACGCCTTTCATTTTGATGCTGTAGAAAAGAATCAGGATAAATACGCCAAGCGCCATCGACAGGGTGATGTTAACGTCAGCTGACGGCACCACGCGCAGAGCAGGCAGACCGAGAACGTGTTCGCCGATCCAAGGGATAAAGTCGATAGGCAGCAGATCCATCAGGTTCATCAGGAATACCCAGACGAACACGGTGAGGGCCAGCGGAGCAATGACCTTGCTCTTGCCGTGATACATATCTTTGACGCTGCCATGGACGAAGCCGATGATCATCTCAATGAAGGTCTGGAATTTACCAGGTACGCCGGTTGTCGCCTTTTTAGCCACGCTGCGGAACATAAACAGGAATAACAGACCGAGCACCACTGAGAAAAACATGGAGTCAATGTTGAGCGTCCAGAAGGTGGCCGGGGGGTTGTGCGGATCCACCAGCGAGAATGTACGCAGGTCCAGCTGAAGGTTGTTCAGATGGTGGCCTATGTAATCCTGCGGCGTCATATTTTCTGAAGCCATGATGCCTTTTACCCTTTGTTGTTAATTACAGCTGGCGCCAGAACTTGTACCACCAGCACCAAAACCCACGTCACTATCAGCGGCAAAAATACCACTTTCAAAACCGCCAGCGCCACCGCCAGAAAGGCGAAGGTCAGCAACACCTTGAAGGCTTCACCAATGGCGAAGGACCAGGCCACTCGGCCTTTAGCTGGTGTATGCGCCTGATGACGCCAGGCAAAAATCATAAATATCATGTTTGGCAAAAGAACCGCCAAACCTCCACTCACCGCGGAGATGCCCCAGAAAGGGTCTTTGAGGCTGAACAGCAGTCCACTTGCTATTACTGCCAGTAACTGAATAAACAGAAGCTTACGAGCAACGTTTCGACTCAAGAGCGACACTGACATCACGTTTTTACTCCTGCTCCCTTCGAGGTATGTCGCGTGTCGTATAAAACGTCCTTTAAGACGAAGAGTCAAGCATCAAAAAGCGGACAAATTATACGGTGACGCCTCGTGATTTCAAACAATAAGTAGCAAAATAGTGAATAAATGTTTAATTATTTTCCGACAGACAACTTTTCATGCATTTCACCGATCTGTGAGCCGTCATGCAAAACTGCAAATACCGCGAAAAATCGGCAATTAAAGCGTGCATCAGATCACATAATAAACATTTTTCGCGAAATCGAATTAATTCTGTACATAAAACTCAATTTTTTATCCGTTTGATATTCAACATAAAAACTAGGTATTCTTTCTAAAACAATCCCATATACAATAAAAACCTTTTATTGACATTCATAATAAAAATTTAACATCAGTATGAAGTGCAAGCAGCGAGATTTTTAGCGTACTGATATTTTCAATGTTGACTATTCTGTTGGTAAAGCAACAGGGCAAAGTTAACGGAAAGAAAATCCCTGGTAACCCCAGGGTTAAAGACAGTCCGATAATACCCTGCCGTGACTTTTATTTTTGTAACATCCACGGACCGTGTTTTTTTCACATTTTTTGATAAAAATTAAATCATTTTTGGCTGAATCACCACAAGGTGACGCTCCCCTTCCAGCTGAGGCACATGCAGTTCGACAACTTCCTTAATGACGACCCCTTCCGGCAGATTTGCCATTTCATCTTCCTGCGCTAAGCCCTTGAGCGCATAAAAGTGACCGTTCTCTGCAGGTAAATGATGGCACCAGCTCACCATGTCATTCAGCGACGCAAATGCGCGGCTAATCACGCCGTCAAACGGCGGCTCTGCCGGGAACTCTTCCACCCGGCTTTGTACCGGGGTGACGTTATCCAGTTTGAGCTCATGCTGGACTTGCCGAAGGAAACGTACTCGCTTGCCCAGACTGTCCAGCAGGGTGAAGTGGGATTCAGGACGCACGATAGCCAGCGGGATCCCCGGCAGCCCAGGCCCCGTACCGACATCGATAAAACGCGTTCCTTTAAGGTATGGCGCAACAACAATGCTGTCGAGGATGTGGCGTACCAGCATCTCGTCAGGATCGCGAACCGAGGTCAGGTTATAGGCCTTATTCCACTTATCCAGCATGCCAACGTAGGCGACAAGCTGGTTTTTCTGGTGATCGGTAAGTGAAATACCTGCTTCATCAAGCAGACGAGAAAGTTTGTTGAGCACGATCGTTACCTGTTTAAAAACAATGAGCCCGGAGGCGATACGCTTACCGGGCTGAGAAATTGACCTGACGGATATCTGATGCGCTATTCGCCCATGTATCGTTCAGTGGAATATCAGGCGCTACGGCGCAGCATTCCCTGCTTTTTTAACCACACCAGCAAAATCGAGATTGCCGCAGGCGTAATGCCGGAAATACGCGATGCCTGCCCTATCGAAGACGGCTTATGGTCGTTCAACTTGGCAATGACCTCGTTCGACAGCCCATTCACCTGGCGATAATCAAGCGTAGCAGGCAGCAACGTGTTCTCGTTGCGCTGTTGTTTCTCGATTTCATCCTGCTGGCGCGCGATGTAGCCTTCGTATTTTACCTGAATTTCGACCTGTTCAGCCGCTTGCTTGTCTTCAAGACCCGGCGAGAACGGCGTCATCTGCACCAGCTGTTCGTAGGTCATTTCCGGACGACGGAGCAAATCTTCACCGTTAGCTTCACGGGACAAAGGCGCCGTCAGTCGAGCATTCACTTCCGCAGCGCTTTCCGCCAGCGGATTAACCCAGCTGGTTTTCAGACGCTGACGTTCACGTTCAATGCTCTCAAGCTTCTCGTTGAAACGCGCCCAGCGTTCGTCATCCACCAGACCCAGTTCACGACCTTGTTCGGTCAGGCGCAGATCGGCGTTGTCTTCACGCAGCATCAGGCGGTATTCCGCACGAGAGGTAAACATGCGGTACGGTTCTTTGGTACCGAGAGTACACAGATCGTCTACCAGGACGCCAAGGTAAGCCTGAGAGCGGCCAGGCGCCCACCCCTCTTTCTCGGCGGAGAAACGAGCGGCGTTCAGGCCTGCCAGCAGGCCCTGAGCGGCGGCTTCTTCATAACCGGTGGTGCCGTTAATCTGGCCGGCAAAGAACAGGCCATGAATAAATTTACTTTCCAGCGTCGGTTTCAGGTCGCGCGGGTCAAAGAAATCGTACTCAATAGCGTAGCCAGGACGAACGATTTTTGCATTTTCCATCCCCTGCATTGAGCGGACGATTTGCATCTGGACATCGAACGGCAGGCTGGTGGAGATGCCATTTGGATAAATTTCGTTGGACGTCAGGCCTTCCGGCTCGAGGAAAATTTGATGCTGGTTACGATCGGCAAAGCGCATGACCTTGTCTTCGATCGAAGGACAGTAGCGGGGACCGATCCCTTCAATCACGCCGGCATACATCGGGCTGCGATCGAGGTTATTACGGATCACGTCATGCGTTTTCTCGTTGGTATGCGTGACGTAGCACGGCACCTGACGCGGATGCTGCGAAGCATCTCCCATAAACGAGAAGACCGGCATCGGATTATCGCCGTGCTGCTGTGCCAGAACGCTGAAATCAATCGTCCTCGCATCGATACGCGGCGGGGTACCGGTTTTCAGGCGGCTGACGCGCAGCGGCAGTTCACGCAAGCGGCGGGACAGCGGGATCGACGGAGGATCGCCTGCACGACCGCCGCTGTAGTTATCCAGACCGATATGGATCTTACCGTCGAGAAAGGTTCCGACGGTCAGTACCACCGCTTTGGCGCGGAATTTAAGCCCCATCTGGGTGACGGCGCCAACAACACGATCGTTTTCGACAATCAGATCTTCCACCGCCTGCTGGAAGATCATTAAATTAGGCTGGTTTTCCAGCGCGGTACGTACGGCCTGCCGGTACAGCACACGGTCTGCCTGAGCGCGAGTTGCCCGTACGGCCGGGCCTTTGCTGGCGTTTAGTATCCTAAACTGAATGCCGGCGTGGTCAATTGCCTTCGCCATCAGGCCGCCAAGCGCATCCACTTCTTTTACCAGGTGTCCTTTCCCAATGCCGCCAATCGCCGGGTTGCAGCTCATCTGCCCCAGAGTGTCGATATTGTGTGTCAAAAGCAGAGTCTGTTGACCCATTCGCGCTGCGGCCATCGCGGCCTCAGTGCCTGCATGACCCCCGCCAATGATGATGACGTCAAAAGGATCCTGATAAAACATGGTGGTATGCCTCGCATAAAGCGGTTTGAAAATAGAGTGAAGCCCGGGCCGTGGATTCTACTCAACTTTAGCCTTTCGAGAAAGCGCCGGGATCCTGAGTATTAAAAAGAAGAACTTTTATTTAGAGATCTGTTTTATTGTGATCTCTTATTAGGATCGGCTTGTCTTGTGGATAAGTCAGATCCGCGATTTAAGATCAAACGCTTAAGAAGGATCGCTTTCTGTGAATGATCGGTGATCCTGGTCCGTATAAGCTGGGATCAAAATGAAGGGTTATACACAGCACAAAAATCAGTCAAGGGTTATACTTTGGATAACTACCGGTTGATCCAAGCTTTTAAGCATAGTTATCCACAGAAGAAAGTATGATCTTTACAATTCTCAGAGCAAGTTTTTCCAGGATCCCAGCCAAATCTCGGCCGGATCTTCCGGAATTTCATGTTCGAGAACGTTAATTTTTAGCGTTTCACCGATCTGTTTTGCCCCGCAGGCGTTGAGCGCCGTCTCGAGCTTATCAATTGCTCCGCAGAAGGTATCGTATTCACGGCTACCGATGCCGACTGCGCCAAAACGGACCGCAGAGAGGTCGACCTGCTTCTCCTGAAGCGCTTCATAGAAAGGCAGAAGATTATCGGGAATGTCCCCGGCGCCATGCGTCGAAGAGATAACCAGCCAGATCCCTTCCGCCTGCAGATCGTCGATCAGCGGGCCGTGCTGAATAGTCGTGCTGTGTCCAGCCTCTTCCAGCTTTTCCGCCAGATGTTCTGATACATATTCTGCGCTACCCAGCGTACTGCCGCTGATAAGAGTTATCTCTGCCATGATCGCCCGCTCCACTATTCAGAGTGGCGTATTGTACGCTGTGAGCGAGCTGGGATCTACCTGTGGAAAAATGTGGGATTAAAAAGCCCGATCACGGGCGGATGGTACGCATAATCGGGTTTTGCAGGACGATCAGCGTTTCAGTGGACTGAATTTCATCAATTGTTTGGATCTTGTTGATAAGTACATGCTGGAGCGCATCAATCGATCGGCACATCACCTTTATAAAGATGCTGTAGTGTCCGGTGGTGTAATAGGCTTCAGTAACCTCATCCAGGCTGTTTAGCCTGGCCAGCGCGGAGGGGTAGTCTTTCGCGCTCTTCAGAATGATGCCGATAAAACATCCTACATCGTAACCCAGCTGCTTGGGGCTGACGTCGATGCGTGCGCCGGTAATAATTCCGGCCTGCTTCATTTTCTCTACCCGCACGTGAATGGTCCCCGGGCTGACGCCAAACTGTTTTGCCAGTTCAGCATAGGCGGTGCGCGCGTTGGCCATTAAGGCCTCAAGAATGCCGCGGTCCAGATTGTCGATCTGATAATTTTCCATAGGTTTTTCTTATGAAGTTTGACGAATATTTCTATTTTAGCCTCAAATTTTAATGAATCAAAATCGATGCAGGCTTTTTGTTGTTGGATTATTGAATTTCAGCGCTGTTTTGTTGCTTAATCAATGGCAACAGGACGCAGGAGTTATAAAAAATGAAAACCGCATACATCGCAAAACAACGCCAGATTAGTTTCGTTAAGTCACACTTTTCCCGCCAGCTTGAAGAGAAGCTCGGCCTGATCGAAGTCCAGGCGCCGATCTTAAGCCGCGTGGGCGATGGGACCCAGGATAACCTCTCTGGTTGCGAAAAAGCGGTTCAGGTTAAAGTGAAAACACTGCCAGACGCCCAGTTCGAAGTGGTTCATTCACTGGCGAAGTGGAAGCGTCAAACCCTGGGACAACACGACTTCAGCGCGGGCGAAGGGCTGTACACGCACATGAAGGCCCTTCGTCCCGATGAAGACCGATTAACTCCCATCCATTCCGTTTACGTTGACCAGTGGGACTGGGAGCGCGTAATGGGCGACGGAGAGCGCCACAGCGGCACGCTGAAAGCAACCGTTGAAGCGATCTATGCCGGGATCAAAGCGACCGAAGACGCCGTCAGTAAAGAATTTGGCCTTACGCCTTTCTTGCCGGAGACGATCCAGTTTGTTCACAGCGAGGAGCTTTTAAGCCGCTATCCGGATCTTGATGCCAAGGGCCGCGAGCGGGCGATCGCGAAAGAGCTGGGCGCGGTATTCCTGATCGGTATCGGCGGCAAGCTTTCCGATGGCCAGCGTCACGACGTTCGCGCGCCGGATTACGATGACTGGAGCACGCCTGCCGCTGAAGGCTATGCCGGTCTGAACGGTGATATTCTGGTGTGGAACCCGGTGCTTGAAGATGCATTCGAGCTCTCTTCAATGGGGATCCGCGTCGATGCCGAAGCGCTGAAGCGTCAGCTCGCGATGACCGGCGACGAAGATCGCCTGCAGCTGGAATGGCACCAGGCGCTGCTGCGCGGAGAGATGCCGCAGACGATTGGCGGCGGCATTGGCCAGTCTCGCCTGACGATGCTGCTGCTGCAGCTTGAGCATATCGGCCAGGTGCAGTGCGGCGTGTGGCCAACCCAGGTTCGTCAGAGCGTTGCTGCGCTTCTTTAATCAGTGATTAACGCCGCCAGCGTCTCAGCAGGCGGCTACGCAACCCGGTATCAAAGCGCCAGATATGATCGAATACGCGCATAATGCCGGGCTTGCCGTGTACCGACATCGCCACCGCATGAAAACGATGTTGATGTTTATGCTGTAGCTCTCCCACCTTATTGATCACCTCATCCGGCAAGCGCTGGGCGATAAAATCAGAAATCACCACCGCATCAGCATCGACCCACTGCGGATTCTGCATACGCTCAATCACCGCCCGGAAGCAGCTGGCCAGATCGGTGCCGCCGCGAAAGCGCTGGCTCAAGAAACGAATCGCCTGTTCCAGCCCCTGCGGGCCGGTGAGTTCGTAGTGCACCACTTCGCTGGAAAACAGCATAATGAAGCAGCGGCGGTTATCCGCCAGAGCGACCCGCATCAGCGCCAGACAAAACGCCTTGGCGCACTGTTCATTGAAACCGCCCATTGAGCCGGAAGTATCGACGCAGACGATAAACGGCCCGCGCGGCTGTTCATCAACGTCCTGGCGCGTTACCGGCCGTTCGGTGATCTTTTCCTTCCACGCATCGCCATGTAGTCGATAGGTCAGCAGCTGCTTTTCAACCAGCTTGCGGTAGAACTCAAACTCCAGCTCGGTGATGCCGAGGGTAGCCAGCTCAGGCGGCAGCAGACGTAGAATATCGTCGCTCTGCTGAAGACCGTCGACCTGCTCCGGTACGGTAGCCGGTTCGCGCACCAGGCTGCGGAAGGTCTCCATCGGCGCATCTTTTTTCGGCACCGCTTTCGCTTCACGCGAGCGCCCCAGCTGTTCGGCGAGCTGCATGAGTTCAGGTTGTTGGCTTAAAAAGTCCCCGTAGCGAACGATCAGCTGGTAATCGCCTCGCTTCAGTTCTCCGGCGCTCATGTCCCACAGGTGTCCCGCCGCATTATCATTCTCCACCAGCACGGGCTCGAGCTGGCCGCTGAGGGTCATGCGCTCCTGAACTTCGCTCAGAAGCTGATCGCGCTCTTCATCCAGCAGCTGCTGATTAAGAGAGGTTGCCTGCACCACCAGGCTCAGACGCCAGCGCTGAAGGAATAACGTGTGCAGCGCCGGCGTAAAGGTGCTGTTGTTGTCCACCAGCTGCTGCGCCTGGCTGGCAAAAGGGGAGTGCAGCTTATGCAGCTGGCTCAGAATTTGCGGCAGCTGGACGATAAACTGCGAGGTGGAAAGCCGCTGTGATTGCTGATAGCACTGAACTTCCGCATCCAGCTCGGGCGGGACGTTGGTCTCTTTTAGTCGCGATCTGACCGCTTCCCGCCAGCGAGGAATGTCGGCGGCGATAATATTTTTGAGCCGCGGAAATTTTTCAAAGAATACCGCGAGTTGAGGCGCTGCCAGCAGGGCCAGCAGCATCTCATCGATCATGCCCTCTTCGCCGACTGCCAGCATGACATTCAGCATGTCCAGCGTCATGACTGGCGGGCCTGTTTAATCTGCGTTCCCACGTCCTGCAGGCTGGCTTCAATGCGCCCCAGCCACTCGCCGGGAATAAACAGACATTTTTGCTGTTCGCTGAAGCGGTTATGTTGCTGATGCCATTCGTCGTCCAGCGCCTCCAGCTGTTGCCTGATTTCTGTCGGCATATTTTCCCGTGATTCGCTACCGGGCAGGGAGAGTCGCGACCCCTGCAGGCTCACATCGCGCACGACCAGATGCTGGCTGGTATCGACATCCATATTCAGCTGCTGGGCAAAACCAATGCCGTTGAGCTTGCCGCGGATCTCACCCCCTTTCTCCAGCCAGTGAACAAGCTCTTCACGAACAAACGTAATATGAATCACTTCCAGGTCGTGCAGTTTTAGCGGCTGCTGGAGAAGCAGCGTTAGCGTGGGGTCCTGCACTTCAGCAGGCAGTTCATAATGAGGTTTACGGCTGAACATCCCGCCGAGACGGGTGACTTTTAGCGCGGTCTTATCGCTTTGCTGCTGTTGAAGCTGAATGCGCCGTTGAATAATCGACCCGAGGCGGGTGAGCATCGCCTGCTGCTGCCAGGCGTGGCTGGTCATTAAGGTCTCAATCTGCACGGACATCAGATTCATCGTCTCAATATTGTGCCACAGGCAATCCTTCAGCAGGATCAGGTCTATTGGCGCAATGGTGTCGCGGCCGCTGAAAAAGGCGCTGGCCTGCAGCAGACGAATGGCTTTTTTCCAGCGACGATCTGAGACGTAAGGCGCGTTTGGCAACGTATCCAGCTGCTGGCGCAGCTGGAAAATCAGTTCAAATACGCTGTCCGGTAGCTTCACGCTGCCGATATCCTGCTGCCATTGCAGAAATTCCTCGTCGCTGACCTGCAAACTCGCCGGGACAGGATTACTGTTCTCGTCCTGCTGGCTTATCAGCATTGAGCGGAAGTTCGTTTTATCCTGTACCTTATCCAGCCATAGGCGGATAAGCATACGATCGTATAAGGCTTCCAGACTGTTGTCTGCCTCCGGGAGCTCGTTCGACGCCGCCACCAGCAGGCGCATGGGGATCTTCTCTTCGGTCGCCCCGTTGCGGAAATGGCGTTCGTTTATCGCCGTCAGCAGCGTATTGAGAATCGCCGGGCCCGCTTTCCAGATCTCATCGAGAAAAACAATTTCAGCTTCCGGAAGATAGCCGGCGGTCAAACGTTCGTAGCGCCCTTCATCTTTCAGCGCCTGAATGGAGAGTGGGCCAAAGACCTCTTCCGGCGTGGAGAAACGGGTCATCAGGTATTCAAATGCGCGAGCCTGCTGGAAGGCGAACTTGAGGCGACGGGCAATCAGGCTTTTGGCGATCCCCGGCGGGCCCAGCAGAAAAACGCTCTCGCCGCTGAGGGCGGCAAGCAGGCAAAGGCGTATTGCGTGGCTGCGTTCGAAGAGTCCTTTTTCCAGCGCGGCGCTGAGCCGGGAAATTCTTTCTGCCAGTAAATGTGATTGAGCCATAATAGAGTTGCGTGCTTTTTAGAATGTCGTTGTTAGGTCGAGTATAGATGTTTGATTAGGGGTGGTAATAGCCTGAAGAATCGATTTATTTTCTTTGAGTCAGGTTAAGATGATGTCAGTTAGGGGTACGATTCAGCAAATAATCGTGCATACTGTGCGCTTTTTGTGGGCCAAGGGACTAGGCACACATTTGTTTTATAAACGAAAAGACTAGTCTATGAGCACTGATAATAAGCAATCGCTGCCGGCAATAACGCTGGCGGCAATCGGCGTGGTATACGGCGATATCGGCACCAGTCCACTGTATACACTTCGTGAATGTCTGTCAGGTCAGTTTGGCTTTGGCGTTGAGCGTGATGCTGTTTTTGGCTTCCTGTCGCTCATTTTTTGGCTATTAATTCTTACTGTTTCACTCAAATACATCACCTTCGTGATGCGGGCAGATAACGCCGGTGAAGGCGGGATCCTGACGTTAATGTCGCTGGCGGGGCGAAACACTTCCGCGCGCGCCACGTCCATCCTGGTGATCCTTGGGCTTATCGGCGGCAGCTTCTTTTATGGCGAGGTGGTCATTACCCCTGCCATCTCGGTGATGTCGGCGATAGAAGGTCTGGAAATTATCGCTCCGGACCTGGATACCTGGGTTGTGCCCATATCCATCATTGTCCTGACGCTGCTATTTGCCATTCAAAAGCACGGTACCAGCATGGTGGGTAAGCTGTTCGCGCCGATTATGCTGATCTGGTTCCTGCTGCTGGCGGTACTGGGCGCGCGCAGTATTTTCGCTAACCCTGAAGTGCTGCAGGCGTTGAACCCTTACTGGGCGGTTCATTTCTTCCTCGAATATAAAACCGTCTCGTTTGTGGCGCTGGGGGCGGTGGTGCTGTCGATTACCGGCGTGGAAGCGCTGTATGCCGACATGGGGCATTTCGGCAAATTGCCGATTCGCCTGGCCTGGTTTTCGGTCGTGCTGCCTTCGCTGGTACTGAACTACTTTGGTCAGGGGGCGCTGCTGCTTAAACATCCGGAAGCGATTAAAAACCCGTTCTTTCTGCTGGCGCCGGAGTGGGCGCTGATCCCAATGCTGATCATTGCCGCCCTGGCGACGGTTATCGCTTCCCAGGCGGTTATCTCCGGCGTCTTCTCTCTGACTCGCCAGGCCGTGCGTCTGGGGTACCTGTCGCCGATGCGTATTATTCACACCTCGGAAATGGAGTCCGGGCAGATTTACATCCCGTTTATCAACTGGCTGCTCTATATCTCGGTGGTCATCGTTATTGTTAACTTTGAGCACTCCTCGAATCTGGCGGCGGCATACGGTATTGCGGTGACGGGAACGATGGTGCTGACCACCATTTTGTTCACGACGGTGGCGCGGCAAAACTGGCACTGGAATAAGTTTATTGTGGCGCTGCTGTTGGTTGCCTTTATGTGCATTGATATCCCGCTCTTCTCCGCGAACCTCGATAAAATCGTCTCCGGCGGCTGGCTGCCTCTGACCCTCGGTCTGGTGATGTTTACCATCATGACCACCTGGAAGAGCGAGCGTTTCCGCCTTCTGCGTCGGATGCATGAGCACGGTAATTCTCTGGAGGCGATGATCTCTTCTCTTGAAAAATCGCCGCCGGTTCGCGTGCCGGGTACCGCTGTTTATATGTCCCGGGCGCTGAACGTGATTCCTTTCGCGCTGTTGCACAACCTGAAGCATAACAAGGTGCTGCACGAGCGGGTGATTTTGCTCACGCTGCGTACCGAAGACGCGCCGTACGTACATAACGTTCGTCGCGTACAGATTGAACAGATATCGCCGTCGTTCTGGCGCGTCGTTGCCAGCTACGGCTGGCGCGAAACGCCGAACGTCGAAGAGGTTTTCCACCGCTGCGGGCTGGAAGGCCTGAGCTGCCGGATGATGGAGACCTCCTTCTTTATGTCGCATGAGTCGTTGATCATCGGCAAGCGGCCGTGGTATCTGCGCCTGCGCGGCAAGCTGTATCTGCTGCTGCAGCGCAACGCCCTGCGGGCGCCGGATCAGTTCGAAATCCCGCCTAACCGGGTTATTGAACTCGGCACCCAGGTTGAGATTTGATTCACTAGGGCCCTTCTTAATGAAGGGCTTTTTTGTTTTATCTGCTCGCTTCAGACTTTCTCGCTGCTGCGTTGCGAAACGTTTCGATGACGATCACAATTCTCACATCTGGTGATGGTTTTCTGTTCTCTTATTGCTAATACTTATACCAGCGAAACGTTTCGCTAATGGAGCAAAAGAGAAAATGAAAAAAGGTACCGTCCTCAATGCTGATATCTCGTCGGTCATCTCCCGTCTGGGGCATACCGATACGCTGGTTGTTTGCGACGCTGGTTTACCGGTTCCCCGCAGCAGCGCGCGTATTGATATGGCGTTAACCCACGGGGTGCCCTCCTTTATGCAGGTTCTGGAGGTGGTGACGAGCGAAATGCAGGTTGAAGCGGCTATCCTGGCGGAAGAGATTAAAACCCTTAATCCGCAGCTCCATGCGACGTTGCTCACTCACCTTGAGCAGCTGCAGCAGCACCAGGGAAACACCATTGAAATTCGTTACACCAGTCATGAGCAGTTTAAAAAAGAAACCGCAGACAGTCAGGCGGTGATTCGCAGCGGGGAGTGTTCCCCGTATGCGAACGTTATTCTCTGTGCCGGCGTGACGTTCTGAGGTCGCCGATATGGAAGCCTTATTGCAACTAAAAGGGATCGATAAAGCGTTCCCTGGCGTCAAGGCGCTCTCCGGCGCCTCGCTAAATGTCTATCCAGGTCGCGTGATGGCGCTGGTCGGGGAGAACGGTGCCGGCAAGTCCACCATGATGAAGGTGCTGACCGGTATCTACTCCCGCGATGCCGGTTCGCTGCTGTGGTTGGGGAAAGAGACCACCTTCAACGGACCTAAATCTTCTCAGGAAGCCGGAATCGGCATCATTCACCAGGAACTCAACCTGATCCCCCAGCTGACGATCGCCGAGAATATTTTCCTCGGTCGTGAGTTTGTGAATCGCTTTGGCAAAATTGACTGGAAAACGATGTATGCCGAAGCTGACAAGCTATTGGCAAAGCTGAACTTACGCTTCAACAGCCAAAAGCTGGTGGGCGATTTGTCGATCGGCGATCAGCAGATGGTCGAGATCGCTAAAGTGCTGAGCTTTGAGTCGAAGGTCATCATTATGGATGAGCCCACCGACGCGCTAACCGACACCGAGACCGAATCCCTGTTCCGCGTGATCCGCGAACTGAAATCGCAGGGGCGCGGTATTGTCTATATCTCTCACCGTATGAAAGAGATCTTCGAGATTTGCGATGACGTCACGGTCTTCCGCGATGGGCAGTTTATCGCCGAGCGCGAAGTGGCCAGCCTGGATGAAGATCTGCTGATTGAGATGATGGTCGGCCGCAAGCTGGAGGATCAGTATCCGCATCTGGACAAAGCTCCGGGCGCGGTTCGCCTTAAGGTCGACAACCTGTGTGGATCAGGGGTGGAGAACATCTCCTTTATTCTGCGCCAGGGCGAAATCCTCGGCGTCGCCGGGCTGATGGGCGCCGGACGAACCGAACTGATGAAGGTGCTGTACGGTGCGCTGCCGCGCAGCAGCGGATCGGTTACCCTGGATGGGCATGAGGTCATTACGCGTTCTCCGCAGGATGGCCTGGCCAACGGCATTGTTTATATCTCCGAAGACCGCAAGCGCGATGGTTTAGTGCTCGGCATGTCGGTTAAAGAGAATATGTCGCTCACCGCGCTGCGTTACTTCAGCCGCGGCGGCGGTAGCCTGAAGCATAAAGATGAACAGCAGGCGGTAGGTGATTTTATCCGCCTGTTTAATGTGAAAACGCCGTCGATGGAGCAGGCTATTGGGCTGCTATCGGGCGGTAACCAGCAGAAGGTGGCGATTGCCCGCGGCTTGATGACCCGTCCGAAGGTGCTGATCCTTGATGAACCGACCCGCGGCGTCGACGTCGGGGCGAAGAAAGAGATCTACCAGCTGATTAACCAGTTTAAAGCCGAAGGCCTGAGCATCATTCTGGTCTCTTCGGAGATGCCGGAAGTGCTGGGCATGAGCGATCGCATCATGGTGATGCATGAAGGGCATCTCGGCGGTGAATTCACACGCGAGCAGGCCACCCAGGAAGTATTGATGGCTGCCGCTGTGGGCAAGCTTAACCGTGTGAATCAGGAGTAAAAAAGATGAATAACCCGGCTGTTTCTGGTCGTCGCTACTTCACAAAAGCGTGGCTGATGGAGCAAAAATCGCTGATTGCCCTGCTGGTGCTGATTGCGATTGTCTCGACCATGAGCCCCAACTTTTTTACCGTGAATAACCTGTTCAATATTCTGCAGCAGACTTCAGTTAACGCCATTATGGCGGTTGGGATGACGCTGGTTATCCTGACTTCGGGCATCGACCTGTCCGTCGGCTCCCTGCTGGCGCTGACCGGCGCGGTGGCGGCTTCCATTGTGGGGATTGAGGTCAACGCGCTGGTGGCGGTGGCCGCTGCGCTGGCGTTAGGTGCGGCAATTGGCGCCGTGACCGGCGTAATCGTGGCGAAAGGGCGCGTACAGGCATTTATCGCCACGCTGGTCATGATGTTGCTGCTGCGCGGCGTGACGATGGTGTATACCAACGGCAGCCCGGTAAACACCGGCTTTACCGACAACGCCGATCTGTTTGGCTGGTTCGGGATTGGCCGTCCGCTTGGGATCCCAACGCCGGTGTGGATTATGGCGATCGTCTTCCTGGCCGCCTGGTACATGCTGCACCATACCCGCCTGGGTCGTTATATCTACGCGCTCGGCGGCAACGAAGCGGCAACGCGTCTTTCCGGCATCAGCGTGAATAAAGTTAAAATCATCGTCTATTCTTTGTGCGGCATGCTGGCCTCGCTGGCCGGCATTATTGAGGTCGCGCGTCTCTCTTCCGCGCAGCCGACGGCGGGCACCGGATATGAACTGGATGCGATTGCGGCGGTGGTGCTCGGCGGTACCAGCCTTGCGGGCGGTAAAGGCCGTATTGTCGGGACGCTGATTGGCGCGTTGATCCTTGGCTTTCTGAACAACGGACTGAATTTATTAGGCGTTTCATCCTATTACCAGATGATCGTGAAAGCGGTGGTTATTTTGCTGGCGGTACTGGTAGATAACAAGAAGCAGTAACTGATAACTCTACAGGACATCTTAACTATGAATATGAAAAAACTGGCGACCCTGGTCTCTGCTGTAGCGTTAAGTGCGACCGTAAGCGCAAACGCGATGGCAAAAGACACTATCGCTCTGGTTATCTCAACCCTTAACAACCCGTTCTTTGTCTCGCTGAAGGATGGCGCGCAAAAAGAAGCGGACAAACTGGGCTATAACCTGGTGGTTCTGGACTCTCAGAATAACCCGGCCAAAGAGCTGGCTAACGTGCAGGATTTAACCGTTCGTGGTACCAAACTGCTGCTGATCAACCCAACGGATTCCGATGCG
This sequence comes from Klebsiella sp. PL-2018, assembly GCF_019048985.1. Classification (NCBI taxonomy): domain Bacteria; kingdom Pseudomonadati; phylum Pseudomonadota; class Gammaproteobacteria; order Enterobacterales; family Enterobacteriaceae; genus Klebsiella; species Klebsiella sp. PL-2018. The sequence continues at coordinate 57,217 of NZ_CP077673.1, forward strand.
GTGGGTAACGCCGTGAAGCTGGCTAACCAGGCTAAAATTCCGGTTATCACCCTCGACCGTCAGGCGTCAAAAGGCGACGTGGTGAGCCATATCGCGTCTGATAACGTGCTGGGCGGTAAGATGGCCGGTGACTATATCGCGAAGAAAGTCGGTGAAAGCGCGAAGATCATTGAACTACAGGGCATTGCCGGGACGTCCGCGGCGCGCGAGCGTGGCGAAGGTTTCCAGCAGGCCGTTGCTGCGCATAAGTTTAACGTTCTGGCCAGCCAGCCGGCAGATTTTGACCGTACCAAGGGCCTGAACGTCATGCAGAACCTGCTGACGGCGCATCCTGATGTACAGGCCGTATTCGCCCAAAACGATGAAATGGCGCTGGGCGCGCTGCGTGCCCTGCAAACGGCAGGCAAATCTGATGTGATGGTTGTTGGATTTGACGGCACTCCGGATGGCGAAAAAGCGGTAAATAGTGGCAAACTGGCAGCGACCATCGCCCAGTTACCGGAGCAGATCGGCGTGAAAGGCGTTGAGACAGCCGATAAAGTGCTGAAGGGCGAAAAAGTGGAAACCAGCTATCCGGTTGAGTTGAAACTGGTCATTAAGCAATAATGTGCGATTCGGAGCGGCGACGGTCCGAGGGACAACATAATAAAGAAAAGCAGGGCATGCGCCACCGGATTCCGGTGGCGCGCTTTCCGGGAATATTGATTATGAAAACCGCAGGCAAACTTGTCGTCCTTGGCAGTATCAACGCCGATCACATCCTGAATCTTGACGCTTTCCCAATGCCGGGTGAAACCGTTACCGGTCATCACTATCAGGTCGCTTTTGGCGGTAAGGGCGCAAACCAGGCGGTTGCTGCCGGACGCAGCGGAGCCAATATCGCCTTTATCGCCTGTACCGGCGATGACGATATTGGCGAACGCGTTCGTCGTCAGCTGGAAAGCGATAATATCGACGTCGCGCCGGTCAGGGCCGTTGCCGGAGAATCAACCGGCGTGGCGCTGATTTTTGTTAACGCTGAAGGTGAGAATACTATCGGTATTCATGCTGGCGCTAACGCCGCGCTCAGCGTGGCTAAGGTTGATGCGGAAAAAGGGCGTATTGCCGGCGCGCAGGCGCTGCTGATGCAGCTGGAATCGCCGCTGGAAAGCGTACTGGCCGCGGCGAAAATCGCTCACCAGAATCAAACCTCAGTTATCCTCAATCCGGCGCCGGCACGTGAACTGCCCGATGATCTGCTCACGCTGGTGGATATCATTACCCCTAACGAGACCGAAGCGGAAAAGCTCACCGGCGTTCGCGTAGAAAGCGACGATGATGCGGCAAAAGCCGCCAAAGTGCTCCATGATAAAGGTATTGGTACGGTGATCATTACGCTTGGCAGCCGTGGCGTATGGGCCAGCAGCGAAGGTGAAGGTCGTCGGGTTCCCGGTTTTAAAGTGCAGGCGGTTGATACCATCGCCGCTGGCGATACCTTTAATGGTGCGCTGGTCACCGCGCTGCTTGAAGGTAGCGAACTGGCGCAGGCGATTCGTTTTGCCCATGCCGCCGCCGCTATTGCCGTCACCCGCAAAGGGGCTCAGCCCTCCGTGCCCTGGCGAAAAGAAATAGACGAATTTTTACGTCAACAGGGGTAACGATTGGCTACCATGAAGGATGTAGCCCGCATTGCGGGCGTTTCCACTTCGACGGTTTCTCATGTCATCAACAAAGATCGTTTCGTTAGCGAAGCTATTACCGCTAAAGTCGACGCCGCGATTAAGAGCCTGAACTACGCGCCGTCCGCGCTGGCGCGCAGTCTCAAATTAAATCAAACCCGCACCATAGGCATGCTCATTACCGCCAGTACCAATCCGTTTTACTCGGAGCTGGTGCGCGGCGTGGAGCGCAGCTGCTTTGAACGGGGTTATAGCCTTGTGCTGTGTAATACCGAAGGCGATGAACAGCGGATGAACCGTAATCTGGAGACGCTGATGCAAAAGCGCGTCGATGGTTTACTGCTGCTGTGCACTGAAACGCATCAACCTTCGCCGGAGATTATGCAGCGCTACCCTTCTGTACCGACGGTGATGATGGACTGGGCGCCGTTCGACGGCGATAGCGATCTGATTCAGGATAACTCTCTGCTGGGCGGCGATATGGCGACGCAGTATCTGATCGACCAGGGCTATACGCGGATTGCCTGTATTGCGGGTCCGCTGGATAAAACTCCTGCCCGACTGCGCCTGGAGGGATATCAGGAAGCGATGGCCCGAGCCGGACTCACGGTACCTGAAGGATATGTGATTAGCAGCGATTTTGAGTTTGGCGGCGGTTTCAGCGCCATGCAGAAGCTGCTGATGCTGCCAGCGCTGCCGCAGGCGGTGTTTATCGGTAACGATGCGATGGCGGTAGGCGCCTATCAGGCCCTTTATCAGAGCGGTCTGCGTATCCCACAGGATATGGCGCTGGTAGGTTATGACGACATTGAACTGGCGCGCTATATGACGCCGCCGTTAACCACAATTCATCAACCGAAAGATGAACTGGGCGAGCTGGCCATCGATGTGCTGATTCACCGTATGGCCGACCCGGGACAAAAACAGCAGCGCGTACAGTTAACCCCCGAGCTGGTAGTTCGCGGCTCAGCCTAACGTTTGTGCCGCTCCTTAATCAGGTTGCGGCCATCTTTTGCTCTTAATAAGGTAAATACCAGCGCCGATACCACGGTGATAACCCCCATGGTAATAAAGGTGTAGTGAAACTGCTCGATGGTATTTGCGCTATCGAATCCTTCATAAAACCGCAGCACCGCCGCGCTAACGGCGACCCCGAGACTGATCGATAGCTGCTGCGTCACGGCCAACATGCTGTTGCCGCTGCTGGCGTTTTCATCGGTTAAATCGGCGAGCGTGATGGTGTTCATGGAGGTGAACTGGGTGGACATTGCCATTCCCAGAATGAAGAGCGGCAGCAGCAGCATCCAGATCGACATATCCGGCGATTGCAGCGAAAACTGAGCGATCATCAGGCCAATAAATATCGTGACCCCAACCAGCGTTTTACGGTAACCAAACCAGCGAAGAATCTGGGTGACGGTTGATTTCGCAATAATCGAACCAATAGCCGTAGGCGCTATCATGCAGCCGGCGACGATCGCCGGATAACCGAAGCCAACCTGTAACATCAGCGGCATCAGGAACGGAACGCAACCGGTACCCAGGCGCGTGGCCAGGTTTCCCGCAATCCCGACAGAGAAAGTATGCGTCTTGAATAAAGAAAGCGAAATGAGCGGCGTGGGATGGCGGCGAGCGTGACGAATATAGGCCCACAGTAAAACGATGCTCAGGGCGATAACCGCCAGAGCCATCCATGTGGCGACAATTTTCTCGCCAAACAGCTCGATTCCGCTGGAAAACAGAACCAGGCTCAGGCCAAACAGGATAAAACCGAGCGTGTCGAAGCGGCGCCGTGGCGTGGTGAAATCCGGCATATACTTGCGGGCATACACGATCCCGATAATACCGATGGGAATATTAATCAGGAAAATCCAGTGCCAGCTGGCCCAGGTCACCAGTACGCCGCCGAGCACGGGACCGAGGATAGGGCCGACCAGTCCAGGCATCGTGACGAAGTTGAGCACCGGCAGCAGTTCGCTGCGCGGATAGGCGCGCAGTAGCGCCAGCCTGGCTACCGGCATCATCATGGCCCCGCCGATGCCCTGAATGACGCGGAAGATAACCAGTTCCATCAGGGAGTTGGAAAGCGCGCAGGCCAGGGAACCGAGGGTAAACAGGCTGACGGCGATGATAAACACTTTTCGCGTGCCGAAGCGGTCGGCCAGCCAACCGCTGACCGGGATAAGCATGGCCACCGTCAGCGTATAGCTGATAATGGCCGACTGCATCGCTAGCGGTGAACGGTTGAGACTATGGGCGATAGCGGGAAGGGCTGTATTCAGAATGGTGGCGTCGAGCGCCTGCATAAAAAAAGCCATCGCTGCGATCCATGGCAGCCCGGCCATACTGCGGGCTTTCTTTTTGGTCATTCGATACCCTTGCTATTTATCGGAATGGTTGGGAGCGCTCAACAACGCCTGGCAGGCGCTCAGCGCCCGCAAGCCGTCGCTATCCAGAATGGCATCAACGATTGCCTGGTGCAGATCCAGTTTCACCACTTCATTCTGCGTAATCGACGTGAAGTAGGTGTGATAGACCGAATGAAATAAAGAAGCGAAAGAGATCAGGAAAGGGTTGCCGCTCATTTCATATATATGTTCATGCCAGGCCATATCGACTTCAATCCAGCGTTCGCGCTGAAAGTTCCTCTTCAGCTCAACCATCTCCTCCATCAAAGCGTTGAGCTGGGCTTTTTGCTCCGGCGTCCCTGAGGTTGACGCCAGGAAACAGGCTTGAGGTTCCAGACTGCCGCGCATCACGAGGAAATGGCTGACAACATCGGAGAAGTTATCTTCTGTTAACCACCAGGCCAGGAGTTCTTTATCGAGAAAGTTCCAGCTGCTGCGTGGCATCACCCGCGTTCCGATGCGCGGCCGTGGTAAAAGCATGCCTTTTGCCGCTAGCGTCTTCACCGCTTCACGCACGGCGGTGCGGCTCACGCCAAACTGCTCGCCCAGTTCCATCTCGCCTGGAAGGATACTTTCTGGCTGATATTCACCGGTCAAAATTTTTTGAGCCAGCTTCTCCGCTAATACCCAGGAGATATTCTTTTGTGCCGCCAACTGCTGTGCGCTTAAAGACATACGTGCCGTTCCTTTCTCTGTTTTACCTTACCAGTATGCCATCTGGCGGCTTACTTCGTTGGTTAAAACGGCAAAACGCCGGTTTTTTGCTACATTACGCGCCGTAATGATGAAAAAAGAGGCGGTTAAAAAGTTTTTTGCATTTAGCCCTTGTCACTTCGGAATAACTCCCTATAATGCGCCTCCACTGACACGGAACAACGGCTTACAGCCCGCCGGGTCAGCGGGATTCAGCGATGAATACCGGCAGAGAAAAGCGAAATTAAACGCTTGACTCTGAATGAGGAAAGCGTAATATACGCCACCTCGCAACGGTGAGCGAAAGCCGCGTTGCACTGCTCTTTAACAATTTATCAGACAATCTGTGTGGGCACTCAAAGTGACATGGATTCTTAACGTCGCAAGACGAAAAATGAATACCAAGTCTCTGAGTGAACATACGTAATTCATTACGAAGTTTAATTCACGAGCATCAAACTTAAATTGAAGAGTTTGATCATGGCTCAGATTGAACGCTGGCGGCAGGCCTAACACATGCAAGTCGAACGGTAGCACAGAGAGCTTGCTCTCGGGTGACGAGTGGCGGACGGGTGAGTAATGTCTGGGAAACTGCCTGATGGAGGGGGATAACTACTGGAAACGGTAGCTAATACCGCATAACGTCGCAAGACCAAAGAGGGGGACCTTCGGGCCTCTTGCCATCAGATGTGCCCAGATGGGATTAGCTAGTAGGTGGGGTAACGGCTCACCTAGGCGACGATCCCTAGCTGGTCTGAGAGGATGACCAGCCACACTGGAACTGAGACACGGTCCAGACTCCTACGGGAGGCAGCAGTGGGGAATATTGCACAATGGGCGCAAGCCTGATGCAGCCATGCCGCGTGTATGAAGAAGGCCTTCGGGTTGTAAAGTACTTTCAGCGGGGAGGAAGGTGTTGAGGTTAATAACCTCAGCAATTGACGTTACCCGCAGAAGAAGCACCGGCTAACTCCGTGCCAGCAGCCGCGGTAATACGGAGGGTGCAAGCGTTAATCGGAATTACTGGGCGTAAAGCGCACGCAGGCGGTCTGTCAAGTCGGATGTGAAATCCCCGGGCTCAACCTGGGAACTGCATTCGAAACTGGCAGGCTGGAGTCTTGTAGAGGGGGGTAGAATTCCAGGTGTAGCGGTGAAATGCGTAGAGATCTGGTGGAATACCGGTGGCGAAGGCGGCCCCCTGGACAAAGACTGACGCTCAGGTGCGAAAGCGTGGGGAGCAAACAGGATTAGATACCCTGGTAGTCCACGCTGTAAACGATGTCGACTTGGAGGTTGTTCCCTTGAGGAGTGGCTTCCGGAGCTAACGCGTTAAGTCGACCGCCTGGGGAGTACGGCCGCAAGGTTAAAACTCAAATGAATTGACGGGGGCCCGCACAAGCGGTGGAGCATGTGGTTTAATTCGATGCAACGCGAAGAACCTTACCTACTCTTGACATCCACGGAACTTAGCAGAGATGCTTTGGTGCCTTCGGGAACCGTGAGACAGGTGCTGCATGGCTGTCGTCAGCTCGTGTTGTGAAATGTTGGGTTAAGTCCCGCAACGAGCGCAACCCTTATCCTTTGTTGCCAGCGATTCGGTCGGGAACTCAAAGGAGACTGCCAGTGATAAACTGGAGGAAGGTGGGGATGACGTCAAGTCATCATGGCCCTTACGAGTAGGGCTACACACGTGCTACAATGGCATATACAAAGAGAAGCGACCTCGCGAGAGCAAGCGGACCTCATAAAGTATGTCGTAGTCCGGATTGGAGTCTGCAACTCGACTCCATGAAGTCGGAATCGCTAGTAATCGTGGATCAGAATGCCACGGTGAATACGTTCCCGGGCCTTGTACACACCGCCCGTCACACCATGGGAGTGGGTTGCAAAAGAAGTAGGTAGCTTAACCTTCGGGAGGGCGCTTACCACTTTGTGATTCATGACTGGGGTGAAGTCGTAACAAGGTAACCGTAGGGGAACCTGCGGTTGGATCACCTCCTTACCTTAAAGAACCTGCCTTTGTAGTGTCCACACAGATTGTCTGATAAATGATGAATTTCAAAATGTACTGTGAAGTGCATTGTGAAATGTTGCTCTTTAAAAATCTGGATCAAGCTGAAAATTGAAACGACACACAGTTAATGTGTGTTCGAGTCTCTCAAATTTTCGCGACACGACGATGTTTTACGAAACATCTTCGGGTTGTGAGGTTAAGCGACTAAGCGTACACGGTGGATGCCCTGGCAGTCAGAGGCGATGAAGGACGTGCTAATCTGCGAAAAGCGTCGGTAAGGTGATATGAACCGTTATAGCCGGCGATGTCCGAATGGGGAAACCCAGTGCAATTCGTTGCACTATCGTTAACTGAATACATAGGTTAACGAGGCGAACCGGGGGAACTGAAACATCTAAGTACCCCGAGGAAAAGAAATCAACCGAGATTCCCCCAGTAGCGGCGAGCGAACGGGGAGCAGCCCGGAGTCTGAATCAGCTTGTGTGTTAGTGGAAGCGTCTGGAAAGTCGCAGGGTACAGGGTGATACTCCCGTACACTAAAACGCACAGGTTGTGAACTCGAAGAGTAGGGCGGGACACGTGGTATCCTGTCTGAATATGGGGGGACCATCCTCCAAGGCTAAATACTCCTGACTGACCGATAGTGAACCAGTACCGTGAGGGAAAGGCGAAAAGAACCCCGGCGAGGGGAGTGAAAAAGAACCTGAAACCGTGTACGTACAAGCAGTAGGAGCCCACTAGTTGGGTGACTGCGTACCTTTTGTATAATGGGTCAGCGACTTATATTCTGTAGCAAGGTTAACCGTATAGGGGAGCCGCAGGGAAACCGAGTCTTAACTGGGCGTTAAGTTGCAGGGTATAGACCCGAAACCCGGTGATCTAGCCATGGGCAGGTTGAAGGTTGGGTAACACTAACTGGAGGACCGAACCGACTAATGTTGAAAAATTAGCGGATGACTTGTGGCTGGGGGTGAAAGGCCAATCAAACCGGGAGATAGCTGGTTCTCCCCGAAAGCTATTTAGGTAGCGCCTCGTGAACTCATCTTCGGGGGTAGAGCACTGTTTCGGCTAGGGGGTCATCCCGACTTACCAACCCGATGCAAACTACGAATACCGAAGAATGTTATCACGGGAGACACACGGCGGGTGCTAACGTCCGTCGTGAAGAGGGAAACAACCCAGACCGCCAGCTAAGGTCCCAAAGTCATGGTTAAGTGGGAAACGATGTGGGAAGGCCCAGACAGCCAGGATGTTGGCTTAGAAGCAGCCATCATTTAAAGAAAGCGTAATAGCTCACTGGTCGAGTCGGCCTGCGCGGAAGATGTAACGGGGCTAAACCATGCACCGAAGCTGCGGCAGCGACACTATGTGTTGTTGGGTAGGGGAGCGTTCTGTAAGCCGTTGAAGGTGGCCTGTGAGGGTTGCTGGAGGTATCAGAAGTGCGAATGCTGACATAAGTAACGATAATGCGGGTGAAAAACCCGCACGCCGGAAGACCAAGGGTTCCTGTCCAACGTTAATCGGGGCAGGGTGAGTCGACCCCTAAGGCGAGGCCGAAAGGCGTAGTCGATGGGAAACAGGTTAATATTCCTGTACTCGGTGTTACTGCGAAGGGGGGACGGAGAAGGCTATGTTGGCCGGGCGACGGTTGTCCCGGTTTAAGCATGTAGGCGGATGTTCCAGGTAAATCCGGAACGTTATCAACGCTGAGGTGTGATGACGAGGCACTACGGTGCTGAAGTGACAAATGCCCTGCTTCCAGGAAAAGCCTCTAAGCATCAGGTAACATCAAATCGTACCCCAAACCGACACAGGTGGTCAGGTAGAGAATACCAAGGCGCTTGAGAGAACTCGGGTGAAGGAACTAGGCAAAATGGTGCCGTAACTTCGGGAGAAGGCACGCTGATGGTAGGTGAAGTGACTTGCTCATGGAGCTGAAATCAGTCGAAGATACCAGCTGGCTGCAACTGTTTATTAAAAACACAGCACTGTGCAAACACGAAAGTGGACGTATACGGTGTGACGCCTGCCCGGTGCCGGAAGGTTAATTGATGGGGTTATCCTCGCGGAGAAGCTCTTGATCGAAGCCCCGGTAAACGGCGGCCGTAACTATAACGGTCCTAAGGTAGCGAAATTCCTTGTCGGGTAAGTTCCGACCTGCACGAATGGCGTAATGATGGCCAGGCTGTCTCCACCCGAGACTCAGTGAAATTGAACTCGCTGTGAAGATGCAGTGTACCCGCGGCAAGACGGAAAGACCCCGTGAACCTTTACTATAGCTTGACACTGAACACTGGTCCTTGATGTGTAGGATAGGTGGGAGGCTTTGAAGTGTGGACGCCAGTCTGCATGGAGCCATCCTTGAAATACCACCCTTTAATGGCTGGTGTTCTAACGTGGGCCCGTAATCCGGGTTGCGGACAGTGTCTGGTGGGTAGTTTGACTGGGGCGGTCTCCTCCTAAAGAGTAACGGAGGAGCACGAAGGTCAGCTAATCCTGGTCGGACATCAGGAGGTTAGTGCAATGGCATAAGCTGGCTTGACTGCGAGCGTGACGGCGCGAGCAGGTGCGAAAGCAGGTCATAGTGATCCGGTGGTTCTGAATGGAAGGGCCATCGCTCAACGGATAAAAGGTACTCCGGGGATAACAGGCTGATACCGCCCAAGAGTTCATATCGACGGCGGTGTTTGGCACCTCGATGTCGGCTCATCACATCCTGGGGCTGAAGTAGGTCCCAAGGGTATGGCTGTTCGCCATTTAAAGTGGTACGCGAGCTGGGTTTAGAACGTCGTGAGACAGTTCGGTCCCTATCTGCCGTGGGCGCTGGAGAATTGAGGGGGGCTGCTCCTAGTACGAGAGGACCGGAGTGGACGCATCACTGGTGTTCGGGTTGTCATGCCAATGGCATTGCCCGGTAGCTAAATGCGGAAGAGATAAGTGCTGAAAGCATCTAAGCACGAAACTTGCCCCGAGATGAGTTCTCCCTGACTCCTTGAGAGTCCTGAAGGAACGTTGAAGACGACGACGTTGATAGGCCGGGTGTGTAAGCGCAGCGATGCGTTGAGCTAACCGGTACTAATGAACCGTGAGGCTTAACCTTACAACGCCGAAGATGTTTTGGCGATTTGAGAGATTTTCAGCTTAGATTCAGAGTTAAGTACGCGATAAAGAATTGCGTACTGAGCACAAAGAATTTGCCTGGCGGCACTAGCGCGGTGGTCCCACCTGACCCCATGCCGAACTCAGAAGTGAAACGCCGTAGCGCCGATGGTAGTGTGGGGTCTCCCCATGTGAGAGTAGGGAACTGCCAGGCATCAAACAAGTGAAGAGCCCATCCTGACGGATGGGCTTTTTGCGTTTTTGTCGTCTGAAACTATCAGCAGATGCCTTCAGAAGGCGCGATCATGGCTATATCTCTGCAATAACTATCGGTCCTCGTTAAACCCCTTTAACCACTGCATAATAAAAGCGGCTATTTGCGGGACATCATTTAAATCTAACAGTGGAAGCGATGTCTCGACCGGCGTATCGCTGGCTATGGCAATCACGTCATCGTCATAAACTAATTCTTCAATACTATGCCCGCTGTTTTGCCGAAAAAGCAGGATTTTGGGCACAGCTTCATGCTTAAAACCCTCAACCAGGACTAAATCTAACGTTGATGCATCCATTCGGCTAACCAGCCATTCCAGATCCTGCGGAGGCTCTTCGGGTGTTTCCGTCATTAATGCCCAACGCTGGGAGCTGGCGACAATCGTCTGAGCCGCTCCGGCTTTACGCAGTTCATAGCTGTCTTTACCGGGTTTATCCACGTCCATATCGTGATGAGTATGTTTAATTAGCCCTGGCCGTAAGCCTTCCGCGCGCAGTGCCGGAATCAGCGACTTCAGTAGGGTGGTTTTACCTGTACCGCTCCAGGCTGCGATGGCTAAAAGCGGAATCATGATGGCACCTGCATACGTTGCAAATCGTCGAGAGTATTGACGTTAATAAATGCTGATTTTACATCGCTAAAATCGACGCTATGACCGCCAATTTTGCGCAGAAATACCATTACCCGTCTTTCTCCTGCGGCCAGATACGTTTCCAGTTCGCCGATCGCCTCGCGATTCACCAGAGCAATGGCCGGATGGTCACGTTCACCATCGTGTACCCAAACGGCTGGAGAGGATTTTCTCTGCTGTATTAAGCGCGTCGCCAGAAATGATGGGATAAATGGCGTATCACAGGGACAAAACAGAAACCACTCGCCCTCAACCTGATGCATTACGGAAAGCATGCCGGCCAACGGCCCGGGAAAGTCGTTCAGAGAGTCGGTAATAATCGGGTAGCCGCTGCTTCGCCAGCAATCAAGATTGCGGTTAGCGCTAATTACCAGCTTTGTAACCTGCGGCTGCAGCGCATCGGCGACATGACGCCAGAGGGCTTTACCTTTCAGCAGCTGTAATCCTTTATCTATTCCTCCCATGCGCGAGCCTCTTCCTCCCGCCAGCACGACGCCGGTTATGACCTTGCCCTGCATATTAATATCGCCTCTTTCATTGTGGGATTGTCCCTGCTAACGTATTCCTATCAAGAGTAAGGAGCATTGCTATGAAATGTAAACGTCTGAATGAAGTCATTGAACTCCTCCAGCCAGCCTGGCAGAAAGAACCCGAGCTGAATTTAATGCAATTTTTGCAAAAACTGGCAAAAGAGGCCGGATACACCGGTGAGTTGAGCGATCTCTCTGACGATATTCTGATTTATCATCTGAAGATGCGCGACTCGGCAAAAGAAGCCGTTATTCCCGGGATTCAGAAAGATTATGAAGAAGATTTTAAAACCGCGCTGCTACGCGCTCGCGGCGTGATTAAAGAGTAAAAGGTTGTAAGCGCTGCCGCGGAATCGGCAATGAGATGATATCCTGTATCATTCGTACGATTATCGGATGTCAGGATGCACGATAAGGCTTTCACTTTTCAGACGCTTCACCCGGATACCATCATTGATGGCTTATTTGATCTGGGAATGCGGGTGGACTCCGGTCTCACTCCGCTTAATAGCTATGAGAACCGGGTTTACCAGTTTCAGGACGAAGATCTTCGCCGCTATGTGGTGAAGTTCTATCGTCCTGAGCGCTGGTCCGCCCAGCAGATCCTCGAAGAACATCAGTTTTCCCTCCAGCTCGTGCAGGACGAAGTCCCTGTAGCGGCGCCGTTGTCGTTTAACAACAGTACCCTTCATCAGCATCAGGGATTCTTTTTCGCCGTATTCCCAAGCCTGGGTGGACGTCAGTTTGAGGCGGATAACCTCGATCAGATGGAATGGGTTGGGCGCTACCTTGGCCGTCTGCATCAAACTGGACGCAAACAGCGTTTTGTCGCGCGTCCGGAGATAGGGACGAATGAGTATCTTCTTGAGCCACGCCAGGTCTTTGAGCTTTCCCCGCTGATACCTGCAGGTCTGAAAGAGGCTTTTCTCAGCGCTACCGATAAGCTGATTGATGCGGTAATGGCGCAATGGCACGGACGCGCCAATATTTTACGGTTACACGGTGATTGCCATGCGGGAAACATCCTCTGGCGCGATGGGCCACTGTTTGTTGATTTAGATGATTCACGTAATGGACCTGCTATCCAGGATCTGTGGATGTTGTTGAACGGCGATAAAGCCGAACAACGGATGCAGCTTGAGATGATCATTGAAGCGTATGAAGAGTTCAGCGCTTTCAATACCGATGAAATTGCCCTCATCGAACCTTTACGTGCAATGCGGTTAGTTTATTATCTGGCGTGGTTATTAAGGCGCTGGGAAGATCCCGCTTTTCCTAAAAACTTCCCGTGGTTAACCGGGGAAGATTACTGGCGCGGGCAGACAACAACTTTTCTTGAGCAGGTAAAGGTTCTGCAGGAACCGCCTCTTCAGTTAACGCCAATGTATTAATGTGATATATCCAGGAGAGAATTAATCATGAAAAAAATTTGGCTGGCGCTGGCTGGTATGATTCTGGCTTTCAGTGCATCCGCTGCCCAGATCACCGACGGTAAGCAGTATATTACCCTCGATAAGCCCGTTGCCGGTGAGCCGCAGGTGCTCGAGTTTTTCTCGTTCTACTGCCCGCATTGCTATCAGTTTGAGGAAGTTCTTCATGTATCAGATAACGTGAAGAAAAAGCTGCCTGAAGGCGTCAAAATGACGAAATACCACGTTGAGTTCCTGGGTCCGTTAGGCAAGGATCTGACTCAGGCGTGGGCCGTTGCGATGGCGCTGGGTGTGGAAGATAAAATTACCGTGCCGATGTTTGAAGCGGTACAGAAAAACCAGACCGTCCAGACCGTGGCCGATATCCGTAAGGTCTTCGTTGACGCCGGCGTTAAAGGTGAAGATTACGATGCAGCCTGGAACAGCTTCGTGGTGAAATCCCTGGTGGCTCAGCAAGAGAAAGCCGCCGCTGATTTCCAGCTGCAGGGCGTGCCGGCTATGTACGTTAACGGTAAATACCAGCTTAACCCGCAGGGTATGGATACCAGCAACATGGACGCATTTGTTGCCCAGTATGCCGATACCGTTAAGCAGCTCGTTGAGAAGAAATAAAAAATAAACGCCGGTTACTGACCGGCGTTTTTCTTTTCTGCGCCCACAATTATTTCTCTGCCTGCTGCATTATTTCCGTTAACTGCCGATCTTTCTCTTCCCAAAGCCTGTTTAGCCAGCGCTGAAAGCGTCGCTTAAAGTTTTTGTCATTTACATAATCGCCGTGCAGCTCTTCCGTCACAGGTTCAAGACTGACTCTCACCACAATCCGCGTCAATCGGCCGCTCAGCATGTCATAAAACGGCTTTTGGTTGTTTTCCGGATAGCATAACGTGACGTTCAAAAGCTTATCAAACTGCGAGCCGAGCACGCTTAATGCCATGGCAATACCCGCAGCCTTTGGCGATAACAGATTCTGGTAAGGCGAACGGGCCTGCTGTTGCTTTTCTTCCGTGAAACGAGAGCCTTCGACAAAGTTAACAATCGTTGTTGGATGCGCGCGGAATTTCTCGCAGGAGCGGCGAGTGGTTTCAACATCTTTGCCCCGGCGTTCTGGATGGCGGAGTAAGTAGCCTCGGGAATAGCGGCGCATAAAAGGCATATCCAGCGCCCAGCAGGCCAGCCCAATAAACGGCACCCAGGCGAGCTGTTGCTTGAGGAAATATTTATTCATCGGGATATGTTTGCGAAACAGCACGCAAAGCACCACGATATCTGCCCAGCTATGGTGGTTGCTGATGAGCAGATACCAGTTTTTCTTATTCAGGCCATCCAGGCCCTGTATATCCCATTTAAGCCAGGGATTAAGAGGCAGCAGCAGAGCCAGCCCTTCACACCAGCAGTACATCATGAAATTGCAAAAAACGGATATCGAGCGCCAGACCGCAGGAATAGGCACAAGAAGTTTAATCAGCCCGGCGACGATGATTGGCACCGAGCAGATTATGGTGACTATGATAGTCAGGGCGATACTCAGCGGGAGCGTTATCGCGGCGAGTAATCTCGACATAGTTAATTTATTCAGAAAGTTAGATTGACAAAGAACGCGTTTAAACGGCGCAAGAGGCTGATTTTACCAGAAAATAGCGTAAATAACGGGTCTTACCAGAACAGAAAAATTTTCGGATCTTATATCCACATGGAACATTGAGTCGCCATGGTGTTATTAAAGCAAATTATGCGTGTATAACTTAATGATAAATATGAAATAATTTGTTTATGGATGATTTAATTAACGATTGTTTGGCTGTCGTTATAAAAATATTCACAAAGTTATCCACAGGATAGCCCATAACGCGATCGAAAGGATCGCAGAATCTTTTCGACGAAATGCGGGAAAAATTCAGGATTTAATGCCCGTCTGTGGCATCCTTTACCGATAATCTGATAAACAGGCACGGAAATTATGGTTCAGATCCCAGAAAACCCTCTCATCCTCGTTGACGGCTCCTCTTACCTTTATCGGGCATATCACGCGTTCCCCCCGCTGACGAATAGCGCTGGTGAACCGACAGGCGCAATGTATGGCGTGCTGAATATGCTGCGAAGCCTGATCCTGCAGTATCAACCGACCCACGCTGTCGTCGTGTTTGATGCCAAGGGGAAGACTTTCCGTGATGAACTGTTTGAGCACTATAAATCTCATCGCCCGCCGATGCCGGACGATCTGCGTGCGCAGATCGAGCCGCTGCATGCCATGGTAAAAGCGATGGGCCTGCCGCTAATGGCTGTTCCTGGCGTAGAAGCCGATGATGTCATCGGTACCCTGGCGCGTGAAGCTGAAAAGGTCGGGCGTCCGGTACTGATTAGCACCGGCGATAAAGATATGGCCCAGCTGGTTACGCCGGGTATTACGCTGATTAACACCATGACCAACACTATCCTTGGCCCCGATGAAGTGGTGACGAAATACGGCGTACCACCGGAGCTGATCATCGATTTTCTGGCCCTGATGGGAGATTCATCGGACAATATTCCAGGCGTACCTGGCGTGGGAGAAAAGACAGCGCAGGCGTTACTGCAGGGGCTGGGTGGTCTTGATACGTTATACGCTGAGCCTGAAAAAATCGCCGGGCTGACCTTCCGCGGCGCAAAAACGATGGCCGCAAAGCTGGAACAGAATAAAGAGGTGGCGTACCTCTCTTATCAGCTGGCGACGATCAAAACGGACGTTGAGCTGGAGCTGGGCTGTGAAGATTTGCTGGTTGCGCAACCCGTCGCTGATGAACTGCTCACGCTGTTTAAAAAATATGAATTCAAACGCTGGATCACCGATGTAGAGTCCGGCAAGTGGATGCAGGCAAAAGGCGCTAAGCCTGCGGCAAAGGCGGTTGTAGCGGTGGCTGACGTGGCCGATGCGGAGGAGGAAACCGCGACGGCGCTCTCTTCTGAAAATTATGTCACGATCCTTGATGAAGAAACGTTGTTGACCTGGGTTGAGAGCCTGAAGAAAGCGCCGCTTTTTGCCTTTGATACCGAAACTGACAGCCTCGATAACGTATCCGCCAATATGGTTGGCTTATCCTTCGCCATTGAGCCTGGCGTTGCGGCCTATGTACCGGTTGCCCATGATTATCTGGATGCACCGGATCAGATCCCGCGCGACCGTGTCCTTGAGCTGCTGAAACCGCTACTGGAAGATGACAAAGTTCTGAAGGTTGGGCAAAACCTCAAATATGACCGCGGTATCCTGGCTAACTACGGCATTGAACTGCGCGGTATTGCCTTTGATACCATGCTGGAATCCTACATTCTTGACAGCGTGGCGGGCCGCCATGATATGGATAGCCTCTCCGATCGCTGGCTGAAGCACAAAACCATTACCTTTGAAGAGATTGCGGGTAAAGGTAAAAACCAGCTCACATTCAATCAGATCGCGCTGGAAGAAGCGGGCCGCTACGCGGCGGAAGATGCCGATGTCACGCTGCAGCTGCACCTCAAAATGTGGCCTGAACTTCAGCAAAATGAAGGCCCGCTGAACGTCTTTAAAAATATTGAAATGCCGCTGGTGCCGGTGCTATCCCGCGTGGAGCGTAACGGGGTGAAGATTGATCCGGCCGTGCTGCATGCGCATTCTCAGGAGATAGCCAAACGCCTGATTGAACTGGAGAAGAAGGCGTATGATATCGCGGGTGAGGAGTTTAACCTCTCTTCGCCGAAGCAGCTGCAAACCATCCTGTTTGAAAAACAAGGTATTAAGCCGCTGAAGAAAACCCCGGGCGGCGCGCCGTCTACCTCGGAAGAGGTGCTGGAAGAGCTGGCGCTGGACTATCCGCTGCCGAAAGTCATCCTCGAGTATCGTGGTCTGGCAAAACTCAAATCCACCTATACCGATAAGCTGCCGCTGATGATCAGCCCGAAAACGGGCCGGGTTCACACCTCTTATCACCAGGCGGTTACGGCAACGGGACGTTTGTCGTCTACAGACCCGAACCTGCAGAACATTCCGGTGCGCAACGAAGAAGGGCGGCGCATCCGTCAGGCGTTTATTGCTCCGGAAGATTATCTCATTGTCTCTGCCGACTACTCGCAAATTGAACTGCGCATCATGGCGCATCTTTCCCGCGACAAGGGCCTGCTGACCGCGTTTGCGGAAGGGAAGGATATCCACCGCGCGACGGCGGCAGAGGTCTTTGGTTTGCCGCTGGAGAGTGTCAGCAGCGAACAGCGCCGCAGCGCGAAGGCGATCAACTTCGGCCTGATTTACGGCATGAGCGCATTCGGCCTTGCGCGCCAGCTCAATATTCCACGCAAAGAAGCGCAAAAGTATATGGATCTCTACTTTGAGCGCTATCCGGGCGTGCTGGAGTATATGGAGCGCACCCGCACCCAGGCCAAAGAGCAGGGGTATGTTGAAACGCTTGATGGCCGTCGTCTCTACCTGCCGGACATCAAATCCAGCAACGGCGCGCGCCGCGCCGGTGCCGAGCGTGCGGCGATCAATGCGCCGATGCAGGGAACCGCTGCCGACATTATTAAGCGCGCGATGATCGCCGTAGATAGCTGGTTATTAAGCGAAAAACCGCGCGTGCGGATGATTATGCAGGTACACGATGAACTGGTCTTTGAAGTGCATAAAGACGACCTTGAGGCGGTTGCGAAAAAGATCCACGAACTGATGGAAAGCAGCACGACGCTGGCGGTTCCGCTGCTGGTGGAAGTGGGTAGTGGAGAAAACTGGGATCAAGCGCACTAAGTATTCGGTAAGGAAGGTCATTTCTTGTAAGTGAGTAACATAACCTATCGCATTTTGTGATGATCATTTGAATTTGCTATGTAAAGAGTGAAAAAAAACTACAAAAAATGCTTTATCCGTAACCGAAAGAAGAGTAGAGTTAAAGACGTAGGGTACAGAGGTAAGATGTTCTATCTTTCAGACCTTTTACTTCACGTAATCGGATTTGGCTGAATATTTTAGCCGCCCCGGTCATTTATGACCGGGGCGTTTTTTATTGCGCGAAAGAAAATTTTTTGTGTATCGATGCTGATGAGGCGGGCTACCCGGATAGAGCCTCACGCGCCGCTATCCGGAGAAGTTAGCGAGATTATTCGCCTTCTTCAGAGGCTTCCTGAGGAGGGATATCGTTATACCAGCTATCCAGCTTCTGCCGTAGTTTATCCACGCCCTGCTTCTTCAGGGAAGAAAACGCTTCGACCTGCACATCTCCGTTAAAGGCGGTGACCGCTTCACGAACCATGGCGATCTGCGCTTTTCGCGCGCCGCTGGCCAGCTTATCGGCTTTGGTTAGCAGCACCAGTACCGGGATATCGCTTTCCACCGCCCATTGGATCATCTGCTGATCGAGATCTTTAAGCGGATGACGAATATCCATCAACACAACCAGCCCTTTCAGACAGAGGCGTTTCTCCAGATATTCACCCAGCGCGCGCTGCCACTTGATTTTCATCTCTTCCGGAACTTGGGCATATCCATAGCCCGGCAGGTCGACCAGGCGTTTGCCTTCAGCGACTTCAAACAGGTTAATAAGCTGCGTACGGCCTGGCGTCTTCGAAGTACGCGCGAGGCTTTTCTGGTTAGTCAGCGTGTTCAGCGCGCTGGATTTCCCGGCGTTAGAGCGGCCAGCAAAGGCCACTTCAATACCGGTATCGGCAGGAAGATGGCGGATATCTGGCGCGCTAGTGACAAAATGCGTCAGTTGATAATTCCAGTTGGTCAAGACGGTCGTCTCCGTTAAATCAGGCTTTGACGGGGATTATACCTGAACAACAGAAAAAGGCTGTTTTTACCGCACCTCATCGCTGTAAGTTAAAACCACAGTCTTTGTGAGACATTGGCTATTGGTTATATGAGAAATTCATGAGAAAAGTCTGATTAAAAATAATACAAAATTATATAAATCATTGCGTTAAAATGAAAGAAAATTCTGAAACTCGTTTTTTTTCTGTACAGTCGGTTGTAGGTTTCCCGCAAACCAGTAAAGTAGCGGTCAAGGGCGAGGATGCTAACAGGATTATGACTCAGGATGAGGAGTCAGGAAGCGCCAGGAGGCGAAGACTACGGATTGTCAGGATGACAAACGTCTGGAGACGTTTTAAAAGGAAATGGATGTAACAGGGATTGTTGGTAGCTAAAGGAAAGACAGGGTGTGTCGTTAGCTAACATGGAAAGTAGAAGCCCATTAAGGGTTATCAGTGCGGAAAAAGGCGACAGAGTAATCTGTCGCCTTTTTTCTTTGCTTGCTTTCTGCTAGATTCCGCCTCAATTCTATACTGAAGAAAACGGCCTGAAGATTACACAACATGAAAAAACCGACATCCGTACCTCGCGGCAAAAAAAATCGCAAAACGCGTGAAGAATTGAACCAGGAAGCCCGCGAGCGCAAGCATCAGAAGAAGCATCGCGGCCAAGCGGCAGGAAGTCGTGCGACCGGCGGCGACACCGCTTCAGCAGGTAAAAAACAAGGTCAGCAGCAAGATCCCCGAATTGGCAGTAAAAAACCAATCCCGCTGGGCGTAACTGAAAATGCTCCGGCGATTAAGCAGCATAAACCAAAGAGCGAGAAACCTATGCTTTCACCGCAGGCTGAGCTGGATTTGCTGGAGAACGATGAGCGCCTGGACGCGCTGCTGGAACGTCTGGAAGAGGGCGGTACCCTGAATGCTGAAGAGCAGGCCTGGGTTGACGCTAAGCTGGATCGTATTGATGAGCTGATGCAGCAGTTGGGCCTCTCATACGATGATGACGAAGATGAAGAAGAGGAAGAGCGCAAAGAAGATATGATGCGCCTGCTGAAGGGTGGAAACTAACGTTTGCACCCCATCGGATTCCCGGTCCTGCTTATAACCCTTCTGGTTATATGTTATCTGCTGTGGTTATTCGTTAAACTACGACGGTTGTCGCGGCGTCAGAAATGGCTGCGCAACCGGCTCATTACCCGAGGTGCGGTTGGGCCGGGGCGGCGTACCCGCCGACGGTACCATCGGAAGGAGTGAGCATGTCTGTGCAGTTAATCGACTGGGATCTGGCCCTGATCCAGAAATATAACTATTCCGGGCCGCGTTATACTTCGTATCCCACCGCGCTGGAGTTTTCTCCAGAATTTGGTGCCGCTGAATTTGATGCGGCGGTAGCCCGCTATCCGCAGCGTCCCCTCTCGCTGTACGTGCATATCCCGTTTTGCCATAAACTCTGCTATTTCTGCGGCTGCAACAAAATCGTCACTCGTCAGCAGCATAAGGCCGACCAGTATCTGGATGTGCTTGAGCAGGAGATTATTCATCGCGCGCCGCTTTTTGCTGGCCGCAAAGTTAATCAGCTGCACTGGGGCGGCGGTACGCCAACCTATTTAAACAAGACGCAAATTAGTCGTCTGATGGGGCTGCTGCGTACCCATTTCAATTTTAACGCGGATGCAGAGATCTCCATTGAGGTTGATCCGCGCGAAATCGAACTCGATGTCCTGGATCATTTACGCCTCGAAGGCTTTAATCGCCTGAGTATGGGCGTGCAGGACTTCAACAAAGAAGTGCAGCGCCTGGTGAACCGCGAGCAGGATGAAGCGTTTATCTTCGCGCTACTCAACCACGCGCGCGATATCGGCTTTACCTCTACCAATATCGACCTGATTTACGGTCTGCCGAAGCAAACGCCGCAGAGCTTCGCGTATACGCTACAGAAAGTGGCGGAGCTCAACCCCGATCGTCTGAGCGTATTCAACTATGCGCATCTGCCAACGCTCTTTGCTGCACAGCGCAAAATCAAAGACGCCGATCTACCTTCTGCAGAACAGAAGCTGGACATTCTTCAGGAGACGATTGTTTCGCTGACGGCCGCGGGATATCAGTTTATCGGCATGGACCACTTTGCCCGTCCGGATGATGAGCTGGCGATAGCCCAGCGTGAAGGTATCCTGCATCGTAACTTCCAGGGGTATACCACCCAGGGAGACACCGATCTGCTGGGGATGGGCGTCTCGGCGATCAGCATGATTGGCGATTGCTATGCGCAGAACCAGAAAGAGCTGAAGCAGTATTATCAGCAGGTTGATGAAACCGGAACGGCGCTGTGGCGCGGTATTGCGTTGACGCGCGATGACTGCATTCGTCGCGACGTGATTAAGGCGCTAATTTGTCACTTCCGTCTCGACTTCGCTGCGGTAGAAGCGCAGTGGGATCTTACCTTCGATAGCTACTTTGCCGACGATATGAAATTGCTGGCACCGCTGGCCAAAGATGGGCTGGTGGAGGTGGATGAGAAGGGCATTCAGGTGACGCCGAAAGGCCGGCTGCTGATACGCAATATCTGCATGTGTTTTGATACGTATCTGCGCCAGAAAGCGCGGATGCAGCAGTTTTCCCGCGTGATATAAAGCATACCCCCACTCCAGGAAGGAGCGGGGGTATTATCAGCTAAACAGCCCAACCATCGCCGCGCACAGAACGGCAGCTACCGCCGTCTGCGGCGTATGACCCGCTGCAACACCGCTCGATATAATATTAATAAATGATTCAAGCATGATTTCTCCCCCCGTCTTTCCGGGCAAGATCATACTCAACGCATGGCAACAGTAAAGTACAAAATAGCAGCAGTTTGCGCTGGATGACTATTTTTTACTCGCCGCCGCGCTGCTACTCCATTCCCAACTCTTTTAGCTTACGCGTCAGGGTATTACGACCCCAGCCCAGCAGGCGAGCCGCCTCTTGTTTATGCCCCTGCGTGTGGCGTAACGCGGTGGTCAGCAGCGTGCGCTCCATCTCCGGCTGCGCTTCCGAGAGCAGGTTTTGATGACCGGAACGCAAAGCGCGATCGGCCCATTGCCCCAGCAGCGTGGCCCAGCTATCCGGCAGCATTTGCGTCGGGTTATCCGGTATCGCCGTTTCAAACAGCTCGCTGGGAAGATCCTGCGTCAGAACCTCCTGACCTGCGGCCATTACCGTCAGCCAGCGACAGGTGTTTTCCAACTGACGTACGTTGCCCGGCCATGCCAGTCGGGTTAACGCCATCTCCGTCTCCGGATGCAGCTGTTTGGCCTCCACGCCCAGCTCACGGGCGGCAATTTGCAGGAAATGTCTCGCCAGTCGCGGGATATCTTCCCGACGCTCGCGCAGCGGCGGCAGATGGACGCGAATCACGTTCAGGCGGTGAAATAAATCCTCGCGGAATTTTCCTTCCTGGACGCGCAGTTCAAGGTTCTGGTGGGTGGCGGCAATAATGCGTACATCCACCTTCACCGGCGCATAGCCCCCCACGCGATAAAACTGGCCATCGGCCAGTACGCGCAGCAGACGTGTCTGTACGTCCAGCGGCATATCGCCGATCTCGTCGAGGAACAGCGTGCCGCCGTCTGCCTGCTCGAATCGCCCCTGGCGCACGGTATTGGCGCCGGTAAAGGCCCCTTTCTCGTGGCCAAACAGTTCTGACTCAATCAGATCTTTCGGAATGGCCGCCATATTTAGCGCGATAAACGGCGCCTTGGCGCGCGGGCTGTGGCGGTGGAGAGCGTGGGCAACCAGCTCTTTACCGGTACCGGACTCGCCGTTGATCAGTACGCTGATTGATGAACGCGACAGGCGGCCGATAATGCGGAAGACGTCCTGCATGGCCGGCGCTTCGCCGATGATATCGGCCGTTGGGCTATTAATCGGCGCATTACGCGGCTGCTGCTGTTCCTGGTAATGGCTAATGGCACGATCAACCAGCGCCACCGCTTCATCGATATCAAACGGTTTCGGCAGATAATCAAAGGCGCCCTGCTGATAGGCGCTGACCGCCGCGTCAAGATCCGAATGCGCCGTCATTATGATGACCGGGAGCATCGGATGGCGCTGTTTAATTTGCTTTAGCAGCGCCAGTCCATCCATTCCCGGCATGCGGATATCAGACAGCAGCACATCCGGGGTTTTGGTCGTGAGGGCATCAAGCACCTCGTTGCCGCTTTCAAACGTTGTACAACTTAAGCCTGCCCCGGTGAG
This sequence comes from Klebsiella sp. PL-2018, assembly GCF_019048985.1. NCBI lineage: Bacteria > Pseudomonadati > Pseudomonadota > Gammaproteobacteria > Enterobacterales > Enterobacteriaceae > Klebsiella > Klebsiella sp. PL-2018. Next base: position 79,938 of record NZ_CP077673.1, read on the forward strand.
CGCGCGTTCAAGCACCCAACGGATGGAGCTATCGTCGTCAACGATCCATGCTATCCCTCGTTGCATAAACACCTCTACTTCCGAATAGGCAGGTACACCGAGAATTCGGTATGCCCTGGCCAACTGGTAAATTCAATTTTGCCGGAGTGCTGATCGATAAGGCTGCGGGCGATAGACAGCCCGAGTCCGGTACCGCCTTCGCGCCCGCTCACCATCGGATAAAACAGCGTATCCTGTAAGTGAGACGGTATTCCCGGGCCGTTATCTTCAACGTCGATACGCGCAGCGAGGCGGTAGCGCACGCCGTGCAGGGTTAACTGAAAGGCCGTACGGGTGCGCAGAGTGATTTCGCCGCCCTCCGGTCCCAGAGCCTGCAGCGCATTACGGACGATATTCAGCAGCACCTGTTCAATTTGGTCCGGGTCGTGCGGCAGTTCTGGCAGGCTGGGGTCATAGTCGCGAACCAGCTTGACGTTATCCGGCAGCTCCATCGACACAAGCTTTACCACCCGCTCAGCGACCTTGTGGATGCTTTCTGTTACGTGCATTCCGGGATGCTGTGGTCCCAGCAGACGGTCAACCAGATTTCTTAACCGATCGGCCTGTTCAATAATGACTTTGGTATATTCCATTAGCGCAGGATCGGGCAGCGCTTTGCTCAGCAGCTGTGCCGCGCCGCGCAGACCGCCCAGCGGATTTTTAATCTCGTGGGCCAGGCCACGCACTAAGTCGCGAGCGGCAATCTGCTGTGCGTGCTGTAGCTGCTCCTGGCTCAGACGGCGCTGATTATCCATCGGCGCCATTTCCAGCAGGATATAGCCTTCAGGCAGGCGTTGCGCCGTCAGGGAAAGGATGTGCGAGCGGCCATCAATGACCAGCGTCACTTCGTTATCGGTAAACCCTTGACCCGCAGCGAGGCTCTCCTGCATGAGGCCGATATTCAGCGAGAAATAGCTCAACAGCTCCGGCAGCGGCGTGCCGAATAATTTACGCGAACTTTGCGCCAGCAGCTGCTGCGCCGCCGGGTTCGCGTAATGCACCGCCAGGTCGTCATCGACCAGTAAGATACTGTTGATTAAAGAGTTAAGGATCTGCCCAGCATCGGGCAGTGTGCCTGTTGCCATTCGACAGTCTCCTGAAAATGAGTGCACTATTTTAGTGCAGTATAGCTTTTTATGTATAAAAAGCTCATGAGATCAGCGTGTTGGTGGAGAAAAAAGCCCATCCTGAGATGGGCTGAAAGTTTCCACGGCAACAAAACATCCTTGGTATCCCACGCCACAACACGGAATACCGCGGATTTACAGCAAAATTAGACGCTGTAGTACAGCTCGAACTCAACCGGGTGCGGAGTCATACGTACGCGGTCGTTTTCTTCAATACGCAGGGCGATGTAAGCATCGATAGCGTCGTTGGTGAATACGCCACCGGCGGTCAGGAATTCACGGTCTGCGTCCAGCGCGTTCAGTGCTTCTTCCAGAGAACCTGCAACCTGTGGGATCTCTTTCGCTTCTTCCGGCGGCAGATCGTACAGGTTTTTATCCATGGCTTCGCCCGGATGGATTTTGTTCTTGATACCGTCAAGGCCAGCCATCAGCAGCGCAGCGAAGCACAGGTACGGGTTAGCCGCCGGGTCCGGGAAGCGAACTTCGATACGGCGCGCTTTCGGAGAGGTGACAACCGGAATACGGATAGACGCGGAACGGTTACGGGCAGAGTAAGCCAGCATAACCGGCGCTTCGTAACCCGGGACCAGACGCTTGTAGGAGTTGGTGGTCGGGTTAGCCAGGGCGTTAATCGCTTTCGCGTGTTTGATAACGCCGCCGATGTAGTACAGCGCTTGTTCAGACAGGCCTGCGTATTTGTCGCCAGAGAACAGGTTTACGCCGTTCTTGGAGAGGGACATGTGGCAGTGCATACCGGAGCCGTTATCGCCAAACATCGGTTTTGGCATGAAGGTCGCGGTTTTGCCGAAACGGTGTGCGACGTTGTGCACAACGTATTTGTAAATCTGAATTTCGTCCGCTTTTTTGGTCATGGTGTTAAAGCGGGTAGCGATTTCGTTCTGACCCGCAGTCGCCACTTCGTGGTGGTGAGCTTCAACAACCAGGCCCATCTCTTCCATGATCATACACATGGTGGAGCGGATATCCTGAGAGGAGTCTACCGGCGGAACCGGGAAGTAACCGCCTTTCACGCCCGGACGGTGGCCTTTGTTGCCGCCTTCGTATTTGGTGGAGGAGTTCCATGCGCCTTCGATATCATCGATAGCAACGTGGGAACCGGAGATGGACGCACCAAAACGGATGTCGTCGAACAGGAAGAATTCTGGTTCTGGCCCGAACAGTACGGTGTCAGCCAGGCCGGTAGAGCGCAGATACTCTTCAGCGCGCTTAGCAATGGAGCGCGGGTCACGGTCATAGCCCTGCAGCGTGCCGGGTTCCAGGATGTCGCAGCGGATGATCAGCGTCGGTTCTTCATAGAACGGATCGATCAGCGCGGTGGTTGCATCCGGCATCAGGACCATGTCGGATTCATTAATACCTTTCCAGCCGCCAATCGAGGAGCCATCAAACATTTTGCCTTCTTCGAAGAATTCGGCATTTACCTGATGAGAAGGAATAGTAACGTGCTGTTCTTTACCTTTGGTATCGGTGAAGCGCAGATCGACAAACTTCACTTCATGCTCGTTCAGCATCGTCAAAACGTGTTCAGCGGACATACTTAAACTCTCCCGGATTGGTCATTGTCGTCGTGGAAACGAAAACTTTTTAACTACGAAAAGTGGCGTTGTTGCCTTAAAAAATATAAAGCGAAATCTGTGCCAACTTTTAAATTGCCCCCAAAAGGCGTTATCATGCACATCATCGTGCAAAAGGGCTGCACCAAAATGAATGCATTGCACCAATATAGTGCATTTGTGTGAACATTGGGCACTTATTTGGTGCAATTGACCTTTAATAACCCTTTTAACGCTCCGTGAAAGCGATCACAAAGAATCTCTGCAATACTTGTTTGCGGAGGATGTTTGTGATCCTGTTTTGTACTGCGATTAATCCGTGTACAATAACGCGCTATTTCTAATGCCTGAGGCAAAGTTGTGATCGAAAATTTGCGTAATATCGCCATCATCGCGCACGTTGACCATGGTAAAACTACCCTGGTTGATAAGCTGCTACAGCAATCCGGTACGTTCGACGCGCGTGCCGAAACTCAAGAGCGAGTGATGGACTCCAACGATTTGGAGAAAGAGCGCGGGATTACCATCCTGGCTAAAAACACCGCTATCAAATGGAATGACTACCGTATCAACATCGTTGATACCCCAGGGCACGCCGACTTCGGTGGTGAAGTTGAACGTGTCATGTCCATGGTTGATTCCGTTCTGTTGGTCGTTGATGCAATGGATGGTCCGATGCCGCAAACGCGCTTCGTGACCAAAAAAGCCTTTGCTCATGGCCTGAAGCCAATTGTTGTTATCAACAAAGTTGACCGTCCGGGCGCGCGTCCTGACTGGGTTGTCGATCAGGTATTCGACCTGTTCGTTAACCTCGACGCTACCGACGAGCAGCTGGACTTCCCTATCGTTTACGCTTCTGCGCTGAACGGTATCGCGGGTCTGGATCACGAAGATATGGCTGAAGACATGACGCCGCTGTATCAAACCATCGTCGATCGCGTACCGGCGCCGAACGTTGACCTTGATGGCCCGCTGCAGATGCAAATCTCCCAGCTGGACTACAACAACTACGTTGGCGTCATCGGCATCGGCCGCATCAAGCGCGGTAAAGTGAAGCCGAACCAGCAGGTCACTATCATTGATAGCGAAGGCAAAACCCGTAACGGTAAAGTCGGTAAAGTTCTGACCCATCTGGGCCTTGAGCGTATCGAGAGCGACGTCGCAGAAGCTGGCGATATTATCGCGATCACCGGTCTGGGCGAACTGAACATCTCTGACACCATCTGCGATACGCAGAATGTTGAAGCGCTGCCGGCGCTGTCCGTTGATGAGCCGACCGTCTCTATGTTCTTCTGCGTTAACACCTCGCCGTTCTGTGGTAAAGAAGGTAAGTACGTTACCTCTCGTCAGATCCTTGACCGCCTGAACAAAGAGCTGGTACATAACGTCGCGCTGCGCGTTGAAGAAACGCCGGATGCAGACGCATTCCGCGTTTCTGGCCGTGGTGAACTGCACCTGTCCGTTCTTATCGAGAACATGCGTCGTGAAGGTTTCGAAATGGCGGTTTCCCGTCCGAAAGTTATCTTCCGCGAAATCGATGGCCGTAAGCAAGAGCCGTTCGAAAACGTCACGCTGGACGTTGAAGAGCAGCACCAGGGTTCTGTGATGCAGGCGCTGGGTGAGCGTAAAGGCGATCTGAAAAACATGAATCCAGATGGCAAAGGCCGCGTACGTCTCGACTACGTGATCCCAAGCCGTGGTCTGATCGGCTTCCGTTCAGAATTCATGACCATGACCTCCGGTACCGGTCTGCTGTACTCCACCTTCAGCCACTACGACGACGTTCGTGCGGGTGATGTGGGTCAGCGTCAGAACGGTGTTCTGATCTCCAACGGCCAGGGTAAAGCGGTTGCGTTCGCACTGTTCAGCCTGCAGGATCGCGGTAAGCTGTTCCTGGGCCACGGCGCAGAAGTTTACGAAGGCCAGATTATCGGTATTCACAGTCGTTCTAACGACCTGACGGTAAACTGCCTGACCGGTAAGAAACTGACCAACATGCGTGCGTCCGGTACTGACGAAGCAACGGTTCTGGTTCCGCCGGTTAAGATGACCCTGGAGCAGGCTCTGGAGTTCATCGATGACGACGAACTGGTAGAAGTCACCCCGACTTCTGTCCGTATCCGTAAACGTCACCTGACCGAGAACGACCGTAAACGCGCGATGCGCGGTGCGAAAGAAGATTAATTAACGCTTCTTTCTGCTATCTGAACCCTGCCTCAATGGCAGGGTTTCTTTTTTGTACAAAGCCCTGCCGCCCGTAGTCAAACTCCCCCTTTCCCGCTACAGTTAATTTTCCACGGTGCAAAAGGAGAGGACCATGCTCTATATCTTTGATTTAGGTAATGTGATTGTCGATATTGACTTCAACCGGGTGCTCGGGACGTGGAGTGATTTAACGCGCATTCCCCTTGCGACGCTGCAGCAGCATTTCACCATGGGCGAAGCGTTCCACCAGCATGAGCGCGGTGAAATCAGCGACGAAGATTTTGCGGCGGCGATGTGCCATGAAATGAACATGTCGCTAAGCTACGAGCAGTTCTCCCACGGCTGGCAGGCGGTTTTCGTTGCCCTGCGCCCGGAGGTTATCGCGATTATGCAAAAATTACGCGAGCAGGGGCATCGCGTTGTGGTTCTGTCCAACACGAACCGTTTGCATACGACTTTCTGGCCGGATGAGTACCCTGAAATACGCGCCGTTGCTGATCATATCTATCTTTCTCAAGAGATGGGGATGCGTAAACCGGAAGCGCGGATCTATCAGAGCGTCCTCGACGCTGAAGGTTTCGCCGCTGACGATACGGTCTTCTTCGATGATAACGCGGACAATATCGCCGGGGCTAACCAGCTTGGCATAACCAGTATTCTGGTGACCGGGAAGGAAACCATCCCCAACTACTTTGCTAAACAGCTATGCTAAAAACCGTTCATCAAAAAACAACGCGCCATCTGCGGCCGCTGGTCGCCTGGCTAAAGCTGTTATGGCGGCGTATTGATGAAGATAATATGACGACCCTGGCAGGCAATCTTGCCTACGTGTCGTTACTCTCCCTTGTGCCGCTGATTGCCGTCGTGTTCGCGCTGTTCGCGGCATTTCCGATGTTTTCTGATGTCAGTATTCAGATTCGCCACTTTATTTTCGCCAATTTCATTCCGGCAACCGGAGATGTCATTCAGGCCTATATTGAGCAGTTTGTCGCCAACTCCAGCCGGATGACCGCCGTGGGCGCTTTCGGCCTGATTGTGACATCGCTGCTGCTGATGTATTCGATTGATAGCGCGTTGAACACCATCTGGCGCAGTACCCGAACCCGGCCCAAAACCTACTCCTTTGCGGTTTATTGGATGATCCTTACCCTGGGGCCGCTGCTGGCGGGGGCCAGCCTGGCGATCAGCTCCTATCTCCTGTCGTTACGCTGGGCCAGCGACCTGAATAGCGTGATTGACGATGTGCTGCGTATTTTTCCGCTCATTTTATCCTGGGTGGCATTCTGGCTGCTTTACAGCATTGTGCCGACGGCCGAGGTGCGTAACCGCGATGCGATAATCGGTTCCCTGGTTGCGGCGCTGCTCTTTGAGGCGGGTAAGAAAGCTTTTGCTTTATATATCACCGCGTTCCCGTCATATCAGCTGATTTATGGCGTGCTTGCCGTGGTGCCTATTTTGTTTGTCTGGGTGTACTGGACGTGGTGTATCGTCTTGCTTGGCGCTGAAATTACTGTCACTCTCGGTGAATACCGCAAACTGAAAAAAGAAGAAACAGAACAATCATGATTGCATTAATTCAACGCGTATCCCGAGCTAGCGTTACCGTGGAGGGTGAAGTGACGGGCGAAATCGGCCCCGGGCTTCTGGTACTGTTAGGCGTCGAGAGAGACGATGATGAGCAAAAGGCGAACCGCCTGTGCGAGCGCGTGCTGGGATACCGTATTTTTAGCGATGCTGAAGGCAAAATGAATCTGAACGTGCAGCAGGCTGGCGGCAGCGTGCTGGTGGTTTCGCAGTTTACGCTGGCAGCCGATACCGAACGCGGGATGCGTCCTGGTTTTTCGAAAGGGGCTGCACCGGATAAAGCGGAAGCGCTGTACGAGTATTTCGTTGAGCGCTGCCGCCAGCAGCAAATGAATACGCAGACCGGGAGATTTGCTGCCGATATGCAGGTTTCTCTGGTGAATGATGGTCCCGTGACCTTTTGGTTGCAGGTATGAGCCAGCTTCCGGGCAGGCTGCGGGTAACAAAAGAGAGTACAGCTATGTATCACCTTCGTGTACCGCAAACAGAAGAAGAGTTAGAGAGCTACTACCAGTTCCGCTGGGAGATGCTGCGTAAGCCGCTGCATCAGCCGAAAGGGTCCGAGCGCGATGCGTGGGATGCGATGGCGCACCATCAAATGGTGGTCGATGAAGAGGGCAATCTGGTTGCCGTCGGGCGGCTGTATGTGAATGCGGAAAACGAAGCTTCTATCCGTTTTATGGCCGTCCATCCGTCAGTACAGGATAAAGGGCTGGGAACCCTGATGGCGATGACGCTGGAGTCCGTCGCCCGTCAGGAAGGCGTTAAGCGCGTGACCTGTAGCGCCCGCGAAGATGCAGTGGAGTTCTTCGCTAAGCTCGGTTTTGTGAACCAGGGCGAAATCACGACGCCGACGACCACGCCGATCCGTCATTTTCTGATGATTAAGCCGATAGCCTCGCTGGACGATATTTTACATCGCGGCGACTGGTGCGCTCAGCTGCAGCAGGCCTGGTATCAGCACATCCCTCTCAGCGAGAAAATGGGCGTGCGCATTCAGCAGTATACCGGGCAAAAGTTTATCACCACCATGCCGGAAGCCGGTAACCAGAACCCGCACCATACGCTGTTCGCCGGCAGCCTGTTTTCTCAGGCAACGTTAACCGGCTGGGGGCTTATCTGGCTGATGCTGCGCGAGCGGCATCTTGGCGGCACAATTATTCTTGCCGATGCGCATATCCGCTACAGTCAGCCTATTAGCGGACGCCCCAGCGCCGTTGCCGATCTTGGCTCGTTAAGCGGCGATCTTGACCGGCTGGCGCGAGGCCGCAAAGCGCGCGTTCAGCTGCAGGTTGAGCTATTTGGCGACGAGCGGCTGGGCGCGGTTTTTGAGGGTATCTATATTGTTCTTCCCGCGAAACCGTTCGGCCCCTATGAAGAGGGCGGTAACGAAGAGGAGTAGTCTCCCTTTACGCTTAACTATCGGCCTGGTGTTTTAACCCGCCAGGCGATATCTCTCATCGCGCTGCCGGCCGCCGGGCTGATGCCGCCCAGCTGAAAGAAGCCGTGAATCACCCCGAGATAACGCTGACAGGTGCAGTCAACGCCCTGCTCAAGCAGGCGCTGATAAAGCGCTTCGCCTTCATCACGCAGAGGGTCGTATTCCGCAGTCAGAATATGCACCGGCGGTAAGCCGTGAAAGTCTTTACGCCACAGCGGGCTGGCTTCCGGATGGTGGAGCGCCGTCGCGGAAAGGTACATTTCATAGCCGCTGAGCAGGGTATCTTCGGTGATGATGTAATCTTTACCGTTATCGATATAGCTCTTCATGCTGGCGGTGGCGTCCAGCATCGGGTAAATCAAAACCAGCTGCGCGGGTTGCCAGGCCTGTGCTGTTTTGAGCCGCAGGGCGGTCACTAATACCAGGTGTCCCCCGGCGCTGTCGCCAGCCAGCGTAATACGGGAAGCGTCGATGCCTAACTGCTCCGCGCGGCGGTGAATAATCAGCGCGCCTCTCTCCGCATCGTCATGGGCGGCAGGGAAAGTATGCTCCGGCGCCAGCCGGTATTGCACGGCGATAACGCGGCAGCCGCTGTGGTATGCCAGCTGGCGGAGCTGATGGTCATGCGTGGCGAAACCGCCGCTGATAAAGCAGCCACCGTGGTAATAGATAATGGCAGGCAGTGCTCCGGAAGCGTTAAGGGGAGAGACAACGCGAAATGCCATGCCGTCGAGCTCGATATCTTCTACCTGAACGCGCTTTTCCTGTTCCCCAGCCAGTACCGTACTGGCGAGATAGCCGCGTCTCCGGTCATCAATATTCTGTTCGCGCGATGAGGGGCGGCCCGCATCGATAAATTCCCGCACCAGCTCTGCGATACCCTTTTCAAGCGCCATTTTTCATTCCCTTAAGCTGTTTGGATATACAGTGTTATAGCCTGATTGTGAGCAAAAGAAAACCGGGGATTTTCGTCGGGAAGTGATTCTGGAAAGCGGCTCGCAAAACCAAAGATTTTGCCGGCATACCGGGAGTGTTTACGCCATTATCAATGGTGAGCCGGGCAGCAGGCGCCGCCCGACATGATGCCTGCCGTTATTCCCCTTCGCCAGGGAACAGGAACGGGTTGATGGAGCTGCGGGCGAAGCCCTCTTGTTCCATCCGTGCGTCCAGTACCAGCGAGGCGAGGTCGTCGGCTACGGCCTCCACTTTTGGGTCTTTTTCCTGATAGAGAATCTTCAGGTAGGTACCGCAGTCGCCGCAGGTTTCGGCTTTAATCGCCGACTGCTCGTTATCCAGTGACCAGTAGTGCAGATCGCGCGTCTGTTCGCAGTTGCTGCACTTCACGCGCACCACGTGCCATTCGGTTTCGCACAGGTTGCAGTGCAGATAGCGCAGGCCCTGTGTGGTACCAATTTGCACCATGCTGGAGACCGGCATCGAGCCGCAAACCGGGCAGAACTGACGCTGTTCACCATATTCAGCGCGGGCCTTTCCGGGGATCAGGCTGGCCATCTGCGCCCAATAGAGCGAAAGCGCGGCCCAGATAAACGGCGCTTTATCGCTGCTGACAGAGGCAAAATCGGACGCAAACAGCGCGCTTGCCATCAGTTCCAGCTCCTGCTCGGAGGCTTTTTCCAGATTCTCGATGACCGCCAGCGCCGGGCCGCTCATCTCCGGCTTCAGTTCGGCAATCAGCGAATGCAGCAGCTTGTGCCAGTGCTTATCGCGCGGCAAAACGTGGATATCCAGCGGCGGTTTACCCTGGTCGTTCGCTTCTTTGATGCGCGCGGTGAGATCCATCTGCAGCGGATGGTCGTACAGCACCACTTCCTGCGCGTGGGCGATAAGCGCGGCAAAGCGCAGGTAATCACCCAGCGGGTTATTTTCAGCCAGTTCGCGCAGGCGTTCGGCGCGACGGTTATATAAATTTTTGAGCCGGGGAAACAACAACGGCGGGATCATATCCGTCGCGCGTTTCTCGCTCTTTTCCAGCTCATCTTGCGGGATGATACGAATGCTCATTCAGTCACTTCCTGGTTTCAGCAGATTCGGCGATGGTCGCGTCCGCTCTGCGATTTGGCGGGCATCATGCGCCCGCTCTGGTGATGTCATTAATGATAACCGCAATCGGCATACGGGATATAGCCACGACATCGCAATGTGTGCGCTACGATACCTGATATCGATACCCCCGACTATGCACCGTTAGGATTAGCTGCCCTGCGCCATGGCCTAAGCGAAACGGGAAACGTGCCGCTCCCGCCTGCAGCGCACTCTGGCTAACGTTGTCAAAACAGCGCGTTATCCGCAAAAAAATGGCGTCGATATACGACGCCATTTCAGAGACGAACAACGCGCTCGGGCCTACGACTGGCGCTTATCCTGCTTTTCGCGGACTTCACGATACCAGCGCGGGTGATGTTTCTTCGCCCAGGTCTTCGTGACCCAGCCTTCCACCATCGCGGTAATGGTACCCTTCACCCACAGCGCCGCGTAAATATGCACCATGATCACCACAATCAGCGCCACCGCAGAGAAGGAGTGCAGCATCAGCGCGAAGCGGATAACCGGGATGGAGAAGGCCGGCGCAAAGTACGGACGCCAGATGATCACGCCGCTCACCAGCAGCAGCACCAGGAAGATAATCGCCGCCCAGAACACGCATTTCTGGCCGAAGTTATAGCGCCCGGTGTCGCCCACTTCCTCGTTGACGACAATCTTGCGAATATTTTTCGCCCAGAAAATATCGTCCCGGTTGATCAGGTTGTGGTGCCAGTAGCGGAAGAACATGATGATGAACGAAGCAAACATAATCACGCCCACGAACGGGTGCAGAATACGCGCCAGCTGCGGGGTACCCATGATTTGCATCAGCCAGTTGAAGGACGGGAAGAAAAAGCCCAGCCCGCTCACCGCCGCCAGCACGAAGCAGAAGGCGGTGACCCAGTGGTTGATTCGCTCCGGCGCGGTGTAGCGCACGATGGTGTCACGTCTTTTCATTTGCGCACCTCGTCTTTCTCTTCATCCAGATTGTCCTCTTCCTCTTCCGCGCGGTTCGGACCGACGCCGACGTAGTGGAAGATGCTGGCGGCGAAGGTGGCCGCAAAGCCGACCGCCGCGAGAGGCTTCCAGATCCCTTTCCAGAACTTAACCGTGGCGCTGATTTCCGGGTTCTCCGGCAGGCCGTGGTACAGATTCGGCTTGTCGGCGTGGTGCAGCACGTACATCACGTGCGTGCCGCCAACGCCTGCCGGATCGTACAGGCCCGCGTTGTCGTAACCGCGGGTTTTCAGCTCGGCGACGCGCTCGCCCGCCAGCGTTTTCATATCCTCTTTGGAGCCAAAGTGGATAGCACCGGTCGGGCAGGTTTTCACGCATGCCGGCTCCTGGCCAACGTTAACGCGGTCCACGCACAGCGTACATTTGTAGACGCGGTTATCTTCCGGGTTCAGGCGCGGCACGTTGAACGGGCAGCCGGCGATGCAGTAGCCGCAGCCGATGCACTGCTCGGACTGGAAGTCGACGATGCCGTTGGCGTACTGAATGATTGCCCCTTCCGCCGGGCAGGCCTTCAGGCAGCCCGGGTCGGCGCAGTGCATACAGCCGTCCTTACGGATGAGCCACTCCAGTTTGTCGTTCTGCTCCACTTCCGAGAAGCGCATCACGGTCCAGGATTTGGCGGTCAGGTCGGCGGGGTTATCGTACACCCCGACGTTGTGACCGACTTCATCCCGGATGTCGTTCCACTCGGAACAGGCCACCTGGCAGGCTTTACAGCCGATACAGGTGGTGACGTCGATAAGCTTCGCCACCTCTTCCTGATGGTCCCGCGCGCGGGGCGCGGGGGTGAAGCCGTTAGTCGCGGAACGACGGATAATGTCTTGCGATTGATAAGCCATAATTCGTCTCCGTTACGCCTTTTCCACGTTCACGAGGAAAGCCTTGAACTCCGGCGTCTGCGTGTTCGCATCACCAACAAACGGCGTCAGGATATTGGCGATAAACCCTTTCTTCGCCACGCCTTCGTAGCCCCAGTGAATCGGAATACCGATAGTATCGATATCCTTACCGTCCGCTTTCAGCGTGCGAATACGCTTGGTCACCACCGCCTTGGCTTTGATATAGCCGCGGTTAGAGGAGACCTTCACGGTATCGCCATGGGCGATGCCGAGCTTGTTCGCCAGCTTCTCGCCGATCTCCACGAACTGTTCCGGCTGCGCGATAGCGTTAAGCAGCGCGTGCTTGGTCCAGTAGTGGAAGTGCTCGGTCAGGCGGTAAGTAGTACCGACGTAAGGGAATTTTTCCGCTTTGCCCATCTGCTCAAGGTCGCCTTTAAAGACGCGAGCGGCCGGGTTAGAGACCACGTTCGGGTGCAGCGGGTTGGTGCCCAGCGGCGTTTCAAACGGCTCGTAGTGTTCCGGGAACGGCCCTTCCGCCATCTTATCGATAGCGAACAGACGCCCCATCCCTTCCGGCTGCATGATAAACGGCCCGACATCGCTGTCCGGCGCCGCGGCGCTGTAGTCTGGAATATCCACGCCGCCCCACTTCGCGCCGTCCCATTTCAGGAGCTGGCGCTTCGGATCCCACGGTTTACCCTGCGGGTCCGCGGAGGCGCGGTTATACAGAATGCGGCGGTTAAGCGGCCACGCCCATGCCCAGCCCAGCGTATTGCCGAGGCCCGATGGATCGGCGTTATCGCGACGCGCCATCTGGTTGCCGTCAGGCGTCCAGCTACCGGCGAAGATCCAGCAGCCGCTGGAAGTCGTGCCGTCGTCACGCAGCTGCGCAAATGAGCTGAGCTGCTGGCCTTTCTTGACGATCACCGCCCCGGTTGCCGGGTCGGTAATGTCTGCCAGCGCCTTGCCGTTGCTCTCCATCGCTACTTCTTCCGACGCTGGTTCATGCGGCGTGGCGTAGTTCCACGTCATGTTCAGCACCGGTTCCGGCGCCGGTCCGCCCTGTTCGGCGTACATCTTGCGCAGGCGTAAGAAGATACCGGCGAGGATCTCACCGTCGGTGGTCGCAATCCCCGGGGCGTCCGCGCCTTTCCAGTGCCACTGCAGCCAGCGGCCGGAGTTAACGATAGAACCGTTCTCTTCGGCGAAGCAGGTGGACGGCAGGCGGAACACTTCGGTCTGGATTTTCGCCGGATCGACGTCGTTCGACTCCCCGTGGTTTTGCCAGAAGGTGGAGGTTTCGGTGTTGAGCGGGTCGATGGTCACCAGGAACTTAAGCTTCGACAGCGACGCGACAACCTTGTTTTTGTTCGGGAACGACGCTACCGGGTTGAAGCCCTGGCAGATATAGCCGTTCACTTTGCCCTGGTTCATCATCTCGAAATATTGCAGGACGTCGTAGCCCTTATCCCACTTCGGTAGCCAGTCAAAGCCCCAGCTGTTTTCCGCCGTGGCTTTATCGCCAAAGAAGGCCTTCATCATGGAGACGAAGAATTTCGGGTAATTACCCCAGTAGTTCACCTGGTCCTTCAACAGCGGTTTCGGCGTGTTGGCGGCGAGGTAGGTTTGCAGGTCAGTCTGTTTCTCGCTCGGCAGCGTCATATAGCCAGGCAGGCTCTGCGAAAGCAGTCCCAGGTCGGTAAGACCCTGAATATTGGAGTGGCCGCGCAGGGCGTTTACGCCGCCGCCCGCCATGCCCATATTGCCGAGCAGCAGCTGGATCATCGCCATGGTACGGATGTTCTGCGCGCCGATGGAGTGCTGCGTCCAGCCCAGCGCGTACAGGAACGAGGCGGTTTTATCGTGCGCGCTGGTTTCCGCGATGTACTCGCAGACTTTGAGGAAGTCGGCTTTTGGCGTTCCGCAGATGTTTTCGACAACTTCTGGCGTATAGCGGGAAACGTGCTGCTTCAGCAGGTTCCAGACGCAGCGCGGATGCTGCAGCGTGGTATCGCGTTTGGCAAAGCCGTTTTCATCCAGCTCATAGTTCCAGGACGTTTTATCGTACTTGCGGGCTTCGGCGTCGTAGCCGCTGAACAGACCGTCTTCAAAGCTGTAATCCTCACGCACGATCAGGCTGGCGTTGGTGTAAGCCTCGGTATATTCACGGTTAATTTTTTCGTTGTTCAACAGGTACAGGATGACGCCTGACAGGAAGGTAATGTCAGTACCGGAACGAATTGGGGTATAGAAATCAGCTACCGCCGCGGTACGCGTAAAGCGCGGATCGATCACAATCAGCTTCGCGCCGTTGCGAATCTTGGCTTCCATCGCCCAGCGGAATCCAACCGGGTGAGCTTCAGCGGCGTTGCCGCCCATCACCACGACGAGATTGGCGTTCTTGATGTCGACCCAGTGGTTGGTCATCGCACCGCGACCAAATGTTGGAGCAAGACTTGCTACCGTTGGTCCGTGTCAGACGCGCGCCTGGTTGTCGACCGCGAGCATACCGAGCGCGCGGGTAAATTTCTGGGTTAAATAACCGGTTTCGTTACTGGAGGCGGAGGCGCACAGCATACCGGTGGTCAGCCAGCGGTTGACGGTGGTGCCTTCGCTATTCTGCGCGACAAAGTTGGCGTCGCGGTCCTCTTTCATCAGCTTAGCGATGCGATCGAACGCTTCATCCCAGCTGATTTTCTGCCATTTATCAGAGCCTGGCGCACGGTATTCCGGAAATTTCAGGCGACTTTCGGAATGGATAAAGTCCACCAGACCGGCCCCTTTAGGGCAGAGCGCGCCACGGTTGACCGGATGGTCCGGGTCACCTTCGATATGGAAGATAGACGCTTTGGCATTTTTTGCGCCGTCGCCGAGGCTGTACATTAACAGCCCGCAGCCAACGGAACAGTAAGTGCAGGTGTTACGGGTTTCGCGGGTGCGCAGCAGCTTGTACTGCCGTGTTTCCGCGAGTGCTAAACCGGGCGCAAAGCCCAGCGCCGCTGCCGTGGTTCCTGCCATACCGCCAGCGCAGATCTTAAAGAACTGCCTTCTGCTGACCTGCATGGTTCGCTCCTTGTTTCGACATTGTCACGTATAGTTATTTGCTTTGCGGTAAGGGCCGCAAAGGTTCAGAATTGGGGGTAATTTCCCTCGTTCCCGAAGGGATATAAACAGAATACCACATTGTGTGTATGCCTGTTCCAATACGGTTAAGACAAAGTGAACAAGAAGCCTCTTGAACAAATCGAAAATGTGACAGATATCACAGGTTATCGCCAGGTGTCGCTCTGGAAGCGCCAAAATTTGCAACATCCTCAGCCAGACGAGTTAGCTGAAGAGGTACCCGTTGCGCTGGTTTATAACGGCATCTCGCACGTGGTGATGATGGCGACGCCGAAAGACCTGGCGCAGTTCGCCGTCGGCTTTTCCTTATCCGAAGGGATTATCGAAAACCGGGGCGAGATTTATGGTATGGACGTCGTTCAGGCCTGTAACGGCCTGGAAGTGCAAATCGAACTCTCCAGCCGCCGCTTTATGGGGCTGAAAGAGCGCCGTCGCGCGCTGGCCGGACGCACCGGATGCGGAGTATGCGGCGTTGAGCAGCTCAACGATATCGGGAAGCCCGTGCAGCCGCTGCCCTTTACCCAGACGTTCGATCTGGCGAATCTCGATCGCGCGCTGGCTCACCTGCATGATTTTCAGCCGATAGGCCGCCTTACCGGCTGTACTCACGCCGCGGCCTGGGTAAGTCCTTCCGGCGAGCTCGCGGGCGGCCATGAAGACGTGGGTCGCCACGTGGCGCTGGACAAGCTCCTGGGACACCGCGCGGAATCAGAAGGCGCCTGGCAGAACGGCGCGGCGCTGGTCTCCAGCCGCGCCAGCTATGAAATGGTGCAGAAGGCGGCCATGTGCGGGGTGGAAATCCTCTTTGCGGTCTCTGCCGCGACCACGCTGGCGGTTGACGTCGCCGAGCGCTGCAACCTGACGCTGGTGGGATTCTGCAAGCCGGGCAGGGCTACCGTTTACACGCATCCGCAGCGGTTAATTGCGGGTTAAATTTAAGTCAGTTTTTTTGAATGATGACAACAAATCCTTCCGCTTTTTGTTTGGCGATGTGAGGGCTACTATTTATCACATCAAGGCACGGCGCCTTATTCAAACAACTAACGTAAAGGGTTTATATCATGAAAAGCATCAAAAATTTTGTCGCAGTTATCGCTCTGGCCGCTTCTTTTGGTTCTTTCGCTGCGGAAACCGTGACCGCGACCGCCGCAACGATGGACGGTGCGGAAGCGAAAATCGCCGCTCAGGCCCAGGCCGCTGGCGCTTCGTCTTACAAAATTACCGAAGCGTTTACCGGTAACCGCGTGCACATGACTGCGGAACTGAATAAATAAGCGTAAAGCTACTGTCGAAAGAGCGCCCTGGGGGCGCTTTTTTTGTGTCTGAGATTTATTCCCAGGGGGCTTAACGCAGGTGCCTTTGCCGTGAGGGGCGGCGATATCAGAATCAAAACAGGCTGAATGCAGCTTTACGTGTTGGTCCCTGCAAGAAGGCAGACAACAGATGAGAAAGCCGTGAACCTTCCTGACGCAAAAAAATGCGCTATTTATCACATTTCTGTCTTTTCATCATCGCTGGGTTTATGGGAGAAAACAGGCAGCCCACCCGCGCAATTATCGCTTCAAGCAACTTAATGATCTTAAAGCAAATAAAAAGATAATTGTTAAGGCGATCTCATTTTATAAAAGAGATATGCATCACAAAAAATGAGTAAATAAACCCACTGTCAATATTAGGCTCGGAGGAATTTATCAGCATATTGTGATCTCTATTGCAAATAACGGTCTTGAACTCAGGGAAAAATGTGGGCAAGCAAAGCAACGGAGACAGGCAATGAAAATTGGCATGGTTATTAGCGGCGGCGATGTTTCTGGAATTAATAATTTTATATTCCAGATAGCCAGACTGGCGAGTGCCGATATCACCCTTTTTAATGGCGGAATACCCGGACTGCTGGATAAAAATCATCACGAAGTCGCCTGGCGCGATCTGGTTGATTTCTCCATTGCCTCTATTCCGATCATCACCTCCGGGCGAACCAGCCGCAGGCTGCTGCGCAGTGAATATGAAACCATAGCCAAAAAAATTAAATCACTGCGCATTGATGTGCTGATTATGGCCGGCGGCGACGGCAGCCTGCAGTTTCTCAATACGCTGAGCGAATTTGATATTAACTGCTTTGGCGTCGGGATGACTATCGATAATGATGTGTACGGCAGCGATTATACCATTGGTTTTTCCACCGCCTGCGAGCAGATTATTAAGGAAGTTTCCCGGTTAAGAAATACCGGAAGAGCATTACCGGGCCGCGTCTTTATGGTCGAAATATTAGGAGGCTATTGTGGAGAGTTAACGCTGCAATCCGCGATTAAATCGAATGCTGATATCGCCCTGATTCCGGAATCGCAGATGCCGTTAGAAACGCTGGCCGAGCGGGTGAAGCATAAGCTGACACAGCAGAACAGCGTGGTGATCCTGTGCTCTGAAGGCTACACCAGGGAGTATTCCCCCGGCTTTCAGGGGGCCATTGATACCATGATTAAGCAGCTTGAACCGCAAATTGGCGTGCGTATTCGTAAAACCATCGTAGGCTACGGTTTGCGCAATGGCGATCCGACCTGCGAAGAAATTTACCAGGGCACGATTATGGCCAGTGAAGTGGTTCGCTGTATTCAGTCAGGGATGAAAAATAAAGCCATCATAATTAATTCAAGCAACAAACCTATTCCGATTGATTTAGTTAGTATGAAAAAACGTCTGGTCGACACTGAAGGACATCATTATAAACTTGCCAAACAACTCAATATTATTTGAGGAGACCCTACATGCTGAAAATTCTATGCGTATGTGGCTGCGGCCTCGGTTCAAGCTTTGCCATTGAAATGACGGCGAAGGCAGTTTTAAAGAAGCTGGAGATTCCCGCACAGATTGAACATACCACTATTTCCGAAGCCGGGGCGTTTAAATCAGATATGATTCTGACGCAAAAAACCTTCGCCGATATATTAACGGCGGATGCCAGTGCGGAAGAAATTAAACGCGTGGTGGTACTGCATAAGCTCACCGATAAAGATGAAATTGAAGCTAAGATCGTCGCATTCTTAAAAGAGCGTAACCTGAAGGTAGCGGACTATGAATAGCTTTGTAGAGTTTATCGTTAAAGATTTACTCGGCCAGGCTTCAATATTAATTGCATTTATTGCGATGCTGGGCCTGATTCTGCAAAAAAAATCAGCGGGCAAAACGGCGGAGGGGACGTTTAAAACGCTGCTCGGTTTCTTAATTATGATGGCCGGCATCAACATTATTGTCGCCACGCTAACGTTCCTTAACGATATCTTCACGCAGGGATTCGGCATGAAAGGCTACATTACCGATGTCGCCGCCATCGCCGGATTAGCCAACCGTGAATTAGGTTCCGAAGTCGCGCTGACCCTGATGGTGATTTTTGCCGTCAACATCATTATCGCCCGCCTGACGCCGCTGAAATATATCTTTCTGACCGGCCAGGCGCTGCTGTGGATGGCAACCATCGGCGCGGTGATTGGCTATAAAGCCGGGCTGACCGGACTGCCGCTGATTTTAACCGGCGGTATTTTCGGCGGCGTGATGGCGGTACTGATGCCCGCCCTGGCGCAGCCGGTCGTCAGGCGCATCACCGGTTCCGATGACGTGGCGCTGGGGCATTTCTGCACTATCGGCTATCTGGTGCAGGCGGCGGTGGCTAAAGTGGTGGGTAAAGGTTCCCGCTCAACGGAAGATCTTGAATTACCGGATAACTTTAAGTTCCTCCAGGACACCTATCTCGCGATGGCGGTGGTGATGGTGCCGATGTATCTCATTCCCGCGATTGCGGCGGGCCCGGAATATATCGCTCAGTTCTCCAACGGCATTAACTACCTGATGTACGCCTTTATGCAGTCCATTCAGTTTGTGGCGGGGGTATTCGTTCTTTACAGCGGCGTGCGCCTGTTGCTCAACGAGCTGGTGCCGGCATTTCGCGGGATTGCGATGCGCATTGTCCCGGACGCTAAGCCTGCGCTCGATTGCCCGGTGCTGTTCCCGTATGCGCCCAATGCGGTGATCGTCGGCTTCCTGGCGACGACCGTCGGCTCCATCATCGGCATGCTGGTGTTCCCGATGTTTGGCCTGGCGATGATCCTGCCCGGTCTGTTAACCAACTTTTTTGCCGGCGGTACGGCGGGCGTCTTCGGTAACGCGCTGGGCGGCCGCCGCGGGGCGATGATTGGCGGCGTCATTCACGGCCTGTTTATCACCTTCCTGCCCGCCATTTTGGTACCGATGCTGGAAAGCTACGGTTTTACCGGCGTCACCTTCAGCGATTCGGACGTTATTAGTTCCGGTCTGGTATTAGGCCACGCCTTCCAGAACAACTGGCTCTTTGTCGCCTTGTTCATTGTTTTTGTTGCCGCACTGGCATGGTTCGTAAACGGTAAATCAGCGAAGCCGAAAGGGGAAAATGTTCATGAGTCTGTATAACTTCAACGCTATTCTGAAAATTGCGCAGGAAAGAGATTTTAAAGCCATTGGCTCATTTAATTTGCACTGTATTGAAATGCTGCCCGCCTTTTTTAAAGCGGCGCAACAAAGCGATAGCCCATTAATGATTCAAATCTCTACCGGGACGGCGGAATATCTCGGCTATCGTTTACTGGTGGATGCGGTTCGTTCATTAGCGGAAAGTGAAAACGTGCCGACCTGCCTGCACCTGGATCACTGCTCTGATATCAGCGCCATTGAAACGGCCATGGATGCCGGATTTTCATCGGTGATGTACGACGGCTCCCATCTGGATCTGGAAGAGAATATTGGCAATACCCGCATCGTGGTGGAAATGGCGCGCCCGCGGAATATCACGGTAGAAGGCGAGCTGGGGGCGATCGGCGGATCGGAAGATGGCAAAGCCGTGGCCGCGGAGGATATCTGCTTCACCATGGTGGAGGACGCCAAACGCTTTGTGGAGGAGACGCAGGTGGATATGCTGGCGGTCTCCGTGGGCACGGTGCACGGCCTGTATACCGGTAAGGCGCAAATTCAGCACCAGCGGCTGAAAGAGATTAGCGCCGCGACCGGCGTGCCGTTAGTGCTGCACGGCGGCACCGGCGTCAGCGATGAAGATATGCGCCTGGCAGTCACTGAAGGTATCAACAAGGTGAACGTCGGTACTGAAATGAATGTGCAATGGGTCGATCAATGTAAAAGCACGTTTGAAAAAGGCAAAGTGAACGACAGCGTGCGCAAATTTTTAATTCCGGCGAATAACGCGGTCACCCATGTATTAATGGAAAAAATCGCTCTGTTTAAATAAACGCATATTTTTAAACCGTATTCCGTTGCCCTGCTGTCCGTCGGGGAGGAGCTCGCTATGTTTGAATCTTTGAAAACGCTGTGGAAAAAAGAGAATCAACCCCCGCAGGATTATGACGAACAGTCTCGCCAGCTGGCGGGGGAAATTGCCAGGCTGGAAGGCGAGTTACGGGGCAATCCGGCTAATGGCGAAGTGCAGAAAGCATTAATGCTGATATATAACCGGGCGCTGTCGGTCTATGCCAAAAGTCATACGCATCGCGAGGAAATCGATGCGCTTTTTATGCGCATTGATGAGTTACGTAACATTATTCGCCATAATATATAGGAAGTGATAATGACGATAAAAGAACTGCTGATTGAGGCCGATGCGATTCAGGTCGGCGTCACGGAGTCCGACTGGCAGAAGGTGATCCAGCTGGCGGCCAGCCCGCTGGTTGCAAAAGGCTATATCTCGGCAGATTACGGCCAGGCGGTGATCGATAATACCCTGCATCATGGCGCCTATTACGTGTTTGATGAAGGTGTCGCCATCCCTCACGCCAGGCCGGAATGTGGCGTCAAACGCAACTGCTTCAGCCTTGTGGTGTTGAATAAGCCGATTCAATTTGCCGATAGCGAGAAGGCGGATATCGTCATTATGTTCGGCGCGCAGGACAGCAATGCTCATATTGAAGAGGGGATTCGGGCGATTGTCGCTCTGCTTGATAATAACGAGACCATGGCGAAGCTGCGGGCCGCCAGCAGCAGAGAGGAGGTCGTCGCGTTGTTATGAACAGACATCTCACACCCGGCTGCAAAACGGTGATTTTAATTAACGGTATTCCCGCATCGGGTAAAAGCACCGTCACCCGGCAGCTATCGGCAGCGTTTAATCTGCCGCAGCTGACCATCGACGGTATTAAAGAGCCGTTTATGGCGTGCTTTACCGGGATCGACCGGACCTTCAACCGGCAGCTGGGCTGCGCCGCGTATGAAGTCATCTGGTCGATCGTCGGCCAGTCGCCGGCAGGCTGTATCTGGCTTATTGACGCCTGGTTTGGCTTTCAACCGCGCGACACGCTACAGCAGCTGCTGCAACACGCGGGCGTTGAGAAAGTGCTGGAGGTCTGGAACCACATCTCGCCTGAGCTTGCGGTGTCGCGCTATGCCAGCCGGTTGCAGGATCGTAAGCCGGGGCACCCGGGCGAGGAGTATCTTCCGGAACTGGCGCAGCTGGCGCAGCAGGCGGAACCGATGCGGCTGGGGCCGGTGTTCACCGTGGATCAGCACAAGCCGCTGGATATGGCGTCCGCTACCCGTTGGATCGAAGCACAAATAGCGTAAGCCCTTAAGGGCAGCTGCCCGGCGGCGCTTTGCTGGCACGGCCTATAAAAATTGCATAACAACATGATGTTTCGCGTTTCGTAGGTCGGATCAGGCGACGCCCGCCATCCGCAGCAGCGCCGTCGCCACGGCGGCGGCGATAATTACCACGATCAGCGGCATCTTACGCCAGGCAAGGAACACCGCCAGGCCCACGCCCAGCACCCGCGCCATCCCGGCAAAATGTTCGCCTTCGTAAAAGGTGGTCGCCAGCGCCACGGAAAAGAGCAGCACCGTCGCCGCATCGGAAAGCAGCGCCTGGGCGCGCTCGGAAAACGCCAGCCGGCTGCCGAGCTTCGCCCCGCCTAAACGCATTAAGTAGGTGCCCAGCGAAAGAATCGCAATACCGGCGATAAATAGCGTCATATTGCCCATTATTTTTTCCTCGTCAGCAGGCCAAACAGCGACAGCAAAACCGGCAGGCCAACCGGTGCGAAAGGAACGGCGGCCAGCGACAGGGCCGCTCCGCTGCAGGCGCGGATCAGCGTGGTGCGGTTTTTAAAGGCCGGCACCACCAGCGCCAGCAGAATCGCCGGGAATACCGCATCGAGGCCAATGGTTTCCGGGGCCGGGAGCAGTTTGCCGACCCCCGCGCCCAGGAGCGCCCCCAACGGCCAGATCAGCGCCACGCCCAGACCGCACAGCCAGTAGGCGGCCCGCCGCTGCTCGGGGGTTTTCTGCGACAGACCAAACACCACGCTTTCATCGTTCATAATATGGCAGCCGAGGAAGCTGGCGGCGCGCTGGCCGACCAGGTCGCGAACCGTCACGCCGAAGGGAATATGCCGCGCGTTGACCAGCAAACCGGCCGCCGCTGCCGCCAGCGGGTTGCCGCCGCTGGCGACAATGCCGATAAACATAAACTCTGAGGCCCCCGCCAGGACGCAAACCGAAAGCACAAAGGGGACCCAAATCGGGAAGCCGTAGGCGACGGCCAGCGAGCCGTAGGACATCCCGACGATGCCTACCGCGAGGCAGACTAAAACAATTGCTCTGAGGGTGTCGCCTTTAAGCGTGGCGAAGTGTTGTTTCATACTCTTTAGCCATATCGAACGAATTTCCATTATAATGAACGCAACAGAATCGCATTTCAAGACGAACGAAACGTTCGTTATAAAAAACACGGAGGGCTGTATGACTCAGCCAATTAGCCTGATTGCCAAAAGCCTGGTGCGGGAACGCGCGCGCACCGGTCTTTCCCTTGCCGAAGTTGCGCGACGGGCGGGAATCGCCAAATCAACGTTATCGCAGCTGGAGTCCGGCAACGGTAACCCGAACCTGGAAACCCTCTGGGCGCTGTGCGTGGCCCTCGATATCCCCTTTGCCCGGCTGCTGGAGCCGCAGGTGAATACCACCCAGGTGATCCGCCGCGGCGAGGGAACGAAAGTGATCGCCGAGCAGGCAAACTATCAGGCGATTTTACTGGCCGCCTGCCCGCCGGGCGCGCGGCGCGATATTTATCTCCTGCTGACCCAGCCGGGCGCGGACCGCATTTCCCACCCTCATCCGCCGGGTTCGGTGGAGCATATTATTGTCACCCAGGGGCGCGCGCGGGTCGGCCTGACGGAAGCGCCGGAAGAGCTGGGGGAGGGAGATTACATCTGCTATCCCGCCGATCGGGAGCACGTTTTCCAGGCGCTGGAGCCGGATACCCAGGCGCTGCTGGTCGCCGAGCAGAACTAGTCAGGCCCGACACTGGGCCTTCGGTGTGCCAAAAACAGGCGTCAGATAAAAGGGATTGTCAGGAGCGAGCGTTATGATTGATATCGCCATCGGCCGTTTTCTGCAGGGCAATAGCGATAGGGCAGGAGAGGTCGAGCTGCCGGGGATGATAGCCGCGCTGCAGCAGCCAGAACCACTCTCCTCCGGCCGCTGGCTCCAGCCCCATATCGGTAAAACCTGCTCGCCGCATCCTGGGTCGTAGCGACATCAGCGCGCCATCCACGCGCGCCCGGATATAAATCAGTTTACGGGCCGGCAGTCGGGAAATCTCGTCGACCATCTGTTGCGTTGATATATTCATCGTGACGTCCACCCGATCATCACAAAGGGCAATTTCAACGGGGGCTGCACAAGTTTCCCTGGCGGGCGGGATCTGCGCCGCGCCAAATTTTTCCTTTAGCAAGTTTATCCAACCATCATCACGGCTATCATCCGCGGTGAGCGGGACGGGGCGTGGCTGCAAGGGTAATACGCCGAGGATAATGCTTTCACGCAGGCCGGATTGAAAGGGGGAGGGGACGTAATCTCTGAGCAACCCCGTTGAGTAAAAGCCCAGCCTCTGCGCCAGGCGCTGCGAGTGTGGATGGCTGGATACCATTTTGATGGTTAGCGTGCCCAGGCCAAGCCTGCTTGCGGCAAGACGCAAATATTCCCCCAGTTGGGTGGCTACGCCCCGGTTTCTGAAGGCGGGGTGCACCGCGAACATGGCCAGTTCGGCCGTCTGCTTATCCGCGTGGTGCCGCCATAAGGCGGCATGCCCGATGATGATGCCATTCTGTTCGGCTATCGCGCTGTGCCATTCGTCCCGGGCGTTGCGCCAGCCAATCAGGCTGGGCATATAGATATCAGGATAGACATAGCGATCGCCATAAACCGTACGAAATAAGGCGCTGATGCCTTCGCCGTCTTGTCGCTGGAACGCTCTGATTTCAATCATTTCACCGCCTCCTGCGCGAGGTAGGCGCGTTTGTCGATCACCCGCTGCAGCTTACCTGTTCGGGTATTGCGGATAAGTTCCGCCTGGCTGCACCAGTGAACCTGAACGCACAGCTGGCCGGCAGCCTGTAGTTCTGCGAGAGCGTGATCCCTGGCGAGTAATTGACCGCAGAGCCTGTCGGCCTGCTGCCGGGTACCGGAATAGGCGATACGTAAGCTCAAACGATCCCGGTTATCGGCGTGCTCCAGCATCAGCTGCCACTGCTGATGCCCCATCTCTTCCGTAATAAGGGACGCTATTTCATCAGGAAACAGCGAGGCGTAACCTACCCGCAAGCGGTGCCCGAGGCTACTGCGTCCCTGCAAAATAAACTTGCGATGTTTGCTTCCCGGAGGTTCACGCCAGGCGGCCAAATCGCCTACCGGATAGCGAATCAGCGGCATCAGCGTGCGCGTAAGGCTGGTGACCACCAGCATTCCGGAACGATTGATTTCGTCGATCGGCTCGCCCGTCGCTTCATCAATAATTTCCACGATAGTTTCGGGTTCAAAGACCCGATGCTCGTCCGCCAGGCAATCCGGCGTGCTGAGTCCGATAAGCCCGGCATCCACGCAGGCGCAGCCGATAGAAGCAATACGGGCGTTGGGAAAGGCGGATTCCAGCAGCTGTAGCTGTTCAGTAAAAAGACTCTCGCTGCCGTAAAGGATGGTCTCGATACCGGGCAGACGGCGGTTTTTTCCAGCGAGCTCTGCCGCATATTGCAGCAGCATCGCCGGGACGCCTACCAGTACGTTGATATCGTGCTGGACGATCTGTTCGGTGAGGGTGTGCGGTTCAAGCGATCCGGTGAAAGGGTACTCGCATACCGGTATCGACATGTGCGAAAGCGCGCCGTGGATAAATAAGAAGCTCGCGTACAAATCACCGGCGAAAAATAAATTTGCCACGCGCGCGCCGGGCTTGAGCTGGCTGGAGAGGCTGCGGCCAAAACTGGTGACGAACGCACGCCACTCCTGGCGGGAAAAAACCGACAGCTTGCCGCCGCCGGTGGTACCGCCGGTCTTAAAGACAATACCGTCCTCCACCGGCCCGGTGAGGACGGGCCAGTTTTTCAGGCCCTGGCTCCCCTCCCAGTAGCGTTCGGGATTGATAAGCGGCAGGTCCTTCAGCTGCCAGCCGCGGGCGGCGAGATAGCGATAGTGTTCGGCATAGAAAGGCGAGCGGCAGCGCACCCTCTCGACAAGCTGTTCGAGACCCGGTGGGCTTACGGCCACTTCTTCCGTTTGGGTGGATTGCGGATCAAAGTGACCCATCATCTTTGCTGTTGTCATATTCAAATATCCTTATTGTGAGCCGATCGGCGGAGAGTGCGCTCAACGGCGTTTATCAATGACCAGCGGCGTCTTGCCGCTTTGCGGATGCCGTTCAAATTCGCTGAACGGGCGGCTGGTCACGGCTAACTCCAGCAAATGGGCGTCCAATGCCATTTTGAGCTCAGGGTCGGTGCAGACCCGCTGTTTGACGGTATTAATATTGCCGTCGGTGAAGATGTTGATGCATTCGAGCCCGCTGCGCGGGTTATGTTGAAGAATCAATTGAACAGGGGCATCGGCGAGCGTTGCCAACCGCTGGGGTTGAATAAACATCGTGCCGATACGCACCAGGCTGCCGTGGCGGCCTAAAAGCTCAAAGCGGGGGCTGGGGGCGCCGCAGGGGCATTCGCCCGGCAGCCAACGGCCCATATCGCCGATGTCATAACGAATCACCTTCTGACCTTCGCGGGCCGTCGAGGTAAAGAGCAGGCGGCCGGCATCGCCGGGCGCGACGGGCCGATCGTCGAGCGGGTCGACAATCTCCAGCCATTGAATATCCGTCATCAGGTGAAACACGCCATCCGGGCAATGCGTACAGGCATGTCCCAGCGGCCCGGCATCAACCGAACCATACAGCGCCGATCGAATGGTTTTCACCCCGAAACCGTGAATATAGTCACGCTGGGCGACGCCCATATGTTCGCCGCCCAGCAGCAGTTTCTGAATACCGCCGTAGTCGCGCAGAATGGCCTCTTCTCGCGTAAAGAGCTGATACAGCGTGCTTGGCATACCAATGAGCGTGGTAACGCCCTGATTCACAATGGTTCGGGCGATCTCGTGATAGTCATCATCATGGGGGCCGCCCATGGGAAGATGGGTCACTTCAAGCATTTCCAGTAGGGTGAAAAAGCTGAGTAAACCACCGTAGAGATTGCCCGCGTACATCAGATTGAGCACTTTGTCGTGGGCGGGATCTAGCCCGGCGGCGAACATGCCTGCGGCGGCGGCCTGCATCTGGCGGCGATAGTCGCGATAGGTAAACCCGGCTAGTTTAGGCACGCCGCTGCTGCCGCCGCTGCGAAAGAAAAGCTGGGCGCTGGGCCGCATTGCGTGCTGTAAGAATGCCGTTTTATCCATAATCGGCTGCTGCGCCGTCAGCATCGGCGGCGGCGGGTTCGGATCGAGCGTGGCCTGCTGCGGCAGGACATCGGCATCCAGCGTCACGGTGACGCGGCGAGCCAGCTGACTTAAGGCGTAAACGCCGTCATGCGGTTCGCCGTGATAGCCGTCATGCATTTTACCGACGGGGGTAATTCGATTGACGCCGGCTGCCAGCAGCAGTTGGCTGAGGGGGATTCTGTCCCGATCGGCGACAACCAGCCCGCAGGTTTGCAGGTGGGTTCGCCAGGGGCGCAGCGTTTGCATCACTTTATTTTGCGGTAGCGGCCGCAGCAGGACGGTTCGGAACAGCGGTGAAGGCGTTATGGCCGAGGTGTGTTGCTGAATGATGCGCCAGCCATCTCCTGCCAGCAGAGCGTTGTCAGCCCCGGCAAATACGGTGTCCAGCTGCGCGAAGGCGACGGCGCGGGTGATATCCGCCGCCGCCTTTTCATCGGGCATTAACGGTTGCCACCGTACGTGACGGCGCCGCATGGCCTCCGCCAGTCTTTCGCCAATATCCTGCAATACCGCCGAATCATCGCTATCAACAAAAACGATTTGCGGGCTGGAACAGGCCTGCTGGTCAAAACAGCAAACGTCATCCGCCAGCGCGAGAAGGCTTTCTTCATTAACGGCATCCGGTTGTAGCCAGGCAAAGCTGATTTTATGTCCCCATGGGATCCAGCGACACCCGCCAGGGAGCTGTTGACGAATCGCCTCGAGGGCGGTATCGCCACCCCAGGCCGATATACCATCGGCGTGGGTAAGCAGTAGGGAAAGGCGCGTGGTTTCGACGGGAACCACGGCGACGAAGTTAGCCAGCTGGTCCGTTAAATCGCAGTGGATAAACGCCCGTAGCAGATCGATTGTCATTCCTTGTTCGCTGGCGCTCGGGCGCAGCCAGTTAATATTCCCGACCAGCAGGCTCTCTATTATTGCGAAGAAGGGAAGCAGTTGCGCATTGGCTGGGGTGACATGCACCACGACGCCCAAAGGACGCCAGCCTTCAAACTGCGGTTCACGGTAGTTAATGCGGCGCACGGAAAAGGGGGTATCGCCCAGCTCATGCTCGAGTTTTTGGCGCAGCGCGTCCGGTTGGCAAAACTTTCTGACCTCTTCCCGATAAGCCGGGCCCAGTTGAGGAAGGAAAGCGTGGTCTTTTAGCTGTTCGATAAAACGCCCGGCGCAGGCAAGCACGGTTTCCGGACGCGGCGGTTGGCTCAGCGCGCTATCCAGCCCGCTCGTCAACATGGTGATGGCCTCTTCTGGCGTGAGCGAGGGATAGTTTTTTCCCTGAATGAGATACATATTAATTTCCCTTAATCAGTTCTGACGCCGCCAGTGCGCAGCTACGTGCTTTGCTATGGCTGGCCCGGCCCAGCAGCTCAAACCAATCGGTTGTCACACCGCATCCGCACTCTTCGGCGCGGTGCAATTGTGCAAGATCGCTCATGACCACGCTGTGCGCAGGGCAGGAGGTGATATAAGGCGACACAAACTGTATAAAACCGCGCTGCCCATAATCTTTCACCGCCAGAGAGGCGGTATCGCGGATCCAGGCGCGGGAATAAACGGGAATATGGAAATGGTGATGCGCGCATTCAATGTAGGGCACGCAGTGTTCCACGGAACCATAGCCGTCGCGGCATCGGCTATCGGGGATCCCGAGCTGTTGGGTCAGCCGCGCATAGAACGCGGATTTAGGGATTTCACGGTCGGCATTCGTTTTCCAGCCGCCGCCGAAAAAGGCCAGCGATTGATGATGAAGCTGGAGCGGCGGTAGCTGCATTTCTCGCATCCGTTCAAGTATGAACCACATAAATGCCGGGAAACCCAGGATTCGTACCGGTAACCCCTCTTCAGCAAACTCCTGTAAAGCGCGAATCACGCCGAAAGGGTCGAACTCATGCCCGCTCCCGGTGTGACGCAGCGCGTAAACGGCGCGTTTGACCGGCGCGTATTTACACAAGAACTGGTCGGTAAAAGAGGTGCCAAGCGTGATGATATCGGCGGGTTCGTAGCTGAGGAGCAGGTAGTTGCAGGGCGCATCGGGCGTTTCCCAGCCATAATGGCGGAAAATGCGATCGACCATTCCCTGGGCGGCTCCGATACTGCGCGCATCATAGCGCATTCGACTTTTCTGCCCGCTGGTACCGGAAGAGGTGAGTTCAAGCGCATCCTCACCGGAGCGGCCGATCGGCAGATTCTGTTTGAAATAGTCGGCAAAGATCGGCGGCAGCTGCGACCACGAATCTATATTGGCCGCATCTGCCGGAATATTGTGGCGGGCCAGCCACTGGCGGTAGCCCGGCGTATTCATAACATGAAATGCAACGATTTCACGCATGGCTTCATCAAAGAGCCGTTGTGAATCGCTATCTTCATGATAAGGGCTGTCGAGTGCGCAGAGGGCATCGACGCAGGATAAAGTGTCCATTTTATTCATCCTTAATAAAAAGTCGTCCGTGAGTGATTAATGGCCTGAAGCTGTTATTTTCGTTTTACTCCTCTTCTGCCTGGTGAATATATTAACGATAATGAATAATGCTGCCAGCATTGGAATAGTGGCCGCGATAATATATGCGCTGAGGCTGTCGCCGGCGCCCAATCCGGCCATTAATGCCCCCCCGAGGCTAAAAATAGCGACGGAAATCATGCCTATCATTGCCGATACTGAACCTTTTCCATGCTCGCTGGAAAATAGCGTGAGGCGATACAGCGTGGCGTTGCAAATGCCCAGGCCAAAAGCATAAATAGCCATGCCGATAATCAGCGCAATAATATTTTGCCATATTAGCGTCATGACCAGCGCCAGCATTATGCCGATAAATATGGGAGAGAGTGAAAAGTATAATAACTGCTCCGGCTTAAATTTTTCAGCGGTAACGTTAAGGACGATATTCCCCGCAATCAACGCCGCAAAAACAGGTAATTGCCATAGCGCGTACTCCAGCATACTCATTTGCAGATGATGCACCAGCAGCAGCGGGGAGAGCGCGATCCACGCCATCAGCGGCAGCCCGACGAGGCCAAGCGCAACGCTGCCGGATATACAGCGTGGGTTCGTAAGCAAATCGCCATAAGCGCGCGCGAGGGTTTTTACCTCGAGCGGCTGACATTCAATTTTACTGCCATCCTCGCGTACGACGCCGATCGTCTCCGGCATCCAGCGTAGCAAACCGAACCAGGTGAGCGCCGCCATCAACGCGATAGCAATAAAAAGCGTGCGCCATGACAGGTAAGCAAGCACAACGCTACCGACCAAAGGGCCAAACAGCGGCGACAGCAGCGCGATATTGGCAAACAGGGCAATTAAGCGGATCGCATCCGATTCGTTGAATGCTTCCTGCAGGGCCGGATAGCTCACCACCACCACAAACCCCAAACCTATTCCCTGAATAAACCGCAGGAGAGTAAAAACCTGGATATTGTCTACCCATGGCGTGGCCAGGCAGGAAACAGAAAAAAGCACACAGCCGATGAGTAATAAAGGCCTGCGGCCAAATCTATCCGACGCCGGTCCAATAAGCCACTGAAAGCTGACGCCGCCAAGTAAATAGGCATTAAGTGACCACGGTACGTAATGCGGTTGAGCATTTAAATCTTTAATAACCGTTAGCATTCCCGGCATTACTACATCGCTGGCGACATAAGTTAACAGCTCGAATGTTGAAAGAAATAAACAAAAAAATAAAGCGTGCCGTGAAGAAACAGGCAGTAGTGAGTTATACATAAAACCCTGTTATTAACATATTCCATTATTTTGCTTTTATATCACTCCCTCTTTTTAAAAACTTTTATCAAGTGATTCTTAGTTGATAAATATCAATGAACAGACCGTGTTCATGTTTGTTTAAACTGCGAATTATAATTCCGATACATACTTCATATTTTAATTAAAAATAAATCGAATGATTTATGGGGATTAAATGTGCGTTTTCCAGACGCTGCGTTATTTTTCCAGGGTTGAGCGCTCAAGTCATTCATCTATCAACCATATGATTTGTATAGGGTAAACCTGTCGGATTCAAATATATTCAGCTTGGTGAATCACAGCGTATCTTCGTCTCTTTCTTATGAGGAAGGGGGCGTTTAATTTACCGCCACATTGAATAAACGGTCTTGCTGCCTCTCATTTCGTTGTGACGTATCATCAGGCGCCGAGGGCCGCGGTGTTCAGGTATTGCCGCGCGGCGTCGCTCTTGCTGGACGCCATGCCCGTATTGCGGGACACTAGCCGCATTCTCCCGCGAAGACAGGGATACTTATGTCGCTGAAAGCCATTGCTAAAGAACTTGGGATCTCGGTAACGACCGTCAGCCGCGCGCTAAACGGCTATGATGACGTGTCGCAGGAGACGCGCGCCCGCGTGGAGGCCGAAGCCCAGCGCCGTGGATATCGGCCAAATACCTTCGCCCGCCGCCTGAAAATGGGCAAAATTGACGCCGTTGGCCTCGTTTTTCCCGTGCGCCCCGCGCCGTTGAATAACAACGTCTTTCTTGAAATGGTGGGAGAAATCAGTCACGAGCTGGCGCGCTATGAGATTGATTTACTGCTGATTGCCGACGATGAGCAGGCCGATAAGCACGGCTATATGCGTATGGTGCAGAGTCGTCGCGTCGATGCGCTGATCGTGGCCCATACCCTGGACGACGACCCGCGCCTGATTCAGCTGCTCTCTTCCGGCTTTCCTTTTCTCGCCCTGGGGCGCAGCCGCCTGCCGCAGCCCTACGCCTGGTTTGATTTCGATAACCAGGCGGGAACGTACCGCGCCACCCGTCATCTGATTCGCCAGGGGCATCAGCGCATCGCGCTGCTGAGCGAAAATAACAATCAGGCGTTTATTACCCAGCGCCGCAACGGTTACCTGCAGGCGCTGCGCGAAGCGGGCCTGGCGGAAACCTGGCTGCGCAGCGTGCCGCCCACCCGCCGCGGCGGGTTTCAGGCAACGATGGAGCTGCTGCGCTTGCCTGAACCGCCAACGGCGATTGTCACCGATTGCAACACCCACGGCGACGGCGCGGCGATGGCCCTGGCTCAGCTCGGACGCCTCACCGGCGCCGATCGCGTCTCGCTGGTGGTTTACGACGGCTTGCCGCAGGACAGCATCATCGAAACCCCGGTGGGCGCGGTGGTTCAGTCCACCCGGCAGGGCGTGGGCCGCCAGATAGCCACCATGGTCCGCCGCTTAATCGCCGGCGAGGATCTCGCCTCTCTCCAGGTGCTCTGGCAGCCTGAATTTATTCCCGGCGAAACCGCCTGATTCTCCTCCCGTCAGATTAATTTCCTGAACTCGATCACGGATCCGAAACGTTTTGGTTGGCACCCGAAACGTTTCGGATCAACAGTAAGGCATTCCTTGTTGTGGAGATGTCTCATGTCTGATTCGATTTTACGCCTGCAAAGCGCAGCGGCCGATGTGGTGATCAAAACCCGTCCATTCGCCGAAATTATCTACTGGGGGCCACATTTAAGCCACTTTTCGCCGCAGGATGCGGCCAGCATCGCCCGCCCGGTGGCCAATGGCCGCCTCGACGTCGATTCCCCGGTAACCTTAATGGCCGAACTGGGCCACGGTCTGTTTGGCGCGCCGGGCATTGAAGGCCACCGCCAGGGGCTGGACGCCTCACCGATGTTTACCACGACCGAGGTGGTGCAGGATGGGCAGAATTTAACCCTTCTCAGCGAAGACGCGCAGGCGGGCCTGCGGCTGTGCAGTGAAATTCAGCTTGATAGCAGCGGCGTGCTCAGCGTTCGTCATGGTTTAACCAACCTGCGCCCGCAGCCGTGGCAGGTGGACCGCCTGGCGGTCACGCTACCGGTCGCCGAGCGCGCCCGCGAAGTCATGGCCTTTCATGGCCGCTGGATCCGCGAATTCCAGCCCCATCGTCTGACCCTTGAACACGACAGCTTTGTGCTGGAAAACCGTCGTGGACGCACTTCTCACGAACATTTTCCGGCGCTGATTACCGGCAGTCGCGCTTTTAGCGAGATGCAGGGCGAAGTGTGGGGCGTGCACCTGGGCTGGAGCGGTAACCACCGCCTGCGGGCGGAAGTGAAAACCGACGGTCGCCGCTACCTGCAGGCGGAAGCGCTCTATTTACCTGGTGAGATGGCCCTGGCGGAAGGGGAAACGCTGTGGACGCCGAACCTCTACGCCAGCTATTCGGCGCAGGGGCTGAACGGCATGAGCCAGCAGTTCCACCGCTATTTGCGCGAACAGATTATTCGCTTCCCGGACAACAAACCGCGCCCGGTGCATCTCAACACCTGGGAAGGGATCTATTTCGACCACGACCCGCAGTACATCATGCGCATGGCGGATGAAGCGGCGGAGCTGGGCGTGGAGCGCTTTATCATTGATGACGGCTGGTTTAAAGGGCGCAACGACGATTGGGCGGCGCTCGGCGACTGGTATCTTGATGAGGAAAAATACCCTGACGGTCTGACCCCGGTTATCGACCATGTGAAGTCGCTGGGGATGGAGTTCGGCATCTGGGTTGAGCCAGAGATGATTAACCCGAACTCCGATTTATACCGCGCCCATCCCGACTGGCTGCTGGCGCTGCCGGGCTATACGCCGATCCCCGGGCGTCATCAGTTTGTCCTGAACCTGAATATCCCTGAAGCCTTTGATTATCTGCTGGAACGGATGAGCTGGCTGCTGGGCGAACACGCGGTGGACTATGTGAAGTGGGATATGAATCGCGAGCTGGTGCAGCCTGCCCATAACGGCAAAGCCGCCGCCGATGCGCAAACTCGCCAGTTCTATCGCCTGCTGGATACGCTGGTGGCCCGCTTCCCGCATATTGAATTTGAATCCTGCTCCTCCGGCGGCGGGCGTATCGATTATGAAGTGCTGAAGCGCAGCCATCGTTTCTGGGCTTCCGACAATAACGATGCCCTTGAGCGCAACACCATCCAGCGCGGCATGAGCTACTTCTTCCCGCCGGAAGTGATGGGCGCGCACATCGGCAACCGCCGCTGCCACGCCACCTTCCGCCAGCACAGCATTGCGTTTCGCGGCCTGACGGCGCTGTTCGGTCATATGGGGCTTGAGCTGGACCCGGTGACCGCCGATGAGCAGGAGCGCGTGGGCTATCGCAAATACGCGGCGCTGCATAAGCAGTGGCGCGATGTCATTCATCACGGCGTGCAGTGGCGTATCGATATGCCGGACGCCACAACCCTCGCGCACGGCGTGGTGAGCGAGGATCGGCATCGGGCGATTTTCCTCGTCAGCCAGCTGGCGATGCCGGACTACACCCTGATGGTGCCGCTGCGCGTGGCGGGGCTGGACGCGGGCGCCCGTTACGAGGTGACGCTGCTCGACCATCCCGATATTCAGATTACGGGAGAGGGCGGCCATACCATGCGTAAGCTGCCGGAATGGATGACGACGCCGCAGACCGTCAGCGGTGAGTGGTTGCAACAGGCGGGGCTGGCGCTGCCAGTCCTCGATCCGGAAAGCGCCATTTTGATTGGCCTGCAACGCGTGTGATGACGATGGGCCGCGCGTCGGCCCTTTTTGAGGAATACACCATGAACCCGACCGTCTGTACCCATAAAAACAACCCCAATTTCTGGATTTTCGGGCTGTTCTTCTTTCTCTACTTTTTCATCATGGCCACCTGCTTTCCGTTTTTGCCGATCTGGCTATCGGACGTCATCGGCCTGAATAAAACCGAGACCGGCATTGTTTTCTCCAGCCTGTCGCTGTTTGCCATCTGTTTTCAGCCGATACTGGGCTTGATCTCCGATAAGCTGGGGCTGAAAAAGCATCTGATGTGGATTGTGACGGTGCTGCTAGTGCTGATCGCGCCCTTTTTCCTCTACGTTTTTGCGCCGCTGCTGAAAACCAATATCTGGCTCGGGGCGCTGAGCGGCGGGGCCTACATCGGCTTTGTGTTCTCCGCCGGCGCCGGGGCGATGGAAGCCTATATCGAACGCGTGAGCCGCAATAGCGGGTTTGAGTACGGCAAAGCGCGGACTTTTGGCTGCCTCGGCTGGGCGCTGTGCGCCACCACGGCGGGGATGCTGTTCAGCGTTAACCCCGAGTGGGTGTTCTGGATGGGCTCGGCTGCCGCGCTGGTACTGGTCGTGCTGGTGGCCATCGCGAAACCGCAGGCCAGCCAGACCGCACAGGTGATGGACTCGCTGGGCGCTAACCGCTCATCGGTGGATTTAAAAACCGCCGTACGCATGTTCCGTCAGCGCAAAATGTGGATGTTTATTCTCTACGTCATCGGCGTCGCCTGCGTCTATGACGTTTTCGATCAGCAGTTCGCCACCTTCTTTAAATCCTTCTTTGCCACCCCGGAATCGGGCACCCGCGCCTTTGGTTTTGCGACCACCGCCGGGGAAATATGCAACGCGATTATTATGTTCAGCTCGCCGTGGATTATTAACCGCATCGGCGCGAAGAATACCCTGCTGATTGCCGGCATGGTGATGGCGGCAAGGATGATCGGATCATCGTTCGCCACGACGGCCGCTGAAGTGGTGGCGCTGAAAATGCTTCATGCGCTGGAAGTCCCGTTCCTGCTGGTAGGCGCGTTTAAATATATTACCGGCGTGTTTGACGTCCGCCTGTCGGCGACGATTTACCTGGTTGGCTTCCAGTTTTCCAAACAGGTGGCGGCGATCTTTCTCTCCGCTTTTGCCGGGAATATGTATGACCGTATCGGTTTCCAGGATACCTATATGATCCTTGGCGGCATCGCCCTGAGCGTCACGTTAATCTCCGCCTTTACCTTATCGGGTAAGGCAACGTCGGAAAAGATGAGCGATAGCGCGATGACGGTGTAGAAAACAGTCCGATAATTCACAAGGATGTGATTGATAAATGAGGAAATATTGACCATGGATATGAAGGAAAGAATGAACAGCGGCGAGCTTTATCTTGATTCAGGATATGGGTTACCGCAGCAGCGGCTGATGGGCAAGGCGCGAGCTTACGAATACAACCACTCGCACCCCTTTAATCAGGAATTAAGAAACGACATTATTCAGCGGATGTTCGCCGCCGTGGGCAAGCAGTGCTGGATAGAGCCTCCGATTCATGTGGCCTACGGCACCCACACCACCATTGGCGATAATTTTTACGCGAACTTCAACCTGACGCTGGTCGATGATGCCGACATTATCATCGGCAATAACGTGATGTTTGCGCCCAACGTGACCATTTCCACTGCCGGCCATCCGATTCATCCGGATCTGCGGCACACCCAGCAGCAGTTCTCTCAGCCGGTGGTGATTGAAGACGGCGTCTGGCTGGGCACCGGGGTGATTATCAACCCAGGCGTCACCATCGGAAAAAACTCGGTCATTGGCGCCGGCAGCGTGGTGAACCGTTCCATACCGGCGAACGTGGTCGCCGCTGGGGTCCCCTGCCGGGTATTAAGAGCGATCGCCGATAGCGATAAAGACAAATTTCAGCTGTTTACAGCGTAAATTATCGCGGCGCCGGGCGGGCGCTTCATGCCTCCTCCCGGGTAGACGTCGCGCAATCTGCCTGCGGGGACGCATTTCCGCCGGGACATCATGATGCTTTTGCCTGACTATTCATTGCCAGGGTACTGCGCGCGTTACGCAGAATGCTTATTTCCCGTGAAAGTTAGCCCCTTCCACTATAATCAGACAAACGTTTGCCATCGTTATTTTTCGATTTTTTATTCATTTTCTGCGTCTTTTTTGGCGGAGGAGAGCACGCGTTAATATGGTTATTTACTGGCTTATTAATTATCATTTTAGCCATTATTTTTTATGATAATGTGATTTTTTATAGCATTTTTATGTGTTTTTTATGTGAATAAATTTATAGCTTATGGATGGCGAAAGTAATGGATTTCTCCCCGGTGAGCGTATTTTTTTCATGCAAAAAAAAGGGAAATGCTTTTGTCGATATATCACCAGGGGGAGCGGCAACTTAAAAATAGAATAATGAGTTTAACCTATTGAACTTAAAGGGTGTTTTAATTTTTTTTATTTCCTTTAAATTTGGTGCTAGTATTTTAATTGAGTAATGTCGCAGGCCAAAAATGAGATAAAAATGTTTATTATTGATGAAGATTTTGACCGTGGTGCCTTACGCTCCTTTGCGTTTGGCCGTAATACCCGGCCTTTGTTGGCGATCCAGCGTATTATGCAGGCGCTGCTGCCGGTTAGCACGCCGTTTGAGCTGCAGCCTGACGAGCGATTTGAATTTTGCGATACTGAAAATAACGCGAATATATTACTCCTGCTTGAGGGGACCGGCGTGGTTTGCCATAGTGAAAATAATATGGCGATAACCACGCTATTTTCCCCCTCGGTACTGGGGCTGATTGATGGATATAGTACCTTTTACGACGTAGAGGCCAGGCCGAAGCACTTTTTCTCTGCGGAAACATCTTGCTCTGGTCAATTGGTTCCGCTTGCTAAGTTTGTGGAGATTATGGACGAGCAAAATCTCTGGCATGATATCGCCCGGATTCTGGCCCATCGGTTATTGGTTATGGCCATCCGCGAGAAGGAGTTTATTGGCGTGGAATCATTCATCATGATCCGGACGTTGATCCTGGAACTCGGCTCCTATCCTGAGGAATATCGCGAGCAGATTAACGTGCTCAATTTTATCCAGCGGCGCACCAATCTTTCCCGCAGCGGAATACTGTACGTCCTGTCTGAACTGCGCAAGGGGGAGTACATCAGCGTCCATCGAGGCGTGCTGAAGGGAATTAATAAACGAATTCCTATCGATTTTTAAATAACTTCATAACAGTATACTAACAACAACGCCTGTTTTTTAGACGCACCAGCTCTTTGCATTATTAACATCATGATTTTTATACGTAATTATCATTATTGACTTGCATCATTTTCGAATGTCCAGTTTTGGACGAAAAAATTGATTTAGATTAATAAAATTCTCTGTAAGAATTATTCCCAGGACAACACGGAGTGTCTTCTTATATTTAAACCGTCTTTTTTATCGCCGCGGGGAACGTTCCCTGGTAATTGCTTCGGCCATAAAAAAGTAAACGGTAATTAATGAGGGAATACAAAATCAATTTAATGTGTATGGATTAAAAATGAAAAAAGCATTTATGGTAAAAAGCGTCGTTCTGGCAATGGTTATGGCTGGCGGTATTTCTTCTGCGATGGCTGCTTTACCGACCAGCGGGTCTTCTTCCACCGTTCAGGGCGGCACCGTTGAGTTTAAAGGCTCTGTTGTCGATGCAGCCTGTGCGGTAACCGCAGACACCAGCAACCAGATTGTGAACATGGGTCAGGTTCGTCTGGCTGCCCTCACCGGTAAAGACTCCGTTGCTAACCAGAAAACCCCGTTCAGCATCAAGCTGGCTGACTGCGATACCACCGTCGCTTCTCAGGCGTCTGTGACCTTCGACGGCAACGCGGCCGCGGGCGAAGCTGGTGTGCTGGACAACACCTCTGGCGCGGGTAGCGCGGCAGGCGTCGGCATCCAGATTTATGACAAAGACGGCTCTGCGCTGGATCTGGGTACCGCGTCTCAGGCAGTTACGCTGATCGACGGCGACAACACCCTGAACTTCTCCGCTGACTACTACCAGACTGCGGATACCGCGACTGCCGGTAGCGTGGATACCACCGCTACGTTCAACGTGACTTACCAGTAAGGTTACGCCAGTCATTTTCATTTAGGGATCCTGTGCCAGGGACGGCGGCTGTGTCATTGAAAGGAGTAGATATGAATTTCACTACACAACGGCTGAAGGCGTTTTCCCTCGCGGGGGCGTTTTTGTTTCCCGCTCTGGCACAGGCGGGCAACCACCACGTGGTAACGGTAAAGGGCGGCGACGTTGAATTTCAGGGCGCCGTTGTCAATGCCGCCTGCGCGGTGGATGCCGGTAGCGAGGATTTAACCGTTGAGATGGGGCAGGTGCGCTCCAATGAATTTCATGGGCTGGGAAGCTGGACAGATCCGCAGGCGTTTACCATTACGCTGAAGGATTGCGATACCACGGTAAGCCAGCAAGTCAGCGTGGCCTTTCGCGGCCTGACGGATGGCAAAGATCCGGGGGTACTGGCGGTGACCGACGGTGCGCAGAGCGCGCAGGGCGTCGGGTTAGGCATTTTTGATAATCAGGGAAATCAAATTATCCCGAACACGCAGCCGATGAATTTTACCGCTATTCAGGACAA
Source organism: Klebsiella sp. PL-2018 (assembly GCF_019048985.1). NCBI lineage: Bacteria > Pseudomonadati > Pseudomonadota > Gammaproteobacteria > Enterobacterales > Enterobacteriaceae > Klebsiella > Klebsiella sp. PL-2018. The sequence continues at coordinate 118,861 of NZ_CP077673.1, forward strand.
TACGACCGTACTCAATTTTGTCGCCAAATATCGCGCGACCTCGAGAACCGTCGTGGCAGGGGATGCAAACGCACAAACCTGGTTCACGTTAACCTATTTGTAATTTCCTGATGCCGTCTGCGGCAAATCTTTATTGTGAAAGGCACTTTATGTCCGTTATTTCTTTTTCCCGCCTGTCTCTGGTTGCGCTGGCGTTAGCCGGTGCCGGTCTGGCCGCGCCGCGGCGCAGGCGCAAACCGAAACCCAGGCGCACGCCGCGGCGAACGGCGGGGTATCATTAGGTTCCACCCGCGTCATCTATCCGCAGGGCAATAATCAGGTCTCACTGGCGGTGAATAATACCGACCCGAAGGCCACCTTTTTAATTCAGTCATGGGTGGAAAACGCCAGCGAAAGCAAAAGCAGCGATTTTGTCATCACCCCGCCGCTGTTTGTGATGAAGCCGCAGAAAGAAAATACGCTGCGCATTATGTACGTCGGGCCGAATAATCTGCCGGCGGATCGCGAAAGCCTCTATTGGGTGAACGTTAAAGCGATTCCCTCGGCGGCAAAAGACACCAAAGGGAAAAATACCCTGCAGATCGCGGTGCTGAGCCGGATTAAACTCTTTGTTCGCCCGAAAAACCTGCCGATGGCCTCGATTGATGCGCCGGCGAAGCTGCGCTTCCACGAAAGCGGTAATACCCTGACGGTGAAAAACCCCACGCCCTATTATATGACGCTGGTACAGATTCACGCCGGTACCGCAACGTTACCGACGACAATGGTGGCGCCGATGTCGCAGGCGGATTTAAAACTGCCGGCGAACGCGCAGGGAAATATCACCTTCCAGACCATTAATGATTACGGGGCAAACTCGCCCGAACAGAAAGCCATAATAGAATAATAAACAGGTCGGCAAAATAATGACGTTAAAAATAAAATATATCACCCTCGCGGTGATGCAGGTTCTATTTGCCCGCCGTCGGGTATACCGTATTATTTTGCCGGCAACCTTATCGGCATTACCGTTATCCGCGCTGGCGGATAACTATTTTAACCCCGCATTCTTATCGGACGACCCTAACGCGGTGGCCGATCTTTCGCATTTTGAAAAGGGCGATAGCCAGGCTCCGGGTAAATATCACGTTGATATTTATCTGAATAAGCAGCTGGTCTCCACCGAAGACGTGAACTTTAAAGCGGCAAAAGGCGGCCAGGATGATACCGGGCTGGCGCCGTGCTTTACCACCGCGCGCCTGGAACAGATGGGGGTCAATACCAAAGCCTTCCCGGACCTGGCGAAGCTGGCGCCGGAGCAGTGCGTGTCCTTTGCCGCCATACCGGAATCCTCCACCGAGTTCGACTTTGAGCATCAGCAGCTGAACATCAGCGTGCCGCAGGCGGCGCTAAAGCAGAGCGCGCGCGGGTATATCCCCCCGGAAGAGTGGGACCAGGGGATCAACGCGCTGCTGCTGAACTATAACTTCACCGGCGGCAACAGCGGCGGTGATAGCAAAGAGGACAGCTACTATCTCAACCTGCAAAGCGGCCTGAACCTCGGCGCCTGGCGCCTGCGCGACTACTCCACCTGGAACTACACCAGCGGCGAGGGTGAAACGGAGAATAAGTGGGAGCATATCAGCACCTACGTCGAGCGTACGATTGCGCCGCTGAAGGCGGAGCTTACGCTCGGGGAAAGCTACACCCCGTCGGACGTTTTCGACAGCCTCGGCTTTCGCGGCGTCCAGATTGCCTCCGACGACAACATGCTGCCGGACAGCCTGAAGGGCTTTGCGCCGACGGTCCGCGGTATCGCGAAGAGCAACGCCAGGGTCACCATCAAGCAGAACGGCTACGTTATCTACCAGACCTACGTCTCGCCGGGCGCCTTTGCCATCAACGATCTCTACCCGACCTCGTCGAGCGGCGACCTGCAGGTGACGGTAAAAGAGAGCGACGGTAGCGAAAATACCTTTACCGTGCCGTACTCCGCGGTGCCGCTGCTGCAGCGCGAAGGGCGGCTTAAATACGCCCTGACCGCCGGTAAATACCGCAGCACCAACGATGATCAGGATGAGGTCAATTTTGCCCAGGGAACGGCAATCTACGGCTTGCCGCATGGCTTCACGCTGTACGGCGGTTCGCAGGTCAGCAACGACTACCACGCCTTCGCGCTGGGTGCCGGGCTGAACATGGGGGATTTCGGCGCGATCTCCGCCGATATCACCCAGGCCAACAGCACCCTCGCCGACGGTAGCCAGCACGACGGCCAGTCGGTGCGCTTCCTCTACGCCAAGGCGCTGAACAATCTCGGCACCAACTTCCAGCTGCTGGGCTACCGCTACTCGACGGAGGGGTTCTACACCCTCGACGAGACGACGTATAAAAGCATGAGCGGCTATACCGGCGACAATGAGTGGAAAGATGAGGATCACGACGGTAAGCAGGATAAGCCGGTGTGGACCGATTACTACGATCTCTACTACACCAAAAAAGGCAAAGCGCAGCTTAATATTTCGCAGCAGGTCGGCAAAATCGGCTCGATTTTTGTCACCGGCTCCGAACAGACCTACTGGCACACCGATGAGAAAGATCGCATGTTGCAGGTGGGTTATAACGGCAGCTGGAACGGCATCTCCTATAGCCTGACGTGGAACTATGACAAGTCGCCGGGGGAAGATGAGGCGGACCAGATCTACGCCTTTAATATTTCGCTGCCGATTGGCCAGTGGCTCTCCAGCAACCATAGCGCGGATATCTACCGTTCGGCCAACACCACCAATATGAGCTTTGGCACCACCACCGATCAGCACGGTAAGACCACCGGGACCACCGGCATCAACGGTACGCTGCTGGCGGATAACAACCTGAGCTATAACGTGCAGGAGAGCGACGGCAACCACGGCACCAGCAACAGCGGCAACGCCAACATGAGCTATCAGGGTACCTACGGTAACCTGCAGGCCGGCTACAACTACAGCGACGGCTATCACCAGGTGAACTACGGGGTCAGCGGCGGCGTGGTGGTTCACCGCAACGGCGTTACCCTTAGCCAGCCGCTCGGCGACACCAACATTCTGGTGAAAGCGCCGGGGGCGGCTGGGGTCGAGCTGGAAAACGCCACCGGGGTGAAAACCGACTGGCGCGGCTACGCGGTGATCCCGTACGCCACCACCTATCGCCAGAACCGCGTAGCGCTGAATACCAACTCCATGGGACAGAACGTCGATATTGAAGACGCGGTCACCAACGTGGTGCCGACCCAGGGGGCGCTGGTGCGCGCCGAATTTAACGCCCACGTCGGGGTGCGCGCGCTGATGACCCTGATGCATAACGGCAAGCCGGTGCCGTTCGGCGCCACGGTCAGCCAGAAGGCGGGCAACAGCACCATCGTCGGCGACGACGGTCAGGCCTACCTCGCCGGGCTGCCGCTGAACGGCATGCTGGAAGTGCAGTGGGGCGAGAGCGCCGGACAGCACTGCGTGGTGAAATATCAACTTCCGGAGAGCGCGAAGCAGCAGCCGGTGAATAAATTAAGTGAAAGGTGTCAGTAATGAAACGTATTATCACACTCTCAATCGCGCTAATGGCCTTGATAAAAATAATTAGCCTTCCAGCATATGCTACGACTTATCCTTCGGGCTCATGCTACGTTCCTGATGGATATGCAGCAGAAAATTATGATTTTAATATCAGTGAAGTCGTACCCGATCCTACGCAAAATACAGCTGGAGAAGTTTTACCCGCCATAGTTTCTACCAGTAGTGGGACATTCTCGCTTGAGTGTTCTTGCCAGGAAGGTACAACCTTTTATACACATCAGTGGACAACAACGGATCTTGTTTCAACAGGAAACTCCGGGGGTTTAACCTTTTATAAGGTTAATGACTATATTTCTGTTGCGTCTGAAATAAAAGATATGTCTGATGGGACATATTATCCTTTGCCGTGGGATAACCATTATAAACCTGCAGGTGGGGCAATGCCGTGTAACGAGGTTAGATCAGATTTCAACACCGGTGATAATATTAGAGTTACGTTCAGAATAGATCGGAAATTTGTTGGGGTGATGAGTTTTCCCCATGTAAAAATATTTGATTTATGGTACACCGTCGGCAGTGATTTTATAAAAGGTGCACCCGTAGCCTCAGCCTATATTGATGGTCAAATATCGGTGCCCCAAACCTGCTCCGTTAACGCCGGGCAAATCGTGACCGTCGATTTTGGCTCCTTTATGTCGGGCGAATTTAAAAATAAGGGCCAGATGCCCGCCGGCTACACGCCAAAAACGATTTCGGTACCGATTAAATGTAACGGCATAGAGGCTAATGCTAATTTGACGGTCCGCTTCCAGGCGGATGCTTCGGCGGATGAACCGGCGGCGATTAAAACCAGCAACAGCGATGTCGGGGTGCAGATCACCGATAGCAGCGGCAAGGTGATTGAGCCGAACAGCGGTCTGATCCCGTTCCAGCTGGACGACAACCTGCAGGCGACGGTGACTTTCCACGCCGCGCCGATTAGCACCACCGGAAACGCCCCGGCAGAGGGGACCTTTTCGGCGACGGCCTATATTCGCGTTGACTTCGCCTGAGGAAAAAAGATGAAAGCGGCAAAAACACTCTTTCCCCTGTTGCTGGCGCTCGCGGGCGTTCATAGCGCTATCGCCGATGATATTAATACTGGCCAGGTTGAGCTGGATATGACCGGTACAATCGTCGCGGAAAGCTGCGATATCGACACCGCCAGCCAGAACCAGACTATCCATATCGGCGATTTCAGCGCCGGGATATTTAAAAACGTCGGCGATACCTCGGAGTGGAAGCAGTTTGATATCAAATTAAATAACTGCACCTCGGCGATCAGCCAGTCGACGGTGGCCTTTAGCGGCACGTCGGACGGCAGCGACCCATCGCTGTTAGCCCTCTCCGATACCTCCGGCGGCGGCGGAATGGCCAGCGGCGTGGCGATTGAGCTGCTGGACAGCAGTATGAACGCGATTGCGATTAACAGTACCGATAACGGGTACCCGATTACCCAGGGCAATAACGATCTGACGTTTCGCCTGCGCTATAAAGCTACCGCGGTGCCGGTTACGCCCGGCAACGCCTCTTCGGTACTCTATTTTGATGTGAGCTATCAATAATGAAAAAGACGATCCTGCTGTTATCGCTATCCGGCTTGTCCTGCTCAGCGCTGGCCCACGACGGCACCGTAAACATTACTGGCACGATCCAGGGAAACACCTGCACCGTGACCACCGATACCGCGAACCAGCAGGTGACCCTGGGCGACATTGCGGCGAAACAGTTTACCGCGGCCGGCAGCGCCTCCCAGCCGATAGCGTTCACCATCGGGCTGGAAAACTGCGGCAGCGCGGCGTCGGCGGTCTCATTAACCTTTACCGGCGAGGCGGATACGACCAACAGCGCCCTGCTGGCGTTAACCAGCCAGGCGGGCAGCGCCGCGGGCGTCGGGGTGGCGATCTTAGACAGCCAGCGTACGCTGGTGCCGCTGAACAGCGCCAGCAGGCAGTATACGCTCGACCCGCAGCAAACCAGCCAGAACCTCACCTTTTATGGTGAGATGGTGGCGACGAGCAACCCGGTTACCGCCGGCAGCGTTGACGCCACGACCACCTTTAGCCTGACCTATCAGTAGCCTGTCCATGTTGAGAAAAATCGCTGTACTGCTGGCGCTCAGCGCCTTATCCCTTCAGGCGCAGGCGGGCGTGGTCATCGGGGGAACCCGCTTTATTTATAATGAGGGTAAGCCATCGATATCGTTCCGGGTGATCAATCAATCGCCCTCGCGCTACTTGATTCTGAGCAAAATCGTCGCCGATGGCGACCCGCACGCGGCGGTGCCTTTTGTGGCGACGCCCCCGGTCTTTGCGCTAAACGGCCACAAAGAAAATGAAATTCGCGTGATGTACACCAGCGGCCAGCTGCCGGCGGACCGCGAAAGTCTGTTTTGGGTCACGGTGGCCAATATCCCTCAGGCCGACAGTCAGCAGCAGAATACCCTGCAGATTGCGGTGCGCAGCCGCATGAAGCTGTTTTATCGCCCGAAAGGCATCCAGGGGGATTCACAGCAGGCTTATCGCCAGCTGCGCTGGCAGCGCCAGGGGAAAACGGTAACGGTGCAGAACCCGACGCCGTTTTACGTCACGCTGCTGAATATGCAGGCCAACGGCCAGAGTATCGCCGGGGCCGGGATGGTCGCGCCGCTTTCCAGCCGCTCGGTGGCGTGGTGTCCGGCGCAGGGCGGCTGCGCGCTGCAGTGGCAGACCCTTAACGACTATGGTCGGGCCATGCCGGCCATGCGTATTTCGCCCGATGCGCAGGCCAGGAAGGGGCAATAAGATGCACGCAGAACTCAGGGGAGAGCCGGAAACGGCGGCCTCCCGCTGGCTCCTTATGATGCTGGCGCTGATCCTGCTTGGCGTCATGCATATTGTCCTGCCCAGCACCGGCGGCAGCGGCGCCGATTTACCGGAACCGCTGCTGGTCTGGGGCGTGCTGCTGGTCACGATGGTCGGCTGCGCCTGGTTTTTGCGGCATCAGAGACTGCGCAGCAGCCCGTTCCTGCGCGGCATGGCGCTGGCGGCGTTACTGCTGACGCTGCCCCTGCTCTGGAGCCCCTCCGCCGACTGGCGGCTGGATGCCTTCCCGCGCCTGGCGGGCCTGTGGGCGGGCGTGGCGTTTTATTATCTGCTGCTGAACTGTCGGCTCACGCCGCGTCAGCAGCAGACCGTACTGTGGCTGATCGTCACCGCCACTCTGATTCAGGCGGTTTATGCGCTGGTGGGGATCGGCCATCCGGCTTGGCTGCCGCTGCCGGCGCAGGCGGCGCAGCGCCAGGCCGGACAGTTCGCGATCGGCGTTTTTCTGCAACGCAACGTCACCGGTTCCTTTATTGCCACCGGCGCCGCGGTGCTGCTGTGGCTGACGGTCGACGTCCGCTTTGTCTGCCGCAGCGTCGCGAGGGAGAGATATCGTCAGTGGGGAAGCGCGCTCGGGCTCGGGCTGCTCTACGCCACGCTGACCCTGCTGAAATCCCGCACCGGATGGCTGGGCGGCGTGGTCTGCTGGCTGATGATGGTGACCATTTTTTGCTTCTCGCCGTTACGCCGCTCCGCCGCGCGCGGGGCCCGCTGGCGTGTCGTACTGGCGCCGGTGGCCGGCGTGCTGCTGGGGCTTGCCCTGCTATCGGTCTCGTTACTCAACGCCCTGCATGAACATGACGGCTCGAATCTTGAGCGGGTTTTTATTCTGCAGCAGACCTGGAACATGATACTGCAGCATCCGATCGTCGGCTGGGGCTACGGGGGATACGCCTGGTCCTTTGCCCATTTCGTGGCCGATAGCGTCCCGCCGTTGTCCCGTCGGGTCCCGGGGTTAACCTATCCGCATAATGACCTGCTGTTCTGGTGGGTCGAGGGCGGAGCGGTCGCCCTGCTCGGGCTGCTGGTGCTGGGCGTTAGCGGATTCTGGCTACTGCTGCGCCGCCCCGGCGTACGGCAGCTGGCGCTGCTGGCTTGCCTGATGCCCATTTTGCTGCACACGCAGCTGGAGTATCCGCTGTATCAATCGCCGGTACACTGGTTGTTCGTTCTTATCCTGGTTAACCTGGCCGATCGCTGTCCGTCCGGCGAACAGGCGCCACTGCCCGCATTCACCGCGCCCTCCACGCGGCCGGTACCCTGCGCGCTGATGATCCTGGCCTGCTACGGCGCGCTGCTCACCGGCTGCGCCTTCTGGCAGGGGCACTACCTGACCGCTTTTCAGCAGTCGCCGCAGCGTTTTGCCAGCCGCGTACTGCGGCTGCATGACATCGGCATCGGCAGCGAAAGGCTGCGTAAAGATCGGGCGCTCAGCTATATCATCCGCTATCAGTCGAGCGCTAACGTCGAGGACCTGGAGGCTTTCAACCAGATCGGCAGGCGCTGGATTGCGGTGTGGAACGACGCCGATATGTACAACAATCTTATTAACGTCGAGCGGTATCTTGGGCAACAGAAAAACGCCCGGGCTTTGCGCGAGGAGGCCCGGCGGCTCTATCCTGAGGACCGGCGTTTTTCATCGTAGTGCCGATGCCGGTTATGACCGCGGGCTCAGCGTCGCAGAGGCAGCTGAGCCTTTTTACGTATATTGCGGGTCGGGGCTAAAAAAGCATTGATCGAATATAATTAGCAGTGTAATTATCTCCTGTGGTTTGAAATTGATTTCAAAAATGCCCAACACAGGAGTGTTACCCCATGGACGCACGTAAATGCACTGCCGCAGCGGCTTTACTTCTCGCCTGCACTTCTTCTTTCTGCTACGCCGGCCATACCGGAAAAGTCCGCTTCATTGGCACCGTTGTGGAGTCGGGATGCTGGAACAAGCCCGGTCAAAATGAATTATTCTGTTATCGCGATAAGACCGTTTCTCATTATTCCGCGGCGCACGTCAGCAGCGTTTCGCTGGATGTCAGTAATGCCGTGGTGCAAAAAACATTTCTTGATAAACAAAAGCAGCTTGAACAGTTAACGATTAATTACTATTAAGTTTAATGACATTTAAATATCTTCAGCTCATCGGGTTGAAGATATTTATCTCGTCAGAAAATTAATATGTTAGCAAGAAATTACATAATTTTATTATTCTTACAATCTACGACCACTTTATCGCTGCGAATTTATTGAATCACCACATATTCCTCTATACTATTCCTTATATGTTTTACGCAGAAAAGAAATAATATATGGCTAAGGTGGTTTTATTTCCGCAGATCGCTTCGTCGCTGGAGTGGTTAGAAGGGCATGGTGACACGATTCTTCAGTATGGCTGGAACGTGATTGCCGCTTGTATTCTCTTTTTTATCGGCCGGGTTGTCTCAACTTTATTATCTAAAGGTATCGAGAAAATACTTTTGCGGCGCAGGGTAGATATTACCGTTATCCATTTCTTTGCCGCCCTGGTGCGCTATATCACGCTGGCGTTTGCGGCCATCGCCGCGCTAGGCCGTTTAGGCATAGAAACGTCCTCAATTATTGCGGTCATCGGCGCGGCGGGGCTGGCGGTGGGGCTTGCGCTGCAGGGATCGCTATCAAATTTTGCCGCTGGCGTACTGTTAGTGACGCTACGTCCTTTCCGGGCCGGAAACCTGGTGCAGATCGGCGCCATTACCGGAGTGGTGGAAACCGTACATATATTTTCTACCACCTTGCTCACCGCGGATAATAAAGATGTGGTGATCCCGAACGGTAAAATTATCGCCGACAGCATCGTAAACTATTCGCGCCATCCCTTCCGGCGTATCGATTTGATGATTAGCGTTGGCTACGATAGCCGGATTGCGGAAGTGAAACGCGTTATTCTGGCGGTCATCGATGCTGACAAACGCATCGATCGGCAGCGCGACACCACCGTTCGTCTGGCCGAACTTGATTGATAGGAATTAAAACCTGAAACTGAACAACAAACAACCACCATTTTTGACTCCCGGCCAGCGCTGACGGAGGTCTGGTGATTGTTTGCTTCAATCAGTAATCGCTCATTTATCGGTGATATCGATTAACTGACCGTCTTTTAAACTTTCCCTGCGCTGTGGACGGATCTTCCCTGCATCCGCGCCTAACCGCACATTTTCATCTGCGCCAGCTGCTCATGCCGGGCCATCAGTTCCGCAAGCCGCTGCCCCCGTTTCAGCCCGCCGAAACACATTATCTTCCCGCACAAAATGCACGCCAGTGGGTCCACTTTCAGCAGCCGCTGGTACAGCCCCCGCCATGTCACCTTCCGCGCCGTTTTACGCTGCGTCTCTGTTAACAGATACACGACTTCCAGCACGGCCCGCTTTGACGGACTCAGAAAACCGTAATACCGCACCATCCGGAACCGTTTCTCCGGCACATGCCAGGAAAAGCGTTCCATAAACTCATCCCCGCTCAGCGTCAGCGTCTCCTCCTGCTTTGTCCGGTGACTGCGGTAGCGCATGATAATATCATCCCGCCCGGCGTAGTGCTCCAGCCGGCTCATCGACACCGGGGGCTTCTTAAGGTAAGCCCCGAAGTACATCGCCACGTGCGTGGCGTTGTCCATCACCTTCGACACCCGCACATTCCATTTTCTTCTGTAGTGCCGGTCCAGAAAGCGATTCCAGTCCTGCCTGCAGCGACTTTCTGCAGCCAGGGTTGCCGGTATCTCCAGCCGCCAGAATTCCCGGCGCAGCAGGTCAGTGATACGCCAGCGCCACATCGGCATCACGTTACGGGCGTAAAACTGCACTTTCTTCCAGGTACTGGTGTCAGTAATCCCGCCGGCCGTTGTGGAAAGGTGAATATGCGGATGCCACTGCTGGTCGCGCCCCCAGGTATGGATGACGCTGAAGCAGCCCGGCAGAAAGTCGCCGCGTCGGCCGGTTTCCAGGATAACATCGGCCGCGAGGCGGCTCATTTCGGCGAGCAGCCAGCGGTTATGGTATATCAGGGGCCAGAAGTCACAGGGGACAGTGAAGGTGATATGCTGCCATTCACCGTCGGGCACCAGGGCGAGAAGATACTGTATCCAGACTTCGCCTGCTTTTACGCCGCAGTGGGGGCAGGAGCGGCTTTTACAGCGGAAGCAGACTTTTTTGAGTGGCCACATCCGGGGTCAGGACAGCGCCAGCAGGTGTATCCCATGAGCGTGGTGCCGCAGGCCATGATTTTAGTGACGGCCTCAATGACAGCGGGACGAACAGAACCTTCAGGCTGTTTGTGAAACCAGCTAAGCCAGCGGTTGCCTTGCTGAAAGATATCGGCGAAGCGGGGAAGCATAATCATTTCACAGAAGAAGTGGGAGCTGAAGTTATAACAGTCGCCGAAGGCCATAACAAGTCGCAGCCGTCAGGCTGCCTACTTGGCGCCTCGTCACTTAATTTTACCGTGCGCGTGTGGGTGAAAAACGCCCATTACTGGGATACCTATTACGATCTGCTGGAGAATATTAAAGAGGCGCTGGACGAACATCATATTGCCATTCCTTATCCGCAGATGGATATTCGCGTCGCCGGCACGGTACCGACATTATCCTGATGGCTGAGATGATATGAATCCGAAAGCGATGGGTTGTATGGCTGTCTGTTTCCTGCTGACGGGCTGCGGCAGCGTTATGGGAAGAACCTCTCTGGCGGAGGGCGAAACGTGGTATCCAGGGGTTAAAACGGATATCGCGGTGATCCGCGGTGACAGCGAATATGATTATAATTATCTTCAGGGAACATTATGGACCCTGGATACGCCGCTGTCGTTTATTGGTGATACGCTGATGCTGCCGGTTGATTATTTCCACGGCCCTTGGCTAATTCACTCCAAAAAATAAATATATATTATAAGATGGTGTTTATTCATTATGAGTTCTATTTTACATGTGGCGGTAATGTCACCAAATCGTTATTTCTGTTTGGGACTGAATAGCCTGCATGAACAAAAGGCGATGCCCGCTATTCAACTGCACTTTTGTCACGATCTGAAGTCTTTAAAAGCATTAATGGAGAGCGTTACGCTCTCCGGCGTGCTAATGGAGACGTTTGGTGAGGGAGAAAACATCTACGATGCGTTTGTTTTTGGCGATTATCTAAAAAAGCAGGCCAGGGACATCGCCGTGTTTGTTTTTCGCTCATTCTGGAGCAGCCTTTCCGATTTGCCGCACTATGCGCGCTATCATGTTTCCTCAACTGAAGATGAAATATGGCAATATTTTACACTGATACTGAAGGGCTACCATTGTAATAATTATATCTCCCGCTGGGAGGCCCTGCTGACCCATAAAGAGTATCAAGTTATCAGGATGCTGTGCTGCGGAAAGCAGTATCATCACATAGGGAAATCACTGGGTATTACGATTAAAACCGTGAGCACGCATAAAATCAAAGCGCTGAAAAAACTCGGCGCGCCCAGCATGTCATCTTTAATTCTACAATTTAAACGCTAATGGTCGCGCGCCGCAGGCTGCCGTGGCCAGGCGTTCATAGGCCATCCCCGGATCCCCGCATGCTGCGTATTTATCGCGCCAGCCAACGCCATCTCGCAGCAATAGCATAATCTCTTATTCTCCCTTCCTGTATTCTGCTTTCCTGTTGATGGTGTCCGTAATATATTCTCGCCAGGTTTTAATAAAAACCCCTAATAGGGTGATGAATTTGCGAAGGCTAAACGTGATTCCATGTAACAAAGCAACATGTGAACTGGCTTACATTTTCAACCGCGCTCGCCATTTATAGTGAGCGCCAGTGTTAGGGGGCGTATTCAATCATCATGGCATCCATTAAAGACGTAGCGAAAAGAGCTGGGGTCTCGACGGCGACCGTGTCGCGAGTGCTCAACAATCATCCCAGCGTCGTGCCGGAAACGCGGCAGGCGGTGCGTGATGCGATGGATTATCTCTGCTATGTCCCCAGCAAGAGTTCGTTTCAGCTTAGCGGGAAATGTTCAGGGCTGATTGGTGTGGTTTTGCCTAATCTGGTGAATCCTCACTTCTGCGAACTGTTGGCGACGGTGGAAGAAGAGGCCCGGTATATCGGCAAATCGGTGATCGTTAAAACGCATCAGAATCAGCCGCAGCAGGATAAACATATTATTCAGACCTTAGTGGGGATGGGAATTGACAGCTTGCTATGGGTGCCGACAGAGGCTGAAGCTGAACTTTCAGAATGGTTAAGCATTACCCGGATCCCGGTCGCCGTTGTCACCCAGGTGTCCCGGTTCTTCAATTCCGTATCGATTAACCAGGATCGGGGGGCGGAAAGTATTGCGGAACATTTTATTCATACGGGCCATCTTTCATTTGGCTTTGTTGCCCAGGAAGGGGTGGATAGCCGCAAGGTCTCGTCGTACAGCAAAAAAATAGCGAGTCACGGTTTAAAGCTTGCTAGAGATAATTCGTTCTGGATAGCCAAAGGCGAGGGTGAAAAGATATCAGGCCATATTAGTATTCTTGATGACATTATCGAGAAACTCAGCGAGCCGACGCGAACCTGTACATGTCTGTTAGTGTATAACGATATTGCGGCAAACTATATTATCGATGGGCTAAAAGAAAAGGGCATCTCCGTTCCTGAAGATATTGCAATTGCCAGCTTTGATAATACCCTGCTGGCGCAAACTAAAAAAATCACCAGCGTTGCACAGCCGGTAAATGAAATTGCTCACCTCGCGTTTCAGATGGTGAAACATCAACAGCAGCCGGACAGTATTGAAATGCACGAAATTGTCTCGCGGTTAATTATTCGTGAGAGCAGCGTAAAAATTAATATTACTTCCCTGTAAGGGATTTATGTTTAGAAATGGCGCGACATTTGGCGCCATGGGCTCCTTTTAACAAAAAATAGGTATATTTATGTCTGCTACCGCAATGGAAAAGCCAAGCGCTTATGAAAAGCTGGGGCTGAGGGAGAAGATCGGCTACGGCATGGGTGACGCTGGTTCAGGAATGATATGGAGCGTACTGGCCCTCTATCTTACGTGGTTTTATACCGATGTATATGGCCTGAACGCCGGGGTGGTGGGCACATTATTCCTGGTTATCCGCATCTTTGACGCTTTTAGCGATCCGCTGATGGGGGCCATCTGCGACCGCACCGTGACGCGCTGGGGAAAATTCCGTCCATGGATATTATGGATGGCTTTTCCGTTTGGTCTGGGCGCGGTACTGATGTTCACGACCCCAGAACTGAGCATGAACGGCAAGATTGTCTATGCCTGGGTTACCTATCTGGTCATGTCGCTGATTTATACCGCGATTAATATTCCCTATTGCTCGGTCGGCGGCGTCATTACGCTCAATCAGAAAGAGCGCATGGGCTGCCTGTCGTGGCGCTTTTTCCTTAATGGCCTGGCAACATTAATTATCTCCTCCTCTATTCTGCCGTTAACGGACTGGCTGGGTAACGGCGACCGCGCCTCAGGTTTCCAGCTAACCATGATCATTATGGGCGGTGCGGCAACGCTGATGTTCCTGTTCTGCTTTTCCAGCATTAAAGAGCGGGTGGTGTCGGTTAAGCAAAACGAGTCGTTGAAGAAAGACCTGCGGGATATTATCAAAAACGATCAGTGGCTCTTGATGATCACTATTACCTTCCTGAACGTTTTCCCGGCATTTATCCGCGGCGGCGTCACTATCTATTATGCTACTTACGTCATGAAAGAGTCGGTCGGATTTATTACCTTCTTTATGGCGCTGGGCGTGGCCTGTAATATGCTGGGCAGCGTGCTTGCCAAACCGCTGACCGATCGCTTTGATAAGCTGGCGCTGTTCCGCATTATTAATATTATTCTCGGCATTCTCTCATTTGCGCTGTGGTTTGTTGATCCGCAATCCCTGACCCCGCTGATGACGCTATTCATCATTATTAACGTTCTGCATTTAATTCAGTCTGGCCCCATTCTGTGGGCAATGATGTCCGATGTCGATGACTACGGCGACTGGAAATTTGGTAAACGCCTGACCGGCATCTCCTTCGCGGGAAACCTGTTTATGCTCAAAATGGGGCTGGCGGTCGCCGGCGCTATCGTCGCCTGGATTCTGGCGTTTACCGGCTATGTCGCGAATGAGCCGCAGCAAAATTCGCAGACCATTCAAGGCATTATCATGATGTTTTCACTGCTGCCGATGGTGAGTTATTTCATCAGCGCGTATCTGGTGCGCTACTTCAAGCTGAATAACGCGTTCCTTGAGAAAATCAAAACGGATCTTGCAAAACGTGAGCTGGAAAAAGGTCGCGGTCAACCACAGGAGGTTCAGGATGTCCCTGTCATTTAATATTAAACAAGGTCAGCGCATTGATTTGTGGCTGAAAGCGTCCGAACCGGCGGCGCAACCCCTGTTTTCTATTCGCGTGAACGGTCAGGTTGTATTTAAGATTCAGGAGGCGCCGCGCTACTTCCAGTATTTTACCTGGACCTCGTTTCAGGACGGCGTTGCCACCCTGGAGTGGCTGCCGGAATATAGCGAGATATCGCTTTGTTACACCTGGCATCCGGATTCACTGCGCGCGCGCGGCGTTACCTTTATCGCGACAGCCGGGCAGGATTTGCGCCTGATGAGCGGTCAGGATATTGCTGACGAGTATCTGCGGGAGCCGCTGCGTCCGGCATTGCATTTCTCGCCCCGTACCGGCTGGATGAACGACCCTAACGGGCTGCACTACAAGAACGGCGAGTGGCATCTGTTTTACCAGTATCATCCGCACTCCAACCAATGGGGCCCCATGCACTGGAATCATGCGGTGAGCCGCGATCTGTATCACTGGCGGCATTATCCGGTTTTCCTCCAGCCAGAGCAGAATCTTTTGGCGCTGGGCGCGACGGGCGGCGCGTTTTCCGGCAGCGCGTATATTGATAAACAAGGAAAAACCCGCTTCTGGTATACCGAACGGCTCCCGGCTTACGATCTGTATCGCGGCTACCGGGAAGTGCAGAAAATGGCCGTTGCGCACGACGACTACGATAAGCCGGAATGGGTGAAAACCGTCTTAACCGACCTGCCTGCGGGCGTGGACTGCGATTTCCGCGATCCAAAAGTGTGGTACGAAGAGGCCGATGCCACTTTTTATATGATCCTCGGCGCGTCGGTAAACGGCGATCCGGCGATGCTGCTCTTTCACTCTGCGGATAGTGAACGCTGGACGTTCCATCATGTGCTGTATGTCGCTCCCGGCTATTTTCGCGAAAACGGCGGTCGCTGCGTCGAATGCCCGGATTTCTTCTGCATGGATGGCGTATGGGTATTAATTATCGGCGTCGTTGGCTATACGGAGCCGACAACCGGGCGGCATAATTTGCTTTTTGCCCAGACCGGTACTTTCCGGAACGGCTATTTCACGCCGTCCGAGGAGCCGCTACAGACTTTAGATTTCGGTACGGATTTCTACGCCCTGCAAACCTGGGGCGAGGACGACCGAAGAATCGGCTTTGCCTGGTTATATAACTGGGCGACGCAGAAACCGGTGGATTCCGCTTACTCGGGGGAAATGTCGCTCCCGCGTCGCTTTCATCTCAATGAGCAGCAGCGGCTATGCATGATGCCGGAGCTGCCGCCGGAATCATTGGTCGTCAGCCGCCATGCGCTGGATGACGGTGATATCTGGGTTAATGAGAAAGGCTGTAAAGCCGGCATTGTAACCTTTATGCCTGCCGGTGGTTTCCGTTTGACGTTAACGGGCGATAGCGGCCAGCAAATCATCCTCGAACAGGAGGGTAAAAATCTGACGCTATATGAAAAAGGCCGGGACGATGGGCGTTACCGCGCGCCGGTGGCCGGCGTCAGCGACGTCACCCTGTGTTTTGATGCCGGGATTGTTGAGGTCTTCGCAAATCAGGGCAGCGTATGCGGTACGCGACGCTATTACTCATGCAGTCAGCTCACCCGGATCCAGCTCTCCGGCGCGCCGGCACAGCTTACGCAATATCGCTCGACGTATTCGCAGGAATAAGCAAAGTCAAATTTAAGCGTTGATGTTCGATTTCTTATTATCATTAGAGGCGGTTTTTCATGGTACGTAAAAATTATTATGATGTTACGCAGTGGCACGTCGGCAACCCGTATGAGGATATTGGCGAAGTCATTAACAGTATTCTCGCCGATATTAAATCGCGACAAACTGAAACCGATATTAACGACGGGGGTAAACCGGGCGCCGCGATTTATATTCCGCCCGGCGATTATCATCTGAAGACGCAGGTCTTAATTGATATCAGTTATTTAAAAATTATGGGTTCCGGGCATGGTTTTGTCTCCTCGAGCATTCGCTTTAATACGCCGGCGGACGAGTGGGCGAATTTGCACGATATATGGCCGGGCGGGAGCCGTATCCTGGTCGATCTCTGCCCGCAGCCCGGCGATGAAGAACACGCTGGTGCTGCATTTTACGTGAAACGCAGCGGGGCGCCGCGTATCAGTTCGGTGGCGTTCGAAAACTTCTGTATTGATGGTTTGCACTTTGTTGATGATGGGCTGGGAAACAACGACCCGGAAAATACCTATACGAACGGCAAAACTGGGATTTATATCGCCAGCGCACAGGACGCTTTCCGCATTACCGGGATGGGATTTATCTATCTGGAGCATGGCCTCACCACGTACAATAGCGATGCAATGGCGATCCATAATAACTTTATCGCCGAATGCGGTAACTGTATCGAGCTGCGTGGCGCCGGGCAGGCTTCAAAAATAACCGATAACCTGATTGGCGCGGGCTATAAAGGCTATTCTATTTACGCGCAAAACTTCGGGGGGTTATTGATTTCTACCAACAATATTTTCCCCCGTGGCGCAAGCAGCGTGCACTTATCGGGCGTGGTCCGCTCTAGCATCACCAGCAATCGATTCCATTCATTTTATCCGGGAATGCTCGTTCTCGAGAACAACTGTGCGGAGAATCTGATCTCGGCAAACCATTTCTTGCGCGATCGTGAACCCTGGCCGCCGATGCAGGCCTATGACAACGGCCTGGATGATGCCTATGGCTTGCTGCATATAAACGGCAGTAATAATTCGGTTATTGCTAATCATATTTCCGAAACGATTGATGTCCAGTATCTCAAGCCGCAGGGAATAAAACCGGTCATCATCCGCCTTGTTTCCGGCAAAGGGAATTATATTGCGAATAACCATATCGTGGCGACCACGGAGACGTCAGCGGCGCAGGCGCAGCCCTCCGAAGAGGATGCCTGCTTTGCGGCGCAGGTCAGCGCTTTGCTGACGACGGCCAGGTTAAAAGAACTCGATGCGGTCGCCGTGCAGGTAGAAAAAGAATCCGCGCAAAACACGATACTTGATAGCGGCAGTGACGCACAGGTGGTCATAGACCGAGCGCGTAATGCCTTCAGGGCGACACCGGTTGCTGGAAATTAATATTCACTCTGTTTGTTAATCCGTATAGCGAATGACGTTATTTAAGGAGGCAGATTACACGTTATTTCATTCATTCTTCTGCTAAATAAAAATCAAAATATAAAAGGTGAATATTTTTATTCACCTTATCCCACCTTTTACCTCTGGGAAAATAAAAATGAATAACACAACATTATCAATAGCGCTAGGCTTGTGTTTAATAACGGGATCGGCGGTCGGGAAAAATAATCAACTGACGCTGGAACAACGAATGGAACAGCTTGAAGCGCGGCTTGCCGCCGCGGAAAGCCGGGCGACGGTAGCGGAAGGCCAGGTGCGGGATTTACAGGCGAAGCAGAATGCCGCGATTCAGGCGGCGCAAACCCGTGTGCCGGTAAACAGCGCGGCGGCAACCGCGGAGAGTAAAAAGAATCTTAGCGTCCCGGAGCTGAAATTATCCGGCTATGGCGATCTGAAAATCTACGGCGACGTGGAGTTCAACATGGACGCGGAAAGCAAACACGGCCTGCTGGCGATGACCAACGCCGATGTCGGCAGCGATCCCACCTACGATAAGTGGGATTTAAACGGCCGTATCCTGCTCGGCTTCGACGGTATCCGCAAAACGGATAACGGCTATTTTGCCGGTTTCTCTGTCCAGCCGCTGGCGGATATGACCGGCTCGATGAACCTCGACGACGCGGTATTCTTCTTTGGTCAGGAGAACGACTGGAAGGTGAAAGTGGGGCGCTTTGAAGCGTACGATATGTTCCCGCTGAATCAGGACACCTTCGTCGAGCACTCCGGTAATACCGCCAACGACCTCTACAGCGACGGCCATGGCTATATCTATATGATGAAAGAGGGTCGCGGCCGCTCTGACGCAGGCGGCAACTTCCTGCTGAGCAAGCAGCTTGATAACTGGTATTTTGAGCTCAACACCCTGCTGGAAGACGGTACGTCGCTGTACGACAACGGTGGCTACCATGGTCGCGATATGGAGCAGAAAAAGAACGTCGCCTATTTGCGCCCGGTGGTGTCATGGGCGAAAGACGAATTTTCCGTTGCCGCGGCCATGGAAGCGAACGTGGTGCAGAACGCCTACGGCTATAAAGATGCCCAGGGCAACTTTATCGATCAGTCGGGGCGCACCGGCTATGGCCTGACTATGACCTGGAACGGCCTGAAGCGCGACCCGGAGGACGGGGTGGTGGTGAATCTGAACACCGCTTATATGGACGCCAGCAACGAACAGGATTTGACCGCCGGGGTGAACGCGCTGTGGCGGCGCTTCGAGCTGGGATATATCTACGCGCATAACAAAATCAGCGATTATGCCGGGGTGATTTGCGATAACGACTGCTGGATTAAGGATGAAGGCACCTACAATATTCATACCTTCCACGCGTCGTATCAAATTCCGAACGTGATGAATATGCAGAACTTTAATATCTATCTCGGCGCCTATTACTCCATTCTGGATAGCGACGAGAAGCTGAGCCAGGGGGATGATGACGATCGCTACGGCGCGCGGGTGCGCTTTAAGTACTTCTTCTAAGCGCTTGAAACGGCTGCCCCGCTCAGCACAACGGGGCAGCCATAGTTTTACTCCAGATAAAACACCTCTTTAAGCTCCGCGCTTACCGGACTGTTGTCCGGATTGGCAGGCATCACATCGCGCATATGCTGCCACCAGCGCTGGCATACCTCGGTCCCGGCGACGGCGTCCCAGCGCGCTTCGGATTCAATCTCCACCGTGGCGAACAGCAGATGGCGCTCTTTATCGAGATAAATCGCGTAGTGGTGCGCGCCGTGGGCTTTCAGCACCGCTTCCAGCTCCGGCCAGATGGGGTTATGACGGCGCTGATACTCTTCATGCGCGTCCGGGTTTACCTGCATCACGAAAGCTTTGCGGATCATAATGCCTCCAGATAGAGTTCGCGGACTTCATCGCGGCTGGCGGTGCGCGGATTGCACGGCGCGCACGGGTCGGCCAGCGCTTTATCCAGCCAGCCTTCAATATCGGCTTTGCTGACGCCAAGCTGGCTGAAGCCTTGCGGAATGCCGACGCGTTTGCTCAGCGCGCGGATGGCGTTGATGGCCTCCATGCTGGCCGCTTCATCGCTCATACCGCGGGTATCGACGCCCATCGCCTGCGCCACGCGCGCGAAGCGGGCAACCGCGTTCGGCCGGTTAAAGTTTTCGATGATCGGCAGCAGGATGGCGTTGCACACGCCGTGCGGCAGGTTGTGGGTAGCGCCCGGCTGATGGGCCAGCGCGTGCACCAGGCCGAGGCCGGCGCTGTTAAACGCCATGCCCGCCAGATACTGGCCAAACGCCATCTGCTCGCGGGCTTCAAGGTGGTGTCCATCGTCGACGGCTTGCGGCAGCCACAGGTTGATCAGGCGAATCGCTTCCAGAGCGTTGGCATCGGTCAGCGGGTGCGCGCCCACGGAAACAAAGGCTTCAATGGCGTGGGTCAGCGCGTCCATGCCGGTGGCGGCGGTAATGGACGGCGGGATATCCAGCATCACGCTGGCGTCATCGACGGCGATATCGGGAATGATATTGGGGTCGATAATCACCTCTTTTACCTGGCGCTCGGCGTCGATAATAACCGCGTTGCTGGTCATCTCCGCCGCGGTACCGGCGGTCGTGTTGATGGCCACCAGCGGCACGCCGGCGTTTTTCACTTTGCCGACGCCGGAGTAGGCGGTCGATGGCCCCGGGTTGGCGGTGAGGATTTTTATCGCTTTGGCGGTATCAATCGGGCTGCCGCCGCCGAAGGCGATAAGGTAATCACACCCGGCCTCGCGATACGCCGCGTAGCCTTTTTGCACCAGCGCTTCCGTTGGGTTAGGGAACACCTCGTCAAACAGATGGTAAGACATCTGCTGTTCATCCAGGGCGGTAAACAGGCTGTCGAGCAGCCCCAGCTTCACCAGCTGACCGTCGGTGACGATCAGCGCTTTGCCCCAGCGTTTACCCGCCACCAGCTTGACCATATCGCCGATTGCGCCCGCGCCGTGGAGGCTGATTTTGGGCAGTGCCAACATAAAACTCATGATAATTCTCCTTAATGTTGATTTTGGGTAATCCGTTTCCCTTCACCCGCCCCCGGGTCGCGGCTGGCGCCTTACCCGGGCTACACGTACCGGTCAGATTAGGGTGAAGGGGAAATTAAATTCGTCTTCGCTGCATCATCCGCCGGGTAATAATCGGCAGCGAGATCACCACGATCAGCATCGCGCCGATGATGATCGACATCACGATCCCCGGCACGTTGAGCAGGCTCAGGCCAAACGTCACCAGCCCCATCAGGAAGGCGGCGATAATCACCCCCACCATGCTGCCGGAGCCGCCGAGAATATTGACGCCGCCGAGCACCGCCATCGTGACGACCGCCAGCTCCCAGCCCATCGCCAGCGTCGGGCGGGTGCTGCCGAGCCTCGAGGTCAGCAGGACCGCCGCCAGCCCGGCCATCAGCCCGACCAGCGCGAACAGCACCAGATTGTGGCGCTTGACGTTGATTCCGGAGAACCAGGCTCCGGTCGGGTTATTGCCGATGGCGTAGGTCCGGCGGCCAAAGTTGGTTTTATGCAGCAGGAAGGTAAAGGCGGCGGCGAGGAGGATAAACAGCGCGAACTCAAAAGAGAGCGCCCCCCACACGTAGCCCTGGCCGAACCAGGCGAAGCTGTCCGGGTAGTGATTGAGCGCCTTGTCGCCCAGCAGAATGTAGGTTATTCCGCGATACAGGCTCATGGTGCCGATGGTGATCACAATCGACGACAGGTTAAAGCGCGTCACCAGGATACCGTTGAACAGGCCGCACAGCAGCCCCACGCCCAGCCCGACGGCCACCAGCAGCGGCGTATCCATACCCGCCGCCGCGCAGAAGCCCATCGCCGTTGAGCTCAGCGCCATCGTCGAGGCTACCGAAAGGTCGATCTCTCTGGCGATAATCAGCATCGCCATCGGCAGCACGATGATCGCTTTTTCGGTAAAGTTAAACGTGGCGTCCGACAGGTTCCAGATATTAAGGAAGTAGGGTGACGCCAGGGCGTTAACCACGAATACCGCCAGGGTTACCGCCAGCAGAAACCCTTCCCAGCACAGCAAGCGGCGCAGCGGCGACGGCGCGGCCGGGGCGCTTTTCATCTCTTCAGACATCATTATTTTGCTCATGATTTCACCGCCTGTTTCTGCCGCGCCAGCGCCGCGTTGCGCAGGATTAATCGTCCGCTACCTTTATTACCGCGTTCGTTAAGCAGCACCGCAATGACGATCACCGCGCCGGAAATGGCCATTTGCCAGAACGGCGAAATGCCAATCACCGGCAGCGCGTTATTGATAACGCCGAGGAACAGCGCGCCGCACAGGCAGCCGAGCACGCGACCGGTTCCGCCCATGGTGCTGATGCCGCCGATGACGCAGGCGGCGACCACCTGCAGTTCAAAACCGTTGGCGACATCGACATAGGCGACGGCGAAGCGCGAGATCCACAGATAGCCGCAGAACCCGGCCAGCGCGCCGGAGAGGCAGAAGCTGACAAACTGCATTTTCCCGGCGTTAATCCCGGTGTAGTACGCCGCCGTCGCGTTGCCGCCCGCGGTGTACAAGGCCCGGCCGGTGCGGCTGTAGCGGAGGAAATAGCCCACCAGCAGCAGCGCGGCGATGGCGCACCAACTCAGCAGCGGCAGCCCCAGCAGCGAGGCGCGCGGCAGGCCGAGAAAATCGGCGCTCATCTGGTGCGAGTTAACCCAGCCGCCGTCGGAAAGCAGGAAGATAATCCCGCGATAAATACTCATGGTGCCCAGCGTGACCACGATGGCCGGAATGCCGAGCCGCCAGACCAGCAGGCCGTTAATCATCCCCATCAGCAGGCCAAGCAGGGTCGCCAGCGCCAGCAGCGCCGCCACCGGGATACCCGGATAGTGGGCGTTGAGCAGCGCGACGATCATCCCGGTCAGCGCCAGATTGGCGGCCATCGACAGATCGATGCCTTCGGTGAGCAGTACCATCATCTGGCCGAGGGCGAGGACGATCAGAATGGCGGTGTCGTTAAACATCTCCACCAGATTGCCCGGCGAGACGAACGACGGCGCCCGGCTGCCGATAGCGCCGATCAGCAAAACGATCACCGCCGCCAGCAGCGCTTCGCGGTGTTTAAGCAGTTGTTTACCCATTACGCTGCCTCCCGACCGGCGCCGCTGGCGGCGCTGACGATGGTTTCCGCCGTCGCTTCACCGGCGCGATACTCGGCCACCATCAGCCCTTCGTGCATCACGATAATCCGGTCGGCCATGCCCATCACTTCCGGCAGCTCCGAAGAGACCATAATGACCGCCAGCCCCTGGCTGACCAGCTCGGACATAAACTGGTGCACCGCCGCTTTGGAGCCGATATCGATGCCTTTGGTCGGTTCGTCGAGGATAATCACCTCGGGATGGGTCGCCAGCCATTTGCCGATCACCACTTTTTGCTGATTGCCGCCGGAAAGGGTCTCCACCGGCTGCCGCCAGCTAAAGGCCTTAACCTGCAGGCGCGAGGCGTACTCGTCCGCCAGCCGCCATTCGCGGGCGTCGTTAAGCACGCCGCCGGGGTTCAGTTTGCTGAGCTGCGGCAGGCTGATGTTCTGGGCGATCGGCAGGGCGATAATTGCTCCCTGCTTCTGCCGCTCTTCCGGCACGCAGACGATACCGGCGCCGATCGCGTCGGCCGGCTGGCGAAAGCGCATCGGTTTTCCCTTCAGCACGATATCGCCGGAAGAGGGATGCGAGACTCCGGAGAGCGCCTGCATCAGCTCGGTGCGCCCGGCGCCCACCAGCCCGTAAAAGCCAAGGATCTCCCCTTTGCGCAGGCTGAAGCTGATATGGGCGAACTCGGTGGGGTGGCAGAGGTCTTTCACCTCCAGCACCGTTTCCCCTGGGATACAATCGACTTTCGGGTAGGTTTGGGTAATCGCGCGGCCCACCATCATCGCCACCATCCGCTCTTCGGTGATGTCGTTAATCGCACCGGAGCTGACGTACACGCCGTCGCGCAGAATGGTGTAGTAGTCCGCCAGCTCGAAAATCTCATCGAACTTATGCGAAATAAACAGGATCGCTTTGCCGTCCTGCTTCAGGCGCTCAACGATCTGATAGAACTCCAGAATTTCATGCTGCGAGAGCGCGGCGGTCGGCTCATCGAGGATCACCACCTGAGCTTCAAAGGAGAGCGCCCGGGCGATGGCGACCATATGGCGCTGGGCGATACTGAGGGTTTTCAGCGTCGCGCGCGGGTCAATCTGTACCTCGAGGCGGGTGAGAATTTCGCTGGCTTTGCGGTGCATGGCGGGCCAGTCGAGCTTCTTCAGCAGGCCGCGATGCAGATACTGGCCGACGAAGATATTTTCGGTGACCGAGAGTTCGTCGAACAGCACGGTTTCCTGATGAATCGCGGTGATCCCGACCTTATGCGCCGACTCCGGGTTCGGCAGTTGGATAGGGATCGCTTTATAGAGAATCTCGCCCTCTTCGGGCTGATAAATGCCGGTCATCACTTTGACCAGCGTCGATTTCCCCGCGCCGTTTTCGCCGATTAAAGCGGTCACTTTGCCGGGCCAGAGATCGAGCTGTACGTTTTCAAGGGCGCGCACACCGGGAAAAATCTTGGTGATGCCCTTCAGCGACAGCAGTGGGGTGGATGCTGACATGATAGTTCTCCGTAAAATCACCCCTCACCCTAACCCTCTCCCCAAAGGGGCGAGGGAACCGTTCAGTGCTCGCTGGCAGCAGTGCGCAGAGGGCCTGACTTTCTCCCTCTCTTTTGGAAGAGGGCCGGAGTGAGGAAACAGGGTTAGAAAATTTTCGAGAACTTATCGATGTTGCTCGCATCGTAGACGAACGGTTCGGCCATCGCGCCGCTACCGTCGGCGTCCAGCTTCACTTTGCCCAGTTTGCCCATATTGGCTTCGGTTTTGGTCGCCGTGCCTTTGACTAAATCGTCGGCCAGATACGTGGCGGCGTAGCCGAGGTCAATCGGGTTCCAGATGGCGAAGCTTTTACTGGCGCCGGACTTAATCGCCCCGGCCATTTCCGACGGCAGCCCCAGCCCGGTGACGTAGACCTTGCCGATTTTGCCCTGATCTTTCACCGCCTGCGCGGCGGCCACGATCCCTACCGACGAAGGCGAAACAATCACTTTCAGGTCAGGGTATGACTTCAGCAGGCCCACCGCTTCGCGGTAGCTTTTATCCGACAGATCGTCCCCGTAGGCGACGGTCACCAGATTGACGGACGGGTACTGCGGCAGCACCTTTTTCATCTCCTCAATCCAGATGTTCTGGTTGGTGGAGGTTGGGGTGGCGCTTAAAATCGCCACATCGCCTTTTTCCACGTTCAGCGCCTTCAGCGCATCGGCGGCGAGCTTAACGTTGGTTTCGCCAATCAGCGCGTTATTGGACGGGTTAAGATGGATCTGGCGGCCCGCCGGCGCGACGCCGGAGTCCCAGGAGACCACCTTAATGCCGCGCTGCATCGCTTTTTTCAGTACCGGCACCACGGCGTCGGGATCGTTAGCGGAAATGGCGATCGCATCCACCCCTTGGGCGATCAAACCATTCAGCACTTCGATCTGCGCTTCGGCGGTGGTGGTGGTCGGGCCGGTATAGATCACTTTGACATCGCCTAACTCTTTAGCCGCTTCCTGCGCGCCGACGTTCGCTGCTTCGAAGAATCCATTTCCCAATGATTTCGCCACGAGGGCGATTTTGACTTCGGCTAAAGCGGAACCGGACAACGCCAGGATGGCAACGGTGAGGATCAAGCTTGTGTTTGTTTTCATTGCTTTTACTCCACATGAGTTAGTTTGTAGGGTTTGCAGGTGATTTTTTCGCCCCGTCTCGGTGAGCGGGGCGCGATGTTGTTATGGATAAAGGTCTAACGCGGACTGCAGGGGTTGAACGTTGAAGCGTTTGCCAAGGGCGACCAGCTCTTCGCGGGTGATGGTTTGTTTCATCCCGCCCATTGAGTAAACTTTCACCAGCACCTCGGCGGATTTCTCAGCGGTATCGATCAGGCCGAAGGTTTCGTCCAGATTGGGGCCGCTGCCGAAAACGCCGTGGAATGGCCACAGCACCAGCGAATGTTTCTGCATCGCCTCGGCGGTGGCCTGGCCGATTTCGTCGGTGCCCGGCACCATCCACGGCAGGATGCCGACGCCGTCCGGGAAGACCACCAGGCATTCGGTACTCCCTTCCCACAGCTTGCGGGTAAACAGATCGCTGCTATTCTCCAGCACGTAGGTCAGGGCGATCAGATTGGTGGCGTGGCAGTGCATGATCACCCGGTCTTTACCGTTGGTCAGCCGGATGCGCTCGCTGTGCGACAGGAAGTGCGCCGGCAGCTCGGATGTTGGCACCGCATCGTTGGTCAGGCCCCAAAGAATATGGTATCCCGCGCCGTCGCTGTCGACTTTCACCACCCCGAGGTTCGCCGCCGGGTCGAGCTGGACGTTACGGAAGAATTTACCGGAACCGGTGACGATAAACGGCTGGTTAGCCAGCGTCGGCATCGGCTGGCTCAGGGCGATATAGCGCGGTTTAGCGTGGAAATCCGCCGCGTAGGGTTCGATATCCGCTTCGTCCAGGCGCAGCGTCAGGTTGCCGCCGTTGCGCTCGTCCCAGCCTTTCAGCCAGGCGTCGGAAGTGGCTTTAATCATGCCCTGGACGAACCAGGCGTCGATAATGGTCTGCATAGTCTTGTCTTTCCTGTTGATTCGGCGCGGGGGTGGCCCCTCACCCTAAATATGTGCGAGCCCCGGATTGCGCCGTAAACGGCTTATCCGGGCTACCAGTTCGTAGCCCGGCCGCGACCCGGGGAACGTCCGGGCATTACCCGCGCTGGCTCAGAACCGCATTTTCATAAGCGCGTACGTTATCCAGCCACTGGCTGCCTGCCGGCGTATCGTGACGCTGACAGTACATCTCCCAGATGGCCTGCCACGGCAGGCACTTCTGCTCTTCCAGCAGCGCCAGACGGGCGGTGTAGTCGCCGTCGACTTCCAGCTGACGCAGCTGGGCGGTCGGTTCCAGCAGGGCGCGTAGCAGGGCTTTCTTCATATTGCGGGTACCAATTACCCACGCCGCGATGCGGTTAATCGAAGCGTCGAAGAAATCGAGACCGATATGCACGCGGTCGAACAGATCGTGACGGATGATTTCGCTGGCGATGGCCTGGGTTTCGTCATCCAGCAGCACCACGTGGTCGCTGTCCCAGCGTACCGGACGGCTGACGTGCAGCAGCAGGCGCGGGATATAGAGCATGGCGGCGGAGATTTTGTCGGAGATGACCTCCGTCGGGTGGAAGTGGCCGGCATCCAGGCACAGGGCGGTCTGGCGGCTGGTGGCGTAGCCCATATAGAACTCATTGGAGCCGACGGTGTAGCTTTCCGCGCCGATACCGAACAGTTTGCTCTC
Organism: Klebsiella sp. PL-2018; assembly: GCF_019048985.1. Classification (NCBI taxonomy): domain Bacteria; kingdom Pseudomonadati; phylum Pseudomonadota; class Gammaproteobacteria; order Enterobacterales; family Enterobacteriaceae; genus Klebsiella; species Klebsiella sp. PL-2018. Next base: position 146,161 of record NZ_CP077673.1, read on the forward strand.
GACGGCATCAATGTGGTGCGCCGGGTCCAGCTTCTCGCTGATCACTTCATCGAGCGCGTTCAGCAGGCGCTGGCGCGGCGCGAAGCGGTCAACGGTAATATCCTTCATGCCGTCCGGGATCCAGATATTCATTACCGACGGCGTGCCCAGCTGCTCGCCGAAGTAAGCGGAAATACGGCGGCTGGCCTTGCAGTGATCGATCCAGAACTGGCGGATTTCATCGTTGGCGTGCGACAGCGTAAAGCCGTCGGCGCTTAGCGGATGCGAGAAGCAGGAGGGGTTAAAATCGAGCCCCAGCTTGTTGGCTTTCGCCCACTCAACCCAGTTTTTAAAGTGCTCCGGCTTAATTTCATTACGCGGCACCGGCGCGTCGGATTCGAGATAGAGCGCGTGCAGGTTCAGGCGTTTTGGCCCGGGGATCAGGCTCAGCGCCTGCTCAAGGTCGGCGCGCAGCTCGCTGGCGTTACGCGCTTTACCCGGGTAGTTGCCGGTAGCCTGAATACCGCCGGTCAGGCTTCCTTCCGGGTTTTCGAAACCGACGACGTCATCGCCCTGCCAGCAGTGCATGGAAACGGGCAGGCGATCCAGCTGGCGCAAGGCCTCCTCGACGTCCACGCCGACGCTGGCGTAGCGCTGTTTGGCAATTTCCCAGGCTTGTTCAAGTTGAGTGGTCATGCGCAAAGCTCCTTGGTCTGTTGTGGCTGAAACTGCGCGACGAAGCGGGCAATTTCACTTTCAGGATTGGGGGTAAAGGTGGTGAGGGCGTAGTTTTGCCGCACCACCTGACGGAATTCATCGACGTTGTGCAGCTCGTCCAGGGTCATCAGCTGAATGCCGATATTGCCCAGGGTGGAGGCCTCAACCGGGCCGGCGGTCACGGTGATGCCGCAGGCGTCGGCGCACAGCTGGTTGAGCAGTTCGTTCTGGCAGCCGCCGCCGACAATATGCAGCTGGCTGAACGGCTGACCGCGCAGCGCCGCCAGCTCGTTGAGCACCCGGGCGTAGAGCAGCGCCAGGCTGTCAAAAATACAGCGCGCCAGCTCGGCGTCGGTATCGGGAACCGGCTGCCCGGCTTCGCGGCAGGCGGCCTGGATTTCCGCGCTCATGTTGTCCGGGTTGATAAAGCGGTCATCGTTGCAGTCAATGACGAAGCGGCAGGCCGGAAGCGCAGCGGTACGCGCGATCAGCGCCGGCAGGTCGCCGACGTTTTGCTCCTTGAGCACCCGCTGCAGCAGCCACAGGCCCATAATATTTTTCAGCACCCGATAGCGGCCTTCGGCACCGCCTTCGTTGGTGATATTGGCCCTTAGCGCCGCATCGCTGGTGCAGGGGGTTTTGCTTTCAAAGCCCATCAGCGACCAGGTGCCGGAAGAGAGATACGCGGCGTTTTTGCTGGCCAGCGGCGAGGCGATAACCGCGCTGGCGGTATCGTGGCTGGCGACGGCGACCACCGGGATGTTATTGCCCTGCGGGCAAATCCAGTGGCCAATAACGTTGCCGGGATGGGTCGGCGTTCCGAACCAGTCGCGCGGCGCGCCGCTCCAGTTCAGCAGATCTTCATCCCAGCTATCGCTGTTGATGTTGACCAGCTGCGTGGTGGTGGCGTTGGTGTATTCCCAGTTCATGTTGCCGGTCAGGCGGAAGCTAAAGTAGTCCGGGATCAGCAGCGCGTGCGCGGCCTGGCTGACCAGCTCCGGCTGCTGTTCAACCAGCGCGCGCAGCTGATAAAGGGTATTAAACGGCAGAAACTGAATACCGCTGCGGCGGTAGATCTCCGCCCGGCCCAGCTGCTCTTCGGCATGGCGCATCAGGCCCTGGGTGCGGGAGTCGCGATAGGAAACCGGCAGGCCGACGCGCTGACCCGCTTTATCCAGCAGGACATAATCCACGCCCCAGGTATCGATGCCGATGCTGTCGATCAGGATGCCCTGTTCGCAGACCTTCTCCAGACCGCGGCGAATTTCCCCTTCCAGGCTATCGAGATCCCAGCAGTCGAAGCCATCCACCTTTTGCAGGCTATTGGTAAAACGGTGAATTTCACGCAGCGCCAGCGTTTGCTGACCGGGCTGATAACCGGCGAGCATCACCCGCCCGCTGGAGGCGCCTAAATCGACGGCGACACAATGACGATAACTCATGGGAAGATCCTTGTGAAAATCATTGCATGCAGTCTAAAAAAGTCGCGTCGGGCTCACCTTCTTGTTACTGACAGGGAAAATTGGCCGCTGGCAAGAAAGCAAAGGTGACCGTGAGGGAGGTCACAGTTTCGTTTTCTCCGCGCTGGGGTGAGGGATGTGATGTTGTCCGCAGTTCCCGATCTTTCCCGTCATTTCTTGAAAAAGCGGCAGGCTTTACGAATTTTGCGGTCAAAAATTGAAGGCCGGATCGCCGACCCTTAATTACTATTTGCTCCACTGATTGATAACTTTTCTCATCTCGAGGAGCGGCTATGACTATGTTGCACAGTGTGGATTTCTTTAAGTCCGGCGTTTCAGCTGTCGCCATTGAGCCGCGGCTCCCGCAATCCGCTTTTCCTGAGCATCACCATGATTTTCATGAGATTGTTATTGTGGAGCACGGCACCGGGATTCACGTTTTCAACGGCCAGCCCTACACCATCAGCGGCGGCTCGGTCTGCTTTATCCGCGATCACGATCGCCATCTCTACGAGCATACGGATAATTTATGCCTGACTAACGTGCTCTATCGCGCGCCGGACGCGTTTCGCTTTTTGTCCGGCCTGAACGCGCTGTTGCCGCAGGAGCAGGAGGGGAACTACCTCTCGCACTGGCGGGTGAATCAGAATGCGTTGCAGCAGGTGCGCCAGATTGTGGAGCAGATGGAGAACGTTGGCGCGGATGCGGATATGCACGCCATCGCCAGCCGCGAGATTTTATTTATGCAGCTGCTGGTGCACCTGCGTAAAAGCAGCCTCGCCGAAGGGGCCGCCAACAACGACGCGCGGCTCAACCATTTGATGGCCTGGCTGGAAGACCATTTTGCCGAAGATATCTGCTGGGAAGAGGTGGCGGCGCGCTTTTCGCTCTCCTTGCGAACCCTGCACCGTCAGTTAAAACAGCAAACCGGGCTGACGCCGCAGCGCTATCTGAATCGGGTGCGGTTGATGAAAGCGCGCCATCTGCTGCGCCATAGCGATGATAGCGTGACCGATATCGCCTATCGCTGCGGATTCGGCGACAGTAACCACTTTTCGACGCTTTTCCGCCGCGAGTTTGACTGGTCTCCGCGCGATATTCGCCAGGGGCGCGACGCCATTCTTCAGTAACGGGAGAGCAGTCAACGTTTTGACAGACATAAACGCGAATAATGAAACGTTATTCACGTCCGGAGTTGATGTCGTGGCAGGTCAGCTGATTCTTCGCAAAGATGAATTTTTTGCCTCTCCCGCTCAGGCGGTGGCGGTGGCGGATCGCTATCCGCAAAACGTCTTCGCCGAGCACACCCATGAGTTCTGCGAACTGGTGCTGGTGTGGCGGGGTAACGGCCTGCATGTCCTGAACGATCGTCCGTGGCGCATTACCCGCGGCGATCTGTTCTATATCCGCGCGGAAGATAAACACTCCTACGCCTCGGTGAACGATCTCGTCCTGCAAAACGTCATTTATTGCCCGGACCGGCTGCGGCTTAACTTTGACTGGGCCGCGCACATTCCCGGCCTGTTCGGCACCCCGTGGGTTCCGCACTGGCGGATTGGCAGCAGCGGCATGGCCCAGGTCAGGCAGGTGATTACCCAGCTGGAGCATGAAAGCAGCCGCAGCGATGCGCAGGCCAATAATATGGCCGAACTGCTGTTTGCGCAGCTGGCGCTTATTCTTCAGCGCTATCGCTACGCCACCGATAATCTGGCGGCAACCCAAAGCGAAGCGCTGCTCGATAAGCTGCTCACCGAGCTGGCGGGCAGCCTCAATCGTCCTTTCTTTCTTGACCGTTTTTGCGAGCGCGAAGGGTGCAGCGAACGCGCGCTGCGCCAGCAGTTTCGTCAGCAGACGGGGATGACCATCAACCACTACCTGCGCCAGCTGCGCATCTGTCACGCGCAGTATCTGCTGCAGCATACCGAACGGCTGATTGGCGAAGTGGCGATGCAGTGCGGGTTTGAAGATAGCAACTACTTTTCGGTGGTGTTTAACCGCGAGATAGGCATGACGCCGGGGCAGTGGCGGCAGCGCAGTCGCACCGCCGCCTGACGACGCTAGTTCGCCATTCCCAGACCAACGATATTGGCGGCGATAATAATCACCACGCAGCCGAGGCTGAGGACGCCCACCGGACGACGACCGGCGTTGTTCCACTCTTTCAGTATCAGACCCACGAGGCCGCCGCACAGCACGTAGAAGCTCATATGCAGCATCCAGCTCATGTAGTCGTACTGCGCCGGAATGCTGGCGTGGCCCCAGGCGTAGAAAAAGAACTGCAGATACCACATCAGGCCGCCTAACGCCGAAAGCAGGATATTGCTGATGATGAGCGGTTTTGCCAGCGAGAAGTCGGCTTTTATCGACAGGTTTTTTACTTTTGCCAGACGGATGAAGCAGAAGCCGAGGTTGACCAGCGCGCCGCCGCCCATGATCACCACATAGCTTGGCAGCGCGGTGTAGAGCGGATCAACGCCGAGCGCGGCGGCGGCTTCATGCATCGGCTTGGCGGCGTTCATGGCGAACGACATACCGGCCGAGAAGATGCCGCACATCACCGCCAGCAGCAGCCCCTTTTTCAGGTTGAAGTCTTCGGCTTTGATGCCCATTTTGCGCTCTTTCAGCTGGCCTGCGCGGGTGACGATACCCACGCCAATCACCGCGACCAGCACGCCGAGCAGCGTCATCTGGCCGCCTTTAGTGTTAATGAGAACATCAAACTGACCGTTAAGAATCGGCGTCATTAACGTGCCGACAATCAGCGTGATACCAATGGCGATGCCGATCCCCATCGACATCCCCAGGTAACGCATCGTCAGGCCGTAGTTGATATTACCGATACCCCACATGGCGCCGAACAGGAAAACGGGCAGCAGAGTGGAGGCGTTAAAAGAACCGTAATAGGCCCAGAAATCGGGCAGCAGCATGGCGCTGATGGCCCAGGGGAGGATCAGCCAGGAGACAATACCGCCGATAGACCACATGGTTTCCCAGGACCAATGTTTAACTTTCTTGAACGGGGCATAGAAACAGGCTGCACTGGCCGCACCTATCAAATGCCAAAAAATACCCATCGTAATCGCGTGATTCATTGATTTTATCCTCATCTATTTTTTATCGGATAAATCTTCTTCCGACCCGATGAGTGTAAAAATCGGTCAGTTTTTCCGCCTTTAAGCTGTTGCCACCCGAAGCCTGAACCTGGCAACCAAAAACTTAATTAGTTGTTCTGTATCACAAAACGACATCTATTACCCATTGTTATAACCTTATTAAAAATACGGCATTGATAAGCGTTTTCAATATCATTTAATTAACTATAATGAACCAACTGCTTACGCGGCATTAACACTTTCCGCCGCTCGACAATAATGGAGATGATTATGAGTTATACACTGCCTGCCCTGCCGTACGCTTATGACGCCCTGGAACCGCATTTTGACAAGCAGACGATGGAAATCCATCACACTAAACACCACCAGACCTACGTAAATAACGCTAACGCAGCGCTGGAAAGCCTGCCTGAGTTCGCGAGCCTGTCCGCAGAAGAGCTGATTACCAAACTGGATCAGCTGCCGGCAGACAAAAAAACCGTGCTGCGTAACAACGCAGGCGGCCACGCTAACCACAGCCTTTTCTGGAAAGGCCTGAAAACCGGTACCACCCTGCAGGGCGACCTGAAAGCGGCTATCGAGCGTGATTTCGGTTCCGTTGACAACTTCAAAGCGGAATTTGAAAAAGCGGCGGCGACCCGTTTCGGCTCCGGCTGGGCGTGGCTGGTGCTGAAAGGCGACAAGCTGGCGGTGGTTTCTACCGCTAACCAGGACTCCCCGCTGATGGGCGAAGCGATCTCTGGTGCTTCCGGCTTCCCGATTATCGGCCTGGACGTGTGGGAACACGCTTACTACCTGAAATTCCAGAACCGCCGCCCGGACTACATCAAAGCGTTCTGGGACGTGGTGAACTGGGACGAAGCCGCAGCGCGTTTTGCCGCCAAAAAATAAGGTTGCATTGTGCTGAGCGAGAAGCGAGTCTGATGACTCGCTTTTTTTATATCCGCAGCAAAGGAGCAGCGATGCACTATCCGGTGAATGTCTTTGTGGGCAAGGTAAGGGATTATGACGGCAGCCGTCCAAGCGCCATCGGTAAAATTCAGGTCGATGGTGAACTGACCCTCGGCGATTTGGGGCTGGAGGGCGATGAGCAGGCGGAGAAGAAAATTCACGGCGGGCCGGACCGCGCGCTGTGCCACTATCCCCGTGAACACTACGCCCACTGGGCCCGTGAGCTTCCGCAGCAGGCGGATCTTTTCTGCGCCCCGGCGTTTGGCGAAAATCTCTCGACCGAAGGGCTGACCGAAAAAAACGTCTACATTGGCGATATCTTCCGCTGGGGAGAAGCGCTGATTCAGGTCACGCAGCCGCGATCGCCGTGCTTCAAGCTCAACTATCACTTTGCCGTCAGCGATATGGCGCAGCTTATGCAAAACAGCGGCAAAACCGGCTGGCTGTATCGGGTGGTGGCGGGCGGGCAGGTGTCCAGCGATGCGCCGCTGGCGCTGGTTTCCCGGCTCAGCGACGTGAGCGTTCACGAAGCGGGCGCCATCGCCTGGCAGATGCCGTTTGATGATGAGCAGTACCACCGTCTGCTCTCCGCGGCGGGGCTGTCGGTGAGCTGGAGCCGTACCATGCAGAAACGGCGCCTGAGCGGGAAGATCGAAAATAATTCGCGGAGATTGTGGGGAAAATAGCGCTTCCGTGCGCGTTCCCGGATGGCGGCGCGTTGCGCCTTATCCGGGCTACCCGTTTCGAACCCGGCCCGGCGAAGCCAGGCCGGGGGGATCAGGTGCGCTTGTACAGCGGCAGCCAGAGGGTTAAGCGCAGGCCGCCCAGCGGGCTGTCGTCGGCCTTCACCCAACCGCGATGCTGTTGAATCGCCGCCTCGACAATCGCCAGCCCCAGGCCGGTACCGCCAGACTCGCGGTCGCGCGCCTCATCGGTACGGTAGAACGGACGGAAAATCTGCTCGCGATCCTCCGGACTCACGCCCGGGCCGTCATCATCGACGTTCACCGTGATGCCGTCTTTATCCACTGAGAAGCTTACCGAAATTTTAGTATGCGAGTAGCGCAGCGCGTTACGCACGATATTCTCCAGCGCGCTTTCCAGGGCATTGGGGTTACCGTACAGCGGCCACGGCCCCGGCGGATACTCGACGGTGAACGATTTCCCCATCTGTTCGGCTTCAAAGGCGGCGTTATCCAGCACCTCGCCCCACAGCTGGTTGGCTTTCACCGTTTCGCTGACCAGCGCGGTTTTCGCCTGATTGCGCGACATCACCAGCAGGTCGTTGATCATGCTATCCAGCCGGTGCGCTTCCATCTCAATCCGCTCCAGCTCTTTGCTTTCCCCGCTGCGGCGGCGCAGCAATGCGGTGCCTAACTGCAGGCGGGTCAGCGGCGTGCGCAGTTCGTGCGAGATATCGGACAGCAGACGATGCTGGCTGGACATCATGCGCTCCAGCGCGGTCACCATCTGGTTAAAACTGGTCCCGGCGGCTAAAAACTCCTGCGGACCGGCTTCCAGCTCCGGATGCTGACGCAGGTTGCCCTGGGCGACTTCATCGGCGGCATTTTTGAGCTTACGCGCGGGTTTCGCCAGGCTCCACGCCAGCCATAGCAGCAGCGGGGCGCTGACTAACATCGTGACGATCAGCAGCAGTAGCGGCCGGTCGAACAGCAGATTGATGAAGTCTGATTGTGACGTATTGGCAGGACGAATCAGATAGAGCTGGTAGTTATCTTCTCCATCCCTGACGGAAAAAGGCCCGACCATTTCCAGACGACCATAGCGCTTTTTCTGCGGATGGTCGGCGTTATCCGCCTGGCCGATAAAGTTGCGGATAATCTGCATTTCGTTGCGTTCGGCACCGATAACGCGACCTTCGCTGGTGACCAGCAGCAAACGCTGGCCCGGCGGAGCCCACTTATCGATGGCGCGAAACAGACGACGCCACCACATCAGGTCGTTTGGCGGATCGTTCGCCAGTTCGGCCTCGACGTGCTGTTCAATCATGATGCCCTGACGTTGCTCGCTCTCCAGCAGCTCGGTCATCTGGCGCGAGTCCAGCTTAGGCAGCATCAGAACCAGCATCAACACCAGCGCCAGCGTGAGCCAGAAAATAGCGAAGATGCGTGCGGTTAAACTTCCAATCATGAAGCCGATACCATCAGATAGCCGCGTCCGCGCAGGGTTTTAAACCACGGATGGCCGTCTTTGCGCTCCGGCAGCTTGCGCCGCAGGTTGGAGATGTGCATATCGATTGCGCGATCGAATGGCGTCAGGCGTTTACCCAGCACTTCCTGGCTAAGATGCTCACGCGATACCACCTGGCCAAGATGCTGCGCCAGAAGATAGAGCAGGGTGAACTCGGTGCCGGTCAGCTCGAGGGTCAGACCATCGAAGCTGGCTTCCTGGCGACCAGGGTTAAGGCTTAGCGCATCCACTTCCAGCGTCGGTGAACCGGCTTCGGTTGTCTGCTGCTGCTCGCTCCAGTGCGACCGGCGCAGAATCGCGCGTATACGCGCCACCAGCTCACGATCGTTGAACGGCTTAGGCAAATAATCGTCCGCGCCCAGCTCGAGGCCGAGAACGCGATCCAGCTCGCTCCCGCGGGCCGTTAGCATGATAACCGGGGTCTGGTGTGTCTGACGCAACTCTTTGAGCGTGTCGATACCGTTTTTCTTCGGCATCATCACATCAAGCAAAAGTAAATCGATGCTGTCGTCCAGAAGGGCCAGCGCCTGTTCCCCATCATGGGCGACGAGCACATTAAAACCTTCCATATCGAGCAGCTCTTTTAACAGGGAGGTGAGCTCCCGGTCATCATCTACTAACAGGATTTTATTCATTGTTTAAATACCTCCGAGGCAGAAATTACGTCATCAAGGCTCGCTAATCCATGACTTTACGTTGTTTTACACCCCCTGACGCATGTTTGCAGCCTGCATCGTAAACTCTCTCTCGTTGAATCGCGACACAAACGTTTTGGGAGTATGTGATGCGCAATGTTTTCGCTGCCGTCATGGCCTCAACGCTGGCGCTAAGTGCATATAGCCAAGCCGCTGAAGTCGTCACCAGCGTTAACTGGCTTCCCGGAGACGAAGGGGTCCAGCGCAGCAGCCAGAGCCATATGTTTGACGGCATAAGTTTAACTGAACACCAACGGCAACAGTTACGAGATCTTATGCAGCGGGCACGCCACGACAGGCCACCCGTTAATGTTAGCGAAATGGAGACAATGCATCGCCTTGTCACCGCAGAAAATTTTGATGAAAACGCTGTACGCGCTCAGGCAGATAAGATGGCGCAGGAACAGGTTGCCCGCCAGGTTGAAATGGCAAAAGTTCGCAACCAGATGTATCACCTGCTAACGCCAGAGCAGCAAGCGGTTTTAAACGCTAAGCACCAGCAACGAATGGATCAGTTGCGTGAGGTTGCACGGATGCAAAAAGGCTCAGCGATGATGCTTTCGAGTAGTAGCAATACCCTGCAACCCCAGTAACAACCCTGTTTTCCTTGCCATAGACACCATCCCTGTCTTCCCCCACATGATGTGGGGGTTTTTTTTGCCCGTTATTCAGTACCCTCCTGCCTCCCCGTCCCGGTAAAAGATCGGGTTATACTAAGCGCATCGCGAAGTAAGGAGCGTTTATGAATCAATCTTATGGGCAGCTGGTGAGCCGCGCGGCGATTGCGGCGACGGTGATGGCCTCTGCGTTACTTTTGATCAAGATTTTTGCATGGTGGTATACCGGGTCTGTGAGTATTCTGGCGGCGCTGGTTGATTCACTGGTGGATATCGCCGCCTCGTTGACCAACCTGCTGGTGGTGCGTTATTCGCTGCAGCCTGCCGATGAAGAACATACCTTTGGCCATGGTAAAGCGGAATCGCTGGCCGCGCTGGCGCAAAGTATGTTTGTCTCCGGCTCGGCGCTGTTTCTGTTCTTGACCGGTATTGATCATCTCGTTCGTCCTGAGCCGATGAATGCGGCGGGCGTAGGGATGGTGGTGACGCTGATTGCGCTGGTCAGCACGCTGCTGCTGGTCACGTTCCAGCGCTGGGTAGTAAGAAAAACACAAAGTCAGGCGGTACGGGCGGATATGCTTCATTATCAGTCTGATGTTATGATGAACGGCGCAATTCTGGTGGCGCTGGCCCTCTCCTGGTACGGCTGGCACCGTGCTGATGCGCTGTTTGCATTAGGTATAGGCGTCTATATTTTATATAGCGCGCTGCGCATGGCTTATGACGCCGTTCAGTCGTTGTTAGACCGCGCGCTTCCTGATGAGGAACGCCAGGAAATTATCAATATCGTGACCGCGTGGCCAGGCGTCAGCGGGGCGCACGATCTACGAACGCGGCAGTCAGGGCCGACTCGCTTTATTCAGATTCATTTGGAAATGGAAGATAACCTCCCGCTGGTTCAGGCACACGTGATTGCCGACCAGGTGGAGCAGGCGCTGTTGCTCCGTTTTCCCGGGTCCGATGTCATTATCCACCAGGACCCCTGCTCTGTGGTGCCGTTAGGGCGGCAGGGTGTTTTATGATCTTTAGGTTATAGTCTGTAAACTCGATGTAAAAGTGTGGGGCGGATCGGCATTTTTTGTATAAATTACCGCCATTTGGTCTGACCTGAATCAATTCAGCCAGAAGCGTTTGATATACTATTGCAATTATCGTTGTGCACTCCTCGTGAGGGGCGCTTCAGGCAACAGGATTATTTTTTGCTTCCTAAGTTCAGAGGTAGTCATGATTAAGAAAATCGGTGTGTTGACAAGTGGCGGTGATGCCCCGGGCATGAACGCAGCAATTCGTGGCGTTGTGCGTGCGGCATTAACGGAAGGTCTGGAAGTTTTTGGAATCTATGACGGTTACCTCGGCCTGTATGAAGATCGTATGGTTCAGCTCGACCGCTACAGCGTTTCCGACATGATCAACCGCGGCGGCACCTTCCTGGGGTCGGCGCGTTTTCCAGAATTCCGCGAAGAACATATTCGCGCCGTCGCGATTGAAAATATGAGAAAGCGCGGCCTGGATGCGCTGGTGGTTATCGGTGGTGACGGTTCCTACATGGGTGCCGTGCGTCTGACTGAGATGGGCTTCCCCTGCATCGGTCTGCCGGGCACCATCGACAACGATATTAAAGGCACCGACTATACCATCGGCTTCTTTACCGCATTGAGCACCGTGGTAGAGGCCATTGACCGCCTGCGTGACACCTCTTCCTCCCACCAGCGTATTTCCGTTGTTGAAGTGATGGGCCGCTACTGCGGCGATCTGACCCTGGCGGCAGCTATCTCCGGCGGCTGTGAGTTCATCATGGTGCCTGAGGTTGAATACACGCGCGACGACCTTGTTTCAGAAATTAAGGCGGGTATCGCGAAAGGCAAAAAACACGCGATTGTGGCGATCACCGAGCATATGTGCGACGTCGACGAGCTGGCTCACTACATCGAGAAAGAGACCGGCCGTGAAACTCGTGCCACCGTACTGGGCCACATTCAGCGCGGCGGCTCTCCGGTTCCTTATGACCGTATTCTGGCATCCCGCATGGGCGCGTACGCGATTGACCTGCTGCTGCAGGGCTTCGGCGGCCGCTGCGTTGGTATTCAGAACGAGAAGCTGGTTCACCACGACATTATCGACGCTATCGAAAACATGAAGCGTCCGTTCAAAAGCGACTGGCTGGATTGCGCTAAGAAGCTGTACTAAGCCTCCGGCGGAAATAAAAAGGCCTTCTCAGAGAGAAGGCCTTTTTTATGGGCGGGACGCTACTCGATATCCAGGGCATCCTCGGAGAGGATAATCCCGGTATTATCGGCGTAGAGATGGTCGCCGGAAAAGAAGGTGACGCCGCCGAAGTTGACGCGCACGTCGCTTTCGCCGATACCTTCACCTGCGGCCCCGACGGGGATAGCCGCCAGCGCCTGGATGCCGATATCCAGCTCTTCCAGATCGTCAACCTGACGCACAGCGCCATAGACGACCAGCCCTTCCCACTCGTTTTGTACGGCCAGACGCGCCAGGTCAGCGTCAATCAATGCGCGTCGAACGGAACCACCGCCGTCAACCAACAGGACATGGCCACGGCCGTTCTGTTCGAGCATATCGTAGAGCAACCCGTTATCCTCGAAACATTTTACCGTGATGATTTGTCCACCAAACGACGAGCGCCCCCCAAAGTTGGAGAACAGAGGTTCCACGACGTTGACATCCTCCTGGTAGATGTCACAAAGCTCGGAAGTATCGTATTTCATAGGCTTAACGTTCAGTTGCTGCGAGAATTTTCAGTATATCGCGTGAATCGTACTGTTGGCAAAATCATCAATTGTTAATTGATATTTGTCAGTTAACCCACAAGCCGGCTGCAAATAATTCCGATAACAAACAGCAGGTTGGTCAGCAGCGCCCCTTTAACCGTTCTTTCGAGCATTGGACGCATGGCGACAGGGTCGCGTTCGCGCATCACATAACGCGCCTGTTGGACCAGCAGCGGCGTTGCCAGCAGGAACAGCCAACCCCACGGATTATGCAGCGAGAGAAGGTTAAACAGCGCCAGGCACAGCGGCGCGCCAAACAGCAGGCAGGCGTGGTAGCGGCGAGCGTTAACCGGCCCCAGGCGCACGGCGAGGGTGTTTTTACCGTTTTCACGATCGCTGTCGATATCACGCAGGTTGTTAATATTCAGCACCGCCGTTGCCAGCAGACCGCAGGCGGTGGCGGGTAAGAAAATAACCGCTTCAACGCTGTGCGCCTGGAGGTACCAGCTCCCGACCACGCTAAGCCAGCCGAAGAACACCAGCACGGAGATATCGCCAAGGCCGATGTAGCCGTAAGGACGAGTGCCGACGGTGTAGGTAATGGCGGCCACGATCGATAGCCCGCCAAGCACCATAAAACCGATAAAATCGGCCATGGTCTGCCAGGCCAGGAACAGCAGCGCCAGGCCAGAGAGACAAATCAGCGCCACGGTGAGAATCAACGCGCGTTTCATCTGCGCCTGGGTGATTGCCCCTTTCTGCATCCCGCGCAGGGGGCCGATACGGTCAGGTTTATCGCTGCCTTTTACCGCGTCGCCATAATCGTTGGCCAGATTGGAGAGGATTTGTAATAAACCGGCGGTGATGATGGCCAGCAGGGCAACCCAGGGATCGAAGCTGCCCTGATGCCAGGCAAGCGCGGAGCCGACAATAATGGCGGCAAAGGCCAGAGGTAACGTTTTGGGGCGCAGGCTTTCCAGCCAGGCCTGGGTGCGAGTGATAGCGTGTTCGGTCATAAGTCCCGGCCAATAAAAAATGGGGCTCTACCCTTCATACTTCAAGCTGCAGATGCGTTGGCGACGCGCATTCACCCCAGGCACTGCCGGGATAAATGAGGGCCATCAGCCAGCGGCTGCCTTTCCACAACTCGAATTATTTAGGGTATCTATAGCCCCATCTATAGTGATGAAAATATATTGAACCGGATTATAAGATAAAACGGCTCAGATCTTCATCTGCCACCAGAACATCCAGATGCTTACCGACATATTCCGCATCGATGGTGACGGTTTGGCCATTCATTTCGCTGGCATCGTAGGAGATGTCTTCGATCAGACGCTCCAGTACGGTATGCAGACGACGCGCACCGATGTTCTCGGTGGTCTCGTTGACCTGCCACGCGGCCTGAGCGATACGCTTGATGCCATCTTCCGTGAACTCGATATTGACGCCTTCGGTGGCCATCAGCGCTTTATACTGCACGGTGATGGACGCGTTCGGCTCGGTCAGGATGCGCTCGAAGTCGTGGGTGGTCAGCGCTTTCAGCTCAACGCGAATCGGCAGACGACCCTGCAGCTCCGGGATTAAGTCAGACGGGCTGGCCACCTGGAACGCGCCGGAAGCGATAAACAGAATATGATCGGTTTTCACCATGCCGTGCTTGGTGGAGACGGTGCAGCCTTCAACCAGCGGCAGCAGATCGCGCTGTACGCCTTCGCGGGATACGTCCGGGCCGGAGGAGTTGCCGCCGCGCTTACAGATTTTATCGATTTCGTCGATAAACACGATACCGTGCTGCTCAACGGCGTCGATGGCATCCTGCTTCAGCTCTTCCGGGTTGACCAGCTTCGCCGCTTCTTCTTCAATCAGCAGCTTCATCGCGTCTTTAATTTTCAGCTTACGCGGTTTTTGCTTCTGGCCGCCCAGGTTCTGGAACATGGACTGCAGCTGGCTGGTCATCTCTTCCATGCCCGGAGGGGACATGATTTCAACGCCCATCGGCGCAGCAGCGAGATCGATCTCAATCTCTTTATCATCGAGCTGCCCTTCGCGCAGTTTTTTACGGAAAGACTGACGCGCGGCGGACGGTTCCTGAGGCTGTTCAGCCTGGCCCCAGTTGTTTTTCGCCGGCGGGATCAGCACGTCAAGGATGCGCTCTTCCGCCAGTTCTTCCGCACGATAGCGGTTTTTGTCGATGGACTGCATGCGCACCATTTTGATCGCCGCATCGGTCAGATCGCGGATGATGGAGTCCACTTCTTTACCAACATAGCCCACTTCGGTGAATTTCGTCGCTTCAACTTTGATGAACGGCGCGTTGGCAAGCTTTGCCAGACGACGGGCGATTTCCGTTTTACCGACGCCGGTCGGGCCGATCATCAGAATGTTTTTGGGCGTGACTTCGTGACGCAGCTCTTCGTTGAGCTGCATACGACGCCAGCGGTTACGCAGAGCGATGGCGACGGAGCGCTTGGCTGCGTCCTGGCCGATAATGTGTTTGTCCAGTTCGCTGACAATTTCGCGTGGGGTCATTTCAGACATGGGAGATCCTTACGCTTTAGACGGTAATTCTTCGATGGTATGGAAGTGGTTGGTATAAATGCAGATATCACCTGCAATATTCAACGCTTTCTCTGCGATATCGCGTGCGCCCATATCGGTATTTTCCAGCAGGGCGCGAGCCGCGGCCTGGGCGTAAGGACCGCCGGAGCCGATAGCAATCAAATCGTTTTCTGGCTGCACCACGTCACCGTTACCGGTGATGATAAGCGATGCGTTTTCGTCAGCCACGGCCAGCAGCGCTTCCAGCTTGCGCAGCATGCGGTCGGTACGCCAGTCTTTCGCCAGCTCAACGGCGGCCTTCACCAGGTGGCCCTGATGCATTTCCAGCTTACGTTCAAACAGTTCGAACAGCGTGAAGGCGTCAGCGGTGCCGCCCGCAAAGCCGGCGATCACTTTGTCGTTGTACAGGCGGCGCACTTTTTTGACGTTGCCTTTCATTACGGTGTTGCCCAGCGTGGCCTGGCCATCACCGGCAATAACGACATGGCCGTTACGGCGAACACTTACAATTGTAGTCACGAGCAGACCCCTTGGTTGCAAAAGCGGAATAGGGGCCCCGCGGTTACGCGGGGCAGAATGCAATTATAGATGGGGGGGATTTTGAGGGTTTCAACCCCTGGCGGCGAGACGAATGCAGTTTGCGTGTCCGGCCATTTTCAGCCGTTCAATCATATTGCTGGCGTTTTCTTTGCCTTTCAGCGGCCCAATCACCACGCGGTTCCAGCCGTTATTGGTGGTGATGTGCGAGGCGAAACCTTCAAACGCCAGCTGCGCGCGCACGGTTTCCGCCTGCTCAGCGCCTTTGAAGGAGCCGCACTGGATCATCCAGCTGCGATCGTCTTTTTTCTCCGCGGCGGCGGTTTTTGGCGCCTCTTCAACGCGGGTTACCGGCGCGGCGGCCTGGGTTTTAGGCTGCGCGGTACTGGTATGCGCCGGCGTTTGCAGCAGATCCTGATACGGCTGCTGGTTCGACGCCGTTTGCTTCGGCGGCTGCTGCACCGGTTTCGGCTGCTCGACGGCCCGCGGCTGGGTTCGCGGTTGCTGTACCTGCGTCTGTGTCTGCTGCTGCACCTGAGCGAGCTGCTGCTGCTGAACTAAACGCTGACGCTGCAGGGTCTGCTGGCGCTGCGCCGGGGTTTGTTCATTCCACGGCACTTCGGTCAGCTGCGTAGGCTGCTGACGCATATCGGCCTGCATTTGCGCCAACAGCTGGCGCTGCTCGTCCGTCAGCTGCTCCGGCTTCATGACTTCGCCGCCTGCCGTGGGTTCCGTAGGCGCACGTACGCCGGGCTGACGGCTCTCCAGCTCTTTAATATAGCGCCAGCGCTCTTCCGGCTTCGGCGGGAGGCCGTTGCCAGCGGCCTGGCGGTTTTGCAGCGCTTCAGCCTCTTCTTTCTTGTGGTGCGTGATGAAGTACAGTCCACCGATAAAGGCCACCAGCACTGCCGCAGCGATCGCCACCATAGTCGGTGAAACCGCCGAAAGGCCGCCTTGCTTGTTCCTTGAGCTTCGGGTATTGCTCTTTTTGCGCCGCGAAGAAGCCGGTTGGCTGCGGCGTACATAATCTCGTTGTGCCACTATCGTTTCGCTGTCTTATTCGTTTTTCAGCCCGCCATGTTACTTAAGCGGCGGGCCTTTGACCAGAAGGGCAGGCCCGAAAGCCTGAAGGTTATGTTCGGATTTTTCGCGTACTACCGCGAACGATAAGCTCGCAGTCGAGTAATCGTGAACCGCTGCTGACGCTGTGACCGTGCAGTTGATCCAATAAAAGCAGCATCGCTTCGCGGCCAATATCAAAACGTGGTTGCGCGACGGTCGTCAATGGCGGATCGCAAAATTCAGACAAAGAGATGTTATCGAAACCAATAATAGACAGATCTTCAGGAACTTTCAGGCCGCGACGTTTCGCCAGCGATAATGCCCCCAGCGCCATAATATCGCTATGGCAGAAAACAGCCGTCGGCGGTACCGGCAGCGCCAGCAGCTGTTCGAGGGCGTTGGCGCCGGCTTCATAGGTAAAATTGCCGCGGGCGATATAGTGCGGATCGACGGTTATCCCGCTACGACGCAGCGCCTGGACATAGCCCTGCAGGCGATAATGGCACAGCGGCATCTCTTCCGGGCCGGCGATACAGCCGATGCGGCGATGCCCCAGCTCGTGCAGATAGTTAACGGCGTTAAAGGCGGCGGTGAGGTTATCGATATGCACCGTCGGCAGCTCAAGCTCGGGAGCGAATTCATTGGCCATGACCATCGGCGGCAGATTGCGCTGCTCCTCTACGCCCGCATCGAAGGGCAAACGGGAGCCAAGCAGCAGCATACCGTCGATCTGCTTGGTAATGATCAGGTCGATAAAGGTCTTTTCCTGACGGTTCTGGTGGGCGCAATCGCCAATCAGCACCAGGTACTCCTGTTCCGCCGCGGTGACTTCAATACCGCGAATGATCTCGCTGAAAAAGGGGTCGCAGATATCCGGCACAATCACCAGAATGGTGCGTGACTCGTTGCGCTTCATATTGCGCCCGAGCGATTGCGGTAAATAGCCGACTTCCAGCGCGGCCTGCTCGACCCGGTTACGGGTGCTCTGCGAAACCTTATCGGGATTCATTAACGCTCGGGATACGGTTGCCGTGGAAACGTTTGCCTTTTGGGCAACGTCTTTCATAGTGGCGGCAACGACCTGTTTTTTGGGCTTCACCTGATTTCTCCTCGCTGACTGGCGCAGACACATCCCTGGCGTTCTGACATCAGCAACATTTTTAACAGATAGTACATCCAGAGAGTTACAGAATTTTCATGAAAAACGTGACGATGGTTGAATTTTTCGATCCGCCTCGCAAGAGAAGCCTTAACCTTCAATAGGATCGACGTCCAGAACCCATTTCACTTTTCGCGCTTCCGGCAGGGTGTTAATCAACGCCAGCGTTCCGCTGACGATATGCTGTAGCTGAACGCGCGACGGATGCTGGAGGAGAATTTGCCAGCGCCAGCGGCCGCCACGCTTTGGCGCCAGCGCCGGAACCGGCCCGAGCACCCACAGTTTCTTATCGGCCAGCGGGCTGGCCTGCAGCAGGTTGCGCAGCTGTTGTAAAAAAAGCGGCGCCTGCTGGTTGTTATGATCCTCGGCGCGAATCAGCACGTGGCTGGTCCACGGCGGCAGCTGCATGCTTTGCCGTTCCGCCAGCGCCTGCTCGGCAAACGCGTCGTATCCTTTATAAAGCAGCGTTTGCAGCAGCGGGTGTTCCGGGTGGTGGGTCTGCAGGATCACCTCGCCCTGTTTGCCCGCCCGACCTGCGCGGCCTGAAACCTGCGTATAGAGCTGAGCGAAGCGCTCCGCCGAGCGGAAATCGGCGGAAAACAGCGCGCCGTCAACGTCCAGCAGGGAAACCAGGGTGACATCCGGGAAGTGGTGCCCCTTCGCCAGCATTTGGGTGCCGATAAGAATGCGCGCGCCGCCGCGATTGACGTCGGCAAGATATTGCTCAAGCGCGCCTTTGCGGCTGGTGGTATCCCGGTCGATACGGGAAATCGGGATATCGGGAAACAGCGGTCCCAGCGCCTGCTCAAGCTGTTCGGTCCCCAAACCTACCGGTACCAGATGCGTTGAGCCGCAGGAGGGGCACTGGCGCGGAATCGGGCGCTGGCTGTCGCAGTGGTGGCAGCGCAGATGATGCTGAGCCTGGTGCAGCGTGTAGTAGCTGTCGCAGCGCGGACACTCCGCTATCCAGCCGCAGTCGTGGCACAGCAGCGCCGGCGCGAAGCCGCGGCGGTTCAAAAACAGAATCACCTGGTTATCGGCCTGCAGATGCTGGCGCATGCGGCCAATGAGCGCCGGAGACAGTCCGGCCTGCAGCTGCTGGCCCTTTAAATCCAGAACGTGCTGCTGAGCCGGGCGCGCATTGCCCGCTCGTTTGGTGAGCTTCAGCTGGCGATACTTGCCCTGGCGGACGTTATGAAGCGTCTCCAGCGCCGGGGTCGCCGAGCCGAGGATAATTGGAATTTGTTCGCTGTGGGCGCGCCAGACCGCCAGATCGCGGGCGTGATAGCGCCAGCCTTCCTGCTGTTTATAAGAGCTGTCGTGCTCTTCATCGATGACGATGACCCCGAGGTCTTTAAAAGGGGTAAATAGCGACGAGCGGGTACCGATAACAATCGCCGCTTCGCCGTTTTTGGCTTTTAGCCACGCGGAGAGGCGTTCGCTGTCGTTCAGTCCGGAGTGCAGCACTTCCACCGGGGCGCTAAAGCGGTGGCGGAAACGGGCGATTGTCTGCGGCGTCAGGCCGATCTCCGGCACCATCACCAGCGCCTGGCGCCCCTGCGCCAGTACGTTTTCAAGGACGCTCAGATACACTTCCGTTTTGCCCGAACCGGTGATCCCGGCCAGCAGCCAGGCGGAAAAGCTGTCCGAGGCGCTGTGAATCGCGCCCACGGCGGTGGCCTGTTCGGTATTGAGCCGCAGGCGCTCGCCGGGTACCGAGAAGCCCGTGCGCCAGTCGGCGATCGCGGGCGCTTCGCTGGCGAGTTCGGCCAGACCTTTACCCCGCAGCGCCTGCAGGGCGGCGTCGTTAAATTCGAGTTCGGCAACCTGATGGCGCCAGATCTTGCCCTGACGCAGCGCAGCCAGCGCCTGCTGCTGTTTCGGTGAGCGCTTAAGGCTGTTGATATCAACCGCTTGCCCCTGTTCGGTGGCAAACCAGTACCACATTGGCGCCGCGCTGGCGGGCTTCCCCTGGCGCAGCACGATCGGTAGCGCGTGAAACAGCACATCGCCGATGGGATGATGGTAGTAGTCCGCCGCCCACAGCAGCAGCCGCCAGACCGAAGCGGAGAAGACCGGCTCGGCATCAAGAACTTCGGCCACTGGCTTGAGTTCGTCGAGCGGCAGTTCGCTGCGCTCACTGACCGCCGTTACGATACCTATCCGCTCCTGTTTGCCGAACGGGACGCGCACGCGACAGCCTGCTTTGACCGGCATGCCGTCAGGCAGCAAATAGTCAAAAGTGCGGGGCAGCGGAACGGGCAGGGCAACGTGAGCGACGGGCATTTAATCTTCCTGACTTGAAATCTGGCGGGTTAGTATACACATTGTGATAAGGGCTCGCGGATCAGTTTGCATATGCTGGTCAAATTCTGTATGATTCGCCGCCTTTGATGCGCTTTGTGCGGCATCAAAATCTATTACCCGGCAATTTCGCTTTGCGCAATCGCACCGGGAAATTATTAACATCGCGTGGTGTCTGGCGTTAGGGCTGGAAGAGCGACGCGGCCTTAACTGAGGTTCTCCCATGAAAAAAGATATTCATCCGAAATACGAAGAAGTTACTGCTTCCTGCTCTTGCGGTAACGTCATGAAAATCCGTTCTACCGTAGGTCACGACCTGAACCTCGACGTGTGCGGTAAATGCCACCCGTTCTACACTGGCAAACAGCGTGATGTTGCTACCGGTGGCCGTGTTGACCGCTTCAACAAGCGCTTCAGCGTACCGGGTACCAGCAAGTAATTTGCTGAAGAAGCCGCCTCAGGGCGGCTTTTTTGTTTCTCTTGCGCTAAACGCGAGAAAAAAGGGCAGAAGATTTCTTCTGCCCTTTTTTATGGTTTTAGTATTCCCACGTGTCCGGGTCGATGCCCAGTTCGCGCATAATCTCTTTCGCCGCTTCCGGGATTTCATCGCTGCGCTCTTTACGCAGGTCTTCATCGTTAGGCAACGGTTGACCGGTAAAGGCATGCAGGAACGCTTCGCACAGCAGTTCGCTGTTAGTCGCGTGCCGCAGGTTATTCACCTGACGACGCGTGCGTTCATCGGTGAGGATTTTTAACACCTTCAGAGGAATGGAAACCGTAATTTTTTTTACTTGCTCACTCTTCTTACCGTGCTCAGCGTATGGGCTGATATATTCGCCGCTCCATTCAGCCATGAGTTACCTTTAATCCTCTATTCATTAGTTAAGGGCCTGAACGCGAGTCCTGGCCATAATTGCGCGTAGTTTACCGTAGAGGGGCGCGTCTGACACCAAACAAGCCGCTACGGATGTGCGCTAATGCATATAATTTTAACGGCTATTTCCAGTTTGCTCAATCTATACGCAAAGAAGTTTAGATGTCCAGATGTATTGACGTCTATTATAACAATGATTACTCTGGAGCCTGACTTTTCACCGACTCAGCCCAGGAACTCCCCAACATGACGCGTAAACAGGCCACCATCGCAGTGCGTAGCGGTTTAAATGACGACGAGCAGTACGGTTGCGTTGTCCCGCCCATTCATCTCTCCAGCACCTATAATTTCACCGGATTTAACGAACCTCGCGCCCACGACTACTCTCGTCGCGGTAACCCGACCCGTGATGTGGTGCAGCGTGCGCTGGCGGAGCTGGAGGGCGGCGCGGGGGCGGTTCTGACCAATACCGGCATGTCGGCCATTTTGCTGGTCACCACCGTATTTCTGAAACCGGGCGATCTGCTGGTGGCGCCGCACGACTGCTACGGCGGCAGCTACCGCCTGTTTGACAGCCTGGCGAAGCGCGGCTGCTATCGCGTGCTGTTTGTCGATCAAAACGACGAGCAGGCGCTGAGCGCCGCGCTGGCGGAAAAACCGAAGCTGGTTCTGGTCGAAAGCCCAAGTAATCCATTGCTGAGAGTTGTGGATATTGCGAAAATCTGCGGTCTGGCGCGTGAGGCCGGAGCGGTCAGCGTGGTTGATAACACCTTCCTGAGCCCGGCTTTGCAGAATCCGCTGGCGCTGGGCGCCGATCTGGTGTTGCATTCGTGCACTAAATATTTGAACGGCCACTCTGACGTCGTGGCCGGGGTGGTGATCGCTAAAGATCCGGCGACCGTCACCGAACTGGCATGGTGGGCGAATAATATCGGCGTCACCGGCGGAGCGTTTGATAGCTATCTGCTGCTGCGCGGCTTACGTACGCTCTCTCCGCGTATGGAAGTGGCGCAGCGTAACGCGCTGGCGATTGTCGACTATCTGAAATCCCAGCCGCTGGTGAAAAAACTGTACCATCCGTCCCTGCCGGAAAACCAGGGGCATGAGATTGCGGCGCGTCAGCAAAAAGGTTTTGGGGCGATGTTAAGCTTCGAACTGGATGGCGATGAGCAGACGCTGCGTCGTTTCCTGAGCGGGTTATCGCTGTTTACGCTGGCGGAATCGCTGGGCGGCGTGGAAAGTCTGATTTCCCACGCAGCGACGATGACCCATGCGGGCATGGCGCCTGAAGCGCGTGCGGCGGCCGGGATCTCAGAAACGCTTCTGCGTATTTCGACCGGTATTGAAGATGGTGAAGATTTAATTGCCGACCTGGAAAATGGCTTCCGGGCAGCAAACGAGGAATAAACATGAGTGTGATTGCGCAGGCAGGGGCGAAGGGTCGTCAGCTGCACAAATTTGGTGGGAGTAGTTTAGCGGATGCGAAATGTTACCTGCGCGTCGCGGGTATTATGACGGAGTATTCGCAGGCGGGCGACATGATGGTCGTCTCTGCCGCCGGCAGTACCACCAACCAGTTGATCAGCTGGCTGAAGCTCAGCCAGACCGATCGCCTTTCTGCGCATCAGGTGCAACAATCGCTCCGTCGTTATCAGATGGAGCTCATCTCCGGACTGCTGTCACCAGACGCTGCCGACACGCTGATTGCCATCTTTATTCAGGATCTTGAGCGCCTTGCCGGGCTGCTTGACGGCGGCGTCACCGACGCGGTATACGCCGAAGTCGTCGGTCACGGCGAAGTCTGGTCGGCCCGCCTGATGGCGGCGGTGCTGAACCATCTTGGCGTAGAAGCCGCCTGGCTGGATGCGCGTAGCTTCCTGCGCGCCGAGCGCTCCGCGCAGCCGCAGGTGGATGAAGGCTTATCCTATCCGCTTTTGCAGCAGCTGATAGCGCAGCACCCGAACAAGCGTCTGGTGGTGACCGGCTTTATTTCGCGTAACAACGCCGGGGAAACCGTCCTGCTGGGACGTAACGGTTCCGACTATTCCGCCACCCAAATCGGCGCCCTGGCCGGGGCGTCTCGCGTCACTATCTGGAGCGACGTGGCCGGGGTCTACAGCGCGGATCCGCGTAAAGTGAAAGACGCCTGCCTGCTGCCGCTGCTGCGCCTGGATGAGGCCAGCGAACTGGCCCGCCTGGCGGCGCCGGTGCTGCATGCCCGTACGCTGCAGCCGGTCTCCGGCAGCGATATCGATTTACAATTACGCTGTAGCTACACCCCGGATCAGGGCTCAACGCGCATCGAACGCGTGCTGGCTTCCGGTACCGGGGCGCGTATCGTGACCAGCCATGATGATGTCTGCCTGATTGAGTTCCAGGTACCCGGCGGCCAGGATTTCAAACTGGCGCATAAGGAGCTGGACGCTATTTTAAAACGCGCCCAGCTGCGTCCGCTGGCGGTTGGCGTACACGCCGACCGTAAGCTGCTGCAGTTCTGCTACACCTCTGAAGTGGCCGACAGCGCGCTGAAGCTGCTGGACGAAGCGGGGCTGCCGGGCGAGCTGCGCCTGCGTCAGAAACTGGCGCTGGTGGCGATGGTTGGCGCTGGCGTGACCCGCAATCCGCTGCACTGCCACCGTTTCTGGCAGCAGCTGAAGGGCCAGCCGGTAGAGTTTACCTGGCAATCAGAAGAGGGCATCAGCCTGGTCGCGGTGCTGCGCGCCGGGCCGACGGAAAGCCTTATTCAGGGGCTGCATCAGTCGTTGTTCCGCGCGGAAAAACGCATTGGCCTGGTGCTGTTTGGCAAAGGTAATATCGGGTCCCGCTGGCTGGAGCTGTTCGCTCGCGAGCAGACCACGCTTTCCGCCCGCACCGGGTTTGAATTCATCCTTGCCGGGGTCGTGGATAGTCGCCGTAGCCTGCTTAATTACGAAGGCCTTGACGCCAGTCGCGCGCTGGCTTTCTTTAATGATGAGGCCGTTGAGCAGGATGAAGAGTCGCTGTTCCTGTGGATGCGCGCGCATCCGTACGATGATTTAGTGGTGCTGGACGTAACCGCCAGCGCGCAGCTGGCCGACCAGTACCTCGATTTCGCCAGCCATGGTTTCCACGTTATCAGCGCGAATAAGCTGGCTGGCGCCAGCAGCAGCAGTAAGTATCGCCAGATCCACGACGCGTTCGAGAAGACCGGGCGCCACTGGCTTTACAACGCCACCGTCGGCGCCGGTTTACCGGTCAACCATACGGTGCGCGATTTGATTGATAGCGGCGATACCATTCTGGCGCTGAGCGGTATTTTCTCCGGCACCCTTTCATGGCTGTTCCTGCAGTTTGACGGCACCGTGCCGTTTACAGACCTCGTCGATCAGGCCTGGCAGCAGGGGCTGACGGAACCGGACCCGCGCGTCGATCTCTCCGGGAAAGACGTCATGCGCAAGCTGGTGATCCTGGCTCGTGAGGCGGGTTACAACATCGAGCCGGATCAGGTGCGCGTTGAGTCGCTGGTGCCCGCCCACTGCGAAGAGGGGTCGGTCGATCACTTCTTCGAGAACGGCGAAGCGCTGAACGAGCAGATGCTGCAGCGTCTGGAAGCGGCGCGCGAAATGGGTCTGGTGCTGCGCTACGTCGCGCGCTTTGACGCTAACGGTAAAGCCCGCGTCGGCGTTGAAGCGGTGCGCGAAGAGCATCCGCTGGCGGCGCTGCTGCCGTGTGATAACGTCTTTGCTATCGAGAGCCGCTGGTATCGCGATAACCCGCTGGTGATCCGCGGTCCGGGCGCTGGTCGTGATGTGACCGCCGGGGCGATTCAGTCGGATATCAACCGTCTGGCGCAGCTGCTGTAGCCATAAATTAAAGACCAGGCAACGCCTGGTCTTTTCACCTTAGTGCGCCGCGAAAACTTCTTTGGCGGCAAACAGGCCATTCAGGGCCGCCGGGAATCCGGCATAGACCGCCATCTGCATGATCACTTCCGTAATCTCTTCCTGCGTCAGCCCGACATTTAACCCGGCGGCAATATGCACTTTTAGCTGCGGCGCGGCGTTACCGAGCGCCGTGAGCGCGGCGATAGTGGCAATTTCACGGCTGCGTAAATCGAGTCCTGGCCTGGCGTAAATATCGCCGAAGGGGAACTCAATCAGATAGCGGGCAAAATCGGGGGCGATATCCTTCAGGCTGTTGACGACGGCGTCGCCGCCTTTGCCGTCCACGCGCTGTAGCATTTCTCGTCCGATGGTATAACGTTCGCTGGTCATGGCTTTTCCTCAGTGTGATGATGCGTAATGAGGAAGGTTAGGGAAGTTTTCCTGCCTTGAGTAATACCCTTTTCGTGATACCTTTTCAGTATGACAAATTCACGTTTACACACTCTGGATATTCGCCTGCTGCGCTACTTTGCGGTGGTGGCGGAGGAAAATAACATCAGCCGGGCCGCGCAGCGGCTATTTATTTCGCAGCCGCCGCTGAGCCGTCATATTCGCCATCTGGAAACGCAGCTGGGGGTAACGCTATTCTTGCGGCATACCAAAGGTCTGATCCTTACCGACGAGGGAAGACGGGTGCTGGATATCATTCGGCCTCTGCTGGCGCTTCAGGATCGCACCCTGACGGCGTTGAGCCAGCTCTCTGCGCCCGCGCAGCAGCCTCTGCGTCTGGGGTTGACCACCGCCTTTGAGCAAGGCATTTTCGCCGCCGCGGAATCCGCTCTGGGTGAGTACACCGGCGCATTGCACATCACTCGTCAGTCATCACCGGCGTTGGCCCAACTGGTGCGAAAGGGCAAGCTGGATGCGGCGCTGGTGGCGCTGCCGCTGAATACCGAGGGGCTTCACCTGCATCCTTTGTCTTACCAGGAGCCGCTTATCGCGGCGCTACCCGCATCCTGGCCGGAGGCCGCCAGGGCGGAGCTGACGTTAAGCGCACTCAATCATCGGCCGCTGTTCTGGTTTAAACGCGAGCGTAATCCCGATTTTTTTGACTATACGCGACGTATTTTTGACCGGGCAGGCTATGTGCCCACCTACGTGGAGGAGCCTGCCGAGCATGATGTTCTGCTGGCGCGGATTGCGCGCGGAGAAGGCCTGATCCTCCTGCCGGCCTCTTTTTCCGCGATTCAGCGGCAGGGGGTCGTCTTTTGTCCTTTGCAGGATGCCAGCCAGCAGCTTCCGCTTAGGCTGGGAATGGTGACGCTGCCCGCAAATGAGAGGGTCCGGGAAAGGGTAACAGCAGTCGTTGAAAAATCATTGCCTTAGCGAAAAAGAGATGAATTGATTTCATCCTGGCTGAATATTCCTCACTGTTTACGCTGATTTTTCTATTGACGCGGATGCCCTTTTCCGTCATTTTTACATCTGGACGTCTAAACGTATAGAAGTTCGCGACACAACAAACAATAAAATGCGATTGATGAGGTAAGGTATGAGCTTTTTTCACGCCAATCAGCGGGAAGCCCTGAATCAGAGCCTGGCGGAAGTGCAGGGCCAGATTAACGTCTCCTTTGAATTCTTTCCGCCGCGCACCAGTGAAATGGAGCAAACCCTCTGGAAATCCATCGATCGCCTGAGCAGCCTGAAGCCGAAGTTTGTCTCCGTGACCTACGGCGCTAACTCCGGTGAACGTGACCGCACCCATAGCATTATCAAAGGTATTAAAGAGCGTACCGGTCTGGAAGCCGCCCCGCATCTTACCTGTATCGATGCCAGCCGCGATGAGCTGCGTACCATTGCTAAAGATTACTGGGATAGCGGGATTCGCCATATCGTTGCGCTGCGTGGCGACCTGCCGCCTGGCAGCGGTAAGCCGGATATGTACGCGGCCGACCTGGTGACTCTGCTGAAAGAGGTCGGGGACTTTGATATTTCCGTTGCGGCTTATCCGGAAGTCCATCCGGAAGCCAAAAGCGCGCAGGCCGATCTGCTTAACCTGAAACGTAAGGTCGAGGCCGGAGCAAATCGCGCGATTACCCAGTTTTTCTTTGATGTTGAAAGCTACCTGCGTTTTCGCGACCGCTGCGTCTCGGCGGGTATCGATGTCGAAATTATTCCGGGCATTCTGCCGGTCTCTAACTTCAGGCAGGCGAAAAAATTTGCCGATATGACCAACGTGCGTATCCCGACGTGGATGGCGAAAATGTTCGAAGGTCTGGACAATGACGCCGAAACCCGCCAGCTGGTGGGGGCGAACATCGCCATGGATATGGTGAAGATTCTCAGCCGCGAAGGGGTGAAGGATTTCCATTTCTATACCCTGAACCGCGCGGAAATGAGCTACGCGATTTGCCACACTTTAGGCGTGCGCCCGGCGTAAGCAGGCTTCAGATTTCCCCGTCCTTCTCTTCTCTCTGCGGCGTCAAAACATCTTCGGCGCCGCTTGTTCTGGTTATTTCCTTAAAACATCTTTACGGGCGGTAAAACGGGGCGCCTGCGCCATCAGAGGTGACTATCCGCCAGCAGCAGCGGTACGTTTTGCGTTTGCATCAGAGAGAGGATATCGGGGGAGAGGCCGGTCTGGCTGATAACGAGGTCAAGGTCTGCCAGGCGGGCATGGCCTGCAAGGAACGTTTGACCAAATTTACTGCTGTCCGCCAGCAGGATTTTTTGCCGCCCGGCGCGCATCAGCGCTTGTTTGACGTGGGCATCGGTCATTTTAGGAACCGTCAGCTCTCCAAGATCGTTGACGCCCTGAGTGCTGAGGAAGACTTTGTCGGCGTGGATATGACGAAAGAAGTCGGCGGTACTGAAAGAGACCATTCCCTGGCTGGCGTCTTCATATTCACCGGGCGCGACGATCAACTTGATATTTTTTCTTCCTTTCAGGAGATTAACCACCGGAATGGAGTTGGTTATCACCATGATTTTCTTATCGAAAATAAAATGAGCGAGCGCCAGCGGCGTGGTGCCGCAGTCGATAATAATCGTGTCGCCATCTTCAACCTGCTCGGCGGCTTTCTGGCCAATCAGGTGCTTATCATCGGCCATTTGTATCGATTGCAGCTGAAAGCCGGGCTCGACGCTGGCACCGCGGGTTAAGTAGGCTCCACCGTAGGTTGTTTTTACAATACCTTGTTTTTCAAAGAAAGAGAGATCGCGACGGATGGTCATTTTGGTGACGCCGAACTTTTCGGCGAGGTCATTGACGACGACTTTTTTGTCCTGTTGCAAAATGGCGTAAATGCTCATTCTTCGATTTGATGACTGCATATCTACGATTCACCCAAAGGAAAATCGCACTATAAAATACATCGTTTTGGCGGGCAATGGCGGGCTAAAAGAACATACCCGCCTGCTGGCGGGTATGTCGCGAGGGGTTATTCCCACTCTTGCAGGAAGCGTTGACCGTACTGGTCGGCCACCAGAAGCGCGGCATAGACCTGATCCGGCGTCGCGCCGCCGGGCATATTGTGGATGGTTTCACCTTCCGCGCAGGCGGCTTCCGCCACGGTACGCATTTTGCCCGGGATATCGACTTTAATATCCAGCTGCGCCAGGGTGATAGGCAGCCCGACGCTATGGCACAGCGCCGCTACGGTTTCGATCTCTTCCACCGGCGCGTTTTCCAGTACCAGCTGCGTAAGCGTACCGAAAGCCACTTTTTCACCATGGTAGTAGTGGTGAGCGTCCGGAATAGCGGTCAGACCGTTATGGATAGCGTGCGCAGCCGCCAGGCCGCCGCTTTCAAAGCCGACGCCGCTCAGGTAGGTGTTGGCTTCAATCACCCGTTCCAGCGCCGGCGTTACCACGTGCTGCTCCGCCGCCAGCATCGCTTTTTCGCCCTCTTCAACCAGCGTGTTGTAGCACAGTTCAGCCAGCGCCAGCGCCGCCTGGGTGCATTTTCCGCCCGCCATGGTGGTCGCGCCGCTGCGTGAGCAGGCACGCGCTTCAAACCAGGTCGCCAGCGCATCACCGATACCGGCTGCCAGCAGGCGCGCCGGGGCGCCTGCAACGATTTGCGTATCGACAATGACCATGTTCGGGTTGCGCGGCAGCATCAGGTAGCTATCAAACTCGCCGTCATCGGTATAGATGACCGAGAGCGCGCTGCACGGCGCGTCGGTGGAGGCAATCGTCGGAGCAATAACCACCGGCAGATTCATAAAATGTGCTAATGCTTTTGCGGTATCCAGCGTCTTGCCGCCGCCGATACCCAGCACGGCGGTGCAGCGGGCGGAACCGGCAATATCACGCAAGCGGTTGATTTCGTTATGTGAGCATTCGCCGCCAAACGGTGCGATTTCTCCAGCCAGGCCCGCATCCGCCAGGCTTTTACGCAGTTTTTCTTCGGCAAAACCGAGTACGAATTTATCGCCCACGATGAGCCAGCGTTCTGCCAGTGGCTTGAGGTATCCACCAAGGCGGGTAATGACGTCCGCGCCCTGAATGTACTTACCGGGTGATTGAATAATGCGATCCATTTCTATTCCTCCTGGATGACCGTGATGCCACCCCCCTGGGCAGCTCGCCGATCGGGTTACAGGTTTAGCGTTCCAAAAGCGTTATTCCAGTCCTGCTCAAACTTCTCAATAGCTGACTCTACCGCAGGGGTACCGAGCATTTGTTGCGCTACATCTAACGGAAGGGTGATCGCTTCGCAGCCTGCTAACAGGCAATCCAGCGCCTGGCGCGGCGTCTTAAAGCTGGCGGCCAGCACTTTGCTTTCCGGCGCATGCAGCTCCAGCAGGGACTGCAGCTCCTGGACCATGCGGATGCCGTCACCGCCCTGGGCGTCGACGCGGTTGACGTACGGCGCCACATATTTTGCCCCGGCCAGCGCGGCCAGCAGGCCCTGAGATGCGCTGTATACCGCCGTACCCAGCGTGGGGATACCTTCTTTTTTCAACAGTTTGATAGCGGCAAGGCCTTCGGCGGTGACCGGGATTTTTACCACGATACCGGGGACGGCGTTGCTCAGGCGTTTGGCTTCTTCCACCATGCCCTTCGCGTCGCGGCTCATGGTCTGGGCGAACAGAATACCTTCCGGACCGACGGCTTTTTGCAGGCGCGGAAGAACATCCCAAACCGGCGTTTTACCGGCTGCGATAATGCTCGGGTTGGTGGTCACGCCGGCCAGCGGGTAGATGCGCGCCAGGCGTTCAACTTCTGCTACGTTTGCGGTGTCCAGATAGAGTTCCATGATGCTTTCCTCAATGCTTAATTCGGTAGTGTCGTTGAGGAAAGAATACGGCTTTCACGCGGAGGGTCGCCAGATGACAAATTTGCCAAAAACTGGATAAATGTACGCATTGCGGTTAATGATGATTTAGATCACATTTATCCCGCCACCCGGATTAAAATGGGAAAATAAGAGCGCACAAAAGTCAGGTTTAACACACAAAAATCTAGTTTTTTAGCGAAGCCGTTTTTTCCGTCAGCTGGCTGTGATACTGACGGCGATACTCCGACGGCGAGCGCTCGGTGTTTTTGCGAAACAGGCGGCAGAAGTAGTTGCTGTCGGCGAAACCACAGGCGTGGGCGATATCTTTCACTTTCATATCGTGGCCTTTTAGCAGCATTCTGGCCTGCTCCAGACGGATGTGATTCAGGTATTCGTTAAAGCCCATTGGCCCGCATTTCTGGAACAGATGGGAAAGATAGTTTGGTGAGAGATAAAACGCCTGCGCCACCGACTCGCGGGTTAACGGGTCGGCAAAATGGGCATCAATATGTTTACGAATCGCTTCAAAAAGCGCCTGGCTGCGCGATGACGTTTGTACCTGGCTGCCCAGCAGATCGGCACAGTGGCTGAGCAGGCTGGTGACAATACAGCGGGCCGTATGCTGTTCCTGCGGCTGCATCTGCATTTCATTCAGCGCCTGCAGCAGAAACGATCCAACCCGGGGGCCGCGGCGAGGAACCTGCTGTTTATCCAGCACGTTAAGCGCGCTGCCGTCCCAGTGGCGTAGAACGAATTCCAGCTGCTGCTTACCAAATAAGACAGTTAACAGCGTGGAGGGCATCAGCCACTGCGGGTCATTCCATCCGCCTGCGGGGACGTACAGCACATCGTGCGGCGTCAGCTGCGCCTGGTCGGCCTTAATCGCCGGATCGCGAAGCTGCCCCGCAAGCATGATTTCGAGGCGCGGAAAATCGACGCTTAGCGCTTTCTCAGAAGCCGGTCTGGATTCTGTGGAAAAGTGGACTTTGCCGATTACCGCCGGGCCTTTAATAAAAGAATCAATGGCCTGATTAATGTCGCTATCCATTCTCTCTCCGCGTCGCGCGATCCCGTTTCATCATACCTAACAAACTGGCAGAGGGAAAAGCCGCGCGATTTTTCTGCGAAGAGAGTTGTAAGATTTGATTGATATGTTATATCGTAACATATTATTGCAAACCTAAACTCAGGAGAGAGTGATGACCCGAAAGATTTCCGCGCTTATGCTTGGTGTAAGCCTGGTCCTGGCGAGCAGTCAGGCGGTCGCCCACGGCCACCATAGCCATGGCCCGGCGCTGACCGAAGCGGAGCAGAAGGCGAGTGAAGGCATTTTTGCCGACCAGGACGTAAAGGACAGGGCGCTGAGCGACTGGGAGGGTATCTGGCAGTCGGTTAATCCCTATCTGCTGAACGGCGATTTAGATGCCGTGCTGGAGCAGAAGGCCAAAAAAGCCGGTAAAAGCGTGGCGGAATATCGGGAGTATTATAAGAAGGGCTACGCTACCGATGTGGACCAGATTGGTATCGAAGATAACGTCATGGAGTTTCACGTCGGGAAAACCGTCAACGCCTGCCGGTACGCCTATTCCGGCTACAAAATTCTGACCTACGCATCCGGTAAAAAAGGCGTGCGCTACCTGTTCGAATGCCAGCAGGCGGATTCAAAAGCGCCGAAGTTTGTTCAGTTTAGCGATCACACCATCGCGCCGCGCAAGTCCCAACATTTCCATATCTTTATGGGCAATGAGTCCCAGGAAGCGCTGCTGAAAGAGATGGATAACTGGCCAACCTACTATCCTTATGCCCTGCATAAAGAGCAGATTGTCGACGAAATGCTGCACCACTAAAAAAAGCTCCGGTAAACGCGATGCTTACCGGAGCTATGGTTTTTAACCCGGCTCGCGCTACGCTTAGCCGGGCTACAGGTTTCTCAGGGCGAACTAGCCGGTGTTACGCATGCCTGCCGCAACGCCTGCGATGGTGACCATCAGCGCTTGTTCAACGCGCGGGTCCGGTTTTTCACCTTTCTCTTCCGCCAGACGTGAACGATGGAGCAGCTCGGCCTGGAGCACGTTCAGCGGGTCGGTATAGATATTACGTAGCTGGATGGACTCCGCGATCCACGGCAGGTCGGCCATCAGGTGGGAGTCGTTGGCGATTGCCAGTACCACGTTGATATCGGCGGACAGCAGTTCACGCAGCTCTTCGCCCAGCTTCCACAGTTCCGGTTTCACCAGACGCTGATCGTAATATTCCGCCAGCCACAGGTCGGCTTTTGAGTAGACCATCTCCAGCATGCCGAGGCGGGTAGAGAAGAACGGCCAGTCGCGGCACATGCTTTCCAGCTCGCTCTGCTTGCCGCCTTCAACGACTTTTTGCAGCGCGGCGCCGGCGCCCAGCCAGGCTGGCAGCATCAGGCGGTTTTGCGTCCACGCAAAGATCCACGGAATGGCGCGCAGCGACTCGACGCCGCCGGTCGGGCGACGTTTGGCCGGACGCGAGCCCAGCGGCAGTTTGCCCAGCTCCTGCTCCGGCGTCGCGGAACGGAAGTAAGGAACAAAATCTTTATTTTCACGCACGTAGCCGCGATACATCTCGCAGGAGACGTCGGACAGCTCGGCCATGATGTCGCGCCATTGCGCTTTTGGCTCCGGCGGCGGCAGCAGGTTGGCTTCCAGAATCGCGCTGGTGTAGAGCGACAGGCTGCTGATGGTGACTTCCGGCAGGCCGTATTTAAAGCGGATCATCTCGCCCTGTTCGGTAACGCGCAGGCCGCCTTTCAGGCTTCCCGGAGGCTGAGAGAGCAGGGCCGCGTGCGCCGGCGCGCCGCCGCGGCCGATAGAACCGCCGCGACCGTGGAACAGCGTCAGTTCAATGCCGGCTTTTTCACAGGTCTTAATTAACGCGTCCTGCGCCTGATACTGCGCCCAGGAGGCGGCCATCACGCCCGCATCTTTCGCCGAGTCGGAATAGCCGATCATGACCATCTGCTTGCCCTGAATAAAGCCGCGATACCAGTCGATATTCAGCAGCTGGGTCATAACGTCGTCGGCGTTATTCAGGTCGTCCAGCGTTTCGAACAGCGGGGCGACCGGCAGCGCGAAGCCGATGCCGGCCTCTTTCAACAGCAGATGCACGGCCAGGACGTCTGACGGCGTTTTGGCCATCGAAATCACGTAGGCCGCAATAGAGCCGCGCGGCGCTTCGGAGATGACTTTGCACGTCTCGAGCACTTCGCGCGTCTCTTCGCTTGGCTCCCACTGGCGCGGCAGCAGAGGACGCTTGGAGTTCAGTTCGCGGATCAGGAAGGCCTGTTTATCGGCTTCTGACCAGCTTTCATAGTCGCCGATGCCGAGATAGCGGGTCATTTCGCCCAGCGCTTCGGTGTGGCGGGTGCTTTCCTGACGGATATCGATACGCACCAGCGGTACGCCAAAGGCTTTTACGCGGCGCAGGGTATCGAGCAGCTCGCCGTTGGCGATAATGCCCATACCGCAGGCTTGTAGCGACTGGTAACAGGCGTAAAGCGGTTCCCACAGCTGCTCGTTTTGCGTGATAAGGCCCGCCGGTTTCGGCAGTTTCTGTCCTTTCAGGCGCGCTTCCAGCCAGGCCTGGGTCTCCATCAGCTGCGTGCGCAGTTTTTTCATCAGGTAACGATAGGGTTCCTGAGCGCCTTCCGCGCCTGCCAGCTCACGCAGCTCGTCGGTGCACTCAACCATCGACAGCTCGGAAATCAGCAGCTGGACATCTTTCAGGAACAGATCGGTTGCCTTCCAGCGGCTGAGCAGCAGGACGTGGCGGGTAATGTCGGCGGTCACGTTCGGGTTGCCGTCGCGGTCGCCGCCCATCCAGGACGTAAAGCGAACCGGAACAAAATCGACCGGCAGCCGATAGTTCAGGTTATCTTCCAGCTGTTCATTCAGCTCGCGCAGGTAGTTCGGTACGCCTTCCCACAGGCTATTTTCGACAACCGCGAAGCCCCATTTGGCTTCATCCACCGGGGTAGGGCGATGCTTGCGGATTTCATCGGTGTGCCACGACTGGGCAATCAGCTGGCGCAGACGGCGCATGACCTGATGACGTTCATAGTCCGCAATGTCGTTGTTATCGAGCTGCTTCAGGCAGCTGTTGATCTCGCCCATCTTGTGGATCAGCGTACGCCGCGTGATTTCGGTCGGGTGCGCGGTCAGCACCAGCTCCAGCGACAGGGATTCAACGGCTTGTTTAATAATCGTTTCGTTGAGATTGGGTTGCTCTTTGAGCTTTCTCAGGGTGCGGGCAATCACTTCCGGATTACTGGCCGCTTCGCCTTTTGGCGAAATGCTGTGGTATTGCTCAGCGGTATTCGCTAGGTTCAGAAACTGGCTAAAGGCGCGCGCCACCGGCAGCAGCTCGTCGTTGGACAAGTTTTGCAGCGTGGTGAGCAGCTCCTGGCGGTTGGCTTCATTGCCAGCGCGAGAAGATTTGGACAACTTACGGATAGTTTCGACACGATCAAGAATGTTTTCTCCCAGCGCATCCTTGATGGTGTCGCCCAGCACCTTACCGAGCATACTGACATTACTACGCAAAGCGGAATATTGTTCGTTCATGTTACCCCAGACACCCCATCTCATTTTATTTTGTTATATCCGGCGCTCGATAATTTGAGCAGTGGATAAGCAACCGTCTTTTATAAAGCCACGTAAAAACCCCCACGTCAATTGTTGCGAAATCGCTTCAGCAAACGAATAAATGGCGGCAATTTGCGAAATTTAACTCGGAGGTCGCTTGATAAGCGTTGCTTATGAAAATGTGATAATTGTCACCCTCTCGCGCCGATAAAATCGCACGAGAGAATGGGTATTTATTTAATGCCAGCAAAAATGGTGAACCACCTGAGTGATGAGCTCGCGGGTCGGCTTAATAAAGCGCGTTTCCAGGTACTCATCCGGCTGGTGGGCCTGGTTGATAGAGCCCGGGCCTAACACCAGCGTTGGGCAGAGGGTCTGAATAAACGGCGCTTCGGTACAGTAGTTGACCACGTCGGTTTGCGCGCCGAGGAGTTTTTCGACGACCTCAACCAGCTTATGGTCCGGCGGACATTCGTAACCGGGGATCGGCGGATGCAGTTCAGAAACGGTCAGGCGACCAGGCCAACGCTCGCTCACCGGCGCCAGCGCTTCGTTAAGGAGCCCGTTGAGATCGTTGAGCGTCATTCCGGGCAGCGGACGAATATCCATATGCAGTTCGCAGCAGGCGCAAATGCGGTTGGAGGCATCGCCGCCGTGAATTGCCCCGAGGTTAAGTGTGGGATACGGGACGGTAAACGCGGCGTAGTGATAACGCTCTTTTAAGTCGTCGCGCAGCTGCATGATGCGGCCAATGGCGTCGTGCATCAGTTCAATCGCGTTGACGCCGCGTGCCGGGTCGCTGGAGTGGCCCGACTGCCCCTGAATGCGAACCGCGTTGGACATGTGGCCTTTGTGCGCGCGTATCGGCTGCAGCGACGTGGGCTCGCCGATAATGGCGCAGTCCGGTCGCAGCTGGGTCGTTTCGGCGAAGTAGCGGGCACCGGCCATGCTGGTCTCTTCATCGGCCGTCGCCAGAATATAGAGCGGCTTTTTCAGCTGAGTGAGGTCAACGTCGCGCAGGGCGTCGAGAATAAAAGCGAAGAAGCCTTTCATATCCGCGGTGCCGAGACCGTACAGCTTATTGTCGTGCTCGGTCAGGGTAAAAGGGTCGCGGGTCCAGCGGCCATCATCAAACGGGACGGTATCGGTGTGCCCGGCAAGCAGCAGGCCGCCAGCGCCGTGGCCGCTGCTGGCCAGCAGGTTGAATTTATTACGCGTATCCGGGACTGGCTGAACTTCAACATTAAAGCCGATATCGCGGAACCAGCCTGCCAGTAAATTGATTAAAGACTCATTGCTTTGATCCAGCGCCTCTTCGGTTGCGCTGATGGAAGGTGTGGCGATCAGCGCGCGGTAAATCTCGATAAAGGGCGGTAATTTGTTTTTCATTGTTGACACACCTCGGGTCGTGATAGTATCAATATTAATGCATTATTTGTGAATAAAAATACATTATCGTTGAGCGTAAGAAAACCCATCGAATGTAAGGATGATGCTCTTACGGCTCAACAGGGTGGGGAAGGCAACGGTCTTCCAGGGCAAATATACGTAAGCAAGAAGGTGAAGAGCCCCAATGTTGAACACGCTGATTGTGGGCGCCAGCGGTTATGCCGGCGCAGAGCTAGTGGCCTATGTAAATCGCCATCCTCATATGACCATAACCGCATTGACGGTCTCCGCGCAAAGCAATGATGCGGGAAAATTAGTTTCCGATTTGCATCCGCAGCTGAAAGGCATTGTCGATCTGCCGCTGCAGCCGATGTCCGATATCAGCGAGTTTAGCGCCGGAGTCGATGTCGTTTTTCTGGCTACCGCGCACGAGGTAAGCCATGACCTGGCGCCGCAGTTTCTCGCCGCTGGCTGCGTCGTGTTCGATCTTTCCGGGGCGTTCCGCGTTAATGACGGCGCCTTCTATGAAAAATATTACGGTTTCACTCATCAGCACCCTGAACTGCTGGAGCAGGCGGTTTACGGCCTGGCCGAGTGGAGCGTCGAAAAGCTAAAAGAAGCCAATCTGATCGCCGTACCGGGCTGCTACCCGACGGCGGCTCAGCTATCGTTAAAACCGCTGATCGACGCGGGGCTGCTGGATCTTAACCAGTGGCCGGTGATCAACGCGACCAGCGGGGTCAGCGGCGCCGGGCGTAAAGCCTCTATCGGCAATAGCTTCTGCGAAGTCAGCCTGCAACCCTACGGCGTTTTCAACCACCGTCATCACCCGGAAATTTCAACCCACCTGGGCGCGGACGTTATTTTTACTCCGCATCTGGGCAATTTTAAGCGTGGGATTCTGGAAACCATTACCTGCCGTCTGAAGCCTGGCGTGAGCAAAGAGCAGGTGGCGGCGGTATTCCAGCAGGCCTATGCGGATAAGCCGCTGGTACGTTTATACGATAAAGGTGTCCCTGCATTGAAAAATGTCGTGGGTCTGCCATTCTGTGATATCGGTTTTGCGGTCCAGGATGAACATATCATCGTGGTGGCGGCGGAAGATAACCTGCTGAAAGGTGCGGCCGCGCAGGCCGTGCAGTGCGCAAATATTCGTTTCGGCTTCGCTGAGACGCAGTCTCTTATTTAAGGTGTGATGATGAATCCTTTAATTATCAAACTTGGCGGCGTCCTGCTGGACAGCGAAGAAGCGCTTGAGCGCCTGTTTACGGCACTGGTGAACTACCGCGAATCCCATCAGCGCCCGCTGATTATTGTGCACGGCGGCGGCTGCGTGGTGGATGAACTCATGAAGCAGCTCAACCTGCCGGTGAAAAAGAAAAACGGTCTGCGGGTCACGCCGGCGGATCAGATCGACATTATTACCGGCGCGCTGGCGGGAACCGCCAACAAAACGCTGCTGGCGTGGGCGAAGAAGCACGGCCTGGCTGCCGTTGGGCTATTCCTCGGCGATGGCGATAGCGTCAAAGTGACGCAGCTTGATGAAGAGCTGGGTCATGTCGGATTCGCTCAGCCGGGTTCTCCGGCGCTGATTAACACGCTGCTGGCGGGCGGTTATATGCCGGTCGTTAGCTCCATCGGCGTCACCGATGAAGGCGAGTTGATGAACGTTAACGCCGACCAGGCGGCGACCGCGCTGGCGGCAACGCTCGGCGCAGACCTGATTCTGCTGTCTGACGTAAGCGGCATTCTTGATGGCAAAGGGCAGCGCATCGCGGAAATGACCGCCGAGAAGGCTGAACAGCTGATCGAGCAGGGCATTATCACCGACGGCATGATCGTCAAAGTGAATGCGGCCCTGGACGCGGCGCGGACATTAGGCCGCCCGGTCGATATCGCCTCCTGGCGCCACGCGGAGCAGCTCCCTGCGCTGTTTAACGGCACGCCGATCGGCACGCGTATACTGGCATAATCAATTTATCATTTTGTCGGCCCGGTAAGCGTAGCGTCGCCGGGTAATAAAATTCAAAGATATTAAGGAAGCATGTTATGGCACTTTGGGGTGGGCGTTTTACTCAGGCAGCGGATCAGCGGTTCAAACAGTTCAACGACTCTTTGCGCTTTGACTATCGCCTGGCGGAGCAGGATATCGTTGGCTCTGTTGCCTGGTCCAAAGCGCTGGTGACGGTGGGCGTACTGTCCGCCGATGAGCAGCTACAGCTGGAAGAGGCGCTGAACGTTCTGCTGGAAGACGTGCGGGCTAACCCGCAGCAGATCCTTGAAAGCGATGCGGAAGATATTCATAGCTGGGTGGAAGGTAAGCTAATCGACAAGGTCGGCCAACTGGGCAAAAAGCTGCACACCGGACGTAGCCGTAATGACCAGGTGGCGACCGACCTGAAGCTGTGGTGCAAAGATACCGTGATGGAACTGCTGTCGGCGAATCGTCAGCTACAAAGCGCGCTGGTTGAGACGGCGGAGAATAATCAGGACGCCGTTATGCCGGGCTATACCCACCTGCAGCGCGCGCAGCCGGTGACGTTTGCCCACTGGTGTCTGGCCTATGTCGAAATGCTGGCGCGTGATGAAAGCCGCCTGCAGGATGCGCTTAAACGTCTGGACGTCAGCCCGCTGGGCTGCGGAGCGCTGGCGGGTACCGCCTATGAAATCGATCGTGAACAGCTTGCCGGCTGGCTGGGCTTCGCATCGGCGACCCGCAATAGTCTGGACAGCGTGTCCGATCGCGATCACGTACTGGAACTGCTGTCCGATGCCTCAATCGGTATGGTCCACCTGTCGCGTTTTGCTGAAGATCTGATCTTCTTCAATACCGGCGAAGCGGGCTTTGTTGAGCTTTCTGACCGCGTGACTTCTGGCTCATCCCTGATGCCGCAGAAGAAAAACCCGGATGCGCTGGAGCTGATCCGCGGTAAATGCGGCCGCGTGCAGGGTGCGCTGACCGGCATGATGATGACCCTCAAAGGTCTACCGCTGGCCTACAACAAAGATATGCAGGAAGATAAAGAAGGCCTGTTTGACGCGCTTGATACCTGGCTCGACTGCCTGCATATGGCGGCACTGGTGCTCGACGGTATTCAGGTAAAACGCCCGCGTTGTGAAGAAGCCGCGCAGCAGGGTTACGCCAACGCCACCGAACTGGCGGATTACCTGGTTGCCAAAGGCGTACCGTTCCGTGAAGCGCACCATATTGTCGGTGAAGCGGTAGTGGAAGCCATTGCCCAGGGCAAGCCGCTGGAGGATCTGCCTCTGGCCGATTTGCAGAAATTTAGCCCCGTGATTGCGGATGACGTCTATCCGATTCTGGCGCTGCAGTCGTGTCTGGATAAGCGTGCGGCTAAAGGTGGCGTTTCTCCTCAGCAGGTGGCTCAGGCGATTGCCGACGCTAAACAGCGTCTGGTGTGATCCGCCTGCGGGGCTGCTTTTAAGGCGGTAAATATACGAAGCTCGGGTAACTCCGGGCTTTTTTATGCAAAAAAAAGCGGACACAAGGTCCGCAAAAGTTCACGTTGGCTTTAGTTATCCGGGTAGAGAGGTGATGAGGAAGCTCAATGATTTTCTGAACTTTTCCTCATTTATGGGTTTATTATTGAACAGAAACCTTGATAGGGATAATCGTTCGTTGCTATTCTATCTATCGCCATGGACTATCGTGGCGATGGAGGATGAATAATGAATATTCGCGATCTTGAATATCTGGTAGCGCTAGCCGAACACCGCCACTTCCGCCGTGCGGCGGATTCTTGCCACGTCAGCCAACCGACGCTCAGCGGGCAAATCCGTAAGCTGGAGGATGAACTCGGCGTGATGTTGCTGGAGCGCACCAGCCGTAAGGTTCTGTTCACCCAGGCAGGGCTGCTGCTGGTGGATCAGGCGCGTACCGTGCTACGAGAAGTCAAAGTGCTTAAGGAAATGGCGAGCCAGCAGGGAGAGACCATGTCCGGGCCGCTGCATATTGGACTGATCCCGACGATTGGCCCTTATCTGTTGCCGTTGATTATCCCGATGCTGCACCAGACCTTTCCCAAGCTGGAAATGTATCTGCATGAAGCACAAACCCATCAGCTTTTAGCGCAGCTTGATAGCGGTAAGCTCGACTGCGCGATTCTGGCGCTGGTCAAAGAGAGCGAAGCGTTTATTGAGGTGCCGCTGTTTGATGAGCCCATGATGCTGGCTATCTACGAAGATCACCCGTGGGCGAACCGCGAGTGCGTGCCGATGTCGGACCTGGCCGGTGAAAAGCTGCTGATGCTGGAAGATGGGCACTGCCTGCGCGATCAGGCGATGGGCTTTTGTTTTGAAGCGGGCGCCGATGAAGATACCCATTTCCGGGCGACGAGCCTCGAAACGCTGCGTAACATGGTGGCTGCCGGTAGCGGCATCACGCTGTTGCCAGCCCTGGCCGTGCCGCAGGAGAGAAAGCGCGATGGCGTGGTCTATGTGCCCTGCATCAAGCCGGAGCCGAGACGTACCGTGGGGCTGGTTTATCGCCCGGGTTCGCCGCTGCGTAGCCGCTATGAACATCTGGCGGAGGCCATCCGCGGTAAGATGGATGGCCATTTCGACGCCGCGTTAAAACAGGCGGTTTAAGCCATTTAACGCCGCTACCCGATAGGCTTCCGCCATCGTCGGATAGTTAAAGGTGGTGTTAACGAAGTACTCAATGGTGTTACCACCGCCTTTCTGCTCCATTATCGCCTGGCCGATGTGAATAATTTCGGCCGCGCGCTCGCCAAAGCAGTGAATCCCGAGGATCTCTTTCGTTTCGCGATGAAAGAGGATCTTCAGCGTACCGACGCTCATGCCGACGATCTGCGCCCGGGCCAGATGTTTGAACTGTGCGCGACCCACCTCGTAAGGCACCTTCATTGCCGTCAGCTGCTGCTCGGTTTTACCGACGGAGCTGATTTCCGGAATAGTGTAAATCCCGGTAGGGATATCCTCAATCAGGTGCGCCGATGCCTCGCCTTTTACCAGCGCCTGGGCAGCGATGCGGCCCTGGTCGTAGGCGGCGGAGGCCAGGCTTGGATAGCCAATCACATCGCCGACGGCATAAATATGCGGCAGGGCGGTTTGATACATGCTGTTGACCTTCAGCTGGCCGCGGCTGTCGGTTTGCAGACCGATATTTTCCAGCGCCAGTGAGTCGGTGTTCCCGGTGCGGCCGTTAGCGTACAGCAGGCAGTCCGCTTTGAGCTTTTTGCCGGATTTCAGATGCATGATGACGCCGTCATCAACGCCCTCAATCTTTTCGTACTCTTCATTGTGGCGAATGACCACGCCGCTGTTCCAGAAGTGATAGGAGAGCGAGTCGGACATCTCCTGATCGAGAAACGCCAGTAGACGATCGCGGGTGTTGATCAGATCCACTTTGACTTCCATTCCCCGGAAGATCGACGCATATTCGCAGCCGATCACCCCGGCACCGTAGATGATCACATGGCGCGGTTCGTGATGCAGGCTGAGAATCGAGTCGCTGTCATAAATGCGCGGATGATGGAAGTCGACGTCTGTCGGATGGTACGGGCGTGAACCACAGGCAATCACGAACTTTTCCGCCGTCACCGTTTCCACGGTACCGTCGTGACACTCCAGCGCGATAGTGTGTTCATCAACAAAATGGGCATTGCCCTGCAGGATTTCGCAGTGGTTACGCTCATAGAAACCCTGACGCATATGGGTTTGCTGGTTAATGACGCTGTCGGCATGATTCAGGATGTCGGCGAAGGAAGAACGAAGAAGACGGGAATGGTCGCTGTAGAGGGGATTTTGGTTAAACTCGATAATACGGCTGACGGCATGGCGGAGGGCTTTTGACGGGATGGTACCCCAGTGGGTACAACCGCCGCCGACGTTATGGTAGCGCTCAATGACGGCAACGCGTGCTCCCTGTTTCACCAGCCCCATGGCGGCGCCTTCTCCGCCAGGACCGGAACCAATCACAATTGCATCATAATCCCAAGAGTGTGACATGGCATTACTCACCTGTTTTATACATAAAATAAACACGATGATAACATTCGCCGCGCTTTAACCCAATTATCGTTGTGCTTTTTTGCGGCATAAAAGCAGAAACAGCTCGTAAACAATCATTCACAATCCAGTGTAAACCGATTAGTTCTAATCTCTGGTATAGTGCCGGAAGGGCTTATGGAAGGATTCAGACAACGTGATGGGCGTAAGAGCGCAACAAAAAGAAAAAACCCGGCGTTCGCTGGTGGAAGCGGCATTCAGTCAGCTGAGTGCTGAGCGCAGTTTTGCCAGCTTGAGCCTGCGCGAAGTGGCGCGGGAAGCGGGGATCGCCCCGACGTCCTTCTATCGTCATTTTCGCGATGTCGATGAGCTGGGTCTGACCATGGTGGATGAAAGCGGGCTCATGCTGCGTCAGCTGATGCGCCAGGCGCGCCAGCGTATCGCTAAAGGCGGCAGCGTCATTCGCACCTCTGTTTCCACCTTTATGGAATTCATTGGCAACAACCCGAACGCCTTCCGCCTGCTGCTGCGGGAACGCTCCGGTACCTCCGCGGCGTTTCGTGCCGCCGTGGCGCGTGAAATTCAGCATTTTATCGCGGAACTTGCCGACTATTTAGAAATCGAAAACCATATGCCGCGCGCCTTTACCGAAGCGCAGGCTGAAGCTATGGTCACCATCGTATTTAGCGCTGGCGCCGAGGCTCTCGATGTGGGCCCGGAGCAGCGTCGACAGCTGGAAGAACGCCTGGTGCTGCAGCTCAGAATGATCTCGAAAGGCGCGTATTACTGGTATCGCCGTGAACAAGAAAAAATATCAAATCATTCCGAATAACGTGAAGGACGAGCAATGAAACACTCAGTACAAGATAGAGGTACGC
The DNA here is from genome assembly GCF_019048985.1 of Klebsiella sp. PL-2018. NCBI lineage: Bacteria > Pseudomonadati > Pseudomonadota > Gammaproteobacteria > Enterobacterales > Enterobacteriaceae > Klebsiella > Klebsiella sp. PL-2018. The sequence continues at coordinate 189,155 of NZ_CP077673.1, forward strand.
TGCTGCTGGCGCTGATCGCAGGTTTATCCATTAATGGTACCTTCGCCGCGCTGTTCAGCTCCATTGTCCCTTTTTCCATCTTCCCCATTTTGTCGTTGGTGCTGACGGTTTACTGCCTGCATCAGCGCTATCAGAATCGTAGTATGCCCGTGGGTTTGCCGGGGCTCGCCGCTGCCTGTTTTATTCTCGGGGTGCTGGTTTACAGTACCGTCGTGCGCGCGGAATATCCGGACATCGGCTCTAATTTCTTCCCGGCGGTTCTGTCGGTGATTATGGTGTTCTGGATTGGCTACAGGTTACGCAACCGCAAGAACGCGGTCGCTGAATAATCTCTCACCCGGCAGCAGCGCTGTTGCCGGGTTTTCTCGCGTAGCTTTACTTCTTCGTTAGCAGCACGCCGCATTCCATATGATGGGTATAGGGGAACTGGTCGAATAGCGCCAGGCGCGCGATCTCGTGGGTCTCACTGAGCGTTTCCAGGTTCTGGCATAGGGTCTCCGGATTGCAGGAGATATAGAGAATACGCGGATACGCCTGCACCATTTTCTCCGTTTCGCTATCCAGCCCGCTGCGCGGCGGATCGACGAAAATCGTCTCGCACTGATAGCTCTTCAGGTCGATTCCCTGCAGGCGGTTAAACTCCCGCACGCCGTTCATCGCCTGGGTAAACTCTTCCGCCGACATGCGGATAATCTGCACGTTATCAATGTGGTTCGCTGCAATATTGTATTGCGCCGCCGCGACGGACGGTTTGGCGATTTCCGTTGCCAGCACGCGTTCGAAATTACGCGCCAGCGCCAGCGAAAAGTTGCCGTTGCCGCAGTACAGCTCAAGCAGGTCGCCGGTTGCGCCTTTAGTGGCGTCGATAGCCCACTCCAGCATCTGAATGTTCATCGCCGCATTTGGCTGGGTGAAGCTATTCTCAACCTGACGATAGATCATTTCACGCCCGCCAACCGGCAAGCGTTCATCGATATAATCTTGATCCAGCTCGATTTTAGTTTTCGTGGCGCGGCCAATCAGGTGCACATTCAGATTTTGCGCCCGCAGCGCATCGCGCAAGCGCGCCGCCTGCTGACGCCATTCATCGTCGAGCTTTTTATGATACAGCAGCGATATCACGGCCTGGTTACTCAGGGTGGTGAGATAATCCACCTGAAACAGTTTGTGGCGCAGTACCGGGTTATCGCGTACGCCCTCAATCACCGCGGCCATCAGCTGATTAATCAGCTCGCTGGCGGCCGGGAAAGTCTCGACGCGGATCCGGGATTTGGTCTGCTGGTCGAACATAATGTGGTACAGATCGTCGCCATCGTGCCACAGGCGAAACTCTGCGCGCATGCGGTAGTGGCTGACCGGCGAACGAAACACTTCCGGAACCGGGGCGCTAAAAGGCGCCATCATTTTCTGCAAACGGACGACTTTTTCTGCCAGCTGCGCTTCATATTGTTCGGTAGGAAGGTGTTCGGGGGTCATGATGCATCCTGAATAAAATAAGTACGCGGGGATTGTAGGGAAAGCGCCGGGGATGTCCAGCCCTGATGATATAAGGAAATATAACGGTAGAAGTCTGGACATCTATATGTTTCTGATTATAGCATCGTGCTACCGGTCCTATGAGTTAATAGGGAATCCAGTGTAAATCTGGAGCTGACGCGCAGCGGTAAGGAAAAGTGGGATGAGCGCATTATGCAGACACTGCGGCTATTTAGCGGGAAGTCCTCGTCCATTAAACACTCCAAGCCCGAAGACCTGCCGGAATACGTCGCATTTGGTTTCTATCATCGCGTGCTACTGATAGAGCCGGCGGCATCCTTTGTTTATTACGGATGCTTTAAAAATGATTAAAAAAGCTTCGCTGATGACGGCGCTCTCCGTCACGGCATTTTCCGGCTGGGCGCAGGATAGCAATTCAGATACGTTAGTGGTCACAGCAAACCGTTTTCAACAGCCGGTCAATACGGTTCTTGCGCCGACCGATGTGGTTACCCGGGAAGATATCGATCGCTGGCAGGCGAAAGATTTAAACGATGTGATGCGCCGATTGCCTGGCGTGGACGTCGCGCAAAATGGTGGCATGGGTCAATCCTCCTCTCTGTTTATCCGTGGTACTGAAGCCAAACAAGTTCTGGTGCTGGTTGACGGCGTTCCCATGGCCCGACCGGGTATTACAAATAACCCCGATCTGAACCAGATCCCTTTGTCGCTGGTGCAGCGCGTCGAATATATCCGCGGCCCGCGTTCAGCGATTTATGGTTCCGGGGCAATGGGCGGCGTGATTAACGTCATTACGCATTCCGATAAAGAACAATCCAAAATTACCGCTGGGGTAGGATCGAAAGGCTACCAACAATATGACGGTACCCTGCGCCATCGCTTTGGCGATACGGTGGCGACGATTGCGGGTTCTTATGAGGGTAATAAAGGCTTTAACGTTCAGCCCGATTCAACCTGGGATCACGACGGCGACCGCGACGGTTTTCGTAATAAAACGTTTTGGGGCAGCCTCGAGCATAAATTTAACGAGAATGTTGACGGTTTCTTCCGCGGACACAGCTACACCAACAACTCTGATTACGATCTGGGAAGCCCGCCGTATAGCCCGGCCTACAGCGCCGATGAAAGCCAGCTCTATAACCAGAGCTGGGATGCGGGGCTGAACTTTAATTCCGGAATTTATTCCTCCCAGCTCATCGCCAGCTATCAGAAGATAAAGGACTACAACTACAGCAGTATTTATGGCCGTTATAATGATGGGACGACGCTCGACAGGATGACGCAGCGTAACCTGCAGTGGGGCAATAACGTTATTGTCGGTCATGGCTCTGTCAGCGCAGGGGTGGACTGGCAGCAGCAGCGGTTAACTTCATCAGACACGGCGATGTCGGATACCTACAAACGTGACAATACGGGACTGTACCTGACGGGCCAGCAGCAAGTTGGCGACGTGACCCTCGAAGCGTCCGGACGTGAAGACCACGATGAGCAGTTTGGCTGGCACGGTACCTGGCAGACTACCGCAGGCTGGGAGTTTGTCGAAAATTATCGCCTGACTCTCGGCTACGGTACCGGCTTCCTCGCGCCTTCTTTAGGGCAACAGTTTGGCTCCACTCGATTTGGTATCAACGCGAATCCTAATCTGAAACCTGAAGAATCGAAACAGTGGGAAGCTGGGCTGGAAGGGCTCACCGGTCCCGTGGACTGGCGCTTGTCCGCGTACCATTACAAAATTACTAACCTGATTACCTATTATTCCGATCCTGTTACCTATGACGGGGAGTACGACAATATCAATGCCGCGACGATTAAAGGCGTGGAATGGACGGGGAGTATCGATACCGGTATTTTCAGCCATCGCGTAACGTTGCAGTATGTCGATCCGCGTAACGATGATAACGGTGAAGTGCTGGCCCGACGTTCTAAACGACAGGCAAAGTATCAGCTGGACTGGTCCATGTTTGATGTCGATATGGATGTGTCCTGGCAGTATTATGGGAAGCGTTACGATAACAACACCTCCCAGTACAACAATACGCAAAGAATTTTGCCGAGCTACAGCACGGTAGACGTTTCTGCATCGTATCCGATCACCGATCGCCTGACAGTTCGTGGTAAAATAGCTAACCTGTTCGATAAAGATTACGAGACAGCTTATGGCTACCAAACTGCAGGACGAGAATACTACTTGTCTGGCAGCTACACCTTCTGATCCACGTCCCACCGTGCTGGTGTTTGATTCCGGCGTCGGTGGGCTGTCGGTTTACAATGAGATTCGGCAGCTTCTGCCGAATCTGCATTATATCTACGCTTTCGACAACGTTGCTTTCCCCTACGGCGAGAAGAGTGAAGAGTTTATTGTTGAACGCGTCCTGGAGATTGTGACTGCGGTTCAGCAGCGTTACCCTCTGGCGCTGGCCGTTATTGCCTGTAACACCGCAAGTACCGTTTCCCTCCCCGCCTTACGCGATAAATTCGCCTTTCCGGTTGTCGGCGTCGTTCCGGCGATAAAACCGGCGGCCCGCTTAACGGCGAATGGCGTTGTTGGCCTGCTGGCGACGCGCGGAACGGTAAAACGCCCTTATACGCGCGAACTGATCTCCCGTTTTGCGAATGAATGCAAAATCGAAATGCTGGGGTCGGCAGAGCTGGTAGAACTGGCAGAGGCCAAACTGCACGGTGAGCCGGTCCCGCTGGATGAACTGCGGCGTATCCTGCGTCCCTGGCTACGAATGCAGGAACCACCTGATACGGTTGTGCTGGGGTGTACGCATTTCCCTCTAATACAAGACGAGCTGCAGCAGGTTCTGCCGGAAGGGACGAGAATGATCGACTCCGGAGCGGCGATTGCGCGTCGCACCGCCTGGCTATTAGAGCACGAAGCACCTGACGCAAAATCGAGTGATGCCAATATTGCGTACTGTATGGCGCTGACGCCTGAAACTGAGCAGCTTTTGAGCGTTTTGCGGCGCTATGGCTTCGAGTCGCTGGAAAAACTGGCGCTTTCATAGCGTTTTGCACAAAAAAGAGACGGTTGAAAGATTTTTTGAAAACAGGGCTTGTCAACGTCTCAGAACTCCCTATAATGCGCCTCCACTGACACGGAACAACGGCTTACAGCCCGCCGGGTCAGCGGGATTCAGCGATGAATACCGGCAGAGAAAAGCGAAAATAATCGCTTGACTCTGAATGAGGAAAACGTATTATACGGGACCTCGCGACAGAGCGCTGAAGCGCGTCGCAACTGCTCTTTAACAATTTATCAGACAATCTGTGTGGGCACTCAAAGTGACATGGATTCTTAACGTCCTCGGACGAAAAATGAATACCAAGTCTCTGAGTGAACATACGTAATTCATTACGAAGTTTAATTCACGAGCATCAAACTTAAATTGAAGAGTTTGATCATGGCTCAGATTGAACGCTGGCGGCAGGCCTAACACATGCAAGTCGAACGGTAGCACAGAGAGCTTGCTCTCGGGTGACGAGTGGCGGACGGGTGAGTAATGTCTGGGAAACTGCCTGATGGAGGGGGATAACTACTGGAAACGGTAGCTAATACCGCATAACGTCGCAAGACCAAAGAGGGGGACCTTCGGGCCTCTTGCCATCAGATGTGCCCAGATGGGATTAGCTAGTAGGTGGGGTAACGGCTCACCTAGGCGACGATCCCTAGCTGGTCTGAGAGGATGACCAGCCACACTGGAACTGAGACACGGTCCAGACTCCTACGGGAGGCAGCAGTGGGGAATATTGCACAATGGGCGCAAGCCTGATGCAGCCATGCCGCGTGTATGAAGAAGGCCTTCGGGTTGTAAAGTACTTTCAGCGGGGAGGAAGGCGATAAGGTTAATAACCTTGTCGATTGACGTTACCCGCAAAAGAAGCACCGGCTAACTCCGTGCCAGCAGCCGCGGTAATACGGAGGGTGCAAGCGTTAATCGGAATTACTGGGCGTAAAGCGCACGCAGGCGGTCTGTCAAGTCGGATGTGAAATCCCCGGGCTCAACCTGGGAACTGCATTCGAAACTGGCAGGCTGGAGTCTTGTAGAGGGGGGTAGAATTCCAGGTGTAGCGGTGAAATGCGTAGAGATCTGGAGGAATACCGGTGGCGAAGGCGGCCCCCTGGACAAAGACTGACGCTCAGGTGCGAAAGCGTGGGGAGCAAACAGGATTAGATACCCTGGTAGTCCACGCTGTAAACGATGTCGACTTGGAGGTTGTTCCCTTGAGGAGTGGCTTCCGGAGCTAACGCGTTAAGTCGACCGCCTGGGGAGTACGGCCGCAAGGTTAAAACTCAAATGAATTGACGGGGGCCCGCACAAGCGGTGGAGCATGTGGTTTAATTCGATGCAACGCGAAGAACCTTACCTACTCTTGACATCCACGGAACTTAGCAGAGATGCTTTGGTGCCTTCGGGAACCGTGAGACAGGTGCTGCATGGCTGTCGTCAGCTCGTGTTGTGAAATGTTGGGTTAAGTCCCGCAACGAGCGCAACCCTTATCCTTTGTTGCCAGCGATTCGGTCGGGAACTCAAAGGAGACTGCCAGTGATAAACTGGAGGAAGGTGGGGATGACGTCAAGTCATCATGGCCCTTACGAGTAGGGCTACACACGTGCTACAATGGCATATACAAAGAGAAGCGACCTCGCGAGAGCAAGCGGACCTCATAAAGTATGTCGTAGTCCGGATTGGAGTCTGCAACTCGACTCCATGAAGTCGGAATCGCTAGTAATCGTGGATCAGAATGCCACGGTGAATACGTTCCCGGGCCTTGTACACACCGCCCGTCACACCATGGGAGTGGGTTGCAAAAGAAGTAGGTAGCTTAACCTTCGGGAGGGCGCTTACCACTTTGTGATTCATGACTGGGGTGAAGTCGTAACAAGGTAACCGTAGGGGAACCTGCGGTTGGATCACCTCCTTACCTTAAAGAACCTGCCTTTGTAGTGTCCACACAGATTGTCTGATGAAAATGTAGCAGTAAAAAATCTCTGCAGGCTTGTAGCTCAGGTGGTTAGAGCGCACCCCTGATAAGGGTGAGGTCGGTGGTTCAAGTCCACTCAGGCCTACCAAATTTCTGCTGATGCTGCGTTGCGGCGACACTCACATACTTTAAGTATGCTTCGTGTCACCACGCCTTGCCTCAACAGAAATTAAGGTTGATGAGATTTAACTACGATGGGGCTATAGCTCAGCTGGGAGAGCGCCTGCTTTGCACGCAGGAGGTCTGCGGTTCGATCCCGCATAGCTCCACCATCTTTACTGCACAACACAAGAAAACTTCAGAGTGTACCTGAAAAGGTTCACTGCGAAGTTTTGCTCTTTAAAAATCTGGATCAAGCTGAAAATTGAAACGACACACAGTTAATGTGTGTTCGAGTCTCTCAAATTTTCGCGACACGACGATGTTTTACGAAACATCTTCGGGTTGTGAGGTTAAGCGACTAAGCGTACACGGTGGATGCCCTGGCAGTCAGAGGCGATGAAGGACGTGCTAATCTGCGAAAAGCGTCGGTAAGGTGATATGAACCAATATAGCCGGCGATGTCCGAATGGGGAAACCCAGTGCAATTCGTTGCACTATCGTTAACTGAATACATAGGTTAACGAGGCGAACCGGGGGAACTGAAACATCTAAGTACCCCGAGGAAAAGAAATCAACCGAGATTCCCCCAGTAGCGGCGAGCGAACGGGGAGCAGCCCGGAGTCTGAATCAGCTTGTGTGCTAGTGGAAGCGTCTGGAAAGTCGCAGGGTACAGGGTGATACTCCCGTACACTAAAGCACACAGGTTGTGAACTCGAAGAGTAGGGCGGGACACGTGGTATCCTGTCTGAATATGGGGGGACCATCCTCCAAGGCTAAATACTCCTGACTGACCGATAGTGAACCAGTACCGTGAGGGAAAGGCGAAAAGAACCCCGGCGAGGGGAGTGAAAAAGAACCTGAAACCGTGTACGTACAAGCAGTAGGAGCCCACTTGTTGGGTGACTGCGTACCTTTTGTATAATGGGTCAGCGACTTATATTCTGTAGCAAGGTTAACCGTATAGGGGAGCCGCAGGGAAACCGAGTCTTAACTGGGCGTTAAGTTGCAGGGTATAGACCCGAAACCCGGTGATCTAGCCATGGGCAGGTTGAAGGTTGGGTAACACTAACTGGAGGACCGAACCGACTAATGTTGAAAAATTAGCGGATGACTTGTGGCTGGGGGTGAAAGGCCAATCAAACCGGGAGATAGCTGGTTCTCCCCGAAAGCTATTTAGGTAGCGCCTCGTGAACTCATCTTCGGGGGTAGAGCACTGTTTCGGCTAGGGGGTCATCCCGACTTACCAACCCGATGCAAACTACGAATACCGAAGAATGTTATCACGGGAGACACACGGCGGGTGCTAACGTCCGTCGTGAAGAGGGAAACAACCCAGACCGCCAGCTAAGGTCCCAAAGTCATGGTTAAGTGGGAAACGATGTGGGAAGGCCCAGACAGCCAGGATGTTGGCTTAGAAGCAGCCATCATTTAAAGAAAGCGTAATAGCTCACTGGTCGAGTCGGCCTGCGCGGAAGATGTAACGGGGCTAAACCATGCACCGAAGCTGCGGCAGCGACACTATGTGTTGTTGGGTAGGGGAGCGTTCTGTAAGCCGTTGAAGGTGGCCTGTGAGGGTTGCTGGAGGTATCAGAAGTGCGAATGCTGACATAAGTAACGATAATGCGGGTGAAAAACCCGCACGCCGGAAGACCAAGGGTTCCTGTCCAACGTTAATCGGGGCAGGGTGAGTCGACCCCTAAGGCGAGGCCGAAAGGCGTAGTCGATGGGAAACAGGTTAATATTCCTGTACTCGGTGTTACTGCGAAGGGGGGACGGAGAAGGCTATGTTGGCCGGGCGACGGTTGTCCCGGTTTAAGCATGTAGGCGGATGTTCCAGGTAAATCCGGAACGTCACTAACGCTGAGGTGTGATGACGAGGCACTACGGTGCTGAAGTGACAAATGCCCTGCTTCCAGGAAAAGCCTCTAAGCATCAGGTAACATCAAATCGTACCCCAAACCGACACAGGTGGTCAGGTAGAGAATACCAAGGCGCTTGAGAGAACTCGGGTGAAGGAACTAGGCAAAATGGTGCCGTAACTTCGGGAGAAGGCACGCTGATGGTAAGTGAAGCGACTTGCTCGTGGAGCTGAAATCAGTCGAAGATACCAGCTGGCTGCAACTGTTTATTAAAAACACAGCACTGTGCAAACACGAAAGTGGACGTATACGGTGTGACGCCTGCCCGGTGCCGGAAGGTTAATTGATGGGGTTATCCTCGCGGAGAAGCTCTTGATCGAAGCCCCGGTAAACGGCGGCCGTAACTATAACGGTCCTAAGGTAGCGAAATTCCTTGTCGGGTAAGTTCCGACCTGCACGAATGGCGTAATGATGGCCAGGCTGTCTCCACCCGAGACTCAGTGAAATTGAACTCGCTGTGAAGATGCAGTGTACCCGCGGCAAGACGGAAAGACCCCGTGAACCTTTACTATAGCTTGACACTGAACACTGGTCCTTGATGTGTAGGATAGGTGGGAGGCTTTGAAGTGTGGACGCCAGTCTGCATGGAGCCATCCTTGAAATACCACCCTTTAATGGCTGGTGTTCTAACGTGGGCCCGTAATCCGGGTTGCGGACAGTGTCTGGTGGGTAGTTTGACTGGGGCGGTCTCCTCCTAAAGAGTAACGGAGGAGCACGAAGGTCAGCTAATCCTGGTCGGACATCAGGAGGTTAGTGCAATGGCATAAGCTGGCTTGACTGCGAGCGTGACGGCGCGAGCAGGTGCGAAAGCAGGTCATAGTGATCCGGTGGTTCTGAATGGAAGGGCCATCGCTCAACGGATAAAAGGTACTCCGGGGATAACAGGCTGATACCGCCCAAGAGTTCATATCGACGGCGGTGTTTGGCACCTCGATGTCGGCTCATCACATCCTGGGGCTGAAGTAGGTCCCAAGGGTATGGCTGTTCGCCATTTAAAGTGGTACGCGAGCTGGGTTTAGAACGTCGTGAGACAGTTCGGTCCCTATCTGCCGTGGGCGCTGGAGAATTGAGGGGGGCTGCTCCTAGTACGAGAGGACCGGAGTGGACGCATCACTGGTGTTCGGGTTGTCATGCCAATGGCATTGCCCGGTAGCTAAATGCGGAAGAGATAAGTGCTGAAAGCATCTAAGCACGAAACTTGCCCCGAGATGAGTTCTCCCTGACTCCTTGAGAGTCCTGAAGGAACGTTGAAGACGACGACGTTGATAGGCCGGGTGTTTAAGCGCAGCGATGCGTTGAGCTAACCGGTACTAATGAACCGTGAGGCTTAACCTTACAACGCCGAAGATGTTTTGGCGGACTGAGAAGACAACAATTTCAGCTTAGATTCAGAGTTGAGTACGCGATAAAGAATTGCGTACTGAGCACAAAGAATTTGCCTGGCGGCACTAGCGCGGTGGTCCCACCTGACCCCATGCCGAACTCAGAAGTGAAACGCCGTAGCGCCGATGGTAGTGTGGGGTCTCCCCATGTGAGAGTAGGGAACTGCCAGGCATCAAATTAAGTAGTAAGCCGGTGCATAAATCCGGTGGTTACAGAAGTATTCGGTGGAGCGGTAGTTCAGTCGGTTAGAATACCTGCCTGTCACGCAGGGGGTCGCGGGTTCGAGTCCCGTCCGTTCCGCCACTTATTAAAAAATTAAGCCTGCTGATTAAGCAGGCTTAATGATAAGAAACTTTAGGGGCGTAGCTCAGTTGGTAGAGCACCGGTCTCCAAAACCGGGTGTCGCGAGTTCGAGTCTCTCCGCCCCTGCCATATATAATCCTTTGCTCAGGCAAAGGATTTTTTTTGCTTTAAATTTCCCGCCGATCGTCCTCCATCCCTGGAGGAGTGCGTTTATCCCAATATATTGTGCTTCAGGATCTCCCGAATCTGCGCTTGTTTATCGCTGTTCTGTAGCCAAATCGCATAGAGAGGCCTTGAAAGCGTCGCACTGTCGGTCACCGTATGCAGATTATTTTTCCCCTGTGCCCAGAGCACGGGCAGCCATGTACAGCCCTTAAGCGCGCTGAGCTGTTGGTAAGCTAACTCGGCAGAACTGGTGGTCAGCAGAGGAATATCATCATTTCCGATCAATCCCGCTTCGTTTTGTTGGAAATCGGGCCCCCATTCCAGGCGTAAATAATTCAATTCATTTGTGTATTTAGCCGGAGAGGCACAATAAAGCGCCAGGGTAAAATTACCCAGCAACTGGCTGCTTAGTTCATCCATCTTCGGCGATTCTGTCGTGATCAGGAGATCAAGCTGACGTTCGTGCAGCTGTTTGACCAGCGATTGCCGCTGCGCAATCCGCGCCTCAAACTGTAGGTTATAGGGCTCTGTATAGAGCTTTCCCAGCCATCCATTAAGCAGGCATTCCCACAGAGAAGCGCTGGCACCGATCGAAAATTCATTATGGCGGGAAGCATTCGCGACCTCCTTGCGCGCAGCTTGCCAGGTATTCATCAGGGTTTCGGCGTAGGGTAGCAGTTTCTCTCCGGCTGAGGTCAGACGGATATTATTACGATGACGGGTAAAAAGATTTACCCCCAGCTGGTTCTCCAGCTGACGAATACGAAAGCTAACTGCTGACTGCGTCAGATAAAGCGCCTCTGCGGCTCGGCCAAAGTGGCGAGTTCTGCTCACCTCAAGGAAAGTCTTGAGCAATTCCGTATCCACACTCTTCTCCGCAAAATTATTTGTCGTGATGATTTAAATGTTTTGTTTGACGCTCTGTCAAGCGTAACTAATACTCCGCGCCATAATTAGCTCGGCCAAAGAATCAGGAGCGTGTAGGATGGCGGAAAGCTTTACGACAACTAATCGTTTTTTCGACAATAAAAATTATCCGCGCGGGTTTTCCCGTCATGGAGATTTCACCATCAAAGAGGCGCAACTGCTGGAACGTCATGGTTATGCCTTTAATGAACTCGAACTAGGTAAACGCGAGCCTGTCACCGACGATGAAAAACAGTTTGTTTCGGTATGCCGTGGTGAACGTGAGCCCGCAACGGAAGCAGAACGCGTCTGGATTAAGTACATGGCGCGCATTAAGCGTCCGAAGCGTTTCCATACCCTGTCCGGCGGCAAGCCGCAGGTGGAAGGTACGGAAGATTACACAGAAAGCGATGATTAAGAAAAAGGGCGTAAGCCCTTTTTTTACGCCATCATTTTTTGTAGATGGCTCAACATTCTGTCTATTGCCCGATAGCCGAGAGCCTCCTGCAAATGATGACGTTCGATGCGTTCGACTGCCTCAATATCGGCAATAGTTCGGGAAACTTTAATCAGGCGCTGCCAGGCGCGGATTGAAAGACCGAGCTGTATTAGCGTCTGCTCCAGCCAGACAGCGTCATCTTTATGAAGCCGGCAGCAGATTTTCATCTCATCATTTCCCAGATGCGCGTTAAGTTTTTTCTGCCGCGATAGCTGCCTTTCGCGTGCGGCCAGAACACGTTGGCGTACGCAGGCGCTACTTTCCTCTTCGTTTGTTCCCTGGCTGAGCACCCCCGGCGGCGGAAGCGGGATCTCCAGGGAGAGATCGAATCGGTCAAGAAACGGGCCGGATAAACGACCCAGGTAGCGTAGCGTCTGTTCCGGTGAAGCGCGATTATGCTGGCCCTGATAGTGCCCTGTCGGGCTGGGATTCATCGCTGCAATAAGCTGGAAACGGGCTGGATAATCGATTTTGGCGCGCGTGCGTGAGATATGGATAACCCCTGACTCAATGGGTTCGCGTAACGCATCCAGCACCCTGCGTTCGAATTCAGGCAGCTCATCCAGGAACAGGACTCCGTTATGGGCAAGGGAGATCTCTCCCGGTGCCGGAATTGAGCCTCCGCCCACCATGGCCGCCAGGGAGGCGCTATGATGCGGGGCACGAAAGGGCCTGCGGCGCCAATTTTTCATGGCATGCCTGGAATCGACCAGGCTAAGTATTGCCGCGCTTTCCAGCGCTTCCTGATTACTCAGCGGCGGCAGTAGTCCCGGTAATCGACTGGCGAGCATCGTTTTTCCTGTGCCGGGCGGGCCTATCATCAGCAGGTTGTGACCACCTGCAGCGATGATTTCCAGCGCTCGTTTCCCCTGCCGCTGGCCAATAACATCACGCAGATCAACCGATGTTTCATCCGAATATTCCCCTTCTGGAAGGGGGTTAGCCAGGGTATGTCGACCTTCGAGAAAAGCGCAGACTTCCTGGAGATCGGTGGCGATAAGGCAGTCACTGCCGCCGATTAACCCCACCTCTGGAGAATTCTCATTAGAGATAACAATCTTCCGCCCCGCTTTTATGGCCTCCATGGCGCTGGATATGGCCCCAGGAACGCCACGCAGAGCGCCTGTAAGCGCCAGCTCGCCGACAAACTCATATTGATTTAGCCTGGGGGCCTTTAGCTGCTCTGAGGCCACCAGAAGCGCGAGAGCGATAGGTAAATCATATCTTCCCCCTTCTTTTGGTAGATCGGCCGGGGCCAGATTGATGGTGATTTTTTTCGCCGGATAAGCGTAACCGCTGTTGATAATCGCACTACGTACCCGGTCACGCGCTTCTCTAACCGTTGTTTCAGGCAGTCCTACCATTGTCAGGCCTGGGAGCCCGTTGCTGATATGAACTTCAACCGTGATAAGCGGGGCACCGATCCCGAGAGCGGCGCGGGTGTAAACAATGGCGAGTGACATAACACCTCCTGAGAACCGGGATTATGTCGGGGATTTGCTGTTGAGTAATTCGGCAATATTAAATTCTGCATGCTTGCTCCCAGCCAATTTTCCGGCAATTTCCGCTTTGCACTGGTGATGGATGCCGGCTCGTAAAATGCTGTCATCAGGCAACAAGATGAGAAAGAGCTGTGGAGTACGCCACAAATTGAAATATTTTCATTTCATATTTTTCCCATTAAAAACAATTGTTTTTTCTTAAATGGTTAGCAAGGTAAGAAATGAGGTCATAAAAAAATCTTGTGTTTAACGCGAAGTCTGTGGTACCTCTTTAGGTATTCCTTCGAACATGAAGCCAGAAAGAACATAAAATGACAGCCCTTCTACGAGTGATTAGCCTGGTCGTGATTAGCGTGGTGGTGATTATTATCCCACCGTGCGGGGCTGCACTTGGACGAGGAAAGGCTTAAAAAACAAGCCTTAACGAACTAAGACCCCCGCACCGAAAGGTCCGGGGGTTTTTTTATAACTTAAAAACAGAAAAGAGGAGCAGACGATGGCTGGTAGCATAAAATTCTGTTTCTCTCGATCTACGACGGGGAAGTAACTATGAATGGGGCGCGGTGGGTGGTACATGCTTTGCGAGCACAGGGAGTCGATACCGTTTTTGGCTATCCGGGTGGAGCAATTATGCCGGTTTACGATGCATTGTATGACGGCGGCGTGGAACACCTACTGTGCCGGCATGAACAGGGCGCGGCTATGGCGGCTATCGGCTATGCCAGGGCTACCGGCAAAACCGGGGTGTGTATCGCCACTTCGGGGCCTGGCGCAACCAACCTGATCACCGGCCTCGCCGACGCGCTGCTTGATTCCGTTCCCGTTGTTGCTATCACCGGCCAGGTTGCGGCCCCGTTCATTGGCACCGACGCATTCCAGGAAGTTGATGTCCTCGGCTTATCGCTGGCATGCACCAAGCACAGTTTCCTGGTGCAGTCGCTGGAAGAACTGCCGCGCATCATTGCCGAAGCTTTCCACGTAGCAAACTCCGGGCGTCCCGGTCCCGTGCTGGTCGATATCCCAAAGGATATCCAGCTGGCTCAGGGCGATCTCGATCCGCATTTTTCCATGGTAGCCGACGACGTTGATTTTCCATATGCGGATATCGAATACGCTTTGCAGATGCTGACCCAGTCGCAGAAGCCGATGTTATACGTTGGCGGCGGCGTGGGGATGGCGCAGGCGGTACCGGCGCTGCGCGAATTTCTTGCCGTTACGCAAATGCCCGTGACGTCTACCCTGAAAGGGCTGGGTGCGGTAGCGGCGGATTATCCCTACTATCTGGGCATGCTGGGGATGCACGGTACTAAAGCGGCCAACCTTGCAGTACAGGAATGTGACCTGCTGATCGCGGTAGGCGCCCGTTTTGACGATCGCGTCACCGGCAAGCTGAATACGTTTGCCCCGCACGCCAAAGTTATCCATATGGATATCGATCCGGCTGAACTGAACAAGCTCCGTCAGGCACATATCGGCCTGACCGGCGATTTGAATGTGATGCTGCCCGCGCTCCAGCAGCCGCTGTCTATCGACGCCTGGCGCCAGCGTAATGCGCAGCTGCGCGCCGAGCATGCCTGGCGCTACGATCATCCGGGAGACGCTATCTATGCCCCGCTGCTGCTGAAGCAGCTTTCCGATCGCAAACCCGCAGACTGCGTCGTGACAACCGATGTGGGCCAGCATCAGATGTGGTCAGCGCAGCATATGACCTATACGCGCCCGGAGAATTTCATCACTTCCAGCGGATTAGGCACTATGGGTTTCGGCTTGCCCGCAGCGGTAGGCGCGCAGGTGGCCCGTCCAGACGATACGGTTATCTGTATCTCCGGTGACGGCTCCTTCATGATGAACGTGCAGGAGCTGGGCACCGTAAAACGCAAGCAGCTGCCGCTGAAGATAGTCTTACTGGACAACCAGCGTTTAGGAATGGTTCGACAATGGCAACAGCTGTTTTTTCAGGAACGTTATAGCGAAACCACCCTTACCGATAACCCCGATTTCCTTACTCTGGCCAGCGCCTTCGGCATCCCTGGTCAACACATCACCCGTAAAGACCAGGTTGAAGCGGCACTCGACACCATGCTTTCGAGCCAGGGGCCTTACCTGCTTCATGTCTCAATCGACGAACTTGAGAACGTCTGGCCGTTGGTGCCGCCCGGTGCCAGTAATGCAGAAATGCTGGAGAAATTATCATGATGCAACATCAGGTCGCCTTGCAGGCTCGCTCTAATCCAGAAACGTTAGAACGCGTGCTGCGCGTCGTGCGCCATCGCGGGTTCCAGATTTGCGCGATGAATATGGCAACCGCCGCCGATGCCCGGAATATTAATATTGAACTGACCGTTGCCAGCCAGCGGCCCGTCGAATTACTGTTTAGTCAATTAAGCAAACTGGTGGACGTCGCCTGCGTCGAGATCCAGCAACCTACATCACAACAAATTCGCGCCTGAGCGCAAAGGAAGAACAATGACGACGAAAAAAGCTGATTACATTTGGTTCAATGGTGAGATGGTTCCGTGGGGCGAGGCGAAGGTTCACGTGATGTCCCATGCGCTGCACTACGGGACTTCCGTATTTGAAGGCATCCGTTGCTACGACTCTCACAAGGGACCGGTGGTGTTCCGTCACCGTGAACATATGCAGCGTTTGCATGACTCAGCAAAAATCTATCGTTTCCCGGTTTCTCAGAGCGTTGATGAGCTGATGGAAGCCTGCCGTGAAGTCATTCGTAAAAACAGTCTGACCAGCGCCTATATCCGCCCGTTAGTCTTCGTCGGCGACGTGGGTATGGGCGTCAACCCGCCTCCGGGCTATAGCACTGACGTGATCATCGCGGCGTTCCCGTGGGGCGCCTACCTGGGTGCCGAAGCGCTGGATCAGGGGATCGATGCGATGGTTTCTTCCTGGAATCGCGCGGCGCCAAACACTATTCCGACCGCGGCCAAAGCCGGCGGTAACTATCTCTCTTCGCTGCTGGTCGGCAGCGAAGCGCGTCGCCATGGCTATCAGGAAGGTATCGCGCTGGACGTGAACGGCTACATCTCTGAAGGCGCCGGTGAAAACCTGTTTGAAGTGAAGGATGGCGTGCTGTTTACCCCGCCGTTCACCTCTTCCGCGCTGCCTGGCATCACCCGCGACGCTATCATCAAGCTGGCGAAAGATCTCGGCCTCGAAGTCCGCGAGCAGGTATTGTCCCGCGAGTCCCTGTACCTGGCCGACGAAGTGTTTATGTCCGGTACTGCCGCAGAGATCACGCCGGTACGCAGCGTTGATGGTATTCAGGTGGGTGAAGGCCGCTGCGGCCCGATCACCAAGCGCATTCAGCAAGCATTCTTTGGCCTCTTCACCGGTGAAACCGAGGATAAATGGGGCTGGTTGGATCAGGTTAATCAATAAGCATAAAAAAATGGGGCGACACGCAACGCCCCATTTCACCGAAACTGGGAGTAACTAAAGCATGCCTAAGTACCGTTCCGCCACAACCACTCACGGCCGTAATATGGCGGGTGCCCGCGCGCTGTGGCGCGCCACTGGAATGACCGACGATGATTTCGGTAAGCCGATTATCGCCGTGGTGAACTCTTTCACCCAGTTCGTGCCGGGCCACGTTCACCTGCGCGATCTCGGCAAACTGGTTGCTGAGCAAATCGAGGCCGCTGGCGGCGTCGCCAAAGAATTCAACACCATTGCGGTGGATGATGGGATCGCGATGGGCCACGGGGGTATGCTTTATTCACTGCCATCCCGCGAACTGATCGCCGACTCGGTTGAGTATATGGTTAACGCCCACTGTGCTGATGCGATGGTCTGTATCTCCAACTGCGACAAAATCACCCCGGGGATGTTAATGGCGTCTCTGCGCCTGAATATTCCGGTCATTTTTGTTTCCGGTGGCCCGATGGAAGCCGGGAAAACCAAACTGTCCGATCAAATCATTAAACTCGACCTCGTTGACGCGATGATTCAGGGCGCTGACCCGAAAGTCTCCGACGATCAGAGTAATCAGGTTGAGCGTTCCGCCTGCCCGACGTGCGGCTCTTGTTCGGGAATGTTCACCGCGAACTCCATGAACTGCCTGACCGAAGCGCTGGGCCTGTCGCAGCCGGGCAACGGCTCGCTGCTGGCGACTCACGCCGATCGTAAACAGCTGTTCCTCAATGCGGGCTCACGTATCGTTGAGCTGACTAAACGCTATTACGAGCAGGATGATGCCTCTGCGCTGCCGCGTAATATCGCCAATAAGGCGGCGTTTGAAAACGCCATGACGCTGGATATCGCCATGGGCGGTTCCACCAATACCGTACTGCATCTGCTGGCGGCGGCGCAGGAAGCGGAAATCGACTTCACCATGAGCGATATCGATAAACTTTCCCGCAAAGTGCCGCAGCTGTGTAAGGTCGCGCCAAGTACGCAGAAATATCATATGGAAGACGTGCATCGCGCGGGCGGCGTATTGGGTATTTTAGGTGAACTGGATCGTGCCGGGCTGCTGAACCGCGATGTGAAAAACGTGCTTGGTTTGTCCCTGCCGCAGACGCTGGAGCAGTACGATATCACCGTCACGCAGGATGAAGCGGTTAAGAAGATGTTCCGCGCTGGCCCTGCGGGTATCCGCACAACGCAGGCTTTCTCTCAGAACTGCCGTTGGGACACCCTGGATGACGATCGCGCAGAAGGCTGTATCCGCTCGCTGGAACATGCTTACAGCAAGGACGGCGGTCTGGCGGTTCTGTACGGCAACTTTGCCGAGAACGGCTGTATCGTGAAAACCGCCGGCGTTGACGACAGTATCCTCAAGTTTACCGGCCCGGCGAAGGTATACGAAAGCCAGGACGCGGCTGTGGATGCGATCCTCGGCGGCAAGGTGGTCGCCGGTGACGTAGTCGTCATCCGCTATGAAGGGCCGAAAGGCGGGCCGGGGATGCAGGAGATGCTCTACCCGACGACCTTCCTGAAATCAATGGGCCTGGGTAAAGCCTGTGCGCTGATTACCGACGGACGCTTCTCCGGCGGTACCTCGGGTCTCTCTATTGGTCACGTTTCTCCGGAAGCGGCCAGCGGTGGCAATATCGCGATCATTGAAGATGGCGACATGATTGCTATCGATATCCCGAACCGCGGCATTCAGCTGCAGCTAAGCGATGCCGAGATTGCGGCGCGCCGCGAAGCTCAGGAAGCGCGCGGTGATAAAGCATGGACGCCGAAAGATCGCGAGCGTCAGGTTTCCTTTGCCCTTCGCGCCTATGCCAGCCTGGCAACCAGCGCCGACAAAGGCGCGGTGCGCGATAAATCGAAACTTGGGGGTTAATGATGGCCGAGTCTCAACCCCTCTCCGCCGCCCCCGAGGGGGCGGAATACCTCAGAGCGGTACTGCGCGCGCCGGTATACGAAGCCGCGCAGATCACGCCGCTGCAAAAAATGGAAAAGCTCTCGTCGCGCCTCGATAACGTTGTGCTGGTGAAGCGTGAAGATCGTCAGCCGGTGCACAGCTTTAAGCTGCGCGGAGCCTACGCGATGATGGCGGGCCTGACGGAAGAGCAAAAATCGCATGGCGTGATTACCGCTTCGGCGGGTAATCATGCGCAGGGCGTGGCTTTCTCGGCATCTCGCCTGGGCGTGAAGGCGCTCATCGTTATGCCAACCGCCACCGCGGATATCAAAGTTGATGCGGTGCGCGGCTTCGGCGGCGAAGTGCTGCTGCACGGCGCGAATTTCGATGAAGCCAAGGCCAAAGCCATCGAACTGGCGCAGCAGCAGGGGTTCACCTGGGTTCCGCCCTTCGACCATCCGATGGTGATTGCCGGGCAGGGGACGCTGGCGCTGGAGCTGCTGCAGCAGGATGCCCATATCGATCGCGTATTTGTCCCGGTCGGCGGCGGCGGTCTCGCGGCCGGCGTGGCGGTGCTGATCAAACAGCTGATGCCGCAGATCAAAGTCATTGCGGTTGAGGCCGAGGATTCTGCCTGTCTGAAAGCCGCGCTGGATGCGGGTCATCCGGTCGATTTACCCCGCGTTGGGCTTTTTGCCGAAGGCGTGGCGGTGAAACGCATCGGCGATGAGACTTTCCGTCTGTGCCAGGAGTATCTCGACGACATCGTTACCGTCGATAGCGATGCCATCTGCGCGGCGATGAAAGACCTGTTTGAAGATGTGCGTGCGGTAGCAGAACCTTCCGGGGCGCTGGCGCTGGCGGGGATGAAAAAATATATCGCTCAGCATAATATTCGCGGCGAACGCCTGGCGCACGTGCTTTCCGGCGCGAACGTCAACTTCCACGGCCTGCGCTACGTTTCCGAACGCTGCGAACTGGGGGAACAGCGCGAAGCGCTGCTGGCGGTCACCATTCCGGAAGAGAAGGGCAGCTTCCTCAAGTTCTGCCAGCTGCTGGGCGGCCGTTCGGTGACCGAGTTCAACTACCGCTTCGCGGATGCGAAAAATGCCTGCATTTTTGTCGGCGTGCGCCTGAGCCGGGGGCTGGAAGAGCGGAAAGAGATCCTCAACCTGCTGCACGACGGTGGCTACAGCGTAGTGGATCTCTCTGACGATGAAATGGCCAAGCTTCACGTGCGCTATATGGTGGGCGGGCGTCCGTCGCAGCCGCTGCAGGAGCGTTTATTCAGCTTCGAGTTTCCGGAATCACCCGGCGCGCTGCTGAAGTTCCTGCATACGCTGGGCACCCACTGGAACATCTCTCTGTTCCACTATCGCAGTCACGGTACCGATTACGGCCGCGTGCTGGCGGCATTCGAACTGGGCGATCACGAGCCTGACTTCGAAACCCGCTTGCATGAGCTGGGCTACGATTGCCACGATGAGAGCAATAATCCAGCGTTCAGGTTCTTCCTCGCCGGTTAAGAAGCGCTGTGCTTGTCAGGCCTGCGGTCGGGCTGTAGGCCTGAGCAGGCCCGGCATTAGTGGCCAGGCAGCAAATTCCAGAACGCATTAATCAGCGGCTCATGCAGCCGCTTTTTTGGCGCGCAGACGCCCAGCTCAAACGGGGTTTTCTCGTCGCTACGCTCCAGAATCATCACGCGATTGCGCACTGGCTCAGGGCTGTTTTCCAGCACCACCTCCGGCAGCAGCGCGACGCCGCAGCCGAGCGCCACCATGGAGACCATGGCTTCATGCCCGCCCACCGTGGCGTAAATTGACGGATTACTGATTTTATGGCGGCGAAACCATAGCTCAATGCGGCGACGCACGGGGCCCTGGTCGGCCATAATAAAGGGTACCGTTGCCCAGTCAGGCTTCTCCACTGAGACCTGGTTACGAACCGGACAAGGCAGCGCCGGGGCGATCAGCACCACCGCCAGATTCTCCAGCATGGAAAAAGCCACCGCGCCGGGCAGCGTTTCCGGTTTCCCGGCAATCGCCAGATCGGCTTCACCCGTCACCACTTTTTCCATCGCATCAGCGGCATCGCCGGTGGTGAGCTTTATTTCCACCGAGGGATGCTCGGCGCGGAACCGATCGAGAATCGGCGGCAGATGGCTATAAGCGGCCGTCACCGAACAGAAGATATGCAGTTCGCCCGACAGCGACGGACCTTGCTGATCGATAGTGTGGCGCAGCTGCTGATACTGCAATAGCGTCTGCTGGGCAAACGTTCGTAGCTCTTCTCCCGCTTCGGTAAGCGTTACCGTGCGGTTATCACGGACAAACAGCGGCTGCCCGAGGTCTTCCTCCAGGCGCTGAATTTGTCGGGAAAGCGTGGAGGGGCTGACGTGCATCGCCCGCGCGCTGCGGCCAAAATGGCGGCTTTCAGCCAGATGCAGGAAGGTTTTCAGATCGCGTAAATCCACCGGCGGCACTCCACGATTTTACATTGCAGAAATTGCAACGTGACGTTGTGAATATATCAATTTCCGCAATAAATTTCCTGTTGTAATGTGGGTACATTCTCGCTGAAAGGCGAACCGAACAAAAGAAGACACACAACATCACGAGGTATCACCATGGCTAACTACTTTAATACACTGAACCTGCGCCAGCAGCTGGCGCAGCTGGGCAAATGTCGCTTTATGGGTCGCGACGAATTCGCCGATGGCGCAAGCTACCTTCAGGGTAAAAAAGTGGTCATCGTCGGCTGTGGCGCTCAGGGCCTGAACCAGGGTCTGAACATGCGCGACTCCGGTCTGGATATCTCCTACGCGCTGCGTAAAGAAGCGATTGCCGAAAAGCGCGCATCATGGCGCAAAGCAACCGAAAACGGCTTCAAGGTGGGTACCTACGAAGAGCTGATCCCGCAGGCCGATCTGGTGGTTAACCTGACGCCGGACAAACAGCACTCTGACGTTGTACGTTCCGTTCAGCCGCTGATGAAAGACGGCGCGGCGCTGGGCTACTCTCACGGCTTCAACATCGTGGAAGTTGGCGAGCAGATCCGTAAAGATATCACCGTCGTGATGGTGGCGCCGAAGTGCCCGGGTACCGAAGTACGTGAAGAGTACAAACGCGGTTTCGGCGTTCCGACCCTGATCGCGGTTCACCCGGAAAACGATCCGAAAGGCGAAGGTATGGCCATTGCTAAAGCCTGGGCTGCGGCGACCGGCGGTCACCGTGCGGGCGTGCTGGAATCGTCCTTCGTTGCCGAAGTGAAATCCGACCTGATGGGCGAGCAGACCATCCTCTGCGGTATGCTGCAGGCCGGTTCTCTGCTGTGCTTCGATAAGCTGGTGGAAGAGGGTACCGACCCGGCATACGCCGAAAAACTGATTCAGTTCGGCTGGGAAACCATCACCGAAGCGCTGAAGCAGGGCGGTATCACCCTGATGATGGATCGTCTGTCTAACCCGGCTAAGCTGCGTGCTTACGCGCTGTCCGAACAGCTGAAAGAGATTATGGCGCCGCTGTTCCAGAAGCATATGGATGACATCATCTCCGGTGAATTCTCCTCCGGCATGATGGCTGACTGGGCCAACGACGATAAAAAACTGCTGACCTGGCGTG
This sequence comes from Klebsiella sp. PL-2018, assembly GCF_019048985.1. Taxonomy (NCBI): domain Bacteria; kingdom Pseudomonadati; phylum Pseudomonadota; class Gammaproteobacteria; order Enterobacterales; family Enterobacteriaceae; genus Klebsiella; species Klebsiella sp. PL-2018. The sequence goes on from NZ_CP077673.1 coordinate 211,369, forward strand.
AAGAGACCGGCAAAACCGCGTTCGAAACCGCACCGCAGTTTGAAGGTAAAATTGGCGAGCAGGAGTACTTCGATAAAGGCGTTCTGATGATCGCAATGGTGAAAGCGGGCGTTGAGCTGGCGTTTGAAACCATGGTGGATTCCGGCATCATCGAAGAGTCCGCTTACTACGAATCACTGCACGAGCTGCCGCTGATCGCCAACACCATCGCTCGTAAGCGTCTGTACGAAATGAACGTGGTTATCTCCGATACCGCTGAATACGGTAACTACCTGTTCTCTTACGCCTGCGTACCGCTGCTGAAAGAGTTCATGACCACCCTGCAGACCGGCGACCTGGGCAAAGCGATTGCCGAAGGCGCGGTAGACAACGCTCAGCTGCGCGACGTGAACGAAGCCATTCGCAGCCACGCTATCGAGCAGGTTGGTAAGAAACTGCGCGGCTATATGACCGACATGAAACGCATTGCGGTAGCGGGCTAATTCCCCGTCGTCTTTCAACTTGCAGATGCGTTGGCTGCGTTCGTACACCCCAGTCACATAGTTATCTATGCTCCTGGGGCTGTACTCACTTGCCGCCTTCCTGCAAGCTGAAATCCTTAGGGGAAAGCTGTGAGATAAAAAACCGGTGCAATTCAAAGACACCGGTTTTTTTAATTGCGGTACAGCACCTTGATGATGTGATAACCAAACTGGGTGTGCAGCGGGCCGGTCGGCTCCAGCACCGGGCAGGAGAAGACGACTTTATCAAACGCCGGCACCATCTGGCCCTGGCGGAATTCACCTAAATCGCCACCGCGTTTGCCTGACGGGCAGATCGAGTGCTTCTTCGCCAGTTTACCGAAATCGGCGCCGTTTTTAATTTGCTCCAGAAGATCCAGTGCCAGCTGCTCTTCTTTAACCAGGATATGCAGTGCTGCTGCCGTTTTTGCCATGATCGTACCTTGATGGAATAGGAGATGAATCAGGGCGCAATAGTAGCATGGGCTAGCGGCGATACAGCACCTTAATGATGTGGTAGCCGAATTTGGTTTTGACCGGTCCGTAAGGCTTGAGCAGCGGGCAGCTGAAGACCGCCTTATCGAACGGCCCGACCATAACGCCTTGATTAAACTCCCCGAGATCGCCGCCGTTGCGTCCGGATGGGCACTTTGAATAGCGCTTTGCCAGATGATCGAAGCTCACGCCACGTTCCAGTTTGGCGAGGATCTCTTGCGCCAGCTTCTCTTCTTTTACCAGGATATGCAGGGCTGCTGCGCTCTTTGCCATTATTTTGCTCTCATGTCTCAAAGATATCCCGTTACTTTACCATCCGCTTTGGTCGCGGACCTATACTCTTCGCCATCGCGGGACAGGTGTCTCGCCTGATAGACGGAAGCGGGAGATGGGCAACACTTTTCTTCGGCGTTTTCCCTCTGGCCGGGGACAGCCGTCCTGTCCTTATCGTCGTGGAGCGAGATAACATGGATACAATGAAAAAACCTGAATTTTCAGTCGGCTGGCTTTCCGGGCTGAGCGAGATTGTGCGCGATCCGCTGCTCTATGAATTACTGAAATATTGTCCTCTGGAGATCATGCGGCGCTGGCGCTTCGAAGACATTCCGCGCGGTGATTTTATCTGCCGACAGGGGGAAGTGTGCCAGCGTTTTTCGCTGATTATCGCCGGTGAGGTAGACGTTTTCTATGAGGCTGAAGACGGGCGCCGCTACCGCCAGGCCCGCTACCGTAAAGGCGACATGGTGGGCGAACTCGAGATCTTTGAGTCGCGTCATTACATCTGCTCGGTGGTGGCGGTGGACCATGTGCAGCTCCTGAGCCTGTCGCAGGAACATTTCTGCCGCTGGCTGGCGCTGGATAACCACTTTAACCAGCGGATGCTGCGCTTCTTTAGCCAGCAATATTATCAGCTATCGAAAAAGGCCAGCAGCGACAATCTCTACTCGCTGCATCAGCGGGTGTGTCAGGCGCTATGGCTGCGTTATCAACAGGATGGCGCGAATGAAATCTTGCTGGATAAGCAGAATCTTAGTCAGGAGTTCGCGGCGACGACCCGCAGCATTAACCGTATTTTGCATGACCTGAAAGCGCTACAGATTATTGATACCGATGGTGAACGCATTGTGTTGTTAGCTCCTGAAAAACTGAAGCAGGAGGCTGATATCGGATAACCGCAAGAGTAAGGAGGCGGGAGAATGTCGCTGCAACCCCATATCCAGTTAAGCAAAGAGATGACCGGCGCGCGGTACGCGCTGCTGCCGGGCGACCCGCAGAGGGTCGACCGCATCGTCAATTTTCTTGATAATCCACAGCTGCTCGGTCAGAACCGGGAGTTTCGCGCCGCGCGCGGCTGGTATCAGGGCATCGAGATTTTGGTGCTCTCCACCGGCATCGGCGGACCCTCCACGGCGATCGCCATTGAAGAGCTGCGCCAGATTGGCGTAACAACCCTGATTCGTATCGGCAGCTGCGGCGCATTGCAGGATAATCTTGCGCTCGGCGATGTGATTATCGCTCACGCTGCGGTGATGGATGATGGTACCAGCCGAACCTATGCGCCGGCGGGCTATCCGGCCTGCGCCGACCCGCTGCTGACCTGGGAACTGGTGGCGCAGGCGCGGCAAATGAACATCCCCGCCGCGTGCGGGCTGGTGCGCAGCCACGACAGTTTCTATACCGATCGTGAGGCGGAACTGGATGCGCAGTGGTCGGCGCGAGGCGTTCTGGGTGCGGATATGGAGAGCGCCGCTCTGATGACTATCGGCGCGCTGCGCGGCCTACGTACGGCATCATTACTCAACGTGGTTGTTGCCCACAACGGTTGCCTGGATAGCAGCATCAATGATTATGTCCAGCAGGAGGCGCTGTGCCAGCAGGGCGAAGAACGGCAAATTACCCTGGCGCTGCGCGCCATTTATTCCGCTAGCCAGCAAGGAGGTTTGTGATGGACTTTTTTAGCATTAACAATGTGATGGTCAACATTCCTCTCGGCGAAGGCGGCTATGCGCTATCGTGGATTGAGGCTATCGGTACCGTATTCGGCCTGCTGTGCATCTGGTGCGCCAGCCGGGAAAAAATCATCAACTATCTGTTTGGCCTGATTAACGTCACGCTGTTTGCGGCGATCTTTTTCCAGATCCAGCTCTATGCCAGCCTGCTGCTGCAGGTCTTTTTCTTCGCTGCCAATATTTACGGCTGGTACGCGTGGAGCCGGCAAAACGAGGCGCAGGAGGCCGCGCTCAAGGTACGCTGGCTTTCCCGTCAGCAAACGCTGGCGCTGGGCGGCGTCTGCGCGGTGGCGATTGTGCTGATGACGCTGTTTATCGATCCGGTGTTCGCGACGCTCACTCGTATCATGATTGCTCTGCTGCAAACGTTCGGTATGCAGGTCGCGATGCCCGACCTCCAGCCCGACGCCTTCCCGTTCTGGGATTCCACCATGCTGGTGTTGTCGATTGCCGCCATGGTGCTGATGACGCGTAAATTCGTCGAAAACTGGCTGCTGTGGGTGGTTATCGACGTGATTAGCGTGGTTATCTACGCGGTACAGGGCGTTTACGCCATGTCGCTTGAGTATGTCCTGCTGACGGCGATCGCGGTAATGGGTTCATACAGCTGGATCAAGAGCGCACAGCGTAACGGCTATACGCCGCTTGCCGCGGCCGCATCCTGATTGACCGATTTCCAGGCTGCCTGAATGGGCAGCCTGTTGCTCTCTGTGCCCCTCTTTCTGCTACAATCCCCACCCCGTTCGAAGATTGAGCAAAAGACTCCCATGCGTTTAAATCCTGGCCAACAACAAGCCGTCGAATTCGTTACCGGACCGTGCCTGGTGCTGGCGGGTGCCGGTTCCGGTAAGACCCGCGTGATTACCAATAAAATCGCCCACCTGATCCGCGGCTGCGGCTATCAGGCGCGTCATATCGCGGCGGTCACCTTTACCAACAAGGCGGCGCGCGAAATGAAAGAGCGCGTCGGGCAAACGCTGGGACGCAAAGAGGCGCGCGGCCTGATGATTTCCACCTTCCACACGCTGGGGCTGGATATCATCAAACGCGAATACGCCGCGTTAGGGATGAAATCAAACTTCTCGCTGTTCGACGATACCGACCAGGTGGCGCTGTTAAAAGAGCTCACCGAAGGGCTGATCGAAGACGATAAAGTGGTGCTTCAGCAGCTGATCTCGACGATCTCCAACTGGAAAAACGATCTGCAAACCCCTGCTCAGGCCGCCGCTGGGGCGAAAGGGGAGCGGGATCGGATCTTTGCTCACTGCTACGGGCTGTACGACGCGCACATGAAAGCCTGCAACGTACTCGACTTTGACGATCTGATCCTGCTGCCAACGCTGCTGCTGCAGCGCAACGAAGAGGTGCGGGAGCGCTGGCAGAATAAGATTCGCTATCTGCTGGTGGATGAATACCAGGACACCAACACCAGCCAGTACGAGCTGGTGAAACTGCTGGTGGGACAGCGGGCGCGCTTTACCGTGGTCGGTGATGACGATCAGTCGATCTACTCCTGGCGCGGCGCGCGGCCGCAGAACCTGGTCCTGCTAAGCCAGGATTTCCCGGCGCTGCAGGTGATCAAGCTGGAGCAAAACTACCGTTCTTCCGGGCGCATCCTGAAGGCGGCTAACATCCTGATTGCCAATAACCCACACGTTTTCGAGAAGCGTCTGTTTTCCGAACTGGGCTATGGCGTAGAGCTGAAGGTGCTCTCTGCCAATAACGAAGACCATGAGGCGGAGCGCGTTGCCGGTGAACTGATCGCGCATCACTTTATTAATAAAACTGCCTATAAGGACTACGCGATTCTGTATCGCGGCAACCATCAGTCGCGGGTTTTTGAAAAGATGCTGATGCAGAACCGCATCCCGTACAAAATTTCCGGCGGCACGTCGTTCTTTTCCCGCCCGGAAATTAAAGACCTGCTGGCCTATCTGCGCGTGCTGACTAATCCCGATGATGACAGCGCTTTCATGCGCATCGTCAATACGCCAAAGCGTGAAATCGGTTCGGCGACGCTGAAAAAGCTGGGTGAATGGGCGATGGGGCGCAATAAAAGCATGTTTACCGCCAGCTTCGATATGGGCCTGACCCAGACCCTGAACGGACGCGGCTATGAGTCTTTGACCCGCTTTACCCACTGGCTGCGGGAGATCCAGCAGCTTTCAGAGCGTGAACCGATTGCCGCCGTCCGCGATCTGATCCGCGGCGTGGATTATGAATCCTGGCTCTATGAGACCTCGCCCAGCCCGAAAGCCGCCGAAATGCGGATGAAAAACGTCAATACGCTGTTCACGTGGATGACCGAAATGCTCGAAGGCAGCGAGATCGATGAACCGATGACGCTCACTCAGGTCGTTACCCGCTTTACCCTGCGCGATATGATGGAGCGCGGCGAGTCGGATGAGGAGACGGATCAGGTGCAGCTGATGACGCTTCACGCGTCAAAGGGGCTGGAGTTCCCCTACGTCTACCTGGTTGGTATGGAAGAGGGGCTGCTGCCGCACCAGAGCAGCATTGATGAAGACAACGTCGATGAAGAGCGCCGTCTTGCCTACGTGGGTATCACCCGTGCGCAGAAAGAGCTGACTTTTACCCTGTGCAAAGAGCGCCGTCAGTACGGCGAGCTGGTGCGGCCGGAGCCGAGCCGTTTCCTGCTGGAACTGCCGCAGGACGACCTGATTTGGGAGCAGGAGCGCAAAGTGATTTCGCCGGAAGAGCGCATGCATAAAGGCCAGGCGAACGTCGCCAACATCAGGGCGATGCTGGCGAAAGCGCGTAAATAGCGGCTAGCGGCTGTTTTGCTGTTGAATCTGGAACTGACGTAGCGCTTTGCGACCGGGCGCGCCGTCTGAACCGGGTTGACTGACGACAATGGCCGCCACTTCATTGCCCAGCCGCGTTGCCTGCTGCAAATCCATTCCACAGGCCAGCCCGGCGATCGTACCGGCACAGTGGCTGTCTCCTGCGGCAATCGTGTCGTGGACCTTCACGCGGCAGGCCGGAATATGCTGCGGTGCTGCGTCAGGTTCAACCACCCATGCGCCATCCTTATCAAACCGACAGATCGCCCGAATATGCCAGTCGCTGGCGAGCCGTGAGGCGGCATCAAGGGTCGCGCTATCCAAATCGTATAAACGCGCGCACAGCACGCTGAGTTCATCGCGATTCAGGGTGAGCAGGGGGCGTTTGCGCAGCAGCGCCTGGATAAAGTGAATATCCAGGTCGCACAGACGCGGGCCAAAATCGACGAACAGCGTTTTATCTTCCGTCTGGGCAAGGATCCACTGGCGCAGCGCTTCGCTGGCCAGTTCGTATCCCGAGACGTAAATAATCGCCTCCTTCGGCAGCGGTATTTGCGCTAATAGTTCATCAGTCCAGTGCTGTTCGCAGCCCTCAATGGTGATAAACGTCCGCTCTTTGCTGGCTTCGACAAGAGCCAGACACCAGCCGTTATCGTGGGTGGGATGGCGCAAGAGGACGGGCAAGTTTTCCAGCGCCATTTTTTGCGCAACGGCCTGCCCCCAATCGCCATTGCCTACCGGTATGGCGTTAATGGGAAACAGTTCGAGGCGCGAGAGCGCGCGGGCGACGTTGAACGCACAGCCGCCAATCTGCCGTCCGCCGTCGCGGGCGGAGACATCGCTACCGCTTTGCGGCAGCGCATCGAGATGGAGAATAATGTCGCCAAAAGCGGCGCCGATAACCACGATCGGCCGCTGAGGCGATAGCAGGTCAGCGCTGATTGTCACGGCAGGCCCCCTTTCTCGTTCCGAAGGCGAGATACAGCGCCAGGCTCAGAATAAAAGAGACGAATAACCCGAGGCTGGAGTCCGCGAAAATACCGACCGCGAAAGGTCCGTCGATAAAACCGGTTTTAGAGACCATCAATCCTGCCAGCGCACCGACAATCCAGCAGCCCAGCGCGGTACGGTTTGCGCCGCTCTCCCTGAATAAATCAGCTTCAGGATATCCGGCACGGCGGCGCAGCCGATAAAAATCGACCATAAAGATGGCGGCCCAGGCGGCCAGAAATACGCCGCAGAAAATCAAAAACGCGATAAACGGCCCGAGAAAATCTTTCGAGACAAACAGCACGTAGAGGGCAATCCCCAGCACCAGCACGGCGTCGAGGGCCACGGCGGAACGCTGCTGTAGCTTAATCCCCATGCTTAACAGGTTAAGGCTGGCGGAATAGAGGCTCAACACGGCGATGGTCACGACCCCGGCGGTAGCCGCGGCCAGATAGGGGATTGCCATCCACGAAGGCAGCAGTTTACCGATCGCTGAAATGGGGTTCTCGCTGGAGGCCAGATCGGGGATCTGCGCGGTAAGCAGTATTCCGGTGAGCATCAGCAACAGCAGCGGGAGGGCGGCGCCGCTGACCACGGCGAGAAAAATAGGCTTTTCCCCGGAGTCAGGGCGCTGATCGCGACTATAGTCGGCGCCGGCGATAGCCCAGCTGATGCCGGTGCCTGCGGCAATAATAGACACGGCAGGCAGAAAGCCGGTCAGCCAGCTGCCTGAAGGCAGCGCGAGGATGGCCTGCCAGTCCGCGGTGAAGAGTAAATAGATCACCACCAGCAGCGTCATGGCGCCAAAGATCCGGGTGATCCATTTTTGCATCATCAGCACGGCGTTTTGCCCGAGCACGCTGACCAGTACGGTCAGCCCGCCAAACAAGAAAAGCGACAGCGCGGTGGTGGTCAGACTCTCTTCAAAACCCATGGCGGCAAACAGCGCGACGAGGGTGAGCGTGCCGGTAATGATATTGACTGCTTCCCAGCCCATCAGATTCACCCAACAGAAGCTGGTGGGGGCGATATTACCGCGTTTGCCAAAAATGACGCGGGAGAGGGTTAGCGTCGTCGTACGACCAATTTTCCCGGCGATGCTGGTGATGCCGACCAGCGCAAAGGAGGCGACGCCCGCCACGGCGGCAAGAATCGCCTGCCAGAATGAGAGGCCGAACGACACAATCACCGCGCCGTAAACGACGCCAAGAATGCCAATATTCGCGGCGCACCAGACGAAAAACAGCTGGACCGGTTTCTGGGTCTGGTGGACCGGGGGGACCAGACCGATCCCTAATTCTGCCATTCCGGGATCTGCCGCCTGGATATTTCCATCGTATGAAGCTTTGCTGTCCATAGTGATACCCTCTGTGAATTATGCGAAGCGGTAGCCTGCAAGCCGCTGTGCGTAAGGCGCGAAGTCGATGCTGTTGGCCTGCTTAATCCGTTGTATATGTTCTTCAGGAAAAGCCTCTATGCCATGAAGCGCGCCGCAGATGGCGGTGGCCATCGCGCCAATGGTGTCGGTGTCGCCGCCTAAATTGGCTGCCAGCATAGCGCATTTCATAGGCTGCGTTTTTGCCAGCTCAACCAGAGCAATCGCTGCGGGGACGGACTCGATAATATCCATACCGGCGCCGATGTCCTCATAAATCCGTTCAATACCCGTCAGATGGTCAGTCTCCCCGGCGATCGTTTCCAGCGCCAGGTGGATACGGTTTCCCAGCAGTGGACTAAAAGTGGACTCATAATGGCGCTGCGTCTCATTGGCGAGCGACGCCAGCTCCGTTTTGATTAACGGCCATTCGGCCCCTTCAATGGCGCGGCCGATCGCCCATGCAATGACCACCGCGCCGGCGATAGCGATGTCTGATTTATGCGTCGGCAGGCAGGATAGCCGCACTTGCTCAATGAAAAACGTTCTATCCCCGGTGGGCAGTAGACAGCCCATCGGCGCCACGCGCATTGCCGCGCCGTTGGTTACGCCGTTGGCCGCGATCTCCTCCAGCGGCTGCCCCTGTTCAAGCGCGATCAGGGAAGCCTTCGAGGTCGGGCCAAGAATATTTTTTTCAAAGGCCTGACAGCTTCTGGCCCACAGCAGAATATGCCTGGCGATGACCAGTGGATCGGTCACGCCGTTGGTTTCATTCAGGGCATCCATGAGTGCGATGCATTGATGGGTATCATCGGTGAACTCAGCGGCGCGAAATTCGCAGGCCGCAATATTCTCTTTCGGTCCGGGGAGGAAGCGCTCAATCCAGCCAAAATGGTTGATAATTCGGCGCTTAGGCCACAGTTCGGAAGGCATACCCATCGCATCACCAATGGCTTGCCCATAAAGGCAGCCGAGGATGCGGTTTTCGGTGGTATAGGTAGGGTGAATAGCAGACATCATCGGCTCCCTGGAAGAAATGAATAAAAGTTATACTAAAAGTAGATCCAGATTAAGTCCAGTTAAAGTCCTTTGTGGCCATGCTGTGATCGAAGACGCATTCTGAAAGAAAAGTGAGAAGCTAAAAAAGGGTGGGGAGACGTTATGAGGGGGCTATTGATTCCAGTATGGATCCACTATGATAAATCCACTGCCACTGAATTCCGGAAGACTACGACATTATGCCGCAATCGCTGCTTGAGTATATAAAAGGGCGTCTGAATGCAGAGGCTCCCGCGCCGCTTTATATTCAACTTAAACAAGCTATTGAAGCGGCAATGACCGAGCGGTTGCTGACGCACGGCAGCATCCTGCCTTCCGAACGCAAAATGTCGCAGACGCTTGAGCTATCGCGCGTGACGGTCGTGAAGGCGCTTGATGCGCTGCTGGAGGCCGGGCTGGTTATTAAACGCCACGGAAAAGGGACCGAGGTGAATCTGCCGGTAAGCTATAACCTTGCCAGCGGCGGATTTTCTGCCCAGCTACAAAATTCAGGCGCGGTGTCCAACCGATGGCTGGTGAGGGAAAAGCTGGCGGCGGATGATTTTCTGGCCCGTGAGCTGGAGATCGCGGTCGGCGATCGGGTGGCGAAAATCAAACGCGTCCGTCTGGTCGATGCCCTCCCGGTGTCTCTCGAAACCATGTTTATCCCCGAGCGTTTCTTACCCCGCCCGGATCTACTTGAAGGTTCGCTGTACGCGCACTGGGCGGAAAATGATATTTATCCCGATCTTCAGGATTACTCACTGACGGTGCATATTCCTTCGGCGGAAGAGCTGAATTTGCTCGACCTGCCGCAAGGCGTGCCATTGATGAAAATTACGCTGAAAAGCCGCAATGCTCAGGGAGAGGTGCTTGAGTACGGAACCGCATTCTGCCTGAGCAATTACTTTAATTTTGATTTCAGAGTGAAGCTGCAATAAGCGCTTTGGCATGGCCGGTGTATAAAACCCGCCATCGCTTTATGCGAGAGCGGATCGTAGCCGACTACTGCTCGTTAAGCCGCAGCGGCCAGTGAACGTAGCTCTGCCACTGGCACTCCTGTTCGACCATTTCCCGGCCCAGCGGATGATTCTCCAGCCAGCCCTGCGGCAGCGTTAACGTCAAATTTTCATCTTCGGCAGCCAGCGTAAGCATCGGCAGCAGATCGTCGCGTCGGCGGCTGGCAAACAGAATCGCCAGACGCAGCAGACGGCACATATGCTCCGCGACTCTCGGAGGCACCGCGTTTTGTTGATGAATGGATGAAAGGTCGACGGCGTTGGTTTGGTTTAACAGCAGCGTCGCCAGCAGCTTCTTTTGTGCGGGGGTAAAGCCGGGCAGGTCAAGATTGCGCACCAGCCAGGCGGCGTGCAGGGGGGCCTGCTTGTACTCCACGCTCAGACCAATTTCATGCAGCTGGCAGGCACTTTGCAGCAAATCGAAGCATAGCGGCTCAATTTCCCAGCTGTTTTCCACCTGATGAACGAAATGGGCGGCCAGTTGGGCAACGCGCTGTGCCTGTTCAGTATCAACCAGAAACCGGCGCTGAATATTGCGTAAGGTACGACTGCGAATATCCTGATCGATCGACAGGTGCAGCATGCCGTAGACCAGACCTTCACGCAGCGCGCCGCCGGCGAGCGTCATACACTGAATATTCAGCTCGCTGAAGATGGCCATAAGAATCGCCAGCCCGCTGGGAAAGACGAGCGCCCGTTCAAGCGTCAGGCCTTCGATCTCCAGTTCTTCCAGACGACCGCACTGAATGGCGCGCTGTTTGAGCTGCTGTAGCTTGGCTAAGGTGATGCGTTCATCCATCCCCTGCGCCATCATGATTTCCTGTAACGCCTGAACCGTACCGGACGCCCCGACGCACACTTTCCAGCCGTGATAGCGCAGCACATCGGCGACGGGACGCAAAACTTCACGCGCGGCGGTTTCGGCCTGGTCAAAGTTCTCTTTGGTCAGGCTGCGATCGGCAAAGTAGCGTTCCAGCCAGGTCACGCAGCCCATGGACAGGCTGAAAAGCGAGGTGGTTTGCGCACCGGTACCGGTAACCAGTTCGGTGCTGGCGCCGCCAATATCCACGACCAGACGCTGATCTGCGCCGCCTGTTGTATGCGCAACGCCCTGATAAATCAGGCGCGCTTCCTCTTCACCGCTGATAACCTGAACCGCGCAGCCGAGGATTTCCCGCGCTTTCTCCAGAAACTCACCGGCGTTAACCGCCAGGCGCAGCGTCGCTGTGGCGACCACGCGGATTTGCGTCGGGGGGATATCCTGCAAACGCTCGGCAAACAGGCGTAAACATTGCCAGCCGCGCTCCATGGCTTCCGCCGAGAGCGTATTGTCGCCGCTGAGTCCAGCGGCCAGACGGACTTTGCGTTTGATACGACTCAGGGTCTGGATGCTTCCGGCAACCTCGCGTACAACCAACATATGAAAGCTATTGGAGCCAAGATCGATAGCGGCATAGAGCGAGGTGGAGCTCATACACTTCATCCTTCAAGTTGCCTCTGTGTTGGCTGCGTTCTCTTACCCGAATCACTTACCAGCGTCAGCTCGCCGCGATTCGCTTTCCTGCGGCCTTGATGCAACTTGAATGATTTTGTGTATGGCATAGTGCTTTAACCTGAACGACGACGATTACGTGGCGGACCGTTACGACGCGGGCCGTTGCCCGGGCGCGGGCGCGTAAGACGTAGCGGTCTGGGCAGTTCAGTCATCAGCGCGTCCGAATTGTATTTGCTGACCGGAATTGAATGACCGATATAGGTTTCAATTGCCGGCAGATTCAGCGCGTACTCTTCACAGGCCAGGCTGATGGAGTGACCGCTGGCGCCAGCGCGGCCGGTACGGCCAATACGGTGAACGTAGTCTTCGCAATCGTCCGGCAGGTCGTAGTTAAAGACGTGCGTAACGGCCGGAATATGCAGACCGCGGGCGGCAACGTCGGTTGCGACCAGAATGTCGATATCGCCGCGGGTAAATTCATCGAGAATGCGCAGGCGTTTTTTCTGCGCAACGTCGCCAGTTAACAGACCAACGCGATGGCCGTCCGCCGCCAGGTGACCCCAGATATCTTCACAACGATGTTTGGTGTTGGCGAAAATAATCGCGCGATCCGGCCACTCTTCTTCCAGCAGCGTCTGCAGCAGGCGCATTTTTTCTTCGTTGGAAGGATAGAACAGCTCTTCTTTAATACGGTGGCCCGTTTTCTGCTCAGGCTCAACTTCGACGTACTCGGCGTTGTTCATTTGTTCGAACGCCAGTTCACGGACGCGATAAGAAAGGGTGGCAGAGAACAGCATGTTCAGGCGCTGATTCGCTGGCGGCATACGGCGGAACAGCCAACGGATATCTTTAATAAAGCCGAGATCGTACATGCGATCGGCTTCGTCAAGCACGACAACCTGAATGGCGCCGAGGTTAATATGGTTCTGTTTGGCGTAGTCGATAAGGCGACCGGTGGTACCGATCAGAATATCCACGCCGCTTTCCAGCACTTTCAGCTGCTTATCGTAGCCGTCGCCGCCGTAAGCCAGGCCGAGTTTCAGACCGGTAGCCTGCGCCAGCGGTTCGGCGTCAGCGTGGATCTGAACCGCCAGTTCACGCGTCGGCGCCATGATCAGCGCGCGCGGCTGGTTGACCTGGCGGTCAGCGATCGCCGGGTGAGTGAGAAGATAATGAAACGTTGACGTCAGAAACGCCATCGTTTTACCGGTACCGGTTTGCGCCTGCCCGGCGACATCGCGACCTTCCAGCGTAAGCGGGAGGGCGAGTGCCTGAATGGGTGTACAATTATGAAACCCTTTCTTTTCAAGGGCTTCAATCACTGCCGGGTGCAGGGCGAAGTCGGAAAACTTCTGTTCTGTTAAATGTGTTTTGCTCATAGTGTGGTAGAATATCAGCTAACTATTGCATTAAGAAAGCGTATCCGGTGAAATAACGTCAACCTTTCGTTGGCTATGTATGAAATTATTCAAGGTGCGTCTGCGGCAACTGAACGAATCTTCGAAAGCTTAGACTACTAAGCGAGGCGAGGGTGACAAATCTGCGATAAGCCGGTTTGAACGCTGGTTGCTTTATCTTTTGCGGGGCAAAGTTCATGATGGGCATTGTGATGCAGAGAGATAAAAGAGGCATTCTGAAGAACAGCGTGCATAACGTAGCATCGACACGTCGTTGATGGCCGCGACACCAACACACCAGGCTTATTCCTGTGGAGTTAAATATGAGCGATAAAATTATTCACCTGACTGACGACAGTTTTGACACGGACGTACTCAAGGCTGACGGGCTAACCCTCGTCGATTTCTGGGCAGAGTGGTGTGGTCCGTGCAAAATGATCGCCCCGATTCTGGATGAGATCGCTGAAGAGTATCAGGGCAAACTGACCATTGCGAAACTGAACATCGATCAGAACCCGGGTACTGCGCCGAAATACGGCATTCGCGGCATCCCGACCCTGCTGCTGTTCAAAAATGGCGAAGTGGCAGCGACCAAAGTTGGCGCGCTGTCCAAAGGACAGCTGAAAGAGTTCCTCGACGCCAACCTGGCGTAAGCGGCTTGTTCTCCCGGCGTCCAGCGTCCAATTTTTTGCGGATCTCTGGACGCCCGGCGAGAGTCGTGCTAAGTTAATCTCAGACTTCGTTTTAAACATACCTTTGTTTGAATCTTGTTTTACCCAAAGCGTCCCGCAAAAATGCGCGTGAAGCTTATAATCCGGGCTTATCACTCATTCCGTTTAGTCGTTTCAGTTCTGCGTTCTTTCCTGTGACCAGGCAACGTACAGACACGAGATGAAGGCCGTTAACAGGCATGGATGTTCCTGCCATACCATTCACAACATTAAGTTCGAGAATTACCCCGAGTTTAAGAACCCACACCATTATGAATCTTACCGAATTAAAGAATACGCCGGTTTCTGAGCTGATTACTCTCGGCGAAAATATGGGGCTGGAAAACCTGGCCCGTATGCGTAAGCAGGATATTATTTTTGCCATCCTCAAGCAGCATTCGAAGAGTGGCGAGGATATCTTTGGCGATGGCGTACTGGAGATACTGCAGGATGGATTTGGTTTCCTCCGTTCAGCAGACAGCTCCTACCTCGCCGGTCCCGACGACATCTACGTATCCCCCAGCCAAATCCGCCGCTTCAACCTCCGCACTGGTGACACCATTTCCGGTAAGATTCGTCCTCCTAAAGAGGGTGAGCGTTACTTTGCGTTGTTGAAAGTTAACGAAGTTAACTACGATAAGCCGGAAAACGCGCGTAACAAGATTCTGTTCGAGAACTTAACCCCTCTGCACGCAAATTCACGTCTGCGTATGGAGCGTGGTAACGGCTCAACGGAAGACTTAACCGCTCGCGTCCTGGATCTGGCATCGCCGATCGGCCGCGGCCAGCGTGGTCTGATTGTTGCGCCGCCGAAGGCCGGTAAAACCATGCTGCTGCAGAACATCGCGCAGAGCATTGCGTACAACCATCCTGATTGCGTTCTGATGGTACTGCTGATCGACGAACGTCCGGAAGAAGTGACCGAGATGCAGCGTCTGGTTAAAGGTGAAGTTGTCGCTTCTACCTTTGACGAGCCGGCATCTCGCCACGTTCAGGTTGCCGAGATGGTTATCGAGAAAGCGAAGCGTCTGGTTGAGCATAAGAAAGACGTTATCATCCTGCTCGACTCCATTACCCGTCTGGCGCGTGCCTACAACACCGTCGTCCCGGCTTCCGGTAAAGTGTTGACCGGTGGTGTGGACGCCAACGCCCTGCATCGTCCGAAGCGTTTCTTCGGTGCCGCGCGTAACGTGGAAGAGGGCGGCAGCCTGACGATTATCGCTACGGCGCTGATCGATACTGGTTCTAAAATGGACGAAGTTATCTACGAAGAGTTTAAAGGCACCGGTAACATGGAGCTTCACCTCTCTCGTAAGATCGCAGAAAAACGCGTCTTCCCGGCTATTGACTACAACCGTTCCGGTACCCGTAAAGAAGAGCTGCTCACCACTCAGGAAGAGCTGCAGAAGATGTGGATCCTGCGTAAAATCATTCACCCGATGGGTGAGATCGACGCGATGGAATTCCTCATCAATAAACTGGCGATGACTAAAACTAACGATGACTTCTTCGACATGATGAAGCGCTCGTAAGCTAAAAACGCCAGAGAACGCCACGCTATTGCGTGGCGTTTTGTTTTCCGGGTTTGTATGATCCAGGAAGGGAAAACAAAATGGGTCTTAACGTATGATATGCGCAGGATGATGGCAGGCAGAGACGGCTTTAACAGTCTAAAATTTCTACAATAAATTTGTAATGTTCTGCTTTGCCCCTTCTGGAGTTGAGGCATCATCGTTATACTTCCCGGATTAACTATGCTGAGAGCACATGCGTTGTGAATTTACTCACTGCTATTACTGAATTAATCAGTATTTTCTTATTCACCACCCTGTTTATATTTATCGCTCGCAAGGCGGCAAAAAGAGTTGGGCTGGTGGATAAACCTAACTATCGCAAACGGCATCAGGGTTTGATTCCGTTAGTCGGTGGTATTTCAGTTTTCGCAGGTATTTGTTTTACGTTTGCTATCGCCGATTATTACATTCCCCACGCTCGGTTATACCTGGGATGTGCCGGGGTGCTCGTGCTGGTCGGTGCGCTGGACGACCGCTTTGATATCAGCGTAAAAATTCGCGCGGTAATTCAAGCCGCTATCGCCGTCATTATGATGATGGTGGGTAATCTTCATCTTAGTAGCCTCGGTTTTATATTCGGCTCATGGGAGCTGGTGCTCGGCCCTTTTGGCTTCTTCCTCACGCTGTTCGCCGTCTGGGCGGCGATCAACGCCTTCAATATGGTTGATGGTATCGATGGGCTGCTTGGCGGTCTGTCGTCAGTCTCTTTCGCGGCAACGGGCATTATCCTGTGGTTTGATGGCCAGTACAGCCTGGCGATGTGGTGTTTTGCGATGATTGCCGCCATTTTGCCCTATATTTTACTTAACCTCGGTGCGCTTGGTCGTCGCTATAAGGTCTTTATGGGTGATGCCGGCAGCACCATGATTGGCTTCACTATCATCTGGATCCTGCTGGAGACCACGCAGGGAAAAACGCATCCTATCAGCCCGGTCACGGCGCTGTGGATTATCGCTATTCCGTTGATGGATATGGTGGCGATTATGTACCGTCGCCTGCGCAAAGGGATGAGCCCATTCTCCCCGGACCGTCAGCATATTCATCATTTAATCATGCGCGCCGGGTTTACTTCCCGTCAGGCGTTTGTGCTGATCACCCTGGCCGCCGCGCTGCTGGCCCTGGTTGGCGTGGTGGCGGAATACACCCGCATTGTTCCTGAATGGGTGATGTTAATACTCTTTTTGTTAGCCTTCTTTCTTTATGGCTACTGCATTAAACGCGCCTGGAAAGTGGCGCGCATGGTTAAGCGCATTAGACGCAGAATACGGCGACACAGCGGCAATAATCCAAATTAACCAAGTCAATCTGGGGACGTGATGACTCAACCATTACCGGGAGCACAAACAGTGAACGTTGAGAACGAGCTGGATATTCGCGGGCTGTTTCGCGCCTTATGGGCCGGAAAAAGCTGGATAGCAGGTATCGCAGTGCTCTTTGCACTGATTGTTCTGGTTTATACCTTTTTTGCTCGTCAGGAGTGGAGCGCGACGGCGATTACCGACCGACCGACGGTGAACATGCTGGGGGGATACTATTCACAACAGCAGTTCTTACGCAATCTCGATATCAAGGCCAATCTCGTCTCTGTCGATCAGCCTTCGGTCATGGACGAAGCATATAAAGAGTTCATCATGCAGCAGGCGTCGTGGGATACCCGCCGCGACTTCTGGTTGCAAACGGACTACTACAAGCAGCGCCAGTCGGGTAACGCTCGCGCCGATGCCGCGCTGTTGGATGACCTGATTAACGATATCCAGTTCATGCCCGGCGATGCGCTAAAAAGCATCAACGATAGCGTGAAGCTGACGGCAGAAACCGCGCCTGATGCCAACAATCTGCTGCGCCAGTATGTGGCTTTCGCCAGCCAGCGTGCGGCAGGGCATCTGAATGATGAGCTCAAAGGCGCCTGGGCCGCGCGTACCGTACAGATGAAAGCGCAGGTGAAGCGCCAGGAAGAGGTGGCGCGAGAGATTTTCAATCGCCGCATGCACAGCGTGGAACAGGCGCTGAAAGTCGCGCAGCAGCACAACATCTCCCGCAGCGAAACCGATATTCCACCAGACCAGCTGCCGGATTCCGAGCTGTTTTTACTGGGGCGTCCAATGCTGCAGGCCCGGCTGGAAAATCTGCAGGCGGTGGGGCCGCAGTACGATCTTGATTATGACCAAAGCCGCGCCATGTTAACGACGTTGAACGTGGGGCCGACCCTGGACCCGCGTTTTCAGACTTACAGGTATTTGCGAACGCCTGAAGAACCGGTAAAACGCGATAGCCCGCGCCGCGTGTTTCTGATGGTGATGTGGGGGATTGTGGGCGCGCTCATCGGCGCAGGCGTTGCGTTATCGCGTCGCCGTGTCCAGTGAATGCGGCCTGTGGTGAAGGACATTCAGCCTTTATCACCTAATCGAAGAGAATCGATGTGAAAGTACTAACGGTATTTGGCACGAGACCAGAAGCTATCAAGATGGCGCCTCTGGTTCATGCGCTGGCAAAGGATCCTCATTTTGAGGCGAAAGTTTGCGTGACCGCGCAGCATCGGGAGATGCTCGATCAGGTGTTGAAACTTTTTTCTATTGTTCCGGAATACGACCTTAACATTATGCAGCCGGGTCAGGGATTGACGGAGATTACCTGTCGCATCCTTGAAGGTTTAAAGCCGGTGCTGGAGTCGTTTAAACCAGACGTGGTGCTGGTGCATGGCGATACCACCACGACGATGGCGGCAAGTCTGGCCGCTTTCTATCAGCGGATCCCGGTAGGACACGTGGAAGCCGGGCTGCGCACGGGCGATCTGAGCTCGCCGTGGCCGGAGGAGGGGAACCGTACGTTGACCGGGCATCTGGCGACGTACCACTTTGCGCCGACGGAAACCTCAAGGCAGAACCTGCTGCGGGAAAACATCGCCGACAATCGGATCACGGTAACCGGTAATACGGTTATTGACGCGCTATTCTGGGTGCGCGACCGGGTGTTGAGCGATGAAGCCCTGCACAACGAGCTGACTCAGCGTTATCCCTTCCTCGCCAACGGCAAGAAGATGATTCTGGTCACCGGACACCGTCGGGAAAGCTTTGGCCGCGGTTTCGAGCAAATCTGCCATGCGCTGGCGGAGATCGCCGCGAACAATCCGGACGTACAGATCGTCTATCCGGTGCATTTGAATCCGAACGTCAGCGAACCGGTGAAGCGCATTCTCGGCCACGTTGAGAACGTCATACTTATTGAGCCGCAGGATTATTTGCCGTTTGTCTGGCTGATGAACCGCGCGTGGTTGATCCTGACCGATTCCGGCGGTATCCAGGAAGAGGCGCCCTCGCTCGGGAAACCGGTGCTGGTGATGCGTGAAATGACCGAGCGCCCGGAGGCGGTCAGCGCGGGCACCGTGTGCCTGGTGGGTACCGATAGCCAGCGCATCGTCAATGAGGTCACGCGCCTGCTGCAAGATGAGTCCGCGTATCAGGCCATGAGCCGGGCGCATAACCCGTATGGCGATGGACATGCGTGTCATCGTATTTTGTCTGCACTTAAAAATAATCAGGTAACGCTATGAATTTTTCTACCATTTCAGTGATTGGCCTTGGATATATTGGCCTGCCAACCGCTGCCGCGTTCGCCTCCCGGCAAAAGCGGGTGGTCGGCGTTGATATCAATCAACACGCCGTGGAGACCATTAACCGTGGTGAAATTCATATCGTGGAGCCGGATCTGGCGAGCGTCGTCAAAACAGCGGTCGAGCAGGGCTACCTGAGCGCCACTACCGCGCCGGTAGAAGCCGACGCTTACCTGATTGCGGTGCCGACGCCGTTTAAAGACCTGCATGAACCGGATATGGTTTTCGTCGAGTCGGCGGCGAAATCTATCGCACCGACGCTGAAGAAAGGGTCGTTGGTTATCCTTGAGTCCACCTCGCCGGTGGGGTCAACCGAGCAGATGGCGGGCTGGCTGGCGGAAATGCGCCCCGATCTGAGCTTCCCGCAGCAGGTTGGCGAAGCGGCGGACGTCAATATCGCCTACTGTCCGGAGCGCGTGTTGCCGGGGCAGGTGATGGTTGAGCTGATTAAAAACGATCGCGTGATTGGCGGCATGTCGCCGGTTTGCTCAGCCCGCGCCAGCGAGCTGTATAAAATTTTCCTCGAAGGCGAATGCGTGGTGACCAACTCGCGCACCGCCGAAATGTGCAAGCTGACTGAAAACAGCTTCCGCGACGTTAATATCGCTTTTGCCAATGAACTTTCGCTAATTTGCGCCGATCAGGGGATCAACGTCTGGGAACTGATTCGTCTGGCGAATCGTCATCCGCGCGTCAATATCCTCCAGCCGGGGCCGGGCGTTGGCGGCCACTGCATCGCGGTCGACCCGTGGTTTATCGTGGCGCAAAACCCGCAGCAGGCGCGGCTTATCCGGACCGCGCGTGAAGTCAACGACCACAAACCAGAATGGGTGATTGATCAGGTCAAAGCGCGGGTCGCCGACTGCCTCGCCGCCAGCAACAAACGCGCCAGCGAGCTAAAAATCGCCTGTTTTGGCCTCGCGTTTAAGCCGAATATTGATGACCTGCGCGAAAGCCCGGCCATGGCCATTGCCGCGCAGATCGCCCGCTGGCACGGCGGCGAAACCCTGGTCGTTGAGCCAAATATTCATCAGCTGCCGAAAAAGCTCGACGGACTGTGCGCTCTGGCGTCGCTGGACGAGGCGCTGGCGAGCGCCGATGTGCTGGTGATGCTGGTCGATCATAAAGAATTTAAAGCGGTTGGCGGGGAGAGCGTTAGCCAGCAGTTTATCGTCGATACCAAAGGGGTGTGGCGGTGAGAGAGCGTCTGGTAAAAGATGAAAGTGTTCGCAGCTTCGCGCGCTTTCATCGTGACCAAAACTTAACAGATCTATTTTATGTTCGCCCGCGCCAGTATTGAGCCCCTTGAGTGGGAAAACCGCTTCTTCGGCGTCAATAGCGCCATTCTCCGCTTTGGCGACGATGCGCCGCCGCTGACGGTGCAAGCGCTGGCGGGATGGTCGCGGGTGCAGGCGAAAGTCGCGGCGGATGATGCCGCGCGCCTGGATGCGCTGCAGGCATTAGGCTTCCGGCTGGTGGAGGGCGAGGTCGATCTTGCGCTTTCGCCCGCGGCTTCTGATGATATCGGCGCCGAGCCGGCGACTGAGGTGGATATCCCCCGGCTGCGCGAACTGGCGGCGCTGGCCTTTGCGCAGAGCCGTTTTCGCGCCCCGTGGTATTCCGACGATGCCAGCGGTCGTTTCTATGCCCAGTGGATTGAAAATGCGGTGCGCGGAACCTTCGATCACCAGTGTCTGGTGCTTCGCGCCCCTGACGGCGATATTCGCGCGTTTGTCTCCCTGCGCCAGCTCAGCGAGCGCGAGGCGAGGATTGGCCTGCTGGCCGGACGCGGCGCCGGAGCGGAATTAATGCAGGCGGCGCAGCGCTGGGCCGCGCTGCGCGAGCTGACGACGCTGCGGGTGGCGACCCAGATGGGCAACACCGCCGCGCTTAAACGTTACATTCTTAGCGGTGCCAATGTCGAAAGCACCGCGTACTGGTTATACAGGTGACATGATGATTCCATTTAACGCGCCGCCGGTGGTGGGTACCGAGCTTGATTATATGCAGTCCGCGATGGGGAGCGGCAAGCTGTGCGGCGATGGCGGTTTTACCCGCCGCTGCCAGCAGTGGATGGAGCAGCGTTTCGGCACCGCGAAAGCGCTGCTGACGCCATCCTGCACCGCTTCGCTGGAAATGGCCGCGCTGCTGCTGGATATTCAGCCGGGCGATGAAGTGATTATGCCGAGCTATACCTTCGTCTCCACCGCCAACGCCTTTGTGCTGCGCGGCGCGAAAATCGTCTTCGTTGATATTCGTCGCGATACCATGAATATCGATGAAACGCTGATTGAAGCGGCCATCACCGAGAAAACCCGCGCGATTGTACCGGTCCACTACGCCGGCGTGGCCTGCGAGATGGACACCATTATGGCTATCGCCAGCAAGCATAATCTGTTTGTGGTGGAGGATGCCGCTCAGGGCGTGATGTCGACCTATAAAGGCCGGGCGCTCGGCACTATCGGCCATATTGGCTGCTTCAGCTTCCATGAAACCAAAAACTACACCGCGGGCGGTGAAGGCGGCGCAACGCTGATTAACGATCGCACGCTGATAGAGCGCGCGGAGATCATTCGTGAAAAAGGCACCAACCGCAGCCAATTTTTCCGTGGCCTGGTGGATAAATATACCTGGCGCGATATCGGCTCCAGCTACCTGATGTCCGATTTACAGGCGGCCTATCTGTGGGCGCAGCTGGAAGCGGCGGAGCGGATTAACCAGCAGCGTCTGGCGCTGTGGCAGAACTACTACGACGCCCTGCTGCCGCTGGCGCGCGCCGGGCGTATCGATCTGCCCATCGTGCCTGCCGACTGCGGGCAAAATGCGCATATGTTCTATATCAAGCTGCGCGATATTGACGATCGCAGCAAGCTGATCGCCTGGCTGAAAGAGGCGGAAATTCTGGCGGTATTCCACTATATCCCGCTGCACAGCTGCCCGGCCGGGGAGAACTTCGGCGAGTTCCACGGGACGGATCGCTACACGACCCAGGAGAGCGAACGCCTGCTGCGCCTGCCGTTATTCTACAATTTGTCGAACGTTAACCAGCGCACGGTGATTAACTCGCTGCTGAGCTATTTCTCCTGATATGTCGCTGGCAAAAGCGTCTCTGTGGACCGCGGCGTCCACGCTGGTCAAAATCGGCGCCGGTCTGCTGGTGGTAAAACTGCTGGCCGTGTCGTTCGGCCCGGCTGGCGTGGGGCAGGCGGGTAACTTCCGCCAGCTGGTGACCGTGCTTGGCGTGCTGGCGGGGGCCGGGATATTCAACGGCGTCACGAAGCTGGTGGCGCAGCATCATGACGATCGCCGGCAGTTGAACAACGTCGTTGGCACCGCTTCAGCGATGGTACTCGGTTTCTCCACCCTGCTGGCGCTGATCTTCCTGCTGGCGGCCGCGCCAATAAGCCAGGGGCTATTCGGCCATCAACATTACCAGAATCTGGTACGGCTGGTGGCGCTGGTGCAGATGGGGATTGCCTGGGCGAATTTCCTGTTAGCGCTGATGAAAGGCTTTCGCGATGCGGCGGGTAATGCGCTGTCGCTTATCGCCGGGAGCCTGATTGGCGTGGCGGCATACTATGCCTGCTACCGTTTTGGCGGTTATCAGGGCGCATTGCTGGGGCTGGCGCTGGTGCCGGCGCTGGTGGTGGTGCCGGCTGCTATCGTACTGTGGCGTCGCGGCAATATTCCGCTAAGCGCGCTGCGCCCGCGCTGGGACAACGGCCTGGCGGGGCAGCTGTCGAAATTTACCCTGATGGCGCTGATTACCTCGGTGACGCTGCCGGTCGCCTACGTGATGATGCGTAACCTGCTGGCGGCCCACTATGGCTGGGACGCGGTGGGGATCTGGCAAGGGGTGAGCAGCATCTCCGACGCCTATTTGCAGTTTATTACCGCGTCATTTAGCGTTTATCTTTTACCGACGCTGTCCCGTCTGACGGCGAAAGCGGATATCACCCGCGAGATTGGCAAATCGTTAAAATTTGTCCTCCCGGCGGTGGCGGTAGCGAGCTTAACGGTGTGGCTGCTGCGTGATTTCGCTATCTGGCTACTTTTTTCCGACCGCTTTACGGCGATGCGCGATCTGTTTGCCTGGCAGCTGGTGGGCGATGTGTTAAAGGTCGGGGCTTATGTTTATGGCTATCTGGTGATCGCCAAAGCCTCGCTGCGTTTTTATATTCTGACGGAAATCAGCCAGTTCACGCTGTTGACCGCATTCTCGCACTGGCTTATCCCGGCGCACGGCGCAATCGGCGCGGCGCAGGCGTATATGGCTACCTATATTGTTTATTTCGCCCTCTGCAGCGGCGTGTTTTTACTTTGGCGTAAACGGGCATGACAGCACTGATACATGTACTGGGATCGGATATCCCGCACCACAACCAGACTGTGCTGCGGTTCTTTAATGATGAGCTGGCCGTGGATGACGAACAGGCTCGCCTGTTTATGGTCGTCGGTGATGCGACAGAAATTTGCGCCGCTTATCCCGCACTCTCCATTCGCTGCTATCCGGGGAAAAAGTCGCTGGCAAAGGCGGTTATCGCGCTGGCAAAGGCGAACCGGCAGCAGCGCTTTTTCTTTCACGGCCAGTTTAATACCGGCCTGTGGCTGGCGTTGCTCAGCGGCGGGATCCGCCCGGCGCAGTTTAACTGGCATATCTGGGGAGCGGATCTGTACGAGAACTCCTCCAGCCTGAAGTTTCGCCTGTTTTATCCCCTGCGGCGCCTGGCGCAGGGCCGGGTAGGTCGTGTGTTTGCGACCCGGGGCGATCTGAGCTGGTTCGCCGCTCGCCATTCTGGCGTAGCGGGAGAGCTGCTTTACTTTCCGACCCGCATGGATCCGGCGCTGAATTCGCTCGCCGATAGCGCGCCGCGCGGCGACACGCTGACTATCCTGGTGGGTAATTCCGGCGACCGTAGCAACGAGCATATCGCGGCGCTGCGTGCGATTCGCCAGCAGTTTGGCGATACGGTTAACGTTGTCGTGCCGATGGGTTATCCGGCAAATAATGGCGACTACATCAACGAAGTCCGCGCGGCCGGCGCGGCGCTGTTCAGCCCGCAGCATTTCCAGGTATTGAGCGACAAGCTGGCGTTTGATGACTACCTTGCCCTGCTGCGCCGCTGCGATCTTGGCTACTTCCTGTTTGCCCGCCAGCAGGGTATCGGCACGCTGTGCCTGCTGATTCAGGCGGGGATCCCCTGCGTGCTGAACCGGGAGAATCCCTTCTGGCAGGATATGTCGGAGCAGCATATTCCGGTACTCTTTACCAGCGATACGCTGGACGTGAGCGTTGTGCGTGAAGCGCAGCGCCAGCTGGCTGGCGTGGATAAAAATCAAATCGCCTTCTTCCGGCCGAATTACCTGACGGGCTGGCGACGAGCGTTGCGAATTGCTGCGGGGGTGGACGCATGACATTAATGCAATTTAGCGGGCTGCTGCTGGTCTGGCTGCTGTCGACGCTATTTATCGCCACCGCCACGTACTTTGAATTTCGTCGCGTACGCTTCAACTTCAACGTCTTTTTCTCGCTGCTGTATCTGCTGACGTTTTTCTTTGGCTTCCCGCTGACCAGTATTCTGGTGTTCCGCTTTGACGTCGCGGTCGCCCCGCCGGAAATTCTGCTGCAAACCCTGCTGGTTTCCGTCTGCTTTTATGCGGTTTATTACGTGACTTATAAAACGCGGCTACGGTCGGCGACGCACGGTCATCCGCATCGTCCGCTGTTTACGATGAATCGCGTGGAGACCCACCTCACCTGGGGCATTTTGCTGGGGCTGGCGCTGCTTTGCGTCGGCATCTTCTTTGCGCATAACGGCTTCCTGTTATTCAAGCTCAACTCCTACAGCCAGATCTTCTCCAGCGAAGTCTCCGGCGTGGCGCTAAAGCGCTTCTTCTACTTTTTCATCCCGGCAATGCTGGTGGTCTATTTTCTGCGTCAGGATTATAAAGCGTGGATATTCTTCCTTGTCAGCACCGTCGCCTTTGGCCTGCTGACCTACGCCATCGTTGGTGGCACCCGGGCGAATATCATCATCGCGTTTGCCATCTTCCTGTTTATCGGCATCATTCGCGGCTGGATTAGCCTGTGGATGCTGGCGGCGGCGGGCGTGCTGGGCATCGTTGGTATGTTCTGGCTGGCCCTGAAGCGCTATGGCATGAACGTCAGCGGCGATGAGGCGTTTTATACTTTCCTCTATCTGACCCGCGACACCTTCTCGCCGTGGGAGAATCTGGCCCTGCTGCTGCAAAATTACGACAAGATTGAGTTCCAGGGGCTGGCGCCAATCATCCGGGATTTTTACGTCTTTATCCCCAGCTGGTTGTGGCACGGTCGTCCGACAATGGTGCTCAATACCGCGAACTATTTCACCTGGGAAGTATTGAATAATCATTCTGGTCTGGCGATTTCGCCGACCCTGATTGGCTCGCTGGTGGTGATGGGCGGCGTCTGGTTCGTCCCGCTGGGCGCGGTGGCGGTTGGGCTGATTATTAAATGGTTTGACTGGCTGTACGAGCTTGGCAACCGGGAAACGAACCGCTATAAAGCGGCGATTCTGCACAGTTTCTGTTTTGGCGCTATCTTCAACATGATCGTGCTGGCGCGTGAAGGGCTGGATTCATTTGGCTCTCGCGTGGTTTTTTTCCTCGTTATCTTTGGGATCTGCCTGCTGGCGGCAAAACTGCTGTACTGGTTCCTGGATAGCGTGGGGCTGATTCACCGGCGGGCCAAACCGCTGACGCAACCTCAAGTCTGATAAGGGTGTACATGACTGAGACCACATCCGCGCCGTTGTACCTGCTGAGAGGGCTACAACTCATTGGTTGGCGCGATATGCAACACGCTCTGGATTATCTGTACGCCGATGGTGAGATCCGCACGGGAACGCTGGTGGCGATTAATGCAGAGAAGATGCTGGCGGTAGAAGACAGCCCCGAGGTCCGGGCGCTGATTGAAGCGGCAGAATTCAAATACGCTGATGGCATCAGCGTAGTACGTTCATTACGTAAAAAATACCCTCAGGCTCAGGTCTCGCGCGTCGCCGGAGCCGATTTATGGGAAGCCCTGATGGCGCGCGCAGGCGCTCAGGGAACGCCGGTATTTCTGATCGGCGGCAAGCCCGAGGTGCTGGCGCAGACGGAGCAGCAGCTTCGCCAGCGCTGGAACGTGAATATCGTTGGAAGCCAGGATGGCTATTTTGCCGCTGACCAGCGTCAGGCGCTATTTGAGCGTATCCGCGATAGCGGGGCGAAGATCGTCACGGTGGCAATGGGCTCGCCGCGTCAGGAGATCCTGATGCGCGACTGTCGGGACGTTTATCCGCAGGCGCTGTATATGGGCGTGGGCGGCACCTACGATGTCTTTACCGGCCACGTCCAGCGGGCGCCGAAGTTCTGGCAGGACCTGGGTCTGGAGTGGTTCTATCGCCTGGTTTCGCAGCCGAGCCGCATAAAAAGGCAGGCGCGCCTGCTGCGCTATTTACGCTGGCATTACACCGATAAGCTGTGACATTCCACTGCAAGCGGGCGGGTTTACCTGGGTATTCTGTGTAATGTCTTCACTCGCCTGATACTTTATTTGCCATTTCCCTCAAATTCATTAACCATTCGCATGCTTAAAACGCGACGGTCAGTTTACCGTCGCGCAGGCAGGGCTATTTATTCAATAAAAATAACCGGCATAGACACATCCCTGTTGGGATGCGCTTAAACCCGGAGCAGGGCAAACACAAGAGGCTATATGACTGAGAAAAAAGCGGAACTTCAGCGGGGACTGGAGGCGCGGCACATTGAGCTAATCGCTCTTGGTGGGACAATTGGCGTCGGGTTATTTATGGGCGCGGCCAGTACGCTGAAGTGGGCCGGACCTTCGGTTCTGCTGGCGTATATTATCGCCGGGCTCTTTGTCTTCTTCATCATGCGTTCGATGGGCGAAATGCTGTTCCTCGAACCGGTAACCGGATCGTTCGCCGTTTACGCACACCGCTATATGAGCCCATTTTTCGGCTATCTCACCGCCTGGTCCTACTGGTTTATGTGGATGGCGGTCGGGATATCGGAGATTACGGCTATCGGGGTTTATGTGCAGTTCTGGTTCCCGGATATGGCGCAGTGGATACCGGCGCTGATTGCCGTCGGGCTGGTGGCGCTGGCGAACCTCGCGGCGGTACGGCTGTACGGCGAAATTGAATTCTGGTTTGCCATGATTAAGGTCACCACCATTATTGTGATGATCGTGGTGGGGCTGGGCGTTATTTTCTTTGGCTTTGGCAACGGCGGGCACGCCATTGGCTTTGGCAATCTGACCGAGCACGGTGGCTTCTTCGCCGGCGGCTGGAAGGGCTTCCTGACGGCGCTGTGCATCGTGGTCGCGTCTTATCAGGGCGTCGAGCTTATCGGGATTACCGCCGGTGAAGCGAAGAACCCGCAGGTTACGCTGCGTAGCGCGGTTGGCAAGGTACTGTGGCGAATCCTGATTTTCTATGTAGGGGCGATTTTTGTGATCGTCACTATTTTCCCGTGGGATCAAATTGGCTCCAACGGCAGTCCGTTCGTACTGACCTTTGCCAAAATCGGCATCACCGCGGCGGCGGGCATTATCAACTTTGTGGTGCTCACGGCGGCGCTTTCCGGCTGTAACAGCGGTATGTACAGCTGCGGCCGCATGCTCTACGCGCTGGCAAAAAACCGTCAGCTGCCCGCGGCCATCGCCAAAGTCTCGCGCAACGGCGTGCCGTCAGCGGGCGTGGCGCTGTCGATCCTGATTCTGCTGGTCGGCTCGTGCCTGAACTACATTATCCCTAATCCACAGCGAGTTTTCGTCTACGTTTACAGCGCCAGCGTGCTGCCGGGGATGGTGCCGTGGTTTGTGATTCTGATTAGCCAGCTGCGTTTTCGTCTCGTGCATAAAGAAGCGATGGCCAGCCATCCGTTTCGCTCGCTGCTGTTCCCGTGGGCGAACTATTTGACCATGGCGTTCCTGATTTGCGTGCTGATAGGGATGGGATTTAACGACGATACGCGTATGTCGCTCTTTGTCGGAATGATTTTCCTCGCCGCCGTGACGCTTATTTATAAGGTATTTGGCCTTGGCCGACGCGGAAATGTTGATAATGTGGCGCAATAAGCAACAAAACGCACAAAGCATGAGCAAACAATAATTTTCTTTAAAAAGGCACTAGACAGCGGGGTAGGAAGTCCGTATTATCCGACCCCGCAACGGCGCTAAGCGCCCGTAGCTCAGCTGGATAGAGCGCTGCCCTCCGGAGGCAGAGGTCTCAGGTTCGAATCCTGTCGGGCGCACCATTTACCCGGTGCTGGAGCTGCGGTGGTTTCAATACCGCGTAAAAGATTTGCAGTGGTGGCTATAGCTCAGTTGGTAGAGCCCTGGATTGTGATTCCAGTTGTCGTGGGTTCGAATCCCATTAGCCACCCCATTATTTAGAAAGTTGTGATATTGCGAAGGTGGCGGAATTGGTAGACGCGCTAGCTTCAGGTGTTAGTGTTCTTACGGACGTGGGGGTTCAAGTCCCCCCCCTCGCACCACGACTTTATAAAGAATTGAACTAAAAATTCAAAAAAGCAGTACATCGGCGAGTAGCGCAGCTTGGTAGCGCAACTGGTTTGGGACCAGTGGGTCGGAGGTTCGAATCCTCTCTCGCCGACCAATTTTGAACCCCGCTTCGGCGGGGTTTTTTGTTTTCCGCTTTTGCAAAAACGTTCCTATCTCCCTGATATCGCAAAAAATATCTCGCTAATCAGCATGCGATTTATTGTCCAGAATAGTCCCAATTCCTTGTGCGGATAGATGCATTTTCTACCGATCCTGTGCGATAATAAACGGGTAGATGCTCATTCCATCTCTTATGTTCGCCTTAGTGCCTCATAAACTCAGGAATGATGCAGAGCCGTTTTACGGTGCTTATCGTCCACTGACAGATGTCGCATTTTATATGCTAAATCATTCATGATGTGTCGAGACGGCCAGCACGGGAATCCCCCGGAGCTTACAAAGGTAAGTGACTGGGGTGAGCGTGTGCAGCCAACGAAGAGACAGCGTGAAGGATGAAGCATATAGCCTCATCAAACACCATGGACACTACGTTGAGTGAAGCACCCAATTTGTTGTCAAACAGACCTGTTTTAACGCCTGCCCTGGTTTCAGAGCAGGCGTTTTTTTCTTTTCAGGGATAGAGAAACGCTCAGGCGGGAAGAGAAGAGATTCTCGCCCCCGATGGAGGCGAGAAGGGCATTACTGCTGCGGGTTGTTTTGCAGGGTTAACAGCAGGCCGTCGCGACGCATCGTCGCCGCTTCTTCCGGCTGATGCAGGCGGTCAAGTGTATCGGCCAGCCACGCGTAGTCAAACGCATCCGGGCGCTGCTTGAGCGCTGCGCGGAACGCGATGCTGGCTTCCTGCCACTCGCCGTGACGCATGAGCGATTGTCCCAGCGTACTCCACAGCAGCGGACGGTCGCCGACCATTTTGATCTGCTGGCGCAGCACCTTTTCCAGCTGTTCCGGATTATTCGTTTTCAGCCGCGGGATCGGCATCACCAGACGATCGTCGTAGTGCTTTTTCAGACCTTCGATAATAATCTGCTGCGCGGTATCATGGTCGTCGCTT
This sequence comes from Klebsiella sp. PL-2018, assembly GCF_019048985.1. Classification (NCBI taxonomy): domain Bacteria; kingdom Pseudomonadati; phylum Pseudomonadota; class Gammaproteobacteria; order Enterobacterales; family Enterobacteriaceae; genus Klebsiella; species Klebsiella sp. PL-2018. Next base: position 241,010 of record NZ_CP077673.1, read on the forward strand.
TCGATAAGGCGATTAGCCATTGCCACCTGTAGCGCCACCTGGCTGCGGGTTTTTCGGTTCTGGCTTTTCCACCAGTCGCGCAGACCTTCGCTGCCGCCGTCGGCCAGCGTTTTATCCATCAGGCCAATCCACGCCAGCTGTTCCAGTTCGGCACGGTGCTCCTCATCGCTGACGTTGGCTTTCGCCATTGATGGAATGATATCCAGCAGCGAATTCCAGGCGCCGGTACGAATGTAGGCCTGCTCGGCGAGGCGCAGGACCTCCGGATGACGCGGCGTGATCTCCAGCAGCTTGTCGATGCCGTGGCGGGCGGCGTGGTTTTCATTACGCGCCAGCTGCAGGCGTACGCGGGTGATTTCGACAGGTATCAGGTCGTCGCCGGCGAGCTCTGTCGCGCGCTCCAGATGCTGGTTGGCGCGGGCTTCATCGCCACGCTGCTGGGCGGCTTCTGCCGCCAGCAGGTAGTTCACAACGGGCTGCTCAGCGTGATCGGCATTTTTCGCCATCAGCTTCTCAACCTGCTGATAATCGCCCTCCGCCAGCTTCAGCAGCGCCTGCTCGGTTTGCTTACGCGCGCGGCGACGCTTGCGGCCCACGAACCAGCCGCGGGTATGCGCGCCGGTGCGGAAAATGCGCCGCAGCAGCCACTCAATGGCAAACAGCACCACCATGGTGAGGATCATGATGATCGCTAACCCGGTGACGCTGGTTTCAATGTTGTAATTATCGGTCTGGATCAGGACGTAGCCCTGATGACCCGCGATCATCGGACCGACCACGATCCCGGCAAGCAGCAGCGCGAAGAGTAAGAGAATTTTCAACATGCGTTACTCTCCTTGTGGCGCAGGCGTTGGCGCGTGGGCAGCAGGTGCCGGCGCGGGAGCCGGGGCGCTGGCCTGGGTTTCAGCCGGCTGCGCCATCAGATTACGTACCCGCGTTTGCATCAGTTTCTCAAGCAGCGCCTGGCTCTGCAGGCTCTCCGGTACGTTCATGGTGATGCTTTGCTGGCTGAGCTTATCCACGTCCTCAAGGAAGGCTTTGGTGGTGGCATCTTCAGTGTCGTAGTAAGCACGAACCCACGTCGAGACGTTATCCAGCGCCTGTTTGTAGGTTTCTTCCTGATGACGCGGAACCGCCTGCGCCGCGACCAGCAGACGGGAGCGGATGTTTTCGCGCAGATAGACGTCCTGGTTTGGCGCCAGCAGCGGCACGGCGGTCTCATCGCGGCGGCGAACGGTAATAAAGCTGTCCATAAAGTTCTGCCAGCTTTTTTGCAGGTTTACCCGCCACTCGCTAATGGAGCTGGATAGCTCATCGCTATCGGAATCCATCGGGGTGTCATCGTCGTTGTTGTCCGCCAGGCGTAAATTATCGATCTGGTTGGCGAGCTGGTTCACTTTCAGAATGATGCCGTCGTAGTCGACCTGACTCACGGCGGAAAGCGAAGCAATATCGTCGGTAATGGCGCGACGGGCGGAAATCAGGCTCGGATCGTTCATATCGGCGAGGCTGGCATCAGCGCTTTTCAGCAGTGCGGCGGCGGTCGTCACGTCCTGATCGCTCCACAGCTTACGTCCGGCCAGTTTTACGAGGAAATCAGCCTGCGCGAGCAGCCAGGTTTTTGCATCGCTGCCGGAAATGACCGCGACCTTCTCCTGCACTTCTTCCAGCTTCTTCGCCAGAGAATCCTGCTGACGCTGCGCTTCCGTCAGCTGGTCGGCCTGCTGCTTGATGATGCCTTCAAGCACGCTTTTTTGGCTCTCCTGCGCTTTTTGCAGCGCGGCGATCTGGCTGGATAGCCCGGCGCTGGCTTCGCTCTGGCGGGTTGCCTGAGTCTTCGTCAGACCATAAAGGCCTACGCCAGCGGCGAGGGCGATAGCGATAGCTATAGCGCTCAGGGCGAGGCTGGTTTTACTGCCGCCGTTTTTCTTTTCGACATTCTTCTCTGGCTGTGGCGTCGTTTCCACGGCCTCCCTGGTCTCTTCAACCACGGCGGATTGATTCTGTTGTTCCGTCATTATGGCTTCCAATGTTGAGAGTTATTGTAATGCGCGTAGCAGCGCATCGTTGTCGGCGCTATCGGCAACCTGGATATCCTGCCAGCCCAATTCCCTGGCCTGCTCGGCCAGACGTTCACTGACAACGAAAATGCGACAGATCAGGAGCCAACGTTCGCGATACCACTGTGGTATTAGCGTCCAGAGCTGCTGCAGCATCTCGCCGCTGGTGATGACCAGCGTCGAAACCCCGCGAGACTGCCAGCGCATTGCTTCTTCTGCGCCATCGTAGTGCCTTGCACTACGTTGATAACATTCACAAAAAGTGACATCAGCACCGCGTTCGCGAAGCGTGTCACCGAGTAATTCCCGCCCGCCGTTGCCGCGCAGGATGAGCGCTTTTTTCCCCGCAATGTTTTGTAATTCAGGTAATTGTAGCAAGACTTCGCTGATTTCCCGATCTAACGGGTAGCGAACTTGTCGATTACTGACCTTATGCAGGGCCAGCGCGGTGGTGCGGCCAATGGCAAAATAGTCGGGCGCCGTGGGCCAGCGCAGCCCCTGCTGCTGGAGGCGAGCGTGGGCAAACTCGACGGCATGCTGAGATAGCGCGAAGAGCAAATCGCCTGCGGCGAGGCTTGCCAGCTGGCCGCCCAGCTCAGGGAGCTGACGGCCCGGGGTAAACTCAATGAGCGGAAAGCTCCAGGCCACGCGTCCCAGCGCGCGCAGGCGGCTGACTAACTCTTCGCCTTGCGGCAGCGGACGGGTAACCAGAATGCTCATTGAGGCGCTTCTCCTGCGTAGACGACGGCGAGAATGTCGCGAGCGCCGTTATCCAGAAGTTCTTCGGCAAGGGCGACGCCCAGCGTTTCGGCATCTTCCGGGCGACCGCGCCGCTCGCCGCGTACCGTGTGTGAGCCATCCGGCGCGCCAACCAGCGCGCGCAGCCATAGCTCACCGTCGATCAGTTCGGCATAGCTGCCGATAGGTACCTGACAGCCGCCTTCAAGCCGGGTGTTCATCGCCCGTTCAGCGCGGACGCGGATGGCCGTTTCCGTATGATTCAGCGGGGCCAGCAGCGTTTTGGTCCATTCGTCGTCAAGGCGACACTCAATGCCGACCGCGCCCTGGCCGACGGCGGGCAGAGATTGCTCCGGGGACAGCGGTTGACGAATACGCGCCTCAAGGTTCAGGCGCTTAAGCCCTGCGGCGGCCAGAATAATGGCGTCGTACTCGCCGCTATCAAGCTTGCCCAGACGCGTGCCAACGTTGCCGCGCAGGGAGCGGATCGTGAGATCCGGCCGCGCGGCGGCCAGCTGACACTGACGGCGTAAACTTGAGGTGCCAACGATGCTGCCGTGGGGGAGTTCATCAATGGAAGCGTAGTGATTCGAGACAAAGGCATCGCGCGGATCTTCGCGTTCACAGATGGTCACCAGCCCCAGCCCTTCGGGAAACTCCACCGGCACGTCCTTCATAGAATGGACGGCAATGTCGGCGCGACCTTCCAGCATGGCCAGCTCTAACTCTTTCACAAAGAGGCCCTTACCGCCCACTTTTGCAAGGGGCGTATCAAGGATCACGTCGCCGCGGGTGACCATAGGCACCAGCTCAACGGAAAGCCCCGGATGACAGGACTCCAGGCGCTCTTTCACATAATGTGCCTGCCATAGCGCAAGCGGGCTTTGCCGTGTGGCAATTCTCAAAACTTTGTCTAACATGCTTGTTACCGTCATAGTCGACCACTAACCATCCTAACATTGTTGTCTTAGGGATGTTAGTTTTGTGGGGTTAAGGGTCGCGGCCATTTTTTTAGCCTTTCATGCGTTTGCGGGTTGCCGCAAACGTAGTGAAGAATTTACACGTAGTAAAGGGTGCTACACTTGTATGTAGCTCATCTTTCTTTACGGTCAATCAGCAAGGTGTTAGATTGATCACGTTTTAAACCATTTGTCAGTCAGCAGTTCATCACAACCACACCGACGACGAATGGTGACGGTTTTTGTTGAAATACTGAAACTCTCCGTACTATTGTACGTCGGGTTTTTGAACATCAGGCGATATGTCTTGTACCTCTATATTGAGACACTGAAACAGAGACTGGATGCCATCAACCAATTGCGCGTGGATCGCGCCCTTGCTGCCATGGGACCCGCTTTCCAGCAGGTTTACAGTCTACTGCCGACATTACTACATTATCATCATCCGCTGATGCCGGGTTACCTTGACGGTAACGTTCCCCGTGGCATTTGCCTCTACACGCCTGATGAAACCCAACGTCACTATCTTGATGAACTCGAGCTCAACCGTGGAATGCTGGCCAAAGAGCCGCCGAAAGGTGAGCTGCCGATCACCGGCCTTTACTCTATGGGCAGTACTTCTTCCGTCGGCCAAAGCTGCTCTTCCGACCTGGATATCTGGGTTTGCCACCAATCATGGCTGGATAGCGAAGAGCGCCAGCTGCTGCAGCGCAAATGTAGCCTGCTCGAGAGCTGGGCGGCGTCGCTGGGCGTTGAGGTCAGCTTCTTCCTGATCGACGAAAACCGCTTCCGCCATAACGAAAGCGGCAGCCTGGGCGGTGAAGACTGCGGCTCAACTCAACACATCCTGCTGCTGGATGAGTTTTACCGTACCGCGGTGCGCCTTGCCGGGAAACGTATTCTGTGGAATATGGTGCCGTGCGATGAAGAAGAGCATTACGACGATTACGTGATGAGCCTCTACGCGCAGGGCGTGCTGACGCCGAACGAATGGCTGGATCTCGGCGGCCTGAGCTCCCTCTCGGCAGAAGAGTACTTCGGCGCCAGCCTGTGGCAGCTGTATAAAAGTATCGACTCGCCCTATAAGGCCGTGCTGAAGACGCTGCTGCTGGAAGCGTACTCCTGGGAGTACCCCAACAACCGTCTGCTGGCGAAAGATATCAAGCAGCGCCTGCATGATGGTGAAATTGTCTCGTTTGGCCTTGACCCTTACTGCATGATGCTGGAGCGCGTCACGCTCTATCTGCAGGCCATCGAAGATGAAACGCGCCTCGATCTGGTGCGTCGATGTTTCTATTTAAAAGTGTGCGAGAAGCTGAGCCGCGAGCGCGCCTGCGTCGGCTGGCGCCGTGAAGTCGTCAGCCACCTGGTGAAAGAGTGGGGCTGGGATGAAAAGCGTCTGATGATGCTCGATAACCGGGCCAACTGGAAGATTGACGAAGTCCGTAAAGCGCACAACGAACTGCTTGATGCGATGATGCAGAGCTATCGCAACCTGATTCGCTTTGCGCGCCGTAATAACCTGAGTGTTTCCGCCAGCCCGCAGGATATTGGCGTGCTGACGCGTAAGCTGTACGCCGCCTTTGAAGCCCTGCCGGGGAAAGTGACCCTGGTAAACCCGCAAATTTCGCCGGATCTGTCTGAGCCGAATCTGACTTTCATCCACGTGCCGCCGGGCCGTGCCAACCGTACCGGCTGGTATGTCTATAACCGCGCGCCGGACATGGAATCGATCATCAGCCATCAGCCGCTGGAATATAACCGTTATCTTAATAAGCTGGTGGCCTGGGCCTGGTTTAACGGCCTGCTGACGTCACGCACTCGCCTGTTTATTAAGGGCAACGGGATTGTCGACCTGGCGAAACTGCAGGAGATGGTGGCCGATGTGGCGCATCACTTCCCGCTGCGCCTGCCGTCTCCGACGCCGAAAGCGCTGTATAGCCCCTGCGAAATTCGCCACCTGGCGATTATCGTCAACCTCGAATATGACCCGACGGCGGCCTTCCGCAATCAGGTGGTGCATTTCGACTTCCGCAAGCTGGATGTTTTCAGCTTCGGCGAAGAGCAAAAGTGCCTGATTGGCAGCATCGATCTGCTGTACCGCAACTCGTGGAACGAGGTGCGTACGCTGCACTTTAACGGCGAGCAGGCGATGATCGAAGCGCTGAAAACCATTCTTGGCAAGATGCACCAGGACGCCGCGCCGCCGGATAGCGTGGAAGTTTTCTGCTATAGCCAGCATCTGCGCGGCCTGATCCGCACTCGCGTGCAGCAGCTGGTGTCTGAATGCGTTGAGCTGCGTCTTTCCAGCACCCGTCAGGATACCGGCCGTTTTAAAGCGCTACGCGTTTCCGGGCAGACCTGGGGACTCTTCTTCGAGCGTCTTAACGTCTCGGTACAGAAGCTGGAAAACGCCATCGAATTCTACGGCGCGATTTCGCATAACAAACTGCACGGCCTGTCGGTGCAGGTGGAAACCAACCACGTCAGGCTGCCGCAGGTGGTGGATGGTTTTGCCAGCGAAGGGATTATTCAGTTCTTCTTTGAAGATGCGGATAACGATAACGGATTTAACATCTATATCCTTGATGAGAGCAACCGCGCCGAGGTGTATCACCACTGCGAAGGCAGCAAAGAAGAGCTGGTACGCGACGTCAGCCGCTTCTACTCTTCGTCGCATGACCGCTTTACCTACGGCTCCAGCTTTATCAACTTTAACCTGCCGCAGTTTTATCAAATCGTCGACGTCGACGGCCGCGAACAGGTGATCCCGTTCCGCAGCCAGGTGATTGCCGCGGCCACCCTTGCTGCAGGTGAGGATTCCGCGACATCATCGATGTTGCAGCACTACTCATGACCCGCCGCGTAGACCTGTCATTCGGCGCAGGTAAATTTCCCGGGGGCGCTTCGCTTGCCCGGGCTTCGGGGTGATATGGGTTTTGTCGCCCGGATACGGCGTTAGCCGCAATCCGGGGAACTCGAATCACGCGCGTTTAGCGAAAACTCACCGCTTCACCGGCCTGCGCGGTCGCCGCCTGTTCCAGCAGATCCCAGAAGGTTTCGCCGCTGCGGTCGCATACCCACTCGTCGCCTTTCAGGTCGAAATGGTAGCCGCCTTGTTTTGTCGCCAGCCACACCTGGTGCAGCGGCTCCTGGCGGTTGATAATAATTTTGCTGCCGTTTTCAAAGCTGATAGTCAGCACGCCGCCGTTGATTTCGCAGTCGATATCGCTGTCGCCATCCCAGTCGTCGAGACGCTCTTCGATGGTCATCCACAGGGTATCGGCCAGGCGATGGAATTCACTGTCGTTCATGGTTCTTTCCCGCTTTTTTGATCGTGGCGGCAGTATAGCGCAATCTACGATGACTTCGGCAGATGGCGAAGGCGGATCAGCAGTAGAGACGTCACGATCGCCATCGCCAGCAGCCCGTAACGCGCGCTCAGCATCCGGCTCTGTTGATAATGCTGAAGAAGGCCAGAGAGATCGCCGGGCGCCAGGTTTTGTGTCTGGATAAGCTGATGGAAAGTCCGATCGCTCGTCCAGGGGATAAACGTGAGATGGCCGATGACCTGTCGGGCGGCCAGGCCCATTGCCAGGTCGTGCTGTACCTGATATTTCATCAGGAAGGTCAACACCGTGAGCATGACGGTACTGATTAACGCCATTCCTAATGCCTGCCCGATATCGCGCGAGGCGGCCTGAACGCCGCCGGACTGTTCGGCGTGCCGATTCCCTGCGCCAGTGGTGACCAGTATCGGGGCATTGGCCGCGATGGTGCCCATCCCTGCGCCGATTAAACAAAGCCCTGACGCCATCAGTACAGGGGTAAACCCCGTCACGTGCAGCGCCGCGGCGGCAACCAGAGCGCCGGCGATTCCCGCCGTCAGCCCCATCTGGCACTGGCGGCGAGGGTTTCGCTGCTGAATAAACAGCGGCAGGCCCAGCGAACAGGCGGCGAGACATATCGCAAAAGGGAGTATCAGCAGCCCTGTTTCCATCGCCGATACGCTTTTAACAATCTGCGCAAAACTCACCACGGTAAAAATAGCCGAACTGTAGGCAAAAAATATCCAACCGGTGAGATAGAGCCCGTGGCGCACCAGGCGGGTTTTCAGGAAAACCGCGGGGAGCAGAGCGTGGCCGGTAGTGGCTTCAAAATGACGTTCCCAGCGCAGCATCATCACCAGCACCATCAGGCCGCAGAGAATAACGAAAGGGGCGGGGCTCAGGCCGAGAACGCTCACTGCCGGGTCGAAGGGCATAACCAGCCCCCAGACCGGGATGCGCAGAATACCGAAAATCGTCAGGAACAGCCCCAGGGTGCCTAACAGAAAGCCCGGGGTATCGAAGGCGATAGCGGCGCGTTTGTTTTCTGATGCCGGGATGATGACGGAGCAGAGCAGGATAAGCAGCGCCAGCAGGCCAAGCGAGGCAAACGCGATGCGCCAGCCGACGTGGTCCAGCAAATATCCGCATACAATTGGACCACAGGCGAATGAAATGCCGCTGGAGGCGCCCAGAGCGCCAAAGGCGGCAACCCGTCGTCGCTGCTGATACAGGGCAGAGATCAGGCCAAAAACGGCGGGGATCATCAGGCTACCGCCTATCCCGGCGGTCAGACGCGCGCCCCAGGTGAAGAGCGCGATCGATGGCGAAAAAAAGGCGCAGGCTTCGGCGAGGATAAAAATCAGGCAGCCGATGCGAAACAGCATTCGCCAACCCCAGATACACCCCAGCATTCCGCCTGCCACCATAAACGTGCCCGCAATCAACGGATACATGGTATTCGCTGTACTGACCTGCCCAAGCGTGGCGTGCAGATCGTTCATTAGCGCCTGCGTGGCGATACTTAACGTCACGTTATCGGCGGAAGCCAGAAACTGTGCGCAGCATAAGACAACCAAAGGTAACCAGTTTGTCGGTGTAGGGTTGGTGGTCACAGCGTGTTCCTTTTTGATAGAAACGACAAAACGCGCCCTTCCTCGCGGGAGGGGCGCGTTATTGTTAGTTATCTTTCGATCTTAACTCAGATTTTCGACTTCTTCGCACGCGGCTCTTCTCCTGCTGCGTCATCAGAACCCCTGGCGCGGACGGGAAGATTGCGCGTCCCGAATAAAAACAGCAGCGTCATGACCGCGGTGGCGACCATACCCGCTCGCGTGGCTTTCAGGCGGGCGGTTTTATAGACCTGGTTGAGTTCCGTTACATCCTTCTGATTCACGCCCTGGTCCAGCATCAGCGTTGAGAAACCCGTATCGCTGAGATAAGGAATAACGGAAAGATTTGCCACCTTCTGCTGTGTATCCTGGCTTAGCGAAGCGTCGTGGCTGGCCATATCCTGTACCGTCATGGTGACCGCCGTCAGCATCACCATACCGCAAACCGCCACGCCGATTGCCTGGCCGACGTTACGCGAAGTCGCCTGCACGCCGCCGGACTGCTGCGCATCGCGCGCCGGCAGGGCGCTGGTAACAATATAGCTGGAATAGGCGGAAACGATGCCCATACTGACGCCAATCAGACACATCCCTACCGGCACGATCATGCTGAAATCGGACGGGCCAAAGCCGAAGATGCACAACACGGAGCCCAGCGTGCCGATGAGCAGCGCGCTCTGGCACATCCGTTTCGGATTCGCGTTTTTCCAGACGATCGGCAGCCCCAGCGAAAAGACCACGACGCCCAGCGCAAACGGCAGAATGAGCAAGCCGGTTTCAATACCGTTCAGCCCGGCAACCACCTGTACAAAGCTCACGGTCACAAAAATACCGGAACCGTAGGCAAGGAAGATAAACGCCGTCAGATAGAGACCGTTACGCACCTGCGGCGTTGCGAGGAACGACAGCGGGATCAGCGCGCTGCCGATGGTGGCTTCGCGATGGCGCTCCCACTTCAGCATAATCGCCAGCACGATCAGGCCAAACAGGACGAGGAACGGCGCCGGGCTAAGACCCATGACGGTGAACGGCGCGTTAAACGGCGTAAACAGACCCCAGCTCGAGACTTTCAGGAAGCCGAGGATCACGCTGAACAGGCCGATAACCGTCAGGACGACGCCCGGCAGATCGAACACCACTTTGCGTTCAGGTTTTGCCGGCGTAGGGACGAGGAAAGAGCCGCTGAAGATCACGATGCACAGGCCGGCGATAGCGGCAAACGCGGCGCGCCAGCCGAGGTGGTCAACCAGCAGGCCGCAAATCAGCGGGCCGGCGGCGAAGGAGACGCCGCTAGCTGCGCCGATAGCGCCAAAGGCGATCGCCTGCTGGCGGCCTTTATAGTTACTGGCGATAAGCCCCAGCACCGAAGGGATCATAAAGCTTCCGCCAATACCGGAAAGCAGACGGGCGCCGTAGGTGAAGACCAGCATGTTCGGTGAGAAATAAGCGGTCAGCTCGGCAAGAAACAGCAGCGCGCAGCCGATGCGGAAGGTTTTCTTCCAGCCGACGATAAGTCCGGCCATCCCGGCGGCGACCATCAGAGAGCCCGCGGCCAGCGAATACATCGCGTTGGCGATGCTGATGAGATCCATTGACGCGTGCAGGTCTTTGACCAGCGCGCCGGTAGCGATGCTCAGCGTGGCATTATCGCCGGATGTCGAAAGCTGAGCGAGGCACAGCACCAGCAGCGGCAACCATTTCATCGCCGTATCGGCGGCCGCGTTGCGCGACATGCCGGGAGAGTTAATTACTGAATTTGTCGTCATGATCGTGTTCTGTGGTTAATTTCAGGCAATCTACACATCATCCTTCAAGCTGCCTCTGTGCTGGCTGCCTGCGTTCACCCCGGTCGCTTACTGTAATAAGTGACCGAGGATTCTCTCAGGTGCCGCCTTGATGCAATGTGAATGATTTTGTGCAATAGCTATCCGCCCGACGTCGCCGCCGGGTGGATAATGTTCGCAACAGGATTACTGGATTTGCTGTTTCTTACCGCCCAGCACGGTGCCCCAGACCTTCACATCTTTAAGCTGAACCGGCTCGATGGCCTGCGGATCCTCTTCCAGCACGGTGAAGTCGGCATATTTACCGCATTCGATGCTGCCGATCAGATGGTCCATTTTCATGGTCCACGCTGCGCCGAGGGTCATCGCGTGCAGCGCTTGATCGACGGAGATTTTTTCCGCTTCGCCCAGTACGCGCCCGGATGCCGTCAGGCGGTTCACCGCGCACCAGCCGGTGAACAGTGGGTTGATGGGGGTGATGCCGCAATCGCTGTGGAAGGCGAAAGGAATACCGTGGCGCACCGCGCTGCCGCAGGCGTCCATACGCATTGCGCGCTCCGGGCCCATGGTTTTGCTGTAGTGCTGATCGCCCCAGTAATAGATGTGGTTGCTGAAAAAGTTCACGCCCATACCCATCTCTTTGATGCGTTTGAACTGATCTTCACGCAGCATCTGCGCGTGCTGCATCACCGCGCGGTGGTTCACTGCCGGAATACGATTCAGGGTTTTCTCGACGGCTTTAATGAACGCTTCCGAGGCCTCGTCGCCGTTACAGTGGCAGTGAACCTGGTAGCCGCGGGACATGATGTCGTAGACCTGCTGCTCCACCTCTTCCGGCGTAGCGTTCCACGCGCCGTTGTGGCCATCCAGATAATAGAAGGGCTCCAGCATCCGTCCTGACCCACCCTGGATAGAGCCGTCGAGGAAGATTTTCATCGGGCCGAAGTGCATTTTTTCGTGCCCGTGACGCATAACGTCCGGGGCGAAATCCAGCGCTTCCTGGAAGGGTTTTTTGACGAAAGGAGGACCGTAGGCCACCAGCAGACGAATCGGGAAGTCCTCTTCACGGGTCATGCGGATGTAGTTGGTCATCAGCTCGGGATTGCTGAAATCGGTCAGACCCATATCGGCTGCGCTGGTGCAGCCTGCGCGAAACGCTTCCTGGCCGAAATTGGCGATGGCGATTTCGGTGGTGAGTTCGTCCCAGAAACCATATTTATTCAGGATTGGCCCCATGGCGGCGAACTCCACCAGCTCGCCGTGCAGCGTACCGTCCTGATTTTTCACCACGCCTTCGATCTGGCAGTCGTCAAATATTCCGCAGTCGTGCAGCGCGGCGGTATTGGCGCCCATCAGGTGGATGCTCATATGGATAACCGCGACCGGACGGGTGGTTGAGACGCGGTCCAGATGTTCGCGGCCCAGCTTTTCGCTGCCGAAATAAATGGGATCAACGCCCCATGCGATCAGCGGCGCGTGCGGATCGGTCATCTCACGTTCCACCGCCTGCAGCGCGCTGACGACGTCGTCAAAAGAGCGGCAGCCTTTCCAGACTTTACCGGTATGGTCCGGGCGATCGTAGTAACCCACATAGGGGAATTGCCACATACCGCCGCCGGTGACGTGCGAGTGGGCTTCAATCAGGCCGGGCATTAACACTTTATCGGCAAAGGTCTCGTCCAGCTGGTATTCGCCAAAGCCGGTGAGTTCTTCAAGCGTGCCGGTGCCTAAAATACGGTCGCCGCGCACCGCGACATGGGTGGTCTCCGGGCGGTTCGGGCACATCGTAATGATTTTTTTAGCGGCAAAAATCGTGATTTCTGATGCTGACATAGTAGGCTCAATCATTCAGGGTTCAGAGAGCGATGAAAGGCGTCGCTTTCATCATGAGTATTAATGCGCCTATGCTAATTGTCATATTGGATGTATAACAGGACCAAAAACCCACGATATTAAGGTGCCAATTTGTCGGTTGCTCTGCCTTTTGATTTAACGGGTATAAAGCTGGATGCTGGCAGAAAGCGTAGCGAGCAGCTTTATCGCGCCCTGAGAGAGAAGATGGTGAATACGCCCGGTCTTCACGGGGCTAAACTACCCGCGACGCGTGAGCTGGCGCGGCTGCTGGGGGTTTCTCGCAATACGGTGGTCTCGGTCTACGAGCGTTTATATGCCGATGATTTAATTGAAACCCGACAGGGCGACGGCACCTATATACGTTATCGCGGGCAGGAGGTTGACGAAGGCCCCGACGTCCCTGAAATCCCTGCCTTACGCGTCGACTCGCGCCTGCCGCTGACGGCGCGGTTTAATCGCCATTTTGTGCACGATGGCCCGCCGAAGGCTTTTCGCATCGGCATGCCCGCGATTGACCATTTCCCGTTTGATACCTGGTCGCGCCTGCAAAACCGCTTCTGGCGGCGGCGACCCATTGCGCAAATGGGTTACGGCGTTCCGGCGGGCGATTTACAGCTGCGCGAGCTTATCGCCAGCTATCTGCATACCTCGCGCGGCCTGAAGTGCGATCCGGCTCAGGTGATTATTACCCTTGGCGCACAACAGGCGATAATGCTCTGTTCCGCGCTGCTGCTGCGCGTCGGGCAGGACGTCATTATGGAAAACCCCTGCCACTGGGCGGCGGCGGGCGTATTCTCCTGCCTTGGTTTGAATATTAAAGCGATTAACGTTGATGATGAGGGGCTTCAGACGGCGCAGTTGACGGATTATCCCGACGCCCGGATGGTCTACGTGAGCCCGTCATGCCAGTACCCGACGGGCGCGACGCTCTCGCTATCGCGGCGGATGACGCTGCTGGAGTGGGCCAGAAAGCATCAGGCGTGGATTATGGAGGATGATTACGACGGCGAGTATCGCTATAACGGCACGCCGCTGATGCCGCTCGCCGCGCTGGATAACCGCCATCGGGTGATTTATATCGGTTCGTTTTCCAAAGTGATGTATCCCGCGCTACGCCTGGGCTACATGGTGGTTCCGCAACAGCTGGTGGAACCGCTGAACCTGCTGCGTACGCTATCCACCCGCCAGCCGCCAATGAACGACCAGCAGGTGATGGCGAGCTTTATTTCGGAGGGTCATTTCCAGCCCCATATCCGGCGAATGCGCAGAATTAGTAAAAGCCGTCGCGATCTGCTGCTGGCCGAATGGAATCAGCATCTGAGCCATATTGGCGTGATGCCGGAAGTGGCCTCGGGGCTACATGCGGCGATTACGCTGGATGATGCTGAAACAGAAACCCGTCTCGTTAGCCAGGCCCAGGCGGCAGGCGTGGAAATTACGCCGCTGAGCGCATTGTGGATCCCCGGTACGCCTGAAAGCCGCCATCATTACGGCGTGGTGCTGGGATTTGCCGGCGTGATGGAAGCGGATATTGTGCAGTCGATACAGGTGCTAAAAAAATGCTGGCAGTGAACCTGCTAAAATGAATACTCAGCGTATATCCACCAACGCGTTTGCGCTGTAACCCTGGTGGAAAGCCGCTTTTCAGATGTCATAAAGCTGCCCTAAACGCTTGCTTTTACGTCTTCTCCTGCGATGATAGAAAACAGAAAGAATGAATTACGGGCTACTATCCATGAAAAACGTTTTCCCAGCGCTTGCCGTTTTATTTGCGGTCCTCAGCCTCACCGGCTGTGGTCTGAAAGGGCCGCTCTATTTCCCGCCAGCGGATAAAACGGCGCCTCCGCCGACTAAACCGGTTGATAGCGGTATCCAGAGCTCTACGCCGGATCGTAACGATCGCGGTGATAGCGGTGGTCCGACCCAGGTGAATTACTGACAGTTCCGCGCTGCTGGAGTAGATGATGCAGTTCTCTAAAATGCATGGCCTTGGCAATGACTTTATGGTTGTTGACGCGGTAACTCAGAATGTTTTTTTCTCACCGGAACTGATTCGTCGTCTGGCGGATCGGCATCTTGGCGTGGGATTCGATCAGCTGCTGGTGGTTGAGCCGCCCTACGATCCGGAGCTCGACTTCCACTATCGCATCTTCAATGCCGACGGTAGCGAGGTGGCGCAATGCGGCAACGGCGCGCGCTGTTTCGCCCGCTTTGTGCGGCTGAAAGGCCTGACCAATAAACGTGACATCCGCGTCAGTACCTCGAACGGCCGTATGGTATTAAGCGTAACGGAAGACGATCTGGTGCGCGTGAATATGGGTGAGCCAAACTTCGAACCGTCGCAGGTGCCGTTCCGCGCCAACAAAGCGGAAAAGACCTATATCATGCGCGCCGCTGAACAGACAGTATTGTGCGGCGTGGTGTCGATGGGCAACCCGCACTGCGTTATCCAGGTCGATGATGTGGAAACCGCGACGGTGGAAACGCTCGGCCCGGTGATGGAAAACCACGAGCGCTTCCCGGAGCGGGCGAACATCGGCTTTATGCAGGTGGTCAGCCGCTCCCATATTCGCCTGCGCGTGTATGAACGCGGCGCGGGTGAAACGCAGGCCTGCGGCAGCGGCGCCTGCGCGGCGGCGGCAGTCGGTATCCAGCAGGGGTTACTGGGCGAGGAGGTCCGCGTGGAATTACCCGGCGGGCGTCTTGATATCGCCTGGAAAGGTCCGGGCCAACCGCTGTATATGACTGGCCCGGCGGCACATGTCTATGACGGATTTATTCATTTATGAAACAAGTCGGGGAAGAACAGCAGGAACTCGCCAGCGAGCTGAACGATCGCGCAGTGGTGGACTATCTGTTGCAACATCCTGAATTCTTTATTCGTAATGCGGCGCTGGTGGAGCATATGTCGGTGCCGCATCCGGTACGTGGTTCGGTCTCGCTGGTGGAATGGCACATGGCGCGGGCGCGGAACCATATCAACGTGCTGGAAGAGAATATGACGCTGCTGATGGCCCAGGCGACGGCTAACGAAAGCCTGTTTCAGCGCCTGTTTGATCTCCAGACGCGGCTGGCGGCGGCCGATAGCCTTGATGAAATGCTGAACCGCTTTCATCGCTGGGCGCGCGAGCTGGGCCTGGCGGGCGCCACGGTGCGCCTGTTTCCCGACAGCTGGCGGCTCGGCGCGCCCTCCAAATTCACTCATCTGGCGATAAGCCGTCAGGCGTTTGAGCCTATTCGCATTCAGCGTCTTGGGCAACAGCGCCATTATCTTGGCCCATTAAACGGCCCGGAACTGCTGGTGGTGCTGCCGGAAGCAAAAGCTGTGGGTTCGGTGGCGATGTCGCTGCTGGGAGGGGATGAAGCGCCCGGCGTGATGCTGTTCAGCAGTCGCGACCCTCAGCACTATCAGCAAGGTCAGGGAACGCAGCTTTTGCAGGAAATTGCGTCGATGCTCCCGGGGTTGCTGGAGCGCTGGATCGAGCGCGCATGACCGACTCGCCGCTGTTTACGCCCGTAGAACGCTTTTTACGCTATCTCGGCGTGGAGCGTCAGCTGAGCCCGATAACGCTGCTGAACTACCGCCGCCAGCTTGAGACGCTTATCGCGCTGGCGGATAGCGCCGGGCTGAAAAGCTGGCAGCAGTGCGATGCTGCCCAGGTCCGTAGCCTGGCGGTGCGCAGCCGTCGCCAGGGGCTGGGGCCAGCCAGCCTGGCTTTACGTCTCTCCGCCTTACGCAGCTTCTTTGACTGGCTGGTGAGCCAGGGCGAACTGGCCGCGAATCCGGCGAAGGGGATTTCGGCGCCGAAAACACCGCGCCATTTACCGAAAAATATCGACGTCGACGACGTTAACCGACTGCTGGATATCGATCTTAACGATCCGCTGGCGGTACGCGACAGGGCGATGCTGGAAGTGATGTACGGTGCGGGACTGCGTCTCTCGGAGCTGGTTAATCTCGACATTAAGCACCTCGATCTGGAATCCGGCGAGGTGTGGGTGATGGGCAAAGGCAGCAAAGAGCGCCGCCTGCCGATTGGCCGCAACGCGGTGGTGTGGATTGAGCACTGGCTCGACCTGCGCGGCCTGTTCGGCGCTGATGAAGACGCCCTGTTCTTATCAAAGCTGGGTAAGCGAATTTCCGCGCGTAACGTGCAAAAGCGCTTTGCCGAATGGGGCATTAAGCAGGGCCTCAACAGCCACGTGCATCCGCATAAGCTGCGCCACTCTTTCGCGACCCATATGCTGGAGTCGAGCGGCGATCTGCGCGGGGTGCAGGAGCTGCTGGGTCATGCGAATCTGTCCACCACTCAAATTTATACCCATCTTGATTTTCAACACCTTGCGTCGGTGTACGATGCGGCGCATCCGCGCGCCAAACGGGGGAAATAATGCGTTTTTACCGACCTCTGGGCCAGATTTCAGCACTGACATTTGACCTGGACGATACCCTTTATGACAACCGTCCGGTGATTGACCGAACGCTGCATGAGTCGCTGAGCTTTGTGCGCAGCTACCACCCGTCGCTGAGTCAATTTGACGCCAGCGAACTCAACCGGCTGCGCCAGACGCTGCTGGCGTCAGAGCCGGAAATTTACCACGATGTCACCGAGTGGCGCCGCCGCGCGCTGGAGCTGGGGATGATCAACGCCGGGCTTTCTGCGGCGATGGCGAAAACGGGGGCCGAGGAAGCGATGGCGAACTTCGCCCACTGGCGCAGCCTGATCGATGTCCCGCAGGAGACGCACGATACGCTGGCGCAGCTGGCGGAAAAGTGGCCGCTGGTGGCCATTACCAACGGTAATGCCCAGCCGGAGCTTTTTGGCCTGAGCGACTACTTCCGCTTCGTGCTGCGCGCCGGTCCGGACGGGCGCTCTAAGCCTTTTGCCGATATGTATCATCTCGCAGCCGAGCGGCTGGCGCTGCCGCTGGGGCAGATTCTGCACGTCGGGGACGATCTGACGACCGACGTGGCGGGCTCCATTCGTTGCGGCATGCAGGCCTGTTGGATCAAACCGCAGGGCGCAGACCTGATGCGCACCGCCGACAGCCGCCTGTTACCGCACATCGAAATTTCACGGTTGGCATCTCTGACCTCGCTGATATAATCGTCAGTAGTTCTGTATAAATTAACAGTAGCCCGGTGGACTGAACGTTGCCGGGCGTCTCATTTCCGGCGGTGCCAATGGACGTTTCTTATCTGCTCGACAGCCTTAATGACAAACAGCGTGAAGCCGTTGCGGCATCACGTACGAATATGCTGGTTCTGGCAGGCGCGGGCAGCGGTAAGACGCGCGTGCTGGTACACCGCATCGCCTGGCTGCTGAGCGTTGAGCACTGTTCCCCTTACTCCATTATGGCGGTGACCTTTACCAATAAAGCGGCGGCGGAAATGCGCCATCGTATTGGCCAACTGATGGGTACCACCCAGGGCGGTATGTGGGTCGGCACTTTCCACGGATTGGCGCACCGGCTGCTGCGCGCTCATCACCTTGACGCCAACCTGCCGCAGGACTTCCAGATCCTCGACAGCGAAGACCAGCTGCGCCTGCTCAAGCGTCTGATTAAGGCGATGAATCTCGATGAGAAGCAGTGGCCGCCGCGTCAGGCGATGTGGTACATCAACGGCCAGAAAGATGAAGGGCTGCGCCCGCACCATATACAGAGCTACGGTAACCCGGTTGAGCAGACCTGGCAGAAGGTTTATCAGGCCTACCAGGAGGCCTGCGATCGGGCGGGGCTGGTGGATTTCGCCGAACTGCTGCTGCGCGCCCACGAACTGTGGCTCAACAAGCCGCACATTCTTCAGCACTACCGCGAGCGCTTTACCAATATCCTGGTGGACGAATTTCAGGATACCAACAACATTCAGTACGCGTGGATCCGCCTGCTGGCGGGCGATACCGGCAAGGTGATGATCGTCGGCGATGACGATCAGTCCATTTACGGCTGGCGCGGCGCGCAGGTGGAGAACATCCAGCGCTTCCTCAACGATTTCCCCGGCGCGGAAACTATCCGCCTCGAGCAAAACTATCGCTCGACCAGCAATATCCTCAGCGCGGCCAACGCCCTGATTGAAAACAACAGCGGGCGTCTGGGGAAAAAGCTGTGGACCGACGGCGCCGACGGCGAGCCGATTTCGCTCTACTGCGCGTTTAACGATCTTGATGAAGCGCGCTTTGTCGTCAACCGCATCAAAACCTGGCAGGAAAACGGCGGGGCGCTGGAGCAGTGCGCGATTCTGTATCGCAGCAACGCCCAGTCGCGCGTGCTGGAAGAGGCGCTGCTGCAGGCCAGCATGCCGTATCGTATTTATGGCGGCATGCGCTTCTTCGAACGCCAGGAGATCAAAGATGCGCTCTCCTATCTGCGCCTGATCGCCAATCGTAATGACGACGCGGCCTTTGAGCGCGTGGTGAATACCCCGACGCGCGGTATCGGCGATCGCACGCTGGACGTGGTGCGCCAGACCTCGCGCGACCGTCAGCTGACGCTGTGGCAGGCCTGTCGCGAGCTGTTAAAAGATAAAGTGCTTGCCGGACGCGCCGCCAGCGCCCTGCAGCGTTTTATGGAACTCATTGACGCCCTGGCGCAGGAAACCGCCGATATGCCGCTGCACGTGCAGACCGATCGGGTGATTAAAGACTCCGGCCTGCGCATGATGTACGAGCAGGAGAAAGGCGAGAAAGGCCAGACGCGCATTGAAAACTTAGAGGAGCTGGTGACGGCAACGCGCCAGTTCAGCTACAACGAAGAAGATGAAGATTTGATGCCGCTGCAGGCGTTCCTCTCGCATGCGGCGCTGGAAGCGGGAGAAGGGCAGGCGGATACCTGGCAGGATGCGGTACAGCTGATGACCCTGCACTCGGCGAAAGGGCTGGAGTTCCCGCAGGTCTTTATCGTCGGCGTGGAAGAGGGGATGTTCCCGAGCCAGATGGCGCTTGATGAGGGCGGCCGCCTGGAAGAAGAACGCCGTCTGGCCTACGTCGGCGTCACCCGCGCGATGCAGAAGCTCACGCTGACCTATGCGGAAACCCGCCGCCTGTATGGCAAAGAGGTTTATCACCGTCCGTCGCGCTTTATCGGCGAGCTGCCGGAGTCGTGCGTGGAAGAGGTGCGGCTGCGCGCCACGGTGAGCCGTCCGGTCAGCCATCAGCGGATGGGGACGCCGATGGCGGAAAACGACACCGGCTATAAGCTGGGCCAGCGCGTGCGCCATGCCAAGTTTGGCGAAGGCACGATCGTGAACCTCGAAGGCAGCGGCGAACACAGCCGCCTGCAGGTTGCGTTTCAGGGGCAGGGGATTAAATGGCTGGTCGCGGCGTATGCCCGGCTTGAAACAGTGTAACAGTAAGAAAAGTATCATTATTTTGTAATATTCTGCTACCTTTATACGTTAAGGAGCTTGATTTGCTCTTTAGCGTTCCGTTGCGTGTTGACGCCGTTTTTGCGCTGGCGTAACATGCGCGCACGATTACGCTAAGAGGACATTCGCCTTGGACACACCCAGTAGATGCTGGCTCAATTTCCTGCCCATCAGGAACAACTCCTAAGGCTATCCTCTTATGCTGATAGCCTTAGCGGTTGTCGGCGACCCGTTCTATTCCCGTCGCTCTGAGTCAGGCTTAATGGTCTGAAACCCAAATTGTTTCTGTGTGCCCACCGAACTGTCCGATAATTTTTTGCATTGGGAGTCCCGGTCATGCTGAGCGCATTTCAACTGGAAAACAATCGTTTAACGCGTCTGGAAGCCGACGAGATCAAGCACCTCGCCAGTTCGGTGTGGGTCGATCTGGTCGAGCCTGACGACGATGAACGAAGCCGCGTGCAAACGGAATTGGGCCAGAACCTGGCGACGCGCCCGGAGCTGGAAGACATCGAAGCGTCAGCGCGTTTCTTTGAGGATGAAGACGGCCTGCATATCCACTCATTTTTCTTTTTTGAAGATGCTGAGGATCACGCCGGTAACTCTACCGTCGCGTTTACTATCCGCGAAGGGCGTCTGTTCACCCTGCGCGAACGGGAGCTGCCCGCTTTCCGCCTCTATCGCATGCGCGCCCGCAGCCAGTCGATGGTGGACGGCAACGCTTACGAGCTGCTGCTGGACCTGTTCGAAACCAAAATCGAGCAGTTGGCGGATGAAATTGAAAACATCTATAGCGACCTGGAAAAGCTCAGCCGGGTGATCATGGAAGGCCGTCAGGGCGATGATTACGATGAGGCGCTCTCGACGCTGGCGGAGCAGGAAGATATCGGCTGGAAAGTCCGCCTGTGTCTGATGGATACCCAGCGTGCGCTGAACTTCCTCGTGCGCAAAGCCCGCCTTCCGGCCGGTCAGCTGGAGCAGGCGCGTGAGATCCTGCGCGACATCGAATCCCTGCTGCCGCACAACGAGTCGCTGTTCCAGAAGGTTAACTTCCTGATGCAGGCGGCGATGGGTTTTATCAACATTGAGCAGAACCGCATCATCAAGATCTTCTCGGTGGTCTCCGTGGTGTTCCTGCCGCCGACGCTGGTGGCTTCCAGCTATGGGATGAACTTTGAGTTTATGCCCGAGCTGCACTGGAGCTTTGGCTATCCCGGCGCGATTGTCTTTATGATGCTCGCCGGCCTGGCGCCGTATCTGTACTTTAAGCGTAAAAACTGGCTGTAAAAAAAGGAGCTTCGGCTCCTTTTTTGCGTACCAGCTTGGCTTTATGCCCTACGCGTACGGCGTATTGTGTAAACCGCATCCATCACGAAAATCGCCAGCGCCACCCAGATAAAGGCGAAGGTTATCATTTTATCTGCGCCCGGCGCTTCGCCGTAGAAGGTTACCGCCAGCAGGAACATCAGCGTCGGGCCGATATACTGGAAAAATCCCAGCGTGGAGAGGCGCAGACGCGTCGCCGCTCCGGTAAAGCACAGCAGCGGGATGGTGGTGACCACGCCCGCCGCCATCAGCAGCAGGTTCAGCGACCACGGATTCTGCCCCATGTGGCTGGTCGGGCTATCGGCAATACCAAACAGATAAATCGCGGCGACCGGCAGCAGCCAGAGCGTCTCAAACAGCATCCCGGTTTGCGCATCCACGGCGATCTTTTTACGCAGCAGGCCGTAAAAAGCGAAGCTGAACGCCAGGCCCAGCGCGATAATCGGCAGCGAGCCGAAGGTCCAGAGCTGTACCAGCACGCCGCAGGCGGCCAGCAGCACCGCCAGCCACTGCATCCGGCGAAAGCGCTCCCCGAGGAAGATCATCCCCAGCAGAATATTCACCAGCGGATTGATAAAATAGCCCAGGCTGGCTTCCAGCATATGATGGTTATTCACCGCCCAGATAAACAGCAGCCAGTTGCCGCCCACCAGCACCGCAGAGAGCGCCAGCAGGAACACCTTTTTCGGCGTTTTCAGCAGCCTTTTGACCTGCGGCCACTGACGGCTGATGCTGATCAGCGCGACCATGAAGAAGAAGGACCAGATCACGCGGTGAGTCAGAATTTCATCGGCGGGAACATAGTAGATAAGCTTGAAGTACGCCGGCGCGATACCCCAGATAAAATAGGCGGCCAGGGCCAGAAGAATCCCCACCCGCGTTTGTTTAGCGTCCATCGGTACAAATCCATTGCCAAAGAGAGAGATGTTACTCGATTTAGGCCGATCAACCCACCATATACGTCGCCGTGGCGCTGGCGATATACACCTGCTCTTCGTTATGCAGCTCGACGCGGGCCACCGCCACTTTATTACCGGCGCGCAGCAGGCTGCTGGTGGCGGTAAAGCGTTCCCCGCGGCCCGGACGCAGGTAGTCGACGCGCAGATCGATAGTGCCCATCCGCGACAGGCGCTGGCGCAGCTCTTCTTCATTGATGGTGTCGTGGCGAGTCAGCGTGCTGCCGACGCATACCAGCCCCGCAGCGACGTCCAGCGCTGAGGCGATCACGCCGCCATGTAAAATGCTCTGCGCCCAGTTGCCCACCATCATCGGCTGATTGTTGAAACTCAGCTGGGCAAACTCCTTTTCGTAGCGCTCCAGCTCCAGCCCTAAGGCACGATTAAACGGCATATGGTAGACGAAGATCTCTCCCACCAGCTTCAGGGCGGCGGCGGCGGTCAGTTCAGACATAACAACACTTCCATAAGTTAATGAAATGTTGATTTTATGCTTCTAAAATATTGATTTCTACTTTAAGAACGGATAACAGGTCAGATGCCGCATAAATAGGTAGAATGCTGCCTGGGTTAAACAGAAATAATAAATATCCATCCAGGAGAACAGCAATGCGTATCTCTTTGGCCTGCCTGCTGGCGCTTGTTGCGCTTCCGGCCGGCGTTCTGGCGCAGGACGCGCCGGTGAATAAACAGGTCCACGACGCTCCGGTCGTTCGCGGGAGCATTATCGCCAACCTGTTACAGGACCATGATAATCCGTTCCTGCTCTATCCCTACGAGAGCAACTATCTGCTCTATACGTGGACCAGCGATCTCAATAAAGAAGCGATTCGTAGCTACGACTGGGCCGAAAATGCGCGTAAAGATGAAGTGAAGTTCCAGCTCAGCCTGGCGTTTCCGCTGTGGCGAGGGATCCTCGGCGAGAATTCGCTGCTGGGCGCTTCTTATACGCAAAAATCCTGGTGGCAGCTCTCCAACAGCAAAGAGTCCGCGCCGTTTCGCGAAACCAACTATGAACCGCAGCTGTTCCTCGGGTTTGCGACCGATTACTCGTTCGCCGGCTGGACGCTGCGCGACGTTGAGATGGGTTATAACCACGACTCTAACGGCCGTTCCGATCCCACCTCCCGCAGCTGGAACCGCCTCTATACCCGGCTGATGGCGCAAAACGGCAACTGGCTGGTTGAGGTGAAGCCCTGGTACGTGATTGGCAGCACCGACGATAACCCGGATATCACCAAATATATGGGGTATTACCGGCTGAAAGTGGGCTATCAGCTGGGCGACGCCATCCTCAGCGCCCAGGGGCAATATAACTGGAATACCGGCTACGGCGGCGCCGAGCTTGGGGTGAGCTATCCGATCACCAAACACGTGCGCGTCTATACTCAGGTCTATAGCGGTTATGGCGAGTCGCTCATCGATTATAACTTCAATCAGACCCGCGTCGGCGTCGGGCTGATGCTCAACGATCTGTTTTAATCGTTGCACTCTGGCTCTCAGGCGCTGAAAATAGCGCCTGTTTTCTTTTCAGGCATATGGGGTCAACGTGGCGCAGGCGGAAGTATTGAATCAGGAATCGCTGGCTAAGCAGGTTTTACAAGAGACCTTCGGCTACCAGCAGTTTCGCCCGGGCCAGGAAACCATTATCGATACGGCGTTGGCCGGGCGCGATTGCCTGGTGGTGATGCCAACCGGCGGCGGCAAGTCGCTGTGTTATCAGGTTCCGGCGCTGGTACTGGGCGGTCTCACCGTCGTGGTGTCGCCGCTTATTTCCTTGATGAAGGACCAGGTCGATCAGCTGCTGGCTAACGGCGTGGCGGCGGCGTGCCTGAACTCAACCCAGAGCCGGGAGCAGCAGCAGGAGGTGATGGCCGGCTGCCGCAGCGGGCAGATTCGCCTGCTGTATATCGCCCCGGAGCGCCTGATGCTGGATAACTTCCTTGAGCATCTTACGCACTGGAATCTGTCGATGGTGGCGGTGGACGAGGCGCACTGTATTTCCCAGTGGGGGCACGATTTCCGTCCGGAATACGCCGCGTTAGGGCAGCTGCGCCAGCGGATACCGCAAATCCCGTTTATGGCGCTGACCGCCACCGCCGATGACACGACGCGTCGCGACATTGTTCGCCTGCTGGACCTAAACGACCCGCTCATTCAGGTCAGCAGCTTCGACCGACCCAACATCCGCTATATGCTGATGGAGAAGTTTAAGCCGCTGGATCAGCTGATGCGCTACGTGCAGGACCAGCGCGGTAAGTCGGGCATTATCTACTGCAATAGCCGCTCAAAAGTGGAAGACACCGCCGCTCGCCTGCAAAGCCGCGGTATCAGCGCCGCGGCCTATCACGCCGGGCTGGAAAACCATATCCGCGCCGACGTGCAGGAAAAATTCCAGCGCGACGACCTGCAAATCGTGGTGGCGACGGTAGCCTTCGGTATGGGTATCAACAAACCGAACGTCCGTTTTGTGGTGCATTTCGATATCCCCCGCAATATTGAATCCTATTACCAGGAGACCGGGCGCGCCGGGCGCGATGGGCTGCCTGCCGAGGCGATGCTGTTTTACGATCCGGCGGATATGGCGTGGCTCCGACGCTGCCTTGAGGAGAAACCCGCCGGGCCGCTGCAGGACATTGAACGCCATAAGCTCAACGCGATGGGGGCCTTTGCCGAAGCGCAAACCTGCCGCCGTCTGGTGCTGCTCAACTACTTTGGCGAGGGGCGCCAGGAGCCCTGCGGCAACTGCGATATCTGCCTCGAACCGCCGAAACAGTACGACGGTTTAATGGACGCGCGTAAGGCGCTGTCGACGATTTACCGCGTCAATCAGCGCTTTGGTATGGGCTACGTGGTGGAAGTGCTGCGCGGCGCCAATAACCAGCGTATTCGCGATATGGGGCACGACAAGCTGCCGGTCTACGGCATTGGGCGCGAACAGAGCCACGAGCATTGGGTCAGCGTGATCCGTCAACTTATTCATTTAGGCCTGGTTACGCAGAATATAGCCCAGCACTCTGCGCTACAGCTTACCGAGGCCGCGCGTCCGGTCCTGCGCGGCGACGTGACGCTACAGCTTGCCGTGCCGCGTATTGTGGCGCTGAAGCCGAAAGCGATGCAGAAATCCTTTGGCGGTAATTACGATCGCAAGCTGTTCGCCAAGCTGCGCAAACTGCGTAAGGCGATTGCCGACGAAGAGAATATCCCGCCCTACGTGGTGTTTAACGATGCGACGCTAATTGAAATGGCTGAGCAAACGCCGCTGACGGCCGGGGAGATGCTCAGCGTCAACGGCGTTGGCACGCGTAAGCTCGAGCGTTTTGGTAAAGAGTTTATGGCCCTGATTCGCGCGCACGTGGATGGCGATGATGAGTAGTCAGCCAGACGAAAAAGTGTAAATATAGTTTTCGTCCTGACTATTTCCCTGCGAGTTAATTATGTTGACGCTTTTTTTCACCGTGGCGCTGGTGCATATCATTGCGCTGATGAGTCCTGGCCCGGACTTCTTCTTTGTTTCACAAACCGCCGTTAGCCGCTCCCGCAAAGAGGCGATGATGGGCGTGCTGGGGATCACCTGCGGAGTAATGATATGGGCGGGCGTAGCGCTGCTCGGCCTGAACCTGATTATCGAGAAGATGGCCTGGCTGCATACCATTATTATGGTCGGCGGCGGCCTGTATCTGTGCTGGATGGGTTTCCAGATGCTGCGCGGCGCGCTGAAAAAAAGCGAAGCGGCAGCGGCGGTAGAGCCTCAGGTCGAACTGGCGCGCAGCGGCCGGAGCTTCCTGAAAGGGCTGCTGACCAATCTGGCTAACCCAAAAGCGATTATCTATTTTGGCTCCGTGTTCTCGCTGTTTGTCGGCGACAGCGTCAGTTCCGGCGCGCGCTGGGGGATTTTCCTGCTGATTGTTCTGGAGACGCTGGCCTGGTTTACGGTGGTCGCCAGCCTGTTCGCCCTACCGGGCATGCGCCGCGGCTATCAGCGGATGGCGAAGTGGATAGACGGCATTGCCGGTACTCTGTTTGCCGGGTTTGGTATTCACCTGATTATTTCGCGCTAAGCGTTCTGCGGCCCGCCCAAGGGTTATGGGCGGGCCGGATATTAATGACGCAGCTGCTGCAAATCGTCGGACGTCAGACCGGTCATTTCCATAACCGCAGTAGTATCAATGCCCCGCTCGAGCATGGCCTTTGCGACGTTAAGAAGCGCAGCGCGTTTGCCCTCTTTTATGCCTTCCTTAATGCCCTTCTGCATACCTTCCTCAAGCCACTTTTCTGCCAGAGTCATCAGTACACCTCCATGTTGCGGCACCCGCTGTGCCAGCTCATATAATAGCGGCCGAACATCCTGCTCTTCTCCCGCCTGGGCCATATATTTTATCAGTACGGTAATTTGTTGTCTGCTCATCTGTTCCAGCAACAGCAGGCTGGTGAGCTTGTCGACGAGCTCGGCCATATCGCGCTGCCATATATGCTTTTATACCAGCGTCAGGGCCGCCATACTCCGGTGCTCCATGATTTCGTCATCGGGAATAACGGTGATGTCCACCAGCGGAAAGGCGGTGGAGTAAATCTGGCGCGCAGTATCCGGATCGGCAAAGTTCTCCAGCCAGTCCAGCGACCAGGGATAGGGGCTTCGCCGTCCCTGATAAAAAAGAATCGGGATCACCAGAGGTAGCGTTTTATGCCCTTCTTCTATGTGCCGCTGCATAGCAGCGATGGCATAGCGCATTAAACGAAACGCCATTAATTTATCTGGCGAACTTTGATGTTCAATCAGAACGTGAACATAGCCGCAACCACTGGTCGTTTCCAGAGAATAGAGGATATCGCTGTAGTAGGGGCGCAGATCATCTTCAATAAAGCTTCCTGACTCAAGGCGTAGGGTATCCAGTTTGCAAATTTGCATGAGTGAGGGGGGCAGATGGATCTCGATAAAATCCCGTGCGGTTTCCACACGGGAGAGAAAAGTTCTGAATACCGCATCGTGAGGGGTTGCCGCTTCCGCCATCGTTTTCGTCCATGAAGAAGAGAATCTGGCGGCATTCTGGCACTGGCGCTGCGAGTTCAACAGCGGGCAAAAAAATTATCTTTGTTCTTTGCCCGCCTGCTCGGCTGAGGATGTCGCTATACCCGCAAAGCTAACGATAATTTGCGAGCGTGCTTCCATCCATCAGGCGTGGCGCTCGGAGGCCAGCAGGGCGCCGACCAGCATAAACAGCGATCCAAAAACCTTGTTTAGCGCCTTCATCTGTTTGGGCCCTTTGATCCACGCGGCGATGCGCTGCGCCAGCGTGGCGTAGCCAATCATCACGATAATATCGACCACGATGGTGGTGACGCCGAGCACGAGGTACTGCATCACCTGGGGCTCATTCGGTACGATAAACTGCGGGAAGAGCGCGGCGAGGAACACGATGCTTTTTGGGTTGGTCAGGTTGACGAACACCGCGCGCTTAAAGAGTTTGCCGCGGCTCTGCGCTTGCGCAAGGGTATTCAGATCGAGAGAACCCGCGGCTCGCCACTGCTGAATGCCGAGCCAGATAAGATAAGCGGCGCCCGCCCATTTCAGGATTTCAAAGGCCAACAGCGAACGGGAAAAAAGCGTACCCAGGCCAACGCCCACCAGCACGATATGAATGCCGAGCCCGGTCTGTAGCCCGGCAATAGAAGCCGCCGCGCCGCGATAACCGTGGTTGATTGAGGTGGTCATGGTATTTATCGCCCCGGATCCCGGCGACAGGCTGAGAATAAGAGATGTCAGCAGATAGGCAAACCACCACTCGAACGTCATGAGAAACTCCCTGATTGTCTGTTTTTATGCCACAATACGCTATTGTGTAAGCATTGTGTGATGCACGATAAAAAAACGATTTTCAGCGGTTATCAGGGGTGTAAGCCCGATGTTTTTGCAGCAAAAGGACTGGGAAACACGAGAAAACGCGTTTGCGGCCTTTACCATGGGGCCACTGACCGATTTCTGGCGTCAGCGGGAAGAGGCTGAATTTACGGGCGTGGATAACGTTCCGGTGCGCTTTGTTCGCTTCTGCGCCAAAAGTCATGACCGGGTCGTGGTTATTTGTCCGGGTCGCATTGAAAGCTACGTTAAGTACGCCGAACTGGCTTACGATCTTTTCCGCAGCGGTTTTGACGTGATGATTATCGATCATCGCGGCCAGGGGCGCTCCGGACGCATGCTTTCAGATACCCACCGCGGGCACGTCGTTAATTTCAGCGATTACGTCGACGATCTCGCCGCGTTCTGGCAGCAGCAGGTGGCGCCCGGACGCTGGCGGAAACGGTTTATACTGGCCCACTCCATGGGCGGCGCCATTGCGACGCTATTTTTGCAGCGCTACCACCAGCATTGCGACGCGATGGCGCTCTGTGCGCCGATGTTCGGCATCGTTATGCGCCTGCCTGACTGGATGGTGCGCCATATTCTCGATTGGGCTGAGGGCCATCAGCGCATTCGTGAAGAGTATGCCCTCGGTACCGGCCGCTGGCGGGCGCTGCCCTTTGCGGTTAACGTACTGACGCACAGCCGTCAACGCTATCGCCGCAACCTGCGCTTTTACGCCGATGAGCCGCAGCTGCGGGTCGGCGGGCCGACGTTCCACTGGGTGCGCGAGGGGATCCTCGCCGGCGAAGAGGTGCTGGCCGGTGCGGAGAAAGACGTCACGCCAACATTATTGCTCCAGGCGGAAGAAGAGCGGGTGGTCGATAACCGTATGCACGATCGCTACTGTGAACTTCGCGCCGCTGGCGGTCATCCCTGTGAAGGGGATAAGCCGTTTGTCATAGAAGGGGCATACCATGAGATCCTTTTTGAAAAGGACGCAATGCGCTCGGTCGCGCTAAACGCTATCGTCGATTTTTTTGGTCGACACACTTAATCCGGCGAAACGCTCGTCGCCCTGCTTAGAGGTTAAAATTTTTATGTACCAGGTTGTTGCGTCTGATTTAGATGGCACGCTGCTTTCTCCCGATCACTGCTTAACTCCTTACGCCAAAGAGACGCTGAAGCTGCTTACCGCACGCGGTATCAACTTCGTGTTCGCGACCGGCCGCCACTACATCGATGTTGGGCAAATTCGCGATAATCTCGGCATTAAATCCTATATGATCACCTCGAACGGCGCTCGCGTGCACGATAGCGAAGGGAAGCAGATCTTCGCCCACAACCTTGACCGCGATATCGCCGCCGACCTGTTCGAAATGATGCGTAACGATCCGGCGATTGTGACCAACGTCTATCGTGAAGATGAGTGGTATATGAATCGCCATCGTCCGGAAGAGATGCGCTTCTTCAAAGAGGCGGTGTTTAACTACAAGCTGTACGAGCCGGGCGAGCTGGATCCTGAAGGGATCAGCAAAGTCTTTTTCACCTGCGATAAGCATGAGCATCTGCTGCCGCTGGAGCAGGCGATCAACGCCCGCTGGGGCGATCGGGTGAACGTGAGCTTCTCTACCGTTACCTGCCTCGAAGTGATGGCGGGCGGCGTGTCGAAAGGGCATGCGCTGGAGGCCGTGGCGAAGATGCTCGGCTATAGCCTGAAAGAGTGTATCGCCTTCGGCGACGGTATGAACGATGCGGAAATGCTGTCAATGGCGGGCAAGGGCTGCATTATGGCCAACGCGCACCAGCGGCTGAAAGACCTGCATCCTGAGCTGGAAGTGATCGGCAGCAACGTCGATGACGCCGTTCCCCACTACCTGCGTAAACTCTATCTTGACTAAAAAAGATTGACGATTGTTTAATTAATGAGCAGTCGTCAACCTATCACTCCGCTACAATGCGTGTTCTTTACTCTATGAGACATTCATTGTGGCGCTACTGATTATCACCACCATTCTGTGGGCCTTTTCCTTTAGCCTGTATGGCGAATACCTGGCAGGCCACGTCGACAGCTATTTTGCGGTGCTGGCGCGCGTTGGCCTGGCGGCGCTGGTGTTTTTGCCCTTCCTGCGCACCCGCGGGCAGAGCCTGTCAACCATCGGCCTGTATATGCTGGTGGGGGCGATGCAGCTCGGCATTATGTATATGCTGAGTTTCCAGGCCTATCTGTACCTGACGGTATCGGAGCTTCTGCTGTTTACCGTCCTGACGCCGCTCTATATCACGCTGATTTACGATGTGATGAGCCGCCGTCGCCTGCGCTGGGGCTACGCCTGCAGCGCGCTGCTGGCGGTAATCGGCGCGGGCATCATCCGTTATGACCAGGTGACCAACCATTTCTGGACCGGTTTGATCCTGGTTCAACTCTCCAATATCAGCTTCGCGATTGGCATGGTGGGGTACAAGCGCCTGATGGAAACGCGTCCGATGCCGCAGCATAACGCCTTCGCCTGGTTCTACATCGGGGCGTTTCTGGTGGCGGCGGTTGCCTGGTCGATGCTGGGTAACGCGCAGAAAATGCCGGAAACTTCGCTACAGTGGGGCATCCTGGCCTTTCTTGGCGTGGCGGCATCCGGGATTGGTTACTTTATGTGGAACTACGGCGCCACCCAGGTGGATGCCGGTACGCTCGGCATCATGAACAATATGCACGTGCCTGCCGGGCTGCTGGTAAACCTGGCCATCTGGCAGACGCAGCCCCGCTGGCCGAGCTTTATTATTGGCGCTCTGGTGATCCTGGCCTCGCTATGGGTCCATCGACGCTGGGTCGCTCCGCACTCCGCACAAACGGTAAATGATCGCAAGCGTGGTTCCGCGCTGAGCGAATAAACGCCTCGGTAACCGGCTGGCGCTGCTCGCCGTCGCGCACCGCGGCGTACAGTCGGCTCCACAGTCCCTCGCCCAGGGTTTTGGTCACCACCAGGCCCTGGCGCTCAAAGCTTTCCACGACCCAGTGCGGCAGGGCGGCGATGCCCATTCGCGCCGCCACCATCTGAATTAACAGCAGCGTATTGTCGACGCTCTTCAGCTGCGGGCTAATCCCGGCAGGCTGCAGGAAGTGACGCCAGATATCCAGACGTGCGCGCTGGACCGGATAAATCAGCAGCATTTCAGTCGCTAAATCCTCGGGCGCGATGCGCGCCTTTGTCGCCAGCGGATGATCCGGCGCCATCACCAGGCGTACTTCGAAATCAAACATTGGCGAATAGTGCAGTCCGCTGCGCGGCAGGATATCGGAGGTCATCACTAGATCCAGCTCGCCCTGCTGCAGGCCCGGCTGCGGGTCGAAGATCACCCCGGACTGAAAGTCCACCTCCACATGCGGCCAGCGGGCGCGGAAACTCTCCAGCGCCGGCGTGAGCCACTGAATACAGCTATGGCATTCGATGGCGATACGCAGCCGGGTTTGCTGCGGCTCATTGCAATCCTGCAGGGCGCGGCTGATTTGCGGCAGGACCTGATTGGCCAGCTGCAGCAGGATCTCTCCCTGCGGCGTAAAGCGCAGCGGCTGACTTTTACGTACAAACAGACGGAAGCCGAGGCGCTGTTCCAGATCGCTGAACTGGTGGGACAAGGCGGATTGGGTCTGGTGCAGGGCCGCCGCCGCGCCTGCCAGAGAGCCGCTATTCCGCAACGCCTGGAGCGTTTTCAGGTGTTTAATTTCGATCATGAAAGTCCTTCACTTCGGCATGAATAATTTGCGCTTGAGGAATATACAGTAACTGCCAATTATGGATGTGTAAACATCTGGACGTCTAAATCCTTTATCTTTCGAATTTATGGCAGTGTTGGCTGCACTTCCTCACCCCCGTCACTTACTTCAGTAAGCTCCTGGGGATGAGCAAGTTTGCCGCCTTCCCTAAATCCGAAATCTTTCGGATTGCAATTATGAGGCTCAAAAAATGACAATTATTAACCACACCCTCGGTTTCCCTCGCATTGGCCTGCGCCGCGAGCTGAAGAAAGCGCAAGAAAGCTACTGGGCGGGCAATACCAGCCGCGAAGAACTGCTGGCCGTTGGCCGCGAACTGCGCGCTCGCCACTGGGAACAGCAGAAGCAGGCGGGCATTGACCTGCTACCGGTGGGCGATTTCGCCTGGTACGACCATGTTCTGACCACCAGCCTGTGGCTTGGCAACGTGCCGGCTCGTCATCAGAACAAAGACGGCTCCGTTGATATCGATACCCTTTTTCGCATAGGCCGCGGCCGCGCGCCGACCGGCGAACCGGCCGCGGCGGCGGAAATGACCAAATGGTTTAACACTAACTACCACTACATAGTGCCGGAATTTGTGAAGGGCCAGCAGTTCAAACTGAGCTGGAACCAGCTGTTGGATGAGGTGGACGAAGCGCTGGCGCTGGGCCACAAAGTGAAGCCCGTCCTGCTTGGGCCAGTCACCTATCTGTGGCTCGGTAAGGTGAAAGGCGAGCCGTTCGACCGCCTGAACCTGCTGCACGATATTCTGCCTGTTTACCAGCAGGTGCTGACTGAACTGGCAAAACGCGGCGTTGAGTGGGTGCAGATTGATGAACCGGCGCTGGTGCTCGAGCTGCCGCAGGCGTGGCTGGATGCCTTCAAACCGGCTTACGCGGCCCTTAGCGGTCAGCTTAAGCTGCTGCTGACTACCTACTTTGAAGGCATTACCGATAACCTCGACACCATTACCGCACTGCCGGTACAGGGCCTGCATGTGGATCTGGTCCACGGCCAGGACGATGTCGCCGAACTGCATAAGCGCCTGCCTGCCGACTGGCTGCTCTCCGCGGGGCTGATCAACGGCCGCAACGTCTGGCGCGCCGATCTGAGCGAGAAATACGCGCAGGTTAAAGATATCGTCGGCAAACGTGAACTGTGGGTAGCCTCTTCCTGCTCCCTGCTGCACAGCCCGATCGATCTGAACGTGGAAACGCGGCTCGATGCCGAAGTGAAGAGCTGGTTTGCCTTCGCCCTGCAAAAATGCCGGGAGCTGGCGCTGCTGCGCGATGCGCTGAACAGCGGCGACACCGCGGCGATTGCTGACTGGAGCGCGCCGATCCAGGCACGTCGCCAGTCAACCCGCGTGCACAACGCTGCGGTAGAGAAGCGTCTGGCGGCCATTACCGCTCAGGACAGCCAGCGTCAAAGCGTCTACGAAGTTCGCGCCGAAGCGCAGCGCGCCCGCTTTAAGCTGCCGGCCTGGCCAACCACCACCATCGGCTCCTTCCCCCAGACCACCGAGATCCGCGGCCTGCGCCTGGACTTCAAAAAGGGCAATCTCGATGCTAACCGCTACCGCACCGGCATCGCCGAACACATTAAGCAGGCGATCGTTGAGCAGGAGCGACTGGGGCTGGACGTGCTGGTACACGGTGAAGCCGAGCGTAACGATATGGTGGAATACTTCGGCGAACACCTGGACGGCTTTATTTTCACGCAGAACGGCTGGGTACAGAGCTACGGCTCCCGCTGCGTCAAACCGCCGGTGGTCATCGGCGATATCAGCCGCCCGGAGGCGATCACCGTCGAGTGGGCAAAATACGCTCAGTCCCTGACCGACAAACCGGTAAAAGGCATGCTGACCGGCCCGGTGACCATTCTTTGCTGGTCCTTCCCGCGTGAGGACGTCAGCCGTGAAACGATTGCGAAACAGATAGCCCTCGCGCTGCGCGATGAAGTGGCGGATCTGGAAGCCGCCGGTATCGGTATCATCCAGATCGACGAACCGGCCCTGCGGGAAGGCCTGCCGCTGAAGCGTAGCGACTGGGATGCGTATCTGGCATGGGGGGTGGAAGCTTTCCGTATCAATGCCGCGGTGGCGAAAGACGACACGCAGATCCACACCCATATGTGCTATTGCGAGTTCAACGACATCATGGATTCCATCGCCGCGCTGGATGCGGACGTGATTACCATCGAAACCTCGCGTTCTGATATGGAGCTGCTGGAGTCGTTCGAAGCGTTCGACTACCCGAATGAAATCGGGCCGGGCGTGTACGACATTCACTCCCCGAACGTGCCGAGCGTGGAGTGGATTGAAGGGCTGCTGGAAAAAGCCGCGCAGCGTATCCCGGCAGAGCGCCTGTGGGTGAACCCGGACTGCGGCCTGAAAACCCGCGGCTGGACGGAAACGCGCGCCGCGCTGGCCAACATGGTCAAGGCCGCGCAAAACCTGCGCCAGGCGTAATATAAATCACACTTGTGGGAGGCCCCGGCCTCCTTTTTTGGTTTCTTCTCTTCGCTGGCAAAACCGAATGTGAAGAACTGTTCGGCGTGAAGCGGCAGCGTCTGGATAACGTCCACCCGCTCCCGGCTGTTGCTCAGGACGGATGTCTTTGACTACAGTTAAGCGTTCCCTGAACCGAAGCTGTGATAACTCTCCTGAGGTGAAAGATGATTGAACACCACGATCAAAAAGGGTATTTGCGTTTTGCCATTAATCTGGGTAATCCGGTGCTTACGACACTGCTGCCGGATGGGTCTCCGGGGGGGATTACCGTCGAGCTGGCAAAGAAACTGGCTGCAGAGAGCCAGCGCGAAGCGCGGTTTGTGACCTGGCCGACGGCCGGGCAGGTAGTGGACGCGGCGCTGCAGGATCAATGGGATATCGCCTTTCTGGCTATCGACCCGGCGCGGGAAGATAAGCTTCGCTTTACGCCATCCTACGTCACTATCGAAAGCTCGCTGATGGTGAAAAAAGAGAGCCAGATTCAATCGGTTCAGGAGATGGACCGCGCAGGCGTGGTAATTAACGTGGGCAAAGGCGCGGCCTACGAGCTGTATCTGATTCGCACGCTGCAGCATGCGACGATGCGCCAGTACGCCACCTCACAGGAGGCTATTCAGGCGTTTATCAACGGCGAAGGCGATTGGGTGGCCGGTATTCGCCAGCCTCTGGAGAAAGCCGCGCAGGAGAATCCGCAGTTTCGCGTTCTGCCCGACAGCTTTAGCCAGATACACCAGGCGATATGCGTACCGCGCAATGCGACGCAGCACTATGAATTTATTTGCCGCCGCCTCTCTTCCTGGATAGCGGACGGTACTATTGCCGGGATGGTGAGCCGCCATATCGGCAATAGCTGATCGTTAACCGCGCTTACCGCCATACTGCGCAAACCAGGCCAGCATCCGCTGCCAGCCGTCTTTTGCCGACTCTTCATGATAGCTGGCGCGATAGTCGGCATTAAAAGCGTGGTCGGCGTGCGGGTAAACCACGATTTCCGCCGTGGCGTTGGCCGCCCGCAGCGCCTGACGCATCGTTTCCACCGTGTCCTGCGGGATGCTGTCATCTTTCGCGCCATAAAGCCCTAACACCGGCGCGTTAAGATCGACGGCAATATCGACCGGATGCTTCGGCGAATTCAGCGTTTTCTCGCCGACCAGCTTGCCGTACCAGGCGACGGCGGCTTTTAACTGCGGATTATGTGCAGCGTACAGCCAGGTAATACGCCCGCCCCAGCAGAAGCCGGTAATCAGCAAGCGATGGGCATCGCCGCCGTGGCGGTAGGCCCAACTGGCCACGTGATCGAGGTCGGCCAGCACCTGAGAATCCGGCACCTTTTTGACCAGTCCCTGGAACAGAGAAGGGATGTCGCTGTAATCATTAGGATCGCCCTGGCGGAAGTAGAGCTCCGGTGCGATAGCCAGATACCCCTCCTTTGCCAGACGGCGGCAGATATCGCGGATATGTTCATGCACGCCGAAAATTTCCTGGACCACGATAACGACCGGCAGCGGACCGTCGACGCCGCGCGGGCGAGCATGGAACGCCGGCATGTTGTCTCCCTGTGAAGGGATGGATGTCTCCCCGGAGACGATGTTCTCATCTGATGTGTGAACGGCAGTTGAGGCGTGCGGCGTGGCTGCAGGTGCAAAGCCGGTTTGCTTAATTGTCGTCATGGTATTCTCCGTACCCTCAATTTATTAGCGCATCAATAACTATAGCTGCTCTGGACAGGACGTTAATCAAACACAGTGCCCGAAACAGGCTATCTTTTGTTCAGGCTTCTGCGATTTAGCTTGTTAATGTGATGTATATCACTCTTTTATGGAAAGTTATTGCAATGAATTTCATTCATGGTGATTGTGGTCACAAAATTGAGCCGACAGCTTCTGTAAAGTACCGTTTTGCTTCTGCTGATAATTCGACCCACAGAGGAGTTTTTTATGTCCAAGTCTGATGTTTTTCATCTCGGCCTCACCAAAAACGATTTACAAGGGGCTACGCTGGCTATCGTCCCTGGCGATCCGGAGCGTGTGGAAAAGATCGCCGCGCTGATGGATAAGCCGGTTAAGCTGGCATCTCACCGTGAATTCACCACCTGGCGCGCTGAGCTGGATGGTAAAGCAGTGATTGTCTGCTCTACCGGTATCGGCGGCCCATCGACCTCTATCGCCGTGGAAGAGCTGGCCCAGCTGGGCATCCGTACCTTCCTGCGCATCGGCACCACCGGCGCCATTCAGCCGCATATTAGTGTCGGCGACGTTCTGGTGACGACCGCGTCCGTCCGTCTGGACGGCGCAAGCCTGCACTTTGCGCCAATGGAGTTCCCGGCGGTGGCTGACTTTGAATGTACTACCGCGCTGGTTGAAGCGGCGAAGTCTATCGGCGCGACCACCCATATCGGTGTCACCGCCTCTTCCGACACCTTCTATCCGGGCCAGGAACGTTACGATACCTTCTCCGGCCGCGTTGTTAGCCGCTTTAAAGGCTCGATGGAAGAGTGGCAGGCGATGGGCGTGATGAACTATGAAATGGAATCCGCCACGCTGCTGACGATGTGCGCCAGCCAGGGCCTGCGCGCCGGGATGGTTGCCGGAGTTATCGTCAACCGTACCCAGCAGGAAATTCCGAACGCGGAAACCATGAAGCAAACCGAAAGCCACGCGGTGAAAATTGTCGTGGAAGCGGCGCGCCGCCTGCTGTAGTTACCCTTTCTTCTGCCAGGGGTCGGACTCTCCGGCCCTTCTTTTTTGCGTAGCGCCTCGCAGGAAAACCCTTTCAAACTGGACGTTTGTACAGCACAATTCTATTTTGTGCCGTAAGTCGTTGCCGCAGGGGGCGTTGTGGATATCTCAATTATTATTAGTGCCGTTGTGGCGCTGGCCGTCGGGCTGATTGTCGGCTGGCTGGCGACCAAAGCGCACGCCGATCAAATTCGCGCCGATCTTATCGATGAGCGGCGCGAGCTGGATATTGAGCTGAGCGCGGCCCGCCAACGTCTGGTGCAGGAGTCACACTGGCGAGAAGAGTGTGAACTGCTCAATAACGAACTGCGCAGCCTGCGCGATATCAACGCCTCGCTGGAAGCCGATCTTCGCGAAGTGACCACCCGACTTGAATCCACTCAGCTGCATGCGGAAGACAAAATTCGCCAGATGGTGAACAGCGAGCAGCGTCTTAGCGAACAGTTTGAGAATCTGGCAAATCGCATTTTTGAGCACAGCAACCGGCGGGTGGATGAGCAGAATCGCCAGAGCCTGCACGGCCTGCTGACGCCGCTTCGCGAACAGCTGGATGGCTTTCGTCGGCAGGTGCAGGATAGCTTTGGTCAGGAAGCGCGGGAGCGCCATACTCTGGCCCATGAAATCCGCAATCTTCAGCAGCTGAATGCGCAAATGGCCCAGGAGGCGCTAAACCTGACGCGCGCGCTCAAAGGCGATAACAAAACCCAGGGCAACTGGGGCGAGGTGGTGTTGACCCGCGTGCTGGAAGCGTCCGGACTGCGGGAAGGATATGAATATCAGACCCAGGTCAGCATCGAAACGGACAACCGCGCGCGGATGCAGCCCGATGTGATTGTCCGTTTACCGCAGGGGAAAGACGTGGTGATCGATGCCAAGATGACCCTGGTGGCCTATGAGCGCTATTTCAACGCCGAAGATGATTACACCCGTGAAGCGGCGCTGCAGGAGCATATCGCTTCGGTACGCAACCATATGCGCCTGCTGGGGCGTAAAGACTACCAGCAGCTGCCGGGGCTGCGTTCGCTCGACTACGTTCTGATGTTTATCCCGGTGGAGCCCGCCTTCCTGCTGGCTATCGATCGTCAGCCTGAACTCATTAGCGAAGCGCTGAAGAACAACATCATGCTGGTGAGCCCAACCACGCTGCTGGTGGCGCTGCGGACTATCGCCAATCTCTGGCGCTATGAGCATCAGAGCCGTAACGCGCAGAAAATTGCCGAAAGAGCGGGGCGGCTGTATGACAAGATGCGCCTGTTTGTCGATGATATGTCCGCCATCGGACAGGGCCTGGATAAAGCTCAGGATAACTACCGCCAGGCGATGAAAAAGCTCGCCTCCGGACGAGGTAACCTGCTGGTACAGGCGGAATCATTCCGTGAGCTGGGCGTGGAGGTTAAGCGTGAGATTAATCCTGAGTTAGTTGAACAGGCGACGGCCCAGGATGAAGAATACCGCCTTGCGCAGGAGGGTAACCCGCCGGAAGATAACGATATTTCATCCGATCCTACGGCTACTGCCATGTTTGGGGGCGGCTCCCGGCCACGTTGAAGCGTATGGGAAGTGCGCTAAACCTGTTACACTCAACGAACATTTTCTTGATAAGCAAGCAGGCATTGAGATGGTTGAGGATTCACAAGAAACGACGCATTTTGGCTTTCAGACTGTCGCCAAAGAGCAGAAAGCTGACATGGTGGCGCATGTATTTCATTCTGTGGCCGCAAAATATGACGTAATGAACGACCTGATGTCGTTCGGTATTCATCGTTTGTGGAAGCGTTTCACCATCGACTGCAGCGGCGTCCGCCGCGGGCAAACCGTATTGGATCTAGCTGGTGGTACCGGCGATCTGACGGCGAAATTCTCTCGCCTGGTGGGTGAAACCGGCCGCGTGATGCTGGCGGACATCAACGACTCTATGCTGAAAATGGGCCGCGAAAAGCTGCGTAACATTGGTATTGTCGGCAACGTGGAATACGTCCAGGCAAACGCTGAAGCGCTGCCTTTTGCAGACAACACCTTTGATTGCATTACGATTTCTTTCGGTCTGCGTAACGTGACCGACAAAGAAAAAGCGCTGCGCTCAATGTATCGCGTATTAAAGCCGGGCGGCCGCCTGCTGGTGCTGGAATTCTCAAAACCGATTATTGAGCCGCTCAGTAAAGCCTACGACGCCTATTCCTTCCATATCCTGCCGCGCGTGGGTGAGCTGGTTGCTAAAGATGCCGAAAGCTATCGTTACCTTGCTGAATCTATTCGAATGCATCCCGATCAGGACACGCTGAAAGGCATGATGCAGGACGCAGGGTTTGAAAGCGTCGACTACTACAACCTGACGGCAGGTATCGTTGCGCTACACCGCGGATATAAGTTCTGACAGGAGGGACGCTATGCCTTTCAAACCACTGGTTACCGCCGGTCTTGAGACGGTCCTTAACACCTTCCTCTGGCGCGATCGGGCGCTGAAACCCGCGCGCCAGCGCCTGCTGGGGAAAGTGCTGCGCATCGAGCTGCAAGAGCTTTCCGATCCTGTGGTGCTGGTTTTTAGCGAACGTCAGCTGGACGTGCTGGGCGCGTGGGAAGGTGAGGCTGATTGCACCGTACGTACCCGCCTTAGCGTGCTTCCGCAATTGCGCAATCGCCAGCAGCTTACCGCGCTGATTCGTAGCGGCGATCTTGAAGTGCAGGGCGACCTGCAGGTGGTGCAAAATACCGTCACGCTGTGCGATCTGGCAGAGTTCGATCCGGCTGAACTGCTTGCCCCGTATACCGGTGATGTGGTTGCGGAAGGCTTTAGTAAAGTATTCCGCGGCGGCGCTCGCTTTCTTCTGCATGGCGCTCAACGCCAGCAGCGCTATGTCGCGGAAGCGATTACCGAAGAGTGGCGCCTGGCGCCGGGGCCGCTGGAGCTGGCCTGGTTTGCAGAGGAAACCGCTGCGGTAGAACGAACCCTGGCCGCGCTGGAAAAACGGCTGGACACGCTGGAGGGCAAATGACGCCAGGAGAATTACGGCGCCTGTATTTTATCGTCCACACCTTTTTGAGCTACGGGCTTGATGAGCTCATTCCCAAAATGCGTATCACGCTGCCGCTGCGAATCTGGCGGCGGATGCTGTTCTGGATGCCCAACCGCCATAAAGATCGTCCTCTTGGCGAGCGACTGCGCCTCGCATTACAAGAACTGGGGCCGGTGTGGATCAAGTTTGGTCAGATGCTCTCGACCCGTCGCGACCTGTTTCCGCCGCACATTGCCGATCAGCTGGCCATGCTGCAGGATCGCGTCGCGCCCTTTGACGGTCTGCAGGCCAAAAAGCAGATTGAGCAAGCCATGGGCGGCCTGCCGGTAGAAGCCTGGTTTGATGACTTCTCTGTTGAACCGCTCGCTTCCGCTTCTATTGCCCAGGTGCATACCGCGCGTCTGAAAGAGAACGGTAAAGAGGTGGTCATTAAGGTGATCCGCCCGGATATCGTGCCGGTTATCAAAGCGGATATGAAGCTTATCTACCGTCTTGCCCGCTGGGTGCCGCGTCTGTTACCGGACGGCCGTCGCCTTCGCCCGCAGGAAGTGGTTCGCGAATATGAAAAAACGCTGCTGGATGAGCTCAACCTGCTGCGTGAATCGGCTAACGCTATCCAGCTTCGCCGCAACTTCGACGAGAGCCCAATGCTTTATGTCCCGGAAGTTTATTCGGACTACTGTAGCGAAGGCATGATGGTGATGGAGCGGATTTACGGGATCCCGGTGTCCGACGTCGCCGCGCTGGAAGCGCAAGGGACTAACATGAAGCTGCTGGCCGAGCGTGGCGTGCAGGTCTTCTTTACGCAGGTTTTCCGCGACAGTTTCTTCCATGCCGACATGCATCCGGGCAATATTTTTGTCAGCCGTCATCATCCGGAAGATCCGCAGTACATTGGTATTGACTGCGGTATTGTCGGTTCGCTGAACAAAGAAGATAAGCGCTATCTGGCGGAGAACTTCATTGCCTTCTTCAACCGCGATTATCGCAAAGTTGCGGAGCTGCACGTTGATTCCGGCTGGGTTCCCGCGGATACCAACGTCGAAGAGTTCGAGTTTGCTATTCGTACCGTCTGCGAGCCTATCTTTGAAAAACCGCTGGCGGAAATCTCGTTTGGCCACGTGTTGTTGAACCTGTTTAATACGGCGCGACGTTTCAATATGGAAGTGCAGCCGCAGCTGGTTCTGCTGCAGAAGACATTACTTTACGTAGAAGGTGTAGGTCGCCAGCTCTATCCTCAGTTAGACTTGTGGAAAACGGCGAAACCGTTCCTTGAGTCGTGGATCAAAGATCAGGTGGGCATTCCGGCTCTGGTGCGGGCGTTTAAAGAAAAAGCGCCGTTCTGGATCGAAAGAATGCCGGAAATACCGGAGCTGGTTTACCAGAGCCTGCAGCAAAGCAAGCAGTTGCAGAATAGCGTCGATACCATCGTGCGCGACATCCAGGTGCGGCACGTGCGCCAGGGTCAGTCCCGCTATTTGTTCGGTATAGGCGCGGTTTTATTACTGAGTGGTACGCTGCTATTCATTCATCGTCCCGAGTGGGGCATGATGCCAGGCTGGCTGATGGCCGCTGGGGTCGTAACCTGGCTTATCGGCTGGCGAAAGACGAACTGACGGCGGCCGCCTTTATCACTGCGCATAATGTGTATAATGCGTCCTAATAATTAATCATCTGTCATAGGGGAATGTGTATGGGTGGTATCAGTATTTGGCAGTTACTCATTGTTGTCGTCATCGTGGTTCTGCTTTTTGGGACAAAAAAGCTGAGCTCGCTCGGTTCAGATTTAGGGGCGTCGATCAAAGGCTTTAAAAAGGCCATGAGCGACGAAGAGAAACCGGAAAAATCCTCCGCGCCGGATGCAGATTTCGCGGCGAAGACCCTTGCTGATAAGCCGGATGATGCAAAGAAAGACGAGACTAAACGCCACGACAAAGAGCAGGTGTAATTCGTGTTCGATATCGGTTTTAGTGAGCTGCTGCTGGTATTCGTGATTGGCCTCATCGTTCTGGGGCCACAGCGACTACCGGTAGCGGTAAAGACGGTGGTGAGCTGGATCCGCACGCTGCGGTCGCTTGCGGCTACCGTACAAAATGAAATTACCCAGGAATTAAAACTGCAGGAGTTTCAGGAAAGCCTTAAAAAGGTGGAAAAGGCCAGCCTGGACAACCTGACGCCCGAGCTAAAAGCTTCAATGGATGAACTGCGTGAAGCGGCTGAATCTATGAAGCGATCCTACTCCGCCCACGATCCTGAAAAAGCCAGCGATGAAGCCAATACCATTCACAACCCGGTCGTAAAA
The DNA here is from genome assembly GCF_019048985.1 of Klebsiella sp. PL-2018. Taxonomy (NCBI): domain Bacteria; kingdom Pseudomonadati; phylum Pseudomonadota; class Gammaproteobacteria; order Enterobacterales; family Enterobacteriaceae; genus Klebsiella; species Klebsiella sp. PL-2018. The sequence goes on from NZ_CP077673.1 coordinate 283,151, forward strand.
GGGAGTGAAGAGCAGCGCAAGGACGTGACGCCAGCGACGGCTGAACATCAGGCCAGTGCGCCAGAGCATGCGCCTGACTCCGTGTCTGAAGAACTCCCCGCTTCGCAGAGTGAAATCCCGGCAGCGAAAGTGAAAGCTGCCGTGTCGGCTTCCGATTCCTCCTCCCCTGTACCGAGTGATAAACAGTAAAAATGGGCGTAGACGATACTCAACCGCTAATTACGCATCTGATTGAGCTGCGCAAGCGCTTGATCAACAGCATTCTTGCGATTCTGGTGATTTTCCTGGCGTTAGTCTATTTCGCCAACGATATCTATCAGCTGGTTTCCGCGCCGCTGATTCGGCAGATGCCGGTCGGTGCGACCATGATCGCCACGGATGTGGCCTCGCCTTTCTTCACGCCGATCAAGCTGACCTTTATGGTATCGATAATTTTGTCGGTCCCGGTCATTTTGTATCAGGTCTGGGCCTTTGTGGCGCCAGCGCTGTATAAGCATGAACGTCGGCTGGTTATGCCGCTGCTGGTCTCCAGTACGCTGCTGTTCTATATCGGCATGGCCTTTGCCTACTTCGTCGTTTTCCCGCTGGCGTTTGGTTTTCTGACCCACGCGGCGCCGGAAGGCGTACAGGTCTCTACCGATATTCGCAGCTACCTCGACTTTGTGATGGCGCTGTTTATCGCCTTTGGCGTCTCATTCGAGGTTCCGGTGGCCATAGTCCTGCTGTGCTGGATGGGCGTCACCACGCCGGACGACCTGCGTAAGAAACGCCCCTACGTACTGGTTGGCGCATTCGTTGTCGGGATGCTGCTGACCCCGCCGGACGTGTTCTCGCAAACCCTGCTGGCGATTCCGATGTACTGTCTGTTTGAGGTCGGGGTCTTCTTCGCGCGGTTCTACACCGGTAAACGCCTGACGCGTGATGAGGATGCCGCTGCCGAAGAGGCGCAGGGCAAAGAAGAATAACGCTCAACCGCCCGTCAGGGCGGTTGCCGTATGGGAGCGATAATGTTTGATATCGGCGTAAATCTGACCAGTTCGCAGTTTTCCCGCGATCGCGACGAGGTGGTTTCCCGGGCCCGGGCGGCGGGCGTCAGCGGGATGCTATTGACGGGAACCAACCTGCATGAAAGCGCGCAGGCGCAGCAGCTGGCGCGCCGTTATTCCGGGTGCTGGTCAACGGCCGGCGTTCATCCCCACGACAGTCGCAGCTGGACGGACTCGGCGGCGGCAGCGGTCTATGCGCTGGCTCGCGAGCCGGAAGTCGTTGCGGTGGGTGAGTGCGGGCTGGATTTCAACCGCAATTTTTCGACGCCTCAGGAGCAAGAAGCGGCGTTTAGCGCTCAGCTGGCGCTGGCCGCGGAGCTGTCGATGCCGGTATTTCTGCACTGCCGCGATGCGCACGAGCGCTTCCTGGCCCTGCTGGTGCCCTGGCTTGATAAGCTCCCGGGGGCCGTTGTGCATTGTTTTACCGGTAGCCGCGAAGAGATGCGCGAATGCGTGGAGCACGGTTTATTTATTGGTATCACCGGCTGGGTATGCGATGAGCGTCGGGGGCTGGAGCTGCGAGAGCTGCTGGTCGATATTCCGGCAGAGCGCCTGCTGATTGAGACCGATGCGCCGTACCTGTTGCCGCGAGATATGCTGCCAAAACCCGCTTCTCGCCGCAATGAGCCCGCCTACCTGCCGCATATTCTGACCCGCATCGCGCAATGGCGTGGGGAGGAGGCGCAATGGCTGGAAGACGTGACTGATGCTAACGTCAGAAGACTTTTTGGCGTGGGTTTTTAAGCGCCGTCAGATTTTATAAAAGTCAGTATTTTTAACGCTCTGGAGCACCTGCTTGTTAAGCAGATTCAGCAGCAGCATCGAGCGGGCTTCGCCGTCCGGTTCGGTAAAAATAGCCTGCAGACCCTCAAAAGCGCCATCGGTAATCAGCACGCTGTCGCCTTCGTGCGGCGTTTCAGGATCGGTGATACCTTCCGGTTTGTAGATGGAAAGCTGATGAATGACGGCAGATGGCACGATAGCGGGCAGCGCGCCGAAACGCACAAAACTGTTCACACCGCGCGTGGCGCTGATGGTAGTGGTATGAATCACTTCCGGGTCGAACTCGATAAACAGATAATTTGGGAACAGGGGCTCGCTGACCGTCGTGCGTTTACCGCGGACGATTTTTTCCAGCTCGATCGTTGGCATCAGGCAATTGACGGCCTGCCGTTCAAGGTGTTCCTGGGCTCGTTCAAGCTGCCCACGTTTGCAATAAAGTAAGTACCAGGCTTGCATAATGACTCTTTCCAATGCTACTAGCTGCAAGCATAACAAAAGCCCGGTACGATCGCGAAATCATTGCGGGTGAAAACTAAATTTCAGCGTTCTTTCACGCTAATTTAACAAAAATACAGCATAGCTCCGGCGAACGCCGTATAATCACCCGCCTGTATAGAGGTCAATAACAACTCCATGAAATACCACGATCTACGCGAATTTCTGACATTACTGGAGCAGCAGGGGGAATTGAAACGGATCTCCCTGCCGGTCGATCCTCACCTGGAAATCACCGAAATTGCCGACCGCACTTTGCGAGCTGGCGGTCCGGCGCTGCTATTCGAAAATCCCAAGGGCTACGCCATGCCGGTGCTGTGTAATCTTTTCGGCACGCCGCGGCGAGTCGCGCTGGGGATGGGGCAGGAGGATGTCAGTTCTCTGCGGGAAGTGGGTAAGCTTCTGGCATTCCTGAAAGAGCCGGAACCCCCAAAAGGCTTCCGCGATCTGTTTGATAAGCTGCCGCAGTTCAAACAGGTGCTGAATATGCCGACTAAGCGTCTGCGCGGAGCGCCGTGCCAGCAAAAAATCATTCAGGGTGATGAAGTTGATTTGACCCGTATCCCGATCATGACCTGCTGGCCGGAAGATGCCGCGCCGCTGATCACCTGGGGTCTGACGGTGACCCGCGGCCCGCATAAAGAGCGGCAGAATCTGGGCATTTATCGCCAGCAGCTGATTGGCAAGAACAAGCTGATTATGCGCTGGCTATCGCATCGCGGCGGCGCGCTGGACTTCCAGGAGTGGTGCGCGGCGCGTCCTGGCGAGCGTTTCCCGGTCTCCGTCGCGCTGGGTGCCGATCCGGCAACCATTCTCGGGGCGGTGACTCCGGTTCCGGATACTCTTTCCGAATACGCTTTTGCCGGGCTACTGCGCGGCACCAAAACCGAAGTCGTGAAGTGCATCTCTAACGATCTTGAGGTGCCCGCCAGCGCGGAGATCGTGCTGGAAGGGTATATTGAAGCCGGAGAAATGGCGCCGGAAGGCCCCTATGGCGACCATACTGGCTACTACAATGAAGTGGATAACTTCCCGGTCTTTACCGTTACCCACATTACTCAGCGTGAAGATGCCATCTATCACTCGACCTATACCGGGCGTCCGCCGGATGAGCCGGCGGTACTGGGCGTTGCGCTGAACGAAGTGTTCGTCCCCATTCTGCAAAAGCAGTTTCCTGAAATCGTGGATTTCTATTTGCCGCCTGAAGGCTGTTCCTATCGCCTGGCGGTCGTCACGATGAAGAAGCAGTACGCCGGTCACGCGAAACGCGTCATGATGGGCGTCTGGTCGTTCCTCCGCCAGTTCATGTATACCAAGTTCGTTATTGTCTGCGATGACGATGTCAACGCGCGCGACTGGAATGATGTGATTTGGGCGATTACTACCCGTATGGACCCGGCGCGTGATACGGTACTGGTAGAAAATACGCCAATTGATTATCTGGATTTTGCCTCACCGGTTTCCGGTTTGGGTTCAAAAATGGGGCTGGATGCCACAAATAAATGGCCTGGAGAGACCCAGCGCGAGTGGGGTCGTCCGATCAAGAAAGATCCTGAGGTGACGGCGCGCGTCGACGCCATCTGGGATGAACTGGCTATCTTCAAATAACAGTAAGCGGGGCTACGCCGCTGTTTTGCACAATAGACCCGACAGAGGGGACGCATGACAACCTTAAGCTGTAAAGTGACCTCAGTGGAGGCGATTACCGATACTGTGTATCGCGTTCGATTAGTGCCGGAAGCGGCGTTTTCCTTCCGTGCCGGTCAGTATCTGATGGTCGTGATGGACGAACGCGATAAGCGCCCATTCTCGATGGCCTCCACGCCGTCGGAACAGGAGTTTATCGAGCTGCATATCGGTGCATCTGAACTTAATCTGTATGCGATGGCAGTGATGGATCGGATCCTGAAAGAGCGTCAAATCGAGGTCGATATGCCGCATGGCGAAGCCTGGCTGCGCGATGACGAAGAACGCCCGCTGATTTTAATCGCCGGGGGAACGGGCTTCTCTTACGTGCGTTCGATTCTGCTCACCGCGCTGGCGCGCAATCCGAATCGCGATATCGCCATCTACTGGGGCGGGCGCGAAGCGAAACATCTCTATGACCTGGCCGAGCTCGAAGCGTTAAGCCTGCAGCATCCGGGCCTGCGCGTCGAACCCGTTGTTGAGCAGCCTGACGCCGAGTGGCGTGGCCGTACCGGAACCGTACTCACGGCGGTTCTGCAGGATTACGGTACGCTGGGCGAGCATGATATCTATATCGCTGGCCGCTTCGAGATGGCGAAAATTGCCCGCGACCTGTTCTGCAACGAGCGCGGCGCGCGCGAAGATCGCCTGTTTGGCGATGCCTTTGCGTTTATCTGATAGCCGCTCTGCCGGCATCCGGGCTTTTGGCCCGGATGCTGTTGTTACCGGGCATCGCTGAAGTAAACGTACAGCGGTCGCTCGTTTTCCAGCAAACAGAGCATTTTCCCTACCGGGTTCCCTTCTTTTTCCAGCGTGGCGGCTAGCTGCGTCGCGATATGCTGGCTGCCTATCTTCTCATCATAGCGTTCGGTAGTGATATCGGTGACGGTCAGATCCTTGAACCGCTCGCTTTGCGGATCCTGCGCCATTTTACCGATCCCCCATGAGAGGCAGGCCTGAGCGTTATCCTGTTCGCTGGCGAGCGCTGCGGCAGGGAACGTCGTTAGCAAAAAAATGATGGGGATTATTTTCATGACTCTTCATTATCCTTAATGAGCGTGACGTATCCGGTGATAATAACCGAATAGCGGAAATAAAAAACCCGCCCCTGACAGGCGGGAAGAACGGCAACTAAACCCTCTCTCTTCGCCATTGTCACCATAACTGCGTTGGCTGCATTCATTCACCCGAATCACTTACTATATGTAAGTGATTCGGGATTCATTCACTTGCCGCCTTGTTCTGGCACCAATGGCTTTGAGATGACTCTTTGATTAAACCCGCTCGAATACCGTCGCGATACCCTGACCTAAACCAATACACATCGTCGCCAGGCCGAACTGCGCGTCTTTGCGCTCCATCTGGTTGATCAATGTGGTACTAATGCGCGCGCCGGAACAGCCGAGCGGATGACCCAGGGCGATCGCGCCGCCGTTGAGGTTGATCTTCTCGTCGATCTGTTCCATCAGTCCCAGATCTTTAATGCACGGCAGGATCTGCGCGGCAAAAGCTTCGTTCATTTCGAACACATCGATATCGCTGGTGGAGAGCCCGGCTTTTTTCAGCGCCAGTTTTGACGCGGGAACCGGACCATAGCCCATTATTGACGGGTCGCAGCCGACGACAGCCATCGAACGCACGCGAGCGCGGGGCTTCAGGCCCAGTTCGCGGGCGCGGCTTTCGCTCATTAACAGCATGGCTGCGGCGCCATCGGAGAGGGCGGATGAGGTTCCCGCCGTCACGGTACCGGTTACCGGATCGAAAGCGGGTCTAAGCGCGGCCAGCGCTTCAACCGTTGTCTCCGGGCGAATCACTTCGTCGTAGCTGTAAGACTTCAGCACGCCGTCGGCGTCGTGACCGCCGGTCGGGACAATTTCCGCTTTGAATGCGCCGGATTGCGTCGCGGCCCAGGCGCGGGCGTGGGAGCGAGCCGCAAACTGGTCCTGCATCTCGCGGCTGATGCCGTGCAGGCGCGCCAGCATTTCTGCCGTCAGCCCCATCATTCCGGCGGCTTTGGCGACGTTACGGCTCAGGCCCGGATGGAAATCTACGCCGTGGCTCATCGGGACGTGGCCCATATGCTCTACGCCGCCAATCAGGCATACGCTGGCGTCGCCGGTCATGATCATGCGTGCCGCGTCGTGAAGCGCCTGCATGGAAGAACCGCACAGCCGATTGACCGTGGTGGCGGGTACCGAATGCGGGATTTCCGCCAGCAGTGCCGCGTTGCGGGCAATATTGAAGCCCTGTTCCAGAGTCTGCTGAACGCAGCCCCAGTAAATATCGTCAATCGTGCTGGCTTCAAGGGATGGGTTGCGTGAAAGCAGGCTACGCATCAGGTGCGCGGAGAGATCTTCTGCGCGCACGTGGCGAAAGGCGCCGCCCTTTGAACGGCCCATCGGGGTACGAACTGCATCGACAATGACAACCTGTTCCATTGTGACTCCTTAAGCCTTTTTCAGGTCGCCTGGCGCACGGGCAGGCTCAACCGGTGGATAGTACGGTTCGTTATGACGCGCTTTGCTGCGCAATCCTTCCGGCACGTCGTATAGCGGGCCGAGATGCTGATACTGCTGGGCCATATCGAGATATTTTGCGCTACCGAGCGTATCCAGCCAGCGGAACGCGCCGCCGTGGAACGGAGGGAAGCCCAGGCCATAAACCAGCGCCATATCGGCTTCTGCCGGGGTGGCGATAATGCCCTCTTCGAGACAGCGCACCACTTCGTTGACCATGGGGATCATCATGCGGGCGATAATCTCTTCATCGCTGAAATCACGCTTCGGCTGGCTGACTTCCGCCAGCAGGCTATCGACTGCGGTATCCTCTTCCTTCTTCGGCTTACCTTTACTGTCTTCTTTGTAGCGCCAGAAGCCGAGGCCATTTTTCTGGCCGAAACGGTTAGCGTCGAACAGCGCATCGATCGCATCGCGATAATCTTTCTGCATCCGCTGCGGGAAGCCCGCCGCCATGACCGCCTGCGCGTGATGCGCGGTATCAATGCCAACGACGTCCAGCAGATAGGCCGGGCCCATCGGCCAGCCAAACTGCTTCTCCATTACTTTATCGACTTTGCGGAAGTCCGCGCCGTCGCGCAGCAGCTGGCTGAAACCGGCGAAGTAGGGGAACAGCACGCGGTTAACAAAGAAACCGGGGCAGTCGTTGACCACAATCGGCGTTTTGCCCATTTTGCCGGCCCAGGCGACCACTTTCGCAATGGTTTCGTCCGAGCTTTTCTCGCCGCGAACGATCTCGACCAGCGGCATCCGGTGCACCGGGTTAAAGAAGTGCATACCGCAGAAGTTTTCCGGGCGCTTCAGTACGCTGGCCAACTCGCTGATGGGAATGGTGGAGGTATTCGAAGCCAGCACGGTATCCGGGCGGACTTTGTCTTCCGTTTCCGCCAGCACCGCTTTTTTCACTTTCGGATTCTCAACAACGGCTTCGACCACGACGTCCACGCGTTCAAAGCCGGCGTAATCCAGGGTTGGCTGAATAGTAGAAATGACGCCAGCCATCTTAAGACCGTCGATTTTGCCGCGCTCAAGCTGTTTATTCAGCAGCTTGGCCGCTTCGGTCATGCCCAGCGTCAGCGATTTGTCGTTGATATCTTTCATGACGACCGGCACGCCTTTCCAGGCTGACTGGTATGCAATGCCGCCGCCCATAATTCCCGCGCCCAGCACGGCCGCGTGTTTTGGCGTGTCGATATCTTTCGTCAGCTTCTTCGCTTTTGCTTTGACGTACTGATCGTTAAGGAAGATACCTACCAGCGCACGCGCCTCGTTGGTATGCGCCAGCGGGACGAAACTTTTATTTTCCAGATCCAGCGCTTCTTCGCGACCAAAGCGGGCGGCGGCTTCGATGGTTTTAACGGCGGTAATCGGGGCCGGGTAGTGCTTCCCGGCGGTTTGCGCCACCATGCCTTTGGCGATGGTAAAACTCATCGCGGCTTCAATTTTACTCAGATGCAGCGGCTCCAGCTTCGGCTGGCGCTTCGCCTTCCAGTCCAGGTCGCCTTTAATAGCCTGACGCAGAATCGCGACCGCGCCATCGATCAGTTTTTCATGCTTAACCACGCCATCGACGAGGCCGATTTTTAAGGCCTGTTCGGCGCCAACGTCTTTACCGGCGGCAATGATTTCCAGCGCGCTGTCCGCGCCAAGCATCCGCGGCATCCGCACCGAGCCGCCAAAGCCCGGCATGATGCCCAGCTTCGTTTCCGGCAGACCAATGCGCAGATCCGGCGTCGCCAGGCGATAATCGGTCGCCAGCACGCATTCGCAGCCGCCGCCCAACGCATAGCCGTTGACGGCGGAGATGGTCGGAACCGGCAAATCTTCCAGGCGATTAAATACGCTATTAGCGAAATGCAGCCACTGGCTGAGCTGTTCTTCGGGAACCAGGAACAGAGAAAGAAATTCGGTGATATCCGCGCCGACAATAAAAGCGGCTTTCTCGGAGCGTAGCAGCAGCCCTTGCAGATCTTTTTGTTTTTCGAGTACGTCCAGCGCTTCACCGAGGCTGGCTACGGTTGCGGTATCGAGCTTGTTGACCGAGCCGGGGGCATCAAATACCAGTTCGGCAATGCCGTCTTCCCGCCAGTCGAGGTACAGGGTGTCGCCTTTGTAGAGCATGTCAGTCTCCTGAATCCAGCAATATGATCTGGTCGTACCAGATGAGACGGAGTGTGGATTTTATGTTAAGAAATTGCAAATAAGACTTTAAATAAATGCTGGTCGGATCACACCCAGTAGAGATCACCCCGTTTGAGGTCATTGTGCTAAGATGCGAAGCATCACGATCTCATAAAATCAAAGGATAAATGATGGAATCCCTTGCCGGTCTCTATAAAAATCATATCGTTACCTTACAAGAACGCACCCGCGATGTTTTGGCCCGCTTTAAGCTGGATGCCCTGCTGATCCACTCCGGTGAACTGGTCAACGTCTTCCTTGACGATCATCCGTATCCGTTCAAGGTCAATCCCCAGTTCAAAGCCTGGGTGCCGGTTACGCAGGTCCCTAACTGCTGGCTGCTGGTGGACGGCGTCAATAAACCCAAACTGTGGTTCTATCTGCCGGTCGACTACTGGCATAACGTGGAACCGCTGCCGACCTCATTCTGGACCGAAGAGGTGGATGTGATTGCCCTGCCGAAAGCGGATGGTATCGGCAGCCAACTGCCCGCCGCGCGCGGCAATATTGCCTATATCGGGCCGGTGCCGGAACGTGCGTTGGGGTTAGATATCGCGGCGGATAAAATCAACCCGAAAGGGGCGATCGATTATCTGCACTACTATCGCTCTTATAAAACTGACTATGAGCTGGCCTGCATGCGCGAAGCGCAGAAGTCAGCGGTTAACGGTCATCAGGCCGCTCATGAAGCGTTCCTCTCCGGGATGAGCGAGTTTGATATCAACCAGGCCTATCTGACCGCGACCGGCCATCGCGACACCGATGTACCGTACAGCAACATTGTGGCGCTGAACGAACATGCCTCCGTGCTGCATTACACGAAGCTGGATCATCGCGCGCCGGCGGAATTGCGCAGCTTCCTGCTGGATGCGGGCGCGGAATATAACGGCTATGCGGCGGATCTGACGCGTACCTGGGCGGTGCATGGCGATAGTGACTATGCTCAACTGATTAAAGACGTTAATGAGGAACAGCTGGCGCTGATTAGCACCATGAAGGCGGGCGTGAGCTACGTGGATTATCATGTCCAGTTCCATCAGCGTATTGCCAAACTGCTGCGCAAACATCAGATAGTCAAAGATATGAGCGAAGAAGCAATGGTGGAAAACGACCTGACCGGACCGTTTATGCCGCACGGCATTGGTCATCCTTTAGGTCTGCAGGTTCATGATGTCGCGGGTTTTATGCAGGATGATTCGGGTACCCATCTGGCCGCGCCGGCAAAATATCCTTACCTGCGCTGCACGCGCGTACTGCAGCCGCGGATGGTATTGACGATTGAACCGGGCATCTACTTTATTGAATCGCTGCTGGCGCCGTGGCGCGAAGGGCAGTTCAGCAAACACTTCAACTGGCAGAAAATTGAAGCGCTGAAACCGTTTGGCGGTATTCGTATTGAAGACAACGTCGTGATCCACGAAAACAGTATTGAAAACATGACGCGCGATCTGAAACTGGCGTAATGGAAAGCTGGTTGATACCGGCCGCGCCGGCCACCTTTGTGGAAGAGATCAAAAAGAGCCGCTTTATCACGCTGTTGGCGCACACCGACGGCGTAGCGGCGGCAAAGGCGTTTGTCGAGTCAGTCAGGGCGGATCACCCGGATGCCCGTCACCACTGCGTGGCGTGGGTCGCCGGGCCTCCGAATGACTCGCAGCAGCTGGGGTTTTCCGACGATGGCGAACCGGCGGGGACGGCGGGTAAACCGATGCTGGCGCAGCTGATGGGTAGCGGCGTCGGCGAGATAACCGCTGTCGTCGTGCGCTACTACGGTGGTATTCTGCTGGGCACCGGCGGCCTGGTCAAAGCGTACGGCGGCGGTGTGCACCAGGCGCTTGCGCTGCTGACAACACAGCGCAAGACGCCGCTGACCGCGTATACTTTGCAGTGTGAATACGGGCAGTTGGCCGGGATTGAAACGCTGTTGGCTCAGTTCTCAGGGAAAATTGTCGAAAGCGAATATCAAGCGTCTGTTCAGCTGCGCGTGGCGCTTCCTCAGGCTGAAGTGGCGCTATTTTCAGCAAAACTGGCTGATTTTAGTCGCGGTTCGTTGCAATTACTGAAGATTGACGAATAATCCCCACCTGATTTTTTTGCATATCAAAGGAAGCGCCAGAGATGCATTTTCGCGCGATAACCCGAATCGTTGGACTGCTGGTCATTTTGTTTTCGGGGACAATGATCCTCCCGGGATTAATAGCCCTGATATATCGCGATGGTGCGGGGCGGGCGTTTACCCAGACCTTTTTTGTTGCCCTGGCGATCGGTTCGCTGCTGTGGTGGCCCAACCGTCATGAGAAGGGTGAACTGAAATCCCGCGAAGGGTTTCTCATCGTCGTGCTGTTCTGGACGGTGCTCGGAAGCGTCGGTTCGCTGCCCTTTATCTTCTCTGAACAGCCCAACCTGAGCATTACGGATGCCTTCTTTGAATCCTTCTCGGGTCTGACAACGACCGGGGCAACCACGCTGGTTGGGTTAGATTCGTTACCCCACGCCATTCTTTTCTATCGTCAGATGCTGCAATGGTTTGGCGGGATGGGGATCATCGTGCTGGCGGTAGCGATACTGCCGATACTGGGCGTCGGGGGGATGCAGCTGTATCGGGCGGAAATGCCCGGGCCGCTGAAAGATAACAAGATGCGGCCGCGCATTGCTGAGACGGCGAAAACGCTGTGGCTTATCTATGTCTTACTGACGGTGGCCTGTGCGCTGGCGCTGTGGTTTGCCGGCATGCCGGCGTTCGACGCCATCGGGCACAGCTTCTCGACGATTGCGATTGGCGGATTCTCCACCCATGACGCCAGCGTGGGCTACTTTAATAGCCCAACGATTAACTCCATTATTGCTATTTTCTTGCTGATATCGGGCTGTAACTACGGCCTGCACTTTTCATTACTCAGCGGGCGTAGCCTGAAAGTGTACTGGCGCGATCCCGAATTCCGCATGTTCATCGGCGTGCAGCTCACGCTGGTGGTGGTATGTACCCTGGTGCTGTGGCTGCATGACGTCTACAGTTCGGCGCTCATGACGGTGAATCAGGCGTTCTTTCAGGTTGTATCGATGGCGACAACGGCGGGCTTCACGACCGACAGCATTGCGCGCTGGCCGCTATTTTTACCGGTCCTCCTCCTCTGTTCGGCTTTTATCGGCGGCTGTGCCGGGTCGACTGGCGGTGGTTTGAAGGTTATCCGTATTCTTCTGCTTTTCAAGCAGGGTAACCGTGAGCTTAAACGGCTGGTACATCCTAACGCGGTATACAGTATTAAACTGGGGAACCGCGCGCTGCCGGAACGTATCCTGGAAGCCGTCTGGGGATTCTTCTCCGCCTATGCGCTGGTGTTTATCATTAGTATGCTGGCGATTATCGCCACCGGCGTGGATGATTTCTCGGCCTTTGCTTCGGTCGTTGCGACGCTGAATAACCTTGGCCCTGGGCTGGGCGTTGTGGCGGATAACTTTGCGACGATGAACCCTGTCGCAAAATGGATCTTGATTGCTAATATGCTGTTTGGTCGTCTGGAAGTGTTCACCTTGCTGGTGCTATTTACTCCGACTTTCTGGCGCGAATAACAGGAGTGCCTGTGAAAACTTTGATTCTCTTTTCTACCCGCGACGGACAGACGCGTGAAATCGCCTCCTATCTGGCATCTGAATTAAAAGAGCAGGGGATTGATGCGGACACGATCGATCTCAACCGCACCAATGAAGTGGAGTGGCCCTTATACGATCGTGTCGTCATCGGCGCATCAATCCGCTATGGTCATTTTCATCCCGCCTTAGAACGGTTTGTAAAAACGCATCTTCAGTCGCTGCAGGCGCTACCGGGCGCCTTTTTCTCGGTCAACCTTGTCGCGCGTAAGCCAGAAAAACGAACGCCGCAGACCAACAGCTACACCCGCAAGTTTCTGCTTAACTCGCCGTGGCAGCCGCAGCACTGCGCGGTGTTTGCCGGCGCGCTCCGCTATCCACGCTATCGTTGGTACGATCGGTTTATGATTCGCCTTATTATGAAGATGACCGGCGGCGAAACGGATGTCACTAAAGAAGTGGTGTATACCGACTGGCAGCAGGTGGGCAGATTTGCGCGGGAAATTGCGCAAATGACCAGCAAATAGCGCGTTAAATCACCCTGGTGATGGAAAGTTGAGCGAACGAAAAGTTTTTTGAAATTTCCCCTTGTCACTTCGGAATTACTCCCTATAATGCGCTCCCACTGACACGGAACAACGGCTTACAGCCCGCCGGGTCAGCGGGATTCAGCGATGAATACCGGCAGAGAAAAGCGAAAATAATCGCTTGACTCTGAATGAGGAAAACGTATTATACGGGACCTCGCGACAGAGCGCTGAAGCGCGTCGCAACTGCTCTTTAACAATTTATCAGACAATCTGTGTGGGCACTCAAAGTGACATGGATTCTTAACGTCCTCGGACGAAAAATGAATACCAAGTCTCAAAGAGTGAACACGTAATTCATTACGAAGTTTAATTCTACGAGCATCAAACTTAAATTGAAGAGTTTGATCATGGCTCAGATTGAACGCTGGCGGCAGGCCTAACACATGCAAGTCGAACGGTAGCACAGAGAGCTTGCTCTCGGGTGACGAGTGGCGGACGGGTGAGTAATGTCTGGGAAACTGCCTGATGGAGGGGGATAACTACTGGAAACGGTAGCTAATACCGCATAACGTCGCAAGACCAAAGAGGGGGACCTTCGGGCCTCTTGCCATCAGATGTGCCCAGATGGGATTAGCTAGTAGGTGGGGTAACGGCTCACCTAGGCGACGATCCCTAGCTGGTCTGAGAGGATGACCAGCCACACTGGAACTGAGACACGGTCCAGACTCCTACGGGAGGCAGCAGTGGGGAATATTGCACAATGGGCGCAAGCCTGATGCAGCCATGCCGCGTGTATGAAGAAGGCCTTCGGGTTGTAAAGTACTTTCAGCGGGGAGGAAGGCGATAAGGTTAATAACCTTGTCGATTGACGTTACCCGCAGAAGAAGCACCGGCTAACTCCGTGCCAGCAGCCGCGGTAATACGGAGGGTGCAAGCGTTAATCGGAATTACTGGGCGTAAAGCGCACGCAGGCGGTCTGTCAAGTCGGATGTGAAATCCCCGGGCTCAACCTGGGAACTGCATTCGAAACTGGCAGGCTGGAGTCTTGTAGAGGGGGGTAGAATTCCAGGTGTAGCGGTGAAATGCGTAGAGATCTGGAGGAATACCGGTGGCGAAGGCGGCCCCCTGGACAAAGACTGACGCTCAGGTGCGAAAGCGTGGGGAGCAAACAGGATTAGATACCCTGGTAGTCCACGCTGTAAACGATGTCGACTTGGAGGTTGTTCCCTTGAGGAGTGGCTTCCGGAGCTAACGCGTTAAGTCGACCGCCTGGGGAGTACGGCCGCAAGGTTAAAACTCAAATGAATTGACGGGGGCCCGCACAAGCGGTGGAGCATGTGGTTTAATTCGATGCAACGCGAAGAACCTTACCTACTCTTGACATCCAGAGAACTTAGCAGAGATGCTTTGGTGCCTTCGGGAACTCTGAGACAGGTGCTGCATGGCTGTCGTCAGCTCGTGTTGTGAAATGTTGGGTTAAGTCCCGCAACGAGCGCAACCCTTATCCTTTGTTGCCAGCGGTCCGGCCGGGAACTCAAAGGAGACTGCCAGTGATAAACTGGAGGAAGGTGGGGATGACGTCAAGTCATCATGGCCCTTACGAGTAGGGCTACACACGTGCTACAATGGCATATACAAAGAGAAGCGACCTCGCGAGAGCAAGCGGACCTCATAAAGTATGTCGTAGTCCGGATTGGAGTCTGCAACTCGACTCCATGAAGTCGGAATCGCTAGTAATCGTGGATCAGAATGCCACGGTGAATACGTTCCCGGGCCTTGTACACACCGCCCGTCACACCATGGGAGTGGGTTGCAAAAGAAGTAGGTAGCTTAACCTTCGGGAGGGCGCTTACCACTTTGTGATTCATGACTGGGGTGAAGTCGTAACAAGGTAACCGTAGGGGAACCTGCGGTTGGATCACCTCCTTACCTTAAAGAACCTGCCTTTGTAGTGCTCACACAGATTGTCTGATGAAAATGTAGCAGTAAAAAATCTCTGCAGGCTTGTAGCTCAGGTGGTTAGAGCGCACCCCTGATAAGGGTGAGGTCGGTGGTTCAAGTCCACTCAGGCCTACCAAATTCGCTCCCGTGCTGCGTTGTGAAATAACTCGCATACTTCAGTATGCTTCGTTCTTCCACGCCTTGCCCGGAATCGAATTACGGTAAATGAGATTAACTACGATGGGGCTATAGCTCAGCTGGGAGAGCGCCTGCTTTGCACGCAGGAGGTCTGCGGTTCGATCCCGCATAGCTCCACCATCTTTACTGCACAACACAAGAAAACTTCAGAGTGTACCTGAAAAGGTTCACTGCGAAGTTTTGCTCTTTAAAAATCTGGATCAAGCTGAAAATTGAAACGACACACTGTTTAAGTGTGTTCGAGTCTCTCAAATTTTCGCGACACGACGATGTTTAACGAAACATCTTCGGGTTGTGAGGTTAAGCGACTAAGCGTACACGGTGGATGCCCTGGCAGTCAGAGGCGATGAAGGACGTGCTAATCTGCGAAAAGCGTCGGTAAGGTGATATGAACCGTTACAGCCGGCGATGTCCGAATGGGGAAACCCAGTGCAATTCGTTGCACTATCGTTTGATGAATACATAGTCAAACGAGGCGAACCGGGGGAACTGAAACATCTAAGTACCCCGAGGAAAAGAAATCAACCGAGATTCCCCCAGTAGCGGCGAGCGAACGGGGAGCAGCCCGGAGTCTGAATCAGCTTGTGTGTTAGTGGAAGCGTCTGGAAAGTCGCAGGGTACAGGGTGATACTCCCGTACACTAAAACGCACAGGTTGTGAACTCGAAGAGTAGGGCGGGACACGTGGTATCCTGTCTGAATATGGGGGGACCATCCTCCAAGGCTAAATACTCCTGACTGACCGATAGTGAACCAGTACCGTGAGGGAAAGGCGAAAAGAACCCCGGCGAGGGGAGTGAAAAAGAACCTGAAACCGTGTACGTACAAGCAGTAGGAGCCCACTTGTTGGGTGACTGCGTACCTTTTGTATAATGGGTCAGCGACTTATATTCTGTAGCAAGGTTAACCGTATAGGGGAGCCGCAGGGAAACCGAGTCTTAACTGGGCGTTAAGTTGCAGGGTATAGACCCGAAACCCGGTGATCTAGCCATGGGCAGGTTGAAGGTTGGGTAACACTAACTGGAGGACCGAACCGACTAATGTTGAAAAATTAGCGGATGACTTGTGGCTGGGGGTGAAAGGCCAATCAAACCGGGAGATAGCTGGTTCTCCCCGAAAGCTATTTAGGTAGCGCCTCGTGAACTCATCTTCGGGGGTAGAGCACTGTTTCGGCTAGGGGGTCATCCGGACTTACCAACCCGATGCAAACTACAAATACCGAAGAATGTTATCACGGGAGACACACGGCGGGTGCTAACGTCCGTCGTGAAGAGGGAAACAACCCAGACCGCCAGCTAAGGTCCCAAAGTCATGGTTAAGTGGGAAACGATGTGGGAAGGCCCAGACAGCCAGGATGTTGGCTTAGAAGCAGCCATCATTTAAAGAAAGCGTAATAGCTCACTGGTCGAGTCGGCCTGCGCGGAAGATGTAACGGGGCTAAACCATGCACCGAAGCTGCGGCAGCGACACTATGTGTTGTTGGGTAGGGGAGCGTTCTGTAAGCCGTTGAAGGTGGCCTGTGAGGGTTGCTGGAGGTATCAGAAGTGCGAATGCTGACATAAGTAACGATAATGCGGGTGAAAAACCCGCACGCCGGAAGACCAAGGGTTCCTGTCCAACGTTAATCGGGGCAGGGTGAGTCGACCCCTAAGGCGAGGCCGAAAGGCGTAGTCGATGGGAAACAGGTTAATATTCCTGTACTCGGTGTTACTGCGAAGGGGGGACGGAGAAGGCTATGTTGGCCGGGCGACGGTTGTCCCGGTTTAAGCATGTAGGCGGATGTTCCAGGTAAATCCGGAACGTCACTAACGCTGAGGTGTGATGACGAGGCACTACGGTGCTGAAGTGACAAATGCCCTGCTTCCAGGAAAAGCCTCTAAGCATCAGGTAACATCAAATCGTACCCCAAACCGACACAGGTGGTCAGGTAGAGAATACCAAGGCGCTTGAGAGAACTCGGGTGAAGGAACTAGGCAAAATGGTGCCGTAACTTCGGGAGAAGGCACGCTGATGGTAGGTGAAGCGACTTGCTCGTGGAGCTGAAATCAGTCGAAGATACCAGCTGGCTGCAACTGTTTATTAAAAACACAGCACTGTGCAAACACGAAAGTGGACGTATACGGTGTGACGCCTGCCCGGTGCCGGAAGGTTAATTGATGGGGTTATCCGTAAGGAGAAGCTCTTGATCGAAGCCCCGGTAAACGGCGGCCGTAACTATAACGGTCCTAAGGTAGCGAAATTCCTTGTCGGGTAAGTTCCGACCTGCACGAATGGCGTAATGATGGCCAGGCTGTCTCCACCCGAGACTCAGTGAAATTGAACTCGCTGTGAAGATGCAGTGTACCCGCGGCAAGACGGAAAGACCCCGTGAACCTTTACTATAGCTTGACACTGAACACTGGTCCTTGATGTGTAGGATAGGTGGGAGGCTTTGAAGTGTGGACGCCAGTCTGCATGGAGCCATCCTTGAAATACCACCCTTTAATGGCTGGTGTTCTAACGTGGGCCCGTAATCCGGGTTGCGGACAGTGTCTGGTGGGTAGTTTGACTGGGGCGGTCTCCTCCTAAAGAGTAACGGAGGAGCACGAAGGTCAGCTAATCCTGGTCGGACATCAGGAGGTTAGTGCAATGGCATAAGCTGGCTTGACTGCGAGCGTGACGGCGCGAGCAGGTGCGAAAGCAGGTCATAGTGATCCGGTGGTTCTGAATGGAAGGGCCATCGCTCAACGGATAAAAGGTACTCCGGGGATAACAGGCTGATACCGCCCAAGAGTTCATATCGACGGCGGTGTTTGGCACCTCGATGTCGGCTCATCACATCCTGGGGCTGAAGTAGGTCCCAAGGGTATGGCTGTTCGCCATTTAAAGTGGTACGCGAGCTGGGTTTAGAACGTCGTGAGACAGTTCGGTCCCTATCTGCCGTGGGCGCTGGAGAATTGAGGGGGGCTGCTCCTAGTACGAGAGGACCGGAGTGGACGCATCACTGGTGTTCGGGTTGTCATGCCAATGGCATTGCCCGGTAGCTAAATGCGGAAGAGATAAGTGCTGAAAGCATCTAAGCACGAAACTTGCCCCGAGATGAGTTCTCCCTGACTCCTTGAGAGTCCTGAAGGAACGTTGAAGACGACGACGTTGATAGGCCGGGTGTGTAAGCGCAGCGATGCGTTGAGCTAACCGGTACTAATGAACCGTGAGGCTTAACCTTACAACGCCGAAGATGTTTTGGCGGACTGAGAAGACAACAATTTCAGCTTAGATTCAGAGTTGAGTACGCGATAAAGAATTGCGTACTGAGCACAAAGAATTTGCCTGGCGGCACTAGCGCGGTGGTCCCACCTGACCCCATGCCGAACTCAGAAGTGAAACGCCGTAGCGCCGATGGTAGTGTGGGGTCTCCCCATGTGAGAGTAGGGAACTGCCAGGCATCAAACAAGTGAAGAGCCCATCCTGACGGATGGGCTTTTTGCGTTTTTGTCGTTTAAAATTGCCAGATTTTAGGCACGGCATGGTACCTTCTCCCCCTGACAATCAGGAAGCCTTCCCTCGCTATATACGGTAAACTAATGCAGATTTTGCATCTGGAAGCCATTATGAGCCACTCACTTAAGCCCTGGAACACCTTCGGTATTGAGCGTTCTGCCAAAGCGATTGTACGCGCCGAAACTGAAAAACAGCTACTGGATGCCTGGCAAAATGCCACCGCAGAGCGCCAGCCAACCCTGATCCTTGGTGAAGGAAGCAATGTTCTGTTCCTGAAGGATTATTCCGGTACGGTCATTATCAACCGTATTATGGGGATAGAAGTGAGTGAAACATCTGACACGTGGCATTTGCATGTTGGTGCAGGAGAAAACTGGCATCAGCTGGTCCAGTTTGCGTTAAATAACGGAATGCCGGGCTTGGAAAATCTTGCTTTGATTCCTGGCTGCGCCGGCTCCTCGCCGATTCAAAATATTGGTGCTTACGGCGTTGAATTACAGAAAGTTTGCCGCTACGTCGACTGCATTGAGTTGGTCACGGGTGTGAAACAGCGTCTTTCCGCTGCTGAATGTCGCTTTGGCTACCGGGACAGTATTTTTAAACATGAATATCAGGACCGCTACGCCATTGTGGCGGTTGGTTTGACGTTGCCAAAAGCCTGGCAACCCGTTTTGACCTACGGTGATTTAACCCGGCTCGATCCGCAAACCGTTACCCCGCAGCAGGTATTTGACGCCGTCTGTCATATGCGCATGACCAAACTCCCCGATCCAAAAGTGAATGGAAATGCGGGGAGCTTCTTTAAGAACCCGGTCGTTAGCGCGGACAAGGCGCAAGCGCTGCTGGCGACCTATCCGGGTATCCCTCACTACCCTCAGCCGGATGGCAGTATGAAACTTGCCGCCGGCTGGCTTATCGATCAATGCCAGCTTAAAGGTAAAGTGATGGGTGGCGCAGCGGTGCATAGCCAGCAGGCGCTGGTATTGATCAATCAGCATCAGGCAACCAGTGAAGACGTGGTTGAGCTGGCTCATTACGTACGCCAGCAGGTTGGTGAGAAGTTTAATATCTGGTTACAGCCGGAAGTGCGCTTTATCGGTGAAACGGGTGAAGTTAATGCCGAGGAGACCATCGCATGAAAGACTACACCGTTCCTTTGACGCTAATATCGATCCTGGCCGACGCTGAATTTCACTCAGGTGAACAGCTTGGCGAGCGTTTAGGGATGAGTCGGGCAGCAATCAACAAGCATATTCAAACGTTACGCGATTGGGGAGTCGACGTATTTACCGTTCCGGGTAAAGGCTACAGTCTCCCTGAGCCTATCCAGCTTCTGGATGAAGAGCAGATCGCCAGGCAGATCGAGCATGGCCGGGTAACCGTACTACCGGTGATTGATTCCACGAACCAGTATCTTCTGGACAGACTTAGCGAACTGCAATCGGGTGATGCCTGCGTGGCTGAGTATCAGCAGGCAGGTCGCGGCCGCCGCGGGCGCAAGTGGTTCTCGCCGTTTGGTTCTAACCTTTACCTTTCAATGTACTGGCGACTGGAGCAGGGCCCTGCTGCGGCTATAGGTTTGAGTCTGGTCATTGGGATCGTCATTGCCGAGGTGCTGCAAAGCCTGGGGGCGGATAAAGTTCGGGTGAAATGGCCAAACGATCTCTATTTACAGGATCGGAAGCTGTCCGGGATCCTGGTGGAACTGACGGGGAAAACCGGCGATGCTGCGCAGATAGTCAGCGGCGCGGGGATCAACCTCATGATGCGCCGGGTGGAGTCTGATGTTGTCAATCAGGGTTGGATCAGCCTCCAGGAGGCAGGGATCTCTATCGATCGTAATACGTTAGCGGCTTGTCTGATTAAAGAGCTGCGGGCGGGGTTTAAACTTTTTGAGAATGAAGGTCTGGCACCCTATCTGACTCGCTGGGAAAAGCTCGATAACTTTATTAATCGACCGGTTAAACTTATTATTGGCGATAAAGAGATCTTTGGTATTTCGCGAGGTATTGATGCTCAAGGCGCATTATTACTGGAGCAGGACGGGGTAGTAAAACCCTGGATTGGCGGTGAGATATCATTGCGCAGCGCTGAATAAAAAAAGGGGAGCTAACGCTCCCTTTTTTATTTTCTTAAACGCACCTGATTCACCGAGTGGTTTGCGCTTTTGGTCATTATAAGGCTGGCTCGCTCACGCGTTGGTAGAATGTTCTCTTTTAAATTCAAAAGATTAATCTCATTCCACAGCGATGTGGCAATATCAATTGCTTCATCTTTAGACAGCTGAGCATAGCTATGAAAATAGGAGTCCGGATCGGTAAACGCGCCTTCGCGGAATTTCAGAAAACGATTGATATACCAGTTTTTTAGCAGTTCTTCAGGCGCATCAACGTAAATTGAAAAATCAACGAAGTCCGAAACAAATACATGATGCGGATCGTGTGGATAATCCATGCCGCTCTGCAGAACATTTAATCCCTCAAGAATTAATATATCAGGCTGCGTGACGGTTTTATCCCCATCAGGAATGACGTCGTAAATCAGATGTGAATAGACCGGCGCCGTAGCGTCAGGAACGCCGGATTTCAGGTCTGAGACGAATTTAACCAGGCGATGCATGTCATAAGACTGCGGGAAGCCCTTCTTCTTCATCAGGCCGCGTTCTTTCAATACCGCGTTAGGGTGCAGAAAACCATCCGTCGTGATTAATTCTACGTGTCGATGTTCAGGCCAGCGGCTCAGCAATGCTTGCAGCACGCGCGCGGTAGTGCTCTTCCCGACCGCCACGCTACCCGCAATGCTAATGATGTAAGGAATACGTTGGCCGTTGGTGCCAAGGAATTGTTCCAGTACAGCCTGGCGGCGCAGATTAGAGCTGATATAGAAATTGAGTAAACGCGACAGCGGCAAATAAATTTCCGCTACTTCTTCCAGGGAAAGATCTTCGTTGATGCCTTTTAACCGCGTGATTTCTTCTTCTGTTAGCGTCATCGGAACGGAATCACGAAGCGCAGCCCATTGGTCGCGGTTAAATTGTAGATACGGTGTCATTAACGTTTGCTCTTTTAGGCTCATAAGCATGCTCTTGCAACCGCCGAATTACATGAAGGCGGGGTGCTTCACACTAGTTAATCAGGACAATGGGCAGGAGGGTAACACCAGATTGCGAGGAATAATAAGAAAAAAACTCATTGAATGATGCTTTCTAAAGGTAGCATCACAGAGATGAATGGTTTGGTAAGGGGATATAAAGTTCTCAGCAGAGACCCGTGGGTTATTCATTGAATCGGGTGGTCAGGTGATGGGGTATCGATGCCGCTTTAGCGACTTCACTCTACTCTTTGCCCTCCTCGGCAACCCTATCCGTGAGGATGATTGGCGTATTTTTGTCCTGCTCTGTTTGAAATTACACCATTTTTTCTCGTTTGAGCACAAAATGTGAGCAATAGAACATTTTCTGCAATTTTTTAGTTGCATGAACTCGCAGGTCTCCCTAGAATGCGCGCTACTTGATGCCGACTTAGCTCAGTAGGTAGAGCAACTGACTTGTAATCAGTAGGTCACCAGTTCGATTCCGGTAGTCGGCACCATCAAGTGCCTGGTGGGGTTCCCGAGCGGCCAAAGGGAGCAGACTGTAAATCTGCCGTCATCGACTTCGAAGGTTCGAATCCTTCCCCCACCACCATCTTTCGGCAACGCTTTGCGGAGCCAGAGTTGATTGGTTAAACTGGTCAGCTCAAACAAAAAAAGAGACGCTTCTCTTTTTTTTGTTATAGAAAGAACTGGGTAGCCGAGTTTCAGGATGCGGGCATCGTATAATGGCTATTACCTCAGCCTTCCAAGCTGATGATGCGGGTTCGATTCCCGCTGCCCGCTCCAAACGTGCTGATATGGCTCAGTTGGTAGAGCGCACCCTTGGTAAGGGTGAGGTCCCCAGTTCGACTCTGGGTATCAGCACCACTTCTTTATCTCTCCTCCCCTGTTTCTCTCTTGTTTATTGCATTCAACAAGTCGGGCATGTTGCCCGGTTGATGTGGTGATATCACCGATTTATCCGTGTCTTAGAGGGACAATCGATGTCTAAAGAAAAGTTTGAACGTACAAAACCGCACGTTAACGTCGGTACTATCGGCCACGTTGACCATGGTAAAACAACGCTGACCGCTGCAATCACTACCGTTCTGGCTAAAACCTACGGTGGTTCTGCTCGCGCATTCGACCAGATCGATAACGCGCCGGAAGAAAAAGCTCGTGGTATCACCATCAACACTTCTCACGTTGAATATGACACCCCGACTCGCCACTACGCGCACGTAGACTGCCCGGGCCACGCCGACTATGTTAAAAACATGATCACCGGTGCTGCGCAGATGGACGGCGCGATCCTGGTTGTTGCTGCGACTGACGGCCCGATGCCGCAGACTCGTGAGCACATCCTGCTGGGTCGTCAGGTAGGCGTTCCGTACATCATCGTGTTCCTGAACAAATGCGACATGGTTGATGACGAAGAGCTGCTGGAACTGGTTGAAATGGAAGTTCGTGAACTTCTGTCTCAGTACGATTTCCCGGGCGACGACACTCCGATCGTTCGCGGTTCCGCTCTGAAAGCGCTGGAAGGCGACGCAGACTGGGAAGCGAAAATCATCGAACTGGCTGGCTACCTGGATTCTTACATCCCGGAACCAGAGCGTGCGATTGACAAGCCGTTCCTGCTGCCGATCGAAGACGTATTCTCCATCTCCGGTCGTGGTACCGTTGTTACCGGTCGTGTAGAGCGCGGTATCATCAAAGTTGGCGAAGAAGTTGAAATCGTTGGTATCAAAGAGACTGCGAAGTCTACCTGTACTGGCGTTGAAATGTTCCGCAAACTGCTGGACGAAGGCCGTGCTGGTGAGAACGTCGGTGTTCTGCTGCGTGGTATCAAGCGTGAAGAAATCGAACGTGGTCAGGTACTGGCTAAGCCGGGCTCTATCAAGCCGCACACCAAGTTCGAATCTGAAGTGTACATTCTGTCCAAAGACGAAGGCGGCCGTCATACTCCGTTCTTCAAAGGCTACCGTCCGCAGTTCTACTTCCGTACAACTGACGTGACTGGCACCATCGAACTGCCGGAAGGCGTAGAGATGGTAATGCCGGGCGACAACATCAAAATGGTTGTTACCCTGATCCACCCAATCGCGATGGACGACGGTCTGCGTTTCGCAATCCGTGAAGGTGGCCGTACCGTTGGCGCGGGCGTGGTTGCTAAAGTTCTCGGCTAATTGCTGATAACATTTGACGCAATGCGCAATAAAAGGGCATCATTTGATGCCCTTTTTGCACGCTTTCACACCAGAACCTGGCTCATCAGTGATTTTTTGGGTCATAATCATTGCTGAGACAGGCTCTGAAGAGGGCGTTAAGTCCGAAACGCAGCAGAGCATTTCGGTTTGGTCGCCTCGCATTTCATGCGGGGTGAAGTTATTTGTCTGAATTCTTGTGACAGGTTGGTTTATGAGTGCGAATACCGAAGCTCAAGGGAGCGGGCGCGGCCTCGAAGCGATGAAGTGGACAATCGTAGTCGTGCTGCTGGTTGTGGCCATCGTCGGCAACTTCCTTTATCGTGACATTATGCTGGCAGTGCGTGCGCTGGCTGTAGTGATTCTGATCGCTGCAGCGGGCGGTGTCGCGCTGTTAACGACAAAAGGTAAGGCGACAGTCGCCTTCGCTCGTGAAGCGAGAACCGAAGTCCGCAAGGTGATCTGGCCGACTCGCCAGGAAACGTTGCATACCACGCTGATTGTTGCCGCAGTGACTGCCGTAATGTCACTGATCCTGTGGGGACTGGATGGTATTCTGGTTCGCCTGGTATCCTTTATCACTGGCCTGAGGTTCTGAGATGTCTGAAGCTCCTAAAAAACGCTGGTACGTCGTTCAGGCGTTTTCCGGTTTTGAAGGTCGCGTAGCTACCTCGTTGCGTGAACATATCAAATTACACAATATGGAAGAGTTGTTTGGCGAAGTCATGGTGCCGACCGAAGAAGTGGTCGAAATCCGCGGCGGCCAGCGTCGTAAAAGCGAACGCAAATTCTTCCCGGGCTACGTGCTGGTCCAGATGGTGATGAACGACGCGAGCTGGCACCTGGTGCGCAGCGTACCGCGTGTGATGGGTTTCATTGGCGGTACATCTGACCGTCCGGCACCGATCAGCGACAAAGAAGTCGACGCGATCATGAACCGTCTGCAGCAGGTTGGCGATAAGCCGCGGCCGAAAACGCTGTTTGAGCCGGGTGAAATGGTTCGCGTTAGCGACGGTCCATTTGCCGACTTTAACGGTGTGGTTGAAGAAGTGGACTACGAGAAGTCTCGTCTGAAAGTGTCCGTTTCTATCTTCGGTCGTGCAACGCCGGTTGAGCTGGACTTCGCTCAGGTAGAAAAAGCCTAACAGCCGATCAAAAAAGCAACGTTTTAATCGTTGCATGAGGCGCGGAATTGACATACAATTTCGCGCCTTTTGTTTTTATGGGTCTGATTCCCATAAAGCGATATTTATCACGGGGAGCCTTTTTAGGCGCTACACCCAAACGAGGAAATTTACATGGCTAAGAAAGTACAAGCCTATGTCAAGCTGCAGGTTGCAGCTGGTATGGCAAACCCGAGTCCGCCGGTTGGTCCAGCACTGGGTCAGCAGGGTGTGAACATCATGGAATTCTGCAAAGCGTTCAACGCAAAAACTGAATCCCTGGAAAAAGGTCTGCCGATCCCGGTTGTTATTACCGTTTACGCTGACCGTTCTTTCACCTTCGTTACCAAAACTCCGCCGGCAGCAGTTCTGCTGAAAAAAGCGGCTGGTATCAAGTCTGGTTCCGGTAAACCGAACAAAGACAAAGTAGGTAAAATTTCCCGCGCTCAGCTGCAGGAAATCGCGCAGACCAAAGCTGCCGACATGACTGGTTCCGACATTGAAGCGATGACTCGCTCCATTGAAGGTACTGCACGTTCCATGGGCCTGGTAGTGGAGGACTAAGAAATGGCTAAACTGACCAAGCGCATGTCCGTGATTCGTGACAAAGTTGATGCGACCAAACAGTACGACATCAACGAAGCCATCTCTCTGCTGAAAGAACTGGCTACTGCTAAGTTCGTTGAAAGCGTTGATGTTGCCGTTAACCTCGGCATCGACGCGCGTAAATCTGACCAGAACGTCCGCGGCGCGACCGTACTGCCGCACGGTACTGGCCGTTCAGTTCGCGTAGCCGTATTTGCCCAGGGCCCGAACGCTGAAGCAGCTAAAGCTGCTGGCGCAGAGCTGGTAGGTATGGAAGATCTGGCTGACCAGATCAAAAAAGGCGAAATGAACTTTGACGTTGTTATTGCTTCCCCGGATGCAATGCGCGTTGTTGGCCAGCTGGGCCAGGTTCTGGGTCCGCGCGGCCTGATGCCAAACCCGAAAGTGGGTACCGTAACGCCGAACGTTGCTGAAGCGGTTAAGAACGCTAAAGCAGGTCAGGTTCGTTACCGTAACGACAAAAACGGCATCATCCACACCACCATCGGTAAAGTGGATTTTGACGCTGATAAACTGAAAGAAAACCTGGAAGCTCTGCTGGTTGCGCTGAAAAAAGCAAAACCGACTCAGGCTAAAGGCGTGTACATCAAGAAAATCAGCATCTCCACCACCATGGGTGCTGGCGTTGCCGTTGATCAGGCTGGTCTGAGCGCTTCTGCGAACTAAGATTAGCTTTACGTGGGCGGTGAATTTGTCTACAATCTTACCCCCACGTATTCTGCTTATAGCAGACGTATAGCCGAGATATTCAGGCTGTGGCAAGGCGACAACTGAGTGAATCGCCTGGAGCATAGTTAACTATGTGACTGGTGTGAACGAAGGTAGTCAATGCCGCCACAGATTGAATAGCGACGGATAGACAAGATTTGTTCGTTGGAGCCTGGCCTATCCAGGCCTCCGTCGAAGACCGCAGGTGTTTCGCAAGAGACTTAATGCCCTGCGTAGACGGTGACAGAACGCTAAGATTATTTTTGGATACTCTGGCTTGTTTCTGCTCACCGTATTAAGACGCTCTTCTCTTTGAGTCGAGTGAAGTGAGTTCCGGAGCATGAGCTCTGGCAAACATCCAGGAGCAAAGCTAATGGCTTTAAATCTTCAAGACAAACAAGCGATTGTTGCTGAAGTCAGCGAAGTAGCCAAAGGCGCGCTGTCTGCAGTAGTTGCGGATTCCCGTGGCGTGACTGTAGACAAAATGACTGAACTGCGTAAAGCAGGTCGTGAAGCTGGCGTATACATGCGTGTTGTTCGTAACACCCTGCTGCGCCGCGTCGTTGAAGGTACTCCTTTCGAGTGCCTGAAAGACACGTTTGTTGGTCCGACCCTGATTGCATACTCTATGGAACACCCGGGCGCTGCCGCTCGTCTGTTCAAAGAGTTCGCGAAAGCGAATGCAAAATTTGAGGTCAAAGCCGCAGCCTTTGAAGGTGAGCTGATCCCGGCGTCGCAAATCGACCGCCTGGCAACTCTGCCGACCTACGAAGAAGCAATTGCACGCCTGATGGCAACCATGAAAGAAGCTTCGGCTGGCAAACTGGTTCGCACTCTGGCTGCTGTACGCGATGCGAAAGAAGCTGCTTAATCGCAGTTGTCTTTGTAA
This sequence comes from Klebsiella sp. PL-2018, assembly GCF_019048985.1. NCBI lineage: Bacteria > Pseudomonadati > Pseudomonadota > Gammaproteobacteria > Enterobacterales > Enterobacteriaceae > Klebsiella > Klebsiella sp. PL-2018. Next base: position 310,239 of record NZ_CP077673.1, read on the forward strand.
AGCATTCGCTTACGTATAAACTTATTCTGATATTCAGGAACAATTTAAATGTCTATCACTAAAGATCAAATCATTGAAGCAGTATCCGCTATGTCCGTAATGGACGTTGTTGAGCTGATCTCTGCAATGGAAGAAAAATTCGGTGTTTCCGCTGCTGCTGCTGTAGCTGTAGCTGCTGGCCCGGTTGAAGCTGCTGAAGAAAAAACTGAATTCGACGTAATTCTGAAAGGTATCGGCGCTAACAAAGTTGCCGTTATCAAAGCAGTACGTGGCGCAACTGGCCTGGGTCTGAAAGAAGCTAAAGACCTGGTAGAATCTGCTCCGGCCGCTCTGAAAGAAGGCGTGAGCAAAGATGACGCTGAAGCACTGAAAAAATCTCTGGAAGAAGCTGGCGCTGAAGTTGAAGTTAAATAAGCCAACCTTTCCGGTTGCAGCCTGAGAAATCAGGCTGATGGCTGGTGACTTTTTAGTCACCAGCCTTTTTGCGCTGTAAGGCGCCAGTAGAATTTCACACTGTTTGACTACTGGTTGTCCTGACAATGCTTGTTTCTATAGACGACTTAATATACTGCGACAGGTTAGGGCTCCTGAGCTGTGTAAATCGCAATGAAATGGTTTAAGCGTGATAGAAACAGGTATTGCGGAAAGTGTTCCATTTTCCGGTCAACAAAATAGTGTTGCATAAAAAACTGCCTTATGTGGGCAGATGGGTCGACTTGTCAGCGAGCTGAGGAACCCTATGGTTTACTCCTATACCGAGAAAAAACGTATTCGTAAGGATTTTGGTAAACGTCCGCAGGTTCTGGACATACCTTATCTCCTTTCTATCCAGCTTGACTCGTTTCAGAAGTTCATCGAGCAAGATCCTGAAGGGCAGTATGGTCTGGAAGCAGCTTTCCGTTCCGTATTCCCGATTAAAAGCTACAGCGGTAACTCTGAGCTGCAGTACGTCAGCTACCGTCTGGGCGAACCGGTTTTTGACGTTAAAGAATGTCAGATCCGTGGCGTGACCTACTCGGCACCGCTGCGCGTCAAACTGCGTCTGGTGATCTACGAGCGCGAAGCGCCGGAAGGCACCGTTAAAGACATTAAAGAGCAAGAAGTCTACATGGGCGAAATTCCGCTCATGACCGACAACGGTACCTTCGTTATCAACGGTACCGAGCGCGTTATCGTTTCTCAGCTGCACCGTAGCCCGGGCGTCTTCTTTGACAGTGACAAAGGTAAGACCCACTCTTCCGGTAAGGTCCTGTATAACGCACGTATCATTCCTTACCGTGGCTCCTGGCTGGACTTCGAGTTCGACCCGAAAGACAACCTGTTTGTCCGTATCGACCGTCGTCGTAAGCTGCCGGCTACCATCATCCTGCGCGCGCTGAATTACACCACTGAGCAGATCCTTGACCTGTTCTTCGAGAAAGTGGTCTTTGAAATTCGCGATAACAAGCTGCAGATGGAACTGGTACCGGAGCGTCTGCGCGGCGAAACGGCCTCCTTCGACATCGAAGCGAACGGTAAAGTGTACGTTGAGAAAGGGCGTCGCATCACCGCACGTCACATTCGCCAGCTGGAAAAAGACGATATCAAACATATCGAAGTTCCGGTTGAGTACATCGCTGGCAAAGTTGCCTCTAAAGACTATGTTGATGAATCTACTGGCGAGCTGATCTGCCCGGCGAACATGGAGCTGAGCCTGGATCTGCTAGCCAAGCTGAGCCAGTCTGGCCATAAGCGTATCGAAACGCTGTTCACCAACGATCTGGATCACGGTCCGTACATCTCTGAGACTGTACGCGTCGACCCGACCAACGACCGTCTGAGCGCGCTGGTAGAAATCTACCGCATGATGCGCCCAGGTGAGCCGCCGACTCGTGAAGCGGCTGAAAGCCTGTTCGAGAACCTGTTCTTCTCCGAAGACCGCTACGATCTGTCCGCGGTAGGTCGTATGAAGTTCAACCGTTCTCTGCTGCGCGACGAAATCGAAGGTTCCGGTATCCTGAGCAAAGAAGACATCATCGAAGTGATGAAGAAGCTCATCGATATCCGTAACGGTAAAGGCGAAGTCGATGATATCGACCACCTCGGCAACCGTCGTATCCGTTCCGTTGGCGAAATGGCGGAAAACCAGTTCCGCGTTGGCCTGGTCCGCGTAGAGCGTGCGGTGAAAGAGCGTCTGTCTCTGGGCGATCTGGATACCCTGATGCCTCAGGATATGATCAACGCCAAGCCGATTTCTGCGGCAGTGAAAGAGTTCTTTGGCTCCAGCCAGCTGTCTCAGTTTATGGACCAGAACAACCCGCTGTCTGAGATTACGCACAAACGTCGTATCTCCGCACTCGGCCCGGGCGGTCTGACCCGTGAACGCGCAGGCTTTGAAGTTCGAGACGTACACCCGACCCACTACGGTCGCGTATGTCCAATCGAAACGCCTGAAGGTCCGAACATCGGTCTGATCAACTCCCTGTCCGTGTACGCACAGACGAACGAATACGGTTTCCTCGAGACCCCGTACCGTAAAGTGACTGACGGTGTTGTAACCGACGAAATTCATTACCTGTCTGCTATCGAAGAAGGCAACTACGTTATTGCTCAGGCGAACTCCAACCTGGATGACGAAGGCCACTTTGTAGAAGATCTGGTTACCTGCCGTAGTAAAGGCGAATCCAGCTTGTTCAGCCGCGACCAGGTTGACTACATGGACGTATCCACCCAGCAGGTGGTATCCGTCGGTGCGTCCCTGATCCCGTTCCTGGAACACGATGACGCCAACCGTGCATTGATGGGTGCGAACATGCAACGTCAGGCCGTTCCGACTCTGCGCGCTGATAAGCCGCTGGTTGGTACCGGTATGGAACGTGCTGTTGCCGTTGACTCCGGTGTAACTGCGGTCGCTAAACGTGGCGGTACCGTTCAGTACGTGGATGCTTCCCGTATCGTTATCAAAGTTAACGAAGACGAGATGTACCCGGGCGAAGCCGGTATCGACATCTATAACCTGACCAAGTACACCCGTTCTAACCAGAACACCTGCATCAACCAGATGCCGTGTGTCTCTCTGGGTGAGCCGATTGAGCGCGGTGACGTGCTGGCTGACGGCCCGTCTACCGACCTCGGTGAACTGGCGCTCGGTCAGAACATGCGCGTCGCGTTCATGCCGTGGAACGGTTACAACTTCGAAGACTCCATCCTCGTTTCCGAGCGCGTTGTCCAGGAAGACCGTTTTACCACCATCCACATTCAGGAACTGGCGTGCGTGTCTCGTGACACCAAGCTGGGGCCGGAAGAGATCACCGCCGACATCCCGAACGTGGGTGAAGCTGCGCTCTCTAAACTGGATGAATCCGGTATCGTTTATATCGGCGCGGAAGTGACCGGTGGCGATATTCTGGTTGGTAAGGTAACGCCGAAAGGTGAAACCCAGCTGACGCCGGAAGAGAAACTGCTGCGTGCGATCTTCGGTGAGAAAGCGTCTGACGTTAAAGACTCTTCCCTGCGCGTACCAAACGGTGTCTCCGGTACCATTATCGACGTTCAGGTCTTTACCCGCGACGGCGTAGAAAAAGACAAACGCGCGCTGGAAATCGAAGAGATGCAGCTCAAACAGGCGAAGAAAGACCTGTCTGAAGAACTGCAGATCCTCGAAGCTGGCCTGTTTGGTCGTATCTACGCGGTGCTGGTCTCCGGCGGTATCGAAGCTGAGAAGCTTGATAAGCTGCCGCGCGATCGCTGGCTGGAACTGGGCCTGACCGACGAAGAGAAACAGAATCAGCTGGAACAGCTGGCTGAGCAGTACGACGAACTGAAACACGAGTTCGAGAAAAAACTCGAAGCGAAACGCCGCAAAATCACTCAGGGCGACGATCTGGCACCGGGCGTGCTGAAGATTGTCAAAGTGTATCTGGCCGTTAAACGTCAGATTCAGCCTGGTGACAAAATGGCAGGCCGTCACGGTAACAAGGGTGTTATCTCTAAGATCAACCCGATCGAAGATATGCCTTACGATGAAAACGGCACGCCGGTTGACATCGTACTGAACCCGCTGGGCGTACCGTCTCGTATGAACATCGGTCAGATCCTGGAAACTCACCTGGGTATGGCTGCGAAAGGTATTGGCGAGAAAATCAACGCCATGCTGAAACAGCAGCAGGAAGTCGCCAAACTGCGCGAATTCATCCAGCGTGCCTACGATCTGGGCACCGACGTGCGTCAGAAGGTTGATCTGAATACCTTCACTGACGAAGAAGTTATGCGTCTCGCTGAAAACCTGAAAAAAGGTATGCCGATCGCAACGCCGGTCTTCGACGGTGCGAAAGAGTCTGAAATCAAGGAACTGTTACAGCTTGGTGGCCTGCCGACTTCCGGCCAGATCACCCTGTTCGATGGTCGTACCGGTGAGCAATTCGAGCGCCAGGTTACCGTTGGCTACATGTACATGCTGAAACTGAACCACCTGGTTGATGACAAGATGCATGCGCGTTCTACCGGTTCTTACAGCCTGGTTACTCAGCAGCCGCTGGGTGGTAAGGCGCAGTTCGGTGGTCAGCGCTTCGGGGAGATGGAAGTGTGGGCGCTGGAAGCATATGGCGCAGCATACACCCTGCAGGAAATGCTCACCGTTAAGTCTGATGACGTGAACGGCCGTACTAAGATGTATAAGAACATCGTGGACGGCAACCATCAGATGGAACCGGGCATGCCGGAATCCTTCAACGTATTGTTGAAAGAGATTCGCTCGCTGGGCATCAACATCGAACTGGAAGACGAGTAACTCTCGCTCAAACAGGTCACTGGTGCCGGGGTAAGACCCGGCGCCAGATTGTGCTAACTCCGACGGGAGCAAATCCGTGAAAGACTTATTAAAGTTTCTGAAAGCGCAAACTAAAACCGAAGAGTTTGATGCGATCAAAATTGCTCTGGCATCGCCAGACATGATCCGTTCATGGTCTTTTGGTGAAGTTAAAAAGCCGGAAACCATTAACTACCGTACGTTCAAACCTGAGCGTGACGGCCTTTTCTGTGCGCGTATTTTCGGGCCAGTAAAAGACTACGAGTGCCTGTGCGGTAAGTACAAGCGCCTGAAACACCGCGGTGTGATCTGTGAGAAGTGCGGCGTTGAAGTGACCCAGACTAAAGTGCGCCGTGAGCGTATGGGCCACATCGAGCTGGCGTCTCCGACCGCCCACATCTGGTTCCTGAAGTCTCTGCCGTCCCGTATCGGCCTGCTGCTCGATATGCCGCTGCGCGATATCGAACGCGTGCTGTACTTCGAATCCTATGTGGTTATCGAAGGCGGTATGACCAACCTGGAACGCCAGCAGATCCTGACTGAAGAACAGTATCTGGATGCGCTGGAAGAGTTCGGTGACGAATTTGACGCGAAGATGGGTGCGGAAGCTATCCAGGCCCTGCTGAAGAGCATGGATCTGGAGCAAGAGTGCGAAACTCTGCGCGAAGAGCTGAACGAAACCAACTCCGAAACCAAGCGTAAGAAGCTGACCAAGCGTATCAAACTGCTGGAAGCGTTCGTACAGTCTGGCAACAAGCCGGAGTGGATGATCCTGACCGTTCTGCCGGTTCTGCCGCCAGATCTGCGTCCGCTGGTTCCGCTGGATGGCGGTCGTTTCGCGACTTCTGACCTGAACGATCTGTATCGTCGCGTCATTAACCGTAACAACCGTCTGAAACGTCTGCTGGATCTGGCTGCGCCGGACATCATCGTACGCAACGAAAAACGTATGCTGCAGGAAGCGGTCGACGCCCTGCTGGATAACGGTCGTCGCGGTCGTGCGATCACCGGTTCTAACAAACGTCCTCTGAAATCTTTGGCCGATATGATCAAAGGTAAGCAGGGTCGTTTCCGTCAGAACCTGCTCGGTAAGCGCGTTGACTACTCCGGTCGTTCTGTTATCACCGTAGGTCCATACCTGCGTCTGCATCAGTGCGGTCTGCCGAAGAAAATGGCGCTGGAGCTGTTCAAACCGTTCATCTACGGCAAGCTGGAACTGCGTGGCCTCGCCACCACCATTAAAGCCGCTAAGAAAATGGTTGAGCGTGAAGAAGCTGTCGTTTGGGATATCCTGGACGAAGTGATCCGCGAACACCCGGTACTGCTGAACCGTGCACCAACCCTGCACCGTCTGGGTATCCAGGCATTTGAGCCGGTACTGATCGAAGGTAAAGCTATTCAGCTGCACCCGCTGGTTTGTGCGGCATACAACGCCGACTTCGATGGTGACCAGATGGCTGTTCACGTACCGCTGACGCTGGAAGCCCAGCTCGAAGCGCGTGCGCTGATGATGTCTACCAACAACATCCTGTCTCCGGCGAACGGCGAACCAATCATCGTTCCGTCTCAGGACGTTGTACTGGGTCTGTACTACATGACCCGTGACTGTGTTAACGCCAAAGGCGAAGGCATGGTGCTGACTGGCCCGAAAGAAGCTGAGCGTATTTATCGCGCTGGCCTGGCCTCTCTGCATGCGCGCGTTAAAGTGCGTATCACCGAATACGAAAAAGATGAAAACGGCGAGTTCGTTGCGAAAACCAGCCTGAAAGATACGACCGTTGGTCGTGCCATTCTGTGGATGATCGTACCGAAAGGTCTGCCTTTCTCCATCGTCAACCAGGCGCTGGGTAAGAAAGCCATCTCTAAGATGCTCAATACCTGCTACCGTATTCTGGGCCTGAAACCGACCGTTATTTTTGCGGACCAGACGATGTACACCGGCTTTGCTTATGCAGCGCGCTCAGGTGCATCCGTTGGTATCGATGACATGGTCATCCCGGAGAAAAAATACGAGATCATCAGCGAAGCGGAAGCGGAAGTTGCTGAGATTCAGGAGCAGTTCCAGTCGGGTCTGGTTACCGCTGGCGAACGCTACAACAAAGTTATCGATATCTGGGCCGCGGCGAACGATCGTGTATCCAAAGCGATGATGGACAACCTGCAAACTGAAACCGTTATTAACCGTAACGGCGAAGAAGAGCAGCAGGTCTCCTTCAACAGCATTTACATGATGGCCGACTCCGGTGCGCGTGGTTCTGCTGCACAGATTCGTCAGCTTGCCGGTATGCGTGGTCTGATGGCGAAGCCGGATGGCTCCATCATCGAAACGCCAATCACCGCGAACTTCCGTGAAGGTCTGAACGTACTCCAGTACTTCATCTCCACGCACGGTGCGCGTAAAGGTCTGGCGGATACCGCACTGAAAACGGCGAACTCCGGTTACCTGACTCGTCGTCTGGTTGACGTTGCGCAGGACCTGGTCGTGACTGAAGACGACTGTGGCACCCTGGAAGGCATCACCATGACCCCGGTTATCGAGGGTGGCGATGTTAAAGAGCCGCTGCGCGATCGCGTACTGGGTCGTGTGACCGCTGAAGACGTTCTGAAGCCGGGTACGGCGGACATTCTGGTTCCACGCAACACGCTGCTGCACGAGCACTGGTGCGATCTGCTGGAAGAGAACTCCGTTGACTCCGTCAAAGTGCGTTCCGTTGTATCCTGTGACACCGACTTTGGTGTATGTGCGCACTGCTACGGTCGTGACCTGGCGCGTGGCCACATCATCAACAAAGGTGAGGCTATCGGCGTTATCGCGGCACAGTCCATCGGTGAGCCGGGTACACAGCTGACGATGCGTACGTTCCACATCGGTGGTGCGGCATCTCGTGCGGCTGCTGAGTCCAGCATCCAGGTGAAAAACAAAGGTAGCATCCGTCTGAGCAATGCGAAGTCGGTTGTGAACTCCAGCGGTAAGCTGGTTATTACTTCCCGTAATACCGAGCTGAAGCTGATCGACGAATTCGGTCGTACCAAAGAGAGCTATAAAGTGCCTTACGGCTCCGTTATGGCGAAAGGTGATGGCGAGCAGGTTGCCGGCGGTGAAACCGTAGCAAACTGGGATCCGCACACCATGCCGGTTATCACCGAAGTGAGTGGTTTTGTCCGCTTCACTGACATGATTGACGGCCAGACCATTACTCGTCAGACCGACGAGCTGACCGGTCTGTCTTCTCTGGTGGTTCTGGATTCTGCAGAGCGTACCACTGGCGGTAAAGATCTGCGTCCGGCGCTGAAAATCGTTGATGCTCAGGGCAATGACGTTCTGATCCCTGGCACCGATATGCCTGCGCAGTACTTCCTGCCGGGTAAAGCGATTGTTCAGCTGGAAGATGGCGTCCAGATCAGTTCTGGTGACACCCTGGCGCGTGTACCGCAGGAATCCGGCGGTACCAAGGACATCACCGGTGGTCTGCCGCGCGTTGCCGACCTGTTCGAAGCGCGTCGTCCGAAAGAGCCGGCAATCCTGGCTGAAATCAGCGGCATCATTTCCTTCGGCAAAGAAACCAAAGGGAAACGTCGTCTGGTTATCACCCCGGTAGACGGTAGCGATCCGTACGAAGAGATGATTCCTAAGTGGCGTCAGCTCAACGTGTTCGAAGGTGAACGCGTAGAACGTGGTGACGTGGTTTCCGACGGTCCGGAAGCGCCGCACGACATTCTGCGTCTGCGTGGCGTGCATGCTGTGACTCGTTACATCGTTAACGAAGTTCAGGACGTGTACCGTCTGCAGGGCGTTAAGATTAACGATAAGCACATCGAAGTTATCGTTCGTCAGATGCTGCGTAAAGCGACCATCGAAAGCGCCGGTAGCTCCGACTTCCTGGAAGGCGAACAGGTTGAATACTCTCGCGTTAAGATTGCTAACCGCGATCTGGAAGCGAACGGCAAAGTGGGTGCAACATTCTCCCGCGATCTGCTGGGTATCACCAAAGCGTCCCTGGCAACCGAATCGTTCATCTCTGCCGCATCGTTCCAGGAGACCACCCGTGTCCTGACCGAAGCAGCCGTTGCGGGTAAACGCGACGAACTGCGTGGCCTGAAAGAGAACGTTATCGTGGGTCGTCTGATCCCGGCCGGTACCGGTTATGCGTACCACCAGGATCGTATGCGCCGTCGCGCAGCGGGCGAACTGCCAGCAGCGCCGCAGGTCAGCGTGGAAGAAGCTTCTGCTAACCTGGCAGAACTGCTGAACGCGGGTCTGGGCGGTTCTGACAACGATTAATCGTTGATTCGCTAAACGCTCAAAAAGCCAGTCAGGTCACCTGACTGGCTTTTTTATTGCCTGCCAGTTTATTCCGTCTACTTTTTTATTACATTTTATTGATGTAATAGCTGCAATTAATTAGCAAATATAAACCACTCCTATAATGATTTATTTCCATGACTGTTTTTCATCTTCAATGAAAGGGTGAAAATTCTACGCGTGTCAAAAAATAAGCACCGCAAACGCTATATAGTCAAAAAACTAAAATAATCATGTGATTACTTTCCCGGTTCTTTTCGGTTTACCGCAGCCGAGGGGATTGTTACGCCTGTTAAAAGGCGATGGAGGAGGTGAACTAATAAAAACAAAGCGGAGAGTATTGTCGTTATTTAATGGATAGCTTCTGGGGGATGTATGGAATTTGCTATACAACTTATCATTATCTTAATGTGTTTGTTCTATGGTGCGAGAAAGGGCGGCATTGCGCTCGGTCTTTTAGGCGGCATTGGGCTAGTTATCCTGGTCTTTGTTTTTCACCTGAAGCCTGGAAAACCGCCCGTCGATGTCATGCTGGTCATTATCGCCGTCGTGGCGGCATCGGCGACGCTGCAGGCTTCTGGTGGTTTAGACGTGATGCTGCAGATTGCCGAGAAACTCCTGCGGCGAAACCCGAAATATGTCTCGATCGTCGCGCCATTCGTCACCTGTACGCTGACGATTCTTTGCGGCACGGGGCACGTGGTATATACCATTCTGCCGATTATTTATGATGTCGCTATCAAAAATAACATCCGTCCGGAGCGACCCATGGCCGCCAGCTCGATCGGCGCGCAGATGGGGATTATCGCCAGCCCGGTTTCCGTGGCGGTTGTCTCGCTGGTGGCAATGCTTGGCAACTTTACCTTTAACGGCAAGCACCTTGAATTTCTCGACCTGCTGGCGATAACCATTCCGTCCACGCTGCTGGGGATTCTGGCCATTGGTATCTTCAGCTGGTTTCGCGGCAAAGACCTCGATAAAGACGAAACCTTCCAGGCCTTTATTGCGGTACCGGAAAACCGTCACTACGTGTACGGGGACACGGCCACGCTGCTGGATAGAAAGCTTCCGACCAGCAACTGGATTGCGATGTGGATTTTTCTGGCCTCAATCGCGGTTGTCGCCCTGCTCGGCGCCTTCTCCGAACTGCGTCCGGCATTCGACGGTAAGCCGCTGTCGATGGTGCTGGTGATCCAGATGTTTATGCTGCTCTCTGGGGCGCTCATCATCATCATTACGAAAACGAATCCGGCTTCGATCTCCAAAAATGAGGTGTTCCGTTCCGGGATGATCGCTATCGTTGCCGTGTACGGCATCGCGTGGATGGCGGAAACGATGTTCGGCGCGCACATGACCGAGATTAAAGGCGTGCTCGGGGAGATGGTGAAGGAGTACCCGTGGGCCTACGCTATCGTTCTGCTGCTGGTATCGAAGTTTGTCAACTCCCAGGCGGCTGCGCTGGCGGCGATCGTTCCGGTGGCGTTGGCGATCGGCGTCGATCCGGCCTACATCGTCGCTTCCGCGCCCGCCTGCTACGGCTATTACATTCTGCCGACCTACCCAAGCGATCTGGCGGCGATTCAGTTCGACCGCTCAGGTACCACGCATATCGGCCGCTTTGTGATTAACCATAGCTTTATTCTGCCAGGGCTCATCGGTGTCAGCGTCTCTTGCGTCTTTGGCTGGGTATTTGCGGCGATGTACGGATTTCTTTAAGAGGATACGGGCGCCGGTAGCGGCGCCTGTTAAGTCGTTGACGTTATTGTGCGAGCGGAATTCGGCGATAGAGCTCAATCATGTCGGTAGCCAGATCCTGAATGACCATCGCGTTCATCAGGTGGTCCTGAGAGTGTACGGTAATCAGGTTAACCGGAAGCTTGCCGCTGCCTTCATCCATGCCAATCAGCTGGGTCTGGATTTTATGCGCATGCTTGACGAATTCATGGGATTCCGCCATTGCCTGTTCGGCCGCAGCAAAATCGCCTTTACGCGCCAGCTGCAGAGCGGTTAACGCCGAGCTGCGCGCAGAACCGGCGTTAACCAGCAGCTCCATGATGATTGTTTCTAAATCTTCCATCTCTTACTCCATCAGCTTCAGGGCTTTATCAAGCACGGCATCGCCTTTCATCATGCCGTAATCCATCATATCGATGACGGCGACTTTTTTACCAAACGGGTCGGCCATTGCCTGTAGCTTGGCCTGCTCGTACTTCACCTGAGGGCCGAGCAGGATAATATCGGCAGCGGCAAGATTATCTTTAAACTCGGCAACCGGTACGGCTTTGATGGAGACTTCCACGCCTTTTTGTTGCGCAGCGGCCTGCATACGTTGAACCAGCATGCTGGTGGACATTCCTGCGGCACAGCATAAAACGATATTCTTCATAATTGTTGGCCCTTATGTTCCTTGATGTACCATCTTTATCGCGGGCAGGCGGGCGGGACAACCGCTTTACGGTGATTGTGTGTAAGTCATCACAAAATAATGAAACCGGTTTCGGTTCTGGGGGAGAAAACGCTAAAAGCCGCGTCCGACAGGCCTGAAACGGTGGGCTCTGTTAAGCGCGGACGATGCGATTCTTGCCCTGCTGCTTGGCTTTATACAGCGCTTCATCAACGCGTACGACAAGCTGCTCCAGGGGCTCCATATTCCATTCCCCCAGTCCCGCGCTGAAGGTGACCGTTAGCCCTTCTTCACGCCAGGAGCGCAGCGCAACGCGGGCCCGCCAGCTCTCCAGCAGCATCAGGGCGTCATCGCTATGTCCGGTGGTAAAGATCACCGCAAACTCTTCGCCGCCGTAGCGGTAAAGCGAAATTTGCAGGGGCTGGAGGATTTGCAGCCCTTCCCGGGCGACATTGCGCAGCACGATATCGCCGTTGAGGTGACCCCAGGTGTCGTTTATCGTTTTGAAGTTATCAATATCAACCAGCGCAAGAGAGAAGGGCTGATGATCGTTCATCAGCGCGGCGATTCTTGCAGCCGGTTAGCGCGTCGATGGTCGCCTGGCGAACGTAGGTTAACTCACGCTGCTTATTGCTCTCGATGGCTTTGCTGAGCATCGCTTCCAGCCGCGGGGCGCGCTGAACATCCCCGGTTTTAATCGCATTAATGATGTTCATCAACACCGTACGTGAAGCATGGCGCAGATACAGCCCAAACAGCACGATAACGATCGCGGCCAGGGCAAAGCTCCAGGCGACGATATCCGTTTCATGGCGCGTTAAGTTGACCAGCGTCGAGTTATCGACCCGATAAATAACAAACCAGTCGGGGTTGGTAAAGGAGTAGTAATAGTACCAGGTGTCCGTATTGGTATCGTAAAGCTGGCCTTCGCCGCTGGTCATTCTGTCCATCAAGGCTTCACTGACGTAGGGTTTAAATAAAGCGCCGGGGTCGGGATGGAGAACGACTTTACCATCGCGTTGCACCACAAAAAATTCCCCCTGGACGGGTGCAACCATCTGCCGTAACGCGTAGCCCATTGAGGTGAGATCGAGATGAAACGCGAGACTGCCCTTTAGCCGTCCCTCCGGAGAAATTATGGGTTTGTAGACGGTAATCGTCGGATGATGCGTGAAGTAGTCGTTGTACGGGCTGGTATACAGACTGAAGGTACTGGCTTCCGCTTGCTTAATAAACCACGGCCTTGTTTTGGCATCGAAGGACTGGCTGTCTTCGGTTTCCAGAACCTCGGGCGCGCGCAGATAGTGCCCATTGGTATCCGCCAGCGAGATGGACGAAACGGTCTGCATCATATTTTGCAACTGCATAAGCTGCATCAACCCTTTTTCCGGATTGACGTTAACTGCCTCATTCAGCGCATCGTTGCGGGCAAAGAAAGTGGCGGCACGGGTGAGGATAAAGTCGTTGCCCTGCAGCAGCGTCTCCGTGTAGTTGGTCGCCATATTGTGGGTAAAATTGCGATTAATATGATGATAATCTTCGAGAAAATCGTTCCTCTGCGTCGTCGTGGCAAACACCGCTATCAGCAAGAAGCTGAATAAAATACCCGCAAATCCGATGATAATCGGCGTGGTGAAAGAGAGCTTTCTATTATGACGAGCCATGAGTCGTAAATCGTTCCAGAAGCGTTAAACCGTGGGTGGAGACGCAGGTTTAGCCAGCATGCCTGCTGAGCGAATCAGATAAAACTCCGGTAATTATAACGCTGACGTTGTGATATGGACTGATTAATATTCGATATTGATGGAATTACCGTTGCCGCAAAGAGGCGGGAGCAGGGCGAAAAGGAGGAAGAGTGAATATTCGCCCTGGTCAGCGTCCGCTGCTGACAGGGGCAGAATAGAGAAACGGGAACAGGGCCACAATCTCCCGTTTCTCTTATTACGATCGTGCATGAAGAACGTTTAAGAAATTACATTCGTTATCATGACGATTGGGAGGCGCGTCCCAGCCAGCTGTCCCAATCCTTCCATACCGGCTGTAGACCGCTGGCCACCAGCGCGCTGGCGACCTCTTCCGGACGGCGGTCATCGTGAGGCGCGAACTGCTCCAGCTCCGGATGGTTATCGGCATACCCGCCGGGCTGGGTTTTCGAAAAGGCGCTGACGTTGTTGATGGCCAGCGGGATCACCCGATCGCGGAACCAGGGGGATTCGCGGGTGGAGAGCGAGAGTTCCACTTCCGGAGCCAGCAGGCGGAAGGCGCAAATAGTTTGCACCAGCTGCCGTTCATCCATTAATGAGGCGGGCTCGATACCCCCCGCGCAAGGCCGCAGTCGTGGGAAGGAGATGGAGTAGCGGCTGCGCCAGTAATGCTGCTGGAGCCACAGCAGATGCTCCGCCACCATAAAGCAGTCCACCCGCCAGCTGTCGGAAAGGCCAATAAGTGCGCCAAGGCCAATTTTATCAATCCCCGCCTGCCCAAGCCTGTCCGGCGTATCCAGCCGCCAGAAGAAGTCCTGCTTTTTCCCTTTCAGATGGTGTTTCGCATACATGCTTTCATGATAGGTCTCCTGATAGACCATCACCCCGTCCAGACCGAGGGTTTTCAGCTCGGCGTACTCTTCCATCGCCAGCGGCTGGACCTCCATATGCAGCGAGGCGAACTGGCGGCGAATCGCGGGCAGATGTTGACGAAAGTAGTCCATGCCGACCTTGCCCTGATGTTCGCCGGTCACCAGCAGCAGATGCTCAAAGCCCATTTCGCGGATCGCCGCGCATTCACGGGCTATTTCCGCCTCATCCAGAGTCTTGCGCTTGATGCGGTTACTCATTGAGAAACCGCAGTAGGTACAGTCGTTGGCGCAGAGATTAGAGAGATACAGCGGGACATAAAAGCTGACGGTATTACCAAAACGCTGGCGAGTCAGGCGCTGAGCGCGCTGGGCCTGAGGCTCCAGATAGTCCGCGGCGGCGGGGGAGAGCAGGGCCATCATATCGTCACGGCTGAGCTGTTTTGCCGCCAGGGCGCGTTCAACGTCGGCGGGGGTTTTCCCGTTGATTCGCAGGCGAATATCATCCCAGTCCAGCTGTCGCCAACGGTCAGTGAAGGTGTTCATATCCGCGCCTCCAGAAAGCCGGTAAGCGGGCTGGTGGCCTGCGCCTGCGCGCTGCGCGCGCCCGGGCCTGCCTGTTGGGCCAGCAAGCCGGCATCGATCGCTAAACGGAAGGCCCGCGCCATGGTTACCGGATCGTCGGCAACGGCGATGGCGGTATTCACCAGTACCGCGTCAGCACCCATTTCCAGCGCCTGCGCCGCGTGGCTCGGCACGCCAATACCCGCGTCAACGACTACCGGCACCGTGGCCTGCGCGATAATAATCTCCAGCATCGCTTTAGTTTCCAGCCCCTGATTGGAGCCGATGGGCGCGCCGAGCGGCATCACCGCCGCGCAGCCCGCTTCTTCAAGGCGCTTGCACAGCACCGGGTCGGCGCCGCAGTAGGGCAGCACCACGAAGCCTTCCCGTACCAGAATCTCCGCCGCTTTCAGCGTTTCGATCGGATCGGGGAGCAGCCAGCGGGCGTCCGGATGAATTTCCAGCTTCAGCCAGTGGGTGCCCAGCGCCTCCCGCGCCAGGCGGGCGGCAAATACCGCCTCTTCCGCCGTTTTAGCGCCGGAGGTGTTGGGCAGCAGGCTGACGCCGGCCGCCAGCAGCGGCGCGAGGATCGCGTCATTATGCTGACGGAGATCGACGCGCTTCATCGCCAGCGTCACCAGCTGGCTGCCGGAGGCGCGAATGGCCTCCACCATGACGTCGGGGGCGGCGAATTTACCGGTGCCGGTGAAAAGATGTGACTCAAAGGTTTTATCCGCAATACGTAACATGTCAGCCTCCAGCGATAACCTGAAAAAGCAGGATTTGATCGCCTTCCTGTAAGAGATGATCTTCCCACCGTTCACGCGGCAGGATGCGTTGATTGAGCGCCAGCGCGACGCCCGGCTGCTGCTGTTCCAGCTGCGTGAGCAGATCGGCGACGGAGGTCGCTTCGGCGCACTGCAACGGTTCATCGTTAAACCATATCCGCATGCTGCCCTCCGCATACCGGACAGCCCTGAGCCCGCTGGAGCGCGAGAGTACGCCAGCTGCTGGTTCGGGCATCGAACAGGCGCAGCGTGTTCCGCGGGGCCATCATGCCGGCGAGCAGCTTGATGGCCTCCAGCGCCTGTAGGGTACCCATCATGCCAACCACCGGACCGATAATGCCCGCCGTACGGCAGTTGCGCTCAGGCTCGTTAGCGTCCGGCCACAGACAGCGATAGCAGCCCTGCTCCCACGGCGGCGTCAGTACCATCAGCTGCCCCCCAAGCCCGACGGCGCTGGCGGTAATCAGCGGCGTTTTAAGCGCGACGCAGGCGGCGTTGATCGCCTGTCGGGTCGCCATGTTATCGGTGCAATCCAGTACCACATCGGCCTTCGCCACTTCATCCCGCAGGGCCTTTCCGCCTAACCGCTGCTTCAGCGCAATCAGTTCAATCTGCGGATTTAACTGAGCCAGCCGGGCCCTGGCGGCCGTGGTTTTAGGCTGAGCGATATCCTCGCTGGTGAACAAAATTTGTCGCTGCAGGTTACTGACGTGCACGTCGTCGTCATCGACCAGCACCAACGTGCCGACGCCAGCGCCGGCAAGATAGAGCGCGGCGGGAGAGCCCAGCCCGCCGAGACCCACGATCAACACCCGGCTGGCCAGCAGCATTTGCTGGCCTTCAATGGCGATATCCTCCAGCAGCAGCTGGCGGCTATAGCGCATAAAATCGCTGTCATTCATCACCGGCTCCCGCTATCTCGAGCAGCCGGGCCGTTGCCTGTCGCCAGTCGGCCGCCTGAGTAATGGCGCTGACCACCGCAACGCTGCCGACGCCGGTCGCCAGTACCGCCGGGGCGCGCTCAAGGCTGATGCCGCCAATCGCCACGGTTGGATAATCCCCGAGTCGCTGAATATGCTGCGCCAGCTGATCCAGCCCCTGAGGGGCGGAAGGCATCTGCTTGGTTTGCGTTGGAAAAACGTGCCCAAGCGCGATGTAAGAGGGACGCGCCGCCAGCGCGATATCAATTTCCATATCGTCATGCGTCGAAACGCCAAGACGCAGCCCGGCGTTGCGGATGGCGCTGAGGTCGGTCGTTTCCAGATCCTCCTGGCCTAAATGCACGCCGTAAGCCTGATGTTTGATGGCCAGGCGCCAGTAATCGTTAATAAACAGCCGCGCATGGTATTTGCGTCCCAGGGCGATAGCGGCAACGACATGCTCTTCAACCTCACTATCGCGTTTATCCTTGATGCGCAGCTGGAGAGTGCGAACGCCCGCGACCAGCAGGCGTTCGATCCACGCGACGCTATCGACGACTGGATAAAGCCCCAGGCGGAAAGGGACGGATGGAAAATCGGGTTGATACATCAGGCTTCCTCCTTACGTAGATAGATTTCACCGCCGCGGGCGCGAAAGTTATCCGACATATCGGCCATCCCCACTTCGATGGTCTGCGCGGCGGCGTAGTCGCGAACTTCCTGGCTTATCTTCATTGAGCAGAATTTAGGGCCGCACATGGAGCAGAAGTGGGCCACTTTGCCTGACTCCTGCGGCAGGGTTTCGTCGTGGTAAGCGCGTGCGGTGAACGGGTCGAGCGCCAGATTAAACTGATCTTCCCAGCGGAACTCGAAGCGCGCTTTCGACATGGCGTTATCGCGGATCTGCGCGCCGGGGTGGCCTTTGGCGAGATCGGCGGCGTGGGCGGCAATTTTGTAGGTAATCAGACCCTGCTTAACGTCTTCTTTATTCGGCAGGCCGAGGTGCTCTTTTGGCGTCACGTAGCAGAGCATCGCGCAGCCGAACCAGCCGATCATGGCGGCGCCAATTCCCGAGGTGAAATGGTCATAGCCCGGCGCGATATCGGTGGTTAGCGGCCCTAAGGTGTAGAACGGCGCTTCGTGGCAGTGCTCCAGCTCTTCGGTCATATTGCGCTGAATCATCTGCATCGGCACGTGGCCCGGGCCCTCGATCATCACCTGTACGTCGTACTCCCAGGCGATTTTGGTCAGTTCGCCCAGGGTGTGCAGTTCGGCGAACTGCGCTTCGTCGTTGGCATCCTGAATCGAGCCGGGACGCAGACCGTCGCCCAATGACAGCGAGACGTCATAGGCGGCGCAGATTTCGCAGATTTCGCGGAAATGCTGGTAGAGGAAATTCTCTTTGTGATGGGACAGGCACCATTTCGCCATGATTGAGCCGCCGCGGGAGACGATGCCGGTCAGGCGCCTGGCGGTCATCGGCACGTAGCGCAGCAGCACGCCCGCATGGATGGTGAAGTAGTCCACCCCCTGTTCCGCCTGCTCGAGCAGCGTATCGCGGAAGGCTTCCCAGGTGAGATCTTCGGCGATCCCGTTGACCTTCTCCAGCGCCTGGTAGATCGGCACCGTACCGATCGGTACCGGACTATTGCGCAGGATCCACTCGCGGGTCTCGTGAATATAGCGGCCGGTGGAGAGGTCCATGACCGTATCCGCTCCCCAGCGCGTCGCCCACACCAGCTTCTCGACCTCTTCTTCAATCGACGAAGTGACCGCCGAGTTGCCGATATTGGCGTTAACCTTCACGAGGAAGTTGCGGCCAATAATCATCGGTTCGGATTCCGGATGATTAATATTGGCCGGGATAATCGCGCGCCCGGCGGCGACTTCAGCGCGCACAAACTCCGGGGTGATATTCTCCGGCAGCCGCGCGCCAAACCCAACGCCCGGATGCTGCTGGCGCAGCACTTCGCCACGAATACGCTCGCGGCCCATATTCTCGCGAATGGCGATGAACTCCATTTCCGGGGTGACAATCCCCTGACGGGCGTAGTGCAGCTGCGTCACGCATTTCCCGACGATGGCGCGCCTGGGCGTGAGCAGGCCGGTAAAGCGCAGTTCGTTGAGGCCATCATCCGCCAGCCGCTCTCTGGTATAGGCCGAGCTGCGATCGCTGAGTGCTTCGCAGTCGCGGCGCGCATCAATCCACGGCTGACGCAGTTTTGCCAGACCCTGCTGAACGTTAATCGCGACGTGCGGATCGCCATAGGGGCCGGAGGTGTCATAGACCGGAATAGCTTCGTTCGCTTCGTACTGAGGATTATCTTTGCTGCCGCCGATAAGCGTCGGGCTCAGCTGAATTTCGCGCATCGGTACGCGAATATCTTCCTGCAAACCGGGGATATAGATGCGCTGCGAATTGGGAAATGCGGTACCTTCCAGGGTGTCGATAAAGCGCTGGGCGCGTTCGCGTTGCTCTCGACGCGTGAGTTTGGTTGTAGACATAGCTCATTCCAGTTAAACAGGATATGGCTTGCCAGACGACGGATGGAGTAACAGATGCGATCGGCCCTGAAGAGGCAGATGCTAAACGCAGTTTACTCTTGTTCCCTTCGCAGGTATTAGCCTGATCAGGTTCCGCGGATCCCGAATTAACGGTCTCAGCCTTTTCCAGTGTGGAAAATGGGCACTCCGACAAGATGACATCCCCTCTCCGTGAGGGGGAATGTATGTAAACTACGCGTTAATGGCTCACAACTCAAGCGGTCGGCGCGATATTGTCGCTGACGTTGTCTTTGCGGCTGTGGGCGACGGCGAGGGCGATCAGGTTATCTTCCAGCGCAAAGCGCGCTTCCAGCGCTTCGCCGATATCCGACAGCGCCTGCTGGAACTCAAGGTAGTTATCGTGATCGATGGCGTTTTCGAGGCAGGAGTCGTAATAATCCATGATCTGCTGGGTATTGGCCTGCAGCTGTGGATAAATCTTAGTGGCGGCTAAAAGTGGCGTATCGCCTTCCAATTCGCCGATAAAGCGTTCATAAATATTAAAATGGCCGGAGGAGAGGTAGTCCACCAGGCTTTGACAAAAATCATCCAGCGCTTTCTCATTAAGCCGCATAAATGATTCTTTGCCGGGCTTCAGGCCAACCAGGTTGTAGTAAGCCACAAGCAAATGCTTACGTACTTGTAGCCAGCGATCGACCAGTTTATTGCTGCCTCCAACACGTTCCGTCAGGTTTTCCAGCTGGTTTAACATGGTTGACTCCGCAAGGTTTTAAGAGAAATACGTTGCTCACCAAAATGTAAATTTAATGTTAAAAGTGCCAGTAAAATAAAGGTAGTGCAATAGATATGGATCGTATTATTGAAAAATTAGATCGCGGCTGGTGGATCGTCAGCCACGAACAGAAATTATGGTTGCCCGACGGAGAATTGCCCTACGGCGAAGCGGTAAATTTTAATCTTGCGGGGCAGCCCGCGCTGCGAATCGGAGAATGGCAGGGCGATCCGGTGTGGCTGGTACGCCAGGATCGCCGGCATGAGATGGGATCGCTGCGCCAGGTGCTCGATCAGGATGCTGGCCTTTTTCAACTGGCAGGACGCGGGATCCAGCTGGCGGAGTTCTACCGCTCGCATAAATTCTGCGGCTACTGCGGCCATCCGATGCACCCAAGCAAAACCGAGTGGGCAATGCTGTGCAGCCACTGCCGCGAACGCTACTACCCGCAAATCGCCCCGTGCATTATCGTCGCCATCCGTCGGGATGATTCTATCCTGCTGGCGCAGCATACTCGCCATCGTAATGGCGTGCATACGGTGCTGGCCGGGTTTGTCGAAGTCGGCGAAACCCTGGAGCAGACCGTTGCCCGCGAGGTGATGGAGGAGAGCGGCATTAAGGTGAAAAACCTGCGCTACGTGACCTCTCAGCCCTGGCCGTTCCCACAATCGCTGATGACCGCGTTTATGGCCGAGTACGATAGCGGCGAGATTGTCATCGACAAGAAAGAGCTGCTGGAGGCGGGATGGTATCGCTATGACAATCTGCCGCTTTTGCCGCCGCCGGGCACCGTGGCGCGCCGTCTGATTGAAGATACCGTGGCGATGTGTCGGGCAGAGTATGAGTGACATGTTACATACACTTTATCCTTCAAATTGCCTCTTTGTTGGCTGCTTTCACTTGCCCCAGTCACTTACTTGAGTAAGCTCCTGGGGTTCATTCAATTGCCGCCTCGATCCACTTTGAATGATTTTGTGTATAAACTTGGCGCATCAACGCTAAAGGAATGTAAAAATGACCGAACTGAAGAACGATCGCTACCTGCGCGCGCTGCTACGCCAGCCGGTTGATGTCACCCCGGTATGGATGATGCGTCAGGCGGGCCGCTATTTACCGGAATATAAGGCCACCCGCGCCGAGGCGGGCGATTTTATGTCGCTGTGTAAAAACGCCGAGCTTGCCTGTGAAGTGACGCTGCAGCCGCTGCGCCGCTATAAGCTGGATGCGGCTATCCTCTTCTCGGACATTCTCACCATCCCGGATGCGATGGGGCTGGGGCTCTATTTCGAAGCCGGGGAGGGCCCGCGTTTTACCTCACCCATTACCGGCAAAGCGGATGTCGATAAATTACCCGTCCCCGACCCGGAAGATGAGCTTGGCTACGTGATGAACGCCGTGCGCACCATCCGCCGTGAGCTGAAGGGAGAAGTGCCGCTGATTGGCTTTTCCGGCAGCCCGTGGACGCTGGCGACCTACATGGTGGAAGGCGGCAGCAGCAAAGCGTTTACGGTGATCAAAAAGATGATGTACGCCGAGCCGCAGGCCCTGCACGCGCTGCTCGATAAGCTGGCGAAAAGCGTCACGCTGTATCTGAATGCGCAAATCAAAGCGGGCGCGCAGTCGGTGATGATCTTTGATACCTGGGGCGGGGTGCTGACCGGCCGGGATTATCAGCAGTTCTCGCTCTATTACATGCATAAAATCGTTGATGGGCTGCTGCGTGAGAATGATGGCCGCCGCGTGCCGGTGACGCTGTTTACCAAAGGCGGCGGGCAGTGGCTGGAAGCGATGGCGGAAACCGGCTGCGATGCGCTGGGGCTCGACTGGACGACCGATATCGCCGATGCGCGGCGTCGAGTCGGCCATAAAGTCGCCCTGCAGGGCAATATGGATCCCTCGATGCTCTATGCCCCTCCGGCGCGCATCGAAGAAGAGGTGGCGACCATTCTCGCCGGATTTGGCCAGGGCGAAGGCCATGTCTTTAACCTTGGGCACGGCATTCATCAGGACGTCGACCCGGAACATGCGGGCGTATTTGTGGAGGCAGTGCACCGGTTGTCGGCGCCATACCACCGTTAAGGAGTGAATATGGATTTGTCATCGCTACGCACCCAGCAGCTCAGCCTGGCGGCATCGGTTGAACGAGGCGATCGGCTGGACCAGGATCCGCCGACGCTGATCGGCGGAGCGGATGTTGGATTTGAGCAAGAGGGAGAGGTGACCCGGGCGGCGATGGTGCTGCTGAGCTATCCATCCCTGGTGCTGGTGGAGTATCAGGTCGCGCGCGTCGCGACCACGATGCCCTATATCCCCGGCTTCCTCTCCTTTCGCGAAACCCCCGCGCTGCTGGCGGCCTGGGAGCAGCTTTCGCAGAAGCCAAATCTCTTATTTGTTGATGGCCACGGTATTTCCCACCCGCGCCGCCTCGGCGTCGCCAGCCATTTTGGTCTGCTGGTGGATGTGCCGACCATCGGCGTGGCGAAAAAACGGCTGTGCGGTAAGTTCGAGCCGCTGGGCGATGAGCCCGGCGCGCTGGCGCCGTTGTTAGATAAAGGCGAGCAGCTGGCGTGGGTTTTGCGCAGTAAAACGCGCTGTAATCCCCTGTTTGTGAGTACCGGGCACCGCGTGGGCCTGGATAGCGCGCTGATGTGGGTGGAGCGCTGCCTGAAAGGCTACCGCCTGCCTGAACCGACGCGCTGGGCTGATGCCGTGGCGTCCCGGCGTCCGGCGTTTGTGCGTTGGCAAGCAAATCACGACTGATTCAGGTACACTGCGGCTAATTTCTGACTTCGAGATTTCATCATGTTACAAAACCCGATTCATCTGCGTCTGGAGAAGCTGGAAAGCTGGCAGCACGTGACCTTTATGGCCTGCCTGTGCGAGCGGATGTACCCCAACTACGCCATGTTCTGTCAGCAAACTGAGTTCGCCGATGGCCAGCTTTATCGCCGTATTCTCGATCTGATCTGGGAAACGCTGACGGTAAAAGATGCGAAGGTGAATTTCGACAGCCAGCTGGAAAAGCTGGAAGAGGCGATTCCGGCCGCTGATGATTACGACCTGTACGGCGTCTATCCGGCCATTGATGCATGCGTGGCCTTGAGTGAGCTGATTCATTCGCGGCTGAGCGGCGAAACGCTCGAACATGCTATTGAAGTCAGCAAGAGCTCGATCACCACCGTTGCGATGCTGGAAATGACCCAGGCTGGTCGCGAAATGACCGACGAAGAGCTCAAGGAAAACCCGGCAGTCGAACAAGAATGGGATATTCAGTGGGAAATTTTCCGTCTTCTGGCCGACTGCGAAGAACGCGATATTGAACTGATCAAAGGGCTGCGTGCAGACCTTCGCGAGGCCGGTGAGAGCAATATTGGTATAAATTTTCAGCAATGAGACCAGAAAACGTGATTTACCGCCTGAATTGTAGCGTCTGAAGGCTTCCATTCCGCCCCCCGTCTGGTCTACATTTGGGGGGCGAAAAAACGTGGCTATCGGTGCGTGTATGCAGGAGAGTGCTTTTCAGGCATTTCCGTCGCACTCGATGCTTAGCAAGCGATAAACACATTGTAAGGATAACTTATGAACAAGACTCAACTGATTGATGTAATTGCGGACAAAGCTGACCTGTCCAAAGCACAGGCGAAAGCTGCCCTGGAATCTACCCTGGCTGCAATTACCGAGTCTCTGAAAGAAGGTGATGCTGTTCAACTGGTTGGTTTCGGTACCTTCAAAGTGAACCACCGCGCTGAGCGTACTGGCCGCAACCCGCAGACCGGTAATGAAATCAAAATCGCCGCAGCAAACGTACCGGCATTTGTTTCTGGTAAAGCTCTGAAAGACGCAGTTAAGTAAGACCGCGTGGCAGTGTACAGTTTTATCGAAGGGGCTTGTCGGCCCCTTTTGTCTACCTGGCGCCGCACGCTGGCGCTGGTAGGCGTATTGCTGCTCACTGCCTGCAGCCATGATTCCTCTCTCCCGCCGTTTACCGCCAGCGGATATGCGGATAACCAGGGGGCGATGCGTATCTGGCGCAAAGATTCTAACGGCGAGGTCCATCTCCTTGCCGCCTTCAGTCCATGGCGTCATGGTAATACTTCGACCAGCGAGTACCGCTGGCAGGATGGCCAGCTCGCGCTGATTGAACTCAACGTCTACGGTAAACCGCCGGAACATATTCGCGCCCGGTTTGATGCGCAGGGCGAACTCAGCTTTATGCAGCGTGAAATCGATGGGCAGAAGCAGCAGCTTTCCAGCGATCAGGTCGCGCTATACCGCTATCGCGCTGAGCAAATACGCCAGACCAGCGACGCTCTGCGTCAGGGACGCGTTATGCTGCGCCAGGGGCGCTGGCATGCCAACAGGACGGTGACCACCTGTGAAGGTCAGACCGTGAAGCCTGACCTCGATACGCAGGCGCTGGCGCATATTGAGCGACGTCAGAATCACTCATCTATTGAGGTCAGCGTGGCGTGGCTGGAAGCGCCTGAAGGCTCTCAGCTGCTGCTGGTGGCAAACGAAGATTTCTGCACCTGGCAGCCGACCGAAAAAAGCTTCTGAGCCTTACCAGTGGCTCATCCCCATATGACCGCGGCCTCCGCCGCAGCTCCCTGGTCCCATACCCACACCGCGAGAAATACCCGCCTGCGCTAACGCGAGATCGAACTTCACCCGCTGCTGGGCCAGCTGTTGACCGAGAACCTCCATCTCCTGGGCAATGGATTCGACTTTCGCGCTGTCAGGCTTATCCGCGGTTAACAGCGCATGGTATTCGTAGCGTTTTGATTGAAGCTGCTGACGTAAAACGCGGGTTTGTTCATAGAAATCGTTATGCAGCTTCCGGGCAGTGGCCTGCTGATCGGCGGTGAGCTGGCTGTAGCCCTGGGGGCCCATTCCGCTGCCGTTATTCCAGTGGTGCCTTGCCCAGGCTGAACTGCTGCCGAAAGTCAGCGCGGCGAGGGCAATCAGCGTCAGCGTCATTTTTTTGTTCCGTTTCATAGTTTATTCTCCTGGCTTATGGTTTCTCAATGATTTGCATCTTCTGTGCCAGAATGGAAAGGCCGCAGGATATCGGGCATTGAGCGCCTTCCAGCCAGACGAGAGCGAGTAAAAATGACTCGCGGTCAAGGAGGCTGCGGGTCATTTTTACTCGATCGCCTTCCCGGTTTGCGCATGAGAAGCGGTTAGACGGGACGGAAAAATGGCATGATTTCTGCTGAGCGATACGGTGTCTGAGGAAAGGGAGTTGTCATGAACGCGATGCGGTTGTCTAAGGATTCCGTCGCCGTCTGGCTGAGCTGGTTGTTAACCGGCCTTATCTTGCTGCTGGTGTGCCTGTTCTCTGCGTTAATCGTGCGTGATTATGGCCGTGAAAATGAAGCCGCGCGCCAGACTATCCAGGAAAAGGGCAGCGTGCTGATTCGCGCCCTTGAGTCCGGCGCCCGGGTGGGCATGGGAATGCGTATGCATCATTCCCAACTGCAGGCGTTGCTGGAGGAGATGGCCTGGCAGCCAGGCGTGCTGTGGTTCGCTGTGACGGATGAGAGCGGTAAAATCATTGCCCATAGCGACCCGCAGCGGGTTGGTGAGTCGCTCTACCCTGCCAACACTCTGCGTGAGCTGAATATTGGGAGCGAGGAGCGCTGGCGCCGGCTCGAAAAACCGGAACCGGCGCTGGAGATTTATCGTCAATTTCGCCCGCTTAACGGCGGCGGGCATCATATGCGCATGATGATGCGTCGCGAAGCTGCCGGGCTACGTACCCAGGCTCCCCAGGTTATTTTTATTGCTTTTGATACCCGCGAGCTGGATGCCGACCATGCCCGTAGCCTGCGTAATATGGTTATCATGCTCTGCGCGGCGGGCGTAGTGATGGCGGCAACGTTGCTGGCGCAGTTCTGGTTCCGCCGCTATCAACGTTCGCGCAAGCAGCTGCAGGAGGCGACGGCGCGTAAAGAAAAGCTGGTGGCGCTTGGTCATCTGGCCGCGGGCGTCGCCCATGAGATCCGCAACCCGCTGTCATCTATAAAAGGGCTGGCAAAGTATTTTGCCGAGCGAACCCCAGCCGATGGCGAAGCGCATCAGCTGGCCCAGGTGATGGCGAAGGAAGCCGATCGCCTGAACAGGGTCGTCAGCGAGCTGCTGGAACTGGTGCGTCCGGCGCATTTAACGTATCAATCGGTTGATTTGAATGACGTGATTATGCACTCGCTTCAGCTAATTAGCCAGGATGCCGCCAGCCGGGCAATAACGCTCGCGTTCACCGCGCAGCCCGCGCTATGCCGCATTCAGGCCGATCCGGATCGTTTGAAACAGGTGCTGCTGAACCTTTATCTCAATGCCGTCCACGCTATTGGCCGCGATGGCGTGATTACGGTGGCGGTGAGGGAATGCGGCGACGGGCGAGTAAAGGTGAGCGTTGCGGACAGCGGCAAGGGGATGACGGCGGAACAGCTACAGGCCATTTTTACCCCGTACTTCACGACCAAGGCCGACGGCACCGGGCTGGGCCTGGCGGTGGTGCAGAACATTGTCGAGCAGCACGGCGGAACGATTCACGCCGAGAGCGCCCCCGGCGAAGGCGCGCTATTTACTCTCTATTTGCCGGTCAACGGGCAACAAAAGGATGAACAAGGATGAGTGGCGAGCAGATCGATATTCTGGTGGTGGACGATGACATCAGCCACTGCACTATCTTACAGGCGCTGTTGCGGGGCTGGGGATACCGGGTTGCGCTGGCCTACAACGGTGTACAGGCGCTGGAACAGGTGCGCCAGACGGTGTTTGATCTGGTGCTTTGCGATATCCGCATGGCCGAGATGGACGGCATCGAAACGCTGAAAGAGATCAAAACCTGGAATCCGTCGATTCCGGTATTGATCATGACCGCATACTCCAGCGTCGATACCGCCGTGGAGGCGCTGAAATCCGGTGCGCTGGACTACCTGATTAAGCCGCTGGACTTTGACAAGCTGCAGCAGACGCTGTCTGAGGCGTTGGCCCATACGCGGCTGAGCGAGTCACCCGTCGCGGGTAGTCCCCCCGCGGCCCAGTTTGGCATGGTGGGCGATAGCCCGGCGATGCGGGCGCTGCTGAATAATATTGCCCTGGTTGCCCCCTCTGATGCGACGGTATTAATTCACGGCGAGTCGGGCACCGGGAAAGAGCTGGTCGCGCGGGCGCTGCACGCCAGCAGCGCCCGCAGCCGCAGGCCGCTGGTGATCCTCAACTGTGCCGCACTCAACGAGTCGTTGCTGGAGTCGGAGCTGTTTGGTCACGAGAAAGGCGCCTTTACCGGCGCGGACAAACGGCGAGAAGGGCGTTTTGTTGAAGCGGACGGCGGTACGCTCTTTCTCGATGAGATTGGCGATATTTCACCGCTGATGCAGGTGCGCCTGCTGCGGGCGATTCAGGAGCGTGAAGTGCAGCGCGTGGGCAGCAATCAGACCCTTTCGGTAGATGTACGGCTAATTGCCGCCACCCACCGGGATTTAGCTGAAGAGGTCAGCGCCGGACGTTTTCGTCAGGATCTCTACTATCGCCTGAACGTCGTGACTATCGATATGCCGCCGCTGCGTCAGCGCAAGGAGGATATCCCTCAGCTGGCGCGCTATTTCCTGCAGCGTTATGCCGAGCGTAACCGCAAAGCGGTGCAGGGGTTTACGCCGCAGGCGATGGACTTACTGATTCACTACGCATGGCCGGGGAATATTCGCGAACTGGAAAATGCGGTAGAGCGGGCGGTGGTCCTGCTGACCGGAGAGTATATCTCGGAACGCGAGCTGCCGCTGGCGATTGCCGGTACGTCGGTTTCGGACGCGCCGCACGGCGAGGATATTATTCAGCCGCTGGTGGAAGTCGAGAAAGAAGCGATCCTGGTGGCGCTCGAAAAAACGGGCGGCAACAAAACTGAAGCCGCCCGTCAGCTGGGCATTACGCGCAAAACGCTGCTGGCAAAGCTCAGCCGTTAGCTGTTTTGCTCACGCTCAATAGCGCGCCAGCCGATGTCGTTACGGCTAAAGCTGCCGTCCCAGCGGATATCGCTCATCAGGGCGTAAGCGCGCTTTTGCGCTTCAGCGACGGTGTGACCCAGCGCGGTAGCGCAGAGCACCCGGCCGCCGCTGGTCAGCACGCGATCGTCATCAGCGAGTCTGGTACCGGCGTGGAAGACCTTGCCGTCAGCCGCTTCTTCCAGCGGCAGGCCGTGGATCTCATCACCGGTGCTGTAGTTGCCCGGATAGCCACCGGCGGCGATCACCACGCCCAGCGAGGCGCGTTCGTCCCACTCGGAGGTTTTCTCATTCAGCTTGCCGTCGCAGGCGGCGAGGCACAGATCTACCAGATCCGATTTCATGCGCAGCATGATCGGCTGGGTTTCCGGATCGCCAAAGCGGCAGTTGAACTCGATAACCTTCGGGTTTCCCTGTTTATCGATCATCAGGCCCGCATAGAGGAAACCGGTGTAGGTGTTCCCTTCCGCTGCCATACCTTTTACGGTTGGCCAGATAATGCGTTCCATGGTGCGCTGGTGAACCTCATCGGTTACCACCGGCGCCGGTGAGTAAGCGCCCATACCGCCCGTGTTCGGGCCGGTATCGCCATTGCCCACGCGTTTGTGATCCTGGCTGGTGGCCATCGGCAGGACGTGCTCGCCGTCGACCATCACGATAAAGCTCGCCTCTTCGCCGTCGAGGAACTCTTCAATGACGATGCGGTGTCCGGCGTCGCCAAAGGCGTTACCTGCCAGCATGTCGTGAACGGCGGCTTCCGCTTCTTCCTGCGTCATGGCAACAATCACGCCCTTGCCGGCGGCCAGGCCGTCGGCCTTGATGACGATCGGCGCGCCTTTCTCACGCAGGTACGCCAGCGCGGGCTCGACTTCGGTGAAGTTCTGGTATTCCGCCGTCGGGATGTTATGACGCGCGAGGAAATCTTTGGTGAAGGCTTTGGAGCCTTCAAGCTGCGCCGCGCCTTCCGTTGGGCCGAAGATTTTCAGCCCTGCGGCACGGAACGCATCGACAACGCCAATTACCAGCGGCGCTTCCGGGCCAACGATGGTCAGGTCAATCTTCTCGCTCTGCGCAAAGCTCAGCAGCGCCGGAATATCGGTGACGCCGATAGCCACGTTCTGCAGCGCCGGTTCCAGCGCGGTGCCCGCGTTACCCGGGGCGACAAAAACGGTATCAACCTGCGGTGACTGTGCGGCCTTCCAGGCCAGCGCGTGTTCGCGTCCGCCGTTGCCAATAACTAATACTTTCATCGTCTGCTCCGTGAATTAATGGCGGAAGTGGCGCATGTCGGTGAAGATCATCGCGATGCCGTGCTCATCGGCGGCGGCAATCACCTCTTCGTCGCGAATAGAACCACCGGGCTGAATGACGCAGCTCACGCCAACGGCAGCAGCGGCATCAATACCGTCGCGGAACGGGAAGAAAGCGTCGGACGCCATAGCCGAACCTTTCACTTCCAGACCTTCATCACCGGCTTTAATCCCGGCGATTTTGGCGGAGTAAACGCGGCTCATCTGGCCTGCGCCTATCCCGATGGTCATATTCTCTTTGGCGTACACAATGGCGTTGGATTTAACGAATTTCGCCACTTTCCAGCAGAACAGCGCATCGCGCAGTTCCTGCTCGGTCGGCTGGCGTTTGGAAACCACGCGCAGTTCGCCTTCCGTAACCATACCCAGATCGCGATCCTGAACCAGCAGGCCGCCGTTAACGCGTTTGAAGTCCAGACCAGGTACGCGCTGCGTCCACTGACCGCAGGTCAGGACGCGGACATTCTGTTTCGCGGCAGTGATCTTCAGGGCTTCTTCCGTCGCAGACGGCGCGATGATCACTTCAACAAACTGGCGGGAGATGATCGCCTGCGCGGTTTCGGCATCCAGTTCGCGGTTAAACGCGATAATGCCGCCGAAGGCAGAGGTCGGGTCAGTTTTGTACGCGCGGTCGTAGGCTTCCAGAATAGAGGTGCTTACCGCTACGCCACATGGGTTGGCGTGCTTCACAATAACGCAGGCCGGCTCGCTGAATTCTTTGACGCATTCCAGCGCGGCATCGGTGTCAGCGATATTGTTATAGGAGAGCGCTTTACCCTGAACCTGCTGTGCAGTGGCGACAGAGGCTTCTTTGACTTCTTCTTCTATATAGAAGGCCGCCTGCTGGTGGCTGTTTTCACCATAGCGCATATCCTGCTTCTTAATGAAGTTCAGATTCAGGGTGCGCGGGAAGCGACCCGCGGCTTCTTTGCTCTCGCCGTGATAGGCCGGAACCATGCTGCCGAAGTAGTTGGCAATCATGCTGTCGTAGGCGGCGGTGTGTTCGAATGCCTTAATGGCGAGGTCGAAGCGGGTGTCGAGGGTCAGGGAGCCTTCGTTGGCATCCATCTCTTTAATAATGGCATCGTAGTCGCTGCTCTTCACCACGATGGCGACGTCTTTATGGTTCTTCGCCGCTGAGCGAACCATGGTTGGGCCGCCGATATCAATGTTTTCTACCGCATCTTCCAGCGAGCAGCCCTCGCGGGCAACGGTTTGAGCAAACGGATACAGGTTAACCACCACCATATCAATAGGCGCGATACCGTGTTGTTCCATAATACCGTCATCCTGGCCGCGGCGACCGAGAATACCGCCGTGAACTTTCGGATGCAGGGTCTTCACGCGTCCGTCCATCATTTCCGGGAAACCGGTGTAGTCAGAGACTTCGGTAACCGGCAGACCTTTCTCAGCCAGCAGGCGTGCGGTACCACCCGTAGACAGTAGCTCGACACCACGAGCGGAAAGCGCCTGCGCGAATTCGACGATACCGGCCTTGTCAGAAACACTGAGCAGGGCGCGGCGGACTGGACGACGTTGTTGCATGGTATTAAATCCCCAGGATTTGAATATTACAGAGAGCGTTAGGTGAATTTTTGTCTAAAAACTCACCTAACGCACCCAACCGGGCATCCTTGTTATAGCGCGGCATTGTAACGAAAACGTTTGCGCAACGCTCGCGAATTTTTATCTTTCTCTTTTTAGCCCAGGATCGCGCCCTATAGAGAGAAGAGAGCGGGCCTTTATAAGAGGGTATCGGCCGCCACCTGTGGATAATTCTGTGCGTAACAGGGTATAAAGCGGGGTTTTGCTGGGGAATGCAGCAGTCAGTCATTTTTCTGCAATTTTACTATTGCGGATGCTCGGGAACTCCCTATAATGCGCCTCCATCGACACGGCAGATGTGAATCACTTCACAAACAACCCGGTCGGTTGAAGAGAAAAAATCCTGAAATAACGGGTTGACTCTGAAAGAGGAAAGCGTAATATACGCCACCTCGCAACGGTGAGCGAAAGCCGCGTTGCACTGCTCTTTAACAATTTATCAGACAATCTGTGTGGGCACTCAAAGTGACATGGATTCTTAACGTCGCAAGACGAAAAATGAATACCAAGTCTCAAAGAGTGAACACGTAATTCATTACGAAGTTTAATTCTACGAGCATCAAACTTAAATTGAAGAGTTTGATCATGGCTCAGATTGAACGCTGGCGGCAGGCCTAACACATGCAAGTCGAACGGTAGCACAGAGAGCTTGCTCTCGGGTGACGAGTGGCGGACGGGTGAGTAATGTCTGGGAAACTGCCTGATGGAGGGGGATAACTACTGGAAACGGTAGCTAATACCGCATAACGTCGCAAGACCAAAGAGGGGGACCTTCGGGCCTCTTGCCATCAGATGTGCCCAGATGGGATTAGCTAGTAGGTGGGGTAACGGCTCACCTAGGCGACGATCCCTAGCTGGTCTGAGAGGATGACCAGCCACACTGGAACTGAGACACGGTCCAGACTCCTACGGGAGGCAGCAGTGGGGAATATTGCACAATGGGCGCAAGCCTGATGCAGCCATGCCGCGTGTATGAAGAAGGCCTTCGGGTTGTAAAGTACTTTCAGCGGGGAGGAAGGCGATAAGGTTAATAACCTTGTCGATTGACGTTACCCGCAGAAGAAGCACCGGCTAACTCCGTGCCAGCAGCCGCGGTAATACGGAGGGTGCAAGCGTTAATCGGAATTACTGGGCGTAAAGCGCACGCAGGCGGTCTGTCAAGTCGGATGTGAAATCCCCGGGCTCAACCTGGGAACTGCATTCGAAACTGGCAGGCTGGAGTCTTGTAGAGGGGGGTAGAATTCCAGGTGTAGCGGTGAAATGCGTAGAGATCTGGAGGAATACCGGTGGCGAAGGCGGCCCCCTGGACAAAGACTGACGCTCAGGTGCGAAAGCGTGGGGAGCAAACAGGATTAGATACCCTGGTAGTCCACGCTGTAAACGATGTCGACTTGGAGGTTGTTCCCTTGAGGAGTGGCTTCCGGAGCTAACGCGTTAAGTCGACCGCCTGGGGAGTACGGCCGCAAGGTTAAAACTCAAATGAATTGACGGGGGCCCGCACAAGCGGTGGAGCATGTGGTTTAATTCGATGCAACGCGAAGAACCTTACCTACTCTTGACATCCAGAGAACTTAGCAGAGATGCTTTGGTGCCTTCGGGAACTCTGAGACAGGTGCTGCATGGCTGTCGTCAGCTCGTGTTGTGAAATGTTGGGTTAAGTCCCGCAACGAGCGCAACCCTTATCCTTTGTTGCCAGCGATTCGGTCGGGAACTCAAAGGAGACTGCCAGTGATAAACTGGAGGAAGGTGGGGATGACGTCAAGTCATCATGGCCCTTACGAGTAGGGCTACACACGTGCTACAATGGCATATACAAAGAGAAGCGACCTCGCGAGAGCAAGCGGACCTCATAAAGTATGTCGTAGTCCGGATTGGAGTCTGCAACTCGACTCCATGAAGTCGGAATCGCTAGTAATCGTGGATCAGAATGCCACGGTGAATACGTTCCCGGGCCTTGTACACACCGCCCGTCACACCATGGGAGTGGGTTGCAAAAGAAGTAGGTAGCTTAACCTTCGGGAGGGCGCTTACCACTTTGTGATTCATGACTGGGGTGAAGTCGTAACAAGGTAACCGTAGGGGAACCTGCGGTTGGATCACCTCCTTACCTTAAAGAACCTGCCTTTGTAGTGCTCACACAGATTGTCTGATAGATGTAAAGAAGCAAGACGGCTGCGAAGTCGCGACACCTCGTGTCCCCTTCGTCTAGCGGTTAGGACTCCGCCCTTTCACGGCGGCAACAGGGGTTCGAATCCCCTAGGGGACGCCACTTGCTGGCTGTGAGTGAAAGGCACAACCAACCGATATCTCAAAACTCATCTTCAGGTGATGTTTGAGATATTTGCTCTTTAAAAATCTGGATCAAGCTGAAAATTGAAACGACACATTTTAAGTGTGTTCGAGTCTCTCAAATTTTCGCGACACGACGATGTTTTACGAAACATCTTCGGGTTGTGAGGTTAAGCGACTAAGCGTACACGGTGGATGCCCTGGCAGTCAGAGGCGATGAAGGACGTGCTAATCTGCGAAAAGCGTCGGTAAGGTGATATGAACCGTTACAGCCGGCGATGTCCGAATGGGGAAACCCAGTGCAATTCGTTGCACTATCGTTTGATGAATACATAGTCAAACGAGGCGAACCGGGGGAACTGAAACATCTAAGTACCCCGAGGAAAAGAAATCAACCGAGATTCCCCCAGTAGCGGCGAGCGAACGGGGAGCAGCCCGGAGTCTGAATCAGCTTGTGTGTTAGTGGAAGCGTCTGGAAAGTCGCAGGGTACAGGGTGATACTCCCGTACACTAAAACACACAGGTTGTGAACTCGAAGAGTAGGGCGGGACACGTGGTATCCTGTCTGAATATGGGGGGACCATCCTCCAAGGCTAAATACTCCTGACTGACCGATAGTGAACCAGTACCGTGAGGGAAAGGCGAAAAGAACCCCGGCGAGGGGAGTGAAAAAGAACCTGAAACCGTGTACGTACAAGCAGTAGGAGCCCCACCACCAAAGCGTTTCGCTTTGCGTGGTACGCAAAATGCGTAACGACAGTGCGATGGACGGTTAACGGAGCGTAAGCGACGTTCAACATCAAAATCAGGCAGTGGAGCGTTTTGGGGTGGGGTGACTGCGTACCTTTTGTATAATGGGTCAGCGACTTATATTCTGTAGCAAGGTTAACCGTATAGGGGAGCCGCAGGGAAACCGAGTCTTAACTGGGCGTTAAGTTGCAGGGTATAGACCCGAAACCCGGTGATCTAGCCATGGGCAGGTTGAAGGTTGGGTAACACTAACTGGAGGACCGAACCGACTAATGTTGAAAAATTAGCGGATGACTTGTGGCTGGGGGTGAAAGGCCAATCAAACCGGGAGATAGCTGGTTCTCCCCGAAAGCTATTTAGGTAGCGCCTCGTGAACTCATCTTCGGGGGTAGAGCACTGTTTCGGCTAGGGGGTCATCCCGACTTACCAACCCGATGCAAACTACGAATACCGAAGAATGTTATCACGGGAGACACACGGCGGGTGCTAACGTCCGTCGTGAAGAGGGAAACAACCCAGACCGCCAGCTAAGGTCCCAAAGTCATGGTTAAGTGGGAAACGATGTGGGAAGGCCCAGACAGCCAGGATGTTGGCTTAGAAGCAGCCATCATTTAAAGAAAGCGTAATAGCTCACTGGTCGAGTCGGCCTGCGCGGAAGATGTAACGGGGCTAAACCATGCACCGAAGCTGCGGCAGCGACACTATGTGTTGTTGGGTAGGGGAGCGTTCTGTAAGCCGTTGAAGGTGGCCTGTGAGGGTTGCTGGAGGTATCAGAAGTGCGAATGCTGACATAAGTAACGATAATGCGGGTGAAAAACCCGCACGCCGGAAGACCAAGGGTTCCTGTCCAACGTTAATCGGGGCAGGGTGAGTCGACCCCTAAGGCGAGGCCGAAAGGCGTAGTCGATGGGAAACAGGTTAATATTCCTGTACTCGGTGTTACTGCGAAGGGGGGACGGAGAAGGCTATGTTGGCCGGGCGACGGTTGTCCCGGTTTAAGCATGTAGGCGGATGTTCCAGGTAAATCCGGAACGTTATCAACGCTGAGGTGTGATGACGAGGCACTACGGTGCTGAAGTGACAAATGCCCTGCTTCCAGGAAAAGCCTCTAAGCATCAGGTAACATCAAATCGTACCCCAAACCGACACAGGTGGTCAGGTAGAGAATACCAAGGCGCTTGAGAGAACTCGGGTGAAGGAACTAGGCAAAATGGTGCCGTAACTTCGGGAGAAGGCACGCTGATGGTAGGTGAAGTGACTTGCTCATGGAGCTGAAATCAGTCGAAGATACCAGCTGGCTGCAACTGTTTATTAAAAACACAGCACTGTGCAAACACGAAAGTGGACGTATACGGTGTGACGCCTGCCCGGTGCCGGAAGGTTAATTGATGGGGTTATCCGTAAGGAGAAGCTCTTGATCGAAGCCCCGGTAAACGGCGGCCGTAACTATAACGGTCCTAAGGTAGCGAAATTCCTTGTCGGGTAAGTTCCGACCTGCACGAATGGCGTAATGATGGCCAGGCTGTCTCCACCCGAGACTCAGTGAAATTGAACTCGCTGTGAAGATGCAGTGTACCCGCGGCAAGACGGAAAGACCCCGTGAACCTTTACTATAGCTTGACA
This sequence comes from Klebsiella sp. PL-2018, assembly GCF_019048985.1. Taxonomy (NCBI): domain Bacteria; kingdom Pseudomonadati; phylum Pseudomonadota; class Gammaproteobacteria; order Enterobacterales; family Enterobacteriaceae; genus Klebsiella; species Klebsiella sp. PL-2018. Next base: position 345,436 of record NZ_CP077673.1, read on the forward strand.
CTGAACACTGGTCCTTGATGTGTAGGATAGGTGGGAGGCTTTGAAGTGTGGACGCCAGTCTGCATGGAGCCATCCTTGAAATACCACCCTTTAATGGCTGGTGTTCTAACGTGGGCCCGTAATCCGGGTTGCGGACAGTGTCTGGTGGGTAGTTTGACTGGGGCGGTCTCCTCCTAAAGAGTAACGGAGGAGCACGAAGGTCAGCTAATCCTGGTCGGACATCAGGAGGTTAGTGCAATGGCATAAGCTGGCTTGACTGCGAGCGTGACGGCGCGAGCAGGTGCGAAAGCAGGTCATAGTGATCCGGTGGTTCTGAATGGAAGGGCCATCGCTCAACGGATAAAAGGTACTCCGGGGATAACAGGCTGATACCGCCCAAGAGTTCATATCGACGGCGGTGTTTGGCACCTCGATGTCGGCTCATCACATCCTGGGGCTGAAGTAGGTCCCAAGGGTATGGCTGTTCGCCATTTAAAGTGGTACGCGAGCTGGGTTTAGAACGTCGTGAGACAGTTCGGTCCCTATCTGCCGTGGGCGCTGGAGAATTGAGGGGGGCTGCTCCTAGTACGAGAGGACCGGAGTGGACGCATCACTGGTGTTCGGGTTGTCATGCCAATGGCATTGCCCGGTAGCTAAATGCGGAAGAGATAAGTGCTGAAAGCATCTAAGCACGAAACTTGCCCCGAGATGAGTTCTCCCTGACCCTTTAAGGGTCCTGAAGGAACGTTGAAGACGACGACGTTGATAGGCCGGGTGTGTAAGCGCAGCGATGCGTTGAGCTAACCGGTACTAATGAACCGTGAGGCTTAACCTTACAACGCCGAAGATGTTTTGGCGGACTGAGAAGACAACAATTTCAGCTTAGATTCAGAGTTGAGTACGCGATAAAGAATTGCGTACTGAGCACAAAGAATTTGCCTGGCGGCACTAGCGCGGTGGTCCCACCTGACCCCATGCCGAACTCAGAAGTGAAACGCCGTAGCGCCGATGGTAGTGTGGGGTCTCCCCATGTGAGAGTAGGGAACTGCCAGGCATCAAACAAGTGAAGAGCCCATCCTGACGGATGGGCTTTTTGCTTTTTTGTCGTCTGAACCGACCGGACATCGGTTACCCTTATCCGGTCTTACTTCATTACTCATGTACCAAATTCAATAACGGATAGGGTTTTCCAAGATCGTCCGTCTCAGAACGGCCTGTCACCTTAAAGCCCATCTTCTTATAAAATCCGACCGCTTGTTCATTCTGCTCATTAACGTTGGTCGTCAGTTTGGGCGCTAACGTCAGCGCGTGTTCAATCAACAGCTTACCCACGCCGCAGCCGCGGACCGTAGGGTCAACGAATAGCGCATCCATATGTTCCCCCGTAAGCAGCATAAAGGCGACCGGCTCGTCTTTCTCCGTCACCGCGACCCACAGCGGCGCTTCGGGTAAAAACGCGCTCACCAGATCTTCCAGTTCCGCTCTATACTCTTTTGATAAAAAATCGTGCGTTGCATCGACCGACCGACGCCAGATCGCAATCAGTTTTTTCCCTTCATCATGCCGTGAACGGCGGATACTAATAACCATATTTGCTCCTTTTATTTGTTCTTATATTCTAACTCAAATGTCTCCGTGAAATTTTCTCACCCTGCACTTGCAGGCTCGACATTCACCTTATTCCTGGGTATCTTCAGCTGTCTGGATGTCTAAACGTTTATACGTATGCTATGAGGTAATAAAGTTATGCCAATTCGGGTGCAGGACGAGCTACCGGCCGTCAATTTCTTGCGTAATGAAAACGTCTTTGTGATGACGACAACTCGCGCGACGACTCAGGAAATCCGCCCGCTGAAGGTGCTCATCCTTAATCTGATGCCGAAGAAAATCGAGACTGAGAATCAGTTTTTGCGACTGCTTTCCAACTCTCCTCTGCAGCTTGATATCCAGCTGTTGCGCATCGATGCCCGCGAATCACGTAATACTCCGGCGGAACACCTGAACAACTTCTACTGCAACTTTGAAGATATTTGCGATCAGAACTTTGATGGCCTGATTGTTACCGGTGCACCTTTAGGTTTGGTTGAATTTAATGACGTTGCCTACTGGCCGCAGATAAAACAGGTGCTGGAATGGGCTAAAGATCATGTTACCTCAACGCTGTTTGTCTGTTGGGCGGTACAGGCAGCCCTCAATATCCTCTACGGTATCCCTAAACAGACCCGCTCTGAGAAGATTTCCGGGGTCTACGAACACCATATCCTGCAACCTCATGCCTTGTTAACCCGCGGCTTTGACGATAGCTTTCTGGCCCCGCACTCGCGCTATGCCGATTTCCCGGCGGCGCTGATACGCGACTACACCGACCTCGAGATCCTGGCGGAAACGGAAGAGGGCGACGCCTACCTGTTCGCCAGCAAAGATAAGCGCATCGCCTTCGTGACCGGTCACCCGGAATATGACGCGAACACCCTGGCCAGCGAGTTCTTCCGCGATGTGGAAGCGGGTCTCGATCCGCAGGTTCCACATAATTATTTCCCGCAGAACGATCCGCAGAACAAACCGCGCGCCACCTGGCGAAGCCATGGCAATTTGCTGTTTATCAACTGGCTGAATTATTACGTCTACCAGATCACGCCATACGATCTACGCCATATGAATCCGACTCTGGATTAATCTTCTACACAACGCGATCCTAAAGCGTTTCAGCATTTTGCCTCTGGCACCTTCGGGTGCCTTTTATATTTCCGAAACGCAGCTCATATTGTAATCAAACTTTATTTATATTGTTATCAATAGGTTAAACGATAATTAAATTAAAAATGGAAATTGTTTTTGATTTTGAAAAATAAATGCGTAGTCTTAATTGTGCTGAACGAAAACTACACAACGATCTTACGTTCGCGCCAACTGGATTAACCAAGAGGAGCAGCACATGACGCAGCAGGCGACAATCACTGACGAACTGGCTTTTAGCCAGCCATATGGCGACCAGGAGAAGCAAATCTTAACGCCTGAGGCCGTAGAATTTCTGACCGAGCTGGTGCGCCGCTTTACGCCTGAGCGCAATAAACTCCTGGCCGCGCGTATCCAGCAGCAGCAGGCAATTGATAACGGCAAGCTTCCCGATTTTATTTCGGAAACAGCTTCCATTCGTAACGGTGATTGGACGATCCGCGGCATTCCGGACGATTTGCAGGATCGGCGGGTAGAAATTACCGGTCCGGTAGAGCGCAAGATGGTCATCAATGCGCTCAATGCGAATGTAAAAGTCTTTATGGCGGATTTCGAAGACTCACTGGCGCCCGAATGGAGCAAAGTCATTGATGGGCAAATTAACCTGCGCGATGCGGTTAACGGCACCATCAGCTACACCAATGAAGCCGGCAAGATTTATCAGCTCAAGCCGAACCCGGCGCTGCTGATCTGCCGCGTGCGCGGTCTGCATCTGCCGGAAAAACACGTGACGTGGCGCAGGGAAGCGATTCCCGGCAGTCTGTTCGACTTCGCCCTCTATTTCTTCCACAACTACAAAGCGTTACTGGAAAAAGGCAGCGGCCCCTATTTCTATCTGCCGAAGACTCAGGCCTGGCAGGAAGCCGCGTGGTGGAGTGAAGTATTTAGCTTTACGGAAGACCGTTTTGAGCTGCCGCGCGGCACCATCAAAGCCACGCTGCTGATCGAAACGCTGCCCGCCGTATTCCAGATGGACGAAATTCTGCACGCCCTGCGCGACCATATTGTGGGTCTGAACTGCGGGCGCTGGGACTACATCTTCAGCTATATCAAAACGCTGAAGAATCATCCGGATCGCGTTCTGCCGGACCGCCAGGTGGTGACGATGGACAAGCCTTTCCTCAGCGCCTACTCGCGATTGTTGATTAAGACCTGCCACAGGCGCGGCGCGTTTGCGATGGGCGGCATGGCGGCCTTTATTCCGAGCAAAGATGCCGAGCGAAACAACCAGGTGCTGAACAAGGTAAAAGCGGACAAATCGCTGGAGGCGAATAACGGCCATGACGGTACCTGGATCGCGCATCCCGGGCTGGCTGACACCGCTATGGCCGTCTTTAACGGCGTACTGGGCGAGAACAAAAATCAGCTGTCCGTTACCCGCGAAGACGATGCGCCGATTACCGCTGAACAGCTGCTGGCCCCCTGCGAGGGCGAACGAACCGAAGAGGGCATGCGCGCCAACATTCGCGTGGCGGTGCAGTATATCGAGGCGTGGATTTCCGGCAACGGCTGCGTACCGATTTATGGCCTGATGGAAGATGCGGCGACGGCGGAAATTTCCCGTACCTCTATCTGGCAATGGATCCACCATGAGAAAACCCTCAGTAACGGCACACCGGTAACCAAAGCGCTGTTCCGCCAGTGGCTGGCCGAAGAGATGCGGGTGATTCAGGACGAACTGGGCGAGCACCGCTACCGCAGCGGGCGTTTTGATGAAGCCGCTCGCCTGATGGAACAGATCACCACCTCCGACGAGCTGATCGATTTCTTAACCCTGCCGGGCTACCGCCTTCTGGCCTAATTCACCACACAACAATATGGAGCATCTGCACATGAAAACCCGTACCCAACAAATCGAAGAATTAAACAAAGAGTGGACGAATCCGCGCTGGGAAGGCATTACTCGCCCATACAGCGCCGAAGATGTGGTGAAGCTGCGCGGCTCGGTCAACCCGGAATGTACTCTGGCGCAGCTGGGCGCGGCAAAGATGTGGCGACTGCTGCACGGGGAAGCGAAAAAAGGCTACGTCAACAGCCTGGGCGCGCTGACCGGCGGCCAGGCGCTGCAGCAGGCGAAAGCGGGCATTGAAGCGATTTATCTTTCCGGCTGGCAGGTCGCAGCGGACGCCAACCTGGCCTCCAGCATGTATCCGGATCAATCGCTCTATCCGGCGAACTCGGTACCGGCCGTGGTCGATCGGATCAACAACAGCTTCCGCCGCGCGGATCAGATCCAGTGGTCTGCGGGTATTGAGCCGAACGATCCGCGTTATACCGATTATTTCCTGCCGATCGTCGCCGACGCGGAAGCGGGGTTTGGCGGCGTGCTTAATGCGTTTGAGCTGATGAAATCGATGATTGAGGCCGGTGCAGCGGCCGTACACTTCGAAGACCAGCTGGCATCGGTGAAAAAATGCGGCCATATGGGCGGCAAAGTGCTGGTCCCCACGCAAGAGGCGATTCAGAAACTGGTCGCCGCGCGTCTGGCGGCGGACGTCATGGGCGTGCCGACGCTGGTGATCGCTCGCACTGACGCCGATGCGGCGGATTTAATTACCTCAGACTGCGATCCTTACGATCGCCAGTTCATTACCGGCGACCGTACCAGCGAAGGTTTCTTCCGTACCCATGCCGGTATCGAACAGGCCATCAGCCGCGGGCTGGCCTACGCGCCCTATGCCGACCTGGTGTGGTGTGAAACCTCTACCCCGGACCTTGAGCTGGCGAAGCGCTTTGCCGACGCGATCCACGCGAAATATCCGGGCAAACTGCTGGCCTACAACTGCTCGCCGTCGTTTAACTGGCAGAAAAAGCTGGATGATAAAACCATTGCCAGCTTCCAGCAGCAGCTGTCGGATATGGGCTACAAGTATCAGTTCATCACCCTGGCCGGTATTCACAGCATGTGGTTCAACATGTTCGACCTGGCCCACGCCTACGCCCAGGGCGAGGGGATGAAGCACTACGTTGAGAAGGTCCAGCAGCCGGAGTTCGCGGCGGCTAAAGATGGCTACACCTTTGTCTCTCATCAGCAGGAGGTCGGCACCGGCTACTTCGATAAGGTCACCACCATTATCCAGGGCGGAGCCTCATCAGTCACGGCGTTAACCGGCTCTACAGAAGAAGATCAGTTCTGATAATTTCCCCCTCTCCCTCTCTCCGGGGGAGAGGGATGGGTGAGGGGGAAGAGATGACGCGTGGCCTGGAATTATTGATTGCTCAAACTATTTTGCAGGGTTTTGACGCCCAGTACGGTCGTTTTCTTGAAGTGACTTCCGGCGCCCAGCAGCGCTTTGAACAGGCTGACTGGCATGCCGTCCAGCAGGCGATGAAGCAGCGTATTCATCTCTACGATCACCATGTCGGCCTGGTCGTCGAGCAGCTGCGCTGCATTACCGATGGTAAAAATACCGATACCGATTTTTTGCTGCAGGTAAAAGAACATGCTGCCGGATTACCCTCGTTTCGAAATTGCGGAGAGCTTTTTCAATTCCGTTTATTGCCGGTTGTTTGACCACCGCTCGCTGACTCCCGAGCGGCTTTTTATTTTCAGCTCTCAGCCAGAGCGGCGCTTACGCGCCATCCCGCGCCCGCTGGCCAAAGATTTCTTCCCCGAGCGCGGCTGGGACACGCTATTACGCAAAGTGTTATCCGATCTTCCTCTCCGTCTGCCGTGGCAAAACAGCGCGCGAGATATCGGTTATATCACCGCTTGCCTGCAGGAGGCGCTCGGCAGCGAGCTGCTTTCCCGGTCGCACCTGCAGGTGGCGAATGAACTGTTTTACCGCAATAAGGCGGCCTGGCTGGTAGGCAAACTGGTTACGCCGATGGCGACGCTGCCTTTTCTTCTGCCAATCCATCGCACCGATGAAGGCGAATTGTTTGTCGACGCCTGTCTGACGACGCATGCCGAAGCCAGCATCGTTTTTGGCTTCGCCCGCTCCTATTTTATGGTTTACGCGCCGCTACCCGGCGCGCTGGTCGAGTGGCTGCGCGAGATTCTCCCGGGGAAAACCACCGCTGAACTGTACATGGCGATTGGCTGCAAGAAGCATGCGAAAACCGAGAGCTATCGGGAATACCTGCACTATATTTCCCGCAGCGATGAGCAATTTATTGAAGCGCCGGGGATTCGCGGCATGGTGATGCTGGTGTTTACTTTGCCGGGATTTGACCGGGTATTTAAAGTCATTAAGGACCGCTTTGCGCCGCAGAAAGAGATGACCGCCGCCCACGTGCGCGCCTGCTATCAGCTGGTCAAAGAGCACGACCGCGTGGGAAGGATGGCCGATACCCAGGAGTTTGAGAACTTCGTCCTGGAGAAACGGCAAATTGCGCCCGAACTAATGGCCCTGTTACAAACCGAAGCCGGAGCGAAAATTACCGATCTCGGCGATCGGATTGCGATCAGCCATCTTTATATCGAGCGGCGGATGGTGCCGCTGAATATCTGGCTGGAGCAGGTGGACGGTCCGGCGCTGCGCGATGCGGTAGAGGAGTACGGCAACGCCATTCGTCAGCTGGCCGCCGCCAACATTTTCCCCGGCGATATGCTATTTAAAAACTTTGGCGTCACGCGTCACGGCCGGGTGGTGTTCTACGATTACGATGAAATTTGCTATATGACGGAGGTGAATTTCCGCGAGATCCCGCCGGCGCGCTACCCGGAGGATGAGCTTGCCAGCGAGCCCTGGTATAGCGTCTCGCCTGGCGATGTTTTTCCGGAAGAGTTTCGCCACTGGCTGTGCGCTGACCCGCGCATCGGACCGCTATTTGAAGAGATGCACGCCGACCTGCTGCGCGCCGACTACTGGCGGGAGCTGCAAACGCGTATCCGCAACGGCCACGTGGAAGACGTCTATGCCTATCGCCGCCGTCAGCGTTTTAGCGTGCGCTACGGCGACCTGAAGCAGGCGGGATAGCCGATGGCCTGCTTCAGGCTGCTTCGATAACGGCAAATTCTTCGTACACCAGCTCCATATCCGGCGCCCAGGTGCCTTCGCGTTCAAAGAATGCCTGATGCGCCGATTGCCAGTAAGCGAGGCTTAAATCACCTTCGCCCTCCAGCGCGGCGAGCTCAGGGCTCATTTCGTTAAAGCGAATGAGCCTGAGGGTCAGGGTGCGTATCACGCAGACGGCTTTCCCTTTGCCGTCCAGCACAATGTGATACGCCCCCGGCGTCACGGGCGGCTGCTCCTGCTGATAGCTGGCAAGCGAGCCGCAGGTGCCGCGTTTCTTCCCGGCGATAACCAGGGCAGCCAGCTCGTCGGCCAGCGCCGGTGAATCGCCGAAAGACCAGCAGAAAGCAGAAGGGTATTTATCCTGCCAGTAGGATTTCAGATCGCTCATTTAGCGCACTCCGCCGTAGGCCAGCGTCACTTCTTTCGCCGCCTTAATCACCATCGCGCCGAACTCGGTCACGCGGTCATCGGTAATGCGGGAAATGGGCCCGGAAATGGAGATGGCGGCGAACGGCTCACGATGTTCATCATAAATACACGACGCTACGCAGCGCAGGCCCAGCGCGTGTTCTTCGTCATCAAACGAGTAGCCGCGCTTACGCGTCTGGGCCAGGTCCTCTTTCAGATGTACCGGCGATACCAGGGTGGCATGGGTATAAGCGTGCAGACCTTGACGGTGCAGCAGGCCGGTAACCTGCTCTTCGCTTAGCTGCGACAGAAACGCCTTTCCGGCGCCGGAAGCGTGCATCGGCAGCTTACCGCCAATCGGTGCCGACATACGCATCAGCTGCGTACACTGCACCTGATCGATAATAATCGCCTGATGATCGCTCTGGTCAAGCACCGCGAGGTTAACCGTTTCACCGGAATCTTCCATCAGCTGACGCAAAATCGGATGGACGATCGCCAACAGATTACGGCTTTGCAGGAAGCTGCTGCCGACGACGAAAGCATGGGCGCCCACCGACCAGTGGCCCAGCTCACCGACCTGACGAACAAAACCCAGCTGCTGCATGGTCGTCAGCAGGCGGTGAGTCGTGGAGTTAGGCAGGCCGGCCTGCTGGGCCAGTTCGGTCAGCGCCACGCTGCCGTGGGATTCAGCAATCCATTCGAGCAGCTTCAGTCCGCGGGTCAGGGACTGAACTTGCCCGCCGGCCGGAGCGGCGGCGGGGGAGGCAGGTTTTCTGCCGCGTTTTGCGGGAGCGGGGGTCGCCATCGCGGACTCCTTTTTTCTGTATCGTGGAAATGATTTTCGTTTTATTTGGCGATAATGCAATCACTACCCGACTGATCGGATGAGTGAAGCTGAACATGTCTCATCTTGCCCGCTGTTCTCTTTTCCACCCCTTCGGTTTGTGCCAGTATGGTCTGTTGAGTTTTTTCGGTCTGGTTGAGCGTTGTCGGGAGCGAGTGTGAGCAGCAAAGTTGAGCAACTGCATCAGCAGTTAAAAGCACGTATTTTGGTTCTGGATGGGGGCATGGGCACCATGATCCAGAGCTACCGTCTGAGTGAGCAGGACTTTCGCGGCGAGCGCTTTGCCGACTGGCCGTGCGACCTGAAGGGCAACAACGACCTGCTGGTTCTCAGCAAGCCGGATGTGATAACCGCTATCCACGATGCCTATTTTGCGGCCGGGGCGGATATCATTGAAACCAACACCTTTAACTCGACGACCATCGCGATGGCGGATTACCAGATGGAATCCCTGTCGGCGGAAATCAACTTTGTGGCGGCGAAACTGGCCCGCGCCAGCGCCGATGCCTGGACCGCACGCACGCCGGAAAAACCGCGCTACGTCGCAGGGGTCCTCGGCCCGACTAACCGCACGGCGTCCATTTCTCCCGACGTCAACGACCCGGCCTTCCGCAACATCACCTTTGACGGGCTGGTGGAAGCCTATCGTGAATCCACCAAAGCGCTGGTGGAAGGCGGGGCGGATCTGATTCTGATTGAGACGGTGTTCGATACCCTCAACGCCAAAGCGGCGATCTTTGCGGTTAAAGAGGAGTTTGAAGCGCTGGGGGTCGATCTGCCGATTATGATCTCCGGCACCATCACCGACGCCTCCGGGCGCACGCTGTCCGGCCAGACCACCGAAGCCTTTTATAACTCGCTGCGCCACGCCGATGCGCTGACGTTTGGCCTCAACTGCGCCCTGGGGCCGGATGAGCTGCGCCAGTACGTGCAGGAGCTGTCGCGTATCGCCGAATGCTACGTTACCGCCCACCCGAACGCCGGTCTGCCGAACGCCTTTGGCGAATACGACCTGGACGCCGACACGATGGCGGCGCAAATTCGCGAATGGGCTGAAGCCGGATTCCTGAATATTGTCGGCGGCTGCTGCGGCACCACGCCGGAACATATCGCCGCCATGAGCCGCGCGGTCGCCGGCCTGCCGCCGCGCCAGCTGCCGGAAATCCCCGTCGCCTGTCGTCTTTCCGGCCTTGAGCCGCTGAATATCGGCGATGACAGCCTGTTTGTGAACGTCGGCGAACGCACCAACGTTACCGGCTCGGCGAAATTCAAGCGCCTGATTAAAGAAGAAAAATATAACGAAGCGCTGGATGTGGCGCGCCAGCAGGTGGAAAGCGGCGCGCAGATTATCGATATCAATATGGATGAGGGGATGCTCGACGCCGAAGCGGCGATGACGCGTTTCCTCAACCTGATCGCCGGTGAGCCGGATATCGCCCGCGTGCCGATTATGATCGACTCCTCCAAATGGGAGGTTATCGAAAAGGGGCTGAAGTGTATTCAGGGTAAAGGCATCGTTAACTCCATCTCGATGAAAGAGGGCGTTGAGCCGTTTATCCAGCATGCGAAAAAGGTGCGCCGCTACGGCGCCGCCGTCGTGGTTATGGCCTTTGATGAAGTGGGCCAGGCCGATACCCGCGAGCGGAAAATTGAAATTTGCCGCCGGGCGTACAAAATTCTCACCGAAGAGGTGGGCTTCCCGCCGGAAGACATCATCTTTGACCCGAATATTTTCGCCGTGGCGACCGGGATTGAAGAGCACAACAACTATGCCCAGGACTTTATCGGCGCCTGCGAAGATATCAAACGCGAACTGCCGCACGCGCTGATCTCCGGCGGCGTCTCTAACGTGTCGTTCTCCTTCCGCGGCAACGACCCGGTGCGCGAGGCGATTCACGCGGTATTCCTCTACTACGCCATCCGCAACGGCATGGACATGGGCATCGTTAACGCCGGCCAGCTGGCGATTTACGACGACCTTCCCGCCGAGCTGCGCGATGCGGTTGAAGATGTGATTCTGAACCGCCGCGATGACGGCACTGAACGTCTGCTCGATCTGGCGGAAAAGTATCGCGGCAGCAAAACCGACGATACCGCCAACGCTCAGCAGGCGGAATGGCGCAGCTGGGACGTCAAAAAGCGCCTCGAATACTCGCTGGTTAAAGGCATTACCGAATTTATCGAGCTCGATACCGAAGAAGCCCGCCAGCAGGCCGCGCGTCCGATTGAGGTTATCGAAGGGCCGCTGATGGATGGCATGAACGTGGTCGGCGATCTGTTCGGTGAAGGGAAAATGTTCCTGCCGCAGGTGGTGAAATCCGCCCGCGTCATGAAGCAGGCGGTGGCCTACCTCGAACCCTATATTGAGGCCAGCAAAGAGAAAGGTTCCAGCAACGGCAAGATGGTCATCGCCACCGTGAAGGGTGACGTTCACGACATCGGCAAGAATATTGTCGGCGTGGTGCTGCAGTGTAACAACTACGAAATCGTCGACCTTGGCGTGATGGTGCCTGCGGATAAAATCCTGAAAACCGCCCGCGAGGTTAACGCCGACCTGATTGGCCTCTCCGGGCTGATTACGCCGTCGCTGGATGAGATGGTCAACGTGGCGAAGGAGATGGAGCGTCAGGGCTTTACTATTCCGCTGCTGATCGGCGGCGCAACCACCTCGAAAGCGCATACGGCGGTGAAAATCGAGCAGAACTACAGCGGGCCGACGGTCTACGTGCAGAACGCCTCGCGCACCGTTGGCGTGGTCGCCGCGCTGCTGTCCGATAGCCAGCGCGATGATTTTGTCGCCCGTACCCGCAAAGAGTACGAAACGGTACGTATTCAGCACGGGCGTAAAAAGCCGCGCACCCCACCGGTCACGCTGGAGGCTGCGCGCGATAACGACCTGGCCTTTGACTGGGCAAGCTACACCCCGCCGGTGGCCCATCGTCTGGGCGTGCATGAGGTTGAGGCCAGTATCGAAACCCTGCGTAACTATATCGACTGGACGCCGTTCTTTATGACCTGGTCGCTGGCCGGTAAGTATCCGCGCATTTTGGAAGATGAAGTGGTCGGCGAAGAGGCGCAGCGCCTGTTTAAAGACGCCAACGAACTGCTGGATAAGCTCAGCGCCGGGAAGGCCCTGAATCCGCGCGGCGTGGTGGGGCTGTTCCCGGCTAACCGCGTCGGCGACGATGTTGAAATCTATCGCGATGAAACCCGGACTCACGTGCTGACGGTGGGGCATCATCTGCGCCAGCAGACGGAGAAAGTCGGCTTTGCCAACTACTGCCTGGCGGATTTTGTCGCGCCGAAGCTGTCGGGGAAGGCGGACTATATCGGCGCCTTTGCGGTGACCGGCGGCCTTGAGGAAGACGCGCTGGCCGACGCCTACGAAGCGCAGCACGATGACTACAACAAGATTATGGTGAAGGCGATTGCCGACCGCCTGGCGGAAGCCTTTGCCGAGTATCTGCATGAGCGGGTGCGTAAGGTTTACTGGGGCTATGCGGCGAACGAAAACCTCAGCAACGAGGAGCTGATCCGCGAGAACTACCAGGGAATTCGCCCGGCGCCGGGCTATCCGGCCTGCCCGGAGCACACCGAAAAGGCGACGATCTGGGAACTGCTGGAGGTGGAAAAACGCACCGGCATGAAGCTGACGGAATCTTTTGCCATGTGGCCCGGCGCATCGGTTTCCGGCTGGTACTTCAGCCATCCGGACAGCAAATACTTCGCGGTAGCGCAAATTCAGCGGGACCAGGTGGAAGACTATGCGTTGCGTAAGGGGATGAGCGTGGCGGAAGTGGAGCGCTGGCTGGCGCCGAACCTCGGTTACGATGCCGACTGATCCACCAAACCGTTATCTTTCCTTACAACTAACAGGGCGCTCAATGAGCGCCCTGTCTCTTTATTGTGCGTAAACCCTTATACTGAAGGAAGCTTGCGATCGTTGCCGTCGGATAAGCGAAGCGCTATCCGGCCTGTAACGGTTTATGAGTTTCGGGAACGAATAAATATAAGGAGAAGCTGATTCCGTGTTAACTCTGCTACACCTGTTGTCCGCCGTCGCCCTACTGGTGTGGGGCACCCATATCGTCCGTACCGGCGTGATGCGCGTCTACGGCGCTCGTCTGCGAAGCGTACTCAGCAGCAGCGTGGAGAAAAAACCGCTCGCCTTCTGCGCGGGGATCGGCGTTACCGCGCTGGTGCAGAGCAGCAACGCCACCACCATGCTGGTCACCTCTTTTGTCGCCCAGGATCTGGTGGCGCTGGCCCCTGCGCTGGTGATGGTGCTGGGCGCTGACGTCGGTACCGCGCTGATGGCGAGGGTGCTGACCTTCGATCTGTCCTGGCTTTCGCCGCTGCTGATTTTTATCGGCGTGATTTTCTTCCTTGGGCGCAAGCAAACGCGCGCGGGCCAGCTCGGGCGCGTGGGGATTGGTCTGGGCTTGATTCTGCTAGCGCTGGAGCTGATCGTGCAGGCGGTGCATCCCATCACCCAGGCTAACGGCGTACAGGTGATTTTCGCCTCGTTGACCGGCGATATTATGCTGGATGCGCTGATCGGCGCGGTGTTTGCCATCATCAGCTATTCAAGCCTGGCAGCGGTGCTGCTGACCGCAACGTTAACCGCCACCGGCGTGATTTCGTTTCCGGTGGCGCTGTGCCTGGTGATCGGCGCCAACCTCGGATCCGGGCTGCTGGCCATGCTAAACAACAGCGGCGCCAATGCCGCCGCGCGCCGCGTGGCGCTCGGCAGCCTGCTGTTTAAGCTGGTGGGTAGCCTGATTATCCTGCCGTTTGTGCATCTGTTGGCAAACGTCATGGATGAGCTTCCGCTGCAAAAATCCGAACTGGTTATCTATTTCCACGTCTTCTACAACCTGATCCGCTGTATCGCCATGGTGCCGTTTGCCGGCCCCATGGCTAACCTCTGTAAGCGTCTGATTCGCGATGAGCCCGAGCTGGACGCGCGGCTGAAGCCGAAGCATCTTGATACTTCGGCGCTGGATACGCCCGCCCTGGCGCTGGCCAATGCCGCCCGCGAAACCCTGCGTATTGGCGATGCCATGGAGCAGATGCTGGAAAGCCTGCATAAAGTGATGCACGGCGAGCCGCGTGAGGAGAAAGAGCTGCGGCGGATGGCGGACGATATCAACGTACTTTACACCGCCATTAAGCTCTATCTGGCGCGGATGCCGAAAGAGGAGCTGGCGGATGAGGAGTCCCGCCGCTGGGCGGAAATTATCGAAATGGCGCTTAACCTCGAGCAGGCTTCGGATATCGTCGAAAGAATGGGCAGCGAGATCGCCGATAAATCGCTGGCCGCGCGGCGCGCGTTCTCCATGGAGGGATTAAAAGAGCTGGATGCCCTCTACGAGCAGCTGCTCAGCAATCTGCAGCTGGCGATGTCGGTCTTCTTCTCCGGCGACGTGCCGAGCGCCCGCCGCCTGCGCCGCAGCAAGCATCGTTTTCGTATCATGAACCGTCGTTACTCGCATGCCCACGTTGACCGTCTGCATCAGCAAAACGTGCAGAGTATTGAGACCAGTACGCTGCACCTGGCGCTGCTGGGCGATATGAAGCGTCTGAATTCACTGTTCTGCTCGGTGGCCTATAGCGTGATGGAGCAGCCGGATGAGGATGATGAGCGCGATGAGTATTAAGCGCTGATGTGCCGCCAGACATCCCCGGCTCGCGCTGCGCTTAGCCGGGCTACAGGTATACCGCGGTCTGCGGGATGGTAGCCCGGACAGATGCGCAGCATCGCCTCCGGGGAATTATGCCACTCTGCGCTTTGCTCCCGGGGACGGCGCAGAGCGCCTTGCCCGGGCTACGAGATCTCCACCGTCTGCGGGATGGTAGCCCGGACAGATGCGCAGCATCGCCTCCGGGTAATTATGCCACTCTGCGCTTTGCTCCCGGGGGCGGCGCAGAGCGCCTTGCCCGGGCTACGAGTTCTCCACCGTCTGCGGGATGGTAGCCCGGACAGATGCGCAGCATCGCCTCCGGGGAATTATGCCTCTCTGCGCTTTGCTCCCGGGGCGGCGCAGAGCGCCTTGCCCGGGCTACGAGTTCTCCACCGTCTGTGGGATGGTAGCCCGGACAGATGCGCAGCGCCGCCTCCGGGAAACGTGCGCAAAGGGTTTAGAAACGATGACCGGCGTTGAGGGTCACCGCGTCTTCTCCGGCTCTGAATACCAGCGTTGGATTCGGGCCGCCAAGGGTAGCGTGGCCCTGCGTCACCTGTATCCAGTTGCCTTCCGGCAGGCCGATAATCGTCAGCTCTGGCGCAACCACCAGCAGCTCGCGGATCCGCTGTTCGCGGGTTTCCCCTTTGTGGCCTTCCGGCAGCGCGTTGGTGAAGTGCGGGTTAATTTGCAGCGGGAACAGCCCCAGCGCAGCAAAACCGTTAGGGTCGACAATCGGCATATCGTTAGTGGTGCGAATCGTCGGGCAGGCCAGGTTAGCGCCCGCGCTCCAGCCGATATACAGCGCCCCGCGCTTCACCACATCCACCATCGGCGCCAGCAGGCCGCGTTCGCGGCACTCTTTCAGCAGCTGAAAGGTATTGCCGCCGCCGACGATAACTATCTCCGCATTCTCAATCGCCGACACCGGGTCCGCGACGCTGTGAATACCGGTAACCGTAACGCCCATTGGGCTGAAGACGGCGACGGTTTTCGCGGTGTAATCATCCCAGGTTTGCGTCACCCCGGCAAAAGGGATAAATACCGCAGAACGACGCCCATTTAGCTGCCCGGCAATGGTCGGCAGCGCATGTTCCAGCCAGGCTTTGCCCGGCAGCGTTGAGTTACTCAATAGCAGCAGTTCCATTATTTCTCCATTTGACCAGATGATTATTCGGGCAGAGATGTTATCACAGGATATCTTACCGCTTGCTGACGTGGCTCACGCTGGGACGCGCTGAGCAAAGCGGAACGGTGATTATTGGCGCAGCGACTCTCTGAATTAATCTGGAAAGTGCCTCGCAGAGTGACTCTACCGGGCGTGACAGGTTAGCGGGAACCGCTTAGTTTTACGTTGATGATTCACAGGCAAAGGAGGGGCTGCGCTGCGCGATGCAATCGACTTTCTGATCAACGGTTATTAGAGCGCCCTCCCTGGCGCTCTCCGTTTTGCCCTTATCCTCTGGCAAAGGCCGCGGCTTCAGCGACCAGCGCCGCGTCCGGACGCTCGCCGGTGTAGAGCGCAAACTGCTCCACCGCCTGCAGGGCAATCACCTCCGCGCCGCTGATAACGCGCTTGTCCAGCCTCTGCGCCAGCTTGATGAGCGGGGTTTCCGGCGGCAGAGCGACCACGTCAAATATCACGTCGGCCCGTTCCACCATCGTCGGGCTAAAGGCCAGAGTTTCGCTTTCCGCGCCGCCCGCCATGCCGAGCGGCGTGACGTTAACCAGAATATCCGCCGCGATTCCCTCCGGCCTGGGCTGCCACTGAAAACCGTACTGCTTTGCCAGCGCCAGGCCGCGCTCGCGATGGCGGGCGGCGATAATCACATCGCGGAAACCGGCATCGCGGAAGGCGGCGATGACCGCTTTGCCCATTCCGCCGCTGCCCTGGATCATCACTTTGGCTGAGGAATCGAGCTGATAGCTGTCAATCAGGCTTTTCACCGCGATATAGTCGGTATTCAGCCCGGTCAGCCTGCCGTCGTCGTTGACGATGGTGTTGACCGAATCAATCGCCTTTGCCGAAGGGTCAAGCGCGTCAAGATACGCTATGCAGCTCTCTTTAAACGGCATTGAGACCGCGCAGCCGCGAATGCCTAATGCGCGCACGCCGTTTACCGCCGCGGCTATATCCTGGGTCGTAAACGCTTTATAGATATAGTTCAGCCCCAGCTTTTCATACAGGTAATTATGAAAGCGGGTGCCGAAGTTACCCGGGCGACCGGCCAGCGACATGCACAGCAGCGTATCGCGATCAATCATGAGCAATATCCTCCGCGTGGGCCAGCAGATACTCTTCCGCCTCTTTTGACCAGATACCGTGGTGACGTTCCATAATCGCCGCCAGCTGCGGGTCGCTAATGTTTCCCAGCGGCGTAAGCGGAATGTTTTTTCCGGTATAGACCAACTTCTTACCGCCGCCTACCGCCGGTAAATCCAGGGTGGTCGCGCCCGCCGCGTTCAGCCCCAGAATATGAGTCACCACTTTCGCGGTCTGCACCTTTTTCTCCTGCATCAGCGCTACGGCGGCGCGCATATCGTCGGTATTGCCGCCGGAGGTGCCCACGTAGTGGGTGAAGGCGTAATGCACATCGTAAAAATTGATCGGTGCGCTGAACTGCTTATCCTGCGGGCCGGCGAAAAAGTTCAGGCAGCCGTCCGGGGCCAGCAGCGAGGATGCCAGGGTGATGAGCTGTTCGTTAGGGACGAAGACGAAGATATCGTCAAAGCCGTGGCCGCCGGAGAGCGCCATCAGCGTTTCGCGGCTGGCGTCGCGCCCATCCAGATAGTGAATCAACGTTTGCGGCTCGGAGGGATAGTGCTGGCGCGCATAGCTGAGCTTTGGCTTATTGGTATCGGTGACCACCAGCAGCGCCGGGTTGATCGGGCCATGCAGCGCGTAGTCGATGGCCAGTAGCCCCATCGGGCCGGTGCCGCCGAGGATCAGCGTGCGGCCCTGCGGGCGAATGCCCATCACATGGTTATAGCTGCCTTCCTGCAGATGATAGTTGGCGTTGAAGGCGCCAATCACGCAGGAAAGCGGCTCCACCAGCGAGCCTTCAAACCAGGTATCGCCTTCCCAGGAAAGCAAACAATCCTGTTCCATCACCTCGTTGGGGATCACCACGTGGGTGGCTTCGCCGCCGATCCATGGAAAAGAATAACCGGGGCAGTCCGGGCGATCCGGCAGCTGCAGGTTGGCCTGAATCACATAGCGCTGGCCGGCGTGAAACTTGTGCTGCCACTTTTTGCCGACGGCGATAATCTCCCCGCAGAACTCATGGCCGATAATGATTGGGTTGGTCGCCACATCGTCAGGCACCTTTTTGTGGTCCTCGCCCTGATTCGCCTCTTTCCACGAGGAGAGGCACAGGCTGTCGGTGACCACCCGGGCGAGGATTTCATCATCCTGCATCGCCGGGAGTTCGAAGGTTTCCAGGCGCAGGTCGCGTTTGCCGTACAGGCGCAGGGCTGTTGTTGTTTGCATGTTTACCACCTCATCCCCTTCATCTTTCGCATGACGGCTGCGAAATCTTTTGGGTCTAACTTGTTGAAGTAGCCCCGGCATCGCCGGGGCGGAAAAATCAGGACAGGAAGCCCAGCGCGTTACCGATAATCCCCAAACCGAAGAGGGCGAAAATCAGCCATACCGGGTTCACTTTCTTATTGAGCAGGCGCACCATCAGCAGCGTCAGGCCCAGAGCCAGCAGGCCGGGGCAGAGCTGATCGAGGATGTCCTGTACGGTCATGGTGACGGTCGAGCCGTCGGCGCCCGGGGTTTGCGAGACCACCAGCGGGACGTTGATGGTGGTCCACTTGGTCACCAGCACGCCCATCACAAACAGGCCAAGAATGGAGGCGCCTTCGGTCAGTTTTTGCAGCAGGTTGCCGCCCATATCGCTGACGATATTGACCCCTTTACGGAAGCCGAGCTGCAGCCCGTACCACTTCATCGCCAGACGTACCGCATTGAAAATAAAGAAGAACAGCAGCGGTCCAAGAATATTGCCGGAGAGCGCCAGCGAGGCGCCGAGGGCGGCGGTAATCGGCCGCAGCGTGCCCCATACCAGCGGGTCGCCCACGCCTGCCAGCGGCCCAATCAGGCCAACTTTGATCCCGTTGATGGCGCCATCGTCGATAGCGGCGCCGTTGGCCCGCGCTTCCTCCATCGCGGCGGTGACGCCAATCACCGGCCCGCAGACTGCCGGAGTGGTGTTGAAGAACACCAGATGGCGTTTCAGCGCGGCGACCTGATCCTCCTTCAGCGGGTAGAGGCGCTTGATGGCCGGGATCATGTCGTAGCAGAAGCCAAGCCCGTGAATACGTTCGAAGTTGAATGACGCCTGCTGCAGGTTGGAGCGCAGAAACATGCTCACCAGGTCGCCTTGGGTAATTTTTCTCTGTTCCATGTTGGGCTCCATCAGTCGTCAAGCTGGTCAAGGGCAGTGGAAGAGGTGGCGGCGGCCTGCGGTTCGGGTTTACGCCACTGCGGATTAAGCTGGATATAAATCAGCGCGATGATGACCCCGACGCCGCCGAAGGCCAGCAGGCTAAAGTCGAGATAGCCGCCCGCGAGGAAGCCGAGGAAGAAGAAGGGCATCAGATACTTCACGCCCATCATGCGCAGCACCATGGCGTAGCCGACCACCACGATAAAACCGCCGGCGATTTGCAGACCGCGGGTGACGAATTCCGGAATGGCGTTGAGCATATTGCTGACCATATCCGCGCTGACAAACAGAGAAACGATGAGTGCGGGAATGGCGACGCGCAGCGCCTGAACGCCCAGCGCAGACACGTGCAGCAGATCGATTGTTCTGAAGCGCGCCTCTTCCGCGGCCTTATCCGCCGCGTGCTGGAACACCACGGTAATGGTGCGGGCGAACACGGTGAGCACCTGACCTGCGGCAGCGACCGGCAGCGCAATCGCTATTCCGGTAGCGATGCTTTGCTGGCCCACGATCACCAGGATGGCGGAGATAATGCTGGCTAACGCCGAATCCGGAGACTGCGCCGCGCCGACGTTCATCCAGCCGAGCGCGATCAGCTCCAGCGTCCCGCCGAGCATAATCCCGGTTTTTAGATCGCCGAGAATTAAGCCAATCACGGTACAGGCGATTAATGGCCGGTGCGTCTGGAATTCATCCAGCACGCTGCCCATCCCGGCAATACAGGAAAAAATAAATATGGCGATTATTTGTAGGGTACTTATTTCCATAATTTGTCACCTTGAGGGTATAGAAATCCCTGCCTTTTACGGCATTTACACGATGTTCTTCAGGCTGCCTCTTTGTTGACTGCATTCTCTCGCCCCAGTCACATAGTTAGCTATGCTGCTGGTGACTCGCTCATTTGCCGCCGCGATGCATCCAGAATGATAGTGTGTAATAAAAGGCGCGTTTTATTATTCTGTAACGGACTGCTCTGCTATTTTATCGAGAATATTAACCGACGGATCCGAAGCCACGACGCGTAAATCAAGCTTAACGCCCAGAGTATCTAACTGCTGAAAGGCATTAATATCCGCTGCGTCTAATGACACCGCTTTGGTTAACTGTTTTTTACCCGGTCGCCAGGCCATGCCGCCAATATTCAGCGTGGCTATTTTGACGCCCTGCTGCACCATGGTTAATACGTCCTGCGGATTAGTGAATAAATAAAAAACCGTTTCGTCCTGATATTGCGGGTTGTGATAAACGGCGACGGCTTTCTCGATATTCACCACATTGACCTTCATGCCCGGCGGCGCGGCCTGGCGAAGCAGCGTGCGGCGAACGTCGTCGTTATACACGTCGTCATTACAGATAATGATGCGCTGGGCGTTGGCCACTTTTGACCAAACGGTGGTGACCTGGCCGTGAATCAGGCGGTCATCAATGCGTGCGAGCGTAATGTTCATCAGAAATCCTCCTCAACGGTTTCCGGTTGCCGCCAGGTGACGCAGCACTGGCTGGCGATGGTCTCAAGATGTTGGCACAGGGCTTCTGCATTCATCGTTTGCTGGTTATCGACCAGCTCCAGAGCCAGCGGTAGCGACAGGCCGCTGATGACCCGAAGCTGTGGGTTGCGCATCGCCAGGCCGGCGGCGGCGTTCCACGGGCTGCCGCACTGTAGATCGACGGCGATGAGCCACTCCTCCTCTTTGTGAGTACTTACCAACTTTTCAAGCTTATCGGCGATATCGCCCGCGTTTTCCCCCGGTACAAACGCCACGGCGCTGACGTGGACATCGCCGTAAACCATGCGCACCGAGTCGAGCATGGCGCAGGCCAGCTGACCGTGAGCGCAGAAGATGACGTTAACCATGTTTCCCCCTTAGCCGCGCGTTTTGCCGCCCGCAATGTTAGTGGTTACTCCGGTAATGTAGCTGGCGCGCTCTGAGAGCAGATAGCAAACAAAATCAGCAACTTCGCTGAGACGGCCGGAGCGACCAACAGGAATCGCATTTTTGCTATAGCCTTCGCGCAGCTGTTCGACGGTGATATTGCGTGTCCAGGCCAGCGCTTCTTCATATTCCGGCGTACGCAGCCCGGTTTTTTCCAGAATGCCCGGCGCAACGCCTACGACGCGAATACCGTGCTTGCCCAGCTCTTTCGACCAGGAGCGGGTAAAGCTGTTCAGCGCGGCTTTGGTCGCGGCGTAGCAGCTCTGGCCTTCAGAGCCTTCGAGACCGCTTTCTGACGAGACGTTAACAATCACGCCGCTGCGCTGTTTAACCATCTGGCGCGCCACCGCCTGCGACATCAGGAACACGCCTTTCTGGTTGATATTGACCATTTTTTCGAAAGCCGCTTCATTTAATTCATAGCGACCGGACGGCGCTTTCTCATCGACTAATAAACGCGGGAAGTTGACGCCGGCGTTATTGACTAAACCATCAATGCGGCCAAAGCGCTGAATAATACTGTCGACGGTTTTATTCACTTCGCTGGCGCTGGAAATATCGGTTGGCCAGAAATTATAATTATCGCGATCCTGATGTTTGTCGCCGCCGTGAATATCGCTCATCTGCACGTTTGCGCCCTGGGCTAATAACTCATCGACAATCGCCAGGCCGATTCCTGATGCGCCGCCGGTCACGATAATTATTTTGTCTTTCAAATTTAACCATGTATTCATTATCGACTCCTGTTTCTTTAGATAAAGGGATCCCCCGCAGCAGCGCTGCGTGAAATCATATTCTTGACATTTACTTCAGTAATGACTCAGCGGTTTCTCGATTCGTCACCAGACAATTAATGTAATGACCGTTTAAGGCGCCAAGAATCCCGGCGTATTTCTCCTCGCCCATGGCGATACCCACCGAGTAGCGCGCCTGCTTGAGTTTCACCATCTCGATAGAGAGCGTTTTTTCGCTCATGGCGGTTTCGACCAGCGCGCCATCAATGTTGTAAAAACGCGAACAGATATCGCCGGCGACCTGGCGAGCGTTGAGATCGTCGCTCTCTTCACTGCCGTAAAATGCATGCCAGTTGGCGCCGTCGCGGATCGCCGGAGAACCAATGCCCACCAGCGCGACGTCCAGGTTATCCCAGTAGGAGGCAATCGTTTTAAAATGCCGGGACTGCATAATACCGTTGCGAATTAATGTGTTATCCAGCAGTGCCGGGAAATCAGCGAGATGAGATTCCGCTTTCAGCTTCGCCGCTGCGCCGTAGGTCAGCGTATTCACGTGGTAGCGACTTTCCAGTTTTCCGGAGGGGCCGCCGATAATCGGCACGCAGATAACCTGACGGGACTGGCTGGCCTGCGGCAGATTCTCCACCAGCGCGCGCACCGCCCGACCCCAGGAGAAGCCGACGATATCGCCCGGCTCCAGCAGCCTGTCGACCAATTGCGCGCCATGCAGGCCGATAAGATTGAGCTGATCCTCCTCCAGCAGTGAGTCGCAGGCCGCCACCACCGCCTCTTTGAGACCGAATTTTTGTTTTAGCTGCTGCTCAAGCCACAGATTTTCGTTGTAGTCGTAGTTGATGGCGATAGTGACGATGCCCTGCTCGCGGCCGCGCTTCAGCAGACGGCTGATAGTGGTGCGGTATATCCCCAGCTCGCGGGCAATCTGCGCCTGGGTCATATCCTGCTCATAGTAGAGCTGGGCGATTTTCACGATCAGACGAATATCGTCGCTGTTTTCCATCGTCACTGTCGGCTCCTGCACATTTGTGCAAATGGGAGAGTTGCTGTCATGATCTGATATAACCCCATCAGCGACCCGCTTCAAAGAAATTTTCATCTATTTCATGATGATGTTCCGACCGTTTCTGTTGCACATTTGCGTTGCTTACCGGTGGTTTATGGCACCTTTGTGCCGGACGTGATAAGAGCCTGATTCTGCTTTGTTTCGCCGGGCAAAGTTGCCGGGCTTTCATGGGCACACTTTTGTGTTGAAAGGCGTGGCAGATCACATTTAGCGGCAGGCGACGAGAGCGCGATTCTTTTTT
This sequence comes from Klebsiella sp. PL-2018, assembly GCF_019048985.1. Lineage (NCBI taxonomy): Bacteria > Pseudomonadati > Pseudomonadota > Gammaproteobacteria > Enterobacterales > Enterobacteriaceae > Klebsiella > Klebsiella sp. PL-2018. The sequence goes on from NZ_CP077673.1 coordinate 368,495, forward strand.
ATCGCCCGCAAGGTAGGGTATATTTCGCTTTTACAGGAGATTTTATGCTGCCCGACTCATCAACCCGACTCAATAAATACATCAGCGAAAGCGGAATTTGCTCGCGTCGTGAAGCCGATCGCTTTATCGAACAAGGCAACGTTTTTATCAACGGCAAGCGCGCTACCATCGGCGACCAGGTTAAAGCGGGCGACGTGGTAAAGGTCAATGGCCGGTTGATTGAGCCGCGCGAAGCGGACGATCTGGTCCTGATTGCGCTGAATAAACCGGTTGGCATCGTCAGCACTACCGAAGACGGCGAACGCGACAACATCGTTGATTTCGTAAACCACAGCAAACGCGTTTTCCCCATCGGTCGCCTGGATAAAGACTCCCAGGGGCTGATCTTTCTGACCAACCATGGCGATCTGGTGAATAAAATCCTGCGCGCCGGTAACGATCACGAAAAAGAGTATCTGGTCACCGTTGATAAGCCGGTGACCGATGAGTTTATCCGCGGCATGGGGGCGGGCGTACCGATTCTCGGCACGGTGACGAAGAAGTGCAAAGTGAAAAAAGAAGCGCCGTTTGTGTTCCGCATTACCCTGGTGCAGGGGCTGAATCGCCAGATCCGCCGGATGTGCGAACACTTTGGCTATGAAGTGACGAAGCTTGAGCGGACGCGGATCATGAACGTCAGCCTGACGGGGATCCCGCTGGGAGAGTGGCGCGATCTGACCGACGATGAGCTGATCGATCTTTTCAAACTGATTGAAAACTCGTCTTCAGAAGCGAAACCGAAGGCAAAAGCGAAGCCGAAAACGGCCGGCATCAAGCGTCCCGTCGTGGCGATTGAAAAAACCAGCGACAAGTCCTCCCGCCCGGCGTCGAACGGCAAACGCTTTACCGCGCCGGGGCGCAAGAAGAAAGGGCGTTAACGTCTGCCGCGCGTCGGGGTATTTGCCGACCAGGAAAACGAGGCCTCTGCGTCCGGTTTATAAGCCTGCTTTTTCTTCAGCTGGCGGGCTTTCTTAGCCTCGGCCTCGCGCAGGGCCATCAGTTTATCGATGTACTCTTTTTTCACGCTGTTGGTTTCCGCGTTGGTCAGCGGACGGCCATGGGCGATGCGCGCGCGGTCGAGCAGGGTTTTCAGTTCGCGCTGTTCGCGCTCGGTCATCTCTTTTTGCGTGATGCGGGGGAGTGCCATAGTGGTGCCCTCAATTAGCCTGTGGTTTCAGTGTACGGTATTGGGGCTGACGTCTCACGGTAAATTGTTGTGCCTCGCAGAAAATCCCGGAGGCGGCGCTGCGCACCTGTCCGGCTACAAAACCCGCAAGCTGCACGGACCGTAGCCCGGCTAAGCGCAGCGCAAGCCGGGAAAATTACGGGTTATTCGCGCTCTTTTACCGTTTACGCGGTTTGTCGGCGATAGGCTTCCCTGACCAGTAGCCGGCCAGCAGCGAGCCGGACAGGTTGTGCCAGACCGAGAACAGCGCGCCGGGCAGCGCGGCCAGCGGGCCAAAGTAGATTTTCCCCAGCGCGGCGGCAAGGCCGGAGTTCTGCATTCCTACCTCGATCGCCAGCGTGCGGCAGGTGGACTCGTCAAAGCCAAACAGTCGCCCGCCCCAGTAGCCGCCGAGCAGACCGATAGTGTTATGCAGGATAACGGCGATAATCACCACAAAACCAACGGAAGCGATATGCGACGCGGAGCCTGCCACCACGGCGCAGATAATCGCCAGAATACAGACCATCGAAAAGGCCGGCAGGAACGGCTCCACCGCCTTCACCACTTTCGGCAGCAGATGGTGCACGACAAGCCCCAGCGCAATCGGGATCACCACGATTTGCAGAATGCTGAGCAGCATCCCCATCACGTCCACCTGAATATGCGCATCCACGTACAGACGCGTCAGCAACGGGGTGGCGACCACGCCAACCAGCGTGGAAACCGATGAGATGGTGACTGAGAGCGCGACGTCGCCTTTTGCCAGAAAGATCATCACGTTGGATGCCGTACCGCTGGCGACGCTGCCGACCAGCACCATCCCGGCGGAGAGCTCGGGCGGCATGTGAAAAATCAGCGCCAGCAGCCAGGCGGCGAGCGGCATCACCAGGTAGTGGAGAAAAATGCCTGCGGCGACCGGCGCGGGGCGAGAAAGCACGCGCTTAAAATCGTCGACTTTCAGATGTACGCCCATGCCGAACATAATCAGCATCAGCAGCGTCGGGACCCACGGGCCAACGGGGGTAAAAGTGGATGGCGTGTAATAGGCGATAACCGAGAGCAGCAGCGCCCATAATGGGAACAGCCGCGTAAGCGTGGCGAGCATGTTGTTTTCCTTGCACGTAAGTTGTGTTTGCTTGTTATAGACCGGCCGGGATCGAGCCCGGCCATCGCTATTGTTTATCGTGCTAAGACATATTATTCAAACAAATTATGCTCATGTTCCGCTGCGGATAAGCTCCCAGCTGAGTCCGAAGCGCGCTAAATATTTGCGCAAGCGGTCGGCATCGTTAGGGTTGGCCTTTTTTTGCCGGGAGACGGCGAACAGCTCGCGTCCGGCTTCGGAGAGCGAAGCGCTGCGCTGGCAGACCTCCAGCACCGTTTCCAGCTGGCGGCGATCGAACAGATCGATTTCCAGCGCAATATCAGGAGAAGATGTCGTGAGCTGCCAGCTCTCTTTCAGCAGCATTATCTCCTCTTCCGCAACGGCCAGCGTAATGCGCCCCTGCTCGGCCAGGGTCGCCATACGCGCCACGGAGGAGCCTAGCTCGCGGAAATTGCCGCGCCATTGCGCCTGCGGCGAGCAGGCAAAGGCCAGATAGCGTTCGCGGGCGTCTTTATCGAAGCGGATCTGCGTCTGCCGCTCGTTGGCCAGTCGCCGTAATTCATACTCCACGTTCGGCGCAATATCTTCCCGCCGCTGCGCCAGGCCGGGGAGGGCAAAGCGCCACATATTGATGCGCGCATAAAGATCTTCGCGAAAGCGCCCCTCCGCCACCCACTGCTGCATATCGCGATGCGTGCCGGCGATTAGCTGGAAGTCGCTGTGCACCTCTTTATCCGAGCCAAACGGGAAAAAGGTTTTTTCTTCGATGGCCTTCAGCAGCATAGCCTGCTCATCCAGCCCCAGCTCGGCGATTTCATCGAGAAACAGCACGCCGCCGTCGGCTTCGCGTAATAGCCCGGCGCGAGGCGTAACCGCGCCGGTAAACGCGCCTTTGACATGTCCAAACAGCGTGGACATGGCGTTATCACCGCGCAGCGTGGCGCAGTTTACCGCCATGAATTTTCCCGCCACCCGATGGCGCGACTGACGAAGCTGAAAAATACGTTTGGCGAGGACGGACTTCCCGGCGCCCGTTGGGCCGGTCAGCAGGATCGGATCGGTCGATCGGATCGCCACGCGCTCAATACGATCGATAAGCGCGTTGAACGTCGCATTACGCGTCTCGATACCCGACTTCAGGAAGGAGACGGACTGCTGCTGCTCGCGCTGAAAGCGGCTGGTGAGCGCGGCGTAGCGGCTTAAGTCCAGATCGATCACCGAGTAAATACCGGCGGCGACGGCGTCATCCGCTGCGCCTTTCGGCGCAGGGCTGGTCTGCAGCAGGCTGGCGGGGAGATAGCGCGCTTCGGTCAGCAGGAACCAGCAGATCTGCGCCACGTGGGTCCCGGTGGTGATATGCACCAGATACTCTTCGTTTTCGGTATCAAAGCGATAGCGGTTGGCGAAGTCGAGAAACGCCGCGTAGACCTCTTCAAAATCCCACGGATCGTTTATCTCAATCGTATGCGGGCGCACTTCGGTATGCGGTGAAAGCTGGGCGACATCGTCAATCAGCTTTTGCGCCATATTTTCATCACGCGGCTGGTGGAGAAGCTCCAGCCTGTCGACAGGAAAATCGGTCTGCTGGCATAGCCCAACGGTAGGCCGCCATTTTTTAAAGCGATTCGCCCGCTTGCCGCGTTTGTCCAGCACCGTTCCGAGGACGCCAATGACCACTCGCCGCTTTTTCATGTTTATCCCAAAAGATAAGTTTCGATATTTAAAGATAAAAAAACCTGCTGCCGGCGGCAAGCGTTACCGTTTGAATTAAAAACAAAAGCGTTATTAATCAATTGATTGAAAAATAACTCTCGCATTTTTTATTGTTGGCACGCAACTGGCAATATCCCTTCCGTCACGACGCTGAAAACGCAGGGGGTTAAACCTCGCCGGCACGCCAGGAACGGTACAGGCCGTTTTTCGGGCGCGTTCCGTCAGCCGATGACCACCAATGGGTTCGATTCCCGATTTCATCTCCAATGAAAACTGGTCGTTAATCATAGAAATAACGCGGGGTGATGCGCAGTCAGCACGCCCCACAGCAGGCCGCCGGTAAAGGCGCCGTGCCGCAGGCAAAAGGGAGTTCCCCTGCGGCTTCGCCCCTGCACCCGCGCCTGATTTTGCTAAGGAACAAAAAATGACGAAGAAAATCACGATACGTAAAGGTCAGCTTGGCCTTTTATCCCGTCAGGGTGACTACTATCAGGTTCTGGAAGCGGGCGAGCATCGCCTGCCGTGGTTCAACGTCCCCGAAGTGCTGATCGTTAACCGGGACGGCAGCGAAGTGCCGGAGGCGCTGGCGGAGTATTTACGACGCTTTCAGCCGGAATGGATTGAACGCTACTGCCTGGCGGCGGATTTGACGGATGTCGAGGCCGGGGCGCTGTATGCCAACGGTGTGCTGCAGGAAATTTTACCGCCTTCGACGCGCCGACTGTACTGGTCCGCCGGTGATGAAATTCAGCTGCTACGTATCGATACCCGGCAGGTTGCGGTTCCGGCTGACATTATGAATGCGGTGCTGCAGCCGCGACGTCACGGGGCGGTAAAAGGTCGCGAAGCGATCCTCACCGTATCGGTGCCGGCGTGGCACGTCGGGGTGCTGAAAATCGACGGCGAGACACAATCGCTGCTGCAGCCTGGCCTGAGCGCGTACTGGAAGGTCAATCATCTGGTGGAAGCGGAAGTGGTCGATACCCGCCTGCAGGTGCTGGAGGTTGGCGGCCAGGAGATTCTGACCAAAGATAAAGTGAACCTGCGTTTAAATCTGGCGGCGAACTGGCGCTACAGCGATGTACTGCAGGCGTTTGGACAGCTGACGAAGCCGCTGGACCATCTGTATCGCGAGCTGCAGTTTGCGCTGCGTGAAGCCGTCGGAACGCGAACGCTGGATGAGCTGCTGGAAGATAAGAAAATCATTGATGAGGTCGTGAGCGCGCAGGTCACCGAGCGCATGGCGGCATTTGGTATCGACGTCGCGTCGCTGGGCGTGAAGGATATTGTGCTGCCCGGCGACATGAAAGCCATTTTGTCGCAGCTGGTGGAGGCGGAGAAATCGGCGCAGGCGAACGTGATCCGCCGGCGTGAAGAGACCGCGGCGACGCGCTCGCTGCTCAACACCGCGAAGGTGATGGAGAATAACCCGGTCGCGCTGCGCTTAAAAGAGCTGGAAACGCTGGAAAGAGTGGCGGAGCGCATCGATAAAATCTCGGTCTTTGGCGGCCTGGACCAGGTGCTGCATGGCCTGGTGAATCTAAAAGGATAATGAAAATGACGTATCACGCTGTAAGCGCCGCCATGCGCCATAAGGTGCGGCGGCAGTTAAAAGACGTGGAGCAGCGCTACGGCGTCAGAGTGCTCTACGCCTGCGAATCCGGCAGCCGGGGCTGGGGCTTTGCCTCGCCGGACAGCGATTATGATGTGCGGTTTCTCTACGTTCACCCGCTGGAGTGGTACCTGCGGGTGGATCCCCCGCGCGATGTTATTGAGCTGCCCATCGACGATGAGCTGGACGTCTGCGGCTGGGAGTGGCGCAAGGCGCTGGGTCTGCTGAAAGGGGCGAACCCGACGCTGATCGAATGGCTGGATTCACCGGTGGTGTATCAGCAGGATGACGCGACGGTTCAGGCGCTGAAGAAAGTGATACCGCATTGGTTTTCTCCGGTTCGCGCCCGCTGGCATTACTATTCGATGGCCCGTAAAAATTTTCGCGGCTATCTGCAAGGCGAACGGGTGCGGCTGAAAAAGTACTTTTACGTACTGCGCCCGCTGCTGGCCGTCCGCTGGGTTGAAGCGGGAAAAGGCGTGCCGCCGATGCGCTTTGATGAACTGCTGGCAGGAAGCGAGCTGGCAGCGGGTCTACGTGCGGAAATAGACGAGCTGCTGGAACGTATACAGCGCGCAGGAGAGGCGGAAAACGGCCCGCGTCGACCGCTGCTGCATGCGTTTATTCAGTCCGAGCTGCTCAGAGGCGCAATCCCGCCAGCGCTGCCTGAGAGCCGGAGCGGTGATGTCAGGGAGTTGGACAGATTGCTGATGACCACGGTGATGGGAAACTAAAAATGGCCCGGCAGAAATGGCGGGCCATTTTATTCGCTATTACTCGAACAGATTATGATGCAGCTTCTGCACCACTTTTTCGGCATCCGCACCCGGGACCAGGAAGCACAGGTTATGGCTGGATGCGCCGTAGCAAATCATACGAATATTAAACGGGTCCAGTACGCCAAACACCTCTTTACCGACGCCGCACGCCTTCGACAGTTCATTACCAATGATGGCGACCAGCGCCAGATCCTGCTCGACCTCAACGCGGCACAGAGAGGAAAGTTCGGTCAACAGTCCCTGGGTGAGCAGGGTATCGCCAGCCGACGTCGAACCGGTGGTATCCATGGTCAGCGCCACGCTCACTTCCGACGTGGTGATCAGATCGACGGAGATACTGTGGCGGGCCAGAATACTGAATACCTCGGCCAGAAAACCGCGTGAGTGCAGCATATTCAGGCTGTGCAGGGTTAGCAGCGTCTGCTTGCGGCGCAGCGCCAGCGCGCGGAACAGCGGCGGGTTTTCGGTGTTTTTGCACACCAGCGTGCCGCCGGCTTTCGGCTCTTTGCTGGAGCCGACGAATACCGGAATATCGCTGCGCACGGCGGGGAGCAGGGTAGCCGGATGCAGGACCTTCGCGCCAAAGGTCGCCATTTCCGCCGCTTCTTCAAAAGCGATAACGTCAATGCGTTTGGCCGCCGGGGCGACGCGCGGGTCGGTGGTATAGATACCCGGAACATCGGTCCAGATGTCGACGCGGGTGGCGTTTAGCGCTTCGCCGAGTAGCGCGGCGGTATAGTCGCTGCCGCCGCGGCCAAGCGTGGTGGTGCGGCCTTTGGCTTCGCTGCCAATAAAGCCCTGGGTGATCACCACGCCTTCCGCAAGACGCGGGGCCAGCAGTTGCTGGGTTAATTCGGATAAGGCGGCAATATCCGGTTCCGCGCGGCCAAAGCGGTCGTTGGTGCGCATAATTTTGCGCACGTCGAACCACTGGGCGGCGATACCGCGCTCGCGCAGGATCTCGACAAACAGCAGAGTAGACATCAGTTCGCCGTGGCTGACCAGTTCGTCGGTTAACGCGGTTGAACTGGCCAGGGAGGCGGCTTCCGCCAGGGTGGTGATGTTTTCCAGCAGGCGCTCAATTTCATCGCGAATAACGTTGGGATAGCGCAAACGCTCCAGAATATTGAACTGGATTTGACGCATGGCATCGAGCTTCGCGAAACGTTCGCCGGGTTCCAGCCCTTCCGCTAAGGCGACCAGCAGGTTGGTCACCCCCGCTGAGGCGGAAAGCACCACCACGCGGGTATTGGCGTCCAGCAGCGCGACGTCCACGCTGCGGTTCATGGCATCAAAATCGGCAACGCTGGTGCCGCCGAACTTGGCTACAACTAAGTCTGTCATAACAACCTCGTGTCAGGGGGCCTGACTTATTAAAACGATTCCAGAAAACCAATCCTGGCGGGGCTGGACGCAACCGGATTGCAATAAAATGTCTTAATAAGCCAGGCCAAATTATTCAGCCATGGCACAAGGGAAGAGCGAAAAACAGGGTGGGCGCAGAGCGATAAACAAACTACGATGTCACCCAGAAGTGCTCCACCTTGTAGACCCGCTTGCCGATGCTGTGCATCAGACGGCGAGTATGAAACGCCCGACTGCGAACGTTTCTGGTGACAACCCAGGGGATTCAGCCCCTGTGGCCGGTGATGAGCGTAACCAGACGCTTATTCACCTCGGCGTTGCTCCCCCTCACGTATTTTCCCCGGACTGGCTCCTCCAATACGGTTACCTGGGCAACGCACCTCTTCTGGCAATTACCGACGTCTTTCACTTTGCCAGGGGGACGCGGGACATTATACCCCCCTGCAATACCCTTTCGCTGTAGCGTGAAATGCGCGATCCATACCTACCTACGTATATGTAGGTACTGCCGTTATATAAAGGCTTCAGGCGAAGTATGTCAACGTCAGGGTTATGCGGATTTTTCATGCGCGAGTCGCTGACAGAAAAAAGCCTTATGATGTCTATACTATGAGGGGCGATTTGCGCCAAATTGGCTCTAATCCTGACGCGTATCATCGGCATAACACAAAAATCATCACAATTTTTCGTCACCGGCGCTACAATCGACCGCAGTCACAATTCTCAAATCAGAAGAGTATTGCTAATGAAAAACATCAACCCAACGCAGACCTCTGCCTGGCAGGCATTACAGAAACACTTTGATGAAATGAAAGACGTTACCATCGCGGATCTGTTCGCGAAGGATAGCGATCGTTTCTCTAAATTCTCCGCCACGTTCGACGATCTGATGCTGGTGGATTTTTCCAAAAACCGCATCACCGAAGAGACGCTGGCAAAACTGCAGGACCTGGCCAAAGAGACCTTCCTGGCAGACGCCATTAAATCCATGTTCTCCGGCGAGAAGATTAACCGCACGGAAGACCGCGCGGTGCTGCACGTTGCGCTGCGTAACCGCAGCAATACTCCGATTCTGGTTGATGGCAAAGACGTGATGCCGGAAGTGAACGCCGTGCTTGAGAAGATGAAAACCTTCTCCGAAGCCATTATCTCCGGCAGCTGGAAAGGCTACACCGGTAAAGCGATTACCGACGTCGTCAACATCGGTATCGGCGGCTCCGACCTCGGCCCGTTCATGGTGACCGAAGCGCTGCGCCCGTACAAAAATCACCTGAATATGCATTTTGTTTCTAACGTCGATGGTACCCACATTGCCGAAGTGCTGAAAACGGTGAACCCGGAAACTACCCTGTTCCTGGTCGCGTCGAAAACCTTTACTACTCAGGAAACCATGACCAACGCTCACAGCGCGCGCGACTGGTTCCTGGCGACCGCTGGCGATGAGAAGCACGTCGCGAAACACTTCGCCGCGCTCTCGACCAACGGTAAAGCGGTTGGCGAGTTCGGTATTGATACCGCCAATATGTTTGAGTTCTGGGACTGGGTTGGCGGCCGTTACTCTCTGTGGTCAGCCATCGGCCTGTCCATCATCCTGTCCGTGGGCTTCGACAACTTTGTTGAGCTGCTCTCCGGCGCGCACGCGATGGACAAACACTTCTCCACCACGCCGGCTGAGAAAAACCTGCCGGTGCTGCTGGCGCTGATCGGTATCTGGTACAACAACTTCTTCGGCGCTGAAACCGAAGCGATTCTGCCGTACGACCAGTATATGCACCGTTTTGCCGCCTACTTCCAGCAGGGCAACATGGAATCCAACGGTAAATACGTTGACCGTAACGGCAACGCCGTGGATTACCAGACTGGCCCAATCATCTGGGGCGAGCCGGGGACCAACGGTCAGCACGCGTTCTACCAGCTGATTCACCAGGGGACCAAAATGGTGCCTTGCGACTTTATCGCGCCGGCGATTACGCATAACCCGCTGTCCGATCACCATCCGAAGCTGCTGTCCAACTTCTTTGCGCAGACCGAAGCGCTGGCGTTTGGTAAATCCCGCGAAGTGGTTGAGCAGGAATATCGCGATCAGGGTAAAGATCCGGCGACCCTGGAACACGTGGTGCCGTTCAAAGTGTTTGAAGGCAACCGCCCCACCAACTCCATCCTGCTGCGTGAAATTACGCCGTTCAGCCTGGGCGTGCTGATTGCCCTGTATGAGCACAAAATCTTCACCCAGGGCGTGATTATGAACATCTTCACCTTCGACCAGTGGGGCGTTGAGCTGGGCAAACAGCTGGCTAACCGCATCCTGCCGGAGCTGAAAGATGGTTCCGAAGTGAGCAGCCACGACAGCTCCACTAACGGTCTGATTAACCGCTATAAATCCTGGCGCGCATAATCGCTAAAACGTTCGCAATGCCGGCCCATGTGGCCGGCATTTTTGTTATAGCCGCCGCAGCAGCTTTGCCGGGTTCCCGGCCCACACGCCTTTCTCCGTAATGGATTTGGTCACCACGCTGCCCGCGCCAATCACGACCCCATCGCAGATGCTGACCGCCAGAATGGTTGCGCCGCTGCCGATAGACACATCGTTGCCAATCACAATTCTTCCCCAGCTCTCGCGGTCGGCGTTGGGCTTTCCCTCGCGGAACATATCGTTGGCGAACATCACGCCGTGGCCGATAAAACAGCGCTCGCCGATGGTCACGTACTCGCAGATAAAGGTGTGGGACTGAATTTTGCTGTCGTTGCCGATACGGGTATGGCCCTGAATCTCTACAAACGGCCCGACGAAGACGTTATCGCCAAGCGTGCAGTCGTAAAGGTTGGCGGGCTGGTAAATCACCACGTTTTCGCCGCTGGCGACGTTGCGAATGGCGGTTTCACGAAGGGTATGCATGCTGCCTCTCAGATTGGTTTAGCCAGAATATGGAGTGTGCTTTCCTGGGTTGCAGAATGAAATGCCACATCCTTCACGTGCTGCATCCCCTGACGTTCATAAAAACGGCGGGCACCGGTATTCGCGGCGAGCACTTCCAGCCATAGCCAGCTTTCACCGGTCTCTTTCGCTCGCTTCTCGACGGCGCGAAAAATTTGCTCGCCGTAGCGATGCCCGGTAGCGTCAGGTAATAGATAGAGTTTATGCAATAGCGTACCCGTAGGGCCTTCGGGGTTGATGTCCTGGCGGCAGGCATATTTAGCAAAGCCAATTGGCTCCTCTGCCTCAGCAATCAACCAGCAGCACTGCGGATCGGCCAGGCTGTGCGCCAGCGCGGCCATGGAATACTCTTGCTGCAGGTAGTGCTCCATTTCATCGGCGTTGTGCCAGAGGTGGGCAAAGTGGTGGCGATAGCTGGCATTGGCCATCTGGTTGAGTAAAGCCGCATCTTCCGGACGTGCAAGACGAATCTTTAGCATTCTGCGTTCCTCGCAAAGAAGTGGCGATATTTTGCCCGTAAAGTTCGCTGCGGGTAAACCTCAAAAGTGGGGGGGATAAGAAGTGGCCGGAGGATGGCCTCCGGCCGGGGATCAGGCGACGGCGATGGCTTCGATCTCAATGCCCGCATCTTTAGGCAGTCTGGCGACTTCGACGCAGGAACGGGCCGGAAAGGCCGCGTTGTGTTCGGTGAAGAACGCTTCATACACCGCGTTGATGGTGGCGAAGTCATTCAGATCCTTGACGAAGACCATCGTCTTAACGATGTTTTTCACCTGCAAACCCGCCGCTTCAACGATAGCCTTAACGTTGTCCAGCGACTGTCGCGTCTGCTGAGCGATGTCGTCAGACATGGTGCCGTCCTGCGGATTGACCGGGAGCTGCCCTGAGGTCATCGTCATGGTACCCAGATTTACTCCCTGAACATACGGGCCAATGGCGGCAGGCGCAGCGGCGGTGGTAATTATCATTCTGTTGATTCCTTCTGATAGGTGATTACATGAAATAGTTGAGCAAAACCAGTGAACCGACGCCGCTGACGACGACCCAGACCAGGCCCAGGCGGAAGCTGGCGAGCGTGCAGATAATCGCGGCGATCACCTTCGGGTTTTTCAAATCGAACTCCATGCTGGAGTTCACGCTCAGGATCTGAATCGTGATGATGGCCGGCAGCACGGTCACCGGCACAAAACGCAGCGTTTTGCTGACCCGGCTCGACATCTGAATCTTCCCGGCGAGGCCAATGAACGAGAAGCGAATAAGAAAGGTCACGGCGGCCATGCCCAGCGTCAGGGCGATAAAAAAGCTATTACTCATTTTCCAGCGCTCCTTCGAGAGAGAGTTTGTCAGCGGCCTGCGCCTGTTTACGCTCTTCGGCGAGATCGACGCTCAGGCCCGCCATTACGCCCAGTACGGACGCGACGACGATACCTAACGAGTAGGGCAGTACGACCAAAAGTACCCCGGATACGGCAGCAACAACGGCGGCGACGGTGCAGGCCTGGCTTTTGATTTGTGGGACCACGATGGCGATAAATGCGGCGACCATCGCGAAGTCCAGACCATATTTTTCAATGTGCGGAAAAGAGGCGCCAACCAGAGCGCCAAGGAAATCGGCTAGCACCCAGGCGAACCAAAACGTCAGCATTGCTGAAAAATAGAAAAGATATTTATCTTTTTTATTCTCCTCCATCTCTTTCACCGTCGTGGCGTACACTTCATCGGTCAGGGCATACGCCATAAAGCATTTTTTAAAGAAGGAGGCTTCGCGTACCGTACTGGAAATAGAGGCGCTATAAAGCACATGGCGAAGATTAATAATCAGCGTGGTGAATATAATCACCCCAAGGCTCGCTCCGGTTTTTAGCATATTTAACGCCAGCATTTGTGCCGAACCGGCGATGACAATCGTCGACCATGCCGTACTTTGCCAGATACTCATCCCGGCGCTAACGCTTAGCGCGCCGACAATAAATGAAAACGGAAAGTCGCCGATGCACAGGGGAAGTATGGCGCTCATACCCCGTAGAATCACTTTTTTGTTCATAAACAATACCTGTTGTATTCAGGAGATTAATTATTTGTGTAAGGTACATTAAAACGCTAATTAATGATTACTTTGCTACCATAATGTTGATGATTTCTTTATCGGTATAGGCCATAGGCTTAATTACCAGACGGCAGAGATTATTAATAGTCTGCTCAACGTCAGCGCAAACAATGCCGTCATTAGAGCCAGCGCAGCTATTTTGCATCGCCATCAGTACGGCCTTAAAGGCGCTGGAAACCACGGACGACACTTTCATTGCGCAGCTATTAGAGGCGCCATCACAAATCATGCCGGTAATATCGCTGATCATATTAATAATAGCGGTATTAATTGTTTGCAGGTCACGGGTAAATAACCACGCCATGCCAGCCGCGGCGCCCATCGCTGCCGTGGACGCCGCGCATAGCGCGGAGAGACGCGTATAGCGGGAGTGGATCGATATGGCGGTCAGGTGGGAGAGCGCCAGCGCCCGCGCGAGGGTCTCTTCATCGGCGTTAAGATGCTCCGCGACCGTCACTACCGGCATGGTGGCGGCGATACCCTGGTTACCGGAACCAAAGTTAGACATCGCGACGACGGGGGCTCCGCCCATTCGTGCGTCGGATGCGGCGACGGTATTGATGATGACTTTACTCAGCAGGTCGTTGCTGAGCAGGCCATTTTTTACCGCATCAGAGAAGGTGCCGTTGATGTTCAAGCCGTATTTTTTGCTTTTACCTTCCTCCGCCAGCGCCGAATTGAGCCGGGCGGCTTCGAGAATAAATGCGATGTCGGCGAATTCGACCTCGTTAATAAAATTAAAGGCTTCCGCAAGCGAGAAGGTTGCTAATGTTTCCTGCTGCGTTACCGTACTCTGTTTGTCCGCCAGCACCTGCGCTTCGCCATTAATATACAGCTCAACGATATTGGTATGCGTGCCCTTGACCACCACGCGGCAGCTCTTTTCGCCACCCGTTAGCGTCAGATCCAGATGAATAAAGTCAGGAGTATCTTTCACGCTAATATTGACCTGGCCATCGGCAATTAACATCTGGGCTAATTCAACATGCCGTTCGGTAATTCCCTCCAGCGTTTTTAAACCTTTATCCGCATCGCCACCAAATGCGCCAATTGCGGCTGCGAGCGCCACCCCGCTGACGGAAGTGCCCGGAATAGTTACGCCCATCGCATTCTTGTACAGGTTCGCAGAAATAAAGCCGCTAATGTTTTGACAAGCCGTATCTAAATGTTTCGCAGCGTAAGCGGCGGTAAAAGAAATAGCAACGGGTTCCGTACAGCCTAATGCCGGAGCCACTTCTTTTTTTAGCCAGTTTATAAACAGGGATGAGTGTTCAGTAGTCATGTTTTATATCGTTCCGCTAACGAGGGTTTATTAATCTGCGAGTATGCTAAGTCAATTTCTAAGGAAAAACTTACTCTAATGCGGGCGTAATTTATGCCTGAAAGAGAAAAATATTCGCTTATTACAATATTGTAAAATTGTGATCTTATTATGGTTAATTAACTGATTTGACGGGTATTTATATTCTGTTTTTTGAACATAAAAAGGGATTTAGTTAACTACCTCACAGCGTTGCCGAAAGTAAAAATTTCTCTTTTTACGTATTTCATCGGAGATGAGAAAGGCAAGCAGTGGAAAGAAGGGACTCACAAATGTAGATCTGGATCACATTTTTGCGTTATACAGGTCACAGGAAATCATGATGATGAGGTGTACCTATGCCGCCGGTTTATCGTCCGTTGGTGAGTTTTATTGCAACCGCAATGCAAACCGTTTTGAATCTTGGCCTGCTGTGCCTGGGGGTCATTCTGATCGTATTTCTGGGAAAGGAGACGCTGCATCTGGCGCACGTCCTGTTCACCCCGGAGCCTGTCAGCAAGTACAAGCTGGTGGAAGGGCTGGTGGTCTACTTCCTCTATTTCGAGTTTATCGCGCTGATAGTGAAGTACTTTGAGTCGGGATTTCACTTCCCGCTGCGCTACTTTGTCTATATCGGCATCACCGCAATCGTCCGCCTGATCATTATCGATCATGAGTCGCCTATGGCGGTGCTGATTTACTCCGCGGCGATCCTGATTCTGGTGATAACGCTCTGGCTGTGTAACTCCAACCGTCTGAAGCGCGAATAAAAAAAGCGGCCTCCAGGGCCGCTGACCAACAGTCACAAATAGAATTTATGTAGGGTCCAGTTGAGGATAGCAGTGGCATTTGCCTTACTTTTTCAGCTGAGGGCGACGGCGGTAATACCCGGTTGGGGTCGCGCATTACCGCTAAACCGTCGGCCCTCATCTGAAATTTGGGGCGGGTGTTACAAAAAAATTAACCTTTCACTCCGCCAGCCGTCAGGCCGTTAACCAACCAGCGCTGGGCCAGCAGGAACACCACGGTAATCGGAATGGCGGAAAGCACCGCCGCGGCGGCAAAGTCGCCCCACAGATAGTTCTGCGGGTTGAGATACTGTTGCATTCCGACCGCAAGGGTATAGCTGTTCACATCGCGCAGCAGCAGGGAGGCCACCGGCACTTCGGTGATCGCCGCGATGAACGACAGAATAAACACCACCGCCAGAATCGGTACCGACAGCGGGAGCAGCACGAGGCGGAAAGCCTGCCATGGGGTCGCACCGTCCAGCGCCGCCGCTTCTTCCAGCGAGCCGTCGATGGTTTCGAAGTAACCTTTGATTGTCCAGACGTGCAGCGCGATACCGCCCATATAGGCGAAGATGACGCCGCCGTGGGTATTCAGGCCGACGAACGGCACGTACTGGCCGAGACGGTCAAACAGGGCGTACAGCGCGACCAGCGACAGCACCGCGGGGAACATCTGGAAAATCAGCATCCCTTTCAGCAGCGTTGCTTTACCCGGGAAGCGCATGCGGGCAAAAGCGTAAGCGCAGGTGGTAGAAAGCGCGACGATGCCAATGGCGGTAATGCCTGCCACCTTGATGGAGTTCCACAGCCACAGCAGCACCGGGAAGGGGGGCGGCGTGACGCGACCATCAGCGTGTTCGACGCTGAAGCCGAGCGCCAGCCGCCAGTGCTCCCAGGAGATACTTTCGGGGATCAGGCTACCGGTGGCGAAGTTCCCTTCGCGCAGAGAGATAGCGATGACCATCAGCAGCGGGAACATAATCGCCGCGATAAAAATCAGCAGCAGGAGGTGCGTCGTGAACAGGCGCAGCTTCTGAGATTTGGGTTGAACCATAGCCATAATCGTTATCTCCCTTAATCAAACTTCATACGTGTGGCTTTCAGGTTAACAATCGCCAGGGCGCCTACCAGCAGGAAGATCAGCGTGGCGATAGCCGCCGCAAGGCCGAAGTCCTGACCGCCGCCGCCTTCAAAGGCGATACGGTAGGTATAGCTCACCAGCAGGTCGGTGTAGCCCGCCGGCGTGGTGGTGCCGAGCCGGTCCGGCCCGCCGTTGGTCAACAGCTGAATCAGCACGAAGTTGTTAAAGTTAAAGGCGAAGCTGGCGATCATCAGCGGCGTCAGCGGCTTGATCAGCAGCGGCAGCGTAATTTTGAAGAAGTTCTGGAACGGCGTAGCGCCATCCATTGCCGAGGCTTCATATAAATCGTCAGGAATCGCTTTCAGCAGGCCCATGCACAGGATCATCATGTACGGATAGCCCAGCCAGGTGTTGACGATGATAATCATGGTACGCGCGGTGGTCGGGTCGCTAAACCAGGCCGGCTTGATGCCGAACAGCGCGCTGAGCATCATGTTGATCTCACCAAAGCTCTGGTTGAACAACCCTTTGAAAATCAGAATCGAGATAAACGACGGTACGGCGTAAGGCAGAATCAGCAGTACGCGGTAAATCGCTTTACCTTTCAGGGCTTCCCACTGGACGAGACAGGCGAGCACCATGCCGACCGCAACGGTGAGAATCACGGTCAGAACGGAGAACACCACCGTCCAGACGAAAATCGCGAAGAACGGTTTCTGGATGCCTTCATCCTGGAACACGCGAGTGAAGTTATCCCAGCCGATGGTCACGGTGTAGCCCGGGCTGAGCTTTTCGCTGCCCCAGCTACCGTCGGCGTTCATCGCCTGATAGAAACCGACCTCGGCGTTCGGACGGTATTTCACGCCGCTCTGGTTGTTGGTCAGCGTGCCGTCACTGGCCAGCGCGTACAGCGGCTGGGTACCGGAGAACTGACGCAGGGAGCTCATAATGACTTTGCTTTCATCCGGCAACACGGCGGTCAGCTGGTTCAGGGCGGTACGGTTTTGCGTAATCACGCGCAGCGTGGCGCGCTCGCCTTCCGGCAGGGCGTCTGCCTCTTTTAAGGCCAGCTTCTGTTCGCCGCCGAATTTAAAGGCGTCGGAAAGATAGTTTTTGCCGCTTTCGCCGTCGGTCAGCGCCAGCTTCCACTCATCTCCCGCCGGATAAAGCGCGAAGTTGTAGGATTTGCCCGCCTGGAAGGAGCGGTCCATCAGCACCTGTTGGGCGCGTTCGAAGGTCAGCTGGTTAGTGCTGCTGTAGTTGGTGAAAGCGATAGCGATAGTGCAGATCAGCGGGAACAGGACGAACAGCCCCATCCCGGCGAGACCCGGATAAACATAGCGCCAGGCGTAGGCCTTGCGATTGGAAAAAATATACAGGCCAACCGAGCTCAAAATCAGCGTCATGATGGCAAACAGGTACTCCCCCTGGGCGTACATCAAAACAACAAGGTAACCCACCAGCAGGCACAGCAAGCCGATCACAGACCATGTGAGCTGCGGGCTTTGCCACCAGTGCTTCTTTTTCACGACATCCATGGGGATCATCCTCTTTACACTTTATCCTTCGCGCTACCTCTTTGTTGGCTGCGGATGCGTACCCCAGTCACTTACTGATGTAAGCTCCTGGGATTTGCATCCTTGCCGCCTCGATGTAGCGCGAATGATTTCGCGTAACAACGTATTCAACAAACCTTATTCCCTAAGAAATAAGGGAAACCGTATTACTTGGTGATACGAGCCTGTGCGTCTTTCAGCGCCGCATCGACGGTCTGGCGACCGCTAGCGGCGTTGATCACTGCGGTACGAACGGCATACCAGAAGGCGGACATCTGCGGAATATTCGGCATGATTTCACCTTTCTGGGCGTTAGCCATGGTGGCGGCGATACGCGGATCTTTTTCCAGTTTTTCCTGGAAGGATTTCAGCGCGACCGCGCCCAGCGGTTTGTCCTTGTTCACTTCATCCAGACCCTGATCGGTCATCAGGTAGTTTTCGAGGAACTCTTTCGCCAGTTCTTTGTTCGGGCTGGCGGCGTTAATACCGGCGCTCAGTACGCCAACGAACGGTTTAGAAGGGTTGCCTTTGAAGGTCGGCAGCAGGGTAACGCCGTAGTTAACCTTGCTCTTATCGATGTTAGACCACGCTCACGGACCGTTGATGGTCATCGCGGTTTCGCCTTTGTTGAATGCCGCTTCCGCGATGGAGTAGTCGGTGTCGGCGTTCATATGCTTGTTCTTGATAAGGTCGACCAGGAAGGTCAGGCCCGCTTTCGCGCCAGCGCTATCCACGCCTACGTCTTTCACGTCGTACTTGCCGTTTTCAAACTTGAACGCATAACCGCCGTCGGCGGCGATCAGCGGCCAGGTGAAGTACGGTTCTTGCAGGTTGAACATCAGCGCGCTCTTACCTTTCGCTTTCAGTTCTTTATCCAGCGCCGGGATCTCTTCCCAGGTTTTCGGCGGGTTTGGCACCAGGTCTTTGTTATAGATCAGCGACAGCGCTTCAACGGCAACCGGGTAGGCAATCAGCTTGCCGTTATAGCGAACCGCATCCCAGGTGAACGGATAGAGTTTGTCCTGGAACGCTTTATCCGGGGTGATTTCCGCCAGCAGGCCGGACTGCGCGTAGCCGCCAAAACGGTCGTGAGCCCAGAAGATGATGTCAGGGCCGTCGCCGGTCGCGGCAACCTGCGGGAATTTCTCTTCCAGCTTATCCGGATGCTCTACGGATACTTTAATGCCGGTGTCTTTTTCAAACTTTTTACCCACTTCAGCGAGGCCGTTGTAGCCTTTGTCGCCGTTAATCCAGATAACCAGCTTACCTTCTTCGATTTTTGCGAGGGCAGAGGCGGAAAACATCATCGTGGTCAATGCAGACAGCGCGAGGATGCGAGCGCCAGTTTTGATTTTCATATACCCGTCCTATTTGGTGATGTGCTCGTGGATACACTTGAGTGGCTTAACGGTGATGAGTTTCCTTTTTTAACAACCTCTTTCCATCCTCCCCATGTCTACGCCCCATCCCCCGATAGTGTGATCTCCATTGCAGAAATGCCGGTTATGAGTCCTGGAGCACATAAAAAGGCGGCCAATTTTGCAGGCTACATCACGAAATCGACGTCCGTCCGTCCCCCCCGGCGGCGAGACGCAATCTCTCATCCTCCCGCCTCCTCCCCCATAAAAAAGCCGGGGGTGGAGGATTTACCCTATTTATGAATGCCGCATAGTCAGCCCATCTTGAATGTGTCGTTAAGTGACAGGTTGTAACGAAGGGAGAAGGGCATGGCGAGCGTACAGCTGCGAAATGTAACGAAAGCCTGGGGTGACGTAGTGGTATCGAAAGATATCAATCTCGAGATCCAGGATGGGGAGTTCGTCGTGTTTGTTGGGCCATCAGGCTGCGGCAAATCCACCCTGCTGCGTATGATTGCCGGGCTGGAAACGGTGACCAGCGGCGATCTGCTGATTGGCGATACCCGAATGAATGATGTCCCGCCCGCCGAGCGCGGTATCGGGATGGTGTTTCAGTCTTATGCGCTTTACCCCCACCTTTCCGTCGCGGAAAACATGTCTTTTGGCCTGAAGCTGGCCGGCGCCAAAAAAGAGCTGATTAACCAGCGCGTGACTCAGGTGGCGGAGGTTCTTCAGCTGGCCCATCTGCTGGAGCGCAAACCGAAAGCGCTTTCCGGCGGTCAGCGTCAGCGCGTGGCGATTGGCCGTACCCTGGTGGCTGAACCGCGCGTGTTCCTGCTGGATGAACCGCTCTCTAACCTCGATGCCGCGCTGCGCGTGCAGATGCGCATTGAGATTTCCCGTCTGCATAAGCGTCTTGGCCGCACGATGATTTACGTGACCCACGACCAGGTCGAAGCGATGACCCTGGCCGACAAGATTGTGGTGCTGGACGCCGGTCGCGTCGCGCAGGTCGGGAAGCCTCTCGAACTCTATCACTACCCGGCGGATCGTTTCGTCGCGGGCTTTATTGGCTCGCCGAAGATGAACTTCCTGCCGGTGAAAGTCACCGCTACCGCCATTGAGCAGGTGCAGGTGGAGCTGCCAAACCGTCAGCAGGTCTGGCTGCCGGTGGACAGCGCCCGCGTTCAGGTCGGCGCCAACATGTCCTTAGGGATTCGCCCGGAACATCTGCTGCCCAGCGATATCGCCGACGTCACCCTTGAAGGTGAAGTTCAGGTGGTCGAACAGCTCGGCCACGAAACGCAAATTCATATCCAGATCCCATCCATCCGTCAAAACCTGGTTTACCGCCAGAACGACGTGGTGCTGGTAGAAGAGGGAGCCACATTCGCCATCGGTTTGCCGCCGGAGCGCTGCCATTTATTCCGTGAGGATGGCACCGCTTGTCGTCGGCTGCATAAAGAGCCGGGCGTGTAAGGCTTCTAACTAAAAAAAAACACAAAACCATTCGCGCTGCATCGAGGCGGCAAGGGAATGAATCCCTGGGAGCGTACAAAAGTACGTGACCAGGGTGAGTGAGCGCAGCCAACAAAGAGGCAGCCCGAAGGGTGAAGTGTTCAAAGAAAAGCAATGATCTCAGGAGATAGAATGATGATTACTCTGCGCAAACTTCCACTGGCGGTCGCCGTTGCGGCAGGCGTTATGTCTGCTCAGGCGCTGGCCGTTGATTTCCACGGCTACGCTCGTTCTGGTATCGGCTGGACCGGCAGCGGCGGTGAGCAACAGTGCTTCAAAGCCACGGGTGCTCAAAGCAAATACCGTCTTGGCAACGAATGTGAAACCTATGCGGAACTGAAGCTGGGCCAGGAGTTGTGGAAAGAAGGTGATAAGAGTTTTTATTTCGATACTAACGTCGCTTATTCCGTAAATCAGGAAGATGACTGGGAAAGTACCTCTCCGGCGTTTCGTGAAGCTAACATCCAGGGTAAAAACCTGATTGACTGGCTGCCGGGTTCTACCCTGTGGGCCGGTAAGCGCTTCTACCAGCGTCATGACGTTCACATGATCGACTTCTACTACTGGGATATCTCCGGCCCGGGTGCGGGTCTGGAAAACGTTGACCTCGGCTTCGGTAAACTCTCTCTGGCGGCCACGCGTAACTCAGAAAGCGGCGGTTCTTACACTTTCTCCAGCGATGACACCAAGAAATTTGCTGCTAAAACCGCAAACGACGTCTTTGACGTGCGTCTGGCCGGTATGGAAATCAACCCGGGCGGCGTACTGGAGTTAGGCGTGGATTATGGCCGCGCTAACCCGCAGGACGATTACCGTCTGGTTGATGGCGCATCAAAAGACGGCTGGATGTTCACCGGTGAACATACTCAGTCTATCTGGGGCGGCTTCAACAAGTTTGTTGTTCAGTATGCGACCGACTCGATGACCTCCTGGAACAGCGGTCACTCCCAGGGAACCAGCATCGATAACAACGGCAGCATGATCCGCGTTCTGGATCACGGCGCGATGGACTTCAACGATGACTGGGGCCTGATGTACGTTGCGATGTACCAGGACGTGGACCTGGACAGCAACAACGGTTCTACCTGGTACACCGTCGGTGTTCGTCCGATGTACAAATGGACGCCGATCATGAGCACCCAGCTGGAAGTCGGTTACGACAACGTGAAATCTCAGCGCACCAGCGAAAACAACAACCAGTACAAAATTACCCTGGCCCAGCAATGGCAGGCGGGTAACAGCGTCTGGTCTCGCCCGGCAATCCGTATTTTCGCGACCTACGCAAAATGGGATGAGAACTGGGGCTACAGCAACACCTCCGGTCTGCAGACTAAAGACGGCAGCGGTAACGGGGTTTACACCTCCAGCCGCGGTAACGATAGCGAAGTGACCTTCGGTGCGCAGATGGAAGTTTGGTGGTAACACCGCCGTAATCATGTAGTGACACGGAGGGGCTCTGCCCCTCCTGATTCTTCAGGATTAGCGCGCTATTGCCTGGCCACCGCTAAACCTACGCTATCCGAGGTGAGAACAATGAAAATGAAGAAAACTCTCGTCGCCCTGTGTTTATCCGCAGGAATGTTGGCATGCGCGCCGGGAATGAGCCTTGCCGACGTCAACTTTGTCCCGCAAAACACCAGCGCAGCGCCCGCCATCCCCGGCGCTGCCCTGCAGCAGCTCGTCTGGACGCCAGTCGATCAATCTAAAACGCAGACCGTTGATTTACTCACGGGCGGCCAGCGCCTGGATGTTGCCGGCATCTCCGGCCCGGTTGCGGCCTGGAGCGTTCCGGCGAATATTGGCGAACTGACCCTGACGCTCACGAGCGAAGTGAATAAGCAAAAACAGATTTTTGCGCCGAACGTGCTGATTCTCGATCAGAATATGACGCCATCCGCGTTCTTCCCCAGCAGCTATTTTACCTATCAGCAGCCCGGCGTAATGACCGCGGATCGGCTTGAAGGCGTCATGCGCCTGACCCCGGCGCTGGGGCAGCAGAAGCTTTACGTGCTGGTCTTTACGACGGAAAAAGATCTACAACAAACCACGACTCTGCTTGATCCGGCGAAAGCTTACGCTAAAGGCGCGGGCAATGCCGTGCCGGATATTCCAGACCCGATTGCCCGCCACACCACCGATGGCGTGCTGAAGCTAAAAGTCAAAACCAATAGCGGCTCCAGCGTGCTGGTTGGTCCGCTGTTTGGCTCTTCCGGCAATGGCCCGGTGACCGTTGGCAATACCGCAGCGCCGGTTGTCGCGCCGGCCCCGGCTCCGGCGGCGAAAAGCGAACCGATGCTTGATGACACCGAAACCTATTTCAACAACGGCATTAAGCAGGCGGTTGCGAAAGGCGATATCGATAAAGCCCTGAAATTGATGAACGAAGCTGAACGTCTTGGCTCGAAATCTGCTCGTTCCACCTTTATCAGCAGTGTAAAAGGCAAGGGGTGACCGTCTCCCCGCAATGCTGATGTTTAGGCACAGCCTTTAGGTGCGTCCGTCAGGGCGCACTTTTTTTTAGCGCGCCGCAGCCTCTGTTGCACGGCTGTTGCGCGGATGATCGTATATTGACGTTTGCCCGCCCCCGATGCCCCATTCTGCGATACAATACCTTTACGTTATGTACCGGAGATTCAGGCATGCCACATCCTGCGCTTACGCAACTGCGTGCGCTGCATTATTTTGCCGCTATGCCCCCGCTGGATGCGCATCTGCGCGACTGGCTATTGCTGGAAGACTCAATGACCAAACGCTTTGAGCAGCAGGGGAAGAAAGTCAGCGTCATCATGGTTAACGAAGGTTTTGTTGGACGCGACGCGCTGGCCGGTGAGGCGCCCCTGTTACCGAGCGAACCCCGCTACTGGCTGCGGGAAATCATTCTTTGCGCCAACGGTGAACCCTGGCTGGCCGGGCGCACGATAGTGCCCGAATCAACGCTGAGCGGCCCCGAACTGGCGCTGCAACAGCTGGGGCAAACGCCGTTGGGCCGCTATCTCTTCACGTCATCGACGCTAACCCGTGATTTTATTGAAATTGGTCGTCATGCAGAGCTGTGGGGGCGTCGTTCCCGCCTCCGGTTGAGCGGCAAACCGCTGCTGCTGACGGAACTGTTTTTGCCTGCATCGCCGTTGTATTAAGAGGAAAATGAAATGGAGTGGAGTCTGACGCAGAACAAGCTGCTGGCGTTTCACCGCCTGATGCGTACTGACAAACCGATTGGCGCGCTGCTGCTGCTGTGGCCGACGCTATGGGCGCTGTGGGTGGCGACGCCGGGGATACCGCCGCTATGGATCCTCGCCGTTTTTGTCGCCGGCGTCTGGCTGATGCGCGCCGCAGGCTGCGTGGTCAACGACTATGCCGATCGCAAGTTTGACGGCCACGTCAAACGGACGGCCCGCCGCCCGTTGCCGAGCGGCGACGTTAGCGAAAAGGAGGCGCGGACGCTGTTTGTCGTGCTGGTGCTGCTTTCGTTTCTGCTGGTGTTGACCCTGAACACCATGACCATTCTGCTGTCGGTAGCGGCGCTGGCGCTGGCATGGGTATATCCGTTTATGAAGCGCTATACCCACCTGCCTCAGGTCGTGCTGGGCGCGGCGTTCGGCTGGTCGATCCCGATGGCCTTTTCGGCGGTCAGCGAATCGCTGCCGCTGAGCTGCTGGCTGATGTTCCTCGCCAATATCCTGTGGGCGGTGGCCTACGATACCCAATATGCGATGGTCGATCGTGATGATGACGTCAAAATCGGTATCAAATCGACGGCGATTCTCTTTGGCGACAACGATCGCTTAATCATCGGTATTTTACAGGTGGCGGTACTGGGTCTGATGGCCGCGGTAGGCTGGCTGAGCGGGCTGGGCTGGGAGTATTACTGGTCGTTGTTTATCGCCGCGGCGCTGTTTGCCTGGCAGCAGAAGCTGATATTTAAACGCGAACGCGATGCCTGCTTTAAGGCGTTTATGAACAATAACTACGTGGGGCTGGTGCTGTTTCTCGGCCTGGCGATGGGATATATGCAGTAGCGCTGTGGGTTTCCCGGCTTGCGGCGTAAACGCCTTAGCCGGGCTACAAAACCGCAGGGTCCGGTAGCCCGGCGCAGGCCGGGACATTTCTTTAAACGTTACGCTTCATCCTGGGTAACGCTTTCAATCGTTAATCGCACATCCGAAGTAATCAGATCCGCCAGCATGCGGTAGATCTTCAACGTCTCTTCCGGCTCGGCGTCCCCGGTATCGCTGATATAGCCTTCGTCACGCAGGGTCAACACCAGCGTGCTGAACACCGCCTTATCGAAGAACTCCGGCGCGTTGATGCCGTGCAGAACGGACAGGCGCTGCGCCACGGTGCGGCTCTCTTTCTCCAGCGAACTGCGGTTGATTGACGGGTTAGCGCTCAGCAGCCAGAAGGTAATGGCGTAGCGCTGCAGCGTTTCGCGCGCGCCTGCGGCCAGCAGTTGCAGAGAACGGGCATGAGACGGATTGACGCTCACCTCATCGTCGTTCAGGGCGATGAGGCCCTGACGCTGCATCTCAGCGAGCAGCGCATCGACGACGCCCGCCAGCTCCGCTTTTTCCCAGCGCAGGAACAGCTCGGCCTTCAGGAACGGATAGAACATCTCGACGTGACGCAGGATTTCGGCACGGGTAATACGACGATGCTGAGTGACGATGGCGGCTAACAGCGACGGCATCACCAGCATATGGGCGATGTTGTTGCGGTAGTAGGTCATCAGGACGGCCTGCTCGCGCGGCAGAATGATGATATCGCCAATGGTATCTTTCTCAACTTCGAACTTGTTCATCTGCAGCGCGTGGTCAATCAGCTCGCTGGCCGAAGCCGCAGGCGTAGTCGCATCCGCTGAATATGGCACGTTGCGCAGCAGGGCGAGATAGCACTCCAGCTGCTCGGTGAGCTGCTCGCGGGTCAGTGAACGCTGACGCGATGCCAGAAGCGCGGTACAGCACAGGTTCATGGCGTTAGCCGCGCCGGCATTATTGATGCGCACCATCAGATCCGAGGCGATATTATTCACCGTCGGGGTCAGCCAGGAAGGGCGAACCGCTTCGATAGGGTCGATAGACTCGCGCCAGTCCGGCACATGCTGGTTCAGATAGGCCATCAGCGGCAGGGGTTCGCCGAAGTTAACGTAGCCCTGGCCGAGATTTCGCAGCTTGCTCAAGCCGCGCAGCATCTGCGGCAGGCTCTCTTTCTCTTTCGTCGCACCGCGTAGCTCTTTGGCGTAGGTACCGACCTCCATCACGTGCTCGTAGCCGATGTAAATCGGCACCAGGGTGATGGGGCGATTACCGCCGCGCAGCATCGCCTGAATGGTCATCGACAGGGTGCCGGTTTTCGGATCCAGCAGGCGTCCGGTACGCGAACGCCCGCCTTCAACGAAATACTCCACCGAATAGCCGCGGCTGAACAGCTCGCCGAGATATTCGCGGAATACGGTTGAGTAAAGCTTATTGCCCTTGAACGTGCGGCGAATAAAGAACGCGCCGCCGCGACGGAAGATCGGACCGGCGGGCCAGAAGTTCAGGTTGATACCGGCGGCGATATGCGGCGGCACCAGGCCCTGATGATAAATGACGTAAGAGAGCAGCAGATAGTCCATATGGCTGCGGTGGCACGGGACATAAACGATCTCGTGGCCTTCATGCGCCAGCTGGCGCACGCGCTCGGCGTTATGCACGTTAATGCCCTGATACAGCCGGTTCCAGGTAAAGCCCAGCACGCGGTCGGTCAGGCGAATCATCTCATAGGAGAAGTTTGCGGCGATCTCTTCCATCAGGGCGATAGCGTTTTGCTGCGCCTTTTCATGAGAAATTTTCTTGCTGCGTGCTTCGTCTTCTACCGCACGGGCAATGGCTTTCGACGCCAGCAGTTTATTAAACAGATCCTGGCGCGCGGGCAGGCGCGGGCCGACCGCCGCCAGACGCTGACGGGCGAAGTGCATGCGCGCCACGCGGGCCAGCTTCTGGGCGATGGTTTTATCGGTACCGTGTTCGTCCGCCATCTTACGCAGCGAGACCGAAGGCGAGAAACGGACAAAGCTGTCGCGGCCCAGCCACAGGACGGCGAAGAATTTCTGAATGCCGTTGAGCATGCGCAGCGGCGGGTTCACCTCGCCTTTTTCACGCCCCGGCGCGCGACCGAACATCACCGAAACCGGCACCATCTGCACGTCAAGATCGGGATGGTTGCGGTGCAAATCCAGGTAGTCGTGAAAGAGCTTGATAGACTCTTCTTTCGGCGTGTAATAGGTAAACACGCGCGGTCCGCCGTGGATAAATACGTAGCGCGGAAGCAGGCCGCCGTCGATCTCGAGCGGCTCCAGCGGGTCCGGTAACTCATGTTCCAGACATTGCGCGCGCAGCGTCAGCAGGTCCGCCTTCGAATTGTAGGGCAGGACATACATAATGGGACGCGAGGTATCCAGGCCTAATTCCTGAGCAGGTTGTGCCGGAATCGACTTGCTTTTTACCAGCGCCCTTAATGGTAAATTCAGTAATTTATAGTAAATTCGTTGCCAGCCAGACATAGACGATGTGAAGCCTCTGGTTAATCATGCAAATGCGCCGCAAGAATAACAGAAAGTGCGCAAAATTTCCGTTGTAACGCGGCAAACGCGTACACTCATTGACGTCATTTACATAAAAAGGTTTGTTTGATGGCCAATAATACCACTGGGTTAACCCGAATTATTAAAGCGGCAGGGTATTCCTGGAAAGGATTCCGGGCGGCGTGGGTCAACGAGGCCGCCTTTCGTCAGGAAGGCATCGCGGCCGTTGTTGCCGTGGCGATCGCCTGCTGGTTAGACGTCGATGCCATCACCCGGGTGCTGTTGATTAGCTCGGTCCTGCTAGTGATGATAGTTGAAATTATCAATAGCGCGATTGAGGCGGTTGTTGACCGTATTGGCCCTGAACATCACGAGCTGTCGGGGCGAGCGAAAGACATGGGATCGGCGGCGGTATTGCTGGCGATCATCATCGCGCTGATCGCGTGGGGAACGCTTTTATGGGCAAACTACCGCTAACGCCTGGCGTAGCGGCTCGCAAAACGGAAAGAAACTCCTGATTTTTGTGTGAAATGTGGTTCCAAAATCACCGTTAGCTGTATATACTCACAGCATAACTGTATATACACCCAGGGGGCGGAATGAAAGCGTTAACGACCAGGCAGCAAGAGGTGTTTGATCTCATTCGGGATCATATCAGCCAGACGGGCATGCCGCCGACGCGTGCGGAGATTGCTCAGCGCTTGGGGTTCCGTTCCCCAAACGCGGCGGAAGAACACCTGAAAGCGCTGGCGCGTAAAGGCGCAATCGAGATCGTTTCCGGCGCCTCCCGCGGTATTCGTCTGCTGACGGAAGAAGAAACGGGTCTGCCGCTTATTGGCCGCGTCGCGGCGGGTGAGCCGCTGCTGGCCCAGCAGCATATCGAAGGTCACTATCAGGTCGATCCGGCTATGTTTAAGCCGAATGCCGATTTTCTGCTGCGCGTTAGCGGGATGTCGATGAAAGACATCGGTATTCTTGATGGCGACCTGCTGGCCGTCCATAAAACGCAGGATGTGCGCAATGGCCAGGTGGTTGTGGCGCGCATCGACGAAGAAGTTACCGTGAAGCGACTGAAAAAGCAGGGTAACGTCGTTGAACTGCTGCCGGAAAACAGCGAATTCTCGCCGATCGTGGTGGATCTTCGCGAGCAAAGCTTCACTATTGAAGGCCTGGCCGTCGGCGTTATCCGCAACGGCAACTGGCAGTAATCTCTTCACCTCGCGGCATCATCACCTGATGCATGATGCTGCGCCGTTTTTCCTCATTTGGGCTCTTTCTCCATGCTTTTTAACGCCGCCGACAAAGCCCTGTGGCGCTTAGCGCTGCCCATGATCTTCTCCAATATCACCGTTCCGCTGCTGGGGCTGGTGGATACCGCCGTTATTGGCCACCTCGACAGCCCGGTTTATCTGGGGGGCGTGGCGGTTGGCGCAACGGCGACCAGCTTCCTCTTTATGCTACTGTTGTTCCTGCGAATGAGTACCACCGGACTGACGGCGCAGGCGTTTGGCGCAAAAGATCCGCAGCGGCTGGCGCGTGCGCTGGTACAGCCGCTGGGCCTGGCTCTGACCGCCGG
This sequence comes from Klebsiella sp. PL-2018, assembly GCF_019048985.1. Taxonomy (NCBI): domain Bacteria; kingdom Pseudomonadati; phylum Pseudomonadota; class Gammaproteobacteria; order Enterobacterales; family Enterobacteriaceae; genus Klebsiella; species Klebsiella sp. PL-2018. The sequence goes on from NZ_CP077673.1 coordinate 397,060, forward strand.
GGCGGCGATTGTGCTCTTACGGATGCCGTTAATCGACCTGGCGCTGCATATCGTCGGCGGTAGCGAAGCCGTGCTCGAACAGGCCAGACGCTTCCTGGAACTCCGCTGGCTAAGCGCGCCGGCATCGCTGGCGAATCTGGTCCTGCTGGGCTGGCTGCTGGGCGTGCAGTACGCCAGAGCGCCGGTGATCCTGCTGGTAGTCGGCAACGTCCTCAACATTGTGCTCGATTTATGGCTGGTGATGGGCCTGCATATGAACGTGCAGGGGGCGGCGCTGGCGACGGTCACCGCAGAATACGTCACTTTCTTTATTGGCCTGCTGATGGCGAGACGCGTGCTGGCGCTGCGCGGCGTTTCCCTGTCGATGCTGAAAAACGCCTGGCGCGGCGATATACGCCGCCTGCTGGCGCTGAATCGCGACATCATGCTGCGCTCGCTGCTGCTACAGCTCTGCTTCGGGGCGGTGACGGTATTTGGCGCCCGCCTTGGCGCCGATATCGTCGCGGTCAATGCGGTCCTCATGACGATGCTGACCTTTACCGCCTATGCGCTGGACGGTTTTGCCTACGCCGTGGAGGCGCACTCCGGGCAGGCCTACGGCGCGCGCGACGACAGCCAGCTGCTTGCCGTCTGGCACGCGGCCTGCCGCCAGTCAGGGATGGTGGCGCTGGCGTTTGCGCTGATTTACGGCCTTGCCGGTGAGCAGATTATCGCTTTGCTGACCTCGCTGCCTTCGCTGCAGCAGCTGGCCGACCGCTATCTGGTCTGGCAGATGATACTGCCGGTCATTGGCGTCTGGTGCTACCTGCTGGACGGCATGTTTATCGGCGCGACGCGGGGGGCGGAGATGCGCAACAGCATGGCGGTAGCGGCGGCGGGGTTTGCCCTGACGCTGCTGACGGTACCGACGCTCGGTAACCACGGACTGTGGCTGGCGCTGACGGTCTTTCTCGCTCTGCGCGGCGTTTCTCTGGCGGTTATCTGGCAGCGCCACTGGCAGCGCGGAACCTGGTTTTCGTAATGCATTTGGCGCATCTGATGGTTAAAGATTCCGAATAATAAATCTTACTCAGGATACTCATCTATAGTTAAGTCATGTCCGGCACACAGCGGGCTGTTCATTCACCGAACGATAACCGAACGATGAGGAATGCATGATGAATAAAGACGAAATCGGCGGTAACTGGAAACAGTTCAAAGGTAAAGCGAAAGAAAAATGGGGCAAGCTGACCGACGATGACATGACCGTCATTGAAGGCAAACGCGACCAGCTGGTGGGCAGAATTCAGGAACGTTACGGTTACGCCAAAGACCAGGCAGAGAAAGAAGTGACCGACTGGGAAACCAAAAACGACTATCGCTGGTAGCGAAAACGGCGTGTTTTAACCCCTTACTATTGCCTGCTCTAACGATTTATACCCTAAATAATTCGAGTTGCAGGACAAGGCACTCGTGCTTTGAACAGCGCTTGCGCTGGCCCCGGAGGGGCGAGGCCGCAGGCCGAGTAACGCGGCAACGCAGAGAATCCCCAGGAGCTTACTCCAGTAAGTGACTGGGGTGAGCGACAAATCTGTCTGGAACAGATTTGAACGCCGTATCCCGGCGGCCCGAAGGGCGAGGCTCATGGATGAGCCGAGTAACAAAGCCAACGCACATGCAACTTGAAGTATGACGGGTATACACCCTTGATTCCCGCTGCGGCTAACGCCTCAGCGGGCTTTCTTTTTGATCTGGATGGTATGGTCGTGGTGGCAGTGGCCCGGCGTACTGCAGGATTCAACCTCGACGCAGGCGGCGCACAGGCCGTGAGCCTCAATGACGTTGTGGCGCAGGGCGAATCCCATTCTTGCCGCCAGCGTATGCATAATATCTTCGACGCCTTCCGCACACTCTTCTTTGACGCCGCCGCAGCGGTCGCAGATAAACATCGCCGAGCTGTGGGTCGGCTGATCGAAAAGGTGACACAGCACGTAGCTATTGGTGGATTCCACCTTATGCACGAACCCTTGCTCGAGTAAAAACTCCAGCGCCCGGTACACCGTCGGCGGTTTCGCCTGAGGCTCTTTTTCACGAAGGAGATCGAGCAGGTCGTAGGCGCTGATTGCCCCTTGCTGCAGGCTCATCAAACGCAATACTTCAAGGCGCTGCGGGGTCAGGCGCACGCCACGCTGCGCGCACAGCTTTTCAGCATGCGCTAACATTTGTTGCGAAGTGGTCTTATCCATGAGCGTCCTCTGGTTGCGTGAATCTGAAACTGTTACTTTATCACGATACCGGTAAAACGCCGAGACCCGGCGGGCTATACCCGTCACACTTCACGTTACCTGCGCGCTGGCTGCGCCAATTCGTCCCAGCCGCGCTCCTGGGGTCGCTCAACCTTGCCACCTTATGCTATACCTGATGCATCTCATTTTCGGGAGAAAACGATGAAACGACCTGACTGCATTCGACACTGGCGTGAACTGGAAGGCGTGGATGATTCCACCTATCCCGACAGTACTGAGCTTTTCTCCATCGGCGCGCCGCTGGCGCGGGGCCTGCGGCTGAATCGCCTGGGGATCCACCATGAGCGTCTACCGCCCGGACGCCGAACCTCTTATCCGCATGCGGAGAGCGACGAAGAAGAGTTTATCTACGTGCTGGAAGGTTATCCGGAAGTGTGGATTAACGGCTATCTCTGGAAGCTGGAGCCGGGGGATAGCGTCGGCTTTCCTGCCGGAACCGGCATTTGCCACACCTTCCTCAATAACACCGAGCAGGAGGTTCGCCTGTTAGTCGTTGGCGAGGCAAATAAGAAATTTAATCGCATCTACTACCCGCTTAACCCCGGCTATGCCGCCACGCGACAGGATCGCTGGGTTGACCATCCGCCGCAGTTTTTTGGCCCTCACGACGGCAAACCACGGAAAATATAGCGTTTATTGCGGGATAAAAAAGGTGAGCGCTGACGCTATGCGTCAGTGGTTTATCTTTGTGCTATAGTAGCGCCCCTTTTTACCCGGATGCTTATTTATTCGCCATGATGTCAGATTCAACGCCTACTGCTTTCGCCGCTCACCGTTTTTCCATCGCGCCGATGCTCGACTGGACCGACAGACACTGCCGTTATTTTCTGCGTCAGCTGTCGCGCCACACGCTGCTGTACACCGAAATGGTGACCACCGGTGCGATTATTCACGGCAAGGGCGACTATCTGGCCTACAGCGAAGAAGAGCATCCGGTCGCCCTGCAGCTCGGCGGCAGCGATCCGGCTGCGCTGGCGCACTGCGCGAAGCTGGCGCAGGCGCGCGGCTACGATGAAATTAACCTGAACGTTGGCTGCCCGTCCGATCGCGTGCAGAACGGTATGTTCGGCGCCTGCCTGATGGGGAACGCGCAGCTGGTGGCAGACTGTATTAAAGCCATGCGCGACGTCGTGTCGATCCCGGTCACGGTGAAAACCCGTATCGGCATTGACGACCAGGACAGCTACGGGTTTCTGTGTGATTTTATCGAAACGGTATCCGGGAAAGGCGAGTGCGAGATGTTTATTATCCACGCGCGCAAAGCGTGGCTTTCGGGGCTGAGCCCTAAAGAGAACCGCGAGATCCCGCCGCTTGACTATCCGCGCGTTTACCAGCTGAAGCATGATTTTCCGCATCTGACGATGGCGATTAACGGCGGCATTAAGTCGCTGGAAGAAGCAAAACAACATCTTGCGCATATGGACGGCGTGATGGTGGGCCGTGAGGCCTATCAGAATCCAGGCATTCTGGCGTCGGTGGATCGGGAAATTTTCGGCGTGGAAGGCGTCGATGCTGACCCGGTTTCCGTGGTCCGGGCGATGTATCCCTATATCGAACGCGAGCTTAGCAACGGTACTTATCTGGGGCACGTAACGCGCCATATGCTCGGGCTGTTTCAGGGGATCCCCGGGGCGCGCCAGTGGCGTCGCTATCTGAGCGAAAATGCGCATAAAGCCGGGGCGGACATCAACGTGCTGGAACAGGCGCTGAAACTGGTTGCCGACAAGCGTTAGTTTTTCACTAAAACCTGGTCAAATTCACCACGCCCTGCACGTATCGTGCCGGGCGTTTTTGTTATTATTCAATAGGTTATATTTGGCACGATTTTTGTAATATCCGGCAAGGTAGATAAAATTTCTTTAGGGGAAAGACGATGCTGGAACTCATATTCGTTATTGGCTTTTTTGTCATGTTATTGGTCACCGGCATTTCACTGCTGGGTATTATTGCCGCGATTGTGGTCGCGACCGCGCTGATGTTTGTCGGCGGTCTGTTTGCGTTAATGATTAAACTGCTGCCGTGGCTGCTGCTGGCCGTTGTTGTGGTTTGGGTGATTCGGGCGATAAAATCACCAACCGACAACCGTTATCGCGCTAATAACCGCTGGCGCTACTAAGGTATTGAGCGGTATGTCACAACCTGAAGATTTTTGCATAAAACAGCGTAGGCTTTGCTTATTAAATCTGTCACTATTAGCGGGTTAACGAATTCATCGTGCTGTACCCTACATACAGCCGAACAAAAAAAGTAAGGGCTTCCCATGTGGAAGCCCTAAACTTTAGTGCTCCGGCCATTACGGCAAGAGCAAACTTGAACCCTGCGTCGCCCGGCTTTCCAGCACCTCATGTGCGCGTCTGGCGTCGGTTAACGCATATTTTTGGCTCTCCGCGACATCCACTTTTATCACGCCGCTGGCGATCAGCGAAAACAGCTCGTTGCTGGCTTCCGTCAGCTCTTCACGCGTGGTGATATAGCCCTGCAGAGAAGGGCGGGTGACGTACAGCGAACCTTTTTGATTGAGGATCCCGAGATTGACGCCGGTCACCGGGCCGGAGGAGTTGCCGAAGCTCACCATCAGCCCCCGACGCTGCAGGCAGTCAAGGGAGGCTTCCCAGGTATCTTTCCCGACGGAATCATAAACCACGTGGACTTTCTTACCGTCGGTGATCTCTTTCAGGCGCTCGACGATAGTCTCTTCGCGATAGTTAATGATCTGCCAGGCGCCGGCCTGTTTGGCGCGTTCAGCTTTTTGCGCGCTGCCGACGGTACCGATCAGCTTCGCGCCCAGCGCTTTGGCCCACTGACAGGCGATGAGCCCGACGCCGCCGGCCGCCGCATGAAATAAGAACGGCTCGCCCGCTTTGATCTCGTAGGTTTTCCGCAGCAGGTAATAGACCGTGAGCCCTTTCAGGAATGAGGCCGCCGCCTGCTCGAAAGAGATCGCGTCCGGCAAAATGGCGGCCTTATCCGCGGGCACGTTGTGGACGGTGCTATAGGCTCCCAGCGCCGATTGCGCGTAGACCACCCGATCGCCGGCTTTGATATGTTTCACGCCGCTGCCGACTTTGCTTACTACGCCAGCGGCTTCGGTACCCAGACCGCTCGGCAATGACGGGGGCGGGTAGAGGCCGCTGCGGATATAGGTATCAATGTAGTTGATGCCGATGGCCTTATTCTCTACCTGAATTTCGTGCTCTGCGGGATCTTTCGGCGTGAACTCCAGCGCTTGCAGAACATCAGGCCCTCCGTGCTGGTGAAATTCAATTCGTGTTGCCATGCTTCCTCCAGAAATGTGGTAATCTTTCGACCCATTCACTATCTCGGTAACTCCATTCACTATGGCAGGAAATAAACCCTTCAACAAACCACAGACTGAACCCCGCGAGCGTGATTATCAGCTCGATGGGTTGAAGGTCCCGCCGCACTCGATTGAAGCGGAACAGTCGGTGTTGGGCGGTTTAATGCTGGATAACGAACGCTGGGACGATGTTGCCGAGCGGGTTGTTTCGGAAGATTTTTATACCCGTCCGCATCGCCATATTTTCACCGAAATGGCGCGCCTGCAGGAATCGGGCAGCCCGATTGACCTGATTACGCTCGCCGAATCGCTGGAGCGTCAGGGGCAGCTGGACAGCGTCGGCGGCTTCGCCTACCTGGCGGAATTATCGAAAAATACGCCAAGTGCGGCGAACATCAGCGCTTATGCCGATATCGTCCGCGAACGTGCGGTGGTACGCGAAATGATCTCCGTGGCGAATGAAATCGCCGAGGCTGGTTTCGATCCCCAGGGCCGCACCAGCGAAGATCTGCTCGACCTCGCCGAATCCCGGGTGTTTAAAATTGCCGAAAGCCGCGCGAATAAAGATGAAGGGCCGAAGAATATCGCCGACGTGCTCGACGCTACCGTGGCGCGTATTGAACAGCTCTTCCAACAGCCGCATGACGGCGTCACCGGGGTGAATACCGGCTATGACGATCTCAATAAAAAAACCGCCGGTCTTCAGCCGTCGGACCTGATTATTGTCGCCGCGCGTCCGTCAATGGGTAAGACGACTTTTGCGATGAACCTCGTGGAAAACGCGGCGATGCTGCAGGATAAGCCGGTACTCATCTTCAGTCTCGAGATGCCCTCGGAGCAGATTATGATGCGTTCTCTGGCCTCGCTGTCGCGCGTTGACCAGACCCGCATTCGTACCGGCCAGCTGGATGATGAAGACTGGGCGCGCATTTCCGGCACCATGGGAATTCTGCTGGAAAAACGTAACATCTATATTGATGACTCCTCCGGCCTGACGCCAACCGAAGTGCGCTCCCGCGCGCGGCGTATCGCCCGCGAGCACGGCGGCATCGGTCTTATTATGATCGACTACCTGCAGCTGATGCGCGTGCCGTCGCTCTCCGATAACCGTACGCTGGAAATCGCCGAAATTTCCCGCTCGCTCAAGGCGCTGGCGAAGGAGCTGCAGGTGCCGGTGGTGGCGCTGTCGCAGCTTAACCGCTCGCTGGAACAGCGCGCGGATAAGCGCCCGGTCAACTCCGACCTGCGTGAGTCCGGCTCCATCGAGCAGGACGCCGACTTAATCATGTTTATCTACCGTGATGAGGTTTATCACGAAAACAGTGACTTAAAAGGCATCGCTGAAATTATTATTGGTAAACAGCGTAACGGCCCTATCGGGACGGTGCGCCTGACGTTTAACGGTCAGTGGTCGCGTTTTGATAATTATGCTGGGCCACAATACGACGACGAATAAATCTCCGTCATCCTTCATGCCGCAGGTGCGTTGACTACGCCTGTTCACCCCGGTCACTTAGTTTACTAAGCTCCCGGGGATTCTCAGGCTTGTCGCCTTCCTGCAACACGAAGGATTTAGGAGATTCTTTTATTAAGGAATTCAAATGCAAGCGGCAACTGTAGTCATTAACCGCCGCGCTCTGCGACACAACCTGCAACGTCTGCGTGAACTGGCGCCCGCCAGCAAACTGGTTGCGGTGGTGAAAGCGAACGCCTACGGACACGGTCTTCTTGAGACCGCGCGAACGCTCCCGGACGCCGATGCTTTTGGCGTCGCCCGTCTTGAAGAAGCCCTGCGCCTGCGCGCGGGCGGTATCGCCCAGCCGATTCTGCTGCTGGAGGGATTCTTTGAGGCCGCCGACCTGCCGGTGATCTCCGCCCAGCGCCTGCACACGGCGGTACACAGCCCGGAGCAGCTGGCTGCGCTGGAGGAAGCGGATTTACCCGAGCCGGTAACCGTATGGATGAAGCTGGACACCGGGATGCATCGATTAGGCGTTCTGCCCGAACAGGCCGAAGCCTTTTATCAGCGCCTGAGCCAGTGTAAAAACGTCCGCCAGCCGGTCAATATCGTGAGCCATTTTGCCCGTGCGGATGAGCCTGAGTGCGGCGCGACCGAACGTCAGCTGGATATCTTTACCACCTTCACGGAAGGGAAACCGGGGCTGCGCTCAATCGCCGCATCCGGCGGTATATTGCTATGGCCGCAGTCGCACTTCGACTGGGCGCGTCCGGGGATTATTCTCTACGGCGTATCGCCGCTTGACGGTGGATCCACCGGCGCGGATTTTGGCTGCCAGCCGGTGATGTCTCTGACCTCCAGCCTGATCGCGGTCCGCGAGCATAAAGCCGGCGAGCCGGTAGGCTACGGCGGAACCTGGATCAGCGAGCGTGATACGCGTTTAGGCGTTGTGGCGATGGGCTACGGTGACGGCTATCCGCGCGCCGCGCCGTCCGGAACGCCGGTACTGGTTAACGGCCGGGAAGTGCCGATTGTCGGACGCGTGGCGATGGATATGATTTGCGTCGATCTCGGGCCTGAAGCACAGGACCACGCTGGCGACGCGGTCGTGCTGTGGGGCGAAGGCCTCCCCGTCGAGCGGATTGCCGAAATTACAAAAGTAAGTGCTTACGAACTTATTACGCGCCTGACTTCACGGGTATCCATGAAGTACGTGGATTAATGTCAGCCAGCGCGCTTTCCCCCGGTGGCGGCTGACGCCTTACCGGGGCTACGGGGCCGCTACCGGCTACGGGCCGGTAGCCCGGATAAGGCGGTTTAAGCCGCCATCCGGGATGGGCGTTCACGTTGTTGCGTCAAATCCAGCCCGTTCTGTTTTATCCGCCAACATCCCCTCGACCTTCTTTCACATCCAGTTTATTGTGTTATAACGAGCCCATGTAAACCTGGAGAAACATCGCGTGTTTCAGAAAGTTGACGCCTACGCTGGCGACCCCATTCTCTCCCTGATGGAGCGTTTTAAAGACGATCCGCGTAGTGACAAAGTAAATCTCAGCATCGGTCTTTATTACAACGAAGACGGCATCATTCCGCAGCTGAAGGCGGTTGCCGAAGCGGAAGCACGTCTTAACGCCCAGCCGCACGGCGCCTCAATCTATTTACCGATGGAAGGGCTGAACACCTATCGCCACGCGATTGCGTCGCTGCTGTTCGGGGCCGATCATTCGGTACTGGCGCAGCATCGCGTGGCCTCTATTCAGACGCTGGGCGGCTCCGGAGCCCTGAAAGTCGGCGCTGACTTCCTGAAACGCTACTTCCCGGGCTCGCGCGTATGGGTCAGCGACCCGACGTGGGAAAACCACATCGCTATATTTGAAGGGGCTGGATTCGAAGTAAGTACTTACCCTTGGTTTGATGATAAAACCAATGGCGTGCGTTTCGCTGCTTTCCTTGAAAAACTCAATACGCTACCGAAACGCGATATCGTGCTGCTGCATCCCTGCTGCCATAACCCAACGGGAGCCGATCTTACCAACGCTCAGTGGGATCAAGTGGTTGAGGTGCTGAAAGCGCGTAATTTGATTCCTTTCCTCGACATCGCCTATCAGGGCTTCGGCGCTGGCATGGAAGAGGATGCCTACGCTATCCGCGCCATAGCGAACGCCGGGATGCCCATGCTGGTCAGCAACTCGTTCTCGAAAATCTTCTCCCTGTACGGTGAGCGCGTTGGCGGGCTGTCGATCGTCTGTGAAGATACTGAAACCGCGGGGCGCGTACTGGGGCAATTAAAAGCGACCGTGCGTCGCAACTACTCCAGCCCGCCGAACTTTGGCGCGCAGGTGGTTGCGGCGGTGTTGGGCGACAGCGCGCTGAAAGCCTCATGGCTGGCGGAAGTGGAAGGGATGCGTACCCGTATTCTGGCCATGCGTCAGGAGCTGGTTGATGTGCTGAAAGAGACGGTTCCGGGCGGTGATTTTGACTATCTGCTCAAGCAGCGCGGCATGTTTAGCTATACCGGTTTCAGCGCGGCCCAGGTTGACCGCCTGCGCGATGAGTTTGGCGTCTACCTGATTGCCAGCGGCCGCATGTGCGTCGCGGGGCTGAATGCAGGAAACGTGCGCCGCGTAGCGCAGGCGTTTGCTGCGGTAATATAAGTTCTTCCTGACCTTTTGCCCGCGCCAAATCATGACGCGGGCAATTCGCTTCCCGAAGTGTGATCATTCTCTTTTTATATGACATCAGAGCAGAAAAACCTTCCTATCCGCCTTCGCGGGGGGTAAGGTCTGGGTGCATTAATAAGCGTACACATTATTGAAAATTATAACGATTCGATTATTTAGGGAAAAATATGCGCAAGATCACCCTGGCCTTTGGGGCCGTCTGCTTACTGTTCACGCTAAATAGCTCCGTCGTTGCTCGCGCCTCCACACCGCAGCCGCTGTGGACGGGCACCAATATGGCGAAACTCGCCGAACAGGCGCCGATCCATTGGGTTTCCGTCGCCCAGATTGAAAATAGCCTGCTGGGACGCCAGCCGATGGCCGTCGGTTTTGATATTGATGATACCGTCCTGTTCTCCAGCCCGGGCTTCTGGCGCGGGCAGAAAACCTATTCCCCCGGCAGCGATGATTACCTGAAAAATCCGGAGTTCTGGGAAAAAATGAACAACGGCTGGGATGAATTCAGCATGCCGAAAGAGGTGGCGCGCCAGCTGATTGCGATGCACGTAAAGCGCGGCGATAGCATCTATTTCGTTACCGGCCGTAGCCAGACCAAAACCGAAACGGTATCAAAAACCCTGCAGGATGATTTTCTCATCCCGGCGGCGAATATGAACCCGGTTATTTTTGCCGGCGATAAACCTGGCCAGAACACCAAAACGCAGTGGCTGCAGGAGAAAGGGATCAAAGTTTTCTACGGCGATTCGGATAACGATATCTCCGCTGCCCGCGAGGTGGGTGCTCGTGGGATCCGTATCTTGCGGGCCTCAAACTCTTCCTATAAGCCGCTGCCGATGGCGGGCGCTCAGGGTGAAGAGGTCATTGTGAATTCAGAATATTAAGCTGCCCGCCGGCTTAATCATCAATCGCTAAAACGGCAGCCGGCACGCTGCCGTTTTTTTGTGCAAAATAGCGTGCCAAAGGTTTTACCTTTTCGCTTATTGCTGCACACTTAGGAAGGTTCATTAGTAAAAGGAGTGGTTTATGTGGCATCAGCAAACCCTGACGTTAGGCCCGAAAGCACGGGGCTTCCATCTGGTCACTGATGAAATTCTCGGGCAAATCCGCGAAATATCGCGGGTGAAAACTGGCCTGCTGCATTTGCTGCTCCAGCATACATCTGCTTCCCTGACGCTAAACGAAAACTGCGATCCGACCGTTCGCTTCGATATGGAGCAGCATTTTCTGCACGCCGTACCGGATAACGCGCCGTATGAACACGATTATGAAGGTCCTGATGACATGCCCTCGCACATTAAGTCGTCGATGCTGGGCGTATCGCTGATGCTGCCCGTACGGGATGGCAGCGTCAGGCTGGGGACCTGGCAGGGGATCTGGCTCGGGGAGCATCGTATTCATGGCGGATCGCGCCATATCATCGCGACGCTGATGGGGGAATAAAAATGACAATTTCGGATTTATTGCAGTACTGCATGGCAAAGCCGGGCGCCGAACAAAGCGTACATAGCGACTGGAAAGCGACGCAGATCAAAGCGGCGGACGTCCTGTTTGCGATGGTAAAAGAGGTTGAGGACAACCGGCCTGCGGTATCGTTAAAGACCAGCCCTGAGCTTGCGGAACTGTTGAGGCAGCAGCATCGCGATGTTCGCCCCAGCAAACATCTCAATAAAGCCCACTGGAGTACGGTGTTTCTTGACGGCTCCCTGCCTGATTCACAAATTTATTATCTGGTGGATGCTTCCTACCAGCAGGCGCTTGATTCGCTTTCCGAGGCTAAGCGTAAGCTGTTGCCATAGCGCTAAATTCTGCCCAGCAGCGCCAGCAGGGTCACATCAAACAGACGAAGCAGCGTGGACTGCAGATGCGCCTGCATGGCGATCTGTTCGTTGTTGGCGCGAATGCTGGCAATATCGCGCTGCCCTTGCAGGAGCAGAATGAGGTCGTCCTGACTTAACCAGCCGCGCGCTTTCTCCTGTAACGCCTGTAGCGTGAGCATCCCGGCGTCGCGAATGTCGCTGTCTTCATCATTTACAATCGCGTGCATAAGCTGCAACCACTCTGCCGTATTCACGCCGGCGCCGGCCAGCTGGGCGCTTAACTCTTCTATGGTGGACATGCTTATCTCCCTGAACGCTGTTGTTCGCCGTTGATGGCCTGCTGGTAAAGTTTTTCCGTCTGTTGCGCCAGAATTCCGGCCTCGAAAGGCGTCAGCGCTCTCTCCTGGGGGACGACGCGCCGGTACAGCCGCTGATAATTTTTCTCCAGTACGTGAAGATTACTCTGCCGTAGCGCATCGCTATTGCTTAACGCCAGGCTGAATAGCGGGCGAATCTGGCGATCCTCGTAACTGAGCAAGCGTTGGTCGAGTGGCGCTGCCGCCGCGTCGCTGATGAACTGCAGATGAAGCTGTTCCAGCATCAGCAACTGCTGATGAGCCGTGCTGCTGTAGCCGTCTATCCAGCTGCAGGCGGTCAGCGCGAATAACGCCGCGACGAGCGTAAATCGATAAAGTCCGTGCTTTAAGTACATGATGCATCCTGCAATTTATGGCGGTGGTGCTATCTGATGACAGATGCCGTCCGGCCGCAAATCACAAAATATCAGCGGGAGAAAATGAGAGGAAATGAGGCCTCTTCCCGGGACGGGAAGAGGCAGATGAGATTACTTCAGCATGGGCTTGAGGAAGCGAGCCGTATAGGAGGCCTCGCACTCGGCGACCGTTTCCGGCGTACCGGAAACGAGAATCTCTCCGCCGCCGCTTCCGCCTTCCGGCCCAAGGTCAACGATCCAGTCAGCCGTCTTGATGACATCCAGGTTGTGCTCAATCACCACGATGGTATTCCCCTGGTCGCGCAGCTGGTGCAGAACCTCCAGCAGCTGCTGAATATCGGCAAAGTGCAGACCGGTGGTCGGTTCATCAAGGATATACAGCGTTTGCCCGGTACCGCGTTTGGACAGCTCGCGCGCCAGCTTGACGCGCTGGGCCTCGCCGCCGGAAAGCGTGGTAGCCGACTGACCAAGGCGAATATAGGTCAGACCGACGTCCATCAGCGTTTGCAGCTTACGCGCCAGCGCCGGAACCGCATCGAAGAACTCACGCGCTTCTTCAATGGTCATATCCAGCACTTCATGAATCGTTTTGCCTTTGTACTTAATCTCCAGCGTTTCGCGGTTATAGCGTTTGCCTTTGCACTGGTCGCACGGTACGTAGATATCCGGCAGGAAGTGCATCTCGACTTTGATCACGCCATCGCCCTGGCAGGCTTCACAGCGGCCGCCGCGTACGTTAAAACTGAAGCGGCCGGGCGTGTAGCCACGCGAACGTGATTCAGGTACGCCGGCAAACAGTTCACGGACCGGCGTAAAGACGCCGGTGTAGGTTGCGGGGTTAGAACGCGGCGTACGGCCGATGGGGCTCTGGTCGATATCGATCACTTTGTCGAAATGTTCCAGCCCCTGCACGTCGCGGTAAGGTGCCGGTTCCGCGATGGTGGCGCCGTTGAGCTGACGCTGGGCAATCGGGAACAGCGTGTCGTTGATCAGCGTGGATTTACCCGACCCGGAAACGCCGGTGATACAGGTGAAGAGGCCCACCGGCAGCGTCAGCGTCACGTCTTTCAGGTTGTTGCCGCGCGCGCCGGACAGCTTCAGCACTTTCTCCGGATTGGCGGGTACGCGCTGTTTCGGCACTTCGATTTTACGCTTGCCGCTCATGAACTGGCCGGTCAGCGATTCCGGCACCGCCATAATATCTTCCAGCTTGCCTTCAGCCACGACCTGACCGCCGTGTACCCCAGCCCCTGGACCGATATCGATAACGTGGTCGGCGGCGCGAATGGCGTCTTCATCGTGCTCAACGACAATCACGGTGTTGCCGAGGTTTCGCAGGTGGATCAGCGTGCCCAGCAGGCGTTCGTTATCGCGCTGGTGCAGGCCGATAGAGGGCTCATCCAGTACGTACATGACGCCGACCAGGCCTGCGCCGATCTGGCTGGCGAGGCGGATACGCTGCGCTTCGCCGCCGGAGAGGGTTTCCGCCGAACGGGAGAGCGTCAGGTAGTTCAGACCGACGTTGACGAGGAATTTCAGGCGATCGCCAATCTCTTTCAGTACTTTTTCAGCAATTTGCGCACGCTGGCCGGAGAGCTTCAGGTTGTTGAAGAAGTCCATCGCGTGGCCGATGCTCATATCCGAGATGGTCGGCAGCGGGGTATTCTCCACAAACACGTGCCGCGCTTCGCGCTTCAGGCGGGTCCCTTCACAGCTGGTGCAGGGACGGTTGCTGATGAATTTCGCTAACTCTTCACGTACTGCGCTGGATTCCGTCTCTTTATAACGGCGCTCCATATTATGCAGCACGCCTTCGAACGGATGGCGGCGCACCGAGGTATCGCCGCGATCGTTCATATATTTGAATTCAATATTCTCTTTGCCTGAGCCGTACAGAACCACTTTTTGTACGCTGCTATTCAGCGTGCCCCAGGGCGCTTCCACATCGAATTCATAATGTTCCGCCAGCGACTTCAGCATCTGGAAGTAGTAAAAATTGCGCCGATCCCAGCCGCGAATCGCCCCGCCAGCCAGCGACAGCTCTGGGTTCTGAATGACGCGTTCCGGATCGAAATACTGCTGGACGCCGAGACCATCGCAGGTCGGGCAAGCGCCAGCCGGGTTGTTGAAGGAGAACAGGCGCGGTTCCAGTTCGCGCGTGCTGTAGCCGCAAATCGAGCAGGCGAAGTTGGCGGAAAACAGCAGCTCTTCGGCTTTCGGATCGTCCATATTGGCGACGATGGCGGTGCCGCCCGACAGCTCCAGCGCGGTTTCAAAAGACTCGGCCAGGCGCGTGCTGAGATCGTCGCGCACCTTAAAGCGGTCAATCACCACTTCAATGGTGTGTTTCTTCTGCAGCTCCAGCTTCGGCGGATCGGAGAGATCGCAGACCTCGCCGTCGATCCTCGCGCGGATGTAGCCCTGCCCGGCGAGGTTTTCCAGCGTTTTGTTATGCTCGCCTTTGCGCTCTTTAATGATCGGCGCCAGCAGCATCAGGCGCTGGCCTTCTGGCTGGGAGAGCACGTTATCGACCATCTGGCTCACGGTTTGCGCCGCCAGCGGAACGTCGTGATCCGGGCAGCGCGGCTCGCCGACGCGCGCGTACAGCAGACGCAGGTAGTCGTGAATTTCGGTAATGGTGCCTACCGTTGAACGGGGGTTGTGGGACGTTGATTTCTGTTCAATGGAAATCGCCGGCGACAGCCCTTCAATATGGTCGACGTCGGGCTTCTCCATCAGCGACAGGAACTGCCGCGCGTAGGCGGAGAGCGACTCAACGTAGCGACGCTGCCCTTCGGCATACAACGTGTCGAAAGCCAGTGAGGATTTGCCTGAACCCGAAAGCCCGGTGACGACAATGAGTTTGTCGCGCGGGATGACGAGGTTGATATTTTTGAGATTGTGGGTGCGGGCGCCCCGAACTTCGATCTTATCCATTCACCTTTCCCGGTAGATACGCGGATTGCCTGGTTTGTTAGAAGGACAAACGGCAGAAACGGCTAATTATGACACAATTTAACCTGTTTGAATATACAGTATTGGAATGCATTTTCCGGTGGGATGTGTAAAAATGTCGCACCGCGAGAGTTATCTGGAACCTACTTCCCAGCTATCAACATAGTACCTGGAAATGGTACACTCGCGCGTTTACACTATTAAGAAACGCATTCAGGAGACACAAACATGGCCAGCAGAGGCGTAAACAAGGTGATTCTCGTCGGTAATCTGGGCCAGGACCCGGAAGTACGCTACATGCCGAGTGGTGGCGCAGTTGCCAACATTACGCTGGCTACTTCCGAATCCTGGCGTGATAAAGCGACCGGTGAGATGAAAGAGCAGACCGAATGGCACCGCGTTGTGCTGTTCGGCAAACTGGCGGAAGTGGCCGGCGAGTATCTGCGTAAAGGTTCTCAGGTCTATATTGAAGGCCAGCTGCGTACCCGTAAATGGACTGACCAATCCGGTCAGGAAAAATACACCACCGAGGTTGTCGTTAACGTTGGCGGCACGATGCAAATGCTCGGCGGTCGTCAGCAGGGCGCGGGCGCCCCGGCAGGCGGTGGTCAGCAGCAGGGCGGTTGGGGCCAGCCTCAGCAGCCGCAGGGCGGAAACCAGTTCAGCGGCGGCGCGCAGTCTCGTCCGCAGCAGCAGGCGCCGGCTGCCCCTTCCAATGAGCCGCCGATGGACTTTGATGACGATATTCCGTTCTAACGAAGCGTTAGCGTCGTAAAGTCATCTCTGAAAAAGCCCCTGTTCGGGGCTTTTTCTATTTTGTCACCCAGGCCATCTGCGCTATTTCACTGCGTGGCAGGTGTGGCAGGTGTGGCAGGTGTGGCAGGTGTGGCAGGTGCGGCAGGCATCCCCACTGTCGGCACGACCTGATTTTTGGAGGCCGTCGTCGCCTGCTGTTTACGCGCTATTTCATCCACGATCAGCCGGTAAGCGATGTAATATTTATAGATATTGCTGACATAGCTTACGGTCTCGGAGCCGATCTTCTCGGCGGCCAGATACTCCACGTTGCCAAACCAGACGTTCGGATCAAAACCGCGCTTTTTGGTATCCGCCCGCAGCCGGGCGATGCGCGCGGGGCCCGCGTTATAAGAAGCGAATGAGAACAGCGCCTTATCAAGCTGGGTCATCGGTTCATCGCCATAGTAGCGGTCTATCATCCAGCGCATATATTTCACCCCGGCATGAATGTTGGGGTCGAGCTGCTTAATATCGCCGACCTTCAGCTCCTTGCCGGTGCTCGGCATTACCTGCATAACGCCAATTGCGCCGACGTGGCTACGCACCGACTGATTTAGCCGCGACTCCTGATAGCCCTGCGCGGCCATCAGCAGCCAGTCAACATCGTAGCGATCGCCATATTTGCGGAAGATCTCCACCATGGTCAGAAATTTACGCCGCTCTTTTTGCGCCGCCGCGTTTTTAACGTACCTGGCATCCTTCAGGTAGCGCAGCAGAATCGTATTACCCAGCTTGCTGCCCTGACGATTCTTGTTGATGAATTCATTAAGCAAGGCCAGCAGCTGCGGGCTATTGTTGCGTACCGCCCAGCCGATATTGCCTTCCTTGCGCAGAATGATGTTCTGATGAACCTGAATGTTGGGGAAAACCTGTTTCCAGAACAGAGCCTTGTGGCGGTCGACGACGGTCAATGGAATCAGGCCCGCGTTAAGCATCTCTATCAGATCTTCATCCTCCAGCGCTTCGGGCGCCGGTTCGATGGTGATGGGGGGCAGCGATTGCTGGGCAAAGCGCGCGTTGAGCGCGACCAGGCTCTCGTAATAGCTCGATGAGGTACGCACAAAGACCGTTTTACCGGAAAGCTGCTGCAGATTTTCCACTTTGGGCGAGCCGGGGCCGGAAAGAAGCAGCTCCTGAACGTGAGAGTAGATTGGCGCGGTAAAGGTCATCTCCTGCTGGCGAGCGGGGGTAATCGTCAGGTTGGCGGCGATAATATCCCCCTTACCAGCGTTAAGCGCGCTGATGAGCTGGTCGCGGGCAACCGGAACAAAGATGATACGGACCTTAAGATGACGATGTTTGAGCTTTTTCTCCTTCGTCAGGCTTTGATTGAGGCTTCGCTCAAACTCCATAAAAATATCGTGAGTGGCGCCGCGCTGCGTCCCTTTGTTAATAAAGAAAAAGGTTTTGCTGAAGGTGGTTAATACGCGAATGGTTCGCCGGTCGAGCATACCCGGTAAATCTCCCTTCCATGGCTGCAGCATATCGTCAACGTTGACTTCCAGGGCCTCGCGCTCCTCGGGCTCTGACAGTTTATTCTCTGTGGCGGCGTAAACGGATGTGAAGCATAGCAGGGCGGCAAGGCATGCAAGTCCGCCGACAAGGTATCGATAGAACGACGACGTATTCATGGCGCGGTGCTCCGCAGGAAGATTTCCTTATTTTAGTCAATTTCTGGCCGTTAGCATGCCCGGCGATCGAGAATGTCGGTCGGTTAATCAGCTATTTTATTAATTAACAGGCTCAGTATTTATAGTGAAATAATAAAGAAATAAATATCGGTAATTATGGAGAGAATATGCTCAGATTGTGTTTTTTTAGTGTGGATATATTTTGATTATTTAAAGTGCAAATAAGGAGTAAACGTAAGTAATTATTTCATCTTTTTGTTTTTATTGAATTATTTAAAATTATTGCTGTGATGCATAATTATCCACTTGATAATAAATCTCATTTCTAATAACGTTGTGTGGCACAATACTCCTATTACTGCTGTTCGGCGAATGCTATCAAAGAATAGCGCGGTGCGTTTATTTCTTCATTTTTGCCAGAGTAATAAATCTATTTTGGTCGCTCATTATTTATTGCTATCCCTATTTAAACGGGAGGGCCTGACTACGCCAAAAAAAGAGATGTTACGCCAGGCATGGAAGACATGGCCGGTGTTTATCTGGCGGATGAAGAAGGCGTGCCCCGACGGCTAAAAAGAAAAACAGGGCATATTCCATGAAATACGATTCACACTACTCGCTGGCCGTGCTGATCCCGATGGCCATCTGGGGAGGGATGCTGCCGGCGCAGGCCGCTGACAGCAACACGCCAGACGATACGAAGAAATCAGAAACGGCTACGGCAAATGATGACGAAACCATGGTGGTCACCGCGGCGGCGCAGACGCTGCAAGCGCCCGGCGTGTCGACCATCACCGCTGAGGAGATCCGTAAACATCCGCCCGCGCGCGATGTCTCTGAGCTGATTCGTACCCAGCCCGGCGTCAACCTCACCGGCAACTCCACCAGCGGCCAGCGCGGTAATAACCGTCAGGTCGATATTCGCGGCATGGGGCCGGAGAACACCCTGATTCTGGTGGATGGTAAACCGGTGACCAGCCGTAATTCCGTGCGCTATGGCTGGCGCGGCGATCGAGATACGCGAGGTGATACCAGCTGGGTACCGGCGGAAATGATCGACCATATCGACGTGATTCGCGGCCCTGCGGCGGCCCGCTACGGTAATGGCGCGATGGGCGGGGTGGTAAATATCGTCACCAAACCGGCCACCAGCGAATGGCATGGATCGTGGAATACCTATATGAACGCACCTCAGCACCGTAAAGAGGGCGCGACGAAGCGGACAAACTTCAGCCTCAATGGCCCGCTATCGGATGAGGTCAGCTTTAATTTATGGGGAAATCTGAGCAAAACGCAGGCCGATGCCCAGGATATTAATTCCGGTCACGAAGCGGCGCGAACCGGTAGCTATGCGGGATCGTATCCGGCTGGACGCGAAGGCGTAGTGAATAAAGATATCCACGGTAAGCTGCGCTGGGAATTTGCGCCGATGCAGGCGCTGGAGTTTGAAACCGGCTACAGCCGCCAGGGCAACCTGTATGCAGGCGATACCCAGAATACCAATACCAGCACGCTGGTGAAAAGTATGTACGGTAAAGAGACCAACCGCCTCTATCGTCAGACTTATGGCGTCACGTGGACCGGCGGCTGGGATAACGGCGTGACCAGCAATACTTACGCGCAGTATGAGCACACCCGTAACTCGCGTATGAACGAGGGTCTGGCGGGGGGAACGGAGGGGATCTTCTCCAGCAGCGAATTCTCCGATATCGACCTGTCGGATGTGCTGCTGCACAGCGAGGTGAATATTCCGTTTACCCTGGGATTCGAGCAGAATCTGACGCTGGGTACCGAGTGGAACCAGCAGCGGATGAAAGATGGCGTATCGACCACCCAGTCGCTCTCTTATGGCTCCATTGACGGTATCTCGGCAACCGGGCGTAGCCCCTATTCCAGCGCCGAGATTTTCTCGCTGTTTACCGAAGATAATATCGCGCTGACCGAGAGCACTATGCTGACGCCGGCTCTGCGCTTCGACCATCACAGCATCGTTGGCAATAACTGGAGCCCATCGCTGAACCTCTCGCAGGGGCTGTCGGATGACTGGACGCTGAAGCTGGGCATCGCCCGCGCCTATAAAGCGCCAAACCTTTATCAGCTCAACCCGAACTATATTCTCTACAGCAACGGCCAGGGCTGCTATGCCAGCAGCTCAGCCTGTTACCTGATGGGGAACAGCGATCTGAAGGCGGAAACCAGCGTTAATAAAGAGATTGGCCTTGAGTATAAGCACAACGGCTATCAGGCGGGGCTGACCTGGTTCCGTAACGACTATCATAACAAGATTGAATCGGGCTACTCGGCGGTGGGAACGGCCAGCAACGGCACGACCAATATTTATCAATGGGAAAACGTACCGAAGGCGCTGGTTGAAGGGCTGGAAGGCTCATTAAACCTGCCGGTAAGCGAAACGGTCAACTGGAGCAACAACCTGACGTGGATGCTGCAGAGTAAGAACAAGACCACCGGCGATCGCCTGTCGGTGATCCCGCAGTTCACCCTTAATTCGACCGTCAGCTGGCAGGTACGCGACGATCTTTCGCTGCAGAGTACTTTCACCTGGTATGGTCGGCAAAAACCTAAGCGCTTCAACTATAAGGGCGAGGCGGTATCCGGCAGCGAGCTGAATGAAGTGAGTCCTTACAGTATCGTCGGGCTCAGCGCGACCTGGGATGTGAATAAAAACCTGAGCCTGACCAGCGGCGTGGATAACCTGTTCGATATTCGCCACTACCGCGCCGGTAACGCGCAGACCACGGGGAATTCGACGACCGGCGCCTATCTGTATGGCGCGGGCGCGGAGACCTATAATGAATCGGGTCGGACGTTTTATGTCAGCGTGAATACGCACTTCTGATTATCTACTCAAACACCCGCCGGGATAGTGAACTATTCCGGCTTTTTATTTTTTATGTCGGGGAAAAAGGCCGGAGATATAAATGATGACAAAATCTCCACGGCTTCTACACAATTAACTCAACTTAGCAGCTTACACTGTTTCCTGTTGATCGGGTCTGCTTGATCCCGGAAACGATTAACGGTGGCATCCTGCCATTTCCATTCTAACGTTGTGTTCCTCTTCCCCCTTCCATTCCCAACCGCAGCAATGCGGAGGAGGGGGATCCCCTATCCGGAGATACACAGGATTTTGCGAAACTGGCCAGGCGTAATCGCATAGTATCTTTTAAAGGTACGGTTAAAGGCGCTGATATCTTCATAGCCCGCCATAATACAAATATCAACGATGCGAAAAGCCGGTTTAACCTTTAATAAATCAAGGGCTAATTGCATCCGCTGTTGGCGAATATAGGCCATTGGCGACATATTAAAATAGTGACGAAACAGGCGAAAAAGATGCCATTCAGAATAGCCGGAAAAGAGGCTCAGCGCCCGCATGGTGAGCTTCTTTTCAAGATTGTTTTTTATCCATTGCACCAGCTCGCTAAGCACTGAACGCTGAATTTCATTTCGTGGCATGATATCTACTCATTTCATTATAATGGCAATCTGGCTGCATAATTTATTCACTGTCTCTTCATTTTATCTACGGGGTTATAGGTTAGTTTGTGGCTGTTCCTGGTTTATCCCAGAGAGCATCATTCCTAACAAGATCTTTTTCCCCCTTTCAATCAATGAGAAAGGGGGCTTTTTGTTTTTTTAATTAAAAAACAAAAGATGTTGAATTTTAATGTTGTCAGGAAATGCTTATCTGACTGGGTGGGAGAAGGAAAGTTCCATTAGAAAATAATTTTTTCACCATTCTCATATATCCATTTTTTCTCCATTTTCTCGTCATAATTGCGTGCAATTCTGCGCCTCGTTCAGGTTATTTAAAACGGCGTCAGAATCTGTCTGGCGCAATGAACTGCATTATTCCCAGCAGGTATCTGCTATTGCCAAATATCTTTTAGACGACACCTCCATGCTAAAAAAAACGAGTCTCATCGCCGGTCTATTGATTTCCCCTTTAACGCTTTACGCATCAACCGCCTATACGGTAGATGACATTCGTTTCGAAGGGCTACAGCGCGTTACCGTTGGCGCTGCGCTACTGAGCATGCCTGTTCATACGGGAGAAGAGGTTTCTAACGAGGATATCAGTGATTCGGTCCGCGCCCTGTACGCCAGCGGCAACTTTGAGAACGTGCAGATCCTGCGCGATGGCAGCACGCTGGTGGTGCAGGTCACAGAGCGGCCAACCATCGCTAAAATCAGCTTTTCCGGGAATAAATCCGTTAAGGATGATGCTCTCAAAGAGAATCTGGCCGCCAGCGGTATTGAAGAAGGCAGCGCGCTGGATCGCAATGCGCTCACGGAAATAGAAAAGGGGCTCCAGGATTTCTATTACAGCGTCGGGAAATATAGCGCTCAGGTCCATGCTGTCGTCACGCCGCTACCGCGTAATCGCGTTGATTTAACCTTTGTCTTTCAGGAGGGGGTATCGGCAAAAATTGCGCAAATTAATATTATTGGCAACCAGGCCTTTAGCGCAGAAACATTGCTGGACCAGCTGCAGCTTCGCGACAGCGTTCCGTGGTGGAACGTGATTGGCGATAAGAAATACCAAAAGCAAAAAATGGCGGCGGATCTTGAGACCATCCGTAGCTATTATCTCGATCGCGGCTACGCGCGTTTTACCATTAACTCCAGTCAGGTCAGTATTACTCCGGATAAAAAATCGCTGTATATCACGATCAATCTTACCGAAGGCGATCGTTATAACGTGGCCAGTACGGTCGTGACCGGCGATATGGCGCAGCATAACCAGGAAATTGAAGCGCTGGTGAAGCCTTTAGCGGGGAAATGGTACAGCGGCGCGGAAATCACGGCGGCTGAGAACAGCATTAAGACGCTGCTGGGAAAATACGGCTATGCCTGGCCGCAGGTTAATACCGCGCCGGATATTGATGAGACGAAAAAAAGCGTCGTTTTGCATATTAACGTCAATGCCGGACGCCGTTATTCGGTTCGTCAGATTCGCTTTGAGGGTAACGATACTTCCCGCGATGCGGTGCTGCGTCGCGAAATGCGCCAGATGGAAGGCGCGTGGCTGAATGACGAGAAAGTCGAGCAGGGGAAAACGCGGCTGGATCGTACCGGATTTTTTGAAACCGTCGACAAGCAGATCGTTCCGGTAAGCGGTAGCCAGGATCAGGTGGACGTGGTCTATAAGGTGAAGGAGCGCAATACCGGCTCCTTTAACGTTGGTCTGGGCTTTGGTACCGACAGCGGCGTGAGCTACCAGCTCGGCGTCACTCAGGATAACTGGCTGGGGACCGGCAATAGCGTCAGCTTCAACGGCACGCGCAACAGCTACCAGTCCTATATTGAGCTGGGAGCGACGAACCCTTACTTCACCGTGGATGGCGTCAGCCTCGGCGGCAAAATTTTCTACAACAGCTACGACGCCTCGGATGCCGATTCCGGAAGCTACAACCAGCAAAGCTACGGCGTTGGCAGTACGCTGGGATTCCCGATTAGCGAGAATAACGCCCTCAACCTTGGCCTGGACTATGTCCATAACCGCCTGACCAATATGGAGCCGGAGCTCACCACCTGGAGCTATCTTAACTCACGGGGCATCTATCCTGACGTCGTCACCAAAGACGGCGACAGCGGTGCGACCTATAGCGCCAATGACTATTTTGCCAGCGTTGGCTGGAGCTATAACAACCTCGATCGCGGTTTCTTCCCGCGGGCTGGGAATAAAAGCAGCCTGACCGCCAAGGTCACCGTACCCGGTTCGGATAACAGCTATTACAAAGTGACTTTCGATACCACCCAATATATGCCGCTGGCCGAGAGCAAAAGCTGGGTATGGATGGAGCACCTGCGCGCGGGCTATGCCGATGGGCTGAACGGCAAATCGGTGCCGTTTTACGATAACTTTTATGCCGGCGGATCGTCGTCGGTTCGCGGTTTTTCGTCGAATACGATTGGCCCAAAAGCGGCTTATTATCGTTGTAATGGTTCTGAAAGCAGCTACAGCACCTGTCCGCTGGACTCATCATCCGATGCGGTTGGCGGTAACGCGATGGCGGTGCTGAACAGCGAGTTTATTGTGCCGACGCCGTTTGTGAATGACAAATATGCCGACAGCCTGCGAACGTCGCTATTCCTCGACGCCGGTACGGTATGGAGCACCTCCTGGCAAAATACCGGCCAGACGCTGGCGGCCGGGATCCCGGACTATGGCGATCCGTCGCATATCCGGATGTCTGCCGGGATTGCGGTGCAGTGGATGTCGCCACTGGGCCCGCTGGTGTTCTCCTGGGCTGAACCCTTTAAAAAATACGATGGTGATAAAGCCGAGCAGTTCCAGTTTAATATTGGTAAAACCTGGTAATCCTGCTGCTTATTATTTGAAGGAGAGCTCGGTTCTTTGTGGTAAATGCTAAAAATAGTACCGCAGGCTACCGCTGTGGGTAGCCTGTAATTAATTGTCAGTATATTCTTATTTATGTATATTCCTGCGGGGCGCGCTTCTGGCTATTATGGTTAACCATTCATTATTAGAATGCTATATTTAAGGTAAGCCTTATTGAGTACGGGTGGTATTGAGTATTGTCTGATATCACATTATTAATCGATAACCTTGCGGTTAGCTATCATGGATGCTATCACTATATAGAGTCATTTATCAGCAATGCCAGCAAGGATAAAAAATGAAATGGACTATTCATAATACGCTTGTCTGCCCGTATTCCGGCGTGGCTTTTTCTTCGATTTCCAGCCTGCGGTTTTTAAAGTTTATTCTTTGGTATGAAGCCGACATTTTATTACTGCCGGGAGAGTCGATGAAGCTCTACTCGTCCAGCGTGTTAATTAACGAGCAATATCATGCGGTAAAGGTTTATAACATCACGCGATACGATGAAGCCCAGTGGGAGAAACTGCGGGAGCGGCCTTCTTGTCCGTATCAATCTACCGCCACGACGGCAAACGCCTGTTCTTACCAGGCGCACTGCGCAATAAAACGCTGCCCGAACAACTTTCCACGCGGGCTATTGGGCAGTCGTCCGTCGGCCAGCGGAAGCGTTATAACCAGACCATAATGGTGTCATCGCTGCGGTGTATATCGGTGATGGGTTTAGGCTGTCGCAGAGGGGGAAATCGCGGGTGGCGGTGCTGTGCACCTGTCCGGGCAACCGGTTCACCGCCGTCTGGTGGTCCGGTCAGCGACATCGGCGCCCGGATAAGGTGGGCCGACATCAGGTCATCATCATCGGCCATTCTGGCGGAGTCTGGCTCATGACTTCAATCATCACGTCCTTGATATTGCCCCAGATTTTCGCCACGTCCAGCAGCGTAATGCCTAACAGACCGGTGGCGAACCAGCAGGCTGCGGCCAGGCCCATACAGCTACAAATCACCGCTAAACCGGCATAATCGCTTTTACGTAGCTGAATGTTCAACGAGCTGGCCAGAAACATCAGCACTGCGCTCACGAGTGGCCAGCGCAAAAGCACGACACTGGTAGTAATGGAAGCCATCAACCTATCCTCAACGAAATTTGGGAGCCTTTGACAACCGGATGAGACTGACGATGGAACGGCGCTCTGGCTATCTTCAGGCAAACAAGATCGTAATGAAACAACGTTTTTGTTTCATCAGCTAATGTGAACTATATCACACTTGTTCTTTTATTCACCAGCCAAAAATGGTGTTTTCTTGCGCTTATTAGCCATGTAAATAGCAGGGTTAATAAGGAGGGCGCGGGGCTTTCTTGCAATGTGAAGGCTGATTATAAGGGATTATCGGCGGTTTTGGTTTTTTAATAAGGTTTATGTTCTGCGGATTTTATTACTTATTCTGGCTAATTATACGGATAAACCGAATGACATAGTGGAGCTAATCTCATTATGTTGAGAATGTTTCTCCAGTGGTCCTATAAGCCAGTATTATTCATAATTCATCGTCATGAGGTTTTTACGTCAAAGCGTGGGTTGCTGAGATGCTCCGTTCATATCACAGTAAGCAGAGTCATCGGGGCTGTTCACCTTGATTAAGGCGTATCGCATGGATAAAAAGCGGAAATGAATCATAGCGCGCCGCATAAGGCGTTGAGAATATTTGGCATCGTGCTGGTCATTCTGCTGCCGGTGCTGCTGGCGTTGTGGTTTGCGCAAATTCGCGCCAAAGCGGAAACCGCCGATCAGCTGAGGCTTTTTTCTCGACTGGCGCTGCAAAAAACGGAGATGGTGATTCGTGAAGCCGACGAAGCGCGCGATAAAGCCCGCTTGTATCAGGGAGCGATATGTTCACCACAGCATCAGCAATATTTGCTCGGTATTGTTCGCGGCCTGCTCTATATCGACGATTTAATCTACGCCAACGGCACCCATTTCTTCTGCTCCACTTCGGTTCGCCGCCAGACGGGGTGGCAAATTCCGGCCGCAACCTATACCAAAAAGCCGGATGTCGCGATTTACTACTACCGCGAGACCCCTTTCTACCCTGGCTATGCGATGAACTATATGCAGCGCGGCAACTATGTGGTGGTGGTTAATCCGCTCTCATACAGCGCGTTGATCACCAGCGACCGCGACCTCGCCTGGGGCGTTTTTGATACCAAAACCCACCAGTTTTTTTCCGTCAGCAAGAATGCCGACCCCGATGAGCTGCATCGCCTGATTCGCGCTGAAGCGTCTTTATTTCACCAGGATGGCCGCGTTTATACCATCGCCCATTCCACCGTTCGCCCGATAGCCGTCATTATGTCCACTTCGCGCGTCAGCTATTATCAGAATTTTTATAATCAGGTGACCCTGACGCTACCGCTGGGGCTGATTTGCAGCGTATTGCTCCTGCTGGTGTGGTCGCGCACCCGTCAGCAGTACCACTCTCCGCGGAAGATGCTGCAGCGCGCGTTAAACCGTCGTCAGCTGTGCCTTCACTATCAACCGGTTATCGATATTAAAAATAACCGCTGCGTCGGTACCGAAGCATTATTGCGCTGGCCAGGCTTTGATGGGCCGGTGATGAGTCCGGCGGAGTTCATTCCGATGGCGGAAAATGAAGGGATGATCGCCCAGGTCACCGACTATGTCATCGATGAGGTATTTTCCGACCTGGGCGAGTTTCTGGCGCGGCAGCCGCATCTGTACGTGGCGATTAACCTCTCCGCTTCCGATTTCCATTCCGCACGCTTGATTGAGCACATCAACGAGAAGATCCAGCGCTACGCGGTCAAGGCGGAACAAATCAAAATCGAAGTGACCGAACGCGGGTTTATCGACGTGGCGAAAACGACGCCGGTGATCCAGGCGTTCCGCGATGCGGGATATGAAATCGCCATCGATGATTTCGGCACCGGCTACTCCAACCTGCACAATCTTCATGCGCTCAACGTCGACGTTCTGAAGATTGATAAATCTTTTGTCGACATGCTGACGAGCAATACCACCAGCCACCTGATTGCCGAGCATATTATCCAGATGGCAAACAGCCTGCATTTAAAAATCGTGGCTGAAGGCGTCGAAACGGCAGAGCAGGTAGCCTGGCTCCAGCAACGCGGCGTGCAGTACTGTCAGGGGTGGCACTTTGCGAAAGCGATGCCACCGCAGGAGTTCATGCTGTGGCTGGCGAATGAGCGCACCTGCCTCAGCCCCTATCAGCCGCACTATCAGGCAGAAATTTGATGGCGATAGGCGGTCGGCGTTCGGTCAAATTCGCGACGGAACACCCGCGAGAAGGTTTGCTGCGACACGTAGCCGAGATCCATCGCGATATCAAAAATAGGGCGCTGGGTGGTTCTTAGCGCTTCCGCGGCGAGCAGCAGGCGGCGCTGGCGAATGTAATCGCCCAGCGTTTGATGCATCACGGCGCGGAACATCCGCTGCAGATACCATTTCGAGTATCCCGATTTTCTGGCGACTATATCAATGTTAAGTGGTTGATCGATATGTTCATCAATCCATTCAATAAGCGTTTGGATAATATCCTGATGGGACATAAAGCGGCCTCTCTCAATTCTCGATTCGTCGTTTTGTCTGCGGGCGAGTATAATTCCTCAAGTTAACTTGAGGTAAAGCGCTTTATGGAAAAGAAATCACCCCGCATCAAAATGCTGCTGACGCCCGGCGAAGTGGCAAAACGAACCGGCGTGGCCGTCTCCGCGCTGCACTTTTATGAAAGTAAAGGGCTGATCCACAGCCAGCGCAACGCGGGCAATCAGCGGCGCTACCGGCGCGACGTCCTGCGCGCGGTGGCGATCATTAAGATTGCGCAACGCATTGGTATTCCGCTGGCGACCATCGGCGACGCGTTCGGCGTACTGCCGGAAGGGCATAACCTCAGCGCCAAAGAGTGGAAGATGCTGTCGTCCCAGTGGCGGGAGGAGCTGGACCGGCGCATTCATACCCTGACCGCGCTGCGCGATCAGCTCGATGGCTGTATCGGCTGCGGCTGTCTGTCGCGTCGCGACTGCCCGTTACGCAACCCGGGCGATAAGCTGGGTGAAGAGGGGACCGGCGCGCGATTGCTGGAGGATGACTAAAAAACTAAAGCGCCACAACAGGGCGCTTTAGTTGTTTTCCGGTCTTGGTCTTTCGCACTATCCCGCTGGTACGCAGGAGGGTTTCCCCCGACGTCGGCTCACCTCAGTATTGCGCAATCTTTGATGGAGGTTCCGGTTTGCGCCGACAATTTAAGTGTGGCTCTTTTCTCTGAATTTGCCTCTTCAGTTTGCCGAAAAATTCCCGGCATCCGCCGCCTGTTCCTATAGTTAATTTGAACAAACAGCGGGAGAGGCCCATGTTAACGGTACATCATCTCAATCAGTCACGATCGCAGCGCGTGTTATGGGCGCTGGAAGAGCTGCAGCTGCCTTATCAGGTTGTCTCTTATCAGCGTGGCAAGGATATGCTCGCACCGGCGGAATTAAAAAGCGTTCATCCGCTGGGTAAATCGCCGGTGGTTGAGGATAACGGCCACATTCTGGCGGAGTCCGGCGCCATTCTGGAATATTTACAGGAAACCTATGATAGCGCCCGGCGCTTAAAACCTGAGTCGGTGGAAGATAAGCTGCAATATCGCTTTTGGCTGCACTACGCCGAGGGGTCGCTGATGCCCCTGCTGCTGATGAAGCTGGTGTTTGCCAGCCTGGGCAAACCGCCGGTGCCGTTTGGTATGCGCACGCTGGGTAATGCGTTGGGCAAGGGGGTACAGAATGCCTGGCTTAACCGCCAGGTGGACACCCATGCCCGCTTTATTGAAGCGCACCTTTCCCGCCAGCGCTGGTTTGCCGGCGCTGAGCTGAGTATGGCCGATATTCAGATGAGCTTTCCCGCGATGGCGCTGCTGGCGCGCGGCGGCGTGGAGAATTTACCCCATCTGACGCAGTGGGTTCAGCGCGTGGAGCAGCGCCCGGCCTGGCAAAAAGCGGTTGAGCGCGGGGGGCCGTTCACCTTACCCGGCGAATAAACTATTACTAAAGCCGATGACCGGGGAAAATTGCTATCAGCGCAATACAAAAATGTTACCGGATTGCGCATGGACGATAACGTTTGCGCATCGGCTGGTTATTTCCTGAACGTCATAAGCGAAATTTAGCGAAATACGACAAACTTCAGTTGAAAAGGCCCGTCTAAAGGCTGGATAATCGTTTGCCTTTTTATTTTGCTCATCATTTCCTCTGCTGACAGAGGGGAGCAAAGTCATTCTTCACACCGTACTGTATGCGCGGAGTTAAACGTTTGCTTTTTCGCGGCCCCTGGCGCTGCGATGTAGCACAAGGAGATCGCGTTTAGCTGGCAGTGGATGGTCCACCACGCATTCGGACGAACGATAAAAATTCTCAGGGGAAGTTTTCTATGTCTACGCCTTCAGCGCGTACCGGCGGTTCATTGGACGCCTGGTTTAAAATTTCTGCTCGCGGCAGCACCGTGCGTCAGGAAATCGTTGCCGGTCTTACCACCTTCCTGGCGATGGTTTACTCCGTCATCGTGGTGCCGGGTATGCTCGGCAAAGCGGGTTTTCCACCGGCTGCGGTATTTGTTTCCACCTGTCTGGTTGCCGGCGTCGGCTCGCTGGTGATGGGGCTGTGGGCGAACCTGCCGCTGGCGATTGGCTGCGCCATCTCGCTGACCGCGTTTACCGCCTTTAGCCTGGTACTGGGTCAACAGATCAGCATTCCGGTCGCGCTGGGCGCGGTGTTCCTGATGGGTGTCCTGTTCACCGTGATCTCCGCGACCGGCATTCGTAGCTGGATCCTGCGTAACCTGCCGCAGGGCGTGGCGCACGGTACGGGGATTGGTATCGGTCTGTTCCTGCTGCTGATTGCCGCCAACGGCGTGGGCCTGGTTATCAAAAATCCGCTGGATGGTCTGCCGGTGGCGCTGGGTAATTTTGATAGCTTCCCGGTGATTATGTCGCTGGTCGGGCTGGCGGTGATTATCGGCCTCGAAAAACTGAAAGTGCCGGGCGGTATCCTGCTGACGATTATCGGCGTCTCGATTATCGGCCTGATCTTCGATCCTAACGTTCACTTCTCCGGTATCTTCGCCATGCCGTCGCTGAGCGACGATAAAGGCAACTCGCTGATCGGTAGCCTGGATATCGTGGGCGCGCTGAACCCGGTGGTGCTGCCAAGCGTGCTTGCGCTGGTGATGACCGCGGTGTTTGACGCTACCGGAACCATCCGCGCGGTGGCCGGCCAGGCGAACCTGCTGGATAAAGACGGGCAGATTATTAACGGCGGCAAAGCGCTGACCACCGACTCCCTGAGCAGCGTCTTCTCCGGCCTGGTCGGGGCGGCGCCGGCGGCGGTGTATATCGAATCCGCTGCCGGTACTGCGGCGGGCGGCAAAACGGGCCTGACGGCAGTGACCGTCGGCGTGCTGTTCCTGCTGATCCTGTTCCTCTCTCCGCTCTCGTATCTGGTGCCGGCTTATGCCACCGCGCCGGCGCTGATGTACGTCGGCCTGCTGATGCTGAGCAACGTGGCGAAAATCGATTTCAACGATTTCGTCGACGCGATGGCGGGCCTGATTACCGCGGTCTTTATCGTGCTGACCTGCAACATCGTGACCGGCATCATGATCGGCTTTGCGTCGCTGGTGATCGGTCGTCTGGTGTCCGGCGAATGGCGTAAGCTAAACCTGGGTACGGTGATCATCGCCGCGGCGCTGGTTATCTTCTACGCCGGCGGTTGGGCGATTTAACTTTTCCTGCTAACAACGGGCGGCTTTGGCCGCCCGTTTAATTTTTAAGCCACATCCTGTTTCCTTTTGCGTTAATCTGAGTAGCGTATTATGCCGAGACATGACGCCTCAGATGTAAAAAAAAGACACGCAGCAAACAGGGAACACATGGAAATATTCTTTACCATACTCATCATGACCCTCGTGGTCTCTCTCTCCGGGGTGGTTACACGCGTACTGCCCTTTCAGGTTCCACTCCCCTTAATCCAAATTGGCATCGGCGCGCTGTTGGCCTGGCCTACCTTCGGATTGCACGTTGAATTCGACCCCGAACTCTTTCTGGTTCTGTTCATTCCGCCGCTGCTTTTTGCCGATGGCTGGAAGACGCCAACCCGTGAGTTCATAGAGCATGGACGGGAAATTTTCGGTCTGGCGCTGGCGCTGGTGGTGGTAACGGTGGTCGGTATTGGCTACCTCATCTACTGGATCGTGCCGGGTATTCCGCTGATTCCGGCTTTTGCTCTGGCGGCGGTTCTGTCGCCAACGGATGCCGTGGCGCTGTCGGGAATTGTCGGCGAAGGGCGCATTCCGAAAAAAATAATGGGCATTTTGCAGGGCGAAGCGCTGATGAACGATGCCTCCGGCCTGGTCTCCCTGAAGTTCGCCGTTGCGGTGGCGATGGGCACCATGGTCTTTACCGTCGGCGGCGCGACGGTGGAGTTCTTCAAGGTGGCGGTCGGCGGTATTCTCGCGGGCTTTGTGGTCAGCTGGCTGTACGGGCGCTCGATGCGCTTCCTCAGCCGCTGGGGCGGCGATGAACCGGCAACGCAAATTGTGCTGCTGTTCCTGCTGCCGTTCGCCTCTTATCTGATCGCGGAGCATATCGGCTTTTCCGGGATCCTGGCGGCGGTCGCCGCGGGGATGACCATTACGCGTTCCGGGGTGATGCGCAGCGCGCCGCTGGCGATGCGCCTGCGCGCCAACAGCACCTGGGCGATGCTGGAGTTCGTGTTTAACGGCATGGTCTTCCTGCTGTTGGGCCTGCAGCTGCCGGACATCCTTTCCAGCTCGCTGGTGGCCGCAGAAGCGGATCCCAACGTCGAAACCTGGATGCTGTTTACCGATATCATTCTGATTTATGCCGCCCTGATGCTGGTGCGTTTTGGCTGGCTGTGGACGATGCGCAAACTGAGCCAGCGTTTCCTGAAAAAGAAACCGATGGAGTTCGGCTCCTGGACCACGCGCGAGCTGCTGATCTCCTCCGTCGCCGGCGTTCGCGGGGCGATTACCCTTGCCGGCGTACTGTCTATTCCTCTGCTGCTACCGGACGGCAACGTCTTCCCGGCGCGCTATGAGCTGGTGTTCCTCGCCGCCGGGGTGATTCTGTTCTCACTGTTCGTCGGCGTGATTGTGCTGCCGATTCTGCTGCGCCATATCGAGTCGACCGACCATGTCCAGCAGCGCAAAGAGGAGCGTCTGGCGCGGGCCGCTACGGCGGATGTGGCGATTGTCGCGATTCAGAAAATGGAAGAGCGTCTGGCTGCGGATACCAAAGAGAATATTGATAATCAGCTGCTGACCGAGGTCAGTTCGCGGGTGATTGGTAACCTGCGTCGTCGCGTTGATGGCCGCAACGATGTTGAAACGTCGATGCTGGAGGAGAGCCTCGAACGCCGGTTCCGCCTGGCGGCGCTGCGTTCCGAACGCGGTGAGCTGTACCACCTGCGCGCCACCCGGCAGATCAGCAACGAGACGCTGCAGAAGCTGCTGCACGACCTCGATCTGCTGGAAGCGCTGCTTATAGAAGATCAGTAACGCCGTACCTGTTCCCCGGGTCAGGCGTTGACGCCGCGACCCGGGGACTTACTTCAGCCAGAACGCCTTACTGCACTCCAGCCACGCTCGCGCGCTGTGCGACAGATAAACGCCTTCCCGCCAAATCATCCCCAGCTCCCAGCGCAGATCGCTCTGCAACGGCATCCAGCAAAAGCTCTGCGGGTCGAGGCGCTGGCAAATCGGCTCCGGCAAAATCGCGATGCCAATCCCCGCCTGGACCATGGCGGCCAGAAAATCCCACTGTCCGCTGCGCACGGCGATGCGCGGCTTAACATCATGCTGAGCAAACAGCCGCATCAGCTGCTGGCTGAGGGCGAAATCCTCGTTGTAAATCACCAGCGGATGCGCGGCGAGCGCCTGCGGCGACAATGACCTGAGGCCCTCCCATTGTGCCGTTCTCGGCGTCAGTACGCAGAGCGGATGGCTGAACAGAGATAGCGTCGTCAGGCCACTGGCCTCATCAACCGGAAGTGCCGTCATGGCTAAATCCAGTTCGCCGTTGCTGACCGCCTGCTGCACGGTCAATCCGCCAAACTCGGAGATTTTCAACTCGATACCCGCATAGCGCTGGCGAAAGCGGCTAATCGGCTCGGCCATCAGCATGCCGACCATCGGCGGGATCCCGAGACGCAGTACGCCTTTGTGCAGATGATTAATATCGCTCAGCTCCGACTCCAGCTGGTGAAATTCGCCAAGGATGGCCTGCCCGCGCTCGAAAACCACGCGTCCGGTATCGGTCAGCAGCAGCCGGCGACCGTCGCGGATCAGCAGCGTGCAGTTCAGCTCATCTTCAAGGTTTTTAAGCATCTTGCTGATGGTGGGCTGCGTGACGAACAGTTTCTCCGCCGCGCGGGTAAAGCTTTGCTGGCGAACCACTTCGACAAAATAACGCAGCGTTCGGATATCCATAATTATTCCCTGAGACTATACCTGTGATGATTTTAATTCATTTCTGCCGCGCCGGGCGGCTCTCTATACTGCACGCCTGTCTTCTTTTTCAGGAATACCGCTCATGGCCTTTGCGCCAGCTCGCGTGACGCCCTTCGTTATGCAACGTCTTCAGGTACCGGTTCAGGTCCTGATCTACGCCGGACTGTTTGTCTGCGCTGAATATTTAGTTAACTGGCTGCACCTGCCCCTTCCGGCGAATCTGGTGGGCATGCTGATGATGCTGGCGCTGATCGTCTGCCGGGTCATTCCTTTAAACTGGGTACGCGCCGGAGCCCGCTGGCTGCTGGCGGAGATGCTGCTGTTTTTCGTACCGGCGGTGGTGGCGGTCGTCAACTACGCGCAGCTGCTGATGGTTGATGGCTGGCGTATCTTTCTGGTGATTGGCTTGAGCACTACGATGGTGTTGGGCGCCACGGCATGGGTGGTTGATAAAGTGTATCGCTATGAAGTCAGCAGGATGAAACATGAGTGATTTTCAGCTGAGCCTCCTGTGCCTTCTTGTCACGCTGGGACTCTATTTTGCCAACAAGCGGCTTTATCGCCGCTTCCATAAACTGCCGCTGATGCCGCTGGTTTTCACCCCGATCCTGTTGGTCATGATGCTGGTATTCGGCCATATCTCTTATCAACGCTATATGGGGGAGACGCACTGGCTGCTGTGGCTGCTGGGCCCGGCGACGATCGCCTTTGCCGTGCCGGTATACGACAACATGGCGATTATTAAGCGCCACTGGATGTCGCTGACGGCTGGCGTCACTACCGCCTCGGTTGTCGCGGTGACCAGTTCGGTGTGGCTGGCGCGATTATTTACCTTGCCTGATGAGATCCAGCGCAGCCTGGCGGTACGCTCCGTTACCACCCCCTTTGCGCTGGCGGCAGCCAAACCGCTGGGCGGCCAGCCAGATTTAGTCGCTCTGTTTGTCGTGGTCACCGGGGTATTCGGGATGGCGGTAGGGGATGTACTGTTTCTGCGTCTTTCTATTCGCGAAGGTATGGCAAAAGGGGCCGGATTGGGTGCCGCATCGCACGGCGCCGGTACCGCACGATCCTACGAGCTTGGCCCTCAGGAGGGCGTGGTCGCCAGCCTGGTGATGATGCTATCCGGAGTGGTGATGGTGCTGGCCGCGCCGCTGGTGAGATGGGCCATGTTCTGAACCCCTTTTTAATTAATCAACGCATACTCGCTAAGGTACTTTTCCATATCTCACGACTATTTATACTCATATGAATAGTCATTTCATCTTATCGAGATGAACGGTTAATTAAATATTCGTATTTGTAAGATAATCCGATGATATCATAGGTTTTATCCTTATTTGTCCCTCTCTTAAATTGTAATTAAATGTTTCAATTTGAGGTTTTTTTGATATTAATGAAGAATGTGGGTAATGGTGCCAACTTACTGATTTAGTGTATGATGGTGTTTTTGAGGTGCTCCAGTGGCTTCTGTTTCTATCAGCTGTCCCTCCTGTTCAGCTACTGAAGGCGTGGTGCGTAACGGTAAAAGCACTGCCGGACATCAGCGCTATCTCTGCTCTCACTGCCGTAAAACATGGCAGCTACAGTTCACTTACACCGCCTCTCAGCCCGGTACACACCAGAAAATTATTGATATGGCCATGAATGGCGTCGGATGTCGCGCCAGTGCACGCATTATGGGCGTTGGCCTCAACACGATTTTACGACACTTAAAAAACTGGTAATGGTGCCAACTTACTGATTTAGTGTATGATGGTGTTTTTGAGGTGCTCCAGTGGCTTCTGTTTCTATCAGCTGTCCCTCCTGTTCAGCTACTGAAGGCGTGGTGCGTAACGGTAAAAGCACTGCCGGACATCAGCGCTATCTCTGCTCTCACTGCCGTAAAACATGGCAGCTACAGTTCACTTACACCGCCTCTCAGCCCGGTACACACCAGAAAATTATTGATATGGCCATGAATGGCGTCGGATGTCGCGCCAGTGCACGCATTATGGGCGTTGGCCTCAACACGATTTTACGACACTTAAAAAACTCAGGCCGCAGTCGGTAAACTCACGCATACAACCGGGCAGTGACGTCATTGTTTGCGCGGAAATGGACGAACAGTGGGGTTACGTCGGCGCTAAATCACGCCAGCGCTGGTTGTTTTACGCGTATGACAGGATACGGAGGACGGTTGTGGCGCACGTATTCGGTGAACGCACGTTGGCCACGCTGGAGCGTCTTCTTGGCCTGCTGTCGGCCTTTGAGGTCGTGGTATGGATGACGGATGGCTGGCCGCTTTATGAATCACGCCTGAAGGGAGAACTGCACGTTATCAGCAAGCGATATACGCAGCGCATTGAGCGGCATAACCTGAATCTGAGGCAGCATCTGGCAAGGCTGGGCAGGAAGTCACTGTCGTTCTCAAAATCGGTGGAGCTGCATGACAAAGTCATCGGGCATTATCTGAACATAAAACACTATCAGTAAGTTGGAGTCATTACCCGGAATGCCGACCACCGCCGCTTCGGCGATTTTCGGATGCGACACCAGCGCCGATTCAATTTCGGCGGTACCCAGACGGTGGCCGGAAACGTTCAGCACGTCATCGACGCGGCCGGTGATCCAGTAGTAGCCATCTTCGTCACGGCGCGCGCCGTCGCCGCTGAAGTACATATTTTTAAAGGTGGAGACGTAGGTTTGTTCGAAGCGTTCGTGGTCGCCAAACAGCGTGCGCGCCTGGCCCGGCCAGGAATCGGCGATCGCCAGGTTCCCCTCGGTCGCGCCTTCCAGCGGCGCGCCTTCGTTATCCACCAGCACCGGCTGGACGCCGAAGAAGGGACGCGTGGCGGAACCGGCCTTCAGCTCGATAGCGCCGGGCAGCGGGGTGATCATAAAGCCGCCGGTTTCGGTCTGCCACCAGGTGTCCATCACCGGGCACTTCTCGTTGCCGATCTTCTTCCAGTACCACTCCCAGGCTTCCGGGTTAATCGGTTCGCCGACGGAGCCGAGAATGCGCAGGGAAGAGCGGTCGGTGCCTTCGATGGCCTTATCGCCCTCCGCCATCAGCGCGCGGATCGCCGTAGGGGCGGTATAAAGAATGTTGACCTGATGCTTATCGACCACCTGGCACATACGCGCCGGGGTCGGCCAGTTCGGTACGCCTTCGAACATCAGCGTCGTCGCGCCGCAGGCCAGCGGGCCGTAGAGCAGGTAGCTATGGCCGGTGACCCAACCGACGTCGGCGGTGCACCAGTAGATGTCGCCAGGATGATAGTCGAACACGTATTTAAAGGTTGACGCCGCATAGACCAGGTAGCCGCCGGTGGTGTGCAGCACGCCTTTTGGCTTACCGGTCGAACCGGAGGTATAAAGGATAAACAGCGGATCTTCGGCGTTCATCTCTTCGGGCTGGTGTTCCGCGCTGGCTTTCTCGATCAGATCGCTCCACCACAGATCGCGGCCTTCCTGCCAGTCGATTTTGCCGCCGGTACGTTTGAACACCACCACGTTTTCGATGCTCTTCACGTTCGGATTTTTTAGCGCGTCGTCGACGTTCTTCTTCAGCGGGATAGCGCGGCCGGCGCGCAGCCCTTCATCCGAGGTGATCACCAGGCGAGAGTTGGAATCGATGATACGGCCGGCGACCGCCTCCGGCGAGAAGCCGCCGAAAATGACCGAATGGATAGCGCCGATGCGCGCGCAGGCCAGCATGGCCACCGCCGCTTCCGGCACCATCGGCATATAGATAGCCACGACATCGCCCTTTTTAATGCCCAGATCGAGCAGGACGTTGGCAAAGCGGCAGACATCGCGATGTAGCTCGCGATAAGTGATGTTTTTGCTCTGGCTGGCATCGTCGCCTTCCCAGATGATGGCCGTCTGGTCGCCGCGCTCCGCCAGATGGCGATCGAGGCAGTTAGCGGCGAGGTTCAGCGTACCGTCTTCATACCACTTAATGGAAATATTGCCCGGCGCGAACGAGGTGTTTTTCACGCGCGTATAGGGTTTTATCCAGTCAAGGATTTTGCCCTGCTCGCCCCAGAAGGCGTCAGGTTCGGTGACGGACTGCTGATACTGCGCCTGGTACTGTTCCGGGTTAATCAGGCAACGTTCCGCAATATTAGCGGGAATAGGGTGTTTATGTATTTGGCTCATGGCTTTTTTTCTCCTGTAGGTTGTTAAATATATGTCAAATAAACGTTAATAGTAGGGGCTTTGGCGGCTTTGTTTGCTATTTGGGGGGCAGATCACGCAATAATTAAATTGAATGAAAAGCAATCAAATGAAACTTTGATATGAAATAATTTCTGAAGTGAATTTATAGAAAATGAATATATTAAATATTTTTTATAACAAATACTTATGCAACATAAGGTGGGGATATTAGCGGCTTTATGCATAAAACCAGAGTAAACCGCTGTTCTTAAAGACTTGCGCAGCATGCCGTGCAAATGATACTGATACTGCGCGTTAAATAACCCTATAAAGCAACGCAACACAATTCATACCCCTTTCAGTGGGTGCCATTACCTCCCGGAATGGCGCTTTTCATCGAGGAAGTCTGTAGTGAAGAAAAAAACAAAAGTCAGCCTGGCCTGGCAAATTTTGCTGGCTCTGGTGCTGGGCATACTTCTGGGCAGTTACCTGCATTACCATGCCGAAAGCCGTGACTGGTTAATCTCAAACCTGCTGACTCCGGCAGGCGATATCTTTATCCATCTGATTAAAATGATCGTCGTACCGATCGTCATCTCGACCCTGGTGGTCGGTATTGCGGGCGTGGGCGATGCGAAGCAGCTGGGCCGTATCGGCGCGAAGACCATTATCTATTTTGAAGTGATCACCACGGTGGCGATCGTGCTGGGGATTACCCTGGCTAATGTCTTCCAGCCGGGGAGCGGAATCGATATGTCGCAGCTGGCGGCGGTGGATATTTCGAAATATCAAAACACCACGGCGGAAGTGCAGAGCCACGCGCATGGCCTGATGGGCACGATCCTCTCGCTGGTCCCGACCAATATCGTGGCCTCGATGGCGAAAGGCGACATGCTGCCGATCATCTTCTTCTCGGTGCTGTTTGGTCTGGGCCTCTCCTCGCTGCCCGCCACCCATCGCGAACCGCTGGTAACGGTGTTCCGTTCTATTTCTGAAACCATGTTCAAAGTGACGCACATGGTCATGCGCTATGCGCCGGTGGGCGTGTTCGCGCTGATTTCGGTGACCGTGGCGACCTTCGGCTTCGCCTCGCTGTGGCCGCTGGCGAAACTGGTGATTCTGGTTTATTTCGCCATTCTGTTCTTCGCGCTGGTGGTATTAGGCATCGTGGCGCGGGTGTGCGGGCTGAGCATCTGGACCCTGATCCGCATCCTGAAGGACGAGCTGATTCTGGCCTACTCTACCGCCAGCTCCGAGAGCGTGCTGCCGCGGATTATTGAGAAGATGGAAGCCTATGGCGCGCCGGCGTCAATCACCAGCTTCGTGGTGCCGACCGGCTACTCCTTTAACCTCGATGGCTCAACGCTGTATCAGAGCATTGCGGCGATCTTTATTGCCCAGCTGTACGGTATCGACCTCTCCATCTGGCAGGAAATTACCCTTGTGCTGACGCTGATGGTGACGTCGAAAGGGATTGCCGGCGTACCGGGCGTCTCCTTCGTGGTGCTGCTGGCGACGCTGGGCAGCGTGGGCATTCCGCTGGAAGGTCTGGCGTTTATCGCCGGCGTTGACCGTATCCTCGATATGGCGCGTACCGCGCTGAACGTTGTGGGCAACGCGCTGGCGGTGCTGGTTATCGCCAAATGGGAACACAAGTTTGACCGCAAAAAAGCGCTGGCGTACGAGCGTGAAGTGCTGGGAAAATTTGATAAAACGGCGCAATAAAACAGCAAGCCCGGTGACATCGCACCGGGCTTTTTCTTATCTTTTACTGGTCCTGTCGAACTCTTCACAGCCGGTATCAAACCCCTCCTGACAGCTGACGTTGAGCCAGTGCAGCGCTTTCTGCTTGTTGGGTTCGATAAAGCCTTTTTCTCCCTGCTGGAAAAGCATCCCGGCCCAGTATTCAGCGTAGCCGGTGCGGGAGAGGGCAGAGCTCTCTTTAAAATACTGCGTCGCCTTTACGTCATCTTCCGGGGGGTGAACGCCGCTGGCGTAGATAAGCCCCAGCAGCATCTGGGCGTCGACGGCTGAATCGCTTTCCGGATCCTGGGCGGCATGCTGTAACAGGGAGATAGCGTGCGGATAGTTCGGCGTACCGGCCTGCTGGTTCACCAGCACCCGGGCGAGGACAATTTCTCCCGCCCTGCTGCCGGTCTGCACCGACTTTTCCGCCAGCGCTTTCGCCTGGCGGTAGTCGGCCTGCTGCGGATTGCGGATTTTGAGCTGAGCCAGCAGCGCCAGCGCATCGCCGTCGCCCTTGTCTGCCGCTTTCTGCGCCCAGTATTCAGCCTGCGGAAAATCGCCGAAGCTGACGTAAGTGTCGGCCAGGTAGTACTGCGCGCGCGGGTCGCCCGCTTCGGCCAGCGGTTTGTACTGGCTGCCGGGTTCCATGGCGCCTGCGGCGACGCTTGCCATCACCAGCAGTAAATAGAGGTATTTCATTTTTTATTATCGGTAGAGGACATAGCGAGCAGTATAAAGGCAGGTGAAGGAGAAGAAAACGACGGGAACGAGTGGGGGATATGAACGTTTTACTCGAACCATCGTGCCGTCTGTTTCCCCGGGGGCGGCGCTGACGCGCCTCGCCCGGGCTACGGATTGTGTAGCCCGGGCAGGTGCGAAGCACCGCCTCCGGGGAGGCGGCCTGATTAGCCCATCGCGCTTTCGCGCAGGCGGGTTTTCAGCTTATTGTACTCGTCAATCACGTACTGCTCGGCGGCCCGCTGGTCGGCAATCGGCTCAATGTTGACGGCGCAGTACTTGTACTCCGGCGTTTTGGTTATCGGGCTCAGGTTCTCGGAAACCAGCTCGTTACAGGCGCCAATCCACCACTGGTAGGTCATATAGACCGCCCCTTTATTCGGACGATCGCTGACCTGCGCGCGGGTGATAATACGGCCCTTACGCGAGTTCACCCACACCAGCGCCTCATCCTCAATGCCCAGACGTTCGGCATCGGCGGTGTTGATCTGCGCATAGCCCGGTTCATCCGCCAGCGCGGCCAGCGCCGCACAGTTGCCGGTCATCGAACGGCACGAGTAGTGGCCGACTTCGCGCACCGTCGACAGCACCATCGGGTATTCGTCGGTGAGCTTGTCAATCGGCGCGACCCAGTCGCAGGTGAAGAACTGCGCCAGACCGTTCGGGGTATCGAACTTCTCTTTAAACAGATAAGAGGTCCCCTGGTCGGCGTCGGACTCATCGCGGCACGGCCACATGACGTAGCCCAGCTCGCCCATTTTCTCGTAGGTGGCACCGTAGAAATCCGGGCACAGATGACGCAACTCGTCCCAGATTTCCTGAGTGTTGTTGTAGTGCATCTTGTAACCCATCCGGGTGGCGATTTCGCTGATGATCTGCCAGTCGGTTTTCAGGTCCCACTTCGGCTCTACCGCTTTAAAGAAGCGCTGGAAGCCGCGGTCCGCTGCGGTATAAACGCCTTCGTGCTCGCCCCACGAGGTGGAGGGCAGGATAACGTCGGCCGCTGAGGCGGTTTTGGTCATGAAAATATCCTGGACGATAACCAGTTCCAGATCGTCGAAAGCCTTACGCACGGCGGACAGCTCGGCGTCGGTCTGGAGCGGATCTTCCCCCATGATGTACGCCGCCCGCACTTCGCCATGCGCCGCGCGGTGCGGTAGCTCGCTGATGCGGTAGCCGGTGTGCGCCGGCAGGCTGTCGACGCCCCAGGCTTTGGCGAACTTCTCGCGGTTTTCCGGGAACTTAACGTACTGATAGCCCGGATAGGTATCCGGCAGCGCGCCCATGTCGCAGGCGCCCTGAACGTTGTTCTGGCCGCGCACCGGGTTGACGCCGACGCTCGGCTTGCCGAGGTTGCCGGTGAGGATCGCCAGGCTGGTCAGCGAATGTACGGTCTCTACGCCCTGGTAGAACTGGGTGACGCCCATGCCCCACAGGATGGCGGCGGATTTCGCGCTGGCGTACATGCGGGCGCAGGCGCGGATCTCCTGGGCACTCACGCCGGTAATCTCTTCCACCG
The DNA here is from genome assembly GCF_019048985.1 of Klebsiella sp. PL-2018. Lineage (NCBI taxonomy): Bacteria > Pseudomonadati > Pseudomonadota > Gammaproteobacteria > Enterobacterales > Enterobacteriaceae > Klebsiella > Klebsiella sp. PL-2018. The sequence continues at coordinate 438,768 of NZ_CP077673.1, forward strand.
ACTCCGGCGTATAGCCTTCGACGATTTTGCGATACTCTTCGAAGCCTTCGGAACGGCTGGCGACGAAGGATTTATCGTAGAGATCCTCTTCGATGATCACGTGTCCGATAGCGTTGAGCAGCGCGATATTCGAGCCGTTCTTCAGCGCAATGTGCATATCGGCGATGCGCGCGGTTTCGATTTTACGCGGATCGCAGACGATGATTTTCGCCCCATTGCGTTTGGCGTTAATCACGTGATTCGCCACAATAGGGTGTGAATCTGCCGGGTTATACCCGAAGATAAACACGAGATCGGTGTTGTCGATCTCGGTGATGGCATTACTCATAGCGCCGTTACCGACCGATTGGTGCAGACCTGCAACCGATGGGCCGTGTCAGACGCGAGCGCAGCAGTCGACGTTATTGGTACCAATAACGGCGCGCGCGAATTTTTGCATCACATAGTTGGTTTCGTTACCCGTCCCGCGGGACGAACCGGTAGTCTGAATCGCGTCCGGGCCATACTTCTCTTTAATGGCGCTGAGGCGAGTGGCGACGTAATCGAGCGCCTCATCCCAGGAGACGGATTCCAGCTTGCCGCCGCGCTGGCGACGGATCATCGGGGTTTTCAGGCGCGGGGTAAGGATCTGGGTATCGTTAATGAAGTCCCAGCCATAATAGCCTTTCAGACACAGGGTTCCCTGGTTGGTTTTCCCCTGTGCCGCCTCCGCCCGAACGATTTTGCCGTTATCGACCACCAGGTTGATTTTGCAACCTGATGCGCAATACGGGCAAACCGTGACGACTTTTTTCATCGGTCTTGCTCCAGTTAATCAATTGGCGCATACGCGCTATCGCGCCGTCACTATGCATCTTCTATGCCATGTTTTCACTGTGGGTATTGACTGATGATACGTCGTTTTTTTGGGCGAAATGCTGACGAAAAACAGGCTATCGTCAGTTTTGACGTGTCGACGCGGGCGCCTGTGACGCGGCCGGGTAGCCCGGCCAGGCGCGCAGCACCGCCGCCGGGGATGTGGGAAGAGGCAGGTCCGGGCTTATGGGCGTTACCCCGGTCAGGTTAAATACCGGCTTCTCGCCAGCGCCGCCGCGCCCTGAGCGCCGTTAAACGCGGAAGAGGAGGCGGCGATAAAGCGTACGGCCTGATACGGCAGCGGACGGCGGACGTAGGTTTTGACCATGGCGATGACGGCGTCACGCGGGAAGGCGGGCATATCCATCACGCCGCCGCCGAGGATCACCGCATCGGGGTCGAACAGGTTGATGCTGGTGGCGATGGCGCGGGCGGCGTGGTTTAGCAGCTGCTGCACAAACGGCTCCCGCGCGGCGTGAACGAACAGCTCGCCCAGTTCATAGGCGCGCGGCTGCTGTTCATACCAGCGCTTTAGCGCAATCCCGGAGCAGACGGTTTCCAGACAGGCGGGGTTGCCGCAGGCGCAGGTGAGGGCGTCATCGCCCTGCGGAATATGCCCCAGCTCGCCCGCCACGCCGTGGGCGCCGGTCCACGGTCCGCCGTTCAGCCAGACCGCGAAGCCCATACCGGTGCCAAGATAGGCCGCCAGCACCTCCTGCTCCTGCAGGCCGTTCTGCTGCACATCAAAAGAGAGCTGCAGATTCACATCGCGGGAAAACTCCACCGGGCAGCCCAGCGCCGCTTCCAGCCGGTCGGCCAGGTTATACAGGTCGTCGGCGGCCAGCGGCAGATTGGGCGTTGAGATAATCGTCCGCTTGTCTTTTGCCACCAGCGCCGGAAACCCCATCACCAGCCCGCAGCAGTGGGCGTCGTGCTGGGTCAGCTGCTGCTGCAGCAGGTTTTTAATACCGTTGACCAGGCCGTCGGCGCTAATCACGTCGGCGGTGCGCCGCTTTTCGCAGTGCAACGCTTCGCCCTGCGCCGTTTGCAGGCAAAGCCGGATATGGGTCGCGCCCATATCCACGCCCGCGACGACGTTACGCTGTTTTTGCATGAGGCATTACCTCGCGTTTTGCCGTCAGGATCTGCTCTGCCATGATCTGCCACGCGTCTTCTATCTTATCGGCGTGATTGAAGAGGCCTGATGTGCCGACGATAAAGACGTCCGCGCCCGCCGCCATCAGTTTTTGATAGGTGGCTTTATTGCAGGAGCCGTCGATTTCGATCTCGTAGCTCAGCCCCTCGCGCTCGCGCCAGGCTTTCAGTTCGGCGATTTTTTCCAGCATCTCCGGGATAAACGGCTGCCCGGCGAAGCCCGGATCGACGGTCATCACCGTGATTTTGTCGGCTTTATGAATGTAGTACTTCATGGTCTCAACCGGGGTTTCCGGGTTAAGGATCAGTCCGACCTTCATGCCGTGGCGACGGATCTCTTCGATCAGGCGGAAGGCCTGGCCGTTAATCGTTTCCGGATGCAGGGTGATAAAATCCGCCCCCGCCTGCGCCAGCTGGCTAATGTAGTCCTGCGGGCGGGTGACCATCAGATGGCAGTCCAGCGGTTTGCTGGCCAGCTTTTTGACCTGGCTGACGAAAAACGGCGACAGGGTCAGGTTTGGTACAAAATGACCGTCCATAATGTCGATGTGAAAATAGTCTGCGTGCTGGTCGATAAACTCGATCTGTTCTTTGAATTTCAGCAGATCCATACACATTAAAGAGGGAGCAATTTTCATGATAAATTCCTTACTTACTGATAAGACGGTCGAGGGCGACAGCCGCGATGATTAATCCGCCCATTACCACCAGCTGGTAGTAGGTTTGTACTTGCAGGATGTTCAGTCCGTTGTTGATAGTGCCGATAATCAGGCCGCCGATGACCACCGAGAAGATGCGTCCTTTACCGCCGAAGAAGCTGGTGCCGCCGATGATGGCGCTGGCGATGGCGTAGGTTTCAAAGCCCATGCCGGCCAGCGGTTCCGCCGCCCCGAGGCGGGCGGTGGAGACCACGCCGGCCAGCCCGGCGCAAACGCCGGAAATGATGAACACCAGCAGCATGTGGAACTTGACGTCGATGCCGGAGTAGAAAGCGGAGTGCTTGTTACCGCCCAGCGCGTAGATGTTGCGGCCCACGCGCATACGGGTGGTCAGGAACCACAGGATCACCGCCACAATCAGCGAGAAGATCACCGGAACCGGAATGCCCAGCGGCGTGGCGGCGAAAAAGTTAACGAAATCAAAAGAAAACCCGTACACCGAGTTGGCATCAGAGATCACCAGCGTAATACCGCGGAAGATGGCGTTGGTGCCGAGGGTAATAATGAACGGATGCAGGCCGGTCCAGTTGACCAGGCAGCCGTTGATGGCCCCCAGCGCGCCGCCGACCAGCACGCCGCCAATCAGCGCCGCGAGGAACGGGTCGACGCCCGCCAGCATCAGCTTCGCGGTGACCATCCCGGAGAGCGCGAGGATCGCCCCGACCGACAGGTCGATCCCGGCGACGAGGATCGCGAAGAACTCGCCCATGCCGATCAGGACGGTGACCGAGCTCTGGACGAAGATCTGCGTAATATTGTTGGTCGTCAGGAAGTACTCTGACGACAGGGTGCCGAAGATGGCGACGATGATGGCGAGAATAAAAAAGGTGCCGTATTTATCCCAGAACAGCGCGAAGTTAAACGGTTTTTTCTCGCCCATTTCGCCTTTCACTCTTGTGGTAGTGCCCATGCCATAATCTCCTCTTCGCTCATGTCGTCGCGATTGGTCAGGATTTGCGTCAGTCGCCCTTCGCAGAACACGGCAATGCGGTCGCAGACGGCGATAATTTCAGGTAGTTCGGACGACACCATCAGGATGACTTTTCCGTCATCGGCCAGCTGGCGCATCACTTTATAAATTTCGGCTTTTGCGCCCACGTCGATACCGCGCGTCGGCTCGTCAAAAATGATCACTTCGGGGCTGCAGCATAGCCATTTGGAAATCAGTACCTTCTGCTGGTTGCCGCCGGAGAGCTCGGTGATGTTTTGATCGACCGAATGGCACTTCAGCGCCAGCAGCTTGCGCTGCTCCTCCGCCGTTCTGCGTTCGTCGCCTTCGCGGAACAGCCCCATGGCCCCTTTGTAGCCGCCGCGCTTCAGGCTCTGACTGACCGCCATATTCTGGGCGATGGAAAAATTGGGGAAAAAGCCGTTTTCCCGGCGGCTTTCGGTGATATACCCCATGCCTTTCTTTAAGGCGTCGAGCGGCGAGCGGGGCGAGATCGCGTTGCCGTTGAGGTATATTTCACCGCTGCTACGCTTATCGACTCCAAACAGGCAGTCCATCAGCTCGGTGCGCCCGGAGCCGACCAGCCCGGCAAAACCGAGAATTTCGCCGCGATTCACGCTAAATGAGATATCGCGTACCTTTTTCTTGTCATGGCTGGTGACGTTTTTCACTTCGAACACCGTCTCGCGGGCGATGTTGCCGGTGCTCTCTTTCATGGCGTTGAAGCGGTTTTGCAGCTCGCGGCCGACCATCAGGCGTACGATGTCGTCGTTATTCACTTCGCTGACCTTCCCGCTGCAGACGCTGCTGCCGTCTTTCATCACCGTGTAGCGGTCGCAGATGCGGCGTATTTCCGCCAGCTTGTGCGAGATATAAACAATGGCGGTGCCCTCTTTACGCAGCTGGTTCATGATCAGGAACAGATAGTCCACCTCTTTATTGGTCAGCGAGGAGGTCGGTTCATCCATGATCAGCACTTTAGCGTCGAGCATCAGCGTCTTGGCGATCTCCAGCATCTGCTTGTGGCTGATGGAGAGATTCGCCACCTTTTCGTCTAAATCGATCTTCAGCCCGACGCGCAGCAGCATCATCGCCGCCCGTACGCGCATTTCCTTCCAGTCGATAACGTTGACGCCGCAGACTTTTTTAGTCAGATGGCGGCCAATATATAAATTCTCCAGCACCGTTAATTCATCAATGACGCTGAGCTCCTGGTAAATAATACCAATGCCGAGCTGGGCCGCTAATTTATGGTCAAGCTTGTGGTAGTTAACGTTATTAATCGTAATGGTGCCTTTGGTCGGTTCATGTATTCCCGACAATACTTTCATCAGCGTTGATTTACCGGCACCGTTTTCCCCTAGTAACGCATGTATTTCATGGGGGTAAATAGTTAAATCAACCGATTTTAATGCGTGAACCGGGCCAAAGGATTTGCCGATCCCCGCCATTGATATATATGGCGTGAGCATAGAAAATTTCCTTTATTACCGCTGCGTGATTTCCCCTCTCCCAAAGAAAGAGGGGATTTACAAACCTATTTCGTCACCAGAATGGAATCCACCAGCGTAAACTGCGGGGCTTTATCCAGCGGGATGACTTTGCCGCTCTTCTCGGCGTCGACCATCAGCTTAAGACCCGTAGCGCCAATATCCGCCGGGTTCTGCGCGATAGTGGCGGTCATTTGCCCGGCTTCGACCATTTTGCGCGCTTCCGGAATACCGTCGGTACCCACCACCAGCACCTTGCCGGTTTTGCCGGCGTTCGCGACGGCCTGGGCGACGCCCATTGCCATGGTGTCGTTGGCGCAGTAAATCGCTTTAACGTTCGGGTTACGCTGCAGCACGTTCGTGGCGACGTCCAGCGCTTTGATGCGGTCCCAGTCGGCAGGCTGGCTGGCCACCAGCTTGATCTGGCTCGCTTTTTTGAAGGCTTCGGTGGCGCCGCTGCGGCGAGCTTCGCCTGAGGCGTTACCGGCTTTGCCTTCGATAATAGCGACTTCGCCGCCTTCCGCGCCGAGCTTGTCGATGATAAATTCCGCGCCTTTTGCCCCCACCGCCACGTTATCGGTGGTGACGAAACCTTCGACGTTGCCGCCGGCTTTCTTCAGGTTATCCATATCGATTTTTTCATCGAGGTTGACCAGAAAGATGCCCTTTTTCCACGCTTTGGCCACCGGCATGACCAGGTTTACCGAGGAGAGCGGCGCAAAGGCGATACCTTTGTAGTTTTTGTTGCTCAGGTCTTCAAACAGCTGCAGCTGCGACTGAAAATCCCCTTCGGAAGGCGAGGCAAAAATATCGACGCTTACGCCCAGCGTTTTGGCTTCGTCCTCAATACCCTTTTTCATATCCACCCAAAATGGATTGGATAAGGTTTTTAATACCACAGCATAATCGGCGGCGGCAAAGGCGCTGGTGGATAACATTACGCCCATGAGCGTGCCGCTGAAAAGTTTCAGATATTTATTCATGGCAGTATTCTCAGTGTAGGATACAGTTATATTGATCCCACCAGTGTGGGATCGGTTTTTTATTTAAGCGCGCCGGGTGAAAAGAAATTAACAATCGCGCCAGTTTTTTGCATATTTAAATTCGCTTGCTCAATGTTGAGCTGTGCAACGGAAACAAAAAACGCATCTAATAATGTGAGTTGTAATATACGCGCTGAGGCGTTACGCCCTAATAAAGGCGTCTCTGGTGCTGGCGAACAAATAATAAAATCAGCTAACTTGGCAATCGGCGAATGATAGCTATGGGTGATACAGATAATTTTCGCCCCGTTCTTTTTCGCCAGCTCCACCGCTGATTTGATATCGCTGGTGCGCCCGGAGTGCGAGACCACCAGCACGACATCGCCTTCCTTCAGCAGCGAGGCGGACATCATCATGATATGCGCGTCCGGGTAGGCCTGGCAGCGTACGCCGATGCGTAAAAACTTATGCTGCACGTCGGCGCAGATGGCGTTGGAGCCGCCCGCGCCGTACAGGTCGCGCTGGTTGGCCTGGGCAAAAAAGCGCGCCGCGCGGTGAATTTCGTCGACGTTCACGATCGACTGGCCTTCCATAATGGTGCGCAGGGTGATGTTGAATACCTTATTCACCACATCCTGCGGCGCATCATCAAAGGAGAGTTCGGTCGGTAACACCTGTTCAGACTGCGAAAAGTAGGCCTCCAGCGCGCTGCGCAGGTTACGAAAACCGCTAAACCCCAGCAGCTTAGAAACCTTAACGATCATGGCTTCTGATACCGACAGCGCTTCCGCGACGTCCTTGATTGCCGGCGCATCGCTGAGATTGCCGGGGGTAAGCAACCATTCAACGATACGGCTCTCGTTTTCGGTCATCCCTTCCTGCTTCATGCGAAGCCAGGGGGCAAGGCCGATGCCGTTAGGGAGCGAACTGGATTCTGTCTGACTCATCGCTTTCTCATTGTCCATAAAATGAAGACGACACTATATCACCACAGGCGAAACAAAAAAGATACCACCAACTTCACAAAATTATGTTTTTTATAAAGTTATGTTTATCGTGAAGTTTTGTTAATGTTGATTTTATCTTAATTTCTTATAAATTCATTATAAATCAGTGAATTACTGTTTTTTTTAGTTCTTTTTTTGCAAGGTGAAAATCATGTTAAATAACGCTTTCGTCTTGATTTGTAAAATTTGCCCGTGTAGAAAGGAGCCTGACGATGCTGTTTTCAGCGTTTCCTGGGGCATTTTTAGGCGTTTAAATCACAACGCTAACCATCCTTGTAAAGTTAACAACAGGCGAGGCTAAGTATGAAAAGGATTGCATTTGGCTGCGATCACGTCGGGATTATCCTGAAAGACGATATTCTTGCGCATCTGCGCCAGCGCGGTATTGACGTCGTAGATAAAGGCGCATGGTCCACGGAACGTACCGACTATCCGCGCTATGCCAGCGCCGTCGCTCAGGCCGTTGCCGCCGGCGAGGTCGACGGCGGGATCCTGATCTGCGGCACCGGCGTCGGCATCTCTATCGCCGCCAATAAGCACCCGGGTATTCGTGCGGTGGTGTGCAGCGAGCCCTACTCGGCGCAGCTTTCACGACAGCATAACAACACCAATATTCTGGCCTTTGGCGCGCGGGTGATCGGCCTTGAACTGGCGAAAATGATCGTCGATGCCTGGCTGGCTGCCGAATTTGAGGGCGGGCGACATCAGGGGCGAGTGGACGCCATCGGCGCGATTGAACAGCAGCGGATTTGAGATTCCTCCGCTACTCCCGGCGATAGCCCTTGATTAACGTAGAGCCAGCCCCCCGATGAGACTGGCTTTATGAAACGTTACTCTACCGCTTTGCTTATCTGCACCTTGTCCCTCGCCGGCCAGCTGGCGCACGCCGATATGATTGACGACGCGATCGGCAATATTCAGCAGGCCATTAATGATGCTTACCATCCGGGCGATAGCCGGTCTGACGATGATGACTATGATGATGGGCGCTATCAGGACAGCCGCCAGCAGAGCGCCGATCGCCAGCGGCAGTATGACGACCGGCGGCGACAGCTTGAGGATCGCCGACGCGAACTTGACGAGCGCCAGCGCCAGCTTGATCGGGACCGCCGTCAGTTGGAAAGCGACCAGCGCAGGCTGGATGATGATTATTGATGCGGCACGACCCGCGGCTTTCGCCGCGCCCGCTTAATCCAGCGCTATCTCCATGCCGTCAAATCCCGCTTCAAATCCCGCTGGTAGAGCATTTTCCATCATCCACGTATCGAAGCGGTGGCTGATATGGGTGAGGATCACCCGCGGGCAGCCGATGATCTGGTTAATGGCCCGCACGGTGTTCAGGTCGCAGTGGTTGCGCGGCGGCTGCGGGCGCGGCTCGTGGCTACAGTCGATAATGATAAGCTGCGGCTGGTTATTCAGCAGGAACTTCAGCGTTTTCTCCGGCAGCGCGGCGGTGTCGGATAGCCAGGCGACCCGGCTGTGGGCCGACTCCAGCAGATAGCCAAACGTGAGCCTTGAGTGGTTCAGCGGCAGCGGCGTAACGCGCAATCCCTGAAGTTCAAATCTTACAAAGGGTTCGACGGTATGGCTGAAATCCAGCAGGCCAGGATGCTTAAACAGATCATCGCAGCCCTGTTCATCCGGGGGGCCGTATACCGCAATAGGTTCGCCCACGCCCCAGCGCAGCGGGAACAGGCCTTGAACGTGATCCATATGATAATGGGTGAGCAGAAACTGCTGAAAGCTGCCGGCGGGCCACTGGATCATCAGGTCCGGTAGCCCGGCATCGAGCAGGGTCACCGCGTTGTTGTATTTGACGACCGCGCTACAGGGACGGCGACGATGCGCTTCGTCGACGCGGGCGCGGCGGCAGGCGGGGCAGTCGCAGCCGAAAACCGGTACCAGCTGCGCGCCGCCGGTGCCGGTTAAGCGGATAGTCAGGCTCATCTCTTCTCCTCGCGTTCAGGCAGTCTGCTGTTCGCGCCGGTTGCCGTGAATACGAATCAGCGAAACCAGGGCATCCACCGACTGGCTAAGTCGGCCATCGTTATTCAGCGTCAGACACTCGTTCGGCGTATAGCGCGCCGCGCGCGCCAGGCGCTGGGCGATTTCCGTCTCGTTCTCCCGTCCGCGCTGCTCCAGGCGCTGTCGCAGCACCGCCGGAGAAACCTGCAGACAGATGGGCAGCAGCGCGTCGGCATAGCGCGCCTGCGCCTGCGGCAGATGGGCGCGTGAACCGTTAGCGACCACGTCGAACCCGGCGTGCAGCCACAGGTCAATCTCGATGCCAATGCCATAGTAATTGTTGTTAGCATGCCAGCTAAGAGCAAACAGATGTTGTTCGGCGCGGGTAAAAAACTCATGCTCGCTGAGGGCGATATGGTTTTCACAGCCCGCGTTGTGTGGACGGGTTATGTAGCGGTGCGCCACCAGCAGCTGCGGATGCTCCCGCTGGCGCAGCGCCGCCAGCAGGCTGTCTTTGCCGGAGCCGGAGGGGCCGACCAGCCAAATCAGTTTCCCTGTCATCAGAAGACCCTCTTGCCTTGCCGCCAGACGTGATCAATATGGATATGCTCGCCGTGACGGCGCGCCAGCACCAGGTCCGCCCGCTTACCTTCGGCAATCGCCCCGCGGTCGTGCAGCCCCAGCACCTGGGCCGGGTTTTTGCTCACCAGACGAATGGCCTGCGCGAGGGTAAAGGCGTTGCCCTCGTCGTCGGCGATGCGAAAAGCGGCATCCAGCAGGCTGGCGGGATAATAGTCGGAGGAGAGAATGTCCAGCAGGCCACTGGCCGCCAGATGGTGGGCGGCGACGTTCCCCGAGTGCGAGCCGCCGCGTACGATATTCGGCGCACCCATCAGAATGTTCATCCCGTGCTGGCGCGACGCCTGCGCTGCGGCGATCGTGGTGGGAAATTCGGCGATGACGCTGCCAAGCTGGCGCGATTCGAGCACATGTTCGCAGGTGGCGTCATCGTGGCTGGCCAGCGCGATATTTCGCTCGCGACAGATGGCGGCGATGCGCTGCCGGTTAGGCTGAGACCAGGCCGCCGCCAGCGCCATCTGCTCCTCTTCGAATTTGTCCATCTCTTCGTTGGTCAGGTGATATTTGCCCTGATAGTAGTCGCGGTATTTGCTGCGGTCGGCATACTGGCGCTGGCCAGGGGAGTGATCCATCAGGGAGACCATGCTCACCGGCTCGCGGCCAACCAGCTTCTCAAACAGCGGCAGGGTGGTGTGATGCGGCAGTTCGCAGCGCAGATGCAGCCGATGTTCAGCGCGGTTGAGGCCGCGCTTCTGCGTCTCTTCCACGGCGTTGATCATTTTTTCGAGATTTTCCAGGCGATCGCCGCCGTCGCGCACATCGCCAATAGCCACGGCGTCCAGCACGGTGGTGATGCCGCTGGCGACCATCAGCGCGTCGTGGCTGCTCATCGCCGAGTGGGCGGGCCAGTCCACTTTCGGTCGCGGGGTGAAAAACTTGTCCAGGTTGTCGGTATGCAGCTCGATAAGCCCCGGCAGCAGCCAGCCGCCCTCTCCATCGATGGCCTCCGCCAGTCGGCTCTGGCTTTCGGCAAAGGCCGAAATTCTGCCGTCCTGCACTTCCAGCGAGCCGTTAATCACCTCGTCTTCGAGAACCAGCTTTACGTTATTGATAATCATGCTGAAATCCCCATCGGGTGCAGACGGTCGGCGACCTGGTTGCGCGTGGCCTCGTCGTGAAAAATACCGACGATCGCCGCGCCGCGGGCTTTGGCTTCATGGATCAGTTCCACCACCGCGGCGCTATTTTTGCCGTCCAGCGAGGCGGTGGGTTCGTCGAGAAGCAAAATCGGGTAGTCGACCGCGAAGCCGCGGGCGATGTTAACCCGCTGCTGTTCGCCGCCGGAAAAGGTCGAGGGGGCGAGGTGCCACAGGCGTTCGGGTACGTTCAGCCGCGTTAGCAGGCGGGCGGCTTTCGCGGCGCTCTCTTCGCGCGGGATGCCCAGCTCGAGCAGCGGCTGCATCACCACGTCGAGGGCGGAAATGCGCGGGATCACCCGCAGAAACTGGCTGACCCAGCCAATGGTGGTTTTGCGCACTTCCAGCACTTTACGCGGCGTGGCGGTGACCAGGTCCACCCATTCATCGCCGTGGCGAATATGAATGTGGCCGCTATCGGGGAGATAGTTGGCGTACAGCGAACGCAGCAGGGTCGATTTTCCGCTACCGGAATGGCCGTGCAGCACCACGCATTCACCGGCATTCACGGTCAGCGAGGCGTCGGCGAGTACCGGCAGACGGACGCCGTGCTGCTGGTGCAGAACAAAGGTTTTATGGATGTTTTCAACGCGGATGGCGTTCATTTTTAGCCTCATCGTGCCTGAATTTCCCCGGATCGCGGCGTGAACGCCTTATCCGGGCTACCTGATGCATTAACTCACGAAGCGCGACCGGGGAGTCCCGGAGGCGGCGCGTTGCGCCTGTCCGGGCTACCGGCTCGCAGACGGCCCGGGATCCGTAGCCCCGGTAAGCGCAGCGCCACCGGGGAGTGGACATTCACTCAGTTCTGCAACACCGACGACACCAGCAGCTGGGTATAGGGGTGATGGGGATCGTCGAGCACCCGGTCGGTTAAGCCGCTTTCGACTACCTGGCCCTGCTTCATCACCAGCAGACGGTTAGCCAGCAGGCGGGCGACGCCGAGGTCGTGGGTCACAATCACCACCGCCAGGTTCAGCTCGACGACCAGGCCGCGCAGCAGATCGAGCAGGCGCGCCTGCACCGATACGTCCAGCCCGCCGGTGGGCTCATCCATAAACACCAGCCTCGGCTGCGTCACCAGATTGCGGGCGATTTGCAGGCGCTGCTGCATCCCGCCGGAAAAGGTGGTGGGCAGGTCGTCAATGCGCGAAGGCGGGATCTCCACCTCCTGCAGCCACTGTCCGGCGGTGGCGCGAATATTGCCGTAGTGACGGGCCCCGGTGGCCATCAGGCGTTCACCGATATTGCCGCCGGCCGTGACCTGGCGGCGCAGGCCGTCCATCGGATGCTGATGTACCACGCCCCATTCGGTGCGCAGCAGACGTCGGCGCTCCGCTTCGCTCATGGCGTATAGCGAGCGCTGTTGATACAGCACTTCTCCCTGCTGCGGGGCCAGGCGGGCGGAGATCGCTTTCAGCAGCGTGGTTTTTCCGGAGCCAGATTCGCCGACGATACCCAGCACCTCTCCCGGCCACAGCTCAAACGAGACGTCGCTGAAGCCTTTGCCCGGCGCGTAGAGGTGGGTCAGGTTGTTCACCGCCAGTAACTGATGACTCATTTTTTCTGCTCCTCGCTCTGTTGGCGGCAATAGTCGGTATCGGAGCAGACAAACATCCGTTTGCCGCTGTCGTCGAGCACCACTTCATCAAGATAGCTATGGCGAGATCCGCAGATGGCGCAGGGTTCATCCCACTCCTGAACGGTAAACGGATGATCGTCGAAATCGAGGCTCTCAACCGAGGTATACGGCGGTACCGCGTAGATGCGTTTTTCGCGTCCGGCGCCGAACAGCTGTAGCGCAGGCATCATATGCATCTTCGGATTATCGAATTTTGGAATCGGCGACGGATCCATCACGTAGCGGCCGTTGACCTTCACCGGGTAGGCGTAGGTGGTGGCGATATGGCCGAAGCGGGCAATATCTTCGTACAGCTTCACCTGCATCACGCCGTACTCCTCCAGCGCGTGCATGGTGCGGGTTTCGGTTTCGCGCGGCTCGATAAAGCGCAGCGGCTCCGGGATCGGCACCTGGAAGATCAGGATCTGATCGTCAGTCAGCGGCGTTTCCGGGATCCGGTGGCGGGTCTGGATCAGCGTGGCGTCTTCGGTGCGCTCGGTGGTCGCGACGCCGGTCACGCGTTTGAAAAACTGACGAATCGATACCGCGTTGGTGGTGTCGTCGGCGCCCTGATCGATCACCTTCAGCACGTCATTTTCCCCGATGACGCTGGCGGTAAGCTGGATACCGCCGGTTCCCCAGCCGTAGGGCATCGGCATCTCGCGACCGCCGAAGGGCACCTGGTAGCCGGGGATGGCCACCGCTTTCAGGATGGCGCGGCGGATCATGCGTTTGGTTTGCTCGTCGAGATAAGCAAAGTTATAGCCGGTCAGTGCGTTAGCCACGTTGATTCTCCCGTTGCAGGCGTTTAAGCAGCGCCAGTTCGGCCTGGAAATCGACATAGTGGGGAAGTTTAAGGTGTGAAACGAAACCGGCGGCCTCGACGTTATCGGCATGGGCCAGCACAAACTCTTCATCCTGGGCAGGGCCCGCCACCTCTTCGCCGTACTCCGGTGCCTGGAGCGCGCGGTCAACCAGCGCCATCGCCATCGCTTTGCGCTCGCTCATGCCGAACGTCAGGCCGTAGCCGCGGGTAAAGTGCGGCGGTTCATCCTGAGGGTCGACAAAGCCGTTGACCATCTCGCATTCGGTCATCAGCAGTTCGCCGATAGTGACGGTGAAGCCCAGCTCTTCGGGAGCGATCTCCACCGCGACATAGCCGCTGCGAATTTCACCGGCAAACGGATGGTTGCGTCCGTAGCCGCGCTGGGTGGAGTAGGCCAGCGCCAGCAGGTAGCCCTCGTCGCCGCGCACCAGCTGCTGCAGGCGCGAAGAGCGCGAACAGGGATAAACCGGCGGATGGCGGGTGATATCGTCGGGCTGCGCGTCGGTATCCCGCTCCGGCTTCGCCAGTCCCTGCTGGACGAGCAGATTAAAGACGTGCGGCGTCGCTTCCTGCGGTGCGCTATCGGTCGCCAGCGGCGGCGTTTCGCCGTTGGCCAGCAGGGTAAAATCGAGCAGACGGTGGGTGTAATCGTAGGTCGGGCCGAGCATCTGGCCGCCGGGGATATCTTTATAGACCGCCGAGATACGGCGCTCAAGGCGCATACCGGCGGTGTCGACAGGCTCGCTGACCGCCAGCCTTTGCAGGGTGGTGCGATAAGCGCGCAGCAGAAAAATCGCTTCGACGCTGTCGCCGCTGGCCTGCTTCAGCGCCAGCGCCGCCAGCTCCCGGTCGGCGATGCCGCCTTCGGTCATGACCCGGTCCACCGCCAGATTAAGCTGTTGGCTAATCTGATCAACGCTGATTTCAGGAAGCCGTCCCTCGCCTCGGCGTTTCTGTTCCTGTAGGGCGTGAGCGGCGACGATCGCCTTCTCGCCGCCTTTGACGGCTACGTACATTAGCAGACCTCGACGTGAGTGGTGCGCGGAATCGCCAGCAGGCGTTCGCCGCAGGTGAGGATCAGATCGATTCCCAGCGGGAACGGATGCGGACGCTCGGTCAATTCTTCAATAATGCATTCCGGCAGCTGCGGGGCGATCATCCGCTCTTCGGCGATCCCCGCGCCGGTCAGCCGCAGCATCCGGCCGCCGCTCAGGCTGGCAAGCTGAACCACCAGCGTGACGCCGGTTTCCGGGGCGACGACGGTACCGGCGGAAAGCACGTTCAGCTGCTCGGCGCTGATGCTGTCGCTGGCGACGGCGAAGGTCGCCTGCTGCGGCTGCTCAACCAGCGGCGCGCCGGTATGAAAGCGCAGATTCTGGCCGACAAGATCGTTATGCAGCGCGGGAGCGAGCCAGACCGGCGTATCGTGATCCACCAGCGTCAGCAGCAGGCTGGTGGAGGCGACGTTCAGCGGCTGCCAGCCGTGCTGAAGCTGCTGCAGGGAGACAATCACTCCCGGCTCGCTCATCGCCTTCAGCAGGCGGCGGAAACTGTGCTGGGCATCCTGCACAGCCAGGGTAAAGGCGGGTTGTAATGTCATGCGTTATCTCCGCGAACCAGAGTAAAGAAGTCGACCCGGCTGGCGTTGACTTCGGCGCGTCGGGCTTCAATGCGCGCGCTGCGTTGTTCTTCCAGCGGGGTTATCAAGGTTTCCATCAGGGTGTGAAAATGGTGTGGCGACTGCATCAGGGCATCAATGGCCGCGCAGCGTTCAGCGTGCGGGCGGTCGCGGCCCAGAATCCAGCTATAGCCGAGGGTGCCGTCGGCCAGGCGAATGGCGGCGCGGGTTAAGGTGGCGTCTCCGG
Source organism: Klebsiella sp. PL-2018 (assembly GCF_019048985.1). Classification (NCBI taxonomy): domain Bacteria; kingdom Pseudomonadati; phylum Pseudomonadota; class Gammaproteobacteria; order Enterobacterales; family Enterobacteriaceae; genus Klebsiella; species Klebsiella sp. PL-2018. Next base: position 453,978 of record NZ_CP077673.1, read on the forward strand.
CGAAGAATCGGTCGCCGATGCCGCCCATACGCGCCTGCAGCTGCACCAGCCCGGTCTCCGGGGCGCGAATCAGCTCATACTGCGGCGCGAGCTGCAGCGTCTGCATCCGCGCCGCCAGTTCTTGTGGTTCACTGTGGGCCAGCACGGACATCCAGCGCTGGCGGGTTGCGGTATCAAAGTGCATTCAGTGCTCCATGGTGAATTCAATCATGTCGGCGCGGGTCAGGCTGACGGAGTACTCCGTCGCGCTCTGCTCGTCCTGGCGATGATTCAGGGTGCGCACGCACAGCAGCGGCGCCATGTTGGGAATGCCGAGAATATTGCTCTCTTTGGCCTGCGCGCGGCGGGCGCTGATTTTGGTGCGCACGCGGGTCAGTTCGATATCCAGCCGATCGCGCAGCAGGTCATGGAGAGAGCCGTGGGTAAAGGTTTGCAGAACCGGCCACAGCTGCAGGTCGGTAAAGTAGTGGTCAATCAGACACAGGGCGACGCCGTTCACGCGGCGCAGGGTGCGCAGGTGAATGACGTTATCGCCTTCACTGATAGCAAACGCCTCGGCAACGTGGCTGCTGGCCGGACGCACCACCGACAGCAGCTTCTCGCTGGTCGGGTGGCTGCCCTGTTCGAGAAGATTTTGGCTAAAGCGGGCCTGGGCGTTGAGCGGATAATCTATCGGGCGCATCAGCACCAGCACGCCGACGCCCTGACGGCGCTGGACCCAGCCGCGTTCGACGAGCTGATCGATGGCCCGGCGCAGGGTGTGGCGGTTAACCTCAAAGCGGGACGCCAGCTGCTGCTCGGCGGGCAGATAGTCGCCGCAGCGGTAATGATGGCGAAGCTCTTGCTCCAGTTTGGCGGCAATTTCCTGATATCGTGTTGGATAACTGGTCGGATGTCTGGATAAGTACATGTCAATCGAGCCTCACTAAGGATAAGGAAGTATTTCCCTCTGAGCGTGGGCCGATCCTGACGGTTTTTTGTTACATTTCGGTTAACTCATGATGACCGGGGGATGAAGAGTTGATGCCGGTGGAATGACAGGGTAAGGAGGAGTGAATGCACAGATGCCCTCACTCCGCCCTCTCTCCCTTTCGGGAAGAGTACAGAGTGAGGGGAAAAGGCCAGCGTTAAGGCTCTTTCACCACGTTGACCATCCACGGGACGCCAAAGCGGTCGATAACTTTACCGAAGCCGTGCGCCCAGAAGGTTTCCTGCCAGGCCATCTCAATCTGCCCGCCGTCGGCGAGGCCGTCAAACCAGCGTTTACCCTCAATAACATCCTGCGAGTCCAGCACGACGGTAAATCCGGCGTAGCGCTCCATGTTGCTGGAGGGGCTGTCGCTGAGCATCAGGATACTATCGGCAATGCGCAGGCTGGCGTGTGCGATACCGTCGGCAGCCAGATGCTGGCCAGAAGGGCAGCCATCTTCGGCGTCCTGCGTATTCTGCGGCATTTCACCCCAGGTGATTTTGTGGATGAGCTCCGCGCCCAGCGCCTGCTGGTAGAAAGCGATGGCGGCAGCGCAGTTGCCGCTAAAAGCGATATAGGGACTTAAGGGCATAACCATTACCTCAGGTAACGAATATTCCATTAAGCGTAGAAGGGGATTGCAGAATTAAGCCAGGCGGCAGCGAGGGATTCCGGGAGGCCGCGGGAAAATATATTTCCCCCCGACAACGGGCGTCGGGGGAATAAAATCAGTTCTTTTTAACAAATTCGGATTTTAGCTTCATCGGGCCAAAACCATCTATTTTACAGTCAATATTATGATCGCCTTCAACCAGGCGGATATTCTTCACTTTAGTGCCGATTTTTAGCATCGAAGAGCTGCCTTTAACCTTCAGATCTTTTACCACGGTGACGCTGTCGCCGTCGGCGAGTAAATTACCGTTGGCGTCTTTGACCACCAGCGCGTCGTTATCGTCCGCAGGCTCGGCATTGTTCCATTCATGGGCGCATTCCGGGCAGATAAACATGCCGCCGTCTTCATAAGTGTATTCAGAATGGCATTTTGGGCAGTGTGGCAGTTGCATGACGTTCCTCGCGATTACTGGGTAAAACAGGACGTTGGTCCTTTAAATTGTGGCTGATAGCCGAAAGTAATGCTGATTATAGCGCAATCCCGCACTTTTGTCGGGCCTTTTTTATGACTTATCGCAGCGGAGAAAGAGGATATAGATCGTGAGGCCTGGCGGGCTTATTTTCATAAAAAGCGCAGGATATTTCCGGAAATGTATCGCTAAGTTCCAATATTCATTGAACTTATTGCTTTTGGATGACTCTGTTTAAGGGTAGGTAAATTTTTGTGAAGTTGATCCCAAATTTAAACGCTGTTAGGGTAAAAAGGCGAGAACGCAAATTCACTACATTTATTAGCGGTACCGCTTATTTCATTATGGCCAGAGCAGGCGTCAACAGGTTCGGTTGTACGGACTGTCAGCAGACAGTGCAGGCAAACCTGCTACGCTTGAAATGTGGAGCACAGCAATTCGCCGCTCCCAACGCATGACGCGAATGACCTTGTCATTCGGCGGAGATTCGTGCGCTCAAGGCGAGAGCAAAAGAGGATAATTATGCTTAAAAGGAAAAAAGTAAAACCCATCACGCTTCGGGATGTGACCATCATTGATGATAGCAAACTGAAGAAAGCGATTACCGCAGCGTCGCTGGGTAACGCGATGGAATGGTTCGATTTTGGGGTATATGGTTTTGTTGCATATGCGCTTGGTAAGGTCTTTTTCCCCGATGCCAACCCCAGCGTGCAGATGATTGCCGCGCTCGGTACTTTCTCGGTTCCCTTCTTAATTCGTCCATTAGGCGGCCTGTTCTTCGGGATGCTGGGCGATAAATACGGTCGACAAAAAATTCTGGCGATAACCATCGTTATCATGTCGATAAGTACATTCTGTATCGGCCTTATTCCGTCGTATGCCACGATTGGTATCTGGGCACCGATCCTGCTGCTGCTGTGTAAAATGGCACAGGGCTTCTCGGTGGGCGGCGAATATACCGGTGCCTCTATCTTTGTTGCAGAGTACTCGCCTGACCGTAAACGCGGCTTTATGGGCAGCTGGCTGGACTTCGGTTCGATAGCCGGTTTTGTCATGGGCGCGGGCGTAGTCGTGCTGATTTCCAGCGTGGTGGGCGAAGAGAACTTCCTCGACTGGGGCTGGCGTATTCCGTTCTTCCTGGCGCTGCCGTTAGGGATTATCGGTCTTTATCTGCGTCATGCGCTGGAAGAGACGCCGGCGTTCCAGCAGCACGTTGATAAAATGGAGCAGGGCGACCGCGAGGGCCTGCAGGATGGGCCGAAAGTCTCTTTCAAAGAGATTGCGACCAAACACTGGCGTAGCCTGCTGACCTGTATCGGTCTGGTGATTTCCACCAACGTGACCTACTACATGTTGCTGACCTACATGCCGAGCTACCTGTCGCATAACCTGCACTATTCTGAAGACCACGGGGTGCTGATCATCATCGCCATCATGGTCGGGATGCTGTTCGTTCAGCCGGTTATCGGTATGCTCAGCGACCGTTTTGGCCGTCGTCCGTTCATCCTGATTGGTAGCGTGGCGCTGTTCGGGCTGTCGATTCCGGCCTTTATCATGATTAACAGTAACGTCCTTGGCCTGATTTTCGCCGGTCTGCTGTTGCTGGCGGTGGTGCTGAACTGCTTTATCGGGGTGATGGCCTCGTCGCTGCCGGCGATGTTCCCGACCCACATCCGCTTTAGCGCCCTGGCCAGCGCCTTTAACATCTCGGTGCTGATTGCCGGTCTGACGCCGACTCTGGCGGCGTGGCTGGTGGAAAGCACGCAGAACCTGATGATGCCGGCTTACTATCTGATGGTGGTGGCGTTGATTGGTCTGATTACCGGCCTGTCGATGAAAGAGACCGCCAATCGTCCGCTGAAAGGGGCGACGCCAGCGGCTTCGGATATTCAGGAAGCGAAAGAAATTCTCGGCGAGCACTACGATAACATCGAACATAAAATCGAAGATATCGATCAGGAAATCGCCGACCTGCAGGAAAAACGTTCTCGTCTGGTGCAGCAGCATCCGCGCATCAACGACTAAATCGTTTTGCCAGTAATTCATGCCGCCGCGGGCTTCCCCCGGCGGCATTTTTTATGTCCTGAGCGGCTACGGGCTTGAGGTCATTCGCGGACCGCTCAGGCCCGGTAAGGACCGGGCAGTGCCACAGGAAGAGAGCGGGCTAAGGCTTAGCTATGGGTCAGAAAGCGCGCCAGCCGCTGCTGCAGAATTTGATTTTCGCGGCTCAGGCGCGCGTTCTCGTCCAGCAGCGTTAAGGCCACAGCGATGCCCGGCCAGTCCAGCTCCAGCTCTTTTCGCAGGCGTACGGCGCGGTGAACGATGGTCACCGCGCTATCGTCAAACAGCCAGTTTTCCCGCTGCGGCTGGCGCGGCTCGATCATGCCGAGGCCGACAATCTCGTTAAGCTCCTCTTCGGAAAGGCCGGTGTGGAGACAAAACTCGGTAATCGTGAACGTCACTGTTATCTTAGCCATCAGGCTTTCCCCCATGTCTTACGCGGCTCGAAGCTGGATTGTGCATCCGCCAGCTGCTGCCAGAGCTCGCGGCTCTTCTCATCTGGTTTTGGCGGCATGACGATTTTGATCACCGCATACAGGTCGCCGGTGGTGGTTTTGCTGGTCAGCCCTTTGCCCTTCACCCGCAGCCGCTGACCGGCCTGGCTGCCCGGCGGAATGGTCAGCAGGATGCTCTCTTTCAGCGTCGGGATAGTGACCCTGGCGCCTAGCGCTGCTTCCCACGGCGCCAGCGGTAGGACGATTTCAAGGTTGTGTCCGACGATATCAAACAGCGGATGCGGGGCGATATGAATCACCAGCCACAGGTCGCCGTTAGGGCCGCCATTTTCGCCAGGGGTGCCCTGGCCTTTCAGGCGGATCCGCTGGCCGTCGACGACGCCCGCGGGAATTTTCACGTTCAGGGTTTTCGGCGTTTCGCTTTCGACCATGCCAAAGACGTTATAAACCGGCAGCTTATAGCTGATGGTGCGCGTCTGCTCGGCCAGGGTCTCCTCAAGGAATACCGCCACTTCTATCTCTAAGTCATGACCGCGGACGCCGTGCTGGCGGCGGCTATGGTGCGCCTGCTGGCCAAACATGGAGGAGAAGATATCGTCGAAGTCCTGCTGGCTATAGCTCTGCTCGTGGGAATGCTGCTGCTGACGGCCAAACTGCGGATCGTTACGGTGCTGCCAGAGCTGGTCGTATTCGGCGCGGCGCTGGTCATCTTTAAGCACTTCCCAGGCTTCGGCGAGATCTTTGAATTTGGCTTCGGCATCGTTTTCTTTGCTGACGTCGGGGTGGTATTTACGTGCCAGACGGCGATAGGCGGTCTTAATGGTTTTCAGATCGTCCGTTGGCTGAACCCCTAAAATGGCATAATAATCCTTTAATTCCATGATGTTATCTCATTTATGCGCAATATTATGGTTACAGATCCCTGGATCAGGTGTCTTTACTAAGCGTAGGGCAAATGAGGGCGGATGTGGGGGAAAAATGGCGCAAACTTGACGCCGTCGGGATTGACGGCGGCCAAGCGTGAACGCCCGCTATTCGCTGGAGCGCCTGCGGTTTCTGCGCAACCCTTCCAGCAGCACAAGGGCGGCGCCAATGGCTCCGCCCATCACGGGGAGCGCGGCGGGCGCGTTGGGGAACAGATGAACGATGGTCACATCGGTCACCATCATGGAACCGGCTATCCAGCCGATCAGCGCACCGCCCAGCATCACCACGGACGGGAAGCGGTTGAGGATAGCCAGCACCAGCTTGCTGCCGAGAACGATAATCGGAATGCTGATCAATACGCCCAGCGCGACCAGCAGCAGATGGCCTTTTCCTGCGGCGGCCACCGCCAGCACGTTATCCAGCGACATAATGACATCGGCAACGGTAATGGTGACCGCGGTACGCCACAGGCTGCTGGAGCTGCTGACATCATTCTCTTCTTCCTGATTGGTCACCAGCTTGATGCCAATCCACAGTAGCATCAGCGCGCCGACCACTTTAAGCCACGGCAATGAGAGTAAATAGATCGCGATAGCTAAAAGCAGCACGCGCGCCGCTATTGCGCCGACGGTGCCGATGATAATCGCTTTGGTACGCTGCTGAGGCGGCAGTTTACGGCAGGCCATCGCGATCACCACCGCGTTGTCGCCACCCAATAACAGATCGATAGCAATAATTTGCAGCAGAATAACCGCCACGTCCCACTGACTGAAAAACGCATTCATACCCAACTCATCGAACCAAAAAAGAGAACCTACGGAAAAACGCAGGGGCGAAGCGTACTCTCGTTAGGGCACTCTGGCCACCTTACCGAGAGACCGCGCGCAGCGAGTGATTGAAAAATATCGTTACCAATCATTGCATGGTCCGGCAATGATTCGCAGGCAAAGGATGATATTTTGTTCGTAGAAATACATCTGCCGTTCACCTATCGCAAGGACTAACTACATGCCCGGCCATAAGAATTTACTCACATTTGCCTTTATCGGCGCTACCCTGTTTCCGCTTATGGCGACCGCTGCTGATGCGCCGACTTTTACGCCTGAACAAGAGGCCCGTATTGGCAAAATCGCCGCGGATTACTTAGTCGCGCATCCGGAAGTGCTGCTGCAGGCCAGCCAGAAGCTACAGCAAATTCAGCAACAGCAGCAGGCCAGCGCCGCGACCCAGGCGGTACTGAAGAATGCGGCCGCGCTGACCCAGGATAAAAATACGCCAACCTACGGCCCGAAAGAGGGCAAAGTCACGGTCATTGAATTCTTTGATTATCAGTGCGTTTACTGCAGTCGTCTGGCGCCGGTAATGGAGCAGGTGATTAAAGAGAATCCGCAGACCCGCTTTGCCTTTAAAGAGTGGCCGATCTTTGGCAGCCGTTGGGAAACCTCGCTTGAAGCGGCCAAAACCGGCCTGCAGATTTATCAGCAGAAGGGCGCAGAGGCTTATCTGACCTACCATAACGGGATCTATTCCACCGGACATAACGAAGGCAAGCTGACGGCTGCCGACATCCAGCAGCAGGCGAAGAAAGTGAATTTCGACGCGAAGAAAGCGGCGGACGTTGAGCCGGTACTGGAAAGCACCAATCAGCTGGCGCAGGAAATTGGCCTGAGCGGGACACCGGGCGTTATCGTGATGCCGACTACCGGCGCCACGGAAGCGACGATCACCGTATTCCCGGGGCTGGCGGATAAAGCCTCGCTGGATGCGGCGATCAAGAAAGCGGGCGGCTGATAATCAACGCGTCCGCCGGACGGCGGGCGCGATTTAGCGATGACAGCAGCGCTGCAGCATCGACATAATGACCTGAAAGAGTTCATCTTTAGCCTGCTGCTCCGTGATGACGCCGTTCACTACCGCGGCCGATAGCCCGTCGGCGGAGCCGAGCATGGCGAGAATGGCCGCCTCGCTGAGATTTTCACTCTCGCAAAGCGGCGAAAAATAGTCCCGACATTTTCCGGTAAAGGTGGCGATGCACTCTTGTTTGATCTTCTCCAGCTCTGGCGTCCCGGCCAGCGCGGCCATGACGCTGGGCATCTCGCGCCCCTGAAGCAGCACGCACTCGATATAGGCGTTGGCGATCGCCGAGGCCAGCTTCTCCGCATTCGGTTCGGTATTGCGCAGTATCTCATCCATTCGCGCCGTCTGGCGTTGGTCGTATTCGCGATAAAGCGTCGCGAAAAGCCCTGAACGGCTGTCAAAGTGATCGTAAACCACGGGTTTAGTCACGCCCGCCTGCGTCGCCAGATAACCCAACGTCAGAGCATCGGTCCCTTCTTGCCGAATAATATGCCAGGCGACATCAATCAGCTGCTTGCGCCGCTCTTCTCGCGTTAAACGCTGACGTACGAGTGGTTCAGACATGGAAACATTCTCCCGTTGACATATTAATATACTAAAGGTAACTTACTAATGGTAGGTTACTGTTGGTATATAAGACTACGTCCAATATCGTTATAGCGCAACTGGGGTATCCGTCATGCATGCATTAATCGTGGTTTCTCATCCTCTCAAGACGTCGCTGACTCACAGCGTAGCGACGGCGATTGCGCAAGGAATTGCCGAATCCGGCCCGCAGCATACGGCTGACATAGAGGATTTAACGCAGGAAGGCTTTAACCCGGTATTTGCCGAGCCGGATATCGCCGCATTTCTGCAAACCGGCGACACGCCGCCCGACGTGATGGCCGAGCAGGCCAGAATTGATAACGCCGACGCGCTGGTGCTGGTTTTTCCCGTTTACTGGTGGTCGATGCCTGGGCTGTTAAAGGGCTGGGTTGACCGCGTGTTTTCAAACGGCTGGGCCTATGAGGAGACCGCCGACGGCGATGTTGTGAAGAAGCTGGGCCGCCTGCGGGTGCATCTGGTGGCATTAGGCGCAGCGAGTCAACAAACGTATGACAAGCACGGATTTACCGATGCTTTTAATGCGCAGATTGTCCACGGGATTTTTGATTACTGCGGGGCGACGGTAGCCAGTTCGCAGATGCTGCTGTTGCCGGACCTGAAAACGGCGGAGGCGCATCTGGAGGCGGGGCGCCAGCTGGGAAGAAAGATGTTTGTCTGAAACAGAAAAGCAAAAACCCAGCCATAGGCTGGGTTCTCTGAATAGTGGTGCCGGACTCGGAATCGAACATTTATACAATCCTATGTTTTATCTAATAAAAACTAGCATGTTGTGTTTTTTACCAACATACATTTACCAACAAATCATAGGTGTTGTCAATTTAAATCAATAAGTTACGCTATTATTCGTTAGTAGACATCAGTAAGCATCGTTTTTTGGATAGTGTAAACATCGTGTTGTCAAATAAAAAAGCACTTTTTGTTAAAAATCATAACTAATTGTTTTTAATTAAATTATTTGTTTCTCTCCTTGTTTTCCTTCAAAAAACAATGAAAATGACAAAAACAGTTGTTGATCGTCATAAGCGATATTCGAATAATAGCGACATCAAATAACACAAGGAAAAATATATGAAAGAAAAAACAAAACTAATCCGCATCTCTGAGGTAATCGATCGCACAGGATTTTGCAGAGCTTGGATTTATCGACTGATTAAAAATAATAGTTTCCCGGCTCCCGTAAAAACAGGTGAACGATCTATCGCATTTATTGAAAGTGAAATCGATGCGTGGATTGAAGAAAAGATTTTTTATTCACGTAATCAAGCAGCGTAAAACTAAATATAAGCCACGGAGTGGCCTATATTTGTTTTTCTTGTAATGCTAAATATCTACGATAATAAGCCATAGCACTATCTAAGGTAGTATCCATTTTTTCAGCTACCTCACGCCATTTAAGACCAGATGATCTCAATTCAAAAGCAAGTTGTCTTTTTTCTGCTGCTTCTTTTTCATACTGTTCACGAGGCATAGCATAATATTTCACTATCGTTTTACGAGACACGCCAGCCATTTTTGCGAAATCTTTTGCTTTTATCTTTTTTCCGTTAATAATCATAATATCTCCCATATCTTATCTAGTTTTGTTCTTAAATTTGTGATTTTTTTCTTTCCTTTATTTTTCATTCCACGATTAGATTGTATCTCAGAAAATTTTTCTTTCGAAAAATTCATCCAAGTCCACTTACATATACTTTGACAGATCTGTTTTATTTCATTGTGAGAAAGTGGATCAGTAGCATTGCTAAAGTTATTTAATACAATAGCTTTTGAAAACATATCATTGAAAAATTCATTATATGATTTATTTGATTTATATCTCAAAACATCTTTTTATGCTATTTGTCTTAAATCTTCAAATAAATTAACGTTGCGACCTAATCCATATATATCACTTCGATTCTTCTTTTTATTTTGAGTTGAAAAATCTTCGCGGACGAAATCAGATAAATAATCAAGCCCATATTCTGGTATATCATTACATATTGTTCTTGATTCGTTTTTATTTAGTGGGTTTCTCATCAATATATCAGTATATGCCTTATCTGCTTTTAATCTTTCAGTCAGTCCCGCCTGAACATACGCCGCAAATTTCAACGGTTTTATTTTCGCTGCATCAGTTTTCAATACAGGACTTTTTAACGCATACAGAAGATGTGCATGACCATTATTTGTATTTTGAATAATAATATTTGGCTTCGGTAAACCTACTAAATCCCACGATATTGCTCCGTATTCGTGGTCTACATCGAATACAAGACCGTTAACGAAAGAACGATTATTAAATCCAATATATTTCTTCAGTAATGCCTTTTCTTTAGGGTTTCGATACACACCATCATTAAAATCATCACAGCATAAAGCATATTCTTGTATTTGACTTTTGTATTTTTCTATATTATAAATATTTTGATTCAATATCATATTAAACAATCCTTATAAGTAGTAATGCTCCTTTTTATTTTCGTTTTAGTCGACTGTGAATAATAGGGGCTTTATTTTTATATTTTGATTTTACATTCATTTATAATAAAGAAATAACAGATATTATATTCTAGTCAAGTGGTACTCTTAACCATATCAGATATTATGAGGTTATTGGTTAAAATAAATAAAAAGGTGCCCTTTATTCTATGGCACTAATAAAAAACACAGTAAAACTAGAACTATAAAATATATAGGGCGAAGCCGGATAAAGTAAAAAGTATAACTAGATCTAAAATATCAAAATATCCCGCGTGCCAGATATCCCATCATAGAAATTTTCCCGCTGTTGTCCGTTCGAGATCCAAATCCTTAACAGGAATAGATCGGTATAAAAGATCGATAATTAGATATTGATAGCTTTTGACAATCAAATGATACCAGATCGATCGGTGTTTAATTGATATAAACGATCGATTATTTATTTATGATAGCTTTAACCTATCATGGTGTGATTTTCGATCGGTACAAACGATATGACGAACCATCAAAATAATTGAATTCTAAGACGTTTACAGGCCAAGCGTTGGCCTGTGTCTTACCAATGAAGGAAAAGGTATGCGGAAATTTATGTTAGTGGCAGGTCTTGCCGTCCTGTTAGCAGGGTGTGGCGATGATGGCATCTATGGCAACTATGTTAATCAACAGTTTGGCGTCAGGCTTGATATTCAGAAAGATGTGATCAAGTTTCGCGATGGTGTTTTTACTGTTAAAAGCTGGGATGAAAGCAAGAAACCCATCTATATCGCTAAAACGCAAAACAAAAATCTCGGATCTTGGACTTTTAAAATCGAAAAAGTTAAAGATGGAGTTGTTTACCAAGGTGCGGTTTTTAAGAAAGATTAGAGGAGTAGGAAATGGAAAATAATACCATTCAATGCCCATACTGTCTAAAAGAAAGTCAGAAAGGGGTTCACGTATGCACTGGATGTCAAGCAACTGTATTATACGGTGCTCCGCCGGGCTGGTGCGTATTTTTAATAGTATTCAGCACCTTAATATTATCAGTTTTGATCGGTATGAGTTCAGGAATAATGGCTGGTAATATTAGTTTATTTGTTATTGCGATTGTTGGGTTTATTATTAGCAAGTTGGCTTTTTCTGACAGGATTTCTTTCAGAAGGAGAATGTAAAATACGTCTTCCAAGGTGATGGCTCGAAGTGTCGAACCATCACCCATATAAATTTTATTTCCTCCTCTATATCATCAAGCACTAAATCGGAACCCGCAAGCGGGACCCCACGATTTAGCCCTTGACGATTTCCCCTCAAAGTTGCCATAAAGACAATATATTATTTACCCTATCTTTTATTTGCATTTTATTTATCGTGCAGTGTATTTATTTATGTAGCCGCTATTGACAAGTATTTTAGATCGGTTATTAATTTAAATATAGGTTGAGTTCAGCTTTGTTTTTTTGTTTTTCGGAAACTGAGGGAAACTGAGGCAAGGTGTAATCCCGTAGCCGGTATTATACCCAATCCTTCGGATTGCCCCCTCTCACTTCGTTCGGAGGGTTGAAAAGATCTACCCTTCCGCCTATTCCCCTTATCAAAGGGGAGGCGGTAAAACCCGGTAGTTTTACATTGGATATTATAACTATATAGGAGCATTTAATATGCATGAAGATTTTGAAAGTAGGTTGTCTGTATATACAGATAAAGATTACTTATTAGAAAGTGATGCTTTTAATTTAAATGATGAACAATATAAAAAAGCATTAAAGATGTATTTTGATTTAAGATATATTTTCAATAATGATAATCAAAAAGCCATTGATGCATTAACTAGTATTTTATATCAAAGATGCTTTTTTTACATACAAGCGAACGCAGAGTTAAATGTTAATATAGATAGTCTTTTTGATGTATATACTGATTATTTTGTAGAGCAAGGAATAATCAAGAGGATATATGATTTTATATGTAATAACAATACTGAGGAACAATATGCTGAACTTAATTTTATTTATTCTGATTTGTTCAATAAAGACGGAGGAAAAATATTATGATGATTATGTCTGTAGCAATGGTAATACTTTGTATTATGTTGGGAGGTTTTATGATCCGTAGCTGTACTGGAAAAACAAACTCTGCAAGCGAAGCAAAGCAAGCAATATCAGAAGTTAGAAAAATGATAGATAAAAAAGCACTGATTAAATACAAAAGGAATAATAGAACATGAATGTAGAAAACTTAATGAATAGTATGACTATAGAATATAAGCTCGAAATACTTGCAAGAATTTTTTATTATATAGAACAAAACAAAGATATACCATTTGGTGAAATAAATATCGATGAGCGGGATTTATGTTATTTTGTAGCAAATAGATACATTACAGAAAATAAAGCTGATGAACTTATTGAAGCATTGATTATTGAAAATGATAACGACTACATAAGAGCAACAGATGATTACATTATTATGAGGAATAAAAAATGCCAACAACAGACAGAAAACGAGGACGTATAAATTTAAATGCTGACGAACGCCGAGACATATCAATACAGTTCAGAGTAAACAAAGCAGAGTTTGAATATTTAAAATCATTAGTTAAAGCCTCCGGCCTTGAGAGGGGGCATTACATTAGAAAAGAGATTTTAAACTCTGAACCAGTTATTAAAAGGAAAATGCCTGAAGTAAACCAGAAGACCTATATACAACTTTCAGCTATAGGCAATAACATAAATCAGGCTGTTAAAAAATTAAATGGCAATGAGTATTTTGATAAAAATGAAGTTGATAAGCTTAATTTTAATATAAAGCAAACCAGCAGAAGGATAATAGAAATAAATAAAGACTTGGGGTATATATGAAAGGGAATGTAGCCAAAACAGGGAGATCATTTAAAAATAGAGTTGGTTATATATTAAAAGATGATCACACCTTTATTTGTAGCAATATGGCAAGTGATTATAATAACGTTAGTGATTTAACTGATGAATTTAAAACTGTAAGCAGCTTTAGACAAGATATAAAAAAACCAGTCTTTCATGCGTTTTTATCTCTTCCAAAAGGTGATCATTTAACGGATGAACAATGGCAAGAGATAGCAAAAGACTATTTGAAAGAAATGAATATTGATATTGAAAAACATCAATATATTTGTGTGCGTCATAACGATACAGATAAAGAACATATCCATGTTGTAGCCAACCGCATAGGTTTAGACGGTTCTGTATGGCATGGTCAGCACTCAGCATTTAACACAATAGCAGCTTGTGAACGTCTTGAGATAAAGCACGACTTAACCATAACTAAGAGCTTGCAGGGGCAAAAATCAGACGTATTAGCACCAACCAAGAACGAGATCGAGCAAGCCCTACGTTCAGGTGAGAAACCATCTCGTATCGTGCTACAGAACGCATTACAGGCGGCTATGGTAGGAAAACCAGATCTTGAGACATTCATAGACAGACTGCAGGCTGTAGGCATCGAGGCGGCCTTTAACGTTGCAAGCACTGGCAACGTCGCCGGGGTGTCGTTTGGTATCAAAAAAAATGAAAAAAATATTTATTTCAAAGGCTCCCAGTTAGGTAAAAAATACAGTTGGAACACAATTAAAGGCAAGGTGAAATATGACAAAGATAGAGATGATGAACTCATTAGAAGATTCGCAGCAAGAAAAACAGATGACGAAAATAGTATTAGACGATCACCTATTGAACCAAATATCTATGACAGTAGAGCCGTTGACGGAATCAATGATGATATTATCCGAATCAGTCAGCACAGCATTAAATCAGACACAACAGACATTAACCAGAGTGAACAACTCATTAGAAGCAACAACAACCGCTTTAAACTCAGCGAAAAATATAATAGACCAACAGGCCCAAAAGTTAGAAGAACAACACAAAAAGCTGCACAGGTACTCAACAGAGTTAAAAAACAATACAATAAAGAATCAATCAAGGCTTATAATAAAAGTGGCTTCAATCGTGGGAGTTCTAAATTTAGCGGCGGTTCTATCAGTAGGATACTTGATCATGCAGAAACAGCAAACGCAGCCACCAATAAATTTAGACTCAAGAGCGGTAGCCGTTTCAATAGTAGAGCAACTAAGATCGAAGAAATAAGAAAACGTTTAGGTATTAAAAAAACAGTTATTCAGCCAAAGAAAATAGTTAAAGAAGAAATAAAGAAAAAGCCTTTGGGATTGAGTATGGATGAAATTAGATTTAAATCGAAGCTAAAAGAAGCTCTTAAAAAAGAAAAACCAAAGAACGAAACAACACCACTACAGCAGGAAGACAATCAGCATTTAAAACCTCTTGGTTTTAAACCGCTATAAAAGAGGCTTTAAGCCTCTTTTATAGTTTTTGGTAATTAGTTATTTATTCTGGCAAAATCAAACGGCATAATATGCCTTTCTTTGTTTGCGTCTAAATAATCAGCCCACCATTGAAGCATAAGCCTACGTTGTGTAATATGCTTTGCTTTGTGAATATAAGCTGCACGAACATTATTTTGCTCTTTGTGGCTCATTTGTCTTTCAATTGCGTCTTCAGTCCATATGCCTGACTCAACAAGAGAACTACAAGCCATCGTGCGGAAACCGTGGCCGCATATATCTTTTTGTGTGTCATAGCCCATAAGCCGCAATGCTTTATTAACGGTATTCTCGCTCATAGGTTTACGATAATCATGACAACCGATAAATATCAAACCCTCACCATTGCTAATATCATAACTAATATCTTTTAGCTCTTTTAATATTTCAATGGCCTGATGACTTAACGGCACATAATGCGGTATCCGCATTTTAGATCCTCTCTCAGAAAATCTGACATTCTCGATCTCGTCTCTTTCTGGTGGAATAACCCATAAAGCATTTTTGAAATCTATTTCAGGCCAACGAGCAAACCGCAATTCACTTGAGCGGATGAATACCAGCATAGTGAGCTTTAAAGCTAATACCGTTAATCTACGCCCATTATAAGCGTCAATACGAGCAAGTAGATCGGGTATTTGCTCAAGTTCAAGCGCTGGGTAATGCGTTCTTTTAGGTGTGATTAACGTGCCGCCAAGTTCATTAGCGGGATTATTGTTAATCATATCTTCTTGAACAGCATAACGCATGATAGCTGTAATACGTTGTTTCAGGCGTGAAGCCGTTTCGTGCTGGCCTTTACCCTCAATTTTACGAAGCGGAAGCAACAGATCGCGCGTAGTCAACTTGGTAATATTTTTTGAGCCGATAGCAGGGAAAAGATGATTAATAAGGCTGTTTAAAATCCGTTCACTATGCTGAGGTATCCAGCGCTCACTGACAGACATTTTTTTGTGCCAGTCCCGCGCCACTGCCTCAAACGTAAAATCTCCGCGCTCCTCAGCTTTTACAGCCTTTTTTTGCTGCAACGGGTCAACTCCATTAGCTAACAGAGATTTCATCTCTAAGAGGCTTGTACGAGCTTCTGAGAGCGATACAGACGGGTAGGTGCCAATTGAGAAGACCTTTTGCTTACCATCGAAGCGATAAGCCGCTTGCCAGTATTTGGAACCGTTGGGATGCACCAGCAGATAAAGCCCCTTACCATCTGATAGCTTGATCTGCTTGTCGGAAGGCTTGGCGTTTTTTACAGCAATATCAGTTAAGCGCATAGCAAGCCTCCTGTGCAAATGTTGGTAAAAATCCCATCGAACTGAGATTACCAACATTTTTACCAACAAATAGGGGGCGCTGCCAGTAGATTTTAACGGACAGTAGTAGACAACTGGAAGGGGATAACTTGTTGACTTTATAAAGCAAAACGGACGTCAGTAGACGTCCGTTTCTAAATGAGTGGTGCCCGGACTCGGAATCGAACCAAGGACACGGGGATTTTCAATCCCCTGCTCTACCGACTGAGCTATCCGGGCAACGGGGCGCATTAAACCGTAATCCGTACGCGGCGTCAATCAAATTTCTCGATTTATCTACCGGTTGCTTAAGTTTGCGGCAATTCTGCGCCTGAATACGCTTTTTTGCTGAAAATTACATCATCCCGTTGTCGCCTTCACGGATTTTCCAGCCGCTGGTCACCGAGATAGCGCGGCGTAATCCAGAAATCGCGTAGTCGCCAACAATGTCTTCGTCATCGCGCGGCGAGCTGATCGTGATTTCCGCATCGACGCCGTGACGATAGGCGCCGTGGTGGCTAAAGATGGTGCCGATAAAACATTTATCGTTCAGCCAGACCGGGATATATGCCACGGTTTCATAGATATAGTTCGACGCTACCCCGCTATAGTAGTTTTCCGCGTCGTCGGATGATGTGCCCGGAGGAATAGGGCAAATTGGCGCGTCATTGTCGCTCTGTGGCTTATCCTTGAGCAGGTTGCTCTGCATCACTTCCAGCGACTTCAGCAGGTCTGACTTTTCCCGCTCATTCAGCGCGGGCGTCAGAGGCTGGTCTTTTTCCGGCGAGCGAATGTCGTTAAGGGTGTAGCGATAGCGGATTGTCACTGCCGGCGTACTGCCTGAGGGGCCAAATGGGCGCAACAGATAGAGATTGTCTTCGCCAAACTGGCCGTTGTACCAGAGCGCGTAAACCTGGCCGTTAATGCGCACCCAGTGACTCCACTGGTTGGCGCCGCGGCCGTTGAGAGAATAGAGCGCGCCCGGAACGCCTGCGTCAAAATCATCGCCATTGCCGCTATCATCGCTGTTAACCGCAGCAAAAGCGTCGTCGCTGCGTTTTAGTATCCCGGTATAGCTAAAGAGTCCGGTGCCGCCAACGTAGCTGTCGATAATTAAATCGCGTTTACCGTCTCCGTCGAGGTCGACCAGCGTAAAGCTCACTTTACCGTTTTCGGAGTCGGCGCTGATATCGGACTGGAGAAACGCCTGCCACTCATCATCGCTGATATCGGCGGACGGTTTCGTCGTCGATACCAGAGAGTCGTCCGCGTAGGTCAGCGTAAAATGGCTGACGTTCCCGCTGAGGGGGAACTGCTCGGCGATATTATTCAGATCCAGTTCAGGATTGGCCTTCTGCTCCTTTAATACGGCGTTATACAGCGCTTTCAGCGCGTTGTTATCGGCATCTTTCTGCTGCTTCGGGATAACCTGGCTCACAAAGGTGGGCAGCATCCACGCGCCGCCGAGGGCGATCTCCCGGCAGTCGCCGGTGGAGTATTTCAGGCTCTGGACAAACGTTTTGCCATCCCAGACGCGCTCTTCACCGCTGATGCAGTCGGCGATACCGCGGCCTTTATTGAAAAAGGTGAGCACGCCGTCGGCATAGCTGGAGGCGTCGGTGGTGACCAGCTGAGGCTGGGTCATAAACGCCTTGTCGACCACCCACGTTGCATAGCCGTCGTTGTAGGCAGCGCGCCAGCACAGCGCCTGAATCAGCGTGTGGCTTTTATCCAACGGCGTTGCGGTGATCTGGCGCTCAGATGCCGGGATATCCGCGTTTTGCCAGTCGTCGCAATGGCTATTTAGCAGAGGGACGAGCTGGGGACGGAGTTTCTGCCGCTGCTTTGCCGTCAGCGCTACGGTGGCGGCATTGTGGATGACCGGTGCGGCGATAATTTCCGGTGCGGGCGCGGCTGATAAAATATTGTCATCACCGGCGTCGCCCTGGCGTAACAGCGCATCGGCAGTGCCCAGACGCTGCTGAAACTCATCCATTTTCAGGAATACGGCGCTGCTGCCCGCGTCGGAGAGCGTCTTACGCTCGCCGTTAAGGGCAAGCTCAATTTTGCCGTTGTGCTCCAGGGCCTGAATCAGGGCCGCCGTTTGGGTGTCATCAAAGCGAAAGTGGCTCTCGTCGGCGGCCTCAAGTGGGCCGTTATCCCGATCGTCAATGAACAGATTTACCGTTGCGTCAGGGGGGATATCGCGTTCGGTTTGCGCGAAAGTCGCCACAGCGATGACGTGCTGCGCCGCGCCCGCATTGCGGGTCAGCAGAACGCTGACTTCGCCCATGGTGGCGCCATAGCCGGCGGCTCGGCAGGTCCCGGTGTTGTCGCAGGCGAGCTCCCAGTCTTTGTGCGCGAAAGAAAAGCCTTGCGGAGAAGCTGCCAGGAGCGGTGTCGAACACAGCCCCATGATGGCAACCCAAAGAAGAGAGCGCATATCAAACCCTGTCAGCATATCGATGAGGAGGGGATTATATGCGCGATGAATTGGTTAAGATATCGGAATCAGGTCAGGGCGCCGCCCATACGGCACTGGGCAAAACGCAAAATGTCTTCTGCCAGGCGACGCGCGGTATCGACATCCGTCTGGCTGCGCTTGATCAGCAGTCGGCTCAGGCAGCCTTCAACGATCAGCTCCATCTGCTTTGCGACCATTGCCGGATCGTCAACTTCGAGCTGGCTAAGCAGTTCATGGGTATAGGCCAGCGAAGCCTGCTTTTGCTGCTCGGCCAACTGATGGATCGGATGCTGAGGGGCCGGATAAAAAGTACAGGCGGCAATAAACAGGCAGCCGGGATAACGATGGTTGCTTACGCAGGTGGTCAGCGCGGCGTAGCGGGCCAGCAGCTTCTGCTCCGCGCTGAGCGACTCGTCCAGTAAAAGCTGGCGGCGCCAGGCATCGACCTGATGGCTGAGATAGCGAAGCGCGTCGTACAGCAGCGCTTCCTGGTCAGGCCAGAAACGTTTGAGGTCATTGAGCGGGTAAGCCACGCGCTCGGCGACCATTTCCAGCGTGGTGTTAGCGATACCCTCGATTTCGAGGATTTGGATGGCTTCACCCAGGACATCTTCACGTTGCACGGTCTTTTCCTCCATTATTCCTCCTACAGTGTCGCTCACGGTTGTCGATCGCGCAAATGGGCGCTGAATGCCGCGGCATCCATAAAGCCGGTGACGCGCTGCGCGGGCTGCTCCTCGCCCTGTTCATTGAAAAACAGAATGGTGGGCAAGCCGAGCACCTGGAGGTGCTTCAGCAGCGCCGCGTCCCGCGCGCTATTTTTGGTGACATCAACCTGCAGCAGAACGGTTTCTTTCAGGGCCTGTTGAACCTCAGGTGAGGTAAAGGTGTATTTCTCGAACTCTTTGCAGGCCACGCACCAGTCGGCGTACAGGTCGAGCATCACCGGTTTGCCTTTCGCCTGCGCCAGCGCCTGATTGAGCTCATCGACGCTATGGATACGGGTAAACTGGAGATGGGACTGCCGTTGCGCGACCGGCGCATCGAAAGCCCAGTCCTGCAGCGGACGGGCGCTGACCAGCGCGGCGCCGAGCATCACTATTTGCACAATACGCAGCCAGGGGCGCGTGCCGCCCAGCGAGGTAATAAACGCCCAGCTAAAAAAGGCGACGCCAAGCAGCGACCAAAGCCGCAGGCCCCACGGTTCGCCCACGACACGCTCGAGTAAAAATACCGGCAGCGCCAGGATCACAAAGCCAAAGGCGGTTTTGACGTGGGCCATCCACGGGCCGCTTTTCGGCAGCAGACGGTTACCGAATACGGTCACCAGGATCAGCGGCAGCCCCATGCCGAGCGCGTAGAGGTACAGGGTACCGCCGCCCAGCCACAGATTACCGCTCTGGGCGATATAGAGCAGAATGGCGCTCAGCGGCGCGGTGGTGCAGGGCGAGCAGATTAATCCGGCAATCGCCCCCATGGCGAATACGCCGCCAGGTGAACCGCCCTGGCGTTTATTGCTCATCAGCGTCAGGCGCGTTTGCAGCGACGAAGGCAGCTGGAGCGTAAACAGACCAAACATCGACAGCGCCAGCAGGATAAACAGCACCGACAGGCCGATCAGCACATAAGGGTGCTGTAGCGCCGCCTGGAACTGCAGGCCCGCAGCGGCAACGACCAGCCCCAGGGCGGTGTAGGTTAGGGCCATGCCCTGGACGTAGATAAAGGCCAGCAGCAGCGCGCGGGCGGTGGAGAGGCGTTTTTGCCCGCCCAGCACGATGCCGGAAATCAGCGGATACATCGGCAGCACGCATGGGGTAAACGCGATGCCGATACCAATCAAGAGCGCCCACAGCGCGCTAAAGGGGAGAGCGGCATCTTTATTGTCCACAGCGGGGGGCGGAAGGTCGGACGGCGACTCTACCGGCAGCGCCGGGCGCGTTTCCAGCGGCAGAGGCGGGGTCAGCCCGGGTTGCCCGACGGCAGTATCGCTGCTGGAGCGCGCGAGCGCGTTGCCGAGCGGCACGATTTTGGTTTCCGGCGGATAGCAGAAACCGGCATCCGCGCATCCCTGATAAGTCACGGTAAGAGTCGCGCCGGCGGCGGCGTGAGTCAGAGTGACCGGCACGGTCAGGCGCTGGCGGTAAATTTCGCTTTTACCGTAAAACTCGTCCTCATGCCATTCGCCTGCAGGCAGCGAGGGGTCGGTAAACGCCGCATCTGCGGACGTCAGCTTTATCTGTTTACGGTAAAGATAGTAACCATCCTTGATTTGCCAGGTCAGATTAAGATCGTGTTGATTCTGCTGAAAATCGAAGGCAAAAGCCTGGTCAGCAGGAACAAAGTTCGAGCGGCCAGGGGCGTCGAACAGGCCGGCAATGGCCGATGTGCTGCAAAGCAGCAGGATCAGCGTAATGATGCGTTGAGCCATGAGAGGTAATCGTTGTCTCCGTGAATAACGGGCAGAACCAGAAGTTCAGGGGTTTGATACGGGTGATGGGACTTCAGGCAGTCCAGCAGCGCCTGCTGATGGGCAAGGTCGGTTTTCAGCAGCATTTGCACTTCATACTCCTGCTCCAGTTTTCCTTCCCAGTAGTAGAGCGATGTCGCTCCCGGCAGGAGAGTGGCGCAGGCGGCGAGTTTTTCCGCCAGCGCTTTGGCCGCCAGGTCCTGGGCGGTCGCTTCATCCGGCGCGGTACAGAGTACAACAACAGCATCAGGCATCGTCATCGTGAACCTCGTATCAGCGAAAAGAGGCACTATAGCACGCAAGATAAGGAGGATTAACGAAACGGGCCAGGATCTGGCCCGAATTTGAAGAGATTTACAGCATGATGCCGCCGAAAATAAACCCGAGGATCACGCATAGCGTAATGGCGATGACGCCGGGGATCAGGAAGGCATGGTTAAAGACATATTTGCCGATGCGGGTGGAGCCGGTGTCATCCATTTCGACCGCCGCCAGCAGGGTGGGGTAGGTCGGCAGAACGAAAAGGGCGGAGACGGCGGCAAATGAGGCGATGGCGGTAAGCGGGCTCACGCCCAGCATCAGCGCGGCGGGCATCAGCGCCTTAGTGGTCGCGGCCTGGGAATATAGCAGGGTCGCGGCGAAGAACAGCACCACCGCCAGCAGCCACGGGTAGTTGTGCAGCAGGTCGCCCGCCACGGTCTGGATATCGCTGATGTGGGCTTTGACGAAAGTATCCCCCAGCCATGCGACGCCGAGAACGCAGACGCAGGCGCTCATGCCGGATTTAAAGGTGCTGGCGTTGAGCACTTCACCGGTGTCGATTTTGCAGGTGATGCTTATCAGCGTCGCGATAGTCAGCATAAATACCACAATCGCTTCGTTACGCGGCAGGACTGGATCCTGGATCAGCCCTACGGTATCGCTGATGGCGGTGGCGTAGAACATCACCGCGACGATACCGATCAGAAACAGTAATACCGAGCGTCTGGCGTGCGGCTTCAGTTCAAAAACCTGGCTGCCGCGCAGTTTGACTTCCCCTTTTGCCAGCCGCTCCTGATAAATCGGGTCGTCTTTCAGCTCACAGCCGAGGAAGTTACAGACGATGGCGGTAAGCATGACGGCAATCAGGGTAACCGGAATACAGATCGCCAGTAGCGTCAGGTAGCTGACGCCCAGGGGCTCGAGAATACCGGCAAAGAAGACCACCGCTGCGGAAATCGGCGAGGCGGTAATGGCAATCTGCGAAGCGACCACCGCAATGGAGAGCGGGCGTGAGGGGCGGATGCCCTGTTCTTTTGCCACTTCGGTGATAACCGGTAAGGTTGAGAACGCCGTATGCCCGGTTCCGGCAAGCACGGTCATAAACCAGGTGACCAGCGGCGCGAGAAAGGTGATGTATTTGGGATGACGCCGGAGCATACGTTCGGCAAGGCTGACCAGGTAATCCATCCCTCCGGCGACCTGCATGGCGGCGATAGCGGCGATAACCGCCATAATGATTTCGATGACGTCGAAGGGGATCGCGCCAGGTTTAATTTGAAACACGAGGGTCAGGACGAGGACGCCCAGGCCACCGGCGAAACCGATGCCGATTCCCCCGAGCCTGGCTCCCAGATAAATCGCCAGCAGGACAATAACGAGTTCTGCACCAAACATATTTGCCTTCCTTGTTTTATTAACAAGTTGATATTGGGTTGTTGTAATTTAGTAAATCAATAAGAACAAAAAGGGCATGTCATTGCTGACATGCCCGTGGTTAGTTTAATCGGAAAACCTACTGTTCGCTTTCATCGGTATAACGCTTCGCTTTATAGGCCGGATGCATCAGGTTTTGCGCAGAGAAGATATCGTCCAGCTCCGCCGCGGTCAGCAGGCCGCGTTCAAGCACCACATCCCGGACGCTTTTGCCCGTTTCAGCGCAGATTTTGCCGACGATATCGCCATTGTGGTGGCCGATATACGGGTTGAGGTAGGTGACGATGCCAATAGAGTTGTAGACGTAGCTTTCACATACCGCTTTGTTGGCGGTGATGCCGCTGACGCATTTTTCCAGCAGGTTGTAGCAGGCGTTGGTCAGAATATGGATAGATTCAAACATCGCCTGGCCAATCACCGGTTCCATCACATTCAGCTGCAGCTGGCCCGCTTCGGAAGCCATGGTGACGGTGGTGTCGTTACCGATTACTTTGAAGCATACCTGGTTGACCACTTCCGGGACCACCGGGTTAACCTTGGCGGGCATGATGGAAGAGCCCGCCTGCAGTTCAGGCAGGTTGATTTCGTTCAGGCCAGCGCGCGGGCCGGAAGAGAGTAGGCGCAGGTCGTTACAGATTTTGGACAGTTTTACCGCCAGACGCTTCAGAGAGCTGTGGACCATCACGTAGGCGCCGCAGTCGGAGGTCGCTTCGATCAGATCTTCCGCGGGGACAACCGGCAGGTTGCTGACTTCCGCCAGTTTTTGTACCGCCAGCTGCTGATAGCCATCCGGGGTGTTCAGACGGGTGCCGATAGCGGTCGCGCCAAGGTTCACTTCCAGCAGCAGTTCCGCGGTGCGCAGAATGCATTTGGTCTCTTCGTTAAGCAGAACATTAAACGCGTGGAACTCCTGACCGAGGGTCATCGGTACCGCATCCTGTAGCTGAGTCCGGCCCATTTTCAGAATGTCCTGGAACTCTACGGCCTTCTGCTGGAAGCCTTCGCCCAGCTGATTAATCGCATCGATCAGTTTGAGGATGGAGGCGTAGACCGCGATGCGGAAACCGGTCGGGTAGGCATCGTTGGTGGACTGGCATTTGTTAACGTGGTCGTTCGGGTTGAGATACTGATATTCGCCTTTCTGGTGGCCCATCAGCTCAAGGCCGATGTTCGCCAGTACTTCGTTGGTGTTCATGTTAACGGAAGTGCCCGCGCCGCCCTGGAACACATCGACCGGGAACTGGTCCATGCATTTGCCGTTATTCAGGACCTCATCGCAGGCGGCGATAATGGCATTGGCGACGCTTTTGGGGATAGTTTGCAGCTCTTTGTTAGCCTGCGCAGCGGCCTTCTTCACCATCACCATTCCGCGGACAAATTCAGGGATATCGCTGATTTTGTTGTTGCTGATGTAGAAGTTTTCAATCGCTCTCAGAGTATGGACGCCGTAGTAAGCGTCAGCTGGAACTTCCCTGGTACCCAACAGGTCTTCTTCGATACGAATGTTGTTTAACATGTGAACCTTCTCTTTCAAGCTGCCTATGAATTCACCAAATACGCAGAATTAATGGGATCTAGCGCATTTTCTGGCCGCAGATTATTTCCTTAATCGGCCCGGTGCCCACGATCATATGCTGATGATAGCGAATATCAGCCGCCCTGATCACTTATTATGTAGTGAATCTTATAAGAATTATTAATCTGTGAAATGAGTCACCGGTTTTCTAATTTTGAAAAAAATAAGCTTTTTTTACGATTGAAAAGTGACGTTTTGGCCCAACATCTTGCTGATGCGAATAGCACATCTATGACTACGGGCGCCGATGCTGGCGTCTGTTAATGAAGGAGACGCCGGTGCGTTGGATTCCGTTAATTGCCGTTTTTTTATACGTTTACATTGAAATCTCGATCTTTATCCAGGTCGCTCATGTGCTTGGCGTTCTGCTGACGCTGATTCTGGTGATCTTCAGCTCGGTGGTGGGGATATCGCTGGTGAAAAACCAGGGCTTTAAAAACCTCATGCTGATGCAGCAGAAGATGGCGGCGGGGGAGAGCCCGGCCGCAGAGATGATCAAAAGCGTGTCGCTGATTATCGCCGGTTTGCTGTTGCTTCTGCCGGGGTTCTTTACCGATTTCCTGGGGCTGCTGCTGCTGTTACCTCCGGTACAGAAGCATCTGACCTTAAAACTGATGCCGCATCTGCGCTTTAGCCGAATGCCGGGCGGCGGGTTTAGCGCCGGAACGGGCGGCGGCGATACCTTTGAAGGCGAATACCAGCGTAAAGACGACGAACGCGACCGTCTCGATCATAAAGACGATCGCCGCGACTAACATGCATTGCCCGGGCCGGTTACTCCGGCCTGGAATACCCCTCCGCCAGCCTGCGCTTCGGTAAAAACAGCCACAGTACCGCCAGCATGATAAACGCGTAAAGGCTCTTCCAGCCCACCATCGCCAGCAGCAGCAGGCACAGCAGGCTGCCAAACGCCGCTAACGCGCGATAACGTCCCTCAAGCAAACGGCAGCCCGCCAGCATGCACAGCAGATAGATCATAATAAAAATGCCGTTGGCGTAGACGATCAGCGCATCAAGATTGATATTGAGCGCATAAATGCATAACGCGCTAATGACGCAGCAGCCGAGCACCGCGTTCAGCGCGTTGCGCGGAATCTGTCGCGGCGACAGCCGGGCCAGATAGCTCTCGGGTTTGTACTGCGCCTGCGACCAGACCAGGCGAGCAAAACTCTGAATATAGATATTGAGGCTGGCGAAGCAGGCGAGATAGCCGATAACGCAGGCAATCCACAGCGCCTGCACGCCAAACAGGTGCACCACGATATTGGGCAGCGACGCGGCGGCGGCCATCTCCTCGCCAAAGGCATGAAAATGCAGGACCAGCACGGTACAGGCCCAGTAGACGGAACCCGCCAGTAATAAGCCAATCATCAGCGCGCGGGGGAAATCGCGTTCCGGCTGCTTAAACTCAGAGGCCAGGTGTGCAAAAGCCTCCAGCCCGACAAAGCACCAGAACATCACGGAAAGCGCGGAGAAAAGCTGCGAACTATCGATTTCAGCGGGCGCCGGGAAGGGGATCTGCGCGGGATTGATCGCGCCGCGCCACCAGATGGCGACGATCAGGGCGACAATCAGCACGGCAACCAACGTCTGTAGATTGGCGCTGGAGCTGGCTCCGCGGGAACCGACCCACCAGATAATCGCCAGCGTTCCCAGCTCGGCCAGCAGCAGCTGGCTGTCGTGCCAGCCAAAAAGCGCCTGACCAAAGCCGGTGGCGATGTGCAGGGCCGCGGGTAATCCCACCGGGATCACCGATAAAAAGAGCCAGCCGGTGACGCGCGCCAGGCGCGGGCCAAAGGCCATATTCACAAAATGCGCCACGCCGCCGGCGCTGGGAAAGTGGCGGCCCAGCGTCGCAAAGACGATAGCGATGGGAAACACCAGTAAAATCAGCGCCGGCCAGGCCCAGAGGCTGTTATCGCCGGCGACCAGCGCGGCCAGTGCCGGAACGGCGAAGACCCCGGTTCCCAGTAATGACGTGGAGAGTAATCCCACGCCTTGAGCCAGCCCTAACTCCTGTTTTAAACCACTCATGATTCAACCTTGCGCCCGGCAAAAAAAGGATGGTATCACAATCGCTTTTGCTTATGACGTCGGGCGAGGACGGCAAATTTATGTGCGTCCGAGCACGAGGACAAATTTTTTTTTGCGTTTCCCCTTGAAGCGGTAAAACCCCATCCCCATCTCTCAGGGCACTAGCCGGAAAACCGTGTGCGGACCGGCGTCATCCATAACTGATAATGACTTTCTCAAAGGAGAGCTATCAAAATGAGTATTCGTCCGTTACATGATCGTGTGATCGTCAAACGTAAAGAAGTTGAAACGAAGTCTGCTGGCGGCATCGTTCTGACCGGTTCTGCGGCAGCAAAATCAACTCGTGGCGAAATCATCGCTGTCGGTAAGGGCCGCATCCTGGAAAACGGAACCGTGCAGCCTCTGGACGTTAAAGTTGGTGACATCGTCATTTTCAACGATGGCTATGGCGTGAAGTCCGAGAAGATCGACAATGAAGAAGTGTTGATCATGTCCGAAAGCGACATTCTGGCAATTGTTGAAGCGTAATCCGCGAACGACACTGAACATACGAATTTAAGGGAAAGATAAAATGGCAGCTAAAGACGTAAAATTCGGTAACGACGCTCGTGTGAAAATGCTGCGCGGCGTAAACGTACTGGCAGACGCAGTTAAAGTAACCCTGGGCCCGAAAGGCCGTAATGTGGTTCTGGACAAATCCTTCGGTGCGCCAACCATCACTAAAGACGGCGTTTCCGTAGCGCGTGAAATCGAGCTGGAAGACAAGTTCGAAAACATGGGCGCGCAGATGGTGAAAGAAGTTGCCTCTAAAGCGAACGACGCTGCAGGCGACGGTACCACCACCGCAACCGTACTGGCTCAGGCTATCATCGCTGAAGGCCTGAAAGCCGTTGCTGCGGGTATGAACCCGATGGATCTGAAACGTGGTATCGACAAAGCTGTCGTTGCCGCCGTTGAAGAACTGAAAACGCTGTCCGTACCGTGCTCTGACTCTAAAGCCATTGCTCAGGTAGGTACCATCTCCGCTAACTCCGACGAAACCGTAGGTAAACTGATCGCGGAAGCGATGGACAAAGTCGGTAAAGAAGGCGTTATCACCGTTGAGGACGGTACCGGTCTGGAAGACGAACTGGACGTGGTTGAAGGTATGCAGTTTGACCGCGGCTACCTGTCCCCGTACTTCATCAACAAGCCGGAAACCGGTGCTGTTGAACTGGAAAGCCCGTTCATCCTGCTGGCTGACAAAAAAATCTCCAACATCCGCGAAATGCTGCCGGTTCTGGAAGCCGTGGCGAAAGCTGGCAAACCGCTGGTTATCATCGCTGAAGACGTAGAAGGCGAAGCGCTGGCGACCCTGGTGGTGAACACCATGCGCGGCATCGTTAAAGTGGCTGCGGTTAAAGCTCCGGGCTTCGGCGACCGTCGTAAAGCTATGCTGCAGGACATCGCAACCCTGACCGGCGGTACCGTTATCTCTGAAGAGATCGGTATGGAGCTGGAAAAAGCGACTCTGGAAGACCTGGGTCAGGCGAAACGCGTTGTTATCAACAAAGACACCACCACCATCATCGATGGCGTGGGTGAAGAAGCTGCGATTCAGGGCCGCGTTACTCAGATCCGTAAGCAGATCGAAGAAGCGACTTCTGACTACGACCGTGAAAAACTGCAGGAGCGCGTTGCGAAACTGGCAGGCGGCGTTGCGGTAATCAAAGTTGGCGCAGCGACCGAAGTTGAAATGAAAGAGAAGAAAGCCCGCGTTGACGATGCCCTGCACGCGACCCGTGCTGCGGTTGAAGAAGGCGTGGTTGCCGGTGGTGGCGTAGCGCTGGTTCGCGTTGCGGCTAAACTGGCTGGCCTGACCGCTCAGAACGAAGATCAGAACGTCGGTATCAAAGTTGCGCTGCGCGCAATGGAAGCTCCGCTGCGTCAGATCGTATCCAACGCCGGTGAAGAGCCGTCAGTTGTTGCTAACAACGTGAAAGCCGGTGAGGGTAACTACGGTTACAACGCCGCAACTGAAGAATACGGCAACATGATCGACTTCGGTATCCTGGACCCAACCAAAGTGACGCGTTCTGCTCTGCAGTACGCAGCATCCGTTGCTGGTCTGATGATCACCACCGAGTGCATGGTTACTGACCTGCCGAAAAGCGACGCGCCTGACTTAGGTGCTGCTGGCGGTATGGGTGGCATGGGCGGTATGGGCGGCATGATGTAATCGTGCGCTATACCCCTTAGAAATAAAGAACCCTCGGGCAGAAATGCTCGGGGGTTTTTCTTTTTGTCGTCTTTTTAGTATAAGGTTGTACATCCGGGCCAGTGCGTCCAGCTCATTGATCGTGGGGAATAACATGCAGGTAAAATATTTAGCAGGGATTGTCGGCGCAGCATTGTTGTTAGCAGGTTGCAGCTCCAGCAACGAATTGACCTCTGGTGGCCAGAACGTACGCTTTGTTGAGGATAAACCGGGTTCCGAATGCCAGCTGTTAGGCACTGCGACCGGTACGCAGAGCAACTGGCTGTCCGGGCAGAATGGTGATGAAGGCGGCTCTATGCGCGGTGCGGCAAACGCTCTGCGTAACCATGCGGCAGAAATGGGAGGCAACGTGATTTACGGCGTCAGCAGCCCGACGCAGAATCTGTTGTCCAGCTTTGTCCCGACAGATAGCCAAATGAACGGCCAGGTTTATAAGTGCCCGAATTGATTTAACAGGTGTCTCTCTTGAGCCAATAGAGGCACCTGGCATATTTTTTAGCGCGCGTTGATTTTGGCCTGTGTCGCCATGTAGAACGCATGTAAAGGCCGCAGGCACTCCTCCAGCGACAGCATTCTTCCCGGCTGAGAAGGAATAATTTGGCTAAAAATCTGGCAGGGCTGATGCTTTGCGTGCACTTCTTTCAGTTTTGGGCTCTTCTCAATTAAGCGCATCACTACGCTATTCTCCTGCTCTGACGGATGGGCGGCGTTGGTTTTAATCACCGCGCCGGAGATGATTTTTCGGCCTGCTTCCGTATCACAGCAGTACAGCACGCCCAGATAATGGGAAAACAGATTGAGCTTCCACTCATCCTGGATGTACTGTTGATAATCAACATTCTTGTTATTCGTTAAATCCAGGGCATATAGCATCAGGCTTTCCAGTGATGACGTTAAATTTTTAATCAGTTCGTTATCACCGGCGTTTTTAAGAGATTGCTGAACTCCAACCAGCAGCGCTTCAACCTGCATATCATCAATGCGCAGCGTAGCAATTTGCTCGTTTTGCAGCACAAGAATGAGCGTTGACCAGGTATCTCCTGGTTTTAACGTAATCGATATGACTCGCCTTTCCGAATTGGGCTGCTGGACTTCCGGCATATCTATAACCGGGGTGTTTTCTATGAGCTGCTCATTAAAAGCGACCAGTTCACTCTTATAACTTTCACCTTCAGCGTTTAAGCGCTGTAATACGATGGCCATCCTGTGTTGTAAAACTAACAGGAGGTCGGTAAGCGCCTGGGCTTGAAGATAGTAAGACTGGCAAAGTTGATTACTCAGCTTTACTTTGAGCATTAAAGCTAAAAATTTGTCTTCATATTTAATTGATGCGGTATTAAAACCAATAAACGTGCCTTGCATTCGGATCTCCTTTTCCTGAGGGTTACGCTGGTGCCAGCGTGCGTAGCTGTGATAAATCAATGATGCGATCGGCCGAGGCAATGGTGGATGGCCGATGGCCGACGATGATTCGGGTAATGCTTAGCCCAGAGATAGACTGGTTAATCACCGACTCGTTTTTAAGATCGAGATGACTGGTGGCTTCATCCATAAACAGAATGCTGGGTTTTCGATAGAGGGCGCGAGCGATTAAGAGCCGCTGTTTTTGCCCGCCAGAGATGCCTAAACCGAGCTCGCCGACAATGGTTTCGTACCCCATCGGCATTTTCATGATTTCATCATGGATATTACATCTGCGTGCGCATTCAACGATAAAGTCCATATCGGCGTTATCTTCAAAGCCGCTGATATTATCGATCAGGGAACCCGAAAAGAGTCTGTCTTCCTGCAGAACGCAGGCCGTTCCATGACGGAAGTTGTTAATGCCGATTTTCTGAATATCGAGGTTATCCGCTATCACATCGCCGCTGGTTGGGGACAGCAGGCCGCACATGACTTTCAGTAGCGTGGTTTTACCGACGCCGGAAGGGCCGACCAGCGCGATGGATTCGCCCGGTTCAACGGTAATATTTAAATTAGAAAAAATAGGCTGCGAGAACGGATCGTACTGGTAGCTGAGATTCTTCACTTCCAGTTTAACGCCCGTGTTTTCTGCAAAAACGCGTCGTGAAGGCAGTTCTTTTTCCGGCTCGCTAAAGACGATCTCTGAAAGACGCTCATTATGTAACGACAGCATACGCAGCTGCATAATCAGATCGATCAAACTTGAGGCGCGCTGCGAGAACTGACCGCGATAGGCATTAAAGGCCATAAACATGCCAAGGGTCATATTGTTATCAATAACCATAATTGCCCCCAGCCAGAGAACCGCAACCTGGTCGATAGAAGTAATAAAGGTATTAATACCGCCAAACATCATATCGAACCGAGTCTGTTTGATGCCGGCATTACAGGCGTCGATGTTGATATTTAACCAGTGCTGCGAACGGCGTTCTTTTAAGTTCAACGCCTTAATGGTTGAAATACCGTAGAGCGACTCCATAAAGTGCGAGCTGGAACGGGCGCCCTTGATACCCTGCTCTTCGGCAACGCGGCGGTAGAAGCTGTAGGTCGCAAAACGCATGATGACGTAGCATAAAGTAAAGCCCACCACGACCCAAACCAGCCAGCCGCCATAAAGCGTTAGCATAATCAGCAGGCCAACGGTCATAATCGAATCGATAATGCCGGTAACAATGCTATTGGTGAAGGTTGAGCGGATAGTATCCAGCGAGGAGAAACGAGACTGAATATCGCCCAGATGGCGCTTCTCAAAAAAGGATAACGGCAGGCTCGCCAGATGATCGAACAGCGTTGTCTTCCACTGAATATTGGTCAGCGTATTTAACGTTAATGAAATCCAGGCCCGCAGCATACTAATAAATGTACGGAAGAGCGTGAAGAAGACCAGACCAATACAGATAACCGAAAGCAGGCTCTGATCGTGCGCCATGATGACGTGGTCGGTAACCAGCTGCGTGCCGATGGGTAACAACAGGCCGATAGCCTCAACCACTACCGAAAAGGCAAAGATCTTGAGCAGGACGGATTTCAGCCCAACAATATTACGCATCAGGTCCAGCAGGCGTAGACGAGATTTCGCCTGTTCCTGCTGAAAGTTTTGGTCCGGCCATAGCTCCAGCGCAACGCCGGTAAAGTTATTGGACATTTCCTGGATGCCAATAACCCGTTTACCCAACGCCGGGTCGTGAACAATAAAGCTGCTTTTACGCACTTTAGTGAGCACCACGTAATGATTCAAACCCCAGTGGATGACGCAGGGCAGCTTTAGCTGCTTGATTTCATCCAGGTCGAGGGATAGCGCGCGGTTTTTCAACCCGGCATGTTCCGCCGTTTTGCTCAACGACATGAGCGTAACGCCCTGAGAAGGACTGCCGTAGCGATGGCGGAAGTTGAACAGGTCGATATTGAGCCCGTAGAAGCCGCAAACCATCGCCAGACAGGCGATACCGCATTCGGCAGCCTCCGACTGTAATATCACCGGCGTTTTATGGCGGAGCGAAAAATTTAGCTTATCGGTAATCTTTTTAAACAGTTCTTTATGCATCGATCGGGCCACTCACGCTTTGCGTCATCTTATAGAAAGGGGTAAACATCCACATATAAAGCGGACGTTCTTCAAGAAAAACTACCGCCTGAGCCTTCAGGCCGTTAGAGAGCGTGAGCGTTTTTCCGTTGTAGTTAAAAGTCTTGTCTTTAATTTTTATAATGGCTTTATAGAGCGCCAACTCCTGCTGGCTAGTGCCGTTATTAACGTTGGTATATTCAGCCATCTCCTGGCGTGATGCTGGAACCGAGGAGATAGAAATAACCTTTCCTGGAAATTGTCCAAATTTATCCGCAGGAAAAGCATCATAGCGAATATTAATCGTGTCGCCTGGCTTCACATAAGGGATAGTATTATTGGGTAACCATAGGATGAGATAATACTCAATATCCCCTGTGGGTTTGATCTGTGCGAGGCTGCTGCCGTTCTCAACCATCTGCCCCTTAGTCACTGCCAGCGACTCAATCTTGCCATTGGTCGTTGCTTTAATAATGAGATTACCATTCGCGTTGGATTCTACCAGCTGATTTTTGTAATCATTGATTTGATTGTGCTGGCTGGAAATCTGATTATCAAAGTCTGCTGCTTTGGTTATTTTATCGCTATTGGTTTGCGTGAGCTGAGATTCCAGCTGCATTTTTTGGGTAACCAGGGATTGATAGGCGCTTTGCTGTTGAAAATATAAAGAATGCTGATAGTTATACTGGTCTTTAGTGATCAGACCATCCTTGAGGTATTTATCATAGCTGGATAAGTTGGTATGCATTTTGTTTAAGCCTACCTGAGTCGTCGCCAGCATGCGATTAGTTTCAGCCAGTGAGGCGCTGGTAGTTTTAATCTGTTTATCAAGGGCGGTTAATGTTTCAGCTTTATTGCGCGTCAGTTTGCTTATAATATCTTCCGCATTAGCAATTTTTTCATTAATCACTTCAATTTGGGCTGCGCTCACATTCCCATTAATGGTATTACGCGAAACGTCAAGCTCATAAAGCGGTTGGCCTTTGTTTACGATATCACCCACTTTTACGTGCTGATTAACAACAAAACCTTGCTGTGGTGCGAAGACGTTCACGGAGTGGGGGAGCGTAATGACTTCGCCACGCACATCAATGCGCTGAGTGAAGGTACAAAATATGAGAGATAATACAAGAGCAATAAGAAAAAGTGATGCTAACAAGGTAACCAACCATGCCGGGATGCCTGCTAACAATAATGCTTTCCCTTTCCAGTGAATTTTTTTGTACTCAATCGCTTCCTTGCGATAGATATTTTTTAACATTGTTATCAGCTTTGAGATAGAGAATTAAGATAAAAGAAGGCTCGTCAGAGCCTTCATAAAGTTATGGTCTGAAAACTTTCTTACCAGTAGGCTAGCGTACCATCAACAAATCCATCAAACATCTCGATACATTTATCGAGAGTGATATCCCAGCCAACCATGGCACCAGCAATAGCGCCACCAACGCCGCCAACGCACAGACCGTAAATCATCCCCACCGCCTGGCCAATTGACCCGATACCTAAAATGCCGCCACCGTTACCGCCGAAGATGCCGCCCATAGCAGAAACGGCAAGTGCGCCTGCAGTGGCACCTAAAATGGATGCCCCGATAGCTTCTGCGCTATTAAAAACAATACTGGTTAAGGCGCCAGTTATCGATGAGAAGTCCCAGGAGTAGCCACCAGAAATCTCTTCCATTTCAAATACAGTGAGTTGTTTCATTATATATTCCTTTAATATATGAGTGCTTTAAGAAAACAACAACAAGTCAAAATCTATTTTGACATTTTTAGAAAATGAAATACACGAAGGTGCAAGGTGGTATTTCGAGGCTGATTCTAATATGTGACTGTTATTTTTCAATGTCCGTGTTGATGATTGATTAGTGAATTTTTAGCGGTTCATGTATCAGCTTTAGTGAATTAATATTGATGGCGTGATTGTGTGTGAGAGAACGGATTGATAACGACAGGCATTTTAACCGCCACACTTCAGGCTGCCTGAGCGTTGGCTGAGCGCGCTCAGCCCAGCCACTTAATGCAGTAAACTGCCAGG
This sequence comes from Klebsiella sp. PL-2018, assembly GCF_019048985.1. Classification (NCBI taxonomy): domain Bacteria; kingdom Pseudomonadati; phylum Pseudomonadota; class Gammaproteobacteria; order Enterobacterales; family Enterobacteriaceae; genus Klebsiella; species Klebsiella sp. PL-2018. The sequence goes on from NZ_CP077673.1 coordinate 488,101, forward strand.
TATTCTCTCACTCACCACTCGAATAATTTTGGATTTATAACGTTTTTGCTTTTATTCATCATTAAGTCTATGTAAAACTTGCTGGTATATGCTTATATCCTTGCTCACAGGGGAATTATTCCTCCTGCAGGATGACCTCTAAATCTGTTTTTATCTCCCCAGTGATGCCTGCAGAGACATTTTTAGCGATTTTAAAATAGTCAGCAGTGAGCGTTAAATCCTGACTCTTAGTACTGACGAAGGGGTAGGCACTCAGATCGTTAAATTTTATCGCAGAACCATTTTTTTTAAGAATGATACCTATGTTTTGAGCGCCGTCTGGTAATGAATTTAGTAATAGTCCATTTACGCTTGTTGATGCTACAGATATAGGGCTAAACCAGTAAACATATTTTTTATTGATTTCTGAATCCGGGCAGTTAATATCGAGTATAATATTTTTGGACTTGCCTGCGGCACTGCCGACTGCTACGGAATTTAAATCCGAAATATCAATGGTTGATAGTTTTACGATACCTCCATTGCGCGGCGAGATTTCGCAGGTAGTTTCCTTAAAAGTAATGTTAGTCAAATCCACATTGATTCTGAATAATTCAGCGGTATTCGATGCACCCGTGTTGGTCTGATTTGGCGGGCCAGCCATAAAATAAACCGCCGTTTTGTTTCCCTTTTGTTTCGTTATGGGGCCGGTTTTCACTAACCAGACCATGACCTGTCCAGACGCTTTAGAAAAATAATGATTGCTGGCTATTTCTGGCTGATCTATTTCTGCAGGGGAAAAATAGTTAACTGATGGTAAGGTAATATCAGAAATCTGAAACCCAATACCGGGGATACCTGTCTCATAAACTATTTTTCCACCAATTTTAGTAATATTAGATGGGCTTACGACAGGTACGGTTCTGACGACATAAACATCGCTGGAACTACACGATGAAAATGTTTTGGGATTTACACTTCCACGTCTTGCCGACGCTAATATGCTACCGTTAGGTAATGTGGAATCCGCGATGACAGAACCGTTAAAACTAACGGTAATCGCACCGCCACCCGTTTTACTATATGAGCAGGTAGCCACCGCCTGTAAGCTTATGCTGAGTAAACTAATAATAAAAAAAAGACATTTCATAGTATTACTTTCCCTGTTGGTGGCAAACCGCAGTCGTCTGCGCGATGCCTTCGATTTCCCTGGCCAGACTATAAGCCGCTTTACACTGCTGGCCAGTCTTTGAACCCCACTGGGCATAGACTTCACCGTTATCTTTTAGACCGGACATGTAGACCATCCCACCATCAGACACGATACTGGCCTGGGCATTTTTATCGGTAGTTGACGTTACCGTTGCGCCATACGGCACGTTTTCGCCTGATGCTCTCTTAAGGATAAGGAATGCGCGGCGGCCAATATTACCCGCGAAGTTCGCCCGTACCACGGCTGCACGTGTAGGCACGACTTTTTGCGTCGTATTTGGCAATTCCATATTATTCCCCAGAGTCGTGCTATCTAAGGTTACGTTGGTCCGATGGTATGGCGTAACGTACGGAATAATCGCGTAGCCGCGGGAGTCCGTTTCGATAGTCGCGTCGTTTTCCAGGCGTACATTTTTCAGCCCGGGTGCTTTAACCAGTACGGCGGTTTCAGACATTTCCTGACCCAGGGTAATACCGTCGGCATGCATTAATACGCCGCCGCTGAGACCATAGTTAATCAACTGGCTATGTTTGGCATAACTGTAGCCGGCGTTAACTGAACCCGTTGAACCACGATAGTTGCCGTAGACGCCGCCGCTGGCATCCTCCCGATTGCTGTAGCCCTGCTGTACGTTCCAGTCGAGGTTATGATTTTCCAGCGCCACCCCGCTCAGAGAAACATACTGATCGGTCGAGCCCGGGCTGCTGTTGGTGACGTTGTAGGTCGCATAAGCATTAGGCAACCACTCGCTTAAAGGAATAGAGATATTAAATGAAACGACATGGTCATCCTCTACATAACGGCCGGAGCCACTATTTCCCCAGCTGTAGCGGCTATAGCTATAGCCGGCATAATAGTTAAAGCGGCGGAACCCGCCGTTGTAACCAATATTCAGCGAGTTATTGTGGCGCTTGCTGTCCCAGTAATCCTCGAATATACCGGATACAGAAAGGCTACCTAACCCGGCCCCCAGGCTTTGGCTCACGGTAATATTGGTTCTGTTACGCAGAGAGCGTGGAGTATAGCCGCCGTATCTGTTGCTATAGGTGTTCATCACATCGCTTAGCGTATTGTACCCGGAGGTCGAATAGCGGTAGCCGGCTACGGTAATATTGGTGCCGGTCTCAAGAATATTTTTACCATAGCGGATACGCCAGGATTGGCCGGACGTTTTATCTTCATCTTTCTTGTGGGACCAGGCTGTCGTGACGTCTGCGGAAACCGCGCCAATATCGCCAAGGTTTTGCCCGACTCCGAAAGCGAGCGCCTGATAGTTGGATGCCGCCTGCAAACCGGTATAGAAAGTGGTGTTGCTTAAGACACCGTAGCCGATCGTAGCCTGCGTAAACGGTTTTTCATCTATATTGCCGTCATATGGGCGATATTTACCGCTCGTGACCTCATACTCCATCTGGCCTTCTCTGAGCATTAATGGCAGAGAGGCGTAAGGCACGACGAAGTTCTGTTGGGAACCATCGGACTCCTCGACGGTGACGTAAAGGTCACCGTTGCCGCCGGTCGAGTAGAGATCGGTGATTTCGAAAGCGCCCGGAGCGACAAAGGCCTGGTAGATTTGATAGCCATTCTGTTTAATGACGATGCGAGCGTTGGTCCTGGCAATACCACGAACAACAGGCGCGAAGCCGCGCAGGCTTTCAGGAATCATGTCCGTATCGGTTGCCAGCTGAATCCCCGTGAAGGGCACGCTGTCAAAAATGCTGGAGAGAGAGGTGCTTTCACCCATGACTAAGGTGCTTTTCAACGACACAATGCTTCGCTGCGCATAGAGATAGACGGAATCCCAGTCACTCTTCGTGCCTGCTGATTTATTCCAGGTACTAAGGTTGCGCAGGCGCCACGGCCCAATGTTCAGGCCGGATTGTAGGTTAAGATTGTAATACTCATTGTCCGCTTCATAGTCTTTGCCCGAACTAAACTGATAGTTGGTCAGCAAGGCGTTAATACCGTCATCAAACTCATCGGGAGAAACAAATCCCTGAGCTATCGTCGACAGGGCTGCCTGCGGTATGGATATCAGCAGCTGTTGAGTATTAAAGTTAAAATCGGTGGTGAAATCCGGGATGATGCTCGTATCAGCACAGCCGTTAGCATCCTCTTTTAATGTTGGAAATGCATCTGAACGTAAACCATAGGTGGTTAATTTAGCAATGCTTAAACATGGCGCGAGTTTTAAGGCATCAGTCGCCGGATCTTTTTTGTCAACAAAGCGAATATCGGCCGTTTCTTGCAGACTATTATTTAAAATAACGTCAATGCGGTACACCCCTGGTGCCTGTGCATCCCTGGTTGAATACAGGGACAGGTCCGGTATTGAGGATGGATCGCCCTGATTTACTGATTTTATAAAAGCGGGATCAAAAAAATCACGTGCCAGGGCATTAGCGCTTAAACCGAGAGCGAGCGCCGGAACGAGAACGAAAAATGTGTGGTAGGTTCCGGATAGCGCCCCTCCCATCTTTTTTATTGAAATAGACATACTTTTCACCCTGGCCAATGAAAAAGAATTTAAATCGATGAGGTGTTAGCTGGGCCCGAGCCCCCATTATCCGTAGCCACCTTCCATACGATCTCTGAACCATTTATACCTGCAGGCAAAGTAAATTCTTTGCTGGAAAAAGCATCAATGTTATTAACTGAACTAGTAATATCCCTGCCGTTTATTGTTATTGTTTTAAAATAAATAAAGAATGGGGTCGGGTTTTTTAACGTTATTTTATTACCGGACTTACGCCACTGCAGATTTTTGGCCTCAGTAGTAATATTCATATCCTGAATAGCGCGTGGACGATAGATGAGGCGCATTCTGTGGCGAACAGCGAGCTGCAGCTTGTTTTTATCGGCTTCACTATCGCTGGTTGGCGGGATAGACATAACGTTAAAGAAGTAGACGGTTTCACGATCCTGCGGTGCTTTGGATATATACGCATTAGGAAAAACACGCACCGTATTCGTTTGCTTTCCCTCCAGACGGAAAAGCGGAGGCGTCACCATAAAAAAGCTGTCTTTCGTTCCTTCAGGTGCTTCTACCCAGGATTTAATAAGATATGGCGTATCATCTTTATTTTCAATGTTTGCGCTGATTTCGCGCGCGCCTTCTTTATAAAGATGACGGGTTGAATCCACCACGACTCCGCTGTGGGCTACAAAGCTGATGGTAATAAAAGAAAGTGTAGTTAGCCTTAATAATGACTTCAGCATAATTCATTCCCTGAATATAAGAATGGGGTTTACCTCAGGTAAACCCCGGCATGCTTATTAGTAGCTAATAGTAAAGGTTGCTACACCCTTAACTGCACCATCGGTAACGCCATTTGCGGTTTTAACGTATGCGGCTTTATAACGCAGATAAGAAGGCGTACCCGCAGTATATGCAATAACCTTAGGCGTAGTGCCGGTGAAGCTTACGCGGGTTCCATCGGTATTAACCACGGTAACCGCAGCGTTAGTCGCCGGGCTGGCCGCGGAGTTGGTCAGCACGTCATCCTGGCCGCTGATATAGTCGCCTGTTACGGTGACGTTGATATTGCCACTAAAGTCTTTAGCGCCTTTCTGGCAGTCTTCGATTTTGTACTCAATATCTTTTGCTGTAGACATATACGGTGCGTTGACAGCCAGGGCCTCCAGCACGGATGCTTTTACATCATCCAGCGTTAAAGATCCGCCTGAAATCATCGCGGACGGCGTTACGTTACAGGATTCGCCGGTGTCGGTTACGTTGCCCAGAATAGTCAGGTTAGAACTGTTCCCTGCCGCAAAAGCCTGGGCACTCAGAACTGCTGAAGCAGCGACCATTACAGCTACAATTGTTTTTTTCATTTATTTAATCCATATAGAGATACTAAAGTCCTGAATAGCGTCATGGCGTGGATGTTAATTAGTATGAATAGTAATAACTAGCATTCCGCTATGCTGCCTGAGCGCTATCGTTATCTTTCTCCTGCCGCCACTATTGTACAAATCAGCGCGTATTGTGCCGGAGCGGTAACAAATCTAAGTGCAGGGTAGATAAAATGCATGTGAATTCTGCTTGAATTTAAAGCTTGTTTATTGAAGGTTGCAAATTCACAAGTAGACTTCGTAGATAATAACGAGCGTATCTGGAACGTATAGTTGTAAATCAGTCTTCCCTTTGGTTCAAATATCATGATAATATTATCTTTGCTCTGGGAGGAGCGGGAATTTATCCTTGAAATTATCTAATCTGGCAGGCTAAAAGGGATGTGTTGTGTTTGCTAAAGGTGAATTTGAATTTAATTCATCTTTGTTTCATATGGAATGGTGAGAGAGGATTGGGATTATGATATTCAATGAATATATCATTAATAATGAAGTTATTTTTAATGTAAATATGAATGAGCTACAGCCTGTAGGAGAGAATGGGGACAGCGTGACCCTCAATGTGCCAACGGCACGCTGCCTGCAACTTTTGCTCGAAAGCAACGGGAAGATTATATCCAGGGAGGAGTTTCTGGATATAGTGTGGAAAAATAGAGGGATTGTTGTTTCTCAGAATACGTTCTATCAGAACATTTCCTTGCTAAGAAAATCATTACTGAAAGCAGGATTATCGCAAGATATTATTGTCACAGTAAGGCAGCGGGGATTTGTTCTCGCCGCAGGATCAAATATCGCGTCATTCTTCCGAACGGACGAAAAAGAGCCAGAAAACCCTGAAAATGTGCAGATCACCGCGAGCACATCTTCGCCTCCGGTTGAGAACAATGTGACTCATAATTTAGCCATTCAGGAAGATGCGCAAAAAAGTTTCAATGACAATAAAGCAACAGAGTTCAAATTACCAAAGTGGATTTTACCCCTGCTATTGGTTATGACCGCAGCAAACATTCTTTCTCTTTTCTTGTAGCTTTAATGAATGGGTTAACAGCTTGCTTTTATATTTGCTTTTACTTTCTTTCAGAAAGGATAACGGCTGGTTTTACGAAAATGATTAAGCAGTAGTATTTATATACCAGTGAGTAATAGCAAATAGGCAGTCTGCCTGGCCATGCCCGGCAGACGGATTGACTATTGCTGCTTTAACCCCAAGTCGAGGGGCGTCTTGCTGGGTTCCCCGCCGATTTCCCGCGCAAGTTTTGGTACTAAATAGCCGGACACCAGCGTCAGCAATTCGCGCACGATCGCTCTGGCCTCTTCGTCACTGACCATAAAATGCGCCGCTCCCTGCACTTTGTCTAACACGTGCAGATAATAAGGCATGACGCCGGCGTCGAATAGCGCGTTGCTCAGGTCGGCAAGCGTGTTGGCGTTATCATTTACGCCGCGCAGCAGCACGCTTTGATTCAATAAGGTCACGCCAGCCATACGCATTTTTTTCATGGACGCACGAAACGCCGCATCAATCTCGTTGGCGTGGTTAACGTGGTTTACCAGCAGTACCTGTAACGATGATGCAGCAATACGGGCAACCAGCGTATCAGTTATACGCGCAGGAATCACAATGGGCAGCCGGCTGTGAATACGCAGGCGCTTGATGTGCGGAATAGATTCCAGCTGCGTCAATAGCCAGTCGAGTTCATGATCCTTGGCCATAAGCGGATCGCCGCCGGAAAAAATGATCTCATCCAGCTGGGGATGTGCCGAAATGTACTCCAGGGCCTGCTGCCAGTTACGCTTATTGCCCTGGTTTTCAGCATAGGGGAAGTGACGACGGAAGCAATAACGACAATTTACCGCGCAGCCGCCTTTCACCAGCAGTAGCGCACGGTTGCTGTATTTATGCAGCAGACCGGGTACCACGCTATGCTGTTCTTCCAGCGGATCGGTAGAGAATCCTGGGGCATTAATAAACTCTTCCTGGGAGGTAAGTACCTGACGTAGAAGAGGATCGTTGGGATTGCCTGGCTCCATACGGGCAATAAACGCCCGCGGAACACGCAGTGCGAACAGGCGCTTAGCATCACGTCCTGCCAATAGATTCGCATCTGCGTCTACATTTAAAAGATGCAGCAGTTCATCAGGACTGGTCACAACATCGGCAAGTTGCGTTAACCAATCTTCTCTGGATGGGGTATTTAGGGTTACAATATGCGCCATTTTGTGGCTTAGCTACCAATTAACAAAATTTCAGAGGGCCTTATGGCGACTTACTATAGCAACGATTTTCGTGCCGGTCTTAAAATCATGATGGACGGCGAACCTTATGCCGTTGAAGCCAGTGAATTCGTTAAACCCGGCAAAGGCCAGGCTTTCGCGCGCGTTAAGCTGCGCCGCCTGTTGACCGGTACTCGCGTTGAGAAAACCTTCAAGTCTACCGATTCTGCTGAAGGTGCGGACGTTGTCGATATGAACCTGACTTACCTGTATAACGACGGTGAGTTCTGGCACTTTATGAACAACTCTACCTTCGAACAGCTGGCCGCTGATGCTAAAGCCGTTGGCGATAACGCTAAGTGGCTGCTGGATCAGGCTGAATGCATCGTGACCCTGTGGAACGGTCAGCCTATTTCCGTCACCCCGCCAAACTTTGTTGAGCTGGAAATAGTTGAAACCGATCCAGGCCTGAAAGGCGATACTGCGGGTACCGGCGGCAAGCCTGCAACGCTGTCCACTGGCGCAGTGGTTAAAGTTCCTCTGTTCGTACAGATTGGCGAAGTCATCAAAGTCGATACTCGTTCTGGCGAATACGTCTCCCGCGTGAAGTAATTCAGGCGGCGAAAGAGTTGGCGCAGCGCCATGCTGCGCCTCTACAGGTTGAAACCGCAGGCAAGGAAGATGAGTCCTACACTGAAACTGTTGCTACTGTTATTGCTGAGCGGCTCTCTGCTTGCCGGGTGCAATACGGCTCGCGGCGTGGGCGAGGATATCCAGAGCCTGGGTCATGCTATTTCTCACGCGGTCAGCTAATCTTATTTCATCAGGCAATTCTTATTCATATACTCACGCTCTATCTGATTCACTTTCTTCACTTCTTTTTCTCTTAAAAATCGTCTCGCTTCCCTCATCCTGGACCAGTTTGTCTATGCTTATAGAGCACGATAACTAAAACTGGTTAATAAGGATGACATTATGGTAAAAAAAGCGATTGCAGCGTTCTTTACGGTTTTGGCACTTTCCTCTGTACTGACCGCATGTAACACCACGCGCGGTGTAGGTCAGGATATTTCAGAAGGCGGTAGCGCGATTTCGGGCGCCGCGACCAAAGCTCAGCAATAGACCATGGCGGTACGGCCGTTGGTCGTACCGTTCTTCCTCACCGTTGCCACGTCGTGTATAATTCCTGCGGAATATCATCTACCTTACGGGACGGCCTGTAAGCGTTTCACATCTGGGGACGGCCCCATCAAAGGAGCCATATGTCCTGGTTTATTCTGTTTATCGCGGGTCTGCTGGAAGTCGTCTGGGCTGTCGGCCTGAAATATACCCATGGGTTTAGCCGCCTGGTGCCAAGCGTGATAACGATTGCCGCCATGGTCATCAGCATGGCGCTGTTGTCGTGGGCGATGAAAACGCTACCCGTGGGGACGGCTTACGCCGTTTGGACCGGAATTGGCGCGGTCGGCGCAGCCGTGACGGGGATTATCCTGCTAGGCGAATCCGCCAGCCCGATGCGCATTGCCAGCCTGGCGTGTATTGTGATTGGTATCATTGGCTTGAAAATGAGCGCGCATTAATACTGCTGATTGACCCACAGCAGTTTGCTGACGTCGAATCCCTGCCGGGTAGCGATATCCAGCATCTGCTGCTTCACTTCTGGCGGGATTTTCGGCGCTCGCGCCAGTAGCCAGAGATAATCCCGGTCAGGTCCGCAAACCAGCGCGTAGCGATAATCCTTGTCCAGCGCAATCACGTTATAGCCGCCATAGAAGGGGCCGAAAAACGACACTTTCAGCGCGGCTCGCGTGGGCTCCCCGGTAAAGTAAGCCACGCCGTCGGTTTTCTGCCTCATCCCCCGGTCGGGGTTGTATCCCTTATTGACCACGTCCAGCCCACCATCGTCGCGCAGGCTATAGGTTGCGGTAACTTTTTCTAAACCGCTCTCAAAATGGTGATCGAAGCGGGCAATCTCATACCAGGTGCCAAGATAGCGTTGAGGGTTGAACGGACTGACCACGGTTACGCCAGAAGGTGGCGTCGGCGCGCTGCAGGCTACAAGCAGAAATGAAGCGGCAACAACCGCAATAACGGGTAGCAGACGCATAATGTTTTCCTTGCCAGTTTTAAGCTAAGTGTAGATTCAGGCAGGAAAAATGCGGCAGAATTTTCTTGAGAAGCGAGCCCGGTAACATAATGCTACCGGGCTTATCGCCGAGGAGGTAAAAGCGGCCTCCGCCGAGCGCTTTAGATGAACAATATGCCGACCAGAGTGACGACGGTCAGAATCGCCGCGAGGCCGTAGAAGACCCACTTACCGTTGGGTACGTGAATTTTCAAATCATGCATCGCATGGTGAATACGGTGAAGTCCACACCATAGCGGCAGCACAATCATCAGGAAAATGAATGCGCGGCCAATAAAGCTATGGGCGAAAGCCAGCACGCGTTCGTAGCTGAAGGCGTCCGCGGGCGCCAGTCCGAGCGGCAGCATAATACCCACCAGCAGCACGATAACGGGGGCGACAATCGCTCCCCACATGCCGCCAGCGCCAAACAGCCCCCAGAATACCGGTTCATCAGAACGTTTTGGTTTGGGATTAATCATTCCAGCCTCCTTACCAGAACAGCGCGACAAACAGGATCACCACGGTGACGACCGCAGTGACGACCCAAAGCCCCTTAATAACCGGCTCTGGCCCCATTTTCTCGCCTTTAAGGATAATATTGGCAGCTTTCGGTGCCAGCTCAAACCAGGTTTTGGTATGCAGCAGCGCGGCTGCAAGCGTGATCAGGTTCAGGATCACGACAATCGGATTTTGCAGAAAACCGATATACCCGGCCCAGCTCTCCGCACCGTGCTTCAGTGCGAACAATCCGTAAATCAGCACGATGCTGAACCAGACCGTGGGTACCGCTGTTCCCTCACGCAGCATATAGAAGCGATAAAACGGCAGCTTTTTCCACCAGGTGGACGGCATCGGCCGCACGTAGGGTTTGCGTTTAGTCGTCATACTGCACTCCTTAGCGTGGTTTCAGGGTGGCGATAAGAAAGTCTTTCGAGCTTTCTACCTTGCCCTGCTGGATCGCGGCCGCCGGGTCGACGTGTTTCGGGCAGACTTCGGAGCAGTAGCCCACGAATGTACATGTCCAGACGCCATTCTGGCCGTTAAGCTGCGCCATACGTTCCTTTTTACCGTGGTCGCGGCTGTCTTCGTTGTAGCGATGGGCGAGGGTGATCGCCGCCGGGCCGATAAACTCCGGATTAAGACCAAACTGCGGGCAGGCCGCGTAGCACAGGCCGCAGTTAATGCAGCCGGAGAACTGGTGGTACTTGGCCATTTGCGCCGGGGTCTGGGTGTTAGGCCCCTGATCGGGCGTGCGCGGGTTGCCAATGATGTACGGCTTAATCGCTTCCAGGCTTTCAATAAAGTGGGTCATATCGACCACCAGATCGCGCTCAATCGGGAAGTTAGCCAGCGCCTCGACTTTAATGCCTTTGGTGTATTCGCGCAGGAAGGTTTTGCAGGCCAGTTTTGGCACCTTGTTCACCATCATGCCGCAGGAACCGCAAATCGCCATGCGGCAGGACCAGCGGTAGCTGAGGTCCGGCGCGAGGTTGTCTTTGATATAGCCCAGCGCATCAAGCAGCGAGGTTTGCTCATCATAGGGAACTTCATAGAAAGCGCTGTGCGGTGCGATGTCCACTTCCGGGTTGTAGCGCACCACTTCGACTTTCATGTTTTTCATCTCAGCCATTCGTCGTCTCCTTCTTCTCGGCTGCTTCCGCTTCCGCACCGTACACGCGTTTTGCCGGCGGCAGAGTGGTGATTTTCACATCACTGTACTCCAGACTGGTGTGACCATCGGCATCGCGGAAGGCGAGGGTATGCTTGAGGAAGTTGACGTCGTCGCGCTCGGTGCAGCCTTCATCCAGGCGCTGATGCGCGCCGCGGGACTCTTTACGCGCGAGGGCGGAATGCGCCATACATTCGGCGACGTTCAGACCATGGCCCAGTTCGATGGTGTACAGCAGGTCGGTATTGAACACGCTGGACGTGTCGGTGATCCGCACGCGCTTGAAGCGCTCCTGCAGCTCGGCGAGCTTATCGACCGTTTTCTGCATGAGCTCCGGCGTACGGTAGATGCCGCAGCCTTCTTCCATCGACAGACCCATTTCGTCGCGAATCTTCGCCCAGTTCTCGTTACCTTCCTGATTAACCAGATCTTTCAGGCGCTTCTCGATATCGACGACCTGCGCGTCCAGCGCGGCGCTATTGGCTTCGCCCGCTTCGGTTGCGCGCTGCATGGCCTGCTCACCGGCCAGACGACCAAAGACCACCAGCTCCGCCAGGGAGTTGGAGCCAAGGCGGTTGGCGCCGTGCAGACCCACAGAAGAACACTCGCCAACGGCAAACAGCCCTTTGATACGGGTTTCACACTGCTGGTCGGTTTCGATCCCGCCCATGGTGTAGTGTGCGGTTGGACGCACCGGAATCGGCTCTTTTACCGGATCGACGCCAACGTAGGCTTTCGAGAGTTCACAGATAAACGGCAGACGTTCAAGCAGCTTTTTCTCACCCAAATGGCGCAGATCGAGATAGACCACATCGCCTCGCGGCGTAGGGATCGTGTTGCCCTTGCGCCATTCGTGCCAGAAAGCCTGGGAGACTTTATCGCGCGGACCCAGCTCCATATATTTATTTTTCGGTTCGCCCAGCGGGGTTTCCGGACCCATGCCGTAATCCTGCAGGTAGCGGTAGCCGTTCTTGTTGACCAGAATACCGCCTTCGCCGCGGCAGCCTTCCGTCATCAGAATACCGGAGCCCGGCAGGCCGGTGGGGTGATACTGCACGAACTCCATATCGCGCAGCGGTACGCCGTGGCTGAGCGCCATACCCATCCCGTCGCCGGTGACGATACCGCCGTTGGTATTGTAGCGATACACGCGTCCAGCGCCGCCGGTAGCCAGAACTACCGCGTTGGCGCGGATCTGCACCAGCGTACCTTCCATCATATTCATCGCGACCAGACCGCGAGCCTGCCCATCATCGACCAGAATATCCAGAACAAAATGTTCGTCGAAGCGTTGGATTTGCGGGAATTGAAGCGAGGTCTGGAACAGGGTGTGCAGCATATGAAAGCCGGTTTTATCGGCAGCGAACCAGGTTCGTTCGATCTTCATACCGCCGAATCGCCGGACGTTGACGCTGCCGTCCGGGCGGCGGCTCCACGGGCATCCCCACTGTTCGAGCTGGGTCATTTCCGTCGGGCAGTGATGAACGAAGTAGTCAACGACGTCCTGCTCACATAGCCAGTCGCCGCCGGCAACGGTGTCGTGAAAATGGTACTCGAAGCTATCATGATCCTGCGCGACGGCAGCGGAACCCCCTTCAGCAGCAACGGTATGGCTGCGCATAGGATAGACTTTTGAAATTAGAGCGATTTTTGCATTTGGATTAGCTTGCGCGGCGGCTATTGCGGCGCGAAGACCTGCTCCGCCTGCGCCTATTACGGCAAGATCGGCTTGAAAAGTTTGCACGACATTCCTCCAGTTTTTGTTTATTTCGCCGCCGGGCTGGCGAAAACGTATCACTGCTCCTTTATAGGTAAGGAGTATAGCCGTAGGGTTATGAGGGAAAATTGACGTGTTCGATTTTTTTATCGTTCTGTGCGGTCGTTTATCTCATTGCTTTATGTTTTTGGGTTATCAATAAATTAAGTGTATGTAACGCGTTTACGTATTCGCACAAAATTTGTTTCATCCGCCAGTTACGAGTAGACTTCGTGCCCTTGTTTCAAATCGGAGAACGTACCATGAGCGAAACGGCAACCTGGCAGCCGAGCGCATCCATTCCAAATCTATTAAAACGTGCAGCGGTCATGGCGGAAATTCGCCGTTTCTTTACCGACCGCGGCGTGCTGGAGGTGGAGACGCCCTGCATGAGTCAGGCGACGGTGACGGATATTCATATGGTCCCGTTTGAGACGCGTTTCGTCGGTCCTGGTCATTCTCAGGGGCTGAACCTGTACCTGATGACCAGCCCGGAGTATCACATGAAGCGCCTGCTGGCGGCCGGCTGCGGCCCGGTCTTTCAGCTGTGCCGTAGCTTCCGCAATGAAGAGATGGGGCGCCACCATAACCCGGAATTCACCATGCTGGAGTGGTATCGTCCGTGCTATGACATGTACCGGCTGATCAATGAAGTGGACGATCTGCTCCAGCAGGTCCTCGACTGCCAGCCAGCCGAAAGCCTCTCCTATCAGCAAGCCTTCCAGCGTCATCTGGAAATCGATCCGCTGTCGGCGGATAAAACGCAGCTGCGTGAAGTGGCGGCGAAGCTGGATCTGAGCAATATCGCCGATACGGAAGAGGACCGGGATACGCTGCTTCAGCTACTTTTTACCATGGGCGTCGAGCCGCACATCGGTAAAGATCGTCCGACGTTTATTTATCACTTCCCGGCAAGCCAGGCGTCGCTGGCGCAAATCAGCACCGAAGATCACCGCGTGGCGGAACGTTTCGAGGTCTATTACAAAGGCATTGAGCTGGCGAACGGTTTTCATGAGCTGACCGATGCGCGCGAACAGCAGCAGCGTTTTGAGCAGGATAACCGCAAGCGCGCCGCTCGCGGCCTGCCGCAGCAGCCAATCGATCGTCATCTGCTGGCCGCTCTCGAAGCCGGGCTGCCGGATTGTTCCGGCGTGGCGCTGGGCGTTGACCGCGTCGTGATGCTGGCCCTGGGGGCAGAAAGCATCGGTGAGGTTCTCTCTTTCACCGTCGACCGCGCCTGATCCTCTCTCAGCTTCCCTTTCGATGATGGAAGGGAAGCCCGCCTTTTAGCCCTAATACCCACAAGAACCGTTTGGGTTTTTGCTACTATCCGCGCTCATTTTTTTTGGCTATCCGGCATCCTCTGCCGCGATACCGCGTTTGGATAGATTTATGCACCAGCAAATAAAGAAGATGAGCCTGATTGGGCTGATATTAATGATCTTCACCTCGGTATTTGGTTTTGCAAACAGCCCCTCTGCGTTCTACCTGATGGGCTACAGCGCGATGCCGTTTTATCTCTTCTCCGCTCTGTTTTTCTTTATCCCTTTTGCGCTAATGATGGCGGAGATGGGAGCGGCCTATCGTAAGGAGGAGGGCGGGATCTATTCATGGATGAATCATAGCGTCGGCCCGCGCTTTGCGTTTATGGGGGCCTTTATGTGGTTTTCATCCTATGTGGTCTGGATGGTCAGCACGGCGGCTAAAATTTGGGTGCCGTTTTCCACATTCTTATTCGGCGCGGATAAAACGCAATCCTGGGCGCTGGCCGGACTGACCTCCACGCAAACGGTCGGTATTCTTGCCGCGTGCTGGATGCTGCTGGTGACCTTTGTCGCGGTAAAAGGCATGCACAAAATCGCCAAAATTACCGCCGTCGGCGGGATCGCGGTCATGGGCCTTAATCTGGTCCTGCTGCTGGTGAGCCTGGTGATTTTACTGCTCAACGGCGGCCATTTTGCCCAACCATTGGATTTCACGGCCTCGCCTAATCCAGGCTATCAGTCCGGTCTGGCGATGCTATCGTTCGTGGTTTTTGCCATCTTTGCCTACGGCGGAATCGAAGCGGTTGGCGGTCTGGTGGATAAAACCGAGCAGCCGGAAAAGAATTTTGCCAAAGGCATTGTTATCGCGGCGGTCGTCATTTCTGTTGGCTATTCGCTGGCGATTGTTCTGTGGGGCGTGAGCGCCAACTGGCAGCAGGTATTGAGCAACCCTTCCACGAACCTCGGTAATATCACCTACATGCTGATGACCAGCCTTGGCGCCACCCTGGCTAATGCGATGCATCTGCCGCCCGCCGTCGCCGCCCTGAGCGGATTATGGTTTGCCAGAATCACCGGACTCGCCATGTTCCTCGCTTATACCGGCGCTTTCTTTACCCTGAGCTACTCGCCGTTAAAGGCGATTATTCAGGGCACGCCAAAAGCGCTCTGGCCTTCAGCAATGACGCGAATTAACGCTAACGGTATGCCGGCGAACGCCATGTGGTGGCAGTGCCTGCTGGTGAGCGTGTTTATTCTGCTGGTTTCCTTTGGGGGCGATACCGCGTCGGCGTTTTATAACAAACTGACGCTGATGGCGAATGTCTCTATGACGCTGCCGTATCTGTTTTTAACGCTGGCATTTCCTTTTTTTAAGGCGAAGCAGGATCTCGATCGCCCCTTTGTGATTTTTAAAAACCGCGGCTCGACGCTGCTGGCGACCGCCCTTGTGGTACTGGTGGTGGCATTTGCCAATATCTTTACCGTGATTGAGCCGGTGATGGAAGCGGGTGACTGGAGCAGCGCGCTGTGGATGGTCGGCGGACCGGCTTTCTTTTCGCTGCTGGCGCTGGGGATCTATGAGAATTACCGCCGGCGTACGGCGGTGCAGCTGATGGTCCATGAGAGCTAAAACGCTGGCCTTGCCTGCGTTCAGGCAAGGCGTTCTTACAGGCTGCCGGGCGTGCGGCTGGTTTTCCCTGCCGAGGTCAGCGCCCTGCTGCTTTTTCTGCCATCGATGCTCTCCAGGCGCATCTGGAACGGCGGGAACGGCATATCGATACCGTGCTCGCGGAATCCGGCCAGAATCAGCTGGTGCATCTCGTGGCGCAGCGGCATCCGGTGACCCATTTCGGCGGCGTAGATACGCAGCTCGAAAATCTGGATCCCCTGCTGCAGATCAACGAGGAACGCTTCCGGCGCCGGGGTATCGATAACCAATGAACAGCGGTGCGCGGCATTTAACAGGATCTGCGCCACCTCTTCGGTATCGGCATCTACCGGAGCAGGCACCGTTAGCACCACGCGGGTCACGGAATCCGACAGCGACCAGTTGATGAACTGTTCGGTGATGAACGCCTTGTTCGGTACGATAATCTCTTTACGGTCCCAGTCGCTGATGGTGGTGGCGCGGGTATTAATTCGCGTCACGCTGCCGGTGAGATCGCGAATGGTGACCGTATCGCCAATGCGGATCGGTTTCTCAAACAGGATAATCAGGCCCGAGATAAAGTTGGCGAAGATCTCCTGCAGGCCAAAACCGAGACCCACACCGAGCGCGGCAATAAGCCACTGCAGCTTGGACCACTCAATCCCAATCATCGAGAAGCCGACCAGACCGCCGATCAGCATCAGCAGATACTTAGTGATGGTGGTGATGGCGTAGCCGGTGCCCGGCGTCAGTTCCAGATGCTGGAGGATGGCCAGCTCCAGCAGCGCGGGTAGGTTGCGCACCAACTGGGTAGTAATAATCAGCACCAGGATGGCTATCAGCACCGCGCCGAGGGTAATCGGCTCCAGGCTCTCAACGCCCTGTACCGTGGAGGTGACGTCCCACAGCGAGATATTCTCCAGGAAGCCAAACGCGGAGTGGATTTCTGACCACAGCACGATAACCGACACCAGCGCGATCAGCATCAGCAGGGAGCGCACCAGACGCAACGACTGGGTACTGATGGCATCAAGATCGACCTCGCTGACCTCAGCTTCCATCGAACCTTCCGGGCTGCTGGTATGCTGGACTTCCTCTTCGCCGCGGGCGCGCTGGGCGAGGATCTCCGCCCGACGGTGCTTCGCGCGATCGAACGCCAGGCGGCGCCGCTGGATCAGCATCCAGCGGCGTATGATGTGATAAACCACCAGCAGCAGGAACCAGATGGCGACCGAGGTTTCAAGCCTGGCGAGCAGCGCCTGCGACGTGGCGAGATAGCCGATCGCCGCCGCCAGCATCGCTATCAGCGGCGCGCCAAGCAGCATATTCCACAGCAGCCGGTTCAGCATATTGTCGCCGCTGCCTTCTTTGTCGAGATACAGCGGAATGCCGGCGCGTTTCAGGCTCAGGGTCACCATCGCCAGCGCGCCGCAAATCAGCATAAAGCAGAGGCGGCCCAGCGAGGCGGAGAACTCGCGATCGTTGAGGTTATCGAAAGTAATCAGCGCCATAATTAGCGGCACGATCAGCCCAATGCTCATCAGGTAGTAGCGCATCGCTTTGCTGACGCGGCTGCGCGGCCAGCCAAAGTGGGCGATAAACAGACCGTTAGGGCGGGCGAACGTGGCGCAAATCATTACGACCCACAGCAGCGGTACCGTGGCGGTGACGCTATCGCCAATCGCCACGGCCAGCGGGAAAGGCCAGGCAGCCTGCAGGCCATAGCCCAGCGTCATCCACAGCACCGGCAGCGGCGAGGCCACCAGTATGGACCAGAACACCGTGCGCAGGGTGAGCCAGAAGTGATCCTGCGTAACCTTACCGACGCGCGCGCTGGAGCGCTCAAGGAAGCTGGTGAAATGGCGGCGTGAGCTAATACTGAACCCCACCAGAATGAGCGCGACGAAGAGCGGCAGCAGGGTCTCTTTGCTGGTCAGCATCATCATGCTGGCCTTACCGAGCTGGCTCATGGTATCGAGCGAGATCAGGCGGCGGAGATCCTGAACGATCTCCAGCGGCCATGAGAAGCCGATTGGGCTGACGTCCGAGGTCCAGAACAGATAGCGGTGGGTCGCTTCGTTGATCTCTTTAAGCGCATCCTCTAGCTGACCGTTGGCGACCTTCAGCTTGGTCAGTTCGAGCATAAGCGTATCGCCGCCGCGCAGCAGGGAGTTGAGCAGCTCGGTCTGCGTGCGCATCTGGGCCTGCAGAATACGGTTCTGTTCCGCGGTGAGCGGTTCACCGTTGGCCTGACGAATTTGTCTTAGCTGCGGCTGTTTGCCGAGCTGATCTTCATAGCGTAAACGCTGCACGCGCAGCTGCGCCATTTCGGTATCCAGCTGCTGCGGCCGCGGGATTTCCGGCAGTCGAGCCACCTGCGCGCGCAGGGCTTCACCAAGCAGATTGGAAGAGCCCAGCCACTGGGACTGCTCGCGCAGGGTGTTTAACGCCTGACGCACCTGGAGGGTCTGATTGGTCGCCTGGCGCTGCTGCGAGGCGATCAAATCCATCCGCTGCGCCTGCTGGTTGAGCGCCTGCGACAGCTCGCGGTTAACTTTAAACTGCGCCACGATATCCGGCGGCAGGTTTTCGCTGTTTTCCGCCAGCAGTTCGGTGCTTTCCAGCGCTTTCTCCGCCTCGCGCTGCCGTTGGTTATTGAGCTGATTTCTCAGCGCCTGTAGCCAGGCGTCGAGCTGCTCGCTCTCTTTCTGCGCCAGCTCGGAGCGCAACCGCGAAAGTTCCTGGCGGTTATTGGCGGAAAGCTGCGCCAGATCCAGCTCATCGACCAGCGCTTTCAGCCGCGCGGACTCCGCCTGCAGACCAAGATTTTGCGCCTGTGCCAGCGGGGTATTGCTGCTTTGCGCGCCGACCCGGCGTTCAACCTCATTCAGCTGGCGGCGGGCATCGCTCTGCTGCTGCGGCAGCTGGTTGAGGGAGTCGGCGATGTCGCGGGCGCGATCCTGCTCCTGCTGGGCTTTACGACTGGCTTCCAGCAGCTGGCTGCTGACCTGGAGAATCTCCTGGTTCAGGGCATCGGAGGAGAGTGTAGTGGAGACCTGGCGCGGCTCATCGCTGAGATTGTTGAGCTGCGCGCGCAGGTTTTGCGACAGTTTGGGGAAGTTATCGATAACGTCCTGGTACTGGCGGGCGCGCTCAAGGGAAGCATTACGCTCCTCAAGGGCGTTCAGGGCAGATTGCAGGACTTCAACGGTTTCAGGCTGGGCGGGCTTTGCCGCCTTCGCCTGTTCCAGCTCCTGGGCTATCTGTTTAGCATCCGGGGCTGTCGCTGCGTACGCCCCAAGACTGAGGCACCAGGCCAACAGGAAAGTGTATATCAGGCGCACGGCGTAACCTTTTTTCAGGAATTAACCTTCGTCTTGTTTATCGTCAACCAGCGGGCTGGCTGCGTGTTCAGCGCGGACTTCTTCTTCCGCCAGCGGCGCGGGCTCTACCGGCGCCGCGGCTTCAGGCGCGATCGCCAGCGGCTGGCCTATTTTGGTCACCGACAGGCTTTGTAACTGCTCAACCAGCTTCACCTGGCCCGGAGCAAACAGGTTAATCACCGTGGAGCCCAGCTTAAAGCGGCCCATCTCCTGGCCTTTCAGCAGGGCGACGGAGCCTTCGCTATCGCCAGCAGGCCAGGTCCAGCGCTTAATGATGCCTTCGCGCGGCGGCGTGACGGTACCGGACCACACGGTTTCGATGCTGCCGACGATGGTAGCACCGACGAGGATTTGCACCATAGGGCCAAACTCAGTATCGAACAGGCAGATGACGCGCTCGTTGCGGGCAAAAAGATTCGGCACGTTTTGCGCGGTCAGATGGTTTACGGAAAACAGATCCCCCGGCACGTAGATCATTTCGCGCAGAATACCGTTGCACGGCATATGCACGCGGTGGTAATCGCGCGGCGAAAGATAGGTGGTAACGAAGCTGCCGTTACGGAACAGGTCCGCCATCTGGTAGTTACCGGCCAGCAGCGCTTCCAGGCTGTAGTTATGGCCTTTAGCCTGCAAAATTTTGTCGTCTTCAATGGCGCCCAGTTGGCTGATGACGCCGTCGGCGGGCATTACCAGCACGTTCGGGTCGGTGTTTAACGGACGGACGTCGTCGCGCAGCGGGCGAACGAAGAAGTCGTTAAAGGTACGGTAGCTGGCGGTGTCAGGCTTTTGCGCCTCTTTCATATCGACCTTGTAATATTTCACGAACAGATCGATGACCAGTTTTGTCAGCCAGCCTGCTCGTTTGCGTGCACCCCAGCCTGCGAGGCGGGTGAGCCACAGTTTAGGCAGAATGTATTGCAGTGAAAGTTTAAGATCGTTTAACAAGGTAGCCTCCAGGCCATTATTTGTCGTTCCTGGCCCCGCGGAGCAGCGGAGCCTGAAAAAAGGGGGACGATTCTAACGATGCTCAGCTTAAATGTCAGTCATCGGTTGATGAAAAGCTTTTACGCGTTTTTACCTGTACCTGCGCCATGCTTTCCAGAATGCGATGGTAGTTTTCAAACCGGCTTTCGGCGATTTCGCCTTTCTCCACCGCTTCGCGAATGGCGCAGCCCGGGTCATTGTCGTGTTTGCAGTCGCGGTATTTGCACCGGCCTAAATAATCATGGAATTCGACAAAGCCGTGGGTGATTTGTTCCGCGTCGAGATGCCACAGGCCGAACTCGCGTACGCCAGGCGAGTCAATCACATCGCCGCCGTGCGGGAAGTGGTACAGGCGCGCGGCTGTGGTGGTGTGCTGCCCCAGTCCGGAGACATCCGAAACGTCATTGGTGAGGATTTGGTCATCATGCAGGCCCAGCAGCGCGTTCAGCAGGCTGGATTTGCCTACCCCTGACTGCCCGGCAAAGATACTGATACGATCGGTGAGCGCCTCTTCAAGCGGCTTCAGGCCATCCTGCGTGCGGCTGGAGACCATCAGTACGCGGTAACCAATATGGCGATAAATGTCCATTTGCTCGTTGACGAAGTCCATGCTCGCCTGATCCAGCAGGTCGATCTTATTGAGCACGATCAGCGGCTCAACGTTCAGCGTTTCGCAGGCCACGAGGTAGCGGTCGATAATATTCGGAGAAAGCTCAGGCAAGATCGCGGAAACAATGACAATCTGATTGATATTGGCGGCGATGGGTTTGACGCCGTCGTAGAAATCCGGGCGCGTCAGTACGGAGGTCCGTTCATGGACGGCCTCGACGATGCCCTTGACGTTGACGCCGTCAGCTTCGCTTTTGCCAGGCCGCCAGACCACGCGATCGCCGGTGACCAGCGAACGGATAGTGCGGCGTATGTTGCAACGGTGGACGCTACCGTCGGCGGATTCGACATCGGCATGCATGCCAAAGCGGCTAATGACGGTCCCTTCGGATTTCTCACCGAACAGGTTGTCATCAAAATCGGCCTTCTCCGAAGTCGTTTTCAGGCGGCGCTGGTGGTTGGCCTTCACGCGGCGCTGTTGGCCTTTGGAGAGTTTATTTTTACTCAATCGAACTGGCTCCTGGTCGCCCTGTACGGGCAAAACCTCTATGATACACGCTATTTTAGATGAATATAGTGACGTAAGAAGGGTGGAAAATAACATGAGTGCAGATGAAAACAACCTGATTTGGATCGATCTTGAAATGACGGGGCTGGATCCGGAGCGCGATCGCATCATCGAAATCGCCACCCTGGTGACCGACGCGAATCTGAACATTCTGGCGGAAGGGCCGACCATTGCGGTGCACCAGTCAGACGCGCAGCTGGCGCTGATGGACGAGTGGAACGTGCGTACCCATACCGGCAGCGGGCTGGTGGAGCGGGTGAAGGCGAGTACCCAGGGCGATCGTGAAGCCGAACTGGCGACTATCGAATTCCTCAAAATGTGGGTACCGGCGGGTAAGTCGCCGATCTGCGGCAATAGCATCGGCCAGGATCGCCGCTTCTTGTTTAAATATATGCCTGAGCTGGAAGCGTATTTCCACTACCGTTATCTGGACGTCAGCACGCTGAAAGAGCTGGCTCGTCGCTGGAAGCCGGAAATTCTCGACGGCTTTAAGAAACAAGGAACCCATCAGGCGATGGACGATATTCGCGAATCGGTCGCGGAACTGGCCTACTATCGCGAACACTTTATTAAGCTTTAACGCCCGTGCCGGGGCCAACACGCCCCGGTCATACCATCGACTATTTAAACCACTTCTGTTCCATGGCCTGGAACTCCGGCGAGGCTTTTACGACATCCAGAGCGGCATTGATGTTATTCAGCAGCTCAGGATCGTCTTTACGTACCGCAATGGCGTACTGCTTACCGTAGTAGCCGGGATCCGTGGCGCGTTCGTCCATCATGGCGTAGTCGGGGTTATCCTGGAGCCATTTCGTTAACGTCTCCTGATCGCCCATCACGCCGCTAATCACGCCTTCTTTCAGCGCGCTCAGGGCGCTTTCGTCGCTGTCGTAAGGCACCGCATGCACGGCTTTTTGTTTGTCCCGCAGATAGTGCTGATGAAGGGTGCCTTTCACGACGCCGATTTTTTTATCCTTCAGATCGGCAAAGGTATGGGCGGCGTCTTTCGCTGTGACAACTACGCCGGACAGCGCCTGACGATAGGGATGGCTGAACGCAACCTGCTTTTCTCGCATCGGAATCACTTCGATACCGGCAATCACGGCGTCGAATTTCTTAAAGCGCAGCGCCGGGATGAGGGTATCGAACCCCTGGGGAGTGAATTTGCATTCGACCTGCATCTGCCTGCACAGCGCGTTGGCCAGGTCGATATCAAAACCCGTGGGCTGATTTTTACCATTGACGGTTTCATACGGCGGATTGGCCGTCGTTGTCCCAAAATGTAGCGTTGTTGCCGATGCTGTTCCTGTGGCAAGCGTGGCCAGCAGCAGGACGGTAAGCGCTTTTTTCATTTTATTTCCCTGGTTGTCATCGTTGTTGACCGTCAGCGGGCGATATCCGCCTATAAACTTGAGCGATTTTGCGCCTTTAGCGGGCCCGGAAAAAGTGATTTTGCCGCATTTGCTGGTTATTTAGACAATTCAGGCCGGTGTGTGGTGATAAAGTGGTCACTTAAACCAAAAACGAAAAAAATTGCGCTCAGGGGGGTTGCAGGTAAATCGAATTCTCGTATAATGCGCCTCCCGTGACGAAGCAGAAATGCAAATCACGACGCCATAGAAATATGGCCAGAAGTATGCGGGAATAGCTCAGTTGGTAGAGCACGACCTTGCCAAGGTCGGGGTCGCGAGTTCGAGTCTCGTTTCCCGCTCCAAAAATTTGAAAGTTACCACACCCAAGCGGGAATAGCTCAGTTGGTAGAGCACGACCTTGCCAAGGTCGGGGTCGCGAGTTCGAGTCTCGTTTCCCGCTCCAAAATTTGAAAGTTACCACACCCAAGCGGGAATAGCTCAGTTGGTAGAGCACGACCTTGCCAAGGTCGAGGTCGCGAGTTCGAGTCTCGTTTCCCGCTCCAAATTTCTTCTCATACCCAGTTTATCCACAGCGCAAGCACGCGCCGGTGATGATTTTCGCGCGGTCCTGAAAATACTGTGAACAGAGTTATCCACAGCTTAACCTTTCGTCCTCTCTCAGAAAATTACTTCACTATGTAAATAGTATTCTTATATCTAATTGAAATGTAACAGTTAAATTTCATTTCAAAGTGTTAATCCGATCACTTGACGAACGTCTGCCCCTTGAAACGCAATGTGTTTTTATTTTTATTCACACCCTGTGAATGAATCAGGCGTCGCGCGGTAGCCCTTTTTCAACCACCCTGACCAGACGCAGCTTTTTGGGTAACTGCACCTCAACCACATTGGCATTTCTCTTTTCAATTTGCTGCGCCATCGCCCACTCGATATGTTCGTCGAGAAGCGGGTGCTCACCCCTGCGGCTTTCCAGCGCCTTCAGGTTCGCTTCATCCCAGGGCGCGTTGCCCAACGCGACGGCGATATTACGCAGCCAGCGCAGATGACCAATACGGCGAATGGCCGAACCTTCCGTCACTTTTAAAAACCAGGGTTCGCTCCAGGCGAACAGCTCAATAAGCGCCGGGGCGTGTAGCGCCTTGCGCGGGCTGAAATCCTCTTCATCGGTGAGCTGCGCGAAGCGGTTCCACGGGCAAATCAGCTGGCAGTCATCGCAGCCGTATATGCGGTTGCCGATCAGCGGACGAAACTCTTCCGGAATAGCGCCTTCCAGTTCGATAGTCAGATAGGAAATACAGCGCCGGGCATCGACGGTATAGGGCTCGACGATGGCGCCGGTTGGGCAGATGGTCATACAGGCAACGCAGCGGCCGCACTCTTCCTTGA
The DNA here is from genome assembly GCF_019048985.1 of Klebsiella sp. PL-2018. NCBI lineage: Bacteria > Pseudomonadati > Pseudomonadota > Gammaproteobacteria > Enterobacterales > Enterobacteriaceae > Klebsiella > Klebsiella sp. PL-2018. Next base: position 512,134 of record NZ_CP077673.1, read on the forward strand.
CGGGCTGGTCAATGGGAAGAGGGAGATCAATAAGCAGTTCACCGAGGAAAAAGAACGAGCCGGCATCGCGACTAAGGATGAGCGAGTGCTTACCTGTCCATCCCAGCCCCGCTTTTTCGGCTAAAGGGCGTTCAAGAATCGGCGCGGAATCGACAAAAGGTCTAAAATTGAGCGAAGCACACTGTCCCTGAATCATCTCACCTAATTTTTTCAGGCGATGACGTAATAGCTTGTGATAGTCCCGTCCGAGGGCGTAACGGCTAACGTAACCCACGGCGGGGTCTTTCAGGGTACGGGCGAAAGCGGCATTAGCGGGCAGGTAGTTCATTCTCACGCTAATCACGCGCAGGGTACCGGGCTGGAGCTCATGGGGGCGCGCGCGCATCATGCCATGACGCGCCATCCACGCCATTTCGCCGTGGTATTGTTTATCCAGCCACGCCTGCAGTTTAGGTTCGCTGGCGCTGAGATCGGTATCGGTAATACCGACCTGCTGGAACCCCAACTCTGTGCCCCATTGTTTGATTTGCTGCGCTAACTGATTGAGATCGAGGGGCTGTGACATGATGGACCATACGATGACGAAAAACACCGGGAGTATACCACATATCATCTGGTCGGCGGAGGCGCTACGACGAGCGGAAAAAGAGGCGGCGGATGCCCTTGGGCTGACGTTGTATGAATTGATGCGTCGTGCGGGCGAAGCGGCTTTTGAGCTTGCGCGCGTCCAGTATCCTGAAAGCCAGCACTGGCTGATTCTCTGCGGCCACGGTAATAACGGCGGCGACGGCTACGTGGTGGCTCGCCTGGCACAGTCGCGAGGCATTCAGGTCACGCTGCTGGCGCTGGAGAGCGAGAAACCGCTGCCGGAAGAGGCCAGCCTCGCGCGTGAGGAGTGGCTCAACGCCGGCGGCACGATTCATGCCGCCAGCATCCCCTGGCCGGAAGATATCACGCTGATTATTGACGGCCTGCTCGGTACCGGGTTACAGAGCGCGCCCCGGGAAAACGTTGCGGCGCTGATCGCGCGGGCAAACGCCCATCCGGCTGCGGTTGTGGCGCTGGATATCCCCTCCGGCCTGAATGCGCAAACGGGGACGACGCCGGGCGCGGTTATCCATGCCGCTCATACCATCACCTTTATCGCGCTTAAGCCGGGGCTGCTGACCGGCAAAGCCCGCGATGTCGTTGGCCGTTTGCATCACCACGCCCTGGGGCTTGAGGGTTGGCTGGCAGGCCAAACGACGGCGCTCAGTCGCTTCGATGCCTCGCAGCTCCCCGGCTGGCTGCCGCCGCGGCGTCCAACCTCGCACAAAGGCGACCACGGTAAGCTGGTGATTATTGGCGGCGAACCGGGGACGGCGGGCGCCATACGAATGAGCGGTGAAGCGGCGCTGCGCGCGGGCGCCGGGCTGGTGCGAGTACTGACTCACCGGGACAACATTGCCCCCATTCTGACCGCCAGGCCGGAGCTGATGGTTCATGAGCTGACGTCCCGTTCTCTCGAAGAGAGTCTGCACTGGGCGGATGTCATTGCGATTGGGCCGGGTCTGGGGCAGGGCGAGTGGGGTAAAAATGCGCTACGCCAGGCGGAGAATTTTCGCAAACCAATGGTCTGGGATGCGGATGCGCTGAACCTGCTGGCAATCAATCCCGATAAACGTCACAATCGCGTGCTGACGCCGCATCCCGGCGAAGCCGCCCGCCTGCTGAACGTGAGTGTGGCAGAAATTGAAAGCGATAGCTTACATTCTGCACAACGTCTGGTAAAACGTTATGGTGGCATCGTGGTGCTGAAAGGTGCAGGTACGATCGTGGCGAGCGAAACGGGCGAAATGGCTATTATCGACGCCGGTAACGCTGGGATGGCCAGCGGCGGGATGGGCGATGTGCTGACCGGTATTATCGCTGCGTTGTTAGGCCAGCGCCTGACGCCGTATGATGCTGCCTGCGCCGGATGCGTTGCTCATGGCGAAGCCGCCGATCGGCTGGCGGCGAGACACGGCACCCGCGGAATGCTGGCGACCGATCTTTTTTTCACGCTCAGGCGTGTTGTTAACCCGGATGTGATTGACGTAGACCATGATTAACCGAGTGATTCCTTTACCCGATGAGCAGGCGACTTTAAGCCTTGGCAACCGTGTCGCGCAGGCATGCGCTGGCGCGACGGTCATCTATTTGTATGGCGATTTAGGGGCGGGTAAGACCACCTTTAGCCGCGGTTTCCTTCAGGCTCTCGGTCACCGTGGCAACGTTAAAAGCCCAACCTACACCCTCGTCGAGCCATACAGTCTCGATAATTTGATGGTCTATCACTTCGATCTTTATCGCCTGGCGGATCCTGAGGAACTCGAGTTTATGGGGATCCGCGATTATTTTACTGACGATGCTATCTGCCTGGTGGAATGGCCTCAGCAGGGCACGGGAGTACTGCCGGACCCGGATGTTGAAATTCACCTTGAGTATCAGGCACAAGGGCGTGAGGCGCGCGTAACCGCGGTCTCCTCATTGGGTGAGTCTTTATTGGCGCGTTTGGCTAATTAGCCTGAAGGACGACGGGATGATGTATCGCTTAACCAGTTGGCTGGCCGCCGCACTGATGCTGTTCAGCATTCAGGCCACTGCGGCAAGTTTATCCGATATCCAGGTCTCAAATGGCGATCGGCAGGCCCGCATTACCATTAGCTTTATCGGCGAACCTGAATATTCGTTTAGCCCCCAGGGCAAACGCATCGTGGCGCTGGATATTAAACAGACTGGCGTACTCCAGGGGCTACCGCTGCAGTTTAGCGGCAATAATCTGGTAAAAAGCATTCGTTCCGGGACGCCGCAGGATACGCAGTCGCTGCGCCTGATGGTGGATCTCACCGCCGACGGCAAAACCCGCGCGGTGAAACAGCAGAACGGCTCTAACTACACCGTGGTGTTTACGATTAACGCCGACGCGCCGCCTCCGCCTCCACCTCAGCCAGTGGTGGTTAGACAGGCGGAAAGGCCCGTGGCGCAGCCCGTGCGTCCGAGCGAACCCGCGCGCAACCCGTTTAAAGCCGATAACGACCGGCTTACCGCGGTGACCAGCACCAGTAGCGTAACGCGTCCTGCGGCGCGTACCGTTTCCGGTGACGATAAAGTGATTATCGCCATTGACGCCGGCCACGGCGGCCAGGATCCGGGAGCCATTGGTCCGAACGGCACGAAAGAAAAGAATGTGACCATAGCGATTGCGCGTAAGCTCCGCGCGCTGCTGAATGCCGATCCGCAGTTCAGGCCCGTGCTAACGCGCGACGGCGATTATTTCATTTCCGTCATGGGGCGTTCTGACGTCGCACGTAAGCAAAACGCCAATTTCCTTGTCTCGATTCACGCCGACGCTGCGCCGAATCGCGATGCTACCGGGGCCTCGGTTTGGGTGCTTTCCAACCGCCGCGCGAACAGCGAAATGGCCGGCTGGCTCGAGCAGCATGAGAAACAGTCAGAACTGCTGGGCGGCGCGGGCGATGTACTGGCCAACAGCCAGTCGGACCCTTACCTGAGCCAGGCGGTGCTGGATTTACAGTTCGGCCATTCCCAGCGCGTCGGGTATGATGTAGCGACCAATGTGCTGAGCCAGCTGCAGCGGATCGGCGATTTACATAAGCGTCGCCCTGAGCATGCCAGCCTCGGCGTACTGCGTTCGCCGGATATCCCGTCGATCCTGGTGGAAACGGGTTTTATCAGTAATACCGGCGAAGAGCGGCTGCTGGGTAGCGATGCTTATCAGCAGCAGGTCGCAGAGGCGATTTATAACGGCCTGCGTAACTACTTTATGCAGCATCCTCTGCAATCCGCGCCGCGCGGGGCAGCCGCGCAGACTGCCAGCGCAGGTTCGTCAGACGGGACGTTGTTAAATTAAGGAGACGGCCATGCCGATTCAGGTTCTACCGCCGCAGCTCGCCAACCAGATTGCCGCAGGTGAAGTGGTGGAACGTCCGGCGTCGGTGGTCAAAGAGCTGGTGGAAAATAGCCTCGATGCCGGGGCGACGCGCATCGACATTGATATTGAGCGCGGCGGGGCGAAGTTAATCCGCATTCGCGATAACGGCTGCGGCATCAAAAAAGACGAGCTGGCGCTGGCGCTGGCTCGTCACGCCACCAGTAAAATTGCTTCGCTGGATGACCTTGAGGCGATCATTAGCCTCGGCTTTCGCGGCGAAGCTCTGGCCAGTATTAGCTCAGTGGCGCGTCTGACGTTGACCTCGCGTACCGAAGATCAGCAGGAGGCCTGGCAGGCCTATGCCGAAGGGCGCGATCAGGCGGTCACCGTGAAGCCGGCGGCGCACCCGGTGGGAACAACGCTGGAAGTGCTGGATCTGTTTTATAACACCCCCGCCCGGCGCAAATTTATGCGCACCGAGAAAACCGAGTTTGGCCATATCGACGAGATCGTGCGGCGCATTGCGCTGGCGCGCTTCGACGTGACCATCAACCTCAGCCACAACGGCAAGTCCGTGCGCCAGTACCGGGCGGTATCGCAGGACGGCCAGCGCGAGCGGCGTCTGGGCGCGATCTGCGGTTTGCCATTTCTCGAACACGCGCTGGCGATTGAGTGGCAGCACGGCGACCTGACCCTCAGCGGCTGGGTGGCCGATCCGCTACATACCAATCCGACGCTGGCGGAGATTCAGTATTGCTACGTCAATGGGCGGATGATGCGCGATCGCCTGATTAATCACGCGATTCGCCAGGCCTGTGAAGACAAACTGGGCGCCGACCAGCAGCCTGCCTTTGTGCTGTATCTGAAGATAGATCCGCATCAGGTGGATGTGAACGTCCATCCGGCCAAACATGAAGTGCGTTTTCATCAGTCGCGCCTGGTGCATGACTTTATCTATCAGGGCGTGCTGAGCGTCCTGCAGCAGCAGCTGGAGGTGCCGTTGGCGGAAGAGGGCGATGAGCCCGCGCCGCGGCAGGTGCCGGAAAACCGCATTGCGGCGGGCGGCAATCATTTTGCCCAGCCAGCGGTCGCGCGTGAAAGCGCCGCTCCCCGTTACCGGGATGAGCCCGCCGCGCCGCGTTTTAATACCGGAGGTTCGCGAGAGTCCGCCGCCTCGGGTTCATCTGGCGGAGCCGCCTGGCCGCACGCGCAGCCAGGCTATCAAAAACAGCAGGGTGCGCTTTATCGCCAACTGCTGGATACGCCGGCCACGGAGCGCAAACCCCTGGCTCCCGCACCGGCAGCGGAAGGCCTGTCGGGCCATAGCCAAAGCTTTGGCCGCGTACTGACGATTATCGATAGCGACTGCGCGCTGCTGGAGCGCGGCGGTAAGTTAGCGCTGCTGGCTCTGCCGGTTGCTGAGCGCTGGCTGCGCCAGGCGCAGCTAACGCCGGGCGCAGAGGCGGTTTGCGCCCAACCGCTGCTTATCCCGCTGCGGATAAAAGTGTCCGACGAGGAAAAAGACGCGCTCAAGCAGGCGCAGTCGGCGCTGGCTGAGGTCGGGATTGAACTCCAGTCCGATGCGCACCACGTGACGGTCCGCGCAGTGCCTTTACCCTTAAGACAACAAAATTTACAAATCTTGATTCCTGAACTGATAGGCTACCTGGCGCAGCAAAAAACCGTCGACGTCGGCAATATTGCTCAGTGGATGGCGCGTAATCTGGCGAGCGAACATGCGCAGTGGAACATGGCGCAGGCGATTGCCGTCCTGGCGGATATCGAACGCTTATGTCCGCAGCTGGTTAAAGCGCCGCCGGGTGGTCTGTTACAACCTGTTGATTTACATTCGGCGATGAATGCCCTGAAAGATGAGTGATGTAACTGAGGCAAGCCTGCCTAAGGCAATATTTTTAATGGGCCCGACGGCCTCTGGTAAAACCGCATTGGCTATCGCCTTACGTAAAGTTTTGCCAGTAGAGTTGATTAGCGTTGATTCAGCCCTCATCTATCGAGGAATGGACATAGGCACGGCCAAGCCCGATGCCGCGGAGCTGAGCGCTGCGCCGCATCGTCTGCTGGATATTCTTGACCCGGCCGAAGCTTATTCCGCGGCGGATTTCCGCCGCGATGCGCTGGCAGAGATGGCCGATATCGTCGCTGCCGGGCGAATTCCGCTACTGGTTGGCGGAACGATGTTGTATTTCAAGGCGTTGTTGGAAGGATTGTCGCCTCTACCCTCGGCTGACCCTGAGGTCAGAGCCAGGATCGAGCAACAGGCCGCAGAGCAGGGATGGAACGCGTTACACCAGCAGCTACAGGAAATTGATCCGGTTGCCGCCGCGCGTATTCATCCAAATGATCCGCAAAGACTTTCCCGAGCACTGGAAGTTTTTTTCATTTCGGGTAAAACTTTAACGGAGCTGACGCAAACGTCAGGTGATGCTCTGCCGTATAAGGTGCACCAGTTCGCCATCGCCCCGGCGAGCCGTGAACTGCTCCATCAGCGCATAGAACAGCGTTTTCATCAGATGTTGGCTTCAGGTTTTGAAGCAGAAGTGCGGGCGCTTTTTGCCCGGGGAGATTTGCATACGGATATGCCTTCCATTCGTTGTGTCGGATATCGCCAGATGTGGTCTTACCTAAATGGCGAGATCCCGTATGATGAAATGGTTTATCGAGGTGTTTGCGCCACGAGACAGTTAGCTAAACGTCAGGTGACCTGGCTGCGCGGTTGGGAAGGTATCCACTGGTTAGACAGTGAACAACCTGAACAAGCGTTCAACAAAGTATTACAGGTTGTTGGTGCTAGCCTGGACTGAACGTGTACAATTGAACGGGTATCGTGCGTAATTTTTTTAAGAATCGTAAGGTTCTGAGTACAAAACAAGCATACATATAAGGAAAAGAGAGAATGGCTAAGGGGCAATCTTTACAAGATCCGTTCCTGAACGCTTTGCGTCGGGAACGTGTTCCGGTTTCTATTTATTTGGTGAATGGTATTAAGCTGCAAGGGCAAATTGAGTCTTTCGATCAGTTCGTGATCCTGTTGAAAAACACGGTCAGCCAGATGGTCTATAAGCACGCAATTTCTACTGTTGTCCCGTCTCGCCCGGTGTCACACCACAGCAACAATGCTGGCGGCGGTACAAACAACTATCACCACGGTGGTGGTGCGCAGGGTTCTTCTGCGCCGCAGCAAGACAGCGAAGACGCCGAATAAGGCAGATGCTGTTTTTCCACGTCGGGGAGCCAGGTTTTCTGCGTTCCCCGCTGGTATTTTATAAGGGGTTTACGCTTGTTTGACCGTTATGATGCCGGTGAGCAGGCGGTACTGGTACACATCTATTTTTCGCAAGACAAAGATATGGAAGATCTCCAGGAGTTTGAAACTCTGGCCTCTTCCGCCGGTGTCGAAGCAATGCAGGTGATTACCGGTAGCCGTAAAGCACCGCACCCGAAGTATTTTGTTGGTGAAGGTAAAGCAGTCGAAATTGCGGAAGCCGTAAAAGCGACCGGTGCATCGGTCGTGCTCTTCGATCATGCCCTGAGTCCGGCACAGGAACGGAACCTGGAGCGCTTATGCGAATGTCGGGTTATCGATCGTACCGGCTTGATTTTAGATATTTTTGCCCAGCGAGCGCGTACCCACGAAGGGAAACTGCAGGTCGAGCTGGCGCAGCTGCGCCACATGGCGACTCGCCTCGTTCGCGGCTGGACCCACCTTGAAAGACAGAAAGGCGGGATTGGTTTGCGCGGCCCGGGGGAAACCCAGCTCGAAACTGACCGCCGCTTGCTGCGTAACCGTATTATGCAGATCCTGGCGCGACTGGAAAAAGTTGAAAAACAGCGTGAGCAGGGACGGCGGTCACGCGCCAAAGCCGATATTCCAACCGTGTCGCTGGTCGGTTATACCAACGCCGGTAAATCCACGTTGTTCAATCAGATAACCGAAGCCGAGGTCTATGCTGCGAACCAGCTGTTCGCCACTCTGGACCCAACGCTGCGCCGGATTGATGTCCCTGATGTCGGCGAAACCGTCCTGGCGGATACCGTAGGCTTTATTCGCCACCTGCCGCACGATCTGGTGGCCGCGTTTAAAGCGACGCTCCAGGAGACGCGCCAGGCGACGCTGTTGCTGCATATCATTGATGCTGCCGATGTGCGCGTGCAGGAAAATATTGACGCAGTGAATACGGTGCTCGCGGAAATCGAAGCTGATGAGATCCCGGCGCTGCTGGTCATGAATAAAATCGACATGCTGGATGATTTTGAGCCGCGTATCGATCGGGATGAAGAAAATAAACCGATTCGGGTCTGGCTTTCCGCCCAGACCGGGGTTGGCGTACCGCTGCTTTTTCAGGCTTTGACGGAACGGCTTTCTGGTGAAGTGGCCCAGCACACGCTGCGCCTGCCACCGCAGGAAGGTCGGTTGAGAAGCCGGTTCTATCAGCTTCAGGCGATAGAGAAAGAGTGGATGGAGGATGACGGTAGCGTTGGTCTGCAGGTGCGCATGCCGATCGTTGACTGGCGTCGCCTCTGTAAACAAGAGCCAGCGCTGGTTGAATACGTGATTTGACCTTGCAGCTTGCCTGAAGATATTGACCCCTGTGGGGATATCAAAAACAAATATGGAGCATATACATGGCGTGGAATCAGCCCGGTAATAACGGACAGGACCGCGACCCGTGGGGAAGCAGCAATAACCAAGGCGGCAACTCTGGGGGAAATGGCAACAAAGGCGGTCGCGAGCAGGGACCTCCCGATCTGGATGATATCTTCCGTAAGCTAAGTAAAAAACTTGGCGGCCTGGGTGGCGGAAAAGGTGGACTGGGCGGCGGTAGCGGCTCTCAGGGACCTCGCGGGCCAATGGGCGGACGTATCGTCGGCATCGTTGCCGCCGCTGCGGTTATTATCTGGGCAGCCAGCGGTTTCTATACCATTAAAGAAGCTGAACGTGGCGTCGTCACTCGCTTTGGTAAATTTAGCCATCTGGTTGAGCCTGGCCTTAACTGGAAACCTACTTTCATTGATAACGTTCAGGCGGTTAACGTTGAGTCGGTCCGCGAACTGGCGGCTTCCGGCGTCATGCTGACGTCTGACGAAAACGTCGTGCGCGTTGAGATGAACGTGCAGTACCGCGTGACCGATCCGGAACGCTATCTGTTTAGCGTCACCAGCGCGGACGACAGCCTGCGTCAGGCCACCGACAGCGCCCTGCGTGGCGTGATCGGTAAATACACCATGGACCGTATCCTGACCGAAGGACGTACCGTCATTCGTAGCGATACCCAGCGCGAGCTGGAAGAGACCATTCGTCCGTACAACATGGGTATCACCCTGCTCGACGTCAACTTCCAGACGGCGCGTCCGCCGGAGGAAGTAAAAGCCGCGTTTGATGATGCGATTGCCGCGCGTGAAAACGAACAGCAGTACATTCGTGAAGCGGAAGCTTACACCAACGAAGTCCAGCCGCGGGCTAACGGTCAGGCGCAGCGTATCCTTGAAGAGGCTCGCGCCTATAAGACCCAGACCGTTCTTGAAGCGCAGGGTGAAGTGGCTCGTTTTGCAAAAATTCTGCCTGAGTATAAAGCGGCTCCGGAAATTACCCGCGAGCGTCTGTATATCGAAACCATGGAAAAAGTGCTGAGCCATACGCGCAAAGTGCTGGTTAACGATAAGGGGAGCAACCTGATGGTTCTGCCTCTGGATCAGATGCTGAAAGGCGCCGGCGCGCCGGCGGCAAAGAGCGATAGCAGTGGCGCAAGCGATCTGCTGCGTCTGCCGCCTGCAGCCAGCTCAAACAGCGCCAGTAACGCTTCTACCTCTACGGGAGGCACCATTATGGACCAACGCCGCGCCAACGCGCAGCGTAACGACTACCAGCGTCAGGGGGAATAACGATGCGTAAATCTGTTATCGCGATAATTGTCATCGTGCTGGTGGTGCTCTACATGTCCATCTTTGTGGTCAAAGAGGGCGAGCGCGGCATTACGCTGCGTTTTGGTAAAGTTCTGCGCGACGATGAAAACAAACCGCTGGTGTACGCGCCTGGCCTTCACTTCAAGATTCCTTTTATTGAATCCGTGAAGATGCTTGATGCGCGTATCCAGACGATGGACAACCAGGCCGACCGCTTTGTTACCAAAGAGAAGAAGGACCTGATTGTTGACTCTTACATCAAGTGGCGCATCAGCGACTTTAGCCGTTACTACCTGGCAACCGGCGGCGGTGACGTTTCCCAGGCCGAGGTGCTGCTGAAGCGTAAATTCTCTGACCGTCTACGTTCTGAAATTGGCCGTCTGGATGTGAAAGACATCGTGACCGACTCCCGCGGCCGTCTGACCCTGGAAGTCCGCGATGCGCTGAACTCAGGTTCTGCGGGCACAGAAGATGAAGTCAGTACGCCGGCTGCCGATGACGCGATTGCTAAAGCGGCGGAGCGTGTTGAAGCAGAAACAAACGGTAAGGTTCAGGTGATCAACCCGAACAGTATGGCGGCGCTGGGTATTGAAGTCGTCGACGTGCGTATTAAACAGATCAACCTGCCTGCCGAAGTGTCTGAAGCGATCTACAACCGTATGCGCGCCGAGCGTGAAGCGGTAGCGCGTCGTCACCGTTCACAGGGTCAGGAAGAAGCTGAAAAACTGCGCGCGACCGCGGATTATGAAGTGACCAAAACGCTGGCGGAAGCCGAGCGTCAGGGTCGTATTCTGCGCGGTGAAGGCGATGCTGAATCGGCGAAACTGTTTGCTGATGCATTCAGCCAGGATCCAGGCTTCTATGCCTTTATCCGTAGCCTGCGTGCGTATGAGAACAGCTTCCAGAGCAATCAGGATGTGATGGTTCTCAGCCCGGACAGCGATTTCTTCCGCTATATGAAATCACCCACGTCAGCGACCCGCTGATAAGCAATGAGTAAGCAAAAAGGCGCCCGTTGAGGCGCCTTTTTTACAATGTTCGCAGCGGATTTGGGTTCGCCAATGGGTTATGTATTTTGTTTCATAAAGCCGGTTCATAACAATGATGAAATACCGGAGAATATGAATTGAGCAACGACTCACAGGGGTGAGCGACGGTGGCTGTACTTACATAAAGGTGAATAATGAACTCTACAATTTGGCTGGCACTGGCGCTGGTTTTAGTACTTGAAGGGCTTGGGCCGCTGCTTTATCCGCGCGCGTGGCGTCGAATGGTCGCCACGATGAGCCAATTACCGGATAATTTATTACGCCGGTTTGGCGGAGGTCTTGTGGTTGCCGGTATCGTCATCTACTACATGTTGAGGAAAACGATTGGCTGAGCGTAAAGTAGACTAATTTCCCGCCTTTTGAGTGCAAAAAGTGCTGTAACTCTGAAAAAGCGATGGTAGAATCCATTTTTAAGCAAACGGTGATTTTGAAAAATGGGTAACAACGTCGTCGTACTGGGCACCCAATGGGGTGACGAAGGTAAAGGGAAGATCGTCGATCTCCTGACTGAACGGGCTAAATATGTTGTGCGCTATCAGGGCGGTCACAACGCCGGCCATACTCTCGTAATCAACGGTGAAAAAACCGTCCTCCATCTCATTCCATCAGGTATTCTTCGCGAGAATGTCACCAGCATCATCGGTAACGGTGTCGTGCTTTCTCCGGCTGCGCTGATGAAAGAGATGAAAGGTCTGGAAGACCGTGGTATCCCTGTCCGCGAGCGTCTGCTGCTTTCTGAAGCGTGCCCGCTTATCCTCGAATATCACGTTGCGCTGGATGTCGCGCGTGAAAAAGCGCGCGGCGCGAAAGCTATCGGTACGACCGGTCGCGGTATCGGCCCGGCTTACGAAGATAAAGTGGCTCGCCGCGGTCTGCGCGTTGGCGATCTGTTTGATAAAGCCACCTTCGCTGAGAAACTGAAAGAAGTGATGGAATATCACAACTTCCAGCTGGTGAATTTCTACAAAGCTGAAGCGGTTGATTACCAGAAAGTTCTCGATGACGTCATGGCGATTGCCGACATCCTGACCGCGATGGTTGTTGACGTTTCCGATCTGCTTGACCAGGCGCGCAAGCGTGGCGATTTCGTCATGTTTGAAGGCGCACAGGGTACGCTGCTCGATATCGACCACGGTACCTATCCGTACGTAACCTCTTCCAACACCACCGCAGGTGGCGTGGCGACCGGCTCCGGTCTGGGTCCGCGTTATGTAGACTACGTTCTGGGTATCATCAAAGCGTACTCCACTCGCGTAGGTGCGGGTCCGTTCCCGACTGAGCTGTTTGATGAAACCGGCGAGTTCCTGTGCAAGCAGGGTAACGAGTTTGGCGCTACCACCGGCCGTCGTCGTCGTACCGGCTGGCTGGATGCCGTAGCGGTGCGCCGCGCGGTGCAGATTAACTCCCTGTCCGGTTTCTGCCTGACTAAGCTGGACGTCCTGGACGGCCTGAAAGAAGTTAAAATCTGCGTAGCCTACCGGATGCCGGATGGCCGCGAAGTGACGACCACTCCGCTGGCTGCTGACAACTGGGAAGGCATCGAGCCGATTTACGAAACCATGCCGGGCTGGTCTGAAACCACCTTTGGCGTGAAAGAGCGCAGCGGTCTGCCGCAGGCAGCGCTGAACTACATCGCACGCATTGAAGAGCTGACCGGCGTACCGGTTGATATTATCTCTACCGGTCCTGACCGTACCGAGACGATGATTTTGCGCGATCCGTTCGACGCATAACGATCTCCAGGGGCGCCGTTAAGGCGCCTCTTGTTTTTGCTGTTCGCCCGCCCCATTTAAATAAATTAGCGGCCTGAGCGCTGGCTGGTTTATCATCAATAGTAATTGTCTACCGACGCACTCTGTTTTTCTTTTCCCTGAGGTTGATTGTGCAGTTAACGAGTTTCACTGATTACGGATTACGCGCGCTGATTTATATGGCGTCGCTACCGGATGGAAGAATGACCAGCATCTCCGAAGTGACGGAGGTTTACGGCGTTTCCCGTAATCATATGGTTAAAATAATCAATCAACTAAGTCGCGTGGGGTACGTGACGGCGGTACGGGGAAAAAACGGGGGAATTCGTCTGGGGAAACCGGCAAATATGATTCGCGTGGGTGATGTTGTTCGCGATCTGGAGCCGCTCTCGTTGGTCAACTGCAGCAGCGAATTTTGCCATATTACGCCCGCCTGTCGTCTGAAACAGGCGCTTGCTGAAGCCGCGCAAAGTTTTCTCAAGGAACTGGATAACTACACGCTGGCCGATTTGGTTGAAAAGAATCAACCGCTTTATAAATTATTGCTGGTGGAGTGACGTAAACTTCACTGGAGATGACAACGGAGGAACCGACATGTCACAAGATCCTTTCCTGGACCGCGAATCTGAAAAATACGCTAATCCAATCCCGAGCCGGGAATTTATCCTCGATCATTTAGCAAAACGCGAAAAACCGGCTAGCCGACATGAGCTGGCAATAGAGCTGAATATTGAAGGCGAAGAACAACAAGAAGCATTGCGCCGCAGACTGCGCGCAATGGAACGCGATGGTCAGCTGGTCTTTACGCGTCGTCAGTGCTATGCGCTGCCGGAACGTCTTGACCTGCTGAAAGGGACCGTTATCGGTCATCGCGATGGTTATGGCTTCCTGCGCGTTGAAGGCCGTAAAGATGACCTGTATCTGTCGTCCGAGCAGATGAAAACCTGTATTCACGGCGATCAGGTGCTGGCGCAGCCGCTGGGCGCCGACCGTAAAGGCCGTCGCGAAGCGCGTATTGTCCGCGTACTGGTGCCAAAAACGGGCCAGATTGTGGGCCGCTACTTTACCGATGCGGGCGTTGGCTTCGTGGTGCCGGATGACAGCCGCCTGAGCTTCGATATCCTGATCCCCCCGGAACAGATCATGGGCGCGCGGATGGGGTTTGTGGTGGTGGTTGAGCTGACCCAGCGCCCAACCCGCCGCACCAAAGCGGTCGGCAAGATCGTTGAGGTCCTCGGCGACAATATGGGTACCGGCATGGCGGTCGATATGGCCCTGCGCACCCATGAAATTCCCTACGTCTGGCCGCCAGCGGTCGAAAAACAGGTCGCCGGCCTGAAAGAACAGGTACCGGAAGAGGCGAAACAAGGGCGCGTTGATTTACGCAGCCTGCCGCTGGTCACCATTGATGGCGAAGACGCCCGTGACTTTGATGATGCCGTGTACTGCGAGAAGAAACGCGGCGGTGGCTGGCGTCTGTGGGTGGCGATCGCCGATGTGAGCTACTACGTGCGCCCGGGTACGCCGCTGGATGGCGAAGCGCGCAGCCGCGGCACGTCGGTCTACTTCCCGTCTCAGGTGGTTCCGATGCTGCCTGAAGTGCTCTCTAACGGCCTGTGTTCACTGAATCCTCAGGTCGACAGGCTCTGTATGGTTTGTGAAATGACGATTTCGGCCAAGGGGCGTCTGACCGGCTTCAAATTCTACGAAGCGGTGATGAGCTCCCATGCCCGTCTGACCTATACCAAAGTCTGGCATATGCTGCAGGGCGACCAGGATCTGCGTGAGCAGTACGCGCCGCTGGTTAAGCATATTGAAGAGCTGCATAACCTCTACAAAGTGCTGGACGGCGCGCGTGAAGAGCGCGGCGGTATCTCATTTGAGAGTGAAGAAGCTAAATTCATCTTTAATGCTGAACGCCGCATTGAACGTATTGAGCAGACTCAGCGTAACGACGCGCACAAGCTGATTGAAGAGTGCATGATCCTGGCGAACATCTCCGCTGCGCGCTTCGTTGAGAAGGCCGAGGAACCGGCGCTGTTCCGTATCCATGACAAACCGAGTACGGAAGCGATTACCGCATTCCGTTCGGTGCTCGCGGAGCTGGGGCTTGAACTGCCTGGCGGCAACAAGCCGGAGCCGCGCGACTATGCGGAATTACTGACCTCTATCGCCGATCGTCCGGATGCAGAGATGCTGCAAACCATGCTGCTGCGGTCGATGAAACAGGCGATATACGACCCGGAAAACCGCGGCCACTTTGGTCTGGCGCTGCAATCCTATGCCCACTTCACCTCGCCGATTCGCCGCTATCCTGACCTTTCGCTGCATCGCGCGATCAAGTATTTACTGGCGAAAGAGCAGGGCCATAAAGGCAATAGCACCGAGACCGGCGGCTGGCACTACAGCATGGACGAGATGCTGCAGCTGGGGGCGCACTGTTCGATGACCGAGCGTCGTGCTGATGAAGCGACGCGCGATGTTTCGGACTGGCTGAAGTGTGATTTCATGCTGGATCAGGTGGGTAACGTCTTTAAGGGCGTGATTGCCAGCGTGACCGGCTTTGGTTTCTTCGTCCGTCTGGATGAGCTGTTTATTGATGGTCTGGTGCACGTCTCCTCCCTCGATAACGACTACTACCGCTTCGATCAGGTCGGACAGCGTCTGATTGGTGAATCCGGCGGCCAGACCTATCGACTGGGCGATCGCGTGGAAGTGCGCGTTGAAGCGGTCAACATGGACGAGCGTAAAATTGACTTCTCGCTTATCTCCAGCGAGCGCGCGCCGCGCAACGTCGGTAAGACCGAGCGTGAAAAAGCGAAGAAAGGCGGCGCAGGTAAATCTTCCGGACGTCGCCGTCAGGCGGGCAAGCAGGTAAACTTCGAGCCGGATAGCGCATTCCGCAAACAGAAAGGTCAGTCTCAGCCGAAAGCCGCTCAGCCAAAAGGCGAGAAGAAAGCGAAAAAGCCGTCGGAGAAAACCCAGAAGATAGCCGCAGCGACCAAAGCCAAGCGCGCGGCGAAGAAAAAGAATATCGCTGAGTAGTGCGATTCCCTTTACCCCCGCGCCTCCCGACATCGTGGCGGGGCGGGGGGAAGGGAACGGATAACAGAACCTAAACGAGTAGATAAATGAGTGAAATGATTTACGGCATCCACGCGGTGCAGGCACTGCTGGAGCGCGCTCCTGAACGTTTTCAGGAAGTCTTTATTCTGAAAGGCCGTGAGGATAAGCGCCTTATGCCGCTGATCCATGCCCTGGAAGCGCAGGGCGTGGTGATTCAGGTCGCCAGCCGCCAGTTTCTGGATGAGAAAAGCGAAGGCGCCGTTCATCAGGGAATTATTGCCCGCGTGAAGCCCGGACGTCAGTATCAGGAGAACGATCTGCCGGATCTGATCGCCTCTCTCGATCAGCCGTTCTTTTTGATCCTTGACGGCGTGACCGATCCGCACAACCTCGGCGCCTGTTTACGTAGCGCTGACGCCGCTGGCGTGCATGCGGTGATTGTCCCCAAAGACCGTTCTGCGCAGCTGAATGCCACGGCGAAAAAAGTGGCCTGCGGCGCGGCGGAAAACGTCCCGCTGATCCGCGTCACCAACCTGGCGCGTACCATGCGTCTGCTGCAGGAAGAGAACGTCTGGATCGTCGGTACCGCCGGCGAGGCCGATCATACGCTGTTCCAGAGCAAAATGACCGGATCGCTGGCGCTGGTCATGGGGGCGGAAGGCGAAGGCATGCGCCGCCTGACCCGGGAGCACTGCGACGAGTTGATCAGCATCCCGATGGCCGGTAGCGTGTCGTCGCTGAACGTATCGGTCGCCACCGGTATTTGCCTGTTTGAAGCGGTACGCCAGCGCAGCTAATCTCTTCTTTCCAAATAAGCCATTCTCTGGAATGGCTTATCTTCTTCAGTTCTGACCGCCTTCTCGCTCTATCCGACGGGCAATGTCGAGACCTCTTTCAACATAGTTCAGGACCTGGCTCAAGGGTAATTCTTCTCCCGGTTCATCTCCCGTTTGCTCGAGGAATTTAAGCTGCGCGCCTCGATTCTTTAATACTTTGATGAGATTAAGAAAATTTCCAACAGGATTCTGCTCTTCCAGAATGTCATCGCAGATTTTGTTTTCATCAAATGAGGTGACGTAACCGGAAGCGTTCAGGTTCTGTTTGATAGCGCTCATCGCGAGATGAGGAAGATGGCGGTGGATAAGCGGAATATAGTTCGGCGCATTTTGCCGATCTTCAATAATTAAATGAATCATGAAATTCCCTTTCTGATTGTGAGAGAACTTTATAACAGAGTTCTCTGACGGAAAGTGCGCCGTTGTCCATACTTATGGATAGAGCCATTGAAGGAGGGAAACATAATGCACTGGCAAACTCATACCGTATTTAATCAACCCTCGCCGCTATGTAACAGTAACTTATTCCTGTCCGATACCGCCCTGCGTGAAGCCGTCGTCCGCGAAGGCGCGGGCTGGGATGGCGATCTGCTGGCGAGCATTGGCCAACAGCTGGGGACGGCCGAATCGCTGGAACTGGGGCGCCTGGCCAACAGCAATCCGCCGGAACTGCTGCGCTATGACGCAACGGGATCGCGTCTTGACGATGTTCGTTTCCATCCCGCCTGGCATTTACTGATGCAGGGGCTGTGCGCTAACCGGGTACATAATCTTGCCTGGCAGGAAGAGGCTCGTGAAGGCGCCTTCGTTGCCCGCGCTGCCCGCTTTATGCTGCATGCGCAGGTCGAGGCGGGCACCCTGTGTCCCACCACCATGACCTTTGCCGCGATTCCATTGCTGCAGCGCTCCTTACCCGAGACTTTTAGCGACTGGCTATCGCCGCTATTAAGCGATCGCTACGATCCGCACCTTGTGCCGGGTAATCAGAAACGCGGGCTGCTTATCGGGATGGGGATGACGGAAAAGCAGGGCGGGTCCGATATCCTGAGCAACACGACGCGAGCGGAGAAAAGCGCAGAAGGCTTTTATCATCTGATCGGACATAAATGGTTTTTCTCGGTACCGCAGAGCGATGCTCATCTGGTGCTGGCTCAGGCGCCGGCGGGCCTCTCCTGCTTTTTTGTTCCGCGCCTGTTGCCGGATGGCCAGCGTAACGGCGTACATCTGGAAAGGCTGAAAGATAAATTAGGTAACCGCGCGAACGCCAGCAGCGAAGTCGAGTTTTTCAATGCCTGCGGCTGGCTGGTCGGAGAAGAGGGCGATGGCGTCCGGCAAATTCTCAAAATGGGCGGCCTGACCCGTTTTGACTGCGCGCTGGGTAGCCATGCGCTGATGCGCCGGGCCTATTCGGTAGCGCTATACCATGCTCTGCAGCGTCAGGCATTTGGTAAAAATCTGGTCGATCAGCCGATAATGCGTCAGGTTCTGGGGCAGATGGCGCTGCGGCTGGAAGGGCAAACCGCCTTTCTGTTCCGCCTGGCGAGGGCCTGGGACAGGCGCGACGATGTGCAGGAAGCGCTATGGGCAAGGCTGTTCACGCCCGCCGCGAAATTTGCTGTCTGCAAATCCGGGATCGCGTTCGTCGCCGAGGCGATGGAGGTACTGGGCGGTTCAGGCTATTGTGAAGAGAGTGAATTACCGCGTTTGTACCGTGAAATGCCGGTAAACAGCATCTGGGAAGGTTCCGGTAATATTATGTGTCTGGACGTGATGCGGGTTCTGATGAAGCAGCCGGCGGCGCTCGAACTTCTGGCGGCGGAGTGCGCGGAAGTGAAAGGGCAAAATCGTCATTTCGATCGGACGTGGCGGCAGCTGCAGCAGTGGCTACGGCGGCCTCTGGAAGAGCAGGGGCGGGAGATTACCCGGCTGGTCTATATGCTGGGCGTTGGGGCGCAGCTATTACGCTTCGCGTCACCGCCGCTGGCAGAGGCCTGGTGCCGTATGATGCTCGACGCGCGCGGCGGCATGCGGCTGGATGAGCAGACGCTGGATGACTTACTGTTACGGGCAACGGGGCGTGGACGACAGGCGCCTCAGGCATAAAGAATGGCCTGTACCCGCCAGTTGTCCGGCTGCTGCTCCTCGTACATCTGGACGATGCGATACCAGGAGGCGCCCTGCTCATCGGCCTGCACGGCGATAGCGTGTTCAACATCCTGCTGGCTGCCCGAGATGTTGTTAACGCAAATCAGGCCAATTTCGTTCAGGCCCGTTACGCAGTCAGCGCTGGCAAACTCCGCTGACTGCGCGGAAGTATTGGCCGTGACGGTGGTCAACATCAGGCTGGGTAGGGTAAAAGTTCGTTTCATCGTCAGCTCCATTTCACATAGTCCTGAGGGCAGTCCGTTGCTAACGTCCTGCCAGGTTACAGCTGGCCGAACGTTATTATGCACAGGAGAACGTGAATGGATGCAAAGCAGTGTAAAGCTGGCTTAAAGGTTGACCGCTATTTACGGTACAAAATTGCCTGCGAATACCACTGGCCCGGAACCATGGTGTCATCAATCATTATGATGACGTAGTAATCCGCTTTAGCCGCCTCAGCTTTGACCTTTAGCGCAGCCTCGACATCCATCGGTGAGCCGTACATTAATACGCTCACCGTCCCCATCTTCTGCAGACCCGCCGTCTGATTACGCTGGATCTCTTGTGGATGGTCGGTTGCCGGCGGCGGCGCCTTTGGCGTCCCCTGTAGGGCGCTACAGCCGGTTAAAGCGATTGCCATTAACCACGGTGCAAACCTACGCATAACCATATCTCGTTTCCTGTTAGTCATAGTGTAGTGGTAGCCTGAATGTCATTTCCGGGGAATGTTCCCAAATTGTTATCCCGTACGCGATTTTCGAATGAAAATATCGTGAAAGCGTAATCTGGTTCTCAAGATTATGAATCATGTGCGAACGAGCGACTTGAGTAATAACATAACATCACTTGAGAGAAAGGAGACGGTAAATGATTGCACTAGAAATGCGTAACCTTGCGGGTGGGGAGGTTCTCCATGCGTACCCGCAGGGCGCCGCGGATACGGCGCTGCCTTGCATTGTCTTTTATCATGGTTTTACCTCTTCTAAGCTGGTCTACAGCTATTTTGCCGTTGCGCTTGCAGAGGCGGGGTTTCGGGTGATTATGCCTGATGCAGCGGAACACGGCGCGCGCTACCGGGGAGACGAACAGGGGCGGATGCAGCGCTTCTGGCCGATTCTGATGAACAATTTTATTGAATTTCCGGCACTACAGGAGGCGATTCGGGATCGGGGATGGCTTGCTGACGACAGGCTGGCGGTGGCAGGCGCATCGATGGGCGGAATGACGGCATTAGGGATTATGACCCACCACCCGGAGCTGAAAAGCGTAGCCTGCCTGATGGGGTCAGGCTATTTCAGTTCGCTCTCGCAGGCGCTTTTCCCTTCGCCTTCGTTCGATGCAGAACAGCTGGTGGCGTGGGACGTCAGCCAGCAGCTGGCGACCCTGGCCAGCCGTCCGCTGCTGCTCTGGCACGGCGATGAAGATGATGTCGTGCCGCCGGGGGAAACCTTCCGCCTGCAGCAGGCGCTGCAGCAAAACGCGCTGGCCGACAATTTAACCTGCCTCTGGCAGAAAGGCGTCCGCCACCGCATTACGCCGGAAGCGTTAGCCGCGACGGTGGACTTTTTTCAACGTCACCTTTAAACGCGAATCACCTGCACGCCCTGATCCTCAAGCTGCTTGAGGATCGCCTCATCCGCCTGTTTACCGGTAATCACCAGGTCGATTTGCCCGGCCTGGCTAAAGAGCATTCCGGCGCGTTCGCCGACTTTGCTGCTGTCGACCAGGACCGCGAGTTTGCCGACGACGTTAAGCATTTTTTGCTCCGCCATCGCCGTCAGCATATCGGTTTTATACAGCCCTTCGGCGGTCAACCCTTTGCCGCTGGTGAACATCCAGTGCCCGGCATACAGGCTGTTTTCGCTGCCCTGCGGGCTCAGGGTGATAGAGTGGCTGCGGTTATACTGCCCGCCCATAATGATGACGCTGTCGTGTTCCTGATCGATCAGATAGTTGGCCAGCGGCAAATAGTTGGTGATGATCTGTACCGGTTTGCCGCACAGCTCCTGCCCAAGCAGGAATGCGGTAGAGCCGCAGTTAATGACGATGCTTTCGCCAGGGTTGACCAGCTGCGAAGCCGCACGCGCAATCCGTACCTTCTCATCGTGGTTTTGCGCCTGGTGAATATTCATTGGCGACCAGCGCGGGCGCTGCTCGCTGATGGCTTCCGCGCCGTTGCGGACTTTTTTTAGCCTGCCGCTTTCGTCGAGTTTGTTGATATCGCGTCGTGCCGTCGCCGGAGAAATTCCCAGCCGGGAAATCACCTGCTCCACGGTGACAAATCCCGTTTGTGCCAGCAAATCCAGTAAAATTTGATGTCTTTGCGCTTCCGTCATGAGCAAATCCGATTAAAAGTGATAAGCAAAGATGATATTTGAAATCAGGTGAAAATACTAATGCTGACGGGGATAATTTCCGGCGGGCGGTCCCGCCGGAGAAGCCTTACAGGAACGACTTAAAGGGCAGGTCCGGTTCCATCGTGAAGCAATCGTCGAATCCGCGCGGATAATGGTATTCGAAGTTGTCTTTATCCAGCGGCCAGGTGAATTTTCCGCCCACCTGCCAGATGAAAGGCTTAAAGCCATACTGCAGACGATCTTTTTTCATCTCCCACAAAACGCGGATTTCCTGCGGATCGGCCTGGAAGTTTGACCAGATATCGTGATGGAACGGGATTACCACTTTAGCATTCAGCGACTCGGCCATGCGCAGGATATCGGCGCTGGTCATTTTGTCGGTGATACCGCGCGGGTTCTCGCCATAGGAGCCCAGCGCCACGTCGATCTGGTGTTCGTTACCGTGCTTCGCGTAGTAGTTGGAGTAGTGGGAATCGCCGCTGTGATACAGGTTGCCGCCCGGCGTTTTGAACAGGTAGTTCACCGCGCGCTGATCCATTCCGTCCGGCAGGACGCCTGCGGCTTTTTGATCCGCGGGTAAGGTGATGAGGGCCGTACGGTCAAAAGCGTCAAGCGCGTGGATTTCAACATCCTTTATTTTAACCACATCCCCTGGTTTCATCACGATACAGCGCTCTTTTGGAACGCCCCAGCCCATCCACAGGTCGACGCAGGTTTGCGGGCCGATGAACGGCACGTCCTCGGCGCAGTTCTGCATGACCGCGGCGGCCACGTTCACATCAATATGATCGTTATGATCGTGAGTGGACAGTACGGCGTCGATCTGGCGAATAGCGAACGGATCGAGAACAAACGGAGTGGTGCGCAGGTTTGGCTGGAGCTTCTTCACGCCGGCCATACGCTGCATCTGGTGGCCCGTTTTCATCAGCGGGTTCCCGTGGCTTTGCTTGCCGGTACCGCACCAGAAATCGACGCAGATATTGGCTCCGCCTTCGGATTTCAGCCAGATGCCCGTACAACCCAACCACCACATGGCAAAGGTGCCCGGCGCAACCTGCTCTTGTTCAATTTCTTCGTTCAGCCAGCTACCCCACTCCGGAAAAGTGTTCAGGATCCATGATTCGCGGGTGATGGTTTGTACTTTACTCATTTGTTTTTCCCTCACATATTATCAGAAGTAATCACGATGTGATTTGTTTTGACGAATACTGGCACCGTTTATTCAAGATTGCAATCCTGAAATTTGCCCTTCATGAGGGGAATCGTGGAGAGTAAAAAGAGGGGCAGGCTGACGTTATGACATGAGTTAGGTTTTATTTCATTGATTTAAATATACTATTTTACATTTTGTAGAAATGAGAATTAATACGATGGCGGATTGTGTGATTATTTGCGGCGTGCGTCACATTTAATCAAATATAATCTTGTTGTGATTATTTTTGATTATTAGAGTGATCGCAACAACCAACCTGGGCGTAGCGTGCGTTCAGAGCGTCCACCTTCTGGAGTGTGTTATGGAGATTCTCTACCACATCTTTACCGTGTTCTTTAACCAGGTTATGACCAACGCCCCGCTGCTGCTGGGTATTGTGACCTGCCTGGGCTATATCCTGCTGCGCAAAAGCGCCAGCGTTATTGTTAAAGGGACGATTAAAACCATTATCGGTTTTATGCTGCTGCAGGCCGGCTCCGGCATTCTGACCAGCACGTTTAAGCCGGTCGTGGCGAAAATGTCTGAGGTTTACGGCATTAACGGCGCTATCTCCGATACCTACGCGTCAATGATGGCCACGATCGAACGCATGGGCGACGCCTACAGCTGGGTGGGCTATGCCGTGCTGTTAGCCCTGGCGCTGAATATCTGTTATGTCCTGCTGCGGCGTATTACCGGTATTCGCACCATCATGCTGACCGGGCACATCATGTTCCAGCAGGCGGGGCTGATTGCCGTCTCTTTTTACATCTTCGGCTACCCGATGTGGACGACCATCATCTGTACGGCGGTACTGGTGTCGCTCTATTGGGGCATTACCTCGAACATGATGTATAAGCCGACTCAGGAAGTGACCGACGGCTGCGGCTTCTCCATCGGACACCAGCAGCAGTTCGCTTCATGGATTGCTTACAAGGTCGCCCCGTATCTGGGCAAAAAAGAGGAGAGCGTTGAGGATCTTAAGCTGCCGGGCTGGCTGAACATCTTTCACGACAACATCGTCTCCACGGCCATCGTGATGACCATTTTCTTCGGCGCGATTCTGCTCTCCTTCGGCATCGACACCGTACAGGCGATGGCGGGTAACACCCACTGGACGGTCTATATCCTGCAAACGGGCTTCTCGTTCGCCGTCGCTATTTTCATTATCACCCAGGGCGTGCGCATGTTCGTCGCCGAACTTTCCGAGGCGTTCAATGGTATCTCCCAGCGCCTGATTCCCGGCGCCGTACTGGCCATTGACTGTGCGGCGATCTATAGCTTTGCGCCAAACGCCGTCGTCTGGGGCTTTATGTGGGGCACCATCGGCCAGCTGATCGCCGTCGGTATTCTGGTCGGCTTCGGCTCTTCCATTCTGATTATTCCGGGCTTTATCCCGATGTTTTTCTCAAACGCCACCATCGGCGTCTTTGCTAACCACTTTGGCGGCTGGCGCGCGGCGCTCAAGATTTGTCTGGTGATGGGCATGATCGAAATATTTGGCTGCGTCTGGGCGGTGAAGCTGACCGGCATGAGCGCCTGGATGGGCATGGCGGACTGGTCAATTCTGGCGCCGCCGATGATGCAGGGCTTCGCCTCCATCGGTATCGCGTTTATGGCCGTCATTATCATTATCGCACTGGCTTATATGTTCTTCGCAGGGCGCACGCTGCGCGCTGAAGAGGACGCGGAAAAACAACTGGCAGATGCTTCTGCTCAATAAGGAGTTTCGACTATGACCGTACGTATTCTGGCTGTATGTGGCAACGGGCAAGGCAGTTCCATGATCATGAAGATGAAGGTGGACCAGTTTTTGACCCAGTCAAATATCGATCACACGGTAAACAGCTGCGCGGTGGGGGAATACAAAAGTGAACTCAACGGCGCGGACATCATCATCGCCTCCACCCATATCGCCGGTGAGATTAGCGTCTCCGGCAATAAATACGTGGTTGGCGTGCGCAACATGCTCTCGCCTGCGGATTTTGGCCCGAAACTGCTGGAGGTGATCAAAGCGCACTTCCCGCAGGATGTGAAGTAAGGACGCCAAATGAAATTACGTGATTCGCTGGTGGAGAACAACTCCATCCTTTTACAGGCCGACGCCAGCACCTGGCAGGAAGCCGTCAAGCTGAGCGTTGATTTACTGGTGAAGGCGGATGTCGTGGAGCCGCGCTACTACCAGGCCATTCTGGATGGCGTTGCTCAGCACGGCCCTTATTTTGTGATTGCTCCCGGTCTGGCGATGCCGCACGGTCGGCCGGAAGAGGGGGTGAAGAAAACGGGCTTTGCGCTGGTTACGCTGAAAACGCCGCTGGTTTTCAATCATGAGGATAACGACCCGGTCGACATCCTGATCACCATGGCGGCCGTGGATGCCAATACCCATCAGGAAGTCGGCATCATGCAGATCGTCAACCTGTTTGAAGATGAAGCCAATTTTGACCGTTTACGCGCCTGCCGCTCCGCGCAGGAAGTTCTGGAATTAATTGATAACGCTACGGCAGCGGCCGTTTAAAAGGAACACCAAAATGTCATTACCTATGTTGCAGGTTGCGCTCGATAACCAATCTATGTCTTCCGCGTATGAAACGACGCGCCTGATTGCCGATGAAGTGGACATTATTGAAGTCGGTACCATTCTCTGCGTGGCTGAGGGCGTACGCGCCGTTCGCGACCTGAAGGCGCTCTATCCCAACAAAATCGTGCTGGCGGACGCCAAAATCGCCGATGCCGGTAAAATTCTCTCCCGCATGTGCTTTGAAGCCAACGCCGACTGGGTCACCGTGATCTGCTGCGCGGACATCAACACCACCAAAGGCGCGCTGGACGTGGCGAAAGAGTTCAACGGCGACGTCCAGATCGAACTGACCGGCTACTGGACCTGGGAGCAGGCGCAGGAGTGGCGTGAAGCGGGCGTTCAGCAGGTGGTTTATCACCGCAGCCGCGATGCCCAGGCCGCCGGCGTAGCGTGGGGCGATGCGGATATCAGCGCGATCAAACGCCTGTCCGGGATGGGCTTTAAAGTCACCGTCACCGGCGGCCTGGCGCTGGAGGATTTGCCGCTGTTCCAGGGGATTCCGATCCACGTCTTTATCGCCGGTCGCAGCATTCGCGACGCCGCTTCCCCGGTGGAAGCCGCGCGGCAGTTTAAACGTTCGATCGCCCAGCTGTGGGGCTAAGGAGCGGCTATGCTGTCGAAACCTATTCCGCTCGGCATCTATGAAAAAGCGCTCCCCGCCGGGGAGTGCTGGCTGGAACGTCTGCGGCTGGCTAAGGCGCTCGGTTTTGATTTCGTCGAAATGTCGGTCGATGAAACTGACGACCGCCTGGCCCGGCTCGACTGGAGCCGGGAGCAGCGCTTCGCGCTGGTTAACGCGATTGCGGAAACCGGGGTGCGCGTGCCCTCAATGTGCCTGAGCGCCCATCGGCGCTTCCCGCTCGGTAGCGAAGACGACGCGGTACGGGCGCAGGGCCTGGAGATTATGCGCAAAGCGATTCGGCTGGCGCAGGATGTGGGGATTCGCGTAATCCAGCTGGCGGGCTACGACGTCTACTACCAGGAAGCCAATAACGAGACGCGTCGTCGTTTCCGCGATGGGCTAAAAGAGAGCGTTGAAATGGCCAGCCGCGCGCAGGTAACGCTGGCGATGGAAATTATGGACTACCCGCTGATGAACTCGATCAGCAAGGCGCTGGGCTACGCCCACTACCTGAATAATCCGTGGTTCCAGCTCTATCCGGACATCGGCAACCTTTCCGCCTGGGATAACGACGTACAGATGGAGCTTCAGGCCGGGATGGGGCATATCGTGGCGGTGCATATAAAAGACACGAAACCCGGCGTATTTAAAAACGTGCCGTTCGGCGAAGGCGTCGTCGATTTTGAACGTTGTTTCGAAACGCTCAAGCAGACGGGCTACTGCGGCCCGTATCTAATTGAAATGTGGAGCGAAACGACCGACGATCCCGCCGCCGAGGTCGCGAAAGCGCGCGATTGGGTGAAGGCGCGGATGGCCAGCGCCGGTCTGCTGGAGGTGGCATAATGCAAACGCTGAAACGGCAGGTTTTCGACGCCAATATGGATTTACCGCGCTACGGCCTGGTCACTTTTACCTGGGGTAACGTCAGCGCTATCGACCGCGAACGGGGGCTGGTGGCGATTAAGCCCAGCGGCGTCGCCTACGAGACCATGAAAGCGGACGATATGGTGGTCGTGGATCTCGAAGGGAACGTGGTGGAAGGACGCTATCGTCCTTCTTCCGATACCGCCACGCATCTGGCGCTGTATCGCCGCTATCCGAGCCTTGGCGGCGTGGTGCATACCCACTCGACGCACGCGACGGCCTGGGCGCAGGCGGGTCTGGCTATTCCCGCTCTGGGGACGACCCACGCGGACTACTTCTTTGGCGACATTCCCTGCACCCGGGCGTTAAGCGCGCAGGAAGTGGCGGAGGCTTATGAGCTGAACACGGGCCACGTGATTATCGAAACGCTGGGTGACGTTGAGCCGCTGCATACGCCGGGCATCGTGGTCTATCAGCACGGGCCTTTTGCCTGGGGCAAGGATGCGCACGATGCGGTGCATAACGCGGTGGTGATGGAAGAGGTGGCGCGGATGGCGTGGATTGCTCGCGCGATCAATCCGCAGCTGAAGCCCATCGATAGCTGGCTGATGGACAAGCATTTTATGCGCAAGCACGGGCCAGATGCCTATTACGGGCAAAAGTGAAACAGGTGCTCCGGAGCATTTCATCTTTATGATGAATCAACCGGTCTGCTCCGGAGCCATTTTTAGTTTTGCTGATAAGCCGACGGCATGCAGCGCATGCCAACCAGCGTCACAACGCAGATTATCGCGCCGGCGTAAAACGTCGAGGCGGCGCCCAGAACTTCCCACAGCACGCCCGCACCGGCGCTGGCCAGCAGCAGGGCGATGCCGCTCATCAGGTTGAACATCCCGAACGCTGTTCCGCGCAGTTCAGGCGGGGCGGTGTGCGCCACCATCGCCGCCAGCAGACCCTGCGTCATGCCCATATGAATACCCCACAGCGCGACGCCGGCTAAAAGCGTGCTCCAGTGGCTGCTGAGCGCCAGCACGATATCGGCGGCGATCAGCACCAGCAGGCCCCACTGCAGCATTCTGCTGTGGCTCATGCTGTCCGATAGTTTCCCGAATGGATAGGCGGTCAGGCTGTAAACCAGATTCATGGCGACCATCACCAGCGGAATAGCGAACAGCGGGATCGCCATCTGCTGGGCGCGCAGGACCAGAAAGGCTTCGCTGAAGCGGGCAAGGGTAAAAATCGAGCCGATAGCCACCACCCACCAGTAGGCGGCGGAAAGCTTCTTGAGATTCTCGCGGCGCAGGGGGTTAGTGCGTTTCTGGACGACCGCCGTCCTGGGCTCTTTTAATCCAAAGCCCAGTAAAGCGATAGAGAGAACGGCGGGGATCGCCGCGACCCAAAAAATAGACTGGAAATCGTTATCCCAGAGAAACATCAGCGCGACGGCAAGCAGCGGCCCCAGAAAAGCGCCGATGGTATCCAGCGACTGGCGCAGCCCGTAGGCGGCTCCGCGAATTTCCGGCGGGGTGACGTCGGCGACCAGCGCATCCCGCGGCGCGCCGCGTATCCCTTTGCCCACGCGGTCGATCATCCGGGCGCTAAACACCACGCCTGAGGTGGGCGCGATGGCGAAAAGAGGCTTGCTCAGCGCACCCAGGCCATAGCCGAGCAGCGCCAGCCCTTTACGCTTGCCGACATAATCGCTGATGACGCCGGAAAACACCTTCAGTATCAGCGCGGTGGCTTCCGCGACGCCTTCGATAATGCCGATAATAATGACGCTGGCTCCCAGCGTGGTGGCCATAAATAGAGGGAGCAGGCTGTGGATCATTTCCGAGGAAACATCCATCAGCAGGCTAACGCCGCCAAGAACCCAAACCCCTTTTGGGATACGGCTTAGCGTGGCAAAACGCGGAACCATGAAGCACTCCGGATAATCATGCGGTTAAAGAGTGATTAAATCAGGTTACGCTGGCGCTGATAAGTCACGAGAAAAAATAATTCTCAATTGCATTAAGGCGCGATTGTGCGGGTATGACCGCCGGGCAATGCCATCGTTGGCTTCTCCCTGCAACGGGAAGAAGCCAACGATCCGGGAAAACTAGCGGTAAATGGCGGCACTGGCGTGAATGGCGCCGTCGCTTCCCGGTTCATGAATGAGGATCGGCTGGAAGTACTTCGCTCCCTGAGCATCGCTCTGCTGGCTAAGCGCCTGGTCGGCTTCCTGCTCGGTGGCGATGTTGTGGTTGATATAGATAACGCCGAGGCTCTGCACATCGTCCATGTTGCGGGCCTGGCGGGCATCGATTTTAATAGCAGCCAGCGCGTTGGCGCTCAACAAAAGCGCTGCCATCATGGTTATGAGGATGTATTTCATCACCTACCTCCTTATGACGCTCCTGACGTTCACCCGCTTCCCTGGGGTATGGATTGCTTCTGATCTAAGTGTAATCTCTGCCTGTCTGGCGTATCGCGACCATTTCTGATGCAGTTGTTCAA
This sequence comes from Klebsiella sp. PL-2018, assembly GCF_019048985.1. Lineage (NCBI taxonomy): Bacteria > Pseudomonadati > Pseudomonadota > Gammaproteobacteria > Enterobacterales > Enterobacteriaceae > Klebsiella > Klebsiella sp. PL-2018. The sequence continues at coordinate 540,931 of NZ_CP077673.1, forward strand.
AAAATTGTCGCTTCCGTCGTTGATTAATTTTAAATCACTGGCTTAAGGTCACTTCGCGCTTAGTGCGAATTATTTGCACAATTCACTTGTCTTAAACCCCGCTCGCCCGTATTATGACGCGTCAATTTTTCAGCCGCCCTTTAACACGTTCCTTGCCTCCATGGGCCGCGGCTGACCCAGACAGGAGGCTGAATAATCCGTAAGGAGCAATTCGATGCGTCATTACGAAATCGTTTTTATGGTCCATCCTGACCAGAGCGAACAGGTTCCGGGCATGATCGAACGTTACACTGGTGCAATCACTGCAGCAGAAGGTACGATCCACCGTCTGGAAGACTGGGGCCGCCGTCAGCTGGCTTATCCGATCAACAAACTGCACAAAGCTCACTACGTTCTGCTGAACGTTGAAGCGCCGCAGGAAGCGATCGATGAGCTGGAAACTAACTTCCGCTTCAACGACGCCGTTATCCGCAGCATGGTAATGCGTACTAAGCACGCTGTTACCGAAGCATCTCCGATGGTTAAAGCGAAAGACGAGCGCCGTGAGCGTCGCGAAGATTTCGCCAACGAAACCGCAGATGATTCTGAAGCTGGGGATTCTGAAGAGTAATCCTGATGACCAACCGTCTGGAGCTGTCCGGCATTGTATGCAGGACTCCACTTCGTAAGGTCAGCCCGTCAGGAATTCCACACTGCCAGTTCGTGCTTGAGCATCGTTCAGTGCAGGAGGAAGCCGGTTTTCACCGGCAGGCATGGTGCCAGATGCCCGTGATAATTAGCGGACACCAGAACCAGGCCATTACTCACAGTATAACGGTCGGTAGCGCAGTAATCGTTCGAGGGTTCATCTCTTGCCACAAGGCAAAGAACGGCTTGAGCAAAATGGTTCTGCATGCCGAGCAGATTGAATTGATAGATTCTGGAGACTAGCCATATGGCACGTTATTTCCGTCGTCGCAAGTTCTGCCGTTTCACCGCGGAAGGCGTTCAAGAGATCGACTATAAAGATATCGCTACGCTGAAAAACTACATCACCGAAAGCGGTAAGATTGTCCCGAGCCGTATCACCGGTACCCGTGCAAAATATCAGCGTCAGCTGGCACGCGCTATCAAACGCGCTCGCTACCTGTCCCTGCTGCCGTACACTGATCGTCATCAGTAATCGGTCACGGTCCATTAATACGACTTTGAGAGGATAAGGTAATGCAAGTTATTCTGCTTGATAAAGTAGCAAACCTGGGTAGCCTGGGTGATCAGGTTAACGTTAAAGCGGGCTATGCTCGTAACTTCCTGGTACCACAGGGTAAAGCTGTTCCTGCTACCAAGAAAAACGTTGAATTCTTCGAAGCACGCCGTGCTGAACTGGAAGCCAAACTGGCCGAAGTTCTGGGCGCTGCTAACGCACGTGCTGAAGCAATCAACGCACTGGGCACCGTTACCATCGCGTCTAAATCTGGCGACGAAGGTAAACTGTTCGGTTCCATCGGTACTCGCGACATCGCTGACGCTGTAACTGCAGCTGGCGTTGCCGTTGCTAAGAGCGAAGTTCGTCTGCCGAACGGCGTTCTGCGCACCACCGGTGAGCACGAAGTGGACTTCCAGGTTCACAGCGAAGTTTTCGCTAAACTGGTTGTTAACGTTGTAGCTGAGTAATTTTTTACTCAACTCACGTCGAGACGCCGGCCTTGTGCCGGCGTTTTGCTTTTCTGTCTTTGTCGAATCTTTTCCTGGTATGGTGGCTATTCTTAGCAACTTTCTGGATAATAAAATAAAACACTATTTTATTTCTGGTGAAGTGAATGGACGCACCCTCGATTTTTTCCCGCAAGAAAGTGGCTTATGCCTGCGCAACCCTCTGCTGTCTGCTGTGGGGAAGCTCCTATCCGGCGATTAAAAGCGGCTATGAACTGTTTCAGATTGCCACTGATGATGTGCCGTCTAAAATCGTCTTTGCTGGCTATCGCTTTCTGTTTGCCGGCGCGCTGCTGCTGCTCTTCGCGCTGGCGCAGCGTAAGCCGATTGCCCGCTTGAATCCCCGTCAGTGCGGGCAACTGGCGATACTGGGCGTCACGCAAACGTCTATCCAGTACGTTTTCTTCTACGTTGGCCTGGCGTTTACCACCGGCGTGAAGGGATCGATTATGAACGCCACCGGTACCTTCTTCAGCGTTCTGCTGGCGCACTTTATCTATCAGAATGACAGGCTGAGCTACAACAAAGCCATCGGCTGTATTGTCGGCTTTGCCGGCGTGATGCTGGTCAACGTTAATCGTTCATTGAGCGATTTTAGCTTTGTCTGGCAGGGTGACGGCTTTGTGGTGCTGGCGGCGTTTATCCTGTCGGCGGCGACGCTGTACGGGAAGCGCATTTCGCAGACGGTTGACCCGACGGTGATGACCGGCTGGCAGCTGGCGTTTGGCGGCCTGGTACTGGTCGGCGGCGGCTATCTGACCGGCGGCACCCTTGAGGTTCACAGCGCCGCTGCTGCGCTGGTTCTGGCTTATTTGACGCTGCTCTCTTCCATCGCCTTTGCTCTATGGAGCGTGCTGCTCAAGCATAACCGGGTGAGCATGATTGCGCCGTTTAACTTTGTGGTCCCGGTTGCCGGCACCGTGCTGTCGGCCATCTTCCTCGGCGAGAATATTCTTGAACTGAAATATGCGGTTGCGCTGGCGCTGGTGTGCGCCGGGATCTGGTGGGAGAATAAGCCGGGGACAACATCCGGGAAATCGCCACAGCAGGCCGGGTAAGCTACCCGGCCGTGAGGCCTTAACGGACGCGAATAAAGCTGCCGTTCGACTGGCGGGTAAATAGCACCTGCTGGCCGCCGCCGGTATCGATAGTCAGCCCGGTGACCACGCCGCTGGCGTTCTGACGGATCTGGACCGTCTGCCCGGTCTGCAGTGAGCTTAGCGGTTTACCGGCGCCTTCCACCTGGGCCATGGCGTAAACGTCGGTCGGCGGCAGGTTGTGGTCGCGGAACAGCTGCGCGAGAGTTTTCCCCGATTCAATACGGTAGGTCCGCCACTGCTGCTCGATGCCGGGAGTCGACTGCGGCTCCTGATAAGGCTGAGATGCGGTCTGCTGCGGCTGATCCGGCTGCTCATCCTGAATCGGCTCCGGTGCGACCGGCGCCACCTGATCGGCATCGTTGACCGGCGGCGTGTTGGTGATGGGCGGCAGCGGGACCGCCTGATTGCCGGAAGAGGGCTGCGACTGGGATTGCAGGTTGAGATTCGCCTCGCGGCTGGCCTGAACCGGGCTGCTGTTATCCTCGGAAGGGAGCAGAACGCCGATAATTACCAGCAGCGCCCCGGCAATGATGCCGCGGCGGTGCATCGGCGGTAGCGGATCCATGAGGCGAAAATGATCCGGGGCGTGCCAGATCTTCGCCAGGGTAGATGTCAGTTCAAAGCGCCCGGGCATGGCTTTCCTCCTGCTCCGCATATTTTTATCCTGTAAATAAAGTATATACCCTAAATAATTTAAGTCGCAGGACAAGGTTTGCCTTGAACAGCGCTTGCGCTGGCCCCGTAGGGGCGAGGCCGCAGGCCGAGTAACGCGGCAAGCCAGTAAGTTCCCAGGAGCATAGATAACTATGTGACTGGGGCGCGCTGGCGAAGCCAACGCTCCTGCAACTTAAAGTATGACGGGTATAGATGGCTAACTTCCTGAAGGACGAGACAAAGCTATGTTTCGTGAGGTTAACCTTATCTCTCTATTGTTTCTGTTTCCCTTAGATTTGTCATCATCCAGGCGACAAAGTTTTACCCGTCGTGCTATGGCTGATATGCTTCCCACCTCTTTTCTCCGCTCGCCGCCTTTCGCAATTTGAAGGCCCGGGAGCATGAGAATCCCCACCAAAAAAGGAACAAAGATGGCAACCCCAACTTTTGACACGATCGAAGCACAGGCAAGTTACGGTATCGGCTTGCAGGTTGGACAACAGCTGAGCGAATCTGGCCTGCAGGGGCTGCTGCCGGAAGCGCTGGTCGCGGGTATTGCTGACGCGCTGGAAGGTCAACAGCCGCAGGTGCCGGTGGAAGCCGTTCACCGCGCGCTGCGCGAAATCCACGAACGCGCTGACGCCGTGCGTCGCGAGCGTTTCCAGGAAATGGCCGCGGATGGCGAGAAATACCTGGAAGAAAACCGCGAGCGCGAAGGCGTGAACAGCACCGAGTCTGGCCTGCAGTTCCGCGTTCTGACCCAGGGCGAAGGCCCGATCCCGGCGCGTACTGACCGCGTTCGCGTTCACTACACCGGCAAGCTGATCGACGGCACCGTCTTCGATAGCTCCGTTGCGCGCGGCGAACCGGCTGAATTCCCGGTGACCGGGGTGATCGGCGGCTGGATTGAAGCGCTGACTCTGATGCCGGTGGGTTCCAAATGGGAACTGACGATTCCGCACAGCCTGGCCTACGGCGAGCGCGGCGCGGGCGCATCCATTCCTCCGTTCAGCACCCTGATTTTTGAAGTTGAACTGCTGGATATTATCTAAACAGCAGGTGCTTCCTCTCCCGTACGGGGGAGGGAGCCGCTTTAAATAGTGTAAAACCCTTAAGTTGAGCGTTTGGTGGAGCTTTATATTGCATATCTGCTTAATGGGTGTATTTTTGTGAGCTGTTTCGCGTAACCGGAGTGATATAACACTCACTTTAAACATAAAATTAACATTATATCTAAATCATAGTATTCATCCCTCCGATTCTTACCTAATATCGATAAACCCTCGTTCCGGGGTTAATACGAATGAAGGGCCAGTAGAGCCCGAACAACACAGACAGGTACAACAGGAAAAAATCACATGGTAGATCAGGTCAAAGTCGCTGCCGACGAACAGGCTCCGACTGAACAATCGCTGCGGCGAAATCTCACTAACCGGCATATTCAGCTTATTGCTATCGGTGGTGCGATTGGCACCGGGCTGTTTATGGGCTCAGGCAAAACCATCAGCCTTGCCGGGCCGTCAATTATTTTTGTTTATATGATCATCGGCTTTATGCTGTTTTTCGTCATGCGCGCCATGGGCGAACTGCTGCTGTCGAATCTCGAATACAAGTCGTTCAGCGATTTTGCCGCCGACCTGCTGGGCCCCTGGGCAGGCTATTTTACCGGCTGGACCTACTGGTTCTGCTGGGTGGTAACCGGGATGGCGGACGTGGTGGCGATCACCGCCTACGCGCAGTTCTGGTTCCCGGGACTCTCCGACTGGGTCGCCTCGCTGGCGGTCATCCTGCTGCTGCTGGGCCTTAACCTCGCCACCGTGAAGATGTTCGGCGAGATGGAGTTCTGGTTTGCGATGATCAAAATCGTCGCTATCGTGGCGCTGATTGTCGTCGGCCTGGTGATGGTGATGATGCACTTCCAGTCACCGACCGGCGTAGAAGCCTCTTTCGCCCATCTGTGGAATGACGGCGGCTGGTTCCCGAAAGGCATCAGCGGATTCTTTGCCGGCTTCCAGATAGCGGTCTTCGCCTTTGTGGGCATCGAACTGGTGGGAACCACGGCGGCGGAAACCAAAGATCCTGAGAAATCCCTGCCGCGGGCGATTAACTCAATTCCAATCCGCATCATTATGTTCTACGTCTTTGCGCTGATCGTGATTATGTCAGTGACGCCGTGGAGCTCCGTCGTGCCGTCAAAGAGCCCGTTCGTTGAGCTGTTTGTGCTGGTCGGGCTGCCGGCGGCGGCAAGCCTGATCAACTTCGTGGTGCTGACCTCGGCGGCCTCTTCCGCTAACAGCGGCGTGTTTTCCACCAGCCGTATGCTGTTCGGTCTGGCGCAGGACGGACAGGCGCCGAAAATGTTCGCCAAGCTGTCGAAGCGCGCGGTACCGGCGAAAGGCCTGACCTTCTCCTGTATGTGTCTGCTGGGCGGCGTGGTCATGCTGATGGTCAATCCAAGCGTGATCGCGGCGTTTACCATGATTACCACGGTGTCGGCGATCCTGTTTATGTTCGTCTGGACGATTATCCTGTGCTCGTATCTGGCCTATCGCAGAAAGCGTCCGCAGCTGCATGAGCAGTCCAAATATAAGATGCCGCTGGGCAAACTGATGTGCTGGGTGTGCATGGCATTCTTCGTCTTTGTGCTGGTCCTGCTGACGCTGGAAGCCGATACCCGCGAAGCGCTGATGGTGACCCCGCTGTGGTTTGTGCTGCTCGGCGCGGGCTGGCTGTTTGCCGGCAAGAAGCGCCTGGCGAAATAAAAAATCTTCGGCAGCGGTTTTTAACGTTGCTTGCAACGGTCCGTCATAAAAAAGGCCACCCGGGGTGGCCAATAAGACTGACAATGTCGAGGGCGCCTGCGGGCGCCTTTTTATTTACTTTCCGGCGAGGGCACGCGGGAACAGTACGTTATTTTCAAGGCTGATGTGCTCCATCAGGTCATCAATCAGCTCGTTGATGCCGTTGTACATCGCTTTCCAGGTAGTGCAGGCTTCCGCCGGCGGCGTCACGTTCTGCGTGATGTGCTTAATCACCTCCAGCAGCTCGCCCGCTTCATCATGCTCGCTTTCCATGACGCTGATAGGACCGCCGGCCTGCGTTCCCATGCCCTGTTTGATCATCGGGAACAGAATCTGCTCCTCTTTCATCATATGGCTGGAAAGCTCCTGGTGCAGCATGGTCAGATACTTGGTTAAGCCTTTCGGAACGTTGGGTTTGTCGGCGTGAACGCGCTCGACTTTAGTGGCCTGTAAAATCAGCTCCGGCAGCTGCTCGCGATGCCGGTCGTGATAGCGAACGATAATGTGATCGATGATTTCCGCATAGGGCGCAGCCCGCCAGTCGCGCTCTACCGGCTCTTCCGCCAGTTTGGCCAGCTCGGCTTCAATCACCGCGACGTCCAGCTCTTTGCGCGACGCCGCGCGCTCCAGCGTCTGTTTGCCGCCGCAGCAGTAGTCCATATCGTATTGACGGAACAGCGCGGAGGCGCGCGGAATCGTCAGCGCCAGCTCGCCTAAAGGTTGGTCACGGAAAGCCATAGCAGTTACCTCGTCATCAAGAATATAAGTTGTATTTTAAATGCATCTTATGTTCCTGGGAATACCCCTTTAGGATACCAGGCTATTTTTTCTCGCTGACCAGCTCCTGCAGCGCGGGCTTTTCCGGGCGGGCACGCACGGCGGACACCACGCCGAGCACCAGCAGCAGGATACCGCTGAAGGTGAGAAGCGGGGGCAGGCTCTGGCGCAGAATAAAGGTATACAGCAGTCCGGCAAGGGTTTCGAAGACGATCAGCGGCCCGAGGATCACCGTTGGCAGACGCTGGCTGGCAACGTTCCAGCACCACGCGCCGACCCATGAACAGAAGATAGCGATCGCCAGCATCAGGGTGACAAACACCGCCGGGCGCGGGCCGAAGGGGAGCGGAAAGTCCGCGTGCTGGCCGTGCAGCCATCCGCAGGCGATAAGGTATCCGGCCAGGGATACCGGCAGGGTCACCAGCGCCTGCGCGGTGGCCCACATCATCGGCGGTTTATCCGGATTTTCCCGCAGCCAGCGTGCGTTGCGCAGCGCGTACCAGGCCCAGCACACCACCGAGATCAGCGCCAGCGCGATACCGGAGCCGTAGCGCCACGGGCTGAAATCGGGTAAGCCCTGATGCAGCTCGGCGATATTGACGCACGCCAGGCCGAGGGCAATACAGACCAGCGCCGGGAACAGGCGTCGCCACGGCAGCTTGCCGTCGCGCTGGCTATAGAGCAGGTTGGCGAAAACCGGCAGCACGACCGGCAGGGTGCCGATGATCATCGTCGATACCGGCGCGCCGGTACGCTGAATCGCGCTGGCCAGGCAGACGTAATAGATTAAGTTGCCCATCATGGTCAGCCCCAGCGCCGTCCACCAGTCTTTCCCGGTGAGCTGGCGCAGCCGCGCGCGGCCCAGCCAGGCCAGCGGCAGGGCGATCAGCCCCAGCGCCAGATAGCGCCCCATCGACTGTAAAACCGCCGGGTATTCCGGCACCAGTAAAGGACCCACGAATATCAATCCCCACATCAGCCCTGCCAGCAGGGCATACAGCACACCACTAATCATCACGCCTTCCATTACTCTTTTCGTTGGCGACAGTGTAGGAGAGGTTTAAGCGGGAATATTGTATGAGGTTGCGCATTAGCGCGGGAGAACCTGCTTTTGATAACGCACCGGCGTAATGCCGTAGCGGCGGGTGAACGCGCGGGTCAGGTGCGACTGGTCGGTCAGCCCGGCGGCGAGAGCGACGTCGGCGGCGGGCATGCCGCGGGTGAGAAACGCTTTAGCGCGCCACAGGCGAATCGCCATCAGCATCTGGTGCGGCGTAACGTGGAAGTGCGCTTTGAACTGGCGCTGGAAATGGTACGGGCTCAGCGCCGCTACCTGCGCCAGCTCATCGAGGGTCACCGTACGCATATAGTTATCGTGCAGATAGTCGCGCACCTGCTCGAAGCGGTGGCGGGCTTCGGGCAGCGCAGCGGCGTGATGGGCAAACGGGCGGAAGGTATCGATCAAATCCAGCAGCAGACCCTGCTGCGCCAGCGGATCGTCAGTATGCCACAGGCCGTAGATGAGATTGCCGATTTGCCGGGAGCGCAGCGGATCCTGACGCACCACCTCGCTGAACCACCAGTGGCGCACGCCGGTCACCTCTTCCAGCGTATCCGGGTCAAGATAAATCATCCGATAGCGCCAGCCGTCGGCGGTCTCCGCCTCGCCGGTGTGCAGTTCATCGGGATTCATGGTGACGATAGAGTTGACCGAAGCCACGTGCTGGCTGCCGCGATAGCGAAAACGTTCGGCGCCGAGTTCTATCGCGCCGATACCAAAAGCTTCATGGGTGTGCGGTTCAAAGGCGTAGCGGGAGATATGGGCATGGTACAGCTCAACGCCGGGCAGCTGCGCCAGATGGCGAAAGCGCGCGCTGTCTCTTTCATCACTGAACTGTTCTGGTACGCCTTGCATGCGATAACTCCCGACGGACATCCGTGCATTATTGAGGATGGCCCGCCGGGATGCTACAAAAATTAACCACTATGTAACAGTTACAGAATGCCTTTGACGCTCTCTGCCAGCGTCGTGGTTGGGCGACCGATGAGCTTACTCAGGGTGCGGCTATCGTCGAACAGACCGCCTTTGGACGCGCCGGTATCAGAATCCGCCAGCATGTCAGCCAGGCCAGCGGGCAGGCCTACGCCCTTCAGCGCGGCGGCGAAGTCGGCTTCGCTGAGGTTTTGATACACCACGTTTTTACCGCTTTGTTTGCTCAGCTCAGCGGCAAGTTCGCTGAGGGTCCACGCTTCATCGCCCGCCAGCTCGTACACTTTTCCGGCATGGCCCTCTTCGGCGATAACGCGAGCGGCGGCGGCGGCGTAGTCCGCGCGGGTGGCGGAGGCGATTTTGCCGTTACCGGCCGCGCCGATAAATACGCCATGCTCAATCGACGGCGGCGCGCTGGCAAGGTAGTTTTCGGTGTACCAGCCGTTGCGCAGCAGGGCATACGCAATGCCGGAGTCGGCGAGCATTTTCTCGGTGGCGATATGCTCATCCGCCAGCCCCAGCGGGGAGGTATCGGCGTGCAGCAGGCTGGTGTAGGCGATGAATTTCACGCCGGCGGCTTTCGCCGCGTTAATCACGTTGCGGTGCTGGACGGCGCGCTGGCCGACTTCGCTGGACGAGATCAGCAGCAGTTTGTCCACGCCCTGCAGGGCGGCGGTCAGCGCGGCTTCATCGCTGTAGTCGGCCTGACGAACCACTACGCCCTTTTGGCTCAGCGATTCGGCCTTCGCCGGGTTGCGCACGATAGCCACAACCTGGCCTGCGGGGACGGTAGTTAACAGATTTTCCAGGACGTGCTGGCCAAGCTGGCCGGTTGCGCCGGTAATTGCGATCATAGGTCTTCTCCTTCGTGTTCATTGGCAGTTGTGGTAAGCTAACACCTTAACTAACTTTTAGTAAGTACGTACAAAAAGGTAAGTGTGAATATGGCGAATCTGACGCTGAGCGAGCAGCTACGCAACGGCAACCTGTTTGCCGAACAGTGCCCCTCGCGGGAAGTGCTCAAGCACGTGACCAGCCGCTGGGGCGTACTGATTTTGGTGTCCCTGCGCGATGGCACCCATCGGTTTAGCGATCTGCGGCGTAAGATCGGCGGCGTCAGCGAAAAGATGCTGGCCCAGTCGCTCCAGGCGCTGGAGCAGGATGGCTTTCTTAACCGCGTGTCGTACCCGGTGGTACCGCCGCACGTTGAATATAGTCTGACTCCGCTCGGTGAGCAGGTGAGCGAGAAGGTGGCGGCGCTGGCGGACTGGATTGAGCTGAACCTGCCCGCGGTTCTGGCGAACCACGAACAGGTAGCCTGAGGGTGATGTCAGGATAGCCCCGGTAAGCGCAGCACAACCGGGGAACCGGCAATTATTTACTCAAATCCAGCTGATAAATGGCAAAGCCGATATCGTCGGTAGCCACCTGGCGCATCGGGTATTGCGCTTTCTCTTTGATAAACGCCGCGGCCTTATCGCCCGGTGAGGTTTCAAAGCGAATATCCAGCGGTACGCTGCTGTGGATCGGCGCCAGGCGCCAGTTGTTATCCGCGGCCGGATGGATCTCGCCGTTTTTCTTCGACTCCGCGCCAATCCACGCCGCCAGCACCGAGCGGTTTTCATCCGGCGAGGCGAACGCGATATGATCCTCGCCGGTGCCCTGGAATTTACCGCCGTAAGCGCGGTAGTTATTGGTGGCGACGAGGAAAGTGGCGTTCGGATCGATTGGCTTGCCGTTAAAGGTCAGGTTTTTAATTCGCTCGGCCTGCGGATTAACGGGCTGACATTCGCCGTCATAGCGCGCCGGCTGGGTGATATCGATCTGGTAGTTCACGCCATCGATGACATCGAAGTTGTAGGTGCGAAAGCCGTCCCAGTTAATCAGCGACTGCGGCTTTCTGCTGCCGGGGTCAATCTGATTGAACTGCCCGGCGGAGCACTCCAGCCACTCTTTAACCTCTTTACCGCTGACTTTCATCACCACCAGGGTGTTGGGATACAGGTAGAGGTCGGCGGCGTTGCGGAAGGTGAGCTGCCCTTTTTCCACTTCAACAAAGCTGGCGGGGTCATTTTTGCGTCCGCCGACTTTAAACGGCGCGGCGGCGGAGAGTACCGGTAGTTTCGCCAGATCCGGGTCGCCCTGAATATAGTGCTCAACGTAGGCCTTCTGGGCCATATTGACCACCTGCACGGTCGGATCGTCCTGCACCAGCGCCAGATAGCTGTACATATTATCCGAGGATTGACCAATCGGTTTGCCGACAAACTCGCGGGTGGCGTCATGGTCGGCTTTTAGTACCGCCACCATGTTGCTGTCTTCTGCCGCCAGCGATTTCTTCGCCACCGAGTCGTAGATCGGCCGCGCTTCGGCTTTCGCTGCGCTGACCTGCCATTTACCGCTGTCGTTGTTCAGAACCAGATCGACCACCCCAAGGTGATCGCCCCACATGCCCGGCATCACTGCCGGTACGCCGTTCAGCGTACCTTTCGCGATATCTGCGCCTTTGATACCGGCAAAATCTTTGCTCGGGAAGACGGCGTGAGCGTGGCCGAACATAATGGCATCGACCCCAGGCACCTGGCTTAAATAGTAAACGGAGTTCTCCGCCATCGCCTGATACGGGTCGGCGGAAAGGCCGGAGTGGGCAATGACCACCACCACGTCCGCGCCTTTCTCACGCATTTCCGGGACAAACTTGCGCGCGGTGGCGGTAATGTCGTTGACGGTGACTTTGCCGCTGAGATTGGCTTTATCCCAGGTCATAATCTGCGGCGGTACGAAGCCGATATAGCCAATGCGCAGGGTCTGCGTTTTGCCGTCGCTATCCTGTACCTGGGTATCCTGAATCAGATAAGGCGTAAACATCGGTTGGCCGGTTTTGGCGTCAATAATATTGGCGTTCACGTAGGGGAATTTTGCCCCGGCCAGCGCTTTGTGCAGGAAGTCGAGCCCGTAGTTAAACTCGTGGTTGCCGAGGTTACCTACGACATAATCCAGGGTATTCATCGCCTTGTAGACCGGGTGAACATCGCCTTCTTTCAGTCCCTTCGCCGCCATATAGTCGCCCAGCGGGCTGCCCTGAATAACGTCGCCGTTATCGACCAGCACGCTGTTTTTGGCTTCCTGGCGCGCTTTCTCAATCAGGGTTGCGGTACGCACCAGGCCAAATTTTTCCGTGGCGCTGTCTTTGTAATAGTCAAAGTCCATCATATTACTGTGCAGATCGGTGGTTTCCATGATCCGCAAATCGACCGTCGCCGCATTTACGCTGGCGGCGATCAGCGTGGCCAGCAGCGTTGCGCTAAACTTAATCATCAGTGGCGTCCTTTTTTATGAGCAATAGCACAGAAGAAAATGTATTTACATTCTGTTGCTTACAGAAATGTGAATCATGCCAGAAAAGCGGTGAAGGAAACCGCCATCGTTATCACAGATAGCGGAACTCACAATGATGCGATATAAATAAAACAACGAGTTAACGCCACTGTAACCAGACGAGGTGGAGAATGTTAGAACAAGTATGTCAGCTAGCACGGAACGCGGGCGATGCCATCATGGAAGTTTACGATGGAAAACAGCCGATGGACGTTGCCAGCAAGAAGGACGATTCTCCGGTCACGGCCGCGGATATTGCGGCGCACAAGGTGATTATCAGCGGCCTGCTGGCGCTGACGCCCGATATTCCGGTTCTGTCGGAAGAGGACCCGCCGGCCTGGGAGGTGCGCCAGCACTGGCAGCGCTACTGGCTGGTGGACCCGCTGGACGGCACCAAAGAGTTTATCAAGCGCAACGGCGAGTTTACCGTCAATATCGCCTTGATTGAAAACGGGAAGCCGATCCTTGGCGTGGTCTACGCGCCGGTGATGAAGGTGATGTACAGCGCGGAAAAGGGCAAAGCGTGGAAAGAGGAGTGCGGCGTTCGCAAGCAGATTCAGGTCCGCGATGCGCGTCCGCCGCTGGTGGTGATTAGCCGCTCCCACGGCAATGACCCGGAGCTGCAGGAGTATCTGGAGCAGCTTGGCGAACACCAGACCACCTCAATCGGTTCATCGCTGAAGTTCTGTCTGGTCGCCGAAGGGCAGGCCCAGCTTTATCCGCGCTTCGGGCCGACCTCCACCTGGGACACCGCGGCCGGTCATGCGGTCGCCAGCGCCGCCGGGGCGCACGTTCACGACTGGCAGGGGCGTACCCTTGATTACACGCCGCGTGAATCGTTCCTCAACCCCGGCTTCCGGGTCTCTATTTATTGAGCAGCTTGTGCAGCAGGGCAACCACCTGCTGCACCTCTTCCTGGCTAAGCGCGCCGTCTTTAGCCCACTGTACGCGGCCATCTTTATCCAGCACCACGATGGCCGAACTCTCTTCATTAAGCTGCCACGCTTTGCGGACCACACCGTTGCTGTCGACGATAAACTGCGACCAGGGGTAGAGCTGCTTATTGCTCTCAATACTGCTGCGGACAAACATGCCTGAACCCGGGATAGCGTCATCGGTATTGACGATTGTGGTGGTTTGATAGCGATCGTGCGGGAGCTTCGCGCTTTTAATCGCTTCAATCAGGGTCGCGTTTTTTTCTTTTGCCGACGAGCGCCCGGCAATATGCTGCACGACGCGCACTTTCCCCACCAGCTGCGCGCTATTCCAGCTTTTATAGCTAAACTTATCGTTGCTCAGTACCAGCTCCCCCCGATCCGCGACGCCGACCGGCGCAACGCGCTGACCATCGACAAAGTTATGCGCCGACGCCATCAGCGGGAACAGGAGACATGAAACGGCCAGTAATCTACGTAGGGTCATGGTGTTTCCTTTTATTATCTGTGCAGGTGATCCGACCACTTGGTCTGCTTTAATCATAAGTGCGATTTATGGGCATTACCCGCAATGATGGTGCCAGTTTGCGTGTTGACGCACAATTCCGTCTAAAATCGGCGACTTATACTACCTTCATCGGATGCCTGAAACGAAAACTCTGAATTATTGTCATCATAAGGTAAATAAACTTATACAAACTGGGTATCACTCAGATTCTGGACTATAGTTTCAGGGCATTAAAATTTGCGATTCCGGTACGTGGGCTAACTGTGGCACCACAGGAGCGTAACCCTGGCAGGAGACAACAATGAAAATTTTCCAACGCTACAACCCGCTACAAGTAGCGAAGTACGTGAAGATCCTGTTCCGTGGACGTTTGTATATCAAGGACGTTGGCGCTTTTGAGTTTGATAAGGGCAAAATCCTTATCCCGAAGGTTAAGGACAAGCTGCATTTGTCAGTGATGTCTGAAGTCAACCGCCAGGTGAGCCGTCTGCAAACAGAGATGGCATAACCTGAAAAGAGGTATGACTACACGGTAAAAAGGCGGCTCCCTAAGGGAGCCGTTGATGTTTCTGGACCTATCCCTTCATTTCCGCATAGCGTTTACGGTACTCTCCCGGGGGAATGCCGTTATGTTTACGGAAAATGCGCGTGAAATAGACCGGGTCTCCGTAACCTACCGACAGGGCGATTTTGTTAAGCGGCAGGGAGGTGCTCTGGATCAGCCACCTCGCGCGGTTGATGCGCTGCGCCTCGCGCCAGGCGTAAACCGTTTGCCCCAGCTCATTTTTGAACAAATGCGCCAGCCGCGAAGGGGAGAGAAAAACCATCGCCGCCAGGGTCTCGATCTTCATCTCCTGGGCAATATGTTCGTTAAGATAGTCGCACACCGCGTTAATCCGCGGGTCGTGGGCGTGGCGGTTGCTGATCGGCTGTCGCTGAAAGCAGTTCAGGATCAGGCGCTCCAGCGCATTCATCGCCAGCGCCTCCGACAGCGGGGCGGAAGCGGAGTGGTGGCGGATAACTTCATAGAACAGATCGCGCAGACTCTGCAGCTGCTCAGGATCGTTGACCGTGGTTTTACCAATGCCGTGGGTCGTTTGATCCCATTTTAGCCAGTCTATCCAGTAGGGCCGGGGGATGAAGTAGATCCATAAATGATCCCAGTATTCGCTGTGTTCGTCCCGTCCGTAATGGTGCGGAACGCCGGGCGGGAAGAGCAGCAGATCGTTTTCACGACACAGAAGGGAGCCGTCTCCCGCTTTCGCGCGCGCCTGGCCGCGAAGCGTCAGATTGATGATGTAACCTTTCATCCCCTGCGGGCGGTTTATGTAGTAGTCCAGCTTTGAGCCGCGGGTGATGGGGGTAAAGCCGGCGACGACCCAGGCGTTGAAGGTAAAGGTCTTCATCAATGGCGAGAAGTTCAGTAGCTCATTGATATCCAGTTCCATCGTTTCTCCCGCCCGAGCGCCGCCGCCCGCTTAACTTTCGATGATAGTAAATTCCCATGCTTTGAGGCGCAACGGCTGGCCGCAGCTAACTTTTTCCCCGCTCAACAGCGCGTTGCCCGATGTCTCGCTGATAAACGCCTGCGGTTCGCCGGAGTAGTTGAACAGGAAGTGGATGCTGTTGCCGTCGCGGTTGCGCATCTTTTTGACCACCAGCGGATAGCGGTAGGCCGATGTACGTGAACGCAGATCCAGTCCTGCGGTCAGCCGATCGAACAGCTGGCTAATCAGCGTTTTCTGCGGCAGGAAGCCAACGTAAATCGCCCGACCCTGAGCGTAATCCGCCTCGGTGGCGGCGGCATAGTCGCCCCATGCCGGATGCTGATAGCGCAGTAGCGTACGGGTACCGGCGTCCGGCGTCAGCAGCTCCATCCACAGCTCGGCCTGATTGTCTTGACGGCAATCAATGTCCGCGCTGCAGGCGCTTACCGTGGTTTCTTCCGGCAGGGTGAATTGACTGTAGCTCACGCCGCAGCTCTCGCGCAAAATTCCCGGCTGCGCGCCGCTGCGCACCTTCACGTTTTCATCGCTAAAGCCTGATTTAAAGCCGATCAGCGCTCTGCCGCCCTGCTCGATATAGCGGTTGATGCGCGTCAGCAGGCCATCATCGGCGGCGTAGAGTCCGGGTACGATCAGCGCGCGGTAGCGCGCGGTTTCCTCGTTAACGTCGTGGATAATATCGAGGCTGATATTGTGGTCATACAGCGCATCGTGGAAGCGGCGGAAAATATCGTTGTAAATATTGCCCTGCGCGTCGCCGGGACGGAACTGGTTAAGGGCGTCCATCGCCTCATTGCTTATCAGCAGCGCGACGTCGTTTTCTGCCTTCAGCTCCGCCAGCTGCGGCGACAGGCGGGCAAAGTCAGCCCCGATAGTGGTGGCCTCCTGCCAGGTCGCGTTGCGCGAGAAGTCGTGGCTTAACAGCCCCTTCCAGTAGGTCTCGAACGCGTTATGAATCGAATGCCAGTGCCAGTAAGAGACCATTGCCGCCCCCGATGCCACGTGGCTAAAAGCCTGCAGGCGCAGCTGGCCCGGATAAGGTGTCCACTGGGCAAAGCCCTGCGCCTGGGTTTCCAGCACGAAGTAATTCTTACCCTGCTTTAGCGAACGCGTAATGGCGCCGCCAAACGCGATTTCTCGCCCGGTCAGGTGTTTCTGGCTCGGGTGATAGATATCGACACCGGCAATATCCAGCGTCTGCGCCGCCGCAAAATGGTCAACTCGCGGCTGCACGCCGTAGGAGTAGCCGCGCCATTCAAAATCGAAGTTGTGGGTGACGAACTGATGCGGCTGGGCATATTCGCGCACGATCTCCGCCTGCCAGGCGAGATACTCCGTCACCTGCTGGCGCTGGTAGCGGGAGAACGCGCAGGCGAGGCTGGCGTTGATAGTGTTTTCGACCGGCGGAAAATCCTGCCAGCTATCGATGCGGTTGCTCCAGTAGTCCAGACCAAAATCGTTATTCAACTGGTCAAGGTCGGGGTATTTTTCCTGCAGGCTGCGTACAAAACCCTCCTGCATATGGCGGCCGATATTATCGTAATGCTTGGTTTCGTTATCCAGCTGCCAGCCAATAATCGCCGGATGGTGCTGCACGTGCGCCATTAGCGTACGGATAATCTTTTCGGCATAGCGGCGAAAGGTCGGGTTGACGATATCCATAATCTGGCGCGGGCCATATTTTTGCTGCCCGTTGACGGTAGTGACCAGAATATCCGGGTGCTTCGCCGCCAGCCAGGCCGGGACGGCGTAGGTTGGCGTGCCGATAATCACCGCGATCCCCGCTTTATGCATGGCATTCAGCACCCGGTCGATATGGTAGAAGTTATATTCGCCCTCCCGGGGCTCCAGCGTACTCCAGGTCGATTCGGCAATCCGCACCACGTTAATGCCCGTTTCCTGCATTAAGGCGATATCTTTCGCCAGCCGATCTTCCGGCATATATTCATCGTAATAGGCCACGCCATAAAATAAATCAGACATACAGGTTACCTCCTTAAATTAATGCGCGGGCGCCGGCTGCGGGGCAAAAGTGCGCGCTTTGTCCAGCGTAATAAATGAAATCAGGGTAAAGCACAGGGCGATACCGCCGAGCACGATATAGCTGCTGGTAAAGCCCATGCTCTGGTACATATGACCGATGCCGGTAGAAAGGAAAATAGAGCTAAAGCTTTTCGAAAACTGGAAGCCGATTAAATAAACCGTGGCCGAAAGCAGCGGGTTGAAGTTGGCCGTAATATATTTCAGCGCGGCGACGAGTAATACCGAGCTTTCAAAACCGTGCAGCAGTTTAATCAGGCTAATGGACACCGGACCCATAGCCCAGGCCGAGCCGATAATGCGCAGACTCATAATCATTCCGCAGTACAGCAGAGCATTTTTCGGGCCGATTTTATTCACGAACCATGGGGCGAAAAACATCACCACCGCATCAAGGAAAATCTGACCTGTGGTTAAATAGCCGAAGACTTCCGCGCCGCGCGCTTTGCTCTCAAAGAAGTGGCTGTAATAGATGGCGAACTGCTGGTCGTAGGTTTCATATACCGCGCCGACGCCGATCGTGTAGATCGCGAAGAACCAGAATTTCTTCATTTTCAGCAGCGAGGTGGCGTCGCTCAGGGTGACCGGCGAGGCTTTACTACTGTGTATCGCGCCTTGTTTATTCGCGCTAATCTGCATTTTCCAGACAATGACCAGCAGGCATACGCCGGCACCGCTGGCCAGCCAGAAAATCATGTTCTGGTCGATCCCGTAGAGCTTGCCTGCCGCGAAGGTGCCGATAGCCGCGCCAATGCCGCCAAACATTCTGGCGCGACCAAACTCAAAACCGGAAGCGCGGCTGACTTTATCAATGTAAGCTTCGCAAATACCGCAGCCTGCGCCGTAGGCCATGCCAATATAGATGCCGCCCGCCAGCGCCCCGAGAAAAACGTTAACTTTTAATAATGGCGCAAAGACGTAGATCCAGTAGGGGGCAAAGAGGGTAATAATGATGGCCAGCAGCCACATCAGGTTTTTACGATAGACCAGCCTGTCGGATATAAAACCGAATAGTGGTTGAACGCAAACGGCAATAATCGCGGTAAAGGAATAAACCAGACCGACGTCAGTGTAATTAATGCCGATGGTTTCCGTTAACCACAATGATAAATAAGGATAGCAGCATCCCCAGCCAATAAAGAAGAACAGGAAGAACAGACAGCTTATATAGTAGTTTTTATTTGATTCTATCATGGTAACCCTCGCTTCCTTTATTCAGGAATATGATCGTGTAGACGCGAGCAAAGTTACCTTTTTGCGCAGAGGGGAGTCATGAACGTTTCGCTGTGGAGCAGTAAAAATCTGCTATTGCCCGAGGGGCGTGAGCAGCCTCACATTCGGACAATAAAAAAGGCGGATTTTCATCCGCCTTGTCGGTTCGTCAACGGTTTTACGCTGACTCTTTATCGCTGTTGGCCGCATCCGGCAGCTTGGGCACCAGCACCGTCGGCTTATTGTCGATACGGGTCACCAGCAGCTGATCGATGCGGTAGTTGTCGATATCCACCACTTCGAACTTATAGCCGGAGAATTTCACCGCGTCGGTGCGCTTGGGAATTTTACGCAGCATAAACATCATAAAGCCGCCGATGGTCTCGTAATTGCCGGACTGCGGGAAATCATCGATATCCAGCACCCGCATCACGTCGTCGATCGGCGTTCCGCCGTCAATGAGCCAGGAGTTTTCATCGCGCGCGACGATCTGCTCTTCCAGCCCCTGGCCGACGAGGTCGCCCATCAGGGTGGTCATCACGTCGTTCAGGGTGATAATCCCGACCACCAGCGCATATTCGTTCATGATCACGGCGAAGTCTTCACCGGCGGTTTTAAAGCTTTCCAGCGCTTCAGACAGCGTCAGGGTATCCGGGACAATCAGCGTATTGCGAATCTGCACGCCGCCGGTCAGCACCAGACTCTGGTTTGCCAGCACGCGGTTCAGCAGGTCTTTGGAATCAACGTAGCCGATGATGTGGTCGATATCTTCATTACAGACCAGGAACTTGGAGTGCGGATGCTCCGCGACCTTATTCTTCAGGCTCTGTTCATCTTCGTGAAGATCGAACCAGATGACGTTTTCACGCGAGGTCATCGATGAAGGCACGGTGCGTGATTCCAGTTCGAACACGTTCTCAATCAGCTCATGCTCCTGCTTACGCAGCACCCCTGCCAGCGCGCCGGCTTCCACCACGGCGTAAATATCATCGGAGGTAATGTCGTCTTTACGCACCATCGGAATTTTGAACAGGCGGAAGATATTGTTGGCCATGCCGTTAAACAACCACACCAGCGGGCGGAAGAGAAACAGGCAGAAGCGCATCGGGTTGATGATGCGTAAAGCGACGGCTTCAGGCGCGATCATACCGATGCGTTTCGGAGTCAGGTCAGCAAACAGAATGAACAGGCTGGTGACCAGGGTAAAGGAGATAATAAAGCTCAGCTGCTCGGAGAGCTCCGGGGACATATAGCGGCTAAAGAGGCTGTTAAACGCCGGCGAAAATGCCGCATCGCCGACGATACCGCCGAGAATCGCTACCGCGTTGAGGCCGATTTGCACCACGGTAAAGAACATCCCGGGGTTTTCCTGCATCTTCAGCACGCGTTGAGCGTTGATGTTGCCGTCATCGGCCAGCAGCTTGAGTTTGATTTTACGTGATGCGGCCAGCGAGATTTCCGATATCGAAAAGAACGCACTGACGGCTATCAGACAAAGTATTACTAAAATACTGTTTAACATATCTTATCTGACCGTTGAGATCAGATCCTCGGAAGGGAAGTGGATAACGCTAAGTGGAATTCACAAAAAGCCGGTCCGAAGGCTCTGGACCGGCGATAGCACGGCGTAGTATAGCGTAAGGTACTGTAAAGCCGCCAGAGCGTAAATTATTCAATCCGGCGGCCTGCCCTACGGTGCAGCCGCATCAGGCCTGCGGCGGCAAACAAACCCCAATTCCGCCAATGCCGCAGTATCCGTACGGATTTTTATGCAGATACTGCTGATGATCGTCTTCCGCATAGTAGAACGGCTTCGCCGTCGCGATCTCGGTGGTGATAGTGCGCGGGTCGTTGGCTTCATTCATTGCCGCCTGGAAACGCGTCAGGCTGGCCTTCGCCGCCTCGCTCTGCTCAGGCGTTAGCGGATAAATCGCGGAGCGATACTGCGTTCCGCGGTCGTTACCCTGCTGCATGCCCTGCGCCGGGTCGTGATTTTCCCAGAATACCTGGAGCAGCTGCTCATAGCTGATAACCTGCGGATCGTAGACCACGCGCACGGCTTCAGCATGGCCAGTCTCGCCGCTGCAGACTTCGCGGTAGGTCGGGTTGGGCGTATAGCCGCCGGTGTAGCCAGCGGCGGTGCTATAAACGCCGGGCAACTGCCAGAACAGGCGTTCAACGCCCCAGAAGCAGCCCATGGCGAACAGGGCGACTTCCATTCCTGCGGGAACGTTGGTCATCGAGTGACCATTGACGGCGTGGAGCGTAGCCACCGGCATCGGCGTGTTGCGTCCCGGCAGCGCGTCCGCTTGGGCGACAAGATGCGTTTTATCAAATAGACTCACGGTGGGCCTCTCAAAACAGAAAATGTGGTTAAGGTTGTAACCAAGCGTGTCTTTGAACACAATAAACGCGCTTAATACGTCTAGATTTAAACATAAGAATTATTTGGGATAACGTCTATTTTTCAACCCTTAGTTGTTAGGGTTTTGTTAAGCCGTGGAGCGGCACTTTCGTTTCCTTCGGGGGGAAACAAGGATATTCAGGAGAAAAAGTGCTACAAATCCGCCAGTTATGTATCGCCAGCGTTTTGCTGGTCAGCGGGGTCGCCAGCGCAGCGAGCGTGCGTTTGCAGGTTGAGGGACTATCCGGGGAACTGGAAAAAAACGTCCGCGCCCAACTCTCTACGATCCAGAGCGATGAAGTCACGCCGGACCGGCGCTTTCGCGCGCGCGTTGATGATGCTATCCGCGAAGGACTGAAAGCGCTGGGCTACTACGAACCCACGATTGATTTTGATTTACGTCCGCCGCCGGCGAGGGGGCGTCAGGTGCTGATCGCCAAAGTCACGCCCGGCGAACCGGTGCGCATTGGCGGCACTGACGTGATTTTACGCGGCGGCGCCCGAACCGATCGCGACTATCTGGATTTGCTAAACACGCGCCCGGCGATCGGCACGGTCCTCAATCACGGTGATTATGACAGTTTTAAAAGCTCTCTGACCCGGGTTGCGCTGCGTAAGGGCTACTTTGACAGCGAGTTTAATAAAAGCCAGCTTGGCGTTTCCCTCGACCGGCATCAGGCCTTCTGGGATATCGACTACAACAGCGGCGAGCGCTACCGCTTTGGCCCGGTCACTTTTGAAGGCTCGCAAATTCGCGACGAATATCTGCAAAACCTGGTGCCGTTTAAGCAGGGCGACTACTACACCTCGCAGGATTTAGCCGAACTTAACCGCCGCCTGGCGGCAACCGGCTGGTTTAGCTCCGTCGTGGTGGCGCCGCAGTTTGACAAGTCCCGTCAGACGAAAGTGCTGCCTCTGCAGGGCGTGGTCTCTCCGCGTAAAGAGAACACCGTGGAAACCGGGGTTGGCTACTCAACCGATGTCGGGCCGCGCGTCAAAGGCACCTGGAGAAAGCCGTGGATGAACTCCTACGGCCACAGCCTCACTTCCAGCCTCAGCCTTTCCGCCCCTGAACAGCAGCTTGATTTCAGCTACAAGGTACCGCTGTTAAAAAGCCCCCTGGAGCAGTACTACCTGATGCAGGGCGGCTTTAAACGTACGGATCTCAACGATACCAAATCTGACTCCACCACCCTGGCCGTTTCGCGCTACTGGGAGATGTCGAGCGGCTGGCAGCGCGCGCTGAACCTGCGCTGGAGTCTTGACCACTTTACCCAGGCCAACGTCACCAACACCACCATGCTGATCTATCCCGGCGTGTCGGTGAACCGTACCCGTTCGCGCGGCGGCCTGATGCCGACCTGGGGCGATTCGCAGCGCTATTCGGTGGACTACTCCAACACCATGTGGGGCTCGGATATTAACTTTATTGTGATGCAGGCGCAGGACGTCTGGATCCGTACCCTTTATGACCGCCACCGCTTCGTGGTGCGCGGCAACCTCGGCTGGATTGAGGCCGATAACTTCAGCAAAGTCCCGCCGGATCTGCGTTTCTTCGCCGGCGGCGACCGCAGCATTCGCGGTTATAAATACAAATCTATCTCGCCAAAAGATGACGACGGCAAACTGATGGGGGCCTCGAAGCTGGCTACCGGCTCGCTGGAGTATCAGTACAACGTGAGCGGCAAGTGGTGGGGCGCGGTGTTCGTCGATAGCGGTGAAGCGGTAAGCGATATCCGCGAAAGCAACTTTAAAACCGGCGCCGGCCTCGGCGTGCGCTGGCAGTCTCCGGTCGGGCCAATCAAGCTGGATATCGCCAGACCGATCGGCGACAAAGAAGAGCACGGTTTACAGTTTTACATCGGTCTGGGGCCTGAATTATGAGTTTATGGAAGAAGATAAGCCTCGGCGTACTGATTTTTCTGCTGCTGCTGCTGGGGACGGTAGGATTCCTGGTGGGGACGACGACCGGTCTGCATCTGGTTATCAAAGCCGCCGATCGCTGGGTCCCGGGGCTGGAAATCGGTAAAGCCACCGGCGGCTGGCGCGATCTGACGCTGGAGAACGTGCGCTTTGAGCAGCCGGGCGTGGCGGTCACCGCCGGCCAGTTCCATCTGGGCGTTAAGCTGCGCTGCCTGTGGGACAGCAGCCTGTGCGTCAACGATATCTCCCTGCGCGATATCTATGTGGCGATCGATACCAGCAAGATGCCGCCAGCGGCGCCGGTTGAAGAAGAAGAGAGCGGGCCGCTGAATCTCTCCACGCCTTATCCCGTCACCCTGAGCCGGGTGGCGCTGCATAACGTCAACGTGAAAATTGACGATACCGCCGTCTCGGTGCGCGACTTTTCCACGGGGCTCAACTGGCAGGAGAAAAACCTCACCCTGACGCCGACCTCGCTGCAGGGGTTGCTCATCGCGCTGCCGAAGGTGGCGAAGGTGGCCCAGGAGCAGGTCGTCGAGCCGAAAATTGACAACCCGCAGCCGGAAGAAAAGCCGCTCGGCGAGACGATGAAAGAGCTGTTCTCGAAACCGGTGCTGCCGGAAATGACTGACGTCCATCTGCCGTTGAATCTTAATATTCAGGCGTTCCGCGGCGAGCAGCTGCGTCTCACCGGCGATACCGATATAACCATCTACAATCTGCTGCTTAAAGTCAGCAGCATCGATGGGCAGATGAAGCTGGACGCGCTGGACGTAGACTCCGACCAGGGGAAAGTCACGGCTTCCGGTAACGCGCAGCTGCAGGATAACTGGCCGGTCGATATCACCCTCAACGGTACGCTGAATATTGACCCCCTGAAGGGCGAGAAAGTGCAGCTAAAAGTGGGCGGCGAAGTGCGTAAAAAGCTCACGGTCGGCGTCGATCTGAATGGTCCAGTCGCGATGACGCTGCGCGCCGAAACGCAGCTGGCTGAGGCCGGCCTGCCGCTGGATATGGAGGTGAAAAGCCAGCAGCTCTACTGGCCGTTTACCGGCGAGAAAGCGTATCAGGCTGACGATCTTCTGCTGAAATTTAACGGCAAGATGACCGACTACACCCTGGCCTTTAGCACCGCGGTGAAAGGGCAGTCGCTGCCGCCAGCGAAGATTAACCTGAACGCGAAGGGCAACGAGCAGCAGGTGAATCTCGATAAGCTCACCGTCGCCGCCCTCGAAGGGAAAACCGAACTGAAGGCGCTGCTCGACTGGCAGCAGGCGATCAGCTGGCGCGGCGAACTGACGCTTGACGGTATCAACACCGCTAAAGAGGTCCCGGACTGGCCGTCGAAGCTCAACGGTCTGATTAAGACCCAGGGCAGCCTGTACGGCGGCAGCTGGCAGATGTCGGTGCCGGAGCTGAAAATTACCGGTAACGTGAAGCAAAATAAAGTCGATGTAAGCGGATCGCTGCAGGGCAACAGCTATATGCAGTGGAAAATCCCCGGCCTGCATCTGGCTTTAGGCCCTAACAGCGCCGACGTGAAAGGCGAGCTGGGGGTCAAAGACCTTAACCTTGACGCCACCATTGACGCGCCGCATCTCGATAACGCCCTGCCGGGCCTGGGCGGGACGGCGAAAGGGCTGGTGAAGGTTCGCGGCACCGTCGACGCGCCGCAGCTGCTGGCGGATATCACCGCCCGGGCGCTGCGCTGGCAGGAGCTGTCGGTGGCTCAGGTGAACGTGAAGGGCGATGTGAAATCCACCGACCAGATTGGCGGTAACCTTGACGTACGCGTAGACCGTATTAGCCAGCCGGGCGTGAATATCAGCCTGGTGCAGCTCAATGCGAAGGGCAATGAGAAGCAGCACGACCTGCAGCTGCGGGTGCAGGGCGATCCGGTCTCCGGGCAGCTCTCGCTGGCGGGGAGCTTTGACCGCAAAGCGGAGCGCTGGAAAGGCACGCTGAGCAATACCCGTTTCCAGACCCCGGTGGGGCCGGTGGCGCTGACGCGTGATATCGCGCTGGATTACCGCAACCTTGAGCAGAAAATCAGCATCGGGCCGCACTGCTGGACTAACCCGAACGCCGAGCTGTGCGTACCGCAGACCATCGACGCCGGCGCGAGCGGGCGCGCGGTGGTGAACCTCAACCGTTTCGATCTCGCGATGCTCAAGCCCTTTATGCCGGAAGCGACACAGGCCAGCGGCGTGTTTAGCGGTAATGCCGATGTGAGCTGGGACACCACCAAAGAGGGGCTGCCGCAGGGTAAGGTCACCCTGAGCGGGCGTAACGTGAAGGTGACGCAGACGGTTAACGACGCGCCGCTGCCGGTGGCTTTCGATACCCTGAACCTCACGGCCGATCTGCACAATAACCGCGCCCAGCTGGGCTGGCTGATTCGCCTGACCAACAATGGCCAGCTGGACGGACAGGTGCAGGTCACCGATCCCCAGGGCCGACGCAATCTGGGCGGTAACGTCAATATCAGCAACTTCTCGCTGGCGATGATCAACCCTATCTTCTCGCGCGGTGAAAAGGCGGAAGGGAGACTGAACGCGCGTCTGACGCTGGGCGGTAACGTCCAGAGCCCGCAGCTTTTCGGTCAGATGCAGCTGAACGGCGTGGATATTGACGGTAACTTTATGCCGTTTGATATGCAGCCGAGCCAGCTGGCGATGAATTTTACCGGTACCCGTTCGACCCTGCAGGGGACGGTGAACACTCGCCAGGGACAGATTGCGCTCAGCGGCAACGCCGACTGGACGCAGATTGACAACTGGCGCGCGCAGATTGCGGCGAAGGGCAGCCGGGTGCGGATAACCGTGCCGCCGATGGTGCGCCTGGATGTGTCGCCGGACGTGGTCTTTACCGCCACGCCAAGCCTGTTTAACCTGGATGGCAGCGTTGACGTACCCTGGGCGCGTATCGTCGTCAACGAAGTGCCGGAAAGCGCCGTTGGGGTCTCATCTGACGAAGTGATGCTGGATAAAAATCTGCAGCCGATTAAGCAGCAGAGCGCCGGTATCCCTATCAACAGCAATCTGACGATTCACGTGGGCAACAACGTTCGTCTCGACGCCTTTGGTCTGAAAGCGCGTCTGACCGGCGATTTGAAAGTGGCGCAGGACAAACAGGGGCTGGGGCTCAACGGGCAGATCAACATCCCGGAAGGGCGTTTCCATGCCTACGGCCAGGATCTGATCGTGCGTAAAGGCGAGCTGCTGTTCTCTGGTCCGCCGGATCAGCCGCTGCTGAATATCGAAGCCATTCGTAATCCGGACGCCACCGAGGACGACGTTATCGCCGGCGTTCGCGTGACCGGCTCGGCCGATCAGCCGAAGGCGGAGATTTTCTCCGATCCGGCGATGTCGCAGCAGGAAGCGCTCTCTTACCTGCTACGCGGGCAGGGTTTAGGCAGCGGACAGAGCGATAGCGCAGCCATGACTTCAATGCTTATTGGTATGGGGGTTGCACAAAGTGGTCAGGTTGTGGGTAAAATCGGCGAGACGTTTGGCGTAAGCAATCTGGCGCTGGATACCGAGGGAGTGGGCGACTCCTCCCAGGTGGTGGTCAGCGGCTATGTACTGCCGGGTCTGCAGGTAAAATATGGGGTAGGGATCTTTGACTCCCTGGCGACGTTGACGTTACGCTATCGCCTGATGCCTAAGCTATATATGGAAGCTGTGTCTGGCGTAGACCAGGCTCTCGATTTGCTCTATCAGTTTGAGTTTTAGCAATGCGAATATTTGTTTACGGCAGTTTACGACGCAAACAAGGCAACAGCCACTGGATGACCAACGCTCAGTGGCTGGGCGATCATAGTGTCAATGATTATCAACTGTACAGCCTGGGCCACTATCCAGGCGCGGTGCCCGGCGATGGCACGGTACATGGTGAGGTCTATCGTATTGACGCATCGACGCTGGCTGAATTGGATGCGCTGCGTACCAAAGGCGGCGAGTATGCTCGTCACCTGATCCAGACGCCCTACGGTAGCGCCTGGATGTATGTCTATCAGCGCCCCGTTGAGGGCTTCACGCTGATAGAAAGCGGCAACTGGTTGGATAAAGACCAGTATTAATAACGATAACGCCACCTTCGGGTGGCGTTGTTTTTTGTGGCGTTAGGTGCTGTCGCCGGCTAAGGCGTCAGCCGCCGCTCGGGCATGGATCAACGGCCAAAAAAACACCGCCCGGAGGCGGTGTTTTTGCGAACCTGAGTGCGGCTGAATTACTTCTTAGCGCGCTCGAAGGAAGCCACGATTTCAGCTTTCGCCGCTTCAGCGTTGTCCCAGCCGTCAACCTTAACCCATTTGCCCGCTTCGAGGTCTTTATAGTGCTCGAAGAAGTGGGTGATCTGCGCTTTCAGCAGTTCCGGCAGGTCGTTCACATCTTTAATGTGATCGTACTCTTTGCTCAGCTTGGTGTGCGGTACCGCAACCAGTTTCGCATCTTCACCGGATTCGTCGGTCATTTTCAGCACGCCAACCGGACGGCAGCGGATGACTGAACCTGGCTCCAGCGGGTACGGCGTCGGGACCAGAACGTCAACCGGGTCGCCGTCCAGGGACAGGGTGTGGTTGATGTAGCCGTAGTTGCACGGATAGAACATCGCCGTGGACATGAAACGGTCAACGAACAGTGCACCGCTCTCTTTGTCGACTTCGTATTTGATAGGATCTGCGTTCGCCGGGATCTCGATCACGACGTAGATGTCTTCCGGCAGATCTTTGCCCGCAGGTACGTTGAGTAAGCTCATGTCTGTTTCCTTTAAAATGTATGGCAAACAAGTGCCCGGTATTATAGCCAACTCACATCGAATGTCTTCGCTTCTTTTTCCCCAGAACGGGTGGGTGGAGTCTGAATTTTTCAGCGTAAGACAGCCTGAAAATCCATAAACATAGCCGCATACTGAATAAAATTATGTAACCGTTTTCATTGCATATGCTTGATATCTCAAAGTGTGCAAAATTTCGTCATAAACGGCGAAGCTCGCGCGGCTCGCGAAGCCTCACCGGCTCTCCGCTGGTGAGATGGCCGCCGATTAACATCTAATTAACTTTTTTGAAGTGTGATGTAACGCATTCAGTTACATCTCCGATTGTCTATAGTTTGTCCGCAGGTGAGGCTTTAACCAACAATAACCCTACGAGGATCCTCTTATGTGGAAGCGCTTACTTCTTGTCACAGCAGTTTCCGCAGCTATGTCGTCTATGGTCATGGCTGCCCCTCTTACCGTAGGTTTTTCGCAGGTCGGTTCTGAATCCGGCTGGCGCGCGGCCGAAACTAACGTCGCGAAAGAGGAGGCCGCGAAGCGCGGCATCACTCTGAAGATTGCCGACGCGCAACAAAAACAGGAAAACCAGATTAAAGCCGTACGCTCCTTTATCGCTCAGGGCGTCGATGCCATCTTCATCGCGCCGGTCGTAGCGACCGGCTGGGAGCCGGTACTGAAAGAAGCGAAAGAGGCCAAAATCCCGGTATTCCTGCTCGACCGCTCAATTGATGTTAAAGACAAAGATCTCTACATGACCACCGTCACCGCGAACAACGTGCTGGAAGGCCAGCTGATCGGTGAGTGGCTGGTGAAAACCGTCGACGGCAAGCCGTGTAACGTTGTTGAACTGCAGGGCACCGTAGGGGCCAGCGTGGCGATTGACCGCAAGAAAGGCTTCGCTGAGGCCATTTCTAAAGCCTCTAATATCAAAATTATCCGCTCCCAGTCCGGCGACTTTACCCGCAGCAAGGGCAAAGAAGTCATGGAGAGCTTTATCAAAGCGGAAAACAACGGCAAGAACATCTGCATGGTTTACGCCCATAACGACGATATGGTGATTGGCGCCATTCAGGCGATTAAAGAGGCCGGGCTGAAGCCGGGCAAAGATATCCTCACCGGCTCTATCGACGGCGTGCCGGATATCTATAAAGCGATGATGGCCGGCGAGGCCAATGCCAGCGTCGAGCTGACGCCGAATATGGCCGGTCCGGCGTTCGATGCGCTGGAGAAATACAAAAAAGACGGCACCCTGCCTGAAAAAGTCACCATCACCAAATCGACCCTCTACCTGCCGGATACGGCGAAAGAAGAGTTAGAGAAGAAGAAAAATATGGGCTACTGAGTAGCCGAATGACAGGTTCACCGCCGCCTCCGGGATGTCCCCGGTCGCTAAAGCGCGGCTGATTTCCCTCTCCTCCCATCGGGGAGAGGGCAAAGGTGAGGGGGGAGAGCATGAACGGCGAATTACATCAGGAAATCCTTCGTACTGAAGGGCTTAGCAAATTTTTCCCCGGCGTGAAGGCGCTGGATAACGTTAATTTTAGCCTGCGCCGGGGCGAAATCATGGCTCTGTTAGGCGAAAACGGCGCAGGTAAATCCACCCTGATCAAAGCGCTGACCGGCGTCTATCATGCCGATCGCGGGGCCATCTGGCTGGAAGGGCGGGAGATCGCGCCGAAAAATACCGCTCACGCCCAGCAGCTGGGGATCGGCACCGTCTATCAGGAAGTGAACCTGCTGCCTAATATGTCGGTGGCGGACAATCTGTTTATCGGCCGCGAGCCCAGACGCTTTGGCCTGCTGCGGCGTAAAGAGATGGAAAAGCGCGCCACCGCGCTGATGGCGTCCTACGGTTTTTCTCTTGATGTCCGTGAACCGCTGAACCGCTTTTCGGTGGCGATGCAGCAGATTGTCGCGATCTGCCGGGCGATCGACCTGTCAGCAAAAGTGTTAATTCTTGATGAACCGACCGCCAGCCTGGATACCCAGGAGGTGGAGATGCTCTTTACCCTGATGCGCCAGCTGCGCGATAGCGGGGTCAGCCTGATTTTCGTCACCCACTTCCTCGACCAGGTCTATGCCGTCAGCGATCGCATCACCGTGCTGCGTAACGGCGGTTTTGTCGGCTGCCGGGAAACCCGCGAGCTGCCGCAAATTGAACTGGTGAAGATGATGCTGGGCCGTGAACTGGAGCATAACGCCCTGCAGCGCGCGGGCCGCACCCTGCTGAGCGATAAGCCGGTGGCCGCCTTCGAAGATTTTGGCAAAAAAGGCACCATCGCACCGTTTAGTCTGCAGGTCCGTCCCGGTGAAATCGTCGGCCTGGCGGGGCTGTTAGGCTCGGGACGTACGGAAACGGCGGAGGTGATCTTTGGCATTAAACCC
Source organism: Klebsiella sp. PL-2018 (assembly GCF_019048985.1). Lineage (NCBI taxonomy): Bacteria > Pseudomonadati > Pseudomonadota > Gammaproteobacteria > Enterobacterales > Enterobacteriaceae > Klebsiella > Klebsiella sp. PL-2018. Next base: position 571,011 of record NZ_CP077673.1, read on the forward strand.
GCCGACAGCGGCAAAGCGTGGATCAAAGGCAAGCCGCAAACCCTGCGCTCGCCGCATCAGGCATCCTGCCTCGGGATCGGCTTCTGTCCGGAAGATCGTAAAACCGACGGCATTATCGCCGCCGCCTCGGTGCGGGAAAATATCGTTCTCGCGCTCCAGGCGCAGCGCGGCTGGCTGCGGCCGATTGGTCGGCGCGAACAAAATGAGATTGCTGAACGTTTCATTCGTCAACTGGGTATTCGTACCCCCAGCGCTGAACAGCCGATCGAATTTCTCTCCGGCGGTAATCAGCAGAAGGTGCTGCTCTCCCGATGGCTGCTGACGAAGCCGCAGTTCTTGATCCTTGATGAACCGACTCGCGGTATTGACGTTGGCGCCCACGCCGAAATCATCCGCCTGATTGAAACCCTGTGCGCCGATGGTCTGGCGCTGCTGGTCATTTCTTCAGAGCTGGAAGAGCTGGTGGGTTACGCCGATCGGGTGATTATCATGCGCGATCGCCAGCAGGTGGCGGAGCTGGTTCTGAGCGAGCTCTCCGTGCCGGCGATCATGAACGCTATTGCGGCATAAGGAGTAACCGATGATGCCTCAATCTGTTCCGAAAACCGGCCAGCCGAAACGGCGCTTTAACTGGCCAAAAGGGATGCCGCAAATTATTGCGCTGCTGCTGGTGCTGGTCGTTGACAGCCTGGTCGCCCCGCATTTCTACCAGATCGTGCTCCAGGACGGGCGACTGTTCGGCAGCCCGATAGATATTTTGAACCGCGCCGCGCCGGTGGCGCTGCTGGCGATTGGCATGACGCTGGTTATCGCCACCGGCGGGATTGACCTCTCCGTCGGAGCGGTGATGGCGATTGCCGGCGCAACGGCGGCGTCAATGACCGTGGCGGGGCACAGCCTGACGGTTGTGCTGCTCGCATCGCTGGGGGCCGGCGCGCTGGCCGGTCTGTGGAACGGCATTCTGGTGGCGGTGCTGAAGATCCAGCCGTTCGTCGCCACGCTGATCCTGATGGTCGCCGGACGCGGCGTGGCGCAGCTGATCACCTCCGGGCAGATCGTGACCTTTGACTCTCCGCATCTGGCGTGGCTCGGCAGCGGATCGCTACTGCTGTTCCCGACGCCGGTGATTATCGCGATCGTGACGCTGGTGCTGTTCTGGCTGTTTACCCGCAAAACCGCGCTGGGGATGTTTATCGAAGCGGTGGGGATTAACATTCGTGCGGCGAAAAACGCCGGGGTAAATACCCGCATCGTCGTGATGTTGGCCTACGTGCTGAGCGGCGTTTGCGCGGCGATTGCCGGGATTATCGTTGCGGCGGATATTCGCGGCGCGGATGCCAATAATGCCGGGCTATGGCTGGAGCTGGACGCCATCCTGGCGGTGGTTATCGGCGGCGGCTCGCTGATGGGCGGGCGTTTTAACCTGCTGCTCTCGGTCGTCGGGGCGCTGATTATCCAGGGGATGAATACCGGGATCCTGCTGTCAGGATTCCCGCCGGAGCTTAATCAGGTAGTCAAAGCGGTGGTGGTGCTGTGCGTACTGATCGTCCAGTCGCCGCGCTTTATCAGCATACTGAAGGGGATGCGCGGCCATGATAAAACGTAATTTACCGTTAATGATTACCCTCGCGGTCTTCGTACTGGGATACCTTTACTGCCTGACCCAGTTTCCCGGCTTTGCCTCGACGCGGGTGATCTGCAATATCCTGACCGACAATGCCTTTCTTGGGATCATCGCCGTCGGCATGACCTTCGTGATCCTCTCCGGCGGGATCGATCTGTCGGTCGGGTCGGTGATCGCCTTTACCGGCGTATTTCTCGCTAAAGCGATCGGTTTCTGGGGGATTTCGCCGCTGGTGGCGTTTCCGCTGGTGCTGGTGATGGGCTGCGCCTTTGGCGCGTTTATGGGCCTGCTTATTGATGCGCTGAAGATCCCGGCGTTTATCATCACCCTCGCCGGGATGTTTTTCCTGCGCGGCGTCAGCTACCTGGTCTCGGAAGAGTCGATTCCCATTAATCATCCGGTGTATGACGCGCTGTCAGGACTGGCATGGACCATCCCCGGCGGCGGGCGTCTGAGCGCGATGGGGCTGTTGATGCTGCTGGTGGTGATCGGCGGAATTTTTATGGCCCACCGCACCCGCTTTGGCAATCAGGTTTATGCCATCGGCGGTAATGCGACTTCGGCGAACCTGATGGGGATTTCCACGCGGAGCACGACGATCCGCATTTATATGCTCTCTACCGGGCTGGCGACGCTGGCGGGGATCGTTTTCTCCATCTATACCCAGGCGGGCTATGCGCTGGCGGGCGTTGGCGTTGAACTGGACGCGATTGCATCGGTGGTTATCGGCGGTACGCTGTTGAGCGGTGGGGTGGGGACGGTTCTCGGCACGTTGTTTGGCGTCGCCATTCAGGGGCTGATTCAAACCTACATCAACTTCGATGGTACGCTGAGTTCATGGTGGACCAAGATCGCTATCGGTATCCTTCTGTTCATCTTTATCGCGCTGCAGCGCGGCCTGACGGTGCTGTGGGAGAATCGGCAGAGTTCGCCGGTGACAAGGGTGGGGCACTGATGGAAGGATTTCCCCTCCCGTAAGGCGGGAGGGGAAGAGGCGGGTTACGCGTCCGGGAACTCTTTAATAAAGTTTTCGACGTCTTCAACCATATGGTTGTTGCCGACGAAGAAAGAACGGCGCTGATGCAGGCTTTCCGGGATGATATCCAGAATACGCTCTTTACCATCGCTGGCCTTACCGCCCGCCTGTTCCGCAAGGAACGCCATCGGGTTGCATTCGTACAGCAGACGCAGTTTACCGTCCGGGTGGCTGGCGGTGCTCGGATAGAGATAGATGCCGCCTTTAAGCAGGTTGCGGTGGAAATCCGCCACCAGAGAGCCGATGTAGCGTGAGGTATACGGGCGCTGGGTCTCTTTATCTTCTTCCTGGCAGTGCTTAATGTACTTCTTCACGCCCATCGGGAACTTAATGTAGTTACCTTCGTTAATCGAGTAGGTGTTGCCTTTTTCCGGGAAGCGCATGCGCTCCTGGCACAGGCAGAAGACGCCAAGGGAGGGGTCATAGGTAAAGGCGTGGACGCCGCAGCCGGTGGTGTAAACCAGCATCGTCGAGGAGCCATACACCACATAGCCCGCGGCGACCTGTCGGTTGCCCGGTTGCAGGAAATCTTCTTCGGTAACGGGGGTGCCCACCGGCGTGACGCGGCGGTAAATAGAGAAGATCGTGCCAACAGAGACGTTAACGTCGATGTTAGAAGATCCATCCAGCGGGTCCATCAGCACCACGTATTTGGCGTGTTCGCATCCTTCAAAGACGACGATCTCATCTTCTTCTTCAGAGGCGATCCCGGCAACAATATCGCGTGCTCGCAGTGCGGCTTTCAACTTTTCATTGGCAAACAGGTCGAGTTTTTGCTGAACCTCGCCCTGAACGTTTTCAGCACCGCTGGCACCCAGGATATCGACCAGGCCGGCCTTGTTGATATCGCGGTGGATGATCTTGGCGCCTAACTTTATCGCCGACAACAAAGCAGTAAGCTCGCCGGTTGCGTGAGAGAACTCGTGCTGCTTTTCGACAATAAATTCACCTAACGTTTTCATAACCCGTTCCCTGCATGTTTATGTGAAGTAAAACGAACATAACAATCTTAACAAAGAATAAAAAAAGTTCGCACTGGTGAATCGCGCCAGCAAAATACGGATTCGCCTGAAATGCATTTCTTTCCCCCCCAACATCCCGGTAAACTGTGCTTCAGATAAGAGAAGGAAATGACGAATGCGCATTCATATTTTAGGAATCTGTGGCACGTTTATGGGGGGGCTGGCGATGCTGGCGCGTTCCCTCGGTCATGAGGTAACGGGGTCGGATGCGAACGTCTATCCGCCAATGAGTACCCTGCTGGAAAACCAGGGAATTGAGTTAATTCAAGGATATGATGCCAGCCAGCTGGATCCGCAGCCGGACCTGGTGATCATCGGTAACGCAATGACGCGCGGAAACCCGTGCGTGGAAGCGGTGCTGGAAAATAATATCCCTTACATGTCCGGTCCCCAGTGGCTGCACGATTTCGTGCTGCGCGATCGCTGGGTGCTGGCGGTTGCCGGAACGCACGGGAAAACCACCACTGCCGGCATGGCGACCTGGATCCTCGAAGCCTGCGGCTACAAGCCGGGCTTTGTTATCGGCGGCGTTCCGGGCAACTTCGATGTTTCCGCGCGCCTCGGCGACAGCCCGTTCTTCGTGATTGAAGCCGATGAATACGACTGCGCTTTCTTCGATAAACGTTCCAAATTTGTTCATTACTGCCCGCGCACGTTGATTCTCAATAACCTTGAATTCGACCACGCGGACATCTTTGACGATCTAAAAGCTATCCAGAAGCAATTTCATCATCTGGTGCGTATTGTGCCGGGCAAAGGCAAGATTATCCTGCCGGAGAACGACATCAATCTGAAGCAGACGATGGCGATGGGCTGCTGGAGCGAGCAGGAGCTGGTTGGCGAACAGGGGCACTGGCAGGCGAAAAAGCTCACCACCGATGCTTCCTCCTGGGAAGTGTGGCTGGACGGCGAGAAAGTCGGCGAAGTGAAGTGGGCGCTGGTCGGCGAGCATAATATGCATAACGGCCTGATGGCCATCGCCGCCGCCCGGCATGTCGGCGTGCTGCCTGCCGATGCGGCCAACGCGCTGGGCAGCTTTATCAACGCCCGCCGCCGTCTGGAGCTGCGCGGCGAAGCCAACGGCGTGACCGTATACGATGATTTCGCCCACCACCCGACGGCGATTCTGGCGACCCTGCAGGCGCTACGCGGCAAAGTTGGCGGTACCGCGCGTATTCTTGCCGTGCTTGAACCCCGTTCTAACACCATGAAAATGGGCATTTGCAAAGACGACCTGGCGCCGTCTCTCGGTCGCGCGGACGAGGTCTTCCTGCTGCAGCCGCAGCATATTCCGTGGCAGGTTGCTGAAGTGGCTGACGCTTGCGTACAGCCTGCGCACTGGAGCGCCGATGTCGATGCGCTGGTGGATATGATTGTTAAAACCGCCCATCCTGGCGACCACATTCTGGTGATGAGCAACGGTGGATTTGGCGGCATTCATCAGAAGCTGCTCGATAAGCTGGCGAAAAAAGCCGAGGCGGCCGAGTAGGCTATTCTCCTCGTTTATCCGCCCTCCGCGTGAGGGCGGATAGTTTTTGTGGCCAGGAGGGTTCATGTTGAATTCAGAAAGAGTGACCTCTACCGATTCCGCGCATTTTCCCGCGCTTGATGCGCTGTACGGCAGGGCCTTCCCGTGGCACGAGCAGCGTGAAGCCGAGGCTAAGCAGCAGGCGCTTGATAATCCGCATTATGAACTGGAAGCCTGGTTCGATGATGGCCAGTTTATTGGCCTGAGCGGCTGCTGGCGGTTTGCTGACTATCGCTACGTTGAACATCTGGCCATCGACGATACCTTGCGATCGCGCGGCTACGGCAAGCGGCTGTTAGCTGAAATACTTCAGCGCGCGCCGCTGACCGTTCTGGAAATCGATCCGCTGACCAGCGAAGTTGCCCATAAGCGCCTGCGCTTTTATGAAACCATGGGATTTTGCGCGAATCCCTGGGCGCATCGTCATCCGACCTATCATCAGGGCATCGCCGATCATGAACTGATCGTGTTGAGCTATCCGCAGCCGATTAATGAGGCGCAGTACCAGCGCTTTGCGCAGGATTTGCGTTTGGTGGTCATGGAGCAGGCTGGCGCGGTCAAGGTTTTGTAGCCCGGACAAGGCGCGTCAAGCGCCGCCTCCGGGAAGCAGCGCGCAATGTCATCTCCGCTTTTTTCCCCGGCTCGCGCTGCGCTTAGCCGGGCTACGGGTTTACCGTCGTCTGCGGGACGGTAGCCCGGACAAGGCGCGTCAAGCGCCGCCTCCGGGAAGCAGCGCGCAATGTCATCTCCGCTTTTTTCCCGGCTCGCGCTGCGCTTGGCCGGGCTACGGGTTCAGCGCCGTCTGCGGGCCGGTAGCCCGGACAAGGCGCGTCAAGCGCCGCCTCCGGGAGGCAGCGCGCAATGTCATCTCCGCTTTTCTCCCGGCTCGCGCTGCGCTTAGCCGGGCTACGGGTTCAGCGCCGTCTGCGGGCCGGTAGCCCGGGTCAGGCGCGTCAAGCGCCGCCTCCGGGAAGCAGCGCGCAATGTCATCTCCGCTTTTCTTCCGGCTCGCGCTGCGCTTAGCCGGGCTACGGGTTTACCGTCGTCTGCGGGCCGGTAGCCCGGGTCAGGCGCGTCAAGCGCCGCCTCCGGGAGGCAGCGCGCAATGTCATCTCCGCTTTTTTCCCGGCTCGCGCTGCGCTTAGCCGGGCTACGGGTTCAGCGCCGTCTGCGGGCCGGTAGCCCGGGTCAGGCGTTACGCCGCAACCCGGGATGGGCTCAAAGCTTACGCTACTCCTTCGCGATAGGCGTTTCGTTTTCCGCCACTTTGGTATCGCCCTGAATGGCCGCGATTTTCTTCTCCACGTCGGCAACCTGCTCGCTGCTGTGCAGCAGCGTATAGGTCAGATCAAACTGGGTGCTTGCCCCGGGCTGAAGCTGCTTAACGCGTTTTTGCTCGCGCTCGATGGTTACCGGATAGGCGTAGCTGGTACCCGGCTCAATACCGGTCACGTAACCCTGTTTCTCGGTATCGGTGTTTTTCCACAGCGTCAGCACCGGCAGCTGGCGGGTATCAAACTGAATCGATGCCCCTTTGTCGCCGGCTTTGTTGACCACGGCGGCCAGCGTTTGATGATTTTCGTCCGCCAGCGGCTGCATGTTAAACACCATTTCATCGAAATCTTTGGTTGGACCGGCGTAGGTTTGCCAGGTTTTTAAGCCGGCTTTGGCGTAGTCATTGAACGGGCTGATGCTGGCGATCGGCGCCATAAAGCGGGCCCCCTCTTCGAGGATCGGCTTGCCAAAGTTGCTGTGATAGATAATCTGATAGTCATGCGGATAGTCAGCATGGTTGGTTAAGACATCGTGCAGGCTGAAGCTGTTGCTGCCGGGTACATAGCGCAGCTCGGTCATGGTCTGCAGATCCGCTTTCTTAAACGTGCTCTCCTTCACCAGCCCGCGAACGCGAATTTCATACGGCGCGGTGTCCGCGACTTCCACTTCCACCTGTGAAGCCGGCGTGTTGCCGACTTTACCGTGCAGGGTATAAATCTGCCCGTCTGCGGTTACCGGGTGGCCGGTCCATTCATAGCCGCAGCGCACCATCATTTCATTGAAGCCTTCCAGCCAGCCCAGCCCGTTGCGGCTTTCGAGGTTAATAAAGGCCGGGTTGACCACCTCTTTTACCGGTGAGTCCCAGCCCATCCGTGAACCAAAACCTTCGATTTTCAGTAGATTCATGCCGCGAGTCGGGCTCAGGGTAATCGTCAGGCCGTCTTTGCTGTGGATCACGAGGATTTTGCTGCCTTCCTGTTTCCCGCCGTGAAGGACTTTTTGCTCAATGCTGAAGTTATGATCTTTTATCTTCAGCTGGTCGCTGGTTATCTGCCAGTTTCCTTTATCCATACCGCTTTCAGCGCTTGTCAGCACCCATGTTTTCGCGACTACAGGCCCAGAAACAAGCATAGCGATTGCTGTTAAAGCTAATGTTTTTTTCATTTTTTAACCCTTTTGCTGAATCGATTGTGTTGCTGATGCAGGGAATTTAGTTGTAAGTGGATTATGAAAATGTGAAGTGTCTCACCTGGTGAGAAAACGGCCGTTTTTATATTTTTAAATGAGATTTAAATCGCTTTTTTTAAGTAATTATAAAAGTTGTTGCTAAAAAAATGTGAATCAAGATGATTTTAGCTTTAACGATTCAGCTATTACTGGCTACGGCTATGATGAAGCCTTTAGAAACGACAGGGCCGCCGGGCTTTAGTGGCCCAGGCGGCCCTGGTTGAAGCGGCTTTATCGTGTAAAAAAACGCAGCGGGGAGGTTATCAAGCGCCGTAGAACGCTTTGGTATAGAGCCCTTTGACATCCTGAACGGACGGATAGTTAGGATTCGTTAATGTGCAGGGATCGTCAACGGCATGGTGACTCATTCTGTCGAGGACGTTCACAAAGGTGATTTCATTGATTTCAACTTCGCCGCACTGGCTTAGCGTTTTCGGCACGCCCAGACGTTGATTCAGCGCGTTGATCGCTTCAATCAGGTTTTTGATGCCTAACGCCGCTTCCAGCTGACGATATTTTTTGGTGAACTTCGCATTATATTGAATGATATAAGGCAGCATAATCGCGTTTGCCAGACCGTGGGTAATACCAAACTCGCCGCCAATCTTATGCGCCATTGAATGAACTAACCCCAGCGAGGCGTTGGTGAAGGCGATTCCCGCCAGCGCAGAAGCATTGTGCATATGCATGCGGGCGTTTAAATCATCAGGTGAGCGCCAGGCGATTTCCAGATACGTAAACACCAGCCGAATCGCTTCTACCGCATAGGGGTCAGTAAACGAGTTGGCCGCGGTGGACACATAGGCTTCAATGGCGTGGGTCAGAACGTCCATTCCGGTATGAACGGTAACGTGCGGCGGCATTTTTGCCGGAATGGTGGGGTCGAGAATGGCGATATCCGGTACCAGATCGGCGGCAACAATCGGGTATTTGATATGATTTGCCGTGTCGGTGATCACCGAAAATGCGGTGATCTCAGAGGCGCTGCCGCTGGTGGAAGGGATCGCCACAAATCGGGCTTTATTGCGTAGCGCCGGCATGGAACCGACCGGGAGAATATCCTCGAACTTCAGCTGCGGATGCTCGTAGAAACACCACATTACTTTTGCGGCATCAAGCGCGGAGCCGCCGCCAATCGCCACTATCCAGTCCGGTTCAAAAGCCTGCATCGCTTTTGCGCCGCGCCAGACGGTTTTAATGGACGGATTGGGTTCGACATTATCGATAATAATGCACTCCATACCTGCTTTATTGAGTTCGCTGACGGCTTTATCCAGAAAGCCAAAACGCTTCATGGAACTTCCGCCAGTGACTAACGCGGCTTTTTTGCCGCTCAGGGTGGAAAGATGTTCTAAAGCATTTTCGCCATAAATAATACTGCGAGGAATTGAGAAGGCCTGGGTCATAGGAAACTCCATTTAATATTAAGGATTTTTTTAGTGTGCATTCGTCATTTACGATTCAGCGACACGTGCAGAGTAAAAAAATCGAATTAATGCTCCAGATATTGCTGAAGCAATATCTGGAGGGAGTTGACCGTCATACTTCGAGCGGCTGGTGCGTTGACTGCAACTTGAATTATTTGGGGTATTAGCGGCGTTTAAATCGTACCGTCCCAGGAGTCGACTTTTTCGCGTTTCGCTTCCTCTTCATCAAACCAGCGCGAGGTCACGCATTTTGATTCGGTGTAGAAACGGACGCCGTCTTTGCCCAGGCAGTGCAGGTCGCCGAAGAAGGACTGCTTATGGCCTGAGAACGGGAATACGCCGACCGGCACAGGTATACCGACGTTGATACCGACCATGCCGCCGTGGGTGCGTTTCTGGAATTCGCGGGCGTAGTAGCCGCTTTGGGTGAAAATAACCGAGCCGTTGGCAAACGGGTTATTGTTCATAAGTTGCAGACCTTCCTCGAAGGTTTTGACCCGCTTAAAGCACAGCACCGGCCCGAAAATTTCCTGCGTGCCGATGCTCATCTCTTCGGTTACGCGATCCAGGATGGTTGGCCCGACGTAGAAGCCATTTTCCTGACCCGGCACCTGAATAGCGCGACCGTCGAGCACCAGCTTTGCCCCCTCCTCAATGCCTTTATTAATCCAGTTGATGACCGATTGCTTATGATCTTTAGAAATCACCGGACCCATATCGGTATCGCGCAGATAGCCGGGGCCGATTTTCAGCTGTTTGGCTTTCTCGACGACGGCGGCAATCAGCTTATCAGCGATCTCTTCCTGCACCACGACAACCGGCAGCGCCATGCAGCGTTCGCCCGCGCAGCCAAACGCGGCGTTGATAATCCCCGCTGCGGTACGGTTAATTGGCGCATCGGCCAGCACCAGGGCATGGTTTTTCGCTTCGCACAGCGCCTGAACGCGCTTGCCGTGAGCGGCGGCTTTGGAGTAAACGTGCAGGCCCACGGAGGTTGAGCCGACGAAGGAGACGCCGTTGACGTCCGGGTGGGTCAGCAAGATATCGGCTTCATTGCGTGAGCAGGTCACGACGTTAATCACCCCATCCGGCACCCCTGCTTCCTGATAGAGTTTGGTGATTTCCATACAGGTCATCGGCGTCATACTGGCCGCTTTAATCACCATGGTATTACCGGAGGCGACGCATAATGGCGCCATCCATCCCATCGGGATCATTGCCGGGAAGTTAAACGGCACAATACCGGCGAACACGCCAATTGGCTCACGATAAAGGTTGGTGTCGATCCCGGCAGAGGCGTCCATCAGGTTTTCACCGGCCATGAGAGTGGGAATCGAGCAGGCAAGCTCGGTACCTTCTTTCGCTTTTAATACATCGCCCTGGGCGTCGCCCCAGGCTTTACCGTTTTCTTTTGCCACCAGCTCGGTTAAGCGGTCCTGATGCTGGATTAATAATTCGCGAACGCGGAACATAATTTGCGAGCGTTTAATGGCCGGCGTATCTGACCACGCCGGAAAGGCTTTGCGCGCCGCGGCAACGGCATCCAGCACTTCTTGCTCGGTGCAGCAGGGGGCCTGAGCCATGACTTCCCCGGTACTTGGGTTATAGACGTCCATATAGCGTTCGGTCTGCGATACGCGCCATTGACCATCAACGAAATATTTCAGCCTTGGTACAGTAGTCATATTTTTCTCCATGATGATAGCTGTCGACTCTCTAAAATCTGGCTCCGGTCGGCGGCAAATAACCGACCGCCGGGTTAGCCCCTCTCGTGAAAAGTGAATTCCTGCTTCTTGCCGGACGATGGCCTCCGCTGGGCGATTCACCTGCGGCGGTGCGGATGATTTTGTCGACTTTCTGCTGAGGAAAGCCTGCAGACGCCAGGTTTTAATGAACAGAACTCACTGGCCAAAAATACGCGCACGCACCGTTTCGGTTCTTGTACTTTAATGAAATTTATTTTTCATTATTATAATGTATGAAATAACAAAACCGTTTTGAGAGGTGGATCAAAGATAAGCAAACTGCTGATAAAGTCAGCGCCCTAAAGGCAGGGTTATATTGTTTTATTTAATAAAGTTAACAGGTTGTGTTGATGGCATTGGCGTTGATGGCGAGGGGAGATTGCCAGCCGGATTGCAATGGAACGGCTTTCTTGTGAAATAAAAGTTAAATATATGCGCGAAATCGAATGAAAATGAAAAATTAAAACCGATTTAAATGCAGGGAAAATTCGAATTGACCATTGTCCATGGCATTGCGTTCGAGGGAGTGGGTCGCCCGGATCGGGCAACAGCCGTAATCCGGGGAGTCATACAGAATTAGCCTTCGCTTTCGGCCAGTTCGCGCAGGTACTGGAAGATAAGACGCGCGGACTTCGGCGGCTTGTTGCCTTCTTTCTCTTTTTTGGCGTTGCGGATCAGCGAACGCAACTGCTGACGATCGGCATCTGGCCACAGGTTCAGCACTTCAGCCACGGCATCATCACCATTATCAATCAGACGATCGCGGATCTGCTCAAGCTTATGGAACAGCGCAACCTGCTGGTTGTGGCGGTTCTTCAGCTTGTCCAGCGCCTGACGAATCGGCTCGACGTCGCGGCTGCGCAGCATTTTACCAATCAGCTGCATCTGGCGGCGGCGGCCTTCTTTCTTGATACGCTGGGCGAGTTCAATCGCGTCGCGCAGGTCGGTATCCAGCGGGATTTTATCGAGCGCGTTTTTACCCAGCTCGACCATTTCCGCGCCAAGACGCTTCAGTTCTTCGGCGTCACGCTTAATTTCACTTTTACTGACCCAGATAATTTCATCGTCTTCATCTTCGACGTCATCACCAGGGACGTCGTCGAGCCAGTCTTCGGGCTGCTTTGTCATCTCAGGCTCCTTAAAAAAGAGACTAATGTTACCAGTTAAGGCGCGCACTGAAAAACGGTTCTCTGTTAGACTTCAGTTAACTCCTTCTTACATTATGGCATTAGCGATGAAAGTCATCTCTCAAGTTGCACAACAGCGTAAGACGCTGGAAGAGGCCGTGACCACGGCGCTGGAACTGGCGGCAGGCAAATCCGACGGCGCGGAAGTCTCCGTCAGTAAAACTACCGGTATCGGCGTGAGCACCCGCTACGGCGAAGTGGAGAACGTAGAATTCAACAGCGATGGTGCTCTCGGCATCACCGTTTATCACCAGAATCGCAAAGGCAGCGCGTCTTCGACCGATCTCAGCCCGCAGGCTATTGCCCGCACGGTGCAGGCGGCGCTGGATATCTCCCGCTATACCTCGCCGGACCCGTGCGCGGGCGTGGCGGATAAAGAACTGCTGGCTTTTGAAGCCCCGGACCTTGACCTGTTCCATCCGGCGGAAGTTTCCCCGGATGAAGCCATCGAGCTGGCCTCCCGCGCTGAACAGGCGGCGCTAAAAGCCGATAAACGCATCAGCAATACCGAAGGCGGCAGCTTTAACAGCCACTACGGCATTAAAGTGTTCGGCAACAGCCACGGCATGCTGCAGAGCTACTGCTCTACCCGCCACTCGCTCTCCAGCTGCGTGATTGCCGAAGAGAATGGCGATATGGAGCGCGATTACGCTTACACCATCGGACGGGCGATAGACGACCTGCAATCGCCGGAGTGGGTTGGCGAAGAGTGCGCCCGCCGCACCCTGTCGCGCCTGGCCCCGCGTAAGCTATCGACGATGAAAGCGCCGGTGATTTTCGCCAACGAAGTCGCTACCGGTCTGTTTGGCCATCTGGTCGGGGCGATCGCCGGCGGTTCGGTTTACCGTAAATCCACCTTCCTGCTTGATGCGCTGGGTAGCCAGATCCTGCCGGACTGGCTGACCATTGAAGAGCATCCGCACCTGCTGAAAGGTCTGGCTTCGACGCCATTTGATAGCGAAGGCGTCCGTACGGAACGCCGGGATATCATTAAAGACGGCGTACTGACCCAGTGGCTGCTGACCAACTACTCGGCGCGTAAGCTGGGGCTGAAGAGCACCGGCCACGCCGGCGGTATTCACAACTGGCGGATCAACGGCCGCGGCCTGAGTTTTGCAAAGTTGCTTAAAGAGATGGGAACCGGCCTTGTCGTAACGGAACTGATGGGGCAGGGTGTAAGCGGCGTCACCGGCGACTACTCACGCGGCGCGTCCGGCTTCTGGGTAGAAAACGGCGAAATTCAGTATCCGGTCAGTGAGATAACCATTGCAGGAAATCTGAAAGATATGTGGCGTAATATCGTGACCATCGGCGACGATATCGAAACGCGCAGCAACATTCAGTGCGGTTCCGTACTGCTGCCGGAGATGAAGATCGCCGGGCAATAACACTTGTGTGCTTAATAATAAAAAAGGAAGTGAGCAATGCGTAAAAAACTGTTAGCGATGCTGGCCGTATCGGCTTTTGCGCTTGGTTCGGCATCGGCTTTCGCCGATCTGGGCGAAGACATGGATACCCTTGCTGAGAACCTGCAAGTGGTGCAGAAAACTTCAGATGCCGGCGAGCTGAAAGCGGCGCTGAATAAGATGCGCACAGCGGCGGTTGACGCCCAGAAAGAGACGCCGCCGAAGCTGGAAGGTAAAGCGGCGGACAGCGCGGAAATGAAAGACTATCGTCACGGTTTCGATGTGCTGATCGGCCAGATTGACGGCGCGCTGAAGCTGGCTAATGAAGGCAAAGTCAAAGAAGCCCAGGCCGCAGCGGAAGAGTTTAAAACCACCCGCAATACATACCATAAGAAGTACCGTTAATTTCTCTTTGTGGGGAGGCGTCAGCCGATGCCTCCCACATTCTGTTAATTCAAAACTCCATCACCGTCACATTTTTCGCTTTTCCTGCATGCCGGTTTTCGCCACCGTGACACCGAGGATCTTGTGATGTTCATCACGAGAATTGGTTGAGGCGAATACATTCACAATAACTATGTGAAATAGATCACGCCTGCCTTCTTCCTTTCCACTTCGAAGTGGAAAACAACTCGCTACAAACTCTTTGCCCCCGGCATTAGTGTTATCCCCAGAGACATCAACGGGGTAATTCAAGTGAATAACGGAGCGGTAACACACGTCCCAGAGGAGCAGGCCACGCTAACCGAACAGCTGGCCGACAAGATGCTGCAGCAGGTTTTCGCACTATTAAGCCGCCGCAACATCGTCCCCAACGACGTTCAGGAGCAAATGCTGACTTCCCACGTTCGGGCGATGGCCCATCGGTCAATCAGCGGCGAGCCGCTGCCGGAAGTGGATGCCAGCCTGTTCGAAGAGATCTCAGAAGATTCAATGATGCTGGCCCGCGAAGTGGTCGCGCAGTTCGGCAATCTGCCAGATGAAGAAGCCTGGCTGCTGTCCGTCCACTTCGAAGTCGCGAAAGATAACCTGTAAGGAGCACACAAATGGAACAAATCACCGTTGTTATTGGCGATCGCCTGGGTAAAGGACAAAAAGTTGCCGCAGGTGCGGAAAAAGCCGGCGCTCGCGCCGTGGTCGTGCCGGGCGTTGCCGCGGATATGAAGCTGGGCGACATGATGAAGGCGGAAAACGCCACCTTCGGTATCTCTTTCTGCGGCAGCGGCGGCGCAGGGGCTATCACCGCGCAGAATAAGCACGGCTACAAGGCGAAATATGGCATGCGTTCCGTTGATGAAGGCGTCACCGCGATCAACGAAGGCTACAACGTACTGGGCTTCGGCTTTATGGATAAAGAAGAGCTGGGTGAACGCCTGGTTGAGGCCTGGAAGAAGAAGTACGGCGCGTGAGCATGAAAGAGCAATTCACCACCACGGTGAGCGTTACCGGCAAAGGCGAGAGCAAAACGCGCGCTTTTGCCGATGCCCTGAACCATGTCCAGGCGGCGGTGATGAAAACGTCGCCGCACATCTTACTGCGTATTGAACCACAGGACGTGGAGGTTGTTCATGCGCGTGAAGCGGTACGGAAAGAGGCCTTTTTATTCTTCTTTCTGCGCCGTGAGCGACGAACCTACAGCGTGGAGCTGAAGGTCACCGTCACCGTGACCGCCATTAATCTCGATAAAGTGGATTTCGTCACGCAAACCTGATTTTCACCAAAGGGTCAGACTATGTTCCTGATAATTTTAATAAAATCGCTCATCATCGGCGGCCTGGTTGGCGTCGGCGTAGGCGCCGGAGCGGCACGCATGTTTCATGCGCCCACCACGCAGGGGATGGGGGCGTTTCGTACCTTGGGCGAGCTGAATTCATGTGAAGGCGATCCGGCTTCCCACTTCTCATTTGGCCTGGGCTTCTTCTTCAACGCCTGGGCCTCTTCCGTCGCGGCAGGCTCCTTCACTCAGGACGTTGACCACCGCATTATCCCCAACTGGGGGGCGGCAGCGCTGATGATTAAAAACCGCAACGTCGGCGAGACGCTGCACGATCCGAAAAAGATGGCCATCGCCTGCGGCATTATCGGCATGATCGTGGTCGCTTTCCTCAACCTCACCGCCTCTTCTGTACCGGAAGCGCTGCAGGTGACGGCGGTTAAAGTGCTGGTTCCGGCGGCAAACCTGCTGGTGAATACGGTGATGCCGGTCATCTTCTGGCTGGCGGCGATTGATGCCGGTAAAAAATCAGGCTTCTGGGCGACGATTTTTGGCGGCGCGGCGCAGCTGATTATGGGCAACGCCGTTCCGGGCCTGGTGCTGGGCATCCTGATCGGGAAAGGCGTTGAAGAGAGCGGCTGGCACCGCGTCACCAAGGTGATGATGGTGGCGATCGTCGCGCTGTTCGTTCTGAGCGGCTTCTTCCGCGGTTTCGACATGAAGATGATTGAATCCTTCCATCTGACCGTGCCGAACTGGCTGGAACTGATCCACAACTCGCTCAGCGGTAAATAACAGGAGCCTCTCATGGAACAAAATAAAGGTTTTTGGTATGCCGACTGGTCGTTCCCGATCTTTGTTGGCCTGCTCTCCGCCGGCGTCTTTGCCGGGACGCATATGTACTACCTCTACGGCATCGGCGCGTTTAACGAAGTCGCCTTCGTGGCGATGCTGAAAGCGGGAATTGATACCGGGGCCTACGGCGCGGTAGCGGCGTTCGGCGCCAGCTTCCTGTTCGCGCGTATTATCGAAGGCTCGCTGGTGGGGATTCTGGATATCGGCGGGGCGATTCAGACCGGCGTCGGCTTAGGCGTTCCGGCGCTGCTGCTCGGCGCGGGCTTTGTTTTCCCGGTCGCCAACTTTGCCGCCTCGCTGGTCACCGGACTGGTGCTGGGCCTCGCGATTGGCTACATCATCATCCTGGCGCGTAAATTCACCATCAACCAGAGCGATTCCACCTACGGTGCGGACGTCATGATGGGGGCCGGTAACGCCTCAGGCCGTTTCCTCGGACCGTTGATTATCCTCAGCGCCATGACCGCTTCTATTCCTATCGGCATCGGTTCCCTGGCGGGCGCGCTGCTGTTCTACATCTGGCAGAAGCCTATCACCGGCGGCGCGATCCTTGGCGCCATGCTTCTTGGGTCAATCTTCCCGGTGGCGATTAGTTAAGTCCTGCGGGCGCCTCGGCGCCCGCGTTAACAGGAGAGAGATATGTTTGATTTACTCCTGCGCCGTGCGCGCCTCGTCGACGATACCCTGACCGATATCGCCATCCGGGACGGTAAAATCGCGGCGCTTGGCGAGATTAGCGCGCCTGCGCGCAAAACCCTTGAGCTGGACGGTCGCTATTACGTCAGCGCAGGCTGGATTGACTCTCACGTTCACTGCTATCCGAACTCGCCGATTTACCATGATGAGCCGGACAGCGTGGGGGTTGCTACCGGCGTGACCACCGTGATTGACGCGGGCAGCACCGGCGCGGACGACGTGGATGATTTCTACCAGCTGACCCGCAAAGCCGCGACCGAAGTTTACGCCCTGCTTAACATCTCCCGCGTCGGGCTGATTGCCCAGAATGAACTGGCCAATATGGCGAATATCGACGCGGAGGTGGTGAAGCAGGCGGTCAACCGCTACCCGAACTTTATCGTCGGCCTGAAGGCGCGGATGAGCAGCAGCGTGGTGGGGGAAAACGGCATTACGCCGCTGGCGCGCGCAAAGGCGATTCAGCAGGAAAACGGCGGCCTGCCGCTGATGGTGCATATCGGCAACAATCCGCCCGACCTGGATGAGATCGCCGACCTGCTGACCTCCGGCGACATCATTACCCACTGCTACAACGGTAAACCCAATCGTATCCTGACGCCGTCCGGCGAGCTGAAAAGCTCGATTTCCCGCGCGCTACAGCGCGGCGTGCGCCTTGATATCGGCCACGGCACCGCCAGCTTCAGCTTCGAGGTGGCGCGGCGGGCGATTGCTATGGGCATTCTGCCGCACACCATCAGCTCCGATATTTACTGCCGCAACCGTATCGACGGCCCGGTGCGATCGCTGGCGCTGGTGATGTCGAAATTCCTCGCCATTGGCATGTCGCTGCCGCAGGTCATTGACTGCGTGACCGCCAACGCCGCTGAAGGCCTGCGTCTTAGCCACAAAGGGCGGCTGGAAGTGGGTTACGACGCCGACCTGACGCTGTTTACCCTCGCGCAGACGCCAACGGTGCTGGTGGATGCGGAAAAAGAGAGCCTTCAGACCGACAAGATTCTGCTGCCGCTTGCCGCCGTTCGCGCGGGCAAGGGCTATCTGACCGAACAAGGGAGCGCAGAAAATGCCTTCGATTTTTGAGAAATATGATTTAAAACAGGTGATTAATACCTCCGGTCGTATGACCATTCTCGGCGTCTCCACGCCACGGCCGGAAGTGGTGGACGCCGCGATGGCGGGGATGAACCAGTACTTCGAGATGAAAGATCTGGTCAATAAAACCGGCGCGTATATTGCGAAGCTGCTGGACGTGGAAGGGGCGACCGTCGTCTCCTGCGCCTCGGCGGGCATCGCCCAGTCGGTGGCGGCGGTGCTGGTAAAAGACAGCGACTGGCTGCTGGAAAACCTGCACGTGACGCCGATTGAAAACAACGAAATCGTGCTGCCTAAGGGTCATAACGTCAATTTTGGCGCGCCGGTGGGCACCATGGTGGCGCTGGGCGGCGGCAGGCTGGTGGAAGCGGGCTACGCCAATGAATGTTCCGCCGGGCAGCTGGCGGCGGCCATTACCCCGCGCACCGCGGCCATTCTGTATATCAAATCCCACCACTGCGTGCAGAAAAGCATGCTCAACGTGGCGCAGGCGGCAGCGGTGGCGCAGAGCCATAATCTGCCGCTGATTGTCGACGCGGCGGCGGAGGAAGACCTCCAGGCCTACTATCGCGCCGGCGCGGATCTGGTGATTTATAGCGGCGCGAAGGCGATCGAAGGGCCGACCAGCGGGCTGGTGATTGGCAAAACCCAATACGTTGAGTGGGTTAAACGTCAGTCGAACGGCATTGGCCGGGCGATGAAGGTGGGCAAAGAGGGGATCCTCGGCCTGACCTGCGCCATTGAGCACTATCTGACGGCGCGCAAAGAGAGCGGTGAAGAGATGGTGGCGAAGATGACGCCGTATATTCAGCAGCTCAATACGCTCGATGGCGTCACCGCGCGCGTGGTCTGGGACAGCGCCGGCCGCGATATCGCGCGGGCGGAGATCAAGTTTGATGAAGCGGTGACCGGCGTCGATACCGGCGATCTGGTCAATGCGCTGAAGCAGGGCGAATACGCCATCTACTTCCGTGGCTATAAAGCAAATGAAGGCATTATTGAAGCCGATGTCCGCAGCGTGAACGCGCAGCAGCTGGAGATTGTCTCCTGTCGCATCGCAGAAGTTTTGAACAAGGAGAAAAACGCATGAAACTGACCCCTAATTTTTATCGTGACCGCGTCTGCCTGAACGTGCTGGCGGGGAGCAAAGAGAACGCCAGCGAGATTTATGAGGCGGCGGAAGGTCATGTACTGGTGGGCGTGCTCTCCAAAAATTACCCGGACGTCGCCAGCGCGGTTGCCGATATGCGTGAATACGCGCAGCGGATTGATAACGCGCTCTCCGTGGGACTGGGCGCGGGCGACCCGAACCAGTCGGCGATGGTCAGCGAAATTTCGCGTCAGGTGCAGCCGCAGCACGTCAACCAGGTATTTACCGGCGTGGCGACCAGCCGCGCGCTGCTGGGGCAGAACGAAACCGTGGTTAACGGCCTGGTGTCGCCAACCGGTACGCCGGGAATGGTGAAGATCTCCACCGGCCCGCTCAGCAGCGGCGCGCCGGACGGCATCGTACCGCTGGAAACGGCGATTGCGCTGCTGAAAGATATGGGCGGCAGTTCGATTAAATATTTCCCGATGGGCGGGCTGAAGCATCGCGACGAGTTTATTGCGGTGGCCGAGGCCTGCGCCCATCATGATTTCTGGCTGGAGCCCACCGGCGGGATCGATCTGGAAAACTACGGCGAGATCCTGCAGATCGCGCTGGACGCAGGGGTGAGTAAAATTATCCCGCATATCTACAGTTCGATTATTGATAAAGCCAGCGGTCACACCCGCCCGGCGGACGTGCGTCAGCTGCTTTCGATCACCAAACAGTTAGTAAAATAGCGCCGATTGTCCCTCACCCCGGCCCTCTCCCCAACGGGGAGAGGGTTAGGGCGAAGGGAAACCGCCACCGAACCATCAAGGAGTCACCATGCCAACCGCTCGTCACCTGCTTGTTGCTTCACTCTCTCTGCTCGCCGCCGGCGCCGCTGCGCAAACCCAGTACGCCTGGGTCGGCACCTACAACCCCAATGGCGAAGGGCTGTATCGCTTTACCGTTGATAGCCAGACCGGGGCGCTGCGCGATAAAACGCTGGTCGGGACGCTGCCTGACCTGGCCCAGCTTACCGTCTCGGCGGATGGCAAAACCCTGTACGGCGCCAGCGAAGTGGAAAAGGGAGTGGTGCAGGCGTGGCGCATCGGCAGCAACGGTGAACTGAGCGAGCTGAATCAGGTCGCTTCCGGCGGCGCCGGGCCGGTTTATCTCTCCCTGACCCCCGATGGACGTCATCTGCTGGTGGCAAACTACGTCAGCGGCAGTATCGCCGTGCTGCCGGTGAAAGAAGATGGTAACCTGGGCGAGGCGGTGGATGTGCGTCAGGATCAAGGACCTGCAGGCGCGGAACGCCCGGCGGCAGCCGTCGAAGGCAGTTTTGCCATTAGCGATCATAACGGCCCCCACGCCCATATGATCGCCGCCGATCCCAGCGGTAAATTCGTTTACTCCACCGATCTCGGCCTGGACCGGATCTATCAGTACCGGCTGGATAACGCCACCGGGAAGCTGACGCCGAACGATCCGCCGTTTATCGCGGCCTCATCTCCCGGCGCCGGACCGCGCCACTTTGTGTTTACGCCGCAGGGCGACGGACTATGGTTGATTAACGAAGAGGCGTCGACGCTCACTTTTTATCATCTCAATAAGCAAAGCGGCCTGCTGCGCGAGGGGAAAACGGTCTCGGCGCTGCCTGCAGAGTATAAGGGCACCAGCTTTGCCGCCGGCCTGGTCCTGAGCCGCGACGGCAAGCAGCTGTACGTCGCCAACCGACTGCATAACAGTATCGCCCACTTTACGGTGCTGGCTGACGGCAGCCTGAGCCACCAGGACGATATCTGGACCCGCGGCGACTATCCGCGCACGCTGACGCTGGACAGTCAGGGGCAGTGGCTGTACGTCATGAACCAGCGTAGCGACAACATCACCCGCTTTCGTGTCGCGCCGAAGGATGGCAGGCTGACGTTCTCTCCGGACTACACCCCGGTTGGCAGCCCGTCGCAGATGGTGATATCCGCTCAACCCTGAGCCGTAAGAAAAAGGAACTGACATGCGATTTCCCCATCAACGTTTAGCGCAGCTGTTTACTCTGTTGCAAAACGAAACGCTGCCGCAGGAGGAGCTGGCGCAGCGGCTGTTGGTTTCTACTCGCACGGTACGCGCGGACATCACCGCGCTGAACGCGCTGCTGCTGCACTACGGCGCGCAGTTTATCCTCACCCGCGGCAGCGGCTATCAGCTGGTGATTCACGATCCGACGCGCTATCAGACGCTGGAAGAGAGCGCGCCGAAAGCGCAGCATATCCCGCGAACCGCGGCGGATCGCATCCACTTTTTGCTGGTGCGCTTTTTAACTTCCGCGTTTTCTATCAAGCTGGAGGATCTGGCCGATGCGTGGTTCGTCAGCCGCGCCACCTTACAGGGCGATATGGTTGACGTACGCGAGCGTTTTCAGCGTTATCAGCTCACCCTCGAGACCCGGCCGCGCCACGGCATGAAGCTGTTCGGCAGCGAGGTCTCCATTCGCGCCTGCCTGACCGATCTGCTGTGGGAGCTGAGCCAGCAGGGGCCGCTGAACCCGCTTATTGGCGAAGAGGCGTTTGACGCCAGCGTACCGACGCTGCTGGCCGGCGTGCTGCAGGAGACGTTAACCCGCCATCACGTGCGGCTGACGGATGCCGGAGAGCGCTTTATCTGCCTGTACGGCGCGGTTGCCGTGCGCCGCGTGAGCGAAGGGTATCCGCTGGCCGATTTTAGCGCCGAAGATGTGGCGCAAAACGTACGCGACGCCGCACGCGAGCTGGCAAACACGATGCAGCAGCTGGCGGGCAAACTGCTTGCTCCGGCGGAAGAGGAGTGGCTGTGCGTCCACCTTGCCGCCCGCCAGGTGCAGGACGTCGATCCGGGCACCATCAGCGCCGACGACGACGAAGCGCTGGTGAACTACATCCTGCGCTATATCAATCAGCAATATAACTACAATCTGCTGGACGATGCCCAGCTGCATGCGGATTTACTGACTCATATTAAGACCATGATCACCCGCGTGCGCTACCAGATAATGATCCCCAACCCGCTTCTGGAAAATATCAAACAGCACTACCCCATGGCGTGGGACATGACCCTGGCGGCGGTATCGAGCTGGGGGAAATATACTCCCTACGCCATCAGCGAAAACGAGATCGGCTTTCTGGTGCTGCATATCGGCGTCGGGCTGGAGCGCCATTACAATATCGGCTATCAGCGTCAGCCGCAGGTGCTGCTGGTCTGCGATACCAGCAACGCGATGGTGCGGATGATTGAAGCCATTCTTCAGCGTAAGTATCCGCAGCTGGAAATTGCCGCCACCCTTTCGCAACGCGAATATGAACAGCGGGAAGAGATCGCGGAAGATTTTGTCATTTCCACCGTGCGCATCAGCGAGAAAGAGAAGCCGGTGGTCACCATTGCGCCGTTTCCTACCGACTACCAGCTCGACCAAATTGGCAAGCTGGTGCTGGTGGACCGCACGCGTCCCTGGATGCTGAATAAGTATTTTGATGAGGCCCACTTCCAGGTGATAGATACCCCGATGGATCAGCAGGCGCTGTTTGCCACGTTGTGCCAGCAGCTGCAGCAGGAGGGGTTTGTCGGAGCGGAGTTTCATGGGTCGGTGGTGGAGCGTGAGGCTATCGTCAGCACCATGCTCGGCGACGGGATCGCGCTGCCTCACGCCCTCGGCCTGCTGGCGAAAAAGACCGTGGTCTATACGGTTATCGCCCCGCACGGTATCGCCTGGGGCGACGAAACCGCGCATATCATCTTCCTGCTCGCCATCAGTAAAAGCGAGTATGAAGAGGCGATGGCGATCTACGATATTTTCGTCACCTTCCTGCGCGAACGCGCTATGACCCGCCTTGCCGCCACCCGCAGTTTTGCTGAGTTTAAAGCGGTGGCCATGGAGTGCGTCAGCCGGTTTTGAGATGCGCAGCCAGAGTTCGAGCCGCGCGCTTCGGGATATCGACGGGTATATCAGGTTCGGGATGAGGTGGTGAGGGTTTATGTTATTGCTGTGGGAAAACGAGAGAAATTAGCCGTCTATCGGAACGTCCATAAACGGCTGTAGCGGGAGGCTATCTCAGGTGATGTACAACCTGGTTGCTGCTGCCGCGCCAGATCAGCGCCGGGTCTTTTAAGTCCTGCACAAATTTGCCATCAACCAGCACGTTGATGAGATCCACCACCTGCATCTGCGCGGCGTTAAGTTCGGAAAGCCTGTAGCCGGTCCACACCCAGATATCTTTGCCGGGGCACTCGGCGCGAACGCGCTGCACCAGCTTAAGGATCTCCGGGACGTTCTGCGGATGCAGCGGGTCGCCGCCGGAAAGCGTGATTCCCTGGCGCTTAACGCGGGTATCGTTGAGGTCAGCAATAATGCGGTCGGCCATCTCGGCGGTGAACGGCATGCCGGAGTTTAGCCGCCAGGTGCTCTTGTTATAGCAGCCGGGGCACTCGTGAACGCAGCCGGAAACGAACAGGGTGCAGCGAGTGCCCGGACCGTTAACAATATCTACCGGGTAGTACTGATGGTAATTCATTGTTTCCTCTTCTCATTTGACGCTGTAGCGGCGTTGGCTGCGCTCGTGCGCCCAGGTCACTTACTACAGTAAGCTCCCCGGGACTTGCTCGCTTGCCGCCTTGCTCTGACGCGAATTGCTTTGCGAAAACGGAGGGGCTTTGCATTTGTAAAGGGAACGGCTCCCGGCGTCGCTGCGCTCGGCCGGGCTACGAAGAGCCGCATACGCGGTTGTAGCCCGGATAAGGCGCTTTGCGCCGCGATCCGGGAACGGCTCGAGTGGCCGGCCGGTCCCCTCTCCCGGCAGGGGAGAGGATTAGGGGAGGGGCTAAACCACCTGGAATTAACCGATCTGCCCGTTGCCCAGGTGCTTAACCCGGCGCTTCACTTCTTCCTGCTTGCCGGCGTTGAACGGACGGGCGTCCGGGCTCCCGAGATAGCCGCACACGCGGCGGGTTACCGACACGCGGGAGGCATCGTGGTTGCCGCATTTCGGGCAGGTGAAGCCTTTGCTGGTGCATTCGAACTCACCGGTAAAGCCGCACTCGTAGCATTCGTCGATCGGCGTATTGGTCCCGTAATAGGGCACGTGCTGATAGCTGTAATCCCACACGTCTTCCAGCGCTCTCAGGTTGTGCTGAATATTCGGGTACTCGCCGTAGCAAATAAAGCCCCCGTTAGCCAGCGGCGGATAAGGCGCTTCAAAATCGATTTTATCGTACGGGTTCACCTTCTTCTCTACGTCAAGGTGGAAGCTGTTGGTGTAATACCCTTTATCGGTTACGCCTTCGATCACGCCGAACTCAGCGGTATCCAGACGGCAGAAGCGGTCGCAGAGGTTTTCGCTCGGCGTGCTGTACAGGCTAAAGCCGTAGCCCGTCTCGTCTTTCCACTGGTCTACCGCTTCGCGCAGGCGCTGAACGATGGCGATGCCTTTCTCACGCAGCGCTTCGCTATCGTACATATGCTTGTTGCCGAACAGCGCGTTGATGGTTTCATGAATGCCGATATAGCCCAGCGAAATCGACGCGCGGCCGTTTTTGAAAATCTCAGAGACGTCGTCGTCCGCTTTCAGACGCACGCCGCAGGCGCCTTCCATATACAGAATCGGCGCCACGCGAGCCTTCACTCCTTCCAGACGAGCGATGCGGGTCATCAGCGCTTTACGCGCCAGCTGCAGGCGTTCGTCGAGAAGTTTCCAGAACTCAGTCTCGTCGCCACGGGCTTCCAGCGCGATGCGCGGCAGGTTGAGGCTGATAACGCCGAGGTTGTTGCGGCCATCGTGCACCTGTTCGCCGTCCTCGTTTTCCCACACGCCGAGGAAGCTGCGGCAGCCCATCGGGGTTTTGAACGAGCCGGTCACCTTCACGACCTGATCGTAGTTGAGGATATCCGGATACATGCGCTTGCTCGCGCACTCCAGCGCCAGCTGCTTAATATCGTAGTTCGCATCGCCAAACTTGTGGTTCAGACCGTCGCGAATGGCGAAGACCAGCTTCGGGAATACCGCCGTTTTACGGTTTTTACCGAGTCCCGCAATGCGGTTGCGCAGAATGGACTGCTGAATCAGACGCGATTCCCAACTGGTGCCGAGGCCGAAACCGAAGGTCACGAACGGCGTTTGACCGTTAGCGGTATGCAGGGTGTTCACTTCATATTCCAGCGACTGGAAGGCGTCGTAGCACTCTTTCTCGGTGCGGGAACGGGCGTAGCCTTCGGCGTCGGGGATGTGCCACTCTTCGGCAATTTTACGGTGCTTATTGAAGCTTTCGGTAACAAACGGCGCCAGCACTTCGTCGATGCGGTTGATGGTCGTACCGCCATAAATATGGCTGGCGACCTGAGCGATAATCTGCGCCGTCACCGCGGTAGCGGTAGAGATCGACTTCGGCGGCTCAATCTCGGCGTTGCCCATTTTAAATCCCTGGGTCAGCATGCCTTTAAGATCGATCAGCATACAGTTGAACATCGGGAAGAACGGGGAGTAGTCGAGATCGTGATAGTGGATCACGCCGCGCTCGTGGGCCATGACCACGTCATGCGGCAGCAGGTGCTGGCGCGCGTAGTGCTTGGCGACGATGCCCGCTAGCAGATCGCGCTGGGTAGGGATGACTTTACTGTCTTTGTTGGCGTTCTCGTTGAGTAACGCCGAGTTGGTCTGCTCAACCAGGCCGCGAATTTCCTGGTTCAGACGACCGCGCTTTTCACGTTGGCTATCGCGGTCGTGGCGATATTCAATGTAGGCGCGCGCCAGCTGCTTGTAGGGACCGGACATCAGCTGGTTCTCAACGGCGGTCTGGATCTCGCTGATATCCACCTGGGCGCGGCCCTGCATTTGCTGGCTAACGACTTCTGCGACGGTGGCGCAATAGTCTGCGTCATCGACTCCCGCTGCTTTAGCTGCACGTAGAATTGCTTCATTAATGCGCTCTGACTTGAACGGCACTTTACAGCCATCGCGTTTCATCACATGCGGTGTCATGATCACTCCATAATTTTTTACAGAACAGGTTATCCACAGAGGCGGAAGGTCAACCGAAGTCCCGGGGCGCTGTAGCTGCCGCCGTTTCCCTCCGATCCCGGCCCTTTTTATCCACATCCCATCACCGCCTGAGTACGATGGGTGTGGTGACATAATAGACTATTAATACAATATGTGGGGCCGGGACGCATTTTAAGTTCTATATGTAGTGCTTTGCATCAAAGATGTTTGCAATTTTATTGATGCAGAACAAAGTAAAAAGAGGAGAGCAGGAATGATGGGCGCTTGCGCTTAATGTAAATTTATCCGCTTATAAAATAAGCAAAAATGGGGCCTGAACGCAGGAAATTCAGGCCCGAAAGGAATAACGTCAGGCGAGCAGCGCGTCGTTAAGCAGGTCAACCAGCAGCAGCAGGGCGTAACGCGCGGCCTGCGCATTCTCAGGCAGGGGCAGCAGCGCGGAGGCCATATTGCTCAACGCGTGGTTGACGGGGGTGAGGGCGAAAATTGTCGCTTCCTGTACCCGGGCCAGCAGGGTCGCGCCCTGCAAAATCGCGTCGGCCTCGCCGGTTGCCAGCACCAGCAGGAGATGATCGTCGCTGAGGGTACTGGCGATCATCCGCATCAGGGCGCTGTCCTGGCAGAGATTCATCACGATCCCGATGGAGAGCAGCTGGTGCTGAAGCAGCGTCGCCAGCGCGATGTCCTGTGCGCCGAGGGCGAAACAGTGTACGGCGCGGGCATTTTGCAGGCGCGTGCGCAGCTTTTGCAGCGTTGATTCGGGCGTGCTCACCAGCTGCTGCTCAAGATGTGTGCTAATCAGGCTTAATTTGTCGCGCCACGCGACGGGCAGCGCGGCGCTCTCCTCGTTAAGCCAGCTGGTACGACGTTCGCAAGCCTGCGCCAGCTGCTTTCGCAAATCACGAATATCCTCGCAGCCGACGGAGCGGGCAAAGCGGGTAATTGTGGCTGCGCTCACGCCAGCGCGCACCGCCAGTTCATCAATCGAAGCGCTGGCGGTAAAACTTAAATTCTGCAGAATAAATGCCGCGACTCTTGATTCCTGAGCGCTAAAGCGAGTCATGCCTTCCTGTAACTGTCCTACGATATCCATGCTTTCAGCCTCTTTCTCCGCCACCGCCTGATTGAAAATATTTTTCAAGTAATGAGGGCTTTTTATACCACGCAATCACGCACAATGCCTGAGATTATTGCCGATTTCGCTTTTATGCCGGAGTAAAGAGGTGAAAAATAACGCTTCGATCACGTACGTGAAAAAAATTTTCATATAGCCTTCACCCATACCAGCACCTCGTCTTATAGTCGATGGTGTCTGTTTAGCGCTCGCTTACGCCAAATCCATTGGGAGGAATTATGCCACGTATCGTCCTGTGCTGCGCCGCCGGAATGTCCACCAGCATGCTGGTTAACAAAATGAAGGTCGAGGCGCAGCAGCGCGCTCTGGGGCTGGAGATTTACGCCGTACCCGTCGCCGAGTTTGAGCGCGAGTTGCCCAATGCCGACGTGATCTTACTGGGGCCTCAGGTGAAGTATGAAGCGGCCCGATTGACGGAGCTTGCTGCACCGCACGGGAAAGCCGTGGCGGTGATCGACATGGCGGATTACGGCATGATGCGCGGGGCCGCCGTCCTCGATAAAGCGCTCGCTCTGCTGAACTCCTAACCCTTTCCCATCAACGCGTTCATTTCGCAACGCCGCTGCGGCCTTGCGCGGGGATCTGTACGCCAAAAATGAGGCCACTATGCAAACATTGAAAATTGCCGTCATCGGCGGCGGCAGCAGCTATACGCCGGAACTTATCGAAGGCATTATCCTTCGCCATCAGCAGATTCCGGTCACGGAACTGGCGCTGGTGGATGTCGAAGCCGGGCGCGAGAAAGTGGCGATTATCGCCGCGCTGACCCAGCGTATGCTAAAGCGCCATGGCCTCGAACAGGTGAAGGTCAGCGTGCATTTCGGCCTCGATGAGGCCATTCGCGGCGCTCAATTCGTGCTGACCCAGCTGCGGGTTGGGCAGCTGGCGGCGCGGGCGGCGGATGAGCGGTTGGGGCTGAAGTACCATCTGCTGGGTCAGGAAACCACCGGCGTCGGCGGCTTTGCCAAAGCGCTGCGCACGATTCCGGTGATTTTACAGGTTGCTCGCAAGGTGGAAGCGCTGGCGCCCGACGCCTTTATCCTTAATTTTACCAATCCGGCAGGGATCGTGACGGAGGCGGTGAGCCGCTACAGCAGCGCGAAAATCATCGGCCTGTGCAACGTGCCCATCAATATGCAGCACATGATTGCCGGAATGCTGGACGCAAAAGAAGAGGAGGTCCGGCTGAGCTTCGCCGGGCTGAATCATATGGTCTGGGTACACAAGGTGATGCAGGGGCGGGAAGAGGTGACCAGTAAGGTCATCGACATGCTGTGTGACGGTCAATCGCTCTCGATGAACAATATTCAATCGCTGCCGTGGCCGGCGGAGTTTCTGCGGGCCCTGAAGGCCATCCCCTGTCCCTATCATCGCTATTTCTGGCTGACGCCGGCGATGCTGGCGGAAGAGATTGAGGCGGCCAAAACCAAAGGCACCCGCGCGGAACAGGTGATGAAGGTGGAACAGGAGCTGTTTGATATCTATGCCCGGCCCGAGCTGGATGAAAAGCCCGAACAGCTGAGCTTCCGCGGCGGGGCGTACTACTCCGAAGTGGCGGTGGAGCTGATTAACGCCATCTACAACAATCTTGGCAAAGAGATGGTCGTCAACACCCGCAACAACGGCGCGATTCAAGGCTTCGATGATGATGCGGTGGTGGAAATTAACAGCATTATTGACGCGCAGGGCGCACGACCGCTGGCCTTTGGCGCGCTGCCGCCGATCATGAACGGTCTGACGCAGCAGGTGAAAGCCTTCGAGCGCTTGACGATTGAGGCCGCGGTCCACGGCTGCCGGGATAGCGCGCTGCTGGCGCTGGTGAGTAACCCGCTGGTCGGGAATGTGACCGATGCCCGGGCGCTGCTTGATGAGGTGTTAACCATCAACCGCCCCTGGTTAACGCAGTTTAACTAAACTTTTCCGCCTTCGGGGATACCACTATGTCTCGTACTTCATTTATTGAACGCTATGTCATGCCCGCCGCGCTGAAAATCGGCGGTCAGAAGCATGTCCTGTCGGTACGCGACGGCATTATTCTCAATATGCCGTTTATGCTGATTGGCTCGTTTTTCCTGATATTCGCCTACCTGCCGATTCCCGGCTACGGTGAGATGATGACCAGCGTGTTTGGCGATGCCTGGCGCGATAAGATGCTGTACCCGGTCAAAGCGACCTATGACATCATGGCGCTGCTCTCCGCGTTCGGCATTGCCTACCGGCTGGCGGAAAAATATCGCACCCTGGACCCGCTCAGCGCCGGGGCGATGTCGCTGGTGGCGTTTGTGATGACGATCCCCCAGGCGACGCTCTTTACGCCGGCAGACGGTTCGGCGGCGCAGCTTGTCAAAGGCGTGCTGCCGGTGGGGATGATTGGCAGCCAGGGGCTGTTTGTGGCGATTGTGATTTCGCTGCTTTCCACGGAGATCTACCGCCTGGTGGCCAGCCGTAATCTGGTGATCCGCATGCCGGAGGGCGTACCGCCCGCGGTGGCGAAATCTTTTCTCGCCCTGATCCCCGGCTTCTGCGTGCTGGCCGTGGTGCTGGCGCTGCGCCTGATCGTTGAAGCTTCGCCGTTCGGCGATATCAATAGCATGATTACCACCCTTATCGGTATTCCCATGTCGCACGTCGGCGGTTCGCTGCCGGGGATGATTATCTCGGTGATCCTGATTGGTATCCTGTGGACCCTGGGGCTGCACGGCGACACCATTGTGCTGGTGTTTATTCGCCCGGTCTGGCTGTCGAATATGTCGGAAAACCTGGAAGCGTTTCAGAATGGGCTGCCGATCCCGCATATCATCACCCAGCAGTTTTATGACCTGTGGATTGCGCCCGGCGGTACCGGGGCGCTGTTAGGACTGGTGATTTTTATGCTGCTGCGCAGCCGTAGCCAGCAGATGAAACAGCTGGGGAAAATCGCCGCGCCGGGAGCGCTGTTCAATATCAGCGAGCCGATGGTATTCGGCATTCCGCTGGTGATGAACCCGTACTTCTTCCTGCCGTTTATTTTGACGCCGGTCCTGCTGGTGATTGTCTCGTATACCGCGATGGCCACCGGGCTGGTGATGAAGCCGGCGGGGATTGCGCTGCCGTTTACCACGCCTATTTTTATGAGCGGCTATCTGGCGACGGGAGGGCACATTTCCGGCGCGGTGCTGCAGGTGGTGAACCTGGCGATCTCGCTGGTGATCTACTATCCGTTCTTCCGGGCATGGGATCGCCTGAAGGCGAAAGAAGAGCAGGCGTCCGCGCAGCCGGAAGCCAGCGCGACGCTGTCTGCGGCCGATCGTATTTAAAGCATATTCCCGGAGGCGGCGCTTGACGCGCCTGTCCGGGCTACCGGCTCGCAGAAGAGGGTGAACCTGTAGCCCGGGTAAGCGCAGCGCGACCCGGGACTCTCATCGTAAGCCGTGGGTTACTCCTGCAGCCACCATACCGCTTCAAACGGACGCAGGGTCATATCGGCAGGGCGGTTCGCCGCCTCCGCGTAGTTGCTCATCAGCATCCGCCAGTCGCCGCTCATCGCTTCCGGCTGCCAGCGCTGGAACTCGCGGCTCAGGTTCGCCACGACCACCAGGGTTTGCCCCTGCCACTGACGGCGATAGCACCACAGCGACGGATGTTCCGGCAGCAGATCCTGATAGTCGCCCCAGGTCAGCACCGGTGTGCTCTTGCGCAGCGTAATCAGCTGCTGATAGGCATAAAACACCGACTCCGGGTCCGCCAGCGCCGCCTCGGCGTTAATCTCGCGATAGTTATCGCATAGCGCAATCCACGGCTCGCCGGCGGTGAATCCGCCGCCCTCACCGCTGTTCCACTGCATGGGCGTGCGGCTGTTATCGCGCGATTTGCTGGCCAGAATCGCCAACAGTTCATCCGCATCCCGGCCCTGCGCCGCGCGTTCGATAAACATGTTGTGGCTCTCAACGTCGCGATAATCGGTGATGCGCGTAAAGTGCGGGTTGGTCATGCCAATCTCTTCGCCCTGATAGATATAGGGCGTGCCCTGCATGCCGTGCAGCACCATCGCCAGCATTTTCGCCGCCGGGACGCGGTACTCCCCCTCGTCGCCGAAGCGGGAGACGATGCGCGGCTGGTCGTGATTACACCAGAACAGCGCGTTCCACGCGCGATTGTGCATCCCCTGCTGCCAGTGCCTGAACAGCGATTTCAAGGCTACAAAATCCGGGCGCGCCAGCGTCCACTTCTCGCCGCCGGGATAGTCCACCTTCAGATGGTGGAAGTTAAAGGTCATCGATAGCTCGCTGCCGTCGAGCGCCGCGTACTTCTGGCAATGCTCAAGCGTGGTGGAGGACATTTCGCCCACCGTCATCAGGTTGCGCGGGGTAAAGACATCGCGGCTCATCTCCTGCAAAAATTCGTGCGCTCGCGGACCATCGGTATAGAAGCGCCGGCCGTCGCCCGCGGTATCTGACGGGAAGGTCTGGTCTTTGGAGATAACATTGATCACGTCGAGGCGCAGGCCGTCGACGCCGCGATCGGCCCAGAATTCGCAGACTTTTTTCAGCTCCGCGCGCACCGCCGGATTTTCCCAGTTCAGATCCGCCTGCTCGACGGCGTACAGATGCAGATAGTACTGCTCGCTTTCGGCGTGCCACTGCCAGGCGTTGCCGCCAAACTTAGATTGCCAGTTGTTCGGCGGCGTGGTCGGTTCGCCGTCGCGCCAGATATAGAACTGACGATACGGGCTCTCTTTGTTGAGCGCTTCGCGGAACCAGGCGTGCTCGGTCGACGTGTGGTTCAGCACCATATCCAGCACGATACGAATTCCTCGCGCCTTCGCCTGGGCCACCAGCTCGTCGAAATCGTCGAGCGTGCCGTAGGCGGGATCGATAGCGGTATAGTTGGCCACATCGTAGCCGTTATCCACCTGCGGCGAGACGTAAAACGGCGTCAGCCAGATAGCGTCAACGCCGAGCTTTTGCAGATAGTCGAGGCGGGAGGTCACGCCGCGCAAATCGCCGGTGCCGGTCCCGGTGGTGTCCTGGAAACTCTTTGGATAGATTTGATAAATAACGCCGTTTTGCCACCAGAGGGGAAGGGTATTCATATTGCGTTCCTGCTACAAAAAAGGGGGGCGACAGCGCGCCCCGAAAATAAGACGTCAGACAATCTGTAAGGTGCCCTGGCGGAATTTGCGCTGGTAAACAACCGTTGTCAGGACAATCGGCACGACCACGGCGATAGCCATCGCCAGCGCGTAAACCTGCCAGTAGGTTGGCTGAATGGAGAGGATACCCGGCAGGCCGCCGACGCCGATGCCGTTGGCCATCACGCCGTTCAGTCCGCACAGCAGCCCGGCAAGACCGGAGCCGACCATCGCGCAGAGCATCGGGAAGCGGTATTTCAGGTTGATACCGTACATGGCCGGTTCCGTCACGCCGAGGTAGGCGGAAATGGCCGCCGGAACGGAGATTTCGCGTTCGTTCTGTTTACGGCTGGCGATGATGATACCCACCACCGCCGATGCCTGGGCGATGTTGGACAGCGCGATCAGCGGCCAGACCGGCGTACCGCCCATGCTTTGAATCATCTGCATATCGATGGCGAGCGTGGTCTGATGGACCCCGGTAATCACCAGCGGCGCGTACAGGAAGCCGAACAGCGCGGCACCAATCGGCGCGAAGCTGCCGGTTAACAGATGACGCACGGCCCAGGCCACGCCGTCGCCAATCATGCGGCCAACCGGGCCGATAAAGGCGTGGGCGAGAAAGACCGCCAGGATCAGCGAACAGACCGGCACGATCACCAGATAGAGGTAGTCAGGCACGATGCGTTTCAGCCGCGTTTCGATAAAGCCGAGCGCCAGCCCCGCCATCAAGGCCGGGATCACCTGCGCCTGGTAGCCGACTTTCTCAATGGTGAACAGGCCGAAGTTCCATACTTCCGGCACCTGCTGGCCCAGCAGGTAGGCATTCATCAGCTGCGGAGAAACTAACGTAACGCCCAGCACGATACCGAGGATTGGCGTGCCGCCCATTTTCTTTACCGCGGACCAGCAGATACCCACCGGCAGGTAGAAGAAGATCGCCTCGCCAATCAGCCACAGGAAGTCATAAAGGGTTTTCAGCGACGGGTGCATCTGCGCCAGCGTCTGGCCGTTGCTCATCGGCAGATCGCCGATCACGTTGCGGAAGCCTAAGATCAGACCGCCGCTGATCAGCGCAGGCAGCAGCGGGAAGAAGATCTCCGCGAAGTGTGAAATGAGCTGTTCATGCCACTTCATATTCTGCCGCGCGGCTTTCTTGGCTTGTTCTTTATCGGCGCTGGCCTGGCCGGTGGTCGCCAGCAGCGCTTTATAGTAGTCGCCAACCTCGGTACCGATCACCACCTGGAACTGACCGGCGTTGGTAAAGCAGCCCTTCACCATGCGGAGCTGTTCAATTTCTTTCGGTTTGGCAATGGCTGGATTATTCAGCACAAAGCGCAGACGGGTAATACAGTGGCTGACGGTGGCGATATTGTCGCGCCCGCCCACCAGTTCGATAAGTTTATCGATGTCCTGCTGATTCACTTTACTCATGATGAGGCCTCATGACCGAGGGGAGAGGTTGCATTTAACTTGCATTGGATCCTACTCGCTCCGCTTGAATTGCAAAATGGGAACGTTCCCGAAACCCAGCGAAGATCACATAAATCGTTAAGACAGGCTTAATTCAGTACGGCGGGAATCACGATTTGACGGGGTTCACGGTTTCCGGCGATCTGCTCGATCAGCTGCTGCGCCGCCTGGCGTCCGGACTCGGCGTAGCCGGGATCGACCGTCAGGATCTCCGGGTGGAGAAACTTCATCAGCGGCGTGCTGCCGACGCTGGCGAGCTGGAGACGATCGATTCCCTGCTGCTGGAGATATTTGCTGGCTCCCAGCGCGAGGGTATCGGTGGCGCAGACCAGCGCGCTGGTTTCAGCCGACAGCACGCCGGCGACGTTTTCATACCCCTGCTTCATGCCCAGGCCCGGCAGCGCGGCGAGGGGCGTGAGGTGTTTTTTCTGGCAGAAATCGAGGTAGGCCTGGTGGCGGCGCTGCCCGGTGGTGATGTCGCTGTGCGGCACGCCGAGGAAACTGATGTGGCGATGCCCGCGATCGTACAGGCGCTGCATCAGCATCCTGATCGATCCTTCATCGTCATAGCAGACGGAGGCGATGCCCGGCGCGTCGCGGGCCAGCAGCACCAGCGTCTCTCGCCACGGGGTGAGCATCTCTTCATGGATGCCGGTGAAACCAAACAGCACCACGCCGTCGATATTGCGCCGGGCGAGCATGCCGAGATGCTCCTCGACCAGCGCCGGGGAGAACTGGCTCTCCATCATAATCGGATCGTAGCCCTGAGCGTAAAAGGCGGGAAGCATGGTCTGTACGGCGAGGTTTTCCGACAGCGAATCCAGACGGGTGACGATGATCGCCACCACTTTATCGCTCTGGCCGCGCATCGCCCTGGCGGAACGTGAGGGCGAAAACCCGTGCTGCTGCATCACCGCTTCAACGCGCTCACGCGTGCGTTCGCTGACGCCGCTTTCGTTGTTAAGCACGCGCGATACCGTCGATTTCCCGACGCCGCTTAAGCGTGCGATATCTTTGATGGTCAGCCGGTTTTGCATGCAGGGTTCTCGTTGTGGTCCGCTTAAAGTGAGCCTAATGCTACTCAACGAAACCACAATGAGCAAAGTCTGGTTTACGTCTGGTTTAGTTGCCCGGGGGTATTATCGCCATAATAGCCACAAATAGATTATCGGCGACGGTATAATTCGCGCCGTTTGTATTCATTTACCGGAGATTTTATGGACCCCGATCCCACTCCTCATCCTCGATGGAGCCCCCTTTTTTTCCGGTAAATCTGCGTAGCGCTGCTTTACCGGAAGCGTAAAGCAGCGATGTCTTTGACGTCCCTGCCATAAAAATAACATGCCTGACAGGTAAGGTTGACTCGCGCCTGTCGGTAGCCTGCGTTCGCTCGCGCGAGCGCGGAGGGACTGTTTATGTTTAAAAATTTTACCCGCCAGCTGTTTGCCCAGCTTGGTCGTCATTTACCGCGTCGTTTAGTACAACGCGATCCGCTACCCGATGCCCGCAATCTGGCGAGCGCGCCGATCCCGGACTCCCTCGGCAAGCAGTGCCTGGACGTGGCGGCAATGGATGAGAATGAAATCTGGCGCGCCTTCGCCAGCCATCCGGAAGGGCTAAATGCGGGCGAAGTGGCGCAGAAAATCGCGCAGTATGGCGAAAATCAGATCCCGGCGCAGAAGCCGTCGCCGTGGTGGGTGCATCTTTGGAGCTGCTACCGCAACCCCTTCAACCTGCTGCTGACCGTTCTGGGTATCGTCTCCTACTCAACGGAAGATCTGTTTGCCGCCGCGGTTATCGCCCTGATGGTGGGGATCTCCACGCTGCTGAACTTTATTCAGGAAGCCCGTTCAACTAAAGCGGCGGACGCCCTGAAGGCGATGGTCAGCAACACCGCGACGGTCCTGCGGGTGGTGAACGAACAGGGCGAGAGCCGCTGGTGCGAGCAGCCCATCGACCAGCTGGTGCCGGGGGATATCGTCAAGCTATCGGCGGGAGACATGATCCCGGCAGACCTGCGCGTCATTCAGGCGCGCGACCTGTTTGTCGCTCAGGCCTCGCTGACCGGTGAATCGCTGCCGGTCGAAAAAGTGGCCCGCACCCGCGACCCGCTGCAGGCAAACCCGCTGGAGTGCGACACCCTGTGCTTTATGGGCACCAACGTGGTCAGCGGTTCGGCGCAGGCGATTGTTTTCGCTACCGGCGGCGGCACCTGGTTTGGCCAGCTGGCTGGCCGCGTCAGCGAGCAGGAAAGCGAGCCGAACGCCTTTCAGAAAGGCATCAGCCGGGTCAGCATGCTGCTGATCCGCTTTATGCTGGTGATGACCCCGATCGTGCTGCTGATTAACGGCTACACCAAAGGCGACTGGTGGGAGGCGGCGCTGTTCGCGCTCTCCGTCGCGGTGGGCCTGACCCCGGAAATGCTGCCGATGATCGTCACCTCGACCCTGGCGCGCGGGGCGGTGAAGCTGTCGAAACAGAAAGTGATCGTCAAGCACCTGGACGCGATACAGAACTTTGGCGCTATGGACATCCTGTGCACCGATAAAACCGGCACCCTGACGCAGGATAAAATCGTGCTGGAGAACCACACCGATGTCTCCGGCAAGGTGAGCGAACGCGTGCTGCATACGGCCTGGCTGAACAGCCACTATCAGACCGGGCTAAAGAATCTGCTCGATACCGCGGTGCTGGAGGGCGTCGAGCTGGAGTCAGCGCGCGGGCTGCCGGAACGCTGGCAGAAAGTCGATGAGATCCCGTTCGATTTTGAGCGTCGCCGCATGTCGGTGGTGGTGCAGGAGCAGGACAACGTCCATCAGTTGATCTGCAAGGGGGCGCTGCAGGAGATCCTCAACGTCTCGACCCAGGTGCGCTATAACGGCGACATCGTACCGCTGGACGACACCATGCTGCGGCGCATCCGTCGCGTAACCGACACCCTCAACCGTCAGGGACTGCGCGTGGTGGCGGTGGCGACGAAGTACCTGCCCGCCCGCGAAGGCGACTACCAGCGCGCGGATGAGTCAGACCTGATCCTCGAAGGCTATATCGCCTTCCTCGATCCGCCGAAAGAGACCACCGCCCCGGCGCTGAAGGCGCTGAAGGCCAGCGGTATTACGGTCAAAATCCTGACCGGCGACAGCGAGCTGGTGGCGGCGAAAGTCTGCCATGAAGTGGGGCTGGACGCGGGTGACGTGGTTATCGGCAGCCAGGTTGAAGCGCTGAATGATGATGAGCTGGGCGAGCTGGCAAAACGTACCACCCTGTTTGCTCGCCTGGCGCCGCTGCACAAAGAGCGTATCGTGACCCTGCTGAAACGCGAAGGACACGTGGTGGGTTTTATGGGCGACGGCATTAACGACGCTCCGGCGCTGCGCGCGGCGGATATCGGTATTTCCGTCGACGGCGCGGTGGATATCGCCCGCGAGGCGGCGGATATCATCCTGCTGGAGAAGAGCCTGATGGTGCTGGAAGAGGGGGTTATTGAAGGCCGCCGGACCTTCGCCAATATGCTCAAGTACATCAAAATGACCGCCAGCTCCAACTTCGGTAACGTCTTCAGCGTGCTGGTCGCCAGCGCCTTCCTGCCGTTCCTGCCGATGCTGCCGCTGCATCTGCTGATCCAGAACCTGCTGTACGATGTCTCCCAGGTCGCCATTCCGTTTGATAACGTGGACGATGAGCAGATCCGTAAACCGCAGCGCTGGAACCCGGCGGATCTCGGCCGCTTTATGGTCTTCTTTGGGCCGATCAGCTCCATATTCGATATTCTGACGTTCTGCCTGATGTGGGGGGTGTTCCACGCCAACACGCCGGAACATCAGACCCTGTTCCAGTCCGGCTGGTTCGTGGTTGGCCTGCTGTCGCAGACGCTGATTGTGCATATGATCCGTACGCGGCGGATCCCGTTTATCCAGAGCCGCGCGGCCTGGCCGCTGATCGTGATGACGCTGCTGGTGATGGTGGTGGGGATTGCGCTGCCGTTCTCGCCGCTGGCGGGCTACCTGCAGCTTCAGGCGCTGCCGCTCAGCTACTTCCCATGGCTGATAGCGATCCTTGCGGGCTATATGACGCTAACCCAGATGGTCAAAGGCTTCTACAGCCGCCGCTACGGCTGGCAGTGAGCGAGGCGCTTTACCTGCAGAAACAACAAAGGCAGCCACGGGCTGCCTTTGTTCATACTGTCTACGATTAGCGACGAATGGCGATCGCTTCGATCTCAATTTTTACGTCTTTCGGCAGACGCGCCACTTCCACGCAGGAGCGCGCCGGGAAGGTAGCGTTGTGCTCGGTGAAGAAGGCTTCATAGGTGGCGTTAACGGTGGCGAAATCGTTGAGGTCTTTGACGAAAACGGTGGTTTTAACGATATCGCCCACTTTCAGGCCCGCGGCTTCGACGATAGCTTTCACGTTCTCCAGAGACTGACGCGCCTGAGCGGCGACATCTTCCGGCACGCTACCGGTTTTCGGGTCTACCGGGATCTGGCCGGAAGTGATGATCATGTTACCCAGATCAACGCCCTGAACGTACGGGCCGATGGCTGCTGGCGCATTTTCCGTCGCGATAGTTTTAGACATGAGTTCTCCTGAAATATGTGAATGTAATCTGACTGGCGTGGGTCATTATAAAGAGTGCTGGCTGCTTTATCATTAAGCAGGCCGCATTTTGCGAAGGAGAAAAGCGGATAACGCAGCGCGCTATCCGCATAAGGCGTGAGCCTGAAGGATGAAGTTAGTGGGTGACTTCCGTCCATGCCATGGTCCAGTCAGAACCTGTACCCGGTTCGAACTGAGTGGCGTACTGGCTCCACTGCACGCAGTAGCCGCTGTAGGGGAACGGGCGACATTGGTACACTTTGCCGTTTTTAGGCTGCATGACTTTCGTTCCCGCCTTATAGCTTTTCAGGTTATCCGGGAAGGTATAGTCGTAGTTCCCCGCAGGCGCAGGCGTCGGATCCGGCTGAACCGTACTCTCTTCCAGCATCAGGTCAATGACCCCCTGGCTGAGGGTGGCGCCCTGCGCATTGCTGGCTGAGTAGCGCAGCATATGATGACCTGCCTGAACGTTGGTCAGCGGAATAGATACCGTCAGGGAGCGATTATCTATCGTCTGCTGAATGCTCCCTTTCTGCGTGCCCGCATGGTCGTTGACGGTGGCGGTGAGATGCATTTTGCCGCTGGCCGTGGCGTTGAACGTCACCGTCGCTTTCCCGTTGGCGATTTTGGTTGCGTTAACGTTGGCGACGCTCAGGGATTCTTCCACGATATCGTCTGACTGCGACTCGGCGTAGGTCAGCGTAACGCTTTGAACGGTGCTGTCTTTTGGCACATACACCTGGTTAACGCCGTGGAGGGGGGTAATGTTGCCATCACTCCCTTTTACCCCGGCGCGCAGCTTGCCCTGGTGCGCGGTATTAATAGCTTCAGCCAGATCGTAAGACCACTGGCTGCTTTTTCCTTGCGCTTCGCTGGCGATGGTCAATTCCGTTTGTAGCGAATGAACTTCACCGCTCGCGTTAAAGAAATGGGCAATGACTTTATCTCCCGCATGGAGATCTTTCCCGCTAAGCTGGCCGGCGAGCTGCGTTGTCCAGAGGGATTCATTCTCCGTTTCATCGCTGGCGCCGCCGAAATCAACGTCAATGGCCTGATAAAAACTATTTGCCGTATCGGCAATTTCCCAGACGGCATAAATAACCTGATAGCCGGTGCGATCGGGTACATTACAGGAGTGCGTGACCTGTACAGCCGGCGTCGCGCCATTACCGTCGATTTGACAAAATGGCCTAGTTTCAAAATCGCTGCGCGTCAGCGGCTTATTTTGATCCCAGTTCTGTTTGGTAATGTAATAACGCCAGTTAGTCGTTCTATGCGGCGCAGAATGGTGCCAGACGAAATTATTTTTACCGCTCTTTATCGTGGTTTTCGCCCAGCGAGTCGGGCTCTGGCTATCTAGCTGCGAGAAGTTGCTTTTACCCGCGCTGGCCAGGTTACCATCAGGCGGCATTGCCCCTTCAGGAAAACCGCTCGCTTGCTCGACGCTTTGCGGTTCCCACTGCACCGAACCGCAGTCGGTGTTTTTCCCTAAATGACATTGGTACGCCCGACTTGGCGGCGATTCCACATAGCCGTGCGCCA
The DNA here is from genome assembly GCF_019048985.1 of Klebsiella sp. PL-2018. Taxonomy (NCBI): domain Bacteria; kingdom Pseudomonadati; phylum Pseudomonadota; class Gammaproteobacteria; order Enterobacterales; family Enterobacteriaceae; genus Klebsiella; species Klebsiella sp. PL-2018. The sequence continues at coordinate 610,795 of NZ_CP077673.1, forward strand.
ATGCTGAGGAGGTAAATAATAATGTTGCTGTATATAACGATATTTTTTTCACTTTCATAATTCATCCTGTGAACATTGATTAAATAATGGAAAACGCACTGGAGTGTATGAAGGGGAAAATTCAGGTTCAATAGCAGTGATATTTAATGATTAATCTCATTGTTTGTTATTTTTAATTATGAGGCGTGTTGATGAGAAATTGATGAATGTTGATTATCTGACCCGTGGTCAGTGAGTTGACGGCCGTGCGGATGATTTAAATTATCGTTCAGGAGCAGTCCCGTTTATCGGGCTGCTCCTGATAAAACCTGGCGAATTTAATTTGCCAGCACGACATGATGTGAAAATTCTTTTTCACAATATTTGCACTTCAGCGCGATATCGTTTTCGCGTTTCTTCACCGCAAAGCTGGAGGACACCGGCTCGGCGTGGCTAATACAGTTGCTGTTCGGGCATACCAGCACGTTGTTAATACGGTCTGGCAGATTCGGTCGGGATTTACCGACGACTTCATACTCATCAATGCGGTTTACCGTGGCCTGCGGCGCGTACAGGGAGAGCTGGTTGACCTGCTCGTCGGTCAGGAAGGTGTTCTCAATTTTGATCAAATCTTTGCGGCCCATTTCGCCTGACGGCAGGTTCAGGCCGATGGTGATGCGCTGATCCGTTTCGGTCAGTTTGAACAGGGTCAGCAGCTTAAAGCCGACCTGCGCCGGGATATGGTCGATAACGGTGCCACGTTTGATGGCTTCTACCTGTAATTTATTGTCGTGTGTCATCTCTTTTCCCCTTACAGTGCCAGATCGCTATTCAGTACCAGCGCCAGTAACGCCTGGCGCGCGAAGATGCCGTTACCCGCCTGCTGGAAGTACCAGGCGTGCGGCGTTTTATCGACATCGGTGGTGATTTCATCAATGCGCGGCAGCGGATGCAGCACCTTCATGTTCGCGCGCGCGCCTTCCAGGTCGGCGGCGCGCAGGACGAACTGCGCCTTCACGTTGGCATATTCCGACGGGTCGAGGCGCTCTTTCTGCACGCGGGTCATATACAGAATGTCCACCTCTTCCATCACCTCTTCAATGGCGCTATGCAGGCTCCAGGCAATGCCTTTTTCGTCGAGCATGTCGAGGATGTACTGCGGCATGGCCAGCGCGTCCGGGGCGATAAAGTAGAAGCGGTTGCCGTTAAATTTCGCCAGCGCCTGGGTCAGGGAGTGAACGGTGCGGCCATATTTCAGGTCACCCACCATCGCCACGTTAAGATTTTCCAGACGGCCCTGGGTCTCCTGAATGGTGAACAGATCCAGCAGGGTCTGCGTCGGATGCTGGTTCGCGCCGTCGCCGGCGTTGAGTACCGGAATACCGCCGGAGAACTCGGTCGCCAGACGCGCCGCGCCCTCCTGCGGGTGGCGCATGACGATGGCATCGACATAGGTGCTGATGACCGAGATGGTATCGGCCAGGGTTTCGCCTTTTTTGCCCAGCGAGGTGTTGCTGCTGTCTGAGAAACCGACCACGCTGGCGCCCAGGCGGTGCATGGAGGTCTCAAACGACAGGCGGGTGCGGGTCGACGCTTCAAAAAAGCAGCTGGCGATCACTTTATGCTTGAGCAGCTCCGGCTGCGGATTGGCTTTGAGTTTTGCTGCGGTTGCCAGTACCAGTTCAAGGTCTTCGCGGCTGAGATCGTTTATGGAAATGATATGTTTTTGATATAGCGGGTTAGCCATGTTTATCTCCTGACGCCTGGGCAAAAAAAAAGCCCCTTAAATAAGGGGCTTTACGAATACGGATGCAACGGAAAGAAAAAACGGCAGGCCAGCGTCTGTTTTCAGACGCGGTAAGACGCGATGTCGTACACACTGAACCATAATTCCTCCCGGCAAAACGGGTGGCATTATACGCAGCTCATATTTCGGATCAAGCGATTAATCCACAAACAGGTAAACGTTTGCCTGGGGAATCATGCGTTAACGCAAAAAACCCGCAAAAAGAAGTGGTATGGCAGTCGGATGGGGGGTATAAACTCGAAATGAAAAGCTGTTTTATATTTGAGGGCTATTATGATCGTTGGAAATATTCACCATCTGCAAAGCGGGTTGCCGGCGTCTCTGCGTGAGGCGATCGAACATGTTAAAGCGCATGTCACCGACGCGACGCCGCTGGGTAAACATGATATTGACGGCAACAACCTGTTCTATCTCATTTCCGAAGATACCACCGAGCCGATGGCCGACCGCCGCGCCGAGTATCACGCCCGCTACCTGGACATCCAGATTGTACTGAAAGGCCAGGAAGGAATGACCTTTAGCGTTCTCCCTGCCGGCGCGCCGGATATCGACTGGCTGGCGGAGAAAGACATCGCTTTCCTGGCGGAGGGGGCGCAGGAAAAAACCGTCATCCTCAGCGAAGGCGACTTTGTGGTGTTCTATCCCGGTGAAGTGCATAAGCCGCTGTGCGCCGTGGGCACGCCGGCGAAGGTGCGCAAAGCGGTAGTGAAGATGCTGATGGCGTAAAAAATACCCCGGGCTGCGGCTGGCGCCTTGCCCGGGCTACAGATCCGCGCGGTTTGGGGGCGAGTAGCCCGGATAAGCGCAGCGCAATCCGGGGAAATATCGCGGGAACGCTTACTTACCCAGCGTCGCCACCATCACCGCTTTGATGGTATGCATGCGGTTTTCCGCCTGGTCGAAAACGATGCTCGCCGCGGATTCAAATACCTCGTCGGTCACTTCCATACCGCCATGCAGGCCGTACTCCGCCGCCATCTGTTTGCCGAGCGTGGTCTGGTCGTCGTGGAACGCGGGCAGGCAGTGGAGGAATTTCACCTGCGGATTGCCGGTCAGCGCCATCATCTCGCTATTTACCTGATACCCGCGCAGCAGCGCGATACGCTCCGCCCACTTCTCTTTGGCTTCGCCCATCGATACCCAGACGTCGGTATAGATAAAGTCCGCGCCCTTCACGCCCGCCGCAATATCTTCGGTCAGCGTAATATTGCCGCCGTTTTTCTGCGCCAGCGCCCGGCACTGCTCGACCAGCTTCTCTTCCGGCCAGCAGGCGGTTGGCGCGACCAGACGCAGATCCAGCCCGGTCAACGCGGCGGCTTCGAGCATAGAGTTGCCCATATTATTCCGCGCATCGCCGGCGTAGACCAGGGTCATCTGATTAAAGGCTTTGCCCGGCAGATGCTCCTGCATGGTCAGTAAGTCCGCCAGCAGCTGGGTGGGGTGGAATTCGTTGGTCAGGCCGTTCCATACCGGAACGCCGGCATACTCGGCCAGGGTTTCAACCACTTCCTGGCCGTGGCCGCGATATTGAATACCGTCGTACATGCGCCCCAGCACGCGGGCGGTGTCTTTAATCGACTCTTTATGGCCAATCTGGCTGCCGCTGGGGCCGAGCCAGGTGACGCGAGCGCCCTGGTCAAATGCGGCAACTTCGAAAGAGCATCGGGTGCGGGTAGAGTCTTTTTCGAAGATGAGCGCGATGTTTTTGCCGGTGAGATGCTGAATTTCAATATTGTTTTTCTTATCAGCTTTAAGCCTGGCCGCCAGCTCAAGCAGAGCGGTGATTTCGGCGGGGGTAAAATCGAGCAACTTTAAAAAATGCTTCTGATAAAACGCGGACATGGTTCCCTCACATGGCTCAAGCCATTTGTTGAATTAAAATTCACTTTATATGTATGAATATTCATTTGCAACCCCGTGTCATAAATCTTTCGCTCAGAAGGTGGAGGCAATCACGGCGGTATGTGACAATAGAAGCATCCGCGACACATTATGAGGAACGAGCCATGGCAAACCCGGAATTACTGGAAGAACAGCGTGAAGAAACGCGCCTGATTATTGAAGAGCTGCTCGAAGACGGCAGCGATCCTGACGCGCTGTACACCATTGAGCATCATCTCTCTGCCGATGATTTCGAAACGCTGGAGAAAGTGGCGGTCGAGGCCTTCAAGCTGGGCTACGAAGTGACTGAGCCGGAAGAGCTGGAAGTCGAAGAGGGCGATACCGTGATTTGCTGCGATATTCTCAGCGAATCCGCGCTGAATGCCGAGCTGATTGACGCCCAGGTTGAGCAGCTGATGACCCTGGCGGAAAAATACGACGTTGAATACGACGGCTGGGGCACCTACTACGAAGATCCGAACGGGGAAGACGAAGAAGGTGACGACGACGAAGATCTGGTTGATGAAGACGATGACGGCGTTCGCCACTAAGTAGCAGAGGTATACGGCGGTGCGGTATGCCGCCGTATAGCAAGGAATTTTAATGGATTACCCGCAAATACTCGCCCCGATTTTAAGCTTTCTGCATTGCCCAACTCCTCAGGCGTGGATTGATGAAGCCCGTAAACCGGAAAACCTCCCGCTGCTGTTGACCGACCATATGGTGTGCGAGCTGAAAGCGGCGCAAAACGCTATGCTGCTGGTGCGTCGATACGTCGCGGATAAAGCGGACGCGGATGAGCTGCTGGCCTGCCTGAAGCCGTATGAGGACTTCACCTACCGCTGGGGGCCGGAGCCGGATTTCGTCGCGCTGCATAAGCAGATAAATAAAAGCGCCATGCCGCAGACCGACGATCCCTGGGGACGTCAGCTACTCGACAGCATGATTCTGCTGATCAAAGAGGAGCTGCATCACTTCTGGCAGGTGAGGGAAATCATGCTTTCCCGCGAAATCCCGTACGTCAAAATCACCGCCAGCAACTATGCCCGCGGGCTGCGCCGGGAAGTGCGTTCTCACGAACCGGTCATGCTGATCGATAAACTCATCTGCGGAGCCTATATTGAAGCCCGCTCCTGCGAGCGTTTTGCCGCGCTGGCGCCATGGCTGGATGACGATCTGCAGAAGTTTTATCTGTCGCTGCTGCGTTCCGAAGCGCGCCACTATCAGGACTATCTGGACCTGGCGCAGAGAATCGCCCAGGACGATATCAGCGAACGCGTGCGCCAGCTTGGCGAAGCGGAAGCGGCGCTTATTAACGCGCCTGAAGCGGAGTTTCGTTTTCACAGCGGCGTGCCCGCCTGAGCGTCAGGCCGCCGCTTCACCGCCGCGGCCTGACGATCCATTACAGATTGGCGTTTTTGTCTTTCTCTGCCGTCGCGGCGGCTTTGGGCGCGCCGAGGGTCGCTTTAAACCAGTTCACCACCCGTTCAATAACCGGCTTCTGATACCAGCTGTCATCGCCGTGCTCCGCGCCCGCCAGCAACACGTAATCGGCCGGGTTGCCCTCCTTTTTCAGCGCGCGATAGAGCTGTTGACTTTGTACCGGTGAAACCAGGGTGTCGGCGCTGCCGTGCATAATTAAAAACGGCGGCTTTTTACCGCTGATATGGCCCATCGGGCTGGCCGCCAGGGCTTTTTGCGGATCGCTGTCAATCGTCGCTCCCGGCCAGTCGCGAAAGGCGCTACCGTGTACCAGCAGTGCTTCAGTGACCGCCGGCGACTGGTGCACTTTTTGAATCGCCTGCGGAAAACCTTCGCCGATATTCAACAGGTTCGAAATACCGTACAGCGTGGCGGCGGCCTGCACGTCCGAGGATTGCGCCAGGTTATCGCCACGATCGAACGTTTTGTCACCGTTGGTGAGCGCCAGCATCTGCGCCATATAGCCGCCTGCGGAATCCCCCAGCACGCCAATACGCGACGGGTCTATACCGTATTCCGCGGCATGTTCGCGCAGATAGCGAACGGCGGCTTTACCATCGATAACCGGGGCCGGAAAGGTGTCGGGAACCGTACGGTATTCCGCCGCCGCGACGACGAATCCCGCCGCCGCCAGCGCCATACGCATCTCGATAAACTTATTCCAGGCCGCGCTGGTGAAACCGCCGCCGGGGAAATAGATGATTGCCGGTTTCAGATCGCCATTACGCGGTACCAGTAAAGACATATGCAGCTGACGAACGGCGACGGTGCTTTTTACCTGGCTATAAACGATATCGTTGAGCGCATCGATACGGCCCCGGGTTTTTTCCACGCGAATGACCTGAGCGCCTTCGGTATTGCCAGCAAGTTCGCCGGCGTTAACGCAGGAAGCCATGCCGGCAAGCAGCAGGCCGCCGGTGAGCAGGAGGGGGAGTTTTTTCATGATGTTCTATCCTGAGCAAAGCCTGCCGCGGCGGCAGGCGAAAAGATCAAATGCTCGAAGAGTGTATTAGCGAAAACGGGCGGTGAATAACGCTCTTTTTGCATGAAAACCATGCATTTTTTCGATTAATCAACGTCGCCGTTTTGCGGGCGCTACAGCACTTTCAACATCCTGACTTCGCAGTCAACGTGGCCGGTGCAGCCCAGCGGCTCAGCAATATGCTCGAAGCCGAGGTGCTCATATAAACCGACCGCTTCTTTCAGGAAGGCGGTGGTTTCCAGATAGCAGCGTTTGAATCCCTGCTCGCGGGCGTAATCAAGGGCCATCAGCGCCAGCTTTTTCGCCAGCCCCTGGCCGCGCGCGGAGGTCATAAAATACATTTTTTGTAGTTCGCAGATATCGGGCTCGCTGCAGGAGAGCGGTGCCACTCCGCCGCCGCCCACCACTTCACCATTCTGCTCAACGACCCAATAGGCGGAACCCGGCTGGCTATAAAGCTCATAGAGTTCATCCAGATTCGGATCGGCTACCGTATAGCCTTTGTCGGCGGTCAGACCATATTCAGCGGAGACCTGGCGGATAACAGCGGCAATCGCCGGATTATCATTAGCCGTGATGCGGCGCAGGGTTAGCGGTAGGGTTGCGCTCGTATTCATGTGAAGACTCATTGCAAAATAATGACGGATAATGTTGTTAATAACACTGCGGGAGGGGAGAGTGCAAGCGAGGATCTTTCACAGAAAACGCCCCTTATCCGAATGGATAAGGGGCGAGTGAATTACAGCGCGGCGATAATCGCCTGCTGCTCAATCAGCTTCGCTTTTGCTTCCGCGTAACCTTCCAGCTTCTCACGCTCTTTGGCGATCACCGCTTCCGGCGCGCGCGCCACAAAGCCTTCGTTGGAGAGTTTGCTTTCGATGCGGCCAATCTCGCCTTCGATTTTGGTCACCTCTTTAGCGAGGCGCGCCAGCTCATCTTCTTTATTGATAAGGCCAGCCATCGGGATCAGCAGCTCGGCGCCGTCGATAATTTTGGTCACGGAAACCGGACCTTTATCATCGGCAGGCAGCACGGTGATGCTTTCCAGACGCGCCAGGTTCAGCAGGAAGCTGCGGTTGTCGTTCACGCGACGAATTGCGGCTTCGCTGCAGCCGCGCAGCAGCAGCTCCAGCGGCTTACCTGGGGCGATGTTCATTTCCGCACGGATGTTACGCACGGCGACGATCGCCTGCTTCAGCCATTCGGTATCGGCCAGCGCCGCTTCGTCAACCTGAGACGCATCGTACTGCGGGAACGGCTGCAGCATGATGGTATCGGCAGTGATACCGCAAATGACCTTCACGCGCTGCCAGATGGTCTCGGTGATGAACGGAATAATTGGGTGCGCCAGGCGCAGCAGACCTTCCAGAACGGTCACCAGCGTGTGACGGGTGCCGCGCAGCTCAGACTCGGAACCGCCGTTCATTACCGGCTTGGTCAGCTCCAGATACCAGTCGCAGAACTGGTTCCAGGTGAACTCGTACAGAATGCCTGCGGCAATATCGAAGCGGAAGCCGTCCAGCGCCTCGCGGTAGGCTTTGATGGTCTGGTTGAATTCCGCCAGGATCCAGCGGTCCGCCAGCGACAGGGTCATCTCGCCGCCGTTAAAGCCGCAATCCTGATCTTCGGTATTCATCAGCACAAAGCGGCTGGCGTTCCACAGCTTGTTGCAGAAGTTACGGTAACCTTCCAGACGCTTCATATCCCAGTTGATATCGCGGCCGGTAGAGGCCAGCGCCGCCAGGGTAAAGCGCAGGGCGTCGGTACCGTGCGGCTCAATACCGTTCGGGAACTGCTTCTCGGTGCGTTTGGCGATTTTTTCCGCCAGCTGCGGCTGCATCATGTTACCGGTGCGTTTTTCCAGCAGCTCCGGCAGGGAAATGCCGTCGACCATATCCAGCGGGTCGATAACGTTGCCCTTCGATTTGGACATCTTCTGGCCTTCGTCATCGCGGATCAAACCGGTCATATAGACGGTTTTAAACGGCACCTGCGGCTTGCCGTTTTCATCTTTGATGAAGTGCATGGTCATCATGATCATGCGGGCAATCCAGAAGAAGATGATGTCGAAGCCGGAAACCATCACGCTGGTCGGGTGGAACTGACGCAGGGCATCGGTGTTTTCCGGCCAGCCGAGGGTGGAGAAGGTCCACAGCGCGGAGGAGAACCAGGTATCGAGAACGTCTTCGTCCTGGCGCAGCGCCACGTCGGCACCCAGGTTATTTTCCTGACGCACTTCGTCTTCGGTGCGGCCAACGTAGACGTTGCCGTCGTTGTCGTACCATGCCGGGATGCGGTGACCCCACCACAGCTGGCGGGAGATACACCAGTCCTGAATATCGCGCATCCAGGAGAAGTACATGTTTTCGTACTGCTTCGGCACGAACTGGATGTCGCCGTTCTCCACCGCTTCAACCGCCGGTTTAGCCAGCACGTCGGCGCGGACGTACCACTGGTCGGTCAGCATCGGCTCAATCACCACGCCGCCGCGGTCGCCGTACGGGACGGTCAGATCGTGCGGTTTAATCTCGTCCAGCAGGCCCAGGGCGTCGATAGCGGCAACCACCGCTTTACGCGCGGCAAAGCGCTCCAGCTTCTGGAACTCCGCCGGGATGGCGTTTGAGTAGACATCGGACTCGTTGCCTTTGGTGTCGTAAACTTCCGCGGTTTCGCGGATGTCGCCGTCAAAGGTCAGGATGTTGATCATCGGCAGCGCATGACGCTTGCCCACTTCATAGTCGTTAAAGTCGTGCGCCGGGGTGATCTTCACGCAGCCGGTGCCCTTTTCCATATCGGCGTGTTCATCGCCCACAATCGGAATGCGGCGGTCAACCAGCGGCAGGATCACGAATTTGCCGATAAGGTCTTTATAGCGCGGATCTTCCGGGTTAACGGCCACGCCGGTATCGCCCAGCACCGTCTCCGGACGGGTGGTGGCGACGACCAGATAATCTTTACCGTCAGCGGTTTTCGCGCCGTCGGCCAGCGGATAGCGGATATGCCACATCGAGCCTTTAGACTCGCGGTTTTCCACTTCCAGATCGGAGATGGCGGTGCGCAGTTTCGGGTCCCAGTTGACCAGGCGCTTACCGCGGTAGATCAGATCTTCTTTGTACAGGCGGACAAAGACTTCTTTTACGGCGTTGGACAGGCCTTCGTCCATGGTGAAGCGCTCGCGCTCCCAGTCCACGGAGTTGCCCAGGCGGCGCATCTGACGGGTAATGGTGCCGCCGGATTCCGCTTTCCACTGCCAGATTTTATCGATAAAGGCGTCGCGACCGTAGTCGTGGCGGGTTTTACCTTCTTCGGCGGCAATCTTACGCTCAACCACCATCTGGGTAGCGATACCCGCGTGGTCGGTACCGGCCTGCCACAGGGTGTTTTTACCCTGCATGCGCTGGTAGCGAATCATGGTATCCATGATGGTTTGCTGGAAGGCATGACCCATATGCAAACTGCCGGTGACGTTCGGCGGCGGGATCATGATGCAGAAACTTTCCTGGCTTTCGTCGCCATTGGGTTTGAAATAGCCCTGCTTTTCCCAGTGCTCGTAAAGCGGCTGTTCGATATCTTGGGGGTTGTATGTCTTTTCCATTATTTCCAGGTTGCCGTGTTCAGGTTGAAACCAGCCATGCGGTACGCTTTATAGCGTTCGCGCGCCAGTTGTTTCAAAGAATCTTCATAAGGGACGAAGTCTATCACTTCTGTGAAAGCGGTGGCAAAATCTGCAAAGTTTAGCCGCAGGCTAATCAGAATATCCCGCGGGCTGCTGTTGCGCTTTTGCGGCCAGGCAATCTCCACCGGCGCGCCGCCGCGCGGACCTTCTCCCGCCAGATTATGCGGAACGAAACTTTCCGCGGGTCGAGCCCAGAGCGCTTCGTCCAGACGAATGGCCTGCTGCTCATCTTCACAGGCGATGAGTACCCGCTTGCCGCTGCGCCAACGTTCTGCGGCAATGTCACACACCAGTTGTTCAACGGCGCTCAGGCCGTCTTGTTGCGTATCATTGTCCAGAAGATAGAACGTTGCGTTTTTCATATATGGGGCTTCTTGTGGTGACTTTAAATGCTTAAGCCGGGCGGCGCTACGCTGACCCGGCCTATAAACGGCATCTTTTCGTTGGCCCGGCAAGCGTAACGCCACCGGGCATCAGACGGCAATTACTCTTCGCCGGTAAATCCGGCGCGGTTGAGCAGGAACTGCGACAGCATCGCCACCGGACGACCGGTCGCGCCTTTGGCTTTCCCGGAACGCCACGCGGTACCGGCGATATCCAGGTGCGCCCAGTTGTACTTGCGGGTAAAGCGCGCCAGGAAGCAGCCCGCGGTAATCGCCCCGCCGGGACGGCCGCCGATATTGGCCATATCCGCAAAGTTAGACTCCAGCTGCTCCTGGAACTCGTCGCCAAGCGGCAGACGCCATGCGCGATCGCCCGCCAGTTCGGACGCGCCGATCAGCTCGTGGGCCAGCGGGTTGTGGTTCGACATCAGACCGGTGATGTGGTGGCCCAGCGCAATCACGCAGGCGCCGGTCAGCGTGGCCACGTCGATAACGGTTTCCGGCTCGAAGCGCTCAACGTAGGTCAGCACATCGCACAGCACCAGACGCCCTTCGGCATCGGTGTTCAGCACTTCCACCGTTTGCCCGGACATCGTGGTCAACACGTCGCCTGGACGATAGGCGCGGCCGCCCGGCATGTTTTCACATCCGGCCAGCACGCCGACAACGTTCAGCGGTAGCTGAAGTTCGGCAACCATACGCATCACGCCGTACACCGCCGCCGCGCCGCACATGTCGTATTTCATCTCGTCCATGCCTTCGGAAGGCTTGATGGAGATGCCGCCGGAGTCAAAGGTCAGACCTTTACCCACCAGCACGATAGGGCGCGCGTCTTCCGCCGGGTTGCCTTTATATTCAATAACCGACATCAGCGATTCATTTTGCGAACCGTTGCCGACCGCCAGATAGGAGTTCATTCCCAGCTCTTTCATCTGCTGTTCGCCGATAACGCGGGTAATGACGTTCTTACTGTAGGTATCGGCCAGCTGGCGCGCCTGAGAGGCCAGATAGGCGGCATTACAGATATTTGGCGGCATATTGCCGAGATCTTTCGCCGCTTTGATGCCGGCAGCAATCGCCAGACCGTGCTGAATAGCGCGTTCGCCGCTGGTCAGCTCGCGACGGGTTGGGACGTTGAAGACCATTTTACGCAGCGGGCGACGCGGCTCGCTTTTGTTGGTTTTCAACTGGTCAAAGCTGTACAGCGTCTCTTTGGCGGTCTCGACCGCCTGACGCACTTTCCAGTAGTTATTGCGGCCTTTGACGTGCAGCTCGGTCAGGAAGCAGACGGCTTCCATTGAGCCGGTATCATTCAGCGTATTGATTGTTTTCTGAATGACCTGCTTGTACTGACGTTCATCCAGCTCGCGCTCTTTGCCGCAACCAATAAGCAGAATGCGCTCTGACAGAATGTTCGGCACATGGTGCAGCAATAAAGTCTGGCCAGGTTTGCCTTCCAGCTCGCCGCGACGCAGCAGGGCGCTGATATAACCGTCGCTAATTTTATCAAGCTGTTCGGCGATGGGGGAGAGGCGACGTGGTTCAAAGACGCCGACCACGATACAGGCGCTCCGCTGCTTCTCCGGGCTACCGCTTTTTACACTGAACTCCATGCACTATGCTCCTGAATCTTAAAGACAACAGTGGTGGCTACAGATATACTCGTCGTCTTTCAAGTTGCAGATGCGTTGGCTGCGCCTGCTCACCCCTGTCACTTACCTGATGTAAGCTCCGGGGCTTCACAGTCTTGCCGCCTGCCTGCAACTCGAAATCCATAGAGTATAGAAATTGAAAGCTTTCGTAACTCATGTCCGCTGTTGTGGTGACTTCGTGTTAATCTTAACGTTATTACGGCCTTGGTTCGTCAGAAAAGATCCTGATACGCAGAACCAGCGAGTCATTTAATCTTAGCGATGTTTTCGACGACCAAAGAGAATAAATGACGTTTAAGCCATGAAACAAGCAATTTTCCTGCAATAAAACGGGTTTTTACGGGCGTATTTATAGTGATAATCATAAGATATCTGGTTCGTGAGACGCTGAAAAGCCAGTTGGCGATCCTATTCATCCTGCTGCTCATTTTCTTTTGTCAGAAACTGGTCAGGATCCTCGGCGCCGCTGTTGATGGCGATATCCCGACAAATCTGGTTCTCTCGCTGTTAGGGCTGGGCGTACCTGAAATGGCGCAGCTTATTCTGCCCCTGAGCTTATTCCTCGGGCTGCTGATGACGCTGGGCAAACTGTATACCGAAAGCGAAATTACGGTGATGCACGCCTGCGGCCTGAGTAAAGCCGTGCTGGTGAAAGCCGCCATGATCCTGGCGCTCTTTACGGGCGTCGTCGCGGCGGTCAACGTGATGTGGGCCGGCCCCTGGTCTTCTCGTCACCAGGATGAAGTGCTGGCGGAGGCGAAAGCGAACCCCGGCATGGCGGCGCTGGCTCAGGGCCAGTTCCAGCAGGCCAGCGACGGCAGCGCGGTGCTGTTTATTGAGAACGTCAACGGCAACCGCTTCAGCGACGTGTTCCTTGCTCAGCTGCGGCCGCGAGGCAATGCGCGCCCGTCGGTGGTGGTCGCGGATACCGGCGAGCTCTCGCTGCGTAAAGACGGCTCGCAGGTGGTGACCATGAATCAGGGCACCCGCTTTGAAGGCACCGCGATGCTGCGCGACTTCCGCATTACCGACTTCAAAAACTATCAGGCGATAGTCGGCCATCAGGCGGTGGCCTCCGACCCGAACGATACCGAGCAGATGGATATGCGCACCCTGTGGCATACCGATACCGATCGCGCCCGGGCGGAGCTGCACTGGCGCTTCACGCTGGTGGCAACGGTGTTCATCATGGCCCTGATGGTGGTGCCGCTCAGCGTGGTGAACCCGCGCCAGGGCCGCGTGCTGTCGATGCTGCCGGCGATGCTGCTCTATCTGGTGTTCTTCCTGCTGCAAACGTCGATTAAATCGAGCGGCGGTAAAGGTAAAATGGATCCGATGGTCTGGATGTGGGCGGTAAACCTGCTCTATTTCTCGTTGGCCGTGCTGTTGAACCTGTGGGATACGGTGCCGATGCGCCGCTTCCGTGCCCGTTTTAACAAAGGAGCGGCGTGATGCAGGCGTTTGGGGTACTTGACCGTTATATCGGTAAGACGATTTTCAATACCATCATGATGACTCTGTTCATGCTGGTTTCCCTCTCGGGCATCATCAAGTTTGTCGACCAGCTGAAAAAGGCCGGGCAGGGCAACTATGATGCGCTGGGGGCCGGAATCTACACGATTCTCAGCGTGCCGAAAGATATCCAAATCTTCTTCCCGATGGCGGCGCTGCTCGGCGCGCTGCTGGGGCTGGGGATGCTGGCGCAGCGCAGCGAACTGGTGGTGATGCAGGCTTCCGGCTTTACCCGTTTGCAGGTGGCGCTGTCGGTGATGAAAACCGCGATTCCGCTGGTGCTGCTGACCATGGCGATGGGCGAGTGGGTTGCCCCGCAGGGCGAACAGATGGCGCGTAACTATCGTGCTCAGCAGATGTACGGCGGTTCGCTGCTTTCCACTCAGCAGGGGCTATGGGCGAAAGACGGCCATAACTTTGTGTATATCGAGCGGGTAAAAGGCAACGATGAGCTGGGCGGGGTGAGCATTTACGCCTTTAACGACCAGCGCCGCTTACAGTCCGTTCGCTATGCCGCTTCGGCAAAGTTCGACACTGAGAATAAGCTCTGGCGGCTGTCGCAGGTGGATGAATCCAACCTGACTGACCCGAAACAGGTCACCGGAACGCAGACGGTTAGCGGGACCTGGAAGACCAACCTGACGCCGGACAAGCTCGGCGTGGTGGCGCTGGACCCGGACGCGCTGTCCATCAGCGGCCTGCACAACTATGTTACCTATCTGAAGTCCAGCGGTCAGGATCCGGGCCGCTATCAGCTCAATATGTGGAGCAAAATCTTCCAGCCGCTGTCGGTGGCGGTGATGATGCTGATGGCGCTGTCGTTTATCTTCGGCCCGCTGCGTAGCGTACCGATGGGCGTCAGAGTGGTGACCGGGATCAGCTTCGGCTTTATCTTCTACGTGCTGGACCAGATTTTCGGCCCGCTCACCCTGGTGTACGGCATTCCGCCGATTATCGGAGCGCTGTTGCCGAGCGCCAGCTTCTTCTTGCTGAGCCTCTGGCTGATGATGCGTAAAACCTGACGTCACGCGCCCCCTTCCTGAATTCAGAAAGGGGGCTTTTTTTAGCGTTTCCGCCCGCCAAGTAAGCTTCCCAGCATTCCCCTGACTATCTGGTTGGTGACCTGACGCACCGCGCTCTTCGCTGCCGTTTGCACAATGCCGTCGCGTTTGCCGCCGCGCGGCCCGGTGGTGCCGAACAGAATGTCTTTGAGCCCGCCGAGCAGACCGTCGTCATCGCCGTTTTGCTGGCCTTTTGCGGGCGGTGATTGCTGCTGCTCCGTTGTGCTCTGAACGCCCTGTTGCAGCATTTCAAAGGCCGATTCACGGTCGATCTCTTCTTCATATTTTCCGTACAGCGCCGAGTGGTTAAGCAGCCCGTTACGTTCGTCATCGGTGACCGGCCCCATACGCGAGCAGGGGGCGATAACCATCGCGCGTTCCACTATCGAAGGGCTGCCTTTCTCATCAAGAAAGGAGATCAGCGCCTCGCCGGTGCCCAGCTCCTGGATCGCCTGTTCGGTACTGAACGCGGGATTCGCGCGCATGGTCTGCGCGGCGGTTTTTACCGCTTTTTGGTCTTTCGGCGTGAAGGCGCGCAGGGCGTGCTGCACGCGATTACCCAGCTGACCGAGAACCGCATCGGGAATGTCCGCCGGGTTTTGTGAAACAAAATAGACCCCGACGGCTTTAGAACGAATCAGGCGGATGACCTGCTCGATTTTATCCAGCAGCACCTGCGGCGCATCGTTAAACAGCAGATGCGCTTCATCAAAGAAAAAGACCAGCTTTGGCTTCTCCTGGTCACCGGCCTCCGGCAGGCGTTCGTAAAGCTCGGAGAGCATCCACAGCAGGCTGGCGGCGTACAGCTTCGGCATCTGGTAAAGCTTTTCGGCGCTCAGGATATTAATCACCCCTTTACCCTCAGCGTCGACGCGCATCCAGTCCTGGATATCGAGCATAGGTTCGCCGAAAAAGTGCTCCGCGCCCTGCTGCTCCAGGGTTAATAATCCGCGCTGAATCGCCCCAACGGAGGCGCTGCTGATGTTGCCGTACTGGTTCTGAAACGCTTTGGCGTTGTCGCCAATGTATTGGGTTATGGCGCGCAGGTCTTTAAAGTCGAGCAGCAGCAGCCCGCGATCGTCGGCGATACGGAAGATGATATTCAGCACCCCGGACTGAACCTCATTGAGGTTAAGCAGGCGAGCCAGCAGCAGCGGCCCGAGATCGGAAACCGTGGCGCGAACCGGGTGGCCTTTTTCGCCAAAAATATCCCATAGCACCACCGGATTGGCGTGCGGCTGCCAGTCCGTTGCGCCGATTTTTTCCAGACGCGCCTGCAGCTTTTCCGAACTTTGGCCCGACTCGGCGATACCGGTGAGGTCGCCTTTCACATCGGCCATAAATACCGGAACGCCGATTTCCGAGAAAGACTCCGCCAGCTTTTGCAGAGTGACGGTTTTACCGGTCCCCGTGGCGCCGGTAATCAAGCCGTGGCGGTTGGCCATAGCGGGCAGTAAATGCAGCTGTTTATCCAGCGTGCGTGCAATCAGCAGAGGTGAGCTCATGAGCGATTTCTCCATTTATCCTGCTGCGAGTATAGGCAACCTGATAGCAAAAGGAGGGAAATCACGCGCGCCTTCGCTTATTCACGTCAGGCGCAGTGGCGCTGAATTAACGCGATGCTCTGCTCGATTTCGCGGCGGATATCGTCTTCGCTCCAGTTTGCCAATTCCGGCGCGAAGGGTTCGAACGCATACACGCCCTGATAGCCGCGCGCCTCCAGGTTTTTGACCTGCTCGCAGCTTTGCAGCTGGTCTTTTGCGGTCAGCATGATGCGCTCATTGTCGGTAAGGGCTTCGCGCGGGCGGGTATCCTCTACGCCGGAAAGATGGATCAGACCGATTTCGCCGATATCCACCTGGTTAAACTCCTGCTCCGCCTGCGGATAAAGATGATGATGGAAGGTATCTATCAGCAGCTTAAACGGCACCCGCGCGTCGTGGATCAGCGTTTGCGCCTGCGCCGAGGAGCGGAGCGAGCTCTGCGGGAAACCGAGCGGCTCCACCAGCCCCTGAATACCGTAGAAGGCGAATAGCGGCGCCAGGTCACGCAGGGCGTTAAGGGTTTCGCTCGCCGGAACCTCGGTACCATCGTTCAGCGGGCACAGCACCAGCGATTTGGCACCAACGGCTTTGGCTTCTTTCAGCAATGACTCCGTCAGGCTACGAACCTCTGCGGTGCGGCAGTTGAAGGGGTAGACCGCATTGATAGTGAGGATCTCAATATGGTAGCGGTCAGCCAGCTCCCGCACCTGCTGGTGGCTCAGGTCGTCGGTTACTTTTCCGCTGGGGAGGTCGTTACGTAGCTCGACTTTGTTCAGCCCCAGGCTGTTCACCAGCCGGAAAAAGGCCTCAATGCTGAGTGACGGGGCGATCTTGCGGTTGATGCAGAAACGTTGCGATGCAATAGCCATTTTGACTCTCCAGAAACGTAGGGATCGAATTCGTTCGAATACCTCATAGTCAAAACATTTATTCCAAAATTAGCAATGTATGAAATGGTGATTTTTTGAGCCGACTCGCAAAATATTTTTCTGCTGCGTTTTAAAGAGCACGGGTTGCAGGTGGCGCTAAATCTCAACTCTTTTTATCGTGCTTTAGTCCGCAAGCCGGCAATTTCTTACACGAAATTGCGACCATCATCACCAAAATAGAATTTCACTAGTCATCAATATTGAAATATTAATTTCATTTTACTACGGTTACAGCACAGCAGATCCAGTAATGGGCCGTACTGCGTTGGCCCCCGATACCCCATACAGATGAGGCGAGAGCATGACTATCACAGGAAACTTTATTGGCGGGAAAACCGTTACCAGCGGCAGCAGCAAAACAATGCCGGTTTTCGACCCCGCGACGGGCAAAGTGGTCCGCGAAGTCACGCTATCGACCGCGCAGGAAGTCTCTGACGCCATTCAGGTGGCGCGTGATGCTTTTGAATGCTGGTCGCGCACCACGCCGCTGCGCCGCGCCCGCGTGATGTTCAATTTTAAAATGTTACTGGAACAGCACGCTGAAGAGCTGGCGGGGATTATCGTCAGCGAACACGGTAAAGTGTTTTCCGACGCGATGGGGGAGCTGACGCGCGGCATGGAAGTCGTTGAGTTTGCCTGCGGTATTCCGCACCTGATCAAAGGGGAGTTCTCATCGGATGTCGGCACCGGCGTTGATAGCTATTCTCTGATGCAGCCGCTGGGCGTGGTAGCGGGCATTACGCCGTTCAACTTCCCGGCGATGGTACCGATGTGGATGTTCCCGCTGGCGCTGGCCTGCGGCAACAGCTTTGTCCTGAAGCCGCCAGCGCTGGCGCCTACTGCCGCGGTGCGTCTGGCGGAATTGCTGAAACAAGCGGGTCTGCCGGATGGCGTCTTTAACGTCGTGCACTGCAGCAACGAAGATGCCGAGCAGCTATACCGGGACCCGCGGATCGCGGCGGTAAGCTTTGTCGGATCTTCCGGCGTGGCGGAGCATATTTATAAAACCGCCAGCGCTTATGGCAAGCGGGTACAGGCGTTTGGCGCGGCGAAAAACCACGCGATTGTGATGCCGGATGCCGATCTGGATGCCACCGTGAATGCCATTATGGGCGGCGCGTTCGGCTCGGCGGGCGAGCGCTGCATGGCGCTGCCGGTGGTGGTCGCCGTGGGTGATGAAACGGCGGATAAACTGATTGCGCGCCTGAAGCCGCTGGTGGAATCCCTGAAGGTTGGGCCGGGCTGTATGCGCGGAAAAGAAGAGAACGAAATGGGGCCGGTCGTCTCCGATACCCATCAGAAAAAAGTGCTGGGATATATTGATAAAGGGGTCAGCGAGGGGGCGACGCTGGTGGTTGACGGACGCAAGCCGCAGGTGCCCGGGTTTGAAGAGGGATACTATGTCGGCGGAACGCTGTTCGACAACGTCACGCCGGAGATGACTATCTGGCGCGAAGAGATTTTTGGCCCGGTGCTGGGGATTGTTCGCGTGGCGGATTACCACAGCGCGCTGGAGCTGGTGAACAGCCATGAGTTCGGCAACGGTAGCGCCGTCTTTACCAGCAACGGCCACACCGCGCGTGAATTTGTCCATGATGTCCAGGCCGGAATGGTTGGGGTCAACGTACCGGTACCCGTTCCAATGGCCTTCCATAGCTTTGGCGGCTGGAAACGCTCCGTATTCGGCGCACTGAACGTCCATGGCCCGGACGGCGTGCGCTTCTATACGCGTATGAAAACCGCCACCGTCCGCTGGCCGCAGGGTCAGCAAACCGTATCTGAATTCAGTATGCCGACGTTAGGCTAATCGGCGAAGGAGAGCGCCATGTCTTTACTGGCTAAAGCAAAAAAAGAAGGGCAGATTCAGCACATCACCCCGCAGAGCGCGGGGTGGAAGTACATTGGTTTTGATGTCTGGATGTTAAAGAAAGGGCAAACCGTCACCCTGGAAAGCGGCGATCGCGAGCTGTGCCTGGTGCTGGTTGCCGGCCTGGCTTCGGTAAAAACCACGCAGGCGGATTTCCCGAACCTCGGCCAGCGTATGTCGCCGTTTGAGCGGACGCCGCCCTGGTCAGTCTACGTGCCGCCGCAGGATAAAGTCGAAGTGACGGCAGATTCTGACCTCGAGCTGGCCGTATGCAGCGCCCCGGGTAAAGGAACCTTCCCTGCACGGGTTATCTCCCCGCAGGACGTGGGCGTAGAGCATCGCGGTAAAGGGCGTAACCAGCGGCTGGTGCACAATATTCTGCCGGATAGCGCGCAGGCGGACTGCCTGCTGGTGGTGGAGGTTTACACCGAGGAAGGGGCGACCAGCTCATGGCCGTCGCACAAGCACGACACGGCGCTGCCGGGCCAGGAAACCCAGTTGGAAGAGACCTACTATCACCGTTTCGATCCGCCGCAGGGTTTTGCCTTCCAGCGCGTCTATACCGATGACCGCAGCCTTGATGCCTGCATGGCCCCCTACAACCACGATGTGGTCATGGTGCCGCGCGGCTATCATCCGGTGGCGGCGATTGCCGGATATGACAGCTACTATCTGAACGTGATGGCCGGCCCGGATCGCAAATGGATGTTTACCTGGGAAGAGGATCACGCGTGGATCAATAGCCCTGATTATCCCCGCCACGATTAGCATCGGTTGAGGATAAAAAGGCCGGTTAGCCATGCTAGCCGGCCTTTTTGATCCTGTTACCCGAATAAGATCGTCGTCGAAATTCTGCCACATCCCCGGCTCGCGCTGCGCTTAGCCGGGCTACGGGTTTACCGTCGTCTGCGGACAAGTAGCCCGGGTAAGATGTTTATGTCGCCATCCGTAGACATGAAAAATTTAAGCCAGCTGCACCCCGGCTCGCGCTGCGCTTAGCCGGGCTACTGGTTTACCGTCGTCTGCGGACAAGTAGCCCGGGTAAGACGTTTATGTCGCAATCCGGGAATAATGAAAAGCTTAAGCCAGCTGCACCCCCGGCTCGCGCTGCGCTTAGCCGGGCTACGGGTTTACCGTCATCTGCGGACAAGTAGCCCGGATAAGACGTGTACATTGCCATCCGGGAGTCATGAAAAACTTAAGCCAGCTGCACCCTGGCTCGCGCTGCGCTTAGCCGTGCTACGGATTTACCGTCATCTGCGGACAAGTAGCCCGGATAAGACGTTTACGTCGCCATCCGGGAGGCATGAAAAATTTAAGCCAGCTGCTTCGTCTCTGCATCTTTGCTGCTGTTCAGCGCCAGCGAGACCGCCAGCGTCTGGGCCAGGCACAGCGAGGCCACCTGCGAGCGGAAACCATCAACCTGCGCCTCGCGCACCACAAAGCAGACGTCGCTGAAGGCCGCTAGCGGGCTGACCTGGCTGTCGGTAATCGCTATCTGTCGTGCTTTACGCTGCGCGCCGAGCTCCACCAGTTCAACCACTTCCCGCGCATACGGAGAGAAGCTCACCGCCACCACGACATCTTTCGGCCCGACCAGGCTCAGCTGCTCGGTAAACATGCCGCCCAGACCGTCAATCAGGAACGCTTTACGGTCCAGATGGCGCAGGGCGTAGGTCAGATAGGAGGCGACGCTAAAGGAGCGGCGCAGGCCAATAACGTAGATATTCTCCGCTTCCGCCAGCAGCGCGACCGCGCGCTGCAGATCGTCGCCGGAGGTCTGCATCGCCAGCTGCTGCAGCGCCTGGGTATTGACCATGGTGAACATATTCAGGATTTCGGTCGGCGTTTCCGGCGGGGTTGCGTCATCCGTGGTGGTCTGGCGGAACAGACGCGCGCGCTCGGTATAGTTAGCCGTCTCTTCCATCAGGTGCTGCTTGAACATCTGCTTCATTTCGTTGAAGCCGCTAAAACCAAAGGCGTTAGCGAAGCGGATCAGCGTGGAAGGGGGGACGTCAGCTTGTTGTGCGATAGAGGCCACTGTGTCGAAAGCCACGCTATTGCTGTTATCGAGAATATAGCGGGCTACCTGTTTCAGGCGTTTGCTTAACGTGTCGTAGCGACGCCTGATTTCATCCTGCAAGATGGTAAGTTGGGTCGGATTATTGGCCATAGATTGCGCTCTGAGAAAATGAAAGGAATATAATTTCCAGTGTATCAAATGAAGCGAATTTTTCATTTACTACGATGAAATACGCGATTCATTTCACGAAGATCCAGAAAAAAGCCCGCATCTTCTGAAGAGGATGCGGGCCTGGGCGGAATCAGCCGCGGGCTTCTCGCCAGTAGCCGATGAGCGTGAGGTAGTTGCGTTTCACTTCGTTAATCAGCGCTTCGTCGCTGAGCTCTCCCTGCATCCAGCGCCGTGAAGGCTGGCCAAAAATGGTGCGTCCTACGGCAAAACCTTTGATCATCGGATGCTTCGCCGCTTCGGCAAAACCGGCGCGCAGACGGTCCGAAGGGGCGTCCAGGCCGAGGATTAAGATCCCGCGGCACCAGCTATCTTCGCGTGCAATCAGTTTGCCAATCCTTTCCCATTCCGCGCTCGACAGCGGCGGCAGCTTCCACCAGTCCGGCTGGATGCCCAGCTGATAGAAGTGCTCCAGCATGTCGTGGTAGTGGCGTTCATCTTTATCCGGGCCGTTTTCCGGCAGGATGATTTCCAGCAGCAGCTCATGCCCGGACTTGTTGCACGCCTGCCAGACCTCCAGCAGCAGCGCATCCTGTTCGGCGCGCAGCTCGGCCGGATCGGCCGGATGATAGAAGACCAGGCATTTCACCACGTGCTCCAGCGGCCAGTCGATCAGCTGGGAACCGATGTTGCCATGTTCCAGGCGCAGCGGGCGCGAGCTCGGCATTTCAATCGGTCGACCAATCCACCAGCCCTTGCCGGTGATAGCATTGAGCGAGCGCTGGCCGTAGGTGCCATCGGCGAGGATGCCGCTGCGACCGTCAAGACCGGCTTCGTCTGCGGCGGCTTCCGCGGCCGCCAGCAGCAGCAGCTTCAGCTGCGGAATGCAGGATTCATCACGCCCGGTTTCCAGCGCCAGATCTGCCAGCTGTTTACGGTGGTCAAAGGCGAAAATGCACAGCTCCGGCCATGCCTGGCGGCGGCTGGTGACGCGATGGAGATGGTTGAGACGATCGTCGATATCCGGACGCGGCACCGATTCTGCCCGCGACAGATAGTCGTCAAGCTCGGCTTTGGTCGGCATTGCGGGCGCGCAGCCGTGGCGTGAAACCACCAGCGCGCCGCAGGCGTTAGCGTAGCGGCAGGCCTGCTCCCAGCCTTCATCGTTAAGCCAGCCGCGCAGCAGGCCGGACATAAAGGCATCGCCCGCGCCCAGGACGTTAAGCACGTCTACGCGTACGCCCTGCTGCAGCGGCACGCTATCCCAGCTGTCGGGAATAGCGCCTTCCAGCACCACGCAGCCCATCGGACCGCGCTTGCAAACCAGCGTCGCTTTCGTGGCGTTACGCACGTTTTTCAGCGCGGTCAGGGTATCGGTGCTGCCGCCGGCAATATGAAACTCCTCTTCTGTCCCCACCACTAAATCGAACAGATGCAGGACTTCCTGCAGCTGGCTGGTCACCTGGCCGGATTCAATGAAACGCGTTTCACCGTCGCCTAAAGACGTTAACCCCCAAAGCACCGGACGATAGTCGATATCCAGCGCGGTACGCAGGCCGTGGCGGCGGGCGTACTCCAGCGCCTTCAGCACCGCTTCGCGCGTGTTGGCGTGCGAAAGGTGGGTGCCGGTTACCGCCAGCGCCCGGGAAGAGGCGATGTACTCTTCCTTAATATCTTCTGGCGAAAGGGCCATGTCGGCGCAGTTATCGCGGTAAAAGATCAGCGGAAACGTCTCCTGATCTTTAATCCCCAGCATCACTAACGCCGTCAGGCGCTGCTTATCGGTGATCAGATATTCGGTATCGACGCCGGCGCGGCTCAGGGTTTCGCGTAGAAAACGACCATTATGCTCATCGCCCACGCGAGCGAGCATTGCCGATTTTAATCCCTGAATGGCGGTGCCGAAGGCGACGTTGCCGGAAGAGCCACCCAGGTATTTAGAAAAACTGGCGACATCTTCCAGCCTCGCGCCAATCTGCTGGGCATAGAGATCGACTGCCACCCGGCCAATACAGATGACGTCGAGTCGCTTTACTGCTGCATTCATAGCTAGGGTTTCCTTTTGCATTTCTGCTGTACGGAAGAGTCGGGATACCGACAGCGTCTCCGAAAACAGCCTGAGGGTTATTGGTTATCTCTAGTTTGAGAAATAAATATTTCATTTGCAAACTAGATCGAAATTAAAAAACCAAAAATGTGAGGGATATACCACTATGCCGCGCTGAGCCTCATTCTGCCTCGGATCCTGGGCTGCGGCTGAAAGTTGAACTGGAGCCCGTTTAGACGCGGTCTTTACCTATGATTTTTAAGGGGATATTAAGAGGTGGGCCGCGTAATTTGCGCGTTATCCCGTATACAGGATGCGAATGAAACGGGTGAAATGCATAGAGAGTTTGATCGCTCTCGCAAAATGAAATATTTCTTCTGTATTTCTATTTAATGAAAAAAATGTTTGCCTATAATCCAGAAGTATTCCAGTGACGTTAACGATTTCCCTGACTCATCGCTGTATCGCTGTGCAGGGCAAAACGCGAACCCACACGCAAATACTGAACAATAAGGATTGGGCAACATGGGCAAACTGAGACTGACAATGGCGCAGGCGCTGGTGAAGTTCCTGGATAACCAGTACCTGGAAGTCGATGGCGAAGAGCATAAGTTCGTCAAAGGCATCTTTGCTATCTTTGGCCACGGCAACGTGCTGGGAATGGGCCAGGCCCTTGAACAAGATAGCGGTGAAATGCGGGTCTATCAGGGGCGTAACGAGCAAGGGATGGCGCATGTCGCCACCGGTTTTGCCAGACAGTCCCTGCGTCGTCAGATTATTGCCTGCACCTCCTCCATTGGCCCCGGCGCGGCGAATATGATTACCGCTGCTGCCACCGCGACCGCCAACCGCATCCCGCTGCTGCTGCTGCCGGGCGATGTGTTTGCGACCCGCCAGCCTGACCCGGTGCTGCAGCAAATCGAACAGAGCCACGATCTCAGCATTACCACTAACGACGCGTTTCGCGCGGTGAGTAAATACTGGGATCGCATCACCCGTCCGGAACAGCTGATGAGCGCCTGCATTAACGCCATGCGCGTGTTGACCGACCCGGCGGAAACCGGTGCGGTCACGCTCTGTCTGCCGCAGGATGTCCAGGGCGAAGCCTGGGATTATCCGGAATCCTTCTTTACCCGCCGGGTACACCGCCTTGATCGCCGTCCGGCCAGCGCCGCGCAGCTGGCGGATGCCGTGGCGGCGATTAAAGCCAGCCGTAAGCCGTTGATCGTCTGCGGCGGCGGGGTGAAATACTCCGGCGCCGGCGAGGCGTTGACCCGTTTTGCCGAGCGCTACGGCGTGCCGTTTGCCGAAACCCAGGCGGGTAAAGGCAGCGTTGTCTCTTCGCATCCGTATAACGTGGGCGGCGTCGGCGAAACCGGCTGCCTGGCGGCGAACCTGCTGGCGAAAGAGGCGGATCTGGTCATCGGTCTCGGCACGCGTTTCAGCGATTTCACCACCTCGTCAAAATGGATTTTCCAGCACCCGGGCGTGCGCTTCCTCAATATTAACGTCAGCAACTTCGACGCCTGGAAGCTGGATGGCATCCCGATGCTGGCGGATGCTCGCGAAGCCCTCACTGCCCTGGACGACGCCCTGTCCGGCGAATCCTGGCAGGCTGGCTGGGGCGAGCAGATTGAAAGCGTGCAGAGCCGCCAGCTGAAAGAGACCCAGCGCGTTTACCAGGCGGTGTGGCAGGAAACCGCTTTCGTCCCGGAAATCGACGACCATCTGGATCGGGAATCGGTGTATCGCGAATTTCGCCAGATAACCGACTCCACCCTGACGCAAAGCAGCGTCCTTGGCGTACTCAACGAAACGTTGCCGGCGGATGCGGTGATTGTAGCGGCGGCGGGGAGCCTGCCGGGAGACCTGCAGCGCGTCTGGCGCAACCGGGCCACCAATACCTATCACGTGGAATACGGCTACTCCTGCATGGGGTATGAAGTCAGCGCCGCGCTGGGCGTGAAGTTAGCCCAACCGCAAAGCGAGGTCTATTCGCTGGTCGGCGACGGCTCGTTCATGATGCTGCACTCCGAGCTGGTGACCTCCCTACAGGAGCGCGCGAAGATCAATATCGTGCTGCTCGACAACATGGCCAACGGCTGCATTAACAACCTGCAAATGGAGCACGGTATGGACAGCTTCGGCACCGAGTTCCGCTTCCGCTGCGCCGAATCGGGCCAGCTGCAGGGCGGCCTGGTGCCGGTAGATTTCGCCACCGTCGCTGCCGGCTACGGCTGCAAAACCTGGCGCGTCACGACGCTAGAAGAACTACGCCACGCGCTGGACGCCGCGCGCCGCGAAACCGTCAGCACCCTGATAGACATTAAAGTGCTGCCGAAAACCATGGTGCACAAATACGGCAGCTGGTGGAACGTCGGCGTCGCGCAGTCTGCGCTCTCCGAGCGCATCCGCAAGGTGGCGCAAATGATCAATGAAAAACGCGCTCAGGCGCGGGATTACTAAAACAGAACACAAACCCTGAACCCTACAAATCTCGGGAGAAAACCAACTATGTCACTCAAATTAGGTGTCATCGGTGCCGGCGCTATCGGTAAAGAGCATATCCGTCGTTGCACTCAGGTACTGCAGGGAGCCACGGTAGTGGCGGTTTCGGATATCAACGAAGAGAACGCCCGCGCCGCGGTTGCGCTGCCGGGCGTGCATGCCGAAGTGTACGCCGACGGTCATGACGTGATTAAGGCCAGCGACGTGGACGCTATTCTGGTGACCTCATGGGACCCCACCCACGAAGAGTACACGCTGGCCGCCATCGCCGCCGGGAAGCCGGTGTTCTGCGAGAAGCCGCTGGCGATGAGCGCGGGAGGCTGCCGCCGCATCGTTGATGCGGAAATGAAAGCCGGTCGCCGCCTGGTGCAGGTTGGATTTATGCGCCCTTACGACGAAGGCTATCTGGCGCTGAAAAAAGTGATCGATGACGGCGACATCGGCGCGCCGCTGATGCTGCGCTGCGCGCACCGCAACCAGTCGGTGGGCGAGGATTACATCACCAACATGGCGATCACCAACACCCTGATTCACGAGCTGGACGTTCTGCGCTGGCTGCTCAATGACGACTATGTTTCCGTACAGGTGCGCTTCCCGCGCTCCACGTCCCACACCCACGCGCGCCTGAAAGACCCGCAGATCGTGTCGTTTGAAACCAAAAAAGGCACGCTGATCGACGTGGAAGTCTTCGTGAACTGCCAGTACGGCTACGACATCCAGTGTGAAGTGGTAGGGGAAACCGGGATTGCCCGCCTGCCTGAGCCGTCGGCCGTGCAGATGCGCAAAGCCGCTAACCTGTCGACCGCTATCCTGACCGACTGGAAGGATCGCTTTATCAAAGCGTATGACGTTGAACTACAGGCCTTTATCAATGATGTTCAGGCCGGCCAGCTGCACGGCCCATCGGCGTGGGATGGCTACGCGGCGTCCGTTGCTGCCGACGCCTGTATCAAAGCCCAGGAAACCAGCGAGCCGGTTGAGGTGACGCTGCCGGAATGCCCGGCATTCTACAAACGCTAATCCCGCTTTGCTGACGGAACTTCTTTGCACAGGTAACGACGATGAAAATTGCTTTTGACGTTGATGTCATTAAAGACCTCGGGGTAACCCGAATGGTCCATCAGGTGGCGGAGTGGGGCTACAAGTACATTGAGCAATCGCCGCACCCGCAGATCAACCCGTTCTACAAGCACCCGCGCGCCAGCCGGGAAATTATGGCTGAGTACAAGCAGGCGCTGCGCGATACCGGCGTGGAGCTCTCCTCGTTTATCTGCGTCTACCGCTGGTCCGGTCCGGATGAGCTGCGCCGTCAGGCGGCAGTGAAAAACTGGAAACGGCTGATCGAAATCGCGGTTGAAATGGGTGTACAGGTGATCAACACCGAGTTCTCCGGCGATCCTAACCAGCCGGAGATTTGCGATGAGATGTTCTATCGCTCCATGGAAGAGCTGCTGCCGATTTTTGAGCGCGAAGGCATCCGTGTTGAAATTCAGGCACATCCGTGGGACTTCTGCGAAGAGAACAACGAAACCGTCGATATCGTGAAGTCGTTCCGCAGCGATAACGTTAAGTACGTTTACAGCGTCCCGCACACCTTCTTCTATGACAAAGGCGTGGGCGACGTTGAGAAGATGCTGCGCTACGCGGGAAGCGATCTCTCCCATGTGCTGATCGCGGATACCCGCAACCATACAAAACACTGCCGCTATATCGTTAACCCACCGGGCGTAGATGCCGTCGTTCACCAGCACGTGGGCGTCGGAGAAGGGGATGTTGATTTCGACGCGCTGTTCCGCACCCTGCGCGATATGAAATTTGCCGAGCAGACCTTCAAGGTCGGCGGTGAGCCGATTGTGGCCACCTCGCTGTTCGGCTACCCGGAAAAGATGAAATACCAGGCAGTGGAAACCCGTGAACTCATCGAACGTGAATTGCTGCGCCGGTAAGGCGCAGCGGCAGGAGCCCCCTACTATGAACAAAGATAACGTAAAACTGGCTATCGCCCCGATTGGCTGGACTAACGACGATATGCCGGAGCTGGGCAGCGAGAATACTTTCCAGCAAATCGTCAGCGAAATGGCGCTGGCGGGCTTTACCGGCAGCGAAGTCGGCAGCAAATATCCACGCGATCCGGCGGTTCTCAAGCCGATGCTGGATATCCGCGGCATTCAGATTTGCAACGCCTGGTTCAGCACCTTTTTTGCTAACGGCCAGCGGGAAAAGACCATTGATGAATTCGTTAACCACATGAATTTCCTGCATGCTATGGGCGCGAAAGTGATCGGCTGCTCTGAGCAGAGCGGCAGCATCCAGGGGCTGGAAAAGCCCATTCTGGAGAATGCGAAACCGTGCTTTAGCGAAGAAGAGTGGCAGCGGGTGGCGGAAGGCTATAACACCCTCGGTCGTCTGGCGGCGGAAAAGGGCATGCAGGTTTGTCTGCACCACCATATGGGCACCGGTATCCAGACGACGGCAGAGATCGACAAGTTTATGTCGCTGGTGGATGACAAAGTCTTCCTGCTCTACGACACCGGACACGCCTGGTATTCCGAAGGCGGCGAAGAGCCGATGCTGGCGATTCTGAAAAAATATCTGCCGCGCATTAACCACGTGCACCTGAAAGACGTGCGTCCGCCGGTGATCGAGCAGGTGCGTCGCGAAGGGCTCTCCTTCCTGGACGGCGTGAAGAAGGGGACCTTCACCGTGCCGGGCGACGGCGTCATTGATTTCCGTCCGGTGTTCAAGCTGCTGGACGAGCATGGCTATAAAGGCTGGATGGTGGTTGAGGCCGAGCAGGATCCGGCGCTGGCCAACCCATTCGAATACGCCGTAAAAGCGCGCAAATATATCCGCGAGACGGCAGGAATCTAATCGTTGTTTTATTTTCAGGCCATACGTCGTATGGCCTGCTTTTTTTACCCCATCACTCAGCAGTAGCTCAAGACGTAGAACGAAAACAACACGTCGGTGAGGCCTCGGCCTCTGCATTCAGACTAGAGCAAATCTTCCCTCAAACAAGGCGGGTTACTGGAGTCTATTATGTCTAAGGAACAATATCTTACACTCAATAAAGCGTCGGGACCGAATAGCGAGACCCCGACAACGCCCTTTGTAAAAGTTGTCGCCCTGATCGCGACGCTTGGCGGTTTACTTTTTGGCTATGATACCGGGGTGATTTCCGGTGCTTTACTCTTTATGGGCACCGAGCTTCATCTTACTCCCTTTACCACCGGTCTGGTCACCAGCTCGCTGCTATTCGGCGCCGCCTTTGGCGCGCTGCTTTCTGGCAATCTGGCGAATGCGGCGGGCAGAAAGAAAATTATTCTGTGGCTGGCGGTGCTTTTTGCCATCGGCGCGATAGGCACCTCTATGGCGCCGGACGTTAACTGGATGATTTTCTTTCGTCTTATTCTCGGCGTGGCGGTCGGCGGGGCGGCGGCCACCGTACCGGTCTATATTGCCGAGATAGCTCCCGCGAATAAGCGCGGACAGCTGGTTACTTTGCAGGAGCTGATGATCGTATCCGGTCAGCTGCTGGCCTATATTTCTAATGCCACGTTCCATGAAGTCTGGGGCGGGGAAAGCACCTGGCGCTGGATGCTGGCGGTGGCGACGCTACCCGCCGTGCTGCTCTGGTTTGGCATGATGTTTATGCCGGATTCACCGCGCTGGTACGCGATGAAAGGGCGCCTGGCGGAAGCCCGTCGCGTGCTTGAGCGCACCCGGCATAAAGATGATGTTGAGTGGGAGCTGCTGGAGATCACCGAAACGCTGGATGAGCAGCGCAATCTCGGTAAGCCCCGGTTCAGCGAGATTATGACCCCGTGGTTGTTCAAGCTGTTTATGATCGGTATTGGTATAGCGGTTATCCAACAGCTTACCGGTGTAAATACCATTATGTACTATGCCCCCACGGTACTGACCTCGGTTGGTATGACTGATAATGCCGCGCTGTTTGCCACTATTGCCAATGGCGTAGTCTCAGTATTGATGACATTCGTTGGCATCTGGATGCTTGGCAAAATTGGCCGTCGCCCGATGACCATGATTGGTCAGTTCGGCTGCACCGCCTGCCTGGTCTTTATCGGTGCGGTCAGCTATCTGTTGCCGGAGACGGTTAACGGCCAGCCTGATGCGCTGCGCGCCTATATGGTTCTGGCAGGGATGTTACTGTTTCTGAGCTTTCAGCAGGGGGCGCTATCGCCAGTGACCTGGCTACTCATGTCGGAAATATTTCCAACCCGCCTGCGCGGTATTTTTATGGGGGGGGCGGTATTTTCAATGTGGATTGCCAACTTCCTGATCTCCCTGTTCTTCCCGATACTGCTGGCGTGGTTAGGGCTTTCAGGCACCTTCTTTATCTTCGCCGGTATTGGCGTATTTGGCGCGATATTCGTGATTAAATGCGTACCGGAAACCCGCCACCGTAGTCTTGAACAAATCGAGCACTATCTGCGGGATAAGCTGGACACCAGTGAAGAAGGGCAGGCCGCCAGGGCCCGGCGAATAGTGGCTGAATCGCAGGCGGATAAAGTGTAACGCTGATTGCCAACGGTACCTGCGATGCTGGTGCGGTGCTCAGCGGTCTGCACGGACCGGGCTAACGAGCCGTATCGAACGATCCCCTCCCCTTGAAAAGGGGGAGGGGGCACACTGCTTCCGTACGGTATTGCAGAAGATACCTCAGCTATCGGCGGGGATAGTGAGGGAAGGCCTACTTCACTTCCGCCAGCGCGGTCTTATCGACGTAGGGCTTCATCAGCGCATCGGCTTCCTTCTGCGCCGCCTGCACCGCGGCTTCCGGGGTAACTTTGGCATCGTTCACCACCGCGGCCAGCTGGTTTTCCATCGCTTTACGCACGGCAACGGTCTCCCAGGTGGAGTACCACGGATGGGCATACTTCAGCTGTTCGAGGGCGATCGCCGCGCGCGGATCCTGCTGCAGATACGCCTTCATTTCCGGCGTATCGTAGGCGGCCTTACGCGGGGAGAAGTAGCCGGTAAAGCGGCTCCAGGCGCCGTTGACCTGCGGGCTCACCAGATACGTCAGGAACTGATACGCCGCTTTTTTCTGCGCGTCGTTGATGCCCTTGAAGCTCACCAGGCTGGCGCCGCCGATCGGTACCGCGCGCTGCTCTTTGGCCGGCAGCATCGCCACGCCCAGCTCAAAATCTTTGCTGTTCTCGCGCATAAAGCCCAGCGCGCCGGTGCTCAGCATCGCCATTCCGACTTTGCCGGAGAAGAAACTGGCGCCGATCTGTTTCGAATTCAGCACGCCGGAAGGCATGACTTTGTCTTTATAGACCAGGTTCTGCCAGAAGCGCAGGGCGCCGATGGTGGTTGGCGTGTTGTAATAGACTTCGCCCGGATAGTCCTCGTTAAAGTATTTCCCGCCGTTGGCGCGCACCAGCGCCGAGAAGATCCAGCCGCCGTAATCATCGTTGGTCGACGGCAGCATGATCCCCCACTGGCCTTTGCTTTCGTCGGTCAGCTTTCTGGCGTCCGCCAGCAGCTCGGCCCAGGTTTGCGGCGGCTGTTTGATCCCGGCCCGATCGAACATCGTTTTGTTGTAGTAGAGGATCGGCGTCGAGTTATGGAACGGGATCGCATAGGTGGTGCCCATCACTTGGGCGTTTTTATGCATTGCGGGCCAGAACGCCTTCACCAGAAAATCCCCCGCTTTTTGATCGCCATACTGGAACAGCTCGTCCATCGGCAGGATCTCATCCTTCAGCGCCAGATCGGTGGTGAAGTTGGCGGACATAATCACCAGCGCGGGCGGCTGCCCGGCCTTCTGCGCCGATTCGGCTTTGATCTTGGTGGTGTCGTAGTTGCCGGTAAAGATCCCGCGCACTTCGACATCCTGCTGCGACTCGTTGAATTGCTTAATGACACGGGTCATCTCCATGGTCAGCTTGCCGTCCACCGGCGCCGGAAACATGAAGTCGATCTTCTCTTTCGCCAGCGCCGCGCCGCTCAGGGCAAGGCTGAGCCCAACCGCGAGAGCGGTGAGAGGTTTAAACATAGTTTGTCTCCATCAGTAAGCACCTGTCCACAGGCTATTTTATTTGCCAGTTTGGCCCTGGGCAGTGCTCAGACAAAACTCGTAGAGTTTTGAACACCCTTCAGGGTGGCCCGAAGGGGGAGCGTAGCGAATCATCCTCACGTACTACACGTACGCTCCGGTTCTTCCGCGCTGTCCGTGTCCAAACTGACTGCAACAATTACGCCTGATGTACCGGCGCTAAATTATGCTGTTTCTCAGCATGAAAAAGATGCACATCGGCAGGTGAAAAGCCGAGGATCAGCGAATCGCCTTTCTCCGGTACCGCGCCGCGATGGCGACGGCTAAAGCGTAGGGTGCCGATGGGGGTGCTGACGTGGAGCAAATAATCGGCTCCCATCAGTTCTCGTTGCAGCACGGTGGCGGGCAGGCGCAGATGACTCTCCTCCACGCGGTCGCTGATATGTTCCGGGCGAATGCCTAACCACACCCGGGATTCTTCACGGTAGCGCGGCGGCAGCGGATAGCGCAGCTCACCCAGTAATACCTCACCATCAGCGCAGGGCAGCGAGAGCAGATTCATCGCCGGAGATCCGATAAACCCGGCGACAAACAGGTTGGCCGGGTTGGCGTACAGATACTCCGGTCGCCCGACCTGCTGTACGTGGCCGCCGTTCATCACCACGATGCGGTCGGCCATCGACATCGCTTCCGTCTGGTCATGGGTGACGTAGACGGTGCTGGTTCTGAGCTGCTGGTGGAGGTCCATAATGCTGTCGCGCACCTCGCTACGCAGGCGGGCGTCGAGGTTGGAGAGCGGCTCATCCATCAGGAACAGGCGCGGATTGCGCACAATCGCCCGCGCCATCGCCACCCGCTGCCGCTGGCCGCCGGAGAGCTTCGCCGGTTTTCGATCGAGCAGGGTATCCAGCTGCAGCATCTGCGCGACTTTATCCACCCGCGGCTGCCAGCTGCTTTTCTCTTCCTTGCGCACTTTCATGCCGAAGGTGATGTTGTCGCGCACCGACAGATGCGGAAACAGCGCATAGTTCTGGAAGATCATCGCGAAGTTGCGCTCTCTGGGCGACATTTCGGTGATGTTCTCATCGTGCAGCCAGATCTCCCCCTCGCTGACCGGCTCCAGCCCGGCGAGCAGGCGCAGCAGGGTGCTTTTACCGCAGCCGGACGGGCCCACCAGCACCACGAACTCCCCTTCGCGAATATCCAGCGACAGGGCGCTGAGGGCCGGTTTACCGTCAAACTGTTTACTGATGTTTTGCAGACTAAGCATGGCGTTTAGCAATCTTCCGTTGGGCAGCTGATATTTTCGTCGTACATCCACGGTCCGGCGTAGTGGGTCAGAGGATGCTGATAGCTCACCCACTGCTCGTCGACCTGGCGATGCATCAGGCACGACGCCGGAGAGAGGTCGTAGTACGGACGGGTATCTTCATGAAAGTAGGGCACCTGGTGGACGGTTCCCGGGATGGTGGAGATGATGGCCTGGCGATACTGGGTCATGGTCAGGCTGTGGTTATGGCCGCAGAAAATGCGCGTCAGCGACGGGAAACGCTCAACCAGCGCCAGCAGACGATGGCCGTTTTCGCAGGCGATAGGGTCCATCTGCGCGTTGCCCAGCGGCAGCGGCGGATGATGCATAAACACCGTCGCCGGTTTATCGCCGCCATCAAACAGCTGAGCCTCCAGCCACTTGATGGTTTCCTCGGTCAGCCAGCCTTTCGACGTACCCGCCCGGCTGGAGTCGATAAACAGCAGGCGAGTGGCAAAATCGTCTACCGCGTAGTGCATGTTTTGCGCATCGCTGCCGAGCTGCGGACACAGCGGATGCAGATATTCCAGAAACAGCGCTTTATCGTCGTGGTTGCCGGGAATGAGATACAGCGGATAGTTCAGGCTGCCGAGGATCTGGCGGGCGACCTCATACTCTTCCGGGCGGCCGCAGTTGACGATATCGCCGCTCACCACCACCGCGTCCGGACGCTCCTGCAGGGCATTCAGCTGGGAGACGACGTCGGCATTGGCGGCGTTGACGTCAATAAAGCCGTACAGCTTCTGGCCGCGGCTGCGGAAATGGGTATCGGAAATTTGCGCTAACAGCATGAAGAGCTCCTTATTTTATCCCGGAGAAGCCGAAGCTTCGCAGGAACTGTTTCTGGAAGAGGATGAACGCCAGCATCAGCGGCAGGCAGACCATCAGCGTGCCGGCGCCGATGATGCCCCACTGACCGCCGGATTCTGCGCCCATGGCGAACGAGACCAGCCCCACGGTCAGCACCTGTTTGTCCGGGTCGTTCAGCATCATCAGCGGCCACAGATACTCGTTCCAGTGGTAGGTAATACTGACGGTGGCGAAGGCCAGCACCGACGGCCAGGACATCGGCAGCAGCACGCGGAACAGCACCTGCCACCAGCGACAGCCCTCCATCAGCGCCGCCTCTTCCAGCTCTTTGGGTATGGCCAGAAACGCCTGACGCATCAGGAACACGCCGAACGCCGAGGTGAAGTAGGGCATCATTACCCCGGTGAGGGTGTTGAGCAGGCCGAAGGTTTTCAGGGTCAGCATGTTCGGCACCATCATCACCACCGGCATGATCATCAGCTGGACGAGGAACATCAGGAACAGCGTCTTCTTGCCGCGGAACTCGTGGCAGGCGAAGACGTAGCCGGCGGTGGTGATGGTTAACAGCTGCACGAAGAAGGTGCCGAAGGTGAAGATAAGGGTGTTGGCGTAGAGGCTCAGCCAGTCGGCGCTGGCCCAGGCATCGCGGAAGTTATCCAGCGTCAGCGGCATACGGGGCAGCAGCGAGGCCATATCCTCGCCGAAGGTCGTGGCGCTGAACGAGGTCGCCAGCATCCATAAAAACGGGCTCATCCACAGCAGCGCCAGGCAGCACATTAATACCGTGAGCGTAAAGGGCTGCGAGCGGCGCAGGCGCAGCCAGAGCGGGCGCGATGCGCTGTGCGATCGCAGCGCCAGCGGCGATATTTCAGCGCTCATAGTGCGCTCCTTTCTCCAGCAGTTTGAGGTTAATCAGCGAGAAGGCAAACAGCCCGGCTAGCGTCAGGAAGGTGGCGGCGGAAGCTTTACCTAAATCATGGGTGTCCCAGGCGAGGTTCTGGATGTAGTAGAGCAGCACGGTAGTGGCGTTATCCGGCCCGCCGCGGGTCATCACCGCCACGTGGTCGATCTGGGTGATGGAGTAGATCAGCGCCGTGGTTATCACGAAGCTCAGGGTCGGGCGCAGCAGCGGCAGCGTCACCTTAAAGAACACCTGCGTGCGGGTGGCGCCTTCCACGATCGCCGCTTCGCGCGTGGAAGCCGGAATGCTTTGCAGCCCGGCGAGGAAAAACAGCATGTAGTAACCGGCGAACTTCCACACGCCAATCAGCGCCAGCGCCAGCAGCGCGCTATTGCTGCGCCCCAGCCAGTTGTTGTTCATCGGGCCAAACAGCTTCGCCAGATAGTGGTCGAGCAGGCCAAGGCCGGGCATAAAGATAAACAGCCACAGCGCGGCGGCGCTGACCATAGGGATAATCATCGGGAAGAAGAAGGCGGTGCGCAGCCAGCGGTTGACGCGGTGATTCTCGGTCAGGGCGACCGCCAGCAGCAGGGCGAGCGTCACGCCCGGTACCACCGTCAGCAGGATATAAAGCAGGTTATTCACCAGCGACTGCCAGAAGACGCCGTCGGCGAACAGACGACTAAAGTTCTCCAGCCCGACATACTGGCCGCCGTCGCTGACCATGCGGGTATCGAACAGGCTGTCATAAATCGATCGCCCGAGGGGAAACCAGGTAAACAGTAATAAAAACAGCAGGGAAGGCGACAGTATCAGCCAGGGGAGCCAGGTTTTTCTCATGGTGGCGGACGTCTCATTCAGGCGTTTGTAGAAGCCCGGATTGTGAGAAGGATTGACTGCAAACGTATGGCGGGGAGATGACGGTTTAATGACCAGGGAAACAAGCGCCGGGCAGACGGGCCGCCCGGCATCACCCCGGTCAGTGGCGTTCAGGCCGCGCGGCTGCGGCCTGAAGCATGACGAGGAACGATCAGAAGTCGGCTTTCAGCACCACGCGGTAGCGGGCCTTGCCCTCGCGAACGTGCTTCAGCGCCTCGTTGATCTGCGACATCGGGAACAGCTCGGTGGTCGGCGCGACTTTGCTGCGTCCGGCGAATTTCATCAGCTTGCGCAGCTCGGCCGGGTTGCCGGTGGCCGAGCCGGAGATGCTGCGGTCGCCGCCAATCAGGGTGAAGGCGGGGACCGGGAACGGCTTCATTACCGCCCCGACGGTGTGGAAGTTGCCGCCATACGCCAGCGCTTCAAAGTACGGCTGCCAGTCGAGGTCGACGGCGACGGTGTTGATAATCAGGTCGAACTGGCCGGCCAGCGCCTTTAAGGCTTCGGGATCGCGGCTGTTCACCACGCGATCGACGCCCATTGCCAGCACTTCCTGCTCTTTCGCCGGATTGGAGCTAAAGGCGGTGACTTCCGCGCCCATCGCGTGCAGCAGCTTGATGGCGATATGGCCGAGGCCGCCAATACCGATGACGCCGACGCGGCTGTTCGCCGTGACGTGATGCATCAGCAGCGGCTTGAAGACGGTGATGCCGCCGCAGAGCATCGGCCCGGCGGATTCGAGATCGACGTTTTCCGGCAGCGGGATCACCCATTGCCAGTCGGCGCGCAGCTTATCGGCGAAGCCGCCGCGGTTGATGATGGTGGGCACCGAGCCTTCCAGACAGTTCACGTGGTTGCCGCTGATACAGGCGTCGCAGTGGCCGCAGCTGCGCGCCGTCCAGCCAATGCCCACCTTCTGGCCAACCTTCAGCCCCTTATCCTGCGCCGCGCTGCCCAGCGCCGCCACCCGGCCAATCTCCTCGTGACCGGCCACCAGCGGATAGCTCGACATGCCCCATTCGTTGTCGATCATCGACAGGTCGGAGTGGCAGATCCCGCAGTACTCCACCTGCACTTCGACATCTTCCGGCTTAAGGTCGCCGGCATCGTACTCCCACAGCGACAGATCGGCGCCCGCTTCTTTGGCGGCGTAACTTTTAATAGTGCTCATGACAGTTTCCTTGGGTTTGGCGTAGTTAAGAAGGAAGTGTAGAGCATGGGGCGAGGGGACGCTTGGCAGAAGGAGGGGGGAAGCTTGCGCAAGCCGGCTTCTCTGCGAGAGAGAAGCCATCGCGACAGTTCAGCTTTTGAGTAACAGCGCGTTGAGCCAGATTTCGCTCCGCTCCGGGCGCTTATCCACCGTCTGCCACATGTTGGCGATACGGATATCCGCCAACGGTTCGATCAGCGCCGTCAGCCCTGCTTCGTCGAGATCGGTAAACCGCCGCCCCTCTTTTTCTCGCTCGCCTGAACCGTATTTAAATGAGACGTACCAGACGCCGCCGGGTTTGAGGGCCGTAGCCAGTTTGTGCATTACTCCCGGCATCTCCGCGGCGGGAACGTGCAGCAGCGAAGCGCAGCACCAGATGCCGTCATACCGCACGCTTTCGCTGATACTTTGAAAGGTCGCCTGACGCACGGCCAGCCCGCTGTGTTGCGCAGCCCGCTCGACCATGGCCGGTGAGGCGTCAAACGCCTCGACCCGGTAGCCCATATCGGCAAAGGCTTTGGCATCGCGTCCTGAGCCGCATCCCGCATCGAGGATCAGCCCGTTCGGTTCAATTGCCCCGATAAAAGGCGCGTACAGAGAGGTCATATCGACAGCGACGGTTGAAGCCACAAAGCTGTCAGCGTTCTGCTGGTAGTAGTTGATTGTCATCAGAATATATCCGTTCCGGCGGCCTGAGGTTCCCATTCATGAAGGAGCGTAATGCGCGCAGTGTTCCAGATTTTGGCGAGGAAGTCATCGCGGCGGGCGGTCGTGTTGCCGGTCTGACGGATTAAGGTTTCACGCAAGGGAAGGTGGCTGGTAATAAAATATTCGTTTCTGTCGCGCAGGCGGCGCAGCAATTTTGCCGACGGTACCCGCATAAACTTGCCTTTCTCCCCGCGGTTGCAGCTCTTGCAGGCGAGTACCAGGTTCCAGACGCCGTTGATATTCGCCACCTCGCCGCGCGCCGCCCACGGGATAAAGTGGTCAACGTCGGCCAGGTTCTCATCCCCGCTTTCGAGACTGATCGGCGCATAGCAGTAAAAGCAGCGGCCTTTTTGGTAGCCGTTCAGGCTGTCGCGACAGCTGGAGATGGCAACTCGTCGGGTATTCAGGGTGCTGAAGAGCTGCTGTTCGGCGGCATCATATTCCACGGCGATCAGGCTGCTGGCGATGTTCATCGCCCACGCCTGCTCCACCAGACGCCAGCGGGCGTCCGTTTCGTGGATCAGGTTCTGGTACTGCTGGCGCTCCGTCAGAGAATAAAAGTCGTCGGTCAGACGGATACCCTGATGCGTTTTACGCTCGTCGATAAAAAAGCGCCTGGCGATTTCGCCCTGATTCACGTTATGAAATTTATCCAGCACCACGCTAAAGCCGAGCTTAACCGTTGCCGCGATGAGCTGATCCTGGGTTATCTCCTGGCGATTGAAGCGGCTACAGGCGCTGAGAAACTGGCTTTTTGAGGACGTGATCTGTTTGGGGGCCTGCTCAAGATGGCGACACAGATGCTGGCTGAACGGCACCGCCAGCTCCTCGAGGCGTATCAGATCGCTACCGTCGCGGCGGATATCGTACAGCGCATGCGCCAGCGCAAACTTATAGGAGGCGACGTTTTTGCCAAAAAGAATAATGCCGCGCCAGTAGTTCTCCAGCGTCGGTTCGATCTGATAGAAGCGCATTGCGGAAATCCTGTTTTGGGAAGGTACCGGCGTTATTACGCGTGCTAATAACAGGATCTGATAACAAATTGCCGAAAATGTAAACCGAATTGAGCCGTTTGCAGGATTTTGCGAGCAGGCTCGGAGAAAGAGGAAACCGCGAGTGGGAAAGGTGAGAACGAGGGGGTTATATCTGGAACGTATTGAATGTTGGCCGAAATGCGGCTTGCGCTGTTTTTTTCAACACTTAGCGGGGCGATCGCACTCTGCCGCTTGCGCAGCAGCCAGTGACAGGTATAATCCAGAACGTTTTCCGTATCCTTTCCGTGCCGGAGTGGCGAAATCGGTAGACGCAGTTGATTCAAAATCAACCGTAGAAATACGTGCCGGTTCGAGTCCGGCCTTCGGCACCAATCAAGTCTTTTTTTTCGTCTACTAAAGTCTATTTACGTATACAAAATCAATAAGTTAGATATCCTGCCTCTTGTTTCAGGTCTATTAAAGTCTACTGTCGTATATCAACATCTACCAACAAATGATGGTATAACTGTTGGTAGCTTCGGTTCGATTGAAATTGATACCAACAAGGGGAGGGGGATCTATGGCTCTTACTGATATCAAAGTCAGAACAGTTAAGCCTGCAGACAAACCTTTCAAACTTACCGATGGTGAGGGGATGCACCTGTTGGTTAACCCCAATGGCTCAAAATACTGGCGTCTTCAATATCGTTTTAGTGGCAAACAGAAGATGCTGGCGTTAGGGGTTTATCCAATGGTTTCGTTGGCAGAGGCTCGTAAGAGGCGCGATGCAGCAAAGAAACTGATATCTGATGGTATTGATCCCTCTCAAAAGAAAAAAGAGGATAAAATTGAAGAAAGCGGAGCACTAACCTTTGAGGCTGTAGCAAGAGATTGGCATGCATCCTGTAGCAAAAAATGGTCGGAGTCCCATAGTGAGCGGGTGCTTAAAAGCTTAGTGGATAATCTTTTCCCTGCGTTAGGTAAACGTAAGATTTCGGAACTGAAAACTCGGGATCTACTCGCTCCAATAAAGGTAGTAGAGGCGAGTGGGCGATACGAAGTAGCTTCGCGCCTTCAACAGCGAACGACTGCAATCCTACGTTTTGCCGTACAAAATGGTCTACTTGATTATAATCCAGCTCAAGATATGGCTGGTGCAATCGCTGTAGCTAAACGAGTGCACCGCCCGGCTCTAGATTTCGAACGTATACCCGAATTACTTGATCGTATCGAATGCTTTAAAGGTCGAAAGTTGACGAAATTGGCAGTGAAACTCACTCTACTGGTATTCATACGTTCAAGTGAACTGCGTTTTGCAAGGTGGCAAGAAATCGATTTTAAAAATGCGCTTTGGACGATACCTGCAGAACGAGAACCCCTAAAGGGCATTAAATACTCACATCGTGGTTCTAAAATGCGTAGCCCTCACCTCGTACCTTTAAGCCGTCAGGCACTGATAGTCTTAGAGGAGATAAAACAGATCAGTGGGGACTACGAATTGGTATTCATAGGCGATCACCAGCCCGATAGGCCAATGAGTGAGAACACTGTTAACAAGGCCCTTCGCGCGATGGGCTATGATACCAAAACGGAAGTTTGCGGGCATGGGTTTAGGGCAATGGCCTGTAGTGCGTTGATAGAATCAGGTTTATGGTCAAGGGATGCTGTTGAGCGTCAGATGAGCCATCAGGAGCGTAATAATGTTCGCGCCGCTTACATCCACCTTGCTGAGCATCTCGATGAGCGTAGGTTAATGCTACAGTGGTGGGCTGACTATCTTGATGCCAATCTTAACGATATGGTAAGGCCATTTGATTTTTCCAATAAATAACATATCTTTGCGTAAGCAAATGAAATAATCATTTCATTACAATAACATAATTAGCCATCTTAGGTTGATGGCTATATGTCTATGACGTAGAATGTAGACATTACGCATCCGCTAAATTCTGACGGATCTATGTTTCAATCACTTTATAAGATTTTAATATGAAACTTTTAAATACATATGAAGATAAAGAAAAAGCTGAATATTATCTTTCAAAAATCGTTGGTGAAAAAAGACTAGCTAGTGAAAGGGATGGTACAGAAACTATTTATAACCTGTTTGGAGATGCTACGTGGACAAATTTATTTCTGTTAGATATGTTTGAATTAAAAGAGTTGAAAAATATTTTAGCTGCAAAAAATAATAAATTAGCCTACGATAAAGAAAAATATTTAAGTATTATGAAAAATCTCAGATATGCTGAAAGTGCATTTTCATTAACTATCCCCAAACATTGGATGATATAAATATTTGACTTTCATCATTTCTTGCGATATAGTTGAGAGTTTTTTAATTATGGAGTGATTATGAGCCAGCGAAGCGATTTACCATTTGGAAGTGAGTTTTCTCCGTCCCAAATTGATCTTGTCGGGCTTTTGGACATGATCGCGCAAAATGAGAACAATAAAACTTTAGAAGAGGCAATCAGAAATGCTTTCTTTTCCAAACATGGTAATGGGAATATACGAAACCAGAATATACTTGCCATGAATTGTCGGCTGGGGTTGAAGGCATATGGAATAATTAATGCAGATGGAAAATTTACTGATTTTGGTAGGAAATTACTTACGCTAAAAATATCATCATCAGATTTATATAAAGAACTTGCGCGACATATATTACTGAACTTGAATGGTATGACTCTTGTCCAATGTATAAAAGACATGACTGTTGCAGGCGAAATAGTCAATCTGACCACCCTCCGAAAAGGGTTAGCTGAGCGAGGAGTGCATTATCCTTCAGGTGGAAAGCATCCGAGTATGATGCGTCTTTGGTTAGCTAAAGCTGGGGTGTTTATCGGTAGTCGTTGGCAAGTAAATGATCAAGCGATAAAAGATATACTTGGCTTGGATACCGATGACTTCCCTCAGTTAGCGTCTTTAACGTCTCAGCAAAAAGCGTTTGTCCTTACGCTTGCTAATATTGATAGTCAGGATGAAATACCCGCAAACCATATAGTAAAGTTGGCGGAGGCTACTTATGGAATTGAGTTTCCTGAAAAAAGCTTACCTAAGCAAGTGTTGAATAAATTAGAAGAGTGTGGCTATATTCTTGCTAGAAAAACGACAGAAGGGCGAGGGGCGAAACCATTTATGATTACAGCAACTGATAAATTAGTTGCAGAAATAATCATGCCTTTATTGAATCAGTTAGAGCAACAAACAGATCCTAAATTAATTGAGTTACTAAGAAAGCCTCTTGCAGAAATATTAGAGGAAATCGATTCTTCTGATCGCTATATTAGCGGGCTCGCATTGGAAGCTTTAGCGTTCAAACTTATGCGACTCTTAGCAATGGACTATGCAGCTACACGGCTTAAAGCACAATCCACTGGTGGTGCTGAGATTGATATCATATTTCAGTCATCCCGCCTTGTCTTTTCAAGGTGGCAAGTCCAATGTAAAAATACATCACGTGTATCTTTAGATGATGTAGCTAAGGAAGTCGGATTAACTCATTTCCTAAAGTCTAATGCAATTGTAATGGTTAGTACTGGAGATATTGGAAGCGAAGCTCGTCGCTATGCGAACAAAATTATGGCAGAATCTAATCTTTGCGTGGTAATGGTCGATAGAGACGACTTGAATATAATCAGGGATAATCCATCATATATAGTTGAGGCTTTCAATAGAGAAGCTTCACATGCTATGAATTTGAAGAAACTTGACATCTAAGAGAATTTGTATGAGTAACAAAAAAATCAAACCAAGAATTTATCATAAAACTGATCTAGGTAAAATTTTTCTTGGTGATTCATTGGATGTCATGAGTACATTACCAGATAGTAGTGTCGATCTAATCATGACGAGTCCTCCTTTTGGATTGGTAAGAAAAAAAGAATATGGAAATGTTCATTCTGATGATTATCTTGACTGGTTCAAGAGTTTTGCTATCCAATTCAAACGAATCTTAAAAGATAGCGGAAGTCTCGTGATAGATATCGGTGGTGCGTGGAATCAAGGACAGCCAACGAGAAGCCTTTATCATTTTAAATTGCTAATTATGTTATGCGAAGAGTTCGGATTCAATCTTGCACAAGAGTTTTATTGGTGGAATCCTTCAAAATTGCCTACTCCTGCTGAATGGGTTACAGTTAGAAGAATAAGAGTTAAAGATGCAATAAATACTGTATGGTGGTTATCAAAATCCCCTTGGCCAAAGGCGAGTAATCGTAAGGTATTGCAGCCATATAGCCCAAGTATGAGGACATTATTAGAGAAAGGATACAAAGCTAAGAAAAGACCTAGTGGGCATGACATAAGTGAAAAATTTAGTATCGATAATGGTGCAGCAATACCA
Organism: Klebsiella sp. PL-2018; assembly: GCF_019048985.1. NCBI lineage: Bacteria > Pseudomonadati > Pseudomonadota > Gammaproteobacteria > Enterobacterales > Enterobacteriaceae > Klebsiella > Klebsiella sp. PL-2018. The sequence goes on from NZ_CP077673.1 coordinate 653,460, forward strand.
CCAAATCTTCTGGCTATACCCAATACAGAAAGTAATAGCTCTTATTTACGGTATTGTCAAGATGAAGGTATAAAGTCACATCCTGCACGTTATCCATCTGATTTACCTGAGTATTTTATCAGAATGTTAACTGATGCCGGTGATACCGTTATTGATCCATTTGGCGGTAGTTGCATGACTGGTGAAGTATCGGAACGTTTAGGCCGAAACTGGATATGCTGTGAAATGGTGGAAGAATATCTACAAGGCGCAGTAGGCCGCTTCAAATCGGTAATCACAACTGAAAGACCGAATATTGATGAAGATTCATCTTATTATCGAGTTCCTCGTCCCGGATTATATTGGGGGCAAGAAGAAGAAAAATTAGATGAGGATGGTGGGAAAAAAAGAAAACCCAAATCCGAGAATCAAAATAATTAAAATAGATAGGGTTTTTTGACCCTTTTTATTAATGTTAGAAGCATCTCCGCGAAAATGAACGGTTAATATAATAAAGAAAGGGCCTTTCGGCCCTTTCGTTTTCCCTTAAAGGGAACTCTCCATTGGAGAGAATACTTATCCCCATACGTGGGGCAACTCAATCAGCCCATTGAGCTGTAAACACCTCCCCATATGTGGGGCAATCAGACACTTCGTTGAAGTGAATATTCACAAGGAACACTTATTAAATACGATATTAAATATCAATTGTCAAATTTATTTCTCTAAAACTTTCAGATTTAAAAACAATATATAATTATATAGCACAACTATGAACAACACACTACAACATAAAATGCATTGTCCATAGTGGTCCGTATAGTATTTAACGCAACTCTTTGTCTTCGTACACTGGCAATGAGTCAATAGCAGCAATTTTCTTTAGTTGAGCTAAATAATCCGGATTATTATCTACCAACCAATTTAATACAGAATAATTAGAAAGTAGTTTTTTTATGTGTCCAATAATCACGGCTAACTTTAAATTATTTGTTCCATATATATTCTCGAGTTGTTTAGTCTCTATTTCCATAGCAGCCATTTCTCGTTCCATTCTGGCAAAATTTTTTGCTATGTCTTGTTGCTTTAGTTTCGAATCTTTAGGATTTATTAGCATATCATCGGGAGTGTAATGTAATAATGATAGAGCAAATTTACGACTAAAATTGTTTATACTCATCATCGTAGATACCGCCTCCAGCTGTCTTTCTGGTTTCATTTTACGTAAAATAGCGAATATGGCTTGAGGAACATGTTGATTTGCTAATAAAGCGGTAGTTTCCGGACTAATCCCATCAAGTAATCTAAACTTTGCCCTGAGAGTATCTACTGATATATTCAGAGATTGACTAATTTTTTCCGCTGAAACACCAGCATCCACAGCCTGTAATATCATACGATATTCCTGAATAACTGGTAATCGATTGACATACTTGTTATAGCTGTAAGATTCTTCATCCTCAGAAATCAAACAAGGTACAGTGGATAGTCCTATATCCTTTGATGCTTCAACTCTTAAATGACCATCAAGTATTATCTTTTCTGACAAATTATTAATATAAATAACTATGGGTTCTATGATACCAACTGTTTTCACCGTGGAAAGGATCTGATGATATTTTACGCTTGATTTCACATTTATAGGCAACTCTTTCCCATATAGCAGATCAGAAACATTAATAATAAAACACTTATTACCGAAGTTAGGTTTATTCATTTTCAAGACCTCGTTCTGGGTCAACATTATCCAGAATAAATGCAGGCACAGAATTCAGGCTCTCAACAGATAGAAGTTCTGAAAACTCTCTATTCCTCAATAAATTAACCATTATCTCTTTAACAACCATTAGGCTAGATATTGTAAACTCAGATCTTGTATGAATAATTTTATGCCTTTTGACATTTTCTTGATAAAGTTCTTTTAACTCATCAGAAGTAATCCGCTTCTTTTTTACCCCCTGAACAAAAGAATTATTATCACTTCCCTTACCTGATGTTTCTCTCTGAGATAAGATCCTTTTAATTGCACCTATCTGCTTTGAGTTAAGTTCACCAGAATTAAATCCTTCTAAAAGAAGGTGTTGTATATCAACTCCTTTAGCTCTTGATATTTCTACCGCTATATATATCGGGATTCTGCCAGACTCAACAGCAGAAAGTAATTTATCTTCGCCATTTTCTTTTAGTGATACAATAGAAGCTACCCAATTTTTAGAACGGCCAATTTTATTAGCAATCTCTAACTCAGAAAAACCTTTATTCTTTAATTCTATAATGCTGTTGAGAAGCTCCGTCGAACGTGGTTTTCTTCGAGCAATATTTTCTGCCAGACTCATGATATGACCATCTTCATGATCAACTGACTTTATTATTGCTGGGATTTGTTTTTCACCTAATATTTCATAAGCCTCAATCCGTCCTTGCCCACAAATTAAATCGTACACATACGTCTTACAGGTTGAGTCAGATAACCTAACCGTAATAGGTTTTTTTAGCCCTATGTTTTTTATACTTTCAACAAGTTCATCGTGAATAGATTTGCTTCTTGAACGTGGATTAACGATTCTGATCTCTGAGATATCTATAAGCTTTATTTCTTCATATTCATTCATCAGTGGATTCCTTTTAAAAAACATCACGTTTAAGGATTTGCAAAAAAGGTATCAAGTCATCATATCGATAAAACTCTAACTGGTAAGGATTTAACTCTTCAAAAACAAACTGATTATCTAATAACTCTATTGAAGGGAATATATAGTAATCTTTGGTGTTCACGTTTTGACTATCAAGTCTAACAACGATACAAATATCATAGCTAAACTTTCGCTCAAACCGGATTCTCCAGCGCTTTCTCGTGTTATTCATGAAACAACGGGAGATAACTACAGACATTTTAACTTCATCATTAATAGTAAAGTATTTAGACTCCTCATCATAATCAACATAACAGCCTTGTTCTGTAATATCAAAAATGAGTTTTTCAACTAAACTATGGTACTTTTCTCTTAGCAAGGAATTAATTCGCAAATAGTCATAATCGTGCTTTGGTTTATAGTCAATTAATTTATAAGCCTGTAATAGACCACCAAAACGTTTCCTATAAACAGATGAGGATGGTGTATCATCATCTTCATCTATAATTATGCCGGATAGTTTCCCTTTTGTTTTAAAAAGCTCGGAGAGTTTACCAAGTAAATCATCATTACTAAGATGAATACTTCTATTACTAATAATAGTCTGAGCTTGTAAAAATAACTCAGGAGAAATAATAGCTTCAAAAGCATTTTCACATCTTATCCATTCATGCTGTGGGTTGTGGATAAGACGCTGCTTTAAACGAGAAGATGTTCGGTTATAGACATTATGACCAATATACTTTTCGTTAGTTAAAATCTCGTGGATCTTTCCTTTGGTCCATTTAGTGCCATGCTCTGCAGTAATCCCTCTTCTATTCAACTCAGAGGCAATAACCCTCTCTGGCTTAAAGTTATTCACGAATTGATTGTATATCCATCTAACCGTTATGACTTCATCTTCCGGCCCTAATACTAAAATTATTCGATCAGTCTGGATGCTTTTCCACTCTCTATATTTAAGTATCCCTTTATGTTTATGGTTTTCATCTATCAACATTCTTCGTAAACCATATCCAGCAGGCCCGCCTTGGTGATATCCACGACCAGCCAGATTAGCTTGTCCAAGAAAGACTTTTTGTGATAAATCCCGACTTAAAGAAGAAGCTTTTTTTCGATCTATGAATAATTGAAAATCAGCATAATCACTATTACCTTCGATGGTAGGGTTTGCACAATATATGATGCCAACACCATGCATTTGAAGTTGATGGGTATAATATCCAAATTGATCTATACTCTGAAATCGCCCAAAACGGCTTATGTCATAAACTAAAACTGCTTTAATATTTATTTTCCCTTCAACCACATCATCTATTAACTGTTGAAATGCCTGTCTTCGGTTTGCCGTAACCCCACTTTTTCCAGAGTCATCATATGTATGAATGATATTCATCTTATGTTCTGACGCAAATTTACTTATGAATTGAGATTGATTGAATATTGAATACTGCTGATGGTCTGTAGACATTCTCAAATATTGAGCAACATTGACTTCATCCATAACATCCACCTCACCTCAATGAAAAAGATTATGGTTTCATGGAAAAGTCAAATTTCAAAAAACCTTCCTCCACAATACCTTAACGAAAATTCACTTAAGCTAAACTACACTATAAAGCACATAGATTTTCTTGAGCACGATCTCAAAAACGAACACTATTTGAACAATCACCTCTGTAGTTCTAAATACCCAACTTTCGCCGAACACGGAAAAAACCTTCATTATCATGATGTTAGATTTTTTAATCGTTATTCCTGTCTACCAACCATATCCTCAAGAAACCTTTTACCGCGTAATTTCAGCCTTGCCTTATCCTCAGCACCAACATTTTGAAAATGTATTAATATACCCAACACAAACTCCTTATCGACGTCTTCTACTTTACAGCCAAAAGCTTTAGCTACTTCTGCCCCAAGGATTATCTTCAGGCGTGTCTCAGCACTCTTGGACAAAGATTTCTCTTTGGTTTTGAGACGATTCAAACGCATCTGCGCTGATGCTATTTTTTGCTTAATTGTTTTTTCTGTTCTTGGCTTTCTGTTTGTATCATCCGTACTCATAATTACTTATCCTTTTAGTTTTTAAAAACATCAAATACAATTGAAAAAGGAAACGGTCAAACCACATGAGTAAATCGAACATTTTACTTTGAATTAAACTACGCAGCACGAGATGATTGTTCCTGACAATCAGTAGTTAAACAGGCTTGCCTGTTAATGATGGGATTTATCCCGAAAAAATGGTGTTTTGGTTTTAAAATTGATAAATCAGTAAGTTCAAAATAAAATTATGCAACACATATGCGAGCAACCATAACTTAAAATACCTGATACTCTCCGCGTTACTTATTTTATCAAATCAATGAAAACAATTTCATCTCTTGTTTTTTGACTCTGATTTCTGGTCTTAACCTGTGAATTGTGCAACACGCAAAAGCATCTGTTATTTTCACTGTTTTATCTACATTCCGCTTTCCCGCCTTCCGGCGGGAGGGAAAATACTACTTATGCCCTTACGGGCGTTACCTAAAACCAAAATATTAAGTCTTACCATCCTACCTCAGCCGTTCATCCGATTTCTGCTCAGTTAATTTCACAGACATTAAAACTAGCGTTATTATTTAGCTATAGAAAAACTTAATACATTGTCGTTATTTTTAGCTCCTTTAGGAGATATAAAAATAAAGCAATGCCCACCTATACACTCACTTCGTGAGCGTGTGGGGTCTACCGACGGTTGCCTGCCGCAGGCTAAAAGCAAAACCAAGGTCAACGTCAACACCAGAGTTTTTCTTACGAAAAACTAAAACCAGCATAGTCGCATTGGGGATTTATATTTTGGTTTGATATTTAAATTTATATTGAGGTTGTTTTTATTGTATGGCTATTTTTCATCTTGATTTTAAAATTGTGAAACGAAGTGAGGGCAGATCTTCCGTTGCGAAGGCTGCTTATCATGCTCGCTGCAGAATCACAGATGAAAGAACAGGTGATACCTATGATTATAGCCGCCGTAATGATATATACGGACATTTCATATTAGCACCAGTTAATGCTCCTCAACATATCGTAAAAGACTCGACAGCATTATGGAATGAAGTTGAAAGAGTTGAGCGCCAGAACAACGGTCAGACAGCCCGTTATTTCGATGTTGCTATTCCCACCGAGTTAAATAATGACGACAAGAAAAAACTTGTTCTTGATTATTGTCAAAAAAATTTCGTTGATAAAGGCATGATTGCCGATATCGCTTTTCATGATCTCGATAGCGACAACCCACATGCTCACGTTATGTTGACGTTAAAAACCATAGGCCCGGAAGGTTTTGGTAAAAAAGAAAGAAGCTGGAACGACAGAAAAATGTCTGTGTTGTGGCGTGAATCATGGGCATCTATGGCTAACAGCTACCTTGCTTCTGCTGGTTCATCAGAACGAATTGACCATCGTTCTCTCCAAGCCCAGCACGAGGAAGCGTTAGAAAAAGCAACAGTAGCTTTAGATAATGAAGAAAAAGCGTTATGGCTTGCTAAAGCGGCTGAAACAAACCGTCCTGCAATGAAACGTATACATAGTGCTAAATGGCGTAGTAGAGCAGCTCAAGAGCAAAGAGCTGTAGAACAAGCTGTTCGTGATGCTGCGAAGCAAGAAGCCGTTGAAGTCTACAAAACATTCAGTGAACTTGATCTTGAAATCGTCGTTGACGTCAGAAGCTTTACGATTACACATCTTGCCGAACCAGAAGAGGTCGTATTACCTGTGTCCCATACCGGCTCATCGAACTCAGCAGAACAGAAACCTGTTCTGGTCGCTCCGGCTCCTCCTACAAGAGCCAAAGGAGTTAAATCTTACCGTGATAAAACAAAAATCAGTAAAGTTGTTGCTGCTAAGAAACCATCTGTCAGTATTTCTGATATTGAAACAAATACTATCTTGAAAACTTCTTCTTCTAAAACCCAAAACAGGGCATCCAGAAGTGCCCCTGAACGTATTAAAAGAAAACAGGCTATTCCGCGTCAGGATAATATTTTTAAACGTTTCACTGCCCTTTTAGTTGATTTTATCAGAGATAAATTCATATGGGCTAAAAAAGAAAAAACTAAAGTTGATATTATCAGTGAGGAACATGATAAACGTATTGCTGAAAACTATGTCTTTGATGAAGTATTAGGTCATCATATTCCACGCATTGAATATGAGAATAAAGCCAAGTTTAACCAAGATGACTATAAGCCAACGTCTGATGAGATCAGCCGTTTCCCAAACCGCCCTAAGAACGAACAGCCGGAAAGCGATCATCGCATGGATCTCATACCACATGCCAGCAAAGATAAAGCCCCACGTATGAGGCCACCGGGATATAGAAAATAAAAGGCCAGATTTAGATAAGATAATGCCAATTAATTTCAATAAGAAACTTCAAAGCCGATTTTCATCGGCTTTATTAAGTAATGTAAATATATTTTACCAATCTTCTCTTTCTTTTTTCTCAAGAGCATCCCGATAACGCTTTTGCTCAAGAATGCTTAGATTGGGATCAGATAGAACACTCCGCCCCTTCACAGCAATATCGTAGTCAATTTGAGATTGTGTTTCATATTCTTTGTTCGGCTTAAAATAATCTGATTGTGGTGCAGATGATGATTCCGAAGAACCAGAATACGTTTTACGTCCAGCGCAACCGAGATAAGCCAGTAGACAGGCAAACAGAAAGAAGGATGTCCATACTGTGTTATAGCCGTTAATCGTATATCCACTTCCATTCACATCTGAAAACACGCCATGAAACCTGACAGCATAGACAATCAGGAATGATGAGAGTATAACAGCCCGACTTTTCCCAACAGTCAAATGCTTACGCACGATTTTTACCGTTGGTACTAGCGTGACCGCAAACAGCACTATTGCAGCTAACACCAGCCATACTGGAAACAGCCCGTAGTTTTGCGTGATATTTTGCGATAGCGTCACAAGGGACAGCACTAAGAAAGCGTTAAGAAGAAACAGTCTGGCTACCATCGATACCTTCACGTTCTTTTGAGTCTTACGGAGAAACAGCACCGGAGCCAATGATGGTATGTTCATCAGCAGACCGATGATAAGCACCCAATAGATAGAGTTCATAGCTTTTCCTGTAATTACCTTGTGGCCCAGCCGTTATTGGTTTTCACCAGAATAATTTTTGCTTCTTCTGATTCTGACACTCCTTTCACGCTTGAGAAAGCATCTTTATCAACCCAGCTTGGAATATCTGAGAGTTTCCATGTATATGATACCCGTGTTACTTTTTGACCACCAGCGTCGCTGGGTTCAGTCCACTCTTTTATTTCATCCACTGTTCTAGTACCTACGCAAGCCCCATGCTCCTTATCCCAAAATTTCGCTTTAGCTCCTTTATCTGTTGCTGATAAGGCTGCAACACGGGTAAACCCTTGTTGTTCGAATTCAATATCGATTAAGCCCGATTTTTTAAGTCCTTCCAAGATAGGGCTCACATCATTTCCTCGAACATTAACTCTGACGAATACTCCGGGTTCGCTGAAGCTTTCATAAGCATCACTGTTATTTTCTTTTGTATTAAAAGAATAACAAACAGGCTCCTTACTGATTTCTTTATTTATCGTTTTCTCAAAATCTCCCTTATCTCCACAACCGACAAGCAAAATAGCCCCCACGGCTACTAACGATATTTTATGCATTTTATTAACCCTGAATTAATGATTGATAGTGCCATTTCTCAAAACAACAAGACGAACTGGCATATCGGCGTTGTTGACGGTAGCGAACCCACGGACTTCGAAGTTGTTGACTGTTCCAGTGACAGTGACTTTCTGGCCTTTCTTGTAAGTCAGAACCGCATCATCAAGGCCAGAATAGTAATCAATCCAGACCATACCACCACAATAGCTTGTATCGGCTGTTTTGAATAGCAGGTAATAGTTAGGGGTTGACATGGGCATTCCCGTCATCATATCGCTGGCACTTCTGCCCTTCGTAACTTCCAGAACCGTGGCATTGGTGATAGCGATCCTTTTGCCTGTCCATTTCTTTTCTGCTGCCATTGCATTTTCTTCATAGTCTTTGCAGACAGCACCAAGGCCAGATACAGACGATACCGGGCCAAGGCTTTGAGTGGTGGCAGTTCCCCCCAGCGCTTTACCTACTGAAGACAACGAAGAACTGATTGCGCCATTAACTGTATTTACGCCATCGTTGAGATGCTGGCAGCCAGAAAGAAACACCAGAGAGACCGCCAGTGGTAAGAAGTTATGTCCTTTCATTTATTCCTCAAGGATTTAGTCAGATTCGTATACCCCAATCCCGGCGCTCTCACCGACAGATCAGGAGTTATCGTCTAATCAATTGATAGAATTGAATTATTTTTGGTGTTCGTCACATCGTTTAAATCGATCGATACAAAACAAATGATAGTCGCAAGCTATCATAAACAATATATCGATCGATTAAATCAATTAAAAGACCGATCGATAAATCCTTTTTAATCGCTGATATCTATCAATGTCAACTTATCGATCGATTTTACAGATCATTTTGCTTGAGTATGCTGGCACTGGCGACTATGCTGGGCTGAGATAAAGCAGTAAAACAGCGAGGAATGAGCATGGAAAACAACAACGAGCGAAGCTCTATGGAAATCTTCGAAAAAGATCAAAAAATCGCTTTTGTTGACTCGTTCAGCGATGCTGCTTTGTCTTACGAATACGAACAGGCGGGCTTCACCATTAATTTAATGCAACGCTCGGTTCTTCTCTTTAACCATAATATAAAGAAAAACGTAATGTCTTCGACATTGCGTAAAAATATGAACAGCACATTTATATATCCATATAGCAACATCAGGGAAATCAACTACTCGCTGCCTGATTGCAGATCCGATGATGCCGAGATCTGTATTATGACTGATGATGAACTAAATCCAGTCTGGACGTTCAGGGTTCCATCTCACGCACATTATATTTGCGAGAAATGGATGGAAGTATTTAATAACCGTATTTTCTTTTACCCATAAACAAAGTATTAAACAAAAGGAAAATAAATATCTGACTAATGATTCTAATTAATAGAATTATTTGCTTTTTAGTGAATTAATGTTTAATTATATACACATAGAATAATTGATATCGAGGTATATTTATGTCTGGAAAAAATCCGTTTTGGAATTATGATTATAATGCGGCACAACGTAATAGAGAAATTGTAGACTCTTACCAACAGGCAAATGAGGCAAGGCTGGATTCTCAACAGTCGCAGTTTGAAGCGTCTATGGCTAATGACAGGGTTAGTAGAATACAGATGCAGTTGAATAACACAATCAATAGCCATAAGAAGGTTGTCGCTGATTACGAGCAACGTCTGGAAGGGTTTAGGCTTAACTTCTTCAAAATAATGATGCAGTCGAATATTTTCTACAGAACGATAAACAGATTGCAAGAAGAATGGCCTGACCAAAAAGACCATATTCTTGATGAAATTCAACGGCAGCGAGACTACTGTAATCATCCAGAATATCGCGAAAAATGGTGGGACGCCGTATCTAAAAACAATATAGGTGAAAGTGTTTTGGCGTTTCCTTACCCGCAACGCGAGCTAAAAAAGAAACCATAAAAAGAGCTTTGGCTTCTTCATGATTTATAATCATTTCCTATAAGATACTATTCGTTGTGTCTCCTATAGACACGTCTAAATATTAATCATCCATTTTGTGGAATACTCACCATGACAGCTATTTTGCATCCAAATTATGTTGTTGTATCAAAGCTAATATCTAAGTTTGACATTACACATGACAGTAGAGATGAAAATATTAATATCTTGATTTCTGTCATTTATGACTTGGATAACGGCAATACAATCGAATACTACATTAATAATCAGGAAGAGGCTGAGAAAAAATGCATTGAGAACAACAGATTTTCAAGAAAATTTAAAAATCGCATTGATAATATATCATCTGAAGAAACCCGCTCGGCTAAAGATAATCACAAACTCAAATAAAAAATTTGAAATCAGGATGGAACTAATGTCTATACCATATAATGTATTGATTTTGTGCACAGGAACGATTAAAACTATGATGTTATTGCTTGTATTCTTTACCACAAACATTAGGGAAATCGCATGTCTGATGCTTTAAAGATCATCAACAATATTCGTACTCTCCGTTCTCAGGCTCGTGAACTGACACTCGAAACCTTGGAAGAGATGTTAGAAAAACTCACTATCGTTGTAGAAGAACGTCGTGAAGAAGAGGCCTCATTTCTAAAGCAGCAGGAAGAGAAACAGGCCAAGCTGGAAGCATTCCGTCAGAAGTTGTTGGAAGATGGCATAGACCCGGCAGAGTTGCTTTCAACTGTTAACTCATCTTCTTGCAAGACCGGAGCGAAACGCGCCCCACGTCCAGCTAAGTATAAATACATCGATACCGATGGTTCTGAAAAGACATGGACAGGTCAGGGCCGAACTCCTCGTGCTATCGCTGCTGCGCTCGAAGCCGGTAAGGCACTGGAAGATTTCGAGATCAAATAATCTTCATACCAAGTCTACCAAATCCGCTGGCCCAGCGCTGGCGGTTTTTTTAATGACTTCAATTATTTTGTTGCCTGAGTCGCTCTTGTCGCATTTGTTTTTAAATTATTCAGCATTTGCTTATCAACAGGTTGTAGTTGTTGTCCTAACAGAGCCGCAAGCAAAATATTTGTGTCTTCTGTTCTTTCGATTTGAAGCATTTGTAATCTTAAATCAAGTGCCTGCATTCTTGCCTGCTCATGCGCAGTTTCTTTTTCATCAGCACTACTGATTTTTACCTGCCAAGCGTCAGCACCTGTTGTATCTGCATAGCGTGAATAGATCTCATATCTTAACATTTCCCACTCTGAAGGATTATCCGGGAATGTTGTGCCGGGAAATAGAGTTGCATACTTGTTTTTTACGGAAGTATCTGACCAAGCAAGGTTTGCTCCCTGCGTAGAACCTAATGTGGATCCTATTTTGGCTCCTCTTGAGTTCACTGATACATTACTTGCTTTTTTCATTGCCAGTACGGAATCAATGGCGTTTGTTCCAGCAGTGCTTCTGGAGACAAAGCTCGAAAAGGCCGATAAATATTCTCGTCCTTCAGTTGTATCTTCTAATCCCTTGTTCTTTAATGGTTCAACTGGTAAGTTCCCTATCAGATTTCTTTTTGCCGCTTCAGCTACTTCAATCTGCTCAACAGAATAGGACTGATTCGAAACCTTATTAGACAATGCTTCGGATTTAGATAATGGTGGTGTAATTAGGCTTGATGCCGACTTATCTTTATCAGGATACTGACCTATAGTATTGCACCCACCTCTGTTATATTTCACATCATCTTCGGAGCAAACACTTATTGATACTCTGCCCATGATGTTTTTCTTGGCCTCATTTATTCCGGTATTTGCTTGTGTAAACATCTTAACGCTGTTTTCAGATAAAGCCTCTTTCGCTGAGCTTGTATTCGATCCTGCTGCACCACGACCACCTGCGCTCGTGACTTCTTCACAGGCATTGGCATCAGGTATCCTGTTTAAGATATTTTTCATGCGCTGTTCTTGGATTGCCTGACTGGCATTACTGACAACAGCATTCTTCTGGTTCTCATTTGCTGTTATTGTTGCTTGTGCCAGCTTGTCGTTCATTGAAACTAATGTTTCAATTATTCCATTGCCCATAGATTGAGGTGAAGCCCCCATAAGATACGGTGTCAAAATCTCTTCTGTGACGGGCCAGACAGCAAAAGCTGTATTTGTATATAACACAGAAAAACACAAAGCCGAAACCACTGTTATTCTCTTTAATTTAAATTTATTGTTTCTCATTACAATACTCCCGTTAACTTATTACCTAATTTATAATTTAACTAATTAAATGTAAGCTGTCAATTTTAACAGAAACATTTATTTAGCATCTGCCTTGAAAAGTAATATAACAGAGGACATATAAAACAAACGGAGTGAATATCATAAATGCAGCGATATTTTTATATATTTTTGCCTATAAAAAATATTTTATAGGAGAATAAAATCTTACATGAGAAATGCCCATATTCAATAAAGACTGTGGTGATGTTCTATTTTTCACTATAGTCATTTAAATTATGCTGGTAAGTAAACATATAAAGTGAGTTCCATTCCAGATAACGAACAATTAAAAAGAGGGCGAAAGCCCTCTTTTTATATCACATTATCTGTCATTACTTTCAGTGGGTGATGAACTACCACCGGAAGATCCACCACCATTCCCTTTATCTGGAGCCTTAAAGCTTTCAATTGGTGAAGCTTGGGCCTGAAGGTTTATAGGCAGCAACGGTCTGTTATGTTCACCAAACGATACCGCTCTGTTAGCAGCCTTTTGGGCTACATTCATATAACCTGCAGCGCCTGCTGTATCACCAACAGCATCTGCTGCCTCAGCCGCATTGTAAGCCGAGTTAGCACTTTCAAGAGACTGATATTCATCCTGCTGATCCAGTGGGCCAGCATTACTCATATGAGTTCTGAATGCAGATCCCGTATCATTGGCTTTATTAGCTGCCTGTGCTTTCCCCTGTTTAGCCTGTTGCTGTTGTTGAAGCTCACGTTGCTGTTCACGGTCTTTATTGATTTGCGCATTCCTGATCTGATTACCCATCGCATTTGAGGTATGAGAAACCTGATCCAACACGGTTTTGGTGAACATAGCACCTTCAACACCTTTTGATGCCGACTGTGCGTAACCCGACATGCTCTGACCACCATGAACACCAAGCCACTTCATAATTTCATCAGGGATGATGTGAATCAGTGAAAGTGATTTCTTCACTACCGTGAACATCATCGCAATATAAACAGCAATGAGAGCCAGTGACTCGATGATACCTATCCCGGCATTGGCTGACATCATGCCAAACGCGCCGGAGAATGTTTCATTGACGATCCCACCAAGGATAGGAAGCATCGTATAGGCTGCTATTAATCCTGTTATCATTAGCGCTGGTCGCATGGTTAACGATAAAACCAGACCATAACCAGCGCCACCACGACCCACTACGCCATCACCGTCTGGATGTAAATGTGTTATTACCCATAATGGTGCTGCGACCATTGCTTCAAGGCACAGGATCATCCAGCCGACGCAAACACCAAACCACATGACGTAAGGCAACATAGGAATAACGACGGCTAAGGTATCACCAGCTATCCATAAAGGGATAACCAGTGGCATAACAATCCCCATAGCGCCAAATGCACCCGATACCCAGCTTGCAGTCCATGAAGTCCATGCACCAAGACCTGCGCCAACAACCGCAGAACTTCCTAATAACGTCCAGCCAGCGGCACTGATCGTATCCCCAAGCCCTTTAACGGCTAATAACGGGTTTATCGCCTGTAAATTGGCAGCAGTTGTGTCGGTTGAAAATGAAACAATTTTCCCTTGCTTTCTTCCATTAATAACGCTGGAACTGAGAAAACCCGCCATTGCACCAGAAATACTCTTATTGGCTTCACTTTGAAGAGAAGAAACTATTTTCCCGGCATCATCTGTTTTAGGGCCAGCGCCACTTTTACCACTGGTATTGGCTTCCGTTCGGTTTTGCGCATCAATACCATTCGCATATCTTGAAGCTGTCGTTGATTTCGCCATATCCTGAGCTACTTTTGCCATAATCGCGTTCAGGCTGTTATCGAATATATCTCCGTATTCCATTGTCGCTTGCCCACCTACAGGAAGATTATGAGCTGCTCCATTAATCGCATCCTGCACACGGATCAGTTTCATACTCCATGCGCCAGCCATAAACCATCCGTCTTTCTGGACATTCTCTTTGAAATCATCCCACTGGTCGCCAGTGGAGAAAACTGTTCGTACTGCAGTATCAATAATGGATACATATGAGGCCGTTGCGCTGTTTATTCCGGTCTGAATATCAATATTATTATCGGCCACATACTGTTCAGCCAGCGTTTTCATACTATTATCAAGGCCGATAAATGCGGCATTGTGTGCCTCAATAACATCTGAAATATTCGTCTTTATATCCTGTGGCATATAAGCCATATACATGCCGCCAGCAGCAATGGTAGCCTGAGCTTTAGCCTGTTCGTCATAAGAAGCTTTGGCCTTCGGGTCAGTAAGCGTGATGCTTCCACATGCAGCCTTGGATACCAGTAAATTTTTATTCATATCATTACCGGCATTGCTGGCTCCATAACTGTATGTGTATAAATAGGCACCTTTCTCCGGTGTCATTTCAAACGCAGGCGTGACGTGCGGGAAGGGATCGGCTGCTGCTGATTTCTTCCATAATTCTCCCGCCTTTAACATACAGACGTTATTGATAAAGGCAGTTTTGGCTATGCGATCAAGCTCCTGATAAGATGCAGATGTGGTAATAACAGCCCCATCTGAGGGGTTGGATGCATAGGTATTCCAGACGGTATCTGCCAGACCGACTCCCTGATTAATCATCCACAGCACCATAACCTGAGCGGCACAGAAACCACCTGCTGCCGGGAGTATCATTGCCGTGCCTAATGCAGTTCTTACGGGCAACCACATGGAAGACCATTTCTTACCCAGCATTTCTCCGTCATGTGCCGTTGACATGGTTCCGGCAATCAGTGTGTAGGCAGCTAAAATGCCACCAACCAGTAAAACAGCGCTGTTGAGGATCGTCATTGTGCTGGCTAAGGGGCTTTCCGCTAAATTCTCTGGGAATAAGATATCCAGAAACCACAGCTTTGATTTGTCTGTCTCCGGGACGGTAAATAAATCGGCGGCATAAGCTGACTGAGTTAATAACAGGCTAGCTAATATTGCTAATAATATCGACACTTCTTTTTTCTTTATATTTATCATCATTACATTCCTTTGCCTCTTACTTCATTGAATTACTGATGCTGCTCCAGACATCGGTTCCATTGATGGTTGCTCCCGATCCTGATGAAGAGCCAGTTCCTGTAGAAACACTTCCATTTGCGATATTCCCAATCACGGGCATATCAATAGAAATACTCTCGGATATACTTCCGGTCAGTTGACTGACTTTTTCTCTCGCAATCGAACAGGCTTTACTTATTGCTGCTTCCTTCGTTTTTTTAATTATTGAATCCACAGATGGCAGGCTGATGCCGAGGTTTCCCACAGGCCAAGCGTCCGTACAACCAATCGTCTCAAGCGACTGATTGATGTTATCCATGAAATTCTTCGCTACCGGCTCTAACTGAGCCGCATCCTGCTTCATTGCGTTATATTGCGCTTGTTTTAATGATGAGCTGACATCCGGGCTACAGACTGCTGCGTTAGCTGTGGTTGCTGAAATTAATATTGTTGCGGGAAGGATTATTTTGAAAATGCGGACACAGACATTTGTTCGCCATTTATTTTTATTAAGTTTATTCATTTGATACTCCCTTTATTTATTACATTTTATTCACCATATTTTCTTCTTCTGATTAAATAAAAATATAATGCCTTATTAATATATATTAAATAAAATAGAATTAATCAAGAGAACGATAATTTAATTTGACAATGACTTTGTTTTTGATTACTGTTAAAGAGTAAATAAATGATTACTCCGAAAAATTTATTACAATACTCTGAAGAGGCCAGTTTGTCTGGCTTCTTTTAATTTAATAAGGATTTCACCTTCCACATCCCAACGTTTAAAATATGAATATATGTGTATAAAAAGTCCAGAGAAGTCGCGTTAATGGATTACTAAATATTATCCCAATCTAACGGTTCTTCTGGTGGCACAAGACTTGTGTTCTCTACAGAAGGGATTTCATTTATACTTTCTCTCTCCACTAACCCTTGAGACTTTTTAGCCTGTAATCTTGCGATTAACACATCTATATCTTCTTGGTTACTAACTTTTTCTATAACTTTCTCAATTGTACTGTCTCTATCGTCAACTTTTCTATTACCACTATCATTACTGATAGCACTTTCCATTTGCTCCTCTATTGCTTCTTTCTTTTTTATAATCTCTGAAACAAAACGAGCACGATCACCATTGAAGACAATAGCAGGATTAATGAAATACCAGTTTTTCTCATTGGTTTTAGCTATAATACGTTTTTCGATGAGTTCTTTTATCCCTCTGTAAAAGATAGATTCAGACAAGACAAAGTGATCTATCTTTTCCGCAAGCGACATTGCTTTTTTACAACTCAGGTAAAAGTGATCTTTTCCTATCGCATCCTGATAGATACGTAAAAAGATGAAAAATACTTTATAGGCGGTTTTCGTGAGATCAAAGTATGCTTTTATCTGAGATGTGTAGAGTTTAATGAACTCTTCTTTATCAACCTCTTGGGTATGCACGATATTGGCGAAATAACTTTTACCTGCATTTTTCTTTTCAAAAAGTTCTGTTCCTCTTGAAACAGTTAGATTATTCTTTCTTGTTTCAATCTTTAGTTCTGTTTCAAAGCAAAAGGGATTTAAGCCTAAATCCAAGTCAACATCTATTTCATTCATCATATTATTACCTCTTGTTACTTTATTTATAATAAATTAAATACCATGCACAAAAAAGATATCAAGTTTTTTACATATTTTTTTGCGAAAATATTTTCAAAATCGCAACTATTCCAGTGACGATACTTTAAAGCACTGTCGTTTTTAAGCTAAAAATGACATAGAAACTGACTGCAAAGTCAGGAAAGCTCAACGTGCAGTCAGAAATACTGACTATAGAGTCAGGAACACTGACTGTACGGTCAGTCGTATATTTTCGTTCTAAGCTTTATGACGTAAGGGCTACAGGCCGGTTGTTTCTTAATTTAATTTTGCAAGAAGTAAGAGATAATACTTAATAGGATTAAAAGAAACCGGGCGATTTTTATAATCGCCATACAGGGTTTCAATATTTTAAATGATTAGTTTTTTTGAGTGCAATATTTATTTTTATTGCGAAGCATTTCTTTCTATTTCACTAACATCTTTTTTTTGAAAATCACCACCATCTATGAGCTGAAGCTCATGTGCTGACGCACGGCTACGCCCTAACTCAGAAATATGTATTTTTATCTTGATGAGGTGTCTTATTAATATTGATAGAAAAATGAGGAAAGATCTTTTCCAGATCATTTCATCACAAAAAACAAAATTGATCCTATATTTGAACATAGCATTACCGCAATAACGTATAGCATTTTCCCTTAAACGAATAGGAAAATTATATTTTCAGTAGCAGCACTTAGTGATTGTTCAAGACAATCACATTGCTGGAACAGGGTTCATCCCTGTTAATGATGGATTTATCCATAAAGAATTGCGGCGATAGCCGCTATGAAATAAAGGAGAAACAATTTCATCTGTACTCATATATAAGCAGTGCTTAGTGATTGTTTAAAACAATCACTTCGCTGTAATAACATTATAGTAAAAATAAAATAGGTAGCACAAGGTGCCATTTTCATAAGGCACAAATGAGTTTCATAGCAAAACGTTTCTGGACAGATCAATTACGAAATATTTCAATACAATTCATCCTTCATTGCTGAAAACCTCCAACGCCATTCATAAAACAGCAGGTGCCATTCAACAGACACACATTCCCTTTTACTATATTAAACTTATTACTATATTACAGCTGTTATTTCTCATATAAAACAACATATTACAGTAAAAAGGTTATAGGTTCCTATAACTATGGTTATCGATATCTATAACTCGGATTATAGTTTGCTATAACCATAATTAGCAAAAACTATAACTATAGTTCCGCACTGAAACTAATCTTTAAAACTGGCGAGCATTCCACTCTCAATAAACTTATTCCAGTCACGAATCAATAACGGCTTCAATTTATCCTGTTCTGTGGATGGTTTTCCACTATATTAAAACTTTTTCCACTTATTTTTGACTTTGTTATTGACCATAGTGTTTAATCTGTTATGTATTAATAAAAACAATAACAAAAGGAAAATACAATGACACAAATAGATTTTCAATCTCTTAGCAGTTTATCCCCCTTTCAGCTAACACAGTATATTGATGATCATCTTTTCACTAATGAACAGAAAGTGCAGATATTCGAACATTATCACAGCACACATAAAGACACTACCAATATCTATTCGAGAAAAGAAAACATTAAATCTATTAAAAAAGATGTTGATTATGTCCATATGTTCACAAAAAACTTCCAGCAACTCGCAGAACTTGATATTTCCAAGAATGAGTTGAAGGTTTTCGCAAGGATTTTAAACATCATGGAGTTTGGAAACTGCTTTCATATATCGCAAGCAAAGCTATGCCGCGACTTAGATATTAAAAAATCAAATATGTCTCTTGTCTTTAAAAAGCTCAAAAAGAAAGGGATCATTATAGATAAAGATGGAGATCTCTTTATGAACTCCAACATATTTCTTAAGGGACAAGCGCATTCTATCAATGCCAAACAACGCCCTAATGTTAAAAAGGCACAGGGATTTAACGCTAATAATGAACCAGTATTTGATAATGTTTATACATTTAATCAAACAAATGATTCTGACAATCAACCTACAGAGGGAATGACTACATCTGAGCCACCAAAAACATCTGATAGCTGTTCTAACAAAGAAACAGATCCAGCACTGACGCTGCAGTATCCTAAAACAGAAGAGCCAGCTTATGATGATGTTTAATATATAAGCGAAGAAGCAACATAGTGACTGGCTACTGCCAGTCAATGAGATCCTCTGGTGATATTCTATCCTTCTCCATCAATTTGAGGATCTTTTTCATTTTTAACTTACGTGCCTTTTTCTCACCAATCTCCTGATAGTATTCTTCCCGCCGTTCCGCTACTACCTTGCGGAACTTCTTCAAGAGTTTGTTCAATGTCTTTATATCAGTGGTAGCCGCTTCAGCTTGGATTTTTCTATACATATACATAACGTGGAATTCATCAATCATATTAAACCTCTTAGTTTTATCATTCATGTGATTTCCCTCTTTCGAGGGAATACTCATTACATCTAAATATCAAATAACTGTCATTTTTAGCTTCCAGTAAATCGGATCTTCATTTTCATCCTGATTTATATTTTTTGAAACAAGTTCAATGATGTGTTCTTGATGCCAATACAAGATTGTGGCTTTTAAATCTCTTCTATTGATATCAGATACATCATTTTTGACAGAGTATTTCTTCATCTCACGAGCAATCAAAACGTCATATGTGATGCCTGAAAGGAAACCATCATTCAAAATATCTATTGCTGTTTCAGGATGTTTTTCATAAATATCATATATCTCATCACAGTATCCTTGTAAGATGTTAGCAACAAGTTCGTTTTTTGTTTCCTCATAACTATTCAATATAATCTCTTTCATCTTTAATCCTTTTATTTTGTTAATGGTTAGTAAAAATAATTAGTTGTTATAAACGATATTGATGATAACGGAGCCATATTCCAAATCTAACTCATCAACTAAATCGTTATTGACATGTCTATTTAAAGCATCAATCAAGTTCTTATCCCCTATCATTTCTTCTACTGAATACCCACTTAGAGCAACAAATACATCAAAGCTTTCTTGAATAGTATTCATTACGTTAGGAGTTCCTTCGCACAGCATACTTACTACTACAGATATTTTATTTGTCATTTATATTTTCCTTTATTACTAATCTTAGCCCCTTGCGGGGCAAAATGGATTCTTATTTTCTGAAGCTGTCTGAATATCTAACCAACATAGCAGCAACCATTTCAAAGTTAACCTGATTAATATCACCGTTATTACCCTCTTGGGCAGTGAATATTTCAAAGTTGTTCTGAATGTGGTCAATCACATGGATAATAAATGGACTCATAAAATCCGGGTCATCTAGATAATCATTAGCATCCCCATCGCCATTAACTTCCATGAACATATTCCAGCTTGTGGTAAATGATCTACATGCAAGGTCATAGAACAGTTCAGTTGATTTATTAATACCTATCTTCTCTTTAAACATATTTATATCCTCATAGTTAAATGCTTATTTAATTCATTGTGTTTTTTATTAGCCCCTTCCGGGGCCGAATACGCGGTTATTAGCTCATACTAAAAAGTAATGCTTGAGTATGTACATATCTCATTTCATGCATAACTTTATCCATATCAACATAAATCAGTCTTTCTCTTTTACCTGCCTCTTCCATATGTTTATCAAAGCGCTTTTCCAGATATTCTTTAACATGCAAAAGATATGATTCAGTTCTATTACTATCTAACATTATGGCTTCCAATACCTCATACTCTTCCTGCTCTTTATATATACGTATTCCTGTGATATAAAGATTCTTCGCCATAGCAGTAAAAACTTTAGTTGATGAGTCCTTAATGTTATTTAGTTCTTCAGTATTCATATAGTTACTCCTTATTTTTTAAATGTATAACTCCCTGCATTTGCATGCATTATTTGAGAGCAGTTTATATTTTTTGTTTTATGCTGATACTAAGTTCGATTGTTTTTACATATGACCTCCCACGTTTATATTTTTTAGTTTATAGGCTAACTGGTTGTACCGAAACCATTATGATTTTGTTTTTTATGCTACTTTATTACCTGATAAAGAAATCCTTTCTTCAATCCACTTATCAATATCACTTTCTAAGAATGCTATTGCTCTTTCACCAAGTTTTACTTGGGCCGGGAATTCATTACGACTAATCAGGCGATAAATCCAAGCTTTACAAAGGCCCGTTCTATTTAATACTTCAGGTAAACGGATAAATCTTTTTCTTTCGTTCATATATTTCCTCGTCGTTGTTTTGATGAGGTTATTATTCGAATATCGCTTATGATAATCAACACCTGTTTTTTCGGAATTATTGCGTAAATGAGTGTTTTTTGTACAGATTAGAAAGGAATAGTTTGAATGCTGTTACAAGACGGGGCTTAGAGGGTTTTGGCAAAAAGTGCTATTTTTAGAAGCAGGAACGAGATTTTTAAAATGTACCTATTTATCAATGAATTATGTTAATTCAGTTTAAATTCTGTACTGCGGAGGATACCCACTTAACAGCGCATCCCCCTTTGCTCGCTTTATCTCAATCCATCAATGCCGTTTTGTGGTAGTGATAGAACTGATTTTAAACTGAATTCAATTCGACTGATGATTGCTTCTCGTGGGCCACTGCGCCAACCCGCACTTGCGTAGAAATCCTCAAGAACGCTTTTCATCTGTTCTTCGCTGTCAAAAGCACGTATGAGGTAGTAGCTGTCAGCATCATGGAGAGAGTTTCCGTACGCAACCACATCAATACCGTTCCGGGCATGGAGTGCAACACTTACCTCACGCATGATCTGATGAAACTCCTCACCAGAACCTTTTTTCAGGGTGTATTGTAGTATTTCGATGATCCTATCCTTCATACCTTCTCCATTAATGAGCATGAGAAATTGTTTCAGTGACGCTAACGCATTCAATTGGTTTAGGGAAGAAGGGCTGTTAGTTTTAGTCCAGTTATGGGGCTAGGGAGCAGAAGCAACGTTTAAGGTAAGAGGGGACAATAATTGAGACGCCATTTCTATCTAATATTACTTTAGCTTCCTTACACGGAATGCCAGAGTTGTTCTTGCCAATAACCCGTTAAGAGATTTAAGCTGTAGGTATACTGATGAGTTATCACGCTGTTCGATAATCACTGAACGGGACTGTTGGTATGTTTGTTGGTACTGAAAATTGTCTTTTAAATTTTAATACTTTTTAACATAGGGTTATATGCGATGTTCGAGTCCGGCCTTCGCACCAAATCCCCCAATCAGTCCACTAAAATACTTTTTTGTATCTGCATTTCATCATTTGAAAACCTCCTGTTGAGGCGTTTGTTCTTCTGGCTCCGATGCGGCTAGCACAGCACGCTCCCCACTTTCCACCCGCGCTTCCTCCTCACACCACCTTTCAAACAGCTTGGCGAATCTGACGCTTTGCCAGGTTTCTCCAACCTGGCTCAAGATAAAGCCAGTGACCACAATAGCGGAAATAAAGTAAAACAGTGAAAATGCGATAGCTGAATTTACGCCCCCGCTGGCCAGTAACGATTGTATTGTTGTCCACCAGGCGCAGGCAAAAATGACAATTGAAATTAGCCAGAAAACCCCGCTAACGATGTGAAATTTTTTAATTTTTTCAGCATCGACAGAAAAATGGTTTTCTTCACAACGATAAAAGGATGGGTTTTTAAGGAAACTCATTAATCGTACATCATATGAGCCGATATTTTTATCAGCGATAAACGCGATCAGCTGATGGGCGTGCCAGACAGGAAGAGTTATCCCGATCTGCTCATACAAAAATTTCATTTGTACCGTCTGATGCGTCCTCGAGAGTTTAGTGTCGGGTATTTCAGCGTTCGCTATCTCAGCGATTTTATTCAGCACCTCTATTTTCGTTTCAATAGGTACCTTTTCGAAGTGAATTTTTCGCTTTGCTGGCGGGCTGAACATCACTTTTCCCGCCCAGTCGATGATCTTTTTAGCCACATATAAAATCGCGGGTAGCAAAACCAGCTTTGCAATATCTATCTCGTTAATAGC
This sequence comes from Klebsiella sp. PL-2018, assembly GCF_019048985.1. NCBI lineage: Bacteria > Pseudomonadati > Pseudomonadota > Gammaproteobacteria > Enterobacterales > Enterobacteriaceae > Klebsiella > Klebsiella sp. PL-2018. The sequence goes on from NZ_CP077673.1 coordinate 676,620, forward strand.
TCCCATCGTTATTCCTTTATAAAATGAATACGCTATGAATTTACAACACTGAATTTATTTTATGTAGCCCTCATTATTATGAGGGCTTCGATATGGCTAATTCCTGGGCTGGCTCCTGGTCTGACTTAATGCCAACCGCCCAATACGACCCCTGCCCGGAGGCCGTTATACTTAAAGACTGAAGCCAATCTCCACCGATGCCGCACTGCGTTCCCCCTCGCCATGGTAAACCGCTTCGATATTGTTACCATCGGGATCGCGTACAAAGGCCGCGTAGTACCCCGGGTGATAAGTTCGCTCACCGGGTGCGCCGTTATCACTGCCGCCGTGTGCCAGCGCCGCCTGGTAAAAAGCATCCACCGTCTCACGATCCCTGGCCTGGAAAGCCAGGTGATGCCGTCCTGTCGGCTTACCTGCGGAACCGGGGCTATTAATGGATGAAACAACAAGCTCATCAGCCCAAAAATAATCGTCGTAGGTATTCACGACAGGGATCTCAAGGACCGCCAGCACGGCTGTATAAAACGCTTTGCTGGCCTCGAAATCATTTACCACAAGCTGGATATGGTCGATAAGCCTGCCGCGATGTAATCGGTAAGTCTCCATGATGGTTTCCTCATTCAGTCGTATTAACAGGTATTTATCCGTTATCTAAAAGGAGCGTTGTACGGATTTGATGGATGAGTACAGGTCCGGAGTGGCGATATAGAGCATGGCATTAAAATCCTGTCTGTCACCGCAATCCTGACTCCTCAACCCCGTCCCCCAATCACCCCGATAAACTCTCTGACCTGCTTCTGCTTCCTGGCCGACAGCTTCTCCACCCTGCGCATCGCGGCTTCCAGCTCCGGTTCCGGCTCAACCGCCGTCAGCACAATGCAGCCATCCATCACCCGCACCTCCACCCGGGTGCCGGTCGAAAACCCTGCCGCCGCCAGCCACTGGCCCTTCATGATCAGCGCCGGAACAAGACGACGATCTGGCAAACGTCTCACATAACTCACCGTCAACTGACGCTTATTTTTCGGCGACACTTCTGGATCAAACGAATCTACAATACAATCAGCATTAGTCATGGTTGCTATTCCCTGTAAATAGTAATTGTGATCAGCGGTGCGGGTGTGTTGGCGCACATTCGCACCGCGCTAAATAACACCTGTAAACCTAACCAGTAATAAAAATAAAGTCCAGACTTTAATCGGACATAATAAACGCCTTTAACCGCAAATTAAGAATTAACAGAATGCATGATGCTATTAATTAGCGCCTGTGGAAAATGACTTTCCTGATATTGCTGAAATAACCGCAAAGCAGATTCAAAAAATAAAAGCGAGATAATGCGCGCAACAGGATGCCCATGCCCAATTACGGGCACCCCATCTCTTTAGCCAGCGTACCCTTCCGGGACTTCAGGCGGCGGGCGATACCTGCCGGCAGGGCGGGCCAGAACGAGAGCGCCGGATGAGTCCGCCGCTCAATCTCCTCCACCGTCACTTGATAATCACAAAAACTGGCGCTTTTTGGCGTCGCCTGATCCAGCAAAAACGCCGCGTATTCGCCTTTATCCGGACTGGAGCCGATAAAAATAATCTTCCAGTAGCCGCTGGGAAGCTCCACCTCGGGCGCGGCGGGCAGGGTAGCGATATGCCGTTCGAACAGCGGCCCGGTAACGGACCACACCACCGCCACGTCGCGGCGCTCGGCGAGGGCGCGCTCCTTATCCTCCAGCCGCGCCCACGCCCCCTGATTCAGGTCGGAGGCCTGCGGGGTGATATTGGAAAGATAGTTTAACGCCTGCCAGTCTGCGCTGGCGCCGAGCCCGGCGAGAGGCGCCTGATGCCCGCGATCGACCGCCAATGCTGCGCTGGCCCCTTTATATGCCGCGGGGGCAAGGGTATCCGTAGCGGGTAAATCCGGATCGCGCTTCCAGCTGCGCGAACGCCCGCTGGCCAGGCTGGCTTTGGTGATTTTATACGCCACCCAATTAGCGAATTTGCGCTGGCTGTTGTTATTGAGCGTATAGGCTTCGCGAACCAGCGTCTGCGCGCTTCCGCCGGTCGGGCAGCCCACTTCACAATGATCCACGCCGGATGATGCGGCAGCGCACGCGACGGCAAAAAATAGCGACGGCAGAACGCTGAATACTCGGGATAGCTTCATATTATTGATGACGTCAAAGAAAAGATGAACCGATGCATAAAAGAACCCCCTGAATAATCAGAGCGGAATTCAGCTATGAATCGCAAAGATGAAGTGAGAGCGTAAAAAGAGTTAGCCGGTCGCAGCTGCGCGGAATATCACAAGATGATTTAACATCACGGCGGATGTTATTTTGTGAACCCAGAAATGATGTCGAATGAGGTGACCAGACTCTCAGGCCCGCTATTTTCAGCCGGGCTGAACGTGCGGGAATATGCCCGACGACGCGTAAAGCGGTGCGGCATCCATGTCGTTGTCTGAAAAAATGTCGCGGCAGGGGAAAACGCTTCTCTCTGCGAGGAGGATTACTCAGACTACGCGGATGACCGATTAAGGAGAGAAGGTATGAAAAAGGAACTCTGGAGAGGCGTGCTGGCACTGGCCGTACTTAGTCTCCCCGCGATGGCGAAAACAGGCGTGTCATTCAGTCACAAAGACTGGGAAGTGGTGTGTGATAACACGCTGACCTGCCGGGCGGCGGGATACAGCGCTGAAGAAGGAAGCGGAGGTTCGGTGCTGCTGACCCGCCAGGCCGGAGCGGGCACCGCCGTCTCGGGAGAGCTGATGCTGGCGGAGGTGACCGACAGCGACGTTCTGCCGGGCAAACTGACGCTGTGGATCAATGGCCAGCCGGCAGGCGATGTGAAGCCAGCAAAAGAGAGCTGGCCGCTGTCGGAGAAACAGGCCCGGGCGATCGTTAACGCCATCAAAGGCAGCGGGAAGGTCGAATTTACAGGCGGGGAGGCGCCGTTTGTGCTTTCCGGCGAAGGCGCTTACGCGGTACTGCTGAAAATGGACGATGTTCAGGGGCGAATCGGCACGCCGGGCGCGTTGACCAAAAAAGGCGACAGGCCGGAAAGCAGCGTCCGGGCGGCGATTCCTGCCCCGGTCATTCACCGGGTCATGCCTGAGAAGGCGCAGGAGAGAGCGTTAACCGCGCCTGAGCTGGCGGTGCTCAAGCCGAAGCTTCTGGCCACGCTAAATAACGATGATTGGTGCGATCGCCTCCAGCCTAAGGAGGGGGAGGAGGCTGAAACCATCAGCCTGACGCCGTTGGATAACGCGCATTCCCTGATTTCGGCCTTGTGCTGGCGGGCGGCCTATAACGAGGGATACGGCTATTGGGTTGTGGATAGCAAACTTGAGGGTAATCCAACGCTTATTACGGTTTCCGGTTCTGAGTATGGCGACGGCGAGATTTTTATGAGCCAGAAAGGGCGAGGGCTCGGCGATTGCTGGGGGACGGCGAGCTGGCTCTGGGATGGCACAACGTTCCGCAAAAGCCGTGAAGCGACCACGGGGATGTGCCGCTATCTTCGCCTCGGCGGGACATGGGATCTCCCCACCTGGGTGACCGAGGTTAAACCGGCAAAGTGAAATCACGCGGCAGAATCTCTCCCGACACACACGCCGACAGAGAGGACAGGGAAGGATCTTAACGATCCTCCGCGTAGCGGGATCGCGATCGACAGCGCCAGTGGCGTCAGAAAACTGACGCCTTGTTCAAAATAACAGCGCGGCTAATGTATTGCTAACTCGAATTAGTTTATGATTAAGCCGTTCTGTTCGTTATGGAAAATGAGTTTATGGCCAAAACCGTTGAGCAAGTCGCCAGGGCGCTGAAAATCTCGATTACCACCGTGCGCCTGGTGCTGGGTGGCAAAGCTGAGCAGTATCGCATCAGCGCCAAAACGCAGCAGCGTATTAATGATTACATCGCCGAGAACGGGCTGGTCGTTAACCATATCGCCCGCAGCCTGAAGCTCAATAAAACCGAGACCTTAGGGCTGGTGATCCCGCGTTTATCCAACCTGTTTTTCTCCACCCTGGCGGAAAAGCTCGAAGCCTGCTGCCGTCAGGCGGGGTATCAGCTAATGATTGCCTGCACCTACAGCGACAGCGAGCATGAAAACAGTCTGGTTGAAGGGCTGCTGGCGCGCAACGTTGACGGGCTCTTCGTGGTGCCCTCTACCCGGGAAACGCAGCTGCATCATCAGAAGGTGGCGCGCAAGCGGCCGCTGGTGCTGCTCGACCGCGATTTTGGCGAGAGCGACGTGTCGCTGGTGGTGAGCGATAACTACAACGGCAGCAAAAAGCTGGTGCAGGCGATGACCCAGGCGGTGGACGTCTCGCCGATTTTTTTTATCGCCGGGGATACCCAGCAGCCGTCTATCCAGCGTCGTCTGCAGGGCTACCTGAGCGAGCTGCCCGCCGGCAAGGAGTGGATATTGTCCGCCAGCCATAACCGTCAGGAAGAGGGCAAACAGCTGATGCTCGATTTTCTGCGTCAGCACCGCGAGCCGCCGAAGGCGTTTATCGCCTCCTCTCTGCCCATTCTGGAAGGGACGCTGAGCGCGCTGCGGGAAACCTACGGCTTTATTCCGTCGGATATTCCCATCGGCACCTTCGATGAACATCAGATGCTGGGATTTCTGCCGAACGCGGTGTGGTCGATGCGCCAGGATGAGGACGCCTGGGCGCAGCACGCGTTTCATTTGATGCAGCAGAAGCTGCAGGGGGAAAATGCCGATGTGAAGATCACCGTGCCGATGACCCTGATTCACCGCCCGCTGTCGGTGGAGAAGCAGCGGAGCCAGTAAATGACACGGCTTGTGTGAACACGTCAATTCCCGGCTGCGCTATGCTGGCCGGGGCTACAGATACCGCATCCTGCGCGCGCTGGTAGCCCGGATAAGGCGCGGGCGCCGCAATCCGGGAACCCTTAACGATCCCTCATCAAATCAGCCGCTGAACAAACCGCGCCGCCAGCCCGGCGTCCAGCTCCGGCGGCAGGCCGCTGATCCCGACGCCGCCAATGGCCAGCCCGTCGACGATCACCGGCTCGCCGCCCGGCATCGCCAGCAGCTGCGGGTCGTTAAATACCGCCAGCTGCAGGGCGCCGGCGCTGACCTCTTGCGCCAGCGTTGCCGTCGGACGGCGAAAGCGCAGGGCGCTCCAGGCCTTGCGCTGTGCCAGCTGGCGCGGTAGCGGTGGGCAGCGAGCGTGCGCGCCAAAGGCGATGAGCTCGCCCTCCGGCCCGACAACCGCCACCGCCAGCCCCCGGGTTCGCGCATCGCTTTCCGTCTCCTGTAAAAACCGCGCGACCTGCTGGCACACGACGCTATCGTTCAGACGGACCTGGGGACAGAGCGCGTCATTGTCCGGCATCGGCGATATACCCCCGTAAGCGCAGATAGAGGTCATCCAGCTCGCCTTTCTGCGCCGCCGTCAGCGCCACAAACGGCTCGCGGGTGGGGCCGGTATCGACGGTCTCTTTCGCGGCAAGATACTTCGCCGACTGGAACACGCCGCGCGCGACCAGCTGCTCCACCACCTCGTTGATCTGCTGCTGCAGGCGCTGCGCCCGGGCGATGTCGCCCTGTTGAAAAGCGCTGCGCAGGGCGAGAAACAACTCCGGCTGCAGGTTAACCGTGGTGCCAACCGTGGCCGTCGCGCCCGCCGCGAGGCTGGAAAGGAAGATCTCATCGAAACCGTTAAAAAAGACTTTCTCCGGGTAGCGGGCGATCATCCGTTCCAGCGAATAGAGGTTATGCGAAGTATGCTTCACCCCCAGAACCTGCTCATCGCCGAGCAGCGCGTCGGCGCTCTGGGCATCCAGCTCGACGCCGGTAAACTGCGGAATGTTATACAAAATCACCGGAATCGAAATGGCGTCCAGCACTCGACGGTAGTAGGCGATAATCTCCTCGCGGCTATATTTGTAGTAGTAGGGCGGCACCAGCGACACCGCGCTGGCGCCGTCCTGCTCGGCGTGCTTCGCCAGCTCGACGGCATCCCGGGTGCGCGGCGTCCCGACGTGGGCGATCACCGGCACGCGACCGCCCGCCGACTGCACCAGCGTTGCCAGTACCTGCCGGCGCTCATCGAAACGCAGCAACGGCCCCTCCCCGGAGGAGCCGCAGCAGTAAAAGCCCTCAACCCCGCGCGCCAGCTGGGCGCGGGCGAGAGCGTCCAGCGCCGAGTAGTTCACCGACTCATCGGCGTGCATCGGCGTCACCACGGCGGAGATAATGCCGCGAAAAACCTGCCATTTATCGCTTACCATGCGGTCCAGCCTCCATCCACCACCACGTTGGAACCGGTCATATAGACCGAGGCGTCGGAGAGCAAAAACACCACCGCGCCGTTGTACTCGTGGGCTTTCGCCATCCGCCCGATGGGGATACGGTTGGTGTAGTTTTTCTGGAAGCGCGGGTCCTGATCGCTGCGCTCGACGCCGGAGAGGGTCAGAGTATTGACGCGAATGCCGTCGCGCCCCCAGTAGGTGGCGCAGTAGCGGGTAAAGTTATACAGCCCGGACTTTGCCGCCGAATAGGCCACCGGTTTGACGAACGGAATGCCGGTGTCCTCTTTTTTGTAGCTATAGATATCCTGCACAGGGGAGACCACGCCGTAGATCGAACCGACGTTGATGATCGAGCCGCCTTTGCCGGCCTGTTTCATGCGCTTGCCGACCTGCTGGGTCATCAGGAAGGTGCCGACCAGGTTCACTTCCACCACCTCGCGGAACACCTCTTCCGGAAACTCTTCAAACGGGCCGGAGACTTCCGGCGGCGCGCTGGGCTGGGTGTCGACGCCCGCGTTGTTGACCAGGCCATCCGGGACGCCCCACTTCGCTTCAATGTTATCCAGCACCCGGTTAATGCTGGCTTTATCGGTAATATTCACTTCCGCGCACAGCAGGCGGTCGGAGTCCTTAATCGCCCCCAGCACGCGGTCGACGCGCGCGGCATCGACGCGGGTGGCCAGCGCCGCCACCTTCGCGCCGCGGTCGTGTAACGTCTTCACGTACTGCGCCCCCAGCTGTCCCAGGCCGCCGGTCACGATGATGACCTTGTCTTTAACCGAGAATAACGTGTCTTCCATTGTCCTTTCCCCTCACTGCGTGGTTAGATTTTGTGGGTTGCGAGGTAATCACGATCGAGAATAATGCCGTGGCCCGGCCGTTCGCTCGGCACGTAGTAGCCGTCCACCTCTTCGCCCGCTTCGGCGATGATGCGCAGATCTTTCCAGCGCCCGCCGTCGGTCATCTCGGCGTATGAGATATTCGGCACCGTTGCCAGCAGGCTGGCGCTGAGCTCCATGACAAAATGCGGCGTCATTGGCAGGTTGTGCGCGCGGGCGACGGCGGCGATATCCAGATAGCCGGTGATCCCGCCGACGCGGCCGAGATCCGCCTGGATGTAATCCGCGCTGCCGCTCTCGATGTACTGCGTAAACTGGTTTAAGTTATAGACGTTTTCTCCCAGCGCGATAGGCGTGGCGCTGCGTTCGCGCAGCCGCAGGTGGCCGGCGATATCGTCGGAGGGCAGCGGCTCCTCAATCCACAGCAGGTTGAGCGGTTCGAACAGCTTGAACGCGCGCAGCGCCTGCGGGAAGTTCCAGCCCTGGTTGGCGTCCACCGCCAGCGGGAAGCCTGGCACTGCTTCCTGAATCTTACGCAGCCGCTCCACGTCCTCCTCCAGCGTCGGTTTGCCCACTTTCACTTTCGCCGCCAGGTAGCCGGTGCTTTTCCAGCGTTTGACCTGGTCAATCACTTCCTCAATGGACAGATGCAGGTTGATGCCGCTGCCGTACAGCGGAACGCGATCGCGTACGCGGCCAAGAATGTCGATAATCGGCGCATTGAGGGTTTTACCTAACAGATCCCAGTAGGCAATATCCAGCGCCGCCAGGGCATGGGTGGTGACGCCCGCGCCGCCGACGTCGTGTACGTGTTTATACGAGCGATGCCACAGGCCGCGCGGGGAGAGCGGCTGGCCAATAACGTCCGGGATAATCTCGGCAATCAGCGCGGAGATGGTTTTCCCGCACCAGCCGGAAGTGTGGCTAAAGCCGGTCCCGACGTGGCCGTTAGAACCGTAGACGTCAACAATCGCCACTTCGATATCGGTGACGTGGTGAATTTGATCTCCCCACGGGCCTTCCGGCAGCGGAACGCGGGCGGTCATCAGTTCGATATTTTCAATCACGGGCATTTTTGTGCTGTTCATCTGATTCCTTCCTTTATGGGTTCAGCGGGGGCCGCCCCTGCGGCCCGGGCGGTTAATGTTTGGAGGCCGGGGATTCATGACCCTCCAGGGCGATTGCCGGGCTGGCGTCATGCTCTCGATCGTTTTCGTCGCCCACCGCATGGCCGAAGACTTCCGGCAGCAGGAAGATGGAGGCGAGGAAGGCGCAGAACGGCGCGATAGCGATAATCATCGAGGCGACCGGTACGCCGACCGCTTCAAACAGGGCCGGGAAGACCAGGGTGGTAACGAAGGCGGTGACCTTGACGATGGTGTAGCCGATGCCGGAGGCCACCCCGCGATAGCGCGGTTTTGCCACCAGCGAGATCACCGTCATGCCGCTTTCGGAATCCCAGTAGTGGCCCCACAGCATTAGCGCCGCGCCGAAAATGATAAATGCGAAGCTGCTGCTGTAGACGCCCCACGCCGATATCGAAATACCGATGGTGACCAGCAGGAAGCCGTATTTGCTCAGTCCCTTATGCCCAAGCTTCGGCAACAGCAGCGGGCCGACAAATGCCGAGAGCGCGGCGATACAGTTCACCGCCAGCAGGGCGAGGTTATTCTGGATCTGCCCGGAAATCCCGATGGTCACGAGGATCAGCGGCAGGAAGAAGGAGAAGGCGTAGTTTTCAAACGACTGCACGGCGCAGGAGAACCAGCCGAACAGGGTGGTGCGGCGGGTAAACGGACGGCGGAACAGATCGTGCAGCGTCTCTTTGAGCGTCGGGTCGGCGATAGTGACGTTTTCATTGGGCAGAATGTCGTCCAGCAGACGGCCATCCTGTTCGCCGTAATATTCACGGGAGGCTTTTTTCGCTTCGATAAAGCGGCCGCGTTCGACGAACCACGCTGGCGTCTCCGGCAGCTCCCGACGCATAAACAGCAGCAGGCAGGCCGGGATCGCCGGGACCGCCAGCACGATGCGCCAGATCATATCCGGGTGAACATCAAGCGCCACCAGCGTGGTGACCAGCAGAATGGCGGCGATAATCCCTAGCGCGAACATAAACTGCCAGCGGTTAGCCATCACTTCGCGCTTGCCCTTCGGCATCACCTCCATGATGTAGGTAAAGCCGTTAGCCACGTCCGCGCCCACCGGGATCCCGGCGAGGCAGCGAATTATCGCCAGCCAGTACATATTGGGCGCCAGGCCCTGAAGAACGGCGAAGATCGCGAACAGGATCATCGACCAGAGGAAAATTTTACGCCGTCCGAGCTTATCGGTCAGCCAGCCGCCGAGCAGCGCGCCGACCACCGCGCCGAGCTGGGTGCCGGCGGCGGTAAAACCGAGCAGCCAGCTGCTGGGCTCATAAATATCTTTCAGGGCGAATAAAATAAACGCCATGGAATAAATATCCCATGACTCAATTAATAATGCGGTGATCATCAGCCATCCCGCTTTGGTGCAGCCGGGGGCCTCCTGCAGATCGAGCCGTTTCTTTGCCTTCTGGATAATAAATTCAATATGTTGCTGCTGATACATATAATCCTCTCTTATCCGGGCAGGCGGAGAGCCCGCCCGGACAGATGCGCGTTGATCCGCTCTTTATGGGCGATAAAGAGACGAATGAAGCGGATGTTTGCCAGGATCGCTAACAACGTAAAAATTACATAAGCGAATCAGTTGTTATTTCATTAATAAATGCGCATCGCCTGCGATAAAGACTTTCATATTTTGCGTCAGCGCCTGGGCAATAAAGGCGTTCAGCACTTCGGATAATACCTCCTCCTCTACGTAAGCCAGACTGAGATGGTTGCTCTGGTGGCCCGCCATTAAATCGTCGCGCGAAACCCCGTCGAGAACGGCGTTGAGTAATGGCCACTCGTAGTTGGTCGCCCGGCGGCGGCGTTCGAATTCGTCATGCGGCAGTTCGACGGCGGTGCCGGTGCCGATATGCAGGATCACCTGGGTGCCTTCGTAGTGCGCTCGCGCCCAGATAAAGCGTCCGGCTTTGCCTTGACCGGCGATGGTCGAGCCGCCGTAGGGGAAGAACATCGCCGGCTGGCGATAGCCGGTTGCCCCGGCGATCCCGCCTTTCAGATGGGCGAACGGCACAGCGCCGGAGATCTCCAGATCCCAGTAGAACGTGCCGTTGTATTCGCTACCCCAGCGGATATCGTGAAGGGTGGTTTCGCTCGCCATACCCAGCGCGCCGAGCAGCTTCGCCAGCATCACCTGCGGGATGGCGCTGCCCATATCCACCTCGTTGATGCAGGGGATCGGCGCGTCCGGACAGACGATCTCGCCGTTCTCATCCGGGATCGGGAAACGTTCCGCGTTGCCGATGGCGCCTTCGGCAAAATCTGAGGCGGCGCAGCTGTCTTTGAGCCCCTGCTGATACTGCACGCCCACTGCCGTCAGGCCGAAGCGCTTCACGAAGCGCGCCATGGCGATCATCATTGCGCACTGTTCCAGCACCTGCTCCCGGGTCAGATCCTTCGCCCCGTCGGCGCCGAACCGGAAGCGCATGCCGCGGGTCTCATACCAGTCGAGACAGGCTTCGCGCAGGTCGGTCGGCACCTTGTTCATTTCAACCAGCAGCGCCGATTGCGACAGCGACTCCACCGGCATCCCTACGTCGATCATCGCTTTTTGCGGGAACACGCCGTTGATCATCCCCATACAGAAGGTATCGAACAGCCCGACAATGGCCTTGTGTTTGAGGATCGACTGCCCAACCTTCACGCCAATCTGCCCGGCTTTGCTGGCCAGCAGCGGCGCGCTGGGCGCGACAGGATGCAGATAGCCGAGCTTATGGCTGAGATGGCCGTCGCGCAGCCAGGTGTCCAGGCCACGAATAAACGCCTCGTCGGCGAAGGTTTCCGACCAAAGCCGCGAGTAGCTGCGCTCCAGGCTGGTGAGGCAGCCTGCCATACAGAGCATGCCGACGAGGCCCGGCCAGGTACCGTCAAAATTGGCGAGCAGCAAAATAGGGCCGCGATGATGTACCAGCGAAGGAGCAAGGTGATGGGAGTATTGCCAGGCGGTCAGCAGGACAATAATCGGCGCATCCGGATCGATCCCGGCGAACAGCTCGCTACCCTCTTTCTGGCTGCTGATAAACCCGTGACCGCGCTGCTCGTTGACCGGATGGGCGCGGCGCAGGCGATAGCCTAATGTTTCCAGCGCCGTTTCCAGACGCTGTTCAAACAGCTTCTGCGTGGGCCAGCAGGTGACGTTAGCCGGTTCGCGGAGATCCGCATTAGTCACCATCAACACTTCGCCTGGCTGCGGGGTAATAAGCCCGGCTTCCGCGGGTAACGTTAAATTCAGCATGTGAATTTCTCCTGTAGGGGATAGGTCGCTTGGTTATCGTTGAGCGTGCTGCGCCGGGGTAAGCGCGGCATCAATCGTTCTGTTGCTGGCTAATTTCTTTGGCTAACTCGAATTAGCAAATTAGGATAAAAAAAAGACAGGAACAAACTCTTTACCGGGGATTTGTGATGGCTATCAATGTGCAATTATTAACTTATTAATATTTAACTCTTTATTTTAAACGGTGGGTCGAGGTGACAGGGAACGCTTGCTGAGGCGGCATAAAGGCGGGCAGAAAAGCGGACGGGAAGCGCAGCGGGGACGGTAAATCAGCGTTAAATATATAATTGATTGAATTTGATAAATTATTTACGTTATGCCGTAAGCGATTTGTCTCGCGGCGCTAGGGCGGGTGTTAAAATTTAACCGATCCTGGTCACACTCTTTTAGCATTTACGTTGTGAATCTCCGTATCTTGTTATAATTAGCTAATTCGAGTTAGCTTGCGGGCGATTTTCCCTCGCCACCGCGGTTAGCCAGGCGCTGCCCGACTTAACAATAATGATTCAGGACAGAGGATTTAATGATGACTATGCTTACCTCGCCCGCCATGACCCCTGCAAAAAATGAACAAACATCGCAACAAACGCATGAAAGAAGAAAGCTGCTCACCGTGCTGGGCTCCGGTCTTTCCGGCACAACGATTGAGTTCTATGACTTTTTTATCTACGGCACCGCCGCCGCGCTGGTGTTTCCGTCGCTGTTTTTTCCTAACCTCTCGCCGCTGATGGCGCTGCTGGTGTCCTTCCTGACGCTGTCGATTACCTTCGTCAGCCGGCCCATCGGGGCCATCGTATTTGGCCACTATGGCGATAAGATCGGCCGCAAAAAATCGCTGGTTCTGTCGCTGATGATTATGGGTATTTCGACTTTTTTCATAGGCTTAATCCCCAGCTACGACACCATAGGCAACGCCGCGCCGCTGATACTTATCTTTTTGCGCCTCTGCCAGGGCTTTGCCATCGGCGGCGAATGGGGTGGGGCGACGACGCTGATCACCGAGTATGCGCCGCGCCATCGCCGGGGCTTTTTCGGCACTTTTGTTCAGTTGGGCAACGTGCTTGGCCTGTTTATCGCTACCGGCGTTTTTGCGCTGGTGGTGATGCTGCCGGAGGATGACCTGATGTCCTGGGGCTGGCGCGTGCCTTTCCTGTTAAGCATCGCGCTGTTGTTTGTCGGGATGTTTATCCGCTCAAGGATCGAAGAGACGCCGGTGTTCCAGGAGAATCAGAAACAGCAGCAGAACGCGCCGAAAGCGGCGGAGCAGAAGTTTCCCATTCTCACCGTACTCAAGCATCACCGTAAAGCGGTGTTCCTGGCGATGGGCATGCGCATGGGGGAGATTGTTCTGGGCTGGCTGACGGTGGCGTTCTTTATGTCCTATGTGACAAGGGAACTCAACTTTACTCGCGAAACGGCGCTGAACGGGCTGCTGCTGGCCAGCTTTGTCGGCATTTTTACCTTTCCGTTCTTCGGCTGGCTTTCAGATAAAATTGGCCGCCGACCGGTCTATCTGGCCGGCGCCGCTATCACGCTGATCTTTGCCTTCCCGCTATTCTGGATGATCGACTCCGGCTCGGTGAAGATGTTTATGTTCGCCACCACCTTCTGCTATTCCGTGGGGCTGGGCATGATGTTCAGCGTTCAGCCGGCCTTCTTTTCGGAGCTTTTTGACACCAGCGTGCGCTATACCGGCGTGTCGCTCGGCTTCCAGCTGGCGAACATCGTCGGCGGCCTAACGCCGATGATTGGTACCTTGCTGCTGGTGTGGTCCGGCGGCGCATCGTGGCCCATCTCGCTGTTTCTCGCCTGCATGGCGCTGATTACCATCCTGTGCGTCTGCGTGACGCGGGAAAGCTATAACGATGAGCTTAATGAGGTGAAGAAGTAGCCGGGGAGGGTTGCCCCGCCATGACCGGCGGGGCGGGCGTATCAGAACAGATTAAATTTATATTCGATAATCACTTCCGAAGAGAGCGAGTTGGCCCGGCTGTAATGGCCGTCGGTAAGCACCGGCGTTTTGCCATTCATCTTATAGGACCAGCCCGGCCCGAACATCGCCCAGACGGTGAGATTTTTCAGTCTTGGGTGCGTCGGCACCCAGCGGCTGAAGGCGTTAATTTCTCCGGTACGGACGTGGTTGCCGCGGTAGTTAAACTGGGCGATGTTGCCGGCGAGACCGATCGCCAGCTCCGGCGTCAGGTTATAGTCCGACATATTAGAGAGAACCAGCTCACCGTCGCGCATATAGTCGTTGCCGGCATAGGCCATTGAGGTAAAGGTCCCGCGCGAGTTTTTACTCATATGGCGCGGGTAGAAGCCCACTTCATTGGCCTTGTTCGCATCGGTATAGCCCAGACCCCACTTGGTGCTCCAGTTGTCCGCCTGCCACTTCACATCCATGGCGATGTGCCAGGCGTCGTCGTCAAAGTCACGCTTATTCGCTGGCATCGCTTTATACTCGTCCAGCGCGTGAGTGGCGTAGACCTGAGTACCGATGTTCAGCGCTTTTATCGGCTTAATATTGGTAAACAGAATATGGCGGCGCAGATAGTTATCGCTTTCACCATAGCCGTACTGCATGTTGAGGTGCTCGCTTTGCCACAGAATATCGCCGCTGGCAATATGGTTAATGTACTGTCCGCTGTTGGTCTGGAAGCGTTTCTTATCCGGCGAGTTACGATCCATCGCGCTTTCGATGTACGCGCCGCGCAGCGTGAAGGGGCCGTAGTTCACCGCGCCGGTCCAGCCCAAATAGGTGGTCGGGGAGAGGCGGGTGGAGTTGGAGATGACGCCAAAGTTTTTCATCGTCTGCCAGCCCCAGCGGGCGTTCAGATGAGTGTCCGCCAGGCGATACTGTAGCTTGATGTTGCGTTGACCAAATTTGGAAAAGCCTTCAGCGTTGCTCTTTTTATTCCCGCTGCCGTTGTTATACAGCACGCCGCGGGAGTTAAAGTAATCGCTGGCGCCGAGCTTGACCGCTCCGTAGTAAGTGGCATCAAAGCCAATAATATCGGCAAAATAGCCGGACTGATAATCGACGGCGACGCCCTGACCCCAGGCATTATGGACTTTCTTTGGCTCGGTCTCTTCTTCCTTAAGATATTTCCAGTAGTTTTTAAACGATAAATTCATATGGGACTGGCTGAATAACGGATCGTCGAGCACGGTATCGATATAATCGTGCTCCTTCAGGCTGTTAGTGGTCGAAGCTGACCAGGCGCTGGCGGGAATAGCCAGCAGCATAATGGCGACTGTTGTAGTATTGATTTTCATGATAAACCCCAGAGTAGGGACGCAGCGATCCAGGCGAGGTGTTTTCGCCTGAAGTCTGACGTAATAAATAATTAAGCGTGGGTATTATTCTTTATCGAGAGCCTGTTTTCCGGCTTCAACATATTTCATGGTGCCAATTTCTGGAACGGTATATTTGCCGTCTTTATAAACAATTTTAACCACCGCGGCATTGGCAAGCGGCTTGTTTTTCGCGTTATCGTCGGTTAAATCGGAAATCATAATCTGCATTGCGGTACCGGATGAAATTGCCAGCACGTTTTTATCGCCCCGGGCCTGCGCGTTTTCAACGATAGTGTGCAGCGCTGCCTGGGTACGGTTTTTTACCTGCTGATAGTTTTCCGCCATACCCTTTGGGTCGGCCGCTGCCAGCGCGTTCTGGTTGGTATCGACGGCCAGGGTGCCCGCTTTCATTTGGCTGAACAGCGCAGCGCCGTCTTTAAGCCCCAGCTGTCTGGCGCCGGCGTCGGCCATATCTTTGTTATAGCCACCTTCGAAACCGCCGAAGAAGGCTTCCCGCAGGCCGCTGATCTCAGTAAGTTTGTAATCACTTACTCCGGCTTGCTTAAGGATCACCTGCATGGTTTCACGCTGACGTCCGGCATCGCTGGAATAGAAGCTATCAAACGGAATACCTTTAAGCCCCTCGCCGAGATAACGAGCGACGCGAATGCCGTCTTCGGTAAGCGGTGAGTCCGCCCAACCCTGCACGCGGTCAAACGTATTCAGCAGCGTTTTGCCATGGCGGGCGAAATAGATATTCACGCCGTCATCGTTTTTAACTTCCGCCGCAGAGCAGGTTGCCGCACCTGCCGCCATCATTAATGCTATTAGCCACTTCTTCATATAACGCTCCACCTGAATGGTCTTTTTATAAGCAAAAAAAAACCTACGTCAGATATTCGACGCGAAGCATAAATAAGATTATGTTCGCTCGAACGTCTATAACGTAGGTTTCGCCTGTTCTAAACAGTAACAATCCAACAAGGGCGACGTTAGCACTAATTATGAGAAAAGACACCCTCTATTTATTATAAATGTCAGTAAATGTGATCGTCTTCATGGAGGTAATTTTGTCGATTGAGTTGTATCTTAAGTTTAATTTTCAGATTAATTGGCAGTTTTCGGATTAAATAATTTTAGAGGATTGATCTCCGTCACAGAATAATGATGTCCGGGCTGGACTCTTTTACGCTCTGGCGTTATTTTCGCAGCACTCTGGGATTGTTACTGACCACAGGCAAAACCTAAGACCCCTGTCCGCCAATTTGGCGTGCGGCAGGAGTCTTAGGTTTTTTTTTGCGCCTAAGAAATACCTCTGCTACCCAACAAGGAGTGATGATGAGAACGAAAATCCTGACTGCCGCCATTCTGGCGTTATCTGCCGCTGGCGTACAGGCTGCTGAAAAACCGCTGAAAATACTGCTGGTTAACGATGATGGCTGCCAGTCTGTGGGGACCACTTCGCTGCAGGAAAAACTGGCGGCCAAAGGGTATGACGTCTGGATGGTGGCGCCGGCAACGAATCAGAGCGGTATCGGGTCGGCAATTACCTTTAAAACGGGTAAAGTTTTTGATGTCAAAAAAGCCGCTGACAAACGCTACTGCTTCCCGGGAACCCCTGCCGATGCGCTGGATTTTGGCCTGTGGGGCGTACTGAAAGACGCGCCGCCGGATCTGGTGATTTCGGGCGTCAACGATGGTCCCAATACCGGTATGGCGCAGGTTAACTCCGGCACCGTGAGCGCCGCGGCCCGCGCCGTACGCTACGGTTTCCCGGCGATTGCCGCCAGCATTGGCTACCGCTTCACGGAAGAAGAGATGAAGAACAAATGGCCGAGCACGCATAAGTACTGGCCTGATTCGGTGGATTATGTCGTCTCGCTGGTGGATAAACTTAACGCCGCGCATAAACCGGGAAGCCCGATTATGCCGCAGGGGGCCGGGTTAAGCATTAACTATCCGCCGCTGCCGTCGGCTGAAATTAAGGGCGTTCATTATATTGAGAATGAACAATTCCCTGTGCCGCAGATTGGTTATGAACTTCTGGCGGACGGTACCGCCAAACAGACGATGAATCCGGAGGCGATGAAACCGGCGGAAGGGGATAATGACTCGGGCTGGCTCAACAAAGGATATATTACTTACACCCTGTTTGATGGTTCATGGAACGCGCCGCACTACCAGGCGCAGTTTGAGGCGCTGCTCGGTAAATGATGCTGTAGCGATAGTAAAGAAGAAGGCGCGGGCTCCGCGCCTTCTTTATATGAACCGATGATGAAGCGCTATTCGTCGAAGAACCAGTAGCCCTGGTTAATCAGGCGGGTCAGATCGGCGATAAAAGCCGGATTGCGCAGCGCGGCCTCGCCTAGCTCCTCTTTACCCAGCAGGGTATAGCGGCACAGCGCGTCCAGAGCCGCGGGATCGGTTGGCTCCAGCTGTTCGCTATTCACAAAGAAGCTGTCGCCGATGTGCAGTACACGCAGGCCGCTCAGGCGAGTCAGCATCTCACCGCCCGCCAGCGCGTCGACAATCTCCTCTTCTTCAAAAGGCGGTTCAGCGGGCGCAATATCCAGCTCGTGGCGCGGCGTGGTGGCAAAACGCCCAAACCAGCGGCGGAAATCTTCCGGCTGGCTAATCATCTCGATCATCATGCCGCGCAGGCGTTCCAGTTCATACTCTTCTACCCGTCCCGGATGTTCGCGGCAGGTCAAATCCGGATCGCTGTAGTGCTCGCCGCCGAGATCGTTTTCCAGCGCGTAATCGGCAAAGCTGCTGATCAAATCGCGGCCGTTTGGCCCACGGAAGCCGACGGAGTAGTTCAGCGCCGTTTCGTGAGTGATTCCGTCGTGCGGGAATCCGGGCGGAATGTACAGAATATCGCCAGGTTCCAGATCTTCATCAATGATCGGCGGGAACGGGTCAACGTGCAGCAGCGCCGGATGCGGGCAGAACTGACGCATCGGCAGCTTATCGCCCACGCGCCAGCGGCGGCTGCCCATGCCCTGAATAATAAAGACGTCGTACTGGTCGATATGCGGGCCTACGCCGCCGCCCGGTACGGAAAAGGAGATCATCAGATCATCTAAACGCCAGTCCGGCAGCACGCGGAAGGGGCGCACCAGTTCAGCGGCGGGCATATGCCAGTGGTTTACCGCCTGAGCCAGTAGCGACCAGCCGGTTTCGCCCAGGCCATCAAAATGTTCAAACGGCCCGTTGCTGGCCTGCCATTGACCGTTCTTGAGGCTCACCAGTCGACTATCGACTTCCGGTTCCATGGCCAGCCCGGCCAGCTCATCCGGCGTAATCGGATCGACGAAATTCGCGAAAGCCTTCTTTAATACGACCGGCTGCTTTTGCCAGTACTTTTCTAAAAACTCGGGCCAGTTAATGTTGAGTTGATAAGCCATAGGTTCATACCAATAAGAAGAAACGGCCCTGATTATAGAAATATGCACCCTCAAGCCGCTTTGTCATGGGTCAAGGCTGGTGCTTAATTCATCATCTGAAGTCACGACGCGGTAAGAGAGGGGGAAACGTAAAGCGGATAACGTTGATTTTCGCAAAATGTCGCTTTTGCCTGAATTCGCTGCAGCCCGCGTGGCGTCTGGTTTTCCCCCATTTTTTCTGGCGTGCAGGGAACGTGGAGAGTTTAAATTATGAGCGTTTGATAAGTTTTTTGTATTTTAAGGGTTGCTATATCCCGGCAGCTCCCTATAATGCGCTCCCACTGACACGGCAGATGTGAATCACTTCACAAACAACCGGGTCGGTTGAAGAGAAAAAATCCTGAAATAACGGGTTGACTCTGAAAGAGGAAAGCGTAATATACGCCACCTCGCAACGGTGAGCGAAAGCCGCGTTGCACTGCTCTTTAACAATTTATCAGACAATCTGTGTGGGCACTCAAAGTGACATGGATTCTTAACGTCCTCGGACGAAAAATGAATACCAAGTCTCAAAGAGTGAACACGTAATTCATTACGAAGTTTAATTCTACGAGCATCAAACTTAAATTGAAGAGTTTGATCATGGCTCAGATTGAACGCTGGCGGCAGGCCTAACACATGCAAGTCGAACGGTAGCACAGAGAGCTTGCTCTCGGGTGACGAGTGGCGGACGGGTGAGTAATGTCTGGGAAACTGCCTGATGGAGGGGGATAACTACTGGAAACGGTAGCTAATACCGCATAACGTCGCAAGACCAAAGAGGGGGACCTTCGGGCCTCTTGCCATCAGATGTGCCCAGATGGGATTAGCTAGTAGGTGGGGTAACGGCTCACCTAGGCGACGATCCCTAGCTGGTCTGAGAGGATGACCAGCCACACTGGAACTGAGACACGGTCCAGACTCCTACGGGAGGCAGCAGTGGGGAATATTGCACAATGGGCGCAAGCCTGATGCAGCCATGCCGCGTGTATGAAGAAGGCCTTCGGGTTGTAAAGTACTTTCAGCGGGGAGGAAGGCGATAAGGTTAATAACCTTGTCGATTGACGTTACCCGCAGAAGAAGCACCGGCTAACTCCGTGCCAGCAGCCGCGGTAATACGGAGGGTGCAAGCGTTAATCGGAATTACTGGGCGTAAAGCGCACGCAGGCGGTCTGTCAAGTCGGATGTGAAATCCCCGGGCTCAACCTGGGAACTGCATTCGAAACTGGCAGGCTGGAGTCTTGTAGAGGGGGGTAGAATTCCAGGTGTAGCGGTGAAATGCGTAGAGATCTGGAGGAATACCGGTGGCGAAGGCGGCCCCCTGGACAAAGACTGACGCTCAGGTGCGAAAGCGTGGGGAGCAAACAGGATTAGATACCCTGGTAGTCCACGCTGTAAACGATGTCGACTTGGAGGTTGTTCCCTTGAGGAGTGGCTTCCGGAGCTAACGCGTTAAGTCGACCGCCTGGGGAGTACGGCCGCAAGGTTAAAACTCAAATGAATTGACGGGGGCCCGCACAAGCGGTGGAGCATGTGGTTTAATTCGATGCAACGCGAAGAACCTTACCTACTCTTGACATCCAGAGAACTTAGCAGAGATGCTTTGGTGCCTTCGGGAACTCTGAGACAGGTGCTGCATGGCTGTCGTCAGCTCGTGTTGTGAAATGTTGGGTTAAGTCCCGCAACGAGCGCAACCCTTATCCTTTGTTGCCAGCGATTCGGTCGGGAACTCAAAGGAGACTGCCAGTGATAAACTGGAGGAAGGTGGGGATGACGTCAAGTCATCATGGCCCTTACGAGTAGGGCTACACACGTGCTACAATGGCATATACAAAGAGAAGCGACCTCGCGAGAGCAAGCGGACCTCATAAAGTATGTCGTAGTCCGGATTGGAGTCTGCAACTCGACTCCATGAAGTCGGAATCGCTAGTAATCGTGGATCAGAATGCCACGGTGAATACGTTCCCGGGCCTTGTACACACCGCCCGTCACACCATGGGAGTGGGTTGCAAAAGAAGTAGGTAGCTTAACCTTCGGGAGGGCGCTTACCACTTTGTGATTCATGACTGGGGTGAAGTCGTAACAAGGTAACCGTAGGGGAACCTGCGGTTGGATCACCTCCTTACCTTAAAGAACCTGCCTTTGTAGTGCTCACACAGATTGTCTGATAGATGTAAAGAAGCAAGACGGCTGCGAAGTCGCGACACCTCGTGTCCCCTTCGTCTAGCGGTTAGGACTCCGCCCTTTCACGGCGGCAACAGGGGTTCGAATCCCCTAGGGGACGCCACTTGCTGGCTGTGAGTGAAAGGCACAACCAACCGATATCTCAAAACTCATCTTCGGGTGACGTTTGAGATATTTGCTCTTTAAAAATCTGGATCAAGCTGAAAATTGAAACGACACACTGTTTAAGTGTGTTCGAGTCTCTCAAATTTTCGCGACACGATGATGTTTTACGAAACATCTTCGGGTTGTGAGGTTAAGCGACTAAGCGTACACGGTGGATGCCCTGGCAGTCAGAGGCGATGAAGGACGTGCTAATCTGCGAAAAGCGTCGGTAAGGTGATATGAACCGTTATAGCCGGCGATGTCCGAATGGGGAAACCCAGTGCAATTCGTTGCACTATCGTTAACTGAATACATAGGTTAACGAGGCGAACCGGGGGAACTGAAACATCTAAGTACCCCGAGGAAAAGAAATCAACCGAGATTCCCCCAGTAGCGGCGAGCGAACGGGGAGCAGCCCGGAGTCTGAATCAGCTTGTGTGTTAGTGGAAGCGTCTGGAAAGTCGCAGGGTACAGGGTGATACTCCCGTACACTAAAACGCACAGGCTGTGAACTCGAAGAGTAGGGCGGGACACGTGGTATCCTGTCTGAATATGGGGGGACCATCCTCCAAGGCTAAATACTCCTGACTGACCGATAGTGAACCAGTACCGTGAGGGAAAGGCGAAAAGAACCCCGGCGAGGGGAGTGAAAAAGAACCTGAAACCGTGTACGTACAAGCAGTAGGAGCCCCACCACCAAAGCGTTTCGCTTTGCGTGGTGCGCAAAATGCGTAACGACAGCGCGATGGACGGTTAACGGAGCGTAAGCGACGTTCAACATCAAAAATCAGGCAGTGGAGCGTTTTGGGGTGGGGTGACTGCGTACCTTTTGTATAATGGGTCAGCGACTTATATTCTGTAGCAAGGTTAACCGTATAGGGGAGCCGCAGGGAAACCGAGTCTTAACTGGGCGTTAAGTTGCAGGGTATAGACCCGAAACCCGGTGATCTAGCCATGGGCAGGTTGAAGGTTGGGTAACACTAACTGGAGGACCGAACCGACTAATGTTGAAAAATTAGCGGATGACTTGTGGCTGGGGGTGAAAGGCCAATCAAACCGGGAGATAGCTGGTTCTCCCCGAAAGCTATTTAGGTAGCGCCTCGTGAATTCATCTTCGGGGGTAGAGCACTGTTTCGGCTAGGGGGTCATCCCGACTTACCAACCCGATGCAAACTACGAATACCGAAGAATGTTATCACGGGAGACACACGGCGGGTGCTAACGTCCGTCGTGAAGAGGGAAACAACCCAGACCGCCAGCTAAGGTCCCAAAGTCATGGTTAAGTGGGAAACGATGTGGGAAGGCCCAGACAGCCAGGATGTTGGCTTAGAAGCAGCCATCATTTAAAGAAAGCGTAATAGCTCACTGGTCGAGTCGGCCTGCGCGGAAGATGTAACGGGGCTAAACCATGCACCGAAGCTGCGGCAGCGACACTATGTGTTGTTGGGTAGGGGAGCGTTCTGTAAGCCGTTGAAGGTGGCCTGTGAGGGTTGCTGGAGGTATCAGAAGTGCGAATGCTGACATAAGTAACGATAATGCGGGTGAAAAACCCGCACGCCGGAAGACCAAGGGTTCCTGTCCAACGTTAATCGGGGCAGGGTGAGTCGACCCCTAAGGCGAGGCCGAAAGGCGTAGTCGATGGGAAACAGGTTAATATTCCTGTACTCGGTGTTACTGCGAAGGGGGGACGGAGAAGGCTATGTTGGCCGGGCGACGGTTGTCCCGGTTTAAGCATGTAGGCGGATGTTCCAGGTAAATCCGGAACGTTACTAACGCTGAGGTGTGATGACGAGGCACTACGGTGCTGAAGTGACAAATGCCCTGCTTCCAGGAAAAGCCTCTAAGCATCAGGTAACATCAAATCGTACCCCAAACCGACACAGGTGGTCAGGTAGAGAATACCAAGGCGCTTGAGAGAACTCGGGTGAAGGAACTAGGCAAAATGGTGCCGTAACTTCGGGAGAAGGCACGCTGATGGTAAGTGAAGCGACTTGCTCGTGGAGCTGAAATCAGTCGAAGATACCAGCTGGCTGCAACTGTTTATTAAAAACACAGCACTGTGCAAACACGAAAGTGGACGTATACGGTGTGACGCCTGCCCGGTGCCGGAAGGTTAATTGATGGGGTTATCCGTAAGGAGAAGCTCTTGATCGAAGCCCCGGTAAACGGCGGCCGTAACTATAACGGTCCTAAGGTAGCGAAATTCCTTGTCGGGTAAGTTCCGACCTGCACGAATGGCGTAATGATGGCCAGGCTGTCTCCACCCGAGACTCAGTGAAATTGAACTCGCTGTGAAGATGCAGTGTACCCGCGGCAAGACGGAAAGACCCCGTGAACCTTTACTATAGCTTGACACTGAACACTGGTCCTTGATGTGTAGGATAGGTGGGAGGCTTTGAAGTGTGGACGCCAGTCTGCATGGAGCCATCCTTGAAATACCACCCTTTAATGGCTGGTGTTCTAACGTGGGCCCCTAATCGGGGTTGCGGACAGTGTCTGGTGGGTAGTTTGACTGGGGCGGTCTCCTCCTAAAGAGTAACGGAGGAGCACGAAGGTCAGCTAATCCTGGTCGGACATCAGGAGGTTAGTGCAATGGCATAAGCTGGCTTGACTGCGAGCGTGACGGCGCGAGCAGGTGCGAAAGCAGGTCATAGTGATCCGGTGGTTCTGAATGGAAGGGCCATCGCTCAACGGATAAAAGGTACTCCGGGGATAACAGGCTGATACCGCCCAAGAGTTCATATCGACGGCGGTGTTTGGCACCTCGATGTCGGCTCATCACATCCTGGGGCTGAAGTAGGTCCCAAGGGTATGGCTGTTCGCCATTTAAAGTGGTACGCGAGCTGGGTTTAGAACGTCGTGAGACAGTTCGGTCCCTATCTGCCGTGGGCGCTGGAGAATTGAGGGGGGCTGCTCCTAGTACGAGAGGACCGGAGTGGACGCATCACTGGTGTTCGGGTTGTCATGCCAATGGCATTGCCCGGTAGCTAAATGCGGAAGAGATAAGTGCTGAAAGCATCTAAGCACGAAACTTGCCCCGAGATGAGTTCTCCCTGACCCTTTAAGGGTCCTGAAGGAACGTTGAAGACGACGACGTTGATAGGCCGGGTGTGTAAGCGCAGCGATGCGTTGAGCTAACCGGTACTAATGAACCGTGAGGCTTAACCTTACAACGCCGAAGATGTTTTGGCGATTTGAGAGATTTTCAGCTTAGATTACAGATTTTCGGGAACGAAAGATTTTACGCTGAGGCAAGGCGGCAAATGAAGTAAAGGAAGGAGCATACTGAAGTATGTGACTGACTTTACGAATGCAGCCAACGCAGCATCGGTGTAAAAGATTCGTTTCTGACAACAGAATTTGCCTGGCGGCACTAGCGCGGTGGTCCCACCTGACCCCATGCCGAACTCAGAAGTGAAACGCCGTAGCGCCGATGGTAGTGTGGGGTCTCCCCATGTGAGAGTAGGGAACTGCCAGGCATCAAACAAGTGAAGAGCCCATCCTGACGGATGGGCTTTTTGCGTTTTTGTCGTCTGAGAAATCCGTATTAAAGCCCGGCAAGGATCCTTTACCAGACCTTTTTCACGATAGGGCATCCGCAGTACTTAAGCGAAATAAGTATATATCGCTTTGAAATAAAAGGTTTTTTGAACTTTACCTGGCGTCACAACGAGAACGATGAATCGTGCGGGGAGCTTGCCGGCAAAACTACTGAAAGCCGTGACGGCGAATAGCATAGATCTATTTAAACTCAATTATTTATCGAAAACTCATCTACAAAGAATTTATTTTGTGAATAAAATAATTAGCATGAACGTTATATGAAAATAAAAATAGAGATAAACGCGTTTCTGAATATTTAATAGGAATTATATTAAGAATATTACCCGCATAACGCTTAAGTTATTCTAAAGTCATCAGGTTAACAAATAGATACGAAACCCTCTCCCCTGCCAAGCACACAGGCATAACAGCTGGACTTTTTCTGCGAAATGACTTAGTGTCCTTAACACTTTGTTAACTCGATCTGGTTTAAGTTAATTCAAATTTGCTAAAAACATAGGGTGCATTGCCTGTATGGAAGCTAACCCGGTAACGTCTTTTGACGAATAGTGCATGTTACCGGCTGGCAATATGAGAATATAAATGAAATTTCTGATTAACTGGCCTCCTTTGCGCCAACTGATACATTATATCCGGGAGCGTTTTACCTTTCTGGTCCTGCTCTGCTGGCCGGCGATCATCTGGCTGGTTTGCCGGGCGCTTGTCTGGTTAACGGATGGATTGATGGCTCTTCTGGGTAAACCCACCGACCACTCGTTTACCGTGTATCTTCAGCCGCTTATGACGCTAAGTGCGCTGCTGAGAATTTCCGTCAGCTGGGTGCTGCTGCTGTTTATCCTGTTCAGCATGGCGATGGGATTCACCTGGGCTCTGCGGCGCTTTATGAATCGCCATAAATAGCGCCGATGCCGCGACCGGCAGAGCGACATCGGTATTGCCTCAGGCCATTTCCCCGATCGTCTTACGAAAACGCAGTAGGGCGATAGTAAAAAACACGCCACCGATAGCCAGCAGCGTCAGAAACTGCGGCCAGACGATAGAGAAATCAGCGCCTCGATAAAGAATGGCCTGCGCCAGGCTGACAAAGTGGGTTGTCGGCATGGTGAGCATAATATCCTGTACAGCCTGCGGCATACTTTCCCGGGGCGTGGAGCCGCCGGAAAGCATCTGCAGCGGCAAAAGCACCAGAATCATCAGCAGCCCCAGCTGCGGCATGGAACGCGCCACCGTGCCCATAAAAATGCCGATTGAGGTGGTGGCAAACAGGCTCAGGGCCACCCCAAGCATAAAGAGTGGTATCGAGCCTTCTATCGGTACCTGCAGCACGCCCTGAACCATCAGGATCAGAGAGAGTCCGGAAACCACCAGCACCACCAGCCCCATTGACCATATCTTCGCCATCATGATTTCAAACGGCGTGACCGGCATAACCAGCAGGTGCTCCACGGTACCATGCTCTCGCTCGCGTATCAGCGCCGAGCCGGTCAGCACGATCGCCAGCATGGTGATATTGTTGATAATTGCCATGACGGCGCCGAAACGCTCCTGTTCCAGGTTCGGGTTAAAACGCATCCTGACGGCCAGCTCAACCGGCAGCGTACCGTTGTCCCGGTAGCGGGCGACAAAGCTGTTCACTTCGCCGGTGACGATATTCTGGATATAGCTATTGCCGGTAAACGCCTGGCTCATTCGCGTCGCGTCGACGTTAACCTGTAGCGCGGGCTGGCGTCCGGCCAGAACGTCGCGCTGGAAATCCGGCGGAATATTGATGGCGAAAGTATAGCGTCCCGCATCCAGCCCGGCGTCCATCTCATCAGCGGTGATCAGCGCCGGCGGCAAAAACCAGGGCCGGTAAAAACCATTGATAATACGCGATGAAAGCTGCGACTTATCCATGTCGGCAATAGCGATGGGCGCCAGATGCAGCGAACCCGGCATAACGGTCGCAGAGGAGTAAACCGAGACGGTAAAAGCAAAGACAATCAACGTCAGCATCGCTTTATCGCCCAGCAGGCTGCGTAGCTCTTTCATCCCCAAATTATAAATATTGCGTAATCCGCGCATTATCCCTCCTGTTTTTTCAACAGCCACACGCTCAGGCCCAGCACCAGCGGAACCGCGATAAGCAGCGGAATAAAGGATCCCCACAGGTCGGTCAGATTCAGCGCTTTGGAAAACGTTCCTCGCGCGATGGTCAGAAAGTGGCTGGTTGGATAAATCTGGCCAATCCAGCGCCCGGGTCCTTCCAGCGAGGCGACGGGGTCGATCATCCCGGAAAACTGCGTCGCCGGGATAAGCGTAATGATCGCGGTGCCGAAAATAGCCGCAATCTGGCTTTTCATAAAGGTTGAAATCAGCAGGCCAAGTCCGGTGGCGATAGTGACGTAGAGCAGCGCGGCGAGGGTGAGCGTCAGAAAACTCCCTTTGTGCGGTACGCCAAAAACAAAGACCGACAGCGCGCAGAGCAGGAAGAAGTTGAACATCCCCAGCACGATATACGGCACCTGTTTACCCAGCAGAAATTCGCTGCGGGTGGTTGGCGTCACGTACAGATTGATGATTGAACCAAGCTCTTTCTCGCGGACCACGCTGAGCGCGCTGAGCATCGCCGGGATCATCATCAACAGCAGCGGAATCACCGCCGGTACAATCGCCGGCAGGCTCTTCACATCCGGGTTATAGCGATAGCGGGTCTCGATGGAAATCAGTGAAGTATCGCGATTGGGGCTGGCCTGGCGACCGGCCATCTCCTGCAGCCAGGCCAGATGCATGGCCTGCACATAGCCGCGCACCGTCTCCGCGCGGTTCGGCATCGCGCCGTCCACCCACACGCCAATCTGCACCGGCGTTCCCCGGGCGATATCGCGGCCAAAATTAGGCGGAATTTCAATCGCTACCGCCAGCTCGCCGTTGCGCATTCTTCTGTCCAGTTCGCTATAGCTTTGCAGCGGCGGCTGTTCGATGAAGTAGCGTGAGCCGGCGATATTTTGCGACCAGCCCTGGCTACTGACGGTCTGGTCGCGGTCGAGCACCGCAAACCGCAGATCTTCGACGTCCATACTGATCCCATAGCCCATGATAAACATCAGGATCACGGTGCCGAGCAGTGCCAGAGTCGATCGCACCGGATCGCGGCGCAGCTCAAGCGCTTCGCGGCGGCTGTAGCTAAACAGGCGCTGCAGGCTGAACGCCTGACGCGGCGCCACGCTTTCGGCTTTATGTTCCATCGCGGGAACCGGTGCAGCCTGCGCATCAGGCGGCTGCGCGGCATCCGCCGCTTCCTGTAGCCAGGCGATAAACGCCTCTTCAAGGCTGGCCGATCCGCGCTGCTCCACCAGCGCCTGCGGCGTATCGCTGGCCAGCACTTTTCCGGCATGCATCAGCGAAATGCGATCGCAGCGTTCCGCTTCATTCATAAAGTGGGTGGAGATAAAAATGGTCACCCGGTCCTGACGCGCAAGATCGACCATCAGCTGCCAGAACATGTCCCGGGCTACCGGATCGACGCCGGAGGTGGGTTCATCAAGGATTAACATTTCCGGGCGGTGGATCACCGCGACCGCCAGCGAGAGGCGCTGGCGGATACCTAGCGGCAGCGAAGCGGGCAGGGTGTCCTCAACCTCTTCCAGCATAAAGCGCTGGCTCATTTCGGCGATCCGCCCCGGGATCTCCGCATCAGGGATGTGGAACAGGCGGGCATGCAGCTCGAGGTTTTGCCGTACGGTCAGTTCGCTATAGAGGGAGAAGGCCTGCGACATATAGCCAACGCGGCGGCGGGTTTCGATATCCCTGGGGTCGACCGGCTGGCCAAACAGCCACGCCTCGCCTTCGCTGGCCGGTAGCAGCCCGGTCAGCATTTTCATGGTTGTTGATTTGCCGCAGCCGTTGGAGCCGAGGAAGCCGAAAATCTCGCCGCGGGCAATGCGAAAGTTGACGTGGTCAACGGCGACAAATTGACCGAAGCGCATCGTTAGCCCACGCGCTTCAATCGCAATTTCGCTTTCATCGGCATTGCGCGGCGGGATGATCACCTCTTTATGCGCCAGGCGCTGGGCTTCGGGAAGCAGGGCGATAAACGCCTGTTCCAGCGTCTGACTCGCCGTGTGCGCTTTAAGCTCATCGGCGCTGCCGGTCGCCAGAACTTCCCCCGCGTTCATGGCCACCAGCCAGTCAAAGCGCTCCGCCTCCTCCATGTAAGCGGTGGCGACCAGGACGCTCATCTCCGGCTGACGCTGGCGGATGCTGTCGATCAGATCCCAAAACTGCGCCCGCGAGAGAGGATCGACGCCGGTGGTGGGTTCATCGAGGATCAGCAGCTGCGGGTCGTGAATGAGCGCGCAGCACAGGCCGAGCTTTTGCTTCATCCCCCCGGAGAGTTTTCCTGCCGGGCGGTCGCGAAACGGCGCCAGGCCGGTACTCTGGAGCAGCTCATTGATGCGGATGTCGCGTTCGGCTTTATCATGGCCGAACAGACGGGCGAAGAAATCGACGTTTTCATAGACCGACAGGGTATGGTAGAGGTTCTTCCCCAGCCCCTGGGGCATCCAGGCGATTTTCGGGCAGACGTCCTGGCGATGACGTACCTCGCTCATATCGCCGCCGAGCACCATAATGTTGCCGTGCTCAATCACGCGCGCGCCGGAGATCAGCGATAGCAGGCTGGACTTGCCCACGCCGTCGGGCCCGATCAGGCCCACCATACGGCGAGCGGGAATGCTCAGCGTAATGTCCTTCAGCGCGACGGTTGCGCCAAAGTGCTGGCTGACGTTTTCCAGGCGGGCGACGGTTTTCATTGCGGCAACCTCACCGTCAGCGCTTCAGGCCACGCCTGCTGGTTATCCAGACGAACCCAGGCCATCCCGGGCAGGCCGGTCTTCACATACTCCAGATGCTCCGCCAGCAGCTCTGGCGGAATACGGGCTTTTACGCGGAACATCAGCTTTAGCCGTTCATCGCTGGTTTCCACCGTTTTAGGCGTAAACTGCGCCACGCTGGCGACAAAACTGATATTGGCGGGGATCACCAGATTCGGCGCGGCATCGAGGATAATTCGCGCTTCGCTGCCCAGCGCCAGCAGACCCGCCTGCTCGGTAGGCAGGAAGAAGGTCATATAGACATCGGATAAATCGACCATATTCAGCACCCGGCCGCCCGCCGCCAGCACCTCTCCCGGTTCGGCGACGCGGTACTGAATGCGGCCATCGCGCGGGGCTTTCAGCTCGCTATCGTCGATATCGGCGATAATCCGCCGTTCGGTCGCCTGGGCGGCCTCGACCCGGGTTTGCGCCTGAATGATGCTGGTGCGCGCCGCCTCAATCGCGGCCCTGGCGGCAGAGACCTGCGCTTTGGCGGATTCCAGCGCCGCCCTGGCGCTTTCTGCCGCCGCCTGGTCGTCATCCAGCTGCTGCGCGGAGACCGCGCCGCGCTGCGAGAGCGTGCTGGAGCGGACGTGACGTTTAGCCGAGGAGTTCAGCTCCGCCTGCCGCTGCTTCACCACCGCTTCCGTAGCGCGCATTTCGCTTTGACGCTGGTCGAGCAGGGCTTTCGCGGCGGCAATCGCGCTCTCTGCTTCCTTGATTTGCGCGGCGGCCTCCAGCCGTTGTTCGTTGAGTACCCGGGTGTCCATACGGGCCAACACGTCGCCCTGGCGAACAAACTGTCCCTCTTTGACCAGGATGGTGTCGATACGCCCGGCGGTTTTGGTGGCGATATCGACTTCTGTGGCTTCAATCCTGCCGTTACTGCTGGCAAAGCCCTCAGGAATTCCCGGCGGGCGAAGCATCCACCATGCCGCTGCGGCAATCACCACCGCTAAACCAATAACGTATCCAACCCAACGCCGTTTGATTTTGTCCATACGCGACTCGCTTTGTTCCATAGGCTGAGTGGTGCGCGCTTCTCCTCCGCATGGCGGAGTTTCGTCTCTTCAGGGAAGGGAGAAATCGGGGATAAGGCCGACCGGCGCAGGGAGCCTGCAGCGCTGCTAACCGGTCAGAAAGAGGTGCGATCAATGTGGTCATCATCAGCAATCCTCGCCTTAAATGAAACACGCATATTTATTGCTACCGTCAATGTCATACTAACACCCGCAATGAGTATGTCCATATACAAAGCAGGGTCTTGTTGTCGGGTTAACATAAAAACAGCGAGGAGCGCGATGGAACAATATTACCCATAATGCCTATTGGGGTTAATGCTCCGGATACCGGCGCAGATAATCTTAATCGTTCTTCATTAAATCATCGTACATATAAGCTATTCCTTAGCGCTAATAACCAGAGGATATTATTCCCTGGCGACTGGCGCATTTTTAATCTGGTTGCCCCAGGAGAACTGTTGTATGATCGGCGGCCCTGAAAATACACTCACGCCGGGCGAGCGCTTTATTCAATGAAAGATGAAAGCCAAAAATATATCTCGATTATTTTTAAGGAGTGGTTGCCGCTGTACGACAGCCTGACGCCGGAAGTGAGGGCGGTACTTAAAAATATCGCCGGGCAGCAGGCGGAGGCGTTAGCGACCCGTTTTTATGATTTTATTTTCCAGGACCCGGACATTGCGCGGCACCTTAGCTATGACTTAGTTCAGGAGCGGCTCAGCAGCTCGCTGGCCGGGTGGGTGAAAGATATCCTGATGTGCGATAAGGAAAATCTGCAGGCGCTGGCGGAGCGGCAGTACCTGATCGGCAGCATCCATTCACGCATCGGTATCCCGGCAGAGGCGGTACTGCGCGGCGCGCGCCAGCTGAAAGCCGGGCTGATTGAAAATATCCGCGATAGCCAGCTCGATCGCGAGACCAGCGTTGCCGCCATCTACTACGCCATCATGGCCATTAACATGGCGGTAGAAATGATGTGCCACGCCTATACCCTGTCGCACTATCGGGCGACGAAAAATGAAGAAGCGTACCGCCTGTATAGCCTGATGGATAACGTGCCGCTGGAATATGGCAAACAGCAGGCCTCGCTCTCCGGATGGGAAAATACCGCTATTTTTAATATCGTTAGCGATAATAAAAGCGATATTAACGGAGCGTTATTATCTGATTCTGAATTTGGCCTGTGGTTCCGCCATAAATGCGTGCGTTATTTTAACAAAAATCCGCAAATGCAGGAAATCGCCGACTTAATTAGCAAGGTGGATGCGCTGTTATCCGCCTGGAAATCCTCGTCTGAGGGTTCTGAGTATAAAAACACGCAGGCTTTGCTGCAGGGGATCCATATCCATTGCCAGCAGATTGGCAGCCAGATGGGGGTGCTGTTTAGCAGCCTGTCGCAGATGCAAAGCGGTAAGGATACGCTGACCAGCCTGCTTAACCGCCGCTATCTGCCGGTTGTCCTCAAGCATGAAGTGACGCTGGCGATGGAATATGAACTGCCGATGACGGTGGCGATTATCGACATCGACCACTTTAAAGAGATCAATGATAGCTGGGGGCACATGGTCGGCGACCGGGCGATTAAGCACGTTGCGGAGCTGCTCAGCGATAATATTCGATCCAGCGATTATATCTTCCGCTACGGCGGCGAGGAGTTTCTGCTGGTGCTGGTGGAGACCGGCGCCGCGGAAGCCTTTACGATCCTTGAACGGCTGCGTAAAAAAATCAGCCAGCTGGCGTTTAGCGTTGGCGCTGACAATGAGATTTCGATTACCGCCAGCATCGGCTACGCCGTCCACACCGGTCATCCGGATTACAATCTGCTGCTGCGCGATGCCGACAGCGCGCTGTACGTCGCCAAGCGCGATGGGCGCAACTGCGTGAAGCTGCATGAAGGCGACGGCAACTAAGCTGCCGGGTCCTTCCCGGAGGCGGCGCGCTGCGCCTGTCCGGGCTACCGGATCGCAGACGGCAGTAAACCCGTAGCCCCGGTAAGGCGACAGCCGCCACCGGGGAATAAACCGCAGAGTATCTTCCGGTCGGGCGCCATCCCGGGGGCGGCGCGCTGCGCCTGTCCCGGCTACCTGATCGCAGACGGCAGTAAACCCGTAGCCCCGGTAAGGCGACAGCCGCCACCGGGGAATAAACCGCAGAATATCTTCCGGTCGGGCGCCATCCCGGGGGCGGCGCGCTGAGCCTGTCCCGGCTACCTGACCGCAGACGGCTGTGAACCTGTAGCCCGGGCAAGGCGCCTCAGGCGCCGCCCCCGGGAGAGATGTGGCAGCGGATTTCAGTGCGGAGAGATCGCCGCGCCTCAAAACAGCACCGGCAGCCCCAGGCCGCGTTTTACTTCATGCAGCGTCCGTTGTGTCAGTTCGTGCGCCCGCTCGCTTCCCCGGCGCAGCAGCGCCAGT
Source organism: Klebsiella sp. PL-2018 (assembly GCF_019048985.1). Classification (NCBI taxonomy): domain Bacteria; kingdom Pseudomonadati; phylum Pseudomonadota; class Gammaproteobacteria; order Enterobacterales; family Enterobacteriaceae; genus Klebsiella; species Klebsiella sp. PL-2018. Next base: position 709,076 of record NZ_CP077673.1, read on the forward strand.
AGCATGCCTTTATCCTGAATATAGGTCGCCCGGCGTTCGCGTATCGGCGCCAGCAGCTCCTGTAAGCAGGTCTCCAGCGCGTTTTTGCACTGCCTGTCTCCCAGCCCTCCGCGCCGATAATGGGCTTTCATCTCGGCAACGAAGGTCTTATCAGCATGAAAGGCGTCGAGATAAGTGAATACCACGTTGCCTTCTGTCTGACCCGGGTCGGCGACCCGCAGGTGATTCGGGTCGGTATACATGGCGCTGACCGCACGGTGGATCTCCTCTTCGCTGGCCGAAAGGGTGAGCGTGTTCCCCAGCGATTTCGACATTTTGGCGTTGCCATCAATGCCCGGCAGGCGGCTGACGTCGCTGAGCAGCGCTTTGCAGTGCCGTAAGATCGGCGTCGTCGTCAGGCTATTCATTTTGTGCACGATCTCATTGGTCTGTTCAATCATCGGTAGCTGATCGTCGCCAACCGGCACCAGTTCGGCCTTAAAGGCGGTGATATCGGCGGCCTGGCTTATGGGATAGGCTAAAAATCCCACCGGCAGCGAGCGGGAAAATCCCTTCTGGGCGATTTCATTTTTCACCGTCGGATTGCGTTCAACCCGGGCGACGGTGACGATATTCATATACAGCGCGCTGAGTTCGGCCAGCGCCGGCAGGGCGGATTGCAGGCAAATGGTGGTCTTCTGCGGATCGATGCCGACGGCGAGATAATCGGCCATCACCTCAAGGATATTGCTGCTGATTTTTTGCGGGTTGCTGCCGTTGTCGGTCAGGCCCTGCAGGTCCGCGACGAGGATAAACTGCTGGTGGTCGTGCTGGAGCAGCACGCGCTGGCGCAGGGAACCGACGTAGTGGCCGAGGTGCAGCTGGCCGGTAGGACGGTCGCCGGTCAGGATCGTTTGGCTGGTGTTCATAAGTGACTCCTTAGGATGCTATCAGGCCGAAGGGCGACACTCAGAAACAACAAAGCCGCCTTCCGGCGGCTTTGAATAGAGGAAACGTCAAATCTTGCCGCCTGTTATGCAGGCAGCCACCAACGGCGGAGGTGAGAGATGACAACGTTTCTGTTCATCTTTTTATCCTGCCACGAAAAGCCGCGGCAGTAAAAGCCCTTTTTTATTCAGCGATAAACCGGCAGCAGGTTAAAGCTGGATAAAATATGAATTATTGCGTTGGCGCCGCCGAAGCACAAAATCAGGACAATCATGGCATTGCCACCCCACACCCGATAGTTCGGGCTGCCGAAACGCCTGCGCGAGGCGCGCGCCAGCAGGGCGGGAACGATAGCGGCCCAGACGGTGGCGGCGAGGCCGGCGAAACCAATGGCGTAGATAAAACCGTTAGGCCACAGCAGCCCGCCGGCGATCGGCGGCAGAAAGGTCACCAGCGCGGTTTTAAACCGCCCCAGCCGGCTATCGTCAAACTTAAACAGATCCGCCAGATAATCAAACAGGCCAAGAGTCACGCCCAGGAACGAGCTGGCGACGGCGAAGTTGGAAAAGACCGTCAGCAGTAAGTCCAGGGTCGAACTGTTCAGCAGGCCGCTTAAGGTCTGCACCAGCACGTCGATGTTGCCGCCTTTTTCGGCGATAGCGATAAACGCCGGGCGCGGAATATTGCCCATTGTGCCGACCAGCCAGATGATATACAGCACCAGCGCCATCAGCGTGCCGAGCAGCAGGCAGCGGCGAATGATAAGCGGATCTTTACCGTAGTACTTCATCAGGCTGGGGACGTTGCCGTGATAGCCAAAGGAGGCCAGGCAGAACGGCAGCGTCATCAGGACGTAGGGCAGATAGGACGCATTGACCTCCGCGCGGTTAAACAGAATCGCGGGCTCCACGTGCCACATCAGGCCGCCGAAGGTCATAAAAAAGGTGAGGATTTTGGCGCCCAGCACGATAGTCGTCATCCGGCTTACCGCTTTCGTACTTAGCCAGACGATAAAGGCGACCACCAGCGCGAACGCCAGGCCGCCCAGGCGTGCGGGAACCGCGAGGTTCATCTGCGCAAAAGTATGCTGAATAACTGAACCGCTGGCGGAAATATAGGCGTAGGTCAGGATATATAAAACAAAGGCGACGGTCAGGCCGTTAATAATATTCCAGCCGTTTCCCAGTAAATCCTTCGTAATCGTGTCGAAGCTGGCGCCAATATGATAATTGAGATTGGCTTCGAGGATCATTAACCCGGAATGCAGCATGCAAAACCAGGTAAAAATGAGCGCCAGCAGCGACCAGAAAAACCAGGCGCCGGACATCACCACCGGTAAAGAAAACATGCCTGCGCCAATAATCGTGCCGCCGATAATCATCGCTCCGCCAATCAGCGATGGGGTATTTGTTGAGACCGCTTTTGAGACTGATAGTGTAGCCATAAGGTGCATTCCTCACGTGGCTATAATTATTATACCCGTCATACTTCAAGCTGCAGATGTGTTGGCTGCGTTCACTCACCCCAGTCACTTACCTCAGTAAGCTCCTGGGGATTAATGAGAGGCTCCTGCCTCTCACCGGAGGCCAGCCTTCGGCTGGTCAAATTCGTTCCCGACGAATTTGTCACTCTCTTGCCGCCTTTCTGCAACTCGAATTATTTAGGGTACAGATAACGGCTGCGGGCAAACGGCTACCCGGCGCAACCCGAATGATTGAGCTTAAAGAGATGGAATTAAATTAATGGCGCTCTCATTGCGAGAGCGCCGTGATGCGGTTTATTTCACCGGTTTCAGTCTGGCGACGAAGTGGCGCAGTACCGGCGGTTCATAGGTGAAGGTCAGGCCCTTAATCGTGGCGGCGCGCGCCTTAACGGCGATCAGCGCATCAGCGATATAGTCCATATGATCGTTGGTGTAAACCCGGCGCGGAATGGTCAGGCGCAGCAGCTCCATCGGCGACGCCTTCTGTTTGCCGGTTTGCGGGTCGCGGCCCAGCAGCAGGGAGCCGATTTCCACGCTGCGGATGCCCGCTTCCAGATACAGCTCGTTGTTTAGCGCGTGCGCCGGGAACTGCTCCGGTGGGATATGCGGCAGCAGCAGCTTAGCATCGACGAACACCGCATGGCCGCCGGTCGGATACTGAATCGGAATGCCGCCTTCGCGCAGGCGTTCGCCGAGGTATTCCACCTGATTGATGCGATAAGCGAGGTAATCCTCGTTGGTCCCTTCTTCCAGGCCGATAGCCAACGCCTCCATATCGCGTCCCGCCAGGCCGCCGTAGGTGACAAAGCCCTCCATCGGCACGCAGCGAATGCGCACTTCGTTGAACAGATCTTCGTCATCGCGGAAGCAGCACAGGCCGCCGATATTCACCATCGGGTCTTTCTTGGCGGACATGGTCAGCATATCGCCGTACTGGTACATCTCAAGAATAATCTCTTTCACCGATTTATCGGCGTAGCCCTCTTCGCGTTGTTTAATAAACCAGGCGTTTTCGCAGAAGCGGGCGGAGTCGATCACCACCGGAATATTATTCTGGCGGGCAATCTGATACACCTCGCGCATATTCGCCAGCGATACCGGCTGGCCGCCGGAGCTGTTACAGGTGACGGTGGTAATAATCGCCGCCACGTTTTCCGCGCCGTGTTCGGCGATGGTCGCTTTCAGCAAATCAATATCAAAGTTGCCTTTCCAGTCGTACCACGAGGTGGTATCGAAGGCTTTCGGCGTCACCACGTTAATGGCTTTTGCGCCGTTGAGCTCCACGTGCGCGGCGGTGGTATCGAAGTGGAAGTTGGAAATAAACACCGGATGCGCCGACTTGCGGCGAGCAATCAGGCTCGGGAACAGAATCTGCTCCGCGCCGCGCCCCTGATGGGTGGGAATGGTATACGGATAGCCGATAATCTCTTTGACCTTTTCGCACAGATGCTGATAGTTACGCGACCCGGCGTAGGCTTCGTCGCCCATCATCAGCCCGGCCCACTGATGGTCGCTCATCGCGCCGGTGCCGGAGTCGGTCAGCAGGTCGATATACACGTCCTGGCTATTGAGCAAAAACGGGTTATAGCCCGCCTCTTCCAGCGCTTTGACGCGATCGTCAAAGGTAGTCATGCGAATGTTTTCGACCATTTTAATGCGGAATGGCTCAGGGATACGTTTCATTTATTTTCTCCATGGGGATGCTGTGCCGCGTTTGTCTATTTGGCGACAAATAAAAAGCGCAACAAATAGCGACTAAACGCAGTGCTGAATTAATTTTTTTTAGGGAGTAAACAGCAGCGGAGAATTAACGAGGGAAGTCGTTGGAGATGCGGTGATCTAAATTATACCAGTCGTCCAGGCCGCCCTGGGCAATGAGGCGATAAATCGATTTTTGCGTCATGACATCGTCCTCTGTGGGTGAAGGGATGCCATAAAAATAAGGTAAAATGAGAAAATAACCACGATTAAAATCACAAAAAATAATTTATCGATAAGCGGAGTATAAAAATTTGACGCTCGTCGTCTTTTTAGCGTTATTGATTAGCAGGCGATGGTTTTTTGTTTTTTTATTACGCCAATAACGGCTTATTGAGTGAGGTTTTTAGCGCCTTCACCGCAATCAATGAAGGCGCAGGCGGGACTTACATGCTGGAGAAGACGTTCATAATGATGCCGCCGGAGATGATCAGCACCATAGCGAGAATGGCCGGGATATCCGGTTTTTGCTTATAGAGGATCATTGAGCAAATCGTGACGCCGACGATACCAAAGCCGCACCACAGCGAGTAGGCGACGCCGACCGGAATGGTGCTCATCGCGCGGGTGAGGGCGAAGTAGCACAGGCCGTAGGCGCATACCACCAGCACCGACGGCGCCAGCTTGCTGAAGCCGTTGGTCTTTTTGATCATCGACGTGCCGGTGATTTCGGAGCCGATAGACAGCGCCAGCCATAAAAATCCGAGGTTAAACATAAGCGGTTCCTTTTCTGTTAGTTGGCGACTTTTTTGTCCAGAGATGCAGCGGCCGGCTGCGCGGGTGCTTCCTCGCTCTCTTCGCTACCCATTTTGGAAAACAGGTTCATGATCACGATCCCGCTGGCGATAACCGCCATACCGATAATGGCGGCGGTGTCCGGGTGCTGGCCGTAAAACGCCATTCCCAGCGTCGATACCACGAGAATGCCGGTACCGGACCAGGTGGCGTAGGCCAGACCGACGGGAATATCCTTCACCGCGCGGGATAGCGAGTAGTAGCAGGTGCAGTACAGCAGCACCAGCAGCCCGAGCAGCAGCATTTTGCTCATCCCTTCACTGCTGCCGAACATTTTGAGGGTGGAGGTGGCTGAGGTTTCGGAAACGATAACCAGCAGCATCCATAGCCAACACTTTGTTTTTGAAGACATAAGTTAAACTCCGGGTTTACTATTTAAGGTAAGGTTCTTTTTTTCTGTTTTTTAAAAAATCGATAGCGGCATCGGTCAACTGCGCTTCAGGGGCACAGGCCAGCGCCGGATTATTCACCACGTCTGTGACAGTGAGATAACGCCGCGGACCGCTCGCCGACGGCGCCGTCGCTCCGCGACCCGACGCCAGCTTCTCCAGCAATTCGTTCATGGTGCACAGCGCGATGCCGCATTCGGCCAGGCGGGCCAGCGTGGCCTGCATATGTCCGGCGTAAGCGCTATCAGGCTGCGCCCCGCGCAGCTGGTTAAGCTCGCTGGCGGGATCGCAGTGATAGCGCAGTGCCAGCACCGGCAGGCCGCTCAGCAGGGCATCGTGCACGCGGCGGGCAACGGGACCGTGCAGGGAACCCTTCACCAGATCCGCCGCCAGCGGGTAGTCGAGAAACGGCAGCAGCAGCGCCTTATACGAGACCGAAGGCAGCTCCTGTTGCCAGTCGGCCGCTGGCAGCGTTTTACCGATACCCCGCCACTGCTCGCCGTCGTCAATCCCGCTATCCAGCGCCAAGTGCAGGCTCTCGCCGCAGCCGGCCAGCCGCTGGCGAATAGCGTGCCGGTAGCCCGCCGCGGCGGTCACCATCACCAGTACCGGCGGCCGCAGACGCTGGATAATGCGTTCAACCAGGTCTTCCATCTGTTGGTCGGTCATGGCGAGCCTCCGTTAGCCGATGAGCGTGACCTGCGCGCCGTTTTTCAAGCCGGCGGCGTTGGCCTCTTCGGTATCAATATGAAACTCCAGCGCGAAGTCTTCGCGTACCCGCACCACCACTTCATCAAAGGTCAGCTGGCGTTCGCCGTCGCTGCGGACGCTAACCTTCTGGCCGTTGGCGACGTTCAGCTGGCGGGCATCCTGCGGCGACATATGGATATGCCGCCAGGCGCAGATCACCTGCGATCGCAGTTCAACGTGGCCTGCCGGGCCGATCAGCAGCGCGCTGCCCGCGTTCTCCAGCTGGCCGGATTCGCGAACCGGCGCTTTGATGCCGAGGGTAAAGCAGTCGGCGCGGGAGATTTCCAGCTGCGATACCGGGCGGGTTGGGCCGAGGACGCGCACCTGGGTGAGCGAGCCCTTCGGACCGACCACGGTGACGCACTCCTGGGCCGCGAACTGCCCCGGCTGGCGCAGCGGCTTAAAGGGCGTCAGGACGTAGCCCTTGCCAAACAGCGCTTCGACGTCCTGCTGCGCCAGATGGACGTGGCGGTTAGAGATGCCGACCGGAATAGCCGGAGCAACGTGGCTCAGGCGGGCGGCGATTTTTTCATGGAGCAGGGTGTCGATCATGCCTTCTTCCCTTTCCTCATCGCCGCGTTTTTATCTTCCGTCGGCGCAGGCGCGGCGGCGGGTTCAGTGGGTTCCCTTGTTTCTACAGCGGCGGGCGCGACGGCTTCAGCCTCAAGCGGCGCGGCAGCTTCCGCGCGCGGCGGACGGCCTTTCAGGGTGCTGAGGGCGTCCACGACGCTGCGCTCCGGACGGGCGATCGTCAGGGATTTGACCTGCGGGTCGATGAGCGCGGCGACGGCCACGCCGCGTTCGATAGCGGTGTGAATCGCGCTGATCTCCCCTTCAAAGCAGACGCTCACCAGCCCCGAACCGACTTTGCGGTAGCCAATGCAGGACACGCCTGCGCTTTTGCAGGCGGCATCCACGGCCTGAACGGCGGCAACTAACCCTCGCGTTTCAATTACGCCTAAACTTTTCATTGTCGGCTCCTGTTAATGGCGGACTAAGCGAATATCAAAATCAAACTGCGTGAAGAACGTTTCCAGCCGGTCTAACTCCTCGGCGGAATAAGTTGGGTCTCGGGTAATGGGGTAAGGCATATCGAGGCGCTCATATTTTTTGCGCCCCAGCTGGTGGTACGGCAGCATATCGATGCGGCGGATATTTCCGCGCTTCGCCAGCTTTTGTACGTAATCAATGGCCCCGGTAATGGCATCGAACGAGTCGTTATAGCCGCGAACCAGCGGCATGCGGATAATGACGTTAGCGCCGGAATCCACCAGCCACTCCAGGTTGCGGCGAATGCCTTCGTTACCGATGCCAAATAATGCTTTATGGTGCTCGCTGTTAATTTGCTTAATATCGAATAAGAAGGTGTCGGTCACCGGCGCCAGCTTTTGATAATTGGCCAGCGGCGTGGTGCCCTGCGTTTCCACGGCGGTATTGAGCATCATCTTTTTGCATTCGCTAAAGAGCGCGACGGCAAAATCGGTCTGCAGGCTCATTTCCCCGCCGCCGATGGTGACGCCGCCGCCGGAGGAGATATAAAAGTCGTAGTCCTGCATGATGATCTCCATCAGTTCGCTGACGGTGACATCTTTGCCCATAATATCCAGCGCGTTCTGGGTGCAGATCTCTTCGCACTTGCGGCAGCCGATACAGTCTTTATTGCGGTTGACGAAATGCTTCATTTCGCCGTTTTCTTCCGCCCGATAATGAATTCCCGCCGGGCAGACGCTGACGCAGTCGCCGCAGTTAATGCATTTATCCTGTGAGAACATCACCTGAAACTGGCTATTCAGCCCTTCCGGGTTAGCGCACCACGGGCAGCGAATATTGCAGCCTTTGAAAAAAACCAGCGTGCGGATCCCATCGCCGTCATAGATCGAATATTTCTGAATATTGAATATTCGCCCGGTTAATTCTTGTTTTGCGCTCACACATACCTCCAGAAAAACGATCGGGACATCCGTGTCCAAAAACGTCCGTGTCTTTATCAGAACTTCTCGATGACCGTACGGCTGATAATCTCGTCCTGAACTTCTTTGCACAGCTCAACGAAGTAGGCGCTGTAGCCCGCGACGCGGACGATCAGGTCGCGGTATTTTTCCGGCTCCTGCTGGGCTTTTTTCAGCACTTCGTTATCGACATAGCTGAACTGCATCTGGCCGTTGCCGAGAATCGACGCGGTGCGCAGCAGGGTAATCAGGCCGTGACGACCTTCCGGGGTATCCAGCAGCCCTTTGAGGAACTTGAAGTTGTGCACCATGCCGATGTTCATGGTTTCGACGTTCATCTTGCTCACCGACTTGATGATCGCCGTTGGACCCTGCTTATCCGCGCCCTGAGTCGGGCTGATACCGTCGGAGAGCGGCATCCACGCCAGGCGACCGTTCGGCGTGGCGTTGGTCAGCTCGCCGATCGGCGTATTGTTGGAGATGGACAGGGTGCCGTGGCTCAGGGTGGAGTAGAGCATCTTGTACTTACGGCACTCGCGCTCGGTCCACTCGGTGATATCCAGCGCATACTGATCGACGTAGTTATCGTCGTTGCCGTATTTCGGCGCGTTGAGGCAGTCGCGGCGCAGGCCTTCAAAGCCTTCGAAGTTCGCCAGCAGCGCGTCGCGTACCTGTTCGAGGGTGTATTTCTTATCTTCAAACACCAGCTTACGAATCGCCGCCATGGAATCGACGTAGGTCGCCAGACCGGAGAAGATCAGCCCCGGGCCGTGGTTGATCATCGCGCCGCCGGCGGCAACGTCTTTGCCTTTTTCCATGCAGCCTTCCACCAGCAGCGACATCAGCGGCTTCGGCGCCACGTCGCGGTGCACGCGCTGGCTGATGACCGTCCCGATCGCCGACAGGCGTACGATATGGGCGATCTGTTTTTTCACCGCCGCGTCGAAATCCTCGAAGGTGTGCAGGTCGCGCAGGTCGCCGGTATCCAGCCCCTGATAGCTGTCAAACAGCACCATCCGACCGCGGTTTAAAACGAACTCAATGGCGATGGGCCACTGGGTGTAGCCGGTGGAGGTCCACTGATAGATGCGGCCGGATTTCTGCGGCTCGACGCAGCCCATCAGGCAGTAGTCGCGGGCGTCTTCGAAATCGAAGCCTTTACGCAGCATCATCTTGATATGGGAGTCGTCGAAGTGGCAGGCCGGGAAGCCCATCCCCGCTTTGACGACGTCGACGATTTTTTCCATATACTTCTGCGGCGACTGGTTGTGAATACGGCAGGCCAGCGACGGCTGGTAAACCTTCACGAAGCGCACGGCGTCCATGATCAGGTAGGTCAGGTCGTTACAGGCATCGCCGCCGGAGCGCTTCTGACCGCCGACGGTCAGGTTGATAAACGGCTGATAGCCGGCGAAATATTTCGCCCCCAGCTCGCTGGACATCCACATCAGCTCGGCGCATTTGATGATAAACGCCTGCAGCAGCTCCAGCGCGGTGTCGTGAGTCAGGCGGCCTTCGCGGATATCGGCTTCAAACATCGGGTAGCAGTACTGGTCTACGCGTCCCAGGGACAGTCCGGTCTGGTTCTCTTCAATTTCAAACAGCGACTCCACGGTCCAGATGCTCTGCAGCGCTTCCTGCAGGGTTTTCGGCGGATTCGCCGGCACGTTCTGGTTCACCTCGGCGATGGTCAGCAGCTCGGCGCGACGCTGGGCGTTCTGCTCAATCGCGGCCAGTTCACGGGCGCGGGCGGCGATGCGGTGCGCGTAGTTAATCACCCCTTCGCAGGTTTCAATGGCCGCTTTGTAGTAGTAGATGCGGTCGATATCTTCCGGGTTTTCCATACTCAGGCTGGCGAGATGCGCCTCGGCGTCGGCTTTAATGCCGTTCATCCCTTTGGTAAACAGCAGCACGTCGTAGCCCGGGCAGGTGTCGCCGCCGCCGTTGATCTGGTGGTAGGAGAGGTCGCTGACGAAGGTCTCGCCGCTGAACGCCCACACCCCCGCTTCGCGGTACTGGGCTTCGCAGATTTCATCCAGCGAGCGGCCTTCCCAGAACGGCACGATCTCTTCGCGGATGGTTTTTTTATCTGCTTCGCTGATTTCAAACGGATCCTGCGGACGGGTGCTCATGGTATCGAGTTCGTCGCGCACCCAGCGCCAGGCGATATCCGGCGAGAAGGCGCCCGCGCGCGGCTTGCCGCACGGATGACCGACGATCAGCTCATCGTCCTGAATCAGAATCGGCGCGGTTTCGCAGGCGTGGCGGAAGGCTTTGGCGCGCAGCAGAATCGTCGGCATGCCGGGGTTGGCTTTGACCACTTCGGTAAAGGCCAGCGCGCGGTAGATAGAGACGCTCGGGCGCACGGTCAGGTAGTGGTTACGCAGGCGCTGCATGCGCGGGGTCAGCCCTTCTGCTGCCGGCGTCTCGCCGGCGGCGGCAAACGGGGCGGCGGAAACGTGCTGGACGCCCTTGAACAAACGCACCGGCAGATGCAGGGCGCTCAGGTTGTGCTGCGCGCTGAGGAACATGTCGGAGAGTTCGTTAATGCGCGCGTTCTCAAGGCTTGCGCCGTGCAGCAGGGCGTCGAACATCGGATAACCGTCGATCGCGCAGGCGGCGCGCACTTCGCACAGCTCCGCCAGCTTGAACCACAGCGATTCGACGATTTCATACGCCTGCTGCGGGGAGAGCGCGCCGTTGTTGATATCGTGCTGGTAGTAAGGGAGCAGGGCTTTGTCGGCGCCTTCCGGGTTGACGGCGTAGCTGCCGTTATCGAGCTGGAGCGCCAGCTGGAACAGATAAAAGGCCTGGCACGCCTCTTTGAAGCTGCGCGCCGGATGCGCCGGAACGTGGTGCAGAATGGCGGCGCTGTCCAGCAGTTCCGCCCGGCGGTAAGCGTTGGTTTCCGCGGCGGCCAGCTGTTCCGCGCTGTTGGCTAGGTTTTGCGCCAGCGCCAGCAGGGCATCGCAGGCGTAGATGGCCGCGCGGCAGCCGTTGACTTCATCCATGCCGCTGCGGCTGACGGCGCTGCCCAGCGCGCGGGTTTTCTCTTCCAGCTGATGTTTTATCGCCAGCACGCCTTTTTCCATCACCAGCTTGTAATCCGGGGAGTCGAGATCGCTATTCAGGTTGAGGAACTGGAACGCGGACGGGCGACGGACGGCGCTCTCGTCGTGGAAAATCGCCCCGTGCGGTTTGCGGGTCTGGTTGCCGACGATCAGCTCGTCGGCGCTGATGCACAGCGGCAGCTGGCGCATCAGTTCATAGAAGCGGCGCGCCGGTTTGACGGCGGCGGGAACCCCGGCGATATCGCCATCAAGGGCGTTGAGCGTGGTGGCATGTTCGGTGCACAGGGTGCTTTTTTGTGAGAGTAAACGTTCTGCCAACACTTTGACGCGCGGCGTTAAGCTGTAGTGTGCCATAGGTAAGGTTCTCCAAATCTTGTTATCAGTGGCCCTGAACGGCGTTGCCGGTCCATGCCCGGCGATAGAGTTCGGTCAGTGCGTGAGCGTCCGGCGCGCGTGGGTTCGTCGGGGTACAGCTGTCGCGTAGCGCCTGGCCGACCATCTCCGCCAGCCGCTGTTCAAATTCGGCGGCAATGACGCCGGTATCACGAATGCCGGCCGGCATGCTCATTTCGTCTTTTAGCGCCTGAATGGCGACCAGCAGGCTGGCGACGCCCTGGCGGGTAGTGGCCGCAGGCAGATCCAGCAGATGGGCTAATCGGGCGTATTTGCGGGCGGCATCGGTATCGCACTGCCCGTGATAATCGGCGTTCCAGGCCACCACGTCCGCCATCAGCAGGGCGTTAGCGCGGCCGTGGGGGACGCGAAATACGCCGCCGAGCGCGTGGGCAAGGCTGTGGGTAATGCCCAGCGAGGCGTTGGTGAAAGCCATGCCCGCCATGCAGGAGGCGTTGTGCATCGTTTCCCGCGCCAGCAGATCGCCACCGTTGCGCCAGCAGGTCGGCAGAAAGCGAAATACCTGCTGCACCACTTTCTCCGCCAGCGCATCGGAAAAGTCGCTGGCGGCGAGGGAGACATAGGCTTCCAGCGCGTGACATAGCACGTCCATCCCGGTATCGGCGGTGATCGCCGGCGGCACCGAGGCCACCAGCGCCGGGTCAAGAATGGCGATATCCGGCAGCAGCGACGGGTCCACCAGCACCAGCTTCTCGGCGTGGGCTTTCACCACTGAAAAGGCGGTGACCTCAGAGCCGGTGCCGCTGGTGGTGGGGATCGCCACAAAGCAGGGCGGCTCGCGGTGAGCGTCCGGACGGGTTTGCGCCAGGGCGAAAATAACCGCTTTGGCTGCATCAATCACCGAACCGCCGCCCAGCGCGATAACCAGATCCGGATAGCTGTTATCCATCCGCTTCATACCGCGCACCACGGTGGCGATATCCGGGTCGGCCACCACGTCGTCCCAGACCTGGAAAGCGATGCCGCGCGCATTGAGGATCTGCGTGACGCGATCGGCGAGGCCAAACTTAACCATCGCCTGGTCGGTGACCAGCAGCACGTTGCGGGCGGGCAGCTCGTTCAGGATGGCAAGCGCATCCTGACCAAAGCGAATCCGGGGTTTCAGCAAAAATTCACTCATTGGGTTATTGACTCCTTAAGCGTCCCGAAACACGTTCTCGACAATGGCGACCACCGACATGGCCTTGTAGCGCTCTTTGTTGAGCGCCAGGTACTCTTCGGCCAGCACGATGTCGTGCATACCGGCGCCGACGCTATCAACGGCAACCCAGGTCTGGTCTTTCATCGGCTGCTGGTCATCATCTAATTTGACGATCAGCAGCAGGTTGCTGCCCCGTAGCTCATCGCACTTCTGCGTGGCGACGACATGTCCGACTACCTTTGCGAGAATCATTGTTTTTATCGCCTTATATCAATGTGTTACTTACCAAGGCGTTCCAGCACCTGGCGGATGACGCGTTCCACGTTTTGCTCATTAATCTCGCTGTCCGCGCCGACGGCGGCGGCAGACGCAAAGCGATCGTCGGCGCTGGCCGGGTGGGCCGCGGTGGCGGCGGTCGCCGGGGCGTTAAAGCGCTCATCGTCGAAGATGCTGCGGTTCGGGCCGGCCGCCGGGCTGACGATGGTCGGCTGCGGTTCCGGGCGGCTGCCCGGCGCGCGCAGCTCATCGATGGAGCGCACGCCGTAGCCCACTTTGCGGATGTTGAGCAGGTTCATCGGCCCGACGTTGTCTGAGCTGGAGCCGCCGCCGACCGCGCCGCAGCCGAGCGTCAGGGCCGGGGTGATATTGGTGGTCGCGCCGATGCCGCCCAGCGCCGCCGGGGTGTTGATCAGAATGCGGTTAACCGGTTTTTCCAGGCAGAACTGGCGGATGACGTCCTGGTTGCGGGTGTGGATCACCAGCGTGTGGCCGAGGCCTTCGTTGGTCAGCAGCTCCACGACGCGGTGGCAGGCGGCTTTCCAGTCCTCTTCGACGTACAGGCCGAGTACCGGGCACAGTTTTTCCCGCGAGTAGGGGTTGGTATGCGATACCGTGGTCTGCGCGGCAATCAGCACCCGGGTGCTGGCCGGGACGCAGAAGCCGGCCATCTGGCTCAGATAGAGCGCGGTTTTACCGACCACTTTGGGGTTGATGGTGCCGTTGGGGCGCAGCAGCAGGGCCGCCATTTTTGCCGCTTCGCTTTCGTTCATGAAGTACGCGCCCTGAGCTTCCAGTTCGCGATGCACTTCGTCGTAGATGCAGCGTTCGACGATAATTGACTGCTCGGAGGCGCAGATGACGCCGTTATCGAAGGTTTTACTGGTGATGATATCTTTCACCGCGTGGGGGATATCGGCGCTGCGTTCGATAAACGCCGGGCCGTTACCCGGGCCGCCGCTAATGGTCGGCGTGCCGGACGCGTAGGCGGCGCGCACCATGCCTTCGCCGCCGGTCGCCAGGATCAGCGACACGTCTTTGCTGTGCATCAGCTCTGAGGTGGCTTCGAGGGTCAGCTGGCTAATGGCGTCGACGCTACCGGCAGGTGCCCCTGCCGCTTCCGCCGCGCGCTTCACGATTTCAATCGCTTTCCAGCTGCACTGGCGGGCGCCGGGATGCGGGGAGAAGATAATCGCGTTGCCGGCCTTCAGGGCAATCAGCGTTTTGTAGATGACGGTGGAGGTCGGGTTGGTCGACGGCACCAGCGCACAAATGACCCCCAGCGGCACGCCCACGTCCATCACTTTTTGTAGCGGATCGTCATGAATGATACCGACGGTCTTCATATCTTTGATGGCGTCGTAGACGCGCAGCGAGGCGAAGCGGTTCTTCAGCACTTTGTCCTGCCAGTTGCCAAAACCGGTTTCTTCCGCGGCCATTTTCGCCAGCGCTTCGGCATGATGCGCCGCTTCCTGGGCCACGTTCTTCACGATGGCGTCGATTTGCTGCTGCGAAAAGGTGGCCAGAATCGCCTGCGCCTTTTTGGCATTGCGCACCAGCTCCCGGGCGTTCTGCCGGGACTGCAAATCGTTATCCAGTTCAATCATGAGTCTATCCTTCATCAGACTAAAAGAGTGGAGACGGGGCGCGCCCTGTCAGGTCATGCTTTGTGCTGCGCCGCGATTTTTTCGATGTCGTTATGCGGACGCGCGATGACGCGAGAGGTGACGACTTCGCCGATGCGTTTTGCCGCTTCCACGCCGGAATCCACCGCGGCATTCACCGCGCCGACGTCGCCCTTCACCATCGCGGTGACGAGGCCGGAGCCGACGTTTTCATAGCCAATCAGCTCCACGTTGGCGGCTTTACACATCGCATCCGCCGCTTCAATACAGGCCACCAGCCCTTTGGTTTCGATAAGCCCTAGCGCTTCTTTCATCAGGTTTTTCTCCGGTTAATCCATGATTTTGTAATGCGAGACGATTTTGTTGATGTCGTTATGCGGGCGGGCGATAACCAGCGAAGTCACCACTTCACCGATGCGCTGCGCGGATTCGACGCCGGAATCCACCGCCGCTTTCACCGCGCCGACGTCGCCTTTCACCATCGCGGTGACGAGGCCGGAGCCGACGTTTTCATAGCCAATCAGTTCCACGTTGGCGGCTTTACACATCGCATCCGCCGCTTCGATACAGGCCACCAGCCCTTTGGTTTCAATCAGACCTAATGCATCACCCATTTGCGTTCTCCTGGCCATCAGGCCTTGTGTTTAATGACGATTTTGTTGATGTCGTTATGCGGACGAGCGATAACCAGCGAGGTCACCACTTCACCGATGCGCTGCGCGGATTCGACGCCGGAATCCACCGCCGCTTTCACTGCGCCGACGTCGCCCTTCACCATCACGGTCACCAGCCCCGAGCCGATGTTTTCATAGCTAATCAGCTCGACGTTGGCGGCTTTACACATCGCATCCGCGGCTTCAATGCAGGCCACCAGACCTTTGGTTTCGATAAGCCCTAATGCATCACCCATGGTTTCTCCTCCAGAACAGTTTTGTGATTCGGAAAACCGACCGCGTAACGGCGTCAGGACGCGGATGCGGCGTTCGGGATTCACTATAGGGAATGGCGAGTGAAGTGAAATTTAAATCTGCTAGAGTGGTATTTTTAGTCTTTTGCTCTGTGATTTAGGTTAATTAAGGCGCTGATTTATGCATTTGTGCTGCGATGGCGGGGCGGATTGAGTGACGATTGTGGCGCTTTTTTCACCATTTAGCCGGAGGCGGATTGATGTTAATAAGTTGATAATTTATTGCAGATCGGGGGTAATTTGACGATATATGAAGTGTGGAGAGGATCGCGTTTTCTTCGGCAGGCTAAATGCAAAACGTGCGGTTTTACTAACGGGAAAGCGAGGAAGGAAAAGCGGGTGTGAGCTTAGTCAAGCTTGCTGCCGGACTTCAGCGTGCAGACGTAGAGCGGGGAGTTGATAGAACTGAGAAGAATAGCTTTCTCATTGAGCTTCTGCGCGTTGAGAAACAGGCCATCGTGGCTGTCGGACATCTCGCGCATAAAGTAGTCGAAGATCACGTCAGGCGATTCATCGATGGACGAGGCGCTGGATTCCCACTTGCTGATGCGATAGTGGCGCTCGGTGGTGGAGATGCGTTTGCTGGTGTAGCTAAATTTGACGTAGCGCTGGAGATAAAGCCAGCCGGCGGCGGAATCGGTGTAGCCCTCGACGACCATCGACCCTTTGCCGTTGGCGGCAAAGTTGAAATGGATATTGCCGTTGACGTTCTCTTTCTCCATGTTCTCAAAGCGCATAATCGCTTTGGTCGAGCAGCTCATCACCCCGCCGTTTTCGACCGGCAGCAGCTTCCAGGCGCAGAACCCGGCGGCGGCAATAAACACCAGGCTGGAGAGGGCGAAAAAGGGGCGCGGGGCGAGTCTCATTGCGGTTTCCATGAATAGTAAAAATAGTTATCGCAGTAGCTGAACGGGTTATCTTCATGCATCGCGCAGTGGGCCAGGAATACCCGGCCCAGGCCGTTGGTTTCCAGCCGGTCGCCATAGAAGAAGACGAAGCGTTCGCCGGGCTTGCATTCCAGCTTCAGGCGCTGGCGCACGGCATCAAAATTCTTGCCGTAGGCGGTTCCGGCAACGGAGCGCAGCATCTCATCGCTGGCCAGCAGCTCGCACTGGCTGTGGCGCATTTGCGTCAGGGTGATGGGGTGCGATGTGCTGCCGCCGAGAAAACTGCAGACCACCAGCAGCAGGGCGATGGTGAGCAGGCAGCCGCCGGCGAGATACCAGCAGGTACCGCGCGCGTGGCGGCTGGAAACGGTCTTTTGTTCTTCCGGGACCGCGGCCGGGTCTGGCTCGGCTTCTGCCGCGGGCGGCGGCTCCGGCTCCGGGCTGGCGTCGAGCCTCTCGATGGTGAGATCCGGATTGAGCTGCAGCAGTCCGCGCGACACGGTGACGATAATGTTGTCGATATCGTAGTGGCGGAAGGTTTTGCGCAGCATGCTCAGGTACTGATTGAGATTGCTGTTGGATGAGGTTAACCCGTTGTCATCCCAGACTTTTTTAAGCACCTCATCGCGGCTGACCACCTCGGTGTGACGCAGGAAGAACCACAGCAGCGCGTTGGCGGTGATGGACAGCTGGCTGTCCGCTTCATCGCTTCCCGGTAACGTTAGCGTGCCGTCCATTGCATCATAAATAAGACGGCCATGGATGTTATAGCGCATCGTGGCCTCAATCTATCACGTCATACTTCACGTTGCTGGTGCGTTGGCTGCGTTCGCTCACCTTGGTCACATAGTTATCTATGCTCCCAGGGATTCGCTCCCTTGCCGCCTTCCTGCAACGCGAATTATTTAGTGTATATATGCTTCACGCAGGAAGCGTCATCTTCGTCAGATCGCTGACCAGCGACTGCCGGTGCCCGGGGCTCATGGTGCGCCCCTCGGTTAATTCCGATAGCCAGATGCCGTCCGCCGCATAGCGCACCAGCGTACCGGTATGGCTATTGTCCAGTTCATCGCCCTTCGCCAGATGGTCCAGCATCCAGTCGCGCCAGCATTTTCGCAGCACCGGTTCATCCGGCATGGCCAGCGACAGCACCATCAGCTGGCGGCTCTCCTGGGTATCCGTGAGTTCCGGCGCCGACAGATAGCGCAGATAGGCGCGGGTAAAGCGGCCATAAGAGACGTTATCCGCGGCCATAAGCTCTGCAATCGCCTCTTCCATAATCGCCAGCAGGCGGGCAAAGAGGGCGAAAATCAGCGCCTGCTTGTTGGGGAAATGGTGCAGTAAACCGCCTTTGCTGACGCCCGCTTCGCGCGCGACGGCGTTCAGCGACAGCGAGGCGATACCGTCCCGGCCGGCGATGGTGGCGGCGGATTCCAGCAGTTGCTTATGCAGGCGGACGGGATCTTTTTTACGATGTTGGGCTTCCATATTCATGGCCCGAATCATACCGACCAGACGGTATGATTATTCTTGATCGCTATCAATATGCGAAGGGGCGCAGCGGGGCGGGATGACGTTATTGCGTGGAGGCTCACAGTTCACCTTATGAATTGTGGTGATATTCGCCGCGCCGCGAATATCGCCCACTGAGATTCACACAGGCTTCACGTGGATAGCGAGGCCGTTTTCTCCCGGCGCCAGCTCCGGACGCAGGTTCAGAGAGGGGATCAGATAGTCGCCGTGATTCTGCCGACGGAAGGGAATGGGCGGCGTTTCGGAGAGGGTATCCAGCCGCCGGGCCAGCGCCTCGCGCAGCGCGGCGAAGCGCTGTTCATCGAGTTTGTCGGTGCGGTAGAACACCACCGGCGGCAGCACATCAAAGCCGGGATAGAACAGCATCCCGTGCTGAATAGGGAACAGGATGTCGTCGATAGACCCGTTAATTCCGCGCGGCGCGTAGTGCTCCGCCCATCCGCCGGCGGTAACGACCAGCATCGCCCGTTTCCCCGCGAACGTGCCTTCGCCGTAGCGATCGCCCCAGTGGGTTTCGCTGTGCTCGCCGACGCCGTAGGCAAAGCCGTAAGCGTAGACCCGATCAATCCAGCCCTTCATGATGGCGGGCAGCGAAAACCACCACAGCGGGAACTGAAAAATCACCGTATCGGCCCACAGCAGCTTCTCCTGTTCGCCCACGATATCCGCGCTTTGCGTGCCGTTAGCGAAGGCGTACTGCGAATCCCGCGTTGCCCGCCAGCTTTCACCGACGGGCGGGGCGCTGCTGTCATCGGCATCAAATCCCGCCTTCCAGCGCATGGCGTAGAGATCGGACACCTGCACGTCATGACCGGCGTTTTGCAGATGCTGCACGGTAAAATCTTTCAGCGCGCCGTTAAGCGAATGCGGTTCAGGATGGGCGTAAACCAGTAGTATTTTCATTGAAATCACCTCTGAGCAATGGAGAGCTGCAGAGTAGAGTCGGCGACGCTATAGTAGAAATGAATTGCTTCAATAACAGGTATAGCGATGATTAATCTCCAGGGGCTGGATCTCAATTTGCTGCGCACGCTGAACGTTCTGCTCAGCGAAAATAACGTCACCCGCGCGGCGCAGCGCCTCAACCTGTCGCAGCCGTCGGTCAGCGTGCAGCTGGCGCGACTGCGGGAGATTTTCGCCGACCCGCTGCTGCTGCCGGGGCCGCGCGGAATGCAGCCCACCGCCCGCGCCGATGAACTACGCGGGCCGCTGCGCGATGCGCTGCTGGCGCTGGAGCTGGCGGTAGCGCCGGTTCAGCCTTTCGACCCGGCCACGGCGGCGCAGACCTGGCAGGTGGCGGCGACCGACTATATGGCATCGGCGATTTTGCTGCCGGTGCTCAATACCCTGCGCATCGCCTCTCCGGCCAGCCGCCTGGCGCTGTTTGAGCTACAGCCCGCGCGGCTGGTACAGCAGGCGGATCGCGACGAAGTGGATCTGTTTTTTCACACGCGAGACGGCGCGCCGCCCGGGCTGCATCAGCGTTTGCTGTTCCGCGAACGCTACGTGCTGGCGGGCAGGGCCGGGCATCCGGCGCTGCGGTCGGCGTTAAGCCTGGCGCAGTTCTGCCAGCTGGAGCAGGTGATTGTCTCGCCGGACGGCGGTGGATTCAGCGCCGCGACCGATAGCGCGCTGGCGAATCTCGGGCTTGCGCGGCGGGTTGTCCTTTCCGTGCCACATTTCCTGTTTATGCTGGAGACGCTGCGCAATAGCGAGCTGGTGGCGGTGCTGCCGGAGCGGCTGGTGCGTGGCGCTGGCGGCCTGACGGTGGTTGAACCGCCGCTGGCGGTCGCCGGGTTTGAGATGCTGATGCTGTGGCACGAGCGCTGGCACCGCGATCCGGCGCACCGGTGGCTGCGCCAGCAAATCGTAACGTCATTAGAGGAAAAGCCATGTTAAGCGGATTAAACCATCTGACCCTGGCGGTCAGCCAGCTGGCGCCTAGCGTGGCGTTTTATCAGCAGCTTCCGGGGATGACGCTGCGCGCCCGCTGGGATAACGGCGCGTATTTCTCCTGCGGCGACCTCTGGCTGTGCCTGTCGCTGGACCCGCAGCGGCGCGTCATTTCGCCGGAGGAGAGCGACTACACCCACTACGCGTTCAGCATTGCGGAAGAGGATTTCGCGCTTTTTGCCGGGCGGCTGAATGCGGCTGGCGTTCCTGTTTGGAAAACCAACAAAAGCGAAGGCGCGTCGCACTATTTCCTCGACCCGGACGGCCACAAGCTGGAGCTGCACGTCGGCAGCCTCGCCCAGCGCCTGGCGGCGTGCCGGGCGAAGCCCTATAAAGGTATGGTGTTTTTTGGCGAGGACGAACAGGCGGCCGGGAACCCGTAGCCCGGCTAAGCGCAGCGTGAGCCGCGGAAAAGTGGAGGCTGTATTGCGCGTTGTTTCCCCGGAGGCGGCGCTTGACGCGCCTTGTCCGGGCTACCGGCCCGAGCGCTCGGGTAGCGCGGCTAAACGCAGCGTGAGCCGGGAACATCCTTTACAATTCCCGCTTTAAAAATGTGAAGTTTTTTCCAACGTTGAGAGTATTATCGCTGGATAATTGTCTATACTTTTTTGTATATACAATCAGGATGAATATGATGCCAATGGAGTTTGAATGGGATGCAAACAAGGCAAGAAGTAATCTAAGAAAACATGGAATCCGGTTTGAAGAAGCGGTGCTCGTCTTTGACGATCCCCGGCATCTTTCCCGACAGGATCGTTATGAGAATGGTGAATATCGCTGGCAAACTATCGGTCTCGTTCATGGGGTCATTGTTATCATGGTTGCGCATTCGGTCCGTTTTGAAAGTGGAACAGAGGTCATTCGTATTATCAGCGCCCGGAAGGCGGACAGCAAAGAGAGAAATCGTTATGAACATGGTTAAACATAAACGTGACAATCCGGATACGCTTACGGCTAAGCGAGCTGATGAGCTTAAAGCGCTGGCCAACAAAACGGATGATGAAATCGATTATAGCGATATTCCCGCCACAGACGACGCACAGTGGTCAGATGCCGTACGCGGTAAATTTTACCGACCGCTAAAAACTCAGGCTTCTGTCCGTATTGATGCCGATATTATGGAGTGGCTTAAACGTCCCGGGAAAGGTTATCAAACGCGACTGAATGCGATCTTAAGAGAAGCGATGATTCGCGATCTTAACAAGAAATAGCCTGCCTCATGATTACCCCGGAGGCGGCGCTTGACGCGCCTTGTCCGGGCTACCGGCCCGCAGACGGCTGGGAACCTGTAGCCCGGCTAAGCGCAGCGCGAGCCGGGGAGATAAATCGCGTTAGCCTTCCAGCTTCAGTTCCACATTGCGCTTGAGCACCAGGCGCATCAGCAGGTAATAGACCACGCCAACCGCCAGCCAGCTCAGCCCCAGCACCTTGGCCTGCGCGTCCATTTCATAAATCACAAAGCCGATAATGCACAGCCCCACCACCGGGAACAGCAGGTGTACCACCAGATTGCGCGATTTCTGACGAATGATGTAATGGTTTATCACGGCAATGTGCAGCACCAGGAAGCCCATCAGCGCGCCGAAGTTCACCAGCCGGCTGAGGTTATCGATATCACCGTAGAACCAGAGGCCGGAAGCCAGCGAAATCAGCGCCACAAACAGGGTGCTGACGTAAGGCGTTTTCAGCCGCGGATGCACTTTCGCCAGCAGCTGCGGCAGCTGCTTGTCGCGCGCCATCGCAAACAGAATACGCGACACGGCGGCCTGCGCCACCAAGGCGTTGGCTATCCCCCAGGAGATCACCGTCGACCACATGGTGACGTACTTCAGCCAGTTGCCTCCTGCCAGATTCGCGGTATCGTAGAAGGCGGTATCGAGGCTGCTGAACGTCATCCCTTGCGCCAGATCGGCGGCGATCCACGTTTGCAGGATAAACAGCGAACCGACCAGCATCAACGCGCCCAGCGACGCCTTACCCACGGTATCTACGCCGCCTTTCGTCTCCTCCGACAGCGTGGAGATCCCGTCGAAACCGAGGAACGAGAGCACGGCGATAGAGACCGCGCCCATCACCAGCGGCAGGCTGAACTTATCGGCGTTGTAGAGCGGGTCGAGGGTCAGATGGCCCGCCCCGGCGCCGGAGTAGAGCGCAATCAGCCCCAGCACGACGAACACCGACAGCACCACGATCTCCGCGATCAGAATCGTGTTATTGGCGCGTGCGGTAAAGGTAATGCCGCGCAGGTTAATCAGGCTGTTAATCGCGATAAAGCCGACAATCCACAGCCAGCCCGGCACGCCCGGCAGCATGGGCGCCAGCGCCGCCGCGCTGACGATATAGAGCAGCGACGGCACCAGAATATAGTCCAGCAGGATCAGCCAGCCGGCAAAAAAGCCGACAATGGGATGAATCCCGCGTTGGGCATAGGCGTATACCGAACCGGAAACAGGGAACGCGCGCGACATCGACCAGTAGCTCATGGCGGTAAAGAACATCGCCACCATGCCGATGAGATAGGCCAGCGCCACCATACCCTGCGCGCCGTCCCAGACGTAGCCAAAGACGCCAAACGGCGCGATGGGCACCATAAAAATCATGCCGTAGACCAGCAGATCGCGGAAGGTCAGAGCCCGATGCAATTCCTGCTTATAGCCAAATTGTTCAACGCTCATACCTGCTCCCCTTCGACGCTCAGGGAGAGCTGTTCAGCCACTGATTTCGGTAAGGCATAACGACAGGTTTTCAGCGGATCGACTACCTGACAGATTTGCAGGTCGCCGGCGATGCTCAGAATACTGATCGCTTCAGCCAGCGTCAGAGAGGTATTGTCGGCGATAAAGTGCGCCATATTGCTGGTGGCCAGGGCGGCGGCATCATCGAGGGTCAGCGCCGAGGCGAGGGTAAACAGGGTCTCGCTGTTTTCGAGCATCGGCAGCGGCAGGCGGCGGTTTTTAACTACCGTCAGTTCGACCAGCACTTCGCCGGGGATTTCCAGACCGCAGACCGAGACTTCGCCATCGCCCATCGCGGCGTGTAAATCGCCCAGCCCGAACAGCGCGCCGGGGACGTTGACCGGCAGCCACAGGGTGCTGCCGGCGGTGATCATTTTGCAGTCCATATTGCCGCCGTGGCTATCCGGCGTGCCGCAGGAGATGGCTTCCCCGGCAGGCGCGACGCCGATCACGCCGACCATCGGGTTGAGCGGGACGCGCACGTGGCCGGGCAGTATGGCATGGTCGTTTTCAATGGGCACGATAGTGACCTTCGGGGCATCAAGCTCGTCGCCAATCACTCCGAGCTGCGGCGCGGTGACCATCACTGCCTGATTGCTCGTCAGGGTAATGCGCTTGATGGTGACCTTGAGCGCATCGCCCGGCTCGGCACCCTCGACGTAGACCGGCCCGGTCGCCGGGTTAATTCGCTGCCAGTCCAGCTCGTTGAACACGGCATCGGCGGAGGTGATTTGGTCGGAGAAGCAGTCGCAGGTTTCGAACAGCACTTCACTTCCGCTGCTGACGGTAGCGACAGGAGCGTTATCCCGCGACATGGCGTAGACCACCTGGTCTTTGGTTATTTTCATGACATTCATCCCGGTTATATTGTTGTGTTTTTTATATTTAGAGTTTCCCGCAGGGGGAGTGAGTGAATTTATCGGGATTATTACAGGAAGGCAATCAGGTCAGTTTTTTCAAAAATAAATGATATATATTTGCTGGTGAATCATGCGGTTGTATATTTTAATTTGATGTTTTTATATGCTGGTTATTAAGTCGTTTGACTATTCAATATCTTATTACTGGTTGTCAGTGTTTCATTATTTACTGCTATTAATCGTTTATATAGCAGATTACTCTGCGAAAATTTACGTGCTGGTAATTTAGCGCAATATGCCGTGGGGGTATTGATGATAATGCCAGAGTATTTGGACTCTCACAGAGGGGGACCCGGAGGCGGTGCTTGCGCACCTGTCCGGGCTTGTATTATTAAAAAATCCAGAGAGAACCGGCCAGTTCCCTCTGGTGGTGGTCCGGATGCCGTGTCCGGGCTCAGACTTTTAGTCTGTTTGGTAGATCCCCGCACCAGACCACCGTTATCCACAAGTGATAAACCGAACAGTATCATGGACCGGTTCACCCGGTACCCCGTATTTACAAGGATGGTTACACCATGGAAAACGAAATTCACTTTATTGGCATTGATGTTGCCAAAGCTAAACTCGATGTCGATATGTTGCGGCCTGATGGCCGTCACCGCAGCAAGAAATTTGCCAACACCCCCGGAGGTCATGACGAGCTCGTCAGCTGGTTGCAGGGACATCAGGTCATCCATGCCCATATCTGCATGGAAGCGACCGGGACGTATATGGAAGATGTCGCCGCTCATCTTTCTGACGCAGGGTATCAGGTCTCTGTTATCAATCCGATGCTCAGCAAAGCGTTCGTCCAGAGTCAGGGAATACGCAGCAAAACTGATACGGTGGATGCCCGCCAACTGGCGTATTTTTGCCGGGAGAAACGCCCGGCGATATGGGAAGCGCCACATCCGGTTGAGCGTGCCCTGCGGGCGCTGGTTCTGCGGCATCAGGCGCTGACAGAGATGCATGTTCAGGAGCAGAACCGGCGTGAAAGCGCGCGTGATGTTCAGTTGCCGAGCATAGACATGCATCTGCTGTGGCTGGATACGGAACTGAAACGCCTTGAAAAGCAGATAAAAGACCTGACGGATGATGACCCGGATATGAAACACCGGCGCAAACTGCTGGACAGTATCCCGGGCATTGGCCCGAAAACTTCAGCGGTGCTGCTGGCTTATGTGGGGCTGAAAGAGAGGTTCAGGGAGGCGAGGCAGTTCGCGGCGTATGCGGGTCTGACGCCCCGGCAACATGAATCAGGCAGCAGTATCAGGCGGGTAAGCAGGATGAGTAAAATGGGCCATGTATCGCTGCGTCGGGCGTTGTATATGCCGGCGATGGTGACGCTGTATAAAACAGAATGGGGCAGGGAGTTCAGGGAACGACTGGAGAAGAACGGAAAAAATGCAAAGCTGATAATCGGGGCGATGATGAGGAAGCTGGCGCAGGTCGCATACGGCGTCCTGAAATCAGGACGCCCGTTCGATGCCACACTGCATACGAAAAATGCTTGCATGGCATAACAGTATCTACCGGCCCGCAGACGGCGGGGAACCGGTAGCACCGGCCAGCGCAGACTCACCCCGGCGCCCACTCCATCGCCACCTTCACCGCCATTCCCAGCTGCACCATCACCTCTTTATGTTTATCTGTCGGCGGCAGGGCGCAGTTGATCCTTAAGCAGTTGCGATATTTCCCGGATGCTGAAAACAGCGATCCCGGCGCGACCTGGATCTTTAGCCGGCACAGCTGCTTCGCGACGCAGACCATGTCCACCTGCTCCGGCAGCTCGACCCACAGCATAAAGCCGCCTTTCGGGCGGGTAACGCAGATCCCGCAGGGGAAAAACTCCCGCAGCCAGCAGGTGTAAATCTCCATATTACGCTGGTAGATCTGCCGCATCCGCCGCACGTGGCGGTGATAGTGGCCTTCGCGAATAAAATTACAGGCCGCCAGCTGGGTGGAGGGAACGTTGGTGCCGCTGGCGGCATACTTCATCTGCAGCAGACGATCGTAATAACGGCCGGGGGCAATCCAGCCGATGCGCAGGCCGGGAGCGATGGTTTTAGTAAACGAACTGCAGAGCATCACCCGGCCGTCGATATCCCAGGAATGGATGGTGCGCGGGCGCGGGTATTCGGTTGCCAGCTCGCCGTAGATATCATCCTCAAAGATAACGATATCGTGGCGCTGGGCGAGGCACAGCGCCGCCCGCTTGCGGGCATCCGGCATGATAAACCCCAGCGGATTATTGCAGTTGGGGACCAGGATCACCCCTTTGATCGGCCATTGATCGAGCGCCAGCTCTAACGCCTCGATGCTGATCCCGGTTTCCGGATCGGTGGGGATCTCGATGGTTTTTAGCCCTAATCCGCGCAGCATCTGCATGGTGCCGTAGTAGCAAGGGGATTCAACGGCGACGATATCGCCGGGCTGACACACCGACAGCAGCGCCAGCGACAGCGCGCTGTGGCAGCCGCTGGTGAGCACCAGATCGTTGGCGGTGACCACCGATCCGCCGTCGAGCATCAGGCGGGCGATCTGTTCGCGCAGCTCGCGACGTCCGGCCAGCTCGTCGTAGTTCAGCACTTCGCTAAGGTTGTGCTGAATTGCCCGGCTCAGCTCGCGCCAGATAGGCTTCAGGCTCGGCTGAGTGACGTCCGGCGAGCCGCCGCCGAAGGGGATAATCGATTTATCGTGGCGGGCGTCGAGCATGGTCAGCACCTGATCCCACTGGGTGATCTCGACGGGACGCTGGACCGGACGCGACATCGGCGGTACCGGCGGCTGGGCTTTGCGCGGGGCCACAAAATAGCCGGATCGCGGCTGCGGCACGATCAGCTGCTGCTGTTCCAGCGTCTGGTAGGCCTGCTGAACGGTGCTGATGCTGACGCCGTGTTCCTGGCTCAGGCTGCGTACCGACGGCAGCTTTTCGCCGGGGCGATACAGCCCCTGTTCGATGCGTTCTGCCAGCAGGCTGGCCAGATGTTGATAGCGGGTCATGCTGTATCCTTGATCGTCGCCATACAGATCAATAAACCAGTACAGATTGGCGGTAAAAATGAGGTCTGCTGTACGTTTTAGCGAATCTGTATGTTAAAGAAAAGTATTTTGTGAATCTGTATTGTTTGCCCGCGGATCCGTGAAGATAAAGCCTCTGGCAAGGTGAGGAGGTAGAGGATGGAATTTCACGAGAATCGGGCAAGACAGCCGTTTATCGGCTTCGTATTTCTGGCGCGGGTGATCAAAAAATGGTGGCTTCGTGAACAAACGCGCAGAACATTGCAGCGTATGAGCGACGAACAGCTAAAAGATGTCGGGCTGCGTCGGGATCAGATCAATTAAAAAGTGCGATTTGTTACCCGGTATTTTCCCGGAGGCGGCGCTTGACGCGCCTGTCCGGGCTACCAGACCGCGCAGAGCCGTAGCCCCGGTAAGCGTGAGCGCGACCGGGGATTTTCCCGGAGGCGGCGCTTGACGAGCCTGTCCGGGCTACCATACCGCGCAGAGCCGTAGCCCCGGTAAGCGTGAGCGCGACCGGGGATTTCCCCGGAGGCGGCGCTTGACGCGCCTGTCCGGGCTACCATACCGCGCAGAGCCGTAGCCCCGGTAAGCGTGAGCGCGACCGGGGATTTCCCCGGAGGCGGCGCTTGACGCGCCTGTCCGGGCGACCAGACCGCGCAGAGCCGTAGCCCCGGTAAGCGTGAGCGCGACCGGGGATTTTCCCGGAGGCGGCGCTTGACGCGCCTTGTCCGGGCTACCAGACCGCGCAGAACTGTAGCCCCGGTAAGCGTAAGCGCGACCGGGGATTTTCCCGGAGGCGGCGCTTGACGCGCCTTGTCCGGGCTACCAGACCGCGCAGAACTGTAGCCCCGGTAAGCGTGAGCGCGACCGGGGATTTCCCCGGAGGCGGCGCTTGACGCGCCTGTCCGGGCGACCAGACCGCGCAGAACTGTAGCCCCGGTAAACGTGAGCGCGACCGGGGATTTTCCCGGAGGCGGCGCTTGACGCGCCTGGTCCGGGCGACCAGACCGTGCAGAGCTGTAGCCCCGGTAAACGTGAGCGCGACCGGGGATTTTCCCGGAGGCGGCGCTTGACGCGCCTGGTCCGGGCGACCAGACCGCGCAGAGCTGTAGCCCCGGTAAGCGCAAGCGCGACCGGGGATGATACATTCACAGAATTTATCAATTCATGCTTATCCACTCTTCGTTTCTTGATACTTACCGTGATAAGTATTATTTTCCTCACCGTTAAGTGAGGAAAAAAAGATGACCGAAGACGACCTGTTTGCCCGCCGCCCGATGGGGATGCGCATGGCGATGGTGGTGCGCCAGTGGCGCGCGATTATTGATTCTGCCATTACCGACACCGGCCTGACCCAGTCAAGCTGGACGGTGCTGATGCAGCTGCATCAGCTGGGGGATAACGTCTCGGTCAGCGAGCTGGCGGAGGTGCAGGGCATTGAACTGCCGCCGCTGATGCGCACCCTCACGCAGCTGGAAAAGCAGGGCTATCTGCTGCGTTCTACATCGCCTTATGACAAACGCATACGCCTGCTGACGCTGACGGCGGAAGGCCGCGCTATTCTGGAGAAGCTGAACCGCGTGATTGAGACCTATCAACAGCGCGTCACCGAAACTATCCCTGAAGCGCAGCTCGCCGCCTTTAGCGCTACGTTAAATCAAATCGCCTGCAATCTGCGGACTATCCGCGAAGAAGATAACAAGATCTAAAACACTATGATGACCCCTGAACAGAAATTTGCCCGCTGGGTAAGGGTGAGTATTGCCGCCTTCCTGGCCATATTCGCCTGGTTTATCGTTGCCGATATCTGGATCCCGCTCACGCCGGACTCCACCGTGATGCGCGTGGTCACGCCGGTCTCGTCGCGCGTCTCCGGCTATGTCTCCCATGTCTATGTGCACAACAACAGCCAGGTGAAGAAGGGCGACCTGCTCTATGAACTGGATCCGACGCCGTTTATCAATAAAGTGGAAGCGGCGCAGATCGCTCTTGAACAGGCGAAGCTGAGCAACCAGCAGCTGGACGCGCAGATCGCCTCTGCCCGCGCCAACCTGCGCACCGCCCAGTACACCGCGCGCAACGATAAGGTGACCTTCGATCGCTACCAGCGCCTGAGCACCATGCAGAACGTCTCTCAGTCGGATCTGGATAAAGTGCGCACCACCTGGCAGACCAGCGAGCAGTCGGTCAGCGCGCTCAACGCCAGTATCCAGAATCTGCTGATCCAGCGCGGCGAGCGCGACGATGGGCGCAACGTCACGCTGCAGAAGTACCGCAATGCGCAGGAAGAGGCGCAGCTTAACCTCGGCTGGACGAAGGTCCGCGCGGAGACTGACGGGATGGTGAGCAATCTGCAGCTTAACCCCGGTCTGTACGCTACCGCCGCCACGCCGCTGCTGGCGCTGGTGAGCAATCAGACCGATATCGTCGCCGATTTCCGCGAGAAGAGTCTGCGCCACACCGGCGTCAACACCGATGCCGCGGTGGTGTTTGATGCGCTGCCGGGGAAAGTCTTCCCGGCGCACGTCACCAGCAGCGATGCCGGTATTCTGGCCGGCCAGGAAGAGGTCAATGGCCAGCTATCGCAGCCGGAGCAGTCCACCCGCTGGGTGCGCGACGCGCAGCGCATGCGCATTCACGTCGCCCTGGACGAGCCGCTGGATAAGCCGCTGCCCACTGGCGCCCGCGCGACGGTACAGCTCTATAACAGCGATGGCCCGTTCGCCCGTACCTTCGCCGGCGCGCAGATCCATCTGGTGAGCTTCCTGCACTATGTCTATTAATACCCTGGCGCGGGTCTTCACCCCGCACGGCAACATCGTCTACACGGCGAACGATTTTCGCCAGACGCTGCGCATCGCCGTGGCCGGCACTATCGCACTGAGCATTTCGACCTTCTACGACGTACAGTACGGCGTCTTTTTCGTGGTTTATCCGCTGATGCTGCTGTCGCTGGTGCCGGTATTTAACCGTCACGTGGCGCGGCAGTTTGTGTTCAGCGCAGCGGTGAACTGCGTCGAAATGGTGTTAATCGTCGGCTATCTGTCGCAGTGGCCGGTGATTATGACGCTGGTGGTGTTTGGCCTGTACGTGATGCGCTTTCGCTTTATGAGCCAGGGGCCGCTGTTTCTGCTGGGGTCGATGGGCGTGGTGTGTCAAAGCACGATGCTCAACTTTATGAGCTATCCCACCAGCAACTGGCACACCCTGATGTTCTCCAATATGGAGGCCTGCGTGATGGCGGTGGCGCTCAGCGCGCTGCTGAACTACTTCATCCCGGACGTTGAACCGCGCAAGCCGCCGCCGCGCATTGAAAAAGATGCTGCCCGTATTCGCCACGAATCGCTGCTCTCCGGCAGCGTGGCGACAATGATCTTTGTGATCTTTCAGGTCTGCGATCTGAGCGACTCGCTGTCGGCGCTAATGGCGGGGATTTTAATTCTGTTCCCAATGCACTATCGCGGCGCGGTGATTAGCTCGATCTGGCGCGTGGTGGGGGTGGTGCTGGCCTGCCTTTATATCCTGGTGGTGCAGCTGATTATCTACGACTTCAGCAATCATATGGTGCTGATGATGCCGCTGATTGGTCTCGGCCTGGCGTTTAGCGCCCGCCTGCACGTGATGGAGAAGGTGGGGGCCGGCGTTGGCTTCGCCAGCATTACCACCATCGGCATCATGTTCGGCCAGAACCTGCATCCGGACCAGGACCTGGTGTTCAGCGATCTGTACCGCATCACTTCCGTCACCGTGGCGCTGATCGTTACGCTGACCATGGTCTTCCTTATGCATCGGCTGCTGAACTGCTTTGCGCCAACCCGATTCGTAGTGACCGAATAAGCTCAGGCCGCCAGCGCCCGCTGCGCGTCGCGAAAAGCGTTGTGCAGCAGCCGCCACATATGATGCGCCGCCGGGGAAAAGCGGCGGTCGGAGTTGCGTAGCAGGTGGCACTGGGCGCTGCTGGCGATGGGATGATCGATGGGGACCGCGGTCAGAATACCGTGGGCTATTGCTTCCCGGGCGGCGTATGCGGTCATAAAAGAGATCCCCAATCCCGCTTGGCTCAGGCTCATGGCGGTGGAAAAGAGGTTGCAGCGATAGGCCGGATGAAACTGCCGTCCGGCGGTTTTAAACATGGCGTTCATATGGCGCTGCAGGCCAAAGCTGTCGGTGAGCGCGATCAGGCGATATTGCGTAAGCTCATCGATGGTGACGGCGGGCAGGGCAGCGATGGGATGCTGTGGCGAGACCACGGCGCAGATAGGGCCCCACTGAAAGCTGTGGCGTTTAAGCTCCGGGTTGCCGATGGGGCCGAAGGCGACCGCCATATCCGCTTCGCCGCTGGCGATATCGTTGAGCATCTCCTGCATGCTGCCGACAATAATATCCACGAACACGTTAGGCCAGGACTGAGAAAAGGTGCTCATTACCGATTCAATAAAGGTGGTGACCAGCCCGCCGCCAATCCTCACCGAGATAGTCCCGCCGCGCATATGGCGTAAATCCTTCAGGTGACTTTCCAGCTTTTCCCGGCGCTGACGGCTTTCGAAGTAGTCCTCCGCCAGCAGACGTCCGGCTTCGGTCAGCACCACGTTTCGTCCCTGGCGTTCCAGCAGTGGCAGCTCCAGCGCCCGTTCCAGCTGCGCTATCTGGCGGCTGATGACTGACGGGTTGATGCCCAGCATATCGGCGGCCCGCCGAATGCCTCCCTGAATCCCGACTTCATACAGATAGCTCATCGGCCTCTCATGCAACATCGTTTCTCGCTCCTTTGTTGACCTGTGGTCAACAATAACACCCTTTCACAGGTATTTATCATCCCGGCAAGTTATAGATAATCGTAATTCGGACAAAAACTGACAGGGAGGAAAATTCTCATCGCTTATTCCCGGCGCGCAATTAAGGCGGCAAGGCTTGGGGAGTTGAAGAATAAGAAATAGTGATGATGCTGATTAAGGGAATATGGAAAAGCTTATCAGCGAAAATAATAAATTCGAATAACAATAAATTGACATAATTTCAAATTGCAAACAATCGCACTAACATTTCATTATGTGAGAGGACAGGGTATGAGTGAAAATAAAACGTTGGAATGTTCCTCCGACGAAACGACAAATGAGTGGAAAGTCGGGCCCGGAGCCTGGATTTCACTGATCGTCGTATTGTTAGTTTTCTCCGGGTTGCTGTTTAAGGTTGAGGGCATGGCCTGGCTGGGGGCGTTTGACTTTACCACCCTCGGCGGCGCGTTCGGCACCATGAAAACGCCGGAAACCAACACCTTTATCGGCAGCGGCGGCATCAGCGCCAAGGCCGGCTTCCTGTTTGCCCTGTCGCTGGTGCCGACGGTGATGCTGGCGCTGGGGCTGCTGGAGATATTTACCCACTACGGCGCGATCCGCGCGGCGCATAAGCTGCTGACCCCGCTGCTTCGCCCGCTGCTCGGGATCCCCGGTTATACCGGCCTGGCGCTGATTACCGACTTACAGAGTACCGATGCCGGGGCGGCGCTGACCAAAGAGCTGTATGACAGCGACAAAATAAATCGTAAGGATCTGGTTATTATGGGGGCCTGGCAATATTCCGGCGCCGGTCTGATTAATAACTACTTCTCGATTGGCTCAGCGCTTTTCGCTTCGTTAACCATTCCTATCATTATTCCGCTGCTTTTAATGTTTGTGCTGAAATTTGTCGGCGCGGCAATCACGCGTCTGGTTCTGAATACCGCTTATAAAAGGGATTTTGAAAATGAATAATTCGGCAAAAGTCGGCAGTAACCCGTTCGATATTTTCGTTATCGGCGCGCGCAAAGGATTTAATATCGCCATCAACAATCTGATGCCGAATGTATTAATGGCCTACGTGATCGCTGAAATGCTGAATTTGCTCGGCGTGATGCAGATCATCGGCCACGTCTGCGCGCCGCTGATGGGCCTGTTTGGCCTGCCGGGTGAAGCTATTACCGTATTGCTGACCTCCTGGCTTTCCGCCTCTGCGGGAACCGGCGTGGCGGTGAGCCTGTTGAGCAAAGGCACCCTCAACGTGGCGGATATCACGATTCTCATCCCGGCGATTTTCCTCATGGGTTCGCAGCTTCAGTACATGGGGCGCCTGCTCGGCGTGGCGGATGTCCCGAAAAAATATTGGCCGCTGCTGATGGCGGTGAGCATTATCAATGCCGTCATCGCCATGCTGGTCATGCGCGTGATTGCATAATAGAAGGCAAGGAGTAAGACGTGTCGCGAACTTTAGAGCATTTCAACTATCTGCATCAAATCCCTGAACTGGGCTTTGAGGAGCACAAAACGTCGGCATACATCGGCGATGCATTAGAAGCCGCGGGGTTTCAGGTTCAGCGCAACGTCGGCGGCACCACCGGCATTGTTGCGCTGCTGGATAGCGGTAAGCCGGGGCCGGTCGTGGCGCTGCGGGCGGATATGGATGCGCTGGGCCATATCATCGATGGCCGCTTAGAGGCTCGCCATACCTGTGGTCATGACGGTCACTCTTCGGTGGTGTTGACCGCCGCGGAAGAGATCCTCGCCGAAGGGCTGGTGAAGCGCGGGAAGCTGAAAATACTCTTTCAGCCCGCCGAAGAGCTGGGCACCGGGGCGATCGCGCTGACGGAAGCGGGCGTGCTGGACGACGTGGAGATGCTGTTCGGCTTCCACCTCAGGCCGCTGGAGGAGTGCCCGAAGGGCAAGGCGGTGCCGGCGATGTACTACTCCGCCTCGGCGACGGTGATGGTCGATTTCCACGGCAAAGCCGCGCATGCCGCCCGGCCTCACCTGGGCGTTAACGCGCTGGATGCCGCGTCGCACGCGGTGCAGGCGGTAAACGGGATTCATCTGGCGCCTTCGCTAACCTGGAGCGCTAAAGCGACGCGCTTTCTGTGCGATGCGGGGGTAACCAACTCGGTGCCGGCGAAAGCGCACGTGTGCTGGGATCTGCGCAGCGCGGAAAATGACGGCATGGCGACGCTGAAAGAGCGGGTGGTGCGGGCGATAGAGAGCAGCGCGGCGGCTTACGGCGCCACCGTCGATATCCAGATCGTCAAGGAGATGCCCGCCGCGATTATCGACGAACAGGCTACGGCTATCGTCAGCCAGGCGATCCGGGAAACGTTTGGCGAAGCCGGCTTAACGGCGGCGAAGAGTACGCCGGGCAGCGAGGACTTTTTCCACTATCTGCGCCTGCGTCCACAGGTGAAGGGCGGGTTCTGGGGGCTGGGCTGCGACCTGCTGCCGGGGCTGCATCATCCGGAGATGCACTTCGACCGCGCCGCGCTGGCGGATGGCGTGCGGGTGTTTAAATCCTGCGTTCGCCAGCTGCTGGGCTGAGGGAACAAACCCGGATATTGTGCTCGCTGTACGCCGCCGGGCGATGATTCGCGCGCTGGTTACGCCTGCGGCGGAAACTGAGCCAGCAGCTGATAATCATCCCCGGCGACGCGAAACAGAGCTTCCGTTTGGCCGGGGAGAATCCACTTCTTTTCTTCGCCCGGCTCACAGCTCAGATAAATGCAAAGCCCGCAGCCGCCGCGCAGCTGGCGCGGAATGTCCTTCACCCGGAAGGACGCTCCCGCCGCCTGCAGGGCTTTGCGCATCCGCACTACCCCCACCGTTGAGTGAAATAAAAACAGATATTCCGTCACCGGCGGCTCCTCTGACGTAAGCCGATCAGCGCCGCGCCGATCGCCCCGGCAAACTGCGCGTCGGGATGCGTCTGCACCGCCATACCCACGTGCCCCTCCAGCCTCCGCGCGAAGGCCGCGCAGTGGCTGACGCCGCCAGTAAACAGCAGCGGCCCCTGCGCCGACAGACGGCCAATAAAATTGGCGCTGCGTCGGGCCATGGCGTTGATCACCCCGGCGAGGATCGCCTCCGGCGGCACCCCGGCCGAACGCAGGCTGATGACCTCGGATTCGGCGAATACCGTGCACATGCTGGTAATCGCATGGGGTTCAATACCGTCGGTGATGCTGTCGAGCTGCTCGACGCTGGCCCCCAGCGTACGCGAGATCACCTCCAGAAAGCGCCCGGTGCCCGCCGCGCATTTATCATTCATCAGGAAATCGGTGAGATTACCCGCCTCGTCCAGCTGGATAACCTTGCTGTCCTGGCCGCCGATGTCGATGACCGTGCGGGTCTGCGGGGCCAGCAGGCGCGCGCCGAGCCCGTGGCACGAGATCTCGGTGACCTGCTTATCGGCGAAATCCACCAGTTGGCGACCGTAGCCGGTTAAGGTTAAAAAGGGGCGCTCGCTCAGGCCTGCGCGGAGCGTTTCCCACGCTTCAACGATGGCGTCGGCGGGGCGAAACGGCGTCGGGCAGAGAAAGCGGCGCTGAATCACGCCGTCTTCAAGCAGGATGCCTTTGGTGGCGGTCGATCCGGAATCAATCCCTACGGTAATGGTCACGCGCGCTCCTAAAGCATCTCGATAAAGGCCGCCACGCGGGTGCTGAGCTGGCCGATATCCGCCGTCGAATAGTCGGTCTCAATGGCGATATAGGGGATGTCGTGCTGCTGGCGCACGTGGCGTTTTATCGCCAGCGATTCCACCGCGTAGGTGTGGCAGGCCTGCAAAATGACATCCACCACGCCGTCCGCCTGATATTCATCCACCATCTGGCTGAGCAGGGACAGGCGCTGGTCGTTCGGCGAAATACAGGAGCAGCCGATGGCGAGATATTTATCGGTCAGGGCGTCGTAAACGTCACCCGTCTCCTCCACGCAGCGCTCGGTGGCTTTCGCGCCGGTGCAGTTTTCAAAACCGACCACCCAGCCGCCGTTGTCCTCAATGGCTTTCACCACTTTTTCCGCCGCGCCGCCGATCGGGCAGCCGGTGATCAGAATACGCGGCCGCGCCTCCAGCCGTTTGCCCTCTTGCCACTGCTGGCGTACCCGATCGGCCATGTCGTTGAGCTCATCGATCAGCGCCGCTTTATCGAAGCGGAAGGTCGCGCCGTAAACCACTTTTAAGATATCGCTGCCGCTGAGCGCGGGCGGGTTGAGCTGCCCGACGCGATAAAAGTTCGCCAGCGCCCGCCGTTCGCGGTTCTTGAGGATAATCGCCTCGCGCAGGGCGGCTTCGGTAATCGGCGTACCAAAGCGATCTTCCACCACCTTCTGCAGGCGCAAAATTTCCGCTTTCCACAGCGCTCGCGAGGCATCATCGCTGGCGCTGTTCGGCAGCTGCATCACGTGCACGGCTTTGAATTCGGCCATGTATTCGTACATTTTCTTTTTGCCGTCGCAGGTGGTTTCGCCCACCACGAGGTCGGAAAAGTAGAAGTAGGGGCATTTGTCGGTCTTGCCAAAACCGTAGCTGCTTTTTATCAGCGGACAGAGGTTGCGCGGCAGATCCTTTTCCGCCTCTTCAATCGTCTCGTCGGAGGTGGAGCACAGCGACACCACCACCGCGCCGGCGGCCAGCGGAATTTCCTGCGGCATAAAGGTGCAGTAGGTGCCAACCAGCGGTATGTTTTGCTCTTTAAGCTCCATGACCGTGAGGAAACCCTGCTGGCGGGCTGCGGAGAAGTGGTCAAAAATGGCGGGTAGATCGGTGATAAGCGACATGGTTTTCCTTCCCCGTACACGGGAGATGATGAAAGAGGTCGCATTATAACCCTGTTTACTGTGGGTATTTATTGATCTTCCGCTAGTAGACTTTTTTCAGATCCATCTCTTCCTGAATCCGATCGCCCCACGCAAGGTGGGTGGCGATGGCCGCATCAATCCCGGCGTTATAAAACATTGGACCCAGCTCTTTCGCAATAAAGTCGACAAAGAATTCCGCGTCAAATTGCTCCAGTTCCAGCTCAAAATTCTCTTCGCAGTATTTAGACAGCTTCTCGCGCAGCAGATCGCGTTGCGGCGGGCTGAGATCGATATCGCTCATGGCGTTCCTTAATCAATATTGTTACGGTGGATCGGGGCTGCTGATTATATCCGATTGCGGAGAGTCAGTTGCGATATGGCGTGATGTTTTTGGCCGCAATAAAGGATATTGATGACCTCGCTCGGCGGAGAATTGTGACTGAGATCACAGGGTAATGACTCCAACTTACTGATAGTGTTTTATGTTCAGATAATGCCCGATGACTTTGTCATGCAGCTCCACCGATTTTGAGAACGACAGTGACTTCCTGCCCAGCCTTGCCAGATGCTGCCTCAGATTCAGGTTATGCCGCTCAATGCGCTGCGTATATCGCTTGCTGATAACGTGCAGTTCTCCCTTCAGGCGTGATTCATAAAGCGGCCAGCCATCCGTCATCCATACCACGACCTCAAAGGCCGACAGCAGGCCAAGAAGACGCTCCAGCGTGGCCAACGTGCGTTCACCGAATACGTGCGCCACAACCGTCCTCCGTATCCTGTCATACGCGTAAAACAACCAGCGCTGGCGTGATTTAGCGCCGACGTAACCCCACTGTTCGTCCATTTCCGCGCAAACAATGACGTCACTGCCCGGTTGTATGCGTGAGTTTACCGACTGCGGCCTGAGTTTTTTAAGTGTCGTAAAATCGTGTTGAGGCCAACGCCCATAATGCGTGCACTGGCGCGACATCCGACGCCATTCATGGCCATATCAATAATTTTCTGGTGTGTACCGGGCTGAGAGGCGGTGTAAGTGAACTGTAGCTGCCATGTTTTACGGCAGTGAGAGCAGAGATAGCGCTGATGTCCGGCAGTGCTTTTACCGTTACGCACCACGCCTTCAGTAGCTGAACAGGAGGGACAGCTGATAGAAACAGAAGCCACTGGAGCACCTCAAAAACACCATCATACACTAAATCAGTAAGTTGGCACCATTACCAGTTTTTTAAGTGTCGTAAAATCGTGTTGAGGCCAACGCCCATAATGCGTGCACTGGCGCGACATCCGACGCCATTCATGGCCATATCAATAATTTTCTGGTGTGTACCGGGCTGAGAGGCGGTGTAAGTGAACTGTAGCTGCCATGTTTTACGGCAGTGAGAGCAGAGATAGCGCTGATGTCCGGCAGTGCTTTTACCGTTACGCACCACGCCTTCAGTAGCTGAACAGGAGGGACAGCTGATAGAAACAGAAGCCACTGGAGCACCTCAAAAACACCATCATACACTAAATCAGTAAGTTGGCACCATTACCAGATCACAGTACTCCCGAGAAAACGAAGATAATAGGAGTTATTCTCGTAACTTTATGAATTTAAATGAGATAATATGATTTTTATGGTGTGAATAACATTTAGTCGCGCTCGCCTTTTTTCAGCATGTTCGGTATCTGGATGAATAATCTATGAACCTGATTTCAGGTTATCTGGCTTACGGAATTTTTCTATAAGTACATTCTGACGGCGATTCATTTATCAGGGGTGAAGGATGAAACGCGTAAAACTGAATATGAATGTTTTTGACGCTGCTCTGATGCGCCTGGATTGGGTATTTGATACTTTCGAGCAGGTCTGTTTATCTTTTTCGGGTGGTAAAGACTCGACGGTATTATTTCATCTGGCGGCAGCCGTTGCGCGTAAAAAAGGGAAAAAGTTTGCGGTATTGTTCGTGGACTGGGAAGCGCAGTATTTATTAACCATCCAGCACGTACAAAATATGAAAGAGCGCTATCAGGACGTGGTAAGCCGCTTTTACTGGGTGGCGCTGCCGATGACCACGGTGAGCGGCGTATCGCAGCATGAGCCGGAATGGGTCGCCTGGCGGGCCGGGGAAGAATGGGTGAGGCAACCGCCGGATGACGCCATCACCGATGCCGGTTTTTTCCCTTTTTATCAGCCGGAAATGACCTTTGAAGCGTTTATACCGGCCTTTTCCCACTGGCTGGCTGCGGGGCGCAGTCTCGCTTCGCTGATCGGCATCCGCACCGACGAGTCGCTGCATCGCTATATGGCGCTCACCTCGCCGACCAAACTGCGCTTTGAGGAAGATAAACCCTGGACCACCGCCTCGCCGGAAGGGTTCAGCTATACCTGCTATCCCCTCTATGACTGGCGGACCCGCGACATCTGGATCTTTAATCATAAGTCGCGCCTCCCCTACAATCCGCTCTATGACCTGATGCACCGCGCCGGCGTACCGCTGAAAAATATGCGCGTCTGCGAGCCCTTCGGCCCCGAGCAGCGGCGCGGGCTGTGGCTCTATCACATTCTTGAGCCGGAGACCTGGGAGCGGATGTGCCGTCGGGTATGCGGCGCGCACAGCGGCGCGATTTACGCCAACGCCAGCGGCGACTACTTTGCGCTGAAGACCAAAATCCGCAAACCGGCGCATTTTAGCTGGCGCGAGTATGCGCTCTTTCTGCTCGACAGCATGCCGGCAAAAACCGCCGAGCATTACCGTAATAAAATCGCTATTTATCTGCACTGGTACCAGACCCGCGGTTTCCCTGACGATATTCCCGACGAGCAGGAAAAAGATCTCGGCTATCGCGATGTTCCCTCATGGCGCCGCATCTGCAAGACGCTGCTGAAAAACGATTTCTGGTGCCGGATGCTGTCGTTCAGCCCGACGCAGCCAAAGCACTATGAGCGCTACTGTCGGCTGGTGAGTAACAAACGTAAAGAGTGGAGGACGCTTTGATGTCGCCGGATGTGGCTAAGACAGTGATTGAATATCTCGAGTCGTTTGACGATGTTGACCTGAAAATCAAAGCGATTAACGAGCTGAAGAGCCTGATCCACCAGCACAGTCCCTTCTGCCGCGAGCCGGTGGACTGCGTGCTGTGGGTCGAGGCCAAAACGGTTGAGGCGAATGACTACAACCCCAACGTGATGGCGACGGTGGAAAAAAAGCTGCTGGAACGCTCTATCGAACTGGATGGTTTTACCCAACCGGTAGTGGTGGCTCGCCAGCAGCGACGGCACCTGGTCGTGGACGGTTTTCATCGCCATCTGATTGGTAAGAGTCGCCCGGAGCTGAACCGGCGCCTGCATGGTTATCTTCCGGTGACGCTCATCAATGCCGAACGCGAAGGGCAGAAAGAGCGCATCGCCGCCACCATTCGCCATAATCGCGCCAGGGGCAAACATCAGATCGCGGCAATGTCCGACATCGTCCGCGATTTACATCGCCAGGGCTGGGACGATCG
Source organism: Klebsiella sp. PL-2018 (assembly GCF_019048985.1). Lineage (NCBI taxonomy): Bacteria > Pseudomonadati > Pseudomonadota > Gammaproteobacteria > Enterobacterales > Enterobacteriaceae > Klebsiella > Klebsiella sp. PL-2018. The sequence goes on from NZ_CP077673.1 coordinate 748,731, forward strand.
GCGCATCGGCGAAGAGCTCGGTATGGATGCGGACGAGGTGCTGCGCCTGAAACAGATCAGCGGCCTGACGGAGCTGTTCGCCGACGAGAGCTTTAGTGAAGCCTGGACCGTGGAGTAGCCAATGTGCGCTACTCCTGCGCCAGCGCGGCTTCCGGCTGCTGGCGTATCCGGCTTAATAAACCCGCCAGACAGCACGCGGCCGCAATCCCCGCCGCCACCCCCAGCAGATGAAAAGGCAGCCTGCCGCCGTTAAACCACAGCCAGCGCGCCGCTTCGATAGAGAGCGCGCTGACGCTAAGGATCACGATATTCAGCGAAGCGGAAACGGTGCCCTTTGGCAGATCGTTTGAAAACAGGGTAAAGCGGAACAGTGTCGGGAAGATCAGCCCGATGCCGAAGGCGTAGAAGCAGGTGCCGATCACCGACCACAGCCAGACGTGCGGCCACAGCAGGTTGCCGAGGATCAGGATCGCCAGCCCGGTCATCTGGATGGGCACCGCGCGCCAGATAAAGCGCGGACGCGTCGGGTCTTTTACCCAGCGCGCCACCGACAGGTTGGCAATAATCACCGCGCTGAAGACCGGCACCTGGGTCCAGGCGAACTCGGCGGTGGTCAGCCCGCCGTCGTCAATCAGGATAACCGGCGAGACCGCAACCCAGCTCATCAGTGGAATATAGCTGAGCGAGAGCGTGGCGGCGCCGAACAGAAAAACGCGGTTGCGGAAAACATCGCGGAAATCGCGCAGCACGCCGCTGGCGCTGAAGGGGACGTCGCCGCGCCGGACGGTCTCCGGCATATTCAGCAGTAGCCCCAGCCAGGCGATAAACCCCATGACGGCAATAATCCCGAACAGCACTTTCCAGTGCACGAAGTGCATCAGCGCCGCGCCGGAGAGCGGGCCAATTATTGGCGCGATCAGCACGATCGAGGTAATAATCGCCATCAGCTTAATGGCTTTTGTCTGGCCGAACGCCTCCTGCACGGTGACGTAGCCAACCGTAGCGATAAAACAGATGCTGGTGCCCTGAACAAAGCGCGCGGCGAGGAACTGCTCCATTGAGGTGGTGAACAGGGTCGCGAAGCAGGCCAGGGTAAAGATCAGCGCGCCGGTGAGCAGCACCGGACGGCGGCCGATACGATCGGAGAGCGGCCCGAGCAGCCACTGTAGCGCCATGCCGCCGGCCATATACAGGCTGACCGAGGCGGGAGCCAGCGCCACGTCGGCGTCAAAGTCGCGCACCACGTGAATAATCCCCGGCTGGATAAGATCGGTGGTCAGATAGGCGGCAAAGTCATACAGGATCAGCGCCGCCGGGAAGAACAGCGTGGCGGAATGGCGGGCGAAAAAACGGGTCATCCATTGCAACATCGGTGGGCTCCTTGTTGAGTCTCTACGCCATAAATAGCCGTTTATGCGCGCACTATTTCAGCACTTCACACTGCAATAAATTTAGGGTCAACCTAAATATCCATGTGTTTTTAATGGTTAATATGTATTCATATAAGAAATACATTAAAAACAAAAAGTTGAATTAAATATGTAAATGCAGCAGCGAAGGAATTTGTGAAAACAGCCACAGCAGCAGACCGATAGTGCCGCCAACCAGCGTGCCGTTGATGCGGATAAACTGCAGATCCTTACCAATGTTCAGCTCGATTTGTCGCGACATATCGCGGGAGTCCCAGCTTTTGACCGTATCGCTGATATGGCGCGTCAGGAAGGCGGCAAACTCCGGGGCCACCCGGTGCGCCGCCTGCTCAAGATGTTCGTTCAGGGATTCGCGCAGCGCCTCATCGTGGAGCAGCGTTTCGCCAAACCACTGACCGGCTTCGGCAATGCGCTGCTTAATGCGTGAATCGTCGCTATTAACATCGTTTTTAACCCAGCCGCGCAGATCGGCCCATACCTCGCCCAGATAGCGGTTAAAGGTCTCATCGTTTTTCAGATACGCTTTGATATTGTCCGCTTTTTCCGCCATCAGCGGATCGGACTTCAGGTTGTCGATCAGCTTCAGCGCCGCGCGATCGAAGGCCTGGCGGATCTGATGGGCGCGATCCTGACTCACTTCGTCGAGCAGCGTGTTAACCGCGTCGGTAACCATTTCAGCGCTGTGCTCGCCGAGCCATTCGGTAGGCAGCAGCCTGGCTTTAAGCGGATGCTCGGTCTCCAGCCAGTGCACGATGCCGCGGGCAATAAACGCCCGCGAGCTGTCGCGTTGGAGCAGGGCGATCAGCTGGCTAATCAGCGAATCCAGCAGCTTCTGGTGGCGGTTATCGCGCGTCAGCCCTTCCAGCATCATAGCGCTGGTTTGGGTTAAATCGATCTTATCAATCGCTTTATGTACCGCCCGACGCAGCAGGCGCTGAATGCGCGCGTCATCGGTTAGCTCCAGAAAGCCGCTCATCACCTGCAGCAGATGCTGGCCGACCCGACGCGCGTTTTCCGGCTGGCTGAACCAGTTACCGAGCATCAGCGCCGGTTCATAGCGCCGGATCAGCGCGACCAGAGAGGGCGTATCGAGAAATTTTTCCTGCACGAAATAGCCGAGATTATCGGCAATCCGGTCCTTATTACGCGGAATAATCGCCGTATGCCGCGCAACGAACGGCAGCGGAATACGGCGAAACAGCGCCACGACCGCAAACCAGTCCGCCAGCGCGCCGACCATTGCCGCTTCGGAAATAGCCTTCAGCGCACCGACCCATGGCGTCGGCGGCAGCACGAGGGTAGTGATAAAAATAGCGGCTGCAATCAGCAGCAGCGAGAGCGCCAGCAGCTTGGCGCGTTTCAGTTCAGCGAGTTTTTCGGTAATGACTCCAACTTACTGATAGTGTTTTATGTTCAGATAATGCCCGATGACTTTGTCATGCAGCTCCACCGATTTTGAGAACGACAGTGACTTCCTGCCCAGCCTTGCCAGATGCTGCCTCAGATTCAGGTTATGCCGCTCAATGCGCTGCGTATATCGCTTGCTGATAACGTGCAGTTCTCCCTTCAGGCGTGATTCATAAAGCGGCCAGCCATCCGTCATCCATACCACGACCTCAAAGGCCGACAGCAGGCCAAGAAGACGCTCCAGCGTGGCCAACGTGCGTTCACCGAATACGTGCGCCACAACCGTCCTCCGTATCCTGTCATACGCGTAAAACAACCAGCGCTGGCGTGATTTAGCGCCGACGTAACCCCACTGTTCGTCCATTTCCGCGCAAACAATGACGTCACTGCCCGGTTGTATGCGTGAGTTTACCGACTGCGGCCTGAGTTTTTTAAGTGTCGTAAAATCGTGTTGAGGCCAACGCCCATAATGCGTGCACTGGCGCGACATCCGACGCCATTCATGGCCATATCAATAATTTTCTGGTGTGTACCGGGCTGAGAGGCGGTGTAAGTGAACTGTAGCTGCCATGTTTTACGGCAGTGAGAGCAGAGATAGCGCTGATGTCCGGCAGTGCTTTTACCGTTACGCACCACGCCTTCAGTAGCTGAACAGGAGGGACAGCTGATAGAAACAGAAGCCACTGGAGCACCTCAAAAACACCATCATACACTAAATCAGTAAGTTGGCACCATTACCAGTTTTTCCATAAGCTTAAGCATATAGCCTGACGGCTAATGCGTAAAATCTTCGCCATTTGACGCCCTGGTCATTCGGATTCCTCTTTTTCCGACGAGAGAGACGATGAGGGTTAATTTAATTTACGTAGCTTAAATTCTATTTTTAAATAATTAAACTTAAATGCATTCATAATATATATCCCACATGGGTTTTTTCTTAAGTTAGTTATTAATAAGTGATCTTAATCACATTATATTCAAGGTTAAATAAGGCATTGTTTATTTCAGGGAAAACGTTAATCAATTTCTCTTGCTACTGGTCTTTTATAAAAGGAGTTTTTCATGATTGGTATATTTAAATATGCAGCAAAAAAAGACATGGTATTAGGTATTAGCGATCAGCAAGCCGGGGCTAAGGCTGTTATCTTACCGACGTCCTCACCGTTAAATAAAATTCTGTGGTCGGTTGATGACAGGACCGGCGAGATCGTCCTGGCCGCCAGCGAGGAGCTGCTGCTGGGCATTTGCGGGGATCGTATGGGCTCAGGCGCAGCGATTGAGCTCCAGGTACGCGGGAATAAAGCGACGCAGCGGTGGGATTTAGTCAGCTCACGTCGCTTTATTAAAAGCAAACAAAACCCGAGCTTTGTTATGGACAGCTACAACCGCGGCACGAACCAGGGGAATCCGATTATTCTTTTCGAATTTAACGGCTCGGAAGCGCAGCAGTGGGTATTTGTGCCGATGGATATGTTGACGGCAAATAGTCTGGAATAAATTTTCTTTAAAAGAAAGATAGAATAGAGCCTCGTTTATTCTTTTAAAGAAAATTACGAGGCTTTGTCTTATTGGGGCGTCGACAATATTAATTAAAAATAAACTGCCACACAATCCAACAACCAAAAGCCATCAATACGCCGCCGGCCGTGCGCTCGACTCGCCAGACGACGGCGGAAAGGCGGCGCTGCACCGACGGTAGCGCAATCAGCGTGACCAGCAACAGATCCCATATCAACACCACGCTGGTCATCCAGGCTCCGCTGACGGCCTGCTGCACCAGCGTGACGTTCGGACCCAGCAGGGAGGTCATCAGCGCGAGGTAGAACAGCGCGTTTTTCGGATTGAGCAGCGAAGAACCCAGCCCGAGAAAAAGCTGTTTCACCAGCGGCGGGCGCGAAGCCGAGGCGCCGTGCAGCGCCAGCGTGGTCGGACGGCTTCTGAGCAGCAGGCTGCCAATCCACAGTAAATACGCCGCGCCCAGCAGCTCAATCACCGTAAACAGCTGCGGCGCCTGGCGCAGGATCCCCCAGCCGATAATGGCCAGAAGAATATACAGACCGTTTCCGGCGGCAATGCCGATACACAGGCCGACGCTGCCGCGCAGGCGATAGCGGATGGCGTAGCCCACCAGCAGAAAAAAATCCGGCCCGGGGCTCAGCAGGGCGACAAAATGGGAGAGCGCCAGCGCGGGGAAGGCGGAGGGAAAGAGCGTAGCGAGTATGTCCATAGCAACCTCAGTATTAATCTGAGGTCACCTTACGCCAGCGTAAACGCTAATTATTGTCTGTTATTGATCGGGACTGCGCATACTGGCGCGGCGTGGCGGCGGTATAGCTGACAAAGGTTTTATGAAAGTGGCTCTGGTCGGCAAACCCGGCCTGGTAGCCCACATCGGCGATATTATCCCCGGCCCGCAGGCGCGTTTTGGCGAACTCAATCCGCGCGATATTGATAAAGCTGGCGGGCGTCAGGCCGGTATCCTGCTTGAAGGCGCGGATCAGCGTCTCTTTGCGCAGCGCAAACTCATCGGCGAGGCTATCCAGCGTCGGCGGCGCCTGCAGATTGGTTGCCAGACGACTGAACAAACGCGCGCTGGTCTGGCTAAGCGCCACTGGCGCGAGCGGGTGCAGCGGCAGGTCGCGCAGGAACCGGGCGACGCTGGCGGGTAGCGCGGCGGTGTTTTGCTGAGTCATCAACGCCACGATCTGCAGATACCGGGCAAAAAGCCCGGCATCGCGAATCACCGGCTGGGAGGTTATCAGCCGCTCGTGATGCGCATCGTTTGCCAGCTGTCGCCAGCACCAGCTTAGCTCGAGATAGAGCATATGATAGCTGCGCGGCTGGCCGTCGCGCGGATTGCAGCTATGGGGCGCCTGGGCGGGGATAATAATCAGATCGCCCGGCCGCAGCAGATACTCCTGCCCGTTGCAGATACAGCACGTTTCCCCCTCGATAATCGCCCCCACGGAGAGCTGCGGATGGCGGTGACGTTTGTAGGCCTGACGGCTTTGCCAGGTGCTGCGCAGCTCCAGCCAGGGCAGCTGTTCGTCGCGCCAGAAGGTTTGCTGAATATCGCGCGTATGGCTCACGGTGGGCTCCTTAGCTGAGGGGGATAGCTGTTTATAACATGCCTTCATCCTGCGGGAGAACCGCGAGTCGCGTTCAATAAAAATGTCTCGCTTGCAGCCGAAGGAAGATATCTTTCGTCGCGGCTCGTAAAGGTCAGCAACAGTGTGTGTGATGAGAAAAATGGCGCAGTAGAGTGGCGGCAGGATTTTTTTACGCAGGCGGATAGCCATGGAAAAGGGTACTACGTCAACGCCGCACGATGCGGTCTTCAAACAGTTTTTACGTCAAGCTGATACCGCGCGCGACTTTTTGGATATCCATCTTCCTCCGGCGCTCAGACAGCTTTGCGACCTGGATTCGCTGACGCTTGAATCCGGGAGCTTTATTGAGGAGAACCTGCGGGCATACTACTCCGATGTTCTTTGGGCACTGAAAACCGCGGCGGGAGAAGGCTATATCTATGTTGTCATCGAGCATCAAAGCTCTCCGGATGCGTATATGGCCTTCAGAATGATGCGTTACGCCATTGCTGCGATGCAGCGCCATCTGGATAACGGACATAAAACGCTGCCGCTGGTTGTACCGATACTGTTCTATCATGGCGTCGCCACGCCTTATCCCTGGTCGTTATCCTGGCTCGACAAGTTTGCCGACCCTGCTCTGGCTAAGCAGCTTTATACCATGCCGTTTCCGCTGGTGGATATTACCGTTGTGCCTGATGACGAAATTGTCCAGCATCGAAGAGTCGCCTTACTGGAGCTGATGCAAAAACATATTCGTCAGCGCGATTTGCTGGGCATTGTGGAACATCTGACGGCCATTTTGCTTAGCGGATACGCTAATGACAGGCAGCTAAAAACGCTGTTTAATTACCTGATTCACTCGGGCAAAGCGCTTCGGTTGGGGAAATTTATCCGTGAAGTGGCTCAGCGTGTTCCGCAGCATAAGGAGAAGCTCATGACTATCGCCGAAAGGTTACGTGAAGTGGGGCGCAGGCAGGGGAAGCGGGAAGGTCGACTTGAGGGCGTTGAGGAGGGGCAGCGCGCCGAAGCGCAGCGTATTGCTCAAACGATGCTCGCCGAAGGTATGGCCCTGGAAACGGTGCTGAGAATTACCGGTTTGTCGGAGGCGGATATCCGGGCTGTTACTCACTAATTTATTGATATTGTGCTGTTATTTATGAGCGATTTATGCCGATAGCGCGCTCCGTTCCATTTCGGGAAAATTCCGTATCTCTCTGAGTTTGGCCGCATCCTCAGCTATCTCGACTACCCTTAATATCCTGTGCGGTATTTATGACTGCGTTAACAGCGATAACAAGGAGACATGCGATATGGCTTATCAGACGGTGAATCCTGCAAACAATCAGCTTATCAAAGCGTACCCGGCACACAGCGACGCGGACGTGGAAGCGGCTCTGCAGAAGGCGGATGCGCTATATCATTCGTCGTGGTCGAAAGGCGATATAGCGCAGCGGCTATCGGTGCTGCACAAGCTGGCGGATCTGATCGACGGCCGGGTTGACGAGCTGGCGAAAATCGCCAGCCAGGAAATGGGCAAACTCATTGAGCAAAGCCGCGGTGAAGTGAAGCTGTGCGCGCAAATTGCCCGCTACTACGCCGACAACGCCAAACAGTTTTTGGCGCCGGTAAAGTATCCGTCCGAGCTGGGTGAAGCCTGGGTTGAACACCATCCCATCGGCGTACTGATGGCGGTAGAACCGTGGAACTTCCCTTATTATCAGCTTATGCGCGTGCTGGCGCCGAACCTGGCGGCGGGGAACCCGGTTATCGCCAAACACGCCAGCATCGTCCCGCACTGCGCGGAAACCTTCGCCCACCTGGTACGCGAAGCCGGTGCGCCGGAGGGCGCGTGGACTAACCTGTTTATTTCTCAGGATCAGGTGGCGAAGATTATCGCCGACGATCGCGTACAGGGTGCCGCCCTGACCGGCTCGGAAAAAGCCGGTAGCGTGGTGGCGGCGCAGGCGGCTAAACACATCAAGAAAGCGACGCTTGAACTGGGCGGAAATGATGTCTTTGTGGTCCTGGACGACGCCGATCTGGAGAAGGCGGTGAAGATCGGCGTGCAGGCGCGGCTCAACAACGCAGGCCAGGTGTGCACCGCGGCGAAGCGCTTTATCCTGCATGAAAAAATTGCCGACTCGTTCCTGAGCCAGTTTACCGAGGCCTTCCGTCAGGTGAAAATCGGCGATCCGCTGGATGAGCGCACGACGCTGGGGCCGCTCTCTTCAAAAGATGCGCTGGAGACGCTGACCAAGCAGGTGAACGACGCGGTGAAAAACGGCGCGAAGCTGCACCTGGGCGGCAAACCCGCGCAGCGGGAAGGCAGCTTTTTCGAGCCCACCATACTCACCGGCATTACCCGCGATAACCCGGCCTACTTCGAAGAGTTCTTCGGCCCGGTCGCGCAAATCTACGTGGTGAAAGATGACGATAAGGCGGTGAAGCTGGCCAACGATTCGCACTATGGCCTCGGCGGAGCCGTATTCAGCCAGGATATCGAAAGGGCGAAACGCATGGCGTCGCGGATTGAAACCGGTATGGTCTATATCAATTGGCTAACCGATACCGCTCCGGAGCTGCCGTTTGGCGGCGTTAAGCGCTCCGGGTTCGGCCGCGAGCTTTCCGATCTCGGGATTAAAGAGTTTGTGAATCAGAAGCTGGTGGTCGTGCATAAATAGCGGCGTGAAGACAAAAACCTGCCATCTGGCAGGTTTTTTTGGCGTTCACTGAACTTCAATCTTATCCCAGCCGCTCTTAAACATGCAGCTGTCGACGAGCGTATCCCTGCGCCCCTCATTGGCGTCCTCAACCGTATAGCTGGTGGAAATATCCTTTTTCTTGTTCTTTTTGTCCGTTTTTTCCGAGCTTGAACCGGTGACGACGTTATCCGGGGGGAGATCGATCAGCGCCTGCGCTTCGCACTCCGTGAGCTTTTTATTCATCTCCGTATCGCTGACTCCCGGCTTCACCCATTTGTACTGGACGCAGCCTGACAGCAGCACGGTGAAGCTCAGAACGCAAAGCGCGGCGAAGCGGCCGTTCATCAGAAGGTAACCCCGCCGCCGACATAGGCGCCGTCAATCAGCGTGTGGCCCGGGCGGCCATCTTTGCCGTCGACGCTGACATGGCGATAGCCCACTTTCAGCGTGACCGGGGTGATTGGCGTCCAGCTTACGCCGCCGTTGGCTTCAACGTAGTTTTTGACGCTATTGTTCAGGCCCTCCGGTGCGGCATAGCCCTCACCATAGAGATGGATGCTGTCGGTCAGGGCCACGTTGACGCCGCCGCCGATGGGGAAGGCCACGCCGTTATCGCCTTTTTTAGGGCCGAGGTAGATGGCTTTCGCGCCGGCATTGAACATCACCGGGCCGAGTTCCAGGTTATAACCCGCGCCTACGCCGCCTGTCTGGGTACCGTCATCGGTATTTTTGAGCCAGTTGCTTTCCACATACAGGCCAGAAGAGGATTTCCCCATTTCCAGATTCAGGTTGGTGAAGTTCTTGCCCTGCTCAACGGTGCCGCCCATCGCGAGTGCGGATCCCGAGACGGCAGTCAACGCCGAGAGAAGAAGGATATTCAGCTTTTTCATGTTTTATGCCTCATCATTACATTACGCGGAGGGCACCTTAACAATCGATTTTTATGACTGCAAATCAGCGAGTGATGACTGTTTTATGCTAATTTTGTTATTAGATATATTTATTTGTGTTGTTTGTTAGTTGTTTTTACTGCGGAGTCAATGGGTAATCTTTAGCCGTTGAGCGTGAGTTGAATCTTTTGGCTAAATATTCGCTGAACAGGCGCGAAAAAGCGGTTGTGGACGCAATAATTGGCTTTCTAATTATTTCCAAAAACATTTCTATTGTTACATATAAGAACGAAATTTTACATTTCAGCCGCGCATTCCCCCTCCAGAAGAGGGGGGCGAGCGACATGACTACTTGCGCAGGCTCGCAAATGCGGTGCGAATCTCATCTTCCGGAAGCTGTATCCCAATAAACACCAGGGTACTGTGCGGCCGCTCATCGCCCCACGGCCGGTCCCAGTCGGCGCTGTATAGCCGTTGAACGCCCTGGAACAGCAGGCGGTTGGGCTCGCCGTCGATCCATAGCATCCCTTTATAGCGCATCAGCTGTTCAGCAAAGGTGAGCAGCAGGTTTTCCATCACCCGCGACACGTCGCTGATATCCACCGGATAATCCAGCTCCACCACGATAGACGACACGTCGTTCTGCTTATCGGCCATAAAGTGGAAGCGCGGTTTGCTGCTGACCACGTTCTCTTCCAGCATAAAGCCGCTGGTGTTAAACAGCAGATTCAGGTCGATATCGCCGTGGGTGACGTTGTAAATCGGCGCGCGGGCGTTAATACGCATCAGCCGTTCGCGGAGCTTGTCGCTGTCGCCCGCCACGTCAGTTTTGGTGAGCAGGATACGATCGGCGTAGCCCACCTGCGACTGGGCAATGGTGAACTGATTCATCTGCTGGTCGGCATGCACCGCGTCAACCAGCGCAATCACGCCATCCAGCAGATAGCGTTCACACAGCACATCGTGAGAGAAAAAGGTCTGGATAATCGGGCCGGGGTCGGCCATGCCGGTACATTCGATCACCAGCCGGTCAAAATCAATTTCTCCGCGATCGCGGCTGTCGAGCAGATCGAGCAGGACGTCTTCCAGTTCGTTGGAACGGGTACAGCAGATGCAGCCGTTGGTCAGGGTTTTAATCTGCGTGGCGCGATCGCCGATAAGCTGGTCATCGACGGCGACTTCGCCAAATTCGTTTTCGATAACGGCAATTTTAAAGCCGTGCCGTTCGTTCAGGATATGGCGCAGCAGGGTGGTTTTACCCGCGCCAAGAAAACCGGTGAGCAGGGTGACTGCAATCGGTGCCATGTTTGCCTCCATTAGCAGCAGCGTACGCCGCCTTTGCCGTCGCCGCCGTAGCGGGCCTGCTGGCGTTCGCGAAAGAATTCATCGTAGGTCATGTACGGCTTGTCCGGATGGTTAGTCTGCATATGCTCGACGTAATTATCGTAATCCGGAATGCCAATCAGCATTTTCGCTGCCTGACCGAGGTATTTTTTTGCCTGACCTAAGTTACCAAACATTCTGAGTCCCAGAGAACGAATAAAGCCGGATGGCGGCTAGCGCCTCATCCGGCCTACAAACATTCGTTTGTGTAGACCGGATAAGCGTAGCGCCATCCGGCATTAAGGTTTAGTGATGCGAAGAGGTCTTCACGCCGCCTTCCGGTACCGGCACGTACGGGGTCTCTTTATCGGTACGCACTTTATCGTTGCGCACGTTGAGCCAGGTTTTGATGCCGTAGAAGATGATGCTGTAGACCACCACCAGGAACAGAATGCTCAGACCCGCGTTGGTGTAGTTGTTCACCACGATATGGTTCATGTTGGCAATCTGCTGCGCGGTCAGTTCGCCGCCGGCGGCGATCTTCTCTTTATACTGCTGCGCCATGAAGAAGAAGCCTTCCATCTGCGGGTTGGTGCTGAACAGTTTCAGGCCCAGCGCCCAGGTGGTGCACAGCAGCAGCCATGCGGCCGGGATCACGGTGACCCAGATATATTTGGTGCGCTGCATTTTGACCAGCACCACGGTGCCGAGCACCAGCGCCACGGCGGCCAGCATCTGGTTAGAGATACCGAACAGCGGCCACAGGCTCTTCACGCCGCCCAGCGGGTCGACCACGCCCTGATACAGCAGGTAGCCCCACAGGCCGACGCAGCCCGCGGTACCGATAACACCGGCCACCAGCGAGTCGGTTTTCTTGAGGAACGGCACGAAGTTGCCCAGCAGATCCTGCAGCATAAAGCGGCCTGCACGGGTACCGGCATCCAGCGCGGTGAGGATAAACAGCGCTTCAAACAGAATACCGAAGTGGTACCAGAAGCCCATATCCGCCATCGGGATGATTTTGTGGAACACGTGAGCGATACCCACGGCCAGCGTCGGCGCGCCGCCCGCGCGGTTCAGTACCGACGGTTCGCCGATATCTTTCGCGGTTTGCAGGATTTGCTCAGGTGAGATCACGAAGCCCCAGGAGCTGACGGTCGCCGCCGCGTGTGCGGTGACATCCCTCAGCTGCGCGGCAATCAGCGCGGCGTTCTCACCGCCCATTTCGTGCAGGTTCGGCATGGTGATGCCCAGACCCGCCGGCGGGGTGTTCATCGCGAAGTAGAGGCCCGGTTCGATAATTGAGGCCGCTACCAGCGCCATCACCGCCACGAAGGACTCCATCAGCATCGCGCCGTAGCCGATAAAGCGGGCGTCGGTTTCGTTAGCCAGCAGCTTCGGCGTGGTGCCGGAGGCGATCAGGGCGTGGAAGCCGGAGACCGCGCCGCAGGCGATAGTGATAAACAGGAACGGGAACAGCGCGCCTTTCCACAGCGGACCGGTACCGTCAATGTACTGGGTCACCGCCGGCATTTTCAGGTCCGGATTGAGGATAACAATGCCCAGCGCCAGGCCGACGATAACGCCAATTTTCAGGAAGGTCGCCAGGTAGTCGCGCGGCGCCAGAATCAGCCAGACCGGCAGCAGCGCCGAGATAAACGCGTAGCCAATCAGGGTAAAGGTAATAGTGGTGTCTTTAAAGGTCAGCGCCGGGCCCCAGTACGGGTCGTGGGCAATCACGCCGCCGAAGTAAATCGACGCTACCAGCAGGACGATACCAATCACCGATACTTCGCCTACGCGGCCCGGGCGCAGGAAGCGCATGTAGATCCCCATAAACAGGGCGATCGGCACGGTCGAGCAGACGGTGAAGACGCCCCACGGGCTTTCCGCCAGCGCTTTCACCACGATTAACGCCAGCACCGCAAGGATGATGATCATTATCAGGAAGCAGCCGAACAGCGCGATGGAACCCGGCACCGGACCCATCTCCTGCTTGATCATTTCTCCCAGCGAGGCACCGTTACGGCGCGAGGAGATGAACAGCACCATAAAGTCCTGCACCGCCCCTGCCAGCACGACGCCCGCCAGCAGCCACAGGGTACCCGGCAGGTAGCCCATCTGCGCGGCGAGCACCGGGCCCACCAGCGGACCGGCGCCGGCAATCGCGGCAAAGTGGTGGCCGAACAGCACGTAGCGGTTGGTCGGAACGTAGTTCAGGCCATCGTTATTAATCACCGCAGGCGTGGAGCGCGTAGGATCGAGCTTCATGACCTTTTGCGCGATATACAGGCTGTAATAACGGTAGGCGACGAGGTAGACGGAAACCGACGCCACCACGATCCACAGCGCACTGACGTGCTCGCCGCGGCGCAGAGCGACGACCGAGAGGCAAAATGCCCCGATGATTCCAAGAATCACCCAGGGTATGTGCTTGAATAACTTTTTAGTATCCATAGTAAAACCTGGCTTAATAAGATGAATAATGGGCCGAAGCCGTCTGGGTTTAGTTAGGGTTTGAGGAGGCATTGATTAGCTATGCTGGGGACCATCTTGCCAGAACGTCGCGCGCGTAAAGTTGGGTAAATCTGTGAGTGGTTATATTCGGGGTTAAGCGGTCACTTGCAGGGGTAAGCGGTTGGGGATAAGAACGGGTGTCCGTAAATATGTGATTGAGATCACAGGAATATTCCCGCCGTGACGATGGGGGGAAGCGAGGTAATCCCCTCTCCCGCGAGAGAGGGGAAGGCAAAACTACGCCACGACTTCCATCTCCATCATCACCGGATGGAAGCGGCGCTTAAAGTAGATCAGCCCGTGGCCCTGCTGGCTCAGGGTAATGTTGCTGATTTCCACCAGATAGACCAGGTGGCTACCGATGGTCTGCACCTGGCTAATCTCGCCCTCAAGGCTCGCCAGCGCGCCTTTCAGCACCGGCTGGCCCAGCGCGCCTTTTTGCCAGCCGCTGAGGCCGAAACGGTCATCCATCGTCATCCCGGTCATGCCGGCGAAGTGGCGGGCCATCTCCTCTTGCTCGTGGTTCAGCACGTTGATGCACAGCTTGCCGTTGCCCTGGAACACCGGATTCATCGCGCTGTTAGCGTTGATGCAGACCATTACCGACGGCGGCGTATCGGTCACCGAACAGACCGCGGTGGCGGTGATACCGCAGCGGCCCGCCTCGCCTTCGGTGGTGATGACGTTAACGGCGGCCGACAGACTGGCCATGGCATCGCGAAAACGCAGACGTTGTTCATCTAATTGCATTGTGACCTCCCGCTGCCGGTTACTTCAGCAGCTTATCCAGCATGTTGATATCGGTATTGTTGTGCAGATGCGGCACCGTCCAGCCGTTCTGGTCGTACTCGGACAGGCAGCGATCCACCATCGCCATCATTTTGTCCATGTTGCCGGAGCTCTGCGCCTGACGCAGGCACTGCAGGCGAATCTCATCCTGGCTACCGGAGTAGTTGATTTCGTACAGTTCATGACGGCCGCCAAACTCGCTGCCGATGGCGTCCCACATCAGTTTGAGGATCTTGATGCGCTCGACGTGATCCATGCCGTTCGATCCGCGCACGTATTTCGCCAGGTATTCGTTGATCTGCGGATTATTGAGATCGCGGGCGCTGGACGGCAGATAGATCAGGCCGCTGGTGACGTTGCGTTCAATAATGTTTTTGATTTTGGCGTAGGCCATCGGCGCCATCACGCGATAGGTTTGCAGCGCGGCGTGATCCGGCAGATACGCGCCGTTAACCCACGGCGTGGCTTCGGCGCACATCGAATCGCTCAGCGCCCAGAACATATTGCGCCAGGCCACCACTTCGCCGAGATCCGCCTGCACGCCGCGGAATTCAAGGGTGCCGGTGCACTCCAGCGAGCGCTTGAGCAGGGCGGTGATGAAATCGAGCTTCACGGCCAGACGCACGCAGGCCTGCAGCGGATACATGCGGGCGAAGCCGCCCTCCATCGTCCAGCGGCGGCAGCGATCGAAGTCGCGATAGATCAGCACGTTTTCCCATGGGATCAGCACATTATCCATCACCAGGATCGCATCGTTTTCGTCGAAGCGGCTGGAGAGCGGATAATCGTAGGGCGATCCGGTTGCTCCGGCGACCAGCTCATAGGAGGCGCGGGAGATAAGCTTGACCCCTTCGGCGTCCATCGGCGCGACGAACATCAGCGCGAAGTCCGGGTTTTCGCCCATCACCTGCGCCGAGCCGAAGCCAATCATGTTGTAGTGGGTGAGCGCCGAGTTGGTGGCTACCACTTTCGCGCCGCTGACGATGATCCCGGCATCGGTCTCTTTCTCCAGCTTGATATAGACGTCTTTCACTTCGTCGGCTGGCTTATGGCGGTCGATGGGCGGGTTGACGATGGCGTGGTTAAAGTAGAGGCCGGTTTCCTGGATGCGGGTGTACCAGTTACGGGCGTTCTGTTCAAACTGACCATAAAACGCCGGGTTTGCGCCTAGCGCGCAGCCGAACGCGGCTTTGTAGTCCGGGGTACGGCCCATCCAGCCGTAGCTCAGGCGCGACCATTCGGCGATAGCGTCGCGCTGCTGGCGCAGATCGTCGGCGCTTTTCGCGACGCGGAAGAACTTGTGGGTATAGCCGCCGCTGCCGGTATCGGTGCCCCAGCACAGGGTATCCTGCAGCTCGGGTTTATGCAGCGCGTCGTACATCTGGGCGACGGAGGCGGCGGCGTTGCGGAACGCCGGGTGGGTGGTCACGTCCTTAACGCGTTCGCCGTAGATATAGATTTCGCGGCCGTCCTGCAGGCTCTTCAGGTACTCTTCACCGGTTAACGGGCGTTTAGCGTCGGCACGGAAATTTTCAGGTTTCATAGGTGACCTCTTCAGTATTAATCGGAATGCGATGTTAAATTTATGTTTTGTTTTTGTTGTTCAATTGAAGCGGTTAACGCGGCTTTCGTGAAGAGACTTTTAGGTCAACGGTCGGTACTTTTCAGGCGGGGTTGGGTTATGTGATCGGGGGTTGGTTTTTCTATTTTCCGGCCTGGCTCCCCGGTGATCCGACGACAAGCCAGGGCGGGTTTTGAATGTGTAGGCCGGACAGATGCGCAGCATCGCCTCCGGGAAATGCAGCGATTCTGCACTCTGCTCCGGGGGGGCGGCGCTTGATGCGCCTTGCCCGGGATACCGCCTCTCAGACGGCTGCGAACTCGCCGCGCCGTCCCCGGCAAGCTCTTATGATACCGGTACTTTTTGCGTTCTGAACGCGCTCGGCGAGCAGCCGACTAAGCGGTTAAAAAAGCGGGCAAAATAGGCCGGATCCTTAAAGCCCAGCTGCCAGGCTATCTCGTTGACCGCGCTGTCGGAAAAGAGCAGTAGCCTCTTGGCTTCGCGCAGCTGCCTGTCGAAAATCAGCCGTTTGGGCGGCCGGTTGGCGAAGCGGCGGCAGATATCGGTTAACCGGGATTCGGTCAGATGCAGCTCGCTGGCGTAATCCGGCACCGTCCAGTGCTGATGGTAGTGGCCGTCGATCAGCTGGTTAAACCGCTGGAACAGCTTGAGCTCGCCGCGTATCCCGCTGGCCGCGTGATCGTCAAGCTTCGCGTTGCGCAGCAACAGGGTGAACACCGCCTGCGCCAGCAGCGTCAGGGTATGTTCCCGCCCCGGCAGCTGCGACGTCGATTCCCGTTCAATCAGCCGCCAGTAGTGCGCCAGCGCCGCCAGCTCCTCGGGCCTGTCGGCCAGCGACAGGCAGATGCCCGGCAGACCGAAAGCCTCCCGCGTGCCGGGATAGAGCACCTCCAGCAGCGGCCAGACCAGATCCTCGCGCACCGTCAGCACGTGACCGTCGCTATCGGACTCGGTGATAAAAGCGTGCGGCACCGAGGGCGGCGTCAGGACAAACAGCGGCGCCTGCACCGAATAGCGATGATCGTCGAGCTGCAGCTCAATCTGCCCGGTATCGAGAAAGTGCATCTGAAAATACTGGTCGTGACGGTGCGCCTGCATATCGCGGCCAAAGAACTCTGCCATCCTGGCAAACGATTGATAATGCACATCTTCCGTCCCCAGGCTCTCATCGTACTCTTTATTAATATCGATATTGGCTATCGGGCTCTGGCACATGGCGGCTCCTTACGGCGTCGCGCGCGGACGCGTTCCTTTCATCGGAATCACCCAGATAATCATCGCGCCGATGACCAGCAGGGCGGCGACGAACCACAGGCCGCTGCTGAAGCTGCCGGTAATATCCTTCAGCCAGCCGATCATAAAGGGGCTGAGCGCCGATCCGATATTACCCGTCGCGTTGATCACCGCGATGCCGATCGCTCTGGCGCGCAGGCTGATCGACTGATCCGGCGTGGTCCAGAAAATGGCCATTGCGCTAAACGATCCGGTGGAGGCCATCACGATCCCGAGCAGCTGGATCAGGTTGTGATTGGTGGCCGACGCCAGCAGCCAGCCCGCGGCGGCGAACAGGAACGGCAGGGCGGTGTGGTGCTTACGCTCCTGATGTTTATCGGAGTGGCGGCTCCAGTAGATCATTCCCAGAATGGTACAAATCTGCGGGATCGCCGCCAGCAGGCCGATGGTGATATTGCTGCTGCTTTCGTTAAAGCTTTTGAGGATCTGCGGCGTCCAGATGCTGATCGCGCTGAGCGTATTGGTCAGGCAGAAGTAGGCCAGGGTGTACATCAGCACGATCGGCGTGAACACTTCCCGCCACAGGCTGCGCTGCTGCATGGCGTGATGGCTGATCGCCCCTTCCGGCTGGACCAGCGTCAGGCGGTCGTTATCCATCATCTCCTGCAGGCATTTTTTATCATCCGCGGTCAGCCATTTCGCCTTCGACGGCGAATCATCAAGCCAGAACCAGACCATAATACCGAGCAGCACCGACGGGAAGCCTTCCAGCAGGAACAGCCACTGCCAGCCGTGCAGGTTCAGCAGGCCGTCCATCGACAGGATATAGCCGGAGACGATCGACCCCAGCGCGGTGGTCACCGGCATCGCGATCATAAACAGCGCGTTGGCGCGGGCGCGGAAAAAGGCCGGGAACCAGTAGGTCAGATAGAGCAGAATGCCGGGCAGAAAACCGGCCTCGGTGATCCCCACCAGCATGCGCAGGATATAAAGACTGTTCGGTCCGGTCGCGAACATGGTGGCGGTGGAGGCGATGCCCCACAGCACCATGATGGTGGCGATCCAGCGGCGAGCGCCAACGATGCTGAGCATCACGTTGCTGGGAATGCCGAATATCACGTAGGTGGCGTAAAACAGGGTGGTGGCAAGACCAAACATGGTGGCGTTAAGGCCCAGATCCTGGCCCATGGTCAGCCCGGCAAAACCGATATTGATGCGATCTAAAAACGAAAAGATAAACAGCACGAACAAAAAGACGATCAGGCGGCGAAAGAGCTTGTTGATAACCGACTGCTGCTGCGCCGTCAGCTGCTTGTGCTGATTAGCCGGATCGAACTTTTCCGGGATGGCAGATGATGTATCGCTCATTATCATTTTCCTCTAATGGGAATTTTGTAGGGTACTGCGGGTATTAATAGACGCCTGACGAACCCTGGGCGGTTTTTTCCGCGCCAAATCGCGCCGCCAGCGCTTCCGCGCCGCGGGCCAGCAGGGTGGTATCGACGCCGACGGCGACAAACAGCGCGCCGAGTTCCAGGTAGCGCTTCGCCAGCGGCTCGCTGGCCATCAGGATCCCCGGCGCTTTGCCCGCCGCGCGAATTTGCCCGATGGCGCGCTCAATGGCGGCCTGCACTTCCGGGTGCTGCGGGTTGCCGCTGAAGCCCATATCGGCGCTCAGATCCGCCGGGCCAATAAACACGCCGTCCACGCCCTCGACATCGAGGATCTGCGGCAGATTGTTGAGCGCTTCGCGGGTTTCGATCTGCACCAGCACGCATATCGCGTCGTTGGCCTGATGGAGATAATCCGGGACGCGGTTCCAGCGCGAGGCGCGGGCCAGCGCGCTGCCGACGCCGCGAATGCCCGCCGGCGGGTAGCGGGTGGCTTTCACCGCCAGCTGCGCTTCGTCGGCGTTCTGCACCATCGGCACCAGCAGGGTTTGCGCGCCGATATCCAGCAGCTGTTTAATCTGCACCGGGTCGTTCCACGACGGCCGCACCACCGGCTGGCTGGGGTAGGGGGCGATCGCCTGTAGCTGGGTCAGTATCGTCTGCACGCTGTTTGGCGCGTGCTCGCCATCGATCAGCAGCCAGTCGAACCCGGCCCCGGCTAGCAGCTCGGCGCTGTAGCTGCTGGTCAGCCCCAGCCACAGGCCAATCTGCGGACGACCCGCTTTTAAGGCGTCTTTAAAGGCGTTATGCATCATGTTTCTCCTAGACAAAGCGGCAGCTAATCGCGCCCATGTTGCCGTAGTCGACGTGGAAGGTGTCGCCCTTGCGCGCCGGTACCGGACGGGTAAAGGAGCCGCCGAGAATAATCTGCCCGGCTTCCAGTTGGACGTCGTACGGCGCCAGCTTGTTCGCCAGCCAGGCCACGCCGTTGGCCGGGTGATTCAGCACCCCCGCGGCGACGCCGGTCTCTTCAATCACGCCGTTGCGATAGAGCAGGGCGGCGATCCAGCGCAGATCCAGCTCGTCGGGTTTAATCGGGCGGCCGCCGAGGATCACCCCGGCGTTGGCGGCGTTATCGGAGATGGTGTCGAAGACTTTGCGCGGGCGCTGGGTTTCCGGGTCGATGTTGTGGCAGCGGGCGTCAATCAGCTCCAGCGCCGGGATCACGTAGTCGGTGGCGTTGTAGACGTCGAACAGGGTGCAGTGGGGGCCGCGCAGCGGTTTGGCCAGCACGAAGGCCAGCTCCACTTCGATACGCGGGACGATAAAGCGGTCGGTAGGAATATCGCCGCCGTCGTGGAAAAACATATCGTCCAGCAGCGCGCCGTAATCCGGTTCGCTGATTTGCGAACTGGCCTGCATTGCTTTTGAGGTCAGGCCGATTTTATGTCCTTTCAGCACGCGGCCTTCGGCGATTTTCATATTTACCCATTCGCGCTGTACCGCGTAGGCATCTTCGATAGTGATCGTCGGGTGATCCAGCGAAATAGCGCGGATCTGTTCACGCTGTTTTTCCGCCTGGTTTAGCCGCTGGGCGATCAGGGTATGGGTATGTTTATCGAGCATAGTTGCTTCCTGTTACGTCATTCGGTGCTGCTGCGCCGGAAATAAAAGCCGGCGTCGTTTCACCCTCTCCCGGCGGGAGAGGGCCTGACCGGCCGCACGCTATTTAAACAAGGCGTGCACGTTGTTCTGCTTGTAGTTCAGTGTCGGGTGCAGTTCATCAATCTCAAACGACAGCGCCAGATAGCGGCTCTCCATCAGCGCGGCGAAATGGGCTTTGATCAGCGTGAACAGCATATCGCCCACGTCCTGGCGGCTCTCCAGGCTGCGTCCGGCGCCAATTTTCAGCGTCATATGCACAAAGGCGTAATCGTGCTGGCCGTCGGCCATCTGCCAGGTATCCAGCCAGATGGCGCGGCTGCGAATGCCGCCGATGGGGAAGATGCCGGTGGCCGCCAGCGCGGCGTTCACTTTGCCGAACAGGCCCGGTAAATCAGCCTGCTCGCGGATGTTGTCGGTACATTCAGCGATAAAATGCGGCATTCTGCGTGCTCCTTACGCCGTTTCCGGCAGCGGGAAGACGGCGTTGACCTGACCGGTGCCGGAGCTGGCGAACAGCTCGGTAATAAACTCTACTTTGCCGTCGTATTTGTCCCAGCCCAGCAGGCCCAGCAGCATCACCGTGTCGTGCATATTGCCTTCGCCGAAGCAGTAGTCGGCGTACTCCGGCAGCATGGTGCAGAACTCTTTGAATTTGCCTTCGCGCCACAGCTTCACGACCCGTTCGTCCATCTGGTGATCGAACTCGCGGGTATAGCTGTTCATCCCCTCTTCGGCGCGCTGGTCGTCGATAAAACGGTGCGACAGCGAGCCGCTGGCAAAGACCGCCACGGTGCCGTCATATTTCTCGATAGCCTTAAGAATGGCTTCGCCCAGCCTGCGGCTGTCGGCAAAATCATGAACGGTACAGAACGCCGAGATAGAGACCACTTTGAAATGCTTATCGCTGTTCATGTAGCGCATCGGCACCAGGGTGCCATACTCCAGCTTCAGGCTCGGAATGTTATGCGCTTTGGCGCGGACCCCGAGCTTGACCGCTTCGTCGGCGATCAGGTGGCCGAGCGCCGGGTTACCGTCATAGTCATAGGTCATGTCGCGAATAAAATGCGGCAGCTCGTTGCTGGTGTAGACGCCCTGGAAATGGTCGGCACAGTTGATGTGGTAGGCGCTGTTAACCAGCCAGTGGGTATCAAAAACGATGATGGTATCCACGCCCAGCTCGCGGCACCGCTTGCCGATTTCTTTATGCCCATCGATGGCTCCCTGGCGGCAGCCGTGGTTTTTACCCGGCAGTTCAGAGAGATACATCGACGGTACGTGAGTAATTTTTGCTGCTAACGCTAACTTTCCCATATCAGACTCCCCATTTTGGGATCGGATGGTCGCCCATCGAGATGCAGACGTTTTTCATTTCAGCGAACACTTCAAAACTGTATTCGCCGCCTTCGCGGCCGGTACCGGAGGCCTTCACGCCGCCGAACGGCTGACGCAGGTCGCGGACGTTCTGGGTGTTGACGAACACCATTCCGGCTTCGATGCCGCGCGCCAGGCGCAGCACTTTGCTGACGTCCTGGGTCCAGATATAAGAGGCGAGGCCGTACTCCACGTCGTTGGCCAGGCGCAGACCTTCCGCCTCGTCTTTAAACGGCAGCAGACAGGCTACCGGGCCAAAAATCTCTTCCTGCGCCACGCGCATGCGGTTATCGACGTCCGCCAGCACCGTTGGCCGCAGGAAGTTGCCGTTTCTCAGATGGGCGGGCAGATCGGCGGGTTTATCCGCGCCGCCGGCCAGCAGGGTCGCCCCTTCTTCAATGCCGAGGCGGATATAGCCGGAGACTTTCTCCCAGTGCTGCTGGCTAATCAGCGCGCCCACCTGGGTATTCGGGTCGGTGGGGTCGCCGACGCGCAGGCGGTTAGCCCGCTCGGCGAAGCGTTTAATGAACTCGGGGTAGATGCTCTGCTGAATGAAGATGCGCGAGCCGGCGGTGCAGCGTTCGCCGTTGATCGAGAAAATGGTGAACAGCGCGGCGTCGAGGGCGCGCTCAATATCGGCGTCTTCGAAAATCAGCACCGGCGATTTGCCGCCCAGCTCCATGGAGTACTTTTTCAGCCCGGCGTTTTTCATGATGTTGCGCCCGGTGGCGGTACCGCCGGTGAACGAGACCGCGCGTACGTCATGGTGGCGGACCAGCGCATCGCCCGCCGTCGCGCCGTAGCCCTGAACCACGTTCAGCACCCCCGGCGGAATACCCGCCTCCAGCGCCAGCTCGCCAAGACGGTCGGCGGTTAGCGGCGACAGTTCGGACATCTTCAGCACCGCGGTATTGCCCAGCGCGAGGCACGGCGCCACCTTCCAGGTGGCGGTCATAAACGGCACGTTCCACGGCGACACCAGCGCGCAGACGCCGACCGGCTGCACGAGGGTGTAGTTGAGCATCTTGTCGTCAACCGGGTAGGTCTTGCCGTTCATCTGCTGGCACACTTCGGCGAAGAATTCGAAGTTGTGCGAGGCGCGCGGGATCAGCACGTTTTTGGTCTGGTGGATCGGCAGGCCGGTATCGGCGGTCTCCATGGCGGCGATCTCGGGGACGTTCTGGTCGATCAGATCTCCCAGCCGGCGCATCAGACGCGCGCGCTCTTTCATCGGTAGATTGGCCCATTTCGGAAACGCCTCTTTCGCCGCCGCCACCGCCTGATTCACCTCGTCGGCGCCGCCGGAGGCGACTTCCGCCAGCACTTCGCCGGTGGCCGGGTTAGTGGTATGGAAATATTTCGCGGCGGCGACGTTTTTGCCGTTGATCCAGTGGTTAATTTTTTTCATGACAGCTTCTCCTCATATGCCTGCTGGCTAATGATGTGGTTGACCAGGCGGCCGACGCCTTCCACTTCGACGATCACTTCATCGCCCGGCACCACGTCCGACAGCCCCTTCGGCGTGCCGGTGGCGATCATGTCGCCCGGCTGCAGGGTCATAAATTCGCTGAGGTAAGCGATCAGGAACGGAATGCTGAAGATCAGATCGGCGGTGGTGCCCTGCTGGCGCAGTTCGCCGTTGACCCAGGTGCACAGCGCCAGGTTGTGCGGATCGGGGATCGCCTCTTTGCTGACGATCCACGGGCCTATCGGCGTCAGGGTGTCGCGGCTTTTGACCCGCAGGTTGGGACGATAGTAGTTTTCCAGGTAGTCGCGGATGGCGTAGTCGTTGCAGACGGTGTACCCGGCTACGTACTCCATGGCGTCGGCTTCGGTGACCTTACGCGCGGTTTTGCCGATCACCACCACCAGTTCAGCCTCGTAGTGCATGTACTCGACGTTATCCGGGCGCACCGACTCCTGGCGGTGGCCGATAAAGGTGTTGGGCGCTTTGATAAATACCAGCGGCTCGGTTGGCGGCGTAAACGCCAGCTCGCTGGCGTGATCGGCGTAGTTCAGGCCCAGCGCGAACAGGGTGCCGTCGGCGGGCGGCAGCCAGCGAAACTCGCCTTCCTGAAGTAACCTGCCGTTGGCGAGCTGGACCTGACCGCGTTCATCAACCTGGACATCGTGCCGTTGCCCCTGCCACTCAATACGTGCCTGTTTCATGCTAGTTCTCCTTCAGCAACCACCGGGTTTTCCAGCGCCGGGAAGCCCTCGGCGAGAATGCGTACGCGATCGCCGGGGCGCAGCGTAACGCGGGAGTGGGGCGTACCGATCAGAATCGCATCGCCGGGATTGAGGGTGGCGAATTCGCTCAGGGCGCTCAGCAGCTCGGCGGCGGAGCGCTGGAGATCGACGGTATTCCAGCTGTCCGCCTCGCGACCGTTGATTTCGGTGATGATGGTCAGGTTATCGACGTTGCTGAGCGGCGCGAGCGCGCCAAGCGGGCAGAAGCCGTCGCGGCATTTGGCTTTGATGGCCGGACGATAGAAGCTCTCTTCCGGCAGGCTGACGTCGTTCGCCAGCGCGTACCCGGCAATATAAGCCGCAGCGTCTTCCGCGGCGATTTTGCGTGCGGTTTTACCGACGATTAGCGCCACGGTGGCGCCGCTCTGCACGGTTTCGCCTTGCGGATAGGGAATGCTCTCGCCGTCGCCGATAACGGTGTTGCGCGGTTTGATAAACCAGACCGCGGTCTTCGGCGGGGTTTTATACGGGGCCTGCTGGAACGCTTCGCGCCAGGCGTCGAGCTGGCTGCGGTGGTTAAGCGCCACGGCGAAGATGGTACCTTTCATTGACCACTCCTCTGCTACGGAATTAGGAAGTTAGTTAATTCATTAATATGTTAATGATCATCTTTTATGCTTTGCGGAAAGGTTTGGCAAACAGAAGTGAATGTTTTGTGATCGGATTAACAATAAATTTACAGTTATATTTTTTATTTGTTGTTAATCAATTAGATAATTAATTTTCTTGTACCTTCTGGTACTTTTCAGAGGCAGAAACCGGTTGCCTTCAGAAGGAATTAGCGCTAATTATTAACTTATTAACAGATTGGGGATTTATTTCAGAGGTATGTGATGCATGATTCGTTAACTATCGCGCTGCTGCAGGCGCGGGAAGCGGCGATGGCCCACTTTCGGCCCATCGTTAAACGCCACAATCTGACCGAGCAGCAGTGGCGTATCGTGCGCATCCTCGCCGAAATTCCGTCGATGGATTTTCACGATCTGGCCTTTCGCGCCTGTATTTTACGTCCGAGCCTGACCGGTATTCTGACCCGCATGGAGCGCGACGGCCTGGTGCTGCGTTTAAAACCGGTTAACGATCAGCGCAAGCTGTACGTTTCGCTGACGCCTGCGGGCCTGAAGCTGTATGAAAGCGCCCAGGCCCAGGTCGAAGAAGCCTATCGCCAGATAGAAGCCCAATTTACCGTCGAAAAAATGCGTCAGCTTACCGCGCTGCTGGAGGAGTTTATCGCCCTGGGGAATGGGGTGGGTGGAGAGGAAGAAGCGTAATTTTCCTTCCGTGAAGCTAGAAATATTCCCCCGGTCGCGCTGTGCTTACCGGGGCTACGGGCCGGTGCCATCCCGTAGCCCGGATAAGGCGCCAGCCGCCATCCGGGGAGTTCCCTGCCACTCAGAACAGGGTATCGAGCTCTTCCAGCACGTTATACTGCTCGTCCACCAGCAGTAGGGTTTTCCATTTATCAAACGTCAGGCACGGATGCGAGGTGCCGAACACCAGAATATCGCCGACCTGCACGTCGCTGCCCGGCGCGAGGCGCAGCATACAGTGCTGATCCATGATCCCGACGCTTTCGATCCCCGCCGCAGACAGCTGCGCGCCGTTGCGATAGCGAGCGATCGGCTGCGGCAGTCCGGCGTCGAAGGCGCAGTCGCGCTTGCCGAAGTTGACCACCGCGCGATCCGCTTCCGGCACCGACTGGACCATCGCCATCAGCTCCAGCGCCGAGGTTAAATCACCGCCCAGATCGCAGGCGATCGGATCGCGCGCCACCAGCGCTTTCTGCGCGATATCGTAGATCCCCCGATCGTGGGTGATATAGCAGCCGGGACGGATAACGATCCGGCAGCGCGCCGGTTTCTTCGCCGCCAGCCAGATATTGCACACCACGTCATACCAGACGGTACCGGCGCCGGTCAGCACAAACTCCCCCTCAACCAGATGTTCCATCCGGCAGGCCAAATCGGCGGCCTGGCGCAGCAGAGCCTCCACCTGCGGCTGCGGATCGTCGCCGTGCAACACCCCTTCATACAGCTCAAGTCCGCGCAGCTTAAGGCCCGGAAGGTCCGCGACGGCCTCCGCCAGAGCCTGTGCATCCTCAACGCTGCGGCAGCCGCAGCGCCCGCCGGCCACGCCCAGCTCAATCAGCACGTCCAGCGTTTGCCGCCGTTCGCTGAAAAAGGCCGACAGCGCGCGGGCGTTGGCGAGGCTATCGATGCAGCAGATATACTCCGCCGCCCGGTAATGCGCCTTCAGGCGCGATACCGCCTGCATATTCGCCCTGCCGACCAGCTGATTGACCATCAGAACGCGCTCAACGCCGCTGGCCATCGCCGCGCTGGCCTGCCAGGCGCTGCCCACGCCGATTCCCCATGCGCCCGCCCGCTGCTGGGCCTGAAAAATCCACGGCGTCATCGTTGTTTTACCGTGCGGCGCCAGCGAGACGCCGCGCGCGTCGGCGTAGCGCTGCATCCAGGCGATGTTATTTTCCAGCGCCGTTTTTTTCAGCAGCGCGGCGGGGAGGCAGACCTCCTCCGCCAGCAGATTTGCCGGAGCGGCCATCACGGCGGCTTTGTGCGGAATAAGCGTATCGGAGTGGTATTTCATAACACTATCCTTTTAGGGTTTATGCTCGGAATAAAGCTGAGTATCAATTTTAATTAATTGAAAAATATAAATTTAATATGTGATTTTTATTGTTTGTGAATAAAAGTATCACAATTTGATCTGGTTTTTGCGTAGTTTTCCACTGTTTTTCCGCCTTGTAAATGGTTAACTTGTCGACAGAGTTGAAAGGGAGTCATTGCGATGAAAGTTAACTGGCTTTTCAAAAACGTCACGGTCATTGACGGCAGCGGCGGACCGCAGTTTCGCGGCGACGTGGCGGTGAAGGGCGATCGGATTGTAGATATGGCCCCGGCGCTGAACCTGCCGGCGGAGCAGGTGATTGACGGGCAGGGGCGCGTGCTGGCGCCCGGGTTTATCGATGTGCATACCCATGACGACATCAACGTCATTCGTATGCCAGCCTATTTGCCCAAGCTGAGCCAGGGGGTGACGACGGTGATTGTCGGCAACTGCGGGATCAGCGCGGCGACGGCGACCCTGCGCGACGGCGTGCCTGACCCGATGAACCTGCTGGGCGAGCAGGAGCACTTTGTTTACCCCACCGTTGATGCTTACGCCCAGGCGGTGGAGGCGGCGAAGCCGTCATTGAACGTCGGCACGCTGATTGGCCATACCGCGCTGCGCAATAACCATATGGACGATCTGTTCCGTCCGGCGACGGACACCGAGATCGCCGGAATGCGGGTGCAGCTGCGCGACGCGCTGCGCCAGGGGGCGCTGGGTCTGAGCAGCGGGCTGGCCTACGCCAGCGCGTTTCAGTCCACCACCGAAGAGGTGATGGCGCTGGCCGAGGAGCTGGCGGCGGAGGGGGGAATTTATACCACCCACCTGCGTTCTGAGTTCGAGCCGATTCTGGAGGCGCTCGACGAGGCGTTCCGCATTGGCCGCCACGGCAACGTGCCGGTGGTGGTCTCGCATCATAAGTGCGCCGGCGCGAAAAACTGGGGCCGCACCCGCGAGACGCTGGCCTTCTTCGATGAGATGCGCCAGCGCCAGGAGATTGCCTGCGACTGCTATCCCTACTCCGCCAGCTCATCGACGCTGGATATGAAGCAGGTGACCGATGAGTTCGATATCGTCATCACCTGGTCGGAAGCGCAGCCCGAGCAGGCCGGGAAAACCCTGCGGCAGATTGCCGACGGCTGGCAGGTTAGCCTGCACGAGGCGGCGGCGCGGCTGATGCCCGCAGGCGCCATCTACTACAACATGGACGAGCAGGACGTGCGGCGGGTGCTGCGTTACCCGGTGACCATGATCGGCTCCGACGGTCTGCCGAACGACCCGATGCCGCATCCGCGGCTGTGGGGCGCGTTCCCGCGAGTCCTGGGCCACTACTGCCGCGATGAACGGCTGTTTCCGCTGACCACAGCTATCCACAAAATGACCGGGCTGTCGGCGGCGCGTTTCCAGCTGGCGGATCGTGGGTTGGTGAAAGTGGGCTACTTTGCCGATCTGGTGCTGTTCGATCCGCAGACGGTGCGCGATGTCGCCAGCTTCTCCGACCCGAAACAACCGGCGGAGGGGATCGAGGCGGTGATGGTCAACGGCGTGATGAGCTACGGCAGCGACAAAAAGATTATCGGGCGCGCGGGGCGTTTCCTGCGCCGCCAAATGAACTAAGGAGTGCAAAATGAGTATTAAACGTTATGGCGTAGAAGGCGGTACCGGCACCGGCGGGCAGCATCTGCCGTTCGCGCG
Source organism: Klebsiella sp. PL-2018 (assembly GCF_019048985.1). Lineage (NCBI taxonomy): Bacteria > Pseudomonadati > Pseudomonadota > Gammaproteobacteria > Enterobacterales > Enterobacteriaceae > Klebsiella > Klebsiella sp. PL-2018. The sequence goes on from NZ_CP077673.1 coordinate 776,699, forward strand.
CGCGGTGGAGGCGGGGGGCTGGCTGTACGTTTCCGGCCAGACGCCGATGAAGGACGGTGAAGTGGTGGAAGGCGGAATTGTCGACCAGGCGCGTCTGGCGATTCAGAACTGCGTGGATATCATGACCGAAGCGGGCTACACCCTGGCCGACGTGGTGCACGTCAAGGTGATCCTCACCGATGCGCGCTATTTCCAGTCTTTCAATAAAGTGTTCCGCGAGTTCTTTGGCGACAACCCGCCCGCCCGTATCTGCTGCGTCGCGGACCTGGTGGTGGATTGTAAAGTCGAAGTAGATGTGACCTGTTATAACGCGGCTCGCGTATAAAAATTTATTAACCAGAAATATAAACAGGATTTTTGAGCGCTGAATTCATTCAGCGCTTCGTAGCCTTTTACCTTTTACCTACTCAACTGGCAGGATGTGAATAATGAATAGTCATATCTTTTTAGTCGGCTTTATTATTTACGCGCTGGCCATGATTTGGCTTGGCTGGTACGTGTCGCGTAATCAAAAAAGCGGTGAAGATTTTTTACTCGGCGGCCGTTCCTTACCGCTGTTCCTGACGCTGGGCTCCACCGTGGCGACCATGGTGGGGACCGGTTCAAGCATGGGCGCCGTAGGCTTCGGCTACAGCAACGGCTGGGCCGGAATGCTCTACGGCGTGGGCGGAGCCATCGGTATTTTGCTGGTGGCCTGGCTTTTTGCCCCGGTGCGTAAACTGCGCTTTATGACCATGAGCGAAGAGCTCTCTTATTATACGGGCGGCAGCCATTTAATTAAAAATATCGTTGGCATAATGATATTTGTTGCCTCGATTGGCTGGCTGGGGGCGCATATTCTTGGCGGCAGCATGTATTTATCCTGGGCGACGGGGATAAATCTGACGGTGGCCAAAATTATTATTGCCCTGGCCTTTGCGATTTACGTCATCATCGGCGGTTATTCTGCGGTGGTATGGACGGATACCATTCAGGCATTAATTCTCTTTTTCGGCTTTATCCTGATGGCGATTCTGGCGGTGGTTCACGTCGGCGGATGGGATGCCATCGTACAGGCGATGGATCCCAGGGCGATGAGCCTGTTCGCGGTCGATAAGCTGGGCGTCATTCCGGCGCTATCGCTGGCGATGGTCATCGGCGTCGGCGTGCTGGCGACCCCTTCCTATCGCCAGCGTATTTATTCGGGGAAAGATGTCTCTTCGGTGCGCCGCTCGTTTGTCTATACCGGCGTGCTGTATCTGTTTTTCTCGGTGCTGCCGGCGATTATCGGCATGGCGGCATGGACAATGAACCCCCATCTTGAGAACAGCAACTACGCCTTCCTGTTCGCCACCAGCTTCCTGCCGGCGATACTGGGGCTGGTGGTGCTGATTGCCGGGCTTTCCGCCACCATGTCCTCGGCCAGCTCCGATGCGATAGCCGCCGTGGCCATCATGATGCGCGATGTCTACACCCTTGTTACCGGAAAAATGCCGCCGGCGCATAAGGCGATAACGCTCTCCCGCTGGATGCTGGCGTTCGTCATCGGCCTGGCGATGATCTTCGCCCTGACCTCGAACGATATCATCAGCTATATCACCAAAATGATCTCCATGCTGATGTCCGGGCTGTTCGTCTGTTCAATTCTGGGCCGCTTCTGGCTGCGCTTTAACTGGCAGGGCGCGCTCACCGCGCTGCTGAGCGGCATGCTGGTGTCGATTGTGGTTCTGGTTAAGGCAGACTGGCTGGCTTACTGGGGCAATCCGTGCATACCGTCGGTCGTCGGCAGCTTCGTTTCCGCCATTTTTGTCACCGTCATGACGCCAGCCAGCAAAATCAGCCGTCAGCAGGCGCTGGAAATGATTACGCAAGAGCGGGAAGGGCAGGCGATCCCGGCGAAGACGGCGGTGCAGGCCTCGGGAGAAGCACCATGAAGGACTATATTGCCGTCGACTGGGGCTCTACTCAGCTGCGCGGCTGGCTGATTCGCAACGGCCAGTGCGTCGGGACGAAGCAGCTGCCGCTGGGCATCACCCGCCTGAACGGACGATCGCCCGCCGACGTATTCGCGGAGCATGTGGCCCCCTGGCGCGGCGCCGAAATGCTGCCGGTGCTGATGGCCGGGATGATCGGCAGCGATGCGGGCTGGCAAGCGGTGCCGTATGTGGCCTGCCCGGCGGCGATCGACGCGCCGGGGCAGCAGCGATGCGCCGTGGCTGAAGGCGTGTGGATTATTCCCGGGCTCAAGATTGCCCGGGACGGGGAGTTCAACGTGATGCGCGGCGAAGAGACGCAGCTGCTGGGGGCTATGGAGCTGGCGCCAGCGGAGTGCTACGTGCTGCCGGGCACCCACTGCAAATGGGTACAGGTGACGGACGGCATGGTGCGTCATTTTGCCACGGCGATGACCGGCGAACTGCACCATCTGCTGATGACGCAATCGCTGATCGGCAAAGGGCTGCCGGCCCAGCAGGCGGACGAGGCGGCGTTTGAACAGGGGCTGGAAAAAGGGCTGGCGCAGCCGTCGCTGATTAGCGAACTGTTTGTCGCCAGGGCCGCCCGGGTACTCGGGGCGCTGGCGGCAACCTCGGTCAGCGACTATCTCTCCGGGCTGCTGATTGGCGCGGAGGTGGCGACCCTCGGGCAGCGTTACCGTACCTCCGGCGTCACGCTGGTTGGCGACCCGGCGCTGAATGCCCGCTACAGCCGGGCGATGAGGGCGCGCGGAATGACGGTTAACAGCTGCAGCGGCGATGAGGCGCTGCTGGGCGGCATGGCGAGGATAATGCATGGACAAGATTAAACTGGTAGCGATTTTACGCGGTATTCGCCCCGCTGAGGCGGCGGAGCATATTGAGACGCTGATAAAGGCGGGATTTCGCTATATCGAAATTCCGCTCAACTCACCGGACTGGCAGCAGAGCATTCCGCAGATGGCCGCACGCTTCGGCGAGCAGGCGGTGATTGGCGCGGGAACGGTGCTTAAGGTGGAGCAGGTCGATTTTCTGGCCGATGCCGGGGCGAAGCTTATCGTGACGCCGAATACTGAGCCGACGACGATCCGCCGGGCGGTGGCGCGCGGAATGCGGGTCTGCGCAGGATGCGCTACCGCGACCGAGGCGTTCAGCGCGCTGGACGCCGGGGCGCAGTGGCTGAAGATTTTCCCGTCTTCCACCTTCGGCCCGGACTATATTCGGGCGCTGAAAGCGGTGCTGCCGCCGGAGGTGCCGGTGCTGGCGGTCGGCGGCGTGACGCCGGAGAATCTGGCGAGCTGGGTCGAGGCGGGATGCGCCGGCGCCGGTCTGGGAAGCGATCTGTATCGCGCCGGGCAGGCCGTGGAGCGTACCCGTCAGCAGGCGGAGAGGTTTATCGCCGCCGCCCGCAGCGGTTAATCGCCCAGCGGCTGCCTGTCGACGCCGCCGCGATGGCTGTCGAGCGCCAGCTTAATCCGGCGCAGCCTGCCCTTTGCCTGGGTTTTGTTGGCCATCGCCAGTTCGGTGGCCAGCACGTCAACCATCGCCAGCATCGCATAGCGTGAAGTGCTGGGCTTGAAGATATAGTCGTTTTCGCGCACCAGCAGCGGCAGCACCAGATCCGCCTGCTCCGCCAGCGGCGTTCCGGCGGGGGTGATGGCAATGACCTTTGCGCCGTACTGCCTGGCAATCGCCGCGCTCTCAATAATTTCCTGGGTATAGCCGCCCAGCGACAGCACGATAACCACATCCTTTGGCGTCACCGCCGAGCTCATCATGCGCACCAGCAGGCCGTCGTTCTGGCTGACCACCGGCAGACCGAGGCGAAACAGACGGTACTGGATCTCCTGGGCGCAGATGGTGGAGCCGCCGCCCATCCCGAGGGCCAGGATCTGCCGCGCGTCGCTCAGCCAGCTCACCGCGCGCTTCAGCGCCTCAATATCCAGCGCCCGGCGGTTGGTCTCCAGCACGCCGATGATCGACTCGTAGATCCCCTGCACGCCCTCAAGGTCCGGAACATCGAGGATAAATCGCTGCCCGACCGCCAGGGATTGCGCGAGCTTCATCTTCAGCTCGCGGACGTCTTTGCAGCCGAGCGCCCGGGCAAAGCGGGTGACCGAGGCCTGGCTGGTGTGGGTCAGGCGCGCCATCTCCGCGATGGGCAGCTCCGCCGCCGCCGCGACATCATCGAGAATAAACTGCGCGATGCGTTTTTCGGTCGCCGTGAGTTCCACAAAGCGATCGGTAATGCAGGAAATGATATCGATTGACCAGGACATACGGGTATCAACGGGTAAGTTTTGAATGGTACTTTGTACCATATTCCGCCGCTGAAATCAGCGCCGGAGGCTACAGCGCTAAGCGCATGGCGCAGCGCGTTTCCGGCGGCAGGCCGTGTTCCGTTTCCAGCTCCCTTTTCGCCGCCAGTCCCGCCGGTAGCCTTAGCTCGCTTAACATTGAAAACCCCAGGCGCGTGTAAAACGGCGCGTTCCACGGCACGTCGCGGAAGGTGGTGAGCGTGACCGCCGGATACGCCGCCTGGCGGGCTGTCTCTATAACCTGCTCCAGCATCATGCGGCCAACGCCTCGTCCCTGCCACGCCTGATGAACGGCGATCTCCACGATAAACAGCGCATCATCCAGCGGTTCGCTCAGCAGGAAGCCTATCGGTTGGTCATCGGCCACGGCCAGCAGGCTATGGTCAGTTTCAAGAAACAGCCGGTGGCGCTCGGGGCTTATCACTTCGCTTTCCGCCAGCCAGGCCAGCGCCGGGATCTGGCGAAAAGCCTGGGCCGCCGAGCGCTCAATGGCGGGCAGAAGAGGGATGTCTCTCTCCTCAGTCAGGCGTAACGTCGCGGCGGCGGTTATAGTGTTAGTTTTCATCACCTCAGCATAGCAGCCTCCGGGAGAAATGTATGGAGCTTACCGCCGTTTCCGCCACCCAGTTCAGCGTCGCGCAGCTGACGACGATCCTTTGCGACTGTTTCGAAGATTACCTGGTTCCCGTCACGCTATCGGTAGAGGTTTTTGTCCAGCGTTTTAGCGCCGAAGGGCTGAGCCTGCTGGATTCCTGCGTCTGGCTGGATGGAGATGTCCCCGCGGCGATGGCGGTCGTCGTCCGACGCGGCGATGAAGCCAGGCTGGCGGCGTTCGCGGTGCGGCCTGCGTATCGCGGAAAGGGCGTTGGCCGCCGGCTGATGTCGCCGCTTATCGACGCGCTGCGCGAGCAGGGCGTACGGCGGATGTGGCTGGAGGTTATCCGCGACAACCACGCCGCGGTGGCGCTGTATCAATCGCTGGGCTTCGAGGTGCGGCACGGGCTGTGCGGCTATCTGAGCGCGCAGGCCGCGAGCGAGGAGTCATCCGTATTGCAGGAGTATGACGTGCTGGCGCTGACGCGCAGGGCCGGCGCCGAGATTAACGGCCAGCTGCCGTGGCTGATGGACCCGCTCACCTTCAGCACCCTGCCGTGCCGGGCGCTGAGCCTACATCAACAGGCTTTCGCCGTGCTGGCGACCTTAACCAGCAGGCCGCAGCTGCAGTTTTTATGGGTCGATCCCGCCGCCCGCGGGCGCGGGCTGGGACGGGAAATGCTGATGGCGCTCGCCAAACGCTTTCCGGGGCTCGGGACCTCGGTGACCATCCCGGAGCGCTTTACGCCGCTGTTTCACGCCGCCGGCTATACGCCCATGGCATTAAAACAGTATGAAATGAGCGCAACGTTGAGCGCCCCGCCGCCAGCAGGGCGTTGAGATTCAGCCGTTACGCGGGTCGCTAATCGGCTGACGAACCAGGAAAATATAGGCCAGCGCGCCGAGGGCGGTCACGCAGCCGCAGATAATCAGCGCCAGCTGGAATGAGTGGGTGGTATCGACGATAAACCCGGTCACCACCGGCGCGAAGGAGGCGCAGATAAAGCTGGCGAAGTTCTGGATGCTGCCGACGGACGCGGTCATTCTCGAGGCCACCGCGACGTGAATCAACCCCCAGCAGGAGGTGCCGGCAAAGTGGATGCAGAACAGCGCCATACCGATTAACAGCACCGCAGCGATAGAGGTAGTGGCCTGCGGCACAATTAACGTAAACGCGGCGGAGCAGAACATCCCGGCAATAATGCAAATTTTACGGCTTTTGATCGGCGCCATGCCGCCTTTAACCAGCCAGTCGGTGACGTAGCCGTTGATAAGCATACCGGCGGCGCCGAACAGGAACGGAATGGCGGCCATAAAACCGGTACTTTTCAGATCGAGGCTATACGCCGTTTGCAGGTAGCCCGGCAGCCAGGCCAGATACAGCCACGCGGTATAGTTGATGCCGCTGAAGCCCAGCATCATTCCCCACATGGTTTTGTTTTTAAACAGGCTGCGCCATTCGGAAAAGCTCAGCGGGTCGCGGCGAACGTTGACGCTTCCGGCGTTAAGGTAGGCCTGCTCGTCGGCGGTGAGAGAGATATCTTCCCGGTTGCGATAGAGCATATACCAGCCGATAGCGACGAAGATCCCCAGCACGCCGATGGTGATAAACATCCCGCGCCAGCCCATCATCAGCATCATGGCGGCAAGGATCGGCGGGCTGATCGCGACGCCAATCGTCGAGGCGGCGTTAAAGAAGCCCATCGGGCGGCCGCGCTCTTTGATATTAAACCAGTCGTTGATCACCTTGACGCCGCAGGGGTTCATCGGCGCTTCGCCGATCCCCATGCCGATACGCACCAGCACGAACTGGGTAAAGCTGTGTACCATCCCCGAGACCGCCTGAAACAGCGACCAGAAAAACATCCCCAGCCCCAGCATGATGCGCGGACCTTTACGGTCCAGCAGCGGCCCGCAGGGGAGCTGGGCGATGCCGTAGGCCAGCGAGAAAACGGACAGCAGCGCCCCGATTTCGGTGGCGCTGAGCCCCAGCTCCTCGCGAATCGTTAAGTTCGCGACGGACAATGAACTTCTGTCGAGGTAATTAATCACCGCCGCCAGAAATAACAGGATCATTGCCGTTGTCTGAATTTTTTTAATGCGAGTACTACGCGTTAACGTATTATCTAACGGAACAGTCATCGTCTCCGCCTTTCCTTTATCAAAGGTTGTCTGCGGGTCGATAGTGATATTTCGTGATTCCACGCCTGACTCCTGGTTATTCTATTTGAACGACAAGTGACATCGAATGGTTTAAAACCCACCCACCTATTTCACAGTAAAGTAAGTCGACTTGTTTTCAGCATAAATAACCTTTTTTCTGGCGCTGGTTTATGTTTTGAGATCTGTGCTGCTGATTATCATTTTCTGTTTTTAATCGGTACTTAATAAGCCAGGGATTCGCTCTGCCTGAGCGAGTTAATCATTGATTGCTTCGCCGAGTTCAGGTGGTTACGCAGCGCCAGGTTGGCGTCCAGATCGCTGCGGCAGATAAGCGCGCTCAGGATAGTCATATGTTCATCAATGGCGATGATATTGCGCTGTTTAAGGTCGCTCTCATCCCACTGATAGTGAAAGTGAAAAATCACGGAAATAATCTCAAGGGATTGATTAAAAAATATATTCTCAGCCGCGGACAGGAGCAGAGAATGAAAGTCGCGATCGAGCTGGGAAAACATACGAAAGCTGTCGCCGATGCTGTCACGCAGGGCGCGATGGCGCTCAAGCAGGGTTTTCGCCTGCAGCCAGCGGGCGTCGTTGTCCGGGAGGTTGAGGAAGTGCTGTAGCGCGTGGGTTTCCAGCATTTCCCGCAGTTCGAACAGCTGCTCGGCCCAGGATTGCTCAAACTTCTTCATATTCCACTGGCCGCGCTTTTCGCTTTCAATCAGGTTGTAGCGGCTGAATTTCAACAAAAACTCCCTGACCACGACCGGGCTGACGCCGGCAGCACGCGCCAGCTGTAGCTCGGAAAATATCTCTCCGGCGCGCAGCTGGCGCTGGTTAATCATGGTGTAAAACGCCTGCTCGAAGAGACGGTTCTGCTCGGCCAGCGAGGCGCTGGAGCCATCGAAGCCGTCCTGCATCTCCGGCTGGCGAAGGATCTGGTAGTCCTGACCGCTCTGGCGCAGCACGCCGCGCTCGCACAGGTGGCTGAGGATATGGCGCACGGTGGTGCGGCTGATGTTGTACATCTCCGCCAGCGCGCTTTGTGAGGGCAGCGGCGACGGAAGAAAGCCGCGCGCCATATCGTTAATGACCTGGTTAATGACGTTGTGACGAAGGTTTTGCGAGCGGCTCATTATGCATCTCCATTTTTTTAGCTATTAAAGCCGGATTTAAAACAGTTTTGTGCGTGAGATTTCACAATTTTTGCAATGAATTTATTCTCACCTCTGTTTTTCATCGATATCTAAACCAACAAATACGGAGGAAATTATTATGACGTCGATGAATACATTAGTGTGTCAGGAACCCAAAATATTGCGCTGGGAAAAACGCCAGATTCCCATTCCCGGCGATGATGAAGTGCTTATTAAAATAAAAACGGTGGGGATTTGTGGTACGGATATTCATGCCTGGGGAGGGAATCAACCTTTTTTTAGCTATCCGCGCGTGCTCGGTCATGAAATATGCGGTGAGATTATCGGTCTGGGTAAAAATATTCTTAATCTGAAAAGCGGACAGCAGGTTGCCGTCATACCCTACGTCGCCTGCGGTCAGTGTCCGGCCTGCCTGAGCGGCCGGACAAACTGCTGCGAGAAAATTTCCGTGATCGGCGTACATCGGGACGGCGGGTTTAGCGAGTACCTCTGCGTGCCGGTAAAAAATCTGCTGGTGGTGGATGACGTCGAGCCGGAAGCCGCGGCGCTGATTGAGCCTTTTGCCATCAGCGCCCACGCGGTGCGTCGCGCCGCTATCCAGCCGGGAGAGCAGGTGCTGGTGGTCGGCGCGGGCCCCATTGGTCTCGGGGCGGCGGCGATCGCCAAAGCCGACGGGGCGCAGGTGGTGGTGGCGGATACCAGCCCGGCGCGGCGCGACCACGTGGCGCAGCACCTTGGTCTGGCCACGCTCGACCCTTCCGACCCGCAGTTCACCGAACGGCTGTGTGCCGCGTTTGGTGGTTCGCTGGCGCAGAAGGTGATCGACGCCACGGGGAATCAGCAGGCGATGAACAATACGGTGAATTTAATCCGCCACGGCGGCAGCATCATCTTTGTTGGCCTGTTTAAAGGTGAGCTGCAGATCCCGGACCCGGAGTTTCATAAGAAAGAGACGACCATGATGGGCAGCCGTAATGCGACGGAAGAGGATTTTGCCAAAGTCGGGCGGCTGATGGCCGAGGGGAAAGTCACCGCCGGGATGATGCTGACCCACCGCTACGATTTCAGGTCGCTGGCTGAGATTTACGAAAACGACGTGATTAACAATCGCCAGCTTATCAAAGGCGTCATTCATTTTTAGCAGGTAAGGCTATGAAATCGTTAAACAGAAAAGATTTTCCCGGGCCGCGGTACCCGACGCGCGTGATTCAGTTCGGCGAAGGCAACTTCCTGCGGGCGTTTATCGACTGGCAGCTGGACCTGCTGAATGAGCAAACCGATCTGGCGGCAGGCGTGACCATCATTCGCCCGATCAACACCGAGTTTCCGCCGTCGCTTAATATCCAGGACGGACTCTACACCACGGCGATCCGCGGGCTGGACGAACGCGGCGAGGCGGTGAGCGAGGCGCGGATTATTCGATCGGTGAATAACGAGATCAACCCGTGGCAGGATTTTGCCGGCTATCTGGCGCTGGCTCGTAATCCGGCGATCGCGTTCGTATTTTCAAATACCACCGAAGCGGGCATCAGCTATCACGCCGGAGACCGGCCTGACGATAAGCCGCCGGTCAGCTTTCCGGCGAAGCTGACCCAGCTGCTGTTCGAACGGTTCCGCCATTTCAACGGCGCAGCGGATAAGGGGTGGACGATTATCCCCTGTGAGCTGATCGACTACAACGGCGAAGCGCTGAAGGCGCTGGTGCTGCGCTATGCCGAAGAGTGGCAATTGCCCGCGGCGTTTCGCGACTGGGTTGAGACCGCCAATACGTTTTGTTCAACGCTGGTTGATCGCATCGTCACCGGCTACCCGCGCGAGGAAGCGGAAAAGCTCGAAGCGGAGCTGGGCTACCATGATGCTTTCCTGGATACCGCCGAATACTTCTGGCTGTTCGTTATCCAGGGGCCGCAGGCGCTGGCGAAGACGCTGCGGCTCGAACGTTACCCGCTCAATATCCGTCTCGTAGAGGATATCCGGCCCTATAAAGAGCGCAAAGTCGCCATTCTTAACGGCGCGCACACCGCGCTGGTGCCGGTGGCGTGGCTGTGCGGCGTCGATACCGTTGGCGAAGCGATGCAGGACGAAGCCATTCGCCATTATGTGCAGCAAACTATCGACGAGGAGATTATTCCGGCGCTGGATTTACCGGCCGATGAGCTGAGGCAGTTTGCCGATGCCGTGACCGGGCGCTTTCTTAATCCCTGGATTCGCCATCAGCTGCTCTCTATCGCCCTGAACGGCATGACCAAATTTCGCACCCGGATCCTGCCGCAGCTGCTGACGCATATCCGCCAGCACGGCGCAATCCCGCCGCGGCTAACGTTCGCCCTGGCGGCGCTCATCGCCTTCTATCGCGGGCAGCGCGACGGGCAGGCGTATCCGCTGCAGGATGATGATGTCTGGCTAAGCCGTTTTGCCGCAGGATGGGCGCAGGTGGCGCAAGGCCGCCCGCTGCATGAACTGGTCACCGAAGTCCTGCAGGATACCGGGCACTGGGGTGAAGATCTGACGGCAATACCGGGTCTTGTCGAACAGGTCACGCGGTATCTGGAAGTCATTTTGAGCGCGGGGATGCGGGAGGCCCTGAGGCGGCTGTAGTCGGTTTGTTGTGCGGCGCCCGCGGATTTGGGCGCCGTTTTTTTTGTGCTCTGAACCGCAAAAAATAAATTAAGCGCCAATGGTTGGTGGATTTCCCGCATCATAAGAGCCTATCCCATTAGGGCTATTTTGCTTGCCATTTTGAACCTGGGCAGTGCTCAGAATCCTCACGTACTACGTGTACGCTCCGGTTCTTCCGCGCTGGCCGTGTTCAAACTGCCTGCGCCAATAACGCCTACTGGAAGAGGCTCTAAGTACCTATGATGGCATTGATGGGGGATGCGATGCGTAAAACGGAACTGTTGGCTTTTCTGCAAAATCAGACCGATTTTTTTGATCCGGATAACCTGAGCGAGGTCTTCACCGCCGGCTACCTGGCCCGGCGTTTTGCGATGCAAAGAAACACCGCCAGCCACTATCTGAATCAGCTGGTGGCCCAGGATGTGCTGGTGAAGGTTAATACCCGTCCCGTCTATTTCCTGCATAAGGCCGCCTTCTGCCAGCAGTTTTTCCCCCTTTCCCGCAGCGAGTACGCCAGCATGGCGGAGCTGCTCGCGGAGAGCGATCGGCAGCCGGAACAGGCGGATCATTTTTCATTGCTTACCGGCCATGACGGTAGCCTGCGCAAGCCTATCGAACAGATGAAAACCGCGCTGTTTTATCCCAACGGCGGGCTGCCGCTGCTGATCGTCGGCGACAGCGGAACCGGCAAAAGCTATATGGCGGAGCTTATGCATGAGTTTGCTATCGCCCAGGGACTGCTGGCGCCCGATGCGCCCTTTGTCAGCTTCAACTGCGCCCAGTACGCCAGCAACCCGGAGCTGCTGGCCGCCAACCTGTTTGGCTACGTCAAAGGCGCGTTTACCGGCGCGCAGGGCGATAAGGCCGGGGCGTTTGAAGCGGCAAACGGCGGCGTGCTGTTTCTCGATGAGGTCCACCGCCTCGATGCGCAGGGCCAGGAGAAGCTCTTCACCTGGCTGGACCGCAAAGAGATTTATCGGGTGGGAGAGACGGCGCAGGGGATGCCGATTTCGCTGCGGCTGGTGTTTGCCACCACCGAAGATATTCACAGCACGTTTCTGACCACCTTTATTCGTCGTATTCCGATCCTCATTAGCCTGCCTGATTTACAAAACCGCAGCCGCGGCGAGAAAGAAGCGTTAACGCTGCAGTTTTTCTGGCAGGAGGCCCGCACGCTGTCCGCCCGGCTGCAGCTGACGCCCCGGCTTTTACAGGTGCTGACGCACTACGTTTATCGCGGCAACGTCGGTGAGCTGAAGAATGTCGTCAAGTACGCCGTCGCGTCGGCGTGGGCCAGGTCTCCGGGCAGCGAGAGGCTAAACGTCACGCTGCACGATCTGCCGGAAAATATCATGGCCGCGACGCCGGCGCTTAGCGAACCGATGGGCCAGCAGGAGCCGCTGCTTATTGAACCGCAGACCAGCCTGGTCTGGCTGCTGCGCGCGCGCGACCCGGTTCAGGGGCTGATCTATGATGCTCAGTGCCGCGTTCTCGCGCTGTATGAGGCGGTGCTGAGTAAAAAAACGATCTGGGAAGAGGCGCAAAAAAGCATGGGCGAGGAGATGGAAACCCTCTTCGATCGGCTGGTTTTCGATAATCATGATGCCAACAGCTCGCATCTGCTGCTGCTGATAACCCATCAGGTGCGGGAGGAGTTTTATCGCCTTGAAAAGCGCTTCAATATTCAGTTTAACGGCAACTGTATCTACGCCCTGAGCCACTACCTGATTCATCGTTCTCGCCAGGCGCAGTCGACGATGAGCAATGAGAAAAGCCGCCAGCTGGAGGATTTCCTGGCGCAGAAATACCCGCTGCTTTATCGCTTTTGTGAAGAGATCCTCTCCGCGCTGGCGCTGAAGCTGGATATTGAACCCCGACGCATTGACCTGCTGCTGCTGGTGCTGTGGTTACAGAAAAATGGCGCCATTAGCCAGCAGCAGGTGACCCGGGCAGTTATCCTCGCCCACGGTTACGCCACCGCCAGCAGCATCGCCAACGTGGCGAACCGGTTGCTGAAAAGCCAGCTGTTTGAGTCATTCGATATGCCGCTCGACGTGACGCCGGAGGCTATCGCTAACCAGGTGATGGCCTGGATCGAGAGTCACGCGCTGGCCTCCGGACTGGTCATCCTGGTCGATATGGGATCGCTGAACGCCATTCACAGCCACTTCAACCGCCGGCTGTCCACGCCGATGGCGATTATTAATAACGTCTCGACCGGGATGGCGATGTACGTCGGGGAGCGGGTTTTGCAGGGCGATATGCTGGAAGATATCGTCCGGGAGATAGGCAATGACCTCGCGGTTGAGCATCAGCTCTATTACCCGCAAACGGACAAACCGCGGGCGATTCTTACAACCTGCGCCACCGGTCTGGGGGCGGCGGCGAATCTGTCGGCGCTGTTAAAAGCCAGCATTCCTGAGACGCTCGGCATCGATATTGTGGCATGCGATGTGGAAACCCTCGCCGATCCCGCGCGGCGGGCGCCGATGCTCAGCCGCTATGAGGTGCTGGCGATTGTCGGCACCCTCGATCCGCATCTCGCCGATCTGCCGTGGATCTCGCTGGATTCGCTGATTTCCGGCGAAGGAAGCCGCCCGCTGATGCGTATCTTCGGCGAACTGGCCTCCGCTGAGCAGGTCAGCGAGATCAATAACCTGATCCTGAAAAATTTCTCGCTGCGCCGGGTGATCGAGTCGGTGACGATCCTCGATACCGGTAAAGTGATCAATCAGGTCGAGCAGTTTTTACTGCGCTATGAGCATCTGGCCGGCTGCGATGTGCCTAACGATCGCAAGGTGGCGCTGTACGTGCATATCAGCTGTCTGATAGAACGCCTGATCCGTAACGCTTCGCCATCCCATTATTCCGGCAAACAGTGTCCGGAGAGCGAGCTGGTTATTCTGCGCGAGGCCTTTAGTGTCATTGAGAACGGATATAGTGTCAAAATCCCCGCCGTTGAGCTGTATTACATTCACGATATCCTGACGCGAGAAACGGAATTTATTCAGGAAGATCAAGAGTTTTAAGACTCTTCATCGGTTCGTCCTTGCGCTAACCGGCACGCCACTGTTTCTGGCACGCCGGTTGCACTTAAGAAAGCAGTGGAATGCGCTTTCGAGGTAAGGATGAAACGACACTATATTTTTGCCAGCCATGGCACCTTTGCTAACGGTTTGCTGAACTCCGTGGAGCTGATCCTCGGTAAGCAGCCGGATATTTATACACTCTGCGCCTACGTCGAAGAGGAGGCCGATCTGACGCAGCAGGTGGAGACGCTGCTGGCGCGTTTCCCCACCCAGGATGAGCTGATTGTCATTACGGATATTTTCGCCGGTAGCGTCAATAATGAGTTTGTGCGTTTTTTATCGCGCCCTAATTTTCATTTATTGTCCGGTTTAAACCTGCCGCTGATTATTGATTTACTTATTTCCGCAGGCGAAGAAAATACCGAGAAATTAATTTCTGAAGCATTAACAAGCGCCAAAGAGAGCATTCAGTACTGCAATCAGACGATTGCCAGTGCGATGACTATTGATAAAGACTTCTGAAATGAGGGAACACCATGATTACGCTATTAAGGGTTGACCATCGATTACTTCACGGCCAGGTGGCCTTTTCCTGGACCCAGTATGTCGGCGCCGATTGCATTTTAATCGCCAACGATAATGTCCCTGAAGATGAGCTGCGGAAAACCACAATTAAGCTCGCTAAACCGCCTTCGGTAAAACTGGTGATTAAAAATATTAACGACGCTATCGAATCGATAAAAAGCGGCGTGACGGATAAATATCATCTTTTTATCGTCGTGGAATCGGTCAATGACGCCTGGCGTATTGCCAGCGCCGTCGAGGGGATAAAAAGTATTAATCTCGGCGGAATAAAAGCCAAAGAGGGCAGTAAAAATATTTCTAAGGCGATTAATTTACTGCCGGAAGAAATTGAACAACTGCAGCAGCTGGTCGGGAAAGGCGTCGAAGTTGAGATCCGCCAGGTCCCTAACGATCGCAAACAGCTTTTTGCGCAATGCGTTTAACTCCGCGGAGGACAGATTATGGTAGAGGCTCTCTTACTGGGTCTGGTGGCGTTTATCGCGCAATCGGAATATGCCCTGGGGACGTCGCTGATTTCGCGGCCAATCGTCACCGGGCTGCTGACCGGGCTGGTGCTGGGGGATGTCCAGACCGGCGTCATCATGGGCGCGACGCTCGAGCTGGCGTTTATCGGCTCTTTCTCCGTCGGCGCATCGATCCCGCCTGATGTAGTAACCGGCGGTATTCTCGGCGTGGCGTTCGCTATTACCTCCGGCGCAGGAACGGAAACGGCGCTGCTGCTTGGCCTGCCCATCGCCACCCTGACGCTGATCCTGAAAAACGTCTATCTGGGGATGTTTATCCCGATGCTCAGCCAGAAGGCTGACGGCTACGCGGAGCGGGCGGATACGGGCGGCATTGAGCGCATGCATCTGATTGCCGGCTTCGGGCTGTCGCTGATGCTCGCCACGGTGGTGACCATCTCATTCCTGGTCGGCAGCAATGCGGTGAAATCCCTGCTCGATACCATCCCGGAATTTATCAAACACGGGCTCAGCGTCGCTACCGGCATTATTCCGGCACTCGGCTTCGCAATGCTCGCCAGGCTGCTGATTAATAAGAAAGTCGCGCCGTACTTTTTCCTCGGCTTTGTGCTGATGGCCTACCTGAAAATCCCGGTGACCGGCATCGCTATTCTCGGCGCTATCGTGGCGGTGGTGATGGTTAACGTCACCGCGCTGAGCTCACCTCGTACGACGACAGAACAAGGAGTCAGCGATGACGACGAAGATGATTTCTGAAGAGACTCTGCAACCGCAGGCGCAGGAAGAGGCCCGTATCACGCCGCGCGATCTACGCCGGGTATTCTGGCGCTCCTTCCAGATGGAGTTCTCGTGGAACTATGAGCGGCAGATGAATCTCGCCTTTGTTTACGCGCTGATTCCGGTGCTGAAAAAGCTCTATCCGCGCAAAGAGGAGCTGGCCGGGGCGTTGAAACGGCATCTGGTGTTCTTCAATACCACGCCGCATATCGTCACCCTGCTGCTGGGGATCACCACGGCGATGGAGGAGAAGAATAGCCAGCAGAAGAACATGGACGCCAACGCGATTGATAACGTCAAAGCGTCGCTGATGGGGCCGCTGGCCGGGCTGGGGGACTCCTTTTTCTGGGGCACGCTGCGCCTGATCGCTACCGGCATCGGCACCAGCCTGGCGTTAAAGGGCAACATTCTCGGTCCCATTCTGTTTCTGCTGGTGTTCAACGTGCCGCACATCCTGGTGCGCTGGTTCTGTACCCGCTGGGGCTATGTGCTGGGCACCGGGGTTCTGCAGCGGATCCAGAAGAGCGGAATGATGGAGAGCCTGACCTACGGCGCGTCGATTATCGGCCTGATGGTGGTCGGGGCGATGACCGCCTCAATGATTGATATCACCATCCCCCTCTCATTCGGCGCCGGAGAGGCGAAAACCCAGGTGCAGGACATTATCAACGACATCCTGCCCTGCATGCTGCCGCTGGTGAGTTTTGGCATCGTTTACTGGCTGCTGGGGCGCAAGGTTAAACCGCTTTCTATTATCGGCGGAATGGCGCTGGTGGGCATTCTGGGGTCGTGGATAGGTTTATTTTAACGGGAGTCGAAAATGGTACCAACGATGATGACCTATATCAGCGAAGAGTCGGCCTGTCTGACGCAGATCCTGCGCGACTACCGGCAAAAGCTGGCGGCGATTGAGACCTTTGCCCGCCAGCACCCGGTGCGCCGCATTCTGCTGTTGGCGACCGGCTCGTCGCTGAACGCCGCCCTGTGCGCGCGCTATTTCTTTGAGCAGCGCTTCGGCGTCCTGGTTGAGATTAAAGAGCCGTACAACTTTACGCACTACGAGGCGGTCGATCCGCATACCGATCTGGTGGTGGCGATTTCGCAGAGCGGTAAAAGCGCCTCGACGCTGGCGGCGATGCGTAAGGTACAGGCATTGAGCCTGCCGGTTTTTGCGCTGACCTCCGATACGCAAAGCCCGATCGCCCGGGCCTGCGATGAGATACTGGATATCAATACCGGTATCGAGAGCGTGGGGTTTGTCACCCGCGGGTTTAGCGCGACGGTGCTGAATTTGCTGCTGATGGCGCTGATGATTGCCCGTGCCCAGGGGAAAGCCAGCGAGGCCGAGGAGCAGCGCTATCTTGCCGAACTGCAGCGGCTGGCGGCGGCGATCCCGGATGTCATTGACCGCACCTCGCGGTTTATCGACAGGCATGGCGAAGCGCTGCGGGGCGGCGAGCGCTTTGTCGCCACCGGCTATGGCGCGCTGGTGGGCGTCGCGAAGGAGTTCGAAACCAAATTTACCGAAACGGTACGCGTGCCTTCCAGCGGTTTTGAACTTGAGGCCTATATGCACGGCCCCTATCTGGAAGCCAATGCCCGCCATGTGATGCTGTTTATTGAAGATGCGCCGGATGCGCGGAGCCGGGCGCTGCGGGATTATATGGCGCCGTCCATTGCCCGCGCCTTTACGCTGACGCTGAGCGACGAAGAGGATGCGCAGACGCTGGCGCTAAGCTGCCCGTGTGAACATCACCTGGCGCCGCTGCTGCTGATTGTTCCCGTCCAGATGCTGGCCTGGCATACCGCCGGCCTGAAAGGTATCGATCTGGCTAAACGTATTTTTGACGATTTTGATCGCGTCTTAAAAAGTAAAATCTGATTATTCAGGAGAAAACTATGTTGGGTTTTAATCAGGACGAGTATCTGACCAGTGCTCGCGAGATCATCGCTGCGCGCAAACAGGCGGAAACCGTTGCCGATGATATTTATCAGAGCGGCTGTAGCGCCTTATTTTTCGCCTCGGTGGGCGGTTCTTTGGCGCCGATGATGGCAATAAATGAGTTTGCAAAAGAATTAACCAGCGTGCCGGTTTACCTTGAGCAGGCGGCGGAATTAATTCATCGCGGACATAAAAAATTAAATAAAGATGCGGTGGTGGTTACGCTATCCAAGTCCGGCGATACCAAAGAGTCAGTAGCCATTGCCGAATGGTGCAAAGCGCAGGGGATTCGCGTGGTGGCCATCACCCGTAACGCCGATTCGCCATTAGCCGAGGCGGCGAGCTGGCATATTCCGATGTGCCACAAGAACGGCGTGGAATATGAATATATGCTGCTCTACTGGTTATTCTTCCGCGTCATTTATCGTCACGGTGATTTCGCGAATTACGATCGTTTTGCACGCCAGCTGGAATTGCTGCCGGAGAATCTCCTGCAGGCCAAACGCCAGTTCGATCCGCAGGCGGATAAAATCGCCGCTCAGTATCACGGCTGCGACTATATGATGTGGATCGGCGGGGCGGAAATGTGGGGTGAGGTCTATCTGTTCTCAATGTGTATTCTCGAAGAGATGCAGTGGAAGCGGACCAAATCGGTGAGTTCAGCCGAGTTTTTCCACGGCACCCTGGAGCTGCTGGAAAAAGAGGTCCCGCTGTTCCTGGTCAAAGGCGAGGGTAAATGCCGGGCGCTGGATGAGCGCGTTGAGCGCTTCGCTGAGAAGATCACCGACCATCTGGTGGTGATTGACCCGCGCGACTATCCGCTGAACGGCATTGATGAGGCTTTCCGCTGGATTATGGCGCCGTGCGTGGTTTCCACCCTGCTGGTGGACAGGCTGGCGGCCCATTTTGAACACCATACCGGGCACGACCTTAATATCCGCCGTTACTATCGTCAGTTTGATTACTAAGCTTTGCTGATGGCGGCCAGCCGGACTGGCCGCTGCGCCCTTCTCCGAGGCGCTTCCCATAAAATCATCGCCAAAACCAACGAAGTAAAAACCGATGGTAGAGTCCGGCTTTCCTTCTCTTTCAGGCAAGCGGACGGCCATGAAAAAACGGATGACCTCAACGCCGCACGATGCGGTCTTTAAGCGATTTCTTCGCCACCCGGAGACGGCGAATGATTTTCTCACGCTGCACCTGCCGGAAGCGATCCGCCAGCGGTGTGATTTTTCTACCCTACGGCTGGAGCCGGCGAGCTTTATTGATGAAGATCTGCGCGCCTGGTATTCGGACGTACTGTGGTCGGTACAAACCCCCTGCGGCCTGGGATATGTGTATGTGGTGATAGAGCACCAGAGTTCGCCGGATAACCATATGGCTTTTCGCCTGATGCGCTATGCGATTGCCGCGATGCAGCGGCATCTCGACGCCGGGCACAAAACGCTGCCGCTGGTAGTGCCGATGCTTTTTTATCACGGCGCGACCAGTCCTTATCCCTTTTCCCTGAACTGGCTGGACGAATTTGCCGACCCGCAGATGGCGAGGACGCTGTACGCCTGCCCGTTTCCGCTGGTTGACGTAACGGTGATGCCGGACGATGAAATCGTTCAGCACCGGCGGGTCGCTCTGCTGGAGCTGATGCAAAAGCATATTCGTCAGCGCGATCTCAGCGGGATTACGGAGTCGTTGGCGACCCTTGTGATGCTGGGATACACTAACCGCAGGCAGTTAAGAGTGCTGTTTCATTATATGCTGCAGTACGGCAATAGCGCCGATCCGAGCGTGTTTCTCCGCCGGTTGGCCCGCCGTCTGCCACACTATGAGGAGAGGTTGATGTCTATCGCTCAAAAGCTCAAGCAGGAAGGTCGGCAAGAGGGCAGGCAAGAAGGTCGCCAGGAGGGGAGGCAGGAAGGGATACAGGAAGGCCTGCAGGAAGGGAGCCGGCGGGAAGCGCTGCGCATTGCCGGCAGTATGCTGCAGAACGGTTTAGATACCGAGACGGTACAGCGGATTACCGGACTGTCGGCGGATGAGCTAAAGCCGCTGCATGGCTAATTTCTACCCATCGTCACCACGGCCCGGCGCAAAAAGCCGCCGGGCACGATGGCTTATCCTTCGCTTTTCACCACTTTGATTTCAACCATGCCGATGCCCAGCTGACGCGGAGAGTGGCCGAGAATATTGCCCTCGTTCGTGGACTGCGGGTCCGGCGGCGCAATCGTCAACGTACTGCTGCGCGACGGATTATCGAAATGCAGGGTGGTGGTGGTGACATCATTGGCCAGCGTTAGCGTTTGTTCGCTGTTGCCCACCCGTACCGGAATCGGCTTATTGGCATTCGGCCCGTAGGCTTTGGCGGTAATCACCAGATCGAATTTCTCCGGCAGCGGCTCTTTATATTCAATTTTCACTTCACTGCCGAGCTGGGCATTAGACCAGCGCCCCCAGGTTTCCGGTCGGGAGATGCCGCTGAACTGCTTCACCTCTTCCGGCGCGCCGGCGACGTTAAACAGGAAGCTGTCGGCTTTATAGCGAATATCGTTATCGACGATCTTCAGCGTATCGACGTTGCCTTTATAACGCTCCATGTCGATAAGGGTATCTTTGAACGCGGTTTTACCTTGCCACTGGGCTTTGTCGACGCGCTGGACTTTCTGTTCGCCCCCCAGTTGGCCCTGCGAGACGCACCAGTCGGTAGAGAGCGCCACTTCCGGCGACCACAGCTGACCCATCTTGTAGCAGCGGTCGACCCAGACGAAGTTATCGCGCGGCGCGAAATCGGCCAGTTGGAAGCGCAGCGGCGCGGAGTATTCGCTTTCCGGCAGCGGCTCAACGCGCTTATCGGAGATACGCAGCAGCAGCGGCAGGCGGAAATGGCTGCCGGAGAAGGAGATCATATTCTTCTGTGAATCCACGGTGAAATTCTTCATCTCTTTGGGGAAATTCCACAGGCGGATGATATCCGGCTTCCACGCCAGCACCTTCTCTTTCATATTGAGGAACACGGCGGAGAGCGACTCGCCGGAAAGGCTGCTGCGGCCAAGGCCAATAAAGTTATCGCCGCCGAGGATATCGAGCACCGTCGCGCCGTTATCCATGGTATTACGCTTGATGGCCAGCGTATCCTGCTGGGGCTCATCGCCGCGCAGAACGAAAAACAGGTTGCTGCGATCCTGCTTATTCAGATAGTCCCAGGCGCTGTTTTTCATTGCCAGGTGATCGGATGACACCACGATGACCGTATTTTTGAACCACGGCGAAGCTTTAATCTTCTCGATTAACGCCGCGACATGCTCCTGACTACAGGAGACGGCGCTGAACGAAAGATTCTTTTTACCGTCCATATCGTAGCTTTTACGCTGGCAGGTGCGGGAGATAAAGCCATCCGGATGATGGGTATCGACCGTCAGCGCAAACAGCGAAAAGCGCTTTCCTGACTGCGAAAGCGCTTCGAATTTTTTCCAGGTTTCATCAAGAACCGTATCATCGTAGAACCCCCAGTCGTTACGATAGGCCGGATCGGCGACGGTGGTTTTTAGCTCTTCCGCGCCGTACAGATGATCGAAGCCGTGAGATTTAAGGAAAACGTCTTTTCCGGCGAAGCGCAGATTAGCGCCCTGCACAAAGTAGTTCTCGTAACCCGAGTTTTTCAGGATATCTCCAAGGCAGATATTCTGCGGGAAAAAGCTGGAAACCGAGGCCGAGGCGTTGCCTTCAAACGGCGCAAACAGCGGGATCCCGCACTGGGAGGCGACCATTCCGGCAATCGTGTAGTCGGTACCGGGGAGCTGGGCGGTGTTGCTGAAGTCCAGCCCCTCGCTTTTCAGTTTGCCGAGCTCTGGGGTCAGGTTCGGGAACGCATCGTTATTAAAATAAGTGCGCTCAAGGCTTTCGCCGTAAATGTACACCAGGTTCAGTTTCGGGTTGGCGATGCTTTTTGACGGTTCTTTGTAGTAAGCCGCAAAGTCAGGATCGCCATCGCGGGACTGGGATTTAACCAACTCGCTAATCTGTCGGAAGGCGGGGCTGGCATCCACTGACGCCAGCGCCAGAACCAGCGCCACCAGGCTGTAACCAAAGTGATGAGGATGATGCCGGCGACGGCGGAGCACCCAGCCGAGTGCGCCAAATACCGCGACCAGCGCGACGACCAGCCCCACGCCCGGCAGAATATATTTGCCCACGCCGGCGCCCGTCAGGCTGTTGGTCAACGTATAAAGTACCGCGTCATTGATACCGTCGCCGGTGAAGTAATTGCTGGCGTAGAGGGTAATATTCAGAACAACGAACAGGCCCAGCACAGTGAGGGTGGCGGCGAACCACCAGGTATTACGACCGGCTTTTAATGCGTAAATCATCACCGAAGCAAGAAACAGGGCGATGGATAACAACTCTGACACAGCTCATCCTCATTCACGCCAGCTGTCGGCTGGCCAGATAGATCTTTTTTCACGCTACACTGTAATTGCAGCGCAATATTGCCGCAATTGTATCGTCATGAATTTGTGCTGTGGTTCAGAATTGGTTTAGAAATCGCCGTTTTTGAACTGCCTCACATCCAGTCAGCCAGGGGATTTGGGGGAAAGATGTTAAAAAACAGACGTTGCCGCCGCGCAGGCAAGGGTAACGCGCCAAACGCGGCATTAAGAGGATAAAATCAGGAGAGGAAGCTCACGCCCTGTTTTAAGACCAGATCGCAGGCTTTGGTTTTCACTTTTTCCGCCAGCGGGCTGCTGCCAAGGGTGTTCAGATTCAGCTGCTGGCCGTCTTTACTGGTCAGCAAGCCCTGAAGGCCCTCAAGATAGCTGGTGTCCTCTTTTTGTTTTTCCGGCGTGCTGAGACCCAGCTTATCCAGAACCTGATTTTTAACGTTTTCGGTATTGGTAACCGAAGCCAGCTTCTGTTTCGCGCAGTAAGACATAATCCCGGCGGCATTATTCATGCTGCTGGAAGTCAACGACTGGCTGCCGCCGTTGAGCAAACCGGTCAGCGAAGAGAGGGACATACCGCCGCTTTGCTGGCTTCCGCTCTGACTGCTGAGCTGGTTAGCGGCGCTGGAGAGCGAATCCTGCCAGGAGGTGGCGTGCGCGCCAAAGGTCAATAAAGCGCCGGCCACCATTGCCGTGCGGAACAACGTTTTTGCAGATTTCATAGACGTACTCTTCGCCGTGACTGAATAATCCCCTGATTATAACGCCGGCGGGGTTCAGAAATATCTTAATACTCTTTTCCGGTTACGCGATCGCGGTAGCTGTCCCAGTTGAAGTTAACCCACAGGCTATTGCCCAGCCGCATCCGGTCCATCACGCGCTCGCCGAGCAGCTTGTTCATCTCGTCCATGGTGCTGTTGGTTAGCATACCGGTAGGGCGCTTTGACGAAGAGCGGCGATCGACGATCTGGTTAATAATCACCTTTTCGTAGCGTGATTCCGTTTGCATGCCGATTTCGTCAATCACCAGCAGGTCCACTTTGCTCAGGTCGGTGAGCAGCTGCTCTTCGCTGGTTTCCCGGTTGCCAAAGGTATCTTTCATCGCTGACATGATATCGGCGACGGTGATAATCAACACCGACTTACCCCGAAGCAGCAGTTCGTTGCAGATAGCGGCGGCGAGATGGTTTTTTCCGGTGCCCGGTTTGCCGGAGAAGATAAAGCTGGCGATATTGCCGTCGAACTCCTCGACGTACTGGCGCGCTCGGGACAGCGCAATCATCTGGCCTTCACACTCCACCCGGTAGTTATCCAGCGAGCAGTTCTGATGCAGCGGGCGGATGCCGGAGCGGTTAAAGGTTCGCTGCATTTTCATGGCCCGGTTTTCGCGTTCCAGCGCCTCAGAACGCAGCTTGCCCTGTTCTTTTTGCCATGCCAGCAGCTCCTCACCTGTCTTAAACGCGGGTTCGACATGGGCTGGCATCATCTTTTGCAGGCGCTTCATTAAATCGCCGACATTTTTCATGCTCATCCTCGGAATCCTCGTGGAATGTGATTATCAGGTTCGCTAATCGCGTTGACGTCCCGGCGCGGCTGACCGCCGTTGCTGGCCCGGCCAATCTGTACGCTGCGCGCCAGCTTCTGCTGCCACTGGACATGATGAAAGACTTTACCTTCCGCCTGCCAGTAAGCGACAAATGCCGCCAGCTCTTCCGGCGTCACGGGCTGGCTCAGGGCGATGCCCCACAGCGCGGCCAGGCGCTGAAAATCCGCATCCGGCTGCCAGTCGGCGTACATCGGAAATTTCCCCATCGGAACCGCAACGGGGGTCGCCGTCGGCTCGTCAAAAAACTGCGCGTCCAGCGCAATATCGCTGTTAGGACGCGCGAGTTTTGCTTCCAGCTCCAGCAGCTGCGCCAGACGCTCCGGAGTCAGCGCATAGAATGCGGGGGCGTTGTTGGCAAATACGGCGACGGCGCCGCTGGCCGATTTTGCCAGTACCGCTGCGTGATCCTGCATGAAGTCATCCAGACCGCTAAAATCGGTAGTTAATATTCGTGAAGACATAAATCAATCTCAACTCTGAACAACTAAAAAGAGAGGGGTAGCTGCACACATAGTAGCATAGAGGTCGCTCAGGAAGGAGCGCCGCGGGCGACCCGGCGGCGCGATTAGCTAGACGCGCGGACGCTTGCGATACAGCCAAAGCCCGGGGATAGACAAGCCAATGGATAATGCGCCAACGATCGATGAAGCCTTAAGGAAGTTGCTCAGCAGCATAATCATCATCTCTTCCGAGTAGCCGAAATGGCTGATTTTCACCGCTGAAATCATCGCGGTATAGGCGGAGATGCCGGGGAACATCGGGATCACCGCCGCTACGGTAAAAATCTTCGGGTGCGCCAGATACCAGCGGGACCACTGGATACCGATGCTGCCAACCAGCAGTGCCGCCATAAACGTCGCCCACTCAATATTAAAACCCGCCGTCATCATGACCATGCGCGAGCCGTGGCCGATAGCGCCCAGCAGCGCGCACCAGCGCAGCGCCCGCTGCGGGACGTTGAACACCATGGCGAACCCGACGGCGGGAATGGCTGCCAGCATCATATCCAGCGCCAGTTCGTAGAGATAGAAAATTATGCCCATCCGCGTAGCCCCCACATCGTCATCGCCATCACCACGCCGATACAGGTGGCGAGCGTCAGCAGGCTGGCAATGGCCCAGCGCGCCAGACCGGTGTTGATATGCCCCTTAAACATGTCGGCAACGGCGTTGATCAGCGGAAAACCGGGTACCAGCAGCAGCACGCTGGCGGCCATCGCGATCGTCGGCGTGCTGGCGAAAGCCGGCAGGCGCAGCATCAGCCCGGAGATAGTCGTTGCGACGAAGGCGGTGAGGCAAAAGTTGATTTGCGGATGCATTGAACGATGGGTGAGTACCTGGCGAATATACATGGCTACCGTACTGGCGCAGAAGGTGACCAGCGCACCGTCCCAGCCGCCGTTGTTAAGTTTGCAAAAGCAGGCGCAGGAGAGGCCGACCATGAAAACCAGCAGCCAGCGCGGATAGCGCAGCGGCTTGATTTGCGCGAATCGCTTTTCGACATCCTTATAATCCAGCAGCTTATGCTCTGCCATAATCACAATATGCTGAACCTCCGTGACGACGTGCATGTTGATGCCGCGATCGGTGTTTTTTCGCGTTGAGGTCAGACACTCCCCGTCCTTAATAGTGGTGAGAACAATCGCATTCGAAGAGATGGCGCTTTCCACGCTATCCATCCCTAAGGCCAGACCCAGACGGGTTGAGAGCTCCTCAACCAGCGCGCTTTCCGCGCCGTGTTGTAATAAGAAAAGACCACATTGAATACACAATCGCGTGATAGCGCGCTGAGTTGCCCGATCTGCTTGCATAAATACCTGCTGTCCGTGATGCCCGTTGCCGTAGTGTCTGGCGATACTTTTACCTGAAGTCTTGTTTTAGCTGAGCGGTCAGGATCAAACAATGTGTAAAAAACCACCCGCTCTACGGGAACCCTGAAATTTGAACTCTGCCACACTTCCGCAAGATTGGTGAAAAGTCCAATTTTTGCACCCGTTTCTCCCTTCTTTTTCCCATCAGAGTTATCAAAAATGCAAATTCAAACTTTTAATAAACAAAAAACAAACAAATAATTAACCATGCTGAGGCGATGCGATGAAAACACAGGTGGCGATTATCGGAGCGGGCCCGTCGGGACTCCTGCTGGGGCAGTTATTACATCACGCCGGGATTCAGACCGTCATCCTTGAGCGACAGACGCCTGAGTATGTGCTGGGGAGGATCCGCGCGGGAATTCTGGAAAGCGGAACGGTAGAACTGCTGCGCGAAGCCGGGGCGGCCCGGCGAATGGATGCGGAAGGGCTGGTCCATCACGGCGTCGAATTTTTGTTTGAGGGCAAGCGCGTCCCGGTTCCGCTGACGGAACTGACGGCAGGCAAAAGCGTGATGGTGTATGGCCAGACCGAAGTGACGCGGGATTTGATGGCGGCGCGGGCGGAATGCGATGCAGCGACGATTTATGGCGTCAGCGATGTCACCATTAATGAGGCAAAAAGCGATCGACCGTCGGTCTCTTTTATCAGCAATGGCGAAAACTGCCGCCTTGAGTGCGACTTTATCGCCGGCTGCGACGGCTTTCACGGCGTGTCCCGCCAGAGCATCCCGGCAGGGGTGCTGAAAGAGTACGAGAGCGTCTGGCCGTTTGGCTGGCTCGGGCTGCTGGCCGATACGCCACCGGTGAACCCGGAGCTGATTTACGCCCACCACGAGCGGGGGTTTGTGCTCTGTAGTCAGCGATCACTAACTCGAAGCCGCTATTATCTGCAGGTACCGCTTAGCGAAAAGGTGGAGGAGTGGTCTGATGAACGCTTCTGGACTGAGCTCAAGCGGCGTCTCCCTGATGAGCTGACCAATAAGTTAGTAACCGGTCACTCACTTGAGAAGAGTATCGCGCCGCTGCGCAGCTATGTAGTGGAGCCGATGCAGTACGGGAGGCTATTTCTGCTGGGAGATGCGGCGCATATCGTACCGCCTACCGGGGCGAAGGGGCTGAATCTCGCGGCGTCCGATGTGAACTATCTTTGGCGGATCCTGTGTGAGTATTATCACCATGGCCGTATTGACCTCTTAGCCAGCTACTCGCGTTTGGCGCTGGATCGGGTGTGGAAAGGTGAGCGATTCAGCTGGTTTATGACGCGTCTGCTGCATGATTTTCCGCAACAAAGCGAGTTCGACAGAAAAATGCAGGCGGCGGATCGTCGCTACTATCTTGAATCACGCGCCGGGTTAACCACTATCGCTGAAAACTATGTGGGTCTGCCGATGGAACGCGTGGCGTAATAGAAAAGGCTCTGGAGTCGTGATGCAGGCAGCGAGTACCATTCCCGTTTTCAAACTGTATGGCGAAGATCAGGGCTGGCCAACGCCCGATCTTCTGCACTGTGAGTCCATACTCCAGCGCAGCCATCTTTATGAATGGCATATCCGCGTGCATCAGCACGCAGAGCTGGTGCAGCTACTGTATCTGCATAAAGGGCGGGCGGAGATTGAAATCGAAGGCGCGACGACCGTGATGACAGCGTCCTGTATTCAGGTGGTTCCGGCGCTATGTATTCATGGATTTCGCTTTTCGCCGGGTACGGAGGGCTACGTTTTGTCGCTGGCGCTGCCGCTGCTCGGAAGCCTTGAAAATCAGTTTGGCAGTCAGCTGGATGTGCTCGGCCACCCGCGTTGCGTGCCGGTGAAGAGCTCCCGGGGCCATATCCGGGCGCTGTTTACCGCTTTGCAAGAGGAGTACCGCGAAGATTACGATGCGCGCGAAATGATGCTGCATTCACTGCTGGGAGCGCTGTTGGTCTGGCTGAATCGGCAATATCAACCGCAGCTCATAACGGAGGACAAAGCGGAACGTAAGCGGAGCGTCATACGTCATTTCTCGCGCCTTATCGAAAGCCACTATCGTGAACATATGCCATTAGCCGGGTATGCCAGGGAGGTGGGGGTGTCTGCGACTCATTTGAATTATTTGTGTCATGAATTTTATGGCTGCAGCGCACTGGGGGTTTTACATCAAAGGTTGATGCTTGAGGCGCGTCGCAACCTGCAGTATACCAGCATGACTATCGCTCAACTTTCTGATTACTTAGGGTTTACTGATGCGGCCTATTTTTCTCGCTTCTTTCGCCGCTATAGCGGTGAATCACCAAAAGTATTTAGGAAAAAAATAAAATAAATAAATCGTTATTTAATATATCTTAAGTTAGCGTATCTAACGACGATGTTAACCATTTCTAATTTATTGATGACAACTACCTGTGTTAATGTTAATCATTGGTATGGATAACAGCAATATGTTACTCCTCATTATTAAGTTGGCTTTAGGGTGCGATATCGCGCACCCGCCAGGGATGATAAAGATTCATTTGGGCAAAATAATTACGATGACTATTAAATTATGCATCCAATTGTTTTTCCGCCGGCGGTGAGTCTTCGACAGGAAGCGGAGGGTTTATGTTACCAGGACAAGGTAAGTTCGGCATTATTATCAGCAGAATACCGGTTATGCAGTCCGGCTTAAAAGCCATCGTTGGGGAGCATCTCCCTGATTATGAATTGAGTTTTTGTCGTTCTCAGGATGAGCTAACCCTGCTGCAGCTGCGTCGTGCAGTGTTAGTCATTGCTGACTTGTCCGGTGAAATAGAGCATCCAAGAAATATTTGCGAACATTACTACTCTTTAATGACTCAATACAGGGATATACACTGGGTCTTTATGGTAGGTAACGCCTGTTTTCCGTTAGCTGTTCAATTATTAATGCGTCCTGAAAGTACATTAATTTCGGACAGCGAGCCGGTAAAACGTCTCATTGAGGTTGTGCGCGCGGGTGGACTTGCCGCTGAACGAATTAGCCAGACGTTGTTCTCTCCTGAGGTAGAACGCATCGATGAAGAACCGCAAAAGCTGGTTATTCTGACTCTTTCTGAGCGTAAGGTGTTGAGGCTTCTTGCAAAAGGATGGGGAATTAATCAAATTGCTGCTTTATTGAAGAAGAGCAATAAAACCATAAGTGCGCAGAAAAATAGTGCTATGCGCCGCTTATCTTTGCGTAGTAATGCAGAGATGTATGCCTGGATTAATAGTGCACAGGGAATGAAGGAGCTGAATATTTATTCAGCCTATGGAGATCAAACAGAATGGAAAAAGACCTCACAACAAGATATGTCGCTATCGTAGAGAAATGTGCGATGACAGAAGTGGCGCTTCGCCACATATTAATTAATGAAAGTGGTAAGAATTATCGTATTCAGTTCTTTAAAGATACGATGGCATTAAAACGGGAGTTTCAGGCGAGAGATTTTTCTGCGATTATTTTTTCACTTTCAGGTAACCGCAGATCCCGACTTGAAAGCTTGCTCTTTCTCCATGAGATCGCGCGTTATTGTCCCGACACGCAAAGAATTATCTTAGCTAATGATGAAGCGGAAATGCGTTTGGTCAGCCATCTGACGCCTTCTCGCTTACACGGTATTTTGAATAAATCGGCCTGTCGGCTACAGCTGCAGGAGTGCTTGCTTCAGCTTCTCGATCGTAGCTATCCGGCGAATGAGAGCTCGTTAAGCCAAAAGCAGAGTATCTATAGCCAACTTTTGAGCCCAACGGAACATACCATCCTGCGATATATGTCTTATGGCTACTCGTTGCCGGAAATAGCGACGCAGCTGGAACGCAATATCAAAACGATCCGGGCCCATAAGTTTAACGCCATGACCAAGCTCGGCGTCAGTTCTGATATGGGACTACTGAGCGCGGCAGACATACTCATGCGCCTGTCGGCGAATAATGATGATGCCACGGTGATGCGCCTTGCTCAGTAACCTCAGCGGTCTGTTAAAGACACACGTCAATCCACTTAGCATCAGTCAGCTGCGCCAACCGTTCAGGTGAAATACGAACGGCGCTATATATTGAACCTGCTGCTGGCAGCACTTCCGGGTACTGCCTCAGTGAGATATCGCAGTACACAGCCAGCGGAACTTCCAGGCCAAATGGGCAGACGCCGCCAATGGGGTGTCCCGTTAGCGTAATGACCTCATCGCTGCTTAGCATACGGGCTTTAGCGCCAAAGGCTTCCTTTAGCTTTTTATTATCCAGGCGCGCATCGCCTTTCGCGACAACGAGAACAACCCTTTCTTTTATTTTTAAAGACAGGGTCTTGGCGATTTGCCCGGGTTCAACGTTATGCGCCGCTGCGGCTAACGCTACCGTGGCCGTGCTCTGAGTAAGTTCGATGATTTCGATATCGGGGGCGTGGTCAGTAAAAAACTGCCGCACGGACTGCAGACTCATTGGAATCTCCTGATTAAGGCTTGTTAAAAATCTGTCACAAGCTTCGCAAAGTGTAAATATCCATGGTAGAGAATCAAGATTCTTTTTAATTTCTGGATCTCCTTCACATTCACCGCAACCGGTTACTGTAACCGGTTGCGGTTATTCACAGAGACAGGAATACTGACAAGGTAACTTCCCTGCGTCACCTATAACAAAGAGCCGAAGATGAATCGAACCTGGTTGAGCAGTCGGGCCAGCAGGCTATCCGATTGGGTAACCCTCTCGCCGAAGCGGGTTCATCATAACGGCAAGATAATCGTTGTTGGGCCTGTTCATCTAGCCTGTCAGGAGGGCTGCTATGTCTGCTAACCATGCTGCATTTAATCTGATATTTCGCTTCGTAGAAAATTACATCAGCCCTGTCGCTGGACGCATCTCGTCTCAGCGCCACGTTATGGCAATCCGCGACGGTTTTATCTCCGCCATGCCGTTTATGATTGTCGGCTCTTTTCTGCTGGTATTTGCGTATCCGCCGTTTTCACCGGATACCACATGGGGATTTGCCCGCGCCTGGCTGGATCTGGCAAAAGAGTTTGAAGGGCGAATTCTGACGCCGTTCGATATGACGATGGGCATTATGTCGATCTACATTTGTGCCGCGATCGCCTATAACCTCGGCAAGCATTACGAAAAAACCAATCAGCTCGACCCCTTTATGTGCGCCATGCTGTCGATCATGGCCTTCCTGCTGGTGGCGGCGCCAAAAACGAACGGCAACCTGCCGGTAGATAGCCTGGGAGGAACGGGCATATTTACGGCGATTCTGGTGGCGGTCTACTGCGTTGAAATGATGCGCTTCCTGAAGGCGCATAATATCGGTATTCGCCTGCCGGATCAGGTGCCGCCGATGATCAAAAACTCGTTTGATCTGTTGATCCCGGTACTGGTTGTCGTCCTGACGCTCTATCCCCTGAGCCTGCTTATTCAGCATCATTTCGATATGCTGATCCCTCAGGCGATTATGGCTATCTTTAAGCCGCTGGTTTCCGCAGCGGACTCCTTACCCGCAATTTTGTTGGCGGTTCTGGTGGGCCACCTGCTGTGGTTTGCGGGGATCCACGGTGCGGCCATTGTTTCCGGCATGCTGCAAATGTTCTGGCTCACTAACCTCGGCATGAACCAGCAGGCCCTGGCTCAGGGGGCTCCGCTGCCGCATATCTTTATGGAAGCGTTCTGGACATTCTTTATTGTGATTGGCGGTTCAGGGGCGACGATGGGGCTGGTATTCTGCTATCTGCGCAGCCGCTCCGCGCATCTGCGTTCGATTGGCCGTCTGAGCGTGGTGCCAAGCCTGTTTAACATCAACGAGCCGGTTATTTTTGGCACCCCTATCGTGATGAACCCGGTGTTCTTTATTCCCTTCCTGCTGGCGCCGATGGTTAACGCCGTACTGGCCTGGGCGGCAATGAAGCTGGATCTTATCGGCCGGGTGATTTCGGTTGTTCCGTGGACTGCTCCGGCGCCGATTGGCGGCGCGTGGGCGCTGGGGTGGGATTTCCGGGCGGCGATTCTGGTGGTCGTCCTGGCCTGCGTTTCGGCGATTATCTACTTCCCGTTCTTCAAGGTGTACGAGAAACAGCTGCTCGCGCAGGAGGCCGAAGAGGCGCAGCGCATGGCGGAAGAGAGTCAGCAAACGGCATAAAAACAAACGGGCGGCTGAATAGCCGCCCGTTTGTTTTCACCATCGATTATTTCAGCGTACAGTCCCCGCACTGCTGTACGTCCGGCAGGCGATAGCGCTGGCAGCAGGTGCGGCGCACGAGCTGCCCTTCACGTAAAACCACCGTACGCCACAGCGGGTTATCCTCACCGCCTGATAGCTGTTTGTTGAAGAAGAAGAGCTGACGCAGCGCGGCCACTTTTTCATCTCCGACCAGGGTTCTCATTTCCCCGAGATACCAGTTAATCAAATAACCCGTATTGCTCCAGATAAGTTTGCCATTGATATCGCCAGTGGCTTCAAGCGCCTGCACCACGGGTTGCAAAGCGGTGGTGACCAGCTTTTCCATCCGGGACTGCGCGGATTCTGCCGAGGAAGTACCTGCTGAATGGATATCAATCCAGAAACAGGCGGCACGGCCTGTTTCATGAAACTCGACGCGAAAATGCTCCGGCGCCAGGCTAACGGCGCGTTCTTCACTCAACAGCGCCAGCATTAAAGGGGGCACCAGTAAACCGATGTACCATTGTGCCCAGAGGGATAGCAGCGGTTTTTGCTCACGGGCTTGCCCGGGCTGGTTGCGATAAATATGGTCAGAATACGTCGCGATTAACGAACTCAGCGTCGCGGGCTGCGACCACTCAGCCAGGGTGAGGGCATGGTGAGGGGCTTCTTCATTCAGACGGATAAAATCCAGCAGATGCGGACGTAACGCGGTAATCTTGTCCCGTATTGCGTTCGCCAGTTCACGCTCAGCCGAAGGGAGCGGAGCCCGCCAGATGATCTCATTGTTGAATGCAAGTGAACGGTAAGCCATCGGTGACAGATACAAATCTAAATGATAATGATTTCTGATACTAATGCCGCGGCACCGGCTTGGCAAGAGATTTGTCCGCGCGGCGACGCCTGCCGCGCGGTAAAGGCCTAGCTGGTGAGAATAATGTTACGTCCCATATTTTTGGCTTCGTAGAGCGCGTTGTCCGCCCGTTTCAGCGCGCTGTCGATATCCGCATCCATCAGCGGCGTCATGCCGATACTGATGGTCACGTTGGTCGCGACGCTTTCATTAAACATATGCGGGATTTTTAGATCGTAGACCCGCTGGCGGATGCGCTCTGCGGCCTGAAGGGCGTTTTCCGCACAGCTGCTGGTCAACAGCACCA
The DNA here is from genome assembly GCF_019048985.1 of Klebsiella sp. PL-2018. NCBI lineage: Bacteria > Pseudomonadati > Pseudomonadota > Gammaproteobacteria > Enterobacterales > Enterobacteriaceae > Klebsiella > Klebsiella sp. PL-2018. The sequence goes on from NZ_CP077673.1 coordinate 809,487, forward strand.
TAAACTCCTCGCCGCCAAAGCGGGCAACGATGTCGCGCGAGCGCACGGCGTTACGAATGGCGGCGGAGACCTGAATCAAAGCCTGGTCGCCCATCATATGCCCGTAGTGGTCGTTGTAGGCTTTGAAATGATCAATGTCCAGTAGCAGAACGTAATGCCCGGCGCCGTCGAGAGAAAGAATGGTGTCCAGCCGGTTTTGTAAGCCCCGCCGATTATACAAACCGGTAAGCGGATCCAACATACTGAGATCGTTAAGGGTATTGCGTTCCTTCAGCAGCTTATCCATGAGCCCCTGCGTGAATACATCGCTGCGTTTCTGAATAAGGCTTTGCAGGGTGATACCGGCAATAGGCAACAGAAAGCACCAGGACATGCGCAGCCATTGTTCTCCTCCGCCAAGAATCAGGCAGATAAGGTATGTGGGTAAAGAGTGCAAAGTAAAGCCAATGATATTGCTGGAAAAAGCAATGGTGCCAATAAATAACACGCTTAATAAGGCGATCACCAGGTAGTTAAAATGCGGCGGCCCCATCACCATTGCTTTTAGCGCAACGTGCCACGCCCAAAGCAGGCCAAATAGCAGAGAAATAACCGGAATATTTATTTTGTGCTGAGAGAATTTACAGTGCCATAGCAGCAGGACCGTGCTGCAGGCAACTATCAGAAAACAGGGTAATGTAAAAGTGATGACGGTAAAGAGCGGGCTGACAAGGGATAAGACGGATGAAACTAAATTAAGCAGTAAAAATAGCCGTAAGGAATACTGATATTTCTGTTCGTAATGGGAGCGCCAGGATTGTGCAGTCATGTCGGAGTTGTCATTATTAATCGTTAAAATTCAATGTGATGTTAGTTTGAAGTGAATAATAAAAAACAGTGCGCAAAATAAGGTTTTTACGAAATAATCAGATAATTTAATATATTATTTTTTGCCGCTTAATTTATCACCTTCATGAATGTATGTCATTACCACAAACGTAAAGAATAAGGACGCGCTATTTCCCCGGGATGACAAATGATAAAAATTAACATATGATATTGGTTATCATTATCGTTGTGAGAGGCGAAAACATGTTGCAGCGAACTTTAGGGAGTGGATGGGGCGTGTTGATCCCTGGCGTACTGATTGCCGTCCTCGGGTTTGCCGATTTGTCGGTAGATGCCTGGCGCGGATTGGTGACGCTGGGAATGCTCATGTCAGCGGTGATGATTTGGCACCGTCAGCTAAGGCACTTTGTTCTGCTGCCATCATGCGTGGCGCTGGTCAGTGGGATGATGCTGATAATAATGAATTTGAAGCTGATGGGATAAAACGGAAGGGTAAGAATATTGGTGCGAGGGGGGGGACTTGAACCCCCACGTCCGTAAGGACACTAACACCTGAAGCTAGCGCGTCTACCAATTCCGCCACCTTCGCACAGTATTCTTAATTTTTGATATCGCCTCGTTGGTGCGAGGGGGGGGACTTGAACCCCCACGTCCGTAAGAACACTAACACCTGAAGCTAGCGCGTCTACCAATTCCGCCACCTTCGCCCAGTGCGAGCAATATCAACGTGGATTATGGTGCGAGGGGGGGGACTTGAACCCCCACGTCCGTAAGGACACTAACACCTGAAGCTAGCGCGTCTACCAATTCCGCCACCTTCGCATACCATCGACACTATGAAAGTATCGTTACCACGGAGGCGCATTCTAGTGGTTTTCAGCTATTCGTCAATAGTTAATTGTATCAGTTGGATTGATTGTTGCAAAAATGGACGGTCAGAGAGGAAAAACATCGGCGACCAGCGTCTGCTGGCGCCGAAAAAACGCAGGATTATTTCTTCGCCTGACGGGTCATCACCGTCCGGTAGACCTTAAAGCGGCCCGTTTGGGCAATCACTTCATGGAAGCCGAAGATCTCATCCAGCACGTTCGGATAGGGCAGGAAGGCGTTAGCGACGATGCGCAGTTCGCCGCCGCTGTTCAAATGACGAACGGCGCCGCGAATCAGCGTTTGCGCGGCCTCCAGGCTGGTCTGTAGACCATCGTGGAAAGGCGGGTTGGAGATAATCATGTCGAAGCGGCCGTTCACTTCAGAGAACACGTTGCTGGCGAACACTTCCCCTTCGATGCCGTTAGCGGCCAGCGTGGCGCGACTGGCTTCAACTGCCGGGGCGCTGACGTCGCACAACGAGAGGCGGACTTTAGGCGAGTGGCTGGCCAGCACGGTTGCCAGCACGCCGGCGCCGCAGCCGACATCAAGCACTTTACCTTTGGTATGCGGCGTCAGCGTGGAAAGCAGCAGCTGGCTACCGACATCCAGGCCATCGCGGCTGAAGACGCCCGGCAGCGTTTTAATCGTCAGATTATCCAGCGAATACTCGCCCCAGTACTGTTCTGCATTGAACGCGGGCTGTTTTTCCAGACGACCGTGATACAGCCCACAGCGGCGCGCGCTGTCGACTTTGCTCAGCGGCGCATATTCCACCAGCATCTGCTCGGCGCTGCGCACGCCGCTGCGGTTCTCGCCAACCACGAAAATATCAATACCGGTCGGCAGCAGCGAAAGCAGGTTCATCAGCTGAAACTGCGCTTCCGGTTTGTTCTTTGGCCAGTAGTAAATCAGCGTATCGCAATCGGCGACATCGCCGGCCTCTGCGACCAGGCTATAGCGGGCATTTTCGCCCATCTGGCGGCTCAGTACCTGCCAGTGGTGGAACTGCTGGGTATGGGCGCGGCTGGCGGCCGTGTCCAGACGTGCGGGCAGGTCATCCTGCAGGTCACCGGCAAACAGAACGCGGGCGGACTCGAAATCATCACTGTGGCGCAGCAAGACTTCACTTGCCGGGGTAAAAGCGGACATGAAACACTCCTTCATTAAGACTGGCGCCGATTATACACGTTATCTTTCGGCCTGCCTCTTTGTTGGCGGCGGGATGCGCTCCGACCGCCGCGTAGTTTGTTGGCGCAGATACGACGGATTTGCTATATTGCGCGCTTAATTAACAGGAGTGTTTCGCTATGACATCCCGACGAGACTGGCAATTACAGCAGCTGGGCATCACCCAGTGGTCGTTACGTCGTCCTGGGGCGTTACAGGGTGAAATCGCTATCTCGCTTCCTGGACATATTCGTCTGGTGATGGTGGCGGAAGAACCGCCATCGCTGACCGAACCGCTAATCAGCGATATTCTGCGCGCGCTGGCCCTGATGCCGGAGCAGGTGATGCAGCTGACGCCTGAACGCGTTGCGATGCTGCCTCAGGACGCACGCTGTAATAGCTGGCGGCTGGGCACCGACGCGCCGCTGCTGCTGGCGGGCGCACAGCTTTCCACGCCCGCTTTCGATGAACTTCAGACCAGCACGCCTGCTCGCATGGCGCTCTGGCAACAGATTTGCGCACATGAACACGATTTCTACCCTCAACCCGGCTGATTTGCCCCGCGCCTGGCAAATTGAAACGCGCGCCCACGCTTTTCCGTGGAGCGAACAGACGTTTGCCAGTAATCAGGGCGAGCGCTATCTGAATCTTCAACTGTCCGTGGACGGCGTGATGGCGGCCTTTGCCATTACGCAAATCGTGCTCGACGAAGCGACGCTGTTCAATATTGCCGTCGACCCCGCTTTCCAGCGTCGCGGTCTGGGCAGGGCGCTGCTGGAACGGGTGATTGATGAAGTTGAAAAACGCGGCGTCGTCACGCTGTGGCTGGAGGTGCGCGCGTCTAACGTCGCCGCCATCGCGCTCTATGAAAGCTTAGGCTTTAACGAGGCGACGATTCGCCGCAACTATTACCCCACGGTCGACGGACGTGAGGACGCCATCATAATGGCACTGCCAATCAGTATGTAAGACAAGGTGATACGATGAAGTGGGACTGGATTTTCTTTGATGCCGACGAAACGTTATTTACGTTTGACTCATTTAGCGGCCTACAGCGGATGTTTCTCGACTATAGCGTGACGTTCTCCGCAGAGGATTTTCAGGACTACCAGGCCGTGAATAAGCCGCTATGGGTGGATTATCAAAACGGCGCCATTACCTCTCTTCAGCTGCAGCATCAGCGCTTTGACGGTTGGGCGGAACGCCTGAACGTCCCTCCCGGCGAGCTGAACGCCGCGTTTATGAACGCGATGGCGGAGATCTGCTCGCCGCTGCCGGGAGCGGTATCGCTGCTTGATTCGCTGCAGGGGAAGGTAAAAATGGGCATCATCACCAACGGTTTTACCTCACTGCAGCAGACGCGTCTTGAACGTACCGGACTGCGCGATCACTTTGATTTGCTCATTATTTCCGAAGAGGTTGGGGTGGCTAAGCCGGATGCGCGTATTTTCGACTATGCGCTGGCGCAGGCGGGCAATCCCGATCGTTCGCGGGTGCTGATGGTTGGCGATACGGCGGAATCGGATATTCGCGGCGGCGTGAATGCCGGGCTGGCGACCTGCTGGTTCAACCCCCATCAGCGCGAACTGCCCGCGGACCTCCGCGCGGACTGGACGGTCACCTCTTTAAGCGAACTGGAGCAACTCCTGTGTAAACACTGATTGCCTCCCCCCCATTGATGGGTAAAATAGCCGCAATTTTTTCGTATTCAACATGCGCGGCGCGTTGCCGCGTTTACTAAGAAGATTGAATTATGACGTTGTCTCCTTATTTGCAGGAGGTGGCCAAGCGCCGCACTTTTGCCATTATTTCTCACCCGGATGCCGGTAAAACGACCATTACTGAAAAGGTGCTGTTATTCGGACAGGCTATTCAGACCGCCGGAACGGTGAAAGGTCGCGGCTCCAGCCAGCATGCGAAATCTGACTGGATGGAGATGGAAAAGCAGCGCGGTATCTCCATCACCACGTCCGTGATGCAGTTCCCGTATCACGACTGCCTGGTTAACCTGCTCGACACCCCGGGCCACGAAGACTTCTCCGAGGATACCTACCGTACCCTGACGGCGGTAGACTGCTGCCTGATGGTTATCGATGCCGCGAAAGGCGTCGAGGATCGTACCCGTAAGCTGATGGAAGTCACCCGTCTGCGCGATACGCCGATCCTGACGTTCATGAACAAACTCGACCGCGACATCCGCGATCCTATGGAGCTGCTGGATGAAGTGGAAAACGAGCTGAAAATCGGCTGCGCGCCGATCACCTGGCCGATTGGCTGCGGCAAACTGTTCAAGGGCGTTTACCATCTTTATAAAGATGAAACCTACCTGTATCAGACCGGTAAAGGCCACACCATCCAGGAAGTGCGCATCGTGAAGGGGCTGGATAACCCGGAGCTTGATGCCGCGGTGGGTGAAGACCTGGCGCAGCAGCTGCGCGATGAGCTGGAACTGGTGCAGGGCGCGTCTAACGAATTCGATAAAGAGCTGTTCCTGGCGGGCGAAATTACGCCGGTATTCTTCGGCACCGCGCTGGGTAACTTTGGCGTCGATCATATGCTGGACGGTTTAGTGGAGTGGGCGCCCGCGCCGATGCCGCGCAAAACCGACACCCGCACCGTGGAGGCCGCGGAGGAGAAGTTCACCGGCTTCGTCTTTAAAATTCAGGCCAACATGGACCCGAAACACCGCGACCGCGTGGCCTTTATGCGCGTGGTTTCCGGTAAGTACGAGAAGGGTATGAAGATGCGCCAGGTGCGTATCGGCAAGGACGTGGTGATCTCCGACGCGCTGACCTTTATGGCCGGCGACCGTTCGCATGTGGAAGAGGCGTATCCGGGCGATATCCTGGGTCTGCATAACCACGGCACCATTCAGATTGGCGATACCTTCACCCAGGGTGAAATGATGAAGTTCACCGGTATCCCGAACTTCGCCCCGGAACTGTTCCGCCGCATTCGCCTGAAAGATCCGCTCAAGCAGAAACAGCTGCTGAAAGGGCTGGTTCAGCTTTCTGAAGAGGGGGCGGTGCAGGTGTTCCGTCCGATCGCCAATAACGATCTGATCGTTGGCGCGGTGGGCGTGCTGCAGTTTGATGTGGTTGTTGCTCGCCTGAAGAGCGAGTACAACGTTGAGGCGATTTACGAGTCCGTCAACGTCGCGACCGCACGCTGGGTGGAATGCAGCGACGCGAAGAAATTCGAAGAGTTTAAGCGTAAGAACGAAATTCAGCTGGCGCTGGATGGCGGCGATAACCTGACTTATATCGCCCCGACCATGGTTAACCTGAACCTGACGCAGGAACGTTACCCTGACGTCCAGTTCCGTAAAACCCGCGAGCACTAATCCTCTCCGGAGCGCGGTTTTCGCCGCGCTCCACGCCATTTTCACCTCGGATTGCCCTTTCTGGAAAGTTCTTAATTCTTACCGTTTTGCGCGCTTTTTTACCCGTTCATGCCGCACTCTTCCGCGTATCTACTACATTTAATAAGTAATTTTTGGAATCCTGGCTTAATAGACTACTTATTTTGCTTTACCTGCTTAGATATAACGAGGAACAACGATGACAAAACTTAAGAGCGGCAAGACACTCCTGGCCCTCTTCCTGGGCTCAGCAATAATCAGCGCTTCGGCGTATGCGGAAAACTCGACCGCAGATAGCGCAAAATCTGCAGCAAGCAATGCCGGGCAAGCCGTTGATAATTCGATGAACAAAGTCGGGAATTTTATGGACGACAGCACCATCACCGCCAGGGTGAAAGCGGCGCTGATCGATCATAAAGATATTCGCAGCACCGATATCTCTGTGAAAACTGAAAACAAAGTCGTCACGTTAAGCGGTACGGTTGACAGTTCAGAGCAGCATAAGCAGGCGCTTAGCGTAGCGAAAGCGGTTGAAGGCGTGACCTCCGTTAACGACAAGCTTAGCGTACAGAACGAAAAATCTGCTTCGCTGAAGGGCTATGCCGGCGACACGGCGGTGACCAGCGAGATCAAAGCGAAATTACTGGCTGACGATATCGTTCCGTCGCGTAACGTGAAGGTGGAGACCACCGATGGCGTTGTACATTTATCCGGTACGGTAGAGTCCAGTAAGCAGTCGGAGCGGGCGGAAGGTATTGCGAAAGCCGTTTCCGGCGTCAAAAGCGTGAAGAATGACCTTAGCGTCAAATAAATCTATTCACTAAAAAAATTTATTCTGCGGTCTTTCCGCAGGATGTGTAGCACCACAGGGTTGTGTATGCGCGGCCTGAGTGCGCAGAAAATCGACCGTCATTAACTATGGTAAGGAGAGACGTATGTTTAGATGGGGCATTATTTTTCTGGTGATCGCGTTAATTGCCGCCGCTCTGGGCTTTGGTGGCCTGGCGGGTACCGCTGCCTGGGCTGCGAAAATTGTCTTCGTTGTCGGTATTATCCTGTTCCTGGTCAGCCTGTTCACCGGCCGTCGGCGTCCCTAGACGTTAACGCGTGAAATACCGTCTTACATAAAGCCAGTCAATGTGACTGGCTTTCTCAGTTTCAGGGCGTTAAAAATTGCGTTACCTTTGTTTTTATAATAAGCCAGACAGGAAAGCAGGGTGGGGCAGCGAATTCCCGTTACGTTGGGCAACATTACGCCGTTATCTGTTAAACCCTTCCAGCCGGGCAGGCTCGCACTGGTGTGCGAAGGCGGGGGGCAGAGAGGGATTTTTACCGCCGGGGTGCTGGACGAATTTATGCGCGCGGGATTCAACCCGTTCGACATGATGTTCGGTACCTCTGCCGGGGCGCAAAATCTCTCGGCCTATCTGTGCAACCAGCCCGGCTATGCCCGCAAAGTGATCACCCGCTACACCACCGCCCGCGAGTTTTTCGACCCGATGCGTTTTGTGCGCGGCGGGAATCTTATCGATCTTGACTGGTTGGTCGACACCACCTCGAAAAAGATGCCGCTGGCGATGGCCTATGCTGAAGATTGTTTTGCCCAGGGAAAAGAGTTCTGGATGTGCGCCTGTCGCGGCGATGATTACACGCCAAACTACTTTTCCCCCACTCAGCAGACCTGGCTTGACCTGATTCGCGCCTCCAGCGCCATTCCCGGTTTTTACCGCAGCGGCGTGCTGCTGGATGGCGTGAGCTATCTTGACGGCGGCGTCAGCGATGCGATCCCCGTACAGGAAGCGGCCCGTCGAGGGGCGCAAACCATCGTGGTGATCCGCACCGTTCCGTCCCAGATGTACTACACGCCGCAGTGGTTTAAACGTATGGAGCGCTGGCTTGGCGAAAGTAGTCTGCAGCCGTTTGTGAATCTGGTGCAGCATCACGAAACCACCTATCGCTCCACGCAAGAGTTCATTGAAAAACCGCCGGGTAAGCTGAGAATTCTGGAAATTTATCCGCAGAAGCCGTTGAAGAGTATGGCGTTAGGCAGCCGTCTTCCGGCGTTGCTGGAGGACTACAAGACCGGACGCCAGTGCGGGCGCTACTTTCTCGCTACCGTCGGTAAACTGCTGGCCGACAGACCGCCGCTGCTGCGCCATGCGCCGCGTATTGCGGTACCGAAAACGGTCGTTATTCCGCCAGCGCCGGTGGCCAATGAGATCCCTCAGGCGCCGGTCATCGCGGCGGTGCAGGCCAATGATGCCAGCTTTGAAAATGAGGACCTGGCGTGACCCTACGATTTATTGATACCCACTGCCATTTCGATTTTCCCCCTTTCACCGGCGACGAAAGCGCCAGCATTGCCCGGGCGGCGGAGGCTGGCGTGACGCAGATCGTGGTACCTGCGACAGAAGCGGATAACTTCGCCCGCGTGTTAGCGCTGGCGGAGAAATATGATGAGCTCTACGCCGCCTTAGGCCTCCATCCGATAGCGATTGAACGGCATAGCGCAGAGAGTCTTGAACGGCTTGAAGCCTGCCTGGCGAAACGCGACGCTAAGCTGGTCGCGGTTGGGGAGATCGGTCTCGATCTCTATCGGGAAGATCCGCAATTTGCACGTCAGGTTTCTGTATTTGAGGCGCAGATGCGGCTGGCGAAACGCTACGATTTGCCGGCGATCCTCCACTCCAGACGCACTCACGACAAGCTGGCGATGCTGCTGAAAAAGCACGCTTTACCGCGAACCGGCGTAGTGCACGGTTTTGCCGGTAGCCTTCAGCAGGCGGAGCGGTTTGTGCAGCTGGGCTACAAGATTGGCGTTGGCGGCACCATTACCTATCCGCGCGCCAGTAAGACCCGCGATGTGATCGCGCAGCTGCCGCTTTCGGCGCTGCTGCTGGAGACCGATGCGCCGGATATGCCGTTGAACGGTTTCCAGGGGCAGCCGAACAGGCCAGAACGGGCGGCTCGCGTCTTCTCCACCTTATGTGAACTACGCCCGGAGCCCGCGGAAGAGATAGCGAATACCCTGATTGATAATACAAATGCGCTTTTTGCGCTTCCGCAACGCTTTGTTGAGTGACCTGTGTCTCATTCCTGCCTTTTTATCTCATTGTTTTGCTTAAAATGTGTGAGCTGAAATGAGCATGATGGTTTCATGCCGTTATAATCGCGGGGTTTTAAGGCTGAACTCTCAATACACAGGGACTCTGTATGCAAATTATCATGGGACTTATCGGCATGGTGGTGCTGTTAGCCATCGCTGTGCTCCTCTCCAGTAATCGAAAAGCCATCAACCTGCGTACCGTCCTCGGCGCCTGGATTATCCAGGTGGGGATCGGCGCGTTAATTCTCTACGTGCCGGCCGGGCGCACCGCGCTGCTGGCCATGTCGAACGGCGTTGCCAACGTCATTGCTTACGGCAATGAAGGGATCGGCTTTATCTTTGGCGGGCTGGTTTCCGACAAGATGTTTGAAGTCTTCGGCGGCGGCGGGTTTGTTTTTGCCCTGCGCGTCCTGCCGGTCATCGTCTTCTTCTCATCGCTGATCGCCGTGCTTTATTACCTCGGCATCATGCAGTTTGTTATCCGCATTCTCGGCGGGGCGCTGCGCGCGGTACTGAAAACCTCGCGCACGGAATCGCTCTCTGCCACGGCGAACATCTTCGTTGGCCAGACCGAAGCGCCGCTGGTGGTGCGTCCATATATCGCCACCATGACCCGTTCCGAGCTCTTCGCCGTGATGTGCGGGGGCCTGGCCTCGGTTGCGGGCTCCGTTCTGGCCGGTTACGCGCAGATGGGCGTACCGCTGGAATACCTGATTGCCGCTTCGTTTATGGCGGCGCCGGGCGGCCTGCTGTTCGCGAAGATTATCGTGCCGGAAACCGAGCAGCCCCGGGACAACCCGGCGATGGAAAAAAACGACGCCGATCCGCAGGCGCCGGCGAACGTGCTGGATGCCGCCGCGTCCGGCGCGGCTTCCGGGATGCAGCTGGCGCTTAACGTCGGGGCGATGCTGCTGGCGTTTATCGCGCTGATTGCCCTGGTTAACGGTATTCTCTCCGGCGTGGGCGGCTGGTTTAACCATCCGGACCTGTCGCTGCAAATGATCCTCGGCTGGGTCTTCTCACCGCTGGCGTGGGTGATTGGCGTTCCGTGGAATGAGGCCACCGTTGCCGGCTCGTTTATCGGCCAGAAGCTGATTATCAACGAGTTTGTGGCCTACATGAATTTCGGTGAATACCTGAAAGCCGACGCCGAGGTCGCAGCCGCCGGTTTGCAGGTGATTTCAACCCACACCAAGGCCATCATCTCGTTTGCCCTGTGCGGTTTTGCCAATCTGTCATCCATTGCGATTCTGATTGGCGGACTGGGCGGCATGGCGCCTAATCGTCGCCAGGAAATTGCCCAGCTGGGCATGCGGGCCGTGGCGGCGGGGACGCTGTCTAACCTGATGAGCGCCACGATAGCGGGCGTCTTCCTCGCGCTATAGCGCCGTCGTTAATCACGACCCTACCCCGCGGCACCGCCGCCGCGGGGATCTCTCATCTGTGTGTTAAAATCCTATCATTTAATAATTATCTGTTTATCAATCACTCATGATGCATCTGGCATTTTTTCGCACAAAATGTCCGCGCTGATATCGAGGTTGACCGCGTGGGTATGTTACAATAATAACATTGCCTCGACACTGAGATTCCTGATTATGCTTAAAGAGAGTCTGGCCTTCGGGGGGCATGCACAGGGATTTATTATGTGATTCATATCACTCTACAGTAATGCAAATTAGTAATTAGTTTTCATTAACTGTGATGTATATCGAAGTGTAACGGCGAGGGGATGTTACAATAGTAACAGACTCGCAAGGTGAACAAACTTTAATACGGCAATACGCCGTCGGAGTATGAAATGACTGATTTAACGGCAAGCAGCCTGCGCGCGTTGAAACTGATGGACCTGACCACCCTGAACGATGACGACACCAATGAAAAAGTGATCGCGCTGTGCCACCAGGCCAAAACACCGGTAGGGAATACTGCCGCAGTATGCATCTACCCGCGCTTTATCCCGATCGCGCGTAAAACGCTGAACGAGCAGGGTACCCCGGATATCCGGATCGCGACGGTGACCAATTTCCCGCACGGTAACGATGATATTGCTATTGCGCTGGCGGAAACCCGCGCGGCGATAGCTTACGGCGCAGACGAAGTTGACGTCGTATTCCCTTACCGCGCGCTGATTGCCGGCAACGAACAGGTGGGTTTTGACCTGGTGAAAGCCTGTAAAGAAGCCTGCGCGGCGGCAAACGTGCTGCTGAAAGTGATTATCGAAACCGGTGAGCTGAAAGAAGAAGCGCTGATTCGTAAAGCGTCTGAAATCGCCATCAAAGCCGGTGCCGATTTTATCAAAACGTCTACCGGTAAAGTTCCGGTCAATGCGACCCCGGAAAGCGCGCGCATCATGCTGGAAGTCATCCGCGATATGGGCGTTCAGCAGAGCGTCGGCTTCAAACCGGCGGGCGGCGTGCGTAGCGCAGAAGACGCGCAAAAGTTCCTCGCTATTGCCGATGAACTGTTCGGTGCCGACTGGGCCGACTCTCGTCACTACCGCTTTGGCGCTTCCAGCCTGCTGGCAAGCCTGCTGAAAGCGCTGGGTCACGGCGATGGTAAGAGCGCCAGCAGCTACTAATACGTAATTTGCCTGACCTCAAGGCCGGATGCTGTCCGGCCTGTGGTTGGTCTTTGACTCTTTCCTCGGGAGGTTATCTTGTTTCTCGCACAAGAAATTATTCGTAAAAAACGTGATGGTCATGCGCTGAGCGATGAAGAGATTCGTTTTTTCATCAACGGCATCCGCGACAACACCATCTCAGAAGGGCAGATCGCCGCGCTGGCGATGACCATTTTTTTCCACGATATGTCTATGCCGGAACGCGTTTCGCTGACCATGGCGATGCGGGATTCAGGGACCGTTCTCGACTGGAAGAGTCTTAACCTCAATGGCCCGATCGTCGATAAACACTCTACCGGCGGCGTAGGCGATGTGACCTCGCTGATGCTGGGGCCGATGGTCGCGGCCTGCGGCGGCTATGTCCCGATGATCTCGGGGCGCGGTCTCGGGCACACCGGCGGTACGCTCGACAAGCTGGAAGCGATTCCTGGGTTCGATATTTTCCCGGACGATAGCCGCTTCCGTGAAATCATTAAAGATGTCGGCGTCGCGATTATCGGGCAGACCAGCTCTCTGGCGCCGGCGGACAAACGTTTTTACGCCACGCGCGATATCACCGCAACGGTGGACTCTATCCCGCTGATCACCGCCTCCATTCTCGCCAAGAAGCTGGCGGAAGGCCTGGACGCGCTGGTGATGGATGTCAAAGTCGGCAGCGGCGCCTTTATGCCTACTTATGAGCTTTCCGCCGCGCTGGCCGAAGCGATCGTCGGGGTATCCAACGGCGCCGGCGTGCGGACGACCGCGCTGTTAACCGATATGAACCAGGTGCTGGCTTCCAGCGCCGGTAATGCGGTGGAAGTGCGTGAAGCCGTGCAGTTCCTCACCGGCGAGTACCGCAATCCGCGGCTGCTTGAGGTGACGATGGCGCTGTGCGTCGAGATGCTGATTTCCGGCAAGCTGGCGCAGAATGACGCCGACGCGCGGGCGAAGCTACAGGCGGTGCTGGATAACGGTAAAGCCGCAGAAGTCTTCGGCCGGATGGTGGCGGCGCAAAAAGGGCCGAACGACTTCGTGGAAAACTACGATAAGTATCTGCCGGCCGCGATGTTGAGCAAAGCCGTCTATGCCGAAGGCGAAGGGTTTGTCGCCGAAATGGACACCCGCGCGCTGGGCATGGCGGTGGTGTCAATGGGCGGCGGTCGCCGTCAGGCATCGGATCTGATTGATTACAGCGTCGGTTTCACCGACGTGGTTCGCCTCGGCGCGCGTATCGACGCGCAGCAGCCGCTGGCGGTTATCCATGCTAAAGATGAAAACAGCTGGCAGGAAGCGGCCAAAGCCGTGAAAGCGGCCATTAAACTTGACGATAAAGCGCCTGAAATGACGCCGACGGTCTATCGTCGTATCACCGAATAGTTATATACTGATCTGATCGCTTTTTTGCAGCGCAAAAGGTACGGAGAATAATATGAAACGTGCATTTATTATGGTGCTGGACTCATTCGGCATCGGTGCGACTGAAGACGCCGATCGCTTTGGCGACGTCGGTTCAGACACCATGGGCCATATTGCAGAAGCCTGTGCCAAAGGCGAGGCTGACAACGGCCGCAAAGGCCCGCTCAATCTACCGAATCTGACCCGTCTGGGGCTGGTTAAAGCCCATGAGGGTTCTACCGGTAAAATTGCCGCCGGTATGGACGGCAGCGCGGACGTTATCGGCGCCTACGCATGGGCGCATGAGCTCTCTTCCGGTAAAGACACCCCGTCAGGCCACTGGGAAATCGCCGGCGTGCCGGTTCTGTTTGACTGGGGCTACTTCCCCGAGCATGAAAACAGCTTCCCGCAGGAACTTCTGGATAAACTGGTTAAGCGCGCAAACCTGCCGGGCTACCTCGGCAACTGCCACTCTTCCGGTACCGTTATCCTCGACCAGCTGGGCGAAGAGCATATGAAAACCGGCAAGCCGATTTTCTATACCTCCGCTGACTCGGTATTCCAGATTGCCTGTCATGAAGAGACCTTTGGTCTCGATAAGCTGTACGAGCTGTGTGAAATCGCGCGTGAAGAGCTGACCGAAGGCGGCTACAACATCGGTCGCGTTATCGCGCGTCCGTTTATCGGCGACAAAGCCGGCAACTTCCAGCGCACCGGTAACCGCCACGATTTGGCCGTTGAGCCGCCGGCGCCGACGGTGCTGCAGAAGCTGGTCGACGAGAAAAAGGGCCAGGTTGTATCGGTGGGTAAAATCGCCGATATCTACGCCAACTGCGGTATTACCAAAAAGGTGAAGGCGACCGGCCTGGATGCGCTGTTTGACGCCACCATCAAAGAGATGAAAGAAGCGGGGGACGAGACCATCGTCTTCACCAACTTCGTGGACTTCGACTCTTCCTGGGGCCACCGCCGCGACGTTGCAGGCTATGCCGCAGGGCTGGAGCTGTTCGACCGCCGTCTGCCGGAGCTGATGGAACTGGTCGGGGAGGATGACATTCTGATCCTGACCGCCGACCACGGCTGCGACCCGACCTGGACCGGTACCGACCATACCCGCGAGCACATTCCGGTGCTGATCTATGGCCCGAAAGTGAAGCCGGGTTCGCTGGGTCACCGCGAAACCTTCGCCGATATTGGCCAGACCCTGGCAACGTACTTCGGTACGTCTCCGATGGAATACGGCAAAAACATGCTGTGATTATTTGCCCGGTGAGCCTCGCTCGCCGGGCCTTTTTTGTCGACCTGATTAGGCATAGCCGCCATCAGGTAAAACATTCAGAAGGATTTAACGATGGCTACTCCACACATTAACGCAGAAATGGGCGATTTCGCTGACGTTGTGCTGATGCCTGGCGACCCGCTGCGCGCGAAGCACATTGCAGAAACGTTCCTTGAAGATGTCCGCGAAGTGAATAACGTGCGCGGTATGCTGGGCTTCACCGGTACCTACAAAGGCCGCAAAATTTCCGTGATGGGTCACGGCATGGGGATCCCGTCCTGCTCCATTTACGCAAAAGAGCTGATCACCGACTTCGGCGTCAAAAAAATCATTCGCGTCGGCTCCTGCGGCGCGGTGCGTATGGACGTTAAGCTGCGCGACGTGGTTATCGGCATGGGTGCCTGTACCGACTCTAAAGTTAACCGTATGCGTTTTAAGGACCACGACTTTGCGGCGATTGCCGACTTTGGCATGGTGCGTAACGCGGTTGACGCGGCAAAAGCGCTGGGCGTTGACGCTCGCGTGGGCAACATTTTCTCTGCTGACCTGTTCTATGCGCCGGACGGCGGCGAAATGTTCGACGTGATGGAAAAATACGGCATTCTGGGCGTGGAAATGGAAGCGGCTGGCATCTACGGCGTCGCGGCGGAATTTGGTGCGAAAGCGCTGACCATCTGCACGGTCTCCGACCACATCCGTACCCACGAGCAGACCAGCTCCGCTGAACGTCAGACGACCTTCAACGACATGATTAAAATCGCGCTGGAATCCGTTCTGCTGGGCGATAAAGAGTAATCATCTCTTCCGCCCTCTCCCTATGGGAGAGGGCCGGGGTGACCGCACGTTAGCGTACCGCGCCGGCAATCCATGCCGAGAGCTCCCGCAGCGCTTTCTCCTGCTCCGGGAAATCCACGAGTAATGCATCGCACTCCTGCTGCAGCATATCCGCGCGGTAGAGGCATCCCTGCAGCCTGGCGGCCAGCGCTTCCAGCGGCGCCGGGTTGAGGCTGTCGGTAAAAATCTGCGTGCGCGTGATATGGCCTTTTTCGACGTCGAAATGGAGCTCTACGCCGCCCCAGGTAAAACGTTCATCCAGCAGATGGCTGAAGGCCGGAGCTTGGCCAAAGTTCCACTCCCAGCTGCTCTGGCGGGCAAAGGTCGCGGCAAAATTCGGCAGGTCCGGCATTTTCTCCGGAGAGATCACTTCGGCCTCCACGCGCTCGCCGTAATGGGCGAAGAACGCCTCCTGAATCGCTTCGCAAACCTGCTGATGGGTAATGCCCGGCAGCAGCTCGACCAGATTGGCTACCCGTCCGCGCACGGAGGTAATGCCTTTGGCCTGCAGCTTCTTCTTATCGGGATTGAGGTAATTGGCCAGGCGGCTTAAATCGGCGTTCAGCAGCAGCGTACCGTGGTGAAAGCCGCGATCCATCGTTTCGCGATAGGCGGAACCGGAGACCTTGCGGTCGCCTTCGGCGGTTTTGACCACCAGATCGTTGCGGCCCGAGGCTTCCGCCGCTACGCCCAGCGCATTCAGCGCCGTCAGCACGATATTTGTGGAAACGGTTTTATCGTACTCCGGTTTGCCGGCCATAAAGGTAAAGCAGGTATTGCCCAGATCGTGGAATACCGCGCCGCCGCCGCTGCTGCGACGGGCCAGGCGCACGTTATCTTCTTCCATACGTCGGGTGTTGCACTCTTTCCACGGGTTCTGCGCGCGGCCAATGACCACCGTATCGGCATTGCGCCACAGAAACAGCACCCGTTGAGTCGCGGGCATCTGGCGAAAAATAGACTCCTCAACCGCCAGATTGAACCAGGGGTCGTAAGAGTCGGAGAGCAGCAGGCGCAGCGTTGACATGGCGATTTCCTTATTCTGATTCATCTTTATCTTCATCCTGCACCGGCTTATTGGCGGTGAGCAGGAAAGGCGATTGCTGCCAGCGGGTACGTTTACCCTGCAGCAGGGTGCGCGTCAGGACGACGCCGATGGCCAGAGATAGCAGCAGCATCAGACGCAGGATATTGGTGGTATTATCGACCTGCTGCGCTTCGGTGGCCAGGGTATGGGTATCCAGCGTCAGGCGCAGGTAGCCGAGCGGGCCGTTTTTACCCTGAACAGGTTCGACGATTTGCTGGTTGAAGTAGCCGCCGGCTTTTTTACCGTCCAGCGCCAGCCGATCGCGTACCTCGACGCTTTCGCCGGAACGCGCCACCAGGTCGCCCTGTTCGTCATATACGCCGGCGTCGAGGATCCGGCTTTTATGGGTAAGCTGATCCAGCAGCTGGCTAATCCGCTTTTCGTCGGGCGTTTCGCTACGCATCAGCGCCGCCAGGTTGAGCGTGACCTGCTGGGCGAGCGTGCGGGCCAGTTCTTCCAGCTGCGGATTGCGCTGCTTCTGGCTGTTCTGGCTGAACCATGAGGCCCCCTGCATCAGGGCGACGAGGAGCGCGAGACAGATCAGAACAATCACCGCGCGATGCAGCCGGAATTTAAGTTTTGCGCGTACCATATTCCACCTTTGAAAATTTGCAGCTTAATGTTGCCAGAAGCGCTGGTTACAAGGTAGCCTCATGCGTTATTTTCCTCGCCTGAATGAAGTTATGTGGAGCCGTGATGCCAAACAGTTTGACCTGGTGCGACCTGCCTGAAGATGTTTCCCAGTGGCCTGGATTGCCGCTTTCCCTGAGCGGTGATGAGGTCATGCCGTTGGATTATCACGCCGGACGCAGCGGCTGGCTGCTGTATGGCCGCGGTCTTAACAAGCGTCGCCTGACCGAGTGGCAGCGAGAACTGGGGGCGGCCCTGGTGATTGTTGCCTCCTGGGCGGTCGACGACTATCAGGTGATTCGGCTGGCTGGTTCTTTGACGCTACGAGCGACCCGTCTGGCCCATGAGGCCGGTTTTGACGTTGCGCCGCTGGGTAAAATCCCGCATTTACGTACGCCGGGGCTGCTGGTCATGGATATGGACTCGACGGCGATTCAGATTGAGTGCATTGATGAAATCGCCAAACTGGCCGGTACCGGCGAGCTGGTCTCTGAAGTGACCGAGCGCGCGATGCGCGGCGAACTTGATTTTACCGCCAGCCTGCGCCAGCGGGTGGCGACGCTGAAAGATGCCGATGCCAATATTCTGCTGCAGGTGCGGGAAACGCTGCCGCTGATGCCGGGCCTGACCCAGCTGGTGCTGAAGCTGGAAACGCTCGGCTGGAAAGTGGCGATCGCCTCCGGCGGCTTCACCTTCTTTGCCGAGTATCTGCGCGACAAGCTGCATCTCGACGCGGTGGTCGCCAACGAACTGGAGATCATGGACGGTAAGCTGACCGGCAACGTTATCGGCGATATCGTCGATGCGAAATATAAAGCCAATACGCTGCGTAAACTGGCGGAAAAGTATGAGATCCCGCCGGCGCAAACCGTCGCCATTGGCGATGGCGCAAACGATCTGCCGATGATTAAAGCGGCAGGGCTCGGCATCGCCTATCATGCTAAGCCCAAAGTTAATGAACTGGCGGAAGTGACAATCCGCCACGCTGACCTGATGGGGGTATTCTGTATTCTCTCCGGCAGCATGAATCAAAAGTAAGAGGTTAACGTGGCGAAAGCTCCAAAACGCGCATTTGTCTGTAATGAATGCGGTGCGGATTATCCGCGCTGGCAGGGGCAGTGCAGCGCCTGTCATGCCTGGAATACCATAACCGAGATGCGCATTGCCGCTTCGCCCCAGGTGGCAAGAAACGAACGTCTGTCAGGATATGCCGGTAATGCCGGCGTATCGAAAGTGCAGAAGCTCTCCGATATTAGCCTCGAAGCGCTGCCGCGCTTTTCGACCGGCTTTAAAGAGTTTGACCGCGTGCTCGGCGGCGGCGTGGTGCCGGGGAGCGCGATTCTGATCGGCGGCAACCCCGGCGCGGGTAAGTCGACGCTGCTGCTGCAAACCCTGTGTAAGCTCGCCGAAGGTATGAAAACGCTCTACGTCACCGGGGAAGAGTCGCTTCAGCAGGTGGCGATGCGCGCTCACCGTTTAGGCCTGCCGACGGCTAACCTCAATATGCTGTCAGAAACCAGCATTGAGCAGATTTGCCAGATTGCCGATGAAGAAAAGCCGCAGCTGATGGTTATCGACTCCATCCAGGTAATGCATATGGCCGACGTGCAGTCGTCGCCGGGCAGCGTGGCCCAGGTGCGCGAAACGGCGGCCTATTTAACGCGCTTTGCCAAGACGCGCGGCGTGGCTATCGTCATGGTCGGCCACGTGACCAAAGACGGCTCGCTGGCCGGGCCGAAAGTGCTGGAGCACTGTATCGACTGCTCCGTGCTGCTCGACGGCGACGCCGATTCTCGTTTCCGCACCCTGCGCAGTCATAAAAACCGCTTCGGCGCGGTCAACGAGCTGGGCGTATTCGCCATGACCGAGCAGGGGCTACGTGAAGTGAGCAACCCCTCGGCTATCTTTCTGAGCCGCGGTGACGAAGTGACTTCCGGCAGTTCGGTGATGGTGGTCTGGGAAGGCACGCGACCGCTGCTGGTGGAGATCCAGGCGCTGGTCGATCACTCGATGATGTCCAACCCGCGCCGCGTGGCGGTGGGGCTGGAGCAGAACCGTCTGGCGATCCTGCTGGCGGTCCTGCATCGTCACGGCGGTCTGCAGATGGCCGACCAGGACGTCTTCGTCAACGTGGTTGGTGGCGTGAAGGTCACCGAAACCAGCGCCGATCTGGCGCTGCTGCTGGCGATGGTTTCCAGCCTGCGCGACCGTCCGCTGCCCCAGGACCTGGTGGTTTTCGGCGAAGTGGGTCTGGCAGGCGAAATTCGCCCGGTGCCGAGCGGCCAGGAGCGTATTTCAGAAGCGGCTAAGCATGGTTTTCGTCGGGCGATTGTTCCGGCAGCCAATGTGCCGAAAAAAGTGCCGGAAGGGATGCAAATCTTTGGCGTGAAAAAGCTTGCGGACGCACTTAGCGTCTTTGACGACTTATAATAAGTTAAAAGGAGACTCGCGATGTCGTCATTTGACTATTTAAAAAGCGCCATAAAGCAGAAGGGGTGTACGCTACAGCAGGTAGCTGACGCCAGTGGGATGACAAAAGGCTATCTGAGCCAGCTGCTGAACGCGAAAATTAAAAGCCCCAGCGCGCAGAAGCTGGAAGCGCTGCACCGGTTTCTCGGGCTGGAGTTTCCGCGTCGGCAAAAAAGCGTTGGCGTGGTATTTGGTAAGTTTTACCCGCTGCATACCGGCCATATCTATTTGATTCAGCGCGCCTGTAGCCAGGTCGATGAGCTGCACATCATTATGGGCTACGACGATCCCCGCGACCGCGAGCTGTTTGAAAAGAGCGCGATGTCGCAGCAGCCGACCGTGCCCGATCGCCTGCGCTGGCTGCTGCAGACCTTCAAGTACCAGAAAAATATCCGCATCCACGCCTTCAATGAAGAGGGGATGGAACCTTATCCGCACGGCTGGGACGTCTGGAGCCGCGGGATCCGCGCCTTTATGAACGAGAAGGGCATTGAGCCTAACTGGATCTACACCTCGGAAGAGGGCGACGCGCCGCAGTATCTGGATCATCTGGGAATTGAAACCGTACTCATCGATCCTAAACGCACCTTTATGAACATCAGCGGCGGGCAGATTCGTGAAAACCCGTTCCGCTATTGGGAATATATTCCTACCGAAGTGAAGCCGTTTTTCGTGCGCACCGTGGCGATCCTGGGCGGTGAATCGAGCGGTAAGTCGACGCTGGTGAATAAGCTATCCAATATCTTTAATACCACCAGCGCCTGGGAGTATGGCCGCGACTACGTCTTTTCGCACCTCGGCGGCGATGAGATGGCGCTGCAATATTCCGACTACGACAAGATTGCCCTCGGCCACGCGCAGTATATTGATTTCGCGGTGAAGTATGCCAACAAGGTGGCGTTCATCGACACGGACTTTGTCAGCACCCAGGCGTTCTGTCTCAAGTACGAAGGGCGGGAACACCCCTTTGTGCAGGCGCTGATCGACGAGTATCGTTTTGACCTGGTCATTCTGCTGGAAAACAACACGCCGTGGGTGGCCGATGGTTTGCGTAGCCTTGGCAGCTCGGTGGACCGCAAAGAGTTTCAGACGCTGCTGGTGTCGTTGCTCAAGGAAAACGAGATAGATTTTGTGCATGTGAAAGAGGCCGACTACGATGCCCGCTTCCTGCGCTGCGTGGAGCTGGTGAAAGAGATGATGGGCGAGCAGGGATAGGCCTTCTGCGGCCTGATGCCGCATGAATGCCTGCGCCTGGCTACAGCCCTTTCCCGGCGGGAGAGGGGGCAAACACGAAAAAGGGCAACCTGCGTTGCCCTTTTGCTTTTACTTCGCGATACGTTTGTACTTAATACGCTTCGGCTCCAGCGCATCGGCGCCGAGGGTGCGTTTCTTGTACTCTTCGTATTCGGTAAAGTTACCTTCGAAGAATTCCACCTTACCTTCATCCTGGTAGTCCAGAATGTGGGTCGCGATGCGGTCGAGGAACCAGCGGTCGTGCGAGATAACCATCGCGCAGCCCGGGAACTCCAGCAGGGCGTTTTCCAGCGCGCGCAGGGTTTCGATATCCAGGTCGTTGGTGGGCTCATCGAGCAGCAGGACGTTACCGCCCACCTGCAGCAGCTTCGCCAGGTGCAGACGACCGCGCTCACCGCCGGACAGCTCGCCAACGCGCTTGCCCTGGTCAACGCCTTTGAAGTTAAAGCGGCCCACGTAGGCGCGGCTCGGCATCTCGGTGTTGCCAATCTTCATGATACCCAGCCCGCCGGAAACTTCTTCCCATACGGTTTTGCTGTTGTCCATCGCGTCGCGGAACTGATCGACGGAGGCCAGCTTGACGGTTTCACCCAGGGTGATTGAACCGGCATCAGGCTGTTCCTGACCGGACATCATGCGGAACAGGGTGGATTTACCCGCGCCGTTCGGGCCGATGATGCCGACGATAGCGCCTTTCGGTACCGAGAAGCTCAGGTCGTCAATCAGCAGACGGTCGCCGTAGGACTTACGCAGGTTGCTGACTTCAACCACTTTATCGCCCAGACGTGCGCCTGGCGGAATAAACAGTTCGTTAGTCTCGTTACGCTTCTGGTACTCGACGTTGTTAAGCTCTTCAAAGCGCGCCAGACGGGCTTTGCCCTTAGACTGACGGCCTTTCGCGCCCTGACGGACCCACTCCAGCTCTTTCTCGATTGACTTACGGCGCGCCGCTTCCTGAGAAGCTTCCTGCGCCAGACGCTGATCTTTCTGCTCCAGCCAGGAGGAGTAGTTGCCTTCCCACGGAATACCTTCGCCGCGGTCAAGCTCAAGGATCCAGCCGGCGACGTTATCGAGGAAGTAGCGGTCGTGGGTAATCGCCACGACGGTGCCTTCGAAATCGTGCAGGAAGCGTTCCAGCCACGCGACGGACTCTGCATCCAGGTGGTTAGTCGGTTCGTCGAGCAGCAGCATGTCTGGTTTTTCCAGCAGCAGGCGGCACAGCGCGACGCGGCGGCGCTCACCGCCGGACAGGTTGGCGATTTTCGCGTCCCAGTCCGGCAGACGCAGGGCATCCGCCGCGCGCTCAAGCTGGACGTTCAGGTTATGGCCATCGTGCGCCTGGATAATCTCTTCGAACTTGCCCTGCTGAGCGGCGAGCTTGTCGAAGTCGGCATCCGGCTCCGCGTATTTGGCGTACACCTCATCCAGACCTTTCAGGGCGTTGACCACTTCGGCCACCGCTTCTTCAACCGACTCACGTACGGTCTGCTCCGGATTGAGCTGCGGCTCCTGCGGCAGATAGCCGATTTTCAGGCCCGGCTGCGGACGGGCTTCGCCTTCGATATCGGTATCGATGCCGGCCATGATGCGCAGCAGGGTAGACTTACCGGCGCCGTTCAGACCGAGAACGCCGATTTTTGCGCCAGGGAAAAAGCTCAGGGAGATATTTTTCAGAATATGACGTTTCGGCGGAACCACTTTGCCGACACGATGCATGGTATAAACGAATTGAGCCACGTTGGACTTCGCCTCTTTTATATACTCTTCATCCCTCAGGCTCGCTTGATGCAGCCAGAATGATTTTGAGTAGGGTAGTGAATAGTTTTCAAAGGCGAAGTGTAGCCTTTTTCGCGCTTTAATCCCAGCGAGGCGATGGGATTCACAAAAGCGTAAAAAAATGTCCGGGACGTGGCGCGATTCGCGTTGTCTGATTAGCATATCTACGTAATACCTGAAATTTTTGCCCGCGGCATGATGCTGCTGTGGTGTATCTGAATAGAGGAAGAGCTTGTGGAAAAAGCCAAAACTGTGACGTGGCGTCTTCTGGCCGCCGGCGTAAGTCTGCTGACGTTAAGCCAACTGGCGCATGCGGATTCACTGGATGAACAGCGCAGCCGCTATGCTCAAATTAAACAGGCGTGGGACAGTCGACAAATGGACGTCGTCAATCAGCTGATGCCCACCCTGACGACCTATCCGCTCTATCCTTATCTCCAGTACCGGCAGATTACCGACGATCTGATGAACCAGCCGGCGCTGGTGGTGACCAACTTTATCGCCGCCAACCCGACGCTGCCTCCCGCGCGCTCGCTGAAATCACGGTTCGTCAATGAACTGGCGCGCCGTAGCGACTGGCGCGGCCTGCTGGCCTTCAGTCCGGATAAGCCGACCGGCACCGAGGCGCAGTGCAATTACTACTATGCGAAGTGGAACGTCGGCCAGGCTCAGGAGGCCTGGGACGGCGCCAAAGCGCTGTGGCTGAGCGGCAAAAGTCAGCCAAACGCCTGTGACCAGCTGTTTGGCGCCTGGCGCGCCTCCGGCCAGCAGGATCCGCTGGCCTACCTTGAACGCATTCGCCTGGCGATGAAAGCGGGCAATACCAGCCTGGTGCGGGTCCTGGCCCAGCAGATGCCTGCCGATTATCAAACGATTTCGACGGCGGTCATCGCGCTGGCTAACGATCCCAACAGCGTGATGACGTTCGCCCGGACAACCGGCGCGACGGATTTTACCCGCCAGATGGCGGCGGTCGCGTTTGCCAGCGTTGCGCGGCAGGATGTGGAAAATGCGCGCCTGATGATCCCCTCATTAGCGCAGGCGCAGCAGCTCAATGAAGATCAGATTCAGGAGCTGCGGGACATCGTCGCCTGGCGCCTGATGGGCAGCGACGTGACCGAAGAGCAGGCCATCTGGCGCGACGATGCCATCATGCGTTCGCAATCCACCTCGCTGGTGGAGCGCCGGGTTCGTATGGCGCTGGGCCTTGGGGACCGCCGGGGCCTGAACACCTGGCTGGCGCGCTTGCCGATGGAAGCGAAAGAGAAGGACGAATGGCGCTACTGGCAGGCCGATCTGCTGCTGGAGCGCGGGCGCGATGACGAAGCGAAAGATATTCTCCGCTCGCTGATGCAGCAGCGCGGCTTCTATCCGATGGTCGCCGCGCAGCGCCTTGGCGAGGAGTACAGGTTCCGCATCGATAAAGCGCCAGCGAACCTCGATCCGGCGCTGACCTCGGGGCCGGAAATGGCGCGGGTGCGCGAACTGATGTACTGGAATATGGATAACACCGCCCGCAGCGAGTGGGCCAATCTGGTCACCAGCAAGACCAAAGGCCAGCAGGCGCAGCTGGCTCGTTACGCGTTTAATCAGAACTGGTGGGATCTCAGCGTCCAGGCCACCATCGCCGGTAAATTGTGGGATCAGCTGGAAGAGCGTTTCCCGCTGGCCTATAACGACCTCTTTACCCGCTATATCAGCGGTAAAGATATTCCGCAAAGCTACGCAATGGCCATTGCGCGTCAGGAGAGCGCCTGGAACCCGAAAGCCGGTTCACCGGTTGGCGCCCGCGGTCTGATGCAGATTATGCCGGGGACGGCAACGCATACGGTGAGCATGTTCAGTATTCCCGGCTATAGCGGTCCATCGCAGCTGCTCGATCCGGAAATGAACATCAACATTGGTACCAGCTATCTGCAATATGTTTATCAGCAGTTTGGCAATAACCGTATCTTCGCCTCCGCCGCCTATAACGCCGGTCCTGGGCGTGTGCGTACCTGGCGGGGCAACAGCGGCGGCCGCATTGACGCGGTGGCGTTTATTGAGAGCATTCCTTTCTCTGAAACGCGCGGCTACGTGAAAAACGTTTTGTCCTATGACGCCTACTATCGCTATTTTATGGGCCAGAAAGAGACGCTGCTGAGCGATGCGGAGTGGAAGCTGCGCTATTAATATCGCCGTCGTCGGGCAACATCGTATTTCGCGATGTTGCCCGAAATCCGTAGAGTCCGGACAGAAGTATGTTATGCTTTGTACTCGTTAGTGAGTACATTCGACAGGTGGCGTAACATGACCCAACAATCCCCCTATTCAGCGGCGGTGGCCGAACAGCGTCATCAGGAGTGGCTGCGTTTTGTTGCTCTCCTGCAGCAGGCGTACGCCGACGATCTCCATCTGCCGCTTTTACAGCTCATGCTGACGCCCGACGAGCGCGAGGCGCTGGGCACGCGGGTGCGTATTATTGAAGAGCTGCTGCGCGGCGAGATGAGCCAGCGCGAGCTGAAAAACGAGCTCGGCGCCGGGATCGCCACCATTACCCGCGGTTCGAACAGCCTGAAGTCAGCCCCGCCGGAGCTGCGTCTGTGGCTGGAGCAGGCGTTGATTAACGTTAACGATAAATAGCGTTATGAAACGGGCTTAGCGCCAGCACGACGGCCTGATGATAAACGCTGCTGCGCGTCAGTTTTCCGGCCGTAAATACGCCGATAGCGCCCTCTTTACGGCCAATTTCATTGATGCCGGTATACTGAGACATCACCGGCCCCAGCGCTTCTCCTGCCTGGACTTTTTCAAGAATGACCTGCGGCAGAGGCAGGGTCGCCGAGCGCGCTTCGCCGCGCAGGCTGCCGTCCTCGATCGTCACCCAGCTAAAGGTGCTGCCCTCATCGATGCCGGCTTCAATAGCGACCCAGAAGTCAGCATTGGGCTGCGCGCGACGCGCGTTAGCCACGCGGTTTCGTGCGCCAGCGCGCGTTTCGTCGCTGCCGAAAGGCTGTTCCGGCACGCCGCTCTCGACGGAGACGGACTCAATGTGGCAGGATCCTTCGCCGAAGATCTCGTTAAAAGCCTGCAGAATTGCCTGAATTTTGGCGGGATTAGTGGTAGCTGAGACAACATGGTGCATAATCAAAACAACTCAGAAATACTAAACATCATCGCAGTATACTCCAAATCATTCTTGTTGCAGGCGGCTATGCTTGTAGCTTAATGGTTAAGAGCTCATAACGGATAATAAAGCATGTTACAGGTATACCTTGTTCGCCACGGTGAAACGCAGTGGAACGCCGAGCGACGTATTCAGGGCCAGTCCGACAGTCCGCTTACCGCCCACGGTGAGCGTCAGGCCTGGCAGGTAGGCGAGCGCGCCAGAACGCTGGGGATTACGCATATTATCGCCAGCGATTTAGGCCGGACGCGGCGTACCGCAGAAATCATCGCTGAAGCCTGCGGATGCAGCGTCATGACCGATTCACGCTTGCGTGAGCTGGATATGGGCGTGCTGGAAAAGCGCCATATCGACTCGCTGAGCGAAGAAGAAGAGGGCTGGCGTCGACAGCTGGTTAACGGTACGCCCGACGGGCGCATCCCGCAGGGAGAGTCAATGCAGGAGCTGAGCGACCGTATGCACGCGGCGCTGACCTCTTGTCTGGAGCTGCCCGCAGGTAGCCGGCCGCTGCTGGTGAGCCACGGCATGGCGCTGGGGTGTCTGGTGAGTACGATTCTTGGCTTGCCCGCCTATGCGGAGCGTCGCCTGCGTCTGCGCAACTGCTCTATCTCTCGCGTTGACTATCAGCAAAGCCCCTGGCTGGCGTCGGGATGGGTCGTGGAAACCGCGGGGGATGTCTCGCATCTTGATGCCCCCGCGATGGATGAGCTACAGCGTTAACGACGAATCGGAATCAGGTATTCGCAGCGCAGCTGAATAGGCGGTTCCTGATTCCGGTTTTCATCTTCCGGGAAGAAGCGTTCGATATCCAGGCCCTTACGACGAGTGAGATTGAGCATCGGCATGCAGGTGCCGTAAACCGTCAGAATAAATTCCTGTAGCCCGGTGCCCAATCCTTCGTAGGTAAACATCACGTATTCGCCGCCTTCCAGCGTCACCGGGTGGGCGTTGTGCAGATGGCCGTTAGCCAGCTCCGGCGTCAGCGCGGTGGTGTAAAACACCTCCTGCTCATCGTCTTTATCGAGGCTCGGACGCGGCTCATGCAGGCCGTACAGCGTCGGAGGAATCGATGGCGTATTGGCGAGGAATTCACGCCAGAACTGCACGCGCATCTGATTACGGAAATCGGAGATCTCTTCCAGCTTGCAGGTATAGCTCTGGGTCACGCCGACCAGCTGAGTGGTGTTCAGCGTGACGAATTCGTACTGCGGCATGGTGAACTCGCCCAGACGCAGCGGAGGACGCATACCGTAAGAGCTCCAGTCGGGGGAGCGTCGGTAAAGGGCTGGCGTCAACGAGAACTGTTTTTTAAATGCGCGAGTAAAAGTCTGCTGCGAGTCAAAGCGATACTGCAGCGCAATATCGAGAATCGGACGCGCGGTCAGGCGTAGGGCAACCGCTGACTTAGATAAGCGACGGGCGCGAATATAGGCACCAATGGCATGGCCGGTCACGTCCTTGAACATTCTTTGCAGATGCCACTTGGAATAGCCCGCCTTCGCTGCCACATTGTCCAGTGAGAGTGGCTGATCCAGGTGACCTTCCAGCCAGCTAAGGAGATCGCGAATAATCCCTGCTTGATCCATAAAATATCCCCATCCTTAAACTCAGGTGCCTGATACTAAAGGTAGCGGATAATAGCATTTTTTGATGTTTTAGCATTCAGTGTTTTTTTTGCTTTTAAATGCGATTCTTCCAGAAGTATCGGTGGTAATTTTGTAAAGCTGTGATCTATAAAACTTTTCTTCTTAATGTGTGATAATCACTCAGCTAAATTTTTAAGAATGGTAACAATATGAAATACAAGAAGTTAGTGGCAGGTATGCTTTTACTGGCGGGGTCTCAGATGGCGCAGGCGGAGCAAATTGGCTCTGTGGATACCGTGTTTAAGTTCCTTGGGCCGGATCATAAAATTGTCGTAGAGGCCTTTGACGACCCGGATGTGCAAAACGTGACGTGCTACATCAGCCGGGCGAAAACCGGGGGAATTAAAGGCGGGTTAGGGCTGGCGGAAGATACCTCTGATGCCGCGATCTCCTGTCAGCAGGTGGGGCCGATTGAGCTGACGGATAAAATCAAAAACGGTAAAACGCAGGGCGATGTCGTGTTCCAGAAACGCACCTCGCTGGTATTTAAAAAGCTGCAGGTGGTGCGCTTTTACGATGCCAAACGCAATGCGCTGGTCTATCTGACCTATTCGGATAAAATCGTCGATGGCTCGCCGAAGAACGCGATTAGCGCGGTGCCGATTATGCCATGGAATAAATAACAGGGAACGCCGATGCAACAACCGCGGATCTGGTTGGTGGAAGATGAGATGAGCATCGCCGATACGCTCGTCTACCAGCTGCAGCAGGAAGGATTTATCGTTACGGCGTTCGAGCGCGGACTGCCGGCGCTCGATGCGGCACATCACCACCAACCCGACCTGGCGATTCTCGACGTCGGGCTGCCGGATATCAGCGGGTTTGAGCTCTGTCGGCGGCTGCTTGCCCGCTACCCGGCGCTGCCGGTGCTGTTCCTGACGGCCCGCAGCGAAGAGGTGGATAAGCTGCTTGGCCTGGAAATCGGCGCTGATGACTATATTGCCAAGCCATTTTCCCCTCGTGAAGTTTGCGCCAGAGTTCGCACCGTTCTGCGGCGGCTGCAGAAGTTCGCCGCCCCTCCACCGCTCTTGCGCGTGGGGGAGTTCACATTGAACGACGCCGCGGCTCGGGTCACCTGGTGCGGTCAGAGCCTGAATCTGACCCGCTATGAGTTTTTATTATTAAAAACGTTACTGCACTCTCCGGGGCGCATTTTTTCCCGCCAGCTGCTGATGGAGCAGGTATGGGGCGATGCGAACGAGAGCTTCGATCGTACCGTGGATACTCATATCAAAACGCTGCGCGCTAAGCTGCGAGAAGTGAACCCTGACATCTCCCCCATCAATACGCACCGCGGCATGGGATACAGCCTTGGAGGCTTCTGATGCGCATCGGTATGCGGCTGCTGATGGGCTACTTTTTGATTGTGGCGATCGCGGCCTGGTTTGTGCTTTCCATCTTCGTTCAGGAGATTAAACCCGGGGTCCGGCGGGCAACCGAAGGGACGCTGATTGATACGGCTACCCTGCTTGCCGAGCTGGCCCGCGAGGATTTACTCTCCGCCGATCCCCAGCACGGGCGCCTGGCCCAGGCTTTTCAAACGCTGCATCGCCAGCCGATCAACGCCAACATTGCCGGCATTAATAAAGTTCGCAATGAATATCACGTCTATATGACCGATGCGCAGGGCAAGGTGGTGTTTGATTCTGCGGGCAGTGCGCTGGGGCAAGACTACTCGCGCTGGAACGATGTCTGGCTCACTTTACGCGGGCAATACGGCGCGCGCAGCACGCGCAGCGATCCGAACGATGATAACAGCTCGGTGATGTATATTGCCGCGCCGGTGACTGACAGCGGCCGAATCATTGGCGTGCTAAGCGTCGGGAAACCCAATCTGGCCATGGCGCCGGTCATTAAACGCAGCGAGCGGCGTATTCTGTGGGCCGGCGGGGCGCTGCTGGGGATCGCGCTCCTGATAGGCGCTGCGATGGTATGGTGGATTAACTTTTCCATCGGCAAGCTGGTTCGCTACGCGGACTCCGTGACCGCCGATCGTCCGGTTCCGCTGCCGAATCTGGGCGGCAGCGAACTGCGTAAGCTGGCGCAGGCGCTGGAGAGTATGCGCCTTAAGCTTGAAGGTAAAAACGCCATTGAAAACTATATTTA
Organism: Klebsiella sp. PL-2018; assembly: GCF_019048985.1. Lineage (NCBI taxonomy): Bacteria > Pseudomonadati > Pseudomonadota > Gammaproteobacteria > Enterobacterales > Enterobacteriaceae > Klebsiella > Klebsiella sp. PL-2018. The sequence goes on from NZ_CP077673.1 coordinate 839,066, forward strand.
TGCGCTGACCCATGAGCTGAAGAGCCCGCTGGCGGCGATTCGCGGCGCGGCAGAAATTCTCCGTGAGGCTCCTCCGCCTGAGGTCGCCGCCCGTTTTACGCGTAATATTCTGGCGCAGAACGCGCGAATGCAGTCGCTGGTGGAAAATTTGCTCCAGCAGGCCCGGCTGGAGAACCGGCTGGAGATCGCCCGACGTCCCGTCCCCGTCGCTGAGCTATTTCATCGCCTGGCCGAGGAGCGCGAGATCGCGCTGGCGGCGAAAAAAGTGACGCTGCGCTGGCAGGATACGCCTCTGATGGTTGAAGGCGATCGGGAGCTTCTGGCGCAGGCGTTGGGTAATCTCGTTGATAATGCTATCGATTTCACGCCTTCCGCAGGGGAAATCCTGCTTGGTGCTGAAGAGCGTGATGGCGGCGTGCTGTTAACCGTATGCGATACGGGATGCGGCATTCCCGACTACGCCCTGGGGCGTATTTTTGAACGTTTCTATTCCCTGCCTCGTGAAAATGGGCAAAAAAGCAGTGGCCTGGGGCTGGCGTTTGTTCGTGAAGTCGCGCGCCTGCATCAGGGGGATATCCAGCTGGTTAATCGCCCTGAAGGCGGCGCGTGCGCTTTGCTGACACTTCACGCTCACTTCACATAGCTTCAAACTCTCCCCACACGGCCCCTTTAAGGTGAGCACATCACTAAGGAGAGGGCTATGTTGAAATCACCACTATTCTGGAAAATGAGCACCCTGCTGGGGTGCATTTTACTGTTGTCGATCCCGCTGATGCTGGTCCGGCAGCTGATCGTTGAACGCGCGGACTATCGTAGCGACGTGGTTGACGCGCTGGAGAGCAGCACCAGCGGATCGCAGAAACTGGCTGGGCCGCTGATTGCCATTCCGGTGACCGAGACGCTAACGCGGGTTGAGGGAACTAAAACGGTAGAATATCAAACCCAATGGGTACACTACTGGCTGCCGGAGACGCTGGCGGTCACCGGTAATCAGGATGTTGAATCTCGGAGAATCGGTATCTATGAGGGGCAGATCTGGCACAATAATCTCAGCGTCAAAGCGCATTTTGAACCTTCGCGCATCAAGGCGCTCAGGAAGCAGACGATTACGCTGGGCAGACCGTTTCTGGTCGTCAGCGTCAGCGATGCGCGCGGTATTGGCGAGATTAAGTCACCAGAGCTCAATGGCGAGAGGCTACCCGTTGAGCCTGGGCCGGGTCTCGACGACAGCGGGGAGGGCATTCATATGCCGATGCCGCTGTTACTCCCTGAACAAAAAGCGCTGGATATTGAATTCACGCTCAATCTGAATGGCAGCGGCAGTTTCTCGGTGGTTCCGCTTGGGCGCAACAGTACCTTACAGCTTGCCGGCAATTGGCCGCACCCGGGGTTCCTTGGCGACTTTTTACCTGCAAAGCGGGAAGTCAGCCCAACAGGCTATCGCGCCCAGTGGCAAAGCACCTGGTTTGCCAACAATATGGCGAAGTTTTTTGTTGAGGGTCGGCAGATTGAGTGGCGTCAGTTGCCTGCTTTCAACGTGAATGTCACCACGCCCGCCGATCAATATCAGCTGACCGATCGGGCGACAAAATATGCCGTTCTGTTGATAACGCTGACGTTTATGGCATTTTTTGTTTTTGAAAGCTTAACGCGGTATCGCATGCACCCCATGCAGTATCTGCTGGTGGGGCTGTCGCTGGTCATGTTCTATCTGGTGCTGCTGGCGCTGTCCGAACATATCGGTTTTACGGCATCGTGGATTGCCGCCAGCCTGCTAGGCGCGCTTATCAATGGGGTGTATCTTCAGGCAGTATTGAATGGTTGGCGTAACAGTTTACTGTTCGTCTGTGCGCTACTGCTGCTGGACGGCGTTATGTGGATGCTGTTGCGATCGGAAGATAGCGCATTGCTGCTGGGGACCGGCGTATTGCTGCTGGCGTTAAGTGCGCTGATGTTCCTGACTCGCCACGTTGACTGGTACGCGTTATCTCTGCCGAAGGCAAAAGGTGAGCTGCCGGACGCTGGTCAGGATGACGATAAGCTCAGGATCTGGAAATAAAAAAAACGGCGCGAATTGCGCCGTTTTTACGTTATGACAGCAAGAAAAACGGTGTTATTCCTGCAGGTCGCCACAGAAGCGGTACCCCTCGCCATGGATGGTGGCGATAATTTCCGGGGTGTCCGGAGTGGATTCAAAATGCTTACGAATGCGACGGATGGTCACGTCCACGGTACGGTCGTGCGGCTTCAGCTCACGGCCGGTCATTTTCTTCAGCAGTTCCGCACGCGACTGGATTTTGCCCGGATTTTCGCAGAAGTGCAGCATGGCGCGGAATTCACTGCGCGGCAGCTTGTACTGCTCACCATTGGGGCTTACCAGCGAGCGGCTATTGATATCCAGCTCCCAGCCGTTGAACTTATAGCTTTCCACGCTACGGCGCTCTTCGCTCACGGTACCCAGGTTCATGGTACGGGAGAGCAGGTTGCGCGCGCGGATCGTCAGTTCACGTGGGTTGAACGGTTTAGTGATATAATCATCGGCGCCAATTTCGAGGCCAAGGATTTTATCCACTTCGTTATCGCGGCCGGTGAGGAACATCAGCGCGACGTCCGCCTGCTCACGCAGTTCGCGTGCTAACAGGAGACCATTTTTACCCGGCAGGTTGATATCCATGATCACCAGGTTGATATCATTTTCAGACAGGATCTGATGCATTTCCGCGCCATCGGTCGCTTCGAATACATCATAACCTTCTGCTTCGAAAATACTTTTTAACGTGTTGCGTGTTACCAACTCGTCTTCAACGATAAGAATGTGCGGGGTCTGCATGTTTGCTACCTAAATTGCCAACTAAATCGAAACAGGAAGTACCAAAGTCCCTGACCTGCCTGGTGCATGTCGCAAATTAACATGCCCGGCGTAACATGACTAAAGTACGTAATTGCGTTCTTGATGCACTTTCCATCAACGTCAACAACATCATTAGCTTGGTCGTGGGTACTTTCCCTCTGGACCCGACGGTGTCAAAAACGGCTGTCATCCTAACCATTTTAACAGCAACATAACAGGCTAAGTGAGGCATGACACCCAATAAAACTACGCTTCGTTGACATATATCAAGTTCAATTGTAGCACGTTAACAGTCTTGTGAAATCATTGCATCTAAACGGGATTCATCTTCACAATTCATACTTCGCTCAATTAGTTGCAATGAGAAAATAATAAACGCGGTGAATCCAAAGCCTCAAAACGTACTCGGACGTAAATTTCATTGCCAAACATACGGATAAAGCCGTTCTGTTAACATACTCTGTGTCATGGTGCCTTGGGAATAGTTTAGTTTTTTTTATGGGTGATAAAGCTCAAATTTAGTGATTTTTGTTGCAAATTTGTAAATTCACGGCGCGTAAAATGAGGGAAAAAATCGTTATTCCCACCGCCTAAAAGGTAAAAGAGAAACCGAATGCGTTTATCAATTGTATTAGTGTCCCCGGCTCGGGCGGAAAACGTCGGGGCGGCAGCCAGAGCGATGAAAACCATGGGGTTTAGCGACATGCGTATCGTCGATAGCGAGGCGCATTTGCAGCCCGCCGCGCGCTGGGTCGCGCACGGTTCTGGCGATATCCTCGATAATATCAACACTTATGCTACGCTGGAGCAGGCGCTGCACGATGTTGATTTCACCGTGGCCACGACCGCCCGCAGCCGGGCGCGTTTCCACTACTACGCGACGCCGCAGCAGCTCCTGCCGCTGCTGGAAGAAAAAGCGCAGTGGATGCATCATGCCGCGCTGGTGTTTGGTCGGGAAGATTCTGGTCTGACGAATGAAGAACTGGCCCTTGCCGATGTGTTGACCGGTGTGCCGATGGCGGCTGACTATCCTTCGCTAAACCTGGGGCAGTCGGTGATGGTCTATTGCTATCAGCTGTCCTCATTGCTGCAGCAGGCCCCGTCAACCTCCGCCGACGCAGATGATAATCAGCTGCAGGCGTTACGCCTGCGAACGCGCGATCTGCTTAACCGCCTCGGCGCGGGTGACGATGTAAAACTGTCCGACTGGCTGGAGCAGCGGATAGGACTTTTGCAGCAGCGAGACACCGCGATGCTGCATCGTTTACTGCACGATATTGAAAAAAACCTCCCAGGGTAAAATGCTGTCATATTATTTTCATATGGTCTTATGTGCTAATTATTGGCGTCTGGATGCGTAAATCCGGATGAATTGTCAGGTTGCTATGGCGTATTGGCCAGGTGTGAAAAAAAGGGTTAAAAGTAGAAATTCGTTGACTTAAGTCGACAGATACTTTAACCAATATAGGCACAGGACACAGACAGATAAAAATTACAGAGTACACAACATCCATGAATCGCATCGGCATGATCACCACGATTATCACCACCACTATTACCACAGGTAACGGTGCGGGCTGACGCGTACAGGAAACACAGAAAAAAGCCCGCACCTGAACAGTGCGGGCTTTTTTTTCGATAAAAAATCAAGGGGTCATAACCATGCGTGTGTTGAAGTTCGGCGGTACATCAGTGGCAAATGCAGAACGTTTTCTGCGTGTTGCCGATATTCTGGAGAGTAATGCCAGGCAGGGGCAGGTAGCGACCGTACTGTCTGCCCCGGCGAAGATCACTAACCATCTGGTTGCGATGATCGAAAAAACCATTGGCGGGCAGGATGCGCTGACTAATATCGCTGATGCCGAACGCATTTTCGCCGAACTTCTGCAAGGCCTCGCCGATGCCCAGCCGGGCTTTCCGCACGCTCAGTTGAAAATGTTTGTCGAGCAGGAGTTTGCGCAAATCAAACACGTCCTGCACGGTATTAGCCTGCTCGGACAGTGCCCGGATAGCGTCAATGCGTCTCTGATCTGCCGGGGAGAAAAGCTCTCCATCGCTATTATGGCCGGCTTACTGGAAGCGCGCGGTCATAACGTCACGGTGATTAATCCGGTTGAAAAACTGCTTGCCGTTGGCCATTACCTCGAATCCACCGTGGACATCGCCGAGTCGACCCGCCGCATTGCCGCCAGCCAGATCCCGGCTGACCATATGGTGCTGATGGCGGGCTTTACCGCCGGTAACGAAAAGGGCGAACTGGTGGTGCTGGGCCGTAACGGCTCTGACTACTCCGCAGCGGTGCTGGCCGCCTGCCTGCGCGCCGACTGCTGTGAAATCTGGACCGACGTTGACGGCGTTTATACCTGCGACCCGCGTCAGGTGCCGGATGCGCGTTTGCTGAAGTCGATGTCCTATCAGGAAGCTATGGAGCTCTCCTACTTCGGCGCCAAAGTTTTGCACCCGCGTACTATCGCCCCCATCGCCCAGTTCCAGATCCCCTGTTTAATCAAAAATACCGGTAATCCGCAGGCGCCGGGTACGCTTATCGGCGGCAGCAGCGATGAAGACGATCTGCCGGTGAAAGGTATCTCTAATCTCAACAATATGGCGATGTTCAACGTCTCCGGGCCGGGGATGAAGGGGATGGTTGGCATGGCGGCGCGCGTGTTCGCCACTATGTCCCGCGCGGGAATCTCCGTTGTTCTTATCACCCAGTCCTCTTCCGAATACAGCATCAGCTTCTGCGTGCCGCAGAGCGATTGCGCTCGGGCGAAGCGGGTAATGGAAGATGAATTTTATCTGGAGCTGAAAGAGGGGCTGCTTGAGCCGCTGTCGATCATGGAACGCCTGGCGATTATTTCGGTTGTCGGCGATGGTATGCGCACCCTGCGTGGGATTTCCGCTAAATTCTTCGCTGCGCTGGCGCGCGCCAATATCAACATTGTGGCGATTGCCCAAGGTTCTTCCGAGCGCTCTATTTCCGTTGTCGTGAGCAACGATGATGCGACCACCGGCGTTCGCGTGACCCACCAGATGCTGTTCAATACCGATCAGGTGATTGAAGTGTTTGTCATTGGCATCGGCGGCGTCGGCGGCGCGTTGATCGAACAGATCAAGCGCCAGCAGAGCTGGTTGAAGAGTAAACATATCGACCTCCGCGTTTGCGGGGTGGCTAACTCGCGCGCCTTGCTGACCAACGTACACGGCCTGAACCTTGAACACTGGCGCGATGAGCTGGCGGAAGCCAAAGAGGCGTTCAACCTGGGGCGACTTATTCGTCTGGTGAAAGAGTACCATCTGCTGAACCCGGTGATTGTCGACTGTACCTCCAGCCAGGCGGTGGCCGATCAGTACGCCGATTTCCTGCGCGAGGGTTTCCACGTGGTGACGCCGAACAAAAAGGCCAATACCTCATCGCTGGATTACTATCATCAGCTGCGTCATGCCGCGAGCAGCTCACGACGTAAGTTTTTATACGATACCAACGTCGGCGCGGGGCTGCCGGTAATCGAAAACCTGCAAAATTTGCTGAACGCCGGCGATGAGCTGCTGCGCTTCTCCGGTATTCTGTCCGGCTCGCTGTCATTTATCTTCGGTAAGCTGGACGAAGGCGTAAGCTTCTCCGCGGCGACGAAGCTGGCGCGTGAAATGGGCTATACCGAACCGGATCCGCGCGACGATCTTTCCGGCGTGGATGTCGCGCGTAAGCTACTGATCCTCGCGCGTGAAACCGGGCGCGAACTGGAGCTGTCTGACATTATCGTAGAGCCGGCGCTACCGGCGGGTTTTGACGCCAGCGGCGATGTCGACAGCTTTATGGCACGCCTGCCTTCTCTGGATGACGAGTTTGCCTCGCGGGTCTCAAAAGCGCGCGATGAAGGTAAGGTCTTGCGCTATGTCGGTAATATCGAAGAGGATGGCACCTGCCGCGTGAAAATCGCCGCGGTTGATGGCAACGATCCGCTGTTTAAAGTGAAAAACGGCGAGAATGCGCTGGCGTTCTACAGCCACTATTACCAGCCGCTGCCGCTGGTGCTGCGCGGTTATGGTGCGGGTAACGATGTGACGGCAGCTGGCGTTTTCGCTGACCTGCTGCGTACCCTGTCATGGAAGTTAGGAGTTTAAGATGGTCAAAGTATATGCCCCGGCTTCCAGTGCTAATATGAGCGTCGGGTTTGACGTGCTGGGCGCGGCGGTAACGCCGGTTGACGGCACGCTGCTGGGGGACAATGTCTCGGTTGAGGCGGCGACAAGCTTTAGCCTGCAAAACGTGGGTCGCTTCGCCAGTAAACTGCCGACGGCGCCGAAGGAAAATATCGTCTATCAATGCTGGGAGCGTTTTTGCCAGGAGATTGGCAAGAAGGTACCGGTGGCGATGACCCTGGAAAAAAACATGCCGATTGGTTCCGGCCTGGGTTCCAGCGCCTGTTCCGTCGTCGCCGCGCTGGTCGCGATGAACGAGTTCTGCGGCAAGCCGCTCAATGAGAGCCGAATGCTGGCGCTGATGGGCGAGATGGAAGGGCGGATTTCCGGCAGTATCCATTACGATAACGTCGCGCCGTGCTATCTGGGCGGGATACAATTGATGCTTGAGGAAAACGGCATCATCAGCCAGCAGATTCCGGCCTTCGACGAGTGGCTGTGGGTGCTGGCCTATCCGGGTATTAAGGTCTCCACCGCGGAAGCGCGGGCAATTTTGCCGGCGCAGTATCGCCGTCAGGACTGTATTGCCCACGGTCGTCATCTGGCGGGCTTTATTCACGCCTGCTATTCCCGCCAGCCTCAGCTGGCGGCGAAATTGATGAAAGATGTGATTGCCGAACCGTATCGTACCAAACTACTGCCGGGCTTCAGCGAAGCGCGTCAGGCAGCAATGGAAATTGGCGCGCAGGCGTGCGGCATTTCCGGTTCCGGTCCAACGTTGTTTGCACTATGCGATAAACCGGAAACCGCGCAGCGCGTCGCCGACTGGCTGGCTACGCACTATCTGCAAAATCAGGAAGGCTTCGTTCATATTTGCCGGCTGGACACGGCGGGCGCTCGAGTAGTGGGATAACCAATGAAACTCTATAACTTAAAAGATCATAACGAACAGGTCAGCTTTGCGCAGGCCGTCACGCAGGGGCTTGGCAAGCATCAGGGGCTGTTCTTCCCGCACGATCTGCCGGAATTCAGCCTGACTGAAATCGACGAGATGCTGCAGCAGGACTTTGTGTCGCGTAGCGCAAAAATCCTGTCGGCATTTATCGGCGATGAGATCCCGCAGGGCGTTCTGCAAGAGCGCATCGGCAATGCCTTTACCTTCCCGGCGCCGGTCAGCAAAGTGCAGGACGACGTCGGCTGCCTCGAACTGTTCCACGGCCCGACTCTGGCGTTTAAAGACTTCGGCGGCCGCTTTATGGCGCAGATGCTCACCCATATCGCAGGCGACAAACCGGTCACTATTCTGACGGCCACCTCCGGCGACACCGGCGCGGCGGTTGCGCACGCGTTTTATGGCCTGCCAAACGTCAAAGTGGTCATTCTCTATCCGCGCGGCAAAATCAGCCCGCTGCAGGAAAAGCTGTTCTGCACCCTCGGCGGTAACATTGAAACTGTGGCTATCGACGGCGACTTTGACGCCTGCCAGGCGCTGGTTAAACAGGCCTTTGATGATGAAGAGCTGAAAGCTGCGCTGGGTCTTAACTCGGCTAACTCAATCAATATCAGCCGCCTGCTGGCGCAGATTTGCTATTACTTTGAAGCCGTGGCTCAGCTGCCTCAGGAAGCCCGTAACCAGCTGGTTATCTCGGTACCCAGCGGTAACTTTGGCGATCTGACCGCCGGCCTGCTGGCCAAATCTCTGGGTCTGCCAATCAAACGCTTTATTGCGGCGACTAACGCCAACGACACCGTGCCGCGCTTCCTGCAGGACGGTAACTGGTCGCCGAAAGCAACCCAGGCCACGCTGTCTAACGCCATGGACGTCAGCCAGCCGAACAACTGGCCGCGCGTGGAAGAGCTGTTCCGTCGTAAAATCTGGCGCCTGAATGAGCTGGGCTACGCGGCGGTGGATGATGAAACCACCAAAGAGACCATGCGTGAGCTGAAGGCTATCGGCTATACCTCAGAACCGCATGCGGCGATTGCTTATCGCGCGCTGCGCGACCAGCTGCAGGCGGGCGAGTACGGCCTGTTCCTCGGCACGGCGCATCCGGCGAAGTTTAAAGAGAGCGTGGAAGAGATTCTGCAAGAGACGCTGCCGCTGCCGAAAGAGCTGGCCGATCGCGCCGATCTGCCGCTGTTGTCGCATAATCTGCCGGCCGATTTTGCCGCGCTGCGTAAGCTTATGATGGGCTAAGTCTGAATCAGCGCTTCCCTGCTGCATGATTTGCGGCAGGGAAGCGGTTTTTTTATTGCTCGTGGCGTTTAAAGACCAGCTCTCCGTTACCCGAAGCGTCGGCGTCAAAGAAATAACCTTCGCTATCAAAGCGGGTCAGCTGCTCCGGCTTCGTTAAGCGATTCTCAATGATGTAACGACTCATCAAGCCGCGCGCTTTTTTAGCGTAGAAGCTGATCACTTTAAACTTGCCGTTTTTCTCATCAAGAAATACGGGCTTAATTAGCTGGCCCTCAAGCCGTTTGGGTTTCACCGACCTGAAGTACTCATCAGAGGCCAGATTTACCACAATATCGTCGCCCTGGGCTTTCAACGCCTGATTCAGCTTATCGGTAATAACGTCTCCCCAATACTGATACAGATCTTTGCCTTTTGCGTTCTCAAGCTTAATCCCCATCTCCAGACGATAGGGTTGCATCAGATCCAGCGGGCGCAGAACGCCGTACAGGCCGGAAAGCATCCGCAGATGCTGCTGGGCAAAATCGAAATCGGCTTCGCTAAAGGTCTCTGCCCGCAGGCCGGTATAGACATCACCCTTAAACGCCAGGATCGCCTGACGGGCGTTGTCCGGGGTGAAGTCTGGCTGCCAGTCGTGAAAGCGGGTCGCGTTCAGGTCAGCCAGCTTGTCGCTGATGCCCATCAGTTTACCAATCTGCGGTGCCGACAGCTGACGGGCAATGCCGATAAGCTCCTGAGAGTGTTCCAGTAGCTCTGGCTGGGTATAACGCGTCGTTGCCAGCGGGCTTTGATAATCGAGCGTTTTTGCAGGTGAAATCAGAATGAGCATATCCAGTCCTTACAGGAAATTTTTGACGACTTTAGCAAAAAAACGTCATGAGAGGATCGATAGCTGCGATTGCCGCGCTATTCGCGCGGCAGGTTGTCCCATGTTCCCGGTACCAGCTGCTGATGAATTTCAGGGTAGCGGGTGACGTCAAATTCCGGCCGCTGGCCCAGCTTCCGCTGTCGCAGATAATCGCTGGCAATGATGCGCACCGTCGGCGACAGCAGCAGGATAGCCGTCAGGTTAGTTATCGCCATCAGCGCCATGATGATATCCGCCATCTGCCAGACCACCGGTAGGCTGACCATCGCGCCGGTGACGACCATACACAGCGTGAGCAGACGCAGCAGCCAGATGTTACGCAGGCTATCCATGCGGAGAAAAATGAGATTATTTTCGGCATAGATATAGTTTGCGACGATCGAACTGAAGGCGAACAGCAGCACGATAAAAGCGACAAAGCTGGAACCCCAGTCGCCGACGAGGTTGCTCATCGAATGCTGGATAGCCTGAATGCCGCTTGCCGCTTCTTCGTTGCCGTCTCGCGGCGCCAGCATGATGATCACTGCGCTGGCGGTACAGATCACGATGGTATCAATAAAGACGCCAATCATTTGTACGATCCCCTGCGCCGCGGGATGAGGGGGCCAGGAGGCGGCAGCGGCGGCGGAATTTGGCGTCGAACCCATACCCGCTTCATTGGAAAACATCCCGCGCTGAAAGCCGCTGGTGAGCGCCTGGCTGATGGTGTAGCCCACCGCGCCCGCAGCGGCCTCTTGCCAGCCGAAAGCGCAGCGGAAAATGATTTCAAAAATCGTCGGCAGGGCGGTGATATGCCACAGGCCGATAATCAGGCTGGTCAGCACCCACAATAAAGCCATAAGCGGCACGAGCCACTGCATCAGCCGCGCTACGCCGCGAATCCCGCGAACGATGACCAGCAGGGTCAGCGCCGCCAGGACGCCGCCGGTGATAACATCGGGTAAACGAAACGCATACTCCATGGCATGGGCAACGGAGTTGGCTTGTACGGTATTGAAGATGACGCCGTAGGCCAGCAGGAGAAGAACGGAAAACAGCACGCCCATCCAGCGCATGCCGAGTCCCCGGGCCATATACCAGGCCGGGCCACCGCGAAAGTGCCCGCGGGAGTCGCGCTCTTTATAAAGCTGCGCGAGGGAACATTCGGCGAAACTGCTGGCCATGCCGAGCAGCGCCGAGACCCACATCCAGAAAACGGCGCCGGGGCCACCTGCGGCGATGGCCAGCGCCACGCCTGCCATATTGCCGCTGCCCACGCGCGCCGCAAGGCTCATACAGAGCGCCTGAAAAGAGGTTAACCCGCCGGGCTGCGGCTGAAGGCTCTTTTTCAGACTTCTGCTAAACTGGCGGATATAACGGAACTGAATATATTTTGTTCGCCAGGTAAACCAGACGCCAGCGCCCAGTAACAGATAAATCATTACCGAGCCCCAGAGTATTTCATTGATAAACGACAGAAAATCAGGCATCAAGCATCCTCTTGCCCATATCGGTGCGCGAGTGTAAGCGCTACCAATCCAGTGACAATCCTTTAGTGTTCAGGGAATTAATTGGCCCAGTTTATCACACTCTGCGCTCATGCATTGTAGGCGGTTGCGCTGCCCCGGCAGCGTGTTATCATCTTGGCAGACCGGTTACATCCCCTTAACTGCTGTTTAAGAGAAACACTATCATGACGGATAAATTGACTTCTCTGCGTCAGTACACCACTGTCGTAGCTGATACCGGAGATATCGCGGCAATGAAGCTGTATCAGCCTCAGGACGCCACGACTAACCCTTCTTTGATTCTCGGCGCGGCTCAGATCCCTGAGTACCGTAAGCTGATTGATGACGCTGTTGCCTGGGCTCGCGGCCAGAGCAGCGACCGCGCGCAGCAGATTATCGATGCTTCCGATAAGCTGGCGGTGAACATTGGTCTCGAAATTCTTAAGCTGATCCCTGGCCGTATTTCCACCGAAGTTGATGCTCGCCTGTCCTATGACACCGAGGCTTCTATCGCCAAAGCTAAGCGCCTCATCAAACTGTACACCGATGCTGGCATCGGCAACGATCGCATTCTGATCAAACTGGCTTCTACCTGGCAGGGCATTCGCGCCGCTGAGCAGCTGGAAAAAGAAGGCATCAACTGTAACCTGACGCTGCTGTTCTCCTTCGCTCAGGCGCGCGCCTGTGCAGAAGCGGGCGTATTCCTGATTTCTCCGTTCGTTGGTCGTATCCTCGACTGGTACAAAGCCAACACCGATAAGAAAGAGTACGCGCCGGCAGAAGATCCGGGCGTGGTGTCCGTAAGCGAAATCTACGAATACTACAAACAGCACGGTTACGAAACGGTGGTTATGGGCGCAAGCTTCCGTAACCTCGGCGAGATCCTCGAACTGGCCGGCTGTGACCGTCTGACTATCGCTCCTGCGCTGCTGAAAGAGCTGGCGGAAAGCGAAGGCGCCATCGAACGCAAACTGGCCTTCAGCGGCGAAGTTAAAGCGCGTCCGGCGCGTATCACCGAATCTGAATTCCTGTGGCAGCACAACCAGGATCCGATGGCGGTAGATAAACTGGCGGAAGGTATCCGCAAGTTTGCGATCGACCAGGAAAAACTGGAAAAAATGATCGGCGATCTGCTGTAATCCCCCATGTGGCCGGCGTCCGTCGGCCACATTAAACTGTCTGCCTTGCTCCCCTCGGTGTATTATTCTGTCTATTAATACTGTTTGAACGGAATAATCATGAACACCTTACGAATCGGCTTAGTTTCCATTTCCGATCGCGCCTCCAGCGGCGTCTATCAGGATAAAGGCATTCCCGCGCTTGAAGCATGGCTGGCCCGTGCGCTCTCCACGCCTTTCGAATTGCAAACCCGCTTGATCCCGGATGAACAGGTTATTATCGAGCAAACCCTCTGTGAACTGGTCGATGAAATGGGCTGCCACCTGGTCCTGACGACCGGCGGCACGGGCCCGGCCCGCCGTGATGTTACCCCGGATGCGACGCTGGCGATTGCCGATCGGGTGATGCCCGGCTTTGGTGAGCAAATGCGCCAGGTGAGCCTGCACTTTGTGCCGACGGCCATTCTTTCTCGTCAGGTTGGCGTTATCCGCAAGCAGGCGCTGATCCTTAACCTGCCCGGGCAGCCAAAGGCGATTGAGGAAACGCTGGAAGGCGTGAAAGATGCGGAAGGTAACGTGCTGGTGCACGGCGTTTTCGCGAGTGTACCGTATTGTGTACAGCTGCTTGAGGGGCCTTATGTGGAAACAAACGGCGAGGTAGTAGCAGCTTTCCGTCCTAAAAGCGCCAGGCGTGAAACATTATCCTGAATTTACCGTATTCCTGATATAACCTGCATCACCAGTGGTGTGTTGTTTTATTTACGATATAGTGTTTTTTACTTTACACCGTACGTGGAATATCTTCATACCTCTGGATGATCGCCCGTTATGTCACACTACACCCGACCTCTGAATCGACAGGATTATAAAACGCTGACGCTGGCCGCCCTCGGCGGCGCGCTGGAGTTTTACGATTTCATTATCTTTGTCTTCTTCGCCGCCGTTGTCGGCGAGCTATTTTTCCCGGCCGATATCCCGGAATGGCTGCGCCAGGTACAGACCTTCGGCATTTTTGCGGCGGGCTATTTAGCTCGTCCTCTTGGCGGCATCATTATGGCCCATTTTGGCGATCTGGTCGGGCGTAAGAAGATGTTTACCCTGAGTATTTTACTGATGGCGCTGCCTACGCTGGCGATTGGCCTGCTGCCCACCTACGCGTCGGTAGGCATCGTGGCGCCGCTTTTGCTGCTGCTTATGCGCATTCTTCAGGGGGCGGCGATTGGCGGTGAAGTCCCCGGCGCCTGGGTCTTTGTGGCGGAGCATGTACCGGAAAAAAGAATAGGTATCGCCTGCGGTACGCTGACCGCTGGCCTGACGGTGGGGATATTACTGGGGTCGGTCGTCGCGACGCTGATTAATACTCATCTGACTCCTCAGGGTATCCACGATGGCGGCTGGCGTATTCCGTTCCTGTTAGGCGGCGCGTTTGGTCTTGTCGCCATGTATCTGCGCCGTTGGCTCCAGGAGACGCCGATTTTCCTCGAAATGCAGCAGCGTAAAGCATTAGCGCAGGAGCTGCCGGTTAAAGCCGTCGCGCTGAAGCATCAGAAAGCGGTGGTGGTCTCAATGCTGCTGACCTGGCTTTTATCCGCCGGCGTGGTGGTGGTGATCCTGATGTCGCCGGTCTGGCTGCAAAAGCACTACGGTTTTGCCCCCGCAATCACCCTGCAGGCGAACAGTATTGCCACTATCATGCTGTGTATCGGCTGCCTGCTGGCAGGGCTGGCCGCTGACCGTTTTGGCGCCAGCCGCACGTTTATTGTCGGCAGCGTATTCCTCGCGGCGGCAAGCTGGGCGTTCTATCATCTTTCCGGCGATAGCCCGCAGCGCCTGTTCCTGCTTTACGGTGCGGTGGGGCTGTGCGTCGGCGTGGTCGGGGCGGTTCCGTATGTGATGGTGCGCGCGTTCCCGGCTGAAGTGCGTTTTACCGGTATCTCATTCTCTTATAACGTCTCTTACGCCATCTTTGGCGGTCTGACGCCGATTGCGGTGACCATGCTGATGGGCGTTTCGCCGATGGCGCCCGCGTGGTACGTGCTGGCACTGTCGTTGATGGGATTGGGGCTGGGGATCTGGCTGCGCCAGGGGCTGGAACAACAGGTCGCTGCGCCGAAAGCTGAACTGCAGCGCCTGCCGTAAATCGATAGGGCTCACGTCGCCGCTCGCGAACGGGCGGCGACGTTAATTAATGCTTTTCGCCGATTGGCAGAACGGTGCGGCCAAACTGCTCGTTCAGCACTTCACCCATCGCCAGATAGATGGCGCTAGCGCCACAGACCAGACCGACCCAGCCCGCAATCTTAACGATGCCTTCGTTATCAGCCAGGTGACCAATCGCCAGCAGCGCGAACAGCACGGTCAGACTGAGGAAAACAAACTGCAGCATACGCGCGGCTTTCAGGGTGCCAAAGAACATAAACAGGGTAAAAACGCCCCATAGTCCCAGGTACATACCGAGGAAGTGCGCGTTGGGTGCTTCTGCAAGGCCCATTTTCGGCATCAGAAGAATAGCAACCAGCGTCAGCCAAAAAGCGCCGTAAGACGTGAATGCGGTTAAACCAAAGGTGTTGCCTTTTTTAAACTCCAGCAGGCCGGCAAAAATCTGCGCAATGCCGCCGTAAAAAATGCCCATCGCCAGGATAGCTACATCAAACGCGAACAGGCCGCTATTTGCCAGGTTAAGCAGAATAGTGGTCATGCCGAAGCCCATAAGGCCCAGCGGTGCCGGATTAGCCAACTTAGTGTTGCCCATAATTCCTCAAAATAATGATTAGAAAGGGAAGCATTCCCCGTCTCTCAGCGACGGGGCGCGGCATAATAATTAGGCGCTGCGAAACTGTCTATGATCTGGCGGGGTATTTTTCACCAATTTCATTTTTCACCTGATGAAGTCTGGTCATTTGCCGTAAACAGGCAATATGCAGTACGGCCGGGATGGTCACGCGATAAGCGCTGCCGCTCACGGCTTTGACGCCATTAAACGCGGCGCCGAGGGGGCCGCCAAGCCCCGCGCCGCGAACCAGACCGTGGCCGATGACGCTAACCGCGGCGTGCGTGCGCAGGATCTTCGCCAGCCGGATTTCCAGAAGGTGGTTGACGCCCTGCGCCAGCTTATTTGTCTGCAGCAGATGGGGAAGTAATGCTTTATGGTCGTTGACCCGACACTCAACGGCAGTGAAGAAGTCAGCTTTCTGCCGATCGTCCATCTTCTTCCAGCTGTGTTCAAGGAAGTGCTCCAGAAGATGCTGTTCTATTTCCGGCGTAGAGGTGTGCTTATCGGCTTTGATTTTTAGCCGCTTGCAAACATCCAGCAAAATTTCCCGGTAGAACTTTCCGTGACGACGCAGCGTGTTGGCGATGCTGTCGCCGCCGAAGTGCTGGAGCTCGCCGGCAATGAGCTGCCAGTTGCGACGATAGCGTTCGGGATGCCCTGCCATCGCCTGGAAAGTTTGATTACGTAATAGCGTACTTGAAAGGCGCGGCTTTCCATTCTCATTGTGGGTCAGAATTCGGGTGAATGTTTCCAGATGCTCTTCGCTACAGCGATGAAGAAAAGAGAGGTCTTCATCATCCAGATAATTAATTTTCATAAATACCAGATAAGGTGAACAGTAATATTAATCGTCGCCAATGATTTTTAGCGAGGCCATGTCGGAAGAGTTAATCGTGTGGCCAGAAAAAGCGATTTTTTTTACGCAGCGCTTGTTATCGTTGTCGCTATTAATGTTAATCCAGTCGGTGGTTGCCCCCTGTTTGATGGTTGACGGAACGTTGAGGCTCTGGCTGGCGCTATTGCTGGCTTTAAAGTACACCGTCGCGCCGGAGAGCTGGATGTCGCCGCGATCGGCAGTGAGCTGGATACGCTTAATCACCCGGCATACCGGTAGCTTCAGCGTGAGATCGTTAGTCTCATTTCGCGGCATGGCGACAACCCCTAAAATTTTATGATCGTTAGCGGATGCTGACGTTATTAAGGCGGTGCTTAAAAATAACCCTGCTGATATATGAATCAGTGATTTCATGAGGATTTCCTGAATATTGGATGAGTCATAGCGGGGGCGTATTTTATCACCGGAACTTTATTGTCTTTAGCACGTAATCATTGCGGATTATGTCAATTGTTTTATGAATATATTTAACTTTAATTATTATCATTAATTATATTTTGTGCGTTTTTAGGCCCGCTTTCCGGACCGCTTATGAGGCCTGCTTGCCACCCGTCGGCGCGGGCAGGGCAAAAATTTTTTTGTATCCCCCCTTGATGCCGCGGTGGGCGACCCCATCTTGTAGTCAACCGCAGTGAATGAACCTGAAAAAAAATGATGTCTGGGTAGTTGAAACCGCACGTTTCGCCCTTATTACAGGTTCACAACCACATGTTGACTGAATTTTTAGTGGAGACGTTTAGATGGGTAAAATTATTGGTATCGACCTGGGTACTACCAACTCTTGTGTAGCGATTATGGATGGCACTACTGCACGCGTGCTGGAGAACGCCGAAGGCGATCGTACCACGCCTTCTATCATTGCCTATACCCAGGATGGTGAAACTCTGGTTGGTCAGCCGGCTAAACGTCAGGCAGTGACAAACCCGCAAAATACCCTGTTTGCGATTAAACGCCTGATTGGCCGCCGCTTCCAGGACGAAGAAGTCCAGCGTGACGTTTCTATCATGCCGTACAAAATCGTTGCCGCAGACAATGGCGACGCATGGCTTGATGTGAAAGGCACTAAAACCGCACCGCCGCAGATCTCTGCCGAAGTGCTGAAGAAAATGAAGAAAACGGCTGAAGATTACCTGGGTGAACCGGTAACTGAAGCGGTTATTACCGTACCTGCTTACTTTAACGATGCTCAGCGTCAGGCAACCAAAGACGCCGGCCGTATTGCAGGTCTGGAAGTCAAACGTATCATCAACGAACCGACTGCCGCTGCGCTGGCTTACGGTCTGGATAAAGAAGTCGGCAACCGCACTATCGCGGTGTACGACCTCGGTGGTGGTACCTTCGATATCTCCATTATCGAAATCGACGAAGTTGATGGCGAAAAAACCTTCGAAGTTCTGGCGACCAACGGTGATACCCACCTGGGCGGTGAAGACTTCGATACCCGTCTGATCAACTACCTCGTTGACGAGTTTAAGAAAGATCAGGGCATTGACCTGCGTAACGACCCGCTGGCGATGCAGCGCCTGAAAGAAGCCGCTGAGAAAGCGAAGATTGAACTCTCTTCCGCTCAGCAGACCGACGTGAATCTGCCGTACATCACCGCAGATGCCACCGGTCCGAAACATATGAACATCAAAGTGACCCGTGCGAAACTGGAAAGCCTGGTAGAAGATCTGGTTAACCGTTCCATCGAGCCGCTGAAAGTTGCTCTGCAGGATGCTGGCCTGTCCGTATCCGATATCCAGGACGTTATCCTGGTTGGTGGTCAGACCCGTATGCCAATGGTTCAGAAGAAAGTTGCTGAGTTCTTCGGTAAAGAGCCGCGTAAAGACGTTAACCCGGACGAAGCCGTTGCCATTGGCGCTGCTGTTCAGGGCGGCGTCCTGACGGGTGAAGTGAAAGACGTTCTGCTGCTGGACGTTACCCCGCTGTCTCTGGGTATCGAAACCATGGGCGGCGTGATGACTGCGCTGATCAATAAGAACACCACCATCCCGACCAAGCACAGCCAGGTGTTCTCAACTGCTGAAGACAACCAGTCTGCGGTAACCATCCATGTTATTCAGGGTGAGCGTAAACGCGCATCGGATAACAAATCTCTGGGTCAGTTCAACCTGGATGGTATCAACCCGGCACCGCGCGGTATGCCTCAGATCGAAGTGACTTTCGACATCGATGCTGACGGTATCCTGCATGTGTCCGCGAAAGACAAAAACAGCGGTAAAGAGCAGAAGATCACTATCAAAGCCTCTTCTGGTCTGAACGAAGAAGAAATTCAGAAAATGGTACGCGATGCTGAAGCTAACGCAGAAGCTGACCGTAAGTTTGAAGAACTGGTACAGACCCGTAACCAGGGTGACCACCTGCTGCACAGCACGCGTAAGCAGGTTGAAGAAGCAGGCGATAAACTGCCGGCTGACGATAAAACCGCTATCGAGTCTGCGCTGACCGCGCTGGAAACTTCGCTGAAAGGTGAAGATAAAGCCGATATTGAAGCGAAAATGCAGGCGCTGGCCCAGGCTTCCCAGAAGCTGATGGAAATCGCTCAGCAGCAGCACGCTCAGCAGCAGGCTGGCGGCGCTGACGCTTCCGAGAGCAACGCGAAGGACGACGATGTTGTTGACGCTGAGTTCGAAGAAGTGAAAGACAAAAAATAATCGCCCTTTGAACGGGTAAAACACTGGCACGGGCGAAGAGGTTTCCTCTCCGCCCGTGCACGCATGTTAAGGGGCTGAAAAACACCAATGGCAAAGCAAGACTATTACGAGATTTTAGGCGTTTCCAGAACAGCGGAAGAGCGTGAAATCAAAAAGGCGTATAAGCGCCTGGCCATGAAGTATCACCCGGACCGTAACCAGGGTGATAAAGAGGCTGAAGCTAAATTCAAAGAAATCAAAGAAGCGTATGAAATCCTGACCGATGCCCAGAAGCGTGCAGCCTACGATCAGTACGGTCACGCCGCATTTGAGCAGGGCGGCATGGGCGGCGGCGGCGGTGGTTTTGGTGGCGGCGCGGATTTCAGCGATATCTTTGGCGATGTTTTCGGTGATATCTTTGGCGGCGGACGCGGTCGCCAGCGCGCAGCGCGCGGCTCGGACCTGCGCTATAACATGGATCTGACGCTCGAAGAAGCCGTTCGCGGCGTAACCAAAGAGATCCGTATCCCGACTCTGGAAGAGTGCGACGTTTGCCACGGCAGCGGAGCCAAAGCGGGTAGCCAGCCGCAGACTTGCCCAACCTGTCACGGTGCGGGCCAGGTCCAGATGCGCCAGGGTTTCTTCGCCGTTCAGCAGACCTGTCCGCATTGCCAGGGGCGCGGTACGCTGATTAAAGATCCGTGCAATAAATGCCACGGTCATGGTCGCGTTGAGAAAACCAAAACGCTGTCGGTTAAAATCCCGGCGGGCGTCGATACCGGCGACCGTATTCGTCTGGCAGGTGAAGGTGAAGCGGGCGAGCATGGCGCACCTGCTGGCGATCTGTATGTACAGGTCCAGGTTAAGCAGCACGCCATTTTCGAGCGTGAAGGAAATAATCTGTACTGCGAAGTCCCGATTAACTTCACCATGGCCGCTCTCGGCGGAGAGATTGAGGTTCCGACGCTGGACGGTCGTGTAAATCTTAAAGTGCCGGGCGAGACGCAGACAGGTAAGCTGTTCAGGATGCGCGGTAAAGGCGTGAAGTCCGTGCGCGGCGGTGCGCAGGGCGATCTGCTGTGCCGCGTGGTGGTTGAAACTCCGGTTGGTCTTAACGATAAACAAAAGCAGCTGCTGAAAGATCTTCAGGAGAGCTTTGGTGGACCAACGGGTGAGAAGAACAGTCCGCGCTCTAAAAGTTTCTTCGATGGTGTGAAGAAGTTTTTCGATGATTTGACGCGCTAATTGCTATTCATTTCCTGACTTTCTCCAAGCCCGGGCCTTCGTGCCCGGGCTTTTTTCTATCCGGCTTCCACACTATTTAAATTAACCTATTATTTATCAGGGCTAACAATTGATTTATTTTGAGTATTATCTATATTGCTTTTTTCATTTTTAGAGGCCTGCAGCGGATGGGATCGAAAGGTGCCAATAAGGATTTTGATTATAATTTAATCAAGACTCTTGACGCTGTTATTTCGGCTGGAAATGCTGCTAAAGCAGCCAAAAAACTTGGAATTACCCCTTCTGCCGTGTCATTGGCGCTCCGCCGTTTACAAGGGTATTATCAGGAAGAGTTGTTTGTTCGTGGTAAAGATGGTTTGTTACCTACCGCGAAGGCGATTGAAATCTATCAAAATTTCCGTCAGGCGATGGAATTGGTAGAGAGCACATTTATTTCCGACAAAAAAGATAACGCTGACGCCAGGATGACTATTTTAGGCGGAGATATCGTTGAGACTTACTACCTCTCTCAGCTTTATGCAGACGATATCTTTGAGCACGTGTTACTAAATCATTATTCATCACGAAATCTTTCCCGCGAGGTGCTGGCTGATTTACTACTCACTGCGGAATGCGATCTTCTGATTAGCAGCGAGCCGTTGAATATCCCGGGAATTGATAATCAGCTTATCGACAGCTTCAGGAGCTTTGTTTGCATTTTCGCCAGCAACCATATCCTGAGTACCTTACCTCATATCTCATTACATCATTTCTATTCTTCTCGTCACGCGATGTATCAACTGGGTAGGTATTCTCCGATGATTATAAATGATAAAGGCCTTTTTAAAGATAATCTTTATTATAAAGGATCGCGCATTATCGGCTATCGCACCGATTCACTTAATGGGATGTTAAGTATGATTGAACGCACCTCATTAATCGCATTAATGCCGTTAAAGCTGGCACTTTTTTATAAAAATCAGCGCAAATATGATATTAAGTTTGTTCAGCCGCCACCTGAACTCACGTTCAAATCTATACAGATTTATGCATCATGGGACAAAAATAGTAAAAATATATCCATCATTAACGAAGTTGTCTCCCGGTTACACACGCTGTCATCATTTCGTCGCTGAGGAGTATCTTTTCAAACACTATATCAAATATGGTTTGGTTTGATACTCTTTGATTATTTTAAAATAGTCAACCTACCTACACTCTGGTGGTGCCTTTTTATATGAGTTAATCAAGGAGTGTACTATGTCTATTCCCAACCATCTCGAAACCACGGAAGTCGTTTTGCTGGAAGTCGAAATATTGTTCACAATTATTGCTACCGGCGCCTGGGGGGGATTTGTTAGCTATCTTATCCGCCGTGATAGGCAAGAGGGTGACGATCATTCCCATAAGGGAATCATGCACTGTTTGACCCAAGTGGTGGTTTCCTGTTTTACCAGTTTTTTGCTCAGCGCTGTAGCGATTGAAAAAGAGCTTAGTTTTAATATGGTGCTACTCGCCGCCGGTCTTGGCGGAGTATTTGCAGGGCCGATTTTAAAAATTCTTGGCGAGAAAATTAAAAAAGCGCTGGACGACGCAAAAATACATTAACTACATCTTTAATGTATATCGATCATGATAAAAGGCTCATCCCTGAGTCTTTTATTAGCTATAATTAAATAATCGTGTTATTTGACTCTGGCTTTCATCCAGCCAAAAATGAACTCTTCATTTTGGGTAATGACTCCAACTTACTGATAGTGTTTTATGTTCAGATAATGCCCGATGACTTTGTCATGCAGCTCCACCGATTTTGAGAACGACAGTGACTTCCTGCCCAGCCTTGCCAGATGCTGCCTCAGATTCAGGTTATGCCGCTCAATGCGCTGCGTATATCGCTTGCTGATAACGTGCAGTTCTCCCTTCAGGCGTGATTCATAAAGCGGCCAGCCATCCGTCATCCATACCACGACCTCAAAGGCCGACAGCAGGCCAAGAAGACGCTCCAGCGTGGCCAACGTGCGTTCACCGAATACGTGCGCCACAACCGTCCTCCGTATCCTGTCATACGCGTAAAACAACCAGCGCTGGCGTGATTTAGCGCCGACGTAACCCCACTGTTCGTCCATTTCCGCGCAAACAATGACGTCACTGCCCGGTTGTATGCGTGAGTTTACCGACTGCGGCCTGAGTTTTTTAAGTGTCGTAAAATCGTGTTGAGGCCAACGCCCATAATGCGTGCACTGGCGCGACATCCGACGCCATTCATGGCCATATCAATAATTTTCTGGTGTGTACCGGGCTGAGAGGCGGTGTAAGTGAACTGTAGCTGCCATGTTTTACGGCAGTGAGAGCAGAGATAGCGCTGATGTCCGGCAGTGCTTTTACCGTTACGCACCACGCCTTCAGTAGCTGAACAGGAGGGACAGCTGATAGAAACAGAAGCCACTGGAGCACCTCAAAAACACCATCATACACTAAATCAGTAAGTTGGCACCATTACCTCATTTTGTCTATTTTTTTCAGTGATATCCAGGTAGTAGGCGCCCTGGCTACAGTTGAGCGCTTTGACTAATACCTCCTCTCCCTGCTTACCACGTAAGGTCAGAAAATACTTGAGGGCCGCGAGCGTTCGGGGGCCAATCTTGCCATCGGTTTTGATATCCTGGTAGCTTCTTTCTTCCCGATTTAGTGCATTTAGCCAGCGCTGTAGCCACACGCAGGGATAGTGGGGGCCAATATTGACTGCGGCATCGCAGAGTTCAAAGGAAATGGGGTAGGAGAGTGTTGATATCTGCTCGAAGCCAGGTTTAATCCAATAATCTTCTTCGAGAATAGAAAATGCTTCAGTTCGCGTCAGGTTGATCATCTCACCGGTATAACCATGGGCCCGGGCTGTCGCCTCAGTGATTCCCCAGTTGGTTGCACCACCTTTATCTTTCGGGTTCAGGCTGTAACCACCTTCCATCGCCAAAATGCCATCAATGATTGGGTTCATTTTTTCTCTCCTTGAATTAATGAATATGCAAATACATCACTGTACCGAAGGTGACAGAAAAGACCGTGGTTAATGCTGCCAGCGTCTTTCTGAAAACCTGTCGTTTGTTTTCTTTCTTCTTGCTTTCCATTGCTTTAATAGGGATCTCTTTATTAACTTGAATGCCTTGTCTTGGGATGGTGATAAAGAGATCGTTTATTCCAAGCGACTTCAGATCTCGTCTGATCAGGTAGAGTATTTGCGTTAAATTTGCATCATTGACAAAATGGCTACGACTTCCCCATAACTCTGTGGTTATTTTTTGGCGCTCAATAATATCCATATCAGCATTTTCGATGATGAAGCTAAGACACTTCGCCCTCATTGCCGTCATTTTAATGACCTTTGAGTTGGAAGCGGTTCTCAGTTCATACTTTCCTTCATTATAAACGCAATTGTCGTTGATGAGATAAGTTTTCATATTGTCGTCCTTTAGATATGATCCTGTTTGCTTGCGTTAAATATATTGTACGAGAATTGTCTTAATCTATTACTTGTCATCCGTATTATTGTAATGTCATTTGATGGTGAGAGCTTAATCACATAATCTCATGTAAGTTAAATGATATTTAACTAGATGATTAATGATATTTACTATGCTGCTGATGTTTTAATCCCGTTTTGATGAGATGCGTTTACCTGCTGATGAGCCGGAGATTATTACTATCATTTTGGCCTCATAAATTAGCGTGAAGCCTGTCTCGAAAACGTGATGTTTTGTGATTAGCCATCGCCTCGTAAGGATTGGATTATTGGCCCGGCAGAACGAACTGCGACAATTTTTCAAACTTAAAAGGAAATTAAAAATGGCTACCAGCAAATTGATTCAAGGCGATACGCTGACCGAAACCAGCAACGCCGCAGACGGCTTTAACCCGGCAACAGAAGTGAGCGCATACAGCTATACCTCCGCTCGCGTCGCTAAACCGGTCTATAACAAATACAAAGCTTCCACCACCAAACCCAAAGTCTTCGGCTACTACACCGACTGGTCACAGTATGATGGTCGTCTGCAGGGCGATGATTCAAAAGATAACCGCGGTCGCGGCTACGACCTGGCCAACGTTTCTCCTACCGCCTACGACAAAATCATCGTCGGTTTCGTCGGCGTGACCGGCTTCCACAAAGTAGACAACCTGTGGCGCGACGTGGTTGCCGAAGGTGCCGATCAGTGCGGAAAAGTGAAGTACGAGCCCACCTTTCTCGACCCGTGGGGCGACTTCCAGTCTTACGTTAACGTTGGCCATACCGTCAGCGGCTGGGATGTCGATCCGAAGACCGTGACCCAGAGTAATACTAAAGGCCTGCTCGGCGGCCTGCGCGATCTGCAGGCCAAAGCGAAGCAGCAGGGCCACGACCTGGTGCTGTCCATGAGCATCGGCGGCTGGAGCATGAGTAACGGTTTCCATGAAACCGCCGCGTCTGACGCCGCGCGTAAGGTCTTTGCCAAAGGCGTGGTAAAACTGTTCAAACAGTTCCCGATGTTCAGCGAAGTGGATATCGACTGGGAATATCCGAACGCCGAAGGCGCTGGCAACCCGTACGGCCCGGAAGACGGCGAGAACTACGCCCTGCTGATTGGCGAACTGCGTAAGCAGCTGGACGCCGCAGGCCTGAGCAACGTCAAAATCTCCATTGCCAGCTCGGCGGTGGTCAAGACGCTCGGCTACTCTAACGTCAATGCGCTGCTGGAAGCGGGCCTGTACGGTATCAACGTGATGACCTATGACTTCTTCGGTACCCCGTGGGCGGAGAGCGTGACCCACCACACCAACCTGAAGGCGCTGGAAGAAGGCGGCTGGGGGGTGGATACCGTTGTCGGCCATCTGCTGTCCGAAGGCTTCCCGGCAGAGCGAATCAATATTGGTTACGCTGCCTACACCCGTAACGGGCGCAACGCGGAGCTGGAATCCCTGTCCCCGCTGAAAGGCACCTATAGCCCGGGCACCGGCACCACCGTAGGCTCCTTCGAATCGGGCACCACCGAATGGTACGACATCATTTATAACTACCTGGATCTGGAAAACCAGAAAGGCCGTAACGGCTTCAACGTCTACACCGACAAGGTTGCCGACGCGGACTACCTCTACAACCCTGACAGCAAACTGTTCATGTCCCTGGATACGCCGCGCACGGTGAAAGCCAAGGGCGAATACGCCGCCAGCCTCGGCCTGGGCGCGCTGTTCACCTGGACAATCAACCAGGACAACGGGGTGCTGGTTAACGCCGCCCGTGAAGGTCTGGGCTATGAAATGGCGTCTGAAGTTATCGATATGGAGCCGTTCTATTTCGAAGGCATCAACGTCGACCCGGCGGATGAACCGGATGAAGAAGATGCGACTACCGACGTGAACCACGCGCCGAAAGCCGTCGTTGAACTGCGCGTCGTCGGCGGTTCTACCGTACAGCTTTCCGGTGAAGGATCCTCTGACGAAGATAAAGACGATATCACCTTCAGCTGGGGTGTTCCGTCTGAAATCACCGTGGCTGACAAAACCGTTCCCGTGATTGAGTTCGTCGTTCCGGACGTTTCCGTTAAAACCAACTTCCAGTTCACCCTGTTTGTCCGGGATGTCTGGGGCGAGCCTTCTACCCAGCAGCGTTTCGTGTTGGTCGCCGTTCCGGCTGCGTCTCAGATTCAGCCTGAGCCGGAAGAGGAAGATAGCGTTGTGCCAGTCGAGCCGGAAGAAGATACCACGCCGGCAGAAGATGAGACTTCGGGGGATGACGCGACTACGCCTTACCCGCTGTGGGATGCTGCTACCGTGTACGGTGGGAACTGGGGATCATTCGAAACGGTAAGCTGGAAAGGCCATAACTACCAGGTTAAATGGTGGTCTCAGGGCGACCAGCCGGATCTGAACTGCGCTGCGGGCCAGGCGTGGACTGACCTTGGTGCTTACTAATCCTTTTCATTAAAGGAAAAGGATTGAGTTCAACAATACAAGCCCCGGAAAACCGGGGCTTTTTCCACCAGGGAACGAGGAGTGTTGTCAATGACGGTCTCGATTAAAAACAGCCAGATCGATGTGAATAGCTGGTATCAAAAAATCACGTTAACCATCACCAATGAAAATAACCGTGCCGTGGATATGAATCATGCGGTCATTAGCTTTACCGGGTCCGGCCATCAGGATCCGTGGGGAAATTTTGGCGGTACCCTCAAAGGGGACATGCCTCTTACGTTAAGCGGTAAATCACAGGGGACCGTTGACGTCAATGAAATCATTATTAATAACAGCCGGCAGCTGTTACTGCAGCCGGGCGAAAGCGGTACGTTATTCTTCAGTTTTGCCGCCACTCAGGTTCCGGTAAAACTCTCGACCTTCACATTAACGCTGGCCTCTTCGGCACAAGACGAGACAACGGATGACGCTGCAGATGAGGTTGAGCCAGAACCTGAAGTTCCCGCCGATGATGATACTGATAGCCTGAAGCCCGAACCTGAAGACAATATCCCTGCTGATGAGGAAACGGATGAGGTTGCTCCGGAACCTCAAGAGCAGGGCGATGATGCGGTTAAGGAAGAGGAAGGGATAGTTATTGCGGCAAGCCAGCTGAGTACGACCAGCTGGTATCAGCGCGTCACCCTGACGCTGACCAATCTCTATTCCCACTCTATCGATCTTAATCAACTTAAGCTGGAGTTTACCGCCAGCGGGCATCCCGATCCTTACAGCCCGTTCAGCGGTTCTTTGCTCGGCAATAAGCCCGTGACGCTGGGCAGCGACGGCGGTTGGCCCATCGAGAAAAATACGATTACCCTTCATCATGATGGCGAGTTCTGGCTGACGGCCGGGGCCAGCGCCGAGCTGCAGTTCTTTCTTTCCGCGACCCAAACTCCGGTCACGATGAGCGGCTTAACCGCAACCCTGGCGCACGATCCTGGCCGTCAGGGGACGATTGAAATTCAGTTTCCACCGTTGGCGGAAAGCACAATCCTCAAGCCGACCATCGATCTGCGCTATCCAGACGCAACATCACAACGCTTTGCCGGCGAGTGGGGGCAGGCTTTAGTCATCGGCGATCTTAGCGCCGGCGATTACGCTATCACCGTGCTGGAGCTGTGCAATGATGATATGCGGATCGCGCCCGTTGAATCGACGTATCCGCTTAAGCTTGTTTCCGGCCATGACGCCCAGACCTGCCGGGTTGCGTATCAACCGCCAGTACCGTTGGCTTCGGTACGCCTGACTGTCGATGCCCCTGAGTTCATCGGCGCGGAAATGGTGGTTGAGCTGTGGACGGAATCTGGCGTCTGCGAAAGAACCCTGACAATGCCCGTCAATCAAATGCAGCTGGTGACCCGGCTTACCGCGGGGCACCGCTATCAGATGGGTTTGCAACCTGCGGTTATCAATAACCAGATGGTGACGACTCCCGCCCAGCCGACTATTTTTACCCCTGAACAAGGGGTGGCGAAAGAGGTCCTCGTCGGTTTCCGGCAGACGGAGGTTGATAGCCATGATTTTGTTGAGGTTCAGGCCACTATACTGGGCTTGCCTGAGGGCGTTTCGCCCCAGCGCTATCGGTTCTGCTATGGGCAATATCAATATACTCTGATGCTGGAGAGCACTCCCCATCTGCAAACGCTGGCGATGCCTATGGCTCCTGGCCAGTACAGCGTTGAGGCGCCAGAGGTTTATCTCTCCGGGACGCCGTGGCGCTGTGAACCGGACGCACCGCTGCGGCTGTTGCAAAGCGTCAACCATATCACCCTGGAGTTTGTTCAGGGCGTTCCCTTGCAGGTTAAAGGCTGGCCAAACTATCTCGCCCACGGTGGCGTGACGGTGAATGCGGCGGACACCGTATCGCTATACCGCGACGTCCCCTTCAGCGCCCTGTTTAAATACGATGGTTTTGATGGCGGCGGTGACCCCGTCCCGGCTGCGGAAGTGGATAAAAACGGCGACGGCTTTCTTGATTATGATTCGCTCCCGATTCACAAAACCGTTCCTCTGGTACGTGAGATTGAAAAAGAGGCGGGCCGTTGCGTAATGCCGGTCATGGTGGTGTATATCGCCAATGCCAGCGGCGGCAGTGCGCTCGCCGATCTCCAGGACGCTCAGCGGTTGCGTAACCATTTTGGCAACTTCATCACCCAGTGTCTCGCGGCGCAATCCTGGAAGGATGACGAGCATCCGGTTCCCGCCACCTTTGTGCTGAACCCCGATTTTCTTGGCGCGATGCAGCAGGAGCCGTATGGCTACGCTGCGGTGCGTCAAGCGAATAGCATGCAGGTTAATGTCCAACTGGCGGCCGCGATTAACGCTTTGCCTGCGCTTCCGGGATTCAGCGCGCCGGTGTTGCCGACTTTCTCTAACGATCTCTACGGTTATGTCCAGGCGATCAACTACCTTGTGCGGCAGTTCGCGCCGGATGTGGCATTCGGCTGGCAGACAAACGTATGGGCGACAGGAACGGCAGATTGGGTACTCAGGCCGAACGCCGATCCGGCCGCGCAGGGGACCGCTATCGCCAACTTTATCAATGAGCTGGGTGTCTATAGCGGTGAGTATGCGCCAGACTTTATCGCCTTTGATAAATTTGAGCGCGATTGCTTTAGCCCTGATGCATTAGCGCACTATGCCTGGAACGCGACCTGCTGGTTTAATTATCTGGGGATGGTAAAACACGCGGCTAAAGCTCTGCGTAAACCGGCAATGCTGTGGCAAATTCCGGGCGGCCATATGCCAACCGTGGATGAAGGCAACAGTAAAATTGCCGCCGCGCATTACGCATCGGGCGGAAGCTTCTTCATGGGCGATGCGCGTATTGGCTGCGATCTCGATACCATCGCGTCAGATCTGCTCAATACGACGGTGAATAGCGCAACTTACGGCGCGGCGACCGTCGGTGACTTTTTACGCCAGGATAAGGGTTACGACTGGGGGCAAATGCAGGCATTGAATCTACCCGACTACCATGTTTTCTCAGTACTGTGGGGCGGCGGCTCGACGGTAAGCATAACCACCATTCACTCTAATGGTGAAGATGGCGGTTGGCTTGCAGATAAAATGGTTGAGTATTATACCGCACCGGCCTATTTCAGTTAATGTCGCATTTACCCCGCCATAGCGCCTGAAAAATGCATCGCTGTTCATAGTGATTCAGAATATTTAATTTCTGAATCACTATTTTTTAGTGTATTTTTATTTCGGGAGAGATAGTTTCAGCAGTTATTTTATTGTTATGTTAATTTTTTGTTTTGCGATTTATTTGTGGTTGTTGAAGTTTATATTAAGAATTTGCGCTTTGTGCTAAGTATTGCGTTTTCGTGCTTGCGGCTAAAAATATACTTCCGGGAGGATGTTTATAATGAATTGAAGATAACCTCCGTTAAGTATATCTTGGGGTAATCTATGATTATGGTAATAATGAAAAATGAAATTAGACGTTGCTGAAAATGATAATGGGAATACCCTGCATTCCTATCTTTTTTCCCAACAGGCTAAACCGCATGCAGCGCTTGATGCACTCTTCGCCTCGCTATGGCCCTTCGGTAAACCTTTTAATTTGGCTCCCGGAGATGAGTTTTTACTGAATTCAGACGGGGAAAATAAAATTGTGCTGCTGGAGTCCGGTATATTTTCGTTTTGCCGCTGTGGCAGCGGACTTCATGTTAATTCCTCTTTTGCTCCCGCCATTATCGGATTAGTCGATAGTTATGGGGTGACTTACAATGTTCCGACCCGGCCAGAACACTTTCTGATAGCGGAAACGAAGTGCAGCGGGCGCGCAGTGTCTCTGCCCGACTTTATCAAGACTGTTGATGAGTGCGATCTGTGGCACGATGTCGCACGAATACTTGCCTATCGTCTGATGGTCATGAGCGTACGCGATCGTGAACTGGTTGGCGTGGACTCTTATCTGAAGGTGAGATCGTTATTAATCGAGCTTTGGGCTTATGCCAGCGAATATCGACAAAGTATTAATGTGCTTAACTTCATTCAACGCCGAACAGGAATATCCCGTAGCCGTACCATGAAGCTTCTCTCTGAACTGAAAAAAGGCGGCTATATAACTATTGATGGCGGCCGTTTAATAGATATGAAAAAATTACCCACGGCTTTTTAATACTTTTCAGGGCAAAGGTGTTTATTAGATTAGTAGTCACCTTTTAAACTTTCTTGGTACAGCAATCGTCGAGATATTCATATATTGATTATCCTGTCAATCATGCTAATGACGTAAAGAGAGATTTCCCATTGGTATAGTTTTTAAATATCTTATGGGGCATAAAAAGCGTCGACGATCGCGGCAATCGCTCATGCTTCATCCCATTCACGCTAAGCTAATACGCATAACCTTGAAGATGGCGATACGGATCCTTTCCTTATGGTCCGTTGAGGATGGAGCTGGCGTACCTCTGACTTCCTGTCCGGACAACGCAGCGCCCCCACTGACGATCGGACGGCCAATCTCTTAACGAGGGTTAATTCGTAAAAATCGAGTCTAATGGCAATTTAAAACTGATTTTTTCGAGGTTTCCGCATATGTATTATACTTTTATCGAGTTGTTTGCGGATAAGGTGAGGTAAAAGTGAAACATCTGCAGCGTTTTTTTCAGAGCGATGCTTCCGGGGGAATTATCTTAATCCTGGCCGCCATCATGGCCATGTTATTAGCTAATACCGGCATGACCAGCGGCCTGTATCGCTCTTTTCTGGAAACGCCCGTCCAGCTGCGCGTAGGTGCGTTAGAGATCAACAAGAACATGCTGTTGTGGATTAACGACGCGCTGATGGCGGTATTTTTCCTGCTTATCGGTCTGGAAGTGAAGCGTGAAATGAATCAGGGGGCATTGGCCAGCCGTCGCCAGGCGGTGTTTCCGGTGGTCGCGGCGTTGGGCGGCATGGTGGTGCCGGCGCTGGTCTACCTGGCGTTTAACGGCCAGGATTCGATTGCCAGAGAAGGGTGGGCAATTCCGGCCGCCACCGATATTGCCTTCGCGCTGGGCGTACTGGCGCTGCTGGGGAATCGGGTGCCCGCCGCGCTGAAGATTTTCCTGATGGCGCTGGCCATTATCGACGATCTGGGCGCCATTATTATTATTGCGCTGTTCTATACGCACGATCTTTCCGTCGTGTCACTGGTTGTTGCTGCCGGAGCCATTGCTGTGCTGGCGGGGTTAAATCTGTGCGGCGTACGGCGTACCGGGATCTATATTCTGGTGGGCGCCATACTCTGGACCGCGGTTCTTAAGTCGGGGGTTCACGCAACGCTGGCCGGGGTCATTGTCGGCTTTATGATCCCGCTAAAAGAGCAGAACGGCAAATCGCCGGCGAAGCAGCTTGAGCACGTGCTGCATCCGTGGGTGGCATTCCTGATCCTGCCCCTGTTCGCCTTCGCTAACGCGGGCGTTTCTTTGCAGGGCGTCACGGTCGAAGGGCTGACCTCACTGCTGCCGTTGGGTATTATTGCCGGGCTGTTTATCGGCAAGCCGTTGGGTATTAGCGTCTTCTGCTGGCTGGCGCTGAAGCTGAAATGGGCTTCGTTACCCGAAGGAACTACCTGTAAGCAAATTATGGCGGTCGGCATCCTGTGTGGGATTGGCTTCACAATGTCGATTTTTATTGCCACCCTGGCCTTCGGTAGCGTCGACCCCGGATTGATCAACTGGGCCAAGCTTGGCATCCTGATTGGATCGATATTATCGGCCGTCACGGGATACATAATATTGCGTAAGCGCGTAACGGATTCGGGCTACGCGGCTTAACATCTCACGGAGAGCCGCTACGGCTCTCCTGGACATTATCAGGGAGAGAAGCATGTCGCATATCAACTACAACCACCTGTACTACTTCTGGCATGTCTACAAAGAGGGCTCCGTTGTTGGCGCGGCGGAAGCGCTGTTCCTGACGCCGCAGACCATTACCGGGCAAATAAAGGCGCTGGAAGAACGCCTGCAGGGGAAATTGTTCAAGCGCAAAGGAAGGGGGCTGGAGCCTAGCGAATTAGGTGAACTGGTGTTCCGCTATGCGGATCGCATGTTTACGCTGAGCCAGGAAATGCTCGACATCGTTAACTACCGTAAAGAGTCGAATCTGCTGTTTGATGTTGGCGTTGCGGACGCGCTGTCGAAAAGGTTGGTGAGCGGCGTACTGGATGCCGCGGTCGTCGAGAATGAACAGATCCATTTACGCTGCTTCGAGTCGACCCACGAAATGCTGCTGGAGCAGCTAAGCCAGCATAAACTCGATATGATTATCTCCGACTGCCCCATCGATTCCACCCAGCAGGAAGGGCTGTTTTCGGTGAAAATCGGCGAGTGCAGCGTGAGCTTCTGGTGCATGAATCCGCCGCCGGAAAAACCGTTCCCCGGCTGTCTGGAAGAACGTCGACTGCTGATCCCCGGTCGCCGTTCCATGTTAGGGCGCAAGCTGCTGAACTGGTTTAACTCGCAGGGTTTGCAGGTGGAAATTCTGGGCGAGTTTGATGATGCGGCGTTGATGAAGGCCTTCGGCGCGGCGCACAATGCGATATTTGTCGCACCGACGCTCTATGCGCATGATTTCTATAGCGATGAGTCGATAGTCGAGATCGGACGCATGGACAACGTCATGGAGGAGTATCACGCCATCTTTGCCGAACGAATGATCCAGCATCCGGCGGTGCAGCGTATTTGTCATCGCGACTATTCGGCGCTCTTTACGCCGCCTCAGGCATAGGCCAGAACGGTTTCTTGCCGCACCAGTTCATGCGGAAGCATGAGCTGGCTGCGATAACCAGAACGCGAGTCGTGACGTATTACGTGATAAACGACAGGCATAAAAAAACCCGCTTTCGCGGGTTTTTTTACAAAGCGACAACAAGCAGGCGATTAAGCCAGTTTGTTGATCTGAGCGGTCAGGTTTGCTTTATGACGCGCAGCTTTGTTTTTGTGGATCAGACCTTTAGCAGCCTGACGGTCCACGATTGGTTGCATTTCGTTAAATGCTTTCAGTGCAGTAGCTTTGTCGCCAGCTTCAATAGCTGCGTATACTTTCTTGATGAAAGTACGCATCATAGAGCGACGGCTAGCGTTGTGCTTGCGGGCCTTTTCAGACTGAACGGCGCGCTTCTTAGCTGATTTGATATTAGCCAAGGTCCAACTCCCAAATGTGTTCTATATGGACAATTCAAAGGCCGAGGAGAATGCCCGTTTAGCCTTCTTTTGTCAATGGATTTGTGCAAATAAGCGTCGTTTAAACTAACAACGCTTTATTACGTAGTGATGGCGCAAGATTCTACCAGCTTGTTGCAGGCGAATACAGCCTTTCGACCATAAAAATCGACGACCCCGGAGAGATTTTCCCGCAATCTCGCGCTGAGTGAATGAATTCCCGGGATCTTTCGGTGAAGAGGTGCAATCGCTGGTTAACGTCGCCAGTTGTACAAGGTATACTCGGACGATTTTCACTGTTTTGAGCCAGACATGAAGCTGATACGCGGCATACATAATCTCAGTCAGGCCCCGCACGGGTGTGTGCTGACCATTGGAAATTTTGACGGCGTGCATCGCGGGCACCAGGCATTATTGCAGCGTTTGCGCGCAGAAGGTCGCCAGCGTGGCTTACCGGTGGTGGTGATGATTTTTGAACCACAGCCGCTTGAGCTTTTTGCCGCCGATAAAGCGCCCGCGCGTTTAACGCGCCTGCGTGAGAAGCTGAATTATCTGGCCGAAAGCGGCGTCGATTACGTACTGTGCGTACGCTTCGATCGGCGCTTTGCGGCATTGACCGCCCAGGACTTTATCAGCGAACTGCTGGTGCGCCAGCTGGGCGTCCAGTTCCTCGCCGTTGGCGATGATTTCCGCTTTGGCGCCGGTCGCCAGGGGGATTTCTTGTTACTGCAAAAAGCCGGCGTGGAGTTCGGCTTTGACGTCACCAGCACTCAAACCTTCTGTGAAGGCGGCGTGCGCATCAGCAGCACGGCGGTACGTCAGGCGCTGGCGGACGACGATCTGCCCCTCGCGGAGACGCTGCTGGGGCATCCGTTTACTATCTCCGGTCGCGTCGTGCACGGCGATGAGCTCGGGCGCACAATAGGCTTCCCGACGGCGAATTTACCGCTGCGCCGTCAGGTTTCCCCGGTAAAAGGGGTCTATGCGGTAGAAGTGACAGGGCTTGGCGACAAACCTTATATGGGCGTCGCCAACATTGGTACTCGTCCAACGGTCTCCGGCGTGCGTCAGCAGCTGGAAGTTCATCTCCTGGATGTTGTAATGGACCTCTACGGTCGCCATATAGATGTAATACTGCGTAAAAAAATACGTAACGAGCAGCGATTTGCGTCCCTTGATGAGCTGAAAACGCAAATCGCACGTGATGAGTTAACGGCCCGCGACTTCTTTGGGCTAACCGGCCAGGCATAACCCTGACGGTGTTTATCAAACCGAAATACGGAACCGAGAATCTGATGAGTGACTATAAATCGACCCTGAATTTGCCGGAAACAGGGTTCCCGATGCGCGGCGACCTCGCCAAGCGTGAACCGGGAATGCTGGCGCGTTGGACCGATGATGACCTGTACGGCATCATTCGTGCAGCCAAAAAAGGCAAAAAAACCTTCATTCTGCATGATGGCCCTCCTTATGCGAATGGCAGCATTCATATTGGTCACTCGGTTAACAAGATTCTGAAAGACATTATCGTTAAGTCCAAAGGGCTGGCGGGCTATGACTCTCCGTACGTACCGGGCTGGGACTGCCACGGTCTGCCGATCGAGCTGAAAGTGGAACAGGAGTACGGCAAGCCGGGTGAGAAATTCACCGCCGCCGAGTTCCGCGCTAAGTGCCGTGAATACGCCGCCACCCAGGTTGACGGACAGCGTAAAGACTTTATCCGTCTGGGCGTGCTGGGCGACTGGTCGCATCCGTACCTGACCATGGACTTCAAAACCGAAGCCAACATCATCCGCGCGCTGGGTAAAATCATCGGCAACGGCCACCTGCACAAAGGCGCTAAGCCGGTGCACTGGTGCGTAGACTGCCGCTCCGCGCTGGCTGAAGCGGAAGTCGAGTATTACGACAAAACCTCTCCGTCCATCGACGTGGCGTTCCACGCGGCCGATAAAGCGGCGGTGCTGGCGAAATTTGGCGTGGCCGATGTCAACGGCCCGGTTTCTCTGGTTATCTGGACCACCACCCCGTGGACCCTGCCGGCGAACCGCGCCATCTCGCTCTCCCCGGAGTTTGACTATGCGCTGGTGCAGGTTGACGGTCAGGCGCTGATCCTGGCAAAAGACCTGGTCGACAGCGTGATGAAGCGCGCCGGCATTGCTGATTACACCATCCTGGCGGTGGTGAACGGCGCCGAGCTGGAGCTGATGCGCTTTAAGCACCCGTTCCTCGATTTTGACGTCCCGGCGATCCTGGGCGATCACGTCACGCTGGACGCGGGTACCGGTGCGGTGCATACCGCGCCAGGCCACGGTCCGGATGACTATGTCATCGGTCAAAAATATGGCCTGGAAGTGGCGAACCCGGTTGGCCCGGACGGCGCCTATCTGCCGGGAACCTATCCAACGCTGGACGGCGTAAACGTCTTTAAAGCCAACGATGTTGTCGTTGCGCTGCTGTCAGAAAAAGGCGCGCTGCTGCACGTTGAAAAAATGCAGCACAGCTACCCGTGCTGCTGGCGTCACAAAACGCCGATCATCTTCCGCGCCACGCCGCAGTGGTTCGTGAGCATGGATCAAAAAGGTCTGCGCAAACAGTCGCTTTCCGAAATCAAAGGCGTGCAGTGGATCCCAGACTGGGGCCAGGCGCGTATCGAATCGATGGTCGCCAACCGTCCTGACTGGTGTATCTCCCGTCAGCGTACCTGGGGCGTACCGATGTCGCTGTTCGTGCATAAAGAGACGCAGGAGCTGCATCCGCGCACGCTGGAACTGATGGAAGAAGTGGCGAAACGCGTAGAAGTCGACGGCATCCAGGCGTGGTGGGATCTCGATTCCCGCGACATCCTCGGCGCCGACGCGGATAGCTACGAGAAGGTGCCGGATACGCTGGACGTCTGGTTTGACTCCGGCTCGACCCACTCTTCCGTCGTTGACGTGCGTCCTGAATTCGCCGGTCACGCCGCCGATATGTATCTGGAAGGCTCCGACCAGCACCGCGGCTGGTTTATGTCATCCCTGATGATCTCTACCGCGATGAAGGGCAAAGCGCCTTACCGCCAGGTACTGACCCACGGCTTTACCGTTGATGGCCAGGGCCGCAAGATGTCCAAGTCTATCGGCAACACCGTTTCTCCGCAGGACGTGATGAACAAGCTGGGCGCGGATATTCTGCGCCTGTGGGTGGCTTCCACCGACTACACCGGCGAAATGGCGGTCTCTGACGAGATCCTCAAACGCGCCGCTGACAGCTATCGTCGTATCCGTAACACTGCGCGCTTCCTGCTGGCGAACCTCAACGGTTTCGATCCGGCAAAAGATATGGTGAAACCGGAAGAGATGGTCGTGCTGGACCGCTGGGCAGTAGGCTGCGCGCAAGCGGCGCAGGACGATATCGTCAAAGCCTACGAATCCTATGACTTCCACGAAGTGGTGCAGCGCCTGATGCGCTTCTGCTCCATCGAAATGGGCTCGTTCTGGCTCGATATCATTAAAGATCGCCAGTACACCACCAAGGCTGACAGCATCGCGCGTCGTAGCTGCCAGACCGCGCTGTACCATATTGCCGAGGCGCTGGTGCGCTGGATGGCGCCGATCATGTCCTTCACCGCTGACGAAATCTGGGGTTACCTGCCGGGCGACCGCGAGAAATACGTCTTTACCGGCGAATGGTATACCGGCCTGTTTGGCCTGGACGCTGACGAAGCGATGAACGACGGCTTCTGGGACGCGCTGCTGAAGGTGCGTGGCGAAGTCAACAAGGTTATCGAACAGGCTCGTACGGACAAGCAGGTGGGCGGCTCTCTGGAAGCGGCGGTAATGCTGTACGCCGATGCCGATCTCGCGGCGAAGCTGAACGCGCTGGGCGATGAATTGCGATTTGTCCTGTTGACCTCAGGAGCGAACGTTGCCGATTATGCGCAGGCTCCGGCCGACGCCTGGCAGAGTGAACTGCTCAAAGGTCTGAAAGTCGTGCTGAGTAAAGCCGAAGGTGACAAGTGCCCGCGCTGCTGGCATTACACCACGGATATCGGCAAGGTGGCGGAACACGCGGATATCTGCGGACGCTGTGTCAGCAACATCGCCGGTGACGGCGAAAAACGTAAGTTTGCCTGATGAGTAAACCGATTTGTTCAACGGGGCTACGCTGGCTGTGGGTCGTCGTAGCCGTGCTGATTATCGATTTAGGCAGTAAATTCCTGATCCTCCAGAACTTCGCTCTGGGGGATACGGTATCGCTGTTCCCATCGCTTAATCTGCACTATGCGCGCAACTATGGCGCGGCTTTTAGCTTCCTCGCCGACAGCGGCGGCTGGCAGCGCTGGTTCTTCGCCGGTATCGCTATCGGTATCTGCGTGATCCTTGCGGTGCTGATGTATCGTTCTAAGGCGACGCAAAAGCTGAATAATATTGCCTACGCCCTGATTATTGGCGGCGCGCTGGGGAATTTATTCGACAGGCTGTGGCATGGTTTTGTCGTCGATATGATCGATTTCTACGTTGGGAACTGGCACTTCGCCACCTTCAACCTCGCCGATACCGCTATCTGCATCGGCGCGGCGCTGATTGTGCTGGAAGGCTTCTTACCGAACGCGGCTGCGAAGAAACAGGCGTAACAAAACTCGCCCGGCGGCGCTGCCGCCGGGCAAAACAAGTGAGCAACCTGCATGTCTAAATCAGTACAGAGCAACAGTGCGGTGCTGGTGCACTTCACCTTAAAGCTCGACGATGGCTCCACCGCAGAGTCAACCCGCAATAACGGTAAACCCGCGCTCTTTCGCCTGGGCGATACCTCGCTTTCTGAAGGTCTTGAACAGCATCTGCTGGGGCTGAAAGAAGGGGATAAAACCACCTTTTCGCTGGAGCCGGACGCCGCGTTTGGCGTACCGAGCCCGGACCTGATTCAATATTTCTCGCGCCGGGAGTTTATCGACGCGGGCGAGCCGGAAGTCGGCGCGATAATGCTCTTTACCGCAATGGATGGCAGCGAAATGCCCGGCGTGATCCGCGAAGTGAACGGCGATTCGATCACCGTTGATTTCAATCATCCGCTGGCCGGGCGTACCGTTCATTTTGATGTTGAAGTGCTGGAGATCGATCCGGCGCTGGAGGGGTAAGATGCAGATTCTGTTGGCTAACCCGCGCGGCTTCTGCGCAGGCGTTGACCGCGCTATCAGCATTGTTGAAAACGCGCTGACGCTATACGGCGCGCCGATCTACGTGCGTCATGAAGTCGTGCACAACCGCTATGTTGTCGACAGCCTGCGTCAACGCGGCGCTATTTTTATCGAGCAGATTAGCGAAGTGCCGGACGGTGCCATCCTGATTTTCTCCGCCCACGGCGTCTCTCAGGCCGTTCGCAACGAGGCGAAAAGCCGCGATTTGACGGTTTTTGACGCCACCTGCCCGCTGGTGACCAAAGTGCATATGGAAGTCGCCCGCGCCAGTCGCCGCGGCGAAGAGTCCATTCTGATTGGCCACGCCGGTCATCCGGAAGTTGAAGGCACCATGGGGCAGTACAGCAACCCGCAGGGGGGGATGTACCTGGTGGAATCGCCGGACGATGTCTGGACGCTGGACGTGAAAAACGACGCTAAGCTGTCGTTTATGACCCAGACGACGCTCTCCGTCGACGATACCTCCGACGTGATTGACGCTCTGCGCGAGCGTTTCCCGAAAATCGTCGGGCCGCGTAAAGATGATATCTGCTACGCCACGACTAACCGCCAGGAAGCCGTCCGCGCGCTGGCCGGGCAGGCCGACGTGGTGCTGGTGGTGGGGTCGAAGAACTCCTCGAACTCTAACCGCCTGGCCGAGCTGGCGCAGCGGATGGGGAAAGCGGCCTATCTGATCGACGACGCGACCGATATCCAGGAAGCCTGGGTCAAAGAAGCGGATTGCGTCGGCGTGACCGCGGGCGCATCGGCGCCGGATATCCTGGTACAGAACGTGATTTCGCGTTTGCAGGAGCTGGGCGGCGGCGAAGCGGTGCCGCTGGAAGGCCGCGAAGAGAACATCGTTTTCGAGGTGCCGAAAGAGCTGCGCGTAGATGTCCGTGAAGTAGAGTAAGTTCTTTTCCGCCGCAGTATGAGAAGATGCCAGACTTAACGTCTGGCATTTTTTATGGAGAAACGATGCGCTTACCTATCATTCTGGATACCGATCCCGGCATTGATGACGCCGCGGCGATTGCCGCCGCGCTGTTCGCCCCCGAGCTTGATCTGCAGCTGATGACCACGGTGGCGGGCAACGTGTCGGTGGAGAAAACGACCCGCAACGCCCTTCAGCTTCTGCATTTCTGGAACGCCGATGTTCCCCTGGCCCAGGGCGCGTCGATGCCGCTGGTTCGCCCTCTGCGCGACGCCGCCTCGGTGCACGGCGAGTCCGGTATGGAAGGCTACGATTTCGTTGAACATCACCGCCAGCCGCTGGCGAAACCAGCGTTTCAGGCGATCCGCGACGCGCTGATGCACGCCCCGGAGCCGATGACGCTGGTGGCAATCGGCCCGTTAACCAACATTGCGCTTCTGCTGACCCAGTACCCGGAATGCCGCTTTAATATCCGTCGCCTGGTGATCATGGGCGGCTCCGCCGGGCGCGGCAACTTTACGCCGAATGCGGAATTTAACATCGCCATCGACCCGGAAGCGGCGGCTAAAGTGTTCAACAGCGGGCTGGATATCGTCATGTGCGGGCTGGACGTCACCAATCAGG
Organism: Klebsiella sp. PL-2018; assembly: GCF_019048985.1. Classification (NCBI taxonomy): domain Bacteria; kingdom Pseudomonadati; phylum Pseudomonadota; class Gammaproteobacteria; order Enterobacterales; family Enterobacteriaceae; genus Klebsiella; species Klebsiella sp. PL-2018. Next base: position 879,104 of record NZ_CP077673.1, read on the forward strand.
CGATGCTGGCGCCGGATTACCTCGCTACTCTGCCAACGTTGAATAAGACCGGGAAAATGCTGCACGCGCTGTTTAGCCACTACCGTAGCGGCAGCATGAGCAGCGGGCTGCGTATGCACGACCTGTGCGCGATTGCGTGGTTGGTTCGCCCGCAGCTCTTTACCCTTGAACCGTGCTTTGTGGCGGTAGAAACCCAGGGCACATGGACTTCAGGCACCACGGTGGTTGATATCGAGGGCAGGCTGGGCCAGCCGGCAAATGCACGGGTGGCGCTGGGGATGGACGTCGAAGGATTTCAGCGCTGGGCGGCCGAGGTGATTGCCCTGGCGCCTTAACCGGGGGACGAAGCGGCCGGCGCGGCGCTCAGGTATTGTGAGTGGAATCAACGACGTTGCGCCATAGCGCGCCCGCTTCATCCGTCCACATAAGCAGTAATAGCGAAGCTAACCGTTCTGCCGCCGCGGAGAGAGGTCTGTTCTTTACGCGGATCATACCAAGCGTCCGCCGGATAACCGGCTCCACGAGCGGAACGCTCACGACGGTGCTATTGCCGCTATGGGGCATTGCCAGACAGGGTAGCGCCGAGACGCCCAGTCCGGCTTCGACAAGGCCGAGCGAGGTCGACAAATGCCTGACTTCATAAAACCAATCCAGTCGCCAGGGCTTATCCGCCAGGCATTTCTCTATTAACTGTCGGTTGCCGCTTGATTTCCTGACGCCGATTAAGGTCTGGCTCACCAGTTCCCGCCATTCGACTAATTTTCGACACGCCAGAGGGTGGTCTTGCCGACAGGCCAGAACAAAAGGTTCATTCACCAGGGGGATAAAATCGATGTCTGGATATGTGATGAAGTTCATGTTTATTCCAAAATCAACTTCGCCTTTTCGTACCGAGTTCATGCACGTTTCTATACCTTGTTCATAAATTCGTACTTTGATGTTGGGGTAGTTTTTATTAAATTGCACGATAGCGCGCGGTAAAAAGTAAAATACGGCGGTCGGAATGCAAGATAGCGTAACGGTATCATGTAATTGAGACGTTGAATCGTTGAGGTTAAATATTGCCGCATCAAGACTGGAAATCAACGCTTTGGCCTTGGGGAGCAGTATTTTTCCGGCCTGGGTAAGCGCAAGTTTTCGCGTGGTTCGTTCGAATAGCGCAATATTCAGATGACTCTCTATTTTTTTTATCTTTTTGGTGAGTGCCGGCTGCGAGAGGCTGAGCTGCTCGGCGGCTTTGCTAAATGAGCCAAGCTCTGCCACCGTGACAAAGGCTTTCATACCGGATAGTTCATTTTTCATTATTGCTCCGTAGGGTTTAATAAGCGTTGTTCTAAGTAGACGACAAGTCATTATTAAGCAGGCATGCTTTTTTATTAATACTTAGCAGGAATAACTCTTATGGCAAAATTTTATCAACCAGCGAAATTCTTGCAAGTAGAATGCATTGGTAAAATACCTGGCGTGATTTATCTGGCCGTTAATTAAGTAAATAAAAACCTTAAAGAACATAAAACCAATTAAATTCACGCGGCGTTTTATTCAATTCTTCTATTTATTTCTGGCGGATAAGGAACATGCTATGAAGAGCATTCCCTGTGTATTAATGCGTGGAGGGACATCAAAAGGTGCCTTTCTATTAGCAGATGATTTACCCAAGGATATTCAGAAACGTGATGAGTGCTTGTTAACCATAATGGGATCCGGTCACGAGCTGGAGATTGACGGTATTGGCGGAGGGAGCCCGCAAACCAGTAAAGTGGCCATTATTAGCCAATCCCTTAGCGACAAAGCGGATATCGATTATCTGTTTGTTCAGGTCATCGTCAATGAACGGCGGGTGGATACGACGCCAAACTGCGGCAATATGCTGTGCGCGGTTGGTGGCTTTGCCATTGAACATGGGTTGGTTAAGGCGGTGTCGCCGGTTACGCGAGTGCGTATAAGAAATGTGAACACCAATACCTTTGTTGACGCTGACGTTCAAACACCAGATGGAAAGGTTATTTATGAAGGCGATACGCAAATTGATGGCGTTCCAGGCCATGCCGCGCCGGTTGCGCTGACTTTTTTGAATGCCGCGGGCGCAAAATCCGGCCAGCTTTTCCCAACGGGCAATCGTATGGAAGTTTTTGATAATGTGCGAGTGACCTGTATTGATATGGCGATGCCTATGGTGGTGATCCCGGCCCAGAGTCTGGGAAAAACCGGATATGAATCTGCCAGCGAATTAGATCGGGATACAGCCTTACTCAAATCGCTGGAATCTATTCGCCGTCAGGCCGGGAAGGCGATGGGGTTTGGGGATGTGAGCAATATGGTTATCCCTAAACCGGTTCTGATTTCTCCGGCGCTAAGCGGCGGAACGCTAAATGTACGTTATTTTATGCCGCATAACTGTCATAAATCGCTGGCGATTACCGGCGCTATCGGTCTGGCAAGCGCATGTGTTATTCCAGGCACCATTGCGAATGAACTGACGAAGCTATCGGGCGATGGCGTTATTACGGTCGAACACCCCAGCGGGGGGATCGACATCGATTTAAGTCATACCGCTGAGCGCCCGGAGGATATTCGGGCATCGGTTATACGTACCGCGCGGAAAATCCTTTCAGGAACGGTTTACATCCCCGAATAAATATCCACCCTCCGATTATCTATCAATCCACCGTAGAAGAGGAGAGGGGAGGCATGTGAATACGTTCAGCAAGCATCCTCAAATATTGAGTGCAGGTAAGGAATGGAAATGCAAAATAATAAATTATGGAAGCTGCTTGTTATTATAGCAATACCGTTACTCATCAGTTTATGCCCGGCGCCGGAAGGATTGTCCACACTTGCCTGGGTATTATCCGGTGTCTATCTGGCAGCGATTGTAGGTTTAGTGATTAAACCGTTTTCTGAACCCGTGGTATTGCTGATCGCCGTTGCGGCATCAATGGTGATTGTGGGCAATTTGGGTGACGGTTCGATAAAAGCCGCCAGCGTATTAAGCGGATACTCATCAGGTACCACCTGGTTAGTTTTTTCTGCATTTACCCTGAGCGCGGCATTTGTGATTACCGGATTGGGTAAAAGAATTGCTTATATTCTTATCGGCAAGATTGGCAGCACGACGTTGGGCCTTGGCTATGTTACCGCTTTTCTTGACCTGATTCTGGCGCCCGCCACGCCGTCGAATACGGCCCGCGCCGGCGGCATCGTCTTACCCATAATCAATAGCGTCGCCGTCGCCTTAGGGCCAGAGCCGGAGCGGAGCGCGAAGCGCGTAGGCCACTACCTCATGCTGAACATCTATATGGTCACTAAAACGACCAGCTACATGTTCTTCACCGCCATGGCCGGGAATATCCTCGCGCTGAAAATGATCGAAGATATTTGCCACATAAAATTGAGCTGGGGAGGATGGGCGCTGGCCGCAGGACTACCTGGCATCATTATGTTGCTGCTGACGCCGCTGATTACCTACAAGCTGTATCCGCCAGAATTAAAGCGGGTTGATAATAAAAAGATCGCTCAGACAGGCATAGACGCTTTGGGGCCGATGACGGTGCGGGAGAAGATGCTGTCTTGCCTCTTTGTTCTTGCGCTCGGCGGTTGGGTATTCAGCAGCGCCCTTGGGGTCAATGAGTCTACCGTTGCAATCTGCGTAATGGCGCTGATGCTGGTATTGAAAATCGTCACCTGGGATGACGTGATTAAGAATAAAGGAGGATGGAATACGCTCATCTGGTACGGGGGCATTATTGGTTTAAGCTCATTGCTCTCTAAGGTTGGATTTTTCGTATGGCTAGCAGAGGCGCTTAAAAATAATATTTCCTTTGATGGCCACGGCAATATCGCTTTTATTGTGATTGTCGCACTGAGCATATTGGTTCGTTATTTCTTCGCATCAGGGAGTGCTTATATTGTCGCGATGGTACCGGTCTTTGCCATGCTGGCGAATGTTTCTGGCGCACCGATAATGCTCACCGCGCTCGCGCTATTATTCAGCAACTCTTATGGGGGCATGGTAACCCACTACGGCGGTGCGGCAGGGCCAGTTATTTTTGGCGTTGGCTATAATGATATCAAATCATGGTGGATTATTGGTGGGATATTAGCATTGCTGACTTTTATTCTGCAAATCACCCTCGGGGTATGGTGGTGGGAGATGTTAATCTCCTGGGGGGTAATTTAAATAATCTTTAAGGAGATGAAGGTTTGCCCGGGCATCCTCTGATGCCCGGGGGGAAGTCCTCTTATTAAGAAAACATAGCCTTTTAGCAAGGTGAGGTGCGATATATTTATGTCTCCAGTTACGATTACGTTGTCGCTATTGGTTTTTTCTATTGTCATGTTTGTTTGGGAAAAAATACCTTTAGCGGTAACGGCCATGATTGTTTGTATTACTCTGGTGGTGACCGGGGTTTTTGATGTCAAAACGGCTTTTGCCGGTTTTATTAATCAAAATGTGATTTTGTTTGTGGCTATGTTTGTGGTTGGCGGCGCCTTATTCGAAACCGGGGTGACGGATAAAATTGGTAGTATGGTTACACGCTACGCCAGGACAGAAAAGCAACTGATAGTCGTCATTATGCTGGTCTGCGGAACGCTTTCCGGGCTGCTATCCAATACCGGCACGGCGGCGGTCCTCATTCCTGTGGTGATTGGCGCAGCGATGAAATCAGGATATGCCCGGTCGCGCTTGCTTATGCCGCTGGCTTTTGCCTCGGCGCTGGGGGGAAATTTATCGCTGATCGGCTCACCCGGCAATCTGATCGCACAGTCGGCGCTGGAGCAGGTTGGTCAACGCTTCGGGTTTTTTGAATATGCTAAGCTAGGCATTCCAATGCTGGCCTGCGGCATACTCTATTTTGTGACGATCGGCTATCGCATATTGCCAAAAACGAATGCGGCCCAGCCTCAACGTGTTAATAATATTAAAGCGCAGGCATGCCCGAAATATAAGCAGGTGATTGCGCTATCGGTATTAATCCTGACCGTACTGGGCATGATTTTCGAAAAACAGCTGGGTTTGCCGATTGCGATCGTCGGTTCAATTGGCGCATTGTCGTTGATTGTGACCCGGGTCATTACGGAAAAACAGGCTTACCAGGCTATCGACTCGCAGACGATTTTCCTATTCGGCGGCACTCTGGCATTAGCGAAAGCGCTGGAAACCACCGGCGCTGGCGCCATTATGGCGCGCTCAATTATCGCGTTATTAGGCCAGCAGGCGTCGCCTTTCTTACTTCTGAGCGCCGTATTGATAATCTCCTGCGCGTTAACCAATTTCATGTCGAATACGGCAACTGCCGCTTTATTAATGCCGATTGGCCTGTCTATTGCTCACTCTATGGGCGCCGATCCCCGGGCGGTGTTAATGGCGATTGTTATCGGCTGTTCATGTGCTTACGCAACGCCGGTGGGCACCCCGGCCAATATGATGATTTTTTCCGCGGGTGGCTACAAATTTGTCGATTACGTTAAGGTTGGATTGCCGCTTATTTTGATATCGGTCATTGTCAGCTTTATTTTGCTGCCTGTTTTCTTCCCATTTTATTAATCGCGGTCAGCCATTTTTACCGAATGGCTAATGTCAGGCGTGTTTTTTCAACATCTAAGGATATATGTGATGATTAAATTGTATGACCACGGAGTCTATATATCACACCAGCACGGTATTATTGCTGCTGATAAGGGGTCAGTCGCGTTAGAGAAGCATGAGGCACGCAAGGGAACGATCTCGTGGTCGATCCTCTCCGCCCATAATACTTCAGGGAATGAACAGCAGTTAAAAATTAAATTTGATTCAATGGCCTCCCACGATATTACTTTTGTCGGCATCATCCAGACTGCGAAGGCCTCGGGAATGGAACGTTTTCCATTACCCTATGTTCTGACGAATTGCCATAATTCGCTTTGCGCTGTCGGCGGCACTATCAACAGCGACGATCATATATTTGGTTTGTCCTCAGCGCAAAAATATGGCGGCATTTATGTCCCGCCCCATATCTCAGTTATTCATCAATATATGCGCGAGATGATGGCCGGCGGTGGGAAAATGATCCTGGGCTCAGACAGCCATACGCGCTATGGCGCTTTAGGGACCATGGCGGTTGGTGAGGGGGGCGGCGAGTTGGTTAAGCAACTGCTCGGAGAGACCTGGGATATTGATTATCCTGAGATTGTCGCCGTGTATTTGACAGGAAAACCCTCGCCCGGCGTTGGTCCTCAGGATATTGCCCTGGCGATAATTGGCGCGGTGTTCGAGCGCGGTTATGTGAAAAATAAAGTTATGGAGTTTGTGGGGCCGGGCGTGGCGACAATGTCTACCGACTTCAGGAATAGCGTAGATGTAATGACCACGGAGACCACCTGTTTATCGTCCATCTGGCAAACGGATGAAGAGACAAAAAACTACCTGCGTATTCACGGCAGGGAACAAGACTATTGTCCGCTCTCAGCAAAAGAGATGGCCTACTATGATGGCTGCATAGAAGTGAATTTAAGCACCATCAAGCCGATGATCGCCTTGCCTTTTCACCCTGCCAACGTCTATGAAATAGATACGCTTAATGAGAATTTGCAGGATATTTTGCACGAGATTGAGATTGCGGCGGATAACATTTCCCAGGGACGCGCCAGGCTCTCTCTGCTGGATAAAGTCGAACATGGGAAGCTGCGGATTCAGCAGGGGATCATCGCCGGCTGCGCTGGCGGAAATTATGTTAACGTGGTCGAAGCGGCTCATGCCTTGAAAAATCACGCCTGCGGTGACAACGTTTTCTCTCTCTCGATATATCCCTCATCCCAGCCGGTGCTGATGGATCTGACCAAAAAAGGGATAACGACCGATTTATTAAGCGCTGGCGCGATTATGCGTACCGCATTTTGCGGCCCCTGCTTCGGCGCAGGCGACACGCCCATGCATAATGGACTGAGCATTCGCCACACGACGCGTAATTTTCCCAACCGGGAAGGGTCCAAACCCGGGAATGGGCAAATGTCGGCCGTTGCGCTGATGGATGCCCGCTCCATAGCGGCGACGGCTGCCAATGGGGGCGTGCTGACATCGGCTTCCGCGCTCGATTGCTGGGAAGACATTCCGCAGTATGAATTTGATGCTTCACCTTATCGGAGCCGGGTTTATCAAGGGTTTATTAAAGGAGCGTCCCGGCAATCGCTGATCTACGGCCCCAATATAAAAGACTGGCCGGAGATGAGTGAGCTAACGGACAATATTTTGTTAAACGTGACCTCAAAAATCATGGATCCGGTGACCACCACCGATGAACTGATTCCATCAGGTGAAACCTCATCATTTCGTTCCAATCCGTTAGGGCTGGCTGAGTTTACCCTTTCGCGGCGCGATCCGGGCTATGTCGGCCGTAGTAAGAAGATTGCGGCGCTGGAAAAATTACGGATCGAGGGGGACGATCCTTGTCGCCTGGAGCCGCAGCTTGAGGCGGTTTTTTCCCGGATCCGCCAACTGCCGGGGCAGGAAAACGTCACGCTTGAGCAGACGGAGATTGGCAGCATGGTTTATGCGGTTAAACCCGGCGATGGTTCCGCACGAGAGCAAGCCGCCAGCTGCCAGAGAGTCCTTGGTGGCCTGGCAAATATTGCCCAACAGTATGCCACGAAGCGCTATCGTTCGAACGTGATTAACTGGGGAATGCTGCCATTGCAGATGAAGGCGCTGCCGGAGTTTGAGGTCGGCGACTTCATCTATATCCCGGGGATCAGGTCAGCCCTGGAAACCGATCTGCATCAGATTACCGCGTTCGTGATCGGCCACGATCGCCCCATTAAAGAGATCTCTCTTTACATGGAGGGGCTCAACTCAGCAGAGCGGGAGATAATTAAGGCGGGAAGCCTGATTAATTATAATAAATTACGCTTAACAACCCACCATCAGTAAACGATATTGATCATCAAGATGAATCAATGGGGGTGATATCGCATCCCCGTTTTTATTCATAGCCGCTTATTCCGTGGTTTTCGATCGCGGCGCTAAAGCTGGGCTGCCTGATGCCGGCTTCATCTTCTCGCTAAGATAATCAATCATCGCCCGCATTCTGGCGGGCATATGCTTATTGCCCGACCACAGTAGCCAGAGCTGGCCAGAATAGCGGCTGATAAACTCCCACTCCGGTAAAACCTGCACAATCTCGCCGCGCGCCAGCGCCTCACGGGCGGTAAACAGCGGCAGGCTGCCGATGCCCAGATTCTGCTTCACGGCATCAAGGCGCACGGCCGTATGGTTGGCGGCGTAGCGGCCGTGAGTCTGAATCGTTTCCGTTTTCCCCCCGCGGCGGAACTTCCAGCGCGAATCTGCGGGCGTCTCGCCAAGGCTGATACAGCTATGTTCGCGCAGATCCTGCGGCGTTTGCGGCGTGCCATAGTGCTCCAGATAGCCGGGCGTCGCGCAGATGACGTGGCTGATGGTCATCAAAGGCTTACCGTGCAGCCCCGGCGAGGGGGTAGGGGTGATACGCAGCGCCAGATCGATGCCATCATCAATAAAATCGAGAACCCGATCCTCAAGCCGCAGACAGACGTCGATCTTCGGGTAGCGGTTAAAAAATTCCAGCATCAGCGGGTGAATGGCAAACCGTCCCACGGCTTTCGGCACGCTGAGCGTGAGCTTGCCCTGCGCCACCGCCTGGGTACTGCTGGCGGAGTCCATGGCCATACGCGCCGATTCCAGCATCTCCAGCGCATGTTCATACACCATTTTCCCGGCATCGCTGAGGCGCAGCTTGCGCGTGGTGCGGTGCAGCAGCTTGCAGCCCATCTCCTGCTCCAGGCGCGAGACGCTGCGGCTGATCGCCGAAGGCGTTGCGCCGGCCTGGCGTGCGACGGCGGAGAAGCTGCCCTGTTCCACAATCTGTACGAACAGGGCGAGGTCGGGCAGTAGGCTCAGATTCATTTGTGCTTCCGGAGCAAAATTGCGTTGATGTCAGGCGGGATTATCGCCGCCAGCAATATCAATATACTGTCCTGACAGAGAGGAGGACAACCATGACTGAACGCCTTTATTACACCAGCGACGCCGAGGAATGCCTTGCGCAAGTCGTCAACTGCCTGAGCGAAGCCGATGGCCGCTATGCCATTGAGCTGGATCGCACGCTGTTTCACCCGCAGGGCGGCGGGCAGCCGGCGGATCGTGGCTGGATTGCCGGCCTCGCTGTCGAGGGCGTGGTTAGCCGCGGCGATAGCGTGGCGCATATCGTTTCACAGCCGCTGCCGGCCGGCGAGGTCACGATCCGCATCGATCCAGAGAGCCGGCGGCTGCACGCGCGTCTGCACTCCGCCGGGCACGCGCTTGCCCAGGCCGGGGAGCTGTCGGGCTGGCAGCCGATCAAAGGACATCACTGGCCGGGAGAAAGCCGTATTATTTTTGCCCCAGGCGCGCATGGCGGGCTGCCCGAGGCCAGCGCGCTGCTGGAAAAAGTTGAGTCCTGGCAGGCAGACAATTTACCGCGTCAGCTTACTTTTGCCGATGGCCTGCGCAAGGTCGGGTTCGGCGACATGCAGAGCTATCCCTGCGGCGGGACGCACGTGGCCAGCCTGTCCGAACTGGGTAAAGTCGTCATTTCCCAAGTGAAGATGAAAAAAGGGCAAATTATTGTCAGCTACACGGTGGAATAAGCGAGTGAAAGGAGATGCACACTCAACAGGGCATCTCCTGGTGCTTAAATATGCGCAGGATGTTTACCGTGATAAATCCGCTCCGGTCTGCCGACTTTGCCATAGCTGATTTCAGCCTCAAGGAAATCGTTTTTAACGCCCTGCTCAAGGTAGCGGCGGGCGGTGGTTTTACTACTGCCGAGAATACGGGCCAGGGTGTCTGCGGTATGGACCGTTTCCGGGTCGGCAAAGAGCTGTAATACCCGATTAAAGGTGCTCTCATCAATACCCCGCAGCGGAGAACCTGCGGCTTCCGCGTGCTCTTTTGCCTGGATATTGAACAGGGCGTCAACATGGGTCTGGCTTGCCTGCTCGCTTGAGCGAAGAGAGCTGCGATAGCGGGCAAAACGCTCAAGCGTATGCTGCAGGCGCTGATAGTGAACGGGTTTAATCAGGTAATCAAAAACGCCCATCCGCAGGGCTTCGCTGATGGTATCCATATGGTTGTCGGCGGTGATGAAAATGATGCGCCCTTTATAATGAGTATTGACGGCGTGGCGGATCAAATCGAGTCCTTTGCCATCGGGTAAGAAGTTATCCAGCAGGGTGAGCTGGGGCTGATAGAGGCGAAGCATCTTTTTTGCGCTTTCCAGTTTATCCGCAATGCCAATGACTTCGAACTGGGGAAATTGCTTGATGGTATCCACCAGAATTTCCGCCAGCATAGGTTCGTCTTCAACGATGAGAGTGGTGATGCTATCCATGGTGTTCATCTCGGGTCAGGGGGATATAAAGGGTAAAAATAGTGCCAAAAGGGATGTTGTCATCGACGACGATATTGCCGCCCGCCTGCTCAACGTAGCTGCGAACCAGCCAGAGTCCGATGCCGTGATCGCCGCTGTCGCTGCTGGTCACGCCGCGTTCAAAAATACGATCGCGCAGCGATTCCTCAATCCCGCAGCCCTGGTCGGCGATCTCGACGATCGCTTCGCCGCCCTCGCTGTTGATCAGGCATTCGATCTGCTTTGAACCTGCCGGCTGACGTAGGGCGGCGTTGTAGGCGTTATCCAGCAAATTGCCGACGATCGAGATCCATTCATTATGCGACAGCGAAGAGGGGAGGGTTTCAACGTGACAGGCGGGATCGAAGACCAGCTCTAATCCGAGCTCTTTGGCGCGGTAATATTTGCCGATCAGCAGCCCGGCAAGGTGGTTCACTTTAAAATTGCGGGCAATAAAATCGAGCACTTTCTGGTGGCTCTCAGACTGCTGCTGAATAAGATCCAGCGCGTTATCGTAGCGTTTTAAAAACAGCAGCCCGGCAATGGTGGAGATCAGATTGCGATGCTCGTGCTGTACGGCGCGCAGGTTATCCGCGTACTGCTGGACCTGGCTGAGCTGCAGGCTCAGAGTGTTGATATCGTCTTTACTGCGAAAGCTAATGACCCAGCCCTGGGGCTCGTTATTAAGCGTGACGGCCATACGGCTGGCGATCACTTTAATCTGATTAAAAGTGACGATTTCGTCTTTTTTATTTGTCTGCGGCGCGTCATAGAAGAATGCCTCCTGAGAGATCACGCTGCTGATGCTTTTGCCAATCAGAATGGTTTCCGGCTGGCTCAGGTTTAATAGCCTCCTTGCGGTTTGATTGATGGCGGTAATTCGGTAGTGGGAGTCAATAGCTATCAGCCCCTCAAAGACCGATTCAAACAGGACGCTCTGCTGGATAAGCAGCTGTGAGAGCTGCTGTGGTTCCATATTCAGCATCTGTTTTTTGATATGCAGCGAGAAGCGCCGGGCGCAGTAGAGCAGCAGAAGCAGCATGATCGCCATCGGGATCATCAGCGATCCGATTTGCAGACTCAGCCAGTTTTCTAACTGTTCGATGGTGTAGCCCACCGATACAATACCGATCACCTTCCCGGTGCTGTCCTGGATCGGCGACTTGCCGCGTAATGACGAACCGAGCGATCCTTTACGCACCGACACGTAGCTTTTGGCGTTATACAGCGCCTCGTCGCTGTCTCCGCCTTCCATCGATTTACCGATTTCCTCTGGATTCACGTGATACAGGCGCCGGCCTTTCGCGTCACCGACGGTGATATAGGTGGCGTCGGAAAACGATCGCATCGGGTCGATAAGTTCTTTAATGCGCGGTAAATCGTGCTTTTCTACCGCGTCAACCAGTTCAGGCATGGCGGAGATCTGCATGGCCTGAATCAGCGCGCGCTGTCCTACCTGGTAATGCAGGCGTTCCTCCGTAATGCTGGTGAGATACCATGACATGGCCAGCATCACGATTGTCGAGGTAAACAGGATCAACAGGAAGATGCGGTTCTGAAACGAACGTCGGGCAAACCAGTGCGTGATTTTTCGGGCAAACATTGGGCGAATTGACATCAAAAGGTCATTTTCTCTTTTTTAGGGGCCGACGGCGCTGAATCGGCCCACAGATTTACTGATTTCAGAACTCATCCAGTAGGAATACGACGTTTTACGTACCACCCGATCGGGCTTTTGCGCCGTAGCCTGGGGTATTTCCCGGAGGCGGCGCGCGGCGCCCGTCCGGGCGGGTAGCCCGGCTAAGCGCAGCGCGAGCCGGGAACAACGAGTTTTTACATCGCCAGCACGTACTTGAGCATCACCCCGGCGGCAATCGCCGAGCCAATCACCCCCGCCACGTTCGGGCCCATCGCGTGCATCAGCAGGAAGTTCTGCGCGTCCGACTCCAGACCCACTTTGTTTGACACCCTGGCCGCCATCGGCACCGCCGACACCCCGGCCGAGCCAATCAGCGGGTTGATTTTGTTCCGGCTGCACAGGTTCAGCAGCTTTGCCATCAGCACCCCCGCCGCCGTCCCCACGCAGAACGCAATCACCCCCAGCACCAGTATCCCCAGCGTCTGCGGCTGCAGGAACTTGTCCGCCACCAGCTTGGCCCCCACCGACAGCCCGAGGAAAATGGTCACGATATTTATCAGCCCGTTCTGCACCGTGTCGCTCAGGCGCTCCACCACCCCGCTCTCGCGCATCAGGTTGCCGAAGCAGAACATCCCCAGCAGCGGCGCCGCGTCCGGCAGCAGCAGCGCCACCAGCAGCAGCAGCACCGCCGGAAAGAGGATTTTTTCCCGCTTACTCACCGTGCGCAGCTGCACCATGCGGATTTTCCGCTCCTTCTCGCTGGTCAGCGCCTTCATAATCGGCGGCTGGATTAACGGCACCAGCGCCATATACGAGTACGCCGCCACCGCGATGGCCCCGAGTAATTCCGGCGCCAGCTTGCCCGACAGATAAATCGCCGTCGGGCCGTCCGCGCCGCCGATGATGCCGATGGCCGCCGCCTGCGGCAGGGTGAAGCTGATGATGCCGAAGTAGTTCAGCGTCAGCGCCCCCAGCACCGTGGCGAAGATGCCGAACTGCGCCGCCGCCCCCAGCAGCAGGGTCCGCGGGTTGGCCAGCAGCGGGCCGAAGTCGGTCATCGCCCCGACGCCCATAAAAATCACCAGCGGGGCGATACCCGAGCCGATGGCGACCTTATAGAAGATGGCCAGCACCCCGGCGGAGTAGCCCATATCCGCGGCGAGGTCCTCCATCTGCCCCTGCACCGACGGCAGCGCCAGCGCCAGCGCCTCCCTGATGGCGTGGACATCCGGCGTACAGTGGAGCTTCGCGGCAATCACCGCCAGCTGCCCGGCGTCGTGGTGCGCCAGCAGGCTCTCCAGGGCGGTCAGCGCCAGCCCGGCCTCCGGGATATTCGACAGCAGGCCGCCGAAGCCAATCGGCAGCAGCAGCAGCGGCTCGAACTTCCTCGCGATGGCCAGCCACAGCAGCAGCAGGCTCACCAGCAGCATGACGGCCTGGCCGGCGCCGAGGTGCATCAGCCCCATGCCCTGAATCAGGGCGTTCAGACTTTCCATTTCCGTTCCTCTTCCTTACGCCAGGCTCAGCAGGGTGTCGCCCACCGCCACTGCGTCCCCGGATTTCACCGCGATACCGCGCACGGTCCCGGCCTGCGCGGCGCGGATTTCGGTTTCCATCTTCATGGCTTCCAGAATCAGCAGCACGTCGCCCTCGCCCACCGCCTGGCCTTCCGTGGCAGTGACCTTCCAGATGGTGCCCGCCAGCGGCGCGGTCACCGGGGTGCCGGCACCTGCCGGGGCGGCTGCGGGGGCCGTGGCCTGAACGGGGGCCGCTGCCGTCAGCGGGCTGATATCGCCGCCGTCGCTGACCTTCACCACAAAGGCCTTGCCTTCCACTTCCACGGTGTAGACGCCGGAGGCGGCCGGTTTCTCTGCTTTCACAGCAGGTTTGACCTCTTCAGCCTGAGGCAGCGGCTCGAACGCCGCCGGGTTATGGCGGTTCTCAAGGAACTTCAGGCCGACCTGCGGGAACAGGGCCACGGTGAGCACGTCGTCGATGGCGTTATCGGCAAGCTGAATATTCTTCTCCTGCGCCTGGCGCTTCACGTCGGCTTCCAGCTGCGCCAGTTCCGGCTTCAGCAGGTCCGCCGGACGGCAGGTGATGGCCTCTGCTCCGTCCAGCACGCGCGCCTGTAATGCCGCGTTGACCGGCACCGGGGTGTGGCCGTACTCGCCCTTCAGTATTCCGGCGGTCTCCTTCGCGATGGTTCTGTAGCGTTCGCCGGTCAGCACGTTAAGCACCGCCTGGGTGCCGACAATCTGCGAGGTCGGGGTGACCAGCGGGATAAAGCCGAGGTCCTCGCGCACGCGGGGGATTTCCGCCAGCACCTCATCCAGACGGTGGGCGGCGTTCTGCTGCTTCAGCTGGCCCTCGAGGTTGGTGAGCATCCCGCCCGGCACCTGGGCCACGAGGATACGGCTGTCGGTGCCCTTCAGCTGGCCTTCAAAGGCGTGGTATTTCCTGCGTACCTCGCGGAAGTACGCCGCGATGCTCTCAAGCCTGAGGATATCCAGCCCGGTGTCATGTTTTGTGCCTGCCAGCGTCGCCACCAGCGCTTCGGTGGCCGGGTGGCCGTAGGTGGCGCTCATGGAAGAGATGGCGGTATCGACACCGTCGACGCCGGCCTCGATGGCCTTCAGCAGGGCCATTTCCGCCATCCCGGTGGTGGCATGAGCATGCAGGTGCAGCCTGACGTCATAGCGTTTTTTGATTTCGCTCACCAGCTCGAAGGCCGCCATCGGGGTGAGAATGCCGGACATGTCCTTAATCGCGATGGAATCGACGCCGGTCTCCAGCAGCTGTTCGGTCAGGTCGAGCCAGGTCTGCAAGGTATGGGCCGGACTGGTGGTGTAGGAGAGCGTGCCCTGGGCGTGGGCGCCGTGGCTGCGCACCGCCTGCAGGGCGGCCTGCATATTGCGCGGGTCGTTCATGGCGTCGAAGACGCGGAACACGTCCATGCCGTTTTTGACGGCGCGCTCGACGAAACGCTGCACCACGTCATCGGCGTAGTGGCGGTAGCCGAGCAGGTTCTGGCCGCGGAGCAGCATCTGCAGCGGGGTCTTCGGCATGGCCTTTTTGAGCTCGCGCAGGCGGACCCAGGGGTCCTCGCCGAGGAAGCGGATGCAGGCGTCAAAGGTGGCGCCGCCCCAGCATTCAAGGGACCAGTAGCCCGCGTCGTCGAGGGTGGCCGCAATGGGGAGCATATCGTCGAGACGCAGGCGGGTGGCGAAAAGGGACTGGTGGGCGTCGCGCAGGACGACATCGGTAATGGCAACGGTCATGGATTCCTCCGTGAATTAAGGGTTAAGTCGGCGATGGTGGTGGATAGCGGCGGCAATCAGCGGCTTTAAGCGGGCGAAGTCGTCAGCGGGCGCGGCGGCGACGGATGCGGCCTTCGGCGCAGGAGCCGGTTCCGGGAAGAAGCGGTTGACGGCGGCGGACATGCCGCGGATGGCGAAAATCAGCAGAAACAGAAACGCCAGCACGAACCCCATGCCGAGGAACATCAGGGTGAAGCCTTCACCCAGCAGTACAGCTTCAGTCATTGAAAGACCCTAAAGTAAGGGCACGACGGCGTGTTTGAAGGCTAACCAAACGATACTTCCGGCTAAGGAGTAGGGTGGATTTCCCGAAGCCGCCCCCGGCTCTGGACCCTAAAGAGCACCGCTGTGGTTGACGCTCAAACATCGCCATCGTGCGTGTTGGTTACATCATCATGCCGAACACAATGCTGGCGATGACCAGCACAATACCGCCGCCCAGACGGGAGGAGATTTGCGCATAAGAGATAAGATTCATACGGTTACAGGCAGAGAGCACTTCCAGATCGCCCGAGCCGCCGCGGTTGGCCATGCACAGACCGGCGGTGATCGCGGACTCAATCGGGAAGAAGCCAATCATCCAGCCGCCGATGGCCGCCCCGACGACCGCACCCACCACGATCACCGCCGCGATGATGACGTTCGCGAAGGTAATCGCGTCGATAATTTCCTGCAGGTCGGTGTAGCACACGCCGACGCCGACCATCAGTACCCACAGCAGCTGCTTAGAGAAGAAGTCAGACAGGCGTTTGGCGCCAGCTTTAATCTCCGGTGAGCAGAGGCCGGAAGCGTTCAGCGCCGCGACGATCAGCACCATCCAGGCGAAATAGTGGATAGAGACGCCGCCAATGCTTGGCAAAATTTTCTTGGCAATAACGTAGGCCAGCAGGAAACAGGTGGTGGCGAGCACCAGGCCGACGGCGGTTTCGCGATGGGTAATCTGGCCCGCTTTTTCATCGTCTTCGACTTTAAAGGAGGCTTTACGCACCAGTTCGCCTTCACCGCTCAGCCAGGTGTGTTTTTTACCGATAATATCGAGAAGTGCAGCAAAGACGATGGCAAAGATGTTGGCGATGGTCAGGATAGCAATCGCGGTGGAGTAGTACTCTTCACGCGAACGGCCGGTGACGGAGTGATAAATTTCAGACAGCGGCACCGCGCCCGCGCCGTTGCCGCCGCCCATAATCGGCAGGACGTACAGCATCATGATGCGGTCGATGGAGATACCGAAGCACAGACCAATGATAATCCCGAAGATGGATGCGCCGAGGATCCCCATTAAAATGGTCGGAATATAACCCAGCAGAGATTTCAGCAGCAGCTTACGGTTAACCGAGAGGATTGCGCCGGTAATCAATACTGCGATGAATAAGTTCAGGAAGTTACTTTTATCCATCACATTAGTGATTGCATCAATTTCTTTCTGGGTGAAAATGCCGGCGTAAACGAAATAGGCGGCCACGAGGAAGATCATCACCGGCGCGCCGCCGATATATTTATTGAAGATTGGCAGGCGTTTGCCAATTTCGCCAAAAACGGCGCCAATAATAAACATGATCGCGAAGCCACCAACAATGTCGGTCGGCAGGGCATTATAAAAGTGTGAAAGTAGTAAAGTGATTAACGCAAAGGCGTAAAGCGGTAGCGGCATGCCGAAGATTTTAAACCCCAGAATATCGCTAACCCCTTTTTTCTCCGCAGATGGAGCCTGGCTCATATTAGTCATATGACGTCACCCTGTTAAAAAAAGGAATATACACATCATCCTTCAAGCTGCCTCTTTGTTGGCAGCCTTCACTCACCCCAGTCACTTACTATGCGTAAGCTCCTGGGGATTCATTCAGTTACCGCCTCGATGCAACTTGAATGATTTTGTGTATTAATGCCGTTAGAAAAAACAATAATAGGACGGCGGCATAATAATAAATATGTTCCCCGGCGATATGTGATTATCTTCACTGATTAGTCGTGTTTTTAATTAATTTAATTGTTTTTATTCTTCTGAATTAATTAACAACATAAAAACCATAAAGCCAATTAAGGTACGCGGAAAAATGTGATTGAAATAAAAGAACCGCTGCGGGAACGATGGCGAAATACAGCTCGTTTTGGTCAATGAAGCGCGAAAAAAATGAATCTGATAGTAAAACGCGTCGCGGTACAGCTCGACCCCCGGCGGCGAGAGGCCGTTGACCTCTTTCTTCATCAGCACCAGCTCTCGCTGGAGGCGGACTGCGAATGGGCGATTATCGTCGAGTACCAGCGGCGCATTGTCGGCTGCGGCGCCATTGCCGGATGCGTTCTGAAGTGTATTGCCGTCGACCCGTCGCTGCAGGGGGAAGGGCTCAGCCTGAAGCTGCTGACTGAACTGATGACCCTGGCGTATGAGCTGGGCCGCAGCGAACTGTTTCTGTTCACTAAACCCTATAACGCGGCGCTCTTCTCCTGCGCCGGGTTCTGGCCTATCGCCCGCGCGGGGGAGCAGGCCGTGTTAATGGAAAATAGCCGCGAACGTCTGGCCCGCTATTGCCGCCAGCTTACGATGTATCGCCAGCCCGGCGAAAAAATCGGCGCCATCGTGATGAACGCCAATCCCTTTACCCTGGGGCATCGTTGGCTGGTGGAGCAGGCGGCTCAACGCTGCGACTGGCTGCATCTGTTCGTGGTGAAGGAGGATGCTTCGTTTTTCCGCTACCGCGATCGCGTGGCGCTGATTGAACAGGGGATCGCCGGGATCGCTAACGTGACCCTGCATCCGGGGTCGGCCTATCTGATCTCGCGCGCCACTTTTCCCGGCTACTTCCTTAAAGACAAAGGCGTGGTTGACGATTGCCACAGCCAGATCGATCTGCAGCTCTTCCGCGAACGTTTAGCCCCGGCGCTGGGGGTGACCCACCGCTTTGTCGGCAGCGAACCGCTGTGTGAATTAACCCGTCGCTACAACCAGCGCATGCGCCAGCTGCTGGAAGCGCCCGGCGACGCGCCGGCGATTCAGGTGGTTGAGCTGGCGCGGGTTGAGAAAGAGGGCGCGCCCATTTCCGCTTCCCGGGTGCGCAGGCTGTATCAGCAGCGCCAGTGGTCGTCGATTGCGCCGCTGGTGCCGCCGGGAACCCTCTCTTTTCTGATGCATCTGGCGGAAAGCGAACACCAAACCGCCTGATTTACCTCCATAACTAAGGATCAGCCTCTATGGAAATAATGATTGACGCCCTGGCCGGCACGCTGGAATCCAGCGATGTGATGGTCAGGATCGGGCCTGCGAATGAGCCAGGTATTCAGCTTGAAATCGATAGCATTGTGAAGCAGCAGTTTGGCGCGGCGATTGAGCGGGTGGTCAGAGAGACGCTGACGCAGCTTGGCGTTACCCGGGCGAACGTCGTCGTCGATGATAAAGGCGCGCTCGAATGCGTACTAAAGGCTCGGGTTCAGGCCGCGGCGCTGCGCGCGGCGCAACAATCTCAACCGCACTGGAGTCAGCTATGAAACCTCGTCGCAGTATGCTGTTTATCCCCGGCGCCAACGCCGCGATGTTAAGCACCTCATTTGTTTACGGCGCTGATGCGGTGATGTTCGACCTCGAAGATGCCGTCTCGCTCCGTGAAAAAGATACCGCCCGCCTGCTGGTGCATCATGCGCTACAGCATCCGCTCTACCGGGATGTGGAAACCGTGGTGCGCATTAACCCGCTCAGCACGCCGTTTGGTCTCGCCGACCTTGAGGCGGTGGTGCGCGCGGGCGTCGATATGGTGCGCCTGCCGAAAACCGATAGCAAAGAAGATATCCATGAGCTGGAAGCGCAGGTCGAGCGGATTGAGCGCGAATGCGGCCGGGAAGTGGGCAGCACGAAATTAATGGCGGCGATAGAGTCGGCGCTGGGCGTAGTGAACGCGGTTGAGATCGCTCGCGCCAGCCCGCGCCTGTCGGCCATCGCGCTGGCGGCCTTCGATTACGTTATGGATATGGGCACCAGCCGCGGCGACGGCACCGAGCTGTTTTACGCCCGCTGCGCGGTGCTGCACGCGGCGCGCGTCGCCGGGATCGCGGCGTACGACGTGGTGTGGTCGGATATTAACAATGAAGAGGGTTTCCTCGCGGAAGCGAATCTGGCGAAGAATCTTGGCTTTAACGGTAAATCGCTGGTTAACCCGCGCCAGATTGAGCTGCTGCACCAGGTTTATGCCCCCACGCTGAAAGACGTTGAACATGCGCGGGAGGTGATCGCGGCGGCGGAAGAGGCGGAAGCGCGCGGTCTGGGCGTGGTATCGCTGAACGGCAAGATGATAGATGGACCGATTATCGATCATGCGCGCAAAGTCGTGGCGCTGTCGGCTTCCGGCATTCGTGATTAAGGAGTAAATAATGAAAGAGACCGTAGCAATGCTTAATCAGCAGTACGTGATGCCGGAAGGATTAGCGCCCTATGCGGGCGTGACGGCGCAGAGCCCGTGGCTGGCCAGCGAAAGCGAAAAGCGGCAGCGTAAAATCTGCGCCTCGCTGGAGGAGGCGATTCGCCGTTCCGGGCTGCAAAACGGCATGACCATCTCTTTTCACCACGCCTTCCGCGGCGGCGACAAGGTGGTCAATATGGTGGTGGCGAAGCTGGCTGAGATGGGTTTTCGCGATCTGACGCTGGCTTCAAGCTCGCTTATCGATGCCCACTGGCCGCTGATTGAGCATATTAAGAATGGCGTGATCCGGCAGATTTACACCTCGGGTCTGCGCGGTAAGCTGGGGGAAGCGATCTCCGCCGGCCTGATGGAAAACCCGGTACAAATCCACTCTCACGGCGGCCGGGCGCATTTAGTGCAAACCGGTGAGCTACGCATTGATGTGGCGTTCCTCGGCGTGCCGTGCTGCGATGAATATGGCAACGCCAACGGCTTTAGCGGTAAATCCCGCTGCGGATCTCTGGGCTACGCCAGAGTGGATGCCGAGGCCGCCGGATGCGTGGTGCTGCTCACCGAAGAGTGGGTAGATTATCCAAACTATCCGGCCAGCATCGCCCAGGATCGGGTGGATCTGATTGTGCAGGTCGATGAGGTCGGCGATCCGGCGAAAATCACCGCCGGGGCGATCCGTTTGACCAGCAACCCGCGCGAACTGCTGATCGCCCGCCAGGCGGCGAAAGTGATCGAACACTCTGGCTATTTCAAAGACGGTTTCTCTTTGCAGACGGGGACCGGCGGCGCATCGCTGGCGGTGACCCGTTTCCTCGAAGATAAGATGCGTCGTAACAACATTACCGCCAGCTTTGGTCTGGGCGGGATCACCGGCACGATGGTCGATCTGCACGAAAAGGGGCTGATCAAAGCGCTGCTGGATACCCAGTCTTTTGACGGCGATGCCGCGCGTTCGCTGGCCAATAACCCTAACCATATTGAAATTTCCGCTAATCAGTACGCCAATCCCGGTTCGAAAGGCGTCTCCTGCGAACGCCTGAACGTGGTGATGCTGAGCGCGCTGGAGATCGATACCGGATTCAACGTTAACGTGATGACCGGCTCCAACGGCGTGCTGCGCGGCGCGTCCGGCGGCCACAGCGATACGGCGGCGGGCGCGGATTTAACCATTATCACCGCGCCGCTGGTGCGTGGGCGCATTCCGTGCGTGGTGGAGAAGGTGCTGACTTGCGTGACGCCGGGCGCCAGCGTGGATGTGCTGGTCACCGATCACGGTATCGCCGTCAACCCGGCGCGTCAGGACCTGATTGATAACCTGCGTAACGCGGGTATCCCGCTGCTGACCATTGAAGAGCTGCAGCAGCGCGCCGAACTGTTGACCGGCAAGCCTGACCCGATCGCCTTCACCGATCGGGTGGTGGCCGTGGTGCGCTATCGCGACGGGTCAGTGATTGATGTCATTCATCAGGTTAAAAGCGCCGGTTAAACGCGCTGAGGAGAAAGGCATGAGCGAAGTGATGATAAGCCAGCGTCGCCCGTTGAGCCGTCAAACGGTGACGGCGGAGGAGATAGTTTCTCGCGTGGAACGGGCGCTGCTGACCGAAGTCCGCCTGACGCCGAAACCGGGCCTGGTGGATATTCGTAACGCCGGCGCGCATCGGGATATGGATCTGGCCTCTTTTGAGGCCAGCACGGCGGCTGTCGCGCCATGGATGGAGAAGTTTTTCATTATGGGCCACGACACGGCCAATATCACGCCGGAGCAGGTATTGACGATGCTGCGTCCGGTGGGCATGGCGTGCGAGACGGATATGCTGGAGGCTACCGGCGGGGTGAATACCCATCGCGGCGCGATCTTCGCTTTTGGCCTGCTCAGCGCGGCGGCGGGAAGGCTGGTGGCCAGAGGGGAGCCGGTTGAACAGCACCGGGTTTGCGATCGGGTGGCCCGTTTCTGCCGCGGCCTGGTCGGGCGCGAGCTCTCCTCTCCAGAAGGAATGAAGGTCAGTAAAGGCGAAGGGCATTTCCTGCGCTACGGGCTCTCCGGCGCCAGAGGCGAAGCGGAAAGCGGCTTTCGCACCGTGCGCACCCAGGCGATGCCGGTCTTCAATCGCGTTATGGCGGACACCGGCGATACCAATCTGGCGTTACTGCAGACTCTGCTGCACCTGATGGCCTGGAATGACGATACCAATCTGGTGTCGCGCGGCGGGCTGGAAGGGCTCAATTTTGTGCAGCAGCAGGCGCAAAAGCTGCTGTGGGAAGGCGGGGTGCTGACCGACGGCGGGCTGGAGGCGCTGCGCCGGCTGGATGATGAGCTGATTATTCGCCACCTTAGCCCGGGCGGTAGCGCCGACCTGCTGGCGGTCACCTGGTTCCTGTCCGGTTTCCCGGCCGGCGAGCTGTTCCTGCACTAATCGCTGCTTTTCTGTCGCCGTATTCCCCGGATTGGCCATACAGGGCCGGGCCGGGGTTGCGGACTGCGCGCGCTCCTCGCTTCTCACTACACCACGGCAAATTCCCGGCACAATCTTATAGTTTTTACTGATATCGGCGGCAGTTTGTCATAAATTTCTAATTATCGGTGTTTTTGAGTAGCGGCCCATCGATGAGCTGGTTACTCTGAAAACAATTTACGTAGTGTTAACAAAAGAGAATAGCTATGCATGATGCACAAATCCGCGTGGCCATCGCGGGCGCGGGCGGCCGGATGGGACGCCAGTTAATTCAGGCGGTACAACAGATGGACGGCGCGGCGCTTGGCGCGGCGCTGGAGCGCGAAGGTTCCTCGCTGCTCGGCAGCGATGCGGGCGAGCTGGCGGGCGCGGGCAGGTCAGGGGTGGTGGTGCAAAGCAGCCTCGAGGCGGTAAAAGACGATTTTGACGTTTTCATCGATTTTACCCGCCCGGAAGGCACGCTGGCCCATCTTGCGTTTTGCCGTCAACACGGCAAAGGCATGGTTATCGGCACCACCGGGTTTGACGACGCCGGGAAGCAGGCGATTCGCGACGCTTCGCAGGAGATCGCCATCGTGTTTGCCGCCAACTTCAGCGTCGGCGTCAACGTGATGCTTAAGCTGCTGGAAAAAGCGGCGAAGGTGATGGGCGACTATACCGATATTGAGATTATCGAAGCGCATCATCGTCACAAAGTGGATGCGCCATCGGGTACGGCGCTGGCGATGGGCGAGGCGATTGCCGGAGCGCTGGATAAAGATCTGAAAGCGTGTGCGGTCTACAGTCGCGAAGGCTATACCGGCGAACGCGTTCCCGGCACCATCGGCTTTGCGACCGTGCGCGCCGGGGATATCGTCGGCGAACATACGGCGATGTTTGCGGATATCGGCGAACGTATTGAAATCAGCCATAAGGCTTCCAGTCGGATGACTTTCGCAAATGGTGCCGTTCGTTCCGCTTTATGGCTAAAAGGCAAGAAAAACGGTCTTTTTGATATGCGTGACGTGCTTGAATTGAACTCTTTATAACGATTATTACCCATCGTGATGTGGTTATTGCTTTCAATAAGTAATTGATTGCAAGGGGCAATGTTTTATTGCCCTTTTTTATTTTTGGTGTTTAACCTGTTTTTTATCGCCAAGCCTGAAAAATACTATCTTATCCGCCTTGTTTTTGTTGTTTTATTGTAAATTTTGACCATATGGTCTACTTTTTCAATCCCTGCCCGGCGATTTTACAAACATCCTCCTCCGCAAGCGTTTTCCCGGGCGAGTTAGGTGATCTTTTTGCCCGTTAAGGCAGGTATTACTGAATAGTGGCCTGAAACAAGATTAAAAATATCCGCTTTAAGTTGACTTTTACCCGCCATCTCTCCAGAATGCCGCCGTTTGCCAAAATTCTGCGGGCAACAGATTTGCATTGATTCAGATCTACATTATGAATTAATATGCAAATAAAGTGAGTGGATATTCTCTGGAGGGTGTTTTGATTAAGTCAGCGCTATTGGTTCTGGAAGACGGAACCCAGTTTCACGGTCGGGCCATTGGGGCTACCGGCACGGCGGTTGGGGAAGTCGTTTTCAATACTTCAATGACCGGTTATCAAGAAATCCTCACTGATCCTTCCTATTCCCGCCAAATCGTCACTCTAACTTATCCCCATATCGGCAACGTCGGCACCAATGCCGCCGATGAAGAATCTTCTCAGGTACATGCGCAGGGTCTGGTCATTCGCGATCTGCCGCTGATTGCCAGCAACTTCCGCAATACCGAAGACCTCTCTTCTTATCTGAAGCGCCACAATATCGTGGCGATTGCCGATATCGATACCCGTAAGCTGACCCGCCTGCTGCGCGAAAAAGGCGCGCAGAACGGCTGCATCATCGCCGGCGATAGCCCGGATGCGCAGCTGGCGCTGGAAAAAGCGAAAGCTTTCCCGGGCCTCAACGGCATGGATCTGGCGAAGGAAGTGACCACCGCAGAAACCTACAGCTGGACGCAGGGGAGCTGGACGCTGGCGGGCGACCTGCCGGAAGCTAAAGCGGAAAGCGAGCTGCCGTTCCACGTGGTGGCCTACGATTTCGGTGCCAAGCGCAACATCCTGCGCATGCTGGTCGATCGCGGCTGCCGTCTGACGGTGGTGCCGGCAAAGACCTCCGCTGAAGAGGTGCTGAAGATGAATCCGGACGGTATCTTCCTGTCCAACGGTCCCGGCGACCCGGCGCCCTGCGACTACGCTATCGCAGCGATTGAGAAGTTCCTGGAGACCGATATTCCGGTATTCGGCATCTGCCTCGGCCACCAGCTGCTGGCCCTGGCGAGCGGCGCGAAGACCGTGAAGATGAAGTTCGGCCACCACGGCGGCAACCATCCGGTAAAAGATATTGATAATAACGTGGTGATGATCACCGCGCAGAACCACGGCTTTGCGGTGGATGAGGCGTCTATGCCCGCCCACCTGCGCGTGACCCACAAGTCGCTGTTCGACGGCACCCTGCAGGGGATTCACCGTACCGATAAACCGGCGTTCAGCTTCCAGGGACATCCGGAGGCGAGCCCCGGCCCGCACGATGCCGCACCGCTGTTCGACCATTTTATCGAATTAATTGAGCAGTACCGTCAGTCCGCGAAATAATCAGGAGTTAAGAGAGCCATGCCAAAACGTACAGATATAAAAAGCATCCTGATTCTGGGCGCGGGCCCGATTGTTATCGGTCAGGCGTGCGAGTTTGACTACTCCGGCGCCCAGGCGTGTAAAGCGCTGCGCGAAGAGGGCTACCGCGTTATTCTGGTGAACTCTAACCCGGCCACTATCATGACCGACCCGGAAATGGCTGATGCCACCTACATCGAGCCGATTCACTGGGAAGTGGTGCGCAAGATCATTGAGAAAGAGCGTCCGGATGCGGTTCTGCCGACCATGGGCGGCCAGACGGCGCTGAACTGCGCGCTGGAGCTGGAGCGTCAGGGCGTGCTGGCCGAGTTCGGCGTGACCATGATTGGCGCGACCGCCGACGCGATTGATAAAGCCGAAGACCGCCGCCGTTTCGACGTGGCGATGAAGAAAATCGGTCTCGATACCGCGCGTTCCGGTATCGCGCATACCATGGAAGAAGCGCTGGCGGTTGCCGCTGAAGTTGGCTTCCCGTGCATCATCCGTCCGTCCTTTACGATGGGCGGCACCGGCGGCGGTATCGCCTACAACCGCGAAGAGTTCGAAGAGATCTGCGAACGCGGTCTGGATCTCTCCCCGACCAACGAGCTGCTGATTGATGAATCGCTGATCGGCTGGAAAGAGTACGAGATGGAAGTAGTGCGTGATAAAAACGACAACTGCATCATCGTCTGCTCCATCGAAAACTTCGACGCGATGGGCATCCACACCGGCGACTCCATCACCGTGGCGCCGGCGCAGACCCTGACCGACAAAGAGTACCAAATCATGCGTAACGCTTCGATGGCGGTACTGCGTGAAATCGGCGTAGAAACCGGCGGCTCCAACGTTCAGTTCTCGGTGAACCCGAAAGATGGTCGCCTGATCGTTATCGAAATGAACCCGCGCGTCTCCCGCTCCTCGGCGCTGGCCTCGAAAGCCACCGGCTTCCCGATCGCTAAAGTGGCGGCGAAGCTGGCGGTTGGTTACACCCTTGATGAGCTGATGAACGATATCACCGGCGGCCGCACCCCGGCGTCGTTTGAGCCGTCCATCGACTACGTCGTGACCAAAATCCCACGCTTCAACTTTGAAAAATTCGTCGGCGCGAACGACCGTCTGACCACCCAGATGAAGTCGGTGGGCGAAGTGATGGCGATTGGCCGTACCCAGCAGGAGTCCCTGCAGAAAGCGCTGCGCGGCCTGGAAGTGGGCGCTACCGGTTTCGACCCGAAAGTGAGCCTCGATGACCCGGAAGCGTTGACCAAGATTCGCCGCGAGCTGAAAGACGCGGGCGCTGAGCGTATCTGGTACATCGCTGACGCTTTCCGCGCGGGCCTCTCCGTTGATGGCGTGTTCAACCTGACCAATATCGACCGCTGGTTCCTGGTGCAGATTGAAGAGCTGGTGCGTCTGGAAGAGAAAGTGGCTGAAGTCGGTATTACCGGCCTCGACGCCGACTTCCTGCGTCAGCTCAAGCGTAAAGGCTTTGCCGATGCGCGTCTGGCGAAGCTGGCTGGCGTGCGCGAAGCGGAAATCCGCAAGCTGCGCGACCAGTATGACCTGCACCCGGTCTACAAGCGCGTGGATACCTGCGCGGCGGAATTCGCTACCGACACCGCCTACATGTACTCCACTTATGAAGACGAGTGCGAAGCCAACCCGTCCGTTGACCGCGACAAAATCATGGTGCTCGGCGGTGGCCCGAACCGTATCGGCCAGGGCATCGAGTTCGACTACTGCTGCGTCCATGCCTCCCTGGCGCTGCGCGAAGACGGCTACGAGACCATTATGGTCAACTGTAACCCGGAAACCGTCTCTACCGACTACGACACCTCCGACCGCCTCTACTTTGAGCCGGTGACGCTGGAAGACGTGCTGGAAATCGTGCGCATTGAGAAGCCGAAAGGCGTTATCGTGCAGTACGGCGGCCAGACGCCGCTGAAGCTGGCGCGCGCGCTGGAAGCGGCAGGCGTGCCGGTTATCGGCACCAGCCCGGATGCCATCGACCGTGCGGAAGACCGCGAGCGCTTCCAGCACGCGGTTGACCGCCTGAAGCTGAAGCAGCCGGCGAACGCCACCGTGACCGCGATCGAAATGGCGGTCGAAAAGGCGAAAGAGATTGGCTACCCGCTGGTGGTGCGTCCGTCCTACGTTCTCGGCGGCCGCGCGATGGAAATCGTCTACGACGAAATCGACCTGCGTCGCTACTTCCAGACCGCCGTCAGCGTCTCTAACGATGCGCCGGTGCTGCTGGACCGCTTCCTTGACGATGCGGTTGAAGTCGACGTCGATGCGATCTGCGACGGCGAAATGGTGCTGATTGGCGGCATCATGGAGCATATCGAGCAGGCGGGCGTGCACTCCGGCGACTCCGCGTGTTCGCTGCCGGCCTACACCCTGAGCCAGGAAATTCAGGACGTGATGCGCGAGCAGGTGCAGAAGCTGGCCTTTGAGCTGCAGGTGCGCGGCCTGATGAACGTGCAGTTTGCGGTCAAAAACAACGAAGTCTACCTGATTGAAGTCAACCCGCGCGCGGCGCGTACCGTCCCGTTCGTCTCGAAAGCCACCGGCGTACCGCTGGCGAAAGTCGCGGCGCGCGTGATGGCGGGCAAAACGCTGGCTCAGCAGGGCGTCACGAAAGAGATCATCCCACCGTACTATTCGGTGAAAGAGGTGGTGCTGCCGTTTAACAAATTCCCGGGCGTTGACCCGCTGTTAGGGCCAGAAATGCGCTCTACCGGTGAAGTCATGGGCGTAGGCCGCACCTTCGCGGAAGCGTTCGCCAAGGCGCAGCTGGGCAGCAACTCGACGATGAAGAAACAGGGACGCGCGCTGCTCTCCGTTCGCGAAGGCGACAAAGAGCGCGTGGTGGATCTGGCGGCAAAACTGCTGAAGTTTGGTTTCGAGCTGGATGCGACCCACGGTACCGCGATTGTGCTGGGCGAAGCCGGCATCAACCCGCGTCTGGTGAACAAGGTGCATGAAGGCCGTCCGCACATTCAGGACCGCATCAAGAATGGCGAATACACCTACATCATCAACACCACCGCGGGCCGCCAGGCGATTGAAGACTCCAAGCTGATTCGCCGCAGCGCCCTGCAATACAAAGTGCACTACGACACCACGCTGAACGGCGGTTTCGCGACCGCAATGGCGCTGAATGCCAACGCGATGGAAAAAGTGACCTCGGTGCAGGAAATGCACGCGCAGATTAAAAAGTAATATTATCTGCCAGTAAAAGCGCCTCCGGTGGCCAACGCCGGAGGCGCTTTTTTTTGCGTGACGATAAGCCTGGGCGGAATAAAGTGACGCTCCCCGCGGCGCTGAACGTCGAACAAAAACAGGGGGATCGGCGTTAACAGGCCACTTCGGAGAGTTCTGGTTTTCTCTCGCCGGACAGTCAGCTAGCCTAAAGTGGTTAGGGTGATAATGAATATGACTTAGAGCCTATCCCAGTAGGCGTTATTGGCGCAGCCAGTTTGGATACGGACAGCGCGGAGAAACCGGAGCGTACACGTAGTACGTGAGGATTTCGAGCACTGCCCAGGTCCAAAATGGCAAGTGAAATAGTCCTAATGGGATAGGCTCTTAATAACGGGAGAGAAACACCATGCACAACAAGCCCCTCACCGCTGCTATCTTCGCCGCTGCCGCACTTTTCACCGTGGCCGGCTGTTCATCTAATCAGTCGCTAAAAACGACCGACGGAAAAACCATTGTCACCGATGGCAAACCGCAGGTGGATGACGACACCGGCCTGGTGTCCTACAAAAACGCGGAAACCGGCCGCACCGAGCAGATCAATCGCGATCAGGTTAAGTCCATGGACGAACTGGATAACTAAGCATTATCCACGGCCCCGTACCGCGGGGTCACGCCTGCCTGACCGATCCTCGCCCTGAACGAGAGATAAATCACACTTATCACTGTAAGCGGTTCGATTAACTGTCTACACTCTTGCTGATTACAACAAGAGCTAACGCAGGCTAATCAATGATCCTCATAATTTATGCGCACCCTTATCCGCAGCACTCGCATGCGAATAAGCGGATGCTTGAGCAGGCAGGGACGCTTGACGGCGTCGAGATACGCTCTCTCTATCAACTTTACCCCGATTTCAATATCGATATCGCTGCCGAGCAGGCGGCGCTGGCCCGTGCCGATCTGGTCATCTGGCAGCATCCGATGCAGTGGTACAGCGTGCCGCCGCTGCTCAAGCTGTGGATGGACAAAGTGCTGGCGCACGGCTGGGCATACGGGCACAACGGTATCGCGCTGCGCGGTAAATCGCTGATGTGGGCGGTGACCACCGGCGGCGGCGAAAGCCATTTTGATATTGGTTCCTTCCCCGGTTTCGACGTCCTGGCGCAGCCGCTGCAGGCGACCGCGCTGTATTGCGGCATGAAATGGCTGCCGCCGTTCGCGATGCATTGCACTTTTATCTGCGATGACGAAACCCTTCAGGCGCAGGCGCGCCACTACCGTCAACGTTTAATCGAATGGCAGGAGGCGCACAATAATGGATAGCCATACGCTGATACAGGCGCTCATCTATTTAGGATCCGCCGCGCTGATCGTGCCGATTGCCGTACGCCTTGGGCTGGGGTCGGTGCTCGGCTACTTAATTGCCGGCTGTATTATTGGCCCGTGGGGGCTGCGGCTGGTCACCGACGCCGAGTCGATTCTGCACTTTGCGGAAATCGGCGTGGTGCTGATGCTTTTCGTTATCGGTCTTGAGCTCGATCCCCAGCGGCTGTGGAAACTGCGCGCCTCGGTGTTCGGCGGCGGGGCGCTGCAGATGGTCGTCTGCGGCGTGCTGATTGGCCTGTTCTGCATGTCGCTGGGTCTGCGCTGGCAGGTTGCCGAGCTGATTGGTATGACCCTGGCGCTCTCCTCAACGGCGATCGCTATGCAGGCGATGAACGAACGTAACCTGACGGTTACCCAGCTGGGCCGCAGCGCCTTTGCGGTGCTGCTGTTCCAGGATATCGCGGCCATTCCTCTGGTGGCGATGATCCCGCTGCTGGCGGCGAGCGGCGGCTCGACGACGCTGGGCGCGTTTGCGCTCTCGGCCCTGAAAGTGGCGGGCGCGCTGGCGCTGGTGGTGGCGCTCGGACGCTATCTGACCCGGCCGATGCTGCGTTTTGTCGCGCGCTCCGGCCTGCGTGAAGTCTTCAGCGCCGTGGCGCTGTTCCTGGTGTTTGGCTTCGGGCTGCTGCTGGAAGAGGTCGGGCTGTCGATGGCGATGGGGGCCTTCCTCGCCGGCGTGCTGCTGGCGAGCTCGGAGTACCGCCACGCCCTGGAGAGCGATATTGAACCGTTTAAGGGCCTGCTGCTGGGGCTGTTTTTTATCGGCGTCGGGATGTCTATCGACTTCGGTACCCTGGTGACGCATCCGCTGCGGATCCTGATTCTGCTGGTGGGATTCCTGGTCATTAAATCCCTGATGCTGTGGCTGATCGCCCGGCCGTTAGGCGTTCCGCGCGCCCAGCGCCGCTGGTTTGCGGTGCTGCTGGGGCAGGGGAGCGAATTCGCCTTTGTGGTCTTCGGCGCGGCGCAGATGGCCGATGTCCTGGACGGCGAATGGGCGAAGGCGCTGACCCTCGCGGTGGCGCTATCAATGGCGGCCACGCCAATCCTGCTGGTGCTGCTGACCCGCCTGGAGAAATCCGCCAGCGGCCAGGAGCGCGAAGCCGATGAAATTGACGAAGAGCAGCCGCGGGTGATTATCGCCGGCTTTGGCCGTTACGGGCAGATCGCCGGCCGCGTACTGCTCTCCAGCGGGGTGAAGATGGTCATTCTCGATCACGATCCTGACCACGTCGACACCCTGCGTAAATTTGATATGAAGGTGTTCTACGGCGATGCGACGCGGGTGGACCTGCTGGAGTCGGCGGGGGCGGAAAAGGCGGAAGTGCTGATTAACGCCATCGACGATCCGCAGACGAACCTGCAGCTGGCGGAGCTGGCAAAAGAGCATTTCCCGCATCTGCAGATCATCTCCCGCGCCCGCGATGTCGATCATTACATCAAGCTGCGCCAGGCCGGGGTCGAAGCGCCGGAGCGTGAAACCTTCGAAGCGGCGCTGAAGTCCGGACGCATGACGCTGGAGGCGCTGGGCCTGGGCGCCTACGAGGCCCGCGAACGGGCCGATCTGTTCCGCCGTTTCAATCTGCAAATGGTGGAAGAGATGGTGGCGATGGCGGAAAACGACGCGGCTTCCCGGGTGGCGGTATTCAAGCGCACCAGCGATATGCTGACCGGCATTATCAACGAAGACCGCAATCATTTATCGCTGGTTCAGCGTCACGGCTGGCAAGGAACGGAAGAGGGACGGCATACCGGTGACATCGCCGATGAGCCGCAAAATAAGCCCTCGGCATAAGGGAGAATTCAGGGTGTTACGTTAGCTTTACAAGTAACATTTTGTTTTCAATTTAAATCCTGCCTGGCGGCTCACGGGGCTTACGTGGGCTCGCCAGCAAATCTTAAAATTTTCTGATTCTTTACTCTTCGCCCAGTCGACGAAGTATTACGCTTTCCGTATAGTGGCGACAATTTTTTGCATTCGGGAATTATTCAATGATCAGTCTGATTGCGGCGTTAGCGGTAGATCGCGTCATTGGTATGGAAAACGCCATGCCATGGAATCTGCCTGCCGATCTCGCCTGGTTTAAGCGCAATACCTTAAACAAACCGGTAGTGATGGGACGTCTTACCTGGGAATCCATCGGTCGTCCGTTACCGGGGCGTAAAAATATCGTGATTAGCAGCCAGCCCGGCACCGACGATCGCGTGCAGTGGGTCAAATCGGTCGATGAAGCCATTGCCGCCTGCGGCGACGTGGAAGAGATGATGGTGATCGGCGGCGGACGCGTGTACGAGCAGTTCCTGCCGAAAGCGCACAAGCTCTATCTGACCCATATTGATGCGGAAGTGGAAGGGGATACCCACTTCCCGGATTACGATCCGGATGAGTGGGAGTCGGTATTCAGCGAGTTCCACGATGCCGATGCGCAGAATTCCCATAGCTACTGCTTCGAGATTCTGGAGCGCCGCTAAGGTTTTCCCCGGTGACGTTCGCTCACCGGGGTGACTCTCTTCAGGAGGCGATCGCCTCGCCTTCATCAAGATTGGTCTGCCGGTTCGATCGCTGCGTGAAGTACGTTTTATCTTCCCAGCGCAGGCAGGTCAGATCGCCGCCCCAGCAGCAGCCGGTATCCAGCGCGTAAATCCCTTCCGGCGTGCCTTTCCCTTCCAGCGAAGCCCAATGACCGAAGGCAATGCTGTACTCGCTGGCCACCGGCCCGGGAATAGCAAACCACGGCTTGAGCGGCGCGGGCGCGTTTTCCGGCGCCTCCTTGGCGTACATATCCAGCTGCCCGTTCGGGAAGCAGTAGCGCATGCGGGTAAAGGCGTTGGAGATAAAGCGCAGGCGCGCCAGGCCGCTGAGTTCGTTGCTCCAGTTGTTCGGCATATCGCCGTACATCGCATCGAGGAAGAACGGATAGGAGTCGCTGGCAAGTACGGCTTCCACATCGCGGGCGCACTGTTTGGCGGTTTCCAGATCCCACTGCGGGGTGATCCCGGCATGGGCCATGACCAGCTTTTTCTCTTCATCGATTT
Source organism: Klebsiella sp. PL-2018 (assembly GCF_019048985.1). NCBI lineage: Bacteria > Pseudomonadati > Pseudomonadota > Gammaproteobacteria > Enterobacterales > Enterobacteriaceae > Klebsiella > Klebsiella sp. PL-2018. Next base: position 911,597 of record NZ_CP077673.1, read on the forward strand.
GCATCATCGGCTGACGACGCAGCCAGTTGAGCAGATCGTCGGCGTCCGGCGCCTCAAGCAGCGATTTCAGCCGATCTTTGGGTTTATTGCGGCTAATGCCCGCAAAGACCGCCAGCAGGTGCAGGTCATGATTGCCCAGGACGAGGCGTACGCTATCGCCAAGCTGTTTCACGAAACGCAGTACTTCGAGCGAACCGGGACCGCGCGCGACCAGGTCGCCCGTGAGCCACAGCGTATCAGTCTCAGGGTTAAACTCCACCTGCTCTAATAATGCGATCAGTTCATCGTAGCAACCGTGAACGTCGCCAATAAGGTATGTAGACATGTTTTAATGGATGAGAGTGGGTACTGCGAGACGGAAAACAGGGATTTCGATGGTGAACGGCGCGCCGTTCACATCGATCATCGCATAATGTCCCTGCATGGTGCCCAGCGGCGTTTCAATGACCGCGCCGCTGGTATATTGATATTCGCCGCCGGCCGGAATATGCGGCTGCTCGCCGACCACGCCTTCACCCTGGACTTCGGTCTCACGACCGTGGCCGTTGGTGATAAGCCAGTAGCGGCCAAGAAGCTGAACCTGCGTCCGCCCCAGATTGCGAATGGTCACGGTATAAGCGAAGACGTAGCGCTCTTCTTGCGGAGAAGATTGCGATTCGATGTAGACGCTTTGCACCTGTACACAAACTCGGGGCGAATTAATCATGGTTAGCTCTCCTTGGTGGGCGCGTTCTCAGATAACCAGTTAGCTAGCTGACAGTACTGCGCTACGGAAATATTCTCTGCGCGCTTCGCCGGATCGATGCCCAGTTCGGTCAGAACCTCAACGCTGAACAGGTTGCCGAGACTGTTGCGGATCGTTTTCCGACGCTGGTTAAAGGCTTCCGTCGTGATACGGCTCAGTACGCGCACTTCTTTCACCGGATGCGGCAGCGTGCGGTAAGGCACCAGACGCACCACGGCGGAATCGACTTTAGGCGGCGGCGTAAAGGCGCTCGGCGGAACTTCAAGCACTGGAATGATCTGGCAGTAGTACTGCGCCATTACGCTTAACCGACCATACGCCTTACTGTTCGGCCCGGCAACCAGGCGATTGACGACCTCTTTTTGCAGCATAAAGTGCATATCGGCAATGGCATCAGTATAGCTGAACAGATGGAACATCAGCGGGGTCGAGATGTTGTACGGCAGGTTGCCGAATACGCGCAGCGGCTGGCCCATGCTCTGCGACAGCTCGCCGAAGTTCATGGTCATCGCGTCCTGCTGATAAATCGTCAGCTTAGGTCCGAGGAACGGATGCGTCTGCAGACGAGCGGCCAGGTCGCGGTCCAGCTCGATAACGGTGAGCTGGTCGAGGCGTTCACCGACCGGTTCGGTCAGCGCGGCGAGGCCGGGGCCGATTTCAACAATCGCCTGGCCTTTTTGTGGATTGATGGCCGAGACAATGCTGTCGATCACAAACTGATCGTTGAGAAAGTTTTGCCCGAAGCGTTTACGGGCTAAGTGGCCCTGATGGACTCGATTATTCATTGAGTATTAACAATCATTTTAATGGCGAGATTAAGCGCCGTGATAAAACTGCCGACTTCCGCTTTCCCCTGGCCCGCAAGTTCAAGCGCGGTGCCGTGGTCAACGGAAGTGCGAATAAATGGTAAACCGAGCGTAATGTTCACGCCGCGGCCAAAGCCCTGGTATTTTAGCACGGGCAGGCCCTGATCGTGATACATCGCGAGTACCGCATCGGCATGGTCGAGGTATTTCGGCTGAAACAGGGTATCCGCCGGCAGCGGGCCGCTGAGATTCATCCCCTTCGCGCGCATCTCTTCGAGCACCGGAATGATGGTATCGATCTCTTCCGTCCCCATATGGCCGCCTTCGCCCGCGTGCGGGTTCAGGCCGCAAACCAGCACGTGCGGGTTGCTGATACCAAATTTGGTGCGCAGATCGTGATCCAGGATAGTGATGATTTCCCGCAGCAGCTCTGGGGTAATCGCATCGCTTATCGCTTTTAGCGGCAGGTGAGTGGTCACCAGCGCCACGCGCAGCGCTTCGGTCGCCAGCATCATCACCACTTTACTGGCCTGCGAGCGCTCTTCAAAGAATTCGGTATGACCGGTAAAGGCGATCCCCGCATCGTTAATAATGCCCTTGTGCACCGGCCCGGTAATCAGCGCCGCGAATTCGCCGTTCAGACAGCCATCGCAGGCGCGGGCCAGCGTTTCCACCACGTAGCTGCCGTTGCTGACGTTGAGCACGCCCGGTTCAACCGGCGCGTTGAGCGCGACGGGGAGAAGGGTCAGGGTGCCTGCACGCTGCGGCGTAGCGGGAGCGGTGGGGTTGTAAGGCAGAAGCGATAAAGGAAGACCGAGCAGGTTCGCCCGGTCAGACAGCAGAGCGCCATCGGCGCAGATCACCAGCTCTACCGGCCAGTCGCGCTGCGCAAGCTGCACAACGAGGTCGGGGCCAATCCCGGCGGGTTCACCGGGAGTGATAACAACTCGATTCATACACGTCATCCTTCAGGCGGTCTCTTACTGGCTGCGCTTCGTCGCCCCCGTCAGAGACCGGGGCGATTTGCTCAGCCGCCTCGATACACCCTGAGCGATGTTGTGTATGAGGCTAATGCAATTAGTTGCTCAGAACCTTCACGTAGGCGCTGGCGCGCTGTTCCTGCATCCAGGTCGCCGCTTCTTCAGAGAACTTACGGTTCATCAGCATGCGGTAAGCGCGATCTTTCTGCGCGGCGTCGGTTCTGTCGACGTTGCGGGTATCCAGCAGCTCAATCAGGTGCCAGCCGAAGGAGGAGTGAACCGGAGCGCTGGTCTGGCCTTTATTGAGGCGCAGAATGGCGTCGCGGAAGGCCGGATCGAAGATATCCGGCGTCGCCCAGCCTAAATCACCGCCCTGGTTGGCAGAGCCCGGATCTTCAGAGAACTCTTTTGCCGCTTTGGCAAAGGTGGTTTTTCCACTCTTAATATCAGCCGCGATCTGCTCCAGCTTCGCCCGAGCCTGATCGTCGTTCATGATCGGCGACGGTTTCAGCAGGATATGGCGAGCGTGAACTTCGGTCACGGAGATGTTCTGGCTGCCGCCGCGCATATCGTTAATTTTCAGGATATGGAAGCCCACGCCGGAACGTATCGGGCCGACGATATCGCCTTTTTTCGCGGTGCTCAGCGCCTGGGCGAAGATGCCCGGCAGTTCCTGAATCCGGCCCCAGCCCATCTGGCCGCCTTTCAGCGCCTGCTGGTCGGCAGAGTAGGTGATAGCCAGTTTGCCAAAGTCCGCGCCGCTGCGCGCCTGCTGAACCACTGAATTGGCCTGATCCTGAGCCTCTGCCACCTGCTCGGACGTTGGGTTTTCCGGCAGCGGGATCAGAATGTGGCTGAGATTCAGCTCGGTGCTGGCGTCGTTCTGATCGCCAATCTGTTTGGCCAGGGTTTCAACTTCCTGCGGCAGAACGGTGATACGACGACGGACTTCGTTGTTACGTACTTCCGAAATCAGCATCTCTTTACGAATCTGATTACGGTAGGTGCTGTAGTTAATACCGTCATAGGCCAGACGGCTGCGCATCTGATCCATGGTCATGTTGTTTTGTTTGGCGATGTTGGCGATGGCCTGGTCGAGCTGATCGTCAGAGATCTTCACGCCCATTTTCTGGCCCATCTGCAGGACAATCTGGTCCATGATCAGACGCTCAAGGATCTGATGACGCAGGGTGGCGTCATCCGGCAGCTGCTGCCCGGCCTGGCCGGCGTTCAGTTTTACCGATTGCATCAAGCCATCGACGTCGCTTTCAAGAACAACGCCATTATTGACGACAGCCGCTACTTTATCGACAACCTGTGGGGCAGCGAAACTGGTATTCGCGATCATGGCGATACCGAGAAGCAGCGTTTTCCAGTTCTTCATACTTTTTCCATTTCAATTAACCGCAATTGCGGATTACGTGTAAACCAGCCACATCACAGGGAGCTCTGGTACGGTAAAATGTTCGAACGCAGCATCTGCTGGGTGCCGAGACCGTAGTTGGAGCTCAGGCCGCGCAGCTCAATGTTAAAGCCGAAGGTGTTGTCGTATTTGCTTTCGCTGCTGCTGTTATCCCAGCCGTTGATCTTACGTTCATAGCCGACGCGGATAGCGTAGCAGCAGGAGCTATACTGAACCCCTAACATCTGGTTCGCTGACTTTCTGGTATTCGTGTCGTAGTAATAAGCGCCGACGACTGCCCAACGATCGACGATTGGCCAGCTGGCGGTCATCCCCACCTGCGAGATACCATCTTTGTACTGCTTAGCGGTGGAATAAGACGGCAGGGTCGCCTGAATGTATTCCGGGCTCGCATAACGATAGTTAAGTTGTACTAAACGGTTTTCGTCGCGACGATATTCCACGGTTCCGCTGCCGGTTGCGACGTTATCCAGACGCGTATCGTACTGAATTCCCCCGCGTAAACCCCAGTCATCGGCGATGCGCCAGTAGGTATCGCCAGCCCATACCAGTGAACCTCGCGTGTCGTTGTTCTCCCAGTTGATGTTGTCGTCACCGGTACGTGCCTCGGTGAAATAGTAGATTTGACCAACGGAAATATTAAAACGTTCAACGGCGGCGGCATCATAAACGCGAGATGTGACGCCGGTGGAGACCTGGTTGGCGGAAGCGATACGGTCGAGGCCGCTATAGGTACGGTCGCGGAACAGGCCGCTGTAGTCCGACTGCAGCAGGGTTGAGTCGTAGCTGCCGATCTTGCTCTGGTCACGATAGGGGATATACAGATACTGCATCCGCGGCTCAAGCGTCTGGGTATAGTTCTCCTGCATATCGCGCTCGAAAACCATTTTACCATCGACTTTAAACTGCGGCATGACGCGGTTAACGGAGTCTTTGTAATCGGTACCGTTGGCCGCGTTGTAGTCATCAAGGTTGCTTTGCTGGTAATGGGTTGCCAGCAGTTTTGCCTCAGTATTGATGCTTCCCCAGCCGTTCGACAGCGGCAGATTGATGGTTGGCTCGAAGTGAACGCGCGTTGCTTCCGGCATTCTGCTGTTCGAGTTAACAAAATGTACCGCCTGGCCATAAAGATGGGTATCAAACGGGCCGACATCGTTCTGGTAGTAGTTCACGTCCAGCTGCGGCTCGGCGGAATAGGCGTTGCTTGAGTCGCGGTTAAAGACCTGGAACTGCTTGGTCGATACGGTGGCGTCAAAGTTCTGATTCGCGTAGCCAGCGCTGAGCTTCTGCGTCGCGTAGCCATCGGTACTGGAACCGTATTTAGAGCTGAAGTCGTTAAAGTAGTCCGGGTCGCTGACTTTGGTGTAGTCGGCGTTGAAGCGCCACACCTGGTCTACGACGCCAGAATGGTTCCAGTAGAACAGCCAGCGGCGGCTATTGCTGTCGCCGGAGTGATCGTCCTGGTAAATTTTATCCGAAGGCAGGTAGTCGAACTCGATTAGGCCGGTTCCTGCTTTGGTCAGATAGCGGAATTCGTTCTCCCACATGACGCCGCCGCGCTTGCTCATATAGTGCGGCGTCAGCGTGGCGTCGAAGTTCGGGGCGATGTTCCAGTAGTAAGGAAGATAGAACTCGACGCCGTTTTTGGTGCTGTATTTGGCGTTGGGGATCAGGAAGCCCGAACGACGCTTGTCGCCCACCGGCAGCTGCAGGTAGGGACTATAAAAAATCGGTACGGAACCGAGCTTGAAGCGGGCGTTCCAGATCTCAGCGACCTGTTCTTCGCGGTCGTGGATGACTTCACTGCCGACCACGCTCCAGGTGTCAGAGCCCGGCAGACAGGAGGTGAAGCTGCCGTTTTCTAAGATGGTATAGCGGTTTTCACCGCGCTGTTTCATCAGGTCAGCGGTACCGCGCCCCTGACGGCCAACCATTTGGTAATCGCCCTGCCAGACGTTGGTATCTTTGGTGTTCAGATTCGACCAGGCTTTCGGCCCTTTGAGGATCACCTGATTGTCATCATAGTGAACGTTGCCGAGGGCGTCGACCGTGCGCACCGGCTGCGGCTGGCCCGCGGCCTGCTGCTGGTGAAGCTGCACTTCATCGGCCTGCAGTCGGCTGTTCCCCTGATTGATATCAACGTTGCCGGTAAATACGGCGTTATCAGGATAGTTGCCTTTCGCATGATCGGCATCGATCGTCACCGGCAGGTCGTTGGGTTTCCCTTCAACCAAAGGACGATTGTAGCTTGGTACGCCAAGCATACACTGCGTGGCGAGATCGGCAGCGAGGCCCTGTTGGCTATACAAGGCGCTGGCAATCATGGTGGCCAGGAGGCTGGGAATACGTTTTTTCATACGTTGTATTTGTTGTTCCGTCATCGTGTGGCAGCGGCTTGCAAACGGTCAGAGCCTAACGTACTCGTCTAAATCGCGCTAGTGTTAATCCTGCCCGTTTCGAGCCCGAGCGTTAGGCACCGTGTAGAATGACGAGTATGATAAAGCAAATTATAGGCTATGTCCCACAATTGACCGAGGCGTAAACGCTTTGTAACGTGCGGTCAGATATAGCTTAACTGGCGGCAGAGAGATTGGGGAGTCTATGCAGTATTTGGGTAAAATAATTGGCGTTGCGGTTGCGTTGATGATGGGCGGCGGCTTTTGGGGCGTGGTGCTGGGCTTCTTAATCGGGCATATGTTTGACCGCGCGCGCAGCCGCCGGCTGAACGTCTTTGCCAATCAGCAGGAGCGCCAGTCGCTGTTTTTCTCGACGACGTTTGAAGTGATGGGGCATCTGACCAAATCGAAAGGGCGCGTTACCGAAGCCGATATTCAGGTCGCCAATTTGCTGATGGATCGCATGAACCTGCACGGCGAAGCGCGTACCGCGGCCCAGCACGCGTTTCGCGTAGGGAAATCAGATGATTACCCGCTGCGGGAGAAAATGCGCCAGCTGCGCAGCGTCTGCTTTGGGCGTTTTGATTTAATTCGGATGTTTCTGGAAATTCAGCTGCAGGCGGCTTTCGCCGACGGCGAACTGCATCCCAACGAACGTGACGTGCTGTTTGTGATTGCCGACGAGCTGGGCATCTCCCGCGCTCAGTTCGAACAGTTCCTGCGCATGATGCAGGGCGGGGCGCAGTTTGGCGGCGGTTCGCAGCAGCAATCTTACGGCCAGCGCGGCGGCAGCGCCGGCTGGCAGCAGGCGCAGCGCGGGCCAACCCTTGAAGATGCCTGCAATGTGCTGGGCGTCAAACCGACCGACGATGCCGCCACCGTCAAGCGCGCCTATCGTAAGCTGATGAGCGAGCACCATCCGGATAAGCTGGTGGCGAAAGGGCTACCGCCGGAAATGATGGAGATGGCTAAGCAGAAAGCGCAGGAGATCCAGAAAGCCTGGGAGCTGATTAAAGAGCAGCGCGGCTTCTAAACGACCGGCCTCTCCCGGGCGGGAGAGGCGTCACGATGCGCCGGCGGCGCGGCGGTACATACGCCGCGGATGGCCAATCTTGCCGTACAGCATTTCCACCTCCAGAAAGCCGATTTCCACGCAGTGCTCCAGATAGCGACGGGCCGTGGTTTTGCTTAAGCCAGCCTCGCTCACCACGTCATCAACCGAAAAGCAGCGCTCTTCTTCGCCGGTAAACAGGCTCTGCACCAGCGCCAGCGTTTTTTCTTCAATGCCTTTACTGCCGCTATCGGCTCGGTAGTTTTTAGCCTGCAGCTGATACAGCGAATCCACGTTCTGCTGGTCGACGATCTTCCATTCGCGCTGCTGATCGTAGAACTGCACGAACCGTTCAAGGGACTGGCTCAGGCGCTTCCATGATACCGGCTTAAGAATGTAGTCGAAGGCGCCGTTGCGGATTGCCTGGCTACAGGTTTCCATATCGCTGGCGGCGGTGATAAAGATCACCGAGCAGTTAGCATGGGCCATAATAGGGTCGTTCATCAGGGTGACCCCTTTGCCGTCCGGCAGGTAGTTATCCAGCAGCACCAGCTGCGGCGGTCTGGCGTTGAGTATCTGCCGCGCCTGGGCGAGAGAGGCCGCCGTGCCGGTCAGCCGCATGCGCGGGTGTTTCTGGATAAGCTCGGCGTGCAGCCGCGCCAGTTCGCTTTCATCTTCAACGATCAGGACATCGACCAGGTCATGATGCATAGTGCGTCTCTTCTTGCGGATGGGCTGGCCCGCTGGCGGGAATAAACAGCGTGAAAATCGCCCCGCGCGGCGCGTTGTCGGCCACTTCAATCGTGCCGCCAGCCTGGGTGACATAGCGCTCAATAAGATACAGTCCAATACCGTGATCGCCGCGGGTTTTGGTGGTGACGCCGCGCTCAAATATATGCTCGCGGATCTCCGGGCGAATACCAACGCCGCGATCGGCGACTTCAATCATTAATTCCCGGGCGTTGAGCTGAATCAGGATCTCGACCGGTTCGTGTGGTAGTTCAGCGCGCTGGGTGGCTTCAATGGCGTTATCCAGCAGATTACCGATGATAGAGATAAGCTCGGACTCCATCAACGACGGCAGCGGGCGGTCGATGCGGCAGGCCGGGTCAAAGCTCAGCTCAACCCCTTTTTCCCGCGCGCGGGCGGCTTTACCCAGCAGCAGGCCGCACAGCGTCGGCGAATTAAAGTGCGATGAAATAAAGTCCAGCAGCTCCTGGGCATGCTCCGACTGCGCCTGAATATAGCGAATCGCCTCGTCATAGTGGCCCATATGCAGCAGGCCGGAGAGGGTCGTCATCCGGTTGAGCTGTTCATGGCGCATGATGCGCAGATTATCAACGTAGCGTTTTACCTGGCTGAGCTGGGCGCTCAGGGAGTTGATCTCATCGCGGTCGCGGAAGGTGATCACCCAGCCCTGTAGCGCATTCTCCAGCATGATTCGCACCCGGCTGGCGAGTACCGTCAGCTGATTAAAACGGCACAGCTCGTCGTGGGTATCGCTTTCGAACATCTCTCCGCCGGCGAAAAACGGCTGCGGCGTAATGACGCTATCGATAGACTTACCGCGCAGCTGGTGCGCGGGCTGGCTCAGTCCGAGCAGGCTGCGGGCGGCGTGGTTTATCACTTCAATACGCCGGTGATGGTCAATCACAATCACCCCTTCGTATATCGACTCCATCATCGCTTTTTGCTGACGTACCAGCAGGCCGATTTCGCGCGGCTCCAGCGAGAAAATTTGTTTTTTAATGCTGCGGGTGAAGTACCAGGAGAAGATAAACAGCGCGATAAGCAGCAGCACCGCGGCGATGAAAATATTGATGACTTTTGCCAGCGTGATGCTGTCGAGATAGCTGGTGAGGTAGCCGACGGAGACAATGCCAACGACCCGACCCGCGTCATCGAAAATGGGCGCTTTGCTGCGCAGGGAAATACCGAGTCCTCCTTTGCGGATGGTGGTCGTGCTTTTCCCCTCAAGTACCGGCTGGTTATCGCCGCCAACCAGCCGCGTGCCGACCCACTCCGGATGGACAGAGTGAAACAGATGCACGCCCCGCTTATCGCCAATGACGATAAAACTGGCGTCGCTGTGGGCGGCGATATTTTGCATAAAAGGCTTTATCGCCAGCGCGTCTTCACGCGCCACCTGCTGACGTAAATCCGGCATCAGCGCGATTTCTTCTGCCTGTATTTTCGCGCGGGCGCTCATTTCCTGATAAAGCTGATGGCTGGCGTCGAAATAGTAATACACGCCCAGCAGCGCAAACAGCACTGAGAAAAAAGCGACCAGCGAAATGAACAGCTTAAACTGAAATGAAACCTTCATAAGTATAATGCACAGTATCAGGGATACGGCAGCGTATCATTTTTTCGCTGCCGGCATCGTGGCTGAGGGAAACCGGTGAACGTCACAAGAGCGTCCGGGAACCAGAATTATCCGCTGGCGGGGAATTTATCAAGGTTAATCAGGCGCTGGATTTAAAAACCTTAAAAACCACGGCAATAAATCAGAGCGGTTTCACAATAATAATAGAAACCATAAAAACCATAGTGACCATTAAAACTTCTTTTTTAATCTGCCGATCCTCACATTAACTCCGCGCGTGGCCCTCTAACCTGAAAAGTAATAATAACCAGAGGGCTTAATTATGAGCACCACAGACAATGCATTCTCTGCAACCATCGACCCTATTAATACGCCGAAACCCGCGCTTAAGCAGCGCTGGTGGCATATCCTCGATAACTGGAAAGTCGGTATTATCCCGCTGCCGCTCTTTTTGCTGGCCGGCGGCCTGATCGCGCTGGACTGCCTGGGCGGCAAGCTGCCGAGCGATATCGTCGTGATGGTAGCGACGCTGGCCTTTTTCGGTTTTGCCTGCGGCGAATTCGGTAAACGGCTGCCGGTACTCGGCAAGCTCGGCGCGGCGGCCATCTGCGCGACCTTCATCCCTTCTGCGCTGGTGCATTACGGCCTGCTGCCGGAGGTGGTGGTGGAATCGACCACTAAATTCTATAAGTCGACCAACATTCTTTATCTTTATATCTGCTGCATTATCGTCGGCAGCATTATGAGCATGAACCGCACCACGCTGATTCAGGGCTTTCTGCGGATTTTCTTCCCGATGCTGTGCGGCGAAATCGTCGGCATGGTGGTCGGCGTCGGCGTCGGTACCGCGCTGGGGCTGGAGCCGTTTCAGGTGTTCTTCTTTATCGTCCTGCCGATCATGGCCGGTGGCGTAGGCGAGGGGGCGATCCCGCTGTCGATTGGCTACGCCGCGCTGATGCATATGGATCAGGGCGTGGCGCTTGGGCGCGTGCTGCCGATGGTGATGCTGGGCAGCCTGACGGCGATCGTTATCTCCGGCTGTTTGAACCAGCTGGGCAAGCGTTTCCCGCATTTGACCGGGGAGGGGCAGCTGATGCCGAACCGCCGCAACGAGACGCATCGCGAAACGCCCGTCGAGGGCAAAATGGACGTGACAACGCTGGCCTCCGGCGCGCTGCTGGCGGTGCTGCTCTATATGCTGGGTATGCTGGGGCAGAAGACCATCGGCCTGCCCGCGCCGGTGGGCATGCTGTTCCTCGCGGTGCTGCTGAAGCTGGTGAACGGCGTCTCTCCGCGCCTGCAGGAGGGGTCGCAGATGGTGTATAAGTTCTTCCGTACGGCGGTCACCTATCCGATTCTGTTTGCCGTCGGCGTGGCGATCACTCCGTGGCAGGAGCTGGTCAACGCCTTTACCGTGACCAATTTGCTGGTGATTATCAGCACCGTAACGGCGCTGGTGGCGACCGGTTTCCTGGTCGGCAAAAAGATTGGCATGTACCCGATTGACGTGGCGATTGTCTCCTGCTGCCAGAGCGGTCAGGGCGGTACCGGCGACGTGGCGATTCTGACCTCCGGCAACCGCATGAACCTGATGCCGTTCGCGCAGATCGCAACCCGGATCGGCGGCGCGATTAATGTTTCGCTGGGTCTGCTGTTCCTCAGTCACTTTCTGGCCTGATTTAACTTTTTTATAACCGCTAAGTCTGCTTTTTCATGCTAAATGGCGCAGAAAATATCTGCGCCCCGTCTCCAAAACAGGGATCGTTTAGCGATACAATCAGCGCCATTATTCGCGACTGCGACGGCAGCCTGTCCGCTGCCTTTTATTAAGTGAGGAGAGAAACAAATGTCAGTGGATACTCTCGCCCGTGAGGGCGTAAGCATGGAAGCGCTGCTGGCGGCGAAAGAGCAGCGCGCCGCGCGCCAGGCCGACTGGTTAGCCCATTATCAGCGGCCGGTGATTTCGCTGACCCTGGTGACGCCGGGCGCGGTGAAAGACAGCATTCGCTACCGTAATATGATGGGGGTGGCGCTGCAGGCCTGCGATCAGATGCTGTGGAAACACCGCTGGCAGACGCTGGATCGCCAGGTGCTGTGGCTGCCGACCGGGCCGGAAGCGCTGTGGTGCGTCGATCACGCCGCCAGTGAAATCAAAGCCTTCTGTACCGATCTTGAGCATACCCATCCGCTGGGCCGCCTGTGGGATATTGACGTCATTTGCCCGAAAAATGGCCTGGTTGGCCGTCAGTCAATGGGGGAGAACCAGCGCCGCTGCCTGCTGTGCGACGAGCCTGCGCACGCCTGCGCGCGCAGCCGCCGTCATGACTCCGGGCAGGTTGTGGCCCGCGTTGAGCAGATGATTGATGCGTGGTTTGCCCGCGACTGACGTCCGTTTTCCGCGGCATTGATGAGCGAGGAGTAGCCCGGGTGAGCCGCTGGCGGCACGACCCGGGACAGAGAGGTACGGTCAGAAGTCGATCGGCGCGCGAAACGTCATCGTATTACCGAAAGCGGGGTGGGTGATGGTCAGCGTTTCGGCGTGCAGCAGCAGACGCGGCGCCATGGCCAGCGCTTCCGGCGACGCATAAAAGCGGTCGCCAAGAATCGGATGGCCCAGCGCCAGCATATGCACGCGCAGCTGATGCGAACGCCCGGTAATCGGCTTCAGGCGCACGCGGGCGGTGTTGTCCGCCGCCAACTCCAGCACTTCATACTCGGTTTGCGCCGCTTTGCCGGTTTCGTAACACACCTTCTGCTTTGGCCGGTTCGGCCAGTCGCAAATCAGCGGTAAATCCACCAGACCCTCGGTTTTCTCCGGATGCCCCCAGACGCGGGCGACGTACTGCTTTTTCGGCTCCCGTTCGCGGAACTGCCGCTTTAGCTCGCGCTCTGCCGCTTTGGTCAGGGCCACCACAATCACGCCGCTGGTCGCCATATCCAGCCGGTGCACCGACTCGGCCTGCGGGAAGTCGCGCTGAACGCGCGCCATCACGCTGTCTTTGTGCTCGGCAAGCCGGCCCGGCACGGACAACAGGCCGCTTGGCTTGTTGACCACCATAATGTGCTCATCCTGGTAGAGGATAACCAGCCAGGGATCCTGCGGCGGATTGTAGTTTTCCATCGCCATATTCGCGTTCCGTTACTGGTGGGTGACCACGATTAAGCGCAGCGCATCCAGGCGCCAGCCCGCCTGCGCCAGCGCGTCCATAACCTGCTGACGGTTGCTCTCGATAGCCGCCAGTTCATCATCGCGGATGTTCGGGTTCACGGCGCGCAGCGCTTCAAGGCGCGACAGCTCGGCCGTCAGCTTATCGTCGGCTTCTTTACGCGCGGCGTCGATCAGCGCCTGGGCCGCTTTGGCTACCTGGCCTTCGCCCTGCTGTAAAATCGCGTGGACGTCCTGCTGGACGGCGTTGACCAGCTTGCTGCCGGTGTGGCGGTTAACCGCGCTCAGCTGACGGTTGAAGCTTTCGAACTCCACCTGACCGGCGAGGTTGTTGCCGTTTTTGTCGAGCAGCATGCGCACCGGCGTCGGCGGCAGGAAGCGGTTGAGCTGCAGATGCTTCGGCGCCTGCGCTTCAACGACGTAAATCAGCTCCAGCAGCAGAGTACCTACCGGCAGCGCTTTATTCTTCAGCAGCGAAATGGTGCTGCTGCCGGTATCGCCGGAGAGGATCAGATCCAGACCGTTGATAATCAGCGGATGCTCCCAGGTGATGAACTGCGCGTCTTCGCGGGACAGGGCGACGTCACGCTCAAAGGTAATGGTGCAGCCATCTTCCGGCAGGCCCGGGAAATCCGGGACCAGCATATGGTCGGAGGGGGTCAGGACAATCAGATTCTCACCGCGATCGTCCTGGTTGATGCCGACGATATCAAACAGGTTCATGGAGAAGGCGATCAGGCTGGTGTCGTCATCCTGTTCTTCAATGCTTTCCGCAAGCTGCTGGGCTTTTTCTCCGCCGTTGGAGTGGATCTCCAGCAGACGGTCGCGGCCCTGTTCCAGCTGCGCTTTCAGCGCTTCATGCTGCTGGCGGCAGGCTTTGATCAGGTCGTCAAAGCCGTCGGTATTTTCCGGCGTGGCAAGATAGTTGATCAGTTCGTTATGCACGCTGTCGTAGACGGTTCGGCCGGTCGGGCAGGTGTGCTCGAACGCGTCCAGGCCTTCGTGATACCAGCGCACCAGCACCGACTGGGCGGTTCTTTCCAGATAGGGAACGTGGATCTGAATATCGTGAGCCTGGCCGATACGGTCAAGACGGCCGATACGCTGCTCCAGCAGATCCGGGTTGAACGGCAGGTCGAACATCACCAGATTGCTGGCGAACTGGAAGTTACGGCCTTCGGAGCCGATCTCAGAACACAGCAGCACCTGAGCGCCGGTATCTTCCTCGGCGAACCAGGCGGCGGCGCGGTCGCGTTCGATAATCGACATCCCTTCGTGGAACACCGCGGCGCGAATGCCTTCGCGCTCGCGCAGGACCTGCTCCAGCTGCAGCGCGGTGGCCGCTTTGGCGCAGATGACCAGTACTTTCTGCGAGCGGTGGCTGGTGAGATGGCCCATCAGCCATTCAACGCGCGGATCGAAGTTCCACCAGGTGCCGGTATCGCCTTCAAATTCCTGATAAATCTGCTCCGGATAGAGCATGTCGCGGGCGCGCTCTTCGGCGGTTTTGCGGGCGCCCATAATGCCGGAAACTTTAATGGCCGTCTGGTACTGGGTCGGCAGCGGCAGACGAATCGTATGCAGCTCGCGTTTCGGGAAACCTTTGACACCGTTACGGGTGTTGCGGAACAGCACGCGGCTGGTGCCGTGGCGGTCCATCAGCATCGACACCAGCTCCTGACGAGCGGCCTGGGCATCATCGCGATCGCTGTTGGCGGCCTGCAATAATGGTTCAATATCCTGTTCGCCGATCAGATCGCTCAGCGCGTTCAGATCGGCGTCGCTCAGCTTATTACCGGCCAGCAGCAGGGCGACCGCGTCGGCAACCGGACGGTAGTTCTGCTGCTCTTCAACAAACTGGGCGAAGTCGTGGAAACGGTTGGGGTCGAGCAGGCGCAGGCGGGCGAAGTGGCTCTCCATTCCCAGCTGCTCCGGCGTCGCGGTGAGCAGCAGAATGCCCGGCACGCATTCGGCCAGCTGTTCAATCGCCTGATATTCCCGGCTCGGGGCGTCTTCGCTCCAGACCAGGTGGTGCGCTTCATCAACGACCATCAGATCCCATTCGGCTTCGCACAGGTGTTCCAGGCGCTGCTTGCTGCGGCGCACGAAATCCAGCGAACAGATCACCAGCTGTTCGGTTTCGAACGGGTTAATCGCGTCGTGCTGCGCTTCGGCATAACGCTCATCGTCAAACAGCGAGAAGCGCAGGTTAAAGCGGCGCAGCATTTCCACCAGCCACTGGTGCTGCAGGGTTTCCGGGACGACGATCAGGACGCGTTCCGCGGCGCCGGAGAGCAGCTGCTGATGCAGGATCATCCCGGCTTCAATGGTTTTACCTAAACCTACTTCATCCGCCAGCAGGACGCGCGGCGCGTGGCGGCGGCCAACGTCGTGGGCGATATTCAGCTGATGCGGGATCAGGCTGGTGCGCTGGCCGCGCAGGCCGCTCCACGGCATGCGGTACTGTTCGCTCTGGAATTTACGCGCGCGATAGCGCAGGGCGAAACGATCCATACGGTCGATCTGTCCGGCGAACAGACGGTCCTGCGGTTTGCTGAAGACCAGCTTGCTGTCGAGGAGCACTTCACGCAGGGTAACGTTGGCTTCCTGGGTATCGAGGCGGGTGCCGGTGTAGGCCAGCAGACCGTTCTCTTCATTAACTTCGTCAACCTGGAGTTGCCAGCCTTCGTGGCTGGTGATGGTATCGCCCGGGTTAAACATCACGCGGGTGATTGGGGAGTCGTTGCGTGCGTACAGACGGTTTTCGCCGATGGCGGGGAAAAGCAGGGTCACCATGCGCGCGTCCAGCGCAACGACCGTCCCTAATCCCAGTTCGCTCTCTGTGTCGCTAATCCAGCGTTGACCAAGTGTAAAAGGCATATATGTTCGGCTCTTTAGTTCTTTGATTGCAGGCAATAGTTGAGCATCTCCATGGAGAATCGGAGATACGTCAAAATTGGGTCCAGGAATGGAAAGGGCGCTATATTACTGGATGGCGGAACGTTCGTCACGTCCTCCTCACCCTTCATTTTGCGGCTTTTTCGCCAGCGGAATGAGTGAGAAAAAATCAAAATAGCCCCAGCTGCCCCGTCACTATTGTAGCAAAATCGTCGTCGACAAAGGGAAGTATTCCTTCGGCGACAGGCTCTAATTGCTTAGAAAGATAGTGTTCATAATCCAGCGGTGATTGCTGATAATCCACCGGCTCCGGCCCGCCGGTGGTCCAGACGTATTTAATGCTGCCGCGCTGCTGATACTGCTGCGGCCTGCCCAGCCTGACGTTTTGCTCATCAGCGAGCCTGGCCGCGCGCACGTGCGGCGGCACGTTGCGCTGATACTCCGCCAGCGGACGGCGCAGGCGCTTGCGGTAGACCAGCCGATCGTCAAGCTCGCCGTTCATCAGCTTATCAATGGTTTCGCGCACGTAATCGCGATAGGGCTGATGGCGGAAAATGCGCAGATAAAGCTCCTGCTGAAACTGCTGGGCCAGCGGCGTCCAGTCGGTGCGTACCGTCTCCAGCCCTTTAAACACCATGCGCTGCTCGCTGCCTTCCTGAATCATCCCGGCGTAGCGCTTTTTACTGCCGGTATCCGCGCCGCGAATGGTGGGCATGAGAAAGCGGCAGAAGTGGGTTTCGAACTCCAGCTCGAGGGTGCTGACAAGCCCCTCTTTGCTCAGCTCCGCCGCCCACCATTCGTTGACAAAGGCCACCAGCGAGCGGCCGATGCTGCTGGCTTCCTCTTCGCTGTGGGACCGTTTGAGCCACACGAAGGTGGAGTCGGTATCGCCGTAGATAACGTCATAGCCCTGGGATTCAATCAGCGCTTTGGTCTGGCGCATAATCGTGTGGCCGCGCATGGTGATGGATGAGGCCAGACGCGGATCGAAAAAGCGGCAGGCGCTGGTACCGAGCACGCCGTAGAAGGCGTTCATAATGATTTTCAGCGCCTGCGACAGCGGTTTGTTTTTATGCTGCTTGGCCTCGTCGCGCCCGTGCCAGATTTGCCCGACGATCCCCGGCAGGCAGTGTTTTTCTCGCGAGAAGCGCGCGCCGAGAAAGCCTTCGGTGCTGTGAGCGTCATCGGGCTGCGCCAGACCTTCCACCAGCCCTACCGGGTCGATCAGAAAGGTGCGGATAATCGACGGGTACAGGCTTTTGTAATCCAGCACCAGCACCGAGTCGTAGAGGCCGGGGCGGGAGTCCATCACGTAGCCGCCGGGGCTGGCCTGCGGCGGCACTTCACCGAGGTTCGGCGCGACGTAGCCGAGCCGGTGCATGCGTGGGAAATAGAGATGGCTAAAGGCGGCTACCGAACCGCCGTGGCGATCCGCAGGCAGGCCGTTGACCGTCGCGCGCTCCAGCAAAAACGGCATGATCTCGGTTTTGTGGAAGATGCGCGTGACCAGCTCGCAGTCCTGCAGGTTATAGGTGGCCAGCGCCGGTTTATCCTGGTGAAAGCGGCGATCGATTTCATCCATCCGATCCCAGGGATTATCAATGGCTTTGCCCTCGCCGAGCAGCTCGCGGGCGACCGACTCCAGCGCAAAAGAGGAGAAGTTCCAGAACGCGGATTTCAGCGCCTCGATGCCATCGATAATCAGGCGGCCGTTGGCCTGAGCAAAGAAGACGCCATTCTTAAAACCGTGTTCGCGCCACTCCAGTTCGCTGTTGCCGCGGCCGAGCAGCAGCGGGATGCGATAGCGCTCGGCGTGCTTTTGCAGGACGCGTAAATCAAACTGCACCACGTTCCAGCCGATCAGCACGTCCGGGTCGTGGGCGGCAAACCAGGCGTTAAGCTTTTCCAGCAGCAGCGGGCGGCTGGCGACGTACTCCAGTTCGAAATCGACGGCAGGCGGGGTGGCCGGTTCCGGCCCTAACATATAGACGACCCGCTGGCCGCAGCCTTCAAGGCCGATGCAGTAGAGCTCGCCGTGGCGGCTGGTTTCGATGTCCAGCGACACCCACTTCAGGGGCGGCCGGTAGTGGGGATTGGGCTTCATCCGCGCGTTGACCAGCCGCTGACCGCGCGACTCGCCTTCAACCCACACCGGGGCGGTGATAAAGCGCTCCATCAGATAGCGCTCCGGCGGGCGAACGTCGCCTTCATATACCGTGACGCCGTTTTCGCACAGCTTTTTTTCCAGCCGCATCAGCTGGCGGTGAGCGCGGCAGTAGAGACCAAACACCCGCTGGCGATGAAAATCTTGCAGAGTGAGCGCAGCAAGGCGATGGCCGTTTTCGCCCTGCAGCAGGCGTTCAGCCTGCGGGCGCTGCGATTCGGGAATGAACGCGACGGATTCCTGCGGCGGCAGGGTGACCTCAAGCGGGCCGTCATCGGTCGCCAGCCAGAATGTCAGTTCGGTGCCCTGCGGGGTATCCCGCCAGTGACGGGTGAGTAAAAAACCTGCTCGTGGCTGCGTCACGCCGTGCTCTCATCAGTAAAAACCAGGCCTGATTATAGCCTGGTTCACCGAATGATGCTGGGGTTTTATACAGGTGTGGCGCGCTGCTTCCCGGACTTAGCCGGGCTACCAGCCTGTAGCCCGGCTAAGCGCAGCGCGAGCCGGGAATGCTGCGGCCTTACTGCCCGTAATAGGCTTTCGCGCCGTGCTTGCGCAGATAGTGTTTATCCAGCAGCGTTTGCTGCATCTCCGGCAGCTGCGGCGCCAGCTGGCGGCAGAAGATGCCCATATAGGCGATCTCTTCCAGCACGATAGCGTTATGCACCGCGTCTTCGGCGTTTTTCCCCCAGGCAAACGGGCCGTGCGAGTTCACCAGCACGCCGGGCATTTGCGCCGGATCGATGCCTTTTTCACGGAAGGTTTCAACGATCACTTCGCCGGTTTGCCATTCGTACTCGCCGTTGATCTCATCGTCGGTCATCAAACGGGTACAGGGGACCGCGCCGTAGAAATAGTCGGCGTGGGTGGTGCCGGTAGCGGGAATCGACTGTCCGGCCTGCGCCCAGATGGTGGCGTGACGCGAATGAGTATGAACAATGCCGCCCAGCGTCGGGAATGCCTGATACAGCAGACGGTGGGTTGGCGTATCCGAAGAGGGCTTTTTCTTGCCTTCCACCACGTCGCCGGTCTCCAGGCTGACCACCACCATATCCTCGGCGGTCATGACGCTGTAGTCGACGCCGGAGGGTTTAATCACCAGCACGCCCCGTTCACGGTCGACGGCGCTGACGTTGCCCCAGGTGAGGGTAACCAGATTGTGCTTTGGCAGGGCCAGGTTGGCTTCGAGAACCTGGCGTTTAAGATCTTCTAACATACTGTGCTCCGAATTGCTGGCGAGTCAGTTCCCCTCACCCGCACCCTCAGGGAGAGGGTGAGGGGACGGCCCCTTAGCGTTTTGAACCGTAATACACTTCGTTCCAGCGCAGCGCGTCCTTGAAGGAGGGCAGACGGGTTTCGTTATCAATCACGGTCAGCTCGATATCCTGCAGCTCAGCAAACTGGCGCATATCGTCGAGGGTGAGCGCATGGCTGAAGACAGTGTGGTGCGCGCCGCCAGCGATGATCCAGGCTTCGGACGCGGTGCGCAGATCCGGATGCGCTTTCCACAAGGCGTTGGCCACCGGCAGCTTCGGCAGTTCGTGCGGCGTTTTCACCGTTTCAATGGTGTTCACCAGCAGACGATAGCGATCGCCGAGATCGATCAGGCTGGCGACGATCGCCGGGCCGGTCTGGGTGTTAAAGATGATGCGCGCCGGATCGGCTTTCCCGCCGATGCCCAGCGGCTGCACGTCGAGAATCGGTTTTTCAGGGGTGGCGATGGTCGGGCAGACTTCCAGCATATGCGAGCCCAGCGCCAGATCGTTGCCTTTCTCGAAGTGGTAGGTGTAATCCTCCATAAAGGAGGTGCCGCCCTGCAGACCGGTTGCCATCACCTTCATGATGCGAAGCAGAGCGGCGGTTTTCCAGTCGCCTTCGCCCGCAAAGCCGTAGCCCTGCTGCATCAGACGCTGCACGGCGAGACCCGGAAGCTGTTTCAGGCCGTGTAAATCTTCAAAGGTGGTGGTGAACGCGTGGAAGCCGCCCTGTTCCAGGAAGCGCTTCATCCCCAGCTCAATGCGCGCGGCATCGAGAAGGTTCTGCCGCTTATCGCCGTGGATTTGCACCGCGGGGGTCAGGCGATAGCTGCTTTCGTACTCATCCACCAGGGCGCTGATTTCACCGTCGGTGACCGCATTGACGACCTGCACCAGATCGCCCACCGCCCAGGTGTTAACCGAGAAGCCAAACTTAATCTGCGCGGCGACTTTATCCCCGTCGGTGACCGCCACTTCGCGCATGTTATCGCCGAAACGGCACACTTTCAGGTGGCGGGTATCCTGTTTAGAGACCGCCTGGCGCATCCACGCGCCGATGCGCTGATGGGCTTCTTTATCCTGCCAGTGGCCGGTCACCACGCTGTGCTGCTGACGCATGCGGGCGCCGATGAAGCCAAATTCGCGGCCGCCGTGGGCGGTCTGGTTCAGGTTCATAAAGTCCATATCGATGCTGTCCCACGGCAGGGCCGCGTTGAACTGGGTGTGGAACTGCATCAGCGGTTTATTCAGGATCGTGAGGCCATTGATCCACATTTTCGCCGGCGAGAAGGTATGCAGCCACACCACCATCCCGGCGCACTTATCATCGTAGTTTGCGTCGCGGCAGATATGGGTGATCTCATCCGGCGTGGTACCCAGCGGCTTAAGTACCAGTTTGCACGGCAGTTTGGCTTCCGCATTCAGGCTGTTCACCACATGTTCTGCGTGCTTTGTCACCTGACGTAGCGCTTCAGGGCCGTACAGATGCTGGCTACCGATAACGAACCACACTTCATAGTTATTAAAAATCGTCATTTTCATGTCCTTAATGGGTGAGGGCTGCCTGAGATTGCGGCGCGGATTCCGCTTTTGCAGTCGAAGGGAGATAACGTTGTTCCGCGCTGAGCGACCACTGCTGGTAGCGCTGATAGAGTTGTTCGAAGCGTTGCGCCTGCGCCGGACGAGGCTGCAGGGTACTTTCCACCTGGCTGGCCATGTTTTCCTGTGCGGCAGGGATATCGCGGTATACGCCGGCGGCAACGGCGGCGAAGATAGCCGCGCCCAGGGCGCAGCACTGATCGGACGCGACGATTTGCAGCGGGCGATTCAGCACATCGCAGCAGGCCTGCATGATCACCGGGTTTTTGCGCGCGATGCCGCCGAGCGCCATCACGTTATTGACCGGGATCCCCTGTTCGGTGAAGCACTCCATAATGGCGCGGGCGCCAAAAGCGGTGGCGGCAATCAGTCCGCCGAACAGCGCAGGGGCGTCGGTGGCGAGGTTCAGATCGGTAATGACCCCTTTCAGACGCTGGTTGGCATTCGGCGTACGGCGGCCGTTAAACCAGTCCAGCACCACCGGCAGGTGGTCAAGAGACGGATTTTTTGCCCATGCGTCGGTCAGCGCGGGCAGCAGCTGTTTCTGGCTGGCTTTGATCTGCTCTTTGAGTTCCGGGTGGGCCTGCGCCAGCTGCTCCAGCGGCCAGCCGAGAATGCGGCCAAACCAGGCGTAGATGTCGCCAAAAGCGGATTGCCCCGCTTCCATACCGATAAAGTCAGGCACGACGCTGCCGTCGACCTGGCCGCAAATCCCTTTCACCGTGCGCTCGCCAACGCTCTGTTTATCGGCGATCAGAATGTCGCAGGTGGAGGTGCCGATAACTTTGACCAGCGCGTTTGGCTGCGCACCGGCGCCGACGGCGCCCATATGGCAGTCGAATGCGCCGCCGGAGATGGCGACGGTTTGCGGCAGGCCCAGGCGCGCGGCCCATTCGGCGGTGAGCGTGCCGACCGGGATATCCGCAGTCCAGGTATCGCTGAACATCGGGTAGGCCAGGCTCTGGTTGATTATCGGGTCGAGTTCATCGAAGAAACCGGCAGGCGGCAGTCCGCCCCAGCTTTCATGCCACAGGGATTTGTGCCCGGCGCTGCAGCGGCCGCGACGAATATCCTGCGGGCGGGTGGTCCCGGAAAGCAGGGCCGGCACCCAGTCGCACAGCTCAATCCACGACGCGGCGGCCTCGGCGACGGCGCTGTCCTGGCGGGTCACGTGGAGGATCTTGGCCCAGAACCATTCGCTGGAGTAGATACCGCCGATATAGCGGGAGTAATCCTCTTTGCCCGGCTGGTGGCACAGGCGGGTAATCTCCTCCGCCTCCTCCACCGCGGTATGGTCCTTCCACAGCACGAACATGGCGTTGGGGTTGCTGGCGAATTCGTCGCGCAGCGCCAGGACGTTGCCGTCGGCGTCGATGGGCGCGGGGGTGGAGCCGGTGCTGTCAACGCCGATACCCACCACGGCAGCGCGCTGTTCGGCGCTAAGCGCGGCGAGGACGCTTTTCAGCGCGGCTTCCATTGATTCGATATAGTCGCGTGGATGATGGCGGAACTGGTTGTTCGGACCATCGCAAAATAGCCCCTCCTGCCAGCGCGGATACCACTCGACGCTTGCGGCGAGCTCTTCGCCGGTCGCGCACTCTACCGCCAGGGCGCGTACTGAATCACTGCCAAAATCGAGGCCAATCGCAATTGCCATACTGTTACTCCATGCTAAAAATCATTCATGGTGAAACAGTAGATATCTGGGCTGAAAACCGTCAGGCCGTATTCGCTAATCTTATGGACTATATTGCTGTGACGTCGCAAAGTGTGACGCCGTGCAAATATTCAATGTGGACTTTCCTGCCGTCTTTATAGACACTTCAGTTATGCGCTGAAAGCGCCTGAACTGTGCGCCGTGCTCAGTTTTTATCGAGAAGAGGCGGGTTTTAATTCATTTTCTAACCCGCGTCGCAGCATGAGCGACCAGCCAGAGGATAAAATACAAGGTATGGACAATTGGTGTCCTTAATGTCTCCTGGAGAGCAGAGTTTATGGCCGAAACGCAAAACGATCCTTTGTTGCCGGGTTACTCTTTTAACGCCCATCTGGTGACGGGCCTGACGCCAATTGAAGCCGATGGCTATCTTGATTTCTTTATTGACCGTCCGCTGGGCATGAAGGGCTATATCCTTAATCTGACGATTCGCGGCGAAGGGGTGATCAATAACCACGGAGAGCAGTTTATCTGCCGGCCTGGCGATATGCTGCTGTTCCCGCCGGGAGAGATTCACCATTATGGCCGCCATCCCGATGCCCGCGAGTGGTATCACCAGTGGGTCTATTTCCGGCCGCGCGCCTACTGGCATGAATGGCTTAACTGGCCAACGATTTTTGCCCAGACCGGCTTTTTCCGCCCGGATGAGCAGTGCCAGGCGCGCTTTGGCGAACTGTTCGGGCAGATTGTGGAAGCCGGGCAGGGCGCCGGGCGTTACTCCGAGCTGCTGGCGATCAATCTTATGGAGCAGCTGCTGCTCAGGCGCATGGAAGCTATCAACGAATCGCTGCATCCGCCGCTGGATAACCGGGTGCGCGATGCCTGCCAGTACATCAGCGATCATCTGGCGGACAGCCATTTCGATATTGCCAGCGTCGCCCAGCACGTGTGCCTGTCGCCGTCGCGCCTGTCGCATCTGTTCCGCCAGCAGCTGGGGATCAGCGTACTGGGGTGGCGGGAGGATCAGCGCATTAGCCAGGCTAAGCTGCTGCTGAGCACGACGCGGATGCCGATCGCGACCGTTGGCCGTAACGTCGGTTTTGAGGACCAGCTCTACTTTTCGCGCGTGTTTAAGAAATGCACCGGCGCCAGCCCGAGCGAGTTTCGCGCAGGGTGTGAATAAAAAGTAAAGAAAGTGAAATGATGGCCCGGATTTTTAACACAGCCAGTAAACTATACAAACAAATGATGGCTTGACGAAGTATGAACGGCTCCGGAGAATCCGTGCTTCGTTTTTAAACCGGGTACATTATGCAAGCATTGCTGGAACACTTTATTACTCAATCCACGGTCTATTCTCTGATAGCCGTTCTGCTGGTCGCCTTCCTCGAGTCGCTGGCGCTGGTGGGGCTTATCTTACCGGGAACGGTGATGATGGCCGGATTGGGGGCGCTGATCGGCAGCGGCGAGGTTAACTTCTGGCAGGCGTGGCTGGCGGGGATTATCGGCTGTTTGCTTGGCGACTGGATTTCATTCTGGCTTGGCTGGCGGTTTAAAAAGCCGCTGCATCGCTGGTCTTTTTTGAAGAAAAACAAAGCGCTGCTGGATAAAACCGAACATGCGCTGCATCAGCACAGCATGTTTACGATTCTGATTGGCCGCTTCGTCGGGCCGACGCGCCCGCTGGTGCCGATGGTCGCCGGGATGCTCGATCTGCCGGTCGCGAAGTTCATCCCGCCGAATATCATCGGCTGCCTGCTGTGGCCGCCGCTCTACTTCTTACCGGGAATCCTTGCCGGGGCGGCCATTGATATCCCGGCCGATGAGAATAGCGCCAGCTTTAAGTGGCTGCTGCTGGGGGCGGCGCTGCTGGCGTGGCTGGCGGCGTGGCTATGCTGGCGGCTGTGGCGCAGCGCCAAAAGCGCTGGCGATCGTCTCACCCGTTTTCTGCCGCGTTCGCGCCTGCTGTGGCTCGCTCCGCTCATGGTGTGCGCCGCCGGCGCGGCGCTGGTGTTTGCCTTCCGTCATCCGCTGATGCCGGTCTATCTCGACATTCTGCATAAGGTTATTTTGCGCTAATTCCCAGCAGCGCCGAGGCGCTGCTGTTGCCGCTGAGCAGCGCGGCGGTCGCGCCATCCCAGGCAATGCGTCCCTCAGCCACGACCACCGACCGCGGCGCGATGCGCGCCGCATCTTCCACGCTGTGCGAGACCATCAGCAGCGTCAGCTGCCGCTGCTGGCAGACGTCGGCAACCAGCGTCAGCATCTCCAGCCTCAGCGCGGGATCGAGCGCCGAGAAGGGCTCATCCAGCAGCAGTACCGGCTGCTGGCGCACCAGACAGCGCGCCAGCGCCGCACGCTGGCGCTGGCCGCCGGAAAGCTCGCCCGGCAGCCGCTCTAACATCGCGTCAATCCCCATCTGTCCGGCAATCGCCTGCAGATGGGCGGATTGATCCGCGTTCAGCTTGAGCCCCGGGTGCATTCCCAGCGCAATGTTCTGGCGGATGGTGAGATGGTTGAACAGATTATTTTCCTGAAACAGCATCGATACCGGACGACGCGCGGGCGGCGTGTGGGTATGGGGCTGGCCGTCGAGCGCGATACTGCCGCTGGCGGGCGTTAAAAAACCGGCAATCAGGTTCAGCAGCGTGCTTTTTCCGGCCCCGCTCGGGCCAAGAACCGCGATGCGCTCACCGCGTTCGACGGAAAGCGTAAAACGCATCGGCAGATGCTGGTAAAGCCAGGTCACATCATTCAGTTTTAGCATCGCGTCCCGGAAGTTTTTCAATCACGCTAAAGAGTAAAAAGCACAGCAGCAGAAGCAGAAGGGCGGTCACGGCGCCGTCCTGGCTACGGTAAGAACCAATTTGCTGATACAGATAAAAGGGCAGCGTACGGAAATCTTCGTTGCCGAACAGCGCCACGACGCCGAAATCGCCAATCGACAGCACGCAGGCGAAGGCCAGCGCCTGGGCCAGCGGCCGCTTTAAAGCGCGAAGCTCGACCACCCGAAGGCGGGTGAAGCCGCGCATCCCCAGCGACTGGCAGAGGGTGCCGTAGCGGGCGGCGATATCGCGCATCGGGTTTTCCAGTACCTTGAGCGCATAGGGGATTGCCATCAGCGCATTGGTGAAAATCACGATACCGTCGGCGGACTCGGGCAGGCCCACGCTGTTATTGAGCAACAGGAAGAAACCGGTGGCCAGCACGATGCCCGGCATGGCGAGGATCAGCATCCCGCTCAGCTCAAGCGCCTGACCGGCCAGAGGGTGACGGCGGGCGCGAAGCTCGCGGCTGCTCCAGAGCAGCATCATGGTAAGGATGACGCTTAAGAGCCCGGCGGCAAGCGCGATACGCAGCGACGTCCACAGCGCCTGCCATAGCGCCGGCTGATGCAGCACGCTCAGCAGATTGCTGTTCAGCCCGTCGCCTATCACCGCCAGCAGCGGCGGCAGCAGCAGTAAAAGCGCCGCGCCAATCAGCGCCGCGTCGCACAGCCGGCTGTACAGCCGGTCGTCGGGATCGCGCCAGCCGCGAATATGGCTGGCCCCGATGGCGAGGGCTTTACTCAGGCGCTGGCTAAGCAGCACCAGCCCGAGGCAGCAGACCATCTGAATAAGCGCCAGCATCGCCGCGCGCGCCGGGTCGTAGTCGAAATTAAGGGCCTGGTAAATCGCCAGTTCGATGGTGGTCGCCCGCGGGCCGCCGCCCAGCGACAGCACGGTCGCAAAGCTGGCGAAACAGAGCATAAAGATCAGCGCCGCGACCGGTGGAATTTGCCGGCGCAGCCACGGCCACTCGACCAGCCGGAAGAAGACGTAGCCGCGCATGCCGAGCTGGGCGGCGATTTGCCGCTGTTCGCCGGGGATATTTTCCAGCGTCTGCAGCAGCAGGCGCGTGGCCATCGGCATATTAAAGAATACGTGCGCCAGCAGGATCCCCTGTAGCCCGTAGGGCGAGAATTCCCATTGCCAGCCAAAAACGTGGCATAGCTGGGCCAGCCAGCCCTGACGACCGTAGACGCTAAGAATGCCGAAGACCGCCACCAGTACCGGCAGAATTAAGGTCATCGCGCAAAGGCGCAGCAGCAGCGTGCGCCCGGGGAAGCGCCGCCGGTACAGGGCGCGGGCGAGGAATATCGCCGGTAGCACCGAAAAAAGCGCGGAAAGGAAGGCCTGCCAGAAGGAGAAACGCACCACGTGCCAGAGATAGCTGTCGCGGATAAGCGCGTTCCAGGAGGTCTCCGGGGCGCTGAACCATAGCGCCAGAAAGGCGGCCAGCGCCACGACGACCAGCACGATGGCCGCCGTGAGTCCCGGCAGGAGCCAGCCGAAAGCTAGCGGCTGACGGCGCGTTGCCATGCGCTAATCCAGTTCTGACGTTCGGCGGCCACCTGTTGCGGTGTGAATTCGAGGGTCGTTTGCGGTTTCATCAGCGCGTCAAAGCCTGCCGGAAGCGCAACCGTCGTCACCGGATACATCCAGTTGCCGGTGGGGATCGCGTTCTGGAAGCCCGGCGATACCATAAATTTAAGGAACTTTTCCGCCAGCTCCGGCTGTTTGCTGGCCGCGGTGCGGGCGGCTACCTCAACCTGCAGGTAGTGGCCTTCAGCGAAGTTTGCCGCGGCGTAGTTATCTTTTTTCTCTTCGATAATGTGGTAAGCCGGGGAGGTGGTGTAGCTCAGCACCAGATCGCTTTCGCCTTTCAGGAACAGGCCGTAGGCTTCGCTCCAGCCCTTGGTAACGGTAACGGTTTTCGCCGCCAGCTTCTGCCAGGCTTCCGGCGCTTTATCGCCGTAGACTTTTTGCATCCACAGCAGCAGGCCCAGGCCCGGCGTACTGGTGCGCGGATCTTCATAAATCACCCGCCATTTTTGCTCGCCCTCAACCAGCTCTTTCAGGCTTTTCGGCGGATTTTTCAGCTTGTTTTTATCGTAAACAAAGGCGAAGTAGCCGTAATCGAACGGCACGAAGGTGTCGTTGTCCCAGCCGCCGGGCACGCTGACCGCGCTGGCCGGGACGCCGCTTTTGGCGAACAGCTTGCTTTGCGAAGCGGCTTCCAGCAGGTTGTTATCCAGTCCCAGCACCACGTCGGCTTTGCTGTTTTTGCCTTCCATTCGCAGGCGGTTGAGCAGCGAGACGCCATCTTCCAGTGCCACGAACTTCAGCTCGCAGCCGCAGTCGGCTTCAAAGGCTTTTTTAACCGCCGGGCCCGGGCCCCAGTCGGCGGAGAACGAGTCGTAGGTATAAACGGTGAGCAGCGGTTTGGCAAAAACGGGCGCGGCGACCAGCGCCAGCAGGGGGAGTAATTTTTTCAACACTTTGCACCTCAGAAAAAGGGGTGGCAAAGGATTTTGAGAGGGCCTCAAATCCCTTCGCCGGCGTTATCCGGATCAGGTTCGACGGGTATTTTCTCAGCCCATACGCTTTATCTTCGGGTTGCTTCTGCGCTAACCGCGCGTTGAGGCAACTTGAATGAGATTGCGTATGTTTATTAGCACCCCGTTGAGAACGGCAGTTAGTGTAATGATTTTGTTTGCCAACGGAAAGCATTACGGCTCCGGCGGCGCGAACCACGCGGACTTAAAGTCAAACCAGCCGAGCGTGTTCATGCGTACGCCGCGCATGCTGCGCTGCCCCTGGATCATCAGCCAGTGGTGGATCAGCGGCACCACGGTTTGATTGGCCAACAGCTGCTGACTCCAGGTGGCCGGGTTCAGCTCGCCCGCGCGCCAGCGAGCGGCGTCATGTTCCCAGTCGATGGGGATACAGTTGCGAATCAGCGGAACTTCATACAGCCAGGCAAACAGGGAGAAATCGATCGGCAGCGTAAAGTTGGCGCTGTTGAGCCAAACGTCGCTGACCACCTCCCCGCGGTGCCACTCCTGATACTCCAGCTCCTGGATCTCCAGCTTAACCTGATGCTCGGCCAGCAGCGTTGCCATGATCCCGCCCATCACGCGATGCTCGACGTGATCCTGGTAGTAGGTCAGCCTGACTGTCTCAAGGCCGGCAGGCTTCTCGCAGGCGTGGCTGCGCGCATGATGCCAGCGGGGCAGCAGGCCATACGCCGGGAACCAGTTGCCCTGATAGTGCTCGCCGGCGTGATAGAGCAGGTTAGCGGGCTGGAACACATAGCTTAGCCACTGGCGTACCGCGCTGTTACCGCCCAGCGGGCTGCGGGCGTCGAACAGCAGGTAATAACACCCCTCTTCCAGGCGGCTTTCCACCGCTTTTTCGCTTTGCGTGGTGCCCTGTAACGTCAACCCGCCGTTGGGTTCTTCGCTGATTTCCGGCAGGACCCAGACGTTCACTTCATCGATCAGCGCCCGGTAGCCGAAATAGTCATCGAAGGCGTGAATTTTGAGCTGATTCTGGTTATTACGCACAACCGAGTAGGGCCCGGTCCCCACGGGGATACTGGAGAAATTCTCCATCGTTCGCCACTCATGCGGAAGGATCATGGCCGGGACCTGGCTTAACAACCACGGCAGCCAGCGGTCGGGCTGGCGGAGATGAATGTCGAGGGTCCATGCGGTGGGAGAGTCGATGCGCTCAATATGAGAGAACAGCGGCAGGGCGTTGCTGCGCTGCAGAGAGGTGATGACATCTTCCATCTCCAGCTCTCGTCCATGATGAAAATGAATCCCCGGACGCAGAAAAAAGCGCCAGTGGGTGGGGGCGATCTGCTGCCAATGGTGAGCAATATCGGCCTCCAGTTCCCCATTTTCCTCATTTACCCGCGTCAGGGCGCTAAAAATCTGCCGGGCAATATGCGTTTCCGAGCGGCGCAGCGCGCTGCCGGGCAGCAGATTTTTCATCGGCCGATAGTAGAGCACGCGCAGGATATGCCGGCCCTGACGAAAGCTGCGGCCTAAATGGGAAACCAGCATTTGCCGGACGGCGGCTTTATCGCCAACCAGCTGCACCAGCTGATCGATTCTGTCCTGATCCAGCAGATCTTCCGCCCTCTGCTGCTGCAGGGCGAGACCGGTATAGAGAAAAGAGAGGCGGGAGCGCTTGCCGCGCCCGGCCTCCGCCTCCCAGGTCAGCCAGCCGCGCGCTTCCATCATGTTGAGTAGGGTACGCATATGGCGGCGCGAGCAGCTTAGCATCTCTGCCAGCGCATTCAGCGTGGTCTCCTGCGACTTGCCATCGCAGCACTGCCACAGGCGGATGAACTGCTGTTGTAAACGACCGGAAGACATAAAAGGGGAACTCCTGATAAAAACTCAGCAATTTATTACTTCCTATATTAAGTCAATAATCAACGTCGATGAAGCGAGGAGGTGAATATGATGGGGTCAACCATGAAACAGTTCTACCAACGCTACTTTTCTGCGACGCAGGATGCGTCCTGGCTGGCCCGCCTGATGGCAGGAAGACAGCAGAAAATGCTCGGCGAACTGATGCAGTGGGGAGTTACGTCGCAGACCTCTGATCATTGACTTGCAGACATCATGTGTGACTGAGTATTGGTGTTATACTCGTCGTCTTTCAAGCTGCAGGTGCGTTGGCTGCGCCCGCTCGCCCAGGCCACATAGTTATCTATGTTTCCAGGGACTTACGTTCTGGCCGCCTGCCCGCAACTCGAAATCCATAGAGTATAGAATCACCCGCCAGCAGAATACTTCTGCTGGCTTTTTTCGTTTTCTTCGCGTGCTTAAGGATATTTCATGCTGTGGTTAATGACGATGGGGCGTCGTCTAAACGGCGTTTACGCCGCTTTTATGCTTGTCGCTTTCATGATGGGGATCGCCGGCGCGCTGCAGGCGCCGACGCTCAGCTTATTCCTCAGCCGCGAAGTGGGCGCGCAGCCGTTCTGGGTAGGACTGTTCTATACGGTTAACGCCATTGCCGGCATTCTGGTCAGCCTGGCGCTGGCTAAACGCTCCGACAGCCGGGGCGATCGCCGGCGGCTGATTATGTTTTGCTGCCTGATGGCGGTGGGAAACGCGCTGCTGTTCGCTTTTAATCGCCACTATCTGACGCTGATTACCTGCGGGGTTATGCTGGCCTCGGTGGCGAATGCCGCGATGCCGCAGCTTTTTGCCCTCGCGCGGGAATATGCCGATAGCTCGGCGCGCGAAGTGGTGATGTTCAGTTCGATAATGCGTGCGCAGCTTTCGCTGGCGTGGGTTATTGGTCCACCGCTGGCTTTTATGCTGGCGCTGAATTATGGCTTCACCACCATGTTTTCGATTGCCGCCGGGATCTTTGTTATAAGCCTGGCGCTGATCGCCGTCAAACTGCCCTCGGTCGCCCGCATTGAGCAGCCTTCGGAAGGCGCTGACGTGCTGGAGCAGGCCGGAGGATGGCACGATAAAAACGTGCGGATGCTGTTCATCGCCTCCACGCTGATGTGGACCTGCAATACCATGTATATCATTGATATGCCTCTGTGGATCAGCAGCGATCTTGGCCTGCCGGACAGCCTCGCGGGGATTTTGATGGGCACCGCTGCCGGGCTGGAGATCCCGGCGATGATACTGGCGGGCTACTACGTTAAGCGCTGGGGCAAACGCAAGATGATGGTGACAGCGGTTGCGGCGGGCGTGCTGTTTTATATCGGTCTGATTCTGTTCCACGACCGCGTGGCGCTGCTGGTGCTACAGCTGTTTAATGCCGTATTTATCGGGATTGTTGCCGGGATTGGCATGCTGTGGTTTCAGGATCTGATGCCCGGACGGGCGGGCGCCGCGACGACGCTGTTTACCAACAGTATTTCCACCGGGGTGATTCTGGCGGGGGTGATTCAGGGCGCGCTGTCGCAAAGCTATGGTCACGCCAGCGTCTACTGGACGATTGCCGCAATTTCGCTGGTGACGCTGTTTATGACCAGCAGGGTGAAAGATATCTGAATCGCCACCCCTGTCCCGGCAGGATGCCGGGACAGGGGCTGGACAGGTTATTTCAACACGATCCTTTTAATATCGCCGATAATAAAAACATACGCGATAACGCCAACCAGCGCGGTTAAACCGATATAAATCAGCGCGTAGAAAAAATTACCGGTCATGGATATGATAACCCCAATAATTAATGGGGTAATAATTGATGCCATATTAGCACAGAAGTTGAAGATGCCGCCGGTCAATCCACTCATATTCTTAGGGGCAATGTCAGAAATAAGCGTCCAGCCGAGGCCAACCATACCCTGACCAAAAAATGCAATCGACATAATAATAATGACTGCGGTGTTGCTATCGACCCAGTTAGCAATGATGATGCAGCTCGACAGTAGCAGTCCGGAAATAATTGGCAGCTTTCTGCTAATATTTACTGAGTTGGTTTTCTTTATTATTTTATCGGATACCCAACCGCCGAAAAAGATACCGATAGCCGCGGCCAGGAACGGCCAGGAGGCGAAGAAACCCACGTGAAGCCAGGGGAGGTGACGTTCGTTAGCCAGATAAGTCGGGAACCATGTCAGGAAGAAAACCAGCGTGGTGTTACCGGCAAATTGACCAAGGCTGGCGCCGATGATTTGCCGGCAGCACAGCAGACGTTTCGCATCATGCCAGTTGAAAGGGATATTTTCATTGACGGATGTCGTATTTTCTACGCCGATATACTCCAGCTCTTCTTTATTTGCCGTTTTTGATTCATGTGGCTCGTGATAAAACTTCCACCATACAAAAGTAAACGCAATACCCAACCCACCGGTCAGGAAAAATAGCGTTCTCCAGCCATGATGCTCCAGAATTAAAAAAAGGAGCGGAGAGAATGCGGCCAGGCCAATATATTCACCGACGGTGTAAGTCGCCGTTGCCCGGGCGCGTTCATGCTGCGGAAACCATTTACTGACGACACGGCTATTAACCGGGAAACAGGGGGCTTCGCTGATGCCTAAGCCTAAACGCAGCAGCAGCAGCGATTTTAGGCCGACAGAAAAGCTTTGCAGTAAGGTAAAGGTTGACCAGAAAAAAATAGAAAGCGCGTAGGTCAGCTTATTGCCGAAGCGATCGAGAAACATCCCGCCGGGAATTTGCGCCAGAGCGTAGGTCCAGGCGAAAGCGGAAAAAACGATCCCCATCATGGCCGGGTCAATATCTATTTCGCTCGTTAACTTGGGCGCAACAACACCTAAAATAGTCCGATCGAGATAATTTATCATCGTCCCTATCGATAGTAACATTAAAATTACAATTCGCGTTTTAGTTCGCTTTTGCGTGGCCGACGGCAAAATCGGCCGTTCCTGAGCATCGATCGTCCTCATAGTGATTTCCTTTAAAGTTTAAAATATTTTTGCATGAATTTATGCAGGCAAAAATATTCTATTTGACGTTGACACTATCGATGATAAGTCACGCTTTGTTACGGCTTCTGTGACATGGCATAACAATATTTGATATGACCCCGATATTTCTCCTTTTCGGCTCATCATCGATAGCCTGTATGGTATATTAGGGGCATGAGTTTTATTCTTATATTATACGAGCAAAAATAATGAACCTAAAGCAACTTTATTATTTTAAGCGGCTGGCAGAAACCGAGCACTACACTGAAGCCGCCTCCAGTCTTTTTATCACTCAACCCTCGCTAAGCCACGCCATATCTGAACTGGAGAAAGAGCTTGGCGTGGCGCTATTTGCCAGGAAAGGGCGTAATGTCAAAATTACGCAGAATGGTAAGCGCTTTCTGCCCTACGTCGAAGATGCCCTGGCCTCATTAGAGAATGGCCGCATGACGTTGCAAAAAAATAGCGACGAGAACAAGGAGAATATTCGCATTGCGTTTATTTACACCATGGGCGAATATGTTGTTCCGCAGTTAATTAATAAATATTCCCTTTCACCATCTCGTCACAATGTGACATTTTCTTTTACTCAGGGAACGTCGTTAACGCTTCTGCAGGAACTGAAGGCCGGGAAAAGCGATCTGGCGATTTGTTCCTATATTGCGGATGAGCCTGATATCGACTTTATTCCTATTATTCAGCAGGAGCTGGTCGTGGTAACGGCAAAAGATCACCCTCTGGCCAGGCTCTATGAAAATGAAGTCGACCTGGTGGAGACTATCCACTATCCCTATATCTATTTTTCAGAAAATAGCGGGTTACGCCCCTTTATTGATAACGTGTTTATGCAGCAAAAGCTGGTGCCGGATATTGCCTGCTACGTTGATGAGGATACGGCGATGGCGGGGCTGGTCAGTATTGATTACGGTATTGCGATTATGCCGCGAATTTCCGCGCTCTCGTATTACAACGTGCATATCCTGACGATTAAAAATGCGATTCCTCCACGTTATATCTATCTGGCAACGATGAAAGAGCGGGTACTTTCTCCGGCGATTCAGTCATTTAAAGATGTCATTATTAATGACAGCCAAAAAATCCGCTAGCAACATCGCCCGGAGGGTGACCCCCGGGCGAAGTTTTATCAGGAAAGAATATCCATCAGTTCACGCAGTTGGGTAATGGCGATTTGCCCTGGCGCAGAAGCCTGGCCGACGGTACCGAAGGTCATTGCTGAACCGAACAAACGGCCGGTTACCCGGCTCACGCCACCGGATTTACCCATCGACATGGTGATTAACGGCCGAGTCGCGTACTTCTCTTTCATCGTCAGGGTTGCCGAGAGCAGGGTCAGGACATCCTGCGGCGACTGCGGCATAACCGCGATCTTCGGCAGGTCAGCGCCAAGATCCTGCATGCGGCGCAGGCGGTAGATGATATCTTCCTGAGCCGGCGTTTTATGGAAATCGTGATTGCTCATGATAACTTTGACGCCCGCAGCGTGGGCATCGCTCACCAGCGAGCGAATTTGCGCTTCGTCGTTGAACAGCTCGATATCAATCACGTCGGTCAGACCGCTAACGGCCGCCTGGCGATTCAGCTCAAAATAGGCTTCGTCGCTGATTTCCGTTTCGCCACCCTCTTTTTTACTGCGGAAGGTGAACAGCAGCGGGATCTCTTTCAGCAGCTGGCGAATCTCGCCCAGCGCCAGCAGTACCAGCTCCGTTTCTCTGACCTGGGTGAAGTGATCGACGCGCCACTCGATAATATCGGCTCCGGCGGTAGCCAGCGCGCGCGCGTTAGTCTGCAGCTCGGCGAGCGTTTTGCCGATCAGCGGTACGCAGATTAAGGTTTCCCCTTCCTGGAAGGTGATGTTTTTTACTGTTACTGCTTGAGTCATGTTGGTATCCATTATTCTTTTTGTCATTGACCATCAGGCGGTTGCTGCAACCCGGGATGTTTTTGCAGCGGCGCGAACCTGAAGCTGACGATAACCGATGTACAGGGCGATCACAAAGCCGACGATCGCGATCAGAAGATCGAACCACATAATGCTGGCGATACCCATCTTCGACAGTTTTGCCGTGATCAGCGGGATCGTAAAGCTGGCCAGACTTCCTGCGGTATAAAAGATCCCGGTGGCTTTGCCTTTTCCGTTCGGGAAGCTCATGGCCATAATGGTCGCGCCTATCTGCAGCACGCCGCCGGCGGCGGCAAAGCCGATGATAAAGGCGAAGCCGGTCACTATCATTGGCGTAGGGAACAGGCAAACGATCAGCAGTGACATCATCGACAGGAAAGTGTAAACGATCATGGCGACGGCCGAGCTAAATACCTCTTTGACAAAGGCCGCGGTGACGAACACGCACGTCAGGGAACCGGCAGTATAGACGCTCAGGAGTTTAATGGCCGACTCGTGCGGGATGCCGGCAACGAACTCTCCGTACTGCGCTAACCACTGGCTGACCAGATAAAAAGTCGCCATACCGATATAGCCGTACAGGGTAAAGATGGCCATATCCAGCTTGCCGGCGTTCGCCTGCGGGGCAACGGCGGCGGCCGACGATATTTCTGCGGTTTCCTTTTTCGCCCGATGGTCCGGGAAAGGCATTTTTATCAGGTAGATAGCACTAATAATCATCAATACAGCGGCGATGATAAACGACCATCCGTACCACATATTCGCCCAAATCAGCGCACCGATAATGAACGGCAGCAGGAACTGCCCGGCAGAGACAAAGGCTTTAATCAGCACATTCGCCCGGCTGGCGGAGTTAGGGAAGGCTTCCATCAGCGCCGGGTAGGTCCCGGAGTCGAGGAAGCTGTTCGCCAGGCCCGCCATAATGCCGAAGAAGTAGGCCATATAAATGTTTTTCGTCAGTAAAATACCGAGGAAGAACACCAGATAGCTGGCGATGCCGAGATAGATAAAAGGTTTACGGCCAAAACGGTCGGACAGGAATCCTGTGACGATCGTGGCGAGCTTACCGATCCCGAGCGACGAAATGACGATGGAGACGCCGGCAGCGTCGGTTCCCCACTGTTCCTGCAGATTCGCCATATTGAGGGTGATTAACAAAACCCCCATGCCGTGGATCAGGTAGTTAAGATAGAGCCCAGCCGCCGTTGGGACATATGGATTTTTCATCGCGCCCATCCTTAGAACAGGATACTTTTGATGTGTTCAACCGGCATTTCTTTGCCCGTCCAGATTTCAAAAGCGCGCGCGCCTTGCCAGAGCATCATCCCCAGACCGTTGATGGTGCGGCAGCCTTTTTTCTCGGCCACTTCCAGCAGATAAGTTTTGCGCGGGTTATAGACCACGTCAGAAACGATCAGATCCGGGCGCAGGAAGCTGTCATCAGGCAGCAGCATCTGGCCTTCAAACGGTTTCATACCCACGCCGGTGGCGTTGGTCAGAATGACGCTGCTGTCGATTTCCGCGCGCAGTTTGTCATGATCGTCCAGATCGAACAGGTGGATCTCGCAGTTGGTGTTATTACGGATTTTGGCGACGGTCTGTTCTGCATTGGCGAAGAACTTATCTTTGCGGTTAAAGATGGAGATCGCTTTGACGCCATCGAGCGCGGCCTGAACGCAGAGCGCGGTTGCCGCGCCGCCAGCGCCCAGAACGGTCATTTTTTTGCCGATGATATCAATGCCCTCTTCTTTGAGCGCGCGCATATAGCCGGTGCCATCGGTAATGTGGCCGGTCAGTACGCCATTGTCGTTCACCACGGTATTCACCGCGCCAACCAGTTCTGCCGCCGGCGAGAGCTTGTCCAGATACTGGCAAATCTCCGTTTTGTTCGGCATGGAGACGTTACAGCCGCGCAGTTTTAACGCGCGAAAGCCCTGTACCACGTCTTTCAGCTCTTCGTTACCGACTTCGAAGGCCAGGTAAACGTAGTCCAGCCCCAGATGAGCAAAAGCTTCGTTATGCATGGTTGGCGACATGCTGTGGCGAATCGGAGTCGCAATCAGGCCAATAAGCTCGGTGTGTCCGGTAATACGTTCTGCCATGATAAAATCCTCAATATGTTAGAAATGGAATTTTTGTCGATTCGCGGTTGCCGAGAGCCCCCATATCTTCGAGGGTGTCCAGCACGTTGCGCCCTTCGCGCACGCCATCAATGATTCGCCGGGCCATCAGGCTGTCGCCGATGTTCATTATTTTTACGTTATTGGCTCTGGCCCATTGTTCAATCTCAGTGAGACCGGCGGTGTTGGCGCGCATTCCCAGGCAGACGAAGCCGTAATCGAAAGGAATGTCGAAGGTGCCATCCGCGTTTTTAACGGTGAAATGCGTCGGGGTGACGGCAACCAGCTGCGTGCGCATGTGCTGTTCCACGTGATGTTCATCCAGCATGGTCAACATGGCGTTTTTGGTAATGATGTCCAGATCGCGACCCGGCGCGTCCTGCATCTCGATAAGCACGGCGCTGGCACCGCGCGCGGAGAAGTACTCGATGACGTCCAGACCCACGGCGCCTGCGCCGACGACGGCGATGCGTTTACCTGTAGCATCGGCAAACTGGTCCAGATGATGAATCATGTTGGTAATGGAGAAGACGTTCCCGCCTTCGACATCGATGTTCTCGCGCAGTCCTTCAATGGGCGGCAGCAGGGGCACTGAACCGGTGGCGTTGACGATTAAATCCGGGCGAAGAGCGGAAACGGACGCCACTGTGGCGCGTCTGCCGACCTGCAGCATCAGGTTATCGAGCGAGGCGATACGGTTTTTCATAAACTGCGGAAAATCAGCGATACGCTTTTTCTCCGGCAGCAGGGAGATCTCGCTGGCCAGTCCGCCGATGCTGTGCTTCTCTTCCAGCAGCCAGGTATGGCAGCCGACTTCAGCCGCGGTGCAGGCCGCTTCCATTCCCGCCGTACCCGCGCCGATGACCACGACGTTGGTATCGCGGATCACGCGCTGCTGCTTATACGCGTCGCCGTGGATGATATCCGGGTTGATCGAGCAGCGAAGAGGGCGGGAGCGGGCGATGCGGTGATCCGCGCAGCCAATGTTGCAGGAGATGCATTTCCGCATCAAACGTTCGTTGCCGCTTTGAACTTTTTGCACCCACTCCGGCTCGGCGATCAGGCCGCGGCCAATGGCAATCAGGTCGGCATCGCCGCTGGCGATAATATCTTCGGCGACTTTCGGGGTACGGATGTTGCCGGCAATCACCGTGGGCTTGTGGAATTTGTCGCGTACCGCGCGCGAGAGGTAGCGCTTCCAGCCATCTTCCAGAGACATCTGGTCAATCTGGAAATTGAGGTTGTCGTTTTGCGCGGCGGAGACGTTGATAATATCCACTTTTTCCTGACACAGTTCGAGGATCCGCAAGGAGTCTTCGAGCGTATTTCCACCTTTCAGAAAGTCATCGGCGCTAATACGCAGGCTGACCGGAAAACGCGGGCCTACGCAGGCCCGTACCTTATCGACGATTAGGGTTAATATTCTGGCGCGATTCTCTACGCTGCCGCCAAATTCATCGGTGCGCTTATTAAACAGCGGTGATAAAAACTGGCTAATTAAATAAGAGTGGCCGGCGTGAATTTCCACGCAGTCGAATCCAGCGCGGCGAACGCGCTCCGCCGCGTCACCAAATTTATCGACGGCATGATATATCTCATCGTGCGTCATCGGGCGGGGAATATTCCCGTTCTTTTTGGACGGCGTGCTGGAAGAAGACAGCGGCATTTCGCCGTTCAGGCGATACGCATAGGCCGACGCGCCGGCGTGGTTTAATTGAATACTGACGCAGGCGCCGTGTTTATGTAAGGTTTCGGTTAATTTGAACAGGCGCGGAATATATTGATCGTTATCGATACGCAGCTGCGTAGTGCCGTTAGAGGCGAAAGGAAAATCGATGCAAATATTCTCGATAGTGATGAGTCCTGTGCCGCCCCGCGCGCGTAGCTCATAGTAGTCAATCTGCTCCTGCGTGACTTCCCCGTTCAGGCTCGCCAGGTTAGTGCCCATTGGCGGCATGATGATGCGGTTTTTTATTGTCATTCCGTTAATGGTCAACGGGGAAAAAAGATGGGGATAGTGGCTCATATGCTCTCTCCACTGGATGCCTGATAGCCTTTTACGGCGATTCTGGCCTGTCCAAAGTTAATATTTCTCTGTGGGGAAAGATAACGAGGCGTTTAATAGAAAAATAATGCTTTTTTTTGCGCGGAGCTATAGCGTGATTCTATGGGATTAACAATTTATTTACACATTAGTGTTTTTACCTTAAATATTTCAATCGATTTTTTACTTGTACTTGTGGAATGACACAAAAAGAGTAGGGGAATGATTGAATAGATGCCCAATTGATAATGATTTATTTTTATCGCGGCGAAAATGTCGCCCCGTTATAGCGACGAATATTGATATATGTGCGCCAGATCTCATTTTTACCGGCGAAAAAAAAGCCCAGATCGCGGTCCGGGCTGAGATATACATGGCGGCTGCCTTAATTCATAAAGGCCGGCTGTTTTTTCTCATAGGCTGAGATCGCCTCTTCATGCTGCAAAGTCAGGCCGATGCTGTCCAGACCGTTCAGCATGCAGTGGCGGCGGAAAGCGTCAATTTTAAAGCTGTAAGATTTATCGCCTGCTTTAACCACTTCGGCTTCCAGATCGACTTCAAACTTAATGCCCGGCTGAGAGTGGACCAGCTTAAACAGCTCATCGACCTGCGCTTCGCTCAGGGTGACCGGCAGCAGCTGATTGTTAAAGCTGTTGCCGTAGAAGATATCGGCGAAGCTCGGCGCGATGACGACTTTAAAACCGTAATCGGTCAGCGCCCACGGCGCGTGCTCGCGCGAAGAGCCGCAGCCGAAGTTTTCCCGCGCCAGCAGGATAGAGGCGCCTTTATATTCCGGGAAGTTCAGCACGAATTCCGGGTTAGGCTGTTCGCCTTTGTCGTCCAGGAAGCGCCAGTCGTTAAACAGATGGGCGCCAAAACCGGTACGCGTGACTTTCTGCAGGAACTGCTTTGGAATGATTGCATCGGTATCGACGTTCGCGGCGTCCAGCGGAACCACCAGGCCGGTATGTTGGGTAAATTTCTCTGCCATGATGGTTTCCTTATTTCAAGCTACGGATATCGGCGAAATGACCGGTAACGGCCGCCGCGGCTGCCATGGCCGGGCTGACCAGGTGAGTGCGCCCGCCGCGGCCCTGACGGCCTTCAAAGTTACGGTTGCTGGTGGAGGCGCAGCGCTCGCCCGGGTTCAGGCGGTCGTTGTTCATCGCCAGGCACATGGAGCAGCCGGGTAAACGCCACTCAAAACCGGCTTCAATAAAGATTTTATCCAGGCCTTCGGCTTCGGCCTGCGCTTTTACCGGACCAGAGCCTGGCACGACCAGCGCCTGAACGCCCGGCGCGACTTTGCGGCCTTTCGCGATTTCGGCCGCCGCGCGTAAGTCTTCGATACGCGAGTTGGTGCAGGAGCCGATAAAGACTTTATCAATCGCCACGTCGGTTAACGGTACGCCAGATTTCAGGCCCATATAGGCCAGCGCTTTTTCCGCGCTCGCGCGCTCTACCGGGTCGGTGAATGATGCCGGGTCCGGGATGATATCGGTGACGGAGATGACCTGGCCTGGGTTGGTGCCCCAGGTGACCTGCGGGGCAATCTCTTCCGCCTGCAGGGTGACAACGCTGTCAAATGTCGCGCCATCATCGGTGGTCAGGGTTTTCCAGTAAGCGACGGCTTCGTCAAAATCCTTGCCTTTCGGCGCGTGCAGGCGGCCTTTCACGTAATCAAATGTGGTCTGGTCAGGCGCGACCAGGCCTGCTTTCGCGCCCATTTCGATAGCCATATTGCACAGGGTCATGCGGCCTTCCATGCTTAAATCGCGAATGGCTTCGCCGCAAAATTCAACAACGTGCCCGGTACCGCCGGCGCTGCCGGTTTTACCGATGATCGCCAGAACGATGTCTTTGGCGGTGATGCCCGGAGCCGCTTTACCTTTGACTTCGATCTTCATGGTTTTAGCGCGACCCTGCTTCAGCGTCTGCGTAGCCAGGACGTGTTCGACTTCAGAGGTGCCGATACCGAAGGCCAGCGCGCCGAATGCACCAT
Organism: Klebsiella sp. PL-2018; assembly: GCF_019048985.1. Classification (NCBI taxonomy): domain Bacteria; kingdom Pseudomonadati; phylum Pseudomonadota; class Gammaproteobacteria; order Enterobacterales; family Enterobacteriaceae; genus Klebsiella; species Klebsiella sp. PL-2018. The sequence goes on from NZ_CP077673.1 coordinate 952,390, forward strand.
GGGTTGCCGTGTGTGAGTCGCCGCAGACGATGGTCATACCCGGCAGGGTGACGCCCTGTTCCGGCCCCATCACGTGGACGATGCCCTGGAAAGGGTGGTTCAGATCGTACAGTTCCACGCCGAACTCTTTGCAGTTTTTAATTAACTCCTGCATCTGGATACGCGCCATTTCGCCGGACGCGTTAATGTCTTTCGTCTGCGTCGAAACGTTGTGATCCATCGTGGCGAAAGTTTTGCCCGGCTGACGTACCGGGCGTTTGTGGGCGCGCAGACCGTCAAACGCCTGCGGCGAGGTCACTTCGTGAACCAGATGACGGTCAATGTACAGCAGCGGGGTTTCGTTTTGCGCTTCATAAACCACGTGAGCATCAAACAACTTTTCGTATAACGTCTTCGCCATGATTACACCCCTTCAGCGACATAGCGGGCAATGATATCGCCCATTTCATCGGTACTGACCGCCGTCGCGCCGCGCGCTAAATCGCCGGTGCGTACGCCTTCTTCTAATGCGCGGTTGATCGCATTTTCAATCGCGGTTGCCGCGTTATCGGCATCCAGGCTATAGCGCAGCAGCAGCGCCAGGGAGAGGATCTGCGCGATGGGGTTAGCGATGTTTTTACCGGCGATATCCGGCGCGGAGCCGCCTGCGGGTTCATATAAACCAAAGCCTTGCTCGTTGAGGCTGGCGGACGGCAGCATGCCCATTGAACCGGTAATCATGGCGCATTCGTCAGACAGGATGTCGCCGAAAAGATTGGAGCACAGCAGGACGTCAAACTGGGACGGATCTTTGATCAGTTGCATGGTGGCGTTGTCGATATACATATGCGACAGCTCAACGTCAGGATACTGCTTACTGACTTCACTAACGATTTCACGCCACAAAATAGAAGACTGCAGCACGTTCGCTTTATCAATCGAGGTCACTTTGTGGCGACGCTTGCGGGCGGACTCGAACGCAATATGGGCGATACGCTCAATCTCAAAGCGATGATACACCTCGGTATCGAACGCTTTCTCATGCTGGCCGCTGCCTTCACGGCCTTTCGGCTGGCCGAAGTAAATGCCGCCGGTCAGTTCGCGGACGCATAAAATGTCGAAGCCGTTAGCGGCGATATCGGCGCGCAGCGGGCAAAACTCTTCCAGGCCCTGGTACAGCTTAGCCGGGCGCAGGTTGCTGAATAATTTGAAATGCTTACGCAGGGGCAGCAGCGCGCCGCGCTCCGGCTGCTCCGCGGGCGGCAGGTGCTCCCATTTCGGTCCGCCAACGGAGCCAAACAGGATCGCGTCGGCCTGTTCGCAGCCTTCGACGGTAGTCTGCGGCAGGGGAGTGCCCTGACGATCGATGGCGACACCGCCGACGTCGTGCTGGCTGGTGGTAATGCGCATATCAAAACGGTGGCGAACGGCTTCCAGTACTTTCATCGCCTGGTTCATGACTTCCGGGCCAATACCATCACCTGGTAAAACAGCAATATGGTAATTCTTCGACATTACACGGTTTCCTTATTGTTCTCTTTATTCTGAGCTTTGCGTTGCAATTCTTTTTCGACTTCAGCGGCGCGCCAGATATTGTTCAGGACGTGAACCATGGCTTTCGCGGAAGATTCCACGATATCCGTCGCCAGACCCACGCCGTGGAAGCGGCGGCCGTTGTAGTTCGCCACGATGTCCACCTGGCCCAGCGCATCCTTACCCTGACCCTTGGCGTTGAGGTCATATTTGACCAGCTCAATCTCATAGCCGGTGATGCGGTTAATGGCCTGATAAATGGCGTCCACCGGGCCGTTACCGTTGGCGGCCTCAGCTTTTGTTTCATCACCGCATGCCAGCTTCACGGAGGCGGTTGCGATATCGCTGGAGCCGGACTGCACGCTGAAGTAATCCAGGCGGAAATGCTCCGGTTCTTCCTGCTGTTTATTAATGAAGGCTAATGCTTCCAGGTCATAGTCAAATACCTGGCCCTTTTTATCCGCCAGCTTGAGGAACGCGTCATACAGATGGTCCATGTTGTAGTCGGTGTCTTTATAGCCCATCTCTTCCATACGGTGTTTCACCGCCGCGCGGCCGGAGCGTGAGGTCAGGTTCAGCTGCACCTGGTTCAGGCCGATAGATTCCGGCGTCATGATTTCGTAGTTTTCGCGATTCTTCAGCACGCCGTCCTGGTGAATACCGGAAGAGTGGGCAAAGGCGCCGGTTCCGACGATAGCTTTGTTGGCAGGGATCGGCATATTGCAAATCTGGCTGACGGTCTGGCTGGTACGCCATATTTCCTGGTGATTAATGCGGGTGTGCACATTCATAATGTCTTTGCGCACTTTAATCGCCATGATCACTTCTTCCAGCGAGCAGTTGCCGGCGCGTTCGCCGATACCGTTCATCGCGCCTTCAACCTGGCGAGCGCCGGCGTGGACCGCTGCGAGGGCGTTACCGACCGCGATGCCTAAGTCGTCATGGGTATGGACGGAGATAATGGCCTTGTCGATGTTAGGCACGCGTTCGTACAAACCGGTGATGATGTTGGCGAATTCGAACGGCATGGTGTAGCCGACGGTATCCGGAATATTGATGGTTGTTGCGCCTGCATTAATCGCGGCTTCAACGACGCGAGCCAGATCGGCAATCGGCGTACGGCCAGCGTCTTCACAGGAAAACTCGACATCGTCAGTGTAGTTGCGTGCGCGCTTCACCATATAGATGGCACGTTCAATAACCTCATCCAGGTTACTGCGCAGCTTGGTGGCGATATGCATCGGCGAGGTGGCGATAAAAGTGTGAATACGGAACGCTTCCGCCACTTTTAATGATTCTGCTGCAACATCGATATCTTTTTCTACGCAGCGGGCCAGGGCGCAAACGCGGCTGTTTTTGATCGTGCGCGCGATGGTTTGCACGGATTCAAAGTCGCCTGGAGACGAGACTGGGAAGCCCACTTCCATGACGTCAACGCCCATCCGCTCCAGGGCCATAGCAATCTGCAGTTTCTCTTTCACACTCAGGCTGGCTTGTAACGCTTGTTCACCGTCGCGTAAGGTCGTATCGAAAATAATGACTTGCTGGCTCATGGTTTAGATCCTTGGTCTGTGTCCTGGCGCCTTGCTTACGAGCATAAAAAAACCCGCGCATTGGCGCGGGTTTTATAGTCTTGCTGGAAGATGACTTAACGATGAACGTCGCCCAACAGCCTACCGCGCAAAATGGATGCGTTTAGTAGTAGTAGGCTGAGAAAGCGAATGCTGCGAATCATTGCGTCATGCTCCAGATGAAATCGTTATGTATTTAGAGTTACTGGATATGGGGTTTGATGTCAACCCTTGGGTGAAGAAAAGGTCTTTTTACCCGCGAGAAGAATTAGCTAATTGTGCTGACGATCGCGCTTTTTTGCCGATGATCCTTTTTAGGACATCAGCGCATGTTGAGATATTTTCACTATTTGATAATTTTGATTTTCGCTGAGAGCCGCAAGGATAGCGCGCCTGGCCAGAATCATATCTTAATGAAATAGCTGAATTTATTTGTTTGCTGAATGTGTCCATGTTTGTAAGGGGGAATTATCAATGATAATAAAATGTGAATGTTAAGGGCAGCTTAAACCGATATTGTAATAGTGCTTAAATTATAGTTAACCGCTGCTGTTATTGTTTATTTTTGATATTTATGGGTACACTTGGTTTTATCAAGTAAACAATATGGTTAGGGGGTTGCGAGTACGTTCAACCGCAGAATTTTCGTCGCCACTCATAACCTTAATATATTCCTAAAATTCATCTTTGCCCTTTTGTAAATGTCATATGCATGGTAAATGATATTTTCAGAATTAATTACTGCACTTTGGCAAAGGGAATTTAGCGTGACAGTGGAGTTAAATATGTTAAAAGAAAATACTGAATATAAGCCGGACTCAGAGGTGGAAAACGCAAAACCTCAGCTGAGAATGGTCGACCTGAATCTGTTAACCGTATTTGATGCGGTAATGCAGGAACAAAATATCACCCGTGCGGCACATTCCCTGGGGATGTCGCAGCCGGCGGTCAGCAATGCCGTATCAAGACTGAAAGTGATGTTTAATGATGAGCTGTTTGTTCGTTATGGGCGCGGCATCCAGCCAACGGCGCGTGCTTATCAGCTATTTGGTTCTGTACGACAGGCATTACAATTAGTGCAGAACGAGTTGCCGGGCTCGGGCTTCGAGCCGCTCAGCAGCGAGCGGGTCTTTAATTTATGCGTTTGCAGCCCGCTGGATAATGCATTGACTTCGGTTATTTTCAATAAAGTTGGCGAGATTGCGCCCAACATTCATTTGGTCTTTAAATCGGCATTGAATCAAAACACGGAACATCAATTACGTTATCAGGAAATTGAATTCGTTATTGGTTATGAAGAGTTTCGTCGCCCTGAGTTTGCCTGCGTGCCTTTATTTAAAGATGAAATGGTGCTGGTGGCGAGCCGGAAACATCCGCGTATTTCTGGCCCAATGATGGAAAATGATATTTATCAGGAGGAGCACGCGGTTGTCGCGCTCGATCGCTACGCTTCATTTAGCCAGCCGTGGTATGACACCGCGGATAAACAATCGCGTATTGCTTATCAAGGTAACGCGATGGTCAGCGTATTAAATGTGGTTTCCCAGACCAATATGGTTGCTATCGCACCGCGCTGGTTAGCCAGCGAGTTTGCCGATAAGCTGGATTTGCAAATATTACCGTTGCCGCTGAAAGTGAATAGCCGTACCTGCTATCTTTCATGGCATGAAGCGGCGGGCCGTGATAAAGGGCATCAGTGGATGGAAGAATTGCTGGTCAATATCTGCCAGCGCTAAACGGTCGCGATACAAACGGGGGCTTCGGCTCCTGCTTTGTGTGACAAAAATCACTAAACGTAGAATTTTATTCTGTTTGCGCTTGTCCGCCCCCGGCGCTGCCCGTTAAAAAATGGATGATTTGCTGTAGTTGGTTATTTTCCCCGAGCATTGACTATCATATTTTCTTATCTCCGAAGTTTTTCACCGTGTTTTAGCTGCGAACCTTTCTTTTATCCTTTTAATGCCTCTTAGGTGCCGACGGTCGCCAATTGCCTGCCCGTTAGCGAGCAGTTATGGTAACGGCATGCAGTCTATTCACCTCAGGACGAAGCTTTTGCGCTTCGTCTTGTGCGAGCGCGCGGAAATCGGATTCCGCTGTCGTTAAAAACTATAAGCCGGGAGGCAAACCATGGAGATGTTGTCAGGAGCCGAAATGGTCGTCCAGTCGCTGGTCGATCAGGGCGTCAAGCAGGTGTTCGGTTATCCCGGGGGCGCGGTCCTCGATATCTATGATGCGTTACATACCCTTGGCGGAATCGATCACGTACTGGTCCGCCATGAGCAAGCTGCCGTGCATATGGCGGATGGCCTTGCGCGCGCAACGGGCGAGGTCGGGGTAGTCCTGGTGACCTCGGGTCCGGGGGCGACTAACGCGATTACCGGCATTGCGACGGCTTATATGGATTCCATTCCGCTGGTGATTCTTTCCGGTCAGGTCGCGACGTCCTTAATTGGCTACGATGCTTTCCAGGAGTGCGACATGGTGGGGATCTCCCGACCGGTGGTAAAACACAGCTTTCTGGTTAAGCAAACCGAAGATATTCCCGGCGTGCTGAAAAAAGCGTTCTGGCTGGCGGCCAGCGGGCGTCCCGGCCCGGTCGTCGTGGATCTACCGAAAGATATTCTCAATCCGGCGAAAAAACTGCCGTACGCCTGGCCAGATACGGTCAGCATGCGCTCTTATAATCCGACGACGTCGGGTCATAAAGGGCAGATTAAACGTGCGCTGCAGACGCTGGTGGCGGCCAAAAAACCGGTGGTTTACGTCGGTGGCGGGGCAATAAACGCGCAGTGTGAACCGCAGCTATTTGCGCTGGTTGAGAAACTGAAGCTGCCGGTGGCGTCTTCGCTGATGGGGCTGGGCGCCTTCCCTGCCTCGCATCAGCAGGCGTTAGGGATGCTGGGCATGCATGGGACCTATGAAGCCAATATGACCATGCACCATTCCGACGTGATTTTCGCCGTTGGCGTGCGCTTCGACGATCGTACAACGAATAATCTGGCCAGGTACTGTCCGAACGCGACGGTGCTGCATATTGATATCGATCCCACTTCGATATCCAAGACCGTTCCTGCCGACGTGCCTATCGTTGGCGACGCCCGCCTGGTACTGGAACAGATGCTGGAACTGCTCGACCATGAAGAGACTCAGCAGCCGCTGGATGAAATCCGCGACTGGTGGCAGCAGATTGAGCAGTGGCGCGCGCGTCATTGCCTGCAGTACGACACGCAAAGCGGCAAGATTAAACCGCAGGCGGTAATTGAGACCATCTGGCGGCTGACGCACGGCGATGCGTACGTGACGTCCGATGTGGGTCAGCATCAGATGTTCGCGGCGCTTTATTATCCTTTCGACAAACCGCGGCGCTGGATCAACTCAGGTGGTCTGGGAACGATGGGATTTGGCCTTCCCGCCGCGCTGGGCGTGAAGATGGCGCTGCCGGAAGAAACGGTGATTTGCGTGACCGGCGATGGCAGCATCCAGATGAATATTCAGGAGCTCTCCACCGCGCTGCAGTACGAGCTGCCGGTGCTGGTGCTGAACCTCAATAACCGCTACCTCGGGATGGTGAAGCAGTGGCAGGATATGCTTTACTCTGGCCGTCATTCACAATCCTATATGGAGTCATTGCCTGATTTTGCTCGCGTCGCGGAAGCCTACGGCCACGTGGGGATTCGTATCAGCGACCCGCAGGAGCTGGAAGCGAAGCTCGCTGAGGCGCTGGAGCAGGTGCGTAATAATCGACTGGTTTTCGTTGATGTAACGGTTGACGGCAGTGAGCATGTATACCCCATGCAGATTCGCGGCGGCGGTATGGACGAGATGTGGCTGAGCAAAACGGAGAGGACCTGATTATGCGCCGGATATTATCAGTATTACTGGAGAACGAATCGGGCGCGCTATCCCGCGTGATCGGCCTCTTTTCACAGCGCGGTTATAATATTGAAAGCCTGACGGTTGCGCCGACGGACGATCCGACGTTATCCAGAATGACGATTCAAACCGTTGGCGATGAGAAAGCGATTGAGCAGATAGAAAAGCAGCTGCACAAGCTGGTAGACGTGCTGCGCGTTAACGAGCTCGGACAAGGCGCGCACGTTGAGCGTGAAATTATGCTGGTGAAGGTCCAGGCCAGCGGCTATGGACGCGATGAGGTCAAGCGCAATACGGAAATCTTCCGTGGGCAAATTATCGACGTCACGCCGTCTATCTATACCGTTCAGCTGGCGGGAACCAGCGATAAGCTGGATGCGTTTTTGGCTTCGCTGCGCGACGTGGCGCGAATTGTTGAAGTCGCCCGCTCGGGCGTAGTCGGATTGTCGCGCGGCGACAAAATCATGCGCTGAGCCGCTTAAACCGACGTAAAAATAGCCCGACACAGCCTGTCGGGCTATTTTTTTGCGAAATCGGTGGGAACTGTGGACTAAAGCGGTTGCTGCGCTTACTTTTCTGCGCTTAGATGTTATAAAAACGAATCCATACCTGAAGAATGGTTATGTTCTGTACTTATTACCCAAGGGGCAATTGTGAAACTGGATGAAATCGCCCGGCTGGCCGGTGTCTCGCGAACGACCGCTAGCTATGTGATTAATGGGAAAGCGAAGCAGTATCGCGTTAGCGATAAAACTGTTGAAAAGGTGATGGCGGTGGTTCGTGAGCACAACTATCATCCGAATGCGGTTGCTGCAGGCTTGCGTGCAGGACGTACGCGGTCCATTGGTCTGGTTATCCCGGACCTGGAAAACACCAGCTATACGCGCATCGCTAATTACCTGGAGCGTCAGGCGCGCCAGCGCGGCTATCAGCTATTGATCGCCTGCTCCGAGGATCAGCCGGATAACGAAATGCGCTGCATTGAGCATCTGCTGCAGCGTCAGGTCGACGCGATAATCGTTTCCACCTCATTACCGCCTGAACATCCGTTCTATCAGCGCTGGGCTAACGATCCGTTCCCGATTGTCGCGCTCGACCGCGCGCTCGATCGAGAGCACTTCACCAGCGTGGTGGGCGCCGATCAGGACGATGCTGAAATGCTCGGTGCGGAATTGCGTAAGTTTCCGGCTGAAACGGTGCTGTACCTTGGCGCGCTGCCGGAGCTTTCGGTGAGCTTCCTGCGCGAGCAGGGATTCCGTACGGCATGGAAGGACGATCCGCGAGAGGTGCATTTCCTCTATGCAAACAGCTACGAGCGCGAAGCCGCGGCGCAGCTCTTTGAAAAGTGGCTGGAAACGCATCCAATGCCTCAGGCGCTGTTTACGACTTCGTTTCCGCTGCTGCAGGGCGTGATGGACGTCACGCTGCGCCGGGAAGGGAAGCTGCCTTCCGAGCTGGCTATTGCCACTTTTGGCGATAATGAGCTGCTGGATTTCCTCCAGTGTCCCGTTTTAGCCGTGGCCCAGCGCCACCGCGACGTGGCGGAGCGCGTGCTGGAGATCGTGCTCGCCAGCCTTGATGAACCGCGTAAGCCGAAACCAGGGTTAAGCCGTATCCGGCGCAATCTTTATCGTCGCGGCAGCCTGAATCGCCGCTAAGCGCGTGACCAGGATTATTCGTAGAGCATTCGCCAGACGGAGACGCGTCTGGCGATAATCCGCTGAGATGACGTAAAAATTGCAGGGTTAAGGATCTTTCAGACAAATCCTTAATCTTCCTGACATCTCTTTTAATTTTATTCTTCGTGCCATTTATTCCACGGTTTAATTAGCCCATAAAAGGATTAGCGTATTTATTTGTATTATTTTGTTACATTCAGCGGGTGAGTTGCTGAATTAACACTCATTTCCTCGCTATTATGGTAGCGATAAGCGCTGTACCCCGCAGTAAGAGTGCCTCTCCTGTGAAAACTGGTGCTGTTAACGGTCATCAGAATGGCCTAAAATGCCGCTCGCGTCGCAAACTGACACTTTATATTTTCCCTTCGAAGATATTTTGCTGCTTTAACTGTTACAAGTTTGTTGGTTGTTTTCTTACCGATATTCATAACGTTAATTTGCCTCGTTTGTTGGTTGATTTTTCCTCAGGGCGAATATCGGCTGTAAATAATGGGTTTTTGAGCTCTGTTGGCATCCGTGCTGGCTTGACAAGCTTTTCCTCCGCTCCGTAAACTCCTTCTTGTGGGAATTTGTGGGGTAAAGTGGCGAAAAGGGGTGAGGCTGGCATGTTCCGTGGGGCAACGTTAGTCAATCTCGACAGTAAAGGCCGTCTGGCCGTACCGACGCGCTACCGCGACGGGCTGATCGAGAACGCTTCCGGTCAATTGGTATGCACCATTGACATCCATCACCCGTGCCTGCTGCTTTACCCTTTGCCTGAATGGGAAATCATCGAGCAAAAATTATCGCGTTTATCGAGCATGAACCCCACCGAGCGGCGCGTACAGCGTTTGCTTCTGGGACATGCCAGCGAATGTCAGATGGATAGCGCCGGGAGGCTATTAATCGCCCCGGTGCTGCGGCAACACGCCGGGCTGACAAAAGAAGTGATGCTGGTCGGGCAGTTCAATAAGTTTGAGCTGTGGGACGAAACGACCTGGTATCAACGGGTCAAGGAAGATATCGACGCTGAGCAGTCCGCTTCCGGGGAACTGTCGGAGCGCCTGCAGGATTTGTCTTTGTAAAATGATGGAAAATTATAAACACACTACGGTACTTCTGGATGAAGCCGTTAACGGCCTGAATATTCGTCCTGACGGTATCTACATTGATGGTACCTTTGGCCGCGGCGGCCACTCGCGCCTGATTCTCTCCCAGCTGGGAGCGGAGGGACGCCTGCTGGCGATCGATCGCGACCCGCAGGCTATCGCCGTCGCGAAAACTATCGATGATCCCCGCTTTTCCATCGTTCATGGTCCTTTTTCTCAGCTGGCCGACTATGTTGGCGAGCGCAATCTAACCGGCAAGATCGACGGTATTCTGCTCGATCTTGGCGTCTCCTCACCGCAGCTGGATGACGCTGAACGTGGCTTCTCTTTTATGCGCGATGGTCCGCTGGATATGCGCATGGATCCGACGCGCGGCCAGTCAGCCGCTGAATGGCTACAAACCGCCGACGAAGCCGATATTGCCTGGGTCATCAAAACCTTCGGCGAAGAGCGCTTTGGTAAACGCATTGCCCGCGCCATCGTCGAACGCAACCGCGTGGAACCGATGACGCGTACCAAAGAGCTGGCGGAGGTCGTTGCGGCGGCGACGCCGGTGAAAGATAAATTCAAACATCCCGCGACCCGTACCTTCCAGGCGGTGCGCATTTGGGTGAACAGTGAACTGGAGGAGATAGAGCAGGCGCTAAAAAGCTCGCTCAGCGTGCTGGCCCCGGGCGGGCGGCTCTCAATCATCAGTTTCCACTCGCTGGAAGACCGTATTGTGAAACGCTTTATGCGCGAGCAAAGCCGTGGTCCGCAGGTTCCGGCAGGGTTACCGATGACCGAAGAGCAGCTTAAAAAACTGGGCGGCCGTGAGCTAAGAGCATTAGGCAAGTTGATGCCGGGCGAAAAAGAGGTAGCTGAAAATCCTCGTGCCCGTAGTTCAGTTCTGCGTATTGCAGAGAGGACGAACGCATGATCGGCAGAGTGACAGAAGCCCTAAGCAAGGTGAAAGGGTCGATAGGAAGCAACGAGCGCCATGCTTTGCCTGGCGTGATCGGAGACGACCTTCTGCGGTTTGGGAAGCTGCCACTCTGCCTGTTCATTTGCATCATTATTACGGCGATTACGGTGGTGACAACGGCGCACCATACTCGCCTCTTAACCGCGCAGCGCGAACAGCTGGTGCTGGAACGCGACGCGCTGGATATTGAATGGCGCAACCTGATCCTCGAAGAAAATGCTCTCGGCGATCACAGTCGGGTTGAGCGGATCGCGACCGAGAAGCTGCAGATGCAGCACGTCGATCCATCACAAGAAAATATCGTTGTACAGAAATAAGGATTATTGCGACGCATGAAAGCAGCGCCGAAAACGCCAAAAGCAAAACGTCAGGAAGAACAGGCCAACTTTATCAGTTGGCGTTTTGCGTTGCTGTGCGGCTGTATTCTGCTGGCGCTGGGCTTCCTGCTGGGCCGCGTGGCCTGGCTACAGGTGATTAGCCCGGACATGCTGGTACGCCAGGGCGATATGCGTTCTCTGCGCGTGCAGGAAGTCTCTACCGCGCGCGGAATGATAACCGATCGTTCCGGCCGCCCGCTGGCGGTGAGCGTGCCGGTAAAAGCTATCTGGGCTGACCCGAAAGAGCTGCATGAAGCCGGGGGCGTGACCCTGGACAACCGCTGGAAGGCGCTGGCCGATGCGCTGAATATGCCGCTGGATCAGCTGGCATCGCGCATCAATACCAATCCACGGATGCGTTTTATCTATCTGGCGCGTCAGGTGAACCCTGATATGGCCGACTACATCCGTAAATTGAAGCTGCCGGGGATTCATCTGCGGGAAGAGTCCCGCCGCTACTATCCGTCTGGCGAAGTAACCGCTCACCTCATTGGCTTCACTAACGTCGATAGCCAGGGGATTGAGGGCGTAGAGAAGAGCTTTGATAAGTGGCTTACCGGCCAGCCCGGCGAGCGTATCGTGCGTAAAGACCGCTATGGTCGGGTAATCGAAGATATTTCGTCCACCGATAGCCAGGCCGCGCATAACCTGGCGCTGAGCATTGACGAACGCCTGCAGGCGCTGGTGTATCGCGAGCTGAATAATGCGGTGGCGTTCAACAAAGCGGAGTCAGGTACCGCGGTTCTGGTCGACGTTAACACCGGCGAAGTGCTGGCGATGGCCAACAGCCCGTCGTACAACCCGAATAATTTCGCGGGTACCTCCAAAGATACGATGCGTAACCGCGCCATTACCGACGTGTTTGAGCCGGGTTCAACGGTGAAGCCGATGGTGGTGATGACGGCGCTTCAGCGCGGCATTGTTAACGAAAATACCGTACTGAACACCATTCCCTATCGAATTAACGGCCACGAAATCAAAGACGTGGCGCGCTACAGCGAATTGACCCTGACCGGGGTACTACAGAAGTCGAGTAACGTCGGTGTTTCTAAGCTGGCGTTAGCGATGCCGTCCTCAGCGTTAGTAGATACTTACTCACGTTTTGGACTCGGAAAAGCGACCAATTTGGGGTTGGTCGGAGAACGCAGTGGCTTATACCCTCAAAAACAACGGTGGTCTGACATAGAGAGGGCCACCTTTTCTTTCGGCTATGGGCTAATGGTAACCCCGTTACAGTTAGCGCGAGTCTACGCAACGATCGGCAGCTACGGCATCTATCGCCCGCTGTCGATTACCAAAGTTGATCCACCGGTTCCGGGCGAGCGCGTCTTCCCGGAATCACTCGTTCGTACCGTTGTTCATATGATGGAAAGCGTGGCGCTGCCCGGCGGCGGCGGCGTGAAGGCGGCGATCAAAGGCTATCGCATCGCCATTAAAACCGGTACGGCGAAAAAAGTAGGGCCCGACGGCCGCTACATCAACAAATACATTGCTTACACCGCAGGCGTTGCGCCCGCCAGCCATCCGCGCTTTGCGCTGGTGGTGGTGATCAACGATCCGCAGGCGGGTAAATACTACGGCGGCGCCGTTTCCGCGCCGGTCTTCGGTGCCATCATGGGCGGCGTACTGCGCACCATGAACATTGAACCGGATGCGCTGGCAACGGCTGAAAAAAGTGAATTAGTGATTAATCAAGGCGAGGGAACAGGTGGCAGATCGTAATTTGCGCGACCTTCTCGCTCCGTGGGTGCCAAATGCGCCGGAGCGAATTCTGCGAGAAATGACGCTGGACAGCCGGGTGGCTGCTTCTGGCGATCTTTTTATCGCGGTTTTAGGTCATCAGGCGGACGGGCGTCGTTATATCCCGCAGGCGATAGCGCAAGGTGTTGCTGCCATTATTGCTGAGGCCAAAGATGAGGCCCATGACGGCGAAATCCGTGAAATGCACGGTGTGCCGGTTATCTATCTGAGCCAACTCAACGAGCGCTTATCCGCGCTGGCCGGGCGTTTTTACCATCAGCCTTCGGAACAACTGCGCCTGGTGGGCGTCACCGGGACTAACGGCAAGACCACCACGACACAGCTGCTGGCGCAGTGGGCGCAGCTGCTGGGGGAAACCAGCGCGGTAATGGGAACCGTAGGCAATGGCCTGCTGGAGAAAGTTATCCCAACGGAAAACACCACCGGTTCGGCCGTTGATGTTCAACACGTACTCTCTGGCCTGGCAGGGCAGGGGGCGACGTTCGCCGCGATGGAAGTCTCTTCCCACGGGCTGGTGCAGCATCGCGTAGCCGCGCTGCAGTTTGCCGCCTCGGTCTTCACCAACCTGAGCCGCGATCACCTCGATTACCACGGTGATATGGAACATTACGAAGCGGCGAAATGGCTGCTCTACTCAACCCACCATTGCGGGCAGGCGATTGTTAATGCGGACGATGAAGTCGGTCGCCGCTGGCTGGCGAAGCTGCCGGATGCGGTTGCCGTATCGATGGAAGATCACATTAACCCGAACTGCCGGGGCCGCTGGCTCAAAGCGACCGCCGTGAGCTATCACGATAGCGGCGCCACCATACAGTTTGCCTCCAGCTGGGGGAACGGCGAGATCGAAAGCCGCCTGATGGGCGCCTTTAACGTCAGCAATCTGCTGCTGGCCTTAGCCACCCTGCTGGCGCTGGGCTATCCGCTTGCCGATCTGCTGAAAACCGCCGCGCGCCTGCAGCCGGTATGCGGGCGTATGGAAGTGTTCGCCGCGCCGGGTAAACCGACCGTGGTCGTTGATTACGCCCACACGCCTGATGCGCTGGAAAAAGCGCTGCAGGCGGCGCGTCTGCACTGTCGCGGTAAACTGTGGTGCGTATTTGGCTGCGGCGGGGATCGCGACAAAGGCAAGCGCCCGCTGATGGGCGCTATCGCCGAAGAGTTTGCCGATATCGTGGTTGTCACCGACGACAACCCGCGCACCGAAGAGCCGCGGGCGATTATCAATGACATTCTGGCCGGCATGCTGGACGCGGGCCATGCCAGGGCGGTGGAAGGTCGTGCGGAAGCGGTCACTAATGCGGTGATGCAGGCGAAAGAAAACGACGTCGTTCTGGTGGCGGGCAAAGGCCACGAGGACTATCAAATCGTCGGCAATCGCCGACTCGATTACTCTGACCGCGTCACCGTAGCGCGTCTGCTGGGGGCGGTAGCATGATTCGCTTGACTCTCAGCCAGCTCGCCGGCATCACGCATGGCGAGCTGCACGGCCGCGATGTGGCGATTGATGACGTCACCTCCGATACCCGAAAAATCACGGCGGGCTGCCTGTTCGTGGCGCTAAAAGGCGAGCGCTTTGATGCGCATGACTTTGCCGAACAGGCGAAAGCTGCCGGCGCGGGCGCACTGTTGGTCAGCCGTCAGCTGGCCTGCGATCTACCGCAGGTGGTGGTGAAGGATACGCGTCTGGCGTTTGGCGAACTGGCCGCGTGGGTGCGTCAGCAGGTGCCGGCGCGCGTGGTCGCGCTGACCGGATCTTCCGGAAAAACCTCGGTTAAAGAGATGACCGCGGCGATTCTGAGCCAGTGCGGCAATACGCTGTATACCGCAGGTAACCTGAACAACGATATCGGCGTGCCGATGACGCTGCTGCGTCTCACCAAAGAACATGACTACGCGGTCATCGAGTTAGGCGCTAATCACCAGGGGGAAATTGCCTGGACCGTTAGTCTGACCCGTCCCGAAGCCGCGTTAGTGAATAACCTGGCCGCCGCGCACCTGGAAGGCTTTGGCTCTCTGGAAGGCGTGGCGAAAGCCAAGGGCGAAATTTACACCGGTCTACCGCTCAACGGCATCGCGATTATGAACGCCGACAATAATGACTGGCTGAACTGGCAAAGCGTGATTGGCGAGCGTAAAACCTGGCGTTTTTCGCCGAACGCCGCCCACAGTGATTTCACGGCAACCAACGTTCATGTGACCTCGCACGGGACTGAATTTACTCTGCAGACCCCAACGGGCAGCGTTGATGTACTGCTACCGCTGCCGGGGCGCCATAACATCGCCAACGCGCTGGCTGCCGCGGCGCTGTCAATGGCGGTGGGGGCGACGCATGAGGCGATCAAAGCGGGTCTGAAAGATCTGAAAGCGGTACCGGGGCGGTTATTCCCGATTCAGCTGACCGACAGCCAGCTGCTGCTGGATGATTCCTATAACGCCAACGTCGGCTCGCTGACCGCCGCGGTACAGGTGCTGTCTGAGATGCCGGGCTACCGGGTACTGGTCGTCGGCGATATGGCCGAACTCGGCGCGGAAAGCCAGGCGTGCCATCGTCAGGTGGGCGAAGCGGCAAAAGCGGCCGGGCTCGATCGCGTACTGAGCGTCGGTACGTTGAGCGCAGAGATCAGCGGCGCCAGCGGCGTTGGCGAACATTTTAGCGAGAAGGCCACGCTGGTGACCCGCCTGCGCGAGCTCACCGCAGAACATAAAATTATGACCATTTTAGTGAAGGGTTCACGTAGTGCCGCCATGGAAGTGGTAGTACGCGCATTACAGGAGAACGGAACATGTTAGTATGGCTGGCCGAACATTTGGTCAAATATTATTCAGGCTTTAACGTCTTTTCCTACCTGACGTTTCGCGCCATTGTCAGCCTGCTGACCGCGCTGTTCATCTCTCTGTGGATGGGCCCGCGCATGATCGCCCGTCTGCAAAAACTCTCCTTTGGCCAGGTTGTACGTAACGATGGCCCGGAATCTCACTTTAGTAAGCGCGGTACGCCGACCATGGGCGGGATCATGATCCTGACCGCCATTGTTGTCTCCGTTCTGCTGTGGGCCTATCCATCTAACCCCTACGTCTGGTGCGTGCTGACGGTACTGGTGGGCTACGGCATCATCGGCTTCGTTGATGACTACCGTAAAGTGGTTCGTAAAGATACCAAGGGTCTGATTGCCCGCTGGAAATACTTCTGGATGTCGGTGATTGCGCTGGGCGTCGCCTTTGCGCTGTATATGGCGGGTAAAGATACGCCGGCGACTCAGCTGGTGGTGCCGTTCTTTAAAGACGTGATGCCGCAGCTGGGCCTGTTCTACGTCCTGCTGGCCTATTTCGTTATCGTCGGGACCGGTAATGCGGTCAACCTGACCGACGGCCTTGATGGGCTGGCGATTATGCCAACCGTATTCGTTGCCGCCGGCTTCGCGCTGGTTGCCTGGGCGACCGGGAACATGAATTTCGCCAACTACCTGCATATCCCTTATTTGCGTCACGCCGGTGAACTGGTGATCGTCTGTACAGCGATTGTCGGCGCGGGCCTGGGCTTCCTGTGGTTTAACACCTATCCGGCACAGGTCTTTATGGGCGATGTGGGTTCGCTGGCACTCGGCGGCGCGCTGGGGATTATCGCCGTGCTGCTGCGCCAGGAATTCCTGCTGGTGATTATGGGCGGTGTATTTGTGGTGGAAACGCTCTCGGTGATTCTGCAGGTCGGCTCCTTCAAGCTGCGCGGTCAGCGCATCTTCCGCATGGCGCCGATTCACCATCACTATGAACTGAAAGGCTGGCCGGAACCGCGCGTTATCGTGCGTTTCTGGATTATTTCGCTGATGCTGGTGCTGATTGGCCTGGCGACGCTGAAGGTACGTTAATCATGGCAGATTATCAGGGTAAAAAAGTCGTCATTATTGGGCTGGGTATGACCGGCCTGTCATGCGTGGACTTTTTCATGGCTCGCGGCGTGACGCCGCGGGTGATGGATACCCGCGTTGCGCCGGCGGGGCTGGATAAGCTGCCGGAAGCCGTTGAGCGCTATGTCGGCGGTCTGAACGAAGACTGGCTGTTGACGGCGGACCTGATTGTTGCCAGCCCTGGCATCGCGCTGGCGCATCCTTCCCTGAGCGCCGCGGCGGATGCGGGAGTAGAAATTGTCGGCGATATCGAACTGTTCTGCCGCGAGGCGCAGGCGCCGATTATTGCGATCACCGGTTCCAACGGTAAAAGCACCGTGACTTCCCTTGTGGGAGAAATGGCGAAAGCGGCGGGGTTGAACGTTGGCGTCGGGGGCAATATTGGCCTGCCGGCGCTGATGCTGCTGGATGCTGAGCGCGAACTCTATGTCCTGGAGCTTTCCAGCTTCCAGCTGGAAACCACCTCCAGCCTGCGGGCGGCCGCGGCGACGATCCTTAACGTCACCGAAGATCATATGGACCGCTATCCGCTGGGGCTTCAGCAGTACCGCGCCGCCAAACTGCGCGTTTATGAGAACGCCCGGGCCTGTATCGTTAATGCCGACGATGCGTTAACCATGCCGGTACGCGGCGCTGACGATCGCTGCATCAGCTTCGGCGTTGACGTTGGTGACTATCACCTGAACCGCCAGCAGGGAGAAACCTGGCTGCGCGTCAAAGGCGAGAAAGTGCTCAACGTCAAAGAGATGAAGATTAGCGGCCAGCATAACTACAGTAACGCGCTTGCGGCCCTGGCTCTGGCGGACGCGGCGGGTCTGCCGCGCGCCAGTAGCCTGAAAGCGCTGACCACATTCACCGGGCTGGCGCATCGTTTCCAACTGGTGCTGGAGCACAACGGCGTGCGCTGGATCAACGATTCTAAAGCCACCAACGTCGGCAGTACTGAAGCGGCGCTCAATGGGCTGCATCTTGATGGAACGCTCTATCTGCTGCTGGGCGGCGATGGGAAATCCGCTGATTTCACGCCGTTAAGCCGTTACCTGACCGGCGACAACGTTCGCCTGTACTGCTTCGGCCGCGACGGCGCGCAGCTGGCGGCCCTTCGCCCGGACGTCGCCGTGCAAACGGAAACCATGGAGCAGGCGATGCGCCAGATTGCGCCGCAGGTTGTCGCGGGTGATATGGTGCTGCTGTCTCCCGCGTGCGCCAGCCTCGATCAGTTTAAAAACTTTGAACAACGCGGCGACATCTTTGCTCGCCTGGCGAAGGAGTTAGGTTGATGCGTTTATCACTCCCGCGCCTGAAAATGCCACGGCTGAGACTGCCGCGTCTGCCGGGAATGTTTATTTTCGCATGGCTGTTCGCCGCGCTGAAAGGCTGGGTGATGGGCTCGCGGCAAAAAGATACTGATAGCCTGGTGATGTATGACCGGATGCTGCTGTGGCTGACCTTTGGCCTGGCCGCAATCGGCTTCATTATGGTGACCTCGGCGTCGATGCCGGTAGGCCAGCGTCTGGCGAACGATCCGTTTCTGTTTGCCAAGCGCGATGGCTTATACATTCTGCTGGCGCTAGGGCTGGCGATGGTGACGCTGCGCCTGCCGATGGAGTTCTGGCAGCGCCACAGTACCGCGATGCTGATCGCCTCTATCGTCATGCTGCTGATTGTTCTGGTGGTCGGCAGCTCGGTTAACGGGGCGTCGCGCTGGATTGCGCTGGGGCCGCTGCGTATCCAGCCTGCGGAGTTTACCAAGCTGTCGCTGTTCTGCTACATCGCCAACTACCTCGTGCGTAAAGGCGACGAAGTGCGTAACAACCTGCGCGGCTTCTTAAAGCCGATGGGCGTGATTTTCGTACTGGCGATTTTACTGCTGGCGCAGCCTGACCTCGGTACCGTCGTCGTGCTGTTTGTGACCACCCTGGCCATGCTGTTCCTGGCGGGAGCCAAGCTGTGGCAGTTCATCGCCATTATCGGGATGGGGCTTTCGGCGGTCGTACTGCTGATTCTGGCTGAACCGTACCGTATCCGCCGCGTGACCTCTTTCTGGAACCCGTGGGAAGATCCGTTCGGCAGCGGCTACCAGCTAACCCAGTCGCTGATGGCCTTTGGTCGCGGCGAAATGTGGGGGCAGGGCCTGGGCAATTCGGTCCAGAAGCTGGAGTATTTGCCCGAGGCGCACACCGATTTCATCTTCGCCATTATCGGTGAAGAGCTCGGTTATATCGGTGTGGTACTCGCACTTTTAATGGTATTCTTCGTCGCTTTTCGCGCCATGTCCATTGGCCGCAAAGCGCTGGAGATTGACCACCGTTTCTCCGGATTTCTGGCCTGCGCCATTGGGATCTGGTTTAGCTTTCAGGCGCTGGTTAACGTCGGCGCGGCGGCGGGGATGCTGCCAACCAAAGGCCTGACGCTGCCGCTGATCAGTTACGGCGGTTCGAGCCTGCTGATTATGTCGACGGCGATCATGTTGCTGTTACGAATTGATTATGAAACGCGTCTGGAAAAAGCCCAGGCGTTTACACGGGGTGTTCGATGAGCGGTCAGGAAAAGCGCTTAATGGTGATGGCAGGCGGTACCGGCGGACACGTGTTCCCGGGACTGGCGGTTGCGCACCATTTAATGGACCAGGGCTGGCAGGTCCGCTGGCTGGGTACCGCGGATCGTATGGAAGCGGATTTAGTGCCGAAGCACGGCATTGAAATTGATTTCATTCAGATATCCGGCCTGCGCGGCAAGGGCCTGAAGGCGCAGATGCTGGCGCCGGTGCGTATTTTCAACGCCTGGCGTCAGGCGCGAGCGATTATGCAGCGTTTTCAGCCGGACGTGGTGCTGGGCATGGGCGGCTATGTTTCCGGACCCGGCGGTCTGGCGGCATGGTCGCTGGGGATCCCGGTTGTCCTGCATGAACAGAACGGGATTGCCGGCCTGACGAATAAATGGCTGGCGAAAATTGCCAAAAAGGTCATGCAGGCATTTCCCGGCGCTTTCCCGCATGCCGACGTTGTTGGCAACCCGGTTCGTACCGATGTGCTGGCGCTGCCGCTGCCGGAACAGCGGTTAGTCGGGCGTCAGGGGCCGATTCGCGTATTGGTCGTCGGCGGCTCGCAGGGCGCGCGCGTGCTCAATCAGACGATGCCGCAGGTGGCGGCGAAGCTGGGTTCTGCTGTCACCATCTGGCACCAGAGCGGTAAAGGGGGCCAGGAGAGCGTACAGCAGGCTTATTCCGACGCCGGCCAGCCGCAGCACAAAGTCACCGAATTTATTGACGACATGGCGGCGGCTTATGCCTGGGCCGATGTTGTCGTATGTCGTTCCGGGGCGCTGACGGTGAGCGAAATTGCCGCCGCGGGTTTACCGGCGCTGTTTGTGCCTTTTCAGCACAAAGATCGTCAGCAGTACTGGAATGCGCTGCCGTTAGAGAAGGCAGGGGCAGCGAAGATCCTTGAGCAGCCGCAGTTTACCGTGGAGGCCGTCGCGCAAACCTTGGCGGGTTGGGATCGCGAGACGCTGCTGGATATGGCGGAGCGAGCGCGCAGAGCCTCGATTCCGGACGCGACCGAACGGGTAGCAGAAGAAGTGAGCGCCGCAGCACTGGCGCGTTAATCGCGGTGATGATCACCGTCCGAATAAAGAAGTTGATGGCGTAAAGAATGAATACACAAGATCTGGCAAAACTGCGTTCCATAGTGCCCGAGATGCGTCGCGTCCGGCACATTCACTTTGTTGGCATTGGCGGTGCCGGCATGGGCGGTATTGCCGAAGTTCTGGCCAACGAAGGTTATCAGATTAGCGGCTCCGACCTGGCGCCGAATCCGGTGACCCAGCAGTTGACTCAGCTTGGCGCCACTATTTATTTCAACCATCGCCCTGAAAACGTGCGCGATGCGAGCGTTGTCGTGGTTTCCAGCGCGATTTCTGCGGATAACCCGGAAATCGTCGCCGCCCACGAAGCGCGTATTCCGGTTATTCGCCGCGCCGAGATGCTGGCGGAGCTGATGCGTTTTCGCCACGGTATTGCCATTGCCGGCACGCACGGAAAGACCACAACCACGGCGATGGTCTCGAGCATTTACGCTGAAGCCGGGCTGGATCCTACCTTCGTGAACGGTGGTCTGGTCAAAGCCGCTGGCGTGCACGCGCGCCTTGGCCATAGTCGTTACCTGATTGCCGAAGCGGACGAAAGCGACGCCTCGTTCCTGCATTTACAGCCGATGGTCGCTATCGTGACCAATATCGAAGCCGATCATATGGATACCTACCACGGCGACTTCGAAAACCTGAAGCAGACGTTTATTAACTTCCTGCACAATCTGCCGTTCTACGGACGCGCGGTGATGTGCGTGGACGATCCGGTGATTCGTGAACTGCTGCCGCGCGTTGGCCGCCAGCTCACCACCTACGGATTTAGCGATGATGCCGACGTTCGCGTGGAAGAGTATCGTCAGGTTGGCGCTCAGGGCCATTTCCGTCTGGTTCGCCAGGATAAAGAGGTCATTCAGGTGACGCTGAACGCACCGGGTCGCCACAACGCGCTGAACGCGGCGGCGGCGGTGGCCGTTGCCACGGAAGAGGGCATTGATGATGACGCTATTTTGCGCGCGCTGGAAAGCTTCCAGGGCACCGGCCGTCGCTTTGATTTCCTTGGCGAATACCCCTTAGCTGAAGTTAACGGTAAAGAGGGTACCGCGATGCTGATCGATGATTATGGTCATCATCCTACGGAAGTGGATGCCACCATCAAAGCGGCGCGAGCGGGCTGGCCGGATAAAAACCTGGTGATGCTGTTTCAGCCGCACCGTTTTACCCGTACGCGCGATCTGTACGATGATTTCGCCAACGTGCTGACCCAGGTTGACGCGCTGCTGATGCTGGACGTTTATTCCGCGGGCGAAGCCGCTATTCCTGGCGCCGACAGCCGCTCGCTGTGCCGTACGATTCGCGGCCGCGGTAAAGTCGACCCGATTCTGGTTTCCGACCCGGCGCAGGCGGCAGAGATGCTGGCTTCAGTATTGACCGGCAACGATCTGGTGCTGGTTCAGGGGGCGGGAAATATCGGTAAAATCGCCCGTCACCTGGCGGAAATCAAATTGCAGCCGCAAAAATCGCAGGAGGAGCGCCATGGCTGATAAAATCGCGGTCCTCTTTGGCGGAACCTCCGCTGAACGTGAAGTCTCTCTCAATTCAGGTTCGGCGGTGATCGCCGGCCTGCGCGAAGCCGGGGTCGATGCGCACCCGGTCGACCCGCGCGACGTGGATATTACCCAATTGAAAAATATGGGTTTTCAGAAAGCGTTTATTGCCTTGCACGGTCGCGGCGGTGAAGATGGTACGTTGCAGGGTCTGCTGGAGCTGATTCAACTCCCCTATACCGGCAGCGGCGTGATGGCTTCCGCTATCTCAATGGATAAGCTGCGCAGCAAACTGCTGTGGCAGGGCGCCGGGCTGCCGGTTGCGCCGTGGGTTGCGCTAACGCGTAAACAGTTTACCGCGGGGCTTTCCGCTGAGGTAGAACAGCAGATTTCCGCCCTCGGACTGCCGTTGATTGTTAAACCCAGTCGCGAAGGATCCAGCGTCGGTATGTCCAAAGTCAGCGAAAGTTGTGCATTACAAAATGCATTGGCGCTGGCTTTTCAGCATGATGACGAAGTTCTGATTGAAAAATGGCTCAGTGGGCCGGAATTTACCGTCGCTATCGTCGGAGAAGAAATTTTACCGTCAATACGTATCCAGGCGGCTGGAACCTTCTATGATTATGAAGCAAAGTATCTCTCTGATGAAACGCAATATTTCTGCCCTGGCCTGGAAGATTCCGCGCGCGAGGCAGAAATCCAGGCTCTGGTGCAAAAAGCCTGGGATAGTCTTGGCTGTTACGGCTGGGGGCGAATTGATGTGATGCTGGACAGCGATGGCCAGTTTTATCTGCTGGAAGCAAACACCTCTCCTGGCATGACCAGCCATAGCCTGGTGCCCATGGCGGCGCGTCAGGCAGGGATGAGCTTCTCGCAGCTTGTTGTACGAATTCTGGACCTGGCGGGGTGATATGTCGCAGGCTGCGCTGAATACGCGGAACCACGAAGAGGAAGACGAAATCTCTTCGCGTCGAAGTAATGGCTCTCGTCTGGCGGGTATCTTCTTCCTGCTGGCGGTGCTCTGTACCGTGCTGGTCAGCGGATGGATGGTTCTGGGCTGGATGGAAGATGCACAGCGGTTACCGCTGTCAAAGATGGTGGTCACCGGTGAGCGTCACTACACGCGCAACGATGATATCCGTCAGGCGATTCTGGCATTAGGGTCGCCGGGCACCTTTATGACGCAGGACGTCAACATTATTCAAAGCCAGATTGAACGTCTGCCGTGGATTAAGCAGGCGAGCGTCAGAAAGCAGTGGCCGGACGAATTGAAGATTCATCTGGTTGAATATGTGCCGATAGCGCGCTGGAATGATCAGCATATGGTAGACGTGGACGGAAATTCTTTCAGCGTGCCGTCAGATCGCACCAGTAAACAGAATTTACCGATGTTGTACGGCCCGGAAGGCAGTGAGAACGAAGTCCTTCAGGGATACCGCGACATGGGGCAGGTGCTGGCAAAGGATAAATTCACGTTGAAAGTAGCGGCAATGACCGCGCGTCGCTCCTGGCAGTTGACGCTTAATAACGACATTAAGCTCAACCTTGGCCGGGGTGACACCATGAAACGGCTTCAGCGCTTTATGGAACTCTACCCGGTTCTTCAGCAGCAGGCGCAGACCGACGGCAAACGGATAAGCTACGTTGATTTGCGTTATGACTCGGGAGCGGCAGTCGGTTGGGTACCGGCTCCTGTAGAGGAAACTCAACAACAACAGAATCAGGCACAGGCAGAACAACAATGATCAAGGCGACGGACAGAAAACTGGTAGTTGGACTGGAGATTGGCACCGCTAAGGTTGCCGCTTTAGTAGGGGAAGTTCTGCCCGACGGTATGATTAATATCATTGGCGTGGGCAGTTGCCCATCGCGTGGTATGGATAAAGGCGGAGTGAACGACCTGGAATCCGTGGTGAAATGCGTGCAGCGCGCCATTGACCAGGCCGAACTGATGGCGGATTGCCAGATCTCGTCAGTCTATCTGGCGCTTTCAGGCAAACATATCAGCTGTCAAAATGAAATCGGTATGGTGCCGATTTCTGAAGAAGAAGTGACGCAGGACGACGTAGAGAACGTGGTACATACCGCGAAATCGGTTCGCGTGCGCGACGAGCATCGCGTTCTGCACGTTATCCCGCAGGAGTACGCCATCGACTACCAGGAGGGGATTAAAAACCCCGTAGGACTGTCTGGCGTACGCATGCAGGCGAAAGTGCATTTGATTACCTGCCATAACGATATGGCAAAAAATATTGTCAAAGCGGTGGAACGTTGCGGTCTGAAAGTCGACCAGCTTATTTTCGCCGGTTTAGCCGCCAGCTATTCCGTATTAACGGAAGACGAACGTGAACTGGGTGTCTGCGTGGTGGATATCGGCGGTGGTACAATGGATATTGCGGTCTATACCGGCGGCGCGCTGCGTCATACCAAAGTGATCCCGTACGCGGGCAACGTGGTGACCAGCGATATTGCCTACGCTTTCGGTACGCCGCCGAGCGACGCAGAAGCCATTAAAGTGCGTCACGGCTGTGCGCTGGGTTCCATCGTTGGTAAAGACGAGAACGTGGAAGTCCCCAGCGTGGGCGGGCGTCCGCCTCGTAGTCTGCAGCGTCAGACGCTGGCCGAGGTGATTGAGCCACGTTATACCGAATTGCTCAACCTGGTGAATGAAGAGATCCTGCAGCTGCAGGAACAGCTCCGTCAACAAGGTGTGAAGCACCACCTGGCGGCTGGCATTGTATTAACCGGCGGTGCGGCGCAAATTGAAGGACTTGCCGCCTGTGCGCAGCGCGTATTCCATACGCAGGTGAGAATTGGCGCGCCGCTGAATATTACCGGATTAACGGATTATGCCCAGGAGCCGTATTACTCGACGGCGGTTGGGCTGCTGCACTACGGGAAGGAATCTCATCTCAGTGGTGAAGCAGAGGTGGAAAAACGCGTAACGGTCGGGTCGTGGATCAAACGACTCAACAGTTGGTTGCGAAAAGAGTTTTAATTTTTTAAGAGAACGCAGAAAATTAGCGTTCTCAGGCGACAGGCACAACGGAGAGAGAAATTATGTTTGAACCTATGGAACTGACCAACGACGCGGTGATTAAAGTCATCGGCGTCGGCGGCGGCGGCGGTAACGCCGTTGAGCACATGGTGCGCGAGCGCATTGAGGGTGTTGAATTTTTCGCGGTGAACACCGACGCGCAGGCTCTGCGCAAAACGGCTGTTGGCCAGACTATCCAGATCGGTAGCGGTATTACCAAAGGTCTGGGCGCAGGCGCAAACCCGGAAGTCGGCCGTAACGCGGCGGATGAAGACCGTGAAGCGCTGCGTGCCGCCCTTGACGGCGCCGATATGGTGTTTATCGCAGCCGGCATGGGCGGCGGTACCGGAACCGGTGCTGCGCCAGTGGTGGCTGAAGTTGCAAAAGATTTAGGTATCCTCACCGTTGCCGTGGTGACTAAGCCGTTCAATTTTGAAGGCAAGAAGCGCATGGCGTTCGCTGAGCAGGGCATCACCGAGCTGTCCAAGCATGTGGATTCGCTGATCACCATCCCGAACGACAAGCTGCTGAAGGTTCTCGGCCGCGGCATTTCTCTGCTCGACGCTTTCGGTGCGGCCAACGACGTGCTGAAAGGCGCGGTGCAGGGTATCGCTGAGCTGATCACCCGCCCAGGCCTGATGAACGTCGACTTTGCGGACGTGCGTACAGTGATGTCTGAAATGGGCTACGCCATGATGGGCTCCGGCGTGGCGAGCGGTGAAGACCGTGCGGAAGAAGCGGCTGAAATGGCGATCTCTTCTCCGCTGCTGGAAGATATCGATCTGTCCGGCGCGCGTGGCGTTCTGGTCAACATCACTGCGGGCTTCGACCTGCGTCTGGATGAGTTCGAGACCGTAGGTAACACTATCCGCGCATTTGCTTCGGATAACGCCACCGTGGTTATCGGTACCTCTCTGGACCCGGATATGAACGACGAGCTGCGCGTCACCGTCGTTGCTACCGGTATCGGTATGGACAAACGTCCGGAAATCACCCTGGTCACCAACAAACAGGTGCAGCAGCCGGTGATGGATCGTTACCAGCAGCACGGTATGTCTCCACTGACGCAAGAGCAGAAACCGGCCGCAAAAGTGGTCAACGACAATACGCCGCAGGCCGCGAAAGAGCCAGATTATCTGGATATTCCAGCCTTCCTGCGTAAGCAGGCCGATTAAGAATTGGCTGGAAGTTGGGCATCTGCGCTCTTTGTGCTAAACTGGCCTGCCGAATGTATAGTACACTTCGGTTGGATAGGTAACTTGGCGAGATTATACGATGATCAAACAAAGGACTCTTAAACGTATCGTTCAGGCGACTGGCGTCGGTTTGCATACCGGCAAGAAAGTCACCCTGACGTTACGCCCTGCGCCGGCAAATACCGGGGTCATCTATCGTCGCACCGACTTGAATCCACCGGTTGATTTTCCGGCTGATGCCAAATCTGTGCGTGATACCATGCTCTGTACTTGCCTGGTCAATGAGCATGACGTGCGGATATCGACGGTTGAGCACCTCAATGCCGCGCTGGCTGGCTTGGGTATCGACAACATTATTATTGAAGTCGATGCGCCGGAAGTCCCAATTATGGACGGTAGTGCGGCTCCGTTCGTTTATCTGTTGCTGGATGCCGGCATCGATGAACTGAACTGCGCTAAGAAATTTGTGCGTATCAAAGAGACAGTTCGCGTTGAAGATGGCGATAAATGGGCCGAATTCAAACCGTATAATGGTTTTTCACTGGACTTCACCATTGATTTTAACCATCCGGCGATTGACTCCAGCAGCCAGCGCTACGCAATGAACTTCTCGGCTGATGCGTTTATGCGCCAGATTAGCCGCGCGCGTACCTTCGGTTTTATGCGTGATATCGAATATCTGCAGTCCCGCGGCCTGTGCCTGGGCGGCAGCTTCGATTGTGCCATCGTTGTTGACGATTATCGCGTACTGAACGAAGACGGTTTGCGCTTTGAAGATGAGTTTGTCCGTCACAAAATGCTGGATGCCATTGGCGACCTCTTTATGTGTGGTCACAACATTATCGGCGCATTTACGGCGTACAAATCCGGTCACGCGTTGAATAACAAACTGCTGCAGGCTGTTCTGGCAAAACAGGAAGCCTGGGAGTATGTGACCTTCGAGGACGACGCAGAAATGCCGCTGGCGTTCCGCGCCCCGACGCTGGTTCTGGCATAAGTCAGACCCGGCAGTAAATTCGACTGGTAACCTGGTACTCTCTCCGGCCAGGGAGCCAGTCGTTTTCTTTTTTATATTCCCGCTGAGTCCTGCTTTGATTTTTAACTGCATTTTTTGCGCGTTCGTTCCTTTTTTAAACGTTTTTCCCCCGCCTGAGACCTCATTCCTGCTGCCGTGACGGCGTATTAATGTTAGTATTTGGACGCAAAATATTTCTTAGGGTTGCTACCAACAAAAGGTAACGTAAGTGAGTGGATTGCTGACGCGCTGGCGACAGTTTGGCAGACGGTATTTCTGGCCGCATCTCCTGTTGGGGATGGTCGCGGCTAGCCTCGGCCTGCCTGCGCTTAGCAATGGTCATGAGCATGAGACCGCGTCACCCGCTAAAACGACGTCCAGCAACCATAATCCTGCTAAAGTTAATTTTTCTCAGCTAGCGCTGCTGGAATCTTCCAGTCGTCGGCCCAATTTCACGGTTGATTACTGGCATCAGCACGCCATTCGTACGGTCATTCGCCACCTCTCTTTTGCGATGGCCCCGCAGGCGCTGCCGGTAGCGGAAGAGTCTTCACCGCTTCAGGCGCAGCATCTGGCCCTTCTCGACACGCTTAGCGCGCTGTTGACGCAGGAGAGTAAACCTCCGGCCATTGTTCATCTGGCGGCATATAACCCCTCTATTTCCCACTGCGCGTTTCGCGTCTGTACCTGGATTAGCCAGGTGGCCGGCATACGCGCAGGGCCTCAACGTCTCAGCTAAACCAAAAACGGACCATTCTATTTTTTTGTGACTCCGCACCGCGGGGCGTTTGAGATTTTATTATGCTAATCAAATTATTAACTAAAGTATTCGGTAGTCGTAACGACCGTACGCTGCGTCGTATGCGCAAAGCCGTCAACGTGATCAACGCCATG
Organism: Klebsiella sp. PL-2018; assembly: GCF_019048985.1. Taxonomy (NCBI): domain Bacteria; kingdom Pseudomonadati; phylum Pseudomonadota; class Gammaproteobacteria; order Enterobacterales; family Enterobacteriaceae; genus Klebsiella; species Klebsiella sp. PL-2018. The sequence continues at coordinate 980,394 of NZ_CP077673.1, forward strand.
GAACCGTCCATGGAAAAACTGTCCGACGACGAACTGAAAGGGAAAACCGCTGAGTTCCGCGCTCGCCTGGAAAAAGGCGAAGCCCTGGAGAGCCTGATCCCGGAAGCCTTTGCCGTCGTGCGTGAAGCCAGTAAACGCGTCTTCGGCATGCGTCACTTTGACGTTCAGCTGCTGGGCGGCATGGTTCTCAACGACCGCTGTATTGCAGAAATGCGTACCGGTGAAGGTAAAACGCTGACCGCAACTCTGCCTGCCTATCTGAATGCGCTGACCGGTAAAGGCGTTCACGTGGTGACCGTCAACGACTATCTGGCGCAGCGTGATGCCGAGAACAACCGCCCGCTGTTTGAATTCCTGGGGATGACCGTTGGCATTAACATGTCCGGCCTGCCTGCGCCGGCCAAGCGTGAAGCCTACGCAGCCGATATTACTTACGGTACCAACAACGAATACGGCTTTGACTATCTGCGCGACAATATGGCCTTCAGTCCTGAAGAGCGCGTACAGCGCAAACTGCACTATGCGCTGGTGGATGAAGTCGACTCCATTCTGATCGATGAAGCGCGTACCCCGCTTATTATTTCCGGCCCGGCTGAAGACAGCTCGGAAATGTATAAGAAGGTGAACAAGATCATTCCGCACCTGGTGCGTCAGGATAAAGAAGACTCCGAGACCTTTACCGGCGAAGGGCACTTCTCCGTCGATGAGAAAGCGCGTCAGGTAAACCTGACCGAACGCGGCCTGGTGTTGATTGAAGAGCTGCTGGTGAATGAAGGTATTATGGAAGAAGGCGAGTCGCTGTACTCACCGACCAATATCATGCTGATGCACCACGTGACCGCCGCGCTGCGCGCGCATGTGCTGTTCACCCGCGATGTTGATTACATCGTGAAAGATGGCGAAGTGATCATCGTCGACGAACACACCGGCCGTACGATGCAGGGGCGCCGCTGGTCCGATGGCCTGCACCAGGCCGTTGAAGCGAAAGAAGGCGTTGATATTCAGAACGAGAACCAGACGCTGGCTTCAATTACCTTCCAGAACTATTTCCGCCTGTACGAGAAGCTGGCAGGGATGACCGGTACCGCCGATACCGAAGCGTTTGAATTTAGCTCAATCTATAAGCTGGATACCGTTGTGGTTCCGACCAACCGTCCGATGATTCGTAAAGACATGGCGGACCTGGTCTATATGACCGAAGCGGAAAAAATTCAGGCCATTATCGAAGATATTAAGCAGCGTACCGCCGCGGGTCAGCCGGTGCTGGTGGGTACCATTTCTATCGAAAAATCAGAAGTGGTCTCTAATGAATTAACGAAGGCGGGCATCAAGCACAACGTGCTGAACGCGAAATTCCACGCCAGCGAAGCGGACATCGTTGCGCAGGCGGGCTATCCGTCTGCGGTAACCATTGCGACCAACATGGCCGGCCGTGGTACCGACATTATGCTTGGCGGTAGCTGGCAGGCCGAGGTCGCCCAGCTGGAAGACCCGACTCCAGAACAGATTGCGCAGATCAAAGCCGACTGGCAGGTTCGTCACGATGCGGTACTGGCTGCGGGCGGTTTGCATATCATCGGCACCGAACGCCATGAATCCCGCCGTATTGATAACCAGCTCCGCGGTCGTTCAGGCCGTCAGGGGGACGCCGGTTCTTCCCGTTTCTATCTGTCGATGGAAGATGCCCTGATGCGTATCTTCGCGTCTGACCGCGTGTCCGGCATGATGCGTAAACTGGGTATGAAGCCGGGTGAGGCTATCGAGCATCCGTGGGTGACCAAAGCGATTGCCAACGCGCAGCGTAAAGTCGAGAGCCGCAACTTCGATATTCGTAAGCAGCTGCTGGAATATGACGATGTGGCTAACGATCAGCGTCGCGCTATTTACACCCAGCGTAATGAGCTGCTCGACGTGACCGACGTGAGCGAGACGATTAACAGCATTCGTGAAGACGTATTTAAAGCGACCATCGATGCCCATATTCCTCCGCAGTCTCTGGAAGAGATGTGGGATATTGAAGGCCTGCAGGAGCGTCTGAAAAATGACTTCGACCTCGAGCTGCCGCTCAAAGAGTGGCTGGATAAAGAGCCGGAGCTTCATGAAGAAACGCTGCGTGAGCGCATTCTGCAGAGCGCCATTGAAACCTATCAGCGTAAGGAAGAAGTGGTTGGCGCTGAGATGATGCGTCACTTTGAAAAAGGCGTCATGCTGCAAACGCTGGACTCCCTGTGGAAAGAGCACCTGGCGGCGATGGACTACCTGCGTCAGGGGATCCACCTGCGCGGCTATGCGCAGAAAGATCCGAAGCAGGAATATAAGCGTGAATCTTTCTCCATGTTCGCTTCAATGCTGGAATCCCTGAAATATGAAGTGATCAGTACCCTGAGCAAAGTTCAGGTGCGGATGCCGGAAGAGGTTGAGGCGATGGAGCAGCAGCGTCGTGAAGAAGCTGAGCGTCTGGCGCAGATGCAGCAGCTGAGCCATCAGGACGATGATAGCGCAGCCGCGGCCGCGCTGGCTGAACAAACCGGCGAGCGTAAAGTGGGTCGTAACGATCCTTGCCCGTGCGGTTCTGGCAAAAAATACAAGCAGTGCCACGGTCGCCTGAGCTAAGCTTTTACAATATTGAATACCAGGGCGCAGATATCTGCGCCTTTTTTATGGAATGAAGACAATGAAAACGCTGCAAATTTCAGTGGGTATTATCCGTAATTCGCAAGGGGAGATTTTTATCACTCAGCGGGCCGCCGATGCGCATATGGCGAACAAGCTTGAATTCCCGGGCGGTAAAATTGAAGAGAGCGAGTCGTCCGAACAGGCCTTAGTACGCGAGCTGCAGGAAGAGGTCGGCATTACAGCCAAAGCTTACAGCCTGTTTGATAAGCTGGAGTACCAGTTTCCCGATCGCCATATCACGCTATGGTTCTGGCTGGTGAACAGCTGGGAAGGCGAGCCGTGGGGGAAAGAAGGGCAGCCGGGCCGCTGGATTGCGCAGAGCGCGCTCGTTGCTGAGGATTTTCCGCCGGCAAACGAACCCGTCATTACGAAGTTAATTCAAGGTTCTCTGATCGGGTAGGGGGCGCCTGCATCCGGCAAATCAGGGCGGGCCTGTACATGCCCGCCCGAAATCCGTTACTCTTTTTCTTCGCTCCAGCCGTCGCTATCTGACAGATCGCTGCTGCTTGGGATACGTTTCTCTTCCGCTGCCCATTCGCCTAAATCGATAAGCTGACAGCGTTTGGAGCAGAACGGGCGATGCGGGCTCTGCTCATTCCAGACTACAATTTTGCCGCAGGTTGGGCAGTTGACGGTTATCTCTTCTGACATATTGACTCCTTAACAGCAGGCCAGTTCAAAATCAAAACGCTCCGGCACGATGCCGTGCTCGCTGTCCAGCGGCATAAAGCGGATGGCAAAGCGGCTCTTGTGGCCTGATATTTGGGGGTAGAGCTGGCTGGCAAGATCCAACCGCAGACGCAGCAGATCGGCATCTTCGCCGTTGTCCTGATAAAAACCGTTCAGGCTGGTCTGCTTACGGAAGGGGGCCGAGTTACGGATGAGATCGAGAATGAGCATCAGCGATTGCGTCAGCGGTTCCAGGCTGGCCAGCCACTTACCGACCTGCTCATCGCGATATTCCTGCGGCATATGCAGCCAGATGTGCAGCGTCGGAAGATCGAAGCTACAGCAGCCGCCCGGGATACTCAGGCGTTGGCGTACCAGGGCGATCAGGCGATCCTCTCGCAGGTACTGGCCGATACGCGGCGCCGACATTAACGTACTGCCTGATTGCTTCAGCTGCTGACGCAGTTCGTTGATACGATCCTGATCAACCCCAGGGACTTCCGCCCAGGATTGCAGCTTCCTCTGTTGGCGATCCAGCTCTTTCATCAGATCGGTACGTACTTCACCGCGTTCAAAAACATCTAAAAGATCGCCGATATTGCGGAAAAAATGCAGCGCATCCGCATGGCTGGTAATGGCGGGATGTACGGTCAGCTGCTGGAGCAAAAACTCAATACGCAGCCAGGTGCGCATTTTTTCATTAAGCGGATGTTCAAATAGAACAGGGGTAGACATTACGGTTTTTCCTGTGAGGCGGCCTGCGCTGCCAGCTGTTGATACTTTGCATGCAGGCGGGCGACAGCTGATGCGATGGCATCAGGTGAACCCATATTTTCAATAACATCATCCGCAACGGCAAGGCGCTGTTCGCGCGTTGCCTGAGCGGCAAGAATATGTTCCGCATGTTGCCGACTGACCCGATCGCGAAGCATCGTGCGCGCTATCTGCGTCTCTTTCGGCACATCGACAACAAGGACCCGATCGGCTTTGGCGGACAAACGGTTTTCGACCAGTAAAGGTACAACCCAGAGAATATAAGACGAGGTGGCAAGCTGCATCTGGCGACGCGTTTCCTGCTGAATTTGCGGGTGCAGCAGCGCGTTTAGCCAGTTCTTATCCTCTGCATGAGCGAAAATATGTTCACGCAGAGCGCGACGGTTAAGGGTGCCATCTTTATTCAGGATCTGCGGACCGAAGCGTTGAGCAATCGCGTTTAGCCCCGGAGTACCGGGCTCGACCACCTGGCGCGCGATAATGTCAGCATCAATAACGTTAACCCCGAGGTGTGAGAATGCGTCGGCTACGGTACTTTTACCGCTACCGATGCCGCCTGTTAACGCTACCGTGTATGTCATACACCTCAATCCTGAAACTGACTACATGCACATTTTTCAATAACAGAGCCGTGATTTACGACGCGACGACGCCACTGCGACAGTGGTTTTATCGACGTGATATCAACCAATAAATGGCTGTCACCACGTACCCTGGTTCTTTTTGCGCATGTAAATCAAATGGTTAAAAATGATACGCCTGCGATGGGATATCGCAAATTCGCTTTTGGCTGTTCACCAGGTAAATTTATACGATTGTAGCGTAAAAAAAGTGAAAATCGCAGTCTTGCGCGGCCATGATTCGTGCGTATGATAACGTCACTGGAGTTGTGCTCTCACAATAATGCAATTAACCCCAGGAATTCGCACATGCGTATTGAAGAAGATTTGAAGCTTGGTTTTAAAGACGTTCTTATCCGCCCGAAACGTTCTACCCTCAAAAGCCGTTCTGACGTACAGCTGGAACGTGAATTCACTTTCAAACATTCTGGCCAGACCTGGTCTGGTGTGCCGATCATTGCTGCTAACATGGACACCGTTGGCACGTTTGCCATGGCTAAAGCCCTGGCTTCATTTGGCGTTTTGACCGCCGTACATAAGCATTACAGCGTGGAACAGTGGCAGGCGTTTGTTCAGAGCGTATCGGCAGATGTCGTGCAGCACGTCATGGTCTCTACCGGCACCTCCGATGCGGATTTTGAAAAAACAAAACAGATTCTGAGCCAAAATCCGCAGCTTAGCTTTGTGTGCATTGACGTGGCGAATGGCTATTCAGAGCACTTCGTGCAGTTTGTCGCGAAAGCCCGCGAAGCCTGGCCGCAGAAAACCATTATTGCGGGCAACGTTGTGACCGGCGAAATGTGCGAAGAGCTGATTCTTTCGGGGGCTGATATCGTTAAGGTGGGTATCGGTCCGGGCTCCGTATGTACAACCCGCGTGAAAACCGGCGTCGGCTATCCGCAGCTTTCCGCAGTGATTGAGTGTGCCGATGCGGCGCACGGCCTGGGCGGGCAGATTATCAGCGACGGCGGATGTACTATGCCGGGCGATGTGGCTAAAGCCTTCGGCGGCGGCGCGGATTTCGTGATGCTTGGCGGTATGCTGGCCGGTCACGAAGAGAGCGGCGGTACCGTGGTTGAAGAAAACGGCGAAAAATTCATGCTGTTCTACGGCATGAGCTCGGAGTCGGCGATGACCCGTCACGTTGGCGGCGTAGCCCAGTACCGTGCGGCTGAAGGCAAAACCGTTAAGCTGCCTCTGCGCGGCCCGGTTGAAAACACCGCGCGCGATATTCTTGGCGGCCTGCGTTCCGCATGCACCTACGTAGGTGCTTCGCGGCTGAAAGAACTGACTAAACGCACGACTTTTATTCGCGTACAGGAACAAGAGAACCGCGTGTTCAACAGCCTGTAATGCCGTTCGCTGGCGCGTTTGCGCCAGCGTTATCCCCCCATCCCGCTAATGGCGTCGCCCAGATGAAAAATGGGTAAATACATCGCCACCACCAGCACGCCGACAATCGTTCCGGTCACTACCAACATCATCGGTTCCAGCAAGGTCGCCAGATTATCTGCCTGCTGATGCGTCAGCTCACTATGGTGACGAGCCAGATTTTCCAGCATGGTATCCAGCGAACCCGAGGCTTCACCGGTACGGATCAGTTGTAGGCAAAGCGGCGTAAAGCCTCCGCCGTTGGCGAGCGCCTGCCAGATGGGATCGCCGTGGGTAATTTGCCGGCAAACCTGCTGGAGCCTCTGCCGCCATAGCGGGCAGCTCAGGGTTTCCTCCACGCTTTGCAGACCTTGCAGAAAGCTGATTCCGGCGCTTTGCGTCAATGCGAGTACGGTAAAAATCTGGCTAAGCCGCTGGCCGCATAGCAGTTTGCCAAACACCGGCAGCGTATGGAGCAGCTTCTGACGGTACAGCAGCCAGCCTGGCCGCTGGCAAATCAGCCGGTTGAGTATTGCAGGTAAAATACCCAGGGCAGCGAGCAGTGGCCAACAGCGAGTTAACCCTTCGCCAATGCTTATTACCGCGCGGGTCAGCCACGGCAGCGGGGTGTTGAAGGTTTGATATATAGCAGCGAATTCCGGTAAGACAAAGCACAGCATTCCCATAACCACCAGCAGCGCCAGGGATAAGATAATCAACGGGTAGCGCAGCGCTGTTTTCACTTTTTCGGTGAGGAGCAGCTGCTCTCGCTGCTGCCTGGCCAACTGAGCGCAGCAAAGTTCCAGTTTACCGGTAAGTTCACCGGTGCGAATCATGGCCAGATAGAGCGGAGGGAACGCCTCAGGCCATTTTTCCAGGGAGCCTGAAAGCGAAATGCCCTGCGCCAGATCCTCCGCCAGGGTTTGCAGCAGCGCCTGCCATTGCGCATTGGGCTGCTGCTGCGCCAGCAGTTCCAGCCCCTCGGCCAGGGGGAGACCGGCCTGAAGAAGCGCGGCCAGCTGGCGGATGATTTCGCCACTGTAGCGCGGATGCCAGAGGGCGCTTTGCACGCTACAGCGGCGCAGCGTCAGCGGGATAATTCGCTGCCGCTGCAGAGCCTGCAATGCCTCAGGGCGATTATCCTGCCAGAGCGTTCCCTGGCAGGGAATGCCCTGGAGAGAGAGACCGCGCCAGCGCCACAGTCGTTTAGTCGCCATGCGGTATTCCCAACACGCGAACGACCTCTTCCAGACTTGTCATCCCACGTTCGACGGCCAGACAGCCGCTCTCAAACAGCGTCATCATGCCGGATTCGCGCGCCAGGGACTCGATCTCTCCGGCGCTAAGACCCTGAGTAATCGCCTGCCGTAACGCGGTGGTGACGGGGAGCAGCTCAAATAGCGCCAGGCGACCGTAGTAGCCGTGATAGCAGTGCTGACAGCCCGGAGCCTGCCAGCGAGGAAGCGCCCGTGGCCACAGGCTGTGTGGAACATCGGCCGAACTGCCGGTTTCCCGGCGGCAGTGCGGGCACAGTTTGCGTACCAGGCGTTGAGCAACCACCAGAGAAAGCGCGGATGAGATCATCCAGCGCGCAACGCCCATCTGCTGCAGGCGAACCAGCGTTTCACTGGTTGAATTGGTGTGCAGCGTTGAGAGAACCAGGTGCCCGGTTTGCGCTGCTTTTATCGCAATTTCAGCGGTTTCTGCATCGCGTATCTCTCCGACCATCACGATATCGGGATCCTGGCGTAGCAGGGCGCGCAGTACGCTGTGAAAGGTTAAGCCCGCCCGCGGATTAATCTGCGTCTGATTCATCCCCACGATGGGGATCTCCAGCGGATCTTCAACGCTGCATATATTGACCTCGTCGCGATTCCGCGCCTGCAGCGCACTATACAAAGTGACGGTTTTCCCACTTCCCGTCGGGCCGGTGACCAGCATCAGCCCCTGAGGTTGGTTAAGCGCCGAGCGAAAGGCGGCAAGCTGCTGAGACGATAGCCCCAGCGCTTCGAGGTCCAGCGCTTGTTCGACCTGGTGTAATAAGCGAAGGACGATTTTTTCCCCGCCGCGGCAGGGAAGCGTGGCGATCCGAAACGAGATCGGGCGGTCTGCGAGCGTGAGGGTAAACTGACCGTCCTGCGGTACCCGGTGTTCAGCGATATCCAGATTGCTGAGCACTTTAAGTCGGGCGGTGATGGGGGCGGCGAGTTCCGGCGCAAGCGGCGCAAGAGAATGGAGAACGCCATCTACCCTCAGGCGAATTCTCAGGCGATCGTCACCGGGTTCAATATGAATATCCGATGCGCGCTGGCGCAGGGCCTGTTCCAGAAGGCTATTTACCTGTTCAACGATGCTGGCCGAGGCTTCAACAGGCGGGGTGAGGGTTGATATTCCCGGCGTCTGCAGCCGCTTGTCCATCTGGTCCTGGCTCCAGCACTCGATATCAATCCTTTTCTGCGTCGCGAAACGTAACGCTTCCAGCAGCTCCGGGGCGGGGGCGTCAACCACGGCGATAGCGATGGTGTGTTCATTACTATCGAGCAGTAAGGCCTGATAGCGCTGGCAAAGAGGCATCAATTGTTCAGTTTTCATTGCCGCGCCCTCAGTTAAAACGGAACACGTCTTCACAGGCCTGCTTGAGTGCGCTATCGCCGGTAATGTTGCACACTCGCTGCCAGCCGGTGATGCCGTTAGCGTTATCCCAGGTCGGCGTCAGCGTGACGCTTAAGCCATTAAGGCTTTCCTGCCCGGTGAGCGTGACAACGCCTGTGGCGACGGTCATAGCCGAGACGTAGCGGGTTGTGGCGGGCGAGGGAATACCGTTGCTGCCGCCATCGCAGGTGGTTAATCCGCCGTGCTCCAGCGCGCACAGCTCAATGGCGGTGCGGAACGGGACGAAGGTTTGCAGCATATCGGTAAGCGCCGCTTTTCGCAGATAGTTCTGATAAGCCGGAATGCCGATTGCGCTGAGAATGGCGATGATCCCAATGACCACCATAAGTTCGATGAGGGTAAAGCCGCGTTGTTTGTCCATAAGTTGCTCCTTGTTATCTTCGGGAGCACTTTGCCGGGGTTTGTTTAGCGATACGAGCGGCAGATCGCGCCTGGAGAAGCACGCTTCCAGGCTTTTTTTGCGGGTTGCATTGAGGGATTATTGGCGTGCGAGCCGGCTCGCAAAAGTGCGCCCCGGCATCAACGACGAACCGGGGCAGGGGGATTAGCGGAAGCGCATAGAGAGATCGAGAGCGCGGACGTGCTTGGTCAACGCGCCAACGGAGATGTAATCGACGCCGGTTTCAGCAAATTCACGAATAGTCTCGAATGTGACGTTGCCGGAGACTTCCAGCGCCGCCTGGCCGTTGGTGTGTTTGACCGCTTCGCGCATCAGGTCGGTAGTGAAGTTGTCGAGCATAATGATGTCAGCGCCGGCTTTCAGCGCTTCATCCAGCTCTTCAAGGGTTTCGACTTCCACCTCAACCGGCACATCCGGGTGCAGCCAGAACGCTTTTTCAACCGCCTGCCGTACCGAGCCGGAAGCGAGAATATGGTTCTCTTTAATCAGAAAGGCATCGGAGAGGCCCAGGCGATGATTGCCCCCGCCGCCGCACAGGACCGCATATTTCAGCGCCGTGCGCAGGCCCGGCAGCGTTTTGCGCGTATCGAGCAGTTGAGTTTTGGTGCCTGCCAGCAGGTCGACATAGCGGCGGACTTCGCTGGCCACCCCGGAGAGCGTCTGCACGAAATTGAGTGCGGTACGTTCGCCGGTGAGCAGGATCCGCGAAGGGCCTTCCAGCTCGAATAGCGGCTGATTGGCTTTTACCGCGTCGCCATCGGCAACGTGCCAGGTGAAGTTAACGTCGTCGCCCGCAAGCTGAATAAAGACTTCTTCTACCCAACGTTTACCGCAAAACACGCCGTCTTCACGGGTGATGACGACGGCATGCGAGCGCGCATCCTGCGGCAATAATTGCGCGCTAATATCGTTGTTCGCATCCACTTCACCGCCTAAATCTTCCCGCAGGGATTGAGAGACGGCATCGGTAATATCAAGATTAATACGCTCCAGCAGCGCGTCACGGCGGCGGTCGGGATTGTAGCGACGAGGCGTCATGATAAAGCTCCAGATAGATAAGATTCAGAAGTGGGAAACATGCTAACCTGAACGACGTTTCTGTACCACATCCGCGTCCTTTCGTCGGCGGCGCCAGCGTGAAGTTTTGGCGTTAGCCAGCCGAGCGAGCGTGGGTATGATGCCGGGGATTGTTTGGTCACGGTGCCGCGAATGCATAAGCTAGTAAAAGGAGACTCAACATGCAGTTGAACGGGGGATGGCTGGAAGAGGCGCGTCGGGTTCCTTCGCCGCACCACGATAGCCGCCCGGATAATGAAACCCCCTCTTTGCTGGTGGTGCATAATATAAGCCTGCCGCCCGGCGAATTTGGCGGGCCATGGATTGATGCCCTGTTCAGCGGTACGCTCGATCCCCATGCCCATCCTTTCTTTGCTGAAATCGCGCATCTTCGCGTTTCGGCACACTGTCTGATTCGCCGCGACGGTGAAATCGTGCAGTATGTGCCTTTCGACCAGCGCGCCTGGCACGCGGGGGTTTCCAGCTATCACGGGCGCGAGCGCTGTAATGATTTTTCGATAGGCATTGAGCTGGAAGGGACCGACGAGCTGGCCTATACCGACGCGCAGTATCAGCAGCTGGTTGCCGTTACCCGTCAGCTTATCTCGCGCTATCCGGCGATAGCTGACAATATCACCGGCCATAGCGATATTGCGCCAGTGCGTAAAACGGATCCCGGCCCGGCTTTTGACTGGGTCAAATTTCGCGGTCTGTTAACCCCGTCGTCAGAATAAGGAGATGCCATGACGTTGTTCACTACGCTGTTAGTCCTCATTGCCGAGCGTTTGTTTAAGCTGGGCGAGCACTGGCAGCTCGATCACCGGCTGGAAGTGCTGTTTCGCCGGGTAAAGCATTATTCCCTGCTCACCACCCTACTGATGACGGTCGCGGCGGCGGCGGTCGTGTTTATTATTCAGCGTCTGCTGCAGGGGCAGCTGTTTAACATTCCTCTGCTGGTGTTCTGGATCCTGCTGGGCCTGCTGTGCATCGGCGCGGGCAAAGTCCGTCTGCACTATCACGCCTACCTGAAGGCGGCGGCGCGCGATGATAGCCGCGCCTGCGACGCCATGGCCAGCGAGCTCACCCTGATCCACGGCGTGCCGCCCGGCTGCGACCAGCGTGAATATCTGAGCGAGCTGCAAAACGCGCTGCTGTGGATTAACTACCGCTACTATCTCGCTCCGCTGTTCTGGTTCGTTGTCGGCGGGCCGTGGGGACCGTTAACCCTGATTGCCTACTGTACGCTGCGGGCCTGGCAGACCTGGCTGGCGCGTTATCAGACGCCGCGTCATCGCTTACAGTCGGGTATTGACGGCATTCTGCACGTGGTCGACTGGGTTCCGGTACGTCTGGTCGGCGTGGTGTACGCGCTGGTTGGGCACGGGGAAAAGGCTTTGCCTGCGTGGTTTGCCTCGCTGGGCGACCGCCACTCTTCGCAGTATCAGGTGCTGACGCGCCTGGCGCAGTATTCGCTGGCGCGCGAGCCGCACGTGGATAAAGTGGCGACGCCGAAGGCGGCGGTCTCCATGGCGAAAAAAACATCGCTGGTGGTGGTGGTGATTATGGCGCTGCTGACGATTTACGGTACGCTGATCTAAGCACCTGCCCGCTGGCGGGCAGGTTTCGCTTTTAATCCGTATCTGCTGCCGGGATGCCAAAATCAGGCATCCCGTTTTCCTGCCAGCGAATCCGCTTCAGGCGGGTATGGCGATTCGGATCGTACAGCGGGTCGCCTTCGATTTCGGTGTAGTTGCGCGCGTGGTACACCAGCACATCTTCTCCCTCCGGCGTCTGCGTAAAGCTATTGTGGCCGGGCCCATACTGACGATTCTCATAGCTGGTACGGAACACCGGCTGCGGCGCTTTATACCAGTTTTCCGGCCGCAGCGGGTCGGCGTTAACGTCTATCCACAATAAGCCCATGCAGTAGTTTTCGTCGGTGGCGCTGGCGGAGTAGCTGACGAACAGCTTGTCGCCGTGGAACAGGACCGCCGGGCCTTCGTTCACCAGAAAACCCCGGCACTCCCAGTCAAACTCGGGTTGACTCAGCCTGACCGGCTGACCTTTTAGCGTCCACGGATTTGCCAGTTCAGCCAGATAGAGGTTGGTATTGCCCTTAATTTCAGGATCTTTTTGCGCCCACAGGTACCACCGTTTACCCTGATGGCGGAAGGTGGTGGCATCCAGCGCAAAGGTATCAAGCGGCGTTTTAATCTGGCCTTTTTCCTGCCATTTACCGGTTAACGGGTCGCTGTCCGCGCATTCGAGCGCGAACATGCGGTGCTGGAACATGCCCTGCGCATCCAGATCGTGGGTGTGGCTGGCGGCAAAGTAGATATACCATTTGCCGTCAATCTCATGCAGCTCCGGGGCCCATATGAGCTGGCTCATCGGGCCGCTGTCCGGTTTACGCCAGACGACCACCGGCTGCGCGTGGCGTAAACCTTCAAGGGTTGCTGAGCGGCGGATTTCCAGACGGTCATACTCCGGCACCGAGGCAATAAAGTAGTAGCTATCCTGATGGCGCAGAATATACGGGTCCGCGCGTTGTTCAATAAATGGATTCGGCCAGTTTTTCATTACGCTTTCCTTACCTGTTCGCCGGTTTTCAGTTCCTGATAGTCGTTGAGCTCGCTGTAGTTGATCCGGCGTTTCTCGAGGTCGGACTGAATTAGCCGCATAAATTCGCGGTTTACCTTCAGCATACGCACCACCCCGGCGGTAATCAGATAGCCGATGCCGGGGATAACGCTGAATAACAATACGATACCGTTAATCGCGGAGGCGCTTTGCTGCTTCGCAGCGGCATCGTAACCGTACCAGGAGAGCAGGAAGCCAACCATCGCGCCGGCGATGGCCAGACCGACCTTCAGGAAGAACAGGTTGCCTGAGAAGCTGATGCCGGTGATGCGTTTGCCGGTCTTCCATTCGCCGTAGTCATCCACGTCGGCCATCAGCGACCAGTGCAGCGGCGAGGGGATCTGATGCAGAATGTTCAGCAGGAAATAGAGCACCATAATCATCATGGTGGCGTGCGGGTCGAAGAAGTAGAAGGCGCAGGAGAAAATCGCCAGCACGATGTTGGTCCAGAAAAACACCTGCAGTTTGCACCAGCGGTCGGTCAGGACTTTAGCCAGCATACTGCCGATCATCATGCCGACTACCCCGAGGCTGATAAACAGCGTGGCGAAGTGGGTGCTTTGCTGCATCACCCAGGTGACGTAGTACATGGTGGCGGCCATGCGAATAAAGCCCGGACAAACGTTGCACAGCGTTAGCAGCAGGATGCGAACCCACTGGTCGTTTTTCCAGACGTCTTTCAGATCTTTTTTCAGCTCGTCGTTGGTCTGGACGGCGGGTTTTACGCGCTCACGAACGGTGGCAAAGCAGAACAGGAACATGCACATACCGATAATCGCCAGCACGGTCATCGCCATCTGATAGCCTTTGGCTTTATCCTCACCGCCGAACCAGTCCGCCATCGGCAGCAGCGTCAGGGAGAGCAGGAGCGTGGCGATACCGACCATCACGAAGCGATAGGACTGGCAGGCCACGCGTTCCTTCGGGTCATTCGTAATCACGCTACCCAAGGAGCAGTAGGGGATGTTGATCGCGGTGTAGGTCAGCGAGAGCAGGAAGTAGGTGACGAAAGCATAGATAACCTTGCTATTGTACGACCACTCCGGGGTGGTAAACATCAGCACGCTGAACAGCGCGTACGGGAAGGCAATCCACAGTAGCCATGGGCGAAAGCGCCCGTATTTACTGCGGGTACGGTCGGCCATCGCCCCCATGATCGGATCGGTGACGGCATCAATAACGCGTACGGAAAGCAGCAAAACGCCCACCAGCGCCGGCGCGAGACCAAAAATATCCGTATAAAAATAGTTAACAAACAACATGATGGCGCCGAATATGATATTGCATCCGGCATCACCCATCCCGTAGCCTATTTTTTCTTTAACTGAAAGCTTATTGCCATTCATCGCAGCGATCTCCCCGTGGCGGTATGGAGAGAATTATTAGCCGGGTAATGGACTAATGCGTTGCAGGATAGGGTTAACGATATGGATAAATCGGTTATCAGGGGGAAAGTGTGAAGCAGATAACAATGCGCCGTGTCCGCCCAGCGGCGGGCGGACACAGCTTGTGGAGATACAGGATTATGCTTTAATGGCGCTGGCGGTTTTCTGTTTAAACAGGTAGCCGACGCCGAGAACGGCAATCCATACCGGGATAAGGTAGACGGAAATCGCCATGCCAGGGGTCATCAGCATGATCACCAGCACTCCCGCCATAAACAGCAGGCAGATCCAGTTGCCCAGCGGATAAAGCAGCGCCGGGAAGCGGGTGACCACGCCCTGCTGCTGCTTAGCGCGACGGAACTTCATGTGCGCCAGGCTAATCATCGCCCAGTTGATCACCAGGGCTGAAACCACCAGCGCCATCAGCAGACCAAACGCGGATTCCGGCGCGAAGTAGTTAATCAGTACGCACAGCGCGGTGACCACCGCGGAGACGAGAATGGTGTTAACCGGCACGCCGCGTTTATCGACGCTCATCAGCGCTTTTGGCGCGTTACCCTGCTGGGCCAGACCGAACAGCATCCGACTGTTGCAGTATACGCAGCTGTTGTAAACGGAGAGCGCCGCGGTTAATACCACAATATTCAGCGCATTCGCGACGAAGGTATCGCCCAGTTCGTGGAAAATCAGGACGAACGGGCTGGTATCGGCGGTTACGCGGCTCCACGGCAGCAGCGAAAGCAGAACGGCCAGCGAGCCCACATAGAAAATCAGGATGCGGTAGATGACCTGGTTGGTGGCCTTCGGAATGCTCTGCTCCGGGTTATCCGCTTCGGCTGCGGTAATACCGACCAGCTCCAGCCCGCCGAAAGAGAACATAATAATCGCCATCATCATTACCAGCCCGGTGAAGCCGTGCGGCAGGAAACCGCCCTGCTCCCACAGGTTGCGTACGGTGGCCTGCGGGCCGCCGTTGCCGCTGAACAGCAGCCAGCCGCCGAACAGGATCATCGCCACGACGGCGACGACTTTGATGATCGCGAACCAGAACTCCATCTCGCCGAACACCTTGACGTTCGTCAGGTTGATGGCGTTGATAGCGATAAAGAAAACGGCCGCAGAAACCCAGGTAGGGATTTCCGGCCACCAGAACTGGACGTATTTCCCGACCGCGGTCAGCTCGGCCATCGCGACCAGCACGTAAAGCACCCAGTAGTTCCAGCCGGAAGCGAAGCCTGCAAAGCCGCCCCAGTATTTGTAGGCAAAATGACTAAATGAGCCGGCTACCGGCTCTTCGACGACCATCTCGCCCAGCTGACGCATAATCAGGAAAGCAATAAAACCGGCAATTGCGTAGCCCAGAATAATACCGGGACCCGCGTTTTGGATGACGGATGCGCTACCCAGAAACAAACCGGTACCGATAGCGCCTCCCAGCGCAATAAGCTGAATATGGCGGTTTTTAAGGCCGCGCTTTAGCCGATCGCCATGCTGTTGACCTTCCATCATGAAACCTCGTGTGTGGTTATGGTTATTATGTTTGTCCGCGTCATCCATCAGGTGACTTCTTCGCTGTCCATCCCTGCCTGATAGCATAGTCAGCGAAATTTCACTGAGCCTGCGGCCCGTTTTGCCCCGAGTGATGTAGCGCACATATTGTTGTGTTTGTGTAATTATCAAATTCCGTAGATGTACTTATTTCTTTACGCAAGGCGGAGAGGGAATTCATGAAAAGGCCTTTCGTATCATGGAGAATAGTGATAAGCGCCGCTGAATGCACCTGCTTTATGAAGGGATGATGACGAAGCGAGCAAAAAGACGCCATTTGTAAATCCCACCCCCATGCGCCAGTGCCTACCCATTATTTGTCATCCATGCAAATTTATTGAATTTATATTCACTTCATAAGGCGTTGAATCGGTTCAGATAGCGTAATTTTTCGTTTCTATTACGTTAACACTACCTCTTTGTGAGTAAACACAACATTTGTGCAAGGTTACATTTTTGAAATGTTATTTCTGTAAGGTTGTTAAAACGTGCCGGGTTTAATGATTTCAATCAAAACCTGTATGGACAGAAGGTGAATACTTTGTTACTTTAGCGATACGAACTATGAATTGGTAAGACCAATTGACTCCGGGCTAATGGCAGAGACAGGGAATATGGCCTACAGCAAGATCCGCCAACCAAAACTATCCGATGTGATAGAGCAGCAGCTGGAGTTTTTAATCCTTGAGGGGACGTTGCGCCCCGGTGAAAAACTCCCGCCAGAACGTGAACTGGCAAAACAGTTCGACGTTTCCCGTCCCTCGCTCCGTGAGGCTATTCAACGCCTCGAAGCTAAGGGCTTGTTGCTTCGTCGCCAGGGGGGCGGAACGTTTGTACAAAGCCGCCTGTGGCAGAGCTTCAGCGACCCGCTGGTAGAGCTACTGTCCGACCACCCTGAATCCCAATTTGATCTGCTGGAAACCCGTCACGCGCTTGAAGGCATCGCGGCTTATTACGCGGCGCTGCGCAGCAATGATGAAGACCGCGAACGCATTCGCGAGCTGCATCAGGCCATTGAGCGGGCTCAGCAGTCCGGCGATCTCGACGCCGAATCCGATGCCGTCGTCCAGTATCAAATCGCCGTCACCGAAGCGGCGCACAATGTGGTGCTGCTCCATCTACTACGCTGTATGGAGCCGATGCTGGCCCAGAACGTTCGCCAGAATTTTGAATTGTTGTACGCCCGTCGGGAGATGCTCCCGCAGGTCAGCAATCATCGTACTCGCATTTTTGAGGCGATAATCGCCGGGGAACCGGAGCAGGCGCGTGAAGCGTCGCATCGTCACCTGGCGTTCATTGAGGAAATTTTGCTGGATCGTAGCCGTGAGCAGAGCCGTCGTGAACGCTCACTGCGTCGTTTACAGCAACGAAAAGATGAGAACTCCGGTTCTTAAGCGCCATTTTTAGAGCGCGGCAACTAAACGCAGAACCTGTCTTATTGCATTCTCTGACGAGAATTCAATGGGACAGGTTCCAGATTAATCAACGATTAGATAGATAAGGAATACCCCCCATGTCAGAACGTTTACCAAATGACGTGGATCCGATCGAAACTCGCGACTGGCTACAGGCGATCGAATCGGTCATCCGTGAAGAAGGTGTTGAGCGCGCTCAGTATCTTATTGACCAACTCCTTTCTGAAGCCCGCAAAGGCGGGGTGAAAGTGGCTGCTGGCGCATCGACCGGCGGTTACGTGAACACTATTGCCGTTGAAGATGAGCCGGAATACCCGGGTAATCTGGATCTGGAACGTCGTATCCGTTCTGCGATCCGCTGGAACGCGATTATGACCGTTCTGCGCGCATCGAAAAAAGATCTCGAACTGGGCGGCCACATGGCTTCCTTCCAGTCTTCCGCAACCTTCTATGAAGTGTGCTTTAACCACTTCTTCCGCGCACGCAACGAGCAGGACGGCGGCGACCTGGTTTACTTCCAGGGCCACATCTCTCCGGGCGTCTACGCGCGTGCTTTCCTGGAAGGTCGTCTGACTGAAGAGCAGATGAACAACTTCCGTCAGGAAGTTCACGGTAAAGGTCTGTCCTCTTATCCGCACCCGAAACTGATGCCGGAATTCTGGCAGTTCCCGACTGTCTCTATGGGGCTGGGTCCAATCGGTGCGATTTATCAGGCTAAGTTCCTGAAGTATCTGGAACACCGCGGCCTGAAAGACACTTCCAAACAAACCGTTTACGCTTTCCTCGGCGACGGCGAGATGGACGAGCCGGAATCCAAAGGCGCGATCACCATCGCGACCCGTGAGAAGCTGGACAACCTGGTCTTCGTTATCAACTGTAACCTGCAGCGCCTTGACGGCCCGGTTACCGGTAATGGCAAGATCATTAACGAACTGGAAGGCATCTTTGGCGGTGCTGGCTGGAACGTTATCAAGGTTATCTGGGGCGGACGCTGGGATGAGCTGCTGCGTAAAGATACCAGCGGTAAACTGATCCAGCTGATGGAAGAGACCGTTGACGGTGACTACCAGACCTTCAAATCCAAAGATGGCGCTTACGTGCGTGAGCACTTCTTCGGTAAATATCCGGAAACCGCAGCGCTGGTTGCCGACTGGACTGACGAGCAGATCTGGGCCCTGAACCGCGGCGGTCACGATCCGAAGAAAGTCTACGCTGCGCTGAAAAAAGCACAGGAAACCAAAGGCAAAGCCACCGTAATCCTCGCCCATACCATTAAAGGTTACGGCATGGGTGACACCGCTGAAGGTAAAAACATCGCTCACCAGGTTAAGAAAATGAACATGGACGGCGTTCGCTACGTCCGCGATCGTTTCAACGTGCCGGTTGCCGATGCTGATATCGAAAAACTGCCGTACGTGACCTTCCCGGAAGGTTCTGAAGAGCACACCTATCTGCACGCCCAGCGTCAGAAACTGCATGGCTATCTGCCGAGCCGTCAGCCAAACTTCGATGAGAAGCTGGAGCTGCCGACCCTGGAAGATTTCGGTCCGCTGCTGGAAGAGCAGAATAAAGAGATCTCTACCACTATCGCGTTCGTTCGTGCCCTGAACGTGATGCTGAAGAACAAATCCATCAAAGACCGCCTCGTGCCGATCATCGCCGATGAAGCGCGTACCTTTGGTATGGAAGGCCTGTTCCGTCAGATTGGTATCTACAGCCCGAACGGTCAGCAGTACACTCCGCAGGACCGTGAGCAGGTTGCTTACTACAAAGAAGACGAGAAAGGCCAGATTCTGCAGGAAGGTATCAACGAACTGGGTGCCGGTGCATCCTGGCTGGCTGCTGCGACCTCCTACAGCACCAACAACCTGCCGATGATCCCGTTCTACATCTACTACTCCATGTTCGGGTTCCAGCGTATCGGTGACCTTTGCTGGCAGGCCGGCGACCAGCAGGCTCGCGGCTTCCTGATCGGCGGGACTTCCGGTCGTACCACGCTGAACGGCGAAGGTCTGCAGCACGAAGATGGCCACAGCCACATTCAGTCTCTGACTATCCCGAACTGTATCTCTTACGATCCGTCTTACGCGTACGAAGTTGCGGTCATCATGCACGATGGTCTGGAGCGTATGTACGGTGAGAAACAAGAGAACGTTTACTACTACATCACCACGCTGAACGAAAACTACCACATGCCGGCAATGCCAGCAGGCGCCGAGGAAGGTATCCGTAAAGGTATCTACAAACTCGAAACCGTTGAAGGTAGCAAAGGTAAAGTTCAGCTGCTGGGCTCCGGTTCTATCCTGCGTCACGTCCGTGAAGCAGCGCAGATCCTGGCCAAAGACTACGGCGTAGGCTCTGACGTTTATAGCGTCACCTCCTTCACCGAACTGGCGCGCGATGGCCAGGATTGTGAACGCTGGAACATGCTGCATCCGCTGGAAACGCCGCGCGTTCCGTACATCGCTCAGGTGATGAACGACGCTCCGGCAGTCGCATCTACTGACTATATGAAACTGTTCGCTGAGCAGGTTCGTACTTACGTACCGGCCGATGATTACCGCGTACTGGGTACCGACGGCTTCGGTCGCTCTGACAGCCGTGAAAACCTGCGTCACCACTTCGAAGTTGACGCTTCCTACGTGGTGGTAGCAGCGCTGGGCGAACTGGCTAAACGTGGCGAAATCGATAAGAAAGTGGTTGCGGAAGCCATCACTAAATTCAACATCGATGCAGATAAAGTTAACCCGCGTCTGGCGTAAGAGGTAAAAGAATAATGGCTATCGAAATCAAAGTACCGGACATCGGGGCTGATGAAGTTGAAATCACCGAGATTCTGGTCAAAGTGGGCGACAAAGTTGAAGCTGAACAGTCGCTGATCACCGTAGAAGGCGACAAAGCCTCTATGGAAGTCCCGTCTCCGCAGGCTGGCGTCGTTAAAGAGATCAAAGTCTCCGTCGGCGACAAAACCGAGACCGGTAAACTGATCATGATTTTCGATTCCGCCGATGGTGCAGCAGCAGCTGCACCTGCGCAGGAAGAGAAGAAAGAAGCGGCTCCGGCCGCCGCAGCACCGGCAGCCGCCAGCGCGAAAGAAGTTCATGTACCGGATATCGGCGGTGATGAAGTTGAAGTCACGGAAATCATGGTAAAAGTGGGTGACACCATCGCCGCTGAACAATCCCTGATCACCGTAGAAGGCGATAAAGCCTCTATGGAAGTGCCGGCGCCGTTCGCCGGTACCGTGAAAGAGATCAAGATTAACACCGGCGACAAAGTGTCCACGGGTTCCCTGATCATGATCTTCGAAGTGGCGGGCGCAGCGCCTGCCGCGGCGCCGGCGAAAGCGGAAGCCGCTCCGGCTGCTGCTGCACCGGCAGCTTCAGGTTCTAAAGAAGTTCACGTGCCGGATATCGGCGGCGATGAAGTTGAAGTGACTGAAGTGATGGTGAAAGTGGGCGATAAAATTGCCGCTGAACAGTCACTGATCACCGTTGAAGGCGACAAAGCTTCCATGGAAGTGCCTGCGCCGTTCGCGGGTACCGTGAAAGAGATCAAAATCAGCACCGGCGACAAAGTTTCCACCGGCTCCCTGATTATGGTCTTCGAAGTGGAAGGCGCTGCGCCTGCCGCAGCTCCGGCTGCTCCAGCACCAGCTGCTGCACCGGCTCAGGCTGCTAAACCAGCTGCACCTGCTGCAAAAGCAGAAGGCAAATCTGAGTTCGCTGAAAACGACGCTTACGTTCACGCCACCCCGCTGATTCGTCGCCTGGCGCGCGAGTTCGGTGTAAACCTGGCGAAAGTGAAAGGAACTGGTCGTAAAGGCCGTATCCTGCGCGAAGACGTTCAGGCCTACGTGAAAGAAGCGGTTAAACGCGCTGAAGCCGCGCCTGCTGCTACCGGTGGCGGTATCCCGGGCATGCTGCCGTGGCCGAAAGTGGACTTCAGCAAGTTTGGTGAAGTGGAAGAAGTTGAACTGGGCCGTATCCAGAAGATCTCTGGTGCTAACCTGAGCCGTAACTGGGTGATGATCCCGCACGTTACGCACTTCGACAAAACCGATATCACCGATCTGGAAGCGTTCCGTAAACAGCAGAACGCCGAAGCTGAGAAGCGTAAGCTGGACGTGAAATTCACTCCGGTGGTCTTCATCATGAAAGCCGTTGCCGCGGCGCTTGAGCAGATGCCGCGCTTCAACAGCTCCCTGTCTGAAGATGCACAGCGTCTGACGCTGAAGAAATACATCAATATCGGTGTGGCGGTTGATACCCCGAATGGTCTGGTTGTTCCGGTCTTCAAAGACGTGAACAAGAAGAGCATTACCGAGCTGTCTCGTGAACTGACCGTGATTTCCAAGAAAGCGCGTGATGGTAAGCTGACCGCTGGCGAAATGCAGGGTGGTTGCTTCACTATCTCCAGCATCGGCGGCCTGGGTACCACCCACTTCGCACCGATTGTGAACGCGCCGGAAGTGGCTATCCTCGGCGTGTCCAAGTCCGCGATGGAGCCGGTATGGAATGGCAAAGAGTTCGTGCCGCGTCTGATGATGCCGATCTCTCTGTCCTTCGACCACCGCGTGATCGACGGTGCTGATGGTGCGCGCTTTATCACCATCATCAACAATATGCTGAGCGACATTCGCCGCCTGGTGATGTAAGCAAAAAGCCGGCCTGACGGCCGGCTTTTTTCTGGTAATCTCTTCTGCGTTTTGAAGTTACCAGCAATAAAGGACAAAATCGTTTGCCGTTTGTTGTTTCAAAATTGTTAACAATTTTGTAAAATGCTTGCGGATAGAACGTCCCGGTGGACATGGGCGTAAAAACAATAGCGTCAGACCCGCCGGATACAAATAACAGAGGTCATGATGAGTACTGAAATCAAAACTCAGGTCGTGGTACTTGGGGCAGGCCCCGCAGGTTATTCTGCTGCCTTCCGTTGCGCTGATTTAGGTCTGGAAACCGTCATCGTAGAACGTTACAGCACCCTCGGCGGTGTTTGCCTGAACGTCGGCTGTATCCCTTCTAAAGCACTGCTGCACGTTGCTAAAGTTATCGAAGAAGCGAAAGCGCTGGCCGAACACGGCATCGTTTTCGGTGAACCGAAAACTGACATTGACAAGATTCGCACCTGGAAAGAAAAAGTCATCACTCAGCTGACCGGCGGTCTGGCTGGCATGGCCAAAGGGCGTAAAGTGAAGGTGGTTAACGGTCTGGGTAAATTTACCGGCGCTAACACCCTGGAAGTGGAAGGCGAAAACGGTAAAACCGTCATCAACTTCGACAACGCTATCATCGCGGCGGGCTCCCGTCCGATCGAACTGCCGTTCATTCCGCATGAAGATCCGCGCGTATGGGACTCCACCGATGCGCTGGAGCTGAAAACCGTACCAAAACGCCTGCTGGTTATGGGCGGCGGTATCATCGGTCTGGAAATGGGTACCGTATACCATGCGCTGGGTTCAGAGATTGACGTGGTTGAAATGTTCGACCAGGTTATCCCGGCTGCCGATAAAGACGTGGTGAAAGTCTTCACCAAGCGCATCAGTAAGAAATTCAACCTGATGCTGGAAACCAAAGTGACCGCCGTTGAAGCGAAAGAAGACGGTATCTACGTTTCCATGGAAGGCAAAAAAGCCCCGGCTGAAGCGCAGCGCTACGACGCCGTGCTGGTAGCTATCGGCCGCGTACCGAACGGTAAAAACCTCGATGCCGGTAAAGCAGGCGTTGAAGTTGACGAGCGTGGCTTTATCCGCGTTGATAAACAGCTGCGTACCAACGTGCCGCACATCTTCGCTATCGGCGATATCGTCGGTCAGCCGATGCTGGCGCACAAAGGCGTTCACGAAGGCCACGTTGCTGCCGAAGTTATTGCCGGCATGAAGCACTACTTCGACCCGAAAGTTATCCCGTCCATCGCCTATACCGAGCCGGAAGTTGCGTGGGTTGGTCTGACTGAGAAAGAAGCGAAAGAGAAAGGCATCAGCTACGAAACCGCCACCTTCCCGTGGGCTGCTTCTGGCCGCGCCATCGCTTCCGACTGCGCTGACGGTATGACCAAACTGATTTTCGACAAAGAATCTCACCGCGTTATCGGCGGGGCGATTGTCGGCACCAACGGCGGCGAGCTGCTGGGTGAAATCGGTCTGGCGATCGAAATGGGCTGTGACGCTGAAGACATCGCGCTGACCATCCACGCTCACCCGACTCTGCACGAGTCCGTTGGCCTGGCAGCAGAAGTCTTCGAAGGCAGCATCACCGACCTGCCAAACGCGAAAGCGAAGAAAAAGTAAATTTTTCTTTCAGGCAAAATCCAAAAAGCGGCTCAGTGAGCCGCTTTTTTTATCGGTGATGTTTAGAACTGTGTCGCCGTTAATAAAATTGCATATCTTATTAATACTTGAAAAATAGTTACTCATAAACTTATAGGTAGTTAACTATATGTGAGGTGTGTGATGAAAAAAGTTTTAACGACGACGCTGCTGGCAGCAACGCTGGTCTCGGGTATGGCCTGCGCGGCCGATGCCGCTATTCCCTGGGCTGATAACAGCGGCGGGACCGAAAGCACCCATATTGCGGCGATGGGCCAGGATTTGAATATGCAGCATCAGCAGATAACAAAGACCAGCGAAGGGGTATGGGCGGCGAATTCCGGCAGCATCAGCTCTGATGAAGCGGCGTTGACCAGCACTAAACCGGCTTTTGCGGGTGACCCGTCTCTGATGCCCCATCAGGGCTAAATCAGCACACAGATATGGCCCGGCGGCGTTATCGCACGCCGGGCTTTTTTCTATTGATTGATGGCCTGCCAGGCTGAATCCGGCGAAAACTGCGAAATGGCGCGCGCTTTGCTCTGCGTCTCATCCCCTAAATTAGCCTGATAAACCTCATCATTCTGGTTGACCATAAAGCTCATGATGCCGGTTTTTCCCCATTCCACAGGCCACGCCAGCAGGGCGAAGCCCTGACCCTCGCCATCTTGAATGATGCGAAAACGGTAGCCGTGATAGCCTTCGCCGGGTTCGGCGGGGCTAAACGCGGGCCCTAGCGGGCTGGGCGCTTCGCCGGGAGCGGCAGGCCAGTAGAGGCCGTCTTTCTTACCATCGCTGCTGATAATCCGCTGCGCCCAGGTGTGGTTTAGCCGATAAAAATCCTGCTGGGCATCAACGTAAGCGTGCATCGCCTGAATGGCTGACAGCTCATTGCGGCCAATCGCGCGAGTCAGGATCTCATCTTCAGCAGCGGCCATATCAAAACGCCAGCCGCTCTTATCCTTAATGATGGGGATCGGTAGCCGCCATGCTTCCTGTCCCACCTCCAGCCAGGCGCTATTCTGCTGCTGAACGATACGATGGCTGACTTTCCAGTCGCGCTGAAAGCGAGCGACGGCATCTGGGTCGATGCCCTCCGGCGGTAAAAATTGCTGCCAGCTATCGCCGAGCAGCCCGTTTAGGGCAGATTCATCATGCCTGCCGATTGCCGCAGCCAGCGCACTTGCGGCCTGTTCCGGAGAGGAAAACTGCTGCTGAGCCAGCGCCATGGCGGGCGTCAGGGCCAGCGCCAGCAGCGTCATTTTTAATAATTTTTTCATCTGATTATCCTCAACGGCGGCGCAGTTCACGGTGTTCGGAAAGATGTTCTCTGGCCGCGCTGCGCTGCTCGCTGCTTAAACCCGAGATATGGCGGCTCTGCAGGCCGCGCTCCTGCTGAGACTGCCAGGAGGGAGAGCGAATATCGTTACCGCTCAGGGCGTTGGCGTGCAGATTATTCAGCTTCTGCTGACGTTGTTCGGGCGTTGCGGCCCGGACCTGTTCACGGCGCTGTTGCTGCTGCGCCGTCGGATGCTGAATTTGCGTTTTGACCGCTTCCCGATGCTGCTGTTGTACGGCGCTATTTTTTACCGCCGGCGTGGCGTCATAGCCGCGATAGTTATTGCGCTGGGTCACCTGATGGAGCTGCTGCGACGCGGCCTGGCGCTGGGCATCGCGGGAAGGCGCGTGATTAAGCGCGTTATCCGCAGGCCCGGTACGCTGCTGTAGCTGCGTCATGGCCGCCTGACGCTGCGCGTTGCGATCGGCGGGCTGATGTTGGGTCGCGCTAAGCCCGCCGGGAACATTGGTCTGATGGTAATGCTGCGCAATCGTATTGTTCGGATAGGGAATATTGCCGCGGTAGGCCGGATTATGCTGCCAGCTGGCGTGGTTTCCCGGCAGGTTCTGCCCGGTAATATGGTTGAAATTATTGACGTTGATGTTGATGTTATCGCCGTTGTGCGCGTAGCCGCCGTGATGATCATCATCGTGATGGTGATCGTCATCGTCATGGTGGTGATGATCGTCATCATCCCAGTCGATGCTGCTGAACAGAGCGTAGGTTGTGGCGACGCCGAGGCTATAGCCAAACCCCTTGACGAAGCTGTCGGTAAACTGCTCCCCCGGAGGCGGCGGCAGGTAGACCGGCGGATAGGCGGTGTCAGGCCAGGCGCCGTAAACAACTGAAGGGTTATAGGCCGGCACGTACACCACATTTGGATTGGTTGATTCGATTTTAATCACCTGCGCCGGGGCGGAGGATGTCACGGCGCTGCTGCTGCGGGAAGCGGTGGCCGTGGACGTTGCCGGAGCCGGTGCCGGTGCCGGTGCCGCGGAGCGGGTGGCGGTGATGACTTTCTGCTGCGGCGTGGATTTTAACGTTCCGGTCTGCTGGGCGATGGCGCGTAAGCGCTGCACCGAATCCATGACGTCCTGCGGCTGGGCGAGAAATGCGTTACCCAGGTTTTCCACCCACGGCGCATTTTCTCCCATTAACGCGAGCAGGGAAGGGAAGGCGACCAGCGATTTTACGCTGGGATCCCAGGGCTGATTTGCCACCGCTTGCACCGCCGCGTCGCCCTTCATTGTGGGGTTATCCTGCGACCACTCTACCGCCTGGACAACGTTACTCGGGTAGGTCGAAGCCATCAGCACCTGCGACAGCAGATTGTCCGGATAGAGCGCGATTGGCGCGACCCACTGGTCTATCTGCGCGGGTGTATAGGTCGTGGTCACCGGCTGGGCGGCGGCGGTTGCCTGCGCCGTTTGCGCAACGGCGGGGGGCTCGGGAACCGTTTGCGGCTCCCGGCTTTTGACGTAGAGCGTACCCGCGGCGGCTAATAGCCCGGCGCTACAGAGCAGCGCGAGCAGATGGGGTTTGAAAGGCAGTGTCATGAGAACTCCCGGCACAATAATTGGCCCGTTTTGACAGAGTATTGTCGAAAAGCGGGGGATTGCCTGAGTATAGAGAGCGCGTATTTGCGTTTTTGATTTTAGTTGGGATTTTGCTCAATTATGTGTAACAGAATTAATTTTATATACCGCTAAATTGACAGAAAACCTGCATTATTCTGCCCTTAACGATTCAGCTAATTTTTAATGTTGCTTTTTTGTAAACAGATTAACACCCCGCCAAAATCCTGCTATGCTGCCGACGCGGTATCGGGCATTTACCCTACAAACTGCTGTCTCACAGGAGCGTGAAGAGAATCGCCTACCGCATTTTACAATGAGAGCGAGGAGAACCGTCGTGCTAGAAGAATACCGTAAGCACGTAGCTGAGCGTGCCGCCGAGGGGATTGTACCGAAACCCTTAGATGCAACCCAAATGGCCGCGCTGGTAGAACTGCTGAAAAACCCGCCAGCGGGTGAAGAAGAATTCTTGTTAGACCTGTTAATTAACCGCGTACCGCCGGGCGTCGACGAAGCCGCCTATGTTAAAGCCGGATTCCTTGCCGCGATCGCCAAAGGCGAAGCGACTTCTCCACTGGTTACCCGTGAAAAAGCTGTCGAACTGCTGGGCACCATGCAGGGCGGTTACAACATCCATCCCCTGATTGACGCGCTGGACGACGCAAAACTGGCGCCGATCGCCGCGAAAGCGCTGTCCCACACCCTGCTGATGTTCGACAACTTCTACGATGTAGAAGAGAAAGCCAAGGCGGGCAATGCCTACGCCAAACAGGTTATGCAATCCTGGGCCGACGCTGAGTGGTTCCTGAGCCGTCCTCAACTGGCTGACAAAATCACCGTGACCGTTTTTAAAGTCACCGGCGAAACCAACACCGATGACCTGTCTCCGGCCCCTGACGCCTGGTCCCGCCCGGACATTCCGCTGCACGCGCTGGCAATGCTGAAAAACGCCCGCGAAGGCATCGACCCGGATCAGCCCGGCGCCGTTGGCCCGATTAAACAAATTGAAGCACTGCAGCAAAAAGGTTTCCCGCTGGCGTACGTCGGCGATGTCGTGGGTACCGGCTCATCGCGTAAATCCGCCACCAACTCGGTGCTGTGGTTTATGGGCGACGATATTCCGAACGTGCCGAACAAGCGCGGCGGCGGTCTGGTTCTCGGCGGCAAAATTGCGCCTATCTTCTTTAATACCATGGAAGATGCCGGCGCGCTGCCGATTGAAGTGGACGTAAACAACCTGAACATGGGCGACGTGATCGACGTTTATCCGTTCAAAGGTGAAGTCCGTAACCACGAAACCGGCGAACTGCTGGCGACCTTCGAGCTGAAAACCGACGTGCTGATCGACGAAGTGCGCGCCGGCGGCCGTATCCCACTAATCATCGGCCGTGGCCTGACCACCAAAGCGCGTGAAGCGCTGGGCCTGCCGCACAGCGATGTGTTCCGTCAGGCGAAAGACGTGGCGGAAAGCAGCCGCGGATACTCTCTGGCGCAGAAAATGGTGGGTCGCGCCTGCGGCGTGGCCGGGGTTCGTCCGGGCGCTTACTGCGAACCGAAGATGACTTCCGTAGGCTCTCAGGACACCACCGGCCCGATGACCCGTGATGAGCTGAAAGACCTGGCGTGCCTGGGCTTCTCTTCCGACCTCGTGATGCAGTCCTTCTGCCATACCGCCGCCTATCCGAAGCCGGTGGACGTCACCACACACCACACGCTGCCGGACTTCATCATGAACCGCGGCGGCGTATCGCTGCGTCCGGGCGATGGCGTTATCCACTCCTGGCTGAACCGTATGCTGCTGCCTGATACCGTGGGTACCGGCGGTGATTCGCATACCCGTTTCCCGATCGGTATCTCCTTCCCGGCAGGCTCAGGCCTGGTGGCGTTTGCCGCCGCAACTGGCGTCATGCCGCTGGATATGCCGGAATCGGTACTGGTACGTTTTAAAGGCAAAATGCAGCCGGGCATCACCCTGCGCGATCTGGTACACGCCATCCCGCTGTATGCGATCAAACAGGGTCTGCTGACCGTGGAGAAGAAAGGTAAGAAAAACATCTTCTCCGGCCGCATTCTGGAAATTGAAGGTCTGCCGGATCTGAAAGTTGAGCAGGCGTTTGAGCTGACGGATGCCTCCGCCGAGCGTTCCGCTGCGGGCTGTACCATTAAGCTGAACAAAGAGCCGATCGTTGAGTATCTGACCTCCAACATCGTCCTGCTGAAGTGGATGATCGCCGAAGGTTACGGCGATCGTCGTACGCTGGAGCGTCGCGTTCAGGGCATGGAAAAATGGCTGGCGGATCCGCAACTGCTGGAAGGCGACGCGGATGCGGAATATGCGGCGGTGATCGATATCGATCTGGCCGATATCAAAGAGCCCATCCTCTGCGCGCCGAACGATCCGGACGATGCGCGTTTGCTGTCCGACGTGCAGGGCGAGAAGATCGATGAAGTGTTTATCGGTTCCTGCATGACCAACATCGGCCACTTCCGCGCGGCCGGTAAGCTGCTGGACAACCACAAAGGCCAGCTGCCGACTCGTCTGTGGGTGGCGCCGCCAACCCGTATGGATGCCGCGCAGCTGACTGAAGAGGGCTACTACAGCGTGTTTGGTAAGAGCGGTGCGCGTATTGAAATCCCTGGCTGTTCCCTGTGTATGGGTAACCAGGCGCGCGTTGCCGACGGTGCGACGGTGGTCTCTACCTCAACCCGTAACTTCCCGAACCGTTTAGGTACCGGCGCTAACGTCTTCCTGGCCTCTGCGGAGCTGGCGGCCGTGGCCGCGCTTATCGGTAAACTGCCGACGCCGGAAGAGTATCAGACCTATGTTGCTCAGGTGGATAAAACCGCAGCGGATACCTATCGTTACCTGAACTTCGACCAGCTCGGTCAGTACACCGAGAAGGCCGACGGGGTTATTTTCCAGACCGCGGTGTAATGCGCTAACTCAGCGCTGTACATAATCCCGCCAATGCCCGGTGAACTTTGCATCACCGGGCATTTTTATTTCCCGTCCCTCCGTCCACCACGCTTTTTTTCTCTTCCACTGCTGCGATAATGACTGTATGGGTACAGTGCAGCGGTGACGCACTGCCCTTGCAGAGGAAAAGACTATGGATTACGAATTTCTGCGCGATATTACCGGAGTGGTAAAGGTGCGAATGTCGATGGATCATGAGGCGATCGGCCACTGGTTCAACGAAGAGGTTAAAGATAACCTTGCCCTGCTGGACGAAGTCGAGCAGGCCGCGCGCACCGTTAAAGGCAGTGAACGTTCCTGGCAACGCGTCGGCCATGAATACACGCTATGGCTGGACGGAGAAGAAGTGATGATCCGCGCTAACCAACTGGATTTTTCCGGCGATGAGATAGAAGAGGGGATGAGCTACTATGACGAAGAAAGCCTCTCGCTATGCGGCGTGGAAGACTTTCTTCAGGTCGTCAACGCCTATCGAAAATTTGTAGGTCAATCCTGAGCAACGTTAATCATTTCCACGGCCGGACAGTTATGTCCGGCTTTTTTTTGGCCTTAACGGCCTGGTTTGATTTTTATTAATCATTTTAAAACTGTGATCTGGCGCGTTTGTGAAGTTTATTTGATTGAATATAATCTTTATGATTTTATTTAATCACAGCATAACAACAGGCGGGAAGACCATGAACATCAAAAAGGCTATAGAACGTGTACCTGGCGGCATGATGGTTGTGCCACTGGTGATCGGCGCCATTATCAATACCTTTGCCCCGCAAGCGCTTGAGATCGGCGGGTTCACCACCGCGCTGTTTAAAAACGGCGCAGCGCCGCTGATTGGCGCCTTCCTGCTCTGTATGGGAGCGGGAATTAGCGTCAAGGCAGCGCCACAGGCTCTGTTGCAGGGCGGTACCATTACGCTGACCAAACTCCTGATCGCCATTGCGATTGGCCTCGGCGTGGAACAGCTCTTTGGCGCTGAAGGGATCTTCGGCTTAAGCGGCGTGGCGATCATCGCCGCGATGAGTAACTCGAATGGCGGGCTTTACGCCGCGCTGGTTGGCGAGTTTGGTAACGAGCGTGATGTGGGAGCGATCTCCATCCTGTCACTGAATGACGGGCCATTCTTTACGATGATCGCGCTGGGCGCGGCGGGGATGGCCAACATTCCCATTATGGCGCTGGTCGCCGTGCTGGTGCCGCTGGTGGTGGGAATGATCCTGGGTAACCTCGATCCCAACATGCGCGACTTCCTGACCAAAGGCGGCCCGCTGTTGATCCCATTCTTCGCTTTTGCGCTGGGCGCAGGGATCAACCTTGAAATGCTGCTACAGGGCGGTCTGGCGGGCATTCTGCTCGGCGTGCTGACGACCTTCATCGGCGGTTTCTTTAACATTCGTGCCGACCGTCTGGTGGGCGGAACCGGGATTGCCGGCGCGGCGGCGTCCAGTACCGCCGGAAACGCCGTGGCGACGCCGCTGGCGATTGCCCAGGCCGATCCCTCTCTGGCAGAGGTTGCCGCCGCGGCCGCGCCGCTGATTGCCGCATCGGTGATCACCACCGCGATTCTGACGCCGGTCCTCACCTCATGGGTGGCTAAGAAGCAAGCGCGTCAGGTTGCAGAGGAGAAAAAAGCATGAAAATGATCGTTATCGCCGACGACTTTACGGGTTCTAACGATACCGGCGTGCAGCTGGCAAAGAAGGGGGCGCGCACGGAAGTGATGCTAACGCCGGATCAAAAACCTTCGCGTCGCGCTGATGTGCTGGTGATCAACACCGAAAGCCGCGCGATGCCTGCAGCTGAGGCCGGGAAAGCGGTAGCGCAGGCGTTAGCGCCGTGGTGCGATGGTGATGCGCGTCCGCTGGTTTACAAGAAAATCGACTCTACTTTCCGCGGCAACGTGGGGGCTGAAGTGACGGCGGCAATGCGTGCTGCAAACCGGAAGCTGGCCGTAATTGCGGCGGCTATCCCCGCAGCCGGGCGCACCAACCGCGACGGATTATGCCTGGTCAACGGTACGCCACTGCTGGAAACCGAATTCGCCAGCGATCCGAAAACGCCCATTATCTCCTCACGCATTGCGACGTTGATCGCCCTGCAAAGCGATATCCCGGTTCATGAAGTGTCGCTCGAAGACGTTCGTCGGGGGCAATTGAGCGCCCTGTTGACGGCTTTTTCAGCCGAGGGGGAGTGCATGGTGGTGGTGGATGCCGTGGAAGATCGCGATCTGTTGCTGATTGCCCAGGCTATTTGTGAACAAAAGGAGATGCCGCTGTTGGTGGGCGCTGCCGGGCTGGCGAACGCGCTACCGGTCAGCACCTTCATGCAGGAAAAGCAGGAGCTACCGGTACTGGTGGTGGCCGGATCGATGAGCGAGGCCACGCGGCGGCAGGTTGAAAAAGCGCTCTGCCAGGCGCGCGCCAGCGTCGTGGATGTTGACGCCTCGCGGCTGGCCTCGGCGCAGTACGAGCAGGAAATGGCCGCGGCGGTTGAACAGGCCTGTGCGCTGCTCAGTCGCCAGCAGCACACCATTTTACGTACCAGCCGGAGTGCGGACGATCGGCAGATGATCGACGGCCTGTGCGCTCAGGCTGGCCTGAGCCGCCAGCAGCTCGGTGAGATGCTTAGCGAACGCCTCGGGATGATTACGCTGCGCATTATCGAACAGGCTCGTATTGGCGGGCTGTTCCTGACCGGAGGAGATATCGCCACCGCGGTCGCCGCCGCGCTCGGGGCGGAAGGCTATCGCATTCAGAGTGAGGTGGCGCCCTGTATTCCCTGCGGGACGTTCGTTAACAGTGAAATCGACGATCTGCCGGTTATCACTAAAGCCGGCGGATTCGGTTCAGACAGCACCCTTTGTGATGCGCTTTATTTTATTGAGGAGATGTACAGTGGTAACTAAAACAATTGCGATTACGATGGGCGACCCGGCGGGCATCGGTCCGGAAATTATTGTCAAAGCGCTTTGTGAAGACGAGCTCAACGGCGCGCCGCTGGTGGTGGTCGGGTGTCTGAAAACCCTGAAACGTCTGCAGGACAAAGGGCTGGCGGAAGGCGTTACCTTTCGCGCGATCGCCGAGGTCGCGGAGGCGCGATTTGCTCCTGGCGTGATTCATGTCATCGACGAGCCGCTGGCCCAGCCGGACGCGCTGGAGCCGGGTAAAGTGCAGGCCCAGGCGGGCGATCTGGCCTACCGCTGCGTGAAGCGGGCGACGGCGCTGGCGATGAAAGGCGACGTACACGCCATCGCGACCGCACCGCTGAATAAAGAAGCGCTTCATCTGGCCGGGCACAATTATCCTGGTCATACCGAGCTGCTGGCGACGCTGACTGAAAGCCGCGATTACGCCATGGTGCTCTACACCGACAAGCTGAAGGTCATTCATGTCTCGACCCACATTGCGTTGCGTAAGTTCCTCGATACGCTTAATGGCCAGCGCGTGGAGACGGTCATCGGCATCGCGGATCGCTTCCTGAAACGCGTCGGATTCACCCAGCCGCGCATTGCCGTTGCCGGGGTCAATCCCCATGCGGGCGAAAACGGTCTGTTTGGCGATGAAGAAATACGCATTGTGTCGCCGGCCATTGAAAACATGAAAGCGAAGGGAATCGATGTTTATGGGCCTTGCCCGCCGGACACCGTGTTTCTACAGGCGTACGAGGGGCAATATGACATGGTGGTGGCGATGTACCACGATCAGGGACATATTCCGCTCAAACTGCTTGGCTTCTACGATGGGGTGAATATCACCGCGGGTCTGCCGTTCATCCGCACCTCTGCCGATCACGGCACCGCGTTTGATATAGCCTGGACGGGAAAAGCAAAATCTGAGAGCATGGCCGTATCGATTAAACTGGCAATGCAACTGGCGTAATTTCCTGTTATGAAAGGACAACACCGTCTGGATAAGATTGTGGCGTATTTGAAAAATCATACGCTGGTGACCGTGGAACAGCTGGTGGATGCGGTAGAAGCATCGCCTGCAACGATACGACGCGATCTGATCAAACTGGATGAGCAAGGCGTGATCAGCCGCAGCCACGGCGGTGTTGCCCTGCGGCGCTTTGAGCCTTCTCAGCCTACCACCAATGAAAAGCAGCTACGATCGCCTGCGGAAAAGCGGGCGATTGCGCGTTTTGCCGCCTCGATGGTGCAGGCGGGCGACGCGGTGGTACTGGATGCCGGCACCACCATGCTGGAGCTGGCAAAATGCCTGACCCATCTTCCGCTCAGGGTGATCACAGTCGATCTGCATATCGCTCTGTTTTTATCCGAGTTCCGCCAGATAGAAGTGACCATCGTCGGTGGCCGCATTGATGACAGCAGCCAGTCCTGTATCGGCGAGTTTGGTCGTAAGATGTTACGTAGCGTCTATCCCGATATCGCTTTTATGAGCTGTAACAGCTGGAGCGTGGAAAAGGGCGTGACGACGCCGACGGAAGAAAAGGCGGGACTGAAGCAGGAGATCATTGCCAACGCCCAGCGTAAGATCTTACTGGCCGACAGCAGCAAATATGGCGCCCACTCGCTGT
The DNA here is from genome assembly GCF_019048985.1 of Klebsiella sp. PL-2018. Lineage (NCBI taxonomy): Bacteria > Pseudomonadati > Pseudomonadota > Gammaproteobacteria > Enterobacterales > Enterobacteriaceae > Klebsiella > Klebsiella sp. PL-2018. The sequence continues at coordinate 1,014,348 of NZ_CP077673.1, forward strand.
TCAACGTCGCTCCGCTGAGCCGCTTCACTGACATTATTACCGATGGGGGGTTGCCTCTTCTCGTTCAGGCTGAGCTGAAAGCGCAGTCCGTTGCCCTTACGCTGGTACAGCCTGAACGTTAAGGATACCGCCAGCCGATACGGTGTTACACGCTCGGGATATTGCGTCCGTAGTAGATTTCGCGCATCTCTTTCCAGAGCAGGTCGGTAATCACCTTACGCTCCTCTTCGCTCAAATCTTCCGGCTTCGTGTGGAACATATAGTGCTTAAGGTCGAACTCCTTAAGCAACATCTTGGTATGGAAAATATTTTCCTGATAAACGTTCACGTCCACCATGTCATACAAAGACTTAATATCCTCGGACATGAAGTTCTGAATGGAGTTAATTTCATGATCGATGAAGTGCTTCATGCCGTTCACATCGCGGGTAAAACCGCGAACGCGATAATCAATCGTGACGATATCGGATTCTAGCTGGTGAATCAGATAGTTCAGGGCCTTCAGCGGTGAAATGACCCCGCAGGTTGAGACTTCAATATCGGCGCGGAAGGTGCACAGTCCGCCCTCAGGATGGCTTTCCGGATAGGTGTGAACGCAGATATGGCTTTTATCGAGATGCGCCACCACGGTTTCCGGTAGCGGACCCGGGTGTTCTGTCTGATCGATAAGCTGCGGATCGACAGGCTCTTCGCTGACCAGGATCGTCACGCTGGCGCCCTGCGGTTCATAATCCTGGCGGGCAATGTTAAGAATATTGGCGCCGATAATCGAACAGGTCTCTGACAAAATTTCCGTCAGGCGGTTGGCGTTGTAGAGTTCGTCAATATAGGCGATGTAGCCATCGCGCTCCTCTGCCGTTTTTGCGTAGCAGATATCGTAAATGCAAAAACTCAGGCTTTTGGTCAGATTGTTAAAGCCGTGCAGCTTCAATTTTTTCAATTTAGATCACCTCCTTACTTAACGGTGGATAGCGCATCCAGTAAATACTGCGGTAAAGCAAATGCCGCCGCGTGAATGGCCGGATTGTAATAACGGCACTTCAGGTTCGACTTGTGAAAACGGGCCTGGATGATTTCACTGGAAAGATGGCGCAGCGCTTCGTTGTCCGTGGCCCATGCGAAGGTCATGATGCCGCCGTAGTAGGTGGGAATCGCCGCCTGATAGAAGCTTACGTCGCTAAAGTAATGGCTGAGCTTGCGATGGCTATCGACGGCCTCATCCTGTTGCAGGAAGCTGACGCCGTTCTGAGCGACGAAGATCCCGCCTGGGTTGAGGCAGCGCTTGCAGCCTTCATAGAAGGCGGAAGTAAACAGGCTCTCGCCGGGACCGATAGGATCGGTGCAGTCGGAGATAATGACGTCAAACGTTTGCGCCGTCTGGTTAACAAAATTGACGCCATCGTCAATCACCAGGGTAAAGCGCGGGTCGTCGTACGCACCCGCGTTATGGTTGGGGAGGTACTGGCGACAGAATGAAACCACGCCAGCGTCAATTTCTACCATGGTGATGGTTTCGACGCTGCGGTGACGGGAGACTTCGCGCAGCATGGCGCCATCGCCGCCGCCGATAATTAACACATGTTTCGCCTGGCCGTGGGCCATCAGAGGAACATGAGTCATCATTTCATGGTAGATAAACTCATCACGTTCGGTGGTTTGTACCACGCCGTCCAGCGCCATCACGCGGCCAAAGGCTGCGTTTTCGAAAATAATTAAATCCTGATGATCGGTTTTCTCATGATACAGAACGTTATCAACGCTGAAATACTGACCAAAATGGTCGTGCAGCGTTTCATGCCACAGATTGCTATCGGCCACGGGCAGATCCTCCTTTGTTAACACCTGTTACACCCATTAAAAATGAGCGCAACATCATAGCCAACTATAGAAGATGATGCACGGTGGATATTTCAGCAAATGAAGCGTGGGGCATTACCCGTTCACAAAGAGGGGAAAGCGCCTCCCCGATGGGAGGCGCCAGGATCAGGGTTTTTTAGCCTGTGGTTCTGCCGCAGTGGCGTCAACGATTCTGACGGTATATACCATGGTCGCTCCCGGCGGGATTTTAGGCGGCTTGCCTTCGCTGCCGTAGGCGAGATTGGGAGGGATCACGACCGTTATCGCTCCGTGGTTTCCCAGCCGCTTGAGTGGCCCAAGGAAGATGGGAGGATAAGATTTCAGAGGCTGGGACCAGACTTTCCCCTCCGCTTCCATATCGTTAATGACGGTTCCGTCGGTAAGCGTTTCCTTGATGGTGACGGTAACGATATCGCTGTCGAGAATCTTGCCCTTGCCGGCATAATCTATGCGACTGTAAATGCCGTCTTTCAATACCACCCCTTTTTGCTTCGCGAAGTTTTGTTGATATTTCTTTCCTTCGCTAAGGGTTTGCTGTTCGAGCTTCTTTAGGTTCTGAAAGACTTTTTTAGACACATCGAATAAGGCTTTATTGCGCGCTTTCTCATCAAGGGCGATATCCCCTGAAAAAGAATCCATAATCCCCTGTAAAACGGTATCTTTACTGGTTTTTACGCCCTGAGATGCCCGGGTAGATAAGAGCTGCAGCACCTCCTCGCCCATCGATACGCCGATAGCGTAAGCCTGCCGCAGAGGCTCTTTTGCAAAGTCGATAGCCAGCGGCTTTTTCGCCTCGGCGTCAGCAAGCCTGGCCTTTAGCCGGGTAATTTCATCGGCGCTGGCCTGCTGTAGGGCGTTGTCCTGACCGGCCTGCTGACGGCCAGCATCCGCCTGAAGGGACGTCTGCGGCGTACTGATGATAACGGCGTCCAGTTTAGCCGTGAGCGCCTGTTTTTCTACTGCCGCGGCCGCCAGCTTTGTCGTTAAATCTGTTTTTTCCGCTTCACTGGCGTTGAGCTTCGCTATCGCTACTTTCTGCTCGGTTTGAGACGCATCCAGTTTCGTTTGCAGCGCCCGCTGTGCGGCGTCAGCCGCGGCGAGTTTTGTTAGCATTTCCTGCTGAGCTGCCTCTGCAGCAGCGAGCCTTGTTGCGAGAGCTTGCCTCTCTTTCGCCTCTGTCGTGAACTTACCGGTGAGCGCTTGTTTCTCCGCTGCGGCCGCCGCCAGCTTTAAGAGCGTATCTTGCTTTTCTGTTTCCAGCGCCGCGAGCTTCTGCTGCAGGGATTGCTTTTCGGCGGTTGCCTCAGCCAGCTGAAGCTCAACTTTTTGTTTCGCGGATTCTACTAATGCCACTCTTTTTTCCTGCTGCAGCGTTTTATTTTCTGTGGCATTACGCTGGCCCTCTATCTGTTTTATTTCAGCCGCGGCGGATAGCGCGTTATCTATTAATTGTTGTTTTTCGGCTACGGCAGTCGCTAACTTTTTCTCAAGCAGCTGAATTTTATCTTTCAGCGCTTTTTGGTTGTCTGCTTCGGCGTTCACCGTGGCCGGCTTCGCATCAAGCTGCTGCCGAAGTTGGCGGATGAGTTTATCTTTTTGAGCAATGATTGCAGCCTGACGGGAAACTTCATGGGTATTCAGGACGGTTTTTTTATTCGTTGTTTTTGTATTATTGCTTTTCTCCTCAACGGGCTTTACCGGCTCGCTGATTTTTTGCGCCTGATGCTCTTTAGCATAATTTAAAAATGCCGGGCCTGAGGCATCGCTATTTGAGCTCGCCGTGACGCTGATAAGGGCGTCTTTTTCCGCATAGGCATCCGGCGATAGCGCCAGCACAAAAACTGCTGCCAGCGATACCGGATTGAAGTTTTTGGCTATTTTCCCGTTCATGGCTGAACATTTTCACCACGTTTAACAAGGCTATCGATCAGTTCCTTTTCAATATCAGCGCACAGCTTGATTGATTTGAACTGGTACATCGAATCGATCCCCTGTTTTGTCGGTTCTGCCACTTTACTGCGCACAGAATTATATTGTGATGCCGCGCTAAGCAGGGCAGTGAACTCATTGCCGAGTTTGTCCGCCTGTTTGGGGTTCACTTCTTTCAGCGACTCCAGCGCTTTACGGCAAGTGTCTAAACGCGCTTGCTCATCGGCGATTCTCTGCTGTTCGGTTTGCTGTTGGCTTAATGTCGACTCAGATAAGGGTTTCACTAATCCGGCGGATTGCCTGGGTTGTATTGAATTACAACCCGCTAATAAAATGAGGGCCAGAGGGGCTATGCTTGTAAATAAGGATCTGTTCAAGGTTTCATTCCATTGATAAAAAGAGGTGTTATCGGGCGATAATAGTGTGCGAAAAAGAAGAATGCAATAATAGAGTTTATGATTTTTGATGGCGTACTTTTAATATTAGTTATACCCGTCATATTTCACGCTGCTTATGCGTTGGCTACGCTCGCTTACCCCTTGCCGCCTTCAAGTAACTCTAATTATTTAGGGTATATATTAATATGTTGAATGCTTAATGAATTATCATTGAATTCTATGAATTGAGATATAAATTAAGTGCTGTTGTTAATTGAATTGCTATTATTACGCGGCGCCATAGCCGTATTCGCACGGCTACCGTATTATGAAATGAAGGGGGGGGTTATTTCACGTAAGCGAGCAGGCTAAGCGAATCGCGGGCCAGCGCTTTGCATTTTTTAGTGGTGGGAATCTGGATTCCGCTAAGGTCCCGGTAGCTATCTTCGCCGAGCGCTTTCATATTGAAGCTGTCGTAATTGCTTAAATCCCATTGATTCTGCTGAGCAAAAAAGACCAGGGCACGGCGAATCTGCGTGTTAGGCAGATTTTGATAACCGCAGTCGTTCTTCAGGAAGACGAATACTGCCGTTAAATCAGCCATATCTTCCGCTTCGGACTCGCTTAATGCATAGCTATTGGCGGAGAGAGTCAGCAGGCTGCCAAGCACTATTGTTCTGAAAAGCGTCTTCATTTTTTCTACCATTGAATCACGGACAAACAAAGTTAGCACACTTCGTTACAGTGCGCCGAGCTTTATTCTTACTCTTCTGCTTGACCTTCCTGTTGGGGGAGGGTTTAAGCTCAATTATTCACCAGCAGAATAAAAAGGATGTGAAAATGCAACGTCGTGAGTTTCTTAAACTAACCGCTGCGGTCAGCGTGGCCAGCGCATTGCCGCTATGGAGCCGCTCGGTTTTTGCCGCCAGCCGCCCATCTTTGCCTGTACCCGAACTGCTTACCGCCGACGCGCGCAATCGCATCTCGTTAATCATCCAGGCTGGAAAAACGCAGTTCGGCCCTCATCTGGCGACCACCTGGGGCTATAACGGCAATCTGCTGGGCCCGGCCCTACAGCTTAAGCAGGGTGAGGAGGCGACCATCGACATTCATAACCGTCTGGCGGAGGAGACCACCGTGCACTGGCACGGTCTGGAGGTTCCCGGCGCCGTGGACGGCGGTCCCCAGGGCGTGATTGCCGCCGGAGGCTCCCGCACGGTGACCTTTACCCCAACGCAGCGGGCGGCGACCTGCTGGTTCCATCCCCATCAGCATGGTAAAACCGGCAGACAGGTCGCGATGGGGCTGGCAGGGCTGGTGCTGATTTCTGATGCAGAAAGCGAAAAGCTGCTCCTGCCAAAGCAGTGGGGAATTGATGATGTCCCGGTGATTGTGCAGGATAAAAAATTCACCTCAGCGGGAGAGATTGATTATCAGCTCGATATTATGAGCGCAGCCGTGGGCTGGTTTGGCGATACGCTGCTCACTAACGGCGCGCTGTACCCGGAGCACGCTGCGCCTCGCGGCTGGCTACGTTTACGTCTGCTGAACGGCTGTAATGCGCGTTCTTTGAATTTCGCCACCAGCGATAAGCGGCCCATGTACGTCGTGGCAAGCGATGGTGGTCTCCTGGCTGAGCCGGTGAAAGTTAACGCGCTGCCGGTGCTGATGGGCGAGCGTTTCGAAGTGCTGGTAGATACCACTGACGGGAAGCCCTTCGATTTAATTACGCTCCCGGTCAACCAGATGGGGATGGCGATCGCTCCGTTTGATCGGCCGCAGCCAGTGTTACGCGTGCAGCCGCTGACTATCCAGGCTTCCGGTAAGCTGCCGGATGTGCTGGCCGCTATGCCAGCGCTGCCCTCGCTTCAGGGCCTGACTCAGCGTACTTTGCAGCTCTCGATGGATCCGATGCTCGATATGATGGGCATGCAGGCGCTGATGCAAAAATATGGCGACCAGGCCATGTCCGGCATGGACCATGGCATGATGATGAATCACGGAGAGATGGGGAATATGAACAATATGAACCACGGTGACATGGGAAGCATGAATCATGGCGGCACGGCGCAGATGAAGCACGGTAATAAGGAGTTTGATTTCCATAATGCGAATCGGATCAACGGTAAAGCCTTTGATATGAATGTTCCCCTGTTTGCGGCGGCGAAAGGGCAGTATGAGCGGTGGGTGATTTCTGGCAAAGGCGACATGATGCTGCATCCGTTCCATATTCACGGCACTCAGTTCCGTATTTTGTCCGAAAACGGTAAAGCGCCGGCACCCCACAGGAGCGGCTGGAAAGATACCGTCAGGGTTGAAGGCGATGTCAGTGAAGTACTGGTGAAATTTGATCACGATGCGCCGAAAGAACATGCCTATATGGCGCACTGCCATCTGCTGGAGCATGAAGATACGGGAATGATGCTGGGATTTACTGTGTAGAATTCGCTTCCCGTCTAAGGGCAGGGCGTGTGACTTGCTTCGATAGAAAAGAGAGAGATGTACCATAGAGAGAAGGCCCGGAAACCGGGCCTTCTGTTTTTTACTTCGCGTCGTCCGGTAAAGCATAAGCGACGATATAGTCGCCCATCTTCGTGCCAAACGAACCGTGACCGCCCGCAGAGATGACAACGTACTGCTTGCCATTCACTTCATAGGTCATCGGCGTCGCCTGGCCGCCCGCCGGCAGACGTGCCTGCCATAATTTTTCACCGTTGCTCATATTGTACGCGCGCAGGTAGTTATCCGCGGTCGCGCCGATAAACAGCACATTGCCGGCCGTCGAAATTGGACCGCCCAGCATCGGCATACCCATTGTGAACGGGAGCTTAATCGGCATCGGGAACGGCAGGCTATCCTGCGGCGTACCGATACGTTTTTTCCACACCACTTCGTTGGTTTTCAGATCCAGCGCGGAGATATAGCCCCAGGCTGGCTGTTTGCAGGGCAGACCAAACGGTGACAGGAACGGATTAAGCGTAACGCCGTAAGGGACACCGTACTGTGGCTGAATACCGGCTTCGGTACCGGAACCCTTGGCGTCTTTTGGCTGCTCCATCGGGTTACCTGGGCCGCGAGGGATCAGTTTTGAGACAAACGGCAGCGCCATTGGGTTAGCAATCGCCACCTGGCGGTTCGGATCGACGGAGATGCCGCCCCATTCGAACATCCCCAGGTTACCCGGGAATACCAGCGTGCCTTGTTCTGACGGCGGGGTGAAAATCCCTTCGTAGCGCAGCTGATGGAAGATAACGCGGCACACCAGCTGGTCGAACATGGTGGCGCCCCACATGTCCGCGCCGGTCAGGTCTTTCTTCGGACGGAAGCTCAGGTCGGAGAACGGCTGAGTTTTCGCGACGTAGTCACCTTTCGCCGCCCCTTGCGGAACCGGTTTTTCCGGCGCCGGGACAACCAGTTCACCGTTGCGGCGATCGAGGACAAAAATATTACCGGTTTTTGCCGGAGCGTAAATCACCGGCACGGTTTTACCGTTGACGTCGATATCCGCCAGCGTCGGCTGCGACGGCATATCCATATCCCACAGATCGTGGTGAACGGTCTGGTAGCTCCACGCCAGTTTACCGGTCGTCGCGTTCAGCGCCACGATGGAGCTGGCATAGCGCTCTTGTTCAGGCGTACGGTTGCCGCCCCAGATATCCGGGGTGGTTACGCCCATAGGCAGGTAGACCAGATCCAGCTTCGCGTCATAGGCCGCAGGCGCCCAGGAGTTTGGTGAATTCAGCGTGAAATGATGTTCATCATCAGGAATCGCGTTGGGATCTTTCGCGCCCGGGTCAAAGGCCCACAGCAGTTTACCGGTATTCACATCAAAGCCGCGGATAACGCCCGACGGCTCGCGGGTGGAGAAGTTATCGGTCACGGCGCCGGCAATGACGATAGTTTTGTCGGTAATAATCGGCGGTGATGTTGGTTCATACATACCCGGCGTAGTGACAGGCATGTTGGTTTGCAGATTGAGAATGCCTTTATTGGCAAAGGACTCGCATAGCTTACCGGTTTCGGCATTGAGGGCGAACAGACGACCATCGTTGACCGGAAGAATGATACGACGCGGGCAGTCGGCAACCACATCCGCCGGCGCGTTATCCGCTTTGGCTTCATGATATGAAACGCCGCGGCAGGTCACGTGCTGGAAAGAGGGGTCAGCGTTGAGCTGCGGATCGAAATGCCACTTTTCTTTACCGGTGGCCGCGTCAAGTGCGAACAGGCGCTGATGAGCGGTACACAGATAAAGCGTGTCGCCCACTTTAATCGGCGTGACTTCATTGGTGATTTCACCCGGATCGTTAGGCTGCTTGAGATCGCCCGTACGGAAGACCCAGGCTTCTTTCAGGTTCTTCACGTTATCGGCGTTGATCTGCTTCAGCGGCGAGTAGCGCTGGCCTTCCTGATTGCGGCCATACGCCGACCAGTCGCCATCGGCTACGTCGGAAATGGGGGCCGCTGGCGTTGCATCAGCGCTCAGCGTACCGTTGACTTCCTGCGGGTCGTTGAAGCCGGCCCAGGTCAGGATACCGCCGCTAATCAGCAGGGCGACAACCAGCCCGGCAACGGCGCCAGAGGAGGGAATCGGCAGGCGGCGCCAGACAAACGGCAGGATAAGCCAGATGCCGAAGAAGACCAGAATGTCGCTACGCGGGGTCAGCGCCCAGAAGTCGAAACCAACTTCCCATACGCCCCAGATCATAGTGGCAAGCAGCAGCGCGGCGTACAGCCAAAGCGCAGAACGCTTGCCGCGGAACAGCATAACGGTGACGCCCAGCATGACCAGGCCTGCGACAGGGTAGTACCATGAGCCGCCAAGAGCGACCAGCCAGGCCCCGCCCGCTAAAAGATACAGGCCACAGAACGCTGCAAAAAGAGCCGTCAGCGTCACGAGTAGCCGTGATTGTTGAGATTTTGTTTCTGCCATAGAAGGACACTCGTTTGTTTGTTAATTTTTTAACTGCAATTAATTATAGGATTTAACAAGTGTGATCGGAATCACAAAATGGGCTTTATTAATCACTGCATCGCATATTTCTTTTTACTGGTATACTGCGTGGCTTGCCGGTCAACGTCGGTGCAATCGCAGCGGCTTTGATGATTTACATTAAGAATCAAATGGTTAGTTTTATGAAACATACTGTAGAAGTGATGATCCCGGAAACTGAGATCAAAGCCCGTATCGCTGAGCTCGGTCGTCAAATTAATGAACATTACAAAGATAGCGGCAGCGAAATGGTGCTGGTGGGGCTATTACGCGGTTCATTTATGTTTATGGCCGACCTGTGCCGTGAGGTTCAGGTACCCCATGAAGTGGATTTCATGACCGCCTCGAGCTACGGCAGCGGCATGTCCACCACCCGTGACGTCAAAATCCTCAAAGACCTGGATGAAGATATCCGCGGTAAAGATGTGCTGATCGTGGAAGACATCATCGACTCTGGCAATACGCTGTCAAAAGTGCGTGAAATCCTCAGCCTGCGTGAACCAAAATCGCTGGCGATTTGTACGCTGCTCGATAAGCCAAGCCGCCGCGAAGTGAAGGTGCCGGTTGAGTTTGTCGGTTTTGCGATCCCGGACGAGTTCGTGGTGGGGTACGGTATCGACTATGCTCAGCGCTATCGCCACCTGCCGTATATCGGCAAAGTGACGCTGCTGGACGAGTAACGCGGAGTGTCTATCCCGGCTTATCCGGGATAGTTAAGAGGGGCGCGTGAATTATCTGTGATTGACGTGCTTGCTTTTAAGGTTGGAAATGCCCTGGCGATAGCGCTGCTCCAGCGTTTCGCGGCTGACGGCGGTCACGTCCAGATCGCGTAACATGCCATCGTGAATGCCATAGGCCCAGCCGTGAATTGTCACCTTCTGTCCACGCTTCCACGCCGACTGCATAATCGTTGAATGGCCAAGGTTGTAAACCTGCTCCATCACATTCAATTCACACAGCGTATCAAGGCGGCGCTCTTCGGGCATTTCCCCCAGCAGCGAGCTGTGCTTAAACCAGATATCGCGAATATGCAGCAGCCAGTTGTCGATAAGGCCAAGCTCGGTATTTTCAATCGCCGCCTGCACGCCGCCGCAGCCGTAGTGGCCGCAGATGATGATGTGTTCAACTTCCAGTACGTCGACTGCGTACTGCACGACGGAAAGACAGTTCAGATCGGTATGAATCACCAGGTTGGCGACGTTACGGTGTACAAACAGCTCGCCAGGTTCCAGGCCGGTCAAACGTTCAGCGGGGACGCGGCTATCTGAACATCCAATCCACAGAAAGCGCGGCTTCTGCGCCTGTGCCAGTTTCTCAAAGAAACCGGGGTCTTCCTCCACCAGCATTTTTGACCATAGTGCATTGTTGCTGATGAGTGTATCTATATCGTTCATGGATGTTTACGGGCCTGTAACCAAGTAAGTGCGTTGCGCTAATATAGGTTAACCTCACATTTTTTAAAACAACCCATCGCGTGTCACGACACGAGAAGAGACATTTAATGACCATTGCTCTGGAACTAAAACAGCTTAAAAAAACCTACCCCGGCGGGGTTCAGGCGCTGCGCGGAATCGATCTGCAGGTTGAGGCGGGCGATTTTTACGCGCTCCTGGGGCCAAACGGCGCGGGAAAATCCACCACTATCGGCATTATCAGTTCGCTGGTGAATAAAACCTCCGGCGAGGTCAACGTGTTTGGCTATGACCTGCAAAAGGATGTGGTGAACGCCAAGCGCCAGCTCGGCCTGGTGCCGCAGGAGTTCAACTTTAACCCGTTCGAAACCGTGCAGCAGATTGTGATTCACCAGGCGGGCTACTACGGCGTCGAGCGCAAAGAAGCGATCGCCCGTAGCGAAAAGTACCTTAAACAGCTCGATCTTTGGGAAAAACGCAACGAACGCGCGCGGATGCTCTCCGGCGGCATGAAGCGCCGCCTGATGATTGCCCGCGCGTTGATGCACGAGCCGAAGCTGCTGATTCTTGATGAGCCCACGGCGGGGGTGGATATCGAGCTGCGTCGTTCGATGTGGGGCTTCCTGAAAGATCTCAACGATAAAGGCACGACGATTATCCTCACTACCCACTATCTGGAAGAGGCCGAGATGCTGTGTCGCAATATTGGCATTATTCAGAACGGTGAGCTGGTGGAAAACACCTCGATGAAGTCGCTGCTTTCCAAACTGAAATCGGAAACCTTTATTCTCGATCTGGCACCTAAGAGTCCATTACCGGTACTGGAAGGCTATCAGTATCGTCTGGTTGATACGTCGACGCTGGAGGTTGAGGTGCTGCGTGAGCAGGGGATTAACAGCGTATTTACTCAGTTAAGCGCGCAGGGCGTACAGGTATTAAGTATGCGTAACAAAGCTAACCGTCTGGAAGAGCTGTTTGTCACGCTGGTCCATGACCGGAAAGGAGAATCAGCATGATGCAGCTTTATTGGGTCGCGCTGAAAAGCATCTGGACCAAAGAGATCCATCGCTTTATGCGTATCTGGATCCAGACGCTGGTGCCGCCGGTCATAACTATGACCCTCTACTTTGTTATTTTCGGCAATCTGATCGGCTCGCGCATCGGTGAAATGCACGGTTTCACCTATATGCAGTTTATCGTGCCGGGCCTGATTATGATGGCGGTGATCACCAACGCCTACGCCAACGTGGCGTCCTCGTTCTTCAGCGCGAAATTTCAGCGCAATATTGAAGAACTGCTGGTCGCGCCGGTTCCCACCCACGTGGTTATCGCCGGCTATGTGGGCGGCGGCGTTGCCCGCGGTCTGTGCGTCGGGATTCTGGTGACGGCGATTTCGCTGTTTTTCGTACCGTTCCAGGTTCACTCATGGATATTCGTCGCCCTGACCCTGGTGCTGACCGCCGTGCTATTTTCGCTGGCCGGTCTGCTGAATGCGGTGTTTGCCAAAACCTTTGACGATATCAGCCTTATTCCGACCTTCGTGCTGACGCCGCTGACCTATCTCGGCGGGGTTTTTTATTCGCTGACCCTGCTGCCGCCGTTCTGGCAAGGGCTGTCGCATCTGAACCCGATCGTCTACATGATCAGCGGTTTCCGCTACGGTTTCCTCGGCATTAACGATGTTCCGCTCGCCACCACCTTCGGCGTGCTGGTGGTGTTTATCGTCGCGTTTTATCTCTTGTGCTGGTATCTGATCCAGCGCGGACGCGGGCTTCGCAGCTAATTTAGTCAACCACGGCGCTTCGCTGCCCCGTTCAGCGAAGCGCCGGCAAACAATTTTGATTGTCATCACCGATATTCATCTCTTCCCTTGCTACATTGTTTGCCTGCTAAGGAGGTGGGCGATGTTAGGTTGGGTGATTACCTGTCATGACGAACTGGCGCAGGAGATGCTGGATCGTCTGGAGAAAAAGTTTGGGCCGCTGACGCAGTGTCGGGCGGTCAACTACTGGCGTAATCTCAGCAGCAATATGCTGAGCCGCATGATGTGCGACGCGCTGCACGAGACGGACGGCGGAGACGGGGTCATTTTTCTGACCGATAAAACCGGCGCGGCGCCTTATCGCGTGGCGGCGCTGCTGAGCCATAAGCACACCCACTGTGAAGTGATTTCCGGGATCGACTATCCATTACTGGAAAGCATGTATTTGCTGCGGCAGAACCTGAGCAGCGAAGCCTTCCGGCACGCCATTGTCAGCGCCGGAGGCCCGGCGGTGAGCAGCCTCTGGCATCAGCAGCAAAAAAATCCACCTTTTCGACTACTGCATGAGCCGTACGGGAATTAAGCGTTGGTATTGATGAGGCTTTTGTTACAATGACGGCAGTTCTTGTCTACCGGCTCGATGCGCATGTTTGCCCGAATTCTTGCTTTACTCCTCCTGTTCACGGCGCTAAGCGCCTCTGCCAGCCTGTTAAGCCAGCAGGGTGTGCCGGCACGTTATATGCAAACGACCGAAGATGCGGATATCTGGGCGCAGGTTGGCAATCAGGTGGTGAGCGTCGGCAACGTGCGGGCAGGGCAAATTCTGGCGGTAGTACCGACGGCGGCGGATTACTATGAGTTTAATTTTGGCTTTGCGACCGGCTTTATCGATAAAGGCCACCTGGGGCCGGTACAGGGTAAGCAGCGGGTGGAGGATAGCCTTGGCGATCTGCATAAGCCTCTAAGCAACCAAAACCTCATTACCTGGAAAGATACGCCAATCTATGATGCCCCCGCCGTGGGCAGCGCGCCATTTGGCACCCTGGCGAATAATTTGCGTTATCCGATTATCAGCAAACTCAAAGATCGGCTTAATCAAACCTGGTTTCAGATTCGTATCGGCAACCGCCTGGCGTGGGTGAGCAGTCTGGATGCGCAAGAAGATAACGGCATCCCAGTACTGACTTATCACCATATCCTGCGTGATGAAGAAAATACCCGCTTTCGCCATACCTCAACGACGACTTCCGTGCGCGCCTTCAGCAATCAGATGACCTGGCTACGCGACCAGGGCTACACCACGCTCAGCATGTATCAACTGGAAGGTTATCTGCGTAATAAAGTGAATCTTCCGGCGCGTGCGGTGGCGATCACCTTTGACGATGGGCTGAAGTCGGTCAACCGCTATGCCTACCCGATCCTCAAACAGTATGGCTTTCACGCCACGGCGTTTATTATCTCGTCGCGCATCAAGCGCCATCCGCAGAAATGGGCGCCGAAATCGCTGCAGTTTATGAGTATTTCCGAGCTAAAACAGATCCAGGACGTCTTTGACGTGCAGTCGCATACCCATTTCCTGCATCGGGTTGATGCTGAACGTCATCCGATTCTCCTCAGCCGCAGCTATCACAATATTCTGTTTGATTTTGCGCATTCGCGGCGGGCGCTGGCACAGTTTAACCCCCACGTACTGTATCTCTCTTATCCGTTTGGCGGCTATAACGCTAAGGCGGTCCAGGCCGCCAACGACGCCGGTTTTCATCTGGCGGTGACTACGGTGAGAGGGAAGGTAAAGCCGGGCGATAATCCGTTCTTGTTGAAAAGGCTGTATATATTAAGAACGGATTCGCTGGAGACAATGTCGCGGCTGATAAGCAACCAGCCGCAGGGGTAGATCAGGCAACCTGCACCGGAATAGCTTTGGCCTGGCGCTTCATTTCGTTTTCGCCTTCGAAATAGGCCACTTTCGGCTGCCAGGTGCGGGCTTCTTCGTCAGGCATGGTGACGAAGCTGGCGATAATCAGAATATCGCCGACGCTCGCACAGTGTGCCGCCGCGCCGTTCACGGAGATAATTCGCGAACCGCGCTCCGCGGCGATGGCGTAGGTGGAGAAACGATTACCGTTGGTCACATTCCAGATATGAATAGCCTCGTTTTCAAGGATGCCGGACGCATCCAGGAAATCCTGATCAATAGCGCAGGAGCCTTCATAGTGCAGGTCGGCCTGCGTGACTTTTACGCGGTGGAGTTTGCCCTGCAGCATATTACGAATCATAACGTCTACCTTTAAAGCTTAACGATAACAAAGCGGACGTGACGCCCGCCTTGAGGAAATTCCAGGCAGTATTGCCCGATTTTTAACCCGTGTCTACCGAACGAGCGCCACTATCTGGTTGTCGATCAAACGCGCTTCGCCGAGCCATGCCGCCATCAGGATCACCGCGCGCTGGCTGTTTTCCGTCAGGTCGAGCAGCGTGTCGGCATCGCGGATCTGGATATCATCGGCGCGGAAGCCTTTTTCGTTCAGCTCCTGCGCGGCAATCGCGATAATCTCGTCAAGATTGCGCTCGCCGGCCGCCAGCTTCTCCGCCGCGCCATTCATCACCTTATACAGCCCCGGCGCAACTTTGCGCTGGTCTGCGCTGAGATAGCCGTTGCGCGAACTGAGCGCCAGCCCATCTTTCGCGCGCATAATCGGCACGCCGATAATCTCGATGTCGTAGCCCATATCGGCCACCATTTTGCGGATCAGCGCCAGCTGCTGGAAGTCTTTTTCGCCGAAGCAGGCGACGTCCGGCTGGATCAGGTTGAACAGCTTGCTGACGATAGTGGAAACGCCGCGGAAGTGGCCTGGACGACTGGCGCCCTCGAGCATCGTCGACAGCCCCGGAACATCCACGTAAGTCTGATTTTCGAGGCCGTGCGAATAGATTTCCGCCGCGGCAGGGGCAAAGACAAAATCGACCTTACGCTTGTTCAGCTTTTCGCAATCGTCCTGCAGGGTACGCGGATAGCGCGCCAGATCCTCGGCGCGGTCGAACTGCATAGGGTTGACGAAGATACTGGCCACCACCACATCCGCGCTGGCTTTGGCGGTATCAACCAGCTTCATATGACCATCGTGCAGGTTGCCCATGGTGGGAACCAGCGCAATGCGCTTGCCTTCCTGGCGTAAACGACGGATATGCTGGCGCAGCAGCGGCAGGGTTTCAATAATCAGCACAACAACACTCCTTAATGGAAACTGTGTTCTTCGCCCGGATAGACGCCGGACTCCACTTCGGCAACATATTGCCGTACCGCGGCGCGCATGTCGCCCGCTGTGCTCAGGAAATTTTTGGCAAATTTGGGAATATGGCCGCCGGTGATGCCGAATGCGTCATGCATGACGAGGATTTGCCCGTCGGTGACGTTGCCCGCGCCGATGCCGATCACCGGGATGGTTAACGCCTCGGTGACGCGTTTCGCCAGCTCGACCGGTACGCACTCCAGCACCAGCAGCTGTGCGCCCGCCGCTTCTAGCGCCAGCGCGTCATCCAGCAGAACTTGTCCGGCATCGCCGCGGCCCTGAATTTTATAGCCGCCGAAGACGTTCACCGACTGGGGCGTCAGACCGAGGTGCCCGCACACCGGCACCGCGCGCTCGGCAAGCATTTTCACGGTGTCCGCCAGCCATGCGCCGCCCTCGATTTTGACCATATTGGCTCCCGCGCGCATCACGATGGCGGCGTTCTCGAAGGTCTGTTCCGGCGTGGCGTAAGCCATAAACGGCAGATCGGCGAGCAGCAGGCAGTTGGGCGCTCCGCGGCGCACCGCGCGCGTGTGATAGGCAATGTCTTCTACGGTCACCGGCAGGGTGGAGTCGTGGCCCTGCACCGTCATGCCCAGCGAATCGCCGACCAGCATCACGTTGATACCCTCATCGGCAAACAGCTTTGCAAAGCTGTAGTCGTAGGCGGTGATAGTGGCGAAGCGTTTCTTCTCCTGTTTGCATTTCTGCAGCAGGGCGATAGTGGTCGGTTTCATAACGTTTCCTGATGATGAAAGTCATTTTAACCGGCATTCTAGCAGCCGCATTCAGGGGGGCAATGGTTTTAGGCAACCGATTACCACGATCGCCGTAATTGCTAAAAAATGAAGGGGTATTACCAGCTCGCGGGTTTTTCCGCGCCGAGATTGGCCAGCACGTCGCGCAATGCCAAACCGTCGGGGAAACATAGCTCAGGCGCAATTTCAAACAGCGGCCACAGCATAAAGCCGCGGTTTTGCATATCGTAGTGCGGCACGGTCAGCCGCGGGGTGTTAATCACCTCATTGCCGAACAGCATGATGTCGAGGTCCAGCGTGCGCGGTCCCCAGCGTTCAGCTTTACGCGTGCGGCCCTGCTGCAGCTCAATGCGCTGAGTGTGGTCGAGCAGCGCCTCTGGGGCGAGAGACGTCTCCAGCGCCACGGCGGCGTTGAGGTAGTCAGGCTGATCCTGCGGCCCCAGCGGCGGCGTACGGTAGAAAGAGGAAACGCTTATCACCCGGCTGTCCGGTATCTCCGCCAGCGCGTTAACGGCAGCGTTGACCTGCTCCAGCGGCGAGGCCAGATTGCTGCCGATAGCGATATAAGCGAGCGTCATGCGCTGCCTTCGCGGCGCGGCGCGCGTTTACGCGGACGACGGTGGCGGCGGCGCGGAGCCGGATCGTCGCCTAAATCATCCAGCATATCTTTCTGATCCGGCGGCGCGGCGACCTGGAACTCGCCCCACCATTTGGTCAGACGCTGCAGTTCGCTGCTGTTTTCGGCGCCGGCGCGCAGCTCCAGCAGATCGTAGGCGGCGCGGAATTTGGGATGCTCCATCAGCTTCCACGCGCGTTTGCCCTGACGGCGGGACATCCGCAGCTGAAGCTGCCAGATATCGCGCACCAGAGTAGTGATGCGTTTCGGGATCGCCAGCGTGCGGCAGGCTTCGTCCAGCACGTCGTTCATCGCCAGCGCGAAGGCGTCGTAGTAGGCCAGCCCGCTTTCCTGGGCGATTTTCTGCGCCGTTTCCAGCAGCGGATACCAGAACATTACCGCGAACAGGAACGCCGGGTTAACGCGCATATCGTTGCGAATGCGGTTATCGGTATTCTTCAGCACCTGGCTGATGATGCGCTCCATCGGACTATCGCCGCGCTCGGTGAAGTAGCGGGTAATGGTCGGGAACAGCGGCTGGAACAGATTATATTCGCGCAGCAGAATATAGGTTTGATAGCCGTCGCCGGCCTGCAGCAGTTTTAACACCTCTTCAAACAGGCGCGCCGGCGGTACATCGTGCAGCAGCGTCGCCAGGCGCGGGATCGGCTCGGCGGTCTCTTCGCTGATGCTCATACTGAGCTTCGCCGCAAAACGCACCGCGCGCAGCATGCGCACCGGATCTTCGCGATAGCGGGTTTCCGGATCGCCGATCAGCCGGATGACGCCATCCTGCAGATCTTTCATGCCGCCGACGTAGTCGCGGACGGTGAAATCCGCCACGCTGTAATAGAGGCTGTTGATGGTAAAGTCGCGACGCTGGGCGTCTTCTTCAATCGAACCGAAGATGTTGTCGCGCAGCAGCATGCCGTTCTGGCCGCGCTGGGAGGTGACGCGATCGGTGGTGTGGCCTTCATGGTGGCCGCGGAAGGTCGCGACTTCGATAATTTCCGGCCCGAACATCACGTGCGCCAGGCGGAAGCGACGGCCGACCAGACGGCAGTTGCGGAACAGCTTACGCACCTGCTCCGGCGTGGCGTTGGTGGTGACGTCAAAATCTTTGGGTTTTTTGCCCAGCAGCAGATCGCGTACGCCGCCGCCGACCAGCCACGATTCGTAGCCCGCCTTATTGAGTCTGTACATGACCTTGAGGGCATTTTCACTGATATCTTTGCGGGAAATTGCATGCTGCTCGCGCGGGATAACCGTCATATGTAGTTGTTCGACGGCGGCTTCTGCCTCGCGCTCTTCACGGCTTAGCACCTTACGGCAAAAATTAGCGACTCGGGTAAAAATGGTACACCTCGTAGTGTCAGACGGACTTCAGGACAAAAAAATAGCGGCTAATCATAGCTCAGCAGAACGCATTTGAGAATGCTGGATTTGCTCCGGCCGCCAGTTCGCTACCGCGTACTTGAGTAAATCCTCAATGCTCAGCGTCTGCCATTCCTGAATGACATCCTGATTAAGAAACGTTAGCGCCCGCACAATTTCCGGGCGCGGATCGCCTGTAGATAACGCCGGAGCGTGGTTTTGCTTCGACAGTTTATTGCCCTGCGCGTTGAGGGCCAGCGGCAAATGGATATAGTCCGGCGCCTGCCAGCCAAAATGCTGATAGAGCGAAATTTGCCGCACCGTCGGCTCGATAAGATCGGCGCCGCGGACGATTTCGCTGACGCCCTGAAAATGATCGTCCACCACCACCGCCAGATTATAGGCGAACAGCCCATCGCGACGGTGGATAATAAAATCTTCACGCGCCAGAGGCTCGTCGGCGACGATCGTACCGCGCAACTGGTCATAAAATTCAAGGACCGGACGCGTTTGCCGCAGGCGCAGAGCGGCGTTTTCCGCGCCGAGGCGTAAATCACGGCAGTGGCCGTCGTAAAGGCCGCCAATAGCGTGGATACGCGCGCGGGTGCAGGTGCAGTAGTAGCAGAGGCCCTGCTCGCGTAGCCAGGCCAGGCGCTCACGATAGGCTTCGTGGCGTTTTGACTGCCAGAGTACCTCTCCGTCCCAGTGCAGGCCGAAGTGCTCTAACTGACGAAGAATAGTCTCGGCGGCGCCGGGGACTTCACGCGGCGGATCGATATCTTCAATGCGCACGCGCCAGATACCGTTCTGTGCCCGAGCCTGCAGATAGCTGCCAAGCGCGGCAATCAATGAGCCGAAGTGGAGTTCGCCGGAAGGTGAGGGGGCAAAGCGCCCGATGTAGTGGGAATCTGTCATCGTATGACTAAAGCATCAGGGCGGGAGAAAGCTCCCGCCAGAGATGCGTCAGCGAAGTGATTAGCCTGCCATCTGTTTTTCGCGAATTTCCGCCAGCGTTTTGCAATCAATGCACAGGTCGGCGGTCGGACGCGCTTCCAGACGACGGATACCAATCTCAACGCCACAGGATTCACAGAAGCCGAAATCTTCGTCTTCGACTTTTTTCAGCGTTTTCTCGATCTTTTTGATCAGTTTACGTTCGCGGTCGCGGTTACGCAGCTCCAGGCTGAACTCTTCTTCCTGAGCGGCACGGTCTACCGGATCCGGGAAGTTAGCAGCTTCATCCTGCATATGCGTTACGGTGCGATCCACTTCATCCCTAAGTTGGTTACGCCACGCTTCAAGAATGCGCTTGAAGTGCGCCAGCTGGGCTTCGTTCATATACTCTTCGCCCGGCTTCACTTGGTACGGCTCCACCCCAGCGATGGAGAGAATACTCAGGGACGATGTTTTACGGTTTTGCCCTTCTTGCATGTTGCTTCTCCTTAACACGCACTATCGATCCCCGTGTTGGGGGAAAAATCAGGCCGCTATAAATAGCAGATGCTTTTCCGGATAGCAATTATCTAAACGTTACACTTGACAACCCTGTGAGGAAAAGCGTATTTGCGCTCGCGACCCGAATACTATTTAGCCGTTTATTTACCGGGGGTTAACACCACGGTAATCGGCTTATTCAGAGTCATCATCTCGGTAGAAAGTTCCGCCTTGTAGGCGAGAATTTCCACCCCCTTTTTTTGCGCCTCAATCAATAGCTGTGCGTATCTGGCATCAATATGATGCGCGGGTGAGAAACGGTCTATCGCCGAGTGCAGCACGGCGAACAAAATCACCGCCCGATCGCCCGCTGCCGCCACGCTCATCAGCTCCCGCAGGTGCTTCTGACCGCGTGCGGTAACCGCATCGGGGAAGTAACCGTATTCCTTTTCCGCCAACGTAACCGATTTCACTTCAATATAGCAGTTTTGTTGGTCATCTGCTTGTAACAGAATATCAATGCGGCTGCTTTCATCACCATACTTCACTTCGCTTTTCAGCGTGTTATAGCCCAAAAGCTCGGGAATATTTCCTGCCAGAATCGCCTCTTTTGCCAACGTGTTAGCACGTAGAGTATTAACACAAATTGTCGCGCCCTCTACGGTTTCAGTTAATTCCCACGTGTGGGCATATTTACGCTTAGGATTATCTGAGGTGGAATACCAGACGGTATCGCCCGGCGCGGCGCAGCCGGTCATGGCGCCGGTGTTGGGGCAGTGCAGGGTCAGCTCGCGGCCGTCGGGGGTGACCACGTCGGCGAGAAACCGTTTGTAACGTTTAACCAGGGTGGCGGACTGCAGGGGAGGAGTGAACAGCATCAGCTTTCCTTGTCGAAGGGATAACGTTCCAGCGCCTGATAGCGGGTACGCCCGCGGCTAAAGCTGGATTCGTAGAGCACAAATTCGTTGACCGCAAACGCCCAGCTAAATCCGGGCGGCGGAATCGGCACCGCGTGGCGCGCGTCGCGCAGCAGGGTGATATGCGGATGAAACGGCTGCGGGCTCTGATAGCAACCGCTGCGGGCGGCCTGGGCGCGTAGCATATTCGCTAATTGCAGCACCCCGCGCGGCGGCTGACGGGTGCCCAGCCACACTACCCGCGAACGCAGCCACTGCCCGGCATCGTCAAGCGTCAGGGTAAAGCCCGGCTGGCGGATCCGTCCGGCCATCGCTGACAGCGCCCGCTGCTTGTCCGCGCTCACCTCGCCAAGAAACGCCAGCGTCAGATGGAGGTTAGCCGCCGCCACCGGTCGACCCGCATCGCCGGGAAAGCTGGCGGCGCGCCAGTGCACGATCTGCTGCTGAACGTCCCCGGGAAGTTCAATGGCGAAAAACAGCCTTTTCGGCTCGGACATGATAGAGACTCGGTAATGAATTACCGGGATGCTACAATGCTTGCCCGCAAATGTTAACCTCCGGAGCGTTTCGTGTCCTCATTGCCGGTTGCCGCCGTCCTCCCTGAACTTCTCTCTGCCCTGCAGCATGCGCCGCAGGTTCTGCTTAATGCGCCAACCGGCGCCGGGAAATCCACCTGGCTGCCGCTGCAAATCCTCGCCGAAGGTAACATCAACGGACGCATAATCCTGCTGGAGCCGCGGCGGCTGGCCGCGCGTAACGTGGCGCAGCGGCTGGCGGAACTGCTGGGAGAGAAGCCCGGCGAGACCGTGGGCTATCGCATGCGCGCGGAGAGCTGCGTCGGGCCGAACACGCGCCTCGAAGTGGTGACGGAGGGCATTTTAACGCGGATGATCCAGCGCGATCCGGAGCTGACCGGCGTGGGGCTGGCGATCCTCGATGAATTCCACGAACGCAGCCTGCAGGCGGATCTGGCGCTGGCGCTGCTGCTCGACGTTCAGCAGGGGCTGCGCGACGATCTCAAACTGCTGATTATGTCGGCGACGCTGGACAATGAACGCCTGCAGCGGCTGCTGCCGGAGGCGCCGGTTATCGTCTCTGAAGGGCGCGCGTTTCCGGTTGAGCGGCGTTTTCTGCCGCTGCCGGCCCATCAGCGCTTTGACGAGGCGGTGGCGGTGGCCGCCGCGGAGCTGCTGCGCAGCGAAAATGGCTCAATGCTGCTTTTTCTGCCCGGGGTGGGAGAGATTCAGCGCGTTCAGGAGCGGCTGGCGGAGCGGGTGGCGAGCGATGTGATTCTTTGCCCCCTGTACGGCGCGCTGCCGCTGAGCGAGCAGCGTAAGGCGATACTGCCCGCGCCCGCCGGGATGCGCAAGGTGGTGCTGGCGACCAATATCGCCGAAACCAGTCTGACCATCGAGGGGATTCGGCTGGTGGTGGATAGCGCCCAGGAGCGGGTCGCCCGCTTTGACGCCCGCACCGGGCTCACTCGCCTGGTCACGCAGCGCATCAGCCAGGCCTCAATGACCCAGCGCGCCGGACGCGCCGGGCGCCTGGCGCCGGGTATCTGCCTGCATCTGCTGGCTAAAGAGCAGGCCGAGCGCGCGGCGGCGCAGGGCGACCCGGAAATTCTGCAAAGCGATCTGTCGTCGCTGCTGCTGGAGCTGCTGCAGTGGGGATGCCAGGACCCGGCCCAGCTCAGCTGGCTGGATCTGCCGCCTGCGACCAACCTGGCGGCGGCCCGGCGTCTGCTCACCGACCTTTCTGCGCTGGAAGGCGAGCGGCTGTCGGCGCGCGGGCGCAAAATGGCGGCGTTGGGCAACGATCCGCGCCTGGCGGCGATGCTGACCGCGGCGGAGGATGCCGATGGCGCCGCCACGGCGGCTAAACTGGCGGCGATCCTTGAAGAGCCGCCGCGCGGCGGCAATAGCGATCTTAGCGCGGCGTTTGCCCGTCAGCAGGGTAACTGGCAGCAGCGGGCGCAGCAGCTGATGAAAAGGCTGGCGGTTCGCGGCGGTCAGCCCGACGCCGACAACATCGCGGCGCTGCTGGCTTCCGCTTTTGCCGACCGTATCGCCCATCGTCGCGGCCAGGAGGGGCGCTACCAGCTGGCTAACGGGATGGGGGCGATGCTCGACGCCGACGATGCGCTGGGCCGCCACGAATGGTTGATTGCGCCGCTGCTGCTGCAGGGAAGCGCATCGCCGGACGCGCGGATCCTGCTGGCGCTGCCGGTCGATATTCACGCGTTGATTGAGCAGTGTCCGGCCCTGGCCCGGCGTTCCGATATCGTCGAGTGGGATGAGGCGTTAGGAACGCTGAAGGCCTGGCGGCGCACCTGTATCGGACGCCTGGTGATTAAGACCCAGCCGCTGGCGAAGCCGTCGGAAGAGGAGCTGCACCAGGCGATGCTCAACGGGATCCGCGAGAAGGGACTGAGCGTGCTAACCTGGACGCCGGAGGCGGAGCAGCTGCGTCTGCGGCTACACTGTGCGGCGCGGTGGCTGCCGGAGGAGGCGTGGCCGGCCGTTGACGAGGCGTCGCTGCTGGCCTCGCTTGAACAGTGGCTGCTGCCGCAGATGGCGGGCGTCCATTCGCTGCGCGCCCTGAAGGCGCTGGACGTGCGTCAGGCGCTGCAAAACTGGCTGCCGTGGCCGCTGCGCCAGAAGCTGGACAGCGAGCTGCCCACGCACTATACGGTGCCGACCGGTAGCCGCATCGCGATTCGTTATCACGATGAAAACCCGCCGGCGCTGGCGGTGCGGATGCAGGAGATGTTTGGCGAAGCGACCACTCCGACTATCGCCCAGGGGCGCGTGCCGCTGGTGCTGGAGCTGCTTTCACCGGCGCAGCGCCCGCTGCAGATCACCCGCGATTTAGGCGCCTTCTGGCAGGGGAGCTACCGCGAGGTGCAAAAAGAGATGAAAGGGCGCTATCCCAAGCACGTCTGGCCCGACGATCCGGCCAATACCGCCCCGACCCGGCGCACCAAAAAGTATTCGTAGCCGGAGAGTTCCCGGGTTGCGGCGTAAACGCTTTACCCGGGCTACCGGACCAGCACCGCCCGTAGCCCTGCTAAGCGCAGCGCGAGCAGGGGGGGGGGCCCGGGTTGCGGCGTAAACGCCTTACCCGGGCTACCGGACCAACAGCACCCGTAGCCCCGCTAAGCGTAGCGCGAGCAGGGGATGTTTTCCCGGGTTGCGGCGTAAACGCCTTATCGGGGCTACCGGACCAGCACCGCCAGTAGCCCTGCTAAGCGCAGCGCGAGCAGGGGATGTTTTATACCTGGCTCCACAAAAAGATGCCGCCGCCCGCCAGCGCCAGCCAGGGGCCGAAGGCCAGAGGTTGTTCGAGCGAACGACGGGTTACCAGGCGCTGCAGCAGCGTCCAGACCAGACCGCTGGCGGAAGCCAGCAGCAGCGTCTGCGGCAGCGGCTGCCAGCCGAGCCACGCGCCGAGCGCCGCCAGCAGCTTGAAATCGCCGTAGCCCAGCGCCTCTTTACCGGTCAGCAGACGGAACACCCAGTACACCAACCACAGCGACAAATACCCGGCCATCGCGCCAATGACCGCCTCCGCCAGCGGCGCGAAGGTATCGGAAAGATTGAACAGCAGACCGGCCCACAGCAGCGGCAGCGTCAGCCTGTCAGGCAGCAGCTGCGTTTGCGCGTCGATGGCGGCGAGGATCAGCAGTACGGACACGAAAATTAGCCCGCCCAGCAGCGGCATGCCCGGAGCCATCAGGTACCCCGCGAGTACAAACAGCGCGCCGGTCGTCAGCTCCATCAGGGGATAGCGACGCGAGATCGGCTGCCCGCAGCAGCGCGCGCGCCCCCTGAGCCATAAAAAGCTCAGCAGCGGGATATTGTCCCGCCAGGCGATAGGCTGACGGCACTGCGGACAGAACGACGCGGGGAGGCAGAGATTCACCCCCTCTGCGCGTTCCATCATCAGCGGTAAACGATGGATAACGACGTTAAAAAAGCTGCCGAACGCCAGTCCGGACAGGAATAAAAAGCCGCCCCAGATTGACGGGAATTGCGCGGCGAACTCGGGTAACTGCGCGATATTTTCCATCTCTATTTTTTCTCCCCGGAGCGCCACTGCCCCTGCCACTGCCACGGCGTGCGCCCCTGCTCATCTTTGCGGCCGTTTTGCGCGAGCAGCAGCGCCAGCAGCGCCGGAGCCGTCTGGCGGGTCTGCAGCGTACCGTTAAACGTAAAGCGCCCGTTGGGCGTCAGAACGCCCTGTCCTGCGAGGCTAAGCTGACGGGAGTCCTGGGTCAGGGCGACAGCCAGCGCGCCCGCCGGGGTACAGCTTAATTTGCCGTTGACCTGGGCCAGTTCGAGCGATCCGGCGGGGGAGCTGAGCGCCGCGTCCCGCCACTGCACGGTGCTGGCGCTCATCTGTCGGCAACCGCCGGCGTTAAAGCGGGCCTCGGGCAGCGTCAGCACAACCTGACCGCGGGCCTCCAGCGGTATGCCGGATGCTAACCGCTGGCCGATCGTCCGGGCCGGCGCCGCGAGTTGTCCCTCGCGCACCACAACGTCGTTCAGACCGTGCAGCCAGGCCTGGCCGCGCAGGCCGGAGGGGTCGTTAAACGCGATATGCCAGCCGGGAAGCCACGACGAAAAGCCAAACTCCCAGCGTAAATGGGCGATGTCAAAACCGCGCCAGCTGGCCTGACGGGCTTCTCCTTGCCACAGGGTGCCCGTGGTTTCGCCGAGCCGCGCGCCGTCCGGTAGCGCCAGAGTGAGCAGCCGCGCCGGCGCGCTAAACAGCAGCGAGAAGAGATAGACCGCCGCCAGCAGCAGGGCGATAGTGAGTTTATTTTTCATCGCTGCGCTCCAGCACCAGCGTATTAATCGTCACCCAACCGGGCTGCTGCGCCACGGCGGTCACCGCCAGGGTGGCGGTGGTCATCCCCGCCTGCCCCAGCGCGTCCAGCCATGCCATCAGCGCCTGGAAATCGGCGGGCTGCACGGTAAGGCTCAGGCGGGAGCCCTGCGGCTGCAGGCGAACGATAGCGATACCGTGGCGGCCGGCTTCGCGCATAATCACCGTCGAGGGTTCTTCCGGCGCGGCAGAAGGTTTCCGCTGGTTAAGCTGCTGGAGAAGCGGGGTCTGCTGGCGCATCCACCGCAGGCTGGACTGCTCCCTGGCCAGCGTTTGCCGCCACTGCGCCTCGCGATTTTGCCAGGGCTGCCAGAAGGCGTAATAAATCAGGCCAATAAGCAGCATGACGCCCATCCCCAGCAGCAAATGCCGTTCGCGGCGCGTACGCTGTTGCCATAAGGCGAGCAGGTTATCCATCGTTCCCCTCCAGCGTCAGACGCCCTTCAATACCGTCGGCGCGCGGCTTCATCTCGCCGGTCTGCACGCGAAACCCCGCCCGCGTCCGCTGGCTGAACTGCTCCAGAGCCTGCGATGAGACGGCGGATATCTCCAGCTGCAGCGCGTTGCGCGCGGCGTCAAAGCTCAGGGCGCGCAGACGAATGCCCGGCGTTTCGGCGATGATTTGCTGCAGGGCGCCGAGCCGTGAGATGAGCGCCGGCCGGGCGCTCACGCTTTCCAGACGGCGCAGATGCTGCTGCATTTGCAGGCGTGGATTGACGAGATTTTTTTCCGCTTTGAACCACTGGCGGTAAAAATCACGGCTGGCCTGCACGGCGGCGTCGGCCTGACGCGCCAGGGCGAGATGGTCGTGGAGGCGATTTCCGCTCCACAGCAGCAGTAGCGCCAGGGTTGCGACAATCGCCGGCCGCCAGCGTCGGGGCGTCGGCGGCCGGCGTTTCGCGGCAAAATTGCCCTGGCGTAAGCAGATTTTGCGCGCCTGCGGGTTGCTCGCCGCCAGCGCCAGCAAATCCTGCGCCGGGCGAGGCTGCCACGGCGCGGCGATATCCGGCGGCGGCGAGTAGCAGGCGATGGGCGCGAGGTCAGGCCAGTGAACCAGCAGTTCGTCGAGCCATGGGGTTTCCACCGCCATACCGCTGCACGTCTCGCAGCGAAACAGCCACTGTTCGCCGCAGCGTACGGCGCTCCAGCCGGTCGGGTTCTGCGGCAGGGCAAGGGCATCCGGCGTCAGGGCCAGCACGTTCAGTCCGAGCCCCTCGCACCAGGCCTGCCATGCGCGCATCTTCTCCCGCCCGACCACCGCCACGGCACAGTCGCTTTTATCCCGGTGGAGCAGGGCAAAATGGCTTTCTTCGATCTCCGTTGCCAGCTGTTCTTCGAGTAAAAACGCCAGCGCCTGCTGCGCATTTCGGCGCGCGCCGGCGGGCAGGGTAACGCGATGAAACGCGCAGTCGCTGGCGGGCACCAGCACCCAGGCCGGATGACGCTGCGCCAGCAGGCTGAGCGTCGGGTCGCCAGCGTCAGGATGCCACTCGCCAGTCTGCGCCGCGTCGCCCGGCGCGGCCAGCCGCCATATCGCCGTCGCGGCATCGGGATTGAGGCGAATAATCAGCACGGCGGCGGAAAAAGTATGGTGGTTATTCATCGGCTACCCAATAGATTCCGTAGCGCCGCTGGACGACGCTGAAGGTTCGCCCCTGCTTTTGCAGGAGACTGCGTTGCTGATAGCGGGCGCTGCCCATCACCACGCTGAATGTGGCGATAAAGCGCTCGCTGTGCACCGCCAGCCACGGACGCGCGGCGGCGGTATCGGTTTTTTGTAATAGCGGCTGCGACAGGAAGGCGGCGACGCTGCTCCAGCCGGTGGCCGCGCGGGCCTGCAGCAGCTGCCGGGCTTCGGCGAGGGTGAGTTCAGCGGGGAAGAGCGCCGCCAGCAGCGCGGCCTGAGCGGGCTGCAGGGTATTGACGTTTACCTGCAGCGTCTCGTCCGCCAGGGCGCAGACGTAGGGCAGCAGACGCTGATAGAGCGCGGCGTCCATCCCGGCCAGCAGACGCAGTTCGCTGACGTCCTGCAGCGGCTGATTGCCGGTCAGATAGCCGGGGGATTGCGCCATATAGACTTCGTCTTCCGCGCCGTTCAGCAGCGCCTGGCGATCGCTATCCACCCAGTCACGCAGGGCGGCGGTCAGCTGTAAGGCGCGCAGCGGCTCGCTGCCGAGGTTTTCCAGCAGTCGGGTAAAAACCTGCGCGGGATAAGGGATTTCAACGCTTTCGTCGCCGCTGAGCTGGTTAATGGCGTTGAGATTGAAGCAGGCCTGAGCGTCGGTAATCGTGGCGTAGATCTCGCCATCATTGACCGCAAAGCGGCGCCCCTGCTGGGCCCAGTTCTGCGCCAGATGGGTCTGGTTCGGCGAGTCGAGCGCGTCGCGTTGCAGCAGCGCCGCCGCCAGGGTTTCCGCCCCCAGCGCGTACCATTTAGCCTGCAGGTTATCGAGGGTAGTGGCGGTTTGCTGATACATCCGCGCGCTGCGTTCGGTCATGGCGCTCGCCAGCACCATCATCAGAGCGAGGATCAGCAGCACCATAAGCAGGGCGACGCCGCGCTGGCGGGTATTCATTGGCTGCCTCCTGGCGTAAGCAGAAACAGCCGGCGGATCTCGCCGGACTGCTCCAGCGTCAGGGTGACTTCCAGCCCCTGCGGCAGCGTCTGCGTCTGCTGCCATTCATCCTGCCAGCGGCCGCTGGCGTAAAAGCGCAGGCGAAACGCCTGCACGTTGCGCTGCATAACGGTCACCGTGGGCAGACTACCGGGCAGCGGGTCCTGCTGGTCGTAGCTCAGACGCTCCAGCCGATCCCCGCGCAGGCGGTAGCTGACGTTCTGAATTTCCGAACGCGGCAGGATCCCCAAAGGATTGGGCCAGCCGTTGCGGTTAAAGGCGATCGCCCAGTCGTCGCTGCCGAGCTGAAAACGTCCGGCAAAAAAGAGGCTCGCGCTGTCGCGGCTGCGGCGGGGAATGATTTGGCTAAAGTCCGCCGCTATCTGGCTGAACGTTAGCTGTAACGCCTGCATGCGCCCGCCCTTATCGCGGGTGAGCGTATCGGCGCGCATCACGTTTTGCAGCACCGTGACCGCAGCGACGCTGAGCGCGGCGAGGATAGCCAGCGCCAGCAGCATTTCGACGAGGGTAAATCCGCGAGCGCGCTGGATCATGGCGGCGTCACGTAGGTGCGCAGCGAAGAGACGGGCATTTTATCGCTTTTGGCGCGGCGGACTTCAACGTCCAGCGCCCGCAGCTGCGGCAGGTCGGTCTCCACCCCCTGCCAGCGAATGTGCCAGCTGACGCCCGCCGCCTGCACCGTGGTTTCCGACCAGCTCAGCGCGGGCCAGCGATTTTCCAGCCGGAGCTGCACCAGCTGATTATCCGCCAGCCAGCCGGCCAGGGTTTTCTCCTCCATACGACCCAGCTGGCGGGTTTGCTGGAGCGTGGCCTGCATCACCGCCAGCCCGGCGAGGGCGAAGACCGCCAGGGCGACCATCACTTCAATCAGCGTCATACCGGCCTGCTTTTTCATGGCGCCTCCTGCGGTTCGGGCAGGCTTTCGCCGCGCGCATTAAACGCGATACCCGGTCCCTCGCCGACGGTCAGCCGGAACGGCGTCATCTCACCGCCGGGAAAGATCAGCACATCGGGATTGTCGCCCGGCGTCCAGGCCTCGCCCTGCGGAAAAGTGAGATGCAGCGTGTTCCCGGCGATGCTGCCCGAGGTGGCGACGCGTCCGGCGCGCAGGGGGAGCCAGCGATAGCCGTTCCAGTCGTCGCCGGCCGGGGGCGGGTCGTTGCTTTCGCGGGGCTGTAAGACCAGAAACTGCCAGCGATCGGGATGCACCGAGGCGCCAAAAAACTGGCCGGTTTGCAGCCCTCGTTGCTGGACAAAGCGCAGCTGCGCCTCAAAGCGCGCCAGCGCCTGCGCCGCGCTATCGTCGCGCGAGGCGGGGAAGGCCAGCATCACCATGCCCGCGCTGACGCCGATCAGCAGCAAAATGAGCATCATCTCCAGCAACGTAAAGCCGCGCTGTCGCACTATTTCTTCCCGATTGTCCAGTTACCGATATCGTCATTGCTCTCCGGTACGCCGTCCGGCCCGAGGCTGAAAATATCCACCTGTCCGTGCTGGCCGGGGCTCAGCAGCTGGTAATCGCTGCCCCAGGGATCCTGCGGCAGACGGCGAATATAGCCGCCTTCAGGATAGTTGCGCGCGTGCGGCTCGGCCGATGGCGCGCTGACCAGCGCCTGCAGCCCCTGCTCGGTGGTGGGATAGCGGCTGTTATCCAGTTTGTACATGTCCAGCGCCCCCTCGAGCGCCACAAGATCGCTGACCACTTTTTGCCGGTCGGCCTTTTCCTTGTTGCCCATCAGGTTGGGCACCACGAGGCTGGCGAGCACGCCGAGGATAACAATCACCACCATGATTTCCAGTAAGGTGAATCCGCGCTGTCGTTGCATATTTTTCTCCATTAGAACAATTACATACTCATCAGGGTATTGAGCTGCAGTATCGGTTGCAGGATGGCGAGGACGATAAACAGCACCATGCCGGCCATCGCCACTATTAGCAAAGGTTCAAACAGGCTGAGGGCCAGCTGAATTTGCGCGCTCAAATCCCGGTCCTGGTTATCCGCCGCGCGCTCCAGCATGCCGTTGAGCTCGCCGCTCTGTTCGCCGCTGGCGACCATGTAGCGCATCATCGGCGGGAACAGCTTGGTCATTTCGAGCGCGCGATGCAGGCTGACGCCTTCGCGAACCGCGTCGCTGGCGGCTTCCAGCTGGCGCTTCGCCCAGGCGTTGCTTAATACTTCCGCGCTGATGCGCATCGCCAGCAGCAGCGGAACGGCGCTGGCGTTGAGAATGCTCAGGGTGCGGGCGTAGCGGGCGCTGTTAACGCTGCGCGCGACCCGGCCAATCAGCGGCAGGCGCAGCAGCAGCCTGTGCCAGGCCAGCCGCTTTGCCGGCTGCCGCAGCAGGTAGCGCAGCAGCAGAGCGACGAGCATGGCGGCCAGCAGCAGCCACGGACCGGCGGCGCGCAGCACATCGCTCATCGCCATCAGCAGGCGGGTGGAAAACGGCAGCGCCTGCTTAAGGTGGATAAACTGCTCGACAACCTTCGGCACCACCGTCGATAGCAGAATGACGATCACGCTGACCGCCACCAGGGTCAGCACGATGGGGTAAATCATCGCCTGCAGCAGCCGGGCGCGCAGCTGCTGGCGCTGTTCGGTATAGTCCGCCAGCCGGTTCAGCACGCCGTCGAGGTGGCCGGAGGCTTCTCCGGCGGCGACCATCGCGCAGTAGAGCGCGTCGAAGCAGCCCGGGTAGCCGCGCATCGCTTCCGCCAGCGAATGGCCTTCCAGCACTTTGCCGCGCACGCCGGCAATCAGGGTTTTCAGCTGGTTTTTTTCACACTGCTGGGCCACCGCGTCGAGCGCTTTTTCCAGCGGGATGGCGGCGGCGACCAGCGTCGCCAACTGGCGGGTAACGAGGGCGAGATCGCGGGCGTTGGTGCGGCGAATAAAGCGCAGTTGCCCGCCGCTGCCGGCTGCCGGGGCGATGTCCAGCGCCAGCCAGCCCTTTTCCCTCAGCAGCTGGCGAGCGTGGCGGGCGGAGTCCGCCTGCTGGACGCCGCGCCGGGTTTTACCGTTTTCATCAACAGCCTGATAGCGAAAAAGCGCCATGTCAGGAGGCCTCCGCGATCTGCTGTTCGCTAACCCGCAGCACCTCTTGCCAGCTGGTGATCCCCGCCAGCGCCTTGTCCCGTCCGGCGTGGCGCAGGGTGATATAGTCCGCCCCCAGCTGCTGGATCAGCGTCACCTCGTTTTCGCCGCGGTGGATTGCCATACGCACGCGATCGTCCACCAGCAGCAGTTCGTGAATGCCGGTACGTCCGCGATAGCCGGTAAAGCCGCACTCGGCGCAGCCCCGGGGCTGCCAGAGCGCCGTGCCGGGAGCGATCTCCATCTGGCGGGCGGTGTCGGCATTCGCCGGTTCCTGCTGGCGACAGTGCGGGCAGAGCCGGCGCACCAGCCGCTGCGACATCACCGCCAGCAGCGAGGTGGAGAGCAGAAAAGGCTCCACGCCCATATCCTGCAGGCGCGAGATGGCGCCCAGCGCGCTGTTGGTGTGCAGCGTTGAGAGCACCAGATGACCGGTTAGCGAAGCCTGAACGGCGATCTGCGCCGTTTCGCCGTCGCGAATTTCGCCCACCAGCACCACGTCAGGGTCCTGGCGCAAAATGGCGCGCAGCCCGCGGGCAAAGGTCATATCGACTTTCGCGTTAACCTGGGTCTGACCGATGCCCTCCAGCTCATATTCGATAGGATCTTCAATGGTCATGATGTTGCGCTCGCGGGCATCGAGGCGGCTCAGCGCGGCGTAGAGGGTGGTGCTTTTTCCCGAACCGGTCGGCCCGGTCACCAGCACGATGCCGTGCGGGCGGGCGATCAGTCCATCCACCTGCTGAAGCAGCGCGGGCGACATGCCGAGGGTCAGCAGGTCGAGATTGACGCTGTTTTTATCGAGCAGACGCAGCACAACGCGTTCGCCGTAGCTCGACGGCAGGGTGGAGACGCGCACGTCGACGGCGCGTCCGCCAATGCGCAGCGCCATGCGACCGTCCTGAGGAATGCGCTTTTCGGTGATATCAAGGCTCGCCATCACCTTAATGCGCGAGATCAGCAGCGCAGCGAGGCGGCGCTGGGGGCGCAGAATTTCGCGCAGTACGCCGTCGACGCGAAAGCGAATTTGCAGGTGGCGTTCATAGGTTTCGATATGAATATCCGACGCTTTCTCTTTGATAGCCTCGGTGAGCATGGCGTTAATCAGGCGGATAATCGGCGCGTCGTCTTCGCTATCCAGCAGGTCGTCGGTGTCCGGCAGCTCTTCGGCAAGGGTGTACAGATCCAGCTCGTTGCCGATATCCGCCATCATGCGCCGGGCCTCGGCGGAGTCGCGCTGATAGCTCAGCACCAGCAGCTTTTCGAACGCCTCCGCTTCCAGTCGCTCGAGGCTGAACGGCATCCCGGCCACCCTGCGGGCTTCCAGCAGCGCCTGCGGCGCGGTGGCGGCGAGGCAGAAAACCTCGCAGCTTTCGCCGTTGCTCAGGAGCATCACGTTGTGCGCGCGGGCGTAGCCGAAGGGGAGCAGCGGGCGTCGTTCAGCGGCGGGGGTCATAGATTGCCTCCCAGATTGAAGGCGTCGATGGCGGCGCTGACCTGGCGGAACGCGGCGGTATCCTGGCGCGGGTAGATCTCCAGCAGATCGTTACTCAGCATCGCGTCGTTGTTCTCTTTGCCGCGCTGTTTGCTCTGGGCGTCGTTAAACGCGGTGTACTGCCCGGATGAAGCCTGACGGTACTCGTCGCGGTCGCGGATCACCGTCGGGCGGATAAACAGCATCAGGTTGCGCTTGGAGACCTTTTTGCTGGTGGAGCGGAACAGCGCGCCAATCACCGGGATATCGCCGAGCAGAGGGACTTTGTCGGCGGTGTCGGAGACGCTTTTATCCAGCAGTCCGCCGACGACCACCGTTTCGCCGCTGCCGACCAGCACGGCGTTATTGACCGTACGGGTATTGAAGGTCGCGCCGAGATCCGAGCTGGTGCTGGAGGCGGCGTCCGCCACGCTGGAGACCTCCTGTTCGATCTCCAGCAGAACCGAATCGCCTTCGTTGATCTGCGGCTTCACTTTTAGCTTGATGCCGACGGTTTTGCGCTCGACGGTATTGAAGATGTTATCGCCGGAGGTGGTTTGCGAGCCGGTCAGCACCGGGACCTCCTGGCCGACGTTAAAGGTGGCTTCCATGTTGTCGAGGGTGACGATACTCGGCGTCGCGAGAATATCGTTCTTGGTGCTGCTGGAAAGGGCGGTTAACAGCATCGCCCAGTTGCCCTGGTAGAAGCCGGCGGCAATGCCGTTGAAGGAGCTTAAGGCGCTCGCCAGCGAACTGCTGACGGTGCCGTTTTTGTTGTACTGGTTGGCCCCGGCGATGGCCGTGGATATCGGCAGACCGCTGTTGGTGAACTGGGTCATCCCGGCATTTTTATTGGCCCACTGGATGCCGAGGTTCAGACCGTCAGCGTCCTGCACTTCGGCGATAATCGCTTCGACCAGCACCTGCGGGCGGCGGATATCCAGCTGGGCGATCACCCGCTCCAGATCGTTCATTACGTCCGGGGCGGCGGTGACAATCAGGGCGTTGGTCTGACCGTGCGCTTTGATAATGATATTTTTATCCAGCGCCGCCACCGGCTTCGCGGCCTGCTTTTCGCTCTGCATCGTGCTGCTGATGCCGGTCAGCACTTCCACCAGGTCGGAGGCTTTGGCGTATTTCAGGTAGATCACTTTGGTATTGCCCTGGGTCGCCTGCTGGCGGTCGAGCTGCTTAATCATCGCGATGATCCGCTGGCGGGAGTTCGGCTCGCCGCTGACCAGCACCGCGTTGGTGCGTTCATCGGCCACCACGTTGGCGACCATTGAGCCGGGCAGCGCCGATTTGCTGGTGTCTTTGTTGAGTTCGGTCACCAGCTTGACCACATCGGCGGCGGAGGCCCAGGCGAGGGGAACGGTCACCACGCTGCGGTCTCCGGCGTTATCGACGCGTTCGACGATGGTTAGCAGGCGCTTGATGACCGCCGCGCGGCCGGTCATCAGCAGGACGTTGGAGGGTTCATAGTGCACCACGCTGCCCGCGCCGGCGTTATCGTTAAGCTGGCGCAGCAGCGGCGCCAGATCGCGGGCCGCGACGTTGGTCAGGGGCACGACGCGGGTGACGACCTCATCGCCAATGCCCGGCGCGGCATCGCTCGCCACCGGCACCGCGGCGGTTTTCGCATCCTTCGAACGCACGACTTTCAGGACGCCGTTATTCATATTAATCACCGCGAAGCCATAGACATCGAGGACGCTGAGGAAGAATTGATAATATTGCTCTTCGTTGAGCATATCGTAGCTGCGCACGGTAATGGTGCCGCGTACGCTGGGATCGATAATGACCGTTTTATTCAGGTTTTTACTCACCGTATTGATAAATTCCTGAATATCGGTGCCCTTAAAGCTGGCGGAAAACTCTTCCGCCGCGGCCGGTTTGAATAACAGCGCGGCGAATACCAGCAGCATCAGGGAAAATGGGCGAATGACGTTGGCGATGATCAATTATTCATCCCTCAGGGCTAGATAAATATCTTGTTTCTGGCCGTCGCGTTCAACGGTAAGAGTTATTTCAGTTAATTCCGGTAGCTGGGCTAATGCCTGGCGGGACTGTTCTTTATCGCGAAGATCCAGGCCGTTCAGGGCTATCGCCAGATCGTTTTCCTTGAGACCCGCCTGGCGAAATAGCGCCGGGTCTTTGCCCGAATTCAGACGATATCCGCTGAGCTTGTCGTTAACCATGACCGGCGAAATATTGAGGTAATGAAGAATATTTTGCGGCTGCGCGCGGAGCTCCTGCGCCAATTGGCGGGCTGGCGGCGCGGCGCTATTTTTGCCGGCGGCAGGCGGGTCGTTAAACAGCGGGATAGCCTCATTTCTGCCGCGGTAATTAACAATCAGGCGGTCGGGGAAAATAGCGACGATTTTCGCCTCTCCGCCCGGCGTGCTATCGCCAATCCCGAGGCTAACCTGTTGATTCCCTTTCATCATGATGGCAATGGCGCGAGAGGGATCGGTGCTGGCGAGCAGGCCGGTAACGCGCAGTTTGAGCGCCGATACGGGCGCCTGGTCGAGGTTGCCGCCGTGCGCGGAGGCGGAGGTTTTCTCCGCAAGGCCAAACAGCGTAAAGCGCGGCAGCGCCGTTTCCGGGGAGGGGGTTGCGGGCGCCGTCATATCGGCAGGGCTCAATGCGTTATCCGTAAAGTTTACCGGGAGAATTATTTTCCAGGTTAATTGGGCGAGCTGCTGGCAGATAAAAAATAATATGATGGATGTCACAATATGAGGCGCGTAATTAATTATTTTTTTATTTGATATTGTTAATCTCATCACGGAATTATGCATTTTTATTCCTTTGCTCATTCTATTTCCCTCAGCAAAAGGTACCGCCCTACCGATATTGGTGGGGCTTTTTTTATTGTGAGCGTGCTTATTGCGGGAATCTGCGTAGGTCGCTGCGAATCATAAAGAGTTTGGCTATTGCGGTCGTCATTCCCTTTTTATTTTTTCTCCTCCGGCCGCCTACGCCCCCACGTAATGAGCGAATGGATGATTGAACCGGAGAGAGCAAGAATATCTAATTATCGGCGCTTTAAAGATATGCTCGTTATTTTTTTATGGTGCTTAAGTGCGCCAGGAATAGTTTCGCGTATATAACACTTCATATAATTTAATCAGCATGTATAGGGACTATCGAATGCTCAGATATACCCGTAATGCCCTGGTTCTGGGATCGCTGGTTTTACTTAGCGGCTGCGATAACGGATCCTCTTCTTCTTCCTCTGGAAATCCCGACACTCCTGGTAATCAGGATGTGGTTGTACGTTTACCTGACGTTGCCGTACCCGGCGAAGCGGCCACGGCGACAGAAAAGCAGGCGGTCATTCACCTGGTGGATATCGCCGGCATCACCAGCAGTAGCGCTGCGGACTACAGCAGTAAAAACCTCTACTTATGGAACAACGAAACCTGCGACGCGCTGAGCGCGCCGGTAGCGGACTGGAATGACGTCAGCACCACGCCGAGCGGCAGCGATAAATATGGCCCGTACTGGGTGATCCCGCTCAACAAAGAGAGCGGCTGTATTAACGTTATCGTTCGCGACGGCACCGATAAGCTGATCGATAGCGACCTGCGGGTGTCGTTTGGCGACTTTACCGATCGTACGGTATCGGTGATCGCCGGCAACAGCGCGGTCTATGACTCCCGCGCCGACGCCTTCCGCGCCGCTTTTGGCGTCGCGCTGGCCGAAGCCCACTGGGTCGATAAAAATACGCTGCTGTGGCCGGGGGGGCAGGATAAGCCCCTCGTGCGCCTCTACTACAGCCACAGCAGTAAAGTGGCGGCCGACGGCGAAGGCAAATTTACCGACCGCTATCTGAAACTGACGCCGACTACCGTCAGCCAGCAGGTCAGCATGCGCTTCCCGCACCTTTCCAGCTATGCGGCCTTTAAGCTGCCGGACAACGCCAACGTTGACGAGCTGCTGCAGGGAGAAACGGTCGCCATTGCCGCCGCAGAGGACGGGATCCTGATTTCCGCCACCCAGGTACAGACGGCGGGCGTGCTGGATGATACCTATGCCGAAGCGGCGGAAGCCCTGAGCTACGGCGCGCAGCTGGCCGACGGCGGCGTCACCTTCCGCGTCTGGGCGCCGACCGCTCAGCAGGTGGATGTGGTGGTCTACAGCGCGGACAAAAAAGTGATTGGCAGCCATCCGATGACCCGCGACAGCGCTTCCGGCGCATGGTCGTGGCAGGGCGGTAGCGATCTGAAAGGCGCGTTCTACCGCTATGCGATGACGGTTTATCACCCGCAGTCGCGCAAGGTTGAACAGTACGAAGTCACCGATCCGTATGCGCATAGCCTGTCGACCAACTCGGAGTACAGCCAGGTGGTCGATCTCAACGACAGCGCCCTGAAGCCTGACGGCTGGGACAGCCTGACGATGCCGCATGCCCAGAAGACAAAAGCGGATTTAGCGAAGATGACGATTCATGAATCGCATATTCGCGATCTCTCCGCCTGGGACCAGACCGTTCCGGCCGAACTGCGCGGTAAATACCTTGCGCTGACCGCCGGCGACAGCAATATGGTGCAGCATCTGAAGAAGCTCTCCGCTTCAGGCGTCACGCACGTTGAACTGCTGCCGGTCTTCGATCTGGCGACGGTGAACGAGTTCAGCGACAAAGTCGCCGATATTCAGCAGCCGTTCAGCCGCCTGTGCGAAGTGAACAGCGCGGTGAAAAGCAGCGAGTTCGCCGGATACTGCGACAGCGGCTCCACCGTGGAAGAGGTGCTGAATCAGCTTAAGCAGAGCGATAGCCAGGATAATCCGCAGGTGCAGGCGCTGAATACGCTGGTGGCGCAGACCGACTCCTACAACTGGGGCTACGATCCGTTCCACTACACGGTTCCGGAAGGCTCCTACGCGACCGATCCGGAAGGCACGACGCGCATCAAAGAGTTCCGCACCATGATTCAGGCGATCAAGCAGGATCTGGAGATGAACGTCATTATGGACGTGGTATACAACCACACCAACGCCGCGGGCCCGACCGACCGCACGTCGGTGCTGGATAAGATCGTACCCTGGTACTATCAGCGTCTGAATGAAATTACCGGCAGCGTTGAATCCGCCACCTGCTGTTCCGACTCTGCGCCGGAGCATCGGATGTTCGCCAAGCTGATCGCCGACTCGCTGGCGGTGTGGACCACGGACTATAAAATCGATGGCTTCCGCTTCGATCTGATGGGCTATCACCCGAAAGCGCAAATTCTCTCGGCGTGGGAGCGCATTAAGGCCCTGAACCCGGATATCTACTTCTTCGGCGAAGGCTGGGACTCGAACCAGAGCGACCGCTTTGAAATCGCCTCGCAGATCAACCTGAAAGGTACCGGCATCGGCACGTTCTCCGATCGCCTGCGCGACTCCGTGCGCGGCGGCGGCCCGTTCGATTCCGGCGATGCGCTGCGTCAGAACCAGGGCGTCGGCAGCGGCGCGGGCGTGTTGCCAAACGAACTCGCCAGCCTGAGCGATGACCAGGTGCGTCATCTGGCCGATCTGACCCGTCTGGGCATGGCCGGTAACCTCGCTGACTTTGTGATGATCGACAAAGACGGTGCGGTGAAGAAAGGCAGCGAAATTGACTATAACGGCGCGCCTGGCGGCTATGCCGCAGACCCGACGGAAGTCGTCAACTATGTTTCGAAGCACGACAACCAGACGCTGTGGGACATGATCAGCTATAAAGCGTCCCAGGAAGCCGACCTGGCGACCCGCGTTCGCATGCAGGCCGTTTCGCTGGCGACGGTGATGCTTGGGCAGGGGATCGCTTTCGACCAGCAGGGTTCTGAACTGCTGCGCTCGAAATCCTTTACCCGCGACTCCTACGACTCCGGCGACTGGTTCAACCGCGTGGATTATTCCCTGCAGGATAACAACTACAACGTTGGGATGCCGCCCATTAGCGATGACGGCAGCAACTATGACGTGATTACTCGCGTCAAAGAGATGGTTGCCACTCCGGGCGAAGCGGAGCTGAAGCAGATGACCGCATTCTACCAGGAGCTGACCGAGATGCGTAAATCCTCCCCGCTGTTCACCTTAGGCGACGGCAGCGCGGTGATGAAGCGCGTTGATTTCCGTAATACCGGTTCAGACCAGCAGGCCGGTCTGCTGGTTATGACCGTGGATGACGGAGTGAAAGCGGGCGCCAGCCTGGATAGCCGTCTTGACGGCCTGGTGGTGGTGATTAACGCCGCGCCGGAAAGCCGTACGCTGAATGAGTTTGCCGGTGAAACGCTGCAGCTGAGCGCGATCCAGCAGGCGGCGGGCGAAAATTCGCTGGCAAACGGCGTGCAGATTGCCGCTGACGGCACGGTCACGCTGCCGGCATGGTCGGTGGCGGTGCTGGAAATGCCGCAGGGCGATGCCCAGGGCGCCGGGCTGCCGGTCAGCAGCAAGTAAGACCTGAACCTCCCGGCCCGCGGCGTCATAACCACGGGCCGGGATGGCGTGTCTTGATTAAGGAGAAGCCCGTGCTTGTTCGTCAGCAAGAGCCGTACCCGCAGTCCGCGCCCCCGGCGGTAGTTGGAAAAATGGTGCAGATCCCCTATGTGACCGTACCGCTGTACGCCGCGCTGCTGATTGCGCTCGGCTGGTTCGGCGGCGAGCAGTGGCGGAATAAGCCCGAGCCGCAGCCGATGAGGCAGCCGGTAGCGCATGCGGCGTTAGTGCCGCTGAATCAACCGGCGGTCAAAACTGCCGTGACGGCGGTTAAAGCCAAGCCAGAAATGAAGGCTGAACCAGAAATAGCGATCGATGAAGATACTCTGCCGCCTCTGCGCTATAGCGCGCACGTCTACGCCTCGCTGGCGGAGAAACGCAGCATTGTATTAAACGGCCAGTCCTGGAAGGAGGGCGACTCGCCGTTGCCGAACCTGGTTATTGAGCAGATTCAGCAGGATCTCACCGTATTTAGCTTCAACGGTAAAACGTTTACCCTCGCGGCGCTGGATGACTGGCCGGGCGGGGCGATTGAGGAGAGTCCGCAGGCTGAATAAAATAGTGCGAGCGGAATAAAAATAAGCGCTATTTATTGCCGCGCAGGCTATCAATAAATGGCGCCAGCTGGCGATTAAACTGGCTGCATTTTGTGGCTTCCGGGGTACTGTCCTGCTGGAGCTGTTGATATAGCTGCGTGCTGCGCTGGCTTAGCAGATTATCGTCAATATTCGCCCATCCGCGTTTTTTACCCACGTTTATTGCCGCACGATTAATCGCTTCATCGGCGGGCAGATCGCTGCGGTTGCATTTATTCTTCAGATAGCGCGCCCCGGCGGCGACGGAGGCGAGCTGCTCAAGCTGGGCCTGACCGCTCACGGCAGGACTGAGGGTTGTCGAACGATTTTGCTGACAGCCTGAGAGCAGGGCGACCGCCATAAGCGGGAATAGAATAAAGTTGCGCATAATATATTAATCGGAAAAATTAATTGGCTGACAGTTTAACAAATATTTGTCCGCAGTCATCAGAAAATCTGCCAAATTATCAATGTTAAGCGGCTCGCTTTTTTATCATTGTCGTCTTTTAAATTTCTTTTTCTTTCACCTGCATGATTTTTCTTTTACGGCGGAAATATTCTTTCCCGCCGGCGCCGTTCCGGTTTCTTTGGGCGGCCTGCGGATCGATACGGGCGCACATTTTTATGTTGTTAAAAAACATAATAATTTCCCTTTCGTTATTCGATGGGGATGTAAAATGCTGGTTAAGAATGTCGCGGTTTAGTGCTATCCTGTATCGCCTGGACAATCCGTTCCGTGTCCCGAATTATTCTGATGATGAAACGTGTAACAAGATGATTTGTATGGTGAATTTTTA
Source organism: Klebsiella sp. PL-2018 (assembly GCF_019048985.1). Lineage (NCBI taxonomy): Bacteria > Pseudomonadati > Pseudomonadota > Gammaproteobacteria > Enterobacterales > Enterobacteriaceae > Klebsiella > Klebsiella sp. PL-2018. Next base: position 1,054,995 of record NZ_CP077673.1, read on the forward strand.
AAGTGAAAATCATACGAGCGACATGATAACGCGTCGCGCAGTACATAAATGGTCGCCTGAAGGCCAAAATATTCGGGCGTCAATTTGAGAGATTTCTTCTTTCCCCCATTCGGGGAAACATTGAGAATCAGGCCTTTACGCCTGTAAGTTGCGGAGAAAAAGCATGGCGGGAGATGACCGCGAGCCGATCGGACGTAAGGGGAGACCCTCGCGCCCGGCAAAACAAAAGGTAACTCGCCGTCGGGTCCGGGAAGAGGACTACGACGACGATTACGATGATGATGACTATGAGGATGAAAAACCGATGCCGCGGAAAGGAAAAGGCAAAGGCGGTAAACCCCCTCGTCGTAAACGCGCCTGGCTATGGCTGCTGATTAAGATTGGGGTTGTCTGCGCGGTGTTGATTGCCGCCTATGGCGTCTACCTCGATCAGAAAATCCGCAGCCGCATCGACGGTAAAGTCTGGGATCTGCCCGCGGCGGTTTATGGCCGGATGGTCAACCTTGAGCCGGATATGCAGATCAGCAAAAACGAAATGGTGCGCCTGCTCAACGCCACGCAGTATCGCCAGGTGAGCGCGATGACGCGCCCGGGCGAATACACGGTACAGGCCAACAGTATCGAGATGATCCGCCGTCCGTTCGATTTCCCGGACAGTAAAGAAGGGCAGGTGCGCGCGCGTCTGACCTTTAATGGCGATCGTCTGGACACTATCGAGAATATGGATAACAACCGCCAGTTCGGTTTCTTCCGTCTCGATCCGCGCCTGATCACTATGCTGCAATCGGCCAACGGCGAACAGCGTCTGTTTGTTAAGCGCAACGGCTTCCCGGATCTGCTGGTCGATACCCTGCTGGCGACGGAAGATCGTCATTTCTACGAACACGACGGCATCAGCCTCTACTCGATTGGCCGCGCGGTGCTGGCGAACCTGACCGCCGGGCGTACGGTGCAGGGCGCGAGTACGCTGACCCAGCAGCTGGTGAAGAACCTGTTCCTCTCCAGCGAACGTTCGTACTGGCGCAAGATTAATGAAGCCTATATGGCGCTGATCGTCGATGCCCGCTACAGCAAGGATCGTATCCTTGAGCTGTATATGAACGAGGTGTACCTCGGTCAGAGCGGCGATAACGAGATCCGCGGCTTCCCGCTGGCGAGCCTCTATTACTTTGGTCGTCCGGTGGAAGAGCTGAGCCTCGATCAGCAGGCGCTGCTGGTGGGGATGGTAAAAGGCGCGTCGGTCTACAACCCGTGGCGTAACCCGAAGCTGGCGCTGGAGCGACGCAACCTCGTGCTGCGTCTGCTGCAGCAGCAGCAGGTTATCGATCAGGAACTGTATGACATGCTGAGCGCGCGTCCGCTGGGCGTACAGCCGCGCGGTGGAGTTATCTCTCCGCAGCCGGCGTTTATGCAGATGGTACGCCAGGAGCTGCAGGCGAAACTGGGCGACAAAGTGAAAGATCTCTCCGGCGTGAAGATCTTTACCACCTTCGACTCGGTCGCGCAGGACGCGGCGGAAAAAGCGGCGACGGAAGGTATTCCGGCGCTGAAGAAACAGCGTAAGCTGCCGGATCTGGAAACCGCGATGGTGGTGGTCGACCGCTTCACCGGCGAGGTGCGGGCGATGGTCGGCGGCGCGGAGCCGCAGTTTGCCGGCTATAACCGCGCGATGCAGGCGCGCCGTTCAATTGGTTCACTGGCAAAACCGGCGACCTATCTGACCGCGCTAAGCCAGCCGAACCAGTATCGTCTCAATACCTGGATTGCCGATGCGCCTATCTCGATTCGCCTGTCTAATGGCCAGACGTGGTCGCCGCAGAACGACGATCGTCGCTACAGCGATAGCGGTAAAGTGATGCTGGTTGACGCGCTGACGCGTTCAATGAACGTGCCGACGGTGAACCTTGGGATGGCGCTGGGTCTGCCGGCGGTGGTCGATACCTGGACTAAGCTGGGCGCGCCGAAGAATCAGCTGAACGCCGTGCCGTCTATGCTGCTGGGGGCGCTGAACCTGACGCCGATTGAAGTGGCGCAGGCGTTCCAGACCATTGCCAGCGGGGGTAACCGCGCACCGCTGTCCGCGCTGCGTTCCGTTATCGCTGAAGATGGTACCGTGCTCTATCAGAGCTATCCGCAGGCGGAACGCGCGGTGCCGGCGCAGGCGGCGTATATGACGCTATGGACCATGCAGCAGGTGGTGCAGCGCGGTACCGGTCGCCAGCTGGGCGCGAAGTATCCGGGCCTGCATCTGGCGGGTAAAACCGGGACCACCAACAACAACGTTGATACCTGGTTTGCCGGTATTGACGGCGGTCAGGTGACCATTACCTGGGTGGGTCGCGATAATAACCAGCCGACCAAGCTGTACGGCGCCAGCGGCGCGATGTCAATTTATCAGCGCTACCTGGCTAACCAGACGCCGACGCCGCTGGTGCTGACTCCGCCTGAAGACGTGGTGGATATGGGCGTCGATGGCAGCGGTAACTTTGTCTGCAGCGGCGGCATGCGCTCGCTGCCGGTATGGACGACCACGCCGGACGCGCTGTGCCGCCAGGGCGAACAGATCCAACAGCAGCAGCTTGAGCAGCAGCAGGCGAATAACCCGTTCAATCAGTCCGGGCAGCAGCCGCAGCAGCAAAATCAGCAGCAGCAACCGCCGAAGCAGGAGAAGAGCGATGGCGTAGCGGGCTGGATTAAGGATATGTTCGGCAGCAATTAACCCGCCGCTGCATCCTGTAAACCGGCGCTGTGTCGGTGGAATGGAGGCGGAAATATAGGCCCTCTACTACCCCGGTAGTAGGGGGCCTTTTTATCTCTGTCATTTAATTAACAGCCGTTTAACCCCACACTTACCGTCTGGTTATTTATTCATCCTTTGATCGCTCACAGGGGGCATATTTCTTGCCTTGCCGCGCGCGTTTCGCCTATTATGTCACCCGTTATAATAATAATTCTCGTTTACGTTATCATTCACTTCTATTAGAGATATACCCATGGCGCGTCTTAAAACTGCTCAGCCAAATCACTCGCTGCGTAAAATCGCAGTTGTAGTAGCCACGGCGGTTAGCGGCATGTCTGTTTATGCACAGGCGGCAGTTGAACCGAAAGAAGAAACCATTACCGTCACCGCCGCTCCGGCCCCGCAGGAGAGCGCCTGGGGACCGGCAGCGACCATCGCGGCGAAACATTCGGCTACCGCAACAAAAACCGATACCCCCATCGAAAAAACGCCGCAGTCTATTTCCGTGGTGACCCGTCAGGAAATGGAGATGAAGCAGCCGACGACGGTGAAAGAAGCGCTGGCCTATACGCCGGGCGTATTCTCGACTCGCGGCAGCTCAACCACCTATGATGTGGTGACGATTCGTGGTTTCACCACGTCGACAACGGTGAATACCAACCAGTATCTGGATGGGATGAAGCTGCAGGGTAATAACTATTCCGAAGTATCGATGGACCCTTATTTCCTCGAACGTGTTGAGGTGATGCGCGGGCCAACGTCGGTGCTGTACGGCAACAGCAACCCTGGCGGTATCGTCAGCATGGTCAGCAAGCGTCCGACCACTGAGCCGCTGAAAGAAATCCAGTTTAAAATGGGCACCGATAATCTGTGGCAGACGGGATTTGATTTCAGCGACGCCATTGATGATGACGGCGTGTGGTCATATCGTCTGACCGGTTTGGGCCGCAGCCAGGACGCCCAGCAGCAAATGGCGAAGTCTACCCGTTACGCGGTCGCCCCCTCCTTTAGCTGGCGTCCGGATGACAAAACGGACTTCACTTTCCTGAGTAATTTCCAGAGCGATCCGTATGCCGGATATTACGGCTGGCTGCCGCGTGAAGGGACGGTGGTGCCGTATTACGACGCCAACGGTAAGGCGCATAAGCTGCCGACGGACTTTAACGAAGGCGAGGCGGATAATAAGATGTCCCGCCGTCAGCAGATGGTGGGCTACAGCTTCTCGCATCAGTTTGATGATACTTTCACCGTACGTCAGAACCTGCGTTATGCCAACGTCCATACCCTCTATCGTTCGGTCTACGGCAACGGATATACGCCGACAGGCAAAATCAACCGTGCGTATGTTCGCTCCGATGAGAACCTTAATACGTTTACCGTTGATACTCAGCTGCAGTCTGATTTCGCTACCGGCGCGGTAGGGCACACTCTGTTAACCGGCGTGGATTATTCGCGCATGCGCAATGATGTGACCGCCGATTACGGGACGGCTTCCTCGCTTGACATGCAGAATCCGCAGTACGGCAATGCAAACGTTAGCGTTAACTTCCCCTATTCAGTGCTGAACCGTATGGAGCAGACCGGTCTCTATGCTCAGGATCAGATGGCGTGGGATAAGTGGGTGATGACGCTGGGGGGCCGCTACGACTATGCGATGGCTTCAACCCTGACGCGCCCTGCGAATACCCTCGCCAAAAATCACGATCAGCAGTTCACCTGGCGCGGCGGTATTAACTATCTGTTTGATAATGGTATCTCGCCATACTTCAGCTACAGCCAGTCTTTTGAGCCGGTTTCCGGATCGTCGCGGGATGGTAAACCCTTCGATGCTTCCCACGGCGAACAGTATGAAGCCGGGGTGAAGTACGTACCGAAGGATATGCCGGTCGTGCTGACCGCCGCGGTATATCAGCTGACCAAAGATAAAAACCTGACGGCGGATCCGAACAACGCCTCGTTCAGCATCCAGACGGGCGAAATCCGCTCTCGCGGGATTGAGCTGGAGGCGAAGGCGGCGGTTAACGCCAACGTCAACGTGACGGCTTCCTATACCTATACCGACGCCCAATACCAGCATGACACCACCTTTAACGGCAAGCGTCCGGCGGAAGTGCCGCGCAACATGGCGTCGCTGTGGGCCGACTACACCTTCCACGAAACCGCGCTGAGCGGCCTGACGGTGGGCGCCGGGGCGCGCTATGTCGGTTCAACGGTAAGCTATTACAAAAACGATACTTCGACGGGGAAAAAAGATGACGCCTTCAACGTCGCGGGCTACGCGTTAATGGATGCCACCGTGAAATATGATTTAGCGCGCTTTGGTCTGCCGGGTTCGTCGATCGGGGTCAACGTCAACAACCTGTTCGATCGCGAATACGTTTCCAGCTGCTATAGCGAGTACGCATGCTACTGGGGCGCTGAGCGCCAGGTTGTGGCGACCGCGACTTTCCGTTTCTAACCACTTAACGGGCGCGGTTCGCCGCGCCTCTGACCAGGTTCCGTTATGCAGGAAATCACTCCGCACTCCGATACGACGTTTTCACTGGACCGCGTGACCTTCCGCGTGCCCGGCAGAACGCTGCTGCATCCTCTGTCGTTAACCTTCCCGGCGGGAAAAGTCACGGGCCTGATTGGCCATAACGGCTCCGGCAAATCGACGCTGCTGAAAATGCTTGGCCGCCATCAGGCGCCCTCGGACGGGGAGGTTTTGCTCGACGGTCAGCCGCTCGACAGCTGGGGCAGTAAAGCCTTTGCCCGCAAAGTGGCTTATCTGCCGCAGCAGCTGCCGCCGGCGGAAGGCATGACGGTGCGTGAGCTGGTGGCGATCGGCCGCTACCCGTGGCACGGAGCGCTGGGGCGTTTTGGCGCGGCGGATCGGGAGAAAGTGGAAGAGGCGATTGCGCTGGTCGGGCTAAAACCGCTGGCCCACCGGCTGGTGGACAGCCTCTCCGGCGGTGAACGCCAGCGCGCGTGGATTGCCATGCTGGTGGCTCAGGATAGCCGCTGCCTGCTGCTCGATGAGCCGACCTCGGCGCTGGATATCGCCCACCAGGTGGATGTGCTGGCGCTGGTCCATCGCCTCAGCCAGCAGCGCGGGCTGACGGTGATCGCCGTACTGCATGATATCAATATGGCGGCGCGCTACTGCGACTATCTGGTTGCGCTGCGCGGCGGTGAGATGATCGCTCAGGGAACGCCCGCGGAGCTGATGCGCAGCGAAACCCTGGAACAAATTTACGGCATCCCGATGGGGATCCTGCCGCATCCGGCTGGCGCAGCGCCGGTAAGTTTTGTCTATTGATGGAAAACCTCACATTTATCACGCGGCGGCGCCTGCTGACCGCAATGGCGCTGTCTCCGCTGCTGTGGCAGATGCGCGGCGCGCGGGCGGCGGAAGTGGATCCGCAGCGTATTGTCGCGCTCGAATGGCTGCCGGTAGAGCTGCTGCTGGCGCTGGGCGTTACGCCCTACGGCGTTGCCGATATCCCTAACTACCGGCTGTGGGTCAATGAACCGGCGCTGCCTGATTCGGTGATTGACGTCGGGCTGCGTACCGAGCCCAATCTGGAGCTGCTGACGCAGATGAAGCCGTCGTTTCTGGTCTGGTCGGCGGGATACGGCCCGTCGGCGGAAAAGCTGGCGCGTATAGCGCCCGGACGAGGATTCACCTTCAGCGACGGCAAGCGCCCGCTGATGATGGCTCAGCAGTCGCTTGGCGAAATGGCTGATCTGATCGGCAGGCAGCGGGAAGCGAAGCGCCATCTGGCGGAATTTGACGCGCTGATGGAGAGCCTGCGACCGCGCTTTGCCCGCCGCGGCGATCGTCCGCTGCTGATGATTACTCTGCTTGATAGCCGTCACGTGCTGGTTTTTGCGCAAAACAGCCTGTTCCAGGAGGTGCTCGACCGCTTTGCCATCAAAAATGCCTGGCAGGGCGAAACCACCTTCTGGGGCAGCGTCACCGTCGGTATTGACCGGCTGGCGGCCTACAGAGACGCCGACGTTATCTGCTTCGACCACGGCAATGCGGGGGAGATGGCGCAGCTTATGGCGACGCCGCTGTGGCGAGCGATGCCGTTTGTTCGCGCAGGGCGTTTTCAGCGCGTCCCGGCGGTGTGGTTCTATGGCGCGACGCTATCGGCGATGCATTTTGCCCGCGTGCTGGCCGACGCTCAGGGAGGCCCGGCATGAGATCGCGAATTTCGCCTTTGGCGACACCACTGCTGTTGACGCTCCTTCTCGTCGCTGCTGCGCTGACGCTGTTCAACCTCAACGTGGCGCTGCCGCGAGGCGAATGGGGGCAGGCGCTTTGGCAGCCGAATATCGATAATATCGCTCAGATGCTGTTCCACTACAGCCTGCTGCCGCGGCTGGCGATATCGCTGCTGGTCGGCGCCGGGCTGGGGCTGGTGGGCGTGCTGTTCCAGCAGGTACTACGTAACCCGCTGGCGGAGCCGACGACGCTCGGCGTGGCGACCGGGGCGCAGCTGGGCATGACGGTCACCACGCTGTGGGCGATCCCTGGCGTGCTGGCGTCGCAGTTCGCCGCGCTGGCCGGGGCGTGCATTGTCGGCGCGCTGGTGTTTGGCGTGTCGTGGGGCAAACGCCTCTCGCCGGTGACGTTGATTCTGGCAGGGCTGGTGGTGAGCCTGTACTGCGGCGCGCTTAATCAACTAATGGCTATTTTCCATCACGATCGGCTGCAAAGTATGTTCCTGTGGAGTACCGGTACCCTGACGCAGACCGACTGGAGCGTGGTGCAGCGGCTGTGGCCGCAGCTGCTGGGCGGAGCGATTTTAACGCTACTGCTGCTGCGTCCGCTGACCCTGATGGGGCTGGACGACGGCGTGGCGCGCAACCTCGGACTGGCGCTCTCGCTGGCGCGGCTGGGGGCGTTGACCCTGGCGATTATCATTAGCGCCCTGTTGGTGAATGCGGTGGGGATTATTGGCTTTATCGGCCTGTTCGCGCCGCTGCTGGCGAAGATGTTGGGCGCGCGTCGCCTGCTCTCGCGCCTGCTGCTGGCGGCCCTGATTGGCGCGCTGCTGCTGTGGCTCTCCGATCAGGTTATCCTCTGGCTGGCCCGGGTGTGGATGGAGATCTCCACCGGTTCGGTGACCGCGCTGATTGGCGCGCCGCTGCTGCTATGGCTGCTGCCGCGCCTGCGCAGCATTAGCGCGCCGGTGATGAACGGTGGCGATAGCGTGCTGGCTGAACGGCAACATGTGCTGTGGTTCGCGCTGGGCGGGCTGGCGATTCTGCTGCTGGCCATCGTCGCGGCGCTGGCTTTCGGCCGCGACGCGCAGGGCTGGCACTGGGCCAGCGGTACGCTACTGGATGAGCTAATGCCCTGGCGCTGGCCGCGCATTCTGGCGGCGCTGTTCGCTGGCGTGATGCTGGCGGTGGCGGGCTGCATTATCCAGCGCTTAACCGGTAATCCGATGGCCAGTCCGGAAGTGCTCGGGATCAGCTCGGGCGCGGCGTTTGGCGTGGTGGTGATGCTGTTCTTCGTGCCGGGAAATGCCTTTGGCTGGCTGCTGCCGGCCGGTAGCCTCGGCGCGGCGGCGACGCTGCTGGTCATTCTGATTGCCGCCGGACGCGGCGGGTTCTCGCCGCATCGCATGCTGCTGGCGGGGATGGCGCTGAGCACGGCGTTTACCATGCTGCTGATGATGCTGCAGGCCAGCGGCGATCCGCGAATGGCGCAGATCCTGACGTGGATTTCCGGCTCAACCTACAGCGCCACGCCGGAGCTCGTGATGCGCAGCGGCGCGGTGATGCTTATTCTGCTGGCGCTGACGCCGCTTTGCCGACGCTGGTTGACGATTCTGCCGCTGGGCGGCGAGGCGGCGAGGGCGGTCGGGATGGCGCTGACGCCGTCACGTATCGGGCTGCTGCTGCTGGCGGCATGTCTGACCGCGGCCGCAACCCTAACGATTGGCCCGCTCAGCTTCGTGGGGTTAATGGCGCCGCATATTGCGCGTATGATGGGATTCCGGCGTACGATGCCGCATATGGCGATCTCCGGCCTGATTGGCGGAGTGCTGCTGGTGTTCGCCGACTGGTGCGGCCGGATGCTGATGTTCCCGTACCAAATCCCGGCAGGATTGCTGTCGACGTTTATCGGCGCGCCGTACTTTATCTATCTGTTGAGAAAGCAGAGCCGGTAGCGTTTCACCATCGCGATGCCCGGCGGGCGTCGCGATGTTATCCCCTTTTTTGCCCGGATTCAGTTGGGACTAACTGCGGAATTCTGCAACTGCTCTAATTCGTTTTCCGTCACGACCGCGCTGCCCCATATAGCTAAAAAACACTTTTAGCTGCTCGGCGGTAGTGTATCCCGCGTTAAGCAGAATCCCCAATTGCTCGAGCAGCAACATGAGATCCCGCTGGCGAATATGCTTTTGCAGGAGCTCCAGGATCGCAATACGCCGGTGCTGCATATCGATATGGGCCAGTAGCTGTTTAAAAATGGCGTCATGCGGTGTAGGGGACGATTGTGTTGTCATTCTGAGCAATCCTTGCGGCTGAGTTTCCGCTGAGAATCTGCTTTTGCCTGCCCATTGTCTGCCGACGATTTTGGGTTCTACGAGGCGGGATGATGACAATCTTTCGAGGCGATCGCGTTTGCATCTTGTTATGCGTGGGCCGACGCAAAATGATGCTTTTAAACAAGATGCGTATTGCCGGGGCAGGGGGCCCCGGCGTTGAGGTTACAGCTTCGCGAAGGCGTTACGCGCGGCGGCGACGGTGTTGTCGATATCTTCTTCGCTATGGGCGATGGACATAAAGCCCGCTTCAAACGCCGACGGCGCCAGGTAGACGCCCTCTTCCAGCATCAGGTGGAAGAAGCGTTTAAACCGCTCGACATCGCATTTGACCACGTCCTGGTAGCAGGTCACGGTTGGCGCGTCGGTAAAGAAAATGCCGAACATGCCGCCGACGTTATTCACCACCAGCGGAATACCGGCATCGCGCGCGGCGTCCAGCAGACCCTGGGCCAGCTGGTTAGTGAGCTCGGTTAGCGTCTCGTGCACGCCGGGCTGCGCCACTTCGGTCAGGCAAGCGAAACCTGCCGCCATCGCGATGGGGTTGCCGGAGAGGGTGCCTGCCTGGTAAACCGGGCCGGTCGGCGCCAGGGCATCCATCACCTCACGACGACCGCCGAATGCGCCAACCGGCATACCGCCGCCGATGATTTTGCCAAGGCAGGTCAGATCCGGCACAACGCCGTAGTAATCCTGCGCGCCGGCCAGCGCCACGCGGAAGCCGGTCATGACTTCATCAATAATCAGCAGCGCGCCGAACTCGTCGCACAGCGCGCGCAGGCCCGGCAGAAACTCCGGCTGCGGCGGGATGCAGTTCATATTACCGGCTACCGGCTCAACGATGATGCAGGCGATATCCTGCGGATACTGTTCGAACGCGGCGCGAACCGATGACAGATCGTTATAGGTGCAGGTCAGGGTGTGTTTGGCGAAGTCCGCCGGCACGCCCGGCGAGTTCGGCTGGCCGAGCGTCAGCGCGCCTGAGCCGGCTTTTACCAGCAGGCAGTCGGCGTGGCCGTGGTAGCAGCCTTCGAACTTGATAATTTTATCACGGCCGGTGAAGCCGCGGGCCAGGCGAATGGCGCTCATGGTGGCTTCGGTACCGGAGTTCACCATGCGGACCATATCCATGGTCGGGACCAGCTCGGTGACCAGCGCCGCCATTTTAACTTCCATCTCCGTCGGCGCGCCAAAGCTCAGGCCGCGTTCGGCGGCTTCAATGACCGCGTTGCGGATGGCCGGATGGTTATGACCCAGCACCATTGGGCCCCAGGAGCCGACATAATCGATATACGCTTTACCATCAACGTCGTAAAGGTAAGCGCCGTCGGCGCGCTCGATAAACAGCGGCGTACCGCCGACGCCGGTGAACGCACGTACCGGAGAGTTCACGCCGCCGGGAATAAGTTCACGCGCAGCGTTATACAGATTTTCAGATTTGCTCATTGCCAGGGTCCTGGTTCGTGAAAAATGTTTTGTCGACTATTCTAAGTTATTCCAGGAAGGTTATGAAAGTTTTGCCCAATTGAAACAATGGGGTCACGGCGCATTTTTTTGACGACGGAGCCTGTCCGGTTGGCTAGAATGACCTTCTTTCTATTTGTATTACTTATTATTGATAATGGCATGAAAGCAGAAAACCCCTCTTCTTCAGCACATCAGTTCGTACGCGTTCGCCGCAGCGATGCCGTGCGTCGGTTGATTCAGCGTGATAAAACGCCGCTGGCGGTGTTATTAATGGCGGCCGTTGTCGGCACGCTGGCGGGGCTGATCGGCGTCGCGTTTGAAAAAAGCGTCAACTGGGTGCAGAACCTGCGCATAGGCGCGCTGGTAGAGGTGGCGGACCACTGGTTTCTGGTCTGGCCGCTGGCCTTTATCCTCTCCGCTTTGCTGGCGATGGTGGGCTATTTTCTCGTCCGTCGTTTTGCGCCGGAAGCGGGCGGATCCGGGATCCCGGAAATTGAAGGCGCGCTGGAGGAGCTGCGTCCCGTTCGCTGGTGGCGCGTACTGCCGGTGAAGTTTATCGGCGGCATGGGGACGCTGGGTGCGGGCATGGTGCTGGGGCGCGAAGGGCCGATGGTGCAGCTTGGGGGCAATCTTGGGCGCATGGTGGTGGACGTTTTTCGCATGCGCAGTCCGGAAGCGCGCCATACGCTGCTGGCGACCGGCGCCGCGGCGGGGCTCTCCGCCGCCTTTAACGCGCCGCTGGCCGGGATTCTGTTTATTATTGAAGAGATGCGCCCGCAGTTTCGCTACAACCTGATCTCCATTAAAGCCGTGTTTACCGGCGTCATTATGGCCACCATCGTCTTCCGTATCTTCAACGGCGATAAAGCGGTTATCGAGGTCGGTAAGCTCAGCAATGCGCCGGTCAACACCCTGTGGCTGTATTTGATCCTCGGGATGATTTTTGGCTGTGTTGGCCCGCTGTTTAATACGCTGGTGCTGCGCACCCAGGATATGTTCCAGCGGCTCCACGGCGGCAACATTAAAAAATGGGTGCTGATTGGCGGCCTGATCGGCGGAAGCTGCGGCGTGCTGGGTCTGATTCAGCCGGCGGCGTCCGGCGGCGGGTTTAACCTGATTCCCATCGCCGCGGCGGGCAATTTTTCCGTCGGCCTGCTGCTGTTTATTTTTATCGCGCGGGTGATTACCACGCTGCTTTGCTTCTCTTCCGGCGCGCCCGGCGGTATCTTTGCGCCGATGCTGGCGCTGGGGACGCTGCTGGGCACGGCGTTTGGCATGGCGGCGACGCCGCTGTTTCCGGCCTATCATCTGGATGCCGGCACCTTTGCCATCGCCGGGATGGGGGCGCTGCTCGCCGCCTCGGTTCGCGCGCCGTTGACCGGCATCGTGCTGGTGCTGGAGATGACCGATAACTATCAGCTCATTTTGCCAATGATTATTACCTGTCTCGGCGCAACACTATTGGCACAATTCCTCGGCGGTAAGCCTTTATACTCGACTATTCTGCAGCGCACCCTGGCAAAACAAAAGGCGGAACAGGAAGCAAAGGCGCAGCCGGTCGGCGGGGAGAATACTTGAACGATTTACTCGGGTATTGGATAATGGCTCAAAAGGTCGGGTTATTCTTTAACCGGTCAGAAGTATCAATGGGAGCATAAAATGAGTGATGACGTAGCGTTGCCGCTGGAGTTTACCGAAGCCGCGGCGATTAAAGTAAAAGACCTGATTGCGGATGAAGACAATCCGAACCTGAAACTGCGCGTGTACATCACCGGTGGTGGCTGCAGCGGTTTCCAGTACGGCTTTACCTTCGACGATCAGGTTAACGAAGGCGATATGACTATCGAGAAGCAGGGCGTCGGCCTGGTGGTTGACCCAATGAGCCTGCAGTATCTGGTCGGCGGCGCCGTCGATTATACCGAAGGTCTGGAAGGCTCGCGTTTTATCGTGACCAACCCGAATGCGAAAAGCACCTGCGGCTGCGGCTCCTCGTTCAGCGTCTAAAGATAGTGCGTCCGGGAGCCTCTTCTCCCCAGTCCTCTCATATAGCGAGAGGGAGCAAACGCTAAAAACGGTAACGTTAAGGTTACCGTTTTGCTTTTATTACCGTCCATTCTCATCAAGCGCGAACGTTGGCAGCTTCAGGTGCCAGCGGATGGCCGCCAGCCTGATGACCAGCGTGACCACCATACCTATCATCGCCGCGTTTTCTAACGGAACCTGAAAGGTGTAGTACGCCGTCGCATGCACGATGCCGCCAACGATGCAGGCCGTCGCGTAGATTTCCGTACGCAGAATCATCGGGATTTCACGCGCCAGCACGTCGCGGATGATCCCCCCGCCGACGCCGGTGACGACCCCCATGCAGACGGCCACCAGCGGTCCGCTATGGGCAAGAAAGGCTTTGTTGACGCCAATACCGACAAATACCGCCAGACCAACGGCGTCCAGCACCGGCAGCACCCATTTGGGTAACCGGCGCGGCTGGCGTACCAGCAGGATAGTGAACATACTGGTGACCATCGCCACCACCAGATCGGTAGGGTCTTTAACCCAAAATACCGGGCCGTTAGCAAGGGCCATATCGCGAATGGTGCCACCGCCCACCGCGGTCACCACGCCTAATACCAGCACGCCGAAAGGGTCCATGCGCAGCTTTCCAGCCAGCAGAACGCCGGAGATGGCAAACACGGCGGTGCCAATGATATCCAGCCAATAGACAAGCATCGTCAGTTCCCACTTAGAGTCTATCCCATTAGGCTTTTTTATTTGCCAGTCTGGCCCCGGGCAGTGCTCACAGCCCCCACGTACCACATGTACGCTCCGGGTGTTCCGCGCCGCCCGTGTCCAAACTGGCTGCAACAATTGCGCCTGGTGGGATAGCCTTTTAGCACCTGGGTTAGCAGGTGATTATTTTATCTGCTCGAGCGCAGTACAGAGTTGTTTTGCGGCGAGAATAATACGTGGGCTCGCGCGTTCAAACCAGTCGCCATGTAGCGCAATAAAAGAAATTTTTAGCTGATTCTGCCAATAGCGCTCAACGGCGGGAAGTTGACTGGCGTCGCCGGCGATGACAATGGCCTGCGGCTGCCTTGCCAGTACCTGTTCACGGCTCACCTGCGGCCAGGGAACCCGGCTGGCGGCAAAAATGTTTTCTCCTCCGCACAGCGTCAGAACCTGATCCTGAATCGAGCCTTTGCTGGTGGTAAAGAGAGGGTTGGCGCCGAACTGTAAAAAAACGCGTTTTTTCGGCCCGCTCGCGTAGCGGGTTTTTAAGGCCTGGTACGCGTCCTGCATTTTCTGCGCCGCCTGCCGCGCCTTTTCCGGCTGCGGGCTCCACTGCGCCAGCTGGCGAAGCGTTGCGATAATCTCTTCGATGGTCGATGTTTCGACCCAGATGACTTTTATCCCGAGCGAGCTTAGCTGATTCACCTGGCGTTCAGCGTTACCGCCGCGCCACGCCAGCACCAGGTCGGGCTTAAGGGCGACGATGCGTTCCAGATTCATCCCCTGCCAGCTGGAGACCTGCTCTATCTTTGCGGCTTCCGGGGGATAATCGGAATAGCTGCTGACGCCAACCGGCGTAATACCGGCGGCAAACGCCAGTTCAGTATTGGCGGGAGAGAGCGTAATCACCCGCGGCGCGGCGAAAAGCCACGCCGGGGCAAGTAGCATCAGGACGGCAAGCGCCGCGTTGAGCGACTTAGCCACGAGCCAGGTGCTGCACCAGGTTTTCCACCATCAGGGTGGATTGCTTCGCGGCAACGGCGAGAAACTCGTCGAAGCTCAGATGCGACTGTTGGTCGGCAACATCGGAGATCGCGCGAACGACAACAAACGGTACGCCATAGTTGTGGCAGACGTGCGCGATGGCGGTGGCTTCCATTTCTACCGCGACGGCCTGCGGGAAGTTGTGGCGGATTTTGGCGAGATCAATGGAACCGTTGATGAATGCATCGCCGCTGACAATGAGTCCGCGAACCGCATTAAGATTCAGCGCGCTGATGCAGGTCTCTGCCGCGGCAATCAGCTTATCATCGGCTTTGAAACCGGCAGGGCAGCCCGGCAGCTGGCCATACTCATAGCCAAACGCGGTGACGTCCGCGTCGTGATAGCGCGTTTCGTCGGAGACGACGATATCGCCAACCTTCAGGGTCGACGCGAGGCCGCCCGCAGAACCGGTGTTAATAATCACATCCGGCTTGCAGTGCTCCATCAGCAGAGTGGCGCCCATGGCGGCGGCGACTTTGCCAATGCCCGATTTCAACAAAGCGACATCAACGCCCTGCAGCTGGCCGGTGTAGATTTCGCTGCCGCCGATAGTGATGGTCTGGCGGTTGTCGATTTTGTCGCGCAGAAGGGTAACTTCTTCTTCCATTGCGCCAATAATACCGATTTTCATAGATTTACTCGCGATGTGTGGGTTTTAGCGGCATAGTCTATCATGCGCTTAGAAGGAAACGTTATTGCTCGCTCGGGGGAGATCATGGCTAAGATCGATTTTCGCAACAAGATTAACTGGCGTCGCCGCTACCGTTCACCGCAGGGCGTTGAGACGGAGCGTGAAATCCTGCGAATTTTCGAAAGCGATCGCGGACGCATCATCAACTCGCCGGCAATCCGCCGGCTGCAGCAAAAAACGCAGGTTTTCCCGCTGGAGCGCAATGCCGCGGTGCGTACGCGGCTGACCCACTCTCTGGAAGTTCAGCAGGTGGGCCGCTACATCGCCAAAGAGGTGCTGAGTCGTCTGAAAGAGCAGAAGCTGCTGGAAAGCTACGGGCTGGATGAGCTTACCGGGCCGTTCGAGAGCATTGTTGAAATGGCCTGCCTGATGCACGATATCGGCAATCCGCCATTTGGCCATTTTGGCGAGGCGGCAATTAATGATTGGTTCAGTCAGCGGCTTTTCCCCGGCGATGCGGCCAGCCAGCCGTTAACCGACGATCGCTGCGTGGTTGCGGCGCTGCGCCTGCAGGAAGGCGATAGCCAGCTGAATGAGCTGCGGCGTAAGGTTCGCCAGGACTTATGCTGGTTTGAAGGCAATGCGCAGGGTATTCGCTTAGTGCATACGCTGATGCGCATGAATCTCACCTGGGCGCAGGTGGGCTGTATTCTAAAATATACGCGTCCGGCATGGTGGCGCGGGGAAGCGCCGGCTAGCCACAATTATTTAATGAAAAAACCTGGTTATTATTTAGCCGAAGAGGGCTATGTTGCGAGGTTGCGTAAAGAACTGGATCTGGCTCCTTACAATCGCTTCCCATTAACGTGGATTATGGAAGCCGCGGATGATATCTCATATTGCGTCGCCGACCTTGAAGATGCGGTAGAAAAACGCATCTTCAGCGTAGAGCAGCTTTATCAGCATCTCTATGAAGCCTGGGGCGTTCACGAAAAAGGCTCCTTGTTTAATCAGGTTGTCGAAAACGCCTGGGAGAAATCGCGTGCGAATTCTCTGAGCCGGAGTACCGAAGATCAGTTTTTTATGTATTTACGGGTTAATACGCTCAATAGGCTGGTACCGTATGCGGCGCGGCGGTTTATTGATAACCTGGCGAAGATTTTTAGCGGTGACTTTAACCATGCGCTGCTTGAGGACGATAGCGATTGCAGCCAGCTTCTTGAACTATATAAAAATGTCGCGGTAAAACATGTGTTTAGCCATCCGGATGTCGAGCAGCTGGAGCTGCAGGGCTATCGCGTGATCAGCGGTCTGTTAGATATATACCAGCCGCTGTTAAAATTATCGCTGGATGAGTTTAGTTTGCTGGTGGAAAAAGAGCGGGTGCGAAGTTTACCGATTGCATCACGTCTTTTTCAGAAACTTTCAACTCGTCATCGGTTAGCTTACATAGAAGCCGTAAATAAGATTTCGCGCAATAATCCGGAGTTTCCAGTGATGGAATATTATTATCGCTGTCGTCTCATTCAGGACTATATCAGCGGAATGACCGACTTGTATGCATGGGATGAATATCGACGATTGATGGCCGTAGAATAAGGGTGAGTTTTGTAAAGACGGACAATAAATTTTTACTTTTACCAAAACTTCATTCCGGAACTTCGCGCTATAAAATGACTCTGATAGTCACCAACACAGCAACTATTCGTTATCTGAAATTGAGATTGAAACCTATGAAAAAAACCACGTTAGCAATGAGTGCCCTGGCTCTGAGTTTAGGTCTGGCGTTGTCCCCTCTCTCTGCGAGCGCGGCGGAAACAGCTTCTTCGGCGACTAATGCGCAGCAGATGCCAAGCCTGGCGCCGATGCTGGAAAAAGTGATGCCGTCGGTCGTGAGCATTAACGTTGAGGGGAGCACCACCGTTAATACGCCGCGGATGCCGCGTAACTTCCAGCAGTTCTTTGGCGACAATTCGCCGTTCTGTCAGGATGGTTCTCCGTTCCAGAGCTCTCCGTTCTGTCAGGGCGGCGGGCAGGGCGGTGCGCCGGGTAGCGACGGCGGCCAGCAGCAAAAATTTATGGCCCTCGGTTCCGGGGTGATTATTGATGCCGCTAAAGGCTATGTTGTGACTAACAACCACGTCGTGGATAACGCGACTACTATCAAAGTTCAGCTCAGCGATGGCCGCAAGTTCGACGCGAAAGTGGTCGGCAAAGACCCGCGTTCTGATATTGCGCTGATTCAAATCCAGGATCCGAAAAACCTGAGCGCGATTAAGCTGGCGGACTCTGATGCCCTGCGCGTCGGCGATTACACCGTGGCGATCGGTAACCCGTTTGGCCTGGGCGAAACCGTGACCTCGGGGATCGTTTCCGCCCTGGGCCGTAGCGGCCTGAACGTTGAAAACTATGAAAACTTTATCCAGACCGATGCGGCGATCAACCGCGGTAACTCCGGCGGCGCGCTGGTTAACCTGAACGGCGAGCTGATCGGTATCAACACCGCGATTCTGGCGCCGGACGGCGGCAACATTGGTATCGGCTTCGCTATTCCGAGCAACATGGTGAAAAACCTGACCGATCAGATGGTCAAATTTGGCCAGGTTAAGCGCGGTGAGCTGGGCATCATGGGGACCGAGCTGAATTCCGAACTGGCAAAAGCGATGAAAGTTGACGCTCAGCGCGGCGCGTTCGTCAGCCAGGTGATGCCGAACTCTGCGGCCGCTAAGGCGGGGATTAAAGCCGGCGACGTGATTACCACGCTGAACGGTAAATCGATCAGCAGCTTTGCCGCGCTGCGTGCCCAGGTGGGTACCATGCCGATCGGCAGCAAAGTCGAGCTTGGCCTGCTGCGTGATGGCAAGCCGGTGACGGTGACCGTTGAGCTGCAGCAGAGCAATCAGAATCAGGTTGACTCCAGCACCATCTTCAACGGTATTGAAGGTGCGGAAATGAGCAACAAAGGTCAGGATAAAGGCGTCGTGGTGAGTAACGTGAAAGCGGGAACGCCGGCGGCGCAGATTGGCCTGAAGAAAGGCGATATTATCGTTGGCGCGAACCAGCAGCCGGTGAAAAATATTGCCGATCTGCGCAAAATTTTTGATGCCAAACCGTCGGTTCTGGCGCTGAATATCCAGCGCGGCGATACGTCGATTTATCTGCTGATGCAGTAATCCCTGACGGTTCGCAAAGCCCCTTTTCTCCTTGCGGAGGAAAGGGGCTTTTTTATTTCTGCCGCCCCTTCCATTTTTCGTTCTGTGATATCTTCCACAACTCCATATTTCTTAGCCCGGCTTTGTGCAAATGCACAATGCGGCGTGTTGCCAACTCTTTTATGCTGTTAGCCTGCTCACGGGAGGGTTACATGGCTGGCTGGCATCTTGATACCAAAATGGCTCAGGATATCGTGGCGCGTACGATGCGCATCATTGATACCAATATTAACGTAATGGATGCCCGCGGGCGCATTATCGGTAGCGGAGACCGCGAGCGAATTGGTGAATTGCACGAAGGCGCGCTATTAGTGCTTTCCCAGGGTCGCGTTGTCGATATTGATGATGCCGTTGCCCGACATCTGCACGGCGTGCGCCAGGGGATCAACCTGCCGCTGCGTCTGGAAGGGGAGATCGTCGGCGTTATCGGCCTGACCGGCGAACCGGAGTCGCTGCGTAAATACGGTGAACTGGTGTGTATGACCGCCGAGATGATGCTGGAACAATCGCGGCTGATGCATCTCCTGGCCCAGGATAGCCGTCTGCGCGAAGAGCTGGTGATGAACCTGATTCAGGCGGAAGAGAACACCCCGGCGCTGACCGAGTGGGCCCAGCGTCTGGGGATCGATCTCAACCAACCGCGCGTGGTGGCTATGATTGAAGTGGATAGCGGCCAGCTGGGCGTAGACAGCGCGATGGCGGAGCTGCAGCAGCTCCAGACCGCGTTGACCACGCCGGACCGTAATAATCTGGTGGCCATTGTCTCGCTGACCGAAATGGTGGTACTGAAGCCCGCGCTGAACGCCTTTGGCCGCTGGGATGCGGAAGATCACTGCAAACGGGTCGAGCAGCTCATTAGCAGGATGAAAGAGAACGGTCAGCTGCGTTTTCGCGTGGCGCTGGGAAACTTTTTTACCGGACCGGGCAGTATTGCTCGCTCGTATCGCACCGCCAGAACCACCATGATGGTCGGTAAACAGCGGATGCCGGAGAGCCGTAGCTATTTTTACCAGGATTTGATGCTGCCGGTACTGCTGGATAGCCTGCGCGGCGGCTGGCAGGCTAATGAGCTGGCGCGCCCGCTGGTTCGCCTGAAGGCGATGGATAACAACGGCCTGCTGCGTCGCACCTTACAGGCGTGGTTTCGTCATAACGTGCAGCCGCTGGCGACGTCGAAAGCACTGTTTATCCACCGTAATACGCTGGAATACCGTTTGAACCGTATCTCTGAGCTGACGGGGCTGGATTTGGGTAATTTTGACGATCGTCTGCTGCTGTATATTGCGCTACAGCTCGATGAGCAGCGCTAAAAACACTCCCGCCTGCGGCGGGAGCGGGGACGGCAATTACAGGCGCTGCAGTCCGCGGGCCGTGACTTGCCAGGAGACGGTATGAGGCTGTGGCCAGGCGTTACCGTTTTGTGGGTTGATAATGACGGAGCGATCGCCGGCTTCGGCATGGAATACTTCGATGATATAGCCCTCATCAAGTATTGCCGTATCTATATAGTCGCCAAGCTGCGATGAGCCTTTAATGGACTGGCGATAAACCACCGAGCCGCGCGTATTGTAGATATTCACCGCGGCATAGGCCGTCGTAAAGTGCTTATTCGGCACCACGGGGCTGGCGGTAAAGGTGAGCGCGCCGCGGCCAATATCCATCTCCATCGTCGCAAAACGAATATTATCATTGCCAAGTAGCTGCCAGCAGAAGAGATCGCCATACAGCTCTGTAGCCTCGTCCTCAGCATCCGCAGTTTCTTTATCCTCCGGGTCTGGCACCAGCGAACAGGTCTCCAGCCCATCCTTCACTACCCGCCAGCGGTTGTGCTGCTTCAGCGTAATGGCGCGATGCGTCGTATCATTGCTGGCGCTGGAGCGGAATGGCTCATCATGGAAAACCTCAATGATCATGTTTTCAGCGAGGGCGATAGTTTCGCTGTTTGCCAGGTTGTTGGTCGCTCCGGCATAGCTGCGGTGATAAACCTCCGTATCGTCCGCCCCGGTTACCGTAATGCTGGCGTAGGTATGGGAGACATAATACGGGTGCGGCGCGCCGGTACGGGTGGTGACCGTCATGGCGTGCTGTTGATTATCGATAACGATCTGGCAAAAATCTTTGTTGCCCTGTCCTCTGAGATTGAGGGTCACGCTCTTGCCCGTCAACTCGCCCGGTTCACTATTATCCTGAGGCAGAACATCGGCATACTCTTTAAGCAGCCTGCTGCGCTGGGGCTCTTCAATATGGGAGAGCATCAGCCAGAGATCGTTTTTACATACGCTCTCTTCCTGCGCTAATAGCGAAGGCTGGTTACGCATCGCCTGAGCGTCATGCTCGAAAATAGCCAGTAAATCTTCCGCCGGATTATTATCGAGGATAAAGTTGTAAAGCCCACTCTCATCAATACGCATCAGCTGGCATTTCTCGCCCGCGATCAGCGGTAAATACTCCGGGGAGGCTTTCAGACGTCCCGGCTCGACGTGAGTAATATACAAGTGATAGTGAGGGCCGAAGGGAATAATCACCTTACCGGTGGCGCAGTTTGTGCCGTTCATATTGCGCTCAAAGACTTTTTCGCCGCTGGCGGAAAGTACGCATACGCCGGCATAGAGCGCGTCAGGGTAGTTGTTGTGCGGCGTGGCGCTGGTAATATTCAGCGTAAGCTGCTGATTTTCGAAATCGATATCCAGATATGCAAACGGCGTGTCGCCAATACCTAAAAAGCTCATTGTCACGTTACGCCCGCGGGTATCGCGTTGTCGGGTGTAGTTGATGGTAGCCGCATTCGCCCCTTCTTTTACGACGAGATAGCTGATATCCGGACGATATTTTTGTGAACGGCCTTTCGGAGGATCGATCTGGTAAACGCCGACTGGAATATCATTCAGGATCAACGTGTCATCATTAACAACCAGTGAATAATGCGTGCCACAATTATCTTTAATCGTCAGCGTTCGCCCGTAAATTTGTTCCAGCTGGTCGATATTGAACGTCAGGGATAGCGTCCCCGTTTTGCCTAATGCCGCCAGTTCGCTGTTATCCACCAGCCAGACGAAGGAGTCCAGCCCCAGCTGCCGCCGCGCGCTATCCCATTCGCTTTGCGGAAGGAAAACATATAGCGGATAGAGCGGTTTTGCCGCCAGCGCGGCGATATCTCCCTTAGTGGTAATTTCCAGCGTTAAGCCGCATAGCTCGATAAACGGCGTGACATCATACCCTGCGGCGGCGGCAATGGCGGTAGCCAACATATCGATAAGCTGATAATCGGACGGCCGGAAGCTATCGCCGTTGGCCAGTTCACGATAGTTCTGGTTAAAGGCGCTGAAGGCTTTGGTTCCTGCTTTTAGCAACATCAGCATCAGGAATTGCAGGCGCGGACGCAGGCCCCAGCTGGCGACCGGCGTCTGGTCTTTTATATAGGTCATCAGCTGGAGTTCCTGTACGGCCTGCTGACCATAGTTATAGAGCCAGCCATCCACATAGAGATGATTATCCTGGCTCAGGGTAAGCTGCTGATAGAAAGCGGCGTAAATATTGTTCCACACCTCATTGACGGGCAGAGTGGTGTCCTGCATAAATTTGCCCTGATACCCGTGCGCAATTTCATGAAGAATAACCCACTGCGTCGCAACGTTATCCAGCCAGCCTTCACCTAACGTTGATGATGTATGTGCGCACCACCAGGGGTGATAATAGGCTGCGCCGACGCCGTGTTTATCTGCCCGCACAAAGTAGCGGTTGGCGACATCCTGGTTCCACGGCGCATCCGGGCGATCGCTTAGCCCAGCCCAGTCGTTATAGCATTTGAAAAGGTGGGTGTAATAAGCATGTAGCGAGGATAAGCCCGCTTTCATCGCATTATCGCGGTCGGCGTAGGGCAGCAGCAGGTTAATCACATCTAAATCAAGCAGCGCGAGTGCGGATTGATTTTTCTCCCAGCTGAGGAAAAATTCATCCTCAGATTGTCCTGCTTTCCAGCACGGCAGCGGTTTAGTTGCGGCAGGTTGCTGGTAGATGACGGTGAATTCGCTGGACTGGTCGGTAAACAGCGTATCGACAAAAGGAACGGTGTCGACCGTGGCGCTGACCGTTTTCCAGCCGGTGGCGATCGTGCTGGTGCTTTCTAGCGCGGTATCATTGCAAAGCAGGCGCAGAATCGAGTTGCCGTTGCTGATATCCGGTTGGCGAATGTGCAGCGGCGTATTGGCGGGCAGAATAAAGCCCAGCGGCTGGCGATCGTGCTGCCGTCCTTTTTCAAAGCCGGTCTTATCCAGCCAGGGCGCAGATTGTAGGGTATAAAATTTTTGTTCAATTTCCTGTGTCATCGTATGATCTCCTTTCAGGTGGAAATTGAACATACAGCGACTTATTTTATTATGTCATTCATGTAGATAGGGATATGAGATGAAATGATATCAGAGAGGAATAGCTGATATTCGCTGATGCTGCCGGTGGGGGTAAGTGAGAAAAAAGAGGATGAGGCAGAGAGAAACAGGGCCAGCATCTGGCCCGTATCAGGCTCACTTATTGCGGGTCAGTTTTTCCAGATCGGATTCGATTTCGCTGATCTTATTCGTCACCACGCTTTCGAGGTGACGCAGATCGTCGAGGATCTTACGTTTCAGATCGATTTCGGTGCGATCGCGCTGACAGATTTGATCCAGCTCGTCGATGATATAGCGTAGATTAGGGCTAATCTCCTGGACTTCTTTATATCCCTGGCCCACGCCGTCGGCGACAACGGTTTTGCGCTGACGCGGATATTTGAACTTGACGCTCTTGGCGAAGAACTCGCCTTTATCCTTCTGAAAGTAGATTTTCAGAATGTCGTTGTTGGCTTCCTGCCGCAGGCTATAGCGATCGATTTCATCAGGATTGGTAATACCAAGACTTTTCAGATTATCGTACATAACGGTACCTTTGATATCATCGTAATCTTTGAATAATTAACGAAAAAATCCATCTTCGCCAGCTCAATATATAAAAAAAGCGGGATGCCTCCCGCTTTTCATGCTGCTTAGTCGATGGTACGCAGAAGTTCGTTGATTCCAACCTTGCCGCGGGTTTTGGCATCGACTTTTTTGACGATAACCGCGCAGTACAAGCTGTACTTGCCATCTTTTGACGGCAGGTTGCCGGAGACGACGACGGATCCCGCCGGAACGCGGCCGTAGAAGACTTCACCGGTTTCGCGGTCGTAGATTTTGGTGCTCTGGCCGAGGTATACGCCCATGGAGATAACGGAACCCTCTTCGACGATGACGCCTTCAACGACTTCCGAACGCGCGCCGATAAAGCAGTTATCTTCGATAATGGTCGGGTTAGCCTGCAGCGGCTCCAGTACGCCACCGATGCCGACGCCGCCGGACAGGTGGACGTTTTTGCCGATCTGTGCGCAGGAACCCACGGTCGCCCAGGTATCAACCATCGAACCTTCGTCAACGTAGGCGCCGATGTTCACATAGGACGGCATCAGAACCGTGTTGCGAGCGATATACGCCCCCTGACGAACGGCCGCCGGCGGAACGACGCGGAAACCTTCTTTCTGGAAACGCGCTTCATCATAATCCGCGAACTTCATTGGGACTTTATCGAAGTAGCGGCTTTCCGCACCATCGATAACCTGGTTATCGTTAATACGGAAAGAGAGCAGAACCGCTTTCTTCAGCCACTGATGGGTGACCCACTGGCCGTCAACTTTTTCAGCGACACGCAGCGCGCCGGAATCAAGCAGAGAAATCACCTGGTTAACCGCTTCGCGGGTTACGGTATCCACGTTTGCCGGCGTGATGTCGGCGCGACGCTCAAAAGCGGACTCAATAACGTTCTGTAATTGCTGCATTGTTTACTCTTTCCATTTACTTAAAAAAATACGTTACCCTTTATCGTTTGGATTGAGGGCCTCTGTCAACCGTTGTTGCACTTCTTGCTGTAGCTCATTATTAAGGGCGCGCCGGTCTGCGGTGGCGATTATAAATAAATCTTCTACTCGCTCACCAATTGTCGTAATTCGCGCGCCGTGGAGCGAAATTCCGAGGTCGGCAAATACCTGGCCGACGCGCGCTAACAGACCCGGCTGGTCGAGAGCAATCAGCTCAAGAAAGGATTTCCGGTCGGTATGCGTCGGCAGGAAATTCACCTCTGTCGGCACGGAAAAATGCCTCAGCTTCGCCGCCTGACGACGGGGCGCCGGGGGCTGCCAGCTGCGCTGGCTGATGGTCTGTTCCAGGCCCACGCGGATCATTTCGTGCCTGTCGGCGGAAAGCGGGCTGCCGTCCGGCTCAAGAACAATAAAGGTATCCATCGCCATGCCATCGCGGGTGGTGAAGATCTGCGCATCGTGAACGCTTAGATTACGTCGATCCAGCTCGCCGCAAACGGCGGCGAAGAGGTAAGGACGATCCGGACTCCAGATGAAGATCTCGGTGCCCCCGCGCGAGGCGTGGGAACTGAGCAGGATCATCGGTTTGCTGAGATCGTGCTGCAGCAGATTACGCGCATGCCAGGCGAGCTGGTTTGGCGTATGGCGCACAAAGTAGTTGGCGCGGCAGCGGTTCCAGATTTGGTGCAGCGCCTGTTCATTAATATTTTCCATCCGCAGCAGCGCCAGCGCCTGTAGCTGGTGGTGACGCACCCGCTCGCGCATATCCGGCGTGTTTTGCATCCCCCGGCGCAGCTGTTTTTCGGTGGCGAAATAGAGCTCACGCAGCAGGCTCTGCTTCCAGCTGTTCCACAGGTTTTCGTTGGTGGCGCAGATATCGGCGACGGTCAGGCAGACCAGGTAGTGCAGACGGTTCTCCGTTTGCACCTCTTCGGCAAACTGCTTGATCACTTCCGGATCCTGAATATCGCGACGCTGGGCGGTGACCGACATCAGCAGATGATGACGCACCAGCCACGCCACCAGCTGGGTTTCGCGCGAGTTAAGACCGTGAAGCTCGGCGAATTTCAGCACGTCCTGCGCGCCGAGAATCGAATGGTCGCCGCCGCGCCCTTTCGCGATATCGTGGAAGAGGGCGGCGATAAGGATCAGCTCCGGATGGGTCAGGCGCGGCCACAGTTCAACGCACAGCGGATGCCGGCTGCGGGTCTCTTCTTTGGCGAAGCTCTCAAGCTTAAGCAGCACGCGGATCGTGTGTTCATCAACGGTATAGGCGTGAAACAGGTCAAACTGCATCTGACCGACAATATGCGACCATTGCGGCATATAGGCCCACAGCACGCTATGGCGGTGCATCGGCAGCAGCCCCCGGCTGACCGCGCCCTGATGGCGCAGCATGCTGAGGAACAGGGTCCGCGCTTCCGGAATATAGCAAAGCGGCTGCGTCAGATGACGGCGGGCGTGGCGCAAATGGCGAAGCGTGGTGGAGTAGATGCCGGTGATGCTGCTGTTGCGCACCATCATAAAGAACATGCGCAGAATCGCCTGCGGTTCGCGGATGAACAGCGTGTCATCGCGCAGATCGATTAGCGTGCCGCGCAGCTGAAAATCATCGTCAATCGGCCGCGGCTTCTCATCTTCGGTGAGCGCCAGAATCGCCTCTTCGAACAGCTGGATCAGCATTTGGTTCAGCTCGCTCACCCGGCGGGTGACGCGAAAGAAATCCTTCATCATATGCTCGATCGGCTGGTTGCTTTCGCCTTCGTAACGCAGGCGACGGGCGACGCTGAACTGCCTGTCGAACAGCAGGCGATTATCGTAGCGGTTGAGCTCCAGATGCAGCGCAAAGCGAATGCGCCAAAGCTGATGCAGGCATTCGTTAAGCTCGTTGCGCTCGGCTTCGGTCAGGAAACCGAAGCCGACCATTTCATCAAGCGAGGTGGCGCCGAAATGGCGGCGCGCGATCCACTGCAGGGTGTGAATATCGCGCAGGCCGCCGGGGCTGCTTTTCACGTCCGGCTCGAGGTTATAGCTGGTCCCGTGATAGCGCTGATGGCGTACATTCTGCTCTTCGACTTTTGCCGCAAAGAACTTTTCCGATGGCCAGAAGCCGTCGCTGAATATGTGTTTTTGCAGTTCAAGGAACAGCGCGACGTCGCCAATAAGCAGACGCGATTCAATCAGGTTAGTGGCGACGCTGAGGTCCGACAGCCCCTCCAGCAGGCACTCTTCGAGGGTGCGCACGCTGTGGCCGACTTCCAGCTTGATATCCCACAGCAGCGTCAGCAGCTCGCCGACCTTCTGCGCCTGCTCATCGGGCAGCTTTTTACGGCTCAGGATAAGCAGATCGATATCGGAAAGCGGGTGCAGTTCGCCGCGGCCGTAACCGCCGACGGCGACCAGCGCGATGTCGTTCATCGACCCGAACCCGTACTCGACCCATAGCCGCTGAAGCAGCTGATCGATAAATTCGGTGCGCGCCTCAATCAATCTCTCTGCGGCGATGCCGTGGTCAAACGCTTCGCCCAGCCAGCGCTGAAAAGCGTCGATGTGCGCCTTGATAGCCGCGCAGTTGAAGTCGCTCTGCGGCCAGCGGCCCGGATTCGCCGGCTGGTCGCCCAGGGCAGGGGAGACAGTATCAGATAAAGAGTTGCTCATCGCGCCACCATAATAAAAAACTATCACCCATAAAAAATCGCCGGGAGCGATTTTTAACGTCGCTTGCGGCGGCCCATAGGGTGACGGGCAGGACGCCCGTCATAAAAAATCGCCGGGAGCGATTTTTAACGTCGCTTGCGGCGGCCCACAGGGTGCCCGTCATAAAAAAGCCGGCTGGCGCCGGCTTTTCATCATTCGTTGTGCGAGATTATCGCCGGGATGGTTTCATCCTTGCGTAACGTCAGTATTTCGCAGCCGCTGTCTGTCACCACAATAGTATGCTCATACTGCGCAGACAAGCTCCGGTCTTTGGTTTTTACCGTCCAGCCGTCTTTCATACTGCGGATCTCTTTTTTACCCGCGTTGACCATCGGCTCAATGGTAAAGGTCATGCCGGGTTTGAGCACCACGTTGGTTTCCGGAGAGTCGTAATGCAGCACCTGCGGTTCTTCATGGAAACCGCGGCCGATACCGTGGCCGCAGTACTCGCGCACGACGGAGAAACCTTCGGCTTCAACGTATTTCTGGATAGCCGCGCCGATAGCGCGCAGATTAACGCCCGGTTTGACCATTTTCAGGGCCAGATAGAGGCTTTCCTGGGTAATGCGGCACAGGCGCTCGCCCAGAATGGTCGGTTTACCGACGATAAACATCTTCGAGGTATCACCGTGGAAATCATCTTTAATGACGGTGACGTCAATGTTGACGATATCGCCATCTTTCAGCAGCTTGCCGTCGTCCGGGATCCCGTGGCACACCACTTCATTAATAGAGATGCAGACGGATTTCGGGAAGCCGTGGTAGCCCAGGCAGGCGGATACGGCTTTTTGTTCGTTAACGATATAATCGTTGCAGATGCGATCCAGTTCGCCGGTGCTGACGCCCGGTTTTACGTAGGGTTCGATCATTTCCAGCACTTCAGCGGCCAGGCGGCCGGCAACGCGCATTTTTTCGATGTCTTCAGATGTCTTGATAGAAATAGCCATGGATTGTGTCCAGCAGTGTCGATTTTTTCGACAATAATAGATTATGTCTGAACAATGTTAACAGTCCGGGCGTCCTGCTGCCAAATTGAGAATCATTAGCAGCACGCGACGTCAACAACAGTTGGTGTCTGCTCCTGTTTTGTGGTATAAAGCGCGCCGGACTTCTGTTCCATTCTCAGATACACAAGATGGACTGAAGCGACAAATCTCACTTTGTGTAACAACACACACGTATCGGCACATATTCCGGGGTGCCCTTTGGGGTCGGTAATATGGGATACGTGGAGGCATAACCCCAACTTTTATCTATAGAGGTTTTAAACATGGCAACTGTTTCCATGCGCGACATGCTCAAGGCTGGTGTTCACTTTGGTCACCAGACCCGTTACTGGAACCCGAAAATGAAGCCTTTCATCTTCGGCGCGCGTAACAAAGTTCACATCATCAACCTTGAGAAAACTGTACCGATGTTCAACGAAGCTCTGGCTGAACTGAACAAGATCTCTTCTCGCAAAGGCAAAATCCTTTTCGTTGGTACTAAGCGCGCTGCAAGCGAAGCGGTAAAAGACGCTGCTAACAGCTGCGACCAGTTCTTCGTGAACCATCGCTGGCTGGGCGGTATGCTGACTAACTGGAAAACCGTTCGTCAGTCTATCAAACGTCTGAAAGACCTGGAAACTCAGTCCCAGGACGGTACTTTCGACAAGCTGACCAAGAAAGAAGCGCTGATGCGCACTCGTGAGCTGGACAAGCTGGAAAACAGCCTGGGCGGTATCAAAGACATGGGCGGCCTGCCGGACGCGCTGTTCGTTATCGACGCTGACCACGAGCACATCGCAATCAAAGAAGCAAACA
Source organism: Klebsiella sp. PL-2018 (assembly GCF_019048985.1). NCBI lineage: Bacteria > Pseudomonadati > Pseudomonadota > Gammaproteobacteria > Enterobacterales > Enterobacteriaceae > Klebsiella > Klebsiella sp. PL-2018. The sequence goes on from NZ_CP077673.1 coordinate 1,083,744, forward strand.
ACCTGGGTATTCCGGTATTTGCTATCGTTGATACTAACTCCGATCCGGACGGCGTTGACTTCGTTATCCCGGGTAACGACGACGCAATCCGTGCAGTTAGCCTGTACCTGAGCGCTGTTGCTGCTACCGTTCGTGAAGGCCGTTCTCAGGATCTGGCTTCTCAGGCGGAAGAAAGCTTCGTAGAAGCTGAATAATAAGGCATACCCTTATTTAGTACCGTGTATAAATAGGGGCCTCTTAGCGGCCCCTTTTTCACTTTCAAATCTGTCTGGTTCCTGGAACCGGGCCGATCACATCTCCCGAGGAATAAAGAATGGCTGAAATTACCGCATCCCTGGTAAAAGAGCTGCGCGAGCGTACTGGCGCAGGCATGATGGATTGCAAAAAAGCGCTGACTGAAGCGAACGGCGACATCGAGCTGGCAATCGAAAACATGCGTAAATCCGGTGCTATTAAAGCAGCGAAAAAAGCGGGCAACGTTGCCGCTGACGGCGTGATCATCACTAAAATCGATGGCACCTACGGCATCATTCTGGAAGTTAACTGCCAGACTGACTTCGTGGCTAAAGATGGTGGCTTCCAGGCATTTGCTAACAAAGTTCTGGATGCAGCTGTTGCAGGCAAAATCACCGACGTTGAAGTTCTGAAAGCACAGTTCGAAGAAGAACGCGTTGCGCTGGTTGCTAAAATCGGTGAGAACATCAACATCCGTCGCGTTTCTTCCCTGGAAGGCGAAGTTCTGGGCTCTTACCAGCACGGCGCGCGTATCGGTGTTCTGGTTGCCGCTAAAGGCGCGAGCGAAGAGCTGGTTAAACAGCTGGCTATGCACATCGCTGCAAGCAAGCCTGAATTCGTTAAGCCGGAAGACGTTTCCGCTGAAGTGGTGGAAAAAGAGTACCAGGTTCAGCTGGACATCGCCATGCAGTCTGGCAAGCCGAAAGAAATCGCAGAGAAAATGGTTGAAGGCCGCATGAAGAAATTCACCGGCGAAGTTTCTCTGACCGGTCAGCCGTTCGTTATGGACCCGAGCAAATCCGTTGCTCAGCTGCTGAAAGAGCACAACGCTGACGTGACTGGCTTCATCCGCTTTGAAGTGGGCGAAGGCATTGAGAAAGTTGAGACTGACTTTGCAGCAGAAGTTGCTGCGATGTCCAAGCAGTCTTAATTTTCAAAAGGAGCCGCCTGAGGGCGGCTTCTTTTTGCGCCTAATGTGTAAATTCAGCCAACCGCTATAGTGGGCACGCTGAAAAGCGACGTACAATGTCGCCAGAATTAATTCATCTCATTCGTTGACAGTCTCAGGAAAGAAACATGGCTACCAATGCAAAACCCGTCTACAAACGTATTCTGCTTAAGTTAAGTGGCGAAGCTCTGCAAGGTTCAGAAGGCTTCGGTATTGATGCGAGCATACTTGACCGCATGGCTCAGGAAATCAAAGAACTGGTTGAGCTGGGTATTCAGGTTGGCGTAGTGATTGGTGGCGGTAACCTTTTCCGTGGTGCTGGTCTGGCGAAAGCGGGTATGAACCGCGTTGTGGGCGACCACATGGGCATGCTGGCAACGGTCATGAACGGCCTTGCAATGCGTGATGCACTTCATCGCGCCTATGTGAACGCCCGCCTGATGTCAGCGATTCCGCTGAATGGCGTGTGCGATAACTACAGCTGGGCGGAAGCTATCAGCCTGCTGCGTAACAACCGCGTGGTGATTCTTTCCGCGGGTACCGGCAACCCATTCTTTACCACCGATTCCGCTGCCTGCCTGCGCGGCATTGAAATTGAAGCCGATGTGGTACTGAAAGCCACCAAAGTCGACGGTGTATTTACCGCTGACCCGGCCAAAGATCCTTCCGCAACGATGTACGATCAGCTGACCTACAGCGAAGTACTGGATAAAGAGCTGAAAGTGATGGATCTTGCGGCCTTTACCCTGGCGCGTGACCACAAACTGCCGATTCGCGTATTCAATATGAATAAGCCTGGCGCGCTGCGCCGCGTGGTGATGGGTGAAAAAGAAGGCACATTAATTACTGAGTAATTCCCGTCAGCGTCAAATACGGGTAATATTCGGCCTTACTTTTTCGGGTTTTTGACCCGATGGTTTTCAACATGCTCTGTGGACGGAATGCTGCGGCTGACCCGCAGCCTGAAAGACGCTGAGCATAAACATGACTATACTTAGCTCACTTTTGCAGTGGGCGACCGTCTGGTCTGTCTGAGACAAGTTTTCAAGGATTCGTAACGTGATTAGCGATATCAGAAAAGATGCTGAAGTACGCATGGACAAATGCGTTGAAGCGTTCAAAACCCAAATCAGCAAAATACGCACGGGTCGTGCTTCTCCCAGCCTGCTGGATGGCATTATCGTGGAATACTACGGCACGCCGACTCCGCTGCGTCAGCTGGCTAGCGTAACGGTAGAAGACTCCCGCACGCTGAAGATCAACGTCTTCGATCGCTCCATGAGCCCGGCCGTTGAAAAAGCGATTATGGCTTCCGATCTCGGTCTGAACCCAAGCTCTGCGGGCAGCGATATCCGCGTTCCGCTGCCGCCGCTGACCGAAGAGCGTCGTAAAGATCTGACCAAAATCGTGCGTGGCGAAGCTGAACAGGCGCGCGTTGCCGTACGTAACGTTCGTCGCGATGCCAACGACAAAGTCAAAGCGCTGCTGAAAGAGAAAGAGATCAGCGAAGATGACGATCGCCGCTCTCAGGAAGATGTGCAGAAAATGACTGATGCTGCTATCAAGAAAGTTGATGCGGCGCTGGCGGATAAAGAAGCGGAACTGATGCAGTTCTGATTCTTTGCCGACACGCAGGTCTAACGATCGGCCTGCGTAAAATCTGAAACGCCGTACAGGAGACCGTACGCTCAATTTTCGGGATTGCGTTTAGACGGCTGGCCTTGTAGCCTTTGGCGCCATGTCAAAGGCCTTGCGCCTCCGCTCTGTCAACCGATAATTGATGCATAAGGGTTTGCTGGCGGCGTTTTGCTTTTTATCCTGTCTTCATTATTCTGGACGCCTCATGAAGCAATTAACCATTCTTGGTTCGACCGGTTCTATCGGCTGCAGCACGCTGGATGTGGTGCGCCATAATCCTGATAGCTTTTCTATCACCGCGCTGGTCGCCGGGAAAAATGTCGACCGTATGGTTGAACAATGTCTGGAATTCTCCCCTCGTTACGCGGTAATGGACGATGCGCACAGCGCGGAGCTGCTGCGTGCGCAACTGCGCGAGCAGGGCTGCCGAACGGAAGTCATGAGCGGCCAGCAGGCTGCGGCAGAAGTGGCGGCGCTGGACGAGGTCGAGCAGGTGATGGCGGCGATTGTCGGCGCAGCAGGCCTGGTGCCGACGCTCTCAGCCATTCGTGCGGGTAAAACGGTGCTGCTGGCGAACAAAGAGTCGCTGGTGACCTGTGGCCGTCTGTTTATGGATGCCGTGCAGCAGTACGGCGCACGATTGTTGCCGGTTGATAGCGAGCATAATGCGATTTTTCAGAGTATGCCGGAAACAATTCAACATAATCTGGGATACGCTGATTTAACCCAGAACGGCGTGGCGTCGATTCTGCTCACCGGCTCCGGCGGTCCCTTCCGGGAAACGGCGATTTCTGAACTGGCGGCGATGACCCCCGATCGGGCATGCAAGCATCCAAACTGGTCGATGGGGCGCAAAATATCTGTCGATTCGGCCACCATGATGAACAAAGGGCTGGAGTATATCGAAGCCCGCTGGCTGTTCAACGCCTCGGCGCAGCAGATGGAAGTCCTGATCCATCCGCAATCGGTGATTCACTCGATGGTACGTTATCAGGATGGCAGCGTCCTGGCGCAGCTCGGCGAGCCGGATATGCGTACGCCGATTGCCCACACGATGGGCTGGCCAAAACGCCTTAATTCTGGCGTGAAACCGCTGGATTTCTGTCAGTTGAGCACTCTGAGCTTCTCGGCGCCGGATTACGGCCGTTACCCCTGTCTGAAGCTGGCCATGGAGGCTTTTGATGTCGGCCAGGCGGCGACCACGGCGCTGAATGCGGCAAATGAAGTTTCGGTCGCGGCGTTTCTGAACGGGGATATTCGCTTTACCGATATTGCGGCGATAAATCAGGCGGTGCTGGATCAACAGGCGTTAAATGAGCCGCAAAGTATTGATGAAGTGCTGGCTATTGATGCGATGGCCCGGGTAAGCGCAGGCCAGCTCCTGACGGCGTGGCGCAAATTCTGATACGCGTTGTGATATTTGTGGGCGCTGTGCTTCAGTGATATAGTCTGCGCCATCCGATCGTTGCATTTTGGTGTGAAAGATTACGGTGGCCGTGGCAAGACACGGCTTTTTTGCGTAAAGCTTTTGGTTGTTCTCTGCGATTGGCCGTAGCTCCGGCACCGGATAAAAATGCGTATCCAGCGCTGACCGGTGGCCCGTGTTTAGTAGCTTAGCTAATCCTTATTATGGACTTAAAACGCGTTATGTTGTCTGCTAATCAAACTGTCAGCGAAATGTTGCCTGCGCATGGCTGTCGTCATGTGGCCATTATTATGGATGGCAACGGGCGTTGGGCAAAACGGCAAGGAAAGATCCGCGCCTTTGGCCATAAAGCCGGCGCTAAATCTGTTCGTCGCGCCGTCTCTTTCGCGGCGAATAATGGTATTGAAGCGTTGACGTTATACGCGTTCAGCAGTGAAAACTGGAATCGCCCGGCGCAGGAAGTCAGCGCGCTGATGGAGCTGTTTGTCTGGGCGCTGGATAGCGAAGTGAAAAGTCTGCACCGGCATAATGTGCGCCTGCGTATTATCGGCGAGACCACGCGCTTCAATGCGCGTCTCCAGGAGCGTATTCGTAAAGCGGAGGCGCTGACTGAGAACAACACCGGTTTGACCCTGAATATTGCGGCGAACTACGGCGGCCGCTGGGATATCGTCCAGGGCGTTCGTCATCTGGCCAAACAGGTGCAAGACGGGGTGCTTCAGCCCGAGCAAATCACAGAAGAGATGCTGAGCCAGCAGGTCTGCATGCATGAACTGGCTCCCGTAGATTTAGTTATTAGGACCGGGGGAGAGCATCGCATTAGTAATTTTTTGATTTGGCAAATTGCCTATGCCGAACTTTACTTTACGGATGTTCTTTGGCCCGATTTCGCTGAACAGGACTTTGAAGGTGCACTCCATGCCTTTGTTAATCGAGAGCGTCGCTTCGGCGGCACTGAGCCGGGCGGCAACAATGCCTGATGGGGGTCACTTTTGCTGAAGTATCGCCTGATTTCTGCTTTCGTCTTAATACCCGTTGTTATTGCGGCGCTTTTTTTACTGCCGCCCGCGGGTTTTGCCATCGTTACGCTAGTCGTCTGTATGCTCGCCGCGTGGGAGTGGGGGCAATTTAGCGGTTTCACTTCAACTACCCAGAGAGTCTGGCTGTCAGTGCTTTGCGGTCTGCTGCTGGCGCTGATGCTATTCCTGATGCCGGAATACCATTATGACGTTCATCAACCGCTGGTTGAGGGCGCGCTATGGGCATCATTAGGCTGGTGGGTCGTCGCGCTGCTTTTAGTGCTCACTTACCCTGCTTCAGCGGCTTTCTGGCGCAATTCAAAAACGCTCCGTCTGATTTTTGGCGTCCTGACCATCGTGCCGTTTTTTTGGGGCATGCTGGCGCTTCGGGCCTGGCATTATACCGATGACCATTATAGCGGTGCGCTGTGGTTGCTGTACGTAATGATTCTGGTCTGGGGCGCGGATTCCGGCGCTTACATGTTCGGAAAAATGTTCGGTAAGCATAAGCTGGCGCCGAAGGTTTCTCCGGGTAAAACCTGGCAGGGTTTTTTCGGCGGTCTGTTAACGGCAGCGGTTATCTCCTGGGCTTACGGCTGGTGGGCCCATCTGAATGTCACGCCGATGGTGCTGCTGGTGTGTTCTATTGTCGCGGCCCTGGCTTCGGTACTCGGCGACCTGACCGAAAGCATGTTTAAACGCGAAGCTGGCATTAAAGATAGCGGAAATCTGATTCCCGGACACGGCGGTATTCTCGATCGTATCGATAGCCTGACGGCCGCGGTGCCCGTGTTTGCTTGCCTACTCTTGTTGGTTTTCAGGACGATTTGACGGAAGGTTTTATGCTGAGCGTTCTCTGGAATTTGGCTGCTTTTATTATTGCGCTGGGCGTGTTGATCACCGTCCATGAGTTTGGCCATTTCTGGGTTGCTCGCCGCTGCGGTATCCGCGTTGAGCGTTTCTCAATCGGCTTTGGCAAAGCGCTGTGGCGCCGTTTTGACAAGCAAGGAACGGAATTTATTATCGCCCTTATTCCGCTGGGCGGTTATGTCAAAATGCTTGACGAACGCGTTGAGCCCGTGGCCCCAGAGATGCGTCACTCCGCGTTTAACAACAAAACCGTCGGCCAGCGCGCCGCCGTTATTGCCGCGGGGCCAATCGCGAACTTCCTTTTTGCCATTTTTGCCTACTGGCTGGTGTTTATTATCGGCGTGCCAGGCGTGCGTCCGGTCGTTGGCGACATAACGCCCAACTCGATCGCCGCGCAAGCACAAATTGCAAAAGGAACGGAACTTAAAGCGATAGATGGCATCGAAACGCCTGATTGGGATGCAGTACGTATGGCGCTGGTGGCGAAGATAGGCGATCGGCAAACAATAGTTACGGTCGCCCCTTTCGGGACCAATCAACGTCAGGATAAAATCCTCGATCTGCAGCACTGGGCGTTTGAGCCGGATAAACAAGATCCGGTTGCCTCGTTGGGCATTCAGCCTCGCAGCGCGCAGATTGATACCGTCCTGGCTGAAGTACAATCTGACTCGGCGGCGCAGAAGGCGGGTTTGCAAGCGGGCGACAGGATCGTTAAAGTCGATGGTCAACCGTTAACGCAGTGGATGACGTTTGTTAATCTGGTGCGTGATAATCCGGGTAGGGCATTAGTTCTGGACATCGAGCGGCAGGGTAGCCCCCTGTCGGTGACCTTGACGCCGGATACGAAGTCTACCAAAGGCAAAGCGGAGGGGTTTGCAGGGGTCGTACCTAAGGTCATCCCGCTGCCTGATGAATATAAGACAGTGCGTCAGTACGGGCCATTTGCCGCCATCGCTGAAGCCACGGATAAAACCTGGCAGCTGATGTCGTTAACGGTCCGAATGCTGGGCAAATTGATAACCGGTGATGTCAAACTGAACAACCTCAGCGGGCCGATTTCTATCGCCCAGGGGGCTGGGATGTCAGCGGAATTTGGGTTGATTTACTATCTGATGTTCCTTGCGCTGATCAGCGTGAACCTCGGCATAATCAACCTGTTCCCGCTTCCCGTTCTCGACGGGGGACATCTGCTGTTTTTGGCGATTGAAAAGCTGAAAGGCGGGCCGGTATCCGAGCGAGTTCAAGACTTTAGTTATCGCATTGGCTCAATATTGCTGGTGCTGTTAATGGGGCTTGCACTTTTCAATGATTTCTCTCGGTTGTAAGAGAGTTTGTTAGGAAGAACGCATAATAACGATGGCGATGAAAAAGTTGCTCATAGCGTCGCTGCTGTTTAGCAGCGCAACCGTATACGGTGCTGACGGGTTCGTGGTGAAGGACATTCATTTCGAAGGCCTTCAGCGAGTCGCTGTTGGTGCGGCCCTCCTCAGTATGCCAGTGCGTCCTGGCGATACCGTAACCGATGATGATATCAGTAACACCATCCGTGCTCTGTTTGCCACCGGCAACTTTGAGGACGTCCGCGTACTGCGCGATGGTGATACCCTGCTGGTGCAGGTGAAAGAGCGTCCAACGATTGCCAGCATCACTTTCTCCGGTAACAAGTCGGTGAAAGATGACATGCTCAAGCAAAACCTTGAGGCATCCGGCGTGCGCGTAGGGGAATCCCTCGATCGCACCACGCTGGCTGATATCGAAAAGGGGCTGGAGGATTTCTACTACAGCGTCGGTAAGTACAGCGCCAGCGTTAAAGCTGTCGTGACGCCGCTGCCGCGTAACCGTGTCGACCTGAAGCTGGTATTCCAGGAAGGCGTCTCGGCGAAAATCCAGCAGATCAATATCGTCGGCAACCACGCATTCAGCACCGATGAACTCATTTCTACCTTCCAGCTGCGCGATGAAGTGCCGTGGTGGAACGTGGTGGGCGATCGTAAATATCAGAAACAGAAGCTGGCGGGAGATCTTGAAACGCTGCGCAGCTACTATCTGGATCGCGGCTATGCTCGTTTCAACATTGACTCCACGCAGGTTAGCCTGACGCCGGACAAAAAAGGTATCTACATCACCATCAACATTACCGAAGGCGATCAGTACAAGCTTTCTGGGGTGCAGGTGACGGGTGATCTGGCGGGGCATTCGGCAGAAATCGAAGCGCTGACCAAAGTGGAGCCGGGCGAGCTGTATAACGGCACCAAAGTGACCAAAATGGAGAATGACATTAAGAAACTCCTTGGTCGCTACGGCTATGCCTATCCGCGCGTTCAGTCCCAGCCGGAAATCAGCGATAGCGATAAGACCGTGAAGCTGCACGTGAACGTCGATGCGGGTAACCGCTACTACGTGCGTAAAATTCGCTTCGAAGGCAACGACACCTCGAAAGATGCCGTTCTGCGTCGAGAAATGCGTCAGATGGAAGGCGCCTGGCTGGGCAGCGACCTGGTCGATCAGGGTAAAGATCGTCTGAACCGTTTAGGCTACTTTGAAACGGTTGATACCGATACGCAGCGCGTTCCGGGCAGCCCGGATCAGGTTGACGTGGTCTATAAGGTTAAAGAGCGTAACACCGGTAGCTTTAACTTCGGCGTTGGTTACGGTACGGAAAGCGGCGTCAGCTTCCAGGCCGGCGTTCAGCAGGATAACTGGCTCGGTACCGGCTATTCCGTTGGGATTAACGGCACCAAAAACGACTATCAGACCTATACTGAACTGTCGGTGACGAACCCGTACTTTACCGTGGATGGCGTCAGCCTCGGCGGTCGTGTTTTCTATAACGACTTCGACGCTAACGATGCGGACCTGTCTGACTATACCAACAAAAGCTATGGTACAGACATCACGCTGGGCTTCCCGGTTAACGAATACAATACGCTGCGCGCGGGCCTGGGCTATGTGCATAACAAGCTATCCAACATGCAGCCTCAGGTATCCATGTGGCGTTATCTGAATTCGATGGGGCAGTATCCGGACAACACCAACGACAGAAACTCGTTCAGCGCTGACGACTTCACCTTCAACTACGGCTGGACGTATAACAAGCTTGACCGTGGCTTCTTCCCGACCGAAGGCTCACGCGTCAACCTGAACGGTAAAGTGACGATTCCGGGATCGGATAACGAATATTACAAAGCGACGCTCGATACCGCGACCTATGTACCGATCGATGACGATCATAAATGGGTGATGTTGGGTCGTACCCGCTTTGGTTATGGCGATGGTCTGGGCGGTAAAGAGATGCCGTTCTATGAGAACTTCTATGCCGGTGGTTCAAGCACCGTGCGTGGCTTCCAGTCCAATACTATCGGTCCGAAAGCGGTTTATTTCCCGGCCAGCAGCCGTCATGACGACGACAGCAGCTACGATAACGAATGTAAGAGCAGCGAGTCCGCACCGTGTAAGTCTGATGATGCGGTGGGCGGTAACGCCATGGCGGTTGCCAGCCTTGAGCTGATCACCCCGACGCCGTTTATTAGCGATAAATATGCGAACTCGGTCCGTACTTCCGTCTTCTGGGATATGGGTACCGTGTGGGATACTCACTGGGATTCAGCCGCATATGGTGGTTACCCGGACTACAGCGATCCAAGCAATATCCGTATGTCTGCGGGTATCGCAGTACAGTGGATGTCGCCGTTAGGTCCGTTGGTATTCTCCTACGCTCAGCCGTTTAAAAAGTACGATGGAGACAAAGCCGAACAGTTCCAGTTTAACATCGGTAAAACCTGGTAATGGTATTGGCTACAATGGAATGTAAGTGCAGTTGCAGTATAGCGCTGACTATTGGCGATAACTGAGGTTATCGCCTGGCCACGCAAATAACGGTACCCCTGGGTACTCATGGGATGGTAAGGAGTTAATTGTGAAAAAGTGGTTATTAGCTGCAGGTCTGGGTTTAGCAATGGTAACTTCCGCTCAGGCGGCAGATAAAATTGCAATGGTTAACATGAACAGCCTCTTCCAACAGGTTGCCCAGAAAACAGGCGTTTCTAACACGCTGGAAAACGAGTTTAAAGGCCGCGCGAGCGAGCTGCAGCGTATGGAAGGCGACCTGCAGTCTAAAATGCAGCGTCTGCAGTCCATGAAAGCGGGCTCTGACCGTACCAAACTGGAAAAAGACGTGATGGCTCAGCGCCAGACTTTCTCCCAGAAAGCGCAGTCTTTCGAACAGGATCGTGCACGTCGTTCTAACGAAGAGCGCGGCAAGCTGGTGACTCGTATTCAGAGCGCCGTGCAGAGCGTGGCTAAAGATCAGAGCATCGATCTGGTTGTTGACTCTAATGCCGTTGCATACAACAGCAGCGATGTAAAAGACATCACCGCTGATGTGCTGAAACAGGTTAAATAAGTAATGCCTTCAATTCGACTGGCTGATTTAGCCCAGCAGTTGGATGCAGAATTACACGGTGATGGCGATATCGTCATCACCGGCGTTGCGTCCATGCAGTCCGCACAAGCGGGCGATATTACTTTCATGGTAAATCCTAAGTACCGTGAACACCTGGCCGCTTGCCAGGCATCTGCCGTCGTGATGACGCAGGATGATTTACCTTTTGCTCATAGCGCCGCGCTGGTAGTGCGTAATCCCTACCTGACCTACGCGCGCATGGCTCAAATTCTTGATACCACGCCGCAGCCGGCGCAGGATATCGCGCCCAGCGCGGTCATCGATGCGACGGCGAAGCTGGGTACCCACGTGGCGATTGGCCCGAACGCCGTGATTGAATCGGGCGTCATCCTCGGTGATAACGTGGTTATCGGCGCGGGCTGCTTCGTTGGGAAAAATACGAAAATAGGTGCCGGCTCGCGTTTATGGGCCAACGTCACCGTTTACCACGACATTGAGATCGGCGAGAATTGCCTGATCCAGTCCAGCACGGTGATTGGCGCAGATGGCTTCGGCTACGCGAACGATCGCGGCAACTGGGTTAAGATCCCACAGCTGGGTCGCGTAATTATTGGCGATCGCGTGGAGATTGGCGCCTGTACGACCATCGACCGTGGTGCGCTGGACGACACCGTCATCGGTAACGGCGTGATTATTGATAACCAGTGTCAAATTGCGCACAACGTGGTGATTGGCGACAACACCGCGGTTGCTGGCGGCGTGATCATGGCGGGCAGCCTGAAGATCGGCCGCTACTGCATGATTGGCGGAGCCAGCGTGATCAACGGCCATATGGAAATCTGCGATAAAGTCACCGTCACGGGGATGGGAATGGTTATGCGTCCTATCACCGAGCCAGGGGTTTACTCTTCAGGTATCCCGCTGCAGCCGAATAAGGTCTGGCGTAAGACCGCTGCGCTGGTACTGAATATTGATGATATGAGCAAGCGCCTCAAAGCCATTGAGCGCAAGGTTAATCAACAAGATTAGTGCTGCGTCCAGCCACATTAAATTTTCGGCCTGTTGCATTCATGAGATTGCCGCAGGCCGTGTTATTATTGCCTTTTAGGATATTTAGACAGGAAGAGTATTTTGACTACTGACACTCATACTCTGCACATTGAAGAGATTCTGGAACTTCTGCCTCACCGATACCCGTTCCTGCTGGTCGATCGCGTGCTGGATTTTGAAGAAGGTCGTTTTCTACGCGCAGTTAAAAATGTTTCTGTAAATGAGCCGTTTTTCCAGGGGCATTTCCCTGGTAAGCCGATTTTACCGGGCGTATTGATTCTCGAAGCTATGGCTCAGGCCACCGGCATTCTGGCATTCAAAAGCGTTGGAAAACTGGAACCGGGCGAGCTGTATTATTTTGCCGGGATTGACGAAGCGCGTTTCAAACGTCCGGTCGTGCCAGGCGATCAGATGATTATGGAAGTCACTTTTGAAAAAACCCGCCGCGGTCTGACTCGCTTTAAAGGCGTTGCAACCGTTGACGGAAAAGTGGTTTGCGAAGCAACGATGATGTGTGCCCGTAGCCGGGAGGCCTGATACGTGATTGATAAAACCGCCTTTATTCATCCTTCCGCCATTGTAGAAGAAGGCGCCGTTATTGGCGCTAACGTCCACGTTGGCCCGTTTTGTATTGTTGGTGCTAACGTCGAAATCGGCGAAGGTACCGTACTGAAATCTCACGTTGTCATCAACGGCCATACCAAAATTGGCCGCGATAACGAGATCTATCAGTTCGCTTCCATCGGCGAAGTTAACCAGGACCTGAAATATGCTGGCGAACCGACCCGCGTGGAAATTGGCGATCGCAACCGCATCCGCGAAAGCGTCACCATTCATCGTGGCACAGTACAGGGCGGTGGATTAACGAAGGTGGGCAGCGATAACCTGCTGATGATCAACGCCCACGTGGCGCACGATTGTACGCTGGGCGACCGCTGTATTCTGGCCAATAACGCGACCCTTGCGGGCCACGTTTCGCTGGATGATTTTGTTATCATCGGCGGCATGACCGCCGTGCATCAGTTCTGCATTATTGGCGCACACGTGATGGTGGGCGGCTGCTCCGGCGTAGCGCAGGACGTTCCGCCGTTCGTGATTGCGCAGGGCAACCACGCGACGCCGTTTGGCGTCAACATCGAAGGGCTGAAACGCCGCGGCTTCAGCCGTGAGGCGATCACTGCGATTCGTAACGCGTATAAGCTGCTGTACCGCAGCGGTAAAACGCTGGACGAAGCGAAAGCTGAAATTGCCGAGCTGGCGGCGCAGTATCCCGAAGTGCAGACCTTTACCGACTTTTTTGCCCGCTCCACGCGCGGCCTGATTCGTTAATGGCTGAATTGCGTACCCTGACGATTGCCCTGGTCGCCGGAGAAACCTCCGGCGATATTCTTGGTGCCGGTCTTATCCGCGCGCTCAAAGCCCGCATACCTGATGCCCGCTTTGTCGGCGTTGCCGGGCCGTTGATGCAGGCGGAAGGCTGCGAAGCCTGGTATGAGATGGAAGAGCTGGCAGTGATGGGCATTGTGGAAGTGCTGGGTCGCCTGCGCCGTCTGCTGCATATTCGCGCCGATCTCACCCGTCGATTGACCGAGCTTAAGCCAGACGTATTCGTCGGCATTGATGCGCCTGACTTCAATATCACCCTCGAAGGTAATCTGAAGAAGCAGGGTATCAAAACCATCCATTACGTCAGCCCCTCGGTGTGGGCATGGCGGCAAAAACGCGTTTTCAAAATTGGCAGATCCACCGATCTGGTATTGGCATTTCTGCCTTTCGAAAAAGCGTTTTATGACAAATTCAACGTTCCCTGCCGGTTTATCGGCCACACGATGGCGGATGCGATGCCGCTGGACCCGGATAAAGGCGCGGCGCGCGACCGTCTGGGGATCGATCGTAACGTGCATTGCCTGGCGCTGCTGCCGGGAAGCCGCGGGGCGGAAGTTGAGATGCTCAGCGCTGATTTTCTGAAAACGGCGCAGCTCCTGCGAGACCATTATCCCGACCTGGAAGTGGTTGTTCCGCTGGTCAACGCGAAGCGGCGGGAACAGTTCGAGCGCATCAAAGCGGAAACGGCGCCTGATCTTGCCGTCCACCTGCTCGACGGCCGGGCGCGCGATGCGATGATCGCCAGCGATGCCGCGCTGCTGGCCTCCGGCACGGCTGCGCTGGAGTGTATGCTGGCTAAGTGTCCGATGGTTGTCGGCTATCGGATGAAGCCGTTTACCTTCTGGCTGGCGAAACGGCTGGTGAAGACCGACTATGTGTCGTTGCCGAATTTACTGGCCGGGCGCGAACTGGTTAAAGAACTGCTGCAGGATGAATGCCAGCCGCAGGCGCTGGCCGAGGCGCTGAAGCCGCTGCTGGCCGACGGAAAAACCAGCCACGATATGCATGAAACCTTCCGCGCGCTGCATCAGCAGATCCGCTGCAACGCTGATGAGCAGGCGGCGGATGCCGTACTGGAGTTAGCAAAATGATGGAATTCGTATATCCGCATACCCATCTGGTTGCGGGAGTCGATGAAGTCGGACGCGGCCCGCTGGTTGGCGCAGTGGTGACCGCCGCGGTTATTCTCGATCCGGCAAAGCCGATCGTCGGTCTTAACGACTCAAAAAAGCTAAGCGAAAAACGCCGCCTTGCGCTATTTGACGAGATCAAAGAAAAAGCGCTGTGCTGGAGCCTCGGTCGCGCTGAGCCGCATGAAATCGATGAGCTGAATATTTTGCACGCGACCATGCTGGCCATGCAGCGCGCCGTTGCCGGTTTGCGCGTTTCCCCTGAGTTTGTTCTTATTGATGGTAACCGCTGTCCGCCGCTGCCGATGCCGTCACTGGCGGTCGTCAAAGGCGACAGCCGAGTGGCGGAAATCAGCGCCGCGTCTATTCTGGCTAAAGTGACGCGCGATGCTGAAATGGCCGTACTGGACCGGGAGTTCCCGCAGTACGGCTTTGCGCAACATAAAGGTTATCCCACCGCTTTTCATCTGCAAAAGCTGCTGGAACATGGCGTAATCGAGCAATACCGGCGCAGCTTTGGCCCGGTGAAACGCGCGCTGGGCCTGGCGTCCTGAACCGACACGCAAGCAATTAAGTAACGCGGAATCTGAAGATGGCTGAACCACGTTTCGTACACCTGCGGGTGCACAGCGACTATTCCATGATCGATGGTCTGGCGAAAACCGGACCGTTGGTAAAAAAGGCGGCCGCGCTCGGCATGCCTGCGCTGGCGATCACTGATTTTACCAACCTCTGCGGGCTGGTGAAGTTCTACGGAGCAGGGCACGGTGCCGGAATTAAACCCATTGTAGGGGCAGATTTTCACGTTCAGAGCGATCTGCTTGGCGATGAACTGAGCCAGCTGACGGTACTGGCGGCGAACAACGCTGGCTATCAAAACCTGACGCTGCTGATCTCCAAAGCCTATCAGCGCGGCTACGGCGCGGCAGGCCCGATTATCGATCGCGACTGGCTGATCGAATTAAAAGAAGGGCTGATTTTGCTCTCCGGCGGGCGTATGGGCGACGTGGGTCGTAGCCTGCTGCGCGGAAACATGGCGCTGGTGGATCAGTGCGTTGATTTTTATGAACAACATTTCCCTGATTGCTACTTCCTTGAGCTCATTCGCACCGGCCGTCAGGATGAAGAGCCCTACCTGCATGCGGCGGTAGAACTGGCGGAAACCCGCGGCCTACCGGTGGTGGCGACCAACGATGTTCGCTTCCTTGAGCCGGGCGACTTCGACGCCCATGAAATCCGCGTGGCTATCCACGACGGCTTTACCCTCGACGATCCCAAGCGTCCGCGCAACTACTCGCCGCAGCAGTATATGCGCAGCGAAGAGGAGATGTGCGAGCTCTTTTCCGATATTCCCGAAGCGCTGCAAAACACCGTGGAGATCGCCAAACGCTGTAACGTGACCGTGCGCCTTGGCGAGTACTTCCTGCCGCAGTTCCCGACGGGGGATATGACCACCGAAGATTATCTGGTTAAGAAATCCAAAGAGGGTCTGGAAGAGCGTCTGGAATTCCTGTTCCCCGATCCGGATGAACGGGCTAAACGCCGTCCTGAATATGATGAACGCCTGGATATTGAGCTGCAGGTGATTAACCAGATGGGGTTCCCGGGCTACTTCCTGATCGTTATGGAGTTTATCCAGTGGTCGAAGGATAACGGCGTGCCGGTAGGGCCGGGACGTGGTTCCGGCGCCGGATCGCTGGTGGCCTATGCGCTGAAAATTACCGACCTCGATCCGCTGGAGTTCGACCTGCTGTTCGAACGTTTCCTTAACCCGGAACGTGTCTCCATGCCCGACTTCGACGTTGACTTCTGTATGGAGAAGCGCGACCAGGTGATTGAACACGTCGCGGACATGTACGGTCGCGATGCGGTCTCGCAGATTATTACCTTCGGCACCATGGCGGCGAAAGCGGTTATCCGCGACGTTGGCCGCGTGCTGGGCCACCCGTACGGCTTTGTGGACCGCATTTCCAAGCTGGTACCGCCCGATCCGGGTATGACGCTGGCGAAAGCGTTTGAAGCCGAGCCGCAGCTGCCGGAGATTTACGAGGCGGACGAAGAGGTTAAAGCGCTGATCGACATGGCGCGTAAGCTCGAAGGGGTCACCCGTAACGCCGGTAAACATGCGGGCGGGGTGGTGATTGCGCCCACCAAAATAACCGATTTTGCCCCGCTGTACTGCGATGAAGCGGGCCAGCATCCGGTTACCCAGTTTGATAAGAACGACGTTGAATATGCCGGGCTGGTGAAGTTCGACTTCCTCGGTCTGCGTACGCTCACCATCATTAACTGGGCGCTGGAGATGATCAACGCCCGCCGCGAGAAGAACGGTGAGGGGCCGCTGGATATTGCCGCTATCCCGCTGGACGATATAAAAAGCTTCGACATGCTGCAGCGTTCGGAAACCACCGCCGTCTTCCAGCTTGAATCGCGCGGTATGAAGGATCTGATCAAGCGTCTGCAGCCTGACTGCTTTGAAGATATGATCGCTCTGGTGGCCCTGTTCCGACCGGGGCCGCTGCAGTCGGGAATGGTGGATAACTTTATCGACCGTAAGCACGGTCGCGAAGAGATATCGTATCCGGACGTACAGTGGCAGCACGAATGTCTGAAACCGGTACTGGAGCCAACCTATGGCATTATCCTGTACCAGGAACAGGTCATGCAGATTGCCCAGGAGCTTTCCGGCTATACCCTCGGCGGCGCGGATATGCTGCGTCGTGCGATGGGTAAGAAAAAGCCGGAAGAGATGGCCAAGCAGCGCGGCACCTTTGAAGAAGGGGCGAGAAAGCGCGGCGTTGACGGCGAACTGGCGATTAAAATCTTTGACCTGGTAGAGAAGTTCGCCGGTTATGGATTTAACAAATCGCACTCTGCCGCTTATGCTTTAGTGTCCTATCAGACGCTGTGGCTGAAGGCGCACTATCCGGCTGAATTTATGGCGGCGGTAATGACCGCGGATATGGATAACACCGAGAAGGTCGTCGGCCTGGTGGATGAGTGCTGGCGGATGGGGCTGAAAATCCTGCCGCCGGATATTAACTCCGGCCTGTACCATTTTCACGTTAACGACGATGGCGAAATCGTTTATGGTATCGGCGCCATCAAAGGCGTCGGCGAAGGTCCGATAGAAGCGATCATTGAAGCCCGTAATCAGGGCGGCTATTTCCGCGAGCTGTTCGATCTCTGCGCGCGTACGGATATTAAAAAGCTCAACCGCCGGGTGCTGGAAAAACTGATTATGTCCGGGGCCTTCGATCGCCTCGGGCCGCATCGCGCGGCGTTAATGAATTCACTGGGCGATGCGCTAAAAGCCGCCGATCAGCACGCCAAAGCTGAAGCTATCGGTCAGGCGGACATGTTCGGCGTACTGGCGGAAGAGCCGGAGCAAATCGAACAGTCCTACGCCAGCTGCCAGCCGTGGCCGGAACAGGTCGTGCTGGATGGCGAAAGGGAGACCCTGGGGCTGTATCTGACCGGGCATCCGATTAACCAATACTTGAAAGAGATCGAGCGCTACGTAGGCGGCGTACGACTCAAAGACATGCATCCGACCGATCGTGGTAAAGTGACCACGGCGGCCGGGCTCGTTATTGCCGCGCGGGTCATGGTCACCAAGCGCGGCAATCGTATCGGCATCTGCACGCTGGATGACCGTTCCGGGCGTCTGGAGGTGATGTTGTTCACCGACGCCCTGGATAAATACCAGCAGTTGCTGGAAAAAGACCGCATACTTATCGTCAGCGGACAGGTCAGCTTTGATGACTTCAGCGGGGGGCTTAAAATGACCGCTCGTGAAGTCATGGACATTGACGAAGCCCGGGAAAAATATGCTCGCGGGCTTGCTATCTCGCTGACGGACAGGCAAATTGATGACCAGCTTTTAAACCGACTCCGTCAGTCTCTGGAACCCCACCGTTCGGGAACTATTCCAGTACACCTCTATTATCAGAGGGCGGATGCACGCGCGCGGTTGCGTTTTGGCGCAACATGGCGCGTCTCTCCGAGCGATCGTTTACTTAACGATCTGCGTGGCCTTATCGGCTCGGAGCAGGTGGAACTGGAGTTTGACTAATACAGGAATACTATGAGTCTGAATTTCCTTGATTTTGAACAGCCGATTGCAGAGCTGGAAGCGAAAATCGATTCTCTGACTGCGGTTAGCCGCCAGGATGAGAAACTGGATATTAATATCGATGAAGAAGTGCATCGCCTGCGTGAAAAGAGCGTAGAGCTGACGCGCAAGATCTTCGCCGATCTTGGTGCATGGCAGGTTGCGCAACTGGCGCGCCATCCACGTCGCCCGTACACCCTGGATTATGTCCGCCTGGCTTTCGACGAATTCGACGAACTGGCCGGTGACCGTGCCTATGCTGACGATAAAGCTATCGTCGGCGGGATTGCGCGTCTGGACGGGCGTCCGGTAATGATTATCGGCCACCAGAAAGGGCGCGAAACCAAAGAGAAAATTCGCCGCAACTTCGGTATGCCGGCGCCGGAAGGCTATCGTAAGGCACTGCGCCTGATGGAAATGGCCGAACGCTTTAAAATGCCGATCATCACCTTCATCGACACCCCGGGCGCCTACCCGGGCGTCGGTGCGGAAGAGCGCGGCCAGTCTGAAGCGATTGCCCGCAACCTGCGTGAAATGTCGCGTCTGAGCGTCCCGGTTATCTGCACCGTTATCGGTGAAGGTGGTTCCGGCGGCGCGCTGGCAATCGGCGTGGGCGATAAAGTGAATATGCTGCAGTACAGCACCTATTCCGTTATCTCCCCGGAAGGCTGTGCCTCCATTTTGTGGAAAAGCGCCGATAAAGCGCCGCTGGCCGCCGAAGCTATGGGGATTGTTGCCCCGCGTCTGAAAGAGCTGAAGCTGATTGACTCCATCATTCCTGAGCCGCTGGGCGGCGCGCATCGTAATCCGGAAGTCATGGCCGCCTCTCTGAAAGCGCAGCTGCTGGCCGATCTGGCTGACCTCGATGTTCTGAGTGAAGAAGAGCTGCTGAACCGTCGCTATCAGCGTCTGATGAGCTACGGCTACGCCTGATTATCTGACTCATTTTTTATCCCTAAGGGCCGGATTTTCCGGCCCTTTTTTTATGTGTTGTTTACTGAGACGAGATGAGATGAATAAGAGCTAATGTGATTAGCCGATGATGCCGATCTCTCCTGAAACTGCAGCAACTGCCAGGGATTGCGACCCGGCAGGCCGTTAACAAGGATAAAGGAGAAATACTATGGCATTGCACAAAACCGTCGCATTAAGCGCCGTGGCCGCAGGGATCATGTTAAGCCTGGGGGCCGCACAGGCCACACCGTTGCTTGGCGCAACGGAAGCGACAACCATCAAGGCGAGTGACCTGGCCGCGAAAGAAAAAGCCTTAACCGACTTTCCGCTCATGACATCGGTAAAATCATCGATTCAAACGCTGCCGAACAGCGAAGTTGAAAAAATCGAGCCGGGTCTGGCGACTAACCCGGCAAACGTGAAGCGCGTGGAAAGCATTCTGTCCGAAAAGGATTGGGAATATCTGTTCCCGATGCGCGCGGCAGAATATACCTACTCTAACTTTCTGAAAGCTATTGGTAAATTCCCTGCGGTTTGCGGGACCTATACCGACGGACGCGATAGCGATGCCATATGCCGTAAATCTCTGGCAACCATGTTTGCCCACTTTGCTCAGGAAACCGGCGGCCACGAAAGCTGGCGCGATATTCCCGAGTGGCGCCAGGCGCTGGTTTATCTCCGTGAAGTGGGCTGGGTTGAGGGTCAGAAAGGCGGCTACAACGGGGAGTGTAACCCGGATATCTGGCAGGGGCAGACCTGGCCCTGCGGTAAAGATAAAGACGGCGACTACCTGAGCTACTTTGGCCGCGGCGCAAAACAGCTCTCCTATAACTACAACTACGGCCCGTTCTCCGATGCCATGTACGATGGCGACGTTCGTCCTCTGCTGGATAAACCGGAGCGGGTGGCGGATACCTGGATGAACCTGGCGAGCGCGGTGTTCTTCTTCGTTTACCCGCAGCCGCCTAAGCCCTCTATGCTGCACGTCATCGACGGAACCTGGGTACCAAACGATCATGATAAAGCGAATGGCCTGGTTGAAGGCTTTGGGGTCACCATTCAAATTATCAACGGCGGCGTCGAGTGCGGCGGGGCGGAAGAGAACGCGCAGTCTCTGAACCGTATTGCCTACTACAAAGAGTTCGCAAACTACCTGAAAGTGCCGATTGCTGATGATGAAGTTCTCGGCTGTAAGAATATGAAGCAGTTCGATGAAGGCGGCGCGGGCGCGTTACCGATTTACTGGGAAGAGGATTGGGGATGGAGCCCGGACACCGCTGACGGCAAGACTAACGCCTGCCAGCTGGTGGGCTACCAGACGCCGTATAGCGCCTTTAAACAAGGTGACTATGCGAAGTGCGTCCAGAGCCACTTCAACGTCAATATCATCGACGACACCGGCCAGGCCGAGGATACCACCCCGGCGACGCCTGACGATACCACGCCTGCGCAGGAAACTAACGTGGCGCCGGTTGCGCGTATCGCCGGTCCGATTGGCGCTATCGAAGCGGGCGCCAGGGTTTCCCTGAGCGCGGAGGGCTCTACCGATGCGAATGGCGATAAGCTCACCTATACCTGGATGTCGCAGGACGGCCAGACTATCAGCGGACAGGATAAAGCCGTTATCACCTTTACCGCTCCGGAAAAAGATCGCGATGCGCAATATGTGGTGAGCCTGACGGTAAGCGATGGGACCTTGTCCAGCACGGCAACGTACACCCTGAACGTGAAGGCTAAAGCTGCTGCTGCGGATGAAACGACCGATGGCAAAGACAGCGACACCATCAGTTATCCTTCCTGGAGCAGTACCCAGACCTGGAAAGCGGGCGATATCGTTAATAACCACGGCGCGCTGTATCAGTGTAAACCGCTACCTGAAGGGGCGTGGTGCAACGTGGCGCCGACCTACTATGAGCCCGGCGCAGGCATTGCCTGGGGCGATGCGTGGAAAGCGCTGTAATAGAGATAAATCCGCCAGTGCTTAGCGCTGGCGGGGTGATATGATGCTTTCCTTAGGTAAATTCAGGAGGAAAGCGTGAATATCATTGCGATCATGGGTCCCCACGGCGTCTATTATAAAGACGAACCGATCAAAGAACTGGAAGCCGCCCTGCAACGGCAAGGTTTCCAGACCATCTGGCCGCAAAATAGCGCCGATCTTTTGCAATTTATCGAGCATAATCCGCGGATCTGCGGGGTTATTTTTGACTGGGATGAATACAGCGTTGATCTGTGCAGCGATATTAATTGCTTAAATGAATATCTACCGCTGTACGCATTTATCAACGCCCATTCGACGATGGACGTCAGCAGCCAGGACCTGCGCATGACGCTATGGTTCTTTGAATACGCGCTGGGGCTGGCGGAAGAGATCGCTACCCGCATCGGTCAATACACCCGCGAATACCTCGACAACATAACCCCGCCGTTTACCAAAGCCTTGTTCAACTATGTGCAGGAGGGGAAATATACTTTCTGTACCCCCGGGCATATGGGCGGCTCGGCATATCAAAAAAGTCCGGTGGGCTGTCTGTTTTATGATTTCTTTGGCGGGAATACCCTAAAGGCCGACGTCTCTATTTCCGTGACGGAGCTGGGATCGCTGCTCGATCATAGCGGTCCGCATCTGGAGGCGGAAGAGTATATTGCCCGCGCATTCGGCGCCGAACAGAGCTATATGGTGACCAACGGAACTTCGACGTCGAATAAGATTGTCGGTATGTATTCCGCTCCGGCGGGCAGCACCCTGCTTATCGATCGCAACTGCCATAAATCGTTGGCTCATTTACTGATGATGAGCGACGTGGTGCCGCTGTGGTTAAAGCCGACGCGCAATGCGCTAGGGATCCTCGGCGGCATACCCAAGCGCGAATTTACCCGCGACAGTATTCAACAAAAGGTTAATGCGACAGGCGGCGCCGGGTGGCCTGTGCATGCGGTGATCACCAACTCCACCTATGACGGACTGTTGTATAACACCACCTGGATCAAAGAGACCCTCGACGTACCGTCAATCCACTTTGATTCCGCCTGGGTGCCCTATACCCATTTTCATCCGATCTATCAGGGTAAAAGCGGGATGAGCGGCGATCGCATTGCGGGGAAAGTGATCTTTGAAACGCAGTCGACGCATAAAATGCTGGCCGCGCTATCGCAGGCTTCGCTGATTCATATTAAAGGCAGCTATGATGAAGATACCTTCAATGAAGCCTTTATGATGCACACCTCGACCTCCCCGAGCTACCCGATCGTTGCCTCCATTGAGACGGCTGCCGCCATGCTGCGCGGCAACTCCGGCAGACGACTGATTCAGCGTTCGATTGAGCGGGCGCTGGATTTTCGTAAAGAGGTGCAGCGGTTGCGCGAAGAGTCTGACGGCTGGTTTTTTGATATCTGGCAGCCGGAAGAGGTGGGGGAAGCGCAGTGCTGGCCGGTTTCACCCGGAGAAAGGTGGCATGGCTTTCAGGACGCCGATGACGACCATATGTTCCTCGATCCGGTGAAAGTCACCATTCTGACGCCCGGTATGGACGAGCAGGGCAACATGGATAGCGAAGGCATTCCGGCCGCGCTGGTGGCGAAGTTCCTTGATGAGCGCGGCGTGGTGGTAGAAAAAACCGGGCCGTACAACCTGCTGTTCCTGTTCAGTATCGGTATAGATAAAACCCGGGCGATGGGGCTGCTGCGCGGATTGACCGAGTTCAAACGCGCTTACGATCTCAATTTACGGGTGAAAAACATGCTGCCGGATCTGTACGCCGAAGATCCGGATTTTTACCGCAACATGCGTATTCAGGATCTGGCCCAGGGTATTCATCGTCTGATTCGCCAGCACCAGCTCTCGCAGCTGATGCTTAGCGCTTTCGACGTCCTGCCGGAGATGAAAATGACGCCGCATCAGGCCTGGCAGCGGCAGATTAAAGGCGAAGTGGAAACCATTGAACTGGAGAATCTGGTCGGGCGTATTTCAGCGAATATGATCCTACCGTACCCGCCCGGCGTGCCGCTGCTGATGCCCGGCGAGATGATCGCCGAAGAGAGCCGCGCGGTGCTCAATTTCCTGCTTATGCTGTGCTCCATCGGCCGCCACTATCCGGGTTTCGAAACCGATATCCACGGCGCGAAACGCGATGAAGACGGCGTGTACTGGGTTCGAGTCTTAAAAAATGACTAAGCGCTTGCGCACTCACGAACTGAACGAGTAACTTTGTTGGCTTCAACTGGAGGAGTTGTACCATGCTGGGTTTAAAACGGGTTCACCATATCGCCATCATTGCGACGGATTATGCGAAGAGTAAAGCCTTCTACTGCGACATTCTGGGGTTCACCCTGCAGGGCGAGTTCTATCGCCAGGAGCGCGATTCATGGAAGGGCGATCTGGCGCTAAATGGCGAATATGTTATTGAACTCTTTTCATTCCCGTTTCCTCCTGCGCGTCCGAGCCGCCCCGAAGCCTGCGGGCTGCGCCATCTGGCGTTTAGCGTTGATGATGTCGATGCCGCCGTTGCGCATCTTGAGGCCCACGGCGTGGCCTGTGAAGGCGTTCGTATCGACCCCTTCACCGGTAAACGATTCACCTTTTTTAACGATCCGGACGGGCTACCGCTGGAGATTTATCAGCAGTAATTCTTGTCAGAGCGTGTTCTGCCGGGTAACGTGCCGGACACGCTTTCCTCAGTTAGTACTCTCATGATGATGATCCCAGACATGGCGCAAACGCTACAGCCGCACCGCCATTTTTTAGTGGCCTTTAGCGGCGGGCTGGATTCGAGCGTGCTCCTGTATCGCCTGGTTTGCTGGCGCGAACAGGATCCTACCGTTCAGCTGCGGGCGATGCATATTCACCACGGCCTCAGCGCGAACGCCGACGATTGGGTGGCGCACTGCCAACAAATATGCCAGCAGTGGCAGGTACCGCTTTTGGTTGAACGGGTGGCGCTCGCCGATGAGGGGCTGGGGATTGAGGCCCACGCGCGTCAGGCGCGCTATCAGGCTTTCCGTTCGGCGCTATTACCCGGCGAAGCGCTGGTGACGGCACAGCATCTTGACGACCAGTGTGAAACCTTTCTGTTGGCGCTTAAGCGGGGGAGCGGCCCAACCGGGCTTTCGGCGATGGCCGGCGAGTCCGATTTTGCCGGGACGAAACTGCTGCGTCCGCTGCTTAACGAAAGCCGCGACTCCCTGCACCGGTGGGCGATAGCCCATCAGCTCAGCTGGATTGAAGACGAAAGTAACCAGGACGACGCCTACGATCGCAATTTTCTCCGCCTGCGAATTGTTCCGCTGCTTAGCGCTCGCTGGCCGCACTTCGCCGAGGCCGTAGCGCGCAGCGCCAGCCTGTGCGGCGAGCAGGAAAAGCTGCTGGATGAAATGCTCGCTGCGGAGCTGGCAACGCTGGTGGCGGAGGATGGCGCGTTGACTATCGAACCGTTGGCGGCCATGAGCGCCCCGCGTCGGGCCGCGCTGCTGCGCCGCTGGCTGGCTGGGCTCAATGCGCCGATGCCTTCGCGCGAGATGCCGGAGCGTATCTGGCGTGAAGTGGCGATGGCGCGCGAGGATGCGTATCCCTGTCTGCGCCTTGGCCACTTCGCCGTTCGTCGCTATCAGCAACGGCTGCACTGGGTGAAATATCTCCCCGGACAGAGCGAGACGGTGCTGGCGTGGCGCGATATTGCCAGGCCGCTGCCGTTACCCGACGGCCTTGGCGAACTGAAGCTCCTGGCTGGCGGCCCGTTACGCGGCCCGCGCCAGGATGAAGCGGTCACTATTCGTTTTCGCGCCAGCGGTAATCTGCATATCGTCGGTCGCCAGGGCGGCCGCAAGCTGAAGAAAATCTGGCAGGAGCTCAACGTTGCGCCCTGGCGGCGCGATACCACGCCGCTGCTGTTTTACGGCGAAACGCTTATCGCTGCAGCCGATGGTCTGTTTATTACCGTCGATGGGAAAGTTCAGGAAGGTGAAGGCGTGCAGATGATGTGGATGAAAACGGGCGGCTGAGCCACCCGTTTTGCTTCAGGACTCGCTAACCACAACCGTACCGATTTCCGGATGGCTGAAGCTGGCGATTTTATCCAGGCGCAGTTCGCGGACATCACCGGCGAGCTCCACGACGAGATACTCGATATTTTTGCGCGAGATAAGATCGTTGGCCTTCGCTTGCAGCTGTTCGCCATCTTTGAGCTCCAGCGCCAGGACCAGATGGTGCTGACAGGCAAGTTCGAGGTTGTCATAATCATCGCAATTGATGGGTTGATAAGTATCATTCATTGACATAATCGCTCACCAGTAAGTTTGCCGCCGCATATGCGGCCTTTTCCCTGACTGACTCAGCAAGGGCCTGATCCGCCGCAACCTCATTCAATACTTTCAACACGCAACCTAGCGCATCCGGGATATACCCAAGGTCCCCGCTGGCTATTTCCGCATACCGCTTGCGTATTAACTCACAATATTTGTCCACATGCCCTCCTGTCAGCGTTCTGACTTAACCGTGGGATGTAAGTTTAAGCCTACGAAGATAAACTCTGTTTAGCAAGGTGACTATACCATAGTCATTTAAGCAATATCAGCAGGATGAAAGGGGATCCTGCGATTGCTGACAGCCTTTTGCCGCCAGTTTCGCTACAATGAACGCCATTTTTATCAGGAGTTTCCTCATGGCGCTGAAAGCGACGATTTATAAAGCGACGGTGAACGTGGCCGACCTGGACCGCAACCAGTTTCTGGATGCCAGTTTGACGCTTGCCCAGCATCCGTCAGAAACCCAGGAGCGCATGATGCTGCGCCTGCTGGCGTGGATGAAATACGCCGACGAGCGTCTGCAGTTTACCCGCGGTCTGTCTTCCGATGATGAAGCTGAACTCTGGCTGCTAAACGATCATCTGGGCGTTGATCTATGGATTGAACTGGGGCTGCCGGACGAACGGCGGATTAAAAAAGCCTGTTCGCGGGCGCAAGAGGTGGCGCTGTTTGCCTATAATAGCCGGGCGGCAGAAATCTGGTGGCAGCAAAATAAAAGCAAAATGGCACAGTTTTCAAAGCTAACCGTATGGTATTTAGATGATACTCAGCTGGCGCAGATCAGTGCTTTTGCCGATCGGACAATGTCGCTACAGGCGACTATCCAGGATGGCGCTATCTGGTTATCTGACGCTAAGAATAATCTGGAAATTCATTTAACGGCCTGGCAAACATCCGCATGATTACGATTAGCCGCAGCGTGGCGATTGCGGATGACGAGGTCTCACTTTCCGGGATACGCGCCCAGGGGGCGGGCGGTCAGCATGTCAATAAAGCATCGACGGCTATCCATTTGCGCTTTGATATTAAGGCATCGAGCCTGCCCGAGTATTATAAGGAACGTCTGCTTACCTCCAGCCATCACTTAATTTCTGCCGAGGGTGTGGTTATCATTAAGGCTCAGGAATATCGCAGCCAGGAGATGAATCGCGAAGCGGCGATTGCGCGTCTGGTTGCCTTAATACAAGAATTAACCGCAGTGCAGAAGCACCGCCGGGAGACGCGGCCGACCAGAGCGTCAAAAGAGCGCCGGCTTGCCTCAAAGGCGCAAAAATCCTCAGTTAAGGCGCTGCGTGGGAAAGTTCGTCCTTAAAGGCATGGCGAACCGGTGGAATGGATAATAAGGAATTTACAGTGAAGAAAATCGTATTTTCAGTCGTGGCGGCATGCTCGCTTTTTGCCCTATTCGGCTGTAACCATCGCGCGGAGATGGACACGCTACAACCGGCGCCGATGGAAGAGCTAAAGCCGATGCAGCAGAGCTGGCGCGGCGTGCTGCCGTGTGCCGACTGCGAAGGCATCGAAACTTCGCTCTTTCTTGAGAAAGACGGCACCTGGGTGATGAACGAGCGGTATCAGGGCGTCAGTCGCGAGCCTTCCTCCTTTGCTTCCTATGGCACCTGGGCGCGCACGGCCGATAAGCTGGTGCTGACCGACAGCAAAGGCGAGAAGTCTTACTATCGGGCGAAGGGCGACAAGCTGGAAATGCTCGATCGCGACGGTAATCCCATCGAGTCTACGCTGAACTATACGCTTGAGTCAGTCAAATCCAGCCTGCCCATCACGCCAATGGCGATGCGCGGAATGTACTTCTATATGGCGGATGCCGCGACCTTTACCGATTGCGCAACCGGCAAGCGAGTGGCAGTCGCGAATAACGCGCAGCTCGAGCGTGATTATGCCGCGGCGCGCGGAACGGATACTCGCCCGGTGCTGCTGGTGGTTGAGGGGCACTTTACGCTGGAAGCGAACCCGGATTCGGGAGCGCCGGTTAAAGTTCTGGCGGTGGATTCACCAGGCAAGTTTTATCAAAAAGAAGACTGCAATTCTCGTTAGTTAATTGAGTCCTACGAGACGGCTTGTCTTGATATAAATTCCCAATTTAAGATGCCCGATATACTGCAATTGTGTTTCGGGCTGAAAGTTTGCCACGTCCCCCTCACGCATATGAAGCAGGTCTGATGGGCTAATCCAGCCCGGTTGAGCCAGGGTCAGCGGGTGTCCGGCCTTCGCGAAGGCATCGCTGACAAACTCAGAACAAAACCACATTTTTTTGTCCCCGGAAACGGCATCGCTAAGCTGCGCTTTGGCCAGGCCATTCACGCACTGCTGGCGGAAATCTTTCGAAAAGGGATTCAGGGAGCAGAGCTGTTTGGTTACCATAAAGGGCACAAATTCAATGATGCCGCGATAGTTATAGCCGCTGTTTCTGTTTTTATAGGCGAAATTTTTAATGCCTGCGGCCTGTTGCGGCGTGAGGTCAGGCGCTCTTAGAGCAAACAGCTTATCGCTGTGCCGCATCGCTTGCTGGAGCGGAATAATCTGCACCCCAGCGCCGGTTGCTTCTGCAACCTGGTTATCACCGATATAGATAGCAACATGGCTAACGGACGATGTGCTAAAAGCACGAATCCCCAGGGACGTCACGCCAATGCTGGAAGAGAAAAGGAGATCGCCGGGGAGCAGGTCTTGTGCGTTAATTTCAGTCAGCGTGTTATTAGCCACCGAGCTCTGGCGCTGAAGTTTAACTGCCCATTGCTGCGATGGTGGCTTAATAGCGGAAGCGGAAGGCGCGGACCGGCTGACGTCTACCGTGCAGGCCGAAAGTAAAAACAATGCGGGAAAAAGCAGGACATAATTTGCCCGTTGTTTAGCCATGATTACAATCCTTGTAAAAAAGAGGCTCTGAAACCAGAGCCTCTTTTGGCGTTAACCTTTAATTTGTTGTACCAGGTAATTCACGATATCACCGGTTTTAATCAGCTGCTTCTCGCCGCTGCGACGATATTTATATTCGATATCGTCGTTGTCGAGGTTACGGTCGCCCAGCACGATGGTGTGCGGAATACCGATAAGCTCCATATCGGCGAACATCACGCCCGGACGCTCTTTACGGTCGTCCATCAGCACGTCGATACCCAGCGCGCTCAGCTCTGCGTACAGCTTCTCGGCCAGCTCCTGCACGCGGTAGGATTTATGCATGTTCATCGGCAGAATCGCAACCTGGAACGGGGCGATAGCTTCCGGCCACAGAATCCCGCGATCGTCAAAGTTCTGCTCAATGGCGGCCGCCACCACGCGCGTCACACCGATACCGTAGCAGCCCATCGTCAGGATCTGGTTACGGCCATCTTCGCCCTGTACGGAGGCTTTCATCGCTTCAGAGTACTTGGTACCCAGCTGGAAGATGTGGCCCACTTCGATACCGCGTTTAATCAGCAGCGTACCTTTACCGTCCGGGCTCGGGTCACCCGCCACGACGTTACGGATATCAGCCACTTCAGGGGTGGCGACGTCGCGATCCCAGTTGATGCCGAAGTAGTGTTTCCCGTCGATGTTCGCGCCCGCGGCGAAATCGCTCATTGCGGCAACGGTACGGTCAATAATCACCGGAATGGGCATATTAACCGGGCCCAGAGAACCAGGACCCGCCTGCACCAGCGCGCGGATCTCTTCTTCGGTGGCGAAGGTCAGCGGGCTGGCGACCTGCGGCAGTTTTTCCGCTTTCACTTCGTTCAGCTCATGATCGCCGCGAACCAGCAGGGCAATCAGCGGAGACTTGCTGTCTTCTACCGCTTTGACCAGCAGGGTTTTCACCGTTTTCTCAATCGGCAGATTGAACTGCTCAACCAGCTCGGCGATGGTTTTGGCGTTCGGCGTATCGACCAGCGTCATTTCCTGAGTGGCGGCCGCGCGCGGCTCTTTCGGCGCAACGGCTTCGGCGAACTCAATATTGGCCGCGTAGTCGGAAGAGTCAGAGAAGATCACGTCATCTTCGCCGCTCTGCGCCAGCACCTGGAATTCGTGAGATGCGCTACCGCCGATAGAACCGGTGTCAGCCTGTACCGCACGGAAATCCAGGCCCATACGGCTGAAGATTTTGCTGTACGCGGCGTACATCGCGTCGTAGGTTTCCTGCAGAGATTCCTGAGAGGTATGGAAAGAGTAAGCATCTTTCATCAGGAATTCACGGGAACGCATCACGCCGAAACGCGGGCGCACTTCGTCACGGAATTTGGTCTGAATCTGATAGAAGTTCAGCGGCAGCTGTTTGTAAGAGCTCAGCTCGTTACGAATCAGGTCGGTGATCACTTCTTCATGAGTCGGGCCGAGTACGAACGGACGTTCGCCACGGTCAGCAATACGCAGCAGTTCCGGGCCGTACTGTTCCCAGCGACCACTCTCTTGCCACAGCTCAGAGGGCTGAACTACCGGCATTAACACCTCGATTGCACCGGCGTTATTCATCTCTTCACGCACGATGTTTTCGACTTTTTTCAGGACGCGCACGCCGGTCGGCAGCCAGGTATATAACCCGGAGGCCAGCTTGCGGATCATCCCGGCGCGCAGCATCAGCTGATGGCTGATAACCTCGGCGTCGGCAGGTGTCTCCTTCAGAGTGGAGAGCAGGTATTGGCTAGTACGCATGTTGTTACGGTTCCATTTGGACGATCGATACAGGCTGGGAGCCAGCCTGACACAAAAAAGTGGTTTAGTTTACCAGTGTGGCAAAGATGCCAAAAGAGAGGAAAATAAAATTAGCGTGGTTCGAGAGAAAAGACTTCAAAACCGGACGAAATCACCCGCCAGCGCACGTTAAAATCCAGCAGCCAGACGGCGTAGGTCTTTCCCGGGTCTTCTTCTTTACGATATGCCGGGCGCGGATCTTGCGCCAGAACTTCGCTAATAAACACCTTAAGTCGGGGATAGCGCTTTTCCAGTTCTAAAAGCCGGGCTTCTGTTTCGGGCGTGAAGCTCACCGCCACTTCCGCCTGCGGTGCCTGCTGCGCGTAGCTCGCGCTGGCTTCCGGCAGCGCTTCGGCAAAGGGCAGGTAAGGTTTGATGTCCACGACCGGCGTACCATCCACCAGGTCCAGACTACCGAGTTCCAGAGCGACGTGTTCTTTCTGGCAGCGAATACCTTTTAGCTCGACCAGCGACATACCGATTGGATTAGGACGAAAGGTCGAACGGGTGGCGAAAACGCCCATCCGCGCATTACCGCCGAGACGGGGAGGGCGCACGGTCGGGCGCCAGCCGCCTTCCATGGTCTGATGAAACACAAACAGGATCCACAGATGGCTGAAGTTTTCCAGGCCACGTACGGCATCGGCCTGGTTATAGGGGGGCAGAAGATGTAATTCGCCGCCGCCGTTTTTAACCAGCCCAGGCTGGCGGGGGACGGCAAATTTTTCTTTATAGGGCGAGCGAATAACGCCTATCTGCGCAAACTGAAAATCACTCATTGCGCCGTAACGTTAAGCGCTGAACCAAGGCAGACGGCCTGGCGGTAGCAGCCCGGAGTTCCGCTGGTCACTTCGCAGCGGTGCAGCAGCACGGCATTGGCTTTCATTTTTGCAGCGTTAATCTGCATGCGCTTGCGCGCCGTCGGGATATTGGGCGGAGAGTCTTGATTCGAGGCCTGGCATGATTCACCGGTGACTTCGCCGAGTTCGCGGAAAGGTTTACCCACCAATTCTGTTGCATCGGTATAGATTCTTACCGGGGCCGGACGCGTCGCTTTCGGTTTTGCCGGTTCCGATTTGGCAGGCGGGGTTACGGTGCTTTGTACAGGCTCGACGGGAGATCTGCTTAGCATAGAACAACCGCTTAACATGAGTGCTAACAAACAGACCGGTAAAGCACGCATAGTATTTCCTCAATAAATAATAAAACAGGGCGCTATTGAATCAGGTGCTTGCATAAATGACAAGACGGGCATAAAGCCCGTCCTGAATGATATTACGCTGAGAAAAGATTACCAGCCTTTCACTGCACCGCCGTTAAAGATTTTGTTAGCCGCTTCGTAAACTTCATCACTCTGATAGGCTTGAACAAATTTCTTAACATTTTCCGCATCTTTGTTGTCTTCGCGAGCGACAATCAGATTCACGTACGGAGACTCTTTACCTTCCACGAAAATACCGTCTTTTGCCGGCGTTAAGCCAATCTGGCTGGCATAGGTGGTATTGATAACCGCCAGAGCGATTTGCGCATCATCCAGAGAGCGCGGCAGCTGCGGGGCTTCCAGCTCAACAATTTTCAGGTTTTTCGGGTTTTCAATAATATCCAGAGAGGTTGGCAGCAGACCAACGCCTTCTTTCAGTTTGATCAGGCCAACCTGTTGCAGCAGCAGCAGAGAGCGGCCAAGGTTGGTGGGATCGTTAGGAATCGCAACCTGAGAGCCCGGCTGCAGTTCGTCCAGCGATTTGATTTTTTTCGAATAACCCGCAATCGGGTAAACAAAAGAGTTACCTACGGAAACCAGCTTGTAGCCGCGATCTTTGATTTGCTGGTCAAGATACGGTTTATGCTGGAAGGCGTTAACGTCGATATCACCTTTGCTCAGCGCTTCGTTCGGCAGAACGTAGTCGTTGAAGGTCACCAGTTCGACATCAAGGCCGTATTTTTCTTTTGCTACTTTCTGCGCGACTTCCGCAACCTGCTGCTCCGCACCGACGATAACGCCGACTTTAATATGGTTAGGATCTTTTTCGTCCTGACCGCAACCCACCAGAGCCAGAGAACCGATTAACGCGCCGACTGCCGCAAAGGTTTTGAAATTAAAGGCCATGTTATTTCCTTCCTGTAAGATTCTGTATTGTGTGTAATGTTATTTGTGAGTCACAGCCCGGACGATACGATCGCCTGAGAATTGGATTAAGTACACCAGAATAACCAGCAGCACCAGTACGGTATTCATTACCGTTGCATTGTAGCCGATATAACCGTACTGATAGCCAATCTGCCCGAGACCACCGGCACCGACGGCGCCGCCCATCGCGGAATAGCCGACCAGCGTAATGAGCGTGATGGTTGCCGCATTCACCAGGCCCGGCAGCGCTTCCGGCAGCAGAACCTTACGCACGATCTGCATCGGCGTTGCGCCCATGGCGCGGGATGCTTCGATAAGGCCGGTGGGGATCTCCAGCAGGGCGTTTTCCACCATACGGGCGATGAACGGCGCAGCGCCGACCGTCAGCGGAACGATAGCCGCCTGCAGGCCAATCGACGTGCCAACGATCACGCGAGTGAATGGGATCATCCACACCAGCAGGATAATAAAAGGAATCGAGCGGAAAATATTCACCACCGCCGAAAGCGTGCGGTAGAGCTTCGCATTAGCGACAATTTGCCCCGGACGGGTGACGTACAGCAGCACGCCGACCGGCAGGCCGAGAACAAAACCGAAGAAGCCGGAGACAAACGTCATGGCCAGCGTTTCCCATACGCCGCGAACCAGCAGCCAAATCATTGGTTCAGACATATCCCAGTACCTCTACTTTTACATGGTGTTCCTGTAGCCAGGCGATTGCGGCCTGGGTATCTTCCTGCGTGCCGTGCATCTCAGTGAGCATAATGCCGAACTTCACGCCGCCCGCGTAATCCATCTGCGCGCTAATAATGTTGTTATTCACATTAAAACGACGGGCAGTCTCAGAAAGAAGCGGGGCATCAACGGAGTGACCCGTAAACTCCATGCGCAGCATGGGCACGCTATCGGGAAGCGCTTCAGGTTTAAGGCGGGCCTGATAATCATCCGGGATATCAAGGTGCAGCGTTGACTGAATAAACTGTTGCGCCAGCGGGGTTTTGGGATGAGAGAAGACCTCACTCACCGTATCCTGTTCAATCAGCTGGCCGTTGCTGATAACGGCAACGCAATCGCAAATGCGTTTGACGACATCCATTTCATGGGTAATCAGCAAAATCGTCAGGCCCAGGCGACGGTTGATATCTTTCAGCAGTTCCAGAATTGAACGCGTAGTGGCCGGGTCCAGAGCGCTGGTGGCTTCGTCGCAGAGCAGGACTTTTGGATTGCTCGCCAGCGCACGGGCGATGGCCACGCGCTGTTTTTGACCGCCGGAGAGATTTGCCGGATAGCTATCGTGTTTATCCCCCAGACCGACGAGATCGAGCAGCTCGGTCACCCGGCGCTTGATTTCATCTTTCGGCGTATTATCCAGCTCCAGAGGCAACGCCACGTTGCCGAATACGGTGCGTGAGGCAAGCAGGTTAAAGTGCTGGAAGATCATGCCAATCTGGCGACGAGCGCGAGTGAGCTCTTTTTCTGACAGCGCCGTTAGTTCCTGGCCGCCCACCTGTACGCTGCCCTGCGTTGGACGTTCGAGCAGGTTAACGCAGCGGATTAACGTACTTTTACCCGCGCCGGAAGCGCCGATGACGCCATAAATTTGCCCGGCGGGGACATGCAGGCTGACATCGTTCAGCGCCTGTATGCTGCGATTTCCCTGCTGGAACACTTTGGTAATATTCGAAAGTTTAATCATCAGTTATTTATTATCGTTTAGCCGTTTGCCGTGGCATTTTCTTCTGCCGTGTCCAGGCGATGCCTGTCAATGAAATGGATGTTAAGGCATCCAGACGTCTAAATCAATCTGACTCTGTATAATGAGCACTTTCTTGCGTCCGGAAACATGCGATACTACGCGCATTAGCCTTTATCAGGAGCAAACCGGTGGCAATGTCAGTACCCGCAATTTTTCTTGACCGTGATGGCACGATTAATGTCGATCACGGCTATGTCCATGAAATCGACAACTTTGAATTTATCGATGGCGTCATTGACGCAATGCGTCAATTAAAGGAGATGGGCTACGCGCTGGTGCTGGTGACCAACCAGTCCGGTATCGCCCGCGGTAAGTTTACTGAAGAGCAGTTTGAAACGCTGACGGAGTGGATGGACTGGTCGCTGGCCGATCGCGGCGTTGACCTGGATGGCATCTATTATTGTCCGCACCACCCGCAGGGAACTGTTGAAGAGTTTCGCCAGACCTGCGACTGCCGCAAGCCGCATCCGGGGATGCTGATTTCGGCGCGCGACTATCTGCATATTGATATGGCGGCTTCCTTTATGGTTGGCGATAAAGTCGAAGATATGCAGGCAGCTCTGGCGGCCAATGTCGGCACGAAAGTATTAGTGCGCACCGGCAAGCCGGTGACCCCAGAAGCCGAAAGTGCCGCTGATTGGGTACTTAATAGCCTGGCAGACCTGCCGGATGCTATCAAAAAGCAGCAAAAATAAGCGTTATGTATAAAAGGTGAGCGGTTGAAATAAAATTGCATTTTACCGCTTGTCACCGCCGAATAACTCCCTATAATGCGCT
Source organism: Klebsiella sp. PL-2018 (assembly GCF_019048985.1). NCBI lineage: Bacteria > Pseudomonadati > Pseudomonadota > Gammaproteobacteria > Enterobacterales > Enterobacteriaceae > Klebsiella > Klebsiella sp. PL-2018. The sequence goes on from NZ_CP077673.1 coordinate 1,118,563, forward strand.
CCCACTGACACGGCAGATGTGAATCACTTCACAAACAACCGGGTCGGTTGAAGAGAAAAAATCCTGAAATAACGGGTTGACTCTGAAAGAGGAAAGCGTAATATACGCCACCTCGCAACGGTGAGCGAAAGCCGCGTTGCACTGCTCTTTAACAATTTATCAGACAATCTGTGTGGGCACTCAAAGTGACATGGATTCTTAACGTCGCAAGACGAAAAATGAATACCAAGTCTCTGAGTGAACATACGTAATTCATTACGAAGTTTAATTCACGAGCATCAAACTTAAATTGAAGAGTTTGATCATGGCTCAGATTGAACGCTGGCGGCAGGCCTAACACATGCAAGTCGAACGGTAGCACAGAGAGCTTGCTCTCGGGTGACGAGTGGCGGACGGGTGAGTAATGTCTGGGAAACTGCCTGATGGAGGGGGATAACTACTGGAAACGGTAGCTAATACCGCATAACGTCGCAAGACCAAAGAGGGGGACCTTCGGGCCTCTTGCCATCAGATGTGCCCAGATGGGATTAGCTAGTAGGTGGGGTAACGGCTCACCTAGGCGACGATCCCTAGCTGGTCTGAGAGGATGACCAGCCACACTGGAACTGAGACACGGTCCAGACTCCTACGGGAGGCAGCAGTGGGGAATATTGCACAATGGGCGCAAGCCTGATGCAGCCATGCCGCGTGTATGAAGAAGGCCTTCGGGTTGTAAAGTACTTTCAGCGGGGAGGAAGGCGATAAGGTTAATAACCTTGTCGATTGACGTTACCCGCAGAAGAAGCACCGGCTAACTCCGTGCCAGCAGCCGCGGTAATACGGAGGGTGCAAGCGTTAATCGGAATTACTGGGCGTAAAGCGCACGCAGGCGGTCTGTCAAGTCGGATGTGAAATCCCCGGGCTCAACCTGGGAACTGCATTCGAAACTGGCAGGCTGGAGTCTTGTAGAGGGGGGTAGAATTCCAGGTGTAGCGGTGAAATGCGTAGAGATCTGGAGGAATACCGGTGGCGAAGGCGGCCCCCTGGACAAAGACTGACGCTCAGGTGCGAAAGCGTGGGGAGCAAACAGGATTAGATACCCTGGTAGTCCACGCTGTAAACGATGTCGACTTGGAGGTTGTTCCCTTGAGGAGTGGCTTCCGGAGCTAACGCGTTAAGTCGACCGCCTGGGGAGTACGGCCGCAAGGTTAAAACTCAAATGAATTGACGGGGGCCCGCACAAGCGGTGGAGCATGTGGTTTAATTCGATGCAACGCGAAGAACCTTACCTACTCTTGACATCCAGAGAACTTAGCAGAGATGCTTTGGTGCCTTCGGGAACTCTGAGACAGGTGCTGCATGGCTGTCGTCAGCTCGTGTTGTGAAATGTTGGGTTAAGTCCCGCAACGAGCGCAACCCTTATCCTTTGTTGCCAGCGGTCCGGCCGGGAACTCAAAGGAGACTGCCAGTGATAAACTGGAGGAAGGTAGGGATGACGTCAAGTCATCATGGCCCTTACGAGTAGGGCTACACACGTGCTACAATGGCATATACAAAGAGAAGCGACCTCGCGAGAGCAAGCGGACCTCATAAAGTATGTCGTAGTCCGGATTGGAGTCTGCAACTCGACTCCATGAAGTCGGAATCGCTAGTAATCGTGGATCAGAATGCCACGGTGAATACGTTCCCGGGCCTTGTACACACCGCCCGTCACACCATGGGAGTGGGTTGCAAAAGAAGTAGGTAGCTTAACCTTCGGGAGGGCGCTTACCACTTTGTGATTCATGACTGGGGTGAAGTCGTAACAAGGTAACCGTAGGGGAACCTGCGGTTGGATCACCTCCTTACCTTAAAGAACCTGCCTTTGTAGTGTCCACACAGATTGTCTGATGAAAATGTAGCAGTAAAAAATCTCTGCAGGCTTGTAGCTCAGGTGGTTAGAGCGCACCCCTGATAAGGGTGAGGTCGGTGGTTCAAGTCCACTCAGGCCTACCAAATTCGCTCCCGTGCTGCGTTGTGAAATAACTCGCATACTTCAGTATGCTTCGTTCTTCCACGCCTTGCCCGGAATCGAATTACGGTAAATGAGATTAACTACGATGGGGCTATAGCTCAGCTGGGAGAGCGCCTGCTTTGCACGCAGGAGGTCTGCGGTTCGATCCCGCATAGCTCCACCATCTTTACTGCACAACACAAGAAAACTTCAGAGTGTACCTGAAAAGGTTCACTGCGAAGTTTTGCTCTTTAAAAATCTGGATCAAGCTGAAAATTGAAACGACACACTGTTTAAGTGTGTTCGAGTCTCTCAAATTTTCGCGACACGATGATGTTTTACGAAACATCTTCGGGTTGTGAGGTTAAGCGACTAAGCGTACACGGTGGATGCCCTGGCAGTCAGAGGCGATGAAGGACGTGCTAATCTGCGAAAAGCGTCGGTAAGGTGATATGAACCGTTACAGCCGGCGATGTCCGAATGGGGAAACCCAGTGCAATTCGTTGCACTATCGTTTGATGAATACATAGTCAAACGAGGCGAACCGGGGGAACTGAAACATCTAAGTACCCCGAGGAAAAGAAATCAACCGAGATTCCCCCAGTAGCGGCGAGCGAACGGGGAGCAGCCCGGAGTCTGAATCAGCTTGTGTGTTAGTGGAAGCGTCTGGAAAGTCGCAGGGTACAGGGTGATACTCCCGTACACTAAAACGCACAGGTTGTGAACTCGAAGAGTAGGGCGGGACACGTGGTATCCTGTCTGAATATGGGGGGACCATCCTCCAAGGCTAAATACTCCTGACTGACCGATAGTGAACCAGTACCGTGAGGGAAAGGCGAAAAGAACCCCGGCGAGGGGAGTGAAAAAGAACCTGAAACCGTGTACGTACAAGCAGTAGGAGCCCACTAGTTGGGTGACTGCGTACCTTTTGTATAATGGGTCAGCGACTTATATTCTGTAGCAAGGTTAACCGTATAGGGGAGCCGCAGGGAAACCGAGTCTTAACTGGGCGTTAAGTTGCAGGGTATAGACCCGAAACCCGGTGATCTAGCCATGGGCAGGTTGAAGGTTGGGTAACACTAACTGGAGGACCGAACCGACTAATGTTGAAAAATTAGCGGATGACTTGTGGCTGGGGGTGAAAGGCCAATCAAACCGGGAGATAGCTGGTTCTCCCCGAAAGCTATTTAGGTAGCGCCTCGTGAATTCATCTTCGGGGGTAGAGCACTGTTTCGGCTAGGGGGTCATCCCGACTTACCAACCCGATGCAAACTACGAATACCGAAGAATGTTATCACGGGAGACACACGGCGGGTGCTAACGTCCGTCGTGAAGAGGGAAACAACCCAGACCGCCAGCTAAGGTCCCAAAGTCATGGTTAAGTGGGAAACGATGTGGGAAGGCCCAGACAGCCAGGATGTTGGCTTAGAAGCAGCCATCATTTAAAGAAAGCGTAATAGCTCACTGGTCGAGTCGGCCTGCGCGGAAGATGTAACGGGGCTAAACCATGCACCGAAGCTGCGGCAGCGACACTATGTGTTGTTGGGTAGGGGAGCGTTCTGTAAGCCGTTGAAGGTGGCCTGTGAGGGTTGCTGGAGGTATCAGAAGTGCGAATGCTGACATAAGTAACGATAATGCGGGTGAAAAACCCGCACGCCGGAAGACCAAGGGTTCCTGTCCAACGTTAATCGGGGCAGGGTGAGTCGACCCCTAAGGCGAGGCCGAAAGGCGTAGTCGATGGGAAACAGGTTAATATTCCTGTACTCGGTGTTACTGCGAAGGGGGGACGGAGAAGGCTATGTTGGCCGGGCGACGGTTGTCCCGGTTTAAGCATGTAGGCGGATGTTCCAGGTAAATCCGGAACGTCACTAACGCTGAGGTGTGATGACGAGGCACTACGGTGCTGAAGTGACAAATGCCCTGCTTCCAGGAAAAGCCTCTAAGCATCAGGTAACATCAAATCGTACCCCAAACCGACACAGGTGGTCAGGTAGAGAATACCAAGGCGCTTGAGAGAACTCGGGTGAAGGAACTAGGCAAAATGGTGCCGTAACTTCGGGAGAAGGCACGCTGATGGTAGGTGAAGCGACTTGCTCGTGGAGCTGAAATCAGTCGAAGATACCAGCTGGCTGCAACTGTTTATTAAAAACACAGCACTGTGCAAACACGAAAGTGGACGTATACGGTGTGACGCCTGCCCGGTGCCGGAAGGTTAATTGATGGGGTTATCCGTAAGGAGAAGCTCTTGATCGAAGCCCCGGTAAACGGCGGCCGTAACTATAACGGTCCTAAGGTAGCGAAATTCCTTGTCGGGTAAGTTCCGACCTGCACGAATGGCGTAATGATGGCCAGGCTGTCTCCACCCGAGACTCAGTGAAATTGAACTCGCTGTGAAGATGCAGTGTACCCGCGGCAAGACGGAAAGACCCCGTGAACCTTTACTATAGCTTGACACTGAACACTGGTCCTTGATGTGTAGGATAGGTGGGAGGCTTTGAAGTGTGGACGCCAGTCTGCATGGAGCCATCCTTGAAATACCACCCTTTAATGGCTGGTGTTCTAACGTGGGCCCGTAATCCGGGTTGCGGACAGTGTCTGGTGGGTAGTTTGACTGGGGCGGTCTCCTCCTAAAGAGTAACGGAGGAGCACGAAGGTCAGCTAATCCTGGTCGGACATCAGGAGGTTAGTGCAATGGCATAAGCTGGCTTGACTGCTAGCGTGACGGCGCGAGCAGGTGCGAAAGCAGGTCATAGTGATCCGGTGGTTCTGAATGGAAGGGCCATCGCTCAACGGATAAAAGGTACTCCGGGGATAACAGGCTGATACCGCCCAAGAGTTCATATCGACGGCGGTGTTTGGCACCTCGATGTCGGCTCATCACATCCTGGGGCTGAAGTAGGTCCCAAGGGTATGGCTGTTCGCCATTTAAAGTGGTACGCGAGCTGGGTTTAGAACGTCGTGAGACAGTTCGGTCCCTATCTGCCGTGGGCGCTGGAGAATTGAGGGGGGCTGCTCCTAGTACGAGAGGACCGGAGTGGACGCATCACTGGTGTTCGGGTTGTCATGCCAATGGCATTGCCCGGTAGCTAAATGCGGAAGAGATAAGTGCTGAAAGCATCTAAGCACGAAACTTGCCCCGAGATGAGTTCTCCCTGACCCTTTAAGGGTCCTGAAGGAACGTTGAAGACGACGACGTTGATAGGCCGGGTGTGTAAGCGCAGCGATGCGTTGAGCTAACCGGTACTAATGAACCGTGAGGCTTAACCTTACAACGCCGAAGATGTTTTGGCGGATTTGAGAAGACAACAATTTCAGCTTAGATTCAGAGTTGAGTACGCGATAATTTGCGCAGCAGCAAGGCGACAAGCAAAGGAAAGGAAGGAGCATACTGAAGTATGTGACTGACTTTACGAGCGCGGGCAACGCGGCTGATGCGATAAAGAATTGCGTACTGAGCACAAAGAATTTGCCTGGCGGCACTAGCGCGGTGGTCCCACCTGACCCCATGCCGAACTCAGAAGTGAAACGCCGTAGCGCCGATGGTAGTGTGGGGTCTCCCCATGTGAGAGTAGGGAACTGCCAGGCATCAAATTAAGTAGTAAGCCGGTGCATAAATCCGGTGGTTACAGAAGTATTCGGTGGAGCGGTAGTTCAGTCGGTTAGAATACCTGCCTGTCACGCAGGGGGTCGCGGGTTCGAGTCCCGTCCGTTCCGCCACTTATTAAAAGCCCTGAGCATTTGCTCAGGGCTTTTTCTTTGCCTGTCGCTTTATTATTGCTGTTTTAGCAAAAATCCTCTGCGTTTAGCGCTCTTTTTCTCAATCCTCTCGTTGGTCATAATTACCCTCGTTAACCGATATGAATGAATAAAGAGGAAAATCATGACAATCCCTGCATTTGGCCTTGGGACCTTCCGTCTGAAAGATGACGTGGTTATTGCATCTGTAAAAACGGCGCTTGAGCTGGGCTATCGCACCATTGATACCGCGCAAATCTATGATAATGAAGCTGCTGTGGGTCAGGCTATTGCTGAAAGCGGCGTTGCGCGCGATGAACTGTTCATCACCACCAAGATCTGGATTGAAAATCTCAGCAAAGACAAGCTGATCGCCAGCCTGAAAGAGAGCCTGCTGAAGCTGCGGACTGACTATGTCGACCTGACGTTAATCCACTGGCCGTCGCCAAACGATGCCGTTGCCGTCGAGGAGTTTATGGCCGCGCTGCTGGAAGCGAAAAAGCAGGGGTTGACCCGTCAGATTGGTATTTCTAACTTCACCATTCCGCTGATGGAGCGGGCAATTGCCGCCGTTGGCGCAGAGAATATTGCAACCAACCAGGTTGAACTCTCTCCGTACCTGCAGAACCGCAAAGTGGTTGATTGGGCGCGTGAACACGATATTCATATCACCTCTTACATGACGCTGGCCTACGGTAAGGCGCTGAAAGATGAAGTGATTGCACGTATTGCGACGAAACATAATGCCACGCCGGCACAGGTTATCCTGGCCTGGGCAATGGGCGAAGGTTATGCGGTAATTCCGTCTTCGACGCGGCGCGAAAACCTGGCAAGCAACCTTAAAGCTCAGGATCTGCAGCTTGATGAAGACGATCGCCAGGCGATCGCCGCCCTGGACTGCAACGATCGTCTGGTTAGCCCGGACGGTCTGGCGCCTGAATGGGACTAATCTAATCCCCCTCTGTACTCTACAACCCTCTTACAGCTCCTTCGGGAGCTGTTTTACATGTTCGCTAAGAAAGTCGATAAAGGCTCTGATCCGCGTGCTTACGGCTCTGTCGCTGTAGTAAACCGCGCTAAACGGCATTTCAACCGGCAGCCGTTTATCAGCCAGCAGCTCGACAAACGCCCCTTCAGCAATTTCCTTATCCACCATATAGTCCGACAGACAGGCGATTCCGTTACCGGCCAGGCACAGCTGCTTGAGCGTTTCTCCGCTATTGGAAGATATCTCGCTTTCGATTTCCAGCAGCTGGCCATCGCAGCAGGAGACTGGCCAGGTATTCAATGAAGCAGGTTCGCTAAAACCGAGGCATTGATGATTTTTTAGCTCAGCGACGCTTTGCGGCGTTCCATGGCGAGCGAGATAGTCCGGTGAAGCGATTATTTTGCGGTAGCTATTAAACAATGGCCTGGCGCGCAGGCTGGAATCGGTCAGCGTGCCGGCGCGGATCGCGACGTCAACTTTCCGCTCAATCAGATTGATAAAGGTTTCGGACGAGACCAGCGTAAGGCTCATCTCTGGATAACGCTCGCGGAAGGGTCTTATCAACGGCATCAGGAAATGCAGTATCACCGGCGTCGCGGCATCAACCCGTAATAGTCCTCTTGGCGTCGTACGACTCTCCAGAAGTTCATTTTCGGCAGCGGCCATCTCCTGAAGCACAACCTGCATGCGACGGAAATAACGCTCTCCTTCTTCGGTCAGGCTTAGCTGACGGGTCGTACGGTTAAGCAGGCTCACGCCGAGCTTTGATTCCAGCTTTTTCACCGCCCGGCTGACGGCGGAATTGGCCTGACCTAGCTGTTCCGCTGCACGGCTAAAGCTGCCGCTCTCGACCACGGCGACAAAAATGGCGATTTCTTCTGAGGTAGCTCTCATTATTGCACCTGTGGCAAAATTCTATTGATACTTTGGCTATTTTTGTTATTAAAGCATCTCTTCATACTACGTGTCATCTTAATCATGTTGATACGGAGTACATTATGCCGCTGGCGCTACTTGCCTTAACTATCGGTGCCTTTGCTATTGGCACGACCGAATTTGTCATTGTGGGCCTGGTGCCCACCATTGCAGAACAACTTGCTATTTCGCTACCCTCTGCGGGGCTGTTGGTTTCTATCTATGCGCTCGGCGTGGCGATTGGCGCCCCGGTGCTCACCGCGCTGACCGGGCGTATGCCGCGTAAGCAACTGCTGCTGGCGTTAATGGCGCTGTTTACCGCCGGTAACCTGCTGGCCTGGCAGGCGCCGGGTTATGAAACTCTGGTTCTGGCACGCCTGCTGACGGGACTGGCGCACGGGGTATTCTTTTCGATCGGATCGACAATTGCGACCAGCCTGGTCCCGAAAGAGAAAGCGGCTTCGGCGATTGCGATTATGTTTGGCGGTCTGACCGTTGCGCTGGTGACCGGCGTACCATTGGGCACCTTTATCGGCCAACACTTTGGCTGGCGCGAGACGTTCCTTGCCGTGTCGATCCTTGGCGTAATCGCGTTAATGAGCAGCCTTATCCTGGTGCCGAATAACATTCCCGGTCGTGTCAGCGCCGGTTTGCGCGCCCAGCTCCAGGTTCTGACTCATCCCCGTTTACTGATAATCTATGCCATTACGGCTTTGGGATATGGCGGCGTATTCACCGCTTTTACCTTCCTGGCGCCGATGATGCAGGATCTTGCCGGATTTAGCCCGGCGGCCGTTAGCTGGATCCTCCTGGGCTACGGTGTTTCTGTAGCGGTGGGCAACGTATGGGGCGGAAAGCTGGCGGATAAGCATGGCGCCGTGCCCGCGCTGAAGCTGATTTTTGCCGCCCTGGTTGCTTTACTGCTGATCTTTCAGTTTACGGCCAGCATTCAGTATGCGGCGCTGGCGACGGTACTGGTGATGGGCATCTTCGCATTCGGTAACGTTCCGGGTCTGCAGGTATACGTTGTGCAGAAAGCGGAGCAGTATACTCCAGGCGCGGTTGACGTTGCCTCAGGCCTGAATATTGCCGCCTTTAACATCGGGATTGCCTTAGGATCGGTGATTGGTGGGCAGACGGTAGAACATTATGGTCTGGATCAGACGCCCTGGATTGGCGCGCTGATAGTTCTGGTCGCGCTGTTGCTGGTGGTTCTTAGCGGCCGGCTCGATAAGCCTCAGCGCTGTGCTACGGTTCTTTCCGTAGAAGGATAAAGGTTTCTGGCAAATTGCATTGAAAGTGTATACAAAAATCCCTATAACAGAAGGACCAGCTGCAGTCTCGGGCTGGTTTCCTGTTATCGAGGTTTGATGCCTAAATTGCGAAAGAATACCTATGCCATGCGCTACGTCGCCGGACAACCCGCGGAGAGAATCTTACCTCCGGGGTCGTTTGCTGGCATGACTCCGGCTTTTCCGGCCGGGGTACCGTTAAGTTCGGATGAGAAAATCCGCGTGCTGGTGTGGAACATCTTTAAACAGCAGCGCGCAGAGTGGAAATCCGTGCTTAATAATTTCGGTAAAGATGCGCACCTGGTGTTATTACAGGAAGCGCAAACCACGCCTGAGTTAGTGAAATTCGCCACCTCCAATTATCTGGCCGCTGACCAGGTTCCGGCACTGGTACTTCCGCAGCATCCTTCCGGCGTGATGACGTTAGCTTCCGCCCACCCCATTTACTGCTGCCCACTGCGCGAGCGCGAGCCTATCCTGCGGCTGGCAAAGTCAGCGTTGGTCACCGTTTACCCGTTACCGGATACCCGGCTGCTGATGGTGGTGAATATCCACGCGGTCAACTTTAGTCTTGGCGTGGATGTCTACAGCAAGCAGCTGCTGCCGATTGGCGACCAGATTGCCCATCACAGCGGGCCGGTGATAATGGCGGGTGACTTTAACGCCTGGAGTCGTCCGCGAATGAACGCTTTGTATCGCTTTGCGCGTGAAATGTCGCTGCGCGAAGTCCGCTTCTCTGACGATCAGCGCCGCCGTACTTTTGGCCGCCCGCTTGATTTTGTGTTCTACCGGGGGTTAAGCGTGCACGATGCTTCCGTGCTGGTGACCCGCGCGTCCGACCACAACCCGCTACTAGTTGAATTCAGTCCCGGCAAGCCTGATTAATTAAGGTATGTCAGGCCTGCCATGGGGCAGGCCTGCGTATGCATGGTGCTGCCTTTATTACTCAAAAAACCGAAGGACAATGCAATGACAACACGCTCTCATCATGACAACGTCGAAAAACAGTTTGGCTCACAGGCCAGCGCCTACCTGAGCAGTGCCGTACACGCTTCAGGGCGCGATCTGCAGCGACTGGCCGAACGGCTGGCGGACTTCCCTCAGGCCCACGTGCTGGATATGGGATGCGGTGCCGGACACGCCAGCTTTGCGGCGGCAGGGCAGGTTGCCCAGGTAACGGCATATGATTTATCCAGCCAGATGCTGGAGGTGGTGGCTCAGGCCGCAAGGGATAAAGGTTTTGCTAATATTGCCACGCAGCAGGGCTATGCCGAATCTTTGCCTTTCGCTGATGCCAGCTTTGATGTCGCGATCAGCCGTTATTCTGCGCATCACTGGCATGATGTTGGCCAGGCATTGCGTGAAGTGAAGCGGGTGCTGAAACCGGGCGGAGTGATGATTATTATGGATGTGATGTCGCCCGGCCATCCTGTTCGCGACGTCTGGCTGCAGACGGTTGAGGCGCTGCGCGATACCTCCCATGTTCGCAACTACTCCAGCGGCGAATGGCTGACAATGGCGAGTGAGGCCGGTTTGGTGATAAATCATCTGCTGACCGATCGCCTGCCTCTGGAGTTCAGCTCCTGGGTCGCGCGGATGCGGACGCCAGAGGCGCTGACGGAAGCGATTCGTTTATACCAGGAGAGCGCATCGGCGGAGGTCAAAGCCTATTTTGCATTGCAGCAGGATGGTTCTTTCACCAGCGATACGATTATGTTTGAGGCCCATAAGGCCATCTAACGCAGAGATAAAACAAAAGGCACCGCATGGGTGCCTTTTTTAATGCCTGCTGAATCATCAGGATTCCGGTCTGTCGCTGTTTTTCACAAACAGCGTCAGCTGATCGCCAGGTTTCAGGTTGCCGGTATCGCTGTTCCAGCGCATCACATCGCGAATGTTCACGCCATGGCGTTTCGCAATGCTCGACAAAGAGTCGCCCTTACGCACGCGATAGGTAATGCTATCGCTATTGTTTGCCAGACGTTCAGCGCTGCTGCCTGCGCCAATCACCAGATTCTGACCGACCTTCAGGTTAGAACCGCGAATACCGTTCCACTGCTGCAGATCTTTCGTTGATACGCCGAGACGCGATGCAATACCGGAGATGGTGTCACCGGAGCGCACCTGGTAGCTGCGGCTGGTCAACGGCTTGTTATCAGCCAGCAGCGTCGGCTGCACGGCGGCAATATCACCGGAGGCCAAAGACTCACGCAGCTGCGCCGCATGCTTCTGCGGTACCAGTACGTAATTCGGCCCGTTCGCGCCCAGAGTCGACCCCTTAACGCCTGCATTGAACGTTTTCAGCTTGCTGACGGGCATTCCTGCCATATCCGCTAGCTGTGAAATCTCAACCGGACTGTCGAGACGTACACGCGCCAGGGCACGGCTTTCGTCTGCTGTCGGCAACCTTACGCCATACCGCTTGCTGTTCTTGAGAATATCGCTCAGGGCCAGCATTTTTGGTACGTATATTTTGGTTTCCTGTGGTAATGACAGCGACCAGAAATCGGTGGGTTTACCCCGTGATTTGTTCGCTTTGATAGCCTTCATTACCCGACCTTCGCCGCTGTTATAGGCAGCGACGGTTAACAACCAGTCGCCGTCGAACATTTTGTTCAGACGTTGCATCATGTTTAACGCTGCCGTGGTTGAGGCAACGATGTCACGACGCGCATCGTAACTGCGGGTCTGTTTCAAACCATAATTGCGCCCGGTGCTCGGAATGATCTGCCAAATGCCTGCGGCATTGGCGCCAGACGTTGCGTGCGGGTCAAAAGCGCTCTCCACTATGGGTAGTAATACCAGTTCCATTGGCATGTTACGTTTCTTAACTTGCCCGGCTATCCAGTACATATACGGCTCTGCCCGTAAAGTTACATCGTGGAGATAGCTCTTATTTCTTAAGTACTTCTGTTTTTGTTCGCGAATCCGGACGTTTTCCGGAATTCCCATCTTTAGCTCGTCGCCTATTGAAGTCCACAGATCCTGGTCTTGCGCGTAGAAGGTTCCATCATCTAACCAGCGCGCTCGACTTGTGAACTTGCTTGCTTCCCCTTGACTCGCTGCAGAAAGGCTCTGTGCGTGCTGTTGTACGGTGCCATCGTTCTTAGACGCCTGGCACCCCACCAGCAGGACAGAGGCGAGTAAAATCGCTCGTGCCTTCATGTGTGTGTCAATAGTTGCTTAAAAGACGAGCAAGGATAACGGTGAAGTCGTCTGAAGACAAGAATTAAATATCAGAAGTCGTCTTTCTTTGACCTTAACCAGGCAAATCGCTGAATAGAGTGTTGCAAATTTGTTTCTTTGTCTATTTCTTTAATTAAATCATCATCATCCGTTCGAAGAAATAAATTAATAAGACGCTCATTTTTCAGAGTTACGGGGAGTGTTTTTTGGTTTTTTGCACGTAACTCATTAACTTTGTGGTAGTAATCGTTTATCTCCCTATCATGGGGAAGGATGCTTATTGCAAACTTCATGTTTGCTAAAGTGTACTCATGTGCGCAACATATTAATGTTTCGTCAGGAAGGGCGCTAATCTTCTTAAATGATTGATACATCTGCTCTGCGGTCCCTTCGAATAGTCTGCCGCAGCCGCCGGAAAACATTGTATCGCCACAAAATAGATAAGGTGCGCTGTAGAAACAGATGTGTCCTAAAGTGTGACCTGGCGTGGCAAAAATAGAAAATTCGCGGCCCAAAACAGTGAGGCTATCTCCGTCCTTCACGACGTGGGTTGCGCCCTTATCCTGGGTTTCTGCCGGTCCGTAAACCACCAGGTTCGGGAATTTTTCCCGCAGTTGTTTAACGCCGCCAATGTGGTCGCGGTGGTGATGCGTCAACAAGATAGCTTCCGGCTGCCAGCGGTTTTGTTCGACGGCGGCGAGCACGGGCGCGGCTTCTCCTGGATCGACTATCAGGCAGCGCCCGCTATCTTCACTAAGAACCCAGATGTAGTTGTCCTGAAATGCGGGAATACTGATAAGATTCATAAATTACCTCTAATGCGTAGCGGAAGGTTGCGATGAAGCCGGCAAGGATACCTCATACAGTTACAGCGCCAGAGCACTGGTCCAGCATGCCGTGGGGCGAATACTACCGCGAATCGCTGGAACGGCAGATGAAACCGTGGCTCGCTAAATTATATGGCTTTCATTTACTTAAGATTGGCAATCTGAGCGCGGAAATCAATACCGAAGCCTGCGCGATTTCCCATCAGGTGAATGTCTCTTTGCAGGGGAATCCTGTGCAGGTAAAGGCCGATCCGCTGCATTTGCCTTTTGCCGAAAAGTCGGTAGATGCCTGCCTGCTGGCGCATACCTTACCGTGGTGCAGCGATCCGCATCGACTGCTGCGGGAAGCGGACCGGGTGCTGATTGACGATGGCTGGATAATTTTAACCAGTTTTAATCCTGTAAGCCTGATGGGGTTACGTAAACTGGTGCCGGTGTTACGCAATAAGCCCCCCTATAACAGCCGCATGTTCACCTTAACGCGTCAGATGGACTGGCTGGGGTTGCTGAATTTTGAAGTTATGCACTACGGGGGCTATCAGGTCCTTCCCTGGTCGCGCCACGGGGGGAAAATGCTCAGCACGCATCTACCGGCGTTGGGATGTCTGCAGCTCATTGTTGCCCGTAAACGCACTATCCCATTGACGCTAAACCCGATGAAATCGGGCAAAGCAAAAAAACGGATACCGCAGGCGGTAGGCGCCACGCGTCAGTGGCGCAAGGGGCAGAATTAACTTTCTGCCTGATAACCGATGTCGTCCCGGGTTGGGTTAGATGCTGCCGCGCGCGCCAGTTCGTCGCAACGTTCGTTTTCCGGATGTCCGGCATGGCCTTTAACCCATTCCCATTTTATCTTGTGTTGACCCAGCGCGGCGTCCAGGCGCTGCCAGAGATCGACATTTTTTACCGGTTTCTTGTCGGCCGTTTTCCAGCCGCGTTTTTTCCAGTTGTGGATCCACTGCGTAATCCCCTGACGCACATACTGGCTGTCGGTACTGAGGATCACTTCACAATGTTCTTTCAGCGCTTCCAGGGCGACGATGGCGGCCATCATCTCCATGCGGTTGTTCGTTGTAAGGTTAAAGCCTTCGCTAAAAGTTTTTTCCTTCCCGCGATAGCGTAAAATCGCACCGTAGCCGCCAGGACCTGGATTTCCCAGGCAAGAACCATCGGTGAAAATTTCTACCTGTTTGAGCATCTCTGGTAGACTTCCTGTAATTGAAATCGATACGTAAAACGGTAAGTCTGACATAAATGACCGCTATGAGCACTGCAATTACGCGACAGATCGTTCTCGATACCGAAACCACCGGTATGAATCAGATTGGTGCGCACTATGAAGGGCACAAGATAATTGAAATCGGTGCGGTGGAGGTGATCAACCGCCGCCTGACCGGAAACAACTTCCACGTCTATTTAAAGCCGGACCGGCTGGTGGATCCTGAAGCGTTTGGCGTCCACGGTATTGCGGACGAATTCCTGATGGATAAGCCCGCGTTTGGTGATGTGGTCGATGAGTTTCTCGACTATATCCGCGGCGCGGAGCTGGTCATCCATAACGCATCGTTCGATATCGGCTTTATGGACTATGAATTTGCTAAGCTAAATCGCGGAATTCCGAAGACGGATACCTTTTGTAAGGTGACCGATAGCCTGGCCCTGGCGCGTAAAATGTTCCCGGGCAAGCGTAACAGCCTTGATGCCCTCTGTTCACGTTATGAAATAGACAACAGCAAGCGAACGCTGCACGGGGCGTTGCTCGATGCCCAGATTCTGGCCGACGTTTATCTGATGATGACCGGTGGCCAGACGACGATGGCTTTCTCAATGGAAGGGGAAGGGCAGCAGCAGGCCGGAGAAATGGGCATTCAACGCGTTGTGCGCGCCGCCAGCAAATTACGGGTGGTTTACGCCTCTGATGAAGAGCTGATGAACCACGAGTCGCGGCTCGATCTGGTGCAAAAGAAAGGCGGAAGCTGCCTGTGGCGGGCCTGATTTACCCATAAACGCGCTAAAAATAGTCTGTTGGGTGATTTTTGCAGCAAGCGATTCAAAAATGAAGAAAAAGCGTTGACGGAGTAGAGGGGAATCCGTAATATTCGCCTCGTTCCCAAGGGAACAGTAAGTGGAGCGGTAGTTCAGTCGGTTAGAATACCTGCCTGTCACGCAGGGGGTCGCGGGTTCGAGTCCCGTCCGTTCCGCCACTATTCAGAAAGCCTGAATCAGCAATGATTCAGGCTTTCGTCGTTTTAGCCTGCAGAACACATTCTCTTCCCCGTCTTCGCCAGCCATCCGTCGCGCCGGTCTGACAACGTTTGCCCGCGAGCCTGGCGTTAACAGCATTCATATTCTCGTTCCGCGCTGCGGGCGTTTACCTGCAGGGCTTTGGGGCGAGCGGGCGGGATAGCGCTGGTTTGAGGCATAAAAAGGGAGCCTGGGCTCCCCTGCCAGTCTGGCTTTAGCTGAGCGTGAAGGGATCAGCGTCCTGCCAGGCCGGAAACTTCTCGCGATACTCTTTTAGCGACGTCAGCGAAAGCTCAGCATCCAGGCGAGTCGCCTGATGCGGTTCGGCCGTCGCGATAATCTCACCCTGCGGCGTGATTATCCGACTATCGCCCCGGTAATGGTGTCCGTTGCCATCGGTGCCGACGCGATTGCATCCGGCAACATAAGCCTGATTTTCGATAGCTCTGGCGACCAGCAGCGACTGCCAGTGCATTGAGCGCGGGGCGGGCCAGTTGGCAACATACAGCGCTAAATCGTAGTCGTTATGGTTGCGTGACCACACGGGGAAGCGCAGGTCGTAGCATACCAGCGGCAGAATTCTCCAGCCGCGCCAGGCAAAAATGACCCGCTCGTTACCCGCTGCGTAATGATGATGTTCATCCGCCATGCGAAACAGGTGGCGTTTGTCATAGAAATGGATTTTACCGCCGGGCTCAACCAGCAAGAAGCGGTTAACCGGACCACGGTCCGTTTGCAGCGCGGCGCTACCGGCAATCAGCGCGTTGGTTTGGTCGGCTTTAGCCTCCATCCAGGCTACCACTTCCTCTTGCGACAGCGACTGTTTTGCTGCTTCCATCGCGAAACCGGTGGTGAACATTTCGGGTAAAACAATGAGGTCACGCCCGGTAATCCCTTCCAGTTGACGATCGAAATGGCGCAGGTTGGCGGGACCGTCCATCCACACCAGCGGTTGTTGTAAAAGGGTAATTTTCAGTCCGGGCACGGTGGTGAACTCCAGTATGATGAGAGGAATTATAATGACTTTAACACCATATCAGCCGATGGACGGCTCAGGGAATATTTTGTAAAAGAATGACAGCCCTGGAAATACCTTCCGCTGAATTGTCAGAAAAAAGAGAGGCGGGGAAGTCCCCGCCTCGATCGTGATGGGTTTATTTTTTTGTTTTTAAGCCGCTTCGATCTTGCGCACTTTCTCCGGCAGCTTTACCGGGCGGGTCGCCAGTTCATCCGGGGCGAAATCGTCGACGTTAATGCTGCGCAGTCGGCTGGTTTCCGCACGGACCAGGATGTCCGCCTCGTCCTGATTGATTAACCCTTTTGCCAGCGCGTTGCGGGCCAGTTCATCAAGACGCGTAAACGACAGATTCTTGCCCAGCTCTTTGCACAGGCGCTGGTGGATAGGGTCTGCTGCCATAACATCAAGCAGCGCTTCTTCCAGCAGGCCAACCGGATTATGCTCGCTCGGCGTCAGATACTGACCGCGGCCGATACGCGAACGCGTCGCGCTCGGAACCTGCAGGATTTTCGCTACCTTATGATCCAGCTTGTCTGAAGGCGCCAGGTAATGACGTCCGGTCGGGAAGATTGCCACGCGAAGCGCCCCAGCGACCAGACGATTCGGGAAGTTCACCAACAGATCGTCAATCGCCTGCTCGGCCTGATACAGCGCATCCTGCACCCCCCAGTGAACCAGCGGTAAGTCCGCTTCGTTACGCCCCTCATCGTCATAGCGTTTCAGGACCGCCGACGCCAGGTAGAGCTGGCTCAGCACATCTCCCAGACGCGCAGAAATTCTTTCACGACGCTTCAGACTACCGCCCAGTACCGCCATTGAGACATCGGACAGCAGAGCCAGGTTGGCGCTCAGTCGGTTCATATGTTGATAGTAGCGACGAGTGGCATCGCGGGTCGGCGAGCTGCTGGTGAGACCGCGGGTCAGGCCCAGCCAGAAACTGCGTACCTTATTGCTGCCCACGTGCCCGATGTGTTTAAACAGCAGCTTATCGAAAGCGTTAACGTCGTTATTCTGCGCGGCCGCCATTTCATCCAGCACGTACGGATGGCAACGAATCGCACCCTGGCCGAAGATCATCATGCTGCGGGTCAGGATATTCGCCCCTTCAACGGTGATGGCGATCGGCGCGCCCTGATAGGCCCGCGCCAGGAAGTTTCCGGTGCCGAGCATAATGCCCTTACCGCCGGTAATATCCATTGCGTCAATAATGGAACGCTGACCACGGTGAGTACAGTGATACTTCACAATTGCCGACAGTACCGCTGGTTTTTCGCCAAGCATAATGCCGTAGGTAATCAGCGAGGCGGCGGCATCCATTACGTAGGCGTTGCCTGCGATACGCGCCAGCGGTTCTTCGATCCCTTCCATTTTACCGATAGAGATTTTGAACTGGCGGCGAATGTGCGCGTAGGCGCCGGTAGCCATGGCGACGGATTTCAGGCCGCCGGTAGCGTTTGACGGCAGGGTGATGCCGCGTCCCACGGATAAACACTCAACCAGCATCCGCCAGCCCTGGCCGGCCATCGACGGGCCGCCAATAATGTAATCGATAGGAACGAAAATATCTTTCCCCTGGGTCGGGCCGTTCTGGAACGGAACGTTCAGCGGGAAATGGCGACGCCCGATTTCAACGCCGGGGGTGCTGGTGGGGATGAGCGCGCAGGTGATGCCCAGCTCCTCTTCTCCACCCAGCAGGCGGTCTGGATCGGAGAGTTTAAACGCCAGCCCCAGTACGGTGGCGATAGGCGCAAGGGTGATATAGCGTTTGTTCCAGGTCAGGCGCATACCCAGCACCTGCTGGCCCTGCCATTCGCCCATGCAGACGACGCCGGTATCCGGAATGGCGCCGGCATCTGAACCCGCTTCCGGGCTGGTCAGCGCGAAGCACGGGATCTCCTGGCCGCGAGCCAGGCGCGGCAAATAGTGGTTTTTCTGTTCTTCTGTACCGTAATGCTGCAGCAGCTCGCCCGGGCCTAATGAGTTCGGCACGCCGACGGTAATCGCCAGGATCCCGGAGACGCCCGATAGCTTTTGCAGGACGCGAGCCTGCGCGTAGGCGGAGAATTCCAGCCCGCCGTACTCTTTCTTAATGATCATCGCGAAGAAGCGATGCTCTTTCAGATAGGCCCACAGCTCCGGCGGCAGATCGGCCATCTCGTGGGTAATTTCGAAGTCGTTCGCCATACGGCAGGCTTCTTCGACCGGGCCGTCAATAAAGGCTTGTTCTTCAGCGGTGAGGCGCGGCTGCGGATAGTTGTGCAGTTTCTGCCAGTCGGGGTTGCCGCGGAACAGATCGCCTTCCCACCAGGTTGTGCCAGCGTCAATCGCTTCTTTCTCGGTGCGCGACATCGGCGGCATGACCTTACGGAAAGCGCGGAACGCCGGGACTGAAATCATGGATTTACGCATCGGCGCAAGGTTAAACGGCAGTAAAACGATCGCCAGCGGAATCAGCAGCCAGATATTCCACAGCCCCGCAGCGCCGAGTGCGGCGGTCCAGACAAGCAAAATCGCGCTGCTCAGCAGCAGATTGATTCGGTGATAGAAGAGCGCACCGAGTAAAACAACGGTTGCAACAATACTCAAAATCATCATAGAGAAATGCTCCCTGTCTTGTAGGAGGTCTGACCACTTGTGATGATATGGTTGTAGTGGATGTAATTTGTTTTAGCAATGTGTTTACAAAATAATTACAACCTTGCTCACATTGTTGTACGGAAATGCGGCACATAAAATCAAAAGCACAGGGGATTGCATTGCGTGCTGCTTCTCGCTGCGTCGGCTATCCGGTAAACTGCCTAGGTTATCCCACAAATACTGAAGGATTATCCTCATGTACCAGGATCTTATTCGTAACGAACTGAATGAAGCCGCTGAAACGTTGGCTAACTTTCTGCAGGACGAAGCCAACATTCACGCGATTCAGCGTGCTGCGGTGCTGCTGGCGGATAGCTTTAAAGCTGGCGGCAAAGTCCTTTCCTGCGGTAACGGCGGTTCGCACTGCGATGCGATGCATTTTGCGGAAGAACTGACCGGGCGCTATCGTGAAAATCGCCCCGGCTATCCGGCCATTGCGATTTCCGACGTGAGCCATCTCTCTTGCGTCAGCAATGATTTCGGCTATGAATATGTTTTCTCTCGCTATGTAGAATCAGTGGGTCGTGCAGGCGACGTATTACTGGGGATCTCTACTTCCGGTAATTCAGGTAATGTTATCAAAGCGATTGAAGCCGCCCGCGCCCAGGGGATGAAAGTGATTACTCTGACCGGGAAAGATGGCGGTAAAATGGCGGGGTCAGCGGATGTAGAAATTCGCGTACCGCATTTTGGCTACGCCGACCGTATTCAGGAAATCCATATTAAAGTGATTCATATCCTGATTATGCTGATCGAAAAAGAGATGGTTAAAGCTTAAAAGGCTATTTTGTTAGCCATTTTGAACCCGGGCAGTGCTCAAGATCCTCACGTACATGAAGTACGCTCCGGTTTCTGCGCGCTGGCCGTGTCCAAACTGGCTGCACCAATAACGCCTTTTATGTTTCAGTAAGTGGTATGAGGTGATCTATGTGCGAATTGCTCGGGATGAGCGCGAATGTGCCCACAGATATTTGCTTCAGTTTCACCGGGCTGGTGCAGCGCGGTGGCGGAACCGGGCCACATAAAGACGGCTGGGGCATTACGTTTTATGAAGGTAAGGGCTGTCGCACATTTAAAGATCCGCAGCCTAGCTTCCAGTCGCCCATAGCAAAGCTGGTGCAGGAATATCCTATCAAGTCCTGCTCGGTCATCGCCCATATTCGCCAGGCCAACCGAGGTATCGTTGCGCTGGAAAACACTCACCCCTTTACCCGGGAGCTATGGGGGCGCAACTGGACCTACGCCCATAACGGTCAGCTGGAGGGGTATGAGAGCCTCGAGACGGGAAGTCTGCATCCTATCGGGGAGACCGACAGCGAAAAGGCCTTCTGCTGGCTGCTGCACAGCATCACCGAGCGCTATCCGGAAATGCCGGGCGATATGGTTGAGGTATTCAGATTTATCGCCACGCTTGCCGGAGCGCTGCGTGAAAAAGGCGTGTTTAACATGCTGCTCTCCGATGGGCGCTACGTGATGGCGTTTTGCTCGACGAATTTATACTGGATTACGCGAAGGGCGCCGTTTGGCGTAGCGACGCTGCTGGATCAGGACGTAGAAATTGACTTTCAACGCGAGACCACACCGAATGATGTGGTCTCCGTTATCGCCACTCAGCCGCTTACCGGCAACGAAACCTGGAATAAAATTATGCCAGGCGAGTGGGCGTTATTTTGCCTCGGGGACCGAGTAGTTTGACGCGAGCTGCGGCTGCACAACTTCGTGGCTGAGCGGTTTGCTCACCACGTAGCGGCCATTGGCTACCGAAACCACTGGCGGCTTATGCGTCTGCCGGAAGTAGTCGTACCCGGGTTTCAGCTGCTGCCAGAAATCCGCGAAGTAGGAAAATTTGTGACGCGCCATGTTGGCGTCGGTCATGCGGAAAGGATAAATGCTCACCTGAACGTTGGGCTGGCCGAAGACTAACGCGCCGGTGACGAACTGGAAGATTTCATCAATGCCGGTATCGGTCATGGCGTAACAGCCAACGGATACGCAGGCACCGTGAATCATCAGATACTTTCCTTCATAGCCATGCGCGCGATCGTAGGCGTTCGGGAAACCGATATTGATCGCTTTGTAGAAACGGCTGTCGGGTTTTAGCTGATTGCGGGAAACGTTATAGAAACCTTCGGGGCTCTTGAAATCGCCCTGGCGCTGCTTTGGACCGAGCCCGCCGGAGTAGTTACAGATCCGGTAGCTGTCGAGAAGCTGCCAGGTTTCGCCCATCTTGACGTAAAGATCGAGCATGCGCTCTTCTTTGAAGATCTCAATGTAGACCGGCGAACCCATGAGCTGCTGCTTATACTCTTTGCTCATCGGCGTTGTCGAGCTGTTACTGCTAAGTAGCCCTGCGAATGAAACGCACGGCAACAGAAGCATCGCAATAAATAATGCGATTTTGCGCATACTACTTGTTCCTTGATAAAACAAATAACCACATTGCCAGGACGGCAAGAGAGACCCGAAATCAGAGTTTTCTGGTTTTAGAGCGCTCACATTAGCATCACGGCATTTTTTCGCAAGCACGACGTGCCACGTTTACGTTTTAGTTTTCCGTTATAGCGAATATTCAGGTAAAGCGCAGTCAGAACTTTGCGTAATAGCTCGCATTTTAGAACGACTTAATGGCAGTTTGTCTACAGGCGCTGCTCACGAAATGTTACACTTGCTCCGCTAAATACTCAGGGTAAGAAAGGATGCTTCTCTCCCGTCTTGTGAATCACCAGGACTACGATGTTCCTTTCTTCCTCTTATTTTCCATTAATTATGCTGGCCTCGGCCTGATGCCGGGGTTTACGTAACGGATACCTGCTAACGATATGATTAAAATCACGAAAGGGCTGAATTTGCCCATAGCTGGCATGCCATCACAGCAGATTTCTTCGAAGACTGCGGTCAAGCGCGTTGCGCTGTTGGGTGAAGAGTACATCGGTATGCGCCCCTCAATGGCGGTGCGTGAAGGCGACCGGGTACAAAAAGGTCAGCTTCTGTTCGAAGATAAAAGAAATCCTGGCGTGCGATTTACTGCCCCTGCGAGTGGAACCATCAGCGCCATTCATCGCGGCGAACGGCGGGTTCTGCAATCGGTCGTTATTGACGTAGATGGCGATGATGCTGTTCACTTTCCCCGCTATGAATTAGCCGATCTTGCCGCGTTGACGCGCGAGGCCGTGCAGCAGCAGCTGGTGGAGTCGGGGATGTGGACGGCGTTTCGCACCCGCCCTTTCAGCAAAATACCTGCGCCGGGCAGCGTTCCAGCGGCCATATTTGTCACTGCCATAGATACGAATCCACTGGCGGCAGACCCTCAGCCAATCATTCTGGCCCAGCGCGAGGCTTTTGACGCGGGCTTAACCCTGTTGACGCGGTTGACCGACGGTAAGGTCCACGTCTGCCAGGCCAGCGGTGGCAAGCTTGGCGGGCATCCCGTGGGCCAGGTGACCTTCAACCAGTTTGCCGGGCCGCATCCGGCCGGGCTGGTCGGGACCCACATCCATTTTCTCGAGCCGGTTAGCCTGAAAAAGCAGGTCTGGCATCTTAACTATCAGGACGTTATCGCCGTTGGCAAATTGTTCCTTGAAGGGGTGTTGTCTAGCGAACGCATTGTTGCGCTCGGCGGCCCGCAGGTGAAAGAGCCTCGTCTATTAAAGACCTGCTCTGGCGCCAGCCTTGATGAACTGCTGGCAGATGAACTTCTGGATGATGAAAACCGCGTTATTTCTGGTTCAGTCCTCAGCGGAACGCATGCTCAAGGGCCCCATGCTTTTCTTGGCCGCTTTCATTTACAGATAAGCGTCGTAAAAGAGGGGCGTGAGAAAGAGCTGTTCGGCTGGGTAATGCCCGGGAAAGATAAATTTTCCATCACCCGCACCACGCTCGGCCATTTTATGAAGCGTAAGTTATTTAATTTCTCGACGGATACCAACGGCGGCGAGCGGGCTATGGTGCCGATTGGCAACTATGAGCGAGTGATGCCGCTGGATATTCTGCCCACCATGCTGCTGCGTGATTTGCTGGCGGGGGATACCGACAGCGCGCAGGCGCTGGGCTGTCTGGAACTGGATGAAGAAGACCTGGCGCTTTGCACCTACGTATGTCCCGGCAAGTACGAATATGGCCCGGCATTGCGCAGCGTGTTAACCCAGATAGAGCAGGAAGGATAAGTGATGGGCTTAAAGCAACTGTTTGACAAAATTGAGCCGCACTTTACGCACGGCGGCAAGCTGGAAAAATACTATCCGCTGTTTGAAGCGACGGCGACGCTGTTCTACACCCCCGGGCAGGTCACGCGCGGCGCGGCGCACGTCAGAGACGCCATCGATCTCAAGCGGATGATGATTCTGGTGTGGTTCGCCGTTTTCCCGGCGATGTTCTGGGGAATGTATAACGTTGGCCTGCAGACCATTCCTGCACTGCATAAATTATACGGCGCTGAGCAGCTGCAGCAGGTTATCGCCGGGAACTGGCACTACAGCATCGCGCAGTGGTTGGGGGTGAACTTCACCGCTGACGCCGGTTGGCTCAGTATGATGACCCTGGGGGCGGTATTTTTCCTGCCTATCTACATCACCGTGTTTCTTGTCGGCGGGTTCTGGGAAGTCTTGTTTGCTATCGTGCGCAAGCACGAAATAAACGAAGGCTTCTTCGTGACGTCAATTCTGTTCGCGCTGATTGTGCCGCCATCGCTGCCGCTATGGCAGGCCGCGTGCGGGATCACCTTCGGCGTCGTCATGGCCAAGGAGATTTTTGGCGGAACCGGGCGTAACTTTCTCAACCCGGCCCTGGCGGGGCGCGCGTTTTTATTCTTTGCCTGGCCGGCGCAAATTTCCGGCGACCTGGTGTGGACTGCGGCGGATGGTTTCTCCGGCGCGACGCCGTTATCCCAGTGGGCAAGCGGCGGCGGTGAATCGCTGGTTAACGTCTCTACCGGTCAGCCGGTAAGCTGGATGGACGCCTTCCTCGGCAATATCCCGGGGTCGATTGGCGAAGTCTCGACGCTGATGATTCTCATCGGCGGCGCCATCATCATTTTTGGTCGCGTGGCCTCGTGGCGCATTGTCGCAGGGGTTTTCATCGGCATGGTGGCCACCGCGACGCTGTTTAACTTTATAGGCTCTGATACCAACCCGATGTTTGCCATGCCGTGGTACTGGCATCTGGTGCTCGGCGGTTTTGCCTTCGGCATGATGTTTATGGCGACGGACCCGGTGTCCGCGTCGTTTACGGATAAAGGTAAATGGAGCTACGGCCTGCTGATCGGCGTGATGTGCGTCCTGATCCGCGTGGTCAACCCGGCCTATCCGGAAGGGATGATGCTGGCGATCCTCTTCGCCAACCTCTTCGCGCCGCTGTTTGATTACCTGGTGGTGCGGGCCAATATTAAGCGGAGGAAATCGCGTGGCTGAGAATAAAAGTAACGATAGCATCGGCAAAACGCTGCTGGTGGTGCTGGTGCTTTGTCTGGTCTGCTCAATTGTGGTCGCCGGTTCTGCCGTGGGGCTAAAATCGCGCCAGCAGGAGCAGCGCGCTCTCGATAAACAGCGCAATATCCTGGCGGTTGCCGGTCTGATGAAGCAGGGAATGAGCGCAGATGAAGTGGCTGACATTTTTAAGGCCCATATCTCTCCGCGTTTAGTCGATTTAGCCAGCGGTGAGCTGCTGGATAAAGATCCGGGCAAGTTTAATCAGGCCCAGGCCCTGAAAGACCCTCAGCAGAGCCTACAGCTGGAGGCGAGTCAGGATCCTGCCGGTATCAAACGCCGCAGTAATATTGCCGAAATTTACCTGGTGCGCGATGAAAAGCAGCAGATTCAGGAAGTGGTACTGCCTATTTACGGTAATGGCCTGTGGTCGGTGATGTACGCTTTTGTGGCGCTGGAAACCGATGGCCGCACGGTCAAAGGGATCACCTATTACGATCACGGTGAAACGCCGGGGCTGGGCGGGGAAATTGAAAACCCCAACTGGCGCCAGCAGTTCGTCGGTAAACAGGTGCTTGATGATAAAGGGATGCCTGCGCTGAGAATCGTCAAAGGCGGCGCGCGTCCTGGCGACCTGCACGCCGTTGATGGCCTGTCGGGCGCAACGCTGACGTCAAACGGCGTGCAGCATAGCTTTGATTTCTGGATGGGCAAACTGGGCTTTGGCCCATTCCTGCAAAAGGTGCGAGAAGGGGAGCTGAATAATGGCTGATTTGGGCGACATGAAAGAAATGAAGCGCGTGCTGGTGGGGCCGCTTATCGCTAATAACCCTATCACTCTGCAGGTACTGGGCGTCTGCTCCGCGCTGGCGGTGACCACCAAGCTGGAGACCGCTTTTGTAATGACCATTGCGGTGACGCTGGTTACGGCATTCTCCAGCATGTTTATCTCCATGATTCGCCACCACATTCCGAATAGCGTGCGCATCATTGTGCAGATGGCGATTATCGCTTCGTTGGTTATCGTCGTCGATCAGGTGCTACGCGCGTTTGCCTATGAGATCTCGAAACAGCTTTCGGTTTTCGTCGGTTTGATCATCACTAACTGTATCGTGATGGGGCGCGCCGAAGCCTATGCCATGAAGTCGCCGCCGTTGGCGAGCTTTATGGACGGTATTGGCAACGGTCTGGGATACGGGGCGATCCTAATCATCGTCGGTTTCCTGAGAGAGCTGATCGGCAGTGGTAAGCTATTCGGTATTACCGTGCTGGAAACGGTGCAGAACGGCGGCTGGTACCAGCCAAATGGTCTGTTTCTTCTGGCGCCCAGTGCGTTCTTCATTATCGGTTTGTTGATTTGGGCGGTGCGCAGCTGGAAGCCTGAACAGCAGGAAAAGGAGTAACCGATTATGGCTCATTATATTAGCCTGTTTGTTCGCGCCGTGTTTGTTGAAAATATGGCGCTGGCCTTCTTTCTTGGGATGTGTACTTTCCTCGCGGTATCGAAAAAGGTCTCGACCGCTTTCGGACTCGGCGTGGCGGTAACGGTCGTACTTGGGCTGGCGATGCCGATCAATAATCTGGTGTATAACCTGGTGCTGCGCGACGGTGCGCTGGTTGAAGGCGTCGACTTAAGCTTTCTGAACTTTATCACCTTTATTGGCGTGATTGCCGCGCTGGTGCAAATCCTGGAGATGATCCTCGATAAGTACTTCCCGACGCTCTATAACGCGCTGGGGATCTTCCTGCCGCTGATCGCCGTCAACTGTGCGATCTTTGGCGGCGTCTCCTTCATGGTGCAGCGTGACTATAACTTCACCGAATCTATCGTTTACGGCTTTGGCTCCGGCATCGGCTGGCTGCTGGCAATTGTGGCGATGGCGGGCATTCGTGAAAAAATGAAATACGCAAACGTGCCTGCGGGTCTGCGCGGGTTAGGGATCACCTTTATTACCACGGGTCTGATGGCGCTGGGCTTTATGTCATTCTCCGGTGTGCAGCTATAAGGGCGGAAAGTATGGAAATAATTCTTGGCGTAGTGATGTTCACGCTGATCGTCCTGGTTCTATCGGGGCTGATACTGGCCGCGCGTTCGAAATTAGTGAATGCGGGCGACGTGGTCATTGAAATCAATAACGAAGCGGATAAACAAATTCGTACTCCGGCCGGCGACAAGCTGCTGAATACGCTCTCCAGCAACGGTATCTTTGTTTCATCCGCCTGCGGCGGCGGCGGTTCCTGCGGCCAGTGCCGGGTGACGGTGAAAGAGGGCGGCGGTGATATTCTGCCTACCGAACTGTCTCATATCACCAAGCGTGAGGCGAGAGAGGGCTGCCGTCTGGCCTGCCAGGTCGCGGTGAAGCAGAACATGAAAATTGAGCTGCCGGAGGAGATTTTTGGCGTTAAGAAGTGGGAGTGTGAAGTTATCTCGAACGATAACAAAGCCACTTTTATCAAGGAGCTGAAGCTGCGCGTGCCGGACGGTGACGCGGTTCCGTTCCGGGCCGGCGGGTATATTCAGATCGAATGCCCCTCGCACAAGGTTGCCTATGCCGATTTTGACGTTCCGGACGAGTATCGCGGCGACTGGGATAAATTTAACCTTTTCCGCTACGTCTCTGACGTGAAAGAGCCAACGCTACGCGCCTACTCCATGGCTAACTATCCGGAAGAGAAGGGTATCATCATGCTCAACGTGCGTATCGCAACGCCGCCGCCGCAGGTACCTGATGCGCCTCCGGGGATCATGTCCTCCTATATCTGGTCGCTGAAGCCGGGCGATAAAGTGACGATTTCCGGGCCGTTTGGGGAGTTTTTTGCCAAAGAAACGGATGCTGAGATGGTCTTTATCGGCGGCGGAGCGGGGATGGCGCCGATGCGCTCGCATATTTTCGACCAGCTTAAGCGACTGCACAGCAAACGTAAAATCAGCTTCTGGTACGGTGCGCGATCTCTGCGAGAAATGTTCTATGATGACGAATTCGAGCAGCTGGCGCGGGAAAACCCGAATTTTACCTTCCACGTGGCGCTCTCCGATCCGCAGCCGGAAGATAACTGGACCGGCCATACCGGCTTTATTCATAACGTTCTGTATGAAAACTATCTGCGCGATCACCCGGCGCCGGAAGATTGTGAATTCTACATGTGCGGGCCGCCGGTGATGAACGCCGCGGTCATTAAAATGCTTAAAGATCTCGGCGTTGAGGATGAAAACATCATGCTGGACGATTTTGGAGGCTGATGATGCTGACGGTATTTGTCGCGACCTTCGTGATTTTCGCGCTGGTTATCCTGGGAATGTCGCTTGGTTATCTGATCAAGCGCAAAAGTATTCAGGGCAGCTGCGGCGGGATCTCATCGCTGGGTATGGAAAAGGTCTGCGACTGTCCTGAGCCCTGCGATGCGCGCAAAAAACGCCTGGCTCGCGAAGCGCAGCGCAAGCAGGATCGCATCCTATAATCAGCAGGCCGCACCGTGCGGCCTTTTTTGATTTACCAGGTTTTCGCTTTCGCCGGCGAGTCTACCATCACGCCGTCGGCGCCCAGCTCGCTTGCGGTACGAAAATCATCGGCACTATTAATGCCGAAGAAGACAATATGGGCTTTGCCCTGTGAGCGGAAACAGTCCATAGCTTCTTTATCCCAGGTGAGCGTGGCTGGCGATACGCCTTCGCCCAGCGTGAACTTCTCCACTATTTCTACCTTGCGTTTCAGCTCCAGACCGTACCAGTATTCATTGCCCGACGCCGCAGTTGGCTGGCACTGGTGGCTAAGCGAAATATTAGCCAGCTTCGTTCGCGTTTCGCCCCGGCTGACGAAATGGGGGATAGATGCTGGCAGCGCCGCGATATAGCGGTCTTCCGTTGAATACACCCGTACGCGCGAGAGGCTATTGGTCTTTTGCAGTACTTCGCTAAGACGCGCCGCCATGATGGCCGGATCTGCATCAGGTGATTTGATATCGATGTAAAAGAAGGTCTGCGGCCACTGTTCCAGTACCGATTGCAGCGTTGGAATGGTTGCGTTTTTACCGCGCCAGGGGTGAGTTTCACCGCCCCATGTCCATCCCGCGTCCATACGGGTCAGCTCGGCAGCGCTGAAGCTTGAGATTTTCCCCGTATGGTCAGTCAGCGCGGACAGATCGCTCGGGCGATATAAGACCGGAACGCCATCCTGGCTTAATTGTACCGTTATCCAAATCGCCTCGGCCTTATTCTCCAGCGCAAGTTTTATCGCCGGAAGGGTATTTTCCGGCGCATCGCCGGTGCCTCCCCGATGGGCAATGAGCTGCGGCGCGGCGCAGGCGCTGCTGGCAATAAGCAAACCAAGCGCAGTAAGTATTGATTTCATGATTGCATTCACCTTATATACTCATATAACTATATGAAAAGTAACTTATATTTATTGCATTTTTATGTTGTAGCACGTTTTTCAGGATAGTGGATTTAAAAAGATTAAATTTCGCCGTATTTTGCTATGCTGTATGCATGTACAGTCTAAGGTTTGGCTATGCGTAAAATCATCCACGTTGATATGGACTGCTTCTTCGCGGCGGTGGAAATGCGTGACAACCCGGCACTGCGCGACATCCCTATTGCCATTGGCGGCAGTCGGGTGCAGCGCGGTGTTATCAGTACGGCTAACTATCCGGCGCGTAAATTCGGCGTGCGCAGCGCCATGCCAACCGCCACCGCGCTCAAACTTTGCCCCCACCTGACGCTGCTTCCCGGCCGCTTTGACGCCTATAAAGAGGCGTCGAACCATATCCGGGAGATTTTTTCCCGCTATACCTCGTTAATCGAACCATTATCGCTGGACGAAGCCTATCTCGACGTTAGCGACAGCGTTCATTGTCAGGGGTCGGCGACGCTGATGGCGCAGGAGATCCGCGAGACCATCCATCGTGAGCTAAATTTGACCGCCTCCGCAGGAATTGCGCCGGTAAAATTTCTCGCAAAAATCGCCTCGGATCTGAATAAACCCAACGGTCAGTTTGTTATTGCGCCGCATCAGGTCGCGGAGTTTGTCAAAACGTTGCCGCTATCGAAGATCCCTGGCGTCGGCAAGGTTTCCGCCGCGAAGCTCGAGAGCATGGGGCTGAGGACCTGTGAAGATGTGCAGAACAGCGATCTGGCGATGCTGCTCAAGCGCTTTGGTAAATTTGGGCGGATACTGTGGGAACGCAGCCAGGGGATTGATGAACGAGAAATCAGCAGCGAGCGCCAGCGAAAATCGGTGGGCGTTGAACGAACCCTGATAGAAGATATCCACGAATGGGCGGAGTGTGAATCGATTATTGAGAACCTCTACCCGGAGCTGGAACGGCGACTGGCGAAGGTTAAACCGGATTTGCTGATTGCCCGTCAGGGGGTCAAGCTGAAGTTTAATGATTTTCAGCTCACCACCCAGGAACATGTCTGGCCCCGGCTGAATAAAGATGATTTGATTTCTACCGCGCATAAAGCCTGGCACGAGCGGCGCGGAGGTCGGGGAGTAAGGCTGGTGGGGCTGCACGTGACGCTGCTTGATCCGCAGCTGGAGCGGCAACTCGTTTTGGGATTGTAACGATGTTAACGATAAGAATGTACGAAGAGCGGGATTTTCCGGCGCTATGCGCACTATTTTTACGCGCCGTTAAAGAGACCGCCAGCGCCGACTATTCCCCCCGGCAAATTGCCGCCTGGGCGCAGGTTGATGAAGCCCGCTGGCGGCAAAAACTCGCGGCGTCACGCGTACTGGTGGCAATAAATGATGCCTCGCCGGTCGGGTTTATTACCGCCGTGGATGACTATATCGATTTACTATTTGTCTCTCCCGACTATAGCCGCCAGGGCGTCGCCAGCGCGCTGCTCAATACGCTATTGAGGCAGCTTCCTGAGCGCGTTTATACGGTAGAGGCCAGTATTACGGCAAAGCCCTTTTTTGCGCGTCACGGCTTCACCGTTATGCAGCCACAGGAAGTGACGGCGCGGGGTGAACAATTTCTTAATTATTTGATGCGGCGGCAAATCGACCCCACATACAGCGCGTGACAGGTATGCCCGGATGCGGTTACCACAATCGGCACGGCGTGCTTTCGCTCGGTCATTTTATAAAGAAAAGGCCCACTCTCTGCGGAGTGGGCCTGTGTTGTCTTACTTCGCCGGAATGGATTTCAGCAGTTCAGTCAACAGCGTCCAGTACTGGCCCACGCTTTCGATATGAACCTGCTCATCCGGGGAGTGAGGACCGGTGATGGTTGGCCCGATAGAAACCATGTCCATATCCGGATACGGTTTTTTGAACAGCCCGCACTCCAGGCCCGCGTGGATAATCTGGATGTTCGGCGTCTTGTTGAACAGACGCTGATAGGTTTCACGCACCAGATGCATCACCGGCGAGTTGGCGTCCGGCTGCCAGCCCGGGTAGGCGCCTTTCGCTTCGGTTTTCGCACCGGCCAGCTTGCCCAGCGAATCCAGCATGCTCACGACATAATCTTTGCCGCTGTCGATCAGCGAGCGAATCAGGCAGTGAATCTGCACGTTGTCGCCGGTCATGGTCACCACGCCGACGTTCAGCGAGGTTTCCACCACGCCTTTTGCCACATCAGAGTTGCGGATGACGCCGTTTGGCGTGGCGTTCAGCAGACGCACAAAGGTATCACGAGATTGGGCCGTCAGCGCAGGCTGCTCGTTAGCAACCGACTCCAGCAGCACAGTCAGGTTTTTCTCTTTGGCCGCCAGCTCGTTTTTCAGGATCGCCTGGTACTCATTAGCCAGCGCTTTCAGCGCGTCCGCTTTATCCGCGGCCACGGCGACTGTCGCGAACGCTTCACGCGGGATCGCGTTGCGCAGGGTGCCGCCGTTGAAATCGACCAGGCGCAGATCCAGCTCTTCAGCATGGCCTGCGAGGAAGCGTGCCAGCAGCTTGTTGGCATTACCTAAACCAACGTGGATCTCGCCGCCGGAGTGGCCGCCTTTGAGTCCTTTAAGGGTCAGCTTAAAGCTCTGGAAACCGGCCGGAACGGCTTCGCGGGTCAGCGCCAGGTCAGAGGTGAAGTCGATACCCCCCGCACAGCCCATGTAAATCTCACCTTCTTCTTCGGAGTCGGTGTTGATCAGGATATCCGCCTGCAGCCAGTTGGCCTGCAGGCCAAACGCGCCGTCCATACCGGCTTCTTCCGTCATGGTCAGCAGCACTTCCAGCGGGCCGTGAACCACGTTGTCGTCAGCCAGTACCGCCAGCGCGGAAGCCATGCCGATACCGTTGTCGGCGCCCAGGGTGGTGCCGCGCGCTTTGACCCACTCGCCGTCGATGTACGGCTGAATCGGGTCCTTAGCGAAGTCATGAACGGTATCGTTGTTTTTCTGCGGCACCATATCGAGGTGCGCCTGCAGCACAACCGGTTTGCGGTTTTCCATACCGGCAGTCGCGCCTTTACGAATCAGAATGTTGCCAACCTGGTCGCGTTCCGCGTGTAAGCCTTTTTCTTTTGCCCAGCCCATGATGTGCTCAGCGAGCTGTTCTTCGTGATAGGAGGGGTGAGGAATAGAGCAGATTTTGGCAAAAATATCCCACAGCGGCTGCGGGGATAATTGAGACAGTTCAGACACGATAAGTCTCCTTACAATCACCTGCAAAAGTCGTTTGCAGATCGAGGGGTTAGCAATCAAATACACTACAAGCCCGGGCTTGCGCGATGGGGTTGAGAATACCACTTTCCGTGTACTCTGGTAGTGTAAACCACGTAAAAAGAGTCGTCGTGGCCGCTTAACGCTGGTTTTTAGCGCGTCAGATCTCTATAATCTCGCGCAACCATTTTCCCCCTCGAACATTATTTAAGCCGTATTACACAGGCTGGGACACTTCACATGAGCGAAAAATACGTCGTCACCTGGGACATGTTGCAGATTCACGCCCGCAAGCTGGCAACTCGCCTGCTGCCGGTTGAACAGTGGAAAGGCATTATTGCCGTTAGCCGCGGCGGTCTGGTACCGGGAGCACTACTGGCGCGTGAACTGGGTATTCGTCATGTTGATACCGTTTGCATCTCAAGCTATGACCACGATAATCAGCGTGAACTGACCGTGCTGAAACGTGCTGAAGGCGATGGCGAAGGCTTTATCGTGATCGATGACCTCGTCGACACCGGCGGTACCGCCGTAGCCATCCGCGAAATGTATCCGAAAGCACATTTTGTCACTATCTTCGCAAAACCGGCCGGTCGCCCGCTGGTTGATGATTATGTTGTTGATATTCCCCAGGATACCTGGATTGAACAGCCGTGGGATATGGGCGTGGTGTTCGTACCGCCTATCGCAGGTCGTTAATTTCCAGCATAAATGCTAATTACCACGCCCGGTTTTGCC
Organism: Klebsiella sp. PL-2018; assembly: GCF_019048985.1. Taxonomy (NCBI): domain Bacteria; kingdom Pseudomonadati; phylum Pseudomonadota; class Gammaproteobacteria; order Enterobacterales; family Enterobacteriaceae; genus Klebsiella; species Klebsiella sp. PL-2018. The sequence continues at coordinate 1,151,144 of NZ_CP077673.1, forward strand.
GGGCGTGGTTTTTTTTACCCTTGCGCAGGTTACAATAGCTTCAGTGGCAACATGATGGAGGCTGCACATGTCCCAGGCTAACCTTAGCGAAACGCTGTTTAAACCCCGATTCAAACATCCGGAAACCTCTACGCTGGTGCGTCGGTTTAATACCGGAGCGCAGCAACCGATCCAGTCTGCGCTCAGCGGTAATCACGTTGATCACTGGTATCGATTGATTAACCGCCTGATGTGGATCTGGCGTGGCGTGACGCCGCAGGAAATCCTCGACGTGCAGGCGCGCATCGTCATGAGCGATGCCGAGCGAACCGACCCGGAGCTTTACGATACGGTCGTTGGCTATCGCGGCGGCAACTGGATCTTTGAATGGGCCAAACAGGCGATGGACTGGCAGCAGAAGGCCGGTCAGGAAGAGAATCTGCTCGTGAGCGGTCGTCACTGGCTCCATGCGGCAAACCTTTACAGCATTGCCGCCTATCCGCACATCAAGGGCGATGAGCTGGCGGAACAGGCGCAGGTGCTGGCATACCGGGCTTATGAAGAAGCCGCTCAGCGCTTGCCCGGCAAGCTGCGAGAGCTGGAGTTCTCTATCCCCGGCGCCGCGCCGATCACCGGTTTCCTGCATATGCCGCCAGGCGATGGGCCGTTCCCGACGGTACTGATGTGCGGCGGGCTTGACGCGCTACAGACCGATTATTACAACCTGTATGAAAACTATTTTGCGCCGTTGGGTATCGCTATGCTGACCGTGGATATGCCTTCCATCGGTTTCTCCTCAAAATGCAAGCTGACCCAGGATACCAGTCTGCTGCACCAGTATGTGCTGCAGCATCTGGCTAATGTGCCCTGGGTCGATCATACCCGCGTGGCCGCTTTTGGTTTCCGTTTCGGCGCGAATATCGCCGTGCGGCTGGGCTATCTTGAGTCCCAGCGCCTGAAGGCGGTGGCCTGCCTGGGGCCGGTGGTACACGGCCTGCTGGTGGACCCGCTGCATCAGGGGCGGGTGCCGGAGATGTATCTTGACGTTCTGGCTTCGCGGCTGGGGATGCATGACGCTTCCGACGACGCGCTGCGCGTTGAGCTTAACCGCTATTCCCTGAAGGTTCAGGGGCTGCTGGGACGCCGCTGCCCCACGCCGATGCTCTCAGGCTTCTGGAAAGACGATCCGTTCAGCCCGGAGGAGGAGTCGCGGCTGATTACTTCATCATCATCCGACGGCAAGCTGCTGGAGATCCCGTTCAATCCGGTCTATCGCAATTTCGATCACGCGCTGCGGCAGATCGCCCGCTGGATTAGCCATAGATTTAGTTAATATATTGCTAAATTCTATCGATTTGGTAACGTCATGGCATCACTAAAGGAGATCGCAATGACGTTACCGAGTGGACACCTGAAGAGTAAGCTGATTAAGAAATTCACGGCGCTTGGCCCTTACATCCGTGAGGAGCAATGTGAAGACAACCGCTTCTTTTTCGATTGCCTGGCTGTTTGCGTCAACGTAAAACCAGCGCCTGAAAAACGCGAGTTCTGGGGATGGTGGATGGAGATGGAAGCGCAGGAATCGCGCTTCACCTATAGCTATCAGTTTGGATTGTTCGACAAAGAGGGCGTCTGGCGTCCGGTCGCGATTGACGATCCTGAAGTCACTGAAAAGCTTGAAAAGACGCTACGTGGTTTTCACGAACGAGCCGAAGCGTTACTGGCGACGTTCAGTCTTAAGCTGGAGCCCGCCGATGATTTTAGCGAACCGGTTAAGCTGAGAGCCTGAGTTCCGGTCGGCGGCTGTCATCCTGCTCGCAATAAAACCCGCGTTTCGACCAGCGCGGGTTTCCTTCCCAGGCAAACCCGCGCTAAATACCGTTTAATATCCGACAGGGTTGACCGACGGCAATCATTCCTGCGGCCAGATCTTTGGTCACCACCGTGCCTGCCCCAACCTTGACGTTGTCGCCCAGCGTGACCGCGCCAATCACTACGGCGTGGGCGCCAAATTCGACGTTATCGCCGATGCGCGGGCTGTCGCCCTCACGACCCTGACTGTCGGTCACGCTGCCAATCGTGACGCCCTGGCGCAGGGTGCAGTTCTGGCCGATGACCGTTCCCCGATTAATCACGATGCAGTGCGGATGATACAGCTTCAGCCCATAGCCAATGCGCGCTCGCCACGGCAGCTCAATGCAAAATAAACACTCGTTAATCACGATATTGAGAATAACGAAGGGGATCCCGCAGATCTTCCACAGAGGGTTACGGCTGCGATAGAGCGTCGCCAGACGATAAAGCAGAACCGCGATTTTCGCTTTTATGCCGCCGCAGGATTTGATTTCCCGGGCGACCAGCCTGATAGCCTCAAACATGGTTATTCCTTAAGGTTAAACGAAGCCAGTGAATACCATCCATCACCGGTTTTACCTTCGTTAGCGAGTTGAATACGCGGCTGGCCCTGATAATTGGTCAGGGCCGCTTCCAGGCGATATTGGCCGCCCGGGAGTCCGGCAGGCAGCGGCAGCGTAGCGCTGCTGTGATGATCGCCGGGCAGCCACTGGCGAACGTCATCCGCCGTTTTGATTTGCGTAACGGTCGTTCCGGCGTCATTGACTATCCGCCATTGCACAAGGTACGGGAGATAGGCTGGCGCGACGCCGTCGTTACGCCAGGTGACGTTTAGCGTAAGCGGCATGCCGCTGCGTACGGGCGTATCCCATTCCATCTGACCCACCCGGTAGCGGTAGCCGATTCGCAATAACGCGCTATCAACGATATCGCGATACGCTGCCGGCACCGGACGCGATTTCAGATTCAGGGTACTGGCGTGCTGCGCTAATGCCCAGTCGAAGCTTGCCTGGACCTCTTCGCGGGTATAGTGCTGCACGCTTTCCCACTCCGCCATATAACCGCAAATTTCCAGGCTAACGGGGGCGTGCTGCCAGCTATCATTAAACCCGGACCACGCCGTCTGCGCCGCGGCCAGGCGTTGAGGATAGTCATCGCGCATATGGCTCCACTCTGCGGAAAAGTTATGCCAGTCTCCCCAGCAATCCGCGCGCCACCCCGCGCCTTTTTGGCTGGCCCAGGCCAGCGAATTACCGCCGCTGATTAACATGATTTTGGGCGTTTTCGGGAAACTGCTGAAGTGCATATCAACGTAGCGATTGAGCTGCTCCGGAGCGTACTTTTCCAGCAACGGCGCAACGTCAGGGAAATTGGAGTTGTGCCATTCCCCCCACGAACCCACCATGCCGATATCGACAAACCCGAGGTTCGGATTGCCGTCATAACGCGCGCCGAGGGCGTTAAGCAGCTTTTGCGCATAGGCGATAAAGGTCGGATCGCTGAGGTCCGGCACAAAGGTTTTGCCATTTTCGACCCATTGTCCCTGAATGCCTTTTTTGATAAGCCAGGCGGGGATTTTCGAGCCCGATTGCGGTTCATCGAGCGCCATGAAACGCAATCCGACGTTCATCGCCGGCTGATGCCGGGCGGCGACGCTGAAAGCACGATCGATCGGCGCAAAATCATAGACGCCTTCTTCAGGCTCCAGATCGCTCCAGTAAAAGCGATCGTATTCAAACCCGGTGTCCGGATACTCTTTCAGAGAGGGTTTCTGACCATAACCATCGTGGAAACTGGCCACGCCGATCCCTGGGTTCGTCAACAGACCGGTAAAGGCCGGCGGGGTGATAACCGTGCGTTCAGCCAGCACTGCCGCTGAGGGTATGACTCCGGCCAGCAGTAGCGCCACAAGCAGCGCGGCGCGGCGCAGCGAAAAAGAGCTCATCGTTAATTCACTTTATCGTGGAGGTTCACAAACCACGTCCAGATACCGACGTGGAAGTTTTTAAACACATCGATACCCAGCGCGGATTTCAGCATATAGAGCGCCAGCAGCACCGCAAGAATGGCGAACAGCACGGCGATGGTAATCGCCAGGGTGGAGAATATACGCCCGAGCAGCGTACTCTCTCGCGGAATTTTGCGCAGATCGCGGCCGCATAAAAAGACCACGAAATAGCGGCGATGCAGAAAAGGAAAGCTATGGCGAAAATCAATGCGATGGCGCGAGGCCAGGCTCGCTCTCACCAGCGCCTGTTCAATACCGCGCTTTTGCTCCGGCGTGAGTGAGGTTTCTGTTTCCGGGTCAAGCGCGGAATAAAAGCGCTCGACGACCAGGTCGGATGTTGATTTAGTCACGGTTGACTCTTATTCATTAAACGCTGATAGACCTGAGCGGTTTTTGCCGCAATGTCCGGCCAGCGGTATTTAGGCATCAGTTGGCTGTAATCCGCGGTCTCCTCGCCGCGCCAGGACTGGAGCTTTTGCGCCAGCGCGGCGACATTGCCCGTCGGAAAATAGACCTCGGCAGGCAGGCCAATCTCGAGGTTGGCCGGGATATCGCTGACGATAACCGGCAGTGACCAGGACATGGCTTCCAGCAGGGCAATGGGCAGCCCTTCGTGATAAGACGGTAGAACAAAAAGCCCGGCCTGTGAGAACAAAGTGTGCAGCGGATCGCCGCTAATAAAACCGGTCATGATCGCTCCCGGGGTTTCGGCCGCCTGCTTCTTCAGCCGCTCGCTGTACTCATCGGGATGGTCGGCATCGCCAATCAGTACCAGCGGCAGCGAACAGTTCGAGGCTTTGTAGGCGGCAAGCAGATCGTGCAGCCCTTTTTCTTCCACAAAACGGGCGACGGCGACAACGTATTGCCCGGCTTTCAGCGAGTACTGATTCAGCGTGGCCCGTCGCGTCTCTTCGGCGGGAAGCTGCGGTTGGCGCACGCCGTTATAGATCACGTTAGCGTTGGTACGGCCGTGTTTGGTCTTAATCAGCGTATTAATCACTTCCGAGATAACAATAACCTCGTTGGCATATTTCACCGCCCATTTCTCACCGAGGCGCAGCATCTCTTTCGCCATTTTGCCCCACTTCTGCCTGTCGTAGTCCGGGCCGTGGTGGGTAAAAACGACGCGCTTGCCGAGCAGGCGCAGCAGCGGGACCACCAGGCCAGGGCCGACCGCGTGAACGTGAACCACATTCGAGCCGTCAAACAGGGTAGTGAAGGCGGCCAGCGTAGAGTGAATAATGGCTTCGAATTTACGGCTTTTGGGCGCCCACAGGCTTTTCAACCGCACGCCTTTATATTCGCTACGGCGATAGTCCACGTACGGTGAGCGGGCAATGACGCAGATATCGGCGTGATTCTGGTGATAGATTTCTGGATAAAGATTCTGGCAATGGGTCTCAACGCCGCCCTGGACGTTCGGAATACCGCGGGTGCCAAGCACCGTCACTTTGAGCTTCATTTCGCTTCCCCCACGAGCTGCTGATAGAGTTCCTGCAGAACCTGCATATGCCGGGCGAGATCGTATTTCTCCTCTAAACGCTGGCGTGCGTTGATGCCCATTTCACGCGCCTGCTGCGGATTGGCGGCCAGGCTATCCATGATGCGCGCCAGCGCGTCGGCATCCCCGGGTTCCACCAGATAGCCATCAATGCCATCGCGAATTTGCTCCGGAATGCCGCCGATATTGCCGCCGACGACGGGGCGACCGAACGCCATCGCCTCCAGCACCGACATCGAGCAGTTTTCATAATATTCGGAAGGGACGATCACCGCCCGCGCGCCGCGAATCAACGCGTTGAGCGCGTCTCCGTGGCGCATATAGCCGAGAAATTCCGGACCGCTAAAGCGGGCGCGCAGGTCGCTGCCGAGAGGGCCATCGCCGACGATTTTCAGCGGCATGGACTGCTGCATTTTTTGCTGCGCCAGCGCCAGGGTGGCCACGCCTTTCTCACGGCTCAAGCGGCCGATATAGAGTAAATAATCCCCCGCCGTATCGCCCGGGATCGTGGTGCTGGCATCAATACCGTTGACGATCACATCGATCCGCGATCTGGGTAATTTACGCAGCAGCGTCTGACGCATAAATTCGCTGGGAGCGATAATGCAATCGAGCATGGCGTAATTTTGCGCGAACTTTTGCCAGTAGGCCTCAAGCGAGAGCAGCAGGCTTTTAAAGGTATCGCCCTGCTGGCAACGATGGCGAAAGGCATTGCTCACCGAACCGGTAAGACAGTCATCGCAGACGTGGCCATCGCGTAGCATGGTGTACGATGGGCAGACGATTTTATAATCGTGCGCCGTCAGTACGGTTTTGCAGCCAAAGCGCTTAGCGACGCCAATCAATGCGGGCGTCAGCTGGTGGTAGATATTATGAAAGTGCACAATATCCGGGCGCTGCTCCAGCAGCAGGGTGTTGAGTTTATTGCAGGCCTCAGCGTTGTAGATAAAGTCGATGCCCGCTTTGAGCTTGCCCGTCAGCCCGTGGCTTTGATGATAATCCACGTTATGTACGAAGAAGCTTTCCCAGGGCGAAGGCTTATTTTCCGCATGCTGCATGCTGAAGTCGACAACCTGATAGCCCGCTTGCAGCATGGCGTCTCGCTCCTGGAAAAAAACGGTTTCCGCTCCGCCCTTAATAAAAAAGAATTTATTAACGAATAATATTTTCATGTTCTGTCTGGATATGTTTTGGGTTGGAGACGGTCACGGCGGGTTGTTTCAGCGGATCGCGAACGGAGTTAAGCAGGCCTCGCACCATACCTGCGGAAAATAACGATAAGTTGATCACGCTCTGGACGCCGTCCCGCAGCGACTTATTTTTAATCGCCTTCAGCGCGATAAATGCCAGCAGCGGAAGCAGGGCGATAAAAATCACCCCGGGATTGAACGACAGGAGGCAAATAATCAATACCAGGATATACAGCGTGAATATCAGTTCGTTGCGAACAATCTTAAGCGCGGCGGGGAAATGCTTTTTCCCCCAGCAGTTGCGTAATAGCTCACCCGGCGCCCATAAAAAACCGTTCTTCCAGCGATAGGTCAGCATTTTGAACGTCGGCATGGTATAGGACGCATGGCTAAAATAGGGCGCGGCGAGGCGGTGGAGTTTATAGCCCGCGGCCTGCAAGCGGATCCCCAATTCGGCTTATTCATAACCGTGAAGGTTAAGATTGGTCAGATAGCCAATTTTCTCGATTGCCGAACGGCGGTAAAGGCCGCCGCCGCCAAGATGATCGGTATCGCCCTGCGGATAGATAAGATGCAGACGCTGCTTGCGCGATTTAAACTCATAGTTAGCGGCGTCATCCATCTCGACGCTGCCCGCCACGCCCGCATATTCGGGATGCGTTTCAAGAAACGCCACCGCGGTGTCGAGAAAACCCGGCTCCAGCTCCATATCGCCGTCCAGCAGCAGCAGATAGTCCCCTTCGCTGAATAACCAGCCCAGCTGGTGGCCCACGCCGCAGCAGCGATCTTTCGCGTTATCGAGGCAGACCACCATCGCGTCTTTGGCGACGGCCAGCTCGCGGGTATTATCGGTGGACAGGCTATCGGCGACGATAATCTGATGCGGGTAAGGCTGCAATTGCTTGCGGACGCTGTCGATCGTTTTTTCAATACCCTGCGCTTCGTTGAGGGTCTTAATGCTGACGGTAATTGATGGCGTTTTATTCATATTGGGTACCGGAGTTCAGACGGACGGAACGATGAATGACAATAAGCGCCCCGAGGGCCAGCCATAATAAAAACTGTAGCATGGGAATGATCATCAGGATCTGGCTGTAGGGAAGGCTGAGCAAACAGCCAATGGCAAAGACGTAAAACGCAGGCGCGGAGCTGAGCAGCTGTAAATCTTCCCGTTTGAGATCGTAGCGGGAAAAGGTCTCTTTGGGCCGCATGCCGATGAGAATAGCGGCAATCATGGCGATAAATAAGATCACGCCGATAATACCGACTTCCCACAGCATCATGCTCAGCGCGGTGGAGTCGAGTATCAGATGATACCAGGCGCCAATATAGCCGGGGGAGACGGTACTGCCGCTGTTGGTGGCGTTCAGACCGTAGCCAAACAGCATCCCGCCGGGGCCAAAAAGCTCGTTATGCTGGAGCCAGAAGAAAATAGTGGTAAAACGGCCGAGCTCGCCGCTTTCCATAATGTAATTGGTATCAAAGATATAGCCGAGGGAATCGATAAATACCGAGAGCGCGCTTTTGGTCGGGTCCCCGCCGAAGGCCGACGAGTAATTGGACGCCAGAATGGTGATAGCGGCAAAAATTAGCACCACCATTCCGGCGGCGATAATCATCAACGAGCGCAGGGTGACTTTGCTGATGCCGCTGACGTAAGCGGGCATGATCCACAGCAGCGCCAGTAAGAAAGGCGACAGCAGAATCACGAATTTTACCTCGCCCACCACGCAGAGGAAAAAGGCCAGCACGATATGCGCCGCCATCGACTTGAACGAGCAGATACCGTGCTTAAATTCGGACACCTTCAGCAGCATAATCAGCAGGCAGAACATCCCCATAGCCGCGGTATTGCCGCCGCCCATCGGGTCGCCGCCAAACGTGCCGACCACCGAATCCCACTTTTCATCCTCGCCGCGCAAAGCCACGCGTTTTGGCACCACCACCAGCACCTGATAGATAGCCAGCGGGAACTGGACGTAGAACAGCCAGTAAAATAGCCGGGTCAGGCGGTGCAGCTGCGACTCGCGAAACATGCCGAGCAGCATGCAAAACATCACCAGCGACAGGGCCAGTTCGTTTTTGAAGCCGACGATGGCGGTAACGATGCCGGATTGTAAAACCGTGGCGCAGAGGCTAAGGATGATAAACGTCAGATACAGCGCCAGCACCACCTTCTCGCGCGCGCTAAGCGCCAGCGGCTGCGGCCGGCTTTGCATCATCAGCAGGACCACCATCACCAGCACCATGAAAAAGGGGAGCCACAGCACGGCTGCCACGCCGGTGAAATACTGAATCGTGCCGCAGAAGACGATGGTCGTCAGCGCGAATACCTCCAGATAGCGACCGGTGTTTAGCTGCATATTTTCTGCTCCTGCCGGGAGAGCTGTAGCGCCCGTTTGTTCATTTTCAGCAGGATGAACAGATAGCGAATGCTGGTCAGCACGGAGAACGTCAGGAGGGCTATCTCATAGCGCTGGCCCAATTCAGGCAGCGCGATAAAAGCGACGATAATAATCAGCAGCTGCTCGATCTGAATGCGTAAAAAATAGCGTTTAGAACCAAAGATAAGCTCAATAACGGTCAGCGGACTGACGGCCAGCGCGGCGAACAGATAGGGCAGCATATAGCGTGAGGTTGGAATTGAATTGAGCCACTCCTGACTGAATCCCAGGCGCATGACCAGCGGATAGAAAATCCAGATCCCAAGGATACAGATCAGCGCCGCGGCCATCAGCAGCAGGCGAATCTTTTTGTACTCCGGATAGTTAAAGGTGCCGTTGCGAAAATCCATCGACCATTTTGAAAAGATGGAGTTGCGCACCGCGTTACCGACAATCATCACCGGTGATAAACAGAAGCGGCTCACCACCGAGAAATAGCCCGCGACCAGCGGTGAAAACCAGATATTTATCAACATCGTCGGCAGGTTATTGCTGGCCATCGCCAGCACTTCCGCGCTGCCGACGCGGCTGAGGTGCTGCCAGTGCTGGCGCGCAAAAAGGCCGTTCGCCCGTGGTGAAAAGTGCGCCGGCGTCAGGGTGCTGAAGCGAAACAAACGCAGCAGGCAGAGGCCGAGCAGCAGCAAAATGCCCGCCATCCAGGCAATATAGAACAGCGTGGTATTCGGCATCGCCAGCAGAGCTATCGCCACCACCAGCGACACGGCGATACGCTGAAAGGTGAGGAACCGATAGTTACCGCCGCGCAGCGAGAGGTTCTCGGCGATCAAAACCAGCGCATAGCCGAAGGTGAGCAGATAGAGAAACGCGATATTGAGATGGAATATCAGTCCCGTGATGACCGCCCATGGCAGCGCCAGAAGCAGGCTTTGCAGCAGGCAAAACACCACGTTCTGCCCCAGCTCATGCTCTTCCTGGCGCGGGATCAGCAGCTGCGACGCAAAGGTGCAAACCTGCGCGCCAATCAGCACGTTGCTGTAGATCATCGCATAGTGCCCGACTTCCGCCATGCCGTAGCGATGGGAAATCAGCCACACGGAAAAAGCGCCGATCGCCTGCGAGAGGACCGAGGAGCTGGCGATTGAAGAAATACTCTTAATTAAGTTCATAATCGCTACTTCGGTGAAATCAGTTCGCCCATGCCGCGCTCGGGCAGGCGTTTGCCCTCCTGCGTCTCCAGGTTCTCTTCTTGTACCCGGTTAAGCATGGTGGCGACAGGCGTTGGCGCGGCGGCTTGCAGACGATGTTGCGCGTCGCGGATGCGCGACGCCTGCTCGCCTGCGCTGACCACCAGCAGGCTGATATCGACGTGCGGCGCGAGCAGCAGGGCGTCCTGGGCCAGCCCGAGCGATGGCGCATCAATAATCAGATAATCGTAGGTCTGCCGCAGCGTCGTCAGCAGCGCCGGGAGCCGCTCAGAAGTGAGCAGCAGCAGGGCTGAGTCGCTGAGTTCGCCTCGCGGCATAAAATCCAGCGTCTCGGAAAGGGGGACCACAGCCTGGGACGCGGCGCTGCGGCCATCAAGACGCTCGCTGAACCCTGTTTTATGCTGAGGATAGCGCGCGGAGAGCCCCGCGCTTGCCAGATAATCTATATCGATGAGCAAGGTTTTGCCTGACTTAGCGGCGGACCACGCCAGCATTTCGGCAATCAGGCTGCTGCCGGCATCGGCCTGCGCCGAGGTCACCAGTATCGTCCCGCTATGAGTATTCTGGCCGAGCAGCGCCAGGCGCAGGCTGTGGAGCATATCGGCATACAGCAGGTTCTGGAACGTCAGCTTCGCGCTGTTCGCCTGAGGCAACAGCGGAAACTCACCGCTGGCATCAAGGCCCGTTTTGGCTTTCAGTTCGCTGATGCTGTTCACCGTTTTGTCGAGCGCGGTGCTGACTATCAGGTACATGATGTACAGCGCCAGCGCCATCAGGGTCGCCATCACGATAAGCAGACCGCGCTGCGGTTTAGAAGGAAGATTTGGCGGCACGGCGGCATCGTAGATCACTTCATCGGGAACCGAAAAGCTCTCGGAGAGCTTCTGCTCATTCGCCCGCTGATACAGCGATTTATACAGCTCTTCGGTTTTGTTCAGCGCGGTCATCATGGTGTTGTATTTGTCGCGCTTGGCGCCCAGCGCCTGGAAGTCGGCTTTCTGATCGTCGAGCATCTTCTGATAGTGCTGTTCATCGTCCAGCGCAATCTGATACTGCTGGCGTAAGCCGTTAAGCAGTTCCCCCAACACCTGGCCTATCTGCCCGTTGACGACCTGCAGCTGGGCCTGAGCCTGAAGATATTTCGGATGCTTAGGGCCATAGTGTTTTGCCGCTTCCGATAGGTTACGCCGCGTCTGGATCAGCGCGATCCGCAGATCCTGAATCTGCGGATGACCGGAAATTTCCGGCAGCGAGATGATGGCTTCCGGCGCTTTTCCCTGCTGACGGCGCACTTTATCCCATACCGTTTGCGCTTTCAGACGGCGCTGGGTGGCGTCGGCCAGATGGTTAATTACGATCCCCAGGCGCTCGGTCTCGTAGCCATCCATGCTGCGGAAGGTCAGCAGGCCGTTTTGTTTGAGAAAATCATCGATGTCGGCTTTCTGGCGATCGAGCTTATCGCGCAGATCGTCCATCATTTTCTCGTTCCAGCCCTGGGCCTGAAGTAAGATTTTCTGCTTCTGCGCCAGGCTGTAATCGATAAACGCCTGCGCCACGCCGTTGGCGATATCGGCGGCTTTTTGCGGCGATTTCGCCTCCATCGAAACGGATACCAGCTGCGTGGTGCGCACGCCGGAGATGGTCAGGTTTTTTTGCAGGGCGCGCAGCGCATTATTGACCCGCGCGGCCTCATCAAGATTGTCCCCGCCGTTAAATTCCGGGTCCCGATCCAGCTTTAGCGCTTTTACCGCGGCTTCCAGCACGACGCGGGAGCCCATCAGCGCGTATTTGGTTTCATAGTAATCGCTGCGGGTGGAATCATAGTTTTCCAGCCGCGGCAGGGGGGTAACATCCTGCGACTGCGCTTTAAACAGCACCGTCGCGGTTGCGGTATAGCTGGATGACATAAAGCGCGTCAGGATCCACGACGCCGCGGCAGCCACCACCACCACCACCAGGCACCAGATCAGCTTGTGCTTAATTTTGTTGAAATAAGGCGTGAAGTCGATAAAGCCTTCTTTCTTCTTTCCATTTTCAACTAATGAAATAGCCATATCAGAAGAAACTCATGCCAATGATGATGGTATCTCCGGCCTGTACGGCGGAGTCGGCGGCGACGTTTTCCAGCAGTTTACCGCTGCGAAACTGACGAATGCGGATGTCATGGCGATCGGCGCGATCGGTAAACCCGCCGGCCAGCGCAATGGCTTTTTCAGCGGTTAAGCCCGGTTCCCAGGCGTAACCGTCCGGTTTTTTGACTTCGCCTAACAGATAAATTTTACGGTATTCGGCAATGCTCACGGTCACCATTGGCGCCTGCAGATAGTTACCGCGCAGCTTATCGGCAATTTCGTTGCCGACCTGTTCAGGCGTTTTCCCTTTCAGCATCAGGGAGCCTATATAAGGATAATCAACGCTGCCGCTATTATCGATTTTTACGCGCATAGTGAGATCCTGTTCGCCGGAAACCGCGATATTGATCTCATCTCCCTGGTCCAGATGATAAACGGCATCCGGCGGCGTTCGGATTGTCTGCGGCGGCGCCGAACAGCCCGCCAGCCATAGCGCCAGAAGAGAAATCACCGCCCGTTTTCCATAGCTAAGGATCATATTTGTACCTGCGTCATAAAAATAATGGCCGAGTCGTTGTAGCCCAGCGTGCGCTCGACCTCATGGTCATAGTCCGGGCCAATATAAAAGGCATCTTTTTCTTTATTAGAATGCATCGTGTTCCATTGCAGCTTCAGCTGAAAATTAACGGATGGACGGTAGTCGTAGTTGAAGGTGAGCGAAACGAGGTTTGATCGATCTTTGCGTCCGTTGGTCTGGTGTTTGTAATCCTCTGTAATATAAGAGTAATCAACCAGAGTGGAGAACCGGTCGACCAGCCAGTGGTGCTCATAGCCCAGACCGAAATTTGATACCAGAATATAGCCGCCGGAGTCGGTGGGATCTTTTATTCGTTGTGAACTGTGTAGGTTGAGCTTTATCTGTTCAAGCGGTTTCCAGTCGGCGTTAATATCCCAGTTCAGGCCGTTGAATCCCTGCGAGTCGGGATTATGGATAAAATCTTTATACAGCCAGGCGACGTTGCCGTTGATCTCGGTCTTGCCGGAAAGACGATTTTTCATGCCGACCAGCAGGTAATATTCATTACTGTCTTTTAACGGGTTGAGCTCATAGCGACGCTGGTTGGTAATAAAACTGTAGCGATAGCGCAGCGTTTTGGCTTTTTGATCAAAAAGCTCGGCGACCACGCTGTTTTCATGCCACTCCTGATCGTGCATGTAATAATGAAAGTCGGCGCTGGCGTCCTCAATGCTGTCGAGATTGCGAAAGCGCAGCTGCTTATGCATTAGCGCAACTTCTGCTTTACCGCGGCCTTCCGGCGCCCCGTAGCTATAGCGCAGTTCACTGTTAAAGAAGCGCGTGGCGATGGGCTTATTAATGCCAAACTCTTTAAACTGCTCGGGGAGAAACCCCTCGGTGGTATCGCGGCCGCGCTCTTCATGGCCGAACGTTTCATCGAGATCCAACGACAGCCCGTGCATGCTGCCGAAGCGCCACTTGCCGTTAAACATAAAAAAATGGTTGTCGCGGTTATCTGCGCTATCGCTGGCGTAGCGGCGGTAATCGCCGGAGTACATCAATAAATAGCGGTCCTCGTAGCGCTCGCCGATGGCTTTGAAAATCGGCTTAACGCCTTGATAAGCGGAGCCGATTTCATTCCCGCCGTAGCGTTGCCAGGTCACGTTGTCATTGTAACCGACGTCATAACCCACCTGGCTCTCGAAATCGATGCCAGCCACACCGGTATGTGGTTTTGCCTGCAGGTCAGCCCATGCGTAAGGCATCGCCAGCAAACCTGCGAGGAAAGTGAGTTCAGAACGCATTCTTCCCCACAAATCCGCGGAAAAACGTTAAAAACACAATTTTAATGTCCAGCAGCAGCGACCACGACTGAATATATTCCAGATCGTACTGAATGCGTTTTTCCATTTTATCAATCGTGTCGGTTTCGCCGCGAAAACCGTGTATTTGCGCCAGCCCGGTAATGCCGGGCTTCACTTTATGGCGGATCATGTAATTTTCCACCAGCACGCGATACTGCTCATTATGCGCGACCGCGTGAGGGCGTGGGCCCACTATCGACATGGTTCCCTGCAGCACGTTAAAAAACTGCGGCAGTTCGTCAAGCGAGGTTTTACGTAAAAAGGCGCCGAAGCGGGTAATGCGCGGATCGTTACGCGTTGCCTGGGTCACTACCGCGCTATTTTCCATCACGCGCATGGTTCTGAACTTCCAGACGGGGATCTGTTTACCGTTCAGGCCGTAACGGTTTTGTTTAAACAGCACCGGGCCCGGCGAAGTCAGCTTAATTCCGATCGCCACCGCCAGCATGACCGGCAGGCTGACCAGGGTAAAAAAAGCGCCAAGCACGATATCTTCGATACGCTTGAGTACCGCGCCTTCGCCTTCAAACGGCGAGGTAAAAATGCTGATCGTCTGAATATTGCCAAACATCCGCAGCTGAGAAATATGTGAGCTGTAGGAAAAGAGGTCCGGTACCAGAAACACATCTACGGTGGTGTCGGAAAATTCATTCAAGAACTGGCGAATACGCTGCTGGGCGACCATCGGCAGGGCAATATAGACTTCATCGATTTCTCCGGCTTTCGCCAGCGCCAGCAGGTCGCGTGAGTTGCCTTTTTTATCAATGCTGAGCAGGCGACTGTCGCGCTGCACGGCGCGGTCCTCAAAGAAGGTGATGTCAATCCCGTCGTGGGTATACTCCTTAAACAGCGCCTGCTCGATGGCCAGCCCGGCTGGCGTTATGCCTAAAATAGCCACCTTGAGTCTGGATTTGAAAAAATAGCGGCTGGAGATAACGCGAATCAGAAACATACTAATAAATATGGCAATCGAGCACAGCACAATAATTTCAGCTAATCGCACCGCGTTTGTGCTGGCGTGATTGTTCAGTAATAATTCGGCACTTACAAACAATAAAAATGATAACAAGCCGCTTATACTGACGCTGAAAAACAATTTAGTTAATTTTTTTAAATACTGGCCTTTAAACTGACCAGAATATAGCTGAAAGTGTTCATTGGCTCTGATAAAAATCAGTGAATATATTATGCCCAGGAACAGAGAGGCCGTTGAGGGTTCGACGAAAAAGTATTTTAAATAAGCGAAAATGAACAAGTTGACGGCAATAAAATCCAGTAGCTTCATCAGCTTACTATAGCGGGCGTTGTAAATTTTAATGGTGCTATCCGTCATCTTTTTGCTCGTTTTATAGTCAATAAAATGATGTCCTGTCCTTCTTTAAAGCTGAATTTATGTCTATGAATCTATTCAAAAATTAAGCTTTAGCTCGGCGTTGATTATTGTAGCCTACGATTAATCTTATGTCGAACCTGCCCCGGACTGAGAGGAGATAACTTTTCCTGACGGGCAATAATATTTTTATCATTGCCTGAAGCATAAAAATGGCGGTTACGATTAAATAGGGGCGGAGAGACCCGGGCGGCAAACGAACGGCCGTCGTGACTACATTTCCTGGCCGATCCGCACTTGAGCGTTAAAAAATTCGCGCCAGCGGGGCTGGCGCGTTTATTGGCTAAATCCCAATGCACATGTATTTGATTTCTAAGTAATCCTCGATGCCATACTTCGACCCTTCGCGGCCGAGACCGGAAGATTTCACGCCGCCGAACGGGGCGACCTCGGTGGAGATCAGGCCGGTGTTAATCCCGATAATGCCGTACTCCAGCGCTTCGCCGACGCGAAAGACGCGGCTCAGATCGCGAGCGTAGAAATAGGCCGCCAGGCCGAATTCGGTGTCGTTGGCCTGAGCAATAACATCCGCTTCATCTTTAAAGCGGAATAGCGGGGCGAGGGGGCCAAAGGTCTCTTCTTTCGCCACTTTGGCATCACCGGGGACGTCCACCAGAATCGTTGGCTGAAAGAAGTTTCCGCCGAGCTCATGAACTTTCCCGCCGGTTACTATCCGCGCGCCTTTGCCCAGCGCATCGGCGATATGCTCCTGTACTTTGGCGATCGCTTTCTCGTCAATCAGCGGCCCGATGGTGACGTTCGGCTGCAGGCCATCGCCGATTTGCAGCTTACTCACCGCCTGCTGAAGCTTTTCGGCGAAACGATCGTAGACGCCATCCTGGACATACAGGCGGTTGGCGCAGACGCAGGTCTGCCCGGCGTTGCGAAACTTGGAGGCCAGCGCGCCTTCGACGGCTTTATCCAGATCGGCGTCGTCAAAAACGATAAACGGCGCGTTGCCGCCGAGCTCCAGCGAGACCTTCTTGATATCTTTCGCGCACTGTTCCATCAGCTGGCGGCCAATTTCCGTCGAGCCGGTAAACGAGAGTTTGCGTACCAGCGGGTTACCGGTGAGCTCATTGCCGACTTCGCTGGCCGAACCGGTGACCACGTTAAACACGCCCTCGGGGATCCCGGCGCGGTTGGCGAGCTCCGCCAGCGCCAGCGCGGAGAACGGGGTCTGGCTGGCGGGCTTGAGCACCATCGTGCAGCCTGCGGCCAGCGCCGGACCCGCTTTACGGGTGATCATCGCCGAGGGAAAATTCCACGGGGTGATAGCGGCGGTCACGCCAATCGGTTGTTTAATCACCAGCAGCCGCTTGTCGGCCTGATGGCCGGGAATGGTATCGCCGTAGATGCGCTTTCCCTCTTCGGCAAACCACTCGATAAAGGAGGCGGCGTAGCTGATTTCACCTTTTGCTTCCGCCAGCGGTTTACCCTGTTCCAGCGTCATCAGGCGCGCCAAATCGTCCTGATGCTCCATCATCAGCTCAAACCAGCGGCGCAGGATAGCGGAGCGTTCTTTGGCGGTAAGGGCGCGCCATGCGGGCAGCGCGCCGGCGGCGGCATCGATAGCCTCGCGGGTTTCTGCGGCGCCCATTTTGGGCACGCTGCCCAGCTGCTGGCCGTTGGCGGGGTTCGTGACCGCGAGGGTCTCTTTGCTGCTGGCGTCGCGCCAGCGTCCGTTAATCAACGCCTGCTGGCGAAAAAGGGTAGGGTCGTTAAGTTGCATGGTTGCGTCCTGTCGTAAACTGTTTTAGCAGTGAATGCGTCCGGCTCGGCTGGGCCTGCCGTTTATAGAAGCTCCCGGCAGACGCAGCGGTATCAAACATCTGTCCCTGTTTAGTGTAGTCGAACGCGTTCAGGAAGCCGGGCACAAGCCAGGCTGTGGCTATAATAACCACGGGTAATTTACGGTTATTTGAGCTGGCAGGACGTTATTGGACGAAAAACGCGGTATTTTTTATGCTCAATCCGCAAGAAAGGAGCGCTCTATGTCACAGCAAGAACGGTTTTGTCAGGCCTGTGGAATGCCAATGTCCGCCGGGGAGGCGAAAAGCGCAAGCGAAGAGTACTGCGCCTGGTGCTGCGATAGCGAGGGGAAGCTTAAATCCTGGGAGGACGCCGTCTCCGGCCTGGCCGAGTTCCTCGATTCCTGGCAGAAGGTTGGCCCCGCGGAAGCGCGCAAGCGGGCGATGCGCTACTTAACGGCCATGCCCGCGTGGGCCCATAAAGCGGAAGAGTAACCCGCAGCCCGGAGCGCAAAACTCCGGGCTTTTTTAGCGCGATCAGAACTTCCAGGAGACGCTGCCGACGATACTGCGCTCTGCGCCAAAGTAGCAGTAAGAGAGCGAGTTACAGGCGGCAATGTAGCTCTTGTCGGTCAGGTTATTCACGTTCAGCTGGGCGCTGAGGCCTTTAATTCCCACCTTCGACAGGTCATAGCCGATCGCCATATCCACCAGCGTCCAGGACGGCAGAGTGTGCGTATTCAGGCGGTCGCTGGTAATGCCGTTGACGTAGCGCACGCCGGAACCCAGCGTCAGGCCATCCAGCGGGCCGCTTTTCACATCATAGCTCAGCCAGGCGCTGGCCTGATTGCGCGGCGCGTAAACGGCACGCTTGCCTTGCTCTTCCGGGCTGCTTTTCTTATAGCGAATGTCGGTGTAGGTATAGGCGGCCTGCAGGCGGAAGCTATCGGTTAGCTGGCTTATCGCCTCCAGCTCCACCCCTTTCGACTCAATTTCACCAATCGAACGATACGGATCGGTCGGCTCTTCTTTGGTGGCGATATTGGTCTGATTGATGCGGAATACCGAGGCGCTGAACTGGCTGTTCATTCCTTCCGGCTCATACTTCAGCCCGGCTTCCCACTGCTTGCCTTTCATCGGATCCAGCACGTTGCCGTTTTCGTCGGCGAAGCTGGTGGGCGTAAAGGCGGTGGAGTAGCTGATGTACGGGGCAAACCCGTTATCGAACAGATACAGCAGCGCGGCGCGGGTGCTGAAGTTGTTCTTATCCAGATCGCTGCGCGTTTGATTAAGCTTATCGATGTTGGAGACGCTGACCTGGTCGTAGCGCCCGCCGAGGGTCAAACGCCAGCGCTCCCAGGACATTTGATCCTGTAAATAGTAGCCGGTCTGGCGCAGCTTGTGCTTCTCGCGGCTGTACATGGTGATGTAATCCGGCTTCGCGCCGTAGACCGGATTAAAAGCGTCAATGGCCGGGAATGCGCCATAGTAGCCGGTGGTGTCGTTGCTGCGGTCCTGATAGTCGATCCCTATCAGCAGGCGATGGTTAACGGCCCAGGTATCGACGCTGCCGTCGAGCTGGTTATCGAGGGTGATGGCGTTCATCTTTTCGTCCGAGCCGGAATAGCCGCGGTTCAGCTCGGTTTCGTTCAGCCAGCCCGCGGCATAAACCTGATTCAGCTCGACTTTGGTATGCAGGTAGCGCAGCTTCTGCCGCACCGACCAGCCGTTATCAAACAGATGCTCGAAGTTGTAGCCGACCATATTTTCGCGGCGATCGTACTTGTCGTAGTCATCTTCTCCCTCGAAGAAGGTGTTAGCGATTTTCTTGCCGTAGTGCGGCACCACAGTACCTTCATAGGGGAGGCCCGAGTGGCTGCCGCCCTCCGGGTCGCGATGCAGATAGGCCATTAAATCAAGGCGCGTCTGGTCGGTGATGCGCCAGGTCAGGCTGGGCATAATCGCGTAGCGCTGCTCTTTTAAGGTATCAAACTGCGAGTCTGCATAGCGGGTCATGCCGCTTAAGCGCGCCGCCACGCGATCGTTATCGTCCAGCGCCCCGGTAACGTCAAACGCTGCCCCGCGCTGGTTGTTATTCCCGGCAAACAGCTTAATTTCTCCGCCGGGATCGAATGAGGGTTTACGCGAGGTGAGGGCGACGATGCCGCCGGGTGAAGAGCGGCCGTACAGCACCGAGGCCGGGCCGCGCACCACTTCGATATTTTCCAGGAACCACGGATCGACCACCAGCGAGCTGTGCGAGTTGGTATCGCCCATCATTTTCAGGCCGTCGAGATAGACGTTATCCAGGCTGCCGTCGGAGAAGCCGCGCAGGACGATATAGTCAAAGCGGTTGGAGGCGCCAATCTGGTTGCTGTAAACCCCGGGGGTATAGCTCACGGCCTGGCGGACGCTGATCGCGCCCTGTTCTTCAAACTGCTCGCGCGTGATAATGGACACCGATTGCGGGGTCTCTATATCCGGGGTGGCAATTTTGGTCGCGCCGCTCTGCATCTGCGAAGTGACCACGATGGTTTCGTTTTTTGTTGTTTCCTGGGCCAGCAGCGGGAAGGCGACGCCGCCGGTCACCCATCCTACCAGTAGCGCCAGGCGAGTTTTCGCAAACATGAACATCTCCAAAGGCATTTCTAATTGTTAATAAGAATTATTACCTTTTTGATGCTGTCTATAGCTATGCGCAATGCCAGGATGCGTATGCGCGCTGCCAAAGCCGCTGACTATTTTTCGCAAAAAGGGGAAAAATGGATTAGCCCGGCTTTTGCACATCGCAGGGCGAGATGCCGTAGCGCCGACGAAAAGCGGTAGAGAAGTTGGTGGCGTGCTGGTAGCCCGACATCCAGGCCGCCTGCTGCACGCTATAGCCTTCCAGCAGATAGCTTCTTGCCCGCGCCAGGCGGCAATCGCGCAGGTAGTCAAAAACCGAACAGCCGTAGGCCTGGCGAAACTTACTGCGCAAGCTGCTGGAGCTCATCGCCGCCCGCTGGGCCAGCTCATTGAGGGTATAGTCGTTTTCCGGCGCCTGCTCCAGCAGGCGGCGAACTCTCTCCAGCCGCTGCTGTTCGCCGCCCGCCGGGGCGACGTGCTTCGCGCTTTCATCCTGACAGACGCTCAGCCCATGGCCGAACAGCTGCAGGATAAGCCCTTCCAGCATCAGCTGTCGGGACACGCGACTCAGCGCGCTCTGCTGCGCGTACTGCAGTCCGCTCAGCAGAAAACCCGGTATCTGCCAGATAAGCGTTGGCGTCTGGCACCTTTCCCACTCGCGCATCAATGAATCGAGCAGGCCATCGCGCCAGGTGCCGTCCGGGTAGAGTCCGAGGGAGAGCGTACGGAGCCGGCTGTCGGCATCGTGGCGGGCGCGCATGGCCTGATGTTCGCTAAGGCGCGAGGTGAAGGCCATCCCGGAACGCACCAGGTGCTGCTCCCCGTTGAGGGTCAGCGCGACGCAGCCTTCCAGCACCACCAGCATATAGAGCGGGCTACTGTGGCGGGAGGTGGTCTCATAAGGCTGCAATACGTGAACATCAGAATGGGTGACGCACATGCCGCAGGGCAGGGTCATCTCTTCCACTTCTCCCCGCAGCACCGGGCTGGCGTGCGGAGGCTCCGGCTTTTGCAGCAGCTGCGGGAAGCGGTAGTCGATACCGTATCGTTCACCAAACGCCATAAACTCGCTGACGGAGAAGGTTTTCCTCAGCGCCTGGCGGGCGGGTTCGTTCTGCGTAGTTGTCTTGTTCATGCGGTTTTCGGCACCGGAGAGGGCGTCATCGGATGACGTCACCTTATCACTGCGCGGTCAGGGCGACAATAAAGATGAGAATCATTATCAACTTTTGCGCTGCGGCACAGAAGGCGCGCGGACGGCCGCTATCCGTGCGCCAGCGGCAGGGATCAGGCGTCAGCGTTGTCCAGCGGCCAGGAGTCGAACAGGTAGCCGTCGAAGTAGATATCATCGACGTTGGAGAACTCCAGCAGGCGGCGTTTGACGTTTTCCAGATGCTGCCACATGGCAAGCTTGGCCGCCCGGGCGTCTTTTTTGATTAAGGCGGCGAGGATCCGTTTGTGATCCACCAGCCACTCCTGGCGGTAGTGGGTATCGCCGAGATGGCGGTGCAGCTGGATCCACATGGGGTTATTTTCCCGCCACTGCCATGACTGCCTGAACAGCTCGACCAGCATACTGTTGTGGGTCGCTTCGGCAATGGCCAGATGAAACTGCATATCGCCGCTTTCGGAGCCGCCCGGCGCGCTGCTGGCCAGCTCGCGCTCTTCCAGCTGCAAAGCCTGGCGCATTTTGATGATATCTTCCCGGGTTGCCTGCAGGGCGGCAAATTCGGCGATATTGCTCTCCAGCAGCTGGCGGGCCTGCAGCAGTTCAAACGGACCGGCATCATTGCAATGATTGATGTCCGCGCTCTCCGCCGCGCCTTCTCCGACGGCGTTATCGAGCACGTAGATCCCGGCGCCGCGGCGCACTTCGACCAGCCCTTTAATCTCCAGCATGATCAGCGCCTCGCGGACCACGGTGCGGGTCACGTCCAGCATCTCGGCGATTTCACGTTCCGGCGGTAAGCGATCGCCGGGGTTATAGGGCGTCTGGACGATCAGATTGCGGATCAACGCGCCGACTTCCTGATAGGGTCTGTGCTGAGAAGTTTGTGATTTCATGATGTTATGTTGTGAGATGCGATAGCCCGGTGGCTGACTATAGCATCTGGCCAGGGGGTTGGCACCTCCCCGTGCGCGGAGAGTGGGAAAACGGGTCAACCACATTGGTGTGCAGTTGACCCATGGCAGGACAGAGCGTTACAGGCCGCCGCCGAGCGCCGCAACGCACTCGCGGGCGCCGCGTTCGCACAGCGCGTGGTAAGCCTGCGTCACCGCCGCAATAAAATCGCTATTGTCCGGCAGATCGTGGGCAAAAATTCCGCTTAACGCCAGCAGCGCGGCGACGCGTTCTGCACCCTGAAAACGCTGGTTGATCTGTTGGATCTCCGCCAGCAGCGGGTCGACAACATCAATAGGCTGCCCCCGCTCGTCGATGCCCTGGGTATAGCGCATCCAGCCCGCCACGCCGAGCGCCAGATGGCGCCAGCTGCTGCCGTTTTGCAGATGCAGACGGATGGGATCCAGCAGGCGCTGCGGCAGCTTCTGGCTACCGTCCATGGCGATCTGCCAGGTACGATGGCGCAGCGACGGGTTGCTGAAACGGGCAATCAGCAGCGTGGCGTAGGCCTGGAGATCGGTGCCTTCCGGCATGGAGAGCGTCGGCGCCTGCTCCTGCATCATCAGGGCGAAAGCCGCTTCACGATAGGCCGGGTTGGTCATGGTATCGGCGATGGTTTCATAGCCGCCGAGATAGCCAAGATACGCCAGGAAGGAGTGGCTGCCGTTGAGCATCCGCAGCTTCATCATTTCAAACGGCACGACGTCTTCAACAAACTGCGCGCCGACTTTATCCCACGCCGGGCGGCCGCTGACGAAGCTATCTTCAATCACCCACTGGCGGAACGGTTCGCAGGCGATGGCGCACGGATCGTAGACCCCAAGCTGGTCGGCAATCTCCTGCAGCGTTTCCGGCGTCGCCGCGGGTACGATGCGGTCAACCATGGTACACGGGAAGGTGGCATGGGCTTCAATCCACGCCGCCAGCAGCGGGTCGCGCGCCCGGGCCAGGCCAAGCACCGCCACTTTCGCCACGTGGCCATTCTCGCGGACGTTATCGCAGGACATCACCGTAAAGGCCTCAAGACCCTGCTCACGGCGCAGGCGCAGCGCTTCGACGATATAGCCTATGGCGGATTTCGGCGTCGTCGGGTTGGCGAGGTCGTGTTGAATCAGCGGGTTGTTGAGATCGAGCTGGCCGCTGGCCGCATCGGTGCAGTAGCCTTTTTCAGTGACCGTCAGGGAGACGATTGCCGTGTGCGGACGCGTCATGGCGCGCAGAATGCCGTCACAGCCGTCGATTTCCGGATGCAGCGCCTCTTTCATCGAACCGATAATTTTCAGCGCGGTGCTGTCAGCGCCTTTTTCCGCCACCGTGTAGAGCAGCTGCTGATTTTTCAGCTGTTCAATCAGAACGCGATCGTTGCCCGGCATCAGGTTGACTTCGCAGATGCCCCAGTCGCTGTCGCTGGTTTCCAGCAGATGATGGGTATAAAGCGCCTGATGCGCGCGGTGAAATGCGCCGCAGCCCAGGTGAACGATGCGGGATTCCAGGCGAGAACGATCCCACGCGGGGCGCGTCACCGGCAGGTTGCTGTCGGCAATGGTTGCAGTCATAGCAAACTCCAGAGTGGGCCGCAAAAGGCGGCCGAAGAGGTAAAGGCGGGACGTCGGCCCCGCCAGTCAGGAATTAGCGGCTAAAAAAAGCGCGCTGAATCGCCAGCTCGACGCCGCGAACTTCAGCCAGCCCTTTCAGGCGACCAATCGCGGAATAGCCGGGGTTGGTTTTCTTTTTCAGATCGTCGAGCATCTGGTGGCCGTGGTCAGGACGCATAGGGATAAGATCCTCTTTGCCTTCCGCTTTACGGCGGTGCTCTTCTTCAACAATCGCTTTCACCACTTCGTACATGTCCACGTCGCCGTGCAGGTGAGCGGCTTCGTGGAACGTTTTCGGGTTCTCTTCGCGCAGCGTAGAGCGCAGATGGGTGAAGTAAATGCGCGGGCCGAACTGCTTAATCATATCCACCAGATCGTTGTCGGCGCGGACCCCGTAGGAGCCGGTGCACATGGTAAAGCCGTTAGCCATGCTGTTCACCGTGTCGACCATCCACTGCATATCTTCAATGGTCGAGACGATGCGCGGCAGGCCGAGAATCGGGCGCGGCGGATCGTCCGGGTGTACCGCCATACGTACGCCAACCTCTTCGGCGACGGGGATAATCGCTTTCAGGAAGACGGCGAAATTCTCGCGCAGCGCGGCTTTATCAATATCTTTATAGGTGGCAAGGTGCTGGCGGAACTGGTCGAGGGTATATCCCTCTTCCGCGCCCGGCAGACCGGCGATAATGTTGCGGGTCAGGCGCGCTTTATCTTCATCGCTCATGGCGGCGAAACGCTGATTCGCCTGAGCGACCTCTTCGGCGGTGTAGTCCGCTTCCGCGCCCGGACGCTTGAGGATATGCAGTTCAAAGGCGGCGAATTCAATTTGATCGAAACGCAGGGCTTTGGAGCCATCCGGCAGGACGTATTCCAGGTCGGTACGGGTCCAGTCAAGGACCGGCATAAAGTTGTAGCACACGGTACGGATGCCGCACTGGGCCAGATTGCGCAGGCTCTGCTGGTAGTTAGCGATCCACTTCGCGTAGTTGCCGGTATGGGTTTTGATCTCTTCGTGAATCGGTACGCTTTCGACCACCGACCATACCAGCCCGGCGGCTTCCACGATGGCTTTACGCTTGAGGATTTCGTCAACCGTCCACACTTCACCGTTCGGGATATGGTGCAGGGCGGTAACCACTCCGGTTGCGCCCGCCTGACGGACGTCAGCTAAAGTGACCGGATCGTTAGGGCCATACCAGCGCCATGTCTGTTCCATGCTTAACCTCTTTCACGTTATTGACCTGCTTCAGGCCGCTGCTTTGATGGTAGCGTCGGTTCCGGTCAACCATCGTAACGGAGGGGAAACCAGACGATATGGCGTATAAATTCCTCCAATTGGTCGAACATGTCAACCATGAATGGCAAATTGGTAAACCAAAGTGTGACGGAGATGCGTGAAGGGGAGGGAACGTTAAACAGGGCGGCATTGTTAAACCGCCACGGGGCGCGGGCTGATTCTGCTGGCGTTAGTGTTAAGCATTTTTCATGTACTTCAAGAGATTACTCAGAACCGGGGAAGTGGAATTCTTCATGGGCATAGGGTCAGTGCGCGGCGGGTAGCGTCGTGTTGCGAAATGGTTAACCAATGTACCAAACCTATCGACCAGAAGAACGGAGGCGGTCATTGATGCCGGCCGGAGCGCGTACGGACTCGCAGCAGATCACACTTTTTGATTATTACGATTTCCATATAAAAACTACGTGTTATCATTCCGCTGGTAAATACCTTTTCAACTCTCACCGAGGCTTTGATGCTGGAGAATGTCATCATCAGATAATCAGCTTCCCGACCTTTTCAGGCCGGACTGGTTATCGCTGCGCTTAAACCTTACGCGAACACCTGCGGGTGTTGGCTCGTTTTTACGCATGATGATTAACAGGTTTCTTCAGTATGAATCTATCCCGTCAGGAACAACGTACCTTACACGTTCTCGCTAAAGGTGGCCGGATCGCGCACATCCGCGATGCATCAGGCCGCGTCACCTCTGTTGAATGCTACAGCCGCGAAGGGCTCCTGCTCAGCGACTGCACGCTCGCCGTTTTCAAAAAACTCAAAACCAAAAAGCTGATTAAGTCCGTCAACGGACAGCCCTACCGCATCAATACCACCGGGCTGAATAACGTCCGCGCACAGCTGGACAATCGCTAAGGAGCCTCTGATGACAAACCACAGCTTCACTTTTCATGTCGCCTCTGAAGGCGATACCGATGACATTCTCGACGTCGAAACCCGGGCTTTCGGCTACAGCAAAGAGGCCAGGCTGGTGGCCGATTTGCTTAACGATGAGAGCGCCTGCCCGACGCTATCGCTGCTGGCCAGGCATAACGGAGAGGCGGTTGGGCATATTTTATTCACCCGGGCGACGTTCAAAGGGGAGCCGGACTCGCCGATGATGCACATCCTTGCTCCCCTGGCGGTGGTGCCGGAATACCAGGGCGTAGGCGTTGGCGGAGAGCTTATCCGGCACGGCATTGAGCAGTTGAAAGCAATGGGAAGCCAGACGGTATTTGTTCTGGGCCACGCCGCTTACTACCCCAGGCACGGGTTTGAGCCATGCGCGGGAGATAAAGGCTATCCGGCGCCTTATCCGATTCCCGCGGCGCATAAAGCCTGCTGGATGCTGCAGCCGATTTCGTCTCAGCCGCTGGGGCGAGCGGGCCAGATACAGTGCGCCCGGGCGTTAATGAAACCCGAGCACTGGCGCGAGTAATCAATAAGGAGATGATGATGACTATTGGCACGATTATTACAGGTTCCAGGCATATCGCGTTGTCATCCCGGGAGCGCAAAATCCCCTGGGATGAACCGGCTTTTAGCCAGCGTATGCTGGAGAACCATCTGTCGCAGGAGCACGACTGGGCCAGCCGCAGGCGGGCGGTTATCGAACAACAGGTCGCGTGGATTGCCGGACAGCTACCCGCCGGCGCGCGCATTCTGGACCTCGGCTGCGGGCCGGGCTTTTACACCCGCCTGCTGGCGGAGCGCGGCTTTTACTGTACGGGCGTGGATTTTTCGCCGGCGTCGATCGCCTGGGCCCGGCAGCAGGCGCAGGCGGCCGGGCTGGATATTACCTATCACCAGCAGGACGTTCGCGAGTACGCGCCGGAAACCCAGTTTGATTTCATTATGATGACCTTCGGTGAACTGAACGTGTTCAGCGCGGCTGAGGCCCGCTCGCTGGTTCATCGCTGCGCGCAGTGGCTGGTTCCGTGGGGAAAGCTGCTCATCGAGGTTCATACCTATGCAGAGGTTAAACGTCAGGGAATGGCCGATCCCGGCTGGCAGCGCTGTCCGCAGGGGCTGTTTCTTGATGTTCCGCACCTGCTGCTGACGGAGCACGCCTGGGATCCGGCGGCGCAAACCAGCTCCACGCGGTTTATGGCGATTGAAGAGAGCGGCAAGGTGACGCGCTTCGGCAGCCGGATGACCGCCTGGCATGATGATGCTTATCTCGACCTGCTGCGCACGGCGGGTTTGACCACCATTACTCGCCCGGATGAGGCGGAATGGCCGGTCAGCGAAACCTTTACCGGCAAGCTGTACGCGCTGCTGGCCGAAAAAAACGTTCCCGATTCTCTTTCCGCAAAACCCATAAAAGGAATTCAACCATTGGATATTCCACGTATTTTCACCATTAGTGAAAGCGCTCACCGCATCCATAACCCGTTTACGCCGGAAAAATACGCCGCCCTTGGCCGCGCGCTGCGAATGAAGGCCGGAACCCGGATACTCGATCTTGGCAGCGGGTCGGGGGAGATGCTCTGTACCTGGGCGCGCGATCGCGGCATTCGCGGCATCGGCGTCGACATGAGCGCGCTGTTCAGCGAGCAGGCTAAGCTGCGGGCAGAAGAGCTCGGCGTTGCCGACCGCGTGACGTTTATTCACCAGGACGCCGCCGGTTATGTGGCCGAGGAAAAATGCGACATCGCCGCCTGCGTGGGCGCGACCTGGATCGCCGGCGGCGTCGCCGGGACTATCGAGCTGCTGAGCAAAAGCCTCAAGCCCGGCGGTATGCTGCTGATCGGCGAACCGTACTGGCGCCAGGTACCGGCAACGGAAGAGATAGCACAGGCCTGTGGCGCCTCTTCGCTCGCCGACTTTCTGACGCTTGCCGATCTGGTCTCCTCTTACGATGCGCTTGGCTATGACCTCGTCGAAATGGTGCTGGCGGACCAGGAAGGTTGGGACCGCTACGAAGCGGCGAAATGGCTCACCATGCGACGTTGGTTGGAGGAAAACCCCGATGATGAGTTTGTGCCAGAAGTCCGGGCGGAGCTGACGATGGCGCCAAAACGCCATACGACTTATACGCGCGAATACTTTGGCTGGGGCGTGTTTGCGTTAATCAAACGGTAGTTGAAATACCCGGCATAGCAGGAAGGCTATGCCGGGATCAGGGGGGTTCAGAACCGCAGGAAAGGGCGCCCATGGGTAATGATCACACGCACTGGGTCAGGCCTGACGGCGGCAGCCCGTTTTATCAGAATTTGACGGTCACCTGATTGCCGAGCACCCAGGCGTTTTTAATCTCTTCGCTTCCTCCCGGATGAACGAGCAGCTGCAGGTTAGGGCGCACGGTCAGCCATGGCGTCGCGCGAAAGCTATAATGCAGCTCTGCGGCATACTCGGCTCTGCGAACCGGAACATACAGAGGGTTATCATAATCATCGATCCCCCGCATCTGGTTCAGGAGCTGCGCCCGACGGGCGACTCTGTCGTTGGCGTGCATTTTACTGACGCCGAAGCTGATAAAGTCCTGCGGACGGCTGGCGAAAGGGCCTTGATAAATGGCGCCGGCCTGAATCTGATAGTCCATTGTCGCCGTATCTTTATCATTCATTGCCAGATGCCCGAAAAGGCTAAGGCCACGCTGGCGCTGGCTGCTCGAGTAGGTCAGCTGCTGGACGACATAGAGATAACCTCCGTAGCGGCCGTCGTGTCGCCGGGCGGCCTGGTGCGTGAGCACATAGGGATCGCCATTGTCATCATCCAGCACATCATTGGCGTCCGCCGTGTTATACCATCCCCCGAGTTTCCAGATGCCGGGGAGTTTTGCCGCGCCGAGAGTAGGTCGATATCCCAGTTCAAAAAGGTACATGTACCCCAGATGCCCGGTACCATCCAGCTGGAAGCTTCCGTGGCGGGTGGCGTAGGCAGGATTGTACTGAAACGCGCCGGCCTGGACGTAAAGCGCCGGGGCAGGGCTGTATTTAATACGGCCGCCCCACTGGCCTATGGGGGTGTTATACCAGACGCCGCTGCCGTGGCCGGCTAAAGAGCCGCACAGCGACAGGTTTTGAAAAAAGCAGCCGTTGTTATCAAAATCCTCTCCCGGCGGCATCAGGCCCACCTTGAGATCCAGCTTCTTATCCCACCCGGTTTTTTTGAACCAAAACTGCGTCGCGTGCCATGTTTGCCCCCGACCGTAGTTGCTCTGAACACCGGAGCCTATTACCGGCGCGCGCGGATCCTGAAGGCGATCCTGAGTCAGATCTCGCCCGTTACGATTATTCACCGACGCTTTAAATTCACCGTCGTGAATACCTAAAATCTTTTCCAGATCCATATTTACGCCGAGAATATACTGGTCGCTGTAGCGCAGGGTTTTATCGCGATCGTAACCGCCGGAGATATTCGTGGCCGTCATTGCGCTATATTCCAGCGTAAAATCATAACCATGACGGCGCAGATCCGTACGCACGCCTCCCCATTCTCCGGTCATGTTTTTTGCGGTGGGAGAAAAAAGCGTCTCGCTGGCCAGCGTCTGTAAAGGGTGTAGTAAAGCCAGCAGCATCGTGCCGCTGTGGATGAGTTTGTTCATGTTTTTACCGCCTGTTAATGATCCAGGTCTATGAATAATTCCCGGTCAGGCGCAGCTGAATCAGCCGACTGCGCCGACCTCCCGTCAGAGGTGGCTCCGCGCTTCCTGGAGCCACAGCCGTCTATGGCGACAGCTCTTCTAACGATTTTCCTTTGGTTTCAATGGCAAAAAGCCAGGTAATTAAGCCACCAATCAGCGCAATGACCGCGAAAGTGATAAACACAAAGCGGATCCCGAAGCCGCTGACGATAAAACCGACCATCAGTGGGCCGATTGATGACCCCGCCCGGAGCCATGCGCTGGAATACGCGGTGCCGATAGCGCGCAGTCGGGTGGGGTAAAGCTCTGCCGCGTACAGATAAAGCGAGAAAGCGATGGTCTGCAGAATGGCGTAGGTCAGGCTGCCCAGAATCAGAATTTCAACGGCGGATTTCGCGCCCAGAACGGAGAGCGTAATCAGCGGAACGATGGCCAGTAAAAAGGCCCATGTGTACCAGCGTTTGCGCCCGACGCGGTCGATCATCAAGGCGCAGATCACCGAAGCCACGACGCCGCAGGAAGAGGTGATCCAGCCGTAGGCCAGACTGGTATCGAGGGAGAGGTTAAACCAGGTTTTGTAGAGGGTTGGAAACCAGGTGATCATTCCGTTGTTGACGCTATAAACCGTCAGCCACAGTCCCCAGAGCATAAAGGTGCGGGATTTATAGATACCGCCAAAGAGGGCTTTAACCCCTTCCGGAGCCGCTTTTTGCACCGCGGGGGCTTTTATTTCCGGTTCGGGCAACGTCATCCCGCGCCTGATGACCTCTGATTCCAGCGTCGATACGATGCTGTCCGCTTCCTTCAGCCTCCCTTTTGCTGTCAACCAGCGCGGTGATTCCGGCATCAGCCAGCGCAGGGGAACGGTCAGCGCGGAGGGGACTAAGCCAATTAAAAACATGACCTTCCAGCCATAGATGGGCACCAGAAAATACCCCACCAATCCGGCAAACATCATGCCGATAGGGAAAATCACTTCATACAACAAAAAGAAACGCCCGCGCTTTTTGGCACCGACAAATTCATTGATATAGGCGCTGGCAACGGGGACTTCCGCACCGATACCCACCCCCTGTAAAAAGCGAATAACAAGAATTGACCAGCCGTTCCAGGCAAAAAGGCAGGCCGCATCCATGAGTACGAACATGATGATGGTGATACGCAATACGCCGATACGGCCTATTTTTTCCGCCAGCGAGCCGAAAAACAGGGCGCCGCACAGCTGGCCCACGTAGCTGGCCGCAATAATAAGACCGACAAACGTCGGCGTGAGACCCCACTCCTGGGTAAGCTGGGGGAGCGCAAATGCGATTGCAATAATGGTATAGGCATCGAAAAACGTCGATAAGCCGACGATAACGCGGATCGCTTTCAGCCGTCGGGTGATGGGGAGGCGTTCCAGCCTTGCCAGCAGCGCGTCTGGCGTGGACGCCGTTCCGCTGGCAACGGCGTAATCTGAAGCAATGGCCTGAGTTGACATAGTATTACCCTGTTAAACGTTGTCTGGGGCATACACGTAAGGTTCTGAATAACCACAGGGCAACGAACCCTTATTCATCGACGTGCTGCATATAATGCTGTCCTGATGTGTTTATGATAACGTTACTGCAATCGATTTCACTTGCAGCTAATCCTTTGCTGGATTCGCCGCTAAGTCAATTACGCCTGTTGTATAAATGTCGAGCAGTTCACAATCTGAAAAAACTCACGCGCAAAAAGGCGAAGCGGCGAATGCAAAGCAAAATGGATAAGAAATGTGAATTAACGACCAGCCGAATGAACCCGGTAAAGTGAAGCACCATTCCTTTTGTCCGGGCGAGGTTTGACGTAAGATCCTTTAACCCCAAGGTTTGCACGATGGTATCCGTTGAACGGGCAACACGGATTTTTACCCGCATTGATGAGTTGGAGCAGCAGATGGATCAAGAAAGTGAACTGAACGATTTGCCGGAAAAAAAGCTGGCGACAATGCGGGATGTTGCTCGCGCTGCGGGCGTGAGCGTCTCGACCGTTTCGCGCGTACTCGATGAACGGTTACCCACTTCACGCAGCGCCTCGGCAGAGAAAATTCGCCAGGTGGCCCGTGAGCTGGGCTACCGTCGGGACTATGTTGCTTCCAGCCTGCGCCGGGGCGATACCGGAACGCTTGGCGTCCTGGTGCCGAGGCTGACCGATGCCGTTACGGCGATGCTTTTCGAAGAGATAGCCAGGGCGGCGGCCAGGCGAGGCTATTTCGCGATCGTTGCGACCTGCGGTGATAGCAAGGATCAGGAGAAAAACGCCGTGGAATCGCTGCTGGATCGTCGCGTGGATGGGTTGATCATGTCCACCTGCCGGCTGGACGATCCTTTGCCGCAAACCCTGCGTGAACGGGATGTGCCCCACGTTCTGGCGCTGCGTACCGACGGTTTTAGCCCCTCATCGGTCGGGGACGATGAGCTTGGCGGCTATCTGGCTACCCGACACCTGATTGATTTAGGCCACCGCGATATTGGCCTGATTGGCGGCCCTGATTTTGCCTCCAACGCGCGCAACCGGCGTAAGGGCTTTGAGCGGGCAATGCAGGAAGCCGGGCTCAGGATCGAAGCGGAATGGTGCTGTCATTCAGATTTTAATATCGCCTCGGGGGAGCAGCAGGGAATGAAAATTCTCAGCCAGCCTCATCGCCCGAGCGCACTATTTGCCGTCAATGACGAACTGGCGATCGGCGTCCTCGCGGCCGCGCACCAGCAGGGGCTGGTGATTGGCGAAGATCTCTCCCTGGTCGGTTACAATGATATTCCCCTGGTGAGCAGACTGCCCGTGGCGCTGACCTCGGTCAGAACGCCGCTGGAGCATATCGCCAGCAATGCGGTTGATATGTTATTGAATCCAGAGATAAATAATAATATTCGGATTACCACGCCTTCCCTTATTCCCCGTAAGTCTACCGCGTCTCCACGTAAATAATCCCCCTGCGATCCTCCCCCGACTTTCCAGGAGAAAGCGGGGAGGGTTGAATTTTGTATAACGGATCTCATCCCGGATGCAGATCGCGGTTTAGTTTGTGATCTGCATTGCATTTTTAACCAACATGGCGTTGACGGTTTTATTTTTGAGGTTCAATGTCAACGTCGTGAAAACGATTGCAGAAACGATTTCACTTCCGTTTCAAAGAATCGCTTAACCGTAAACAAATGCTTACTCATCAAGGGGATATTTATGATTAACATCGATCTGAGAGGTTTGACTCCGGCTCCGGTTACACCCTTCACTCGCGATGGACGCGTAGACTATGATGCCATTCAGCGCCTCGGCAGCTGGCTGGGCAGCATCGACGGGGTGAAAGGTCTGGTGGTGCTGGGACACGCAGGGGAGGGGACTTTTCTGACCCAGGAAGAGCAGGCGAATGTGATCCGCGCGTTTGTGAAGTCCGTGGATGATAAGCTTCCGATTATTGCCGGCATCACCGGGGAAGGGACGGAAGTGGCTGCGCTGGAGGCGAAGCGCGCCGTTGCCGCCGGCGCATCCGCCGGTTTGCTCTATCCTTCCCACGGCTGGCTGCGCTTTGGCTATCAGGATGGCGCGCCTCAGGATCGCTACCGCGTGGTGTACGAAGAAAGCGGCCTGCCGCTGATTCTTTTCCAGTATCCGGATGTCACTAAAGCCACCTACAACCTGAAAACGCTGCTGGATATCTCCGCGCAGCCGGGCGTATTTGCCATGAAGAATGGCGTACGTAATATGCGCCGCTGGGATACCGAAATTCCGGTTATTCGCCGCGAGCGTCCGGATCTGCAAATCTTAAGCTGCCACGATGAATATCTGCTGCATACCGCCTTTGATGTGGATGGCTTCCTGGTCGGCTACGGCAATATCGCGCCTGAGCCGTTAATTGAAATGATTAAGGCGGGTAAAGCGGGCGATTACGTTAAAGCGCGTGAGCTGCACGACCGACTGCTGCCGGTGACCAAAAGCGTCTACCACCGCGGTTCGCACATGGAAGGTACCGTGGCCCTTAAACATGCTCTGGTTGCGCGCGGGATCCTTGAACATGCCACCGTTCGCTCTCCGCTGCTGCCGCTCGAAAATGGCGCTGAAAAAGAGATCCACGACGCCATGCGCGCCGCTGAGCTGGGCCGCGTCGGTTAATTTATTCTGCGTCTGTTGTTAATCCGCAATGCAGAGATATCGCTTACTGTATTGCGGATCATCGGTTACTTCGCCCCGGTATTTTTTGCTGCTCTTCATCATAACGTCGGGGCTTTCACCTCTGTATATTGCTGGGTGATTTATGAAACTATTAAGCTTTCGCGTTAATGATAAAAACAAATATGGCCTGGCGACCGCTGACGGCGTCATCGATCTGCAGGCGCGGTTTCCTCAATATGGCAGCCTGCTGGAATTTATACCGCATCTTCATCTTGTTGATACTCTGCCGCCGTCTGCGAAACAGGCGAACTATTCTTTCGACGAGATCGCTTTCCTGCCGGTCATTACTGAACCGAAAAAAATTATCTGCGCTGGCGTGAATTATCGCGATAAAAACGCTGCCGGTGACGAGAAGCCCTCTAACCCAGTGCTATTCATCCGCTTTGCGGATTCACAGACCGGGCATCTGGCACCGCTCCTAAAGCCGGAACGCAGCAATGAGTTTGACTATGAAGGCGAAATGGCGCTGGTGATGGGCCGTGGAGGACGCAATATACCAGAGCAGGAGGCGCTGCATTATGTTGCCGGCTACAGCTGCTATATGGATGGCTCCGTGCGCGACTGGCAGCATGCCTGCTTTACCGGCGGCAAAAACTGGCCAGCGACGGGCGGCTTCGGCCCCTGGCTGGTGACCGCGGACGCTATCCCCGACCCGCAAAATCTGAATATTACCACCCGACTGAATGGCCAGACGGTGCAGCAGGATAATACGGGCAGCATGTTGTATTCAATTGCCGAACTTATTGCGTATATCAGCACCTTCAGCGCGCTCTCTCCGGGGGATGTCATTCTGACCGGCACGCCCGGAGGCATCGGAAAAAAACGTACCCCGCCGCTCTTTATGCAGCCCGGGGACAGGGTGGAAGTCGAGATTGAGCAGATCGGATGCCTGATAAATAGCGTGCGCAGCGATGCCGCGGTAGCGCGATAAGTTATCGTTTTGTATCCAAAAACAGGGTGAGAGCGCGTTTGCCCGGCGGCCAGGACTTGCAGGCCATTTAATCATGTAAAGGGTTAATGCCGGACAGGGAGCCGTGGAGGTAATGTATGATATTGGTTCAGTTTCTGGTGGTGCTGCTGTTTCTGTACATCGGCATGCGGGTCGGGGGGATCGGCGTGGGGTTTGCCGGCGGCGCCGGCGTGATTGTTCTCAGCGCGCTCGGCGCCACGCCGGGTGATATGCCGATGCTGGTTATCGTATTTATCATGGTGGTGATCGTGGCGATTGCCGCCATGCAGGAGGCCGGCGGTATTGAATACCTTGTTGACCTCACCGAGCGACTGCTGCGCCGCTATCCGCGATTGTTAGTCATCACCGCGCCGCTTTCCACCTGGCTATTAACCATGATGGCCAGCACCGGGCAGGTCTCTTTTGCCTGTATGCCGGTTATTGTCGGCGTGGCGAAAGAGAACAATATAAAACCCACCCGGGCGCTTGCTCTTTCGGTCGGCGCCTCTTTGCTGGGCATTGTGGCGTCGCCCATTTCTGCGGCGGTGATTTTCTTCTCGGGGATTCTGGAAAAAGGCCATTCTGGCTGGGGCTATATTGAGCTTATTGCGGTATCAATCCCGTCCACCTTTCTGGCGCTGCTGGTCACCTCCGTTTTTTACCTGTGCTGGGACAGGATCCGCCAGCAGGATCGGCTCAATGACAATCCGGTTCAGGTGCAGGCAAGGACTGCGCGGGCGATCCCGCCCTGCGCCGGTCGTTCGGTGCTGATTTTTATCGTCGGGTTGGTTGTGGTGCTGGTTTATGCGATTGTCACCAGTCCGAAACTCGGGCTGATTGCCCATCCGGTCATGAGCAGCGGACAGGCGCGGGTAGGGGTGATGATGGGCGTTGCGCTGCTGATTGTGGTGTGCTGCCGGGTTAACGTACACAAGGTCCCGTCCGGCTCGGTATTTAAAACCGGGATGACCTCCTGCATCTGTATTCTCGGCGTCGCCTGGCTGGGTTCAACCTTTATGGACAGTAATCAACAGTGGTTGCAAAGCGCGGTCTCGTCACACTTGCTGGATTCGCCCATGATGCTGGCCATTATTATTATGGCGGCCTCATGCTTCTTGTATTCTCAGGCGGCCTCCACAAAAATTTTATTCCCCGCCGCGCTGAGTATGGGCGTTGCCCCTGCTATTTTGGTTGCCTGCTTCCCGGCAACGGCTTCTCTTTTTATTTTGCCAAACTATCCGACGCTGCTGGCGGCGGTAGAGCTGGATGATACCGGCTCCACCAGACTGGGCCGACATATTATCGATCACCCTTTTCTGCTGCCTGGCCTGGCATCGGTCCTGCTTTCAATGCTCTTCGCCGCGGGGCTGGCTTATTGGATTCAGTGAATCGCCCGAGGCTTTTACTTTGAATACCTCCGAAAACAAAGCGGTTCACCGTCGGTGAACCGCTTTTTTCGATATCAGGCTGCAAGATCTTTCATTACCTGAATAAATGCCTGAGAGACAGATTCTTCTTTATGGTGATGCCCATCCTCAATCACCCAGCGTCCGCCAGTCATCACCGCGGTAATGGGATTAGATGAGCAGGCGAAGATCCAGCGGTTGAGCAGCATCTGGTCTTCTGCGCTGGCGATAAAGGGATTCTGGCTATCCAATACGACCAGATCGGCCCGATATCCTACGCTTAGCTGGCCAATGTTTTGGCCCAGCGCTCTGGCGCCGCCTCGTAGCGCCCCTTGATACAGAACGTTGCCGACGTGAGGCTCGCCTGGGACGATGAGCCGGTTGCGGCGCTGGGCTATCAGGCGCTGCCCGTATTCGAACCAGCGTAAATCCTCGCTGACGCTGACGCTAATGTGGCTGTCGGAACCAATTCCCCAGACGCCGTTATGCTCCAGATATTGTGGGCCAGGGAATATGCCATCGCCGAGATTGGCTTCGGTGGTCAGGCACAGGCCGGCCACCGCACCGGATGTGGCGATCTTCATCGTTTCCTGAGGCGTCAGATGAGTGGCGTGGATCAGGCACCAGCGCGAATCCACGGGGAGATGGTTGTACAGCCACTCCACCGGGCGCTCGCCGGACCAGGCCAGGCAGTCATCCACCTCTTTTTGCTGTTCAGCAATATGAATATGAATCGGCTGCTGGCCAGGATGGCAGGCCAGAATGGCGCCAATCTGCTCCGGCGTAACGGCCCGTAATGAGTGGAAGCACAGACCGGTACGCTGCATTGGCTCGCCGGCCAGCCGCGATGTGAGCGACTCGTACATTGTCAGATAGCTGTC
The DNA here is from genome assembly GCF_019048985.1 of Klebsiella sp. PL-2018. Lineage (NCBI taxonomy): Bacteria > Pseudomonadati > Pseudomonadota > Gammaproteobacteria > Enterobacterales > Enterobacteriaceae > Klebsiella > Klebsiella sp. PL-2018. The sequence goes on from NZ_CP077673.1 coordinate 1,188,013, forward strand.
GCTATCGTTGATAAAGCGGCGCTGTCCAACGGAGGGCGGCTGCGCGCCAAACCCGGCGTAACTGTACAGGACGGGCAGCAGCGTCAGGCCGATGCCGGTATGTTTCGCCGCGCTGGCGATACGCAGCGCTAATTCCGTCCGCTCTTCATAAGGCGCGCCGCTGCTGCTGTGATGCAGATAGTGGAATTCGGCGACCGAGGTGTACCCGGCTTTGAGCATTTCGATGTACAGATAGCTGGCGATGGTTTCCAGCTGTTCTGGCGTAATTTTATCTACCAGCCTGTACATCAGATCCCGCCAGGTCCAGAAGCTATCCGACGGATTTCCCGCCACCTCCGTTAACCCGGCCATCGCCCGCTGGAAGGCATGGGAGTGCAGGTTCGGCATACCCGGCACGACGACCCCTTTGATGCGCGTCGCCTGCGGATTCGGCGCTGCGTTCTTTTCCAGCGCGGTTATGATGCCTTCTTCGGACACGGTTATGCCGACATTATTTGCCCAGCCATCAGGCAACAGCGCTTTTTCTGCCAACCAGACTGCCATTTTACCACCTTATTATCAGTGCTAATGTATATACATGTACATATATATACATCTAACAGGTCATAGAGTAAACTGACAACGTCAGCATATGAGGAATGGTTAATGGCGCGTAACGACCTGTCAAATTCGGATTCCATGGATGAGTTACTTGAACATCCCGCCCCCTTTTATGAAAGGGTAAAGGCCATGATCAAAACCAAGATCCACAGCGGGGCATGGCCCGCGAATTACCGTGTTCCTTCTGAAAGCGAACTGGTCACGCTGTTTGGCTATAGCAGAATGACGATTAACCGCGCGTTGCGAGAGCTGACCGCGGAGGGCTTGCTGGTGCGGATGCAGGGGGTCGGTACTTTTGTCGCCGAAATTCGCGGCCAGTCGGCGCTGCTGGACATTAACAATATCGCTGACGAAATCGCCAGCCGTGGCCATCGCCACCACGCCAGAGTCTTCAGACTGACGGAAATCGAAGCCGATGCCCAGCAGGCGTTCAGCTTTGGCATGCAGCAGGGTTGCGGTCTGTACCATTCGCTGATTTGCCATTATGAAAATGGCGTACCGGTTATGCTGGAAGACCGACTGGTGAATATGCAGGTTGTGCCGGACTACCTGCAGCAGGATTTTACACGTATCACGCCGAACGCCTATCTCTCCTCAATTGCGCCGATTGTTGAAGGCGAACACGTTATTGAAGCGGTCAACGTCACGCGGGCCGAGTGTGTTTACCTGGAAATTGATGAACATACGCCTTGTCTGCTGGTCAATCGTCGGACGTGGACCGGCCGTCAGGAGAAGAAAATCGTCACCAGCGTGCGCCTGGTCTATCCCGGTCCGCGTTACCGCCTGGAAGGGAGCATGCGCAAATGATCCGTCTGCTCCCTGCCGGGTTGTATACGGAAATGCCCTGGAAAAACGGCCAGGGCGTGACGCGCGAAGTGGCCCGCTATCCGGAAGCGGGGGAATATGACTGGCGTATTTCCCTGGCGACCATTCGCCAGCCTGGTCCGTTCTCCGCATTTCCCGGCTACCTGCGCAATATCAGCGTGCTGGAAGGCGGCGGGATGTACCTGACAATCGATGGGCAGCGCAGCGCATTGATTGCGCCTTTCCAGGCGCTGGGGTTTAACGGCGCGAGCGGCGTATCCTGTGAGATTGTCGGCGGCCCGCTGCTGGATTTTAATGTGATTTACCGGGAAGCCGCTCTGCGGGCGACGGTGAGCTGGTGCGGGGCGGGGACGTGGTCGCATCAGGGCGGACTGCGGATATTGTTTAATGCCGGGCCCGCGTTGCGGGTGAGCATCGGCGACCAACGCTATTTACTGGAACATTACGACAGCCTGCTGGTGGATGAAGCGGTGGCGCTGGTTATCCAGGACTCTCCGGGCGCGCGTCTGGCCCGCATCACGCTGGTTCCCCTTTAATCACGCCGCGGGCTCCTTCTGCGGCGCCTGTTGTCACTCCTCTTCGCACAATGCCTGCAGCATCGCGCTGAGTTCGCCCTGATTAATCAGGGCGCGTAGCGCATGTATATCGGGGTAGAGCAGCGTATCTTTATCCCGGAACGGCACCGCCTGACGCACTCTCTCCAGCGTCGCCTCGCTGCCCACGGCGGCACGCAGCGGGCGATGGAACTCCAGCGCCTGACAGGCGCACAGCAGTTCGATGGCGACGATGTCCACGGCGTTTTCTACCGCCTTAAGCGCTTTACGTGCGGCGGCAACTCCCATGCTGACATGATCTTCCTGACCGGCGCAGGTGGATACCGTGTGGATACTGGCCGGGCCGGCCAGACTGCGGTTATCGCCCGCCAGCGCAGCGGCGACGTAGGGTGGGATCATCATCCCGGAGTACCCCGAATCCGGCGAGATAAGAAAGGCCGGCAGCCCGCTGAGATGCGTATTGGTTATTCGGTCGCAACGGGCCTGGGAAGCGGTGCTCAACTGGGCAATCGCAACGGCCAGCGCATCCAGCGCCAGCGCCGTTGGCGCACCGTGACCGTTGCCCCCTGGCATCACGATAAGCCTGTCTTCTTCTACCAGAAACAGCGGATTATCGGTCACCGAATTGAGTTCGATGGTCATAATCTGTCGACAGTGGGTCAGCTGGTCGCGCACCGCGCCGTGGATCTGGGGGATACAGCGTAAACTAAGCGCGTCCTGAACCCGGTGGTCGCGATAACGCGCCAGGATCTCGCTGCCTTTTAGCAGGCGGCGCAGGTTTTGCGCGGTTTCCTGCTGTCCGGGATGAGGGCGCAGGGCGTGCAGGCGGGCATCGTAGCCGCGCGTATTGCCCCGCATGGCCTCGAGGCACATCCCGCCCGCCATATCGGCGACGGGGAGCAGACGCTGGAAATCCGCCACGGCCAGGCAGCCCAGCGCGGTGATCTCATAGGTACCGCCGACCAACGCGTGACCCTCTCTGGGACCGGGAACATAGGGCGGGATACCCGCCCGCGTCAGCGCCTGTTGCGCCGGCAGCAGTTCTCCCTGATACCAGCATTTGCCCTCGCCGAAGACCGCAAGGCCGATATGGGCGGTGGCAATCAGGTAACCGACGGAGCCGCCGGCGGGTGACCACGGCGTGACCTGACGGTTCAACATATCGGCGATACGCTGCGCCAGCGCCGGGGTAACGCCGCTGTATCCCTGCAGCAGGGATTTTAACGTCACCGCCATCATGGCCCGCACTTCACGCACCGTCAGGTCTGGACCGACTCCGCAGGCGTGGCTGCGCAGCATATTCAGCTGAGTATCCGTCATCCTGTCCGGGGAAAGCCGGGTGGTGACCAGATCGCCGACGCCGGTCGTCAGCCCGTAGATTACCTGACCTTGTTCAATGGCGCGCTGAATACGGCTGCTGACCCGCGCCATATTATCCAGCGCGGCCTTCTCCAGCGCGATCGGCGCGCCGTCGGCAATCCGCACTATCTCATCCACAGTACCCGGTGCCTGCCCGAGGGTAATGCTGCAGTTCAGAGGAGTTGTCATGTCTGCGACCTTATTGGCTAAATCCGTGTTTTACCAGCCACTGATGCGCGATATCGTCGATGCTGACAAATTCGGCAATTTGCTCGTTCATGTCGATCAGATCTTCAGTCGTTAGCTGAGCAGAGACTTTGTTCAGCGTGGTGGTCACGGCGTCATTCAGCGCTTCACTGGCGACGATTGGCACAATATTTTGCGCCGCGAACAGATGTTTTGTGTCTTCCAGCACGACAAGGCGATCTTTTTTGATTGCTGGCGAGGTTGAAAGCAGATCGGCGACCTGGACCTGGTTATTTTTCATGGCGCTGAGCGTCAGCGGCCCGCCGACATCCAGCACTTTAAAACTCTTAAAGTTCAGCCCGTACACGTCGCGCAGGCCGGAGAGCCCCTCATGGCGGGTTTTCCATTCCGCCGGGCCGCCCAGCACCAGTTGGCTGGCAACAGGCTGTAAATCGGCGATGGTTTTCAGTTTATATTTATCGGCGGTTTTCTGCGTCACGGCCAGAACGTCGATATCCTGAGCCTGGGAGATCTGCAGCATTTTAACTTTCTCCGGCAGCTTAGCGGCCAGCTCTCTGGCGACATCCTCACTACCGTGTGCCGCATTTTTCGCATCCAGATAGCTCAACAGCGCGCCGCTGTATTCCGGGATCAGCGTGATGGAACCGTCCAGCAGCGCCGGGATATACACTTCGCGGCTGCCGATGTTCAGCTTTTTCTCCACCGGGATATTTTGCGCTTCTAACGCACCCGCATAAATGGTGCCCAGCAGTTGGCTTTCCGGGAAGTCTGCAGAACCGACAATGACTTTCGGCGCGGCCCAGGCCGATGAGGTCGCCGACAGCAGCAGCGCTGAACACAGCGTCAAAATACGTTTTTTCATATTCATTGAGGTATCCTTTTGAGCAGTGGAATGAGGTTATGGGTTTTTAATACGCCGGGTAATACCGGGTGAAACGACTATTTTTTGCGAGAAAGAGAACAAGCAGTCGATTAGTAAAGCCAGTAGCGCCACCAGCATGGCGCCGGCGATCATCTGGCTGAAATCGTTCGCCGCGCGTCCGTCAATAATCAGACGTCCGAATCCCCCCAGCGAGACATAGGCTGCGATGGTGGCGGTGGAAATAATCTGCAACGTGGCGCTGCGCACGCCGGAGAGGATCAGCGGAAGCGCGCAGGGCAACTCCACCTGTAGCAGGATCTGCAGCCGCGTCATCCCCATGCCGCGAGCGGCATCAAGGACATAGGGATCGAGCGCGCGAATACCCGCATGCACACCCAGCGCAATCGGCGGGAGCGCCAGCGCCACCAGCACCAGAATACAGGGCAGAATAAAGGCCATATCGGACTCAAACTCGCCGGAAAGTAAAATCACCAGCAGAATAATCAGCCCAAATGAGGGCAGGGAGCGCAGGGCGTTGGTGGTACCGATGAGCAGGCCTTCCCCTTTGCCGGTATGGCCGGTGTAGCAGCCGACGGGAAACGCGATGATAAAGGCGATCGCCAGAGCGACAGCGCTATAGCTGATGTGCTGCGCCAGAAGGGGGAAAATGCCGCCCTCACCAAACCAGTGGATGGGATCCATAAACCAGGTAAGCATAATTATCCTCTCTGAGGTTGCCAGCGGCTGAGTTGACGAGTGGCGTAAACCACCAGCATATCCAGCAGCAGCGCCAGAATGATGCTGAGCGCGATCCCGGCGATGATGGGCGTCAGAAATTGCAGCTGGAAGCCCAGGGTAAACAGCGAGCCGAGCTGCGGTGCGCCAATTAATGCCGCGACGGAAACGATACTGACGTTAGACACCACGGCAACGCGCAGGCCGGAACCAATCACCGGCACGGCCAGCGGCAGGTCGATCTGGAAAAACTGCTGAGCGGGTTTATACCCGAGCGCTGCCGCGGACTGACGGGTATCGGCCGATACGGAGTCCAGCCCGTCGCAGACGGTGCGAACCAGTAGCGCAAAGCTGTAGATGGTCAGTGCGACCACAACATTAATGGGGTCCAGAATCTGCGTGTGGAGCAGCGGGGGCAGCAGCACAAACAGCGCCAGTGACGGAATGGTATAGAGTAGGCCAAACAGGTTAACGATCGCCGACTTGACCGATGGCAGGTGGTGAATGCCCCAGCCGACGGGGATCGCCAGAATTAACCCTATCACTACCGGCACAATTGCGAGATAGCTGTGCCAGAGAAACAGGTTGAAGATTTTATCGCTCTGCGCCCATAGCCAATCGAATCTCATGCTCCCTCCTGGCGCGTGGATTTACACATGTCGAGTACTTGATCGAGGTGGATGGTCCCCTGCGGGATTTGCCGTTCATCGACGATCACGGCCCGATGGTTGGGCGAGCTCAGCGCAGCGTCCAGCAAATGGCGCAACGGGCTCCCCTGCTGGTGGAACGTCGCCCCCAGATTGATGTTGTCGTGGGTAATTGCTGTTGCCGGCTGATGGGTGTCGAACCAGCCAAACGCTTTGCCGTTTTGGGTAACCAGCAGCCAGCGGTCGATGGCCATCTCTTTGGCCTGCTCGAAGGAACAGTCCAGCTCGGCATAGGGCTCGTCGCGTAACCCGGTTTCTGTGTCGGCGGCGTGGAAACTCAGTTTGCGATAGCCTCTGTCTTTGCCGATAAAGTCCGCCACAAAGGCGTTTTGCGGCGTATTGAGCAGTTCGCCTGGGGAGGCCATCTGCGCCAGCTTGCCGCCAGGTTTAAGTACCGCGACCAGATCGCCGAGCTTCATGGCTTCATCAATATCGTGAGTGACCATAATGATGGTTTTGCTCACCTCTTTCTGAATACGCAAAAACTCTTCCTGCAGCTGTTCGCGGACCACCGGGTCGACCGCGCTGAACGGTTCGTCCATCAACATAAACTCCGGGTCTGCCGCCAGGGCGCGGGCAACGCCCACGCGCTGCTGCTGGCCTCCGGAAAGCTGCCAGGGGAAGCGTTTGGCGATTTGCGGATCCAGACCGACGACTTCCAGTAATTCCCCGGCTCTGGCTCTGGCTTTACTTTTGGCGGCGCCGTTGAGAATCGCGGTGGTGGCAATGTTGTCGATATTATTTTTATGGGGGAATAAACCTGCATTTTGAATGACATAGCCAATACGGCGGCGCAGTTGCACGATATCCATTTGCTCGGTGGCTTCGCCGTTAAGCAGGATCCGGCCCGATGATGGTTCCACTAACCGGTTAATCATCCGCAATGAGGTGGTTTTTCCACAGCCCGAAGGGCCGACAAATACCGTAATTTTGCCCCCCGGCGCTACCAGGCTAAGGCCATCTACTACGACCGAACCGTTGTCGTAGTGCTTAGTCACATTCTGGAAGGTAATCATCTTCACGCCTCTGATTGTTGTGTGTGGTGTTCCCGAATGCAGGGGAGTCACGCGACAAAATGCTGCTATGTATAATCTTGTATGTACAACTAGCAAAACTTGTGCCACTGCCAGAGGGGTATGTAATGAGATGGTTATTTAATTATTTTAAAACAATTACTTATAGTTTATTTGCGTTATCTGGTACTGCCGTCTATGGCGAGATAAGAAGTCATGACGAGATAGAAAATGCACTGGTGTTATCTTTTTGTGATGTTTTGGTGCACAAAAATAAGGCAGAGAGCTGTATTTTTGCACCGTAATGGCCCATCATCACGGTGTGTTCACGAGTGTATAGCGCAGTATGTTCTTCTGTTTTTATGTTAATTTGTTGAATTTTATTGATTTTATAAATTAATTGCTAACCTGGCATCCAATATGCTTATCATGTATATACAATTAAAATGCAAATAACAAAACTAACAATTAATTAACATATGACAGGTAACGGATAAGAAGGTAAAGCGCATGAGTAAACAAGCAACCCGTTTTCGCGATGTTGAAATCAGAGCCCCGCGAGGCACTAAGCTGAACGCAAAAAGTTGGTTCACAGAGGCGCCGCTGCGCATGCTGATGAACAACCTGGATCCTGATGTCGCCGAAAATCCAAAAGAGCTGGTGGTGTACGGCGGTATTGGCCGGGCGGCCCGCAACTGGGAATGCTACGACAAGATCGTTGAGACCCTGAAGCAGCTCAATGATGATGAAACGCTGTTGATCCAGTCCGGTAAACCGGTGGGGGTTTTCAAAACCCACGACAACGCCCCGCGGGTGCTGATCGCCAACTCCAACCTCGTACCGCACTGGGCAAACTGGGAGCACTTCAACGAGCTTGATGCACAAGGTCTGGCGATGTACGGGCAAATGACGGCCGGCTCATGGATCTACATCGGCAGCCAGGGCATTGTTCAGGGCACTTACGAAACGTTTGTGGAAGCCGGGCGCCAGCACTATAACGGTAGCCTGCGCGGACGCTGGGTGCTGACAGCGGGTCTGGGGGGCATGGGCGGCGCCCAGCCGCTGGCCGCAACCCTGGCGGGAGCCTGTTCGCTGAATATTGAATGCCAGCAGTCGCGTATCGACTTCCGTCTGCGTACCGGCTACGTCGATGAGCAGGCGAGCGACCTGGATGACGCCCTGACCCGCATCGCCCGCTATACCGCAAAAGGAGAAGCGGTATCCATCGCGCTGCATGGCAACGCGGCGGAAATTTTACCGGAGCTGGTAAGACGCGGCGTGCGCCCGGATATGGTGACCGACCAGACCAGCGCACACGATCCCCTCAACGGTTATCTGCCGCTGGGCATGAGCTGGGAAGACTACCGCGCTCGCGCGCAGTCCCACCCGGTGGAGACGATCAACGCGGCGAAATCTTCAATGGCCGAACACGTTAAAGCCATGCTCGCCTTCAGGCAGCAGGGCATTCCCACCTTCGATTACGGCAACAACATCCGCCAGATGGCGAAAGAGATGGGGGTGGAAAACGCTTTTGACTTCCCAGGCTTTGTTCCCGCCTATATTCGTCCGCTGTTCTGCCGGGGGATTGGCCCATTCCGCTGGGCGGCGCTTTCCGGCGATCCGCAGGATATCTACCGCACCGACGCGAAAGTTAAAGCGCTCATACCCGATGATGAACACCTCCACCACTGGCTGGATATGGCCAGAGAGCGCATCAGCTTCCAGGGGCTGCCGGCCCGGATCTGCTGGGTCGGCCTGGGACAGCGCGCCCGGCTGGGCCTGGCGTTTAACGAAATGGTCCGCAGCGGCGAGCTGTCGGCACCGATCGTGATCGGCCGCGATCATCTTGACTCCGGCTCCGTTGCCAGCCCTAACCGCGAAACGGAAGCGATGCAGGACGGCTCCGACGCGGTCTCCGACTGGCCGTTGCTGAACGCGCTGCTGAATACCGCCAGTGGAGCGACCTGGGTTTCCCTGCACCATGGCGGCGGCGTAGGGATGGGCTTCTCCCAGCACTCCGGCGTCGTCATTGTATGCGACGGCAGCGATGAAGCGGCGGAGCGCATCGCCCGGGTGCTGAGCAACGACCCGGCCACCGGTGTGATGCGCCATGCGGATGCGGGTTATGACATCGCGATTGAATGCGCCAGAGAGCAAGGACTCAACTTGCCAATGATTGCGGACTAATTTCTCCGGCGAAGGGGGCAATGTATCCCCTTCGCCTCACCGGAGTGCTGCCATGAATAATAACAACACAACATACATCGAAACACGTTCTATTGAACCCATCCCTGACGGTGAACGCCACGGTAGCATTTTTAGCCAGTTCACCCTGTGGCTGGGGGCTAACCTGCAAATCACCGCCATGGTCACTGGCGCATTAACTATTTTATTCGGCGGGGATGTTTTCTGGTCGCTGGCCGGTCTTATGCTGGGGCAGATTGCCGGTGGGATTGTGATGGCATTGCATGCCGCGCAAGGGCCGCAGCTGGGGATACCACAGATGATCAGCAGCCGGGTACAGTTCGGCGTCTACGGCGCCTGCCTGCCGATTCTGCTGGTCTGCCTGATGTACCTTGGCTTTATCGCCACCGGGGCGGTGCTGTCCGGCCAGGCGATCTCAGCGGTTTTCCATACTACGGAAACCAGCGGCATTCTGCTTTTTGCTGCCGCCACGCTGGTTATCGCCTATGTCGGCTATCGTTTGATCCACCTGTTGGGTAAGCTGGCGAGCCTGGTGGGGATTATCGCGTTTATCTACCTGCTGTGGAAAATCAGTTCCTTTCCGGCTATTGGCGACCTGCTGAGTATCCGACCCTTTAGCTGGAGTACGTTTTTAACCGCCACCGGCCTTGCGGCTTCCTGGCAGATCACCTTTGGCCCCTATGTTGCCGATTATTCCCGCTATCTACCGCGCAGCACCTCTCCCGGGAAGGTCTTTTTCGCCGTCGGGAGCGGTTCGGTGATTGGCGCGCAAATCGCCATGACCGTCGGGGTGCTGGCTGCCGCTCTCTCGCAGGGAAAACTGGTCGGTCATGAGGTGGACTATATCGTCGGCCTGGGCGGCACCGGCGCGATTGCCACGCTGTTATATCTGAGCATCGCGTTTGGTAAACTGACGATCAATACCCTGAATGCCTACGGCAGCCTGATGTGCCTGGCGACGGTGTACAGCTGCGGGAAGCAGCGAGTGCGCGTAAGCCAGTCGGTACGTCTGCTGGTGCTGGCGATGATTATTACCCTGGCGACCGCTATCGCGATTATCGGGCAACACTCTTTCCTGTCGGCTTTTAAATCCTTCCTGTTGTTTCTGTTAACTTTCTTTACACCGTGGAGCGCGATTAACCTGGTGGATTACTATTTCTTCAACCATCAGGCTATAGACATGGAGGCGCTGAACGATCCGAACGGGAAATATCGGGCGTGGAATGTGACGGGGCTCGGGGTTTATCTCGTTGGAGTGGCGGTACAGACGCCGTTTATTGATAGTGGATTCTATTCCGGCCCATTTGTGAAGATGCTGGGCGGTATCGATATCTCCTGGCTCATTGGGCTGGCGCTACCGGCGGGGCTCTACTATGTCCTGCGCAAAGCGCAGTCCGCAGCGGCGGCTGGCGCCGCCATCAGTCGTTAAAGGAGAGCGCCATGTATACCCTTTGGCACCACTGCCGGATCGCCACCATGGCCGCAGGGCATTATCAGTTGCTTGACGATGGCGCGATGCTGACCGACGGCGCAGTGCTGTTATGGGTCGGGAACCGGGCAGAATTGCCGGACTTGCCCGTTGCGCAGCGGGTGGATTTGCAGGGCAGGGTGGTCACGCCGGGACTGGTGGATTGTCATAGCCACGCGGTGTTTGGCGGCGACCGGGCCCGGGAATTTGAAATGCGTCTCAACGGGGCGAGCTATGCGGAGATCGCGGCTGGCGGCGGCGGGATCGCCAGTACAGTCAACGCCACGCGACAGGCCAGCGAAAGCCAGTTGCTGGAGAGCGCGCGGCAGCGTATCCGGGAGCTGTGCCGGGACGGCGTAACGGCGCTAGAGATCAAATCCGGCTACGGCCTGGATCTGGCTAACGAACGTAAAATGCTGCGGGCGATCCGCCGTTTAGGCGACATATTGCCGCTGACCGTGCGCAGTACCTGCCTGGCGGCCCATGCGGTGCCCGTCGAGTATCAGGAGCGGGCGGATGCCTGGATTGACTATATTTGCGAACGACTGCTGCCGGAACTGCATCAGGAAGGGCTGGTGGATGCGGTGGATGCGTTCTGCGAACACCTGGCATTTTCGCCCTCGCAAGTGGAGCGGGTCTTTCAGAAGGCCCGGGAACTGGGGCTGCCAGTGAAGCTCCATGCTGAACAGCTAACGCTACAGCATGGGGCGGCGTTGGCCGCTCGCTACCATGCGCTGTCGGCGGATCATCTGGAATATTTGTGCGAAGAAGATATCGCCGCAATGGCACGCCATGGGACGGTGGCGGTGCTGCTGCCGGGCGCCTATTACTTCCTGCGTGAGAAACAGCTACCGCCGCTGGATCTGCTGCGTCAGTACCGGGTGCCGATTGCCCTCGCCAGCGATTTAAATCCCGGCACCTCGCCGGTGTTGTCCCTGCGTCTGATGATGAATATGGCCTGTACGCTATTCCGCATGACGCCGGAAGAGGCGTTGGCTGGCGTGACGCTTAACGGCGCGAAGGCGCTGGGGCTGGATACCGTTTGTGGTTCTCTGGAAGCCGGAAAAGAGGCCAGCTTCGTGGCGTGGGATATCGCTCATCCGGCGGAGCTAAGCTACTGGCTGGGAGGCTCCCTTTCGAAACAGGTGATTTATCAAGGTAAGGAGGTTTATTGTGATTAAGGCGTTTGATTTGCAGCAGGGGAACCTGCCGCTTCTGGTCAGTATGCCCCACCCGGGAACGTTATTAACCCCCGAAGTCGACCAGGGGCTCACGCCGAGGGCGAAGCGTCTGGAAGATACCGACTGGCATATTCCCTTGCTCTATCAGACCATCGCGGATATGGGAGCCAGCACGTTATGCGCCCGCTATTCCCGCTATGTGGTGGATATCAATCGCCCGGCGGATGATAAACCGCTTTACAGCACGGCGACAACCGGGCTGTTTACCGATATCTTTTTTGACGGAGAAGCCCTGTTCGTGCCGGGCGGTGCGCCTGACGCGGCGGCGAAGGACGCGATCCTAAAACAGGTCTGGCAGCCTTATCACCAGGCGCTTGCCGCTGAACTGGCACGTCTGCGTGAGAAATTTGGCTATGCGCTGTTGTGGGATGCGCACTCGATCAAATCCGTGGTGCCGCGCTTGTTTGAAGGGCGACTGCCGGATCTGAACTTTGGTACGGCGGACGGCGCCAGCTGTTCGACGCAGCTTAGCCAGGCGCTGCTGGCAAGCTGCAATGCGTTCCCGCAGTATAGCCGGATACTCAATGGCCGCTTTAAGGGCGGATATATCACCCGTCACTATGGCGATCCCGCCAACCATATTCATGCTGTTCAGCTAGAAATGGCCCAGTGCTGCTATATGGATGAGGAGAGCTTTGCTTATCTTCCGGAGAAAGGGCAGCAGGCGCAACAACTGCTGGAGAGGTTGATTAATACTGCGTTGCAGTGGGGGCGAGAGCAGTACGGCGAGCCCGGAATGTGAACGCGTATATTGAAATGCTGAAGACACAGGCATCCAAAAAGTCTGTAAAACAGCCGAAGGCGATAAGAAAGGTCAAATAAAGCGACGCCTTACCGCCTGCCTGACTTCTTCTGAAGAGAGGGGGAATGCGGGCCGTTAGCGGACCCCCTTATATCCCCGTCTTTCAGGGCGGGGATCCTGCTTCAGCATTAACGCTACCGCATGAGCATACTGCTCACGCTGCTTTTCCAGCCCGGCCATTGGGCCAAGACAGGAAGCACCATCTGGATTGCTTTCAATTAAGCAACTCCAGGCACCGGGAAGCTGGAGAATGTGAATCGTGTGGCCCGTCGGCGCTGTATCATAAATGATGTGATCGAAACGGGTCAGCAGGGAAGCGTCTGTCAATAAGCCGGTGAACTCATCAAACGCCGCAATCTCAGTGGTACAGGCTCCTGAAAGCTGCTCGCTGATACTGTTAACAACGTCATCAGGCAGAAGACCTTTGATATGATCAACGATTCTGGCGCGGTATTGCTGGGCGGCTTCCTGCGGGTCAATCTCCAGAGCAGAAAGCCCAGGAACTGCCGTCACAGGGCGAATGGTATTACCGATAGCCTGATCGAATACCTGGCCGACATTGGAAGCCGGATCGGTACTGACCAGCAAAACCCGCTTACCATGTTCAGCAAGGCGGATAGCCGTCGCGCAGGAAATAGAAGTTTTTCCTACACCACCCTTGCCGGTAAAAAACAGGTAAGGCGAGATATTCTGTAAGAATTTTATATGTCCTCCTGACATATTCAGCAACAGGAAGTATTACCACCACAGCAACTGGTGGGAGCTAACCCTATCTTCTCCAGCGGAATACCGAACTAGCGAGCCAGCTCAGCACGTTTTGGGTATCGCCCAGCCATCACCGTTTCACCGTCCAACAGCAGTAGCGGAAGCCCTTCTGCTCCAGACGCTTCGAGGAATGCTTTCGCTTTCTCATTCTGAACAAAGCTCATGGGCTGCTGCGCCAGGTTGTAACGTTCAACCTGTACACCACGTCCTTTCAGCCACTGCACATCAGCAGAAAAATCAACCAGAACCTGATCGACATCTGAGCCACATACGCCGGTACTGCAGCACATTGCCGGGTCAAACACCGTTAACGTTTTCATTCTGAATACCTCACATTCGTAAAATCATATATGTTCAGGCAAATTTTTTAGATGCAAACAGCCTTACCGCTACCAGAGCAGTTTGCCGATGCCAGCTTACGGGCGATGGCCTGTATGTCGTCCTGTTGGCTTAACCAGGCCTGCTCAATCACCTGAGCAGCCCAGGAAGGAATATGCGGAGATAAGCGGTAATGAACCCATTTCCCCTGCTTGCGATCCAGCAATAGGCCACTTTCCCGAAGCATTGCCAGATGGCGGGAGATCTTGGGCTGTGACTGTTCTAGCGCAGTGCAAAGGTCGCACACGCACAGCTCTCCCATCTCTCTGAGCAGCAGTACGATCCCTAGACGGGTTTCATCGGAGAGGTTTTTGAAGAGTTGTAAGGATGTTAGTGACATCTGGCCTCCTGTCCTATTGAAGTTAGGATACTCCCATAAGGACCAAAATCAATATTTACATTCGAAAAAACATATGTGTTATTTAGAAGGATTTTTTTGCTAACGATCAATAATTACGGCTAACACACTAAAATCTAGTGAATTAAAGTGTTATACAGTTCCTAGAATACACACTTCATTGTTGGTTTAGCTGGCTTATGCGCCAAGGAATAGAATGTGATAAAAAAGATTAAAATCTCAGGTTACAGAATCTACAAGCAATTGATTTTAGAGCCAAATCCAAAGCTTAACCTGATAGTTGGGGGAAATGAGGTTGGAAAATCAACCCTAATGGAAGCAATAGCCTTAGCGCTAACAGGCAGAATCAACGGAAAAGGAGCTAATGATGAATTAAATCCGTATTGGTTTAATACAGAGCTAGTCGCTGATTTTGTTGAAAGAAGACAAAGAGGTGAAAACATTAGTCTACCTGAGATTAAAATTGAGCTCTTTTTTGATAATACGCCAGAATTACAAAATCTATGTGGAGCTATTAATAGCGACCATCCAACAAATGCATGCCCTGGTGTATTATTCCATGTACTGCCCAATAGTGACTATAGGTAATGGTGCCAACTTACTGATTTAGTGTATGATGGTGTTTTTGAGGTGCTCCAGTGGCTTCTGTTTCTATCAGCTGTCCCTCCTGTTCAGCTACTGAAGGCGTGGTGCGTAACGGTAAAAGCACTGCCGGACATCAGCGCTATCTCTGCTCTCACTGCCGTAAAACATGGCAGCTACAGTTCACTTACACCGCCTCTCAGCCCGGTACACACCAGAAAATTATTGATATGGCCATGAATGGCGTCGGATGTCGCGCCAGTGCACGCATTATGGGCGTTGGCCTCAACACGATTTTACGACACTTAAAAAACTCAGGCCGCAGTCGGTAAACTCACGCATACAACCGGGCAGTGACGTCATTGTTTGCGCGGAAATGGACGAACAGTGGGGTTACGTCGGCGCTAAATCACGCCAGCGCTGGTTGTTTTACGCGTATGACAGGATACGGAGGACGGTTGTGGCGCACGTATTCGGTGAACGCACGTTGGCCACGCTGGAGCGTCTTCTTGGCCTGCTGTCGGCCTTTGAGGTCGTGGTATGGATGACGGATGGCTGGCCGCTTTATGAATCACGCCTGAAGGGAGAACTGCACGTTATCAGCAAGCGATATACGCAGCGCATTGAGCGGCATAACCTGAATCTGAGGCAGCATCTGGCAAGGCTGGGCAGGAAGTCACTGTCGTTCTCAAAATCGGTGGAGCTGCATGACAAAGTCATCGGGCATTATCTGAACATAAAACACTATCAGTAAGTTGGAGTCATTACCCAAATCTCTGCCTTGCATAACGGATCAGGTCATCCACTTCTGCTACACTTAGGAACTCCTTAATTTCAATCCTATCAATTATATTTATTTTCCTGCTTTTGAGGAAATTGCTTAGTATTAGTAAGTTTGTTGCAACTATCTCCATCGTTGATGCGGTCGCACTTCTATTCCTGACATTGGTTGTAAGATAGAGATTTTGATAATAAACAGGCAACTGTGTTTCTTTATCGAGAACCAAACATCCTCGTTCGCCATTGCTCATCACAAATTTTTTTATTTGATATGACATTATAATAACCCTCCAAAAACTTTACATTTAGTAATCACTACGGCTTATCTTTATTTTATCAATTTAAATTTTGCAAATTTTTTTGTTATATATGGCTTTATTTATAATGAATTTAAATATTTAAAAAAATTTCTTTCACGTGAAAGAAACAGGTACGGCTAGTAGATAGTATCCATACCCGATATTAAGAAAACCATCTCTAAACCTTATAGCAAAAGCTCTGCCAGAAAAAAGGTAAAGAATTACGTTAAATATACTAATTTTTTAGATTGAAACTTTACAAAACCTCGTTTTTTTACGAAACTCAGTCAGTGAACTTATAAGGTCTCTAAATTTATTTTCTTAATATTATTAAAAGTTAAAAGATCGATGTAGCAACATTCCTCTTAAGCAACATGCTTTCTTGAATTCTCGATAGTTAATTGAATCCATTCATCGATTTCGCTTTCGATAAAAGCAATAGCACGAATACCGATCTTTACAGGCTGTGGAAACCGATTTTGGCTGATAAGACGATAAATCCAAGCCTTACCAAATCCGGTTTTATTCATCACTTCTGACAGGCGGATAAGACGTGTGCATGGCTGATTCATGGTATTTCCCTCATCTATGTTGACGGAAATGAATATACGATTGAATCACCAGCAAAAAGAGCGACCTTCAGATCGCCAAGTGTATGAATATCAGTCTTTATCAGAATCCGCGATTTTCATCACGTCTGAAACTCTGATGTTTTTGAGATGACTATTTTTGTTGATGAACAGGTGGAACTGACGGATGAAAGGTATACTGGCTGCTTTTATCGCCAGTGGTCTGTCTGTGTCCCGAATTTGGTGATTGAGGCGGGTCTGCTCTTCATCATCATCGTCGGTGTAAAGGAGGCGTGAAAGTCGATCTTCTGATATGCGAACCTTGTGCAGAGTTGACCATACAAGGATGTCGATCATGGGTATGAGTCTGTAGTTGATGATTTTCTTGATGGTCCCATAGCCAAACCTGATCGAATCAGATGTATCGGCTTCAATACCCCGTACTTTACGCCATTGAGGTAGCGCGGCTTTCAAAGATTCAGCTATTTCCTCATCAGTTCCATTCGCAAGGTCTATTTCGACCATAACCGTATCCCTGAACAATTTTGGTAAAACTTCCGATACAGGGCTATCGAGAAACTCCCTGTTAACTGAATATTCATCACTACCATCCCAAAAAAATAATGAGTTCCGTAATCCGACGATACTGATTTGAGCCAATCTCTCTATTGTCGTCAAAAAGAAATGAGGAGGTTGATAGAGAGTATCTTCCCTGGTGAGATAACCAAGGTGTTTTTCTGTGATTAGAAACGGTTTTCCAGTGAAGATCCTGTCGATGTAAAGCCTGACCGCTTCTGCTTCGAATTCCTCATGATAAGGCTTAAAGAACAGCGTCCTTGCAAGCAGCTCATGGTAAAGCTGTATAAGAGTCAGATCTTCAAATCCTCGATAGGTATTGATATCCAACCATTTTTTCACTTCTTTGGTGTGTTCCGTTGACCAGTTTTTCATCATCACTCTCCGCTGTAAACTATCATTTTATGTTAGTATAATGAAAGATATAGCACTGTGTTATTTACTCAACGCATCTGCGCCTTGTACGAAGTTTAGATATTAATATTGATATTTCGACCAATAAGAAACTAATATGCAAACTACATACAGATTAGCTAGTAATACCTCTACCATACTGGGAGTAGAGGAAAGTCATGGTATAACCGAAGTACTATTTCCAGATATAAATTATTTTGGCCACACCATAACTATCACCAAGATGTTTTCGGGATATGCCGGACATCGTTGGAAGGTAGTTTCTGTAAGTCATCCTTCCGTAACAGATATATTTGTTGATTTAGAATTGCGAGGAATAAACAATGACGAGATTTATCTATCTCAAACATACAATCAACGTAATTCTGTAATAAGCAATCTTCATAAAGGTACGTTAGTTGAGGTTGATTATGGATATATTTACTCCATAAAGAAGCAAAGTGGCGATACAAGGTCCTGCAAACGTTATCCCGATCAAAAGCAGTCTGGAGAAATGCATAAACGCAGATTGGCAATCGTCATTAAGGCATCCCCATCTGGAATACAAATTGTACCTATCACATCAAAAATACCTTCAAATGCTGGGGATAAATCTATATTTGAAGTTAGTTCCCAATCTACTCAACAACTTATCCATTACAATGATACAACGAAGCGTTCCTTTGCCCTATGCGGAATGATAGAAACAGTTTCATTAAACAGAATATTTGCCCCACTAGCCTTTCCCGTGGTACAAAAGAGTAGAAAAGGTCCGGAACGCTCAACTGGATATCCAAACAAATTAACTAAAGCCGATAAAAAGTGCCTTGATGACGCTTTATCATCATCAATTGGTTTTCAGGATTATCCTGAACTTAAGAAAAAATACCCTTTGATTTACACTGAAAACGAAGCCAATAAGTCAGAAATCATTAGATTAAATTCTGTTCTCCAGAATGAAAAGGAAAAGATAGTAAACTACGAAGCCCTCATGACGCTTGTAGAAGAACACTATCAACAGTTATACTCGCACAAATCTCTTCTGGAAATTCAGCAGATGATTAATGAAGAGTTGCATATAAGACGCGAGATTCTCGAAGGCACTTGACTTATCTTAATAATCTGTCTATCATGTACACATCTGGTAAGGAACTGGAACGGCTTCCAGCCTTACGTCGCCTATAAACGGCTTAGCCGCCTATCTAAAGCTTTACAAAAAAACCCGCTCTTGCGGGTTTTTTTGTATATGCACGTAAGCTTAGAAGCATCAGTTTAGGTGCATAAGACGCTGAACAGTTCTATAGATTGCTGAAAATTCTATTTTAGATCTGATTGGGCCACACAAACTCTTGATTTAAATCATTAAATATTTTTTTTAGTATGTACAACCTAGGAGTTCTTCATATTGGCATCCAGTGTCTTTTGTTCTTCCATCCAGAAAGAGCAGTTGTTCCAGACTGAGCACCGAGAAGCTATAAACACAAAGAATACAGGCGTGGAAACAGAGCTACGCTCTACTGAGACATAGCCCTTCGTTCAGCATCAGCATCCCCTATCCACGTCGATTAAACGTCCCATGAACCACATTACCGCCGTTCTCAAGGCTATCCATATAGTCGGCATACCATTGAAGCATTTCCCGTCTGCCATCAAGATATTGCGCATGGTTGTAGGTACCACGGATAGCGTTCTTATCAACATGCGCCAGTTGGGTTTCAATCCAAGCGGTGTTGTAGCCTTGTTCATGAAGAACGGTGCTCATGGTATGACGGAATCCATGCCCCGTAACGCGTCCCGTATAACCTATTCGCTTAAATACCTGATTGATACTGGCTTCGCTCATGGTTTTACTTGGATCATTACGTCCGGGGAACAATAGAGGGAAATTACCCGTCATTGCCCTGATTTTTTCAATAATTTCCAATGCCTGAACGGATAACGGAACAACATGAGGACGGCGCATTTTCATGCGTTCAGCAGAGATTTCCCATAATGCTTTATCAGTATCGATTTCAGACCATAACGCACCGCGTAATTCACCCGTTCGAACACCAGTGATAATCAGCAAGCGAGCTGCTAATACAACTAATTCACTACCTGAGTAGCCAGCAAGGGCCTTAAAGAAGGCGGGAAGTTCTTCGATGGTCAGAAACGGGTAATGTTTAGACTCATGCCCCTGCATAGCACTGGTGAGATCTGGTGCGGGGTTATACTCGGCTCTGCCTGTAACGATGGCGTAGCGAAACACTTCACCACACCGCTGACGTACTTTCTTAGCTTTCTCAGTCGCACCTCGCTCTTCCATCTTTTTAAGCACGTTAAGCAATTCCAGCGGCTTGATGTCTGCAACAGGACGTTGACCGATGAACGGGAAGACATCTTTGTTGAAGGCTTCAAGGATGTCAGAGGCATATCCCGCAGACCATTTTTTCACTTTCATGTTGTGCCATTCGAGCGCAATTTGCTGAAAGGTGTTTTTTACTTCTTCGATTTGGGCTAGTTTGCTTTCTTTCTTAAACGCACTCGGATCAACGCCATTAACCAGCAGCTTTTTAGCATCATCTCTTTTGCTTCTGGCATCAGCTAAGGTAATGGTCGGGTAGACACCAAACACCACACGTTTTTCTTTACCTGCGATACGGTATTTCATGCGCCAGCTTTTGGTGCCGTTAGGGAACACCTCCAGATACATGCCCCCACCATCTGCTAACTTGTAGGGTTTATCTTTAGGCTTGGCAGTCTCGACCTGTCTGGCATTGAGCTTCATTTGGGGGCATCTCCTTTAGACCGAACACGACATGCCCCCACCGATGCCCCCAATTCACCGTAGATTTTCGTGAACGGGAGTAGACGAGCAGAGACAACAAGGGCCGTAAAACCACGCATTATAAGGGTTTAAAGGGTATTTGAGTAGACTTAAGGAGACGTTAAAATAGGTAGGATGGTGCCGATAATAGGAGTCGAACCTACGACCTTCGCATTACGAATGCGCTGCTCTACCAACTGAGCTATATCGGCCCTGCAAGATGTGCTGACGAGCGTAAGCACGGGATAGAAGGTTAAAACTAAGTGGGTGATGCGTCAATGCCCTTGCGAATCAAACGGCTACTTTTGCATCACCCAATTAGCATTAAGCACGAATGGTATCGTCGCCGAAACCAATCCACTTATAGGTCGTCAGGGCTTCCAGGCCCATCGGGCCGCGCGCGTGCAGCTTCTGGGTGCTGACCGCCACTTCCGCGCCGAGGCCAAACTGGCCGCCGTCGGTAAAGCGGGTAGAGGCGTTGACGTACACCGCCGAGGAATCCACCTCGTTGATAAAGCGGTTCGCGTTGCCCAGGGTGCGCGTCAGGATGGCGTCAGAATGCTGGGTGCCGTGCTCGCGAATATGCGCTACCGCTTCATCCTGATCGGCCACCACCTTCACGTTCAGATCCAGCGACAGATACTCATTGTCATACTGCTCCGCTTTCACCGGCTCTACGCTGGCCGGGCCGTTTTGCAGCGCGGGCAGGGAGGCCGCATCGGCGTGCAGGCTGACGCCGCTTTCCGCCATCTGCTTGCTCAGCGCGGGCAGGAAGCGTTCGGCGATATCCTGATGCACCAGCAGCGTTTCGACCGAGTTACAGGCGCTCGGGCGCTGCACTTTGGCGTTAACGATAACCTTCAGCGCTTCGGCCACGTCGGCGGAGTGGTCGATATAAATATGGCAGACGCCGATACCGCCGGTGATCACCGGGATCGTCGACTGCTCGCGGCACAGCTTATGCAAACCTGCGCCGCCGCGCGGGATCAGCATATCGATATACTTATCCATCTTCAGCATCTCGCCGACCAGCGCGCGATCCGGGCTCTCAATCGCCTGCACGGTGGCCGCCGGTAAGCCGCACTCCTGCAGCGCCTGCTGAATCACTTTCACCGTGGCGGCGTTGGTGCGCCAGGTCTCTTTACCGCCGCGCAGAATCGCCGCGTTGCCGGTTTTCAGGCACAAAGAGGCGACGTCGACGGTCACGTTCGGACGGGCTTCATAAATTACGCCCACCACGCCCAGCGGCACGCGGCGACGCTCAATGCGCAGGCCGCTGTCCAGCAGGCCGCCGTCGATTACCTGACCGACCGGGTCCGCCAGGCTGCAGACCTGACGAACATCGTTAGCAATCCCGCTCAGGCGCGCCGGGTTGAGCGCCAGGCGGTCAAGCAGCGCCTCGCTCAAACCGTTGGCGCGCGCTTCCGCCAGATCCTCAGCGTTAGCCCGCAGGATCGCGTCGGTCTGCGCTTCAAGATAGTCGGCAATCTTTTCCAGCACCCGGTTCTTTTCGCGGCTGGAAAGCTGCGCGAGTTTGTACGAGGCCGCTTTGGCAGCAATGCCCATTTGTTCCAGCATTTTCAGCTCCTTAACGGATAATCATGTCGTCACGGTGGACGGCGACCGGGCCGTATTCATAGCCCAGAATGGCATCGATCTGCTGCGAGTGCTGCCCGGCGATGCGGCGCAGCGCATCGCTGTTATAGCGGCTGACGCCGTGGGCGATATCGCGGCCTTCAAGGCTGCGAATGCGGATCACTTCGCCGCGCGAGAAGTTGCCGGTGATGGTTTTAATCCCTTTCGGCAGCAGGGAGCTGCCGCGTTCGAGAATTGCCTGGGTCGCGCCGGCGTCCACGGTAATTTCGCCCGCCGGCGGCGCGCCGAAAATCCAGCGCTTACGGTTTTCCAGCGGCGATTCCTGGGCGTGGAAGCGGGTCCCGACGGAGATGCCCTCCATCACGTCGCCAATCACCCCCGGACGGCTACCGGCGGCGATGATGGTATCGATGCCCGCGCGGCAGGCGACGTCGGCGGCCTGCAGCTTGGTGCCCATACCGCCGGTACCTAAACCGGACACGCTATCGCCCGCGACGGCGCGCAGAGCGTCATCGATGCCGTAAACGTCTTTAATCAGCTCGGCCTGCGGGTTATTGCGCGGGTCGGCGGTGAACAGGCCCTGCTGATCGGTCAGCAGCAGCAGTTTATCGGCGCCGGCGAGAATCGCCGCCAGCGCCGAAAGATTATCGTTATCGCCGACTTTAATCTCGGCGGTCGCCACGGCGTCATTTTCATTAATGACCGGCACGATATTGTTATCCAGCAGCGCGCGCAGGGTATCGCGGGCGTTGAGAAAACGCTCGCGGTCTTCCATATCGGCGCGGGTCAGCAGCATCTGGCCGACGTGAATACCATAAATAGAAAACAGCTGTTCCCACAGCTGGATAAGACGGCTCTGGCCGACCGCCGCCAGCAGCTGTTTCGACGCAATGGTCGCGGGCAGTTCCGGGTAGCCGAGGTGCTCACGTCCGGCGGCGATCGCCCCGGAGGTGACTATCACAATTCGATGACCCATCGCGTGCAGCTGCGCGCACTGGCGCACTAATTCAACGATATGGGCGCGGTTCAGGCGGCGGGATCCGCCCGTTAAAACACTGGTGCCCAGTTTTACCACCAGCGTCTGGCTATCACTCATGATTCTCTGCCGTTCGAAAAGGAGTTTCGATATCGAGTTGATGTTGTAACAGGAGTCAGCCCGCTTGCCAACACCTGGCGTGGTGGACGAACCACTTCATTGCGCGGATCGGGCATTCTGGCGGGGAAGTGTGACACATTCATGACGGAAATAATTTAATACCCTTTTTTAGAAAAAGTTCCATATTGTCATAAATTTTTAATATTAGAGCGTTAAAAAACCTGCAGTTTTTGACGGGGCTTCCGCCCGGAATTGATTAGCGCGTATAAATAAATCACCAGGACTGAATAATGAAAAAGAGCTCACTGGCATTAATGATGATGGGTCTTATTGCTTCTTCGGCTACGCAGGCGGCAGAAGTTTATAATAAAAACGGCAATAAACTGGACGTCTACGGCAAAGTCAAAGCGATGCACTATATGAGCGACTATGACAGCAAAGATGGCGACCAGACCTACGTTCGTTTCGGCATCAAAGGCGAAACGCAGATTAACGACGATCTGACCGGCTACGGCCGCTGGGAATCGGAGTTCTCCGGCAACAAAACTGAAAGCGACTCTTCGCAGAAAACGCGTCTGGCGTTCGCCGGCGTGAAAGTCAAAAACTACGGTTCATTTGACTATGGTCGTAACCTCGGCGCGCTGTACGACGTCGAAGCCTGGACCGATATGTTCCCGGAATTCGGCGGCGACTCTTCCGCGCAGACCGATAACTTTATGACCAAACGCGCCAGCGGCCTGGCAACCTACCGCAATACCGACTTCTTCGGCGTGGTGGATGGCCTGGACCTGACTCTGCAATATCAGGGTAAAAACGAAGGCCGTGAAGCCAAGAAACAGAACGGCGACGGCTTCGGTACCGCCTTAAGCTACGACTTCGGCGGCAGCGACTTCGCCGTCAGCGCGGCCTACACCAGCTCCGATCGCACGAACGATCAGAACCTGCTGGCCCGCGGCACGGGTAAAAAAGCGGAAGCCTGGGCGACCGGCCTGAAATATGACGCCAATAATATCTACCTGGCGACCATGTACTCCGAAACCCGCAAAATGACGCCAATCAGCGGCGGTTTTGCCAATAAAGCGCAGAACTTTGAAGCCGTGGCGCAGTACCAGTTCGATTTCGGCCTGCGTCCGTCCCTGGGCTACGTGCTGTCAAAAGGCAAGGATATTGAGGGCGTGGGGAGCGAAGACCTGGTCAACTACATTGACGTTGGCGTGACCTATTACTTCAACAAAAACATGAACGCCTTTGTGGATTACAAAATCAACCAGCTGAAGAGCGATAATAAGCTCGGGATCAACGATGACGATATCGTCGCTGTCGGTATGACCTACCAGTTCTAAGCCGTCGCCGGTAAAAAACAATAAAGCCGCCGTGGTGACAGGGCGGCTTTATTCTTGCTGATTAACGGTTTTTCGCCAGATGCAGATTATCGTTATTCATCGTGATCTGCGCGTTATATTCCTTCGGCAGGCGGCGCGCCTGATAAAATACCGATTGCCAGTACGGATTATCCAGCGAAGAGCGCATCACGCCCTGGCTGGTGGAGGCATGGAGGAAATTACGGTCGGTATCATAGAAGCCGACGTGCATGCCGCCTTTAATACGGAAGAAAACCAAATCTCCCGGCCGCAGCTGCCGCGGGCTCACGCGTTCTCCCATATGCAGCAGTTCGCGGGTGGTGATGCGCTCCATCGGCAGGTTGAAGCGATCTTTGAGCGTACGCCAGACAAACCCGGAGCAGTCGACCACGCTTTGCTCCGTCCCGCCCCATTCGTAGGGCGTTCCCTCCCAGGTATGCATCTGATCGTGCAGCGCGGCGATCACCGGGATCAGATCGTCAGAACCTCCGTCGATGGTCGCGTGGCTACTCTGGGCGGCGGTTTTATGCGGTTTCGATGAGGATGAACATCCTGCCAAAAGCAAAAAAGGAACAAATAATAGCGCGTGAGAGAGTCTGGGCTTCATATCATTGTTTTTCGTCACTGAAAACGGGCCGTGATATTTTATAGCCGATTCGCTACGGCCTCAGAATGAGGTAATGGTGCCAACTTACTGATTTAGTGTATGATGGTGTTTTTGAGGTGCTCCAGTGGCTTCTGTTTCCATCAGCTGTCCCTCCTGTTCAGCTACTGAAGGCGTCGTACGTAACGGTAAAAGTACTGCCGGACATCAGCGCTATCTCTGCTCTCACTGTCGTAAAACATGGCAAATCAGCTTCACTTACACCGCATCACAACCCGGAACACACCAGAATATCATTGATATGGCCATGAATGGCGTCGGATGCAGGGCTACCGCCCGCATTATGGGCGTTGGCCTCAACACGATTTTACGACACTTAAAAAACTCAGGCCGCAGTCGGTAAACTCACGCATACAACCGGGCAGTGACGTCATTGTTTGCGCGGAAATGGACGAACAGTGGGGTTACGTCGGCGCTAAATCACGCCAGCGCTGGTTGTTTTACGCGTATGACAGGATACGGAGGACGGTTGTGGCGCACGTATTCGGTGAACGCACGTTGGCCACGCTGGAGCGTCTTCTTGGCCTGCTGTCGGCCTTTGAGGTCGTGGTATGGATGACGGATGGCTGGCCGCTTTATGAATCACGCCTGAAGGGAGAACTGCACGTTATCAGCAAGCGATATACGCAGCGCATTGAGCGGCATAACCTGAATCTGAGGCAGCATCTGGCAAGGCTGGGCAGGAAGTCACTGTCGTTCTCAAAATCGGTGGAGCTGCATGACAAAGTCATCGGGCATTATCTGAACATAAAACACTATCAGTAAGTTGGAGTCATTACCTAATAAACGTTGTTTTTAAAATTGTGCACCAGGTCGTAACACCCAAAATAATTTGCGTCGCAGATAATAATGATGCGGCCTGAACTATGGCGGGAATGCACACAGACGTGGGACATCAGGTCCCTTAATAAACTCAGGATGAAAAAGCTATGAAAAAAAAGGTTCTTGCAATTGCTCTGGTAACCGCGTTTGCCGGTATGGGTGTCGCTCAGGCAGCTGACGTTACTGCTCAGGCAGTCGCTACCTGGTCCGCAACCGCCAAAAAAGACACTACCAGCAAGCTGGTGGTGACTCCGCTGGGCAGCCTGGCTTTCCAGTATGCCGAAGGGATTAAAGGCTTTAACTCACAGAAAGGCCTGTTTGATGTGGCTATCGAAGGCGACGCCACCGCGACCGCATTCAAACTGACCTCTCGTCTGATCACCAACACCCTGACTCAGCTGGATACCTCTGGTTCCACCCTGAGCGTGGGCGTTGACTACAACGGCGCTGCGGTCGAAAAAACGGCTGACACCACCATGATCGACACCGCGGCGGGCATCCTGGGCGGCAACCTCAGCGCGCTGTCTAACGGCTATAACGTCGCGGGTCGTACTACCGCTCAGGACGGCTTCACGTTCTCCATCATCAGCGGCACCACCGATGGCACAGCTGCTGTTACTGACTACAGCTCCCTGCCGGAAGGTATCTGGAGCGGTGACGTCAGCGTACAGTTCGACGCGACCTGGACCAGCTGATCCTCTCGTAGCACCAGGCAGGGGGGCTCCCCCTGCCTTATTTCACGGATTGAATTCATATGAAAAAACACATTCTGGCCATCGGCCTGTTGCTCAGCACAATGACGCCAGCCCTGGCGCTGGATGTGGGCGATATCTCTTCATTTATGAACAGCGGCAGCAGCACGCTGAGCAAAGAGATCAAGAACACGACCGACAGCGGTCGCTTAATTAACATCCATATGGAACGCCTCTCTTCGCCGCTGGACGGTGGCAAGGTGATCCCGATGGATAAGCAGGACGAGATTTTACTGACCCCCGCCAGTCTGCTGCTGCCCGCGAAGGCCAGCGACGTGATCCGCTTTTTCTACAAAGGCCCGGCGGACGATAAAGAACGCTATTACCGCATTGTCTGGTTCGATCAGGCGCTCAGCGATGCTCAGCGCAATGGCTCGACCCGCAGCGCGGTAGCGACGGCCTCGGCGCGGATCGGCACCATCCTGGTGGTCGCGCCAAGAAAAGCCAACTTCCGCTATCAGTACGCCAACGGCACGCTGGTCAATACCGGTAACGCGACGTTGCGCATTCTTGCCTACGGCCCGTGTCTGAAGCCGGCTGACGGTAAAGAGTGCAAGGAAAATTATTTCCTGATGCCGGGAAAAGAACGGCGCTTCACGCGCGTGAATGTGGCGGATAAAAAAGGACGGGTCGCGCTCTGGCAGGGCGAGCAGTTTGTTCCCGTGAAATAGACATTTCTTCTGACGGATCAACATTATGGCTCTACCAGGGAACGCTCCAGGATTAAAAACACTCCTTGCCTCCGGCATGGTCATTTTGCTGGTTCCGTTTAGCGTCACTGCCGCCACCGACAAAGTACAGCAAATCGGCGGCGTGATTATCCCTCAGGCCTTCAGCCAGGCGCTGCAGGACGGAATGAGCATCCCACTGTTTATTCATCTTGAAGGCAGCACCGGTACCCAGGACGATCAGCGGATCGGCAATGCCTTTATCTGGCTGGATAATGGCGTTCTGCGCGTTCGGCAGATTCAGCTGGAAGAAAACGATAATAACGCCACCGTCAGCGAGCAGACCCGCAAACAGCTGACCGCGCTGGCCAATGAAGCTTTCAGCAAAGATCTTAACATTAGCCTGACGGATGACGCCCGGCTACAGCTCAGCCTGCGCCAGCTGCTCCTGCAACTGGTGGTAAAAAAAGAGGCGCTGGGTACGGTGCTGCGCTCGCGCAGCGAAGATATCGGTCAGTCCAGCGTCAACACCCTTAGCAGCACCCTGAACTATAACCTCGGGGTCTATAACAACCAGATGCGCAACGGCGGCAATAACACCTCCAGCTATCTGTCGCTGAACAACGTCACCGCGCTGCGCGAGCACCACGTGGTGCTGGACGGCTCGCTTTACGGTATTGGCTCCGGCAATCAGGACAGCGACGTCTATAAAGCGATGTATGAACGCGACTTTGCCGGTCACCGCTTTGCGGGCGGGATGCTGGATACCTGGAATTTACAGTCCCTTGGCCCGATGACCGCCGTTTCGGCAGGGAAGATCTACGGCGCTTCTTGGGGCAACCAGGCCAGTTCGACGGTGTTCGATAACACCCAGTCGGCTACGCCGGTGGTCGCCTTTTTACCCGCCGCCGGGGAAGTCCATCTGACCCGCGACGGACGCCTGATGAGCGTGCAGAACTTTGCCATGGGTAACCATGAAGTCGACACCCGCGGCCTGCCGTACGGGATTTATGATGTCGATGTTGAAGTGATTGTGAACGGCCGGGTGGTCAGCAAACGCACCCAGCGGGTCAATAAATTGTTCAGCCGCGGACGCGGCGCCGGCGCGCCGCTGGCCTGGCAATTCTGGGGCGGCAGCTTCCATATGGATCGCTGGTCCGAAAGCGGTAAAAAAACGCTTTCGGCAAAAGATAGCTGGCTGGCGGGGGCCTCGGCCTCCGGGTCGTTCAGCACCTTAAGCTGGGCGGCCACCGGCTACGGCTATGATAACAACGCCGTCGCCGAGACGCGCCTGACCCTGCCGATCACCGAGTCCATTAACGTGAACCTGCAGAATATGCTGGCCAGCGACAGCTCCTGGAGCAGCATCGGCAGCATCAGCGCCACGCTGCCCGGCGGCTTTAGTTCGGTGTGGGTCAACCAGGAAAAAACGCAGATTGGCGACCGGATACGGCGCAGTAATGCCGACAACCGGGCTATCGGCGGCACGCTGAACCTCAATTCACTCTGGTCAAAGCTGGGTACCTTCAGCATCAGCTATAACGACGACCGCCGCTATAACAGCCATTACTACACGGCGGATTACTACCAGACGCTTTACACCGGCTCATGGGGATCGCTGGGCCTGCGCGCGGGCGTACAGCGCTTTAATAACGGCGACAGCAGCGCCAGCACCGGGAAATATATTGCGCTCGATTTCTCGCTGCCGCTCGGCAACTGGTTCAGCGCCGGGATGACGCACCAGAACGGTTACACCATGGCCAACCTGTCGGCGCGTAAACAGTTTGATGAAGGCAGTATTCGCACCATCGGCGCGAACGTTTCGCGCGCCATTTCCGGCGATACCGGCGATGACAAAACCCTCAGCGGCGGCGCGTATGCTCAGTTTGATACCCGCTACTCCACCGGCACGCTGAATGTGAACAGCGGCGTGGATGGCTATGTGAACACCAACCTGACCGCCAACGGCAGCGTGGGCTGGCAGGGGAAAAATATCGCCGCCAGCGGCCGCACCGATGGCAACGCCGGGGTGATTTTCAAAACCGGCCTTGAGGATGACGGCAAGCTTAGCGCCAAGGTTAACGGCCGCATTGTGCAGCTCTCCGGCAACCGTAATTACCTGCCGCTGTCGCCGTACAGCCGTTATGAAGTGGAGCTGCAGAACAGTAAAAACTCGCTCGATAGCTACGATATCGTGACCGGGCGTAAGAGCCAGTTGACCCTTTATCCGGGCAACGTGGCGGTGATTGAGCCGGAAGTGAAGCAGATGGTGACGGTCTCCGGGCGTATCCGCGCGGAAGACGGCACGCTGCTGGCTAACGCGCGGATTAATAACCATATCGGTCGTACCCGCACCGATGAGAACGGTGAGTTTGTGATGGACGTGGATAAAAAATATCCCACCATCGATTTCAGTTACGGTAAAAACCAGAGCTGCGAAGTGGCGCTGGAGCTGAGCCAGGCGCGCGGCGCGGTGTGGGTGGGCGATGTGGTCTGTAGCGGCCTCTCCACCTATGCCCGCACGCAGCAGACAGGAGAAGGTAATTAAAGCTAAATGGCTGGCATGTTTAGTGATGTTCACGGCGGCGCTGTGCGTGACGCGGGTCAACGCCGCGGTCACCAAAACCACCTGGCCGGATGCGGCGACTATGCAGTTTGTTTTCGTGGAAAACAACTCGGACGATAACTTCTTTGTCACCCCGGGCGGCGGGCTGGACCCGCGCATGACCGGGGCTAACCGCTGGACCGGGCTGAAATATAACGGCTCGGGCACCATTTATCAGCAGAGCCTGGGCTATATCGACAATGGCTATAACACCGGTCTGTACGCCAACTGGTTCTTCGATATGTGGCTGGATAACTCTCCCGCATCTCATCCGTTACAGGGGCTGCGCTGTATCAACTGGTATGCGGGCTGCGATATGGCCACCAGCCTGATTCTGCCGCAAACCAGCGATGCCAGCGGCTTCTACGGCGCGACGGTGACCCCCGGCGGACAAAAGTGGATGCACGGCATGATGTCCGACGCTTTCTACCAGTATCTGCAGCAGATGTCGGTGGGCAGCAGCTTCTCGATGACCATCAACTCCTGCATGACGTCGGTGAGCTACGACGCCAGCAGCGGCGCGCGCTGTAAAGATCAGGCTTCAGGTTACTGGTACGTGCGCAAAGTCACCCATACTAAAGCGGCAAACCTGAAGCTGATTAACACCCATGCGCTGGCGGAAGTCTTTATCAACAGCGACGGGGTCCCGACGCTGGGCGAGGGGAACGCCGACTGCCGCACCCAGACTATCGGCTCCCGTTCCGGTCTGAGCTGCAAAATGGTGAACTATAATTTGCAGCACAATGGCCTGAGTAATACCTCAATTCATATTTTTCCGGCAATCAGCAACTCGGCGCTGGCTTCCGCGGTCGGAAGTTATGATATGCAGTTCAGCCTGGATGGGAATTCATGGAAGCCGGTGAGCGGCATCTCCCAGTACTATACGTTTAATGAGATGAAATCATCTGACTCGGTTTACGTATTTTTCTCGAGCAACTTTTTTAAGCAGATGGTCACGCTGGGCATCAGCGACGTGAACACCAAAGACCTGTTTAATTTCCGTTTCTATAACACCACCTCGCCGGAGTCAGGCTGGTACGAGTTTTCGACCTCCAACACCCTGATTATTAAACCGCGCGACTTCAGCATCAGCATTATTTCCGATGAGTACATTTCGGCGCCGACGCGCGAAGGCTACGTGGGCAGCGGCGAGCCGTCGCTGGACTTTGGCTATATTGTCACCACCAGCGGCAAAACCGCCGCCGATGAAGTGCTCATTAAAGTGACCGGGCCAACGCAGGCGATCGGCGGACGTTCATACTGTATTTTTAGTTCACCCGACGGCACGTCGAGAGTACCGTTCCCGGCGACGCTGGCGTTTACCACCCAGACCGGGACCATCAAAACCTACGATGCCGGATGCGATGATACCTGGCGCGATATGACCGACGCCCTGTGGTTAACCACGCCGTGGACGGATATTTCCGGCGACGTCGGTCAGATGGACAAAACGACGGTGACGTTTTCCATTCCGATGGATAACCCGATATCGCTGCGCACGGTGGAAGATAACGGCTGGTTTGGTGAAGTGAGTGCTTCAGGAGAAATTCATGTTCAGGCGACGTGGCGTAACATTAACTAATTTGCTGCGGATGCTTATCTGCCTGCTGTCGCTCGGCTTCGCGACCGCGGCGCAGGCCATCTCGGTGGGTAATTTAACTTTCTCGCTGGCGGCGGAAGATAACTTCGCGTCTAAACGGGTGATTAATAACAATAAAAGCGCCCGACTGTATCGGGTTTCTATTGTCGCTATCGACCGCCCCGGCGGCAAAGAGGTGCGTTCTCGCCCGGCGGACGGCGAGCTGCTGTTTGCCCCGCGTCAGCTTACCCTGCAGGCGGGGGAGAGCGAGTATTTTAAGTTTTACTACCACGGCCCGAAAGATGACCGTGAGCGCTATTACCGGGTCTCCTTTCGTGAAATACCCACCCGCAATTACGTGATGCGCAATAAAAGCGGTACCGAGGTGAGTATGGATCCGGTGGTGGTGATGGACACGATTCTGGTTGTGCGCCCGCGCGAGGTACGGTTCAAGTGGGCCTACGATCGGGCGGCGGGCACCGTCAGCAATACCGGGAATACCTGGTTTAAGCTGCTGATCAAGCCCGGGTGCGATACGACGGAAGAGGAAGGGGATGCATGGTATTTACGGCCCGGGGACGTTGTTCGCCAGGCCTCGCTGCGCCAACCGGGGAACCACTACATCATCTATAACGATAAATTTATAAAAATGACCAAAGACTGCCCGGTGAACTAACCGGGCAGCTTTTTTCGCGCTTCGTCGCTAAACCGTACGCCCGGCATAGCGGCGGTTCGCCAGCAGGCTCAGGCCGCAGCACAGCAGATAATAAACCGCGCCGGTAAAGACAAATATCGCCAGCGGGTAAATCTGCACCCGGTTATTGACCTGCCCGGCGACGGTGGTCAGTTCCGGCACGTTGACGATAAACGCCAGCGACGTGTCTTTGAGCAGCCCGATAAATATCCCTACCAGCGAGGGCTGAACGTTGCGCAGAGCCTGCGGCAGCAGAATAAGGCGCAGCGTCTGTCCGGGGGCAAAACCCTGGGTCAGCGCCGCTTCGTACTGCCCGCGGGGCAGCGATTGCAGGCCCGCCAGCACCGAGTGCATCACCGACGCGGCGGTAAACCACGCCAGCGCCACCGTGACGGTGACCGCGCCCGGCAGGTCGCTGCCGGTGAGCATGGGGAGCAGATACCACAGCCAGAAAATGACGAAGATCAGCGGGATGCCGCGAATAATCTCCGCCCACAGGAAGAGCAGCCGCCGCACGATCCCGTCGTAGCGCCAGGCGATGGCCGCCAGCAGCACGCCCCCCGGCAGCGCCAGCGCGGCGGCGCCGACTGCCATCAGCAGCGTCAGCACCACGCCGCCGGGAATACCGTCCGCCAGCCGTCCCCACAGCAGATAATCGAGGTTATCAACGATAACCGCCAGGTTAGCGTTCATAGCCGGCTCTCCTTTGCTGATCCCTTCCCGGACCGAGACGCGTCAGCGCCACGCCCATGAGCACCCCAAGCGCCAGATACAGCGCGGTGCCGACGGCAAACGCCTCCAGCGCATGCGCGTTGTAGCTCTCGATTTGCCGCACCTGATAGGTCAGTTCGGCGAAGCCGATACCGCTCGCCAGCGAGGAGAGCTTCATCAGGTTCAGATACTGGCCGATAATCGGCTGCCAGGCGTTAGCCAGCCCCTGCGGCAGCAGAATGTGGCGCAGCTCCTGCCACGGCGTAAACCCCTGCGACAGCGCCGCTTCCCGCTGGCCGTGGCTAACGGCGCGCAGCCCGGAGGCGATCTCTTCGATCAGAAACGCCGAAGTAAAGACCCCGAGTCCCCACATTGAGCAGAGAAACTCCGGCGTCAGCCACCAGACGTTGCCCGGCAGAATCGACCAGCTGTGGTCGTCGTTGATAAAATCTCGCGCCCCCAGCGGCAGCAGATTCCAGGCGGCAAAATACCAGAACAGCAGCTGGACCAGCAGCGGCGTATTGCGGAACAGTGAAACCCAGGCCGCCACCAGCCAGCGGCCGGGCCTTCCGCCCCCGAGACGCAGCGCCAGCAGCAGGACGGCCAGCACGGTCGCCAGAATCATCCCCGCGACGCTGACCCAGACGGTGGTGAGAAAACCGGAGATGATCCACTGCAGCGGCTGCCCGCTCAGCACGCCATGCCAGTCGAGATGTGGGATCACGCCTCACTCTCCTGGTGCAGCGGATCGAGCACCTTCTGCAGGAAACGGCGGGTGCGGGCGTGCTGCGGCCGGGCGAAAAACTCGGCCGGCGGCGCGACTTCGAGAATATCGCCGCCATCGATAAACACCACCCGATCGGCAATCTCGCGGGCGAACTGCATCTCGTGGGTCACCACCACCATGGTGATCCCGCTGTGGGCGAGGGTTTTCATGACCTGCAGCACTTCGCCGATCATCTCCGGGTCCAGCGCCGACGTGGGTTCATCGAACAGAATGATTTGCGGCGAGGAGGCGAGGGCGCGGGCGATCGCCACCCGCTGCTGCTGACCGCCCGAGAGCTGGGCAGGCATCTGCCGGGCTTTATCCGCCAGGCCAACCTGGCTGAGCAGCGCCAGAGAGCGCTCGCGGGCGGCGCTTTTGCTCCAGCCGTGAACGCGTTCCAGCGCGAGGGTAATATTCTCCTGCGCCGTCAGGTGGGCGTAGAGATTAAACTGCTGAAAAACGAAGCCGACCCGGCTGCGCAGCTGGCGCAGGGCGCTGCCGGTAAGCTGGCGCGTCGGTTTGCCGTCGATCAGAATCTCGCCGCCGCTAAGGGATTCCAGCTGATTGATCAGGCGGATCAGGGTCGATTTGCCCGATCCCGAAGGGCCGAGGATCGCCACTACTTCGCCGGGTTCAACCTGTAAATTTACGCCGTTCAGCACCCGATGGTCGCCGTAGCTTTTGGCGACATCGCGAAACTCAATGCTGGCGCGCTGCAGATGCGAAAAATCCGCGGACGATGCCGCGGAGCGTGAAAATAGAGCCGATAACATCATCTTTCTCTGCTTATTTCGCTTCGATAGTAAAGGCGCGCGGCTGCGGGGTTTTGGTGCTCGGGCCAAACCAGACGTCGTAAATTTTGGCCGCTTCACCGGTTTTTTCCAGCTTGACCAGCTCGTCATTGACCGCTTTCAGCAGGGCCGGTTCGCCTTTCTTCACGCCGACGCCAATCTCTTCTTTGCTCAGCAGGTCGGGGATGATTTTGAAGTTAGCCTTGTCCGGCGCTTCCGCCAGCAGTCCGGCGAGGATGGTGCTGTCCTGGGTGATGGCCTGCACGTTGCCGTTACGCAGGGCGGTCAGCGCCAGCGGAATATCGTCATAAGAGAGCACGCGCGACTGCGGGAAACGCTGATGCAGCGCCTGTTCGCCGGTGGTGCCTTTTACCGCGCCGATGCGCGCTTTGCTGTAATCATCGAGCTTATCCGGCGATTTTGCCGGGACGAGGAACTGCTGGCCGGTCACGAAGTAAGGCGTTGAGAAATCAATCACCTGGGCGCGTTCCGGGGTGATGGTAATATCGGCGACGATCAGGTCGGCCTTACCGGACTGCAGCAGCGGAATGCGGTTGGCCGGGTTGGTGGCGACCAGCTCCAGCTTGACGCCGAGCGATTTTGCCAGCGCTTCGGCGAAGTCCACGTCGTAGCCGACGATTTTATGCGTTTTCGGGTCTACCGAGCCGAACGGCGGGTTGGCGTCGAAGGTGGCGACTTTGACCACGCCGGCGGCTTTGATATCGGCTAATTGATCGGCTTGAGCCTGCGCGGCGAGCACCAGCATGCCCAGCGCCAGCGCGATTTTTGTTTTTGCAATGCGCATTGTTATTCCCCTGAATCCCTGTTTTGTTTTGTGTTTATCACGCTCCCACAAATCGCCCGTCGGCGGCAAAGAAGAAAAAGTTCTTATCTATAACGAAAAAGAACTTAACAAAGTTGTGGATATTGTTTACCCGGCTCTGTGCTACCAAACTGGGGAGACATTCCGTCAGCTATTGGTATCTTTCTGAAATCACAAGACTCGCAGCGATGCCCTGGTGCCCGCTGAAATCGGCGAACCGGAGGTCGGAAGACAAGGGCTGGCCGCCAGGGATGGCGGCCAGAGGCGAATCGAGACAGTGATGTCGAGTTGAGCCGACCGCAGGCTGAGGACCGGGAGGTGAGCGCAGTGCGCAGCACCGATTTCTTTGCGGGACCGCGGGGATTGTAAAGGGGGAGACGGTTTTCTCCCCCTTTACCCGTTCACGGGTAACGGTGAGGCATTTTCTGCAGATTGCGAGTGAACGGAACCCTTACGCATAGAATTACAAATCAGGCTCCGGCAAACGCTGCGGGTCCTTCCCAGCCTGCGCTGCGCTTGGCTGGGCTACGGGGTCTCAGTCGTCTGGGGTCGCGTAGCCCGGATAAGACGTTTACGTCGCAATCCGGGAAAGGCCCCAATATGCATCCCACAGAATTACAAATCCGGAATTGATATTTCCCGCCCGCCGTCAACTGTGGTTGAAATAGACACAGGCAAAAATGCTTCCCGACGGAGGAGAAAAATGAAAGTGGCGCTGTGGCAACGCATAACGGGCTGGCTGGCTTCTTTATCTGGATCCGGCGGTGAAGCCGGTCAGCAGGATACCCAACGCATCATGGAGGCAATATTACCGGTCGCCAGTCTCTACGGAATTGAGCTCGGCAACGTTGAAACAAGGTGGTTTCGCCATGATAAAACATACTGAGCGGCGCAGGACGCGTGAAGCCTACTGGAACGAGGTGTGCTTTGTGTAGCGCGAGGCTGTTTGCGGTTGCGGCGACGCAGGAAGCGAAGCCGCAGCCCTGAACAGCTTTATCCCCCCAGATACATCCGTTTGATTTCCGGATTCGCCAGCACCTCCGGCGCCGGACCAGAGAGCATAATCTTCCCATTCTCCAGCACATAGGCGCGATCGGCGATGGTCAACGCCGCCGTGGCGTTCTGCTCTACCAGCAGCACGGTAATATTCTCTTCCCGCAGCTGCTTAATCGTCGCAAACAGCTCTCCGACAATTTTCGGCGCCAGGCCGAGGCTTGGCTCATCGAGCATCAGCAGTACCGGCTCGCTCATCAACGCTCTGGCGATCGCCAGCATCTGCTGCTCGCCGCCGCTCATGGTTCCCGCCATCTGGCTGCGCCGCTCTTTCAGCCGGGGAAACAGGCTGTACATGCGATCGCGCAGGCGGGTAAAGCCGGCGAGATTGTTGTAGGCCCCCATGCGCAGATTCTCTTCGATGGTCAGGTTGGTAAAGATGCGCCGTCCTTCTGGCACCAGCGCCAGCCCCTTACGCACAATCTGATGCGTCTGGCTGCGGGAAATATCCTCGTTGAGAAAATTGACCCGCCCCGTGGAACGCACCAGGTTGACGATCCCGTTGAGGGTGGAGGTTTTCCCGGCACCGTTGCTGCCGATAAGAGTCACAATCTCCCGATCGTGAATATCAATGTCCACCCCTTTCAGCCCCTGAATCACGCCGTAAAACACTTTTAACTCGCGCGCGCTAAGCATAACGAACGTCCCCCAGGTAGGCGGAAATCACGTCCGGATCCTGAATGGCTTCGGACATCAGGCCGCTAAACAGCGGTTTGCCGTACTCCAGCACCATCACCCGCTCGCACAGCTTGTTGACGAACGGCATATCGTGCTCGATCAGCAGTACGCTGAGCTGATAGTCGTTACGCATGCGGAAGATCAGATCCGCCAGATCCTCCGTCTCTTTCGGGTTCATCCCGGCGGCGGGCTCGTCGAGCAGCAGCAATTTTGGCGACGTCGCCAGCGCGCGGGCGATCTCCACCTTGCGCTGGTTGCCGTAGCTGAGGTTGGTGGCCTGCACGTCGGCGAAATGGGCGATACCGATATCGTCCAGAATCGCCATCGCTTTGGCCTTTGCCGCCCGCTCGGCGGGGAAGTAGCGGCCAATATGCAGCGCCGCTTCCAGCAGCGAATAGCGGCTGGCGCTGTCGAGGCCGACCATCACGTTTTCTAATACCGTCATCGAGTTGAACAGGCGGATATTCTGAAAGGTGCGGGCAATCCCGGCTTTGACCACCCGGTTCGGCTTCAGCCCCTTCAGCGATTTTCCCGCCAGGGTCACGCTGCCGCTGGTCGGCTTATAGTTGGCGGTGATGACGTTGAACATCGTGGTTTTGCCCGCGCCGTTGGGGCCAATCAGGCCAAAAATTTCCGCCTCGTCGACGTGGAAACTGACGCTGTCGATGGCCCGCAGGCCGCCGAACTGCATGGTCACGTCCTGCACCTGTAAAATGACCTTATTTTGCGCCATAGCCGCGGCCCCTTTTGCCCACTTGCCAAATCTCTTTTTTGCCCAGCAGACC
The DNA here is from genome assembly GCF_019048985.1 of Klebsiella sp. PL-2018. Classification (NCBI taxonomy): domain Bacteria; kingdom Pseudomonadati; phylum Pseudomonadota; class Gammaproteobacteria; order Enterobacterales; family Enterobacteriaceae; genus Klebsiella; species Klebsiella sp. PL-2018. The sequence continues at coordinate 1,225,541 of NZ_CP077673.1, forward strand.
TTCGCGGGCGAACAGCATGATGATCAGCAGCAGCAGCGAGAACACCACCATCCGCAGGCCCGGATACGCGCCGAGATCGTGACCGAAGAACTGGAGCGGCTGGTCGAGAAAGCGCAGCCACTCGCCGCTGCCGACCACCAGTACGGTGCCGAGCAGCGCGCCGGTGGTGCTGCCCAGGCCGCCGAGCACGATAATAATCAGCAGCTGGAAGGTGAGCATAAAGTCGAACAGGCCCGGCGAGATGGTGGTCAGCAGCGAGGCCAGCAGGCCGCCGCCGATCCCTTCGAAGAAGGCGCTGGTAGCGAAGGCGCAGGTTTTAATGCGAAACGTGTTCACGCCCATGGCGATAGCGGCGTCTTCGTCGTCGCGCACCGCTTTCATCATTCGCCCGTACTTCGACCACACCAGTTGCAAAATCATCCCGGTCGCCAGCAGGGCGAACAGCCCGCACCAGAACAGGAGATGCGGCTGCTGCGGAATATCGTTGAGGCCAATGGCGCCGTTGGTGATCTGCGGATTGTTGATAGCGAGGATTTTAATGATAAAGCCGAAGCCGAGGGTCACAATCGCCAGGTAGTCGCCGCGCACGCGGAAGACCGGCAGGGCAAGGCAAACCGCCAGCGCCGCCGCGCACAGGCCGCTAATGAGCAGCGCGGGCAGGAACCCGGCATGCAGCACGAGGATCCACGGGCTGGGCGCGGCCATCTCAAACATATCCAGCTTGCTGTCGCTGGGGAGGATCAGCAGGGCGGTGACGTAAGCGCCGACCGCCACAAAGCCGTTGGGCTCCAGCGACAGCTGGCCGGTCACGCCGTTGATCAGGTTGTAGCTGACCGCGAGGATCATAAAGACGAAAATGGTGCTGATGACGCGAATAATGTAGTCGTTGAAGACGACGTTGATCCCGGCCAGCAGCGCGACGCAGAGAGCAATAATGACCAGGTTGCGCAGCTGCGCCCCGGCGGTAGTCGTAGCGTTGAGCATCAGAAACGGCTCCTTTCCAGACGTTCATCGCCCATAATGCCAACCGGGCGGAACAAGAGGACCAGAATCAAGAACATAAAGGCAAAGGCGTCTTTGTAACCGCCCAGCTCGGGAAACAGAGCGACCGCCACCACCTCGGTAAAGCCGAGAATAAAGCCGCCGAGCACCGCGCCGGTGACGCTGCCGATTCCGCCGAGCACCGCGGCGGCGAAGGCCTTCAGGCCGATCAGCACGCCCATCAGCGGGTCGATGGTCGGGTAGCTGATGGAGTAGAACACCCCGCCCAGCGCCGCGAGGCTGCTGCCGAGGGCGAACACCAGCGAGATAATGCGGTTGGCGTCGATGCCCATCAGGCGCACGGTATTAACGTCGAAGGCCACCGCGCGGATCGCCATCCCGTAGCGGGTGCGGTACAGCAGCCAGAGGATCGCCAGTAGCAGCAGGACGGTGATCAGCGGCACGATCCACGCCACGTTGGTGATAATCACGTCACCAAAGGCGCGGGTGTTGTTGAAAAATTCCGGTGCGGAAAAGAAGCGCGAGCTGCCGCCAAACAGCACGTTGAACAGGTTTTCGAGGAAGAAGCTGACGCCGATGGCGGTGATCAGCATGGAGATTTTTGATGCCTGACGCAGCGGGCGATAGGCCACCCGGTCGATCAGCATACCGAACAGGCCGCACAGCGCGAGGGTCAGGAAAACGGCTACCCCGAAGGGTAGCCCAATGGAAGAAAACAAAAACAGGGTGGTAAACGCCCCGACCATCATTACGTCCGCATGGGCGAAGTTGATCAGGCGCAGCACCCCATAAACCATCGTATAACCGATGGCAATCAGGGCGTACATGCCCCCAAGGCTCATTCCATTGACCACTTGCTGGAGAAAAATGGCACCATCCATCTGATATCCCTTATAAAACCTTAAGGATTAACCACGGTACGAAACGCCAGCTTGCCATCCTTCACTTCGTTGATGACCGCGCTGCGGATAGCGTCGCCGTTTTGTAACGTCAGCGTGCCGGTTACGCCCTGGAAGTCCTTAGTGGCGCGAATTTTTTCGTTAACGCAAACCCGGTCGTGCGGGTCGCTGCACTGGTTCATGGCGTTGATAATGACGTTATAGGCGTCCGCCGCCATCGCGCCCCAGGTGTGGGTCGGCTGCTGGTATTTGGCTTCCCAGGCTTTGATAAACACCTCGCCCGCCGGCGTTTGCTCTTTGGCGTTCGGCGAGTAGTAGTCGGTGGTCATATAGCCGTTGACCGCGTCTTTGCCGACGTCAAAAAAGACCTGATCCGCCGCCAGCCCGTCGCCGCCGACCACCGGCTTGCTCAGCCCCAGCTGCTTCGCCTGTACGGCGATCAGCGCCCCTTCGGTGTAGTAGATCGGCATATAGATCATGTCGACGTTCTTCGCCTTCACGCTGGCCAGCTGGGCCTTAAAGTCTTTGCTGCCGCCGGGAGCCTGAACTTCGATAGGAATGGTGCCGCCGTTTTTCAGGAACTGCGTGCGAAAGGCCTTCGCCAGGCCGACGGAGTAGTCGTTGCTGCTGTCGAAGACGATGGCGGCGGTTTTGGCTTTCAGATCGCGCGAGGCGAGGTTAGCGCCGACCACGCCCTGGAAGCTGTCGGAGAAGCAGACCCGGCTGACGTAAGGGTGGTTGCGGGTAACGCGGTCGTTGGTCGCGGTTGAGGAGACCAGCGGCGTTTTGCTGTCGTCGGCGATTTTGGTCATCGCCAGGGTATTGGAGGAGGTGACTTCGCCGATCACCGCATCGACTTTATCGCTGGAAACCAGGCGCTGCATGGCGTTAGCGGCTTCGACCTTATCGCTCTTATCGTCGATCACGATAAGCTTCACGGTGTCGCCGTTTTTTAACGTCGGCGTAATGCTCTGGATAATATCCAGCCCTTTTTGCGAAGGCTGACCGTAGCCGCTCAGCGCGCCGCTCAGCGGTAAGACCACGCCGATTTTAATTTCAGCCGCCTGCGCGCTGCTGGCACCGACCCACGCGGCAACCAGCGTGGCCATTAAAGACGCTTTCCCGGAAAACTTGTTCATTGTTACCTCACCGTCGGTCGATTATTTATCTTTAACCATCAATGACTGCATAACATTGAGACATAATTCGCCAGCGTATCCGGCGAATTATTGGCTGTTATGTTGAATAGATAACGAGATATATTTGGTATGCGGATTTACCTTACAACGTCCGTTTCGTTTTTACTCATGCAATATTCTTATTACCTCCAGGAGAGGGCATAAGGCTGATGAAAATACTGTTTTTGGTACGGTTAACGCATTTTGCCAGGTGGCGGCTGACGCCTTACCCGGCCTGGAAAGCCCGCAATTTTAGCGCGCACCCGAATATAATATTCAGGTGCGCCAGATAATATTAAAAATCTATTCTGCTGCCTGCGTGACTTATTATTTTAACTGGCTCAACGGTTTTATTTTTCCATGCAGCGCCGGATTATCGCTTTCGTCTTTCAGGCGCACTCCGGTAAGCCGCCGCAAAAAGGCCTGCTCCAGTAGCCAGGCCAGTTTAAATGCGGCGGCATCAAAGCTCAGTCCTTCCGGACGGATATTAGAAATACAGTTGCGCTCCGACTCCAGCCGCTGACGATGCGGCTGCCAGGTTAAATACACCCCGAGGCTATCCGGCGAGGAGAGCCCGGGCCTTTCGCCAATCAATATCGCCACCGCTCTGGCCTTCAGCGTTTCGCCTATATCATCGCCCAGCGCGACCCGCGACTGGTGCGCCAGCACCACCGGGGCCAGGCTCAGGCCGAGGGTTTCCAGATAGGGCAGCAGGGCGCGAATCAGCGGCACCGCCTGGCGCTGCACGGCGTATGACGACAGCCCGTCGCCAATCACCAGCAGCAGGTCGGCGGGGCGCGCGCCGCTGGCGGCGAGGTCGGCGCGGCTCTCTTCGTTCAGCTGTCGCCCCAGATCCGGGCGATTCAGATAGACATGGCGATCGCTGGCGGCGCTGCGGACGGTCAGCGTCGACAGCCCCAGCTCCGCCAGCGGCTGGACTAACTGGTCGCTGGCGAAAGGCTGGTGAATGGCATCGCGCGCCAGGGCATGGGCGAGGCCGAAATTCAGCACTTCGCGGGTCGGCAGGCTGGCGCCGCTGCGCCCCAGCGCAATCCGCGCATCGGTAAACTCACGCAGCGGGTTCCAGGCGTCGGGAGGATTCATACCGGTTCTCCTTGCGGCAGGACGGAAAGCAGCGGATGGCGGGCATCGGTCAGACGCAGCGCGCCGTGACGGTCAATAATCTGCATCTTCGTCAGCCAGTCGGCGAACTCAGGCGCATGCTGTAAACCCAGCAGTCGGCGGGCGTAAAGGGCATCGTGGAACGAGGTGCTTTGGTAGTTGAGCATAATATCGTCAGCCCCCGGAACGCCGATCAAAAAGGTCAGCCCGGCCGCGCAGAGCAGCGTCAGCAGGGTATCCATATCGTCCTGATCCGCTTCGGCGTGATTGGTGTAGCAAACGTCGCAGCCGATGGGCAGCCCCATCAGCTTGCCGCAGAAGTGATCTTCCAGCCCGGCGCGGATAATCTGCTTACCATCGTACAGATACTCCGGGCCGATAAAGCCCACCACCGTATTGACCAGCAGCGGCTCAAAATGGCGGGCGACGGCATAGGCCCGGGCTTCGCAGGTCTGCTGATCAACGCCGTGGTGGGCGTTGGCGGAAAGACAGCTGCCCTGGCCGGTTTCAAAATACATCACGTTGTTGCCCAGCGTGCCGCGGTTCAGGCTAAGCGCCGCTTCCCGAGCTTCCTGCAGCAGCGCCAGATTAATGCCGAAACCGCTGTTGGCGGCTTCGGTACCGGCCACCGACTGGAACACCAGATCCACCGGCGCGCCGCGCTCAATCAGCTGCAGGGTGTTGGTGACGTGGGTCAAAATGCACGACTGGGTGGGGATGGCGAAGCGCTGAATAATATCGTCAAGCATATGGTTCAGCTGCGCCAGCACCGGCAGGCTGTCGCTGGCCGGATTGATGCCGATCACCGCGTCCCCGGCGCCGTACAGCAGGCCGTCGAGCATGCTGGCGGCGATGCCTTTCATATCATCGGTCGGGTGATTGGGCTGCAGGCGCACGCTCAGGCGCCCCGGCAGGCCGATGGTATTGCGAAAACGGGTGACGACCCGGCATTTGCTGGCGGCGAGGATCAGATCCTGATTGCGCATCAGCTTGCTGACCGCGGCGGCCATCTCCGGGGTTATCGCGCGGGCGACCTGGCGCAGCGCCGCTTCATCGGTGGCGTCGTCGAGCAGCCAGTCGCGAAAATCGCCGACCGTAAGATGGCGAATCGCCGCGAAGCCCCGGGCGTCGTGGGTATCGAGGATCAGCCGGGTCACCTCATCCTGCTCGTAGGGAATCAGCGGATTATCGAGAATCTCCGTGAGCGGAACCTCCGCCAGCGCCATTTTTGCCGCCATCCGCTCTTCGGCGGAGCCGGCGATAACGCCCGCCAGCGCGTCGCCGGAACGCGCAGGAGAGGCCTTCGCCATCAAGGTTTTCAGACTGTCAAAGCGCCATACCTGGCCCGATAGCGTAGTTTTATACATGTGTCGCCTCCTCAGGAGACCGTACGCAGCTGCGGATCCACCGCCGCGCGCTGGCGGGCCGCTGCGGTCTTGCGAAACCACAGGTAGCCGCCGAGCATCATGGCGGCGAAAATCAGCGCCAGCAGCGTGTTGTACCAGACCATCGCCACCAGGCAGAGTACCGCCATGGCCAGCGCGAAGGCCGGCGCCCACGGATAGAGCGGCGCGCGGAACGGTCGAATCAGCTTCGGCTCGCTGCGGCGCAGTTTAAACAGCGCCGCCATCGAGGTGATATACATAACAATAGCGCCAAATACCGACATCGTGACGATACAGGCGGTCAGCGGCATCCCGCTAATGGTGATCAGCGAATCGGAGAAAATGGCGGCGATGCCCACCACGCCCCCGGCGAGGATCGCCAGATGCGGCGTGCGGGTGCGGCGGTTCAGCGTCGCCAGGCTGGCGGGGAGATAGCCCGCGCGCGCCAGCGAGTAAATCTGCCGCGAGTAGCCCATGATAATCCCGTGGAACGAGGCCACCAGGCCGAAGAGTCCCAGCCACACCAGCATATGCAGCCAGCCGCTGCTGTTGCCGACCACCATTTTCATCGCCTGCGGCAGCGGGTCGTTAATATTGGCCAGGGTTCGCCAGTCGCCCACGCCGCCGGCAAAAATCATCACGCCAATCGCCAGCACGGTCAGGGTCAGGATGCCGCCGCCCAGCGCCCGGGGAATGGTGCGCTGCGGATCCTTCGCCTCTTCGGCGGCCATCGATGCGCCTTCAATCGCCAGAAAGAACCAGATAGCGAACGGGATGGCGGCAAACATCCCCGGCAGCGCCAGGCCGCTGAAGCTCTCCGCGCCCGCCCAGCCGTTAGCGGTAAAGTGGCTCCAGGAGAAGCCCGGCGCGACAACGCCCATAAACACCAGCAGTTCGAAAATCGCTAATAACGTCACCACCAGCTCAAAGGTCGCGGCGATACCCACGCCGAGAATATTCAGCGTCATAAAGATGATGTAGGCGCCGCAGGCCACCCATTTGGGGTCGAGCGCCGGAAACTGCACGTTAAGATAGGCGCCGATGGCCATGGCGATGGCGGGCGGGGCGAAGACGAATTCAATCAGGGTCGCGAAGCCGGCGATAAACCCGCCGGTCGGGCCAAAGGCGCGGTAGGCGTAGGCAAAAGGCCCGCCCGCATGCGGAATGGCGGTGGTCAGCTCGGTAAAGCTAAAAATAAAGGCGCAGTACATCGCGGCGATGGCCAGCGCGACGATCATAAAGCCCAGCGTCCCGGCCTGGGACCAGCCGTAGCTCCAGCCAAAATACTCTCCGGAAATAACCAGCCCAACGGCGATCCCCCATAAGCGGAAACTGCCGAGCGTTCTTTTTAGCGTTGTGGTTTGCTCTGTCATGTTCGTTGCCTCGCCAGATAAAGATATCGGGAGGGTTGCAAAGAGAATGCCAGGGCATACCACCGATAAACGCGGCGGTTTACGCCAACGAGGATCAAAAAAGGTGCAGACCGCGCCCGGCGGGAGAGTCGCGGTGGTGCAGCTGCCCGCAAATGTGGCGTTACTGGTGCATGAGGGCGCCAGCGTCTTTTTTGCGCCATCGCGCCAGGCCGCTTTGCAATTTGGCGATAGGCGGGGTATAAGGAATCTCTTATCTGGATGTTTAGATGTCTATACGCCCATGAGGTCAAATGCAAACAACACAACAACAAGGTGGGCAGCTTAAGCGCACCATGAAGACCCGCCACCTGATTATGCTGTCGCTGGGTGGCGTTATTGGCACAGGGCTATTTTTTAATACCGGCTATATCATCTCCACCACCGGAGCGGCGGGTACGCTGCTGGCCTATCTGATTGGCGCGCTGGTGGTCTGGCTGGTGATGCAGTGTCTGGGCGAACTGTCGGTGGCGATGCCGGAAACCGGGGCGTTTCACGTCTACGCCGCCCGCTATCTCGGCCCGGCGACCGGGTACACCGTCGCCTGGCTCTACTGGCTAACCTGGACCGTCGCGCTTGGCTCAAGCTTCACCGCCGCCGGATTCTGCATGCAGTACTGGTTCCCGCAGGTGCCGGTATGGGTCTGGTGCGTGGTGTTCTGCGCGGTGATTTTCGCCCTCAACGTTATCTCCACCCGCTTCTTTGCCGAAGGTGAATTCTGGTTCTCGCTGGTGAAGGTGGTCACCATTATTGCCTTTATTATTCTCGGCGGGGCGGCGATCTTCGGCATCATTCCGATGCAGGATGGCTCCCCGGCGCCGGGGCTGCGCAATATCACCGCCGAAGGCTGGTTCCCGCACGGCGGTCTGCCGATCCTGATGACCATGGTGGCGGTTAACTTCGCTTTCTCCGGCACCGAACTTATCGGCATCGCGGCGGGGGAAACGGAGAATCCGCACAAAGTCATTCCGGTGGCCATTCGCACCACCATCGCCCGGCTGATTATCTTTTTTATCGGCACCGTCTTCGTGCTGGCGGCGCTGATCCCGATGCAGCAGGCGGGAGTCGAAAAAAGCCCGTTTGTGCTGGTGTTCGAAAAGGTGGGGATCCCTTACGCGGCGGATATCTTTAACTTTGTGATCCTGACGGCGATTCTATCGGCGGCCAACTCTGGCCTCTACGCCTCCGGGCGGATGCTGTGGTCGCTCTCCAATGAAAAAACGCTGCCGGCCTGTTTTACTAAATTAACCAAGAACGGCGTGCCGCTGACGGCGATTTTGGTCAGCATGCTTGGCGGCGTGCTGGCGCTCTTCTCCAGCGTCGTGGCCCCGGATACGGTGTTTGTCGCGCTGTCGGCGATTTCCGGCTTCGCGGTGGTGGCGGTATGGCTGAGCATCTGCGCTTCGCACTTTATGTTCCGCCGTCGCCATCTGCAGCAGGGGAAGGCGCTAAGCGAACTGCACTACCGCGCGCCGTGGTATCCGCTGGTGCCGGCGCTGGGATTTGTGCTTTGCCTGGTGGCCTGCGTGGGTCTGGCGTTTGACCCGAGTCAGAGGATTGCGCTGTGGTGCGGGATCCCGTTCGTGGCACTGTGTTATGGTGCGTATTATCTGACTCGTTCACGGAAACTCACCCAGGAGCCTCAACATGTCGCAGAATAATCCGTTAACCGCCCTCCTTGACGCAAAGCCCTTTATCCTGCTGGACGGCGCGATGGCGACGGAGCTGGAAGCGCGCGGCTGCAATCTTGCCGACAGCCTGTGGTCGGCGAAAGTGCTGGTCGACAACCCAGAGCTTATCCGCGAAGTTCACCTCGACTATTTCCGCGCCGGCGCGCAGGTGGCGATCACCGCCAGCTATCAGGCGACACCGGCGGGCTTTGCCGCCCGCGGCCTCGATGAAGCGCAGTCGAAAGCGCTGATCGGCAAAAGCGTTGAGCTGGCCCGCAAGGCGCGGGAGGCGTATCTGGCGGAAAACCCGCAGGCGGGCGCGCTGCTGGTTGCCGGTTCGGTCGGGCCGTACGGCGCCTTCCTGGCGGACGGTTCGGAGTATCGCGGCGATTATGTCCGCAGCCATGAGGAATTTCAGGCGTTTCATCGTCCGCGCGTGGAAGCGCTGCTCGACGCCGGGGCCGATCTGCTGGCCTGCGAAACGATGCCGAATTTCGCCGAGATGAAGGCGCTGGCGGAGCTGCTGATCGCCTATCCGCGCGCGCGGGCGTGGTTCTCGTTTACCCTGCGCGATGCGCAGCATCTCAGCGACGGCACGCCGCTGCGGGAAGTGGTTGGGGTGCTGGCAAACTATCCGCAGGTGGTGGCGCTGGGCATTAACTGTATCGCGCTGGAGAACACCACCGCCGCGCTGGCGCATCTGCATAGCCTGACGGCGCTGCCGCTGGTGGTTTATCCTAATTCCGGGGAGCACTATGACGCGGTATCCAAGACCTGGCATCACCACGGCGAAGCCTGTGCAACGCTGGCGGAATATTTACCCCAGTGGCTGGCGGCGGGGGCGAAGCTGATTGGCGGCTGCTGCCGCACGACGCCGAAGGATATTGCCGAACTGAACGCCCGGCGTTGAGTTTGCGCCGGGTGGCGGCTGATGCCTTACCCGGCCGACAACGTGCACGAATCGTAGGCCGGGTAAGCGTAAGCGCTACCCGGCATCAATCATCCGGCATCCGCTAACACAAACATCCCGTACGGGTGGATTTCGAGATAGTAATGCTCGCCGACGTCCGGCTGCAGCCGCGTCGCGTTCACCTGCAGCAAAATTTCCTGCCCGTGCCACTCTACCGTCACCTCGTACTGCGGCCCCATATAGGCCACGTGGCGGATCGTGCAGCGCTGGCTCTCCTCGCCGCGATCGCTCAGGGTGATCGCCTCCGGGCGGACGCCGACGCTGCCCTCGCCGTGGGCGGCAAAATGCGGCGGCCTCGGCAGCCGATAGCCATAAATATCGACGAACCCCTCGCTGAAGGCGGCCGGGAACAGGTTGGCATCGCCCATAAAGCTCGCCATAAAGCGCGACGCGGGCTGGCGGTAAAGATCCTGCGGCGAGCCGATCTGCATGATATGCCCCTTATTCATCACCAGCACGGTATCGGAAACCGCAAAGGCTTCACTCTGATCGTGGGTCACGTACAGCGAGGTGATATCAAACTGCTTTTGCAGTTCGCGGATCTTATCGCGCATGCTGCGCCGCAGGTTGGCGTCGAGGTTGCTTAAGGGCTCATCAAACAGCAGCACCTTTGGCTTGAGGATCAGGGCGCGCGCCAGCGCTACGCGCTGCTGCTGGCCGCCGGAGATCTGATCGACATAGCGGTCTTCGAAGCCCTCCAGATCCACCATCGCCAGCGCCTCCTTCACCCGCGCTTTCACATCGCTGCGCGACGCGCCGAGCATCTTCAGACCGTAGCCGACGTTGTCCCCCAGCGACATATGCGGAAACAGGGCGTAAGACTGAAACACCATACAGATGTCGCGCTGCTGAATGGAGCGATGGGTCACGTCTTCGCCATCGATGAAAATCTGCCCTTCGCTCGGTTTTTCCAGCCCGGCGACCAGGCGCAGAATGGTGGTCTTACCGCAGCCGGAAGGGCCGAGCAGGGTCACCATTTGCCCCTGCGGGATGGTGAGATTGATATTGTCGATAACCGTGTTGCTGCCGAATCGCTTGGTGACGTTGCGCAGTTCAACAAAATTTTTCTGACTCATAGTGCGCTCCATTACGCCTGGTTTTTGGCTTTTGACCGGGAGATACGCGCTTCCCCGATCAGCCAGTCAAAGATAAAAATAATCGCCAGCATCACTACGATCAGAATTGATCCGTAGGCGATCGCCACGCCGTATTCGCCGTCTTCCACCCGGTTGAGGATATAGGCGGTAGCGACGCGGGTGTCCGGCGTCACGAGGAACACAATGGCGCTGACGGTGGTAATGGCGCGCACAAAGCTGTAGATCAGCGCCGAGAGGATCGCCGGGCGCAGCAGCGGCAGCAGGATATGCGTAATGGTGCGCAGGGAACCCGCGCGCAGGCTGAGCGACGCTTCGTCCAGCGATTTGTCGATCTGGCCTAAACCGGCAATGCCCGCCCGGATGCCCACCGGCACGTTACGCATCACCATCGAGATAATCACAATCGCCGCCGTTCCGGTGAGGTACACAGGCGCGCTGTTAAAGGCGAGAATATAGGAGACGCCCGCCACGGTGCCCGGCACCGCGAAGCACAGCATGGTGGTGAACTCGATGGTCTTTTTGCCTTTAAACTGCTGACGCACCACGATCCAGGCGATCAGCAGGCCGAAGGCGGCGGTGATCGGCGCGGCGATCCCGGCGTAGAGCAGGGTATCGAGCAGCGAAGGCCAGGCGCCGTCGCTCATCCCCTGGCCGAACAGCTTGATAAAGTTATCCAGCGTCAGGGTGTAATCCACGCCCCAGTTAACGGTAAAACTGCCATAGAAAATGCTGCCGTAGAGCAGGGCGTTAAAGGCGATCCACACCGCCAGAATGGCGATCACGCTCCACACCAGGGTCACCGGCAGCGGCTGCACGTCGCCGCGATAGGACTTGCCGGAAACCGTGACGTAAGAGCGCTTGCCAATCCACATATACTGAATGCAGAACACCAGCAGCGAGAACAGCAGCAGGAATGCGCCGAGGGTACTGGCGGCCTGATAATCGAGCTGCGAACCGGTGATATAGAAGTAGATTTGCGTCGCCAGCACGTCGAAGTTGCCGCCGAGCACCAGCGGGTTGCTGAAGTCGGCCAGCGACTGAACGATGACGATTAAAAACGCGTTCGCCAGCGCCGGTTTCAGCAGCGGGACGAAGACGCCATTGAAGGTCTGCCAGCGGCTGGCGCGCAGGGTGTACGACGCCTCCTCCAGCGACGGATGAATGGTCTTAATCGCGCCGTCGAGGATCATAAATGCCATCGGGGTGAACGCCAGCACCTGCGCCAGCCAGATGCCGGTAAATCCGTACAGCCAGTTAGTGTTGGTTAAGCCGAACCAGTCGACCATCAGTTCGGTGACGTAGCCGGAACGGCCCATCATCAGGGTGACGCCGAGGCCGACGACAAAGGGCGGGGTGACGATCGGCAGAATCGAGAAAATGCGGCCGATAATCGCGCTGCGCTTCGCGATGCGGGTGGTGTAAATCGCCAGCACCAGACCAAAGAAAGTGCAGCCGATGCCTACCGCAATCGACAGGGCGATGGAGTTGAGGATCACCTGGACAATATGCGCCTGCGACAGCACGGCCATAAACGCCAGCGGGGCAAACTCGCCGGCGTCGTTGGTGAACATCGGGATGAAAATGGCGATGCTCGGCCAGACGATAAAGACGCCGATTAACGCCACGATGGTGACCAGCGAACCAATCACAAAGCGGTCGCCGCCCAGCCATTCCAGGCGGGTGAGCGCCAGGGTCATGATGGCGCCCAGCGCGACAAACAGCACGAGGGTGGCGTAGCCTAACCCGCGGCCTTCCACGGTGGCGCTGACGACGATAAACGCCATACAGAGGAGCGCCCAGCCGGCGTCGAGGTAGTGGCGGCTGCGCTGCTCCCGGCTGGCTTCCTGCCATGGACGAATCAGCAGCAGGCTCGGCAGGAGATACCACAGCCAGCTGATATTGAACTGTGACCAGCCGTAGGCCGCGAGAATTTCATCTTGCGTGGACTCCAGCAGACCGTAATCCAGGCTCCAGCTCGGCAGCAGGGCGAACGCCAGCCAGCCGAATAAAACCCAAAGGAATATCGCATCCCGCTTTTTCACGGGATGGAGTGCAAGTGTGTGTGACATAAGTTTTCCGGTGTCGTAGGCCGGGTAGGGCGTGGATGCCGCTACCCGGCAAATGAACGCAGTGCGGGCTTATTTACCCATCTTCACTTCGCTAACCCATTTATTGATGAGCGCTTTACGCACGTCCGTTGAGCCGTATTTATCCATGTCGTAGTTGATAAGCTTCAGGTCGTCGAGCTTCAGCGAGTTCGGCGAAGTTTCGGCGCTGGTGTTGGTCAGGATCTGATAGGACTTGCCTTTCTTCCACGCCAGCTCCTGGGCCTCTTTCGACAGCACCCAGTCGACAAACAGTTTGGCGTTGTCGAGGTTGCGCGCGCCCTTCAGAATGCTCACGCCGCCAATTTCGTAGCCGGTGCCTTCGCAAGGCGAGATCAGCTCCAGCGGCGCGCCCTGTTCTTTTTCCAGCGAATAGTCGTGCAGGAAGCCGATGCCGATGGCCGTTTCACCGCGGGCGGCGTTGCGCGCCGGGGCGATACCGGATTTCGTGTACTGGGAGACGTTAGCGTTGAGCTGTTTAAGATAATCGAAAGCCTGATCGTCTCCCCACAGCTGGGCGAAGGTCGCCAGCGCGGTGTAGGCGGTGCCGGAGCTCTGCGGGTCGGCAATCTGGATTTCGCCTTTGTATTCCGGTTTGGTCAGATCCTTCCAGCATTTTGGCACCGGCAGGTTTTTCTCTTTCAGGCGCTGGGTGTTCACGCCGAAGCCGAGAATGCCGACGTACACCGCCGAGGAGTAGTTGCCTTTCAGCTTCGCCGGATCGCGGAACTGCTCCATCACCTGCGTAAGATTCGGCGATTTATAGGGCTGCAGCAGGCCCATTTCGCCGGCCTGGGACTGCGGGTCGAGGGTGCCGCCGTACCAGACATCCGCCTGCGGGTTTTTCTTCTCGGCATCGACCTTCGCCAGCGTGCTGCCGGAGCCGTTGCGAATAAACGAGGTTTTTACGTCATATTTTTCGCCGAAGGCTTTAGTTTCCGCCTCACACATTTCGTTGGTGGCGCTGCAATAGACCACCAGACGACCTTTGGCGTGCGCCGCGCCGCTTAACGTCGCCAGCGCAATGCCGGAAGCAATCAGGGTAGTGACCAGCGTTTTTTTCATTATTTTATCCTTTGAGCAGCAGAGGTAGTAATGCTCGCCATCAGCAGCGGCATCAGCAATAAACCCATCAGAACTGCGGCGACCGAGAGTAAACTGAACATCCCCGACCAGCCGTAGCGTTCAATGACCAGCGATAGAGGCCAGCCCGCCAGCGCTGCCCCCAGATAGGCGAACAGGCCGAGAAATCCGCTGATTGACCCCGCCGCCGCTTTGTGTCCGCACTCCACCGCCGCGAGGCCAATCAGCATTTGCGGGCCAAAAACGAAGAAGCCCACCGTAAAGAAACACACCGCCAGCAGCGCGTAGTGGTGTACCGGCGCCAGCCAGAGCGCGGCGACGGAGACCATCAGCCCCAGCGTGAACAGTAAAATCATCGGCGCCCGCTGGCCGCTGAACAGCAGATCCGAGCCCCATCCGGCGAACAGCGCGCCGAGCAGGCCGCCCGCTTCAAACAGCATCACCGTGGCGTTGGCGCTGAGCAGATTGACGCCGTGGCTCTCCGTCAGCCAGATGTTGCCCCAGTCGTTGAGCGCGATGCGGATCAGGTAGACCAGCACATAAGAGACGCCCAGCAGCCAGATCATCGGGTTCTTCAGCATCGTGGTGCGCAGCATCTGCCACAGCCCCATCGGCGGGCTTTGCCGCTCCTGGCGCAGCTCCAGCGGGTCGTTACGCCAGGCGCCCACCGACGGCAATCCCTCTTCGCGGGGCGTTCCTTTCAGGTGCAGCGTTAACCAGATGCCTGATGCCATGCTGATCATCCCCGGTGCCAGCATCGCCGCCTGCCAGCCCCACCAGTGGGCGGCAAAGGCGCTAATCAGCGGGATAATCGCCCCGCCGATGTTGATCGACATATTCCAGCAGCCCCACCAGAAGCCGCGTTCGTTGCGCGAGTACCAGTGGGTTAGCAGGCGGGCGCAGGGAGGCCAGCCCCAGCCCTGAAAAAATCCGTTCAGCGTCCAGACCGCCAGCAGCAGCGTCAGCGACTCGCCGAAGGCGAACACCACGTTCAGCAGACCGGTGGCGAACAGGCCCGCGCCCATAAACCAGCGCTGCCCGTGGCTGTCGTGCCACAGCCCGGCGGTAAACTTCGACAGGCCGTAGGTCAGGTAAAACAGCGACCCCAGCAGGCCAATATCGCCTTTATCCAGGCCCAGATCCGTTTGCAGCGCCGGCAGAACGTAGTTGACGCTTTTGCGCGTCAGGTAAAACGCCGCATACCCGATGACCATGTACATCAGCAGCTGCGGACGCAGCGTCCTGTAACGTTGATTAATGTCGGTTGCTGAGCGCATAGCCGTCTCCGTTTTGCTGACTATATGAAAGTGAAATCGAAAGGGGATGAGAGAAAGTCCGGAGTGACTAAGACTTTTTCCTGGTTAGCCGGCTGTTTGTTGCAAATTTGTGGGCAAGTTAACAATTACGCGTGTGCCGCGCTGCGACTCCAGCGTCAGCTCTCCGCCCAGGGCGCTGACCCGCTCACGCATGCCCTGAATGCCGAAGCCGGCCATTTTGTCGGGGCTGATGCCGATACCGTTGTCCTTCACCTCCAGGCGCAGCAGCGTCCCCTGCTGATACAGGGCAATGGCGACCTCGCTGGCGTCGGCGTGCTTACAGACGTTATTAAGCAGCTCCTGCAGCAGCCGATAGAGGGTGAAGCGCACCGTTTCGCTCTCCGGCGTGGCGGTGAGCCGGTAGTCAAAGCGGCAGCGGATACCGCGCTCGGCAAAGGCAAACTCATTGAGCAAATGGTGCAGCGCCTCTTTAAACGACAGCTCATCGAGGGCCGGCGGGCGCAGCTGGCGCAGCAGCTGGCGGGTGGAGTGGTGAATACGCCGGGCGAGATCGTTAATCTGGCTGGCGGCGGCCTGGGTTTGCGCCGGATCGCGCGCCCGCTTCACCAGCTGCGACTGGATCTGAATGGCGGTAATATTCTGGCCGATTTCGTCGTGCAGCTCACGCGCCAGGCTTTTGCGCGTATCCTCTTCGGTATGGATCAGCTTTTCGGCCAGCGCCCGCCGGGCCGCCAGCTCCGCCTCCAGCCGCTGGCGGTAGTGGTGCAGGTTTTGCGCCAGGTGCTGCTGGCGGCTGATGGCAATGCCCAGCCCGATGCCGAGCAGCGCCTGGGTGGCCAGAAAAATCTCCAGCTCCACCAGGTTGCTGAATCCAACGCCAACCTGGCGGGCGATGGTGATCATCATGCTACCCAGCAGGCCGGAAAGGACGCCGCCCTGCCAGCCGAACTTCCACGCCATCACCACGTTGGGCAGAAACACCACAATTAACAGCAGGCGCTCGATTTCCGGCGACAGTACCATCTGGGTGCCGATGCCGATGATAAAGAACAGGCTGCACCAGATGATCAGCGAGGTGCGCAGCGGCGGATTATTGGTATCCAGCCCCAGCAGATGGTAGCGGTGCTGCTGGCGCAGGAATTCAAAAATCAGATAGACAAACGGCGTCAGCAGCACCCCGCCGGTAAACGAGGCCAGGCCGAGCATCATCGCCGGGCTTTTCACAAACGGCGAGAGCAGCGCGGTGTTGAGCAGCGCGCTGGCGGTGACCGTAGCCAGCAGCAGCGTCAGCCGCTGCCAGTAAAGGGGAAAGCGGTGCCAGAACTGTTGGGCGATGCCGGCGGGAAGCAGGCCGATCAACGGCGCGGCCAGCAGAATATAGCCGTTCAGCAGCTGTTCGCCGTGCAGCCAGAGCAGCATCAGCACCGGAGGCAGCACCAGCGCGGGCCAGTAGCGGCGCGAAAGCAGGATCAGCAGCGCCAGATAGACGCCGTGCGGCAGGAACAGCGCCGCCTGCTGGCCGTTATGGGTCAGGTAAAACCCGAGCGTCCACAGCATCAGCCAGCCGCTTCCCCAGGCCAGCACGATGAACAGCGAGATGACGCTGTGGCGAAGGCTGCGCGACATTAATGACCCGCCAGCAGCTGGTGGTCGAGGGCGAAATGGACCAGATCAATGGTGCTGTGACACTGTAGTTTGCCCAGCACGTTGGCGCGATGGACGTGAACCGTTTTGTGGCTGAGCTCGAGCTTAAAGGCGATCTCCTTGACGCTGTCGCCTTTAACCAGCAAATCAAAGACTTCGCGTTCACGCGGGGTGAGCACTTCCAGCACCTGCGCCGATTGTTCTCCGCCGCGCAGCGCCCGCAGCGCATCGGCGCACAGGTAGTGTCCGCCCATACCGACGGAACGCACCGCCTGGACCAACTCTTCCGGGCCGCAGCGTTTGGTCAGATAGCCGCTGGCGCCGGCATCAAGCGCGCTCTGCACGAAGGTGGGGGTGTCGTAAATACTGAGAATAATGGCGCGGAACTGCGGCTTTTGCGCGCGCAGGCGCTTTAGCAGGCTCAGGCCGTTCTCATCCGGCATTGCGATATCCATGACCGCCACGTCGACGTCGTCGCGCAGCAGCGCCGGCCAGGCTTCCGCCGCGCGGCTGAACTGGCCAACCACCTCGAGATCTTCTTCGAGGCTGAGTAACTGCGCAAAGCCTGAACGCACCACCACATGGTCATCGACCAGCACCACTCGAATCATGTTTCTTCTCTCTCAGCGCATCATGGTTCTATGATGCCTGCCGCCGCTGCGCTGGCAATCAATCAGGCGCAGTTATGCAATGAATGTAACAAAATCGCAATACACTTCATCCTTCAAGCTGCCTCTTTGTTGGCTTCGTTTGCCCGCCCCGGTCACTGACTTATGTCAGCTCCCGGGGACGAACAACCTTGCCGCCTCGATGCAGCATGAATGATTTTGTGTATAAGCATTGCCGATTTTTTTCTAAAAACGCTTTGTTCTTAGCAAGATGTTTTAATTCCTTTATCAAATTCAGGCGCAACGAAATACTGCCCCCATAACAAGACAGGGGAGCAGACAACATGGTTTTTTCATCGCGTATCACACTCATTGCCGCGCTGGCGCTGGCGGCGTTCCAGGCCCAGGCGGTCAACGTTACCGTGGCGTATCAGACCTCCGCCGAGCCGGCGAAAGTCGCCCAGGCGGACAACACTTTCGCCAAAGCGAGCGGGGCGACCGTCGACTGGCGCAAGTTTGACAGCGGCGCGAGCATCGTGCGGGCGCTGGCTTCCGGCGACGTGCAGATCGGCAACCTCGGCTCCAGCCCGCTGGCGGTCGCCGCCACCCAGCAGGTGCCGATTGAAGTCTTTCTGCTGGCCTCAAAGCTCGGTAACTCCGAAGCGCTGGTAGTGAAGAAGAGCATCACCAAACCGCAGGACCTGATCGGCAAACGCATCGCCGTGCCATTTATCTCCACCACCCACTACAGCCTGCTGTCGGCGCTGAAGCACTGGGGGATTAAACCGGGGCAGGTGCAGATCCTCAACCTGCAGCCGCCGGCGATTATTGCCGCCTGGCAGCGTGGCGACATTGACGGCGCCTACGTCTGGGCGCCGGCGGTTAACGCGCTGGAAAAAGACGGCACGGTTCTCACCGACTCGTCGCAGGTGGGCGAGTGGGGCGCGCCGACGCTGGACGTGTGGGTGGTACGCAAAGACTTTGCCGAAAAGCATCCTGACATCGTCAAAGCCTTCGCCAAAAGCGCCATTGACGCGCAGCAGCCCTATATCGCCAACCCGGATGAGTGGCTGAAGCAGCCGGAGAACATCAGCAAGCTGGCGCGCTTAAGCGGCGTACCGGAAGCCGACGTCCCGGGGCTGGTGAAAGGCAATACCTACCTGACCGCCGCCCAGCAGGCGCAGGAGCTGAACGGGCCGGTGAATAAAGCCATCATCGACACCGCTAAATTCCTGAAAGAGCAGGGTAAAGTGCCCGCAGCGGGAAGCGACTACAGCCAGTACGTCACCGACCGTTTTGTGAAGTAAAGGAGGTCATGATGCTGCAAATCTCGCATCTTTCCGCCGATTACGGCGGTAAACCGGCGCTGGCGGATATCAACCTGACGCTGGACAGCGGCGAACTGCTGGTGGTCCTGGGGCCCTCCGGCTGCGGTAAAACCACGCTGCTGAACCTGATTGCCGGATTCGTGCCTTATCAGCACGGCAGCATCACCCTTGAAGGCCAGCGGGTTGAAGGGCCGGGCGCCGATCGCGGCGTGGTGTTTCAGCACGAAGGGCTGCTGCCGTGGCGCAACGTGCAGGATAACGTTGCGCTCGGGCTGCAGCTGGCTGGGGTCGACAAAACGCAGCGCCGGGCAACCGCCGCGCAGATGCTGAAAAAAGTGGGCCTCGAAGGGGCGGAAAAGCGCTTTATCTGGCAGCTCTCCGGCGGCCAGCGTCAGCGGGTAGGCATTGCCCGCGCGCTGGCGGCCAACCCGCAGCTGCTGCTGCTTGATGAACCGTTTGGCGCGCTGGATGCCTTTACCCGCGAGCAGATGCAAACCCTGTTGCTCAGCCTGTGGCACGAGACCGGTAAGAAGGTGCTGCTGATTACCCACGATATCGAAGAGGCGGTGTTTATGGCCACCGAACTGGTACTACTCTCGCCGGGGCCGGGCCGGGTGCTCGAACGGCTGCCGCTCGATTTTGGCCGCCGCTTCGTCGCCGGTGAATCCTGCCGCAGCATTAAATCGGACCCGCGGTTTATCGAACAGCGCGAATACGTCCTCAGCCGGGTATTTGAACAACGGGAGGCTTTCTCATGAGCGTGGTCATCAATGACAAACCGCGTCAGCGGGGGCTGAAGTGGCGCTGGCCGCTCTCGCGTCAGCTCAGCCTGAGCGTGGCGACCCTGGCGGTACTGCTGGCTATCTGGTGGGCCGTTGCCGCCCTGCAGCTGATTAGTCCGCTGTTTCTGCCGCCCCCGGGACAGGTATTGCAGAAACTTATCGCTATTGCCGGTCCGCAGGGTTTTATGGACGCCACCCTCTGGCAGCACCTGGCGGCGAGCCTGACGCGTATCGTTATCGCGCTGCTGGCGGCGGTACTGCTCGGCGTGCCGGTGGGGATCGCCATGGGGCTGAGCCCCACGGTACGCGGGATCCTCGACCCGCTGATCGAGCTTTATCGCCCGGTGCCCCCGCTGGCCTATTTACCGCTGATGGTGATCTGGTTCGGCATCGGCGAGACCTCGAAGATCCTGCTGATCTACCTGGCGATATTCGCGCCGGTGGCGATGTCGGCGCTGGCAGGGGTTAAGAGCGCTCAGCAGGTGCGCATTCGCGCCGCGCAATCTTTAGGGGCCAGCCGGGCGCAGGTGCTGTGGCTGGTGATCCTGCCCGGCGCGCTGCCGGAGATCCTCACCGGCCTGCGCATTGGGCTCGGCGTGGGCTGGTCGACGCTGGTGGCCGCGGAGCTGATTGCCGCCACTCGCGGGTTAGGTTTTATGGTGCAGTCCGCCGGTGAGTTCCTCGCCACCGACGTGGTGCTGGCCGGGATCGCGGTGATTGCCATCATCGCCTTTTTACTGGAACTGGGGCTGCGCGCGCTGCAGCGTCGCCTGACGCCCTGGCATGGAGAAGTACAATGAGCGAACGTTTAAGCATTACCCCGCTGGGGCCGTATATTGGCGCGCAGGTATCCGGGGTCGACATCACCCGCCCGCTGAGCGACAACCAGTTTGAGCAGCTGTATCACGCGGTGCTGCGTCACCAGGTGGTGTTCCTGCGCGAGCAAAACATCACTCCCGAGCAGCAGCGGGATCTCGCCCTGCGCTTTGGCGACCTGCATATTCATCCGGTCTATCCGCACGCGCCCGGCGTGGATGAGATTATCGTGCTTGATACCCATGACGATAATCCGCCGGATAATGATAACTGGCACACCGATGTCACCTTTATTGAGACGCCGCCCGCCGGGGCGATCCTCGCGGCAAAAGAGCTGCCGTCAACCGGCGGCGATACCCTGTGGACCAGCGGCATTGCGGCCTATGAGGCGCTCTCCGCGCCTTTGCGCCAGCTGTTAAGCGGCCTGCGCGCGGAGCATGATTTTCGCAAATCGTTTCAGGAGTACAAATACCGTAAAAGCGAAGAGGAGCATCAGCGCTGGCTGGAGGCGGTCGCGAAAAATCCGCCGCTGCTGCATCCGGTGGTGCGCTCCCATCCGGTGACCGGGAAGCAGGCGCTGTTTGTCAATGAGGGCTTTACCACCCGCATCGTTGACGTCACGGAGAAAGAGAGCGAGGCGCTGCTCGGCTTCCTGTTTGCTCACGTTACTAAACCGGACTTCCAGGTGCGCTGGCGCTGGCAGCCGAACGACGTGGCGATTTGGGATAACCGCGTCACCCAGCACTACGCCAACGCCGATTACCTGCCGCAGCGGCGCATTATGCACCGGGCGACGATTCTCGGGGATAAACCCTATTACCGGGCGGGGTAATGCTTGTAGCCCAGCCGCGCGCCGTGGAGAACATCGGAAGCGGTATTGCACGCTGCTTCCCGGAGGCGGCGCTTAACGCGCCTTGTCCGGGCTACCGGTCCGCAGAAAGCGGTAAACCCGTAGCCCGGCTAAGGCGCAATGCGCCGCAAGCCGGGAAACAACCTACGATAAACGCGCCGCCTCCGGGAAAAGGCTTTTATGCCGATTTTTGCGCGTCCAGATGTACCCCAATATAGCGCTGATAGCGGTTCGCCTTCAGGTAGGTCAAGTCCACCAGCACCAGACCATCAACGCAGTTGTTGAAATCCGGGTCGCTGCCGAAATCGATAAACTGTACGCCGCCCGGCTCGCAAACTTCCGAGTACTGCTTATACAGCGGCGGGATCGCGCAGCCGAGGTTGCCGAGCAGGGACTTCAGCCGCGCCAGATCGTCGTTGTAATCTTCTCCGCCAAACTGCGCCAGCACATCGGGCAGCGAGGCCGGATAAGGGCGACGCGACTCCGCCAGCGGATGCGTCGCCGGGAACCACAGTCGATAGAACGCGACCAGCAGATCGCGCGCCGACGGCGGCAGCCCGCCGGAAATCGACACCGGGCCGAACAGATAGCGATAGTGCGGATAGCGCGCCAGATACGCGCCGATGCCGGACCACAGGTAGTCCAGTCCGCGGCGGCCCCAGTAGCGCGGCTGGATAAAGCTGCGCCCCAGCTCAATCCCGTGCTGCAGAATATCGTCCATGCGCGCGTCGTAATGGAACAGGCTGTAGCTGTAGATACCTGTCAGGCCGCGCTTTTCCAGCTGCATCGCGGTCGGCATAAAGCGGTAAGCGCCGACGATTTCCAGGTCTTCTTCATCCCACAGAATCAGATGCAGATAGTCGTCGTCGTAACCGTCAACGTCGCGACGTTTGCCGCTGCCTTCGCCCACCGCGCGGAAGGCGATTTCCCGCAGGCGGCCCAGTTCGCGCAGCACTGGCGCATCTTCCTGGCCGCGGCGCTGCCAGAGATAAATCACTTTGCCATCCGCCGTGCGCCCCAGCGTTTCCGCCCGTCCCAGTTCGCGCTTGAGCAGGGCGCGGTCTTCAGGTCGGGCAATAGCGCTTTCGCTTTTAAATACGCCGGGCTGCCCTTTTGCCAGCAGCTCCAGGTGGCGATAGCAGCGTTCGGTCAGCTCGCGAACAGAGCGCTGAGGATCGAACCAGCTTGACCAGGCAATCTGTTGGCCGAAATTAACCGGCAGGCTGCCGTTGCGGCGGCGAAACATTTGCTGCATCAGCAGCAGCAGCGGCAGGCTATCGGAAATCAGCGTGCTGGCGTAAAACAGCGCGCTGTTGCGCGCGCGGATCCACGCCGGCAGCAGCGGGGCGCGGTATTTCGCCGCCAGCTTAATAAATCCGGAGTGCCATTTTTTATCGCGAATACCGCGTCGGGTGAGGCGTGAAACTTCACCCGCCGGGAAGAAAATCAGCACGCCGCCGTTTTGCAACTGCTGGTCCATCTGCTGCAGCGCCGCTTTGGCGGTTCGGCCGTTGATATTATCGACCGGAATAAACAGCGAGCTCAGCGGTTCAAGGTGGGTCAGCATGCGGTTGGTGACCACTTTGACGTCGCGACGCACGCGGGACACCGCGTAGAGCAGGGCCAGGCCGTCAAGCGTACCGGTGGGGTGGTTGGCGATAATGACCAGCGGGCCATGTTCGGGGATTTGTTCGAGATCGTGCGCCGGGATAGCGCAGCGGATATTAAGATGTTCGAGCACCTGTTCGACCGTATCCAGTCCTTTCAGGTGATGATGACGCGCGGCAAACTGCTGAAACTCTTCCTCATGCAGGAGCTTTTTCAGCACCTTTTTCTGCCAGAGCGCTGGCTTTGCCTGAGGCCACAGGTCATCGATGACATTGTCGAGACTAAACATAGCGGCACCTCCTCCGTCCTGCCCAGACAGTAGAAGGCGCAGATGTCGCTCAGATTACAGTTGAGTGAAGATTTGGGATATTTCCCCGGGTTGCGGCTGGCGCCTTACCCGGCCTACCGGAGCAGATCGTAGCCCCGGTAAGCGTAGCGCGACCGGGGGTTTACTGGCGTTCGCCGCACAAAAAATCGTGAATTTCGCCACCCCAATTATCGGGATATAACCCGCGGCGTACATCCCGGTGAAAGGTTGAAAAAGGCCAATCACAAACCTGTCGTACCCAACCGTGTTTTACAGGATTAATGTAGGTGTAATCGATATGCCGGCGGTAGTCTTCTTCATCGCGGATTGCATGTTCCCAGAAACGCGGTTGCCAGACATTTTCTT
The DNA here is from genome assembly GCF_019048985.1 of Klebsiella sp. PL-2018. NCBI lineage: Bacteria > Pseudomonadati > Pseudomonadota > Gammaproteobacteria > Enterobacterales > Enterobacteriaceae > Klebsiella > Klebsiella sp. PL-2018. Next base: position 1,249,047 of record NZ_CP077673.1, read on the forward strand.
GTTTTAATGCTTTGCTAAAGCAACCTTTTATGTCCCGCCATCTGGCGGAGAAATCGCTATCGTCTCCGGGTAATGTCCAGATGCAATGAAGATGTTCAGGAAGGATAACCCATGCATCAATGTAAAAGGGTTTTCGCCGTTTGATGGTGAGGATGGCGTGACGTAAAGTACCGATGTGCTCGGTCAGAAGTCTGCTTTTTCGGCTTCGCAAATTAACTGTAAAAACCAGGTTCCACCCTTCAGGTAATAACGACGGTAGGCCACCATGCAGCGCTCCTTTGCAAAAGATAGCGTCTTAAGCGGCAGGGTAGAGTCGGGGTAACAGTCTGGCAAGAATCCAAAGATAATGGTGGAAAGAGTCTCGCAACTTTTTGCAGCAGAGAAATTCCCCGGGTTGCGGCTGACGCCTTACCCGGGCTACCGGAGCAGGTTTGTAGCCCCGGTAAGCGTAGCGCGACCGGGGAACGGTAATAGCCGAATTAACGCAGGATTTTCTTTTCGGCGAGATCGAGGGCGAAGTAGCTGAAGATCAGATCCGCGCCGGCGCGCTTGATTGCGCCGAGGCTTTCCAGCACCACTTTCTCTTCATCGATAGCGCCGGCCTGGGCGGCGAACTTAATCATCGCGTATTCACCGCTCACCTGGTACGCGCCGAGCGGCAGGTTGGTGCGCTCGCGCAGATCGCGCAGGATATCGAGATAGGGACCGGCCGGTTTGACCATCAGGCAGTCGGCGCCCTGGGCTTCGTCCAGCAGCGATTCGCGAATCGCTTCGCGGCGGTTCATAGGGCTCATCTGATAGGTTTTACGATCGCCTTTCAGCGCGGTACCCGCGGCTTCGCGGAACGGACCATAGAACGATGAAGCGAACTTGGTGGAGTAGGACATAATCGCCGTATCGGTAAATCCGGCGGCGTCCAGCGCCTGGCGAATGGCCTGCACCTGGCCGTCCATCGCGGCGGACGGGGCGATAAAATCCGCGCCTGCGGCAGCGGCGACCACCGCCTGCTTACCGAGGTTGGTAAGGGTTAAATCGTTATCGACACCGTGGTCGCACAGCACGCCGCAGTGGCCGTGGGAGGTGTATTCGCAGAAACAGGTGTCGGACATCACGATCATCTCCGGCACAGCCTCTTTACAGATGCGGGACATGCGCGCCACCAGGCCGTTTTCGTTCCAGGTATCGCTGCCAACGGCATCGGTATGATGGGAAATCCCGAAGGTCATCACCGAACGGATACCGGCGTTGGCAATGCGCTCGATTTCGCGCGCCAGGTGTCTTTCCGGAATACGCATCACGCCGGGCATCGCTTCGATGGCTTTGTAATCGTCGATTTCTTCTTCAACAAAGATCGGCAACACCAGGTCGTTCAAACTCAGTGTTGTCTCTTCAAACATGGCACGTAGCGAAGCGGACTTGCGCAGTCGGCGCGGGCGAGTGATTAAATCTGTCATGGTTTGCCTGATTTTGTGAAATGAAAAAAGCGAGTTTACCTCAATTGGCGGCGGGATGTTTCGCCAAAACGATCCTTATCTATCGTCGGCAAAACATCCCAACAGGTTACTGGCTGGCGGTCTCAATCCCTGGGCGGTCGCCGCTTAATTCGCTGACCAGCTCGTTGACGCCATCGCTCATGTTGTTGAAACGCGTCAATGAAGAGCGGGTGACCACCACGAAGGCGCCGACGTTAGCCTGCGGGTTCATCGCCATGTAGGTGATAAAACCGCCGCCGCCGCCGGTCTTCTGAATAATGCCCGGCTGGCCGTTTTTCGGCTTCATGTAGACCCAGCCGAGACCCAGCGCATCGGCTTTGCCCGGCACGTCCATCCCGATCACCCTCGTCAGCTGGCTGCGCTGATAAATGAGCGTCTGCATCCGGTCCGCCTGCTGCCCGCGGGTGAAGAAATCGGAAGAGAGGAACTGCTGCATCCAGCGCATCATATCGCCAGGCGTGGAGTAAACGCCGCCGCTGCCGATGGCCGCCAGCGTATTGTTGCACGGGCTGGCCCCTTTCTCCGGGATCATCAGGCGCCGGCACTGATCGGGCGAAGGCGTAAAGGTGGTGTCTTTCATCCCCAGCGGACGGGTAATCTGCTCTTCAAACAGCTGCGGCCAGGGCTTGCCCGCGGCGGTAGAGAGCGCATCGGCCAGTAAATCGAACGCCAGATTGGAATAGGCGGCCTGCGAACCCGGCGCGGCTTTTAACGTTGCCGTGGAGAGCCAGTTCCAGCGCTGCTGGCGCGTCGGCCAGACGAACACCGGACGATGCGCCGCGCCGCCGGGCTGCTCGCGCGGCAGGGCGCTGGTATGGGTCGCCAGATTCACCAGCGTAATGGGCGCTCCCTGATATGTCGGCACGCGCGCGCCCGGCGGAGCGTATTTGCTCAGCGGATCGTTGAGCTTCACCACGCCCTGGTCGAGAAGTTTGACCAGCATTTCGCTGGTCATCAGCTTGCTCAGGGAGGCGATGCGAATCACCGAATCGAGCTGCGGGTGCTCATTATTGCCCGGGCGCGTCTCGCCGAAGCTGCGGAATACGCGCTGGTTACCATCGATAACCACCAGCGCCATGCCGATCGCGCCGCTGCCGTAGTAGATATGGTTAGCGTAACGGTCGACAACATCCGCAGCGAATTCCGGGTCGACGCTCGGCTGCGCGGCCTGGACCGATGTCAACGACGCCGCGCACAGCGCAGCAAAAATGAGCAGACTACGTTTCAACGGGGGCATCCATCATGGTGAAGAAAAATATAGAGCGTATTTATACTACGAAGCGCCGCCGAGCAAAGCGCTAATAACGCCATTCTGTGCGGAAAAACGTAACCTGGCGTAAAAAATCCTTTTTTTGCTTTCGGATAGCGGCTTTCGCCTGCGGGCGCGTATGATATTCGTTTTGGCTAAACATGGGTGGCAAGAGACGATGGCGGCGAAACGGGTAGTGATGGTAGTGGATATGCAAAACGGCGTTTTCGCGACGCCGCGTATTGAGCGCGAGCGCTGCGCGGCGCAAATTAACCGCCTGATAAACGCCGCGGATACCGTTATCTTCATTCAGCACTGCGAAGAGGGCGGTCTGGAAGAGGGGAGCGAAGGTTTTGCTTTGCTGCCTGAACTGCACCAGCCGGCAGGCGCGTTGTTCGTGACCAAGACCGCCTGCGACGCCTTTTACCGCACCCGCCTGGAAGAGGTGCTGCGCGAACATCACATCACGCAGTTTGTGATTTGCGGCTGCGCCACCGACTACTGCGTAGATACCACCATCAAAAACGGCGCCAGCCGGGGCTATGCGATTACCGTCGCTGAAGATGCCCATACCACAGCCAACCGCCCGGCGGCGCAGGCCGTCACGCTGATCGCCCACTACAACGAGGTGTGGCGTACGCTGACCGTTCCGGACAATCCTTTACAGGTGCAATCGACAGAAACAATTCTGAACGGATGGTCGGCGAACTAAGCTGCTGATATCCGGTCTCATCATCCGCCCACTTTGCTTCGCTGCGACGGCTTTGCGGCGGGCGTCTTTGTGGTACACAGCACAGCAAAACGAAAAAGAAGTTAGCAGGAGAGCATGATGTTTAAATCCTTTTTCCCCAAACCGGGGCCGTTTTTTATTTCTGCCTTTATCTGGTCGCTGCTGGCGGTGATCTTTTGGCAGGCGGGCGGCGGCGACTGGCTGCTGCGGGTCACCGGCGCATCTCAGGATGTGGCGATTAGCGCGGCGCGCTTTTGGTCGCTCAATTACCTGGTGTTCTACGCGTTCTACGTATTCTGCGTGGGCGTTTTCGCCCTCTTTTGGTTTATTTACAGCCCCCACCGCTGGCAGTACTGGTCGATCCTTGGCACCTCGCTGATTATTTTCGTCACCTGGTTTCTGGTCGAGGTTGGGGTGGCGATAAACGCCTGGTACGCCCCGTTCTACGATCTTATTCAGGCCGCGCTGGCGACGCCGCATAAGGTCAGCATTAACCAGTTTTATCAGGAGATTGGCATCTTTCTCGGCATCGCGCTTATCGCGGTGGTCATCGGGGTGATGAACAACTTCTTCGTCAGCCACTACGTTTTCCGCTGGCGTACCGCCATGAACGAACACTATATGGCGCACTGGCAGCATCTGCGCCATATCGAAGGCGCCGCGCAGCGTGTGCAGGAAGATACCATGCGCTTTGCTTCCACCCTGGAGAGCATGGGCGTCAGCTTCCTTAACGCGGTGATGACCCTTATCGCCTTCCTGCCGGTGCTGGTGACGCTCTCCGCGCACGTCCCGGATTTACCGATTGTCGGCCACCTGCCTTACGGCCTGGTGATTGCCGCCATCATCTGGTCGTTAATGGGTACCGGCCTGCTGGCGGTGGTGGGGATCAAGCTGCCCGGCCTGGAGTTCAAAAACCAGCGCGTTGAGGCCGCCTATCGTAAAGAGCTGGTGTACGGCGAAGATGACGCCAACCGCGCGACGCCGCCGACGGTGCGTGAGCTGTTTGGCGCCGTGCGCCGCAACTATTTCCGCCTCTATTTCCACTACATGTATTTCAATATCGCCCGTATTCTTTATCTGCAGGTGGATAACGTTTTCGGTTTGTTCCTGCTGTTTCCGTCGATTGTTGCCGGTACGATTACGCTGGGCCTGATGACCCAGATCACCAACGTCTTTGGCCAGGTTCGCGGTTCGTTCCAGTATCTGATTAGCTCATGGACTACACTGGTTGAGCTGATGTCTATCTACAAACGTCTGCGCAGCTTCGAGCGCGAGCTGGATGGCAAAGAGCTGCAGACCGTGACGCAAACATTAAGTTGATCAACGCAAGGATGAACCATGCCGGTAGCGCAATCCAGAATCACTTCTCTCACCCTGACGCTACTGGCAGGGATTGTCCTAAGCGCCTGCTCCAGCAAGCCGGAGCCGGAGCTGAAAAAGGGCGAAAAGGCGATTGATGTTGCCGCGGTGGTGCGGCAGAAAATGCCCGCCAGCGTGAAAGATCGCGAGGCATGGGCGCAGGCCATCGCCAAAACCTTTGCCAGCCAGAAGCTGGCGCCGACGGAAGAGAACGTCTGTTCGGTGCTGGCGGTGGCGCAGCAGGAGTCCAACTATCAGGCCGACCCGGCGGTGCCGGGGCTGAATAAAATCGCCTGGCAGGAGATTGACCGCCGGGCGGAGAAAATGCATATCCCGGTTTTTCTGGTGCATACCGCGCTGAAAATCAAATCGCCCAACGGCAAAAGCTATAGCGAACGCCTCGATAGCGTGAAAACCGAAAAGCAGCTGAGCGCGATTTTCGATGATTTTATCGGCATGGTGCCGATGGGGCAGAAGCTGTTCGGCTCGCTGAACCCGGTGCATACCGGCGGCCCGATGCAGGTCAGCATCGCCTTCGCCGAGCAGCATACCGACGGCTACCCGTGGAAAATCGACGGTACCGTGCGCCAGGAGGTGTTCAGCCTGCGCGGCGGTCTGTGGTTCGGCACCTATCATCTGTTGAATTATCCGGCGAACTACAGCGTGCCGCTGTACCGTTTTGCCGATTTCAACGCCGGATGGTACGCCAGCCGTAACGCCGCCTTCCAGAACGCCGTCTCTAAAGCGACGGGCGTGAAGCTGGCGCTGGATGGCGATTTGATTCGCTACGATAGCGACGAGGCCGGAACCACCGAACTGGCGGTGCGTCGGTTATCCTCACAGCTGGCAATGAGCGATGATGATATCCATCGTCAGTTAAAGAAGGGCGATACCCTGGCGTTTGAAGAGAGCGATCTCTATAAGCAGGTGTTTCGCATTGCCGATAAGAAAGCCGGCAAAACGCTCCCGCGGGAGGTGCTGCCGGGCATTCAGCTTGAGAGCCCGAAAATCACCCGTAACCTGACGACCGCCTGGTTTGCCAAACGCGTTGACGACCGGCGGGCCAGCTGTATGGCGCGCCGTTAGCGGCGGCTGCGCCAGCGGAATATCAGCCCAGGAATACCAATGAGCACGCAGCCCGCCAGGAAGGGAATCAGGCCGAACAGGGTACCGACCACCAGGCTAATCTCGACCCGCGGGCGGCTGCTGTCCTGCATTTGAATCAGATGCTCAAAAACGCCGGGCGCGTGGATCAGCATACTCAGCATTTGCGCACCGGCCCAGAAGCAAAACAGCACAAACAGAGCGTAAGCGATGTTGCTGCCGGTGAGAGAGCCCCTCTTTTTGCCGCCGTTGACGGTCTTTGCAAAGGTGAACTCTGCCATCTTGACCTCCGTACTTCACTTTCTTGCCGTTTTTTCCACGGCGACGTAGAGGGTAATTCTGGCAACGAAGGGGGGATTTCAGTATCAGATTGCTGGTAATTTCCGCCCAGGAATATTCCTGATTTCATCGGGTTGTGAGTTTGCTACAAATTTGTGAAATTTAGACCGATATCGCAATGTGCGACAATTCTCAACGCCGCTACAGACCCGCGGTGGCGGCTATGCGAAGATGCTTTTTTTGTTGTCGGAGTGGTTATGAAACTCACGGAAAAAATCCGCCGAGATTGGCACTACTACGCGGTAGCGCTGGGGTTAATTTTTATTATGAATGGCGTGGTCGGGCTGCTCGGGTATGAAACCGAAGGCTGGCGTTCTTACGCGGTTGGGCTGGTGACGTGGGTCATTAGCTTCTGGATTGCCGGGTTTATTATTCGCCGCCGCCCGGCAGAGGAAGCGTGAACCGGAGGTGGTGAACCCGTAGCCCGGCTAAGCGCAGCGCGAGCCGGGAAGATTCCGGGCTGATACATCAACCCCGGCGCACTCCCCGGGTCGCGGCCTAAACGCTTACCCGGGCTTAATTCATCGATGTTTTCAGCGCCCGATCGGCGGCGTGACGCTCAAGCGCCAGCTCAATCAGGCGGCTAATCAGGCTGGTATAGTCCAGACCGCTGGCCTGCCATAGCTTCGGATACATGCTGATGTTGGTGAAGCCCGGCAGCGTATTGATTTCGTTAATCACCACGTCGTTATCGGCGGTCAGGAACACATCGACGCGCGCCATCCCGCAGCAGCCGAGGGTCTGATAGGCGCGAACGGCGATATCGCGAATTTTATCGTTTACATCGCTGTCGATGGCCGCCGGAACCACCACCTTCGCGCCCTGATCGTCAATGTACTTGGTGTCATAGGCGTAGAATTCGCTGTTGAGGACGATTTCACCGCAGGTGCTGGCCTGGGGATTATCGTTGCCCAATACCGCGCACTCGATCTCACGCCCTTTAATCCCCTGTTCAACCACCACTTTATGGTCAAATTCGAAGGCCAGGGCGACGGCCTGCTGATACTGCTCTTCGCTGTTGACCTTGCTGACGCCCACCGAGGAGCCCTGGTTCGCCGGTTTGACGAACAGCGGCATGCCCAGCTTCGCCTGCACTTCGGCAAAGCTCACCTGATGACGGTTGGCGCGGGTCAGGGTAATAAAAGGCGCAATCGACAGCCCGGCATCGCGCAGCAGACGCTTGGTCACGTCTTTGTCCATGCAGGCGGCGGAGCCGAGGACGTCGGAGCCGACGAAGGGCAGGTTAGCCATCCGCAGCATACCCTGCAGAGAACCATCTTCCCCAAGGGTGCCGTGAACAATCGGGAAAATGACGTCGATGGCCGCCAGCGGCTGGCCGCTATCGGCGTTAATCAGCTGCTGCGCTTCGCGTCCGGGAATTTGCGCCAGGGTAATATCGGATGGGCGCAGGGCAATATGGGCGGGGTCCTGCGGATTGAGCAGATAGTTGCTGGCGTCGTTGATATGCCACTGCCCCTGCTTATCAATCCCCAGCAAAACGACGTCGAAGCGCGTTTTGTCGATGGCTTCCACGATATTTTTCGCTGACTGTAGCGATACTTCATGTTCTGCCGACTTACCGCCGAAAACGATCCCAACCCTCATCTTAGCCATTTCAACTTCCATCATGATTACATCAAAGGGCATAACATAGCATGTGAAACGGCCGCCTGGCTGCCATAATATTCACCGGGTAAAGCATTGGGAGGCAGCGCGTGAAAGGAAAAGGGCTTATCGTTCTGTTGGCGCTGCTGGCGGCCGGATATTACGGCTATCGTTATCTTCCCGCGCACTATAACCCGCTGGCGCCGCTGCGTCTGGAGGATCCGCCGGGGTTCATCACCCACTATAAGCTGCGGCGATTGACGCCCGGACAGTGCGCCAACCTGCTGAAGGAAGCGAATCAGCGAAATCTCATCACCAGCCGGGCGGTGGCCGATAGCGGGGGAGAGTGCCCCCTGCAAAACGTGGTTCGGGTACGCGATTTTGGCGCGGTAAAGCTTAGCAGCAGCTTCCTCGCCAGCTGCCCGCTGGCGTTAAGCAGCGCGCTGTATCTGCAACAGCAGGCGAAACCGCTGACTCGGCGGATGCTGGGGCAAGAGCTCCGCCAGGTCGACCATTTTGGCAGCTATGCCTGCCGTAATATTTACCATCGTCAGAACGCGCGGCGCAGCGAGCACGCTACCGCGGAGGCGCTGGATATCAGCGGCTTTCGTTTGGCCGATGGCCGACGCATCAGCGTGCTGAAAGGGTGGCCCGATGCGCAGTATCACCCCTGGCTACAGGCGTTACTGGCCGGCGGTTGCAGCTATTACGGCAACGCTTTAGGGCCGGACTATAACGCGGCCCATGCGAACCATTTTCACCTCGGTATGCGCGGCCAGGGGTTCTGTTTCTGAGCATAACTCGCTGTATACCACGCTTTTCACCATGAAATTATTCGCAATAGGGCAATCTGGTGTCATAAAACACTAAACTCGCCGTCAGCGCATCTCTGGTAGTACGTCGGACAGGGGAAATTGCTAAGCTAGTTAATAATTGCCAAAAAATTAATGAATACGCGTAGTTATGGAATCCTGGAAGGTTAATCTTATCTCCGTCTGGTTTGGCTGTTTTTTTACCGGCCTGGCCATCAGCCAAATTCTTCCCTTTTTGCCGCTGTACGTTTCCCAACTGGGCGTGACCTCGCATGAAGCGTTATCCATGTGGTCGGGCCTGACGTTTAGCGTCACTTTTCTGGTGTCGGCGATTGTCTCGCCGATGTGGGGGAGCCTCGCCGACCGCAAAGGGCGCAAGCTGATGCTGCTGCGCGCCTCGCTGGGGATGGCCATCGCCATTTTACTTCAGGCGTTCGCCACCAACGTCTGGCAGCTGTTTATCCTGCGCGCGGTGATGGGACTGACTTCCGGCTATATTCCCAACGCCATGGCGCTGGTGGCGTCTCAGGTTCCGCGCGAGCGTAGCGGCTGGGCGCTGAGCACGCTGTCGACGGCGCAGATCAGCGGCGTGATTGGCGGGCCGCTGCTCGGCGGTTTCCTGGCCGACCACGTCGGTTTGCGCGCCGTATTTATCATCACCGCGATTTTGCTGACCGTAAGCTTCCTGGTGACGCTGTTTCTGATTAAAGAGGGCGCCCGGCCGCAGGTCACGAGGGCGGAGCGGCTGAGCGGCAAGGCGGTATTTGCCTCGCTGCCCTATCCGGGACTGGTGATCAGCCTGTTTTTCACCACTCTGGTGATCCAACTTTGCAACGGCTCAATCGGCCCGATTCTGGCGCTGTTTATCAAGTCGATGGCGCCGGATAGCAATAACATCGCCTTTCTCGCCGGCATGATCGCCGCCGTGCCGGGCGTGTCGGCGCTGATTTCGGCTCCCCGTCTGGGGAAACTGGGCGACAGGATCGGCACCTCGCGGATCCTGCTGGCGACGCTGTGCTGCGCGGTGGTGATGTTCTTTGCCATGTCGTTCGTTACCACCCCATTCCAGCTTGGCGTCCTGCGTTTCCTGCTCGGTTTTGCCGATGGGGCGATGCTGCCGGCGGTGCAAACGCTTCTGCTCAAATACTGCAGCGACAGCGTCACCGGGCGTATTTTCGGCTATAACCAGTCGTTTATGTATCTTGGCAACGTGGCCGGGCCGCTGATCGGCGCGTCGGTCTCGGCCATGGCCGGCTTCCGCTGGGTGTTTATCGCGACGGCGGTTATTGTCCTGATCAATATCTGGCAGCTGGCCATTATGCTGCGCCGCAGCCGCCGTCCTGCGGCTTAATTCCGCTCTTTCTCCTCGGCCGCGATGGATGCGACAGCGTCAGTAGCGGCCTCGGTGTTCCTTAAGCTTTAAATGTATCACCGATCACAAAACGATCATTTTCCCCTCTCATCCTCTTCTATTCCTGACTGTTACGCGTATACAGTTACGCGTAACAGTTATTGAAAAAGAGGTTTTATGCGAAATTTATTTGATTTGTCAGGGAAGCGCGCGCTGATCACCGGATCCGCTCAGGGGATTGGCCATCTGCTGGCCGGCGGCCTGGCGGAGTACGGCGCGGAGATCATCATCAACGACCGCACCCAGGCGCGCGCGGACCAGGCGGCGCAGGCGCTGGTGGCGCAGGGTTTTCATGCGGTAGGGGTCGCCTTTGATGTCACCCGGGCGGCGCAGGTCGAGCAGGCGATAGCCCGCATCGAAGAGGAGATCGGCGCCATTGATATTTTAATTAATAACGCCGGAATCCAGAGGCGTTTCCCTTTTACCGAATTTCCGGAGGAGGAGTGGGATAACGTTATTGAGGTCAATCAGAAGGGCGTTTTCCTGGTTTCACAGCAGGTGGCGAAATATATGATGGGCCGCCGCGCGGGGAAAATAATTAATATTTGCTCAATGCAGAGCGAGCTGGGGCGTAAAACCATTACGCCTTATGCGGCCTCGAAAGGGGCGGTTAAAATGCTGACTCGCGGCATGTGCGTTGAGCTGGCCGAATATAATATTCAGGTTAACGGTATCGCGCCGGGATATTTTGCCACCGACATGACGGCCGCCCTGGTCAACGATGAGGCGTTTTCCGCCTGGCTGTACCAGCGTACCCCGGCGGCGCGCTGGGGAAAACCGGAAGAACTGATTGGCGCCGCGGTATATCTGGCCTCGTCGGCGGCAAACTTTGTTAACGGTCATTTGCTGTTTGTGGACGGCGGAATGCTTGCCGCTGTCTGAATCACTTCGCGTCCTTCGGGCAGCAGCGTGCCCGCACTACCTGAAGGACAGAGTATTAAACCCGTGTGATGATATTGATATCTGAGGAGTGCTTATGCACATGCTCGCGAAATTACCCGCGCGTCGCTGGTGGTATTTAATGCCGATTATATTTATTACCTATAGTCTGGCCTATCTTGACCGTGCGAATTATGGTTTTGCCGCTGCGGCGGGAATTGAAAGCGATTTGGGTATTACCAAAGGAACGGCATCGCTTATTGGCGCGCTATTTTTTCTCGGCTATTTCTTTTTCCAGGTACCCGGCGCGATATATGCGGTAAAACGCAGCGTGCGAAAAATGATTTTCTTTAGCCTGATTTTATGGGGATTCTGCGCGGCGGCGACCGGGTTCGTCAGCAATATTCCGATGCTGATGGCGATTCGCTTTACCCTTGGCGTGGTTGAGGCGGCGGTGATGCCGGCGATGCTGATTTATATCAGCAACTGGTTTACGAAAACCGAGCGTTCGCGCGCCAACACGTTCCTGATCCTCGGAAACCCGGTAACGGTGCTGTGGATGTCCATCGTTTCCGGCTACCTGATTCAGGCGTGGGGCTGGCGCGAAATGTTTATCATCGAAGGCATTCCGGCGGTACTGTGGGCGGTATGCTGGTGGATACTGGTGCGCGATAAACCGTCCGAGGTTTCCTGGCTGAACGAGCAGGAAAAAGAGACCCTGCAGAAGGTGATGGACAGCGAGCAGAGTCATATCAAGCCGGTGCGCAACTACGGTGAAGCGCTGCGCTCGCGCAATGTGATCATGCTCTGCGCCGTGCACGCGCTGTGGAGCATCGGCGTGTACGGCTTCATGATGTGGATGCCGTCGATTCTGAAGAACGCCGCGCAGATGGATATCGTGGCGGTGGGCTGGCTGGCGGCGGTGCCGTACCTGGCGGCAATTATCCTGATGCTGACGGTCTCCTGGCTGTCGGATAAGTTCCAGAATCGTAAACTGTTTATTTGGCCGTTATTGCTGATTGCCGCTATCGCTTTCTTTGGCTCCTGGCTGGTGGGCAACCAGGCGTTCTGGCTCTCCTATGCGCTACTGGTCATTGCCGCGGCCTGCATGTATGCGCCGTATGGGCCGTTCTTCGCGCTTATTCCTGAACTGCTGCCGCGCAACGTTTCCGGCGTATCGATGGGCTTAATCAACAGCTTTGGCGCGCTCGGCGCTTTCCTCGGCGCGTGGCTGGTGGGGTACCTCAACGGGATTACCGGCGGGCCGGGGGTTTCCTATACCTTTATGGCTGTCGCGCTGCTGTCCTCCGTCGTGCTGATGTACAACGTGCGCGCTAACCCGCAACCCGTCTCCCCGGTGACGGCAAAAAAGGTTGCCGGCTAACATAAACCGCCGCTGCTGTGGTAAGGTTCTCTGCGAGCATAAAAGTCGCTTGTCGTAGAGAACCTGATGAAAAACAACCGGATGACATTGCAGGATATCGCCAACCTGGCGGGGCTGAATAAAATGACGGTCAGCCGTTATTTACGTGACCCCGGCCAGGTTTCTGAGCGCAGCCGTGAGCTGATTTCAAAGGTCATGGAAGAGAATAACTATATCCCTAACCGCGCCCCGGAAATCCTGCTTAACGCCCGGAGTAAAACGATTGGCGTGCTTATTCCCTCCTTCCGCAACCAGATTTTTGCCGATGTGCTGGCCGGCATTGAGTCGGTGACCTCCGCGCACCAGTATCAGACCCTGATTGCCAACTACGAATATGACCCGCAGCGCGAAGAGCGCGAAGTGCTCAATCTGCTCTCTTATAATATCGATGGGCTGATTTTGACCGGGAAGCAGCACAGCGATCGCATGGTGCAGTACGTGCGCGCCAGCGGTATCCCCGTCGCTGAACTGATGGACTACGGCGGCCAGCAGCTGGATATCCAGGTGGGGTTCGATAACGAAAAGGCGGCGTGGGATATGACCCATGCTTTTCTTGAGAGCGGCAAACGGGCGATCGCCTTTTTTGGTTCAATGGACGATCCCCGCGATTTAAGCCGCTTCCGCGGCACCGAGCTGGCGCTGGCGGAGCACGGCCTGAAGGCGTATCACATGGCGCCGCGGACCATCTCCTCGGTTGCGCTTGGCCGGCAGATGTTCCTGCAGATGCAGCAGACGCGCCCGGATATTGACGCCATTTTTTGTACCAACGACGATCTGGCGGTGGGGGTGCTGCTCGAGTGCCAGGCGCAGGGGAAAGCCGTTCCGCAGGAGATCGCCATCGCCGGTTTTCACGGGCTGGAAATTGGCCGTGCGCGGCTGCAAAAAATAGCCAGCGTCATTACCCCACGTTATGAAATCGGTAAAACGGCGAGCGAAATACTTATTGCGCGCCTGGCCGGTAAAGACGCGCCGGACAGCGTGAATCTGGCCTACCAGATATATTATGGCGATACGTTATAGTTATCGATAGAATAGCGATATTCCATTTTATTCTTATTTGTTAAAGTTGGTTATGATGCTTATTAATCCGCATTGAGTAAATTCCTGGCGGGTGGCATGTAAAGAGCAAAACGTTTCGCTTGTTATTCACCGGCGTGGCGAACTTTTTTAAAAAATAATAGTGGCAACCGACGGCTAATGTATGACATAAATAGCAGACTACGGACCTCGCATAAGGATAAAGTGCTGTGAAGAATCTCATTGCTGAGCTACTGGTAAAACTCGCCCAAAAGGAAGAAGAATCGAAGGAGCTGACGGCCCAGGTTGAGGCGCTGGAAGTGGTGGTGACCGCTCTGCTACGTCATATGGAGCAGGACGCCCAGCAGGCGCTCATCACCGATATTGAGCAGGCCATCGATGAGGCCAGCCCCGGCCCGCTGGTGGATGACCGCGATACCCAGCTACTGCAGCAATATATAAAGAAGCTGTTACGGCATCCTCGTAGTTAGTTTTGTGACAGGGTATGGATGCTGTCATTTTACTGTCACATCGCTTTTATACAGTCTCCCTCGTTTTGTTTTTTAAAGTATTTTTTACATGGAGACGATAAAAGTGAAATTAAGCGCCCTGTTTATTGCCCTGCTGCCTCTGCTGGGCTCCCCGATTATTCACGCAGAAACAACAACCGCACCGGTTCTGGAAAATCGTGCCGCGCAGGGCGATATCACCACGCCGGGCGGCGCGCGTCGTTTAAGCGGTGACCAGACCGAGGCGCTGCGCGCTTCGTTAATCAATAAACCGGCTAAAAATATTATTTTGCTGATTGGCGACGGAATGGGCGATTCTGAAATCACCGCCGCGCGAAATTATGCAGAAGGGGCGGGCGGCTTCTTTAAAGGCATTGACGCGCTGCCGCTGACCGGCCAGTACACCCATTATTCTCTGGATAAGAAAACCGGCAAGCCGGATTATGTCACCGACTCCGCCGCTTCCGCAACGGCCTGGACCACCGGCGTGAAAAGCTATAACGGCGCGCTGGGCGTGGATATCCATGAAAAAGATCATCAGACCATCCTTGAGCTGGCGAAAGCGGCGGGCTTAGCCACCGGTAACGTCTCCACGGCGGAACTGCAGGACGCCACTCCCGCTGCGCTGGTGGCGCATGTGACGTCGCGTAAATGCTACGGCCCGAGCGTGACCAGCGAAAAATGCGCCAGCAACGCGCTGGAAAAGGGCGGTAAAGGTTCGATTACCGAACAGTTGCTGAACGCCCGTCCCGACGTAACACTGGGCGGCGGCGCGAAAACCTTCGCGGAAAGCGCGACGGCCGGTGAATGGCAGGGCAAAACGCTGCACGATCAGGCGGTAGCCCGCGGCTACCAGATCGTCACCGACGCCAGCTCGCTGGCCGCCATTAGCCAGGCCAATCAGGACAAACCGCTGCTCGGTCTCTTCGCGGAAGGCAATATGCCGGTGCGTTGGGAAGGCCCAAAGGCGTCTTATCACGGCAATATCGATAAGGCGGCGGTGACCTGTACGCCGAACCCGAAACGCGATGCATCGGTGCCGACGCTGGCGCAGATGACCGAAAAAGCCATCGATCTGCTGAGCAGCAATGAGAAGGGGTTCTTCCTGCAGGTGGAAGGCGCTTCTATCGATAAACAGGATCACGCGGCGAATCCGTGCGGTCAGATTGGCGAGACCGTCGATCTGGACGAAGCGGTACAGAAGGCGCTGGAATTTGCCAAAAAAGAGGGCAATACCCTGGTTATCGTCACCGCCGACCACGCTCACGCCAGCCAGATTATCCCGGCAGATACCAAAGCGCCGGGCCTGACGCAGGCGCTGAACACCAAAGATGGTTCGGTGATGGTGATGAGCTACGGCAACTCTGAAGAAGAGTCGATGGAACATACCGGCACCCAGCTGCGTATTGCCGCCTACGGCCCGCACGCCGCCAACGTGGTGGGTTTAACCGACCAGACGGACCTGTTCTACACCATGAAAGCCGCACTTAATCTGAAATAACCGGGCGCCGGTGATGAATTTTCGTTACCGGCTGGTTTTTTCTCCATCAGCGACCAGACTTACAGAGATCCACTCATAGAGGATGGTGCGATGAAAATAACATTACTTGTGACCCTACTTTTTGGCCTGGTATTTATGACAGCGGTGAGTGCCGCGGAAAAAGAGTTGACCCCTCAGCAGCAAAAGATGAGCGTCTGCAATAAAGAAGCGTCATCGAAGTCGCTGAAAGGGGATGAGCGTAAAACGTTTATGAGTAGCTGCCTGAAGAAAGATGGCGCCGCGCAGGACGGTAAGGGGCTAACGCCTCAGCAGCAGAAAATGCGCGAGTGTAACGCTCAGGCGACCCAGCAGTCCCTGAAAGGGGACGATCGCAGCAAATTTATGAGCGCCTGCCTGAAAAAACAGGTGTAAGAAATGGGCGGGTGAGGGAAACCTCACCCGCTATTCGCTATTGCAATCAGGAACGGCTCAGCTTCTCTGATTTCTCCATGCATTTCACCATCGCTTCGATGACGGCGGAACGGAAGCCTTTTTCTTCCAGCACGCGTACGGCTTCGATGGTGGTGCCGCCGGGCGAACACACCATATCCTTCAGCGTTCCCGGATGCTCGCCGCTTTCGAGTACCATTTTGGCCGAGCCCATCACCGCCTGCGCCGCGAATTTATAAGCCTGCGCGCGGGGCATTCCGCCAAGCACAGCGGCGTCGGCCATCGCTTCGATAAACATAAAGACGTAAGCCGGCGCGGAGCCGCTGACGCCGACCACCGGATGAATCATCGGCTCAGCAATGATTTCCGCCTGACCAAAGCAGCGGAATATGGTCAGGATCTCCGCGGTTTCTTCGGCGCTGACCAGCGCATTCGGCGTGACCGACGTCATCCCCGCGTTGACCAGCGAAGGCGTGTTGGGCATCGCGCGGACTATTTTGCGGTCATGGCCTAAGGCGCGCGCCAGCTGGTCGAGCGTCACGCCCGCGGCGATAGAAACCACCAGAGAGTCTTTATTCAGGCTGGAGGCGACGTCGCTGAGCACTTTTACCATCACGCCCGGCTTTACGGCGCCAAAAACGATATCCGCCACCTGAGCCACTTCCTGCGCGCTTTGCGCCGCATTAATGCCGTATTGGTCGTGCAGGGCCGCCACTTTATCCGGCGACGGGGTATAGACCCAGATTTGACCCGGCTGCACCTGCCCGCTGGCGATCAGGCCGCCCAGGATGGCCTTGCCCATGTTGCCGCAGCCGATAAAGCCGATTTTCTTCTCCATCACCAATCCCCTTTGTTTGTTTTATCGTTAGCGATATAGCTTAACATCTTGTTGCTTTCGCGGAAGGCAAAAGCAGGCGACAATACGGCATCTCTTTTTCATCGACAGGAGCCGCAATGGCTATTTGGGTTGATGCGGACGCGTGTCCGAACGTCATTAAAGATATTTTGTTCCGCGCCGCCGAGCGCGCGCAAATCTCGTTGACGCTGGTTGCTAACCAGCCTCTGCGCGTCCCGCCGTCGCGCTTTATCCGCACGCTGCGCGTGGCGCAGGGGTTTGACGTGGCGGATAACGAAATCGTACGTTTATGCGAGCCGGGAGATCTGGTGATTACCGCCGATATCCCGCTGGCGGCGGAAGTGCTGGAGAAAGGCGGGGCGGCGCTGAATCCACGCGGTGAACGCTACAGCGAGGCGACCATTCGCGAACGCCTGACGATGCGCGACTTTATGGAAACGATGCGGGCCAGCGGCGTGCAGACCGGCGGCCCGGATAGCTTATCCCAGCGCGATCGGCAGCAGTTTGCCGCCGCGCTGGAGAAATGGCTGTTAGACGTTAAGCGCCAGCAGGGTTAAACCCAGCTGTCATCGTCGCTGCCGAAATCATCATTGCCGAAACCGGCGTCAAAGTCGGCGTCATAATCGTTGTTGTCGGCGAGGAACTGCCCGTCATCCTGGCGGAAGGTATCGTCAGCGACGCTATTGTCCTGCGCCTGGCTGAGATCCGGCTGCGGTTTCTCTTCGATGATATTGACGATCTCCTGCGGATGCGAGCCGCTAAACATATTGGTCAACATGTTTCCCAGCACCACGCCGCCCGCGACGCCTGCCGCCGTTTGCAGCGCGCCGGCCATAAAACCGCCGCCGCTGCGCGACGCCTGAGGGGCGTAGTTCTGCTGCTGCGCCTGCGGAGCATACTGAGGCTGGGCGCCGGCCTGCGGTCGGCCATACTGCTCGGCGCCAGGAATCGGATCGGAACCGCGCGACTGACCGCCGCCAAACAGGCCTGAGAGAAACCCGCCGCTGCTCGGCTTCGCGGCCTGAAGCTGGGTGACCTGGCTCTCCAGCGCCTGAATACGGTCGTTGAGCTGTTTGATCGCCGCTTCCTGAATCAGAATCGTTTGCGCCATATAGTAAGGGGCGAACGGCTGCTCTTTAATGTGCCCGGCAATCCGCTCCTCAGCGCTGGCATCCCGTGATGCGCTGTGGCTCTCGGCCTCTTTTAATCGGGAAAACAGTCCATCGATAAGGCGTTGCTCTTCAGATTGCATACTACATACCTCTGTCATACTGATTGATTAGCTTCAGATTCGCTCCGAAGCACGCATCTTGTAAATATGCGGCAGCGTAAAGCTGTGCAGAAATGTGTTACTGTTTACGCCAGACTGCGAACAAAAAATAACTTCTGTACAAAAGTAAAGCTGGCATAACACCAAATGCAATGATAAGTTTACATTAAATGTCCTTTCTAATACTAAGGTGAAAGGGTTTGCAGATGGTGTGTAACGTTTATTTTACGATTTGCGTCGGGTAAGTTTGCGGTACCATTGTTTCTCTTTTCGCTTTCATTTATCCGCAAAATGCGGAACCAAGGGGTCTTCGGTAATGACACAGCTAATATTTCTTGTCGGGCCTCGCGGCTGCGGTAAAACGACCATCGGACACGCGCTGGCGAAAGCTCGCAGCTTTAAGTTCGCCGACACGGACCATGAGCTGCAGGAGCATGAGCAGCGCACGGTAGCGGCTATCGTCCAGCAGGAAGGCTGGGAACGCTTTCGTGCACTGGAAACGCAGGCTTTAGAACGCGTCGCTCAACCCGCGACGATCATCGCCACCGGCGGCGGCATTATCCTCAGCGAATACAACCGACAGTTTATGCGGGAAAATGGCATCGTTATCTATCTCGAGGCCTCGGTTTCCGCGCTGATTGACCGCCTTGAAGCCTATCCGAAGGCGGAACAGCGCCCTACGCTGACCGGAAAGCCCATCCGCGATGAAGTGGGTGAGGTGCTGGCGCAGAGGGAAGCGCTGTATCGCGCGGCCGCGCATCATATTATTAATGCGACCGCCACGCCGGATGAGGTCGTAGAACAGATTATGACCACCGTCTGCGGCGAGACCTATACCAGTTAAGACTTTGCCTGGGGTAAACGGATCGGCAGCGCCTATACTTTAAAGCTCTTAAGGTAAAAAAAGGAAACGCTATGCCGACCAGACCTCCATATCCAAGGGAAGCGCGTGTTGTCGCCGTTGAAAAGGGCCCGCAGGGCCAAACGGTCACCTGGTATGAACTGCGCGCCGATCACCCGACGCCAAACTCACTCATCAGCGAACATCCTACAGAACAGGAAGCGCTGGACGCCAAACGGCGTTACGAAGATCCTGATAAGTCTTAATTCCTCTTAAATGTCCGGGATTCGTTCTGAAAAGATCGCTACCGGACATGTATCACATTTTTAATCTATTAACGGTACTAATGATTACCTAAGGTACGGATTTTCAGGAGCGTTTTTGACGCTTCTGGAATCTTTACATTCCATATCAGCCGTAACCTGCTACGCTTCTCGACGGTTGCTTTGGGTCACCAGGGGGCAGAAGTTGTAAATAAAAGCCTGTTTTGAAACAGCGGTTGTGAAAAGGTAAACGATATGAGTAGTGCATCGATGGCAATCTTGACCATTGGGGTCGTACCCGTGGCGGAGATGCTGCCGCTTTTAACTGAACATATCAGGGAAGACGAGATCGCCCACATTAGCCTGCTCGGCAAAATGACGCGCGAAGACGTTATGCGGGACTACAGCATAGAGCCCGGCGATGAGATGCTATTGACCTTGCTTAACGATAATCAAATTGCGCAGGTCTCACGGCAGAAGGTTGAGCGTGATTTACGTAGCGTCATTGCGATGCTCGATAAACAAAATTACGACCTTATTTTACTCATGAGCACTCATCCCTTTAGCGGATTTACGGCGAATAATGCGATCCTGCTTGAGCCGCAAAGAATTATTCCGCCGCTGGTCGCGTCGATTGTCGACGGCCATCAGGTGGGGGTGATTGTTCCGGTTGAAGAGATTTTGCCGCTGCAGCGGAATAAATGGCAGGTATTAGAAAATACTCCGTTTTACGCCATTTCCAATCCGGTGAGCGGCGATAAAGAGGAGTTAATCGCCGCGGGCAGGGAGTTGATTGAACAGGGCGCAGACGTATTAATGCTGGATTGCCTTTGCTACCACCAGCAGCATCGCGACATATTACAAAAGGCGCTGGATATTCCGGTTCTGTTGTCAAATGTGCTGGTTTCACGGCTGGCGGCAGAACTATTAGTTTAACCTGATGTAACGCGTTAATTTTACGTGACAGGGGCAAGGAGCGCCCCCTATATTGTGCCTTCAACACAAGATCATAAGGGCGAGTTTATGCTTCAAAGCAATGAATACTTTGACGGAAAAGTAAAATCAATCGGCTTCACCAGCAGCAGCACCGGTCGTGCGAGCGTGGGCGTGATGGCGGAAGGGGAATATACCTTTGGTACCGCGCAGCCGGAAGAGATGACCGTAGTCAGCGGCGCGCTGAACGTACTTCTGCCGGGAGAGACCGAGTGGAAAGTCTATGCCGCCGGGGAAGTATTCAACGTTCCGGGGAATAGCGAGTTTAATCTGCAGGTGGCTGAGCCGACCTCTTATCTGTGCCGCTACCTGTAATGTTCGTTTCCTTCCTGCGCTGGCAGGAAGGAATTCACGAGATTAGCGCTGCGCTTCGCCGCCTAACCCTTCCACCAGATTCTGAATCAGCGCGGCCAGCTCGCCGGTCATCAGAATAAAGTCCGCGTCAAAACGCTGGGCGAAATCTTCCCGATCGATATCTTCATTCTGATCGCGCAGTTCGTCGCAGAACTTCAGGCGTTTAATCGAACCATCATCGCACATTAAGAACTGAATGCGCTGCTGCCAGTCGAGCGCCAGCTTGGTGACGACCTTACCGGCTTCAATGTGCACGGCGATCTCGTCGCTCACCAGATCCTGTTTTTTCGCGCGGATCACGCCGCCGTCTTCCAGCATCGCTTTCAGCTCGGCTTCATCCAGCAGCTGGAAGCCCTGAGCTACGGTACCGGAACGCACCCACTCGGTCAGCGTCAGTTCGATCGGGGTTTCCAGCGCCAGCGGAACAACCGGCAGCGAGCCCAGGGTTTTACGCAGCAGCGCCAGCGTATCTTCCGCTTTTTTGGCGCTGGCGCAGTCCACCATGATCAACCCGTTGACGGTATCGATCCACATCATGGTCTGGCTGAAGCGGCTGAAGGCGCGCGGCAGCAGGGAATGCAGCACTTCATCTTTCAGAGAATCTTTTTCGGTTTTTTTCAGCTTACGGCCCTGCTCGGCTTCCAGCTTGAAGATCTTTGCTTCCAGCGCCTGTTTGATCACCGGAGACGGCAGGATCTTCTCTTCTTTACGCGCGCAGATAACGATCTGGCCATTTGCCGTATGCGTCAGCGCATCGCTGTGCGATCCCATCGGCGGTACCCAACCGGTTTTGGCCATATCCTGGCTGCCGCAAGGGGTAAAGGTCAGCTCGGCCAGCTGTTTTTCCATCTCCTCGGCGCGCAGGGAAATGTCGCGGCTGAGACGATAAACCATTAAATTTTTGAACCACAGCATGATAATTTCCACGGCTTAGTCGTTAAATCCAGCGGGCATGATAGCGAATTGTCGCTATGCTTGCATTGTTAATCGGGAGAGGAATTCACAGTGCGCATTGGCATTGATTTAGGCGGAACCAAAACGGAAGTCATCGCGCTGAGCGACCAGGGAGCGCAGCTATTTCGTCATCGCCTGCCTACGCCAGGGGGCGATTATCGCCAGACGATAGAGACGATAGCCTCGCTGGTCGAGATGGCCGAGCAGGCTACCGGGCAGAGCGGCACGGTCGGCATCGGCATCCCCGGGTCGATTTCGCCCTATACCGGCGTGGTCAAAAACGCTAACTCAACCTGGCTCAACGGTCAGCCGTTTGATAAAGACCTTAGCCAGCGTCTGCAACGGGAAGTGCGTCTGGCCAACGATGCCAACTGCCTCGCGGTGTCGGAAGCGGTAGACGGCGCGGCGGCCGGGGCGCAAACGGTATTTGCGGTGATTATCGGCACCGGCTGCGGTTCAGGCGTGGCCCTTAACGGACGCGCCCATATTGGCGGCAACGGTACGGCGGGCGAGTGGGGGCACAACCCGCTGCCGTGGATGGATGAAGATGAACTTCGCTATCGCGCTGAAGTACCGTGCTACTGCGGCAAGCAGGGCTGTATTGAAACCTTTATCTCCGGTACCGGCTTTGCGACCGATTACCGGCGGTTAAGCGGTCATTCGCTAAAAGGCAGCGAGATTATGCAGCGTGTGGGCGAGCGGGATCCGGTGGCGGAGCTGGCGCTGAGCCGCTATGAGCTGCGGTTGGCGAAGTCGTTGGCTCACGTGGTTAACATCCTCGATCCGGACGTTATTGTGCTTGGCGGCGGAATGAGCAACGTTGACCGTCTCTACCAGACGGTGCCGAATCTGCTAAAACCATGGGTATTCGGCGGTGAATGCGAGACGCCGATTCGCCGGGCGGCGCACGGGGACTCCAGCGGCGTGCGCGGCGCGGCCTGGCTGTGGCCGCTGTAATCATCAACCGCTGCGCGGCCTGAACGGCGCAGCGGGTACCCCGCGGATTACCGGTCCGGGATCTCCTCCAGGCTGTAGTAAATCGGCAGCCCCCTTTTTTTACCCTCCTCAATATCCAGATCCGCTCCCCGGGATTCGCCCGGCATGCGCAATATAGCGTCGCAGCGGCTAATGACACGGTGAGCGACCGGATAGAGATATTCCTCGCTAATCGCATCGCCAATTTCCGTTGAACCCGCAGCTTTGGCGATGGGCAGAGCCAGCCATTCGCCGACCACGGGGATATGGCCTTTCTGGTAAACGCGTAGCGCAACCTGGGCCATATTGTTCAGGTTAGCGTCGATAAGTTCCGCGCGATTGTGGGTGCCGCTGCGTACCGGGCCGGCAATCAAAATAAGTAAGCTTTTCATGGTTAAGACCTTCTTAATGGGCCAGAGGGGATGGGACGATGCTGCCGGAGGCAGCAGCACGCCCTCAGAAAAAGTTATGAATGCACGTTTTTGCACGAAATGATGTGGTTAAAATAATAATCACGAATTTTATGCATGATTTCGCCTGAGGCTCATCGTTAAAGCAATGAGTTTAAACTTATCATGCAAATTCGTGCAATATCAAGATTTATCGTGAATGCTGAGCCCGGGCAACGGCGCGACCTCTCCCGTGGGGGAGAGGCTTGAAGACAGGTGCGGAGGGGGAAATTTATTCGACGGCGAAAGCTTTATCGAGACGGCTATAGCCCAGCCCGTTGATTTTTTTAACTTTAATTTGCACAGGAATGCGCTCTTTCATCGCCTCAACGTGGCTGATGACGCCGATAATCTTGCCGCTGGCGTTGAGCGCGTCCAGCGCATCCAGCGCGGTATCCAGGGTTTCGCTGTCCAGAGTGCCGAAGCCCTCATCGAGAAACAGCGAGTCTATCCGCGTTTTATGGCTCACCAGATCGGAGAGCGCCAGCGCCAGCGCGAGGCTCACGAGGAAGCTCTCGCCGCCGGACAGCGTCCGGGTGTCGCGCACCGCGTCCGCCTGCCAGGTATCGACCACTTCCAGCTCCAGGGCGTCGCTGGCTTTGCGTTGCAGCAGATAGCGGCCGTGCAGGCGGTTGAGCTGATGGTTGGCCAGCCACACCAGGTTATCCAGCGTCAGGCCTTGCGCAAACTTACGGAATTTATCGCCCTCTCTGGAGCCGATAAGCGCGTTCAGCCATCCCCAGTCTTCCACTTCCTGCGCAGCGCGTTCCATCTGCTGGCGTAACGACTGCTGACGCTGCTGGTTTTCTGCATTCTGCTTCAGCTGCTGGCGAATCTCTCCCTGACGGGCGCTGTTTTCCCGCAGCAGCGTCGTCAGCTGCTGAAGCTGTTCCTGTACCCGCTCAAGAGGCTGGCTGATATCCGTTTCCGCCGGCGGCTGCTGGCGGTGGCTATCCAGCGCCTCGCGGGCCCGCATCGCCAGCGCCTGATTCTGCTGTAGCGTACTTTCCAGCGTCTGCTTCAGGCGTTCAAGGCGCCGGCGCGCCTCCTCATCGAGCAGCGCGGCGAGAAACGCCTGCTGGTCAGCGAATGGGCTGGCGGCCAGCGCCGCGCTGAACTGCGCTTCGCTCTCTTTCAACTGAGCCTGCTGCTGGCTCTCCTGCTGCCCCAGGGTTTGCCACTGGCTCTGAAGCGCGAGGCAGTCGTCGTGCACCTGGCGCCAGCCGTCCAGCGGCGCGGGTTCCGCCGCTAAGTCCGTTTCCGGCAAGGACTCCAGCAGCGGGGTCAACTGCTGAAGCTGTTCCTGCAGGGCGATCAGTTCGTTCTGTTTGGCCTGCCAGCCGCGGGTCTCGTCTTCCCGCTGCGCCAGCCAGCCTGCGGCCTGCTCTGCTGCCGGTAAACTCAGCGCAAATGCGGCCAGTTCAGCCGCCAGCGCGGCGCTGCGCTGCGCTTGTTCCTGCTGGAGCTGCTGGAGCTGCTGCTGGCACTCCTGCTGCTGGGCCTGCCAGGCCAGACGCTGCTGATGCTGATACAGCCGCTGTTCATGCTCCTGCTGCGCGTTTAGCCAGCCGGGAATGTCATCCTTTGGCGTCAGGTCGATATTTAATCCGGCGATTGTCGCCTGCCAGCGTGAGGTAAGCGCTTGCTCCTGCTGCAGAAGCGATGCTTTCTCGGTGGCCTCTTTCTGCTGCTGCTTAAGCAGGGCGTCCAGCTCGCCGCGTACCAGGGCGCCGGCCTCCGCCAGCTGTTTGACTTCGCGCTCAAGCGCATCGCGCCGCGCCTGATTTACGCCGGGAACCAGCGCCTGATACTCGGCGACGGCCGGATGCTGCGCGGAACCGCAGAGCGGACAGGGGGAACCGGGCTGCAGGCGGGCTCGTTCGGCCTCCAGGCCGGCAATGCGCGCTTCCATTTCGCACAGGGCTTTGACATCGCTAAACTGCTGATTCTTCTCTTTATAGGCCTGACGGCGCTGGGCCAGGGTGGTTTCCAGCCGCTCCTGCTCCTGCTTACTGGCCTGCCCGGCGGCATGAAGCTGTGATAATCGCTGGCTCAGCGGCTGCAGCTGGCCATGCAGGGCCGCGAGCTGCTGGCGCAGAGCGCGCGCCGCGGCGTGCTGCGCGAGGCTGGCGCTGACCTGCTCAGCATCCAGCGCCAGCCCGTCGGGCGGCAGTTCGCCCAGCCGGCGGCTGGTTTCCGCCAGACGCTGCTGCAGAGCGGCTTGCTGCTGCGTATCGCGGGCCTGCTGCTGGAAAGCGGCCCGCCAGCCCGCCAGCGCATTGCCCCATCGCTGGTAGCGGTCGTGCTCTTTTAGCCATGCGGCGAGCGTTTGCTGGTGGTTCTGCAGGCGTTCAGATTGCTGCCGGGCGGCGAGGCGAATCCCCGCCCGCAGCCGCAGTCGTTCATGTAAGCGAGTATTTACTTCTTCTCTCAGATTGCGGGTTTGCGCCAGCGCGGCGGTTTGCTCCTGTTGACGCGTCCACTGCGGGCGTAGCTGCTCCGCGGGCTGGGCATTCAGCAATACGGTAAGCTGCGGTTGCGCCTGCTCCAGCGCAGCCTGCGCTTCGCGTAGCGCGGTTTGAGCCTGCCGATCTTCTGCCGTCAGCTCTGCGCCGCGTACCAGCCACTGACGGGCATTTTGCAGGCGGGTTTGTTCGCTAACCTGCTGTTTTTCTTCATCAGTAAGCGCTTGCAAACTTTGTTGGAGCGCCTGCTGCTGTTCGTCGCTCAGCAGCAGCACGCCGGAGGCCTGGGCCTGAATTTTCTCCAGCTCGACGCGGGCCTGCTTATGCTTTTCAAAGACCTGTGCCGAAATCTGGCCGTAAATCTCGGTGCCGGTCAGCTCCTCCAGCAGCTCGGCGCGCTCTTTCGGTTTCGCGTTCAGGAAGGCGGCGAACTGCCCCTGCGACAGCAGCATCGAGCGGGTGAAGCGGCCATAGTCCAGGCCGGTGAGCGAGGCGGTCAGTTCCAGCTTATCTTTGACCTTATCGGCGAGGATCTTGCCGTCCTCGCAGCGCGCCAGCTCGACGCGCGGAACCTGCAGGTTGCCGTCCGGCTGGTTTCGCGCCCGGTTCTGGCTCCAGAAGGCGCGGTAGGCGATGCCTTTTACCTCAAACTCCACTTCCGCCAGGCATTCGGCGGTGTCGCGGGTCATCAGATCGTTCTGCGATTGCGACACGCTGCTCAGGCGCGGGGTTTCGTGATACAGCGCCAGACAGATTGCATCCAGCAGGGTGGTTTTTCCGGCGCCGGTTGGCCCGGTTATCGCGAACAGTCCGTTGCTGGCGAAGGGCTCAGCGGTGAAATCAATTTTCCATTCGCCTTTGAGTGAGTTGAGGTTTTTCAGGCGTAAGCTGAGTATTTTCACAGGCGATCCTCACCGTTCAGACTATGCAGCGTTTCATTAAAGAGCTGTTCCAGGCGCTGCTGCTGCGTTGCTTCCAGCGTTTCCAGCGCCAGACGGCGGGCGAAGACGTCCTCCACCTGCAGTTCGCTGAGGGTCTCGCGCTGAGCGCCGGCCAGAATGCGATCGCGCTGGGCGCGGCTGCGGCGCACCAGCAGCACTTCTACCGGCAGCGTTTCGGTCTGCGCCTGGATTTTACGTTGGATATCATGCATATATTCGTCGCTGGTGACTTCGATATCCAGCCACGCTGAGGGCTGCTGGTCGTTATTCTGCCATTGGTTTAGCTGTGCGCTAATGCTGGCGAAATCGCCCTTCAGGACCGCCAGCGGCTGGGTGACGGGGACGATAAGCGGCGTGACGTCCGTCAGGCAGCCGTTAGCGAAAGTGACCAGATTGACGCTCTTATTTTTCCCGGTTTCGTCAAAGCTCAGCGGGATGGGCGAACCGCTGTAGCGGATATGTTCGCAGCCGCCGACCACCTGCGCCCGGTGAATGTGGCCGAGCGCGATATAGTCGGCGGGCGGAAAACGGCTCGCCGGGAAGGCGTCCAGCGTACCGATATAGATTTCGCGAACCGCGTCGCTTTTGCTGGCGCCGACGGTGGTTAAATGGCCGCTGGCGATAATCGGCAGCGCCCGGTCGCCGCGCAGTTCGCAGGCCAGCTGGTACTGCTGCTGGTAGTAGTCGCTGATGGCGCTGAGCAGCAGCTGCTGCTTTTCGCCGCCAGAGTGCCCGGCCTGGCTGGTCACCAGCTCACGCGGGCGCAGGAACGGTACCGGACAAAAAATCGCCCCCGGCGTACCGTCGCGCAGCGGCAGGATAAAAGGGGCGTGGCCGGCATTGGCCACCACCGTCGTATTCAGGAAGGCGAGAATGTCTCGCGACTCGTTGAGGGTGGCAACCGAATCGTGGTTTCCCGCCAGCACCACCAGCCGGCAGCGGGTCTGCTGCAGCTGAACGACAAAGCGGTTATACAGCTCGCGCGCGTAGCTCGGCGGTGAGCCGGTATCAAAAATATCGCCCGCAACAATAATGGCATCGACATCATGTTCCTGCGCGCTGGCCAGCAGCCAGTCGAGAAACGCCTGATGTTCGGCGGCGCGACTTTTGCTGTAAAAATTTTGCCCAAGGTGCCAGTCAGAGGTGTGAAGGATGCGCATAGTTGTTCCCTGGAGAAAAAGCGTAAGCGGCATTATATACCCGTCATCCTTCAAGTTGCTTATGCGTTGGCTACGTCCAGCCACCTGGTTACCTGTACTTGTGGGGAGTGAAACCTGAATTATTGAGGGGATAACGCTGCTTTTGGGTGAGTTAAGTCCGTGTCACAATTCGAAATCCGCGTTCATCTGGCGGTCATTTTTTTCATAAATCTGTCATAAATCTGACGCATAATGGCCGCGCACTTCTATACTGATGGCTAAAAAATACAGGGTAAATAATGGCGAGAAGAATTCTGGTCGTTGAAGATGAAGCTCCAATCCGCGAAATGGTTTGCTTTGTTCTGGAGCAAAACGGCTTTCAGCCCGTCGAGGCGGAAGATTTTGACAGCGCGGTCAATCAGCTCAATGAACCCTGGCCTGATTTGATCCTCCTTGACTGGATGCTGCCGGGCGGGTCGGGTCTGCAGTTTATTAAACAGCTCAAGCGTGAAGCGATGACCCGTGATATTCCGGTGGTGATGCTGACCGCCCGCGGCGAAGAGGAAGATCGCGTCCGCGGCCTGGAGACCGGCGCCGATGACTACATCACTAAGCCGTTTTCCCCGAAAGAGCTGGTGGCGCGAATTAAAGCCGTGATGCGGCGCATTTCGCCGATGGCGGTGGAGGAGGTGATTGAAATGCAGGGGCTGAGCCTCGACCCCTCTTCGCATCGCGTCATGACCGGCGAAAATCCGCTGGATATGGGGCCTACGGAGTTTAAATTACTCCACTTCTTCATGACGCACCCGGAGCGAGTCTATAGCCGCGAACAGCTGCTGAATCACGTCTGGGGAACCAACGTTTATGTCGAAGACAGAACGGTAGACGTGCATATTCGCCGTCTGCGCAAAGCGCTGGAACATAGCGGCCATGACCGGATGGTACAAACGGTTCGCGGTACGGGATATCGTTTCTCCGCCCGTTTCTGAATGCTGACAGGAGTGTGAACCGTGCTGGAACGGCTGTCATGGAAAAGGCTGGCGCTTGAGCTTTTCTTGTGTTGTATCCCGGCCCTGATCCTCGGGGCGTTTTTAGGTTACCTGCCGTGGTTTTTATTGGCGGCAGTGACCGGTCTTCTTGTCTGGCATTTCTGGAATCTGATGCGCCTGTCGTGGTGGCTGTGGGTTGATCGCAGCATGACGCCGCCGCCGGGCAGCGGCAGCTGGGAGCCGCTGCTTTACGGACTGCACCAGATGCAGATGCGTAATAAAAAGCGCCGCCGTGAGCTGGGAAGCCTGATTAAGCGCTTTCGCAGCGGGGCGGAGTCTCTGCCGGATGCGGTGGTGCTGACCACCGAAGAAGGGGTGATGTTCTGGTGCAACGGTCTGGCCCAGCAGATCCTGAATCTGCGCTGGCCTGACGATAACGGGCAGAACATCCTTAACCTCTTGCGCTACCCTGAATTTGCCAATTATCTGAAATACCGCGATTTTTCCAAACCGCTCAATCTGGTGCTGAATAACGGCCGTCATCTTGAAATTCGCGTGATGCCCTATAGCGATAAACAGCTGCTGATGGTGGCGCGCGATGTCACGCAGATGCACCAGCTGGAAGGGGCGCGGCGAAACTTTTTCGCCAACGTCAGCCACGAACTGCGCACGCCGTTGACGGTGCTGCAGGGGTATCTGGAGATGATGCAGGAGCAGGTGCTGGAAGGGGGAACGCGCGAAAAAGCATTGCACACCATGCGTGAACAAACCCAGCGCATGGAAGGCCTGGTTAAGCAACTGCTGACGCTGTCGCGAATCGAAGCCGCGCCGGTACTGGCGATGAACGATAAAATCGATGTGCCGATGATGCTGCGGGTGGTCGAGCGCGAGGCGCAAACGCTAAGCCAGCAGAGGCAGGTGCTGCATTTTTCGGTCGATGAATCGCTGAAAGTACTGGGTAATGAAGAACAGCTGCGCAGCGCCATTTCCAACCTGGTCTATAACGCGGTCAACCATACGCCGCCGGGAACGGACATTACCGTAAGCTGGCAGCGCGCGCCGCACGGAGCGTTGTTCAGCGTCGAAGATAACGGGCCGGGCATCGCGCCGGAACATATTCCGCGTCTGACCGAGCGTTTCTACCGGGTGGATAAAGCGCGTTCAAGACAGACCGGCGGCAGCGGTCTGGGGCTGGCGATCGTCAAACACGCCGTCAGCCATCACGATAGCCGCCTCGAAATTGAGAGTACGCTGGGGAAAGGCACCCGCTTTAGCTTCCTGTTACCGGAACGTTTAATTGCCAAAAATTGAGCCCGAGCGGCCGGGTGTCAGAATAACTTGCCAATGACCAGCTTCGGCTGGTCATTTTCCTTTGCAGCGCAATCACAGCTGCGTAATTAACGAACGCTCGCTGCTTTTTTGTTCGCATGATAAGCCAGATGTTTTCTATCCATCAGGTAAATAATTCTACGCATCAAAATAGAGTTAGCATAATCATCTGCTTTTGCGATCCCTCCTTGCTTTAAAACGTTATAAGCGTTTAAATTGCCCCCCTACGGTCGCAGACAGACTGTTTTTGCGTGGTAATTCAAAAAACAATTCTTTTCCACGCCGCTTTGGGAGCATATCCCGCTGAGTTTACTGACAATGGCCGCTGTATCATCCCCAGGGGAAAGGCGCGGTATTTATCCGTTTTTACAACACCACATCCACAGGCTGTAATGAATTTATGACCCATCAGTTAAAATCTCGCGACATCATAGCGTTGGGCTTTATGACCTTCGCGCTGTTTGTCGGCGCAGGCAATATTATCTTCCCCCCAATGGTTGGCTTACAGGCCGGCGAACACGTCTGGAGCGCGGCCATTGGCTTTCTGATTACCGCCGTGGGTCTGCCGGTGCTAACGGTCGTGGCGCTGGCAAAAGTCGGCGGCGGCGTAGAGAGCCTGAGCACGCCGATTGGTAAAGTCGCCGGTATCCTGCTGGCGGTCGTCTGCTATCTGGCCGTAGGGCCGCTGTTCGCGACCCCGCGTACCGCGACCGTCTCTTTTGAGGTGGGGATTGCGCCGCTGACCGGCGACGGCCCGCTGCCGCTGCTGATTTACAGCATTATCTATTTTGCGCTGGTGATCCTCGTTTCGCTCTACCCGGGCAAGCTGCTGGACACCGTGGGGAATTTCCTCGCGCCGCTGAAAATTATCGCCCTGATTATTCTCGCCGTGGCGGCAATCGTCTGGCCTGCCGGTCCGCTGAGCCACGCGATGGAAGCCTACCGCACCGCGCCGTTCTCTAACGGCTTCGTCAACGGCTATCTGACCATGGACACCCTCGGGGCAATGGTCTTTGGTATCGTGATTGTCAACGCCGCGCGTTCTCGCGGCGTGACCGAAGCCCGCCTGCTGACCCGCTACACCGTCTGGGCTGGCCTGATGGCCGGCGTGGGCCTGACGCTGCTGTACCTGGCGCTGTTCCGTTTAGGTTCCGATAGCGGCACGCTGGTGGAGCAGTCCGCTAACGGCGCGGCGATTCTGCATGCTTACGTCCAGCACACCTTCGGCGGCGCGGGAAGCTTCCTGCTGGCGGCGCTGATCTTTATCGCCTGTCTGGTGACGGCGGTGGGCCTGACCTGCGCCTGCGCGGAGTTCTTTGCCCAGTATCTGCCGTTCTCCTACCGTACGCTGGTGTTTATCCTCGGCCTGTTTTCGATGGCGGTCTCCAACCTCGGCCTGAGCCACCTGATTCAGATTTCGATTCCGGTGCTGACGGCTATCTATCCGCCGTGTATCGCACTGGTTGTATTAAGCTTTACCCGCGGTTGGTGGCATAATTCGTCCCGCGTTATCGCCCCGGCAATGTTTATCAGCCTGATGTTTGGTATCATTGACGGCATTAAAGCGTCGGCGTTTGCAGAGATGATGCCGTCCTGGACCGCGCGTCTGCCGCTGGCGGAGCAGGGCCTGGCCTGGCTGATGCCAACCGCCGTTATGGTGGTGCTGGCGGTTATCTGGGATCGCGCAGCGGGACGTCAGGTGACATCCAGCGCGCACTAACCGACGCTTTACACAGGTGTTTAACCACGGGACTTCAGGTCCCGTGGTTTTTTGTTTTTTTGGTCACCCTCCTTTGTTCTTTGCCCCCGCGAAGGCCAGAGGAGAAAAACGGCATGGAACACGATGGAAAGTAGTAACAAGCTTAAGCGCGGGCTAAGTACCCGGCATATTCGCTTTATGGCGCTGGGGTCGGCAATCGGTACCGGCCTTTTCTATGGTTCGGCTGACGCGATTAAAATGGCGGGGCCGAGCGTTCTGTTGGCTTATATTATCGGCGGCGCCGCGGCCTACATTATCATGCGCGCGCTGGGCGAGATGTCGGTGCATAACCCGGCCGCCAGTTCATTCTCGCGCTACGCGCAGGATTATCTTGGCCCGCTGGCGGGCTATATCACCGGCTGGACCTACTGTTTCGAAATTCTGATTGTCGCCATCGCCGACGTCACGGCCTTCGGTATCTATATGGGCGTCTGGTTCCCGGCGGTACCGCACTGGATCTGGGTACTCAGCGTGGTGCTGATTATCTGCGCCGTCAACCTGATGAGCGTGAAGGTCTTCGGCGAGCTGGAGTTCTGGTTCTCCTTCTTCAAAGTCGCCACGATTATCATCATGATCCTCGCCGGTTTCGGCATCATTATCTGGGGTATTGGCAACGGCGGGCAGCCGACGGGTATCCACAACCTCTGGAGCAACGGCGGCTTCTTCAGCAACGGCTGGCTGGGGATGGTGATGTCGCTGCAGATGGTAATGTTCGCCTACGGCGGGATCGAAATCATCGGTATCACCGCCGGCGAAGCGAAAGATCCGGAGAAATCCATTCCGCGCGCCATTAACTCGGTGCCGATGCGTATCCTGGTGTTTTACGTCGGGACGCTGTTTGTGATTATGTCTATCTATCCGTGGAACCAGGTGGGGACCAACGGCAGCCCGTTCGTACTGACCTTCCAGCATCTCGGCATCACTTTTGCCGCCAGCATCCTGAACTTTGTGGTGCTGACCGCTTCGCTGTCGGCGATTAACTCCGACGTCTTTGGCGTGGGGCGTATGCTGCACGGCATGGCGGAACAGGGCAGCGCACCGAAGATGTTCGCGAAAACCTCCCGTCGCGGGGTGCCGTGGGTGACGGTGACGGTGATGACGATTGCCCTGCTGTTCGCGGTCTATCTTAACTACATTATGCCGGAGAACGTCTTCCTGGTGATCGCCTCGCTGGCGACCTTCGCCACCGTCTGGGTGTGGATTATGATCCTGCTGTCGCAGATCGCCTTCCGTCGCCGCCTGCCGCCGGAAGAGGCGAAGGCGCTGAAGTTCAGGGTGCCTGGCGGTGTCGCGACCACGGTGATTGGCCTGCTGTTCCTGGTCTTTATTATCGGTCTGATCGGCTACCATCCTGATACCCGCATCTCGCTGTACGTTGGCTTTGCGTGGATTCTCCTGCTGCTGATTGGCTGGCAGTTTAAAACCCGCCGCGAGCGAAAACTGGCGAAAGCCTAGTCATTTTCGTTCTCTTCTTGCCGGATACGCACGGGCTATCCGGCAAGCTATCCCTCCACCCCCGCCATCCTCCCCCAATAATTCTGCCGATGATGAGTCATACGCCAGTACGCTGTGGCAAGGTGTGCCCATTCTGCAAAGAGAGGAATAATGATGTTGAAGGCATGGCACCTCCCGGTTGCTCCGTTTATTAAGGAACAGCAGGAACGACTGATTATTACGCTATGGTTAAGCGGCGACGATCTGCCGCCGCGGGTCACGCTGCGCGCGGAAGAGGATAACGAAGAGCTGTCGCTGCCGATGCACCGCCTGCGGCAGGAGCCGCATCCGGGCGTGGTGGCGTGGCGCGGGGAAATCAGCCTCGTTAACGGGCAGCCGCGTCGCCGCTACAGCTTCAAGCTGCTGTGGGCCGACCGCCAGCTGTGGTTCACGCCGCAGGGGTTCAACCGCTTTCCGCCGGCGAGGCTGGAGCAGTTTGCGGTCGATCTGCCGGACAGCGGACCGCAATGGGTAGCCGATCAGGTATTTTATCAAATCTTCCCTGACCGTTTTGCCCGCAGCGAGTCTCGCGAAGCGGGAAAGGATGCGATTTATTACCATCACGCCGCCGGTCACGACATCGTACGCAAAGCGTGGGATGAACCGCTAACCGCCGAGGCGGGCGGCTCCACCTTTTACGGCGGCGATCTCGATGGTATCAGCGAGCGGCTGCCGTACCTGAAGCAGCTTGGCGTAACGGCGCTGTACCTGAATCCGGTATTTGTCGCCCCCAGCGTGCATAAATATGATACCGAGGATTATCGTCGCGTTGATCCGCAGTTTGGCGGCGATGCGGCGCTGCTGCGCCTGCGCCACCATACGCAAAAAGAGGGAATGCGTCTGATCCTCGATGGCGTGTTCAACCATAGCGGCGATTCGCATGCCTGGTTCGACCGCCACCAGCGCGGTAGCGGCGGCGCCTGCCATAACGCCGATTCGCCGTGGCGCGACTGGTATAATTTTTCCCCCGAGGGCGTTGCCCACGACTGGTTGGGATACGCCAGCTTGCCTAAGCTGGACTACCGGTCGTCGACGCTGATCGATGAAATCTATGGCGGGGAAGATAGTATCGTGCGCCACTGGCTGAAAGCGCCATGGAGCATGGACGGCTGGCGCCTGGATGTGGTGCATATGCTGGGCGAAGAGGGCGGGGCGCGCAATAACCTGCGCCATATCGCCGGCATTACCCAGGCGGCGAAGCTGGAGCGGCCGGACGCTTTCGTGTTCGGTGAGCATTTCGGCGACGCGCGCCAGTGGCTACAGGCCGACGTTGAAGACTCGGCGATGAACTACCGCGGCTTTACCTTTCCGCTGTGGGGCTTTCTCGCGAACACCGATATCTCCTACGATCCGCAGAAAATCGATGCGCAGACCTGTATGGCGTGGATGGATAACTATCGCGCCGGACTGTCGCACCAGCAGCAGCTGCGGATGTTTAACCAGCTCGATAGCCACGATACCGCGCGCTTTAAGTCTCTGCTCGGCAAAGATGTTGCCCGCCTGCCGCTGGCGGTAGTGTGGCTATTTAGCTGGCCGGGCGTGCCGTGCATTTACTACGGCGATGAAGTGGGCGTGGATGGCAATAACGATCCGTTCTGCCGTAAGCCGTTCCCGTGGGATCCGGCTTTGCAGGATGGCGCTCTGCTCGAACTGTACAAGCGGATGAGCAAGCTGCGTAAGGCCAATCAGGCGCTGCGCTACGGCGGCTGTCAGGTGATTTATGCCGAAGATAACGTGGTGGTGTTCGTGCGCGTCTATAAACAGCAGCGCGTGCTGGTGGCGATCAACCGCGGCGAAGCCTGCGAGGTGGTGGTGGAGGATTCGCCGCTGCTCGATGTCAACGGCTGGCAGCTGAAAGAGGGCGCCGGGGCGCTACACGACGGCGTGCTGACGCTACCGGCGATCTCCGCCAGCGTCTGGTTTAGCCGCTAGTCGTAGAGCTGGCTCAGGCTTTCACTTTGCAAAATGGCCTCGCGCCACCAGCGCTGGGCCAGCCCGTCGTTGCCGCTGCGCCAGGCCATATAGGTGATATCTTTCTCGCGGCAGGAGATGACGGCCTTTTCGACCAGCTCGCCTTTTTCCAGCCACGGCCGGGCAATGTGGCGCGGTAAAAAGCCGCAGCCCAGCCCGGCGCGCAAGAGTTCGACTTTACTGGCGAAATCATCGACGCGGATTTGCGGCTGCTCGTCGAGCAGGTTGCTGTTGAGCGGATGGCAGTAGCGGGCGCTGTCGCTGATGACCACCGCGCGATGCAGGCTGAGCTGCTTGTTGGTCAGCGGTTGGGTTGTTTCCGCCAGCGGATGCCCCGGCGCGATGACGAAAATATTGTCCATGGCGCCGAGCATTTTCCACGACCATTCGGCGGAGGTCGGCGGTTCATTGATCGCCCCGAGAATAATATCCGCGCCGTTGTGGGTGAGCTCTTCCCACGAGCCCGCAAGAGTATGGTGGGTAAAGTTAAGGCGGGTTTGCGGATGCTGGGCGTAGAACGCGTCGATCAGCGGCAGCAGCGCGCTAAACGGGAAAGAGTCATCCAGGGCGATTGCCAGATCCCGTTCCCAACCGGCGCTGAGCTGCACCGCCTGCTTTTCCAGATCTTTGGCGGCATTCAGCAGCAATCGGCCTTTCTCCAGCATCATTCTGCCCGTATCGGTAAATTTTGCCCGGTGCCCGGAGCGATCCAACAGAGTGATATTCAGATCGTTTTCCAGCTTTTGAATCATGTAGCTCAGCGCGGCAGGGGTTTTAAATAGCGATTCTGCGGCGGTGGCAAAAGAGCCATGTTTGTCCAGCGCGTCGAGAATCAACAGGACATCAAGGTTCAGGCGCATGCGTCAGCTTCCGGTAAAAAAGAGTGCCCCCGTTTTACCGGAGCGCCCTGTTCAATTCCAGTGAATAATTTAGAACGGTTAACCGTAAA
Organism: Klebsiella sp. PL-2018; assembly: GCF_019048985.1. Classification (NCBI taxonomy): domain Bacteria; kingdom Pseudomonadati; phylum Pseudomonadota; class Gammaproteobacteria; order Enterobacterales; family Enterobacteriaceae; genus Klebsiella; species Klebsiella sp. PL-2018. The sequence goes on from NZ_CP077673.1 coordinate 1,284,898, forward strand.
AATTTGATAAACATAATTTCGCCCATCTTGTAATGGTTAATCGAATAGTCATAACTTTCGCTTTGGAAATAAATCAGAAAAAAATCTTTAATAACTCGTTAGAAATTACTGACTATACTCACCATGCTTTATCAGTCAGGATCCAGACAGCACAACGGAAACGGTAGTATCTTTTTAACTCATTGATTAACAGGATATGTGGTAATGACTCCAACTTACTGATAGTGTTTTATGTTCAGATAATGCCCGATGACTTTGTCATGCAGCTCCACCGATTTTGAGAACGACAGTGACTTCCTGCCCAGCCTTGCCAGATGCTGCCTCAGATTCAGGTTATGCCGCTCAATGCGCTGCGTATATCGCTTGCTGATAACGTGCAGTTCTCCCTTCAGGCGTGATTCATAAAGCGGCCAGCCATCCGTCATCCATACCACGACCTCAAAGGCCGACAGCAGGCCAAGAAGACGCTCCAGCGTGGCCAACGTGCGTTCACCGAATACGTGCGCCACAACCGTCCTCCGTATCCTGTCATACGCGTAAAACAACCAGCGCTGGCGTGATTTAGCGCCGACGTAACCCCACTGTTCGTCCATTTCCGCGCAAACAATGACGTCACTGCCCGGTTGTATGCGTGAGTTTACCGACTGCGGCCTGAGTTTTTTAAGTGTCGTAAAATCGTGTTGAGGCCAACGCCCATAATGCGTGCACTGGCGCGACATCCGACGCCATTCATGGCCATATCAATAATTTTCTGGTGTGTACCGGGCTGAGAGGCGGTGTAAGTGAACTGTAGCTGCCATGTTTTACGGCAGTGAGAGCAGAGATAGCGCTGATGTCCGGCAGTGCTTTTACCGTTACGCACCACGCCTTCAGTAGCTGAACAGGAGGGACAGCTGATAGAAACAGAAGCCACTGGAGCACCTCAAAAACACCATCATACACTAAATCAGTAAGTTGGCACCATTACCGGATATGTTATGTCTATTCGTGAACTGATCGATCCCTCAAACTCAGCGCTTATTTTTATTGACCACCAGCCGCAAATGTCTTTTGGCGTGGCCAATATTGACCGTCAGACCCTGAAAAATAATACGGTGGCCTTAGCCAAAGCGGGCAAAATTTTTAATGTTCCGGTGATTTATACCTCAGTAGAAACCAAAAGCTTCAGCGGCTATATCTGGCCGGAACTGCTGGCCGTACATCCTGATGTGAAACCTATTGAACGTACCTCAATGAATTCCTGGGAAGACGCGGCTTTTGTTGAAGCGGTAAAGGCGACCGGACGCAAGAAACTGATTATTTCCGCACTGTGGACGGAAGTCTGCCTCACTTTCCCGGCGCTGATGGCGCTGGATGCGGGCTATGAAGTTTACGTGGTGACCGATACCTCCGGCGGCACCTCGGTTGATGCCCACGAACGCTCCATTGACCGTATGGTACAGGCCGGCGCGGTGCCGGTAACCTGGCAGCAGGTGCTGCTGGAGTACCAGCGCGACTGGTCGCGTAAAGAGACGTATGACGCGGTGATGGACCTGGTGCGCGAGCACAGCGGCGCCTACGGGATGGGCGTGGATTACGCTTATACCATGGTGCACGGCGCGCCAGAGCGTAAAGCTTAAATACACTTCATCCTTCAAGCTGCCTCTTTGTTGGCTTCGTCTGCCCGCCCCGGTCACTGACTCATGTCAGCTCCCGGGGACGAACAACCTTGCCGCCTCGACGCAGCGTGAATGATTTTGTGTATGGTCATGTATAGCGAATGGCGGCGGACAACCCGCCATTCCCTGAAGCAAGGAACTCTTAATGGCGCAACAGAAATCGGTGACCCTGGTGATCAGCCATATGCTCGACCCGGAGCATGGCCAGCGGTATGAAGCGTGGCTGGGCAAAATTATGCCGATTGCGGCAGAGTTTCCCGGCCATCTTGGCGCAAACGTCATTCGTCCGGCCCCCGGGCAGAATTTATGGAGCGTGATTATTCGCTTCGACACCATTGAGCATCTTTACGCCTGGACCCAGTCGGAGACCCGCCGCCAGCTGGTGGCGGAAATTGCGCCGCTGCTGAGCGAAGGCGATCGTACCGAAGTCCGGACTGAACCGGCCTTCTGGTTTACGCCGCCCGCGGCGAACGTGCGCCAGCCGCGACGCTGGAAGCAATTTTTAATTACCCTGCTGGTGATTTTCCCCAGTACTAACCTGGTGCCGTCAATAACCGGAATACTGTTGCCCTCGCTGAAGGGAAGCCTGTTGCTGCATCTGATCAATGATGCCTGTGTGGTCGCGCTGGTGGTCTGGTTCTGGATGCCCATCGTGACCCGTCTGTTTGCTGGCTGGTTAAAGAAAAACTGAGCCAGCCTCCTGAAGGAGTGCGTTATGTCGCAAACTGCCACACTGATCCTGACCCACGGTCGGGTTCATACTCTCGATCGTCAAAATCCCGTGGCCGATGCGGTGGCGATCGCTGACGGTAAAATTCTCGCCGTCGGTAGCCACGATCGGATCATGAGCTTTGCCGCGGACGGGACGCAAATTATCGATCTCAAAGGCCATACGGCGATCCCCGGCCTGAACGACTCCCACCTGCACCTGATCCGCGGCGGTCTGAACTACAATCTGGAGCTGCGCTGGGAGGGGGTTCCCTCGCTGGCGGACGCGCTGCGGATGCTAAAAGATCAGGCCGACCGCACGCCGTCGCCGCAGTGGGTGCGGGTGGTCGGCGGCTGGAGCGAGTTCCAGTTCGCCGAACGGCGGATGCCGACGCTGGAGGAGCTTAACGATGCGGCGCCGGATACGCCGGTATTTGTCCTGCATCTGTACGATCGCGCATTGCTAAACCGCGCGGCGCTGAAGGCGGTGGGCTACACCAAAGAGACCCCGGATCCGGCGGGCGGCGAGATCGTTCGTGACGGTAACGGCAACCCGACCGGGATGCTGATCGCCAAACCCAATGCGATGATCCTCTACTCGACGCTGGCCAAAGGGCCGAAGCTGCCGCTGGAACTTCAGGTCAACTCAACGCGGCAGTTTATGCGCGAGCTTAATCGTCTGGGGCTGACCAGCGCTATTGATGCCGGGGGCGGTTTCCAGAACTACCCGGAAGATTATGAAATTATTGAACAGCTGCACGCCAAAGAGCAGATGACCGTACGTATCGCCTATAACCTGTTTACCCAGCGGCCTAAGCAGGAGCTGGAAGATTTTGAGCGCTGGACCGATATGCTCAAGCCGGGACAGGGCACCGATTTTTACCGCGCCAACGGCGCCGGGGAGATGCTGGTTTTCTCGGCGGCGGATTTCGAAGACTTCCTCCAGCCGCGTCCGGATCTGCCGGAAGGGATGGAAGATGAGCTGGAGCGGGTGGTGCGCCATCTGGTTGAACACCGCTGGCCGTTCCGTCTGCACGCCACCTATGATGAATCCATCAGCCGGATGCTCGACGTCTTCGAGAAGGTGAATCGCGATATTCCGTTCAACGGGCTGCACTGGTTCTTCGATCACGCGGAAACCATCACCGAGCGCAATATCGAACGCGTTAAAGCGCTGGGCGGCGGCATTGCCGTGCAGCACCGTATGGCTTTCCAGGGCGAATATTTTGTCGACCGCTACGGTAAAGACGCGGTCAAACATACGCCGCCGGTCGCGAAAATGCTCGAACTGGAGGTTCCGGTGGGTCTGGGGACGGATGCCACCCGCGTGGCGAGCTACAATCCGTGGACCGCGCTTTACTGGCTGGTATCAGGGCGTACCGTCGGCGGGATGGCGATGTACGACGACAGCAACCGCCTGCCGCGCGACGTGGCGCTGGAACTGTGGACGGCGGGAAGCGCGTGGTTTTCCAGCGAGCAGGGCAAGAAAGGGCGCATTGAGCAAGGCCAGCTTGCCGACCTTGTGGTGCTGTCGAAAGACTACTTCAGCGTCGCGGAAGAGGAAATCAAGGGGATCGAGTCGGTGCTGACGGTGGTGGACGGCAAGGTGGTGTACGCGGCGGGACACTTTTCGCCGCTGGCGCCGCCGCCCATTCCGGTGCTGCCCGAGTGGTCGCCGGTGGTGAAAGTTCCGGGCCATTACCGTTCCGCGCCGCCGACGGCCGCGAATATCGGCGCGATAGTTCAGATGCACCAGTGCTGCGGCAGCTGCGGCGTACATGGGCATCAGCATGATATTGCGCGCAAATCGGCGATTCCGGTTGCCGATGAGCAGGCGTTCTGGGGCGTACTCGGCTGCTCCTGCTTTGCTTTTTAGCGCGACGGACGCTTATTAGTACCGGTAGGCCAATGAGAGCATCCACGCCCTCATTGGCCTTTTTCATTTTCTCGGATAGCGCTGATAAGACAATGTGTGTCATTCTGCTCCCTCTTCAAACAGTGAAGGTGAGAACATGGATGATCTACTGATCTTTGGCGCTGTGATTTTATTCTGCGGGCTGGTGGTTGGGCCGCTCGTGGCGATTGCCGCGCTCAGGCGCAGCGCGGCGGTCCGTGTGGAACTGGCGGCTTTGCAGCGTCGGGTTGAGGAGCTTGAGCTGCGCGGCGTTGCGCAGGCACCGGTGGCGGAGGCAAGTGGCGTCGTGCCGACTGCTCCGGAAGTCGTTGCCTCTGTTGACGCAACAGCGCTGGTAGAACACGAGCCATCACCGGCGCCCGTGGCGGAAGCCGTTGACCCATGGCTTTCGCAGCCGAAGCCAACGCCGAAGCCGGAGCAGATGGCGAAATCGGCTCCTGAAACCGAACAACCTTCCGCGTTTGGCGGGATGGTATCGTCATTGGTTCGTTGGTTTATGCAGGGTAACCCGCTGGCGAAGCTCGGGATCCTGCTGCTGTTTCTTGGCCTCTCCTTTCTGCTGCGCTATACCGTGGAACACGCTCTTTTCCCCCTCGAGTTGCGTCTGGTCGCGGCGTCGTTGTTCGCCATTGTCCTGCTGGCTGTCGGATGGCGGTTGCGGCATAAGCAACCGATGTACGCCCTGATCTTACAGGGTGGGGCAACGGGGGCGCTCTATCTCACCGTTTTTGGCGCCTTTCGCCTGTGGCAGATGCTGCCGATGACCCTGGCGTTTGCGCTGCTGGTGGTGATTTGCGCGGCGAGCGTAGGGCTGGCGATTGTGCAAAAAGCGCTCAGCCTGGCCATGCTGGCGAGTCTTGGCGGTTACCTTGCGCCGCTGCTGCTCTCTACCGGCGGCGGCAGTCATGTGGCGTTGTTCTCCTTCTATCTTCTGCTGTCAGTCGGCATTCTTGCCATCAGCATCCGCCAGCACTGGCGGGAGCTTAATCTGCTTGGCCTGCTGTTTACCTTTGGCGTCGGTGGCCTGTGGGGGCTGAATGATTATCGGCCAGAGTATTACCTGAGCTGCCAGCTGTTCTTAATCGCCAATACGATTATTTTTGGCGTGTTGAGCGTGGCGCTGTCGCTGCGGGCGCAGGAAAAGGGTAAGCAGATTATTGATGGCGTTCTGCTGTTTGCACCGCCGCTGGTCGGCTTTGGTATGCAGTACGCTATCACCCGGCATATGGAATACGGTCCGGCGCTCAGCGCGCTGGGCTACGGTGGCTTCTATCTGGCTTTAGCCTGGCTGGCACTGCGTCGCTACCCCTCTTTAGGGAAGCCGCTGGTGCTGGCCGCGCTGGCGCTCGGCGGCGCATTTACCACCCTTGCTATTCCCCTTGCGCTTTCGGCTCGCTGGACCGCGATGGCCTGGTCGCTGGAGGGGCTCGGGATCCTCTGGCTGGGCGTGCAACAGCAGCAGCGGCGTATGAGCTATAGTGGGACTGCGCTACTCTTTTTGGCGGTTGGCAGCGCGCTCTGGGCGCAGGCAAATGACGCCACGCCGCTTTCTTTGCTGCTGATTTTCGCTGTACTCAGTCTTAGCTGGCTGGTCGCCGCCTGGCTGTGGCGAAGCATTGAGGTGCACGCCAGTGGAGGACTGCTTTTGGGCGGGCTACTGTTCTGGGTGGTGGCGCTGGTCGGCGCATCGCAGCTGGCGTTGAGTAAAGACTCGCAGGTTATATTTGGCGTGCTGGCGACGCTGGCCGCGTCGGTATGGTGCTGGCGCACGGTCGCTGCGCGTTTAGTCTGGCAAGAGCTGGATGCCAGCAAATGGTTGTTGTGGCCAATGATGCTGATAGTGCTGTTTTATCAGCTATCCCAACGGCAGATTTTCGCTGCTGGCTGGCAAAATCTGGCCTGGTGCGCGGCGCTGCCCGCGGCGGTGGCGCTGCTCTGGCATGATGGGCCTTCGCTCCCGCCGCGCATAAACAGGCTCGCCCACCTGTCGCTGTTCTGGATGGTGTTGCTGGCGCTGGCGATGGAGCTGTTTTGGTTTACCCGGGATTTGCCGTGGGGCATGTCGGCCTGGGCGAGTGGATTAATGATGGCGGCAGGCGGGGGGCTGATCTTCCTTGTCTCTGAAGCCGTTCATCGGCAAATATGGCCATTCCGGGTATGGCCTGGGCTGTATGCCTCTCAGGCCATGATACCGGTGGCGGTTGCGCTGGGATGCCTGCTAACGCTGACGAACGTGCAGGATGGTACGGTCTACGGTCAGACCTATTTGCCGTTGATTAACCCGCTGGAAGAGGGCGCCGCTTTCGCGCTGCTTGGGCTGACGATATTTTATCGCGTTTCGCGGCGTTATTTTCCGCTGCAGCTATCGGTATGCCGCCCCTGGCCCGCGGTCGCGCTGCTGGCGCTCGGCTTCTGGTGGCTGAATGGCCTGCTGCTGCGCGCCCTGGCCTGGTACGGCGAGGTGGCCTGGAATATAGAGGCGCTGTGGCATTCGCGCTTAATTCAGACCACTTTCGCTCTGGTCTGGACGCTGGCGGCGCTGGCGGTCATGCTGCGTGCGACGCGGCGACACTCCCGCCGCGAATGGCTGTGCGGCGCGGCGTTGTTAGGCGTTGTCATTGTGAAACTCATGCTGGTGGACAGCGCGCGCGGCGGCGGGCTGGCGCGCGCTGTCGCGTTTATCGGCGTGGCTATTTTGGTGCTGATCGTCGGGTATTTTTCCCCGTTACCGCCCAAAGCAGGAGAAGAAAAATGAAATGGATGAAAGTGGTGTTATGCAGCGTGCTGCTGGGCGTGACGGGCGCGGCTGTCAGCGGCGATGAAGCGCGAGAAAAACCACTGGACTATATGCAGGGGGGGATGCTGGAAACCACCGGCGCGTCGCCCTGGTATCGCGTCGAGCTTTCCCCGCTGCTCTATCAGGGGACGGCGTGGCCTGACCTGCGCGATGTGCGGGTATTTAACCATCAGGGAGAGACCGTACCGTTCGCGCTGCAGGTGCAGAAGGCGCAACCCGTTACGCCTGAAGCGATGACGCTGCGGCTTTTCCCTCTGGAGATGTCGCCGGTTCCGCCGCGCGAAGAGGGGCGACGCGGCGGAGAATCGCTGGTCCTGCGTTCAACAACGGGGATCGAAATTCATCTGGAAACCGATGATGCGAAGGCGCTCGGGCAGAGCTACTTACTGACGCTGCCGGCGGAGAAAACGGACGCGTTTGCGCTGGCTCAGCTGCGGCTGAACTGGGCGGCGCTGGCGGGCAGCTGGCAGGGGAAAGCGTCGGTCTATTCCAGTCGGGATTTGAAGTACTGGCGCCCTGTCCAGGAGGATGCGCCCCTTATGGATCTGGCGCGCGATAGCGATCGTTTGAAAATGGATACCATTAGCGCTGACCTGACGCTCTCCGTGGACGGGAATCGTTACCTGCTGGTGATCCTCGATTCGCAAAGCAAGGCGGTCGTGTTAAATAGCGTGACGGCCCTGGCCGAACGCAGAGAGCCCGAGTCTACGCGCATTGAGCTTGATGCGCAGGCGAACAAGATTTCAGATGAGGAAGCCGTTTGGCGCTGGGCCCGGCCTCAGCCGCTGACTTCGCTCAGGATATCGATGGCCAGCGAAGGGGTTCTGCCGGTCGCGCTCTCCTGGCGCAGCGGCGAAAAAGAAGCCTGGCAGCCGCTGACCAAAACCGTGCTGTATCGACTGGACGGCAAGCGTTCGGAGGATATTCAACTTTCAGGCCGGCCGGTTGAAGCGGTGCGGATCACAACGATTAACGCCAGATTACCGACGTCGCTGCCCGCGATAAGCGGTGCGCGAGACAAATACCAGCTGGTTTTTAATACCCAGGGAAAAGGGCCTTATATGCTGGCCTGGGGCAACCGGGCGGCGCCAAAGGCAGATGTCGCCATGGACATGCTGATCCCGGCGTCGCTGCGCAAAACGCAGGCTGTAAGCGATCTACCGCTGGCCGTCGCGCAGGAGAGCGTCACCCTCGGCGGTGAAGCGCGGTTGACGGCGACGTCGGCTACCGAGCAGCAAAGCGGCTGGAAAACGCTGCTGGTGTGGGGAGCGCTAATAGTGGGCGTCCTGGTGCTGGCGCTGATGGCGTGGCGAATCTGGCGCGAAGTGAAAAAAAGCGGCTCCGTATAAAACAAAAAAGGCTCGCATCTGCGAGCCTTTTGCCGAACGTACGCCGATTACAGGCTGGATACGTTCTCGGTCAGGTATTTAGCGACGCCTTCCGGAGAAGCGGCCATACCTTCTTTTCCTTTTTCCCACTGCGCCGGGCAAACTTCGCCGTGCTCTTCGTGGAACTGCAGCGCGTCAACCATACGCAGCATTTCGTCGATGTTACGGCCCAGCGGCAGGTCGTTAACCACCTGGTGACGAACAACGCCGTTGGCGTCGATCAGGAAGGAACCACGCAGGGCAACGCCTTCGTCCGGGTGCTCAATACCGTACGCTTTCTGGATTTCGCGTTTGATGTCAGCAACCATGGCGTATTTAACCGGGCCGATGCCGCCCTGGTCTACCGGGGTGTTACGCCACGCGTTGTGGACGAACTCGGAGTCAAAAGAAACGCCAACCACTTCTACGCCGCGTTTCTGGAATTCTTCGTAGCGCTTGTCGAACGCGATCAGTTCAGACGGGCAAACGAAGGTGAAGTCCATCGGCCAGAAGAACAGAACGGTGGCTTTACCGCTGGTGTGCTGTTTGAAATTGAATTTCTCAACGATTTCGCCGTTACCTAAAACCGCTGCCGCGGTGAAGTCCGGAGCCTGACGAGTAACCAGAACCATATGATTCTCCTGTTAATACTAAGGTTAATTGGAACGCAACGCGGGCAAGTATAGGGAGAGGCGTCGGCGAACTCAACGTGACGCTGACAATCGATGAGATAGGTTTTGTCTATCAATCGTTATTTGAAACGGCTATTCAGAATAGTCTTTTGCCAAAAAAGCGCAATCTTTTACAGTTCACCTTTTTTCGCCTGCGCCATCATCTGCGGGTAGAAGCGCCAGAACTGCTGCTCAAGACGATCGTAATGGGTATCCAGATCCTGCCAGGAGTCGCGCAGGGCGTCCAGCCGCGGACGGCGGCTGGCCATACCGTTCAGAACCCGCTGAATAAACGCCATATCCCGATAGCGTTCAAGCCAGCGCTCTGACCACAGGTATTCGTTGAGATTGACAAAACGCGGCGGGGAATTGGGCAAAATAAACGTGACCTGGGCGTGGGCGTAGCGGACAAACTCCGGCAGCGGCAGCTCGGGCGACAGCTGCGTCCAGTGGCGTGACAAGAAATGGTCCCACATCACATCCAGCGTAATCGGCGCGACCCGGCGCGTTTCGGGGCGAAACCACCCTTTGGCTTCGGTGACTTCGGGCAGGTTATCCGTCAGTACATCGATCCGGCGGTGCATAAAAATGCCCTCCACGACGTCAGCGGGCCACTCGCCGGCGGGGTCGCCGCGAACGAAATCGGCCAGTAAATTACCGGAAAGGGAGCTGTCAGCGAGATGGGCGAGGTGCAGGTGTGCGAGAAAATTCATGCGATTCGTTATCCGGATACGGCTAGTTGTTGCAGCGAAGAGGTGTGAGCACTAGACTAAGCCGCCTGTTTTTAAGTCATGAGTATATGCCATGCGCGTCGCCGATTTCTCCTTTGAATTACCCGAATCCCTGATTGCCCACTATCCCATGCCCGAGCGCAGCAGCTGCCGCTTGCTGTCATTAGACGGGCCGACGGGCGCGCTGACGCACGGTACTTTCACCGATTTACTCGACAAGCTCAACCCTGGCGATCTGCTGGTTTTTAATAATACCCGCGTGATCCCGGCCCGCCTGTTTGGCCGTAAAGCCAGCGGCGGCAAGATTGAGGTGCTGGTCGAGCGCATGCTCGATGATAAACGTATTCTGGCACATATTCGCGCGTCTAAAGCGCCGAAACCGGGCGCGGCGCTGCTGCTCGGCGACGATGAAAGCATTAAAGCGACCATGGTTGCGCGCCACGACGCGCTGTTTGAAGTTGAGTTCGACGACGCGCGCAGCGTGCTGGACATTCTCAACGCTATCGGCCATATGCCGCTGCCGCCGTACATCGATCGTCCTGACGAAGACGCCGACCGCGAGCTGTATCAGACCGTATACAGCGAAAAACCGGGCGCCGTTGCGGCGCCAACCGCCGGCCTGCACTTTGACCAGCCGATGCTGGCGAAGCTTCGCGAAAAGGGCGTTGAGATGGCGTTCGTCACGCTGCACGTGGGGGCAGGAACCTTCCAGCCGGTACGCGTAGACAGCATTGAAGAGCATATTATGCACTCTGAATATGCGGAAGTGCCGCAGGAGGTGGTCGATGCGGTGCTGGCGGCAAAAGCGCGCGGCAGCCGGGTGATTGCGGTGGGCACGACCTCGGTGCGTTCGCTGGAAAGCGCGGCGCAGGCGGCGAAAAACGACCTGATTGAGCCTTTCTTCGGCGATACGCAGATTTTCATCTACCCGGGCTATCAGTACAAAGTCATTGATGCGCTGGTGACCAACTTCCATCTGCCTGAATCCACGCTGATTATGCTGGTTTCCGCATTTGCCGGCTATCAGCACACCATGAACGCCTATAAGGCTGCGGTAGAACAAAAATATCGCTTTTTTAGCTACGGGGACGCGATGTTTATCACGTACAATCCGCAGGCTATTTTTGAGCGCCCATAAGAAGGCTGTCGCGCTGGTTATTTTGACGCCTTCAGGAATTTATTAGCTATGGAATCATTCCGTAGCGAGTCGTTAAACGTCAGACTGTTTTTCTGACGCGGGAGTGATAATGAAATTTGAGTTAGATACCACCGATGGTCGCGCGCGCCGCGGCCGTCTTGTGTTTGAGCGCGGCGTCGTTGAAACGCCAGCCTTTATGCCGGTTGGCACCTATGGCACCGTGAAAGGGATGACGCCGGAAGAAGTTGAAGCGACCGGCGCGCAAATCATCCTCGGCAACACCTTCCATCTGTGGCTGCGTCCTGGTCAGGAGATCATGAAGCTGCACGGCGATCTGCACGATTTTATGCAGTGGAAAGGACCGATCCTCACCGACTCCGGCGGCTTCCAGGTCTTCAGCCTCGGCGATATTCGCAAAATCACCGAGCAGGGCGTGCACTTCCGCAACCCGATCAACGGCGATCCGATTTTCCTCGATCCGGAAAAATCCATGGAGATTCAGTACGATCTCGGTTCCGATATCGTGATGATCTTCGACGAATGTACGCCGTATCCGGCGGACTGGGATTACGCTAAGCGCTCGATGGAAATGTCCCTGCGCTGGGCGAAGCGCAGCCGCGATCGGTTTGACGGTCTGGGCAACAAAAACGCGCTGTTTGGCATCATTCAGGGCAGCGTTTACGAAGATTTACGTGATATCTCTGTTAAAGGTCTGGTAGAGATTGGCTTTGATGGCTACGCTGTCGGCGGTTTGGCTGTCGGCGAGCCGAAGGAAGATATGCACCGTATTCTGGAGCACGTCTGCCCGCAGATCCCGGCCGACAAGCCGCGATACCTGATGGGCGTCGGTAAGCCGGAAGATCTGGTTGAAGGGGTGCGTCGCGGGATCGATATGTTCGACTGCGTCATGCCGACGCGCAATGCGCGCAACGGCCACCTGTTCGTCACCGACGGCGTGGTGAAAATCCGCAACGCGAAGCACAAGAGCGATACTTCGCCGCTGGATGCAGAATGTGATTGCTACACCTGTCGCAACTATTCACGCGCTTACTTGCATCATCTTGACCGTTGCAACGAAATATTGGGCGCGCGACTCAATACCATTCATAACCTGCGATACTATCAGCGCTTAATGGCTGGTTTACGCAAGGCTATTGAAGAGGGTAAATTAGAGAGCTTCGTGACCGATTTTTACCAACGTCAGGGTCGAACCGTTCCACCTTTGAACGTTGACTAATTTTAATAATGAGGGAATTTCAATGAGCTTTTTTATTTCTGATGCGGTAGCAGCAACCGGTGGCGCGGCGCAGGGCAGCCCGATGTCTCTGATCCTGATGCTGGTGGTGTTTGGTCTGATTTTTTACTTCATGATCCTGCGCCCACAGCAGAAACGCACCAAGGAACATAAAAACCTGATGAACTCCATTGCCAAAGGCGATGAAGTACTGACCAACGGTGGCCTGGTTGGGCGCGTCACTAAAGTCGCGGAAAGCGGCTACATCGCTATCGCGCTGAACGATACCACTGAAGTGGTTATCAAACGTGACTTCGTAGCTGCCGTTCTGCCGAAAGGCACCATGAAGGCGCTGTAATTACCCATTTTCCCTAAGGGAACTGCCGTGTTAAACCGTTATCCTTTGTGGAAGTACGTCATGCTGGTCGTCGTCATTGTCGTCGGCTTAGTGTATGCGCTTCCCAACCTGTATGGTGAGGATCCGGCCGTTCAAATCACTGGCGCGCGCGGCGTCGCCGCCAGTGAGCAAACGCTGATCCAGGTCCAGAAAACACTACAAGAAGAAAAAATTACCGCGAAGTCTGTAGCACTGGAAGAGGGCGCAATTCTTGCGCGCTTCGACACCACTGATATCCAGCTGCGCGCGCGCGAAGCGCTGATGGGCGTGCTGGGTGACAAATACGTCGTGGCGCTTAACCTTGCTCCGGCAACCCCGCGCTGGCTGGCGGCCCTGTATGCCGAGCCGATGAAGCTGGGTCTTGATCTGCGCGGCGGCGTGCACTTCCTGATGGAAGTCGACATGGATACCGCGCTGGGCAAACTGCAGGAACAAAATATCGACAGCCTGCGCAGCGAACTGCGTGATAAAGGCATTCCTTACGCGACCGTGCGTAAAGAAGACAACTACGGCCTGAGCATCGCTTTCCGCGACAGCGCCGCGCGCGACCAGGCTATCTCATACCTTAGCCCTCGTCACCGCGATCTGGTTATCTCCACTCAGGGCAGCACTGGCCTGAAAGCCGTGATGACCGACGACCGTCTGAAAGAAGCCCGCGAATATGCCGTTCAGCAGAACATCAATATCCTGCGTAACCGTGTAAACCAGCTGGGCGTTGCCGAACCTCTGGTTCAGCGTCAGGGCGCCGACCGTATTGTGGTTGAACTGCCGGGTATCCAGGACACCGCGCGTGCGAAAGAGATCCTCGGCGCGACCGCGACCCTGGAATTCCGTCTGGTTAACACTAACGTTGATAGCGCCGCGGCCGCCGCCGGTCGCGTTCCGGGCGACTCTGAAGTGAAATATACCCGCGAAGGCCAGCCGGTTGTGCTGTACAAGCGCGTCATCCTCACCGGTGACCACATCACCGACTCGACGTCGAGCATGGATGAGTACAACCAGGCGCAGGTTAACATCTCCCTGGATAGCGCTGGCGGCAACATCATGTCTAACTTCACCAAGGACAACATCGGTAAACCGATGGCGACCCTGTTTGTGGAGTACAAAGACAGCGGGAAGAAAGATGCCAACGGGCGCGCGATTCTGGCGAAAGAGGAAGAGGTGATTAACATCGCCAACATCCAGTCTCGTCTGGGTAACAGCTTCCGTATTACCGGCATCAGCAACCCGACCGAAGCGCGCCAGCTCTCCCTGCTGCTGCGTGCAGGCGCGCTGATTGCGCCGATTCAGATTGTTGAAGAACGGACCATCGGTCCAACCCTCGGTATGCAGAACATCAAGCAGGGCCTGGAAGCGTGTCTGGCCGGTCTGGTGGTCTCCATCCTGTTTATGATCTTCTTCTACAAGAAGTTCGGCCTGATTGCGACCTCTGCGCTGGTGGCTAACCTGGTGCTGATTGTCGGCATTATGTCCCTGATTCCGGGGGCGACGCTGACCATGCCGGGGATTGCGGGGATCGTGTTAACCCTTGCGGTGGCGGTCGATGCGAACGTTCTGATTAACGAACGTATTAAAGAAGAGCTGAGTAACGGGCGCTCCGTGCAGCAGGCGATTGACGAAGGTTATCGCGGCGCGTTCAGCTCCATCTTTGATGCCAACATTACGACGCTTATCAAAGTCATTATCCTGTACGCGGTCGGTACCGGTGCCATTAAAGGGTTTGCGATTACCACCGGTATCGGTATTGCGACCTCAATGTTTACCGCTATCGTCGGCACCCGTGCCATCGTGAACCTGCTGTACGGCGGCAAGCGCGTTAAAAAGCTGTCTATCTGAGGAGTGCGTTGTGGCACAGGAATATACTGTTGAACAATTGAACCACGGCCGTAAAGTCTGGGACTTTATGCGCTGGGACTACTGGGCTTTCGGCATTTCAGGTTTTCTGCTGATTTTGTCCATCGCTATTATTGGCGTGCGCGGGTTTAACTGGGGTCTGGATTTCACCGGCGGTACGGTGATTGAGATCACCCTCGAAAAACCTGTCGATATGGACCAGGTGCGTCAGTCGCTGCAGAAGGCGGGCTTTGAAGAGCCGCAGCTGCAAAACTTCGGCAGCAGCCGCGACATCATGGTGCGTATGCCGCCGGTGCATGACGCCAACGGCAGCCAGGAGCTGGGCAGCAAGGTCGTTAGCGTGATTAACGACTCGACCAGCCAGAACGCGACGGTCAAACGTATTGAGTTTGTGGGGCCGAGCGTTGGCGCGGACCTTGCGCAGACCGGCGCGCTGGCGCTGATAGCCGCGCTGGTGTGTATCCTGATCTACGTCGGCTTCCGCTTTGAGTGGCGTCTGGCGGCAGGGGTGGTTATCGCGCTGGCGCACGACGTGGTGATCACCATGGGCGTGCTGTCACTACTGCATATCGAGATCGACCTGACCATTGTGGCCTCGTTGATGTCGGTTATCGGCTACTCGCTGAACGACAGTATCGTGGTATCCGACCGTATTCGTGAAAACTTCCGCAAGATTCGCCGCGGTACGCCGTACGAAATCTTTAACGTGTCGTTGACGCAGACGCTGCACCGTACCTTGATCACCTCCGGGACAACCTTGATGGTTATCCTGATGCTGTACCTCTTCGGCGGTCCGATTCTGGAAGGCTTCTCGCTGACCATGCTGATCGGTGTCTCCATCGGTACGGCTTCTTCTATCTACGTCGCGTCCGCGCTGGCGCTGAAGCTGGGCATGAAGCGCGAGCACATGCTGCAGCAGAAAGTCGAGAAAGAAGGGGCGGATCAGCCGTCAATTCTGCCGTAAGGCAATCGCGTAGCGATAAAACGAATCCCGGTCGCAAGGCCGGGATTTTTTTATTACAGCCGCCCGGATTTTGGTTACTCTCCCGTATCAGCACGCAATGACATGGAGAAATGCCGATGGCTGTCGTAACGCTTTCCACCGTTCCTCAACCCCCGCTCTGGCACGATGTGCCTTCCGTTACGCTTAACGACGACACGCTGCGGCTGCGCAAGTCCAGGGTGCTGGCAAATATGCGTCAGTCCGGCGTAGACACGCTTATCGTCTATGCCGACAAAGAGCACGGCGGCAACTTTGAGTATCTCACCGGTTTTATTCCCCGTTTCGAAGAGGCGCTGCTGGTGCTGCATCGGGACGGCGAGGCGGTGCTGGTGCTGGGTAACGAGAATCTCAAGCTGGCAGGCCATGCCCGGCTGGAAAACCGTGTGATTCACGCCCCGTGGTTTTCGCTGCCCAATCAGCCGATGGAAACCGGTAAAACGCTGGCTCAGCGGCTTCAGGAGGCAGGCGTTGCGGCGGAAAACCGAATTGGCCTGGCGGGCTGGAAGCTCTTTACCGGCGCGGCGGATGACCGCGCGCAGATGTTCGATCTGCCTGCTTTTATCGTGGACGCTATTCGCCAGGCCGCCGGCCCGCAGGCAAGATTAACTAACGCCACCGGCATTTTTATCGACCCGGCAAGCGGAGCGCGAGTCACCAATAATGCCAACGAGCTGGCGCACTATGAGTACGGCGCAAATCTGGCTTCCACCGCGATTCTCACCGCGCTTAACGCCGTTGCGCCGGGTAAAACGGAAAAGCAAATCGGCGCGCTGCTGGCGGCGGAAGGGCAGCCTAATAGCGTGGTGATGATTGCCGCTACCGGCGATCGCTTTGCCTGGGCGAATCTCTATCCGGGCGATAAGGTGATTCAGCGCGGAGATAAATTCTCGCTGACCACCGGCTTCAAAGGCGGCCTGAGCAGCCGCGCCGCCTACGTGGTGGCTGATGAGAGCGAACTGGCGCCCGAGGTGGCTGATTACCTCGAGGTCGTGGCGAAGCCCTATTTCAACGCGGTGGTGAACTGGCTGGAAAATCTGCGCATCGGCATGCGCGGCGGCGATATGTATGCGCTGATAGAGCAAGCGTTGCCGAAGGCGGAATATCACTGGCACCTGAATCCGGGGCATCTGGTCGCGGATGAGGAGTGGCTCTGTTCGCCCATTGGCCCCCATTCAACCGCCTGCCTGCAAAGCGGGATGATACTGCAAATCGACATCATTCCTTCCCGCCCGGGCTACGGCGGCGCAAGCATTGAAGATACCGTGGCGCTTGCCGATAGCGCGTTGCGTCGGGAGCTGGCGCAGCGCTATCCCGAACTCTGGCAGCGTATCGTCGCCCGGCGCTTGTATATCGGCGAGCAGCTTGGCATTGTGCTTCCTGAAGAGGTGCTGCCATTTTCCAGTACCGTGGGATACCTGCGTCCGTGGCTGCTGAATCCCGAGCGCGCGCTGGTGTGCGCACCATACTGACACAATGCTGTCAGTAGGCCTGTCTTACACTCCTCCTGAACCCAAACAATGGACAGGAGGATGTATGAACAACGTAATTAACTGGTTTGAGATCCCGGTTGCGGAGATGGATCGTGCCGTGGCATTTTACGAGCCGGTGATGCAGGTGACGCTGCGTCGGGAAAAAATGGATTGCATCGAGATGGCCGTTTTCCCGCATGAGGATCCGGCTCCTGGCGGCGCGCTGGCAAAGTTCGATGGCGTTAAGCCCTCCGATCAGGGATGTATTATCTATCTGCATACTGACAATCTGGCGGCCACGCTCGATCGCGTCAACTCGGCGGGCGGAAGCTGCGTGTTTGGCCCCCTTGAGCTGGCGGACGATATCGGCACGATTGCCCTGTTTATCGACAGTGAGGGTAATCGGATTGGCCTTCACCAACCCGCGTAAATGAGACAACAGAAATGAGCCGACGCGCCGACCGCCTTTTTCAAATCGTCCAGATCCTGCGCGGGAGGAGATTAACCACCGCCGGGCTGCTGGCCGAGCGGCTCGGCGTGTCAGAGCGCACCATCTACCGCGACATTCGCGACCTCTCGCTCTCCGGCGTCCCGGTTGAGGGGGAAGCCGGGAGCGGCTACCGGCTGCTGGCAGGCTATGACCTACCGCCGCTGATGCTGACAACCCAGGAATCGGAAGCGCTGATGGCCGCTATACGGCTGCTGCAAACCTGGGGCGGCGCCTCGCTGTCCCAGGCGCTGGAGTCGGCGCAGGAAAAAGTGCTGGCTATTTTGCCTGCCGAGAGCCGGCGCAAGGCGGAGCAGTCGCGCGTGTTCGCACCGGACTTTGGTGCGCAGGGCTATAGTAAAGATCAGTTTGATATAGTGCATCGGGCAGTCTCCGCCCAGCAGGCGCTGGGGCTGCGCTATCGCGATGAAGCGGGAAACGTGTCGCAGCGTGACGTACTGCCGCTGGGGCTTTTTTTCTGGGGCGAGCGCTGGCTGCTGGTGACCTGGTGCGAACTGCGGGAAGATTATCGCTGTTTTCGCCTTGACCGCTGCCTGGAGATTTCCGCCACCGGGCGTCATTTCAGCGAACGAGCCGATCGCTCATTAAGTGATTTCTTGCGTAAGGTGAGATGCGAAGAGCGTTAGCTTTTATGATCCCCGGCGTAGTTGCCGGGGATCATCGAGCCGATTAGAAGTTGTAGCCGACCACGAAGTAACCACCCCAGCCGGTAGAGCGGACGTTAAAGTCGCCGTCGCCGAAGTTCAGCTTCGCGTCATCCGCCCACTGGCCGCCGTTGTGGAAGTAACGCGCCACGACGGAGTAGTGCCAGTGATCGTAGTTCAGCGCCAGGATATGGCTGGATGCGATGGAGTTGCTGGTGCGTGAATGCTTACCGTTCAAATCATAAGCGTTGTCATCGCCCAGATCGGAGCCCCAGTCAAAGTTGGTGAAGCCGATATAGCTCAGTGAACCGCCCCACAGGTCGGTCAGCGGCACGAAGTATTTCACTTTGAAGCGGTAGCCGTCCCACTCGTTCTCGTTTGATGCGCCATAGTTTTGCCACTGATATTTCGCATAGACGTTGAGCGAGAGGCTCATCGGCAGGCCGGTATCGATATCGGTACCCAGACCCATATACCAGGTGCTCTGACGACCGGACTTGTTGCGGCCCATGTCGTAGATATAGTTGTTAGCGAAATACCACTCTTTGAACGGGCCGAAGCTGAGGTCGGTACCGGTCAGTTTGTCGATGGAGAAGCGCGGCTCAATTTCCATAAACAGCGGGGAACCGTGGTTCCAGATACCTTTCGCGTTGGTGTTACCACCGAAGAATACCGGCGCATCCATATAGCCATAGAAATCAAACCAGTCTTTCTTGGCGAACGCTTCATATTCCAGATAAGTATCGTTACGGATCTGCGGCCCAAAACGAGTGTGGTAGCTGCCCACCACGTTTACACTCTGGTGCCACCAATCAGACAGGTATTGCGGTTTGTCGTTTTCTGCCGCGCTGGCAGAGAAAGATGCGGAGAGCGCCAGAGCTGCGCCGGCTGCCAGTAATGTTTTTTTCATAATGATGCCACTGTTTAAATTAAGCCTGAAGGCGTTAAAAGAAGCGCCGAAGCGTTTCTAAATATTTCGTATTTCTGTGGCGTCTATTATAGGAATCATTGCTCACAAAAATATGTGTTGTTTCACATAACGAACATATGCGTAATCGATTGCGTTCACGATTTTATGCATTTCTTGCGGGAATGCCACCGAAATTCATAAATTCTGGCAATTTTTAGTGAACTGAATGGAAAATCTGTAAGTGGATTAGCATGAGAGGAGGGGAGCCGGATGTTCAGGGCATCCGGCTGACGGGGTTACGGCGTGTTTGCGGGCTGGATATCGTGGATGCGGACAAAGCCAACCTGCTCGGGCGTTACGCCATTCAGGCGTAGCGGAATATCGACGTCGCTCGGCGCCAGAACGCTTGCCGGCGCGCTAATCAGCTGATTTTGGACGTTAACTTCCTGATAGCTATCGGTGGTGCCGCTGATCTGCCCGGAGGCGACCGTCGCGCTAAAGGCCGGCAGCGGATCGTTTGATTCACCCTGGATACGCAGGGTCAGGCGGGTACCGTCGCCATCCGGCGTGATATTGAGCAGCGACATGCGCAGCGTACCAATCTGACTTTTGAGACGGGCCGGCGTTTTCGCCTCCGGCAGCAGGTATACGCCGCTGCTCGATTTCGCATTCAGCACGTTTTGCTGGGTAATTTTGACCGTTTGCTGGTTGAGCTGGGTCATCTCTTTGCTCAGCGTGCTCACGCTCTGGTTCATCTGGCGGATTTCGCTTTGCTGCGCGCAGGCGCTGAGGGTGAAAATGCTACCCACAATGGCCAGCTTTAAATAACGTCTTGTCATAGTTGGGATTCCGTTAACAGAGGATGCTTAATGGTAGACCGATCGGATAATCGCACTATAGATCCTTTGTCTCAAAAGCTCTTTCTTTGTTGTCGGGTCACTTCGCGGTAAACTACCCGTTAGTTTAACTACATGTCAGGACGCGCCATGCATTGCCCTTTCTGTTTCGCCGTAGATACCAAAGTTATCGACTCTCGTCTGGTGGGCGAGGGCTCTTCCGTGCGTCGTCGTCGTCAGTGTCTGGTCTGTAATGAACGTTTTACGACGTTTGAAGTGGCGGAACTGGTGATGCCGCGAGTCGTAAAAAGCAACGACGTGCGCGAGCCTTTTAATGAGGACAAACTGCGCAGCGGTATGCTGAAAGCGCTGGAGAAGCGCCCGGTCAGCTCAGACGATGTCGAAATGGCGGTTAACCATATAAAAACCCACCTGCGCGGGACCGGCGAGCGGGAAGTGCCGAGCAAAATGATCGGCAACCTGGTGATGGAGCAGCTGAAAAAGCTCGATAAAGTCGCCTACATCCGCTTTGCTTCCGTCTATCGCAGCTTCGAAGATATCAAAGAGTTTGGCGAAGAGATCGCCCGCTTACAGGACTGAGCCGATGCAGGATGAAATATACATGGCGCGAGCGCTGAAGCTGGCCGCGCGCGGACGCTTCACCACGCACCCAAACCCGAATGTCGGCTGCGTGATCGTTAAAGATGGCCAGATCGTCGGCGAAGGTTTTCACTATCGCGCCGGTGAACCGCACGCGGAAGTGCACGCGCTGCGCATGGCGGGCGAAAAAGCGAAAGGCGCGACGGCGTACGTCACGCTGGAGCCCTGTAGCCATCACGGGCGCACGCCGCCGTGCTGCGAGGCGCTGATTGCCGCAGGGGTGACCCGCGTGGTTGCGGCGATGCAGGACCCGAATCCGCAGGTCGCGGGTCGCGGTTTGTACCGTTTGCAGCAGGAAGGGGTCGACGTCAGTCACGGGCTGATGATGAACGAAGCCGAGGCGCTGAATAAAGGTTTTCTTAAGCGGATGCGCACCGGTTTTCCCTGGATTCAGTTAAAAATGGGCGCATCGCTGGATGGGCGCACGGCGATGGCCAGCGGAGAGAGCCAGTGGATCACCTCCCCGCAGGCGCGGCGCGATGTGCAGCGCCTGCGCGCGCAAAGCCACGCCATCCTGACCAGCAGCGCGACGGTGCTGGCGGATGACCCGGCGCTAACCGTACGCTGGGACGAGCTCAACGCCGACACCCAGGCGCTGTACCCGCAGGAAAACCTGCGCCAGCCTTTGCGCATCGTTATCGATAGACAGAATCGCGTCACGCCGCAGCATCGTATCGTGGAGCAGGCGGGTGAAACGCTGTTTGCCCGTACCCGTGCAGATGAACGCCAGTGGCCGGAGAACGTACGCACGCTGCTGGTGCCGGAGCATAACGGTCGCCTGGATCTGGTGGTCCTGATGATGCTGCTGGGCAAACAGCAAATTAACTCGATCTGGGTGGAAGCAGGCCCCACCCTTGCCGGCGCGCTGCTGGAGGCCGGGCTGGTGGACGAGCTTATCGTCTATATTGCGCCTAAACTGTTAGGCAGCGATGCGCGCGGATTATGTGTACTGCCGGGGCTTGAGAAACTTGAGCAAGCACCCCATTTCAAATTCAATGAGATACGTCATGTAGGCCCGGATATTTGCCTGCATTTAGTGAACGCTTGATTTCCCCGGACAAAAGGGAAAGCAGTGCGCCGATTATTATGATAGAATCCGCCCCCCTTGCGGGGCCAAATGAACTGAACCCGAAGGAAGAGTATGAACATTATTGAAGCTAACGTTGCTACCCCGGACGCTCGCGTCGCCATCACCATCGCGCGTTTCAACAACTTTATCAACGACAGCCTGCTGGATGGCGCGATTGACGCCCTGAAGCGTATTGGCCAGGTCAAAGATGAAAACATTACCGTGGTTTGGGTTCCAGGCGCGTATGAGCTGCCGCTGGCGGCTGACGCACTGGCGAAAACCGGTAAGTATGACGCAGTGATCGCGCTGGGTACCGTTATCCGTGGCGGCACCGCGCACTTTGAATATGTGGCTGGCGGTGCAAGCAATGGCCTGGCGCACGTCGCTCAGGACAGCGGAATCCCGGTAGCCTTCGGTGTTCTGACCACAGAAAGTATTGAACAAGCCATCGAACGCGCTGGCACCAAAGCCGGTAACAAAGGCGCTGAAGCCGCGTTGACCGCGCTGGAAATGATTAACGTATTGAAAGCCATCAAGGCCTGATTTTTGTAAGGGGAATTCCGTGAAACCTGCTGCTCGTCGCCGCGCCCGTGAGTGTGCTGTCCAGGCGCTTTACTCCTGGCAGTTGTCCAAAAACGACATCGCTGATGTCGAATACCAGTTCCTGGCGGAACAGGATGTGAAAGATGTAGACGTTCTGTATTTCCGCGAACTGCTGTCCGGAGTGGCGACTAACAGCGCGTATCTCGACGGCCTGATGAAGCCGTATCTTTCTCGTCTGCTGGACGAGCTGGGTCAGGTGGAAAAAGCGGTGCTGCGTATCGCACTGTTTGAGCTGTCAAAGCGTAGCGATGTACCGTACAAAGTTGCGATTAACGAAGCCATCGAACTGGCGAAAACCTTTGGCGCTGAAGATAGCCATAAGTTTGTCAACGGCGTGCTGGACAAAGCTGCCCCGGTAATTCGTCCCAACAAAAAGTAAATTCCAGGGCCGGTTTTTGCAGAGTCTCACTTCTGCAAACCGGCCTTATTCTTTTCTTTTTCTGAGGCATAACGTATGGCATGCGGCGAATTTTCCCTGATTGCCCGTTATTTTGATCGCGTAAAAAGCGCACGTCTTGATGTTGAAACCGGCATTGGCGACGACTGCGCGCTCCTGAACATCCCCGAGAAAAAAACGCTGGCAATCAGCACCGACACCCTGGTGGCGGGAAACCATTTTTTACCCGATATCGACCCTGCCGACCTCGCCTATAAAGCGCTGGCGGTCAACCTGAGCGACCTGGCGGCAATGGGCGCTGAACCGGCGTGGCTAACCCTGGCCCTGACCCTGCCGGAAGCGGACGAAGCCTGGCTTGAGGCCTTTAGCGACAGCCTGTTCGTGCAGCTTAATTATTACGATATGCAGCTCATTGGCGGCGATACCACGCGCGGACCGCTGTCGATGACGCTGGGTATTCACGGCTATGTGCCGACGGGACGCGCTTTGAAGCGCTCCGGGGCAAAGCATGGCGACTGGATTTACGTCACCGGCACGCCGGGAGACAGCGCCGCGGGTCTGGCGATTTTGCAGGATCGGCTGCAGGTTGAAGATGACGCCGACGCGGATTATCTCCTGGCGCGCCATCTGCGTCCGCTGCCGCGGGTTCTGCAGGGGCAGGCGCTGCGCGATTTGGCGAACGCCGCCATCGATCTCTCCGACGGCCTGATTTCTGACCTGGGGCATATTCTCAAGGCCAGCGGCTGCGGCGCGCGCGTCGATCTTGATGCGATGCCGTTTTCGGATGCGATGCTGCGCCAGGTTGAGCCTGAGCAGGCGCTGCGCTGGGCGCTCTCCGGCGGTGAAGATTACGAGCTGTGCTTTACCGTACCTGAACTCAATCGCGGGGCGCTGGACGTGGCCCTTGCCAACCTCGGCGCGCGTTTTACCTGCATTGGGCAGATCCTGCCGGAATCGGAAGGTCTGCAGTTCACACGCGAAGGTAAGCCCGTCACGTTCGATTTTAAGGGATACGATCATTTTGGCGCGTAGTAGAGATGTGGCGAAAAGCCGCCTGAAGATGAGCAACCCCTGGCATCTGCTGGCCACGGGATTTGGCAGCGGCCTTAGCCCCGTGGTTCCCGGCACCATGGGATCGCTGGCGTCGATCCCCTTCTGGTATTTGCTGACCTTACTCCCCTGGCAGCTCTATTCGCTGGCGGTGATGATGAGCATCTGCATTGGCGTCTATATTTGCCACCGTACGGCGAAAGATATGGGTACCCACGATCATGGCAGCATTGTCTGGGATGAGTTTGTCGGGATGTGGATCACCCTGATGGCTCTACCGACGATGGACTGGCAGTGGGTCGCCGCCGGATTTGTGATTTTCCGCCTCTTTGATATGTGGAAGCCGTGGCCCATCCGCTGGTTCGACCGCAATATCCACGGCGGGATGGGGATCATGGTGGACGATATTGTCGCCGGGGTGATTTCGGCCGGGGTGCTGTACGTGATTGGCCACCACTGGCCGATTGGTCTTTTTTAAACCAGTCTGGCCTGGCGCCTCTGGGAAATGGATCAGGCAGGCTTTTCCCGGAGGCGGTGGTGAACCCGTCGTCAGCAGATGCTGGTGAACCTGTAGCCCGGCTAAGCGCAGCGCGAGCCGGGAATCGGCAGGGAACCGCGCGTTACTTGAACCCCACAATCGGGTGCGGTTTATACGGCGTCTCCAGCTTTTCTATCTGATCCGGCGTCAGCGTTAAATCGACCGCATGCAGCAGCTCATCCAGCTGCTCCTGCCTTGAGGCGCCGATAATCGGCGCGGCCACGCCCGGCTTGCTCAATAGCCAGGCCAGAGCCACCTGCGCGCGGTTGGCGTCAAGCTCTTCCGCGACTTCGGCCAGGTTTGTCGCAATCAGTTCATCATTCTCATCAGTGGCATTGTAAAGCGCCTTACCGACTTCATCGGATACCAGACGGGCGGTGGTTTCCCCCCACGGACGGGTCAGGCGACCGCGCGCCAGCGGACTCCACGGCATCACCGCGACGCCTTCACGGCTGCACAGCGGCAGCATTTCGTTTTCTTCTTCACGATAAATCAGATTGTAGTGATCCTGCATGGTGACGAAGCGGGCCCAGTTATTCTGCCGCTGTAGCGCTAACGCCTGGGCAAACTGACGGGCATGCATTGACGATGCGCCGATATAGCGGGCTTTACCCGCCTTGACGACGTCGTTTAGCGCTTCGAGAGTTTCTTCAATGGGCGTGGTGTAATCCCAGCGATGGATTTGCAGCAAATCGACATACTCCATGCCGAGGCGGCGCAGGCTGTCGTCAATGGAGCGCAGGATCTGCGCGCGCGACAGTCCCTGCGGCAGATCGCCCACCTGATGGTAAACCTTGGTGGCGACGATCACGGAATCGCGACGAGCATACTCACGCAGCGCGCGCCCGAGGATCTCTTCGCTGCTGCCGTCAGAGTAGTTATTCGAGGTGTCGAAGAAGTTAATGCCGCCCTCGAGGGCGTATTTTATCAGCGGGCGGCTGCTCTCTTCCGGTAAGGTCCATGCATGGTTACCGCGGTCCGGTTCGCCAAAGGTCATACAGCCGAGGCAGAGTCGGGAAACGCGGAGATCGGTATCGCCAAGAGGGATATAGTGCATAGTGCGCTCCTGCTACGGGTAAAGGGTATCCTTTAAGCATAGCAGGAGCGGTGGCGGCAATTATGCCAGCCAGGCGTGGATTTTGGCTTCTATTCCGGCGGCGTCCAGGCCGAGGTCGGCGTGCGCTTCTTCCTGGGTTCCCTGCGGGATAAAGAAATCAGGCAGGCCGAGATTGAGCACAGGAATCGCGCGGCGGCGGGACATCAGCAGCTCATTCACGCCGCTGCCCGCACCGCCCATAATGGCATTCTCTTCCAGGGTGACCAGCACTTCGTGTTCTGCGGCCAGCTGTAGCACCAGCGCTTCATCCAGCGGTTTGGCAAAGCGCATATCCACCAGGGTGGCGTTAAGCTTTTCCGCGACTTTTGCCGCCTGCGGCAGCAGCGTGCCGAAGTTCAGAATCGCGATTTTTTCACCTTCGCGTTTCACTACGCCTTTACCGATAGGCAGCGAGGCTAGCGGTTCAAAGGCCGCGCCGGTACCGGAGCCGCGCGGATAGCGCACCGCGCTCGGGCCGTCGTTGTAGTGATAACCGGTATACAGCATCTGGCGGCACTCGTTCTCATCGCTGGGGGTCATGATGACCATGTCAGGAATGCAGCGCAGGAAGGAGATATCAAACGCGCCCTGATGGGTTTGCCCATCGGCGCCGACGATACCCGCACGGTCGATAGCGAACAGCACCGGCAGCTTCTGGATGGCGACATCGTGAATCACCTGATCGTAGGCGCGCTGCAGGAAGGTGGAGTAGATCGCCACCACCGGCTTATAGCCGCCGATCGCCAGGCCGGCGGCAAAGGTCACCGCGTGCTGCTCGGCAATGGCCACGTCGAAATACTGGTCGGGGTATTTTTTCGAGAACTCGACCATCCCTGAACCTTCGCGCATCGCTGGCGTGACGGCCATCAGCTTGTCATCTTTCGCGGCGGTTTCGCACAGCCAGTCGCCAAAGATTTTCGAGTAAGAGGGCAGGCCGCCGCTGCTTTTCGGCAGCACGCCGCTGGTGTGATCGAATTTTGGCACCGCGTGGAAGGTGATCGGGTCTTTTTCGGCGGGCTCATAGCCGCGGCCTTTTTTGGTCATAATATGCAGGAACTGCGGCCCTTTCAGGTCGCGCATATTCTTCAGCGTATTTACCAGACCGATAACATCATGACCGTCCACCGGCCCAATGTAGTTAAAGCCCAGCTCTTCAAACAGGGTCCCCGGAACCACCATCCCTTTGATATGTTCCTCGGTGCGTTTGAGCAGCTCTTTAATCGGCGGCACGCCAGAGAAGACCTTTTTGCCGCCTTCGCGCAGCGTGGAGTAGAGTTTGCCGGAGAGCAGCTGCGCCAGATGATTGTTTAGCGCACCGACGTTCTCGGAGATCGACATTTCGTTGTCGTTGAGCACCACCAGCAGATCGGGTTTGATATCGCCAGCGTGGTTCATCGCTTCAAACGCCATCCCGGCGGTTATCGCCCCGTCGCCGATTACGCAAACCGCGCGGCGCTGCTTATCCTCTTTGGCTGCGGCGATAGCTATGCCGATTCCGGCAGAGATGGAGGTCGACGAGTGGCCGACGCTCAGGACGTCATACTCGCTTTCTCCGCGCCACGGGAAGGGGTGCAGCCCGCCTTTCTGGCGGATGGTGCCGATCCGATCGCGGCGTCCGGTCAGAATTTTATGCGGGTAAGCCTGGTGGCCGACGTCCCAGATTAGGCGATCGAAAGGCGTGTTGTAGACGTAGTGCAGCGCCACGGTTAGTTCTACCGTACCGAGCCCGGAGGCAAAGTGTCCGCTGGAGCGGCTGACGCTGTCCAGCAGATAACGCCGCAGTTCGTCGCACAGTTTCGGCAGGCTATCTTTCGGCAACAAACGCAACTCCTGGGTGGAATCCACCAGCGCCAGGGTCGGGTATTTGGCAATATCAAAACTCATCAGAGACTCATTTATTGTTTATTTATCACGCTGAATTATGTAATTCGCGAGCGCTTCCAGTGCCGTGGTATCCAGAGATTGCGCGGCCAGCTCAGTTAACGACCGGCGGGCGTCGGTAATCAGGTCAAAGGCCTTTTTCCGGGCTTGCTCGAGTCCCAAAAGGGCGGGGTAGGTACTTTTGCCCAGCTGCTGGTCGGCTCCCTGACGTTTGCCAAGTGTGGCAGTATCCCCTACCACGTCGAGAATGTCATCCTGGACCTGGAAGGCGAGACCGATGTTCTCGGCGTATCGATCGAGAGCGGGTAGCGCCCTGCGTCCGGCTTCACCTGCGCTCAGCGCGCCCATTCGTACCGCGGCGCGAATCAACGCGCCGGTCTTATGGCGGTGAATTCGCTCCAGCGACGTTAGATCAACCTGATGGCCTTCTGCTTCCAGATCCAGCGCCTGACCGCCGCACATACCCGCGATGCCGCTGGCCTGGGCCAGCTCAGAAATCATCGCCAGGCGATCGCGATCCGGCACTTCCGGCATCGGCGCATCACTCAGTATAGAAAACGCCAGCGTTTGTAGGGCGTCTCCGGCAAGAATTGCGTTCGCTTCGCCGAATTTTATATGGCAGGTCGGCTGGCCGCGGCGTAAATCGTCATCGTCCATCGCCGGGAGATCATCGTGCATCAGCGAATAGGCATGGATGCATTCGACGGCGGCGGCAGGGGCATCCAGCGTAGCGCGGCTAACGCCAAACATATCGCCGGTCGCGTAAACCAGAAACGGGCGCAGGCGTTTGCCGCCTAATAGTGCGCCATACTGCATGGCTTCGACCAGCGGAGTGTTCTGAAAGGGCTGCGGAGCGATAAAACGGCGCAGCGCTTCGTTAGCCTGCTCGACGCACGCCTGTAGCTGTTGCGGGAAGTCCATTTATTCAGCGTCCGGCGTAAAAGGGGTAAGCGGCGCGTCTTCGCTATCCGCCAGCAGAATTTGTACGCGCTGTTCGGCCTGCTGCAGCTTTGCCTGCCCCTGGCGCGCCAGCTGGATCCCGCGCTCGAATTCGCCGAGCGCTTCTTCTAACGGCAGCGAGCCGCTTTCCAGACGATTAACAATTTGCTCCAGCTCGCCCAGGGCGGTTTCAAAGCTGGCCGGGGCCTCATTTTTCTTTGGCATAGTGAATATAGACTCTTGTAATGTCTCGATGGCTATCAATATGGTAACGAAGTCGCGCGGTTAATCAAATAACGCGCAATGCCAGGTGAAAAGCGTCCAATAGTGGTATACTCCGCGCCCTGGATGCAGACGCCAGTCGCGCCTGTACAACTTTTTATGCTTAAAGCCCCGTCGGGCTTGCCAACGACGGGCTTGCCAACGAATAGTGTCGCCATGAAGTTTATCATTAAATTGTTCCCGGAAATCACCATCAAAAGCCAATCTGTGCGATTGCGCTTCATTAAAATTTTAACCGGGAACATTCGTAACGTTCTCAAAAACTATGATGAGACGCTTGCCGTCGTTCGTCACTGGGATCATATCGAGGTCCGGGCGAAGGATGAAAATCAGCGTCCGGCTATTCGCGATGCCCTGACCCGTATCCCCGGTATCCACCATATTCTGGAAGTCGAAGACGTTCCTTATACCTCTCTGCACGATATTTTCGAGCAGACGCTGCCGCTGTGGCGCGACGCGCTGGAAGGTAAAACGTTCTGCGTGCGCGTTAAGCGTCGCGGTAAGCATGAGTTTACCTCAATCGAAGTGGAGCGCTACGTCGGCGGCGGTTTGAACCAGCATATTGAAACGGCGCGAGTGAAGCTGACCGACCCTGATGTGACGGTTAACCTCGAGATCGAAAACGATCGCCTGCTGCTGGTTAAAGGGCGCTACGAAGGTATCGGCGGTTTCCCGATCGGCACCCAGGAAGACGTGCTGTCGCTCATTTCCGGCGGTTTCGACTCCGGCGTTTCCAGCTATATGCTGATGCGCCGCGGCTGCCGCGTGCATTACTGCTTCTTTAACCTCGGCGGCGCGGCCCATGAAATCGGCGTGCGTCAGGTCGCGCACTATCTGTGGAACCGCTTCGGCAGCTCACACCGCGTGCGCTTCGTGGCGATTAACTTCGAGCCGGTGGTGGGTGAGATCCTTGAGAAAGTCGACGACGGTCAGATGGGCGTGGTGCTCAAGCGCATGATGGTGCGCGCGGCGTCAAAAGTCGCCGAGCGCTACGGCGTCCAGGCGCTGGTCACCGGCGAGGCGTTAGGCCAGGTTTCCAGCCAGACGCTGACCAACCTGCGCCTGATCGACAACGTCTCGGATACGCTGATTCTGCGTCCGCTGATTTCGCACGATAAAGAGCACATTATTGACCTCGCGCGTGAAATCGGCACTGAAGATTTTGCCCGCACCATGCCGGAATACTGCGGCGTTATCTCGAAGAGCCCCACCGTGAAAGCGGTGAAGGCGAAGATCGAGGCGGAAGAAGAGCACTTCGATTTCAGCATCCTTGAGAAAGTGGTGGCGGAAGCGAGCAACATTGATATCCGCGATATCGCTCAGCAGACCGAGCAGGACGTAGTGGAAGTGGAAACCGTCAGCGGTTTTGGCCCTGACGACGCGATCCTCGATATCCGCTCTATCGACGAGCAGGACGATAAGCCGCTGAAGGTGGAAGGCGTGGACGTGGTTTCTCTGCCGTTCTATAAGCTGAGCACCAAATTTGGCGATCTCGACCAGAGTAAAACCTGGCTGCTGTGGTGCGAGCGCGGGGTGATGAGCCGCCTGCAGGCGCTGTATCTGCGCGAGCAGGGCTTTGAAAACGTGAAGGTATATCGCCCCTAGTTCTTCAGGAGCAAGGCGCAATCATGAAAACGGCAACCCTGGGTTGCCGTTTTGCATTTATTCGTAGTAGTTATAAATTCCTGCCGCCATCACCAGCTGTGAAGCGACTTCGTGCGCTTTTTCGCGTCCAACCAGCAGGTCGATCATCTTCAAGGCGAAATCAATTGAGGTTCCCGGCCCCTGGCTGGTGAGCAGCTTAACGCGAGCGTCCCAGACGACGCGCTTATCCTGCCACTGCTCGGCGGGAATGCGTTCTTTCAGCGCCGGAAAGCCGGTCATATTGCCGATGGGGAAAAGGTTGTGCGGCACCAGCACGGTCGGCGCCGCGGCGCAAATCGCCGCAACGATGCGCCCGGAAAGATGGAATTGACGTACTGTTTCAACCAGCAGCGGGCTGTCGCGAAAGCACTCCGCACCCTTAATGCCGCCGGGCAGAACAAGGATATCGAAATCGCCATCGGCCACTTCGACCAGCGGCGCATCGGCCAGTAGCTTAACGCCGCGCGAGCAGACAATGGTCAGGCTGCCATCGCTGGCAACGCTGGCGGTCGTGACCTTTACTCCTCCGCGAACGAGTAAATCAATGGTGGTGACCGCTTCGGTCTCTTCGCTACCAGGGGCGAGGCAAATCAGTGCCGACGCGCTCATATTCATTCTCCTTACGCTTTACCAGTTCAAACAGGCGGGTATTCTCAGGTACGGCGATACCGTGGGCTCGGGCGCGTTTTAACAGATAACCGGTGATATAGTCGATTTCCGTATGGCGCTGGGCGAGAATATCCTGCAGCATGGAGGAGGTATTTTCTGCCGTACTTTCAATAACCTGATGTACATAGAATAACAGGTTTTCCGGCGAGGTATGCATCCCCTCGCGATCCATCACCGCCGCAACTTCATAACAAATTGCGGCGACCTCCTGCGGGTATTCGCGTAAATCGCCGTTCTGACAGTTTTTTAACGCCGTCAGCGGGTTAATCACACAGTTTACCGCCAGCTTGCTCCAGGTCGCGGGGTAGATATTGTTATGCCAGGCGACGTCGGGCAGCACGCTCTGCAGTACATCGGCGAGATAGCTATAATCCTCAGGGTAGGCTTTCGCTGGGCCAATATGGCTGGTGCCGTTGGCGACGTGGACGATTACGTTGCCGTCGCGGCGGGCCGCCTGCGTTGTCGAAGCCAGAAGCAGCGGCTGTTTGAGGCTCTTAAGCTCGTCAACGGTACCCATACCGTTGTGCATGAGCAGAACAGGTACTGACGACGGCAGGATGGCGCTCAGGTTTTTTACCGCGTTAGAGACCTGCCAGGCTTTGAGGGTGACCAGCAGCAGGTCGCTGCTGGCGAGAAAATCAGGATCGTTAGCGGTAAACGATTCATTAAACACGCTGCCGTCGGTTTCAATCACATTGACGCTACAGAATGGCTGTGGGACGCGTAACCAGCCCTGGACTTCATGTCCGTGTTTGTACAGCGCAGTTAGCCATAACTGTCCCAGTGCACCGCATCCGAGTACGGTTACTTTCATTATTCCTCCTCACCTGTGAGTGCTGCATCAGGTGCTCATGGCTAAAGTATAGCGTTATCAGTTATCCTTTCGGGATAACAAGTTGAGTTATGTCGCGTTGCGGGTATTATGCAACGCAAAAGAAACTGAAGGAGAGGAAAAGATGCCATCTTTCGATATTGTCTCTGAAGTCGATCTTCAGGAAGTTCGAAACGCCGTAGAGAACGCGACCCGCGAAGTTGAATCGCGTTTTGATTTCCGTAACGTCGAAGCGAGCTTTGAGCTGAACGAAAAAAACGAGACCATCAAGGTACTCAGCGAGTCTGATTTCCAGATTAACCAGCTGTTGGATATTCTGCGCGCCAAGCTGCTGAAACGCGGAATTGAGGGCAGTTCTATCGAAGTGCCGGACGAGTTCGTGCACAGCGGTAAAACCTGGTTTGTCGATGCGAAGCTGAAGCAGGGCATTGAGAGCGCGACGCAGAAAAAAATCGTCAAGCTGATTAAAGACAGCAAGCTGAAAGTACAGGCGCAGATCCAGGGCGAAGAGATTCGCGTTACCGGTAAATCTCGCGACGACCTGCAGGCGGTTATGGCGCTGGTGCGCGGTGGTGATTTAGGCCAGCCGTTCCAGTTCAAAAACTTCCGCGATTAAAAGAGTCCCGTCTGTCGGCCGGGCACGGCGTTAGCCGCCGCCCGGCAGGACACAAAGCACCGCTCAGAACCGTTTTTGCCTGCCTGTACAAAGGTGCTCGCTTTTATATCCCTTTGATTGCCTGCTCAATTTCAAAGCGGTTAGTAATCTTGCTGTCGATTTTGATATACACCGAACGCTCTTCGCTAATCACCAGCACCTCTTTGACGCCCTCTTTAGCCCGTAAGCGCGCTTCGAGCATTTTGTCCGCGGCGATATCCTCCGGGATCTCGACCCGCAGGCTGCTAACGTACGGCGGCTCGCTCATGGTGCTGGCCACCAGCAGCCACAGCATCGCCAGCAGGGCGCCGAGCAGGAAGACGGTTTGCGAATCAAAAAAGCCATCCACCCAGCCGCCGAGCGCTCCGCCGATGGCCACGCCAAGGAACTGGCTGGTGGAGTAAATGCCCATCGCGGTGCCTTTATATCCGGCCGGTGATTCTTTACTGATTAACGACGGCAGCAGCGCTTCCAGCAGGTTAAACGCGAGGAAAAATAGCTGAACGCCGGCGACCAGCTCCCAGAAATAGCCTCCGGCACCCCAGAGTACGATTTCAGCAATCAGCAGGATGGCGACGCACAGCAGAAAGACGCGCTTCATTTTGCGCTTCACTTCGGCGTAGATAATAAACGGCACCACCGCGACAAATGAGACCAGCATGGTGACCAGATAGATTTTCCAGTGCTCGGCGGCGGGGAAACCGGCGGCCTCAAGCTGGCCCGGCAGAGCGACAAACGTGGACATCAGCATGATATGCAGGCACATAATGCCGAAATTGAGCTTCAGGAGTTTTGGCTCAGCAAGAACTTTGCTGAAGCAGCCTTTCACCATACCGGACTCGCGGTTCAGCACGTGATTCTGGCTGTTCGGCACCACCCATAGCGTCAGCAGGATGCCGAGCGTCGCCAGAACAGCAATCATCCAGAACAGGGCGTGCAGGCCGAGCTGGTGGGTAACGACAGGCCCGAGAACCATGGCGATAGCAAAGGTGACGCCAAAGCTGACGCCGATAAACGCCATGGCTTTAGTGCGGTTTTGCTCGCGGGTTAAATCGGAAAGCAGCGCCATGACCGCGGCGGCAATCGCCCCGGAGCCCTGCAGCGCGCGGCCAAGAATAATGCCCCAGATAGAGTCAGAAAGCGCGGCGATAACGCTGCCGACAACGAAGATTAACAGGCCGCCGACGATCAGCGGCTTACGGCCAATGCGGTCAGAAAGCAGCCCGAAAGGTATCTGGAATAGCGCCTGGGCCAGCCCGTAAATTCCAATTGCCAGTCCGATAAGGGCTTCGCTTGCGCCCTGTAACGCCATGCCGTAAGTGGTCAGAACCGGCAGGACCATAAACATGCCGAGCATGCGCAAAGAGAATACGGTCCCCAAACCCCAGGTCGCACGCAGTTCGCCTGGCGTCATTTTATTATCGTTCATTACCACCTCAATATAAAAACTGCGCATAGTGTAGTGGGGGGAAACAGAAGCGTAAATAAATGTTTGTTTAACAGATATTACGACTGTGTTGCATGATGAGGTGAGTACGGTAGAAAGAAAAAACCAGTGGAGGGGCCTCCACTGGTGTTCAGCGGTTATTGGCAGTTAAAGTCAACCCACTGGCCGCCTGCGTCGGCGGATTTGACGCACTGCTCAACCCAGTAAACGCCGTGAAGACCGGCTTCGACGTCCGGATACCAGAAGGTCTCCAGGAACGCCTGGTCCCCGCGATCCATCGCGTCGATGGCGATAGCGTAGCGGCGATAGAGGTTGGCCCACGCCTCGAACAGCCCTTCAGGGTGACCGCCGCCAATGCGGTCGTCCGCCAGCGCCTGCTGGCTGAGATAGGGCATCCCGCGCTCGAGGACGCGGGCCGGTTCGCCCTGTACCTCATAGCTGAGCTGATTTGGACGCTCATCCCACCATTCGATGCTGGCTTTTTTGCCAATGACGCGGACTTTTTGCGAGTGCATCGCGCCGCTGTTGACCGCGCTGGTCCACAGTGAGCCAACGGCGCCGTTGTTATATTCCATCAGCACAAAGGCGTTATCTTCCAGCGGCGCGCGAGATTTGACGAAGCTTTGACGCGCGCACATCAGGCGGGTGATGTTCAGGTTCGGCACCATCGTCTCGGCAATAAATAGCGGATGGGTCGCCAGATCCCCCAGCACATAGCTAGGGCCGGCATATTTGGGCGTTACCCGCCAGCGGGTGGATTCAGCCTGTAGCTCAACGGCTTCATTATGAAAACCGTGGGCGAACTGCATATTAATAATGCGGATCTCGCCGAGCATCCCTTCCGCTATCATCTGTCGCGCCTGCTGGATCATCTGGTGCCCGGCATAGCCGTACGTGACGCCGATAATTTTATTCTGCTTTTTGCTTAGCGCCAGCAGCTCGCGCGCTTCGTCGGCGGTAAAGCACAGCGGTTTTTCGCAAATAACGTGCAGCCCGGCTTCAAGCGCCGCTTTAGTGATAGCGAAGTGAGTATTGTTCGGCGTCGTTACCGATACGGCTTCAATGCCGTCAGGGCGTTTGGCCTCCTCCGCGAACAGCGTTTGGTAATCGGCGTAGCAGCGTTCAGGAGCGATGCCGAGCTGCTCGCCGAATTGACGACCGCGCTCGGCATCGATATCAAGCGCGCCGGCGAGCAGAGTAAAGACGTTGTCGCGAAGCGCCGCACAGCGGTGGCTGTAGCCAATCTGGCTGGTGCCGCCGCCGCCGACCATGCCCCAGCGCAGGGAGCGGGATAAGGGTTTCATGCCGTTTAACATGATGGTGCACTCCTCAATGATAGAGATCCTACGGATTTCAGATGTTCTTCTGTGTACCCGCGCTCGCCGAGCGCGGGCCTGGTTCTAAGGTTTTACATCTCGCCACGGGCTTCGCGTTCTTTCAGGTCATGCATGATCTGCGGGTATTGCTTATCCAGGCGATAAAACAGCAGGGTGATAATGACCACGATCCACAGGAAGAAAGAGCCGTAGAGATAAACGTGGTTAATCATGTCGATAGCGCTTTGCGGCTGAACGCCGGATCCGCTGCTGGAGCTGACGTAACCCGCCATGCTCAGCAGGCCGGAGATAACCGCGGCGGCAATACCTGCGCCGAGTTTCGTCCCAACGGAACCGGCGGAGAAGATCATCCCTTCCTGTCTGACGCGCGTTTTCCATTGGCCGAATTCGACGGCATCGCCGCAGAAGCCGAACAGCACGGCGTTCAGCGGGGCGAAGCCAATACCGCGAATAATCGCGTTTGCCAGCGCCCAGTGGTAATCATCAGAGTTAAACATAAACAGCACCTGGCCGATGGTCGCCAGCACGATACCGCAGAGGGCAACGTTGCGTTTACCGTATTTGCGGATGGGCACGGAGCTCAGGAAGGTGAAAATAATAATGCAGGCGGTTTCGGCAACGAAAATGGAGCTATAGAAGGTATCGTCACCGAGCACGTAGCGGCAGTAGTAAGGCAGCGCGATCCCTACCACGGTGTAGTACACGCTTTGCGCGGTCCACAGGATGGCGCTGGCCCAGAAGTACTGGTTACGAAACAGCGCGGAAAGCTGGGTTTTTACCGGTACGTTTCCCTGTTTCTCTCGCGCTTTGATGACCACCTTCTCTTCGCATTTATAAAAGCAAAACAGCAGCAACAGCAGCGCCAGAAAAGCCCAAATAGACATGGTTTTGATCCACGCCGCCTGATCGTCGCCAAAGTACTTCACCAGCGGCAAAGTGCAGGCAACGGCGAGAATACGACCAAAAGGCGACATCGACATTCGGGTGATGCTGAGCATATCCCTTTCCCAGGAGGCGCGGGTCATCATCGCAGAGAGGCTGCCGTAGGGGAGGTTGATGGCGGTATAGCACACGGTGGTGCAGAAATTATAGGCGACCAGCAGATAGAGAAACTGCAGCGTGCCGGTGGTCTGCGGGACGGTGAACAGTAAAATTGCCGATACGGCGTAGGGCACGCTCATCCACAGCAGCCAGGGGCGTGATTTACCCCAGCGAGAGTTCGTGCGTTCCACCATCAGGCCCATGATGACATCGGAAACGCCGTCAAACAGACGTGAGATCAGCATCACCAGGCCAACGGTGGCGATGCTGATGCCGACATAGTCGGTATAAAACAGGGTTAAAACCGTGCCGATCATGCCGAACACGACGTTACAGGCGGTATCGCCGCCGCCGTAAGCGATTCGGGTAGCCCAGCTTAGCTTATCGCCGCGTGCTGCCGCGGGAGAGAGAAGAATCTGCTGTTCACTCATGGTCAATTCCTTTGTCTGGAAGGACAAGTCAGGACCTCTGCGCCAGTTCCACCGGCACGACCTTATCCTGAATATCAGCCAGAACATAAGGAAATATTTATTTCATTTCAATGTTTGTTTGGAATTTAATTTCTGTATATGCGAGGCGGATCGAAAAACCGTAAAAATTGAGCCGTAATTTTTCTGGCTACAGCTATCAAGCCATTCTGATTGATAAGGTTATTAAGTGTTTTTCTGAACGATGTTTTATTTTTTTCATGTATGTATTTAATGATTTTGCGCTGTGGTTTTGTGAAGTGAATCGATACTGCATGGCATTTTTCTTTTTCATTATTCATTTAAATGAAATTAATTTTTCTTTTCTGGGCAGGCGTGTTTTTGAAACACGCCTGCCTTAGCGTCAACGTTTAAAATGTACTTCTGACGGGCGCGATTGACGCGGTGGCCCTTGCCGACGGGCCAGCCGCGAAAATACCTTTGGCCGCCAGCCCGGCGACGGTTATCGCGGCGGGAATGCCAAGGATCAGGAAAACGCTTTCGAAGCTGATATTCAGCGCCAGCATCTCCGCCCCGGCAAAGGCGCTCAGGATCGCGCCCATGCGGCCAACGCCGTGCATCCAGCTGGAGCCGGTAGCCCGTGCTTCGGTAGGATAGTAGCGGGCGGAGAGCGCGTTCATGCCGGTATTGGCGCCGTTTAAGCAGGCTCCGCTGATAAACGCCAGCAGGCAGATGAGCGCAAAGCTTGCCGCGGCATAGCCCATCGCCATCGTAAACAGGCCGCCAACCGCGTAAATCAGCCCGAGCGCCCGATGTGGGTTGATCCGGTCCATTAGCCAGCCCGCAAACAGCGAGCCAAGGGTTCCCCCAGCCTGGTACATTGCGGTCATTACCGCCGCCTGGCCGACCGTTAAGCCCACCTCTTTTACCAGCGTCGGTAGCCAGCTGCCGAGGAGGTAAACCAAAAAAAGCCCCATAAAGTAAACCAGCCAGAGCATCATCGAACCGAAGCGATACTGGCGGGAGAGAACGATGCGCATGGCATTTGCCTGGACGGGCTGGGCCGGGAGGCTGAACTCGGCCTCATCGGGGATTTGTCCCGGATAGAGGCGTTGCATAATCCGCCGAATACGTTCGGCAGGCGCGCGCTTAACGACCAGAAAACGCACCGATTCCGGTAACAGCCAGATCAGGACCGGAGCGAACAGCAGCGGGAGGATCCCGCCAAGCAGCATCAGCGAGTGCCAGCCAAACTGCGGGATTAGCCAGGATGCGGAGAAACCGCCCGCCGCCGCGCCAAAGGTGAAGCCGCAAAAAATAATCGTAATCAGGAACGAGCGCTGGCGCTCCGGCGCATACTCTGACACCAGGGTGCCGATATTCGGCATGGCGGCGCCTAATCCCAGCCCGGTCAGGAAGCGGAAAACCATCATCTGCTCAATATTTTGTGAAAGGGCGGTGGCGATGGTCCAGAAGCCGAAGAAGAAGACGCTATTAATGATAATTTTTTTCCGTCCCAGCCAGTCGGCGAGCGGCCCGGAGAAAATGGCCCCCAGCGCCAGGCCTATCAGCGCGGCGCTGATGACAAAACCGAGTTGGTGATTGCTTACTCCCCATTCCTGCTTCAGCGTCGGGGCGATAAATCCCATGATGGCGATATCAAAGCCGTCCAGCGCGATAACGCAGAAGCCTAAAAACACCACCAGCTTCTGAAAGCGGCTTAGCGGATTGGCGTTGATTAACTCCCTGACGTCCAGGCGTTGAGTCTGTGTCATGGGACTCTCCTTATGCGCAAGGGCGCAGGTAGGACTGCGCGGCGTTAAACAGCAGCTGAGCGCGAGCGAGCGGCGGCAGCGCACCCCGATCGCCGCTTAGCGGGACCTCGATGGATACCGGCAGCGTGGCCGGAAGCGCCGCCATCAGACCGTGCAGGTCGAGTCCGCCTTCGCCGGGGACCTGGCGCGCGGCGCGGGCCTGGTAAATCAGCTCCTGCTCGTCAGCGGGGGGTTGCGGTGAGGCATCGCAAAGCTGCATATAGTTGAGGCAATTTTGCGGTAGCGCCGCGATCGTGGACAGGGATTCGCCGGCCCGCCAGAAGTGAATAGCGTCAATCAAAATACCGATATCGCTGCGGCCGCTGGCGGTGATGAGCGCCCGGGCTTCGGCAATGGTGCGCAGGTGGGTCCAGGGCATGGGCTCCAGGTTCATGGTTAATCCATGCTCCTGGCCGGCTTCGGCAAGCCGGGCGAGATTTCCCGCGCTGCGCGCGCGGTTATCATCGTTTCCTGCCACTAAAACCTGCTTTGCGCCAAGGCGCGCGGCGGTAGTAAGAAAAAGCTGCAAACGAGCGTCCACTGAAAAATCGGGCGTCAGGCGGACGATCTCAACGTCCGAAACGCGAACGCCGGTTTCCATCAGCGCCGCCAGGGTATCGCGTACGGCGGCGGTGTCGCCGAGCATGTCGTAATCCGGATCTGACGGGGTTGCGGGAAGCAGGCGCAGACCAACGTGGGTGAATCCGGTCTGGGCCGCAATGCGTACCTGTTCCGGCGGCGGAACGTCGAGGAGGGTAAGCGCGGCGAGTGAGAGGGTTCGCATGTTCATAAAGGACTCCAGTACAGTTGCAGGTGATTGTTGTTATGCGTATTGCCGTCCCTGGTGGAATGCTTTTACTGCGTTGTTTTATTGAGATTTTCTGCCAGGTTTTTTCCGACCAGATAGCCAAAAGTCATGGCCGGACCCAGCGTGATACCGCCGCTGGGATAGAATCCCCGCATCACGCTCGACATATCGTTGCCGATGGCGAAAAGCCCCTGGATCGGCTGCCGCTGCGCGTTGAGAACACGGGCATTTTCATCGGTGATTAGTCCACTGAAGGAACCCAGCGAGCCGGGCAATATACGTACCGCATAAAAAGGCCCATGGCTGAGTTTCCCGAGCGTGGGGTGGGGCGAGCGGCTGGCGTCACCCTGCGCGCGGTTATAGGCCGAGGCGCCGCGCTGAAAATCCTTATCCTCTCCCTGGTCTACAAAGCCGTTAAACCGGGCGATCGTTTCCGTTAGCTGCTGCGGATTGATGGCGCATGTTTTCGCCAGCGCTTCCGGCGTCTCACCGACGTACAGATAGCCGGTCCGTCGCCAGGCCTCGGGGGTAAACGGGAAGGGGCGAGCATGGCCCAATCCGTAGCGCCGCAGCGCACGGCCGTCGGCAATTAGCCACGCCTGCGGCGTTTCGCCCGACGGCGTCGCGTCCAGCAGCGCGGCAATAAAATCATGATAAGAGTCGGCTTCATTGGTGAAGCGTTTACCGTTAGGCAACACGGCAATAAAGCCGGGCTTAGCGCGCTCAACCAGATGCGGGAACGGCAACTGCAGTCCGCTGGCGAGGGTAACGCGCGACACCGGCGCCCAGGCCATGGCGTGCCTGAGTGAGGTATCAAACTGGCCGCCGACCGCTTCGCCGAGCCGAATGCCATCCCCCTGATTGCCCGGGGGCGCGGCGGAGAAGTGGCCGTAGCCGCTGGCGGCGTGCGGCACATTTTCGGCCAGACGCTGCCTATCGTGAGGAAAGCCTCCGCAGGCGAGGAGCACCGCGCCGGCGCGGACCTTCAGCGCGCCGCCGTCGCTGCGTAATATCGCGCCTGCAACGCCGTTGTTGTCGGCAAGCAGACGTTCTACCGGCGCGTTAAGCTGAAAATTAACCCCCGCATCCAGCGCCGAACGCAGCAGGCGGGCGACCAGCGCGTTGCCGTTAACCAGATGCTGTCCGCGACCGGCGCGTAGCCGCTGCCAGCCGTGACGCAGCAGGCGGCGGGTCGCATACAGCGCCGAGCCCGGTGAGCGGGTCGCGTTGAAAAAGTGCGCCATGTCCGTGCCGCCGGCAATGCCCATACCCGCAAGGCTGATGGTCTCCAGCGGAGGCCGCAGGCGATGCAGCCAGTCGCCCAGCAGCCGTCCGTCAAAAGGCTGCGCCGTGACCGAGCGGCCGCCCAGCGCAGCGCCCGGTGAAGCGTGAAAATCGGGCATTTTGCTGCCGGAAAGAAACTGCACGGCGGTACGGCGGCGGAAAAAGTCGATCATCTCCGGTCCGTACTGTAAGAAGGCAAGCAGACGCGCATCGGCAGGCTCACCGTCCATTTCATGGCGTAAATAAGCGAGCGGCGCGCCCGGCTCTTCTTCAATCCCTTCTTCACGAGCCAGCGGGTTACGCGGGATCCACAGCCAGCCGCCGGACCAGGCGCTGGTGCCGCCAATGACCGACTCTTTCTCCGCAACCAGTACGCTGGCGCCGCCGAGCGCGGCGGTGACGGCGGCAGAGAGCCCCGCCGCGCCGGAGCCGACGACCAGAACATCCACGTTCATCTGCCCGCTCATGACCCTCTCCTTATTGCAGTGGTGAAAAATCAGTGGGGCGCAGAAGCACCGACTCCAGACGCTCGACGGCGGCCAGCTCGCGGTTTTTGCGCGAGAACGTCAGCCAGCGTTCGTCCTGCGCCATGCGCGCCCGACGCGCCAGGCGATCGTCCAGACTTTCATAGGCCCAGATATGCACCACCTGATTGACCACGCCAATTTCGGTAAAGAAGAAGCCGATGAGCTTACCGAGGTGCTCGGTTTGCACGGCGTAAGCATCGCTTTTGTACAGCGCCAGCCAGTCGGCCATTTTCAGCGGATTGATGGTGTAGGTGCGTTTTTCATAGATCATGATTTTCTCCTGTTTATAGTGCGTGTTGTTGCGCCATATGGCTGGCTGAGAGATAGCCGAAGGTGAGCGCCGGGCCGAGCGTAATACCTGGGCCGGGGTAGGTTCCGGCCATCATCGAATCCATATCATTACCCACGGCATAGAGGCCTTTAATCGGTTCACCGTGCTGGTTAATGACCTGAGCATCGGCGGTAGTGACCAGGCCGCGCGAGGTACCGAGATCGCCGGTATAGAGGGTGACGGCATAAAACGGCGCGCGGGTCAGCGGAGCGTTACAGGCGTTTGGCCGGTGGCCGGGGTCGCCCATCGCGCGGTTATAGCTGTTGCCGCCTTTGGTGAACGCCGGGTCGAGGCCCTGAGCGGCGTCGCGGTTGTAGCGAGCCACCGTGTCAGCGAGCGTCTGCGGATCCAGGCCGAGCCGCTGCGCCAGTTCAGGCAGCGTATCGGCCTTATGCAGATAGCCCGCTTTCACCAGCGCGTCATTATTGACCGGGGCAGGGCGCGCCAGGCCGAGGCCGTAGCGCTTCATGGCCAGGGCGTCGCAAATCAGAAAGCAGGGCGCATTTTCTGCCCGGCTTTGCATGGCGCTGGCGAAGTGGTGATAAGAGTTAGATTCGTTCACGAAGCGCACCGCGCGCTGGTTGACGGCAATCACTCCAGGTTTGGCGCGATCGGTGACCAGATGAGGGAAGCGCTCTTGCGTGCCGTCGGGATGCTGTAAAACCGAGACCGGCGCCCAGAAAAAGTTAGACGGCAGGTCAGCCCCTTCCCGGGCATTGACCGCGGCGGCAAGGCGCAGCGCGGCGCCGTCGTTGGCGGCGGGGGACATGGTGTAGTGCTCGCGGGTCTGGGGGCGATAGCGTTCAGCCAGCCTGCCTGCGGCAAAACCACCCGCCGCCAGTACCACCCCGCAGCGGGCTTCAAGGGCCTGCTTTTGTCCCTCGTGCTCAATTTCTACGCCGGTCACCTCGCCATTGCGTTCGCTCAGCGAAAGCACGTTGACGTTGAGCCTGAGCTGCATACCTTTGCGAAAGGCGAGCGTCGCCATGCGGGCGATCAGCGCGTTGCCCATCGCCAGGCGGGTACCGCGAGGGTACCGCAGGCGATCGCGACCGAAGCGCAGCAGCAGTCTGCTGCAGTGCGCGAACGAGCGCGGGGAGCGGCGCATATCGAGAAAGTGCTGGATATCAACCCGGTTAACCATCATCCCGCCAAACAGCAGCATTCCCGGTGGGGGAGAACGGAGGTCGCGAAAATGCGCACCCAGTTCCCGTCCGTCAAACTCCACCACCTCGAGCGCCCGCCCGACATCGACGGCGCCGGGCTCATCCGGGTAATAATCCGGAGAGAGCGGGCGCAGGCTATATTTCACCGCGCCCTCTTTTTCAAGAAATGCCAGCGCCTCGCGCCCTGAAGCGATAAAGGCATCCACCAGATCCTGACGATAATGAGGCTCACCGATAATCGTCCGCAGATAGGTTTCGATGGCCTGCGGGCTGCCGCCCACGGCCATTTTCCGCGCCTGATCGCTATCGTGGATCCACACCGCGCCGCCGGAAATGGCGGAGGTGCCGCCAAACTGCGGGGCTTTTTCCAGCATCAGCACCGACAGTCCCTTACAGCTGGCGGTCACCGCCGCGGCAAAACCTGCGGCGCCGCTGCCGATAACGATGACATCCCAGCTTTTCATGCCGCCGCTCCTTGTTCCTGCGCGATGGCGCCGATGAATTGCCCCATCAGTTTCATCTGCGCCAGCGCCATCTCCGGCCCGGTCTGGATCGCGCAGCCGCGATCCCGGGCGAAGGCGAGGAGCGGGGTGATGATCGGGGCGGTCACCACGTCGGCGACATGCGTGGATAGCGGAAGGGTTTCCAGCAGCGTCTGCGGCAGCGGCAACGGCTCGAAACCGGCCATTCCCGCCGGGGAACCATTCACCAGCAAATCCAGGCCGGCAAGCGTAGCGGGCAGGTCGACGAGATGAACGTGCGGAAAATGGGTGGCCAGCCGGTTATGCAGCAGCTGAAGGGTGGCGGGATTCTGATCATAAAGGGCCAGCTGGCGGATACCCGCTTCGCAAAGCCCCCACGCGATAGCGCTGCCCACACCGCCGCAGCCGGAGAGCAGCCCCTTTTTACCGGCGGCGCTAAAGCCGTGCGCCTCTGCGGCAAGCTGAAAACCGACGCCGTCTAGCATATCGCCCTGTAAACGGCCATCGGCCAGCTTACGGATGACGTTAATGGCATTGAGGTGCTGAGCCCGCGGGGTTAACTCGTCGACCAGGGCGGCGGCCCGCTGTTTGTGCGGAACGGTGACCAGGACGCCGCTCATGTTGTGCCAGCCGCGCAGGGTCTGCAGAAAGTCAGCAACGGCTTCGGGGGCGATATCAACCGGGATCATCACGCTGTCCAACTGCTGGTCAGCAAAGAAGCGGTTGAAATTCTCCGGCGACTTAACCTGGGTAATCGGGTGGCCGATGACGGCGACGACCTGAGTGAATCCACTGACCATTTCAAACCTCATCTTGTTAAATGAATGTTGTGAAAGTATTTCAGCGGAAGCTGAGAGCGACAACGCAGAATTCGGCCATACTGGTTGTTAATCGCACTACCACTGCGATAATCGCGCTAAACTGATTGTATTGTTGCGAAAGTGTGAACAAGTATGCGAAACCAGATTCATACCCGCGATCTGATCGTCGGCCTGCAAAAAGGGCTGGCGCTGATCCAGCTATTTTCAAAAGAGTTCCCCCGGCTCACCGTGCCGCAGGCGGCGAAAATGAGCGGCCTGACGCAAAGCGCCGCGCGGCGCTTTTTCCTTACCCTGCTGCACGAGCGCTATCTGCAAACCGACGGACGTCATTACTGGCTAACGCCTAAAGCGTTAAGGTTGGGGCAGGCGTATGTCGATTCGGCGCAGTTCCCACGCATGGTACGACCGATCGTGGAGTACATCGCCAGTCGGACGGAAGAGCACGCTTCGGTCGGCGTGATAGATGATGACGAGCTGGTGTATATCGCCCGCAGTAAACACACGCCGTTTAACTCGACTTCAGTGCGTCTGGGGGAGAGAGTGCCGATTTACTGTACCGCCGGAGGGCGACTATGGCTGGCTTCCTTAGCGGAAACCGAGTGTGAAACCGTTTTGCAGCGGATCCGCCGCGAGCAGCGTACGCCCTATACGGTGACGGACGTGGCGGCGTTAATGGAAAAGATCGCTCAGGTTCGTCGCCAGGGATACGCCGCGATTGAGCAGGAGTTTGAAATTGGCATGCTGGTCCTGGCCGTGCCGCTGTCAGATCGGGAAGGGCTCTACTGGGGAGCGCTGAGTTTAACCAGCCATCAGTCAAGAACCTCGATTGA
This sequence comes from Klebsiella sp. PL-2018, assembly GCF_019048985.1. Lineage (NCBI taxonomy): Bacteria > Pseudomonadati > Pseudomonadota > Gammaproteobacteria > Enterobacterales > Enterobacteriaceae > Klebsiella > Klebsiella sp. PL-2018. Next base: position 1,329,369 of record NZ_CP077673.1, read on the forward strand.
GGCACTATGCCGCGATCATCTGGATTTGCTCTATAGCGCTCAGGCGATGCTGGTGGGTTAAAACCAAAGGCGCAGACGATTCACTCATCCTCGTGCCGAGAGAGCTTACGGTAGGCAAAAAAAAGGGCAGGAAGAATCCTGCCCTGAGAATGACGAACCGATATTAGGCGGTGACGCTGTTAGTGAAAGTGTTCCACTCGCCCGACAGGTCGTGCACAGAATTGCTCCAGTTTTCGTTGCTTGAGGCAACGAAATCCTGCCACGTAGATGTGCCGCTCAGGTAATCACCGAACGCAATGGTATCGTTAACGATGGCATTGGCGATGGTAGCACCTGCGGAGGTAATAAAATCGCTCAGATGGCTTGCTGTATTATTAATAATGCTGGAAATGCTGTTAGCAATGCTGCCGAACACATTAAAACCACCAGAAATAGATTCCATTTCGCCAATAGTTAATTCTTTCATTGGTATTCCTTGTTAAGTTTGATTAATTTTTATTAGTGGGTCTCTTACCCACGGAAGAAATACTAACACTCTTAAATTATGTTAATCCAGAGTATTAATATGTGAAATATTCAATTTCATACAAATTTAATAAAATGAAGTTTTCTTCAGAGATAACGGCGTAAGCCATGAGTATGAATTTTTTATTCGGCACATCTGGCTTTAATGTGAAATTGCATGAGGGCCTTATAAAGAAAAACGCGCTGAAAGTGGTTGCAGGCGGAAATAAGACGGACAGCTTTTTTTTCATTGAAAACTTTACTATTGTTCAATAGAGATGCTATATGAACCGGAGAGAAAAATATTCATGGCAAAAGACCGCCTGTTCGTGCGGAGGAGGGGAGGGCAAGAGAACATCACCCTGGCACCATACCTCACGTTAATATGTTAATTTTCGATTTCACATTCGCCCACCGGGAATGAAGGAAGCGCAGCCCGCTGAATGAACGAGAGCCTGTCTATGGTTTGCTAACCCGAATGACGTCAGCGTTCGACGAAACAAAAATTTCGCGATATATCTCTTATACTATTTTGCGCACAATAAATTTATTTACCGTATATATGCAGCTAAACCACTCGGCGCCGTACGGGGTAGCGCGGCGGCGGGATTCATATCTCAAAGATACCATTGCCGACCGCAGTGGGAAAACCGTGCTTAGCGATGATTCGTTAAACAACGGAATCATTAGCCGGTATATAGTGCTCATTTTATTGACAGTACCAGCGTTAAAACCAATTTTAATTCATCTAAATAAACGATGGCTGCAGGATAATGAATTGCTGCTGATGAATCTGATGCGGCTATTTGTCGAAACGAATTGGCAGTACTGCGTGACTATTATCGCATCAGTATGGCTAAACGCGTTCCGGCAGTAAGCGGAGAAAGGCATGTACGGGGGGCGTCTTTGATCGAGGACGCTGAAGCGGAATTTAGCCAGGGGCAGAGAAAGCGTTGAGAGGGTTGAGGGCACAATCTCAGAATAATAGGGTGGGGAGAATGATTTACAACCATCGGCGATGCGAGATTAACAGGGGGAAATAAGTAATGGCGTATCGTGCGATACGCCATTGAGAGACACTATCTGACCATGGTCAGCAGGTTGTGTGAATCCGGCACCATAAAGTCGACGGACATCATCACCGACAGCGCGGTAATGGCTACGATGGAAAAGACGAACAGCTTACGCGCCCAGACTTTATCATCCGCCACTTTATAACCGCGCAGCGCCATTCCGAGCCACCAGACGCTCACCGCCGCAGCGACAACCAGATATTTATATCCAGCGTAGCCGCCCAGGGAGAGCATCAGCGTGGCAACGGCGAAAGCGATGATGTAAACGGTGATATGGTTTTTCGCTACCGAAATGCCTTTCACTACCGGCAGTACCGGAATGTTCGCTGCCTGATAATCCTTGAAGCGGAAAATCGCGATAGCGTAAGAGTGAGGCATCTGCCACAGGCTGAAAATCGCCAGCAGAATCGCGGCACCGCTGTCAAAATCACCGGTAACCGCGCAGTAGCCAATCACCGGCGGCGCAGCGCCGGAGAGAGAACCAATCAGCGTGCCGTAGACGGAGTGGCGCTTCATGTACAGGCTGTAAACGCCGACATAAACCACGAACCCCATCACCCCCAGCCAGCAGGCCAGGGGATTCGCGCCAAACCACAGGAGCATGAAGCCATCAATACCCAGCAGGGTGGCGTATACCAGCGAAGCTTCTGGCGAGATCAGCCCTTTGACCAGCACCCGGTTTTTCGTCCGTTCCATCTTACGATCGATATCACGGTCGATATAGTTGTTGAAAACACAACCCGAGGCGACCACCAGGGATACTCCGAGGAGCGTCCAGATAAAAAGCGGATAGTCGATGTGGCCCTTGGAGGCCAGCAGGAAACCGCCAATCACGGAGATCAGGTTGCCAAAAATAATGCCTGGTTTCGTTACTTGCAGGTATTGCTTAAACATACTCGCCGCTCTTAGTGCATCATCATGTTGTAGTTCAGGTTCCACATAATCCAGATGGAGCCGACAACTACGATAGCAATGATGATTACGGTGAAGATAAATGCGGTCAGGTTCCAACCTTCGTCCGATTTACTGTTCATGTGCAGGAAGTACACGAGGTGTACCACAATCTGCACAACCGCAGTGACCAGGATGGTTCCCAGAATAGCCGCATGCGATGCAGATCCACTCATCACCATTGCAAACGGGATAACCGTCAGAATGATCGACAGGATGAAACCTGTCATGTAGCTCTTCACGCTGCCGTGAGAAGCGCCGCTATGATCGGTAGAATGACTCATTACATCGCCCCCATCAGATAAACAACAGAGAACACGCAGATCCACACGACGTCCAGGAAGTGCCAGAACAGGCTCAGGCACATGATACGGGTGCGGTTCGTGCTGGTCAGGCCGCGACGAGAAACCTGAACCATCAGCACCGCCATCCAGATCAGACCAGAGGTCACGTGCAGACCGTGGGTGCCGACCAGCGCGAAGAACGCTGACAGGAAGCCGCTGCGATCCGGGCCCATACCTTCAACAATCAGGTGATGGAATTCATAGAGTTCCATCGCGATGAACCCAGCCCCGAAGAGGAAGGTCAGCGCCAGCCAGGAAACCACCTGGCTCTTGTTGTTTTTGTACATGGCGATAGCCGCCATGCCGTAGGTGATGGAGCTGAACAGCAGCAGCGCGGTTTCAACCAGAACGAACGGCAGTTCAAAAATATCTTTACCGGTCGGACCGCCCGCCGTGCCGTTCACCAGAACGGCATAGGTAGCGAACAGAGTGGCGAAGATAATGCAGTCGCTCATCAGGTAGATCCAGAAACCGAATACCTTCATCGGTCCTGTATCATGGTGCCCGTGTTCGTGCGCGTGGGCGTTATGCGCAAGAGTATCAGTTGCCATTTTTCAGCCCTGCTTTGTTAATCTCATCGAAATGCTGATTTTCCAGTTTTTCGACTACTGCAACCGGCACGTAGTAATCCACGTCCTCGTCAAAGCTCTTAATAATCCAGGTCACCAGGATACCGACGAAGCTTGCAATCGCCATCCACCAGATATGCCAGATCATTGCGAAACCAAACACCGTTGCGAAAGCAGCAATCACGATGCCCGCGCCGCTGTTTTTCGGCATATGAATCTCTTCATAGCCAGCCGGTTTCTTATACGCGTCGCCTTTTTCTTTCATTTCCCAGAACGCGTCACGCTCGTGAACGACAGGAACGATAGCAAAGTTGTAGAACGGCGGAGGAGAAGAGGTTGCCCACTCCAGCGTACGGCCGCCCCAAGGGTCGCCGGTCAGGTCACGGTTCTGCTCGCGATCGCGGATAGACACGTAGAACTGAATCAGCTGGCAGAGAATACCGCAAGCGATCAGCGCCGCACCGCAGGCTGCAACAACCAGCATCGGGTGGAACTGCGGGTCAATCTGCTGGCTCAGGCGACGGGTCATGCCCATGAAGCCCAGTACGTACAGCGGCATAAACGCGACGAAGAAGCCGATGATCCAGAACCAGAAAGCGCGTTTGCCCCAGGTTTCGTTCAGGGTGAAGCCAAAGGCTTTCGGCCACCAGTAGGTCAGACCTGCGAAGCAACCGAACACCACGCCGCCGATGATGACGTTATGGAAGTGCGCGATCAGGAACAGGCTGTTGTGCAGCACGAAGTCTGCGCCCGGTACCGCCAGCAGTACGCCGGTCATACCCCCTACGGAGAAGGTCACGATAAAGCCAATCGTCCACAGCATTGCTGAGTTGAAGACGATACGGCCCTGGTACATGGTAAACAGCCAGTTGAAGATCTTAACCCCGGTCGGGATAGCGATGATCATGGTCGTAATACCGAAGAAGGCGTTTACGTTCGCGCCCGCACCCATAGTAAAGAAGTGGTGCAGCCAAACGATGAACGACAGAACGGTAATACACACTGTTGCCCATACCAGCGAGGTATAGCCAAACAGACGCTTACGCGAGAAGGTTGCGGCGATTTCGGAGAAGACACCGAATACCGGCAGAACCAGAATGTACACTTCCGGGTGACCCCAGGCCCAAATCAGGTTGATGTACATCATCATGTTGCCACCCATATCGTTGGTAAAGAAATGGGTGCCCAGGTAGCGGTCCAGGGTCAGCAGCGCGACGGTGACGGTCAGAATTGGGAAGGAGGCGATAATCAGGATGTTGGCGCACAGAGATGCCCAGCTAAACACCGGCATCTTGAACATGGTCATGCCAGGGGCACGCATCTTGATAATCGTTACGAAGAAGTTAATACCGGTGAGCGTTGTACCAATACCGGATAGCTGGAGAGCCCAGATCCAGTAATCGACCCCGACGCCCGGACTGTACTCAATTCCCGAGAGCGGCGGATAGGCCAGCCAACCGGTCTGCGCGAATTCACCGACGCCCAGAGAGAGGTTAACCAGAATCACGCCCACAACGGTGAACCAGAAGCTCAGGTTGTTAAGGAATGGGAAGGCAACGTCGCGCGCGCCGATCTGCAGCGGAACCACCAGGTTCATCAGACCGATAACAAACGGCATCGCTACGAAGAAGATCATGATAACGCCGTGGGCGGTAAAGATCTGATCGTAGTGGTGAGGCGGCAGGAAGCCTGCTTCCCCGGCCGAGGCCAGCACCTGCTGGCTACGCATCATAACGGCGTCAGCGAAGCCACGCAGCAACATGACGATTGCTACGATAACGTACATGATACCGAGACGTTTGTGGTCAACCGAAGTCAGCCACTCATTCCAAAGGTAGGACCACTTACCGAAGTAAGTGATGGCCGCCAGAAGCGCCAGTCCCCCAATGATAATTGCAGCCACCGTAACCACAATAATGGGTTCATGGTAGGGCACTGCATCCAGTGTAAGTTTTCCGAACATCGTTTTCTTCCTCGGCCCCTTAGTGAGCGGTTTCCGCGTGGCTCATGTCCATGCCTTCCATTCCTTCGTGCGCAGCGTGCTCGCCCTCAGGTTGGGTCATATCCATGCTCTTACCGTGAGACATAAATTTGTTAACAACATCTTTAAACAAATCTGGTTTCACGTTAGAGAAGTATTCCACTTTGTTGTATTCGCTAGGCGCAGCCAGTTTGTCGAACGTTTCCATGGAGTCCATGGCGTTCGCAGACTGTTTGGCTTTCGCTACCCACTGATCGAAGGTTGCACGATCCGGCGTGGCGATAGCTTTGAACTTCATTCCTGAGAAGCCCGGGCCGCTATAGCTGGCGGAGATACCGTCGTAAGTACCAGCTTCGTTCGCGATGAGGTGCAGCTGAGTCTGCATCCCGGCCATTGCGTAAATCTGGCTACCTAAACGTGGGATAAAGAACGAGTTCATCACGGAGTTGGAGGTCACTTTGAAGTGTACCGGTACGTTCGCCGGGAAGGCGATTTCGTTGACGGTAGCAATGCCTTGTTCCGGATAGATGAAGAACCATTTCCAGTCCATCGAAACGACTTCGATAGTGATAGGTTTTTCATCGTGAGCAAGCGGTTTGCTCGGCTCTAATGCGTGAGTGGTTTTCCAGGTCAGAACGGCCAGGAACAGGATGATCAGGATAGGAACCGTCCAGACCACAGCTTCCACTTTGTTGGAGTGTGACCAGTTCGGGCTATACTTCGCATCTTTATTGCTCGCACGATACTTCCAGGCAAATCCTACTGCCATCAAGACGGCTGGAATAACGACGATCATCATCAGGCCGAAGGCCGTCAGAATCAGAGAGCGTTGCTCCAGTCCAATCTGTCCTTTTGGGTCGAGGAGTGCAGAATCACAACCACTGAGTAATACAGTGCCTGCGATTAATGACATCCATCCCAAACTTTTATTGTATTTCCTAAGTCTCATTGAACGACCTCAATTCCACGGAATCTGGTGGCGCTTAAAGTGTACGGGTATTTTACGGGAAGGTTGCATTACTGTAAACATAGTTGGAGCTGTGTCTGCTCTATGTTAGCGGCTTCTGCTTGCCCTGTCACATATGTTACGGAGTGTGACATTATCGCTTGCAAACCTTGATTTAGGCGGGATTGATAACGAAAGGGATAAGAACGAAAGGCTTTATAAGAGAATGAGCATAACTACCCGCAAAACAACACAAATAATTAACAATTAATTATCAAATAAAAGACATCGTAAAAGCGGAAAATAAAACCTGCAGAGCTGAATCGGTTAAATTATTTAAAGATTCGCATGAAAATTGTCAATAATTTCCAGAAATCTAAAACGCACAAAACAACAAATCGGCTACGATGAATATAAAATCGTTAATAAGACGTTATAATTACGTTTAGTAATTACAACGTCCACGTACGTTTCTGCGCTGATTTAAATCAGCTCGGTTTTACGTAATGCCAGATAGTCAAGGAAGGCGCCGAGTAAAATACCCGCGACGGCGGTGAGTACGGCGATCTCAAGCAGGCCGGCAAGGAAGGAGAAGTTGGTGTAATCCAGCGCGTTGAGCGCCAGCAGCAGCAGCCAAATCGCCAGCATCAGGCAGCCAGCAGCCAGAATAATTAATGCCAGCCCGTAGGTCTGCGGAAAGCGCGTGCGCGGCATAAAGCTTTCTGAGCGCTGAGTGTGTTCCAGCGTACGCCGGCAAATTAACAGCAGCAAAATCCCCGGCACCGCGGCGACGACGGAAAAGAGATAGAAGGTAGGCCAGCCGTGGGCTTCAACAAACCAGCCGGCGATAGGCCCAACGTACACGCGCCCAACGGCAGAGAGCGCTGAGAGCAGGGCAAACTGGGTGGCTGAAAACGATTTATTGCACAGCGTCATCAGCAGCGCGACGAACGCCGCGGTGCCCATCCCGCCGCACAGATTTTCGAAAAACACCGCCGTCGCCATGGAGAAAAGGTGTTTATCGGTAATTGAGAGCAGCCAATATCCGGCGTTGGATACCCCCTGCAGCAGGCCGAAAATCAGCAGCGCGCGGAACAACGTCAGGCGCTGCATGAGCACGCCGCCGTAAAGCGCGCCGATAATCGTGGCGAACAGGCCGAGCGTTTTATTCACCATTCCCACTTCACCCGCATCGAAACCGACGCCGCGAATCAGGAACGTGGTGGTCAGGCTCATGGCAAACGCGTCGCCAAGCTTATAAAGGACGATCAGCAGCAGAATAAGCCAGGCATTATTGCGGCCGAAGAAGTCGCGCAGCGGTGCGGCGACGGCCTGCTCCAGCGTCTTCGGCACCGGAATAACGTCGCTGGGTTCCGGCGCCAGCAGCGTGGCGATAATGCAGGGGATCAGCAGCGCGGCCATCAGCCAGTACATCCCCTGCCAACCCAGCCAGCGATCGGCCAGCCAGAGCGCCAGCCCGCCGGAGACCAGCATCCCCAGACGATAGCCCAGCACGCTGATTGCCGCTCCGGTGCCTCGCTCTTCCGCGGCCAGCACGTCAGTTTTCCATGCGTCAAATACGATATCCTGAGAGGCGGAACAAAAGGCGATGACCACCGCCAGCGCTGCCATCCAGCGCAGCTGCGTGGACGGTTCAAGGAAACCCATCGCCGCAATGGCGATAAGGAGCAGAAACTGGGTCGCCAGCAGCCAGCCGCGACGACGGCCGAGAAACGGCGGCGTATAGCGGTCCATCACCGGCGACCAGAGGAACTTAAAGACGTAGGCCTGGCCGACGAGCGAGAAAAAACCGATAGTTTTCAGATCGATGTTTTCAACGGTCATCCACGCCTGCAGCGTGCCGGAGGTGAGGGCGAGCGGTAATCCCGAGGCAAAACCGAGGATCAGCAGGATAGCTGATTTTGGCTGCGTGAAAATGCGTAAGTAATGATTAGACATGGCATGTCGTGCAGACCCGGCGCGAAGCCGGGTCTGCGACTTAAATTAACGCGCGTTTTGCTTGATGAAATCGTGAATGCTGGTGTCCTGCGCCATATCGCTAATGGTATCGGTCATGACGCTATTAACCGCATCGGCGATATTTTTATTCGAGGCCTGGAAGGCGCCTTCAACAGAGTAGCTGGCACGATAGTTTTTCGTCATCTTATTGCCGTTAGCGGCAGTGGCAACGATCGCAATATCGGCTTTAGTCGCAATGTTGTAACGCACGTTGCCCTGAGAAACGTCGGCGTACAGTTTATTCACGATGATTTGCAGATCCACGGCGCCGTTCGGGCCAATCATATAGCCACGCGAGGTCATCTGTTTCTCGAGCACTTCCTGCAACAGGAAGCGCAGGTCGCGAGAGGCGGTGAGCGTAACCTGTTGGTTATCGCGGGTGACTTTCGCCAGCGCCTGATCCGGACGCTGATCGGCGCCGTTAATGCTGACGGTCACGCCCATCAGGCTGGGATCCTGCTGCGGCAGGGTGATTTTCGGTGAAACATCAATGGTGGTCGGCGGAGTGGCGCATCCGGCCAGCATAAACAGCGCGACCAAAGGAAAAAGAATTTTCTTAAACATGTTCAGGGTCTCAACGCATGGTGGAGTGGTAATGAGGAAAATTCCCGCCATCATAACATCGCCAACGGCAAGGGGAAGTGGCAACGCATGTAAATTCATCGCCTTGTGCGTTTTCTGTCCTGACTGCATCTCTTATCGCAACGCAGGCAGGGCTTTCAGGACACCGAACCACTAAAGCCGATACTTTTGCATGAAAATATCAGAGGAATGCTAATTTTTTGTTGTTTTCGCCCAATGGAAGCGGTAAAAGCGGCTAACATTTAAAGGGAATGGCGGCAATACAGCGTTGTCGGAGGAGAAAATTCATGATGATACGTGAACAGATCGAAGCAAAACTTAGGGCAGCGTTCGACCCGGTGTATCTTGAAGTCGTGGATGAAAGCTATCGCCACAACGTTCCTGCGGGCTCTGAAAGTCATTTTAAAGTGGTGTTGGTGAGCGATCGCTTCCTTGGTGAGCGTTTTCTTAATCGTCACCGTATGATTTACGGAACGTTGACTGAGGAACTATCAAGCACCGTGCACGCTCTGGCGTTGCATACCTATACAATCAAAGAGTGGGAAGGGCTACAGGATACCGTCTTTGCTTCTCCTCCTTGTCGCGGGGCTGGAAGTATCGCGTAGAAATCGCATTTGCAACCGCTGGAGCTTTTCCAGTATGTTGCGTGAAGATTTATGAGAAAACGGCCTGCGGGCCGTTTTGTTTTGCCTGAAAAATGTGCAATTCACGCATATTTACAGGCAAATTTGCTCGGGAAATGTGAAAAAAGCCGCAGCAGTGGGCGACAACCGTTCTCGACTCACAAAAGTGATGCCGCTATAATGCCGCGTCTTTTATTATGAATGTCTTCGGGATGATTCTGACGACAGGGAATGTGTTTCTGATTTGAAGAGGGCATCCCGGTTCTGCGAAGCAACCTGTTCGCGCTTCCAGAGTTGACCGAGCACTGTGATTTTTTTGAGGTAACAAGATGCAAGTTTCAGTTGAAACCACTCAGGGCCTTGGGCGCCGTGTAACGATTACTATCGCCGCTGACAGCATCGAGAATGCTGTCAAAAGCGAGCTGGTCAACGTAGCGAAAAAAGTTCGCATTGACGGCTTCCGTAAAGGCAAAGTGCCGATGAATGTTGTTGCTCAGCGTTATGGCGCATCTGTTCGCCAGGACGTGCTGGGTGACCTGATGAGCCGTAACTTCGTTGACGCGATCATCAAAGAAAAAATTAATCCGGCCGGCGCGCCGAACTACGTTCCGGGCGAATACAAGCTGGGTGAAGACTTCACCTACGCGGTAGAGTTCGAAGTTTATCCGGAAGTTGAACTGCAGGGTCTGGAAGCGATCGAAGTTGAAAAACCGGTTGTTGAAGTGACCGATGCTGACGTTGACACCATGCTGGATACTCTGCGCAAGCAGCAGGCGAACTGGAAAGACAAAGACGGCGCTGTTGATGCAGAAGATCGCGTTACCGTTGATTTCACCGGTTCCGTTGACGGCGAAGAGTTCGAAGGCGGCAAAGCCTCTGACTTCGTACTGGCGATGGGCCAGGGCCGTATGATCCCGGGCTTTGAAGACGGTATCAAAGGTCACAAGGCTGGCGAAGAGTTCACCATCGACGTGACCTTCCCGGAAGAGTACCACGCTGAAAACCTGAAAGGTAAAGCGGCCAAGTTCGTTATCAACCTGAAGAAAGTTGAAGAACGTGAACTGCCAGAGCTGACTGAAGAGTTCATCAAACGTTTCGGCGTTGAAGATGGTTCCGTAGCCGGGCTGCGCGCTGAAGTGCGTAAAAACATGGAGCGCGAGCTGAAAGGCGCCGTGCGTAACCGCGTTAAATCTCAGGCTATCGAAGGTCTGGTTAAAGCTAACGATATCGACGTTCCGGCTGCGCTGATCGACAGTGAAATCGACGTTCTGCGTCGTCAGGCTGCTCAGCGTTTCGGCGGTAACGAGAAACAGGCTCTGGAGCTGCCGCGTGAGCTGTTCGAAGAGCAGGCTAAACGCCGCGTTGTTGTTGGCCTGCTGCTGGGCGAAGTGATTCGTACCAACGAGCTGAAAGCTGACGAAGATCGCGTTAAAGGCCTGATCGAAGAGATGGCTTCCGCTTACGAAGATCCGAAAGAAGTGGTTGAGTTCTACAGCAAAAACAAAGAGCTGATGGACAACATGCGCAACGTCGCGCTAGAAGAGCAGGCCGTTGAAGCCGTGCTGGCGAAAGCTAAAGTGTCTGAAAAAGCCACTTCCTTCAGCGAACTGATGAACCAGCAGGCGTAATTTCGCCCCAAGGTTTAAGGTTTGAGCAAAAACCCGTTGCCGAAAGGCTGCGGGTTTTTTTATTGCAATGATAGCCTTAGGATGAGTGCGAAAAGGCGATTTCAGTGATAGCGTTACGACAAAAGATTGTTATGCTTGAATTATGGCGACGTCATCCCCATAACCGGGAGACGTAACTGCATTGGCATAATCATGCGCCGTAATGAAGCGTGCATCTATGCACTTCTGCCCGACGGCAGAAATTCTGGCTGATAATCCGTCCGTAAGGTTACAATCAGTGCAGCGGTTTTTTTCAAATTAATCCAGGAGACGGAAATGTCATACAGTGGCGAACGAGACAACTTTGCACCCCATATGGCCCTGGTGCCGATGGTCATTGAACAGACCTCACGCGGCGAACGTTCATTTGATATTTACTCCCGTCTGCTCAAGGAGCGCGTCATTTTTCTGACCGGCCAGGTAGAAGACCACATGGCTAACCTGATCGTGGCGCAGATGCTGTTTCTGGAAGCGGAAAACCCGGAAAAAGATATCTATCTGTACATTAACTCTCCGGGCGGGGTGATTACCGCCGGGATGTCTATCTATGACACCATGCAGTTCATCAAGCCTGACGTGAGCACCATTTGTATGGGCCAGGCGGCCTCAATGGGCGCGTTCCTGCTGACCGCCGGGGCGAAAGGCAAGCGTTTCTGCCTGCCGAACTCCCGCGTGATGATTCACCAGCCGCTGGGCGGCTACCAGGGCCAGGCGACGGATATCGAAATCCACGCCCGCGAAATCCTGAAAGTGAAAGGTCGCATGAATGAACTGATGGCACATCATACGGGTCAATCCCTTGAGCAGATCGAGCGCGATACCGAGCGCGATCGCTTCCTGTCTGCCTCAGAAGCAGTGGAATACGGCCTCGTTGACTCTATTTTGACTCATCGTAATTGATGCCCCAGGCGCAAGGGTGCCGCTATACTTGTTTGAAAGAGGGCGGCACAACGCTTCACAGCGGTTTGCGCCTGAGAATGGCATTTGCGTCGTCGTGTGCGGCACAAAGAACTTAATAAGAGGTTTGGACTCATGACAGATAAACGCAAAGATGGTTCGGGCAAACTGTTGTACTGCTCTTTTTGCGGCAAAAGCCAGCATGAAGTGCGTAAGCTAATCGCCGGGCCATCCGTGTATATCTGCGACGAATGCGTTGATTTATGTAACGACATCATTCGCGAAGAAATTAAAGAAGTTGCGCCGCATCGCGAGCGCAGCGCGCTGCCGACGCCGCACGAAATTCGCCATCATCTGGACGATTACGTTATCGGCCAGGAGCCGGCGAAAAAAGTGCTGGCGGTGGCGGTATACAATCACTACAAACGTCTGCGCAATGGCGACACCAGCAACGGCGTTGAACTGGGCAAAAGTAACATTCTGCTGATCGGGCCGACCGGTTCCGGTAAAACGCTGCTGGCGGAAACGCTCGCGCGCCTGCTGGATGTGCCTTTCACCATGGCGGATGCCACCACCCTGACCGAAGCCGGCTACGTGGGTGAAGACGTTGAGAACATCATCCAGAAGCTGCTGCAGAAGTGCGACTACGACGTACAGAAAGCCCAGCGCGGTATCGTCTACATTGATGAAATCGACAAAATTTCCCGTAAATCGGATAACCCGTCGATCACTCGCGATGTTTCCGGCGAAGGCGTGCAGCAGGCGCTGCTGAAGCTTATTGAAGGTACCGTTGCCGCGGTTCCGCCGCAGGGCGGGCGTAAGCATCCGCAGCAGGAGTTCCTGCAGGTTGATACCTCTAAGATCCTGTTCATCTGCGGCGGCGCCTTTGCCGGTCTGGATAAGGTCATTTCCCACCGTGTTGAAACCGGTTCAGGTATTGGTTTCGGCGCGACGGTCAAGGCGAAGTCTGACAAAGCCAGCGAAGGCGAGCTGCTGTCTCAGGTTGAGCCGGAAGATCTGATCAAGTTTGGCCTGATTCCTGAGTTCATCGGTCGTCTGCCGGTTGTGGCGACCCTGAGCGAGCTGAGCGAAGAAGCGCTGATTCAGATCCTCAAAGAGCCGAAAAACGCCCTGACCAAGCAGTATCAGGCGCTGTTCAGCCTGGAAGGCGCTGAGCTGGAATTCCGCGACGAAGCGCTGGACGCTATCGCTAAGAAAGCGATGGCGCGTAAAACCGGGGCTCGCGGTCTGCGTTCTATCGTTGAAGCCGCGCTGCTCGATACCATGTACGATCTTCCGTCAATGGAAGACGTAGAAAAAGTGGTCATCGACGCTTCGGTTATCGATGGCCAGAGCAAGCCGCTGCTGATTTACGGCAAACCGGAAGCGCAGCAGGCATCTGGTGAATAATTAACCATTTTGCTCAAGCAGTTAACAAAAAGGGGGGATTTTATCTCCCCTTTTATTTTTCCTGCATTCCCGCCGTTGAATGTATGGAATACATCCCCATATACTGGTTTACATATTAACGGCGACGCGTCGTTGAGTTGCGTCGTCGGCTACCTGGCGGACTTTAAACTAAGAGAGAGCTCTATGAATCCTGAGCGTTCTGAACGCATTGAAATCCCCGTATTGCCGTTGCGCGATGTGGTGGTTTATCCGCACATGGTCATACCCCTGTTTGTAGGGCGGGAAAAATCTATCCGTTGCCTCGAAGCAGCCATGGATCATGATAAAAAAATCATGCTGGTTGCGCAGAAAGAAGCCTCGACGGATGAGCCGGGTGTAAACGATCTTTTCACCGTCGGGACCGTGGCGTCTATTTTGCAAATGCTGAAGCTACCGGACGGTACTGTCAAAGTGCTGGTCGAAGGTTTGCAGCGCGCGCGCATCTCTGCGCTGTCTGATAATGGCGAGCATTTTTCGGCGAAGGCTGAATATCTTGAATCGCCGGCCATTGACGAACGCGAGCAGGAAGTGCTGGTTCGTACGGCCATCAGCCAGTTTGAAGGCTACATCAAGCTGAACAAGAAAATCCCACCGGAAGTGCTGACGTCGCTGAATAGCATTGACGATCCGGCGCGCCTGGCGGATACCATCGCTGCGCATATGCCGCTGAAGCTGGCGGACAAACAGTCCGTGCTGGAGATGTCCGACGTTAACGAACGTCTGGAATATCTGATGGCGATGATGGAGTCGGAAATCGATCTGCTGCAGGTTGAGAAGCGCATTCGCAACCGCGTGAAAAAACAGATGGAGAAATCTCAGCGCGAGTACTATCTGAATGAGCAAATGAAAGCCATTCAAAAAGAGCTCGGCGAGATGGACGACGCCCCGGACGAGAACGAAGCGCTGAAGCGTAAGATCGACGCGGCGAAAATGCCGAAAGAGGCAAAAGAGAAAACCGAAGCGGAACTGCAGAAGCTGAAAATGATGTCCCCGATGTCGGCGGAAGCGACCGTCGTTCGCGGCTACATCGACTGGATGGTGCAGGTACCGTGGAACGCCCGCAGCAAGGTCAAAAAAGACCTGCGTCAGGCTCAGGAGATCCTCGACACCGACCACTACGGCCTCGAGCGCGTGAAGGATCGTATTCTTGAGTACCTCGCGGTGCAGAGCCGTGTTAACAAGCTCAAAGGGCCGATCCTGTGCCTGGTTGGGCCTCCGGGGGTCGGTAAAACCTCTCTCGGCCAGTCCATCGCCAAAGCCACCGGACGTAAGTACGTGCGTATGGCGCTGGGCGGCGTGCGCGATGAAGCGGAAATCCGCGGTCACCGTCGTACCTATATTGGCTCAATGCCGGGCAAACTGATCCAGAAAATGGCCAAAGTGGGCGTTAAAAACCCGCTGTTCTTACTGGATGAGATCGACAAGATGTCTTCGGACATGCGCGGCGATCCGGCCTCGGCGCTGCTGGAGGTGTTGGATCCGGAACAGAACGTGGCCTTTAACGATCACTATCTGGAAGTGGATTACGATCTCAGCGACGTGATGTTTGTCGCGACCTCCAACTCCATGAACATTCCGGCGCCGCTGCTGGATCGTATGGAAGTGATCCGTCTCTCCGGCTACACCGAAGATGAGAAGCTGAACATCGCCAAACGCCACCTGCTGTCAAAACAGATTGAGCGTAACGCGCTCAAAAAAGGCGAGCTGACGGTGGATGACAGCGCAATTATCGGCATTATCCGCTACTACACGCGTGAAGCGGGCGTGCGTGGTCTGGAGCGCGAAATCTCGAAACTGTGCCGTAAGGCGGTAAAACAGCTGCTGCTGGATAAATCGCTGAAGCACATCGAGATTAACGGCGACAACCTGCATGACTTCCTTGGCGTGCAGCGCTATGACTATGGCCGGGCGGATAGCGAAAACCGCGTGGGTCAGGTGACGGGTCTGGCATGGACGGAAGTGGGCGGCGATCTGCTGACCATTGAAACCGCCTGCGTTCCGGGCAAAGGCAAGCTGACCTATACCGGTTCACTGGGTGAGGTGATGCAGGAGTCCATCCAGGCTGCGCTGACCGTGGTGCGTTCGCGTGCGGATAAGCTGGGTATCAACTCAGACTTTTACGAAAAACGCGATATTCACGTGCACGTACCGGAAGGCGCTACGCCGAAAGATGGCCCAAGCGCAGGTATCGCGATGTGTACCGCGCTGGTTTCCTGTCTGACGGGCAATCCGGTGCGCGCCGATGTGGCGATGACCGGGGAAATTACCCTCCGTGGCCAGGTGTTGCCAATCGGTGGTCTGAAGGAAAAACTGCTGGCCGCGCACCGCGGCGGCATTAAGACTGTTCTGATTCCTGATGAAAACAAACGTGACCTTGAAGAAATTCCAGATAACGTTATCGCCGATTTAGATATCCATCCGGTGAAACGAATCGAGGAAGTTCTGGCACTTGCACTGCAGAACGAGCCGTTTGGTATGGAAGTCGTCACGGCAAAATAGTGATTTCGCGCAAATTGCGCTAAGAAAAATAGGGCTGGTAAGTAAATTCGTACTTGCCAGCCTTTTTTTGTGTAGCTAACTTAGATCGCTGGCAGGGGGGTCAATTACAACTCTGTTGTAAGGGCATGACAGTCCTGATATAACTGCTGCGCGGTCGCGCCACGAAGGATTCTGGTGCGATATAAATTATAAAGAGAGGAAGAGAACAGTGAATAAATCTCAACTGATTGACAAAATTGCTGCCGGTGCGGACATTTCTAAAGCCGCAGCTGGACGTGCGTTAGATGCTTTAATCGCTTCTGTTACTGAATCTCTGCAGGCTGGGGATGACGTTGCGCTGGTAGGGTTTGGTACTTTTGCTGTTAAAGAGCGCGCTGCCCGTACCGGTCGCAATCCGCAAACAGGCAAAGAAATCACCATTGCTGCTGCTAAAGTACCGGGTTTCCGTGCAGGTAAAGCGCTGAAAGACGCGGTAAACTGATCGACTTCCCCACTGGGGTCTGTGACGAAGTACAAGGGCGCATCGTAAGATGTGCCTTTTTTATTTGCCAGAATGAGACTTAATGTGACTTTATACGCACTTGTGGGCTGACAATCACCCCGTTTTCTTGTCAAAATACGTCCTCACGCGCGGCGGCCATCACATGCTATGCTGCGCGAGCTAAAGTCATCTACAGCGGAGCGTTGTTACACCATGATGGACAACCTACGCACGGCCGCCAACAGCGTCGTGCTCAAGATTATTTTCGGTATCATTATCGTCTCGTTCATTTTGACCGGGGTGAGTGGTTACCTGATTGGCGGTGGTAACAACTATGCCGCAAAAGTTAATGACCAGGAGATTGGTCGCGCACAGTTTGAAAATGCCGTTGCCAGCGAGCGTAATCGCATGCAGCAGCAGCTTGGCGACCAGTTCTCAGAACTGGCGGCCAATGAAAATTACATGAAGACCATGCGTCAGCAGGTGCTGAACCGTCTGATTGACGAGGCGCTGCTCGATCAGTATGCCCGTGAGCTGGGTCTCAACATCAGCGACGACCAGGTGAAGCAGGCTATCTTCCAGACCCAGGCTTTCCAGGCGGATGGCAAATTTGATAACGAGCGCTTCAGCCGTATTGTTAATCAGATGGGGATGACGACGGATCAGTACGCGCAGGCGCTTCGTAATCAGCTGACGACTCAGCAGCTGATCAACGCCGTAGCCGGTACCGACTTTATGCTGCCGGGCGAATCCGACCAGCTGGCGGCGCTGGTTTCTCAACAGCGCGTCGTCCGTGAAGCCACTCTCGACGTGAACGCGCTGGCGGCGAAGCAAACCGCTACCGACGATGAAATCAACGCGTTCTACCAGCAGAACCAAGCGCGTTTTATGGCGCCTGAGCAGTTCCGCGTCAGCTACATCAAGATGGACGCTGCCAGCATGCAGGAAAACGTCTCTGACGAAGAAATTCAGTCATGGTACGACCAGCATCAGGATCAGTTCACTCAGCCGCAGCGTAACCGCTACAGCATCATCCAGACCAAAACCGAAGCGGATGCGCAGGCGGTGCTTGATGAGCTGAAGAAAGGTGCTGACTTCGCCACGCTGGCCAAAGAAAAATCAACCGACATTATCTCTGCCCGCAACGGCGGTGATATGGGGTGGCTGGAAGATGCGGCGACTGTGCCAGAGCTGAAAGAGGCCGGTCTGAAAGAAAAAGGCCAGCTTTCTGGCGTAATTAAATCCTCCGTTGGGTTCCTGGTTGCCCGTCTGGACGATATTCAGGCAGCACAGGTTAAACCACTGGCTGAGGTTCGCGACGATATTGCGGCGAAAGTGAAGCAGGAAAAAGCCCTGGATGCGTACTATGCCCTGCAGCAGAAAGTGAGCGACGCGGCGAGCAACGATAACGAGTCGCTGGCGGGCGCAGCCCAGGTTGCCGGTCTTAAAGTGGTTGAAACCGGCTGGTTTGGCCGCGACAGCCTGCCGCAAGAGCTGAATTTCAAGCCGGTCTCTGAAGCTATCTTCAACGGCGGCCTGGTGGGCGAAAACGGCACGCCGGGCAGCAACTCCGATATCATCACCGTCGACGGCGATCGCGCGTTTGTTCTGCGCATCAGCGAGCATAAACCGGAAGCGGTGAAACCGCTGGCGGATGTGAAAGCGCAGGTGAGCGATATTGTGAAGCACACGAAAGCGGAACAGCAGGCGAAGCTGGATGCCGACAAGCTGCTGACGGCCCTGAAAGAGGGCAAAGGCGATGAAGCGATGAAAGCCGCAGGCCTGAGCTTTGGTGCGCCGCAGACGCTGTCACGCACCGGTCAGGAAGCGCTGAGCCAGTCTGTCTTTGCACTTCCGCTGCCGCAGGCGGGTAAGCCAAGCTACGGCGTGGGCTCCGATCTGCAGGGCAACGTGGTGCTGCTGGCGCTGGACGAAGTGAAAGCGGGTACGATGCCGGAAGAGCAGAAAAAAGCGATGATTCAGGGGATCACCCAGAATAACGCCCAGATCGCTTTCGAAGCGCTGATGAGCAACCTGCGTAAAGCGGCGAAAATTAAGCTCGGCGACATTATCGATCAGCAACAATAATTACGTGCTGCTTCGCAAAAGCAAGTAACGTAATGTCATTCTCAAAGGCCGCTTTCGCGGCCTTTTCCATTTCTGCATTTTGCCTTTTGTACTCTTTTTCCTTCGTCGCTATCGTGACCTTGCTGTCTACAAACAAGGAGATAACAGCATGAAACGAGGAATGAAAACGCTTATTGCCGCCGTACTGGTTTGCGCGGCGGGGAGTCAGATAGCGCAGGCGGCGCCTTCTGCCGGCAAAGCGTCGGCGCCGGTAAAGGAAAGCGTGCAGTCGCCGCAGGCAAAAGCGCCGGATGCGTTAAATGCGGCGGATAGTGAAGGCACCAGGGTGAGTATCAATAACGCCAGCGCGGAAGAGCTGGCTAAGGCGCTGAATGGCGTCGGCCTGAAGAAAGCGCAGGCTATAGTGAGCTATCGCGAAGAGTACGGGCCATTTAAAACCGTTGACGATCTTAAGCAGGTGCCCGGAATGGGCAACTCGCTGGTAGAGAGAAATCTGTCACATCTGAAGCTGTAAATTTTCAGCGAAAGTTTGCACAGTCGTCATTATTTGCCAGACTGAAGAGGTCATGCCAGTGGTGTGACCTCTGACCTCAAAACAACAATTAAAGATAAGGCATTTGCGCTATGCAGACACAAATCAAAGTTCGCGGCTATCATCTGGATGTCTATCAGCACGTTAACAATGCGCGTTATCTGGAGTTTCTCGAAGAAGCGCGTTGGGATGGCCTGGAAAGCAGCCCGGCCTTCCACTGGATGACCGCTCGCAACATCGCCTTTGTGGTGGTCAATATCAATATCAACTACCGCCGACCGGCGGTACTAGGCGATGTATTAACCGTCACCAGCAAGCTCGAACAGCTGAACGGAAAAAGCGGGACGCTAAGCCAGGTGGTCACCCTCAACCCTAATGGCGAAGTGGTCGCCGATGCGCTTATCACTTTTGTCTGTATCGATCTAAAAACGCAGAAAGCGCTGCCGCTTGAGGGCGAACTGCGGGAGAAGCTGGAGCAGCTTGAGCCTCGCTAACAGGCCAGCCGGAGGGGGATGTCCCGGAGGCGGTGCTGCGCACCTGTCCGGGCTACTTTTCCTCAGCTGTCTGCGATCCGGTAGCGCGGGCTACGCGTTCTCAGCAGCCTGCGATCCGGTAGCCCGGGCAGGCGCATCGCGCCGCCCCCGGGAGCAAGCGCACAGAAAGTGGCAGAACTTCCCGAAGGCGCTTCTGCGTATCTGACCGGGCTATGCATCGTGAGCCGCCTGCGATCCCGCCGCGCCGCCGGGAAGTAACCGGTTACTGGAGCCCGGTTTTCTGCTTCATCACCGTCATCACCCCAACCTTATCGCCCAGATACTGGCTCAGCCCGTTGGCGCGGAGGTTACAGGCGGCGCACTGCCCGCAGCCGTCGCCTTTAATGCCGTTATAGCAGGTGAGGGTTTCATGGCGCACCAGGTCGAGCTGGCCCCAGTAATCGGCCAGGGCCCACGTTTCGGCTTTGTTAAGCCACATTAGCGGCGTCTCAAAGCGAATATCTTTCGCCATACCGAGGCTGACGGCATGGTGCAGCGCTTTCACGAACTCGTCGCGGCAGTCCGGGTAGCCCGAAAAGTCGGTCTCGCAAACGCCGGTGATAATAGCTTCCGCCTTCACCTGATACGCGTAAATGGCCGTCAGGGTTAAAAACAGAATGTTGCGCCCGGGTACGAAGGTATTCGGAATGCCGCTGGTGTCCGGTTCATAATCCGGAACCGGAATGCTATCGCGGGTCAGGCTGCTGACCGCCAGTTCGTTAAGCAGGGTGACATCAAGGACTTTATGGGCCACGGCCCCCAGCTTTAGCGCCAGTTCGCGAGCAACGTCAATCTCCGCGCGATGACGTTGGCCATAATCAAAAGTGACGCAATGCACTTCATCATACTGTTGCAGAGCCTGCACCAGGCAGGTCGTCGAATCTTGTCCTCCGCTGAAGACAACTACGGCGCGTTTCATGGTAATTCCTGACAATCGAAGTGAGGCGCATATGGTAGCGCCTGATGAACGTGACCACCAGCCCCGTCACGGCGTAGAGGCCGGTAGCCAGGCGCTGGCGAAATCAAACCAGCCGCGCGCGTTTAGCCGTAGTCCGTTGACCCCCGGCGGCGCGCTGATGCGATAATTATAATTGAACAGCGGCGTCATGATGGCATCGTCCATCAGGCTGTTAAAGACGTTGCGCAACGCTTCGCTACGGCTGCGTTCGTCCGGTAAGGCCTGAACGGCATCCAGCGTCGCCTGGAGATGCGCATATTGCGCCCCGGTCAGCAAATTAGGCCACAGCACGTCGCAGCGTAGCCACTGCTCCAGCGCATAGACCGGCGCTTCGCCAATCAGGCGGTCGCCCATCATCAGGTCCGCCTGTGCAAACTGCTGGCAGCCATCCCAGTTTTTCGCATCATGGAAAATAATCGTCAGCTCACAGTCCAGTTCCGCCAGCCGTTGACGAAGCCGATCCGCCATAGCGTGTAGCTCTACGGGGAGGTGATAGAGCAGCGTAAGCCGTTCGGGCAGAGGGGTACTATGATTTTCAGGCCACTGCGGAATAGACCAGCCCGGCAATACTTCGTTGCTGGGCGCGATCAGATCCTCATCCAGCGGCAGGGTTTCTAACAGGGTGGAGCGATGAATCAGCGAGACCAGCCTTTGCGCCTGCGCTTTGTTAAGACGAGGGCTCTGGCGCAGCGTCAGATAGCAAAAGCCGAGGCTAATACTGTTGCTGACCTGACGTAGTCTGGTCAGTTCGTCAGGATCGCCAATGGTTATCTGTACCGGATGACGACAGCTGGTGCCCAGATCCTGCTCGAACAACTGCGGCGTGATCCAGTATTCCACGGCCTGCAGCAGCGGGTGAGTGAGATGATAGCGCTGATGGTTTTCCAGCCGCACCAGGTCCGCAGTAAATCGCTTCAGGCGAAACGGTCCGCTGCCGATCGCCGGATCGTCAGGATGCGCCAGCACGCTGCAGTAGCTGGCAAGGCGGAACGGCAGCCAGTAATCGGCGCGATGCAGGGTGATAGTCAGACACTGGGAGTGGGTTACGCTAATTTCGCTGATACTGGCGAACAGCGTGCGCAGCGCGGGCAGCTGCAGCAGCATCAGGAGCCGCTGCTGCAGCTGTGAGGTTTTAATCGGATCGCCGTTGTGCCAGAACAGGGTAGAACGAATATAAAAGTGCCAGCGCAGGCCGTCAGGCGACACCTCCCAGTGATGGGCTAAATCGCCTATCGGACAGGTACTCTGCGCATCAAATCGGGTCAGACCGGAAAATATCTCCCCGGCCAGGTGCTGCTCCGCGCGTCCCGGCATAAAACCCGGGCGCAGCGGCTCCAGCGGACGGTAGTAAGGAATACGCAGGGTCGGCGTATTGTTCTGCCATTGGCCGCCGAGAAAGGGGGAAAGCAGCGCTTTAAGCTCCACCGGCGCCAGCTGGGCCAGTTCGAGGGCATTTTGCTGCTGCCCTTTATTCAGCGCCTGCTCCATCATCTCATTGCGCAGCGCTTCCGGCGCTTTATAAAACTGGAGTAGCCCGCGCTTTCCGCGACCGGAGCTGGCCTGCCAGCTTAGCCAGCCTGACTCTTGCGCCTGGCGCAGCAGGGTTCGAATGTGGCGTTCGCTGCAAAAGCAGCGTTCGGCCAGCTCGCCGACGGTTACCTGCTGCGGCTCTCCGGCGGAGGGCTGCCAGAGTCGCTGGTACTGATGCAGACGGTTTAATAGCCTCATCGCTGTGTAATCCTGCGTAGATTGGTAAACCCGGAACAATAAAATTTATCTATTCACTATTACTTCCGTATATCTCAGGCAATACTGCAACACAAGCAAAATCCACCACGATTTGGGGAGCAGAAGATGGCAAGACTGGCTGCATTCGATATGGACGGTACGCTACTGATGCCGGACCATCGTCTGGGAGAAAAAACGCTTTCGACGCTCAAACGTCTGCGCGATCGCGATATCACCCTGACTTTCGCCACCGGTCGTCATGCTCTGGAAATGCGCCACGTTATCGGCGAGTTCTCTCTGGATGCGTTTTTAATCACCGGCAACGGGACGCGCATTCACTCTCTGGAAGGTGAGGAGCTGTATCGCCGCGATCTGGCTCCCGATGTGGCGGAAGAGGTGCTGCACAGCGCCTGGGAAACCACGGCCAGTATGCATTTCTTTAACGACGGCGGCTGGTACACCGGGCAGGCGATCCCGGAATTACTGAAAGCGCACGTCTTTAGCGGTTTTCGTTATCAGCTGTACGATCCAAAGCGAATACCGGCGCATCAGGTCACTAAAATCTGCTTCTGCGGCGATCATGACGATTTGCGGCGGCTAAGGCTTCAACTGAGTGAAGCGCTGGGCGGCCGAGCGGATCTCTGTTTTTCGGCGATGGATTGCCTTGAAGTGTTGCCTGGCGGCTGTAACAAAGGCGCGGCGCTGGCGGTATTAAGCCAGCATCTGGGGCTGACGATGCAGGATTGTATGGCGTTCGGTGACGCCATGAACGACCTGGAAATGCTCGGCAGCGTCGGGCGCGGCGTGATTATGGGCAATGCGATGAATCAGCTGAAAGCGGAACTCCCACATCTACCGGTTATTGGCGACTGCCGTCATCAGGCCGTCTCCCACTTTTTGACTCATTGGCTGGATAATCCCGATCTTCCTTATTCCCCCGAATAAAGAGACCCTGCCAGCAAGCCAGATATCCTGTGATATCTGGCTTCTTTTATTTTGCCTGCAGCATGTCGGCGATTTGTGCCTGCCATGAGGAGATATCGCCAATATTGGCCGCTACCCACTGCGGGTTGTAGTAGGTTTCCAGATAACGTTCACCGCTGTCGCACAGCAGCGTGACGAGAGAGCCGGTGCGCCCCTCTTCGCGCATCCGCACGGCCAGCTGCAGTACGCCCCACATGTTGGTGCCGGTGGAGGCGCCGACCTTACGTCCGAGCAGCGTTTCCAGCCATAGCGCGGTGGCGACGCTGGCGGCATCCGGTACCCGCAGCATCTCATCGACCACGTCGGGAATAAACGACGGTTCGACGCGCGGGCGGCCGATGCCCTCAATTTTACTGCCGACCGGGCTGCGCAGGCTGGCGTCGCGGCTCTGCCAGTAGTCCATAAACACCGAGTTTTGTGGGTCAACCACCAGCAGCTGCGTATCGTAGCCCTGACTACGAATGTAGCGTCCGATGGTGGCAGAGGTGCCTCCGGTGCCCGCGCTCATCACGATATACGACGGCTGCGGATGCGGCTCGTGGTTCATCTGACGGAAGATACTGTCGGCGATATTATTGTTTCCCCGCCAGTCGGTCGCCCGTTCGGCATAGGTAAACTGATCCATATAATGGCCGTTCAGCTCGCGGGCCAGGGTTTCGGAGGCGGCATAGATTTCGCAGGCGCTATCGACGAAGTGGCAGCGGCCGCCGTAGAACTCAATTTGTTCAATTTTACGTTTTGCCGTACAGGAAGGCATCACGGCGATAAACGGCAGGCCTAAGAGACGGGCGAAGTAGGCTTCAGAGACGGCGGTCGAACCGGAAGAGGATTCGATAATCGTTGTCCCTTCTTTAATCCAGCCGTTGCACAGACCATAGAGAAACAGCGAGCGGGCCAGGCGGTGCTTCAGGCTACCGGTTGGATGGGTGCTTTCATCCTTCAGGTAGAGCTGGATCCCCGGGAACCCCGGAAGCGCCAGACGAATAAGGTGCGTGTCGGCGGAACGCTGATAATCGGCATTAATTTCACTAATCGCGTGTTTAACCCAGGCGCTGTTCATCTCAAATTCCTGTTTGTCATTTTGTGCCCAGCTTAGCGGAAATCGAAGGAAAAATTGTTGCCATTTAGCCTTTCAATTACAATGAATGGAGTAAATTTTTCTCCCAAGGTGCCCTATGTTAGATAAAATTGACCGTAAGCTGCTTTCTTTACTGCAAACCGACTGCACCCTCTCTTTGCAGGCGCTGGCCGATGCCGTTAATCTGACCACCACGCCCTGCTGGAAGCGCCTGAAGCGGCTGGAAGATGAAGGTATTCTGCGTGGACGCGTTGCGCTGCTGGATGCGGAAAAGGTCGGGCTTGGGCTGACGGCGTTTGTGCTGATTAAGACTCAGCATCACAGTAGCGACTGGTATTGCCGCTTCGTCAGCGAAGTCACGCAGATGGCGGAGGTTCTCGGTTTCTGGCGTATGGCGGGGGAGTATGACTACCTGCTGCGGGTCCAGGTGGCGGATATGAAGAACTACGACGATTTTTATAAACGCCTGGTTAACAGCGTGCCGGGGCTCTCGGATGTCACTTCGAGTTTTGCCATGGAACAGATAAAATACACCACTGCCTTACCGATTGATTAACGGCATCAGCCGCTACGAATTACACACTCAGGATTTAACTGCTTGCGATTATTTGCCCAACTTAGCTGGTATTTCCGCCGGGAGTGGCGTCGTTACCTCGGCGCTATTGCTCTGCTGATCGTGATTGCCATTCTGCAACTGGTGCCGCCAAAGGTGGTGGGTATCGTGGTTGACGGCGTAACAAAACAACATTACACCGCGGAAAAGGTGTGGATGTGGATCGGCCTGCTGGTCGTTATTGCGGTGATGGTCTATCTGCTGCGCTACGTCTGGCGCGTATTGCTTTTCGGCGCCTCTTATCAGCTGGCCGTCGAACTGCGCGAGGATTTCTATCGCCAGCTCAGCCGCCAGCATCCGGCCTTTTACCTGCGCCATCGTACCGGCGATCTGATCGCTCGCGCCACCAACGATGTGGATCGGGTGGTGTTCGCCGCCGGCGAGGGGGTATTAACCCTGGTTGACTCGCTGGTCATGGGCTGCGCGGTGCTGATTGTCATGTCGACGCAAATCAGCTGGCAGTTAACCCTGCTGGCGCTGCTGCCCATGCCGCTGATGGCGCTGGCGATTAAGCGTAACGGCGATGCATTACACGAACGCTTTCGCGTCGCGCAGGCGGCCTTCTCCAGCCTCAACGACCGCACCCAGGAGAGCCTGACCAGCATCCGCATGATCAAAGCCTTTGGTCTCGAAGACCGACAGTCGGCGCTGTTTGCCGCCGACGCCGCGGATACCGGGGCGAAAAACATGCGCGTGGCGCGTATCGACGCCCGCTTTGACCCGACGATTTATATCGCTATCGGGACCGCTAACCTGCTGGCCATCGGCGGCGGCAGCTGGATGGTGATCCAGGGCAGCCTGACTCTGGGTCAGCTCACCAGCTTTGTGATGTACCTCGGCCTGATGATCTGGCCAATGCTGGCGCTGGCGTGGATGTTTAACATCGTTGAGCGCGGCAGCGCGGCCTATGCGCGCATTCGCACCATGCTGGAGGAGGCGCCGGTGGTGAACGACGGCAGCGAGCCGACGCCGGAAGGGCGCGGTACGCTTAGCGTCGCCGTGCGCGAGTTTATCTACCCGCAGGCGAACAAGGTCTCGCTGGAAAAGGTCAACTTTACGCTCCAGCCCGGGCAGATGCTGGGGATTTGCGGGCCGACCGGCTCCGGCAAGAGCACCATTCTGGCGCTGATTCAGCGCCACTTTGACGTGACTGAAGGCGATATCCGCTTCCACGACGTTCCCCTGACCCGGCTACAGCTGGATAGCTGGCGCGCACGTCTGGCGGTGGTTAATCAGACACCGTTCCTGTTCTCCGATACCGTTGCCAGCAACATTGCTCTCGGTAAACCGGACGCCACGCAGGAGCAAATCGAGCACGTTGCGCGGCTTGCCAGCGTGCATGAGGATATCCTGCGCCTGCCGCAGGGGTATAACACCGAAGTCGGCGAGCGCGGCGTGATGCTTTCCGGCGGGCAAAAGCAGCGTATTTCCATCGCCCGCGCGCTGCTGCTGGAGGCGGAGATTCTGATCCTTGATGATGCGCTGTCGGCGGTGGACGGCAGAACGGAGCACCAGATTTTGCATAACCTGCGGCAGTGGGGAGAGGGGCGGACGGTGATCATTAGCGCCCATCGCCTGTCGGCGTTGACCGAGGCCAGCGAAATTCTGGTGATGCAGCACGGGCATATTTCCCAGCGCGGTCGCCATGAGGCGCTGGCGGCGCAGCCGGGCTGGTATCGGGATATGTACCGTTATCAGCAGCTGGAAGCGGCGCTGGATGATGTCCCGCAGGAAGATAAGGAGGTCGCCGGTGCGTAGTTTCACTGAACTCTGGCCGACCTTAAAGCGCCTGCTGGCCTACGGCTCCCCGTGGCGTAAACCGCTGATGATAGCGGTTGCCATGATGTGGGTTGCGGCGGTGGCGGAAGTCAGCGGCCCGCTGCTGATCAGCTACTTTATCGACAATATGGTGGCGAAGCACTCGCTGCCGTTGAAGCTGGTCTGCGGTCTCGCCGTGGCCTATATCGGCCTGCAACTTCTTGCCGCTGGCCTGCATTATTGCCAGGCGCTGCTGTTTAATCGCGCGGCGGTCGGCGTGGTGCAGCAGCTGCGCAGCGATGTGATGGACGCCGCGCTGCGTCAGCCGCTCAGCGAGTTTGATACGCAGCCGGTCGGGCAGCTCATCTCGCGGGTTACCAACGATACCGAAGTGATTCGCGATCTCTACGTGACCGTGGTGGCGACCGTGCTACGAAGCGCCGCTTTGATTGGCGCGATGCTGGTGGCGATGTTCAGCCTTGACTGGCGGATGGCGCTGGTGGCTATCGCTATTTTCCCGGCGGTGCTGATCGTGATGATGATTTATCAGCGCTACAGCACGCCCATCGTCAGGCGGGTTCGCGCCTGGCTGGCGGACATCAACGACGGTTTTAATGAAGTGATTAACGGCATGGGCGTCATCCAGCAGTTCCGCCAGCAGGCGCGGTTCGGCGAGCGGATGCGCGAGGCCAGCTACGCCCACTATCTGGCGCGTATGCAAACCCTGCGTCTTGATGGCTTCCTGCTGCGCCCACTGCTGAGCCTGTTCTCTTCATTAATTCTCTGCGGCCTGCTGATGCTGTTTGGTTTCAGCAGCAGCGGAACGATCGAAGTCGGGGTGCTATACGCCTTTATTAGCTATCTTGGGCGACTGAACGAGCCGCTGATCGAGCTGACCACCCAGCAGTCAATGCTGCAGCAGGCGGTCGTGGCGGGCGAGCGCGTCTTCGAGCTCATGGACAAACCGCGTCAGGCGTGGGGTGAAGATAGCGAGCCGCTGCGCAGCGGGGCGATGAGTATCGATCATGTCTCTTTTGCCTACCGCGACGATAGCCTGGTGTTGCAGGATATTAATCTCGATATCCCGTCCCGCAGCTTTGTGGCGCTGGTTGGTCATACCGGGAGCGGTAAAAGCACCCTGGCCAGCCTGATGATGGGCTACTACCCGTTAACCCAGGGAGAGATTCGCATCGACGGTCGTCCGCTTTCTTCCTTAAGCCACAGCGCGCTGCGGCAGGGGATTGCAATGGTGCAGCAGGATCCGGTGGTGCTGGCTGACACCTTCTATGCCAACGTCACCCTCGGTCGCGACATCAGCGAAGAGCAGGTGTGGGAAGCGCTGGAAGCGGTACAGCTGGCGGCGCTGGCCCGTGAAATGGAAAACGGTATTTATACGCTGCTGGGCGAGCAGGGGAATAATCTCTCCGTTGGCCAGAAACAGCTGCTGGCGCTGGCGCGGGTGCTGGTCGATACGCCGCAGGTGCTGATTCTTGATGAGGCGACGGCCAATATCGATTCCGGTACCGAGCAGGCGATTCAGCAGGCTCTGGCTCGGGTGCGCGAGCACACCACGCTGGTGGTGATTGCGCACCGCTTATCGACCATCGTCGAGGCCGATACGATCCTGGTACTGCACCGCGGTCAGGCCGTTGAGCGCGGAAGTCACCAGCAGCTGCTGGCGGCCAGAGGCCGCTACTGGCAGATGTATCAGCTGCAGCTGGCTGGCGAAGAGCTGGCGGCCAGCGCGCAGGAAGAGTCGCTTATCGCCTGATGCACCATAAACAGGCAGCGGCGCCGCCGCGGCCTG
Organism: Klebsiella sp. PL-2018; assembly: GCF_019048985.1. Classification (NCBI taxonomy): domain Bacteria; kingdom Pseudomonadati; phylum Pseudomonadota; class Gammaproteobacteria; order Enterobacterales; family Enterobacteriaceae; genus Klebsiella; species Klebsiella sp. PL-2018. The sequence goes on from NZ_CP077673.1 coordinate 1,358,033, forward strand.
AGGTGGTGCAAAATCGTCACAAGCTGCGCACTGAAATGGTGCAGTTTCAGGCAAAAGAGGCATTTTGCCGCTTCGTTTCCGCCGAATTATTCTCCTTCCTCCTCAAAAAGGGCCGCCTGGCGGTCCTTTTTCATTTCTGGCATAGCCCTTGCTTTATTAGAAACGTGTTAGCTGCGGCCATTACCGAATTCTGACTGGAGGGGACTTATGAAGCTGGTTACCGTGGTAATCAAACCATTCAAACTGGAAGACGTGCGTGAAGCATTATCTTCAATGGGTATTCAGGGCCTGACGGTCACTGAAGTTAAAGGGTTCGGCCGTCAGAAAGGCCACGCGGAGCTCTATCGCGGCGCGGAATATAGCGTCAATTTTCTGCCGAAAGTGAAGATTGACGTCGCGATTGCCGACGATCAGCTGGACGAAGTCGTCGATGTCATCAGTAAAGCGGCTTACACCGGAAAGATTGGCGACGGCAAAATCTTTGTCGCCGAGCTGCAGCGCGTGATTCGCATCCGTACCGGCGAATCAGACGAAGCGGCACTGTAACTTTCAGACCACACAGTGATGGGGAACGAAACAATGAAGATAGCAACAATGAAAACAGGTCTGGGAGCGTTGGCTCTTCTTCCGGGGCTGGCGATGGCTGCACCGGCGGTCGCGGACAAAGCCGACAACGCTTTTATGATGATTTGCACCGCGCTGGTGCTGTTTATGACGATTCCGGGCATCGCGCTGTTCTACGGCGGGCTGATCCGCGGTAAAAACGTTCTCTCCATGCTGACGCAGGTCATCGTGACGTTTGCGCTGGTCTGCGTACTGTGGGTGGTTTATGGCTACACGCTGGCCTTCGGCGCTGGCGGCAGCTTCTTCGGCAACTTCGACTGGGTACTGCTGAAAAATATTGAACTGAAAGCGCTGATGGGGAGCTTCTATCAGTACATCCACGTTGCTTTCCAGGGCTCCTTTGCCTGTATTACCGTTGGCCTGATCGTCGGTGCGCTGGCGGAACGTATTCGCTTCTCGGCGGTACTGATATTCGTTGTGGTATGGATGACGCTCTCTTATGTGCCGATTGCGCACATGGTATGGGGCGGCGGTCTGTTGGCTACGCACGGCGCGCTTGATTTCGCCGGCGGTACGGTTGTTCACATCAACGCCGCGGTCGCGGGGCTGGTGGGCGCCTACATGATGGGCAAACGCGTCGGCTTTGGTAAAGAAGCGTTCAAACCGCATAACCTGCCGATGGTTTTCACCGGCACCGCTATCCTCTACGTTGGCTGGTTCGGCTTTAACGCCGGTTCAGCAAGCGCGGCGAACGAAATTGCCGGTCTGGCGTTCGTTAACACCGTGGTTGCAACGGCGGCGGCTATCCTGGCATGGACCTTCGGCGAGTGGGCAACCCGCGGCAAGCCGTCACTGCTCGGCGCCTGTTCAGGGGCGATTGCCGGTCTGGTCGGCATCACTCCGGCCTGTGGCTATATTGGCGTCGGCGGCTCGCTGATTGTGGGTATCGCAGCGGGCCTTGCGGGTCTGTGGGGCGTCACCGTTCTGAAACGCTGGCTGCGCGTGGATGACCCGTGCGATGTGTTTGGCGTCCACGGCGTCTGCGGTATCGTAGGTTGCATCCTGACCGGTATCTTCGCCGCGACTTCTCTGGGCGGTGTGGGCTACGCGGAAGGCGTCACCATGGGCCATCAGGTTCTGGTACAGCTGGAAAGCATCGGTATCACCATCGTCTGGTCAGGCGTCGTCGCCTTTATCGGTTACAAGGTTGCCGATATGACCGTTGGCCTGCGCGTACCGGAAGATCAAGAGCGTGAAGGGCTGGACGTAAACAGCCACGGCGAAAACGCCTACAACGCCTGATAAAACGAGTTATCTCCTGAAGCTGCAGAGCCTCCCCTCGGGGAGGCTCTGCTTTTTTATGCGTTGCGATTACGCATGACGCCTTCCTGCACCGTGGAAGCCACCAGCGTACCGTCCTGAGTGTAGAACTCGCCGCGGACAAAACCGCGCGCGCTGGAGGCGGAGGTGCTCTCAACGCTGTACAGCAGCCAGTCGTTGATGTTGAACGGGCGGTGGAACCACATTGAGTGATCGATGGTGGCAACCTGCATGCCCGGCTCCAGAAAACCGACGCCGTGAGGCTGCAGGGCAACGGGCAGGAAGTTAAAATCCGAAGCGTAGCCCAGCAGAGACTGATGGGTGCGGAGATCTTCCGGCACTGCGCCGTTGGCGCGGATCCAGACCTGACGCGTTGGTTCTGCAACGTGTCCTTTCAGAGGGTTATGGAATTCGACCGGGCGAATCTCCAGCGGTTTATCGCAGAGAAATTTCTCTTTGACCTGCGGCGGCAGCAGGTGGGCCAGCTTGCGGGCAATATCCGTTTCGGAGGGAAGCGCGTCCGGAGCGGGTGCCGCTGGCATGGTTTTCTGATGTTCATAGCCGGGTTCTGGCGCCTGGAAAGAGGCGGTCATATAGAAAATGGGCTTCCCGTTTTGAATCGCCGCCACCCGGCGGGCGCTGAAGCTATTGCCATCGCGCAGGACTTCAACATCATAGATGATAGGTTTCAGGCTATCGCCGGGACGCAAGAAGTAGCTGTGAAACGAGTGAATCAGGCGTTCTGAGGGCACCGTCTCTTTTGCCGCATACAGCGCCTGACCCACTACCTGGCCGCCAAAGACCTGTCGCAATCCCAGATCTTCGCTCTGTCCGCGGAACAATCCCTCTTCAATTTTTTCCAGATTTAACAATGCCAGCAAATGGGTTAGTGCCTGACTCATAGTTATCCTCAATCAATGATGACTGCCTGGCGCAGCGCGTTATTGAGGCAAAGTATAACCTGGAATCGCAAGTGGTCCGATGGGTTCAATAATCTGAATATGGGCTCTTTTCCAGGAAGAGATCTGAGATCTGTGCCACACTTATTCACGATACTAATGTCCTGTCCCCGATTGTGGCTGGATGTACTCCTGTTAAAGAAGGGATGAAAAGGAGAAAAGAATGAAATTTGCCTATATGTTAAGTGCTTTAGCCGTAGCGGCTACGCTGTCTGCCTGTGCCAACAACCACAACAGCAATGCAGCGAACCAGGCGGCGCCCGATCCTTATGGCATTGCCTCACTAAGCTCCTCGCAGCAGCAGCCTAACGTATCCGGGACCATCAATATTCGACAGCGCGTGGCGTTACCGCCGGACGCGGTATTGACCGTAACCCTGTCGGATGCGTCTCTGGCCGATGCGCCAGCGCACGTGCTGTCGCAAAAAGCGGTAAGGACCGAAGGGAAGCAGGCGCCGTTTAACTTTGTCCTGCCCTATAACCAGGCGCAAATTCAGCCTAATGCCCGCATTCTTCTCAGCGCGGCGATTACCGTTAACGGTCAGCTGATGTTTATTACCGATACCGTGCAGACGGTGATTAACCAGGGCGGTAACCGGGCCGATCTGGTGCTGGTGCCGGTTCAGCAAACGGCGGTGCCGGTGGCGAACAACAGCGCCCCTGCTGCCCAGTAACTCCCCACCATGCCCCTTTACAGGGGCATTTTTTTGCCTTCAATAAATCCAGCGGTAGTGCTGCAGATCAATATGTCCGCTGCCTGAAACCTGGACGCCCTCCGCCAGTAGCGCCTGGCGTTGGCGCTGCAGATCTGGTCCGGTAAGGGAGATATCGCCGTGGCGGTTGACGACCCGATGCCAGGGGAGAGTCGATCCTTCCGGCAGGCGCTTTAATACTCCGCCCACCTGGCGAGCCGCTCGCGGTGAACCCGCCAGATGAGCAATGTCGCCGTAGGTGGCAACGTATCCCTCTGGAATCGAGGCGACTATCTGCCAGACCCGCTGCGGAAAAGTATCGTGAGAATCCATAGTACGTCCTGTTGCCGGAAAAGGCTCAGGATAAGCGTTGTATGACGGGCTGTACAGATAGCGGGTCAGGCCGATTTAACGATGGTAAATTCCAGCGCCAGACCCAGCACCTGCATGCCATGAACATTTTCATTCGCCGTATTGCTCAGCAGTGTTTCAAGAAACTTCAGGCGTTTTGACTGGGCGTTAATCACCAGCTTTGCGCGCATTGCCGGAAGCTTAAGCGTTGATATCGGATACACCACGCGACCGCTGACGTCGATGGGGAGTTTACGTAATTCAATGTGCTGAAGGACGCCGACGGTAGAGTAGAGCAGCGCGACCGGGGTGACGGCGAGCAGCTGATTATTGCTAATCGTCACAAAATCGAGGATGACCTCCGGACGCAGAAAGTTTAAACCGCGGAAGGAAACGGTCACTTCGGCGATGGCCGGCATCGCCAGGGTAGTGATTAAACGCGGTGATTCACTCATTCATATACCATTGAGACAGTGCGTTGATTAAAAAAGACGGTAGATAAGCCTCATTATGGCCGCTGGCGAGGATTTCCGCTGAGAGTGTGCTCGCAATCTCATAAGGGGATCGGGGCCATTTTACGCTGAGAAGCCGCTGTAGACGCGACTTTGCGCAATAAACCAGCACCCAATCGCCGGCGGCTTGCAATTCAGGGGTTCAGCAGGGATAATGCGCCAGCGCGTTAGGTAACTAACGCTCTCAATGGGGGCTCTGTTGGTTCTCCCGCAACGCTACTCTGTTTACCAGGTCAGGTCCGGAAGGAAGCAGCCAGAGCAGACGACGTGTGTGCCGGGATGTAGCTGGCAGGGCCCCCACCCATTTCAGGGTACCCTCTCGCTATTCGCATTCATTCCATGGTTTCCCTCAGCCTTCATATTTAATATCCACAAATATATTGTGAGTATTTTTGGTTTCTAAACCCTCTATTTTTTATGCCAAAAATTCACTACGTCATAAATTTGAAATTTAACTGAAATATTATTGTCATCTTTATGTCATATATAACGTGCAGATTATTCATGGGAAAATGTAGTTTGATATAAGCTAAAAATATATGTCTGGATCAGCATGTTAACTTCGTGTATTAATTATATGATGATTTTATTTCACGGGAAGCGTGACTATGACCACTGTGGTTCTGAACGTAAAAATTGATGGCGAGTTAAAAGAAAAGCTGCGTCAGTATGCGGAAGAAAATAACGAAAATTTAGGAACAGCTACGGAGAAACTGCTGCTGCTGGCCTTTCAGGTAGCGGAATCAGCAGACGAGGCGGGGGTTTCGGAAGAAGATATCGATAGCCAGCATACCGAAGAGGAAGCGTCTCCATTAACCCCTAAAGAAATCAAAGCATTACGTAAAATTCTGAAGAAGAAAAAATGAAACAACAACTCTCTACAGCCAGCAACTATAGCGAAGCCTGCGATATGCTGCGTTCCGGATACGTTAAGCACGTACGCCTGAACTGGAATATCGGTAGCGATGAGTTCTTTCGCATTGCCTCCGACTGGTGTGACACAGGGGCAAAAATAAAAAAAGATGAAGACGGCTTTATTATTTCTCTGAAAGGGTTTCCGATCCCGCGTCAGCATTAATGAAACTATTGCAATTTTGTCATCGGGCTGACACGTCAGAAAGACAAAATTGAAGCGCAATTTTATAAAAACATCTCATATGCGTCATGGATGATGGTTTTTGACGGGCTGGCTCCAGCCCGTCGATATTTTCTTAAATGATTTTCCTCAGGCGGAAACTCTCTTTCTGCTCAGTCAGACTATGCCACAACGGCTGCAATGTCGTAAACGCGTTGCGCAGTTCGTCATCCGAAAGGGTAAAGGGCAAACGCAAATAGCGATCAAACGCGCCGGCCAGGCCAAAGCGAGTTCCCGTCCCGATGTGAATTCCCCGGCTTTCAGCGCGAACGGAAAAGAGCGTCGCCAGCATTCCCGGTAATTCCACCCAAAAAGAGAGTCCTCCTTCCGGCGGCGTGAAGTGCCAGTGGGGAAAATATTCCGCCATCAGCGCGCCGCACATATCCCGGCGAGTCGCCAGCATGGCGCGCCGTGACGGTAGCAGCCTGTTCTCATTCTCAAGCAACCAGCAGCAGGCCAGCTGTTCCAGCAGCGGGGAGCCGAGATCGAGAGAGTCGCGGGCCTGAACCAGCGAAGCAATAGTTCGCGAAGAAGCGCGGATCCAACCTATTCGCAGGCCGCCCCAGAAGCTTTTTCCCGCTGAACCGATGGTTATCACCGGGGCATCAGGATTAAATGCCGCTAGAGGCGGCGGCGGCGGGGCGTCATACCATAAATCCACCATCGTTTCGTCTGCCACCAGCGTGGTGCGGGTTTGTGCGGCGATGTCCGCTACCCGCTGGCGCGTTGCGCTATCCATACAGCGGCCGGTGGGATTATGAAAATCCGGCATCAGCCAGGCCAGACGCGGAGCAGTTTGGGCAATCGTTGCCGCCAGACCATCGCAATCCCATCCCTGCTGCGGTAACGCCACGCTAACCGGACGACATGATGCGCCTTGTATCGCGCTAAGCGCCATGGGGTAAGTTGGTGCATCCACCACCACCCGATCGCCGGGCCCGGTGAATAAACGCAGTACCAGCGCAAAGCCGCTAAGGGCCCCGTTGACGATCATCACTTCATCGCTGCGGGTTGGCAGCCCGCGTTCGCTATAGCGGCGGGCGATGGCTTCGCGCAGAAGCGGGAGCCCTTGTTGATCGTAACCGGTGTTGGATAAATGTTCAGGCATGATCTTTAAGGCCTGGCTGTAGGCCTGATGGATCTCGGGGCCGGCGCTAAGGGAGGCAACGGCCAGATTCACCGATAGCGGGTCCGTTTGTTTGGCCGCCGCCTCTACCGGACGCTCCGGCAAGGCGATCCGCGAACCGCTTCCCTGACGGCTGTAGAGATAACCTTCTTCCCGAAGCTGACCGAGCGCGCTGGCAACCGTGGTGCGGCTGATATTCAGGGCAGCCGCCAGTTCACGTTCCCCAGGCAGTCGCGTTTCCAGCGCCAGGCGGCCATCGAGGATGAGCAGGCGCAGCGCTTCTGCAAGCTGACGCCAGATAGGCGTGCGAGAAGTGGACTCCTGCCAGTGACCGAGCAGCCGTACCAGCGATTGTGCACCAAAGCGACGAGATAACATAGCAATCCACTTTTTAAAAACTGGCCATTAATTATCAATCCATTTTTACTGATGATAAGGGAAATCGCAATTGTCCTGAGGTGAAAAATGGTACGTCGCTTGCTGCAACTTTACATTGGTCTGGTCCTGTACGGCGTGTCGACCGCGTTATTTGTGCATGCCAATCTGGGGGCCGATCCGTGGGATGTTTTTCATCTGGGGATCGGTAAGCAGTTTAATCTGGATTTTGGTACGGTCATGATCCTGACGGGAGCGGCAGTGCTGCTGCTGTGGATCCCGCTACGGCAAATGCCGGGGCTGGGTACGGTGAGCAACGTGATTGTGCTGGGGCTGGCGGCAAACGCGACCTTAGCCGTGCTGCCGCCGTTGGATTCGCTGGTGGCGCGTAGCCTGCTGCTGGCGGGCGCTATCGTACTGAATGCGCTGGCGACGGGGATGTATATTGGCGCGGGCTTTGGTCCCGGGCCGCGCGATGGGCTGATGACCGGTCTGCATGCTCGTACGGGGTGGTCGCTGCGCGGTATCCGCACCGCGATTGAAGTTTCGGTCCTGCTGATTGGCTGGATGATGGGCGGCAAGTTTGGCGTGGGAACCGTACTCTATGCGTTAACTATCGGCCCGCTAATCCAGCTGTGTCTGCCGTGGTTTCATCAGCCAGCCGCGCGGAAGGCTCTGGCGAAACCCGGTGAGGCTATCTCCTGATTTTACGCTGCCATCAGACCTGGAGACTAAACTTATCAATTCAGATACGGCCGGATTCTCCGGCCGTACTGTTCACTTCGGAGAGCAGACTCATGAAGTACGTTGATGGTTTTGTCGTTGCCGTACCGGCGGAAAATAAGGAGGCATACCGCGAGATGGCAGCAAAGGCCGCGCCATTATTTAAAGAGTTTGGCGCACTCCGCGTGGTCGAGTGCTGGGCGGATGATGTCCCGGATGGCAAGCTGACCGATTTTCGCCTGGCGGTGAAAGCGGAGGAGAGTGAAGAGGTGGTGTTCAGCTGGATTGAGTATCCCTCTAAAGAGGTTCGCGATGCCGCGAATGCCAAAATGATGGCCGACCCGCGGATGAAAGAGTTTGGCGAATCGATGCCCTTTGATGGAAAACGAATGATATACGGCGGCTTTGCCCCGCTTCTGGATGAGTAATTCATCTTTGCCATCCCCATAGCTTTTGGGGATGGCGATAGACGCGCTACAGATGACTCCAGCCATGCAGCAGCATATAAAAACCCACCACCATAATCAGGATGCCGGAAATCCACGGCGCTTTGCGCGAGAGATCGTTCAGCCCGGGCCAGCGGTTTGCCACGTGCTTCAGGCTGAGGGCGGCAATTGCGCCGGAAGCCACCAGGGTGATCGCCAGCCCAACGCTAAACCCCAGTACCAGGGTTGCCCCCAGCGAGAACTTTTTCAACTGCAGGCAAATGAGCAGTACGGTAATGGATGCCGGGCAGGGAATGAGTCCCCCGGTCAGTCCGAACAAGACGATCTGCCCGGTGGTGACCCGCTGGCCGTTAAAGCGGCGATTGATCGCTTGCGCATGCGCGCGCTGATGGGCGTCCTGCCAGTCATCGGCGGCAACCCGCGAAGGTTGGTGAGCGTGAGGATGATGTTGATGCGCAAGGTGGCGATCGTGATGATGTTCATGTTCATGGTCATGGTCATGGGTATGGTCATGGGTATGGGTATGTGAACGCGATTCGCGCCAGGTACGCGCCAGCATCCAGCAGACAATCAGTACGATAAGGCCCCCTGAGATTAGCTGAAACCAGGGTTCCGACGTTTGTGCATTCCAGCCGCGGCCGAACCACAGGCCTGCCATGGCCACCAGCCAGACCACCGCCGTATGCGATACCGTCGCCGCCAGCCCCAGCAGCACCGCCTGCTTTAATGTTCCGCGCACCGCCACGATAAATGCCGCCATCATGGTTTTTGAGTGCCCGGGCTCAAGGCCGTGCAGCGCGCCCAGCAGAATCGCGCTGGGAATAAATAGCCAGGCGTTGCCCTGCTGCAGGAGTGAAGCGAAATCGTTCATAACGTGATCCCTAACTAAAAAGTGCTTGTATGCTACTCCCCCCCAGTACATAAATACTACCCCCCAGTAGAAAAATACTCCGGGGGAGTAGGGCATGTTATGCTGTTCTGATTGCATACAAGGGTCGTTAGTGGAAACGATCGATTAATCAAATAGTGGATCGCGAAATGTCACATACCGTTCGTCACAAGAAGATGTTATTGACCCGATTGAAGAAAATTCAGGGGCAAAGCGCCGCGCTGGAAAAAATGCTTAACCGCGAGCATGAATGCGCAGAGGTTCTACAGCAGCTGGCTGCCATTCGCGGTGCGGTAAACGGCATGATGATGCAGGTTATCCAGGGGCATTTAACGGATCATGTCGTGAAGGAGCCGGAAGAAGGTCAGCGTGAGGCTGACCTTGATGTGGTGATGCAGGTGATAAAATCCTATCTGAAATAGGCTCAGTCATCATGTGTTCCGGACGGTGATGAATACGCCTTGAGGTTATTCTCGGCCCACAGAATAAATTTCTCTTTTGGCAGCGCCTTACTATAAAGCCAGCCCTGTGCATACAGCACGCCATGCATGCGCAGCCAGTCGCGTTGGCTTTCGGTTTCGACGCCTTCTGCGACGGTCGCCAGATTGAGCGCTTTCGCCATTTCAATGATGTGCGGCGTCAGCGATTCACACTCCAGCGTATCGACAAATGCTTTATCGATTTTTAGGGTATCAACGTCCAGCTTTTGTAAATAGCTCAGGCTGGAATAGCCGGTGCCGAAGTCATCGATGGAGATACGGTGTCCTGCCTGACGATAGCCGGCGATGACTGGCAGAGTGGTTTGCGGGTCGACAAAACCGCGCTCGGTGATTTCCAGAATGATCTGCTGAGCGCTGATGCCCCAGCGCTGAAGCTGATCTTGTAACAGCATCGGCAGCCTTGGCGAACGCAAATCATCAACCGACAGGTTTATCGAGATGTGTATCTCCGGGCGCTGCCGCAGCCAGGTACCGAGATCGGTAAATATTTTCCGTACAATATCTTCGGTTAAGCGGGTAATCAGCCCGGTTTGTTCGGCAAGCGGAATAAAAATATCCGGCGATAAGAAACTGCCATCGGGTTGCCTCCAGCGAGCAAGCGCCTCCGCGCCGACGATCTTTCCACTCTGCAGCGAAATAATGGGCTGGTAATAAACCTGGATGGCATGAGAATTCAGCGCGTCCAGCATCCCATTACGCGGTGAGCGCAGCCTTCGCAGCAGGCGAAGCAGCAGAAATGAGGCCAGAAGGCTGGTGAACAGACCAATCGGCAGCCACAGCATCAGCTGCTGATGTAGCTTTTTCTGCAGCGGCACCGTCGAGGACCAGGTGGCAATGGCCAGCCCCAGCTCCGGGAGACGATGAAGACGATAAACGGTGCTATCGAGGGTTAGGGTCCTGGCATACTGATGCTTAATTCTCTCCCAGACGGCAGCGTTGAGCGGTTTACTGCTAATGATGATTTGATTGCGCTGCGTGCCGAACAAGAGCGTGTGAATCTGTTCATGGCCTAATGGAATGACATCGATAAACGACTCGGGATCGATCATCACCACGTGATGCTCGCTGCCCATGGCCGTCATTTTATGTTTCAGACCCAGATCGTTAACTGAGGTATGCCAGGTACGATAGCCATCGGCCGTGATGTGGTCGGGAGCAGGAAAGGTAACCGAAACCTGATGATCTTCGAGGGAAGAGCACTGCGGAATACCCTCATGTAACCACAGCACTTCCTGAACGTAGCGATGGGTATAGGCGATCCGTCGCATCGTGAGCAAATGCTGCGGACTGCAGGTGGTAGCCGCATGCGCATCAGCTTCGTTCAGCGCCTCTCTTGCCTGATCGGCAACCTGCTGAACGCGGGCCAGTACGCGGACGGAAAAGTTGTCCAGTTCGCTATAAAATTGCTCTTTGGCCTGCTGCATTGCCAGCCAGATGCTCAGCGCGACCGGCAGGATAATGGCCAGTATCAATACCCCTGTAACCAGACTCACCTGATGCCGGGTCGTCATGAGTATTTCCTTATTTTATTGAGGGGTTCGATGAGTATACGCGAAAGATAAAAGAGGGTTCAGCACGGGGTAGAAAAAGGCCCGAACCGCAAGATAGCAACGAATTCGGGCTAACAGTGGATGAACCGCGACGCCCAAGGCCTGGAGCGTCGCGGAGAAAAACGAGGGCTGGTATGCTGGCAATAAGCGTTGTCAGCACAGATTCATATTCTAAAGCGCAATCATGACAGTCATATGTTGCGCTTAATGGGCGTCCGGCGCAGCGATGTCAGCGCTAATCCGCTGGTCGTTTTCGTCGAAGACCATGCAGTAGCGATCGTCAAACGCGACCCTTATCTTCTGCCATGGACGGAAATGAACGTCGCCGGGCAGCAGAATTTTGACGTTATCGTGGCCGTAGCACTGGCCGAACAGATAGGTGTTGTTACCCAGTCTCTCCACGACTTCACATTGAAACTCAACTACGGTACCGATATTCACATCAGTTGAGAGATGTTCAGGGCGAATACCGAGGGTAACGGCAGCGCCGGGCTGCAGCGGCGATGTGGTGATATTGAGCGTCAGATTATGATCTTGCGCCATCTTCACGCTAAGCTGGCCCGGCTGCCATGCGGTGACCGTCGCGGGCAGGAAGTTCATTTTCGGCGAACCGATAAATCCCGCAACGAACTTATTGACCGGGTTGTAATACAGCGACATCGGCGAACCCATCTGCTCAACTTTGCCGTAGTTCATTACCACGATTTTATCGGCCAGCGTCATCGCTTCAACCTGATCGTGGGTGACATAAACCATGGTGGTTTTGAGTTCATGATGCAGTTTAGCAATATGCAGGCGCATCTCAACGCGCAGCTCGGCATCCAGGTTGGAGAGGGGTTCATCAAACATAAACACCCGTGGATTACGCACGATGGCGCGACCGATCGCCACGCGCTGGCGCTGGCCGCCGGAAAGCTGCTTAGGTTTGCGATCCAGCAGATGAGAGAGCTGCAGCGTTTTCGCCACCATTTCAACCTGGCGGCGAATTTCATCTTTTGGCACTTTATTCACCTTCAGGCCATAGCCCATATTTTCCGCTACCGTCATATGCGGGTAGAGCGCATAGGACTGGAATACCATGGCGACGCCGCGATGGGCAGGAACGACATCATTCATCACCTCATCGCCAATAAGCACTTCACCTTCGCTCACCTCTTCGAGACCGGCAATCATTCGCAGTAGCGTCGATTTGCCGCAGCCTGACGGACCGACGAAAACCGCAAACTCGCCATCTTCAATATCAAGATTTACCTGATGCAGCGTCACTGTACTGCCGAACCGTTTGGTGACATTCCTCAGTCGTATATTGGACATCAACACTCCCCGGGTTAGTAGCCGTTTTTGCCGTTGGGATTTGGGCTGTGACGCATTATTTGTATAACGTGTAACAATTCAGCCGGGCGATGCTCAACGACACTAAAATCATGCAGTGACTATAACTTCCAGAGTTTTAGCGCCCTATATCGATGTTTCATTTCTGCAATCACGATCACACAACTGGCAGCTTTCAGTAGTTTTGTCAGCATTCAAAGCGTACCGTATAACAAATCAGGAATAACGGCATATTTGTTTATGAATCACTGTTTATCAGTTAACTGAAAGATTCTCGGAAGTCACATCGCCCAATAAAAACCATTAAATTGTTATACCTTCACATGAGGTTGATAATGAAAAAGAACACTCTTGCTGCACTGATCCTTACTACTCTGGCTGCCGGGCAGCTGGTTAGCCTGCAGGCGCACGCGGCCGGACAGCTCAACGTCTGGGAAGACATCAAAAAATCCGACGGCATTAAGGCCGCGGTAAGCGATTTTGAAAAGCAGTTCAACGTTAAGGTGAACGTGCAGGAAATGCCGTACGCCCAGCAGCTGGAAAAGCTACGCCTTGATGGCCCGGCGGGCATTGGCCCGGACGTGCTGGTGATCCCTAATGACCAGCTAGGCGGTGCGGTCGTCCAGGGACTGCTGTCTCCCCTGACGCTGGACCAGGCGAAGCAGGAGGCCTTTACGCCGGCATCAATCAACGCGTTCCATATGGATAACGTGCTTTACGGCGTACCGAAAGCGGTGGAAACCCTGGTGCTGATTTACAACAAAGACCTGATCGATAAGCCGCTGGATAGCCTGCAGGCCTGGTTCGACTATTCGAAGAAGCAGCGCGAAGAGGGTAAGTACGGCCTGCTGGCGAAGTTTGACCAGATCTATTACAGCTGGGGCGCTATTGGCCCAATGGGCGGCTATATCTTTGGCAAAAACGACAAAGGCAGCTTCAACCCGCAGGATGTCGGCCTGAATAAGCCAGGCGCGGTGGAAGCGGTGACTTTCCTGAAAAAATTCTACACCGACAAGGTATTCCCGGCGGGGATCCTCGGCGATAACGGGCTGAACGCCATCGACTCGCTGTTCACCGAGAAGAAAGCGGCTGCGGTGATTAACGGCCCGTGGGCCTTCCAGCCGTATGAAGCGGCAGGCATTCATTATGGCGTCGCGCCTTTGCCGACGCTGCCGGATGGCAAACCGATGAGCTCCTTCCTCGGCGTGAAGGGCTATGTCGTCTCGACGTGGAGTAAAGATAAAGCGCTGGCGCAGCAGTTTATCGAGTTCATTAACCAGCCGCAGTACGTGAAAGCGCGTTATGTCGCCACCGGAGAAATCCCGCCGCTGAAGGCCATGATTGACGATCCGCTGATTAAGAATGACGAAAAGGCCAGCGCGGTGGCGGTGCAGTCAGCGCGGGCGACGGCGATGCCCGGGATCCCGGAAATGGGTGAGGTATGGGGCCCGGCGAACGCCGCGCTCGAGCTTAGCCTGACCGGTAAACAGGAGCCGAAAGCGGCGCTCGATAACGCTGAAAAGCAGATCAAGATGCAGATCGAAGCCATGCAGGCCAGCAATCAATAATTCGGTGATGTAACAGAACGGGAGGGCCGTCCTCCCGTTTTCAGAAGGAGTCGTGTGTGATTATCAATCCCAGCGAAAATATTGCCGAAGCGCGCGGCGCAGGACGCCATGCGTGGTGCGGCCTGTTGCTGGCTATCGTGCCGGGTTTTGGGCAGTTTTATCACCGCCAGTGGCTGAAGGGGATTGTCTTCCTGGTGCTGCTGAGCAGTTTTATGAGCATTTTCTATGACTTTCTCAGCGAAGGCCTGTGGGGGTTATATACCTTAGGCGAGGAAGTCCCGCGGGATAACTCTATTTTCCTGCTGGCGGAAGGGATAATCAGCGTACTGATTATCGCATTCGGTTTGTTGGTCTATTTCCTCTCGCTGCGCGATGCCTGGGTTAACGGCAAAAAGCGCGATGAAGGCATGGCGCTGAATAGCGTACGCAAGCAGTATCAGATGCTGCTCAGCGAGGGTTTCCCGTATCTGATGATCACGCCCGGCTTCATACTGCTGGTGTTTGTGGTCATCTTCCCGATCCTGTTTGGTTTTGCTATCGCCTTTACTAACTACAACCTTTATCACACGCCGCCGGCGAAGCTGGTGGATTGGGTGGGATTCAAAAACTTCATCAATATCTTCACATTATCCATCTGGCGCTCGACCTTCTTTGACGTACTGCAGTGGACGGTGGTGTGGACGCTGCTGGCGACGACCCTGCAATGTACCGTCGGCGTGCTGCTGGCGATTCTGGTCAACCAGAAAGATCTGCGCTTTAAGCCTATGATCCGCACAATTTTCATTCTGCCGTGGGCGGTGCCGGGCTTCGTGACGATTCTGGTTTTTGCCGGCATGTTCAATGATTCATTCGGGGTGATTAACAACGCCATTTTGTCCTTCTTTGGCATCACGCCGAAGGCTTGGCTGACCGACCCGTTCTGGACTAAAACGGCGCTGATCATGATGCAAACCTGGCTGGGCTTTCCGTTTGTTTTCGCCATGACCACCGGCGTCCTGCAGGCGATCCCGGACGATCTGTATGAAGCGGCCACCATGGATGGCGCCAGCGCGTTTACCCGCCTGCGGACCATTACTCTGCCGCTGGTGCTCTACTCCATTGCGCCGATCATCATCACTCAGTACACCTTCAATTTTAACAACTTCAATATCATCTACCTGTTCAATAACGGCGGACCGGCGGTAGCCGGGTCGAATGCCGGCGGTACGGATATTCTGGTGTCGTGGATCTACAAATTAACGATGTCGTCTTCGCAATACGCCATCGCGGCCACCATCACGATTCTGCTGTCGATTTTTGTCGTCGGCCTGGCGTTGTGGCAGTTCCGCGCCACGAAATCCTTCAAAAACGACGACATGGCGTAAGGGAAGCAACATGGCTAAATCACCGAGTATTAAACGCGAAAAGTGGATTCGCCTGTCTCTCACCTGGCTGGTGGTCCTCTTCGTATCGACGATCATTATATATCCGCTGGTCTGGACGGTAGGGGCGTCTCTGAACGCCGGGAACAGTCTGCTGAGTACGTCGATTATTCCTGAAAACCTGTCGTTCCAGCATTACGCGGATCTGTTTAACGGCAATGTGAATTATCTCACCTGGTACTGGAACTCGATGAAAATCAGCTTCATGACCATGGTGTTGACCTTAATCAGCGTGAGCTTCACGGCCTATGCGTTCTCCCGGTTTCGTTTCAAAGGGCGGCAGAACGGGCTGATGCTGTTTCTGCTGCTGCAGATGATCCCGCAGTTCTCAGCGCTGATTGCGATCTTTGTTCTCTCTCAGCTGCTGGGGTTGATCAACAGCCATCTGGCGCTGGTGCTGATCTACGTTGGCGGCATGATCCCGATGAATACCTGGCTCATGAAGGGGTATCTGGACGCGATCCCCAAAGATCTGGATGAATCCGCGCGGATGGATGGCGCCAGCAGCTTCCGCATCTTTATCGAAATCATTATGCCGCTGTCGAAGCCGATTCTGGCGGTGGTGGCGCTGTTTTCATTTACCGGCCCGCTGGGGGATTTCATCCTCTCCAGCACCATTTTGCGTACCCCGGATAAATACACGCTGCCGATTGGCCTGTATAACCTGGTGGCGCAGAAAATGGGCGCCAGCTATACCACCTACGCGGCGGGCGCGGTGCTGATTGCCGTCCCGGTGGCAATTCTCTATCTGGCGCTACAAAAATACTTTGTTTCCGGCCTCACCTCAGGCAGTACAAAAGGATAACCCCATGAAAAGATTAACACCCGCGTGGCTTGCTGTTTCTCTGGCATGCTGTTTTTCCGCCGGTACGCTGGCGGCAGATGCGCTGCAAACGAAGGCGTTTAGCAATATGCCCGCTGATTTTATTAAAGGCGCGGATATCTCCACGCTGCTGGATGCGGAAAAGCACGGCGCGAAGTTCTTTAACCACAACAATCAGCCGCAGGATCCGATCGCGATTCTGAAGGCCGACGGCGTGAACTATGTTCGCCTGCGCCTGTGGGTGGATCCAAAAGACGCCCAGGGTCAGCGTTACGGCGGCGGCGATAACGATCTGGCGGCGACGCTGGCGCTGGCGAAGCGCGCAAAAGCGCAGGGTATGAAGCTGCTGCTTGATTTTCACTACAGCGATTTCTGGACCGATCCGGGCAAGCAGTTCAAGCCGAAGGCCTGGGAGAAAATGGATTATCCGCAGCTGAAAACCACGATCCACGACTACACCCGCGACACGATTGCCCGCTTTAAGCAGGAGGGGGTGCTGCCGGATATGGTCCAGATCGGCAACGAGATCAACGGCGGTATGCTGTGGCCGGAGGGCAAAAGCTGGGGGCAGGGCGGCGGCGAGTTCGATCGCCTGGCGGGGCTGCTTAACGCCGCCATTGACGGCCTGAAGGAAAACCTCACCGGCGGCGAGCAGATTAAAATTATGCTTCATCTGGCCGAAGGCACGAAAAACGACACCTTCCGCTGGTGGTTTGATGAAATCAGCAAGCGCAACGTGCCTTACGACATCATTGGTCTGTCGATGTACACCTACTGGAATGGTCCGATTAGCGCGCTGAAAGCCAATATGGACGATATCAGCAAGCGCTATAACAAAGACGTGTTAGTGGTGGAAGCCGCTTATGCCTATACCCTGGAAAACTGCGACAACGCCGAAAATAGTTTCCAGGCGAAAGAGGAAAAGGATGGCGGTTATCCTGCCACCGTACAGGGGCAATATAATTATATTCACGACTTAATGCAGGCCGTTGCGGACGTACCGGACCACCGCGGTAAAGGTATTTTTTATTGGGAGCCGACGTGGATTGCCGTACCGGGAAATACCTGGGCGACGCCTGCCGGAATGAAATATATCCATGATGAATGGAAAGAGGGGAATGCCCGGGAAAATCAGGCGCTGTTTGATTGCCAGGGAAAAGCATTGCCGTCGATGAAGGTATTCAATTAATTATTCAGCTTTACACTTCAGGATGTTTATTATGAAAAAATTTGCGCCTTTGAGTCCGAAGGTCAATGCGCTATTGCATGGCGCCGACTATAACCCGGAGCAGTGGGAGAACTATCCCGATATTATCGATAAAGATATTGCCATGATGCAGCAGGCAAAATGTAATGTTATGTCGGTAGGGATATTTAGCTGGGCGAAACTTGAACCTCAGGAAGGCGTATTTGAGTTTGGCTGGTTGGACAGTATTCTGGATAAACTCTATGCCGCCGGCATTCATGTCTTTCTCGCGACCCCAAGCGGCGCGCGCCCGGCCTGGATGTCGCAGAAATATCCTCAGGTCCTGCGCGTCGGTCGCGATCGGGTGCCTGCGCTACACGGTGGACGTCATAATCACTGTATGTCGTCGCCGGTCTACCGTGATAAAACCCTGAAAATAAATTCCCTGCTGGCGGAGCGCTACTCGCAGCATCCGGCGGTGCTGGGCTGGCATATCTCCAATGAATACGGAGGAGAGTGCCACTGTAGCCTGTGCCAGGAGCGTTTCCGCGACTGGCTGAAAGCGCGCTATGAAACGCTGGATAACCTCAATCACGCCTGGTGGAGCACCTTCTGGAGCCACACCTACAGCGATTGGTCGCAGATCGAATCTCCGGCCCCGCAGGGGGAAGTCTCCATTCATGGTCTGAACCTGGACTGGCATCGCTTCAATACCGCTCAGGTGACGGACTTCTGCCGCCACGAAATTGCGCCGCTGAAAGCGGCGAATGCTGCGCTGCCGGTAACAACCAACTTTATGGAGTATTTCTACGATTACGACTACTGGCAGCTGGCGCAGGTGCTGGACTTTATCTCATGGGACAGCTACCCCATGTGGCACCGTGATAAAGATGAAACCACGCTGGCCTGCTACACCGCTATGTATCATGACATGATGCGCAGCCTGAAGGGCGGCAAACCGTTTGTGTTAATGGAATCCACCCCGAGCGCCACCAACTGGCAGCCGACCAGTAAGCTGAAGAAACCGGGAATGCATATTCTCTCTTCTCTGCAGGCGGTGGCGCACGGCGCGGATTCGGTGCAGTACTTCCAGTGGCGTAAGAGCCGCGGTTCGGTTGAGAAGTTTCATGGCGCGATTATCGATCATGTCGGTCATCTGGATACGCGCGTGGGTCGTGAAGTGACGGCGCTCGGCGAGATGTTAAGCCAGCTGCCGGGCGTCGTGGGCTGCCGGACGGATGCGAAAGTGGCGATTATCTTCGACCAGCAAAACCGCTGGGCGCTGGATGATGCACAGGGGCCGCGAAATCTCGGCATGGAGTATGAAAATACCGTCAACGAACATTACCGTCCGTTCTGGGAGCAGGGGATTGCGGTTGATGTTATCGATGCTGACGTTGACCTGAGCGCTTATCAACTGGTCATTGCGCCAATGCTGTATATGGTTCGTGAGGGATTTGCCGAACGCGCCGAAGCGTTTGTGGCTAACGGTGGTCATTTAGTTACAACATACTGGACGGGTATTGTTAACGAATCCGACCTTTGCCATCTCGGCGGTTTCCCGGGCCCGCTGCGTAAACTGCTGGGCATTTGGGCGGAAGAGATTGACTGCCTGAACGACGGCGAACGCAACCTGGTACAGGGGCTGGCGGGCAATGAAGGGGGCCTGCAGGGACCGTATCAGGTACGCCATCTGTGTGAACTGATCCATGCCGAAACGGCGCAGCCGCTGGCGACCTACCGCGATGATTTTTACGCGGGAAGACCGGCGGTTACCGTCAATCACGTGGGTAAAGGTAAGGCCTGGCACGTCGCTTCGCGCAACGATCTGGCTTTCCAGCGGGACTTCTTCACCGCCATAAGTAAAGAGCTGTCGCTGCCGCGTGCGGTGGCAGCCGATTTCCCGCCGGGCGTGGTGGCGACCGCACGGACGGACGGTGAGACCACCTACGTGTTCCTGCAAAACTACAGCGCGCAGCAGCAGCAGGTGACCTTACCGCAGGGCTATCAGGACAGCCTCACCGGCGCGGCACTGAACGCGCCGTTGACCTTAAAAGCGTGGGATTGCCGCATTCTCAGCCGTCACGCGTAATTTTTCTCTATCCACGCCTGCTCGCAAGAGCAGGCGTTTTTTTATCTGCTTATCAGGAGTCTATTATGGTGAGTTTAAAATCCTTTCTGAATTATTTCTCCCAGTCTCGTCCGGCGGTAACGTTAAGCCCGGCGGAACAACAACAGATTGAACGTTTAATTCAGGCTTTTGGCGGCGAGGCGAATATTGTCAACGTTGACGCCTGTATCACCCGCTTACGCGTCACGGTGAATAATCTGTCGATTGTTGACTCTCAGGCGCTACAGCAGCAGGGAGCGCTTGGCGTTATTATCCTTGGGCAGCAGGTGCATGCTATTTTCGGTAAACAGTCGGATGCTTTGCGTCAATTACTTGACGAACACTTTGCCAGCCGTAAATAAAATAAAACGGGATAACGCAATAATGAGTTATCCCGAAAAGAAAACAAAGCATTCAATGGCAATAATGATTACCGGAGGGTAATTAACGACCTTACAGCTGGAGATAAAACAGTTAAATGACGACTACCACCAGGCCTCGACCTGTACACCAAAGTTCCACGTATTATTGGCAGTTTGATCTTCGAACGGTTTACCGTTTTCAGAGTCATTCAGATACGAAGCGAAAATGCGCAGTTCCGGGCGAGACATAAAGTCAGGGCCATCGGCCAGGCCCAGCGCGATGGTATATTTCTCACCGGCCTGCTTATAATCAGTATTGTTCTTGTAGCTATCTTTTTGGTAAAAGCCGCCCACTTCGCCAATCAGGCGCACGTATTCGGTGAACTGATACTGCCCACGAGCCACCAGCGACAGCATGCGCGTTTTATCCGTGTAATCGGTGATGTTGTCCGCGGAGCCCCAGGTGAGAACGTGGTTAATGGAGAACTTTTCGGTAATCGGAATTAAACCGGTATTAATCACGCGGTATCCGGTGGCGTCATTGACGTAGTTCCACATGTCGTACCAGCCGCCGCCCTGGGAAACCATGTTCTGCGCCAGCCCTTTGTTGGCGTACTGCAGCACCGTTTTGTTGTAACCACCCAGCATATCCTGGCTGATTTCACCGGTCAGCATGACGCCGTTTTCAGCATCGTATAGACCACCGTAGGAGTCCTGCTTTTTAGTGGTATTCGGCATCGCGTAGTCGATACCAAATTCGGTCCACGAACCGGCCCACGGCTTCCAGCCTGCGTAGCGCAGGTCGAGGTAGTTAATGTTGACGTTGCTATCGCCATCGACGCGGTAGTCGACGTCATTGGCATCTCCGCGGATCCAGGCAAATGAAACGGCCCCCGGGCCGAGCGTATAGTTTTCGATCCCGGCACCGGATCCGGAAATGTTCCAGTATTTGGTATCAATGATGTGGAGATCGTGGCGCTGGTAGTAGCGTTTACCGCCCCAAATGACCGCGTTCGGATCGCCGGGGACTAGCCCTTTGATTTGTAGGTTGAGCTGGCGCAGGCCGAATTGGGCATCATCATCGAGCGTGGTTTCGTTATCGTTAGAACCGTCAGAGACCATGCTGACCATGCTATCAAGATAGAAGCTAACGTCATTCTTCTTATAGACCTCTGATCCCAGCTCCAGCTCGCCGTAGGTATCGGACTCATTACCCAGACGGCCAATTTTGTTTTTTTGCCATTCGGCCTGACTACCGTCGCCGGAGACCCCAACCCCGGCGCGCATATAGCCATGAAAATCGATACCCGGAAGCGTGGCGGAAGCAGCAAACACGGATGGTGAAATCAGCGCAGCGGCCAACGCAGCGGAGAGTGTGCGCAGCGTAGTGTTCATGTCTATCCTCTTATTGTTTTGTATTACGTTCACATAACCGATGTCATAAAATGCCTAAACCCGAATTCAGGCAATTAAATGATCGCTATAGTGTGATTAACTGCAAATAAATTGGCGGGTTTTGTTACGACTAGTGAGTCCATTCACAATTTGTTGTATTGTGAGCGTAATACTTTTTGTGATAATTGTGGTTCGGGGGACGCGGCGATGAGCGTTTTTTCACATTGCCCCTGTTACAATCCAGGGATAACAACATAAGGAACCGGACTATGAAGTCTAAAAGCGCGACCTTAGAAGACGTTGCTCGCCATGCGGGCGTCTCCTATCAGACCGTGTCCAGGGTACTCAATAAATCTGCTAATGTATCCAAAGCCACACGCAGCAAGGTGGAGAAATCCATTGAGGAGCTGCGCTATGTCCCAAACCGCCTGGCGCAGCAGCTGGTAGGAAAGCAAAGCCGCACCGTGGGCCTGGTCACCATCTCCCTCGCATTGCACGCGCCTTCTCAGGTGGCTGCTGCGGTAAAACGCTATGCGAATGTGGAAGGCTATCAGGTGCTCATCTCCATGATCGATGAGAGCGTCAACCAAAGTATTCAAGATTCCATTAATGAACTTAAGTCTCAGCTGGTAGATAAGGTCATCATCAACGTGCCGCTGGAGACTGAACTGGCTCAAAAAATTGCCGCTGATAACGATGATATCGTCTGTCTTTTTTTAGATGTTGACCCCTACAGCTCCGTGTTTAACGTTTCGTTTAACCCGGCTGACGGCACCCGGGCCAGCGTCAAATATCTCTATGAAATGGGGCATCGGGAGATCGCGCTGCTAGCCGGCCCGGAAAGCTCGGTATCGGCCAAACTGCGTCTGAAAAGCTGGATTGAGACCCTTGAGGGATATGGCCTGCAGCCGGTCACGGTGATTCGCGGTAACTGGGATGCGCAGAGCGGCTATGCCGGCGCGCTGCAAATGCTGCGGGAGACGCCAAACTTTACCGCCGTTCTGGTGGGTAACGATCAGATGGCGCTGGGCGTACTGAGCGCGTTTCACCAACATCAGGTGCCGATTCCGGGGGAAAAATCGGTTATTGGTTATGATGACACCTATGAGAGTTCGTTCTTTTACCCGGCGCTCACCACCGTTTCGCTGGATCTTGATTTACAAGGAAAAGAGGCCGTCCGGCGCCTTCTCGATAGCGGCGATCGCGAGACATCTCATACTTCCTCTATCCTTCCGGCTCGTCTGGTCGTGCGCCACTCTACCGGACCGAAAACGGAGCCGGGCAAAAACCTGCAGTCTATTGCCGAACAGCTCAGAGCGCTGGCGCATCAGCTTAATCCTTAATCCGCAACGGGCGGCCTGCGCCGCCCTTTAGCCCCTTCCATTCTCAGGGTTGATCTTTGTATTCACCCGGCGTACCATGAATGTTATGTTATAACGTAATGATTGAGGTCGCTATGAAACCCAATATTCATCCGCATTATCGTACGGTGGTTTTTCACGATACCAGCGCCAACGAATACTTCAAAGTCGGATCAACGATCCGTACCGAGCGCGAAATTGAGCTGGAAGGCGAGACGTATCCCTACGTAACGCTCGATGTCTCCTCCAAATCGCATCCGTATTACACCGGCAAACAGAAGGCCTTCAACAATGAAGGCAGCACCGCGCGTTTCCGCCAGCGCTTCGGCGGTTTTATTGATGCGAAAAGGAGTAAATAATGCAGGTGCTCAACTCATTGCGTAGCGCGAAACAGCGCCACCCGGATTGCCAGATCGTCAAGCGTAAAGGGCGGCTGTACGTTATCTGCAAAAGTAATCCTCGCTTTAAGGCCGTCCAGGGGCGCAAGAAGAGACGTTAACGGAAGCTCTCCAGCGTTCGTAACTGCCGGCCGTCGGCGCTAAAGTTGTCGGCGGCCAGCCACTGCTGCATTGCCTTGTCAATCTGCGGCCACTCGGAATCGATAATCGAAAACCAGTCGGTATCGCGGTTGTGGCCCTTTATCACCAGCGCCTGACGAAAACGCCCCTCATACTGAAATCCCAGCCGCAGCGCCGCCCGGCGTGAAGGCTCGTTCAAACTGTTGCATTTCCACTCGTAGCGACGATAGCCGAGCGTTGCAA
The DNA here is from genome assembly GCF_019048985.1 of Klebsiella sp. PL-2018. Classification (NCBI taxonomy): domain Bacteria; kingdom Pseudomonadati; phylum Pseudomonadota; class Gammaproteobacteria; order Enterobacterales; family Enterobacteriaceae; genus Klebsiella; species Klebsiella sp. PL-2018. Next base: position 1,381,493 of record NZ_CP077673.1, read on the forward strand.
AAATATAATGCATCAGCAGCCATTGGGCCTCGGTGGCCATCGCCGTCCGGCTTAGTAAAGGCGAGAAGTGAACGTGGCCGACTTCAACAACGCCATTTTTAGCATCGATTCTCATCAGCGCCAGTGAGCCAACGGGCTGGTCTGTCCGTTGATCTATCACGGCAAAGTGAATGGGATCGGCCTGCCCGGAAACGTGCTCTATCCACGCGCGGTATTCCTCTACGCTGTTATCCGGCTCACGCAGCAGCCACGTCCAGCTTCGGGTGTCCGGGGCCAGACGATGGGCGTCAAACAGCGCACCGGCGTGCGTGGAGCGCAATGGCTCAAGTCGGCAAAGGCGGCCCTGCAGATTCAACCTTTCAGGATGCGGACGGGGCTGCCAGTCGGGAAGGGCTGCGCCAACGGGTTGATCGAATTGATTAAGATGGCCCATAAGGTTTTCCTTTGGCAGGTGAATGCTGCGAGATTAGGCGCTTGTTGGTTCCATAAAAAGAGCCACAGGAGTATGTTTTTAGGGTGCCACGAGGAGCGATGATGAATATTCCGGATGATGCTTTTTTTGCTTTACTGGAGCAGGCCCTGCGCGGCAGGGGAGGTGGAACCCTGCAGCGTACGCTCTATCAGACACTACGCGAGGCGATTTTGCAGGGGGCGCTGGCAGGTGATAGCCGTTTACCCGGCTCGCGCACCATGGCCCAGCGTCTGGGACTGTCGCGCAACACCGTCAACGGCGCGCTGGAGCAACTGGCGATAGAGGGGTATTTATTACGTGGCCGCCAGGGGACGTCCGTCGCGCCTTTAGGAACTCAGGGAGAGGGGGACGTTGAGGCGCGCCATATTGTGCTCCCTGAATACTTACAGGGATTACCAGCGGCAATCCATCGTGATTCACCCACGCTGCTCTTTACGCCGGGAATGCCTGCGGTTAACTACTTTCCGCTTTCCATCTGGCGCCGGCTCCTGGATCGCGTACTGCGTGAAGAGGGAAGCGCATTATTGGACTACGGCGATGCGCAGGGAGAGCTCGTACTGCGAAAAGCCATTGCCCGCCACCTTGCGCTCTCGCGGGGGATCCGCTGTGAAGCCAGCCAGATTGTGATTACGGAAGGTGCGCTGGAAGGCGTCGATTTATGCACGCATTTGCTGAGCGTCGCTGGCGATACGGCATGGGTAGAAGAACCCGGCTATCCGGGAGCAAAAAGCATCTTTCTCAAATCCGGACTTCATATAGAGGGCGTGCCGGTTGATCATGAAGGGATGCGTTTTGATAGTCATAATGATAGTGAAGTGCCGCGATTGATCTTTACTTCACCTTCCCATCAATACCCCTGCGGGGCAGTGATGAGCGCCGGGAGGCGACTGGCGCTACTGGAGTATGCCCGACGGCATGATTCTTGGATTATTGAAGATGATTACGACAGCGAGTTTCGCTACAGCGGTGAGCCCATTCCGGCCATGCTGGGGATGGCCAGGCAGGCGCCGGTGGTTTATCTGGGGACATTCAGCAAAACGCTATTTCCGGCACTGCGCATTGGCTTTATGGTGATGCCTCCCGCGCTGGCGGAGGCCGCACGTGGCGCCATTGGTTCGCTATTACGCGGCGGCCATCGGGCCGAACAGAGGGCGCTGGCGTTGTTCATTGAGGAGGGGCACTACGCACGTCATTTAGCCGCCATGCGCCGTTTATACCGTAAACGTCAGCAGCAGCTGCGGGAGATTCTGGCTCAAGAGCTCAGGCATCCTTATGAACTGTTTGGCGGCGAGGGGGGCCTGCACCTGACCGTTGCTATCGACAACGTGGATGACCTGGCGATTGTGCAGCAGGCCCGGCGGTTTCAGCTGGCACCCGGGGCGTTAAGCCGTTTTTACCTCGATGTAAAAACGGCGCGAAGCGGCTTTGTTCTGGGCTACGGTAATACGTCCGCCTCGCATTTTATGGCTGCGGTACGGACGCTGAACCGTCTTATTGCGCTGGACCGACGCGGGTAAGAGAAAACACATCGTAAAAGGAGAGTTCGCCTTTGGTGGCGATCATTTTTTGTAGCTGCGCCTTTTGTTCGCCGCCGACGCGTGGCGATTGCAGGATGCGTTCAAGCAGCTGGTCAGGGACAAATCGGGTGTTGTACCACTCACCGTTGTAGCACACGCGGAAATCAAGAACGTCAATATCTTCATAACGATAGCGCGGGTAGACGTCGAAGAAGAAGAAACCGTTTAGCAGAACAAATAACACAATTAACAGCCAGACAGAATCTACCAGCGTTTCGGAACGTAGCATCACAATAAGCGTGGCCAGGAAAGCCGCGTACATGGCGACAAAAAGCCATGGATGGTTGCGAATAAAGCTAATGCTAAAGCGCGGACGGTTGTCGCGCTTCTCTTTCACATTAAGCTCATCAATGGTGCTCTTCAGCAGCAGCTGTATTTCTGTCATCTTATTCCCCAAATTCTGCCATGAGCCCGTATCCAGGCGTGACAAACCGGGCTCAGCCTGAAGGCTATTTTATGTTGCGTAAATCCATGGGGAAAGTAACAGATTGGTTGCAGAAAAGCATAACAGTTACCGTTTTTCGCTCTCCAGCATTTTGATTATCCGTGCCGGGTTTCCGCCAACGACGGCGTTGGCCGGCACATTTTTTACTACGACGGCCCCCGACGCCACCACGGCATTATTGCCGATAGTGACGCCTGGATTAATCACTGCCCGGCCGCCAATCCACACATTGTGGCCAATGGTGACGGGTTTTCCGTACTCTTGACCACTGTTGCGGTCGACAGGGTCAAGGGGATGCGTAGCGGTATAAATATGCACGCCCGGCGCCAGCATGCAGTTATCGCCAATATGAATCGGACAGACGTCAAGCATGACGCAATCAAAGTTAGCGTAGAAATTTTTGCCGAGGAAGATATTGTAGCCATAGTCACAGCGAAATGTGGGTTCGATATACGCGTCACTCGCGTGCCCAAGCAGTTCAGAAAGTAATGCGTTTCTTAATTCACGTTCTTCAGGCGCCGAATGATTGTAGCGGTGCAGCAGCTGTCTGGCCCGCAGACGATCGGCTTTCAACGTGGCGTCACCTGCCAGATACAGTTCGCCGGCAATCATTTTTTGTTTCTCTTCGCTCATGGAGGCTTTCCTTATTTCCTTATCGTTAGGCCGCCATAGTATAAAAAAGAAACCGGTTTCATATTCGCATTGAGCCAACATCTGTGAGCACTGTCACACTTATTATCATCACGAGAGAGGGGCGTTTTTGGCACGAGATGTATGACTTTCATTTGAAATAAACTAGCGGATAAATTTCCAGACTGAAGGGGGGATCTTGTCATACAGTTTATTCATCGTCAGCTCAGCAAGACGATGGTCGGCCGCTGAGTAAAATACCGCCAGTTCATTATCGGAAAGTTCATATTTATTTTTTTCAATTACGCGCTCCAGCGTATCAATTGTCTGACAGCGTCGTAAACGCATCAAATAGTCTATTTTGGTTAATGTTTTATCAGACATAAATTCACCTTTTGATTGTAATAATACTAACAAGAAAGACTGGCCGGGTTTTCCCGACAGGCGTTGACAAAGCAGCGGAATAACCGATTGCCAGATTTACGCCATTTCTGCAGATCTGCGCTGTTAATGCCGTAGTTGCTGAACAAGACGAAAGTGTCATCCAGATATTCATCAATCTGGGTAATCAGCTTATTATCCTCTGCGTACTTAATTTTATAATTAAGTGCGAACGCGGCAATGTGCTCGATCAATTCATTAAGTTGAAGATTGACAGCCGAGGTCGGGTCATTAACCCAGCCGTGGTTGCTCTCTTCCAGGTTTGCAAGACAGTCATGATACAGGGTTTCGCAGAGAAATTTAAGCTGCGCAATATCATGTCTTTTTGGCGAGTATTCGTCCATAACGCATCCCCTTTTGAGTGGTTTAAACGACGATTATCGACACCGTTGTGGGATGAACACGACTAACAGACCTGACACATACATTGTAATCTTGCTGTTTAACTATAATCCACTCTTAAAAAGATTTCATCGTGCTATTACGAAAAATTACAATTATCAGCGTCCTTTTATCTTCAATGCCTCGGACTTTATTATATCGTGCCGTTACCCCGATCGGAAAAAACGAATACTGACCTTATATTTCATCAGGTTAGCCGACGCGTTTAGCCGTTATAGAGAGACAACCATACATAAAATCAGTGATTAAGAATATTCTGAGTTAGGGGCGCGGGAAAGAAATTGTGGAAAAAAAATGGAGATAAGCACCGCGACTCATCATTAAATATTATATCTCAGCTTATAAATTAGACAATAACAATCCGTGCGTTTTAACGAGGAACAAAAGAAAAGGGCCGCAAATGCGGCCCTGAGAGGAGAGAGATTAATGATGCTCAACCGGATGGCTGTGCTCAATATCCTCATTTTTCTTACTAAAGCGGCGGCGAACCACCACGAAGAACACCGGCACGAAGAAAATCGCCAGCACCGTCGCGGTCACCATCCCACCCATTACGCCAGTACCGACGGCGTTCTGCGCGCCGGAGCCTGCGCCGGAGCTGATAACCAGCGGCATGACCCCAAGGATGAACGCCAGCGAGGTCATCAGAATCGGACGCAGACGCATACGAACGGCTTCCAGCGTGGCTTCGATCAGGCCTTTGCCCTCTTTATCCATCAGGTCCTTGGCGAATTCAACGATAAGTATCGCGTTCTTCGCCGACAGGCCGATGGTGGTCAGCAGACCAACCTGGAAGTAGACGTCGTTGGTTAATCCACGGAAGGTAGCCGCCAGCAGCGCACCCACAACCCCCAGCGGAACAACCAGCATGACCGAGAACGGAATCGACCAGCTTTCATACAGCGCCGCCAGGCACAGGAAGACGACAATCAGCGAGATAGCGTACAGCGCTGGTGCCTGGTTGCCTGACAACCGTTCCTGATAAGACATACCGGTCCAGTCATAGCCAATACCCGCAGGCAGTTTACCCGCCAGCTCTTCCATCAGGTTCATCGCTTCACCGGTACTCTTGCCCGGTGTCGCCTGGCCGAGGATTTCCATTGATGGCAGACCGTTGTAACGCTCCAGACGCGGCGAGCCGTATTCCCAGCGTGAAGTCGAGAAGGCGGAGAAGGGCACCATCTGTCCATCGCTGCCGCGTACGTACCAGTTGCCGATATCTTCCGGCAGCATACGGTATTTCGCTTCAGACATGATATACACTTTCTTCACGCGACCGCGGTCAATGAAGTCGTTGACGTAGCTACCACCCCATGCTGCGCCAAGCGTCGTGTTAATGTCGCTGATAGACACGCCGAGAGCCTGCGCTTTTTCCTGATCGATATCCACTTTAAACTGCGGAGTATCTTCCAGTCCGTTTGGACGCACGCCGGTTAAGACGTCAGGATGCTGCGCGACCATACCAAAGAGCTGGTTACGTGCCTGGGTCAGTTTTTCATGGCCCAGTCCCGCCTGGTCGATAAGCTGGAAGTCAAAGCCCGTTGCGGTACCCAGTTCAACAATTGCCGGCAGGTTAAAGGCGAAGACCATTGCGTCTTTAATCTGCGAGAAATACCCCATTGCGCGACCGGTAATCGCCTCAACTTTGTTCTCTTCGCCCGGACGCTGGCTCCAGTCCTTCAGAGAAACGAACGCGATACCGGTGTTTTGCCCACGACCCGCGAAACCAAAGCCGTTTACGGCGAATACCGATTCAACGTTGTTTTTCTCTTTGGTGAGATAGTAGTCGGTCATCTCATCCAGAACTTTCTGAGTACGCTCCTGAGTTGCGCCAGCAGGCAGCTGCGCCATGCTCAGGAAAACGCCCTGGTCTTCGTCCGGCAGGAACGAACTTGGCAGACGAACGAACAGCCAGGCCATGCCTACCACGATGATCAGGTACAGCACCAGATAACGACCGGTACTGCGCAGGATGTTGCCTACGCTATCGGTGTAGTGATGCGTGCTCTTATCGAACATGCGGTTAAACCAACCGAAGAAGCCGGTGGTGGCGCCATGGCTGCCTTTCTGGATGGGTTTCAGCATCGTGGCGCAGAGCGCCGGGGTCAGAATCAGTGCCACCAGTACCGACAGCGCCATCGCGGAAACGATAGTGATCGAGAACTGACGGTAAATCGCACCGGTAGAACCGCCGAAGAAGGCCATCGGGATAAATACCGCGGAAAGCACCATCGCGATACCCACCAGCGCGCCCTGAATCTGGCCCATTGATTTACGCGTAGCTTCCTTCGGCGGTAGCCCTTCCTCGGCCATTACACGCTCGACGTTTTCTACCACAACGATGGCATCATCCACGAGCAGGCCTATGGCGAGCACCATACCAAACATGGTGAGGGTGTTTATCGAGAAGCCGAACAGCGCGAGGATAGCGAACGTCCCCAGCAGTACGACCGGCACGGCGATAGTCGGAATCAGCGTTGCGCGGAAGTTCTGCAGGAACAGGTACATCACCAGGAACACCAGAATGATGGCTTCAACCAGCGTTTTCACCACTTCGTGAATGGAGATCTGCACGAAGGGGGTGGTGTCATACGGGTAAACAATCTTCAGGCCTGACGGGAAGAAAGGTTCCATTTTCTTCAGTTCGGCACGAATGGCGTTGGCGGTATCCAGCGCGTTCGCGCCGGTCGCGAGCTTAATACCCAGACCGGACGCGGGCTGACCGTTAAACTTCGCAACGACGTCGTAGCTTTCGCCACCCAGCTCAATCTTCGCGACATCGCGCAGACGCACCTGGGAACCATCCTGGTTAACCTTCAGCAGAATGTTGCCGAACTCTTCAGTATTGGTCAGACGGGTCTGCGCCACGATGGAGGCGTTCAGCTGCTGACCTTTCACCGGTGGAGTACCGCCTAACTGTCCGGCTGCGACCTGGGCGTTCTGCGCTTTCAGGGCGCTGATCACGTCAACCGGCGTCAGCTGGAAGTTATTAAGCTTGTTCGGATCCATCCAGATACGCATCGCGTACTGGGAACCGAACAGCTGTACGTCACCGACGCCGCTGGTACGGCTAATCGAATCCTTCATGTTGGCGGCAACATAGTCAGAAATGTCATCCTGATTCATGGTGCCGTTGGTATTGATAACGCCGACAACCATCAGGAAGCTGCTGGATGCCTTTTCAACGCTAATACCCTGCTGCTGAACTTCTTGCGGCAGCAGCGGCGTTGCCAGCGCCAGCTTGTTCTGAACCTGTACCTGGGCGATATCCGGATCGGTACCGGATTCAAAGGTGAGGGTGATGGTTGCTGTACCGGTGGAGTCGCCATTAGAAGACATGTACATCAGGTGATCGATACCGTTCATGTTCTGTTCGATAACCTGGGTCACGGTGTTCTGCACGGTTTCAGCATCGGCACCGGGGTACATGGCTGTAATGGAAATTGCCGGCGGCGCAATCGTCGGATATTGCGCTATCGGCAACTTGAGGATCGATAACCCCCCAGCCAGCATGATGATAATGGCGATCACCCACGCAAATATGGGGCGATCGATAAAGAAATTAGGCATGTCTTAACGGCTCCTGTTTAAGTTAAGACTTGGGTTGTTCTGACTGAGCGTTGCCTGCGGCTTGCTGTTTATCGTCAGAAACGACTTCCTGCGCTTTTACCTGCACGCCTGGTCTGACTTTTTGCAGACCGGTGATGATGACGCGATCGCCCGTTTTCAGCCCTTCGGTGACCAGCCATTTATCACCAATAGCCTGAGTGGCGGTAATCTGGCGAACTTCGACTTTATCACCTTCGCCGACGACCATCGCGCTGGCATCGCCGCGCGGGGTGCGGGTTACGCCCTGCTGAGGAACCAGCAGCGCATCCGGGTTGACGCCTTCTTCCAGACGCGCGCGGACGAACATCCCCGGCAGCAGAGTGTGATCCGGGTTCGGGAAAATGGCGCGCAGCGTGATAGAACCGGTGGTCTGATCAACGGTGACGTCAGAAAACTCCAGCGTACCGTTCTGCGGGTATTTCAGACCGTCGTTCGTCACCAGCTCAACCTTCGCTTTACCGTTTTCCTGCTGCAGCTTGCCGTTGGCCAGCTCTTGTTTCAGACGCAGGAAATCGTTGCTCGATTGCGTCACGTCAACATAGATAGGATCCAGCTGTTGCACGGTCGCCAGGGCGGTGGTTTGGCCGTTTTGCACCAGAGCACCTTCCGTGACCGCGGATTTACCAATGCGGCCTGAGATTGGCGAGGTGACTTTGGTGTAGGCCAGATTAATGCGCGCGGTTTCAACCGCTGCTTTGGCGGCAACCACGGCAGCGTTGCTCTGTTGCGCGGTCGCGACGGCAGTATCGTAATCCTGTTGACTGATGTACTTAGTGCCTAACAGTTTCTGATAACGTTTAACCGTCAGCTGATCCATATTTGCCGCGGCCTGCGCTTTGGCTAAATCGCCTTTCGCGCTTTCATAAGTGGCCTGATAGGTCGCCGGATCGATTTGATAAAGAGACACCCCTGCCTGGATATCGCTCCCTTCGGTGAAGTTACGTTTAAGAATAATGCCACTGACCTGAGGACGAACTTCCGCAACGCGATAGGCGCTGGTACGGCCTGGCAGTTCGGTAGTAATTTGTAGAGGAGCGGATTTGAGCGTCACAATACCGACTTCCGGCATTTGTTGGGCTCCTTGCTGAGCCGGTTTGTCGTCACATCCTGTTAGCGCTAAGCTGCCTGAGAGCATCAGAACGACCGCCAGAGGCGTTAACCCTCTGTTTTTGTTCATATGTAAACCTCGAGTGTCCAATTTCAAATTGTTCAGTGGCTCAATCGACCACAAACCCACTGCTGTGTTTCTATTATGGTCATGCTATGGTACATACATTCACAAATGTATGTAAACGTAACCTCTGTAAACTCATCGACCTATGGCACGAAAAACCAAACAACAGGCGCTTGAGACCCGGCAACATATTCTGGATGTTGCTCTGCGTCTGTTTTCGCAGCAAGGCGTATCATCCACCTCGCTGGCCGCAATTGCAAAAGAGGCCGGTGTGACGAGGGGCGCTATCTATTGGCATTTCAAAAATAAATCAGATTTATTTAATGAAATATGGGTGCTTTCAGAAGCCAACATCAACGATCTCGAAGTTGAGTATCGGGCAAAATTCCCCAACGATCCACTGTCAGTTGTCAGAGAGATCTTAGTGTATATCCTTGAAGCAACGGTGACAGAAAAACGCAGGCGCTTGATGATGGAAATCATTTTCCATAAATGCGAGTTCGTCGGAGAGATGGTCACGCTGCAAGAAGCGCAGCGAAGTTTATGCCTTGAGAGCTACGATCGTATCGAGCAGACATTAAACGAGTGCATTGCGGCGAAGATGCTGCCCGCCAATTTACTCACCCGGCGGGCGGCGATTTTAATGCGCAGCTATCTTTCTGGCCTGATGGAGAACTGGCTGCTGGCGCCCAACGCTTTCGATCTGCAGCATGAAGCGCGGGCATACGTCGAAACGCTGCTTGAAATGTATCAATTGTGCCCCTCTCTGCGCAGTTCTGAAGGCGCGGAAGCTTAAGTATCCTCGCGGACAAAAGGGGTATTTTTCCTGCTGTCCGCCGCTATTCGCGCGATAACAGAAGTGCTATTCTTCGCGCTGCGACGATCCCCGGTATTCTCCGGCTTTTGCAATCACTCATGTTAACACTATGCTGCATACTATCCGTTGGCGAAACGCCATATCCGCTTTTGTTCTTACCCTGATGTTTTTTATCGGCTGTATTAGCGTTAACACGGCGCTGGCGGCTGACTTACCCGAACGTTCCGAGGTGCAAAGCCAGCTCACGACGCTGAATAAGCAAAAAGAGCTGACTCCGCTGGACAAGCTGGTTCAGCAGGACCTGACCCAGACCGTGGAAACCCTCGATAAAATCGAACGCATTAAGTCGGAAACGACGCAGCTGCGTCAGCAGGTGGCTCAGGCGCCAGCGAAAATGAATCAGGCTATCGATAGCCTCAACGCGCTAAGCGATGTTCCCGATGATGAGGCGACGCGTAAAACGTTGAGCACGTTATCGCTACGTCAGCTGGAATCGCGCGTCTCTCAGACGCTGGACGATTTGCAAAACGCGCAGAACGATCTGGCAACCTATAACAGCCAGTTAGTCTCCCTACAAACCCAGCCGGAACGTGTGCAGAATGCGATGTACTCCGCTTCGCAGCAGCTGCAGCAGATCCGTAACCGCCTGAATGGCACCTCGACGGGCGAGGAGACGCTGCGTCCTACCCAGCAGAGTTTGCTGCTGGCGCAGCAGGCTCTGCTGAATGCGCAGATAGACCAGCAGCGCAAAAGCCTGGAAGGTAACACGGTCCTGCAGGATACCCTGCAAAAGCAGCGTGATTACATCACCGCCTACAGCAACCGTCTTGAACACCAGCTTCAGTTATTGCAGGAAGCGGTGAATAGCAAGCGCCTGACGCTGACGGAAAAGACGGCTCAGGAAGCGGTTTCCCCGGACGAAACGGCGCGTATTCAGGCAAACCCGCTGGTGAAGCAGGAGCTGGAGATTAACCACCAGCTTAGCGAAAGACTGATTTCGGCGACGGAAAATGGTAATCAGCTGGTTCAGCGCAACATCAAAGTGAAGACCTGGCTCGATCGCGCTTTGCAATCCGAGCGTGACATAAAAGAGCAGATTTCCGTGCTGAAAGGCAGCCTGCTGCTGTCGCGTATCCTTTATCAGCAGCAGCAAACGCTGCCCTCTGCGGAGGAGCTGAGCGATATGACGAACCGCATCGCCGACCTGCGCCTCGAACAGTTTGAGGTTAACCAGCAGCGCGATGCGTTGTTCCAGAGCGATGCGTACGTCGCGAAGCTGGAGGAAGGGCACAGCAGCGATGTCAATGCCGAAGTGCATAGCGCGCTTCTCGAAATCGTTGATATGCGCCGGGAGCTGCTCGATCAGTTCAACAAACAGCTGGGTAACCAGCTGATGATGGCCATTAACCTGCAGATCAATCAGCAGCAGTTAATGAGCGTGTCGACCAACCTGAAAGCCATTCTGACGCAGCAGATTTTTTGGGTAAACAGTAACCGTCCGATGGACTGGGAGTGGGTTAAAGCCTTCCCGGAAGCGCTGAAAGGGCAGTTTAAGGCGATGAAAATCACCGTAAACTGGGAAAAAGCCTGGCCTGCGGTATTTATCGCTTTCCTTGCCGGCCTGCCGTTGCTGCTGATTGCCGGTCTGATTCGCTGGCGTCTTAACTGGCTGAAAGCGTATCAGGCGAAGCTGGCTTCACAGGTGGGGCAACTGCGCAATGACACTCAGCTTCATACGCCGAAAGCGATTCTTATCGATCTGATCCGCGCGCTGCCTGTGGTGCTGGTGATTCTGGCCATTGGCCTGATTCTGCTGACTATGCAGCTGAATATCAGCGATTTGCTGTGGGCCTATAGTAAGAAGCTGGCGCTGTTCTGGCTGGTGTTTGGCCTGTGCTGGAAGGTGCTGGAAAAAGACGGCGTGGCGGTGCGCCACTTTAATATGCCGTCGCAGTTGACCAGCCACTGGCGGCGGCAGATTGTCCGCGTCAGCCTTGCGCTGCTGCCGCTCAATTTCTGGTCGGTGATGTCGGAGCTGTCGCCGCTGCACCTGATGGATGACGTGCTCGGGCAGTTTGTTATTTTCCTCAACCTGCTGCTGATTGCGGTGCTTGTTCTGCCGATGTGCCGCGAGAGCTGGCGTGATAAAGAGTCCCACAGCCTGCGCCTTATCACCGTCACCGTGCTATCGATTGTGCCCATCGCCCTGATGGTGCTGACGGCAACCGGCTACTTCTACACGACGCTGCGTCTGGCCGGCCGCTGGATTGAAACCGTTTACCTGGTGATGCTGTGGAACCTGCTGTACCAGACCGTTCTGCGCGGCCTGAGCGTGGCTGCCCGGCGTATTGCCTGGCGCCGTGCGCTGGCGCGTCGTCAGCATCTGGTTAAAGAGGGCGCTGAAGGGGCCGAACCCCAGGAAGAACCGACGATTGCCCTGGAGCAGGTTAACCAGCAAACGCTGCGTATTACGATGCTGGTGATGATTGCGCTGTTTGCCGTGCTGTTCTGGGCGATTTGGTCCGATCTGATCACCGTGTTCGCCTATCTCGACAGTATTACGCTGTGGCATTACAACGGTACGGAAGCCGGCGTCAGCGCCGTGAAAAGCGTCACCATGGGCAGCCTGCTGTTCGCGATTGTCGCGTCGATGGTCGCCTGGGCGTTAATCCGCAACCTGCCGGGCCTGCTGGAAGTGCTGGTGCTATCGAGACTCAATATGCGCCAGGGGGCGTCGTATGCAATTACGACCATCCTTAATTACGCCATTATTGTTATTGGCGCGATGACGGTATTTGGCTCGTTGGGCGTTTCATGGGACAAACTTCAGTGGCTGGCGGCCGCCCTGTCGGTTGGTTTAGGGTTTGGCTTACAGGAAATCTTCGGTAACTTTGTTTCCGGTCTGATTATTCTCTTTGAGCGCCCGGTGCGTATTGGCGATACGGTGACCATTGGTACCTTCTCCGGTACCGTCAGCAAAATCCGCATTCGCGCCACGACGATCACCGATTTTGACCGTAAAGAGGTCATTATCCCGAATAAGGCCTTCGTGACGGAACGCTTGATCAACTGGTCGCTCTCCGACACCGTCACCCGCGTGGTCATCCGCCTTGGCGTGGCCTATGGTTCCGACCTGGATAAGGTTAAAGAAGTGCTGCTCCAGGCCGCGCATGAGCATCCGAAAGTGATGCAAGAGCCCGCGCCCTCGGTCTTCTTTACCACCTTCGGCGCCAGCACGCTCGATCATGAACTGCGCCTGTACGTGCGTGAACTTCGCGATCGCAGCTATGCGGTGGATGAGCTTAACCGCGCTATCGATCGTTTGTGCCGCGAGAACAATATTGACATCGCCTTTAACCAGCTGGAGGTGCATCTGCGCAATGAGAAGGGCGATGAAGTGACAGAGGTGAAGCGGGATAAGGGCGACGATGCCTCCCCGGCGATAAGCTAAGCATAACGGGGCGGTGGGTATCCGCCCCGCAGATGTTAATGGCTGAGCGAGGAGAGTTCTTCCTGGCTCAGACCGGTCAGTTCCATCACCATCTTCGGCTCCAGCCCGCAGGCGAGCATTTTCAGGGCAATGCTGCGCGAGATTTCTCTACGGCCCTCCTGCAAACCTTCCTGCAAACCTTCCTGTCTGCCTTCTTTTCTACCTTTTTTACGGCCTTTCTCTTCCAGCCATTCGGCAATTGTCATCAGTAGCTCCTTGTGCCTGGGCGACTGCTTCGCCAGCTCGCGAATCAGGGGCCCGGGTTTTTCCGAGGTTCCCGCCTGCAACATATAGCTGATGAGGATATTGATCTGGTTTTCCGTCAGATATCCTTGCGCCAGCAGCGTAATCAGCATCGGTTGCAGTTCGGCCAGATCGCGCTGGCGGATATGCTTTTGCAACAGTTCCAGCATCGCCATACGCTGGTGGCGGAGGATATGATTATCTGGCATAACGGTCAGGTCCACCAGCGGAAAATCTCCGCCGTACAGCGCGCCGGCAAGCTCAGGATAGTCAAAAAGCTGGAGCCAGTTGAGCGTATGTGGCCAGGGGCTGACGGTGCCGTGATAAAACAGAATCGGGACCACCAGCGGCAGCGTATTGTGGCCGGCATCCAGGTGGCGCTGCATGGCGGCCAGCGTATAGCGCATCAGGCGAAAAGCCATCAGCTTATCCGGCGAGCTTTGATGTTCAATCAGCGCGTAGATATATCCCGCGCCGTGCTGCGTTTGTAGGGAGTAGAGAATGTCGGAGTAGCTGGATCGCAGGTCTTCCTCGATAAAGCTGCCGGAAGCCAGCTGCAGCGTATTGAGATCGCAGATACTTAAAAACTGCGCGGGAAGATAAAGCTGTAAAAAATCGCGAGCGACCTCTTTCTGGGCCAGCATTTGACGAAAAATAGCATCGTGCGGCGTACGTGAGAATCTTTCCATGAGCATCTATCCGTTGTGGTAAGGGGCAGGCGACAACTCTGCCACCCCCAACGATCCGCCAACAGGCTACTCCTGTGCGTTTTGCGAGGCCTCTTCCGCACTTTTTACTTTGTTTTCATAGTCTCGACGGATAATTTCCAGCGCAGCTAGCACGGTTTGCGCAGGAACTTTATTCTCCTCAAGCAGCATAATTAAATCGACGGCCAGCTTGACCTCGTCAGGGGCATTTTCCAGCGACATACTTCTTCCTCCCGTTAGCGCGTTAAGCGGGCCAGTCTGTTTTCAATTTTTTCCAGCGCGTCGCGACAGCGGGCCAGACGCCCGGTATAGGCTTCAACTTCCTTTGCCAGCCGCTGCTGGTCATCAAGGCTTATGGCTTGCGCCAGTCGTCTCTGTCGGTCGTTGCGCATGGCCAGCAGGCGCCGTTCATACTCCTGATGCTGTAGACGTCGGCGCTGCCAGCGGCTAAGCGTTGGCGACGCGCTATCCCAGGCGCGTAATGACCAGGTCGCCGTTTCCCGGTTAATCGCGGCGATTTGAGCAACGAGACGTTCTGCCAGCCAGGCGACCTGCGCAAGCTGCTGGCGTTCGGCCGCCTGTTTTAACGCCGTTAAGCCGTCTCTGGCCTCATTGAGATAAGCCTGCATCTGCGTGCTGCGGGTACGGAACAGCTGACGATCGAAGCGCGGGCTGAGGGTCGCGTGATTGGCCATGGGCGCCACCTGAGCGGCCAGCTCCGCAAGCTGGTTTTCCAGTGAATGTAAAAGCCGGGCGGTTTTCAAATAACTCCTCCATCCCCTGATAAGCAACTGTGCTACATTAGCGTTATCTTCGTGATAACGATTCGCATTATGCCACGTATTATTTTGATCATCATTGGCTGGCTGGCGGTAGCGCTGGGAACGCTGGGCGTGTTTTTACCGCTACTGCCGACGACGCCGTTTATCCTGCTTGCCGCCTGGTGCTTTGCGCGCTCGTCGCCGCGCTTTCACCACTGGCTTTTGTATCGCTCATGGTTTGGCGGCTACCTGCGTCACTGGCAGAAATACCGCGCCATGCCGCCGGGCGCAAAGCCGCGGGCGGTCGCGATGATTTTGCTGACCTTTGCCATTTCGCTGTGGCTGGTTAATCTTACCTGGGTGCGCATCTTGCTGCTGATCATTCTGACCTGTCTGCTGATATTTATGTGGCGCATTCCGGTGGTTGATGCAAAGCAACAAAAGCACTGATGCGCAATAATGATGGTTGCAATTGTCGCTGACAGCCAGTAAATTCTGGCGTTTTCGAGCGCGGGTAAGCCTGGTCAAAGGTTAAACAAAAGTTTCTTTGGCCCATTTGGCATGCCCGCGAGTAACACCGTTTTAATCAGGCATACACTTATGACCGCAACAGCACAGCAGCTTGAATATCTGAAGAACAGCATCCAAAGCATCCAGGACTATCCGAAACCTGGCATCCTTTTCCGTGATGTCACCAGCTTGCTGGAAGACCCGAAGGCCTACGCGCTCAGCATTGAGCTGCTGGCCGAGCGTTATAAAGACGCGGGGATTACCAAAGTGGTGGGCACCGAGGCGCGTGGCTTCTTATTTGGCGCACCGGTTGCGCTGGCGCTGGGCGTAGGCTTTGTTCCGGTACGCAAGCCGCGTAAGCTGCCGCGTGAAACTATCGCAGAAAGCTACGAGCTTGAGTACGGCACCGATCAGCTGGAAATCCATGTCGATGCGATCAAAGAAGGCGATAAAGTCCTGGTGGTTGACGATCTGCTGGCAACCGGCGGCACCATTGACGCCACCGTGAAGCTTATTCGTCGCCTGGGCGGTGAAGTGCACGATGCGGCCTTTATTATTAATCTGTTCGATCTGGGCGGCGAGCAGCGCCTGGAAAAACTGGGAATCAACTGCTATAGCCTGGTCCCTTTCCCGGGCCACTAAGCAAATCCCGCCACATAGCCTCGCTGATTGAGCGGGGCTGTGATAGCATGACCCCTCGTGATTTCACCTTCCAGCGTTTCAGAGCCAGCCCATGAGTTATCAGGTCTTAGCCCGTAAATGGCGCCCACAAACCTTTGCTGACGTCGTCGGCCAGGAACATGTGCTGACCGCACTGGCGAACGGCTTGTCGTTAGGGCGCATTCACCACGCATATCTTTTTTCCGGTACCCGAGGAGTCGGTAAAACCTCTATCGCGCGCCTGTTGGCAAAAGGATTAAACTGCGAAACCGGCATTACCGCCACGCCGTGCGGCGTCTGCGATAACTGCCGTGAAATAGAACAGGGGCGCTTTGTCGATCTGATTGAGATCGATGCCGCCTCGCGCACCAAAGTCGAAGATACCCGCGATCTGCTGGATAACGTCCAGTACGCGCCGGCCCGCGGTCGCTTCAAGGTCTATCTGATCGATGAAGTCCATATGCTTTCGCGCCACAGCTTCAACGCGTTGTTAAAAACGCTGGAGGAGCCGCCGGCGCACGTTAAATTTCTGCTGGCGACGACCGATCCGCAGAAGCTGCCGGTGACCATTCTTTCCCGCTGCCTGCAGTTCCATCTTAAGGCGCTGGATGTCGAGCAGATTCGCCATCAGCTGGAGCATATTCTCGGCGCCGAGCAGATCGCTTTTGAACCGCGCGCGCTGCAGCTGCTGTCGCGCGCGGCGGACGGTAGCCTGCGCGATGCGTTAAGCCTGACCGATCAGGCCATTGCCAGCGGCGACGGTCGCCTGACGGCTGAATCCGTCAGCACCATGCTCGGCACCCTTGACGACGATCAGGCGCTTTCGCTGATTGAGGCGCTGGTGGCTGCCGACGGCGAGCGGGTCATGGCCGGCGTCAATGAGGCTGCCGCCCGCGGCGTGGAGTGGGAGGCCTTGCTGGTGGAAATGCAAAGCCTGCTGCACCGTATTGCGATGGTTCAGCTCTCGCCGTCGGCGCTGGGAACGGATATGGCCGCGATTGAGCTGCGCATGCGCGAGCTGGCGCGGACGGTGCCGCCAACCGATGTTCAGCTGTACTATCAAACGCTACTGATTGGCCGCAAAGAGCTCCCGTACGCCCCGGACAGACGAATGGGCGTCGAGATGACGCTTCTGCGTGCGCTGGCTTTCCATCCGCGTATGCCGCTGCCGGAACCGGAGGCGCCGCCGGTGCAGGCTATTCAGACCGCATCGGCCCAGCAGGCTGTCCCGGCATCCGCGCCGCCGTCGCCGCCGCCGAATTTGCCGCAGACCACCAGCCAGGTGCTGGCGGCCCGCAGCCAGCTGCAGCGAAGCCAGGGAGCGCCCACCCCAAAAAAGAGTGAACCGGCAGCCGCTTCCCGCGCGCGGCCGGTGAATAACGCTGCGCTGGAACGACTGAGTTCAATTACCGAACGCGTACAGGCGCGTCCGGCGGCGGCTGCGCTGGAGAAAGCGCCGGCGAAAAAGGAAGCCTATCGCTGGAAATCGACGACGGTTGTTGAAGCCGTAAAAGAAGAAGTGGCGACGCCGAAGGCGCTGAAAAAAGCGCTGGAGCATGAAAAAACGCCGGAACTGGCGGCAAAGCTGGCAGTCGAAGCGGTCGAGCGCGATAGCTGGGCGGCGGAAGTCAGCCGGCTTGCGGTACCCAAACTGGTGGAGCAGGTCGCCCTGAACGCCTGGAAAGAGCAGGAGGGCAATCGCGTCTGCCTGCATCTGCGTCCGAGCCAGCGTCACCTGAATTCGGCGGGCGCGCAGCAAAAGCTGGCGGAAGCGCTCGGTATTTTGTACGGTACGCCGGTTGAATTGACCATCGTGGAAGATGATAATCCCGCGATGCGCACGCCGCTTGAGTGGCGGCAGGCAATTTATGAAGAAAAGCTCGCGCAGGCGCGTGAAGCGATTATTGCGGATAATAACATTCAGACGCTGCGTCGATTCTTCGATGCGGACCTGGATGAAGAGAGTATTCGCCCCATTTGATTGCAAGTCTGACTTGCGGTCAGCATCCTTAACGATGACTTACTGAGAGAGAAGCCTATGTTTGGTGGAAAAGGCGGTCTGGGTAACCTGATGAAGCAGGCCCAGCAGATGCAAGAAAAAATGCAGCAGATGCAGGAAGAAGTGGCCCGGCTGGAAGTGACCGGTGAATCCGGCGCAGGCCTGGTAAAAGTCACCATCAACGGCGCGCACAACTGCCGTCGCGTTGAGATCGACCCGAGCCTGCTGGAAGACGACAAAGAGATGCTGGAAGATCTGGTGGCTGCCGCGTTTAACGACGCCGCACGCCGCATCGAAGAGACGCAGAAAGAAAAAATGGCGTCCGTGTCCGCCGGTATGCAGCTGCCGCCAGGCTTTAAGATGCCGTTCTGATGCAGACCAGTCCGCTGTTAACGCAGCTTATGGAAGCACTGCGCTGCCTGCCGGGCGTCGGCCCGAAGTCGGCGCAGCGCATGGCGTTTACCCTGCTGCAGCGCGACCGCAGCGGCGGAATGCGCCTGGCGCAGGCGCTAACGCGCGCGATGTCGGAAATCGGCCACTGCGCCGATTGCCGTACCTTCACCGAGCAGGAGGTGTGCAATATTTGCAGCAACCCTCGGCGCAAGGAAAACGGCCAGATCTGCGTGGTAGAGAGCCCAGCGGATATCTACGCTATCGAGCAGACCGGGCAGTTTTCCGGTCGCTACTTTGTGCTGATGGGCCACCTGTCGCCGCTTGACGGTATCGGGCCGGATGACATTGGGCTCGATCGTCTGGAACAGCGTCTGCGTGACGAATCGATGCAGGAAGTGATCCTCGCGACCAACCCAACGGTAGAAGGGGAGGCGACGGCCAATTATATCGCCGAGCTCTGCGCGCAGTATGGCGTAGACGCGAGCCGTATCGCCCATGGCGTACCGGTCGGCGGCGAGCTGGAGATGGTTGACGGCACGACGCTATCCCACTCGCTCGCCGGGCGGCATAAGATTCGTTTTTAATCAAACGGAGGCGCTTTTCGGGGCCTCCGCTTGAAAACTTCTCCCTCTGTCCCCATCTCACCCTCAACGGTTTTTTTACCATTAACAATGGCATTGTTGAGGTTGATTTAGATGAAAGGACAAGAAACTCGTGGTTTTCAGTCAGAGGTCAAGCAGCTTCTGCACCTGATGATCCATTCTCTTTATTCCAATAAAGAAATTTTCCTGCGTGAGCTGATTTCCAACGCCTCCGATGCGGCCGACAAGCTGCGCTTCCGCGCGCTGTCCCAGCCGGATCTGTACGAAGGCGACGGCGAGCTGCGCGTGCGTGTTTCATTTGATAAAGACAACCGCACCCTGACCATCGCCGATAACGGCATTGGTATGAATCGCGATGAGGTCATCGACCATCTCGGCACCATCGCCAAGTCCGGCACCAAAGCGTTCCTTGAGTCCATGGGCTCTGACCAGGCGAAAGACAGCCAGCTGATTGGCCAGTTCGGCGTGGGCTTCTATTCGGCGTTTATTGTTGCCGATAAAGTTACCGTCCGTACCCGCGCGGCGGGCGACAGCGCCGAAAACGGCGTCTTCTGGGAATCCGCTGGCGAAGGCGAATATACCGTTGCCGACATTAACAAAGCCGATCGCGGTACCGAGATCACGCTGCACCTGCGCGAAGGCGAGGACGATTTCCTCAACGACTGGCGCGTGCGTTCGATCATCAGCAAATACTCCGATCACATCGCGCTGCCGGTGGAAATTGAAAAACGCGAAGACGTTGACGGCGAAACCGTCATTAGCTGGGAGAAAATTAACAAAGCCCAGGCGCTGTGGACGCGCAATAAGTCGGAAATCAAAGACGACGAGTACAACGAGTTTTATAAGCACATTGCCCACGATTACAGCGATCCGCTGACCTGGAGCCACAACCGCGTTGAAGGTAAGCAGGAGTACACCAGCCTGCTGTATATCCCGTCGCAGGCGCCGTGGGATATGTGGAATCGCGATCATAAACACGGCCTGAAGCTGTACGTGCAGCGCGTCTTCATCATGGATGACGCCGAGCAGTTTATGCCGAACTACCTGCGTTTCGTCCGCGGCCTGGTCGACTCTAACGATCTGCCGCTGAACGTGTCGCGTGAAATCCTTCAGGACAGCAGCGTCACCCGCAATCTGCGTACCGCGCTGAGCAAACGCGCCCTGCTGATGCTGGAAAAACTGGCGAAAGACGACGCGGAAAAATATCAGACCTTCTGGCAGCAGTTTGGCCTCGTGCTGAAAGAGGGGCCGGCGGAAGATCAGGCCAACCAGCAGGCCATCGCCAAACTGCTGCGTTTCGCCAGCACCCATACCGACTCCGCCGCGCAGACCGTGTCGCTGGAAGAGTACGTCTCCCGCATGAAAGAAGGGCAGGAGAAGATTTACTACATTACCGCCGACAGCTACGCCGCCGCGAAAAGCAGCCCGCATCTGGAACTGCTGCGTAAGAAAGGCATTGAAGTGCTGCTGCTTTCCGATCGCATCGACGAGTGGATGATGAGCTATCTGACCGAGTTCGACGGTAAGCCGTTCCAGTCGGTGGCGAAAGCCGATGAGTCGCTGGATAAGCTGACGGACGAAGTGGATGAAACCACTAAAGAAGCCGAGAAGGCGCTGGAGCCGTTCGTTGAGCGTGCCAAAACGCTGCTTGGCGACCGGGTGAAAGAGGTTCGTCTGACCCATCGTCTGACCGATACGCCGGCCATCGTCACCACCGACGCGGATGAAATGAGCACCCAGATGGCAAAACTGTTTGCCGCTGCGGGCCAGGCCGCGCCGGAAGTGAAGTACATCTTTGAACTGAACCCGCTGCATCCGCTGGTAAAACGCGCGGCGGATACCCAGGATGATGCGCAGTTCGGCGAGTGGGTTGAGCTGCTGCTCGATCAGGCGCTGCTGGCCGAGCGCGGTACGCTGGAAGATCCGAACCAGTTTATCCGCCGCATGAACCAGCTGCTGGCGTCGTAATCTTTACCCTCACTCTACCCCTCTCCCGCTGGGAGAGGGCCGGGGTGAGGGCATCAAACCGCACTCTACGTAAAATATCTCACCATTAACCGTTTCAGCCGCCCCGCCTTCCTTGAGCCATCCGCGTTCTGGTGGTATGGTTTAGCGTTTTTTGAAAAATTGAATCAACTTTTGAGGGGATTTTCGTAATGCGTATTATTCTGCTTGGCGCTCCGGGCGCGGGTAAAGGAACTCAGGCTCAGTTCATCATGGAGAAATACGGTATTCCGCAAATCTCCACCGGCGACATGCTGCGTGCCGCGGTGAAGTCAGGCTCCGAGCTGGGCAAACAGGCGAAAGATATTATGGACGCCGGTAAGCTGGTCACCGACGAACTGGTTATCGCCCTGGTCAAAGAGCGTATTACTCAGGAAGATTGCCGCAACGGTTTTCTGCTGGACGGCTTCCCGCGCACCATTCCGCAGGCTGACGCCATGAAAGAAGCGGGTATCACCGTGGATTACGTGCTGGAATTCGATGTTCCTGACGAACTGATCGTTGACCGCATCATCGGGCGTCGCGTTCACGCAGCTTCCGGCCGCGTTTACCACATCAAATTTAATCCGCCGAAAGTTGAAGGCAAAGACGACGTGACCGGCGAAGAGCTGACCACCCGTAAAGACGACCAGGAAGAGACCGTGCGTAAGCGTCTGGTTGAGTATCATCAGATGACGGCTCCGCTGATCGGCTACTATCAGAAAGAAGCCGAATCGGGCAATACCCAGTACGCGAAAGTCGATGGCACCAAAGCGGTGGCCGACGTTCGCGTTGAACTGGAAAAAATCCTCGGTTAATTCCGTTAGTTCTCACCCCGCCGCGGCGGGGTGAGAACTCCTCTCATTTTACCTTTTTCTATGATTGGTTCCGTTTAGCGCCATTTCAGCTACAATTGTCAGCGATTCAAATGGTTAAGAGGCGGTAATGCATCAGACGAAAACAGGTATCTTATTAGCCAATTTAGGCACTCCCGATGCGCCCACGCCCGACGCGGTAAAGCGCTATCTACGACAGTTTCTTAGCGATCGGCGCGTGGTGGATACCTCCCGTCTACTGTGGTGGCCGCTGCTGCGCGGCGTGATACTGCCCCTGCGAGCGCCCCGGGTCGCTAAGCTCTATCAGTCCATCTGGATGGAAGACGGCTCGCCGCTGATGGTCTATAGCCAGCAGCAGCGGCAGGCGCTGGCCGCGCGGCTTCCGGATACGCCGGTGGCGCTGGGGATGAGCTACGGTTCGCCGTCGCTGGAGAGCGCGGTTGATGAACTGCTGGAGCAGGGCGTGGATCACATCGTGGTGCTACCGCTCTATCCGCAGTACTCCTGCTCCACCGTGGCGGCGGTCTGGGATGAACTAGGGCGTATCCTTGCCAAAAAGCGCGCCATCCCCGGCATCTCTTTTATTCGCGACTACGCCGATGACGTGGACTATATTCACGCGCTGGCCGCCAGCGTGCGCGCGTCCTTTGCGGTGAACGGTGAGCCAGATTTACTGCTGCTCTCCTATCATGGCATCCCTCAGCGGTACGCCCAGCAAGGGGATACCTATCCTCAGCGCTGCCGCGATACCACCCGTGAGCTGGTTTCAGCCCTGGGGCTGCCGCCTGACCGGGTGATGATGACGTTCCAGTCGCGCTTTGGTCGTGAGCCCTGGCTGACGCCCTACACCGACGAAACGCTGAAAATGCTCGGTGAGAAAGGGGTGAAGCATATTCAGGTTATCTGCCCCGGCTTTTCCGCCGATTGCCTGGAGACGCTGGAGGAGATCGCGGTGCAGAACCGGGAAATCTTCCTCGAAGCCGGCGGCCAGCAATATGAGTACATTCCGGCGCTTAATGCGGACACCGCGCATATTGAAATGATGGTCAACCTGACGGCGAAATATCGCTGATCGCGCGTGCGGCGGGGAGTATGCTACTATTCCCCGCTTGTTCACTGTCAATAAATCGCCACTATGAAATTTCCCGGTAAACGCAAATCCAAACACTATTTTCCCGTCAACGCTCGCGATCCGCTGCTGCAGCAAATTCAGCCGGACAATGAGTCTAACGTCGCCTGGGTGGTCGGCATCGATCAAACCCTGGTCGATATCGAAGCGAAAGTGGATGAGGCGTTTATCGTACGCTACGGCCTGAGCGCCGGGCATTCGCTGGTGATTGAAGACGATGTCGCCGAAGCGCTGTATCAGGAACTGGTTCGCAATGACCTGATTACCCACCAGTTTGCCGGCGGCACCATCGGTAACACCATGCATAACTACTCGGTGCTGGCGGATGACCGTTCGGTTCTGCTTGGCGTCATGTGCAGCAATATTGAAATCGGCGGCTACGCCTACCGCTACCTGTGCAACACCTCCAGCCGTACCGATCTGAACTACCTGCAGGGGGTGGATGGGGCGATTGGGCGCTGCTTTACGCTGATTAGCGACTCCGGCGAGCGCACCTTTGCGATCAGCCCCGGGCATATGAACAAGCTCCGTCCGGAAAGCATTCCGGAGAGCGTCATCGCCGGCGCCTCCGCGCTGGTGCTGACCTCCTATCTCGTGCGCTGCAAGCCGGGCGAGCCGATGCCGGACGCGACGATGCAGGCCATCGCATATGCGAAAAAGCACGATGTACCGGTGGTCCTGACTCTGGGGACCAAATACGTTATCGCCGATAATCCGGCGTGGTGGCAGGCGTTCCTCAAGGAGCATGTCTCTATTCTGGCGATGAACGAAGAGGAGGCGGAAGCGCTGACCGGACTATCCGATCCGCTGCTGGCTTCCGACAAGGCGCTGGAGTGGGTTGACCTGGTACTGTGCACCGCCGGGCCTGCCGGGCTGTATATGGCCAGTTTTACCGAGGATGAGGCTAAGCGCAAAACGCAGCATCCGCTGCTGCCGGGCGCGATTGCCGAGTTTAACCAGTATGAATTCAGCCGCGCGATGCGCCATCAGGATTGCGAAAATCCGCTGCGTATTTATTCGCATATCGCACCCTATATGGGCGGGCCGGAGAAGATCATGAATACCAACGGCGCGGGCGACGGCGCGCTGGCGGCGCTGCTGCACGATATCACCGCCAATAACTATCATCGCAACAACGTGCCGAACTCCAGCAAGCACAAGTGCAAGTGGCTGACCTATTCCTCGCTGGCGCAGGTGTGTAAATACGCTAACCGCGTGAGCTATCAGGTGCTGAACCAGCACTCGCCGCGTCTGACCCGCGGCCTGCCGGAGCGTGAAGATAGCCTGGAAGAGGCTTACTGGGATCGCTAAGCCGGTAAGTAAAGCCGGCCCCGAGAAGTCGGGGCCGGAAGCATTAACCGGTAATAAGCTCGCCTGCTGGCGGCGTTTCGAGCAGCTGCAGCATGGCGCGGGCGATTTCCCGCTCGCCCATCACCACCTGGTTGGCGCCGCGTTCAACGATATACTCCACTTCATCGTCGTAGTGGGCGCGCGCGATGATCTCGATATTCGGGCACTTCTCGCGCGCGGAAGCCACGATTTCCCCGGCTTCATAGCCGTTAGGGATGGTCAGCAGCAGCCAGCGGGCGCAGTCAAGATGCGCCAGATTCATAATCTCTTCATTGGCGGCGTTGCCTAATACCGCGCGAATACCGCGTGCGCGCAGTTCGTCAACGCGGGTACGCGAGGTTTCGATAACCACCAGCGGCACGCCCTGCGCCATCAGTTTTTCACCGAGCAGGCTCCCGACGCGACCGAAACCGACCAGCAGCGCGTGGTTACAGATATCGACGGGGATCTGTTTCTCATCTTCAAGTACTTCTTCCAGCGTCTGTTCGTCCAGCGTCTCCGTTTTATCGAGATATTTTTCCAGCAGGGTAAACAGGACCGGGTTGAGCATGATGGAGATAATGGCGCCGGCAAGCACCAGGTTTTGCCCGGCCTGCGGCAGCAGATCCAGCGCCATTCCCAGCCCGGCGAGAATAAAGGCAAATTCACCGATTTGCGCCAGGCTGGCGGCAATGGTCAGCGCGGTGCGCGGCGAGTGGCCGAACATTCGTACCAGGAAGAAAGCGGCGGCCGATTTACCGAAAATAATGATGACCAGCGTCGCCAGCACCGCCAGCGGCTGATCGATCAGGATCATCGGGTCAAACAGCATTCCCACGGAAACAAAGAACAGTACGGCGAAGGCGTCGCGCAGCGGCAGGGTATCGTGGGCCGCGCGATGGCTGAGCTCGGATTCATTGAGCACCATACCGGCGAAAAAGGCGCCGAGGGCGAAGGAGACGTCAAACAGCTCAACGGCGCCGAAGGCGATGCCGAGCGCTAACGCCAGCACCGACAGCGTAAACAGCTCGCGCGAGCCGGTTGCCGCGCTGCGTGACATAATCCACGGCACCAGGCGGCGGCCTACCAGCATCATTATGGCGATAAAGGCAACGACTTTACCGATGGTAATGCCCATATCGAGGGCCAGGGTAGCCAGGCCAACGTCGCCTTTCTCGGTCATGCCGGCGACCGCCGGCAGCAGCACCAGCGTCAGCACCATCACCAGATCTTCCACAATCAGCCAGCCGATGGCGATTTGCCCCCGCTGGCTATCAATAAGCTGTCGTTCTTCCAGCGCGCGCAGCAGCACCACGGTACTGGCGGTAGAAAGACACAGACCAAAAACGATCCCGGTCATTAACGACCAGCCCAGCATGGCAGAGAGCGCCATACCCAACAGCGTCGCCACGGCGATCTGGGCGATTGCCCCCGGAATAGCGATGGCCTTGACCGCCATCAAATCTTTTAAGGAGAAATGCAGACCCACGCCGAACATCAGCAGGATCACGCCAAGCTCGGCCAGCTCCGGCGCCAGCTTGGTATCAGCAACGAAACCTGGGGTAAAAGGTCCGGCCAGCACGCCCGCTAATAAATATCCCACCAGAGGAGAAATACGTAGCTTATTGGCAATCATGCCGAGAATAAAGGCGAGCACAAGGCCGCCGACAATGGTGGTGATTAGCGGTGTTGCGTGGTGCATTCCGTCTCCTTGCAGTGGTGAGCTGATCCATTTTCGGCATATACCCGTCATACTTCAATTTGCATGGGCGTTGGCTTTCCTCGCTCACCCCAGTCACTTACTTCAGTAAGCTCCAGGGGATTCCCTGCGTCGCCGCCTTCCTGCAACTTGAATTATTTAGGGTATAAAACCAAAAAACCGAATAATAGTTTATGACAATTTCAGCGGTTTTGTTTATGAATAATCGTTGAATTTTGCAGAAAGATGGAATTGGCATGCAAAAAAGCACGGACCGCAAAATGGCAGCAGCTTATGCGGGGTAATGCTGGTGGAGTAAGGGATTGAGGCAGCCAAAGTTACACTTTGGCTGCCGAAGAATCAGGACTTTTGGTGGTTGTTAGGCAGAAATATCGTCAGGATGCCAATCAGTGGCAAGAAAGCGCAGATTTTATAGACCAGCTCGATACTGGTATGGTCAGCTAACAGCCCCAGCACCGCGGCGCCAAGGCCACCCATGCCAAAAGCGAATCCGAAGAACAAACCAGAAACCATACCGATCCGCCCCGGCAACAGCTCCTGAGCGTAGACCAGAATGGCGGAAAAAGCCGACGCGAGGATAAAACCAATTATCACCGTTAAAATGCCGGTCCATTCCAGCGATGCGTAGGGTAAAACAAGAGTAAACGGCGCTACGCCAAGGATAGAGCCCCAAATAACATATTTGCGCCCAATCTTATCGCCTACAGGCCCGCCAATCACCGTTCCCGCCGCGACGGCAAAAAGAAAAGCAAACAGATGAAACTGCGCGTTCTGCACCGATAATCCAAACTTTTGCATCAGATAAAAGGTGTAATAGCTGCTGATGCTCGCCATATAGAAGTATTTTGAGAAAATCAGCAGCAAAAGAATGCTAACCGCCAGAATGACTTTGTTTTTCGGCAATGGATTGACAATGACCGCTTTGGGTTTACCTTTGTTCATACGGTGCTGAGCGGCATACCAGCGGCTGATCTGCGCCAGCACGACGATCGCCAGCAGCGCCGCCAGGACAAACCAGCCAACGTTACCTTTGCCGTAGGGCGCGATAATCAGGGCCGCAAGCAGCGGGCCTAACGAACTGCCAAAGTTGCCGCCGACCTGGAATATCGACTGCGCCAGGCCATGGCGACCGCCGGAGGCCATTCGCGCCACGCGTGAAGACTCAGGGTGAAAGACCGAAGAGCCGGTACCGACCAGCGCGGCAGCCAGCAGAACCATCCCGAAGCTCCCGGAAATCGCCAGCAGCACCAGACCGCTTAAGGTAAAGCACATGCCTATCGGTAGCGACCACGGCATCGGGTGTTTGTCGGTCAGATAGCCCACGACCGGCTGCAGCAGCGATGAGGCCAGCTGGAAGGTTAGGGTAATCATCCCTATCTGCACAAAGGTCAGCGAAAACTCGGCCTGCAGCAGCGGGTAGATAGCCAGAATAAGCGATTGGATCATATCGTTTAGCAAATGCGAGAGGCTGATAGCGCCGAGAATGCGAAACGAGGTGCGTGCTTTTTGCGGCGCAGCAGCAGGGCCGGATAAGGGTTGTGCGGTCTGATTCATTGCCATAGGTTCGCTTAAGTATTTTTTATAGAGGATGCAGGTGGAATTATTATCTGCCTAACATACCTGCCCCTAAGGTTTGAAGGAAGTCGCAATTCTGAAAACATATTTGTCTAATCGGCTAACTCGCTATACTTTCGGCACTTGTCATTTCGTCAGGGAGAGAAATATGCACTTTATGAAGCAAGGCGTTGCGCTGGCGCTATTCATGGCGTTATCGCTGGGGAGCCTGTCTGCGCAGGCTTATGAGCAGGATAAAACCTATAAAATTACCATCCTGCATACTAACGATCATCATGGCCACTTCTGGCGCAGCGACTACGGTGAATACGGACTGTCGGCACAAAAAACGCTGGTGGACGGCATTCGCAAAGAGGTGGCGGCAGAGGGCGGCAGCGTGCTGCTGTTATCCGGCGGCGATATCAACACCGGCGTGCCGGAATCCGACTTACAGGACGCGGAACCCGATTTTCGCGGGATGAACCTGATTGGCTATGATGCGATGGCGGTAGGCAATCACGAGTTTGATAATCCCCTTAGCGTACTGCGTCAGCAGGAAAAATGGGCGAAGTTCCCGTTCCTCTCCGCCAATATTTACCAGAAAAGCACCGGCGAGCGTCTGTTTAAGCCGTGGGCGCTGTTCAAACGCGGCGGGCTGAATATTGCGGTTATCGGCCTGACGACCGACGATACGGCCAAAATTGGTAACCCTGAGTTCTTTACGGATATCGAGTTCCGCAAACCGGCGGAAGAGGCCAAACTCGTTATCCAGGAGCTGCAGCAGAATGAAAAACCGGACGTCATTCTGGCCACCACCCACATGGGCCATTATGACAACGGCGCCCACGGCTCGAATGCGCCGGGCGACGTCGAGATGGCGCGCAGCCTGCCGGCAGGTTCGCTGGCGATGATCGTCGGCGGCCACTCGCAGGACCCGGTATGCATGGCCTCTGAGAATAAAAAACAGGTGGATTACGTTCCGGGCAGCCCGTGCGCGCCGGACAAGCAGAACGGTATCTGGATCGTCCAAGCCCATGAGTGGGGCAAATATGTGGGCCGCGCCGACTTCGAATTCCGCAACGGCGAAATGAAGCTGGTGCACTATCAGCTGATCCCGGTCAACCTGAAGAAAAAGGTCACTTACGACAACGGCGAGAGCGAGCGCGTGCTCTATACGCCGCAAATCGCCGAAAATCCGCAGATGCTCTCCCTGCTGACGCCGTTCCAGAATAAGGGCAAAGCGCAGCTGCAGGTCAAAATCGGTAGCGTAAACGCGCACCTGGAGGGCGATCGCAGCAAAGTGCGTTTTGTGCAAACCAATATGGGACGTCTGCTGCTGGCGGCGCAAATGGCGCGCAGCAATGCCGATTTCGCGGTGATGAGCGGCGGCGGAGTGCGTGATTCGATTGAAGCGGGCGATATCACCTATAAAGACGTGATGAAGGTGCAGCCTTTCGGCAACGTGCTGGTGTATGTCGATATGAGCGGTAAGGAAGTGACGGAGTATCTGACCGCCGTGGCGCAGATGAAGCCCGATTCTGGCGCCTATCCGCAGTTTGCCAACGTCGGTTTTGTGGCCAAAGACGGTAAGCTTAATAATTTGACTATCAAAGGCGAACCGGTCGATCCGGCGAAGACCTACCGTATGGCGACCCTGAGCTTTAACGCCACCGGCGGCGATGGCTACCCGCATATTGATACCAAGCCCGGCTATGTGAATACCGGCTTCATCGACGCGGAGGTGCTGAAAGAGTATATCCAGAAAAACTCACCGCTGGACGCGGCAGCTTATGAACCGAAAGGCGAGGTAAGCTGGCAGTAACGTCAGAGCAGCGCCCCGGTGGCGCTGCGCTTACCGGGGCGACAGGTCTGAGCGGTTTTGGATTTTGTAGCCCGGACAAGGCGCGTCAGCGCCGCCTCCGGGATTATCCTCTGACGCAAAACCGTCAATTAATCGCGCCGCGCGATATCGGCGAATTTTGCCTCAAGGATCTTCGCCAGATCGCTGGCCGCCAGCTCAATATCCAGCCCGCGTTTGCCGCCGGAAATATAGATGGTGGCAAACGACTGGGCCGGCGCGTCAATCACCGTCGGCAGGCGTTTTTTCTGTCCAAGCGGGCTGATCCCGCCCACCAGATAGCCGGTGACCCGCTGTGCGACCATCGGGTCTGCCATATCGACTTTCTTAGCGCCTAAAGCCCTCGCCACCTTTTTCAAATCCAGCTGACCCGCTACCGGCGTCACCGCGACGGCCAGATGCTTCATGTCGCCGTTGACGGCGACCAGCAGCGTTTTATAGACCTGGTCCGCGTTGAGCCCCAGCTTACGCACCACCTCATCGCCAAAATTGGTTTCGTTCGGATCGTGATCGTAGCTGTGAATGTGAAAACTAATTTTGTTTTTTTCGAGTAATTTTACGGCGGGAGTCATCGTTATCCTTCTTACCAACCGATTTAATGTGACATAAGCATACGCCCGACGGCTGTCTAAAAAATAGTATCATCTTGCGCAATAGTATTGGCAGTGATGGTCACTTTGAGCGACAATCAGACGATCCGGGGCGCGAACCCCGGAATAATAATAATGATGAAATTCCTCTTTGACGGGCCAATAGCAATATTGGCCATTTTTTTACGTCAGCATGTCCGGCAGATTTCCTTCCCCGTACAAATGAAGCGCCCCTACGGCAACCACGTAGCGCCCCGGCGGCAGCGCCAGCAGCGTTTCGCGCCAGGCGAGATTGCGCTGATGCATCAGCACATCATACAGCGACTGGCTAAACGTTGTCGGTAGCGAGGTTGCGCCCGTTGACGGCGGCTGCTCCAGCCACCAGCCGATCATCACCTGCAGCAGACGCGCATTCGTGCGCCAGTGGGTGAGGGTATCCTCCAGCAGCGCCAGGCCGCCGTCGGGCAGATCCCGCAACAGCGCTATCTGGCTGTCGGCTCCCTCCAGCTCCATCACGCGGATATTGCTCTCGCGTGCCGCCATCAGCAGTTGATAATCAATGCCGTAATCCGCCCTTAGGCCCAGTTTTTGCGCCTGAGTTGCCTGCAATACCATCGCCACCTGCCACAGCGGCTGGCTGTCGAACAGCGCGATGGACAGCCCCATTTCTCCCGCCCGCTCTTGCAGTTCAGCAAGCTGGGAGGCGCTCAGGCGTTCCGCCAGCGGCGGACAGGAGGGGAGGTTGCTGAACGGCGTTTCGCTGCCGCTAATATCCGCTTCCACAATCAGCGCATCGGCCTGGCGGATCTTTTTTAATAACCTGGCGGGCGGCGGCGACATGTCGCGGGTGCCCATATGAATACTGCCGACCAGGTGCAGATAGCGCTCGCCGGGAAGCGTGATATCCAGCGCGGGCCAGGAATAAGACGAGCCGACGGCGGCTTGCCACAGCATTTTTATTCGGTTTAACAGGCCCATACGTGCTCCGTAGTGTGAGGAAGCCATGCTAGCGCGCGGGGGGCTGGGGCGCAAGGGGACTCAACGTGCGCGACGGAAGAGGCGTTTTGCAATGTCACGAAAATAACAAAAAAATTTGATGTTCTCTTCTTTGTCATTTCTGTAATGGCGTTTTGAAATTAATTATCACTTAAAAAACAATGGAGTGACTATTTATAACGTGAATGACCATGGTGTTTTTTTCTCAAATATTCCTCTGTTGTGATAATAAAATAAAAAATCTGTAACAAAAAATAAACAAAACGCTTCTATATTGGCCCCTTCAATTTTTGGGGGGAGTGACATGCGTAACTGGAGTGAGCCTAAAAAGAATAAAGCCCATATCGAGCTGATCCCGATGATCGATGTGATGATGTTTCTACTGGTTTTCTTTGTCCTGATTAGCCTGAATGTGATCCCGGCTCTGGGCTTGAAAACGCAGCTGCCGTCGGCCGGCAGCGCCCAACAGCTTAAACCGCAAAAAAAAGCCATTATCACCCTCGGCATCGGCGACCAGCTGCAGCTTGATGGCCAGCCGCTGCCCCTGAATGCGCTGGTCAATACCCTGAAGCAACAGCAGCAGGAAAACCAAACCACCACCATTATCGTGAACAGCGATAAAGAGGTTGCGGTGGAACGCCTGATCGCCGTGATGGATACCCTGCGTCAGGGTGGTTTCTTCTCCATTTCCATTGCCACACGGAAGCAGTGATATGTATCTGCTTTATCGCTCACGTCACGTTGTTAGCTGGCTACCCGCCCTTGTCGTCGCCGGATGTTTACTGTTTGTCAGCCAGCAGGCAGTGCTGCAGGTCAAACCGCATTACGACGATACGGTCATGGAACTGTCGCTGGCTGAACCCGAACCGCCGCAGCCGGAGCCTGTCCCGGAACCGCAGCCGGAAATACCGCCGCAAATTCAACCTGAGCCGGAACCGGAGGCGGTCGCTGAACCCGTCGTTTCTGCGCCAGAACCCATTATCCAGGCCAAACCGGTTGTTAAACCGAAAGCCAAACCCAGGCCCAAACCGGTTGTGAAGGAAAAAGCGCCGAAACCGCAGGCGATCGCGGCTCCGCAGCCCGCCGCCGTTCGTAGTCCGGTGAGTAAACCGGCCCCGCCGCCTTCTCCCCCGGCGCCGAAGGCGAACGCGCAGGCGGTGGAAAACGGCTATCTGCAGGCGCTGCGCCGGGAGCTGGAGCAGCGCAAGCGCTACCCGAGCGGCCGTCAGGCTTCGCTGGAACGTCCGCAGGGCAACGTGGAGGTCTGGCTGGAGGTTGACCGCAGCGGCAGAGTGCTGGCTTCCGGTATTGCCAGCAGGGCGCCGAACATGCTGCTCAATCGCGCTGCGCTTAGTTCCCTGCAAAGCATCAGCCAGCTGAAGCCCTTTCCTGAAGAGGCTTTTGCCGGACAAAGCAGCAAAAAATTTACCGCGACGTTTAATTACCAGGCGCCATAAGCCTAATTAATCATTTGTTTTTACAGGAAAAGAAATGAAAAACTTTAATTATTCTGGGATTGCGTTAGCCGTGGTGTCGGCCCTGTTATCGGGGTCCTCGCTGGCGGCGGAAAGCAGCGACGTGGGGGAGATTAACGTTAAGGGGCAATCGCTCGGCGGCGGTCTGATGGTGCAGGAAGACAGCGGCAAAGCGCGTTCCACCCTGACCAAAGAGGCGATGGAAAAAGCCCCCGGCGCCAGCAACGCTATCGACATGCTGAAATATACGCCGGGAATGAACGTCAACAGCAATGACGCCAGCGGCCTGAGCGGTATCGACTACACCATGCGCGGGATGAACTCGGATCAGATCGGCCTGTCGATGGACGGCATCCCGATTAACGACTCGGGCAACTATGCGGTCTACCCCAACCTGCTGGGCGACGCGGAAAACCTTGAGCAGATCTTTGTCACCCAGGGCTCTTCCGAGGCTGACGGCCCGCATATTGGTTCCAGCGGCGGTAATATTGGCCTTGTGACAAAGCGTCCCTCAAAGGAGTTTGGCGGCTTCGTCAAACAAACGCTCGGCAGCCATAACCTCAGCAAAACTTTCGCTCGTCTGGAGACCGGGGAGTACAACGGTTTTAGCAACTGGCTCTCGTACTCGCATACTGAAGCCAAAAAATGGCGCGGGGAGGGGCGTAATTATTCCGATAAGTTCGAAATGAACTCGCTGTACGAGGATGGCAACGGCAACAGCAGCAACCTGATCATGAAGTATAACCGTCAGGATAACAGCAACTATAACACCCTGAGTAAAGCGCAGTTCGAAGAAGACCCGCGTCAGGACTACTCGACCACCCCGGTCTACAACAGCAAAGGTCAACTGAGCAAATATTACAAGCTGAACCGTAATCCGTTTGAAACCTTCACCCTCTCTTTTGCCCAGCGCTTACAGCTGCGCGATAACCTCGCGTTGACCGTTCAGCCCTATTACTACTGGGGTAACGGCGGCAGCTTTACCGGACAAACGGCCTCGGTGCTGTCCAATACGTCTGATACCGCCGGACAGTACGATCTCAGCAACCTGACTTCTAATACCTATTACCGGCCTTCGTGGACCCAGACCTGGCGGCCGGGCGTTACCACGAAATTGAAGTGGGATATTAACGACGAACACAGCCTGGATATTGGCTACTGGTACGAGCGCGCGCGTCAGTCGCAGACCCAGCCGTTTATTAGCATTCAGGACGATGGCAACCCGGCGAACGTTTCCGGCAAACCGGGCGGTTCCGATCAGGTTAAAGATGCGAACGGCAATACGGTACAGGGGCGTAACCAGTACACGGTGACTCCTGCGCACAAAGTATGGCTTCAGGACAGCTGGTTCGTGACGCCGGACTGGACGCTGGTGGGCGGGCTGGCTTATCAGTATGTTGAACGTAAAGGCGATAATAAAGGCAGCCTGTATAGCGCTGCGGAAAAACGCCAGGCGACCTACCATGAATTCCTGCCGAACTTTAGCATCAGCTATAAGCCGGATAGCGAAAATCAGCTGTTCTATAACCTGACGCGCAACATGCGTACGCCACCCAACTACGTGCTCTACAACGTCGGCGATTCGATCAGCACCAAACCTGAGCTGAGCTGGAACCACGAGCTGGGCTGGCGTTTTCAGCGCGAAGATATGCTGCTGAGCGCGACGCTCTTCTATATGCGCTATACCGACCGGCAGATTTCGACCACCAATGCGGATGGTGACTACGAAATGATGAACATCGGCAGCGTGGAGAGTAAAGGTCTGGAGCTGGAGTGGAGCGGTAAGCTGCCGTACAACTTCAACTACTACACCTCTTATACCTACACCCATTCCGAACAAAAAGACGACATTGTGAGCAACGGCGGACATCCGCTGCCAACGGCGGGCAAAACGGTGCCAAACGTACCGAAAAACATGCTTAACGCGTCGCTGGGCTATGACGATGGTCTCTACTACGGCAGCTTCGGCGGCAAATACGTCAGTTCGTTCTACGGCGATTTGACCAACGACGAAAAAATCGGCGGGCGCACGGTCTTTGATGTCGCCGCGGGCGTGCATCTGCCGGTGGATAAAAAGATTGTCAAAAGCGCCACCCTGCGCTTTGGCATCGATAACCTGTTCGATAAACAGTACCTGACCTCCGTCCGCTCGACGACTTTTAACGCGGCGGCTTACGACGGCGTGAAGGCCAGTACCCCGTACTACAACGTTGGCGAAGAGCGCACCTTTAGCGTCTCGCTGGAAGCAACCTTTTAATTAACCGGAGGGCACTCTGATGGATGCCAATCTGATTCACGATATTATTTTCTACGTTATGTACGCCGCGCTGGCGATCGCCGTGGTGATACTGGTTGAACGCGGCCTCTATTTTTCGTGGGCCCAGCGTCAGGCTTTGCGCTTTGAAAAGGCGCTGACGCCGGACGTTCGCCGCGCGTCGGATCTGCCGGAATCGCTGACCGGCCGCAGTAGCCTCCCGCTGACCCTCATTCTGCCGGTGCTGGAGAAAAAGCAGACGGCGGAAGACCGTGAGGCGATGAGCGATCTGATCGACGCTCAGTATCTGCTCAGCAAACCGCAGATGTCGCGTGGGCTGTGGATGCTTGAAACCGTTGTCACCGCCGCGCCGCTGCTGGGCCTGCTGGGGACGATCCTCGGTATTATGGATACCTTTAAGGCCCTTTCCGCCTCAGGCGTCTCCGATGCCAGCATGGTTTCTGCGGGTATGGGGACCGCCCTGTATGCCACCGGCCTGGGCATTGCTATTGCGCTGCTGTGCCTGGTGGGCAATAACTATTTGCAAAGCCGCATGGAGCGAATCAACGAACTGCTGAAGGTGCTGCTGATCCGCGCCGGCAGCCCGGTCAGCCGTCCGGAGCAGGGCGGCAAACGCTGGGAAGGCCACGAGGCGCAGCGCTATGCCTGAACATGGTCAATGCGGGTGGCCGGCAGGCCGCCTGATGAGCGCACTGGCGGGGAGCTGGATGCTGTTAAGCCAGCCGGTATGGGCGGCGTTCTCTATACCCGGCTACGAGCTGGTGTATAACGCGCCGCAGGAAACCACCTTACAGGATAACGATTTACGTCATGCCGCCGAAGTCTGGCAGCAGATGTTCGATGCGGCGCGCAGCCATATCGATCTGGCGCAGTTTTACGTGGCGAATGAAAAAGGCTCTCTGCTGGATGGGGTTCTGGCACGTCTGCGGGCCGCCGGGGAGCGTGGAGTAAAAATTCGTTTTCTGATGGAGGAGAAGGGCGTGGGCCTTTCAACGCCGGAAACGCTGACGGCCCTGAAAGCTATCCCCAACCTGGAGCTGCGGGTGATTCCGTTCCATCGGCTGACCGGCGGTATTGTTCACGCCAAGTATCTGCTGGTGGATGGCAAAGAGGCTTTTGTCGGTAGCCAGAATTTTGACTGGCGCGCGCTGGAACAGATCCAGGAGACCGGTCTGCGCATCAGCGATCCGCAAACGGTGCAGCAGATTCAGGCTATTTTCGATCAGGACTGGCAGGCGCAAGCTCTGCTGGCGGAGAGTAAGCCGGTACCGAAGCCGGCGAGGCAGGCGGTAGCGTCGGCCCCGCAGGGCAATTATCTGGTTGCCAGCCCGCGCGATTATAACCCGGGCGGGGTGATTGATTCGCAGGTGGCGCTGCCGCGGCTGCTGGCGAGCGCCAAA
Organism: Klebsiella sp. PL-2018; assembly: GCF_019048985.1. Lineage (NCBI taxonomy): Bacteria > Pseudomonadati > Pseudomonadota > Gammaproteobacteria > Enterobacterales > Enterobacteriaceae > Klebsiella > Klebsiella sp. PL-2018. Next base: position 1,417,570 of record NZ_CP077673.1, read on the forward strand.
TCGCGGATCCGGGTGCAGGTGATGGACTATGCGCCGCTGGCGTGGGGAGAAAAGGGGAGCCGGCCCTTTTATGCGCCCATTGATAACGCCCTGCGCAGCGCGGCGGCCCGCGGCGTACAGGTGGAGCTGATGGTGGCGAACTGGAACCTGAAAAAGCCGGAGGTATTCTGGCTGAAGAGTCTCTCTCTGGTGCCAAACGTTCAGCTAAAAGTGGTGACCATACCTCCCGCCAGCCGAGGGTTTATCCCCTTTGCCAGGGTGGTACACAGTAAGCTGATGACCATCGATGGTACGACGGCGTGGGTCGGAACCAGCAACTGGAGCGGAGGCTATTTCGATAACTCACGCAACCTTGAGCTGGTGCTGAATAATGCGTCGATGGCCGCGCGCGTGGACGCGCTTTACAGCCAGCTGTGGAATAGCCGCTATGCGGCGCCGATCAAGGTTGATTTTGATTATCCGGTTCCGCATCCTGGCCGCGAGTTCGAATAGATAAATCGGCTGAGGCTTCCCCTCTCCCGAAGGGGGCGAGGGGAAGCCTGTTTTCGCCCTCGCCAGAGGCTGCCTTATGCTTTGGGCTTATAGCGCAGCAGGCGGTTGGCGTTGCTCACAACGGTAATCGAAGAGAGCGCCATGGCCGCGCCCGCCACCACCGGGTTGAGCAGCGTGCCGGTCAGCGGCCACAGGATCCCGGCGGCAATCGGAATGCCCAGCGAGTTATAAACAAATGCCCCCAGCAGGTTCTGCTTCATATTACGCAGCGTGGCTTTGGCGATGTCCAGCGCATCGGCAACGCCGTTCAGGCTATGGCGCATCAGGGTAATCGCCGCCGTCTCAATGGCGACATCGCTGCCGCCGCCCATGGCGATCCCCACATCGGCCTGCGCCAGCGCGGGCGCATCGTTGATACCGTCGCCGATCATCGCCACCTGATGCCCTTCGCTTTGCAGGCGCTTAATCGCATCGGCTTTCCCGTCCGGCAGCACCCCGGCAATCACCTCATCAATGCCCGCCTCTTTGGCGATAGCTTTGGCGGTGGTGGGGTTATCTCCGGTCAGCATCACCAGACGATAGCCCTGGCGGTGCAGCCTGGCTAATGCCGCCACGCTATCTTCGCGCAGCGGATCGCGGATGGCGAACAGCGCCGCCGCCTGACCATCTACCGCCAGCAGCACCGGCGTGGCACCCTGTGACGCCTGGGCGGTCATGTCGTCTTCTATTTCAGCCGTTGCAATCTTGTGCTCATTAAGCAGCGCCTGGTTGCCGAGCAGCAGACGGCGGCCTTCGGCTTCGCCGCTGACCCCCAGCCCGCGCAGCGTGCGGAAGTTTTCTACCGCAGGCAGGCGTTGGTCCGCGGCTTTGTCGAGAATGGCTCGCGCCAGCGGGTGGCTGGAACCTTGCTCCAGAGACGCCGCCAGACGTAGAGCGGTGGACTCATCCATGGCGGTAAAGGTTTTTATCGCCACCACCTGCGGTTTACCCTCGGTCAGGGTACCGGTTTTATCAAAGACCAGCGTATCGAGAGTGCTGGCGCGCTGCAGCGCATCGGCGTCGCGCACCAGTACGCCGTACTCCGCCGCGCGGCCCACGCCGGAGATAATCGACATCGGCGTTGCCAGCCCCAGGGCGCACGGACAGGCGATAATCAGCACCGTAGTGGCGATCACCAGGGTATAGACAATTTGCGGCGCCGGGCCAAAAAAGTACCAGATCGCGGCGCTGAACAGGGCTATCGCCACAACCGCCGGGACGAACACGGCGGAGATTTTGTCCGCCAGCTGGCCGATTTCAGGTTTACTGCTCTGCGCCTGGCGCACCATGCGGATAATGCGCGCCAGGGTGGTTTGACTGCCGACGGCGCTGGCGGTAAACAGTACGCTGCCGTCCTGCACTACGGTCCCGGCATGAACGGCGTCACCGTCGCCTTTTTGCTGCGGCACCGGCTCGCCGGTGAGCATCGCTTCATCGAACCAGGCTTCGCCCTGGCTAATGACGCCGTCGACCGGTACGCGATCGCCGGTGGTCAGACGCAGGATCATTCCCGCCTGAACCTCAGCCAGCGGCAGATCTTTTTCGCCTTCGTCGGTGACCACCCTCGCTGACGGCGGGGTTAAATCGAGCAGTTTTTCCAGCGCTTTCGAAGAGCGCTGGCGCGCGCGGGCTTCCAGCATATGGCCCAGGTTAATCAGACCGATAATCATCGCGCTGGCTTCATAATAAAGGTGGCGGGCTTCCATCGGAAACCACTGCGGCCACAGGTTGACGCTCATTGAATAGAGCCAGGCGACGCCGGTACCCAGCGCCACCAGCGTATCCATGGTCGCGGTGCCGTTTTTCAGGCTTTTCCACGCGCTGCGGTAGAAATGGCCGCCGGCAAAGACCATCACCGCCAGGGTGACAACACCGATAGCCAGCCACAGGGCGCGGTTATCATCGCTGACCATCATATTGTCGCCGATCATTCCCCAGCCCATGACCGGGATACCTACCAGCAGGGCGACGATAGCCTGCCAGCGGAAGCGCTTCATTGTGGCGACGGCGGTTTCCTGCTGGCGCTCGCGGCGTTCGAGGTCGTCTTCGATAGCTTCCGCGCCGTAGCCCGCTTTCTCTACGGCCTGGACTAATTCTGCGGCGGACGCGCTGCCCATCACCAGCGCAGTGCGTTCCGCCAGGTTGACCCGCGCCTGCGAGACGCCAGGCACCGCGGCGAGCGCGTGTTGTACCCGGGATACGCAGCTGGCGCAGCTCATGCCGTTGATTAACAGCTGCTGGCTGTCATCTTCGTCACGGGCTGCCGGAAGCTCAGAGGTGGCCGCTGTCAGCGCTTCCGGCGGGATTGATGATTCTGCCAGCGGTTTAGCCTTTGGGTGGCTGAGCTCCGCGCCGTATCCGGCCTGTTTAATGGTCTCAATCAGCGCTTCCGCGCTGGCGCTGCCCGTGACGTGGGCTTCGGTAACGGTGACTTCCGCCTGCTCAACGTCGGGACGCTGCTCCAGACTCTCTTTCACCCGTTTAACGCAGTGGCCGCAGGAGAGGCCATCAAGCGCGAGGTCGATAGTGGTAGACATACATAACTCCTGAATAAATTTCCGGTTAATGATTGACCGAACACACTCTTTCATCGAGTATTAACAAGGTTAAACCTTCCAGCAAGGGGAAGGTCAAGGGGGAAAGATGAATATTAGCGATGTGGCGAAAAAGACCGGCTTAACCAGCAAAGCGATCCGTTTTTACGAGGAGAAGGGGCTGGTGACGCCGCCGCTGCGTAGCGAAAACGGCTACCGCAGCTACAGCCAGCAGCATCTGGATGAACTGACCCTGCTGCGCCAGGCGCGCCAGGTGGGGTTTAATCTGGAAGAGTGTCGCGAGCTGATATTCCTGTTCAACGATCCCTCGCGGCACAGCGCCGACGTGAAACGCCGGACGCTGGAGAAAGTCGCGGAAATTGAGCGGCATATCAGCGAGCTGCAGGGCATGCGTACGCAGCTGCTGGCGCTGGCGGACTCCTGCCCCGGCGATGACAGCGCGGATTGCCCGATCATCGATAATCTCTCAGGCTGCTGTCACCGCAAGGCGCAGGCTTAACGCCGCGCCGGGTTGAGCATAAAGACCACCGTGCCGCGGTAGTAGGGGGAGTCATTCAGCTGCATTTCCGCCTGCCGATCGCGTCTGCCGTTTTGCACCAGCCCGAGTTTGAACGGGATACGCAGCCGGCTGAGCGCGGGGAGATAGTCCTGATAATTCGCCACCGTGTGGCGTCCTTGATAGCTTTGCACCACCAGTTCATCAACCGCAAGCGCGTTCAGTGTGGCAATATCGCCGGTTTTAGCCCAGTCCAGCAGGCCCGTTACCCCCAGCGCGAACTCTGGCGGCAGCTGCTGGCGTAGCTGTTGCAAAAACTGGGCGTAGTCGGCGAGCTGATATGTGGCTGCGTCAAAATCAACCTGCAGACCAACCACCTGATTGCCAGCTGCCCGCCAGCGCTGCATCAGGCGTACGATCCGCGGCACAATCGTCTGTGGTACATCAAGTGTGGTAAACCGGACGGTAAGCCAGATTGCGGGAAACGTCAGGCGGCTGACCGGCAGGCCGAGGCGCTGGAATATGACCTCGCCAGCGCGCGTCAGCACCTCGCCCTGATGCAGATATACCGTCTGCGCGTTCTGCAGATCGTTGCTGGCTTTCACCCCGGACCACAGCCAGAAGGCGGAATGCTGGCGCGCATCAACGCGCTCCGCCGCCTGCGCTGACCCGGACAGCAGCGCGATTACCAGTAATATTTGAGTTTTTGCGCCCACGGGCTTCCCGGATACTGCGTTTTCAACTGCGTGAACCAGCCCTTACGCTGCAGTTTTTCGACATCTTCGCCGCCGCATTCGTTGCTACCGGAGGGGGCGTAACAGAGAATCGCCCGATAGAGCGCATAGCTTTTATCTTCCGGCTCCGCTTTCGGCGAGGTGATAATCTGCTGGTAATAGCGTTGGCGATCGTACTGTCCCAGAGGCTGCTGGCGGTTGATGGCAGCCTCGAGCATATCGTTGCCGGCGTGGTCTTTCCACAGATCAACATGCGTCTGCGTGGTGCGGAAGAACTCGCCCAGGCAGTTAAGCCCATGGGCATCGTCGGCGTTTTTACTGAGCACGGTGACGGTGTCATCCAGGCTGCGGCAGGCATAACCGGCTTCGGTCGCCTCGCCATCCCAGTCGAAGCTGCTAAGGTTGACGTCGTTAAAGGCCTCGCTGATTACCGGCTGGGTAATAGCGGTGGCGAGCTTTTTGTCGTTCAGCCAGTCGCTGAAGCGACTTTCCGTGAGATCCCGCACCAGCAGCGTATGCAGAGCGATAGTACGTTCTTCATTATTGGGACCGTTGGCCGCCTGTTGGCGTAGCAGTTCAGGCGAGGCCTGGGTTTTCAGCACTCGGGAGCGAAAGCGTAGATTGGTCACCGGGCTATCGGCGGCAAAGATAGCCGCCGCGTTACCGCTGTAGACCAGCGTTGCCGCCAGTTTTGCCTGGATATACTGCTGTTGCTCGGGGTTTTGGCTAAGTTGTAGCAGCTGCTGCCAAAAATCGCGCGCCGCGGGCCACTGTGTTTGTCCCATTAGCGCTTCGCCGTAGAGGACCTGTTCGCTGAAGGCGAGAATATCATTCGCCGGCAGCGTTTTTGCCGGCGTGACAGCCTGCAGGATGGCGGCATTGTTGCCCGTCGCGCTCCACAGCTGCAGCTGCAGGTCGCGCCACAGCGGCAGATCTCCGCTCTTCTCAAACGCCGCTTTGCTGGCGTCAAGCTGTGCCTGGGTTAAGGTTGGCTTATTGTCAGCATTCAGGCGCAGGGCGCGGAGAAGTTCGACATAGCTGACCTGCGGCGCGTCCGGGAATGCTGCCAGAACGGGCTGCGCGTAGAACGGCATGCCGAAGACATTATCATATTCACTCACCAGTTTACGCAGTTCCCCGGCGTCGGCAGCCTGCCGGAAGGCCTGCTCATAGAGTCCGGCCAGCTGCGGCCACGCCTGCAGATACCAGTTAATGCGGCGCAGCATATTGCGCGCGGAGTCGGCATAAAGCCCTGCGGGCCAGCGTTGCAAATAGGTTTGTGCTTCTTTTTGCGCCTGTGCGGCATCATCACGATTGATCCGCGCAATATCAAAATCACCGTACTGCCCGACGCTGTTCTGGCTACTTTTGTTGAGCGCCGTGCGCATCAGCATATATTGCGCGGTCTCGGTCAGCCAGGGCTGCTGACTCTCCAGCAACAGGGTGAAATCGTGGGTCGCGGCGGTGTAATTGCCGCCATAGAAGTGGGCGATGCCGGAAAGGTAATAAGCGAATAAGTCGGCGTCCGCATCTGTCGGGAAGCTATTGAGGATATCAGCGACTGCGGTGATATTGGCGCCATAAAACAGTTTCAGCCGCGCCAGCGCCAGGTCATGACGCTGCTGCGGGGTCACAGAGGGCGCGGCGAGCAGGGCGGCGTTGAACTGGCTAACGGCGGCAAGGGTGTTGCTGACAAAGCGGTTTTCCAGTTCATAGTCGGATGTTCCCAGCCGTTCAGCCGAATTGGCCGGCATGATCTGCGCCGGATCGATATTCAGCGCCGCCATTTGTTGGATGAAGGTTTCATCTTCGCGTTGCGCCGGCGGCGCGGGAGGCGGCGGCGCGCTATCCCATTCAGGATGCCAGGCGAAGTAAACATCGCGGGTACGGCTGACATCAGCGGGAATGGCCTGAACGGGCAGGGCGAAAGATTTCGCTTCGCTCAGCAGGCGCAGCAAGTTGTCCCGCGAGTCATTTCCCGGTGTCAGTACAGGTTCGCCTTTTAGCAGGCATAGCGGGTCGCTCCACGAGCAATCTTCGATATCAGCAGAAGCATATGCCTGAGCGGCTGCCGCGAGCAGGGCGCAGAGCGAAAGGGTAAACGTTGTCTTCCTGACCATGACGGATGTCCTGTGGCGTGATTATTGTGATACGACTCTTATATGTAGGGTTATGCCTTCGATGGCGACCACTTCAACCTTGCTGCCCGCAGCGAGGTCGTCATCGGCAATGACCGGCCATGAACTGTCGCCCACGCGGACGTGTCCGCGGCCGTTAACCAGCGCCGTTTCCAGCGTAAAGCGGCGGCCAAGCAGCTGCTGCCCGCGCTGATTAAGCTGAGCGTCCGCCGGCTTCTGGCGCTTAACGCGGTTACGCAGCCAGCGCGACCACAGCCAGGCCGCCAGCAGAGTCAGGACGGCAAACAGCGTACCCTGCCACTCCCAGCTCAACGGCAGCATCCAGACCAGCAGCCCGGTTACGACGCCGGCAATGCCGCTCCACAGCAGATAACCGTTGCCGCCGAGCATTTCCGCCGCCAGCAGCAGCCCGCCGAGGCTGAGCCAGAAAATATGCGGGTGGGCGAGAATCAGCGCGATCATGATTTTTTCTGCGCGCCAGCGCCTTCTTTAAGCAGCTCGCCGATCCCGGCGATGGAGCCCATCAGGCTGCTGGCATCGAGCGGCATCAGCACCACTTTGCTGTTGTTGGCCGCGCCAATTTGCTGCAGCGCATCGGTATATTTCTGCGCGACAAAGTAGTTGATGGCCTGAATGTCGCCGGAAGCGATAGCGGATGAGACCATCTGCGTAGCGCGCGCTTCCGCTTCCGCGGAACGTTCGCGCGCCTCTGCCTGTAAAAACGCCGACTGACGCTCGCCTTCGGCTTTGAGGATCTGCGACTGCTTCTCGCCCTCGGCTTTTAAAATTTCCGCCTGACGTATCCCTTCGGCCTCAAGAATATAGGCGCGCTTGGTGCGCTCGGCTTTCATCTGGGCGTTCATTGAGGCGATAAGCTCCGCCGGCGGGCGTACGTCGCGGATCTCAACGCGGGTGATTTTGATGCCCCACGGGTTGGTCGCTTCATCGACAATATGCAGCAGGCGGGTGTTGATGCTGTCGCGCTGGGAGAGCATTTCGTCCAGCTCCATGGAGCCCAGCACGGTACGAATGTTGGTCATAGTCAGGTTGATAATCGCCAGCTCGAGGTTGCTGACTTCATAGGCGGCTTTCGGCGCGTCGATAACCTGAATAAAGCACACCGCATCAATGGTGACGTTGGCGTTATCGCGCGAAATCACCTCCTGCGAAGGGATATCGAGCACCTGCTCCATCATATTAATTTTGCGCCCGATACGATCCATAAAGGGCACCACCAGGCTCATCCCCGGCTGCAGCGTTTGCGTATAGCGGCCAAAGCGCTCTACCGTCCACTGGTAGCCCTGAGGAACGATTTTTACCGCCGCTCCGACGATAACCAGCGCGACGAAAATAAGAATGGGGATAAAAATCAGCATCAAAAACCTCCTGTCTTGTTGCCTGTTGATGCGCCGGGAGAGTGGCGCGCGTTTAACCAGAGTATATCTTTCCGCGCATCCGGGTGAAAGAAAAGTGGAGTAAACTAGAGGCGTTGTCGAAAAACTGGGAATAATAATGACCGAAAGTAACGCTATTTTGCGCCTGGACAATGTGGGTTTTCAGGCCGATGGAGTGACCATCCTTAATGAGATGAGTTTTCAGCTCAGGGCAGGGGAATTTAAGCTGATTACCGGCCCTTCCGGCTGCGGAAAAAGCACGTTATTAAAAATAATCGCTTCGCTGCTGAGCCCCACCGCGGGAAGCATTTTCTTCGCCGGTAAAAACATTAATGACTTAACGCCGGAAACCTATCGTCAGCAGGTTTCCTACTGCGCGCAAACCCCGGCGCTGTTCGGCGATTCAGTGTATGACAACCTGGTCTTCCCGTGGCAGATCCGTCATCAACAGCCGGATCCTAAGGCGCTGGTGGCCGATCTGCTGCGCTTCGGGCTGGCGGAGAATACGCTGGAAAAGTCAATCAATGAACTTTCGGGCGGGGAAAAGCAGCGCGTTTCGTTGATTCGCAATCTGCAGTTTTTACCGCAGGTGCTGCTGCTCGATGAAATTACCAGCGCGCTGGACGAGAGCAATAAAAAAAACGTGAATGAGATTATCCATCGCTACACGACCGAAAAAAATATCGCCGTTCTGTGGGTCACTCACGATAGCAATGAAATTGCCCATGCGGATGAAGTGATCACGCTCGAGCCTGCCGGCGGAAAAGCGCAGGAGGAGAAAAAAAATGAACGGGCATAATATTACTAACGAATCGCTGGCGCTCTCCATGGTTCTGGTGCTGGTGGCGATCGTGGTCAGCTACCGGGAAAAGCTGGCGCTGGAAAAAGATATTATCTGGAGTATCTGCCGGGCGATTGTGCAACTGATTATCGTCGGCTACGTGCTGAAATATATCTTTAACGTTAATCACGCCGTGCTGACGCTGCTGATGGTGCTGTTTATCTGCTTTAACGCGGCGTGGAATGCGAAAAAGCGCAGCAAATATATCGATAAAGCCTTTGTTTCTTCGTTTATCGCGATAACCACCGGTGCCGGATTAACCCTGGCGGTGCTGGTTTTTTCCGGATCGATTGCGTTTGTGCCGATGCAGGTGATTCCGATTGCCGGGATGGTGGCCGGTAACGCGATGGTGGCGGTCGGGCTGTGCTACAACAACATGGGGCAGCGTTTCAGCAGCGAGCAGCAGCAGATCCAGGAGAAGCTGAGCCTGGGCGCGACGCCGAAGATGGCTTCCGCAAGGCTTATCCGCGATAGCATTCGCGCCGCGCTGATCCCGACGGTAGATTCGGCGAAAACGGTGGGGCTGGTGAGCCTGCCGGGGATGATGTCGGGGCTGATTTTCGCCGGGATTGATCCGGTAAAAGCGATTAAGTACCAGATTATGGTGACGTTTATGCTGCTGTCGACTGCCAGCCTGTCAACGATTATCGCCGGGTATCTGACCTACCTGAAGTTCTTTAATGCTCGCCATCAGCTGGTGGTGACTCAGCTGAAAAAACGCGCGTAAGTTTTTTCCCCGGAGGCGGCGCTGAACGCGCCTGTCCGGGCTACCGTCCCGCTGACGGCGGGTAACCTGTAGCCCGGCTAAGCGCAGCGCGAGCCGGGTTTTTTACGATTAATAAAGCAGAGAGTAGAGCTGGCGGCGGTACTTCGCGGCCAGCGCGTCACCGGTGCCGAGGGCGGAGAGGATCTCCTGCAGCAGCTTGCGAACCTCGCCGTTTCCGGCGCCTAAATCTTTTTGCAGATGGCTGAACAGCAGCGCCAGCGCCTCTTCGTTACGCCCAACCTGATGCAGCTGTAATGCCAGCTGGGAGGCCAGCGCCGCGTCTTCCGGGTTCTGCTCTACCTGCTGCTGCAGCTGCTGAATTTCCGGCGTGTCGGCGGCTTTTTTCAGCAGCTCGATCTGCGCCACCAGTCCCTGATAGCGGGTATCCTGATCCTGCAGCGGCACGGTTTTCAGCACCGTTTCCGCTTCATCGGAACGGTGGAGGGCAATCAGCGTTTCCGCCAGCAGGAGGCCAATCTGGCTCTCCTGGTTCGACAGTTGCCAGGCGTCTTTCAGCAGCGGCAGCGCTTCGGCGTAGTTCTCTTCCTCCATCAGCGCCAGCGCCTGCTGCGCTTTGAGCTCCTCTTCGCGCGGCAGGAACTTATCCAGCAGCGCGCGCACCGCTTCTTCCGGCTGCGGGCCTTCGAAGCCGTCGACCGGCTGACCGTTCTGGAACAGGTAAACCGTAGGGATTGCGCGCAGGCCAAACTGCGAAGCCAGCATTTGTTCGGCATCGCAGTCAACTTTAGCGAGGGTAAACAGGCCGTTGTACTGGGCGGCGAGGCTCTCCAGTACCGGCGTCAACTGCTCGCAATGTTGGCTGCGCGCGGACCAGAAATAGAACAGCACCGGCGTTGTCGCGGACTGCTGTAGCGTCTGGTGTAGGTTAGCTTCGGTAATATTGACAATATTCTGTGCGGACATGAGCAAGTCTCTTTAATCGATATTTGTATAGATATATGGGGGCGACGGCAGGCGCTTCAACTTAGCCCTGGATAATTTTGTCCATCGCGCGGGTCGGCAGCAGGCGTTTCAGCAGGGCGACCGCATGCGCCACCAGAGTGACCCGGTAGCGCAGCTTCGGTTTATCGCTGACAAAAGCATGGCGCACTTTTTCCACCACCGCTTCCGGCCCGAGAGTAAAGCGGGCGGCGATGCCGGGGTTTTCCACCGGCTGATCGGCCTGGGTCTGGTTGACGTTGTTGGTGAAGCGGGTGTGGATCGGGCCCGGCTCAATCAGAATGACCTTAATTCCGCTGTGGCGCAGCTCCATGCGCAGCGCGTCGGACCAGGCTTCCAGCGCGAATTTGCTGGCGGCATAGGCGCCGCGGCCGGGGCTGGAGATAATTCCCATCACCGATGAGGTCATCACAATTCGCCCTTCGCCGTGCGGCTCCATCGCCGGAAGCAGCAGCATCGTTAGCTGATGGACGCCGAAAAAGTTGGCGGAAAACTGCTGCTCCATCTGCCGGCGGCTGATGGTCGGCAGCGGGCCGTAGACACCGTAGCCCGCGTTGTTAAACAGGCCGTACAGGCGGTTGTCGGTCAGAGCAATCACCTCGGCGGCGGCGCGTTCAACGCTCTGCGGATCGTCAAGATCCAGCAACACACCGGTCAGCCCCAGCTCCTGCATCCGTGCGACATCTTCCGCTTTGCGGCAGGCGGCCAGCACGTTAAAGCCCTGGCGCTTTAAATCAAGGGCGCTTTCAAGACCAATTCCGCTGGAACATCCTGTAACTAAAACCGATTTTTGCATAACTTTACCTGCAAATGACTCGCTGTTATCAGGAGTCATGATTAACTAAGGGAGCCAAACGCGTCGCCATCCAGTCGGCGATAAACGGCTGGGCGTCGCGATTAGGGTGAATTCCATCGTCCTGCATCCACTGCGGTTTCAGATAAACCTCTTCCATAAAAAAGGGCAGCAGAGGAATATCAAACTCTTTGGCCAGTGCCGGATAAATTGCGCTAAAGGCTTCATTATAACGGCGGCCATAGTTGGCGGGCAGGCGAATTTGCATCAGCAGCGGCTGGGCGTTCGCCGCTTTGATATGCTCAATAATGGTACGCAGCGTCTGCTCCGTCTGCTGGGGCGGGAAACCGCGCAGCCCGTCGTTACCGCCCAGCTCTACCAGCACCCAGCGCGGCTGATGCTGCTTAAGCAGAGCCGGCAGCCTTGCCAGCCCCTGCTGCGAGGTATCGCCGCTGATGCTGGCGTTAACCACCGGCGTTTTGGTCTGCCACTTATCGTTAAGCAGCGCAGGCCAGGCGGTATTGCCCGCCATGCGATAATCGGCGCTCAGACTGTCGCCGAGAACCAACAGCGTGTCGGCCGCCATCGCGCGGCAGGTAAACAGGACCAGAAACAGGAAAGGCAAATGCCAGCGGAAAACATACTTGAAGTTCATCATCTTAAGAAATCCGTCGGTCAGGGTGAGCATCAGCTTTCCATCCTTACCGGAGTTGAGCTGGTTGTCAAACAGGGGCAGACCATCGCCCTGATTGGCGAGTCGGGGTCCGGTAAATCGACGCTGCTGGCGATCCTCGCCGGGCTGGACGACGGCAGCAGCGGGGAGGTTTCGCTGCTCGGACAGCCGCTGCACCAGATGGACGAAGAGGCGCGGGCGAAGCTGCGCGCTAAGCACGTCGGCTTTGTGTTTCAATCTTTTATGCTGATACCCACCCTCAATGCGCTGGAAAACGTTGAGCTTCCTGCGCTGCTGCGCGGCGAAAGCGATAGCCAGAGCCGCGGCAGCGCCCGGGCGCTGCTGGAGCAGCTGGGGCTGGGCAAACGCCTGCATCACCTGCCGGTACAGCTCTCCGGCGGCGAGCAGCAGCGGGTCGCGCTGGCGCGCGCGTTTAACGGCCGCCCGGAGCTGCTGTTCGCCGATGAACCCACCGGCAACCTCGACCGTCACACCGGGGATAAAATCGCCGACCTGCTGTTCTCGCTGAACCGCGAGCACGGCACCACGCTGATCCTCGTCACCCACGACCCGCTGCTGGCGGCGCGCTGCGACCGACGGCTGAGGCTGGTGGATGGCCAGCTGCGGGAGGAAGCATGATCGCCCGCTGGTTCTGGCGCGAATGGCGCTCGCCGTCGCTGCTGATCGTCTGGCTGGCGCTGAGCCTGGCGGTGGCCTGCGTGCTGGCGCTGGGCTCGATAAGCGACCGCATGGAGAAAGGACTCAGCCAGCAGAGCCGGGAATTTATGGCCGGCGACCGCACGCTGCGCAGCTCGCGCGAAGTCCCAGGCGCATGGATTGACGAAGCGCGTCGCCTTGGTTTAACCGTCGGCGAACAGCTGAGCTTCGCCACTATGACGTTTTCCGGCGATACGCCGCAGCTGGCGGACGTCAAAGCGGTTGACGACACCTATCCGCTATATGGTCAGCTGCAGACCCAGCCGCCGGGGCTGAAGCCGCACGCCGGCACCGTGCTGCTGGCGCCGCGATTAATGGCGCTGCTGAATCTGAATACCGGCGACACCATCGACGTGGGCGACGCCACGCTGCGCATTGCCGGCGAGGTGATACAGGAGCCGGATGCCGGATTTAACCCCTTCCAGATGGCGCCGCGGCTGATGATGAATACCGCAGACGTGGCGAAAACCGGCGCGGTGCAGCCCGGGAGCCGCGTCTCCTGGCGCTATAAGTATGCCGGAACCCCGCAGCAGCTGGCGGACTACGAAAAGTGGCTGCTGCCGAAGCTGGGGCCTGAACATCGCTGGATCGGCCTGGAGCAGGACGACAGCGCGCTGGGTAAATCGCTGGAGCGCTCGCAGCAGTTTTTGCTGCTGTCTGCGCTGTTAACGCTGCTGTTGGCGGTCGCCGCGGTGGCGGTGGCGATGAGTCACTACTGCCGCAGTCGTTACGATCTGGTGGCGATCCTCAAAACCCTCGGCGCCGGGCGGGCGCAGCTGCGCAAGCTGATTGTCGGCCAGTGGCTGATGCTGCTGGCGCTGGCGGTGGTCGCCGGCGGGGCGATGGGCGTCGGGCTGGAGCATATTCTGCTGCTGATGCTTAAGCCGGTGCTCCCGGCGGCGCTGCCGGCGGCGAGCGGCTGGCCGTGGCTGTGGGCGATCGGCGCGATGGTGGTGATTTCCCTGCTGGTCGGGCTGCGTCCTTATAGACTGCTGCTGGCGACGCTGCCGCTGCGGGTGCTGCGCCAGGATGTCGTCGCCAACGTCTGGCCGCTGACGTTCTATATTCCAGTGGTGTGCGCGGTGGTGGTAGCCCTGCTGGCGCTGCTGATGGGCGGCAGCCCCCTGCTATGGGCGGTGCTGGCGGGCGCCGTGGTGCTGGCGCTGCTGTGCGGCCTGGCGGGATGGGGCGTTCTGTGGCTACTGAAGCGTTTGACGTTAAAAGCGCTGCCGCTGCGCCTGGCGGTGAACCGTCTGCTGCGTCAGCCGTGGTCGACCTTGAGCCAGCTGGCGGCCTTTTCGCTGTCGTTTATGCTGCTGGCGCTGCTGCTGGTGCTGCGCGGCGATCTGCTTGACCGCTGGCAGCAGCAGCTGCCGCCGGAAAGTCCTAACTATTTCCTGATTAACATCGCGCCGGAGCAGGTGGTGCCGGTGAAAACCTTCCTCGCCGAACATCAGACCCGCGCCACCGAGTTCTACCCCATCGTGCGCGCCCACCTGACGCAAATTAACGGTCAGGTGACGGAGGGCAATAAAGATGAAGCCCTGAACCGGGAGCTTAACCTCACCTGGAGCCGCGAGCGTCCGGATCATAATCCGCTGGTTGCCGGTAGCTGGCCGCCGAAGGCGGGCGAGGTGTCGATTGAAGAGGGGCTGGCACAGCGTCTGGGCGTCAAGCTCGGCGATAGCGTGACCTTTACCGGGGATACTCAGGATTTTAGCGCGAAGGTGTCCAGCGTGCGTAAAGTCGACTGGGAGAGCCTGCGGCCGAACTTCTTCTTTATCTTCCCGCAGGGGGCGCTCGACGGCCAGCCGCAAAGCTGGCTGACCAGCTTCCGCTGGGATAACGGCAACGGGATGCTCACGCAGCTCAACCGCGAATTCCCCACCGTCAGCCTGCTGGATATCGGTGCGATTTTGCAGCAGATTGGCCAGGTGCTGACCCAGGTAAGCCGCGCGCTTGAGGTGATGGTGATTCTGGTGACCGCCTGCGGCGTTTTGCTGCTGCTGGCGCAGGTACAGGTCGGGATGCGTCAGCGTTATCAGGAGCTGGTGGTCTGGCGCACGCTGGGGGCCGGGAAGTCTCTGCTGCGCACCACGCTGTGGGCGGAGTTCGCGCTGCTGGGCGTGGTGTCCGGCGTCGTGGCGGCGATTGGCGCTGAGGTGGCGCTGGCGCTGCTGCAAAGCAAAATCTTTGACTTCCCGTGGTCTCCGGACTGGCGGCTGTGGGTGATGCTGCCGCTGTGCGGGGCGATACTGCTGTCGCTGTGCGGCGGCTGGCTGGGGCTGCGTCTGCTGAAAGGTAAGGCGCTGTTCCGCCAGTTTAGTCAGGGATAGGGTTAGCTATGTAGCCCGGGTAAGGCGTTATCCGCCACCCGGGGGTTTCACTGTATGCGGAAAAGTAGCCCGGGTAAGGCGTCAGCCGCAACCCGGGGGGTACCCGGTACGGATGCGCGTTGCTATTGCAGATGACCGTGGTTCAGCGCGGTGAGCGGCTCATTAACATCGAAAATTTTGCAGATAACCTCGTTTACGCCGAGAGATTTCAGGCGCGCGGTGTGCTTGTTGAGATAAGCGAGCGCGGTTTCTTCATTCGCAAAAAGATAGATCCCGCCCGCCTCCTGATTTTTTTCGCTTTCCGTCCAGACCTTCCAGATAAACCCCGGCTCCTGATTGATGGACTCGGCCAGCTCCACGAGCTGACGGGACATCTCGCTGCCGAAAGGACCGTTAAAGGCAAAGTGCAGCTGCAGTAGTTTTTTCGACATACTTCCTCCATGGATGATGTTTGCGCGGTAATAGACCATTTTAATGACATGGCGATGAAAAGATAACCACAGTTTTTTTAACGGCACAAAATGGTAAGTCACTGATTTTTAACCGCACGAAACATTAAAAACTCAACAACACGCCATACTCGATCGCAGTTAATATTCAACTGGTAAATATAAGGTTGCTTATTAATCAAGGAAAAAGTATGGCACATAAAATAAAAGCGCTGGCGATAACGATCGGCGCAGCCCTGGCGTTAACCTCTTTTGCATCCCAGGCGGAAATTACGCTTTTAAAACAAGATCCGCAGGCGGGCGATCCGTTAAGCCGGCTTAATTTCACCGTCGGCGGGAGCATCCGTCCCCAGTTCAACATGATGTCCGGCGACGGAGACAAAGGCTCTTATAAACGTAACGGTTTCGATGGCGGTACCCGTTTCCGCTTCGCCGCCGACTACTATCTGTTCGATGATATTAGCTGGATCAGCTACTACGAGCTGGGCGTCAATATTCCGGCGCTTTTCGACTGGGATAACCACTACGCCGAAGGCGCGAATAACACCAGCCGCCGTATGCTCTATACCGGCCTGAAAAGCGATACCTGGGGGACGTTAACCTACGGTCAGCAGAACAGCGTTTATTACGACGTGGTCGGGGTAAAAACCGATATCTGGGATTACGACATGATAGGCCAGGCACCGGGTAACGGCATCAACGGCGACTACGATGGCTCCTATCGCTCACGCAATATGCTGAAATATAAGAAAACCGTTGGCGATGTCGATCTTTACGCCTCTTATCTGTTTGAGGACAGCGAATATCTGCCGGGCAACGGCCTGCGCTACAAGCGTAAAGGCGGCGGCTCCATCGGCGCCGATTACCACATCATGAAGGATTTGACCTGGGGCGCAGCGTGGAACTATACCCGCGCCGATATGCGTAACCCCTCCAGTTCAGACAGCAAATCATACGATCAGAATATCGTCGGTACCGCGCTAAGCTGGACGCCGGATAACTGGACCTTCTCCTTCGGCGGCGGCTGGTATCAGAACTTCCTGACCACCAAAAAAACCGATGTTCATAACTACTTCGCGGGCGATGCCTGGGGTATTGAGTACTTTGCCGGTTATAAATTCCCGATTGGTCAGTATGCGGTGAAATCTATTCAGCCGTACTTTATGGGCGACCGCCTGCAGTACGTGAACGGCCGCAACTATCAGCGGATTGATAATGGCGTCGGCGTGAGCTTCCAGCTGGATTATGGTTTCCGCGTTGACTATGAACACGTCTTCACGTCGAGCACCGACAACCTGGGCGATATGAACCTGGTGCGTCTGCGCTACGACTTCTAAGCGCTGACACTTCCCCGGTGACGCTGCGCTTACCGGGGCTACAGGTTCACCGCCGTCTGCGGACCCGTAGCCCGGCTAAGGCGTTTACGCCGCAAGCCGGGACAGGAGAGGATGTGATTACTCCGCCAGCCAGGCGGCGACGTCCTGCCAGCTGCCGCGAAAAATAATCTTCTCCGCTTTTTTGCCGAGCTGGTAGCGGTACATCGGATCGTAATACTCGTTCAGCAGGGGAACCAGCCAGCTGAAGTGGGCTTCGGTGCTGGCGGTTCGCTGTTGCTCAAGCAGGGCTTCATCAAGCCGGGCGGTGAGCTGGGCAAAACGCTGTAACCCGAGGCGGCGGCGGATTGCGAACAGACCATGATGCAGATATTCGCTATACGCCTGCCAACCTTGCTCTTCGCCGTAGGCCGCCAGGAAATCATGATGCATGCGCGCAAAATACTCTTCCCGCAGCCGTTCAAGACGGACAGCGAACGGATCTTCCACCACCGCCAGCGGCGACTGCGCCATGCGAAGGCGCATGCACTCCGGCAGGTGATTGGCGCCAATCATATGCCCCTCATCCTCCAGCACCCAGCGCGTCTGCTGCCCTGACTTTTTGAGCATTGCCACGGCCAGGTGATTTTCAAAGGTTGCCTGCTGATGCTGCTCCTGCAGGGTGCGACCGAATGAAGAGCCGCGGTGATGGGCGAGCCCTTCGAGATCGATACCGTCCGGTTGAGCGCCGACCAGCTGGGTTTTACCGTTACCGGTACAGCCGCCGATCAGCACGATAGGGCGCTGCACCAGCTCTTCGGTAAGCTGTATCGCCGCCTGGCGCAGCGCTTTGTAGCCGCCGACGATCAGCGGGTAATCCACGCCCGCTTCCTTCAGCCACTGCTGGACGATATGCGAACGCTGGCCGCCGCGAGCGCAGCACAGGTAGCCCTCGGGATAGCGCACGCAGGCCTCTTTCCAGGCGGCGAGGCGGCGGGCGCGAATCTCACCATTCACTAACTGATGGCCCAGCGCGAGAGCGGCTTCCGGCCCCTGACGCTTATAGCAGGTGCCGACGGCGGCGCGCTCGTCATCGTTCATCAGCGGCAGGTTGATCGCCGCGGGCATGGCGCTTTGCCTGAATTCAACCGGGGCGCGTACGTCAATCAGCGGCGTATCGCTGGCGAGAATCTGCCGAATATTCTGTGGTACTAATTCCATCATTTAAACCGTTAAGCCATTCAGACGCGTCGCTCGACGCGATAATTCCTCTATTGTACGCGGTGAGCGCCCTGCTGAATTGATTTTTCACGGTGTATCGCTGAATAGCGTCAGGAATGGCTGGATTTAAGCATCCGTGGGGCTGGCAAGTTGGGTAGCCCGGCTAAGGCGCAGCGCGCCGCAAGCCGGGATAAAGGAGAGAGGATTACGCCAGCTGCGCCTGCGCCCAGAAGATACCGCTGGCATATTCCGGCGGCAGCAGCGGCTTCAGCGCTTCCAGCGTCGCGCTCAGGCGGTCGGTATCGCTGTCGGTCAGGTTCAGGTGGCCGACTTTACGACCCGGGCGTACCTCTTTGTCGTACCAGTGCAGATGCACCAGCGGCAGCTTCAGCCAGTCATAGTTCAGATCGGTACCGATCAGGTTGATCATCACCGACGGGCTGTTCACCACCGGCGGCGGCAGCGGCAGATCGGTAATCGCCCGCAGATGCAGCTCGAACTGGCTAATGGAGGCGCCGTTTTGCGTCCAGTGGCCGCTGTTGTGCACGCGCGGCGCCAGTTCGTTAATCAGCAGGCCATCAGCGGTGACGAAACACTCCATCGCCATCACGCCAACGTAGCCCAGCTCATGCATGATCGCCGACAGCATCTGCTCCGCCTGCGCCTGCTGGCGGGCATTGGCCTGCGGAAAGGCGACGCTGGCGCGTAAAATACCGTCCTGATGCAGGTTGCGGGTCAGAGGATAGAAGACCGTGCTGCCGTCCCGGGCGCGAGCGCCGACCAGCGATACCTCGGCGGAGAAGTTAATGCCCTGCTCAACGATACACTCGCCGTAGTTATCCTCCGGCAGCTGCGCGGTTTCATTTTCCCGCAAACGCCACTGGCCGCGGCCATCGTAGCCGCCGACGCGGCGCTTAACGATAGCCAGCTCCCCGAGGCGGGCGAATACCGCAGGCCATTCGCTTTTATCCGCCAGAAGCTGCCACGGCGCGGTGGCGAGCGCTAGCTTATCGAACAGTTGCTTTTGCGTCAGGCGGTCGGCGATTATCGGGAAAACGTCGCGGTTAACGAAGGCGGAATGACGCGCCAGCTCGCGGGTCAGCGCTGTTTCCGGCCAGCGTTCAATCTCTGCGGTAATCACGCTTTGCTGTACCGGCACCGCTTCCGGGTCGGCTTCCAGACCGACCGGCCAGACCGCAATACCCAGCGGCTCGCCGGCCTGGCGCAGCATCCGGCCTAGCTGACCGTTGCCGAGAACGCAAACCTGCTTCATGCCGCACCCCGCGGATCCGGGTTATCCAGCACGTCATCGGTTTG
Organism: Klebsiella sp. PL-2018; assembly: GCF_019048985.1. Taxonomy (NCBI): domain Bacteria; kingdom Pseudomonadati; phylum Pseudomonadota; class Gammaproteobacteria; order Enterobacterales; family Enterobacteriaceae; genus Klebsiella; species Klebsiella sp. PL-2018. The sequence continues at coordinate 1,436,804 of NZ_CP077673.1, forward strand.
CGCCTGACGCCAGGCGCTGAGGCGCTGGTGCAGTTCCGCATCGTGCTGGGCGAGGATCTGCGCCGCCAGCAGGGCGGCGTTGGCGGCCCCGGCTTTGCCGATGGCCAGCGTACCCACCGGGATGCCGCGCGGCATCTGGACGATGGAGTAGAGGCTGTCTACGCCGCTCAGTGCCGCGCTCTGAACCGGCACGCCTAACACCGGCACCAGCGTTTTCGCCGCAATCATGCCCGGCAGGTGCGCCGCGCCGCCGGCACCGGCAATAATCACCTGAAAACCGTTTTCTTCCGCGCCTTCGGCGAAGCTGAACAGTTTATCGGGCGTGCGGTGGGCGGAGACCACTTCGACATGGTACGGAACGTTCAGGGCATCAAGGATTTCTGCGGTAAACTGCATGGTAGCCCAGTCGCTTTTGGACCCCATCACGATGGCGATACGCGCCGAATTATTGCGGGAAGACATGCGTCTTAAAACTCCTGTGGGTGTGTTTCACACTGCTTTAGAGGCCACAGAGAATAGCATGAACTCCCGGCAAGGAAAACGGTTGCGTGTGCATGGCCAGCCGCCTTTGTGTTGTCGGTATTCGATGAAACGCGCCGGTTATGAGCGGGCAAAAAGTAAAACCAGCCCCCGTCCCCGGGTCAGCATAAGAATGCCCATCACCAGCAGGTAGATTTGCACAACGCGCTCATCGTGCGGCCCGGATAAATCGCGGAAAAAGAAAGAATCAGCCCTTGCCGGGGCTAGAAAGGAAAATGAATCAGCTCAACGTCTTCTGGCGTCACTTTGACCATAGAGCCCTGGCTATGCCAGGCGCCGAGCACCACGCGGTACGCGGTTTGGCCGTTGGCTTCTAGCGGGTGGACGGCGGGGCGGTGCGTATGCCCGTGAATCAGCCACTGAACGCGATGTTTCTCCATGACGTCAACCACCGCCTGGGGATTCACATCCATAATTTCCATCGACTTGCTGCTGTTGGCCGCTTTGCTGTCGGCGCGCATTCTGGCGGCGATACGGCGGCGGATAAACAGCGGCAGGGCCAGAAACAGGCGCTGGATCCAGGGATTGTGAACTTTCGCGCGAAACGCCAGATAGCCTGCATCGTCGGTGCAGAGGGTGTCGCCGTGCATAATCAGCACCTTGCGCCCGTAGAGGTCGAGAAGCTTCTCTTCCGGCAGCAGGGTCATCGCGCTTTCGCGGGCAAAGCGCTTGCCGACGAGAAAGTCGCGGTTGCCGTGAAGGAAGTAGCAGGGGACGCCGGAATCGGCCAGCGCTTTGAGCGCTGAGGCGATTTGCCGATGCAGCGGGTTAGGATCGTCATCGCCGATCCAGGCTTCAAAGAGATCGCCGAGGATATACAGGGCGTCCGCCCTGCGGGCTTCCCCCTGTAAAAAGCGCAGAAAACCGGCGGTAATCGCCGGTTCTTCCGTTTGCAGATGCAAATCCGCAATAAAAAGTGTCGCCACGAATTATTCGCTAACGGTGACGCTTTTGATCACAACATCTTCTTTCGGCACATCCTGGTGCATGCCGCTGCGGCCGGTGGCGACCGCTTTGATTTTGTCGACCACGTCCATCCCTTCAACGACTTCTGCGAATACGCAGTAGCCCCAACCCTGCAGGCTTTCGCCGGAGAAGTTCAGGAAGTCGTTATCGGCGACGTTGATGAAGAACTGCGCGGTGGCGGAGTGGGGCGCCTGAGTACGGGCCATCGCCAGCGTACCGCGGGTGTTTTTCAGACCGTTGTTCGCTTCGTTCTGAATAGGAGATTTGGTGGTTTTCTGATTCATGCCCGGCTCAAAACCGCCGCCCTGAATAATAAAACCGTTGATTACACGGTGGAAAATAGTGTTGTCGTAGAAACCTTCACGACAGTAGTCCAGGAAGTTTTTAACTGTTTCCGGCGCTTTGTCGTCAAACGTCTTGATTACGATATCGCCATGATTGGTGTGGAAAGTAACCATTTTTGCATCCTGTTCCGATGATTGTGGTGCCTGCACCCGGAGTCGGGTGAGATATAGGGGGCTGTTATAGCATAACCGCGGGGTTGGATCACCTTGCAATGTGTGCTGCTTCGGGGTTGAATTAAGGTTAGAATACGCGACTTATATCCACACACGTCTACACGGAATCTTCGATGTTAAAAATTTTTAATACACTGACGCGCCAAAAAGAAGAATTTAAACCTATCCATGCCGGGGAAGTTGGCATGTACGTGTGTGGTATTACCGTTTATGACCTCTGTCACATCGGCCATGGCCGTACCTTCGTCTCATTCGATGTGGTCGCGCGCTACCTGCGTTTCCTGGGCTACAAGCTAAAGTACGTGCGCAATATCACCGATATCGACGACAAAATCATTAAGCGTGCTAATGAAAACGGCGAAAGCTTTGTTGCGCTGGTGGATCGCATGATTGCCGAGATGCACAAAGACTTCGACGCGCTGAATATCCTGCGCCCGGATATGGAGCCGCGAGCGACTCATCACATTGCGGAAATTATTGAGATTACCGAGCAGCTGATCGCTAAAGGCCACGCGTATGTTGCCGACAACGGCGACGTCATGTTCGATGTGCCGACCGATCCGAACTATGGCCAGCTGTCGCGTCAGGATCTCGACCAGCTGCAGGCCGGCGCGCGGGTTGATGTCGTTGACGTCAAGCATAACCCGATGGACTTTGTGCTGTGGAAGATGTCGAAAGAGGGCGAGCCAAGCTGGCCGTCGCCGTGGGGCGCGGGCCGTCCAGGCTGGCACATTGAGTGTTCAGCGATGAACTGCAAACAGCTGGGCAACCATTTTGATATTCACGGCGGTGGTTCGGATCTGATGTTCCCGCACCATGAAAACGAAATCGCCCAGTCCACCTGCGCCCACGACGGCGAGTACGTCAATTACTGGATGCACTCCGGGATGGTGATGGTTGACCGCGAGAAGATGTCAAAATCGCTGGGCAACTTCTTTACCGTGCGCGACGTGCTGAAGTTCTACGACGCGGAAACTATTCGCTACTTCCTGATGTCCGGCCACTATCGCAGCCAGCTGAACTACAGCGAAGAGAACTTAAAGCAGGCGCGTTCCGCGCTGGAGCGTCTGTATACCGCGCTGCGCGGAACCGACAAAACCGCAGAGCCGGCCGGCGGCGAGGCGTTTGAGGCGCGCTTTATCGAAGCGATGGACGACGATTTTAATACTCCGGAAGCCTATTCCGTGCTGTTCGATATGGCGCGTGAGGTTAACCGCCTGAAAACCGAAGATGCCGCCGCGGCCAACGCGATGGCGGCGCATATGCGCAAGCTCTCTTCTGTGCTGGGGCTGCTGGAACAGGAGCCGGATGCTTTCCTGCAGAGCGGCGCGCAGGCGGACGACGGGGAAGTGGCGGAAATTGAGTCGTTGATCCAGCAGCGTCTGGACGCGCGTAAAGCGAAAGACTGGGCGGCGGCGGATGCCGCGCGTGACCGTCTCAACGAGATGGGCATCGTGCTGGAAGATGGCCCGCAGGGCACCACCTGGCGCCGTAAGTAGTCTCATTCTCTCTTTTTAGCCGGGGCCATCCCCGGCATTTTTTTGCCCTGACTCAGGCTAAGAAACGAAGCGCGGTCCTGATTTCGCCTTCGTACGTTCCCGGCCAGCGGCTGCAGCGTTCGTTGGGAAGAAGAGGTATCAGGCGGAAGTGCAGGTTGCCGGAGGCAGCCAGGGGAGCGGCTGTGCTACACAGGACGTGATATCGGAAGATGGCGGCGCTGACTGAAGTGCAGAAAAACGAGAGATCATCTGTCGGGGTGGGGGGACAGGCGCCGGTTGCGGCGCCTGAACGTTTTACTCGGTAACGGTAACGCTCTGACCTTCAAAGCTCACCGTTTGACCGGCGACGATTTTGCAGCGCTTGCGGGTTTCCACCACGCCGTCAACGTTGACCAGGCCGTCGGCAATAGCGATTTTCGCCTGCGCGCCGCTTTCGCTCCAGCCTTCCAGCTTCAGCAGGTCGCACAGTTCAACGTGCGGGTGTTTGCCTAAAGAAAAATTCGCCATCTCAGGCCTCCTGAATGTCGTGATACTCTTCGCACGCCTGCAGCGTGTTCTGAATGAGGGTGGCTACGGTCATCGGGCCGACGCCGCCGGGAACCGGCGTGATGTACGACGCGCGCGCGGCGGCATCTTCATAGACCACATCGCCAACCACTTTGCCGCTTTCCAGGCGGTTAATCCCGACATCGATCACGATCGCGCCTTCTTTAATCCATTCGCCCGGAATAAAGCCCGGTTTACCGACAGCCACGATCAGCAGGTCGGCATTTTCGACGTGATGACGCAGGTTTTTGGTAAAACGGTGGGTGACGGTGGTGGTGCAGCCTGCCAGCAGCAGCTCCATGCTCATCGGGCGTCCGACAATATTGGAGGCGCCAATGACCACCGCGTTCAGGCCGTAGGTATCAATGTTGTAACGCTCAAGCAGCGTGACGATCCCACGCGGCGTGCACGGACGCAGACGCGGCGCGCGCTGGCACAGACGGCCCACGTTATACGGGTGGAAACCGTCAACGTCTTTGTCCGGCGAAATGCGCTCCAGCACTTTGACATTATCAATGCCGGCGGGCAGCGGCAGCTGGACCAGAATGCCGTCGATGGCGCTATCCGCATTCAGGGTGTCGATGAGTTCCAGCAGATCCGCTTCGCTGGTGGTTTCCGGGAGATCGTACGAGCGGGAGACGAAGCCTACCTCTTCACACGCTTTGCGCTTGCTGCCGACATAAATCTGCGATGCCGGGTTGCTGCCGACCAGCACGACGGCTAACCCTGGAGCACGAAATCCGGCCGCAACGCGCGCCTTCACTTTTTCCGCAACCTCAGAGCGTACCTGCTGCGCAATCGTTTTACCGTCAATAATTTTTGCTGCCATCAGAGAGAGGATTCCATCTGTATCTTTACGAAAGGGGGATGGCGATATTTTGTCAGAAGCCAGCCCCGCTGTCAGTCTTCGTTTAAGATTTTATCTTTCTTTGGCGTTACGGCGGCTGAAAAACGGGCCTGACCGCGCTGCGAATGGCGCAAAAAGGAGCCCGGGAGCCGAAGAAAAGTTAACGTGCAGAAACATAAGGTTGGATAAACTTTATACTGCTTTTGCGGCATAAGCCGCCAGCCTGCACAGGCAAGCGCAGTTTCGCGGCAAAATACATTGACTCATCAGGCGTGGACCGTATAATTCCGGCGATTGCACATCATGAAGCTCGCTTCTCAATGCGCCCTTAGCTCAGCTGGATAGAGCAACGGCCTTCTAAGCCGTAGGTCACAGGTTCGAACCCTGTAGGGCGTACCATTTTTTTGTTAAGAATCCTCTGCCAAATCCTCTTCCCTTACCTTTTACTCCCTAGAATGAGTCTTTTTCTATGACTGGCTTTATCGAAGCCTACGCAGGTGTAAACGAATCAGGGCGGCGCAGAAGACTTTTACGGGCTTATTTCATTCAGGCGAATAGGGGCGCCCTCAATCCACCAATAAAAGGAACGGCAGAGCCAAATGAGAGATAATACCAACTCATTGATGGTGGCGAATTGCATCGGTTGGTTACAGCAGTAGGTCTTTCGTTGATTGAGGGATGCGTAGTAATATAGGCAGATACAGTCTAAAATATTTGAGTTAGTATATTCGCCATTGAATCACATAATATGCCGGGTCGGATGAAATATATGAAACTATGAGGATGCTATAGCATTCAATCATGGAACATGCCGCTAAGGACAGTATATGAATATAACTGAAGATAATCTCAATGAAACAATTGATTTGCTGAATGATTTAATTTGCGATGAAAATTTGTTAACACGCACGGAACGCCTTGATTTGGTCCGGGCTGTTGCCGCCATCGGGGCGATGAAAGCACGTGTTGCTATACTGTCTTCACAAAAATCTTCGTCGGTAAAAAAGAGTGGAGAAAAGAAAGAAAAGGTTATCGATCCACGGTTTCCAAACGCTGGCATACCCTGGAATGATAATGATGAGTCCATGCTACGGGAAGTATTAGAGCCTATTCCGGAGGAGGAGATAGGAGAGCATCTCTTCTGGCTGGCTGAAAAGCTTGGGCGCACTCCTTATAGCGTAGCTTGTAAGATAGCTCAGATAAACAAATTACCTGCAGAATGGAAAGATAGCTTCCGTAAAATTTCCGATCGGATTCGCGATTCGAAAATGACGATTAGCGAATATATTCAAGCTAAAGGCCATGAATAGACGCGGAATAAGATTCGAGCCCACATGGCTTTGAGGCACTTTTTAGTACAGGATCTGCGTGCAAGCTGCAGGCAGATCGACTGTATAACGATTTCTTGTGACGTTACCAAAAAATATTTTCAGAGATATTCGGCACTATTGAGAAAGATCAATATGCTGTTTCTTGCTGCCGCGTAATTTGAGTTGTCCTCTCTCACAAGAGCAATCATTATGGCCGTTAAACGACCCGTTACCGCCGTGTTAGTGTTGCTGTGCACTTTTATCGTCGGCGCTGCTGCTGCTAAAACACCGCAATTAACTGATGATCAAGTTAAGCAGCAAATTATTGAGGCTTCTATCGCTTCTTACCCCGGCGTTTGCGCTTGTCCGTTTAATCGGGCGAGAAACGGCAGTGCCTGCGGCAGGCGCAGTGCCTGGAGTAAAGCAGGAGGCTATGCGCCAGTTTGTTATAAGAAAGAAGTCACTCAAGAGATGATTAAACGCTGGCGTCAATCTCAACAAATATAAATATTTATCTCCGCTGGAAACTCAACGATAGTTTGCGCTGGAACCTGGTTTCAGAGAGTCCAGCAACACGCAGACTCTCTGGAAAAAGGGCAGAGGCACGCTCGTTTTCCTGGCCTCAGGCGCCGGTTTCATTTTTTATTCGCCTGTTAATGTATTCCACGGCCTGAGAGACATCCATAATCCCATTTATCGCGTTCGTCACGCCCTGGCCGATAATAATTTCTGCCTGGCGCAGGTTGAAGGGCTTACCCTGCGTACCCTGCGACTCTCTTATCCCGACCATGCCCTTTTCATTCAATAAATTAAACCATGGATAGAGGTTCAGGACGTTCTGATCGTGACAAACCCCTGACCAGGCGCAGTTTCCTCCGAGCAGAACCAGATGACGCGCAATTTCATCGGAATAAAGCCAGTTGAAGAACTGTTCAACCTGCTTTTTCTTTTTGCTGTAGCGGGACATCCCAATGGATCCCCCTCCCAACTGTGGAAGCTGTCCCGGGACTGAAGCATAGCCGATAGTGGGAGCGATAGGGCTATGCGCGACGTCGTTGAACAAATTGAGATACATGATCAACATGGCGAGGTTGCCGCGCTCAAACTGCTTAACGGCGTCACTCCACCATTCTCCTGAGAGATTCACGGCGACGGAGAGCTGTTGCAGGTATTGTTCAAGCGCCGTAGCGGCAAGCGAAGTCTCCAGTTGAACTGGTTCGCCTTCGCGAACCAGACGTCCGCCGAGCGCGTAGTAACGCAGCAGATATTCCGTGGCGATAAGCCCTGAGCTGCCTAAGGTCACCGCCGTGCCCATCGGGCGCAGCCTGTTATCCGGCTGATGCTGGCGACTGAAGAAAGTCGCTAACTCATCAAATTGCGCAAAGTTTTCGGGTAGCGTTAACTCTTTGCCCGTCGTTTCGTAGAACATCCGTTTTATCGTCGCATCTTCAAAGAGATCGCGTCGGTAAAACAGGAGCTGCATACTGGCATCAAAGGGGATGGCCCACGCGGTGCCATTCACCATGCTGAAGTGCTGTTGAATCTGGTCAGAAAAATGAGTCAGCAGCTGCGGCAGCGCAGGGGAAATCGACTCCAGCGGCAATAACGCTTTTTCTGCAAACCAGGGAAAACAGGCCATATCGATGCGCAGGAGATCGTAATAGGGATGCAGATGAAGATGGGAAAGAATTTCAAACACTTCATCATAAGGATAAACCGCAAGATTTACCTTGATACCGGTCTGACGATAAAAGTGAGGTAACAGCTTTTTCAGCGCATCGGTTGAGGGGCTGGGTAAAATTAACATATTCAACGTCGCCTCAGTCTCAGGCGGCTGGACGGATTGGCCATCTAATGAAAATCCGCTATTTGTCAGAATTCGATGCGTTACCTGTTTTTTAGGCTGGCGAATATGGGAAGCGATGGCGGTACCCAGGCGACCATAGTCCATCTGGTAGTTTGTGACGCCGTCGAAGGCTGCCGGAAGATTATCACTCAACTGCAGTATCTGCGGACAGGACTGCACGCTACCAAACCAGGCTGCCTGCGTCACGGCTCGCGTTTTATCACTATCCTGAGTGATGAAAATATCGGGGGGAACGCCGCGGAAAAAATCAAACGCTACGGTGTTAGACTCGCCCGCCTGCGAGGATAAAACGGTGAGCTTAGTCTGCGGACTTACTGTCCGGCAGGTCTCCTGTATCGCCTGCATAAAACATGCGCTATGAGCATATTCAAGTGGTTCGCAGAAGATACCGATATGGCCCGGCCGCTGCGCGAGCGCTCTTCTCGCAAGGTGTTCACCCGCAGTGACGTAATCGAGGCTGAAATAGTTGTCAGCTCCGGCAGGTTGCCGGTACGCAAAAAGGATCTGTTCCGCGGGCAGCTTAAGCATTTCATAATAAGGTTGGCTATTGCTCAGGCAGCTGACGGTAACAATGGTCTGGTAAGATTTTGCCGCCAGCATTTGCAGAATCTCCAGTTCCAGGCTGGGCAGATCGTTGGTCAGGTAAAGATCCAGCGGTTCGCTTAATGATGGCTGACAGACCTGATGTAAGCCCCGGTAAAGCTGGTAATACTGCTCCGCATTAATGTCTGGCAGCAGTAGCGCCACCCCCTGGCTTTTACTGGCTCTTAACGATTGCGCCTGCGCATTTAACTGATAGCCCACTTCCTTAGCCGCTCGTTGAACCGCTTCAATCTTCTCAACGCTGACATTACCTCTGCCATTAAGTACGTTCGAGACAGTGCCGTGTGACACACCGGCTAGCTTTGCTATGTCTTTGATTGTCGGCATATTTTAATCCTTACCCTCATGCGTTGATGCTAGCACGGCCTACCTCTGAAAACTATCGTTGCCGGTGTTATTTGAACGTTACAAAATAAATTTGTGTGATTTATAGACATTAAAAATATTAATCTTTTCCGGCTTGAGACGAGTAACCATGTAGTAAAGATTACAATTTGTTGAAATTTAACATAAATAAAATAAGTTTTTGAAGGTGATCACTTCTGGGATAAAAGATCATTGTTCCTGTTAAACGGCAGAACCATAATTGACACGTTCCAATTACTTTTGATTGCATTTCTGATGATAAAAACAGCAACCTGTTAGTGATAAGAGGAAATCATGAAGATCCATTTTCTGGGAACGGCAGCGTCTGAAGGAATACCTAACCCGTTTTGCCGCTGCGAGCACTGTCAGCAAGCCCGTATACGTAAGGGAAAAGACATTCGTACACACTCTTCCGCGATTATTGATGATGAACTGTTGATTGACGTCGCACCGGAATTTAGCCAGCAGCTGCTGCGCGACGGCATGGACGCAACTGAAATCAGGTCGCTTCTGTTTACCCATACTCATCCCGATCATTTCAACGTCGGCGATCTTTTCAGCCGAATGGAGGGTTACGGATTTGAGATTACCCATCCGCTGAATATCTTTGGGAACGATCGTGCGATTAACGGTGCGGCAGAGGTTTTGCCGGGCTATAGCGCAGAGCGCTTTGCCTTTCATTGCCTGGTGCCCTTCGTCACCGTAGAAACCCGTGGTTATCGGATAACTCCGCTGCTGGCTAACCATGCTAAATGGGAGCTTTGTTATACCTGGTTTATCGAAAAAGAGGGCCAGTCAATATTTTACGGTCATGACTCTGGCTGGTTTCCTGAGCTCACCTGGCAGTGGCTGGAAGGAAAAAAAATCGATCTGGTCGTTCTGGAGTGTACCTACGGCTTTAATGGAGAAAATCGTACCAATAACCATATGAGTCTGGAAACGGTGTTCGCTGCCAGAGACAGACTGGCGGAACTGGGCTGCCTGAAGAAAACAAGTCAGCTTGTCGTCTCGCATATTTCACACAGCGGCGGTCTTCTGCACGATGAGCTAGTAGCAGCATGCGATAAAGAGAACATTCTTGTTGCCTGGGACGGGCTTAACCTGAGCATTAACCAATAAAGGATATGCAATATGGACCTTAATAAAACACCACGCCTGTTAATTATGATGTTCATACAGTACTTTATGCAGGGTGCCTGGAATATGACCATGGGGCTGGTATTAAGTACCTATGGAATGGCGACCATAATCGGCTCATCCTATGCCTTGCTCGGATTAGCGACAATTATTTCACCGTTATTTATTGGTATGGTGGCCGATCGCTTCTTTGCATCACAAAAGGTCATGGCGATCCTGCACTTAATCAATGCTGGCGTTCTGCTGTTTGTTCCGCAATTTATTGAAGCACAAAATACCGGCATGACGCTGACCATGATTTTCCTCGTTGGTCTGCTGTTTTATCCGACAACTGCGCTGGCTAACAGTATCAGTTTTAGCCATATCAATGGGGTTAAATATTTCCCATTCATCCGCGTTTTTGGCACCTTCGGCTTTATGGCAATCGGCTTTATCATTGGTGAAATGGGATATTCCGGCAACACGGTTACCTGGTATATTGCGGCAGCTTCCGGCGTCGTCCTGGGCTTATATTGCTTCACATTGCCGAATACGCCGCCAAAAGCAAAAGGAAACGCTTTTGCGCTGCGCGATCTGTTATGTCTCGATGCTCTGGCACTCTTCAAAGATCGTAGCTTCAGCGTGCTGATGCTGAGTATCTTTGTCTTAATGATCCCCAAAACCGCATATTCCGCCTATATTCCGGTCTTTTTGAAAGCGCTGGGGTTCGATAATGCCGCATCAATGATGCAGATCGGGATTGCCTGCGAAGTGATTTTCATGTTCCTGCTGTCGTTCTTCTTACTAAAAGCCGGCTTTAAAATCACGCTGATGCTGGGGGCCGTTTGCTGGATCATCCGCACGCTATTGTTTGCTCATGCCTCGCTGGATGCCAACATGATGTTTGTGCTGATTGGCCTGATGTTACAGGGATTCTGCTGGGACTTTTTCTTTACCGTCGGCGATATTTATGTCGACCGCAAAGCCGCGCCAGAGATCAAAGCGCAGGCGCAAAGCTTGAGGTTTATCGTCTCCAACGGCGTCGGGCTGCTGTTTGCTTCTACCGTTTGCGGGCAGATTTTTAACAATACCGTGACAGAGCAAGGGCCGGAAGCATTACCGCAATGGGAAACATTCTGGTTAGTTTCAGCCGGTGTGGCCGCGGTAGTGAGCGTCTTCTTCCTGATTTTCTTCCGCGACGATCTGTCAAAACGCAAAACGGATCTCGCATTGAAGAAAGCGAATTCCTGATTGATAACGGATCTTTCATTAAGGTAATAATATGAATAATCTGGCCGCCACGATCGTCGATCACGGATGGTTTCCGTTATTGACCATCGTCAAAATCAGCATTGCGTTTATTCTGGGAGGCATCATTGGTCTGGAAAGAGAATCGAAAGGGAAACCTGTCGGATTCAAAACCTGCGTCATTTTGTCTGTCGCCAGCTGTGTGTTAACCATCGTTTCAATACAGTCGGCGGAATACTATGCTGAAATTTCGATGAACATTCGTAGCGATCCGATGCGCCTGGCGGCCCAGATTATCAGCGGCGTCGGTTTTCTGGGGGCGGGAGTGATTCTGCATCGACACGACGATGCTATTTCAGGCCTGACGACGGCGGCCATTGTCTGGGCATCTGCCGGGGTTGGAATTACCTGCGGCGCCGGTTTTTATTTTCATGCTTTTTTCGCCACGGGTTTGTTCTTATTGGCGATAAAATTAAGCCCGTTCATTATATTCCTGCAAACTAAAAATCAGTTCCCCGGAAAAGTGAAAGTACGGGTGGTTCTTGATGAACGAGGGGCCCTTGAAAAGCTGATAAGCCGTATTCATCAGCAAAAAAATATTATTGAGAATATTACGATTAGAGATCTTAAAAAGGGAAAGATTGAGGTTAATTTGAAAATGGTTATTCGCCAGAAAATGACCTTACCTGACTTATACCACGATCTGTCTCATGTTGATCATGTCTGCGCGCTCGCTCTTGAACACTAAGCTGGCGAGCACATTTGGGATGTAATGGAATTATATCGTCCGGGGAACGCTGAATACGCCGGTTATGACCTGCGTCTTTACTTTGGACCACTGAGCGACAGATATCTGTCGAGGCCAGAAGCGCTGATAAAACCCGGCGCCTTACGCCGCCGGGAACGCCATTACTTCATTGCCCCCTCAAGGATAAGTTTGTCCTTTTCTCCGCGGGTGATGCTCTGCTGATGCAGGCTGTCAGCGAGCGTCACGTCATTGACGGCGAAAAAAGCCCAGGCCTGCGGCGTATTGGCGAACGTCACCTCATCAAACTGACTGTCGTGCAGGAAGGAGATACTGGTCGCTTTGGTGTTACGGAAGCTGACGTTGGAAAAACGCAGATTCTGGTGATAGGCATCGCGAGAATAGGTCAGCCCAAATGATTCTGCCATTTCGGCTACCGTCATGCCGTCAATCAGGATGCTGTGCTTAGCCGAAGTACCATCGACGGTGACGTCCTGCACCTGAACGTCGCGGAACTGAGCGGGCTCGTCGGCAGGGGTCGTATCATTCACGTCGGCGCTGTATTTGATAGTAAAAACGAACGGCTCTTTGGCGATATCTTTCATCGCATTATGGCGAAACAGCACATCCCTTACGCCGCCGCCGTAGTAAGGGCGGCTTTTCATGCGCAGGCCGACATCGGTCATATACATGACGTTATCCTCGGCGCGAACTTTTTCGATCCACGCGCCGGTATGGCTACCGGTCACCACGGCGCCGTGGCCTTTGCGGAAATAGTTATTAAAGATCCACGCCCCGCTTTGCGGCTGTTGATGAAAAGTTTCCGCGCCTTTACCAAACCTGGCGGCGAAATTGACGCAATCATCTCCGGTATCGAAGAAGTTATTGAAGACCAGCGCATTCTGGCTATTGCCGAACTCGACGCCGTCGGCGTTATTGCCGTCAAAGGTCTGGTGGACCAGGCCATTCAGGGTGATATTTTTTGACTCCAGCGCCATTACCCCGTGGAACGCGGGGTTGCGGATTGTCAGCCCGGCAAGATAGAGGTTCTGCACACCGCGCAGGGTCATCAGGCTGGAGCGGCGATTTTTATAGGCGCTATTGCTTTCGATGCCTTCCGCAATAGCCGCTTCGGTCTGATGCTTTGCCAGAATGCCGTCCGCGCTGACTTTTGCCGCACTGCTGGCCCGGTATTGCGGCAGCGCGTTCCCCATTTCGTCGATGATGGTGGCCTCGCCGCCGCTTTTGACGCCCCGGGTCCAGCCGTTGCCGTCAATCGTGCCTTGACCGACGATGCGAATATTGCGAAACGTTCCGGCCGGAGACTCGCCCTTATCGTCCGCTTCCAGCACGTTAATTAATGACGGCGGGCGGCGGGGCTGCGGATGATCGCTGTAGGGATAGAGGTAATAGCCTTTTTCCAGCGGATACTGGGCCGGATCGTCCGAACCCAGCAGGGTGGCGCCAGCGGCAATCTCCAGGGTCATATCGCTGTGCAGAAACAGCGCGCCGGTTTTGAATTCGCCGTCGGAAATCACCACCTTGCAGCCCTGAGGATAGTACGAGACCGTACAGCTATCGATCGCCTGCTGCAGCGCCTGGGTATTCAGCGTTGTGCCGTCACCCTTCGCACCAAAGGTTCTGGCTTCGATGATGTGCGGCGTTTTGCTGGTCCGCGCTTTAATCACCGCGCTATCCGGCGACTCTTTGCCATTGGCGTAGACCGCACGCACCGTAAATGCGTATTCCGTATCCGGCTCCAGGTGGGTGACCGTAAAGGTACGCAAGTCGATTGGCTGCTGCCAGCCGTCGCTGGCAATCCGCTGATAGAAGTTATCAATATAGGGTTTGGCCGGTGAAAAATGGTTTTGATTTTCGCGCGCCAGACCCAGCCGCTCGCCCTGACGGTAAATCGCGTAGTCCACCACCTGCTGCGTCTCTGATTCCGGCTTTTCCCAAACCAGCACCAGGCTATTTTCATCGGCAGAAAGCGCGGGAACGAAGACATTCTGCGGCGCGGAGGCGGGCGCATCCTGCTGATTGTCGCGTGGGGCGCCGCTATCATTACAGCCGCCCGCGAGGCCAGCCAGCGCGATAGCCAGCGCCAGCATACTGCGTGAAGGTCCAAAGGTATTGCGCATAAATTTCCCTTAATGTCATATCGCTTGTAAAAAACAAAATGCATATTCATTTAAAATAAAATGACATTTTATATTTATGGCAAAAAATAAACGCGAGTCAGTTCAATCTTTCAGCAGGTGAAAAATAAAGCGTTGTTGGATAAGAAAAGGCGGCCAGGGCGTTAACCTCCGGCCCGCTTTCTCTTTACGGCGCGGAATATTGAATACGATAGCCGTGCGAGGTCGGTACGATATGCGCAAATCCCGACCCGCCAAGGTGCATACCGGCAATCAGCAGGTTTTCGCTGACGGCCTGGGCGAGGATCGCTTCCCGCGTCGCTCTGGCCTGCGCGGGATCGCAATCAAAAGCAACGGCGGCGGCGGGTCGGGCGGTCTGAATATGCGGAAAATGGACGATGTCGCCCCAAATCAGCAGGCTTTGCGCCGCGGCGTCGATGCGAAACCCGCTATGGCCTGGCGTGTGCCCGGGTAGCCATAGCGGGCGGATACCCGCGACGGCCTCGCGCTCATCCAGAAAACCGAGGCTGCGGGAATAGGCGTCCAAGGCGCGGCGGGCGAGCGTGAAGTTGCGCTGCCCCCGCGCATTGGCCCGGTTTAGCATGGCGTCGTCCTGCCAGTATTCGGCTTCCAGAGGGTGCAGATAAAGACGGGCGTGGCGATAGCGCGGCGCGCCGTTGGCATCCAGCAGGCCGCCGATATGATCCGGGTGAGCGTGGGTCAGCAGGACAGTATCCACGTCGTCTGGCGCACTCCCCGCCGCTCGCAGACTGGTTTCCAGCACGCCGCCTCCCGTACCCGCGTCGACCAGAATCGTCCTTCCCCGACCGCGAATAAGATAGCCACTAATGTCGATATTGCCGGGGTCAATGACGCCCGCGCTGCGCTGAATGTCTGCGGCATCGTCGATATTAATACCCGACAGCAGCGCCAGGCCAGCGGCCATGCTGCCGTCGCTGAGGGGCGTCACCTGAAAATCGCCAATCTGGCGGGAGAGAAAAGCGGGTTTGTGCATATCAACCTCTTAGCGTGATGGGGGCGGTATTTCAGTCGGGCTTTGCATCTGACCGGCCATGGGCTCATACATCGAGACGTTTTCCCGTCCCGCCAGCAGCATGGCTTCCCGGCGCGGCAGAACGTACGCCACGCGCTGCGGCGGGTTGTTATCCAGCCCGGCGGCCGAAAGGTTTGTCGGCGGATATCCCAGCTCCGACTCAACGACGTCCAGCGGCTCGGGGCTCAGCAGCAAAACATCCCCCTCAGCGACGGCAGGAAAGACGCCGCCGTAGCGATACAGGTTTCGCCGCCAGTCGCGAATATGCGCCTGCCAGCGGGAAAAGCTGCCGCCGCCTTTCTGGCGATACGCTTCACTGGCGAGCGTATCGCCATGCTCGATGGTATGAATAGCAAGATAGACCGGGCAGCCGGAGGAGAGCGCCCTGAAGCGCTGCGAGGCGCGGAATCCGCTGACGGACACCAGCGCAGGCAGCTTGTCCTCGCTGTAAAACCTGTTCCAGCCGGCTTCGCTTTGCGGGTCGGCGTAGCTGCACTCAACGATATATAACATGGGCTGCCCTCTGCATGATGGAATGATGTTATTGACGTTTGATCATGCTACGTTGGGCACTAAGCGCTATAAAACGATATTATTTCACCACTCAATGACATTTCGTCATTGATAAACCTTCAGCAGAGGCGGCGTTCGTGCGAAAAAAACTCCCCAGCAGTACCTCGCTGCAGGCCTTTGAGGCTGCCGCCAGGCACGGTAACTTTGCCCGCGCGGCGGAAGAGCTGTCGCTTACCGAGGGCGCAATCAGCCGGCAAATCGCCCGCCTGGAATCGCTGTTAAACTGCAAGCTGTTTGAGAGGACGGGAAGCCGGGTGCGGCTGAACCCCAACGGCGCGCGCTATGCGCACCATGTCCGCGAGACGCTGGAGCGTCTTGAGCGAGATACGCAGTATCTGATGGGGGCTGCGGACGGCAGCCGAAGCCTGGAAATCGCCGCGCCGCCGACCTTTGCCAGCCGCTGGCTCATTCCCCGACTGGGGGATTTTCAGCGCCGGAATCCGGATATCACGCTGAATATCGCGGTCAGAACCGACCCGTTTATCCTCACCGGCAGCGGTTTTGACGCGGCGGTTCATTTCGAGCATCCCGCATGGGCAGGAATGCGCTTGCGGTTTCTGTTTGAAGAGAGACTGGTGCCGGTATGCCACGCCGGGCTACTTACGGGAGAAGATCTCGCCAGCCAGCTGAACGCGCTGCCGCGTATTCATCGACGGCAGAATCCTGACGCCTGGCAGCGCTATGCTGAAGAGTGCGGGATCGCGCTGGATAATCCGGCGCGGGGCGTGCGCTACGATCTGCATGAGATGGCGATAGCCGCCGCGCTGGCCGGGCAGGGCGTTGCGCTGGTACCGCACGTGTACGTTGAAAAAGCGCTCGAAAACGGGACGCTGGCTGCGCCCTGGCCGCAGGCCCGCAGCCTGAGCAAGCGCTTTTGCCTGGTGAGGCCGCTGGAAAACGGCGTCAACGAATCGGCGCTACAGGCGTTTGAACAGTGGTTATTGGCGCAATAAGGCCCGGTCGCGGGCCGTAGACGCGTTAAGCGCAGCCTCAGGCGTGGGATAAAAGCGGGAACATCAGCTTATTCTCTTTGAAGATATTTTCTTTTTGTCCGTAGATAAACAGAATATCTTCGCCTTCGATTTTTTCATACTCGCCGGTCCGATTCTCTTTGGGGGTAAAGCCGAGGATAGCCTGGTACGTATTTTCATCGGCGAGCTCGTTAATAATGGCCGACAGGGAGCGTCCGCTGTCGCAGAAAATATCAAAACAGATCAGCGCCGGACCGTTTTGCATCGCAATCGCGATGGCCTGGTTTTTGTCGGAATAATAGACGAAGTGCTTCATAAAGGCGGAGCAGTAGAACATCAATAAACCGAAATTATCCTGTACCCGCAGCTGTGAAAACGGATTCGATTTTTGATAGTACCGCTGTAATCGCGCAACCTCTTCCGGCTGGTCCATATCGAGCTTGCGGAAGTCGCCCGCTGTCGGTACTACCGGCATAATATATTGATGTTCGGCGGTGCGCTCGAAGCCAAATTTCGGATAAAAATCAACGGTTGTCGGGTTAGCAAACAGGAAAAAGGCGTCGGCCTTATCCTGCCAGTCCGTCAGAATCTCCCTGACGAGCTGCCCGGCCAGGCCCTTATCACGATGATCGATATCGGTCATCACGGTGCCGATTTGAATATAGCGGCGGGGTTCGCCCTGCCAGATCAGATCGATAATATTGGCGGAGGCGTTAGCAATCACTTTATTGTTGCTCACCAGGGCGTAGGGAATATAGGCGTCGGTCCAGTACCCTTTGCGGTACCACTCTTTAAAGGAGAGATCGAAGGTTTTAATCGCCAGGTCAATGAAGCTATTTCTTAACACGTCATTGTGCACAATTTGCTTATCTAATTTGTAGTTCATCGTCGACATTCCTTACGCTGCGGGTGAGGCACTGTTTTCGGCCATCTGTTCGGCGGTCCGATCTCTGTCGGGCGAGCTAAAAATAGCATATCCCCACGGATGGGCGACGATTGTCGCGCCTAAGCTTTGCTCAGGTCACACATTCGGGGAAAATAGGGCTAAAAATGGCGCGCTTTTGTCGCCCCAGGGAACATCGCCCTCAGGCAAAAGACGCCTTTAGCAAATGAAAGTTTGCCAGTCATCAAAAACGAAGAGGAATATATTGCGTTCATGGTCATGACCCCTATCATTAATAGGTAGGGTAAATGTGGTATCATCGCGCCTTTCCCTTTTCGTCCTGGGGCTCTTTTTTATGCAACAACCTGTTGTTCGCGTTGGAGAATGGCTGGTTACTCCCTCTGTTAACCAAATTAGCCGCAAGGGGCGTCAGCTAACTCTCGAACCGCGCTTAATCGATCTTCTGGTTTTCTTTGCCCGTCATCCCGGCGAAGTACTCAGTCGGGATGAGCTCATCGATAATGTCTGGACCCGCAACGTTGTCACCAGTCACGTCGTCACGCAAAGCGTTTCCGAGCTACGTAAGTCGCTGAAAGATGGCGACGATGGCAGCCTTGAATATATCGCTACCGTACCCAAACGCGGCTATAAGCTGACGGTGCCGGTGATCTGGTGTACCGAAGAGGGGGAGGAGCCGACGCCGGTTATTCCCGCAGAAACGCCGACGGTCGGGTTTGACGCGCCGTTGACCTCCCCGCAGCACGATGCGGCTGCGCCAGACAGCACAGCGGTGGCGAAGCCGGAAAAACGCAAGCGGCTGACCACGTTTATCGTCTGGGGTCTGTTCCTGCTGGCCCTCGCGAGCTGCGTGGCGCTGGTGGCCCTGTCAACCCTGCAGTCGCGCCCGCCGGTCACGAAAACCCGGCTGCTGCTTAACCCGCGTGATGTCGATATTCACCTGCTCAGCGGCAACACCTGCAACAACTGGTCATCGCAGCACTCCTATGCCATCGGTCTGGGGAGCCTGATTACCACCTCGCTGAACACCTTCTCCACCTTTATGGTGCACGACAAAACCAACTACAACATCAATGAGCCGAGCAGTTCCGGTAAAACCCTGACCATTGAGTTCGTCAACCAGCGGCACTATCGCGCGCAGCAGTGCTTCATGTCGGTGAAGGTGGTGGATAACGCCGACGGCTCGACCATGATGGATAAGCGTTACTTTGTCACCAGCGACAATCAGCTTTCGATTCAGAACGACCTGCTGAGCAGCCTCTCTGAGGCTCTGAAGCAGCCGTGGCCGGCGCGGATGCAGGAGATGTTAAAGCAGTATCAGCCGTCGCAAAGTATCGCGCTTACCCATTTCTATCAGGCGCATCAGCTATTAATGAACGGAGACGTTGATTCGCTGGGCAAAGCCAGTAGCCTGCTTGCCGACGTGAATAAGCAGTCGCCGGACTTTACCTATGCGTGGGCGGAAAAAGCGCTGGTTGACGTATTGCGCCATTCTCAGCAGCCGCTGGATGATAAACAGCTCGCCGATCTGTACAGCGAAATAACCCGGGTGGGTAATATGCCGGGGATTAAAGATATGGCAATATTTTATCAGATTAAAACGGTGGATATGCTGGGCAAAGGAAAAGTGGATGAAGCCTATGACGCGATTAATGCCGGGATTGATCTGGAAATGTCGTGGATGAATTACGTGCTGCTGGGCAAAGTCTACGAAATGAAAGGGCAGAACCGGGAAGCTGCCGATGCCTATCTGACGGCGTTTAATTTACGCCCGGGTGAGAATACATTTTACTGGATTGAAAACGCCGTATTCCAGACCTCCGTGACCCGCGTGGTTCCGTATCTTGATAACTTCCTCGCTTCAGAATAAGTAAACCCTCACCATGGTCATGGTTTTGGCCGTGGTGAGGTTAAAATTATGTTTCTCATGAGCCACCGAGTTGTTATTTTTTATAACCACCCTGGTCCCGCACGCAACACTTTTTCAACACGAAATTGATCATATAACCTAATGAAAAGTATCTGAATTTACCTTTTCCTGATATCAACATGTCATCCTGATATGTTGCACGAAAAAGGTCAAAATATCATTTGTCTGATGTTTGCAGTTATTTCACTTTATCTTTAGGACTTATCTCGTACTAATCCGTAATCTTGTTGGCAGTTGGTCGGGTCAATAAAAGGTTCATCATCATGATCTGTACCTCCCAAATAAACTTAGGAGAAAAGCAAACATGAGTTCTGCCAAGAAGATCGGGCTATTTGCCTGTACCGGCGTAGTCGCCGGTAATATGATGGGGAGCGGTATTGCATTATTACCTGCAAACCTCGCTAGCATCGGTGGTATTGCCATCTGGGGTTGGGTGATTTCTATTATTGGCGCGATGTCTCTGGCTTATGTTTATGCCCGGCTGGCGACCAAGAATCCGCAGCAGGGTGGCCCAATTGCCTACGCCGGTGAAATATCCCCAGCGTTCGGTTTCCAGACCGGCGTGCTTTATTATCACGCCAACTGGATCGGTAACCTGGCAATCGGTATTACCGCCGTCTCTTATTTATCAACCTTCTTCCCAATTTTAAATAACCCGGTGCCGGCAGGTATTGCCTGTATCGCCATCGTATGGATATTCACCTTCGTGAATATGCTCGGCGGGACCTGGGTGAGCCGCCTGACAACAATTGGCCTGATACTGGTACTTATTCCGGTGGTCATGACCGCGGTGGTCGGCTGGCACTGGTTTGATGCCGCAACCTATCAGGCAAACTGGAACACCTCCAGCACCACTGACAGCCACGCGGTAATCAAAAGTATCCTGCTCTGCCTGTGGGCCTTTGTCGGGGTAGAATCTGCCGCCGTGAGTACCGGGATGGTGAAAAACCCGAAACGCACCGTGCCGCTGGCCACCATGCTGGGCACCGCGATGGCCGGTATCGTCTACATCGCCGCGACCCAGGTGATTGCGGGTATGTATCCTGCCTCTCAGATGGCCGCATCCGGTGCGCCGTTTGCAGTGAGCGCCTCCACCATTCTCGGTGGCTGGGCTGCGCCGATGGTTTCCGCCTTCACCGCCTTTGCCTGCCTGACTTCGCTGGGCTCGTGGATGATGCTGGTGGGTCAGGCCGGCGTACGTGCCGCCAATGACGGTAACTTCCCGAAAGTGTATGGCGAACTCGACAGCAACGGTATTCCGAAAAAAGGCCTGCTGCTGGCCGCGGTGAAAATGACCGCGCTGATGGTGCTGATTACCCTGATGAACTCTACCGGCGGCAAAGCGTCTGACCTGTTCGGTGAGCTGACCGGTATCGCGGTACTGCTGACCATGCTGCCTTACTTCTACTCCTGCGTTGACCTGATTCGCTTCGAAGGCATCAATGTACGCAACTTCGTCAGCCTGATTTGCTCCGTACTCGGCTGCGCGTTCTGCTTCATCGCCCTGATGGGGGCAAGCTCCTTCGAACTGGCCGGTACCTTTATCGTCAGCCTGATTATCCTGATGTTCTACGGTCGCAAAATGCACCAGCGTCAGAACAACGACAACTCCGCTGATAGCAGCACCGCCAGCGCGCATTAATCAGCAACCCTATTCCTGAGGCTCCTTCCATCACCTGTCACGACGTGGCGGGAGGGGCTTTCTTTATCTGGAGATTTGACTATGAACGTTATCGCAATCATGAATCACATGGGTGTCTACTTCAAAGAAGAACCCATCCGTGAACTGCATCGCGCCCTCGAACGCCTGGACTTCCGTATTGTCTACCCGAACGACCGTGAAGACTTATTAAAACTTATCGAAAACAATGCGCGTCTGTGCGGCGTGATCTTCGACTGGGATAAATACAATCTCGAACTGTGCGAAGACATCAGCAAAATGAACGAATACATGCCGCTGTACGCCTTTGCGAACACTTACTCAACGCTGGACGTGAGCCTCAACGATCTGCGGATGCAGGTTCGCTTCTTCGAATATGCGCTGGGCGCAGCGGAAGATATTGCCAACAAAATCAAACAGAATACCGACGAGTATATCGACACCATTCTGCCGCCGCTGACCAAAGCGCTGTTTAAATACGTGCGTGAAGGCAAATACACCTTCTGTACCCCAGGCCATATGGGCGGTACCGCGTTCCAGAAAAGCCCGGTCGGCAGCATCTTCTACGATTTCTTTGGTTCTAATACCATGAAATCCGATATCTCGATTTCGGTTTCTGAACTCGGTTCTCTGCTGGACCACAGCGGCCCGCACAAAGAAGCGGAAGAGTACATCGCCCGCGTCTTCAACGCGGAACGCAGCTACATGGTGACCAACGGGACCTCTACCGCCAACAAAATTGTCGGCATGTATTCCGCCCCGGCCGGTAGCACCGTGCTGATTGACCGTAACTGCCATAAATCGCTGACCCATCTGATGATGATGAGCGACATTACGCCAATCTACTTCCGCCCGACCCGCAACGCCTACGGTATCCTCGGCGGTATCCCGCAGAGCGAATTCCAGCATGCGACCATCGCGAAGCGCGTGAAAGAAACCCCGAACGCGACCTGGCCGGTGCACGCGGTTATCACCAACTCCACCTATGACGGTCTGCTGTACAACACGGACTACATCAAGAAAACCCTGGATGTGAAATCCATCCACTTTGACTCCGCGTGGGTGCCTTACACCAACTTCTCGCCGATTTATGAAGGCAAATGCGGGATGAGCGGCGGCCGCGTCGAAGGGAAAGTGATTTACGAAACCCAGTCCACGCACAAACTGCTGGCGGCGTTCTCTCAGGCCTCGATGATTCACGTTAAAGGCGACGTGAACGAAGAAACCTTTAACGAAGCCTACATGATGCACACCACCACTTCTCCGCACTACGGCGTGGTGGCCTCGACGGAAACCGCGGCGGCGATGATGAAAGGCAACGCCGGTAAGCGCCTGATTGACGGCTCTATCGAACGTTCAATCAAGTTCCGTAAAGAGATTAAACGCCTGAAAGGCGAGTCCGACGGCTGGTTCTTCGACGTCTGGCAGCCGGAACATATCGATGGCGCTGAATGCTGGCCGCTGCGCTCCGACAGCGCGTGGCACGGCTTCAAAAACATCGATAACGAGCACATGTATCTCGACCCGATTAAAGTCACGCTGCTGACTCCGGGGATGAAGAAAGACGGCACCATGGATGAGTTCGGTATTCCGGCGAGCATCGTGGCGAAGTATCTCGACGAGCACGGTATCGTGGTCGAAAAAACCGGTCCGTACAACCTGCTGTTCCTGTTCAGTATCGGTATCGACAAAACCAAAGCGCTGAGCCTGCTGCGTGCGCTGACCGATTTCAAACGCGCGTTCGACCTGAACCTGCGGGTGAAAAACATGCTGCCGTCGCTGTATCGTGAAGATCCGGAATTCTACGAAAACATGCGCGTTCAGGAACTGGCGCAGAACATTCATAAACTGATTGAGCACCACAACCTGCCGGATCTGATGTTCCGCGCGTTCGAAGTGCTGCCGACCATGATGATCACGCCGTACGCCGCGTTCCAGAAAGAGCTGCACGGTCAGACCGAAGAGGTGTATCTCGAAGAGATGGTGGGCCGCGTCAACGCCAATATGATCCTGCCGTATCCTCCGGGAGTGCCGCTGGTCATGCCGGGTGAAATGATCACCGAAGAGAGCCGTCCGGTGCTGGAGTTCCTGCAGATGCTGTGCGAAATCGGCGCCCACTATCCGGGCTTCGAAACCGATATCCACGGCGCCTATCGTCAGGCGGATGGTCGTTACACCGTTAAAGTGCTGAAAGAAGAAAATAACAAATAATCGATGCACAACAGGGAAGTGGCTTGCCACTTCCCTTTTTCACGCTGCAAGGAGAACACATGAAAACACCCTCACAGCCGCGCGCGATTTATTACATCGTTGCGATCCAAATCTGGGAATATTTCAGCTTTTACGGCATGCGTGCCTTACTCATCCTCTACCTCACCCATCAGCTCGGCTTTGGTGACAGCCACGCTATCAGCCTGTTCAGCGCTTACGCTTCCCTCGTGTACGTCACTCCTATTCTCGGCGGCTGGCTTGCCGACCGCCTGCTCGGCAACCGCACGGCGGTGATTGCCGGCGCGCTGTTAATGACGCTTGGCCACGTGGTGCTGGGCGTGGAATCCGATTCCACCTGGAGCCTGTACCTCGCGCTGGCGATCATTATCTGCGGCTACGGCCTGTTCAAATCCAACATCAGCTGCCTGCTGGGCGAGCTCTACGCCGTTGACGACCCTCGCCGCGACGGCGGTTTTTCGCTGCTGTACGCCGCCGGTAACGTCGGCTCCATCGCCGCGCCTATCGCCTGTGGGCTGGCGGCGCAGTGGTACGGCTGGCATATCGGCTTTGCGCTGGCGGGAATCGGCATGTTTGTTGGCCTGATGATTTTCCTCAGCGGTAGCCGCTACTTCCGCCACGCGCGCGGCGTCGATAAACAGGCGCTGCGGGCGGTAAAGTTTGTGCTGCCGACCTGGGGCTGGCTGGTGGTGATGCTCTGCGTTGCGCCGGTGTTTTTCACGCTGCTGCTGGAGAATAACTGGTCCGGCTATCTGCTGGCGATCGTGTGCGTGTTCGCCGCCCAGATGGTGGCGCGCATTATGGTCAAATCGCCGGAGCATCGCCGCGCGCTGTGGCAGATCGTTCTGCTGATGCTGACCGGGACTCTGTTCTGGGTTCTGGCGCAGCAGGGCGGGAGTTCGATCAGCCTGTTCATCGACCACTTTGTTAACCGTCATCTGCTGAATATTGAGGTGCCGACCGCGCTGTTCCAGTCGGTTAACGCCGTGGCGGTGATGGCGGCTGGCGTCGTGCTGGCGTGGCTGATGCGGCCGGAAGGCGCGACCCGCTCGGCGCTGCGCGTGTGGCTGAAGTTCGCCTTTGGCCTGGTGCTGATGGGCTGCGGCTTTATGCTGCTGGCGCTTAATGCGCGCCACGGCGCGGCGGAAGGGCAGGCATCAATGGGCATGATGGTGGCCGGCCTGGCGCTGATGGGCTTTGCCGAACTGTTTATCGACCCGGTAGCGATGGCGCAGATCACCCGCCTCAATATGCCCGGCGTCACCGGGGTACTGACCGGGATTTATATGCTGGCGACCGGCGCGGTAGCCAACTGGCTGGCGGGAGTGGTGGCGCAGCAGACCACCGAGTCGCAGATCAGCGATACGGCGATTGCCGCATATCAGCACTTCTTTGCCCAGATGGGCGAATGGACGCTGGGCTGCGTGGCGGTGATTGTCGTCGTCGCCTTTGCCGCCGCGTTTAGCGTCGGCAAACGCCGCGCGGCCGCCGGTGAACTTCCCGGCGGCGGCGCCTAGCCCCGTCTGGCGACAGGTCCGGCTTACCGGGGCTACAAAATCGTGCTCCCTGGTAGCCCGGCTAAGGCGTTTACGCCGCGAGCCGGGGATCGGTAACCCCAACAGTGGAGCGACAAGCCGCTCCTTGCACCGTTTACTGAACAGGAGGAGGATATTCTGGCAGGCGCGGAAGCCGAAGATAAAAAACTGTTACTGAAGCGATGGCTGAGCGAAATCAGCCGGAATTGAAGCCAGGCTCCTTAAGATTGTTCTTTGGCGTCGACGCCGGAACAGGCCGCGCTGGAGAGTGACCTGGTTCAATTATCGAAGCAAGTTTGCAAGCAGGGTTATGAGGAACCAACATGTCTGAACAACAAGCACAAGGTGCCGATGAGGCAATTGACCTTAATAATGAACTGAAAACCCGTCGTGAAAAACTGGCCGCGCTGCGTGAGCAGGGCGTGGCGTTCCCGAACGATTTTCGCCGTGACCACACTTCTGATCAGCTCCATGCGGAATTTGATGGTAAGGAAAACGACGAGCTCATCTCTCTGAACGTCGAGGTCGCCGTGGCTGGCCGCATGATGACCCGCCGGATTATGGGGAAAGCCTCTTTCGTCACCTTACAGGACGTCGGCGGCCGCATTCAGCTGTACGTCGCGCGCGACGATCTGGCGGAAGGCGTCTACAACGAACAGTTTAAGAAATGGGATCTTGGCGACATCATCGCCGCCCGCGGTAAGCTGTTTAAAACCCAGACCGGCGAACTCTCCATTCACTGCACCGAGCTGCGCCTGCTGACCAAGGCATTGCGCCCGCTGCCGGACAAGTTTCACGGCCTGCAGGATCAGGAGGCGCGCTATCGTCAGCGCTATCTGGATCTAATCTCCAACGAAGAGTCGCGCCACACCTTCAAGGTGCGTTCGCAGATCCTCGCCACCATGCGTCAGTTCATGGTCGCGCGTGGCTTTATGGAAGTCGAGACTCCGATGATGCAGGTGATCCCCGGCGGCGCCTCCGCGCGTCCGTTTATCACCCATCACAACGCGCTCGATCTGGATATGTATCTGCGCATCGCGCCGGAGCTGTATCTGAAACGGCTGGTGGTCGGCGGCTTCGAACGGGTGTTCGAAATCAACCGCAACTTCCGTAACGAAGGGATCTCCGTGCGCCACAACCCTGAGTTCACCATGATGGAACTCTATATGGCGTATGCGGATTACAAAGATCTGATCGAACTGACCGAATCTCTGTTCCGCACGCTGGCGCAGACCGTGCTGGGGAAAACCGAAGTCCCGTACGGCGACCAGGTGTTCGACTTCGGCAAGCCGTTTGAAAAACTGACCATGCGCGAAGCGATCAAGAAATACCGTCCGGAAACCGAGATGGCGGATCTGGATAACTTCGAGGCGGCAAAAGCGCTGGCGGAATCCATCGGTATTCACGTTGAGAAGAGCTGGGGGCTGGGGCGTATCGTCACCGAGATTTTCGACGAAGTAGCGGAAGCCCATCTGATCCAGCCAACCTTTATCACCGAGTATCCGGCGGAGGTTTCGCCGCTGGCGCGCCGTAACGACGTGAACCCGGAAATCACCGATCGCTTTGAGTTCTTTATCGGCGGGCGTGAAATCGGCAACGGCTTTAGCGAGCTGAACGACGCGGAAGACCAGGCCCAGCGTTTCCAGGATCAGGTCAACGCCAAAGCGGCGGGGGATGATGAAGCGATGTTCTACGACGAAGACTACGTCACCGCGCTGGAATATGGCCTGCCGCCGACGGCCGGCCTGGGCATCGGTATCGACCGCATGGTGATGCTGTTTACCAACAGCCATACCATTCGCGACGTGATTCTGTTCCCGGCAATGCGTCCGCAGAAGTAAATTCCGCTAAAACCAGGTCCCCTCGTTTCCCTGAACCGGGGGGCCTTTATTTCGACGTGTTTAATTCCGACGAGTAATAATTGCGAATCAGCTTACTCCGGACACCTTATGTGCTATAACAGCGCGCATAAAAAACATAAGGTGTTGATTAAATGAAAAAAATAAAATTAATTGTTGGTGGCGTGATCTGTGCAAGTTATTTATTTACGTCAGTGTTATCAATGGCAAGTGATAATATCAACAACCATACCGTTCATTTTGATAAAGGCAGCAACGGCACGATAATAAAAAGCACCGTGACCGGTGACGGTGTTAACGACTATACGCTGGAGGCGAAAGCGGGCCAGATGATGCATATCAATATGAACAGCCAGCGGCCGCATCCTTATTTCAATGTTATCGCTCCTGATAATAATTCGATTTTTAACGGTTCTCTGAGCGGTGATACCTTTGAGCAACGTCTGATGAGCAGCGGTAAATATACGGTGCGGGTTTATCAGATGGGCGGAGCGCGCGATGAAAGGAAAACCAGCGCTTACGCGCTGACGTTTAAAATTACCGACTAATATTTGGCGGCTGTCTATTCAGGCTGTCCCGGAGGCGGCGGGCTGCGCCTGTCCGGGCTACCGGCCCGCAGACGGCGGGGAACCCGTAGCCCGGTCAGCGCAGCGCCACTGGGGAAACAAAGCGCAGAGTGGCTGAATTTCCCGGAGGCGATGCTGCGCATTTGTCCGGGCTACCGGCCCGCAGACGGCGGTGGACCCGTAGCCCGGTCAGCGCAGCGCCACCGGGAAACAAAGCGCAGAGTGTTGCAGAGGGGCCTGTTCCCGGGTTAAAGCCCTTCGGTGACGATTTTTGCCGCCGCGGCTAACACCTCTTTGCGGCTTTTCGCATCCTGCTGCGGCTGGGTAAAATAGGTCACCAGCACCAGCGGGGCATGATTTTCCGGCCAGATCACCGCGATATCGTTGGTGGTGCCGTAATCTCCGCCGCCGGTTTTATCCCCGACCACCCAGCTTGCGGGCAGGCCTGCGCGAATGCTTTGCCCGCCGGTGGTATTGCCTTTTAGCCACGTCACTAACTGGGCGCGCTGCTGTTCGCCCAGCGCATTGCCCAGCGTCAGCTTGCGCAGGCTTTCGGCCATCGCCAACGGGGTGGTGGTATCGCGCTTATCGCCGGGAATCGCGCTGTTCAGCGCCGGCTCCGTACGATCGAGACGAAAAGTGACATCCCCGATACTCTGGGCGAATGCGGTCACCTTTTCCGGTCCGCCAAGGTAGCTAATCATCTTATTCATCGCGGTATTGTCGCTGTACTGCAGCGCCGCCGCGCTGAGTTCCGCCAGGGTCATTCCGCTTTGCAGATGTTTTTCGGTGATCGGGCTCCAGACCACTAAATCCGATTTTTTAATCTCCAGCCTTTTATTCACCACCTCTGGATTGCTTTCGCTCTGTTTTAACACCGCGGCGGCGGCCATCACTTTACCGGTGCTGCACATGGCAAAACGTTCATCGCCGCGATAGAGGGTTTGCGAATCATCTGCCGTGTTAATCAGCGCTACGCCCAGCCGACCGCCGGAACGTTTTTCTAAATCAGCCAGCTTTTGCTGGATAGCATCGGCACTGGCCCATAATGAACCGCTCGCCAGCAGCAGCGGAACGGCGGCGGCGGCCATCAGGGCGGTTTTACGCCACGAACTTTTCAACATCTCAGACTCCTTGATAGTGATGAGCTGCCCGGACTATCCGCGACTCCCGCGCTTTTGACAAGCACTGTGTCGATGATGGAATTCCATCATAAATTCGTTATTCGTCCTCCTCTGCGCCTGCTTATAGTGTCTCTCCCCGGCAAAATAAAATCAGGAGCCGCTATGTTCCCGTCACAGTTACCAAAACCGCGCCATCCCGCCGCCTCGGCGATCCCCTCGCTGCGCTGGGCCATTATTGGCCCCGGCTGGATTGCCGAGCGCTTTGTGAAATCGTTAAAAGAGCTCAGCCGCCAGCGGGTGGTTGCCGTCTCCTCGCGCACGCAGCAAAAAGCCGACGATTTCGCCGCCCGCTGGGGGATCCCGCAGGCTTACGCTCAGGTGGATGAGATGCTGGCGCGACCGGATATTGATGCGGTTTACGTTGCCACGCCGCATAACCACCACTTTCCCGACGGGCTGCGGGTGCTGCAGGCGGGCAAACATGTGCTGATTGAAAAGCCGTTTGCGCTGAACCGGCGGGAAGGCGCGGCGCTGAAAGCGGAGGCCATGAAGCAGGGGACGCTGGCGATGGAGGCGATGTGGTGCGACTACGCGCCGAAGTATGACGTGATTCGCCAACTGCTGGAGGACGGCGTGCTGGGCGATCTGCACACGCTGCTCGCCGATCACGGCGAGTTTTTTACCCCGGATCATCGCATTTTTAATGCCGATCTCGCCGGCGGGCCGATGATGGATCTCGGCAGCTATCTGACCTCATTCTGCGTGATGGTCGGCGGCGTGCCGCAGGACATTATCGCCCGCGGGCGTCCCGCCCAAAGAGGCGTCAACGGGCAGATTTCGATGCTGTTTAACTGGGAAAACGGCTTACAGGGATTGCTCAATACCACCCTGTTCAGCAACACGCCGGGCGGCGCGGTGGTGGCCGGGCGCGATGCGACCCTTACCCTCGACGGGCAGTTCTACGCGCCGGGGAATTTTACCCTCGCCGCCAGCCAGGGCGGGCAGGTGCTGCGCTGGGAGGAGCCGCGCAACCGCTACGACCAGCTGTTTTATCAGGCCGAACATTTTGCCTGGTGCGTGGGGCAAGGGCTTGCGGACTCGCCGATCCGCCCGCTGGCCAGGGTGTTGGAAAACCTGAGCGTGATGGACGAAGTGCGGCGGCAGGTTGGCGTGATATTTAACGAGGAGCGTTAACGGCGCGCCGTTGCCCCGTATGCCGACCGCATACGGGGCTTTTTTACGCCAGCGGTTCGACGCTGACAAACTGCCCTTGCCGCAGGGAAAGCACGGCGGCTTCGGCGATAGCCTGCGCCCGCAGCCCGTCCAGCAGCCCCGGCAGGTCCGGCACCGCTTCTCCGCCTAGCGAGCGGACAAAAGCATCCAGATGCGCGTAGTACGACCCCTCGACGCGACTGAACCAGTCCGGATAGAGGCCGGGCTGAATGCAGCGCGCTCCCTGCCACAGCGTGACGCCGCGCGATGCCTGACTGCCGGACTCTATCACCCCCTGCGGGCCAAGCAGGCTAATGCGCTCATCGTAGCCGTGGCCGGTGCGCCGGGTGTTGTCCAGCTGCGCCAGCGCGCCGCCGCGCATCCGCAGCATGACAATAGAGGTATCGACATCGTCGAATTCGGCAATTTCCGCCAGCGCCAGCGCAGCCCCCAGCGCGGCGACGGTCGTCACTTCATCACCGGTAAGAAAGCGCAGCAGGTCAAAGAAGTGAATCGCCTGGTCGCGCATCTGGCCGCCGGAGCTGCGCAGATATTCCAGCGGCGGCATAACCGATGCCCGACACACCATCTGAACCAGTTCGATTTGGCCAATCGCGCCCGCCTCGATCTCCCGGCGCAGCTGCTGGTGGCTGGCGTCGAAGCGGCGGTTAAAGCCAACGGTCACCGGTACCCCGAGCGGCAGCACTTTCTCGACGACCTGGCGGGCGCGGGCCAGCGAAAGATCGATCGGTTTTTCGCAGTAGACCGCTTTTCCCGCGCGCGCGGCGGCTTCCAGCAGCGCCGCGTGTGAAGGCGTCGAGCTGGCGATCAGTACCGCGTCAATGGCGTCGCTATTGATGGCCTCGGCGACGGTTACCGCCCGCGCGCCGTAGCGGGAAGCCAGCGCTTTCGCCCGCTCGGGATCGGCGTCGGCCACCATGGCCAGAACGGTCCGCTCATGGCGAGCGAGGCTGGCGGCGTGAACCTGGCCAATAAAACCGCTGCCCAACAATGCAAAACGAATGCAGGTCATTTTTTTCTCCAGAAAGAGGGATTTAGCGTTGCCAAAGTAATCCGTTTGCTACACTGACCGACACGGGCGTTTTGATGGATTTCCATCATGGGGGAGACGAGACGATGAAAAGCATTTCGCTGGAGGCACTGGCTAAACGGATTGGCGTGGGCGTCGCGACCGTTGACCGGGTGCTTAACGAACGCGGCGGCGTGTCGCCGGAAACCACGCGCAGGGTGCTGCAGGCCGCGCGGGAGGCCGGGCTGAAGCGCATTCTGCCGGAAGAGCGCCGTCTCCCGTGGCAAATAGAAGTGTTTCTCAGCGATAACGATTCGCGCTTTTTCTCCCGTCTGACGCAGGATTTCGCCGACGTGGCGGATAGCCTTGGCTATCGCCGACTGACGCTGCACCGCACGCTGGTGGCGGAGTCCGCGCCGGAAAAGCTGGCGAAAAGCCTTATCCGCAGCAGCAAAAAGCGCCATGCGATAATTGTCTTTGGCAACGAACATCCGCGGGTCTATGACGCCTTGCGCCAGTGTCGCGAGGCGAACGTGCCGGTGATTACGCTGGTCACCGATCTCCCCGGCGCGCAGAGGCTTTGTCACGTCGGGATCGATCAGCAGCAGGCCGGCCGCACCGCGGGCAGGATGATGGGGTTAATGGCGCACCGTCCTGGAGAAGTGCTGATGCTCAGCGGGCGCCAGGACTTCAGCGCTCATCGCTTACGGATTCAGGGATTTCGCGAGGTGATTAGCCAGCGCTTTCCGCATCTGCTGCTGGGCGAGGTTTTGGCGGGGGAGGACAACCGACAGCGAATCGACCGCGTGCTGGAAGAGGCCCTGCGCCGCAACCGCGACGTGGTGGGCATCTACAATACCGGGCTGGGCAACACGCAGGTGGCGCAGGCGCTGGCTCGCCATCGCCGCTACGGCGAGTGCTGCTGGATGACCCATGAACGCTACAGCACCACCCGTGAACAGCTGGCCCTGGGGGGAATGGCGCTGACGATCGATCAAAACCCGCGCCAGCATGCCCGTCTGGCGGTGGAGCTGGCCCTGCGCCATCTGGAAACCGGCTATCAGCCGCATCTCTTCAGCGACGGCAAGGTCGAATTTATCCTTTACAGCGCTGAAAACGTCGACTGAGCGCCCGCCGCCCGCGGGGCGACATCCCCTTTTACACCCTATATCCTGTCTCGTTTTAAACCGCTGCCGCTATCGGCGCGCCGCGCGGCAAACCGTCGCCTGCCTCTCATTTTTTGCGCATTTATGCGTCAATGTTAGATGTGTGTCAAAGTTCTGTTAACACGCAGTTTTAAAATTTTCATTTCAGTTATTTACTTATAAAAGTTTCATATGTGTTGTTAATGAAATAAATGGTCTGGAATTTTTCTTCCGCTATAAATGGACTAATGTTTCAAAAAACCATTTTAAAACAACTGAATTTTGTGATTTCGATCAACAACAAAAAATGCACCAGCGCGCGGGCTGTTTTTTCAAAAAGCTGGAAAAGCAGGCGCTTAACGCACAATTAATGAAACTATTTTTTCATTTTACCTTACCTAACCGATGTACCTGAAAATAAAGGATCAACGATGAATATTAAGAAAACGGTTGTTGCCTCTTTGATAGCCTGCATGCTGCCAGCGGTCGTGATGGCGAAAGATATTTCGGTCGGTGTTTCCATGGCGCTATTCGATGACAACTTCCTGACGATTCTGCGCACCGCAATGCAAAAAGAGATGCAAAAAGATGGCGTTAAGGCGCAGGTGGAAGATGCCAAAGGCGACGTCTCCCAGCAGCTACAGCAGGTGCAGAACTTTATTGGCCAGGGCGTCGACGCGATTATCGTCAACCCGGTCGACACCAACGCGGTCAAACCGATTATGGACCAGGCGACTAAAGCGGGCATTCCGCTGATCTTTGTTAACCGCCGCCCGCAGGCGCAGCTGACCGACAAAATGGCCTACGTTGGCTCCGACTCGGTGCTGGCGGGGCGCTTACAGATGGAAGCGTTAGCCAAAGCGATGAACGGCAAGGGGAACGTCGCCATTCTGCTCGGCGACCTGGCGAATGAATCGACCCGTGACCGCACCAAAGGCGTCGAAGAGGTGGTGGCGAAGTATCCGGATATCAAAATCGTGCAGAAGCAGACCGCGAAATTTACCCGCAACGATGCCGTTGACGTGGTCAGCAACTGGATGACCAGCGGCGAAGACATTCAGGCCATCGCCTCCAACAACGATGAAATGGCCATCGGCGCGCTGCAGGCGCTGGGTAAAAACCCGAACCATATCCTGATAGCCGGGGTGGACGGGACGCCGGATGCCCTGCAAATGCTCAAAAACGGCAAGATGATCGCCACGATTTTCCAGGATGCCAAAGGGCAGGGCGAAGGCGCGGTGGATGCCGCCATTAAGCTGGCCAACGGCGAGAAAGTGGAAAAGATCATCGATGTCCCTTACCAGCTGATCACCAAAGACAACATGGCTGAGTTCGTTAATCGCAACCAGAAATAGTCGCTCAGGGTACGGAGGTGAAGTATGAACGCTTTTGCACTTGAAGCCGAAGGGATCAGCAAATTCTTCCCCGGCGTGAAGGCGCTCGACAACGTCTCATTACGCGTGCGCCCGGGGACGGTGCACGCGCTGATGGGCGAAAACGGCGCCGGAAAATCCACGCTGATGAAATGCCTGATCGGGATCTACCGTCCCGATAAGGGCGCGATTCGCGTTAAAGGGGAGCCGGTCCAGTTTCAGGATACGATGGACGCGCTGCGCGCCGGGATCTCGATGATCCACCAGGAGCTGAATCTGGTGCCGCATATGACGGTGGCGGAAAATATCTGGCTCGGCCGCGAGCCGATGAAATACGGTTTTGTCGATCATCGCCAGCTTGCCCGCCAGACGCAGGATCTGCTGGATAAACTCAATATCCGGCTATCCGCCGACCGGCTGGTGGGGGAGTTAAGTATCGCCTCCCAGCAGATGGTGGAAATTGCCAAAGCGGTTTCGTGGAACGCGGATATTGTGATTATGGATGAGCCGACCTCGGCGTTAACCGAAAGCGAAGTGGCGCATCTGTTTACCATTATTCGCGATTTACGCCAGCAGGGAAAAGCCATTATTTATATCAGCCATAAAATGGATGAGATTTTCGCGATTACCGATGAGATCAGCGTATTTCGCGATGGCACCTGGGTCGGCAGTAAACATACCACCGAGTTTACCCGTCAGTCGCTGATCACCCAGATGGTCGGCCGGGAGCTCACCCAGCTCTTTCCCAAGTTCAATAACGCCATTGGCGAAGAGGTGCTGACCGTCCGCAATCTGTCGCGCAAGGGGGTCTTTCACGATATCAACTTTAGCGTACGCCGCGGCGAAATCCTCGGCGTGGCGGGGCTGGTGGGGGCCGGGCGTAGCGAAGTGATGGAGAGCCTGTTCGGCATGGATAAAGCCGATAGCGGCGAAGTGCTGATTGAGGGAGTGCCGGTCACGATTGACTCGCCTTCGACGGCGATTGAAAAAGGGATGGCGCTGCTGACGGAAGACCGCAAAAAGTCCGGACTGTTTCTCGTGCTGTCGGTGCTGGAGAATATGAGCATCGTCAAAATGCCGGAATATATCGGTAAAACCGGCTTTGTTCAGCACCTCAAAATGGCCGAAGACTGCATGGAGCAGATCCGCCGCCTGAATATTAAAACCCCCACCATGGATCAGATTATTAATAACCTCAGCGGCGGTAATCAGCAGAAGGTACTGATTGCCCGCTGGCTGCTGGCCCAGCCGAAAATACTGATTCTCGATGAGCCGACGCGCGGAATCGACGTCGGGGCGAAAGCGGAAATTTACCATCTGATCAGCGAGCTGGCCAACCGCGGCGTGGCGGTGATTATGGTCTCTTCAGAATTGCCGGAGATTCTCGGGATGAGCGATCGGGTGATGGTCATGCATGAAGGGCGTATTACCGGCATCCTCAATAAAGAGGACGCCGACCAGGAAACCATTTTGTCGTTGGCATCCCATTGAGGCACAGAGAATGAGCAATATGAAAATAACGGCGACCCCGATCACTGAGAAACCCTCTTTCTTTGGGCAATTACGCCACCGGCTGCCGAAAGATACCGGGATATTTATCGTCATGCTGGTGATTGCCCTGACGTTTGAAATTGCCGGCTGGTACGTCCGCGACCAGTCCTTTTTATTAAACACCAATCGCCTGATATTAATTGTTTTACAGGTAGCGATTATCGGTATTATCGCCGTCGGGGTCACCCAGGTCATTATTACCACCGGCATTGACCTCTCCTCCGGCTCGGTGATCGCTCTCGCCGCCGTGGTGGCGGCAAGCCTCGCGCAAACCTCCGATAGCCTGTCGCCGATGTTCCCGTCGCTGGTCAATATGCCGGCGATTATCCCGATTGGCGCCGGCATCGGCGTCGGTCTTCTGTGCGGCTTAACCAACGGTTTTCTGGTGACCCGCACCGGCATCCCGCCGTTTATCGCGACGCTTGGAATGATGGTGTCGGCGCGCGGTCTGGCGCAGTACTACACTCAGGGCAACCCAATCAGCTTCTTATCCGACAGCTTTACCGCCATCGGCCAGGGGGCGATGCCGGTGATTATTTTCTTCGTCGTCGCCGCGGTCTTCCATATCGCCCTGAAGCATACCCGCTACGGTAAATACGTTTACGCTATCGGCGGTAACATGACGTCGGCCAAGGTCTCCGGTATCAACGTGAATAAATACCTGGTGATCGTCTATGCCATCGCCGGGGCGCTCTCCGGCCTGGCGGGCGTGGTGCTGGCGGCGCGCGTCAGCAGCGGGCAGTCGAGCATGGGCATGTCCTACGAACTGGATGCTATCGCCGCGGCGGTTATCGGCGGCAGCAGCCTGATGGGCGGGGTGGGGCGCATCACCGGGACCTTAATCGGCGCGATGATCCTCGGCCTGATTAAAAGCGGGTTTACCTTTGTCGGCGTCGATGCCTACGTGCAGGATATTATCAAAGGCATCATTATCGTCGCGGCGGTGACTATCGATATGCGCCGCAACCGCAAAAAGCATTGATCGGCAATAGCCCACGGCCTTGGCTGGCGTGGGCTGTATCGCGTTTTACGTCGCGCCGCAAGCGGGCTCATCCGCGGCAAGACGTAAACTGTTGAGCAGCACGTTCGCCCCTTTCTCCGCCCATTCCGGCAGAATGTTCTCCGCTTCGTTATGGCTAATTCCCTTCTCGCAGGGAATGAAAATCATGCTGGCGGGCGCGACCTTGCTGATATAGCAGGTATCGTGCCCGGCGCCGGAAACCATGGTTCGCGCGCTATAGCCCAGTTCGTCCGCCGCCCGCTGGCTGCGCGCCAGACATCCGGTATCAAAGGCAATGGGCGCGTAATCAAAAATACGCTCGACGTTTGCCGTCACGCCGCGCGCCGCCAGCGCTTCAGCGGCGCGATGCAGGGCGAGTTCCATCGCTTCCAGCGCCGGGGATTGCGGATGACGAAACTCGACGCTGCACGCCACGCCTCCCGGCACCACGTTGCGCGATCCCGGAATGACCTGCGCCATGCCGATAGTCGCGCGCCCGTCTGGATTATGGGCGATACCGATTTGCTCCACCGCCAGCGCCAGTTCGGCGAAGGCGGTCAGCGCGTCGCGGCGGCTGCCCATCGGCGTGGTTCCTGCGTGGGCGGAAAAGCCCTCCAGAGTGACGTTGAACCAGCGCTGGCCCATTGCCGCGTGAACGAGGCCGATATCAACGCCTTCTTCTTCCAGAATCGGCCCTTGTTCGATATGCACTTCGTAGCAGGCGTGGAGCGGGAAGGCGGCGGCAGGACGCTCCCCGCGATAGCCGATAGCCTCCAGCGCCGCGCCAACGCTGATGCCGTCGCGATCTTCGCGGGCGAGGGCGAAAGCTTCGCTAAACTGCCCGGCCCACACGCCGGACGCCAGCATCGCCGGGGCAAAGCGCGCGCCTTCTTCGTTGGTCCAGTTCACCAGCACAATATCGCGTTCGGTCTCAATGCCGCGATCGTTCAGCGTGCGCAGCGCCTCCAGCCCGGCGAGGACGCCGTAAATGCCGTCATAGCGGCCGCCGAGCGGCTGGGAGTCGACGTGGGAACCGGTCAGCACCGGGGCTAACTGCGAATTTTTACCGGCGCGGCGAATAAACATATTGCCCATGCTGTCGACTTCGCAGGGAAAGCCGGCCTCCTGAGCCCACTGGCGCAGCAGGTCGCGCGCCTGACGATCCTCTTCGCTGAGCGCCAGCCTGGTCACGCCGCCCGCCGGCGTGGCGCCGAGCAGCGCCATCTCGTTGAGCATCGACCACAGACGTGCGCCGTTGACGGTTATCATGACTTGTCCTTTTGCACGCGATAGCGGAAGTCGCAGCATTTACCGCCCTGCATGATGGTGGTGGTGCGGGTCAGCTCCACGTCCGGGGCGTAGCCGACGATAAATTTATCGTCGCGGGCGCAGGAGAGCAGGTGGCCAATCTCGCCGAGGCCCATTTCGTGGTACATCTCGGCGTAGCGGCAGCGGTTTACGTTGTAGTTATACTGCTGGTCGTCGGCGTCCAGCACCGTGACTTCCAGGGCGTTATCTTTCTCCCACAGATACTGCAGCGCGACAAAGCTCTGGATATCCGCACCGTTCGGCTCCTGGCGGGCAAACGCTTTTCCCGCCTCAATGGCGGCGTTTTCAATCGCTTCGCCGATGACCGCCTGGGCGCGAGCTTTCCCTATCTCGCGCACCAGGATGGCGTAAATCGGCTTGATTATTTCTGCTTCAATTTTGCGGCGGGCGAGAATGCCCAGCTCGTTATTATCACTCATCACATTGCCTCACTGCGTTACTTCGTTGTTGCGCCGCCGAGTACGGTTTGCGGCTGCCATTTTCCGTCGACGACTTTATAAACGGTAAAGGTTGGCGATTTCAGGTTGCCCTCTTTATCAAAGG
Source organism: Klebsiella sp. PL-2018 (assembly GCF_019048985.1). Taxonomy (NCBI): domain Bacteria; kingdom Pseudomonadati; phylum Pseudomonadota; class Gammaproteobacteria; order Enterobacterales; family Enterobacteriaceae; genus Klebsiella; species Klebsiella sp. PL-2018. The sequence continues at coordinate 1,474,698 of NZ_CP077673.1, forward strand.
CGATTTGTCCGGTCACGCCGGCGTAGTTAATGGCGCGCAGGGCGGGCAGATAGTCGGCAGGGTCGACGGAGTCGGCTTTTTCCATCGCCGCGACCAGCACGCGGGTAGCGTCATAGGCGAACGGCGCGTGCAGTTCGATATGGGTGTGATAGCGCGACTGGTAGGCCTGCTCGAAGGCTTTACCGCCCGGCATCTGCTCGACCGGCAGCCCCGGCTCCAGCGCCACCACGCCGTCGCCCTCTTTTTGCGCCAGCTGGAGGAAGGTCTGGCTAACGAAGCCGCCTGCGCCCATCAGGGTGGCGTTCATACCCAGCTGTTTGATGCGGCGCGCCAGCGGGGCGGCCTGGCTATCGACGCCGCCAAAGAAAATCAGGTCGGCGTTTTTGCTGCGGATCGCGGTCAGCACGGCGCTGAAGTCGACGGTTTTGTCATCGACGTACTGGCGGTCGACGATGTTGATTCCCTGCGCTTCCAGCGACTTAATAAACTCATCCGCCAGCCCCTGGCCGAAGGCGGTACGGTCATCAATGACCGCGATGCGTTTGGCCTTCAGGGTTTGTACCGCGTACTGTCCGGCAAACTGCCCGCCGTCATCGTCGTGGCCCATCACGCGGAAGCTGGTGTCGAAGCCCTGTTTGGTGTAGGCGTGCCCGGTGGCGACCGGCGCGACCTGGGCGATGCCCGCATCGTGATAAACCCGCGCAGCGGGAATGCTGGTGCCGGTGTTCCAGTGGCCGACGACGCCCGCGACGCCGCTATCCACCAGACGCTGGGCGACGGCAACGGCGGTGCGTGGGTCGGACTGATCGTCTTCCGATTGCAGCTTGAAGGTTACCGCCTTGCCGCCAATGGTCGGGTGCTGCTTGTTGATATCGTCAATCGCCAGCTGCGCGCCGTTTTCCAGATCCTTGCCGATACGCGCGGAAGGGCCGGTGAGCGGGCCAGCCAGGCCGATAATAACGGTTTCGCTGGCCGCGGACCACGCGGCGGATGAGGCAAAACCACTGAGCAGAATAGCGGCGCTGAGCGCGCTGATTTTTACGGTTTTCATTGTTTTTCCCTGATGCTGGTTGGTGTGTTAAACGGGCATTTCGCCCAAATAAATCTGTGCTATACGATCGTCGGCCAGCAGCGTCTGCGACGGACCGCGCTCGACGATGCTGCCGCTGTCCATTACCCAGGCGCTGTCGGTCGCCTCCAGCGCCAGACGTGCGTTCTGCTCGATCAGCAGCAGCGCGACGCCGCGCTGGCGCAGGGTGGCGATAACGCGAAAAATGTTCTCGACCATCAGCGGCGCCAGGCCCATTGACGGCTCGTCGAGGATCAGCAGGCGCGGCTGGCTGAGCAGGGCGCGGTTGAGCGCCAGCAGCTGCTGTTCACCGCCGGAGAGCAGCCCCGCCAGCTGATGCTGGCGTTCGGCGAGGCGCGGGAAATTAGCGAAGATGGCGCCCATCTCCTGCTTTACCGCCGCCGCGTCGCGTCGGAGCCAGGCGCCCATTTGCAGGTTTTCCAGCACCGTCATGCGCGCAAAGATGCCGCGTCCTTCCGGCACCATCACGAGTCCTTCGCGCAACAGGGATTCGGCCCGACGTTTGCGGATCGGCTTGCCGTTAAACAGAATTTCGCCGCGAAAGGGTTCCAGCCCGGTAATGGCGCGGACGGTGGAGCTTTTGCCCGCGCCGTTGGCGCCGATAAGCGTGGTCTGCTCGCCCTCTTTCACGCTGAATGAGACGTCGCGCACCGCCTGGATGCCGCCGTAGTGGACGCTAAGCTGGTTAACGGTTAATAAATCAGACATGGACATTGCCTCCCAGCCAGGCGGCGATCACCGCCGGATCGCGGCGTACGGTATCCGGCGTGCCGCTGGTTAACGTTTTGCCGTAATCCAGCACCATCAGGCGATCGCAGATCCCCATCACCAGCTTGACGTCATGCTCGATCATCAGCAGCGTTTTGCCGTCGTCGCGAATGCGCAGCAGCAGTTCGCCAAGGGCCATCTTCTCGGCGGCGTTCATCCCGGCCGCCGGTTCATCCAGCGCCAGCAGGCGCGGTTCGGTGGCCAGCGCGCGGGCAATCTCCAGCCGCCGCTGGTGGCCGTAGGCGAGGTCGCAGGCGCGATAGTGGGCGAACTGCGCGATGCCGGTATAGTCCAGCAGGTGCCAGGCCAGCTCGCGGGTTTGCGTCTCCTCGGCGCGGGCGCGTTTATGACGGGAGATCGCGGCCCACAGGCCGTTGCGGGTGCGGACATGGCGGCCCACCATGACGTTTTCCAGTACCGACATGTCGTTAAACAGCCGCACGTTCTGGAAGGTGCGGGCGATGCCCGCGGCGGTCACTTTCTCAATATTGTTCGGAGAATAGGCTTCGCCGCCGATAGCGAACTCGCCGCTGTCCGCCGGGTAGAGCCCGGTAATCAGGTTAAAGCAGGTGGTTTTCCCCGCACCGTTGGGGCCGATCAGGCCGTAGATTTCACCCTGATTAATGCTCAGCGATACGTTGTCGACCGCCGTCAGACCGCCGAAACGCTTCGTCATATGGCGTACGCTTAACAGGCTCATGCTTTCGCTCCTTGATGTCGCGCGGGCCAGATGCCCTGAGGGCGCAGCAGCATGACCAGCACCAGCGCCAGGCCGTAGAACAGCTGGCGCAGCACTTCCGGGTCAATCAGCACTTCGCCAAACAGCGCCTGCTGTACCGGCGCCGCCTGGCTGCGCAGCAGCTCCGGCAGCGCGGTCAGCAGCACCGCGCCGAGGATCACGCCGGGGATATGCCCCATCCCGCCCAGCACCACCATCGCCAGGACCGCAATCGACTCCTGCAGGGTAAAAGATTCCGGCGAAACGAAGCCCTGAAATGCGCCGAACAGCGCGCCCGCCACGCCGCCGAATGAGGCGCCGATAGCGAAAGCCAGCAGTTTGTAGTTCCGCAGGTTGATGCCCATCGCGCGGGCGACGTCTTCATCCTCGCGGATGGCGTGCCAGGCCCGGCCAATGCGCGAATGCTGCAGTCGCAGGCAGACGAAAATAATCGCCACAATCACCAGCATCAGCAGGTAGTACCACAGCCACAGCGCCGGGACTTTAAAGCCAAACCAGTGATAAACGCCGCTAAACTTGAGGCCGAACAGATTCAGCGAATCGACCCCGGAAATGCCTTTTGCGCCGTTGGTGATGTTGACCGGACGGTCGAGGTTGCGCATCAGGATGCGGATAATTTCGCCGAACCCGAGGGTGACGATGGCCAGATAGTCGCCGCGCAGCTTCAGCGTCGGCGCGCCCAGGACGATACCGCAGCCTGCCGCCAGCAGCGCGGCGAGCGGAATAATCACCAGCCAGGAGGTGTGCAGGCCGTCCGGAAACCAACTATTTAAAATCGGGAAGACGTCCAGCAGATGCGGTGAGGCCAGCAGCGCCGCCAGATACGCGCCGACGGCGTAAAAGGCGATAAAGCCCATATCCAGCAGGCCGGTATAGCCGACCACAATATTCAGCCCCAGCGCCAGCATAACGTAGAGCAGGGCGAAGTCGATGACCCGCACCCAGTAGTTGCCGCCGAGCTGGCTGGCGACCATCGGCGCCACCAGCAGCGCGCAGACCAACAGGGTCATCCCGGACCAGAAGCGGCGGGAGACGACAGGCGTATCGAGTTGTGCCGTTGTCATGATTTTTCTCCTAAGCCCGGTGCGCGACGCGTTCGCCGAGCAAACCGGCAGGGCGGAAGACCAGCACCAGGATCAGCACCATAAAGGCGAAAATATCCTGATAGTTGCTGCCGAAGACGCCGTGGGTCAGGTCGCCGAGATAGCCTGCGCCGAGGGATTCGATAAGGCCCAGCAGCAGGCCGCCGATCATCGCGCCGCGAATATTGCCGATGCCGCCGAGCACCGCGGCGGTAAAGGCTTTAATGCCGGGCAGAAAGCCCATGGAGAAGCTGGCATTACCGTAGTTGCTGGCCATCATCACGCCAGCCAGCGCGGCGAATATGCCGCCGATGGCGAAAGTGAGGGCGATAATTGCGTTAGGGTTTACGCCCATTAGCGTGGCGATGCGCGGATTTTCCGCTACCGCGCGCATACCGCGACCTAAACGGGTGTACTCCACCAGCAGCCACAGGCCAAGCATCACCGCGAAGGCCAGCGCGACGGTGACGATTCCGGTGACGGTAACGAGAGCCGGTGGATGCGCTGCGCTACCGTGGGTCACGGCGATCGCATCCATTGGCAGGATCTGCGGGAACATCAGCGGATTGCGCGACCAGACGATCATCGCCACGGTTTGCAGCAGCACCGAGACGCCGATCCCGGAGATCAGCGGCGCCAGGCGCGGGGCGTTGCGCAGGCGGCGGTAGGCAAAGCGTTCGACCGCCATCGCCAGCAGGGCGCAGACCGCCATGGCCAGCAGCAGCGCCAGCCCGAGCTGCGCCAGCGGTGGCAGAGTGGGGAAATGCGCGTTCAGGGCGTGCATCCCGGAAAGGGTGGTCAACGCGCCGACCATCAGAATGTCGCCGTGGGCAAAGTTAATAATGCGCAGGATGCCGTACACCATGGTATAGCCGAGCGCGATCAGGGCGTAGATGCTGCCGAGCATGACCCCGTTGATGATTTGTTGTATGAGTGTGTCCAACTGATTGTTCCGACAAGATGCTCAAATAATAGCTACCATCCAACAAATGAATTAAATTGTAAAATACGCATATATTCTTTCTTATTATAAATGTGTGGTTAACTATCATTATGATTTTAAATATAATTTAATAACTCGCCGGATAGCGTAATGCGCTAAGAAAATCAACATATGAAAAAAACAGAACAATCAGAAGCGCCGGTTAGCTGGTCGGAGAGTACGTTGGCCAACGATCCGCCGCTGCGGGCGGTGCGCGCCTTCGAGGCGATCGCACGCCTGGGCAGCGTGACCCTGGCGGCGCAGGAGCTGGCGATATCGCCTTCGGCGGTCAGTCATCAGCTTAAGGTGCTGGAGGGCTATTTGCAGATCCCGCTCACCGAACGGCAGGGGCGGCGGCTGACTCTCAGCCAGCAGGGGCGGGAGTATTATCGCTCGATCCGCGCGGCGTTTAACGTGCTGCGTCAGGCCACCGAGCATCTGGTCGAGCAGGTGCAAACCCAGCAGGTGACGATCAGCCTGATCCCGCTGTTTGGCATGGGCTGGTTTATTCCCCGCCTGCCGTCGTTCGTGCACGCGAACCCGCATACCGAAATCAACGTGGTTTATGCTAACCACCGCAACTATCTTAGCGACGCTTCCGATATGTCGATCCGCTTTGGCAACGGTCACTGGGTGGGCTATCAAAGCGAAAAGCTGATTTCCGGCAAAATGGTGCCGGTATGCAGCCAGGCCTTTTTGCGCCTGCACGGGCATATTGATACCCCGGAACAGCTGTTGCAGATGCCGCTGCTGCACGATGAGGAGCGCACGACCTGGAATCAGTGGTTTGTGCAGCAGGGCGTGAAGCGCCCGCCGCGCTCGACCGGGCCGCTGTTTGAGGATGGCCTGTTGACCCTGGCTGGCGTACAGGCCGGGCTGGGCTGCGCGCTCATGCGCGAGCCGCTGATCGCTCCCTATCTGAAGCGCGGGGAGCTGGTGAAAATCTTCGATGCGGCAATTGATGATGGCCGGGATTATTATCTCTGCGTGCGTCAGGATAGCGAGATGACCCCCAACGGTAAGCTATTGCAGAGCTGGCTACGCCAGCAGGCCCTCGGTTGATATTTACTTAAGAATTTACTTAATCCAGTTCACACTTTTGTTCGGTCGCCATTGTCATTACGCAGGGGCGCTTAGATAATCCGCCGAAATAACCCATTTTTATGATGGCGTGCTACTGCGAAAGCAGGCAAGACCAAAATAGAAATGCTCTCCCGCCAAGGGGAGCGTCTCTGTTTTGGTCTTTTTTTTTGCCCCAACACCAGGGAACACTATGAACTATAACGAAACAGCAGACAAAATCCTCCACGCGGTGGGCGGTGCGGAAAATATCCGCATGCTCACCCATTGCGCGACCCGGCTGCGCATGGAGTTCAACGACCGCGCAAAGGTTAACGATGCGCAGATTGGCTCCCTCCCCGGCGTGATCAGCGTGGTGGAGAAGGGCGGCCAGTTCCAGATTGTGATCGGCAACGAGGTGCAGCAGGTTTACCGGCGGCTTAATAAGGCGCTGCCGGAGAAGAAAGGCCCGGCAGGCGGCGATAAAAACGCGAAGCCGGCCGGCATCGTCGCCCGGATTATCAGCGTCATTTCGACCACCTTTACCCCGGTGATCCCGGCGATTACCGGCGCGGGAATGATTAAAGCGCTGCTGGCCATTCTCAAGCTCACGGGGGTGATTAGCGAAACCAGCTCGACGTATCAGCTGCTGAATATTATTGCCGACGCCGCCTTCTTCTTCCTGCCGGTGCTGCTGGCCTACGGCGCGTCGCTGAAGTTTGAATGCAATCCGATTCTGGCGATGACCCTCGCGGGCGTGCTGCTGCATCCGGGCATCGGCCAGATGCTGGCGGCCGGTAAAACGGTCGATTTTGTCGGCATCAACGTCCTGCTTTCCGATTACGCCGGTTCGGTGCTGCCGATTATTCTGACCGTGTGGCTGATGTCGTGGGTGGAGCGCTTTGCCGAAAAAGTGTCGCCATCGATTATCAAGTTTTTCGTTAAGCCGATGCTGATTCTGCTGATTACCGCGCCGCTGGCGCTGGTGGTGGTCGGCCCGGCGGGCATTTTGCTTAACGATCTGGTCGCCGCCGGGGCGGGCGCTATCGACCGCCACGCCAGCTGGTTAATCCCGATGCTGATGGGCACCCTGCAGCCCTTCCTGATCATTACCGGCACCGCCTGGGCGATGACGCCGATCGCCACCGGTCAGCTGAGTAAAAGCGGTTACGAGATGATTAACGGCCCGGGGATGCTGGCATCCAACGTGGCGATGGGAGCGGCGACGCTGTGCGTGGCGCTGAAAACCAAAAATAGCAACCTGCGCCAGCTGGCCTCTTCGTCGGGCTTTACCGCGCTGCTGGGGATCACCGAACCGGCGCTGTACGGGGTGCTGCTCAAGTTCCGCCGGGTGCTGATTGCCGCGATGATCGGCGGCGGCTGCGCCGGGGTCTACGCCGGGGTGAGCGGGCTGGTGCGCTACGCGTTTGTCTCGCCAGGCCTCGCTGCGCTGCCGGCGTTTATCGGCGAAAACCCGATGAACATCGTCCATGCGCTGGTGACCTGCGCGATTTCCATCGTGGTGACCTTTACCCTGACCTGGTTTATCGCTTTTAAAGACGTTCCTGAGGAACAAGACGCGGTGAGCGAGACGCCGCAGCCTGCGGTCAGCCCGACAAGCGAGGGGGAGACGGAAGTATTCAGCCCGCTGCGCGGCCAGGTGGTGGCGCTCAGCGACGTGAACGACGACGTCTTTTCCGGCGGCCTGCTGGGCGAGGGGCTGGCGATTCGTCCCGAAGAAGGGGTACTGCGCGCGCCGTTTAGCGGCACGGTAATGATGTTTCTGCCCTCCTGCCACGCCGTTGGCCTGCAGAGCGACAGCGGTCTTGAGCTGCTGATCCATATCGGTATCGACACCGTCAATCTTAACGGCCAGCACTTTAGCTCTACGCTGAAGGTGGGTGATAAGGTGGAAGCGGGACAGGCGCTGATCCGCTTTGATATTCCCGCCATCGAACAGGCCGGATACGACCTGATTACCCCGGTGATTGTGGTCAACGGCGACGCGCAGCGCGCTCTGCGCCTCACCGCCGCCGCGCAGGTGGATTACGGCGAACCCCTGATGGTGCAATCCGCTAAGGAGGCGCAGGTATGATTTATCAACAGCAGGCCCGGTTCCCGGACGGTTTTCTGTGGGGCGCCTCCACCTCGGCCTATCAGGTTGAGGGCGCGTGGAATGAAGACGGTAAAGGGCCGTCGGTGGTCGACATGCTCAGCCATCCGCCGGGAACGGCGGACTTCCGCATCGCCAGCGACCACTATCACCGGGTGGAGGAGGACGTCGCGCTGATGGCGCAGATGGGGCTGAAGGCCTACCGTTTTTCGGTGGCCTGGTCGCGGGTGATACCTGACGGCGATGGCCCGGTGAATCCGGATGGGCTGGCCTTTTATCACCGCCTGATCGACGCCCTGACGCGCCACGGGATCACCCCCATCGTGACGCTCTACCACTTCGATCTGCCGTGGGCGCTGGAGCTAAAAGGCGGCTGGCTGAACCGCAAAACCGGGGAGGCATTCGTGCGCTATGCCAGGCTGCTGTTCAGCGAATTTGCCGCCAAAGTTCCGCTCTGGCTGACCATCAACGAACAGAACACCATGATTCTGCATCCCGGCGCGATTGGCGTGCCCGCCGATCGTGAACTGCCGGACAAGAAAGCGCTGTACCAGCAGAATCATCATATGATGCTGGCCCAGGCGCAGATCTTCGCCCTGTGCCACCGTGAGTTCCCCGGGCTGCGCATCGGCCCGGCGATAAACACCACGTCGATGTACGCCGAAAGCTGTAAGCCGGAGGACGCCATCGCCGCGCATAACTGGGAGACGCTGCGCTGCTGGAGCTTTTTGGATGTTGCGGTGCATGGGCGCTACAACGCCCTGGCGTGGGCCTATATGCAGGATCGCGGCCTTGCGCCGGAGGTGCAGCCGGAAGATGCGCTGATTTTGCAGCAGGGGAGGCCAGACTATATCGCCATTAACTACTACTCGACCGCCACCATTGCCGCCAGCCGGGGCGACGGCGGCGACGTTGCGCCCCGCGCGGGCGATCAGCAAATTATGCTGGGCGAAGAGGGGGTTTATCGTCCGGCGGAAAATCCGTGGGTTGGCAAAACCCCCTACGGCTGGGTTGTTGACCCGGTGGGGCTGCGCCTGACGCTGCGTAAAGTGTGCGAGCGCTACGGTCTGCCGATTCTGATTAGCGAAAACGGGATGGGCGCGCCGGACAAACTGGAGCATGACGGGACGGTAAATGACGACTATCGCATCGCCTTCCTCGACGCGCATATCGAGCAGATGCGGCTGGCGATAGCCGACGGCGTCGAGCTGATGGGCTACTGCCCGTGGGCGGCGATTGACGTGGTCAGCACTCACCAGGGATACGCCAAGCGCTACGGTTTTATTTATGTCGATCGCGGCGAGGATGACCTGAAGCGCCTGCAAAGGATCCGCAAACGCAGCTTCTGGTGGTATAAGGATGTCATCGCGCAGAACGGCAACCACGACGAGTCGCAGAGATGATTGTTCAGAAGGTGCTCAATAATAGCCTCGTGCTCTCTACGGATGACGATAACAGGGAGGTTATCGTCATGGGGAAAGGCATTGGTTTCAATAGCAGACCCGGGGACGAGATCGCCCCGGAGAAGATAGAGAAGCTGTTCGTGACCCAGACGCTCGGCGCGCGCAGCGGCTATCTTGAGGCGCTCTCCGCCATTCCGGATGAGGTCATCGAAATGGCGGCGATGATTATTTCCCGCGCCAATCTGCAGCTCGCCGGCAAGGTTCGCGAGCAGATTTTCTTTACCCTCGCCGACCACCTGACCTTTGCCATCGAGCGCAGCCGTAAAGGGATCGCCATTCAAAATCGCCTGCTGCCGGAAGTCAGGCGCTTTTATCCGCAGCAGTTCCGCGTCGCCAGCGAGGCGGTGACGATTATTCGCAAGCAGTACGGGATTGAACTGCCGGAGGAGGAAGCCGGGAATATCGCCTTTCATCTGGTAAACGGCCAGAGCGAGGGCGACGACGTGGCGCAGACCATGCAGTCGGTGAAAATGCTGAAGGATATTTTTAATCTCGTGCAGTACCACTTTAAGCAGCAGATAGACACCGACTCGATTAACTATTCGCGCTTTCTGGTCCATATGCAGTTTTTCCTCCAGCGTTTACAGGAGGGGGAGCTGGACGGCGCGCGGGACAGTTTTCTGCTGGTGCAGGTGATTAAGGCGTATCCGGACGCATACCGCTGCGCGCTGCTAATCCGCGACTACGTCAAAGCCCAGCTCGATATCACCCTCGGCGGCAACGAGCTGCTGTGGCTCACCGTTCATCTGGTGCGGATCGCGGGACTGGATGCGTGAATCACCGATGCCGAAACTGCAGCGTCGCCGGCAGGTAGCGCTGTAGCGGCTCAGGCGTATTGCCGTCAATCAGCTGGCTGATTAAATCGTAGCAGTGCCAGGCCAGCTGGCGGTTGTCCTGCTGGACGGTATCAATACGCAGCGACAGCGAATCGTAGAGATAGTGATCGTCAAAACTTGCCAGGTGGATGTCTGAATCCAGCAAATGGTGCTGGCTCATATAGCGCAGCACCCCTTCCAGCAGACCACAGGCGGCGGTAAACAGCGCCTTTGGCGGCCGGCCCAGGCGCGCGCAGAGGGCGGCGAACATCTCATAGCCGGAGCTGGGGTGATAGTTGCCGTTGATCACCCACTCCGGGCGCAGCGCAATGCCCGCCTGAGTCAGACCCTGCGTAAACCCGGCCAGGCGATCGCGGGAGGGCGACAGACGTGGCTGGCCGCCTAAAAACCAGAACTCATCGTGATGCTGAGGCGCGATACGGGAAATTAGCTCCGCCGTCGGGGTAATCGAATCGGTCATCACCAGCGGCAGCGCGCTTTCAGTTGGACAGCGGTCAAACAGCACCACCGGCAGCTGTTCGCTGAGCTTCAGGTAGTCGGCATCGTTGTGCATACAGGAGGCGACAATCAGACCGTCGACCTGGCGGGCAATCATGTTATTGACCACCATGCTCTCCTGACCGGGGTTTTCATCGGTACAGGAGATCAGCAGCTGGACGCCCGCTTCGCGGCACAGCATCTCCAGCTCATGGGAAAAGACCGCAAAGCCGTAGTTGGTGATCTCCGGCACCACCAGGCCGATGGTGTGGCTGCGGTTATCGCGCAGCGAGCGGGCGTGAATGCTCGGCTGATAGTGCTGCTCGCGGGCAATCGCCAGCACGCGCTCGCGCGTTTCCTGCGCCACGCGCAGCTCCTTGCCACGACCGTTCAGCACCAGGCTGGCGGTCGCTTTGGAAACGCCCGCCAGTTCGGCGATATCTTTAATGGTTACGCGTTTGGTTTTCATTACGACGCCATGAGCCTGAAAGCAAAACGCTTATTCTATCATGCATGTTCGCAGCGGCCAGTAGCAGAATGCATCCGGCGCGCTGCCGGAGAAAATCAGCTGCGCCGGATAATCCGGGAAGCAGCGGCTGCTCATCACCCCCTCGCCGTCGTTGATGAAAATCTCCACGCTCGACCGATCGATGAAAATCCGCAGCGAGCGCACCTCGCCGCGCCAGTAGCGATAGTGCATTTCGTCGCTGGCGAGGCTGCGTCGCGCCAGACGGATACCGCTGGCGTCGCGCTCCAGGGTTAACGCGCCGCCGAAATCAAGGCTTAGCGCGTCGTCGCCGGCGGTTTGCAGCGAGATTTCCATCGGAGCCAGCGGCAGTGCGTTCCCCTGCCAGCCGTGCGCCTCCCCGCGCAGGGCGGTCAGCTCGCGCAGCGGACGCTGGTAGAGCCGGCCGTCGATAAATTCCAGCTCGCGCAGGCAGGTCATCTGGTGGATCCAGCCGCTGGCAAGCGTCGGCTGAAGCATCTCTTCACCGTCCGGGACGCCCATCCAGCCGACCAGCAGGCGGCGGCCATCGCTGGTGTGCATGGTTTGCGGGGCATAAAACTCAAACCCGGCGTCCAGCTCGTGCAGCTCGCCGTGTTTGAACGCGGCGCGGTCGTAGTCGACATCGCCGCTCATCCATACCGCCGGATAGGTATTGAGGAAGCGCTCTTCTTCGCGGGCAATCCCCTGCGGGCAGCAGATCAGAATATGCTGGTCGCCGAGCGGAAACAGATCCGGACACTCCCACATATAGCCCGCGTCGCTCAGGCCGTTAATGCCGTAGCCGGCGATTTCGCCCTCGCTGCGCCACTGATGAAGGTCCGGGGAGCTGAACAGCAGCACCTTACCGCGCTTTTGCCGATCCTGCGCTCCCAGCACCATGTACCAGCGGTCTTTATGCCGCCAGACCTTCGGGTCGCGCACGTGGCCGGTATAGCCCTCCGGCAGCGGCAGGACCGGACCGATTTTGCGGAAGGTACCGTCGGCGTTTTCCGTCGCCAGGCACTGCCACGCGGTTCGGCCGCCGTCGTCAAACTTCACGTTGCCGGTATAGCACAGGGTGAGCGTACCGTTGTTATCCACCGCGCTGCCGGAGTAGCAGCCGTTGCGGTCGTACTCTTCATCCGGCATCAGCGCAATAGGCTCATGCCGCCAGCGCAGCAGATCCTCTGAACTCCAGTGCGCCCAGCACTTGAACTTATGATCGCAGGCGAGCGGGTTCCACTGGTAGAACAGATGATAGCGCCCGGCAAACTCGACAAAGCCGTTGGGGTCGTTCATCAGCCCGGTCACCGGCGCATGGTGCCAGCGTGGATAATGGCTATCGGCCAGCGCGCGCGGCTGGCCCTGCATAACGGCCTGCAAAATCGCAGGCAGACGTGATGGTAGTGACATTATTCAGCGTCCGTTTTGTATTTCAGCAGCAGAGAGACGACGAAAGCGACGCCAAAGGCGATGACCATGCCGATAATGTAGTTCAGCAGCGAGCTGGCCTGTACGATGGCCATGCCGGGAATCGCCGTCAGGCCGACTGCGGTCATATAGACGTGCACTGACACGACCCACGCGCCGCCCGCCGCGCCGCCGATCAGCGCCGCGATAAACGGCTTCATGAAGCGTAAGTTGATACCAAAAATCGCCGCCTCGGTGATGCCCAGCATAGCGGAAAACGCCGAGGGCAGCGCAATGGCTTTGATTTTGACGTCTTTGGTTTTAAACCATACCGCCAGGCAGGCGCCGCCCTGGGCGACGTTGGCCATGGACCAGATCGGCAGCAGGAAGTTGACCCCGATGGACGGGTTGCCCAGCAGTCCGGCTTCGATGGCGTGGAAGCTGTGGTGAATACCGGTAATGACGATAACCGAATAGAGACCGCCAAACAGCAGCCCGGCGAGCCAGCCGGCGTGGCTAATCAGAGTGCTGAGGACAAACGAAATGCCGTCGCCGAGCGCGCGACCGGCCGGGCCGATAATCAGCAGGGCGATAAAACCGGAAATAATCACCGTCAGGAACGGCGTCAGGATCAGGTCCAGGGCATCGGGGATCGCGCGGCGCAGCTGCTTCTCAACGATGCTCATAAACCACACCGCCAGCAGCACCGGGAACACCGTCCCCTGATAGCCGATCATGGCGATTTCGAGGCCGAAGAAGTTCATGGTATGGAAACCGGCGGCCACGCCCCAGGCGTTAGTCAGCGCCGGGTGGGTCAGAATGCCGCCGAGCGTCGCGCCGAGATAGGGGTTACCGCCGAATTCGCGGGCCGCGGTAAAGCCAATCAGGATTGGCAGAATGATAAACGCCGCCGAACTGCACATATCCAGCATGATGTAGAGGGCGTTGCTCGGATCAACCCAGCCGTAGGTTTTGACCATCCCCAGCAGGCCCATCAGCAGGCCGGAGGCGACGATAGCCGGGATAATCGGTACGAAGATGTTCGACAGCAGGCGCGCGATGCGCTGGAAAGGATTAAGCTTTTTCGCCGCGATGTCGGCGGCCTCCGATTTGCTGGATTCGCTTATACCTGCCGCCTGAATAAAGGCGGCGTAGACTTTATTCACCACCCCGGTGCCGAAAATAATCTGCATCTGCCCGGCATTGCGGAAACAGCCCTTAACCCCTTCAATTTTGCCGATAGCCTGCTGGTCTGCCAGCGCGTCATCGACCAGCACCAGGCGCAGGCGCGTGGCGCAGTGCGCGGCGCTGGCGATATTTTCCTTGCCTCCCAGAAGCGGAAGCAGCGAGCGGGAAATCTGTTCAAAATCCATAGTACCCTCTGAATGCGTAAAAAAATTCGTGTTGTCGTCCCGCGTTAACGGGGGCGCAGTCTCTGCGTCGTTATTGTGTCCGGGGCGATGAAAGGCGCGTCGTCGCCCCGGAGGGGCCTGTCGTCAGGCATTCACCGTCAGAACCAGGTTTCCATCTGCATACCGAACGACCATTCGCCGCCCGAGGTAAAACCATTGCTGCCCAGCGCGTCATCGCTGGCGTAATTATTCAGTTTTTTGCTCCAGTCCATCCACGAGGTGTAAAGGCGGATTTCAGGGCGGCTGAAGAAATCACCGATGCTGCCGACCTTAAATGTCGGGGCGAAGGTGAGCTTGTAGAAGCTACCGTTTACCGCATGACGATCGTTATAACCTTCGGGTTTGAGATCCATATACTGGTAGCTGCCTTCGTAAGCGAGAGCGAAGTTCTGGTTGATCTCCTGGATCAGGCGCATGTTGAGCGTGGCCCACTGATAGCTGTCGCCATCGGCATAACGGCCTTTACTGCTTTGCGCCAGGATCGCCGGGGCGATAGACCAGTTTTCGCTGAGCGGGGTGGTGCCATAGCTGGCGAAGCGCCAGGTGTTGGCTCCCGACCGTAGCGCGCCGTCAGAGCCGATACCTTTAACTTCCGCGCCCAGGCCGTGACCGTAGAGCAGGGCGGTTTTGCTGGTGCCTTCACGCAGACCGTAAAAACTGTCGTTGTGCAGGCCGAGCAGCGTATGTACCCCGGTATTTGCCGCATCGCCTTTGACCGGGTTACCGTTGGTATCCTGACGGTCGTCGTTGTCTTTTGCCCGCATCCCGCTGACCATCACCTGCACCGGACCGATGAAGTTGTTCATGCTGAGGATATAGTTCTGCACGCTGTTGCTCGAGTCAGCAATATCGCCGAAATTGCGCCCGTAAAGCGAGAGGTTGCTGCGGATGCTGTCGTTCCACCTGACGTCGTAAATACCGCCGCCGGTACCGGCGAGGAACACAACGTCAGAGTCAATCCAGTGAATATCAAAGTTGTCGCGGTCGAAGCGTTTCCCGGCCCACAGGGTGGAGCCTTTAAACGCCCCTGTGAAGGTGGGCAAGTTGCCCAGTTCGACAAAGGCCTGACGAACGTTCAAATCGCTGCTGCTTGCCGTCCAGTCGTTATAAGTGGTTTGTCCGTCGGCGACCATCACTTTGAAACGGGTCGTCGCGCCATTATCCAGAGTCTGCTTGTGTTCAAGGTTCATTTCAACATAGGTATCGGCCTGGTTTCCCAGACGACCGATAGCCCCGCCGGTTTCCCCCGCTGGCGTCATGTAGGCGCCGGATTTGGTGCTGGCGGCGGAATCATTCATTATCACGCCGGAGCGGGCGTAGCCGTGAAACTCAAAGCCGCTTTTCTCATCGGCCTTCTTCTCGAGTTTGGCGGTACGTTGAACCACTTCCTGCGTCGTGTCCTGATTTTTCTGCTGCTGCGCGGTGAGCTGCTGGACCTGTTTCTCCGCCGACTCGGCGCGGTTTTCCGCAGTCTGCGCCCGGTTTTCCGCCTCCTGCAGGCGTTTTTCCAGGGCGATCAAACGGGCTTCGATCGTGCTGAGATCCGTTTGCGCGTGGGCTGAGGCGGCGCCGGTTAGCAAAGCGATAAGGACGGCGAGTGTACTTTTTTTATACATGCTGGTTGCATCCCGAAAGGAAAATGTAAAATGTTGTTTTTTGCTAAACCGGTTTAGGCGTTATGTTAAGCATGACCCTTAACATTTTGAAATGGATTTTGCTAAACCGGTTTAATAAATGTGATGGATGCAACAAAGTGGGCCGCGCGCGGCGGCCTGAAGGATCAAAACTGGCGATTAAGATCGCGCTGGTATGGCAGGGCGGTCATGGCGCCTTTCGCCGTTGTCGCCAGGGCGCCGCAGGTTTGCGCCAGCGTGAGCGTCGGTTCCAGCGCAGCGATATCCGTCGGCATCCCGTTGGCAGCAAGGCTTGCGAGCAGTCCGGCGACAAATGCGTCGCCCGCGCCGGTGGTGTCCACGCTGACAACGGGCTTGGCGCTGAAATGGGTAAACTGCTGCTGAAAGGCGGCAAGTACGCCGGCTTTGCCCTGGGTCACCAGCAGCAGTTCAGGCTGATAGCGTTCGGTCACGCTGGCGATTCCGTAGGCTAAATCATCACTGCCGCTGATGAATACCAGCTCCTCTTCCGACAGCTTCACCACGTTGGCCATGCGCAGGGCGCGATCGAGGCAGGCGTGCAGTAGCTCCTGATCCTGCCAGAGGTCCGGGCGGATATTGGGGTCAAAGCTGACCCGGCCGCCGGCATGTTTGATGCTTTCCATCGCCGAGAAGGTGGTGCTGCGGCTGGGCTCGGCGCTGAGCGCGATGGAGCAGACGTGCAGCCACTGGTTGGCGGTAAACTGCGGCAGGTCTTCTTCCGCCAGAAACAGGTCCGCGCTGGGGCGCACCATAAAGGTAAAGGTACGTTCCCCTTGATCGTCCAGGTCGACCACCACGGTGGAGGTACGGTGCTGGCCGTCGAGGCGCATATGGCTGACGTCGACCTGCTCCTGTTGCAGGGTATGGCGCATAAAGCGGCCAAACGGATCGTCGCCGACGCGGCCGATAAATCCGCTGTCGCCGCCAAGGCGGGCGATACCGACCGCCACGTTAGCCGGGGCGCCGCCGGGGCAGCGCAGCAGGCGGCCTTCGCTCTCCGGCAGCAGGTCCACTACCGCGTCTCCCAGAACCCAAACTTTTGCATTCATGTTGAAAATTCTCCATAGCTAAACTTAATTAAACCGGTTTAGCACATTAAAGCATAGCGACAGAATGAGGGGAACGTCACGGGCGGAAAAGTGCCAATCAGGGCATAAAAACGTGAGCTGGTTAGCAAAAGAGTGATGATTCGGCCAGGCGGGAGGGGCTTCCGGTGGCGGCGGGCGAGATGGCGGCATAACGCGGTAGGCCGGAGAGGCGCAGCGCGCCGCCTCCGGCAAAGCCCTGGAGAGAGGGGATCTCAGGGCTTGATGTTCAACGCCGCAGCCGCTTAAGCCCCCGCCGCCAGACCGTCGATAATCACCTGCATCACCCCCTGAGAACAGGGCTCGATGCGCCCGCGCACGCCGTAAACCGCAGCCAGAGCCTGCGGGGTAATCACCTCGGCCGGCGCGCCGTCCCCCAGCAGTTGTCCCTCTTTCAACATCAGCACGTGATCCGCGTGGCGCAGGGCGATATTGATGTCGTGAACCACCACCAGCGTGATGATGTTGCGCCTCTGCGTCTCCTCACGCACCAGATCCATCACGTGGAACTGATAGTTTAAATCCAGCGCGCTAAGGGGCTCATCCAGCAGCAGCAGGGCTGGCTGACGGATAAGCGATTGCGCCAGGCCGACGAGCTGCTTCTGCCCGCCGGATAGCCGGTCGAGATAGCTCAGCGCCAGATGTTCAATGCCTAGCTGGCGCAGCAGAGACATCACCTGTGCCTGATTTTCCGGGCTGTGCGCTCCTCCGGCGGCGCGTTGAGCGACAATAATCGACTCCAGCACCCGCAAGTGCACGCCGGCGGGCAGCGTCTGCGGCAGGTAGACCACTTTTTCCGCACGCCGGGCAAAGGGGAGGGCAAGCAGATTCTCACCGTCCAGCGACAGCTCGCCCGCGGACGGCCCCAGCCCGGCCATCGCCCGCATCAGGGTGGATTTCCCGCTGCCGTTGGGGCCGAGCAGCGCGGTGATTTTACCGCGCTGCAGCCGCGGTACCGTCAGGTCGCGGATCACCTGACGTCTGGGATAACCGGCGCTGAAATGGGTCAGCGCCAGTCCGGATACAACATGGCTCATACGTGCCCCCGATGGCGCAAAATGATGCTCAGGAAAAAAGGCACCCCCACCAGCGAGGTGACGATGCCCACCGGAATCACTGCGCCGGGAATCAGGTTTTTTGCCGCAACCGAAGCCAGCGACAGGACGAGGGCGCCGATTAACGCGCTGGCCGGCAGGTAAAAGCGGTGATCTTCGCCGAAAACCAGCCTGGCGATATGCGGCGCCACCAGGCCGATAAAACCGATTGGGCCAACGAACGCCACCGAAATCGCCGACAGAACGCTGATGCGCAGCAGGGTGGTCAGGCGCAGGCGGCGCACGTTGATGCCGAAGCTGACGGCCCGGTCCTCGCCGAGGCGCAGCGCGGTCAGCTTCCACGCACTGCGCATTGATAGCGGCATGACGACCGCCAGTATCGCAAGCAGGATCCCCACCTTTTGCCATGAGGCGCGGTCAATGCTGCCCATCGTCCAGAACACCAGCCCCTGGAGGGTATCTTCATTGGCGACAAACTGCAGCATCGATACCAGCGCATTGAAGGTAAACACCAGCGCGATCCCGAACAGAATGACGCCGGAGGTGGCGACCTGGGTCCAGCGCGTAATACCGTCCAGCAGCAGCGCCGCCAGCAGAGCGAAGATAAAAGCGTTGGCCGAGACAAACCACTGGCCGGGAATGCCGGGAATCCCTATCCCCAGCACGATAGCCAGCGCCGCGCCGAATGCCGCCGCCGAGGAGACGCCGAGCGTAAACGGGCTCGCCAGCGGATTGTTAAGGATGGTCTGCATTTCCGCCCCGGCGAGGCCGAGAGCCAGGCCGACGACGATCGCCATCAGCGCATAGGGCATGCGGATATCCCAGACGATCGCCCGCGTCCCGGCGCTGGCGCTGGCCGGGTCGGTAAGGGTTTGCCAAAGCGCCTGCAGCGACAGGCCGGATGGCCCCATCACGAAGTCGAGCAGCAGCGAGGCGACAATCAACAGCGTCAGCAGCAGCAGCATGATGGCGCGGCGGCGCACAATGTGACGGTAGTTTGCCATTACGTCACGGCTATCGAGGCCGAACGCGACGATATCGGATTCAGGAGAGAGACTCATGGCTAATTACTCACCTTGTTGCCAGGAAAAAACAAACGGCAGATCGGGAAGGGTGGTGAAATGACGGACAATGTAGTGCCAGCTATCGTCAGGGTTGAGGTCGCTGAAGGTCTGGGGATAGATATCCTTCGCCAGATACGCCATCCCGACGATATTCCACGGATGGTTGTAGAAGTGGTGGTAAATGCCGTAAGCGCGTTTTGCTTCAATCGTCGGGATGTTGCTCACGCCGGTGCGCGACAGCAGCCGCTCCGCCTGACGATTGACCTCCTGGGGATCGGCCTGTAAACCGAGCGGCAGCACCTGGCTATTCCCGCGTTTTGAACCGGTCATAATATAGGCATCCGGCTTCATGCTAATCACTTTTTCCAGCGACACAAAGCCGGAAGCGCCCGGCAGCAGCTGCGAGCCGATATTGTTCGCGCCGACGGCTTCGACCAGACCACCCCAGCCGTTGTGGCCGTGGGTAAAGCAGCAGGCATCGCTATTACCCGCCAGCGCCTCGACAAAAACGTTAGCCTTCGGCGTGATGTTCGCGGTTTTCTGGCGGATGGCGTCCAGCTGCTGACGGTAATAGTCGGTATAGGCTTTGGCGTTTTCTTCACGGTTAAGGACTTTCCCCAGCAGATCGATACTCGGGGCGGTGTCTTTGCCGGGGTTGATTTCATAATCGACGAACAGCACGGGAATATTCAGCGCGCTGAGCTTGCTGATGACACCGCTCTCCTCCAGCGCGGGCTTCGCGCGAAGCTGGGCGATCATCAGGTCCGGCTGGCGGGAAATGACGCTCTCAAGGTCAACGTTGCCCTTATCGCTAAAGCCCATATCGAGGATCTGAGCGGATTGCGGCCACTTCTCTTGCAGCATTTTCCAGGTATTGATGTCCTGTTTTCTGGCCAGGTTATTCCATGCCACGACGCGCCTGAAGGGGTTGTCGCGGTCGAGCAGGGCCATGGCCATAATATCGCGACCATCCTGCAGGATAATGCGCTGTGGCTCATGCTGGAGCGTAATCGCGCGGCCGTCGAGATCGGTGACGGTGAGCGGATATTGCGCGGCAAAGCTACAGAGAGGAGTGGAAATCAGGGCAGTAAGGATGAACGAACCTACTGATTTTCTTGCCATAATATGCGTTCCGTTTGCTAATTTATAAATATAATGATTCTGAGAATTATTCTCGTGTAAACATAAACGGCAAGTATATCAACGGCAAATGACTTAAAATGTAACAAATTTGTTGGAATTTATTCGCGCATTCAGAAGCGGGACGCGGCAGACCAAAAGTCGATAGAAAAGTCCGAAATCAGTTTTAAGAACAATCCCTAAAGCCAGGCGGTAAAATCTTGTGCCATGCTAAATGCGACTCATAACATTAAGTTCGTTAGCGAGAGAGGACATTATGAAAAAAGCAATGATTGCGTTATCTGCGATTCTGGTAGCAGCTCCTGTTTTTGCTGCAACAACGACACACGCAACCGACGATACCGTCGCGGCGGCCCATGAAGGGGCGAACACCGCGAAAGAAAAACTGCACGAGGCCCAGCACCAGGGTGAAGAGCAGCAGCTGAAAGCCAAACACGCGGCAGAAGGCAAAAGCGACAGCGTAGGCAGCGAAGTTAGCGAAGGCGCGCAGAAAACCTGGAATAAGACCAAAGAAGGGACTGAGAAGGGCTGGAACGCGACTAAAGAAGGCACCGAAAAAGGCTGGAATAAGACCAAAGAGGTCAGCAAAGAAGGCTGGGATAAAACCAAGCAGGGTGCCGAAGAGCTAAAAACCAAAGTCACTGAGTAATCTCTGGCTATTTTCTAAAAAAGGTCGCGAAAGCGGCCTTTTTTGTTATTTGGTGCGCTTTGTTCAGCGTCGGGATAATATTTTAAAAACGTTATCATGCTCTCTCCCTGGATTTTTAGCCGCACTGCGGCGGCGAATTTATAAGTCCCCGGGAGCACCGGTCGCCAGGTGAACGGGGGAATGCATCCAGCCAGGACATGCGCCTTAAAAGATGAAAGGTATAAGCCAGGAATTGTCCTGGTTATATTGTTACTCACTATTCCTCCACATTTTCCCGGTACAAAGGAAATATATCAGGAGGTGTATTATGAAAAAGATTCTTTCACTGGCGATTATTCTATCTTGTGCTTTGACTTCCGTCTCCTGGGCGGATGGCCCTGGCGGCAACAACCGCGGTCAGCAGCAGGTCTGGCAGCAAGACGCCGGCCGCGGCGGTCCGGACGGCAACCGTCAGCAGGGGCCGGGCAAGGGGCCGCAGGCCAACAATCATCAGGGTAACGACGATAACCGTGGCCCGTCGCGCGGTGACAAGGGGCCGCAGGGCAACCCTCATCAGGAGCGCCATGAGCGGGACCACTTCGCGTGGAACGGCCATGATTTTCGCAAAGGTCAGCCGGCTCCGGAACGTTATCGCGGCAATGATTACCGGATAAACGACTGGAACGATCGCGGATTACCGGCACCGCCGCACGGACAACACTGGTCCTATATTGACGGTAACTATGTGCTGATTGCCGCCGCGACCGGGATTATTACGTCGATCCTGATTAACGGCGCGCTGAGCCACTAACCTTTTCTGCTTTAACCTCGCAACCGCCTCCTCCGGAGGCGGTGCTGTGCACCTGTTCGCGCTACCGATTTCCGCGTCTGCGGGACGGTAGTCCGGCCAGCCTGGCGCTATCGGGCGATGCCCACCTGCCCCTGTTCTCACATCAAATCCGCTTAAAAACCGCAAAGTTGAAAATATCATCCTTGCGCCTCTTCTTTGATGTTTTATCTGCTTATTTAGGCTTTATAAATGAGTATTGTGCTTCATGATTAATAAAAGGCAGAGAATGTAAGACGTTTCCTGGTTCAGGTGATAGTAAAACTCGTCCGCTTCGCCGTTAAATCGCTATGAATAAATCAGATGAAAACCCCGCGCGGAATAAGAAATCCTGCTTGCAATAAACCCTTAGCACGTTAAGTTATTAAAGCTTAGCACTTGATTCTATATCCCGGAGACCGGCATGACCGACTGTGTAATTCCTGAAATTAAAGCCACCGAAGATGAAATGATTGCGATCCGTCATTATTTGCACGCCCATCCGGAATTAAGCCTGGAAGAGTTTAATACCAGCGAGCTGGTGGCCGGAAAACTGACCGAGTGGGGCTATACGGTGACCCGCGGGCTGGCGAAAACCGGGGTGGTAGGAACGTTAAGCAAGGGCGATTCGCCGCGTACTATCGGCCTGCGCGCCGACATGGACGCGCTGCCGATTTTCGAAGCGACCGATCTCCCCTGGGCCAGCACCGTGGCCGGAAAAATGCACGCCTGCGGCCACGACGGCCACACCACCATTCTGCTGGCGGCGGCGAAATATATCGCCTCGCCGGCCTGCCAGTTCAACGGCACGGTACACCTGATTTTCCAGCCCGCGGAAGAAGCGATCGGCGGCGCGGATTTAATGATCAAAGACGGCCTGTTTGAGCGCTTTCCCTGCGAGCGCATCTTCGGCCTGCATAATATGCCGGGCCTGCCGGTGGGGAAAATCGGCTTTTACGCCGGGAATTTTATGGCCTCGGCGGATACGGTAAAAATCACCATTACCGGCTACGGCGGCCACGGCGCGCATCCCGAGCGCACCGTCGATCCCATTGTTACCGGCGCGGCGCTGGTGATGAATCTGCAAAGCATCGTTGCGCGTAACGTACCGCCGGGCGAAACCGCGGTGGTGAGCGTCGGCACCTTCCAGGCGGGTATCGCCTCCAACGTCATCCCTGAGAACGTGGTGATGGAGCTGAGCGTGCGGGCGATGAAGCCGGAAATTCGCGACCTGCTGATTAAGCGGATCAAGGAGCTCGCTGATTTTACCGCCAAAAGCTACGGCGCCAGCAGCGAGGTAGCGGTTTTTGACTCCTATCCGGTACTGACCAACAGCGTCGAAGAGACCGAATTCGCCAAAGCGCTGGCGCTGGACGTCTTTGGCGAGGAGGGCGTGCTGGAATCCATTTCGCCGATGAACGCCAGCGAAGATTTCGCCTTTATGCTCCAGCAGCGCCCCGGCTGCTACTTCCTGCTGGGCAATGGCGAGAAAGGCGGGAAGGGCAGCTGTATGGTGCACAACCCCGGCTATGACTTTAATGATGACATTATTTCTACCGGCGCGACGCTGTTCGCCCGGTTAGTTGAAACACACTGCCGTTGATCTCTGGAGTCCGTAAATAATGAAAAAATCTCTTCTGCTGTGGGTCGCGCTGATGGCCTCAACTTCAGCCCTGGCCGCAGAAAATAAGGAAATTCGCTTTGGCGTCGATCCGACTTTCGCGCCGTTTGAATGGAAAGATCCGCAGGGTAAGCTGGCGGGTTTTGATATTGACCTCGGCAACGCGATTTGCGCCCAGCTGCAGGCGAAGTGCGTGTGGGTGGAAAGCAACTTCGACGGCATTATTCCGGCGCTGAAGGCGCGTAAGTTCGACGCGATCCTCTCCGGCATGTATATGACCGAGAAGCGCAAAGAGCAGATCGGCTTTAGCGACAAGCTGTACAACGGCCCGGTGTTCCTCGTGGCGCGTAAAAACACCCTGGCCGGGAATACCGTCGAGCAGCTGAAGGGCAAAACCATCGGCGTAGAGCAGGGCTCGGCGCAGGAGACTTACGTTAACCAGCACTGGCGCACGGCGGGGATCAATATCGTCGCCTATCAGGGGGCGGATCGCGTGGTTCAGGATCTGGAGTCCGGGCGTATTGACGGCGCGGTGCTTTCCGGGATGATGGCCGACTACAGCTTCCTGCAGCAGCCGCAGGGTAAAGATTTTGCCTTCGTTGGCGGCCACCTGAAGGACGACAAGCTGTTCGGCGCCGGCGCGGCGATTGGCCTGCGCAAAGAGGACGATGCTCTGCGCCAGGAGATAAACGGCGCGATTGCCACTATTCTCGCCGACGGCACCTATAAAAAGTTAGCCGGGAAATATTTTAGCTTTGACGTCTATTCCGGGACATAATGTTGTTATGCATTCAGCGGGCACGGATAGCCCGCTTCAAGCTTCCTTTTCTTACTATCCCGTAATTGTCCTTTTCTGGCCCTCACGGCGTTCCGAAGGATACTGAATATAAGCGATAAGGAGTGAACGGCATGATGACACGTCCCTTGGGCAAAACCGGATTTTCCATCGCCCCGCTGGTGTTTGGCGGTAACGTTTTTGGCTGGACCATCGATGAAAAAACCAGTTTTGCCATTCTTGATGCGTTTATAGACCACGGCTTCGATGCTATCGACACGGCGGATGTCTACTCCCGCTGGGCGGATGGCAACCAGGGCGGCGAGTCTGAAACCATTATCGGCCGCTGGCTACAGGCGCGGCCAGGCATGCGCGATAAGGTAAAGCTCTTCACCAAAGTGGGTTCCGATTTAGGCCTTCCCGGTCATAAAGGGTTGAAAAAAGCCTGGATCCAGCAGGCGGTGGACGACTCCCTGCGACGCCTGAATACCGATTATATTGACCTCTATTTCGCCCACTGGCCGGACCCGGAAACGCCGGTCGCCGAAACCCTCGACGCCTTCCACGCCCTACAGCAGGCGGGGAAAATCCGCGCCATGGGCGCCTCGAACCTCGATGCGCAGCAGCTTTCAGGCGCGCTGGAGGTGTCGCGTAAAAGCGGCCTGCCGGCCTGGCAGGTGCTGCAGCCGGAATACAATCTTTATCATCGCTCGGCTTTTGAGGGCGCGCTCTGCGACCTGTGCATCAGCCGCGATATCGGCGTGGTGACCTACTACAGCCTGGCGTCCGGCTTCCTGACCGGCAAATACCGCCAGCAGTCCGACCTGGCGCAAAGCCAGCGCGGGGGCGGTATCGGCAAATATCTCAATCCTCGCGGGCTGCGTATTGTCGATACCCTGGTTGAAGTGGCGGAGCAAAGCGGCGCTAAACCTGCCGAAGTCGCGCTGGCCTGGCTGATGAGCCGCGACGGCGTGACGGCGCCCATCGCCAGCGCCACCAGCCTCGCTCAGGTGGAGAGCTTTGCTCGCGCCGCCGCGCTGAGCCTGAGCGCCGGGCAGCTGGCGCGTCTGGATACCGCCAGCGCGTAGTGATTGAGGCCGGAGCCTGTCGGGTTCCGGCCTTTTGTCTCTCCGCGTTTTGCTGCGCGCGCTTCCTCACCTTTCGCCCAAACCTCTGCGGCGAATCCCTTTCAGCGAAAAATGAAACGTTTTTCCAGACGGCAAAAGCCAGGCTTGATTACGATAAGATAATGCGTATAGTTCTCATTCTTCTTCTTGTTTGCGGTTTTATCAGGAGATAACCTGCGTACGTCGCGGGCTCACAGGGAAACGGCGAAGGCACTGGATGGGGCTCACAGGCGCAAGACCGGAAATGCGAATTTCGGCGGCGGAGTCACTATCGGATCGTTGATTTTGTTCAGGACTGATCTTATGAAACGCACTCTCCCGGCGCTGGCCGTCTCTGCCAACTTAAGCGGCTGCGCCGCACCGGCTTTCCCGCTGCGGAAAACGCTGCTGGCGTTAACCATTGGCGCAATCTCCCATTCGGCAACGGCGGCGGAAAACGTCGCCGAACGCCAGAAAAGCGAAGAAACGATGGTCGTTCAGGCCGCATCCGCCAGCGATTTTAAAGCCGGCGGCGATTTGATAGTGCCCGCCTATCTCGATGGTCAGATAGCCAACGGCGGCCGTCTAGGGATGCTCGGCGAACAAAACGCGATGGACGTTCCGTTTAGCATCATCGGCTATACCTCGAAGCTTATCGAGGATCAGCAGGCGAAAACCATCGCCGATGTGGTCAGCAACGATGCCGGGGTTCAGCCGGTGCAGGGCTACGGTAACTACGCCGAGACCTACCGCATTCGCGGCCTTAAATTTGACGGCGATGATATGACCCTGAGCGGGCTGGCGGGCGTGGTGCCGCGTCAGGTGGTGGATACCGCCATGCTTGAGCGGGTCGAAATTTTTAAAGGCGCCAACGCTCTGCTTAACGGTGCGGCCAGCTCCGGCGTCGGCGGGATGATCAACCTGGAGCCTAAGCGCGCGGAAGATACCCCGACCGCCCGCGTGGGCGTCGACTATACCTCGGATTCTCAGGTCGGCGGCACGCTGGATTTGGGCCGCCGCTTTGGCGACGACAACCAGTTCGGCGCGCGGGTGAATCTGGTGCACCGCGAAGGCGAGGCGGCGGTGGAGAGTGATAAGCGCAGAACCACGCTGGCCTCCATAGGGCTCGATTATCGCGGCGAACGGATGCGCAGCTCGTTTGACTTTGGCTATCAGAAAAAAACCTTCCACGGTAGCCCGATGGGCATCAACATTTCGGGCGTCGATTTTATTCCGCGCCTGCCGGATAACACCCACAACTACACGCAAAAATGGGCTTACAGCGATATCGAAAATGAGTTCGGTATGCTGAGAATGGAATACGACATTGTCGATAAATGGACCGCCTACGCCGCTCTGGGGGCGCAGCATGCCCATGAAATCGGTCTCTATAGCGCCTCGAAGCTGATTGACCGGGCGGGCAACGCCACGGCGGGGCGCCTGGACACCAACCGCTATATGGATACCGCCAGCGGCATGGCCGGGATACGCGGCGAATTCGCCACCGGTTTTGTGTCGCACAAGGTCAACGTCGGCTATTCGGCGAAAACCCAGAACGACAAAACCGCGTGGCGGATGTCGAAGGCGGCGGATAATCCGCTGGTGAATATCTACGATACCCGTCCGGTTGCGCCCCCGGCGAACGCTTCATTCGGCGGCGACTATGACGATCCGCTCACCAGCGGCCGCACCCGTTCCCAGGGCTGGCTGCTGAGCGACACCCTCGGCGTGCTGGACGATACGCTGCTGTTCACCGTCGGCGCCCGTCATCAAAAAGTGGTGGTGCGCAACTACGATAAAGTCACCGGCCTGCAAAGCGATGCGTATGACGACAGCCGCTGGATGCCGACCTATGGCGTGGTCTATAAGCCGTGGCAGGTTCTCTCTTTATACGCTAACCATACCGAAGCCCTGCAGCCGGGCAGCAATGCGCCAACCTCCGCCGCTAACTATGGGGAAAGCGTCGGAATTATTCACTCAAAACAAAACGAAGTCGGGATGAAGGCGGATTTTGGCCGCATTGGCGGCTCGCTGGCGCTGTTTGAAATTAAAATGCCTTCCGCCTTCCTGGATAGCCAGAAACGCTATGGCCTTAACGGCGAGCAGCGCAATCGCGGCGTGGAATTTAACGTTTTCGGCGAACCGCTGTACGGCCTGCGCCTTAACGCCAGCGCGACCTGGCTGAAAGCCGAACTGTCGAAAACCAAGGATGGCGTCAATGATGGTAAAACGGCCATCGGCGTACCGGGCTTCTACGCGGTGCTTGGCGCAGAGTATGACATCAAACCTATCGACGGCCTGACCGCCACCGCACGCCTCAATCACTCGGGTTCGCAGTATGCCGACCAGGCGAACAGCAAGAAGATTGATAGCTTCACGACCCTGGATCTCGGCGTGCGCTATCGTCTGGCGCTTAACGAGAACCAGAATCAGATGACGGTACGCGCGGGCGTCGATAACGTGACGGATGAGAACTACTGGTCCGGCGCGGACGACAGCGGAACCTATCTGTTCCGCGGCGAACCGCGCACGTTCAAGGTTTCGGTCGGCTACGAATTTTAAGGCAAAACCGCAGGAGCGGGCAGGGCGGCTCGCCGGTTGTAATAAATCAATGAATGTATAAAGCCAGGGCATCTGCGGCTTGAAGTATGACGATTTTATACCCTAAATAATTCGAGTTGCAGGAAGGCGGCGACGCAGGGAATCCCCAGGAGCTTACTCCAGTAAGTGACTGGGGTGAGCGAGAAAAGCCAACGCACATGCAGCTTGAAGTATGACGGGTATAAGTGTTAAAAGGTGCCCCTTCATATATACACACAGGGGATCGACGTGAAAGACGCGTCAACATCGTCGGATGCCGTAGAGGAAAGCGGCCCGACGCTTCATCGCGGTTTACAGAACCGACATATTCAACTTATCGCCCTTGGCGGCGCCATCGGTACCGGCCTGTTTCTCGGCATCGGGCCGGCGATTCAAATGGCGGGACCGGCCGTACTGCTCGGCTATGCCGTCGCCGGGATCGTCGCCTTTCTGATCATGCGCCAGCTGGGCGAAATGGTCGTCGAAGAACCGGTTTCAGGCTCCTTTGCCCACTTTGCTTATAAATACTGGGGCCCGTTCGCCGGTTTTCTTTCCGGCTGGAACTACTGGGTGATGTTCGTGCTGGTCGGGATGGCGGAGCTGACCGCCGCCGGGATCTATATGCAGTACTGGCTGCCGGATGTGCCGACGTGGATCTGGGCCGCCGCGTTCTTCATCATTATCAACGCCGTAAACCTGGTGAACGTGCGCCTGTACGGCGAAGCGGAGTTCTGGTTCGCGCTGATTAAGGTGCTGGCGATTATCGGCATGATCGGCTTTGGCCTGTGGATGCTGTTCGGCGGCCACGGCGGCAGCAAAGCGGGCATTGATAACCTGTGGAAACACGGCGGTTTCTTCGCCACCGGCTGGCACGGCCTGATCATGTCGCTGGCGGTCATTATGTTCTCCTTCGGCGGGCTGGAGCTCATCGGCATTACCGCGGCGGAAGCCCACAATCCGGAAAAGAGCATCCCGAAAGCGGTTAACCAGGTGGTATACCGTATCCTGCTGTTTTATATCGGCTCGCTGGTGGTTCTGCTGGCGCTCTATCCGTGGGTGGAAATTAAATCCGACAGCAGCCCGTTCGTGATGATCTTTCATAATCTCGACAGCAACGTGGTGGCTTCCGCGCTGAACTTCGTGATTCTGGTAGCGTCGCTGTCGGTTTATAACAGCGGCGTTTACTCAAATAGCCGGATGCTGTTCGGTCTGTCGGTGCAGGGCAATGCGCCGAAGTTTCTCGCCCGCGTCAGCAAGCGCGGCGTGCCGGTTAACTCCCTGCTGCTCTCGGGGATTATCACCTCGCTGGTGGTGCTGCTTAACTATCTGCTGCCGCAGAAAGCCCTCGGCCTGCTGATGGCGCTGGTGGTAGCGACGCTGCTGCTGAACTGGATTATGATCTGCCTGGCGCACCTCAAGTTTCGCGCCGCCCAGCGGCGCAAGGGGCGCGAGTCGAAGTTTAAAGCGCTGCTGTCGCCCGCCGGAAACTATATCTGTATCGCCTTTCTGGGGCTGATCCTGGTGCTGATGTGCACGATTGACGGGATGCGCCTGTCGGCGATTCTGCTGCCGGTGTGGATCCTGTTCCTGTTTGTGGCCTTTAAAACCCTGCGCCGTTCGGCGTAGCGCGATCGCCCCGTCGTCCGGCGGGGCATTATCTCTTTTTATTGTGATCTTCTTCGCGCTTAGCGTATTTTGCCCGCGACCTTCTTTTTGTAATCGATTACTTTTTATTTGAGCGTATTTGTAATCGATTACTTTTTGAGGGCGGTCGAAATGGTCACAACAACCGAAGGTCGTGAAAGTCCCCGCGTAGCCCACCGTTTTCTGGTGCCGCGGCTGTCGTTAATGATGTTTATGCAGTTCTTTATCTGGGGTAGCTGGTCGGTGACGCTGGGGCTGGTGATGACCCGCTATGAGATGTCGCTGCTGATCGGCGATGCTTTCTCCGCCGGGCCGATTGCGTCTATTCTCTCGCCGTTTGTGCTGGGAATGCTGGTCGATCGCTTTTTCGCTTCGCAGAAGGTGATGGCGGTGATGCATCTGGCCGGAGCGGTTATTCTGTGGTTTGTCCCGCAGGCGCTGGTGGCGCAAAACGGCGCGCTGCTGATTGGCCTGCTGTTCGGCTACACCCTGTGCTATATGCCGACGCTGGCGCTGACCAACAACATCGCTTTCCACAGCCTGGCGAACGTCGATAAAACCTTTCCGGTGGTGCGCGTCTTCGGCACCATCGGCTGGATCATCGCCGGTATCTTCATCGGCGTCACCGGTATCTCCGATACCACCGGCATTTTTACCCTGGCGGCGCTCTGCTCGGCGGCGTTGGCCGTTTATAGCCTGACGCTACCGCACACGCCGGCGCCGGCGAAAGGGACGCCGGTCCAGTTTCGCGATCTGCTGTGCGCCGACGCTTTCGCGCTGCTGAAAACGCGCCACTTCCTGATTTTCTCCCTCTGCGCGACGCTGATTTCGATTCCGCTGGGGACCTACTACGCCTATACCGCCTCTTATCTGGCGGATGCCGGCATCGCGGACGTCAGCACCGCGATGTCGTTCGGTCAGATGTCAGAAATTTTCTTTATGCTGGTGATCCCGCTGCTGTTCCGCCGCCTCGGGGTGAAATACATGCTGCTGATCGGCATGGCGGCGTGGTTCGTGCGCTACGCCTTCTTTGCGCTGGGGGTCAGCGAAGAGGGGCGCTTCCTGCTCTATCTCGGCATCCTGCTGCACGGCGTGTGCTATGACTTTTTCTTTGTTGTGGGCTTTATCTATACCGACCGCGTGGCCGGTGAAAAAGTGAAGGGCCAGGCGCAAAGCATGATCGTGATGTTCACCTACGGTATCGGCATGCTGCTGGGGTCGCAGATCTCCGGCGCGCTGTACAACCATCTGGTGGCAGGCCAGAGCGTACCGCAGGCGTGGGTGACCTTCTGGTGGATCCCGGCGGTGGCCGCTGCGGTTATCGCGCTGATTTTCCTTTTCTCTTTCCATTACAACGAGAAAGAGCAGCGTTAATTTTTCAGGAGGTGGTATGAAAACAATCAAAGGACCGGGCATTTTCCTGGCGCAGTTTATCGGCGCGCAGGCGCCGTTTAATACCCTGGAGGGCGTGGCGCAGTGGGCCGCCGGTTTGGGCTATCAGGCACTGCAGATCCCCTGTAACCATCCGGCGATTTTCGACGTTGAACGCGCCGCCGCGAGCCAGACCTACTGCGATGAGGTGAGCGGCATACTGGCGGAACAGGGCCTGGCGATCGGCGAGCTGTCCACCCATCTAGAGGGGCAGCTGGTGGCCGTTCATCCGGCTTATGATACGGCCTTTGACGCGTTTGCGCCCGCCGCGCTGCGCGGTAACCCGCAGGCGCGCCAGCAGTGGGCGGTCGAGAAAGTGCGCCAGGCGGCGGTGGCCTCGGCGCGTCTGGGGCTCAAGGCGCACGCCACCTTTTCCGGCGCGCTGGCGTGGCCTTATTTTTATCCGTGGCCGCCGCATAATCAGCCGCTTCTTGATGAGGCCTTCGATGAACTGGCCCGGCGCTGGCGACCGCTGCTGGACGTTTTTGACGAGCAGGGCGTGGATGTCTGCTACGAAATCCATCCCGGCGAAGACCTGCATGATGGCGTGACATTTGAGCGTTTCCTGCAGCGGGTCGATAACCATCCGCGCTGCAATATGCTCTATGACCCCAGCCACCTTCATCTTCAGCAGATGGACTACCTGGGTTACATCGATATCTATCATTCGCGAATCAAAGCCTTTCACGTCAAAGATGCCGAATTCCGCCGCGACGGGCGCAGCGGGGTCTACGGCGGCTATCAGAACTGGCAGCAGCGGGCGGGGCGTTTTCGTTCGCTGGGCGATGGGCAGATCGATTTCAAAACGATTTTCAGCAAGCTCACCGAGTATGATTTTGACGGCTGGGCGGTGCTGGAGTGGGAGTGCTGCCTGAAGGACGCGGAGGTCGGCGCGCGCGAAGGCAGCGAGTTTATCCGCCGCCATATCATCCCGGTCTCCGGGCGGGCGTTTGACGATTTCGCCGCAGGCAAGGAGGGGGAATAATGATTCAGGTCGGCATTATTGGCTCCGGATTTATCGGGCCGGCGCATCTGGAAGCGCTGCGCCGGGTGGGCGACATCGAGGTGGTGGCGCTGTGCGACGGTTCGCTGGAGATGGCGCAGCAGAAGGCGCGCCAGCTCAACGTGGCGCACGCCTACGGTAGCGTTGAGGCGCTGCTGGCGCATCCCGGGCTACAGGTGGTGCATAACTGTACGCCGAACCATCTGCATGCGCGGATTAACCGACAGATCCTCTCCGCCGGACTGCACGTCTTTTCGGAAAAGCCGCTCTGCATGACCGCGGAGGAGGCCCGTGAGCTGGTGGCGCTGGCGGAAAGCGCCGGGGTGATTCATGGCGTCAGCTTTGTTTATCGCCAGTTTGCCATGGTGCAGCAGGCGGCGGCGATGATGCGCAACGGCGATGTCGGGAGGCTGTTTGCGGTGCACGGCAGCTATTTGCAGGACTGGATGCTGCTGGAGACCGACTATAACTGGCGGGTGGATTCGGCGCAGGGCGGGGCCTCGCGGGCGATGGCCGACATTGGTTCCCACTGGTGCGATACGGTGCAGTTTATGACCGGCCGACGCATTGTGGAGGTGATGGCGGATCTCTCCATCGTCTGGCCGACGCGCCAGGCGCCCGTGGCCGGCGACGCGACGTTCAGCCAGCATCGCGATGATATCGCGTATGAAGCGCGGCCCGTCGATACCGAAGATTTGGGGTCGGTCCTGTTTCGCTTCGACGATGGCAGCAAGGGGAGCTTTATCGTTTCGCAGGTCAGCGCCGGGAGAAAAAACGGCCTGACGGTGGAGATCGGCGGCAGCCGCTGTTCGCTGGCCTGGGATCAGGAAATGCCACAGCGGCTGTGGATTGGCCATCGCCAGGGGCCAAACCAGCTGCTGAGCGACGATCCGAGCCTGATGCTCGGCGAGGCCGCCGCCAGCGCCCACTTCCCCGGCGGGCATAATGAAGGCTGGCCCGATGCGTTTAAAAATATGATGCTGAGCTTTTATCAGGCGGTGCGCACCGGTGAGATGCCGCCGGCATCGTCACGGCGTTTCGCCTCGTTCTACGAGGGGGCGGATGTGATGTACATCATTGCGGCGATAGTGAAAAGCCATCAGCAGCAGCGCTGGGTGAAGGTGGAAAGATAAGCCGAAGGCGCGGTGCGCATTTCGCGCACCCGCTGGGTTATTTCACGCCAAAATAGCCGTCGAGATACGTTCCGGCCAGTTCATTACCGAACAGCACGGCGTCTTTATTTTCCATTTCGTTATCCCATTTATCGCTGACGTTGCCGGTAAATGCGTGCTGGGTTTTTGTGCCCTCTGCCACCTGCTGCCTGATTGCGTCGGCGGTACGGCGGGCGTCGCTTTCGCTCATCCCCGACTTTCTGTCCTGCTGGCCGCGGGCATAGATGTCGGTAAAGTTCGGCAGATTTAAGCGGTAGTTTTCCTGACGGTTACTAACGAAGTTACCGCCGACGAAATCGCTGCGGTGTGAGACAAAATAGTAAGCGTGGCGTTCCGGGGACGATTTTGAGGAGGTACAGCCGGAAAGGGCGGCAAGCGAACAGCCGAGCGCGATAAACGCTATTTTTAGTTTCATTGATATCATCATCCATAATTATTAGAACAGGTATACCGATCATTCGGCTACAGAACAAAACGGCTAATTATGTCTATACGGTAGCACCTGAAGACCCATGAATCCAAGGGTCTTCAGGCAGCATTTTTTAGTTCTGCGCCAGCCCGCCATCAACGTAGTCTGGTGGTTGCTGACAGCCCCTCGGACCTTATCAGCGGCAATATCGACTGCGCGTATTTATCGACTGGCTGGCGGAGGCATTTCCGGCGGCGGCGAGTGGGCCACTGCCCACCGGAGCCAGAGAATGACGATTGCCTGCGAATATTATGCATCGCGTGATGATAAATTAAGTCACAAAATTGTATGCTCGCTTCGAGTAAGGGAATCAGGCAGCGATGTTTTGCTATATATGATATAGTTAAATTATATGATGGTTCTATTAAAATATTTAATGAAAGGTGTTAACGTTATTTTTCCGAAGGTCTGGAATTATAAATTAGTCTTTTGTTTTCTATGGTTATAGTAAATATAATAGCGGCAATAATTTTTGTTTATAGTATGTTTGATATTCCATATGTATCTTTTTGAAAATATTTTTTAGCCACTCAAGAGGTAAGCGTAATGCCGGCAGGTAACCATGAGATTAAATGTATGGCGTGTGGTTTAAACTGCCCTATTGAAGCGGAAGATAAAATGGAGCGATCCCTTTGCGGAGAGAGGAAGTTTTCTGTATGGCCAGATAAAAACTATTTTTTTAAGCGAGCGGTGAATGATTTGGTTTTTCGTGAAATTACCTGTTTTTTGCCTGAAGGAATGGTGGTGGTGGATTTCTCCCTCGACAATATTTTGTATTTTCTGCATGAGGAGTGGGCTGAAAAACTGCAGGAGACCGGGCTGAAAGTTATTTTACTCGCGGATAAGAGCATGCTGCCCATGGCTAATTTTTGGATGCTGCGCTCCGGATTATTATGGTCGGTGGTGGAAGTCAACGATAGCTTAAGCAGCTTAATCAAGAAAATAAAACGCATCATGCTGGGGCGAAATCTTCGCTGCCGGCGCACACCGTCGCTGACGGAGCATGAAATGAAGACGCTGCGCCTGCTGGCGGACGGGCATTCCAGCCAGGATATCGCCCGCATCATGGCGTGCGATACCCGCAGCGTCTACCGCTTTCAATACTCTTTATGCAAGAAGTTCGGCGGACTCAATCGCCTGCGCGAGCTGCGCTTCAGGCATAACATACCCGCTCTGGATCGGCAGTGATTAGTCAGAGGCATCGGTAAAGCAGCTGCTTCCTAAGCGATGGTATTTACCCAGTGCGACAATAAATTTTTTATTACCGTATTGAGCCTTAGGATCTTTCCAGCTTTCCCCTGGCAGCATGTAAAATTGCGTCGAACTTTCATCATCACCATTGCATCCTTTCTGGATAACAACTCTAAAAAAGGTGTTACCGGTATTTTTAATAGTGCCTGTTTCTTCGTTTATCTCATACTTGAACTGCGTTTTACGCGGGCGCACGATGAGTATGGTGCTCATAGACACTGAGGGAACGACATCCATTTGTTTCTGGTCCTGACGCCAGGGGAAAATCGTAACCGGGGTTTCCTTAAAAATTACCCGATAATATCTCTCAACGGCATCTTTAGGCCCGCGATAATAGAGTTTAAAATATTCCTGGCCATTCGCCTGTACCGTGAACTTCAGCGGCGACCAGACCAGATCTTTATCCTGGCCTGGAACGGGTCTTTCATCTCCGCTGCCCGGTCGGGAGATTTTATAAGCCGATATGGTATACAAATTGTTGTTTTTTGTATCATTGACTATTGGCCGGGAGATAAAATCTTTACTGGCATCCATATCATAGATAATAGAGTCAAAGTACACCGCAGACGCGGGCGGCATCCACAGCCCGCATAATCCGATGACAAGGATTTTTTTCATCATACCCCCCGATCGACGCCAATCCAGGTGGCGGTCACTTTCACATCTCCGGTAGCGTTGACGACACCCATCCAGTCATGGCCATTGGTGGTGAACTGTGAATGCGGGTCATCCATCGGAAACAGCAGTTTCAGCGTGGTGGTAAAAAAGAAACCATCGTTAACGTTGGCGTTCCAGGCCGTCTGAACCCAGGCGGCATTGGTCATATCGACAGGATCTTCGCCGCAGCTGTTGCGGACTTTTACCGCTTTACCGGTAGCGGACGTCCATTCGAGGTAGGCCGGGACAGGCACTTTTAGCGTCTCGTCCGCTGAGGTAAACAGGCAGTACGGCAGACCATACATGTTGATGGAGTCGCCGATGACCTGGGCGGTGATGCTATCGGCCTGACGCGATGCGGAGGTGGTGACTGTATACTCAAAGGTGATGGGCTCTTCGCTACCGATCTTGCCGGATGCTTGTGGATGCGAATGCCCGTCGCTGGCGACAATGCTGATGCCGTATTCCCGCGGGATGAGGTTAATTAATGTTGATGGCGTGAACTGATAATAACCCGATTGTGTGGTGACGGCGTTATCAAAATAGAAGGTAAACAGAGAATCCTTGTTGGTTAAATCCGTTCCCGCCTTGAGGACTTTTTGGAAAAAGGCGTTGGACAGGAACACGTAGACGTAGTTACCTGACGGTGTGAAAACCTGGTTATAGTCGACGGTAGTGCTACTGTAGTTGTACCAGGTTGCCCCATCACCGCTGAACCTTACTTCCGATGCGGAAGGAGAGAATCCCAACATTGCCGTATCAATGAGCATCCGGATATCAAGGCTGGAGGTGAGTACTTTGGTCTCCTGTAAATTGTAAGACACCATTTTACAGATGATTCCCGAAGCTCTCGACGAACCGCTTCCGGCCTCGCCCATCTGGCATAATTCAGAGCCGAGGTTAACGCTTGGCGTGCCATCGCTGGCAATCCACACTTCAGCCATAGCACCGGTACTGTTTAACTTCAGATGCGAGACCTTTTCGAGGTTGAACGTGTAGTAGCGCCATGTTCCCCCGCTGGGGAGATCTTTACAGCGAACGCCGGAGGCAAAGTCATAATCGGTATTGGTATTCATGTAGCAAAGATTAAGCTGCAAAGAATCGATGGTCCCTACCGGCCGATCGCGAAAATACTCATAGGCCGACTGGCTCAGCGCGCCGGCGCCGTAATAACCGTTTGCTACGGTGTTGCCGGACATCGCGTGATAGTAGCCGTCTTTATCGATGACATCGGGAGAAATATAGCCAGACGCCGGGCAGTTTGCGCCCGTAGACATGCAGCGGATCCCGAGAAACGGCTGGTTAATGGGCGAATTCTCGATCCACAGGTCGAAGTAGCGGTTGGCGTAAGCCCAGCCTACGTAGGTTATATATCCCAGGCTACGCTGGTTAGTCGGATATTTTGTCCAGACGTTGGCTCCGGTGAAGCGCGGGTCGAGGGAGCTGGTGGTGATGAAATATTCGTCATCGACATCATTGTCGATAAACATATAGGAGTTGCTGCCGCTTCCGCTGTTGCTGGGGGTGAGCGCCATAGCTGGCGCAGCCAGCAGCCAGCCGGCCAGCAGCATGATGCTTTGGGGTTTAATAGACATTCTTAACATCTCCAGTCACTGATGCCGTTTGTTGTTGGATCTCACAAGGAATCTCCCCGACCCACACGGCGCCTTTCGCTTCATTCAGATCCAGATCCACTTCGCAAATGCCGCCGAATTTATCCACCAGGGTAATCACTGGATAACGCTTATCGACGTCCATGGCGAACTCACCGAGTTCGTCGGTTCGGGTTTTACCAATGTGGTTATGAATATCGGCGTTGGCGTAGTAACCGCCGCGACGGTCTTTCACCCGGCCAAATACGGTGACCAGCTGTTTGACTTCCGGATTAATCACGCTGACGTTGCCCGGATAGAGCACGACTTTGCTGCGGCGGTCGGTAACGATGTCGACGCTGTCTTCTGAGTTTTTGTCGTTCATCAGCTCCACCTTATATTCCGCGTAAGGCGGAAGGCTGATGAAGTTGCTTTTGCCGGTGAGGGGATAGCTTTGACCGTTGATCTGCGCCATCATCCGGCCCTTGCCGCTGAAATTGGTGTTAACCACCAGGCCTGCGGTTTGGGTACCTTTTCCGGCATAGATATTTTTTTGCGTCCAGGCCACGCTGCCCTGTGAGCTCAGGCTGTAGTTTGAGCTGTGCTGCGATGAGCGGCTGACGGAGACGGTGCCGGCGTTATATTTGGTGTCATAGCTGACGTAACCATTGGTTGCGTAATCGTCGGCGCGATAGCTGCTATCGTCATTTTTATTCTGTTTAATTTGTTTCGAAACCGATGCCCCCACCTGGGTAATGGCGCTGTTGTCGAAGCTCTTTCGCAGCGTGGCGTTAGCCAGCATATTACCGTTCTGGCTGGACACCCCGGTGCTAAGCCAGGTAGAGAAGGGGATAGAGATATCAATATTGACGTACTTATCGCGCAGATTTTCGTGGTTGTTGTACTGATAATTCTGAATACCGGCGCGCAGAGAAATCGTCGCATAGCGATTGGCTAACAGCGATTGATCGTAATCGACGTTGGTATAGGTGCTTCCGGTATATTTATTATTGGTTCGGCTGACGCTCAGCGTACCGAGGAACGGCGCTATTTTGCGCAGGTTAGCGTTAGCGCCTACGGTAAAGTAGTCGTTCTGCTGCATGGGCAGCGCGTTACCGATAGAACCATACTGGCGCGACCCCCACAGGCTGCCGTACCCATCCGGTAAACTCATATTGAAGGTGGAGGTACTCTGCCAGCTGCCGTCGGTAGCGAGCAGCCCCTGCTGGTTAAAGCTGAACGAGTTGTTGAAAATAACGTTCGCTTCCGTTTCATTGACGCCGTTATTGTCAAAACCGTAGAGCGTGGTTTTCAGATTCACGCCGGAAAGCCAGGATTGGTTGGTTGCAGCGGCGACCCCGGCAATCCACGTATTCCGTGTGCCATAATTGATGTTGTAGTTGTGGCGATAGTCCATCTTGTTGTATTCGAGGCTGCCCGCGAAGGTTTGCCATGAGAGATCGCCGGTGACGCTCGATTTTCGGGCGAACGTTTTATTGATGTTCGCCGTCCGGCTGCTGACCACGCGCCCGTTAACGACCACCTGTATATCAACGTTGTAGATGCCAAACGGCAGGCGCGACGTATCCAGTTCGTAGCTGCCCATGGAGAAGTTTTGAATGCTGAGCAGTTTACCGTCACGGTAAACGTGTACTTCACCGGCGGCCGGCAGGAACACCGTTACGGGCACCAGAGCAAGCGTGTTATCTTGCGTTTGTGAACTGCTTTTATTGCCATAGCTGATGCCGTAAATGCGGCTGGAGTTCAGGGCGCTCATGCTGGCGATCGATTGCAGATTCCAGGTATCCACCATCCCCATCGCCAGGCGGCGCCCCTGATAGTCACGTTCGTACATCGAGCGATACAGTTTGCTCTGCTGGTTGCTGGTACCAATACCGTACAGAGAACCGTTGAAGTTCAGATGGTGCTCGCGCAGCGACCAGGTATTGTCCAGCGTCAGGTAGCTACTTGCGCTATCGGTATTCTCATATTTGTTGTAATAGCTTCCCATGGAGTAATTCAGTACGCTGGAGAGGTCCTGCGCAGTGGATTCTCCAAGTACGTTGGTACGCGGCAAAATAGCGGCCTGCATGGCCTCCCGGTTAACCGTCAATTCAAGATAAAATGAACGCGTATCGAGTGATAACGAGGCGTCTTTGTTGATATAAACGCGCTGACCGTCGCCGATGCTTTTGTCCTGCATCTCGTTAATCAGCGATTTTATTTGCGGCGATAGTTCAGTTCGCTCAGGGAGATCGCTGAGGGTGATCTGGTTCAGGCGAAACTCATTATCCTTGATGGTAAGGATGGCATCAGCGATTTTTTGCTGGCTGCGTTGGGTACTATTATCGCCTTCATAACGAATAAAAACAGGGACCGACATGCCCTGATATAACGCGTTAGCAAATACCGAAGGAATAACATAGTTACTGACTTTAACTGGCGCTGTAGCATTAGCTGCCCAACCCTGGTTTACCGTAAGCAATAACCCAGCGAACAACGTCCCTTTGACATAACCAAGATTATCCATAATATTACTCAGTTTACATTTATATATTGCTCACCGTGCCATATTCCAATTCGCGTTTTTTTGTTGGTGAGATCGGTATGCTTTATTTTTACGCTGACACCAGGCATGACATAATAGCGTTCACGGCAGCCTTGACCCTCATCCTTCGCTTTATCACGACAGGGCCCGTAGGAGATAACGCGGAATGAAGCGTTGCCGGTATTGGTCACCGTGTCATTATCGCGACGATAGTCAAATCTTTCTTCACGCGGCGCGACCACCAGAATGGTACCAATAATGGCAGAGGTCGTTGCCTCACCCTGTTTTTTCTTTTTACTGGCTTCGAACTCGGTCACCGGCTCATCGGTCCAGGATATGCGGTAATAACGTTCCTGGTTGTCCTGAGGTCCTTTGTAAAAAAAACGAAAGTTCTCTTTGGCATTTCCGGGTAATATCAGGCTGGCTGGCGTTGATAATAATTCCGATCTGCTCGCCATCGGGATAACAGTGCCGCCGGCCATAGGCGATGAAATACGCTCCACGCTGACGCTAACGTAACGCGCCGTATCGGTGGTATTAATGATTTCTTTTGCCAGAGTCGAGGCATCCGGCCCCATTATTGAGGTGACGTCTCCGACATTAATTGCATGGGAGGAGGGCGTCACGGTGAATAAGAAGAGAGAGAGTAATAATGGATTCAGTTTCATGGCGCATCCTTATAAGGAGGCCGAAGCCTCCTTGTCATACCGGACAGGTGTTGGCTACACCTGATTAGATAGTCCAGACCGCGTTGAACTGAACGCGAACGTCGCCGCTCCAGTAACCGTCGGTTAAATCTTTGAACTCAGCGGCGGTGCTGCCGTCAGAAGTCGCGGAGTCGACAGTGAAATCGAAGGAACCCTGAGTGCTGACGCGATCGGCGCCTGCGAAGGCGGTAGCGACAGCCAGCGCATCCAGACCCGCGGAGATGTTGTTGGCGGTATCAATCATCGTTACCGGGGTGGTTTTGTTCAGCGCGTTGCCGTTCCAGCTCACACCGACGGCCAGAGTAGAGGCATCAGTGGTACGGCTCAGGGTGTTGCTGACAATCTGAGAGGTCAGCGTGAAGTCGGTCGCGCCAGACTGGCCCTGGATGGTGATGTCAAAAGCGCCTTTCTGGGCGTTAAACGCTTCAATCCCTTCAGCGTACTGGAAGTTCAGGGATTTCAGCGGAGTGACAACCAGCGCGCTGGTGGTGTCTTTAGTTGCGCTTGCATCCCAGCTTGCAGTGGCGGAAGTGGTCACGTCAGCCATTGCGTTGGAAGAGATAAGAGCCGCAGCCACAACACCCGCTAATACGATTTTTTTCATTTTAAATTTCCTGAGAATAATTAAGTTAGTTCCATTTATGGAGTTATTGCTACAAATACTGATAATGACTTTATCCAGATAGAATAATGTTTAACTTCCCTCTGCCTCCCATCTTATTCTGCAAGCTGAGCTTGATTGCGTAGATCCTTTTTTCTGCCATCTGCAAATCGTTGGCTATTTGCTTAACCGACTTTTCTGCGAGTAAAAGATCGAGAACCAGCACTTCCTGGTCGCTGAGTTTTTGGCGGTAACCTCGACCATCTCTTTGACCGAGAAACGAAAGCTGTATTTTCTTTTCAATCTCGTCTCGGGTATCGCTGGTGTTGATAATCGAAACTATCTGCTGACAGCGGTGTTTCCAGAACAGCGCCAGCGGCTGCGCTAACCTGTCGGCAATCAACACTATCCGCAACCCTGTTTTGATCAGATATTCAATCCATTTATCATTGGTGAATAATCTGATGTTGTAGCGAGAAAAATCAACAAAAATAAATCCAGAATTAGAGAAGTTGTAGTGCTTGTTAATTAAAAAACAATGCACACCATTTTTTAAATAGATGTTTTTATCGGGCCATACGCAATAGCGGGTTTCAATGCAGTTAATCGATTTTATCGTAGGTCGTGGATAGATTTCGCATTGATACTGACAGCTTATGCAGTATACCTTCTCATATTTCTGCGGAGCCATATGTCGATTTATTTCCCTATATTGTATTACCCTATCGTTCAATGATGTGGCTATATTATGGCTAGTTAATAAATGTGACAACTTTAATTTCTGGAGAGTTATATAGATGAAAAATGTGTAAATTCTTAAGGGCTGAAATTGACTGGATTGATACTAACCTACTATTCTGAATAAGAAAAATCTTAAGGTGCAGGATTTTATGTCGATCGCTCCTTAAGAATTATCCATGGTGACCAGGAATTTTCTCGCTGAATGGGGGAGAATTGGTTAAAAAAAAACAGCACAATAAGTCAAAAAAAATGCTATTTCATCGCTGTTTGTTAATTTTGTGTTTTTGTTTTGTTTTATTTTGTGGTGTTTATTCTGTAATCACCTGTTTTTTGTAAGGGAAAGTTGCGATATTTTGGATTATGGGGGAAAGGACCGTCTGGCGAAATATGATCTGGCGTACAAAACAGGGCGTTTTTAAGAACTAAAACGCGTCGGCGCTTGAAAAGGAGCGAATCAGAAGGATGTGCTAAATCTTAACCGGAAGAAGCGGACAAATGCTTCTCGGGGAGACGGGGCGCTGCAGCCTGAACGGGCTCTGCCTGCAGGCCGCCGTAGCGCCACCGGGACGATGGCAGCGTGAATGTGCAGACAAATGAGCCAATACTTTCGATGCGCCCCGGGCGCTTACGCCCCTTTCAGCAGAGGAAGCAGGTGATTCTCGGTAAGAGGAGCAAGCTTAATATGCCGATCCTGGCCCGGCGTATACCAGATAACTTCTTCTATTTCTGCCGTCGGTGTAAAGCTCGCTCTGTTGGTGGCTATCTGAAAGATATCCGCCGAGACCGTATGGCCCGGCTCGTTTGCCGCCGTATCGGTGAAGCGGCCTAACGGGACCAGTTCTTCAGGTGAGACGATGAAGTTGAGCTCCTCTTCGAGCTCGCGGATCAGCGCCGCTTCCGGGGCTTCCCCGATTTCAGGTTTTCCACCGGGCTGCATAAAGTACTCAGTCCCTCGTTTGCGTACTAAAAGACAGCGTCCTTGACCGTCGGCGATCACTGCCGCCGCGATATGAATATTTTTTATTGTGTTCAAGAGATACCCCAGTTATATGCCGATGATGTTCAACGGCCGGCGTACGTTTCATCTCTCGCGAAACAACGCCGACGCTATCATGATAGCGACCTTAGCGTGCTAATCAATCCCGTCGATTCTCGCAAAACCTGCTGACGGCGCAGGCGGGGCTCATTTATGATAGCCTGCGAAATATAACGTCTATGCGGGAAGTGCAGCCTCTATGTCAATTCAGAAAATCGCTCGCCTGGCGGGCGTCTCGGTGGCGACGGTATCGCGGGTATTGAATAACAGCGATACCGTTAAAGCGAAGAATCGCGAACGTGTGCTGCAGGCGATCAAAGAGAGTAACTACCAGCCGAATTTGCTGGCCCGCCAGCTGCGAACGGCCCGCAGCAATATGATTCTGGTGATGGTCTCTAATATCGCCAACCCCTTTTGCGCCGAGGTGGTCAAGGGCATTGAAGAAGAGGCGGAAAAGAACGGCTACCGGATCCTGCTGTGTAATTCAGGTTCGGATTTAGCCCGTTCAACCTCGGGGCTGCAGCTGCTCTCCGGCAAAATGGTCGACGGCATCATCACCATGAACGCGCTCTCCAGCCTGCCGGAACTCACCACCATGATCGGCGACGCGCCCTGGGTGCAGTGCGCGGAATATGCCGATAACGGCAGCATCTCCTGCGTCGGCATCAACGACGTCGACGCGGCGCAGGGCGCCGTTTCCCGGCTGGTTGACGGCGGGCGTAAACG
The DNA here is from genome assembly GCF_019048985.1 of Klebsiella sp. PL-2018. Classification (NCBI taxonomy): domain Bacteria; kingdom Pseudomonadati; phylum Pseudomonadota; class Gammaproteobacteria; order Enterobacterales; family Enterobacteriaceae; genus Klebsiella; species Klebsiella sp. PL-2018. The sequence continues at coordinate 1,517,729 of NZ_CP077673.1, forward strand.
CATTGCTTTAATCAACCACGATCTCAGCTATCGCTACTCGCGCCTGCGCGAGCGCGGCTATAAAAGCGTTCTGCACGTTCGCGAACTGGCGTATCAACAGGTGATCTACGCCAGCGATCTGAGCGCCGCGGCCGGTAAACAGGCGATGGAGACGCTGCTGGCGCAGGAAGAGCAGCCGGACGCGGTGTTTGCCGTCTCTGATTCGCTGGCGGCGGGCGCGCTGCGGGCTATCGCTCAGGCCGGAATGCGGGTGCCGGAAGATATTGCGGTGGTCGGTTTTGATGGCACCGAACTGGCTGAAGTGGTATCGCCGCAGCTGACCACCGTGGAACAGCCTTCGCGCGAGATTGGCCGTACGGCGGTCACGCTGCTGATGAAAAGAATCGACAATCCCGACGCCGCGGTCGAGCGGGTGATGATGGACTGGCGCGTCATTTCCCGCGCCAGTGCCTGAGGATATTACTGAGACACCGCGCCCGCCAGCGAACGAATGTCGTTACCGGTAGGGGACTGATGGATCCGCAGGCCGAATTCGTCAACCACGGCATAAACGTGATCGAATATATCCGCCTGAATGCTTTCATATTCCGCCCACACCACGGTGTTGGTGAAGCAGTAAATCTCAATCGGCAGGCCGCTGGCGTCCGGCGCCAGCTGGCGCACCATCAGCGTCATATCTTTGCGGATGCGCGGATGATTACGCAAATACTCCTGCAAATAGGCGCGGAAGGTGCCGATATTGGTCATCCTGCGCTGATTCAATATCGATTGATCGGCGGCGTTCTGCTGGTTCCACAGGCTGATTTCCTGATGACGTGAATCCATATACGGTTTCAGCAGCCTGGCCTGAATTAAGCGCTGCTGCTCCTGTTCATCAAGAAAATGAATGCTGGTGGTATCGATATTCAGGCTGCGCTTAATGCGGCGACCGCCGGATGCCGACATACCGCTCCAGTTTTTAAACGAGTCGGAAACCAGCGACCAGGTTGGAATGGTGGTGATGGTGTTATCCCAGTTGCGCACCTTCACCGTGGTCAGGCCGATGTCAATCACCGCGCCATCGGCGCCATATTTTGGCATCTCCAGCCAGTCGCCGAGCTTGAGCATATCGTTGGCGGAGAGCTGAATTCCCGCCACCAGGCCAAGAATAGGATCTTTGAATACCAGCATCAGTACCGCGGCCATCGCGCCGAGTCCGCTAATCAGAATCGCCGGCGACTGGCCAATCAGTAAGGAGATAACCAGAATGCCGACAATAATCGCGCAGACCAGCTTAATACCCTGAAATATCCCTTTAAGTGGCAGCTGAGAAGCGGTGGCGAATTTCTGCGATAAATTGAACACCACGTCAAGCAGCGAAAAGAAGGACAGCATCGCGTAGATCATCACCCACAGCTGCGCGCAGGTGGTGAGTATTTCCGCGGCCTCGCTGCCTTTTTGCAGCCACAACACCGCCTGCACGTTGACGATAATCCCCTGCAGGGTGAAGGCCAGACGATGAAACAGTTTGTTCTGGGTAATAATTTGCAGCCACAGGTGGCTACTGGCCTTCGCCCGCTTTTCGAAGGTGCGCAGCACCACTTTGTGCAGAATAAGATGAACGACAATCGCCGTCAGAAAAATAATGCCGAAGATAATAATGAGTGAGGTGGTGGGGGTAATTTTGATGCCTAATGCGGCGATTTGCGATATGAATTCCTGCATAACGTCTCCTTTACATCCAGCGGTTATGATGACCGCTGGATGTCTATTATGCAAATCGCAGGTTACGCTGTTGTGAATTATGGGGTCGCTACCGCCGGACGGACGTTAAGGTGATGGCGTAGCCACAGCGCGATGGCGCCCAGTACCAGCATCATCACCACTTCCACCGCCAGGAAATCGATCAGCGCCCGGGGATAGTCGCCGCCGCTGCGCTGGGCAAGGGTTAAGAATAGCGACCCGAGAATTGCCGGGCCCAGACCCAGCGTCGCCTGCTGCAGAGTGCTGAGAATCGCGCTCCCGGCCCCGGCGTCGCAGGCGCTGATATCGCGCATCCCGATACGGTAAAAGCTGTTGACGATCAGCGCCTGCCCGTAGCCGATAAGCGCCGTGGAGGGGACCAGCGCCAGGGTGGTGGTGTGGATACCAAGGCGATAAAAGGTCGCGCTCAGCAGCAGCAGGCCGACAATCTGCACCGACAGGCCGGTCAGCAAAATGCGCCCCATGCTGTAGCGGGCAATCAGCTTCGGCGCGTACAGCGCGGAGATGAAGTAGGCCACGCCGAGCGCGATAAAGCTGTTGCCGGACTGCCACGGCGCCATCCCCAGACCGGCCTGCATGGTCAGCGCCATGCAGAACATAAACCCGGACCAGGCGCTGAAAAAGAGCAGGGCGATGGCCATGCCAAAGCGAATGCTGGTGAGCTTCAGCAGGCGAGGCGGCAACAGCGGCTGCTCGCCGCGCTGCTGTTTGCTCAGCGCGCTGGCCCGCATCCAGACCAGCAGCGGCAGCACCGCAGCTAACATCAGCTGCAGCGTCCACGGCCAGTGCAGCTCCGGCCCCAGCGCCATCGGAAACAGCAGGCAGCAGAGGATCAGCGCAAGGCTGAAGGTGCCCTGCCAGTCGATGCGCGAATGCGCTTCGCGCCGGGTCTCCGGAACGTATCGCGGGCTAAAGGCCAGCACCAGCAGGCAGATCGGCACGTTTATAAAGAAGGCATTTCGCCAGCCTAAACCGGCGATATCCGCCGAGACCAGCCAGCCGCCGCCCATCTGACCGACGATAAAGGCGATTCCGCCAATGCCGCCGTAGAGGCTGATGGCCCGGGCGTGGGCGGTGCCTTTGAGGGTGATATGCAGCGTAGCGAGAATCTGCGGCACGATCAGGGCCGCGCCGGCGCCCTGGACCGCGCGCGCCGCCAGCAGCGTGGAGATGGAGTTCGCCATCCCGCACAGCAGGGAGGCGACGCCAAAAATCGCCACGCCCCACATAAACAGACGGCGGCGGCCATAGTTATCGCCAAGCTTGCTGCCCATCGCCAGGCAAACGGCAAAGGCGACGCCGTACAGCGCGACGATCAGCTCCAGCTGGGTGGCGCTGGCGTTCAGCGACTGGGTGATGGAGTCCAGCGCGACGTTGGCGATCGAGGTGTCGATCAGCGGCAGCATCTGGCCGGTCAACAGAAGGAATAAACCGGCGCGGCCGGGTGAAACAGCAGACGAATTCATCGGATCTCTCCATTGCGTCATTCAGCGGATGGCCGTAGCATCACCGATAAATTAAACGGGTACCAGTTCCTGCTTATACTGGTATTGGCACTACCATGCTGGAGGTTTTATGACGACCATGCCGCAACGTGAATCGACGATCGCCGCGCCCGATGACGGCCGTAAACAGCTGGGGGCGTTTCTGCGCGCCCGGCGTGAGAGCCTCGATCCGCAGCGCCTGGGGTTACCTCGCGTCGGCCGGCGGCGCACGCCGGGCCTGCGGCGGGAAGAGGTGGCGATGCTGGCGGAGGTCGGCGTCACCTGGTACACCTGGCTTGAGCAGGGGCGGGAAGTGAATCCGTCCGCGGCCGTGCTGGTGTCGGTGGCGAACGCGCTGCAGTGCAGCCCGCTGGAGACCCGACATCTGTTTGTCCTGGCCGGACTGACGCCGCCGGAAGCCGCGCAGGTCACGGTATGCGAAGGCATCAGCCCGGGCACCCGGCGGATGCTCGATAGCCTGATGCCGCAGCCCGCCAGTATTCAGAAGCCGAGCTTTGATATTGTGGCCTGGAACGACAGCTTCTGCCGCCTGATGGGCATCGATTTCGCCACCATTCCGGAAGAGGATCGCAACTGCATTTATCTGTATCTGACCAATGAAACCTGGCGCAGCCGCATCGAGAATCGCGACGTGCTGGCGACGTTTGTCTCCTATTTCCGCGCGGCGATGGCGGAGCACCGCGGCGATCCGCTGTGGGAGAATAAGCTGGCGCGCTTTTTCGCCGCGTCGGCGGAGTTCGAGGCGCTCTGGCATCAGCGCTATGAGGTGCGCGGGGTGGAGAATCAGGTGAAACACTTTAACCATCCGCAGCTCGGACGCTTCAGCCTGCAGCAGATGTACTGGTACTCGGCCCCGCGCAACGGTTCGCGCCTGCTGGTCTATTTGCCGATGGATGAAACGGGCGAGCGGGCGCTGGCGTGGCTGCACACACACTAACGGAATGCTTATGAACGTGACCCGAAAAGAGCAGCGCATTATTCAGCGTACGCTCAACGCCTGGCGGTCATTGGCCGCTATGCGGAGCGCATCTGGCACGTGGAGGTATCCTGGCTGCAAAATACTGCGGGCTATCCCCGGGGGCGGCGCTTGACGCGCCTTACCCGGGCTACGGGTTCCCACAGTGTGTAATTTTGTAGCCCGGATAAGGCGACAGCCGCAATCCGGGGATCATCCTGACGTAAAAGAAAAGCAGAGAATTAAATCTCGGTAATGGTCGTCGCCTGCGGCAGGCGTGATTTCGGCAGCGTAGCGTTGAAGTCTTCGACGCTATGATGGCCGACCGGCACCACCACCAGGCTGGTGTAGCCCTGGGCTTTCAGGTCGAATTCGGCATCGAGAATCGCGAAATCGACTCCTTCAATCGGCACTGCGTCCAGGCCCATTGCCGCCACGCCCAGCAGGAAGTTGCCGACGTTGAGATAAACCTGCTTCGCCATCCACTGATCGTCGTCGTGCAGCTCTTTGCGGTGCATATCGGCAAAGAAGGTGCGGCCTTTATGGTTCGCGGCTTTGGCGTCGGCGTTTGCGAAGCGGCCATCGGCCTCTTCCTGGTTCACCACGCGCTCAAGCCAGGCGTCGTCCATTGCGGTTTTGGCGCAGAACACCACCACGTGGGAGGCATCGAGAATTTTACGTTCGTTAAACACGTAGGTGCCGCTCGCCGCTTTGGCAACGCGCGCTTTGCCTTCATCGCTGCTGGCAACGATAAAGTGCCACGGCTGGGAGTTGGTGCTTGACGGGCTGTACTGCAGCAGCGTTTTCAGGTTTTCCGCCTGCTCGGCAGTTAGCTTTTTGGTGGCGTCAAATGCCTTGGTGGAGTAGCGCTTTAAGGCAACCGATACGATATCCATACTCTTCCTCACTGTTTACAACCCCTTGCGGGTGCGTTTCGTGAAGGAAGAGTACAGCGATGGCGGGCAAATGATAAGGGGCAAAAATGCGATAACACTTATCGCGCAGCGCTGAAAATCACCCCGGACGTAGGCGCTGCTGCTCTTTTTTGCTGAGTTTATCGACGATCAGATTCCACGAATCATCGATCAGCTCCGCTAGTAACTCGACGCTGATGTCCTCGCCGGGAACCACGGTGATCCAGTGCTTTTTGTTCATGTGATAGCCGGGCTCGATGCTGCGGTAAATCGCCTGATGAAGCAGCGATTTTTGCGGATCGCACTTCAGGTTGACCAGCGCGCGGCCGCGTACCGTCGCGGTGAGTATAAAAATCTTCCCGCCGACTTTAAACACATCGTACTCCGGGCCAAACGACCAGCAGTGCTCGGTAAAGGGGAGCTCCAGCGCGATACGATGCGCGTTGTCATGCAGCGAGCGGTGATCCATCAGCTATTGTCCTCGGCAAGGGCCTGCCACATGGCTTCAAAGCCCAGCTCGACAAAACGGACGGCGCGCTCCGGCTCGTGGCTGGCGTATTCAATGGTGGTTTCGGCCAGCGAAAGAAACAACGCATCGCCGAAGGTACGGTACTCGTCGGATTGAAAAACGGGTTTGATTGAGCGCTGGCACAGTTCATTGAGCTCGGGAAACATCTCCTGGACGCGGTTGCGGGTTTCGTCGGTGATCCGTTCACTCAGCGCCATCCGGCGAATCGCTTTATGCTCCATGGGGTTACGCACGCCCCAGCCGATATAGCTATTCCAGATATTGCGCGTGTTCTCTTTTGGCCGGGTCTCGTTCGGGTTGAGACCCGCTATCATTGTCTGAACCAGGTCTGCTTTTATGGTCAGATAAAGCTCGTTGAGCAAATCGTCCTTGGTGGCAAAGTAGCGAAAAAGCGTACCCTCGGCAACCCCGGCGCTGCGGGCGATGGCGGAGGTTGAGGCGGCGATTCCCGATTGGGCAAAGGCGGCGGTTGCTGCCTCCAGTAACGCTTGCTTTTTATCTTCACTCTTAGGACGAGCCACTACACTTTACCTCACTCATAATAAAACCACGATCTAAGCACGCCCGGCATGGGCGCTGCAACGCTGTCTGTCAAAATTTGAAAATCGTCTTGACGACTTTCAGCTTCTTCCTAATAATGAGTGCTTACTCACTCATAATCAAGCCTTATAACAAAAACCTCCAGGAAGGGGGATTTCGCCAGGTCAGGATATGAACCGTGTCACTTTCAGCGTGGTCGCCATCATGTTATTAGCGTCAGCAACAACTTTGCCGTTTGTGTTAAATGCCGGATTTGGTCAGGCGCCGCAGGGCGCGCAGCTCAGCCTGGTGGAGCAGTCGCCGCACTATCATGACGGTCAGTTTCACAATCAGCTCCCGACGCCTGGCTTTACCGGGCAAAAAAATATGCTGGCCGCATGGTGGGAGTTTCTGGTCGCCAAACGTGAAAATGCCAGACCGGCCCAGCCGCTGCCGCTGGTGAATACCGATCTGGCCAGCCTGCCGTCAGGGCAGGACGTGATGGTCTGGCTCGGTCACTCCTCCTGGTACCTGCAGCTGGCGGGCAAACGCATCCTGATCGATCCCGTATTTAGCAACTATGCCGCGCCGTTTTCGTTTATTAATAAGGCCTTTGCCGGGGATTACCCGTGGCACGCTGAGGGCATGCCGGATATCGACCTGCTGATTATCTCGCACGATCATTACGACCACCTCGATTACGCCACCATCAAAGCTCTGATGCCGAAGGTCAAGCGCGTGGTGACGCCGCTGGGCGTGGGGTCGCACCTGCGCTACTGGGGAATGGAGAGCGCGATCATCAGCGAGGCGGACTGGAATCAGTCGGTGCAGGTGAGCGATGAGCTGACGGTACACGTCCTGCCCGCGCGCCACTTTTCCGGCCGCGGCCTCAAGCGCAACCAGACCCTGTGGGCCAGCTTTATGTTCGTTACCCCGCAGCAGAAAATTTACTACAGCGGCGACAGCGGCTACGGCCCGCACTTTAAAGCCATCGGCGAACAGTTTGGCGAAGTGGATTTAGCGATCATGGAAAACGGTCAGTATGACCAGGACTGGAAGTACATCCACATGATGCCGGAAGAGACGGCGCAAGCCGCTGACGATGTTCATGCACGCGCGGTGCTGCCGGGTCACGCCGGGCGCTTCGTGCTGGCAAAACACGCATGGGACGATCCGTACAAAAGGCTGGCGGAGGCCAGCACAGGGCGACCGTGGCGACTGCTGACGCCAATGTTGGGTGAGCCGGTTTGGGTCGCTGATAAAACGCAATCATTTAACGCCTGGTGGCGCTAACGATGAGAGTGGTTCAGGAGGAGAGAGGACATATGACTATTTCCGCTCAGGTCATTGATACTATCGTCGAGTGGATTGATGATAATTTGCATCAGCCGCTACGTATTGACGATATTGCGCGCCACGCCGGTTATTCGAAGTGGCATTTGCAACGACTGTTTTTACAGTATAAAGGGGAGAGTCTTGGGCGCTATATCCGCGAGCGTAAGCTGCTGCTGGCGGCCCGCGATCTGCGCGATACCGATCAGCGGGTCTACGATATTTGCCTGAAATACGGTTTTGACTCGCAGCAAACCTTTACCCGCATCTTCACCCGCACGTTTAATCAGCCGCCGGGTGCCTACCGTAAAGAAAATCACAGCCGCGCGCACTGAAAAGCGTCCGCCGGGGGAAGACCGGCGGACGCTTTTTTACCAGGCTCACGTCGTCAGGCCGAGAGAGACAGAATTCAGCAACCGCTGCTGGCATTTCGATATGACGCGTTTAAAGAGCGCAGATAACGCCCTTACAGTCTGAAATATGAGGGGTTAACGGTACGAATAATCGCCCGGTTCTTCAGGACGGCGTGGAACAATGTCGTACTTAAGCTGGTTATCTTATTGAAGAAATTGTTGTCTATTGATGACAACTCACTTATCTTTTATTTCTAATGTTAATTATCATTCTTTAATATTAATTAATCATTTATATTAATGATTAAATTTCATTTGCATCACTGAGTGAAAGTCGTGATATTTTCATTTTCAACGTACTGGCGGTAATGACTCCAACTTACTGATAGTGTTTTATGTTCAGATAATGCCCGATGACTTTGTCATGCAGCTCCACCGATTTTGAGAACGACAGTGACTTCCTGCCCAGCCTTGCCAGATGCTGCCTCAGATTCAGGTTATGCCGCTCAATGCGCTGCGTATATCGCTTGCTGATAACGTGCAGTTCTCCCTTCAGGCGTGATTCATAAAGCGGCCAGCCATCCGTCATCCATACCACGACCTCAAAGGCCGACAGCAGGCCAAGAAGACGCTCCAGCGTGGCCAACGTGCGTTCACCGAATACGTGCGCCACAACCGTCCTCCGTATCCTGTCATACGCGTAAAACAACCAGCGCTGGCGTGATTTAGCGCCGACGTAACCCCACTGTTCGTCCATTTCCGCGCAAACAATGACGTCACTGCCCGGTTGTATGCGTGAGTTTACCGACTGCGGCCTGAGTTTTTTAAGTGTCGTAAAATCGTGTTGAGGCCAACGCCCATAATGCGTGCACTGGCGCGACATCCGACGCCATTCATGGCCATATCAATAATTTTCTGGTGTGTACCGGGCTGAGAGGCGGTGTAAGTGAACTGTAGCTGCCATGTTTTACGGCAGTGAGAGCAGAGATAGCGCTGATGTCCGGCAGTGCTTTTACCGTTACGCACCACGCCTTCAGTAGCTGAACAGGAGGGACAGCTGATAGAAACAGAAGCCACTGGAGCACCTCAAAAACACCATCATACACTAAATCAGTAAGTTGGCACCATTACCGGAATTTTAAGGGAGATATATTTTGACCAAAACGATCAAAACTAATAATACCACCCCCTCAGGGGATGTCGCGCCACGCCGCGCATATCAGCAGACGGTTGATGCGGTGCTGGCGCAGAAAAAAAGCCACGTCGACGGCCTCAGTTCCGCCGAGGCCGCCGAGCGTTTGAAGACCTTCGGCCCCAACGCCTTGCCGGAGAAAAAAGGCAAGCCGGCCTGGCTGCGCTTCCTTGCCCATTTTAACGACGTCCTGATTTTTGTCCTGCTGGCCGCCGCCGCGCTCACCGCGGTCATGGGCCACTGGGTCGATACGCTCGTCATCCTGGGCGTCACGGTGATCAACGCCCTGATCGGCCATATCCAGGAGAGCAACGCCGAAAAATCGCTGCAGGGCATCCGCAATATGCTCTCCAGCGACGCGCGCGTGCAGCGCAGCGGCAAGCATGAAACCATCCCGACCCGCGACCTGGTGCCGGGCGATATCGTGATTCTGCGCGCGGGTGACCGCGTACCTGCCGATATGCGCCTGATTGAGAGCCATAATCTGCGGGTCGAAGAGGCGATTCTCACCGGCGAGTCGACGGTAGTGGATAAAACCACCGACGCGCTGGAAGGCGAACTGCCGCTGGGCGACCGTACCAATATGCTCTTCTCCGGCACCACCATCAGCGCCGGCGGCGGCGTTGGCGTGGTGACCGCAACCGGTCAGGAGACCGAGCTCGGCCACATCAACCAGATGATGGCGGGCATCGAGAAGCACCGCACGCCGCTGCTGGTGCAGATGGATAAGCTCGGTAAGGCGATTTTCGTTATCATCCTGGCGATGATGGCCGCGCTGTTCGTCTTCAGCCTCGCGCTGCGCGACATTCCTCTCGGCGAGCTGCTGCTCTCCCTGATTAGCCTGGCGGTGGCCGCCGTGCCGGAAGGCTTACCGGCGATTATCTCGATTATTCTCTCTCTGGGCGTACAGGCGATGGCGCGTCAGCGGGCGATTATCCGCAAGCTGCCAACGGTGGAAACCCTGGGCGCCATGACCGTGGTGTGCTCGGATAAAACCGGCACCCTGACGATGAACGAGATGACCGTCAAAGCGATCATCACCGCCGACTGCTGCTACCGCGTCGAAGGCGACAGCTACGAGCCTCAGGGTAACATCTGCCTGGAAGGCAGCAACGAGCCGGTGCTGCTTAAACCGGGCAGCGTGCTGGAAACCTATCTGCGCACCATCGACCTGTGTAACGACAGCCAGATGATTCAGGACGAGCGCGGCCTGTGGGGCATTACCGGCGGGCCGACCGAAGGTGCGCTGAAGGTACTGGCGGCGAAAGCGCAGCTTGCGCCAGTCGATGCCCGCCTGGTCGCGAAAATCCCGTTCGACTCGCAGTACAAGTACATGGCGACCCACCAGAAAATGGGCGACGTCGAGCAGGTGCTGATTACCGGCGCGCCGGACGTGATTTTTGCCCTGTGCCGCCAGCAGATGAGCAAACAGGGGGCGGTGCCGTTTGAGCCGCAGTACTGGGAAGAGGAGATGGCGCGCTTTGCCCGCCAGGGCCTGCGTATGGTCGCCGCCGCCTACAAACCGGCCACCGTTGGCAGCACCACGCTGACCCACGACGATCTGCGCGAAGGACTGGTCTTCCTCGGCATTGCCGGAATGATGGACCCGCCGCGTCCGGAAGCGATTGACGCTATCCACGCCTGCCAGAACGCGGGGATCCGCGTGAAGATGATTACCGGCGACCACCCGCAGACGGCGATGAGCATTGGCCAGATGCTGGGGATCACCAACAGCAGCCAGGCGATGACCGGCTATCAGCTGGAGCACATGGACGACGCCGAGCTGGCGAAAGCCGCCGTTGAGTACGATATCTTTGCCCGTACCAGCCCGGAGCACAAGCTGCGCCTGGTAAAAGCGCTGCAGGATAACGGTGAAGTGGTTGGCATGACCGGCGACGGCGTCAACGACGCCCCGGCGCTGCGCCAGGCCGACGTCGGGATCGCCATGGGGATTAAAGGCACCGAGGTGACCAAAGAGGCCGCCGACATGGTCCTGACCGACGACAACTTTGCCACCATCGCCAGTTCGGTCAAAGAGGGGCGTCGGGTCTACGACAACCTGAAGAAGACCATTCTGTTCATCATGCCGACCAACCTGGCGCAGGGGCTGCTGATTATCATCGCCCTGCTGGCGGGGAACATCATTCCGCTGACGCCGGTGCTGATTCTGTGGATGAACATGGCCACCTCCGCGACGCTCTCCTTCGGCCTCGCGTTTGAAGCCGCCGAGCGCAACGCCATGAACCGGCCGCCGCGTAAAACCGGCCAGCACGTTATGGACGCCTTCGCCGTCTGGCGCGTCGCTTTCGTCGGCACCATGATCGCCGTCGCCGCCTTTATGCTTGAAGCCTGGCTGGCGCCGCGCGGCCACAGTCCGGAGTTTATCCGCACCGTCCTGCTGCAGATGCTGGTCACCGCACAGTGGGTCTACATGATTAACTGCCGCAGCAGCGACAGCTTCTCGCTGAACATGGGACTGCTGCGCAACAAAGGCATCTGGCTGGTGAGCGGCGTGCTGCTGCTGATGCAGCTGGTCATCATCTACGTACCGGTGATGCAGACGATGTTTGGCACCGAAGGGCTGCCGCTGCGCTACTGGTTCATCACGCTGGTCATCGGTATCGCGATGTTCCTGGTGGTGGAGGTTGAGAAGCGCCTGACCCGTCGTTTCCGCAAAGCCGCATAGCGTGTCTGACCCGCCCGGCGTCCCTTCTCCTGAGGGGGGAGGGACGCCGCATCGTCGTAAGGAATTCCCCATGAACAAGATTATCCGCTCCGCCCTGCTGGCCTGCGGTCTGGCAGGCTACGCGCTCACCGCCGCCGCCGCGCCGGCCGTTCCGGTGCGCGTTGCCACCGTGGAACACGCGCCGCATGCCGATGAACGGCAAATCTCCGGCCGCGTTGAGGCCATTCACTCCGTCGATATTCGCGCCCGCACCGAAGGAAAGATTGTGCAGCGCCACTTCCAGGATGGGCAGTACGTCAACCAGGGCGAGCCGCTATTTACGCTGGATGACGCCCAGCCGAAAGCCGCGCTGGCGCTGGCGCAGGCCGAACTGAAAAGCGCGCAGGCTTCGCTACGCCAGGCCCAGCAGCAGCTGAGCCGCTACCAGCAGCTGAAAAATAACCACGCAATCAGCCGCAACGACGTAGACACCGCGCAGATGCAGCGCGATGTCGCCGCCGCCGCCGTCGAGCAGGCCCGGGCGCGCATTGCCGCCCAGCAGATTACGCTCGGCTATACCCGCATTACCTCGCCGGTCACCGGGCGCGTCGGCCATAGTCCTTTTCACGTCGGCGGTCTGGTGAATCCCGCCAGCGGCGTGCTGGTCGATGTGGTCCAGCTTGATCCCATTCGCGTGGCGTTCTCGCTGGATGAAACCGCCTTTTTCGCGAAAGCGGGACAGCACACCGATATCGCCGCGCTGAAGCAGGCGTGGCTGGCGCAGGTGGATGTCGATGGGCGGCGTGAAGACGGCGCCCTGACCTCCGTCGATAACCGTATTGATAGCCGCACCGCCAGCGTGGCGCTGCGCGCTGAGTTTGCCAACCCGCAGCACCGTTTGCTGCCGGGCGGCAACGTCACGGTTTTCTTCCGGCCGCAGCAGCTTAAGGAGAGCCCGATGATCCCGGCCTCTGCGCTACAGCAGGATGCGTTGGGCTTTTACTGCTGGGTACTGACGGCGGACAACACCGTGACGATGCGCCGTTTAGCGCCCGCCGGTCAGCATGGCCAGAGCTTCGTGGTGGCCGATGGTCTGAAAGCGGGGGAGCGCGTAGTGACGGAAGGCGCCCAGCGCCTGCGTGACGGCGCGGCCGTTCAGCTGCTGAGTGAATAAGGGAGAGGCGATGCTCACATTTTTTATCCGTCGCCCGCGCTTTGCGATGGTGATTGCGCTGCTGATGACCTTTGTCGGCGCGGTCTCGCTGAAGCTGATCCCGGTCGAGCAGTATCCGCAGATTACGCCGCCGGTCATCAACGTTAGCGCCAGCTGGCCGGGCGCCAGCGCGGCGGACGTGGCGGAAGCCATTGCCGCGCCGCTGGAGACCCAGATCAACGGCGTCGATCATATGCTCTATATGGAGTCCACCAGTTCCGATGAGGGGACCTACAGCCTGAGCCTGACTTTTGCCGCCGGGACCGATGCCGATTTAGCCGCGATCGATGTGCAGAACCGCGTGTCGCAGGCGGTGGCGCAGCTGCCTGCCGACGTGCAGCAGAACGGCGTACAGGTGCGAAAGCGGGCGACGAACCTGCTGATGGGCGTGAGTCTCTATTCGCCGCTCGGCACGCTGTCGCCGCTGTTTGTCAGCAACTACGCCAGCACTCAGGTGCGCGAGGCGCTGGCGCGTCTACCCGGCGTCGGTGAAGTACAGATGTTCGGCGCGCGCGACTACAGCATGCGCATCTGGCTGCGGCCCGACCGCATGAACGCGTTGAATATCACAACCGACGATATTGCCCAGGCGCTGCGCGAGCAGAACGTTCAGGGCGCGGCGGGGCAGGTGGGGACGCCGCCGGTATTTAACGGCCAGCAGCAGACGCTGACCATCAACGGTATCGGGCGACTCAGCGACGCCGCCGGCTTCGGGCAAATTGTGGTTCGCAGCGGCGAACGCGGCCAGCTGGTGCGCCTGTCTGACGTGGCGACCATTGAGCTGGGCGCGCGCAGCTACAGCTCCGGCGCGCAGCTCAACGGCAAAGATTCCGCCTATCTCGGTATCTATCCGACGCCCACCGCCAACGCCCTGCAGGTCGCCACTGCGGTGCGCGCTGAGCTGACCCGGCTGCACGCGCGTTTCCCGGCGGATCTCACCTGGGAAGTGAAGTTTGATACCACCCGCTTTGTGGCGGCGACGATCAAAGAGATCGGCGTGTCGCTGGCGCTGACCCTTATGGCGGTGGTGGTGGTGGTTTCGCTGTTCCTCCAGAGCTGGCGGGCAACGCTGATTGTCGCGCTGGCGATCCCGGTGTCGCTTATCGGCACCTTTGCCGTGCTTTATGCGCTGGGCTACAGCGCCAATACCCTGAGCCTGTTCGCGATTATTCTCGCCCTGACCATGGTGGTGGATGACGCCATCGTGGTGGTGGAGAGCGTGGAAACGAAAATGGCGGAGGGGCTGGATCGCGGCGCCGCGACCGCCGAGGCGCTGCGGCAAATCGCCGGGCCGGTGATCGCCACAACTCTGGTGCTGCTGGCGGTGTTTGTGCCGGTAGCGATGCTGCCGGGGATCGTCGGCGAGCTGTATCGCCAGTTTGCGGTGACCTTATCGACGGCGGTGACGCTGTCGAGCGTGGTGGCGCTGACCCTGACGCCCGCGCTGTGCGCGCTGCTGCTGCGTCCGCGGCCGCAGCAGCCAGCCGCTATCTGGCGCGGTTTTAACCGCGGTCTGGATACGGTGCGCGATGGCTACGGGCGTCTGGTCGGGAGGATGAATCGTCGCCCCTGGCTGGCGCTGGCGGCGACGATGGCGGCGGCCGGGGTGGTGGTGTTTAGCTTTACCACCATGCCAAAGGGTTTTCTGCCGCAGGAAGATCAGGGCTACTTCTTTGCCAGCGTGCAGCTGCCTGAAGCCGCCTCGCTGGAGCGTACCGAAGCGGTGATGGCCCAGGCGCGCGAGCTGCTGTTGTTGAATCCGGCGGTTGAGGATGTGATTCAGGTCTCCGGTTTTAATATTCTCAACGGTACCAGCGCTTCAAACGGCGGATTTATCTCGGTGATGCTGAAGGACTGGCACCAGCGGCCGCCGCTGGAGGCGGTGATGGAAAAGGTGCAGGGCCAGCTGATGGGGCTACCGGAGGCGACGATCATGACTTTTGCGCCGCCGACGCTGCCGGGGCTGGGCAACGCCTCCGGGTTTAATTTACGCATTCTGGCCCAGGCCGGACAATCGCCGGCGGAGCTGGAGCAGGTGACGCATCAGGTGCTGCGGACGGCTAACCAGTACCCGCAGCTGAGCCGGGTATTTACCACCTGGAGCAGCAACGTGCCGCAGCTGACGCTCACCGTCGATCGCGACCAGGCGGCCCGGCTGAACGTACCGGTGGCGAGGATTTTCAGCAGCCTGCAAACCGCGTTTGGCGGCACCCGCGCCGGCGATTTCAGTATTAACAATCGTGTCTACCACGTGGTGATGCAAAACGAGATGCAGTGGCGCGAGCGGGCAGAGCAGATAAGCGAGCTGTACGTGCGCAGCGACAGCGGCGAGCGGGTTCGCCTGAGTAATCTGGTGACGATTACGCCGACGGTGGGCGCGCCGTTTATTCAGCAGTATAACCAGTTCCCGTCGGTATCGGTGAGCGGGTCGGCGGCCGAAGGCGTCAGCAGCCGGACGGCAATGGCGGTGATGGAGCAGATTTTACAAGCGAACCTGCCGCACGGTTATGATTACGCCTGGAGCGGCATCTCCTGGCAGGAGCAGCAGACCGGTAACCAGGCGGTGTGGATTGTGCTGGCGGCGGTAGCGATGGCGTGGCTGTTCCTCGTCGCCCAGTATGAGAGCTGGACGCTGCCGGCGAGCGTGATGCTGTCTGTGCTGTTCGCCATCGGCGGGTCGCTGCTGTGGCTCTGGTGGGCCGGTTACGCCAACGATGTGTACGTGCAGATAGGCCTGGTGCTGCTGATCGCGCTGGCGGCGAAAAACGCGATTTTGATCGTCGAGTTTGCCCGGGCGAAGCGCGAAGAGGGGATGTCGATCGTCGATGCCGCCCGCGAAGGGGCGACCCGCCGCTTCCGCGCGGTAATGATGACGGCTGTCTCTTTTATCATCGGGATTGTGCCGATGATGCTCGCCACCGGCGCCGGGGCGCAGAGCCGGCGGATTATCGGTACCACGGTGTTCAGCGGCATGCTGGTGGCGACGGTAATCGGCATTTTATTTATTCCTTCGCTGTACGTGCTGTTCCAGCGGCTGCGCGAGTGGGCCCACCGCCGGATGTAGGTGGCCCGGACCTGTCCGGGCTACAATACTGCATATTGCCGATAACCCGTAGCCCGGGTAAGGCGTTTACGCCGCAACCCGGGGAATATGCCGCGACGTGGTATTGCTGTGGCTTCTTCCCGGCTTGCGCTGCGCTTAGCCGGGCTACCGGGCCGCAGATTGCCGGTAATCCGTAGCCAGGACAGGCGCGTAAGCGCCGCCTCCGGGAGAGTTTCATGCAGCTACGGATATGTCTCTGAAACAACGTGTTATGCAGCGATGCCCTGGCCCCCGCTGAAATCGGCGAACCGGAGGACCGAAGACAAGGGCTGGCCGCCAGGGATGGCGGACAGAGGCGAATCGAGACACGACAAAATTGCCTGGAGCAATTTTGAACAGCGCTTGCGCTGGCCCCGTAGGGGCGAGTCCCAGGGATGGGACGAGTAAGGTCGAGTTGAGCCGACCTCGGGCTGAGGACCGGGAGGTGAGCGCAGTGCGCAGCACCGATTTATTTGCGGGACCGCGGGGATTGTAAAGGGGGAGACGGTTTTCTCCCCCTTTACCCGTTCACGTACCACGGTGAGATATTTGCTGTGGGATAATAGTGAACGGAATCCCTCAACACCGTCCCGGAGGCGGCGCTGCCACGCCTGTCCGGGTACCCAATCTCCCTCCCTCAGGCACCGGGCCCGGAAATCCCGGGTCACGGCGTAAACGCCTTACCCGGGCTACTCCCCGCAGACGATGTTATGAAAACTACCTGCTCTCCACCGCGATCATGGTGACGAACGGATGGTACTGCCACGGCACGCTGCCGCCTTTCTGGTACATCTTCGAAATGGTACCGTCGAGATAGAGCATCTGGCGCACGTTGAGCTTCGACTGCGCGTAGCAGGCAAAATCATAGAAATTGGTTTCGCGCGCGCTGAGCATAAAGACCACTTTGCCATCGCCGGTGATGCCCACGCCGTTACGCAGCTTGCGCGAGCTGGCGGACGGCTTCAGCCGCCAGTTGATCTTGCCGTTTTCAATCAGCATCGGCCCGGACTGCACGGCGTAGCGGATGGCTGGCGACGGCTTGAATTTATCGATGCTGACAATCCCCGCGTTTTGCCCGCGCAGATAAAACACCCCGCCGGGACGAATAAAAAAGTTGCCGCCGCCGGAAGCACGGTTAAGCGGGGTCAGCTGCCTGCCTTTCTCGATATACAGCCCCAGCGGCGCATAGGCTTTATCATAAATTCCGCCGTTCATCGCCATCTGCACCTGTCCGTTGTGGTCGATATCCGCCAGCAGGGCGCGCAGCGATCCCCAGGCTTTACCGTCCTCTTTTTGCCAGTACATCACGATGCGTTCGCGCTGCGGATCAACGGTATAGCTTTGCAGCGTCAGCGACGGGTCGGTCAGCGAGCACTTCCCGCTGGCGAAAGCGGGCAGGGATAACAGCAGCAGCGGCAGAAGAGAGAAAAAGCGCACGACAGGTTCCAGACAGACGACGAAAGCGTGCAGTATAGCGTTTTATCGCCGCTACGCCGTCCAGATTTCGCAGTGCTTTTGTACCAGCCCGATCAATGAACCGCCGTTGGCGACAAACTCGCGCATCTGCTGCGGCTCGCTGCGATCCTGCTTCGCCTGGCGCACAATCGCCTCCAGCGCGCTGCCGGCATTCAGCTTGTGGGCGCTGGGGGCCAGCCTATCCGCCAGCTGTAAAATTTCTTCGCGCAATGTTCGTTGTTCGCCGCCGTTAACATCGGTATTGATCCCATCGAGCCCGTAGCGGCAGGCCTGATAGCGGTTGAAGGGGTAGAGCAGATAATCCTCGGGCTGATGCTTAAACGGCCGCTCCGTCAGCAGCCAGCAGGCGATGATCTGAATAAACCCGGCGATATTCACCGCCTGAGCAATCGTCAGCGGCGTATCCATCACCCGGACTTCGACGGTACCAAAGCGCGGGCTGGGGCGGATATCCCAGTGCAGATCCTTCATGCTGTCGATCATGCTGGTATAGCTAAGACGGCGAAACAGACCGGTAAAAGCCTGCCAGTTATTCACCCACGGCATCGGGCCGTTATCGGGATAGGCGGCAAAAAGGTTAAGCCGCGAACAGGCAAAGCCGCTATCGGTCCCGTCGAGCCAGGGCGATGCCGCATTCAGCGCGATAAAATGCGGTACGAAGCGCGACAGGCCGTGCAGAAGATAGATGGCATCATCGCCGTTTTGACACCCCACGTGCACGTGCTGGCCGAAGATCGTCGCCTGCTTCGCCAGGTAACCAAAGTGCTCGACGGTTTTCAGGTAGCGCGGGTTATCGCTGATCTGCTGGCGCTGCCAGCTTTGAAACGGATGCGTTCCGCCGCCGCAGATTTGCACATGATGGCGGGAGGCGGCGCGCAGCACCGCCTGTTGAATCGCGCTCAGCTGCGCGGTGGCCTGGTGGATATCGCGGCAGACGCCGGTGGCGATCTCCAGCATGCTTTCGGTAATGTCATGCTTGGCCTCGCCCGCTTTCAGCGTGCCCTGAACCTCGTCAATCAGCGCGGAAGAGTCCTGGCTCAGATCGAAACCCGGCGGGTTGACGACCTGAAGCTCCAGCTCGATACCGAGGGTAAACGGCTCGGAGCGGTGAAAATCAGGTAACGGCATGGCGACTCCCTCTTTCTCTATATAAAGGAGTATATACCCTAAATAATTCGAGTTGCAGGAAGGCGGCAAGTGAGCGAATCCCCGGGAGCTTACTTTGGTAAGTGACCGGGGTGAACGAATGCGGCCAACGCACATGCAACTTGAAGTATGACGGGTATAGAAGACAACGCCTCAAACTGATGATCTGCCGGATATTATGAATTTAATTTATAGAAAATAACGCCACGTGATTATCCCTTTAAAAAGAAAGTAAGGCTGGTGCAATCCTGCAACAGAATTCCCGCCGGTGGTGCAAAAAGATAAGGTTATTCTATTTTTTAAATAAAATCATATAGATGATATAAGTCATTCTTATTTTATAAGCCATTTCACGCTTATTCCCCGCGCGTTCAGAACTGGTATGTATCTTGCCTGTTAAATAGCGACTTTTATTTAACAGGGACAATGTGATGCTGAAGAAAAAAATATTTTCGCGTAAATGCCATCTCGCCGTTGCTGTTAGCGGAGCATTGGCGCTGATCGCCTCTTTGCCGGCCAATGCCTCAACCCTGCGGATCGCCATGACCGCCGCCGATATCCCTTTGACCCTCGGACAGCCCGATCAGGGCTTTGAGGGCAACCGCTTCACCGGCATTCCGCTCTACGACGCCCTCGTTGAATGGGATCTCTCTCAGGGAGAAAAGCCCAGCGGCCTGGTGCCGGGGCTGGCGACCGAGTGGCACGTTGACCCGCAAAATCAAAGCCGCTGGATTTTCACCCTGCGCCCGGGCGTTAAGTTTCACGATGGTTCAACGGTCAACGCCGATGCCATCGTCTGGAACGTGGATAAGGTGCTGAATAAAGCCGCGCCGCAGTATGCCCCGGGCCAGATAGGCAACACCCTCTCACGCATGCCGACCCTGACCGGCGCGGAAAAGATTGACGACCACACCGTGGCGCTGACCACCTCCGAACCGGACGCGCTGCTGCCTTACAACCTTACCAACCTGTTTATCGTTTCGCCGACGGCGTGGCAGAAGCTGTATGACGCAGTGCCGGCAAACGCCGGCGATGCCGCCGCGCGTAGTAAGCAGGCGTGGACCGAGTTCGCCGCCCACGCGGTGGGCAGCGGTCCGTTCAAAATGGAAAAACTGGTTCCTCGCCAGCAACTCATCCTCGATAAGAACCCCGACTACTGGAACAAAGATCGCATTCCGCGAGTGGACAAAGTGGTGCTGATCCCGCTGCCGGAAGCTAACGCCCGCACGGCGGCGCTGCTCTCGAAGCAGGTGGACTGGATCGAAGCCCCGGCCCCGGACGCGGTCGATCAGATAAAAGCCCAGGGCTTTAAAATCTACGCCAACACCCAGCCGCACCTGTGGCCGTGGCAGTTCTCCTTCGAAGAGGGCTCGCCGTGGAAAGATATTCGCGTGCGCAAAGCCGCCAACCTGTGCCTGAACCGCGCGGAGCTCAAAAGCTATCTCGGCGGCTATATGACCGAAGCGACCGGCGTCTACGAGGCCGGCAGCCCGTGGCACGGTAAACCCACCTTCCAGATCAAATATGACCCGGATACCGCCCGTAAGCTGATGACCGAAGCCGGGTATAGCGCCGGGAAACCGCTGCACGTCACGGTCGCCACCTCGGCCTCCGGCTCCGGGCAGATGCAGCCGCTGCCGATGAACGAGTACATCCAGCAGAGCCTGAAAAGCTGCTTCTTTAACGTTGACATTAAGGTCAACGAATGGAACACCCTGTTTACCAACTGGCGTCTCGGGGCGAAAGATCCGTCGGCGAAAGGGATCGACGCGATCAACGTCAGCGCCGCGGTTAACGATCCCTATTTCGGCATGATCCGCTTCTCCACCGCGAAGGCCTTCCCGCCGGTGGCGACCAACTGGGGCTACTTCTCGACCCCGGAAACCGAAAAGCTGGCGGCGGCGGTGAAACATGCGTTTACCCCGGCTGAAATGGATAAAGCCGCGGGTGAACTGCACGCCGCGCTGGTCGATCAGGTGCCGTTCCTGTTCGTCGCCCACGATGTCGGGCCAAGGGCGATATCGCCAGCCGTCACCGGTGTGGTACAGCCGCAAAGCTGGTTTATCGACCTCAGCCTGGTGAGCAAAAAAGAGTAATCGACACGGGAGCAAGAGATGATCAATACGCTGCTATATCGCATCCTGCTGGCCGTCCCCACCATGCTCGGGGTGGCGGTGATCTGTTTTATGCTGGTGCAGATAGCGCCGGGCGACCCGCTGGTATCGGTGATGCCGCCGGACGCTTCGGAATCGCTGCGTCAGACCTTAATGCAGGCCTACGGCTTTGATAAACCGCTGCCGCTGCAGTTTGTGCACTGGCTATGGCGGGCGCTGCACGGCGATCTGGGCATGTCGGTCGCCACCGGGCGCCCGGTCATCGATGAAGTGATGACGGCGGTCACCTACTCTCTGCGTCTGGCGCTGCTGGCGACGGCGATCGGGTTTGCGCTGGGCAGCCTGTTCGGTTTTGTCGCCGGCTACTTTCGTAACAGCATTATTGACCGTCTGGCCTCAGTGCTATCCGTGTTTGGCGTCAGCGTACCGCACTACTGGCTGGGGATGCTGCTGGTCATCGTTTTTAGCGTCAAATTCGCGCTGCTGCCGGCGACCGGCGGCGGGCCAATCGGCGAGGTGGGCTGGCAGTGGAACTGGGAACACCTGCAGTTTATGCTGCTGCCGGCCTTCACGCTGTCGGTGATCCCGACCGGCATTATCGCCCGCACCGTTCGTTCGCAGGTGGCGGACATTCTCAGCCAGGAGTTTATCGTCGGCCTGCGCGCCCGGGGGCTCAACGAGTCGCGGATCTTTCTGCACGTGGTGAAAAACGCCGCCCCGACCGCGCTGGCGGTGATGGGGCTGCAGGTCGGCTATCTGATGGGCGGCTCGATTCTGGTGGAAACCGTCTTCTCCTGGCCCGGCACCGGTCTGCTGCTGAACACCGCTATCTTCCAGCGCGATCTGCCGCTATTGCAGGGCACCATCTGGGTACTGGCGCTGTTCTTTGTCCTGCTCAATCTGCTGGTGGATATTCTGCAAACCAGTCTCGATCCGCGAATTAAGAGGAGCTGACGATGGTGGATACCGTGACGACCAAAGGCATTACCGTCTCTGCCGCGACGGTTGCCAGACAAGGCTACTGGCGCGGCGTGTTTCGCCGCCTGCTGCGCGACCCGGGCGGCGTATTCGTCGGCGCGATCATTCTCATCCTGCTGGCGCTGGCGCTGTTCGGTCCTTGGCTAATCGTGAAAGATCCGTATCAAACATCGATGTTTTTACGCCTCAAACCGATTGGCGCCGACGGCTTTCCGCTGGGCTCCGATGAGCTCGGGCGCGATATGCTATCAAGGCTGATTCTCGGCACCCGGCTGTCGCTGTTTATGGGGATTGTCCCGGTGGTGTTCGCCTTTTTCATCGGCGGGGCGATCGGCATTATCGCCGGCTATGCGGGCGGTAAAACCAACACCCTGATTATGCGCACCGTGGACGTGTTTTACGCCTTTCCCTCGGTGCTGCTGGCGATCGCGCTCTCCGGCGCGCTGGGGGCGGGCATCGGTAACGCGCTGCTCTCGCTGACCCTGGTGTTCGTGCCGCAGGTGGCGCGTATCGCCGAAAGCGTCACCGCGCAGGTGCGGCATATGGACTATATCGACGCCGCCCGGGCCACCGGGGCCAGCGCGTTCACCATTATTCGCGTCCAGGTGCTGGGCAACGTGCTGGGGCCGATTTTCGTCTTCTCCACCGGCCTGATTTCGGTGTGCATGATCCTCGC
This sequence comes from Klebsiella sp. PL-2018, assembly GCF_019048985.1. NCBI lineage: Bacteria > Pseudomonadati > Pseudomonadota > Gammaproteobacteria > Enterobacterales > Enterobacteriaceae > Klebsiella > Klebsiella sp. PL-2018. The sequence goes on from NZ_CP077673.1 coordinate 1,540,121, forward strand.
CTCCGGGCTCTCTTTTCTCGGTCTCGGGGTTCGCCCGCCGGAGCCGGAATGGGGGCTGATGCTGAACACCCTGCGTACGGCGATTTATACCCAGCCGTGGGTAGCGGCGCTGCCCGGCCTGATGATTTTTATCACCTCCATTTCGTTCAATATCCTCGCGGACCGCCTGCGTGCGGCAATGGCGATTAAGGAGTAAGCGATGCAACCCTTTATCAATATCGACCTCGGCGGACCGGCGCAGCCGCTGCTGAAGGTCAACAATCTGCTGAAACATTTTCCCGCCGGCGGCGGCAAAGCGCGCGAAGTGGTGCAGGCGGTGGACGACGTCAGTTTTTCGGTGATCAAAGGCGAAACCCTCGGCGTGGTGGGGGAGTCAGGCTGCGGTAAATCCACCACCGCGCGGCTGCTGATGCAGCTGCTTAAGCAGGACAGCGGGGAGCTGATCTTCGATGGTCTGGAGGTGGGTTCATCGCGCCTGCCGATGAAAGCGTATCGCCGCCAGGTGCAGATGGTTTTCCAGGATAGCTACGCCTCGCTCAACCCGCGCATGACTATGGAAGAGAGCATTGCGTTCGGCCAGCGGGTACACGGCGTCAGCGCCAAAGAGGCCAGCGAGTACGCCCGCTATCTGCTGGCGCACGTCGGCCTTGAGCCGGAACGTTTTGCCCATCGTTATCCGCACGCGCTTTCCGGCGGCCAGCGCCAGCGGGTGAATATTGCCCGCGCGCTGGCGATGAAGCCCCGGCTGGTGATCCTCGACGAGGCCGTCTCGGCGCTGGATAAGTCGGTGGAAGCTCAGGCGCTGCAGCTGCTGCAGGAGCTGAAGCGGACGCTGGCGCTGACCTATGTGTTTATCAGCCACGATCTGCACGTGGTGCGCTGGCTGTCGGACCGCATTCTGGTGATGTATCTCGGCGAGGTGGTGGAGATTGGCCCGGCGGAGCAGCTGTTTACCGCCTCGGCCCACCCCTATACCCGGGCGCTGTTAAGCTCGATGCCGTCAATGGACCCGCACAATCGCACCTTAACCTCGCCGCTGAGCGGCGATCCGCCCAGCCCGATTTCTCCGCCCTCCGGCTGCCGCTTTCATACCCGCTGCCCGCACGCCAGAGCGGTGTGCGCCGAGGTGAAACCGACGCTCGAAAGCGTCGGCGAGGGGCACCAGAGCGCCTGCCTGATGGCGCAGCCCGCGTCGCCCTGGCATCAAAATATCGCCATTCAGGAGGTCAGCCATGTCGCATGAAGCCTACGTCCATATCCGTGACCTGCGGGTTGAGTTTCGCCGCGACGGTCAGACGGTCAACGCGGTCAACGGCGTCTCCTTTGATGTGCAAAAAGGCGAGGTGATGGCGCTGATCGGCGAGTCTGGCTCCGGGAAAAGCGTCACTCTGCGCGCCCTGATGCGGCTGCACCCGCCGAAAAGCAGCGTGCTTTCCGGTACCCTGAGGGTCGGGGAAGAGGATGTGTTGAACATGAGCGCCGGGCAGCTGCGGCGCTACCGCGGCGCGCGCTGCGCGATGATTTTCCAGGAGCCGCTGCTGGCCTTCGACCCGGTCTATACCGTGGGCCAGCAGATTGTCGAGGGGCTGCGTCGCCATGAAGGCCTGTCGCGGCAGGCGGCGCGGGAAAGGGCGCTGGAGGCGCTGCGTCAGGTGCGCATTCCGAGCCCCGAGCGGCGGCTGGATGCTTACCCGCACGAGATGTCCGGCGGGATGCGCCAGCGGGCGATGATTGCCCTCGCGCTCTCCTGCAACCCGCAGCTGCTGCTGGCGGATGAGCCGACCACCGCCCTCGATGCCACGGTGCAAATCCAGATCCTGATTCTGCTGCGTGAGCAGCAAAAGCAGCGCGATCTGTCGATTATATTTGTGACCCACGATATCGGCGCGGCGGTGGAGATCGCCGACCGGGTGGCGGTGATGTACGCCGGGCGCATCGTGGAGGAGGCGTCGATCGAGGAGATTCTGTATCGTCCGCGCCATCCCTATACCCAGGTGCTGCTGGGCAGCCGGCCGAAAGAGGGGCTGAAAAAGGGCGATGCGCTGCACTGTATTCCCGGCTCGCCGCCGGATCTCTCGTGCCTGCCGCCGGGCTGCGCGTTTGCCGAACGCTGTCCACACGCGCGCCCCGCCTGCGCGCAAAGCCAGCCGACGACCGAACCGGCCGGGCCGCGTCACGTGGTAAGTTGCCATCGCTGGCGTGAGCTGAGCCCGTCCGTTGAAAACCAGGCGCTTTACGCCTGAGGCCAGGAGGAAACCATCATGCAGGACGACATTCGCGCCTTTATGCCCTATCCGCCGCATCCGGTGGCGCATGCGCTCAGCGGGCCGCTGAGCGGCTTAACCTTTGCGGTCAAAGATCTGTTCGACGTGGCGGGCTACCCAACCGGCGGGGGCAATCCGCACCTGCTGGCGCTGTCCGGGATTAAAAACCGCACCGCGCCGGTGGTGCAAAAGCTGTTAGATAACGGCGCGCGCTTTATCGGCAAAACCCATACCAGCGAGCTGGCGTATTCGATGAGCGGGCACAACGTGCATTACGGTACCCCGCGCAACGGCGCCGCGCCGAATCATATACCCGGCGGATCGTCGTCCGGCTCGGCGTCGGCGGTATCGAACGCGGCGTGCGACTTTGCCCTCGGCAGCGATACCGGCGGCTCGGTACGCACGCCGGCGAGCTACTGCGGACTGTTTGGCCTGCGTCCAACCCACGGCCGTCTCTCCCTCGACGGCTGCCAGCCGCTGTGCGCCACCATGGACACCTGCGGCTTCTTTGCCCGCTCGCCGGAGGTCTTTTCCGCCGTCGCCGCTTGTCTGTTCGACGATGAACGCGCGGATTTCGACGGCGTGCGGCTGGCCTGCCACGATGGGCTGTTTTCCCGCCTGCCGCTGCGCAGCCAGCAGGCGCTGCTGCCGGTCCGCCAACGGCTGGCGCGCTTTTTCGGCCCGTTAGCGCCGCTCGATGCGCCGCTGCCCGACGCGGACGATATTTATCTCGCCTTCCGCCAGATTCAGGGCTACGAAGCGTGGCAGGCGCAGGGCGAAACCATTGAGCGCTATGGTCTGCAGCTAGGCCCGGACGTCCGCGAGCGCTTTTTCTGGGGCAAAGCGGTCACTCGCGCGCAGTTTGACGCCGCCTGCCAGCTGCGCGAGCGTTTTACCGCCTGGTGGGACGCGCAGCTGGGCGATGCGGTCCTGGTGATGCCGACCGTTCCCGATGGCGCGCCGCTGCTGACGGCGCAGGCCGAAGAGATAGAAGCGGTCCGGCGCCTGTCTCACGACCTGCTGTTAATTTCCGTGATGACCCAACGTCCGCAGGTGACGCTGCCGGTCGCCCAGACGGGCGGTCTGCCGCTGGGGATCTCATTTTTAGGCCCGCGCGGCAGCGATCGTCTGCTGGTCGAGCTGGCCGCCGCGTTTATGCAAGGAGACCGAAATGAGCAGTGATGTCCTTTTTACCCCGATGACCGAAACCACCGACTGCCGGGTTAACGGCGAGCGTCTGTGGGAGTCGCTGATGGCGCTGGCGGAAATCGGCGCCACGCCGAAGGGCGGCTGCTGTCGTCTGACGCTCACCGATCTCGATCGCAAGGGGCGGGATTTGGTGATTAGCTGGGCGCAGGCGGCGGGGATGCGCGTCACCGTCGATAAAATCGGCAACGTCTTTATGCGCCGGGAAGGGCGTAATCCGGCGCTGCCGCCGATTGTCTCCGGCAGCCATATTGATACCCAGCCCACCGGCGGCAAATTTGATGGCAACTACGGCGTGCTGGCGGCGCTGGAGGTGGTGCGCACCCTGAACGATCGGCATATCGAAACCGAAGCGCCAATTGAAGTGGTGTTCTGGACCAACGAAGAGGGCTCGCGCTTTGTGCCGGTGATGATGGGCTCCGGGGTGTTTGCCGGAGTATTCCCGCTGGAAACTGTCTATGCCGCGCAGGATGCGGACGGTAAAACCGTGGGCGAGGAGCTGGCGCGCATCGGCTATATCGGCAGCCAGACGCCGGGCGATCATCCGATTGGCGCCTACTTTGAAGCGCATATTGAACAGGGGCCGATTCTGGAAGATGAAGCGAAAATTATCGGTATCGTGCAGGGCGTGCTGGGGATCCGCTGGTATGACTGCGTGGTGACCGGCCAGGAGTCCCACGCCGGACCGACGCCGATGCGCCTGCGTCAGGATGCGCTGCAGGTGGCGACCCGCATTATGCAGGAGGTCGTGGCGATCGCCGGGCGCAGCGAGGAAGGGCGCGGTACGGTAGGGAGGGTGCAGGTCTATCCGAACAGCCGCAACGTGGTGCCGGGAGAGGTCACTTTTTCGATTGATATGCGTAATCTCAGCGATGCGCTGGTGGATGAGATGGACCGCCAGCTGCGGGCGTTTATCGCCGGGGTTGAGCGGGAGAGCGGCCTGAAGGTGGCGCTGAAAGAGGTGAGCCACTATCCAGCGGCGCCGTTCCACCCGGATTGCCAGGCGGCGATCGCCGACGCCGCGCAGCGGCTGGGCTATCCGGCGCGGGAGATTGTCTCCGGCGCCGGGCACGACGCGGTGTATATGAGCTACCTGGCGCCAACCGGGATGATTTTTATCCCCTGCAGGGACGGGATCAGCCACAACGAAATTGAGTATGCGTCGCCGGAGCACGTTGAGGCCGGCGCGAACGTGCTGCTGCAGGTGATGCTGCAGTACGCGCGGGTGGTATAAACGGCCGCTCTCCCCGGTCGCGCTGCGCTTACCGGGGCTACGGGTTTCCAGCCGCCTGCGGGGGAGTAGCCCGGGTAAGGCGTTTACGCCGCGACCCGGGATTTCCGGGCTACAAGGGCAATACAGGCTAGCTGCCAAATTTGCGCGAACCGATAACGCACAGAATCATGCCCAGGGTTACGGTCAGCATCAGGCCGTTCTCCCCGGTCGCGCTGCGCTTACCGGGGCTACGGGTTTCCAGCCGTCTGCGGGGCGGTAGCCCGGGTAAGGCGTTTACGCCGCGACCCGGGATTTCCGGGCTACAAGGGCAATACAGGCTAGCTGCCAAATTTGCGCGAACCGATAACGCACAAAATCACGCCCAGCGTCACGGCCAGCATCAATGGGCTGACGGTTTCGTGCAAAAGCGCCGCCGCCAGGCCAAGCCCGAAGAACTGCTGTAATAGCTGGAGCTGGCCGACGGCGGCGATACCGCCAGCGGCGAGCCCTTTGTACCAGAAAATAAAGCCGATAAGCATGCTAAAGAGCGACACATAGCCGAGCGCGATCCAGGCGGAAGGCGATATAGCGCCCCATGACGCTGGCCGGGTCATCCACGAGGCCACCAGCATAAAAGGCAGCGCCATAATCAGCGCCCAGCTAATCACCTGCCATCCGCCGCCGCCGGTGGCCAGCTATGCGCCGGAAAGCACGGTTTATATCACCGGTTTTTCGAAAAGGAGCGCCATATTTCCGTGTCGACCGCCGAGCCTTTTTGCGTTACAGCGAACGTTCCGCAGGCGATCCGCATCGCCCTCGGCTCCGTTCCCTTCGATAGCCTGCGCGCGGCGCTAGTCCAGGTTCGCGAAGCCGTGGAGTATGAGCAATATCGCTAGCGTTTCGGCGGCGAGCGATAGGGTGACTTATTAGTAACGTTTTATGGGGTAAATAGCGGGTTAATAGTCTTAAAATAAATGTTTGTTTTTTATTATTATGATTTATAGGGTTAATTTTAAATTTGATGACAATATAAAATTGTTACGGTAGTGTACAAAACACATCAAGTACGGTTGTGCTGTTGACGCTGAGCGAGCGCACGTCCTGAAGATACGACGTTGTTAATCATTTCAGGGGCGGAGCCGCGCCCTGTTCTGTACAGGATCCTTTTTCAATGCAGCAGCTCTACCTTTATATACTGATTGCCAGCCTGACCATTGCCAGCCCCGGGCCAGGAGTGCTTCTGACGCTGACCAACACCCTGAATTATAATCTGCGTAATGCAATGGCGGGGATTATCGGCGTGGCGGTGGGGATGGGCGTCATATCTATTATTGCTGCCAGCAGCGTTGGCGTGATGATTACCACCTCTCAGCTGACGCTGTTGATAGTCAAGGGGGTTGGGGCGGCCTATCTGATCTATCTGGGCGTAAAGCTCTTTCGCTCGGTGCCCCGCGCGCTGAATCAACCTCTCTCTTCTGCCGATTCAACGATGCCTTCCGCCAGCCAGCGGTTTCGTCAGGGAGTACTGGTGTCGTTGTTTAACCCCAAACCCATTGTGTTTTTTATGGCGCTGTTTCCCCAGTTTATTCATCCGCAGCAGCCCTTTATTCCGCAGTTCAGCGTGCTGTCGATAACCTTCTGTATTCTGGTGGTTGTCATTCATTCACTCTACGGCCTTTTCGCACACAGCGTAAAAACGAAAATGTCGTCCGGGAATGCCTTTGTTAAGCTGAATAAAACCGGTGGCATCGTGTTTGTGTGTTTTGCCGTCGGTCTTATTGTTTCCGCCGTTCATCCTTATTTGTCGCTATCATCGTGAGGCCGCCGCGTTAAGGCTGGGGGCCCTGCGTTCAGCCCATCTGCGCCAGCTGGCCGCGCAGTACCTCCACGCCCTGTTCGATGGCGTCAGGGTGAATGGCGTGGAACCCCATCCGGAAGAAATTAGCCGGCGGCGCGTCGCTGAGAAAATGCCGCGCGCCGGGCTCAATCAGCACCCCGGCGTGGGCGGCGCGCCAGGTCAGCTGCTGGGTGTTGATTTGCTCCGGCGTGGCCAGCCAGAACGCGTTGGCGTGTTCGCTGCCGGGGATGATGCGGCACTCCGGCAGATGCTGCTGTAGCGCGTTGTTGAGACGGTCCCAGCGCTGGGCAGAGTCGTAATGGTAGCGCCGCAGGTGGGTTTCATAGTGGCCCTGGGCGAGGAAATGGGCCATCTGATACTGAATATTGGTCGGCGGATGACGATACACCAGCCGCCGCAGCGCCCGGGCTTCGTCAATCAGATCCGGGTCAGCGACCATAAAGCCCAGCCGCAGGCCCGGCGATAGCGCTTTTGACAGGCTGCTCACGTAGATCACTCTTCCGCAGCGATCGCTGGCCTTCAGCGCCGGCAGCGGGTTGAGCATAAAGTTACTTTCAGAGTCGTAATCGTCCTCAATAATCACCGCATCATGGCGAGCGGCATGCTCCAGCAGCTGGTCGCGCCGCGCTTTGCTCATCGCCACCCCGGTTGGCACCTGGTGTCCGGGAGTGACGTAGTAGTAATCGCAGGGGGCGTCGTTGAGGACGATCCCCTGTTCATCCACCGGATGCGGCACGATATCGGTATCGGCAAGCAGAAAGGTGTTAATAGCCTCGCGAAAGCAGGGATTCTCCACGCCAACGCGCGTGCTGGATGACATCAGCAGGCGCGTCAGCAGGTACAGCGCGTTTTGCGAACCGAGGGTAATCAGAATCTCGTCCGGCGAGGCGACAATGCCGCGTTTGGGCAGCACCCGGGTGCGGATCTGCTCAATCAGCATCGGCACGTCGCGATCGATGTGATCCACCACCCACTCCGGGTCGCGCACCCCGCCGTGCAGCCAGTTTGCCGCCGAGCGCCAGGTCGCCAGCGGGAACTGGCGGGTATCCGGCTGGCCGTAGATAAACGGATAGCGGTAGTTCATCCAGCCGGCCGGTTTCAGAATCGACTCCTGCTGGCTGGGGGTGATTTGCAGCCGCGTGCCCCAGCGTGGTGCAGAACCCTCGTCCTGCGGTGCAGCTTCCGGCGCCGAAGCGGGGCTGGCGTGCTGGTAATCCGGATGCAGGTAATAACCGCTGCGCGGGCGACTCACGAGGTATCCCTCGTTAACCAGCCCTTCAAAAACCAGCGCCGTGGTGTTGCGCGAGACCCGCAGCTGGCTGGCCAGCTGGCGGCAGGAGGGGAGCGGCGTGTCGGCGGAAAAAATGCCGCCCAGAATGGCGTTAATCAGCGTCTCGCGCACCTGCTCCTGCAAACCGCGGCGCGGGTCGAAATCAACGTGTAACAGGTGTCGGATCATGCCTGGCTCCTTACTCAAACGCACAGTACAGACACTGGAGCAAATTCCATACCACCCTGAGAATGACTGACACATCCGCGCGGTGAATCTGGCTCTATCCGGAAATTTAAAACGCTCCCTACAGTAAAAACGTATTCATCAGTCGCGGACCGGAACTTCCGTCGGCACATATTTTGCAAAACCTTTTCATGTTCTGGAGTGAACACGTCTGGCGAATTAATTAGGGGTGAATTAATGAAAAAATCATTAGGTTCAATTTGTCTGGGCGCCATCATGGCGATGGCCTTTTCTTATCACGCAGCCGCCGCGGATCTTCCGGAAATAGAAAAATCCGGCACCCTGAAAGTCGCAACCGAAGATGATTACGCGCCTTTTAACTTTATGAATAACGGCCAGGCGGATGGCTTCAACAAAGATATGCTCGATGAATTACGCAAATACGCGAAATTCAACGTCGACCAGAGCATTTTGCCGTGGACCGGATTACTGGCGGCGGTTTCTACCGGGCAATACGATATGGCCTTAACCGGCGCGGTAATTACCGACGACCGTCTCAAGGTCTTTGATTTCACGCCGCCGTGGGCGTCAGCGCAGCACTATTTTGTCAAACGCGCGGGCGATAATTCATTGAACACCATTGCCGAACTGAGCGGGAAAAAGGTGGGCGTACAGGCGGGCAGCGCGCTGCTGGCAAGGCTGCCGGAACTGAAAGCGATGCTGGAGAAAACCGGCGGTAAGCTGGGGCCGGTGGTGGAGTATCCCTCCTACCCGGAAGCCTACGCCGATCTTGCCAACAAACGCCTGGACTACGTGATTAACGTGGTTATCTCGGTCAACGACCTGGCGAAGGCCAAGCCGAAGGTGTTCGCCAAAGGTCTGGCGGTATCCGGCCCGGGCTATATGGCCTGGCCGATCCCGAAAAACTCGCCGCAGCTGCTGGCCTATATGACCAAGTTTATGAACCACATGAAGGAGACCGGCAAGCTTGCGGAACTCCAGAAAAAGTGGTTTGGCGAAACCTATGACGATCTTCCGAACGTGCCAATCACCAGCCCGGAACAGTTCCATAAATTGGCCGGTCTGTAATGCGTTCTGCGGCGGGTAACCGCCGCCCGTTGAGTGAAGGAGGGCTTCATGGATGCAATTTCCTGGCAGTTACTGATTGAAGGCGCATGGACGACCCTCTGGATTTCGGCCATCGCCATTGCCTTTGGGGTGGTGATTGGCCTGCTAATTGCGCTGGTGCGCATGCTGCGCATTCCGGTTATCGATCAGCTGCTGGTGGTCTATATCAGCCTCGCCCGCGCGACGCCGCTGGTCACGCTGGTGCTGTTCCTGTTTCTTTCTCTGCCGACCGTCGGGATTAACCTCGACAAAAACGTCGCAGCGATAGTGGCGCTGACGCTCAATACCTCGGCCTTTAACGCCGAAATATGGCGCAACGCCTTTCGCACTTTTCCCCGCGAACAGCGGGAAGCGGCGGAGTCGGTCGGGATGCGCCGCTGGGCCTACTTCCGCTACATCATGCTGCCGCAGATGTGGATTGAAAGCCTGCCCGCGCTGGTTAACGAGATGTCGTTCCTGATTAAGGGCAGTCCGGCCATTGCGGTGATTGGCGTGGTGGATTTGACGCGCGTCACCAACCGGATTTCTTCGGTCACCTATGAACCGCTTTCGCCGATTCTGGCGGCGGGTCTGCTGTACGTGGTGATTATTGGCCTGCTGCTGAAACTGCAGGGAATGGCCGAGCGTAAAGCGAAGCGTCTGGCACGATAAATACGGGAGGTGCTATGAATCAGTGGGCCGTTATCTGGTCGGTGCGCGACAGCTTTATTGCCGGTTTACTCGCCACCCTTGAGCTTTTTATTACCGCGGCAATTGCTGGATTAATTATCGGCGTTGTCCTGTGCTATTTAAGCGAATATCAAAAGAAAACCCTTAACCGGCTTATTATTGCCTTTGTCAGCTTAATGCGGGCGATTCCCTTTTTGATCCTCGCCTATTTGCTCTATTACGGGCTGCCGCAAGTGGGTATTAGTATGGAGCCCTGGACCGCCGGCTTAATTGCCTTAATTATCTACCACGGCGCCTATTTCTTTGAGATTTTGCGCAGCCAGCGGCGGGTATTTTCCGGTGGCTATATCGAGGCGGCGGTCGCGCAGGGGTTTTCGCGCTACAAAATATTCCGCCGCATTATTCTGCCCAATATTCTCTCTTCCGCGCTCCCGCTGATGGGGAACCAGCTGATTATCTGCCTGAAAGATACCGCTTTCCTCAGCATTATCACCGTCCAGGAGATAACCGCCGCGGCTAACAGCGTGCAGGCCACCTATTTTATCCCGTTTAACGCTTTTATCGTCGCGATTGGGCTCTACTGGGCGATCAGCATCCTGGTGGAGCTGCTGATTAAACGCCTGAGCGCCTGGGGAGTCAGAAGAGGAATGAGTCATGTCTGATACTACTGCTGTAAGCGTCAAAAACGTCTCTAAACAGTTTGATAACGTGGAAGTTCTGCGTGATATCAACCTGACGGTAGAAAAGGGGACCGTGGTGAGCATTCTCGGCTCGTCGGGGTCGGGTAAATCGACGCTGCTGCGCTGCATGAACTGGCTGGAACAGCCGGATCGCGGCGAGATCCGCATCAGCGGCCAGCGGCTGGGGATTGATGAGCATAATGGCCGCGCGATGTCCCATCGCCAGCTGTCGAAAATCCGCGAGCGGGTTGGCATGGTGTTTCAGAGCTTTAACCTGTGGCCGCACCTGACGGTGCAGCAGAACGTCAGCGAAGCGCTGCTGCACGTGAAGGGGATGAAGCGTGATGAAGCGAAAGCTATCGCCATGCAGCAGCTGGAGAAAGTGGGGATGGCGCATAAAGCCGACGTTTACCCGATTACGCTCTCCGGTGGACAGAAGCAGCGGGTGGCGATTGCCCGTTCGCTGGCGATGTCGCCGGAGGTGATTCTGTTTGATGAGCCGACGTCGGCGCTGGACCCCGAGCTGGTCAACGAGGTGCTGGGGGTAATGAAGGCGCTGGCCGCCGAGGGCTACACGATGGTGGTGGTGACCCACGAGATGGATTTTGCGCGCCAGGTCTCGGATGAGGTGGTGTTTCTAGAGAAGGGGTTGTTGATTGAGAAAGCGCCGCCGGAGAAGTTTTTCACCAACCCGGATTCCGAGCGCGTTAGGCAGTTTTTGCAGAGTAGTCGGTAAGCATCAGCGGCCGTTCTCCCCGGTCGCGCTGCGCTTACCGGGGCTACGGGTCTCCAGCCGTCAGCGGGGAGTAGCCCGGGTAAGGCGTTTACGCCGCGACCCGGGATCTCCGGGCTCGGTGCATGAGGGAGGCAGATCGAGTAGCCCGGACAGGCGCGTCAAGCGCCGCCTCCGGGACGGTGTTCATGCAGGGGCGGTAGCCCGGGTAAGGCGTTTACGCCGCGACCCGGGATTTCCGGGCTCGGTGTTGGAGGGTGGCAGATTGGGTAGCCCGGACAGGCGCGATAAGCGCCGCCTCCGGGACGCTGTTGAGGGGTTCCGTTCACCGCTATTTCGCAGAAAATGTCTCACCGTGGTAGGTGAACGGGTAAAGGGGGAGAAAACCGTCTCCCCCTTTACAATCCCCGCGGTCCCGCAAAGAAATCGGTGCTGCGCACTGCGCTCACCTCCCGGTCCTCAGCCCGAGGTCGGCTCAACTCGACATCACTGTCTCGATTCGCCTCTGTCCGCCATCCCTGGCGGCCAGCCCTTGTCTTCGGTCCTCCGGTTCGCCGATTTCAGCGGGGGCCAGGGCATCGCTGCATAACACGTTGTTTCAGAGACATATCCGTAGCTGCATGAAACATTCCCGGAGGCGGCGCTTACGCGCCTCTCCGCTCTACCAAACCTTAATCCCGATCGATGGCGAACGGCTGCCAGGCCTGACGCACCGGCATCACCTCGACCCGGTTGATATTCATATGGTCCGGCAGCGTAGCGATGTAGAACATCTGTTCGGCAATATCCCGCGCGCTCAGCGGCGTGGTACCGCGATACAGGTTGTCCGACGCCGCCTGGTCGCCTTTGGTGCGCACCAGGGTAAATTCCGTTTCGGCAATGCCCGGTGCGAGATCGGTCACACGCACCCCGGTCCCGAGCAGATCGCAGCGCAGGTTATAGCTGAACTGCTTCACGAAAGCCTTACTGGCGCCGTAGACGTGGCTGCCGGGATAGGGCCACTGCCCGGCGATAGAGCCGATATTGATGATGCTCGCGCCCGCGCCGTGGTTAATCAGCGTCGGCAGCAGCGCGTGGGTCACGTTGACCAGCCCGGTGACGTTGGTGTCGATCATCGTTTTCCAGTCGTCCAGATCCACTTTCTGCGCGGGCTGCGGCGACAGCGCCAGCCCGGCGTTGTTAATCAGCGTCGTGATATCGGCGAAGCCCGCGGGCAGCGCCGCTACGGCCGCGGCCACCGCATCGCTATCGCGTACGTCGAGTTCGATAATGTGCACCGGCACCTGCGAGGCGAGCTTATCCTGTAACGTCTTCAGCCGCGTAAAACGGCGTCCGCTCAGCACCAGCGACCAGCCCGCATCGGCGAAGACCTGCGCCGCTGCTTCCCCAAATCCCGAGGTCGCCCCGGTAATAAACACCACTTTGCTCGTTGCCATTTCATTCTCCTGTGCAGGTTGTCGCTCCCACTATAAAAACCGCGCGCGCGCGGGCACAGGGCCAGTCGGCGCGCGGCGATGTGACACGGTGTCACATCATTTTCGCCTGACTGGCTCTATCCGTTTCTCCCCCGCACGGCCAATGATGAGGCCAACAACAACGACATGAGAGAGGGCAGGGTATGAAGCTGGCACTACAGAACGAGGTAGCGATAAGCAATGATGAAGTTCGGCAGCTGGATCGCGCTTATGTGTTTCATTCATGGTCGATGCAGGGCAATTTACATCCGCTGGTGATCGCCGGGGCAAAAGGCTGCGAGCTGTGGGATTACGAAGGCAATACTTACCTGGATTTCAGCAGCCAGCTGGTCAACGTCAACATTGGCTATCAGCATCCTCGCGTGCTGGCGGCGATGAAAGCCCAGCTGGAAGAGCTGGTGACCATCGCGCCCGCCACCGCCAACCTCGCCCGCGGCGAAGCGGCGAAGCGGATTGTCGAGCTGGTGCCGGAAGGCTTTAGCAAAGTGTTCTTCACCAACGCCGGCGCCGACGCCAACGAGAACGCCATCCGTATGGCGCGGCTCTATACCGGGCGCGATAAAGTGTTCTCCGCCTATCGCTCCTATCACGGCAATACCGGCAGCGCGATTGCCGCCACCGGCGACTGGCGCCGCGTGCCGAATGAGTATTCACGCGGTCACGTGCACTTCTTTAATCCCTATCTCTACCGCAGCGAATTTAACGCCACGACGGAAGAGGAGGAGTGCCAGCGCGCGCTGGCCCATCTGCGGCGGATGATCGAGTGCGAAGGCCCGAACGCGATAGCCGCGATTCTGCTGGAGTCGATTCCTGGCACCGCCGGGATTCTTGTCCCGCCGGAGGGCTATATGCAGGGCGTGCGGGCGCTGGCCGACGAGTTTGGCATTGTGCTGATCCTCGATGAAGTGATGGCCGGTTTTGGTCGTACCGGGAGCTGGTTCGCCTTCGAGCAGGATGGCGTGGTGCCGGATCTGGTGACTTTCGCCAAAGGGGTTAACGCCGGCTACGTCCCGGCCGGCGGCGTGCTGATTAGCGAGCCAATCGCCCGCTACTTTGATGACCATTTCTTTGCCGGGGGGCTGACCTATTCCGGCCATCCGCTGGCGATGGCGGCGATTGTCGCCACCATTGACGCGATGAAGGAAGAGAAGGTGGTGGAGAACGCGGCGACCATCGGCAACGAAGTGCTGCGTCCGGGGCTGGAAGCGCTGGCGGAGAAGCACGCGATTATCGGCAACGTACGCGGCCGCGGTCTGTTCCAGGCGCTGGAGCTGGTCAGCAGCCGCGAGCGGAAAACTCCTCTGACCGCTGCCGATATGGCGGCCATTAAAGGCGCGTTAACCGAAGCCGGCCTGCTGGCGTTTGTGGTGGAGAACCGCATTCACGTGGTGCCGCCGTGCACCATCAGCGCCGAACAGGTGGCAAAAGGGCTGGCGATTTTTGATGCGGTATTCGCCCGCTTCGCGAGCCTGGCGAAATAAGGGGATGATTTCCCGGGTCGCGGCGTATATGCCTTACCCGGGCGACCTTCTCGCAGATGGCGGCGAACCCGTAGCCCCGCTAAGCGTAGCGCGAGCGGGGGCGGGTTTTCAGCCTATCCGATGTTCGCCGTTCACCAGCGCTTCGCGGTCAAAGAAGCGCTGAATCACGCCCTCCGCCATAAACGCCGCGCGGTCCGACATATGGGCAATCACATCGGCATCGTGGCTGACCAGCAGATAGGTCATTCCGTGCTCCTGCTTTAGCCGATTGAGCAGATTCAGTATTTCCGCCTGCACCGACATATCCAGCGCCGACGTTGGCTCATCCAGCAGCAGAATCTTTGGCCGCAGCAGCAGCGCGCGAGCAATCGCCACCCGCTGGCGCTGGCCGCCGGAAAGCTGGTGCGGATAGCGGCGCGCGGCGTCGGCAGGCAGCCCCACCTCTTGCAGGGCGGTGGACACCCGATGTTCGATCTCGCCGATAGCGTGAATTTTCAGCGGCTCCGCCAGCTTGCGCCATAGCGTATGATTGGGATGCAGCGAGGCGTACGGGTCCTGAAACACCATCTGTACGTTGCGCCGCAGCTCGCCCTGAAAACGCAGGCCCGGCGTAATGGCCTTATCGAACAGTTCAACGCGGCCGCGCCAGTCCCGCTGCAGCCCGGCTAATACCCGGAGAATCGTTGATTTTCCGCAGCCGGATGCGCCGATCAGGCTGAACGTTTCTCCCGCGTCAACGGCAAAGCTGGCGGCGGACACCGCGGTTTTTTCGCCAAAAATAACCTGTAAATCCTTGAGATTAACGACCGCCATGCGCCGCCTCCGTCAAGTTCAGGGTTCGGTCGAGGGTCGGCAGCATCTGACCGTAAGTTTGCGCGGCCGGGCGACAGGTCCAGAGCGTACGGGTGTAGGGATGCGTCGCCGTCGGCAGATCTCGCGCCGCCATCTCATCGACCTTTTCCCCTTGATACAGGACCAGCACCCGCTGGCAGTGCTCGGCCACCAGCGGCAGGTCGTGGCTAATCAACAGCATCGCCATCCGCCGCTGTTCGCTCTGCTCTACCAGCAGTTCGAGGATCTGATTGCGCAGCCGGGCATCGAGGGCTGAAGTGGGCTCATCGGCGATCAGCACCTGCGGATTATTGAGCAGCGCAAGGGCAATCATCACCCGCTGGCCCATCCCCCCGGAGAGTTCGCCTGGATAACGGTTGAGCACCGGTAAATCCAGACCGACGGCGGCAATGGCGGCTTTGACTGCCTCCAGCCGCGCGCGGCGGCTAAGGCGCTGATGCAGAGTTAATGCCTCTTCCAGCTGCGCCTGAATGCTTTTTACCGGATTGAGCGCGTAGCGCGGGTCCTGCAGCACCATCGCTATATCGTTGCCGCGTAGCTCGCGCCAGCCGCGTTCGCGAAGGGTTAATGCGTCGCGCCCCAGCACGTTGAGCGCCTCGGCGCTGACGACGCCGGGCCGGCGGACCAGCCCCATCAGGGCGCGGGCGGTCATGGATTTACCGGAGCCGGATTCGCCGACCAGCGCCAGCCGCTCGTTGCCGAGCGTGAAGCTTAAATGGTCCACCACTCTGGCGGTGGGATAGTCGATGGTCAGACCCTGAACGATCAGGCGAGTATCAGTCATGTTGCGGCTCCAGAACGTCGCGCAGGCCATCGCCCAGCAGGTTAAACGCCAGGCTGGCGATCAGGATAACGGCGCCAGGGGCGGCGGCGATCCACCACTGGTCGAAAATGACCTGCATGCCGTCGGCGATCATCGCGCCCCATTCCGCCATTGGCGGGCGGGCGCCGAGGCCGAGGAAGCCAAGACCGGCAGCGGCGAGAATAATCCCGGCTAAATCCAGCGCCAGCCGGACGATGGCCGAGGGCAGACAGAGCGGCAGAATATGACCTATCAGCAGACGCCGGCCGCGAATGCCCATCATCTCCGCCGCCGCCAGATAGTCGCTATGGCGCAAGCGCTGAATTTCGCTGCGCGCCTGACGGGCGTAAGCGGGCCAGGTCGTCAGCGCCAGCGCCAGGGCGCCGTTCACCAGGCCCGGGCCGAGCATCGCGACAAACGCGAAGGCCAGAATCAGCCGCGGCATCGACATTACCACGTCGGTAAAACGCATCAGCACGCGTTCCAGCCAGCCGCCGTAATAGCCGGACAGGATCCCCACCAGCAGACCGGCGGGGAGCGTAATCGCCGTCACCAGCGCGACCAGCCCCAGCGCCGGACGGGCGCCGAAAATCAGCCTTGAGAGAAGATCGCGGCCGTAGCTGTCGGTGCCGAGCCAGTGCCGCGGGCCCGGACCCTGCAGCCGCGCGGCGGCGTCCTGCCAGTTCGGGTCGAGCGGAGCCAGCCAGGGCGCAAAGAGCGCAATCAGCAGGAGTAACGTAATGATGATCAGGCCGCAAAAGGCGGCGGGAGAGCGGCGCAGGCGGCGTAAAAACAGATAGCCCGGCATCAGCGTATCCTCGGGTCGGTCAGCCGCACCAGCAGGTCGGTGAGGTGATTAATCAGCACAAAGCTCGCGCCGATCAGCAGCGTACCGCCCATGATAGCCGTGGTATCGCCGGCAAAGAGCGCGGTAGTCAGATAGCGGCCAATTCCCGGCCAGGAGAAGACGGTTTCGGTCAGCACCGCGCCTTCCAGCATGGCGGTCCAGGCGAGGGCGGTCACCGTCAGCAGGGTGCCGCGGATATTGGGCAGGACGTGACGCAGTAGAATCGTCATCTCACCGGCCCCTTTGGCGCGCGCCAGCAGGATGTACTCTTTGTTCATTTCGCTCAGGCAGGCGGAACGGGTCAGGCGAGTGATGCTCGCCAGAGAATAATAGGCCAGCAGCAGCACCGGCAGCAGCAGGTGCCCGGCGGCGTTTTTAACCGCCTCTTTATCACCCGAGAGCCAGGTATCAATGAGCGCAAAGCCGGTGCGCGGTTCGACGGTGTACTGATAGATATCGTCCAGCCGCCCCGGCCCCGGCGTCCACTGCAGTTTGGCGTAAAACAGCGCCAGCATCAGCAGACCGAGCCAGAAGATCGGCACCGAGTTGCCGAGCAGCGTAAAGGTGCGCATCGCCAGATCCCACGGCGAGCCGACGTAGCGGGCGCAGAGAACGCCTGCGATAACGCCCGACAGCGCGCCGATAATCAACGCCAGCGTGGCCAGTTCGAGGGTGGCCGGGAACGCGGCAAGCAGGTCGTGCAGCACCGGCTGGCCGGTTGAGCTGGCGATACCGAGATCGCCGTGGACGAGATTCACCAGATAGCGCCAGAACTGCAGCGGCAACGGCTGGTCGAGGCCGAGCTGGTGACGTACCTGATCATAGGTGGACTGACTGGCGTGGTCGCCGACGATTTGCAGCACCCGATCAACCGGCGACAGCGCCGAGAGCGCAAAGGTCACCAGCAGCAGGCCGAGCAGCGTCAGGGCCAGCGTCAGCAGTCCCTGAAACAGCGCGAGCAGGGGGCGTTTTGCGCGCCGCTCTGCTCGGGGGGGTAACACAGCAGACATGGTTATTCCGTTGGTAAAAAGTACAGTGTTATCAGCTGGCGCGATCTGTTGTTGTAGCCCGGTCAGCGCAGCGCCACCGGGAAAACATAAGGTATCGGGGCCTGCGTTCCCGGAGGCGGCGCGTTGCGCCTGTCCGGGCTACCCGATCGTACCTGCCCCAGGCGTTATTTGGTTACCCGGTCATACCAGACCATATCGGCATTGAGACCCTGCTGATAACCCTTCACGTTATCGCGAACCACAATCTGGGTTTTACCCTGATCGATAAACACGTAAGGCGAACTGCGCTGCAGCGCCTCCTGCATGTTTTTATACAGATCCAGGCGCTTCGCTGCGTCCGGCTCGGCGACTGCCGCCAGGGTCGCTTTATTCAGCTCCGGGATCTGCCAGCCGTTTAGCCCGGCGACGGTACTGGATTTACCGTCGTTGTACGCAAAGGCGCTGGCGTTAGAGTGGGCATCGAAATAGTCAGGGATCCACAGCCGAATCGCCGCCTGATGCTGTTTGGCGCGCACGCGAGCATAGACCTGACTACCCGCGGCCGGCAGCAAATCCACCTTCACGCCGCCCTGGGCGAAGCTCGCCTGCATCGACTGGGCGATGGTGATAAACGGCGGCTTGTTTTCGACGTCGAGGGTGAAATGCGCCTCTTTGATGCCCGCTTTAGCGAGGATATCTTTGGCTTTTTGCGGGTTGAATGTAAATGGGTTATTGTCCAGCGCGCCCGGCAGGCCGACCGGCAGGAAGCTCTGATGGACGAAATATTGCCCCTTCAGCAAATCTTTCGTGATGCCGTTGTAATCTACCAGCCAGCGCGCCGCTTCCCAGAAGGCCGGGTTTTTCAGCAGCGGGTTGGCGCTGTTGCCGGTATTAAAGACCAGATAGTTCTGCTCAGCGGAAGGGATGCTGAGGACCTTGACGCCCGGTTTACCCTGCAGAGCCGCAATCTGGTCGGCGCCGAGATCGCGCGCCACGTCGGCATCACCCTGCTGGATGAGAAGACGACGTGAGGCCGGGTCCGGAACGTTCTTAATAATGATGCTTTTCAGCTTCGGCGCGCCGCCGGGTGCGCTGCTGTTGGCCTCCAGCACGATGGCCTGATGCGGCTGATAGACCCGCATTTTATACGCGCCGCTGCCCGCCGAGTGCATTTTCAGCCAGCCGTTACCGAAGTCGCTATCTTTGGCGTTCGGGGCGACCTGTTTCTCATCGACGATAGAGGCGATCGGCGTTGAGAGAATATTCAGCGCCACCGCCGGGCTGACGTCGGCGGTCCAGCGGAGCTCCAGGGTATGGTCGTCTACCTTCTTCAGCTGGCTGGCGATGTTATCCGGCTGCCAGCCGAGGACGTTAAGAATAAACGCCGGCGATTTGTTCAGGATGACCGCGCGGGTGTACGAGTAAATGACATCTTCCGGGCGCAGCGGGTTACCGGAGGCGAATTTGGCGTCGGGCTTTAGCTTGATGGTCAGGGTTTTCGCCGCCGGATCGGCCTGCCAGCTTTCGGCCAGGATCGGGGTGATTTTTTCAGGGTTATCGCGGTCCGGCTGCACCAGGCGCTGATAAAGGCTCGGTACCGTCTGGATGCTGGAGAGCTCGTTGGCTTCCGCCGGGTCGAGGCTGACGATATCGTCGAGGCCCTGCGCGACCACCAGGGTCCCCGGCGGCGTGGCGGCGTGAACGGCGGCGGATAACGCGGCGAGCACCAGCAGCGGCAGCAGTTTTTTAGTCATATGCGATCCCTGAAAAAAGTTATTGTGATTATTGATGTTTCGCTACGTTAGGCCGCTTAATTACGGGCGTAAAGTCAAAGATCGGCTAAGTTTATGCTTAAAAAGCATAAGCAAGACCAAGGGGTTATGACGATCGATCGTACCGGGCATCTTCCGGCCATTCGCCTTTCTTGATATAACAATTTGATAACACTACGGGAGAGATAAGCGTGCCGGAAATTAATGAATTTGGTCAGCAGGTCAACGATCGCGTGCCAGGGTGGCAGGGCGCGGGACTTCTGCGCCGCACGGCGTTAAATGGCCGTTTTTGCCGGCTGGAGCCGCTGGATACCGAGCGGCACGCGGCGGATCTGTTTGCCGCCTATGCCCTCGGCGACGACAGCGACTGGACCTGGCTTGCCAGCACCTGCCCACAGAGCGTGGAGTCAACGGCGAACTGGATCACCGGTAAGGTTATGGACGACGGGCTGGTGCCGTATGCGGTCATCGATTTGCGCGCCGAGCGGGCCGTCGGGCTGGTCAGCTATATGGCGATTGAGCGGGCGATGGGCACGGTGGAGATAGGGCACGTCACCTGGTCGCGGGCGATGAAAAATACGCCGCTCGGGACCGAGGCGGTGTGGCTGCTGCTGCAAAATGGTTTTGCTCACGGCTATCGTCGGCTGGAGTGGAAGTGCGATTCGATGAATCTCGCCTCCCGCCGCGCCGCCGACCGGCTGGGGTTTACCTGGGAGGGGCGTCTTCGTCAGAGGATGGTGCGCAAAGGACGAACCCGCGATAGCGATATGCTGTCGATTATCGATAGCGAATGGCCCGCGCGCGACGCGGCGCTGCGGGCGTGGCTGGCGCCGGAGAACTTTGATGCTGATGGACGGCAGCTAAAGCGGCTGGAAGATTTTCGCTAGTTTTTCCTCACCCTAACCCTCTCCCGCAGGGAGAGGGTTAGGGTGCTTACTTTTACCGGCGAACCGGCGCGCCGTTCGCCACGTAATACGCCGCGGTGCTCTTCGGCAGCGGCTGACGGCCGCGAATGGCGTCAGCCATTTTTTCGCCAATCATGATGGTGGTCGCGTTAAGGTTGCCGGTAATAATCTGCGGCATAATCGAGGCGTCGACCACGCGCAGGCCTTCCAGCCCGTGAACCCGACCTTCGCCATCCACCACCGCCATCTCGTCGTAGCCCATTTTACAGGTGCCGCACGGATGGAAGGCGGTTTCCGCATGATTGCGCACAAACTCATCCAGCTCGGCATCGCTCCGGCACTCCGCCCCCGGACTGATCTCCCGGCCGCGATAGTTATCCAGCGCCGGCTGATGCATGATTTCGCGGGTAATGCGAATCGCGTCGCGGAACTCCTGCCAGTCCTGTTCGCTGGACATATAGTTAAACAGAATCGCCGGATGTTCGTGCGGGTCGCGCGACTTCAGACGCACGTGGCCGCGGCTTGGGGAGCGCATGGAGCCGACGTGGCACTGGAATCCGTGCTCTTTCACCGCGTTTGAGCCGTTGTAGTTAATCGCGACCGGCAGGAAGTGGTACTGAATATTCGGCCACGCAAAGGCTTCCCGGCTGCGAATAAATCCGCCCGCTTCAAACTGGTTGCTGGCGCCGATGCCGGTCCCGCCGAACAGCCATTCGGCGCCGATTTTCGGCTGGTTCCACCACTGCAGCGCCGGGTAGAGCGACACAGGCTCTTTACATTCGTACTGCAGATACATCTCCAGATGATCCTGCAGGTTCTCGCCGACGCCGGGCAGGGCGTGAACCAGCGGAATATCGAACTGGCGCAACAGTTCCGGGCTGCCGACGCCGGAGCGCTGCAGGATTTGCGGCGAAGCGATGGCGCCCGCGCAGAGCAGCACTTCTTTACTGGCGGTGGCGTTTGACGGCGCCGTGCTGTCGCCCTCCAGCCACTCGACGCCGACGGCGCGTTTGCCGGCAAAAATAATGCGATCGGTCAGCGCATGGGTGCGAATGGTCAGATTGGGTCGCGCGCGCGCCTGGTCGAGATAGCCGCGCGCGGTACTGGCGCGGCGTCCCTGCGGCGTCACGGTACGATCCATGGGGCCAAACCCTTCCTGCTGGTAGCCGTTAAGATCGTCGGTGCGCGGGTAGCCGGCCTGTACGCCGGCTTCAATCATCGCGTGGAACAGCGGATTGTTGCCCTGCTTTGGCGTGGTGACGCTGACCGGGCCGTTGCCGCCGTGGTAGTCGTTGGCGCCAATATCGCGGGTTTCCGCTTTGCGGTAGTAGGGCAGGCAGTCGAGGTAGCTCCAGTGCTCAAGCCCCGGCGCCGAGGCCCAGTTATCGAGATCCATAGCGTTGCCGCGGATATAGCACATGCCGTTGATTAACGAGGACCCGCCGAGGCCCTTACCGCGTCCGCACTCCATGCGGCGATTGTTCATATGCGGTTCAGGCTCGGTCTCGTAGGCCCAGTTATAGCGCCGACCCTGTAGAGGAAAGGCCAGCGCGGCGGGCATCTGGGTGCGGAAGTCGAAACGGTAATCCGGGCCGCCCGCTTCCAGCAGCAGGACGGTGGTCTGGGGATCTTCCGTCAGTCGTGTAGCCAGTACGTTGCCGGCGGAACCGGCACCAATAATAATGTAGTCAAACTGCAAAAATGACCTCCTGGTTAAAATATGGATTGAAACTGACCCATCTCAACCTGGATGGATTTTATCTGGGTGTAGCTGTGCAGCGTCTGCACGCCGTTTTCGCGGCCAATCCCGGAGTGCTTGTAGCCGCCGACCGGCATCTCCGCCGGGGATTCGCCCCAGGTGTTGATCCAGCAGATCCCGGCCTCCAGCCGATGAATCAGGCGATGGGCGCGGTTTAAATCCGGCGTGACGACGCCGGCGGCGAGGCCGTATTCGGTGGCGTTGGCGCGGCGAACCGCTTCTTCCTCATCGTCGTAGCTCAGAATCGACATCACCGGGCCGAAGATCTCTTCGCGGACGATGGTCATCTGGTCATCGCAGTCGGTAAACACCGTCGGGGCGACCCACGCGCCGCGGTCGAAGCCTTCGCCTTTCAGCACCTCGCCGCCGCAGAGCAGGCGCGCGCCTTCTTGCTTGCCGATCGCGATGTAGCGCAGCACGTTATCGCGGTGCGGGAAGCTCACCAGCGGCCCGAAGTTGGTGCTTTCAGCAAACGGATCGCCGGGGCGGATACGCGCCACGCGAGCGAGGATTTTCTCTTCAAACGCCGCCTTCAGGCGCGCCGGAACGAATACCCGGGTGCCGTTGGTGCAGACCTGTCCTGAGCTATAGAAGTTAGCCATCATCGCGATGTCGGCGGCGAGGTCGAGGTTGGCGTCTTCGCAGACGATCAGCGGCGATTTACCGCCCAGCTCCATGGTGACTTCCTTCAGCGAGGAGGCGGCGGAGTTGGCCATCACTTTTTTGCCGCTGGCGACGCCGCCGGTAAAGGAGATTTTGGCGATGTCCGGGTGCTCGGTAAGATACTGGCCGGTTTCGGCGCCGATGCCCGGCAGCACGTTAAATACTCCCGCCGGCAGTCCCGCCTCGCGGTAAATTTCCGCCAGCTTCAGGGCGGTGAGCGGGGTGACTTCACTCGGCTTAAAGATCATCGCGTTACCGGCCGCCAGCGCCGGGGCTGATTTCCACAAGGCGATCTGGATCGGGTAGTTCCAGGCGCCGATCCCGGCGACGACGCCCAGCGGTTCCCGGCGGGTGTAGACGAATGAACTATCGCGCAGCGGGATCTGGCTCCCTTCCAGCGCCGGGATCAGGCCCGCGTAGTACTCCAGCACATCGGCGCCGGTGACGATATCGACGGCGGCGGTTTCGCTCAGCGGTTTGCCGGTATCGAGAGTCTCCAGACGCGCCAGTTCATCGTTGCGATCGCGCAGAATATCGACCGCTTTACGCAGAATGCGCGAACGTTCCATGGCGCTCATCGCCGCCCAGATTTTTTGCCCTTTTTGGGCGCTCTTTACCGCCCGGTCGACGTCTTCGCGGCCGGCGGCCTGGACGGTCGCCAGCACTTCCCCGCTGGCGGGGTTAATCGTCTCGAAGGTTTTACCGCTGGTGGCGGAAACATAACCACCGTCGATGTAAAGCTGCTGTTCGGCCATTCGGGACATGGGTCCTCCATTAGTGAGAAGTCGGTGGCAGATATTGGCTGATGAAGTGCTCGGCGAGCGTTTCGGCGCGGGCTTTATCCAGCGGTTTACCGCTCAGCGCCGCGCGTAGCCACAGCCCGTCGATCAGCGCGGCGAGACCGTATCCGGCCTCCTGCGCCTCTTCGCGCGGCAGGGCGCGCTGAAACTCATAGACGATATTCGACAGCAGTCGCCGGCTGCTGACCTGCTGCAGGCGATAGAGCATCGGCTGATGCATGCTGCTGGCCCAAAAGGCGAGCCAGGCCTTCATTGCCGCGCTGCTTATCTGGCTGTCGTCGAAGTTTCCCGCCACGATGGCGCGCAGGCGTTCCTGCGGGCCGGCGCCGGGCAGGGCGTGCAGACGGCCCAACACCGCCTGGCGCAGCTGGCCGGTGATATCGCGCATCGTCGCTTCCAGCAGGCCGTTCTTATCCTTGAAATAGTGGCTGATGATGCCGGTTGATACGCCAGCCCTCCGGGCGATCTGCGCGACGGTGGCATCGTGCATTCCCACTTCATTGATGGCGGCCAGGGTGGCGTCAATCAGCTGCCGCTGCCGTATCGGTTGCATCCCCAGTTTGGGCATTTCTCAGACTCCATTCATCAGCTTTGTTTATCTATTAAAGCGGTTTTTGATTGGACGTTCAATATAAAATGTGTCTTAATTGTTGCCGATTTTGGTTCTAATAGTTGCAAAAACAGTAAGGAGAATGGATGACAGACCTTTCGCCGAGCAGAGAAAAGGACAAAATCAATCCGGTGGTTTTTTACACTTCCGCCGGACTGATTTTGTTGTTTTCCCTGATGACTCTCTTCTTCAGCGATTTTTCCGCGGCCTGGATTGGCCGTACCCTGAACTGGGTTTCCCGCACCTTTGGCTGGTACTATTTGCTCGCCGCGACGCTCTATATCGTGTTTGTTGTGTGCATCGCCTGCTCGCGTTTCGGTTCGGTGAAGCTCGGGCCGGAACATTCGAAGCCGGAGTTTAGCGTGCTCAGCTGGGCGGCAATGCTGTTCGCCGCCGGTATCGGTATCGACCTGATGTTTTTCTCCGTCGCCGAACCGGTGACCCAGTATATGCAGCCGCCGGAAGGGGCGGGGCAGACCATGGAGGCGGCGCGCCAGGCGATGGTGTGGACGCTGTTTCACTACGGGTTGACCGGCTGGTCGATGTATGCCCTGATGGGGATGGCGCTGGGATACTTTAGCTATCGTTATAATTTACCCCTGACCATCCGCTCCGCGCTCTATCCGATCTTCGGCAAAAAGATTAATGGCCCAATCGGCCACAGCGTGGATATCGCCGCCGTTATCGGCACCATTTTTGGTATTGCCACTACGCTCGGGATTGGCGTGGTGCAGCTAAACTACGGCCTCAACGTGCTGTTTGATATTCCGGACTCGCTGGGCGCGAAAGCGGCGCTGATCGTGCTGTCGGTCATTATCGCCACCATCTCCGTGACCTCCGGGGTGGATAAAGGCATTCGTATTCTTTCCGAGCTTAACGTTGTGCTGGCCCTCGGGCTGATCCTGTTTGTCCTGTTTATGGGCGACACCGAGTTTCTGCTCAACGCGCTGGTGCTCAACGTTGGCGACTATGTGAATCGTTTTATGGGCATGACCCTGAACAGCTTCGCCTTCGATCGTCCGGTAGAGTGGATGAACAACTGGACCCTGTTCTTCTGGGCGTGGTGGGTGGCGTGGTCGCCGTTTGTCGGTCTGTTCCTGGCGCGTATTTCACGTGGACGCACCATTCGTCAGTTTGTGGTAGGAACGCTGATTATCCCGTTCACCTTTACCCTGCTGTGGCTGTCGGTTTTCGGCAATAGCGCGCTGTATGAAATCATCCACGGCAATGCGGCCTTCGCCGCCGAGGCGGTCGCCCACCCGGAGCGCGGCTTCTATAACCTGCTGGCGCAGTATCCCGCGTTTACCTTTAGCGCTTCGGTGGCAACGATTACCGGCCTGCTGTTCTATGTGACCTCCGCGGATTCCGGGGCGCTGGTGCTGGGTAACTTCACCTCGAAGCTGAAGGATATCAACAGCGATGCGCCAAACTGGCTGCGGATCTTCTGGTCGGTGGTTATCGGCCTGCTGACCCTCGGGATGCTGATGACTAACGGCATTTCCGCCCTGCAGAACGCGACGGTGATTATGGGGCTGCCGTTTAGCTTCGTGATCTTCTTCGTGATGGCGGGATTGTACAAGTCGCTGAAGGTTGAGGATTATCGCCGCGAGAGCGCCAACCGCGACACCGCCCCGCGACCGCTCGGCGTGCAGGATCGCCTGAGCTGGAAGAAGCGCCTGTCGCGGCTGATGAACTATCCCGGCACGCGCTATACCCGCCAGATGATGGAGACGGTGTGCTTCCCGGCGATGGAAGAGGTGGCGCAGGAGCTGAAGCTGCGCGGCGCTTACGTCGAGCTGAAAAGCCTGCCGCCGGAAGAGGGAGACAGCCTGGGCCATCTTGACCTGCTGGTGCATATGGGCGACGAGCAGAACTTTGTTTATCAGATCTGGCCGCAGCAGTACTCCATTCCCGGCTTTACCTACCGGGCGCGCAGCGGGAAGTCGACCTACTATCGTCTGGAGACCTTCCTGCTGGAAGGGAGTCAGGGCAACGACCTGATGGACTACAGCAAAGAGCAGGTCATTACCGATATTCTTGACCAGTACGAGCGTCATTTGAACTTTATCCATCTGCATCGCGAAGCGCCGGGCAACAGCGTGACCTTCCCCGGAATGTAGGTCATCTAAACGTTTTCTGAAAAAGGATTGCGGCTGGTTAAATATACAGTGAATTGCGCAGGGAAGCGTATGATGGCGGCGGGTGCCTGAGGCTTTCTGCGTTCAGGCTTAGGTGAGGATTCAGAAAGACGAAGCCCCAGGAGATGTTCCCATCAACCTGAGGCTCACGATCCAACCCTAGCACGTTGGATAGTAGCCTCTTCTTCGCATGGAGGCAACGAGATGCTGACAAAATACGCCCTGGTGGCAATCATCGTGCTGTGTCTGACAGCGCTGGGATTGACGTTAATGGTGCGCGACTCACTGTGCGAGCTGAGCATCAAAGAACGTAGTATGGAGTTCAAGGCCGTTCTCGCTTACGAAACGAAGAAGTAGCCGGTATGCGGGGAGCTATCCCCGCTTATCCGCAGGCTGGGTAAGGAACCTTAAGGCACCTTTTTTTTTCTGCTTATGGGGGCAGGATGGACGGCGAGAGAACATCGACCGGTTAAAACAATCGCGCCGCCACCCTGCATACTGCTTCGCTGACGTCAACCTCACCCTTACCGGCATTTTTCTAAGCTAAATCCGTTCTACCAGCAGACAAAACCACCATCAACCACCAGGTCAACGCCGGTGCAGAACGAGGCGGCATCGCTGGCGAGGAACAGCGCCGGGCCGGCCATCTCCTCAACCTTCGCCATGCGCTGGATCGGCGTCTGGCTTTCGAATTCGCGGGTCTGATGAACCATCTCAGGACGCGTGTTCATCGGCGTGGCGGTATAGCCGGGGCTGATGGAGTTGACCCGAATCCCTTTGCCGATCCACTCCATCGCCAGGCTTTTTGACAGGTGGATAACGCCCGCTTTAGAGCAGTTATAGTGCGCCTGATCGAGACCGCGGTTAACGATAATGCCGGACATCGAGGCGATATTAATAATCGAACCGCCGCCCGTTTCCTGCATCAGTTCGGCTTCCGCTTTGCAGGAGTTCCACACGCCGGTCAGGTTAATATCGATAACCCGCTGCCACTGCTCGGTTTCCATCTCCAGCGCCGGATTGGCGTTGGCAATCCCGGCGGCGTTGACGGCTATATCGAGGCGGCCAAAGCGGCTTTTCGCTAATGCCACGCCGGCGCGTAGGTCGCTAAGCTGGCGCACATCACCGGTGTAGAAGCAGGCCTCTCCGCCGATGGCTTCAATATTTTTGACGGTTTCGGCGAGGCCGCCGTCTTCGCGGAGATCGAAGCAGACGACCCGAGCCCCCGCGCTGGCGAGCCCGTAAGCAATCATCTGGCCGATGCCGCTGCCCGCGCCGGTGACAAAGGCCACGCGGTCCTGCAGGTTAAACAGCTGTTGGGCAAAATCTTTTGCGATCATAGTTATTACTCTCTAAAAAAATATTCTTTAGCATGCCCGGTGTTGGCGTTCCCGGAGGCGGCGCGTTGCGCCTGTCCGGGCTACGGGGCTTGTGCCGTCGGGTAGTCGGGTAGCCCGGACAGGTGCGCAGCACCGCCTCCGGGACATGATTTGTGTAGCCTGACCTGAAAAATGCCAGGCTGGCGGCATTACGACATAATCAAGCCGCCATCGATATTGATGGTCTGCCCGGTGAGGTAGCGCGCATCGTCGGAGGCGAGAAACGCCACCAGCCCGGCAACGTCTTCCGGTTTGCCGGCGCGCTTCATCGGAATGCCTTCGACCCACTCCGCCATCAGCTCGCCTTTACCGTAGCGCTTCTGCTCGGTGCTGAGGATTTCGCCCCAGACGCGGTCGTTGTAATCCCACATCTCGCTTTCGATAATGCCCGGACAGAAGGCGTTAACGGTGATATTCCACGGCGCCAGCTCGTGCGCCAGGCTTTGGGTGATGCCGATCACGCCCATTTTGCTGGCGGCATAGTGCGGGGTGTAGATAAAGCCCTGACGACCCTGGCCGGAAGAGGTGTTGATCAGGCTGCCGTGGTTCTGCTTGACCATATATTTGGCGGCTTCGCGGCAGCACAGCCAGACGCCGGTGGTGTTAACGGCGAGCACTTTTTCAAAGTCGGCTTTCGGCATGCGATCGTAATAGTCGATAGTGATCACGCCTGCGTTCTGGATAGAGACGTCGATGGTGCCGAAACGCGCTGCCGCCTGCTCGTACAGCGACTGCACCTGCGCTTCGTCGGTCACATCAACCTGTAACGACAGGATGTCGGCCTGGTAGCGCTGGCGGAGGGTTTCCGCCGTTTCGTGGACGCGCTCGGCGTTAGAGACCATCACCAGATTCGCGCCGTCGCGCGCAAAGCGCTCGGCAATACCTGCACCGATTCCGCGGCAGGCGCCGGTGATAACAACCGTTTTGTTCTGGAAATTTCTTTGCATGTTTTTCATCCCTTATAGAGGCCGGACGGCAGAGCATCCGGCGGGGTAATAAAGACGTGATTAGCTGGTGGCGCCTGCCGCCGCCAGCTTCTCCTCATGGCGGCGCATCAGGATGACTTTGTTCTGCAGTTTCTGCTGGAACTGGTCGACGACGACGGCGGTGACGATAACCACCCCCTTAATGACCATCTGCCAGAAATCGCTGACCCCCATCATCACCATGCCGTCGGCGAGGAAGACGATGACGAACGCGCCAATGATTGACCCGGTCACCCGGCCGCGACCGCCCGCCAGCGCGGTTCCGCCGAGCACGGTGGCGCCAATGGCGTCCATTTCGAACATATTGCCGGTCATCGGGTGCGCGGTTTGCAGCTGCGAAGCGACGATAAGGCCGACGAACGCTGAGCACAGGCCGGAGAAGGCGTAAACGAAGATTTTTGCCTTGACGATAGGCACGCCGGCCAGGCGTGCGGCGGATTCGTTACCGCCGATAGCGTAGATATAACGGCCCAGCGGGGTTTTGGTGGTCAGCCAGTAGCCCAGCAGCAGGAAGCCGATCATCAGCCAGATTGGCAGATAGATGCCCAACAGCGTCCCGGATCCCAGGGTGGAGAAACCGGTGTTGCCCAGCGCTTCCATGCCGTTGAGGTTGGGGTAGGTGCTGCCGTCGTTGAACAGCAGCGCCGAGCCTCTGGCGACATACATCATGCCCAGGGTGCAGATAAAGGGCGCGACGCCGAAGCGGGTGATGACCGCGCCGTTAACGAAGCCAACCAGCACGCCGAAGAGCGCCACGCAGAGGATCACTTCCGGTACGTTGAAGAAGATAACGCTGCCGTTCCATAAGGGCAGGCCGTTGGTTAACAGCGCTCCGGCCACCATGCCGCAGATGCCGGCCACGGCGCCGACGGAGAGGTCGATACCGCCCGTCAGGATAACCAGCGTCATGCCGATGGCCAGCAGGCCGGTGATGGCCACGTGCTGGGTCATAATCAGCAGGTTAGATGTGGTCAGGAAATTCGGTACCATCACGCTGAAGAACGCGATAACCAGCAGCAGAGCGATGAACGTTCTGGCCTTCAGCAGGTACATATAAATCATATATTTCTGGTTCATGATGGGTTCCAGCCTGATTAATCTTGAGGTGTTGAAGCCGCGATTAATTTTTCGCGGGTCACCGCATGACGCGGTAAATCGGCGGTAATCCGACCGTCGGCCATGACCAGGATGCGATCCGCCAGCGCCATCACTTCATCCAGCTCCGATGAAGAGAACATCACTGCCAGACCCTGCTGGGCCATTTTGCCGATCAGATGATAAACGTCGGTTTTCGCGCCGACGTCGATACCGCGAGTGGGCTCATCGAGAAACACCACCTCCGGCTTCGTCATCAACGCCTTGCCGAGCACCACCTTTTGTTGGTTGCCGCCGCTGAGCGAGGTGACAGGCAGATCGGGGTCGCTCACCTTGATTGCCAGTTCGCGAATCATCTCTTTGACGCAGGCGATTTCTTTCTGCGGATTCAGCCATTTCCACGCCCGGCGAAATCCCTGCAGGCTGAAATCGGATAAGGTCATATTTGATTGAATCGACATCATCTGCACCACGCCTTCGCCCTGACGGTCTTCAGGCACCAGAGCCAGCCCTTTTTTCAGCCGCGCCTGGAACGGGGCCTTTTCGATATTTTCGCCGTTGAGATGGACGTTACCGCTCTGGCAGGGCATCAGGCCGACCAGGCCTTTAAACAGCTCCGTGCGTCCGGCGCCGAGCAGGCCGTAGATGCCGATCACTTCTCCCTTACTTAAGGTAAAGGTCACATCGTTGAGCTTATAGCCGCCGCTGGGGTGCAGCGCCGTCAGACCTTCAACGGCAAGGACCGCTTCGCCTTTCGGCGCCGGCCGGTAGTCGAAATGTTTTTTCTTATCGCCGACCATCTGTTCGATAATCCACGGAATACTGGCGTCGCTGACCTCGCGCTCGCTGATAAAGCGCCCGTCGCGGAAAATAGTGATGTGGTCGCCAATTTCCATCAGCTCTTCCAGACGGTGGGAAATATAGATAATGGTGACGCCGCGGCGTTTAAGCTGTTCGATCACGTTAAACAGGATTTTGACTTCCGACTGGCTGAGCGCGGAAGTGGGTTCATCCATAATTAATACCCGGGTGTCCTTAGAAAGCGCGCGCGCAATTTCCACCAGCTGCTGATGGCCAATGCCTAATTCGCCAAGCTGGGTGTAGGGATCGACATTCAGCTCCAGTCTTTCCAGTAATGATTTGGCTAACTCATATTGATATTTTTCGTTAATCTTCCCTTTTTGAAAGAATTCGTTAGCCATAAAAATATTATCCATGACGTTCATATTCGGGAATAAATTTAATTCCTGAAAAATGATGCTGATTCCCTGCTTTTCAGCCTGATGCGTCGAGCTAAGGGTCACCGGGGCGCCATCAAGAATAATTTGACCGGAAGAGGGTGTTTCAACGCCAGCAAGCATTTTCATCATGGTGGATTTACCCGCACCATTTTCACCGATCAGAACGTTTACTTTATTTCGATAGACCCGGTAATTCACGCTATCTAAGGCGACAACGCCCGGATAAACGCGAGATAATTCGCGAGTTTCGATAATAACTTCAGAGTCGACTGGTTGGGAATTGACGAGTTCTTGCCGCTGCATGTTATTGCCCTCCCAAACGAACAATTTTGGCTGGCGTAATATCAGGCATGGTCTGCGGAATATCCCAGGCCGAGAACACGCCGTACACCTGTACCGCTTCGCCGGTTTTCACCTGCGCCGTCTGGATCATCTTGACCGCATGTTCGTTAATCGCCCGGCTATATTCGCCAAACAGCACCTGATCGTTAAAGTCCTGATAGCTGGCGCCCTGATAGCCGTCGCGTAATAATGTGCCGCGCAGCGTTGGGCCAATTTGCACCACCACGTTGCCGCCACTGATATCCTCAATCGTCATTTTTCCGCTGCGCGAAGCGGAGTCAATTTTACTGATATTGCCTTCGACTTTGACGTAAAACACGCAGGGGTTTTCGTCCTGAGCGCGATAGCCTAAGGTTTTGCAGGCGCTATCGATATCTTTCGCCGCGCGCAGGGCGGTCATCAGCTCGGCAACGGGGCGGGCTTTAGCCACAACCTGGGGAACCAGCTGGTCTTGCCATGTCCGATCGATATCCGCCATATGCGGGTTGGGCGGAGATTTAAGATCGGCCAGCTCCTGCTGAGAGACGATACGACAGCCCCCGAGCGCAAGAATAACCAGCGTCAGCGAGATTTTTTTATACATAATACGCTCCTGTGCGCCCCGGACGGGGCGCAACAACCCAAAATCAGGATTTGATATTGAAGTCCTGCACTTTGTCTGCATTGTCCTGAGTAATCAGAATGCCGCGGAACATCACGCGCTGCTTGGCCGGTTTTTCACCTTTTTGCAGGTAGTTATCGAGGTCGGTCACCCCCTGAGCGGCGATAGCCTGCGCCTGAAGCATTACGGTGGCCTGCAGGGTGCCGGCTTTTACCGCGTCGCGCTCATCGTTGCTGCCATCGATACCGACCACCACCACATCGTTACGATTCGCGGCTTTCAGCGCGGCAATGGCGCCGAGGG
The DNA here is from genome assembly GCF_019048985.1 of Klebsiella sp. PL-2018. Lineage (NCBI taxonomy): Bacteria > Pseudomonadati > Pseudomonadota > Gammaproteobacteria > Enterobacterales > Enterobacteriaceae > Klebsiella > Klebsiella sp. PL-2018. Next base: position 1,572,368 of record NZ_CP077673.1, read on the forward strand.
CCACAGGACCGTTGCCGCAAATCACGCCTTTCACGTCGGGGTGCGCCTGCAGAATACTGTCCATAATGCGCTTGCCGTCGATTAACGTGCCTTTCGCGTCCTGCTTAGCGACGCTGACCATATCCGGGTACTGGTCAATCACCTGGTGGAAAGATTTAGAGCGGGTCACGCAGTTATTATCCGCAAGGTTACAGGTCAGTTCGGCATATTTGCCTTTCTCCGCCATTTTCTCGACAAATACGTTGGCGACTTCAGAACCGGCCTGGAAGTTATTATGGGTAATTTGCTCCAGCGCGATATCATCGACAGGAATTTCGCGGTTAATTAAAACCACCGGAATACCCGCTTTCTTCGCTTTTGCAATGGCGGCGACGCTGGCGGTGGAGTCGGCGTTATCCAGAATAATGCCCTGAACTTTTTTACCGATGGCGGTATCGATCAGCTCATTCTGTTTTTTGACATCTTCGCCATGCGACAAAATGGTGGTCTGGTAGCCCAGCTCTTTGGCTTTCTCGCTAGCGCCCTTGGCTTCAGAGGCGTAATAGGGGTTATCCAGCGAGTTAACCATGATCATGATGGTGCCTTTTTCTGCCGCCTGGGCAGCGAAAGAAAAGGCGGTCAGGGTAGCAGCGGTTAAAAGCGTTAAACGTAATTTCATGACAATTTTCTCTCTTGGTTGTTATTGTCGGGTACGGTGAAACAACGTAAGGCCTGTAAATCGAGTTTATGGGCCGGGGTTCTCCTTTTGTTGATGATTAAGAGCCTATCCATTAGGGCTATTTTACTGGCCATTTTGAACCAGGGCAGTGCTCAAAACCCTCACGTACTACGTGTACGCTCCGGTTCTTCCGCGCTGTCCGTGTTCAAACTGCCTGCGCCAATAACGCCTACTGGGATAGGCTCTAAGGTGCGTCACGCGTTCGATTCCCTGGTGGGCGTCAGGCGGACGTTGCCGGTTTCCATAATGTTCTGTTCACCGCATGGCGCCACTCCTGCCATCTTTTCTGCAGGCGCTGGTGGCGGGCCATATCGGGGATAAATTCGCTGTGTTCGGTTAAAAACGCGTTCAGGTCGGTCACCGATCCGGGATTCAGGGCTTTGCGCGCGAGCAGGGCCGCGCCAATCGCCGACAGCTCGGCAACGTCGCTGCGCATCACCGGACAGCCGAGCAGGTCAGCCTGATACTGCATTAGCCAGTCGTTCCTGGTTGGGCCGCCGTCGACCATCAGCGCCGTTAAGTGGAAGTCGTCCTGCTGGCGCATCGCCACCACCACATCGGCGATTTGATAGGTAATGGATTCCAGCGCGGCGCGAATCAGATGGGCGCGCTTGACGCCGCGGCTCAGGCCGCAAATCACGCCGCGGGCGCTGTCATCCCACCACGGGGCTCCCAGGCCGGTTAACGCTGGCACAAAATAGACGCCCAGCGTGGAGTCCACGGAGGCGGGCAGGGTGTTGAGTTCATGCGCCAGTTCGGCATCGGAAAGTTCGCTCAGACCGGTGCTGTCCGCCATCCACGCCACGGCATCGCCGGTATGCGGAATATTACCTTCGAGTCCGTAGGTGATGCTGTCGCCGTCGTGCCAGGCGATGGTGGTGGCCAGCGCGTCGATATCGCACTGTGCGGATTTTACCGGCGCCATCACCGATGACCCCGTACCGTAGGTGGCTTTCACGCAGCCGAGTTCACCCAGCGCGTGGCCAAACAGCGCGGCGTGGGAATCCCCGACCATCGCCATTACGGGAATACCGTCAGGGATAGCGTTCAACCCCCGGGTATAGCCAAACAATCCGCTGGAGGGCTTGATCTCCGGCAGCGCGGCGCGCGGGATCTGGAACAGCGCCAGCATGTTGTCATCCCACTGGCCGGTTTGCAGGTTCAGCAGCTGGGTACGCGCGGCATTGGAGTAATCGCAGCAGAACGCCTCGCCCTGGGTTAAGTTCCACAGCAGCCAGCTGTCGATAGTGCCGAGGCAGATTTCTCCGCGCTCAGCCAGCGCGCGCCCCTCAGGAAGAGATTCCAGCAGCCAGCGCATTTTCGAGGCCGAAAACAGAGGCGCAATCGGCAGGCCGGTCACGGCCTTGATTTGCCGCTCTTTGTCGCTGTGGCGCAGTTCATCGCAAAACGCGGCGCTGCGGCTGCACTGCCAGGTGATCGCGGCGTTGATTGGCTTACCGCTCTGGCGATACCAGCCGATCGCGGTCTCGCGCTGGTTACTGATGGCTAATGCCGCGACATTTTCTGCGCCAATGTGCGCTACCGCTTGCGCGATAACCGCCAGCGAAGCGTCAACCAGGACTTCTCCCGACTGCTCGACCCAGCCTTCACGCGGCGTCTGGATCGCCAGCGGCTGAGAGAATTTCACCACGACCTGGCCGCGGCTATCGAGTACGACGGCTTTGGCATTGGTGGTGCCTTCGTCCAGCGCAATGATGAACTCTTTACGTGTTGCCTGCATTAGGTAGTCTCCTGAGTCACACTTCGTCCTGGCGCGGAGGGGGAAGTCGGCATTCCTCTTTATCGCATTGCTTCTTAGCAGGCCATGATGTGACAATTCGTTTTCACTTTTTTAATCACTGAATATATATTCGATAGTGATTATTTATTTGTTACCTTAGCCAGAAACTTCCCGTCGGGCTACAGGAAAAGTTATCAATTGTGCTGGCAATCACACTTATCCGTTTGGTGAAGCTTCCGGATGTCGGGGGAAAAGAGCGCGGTTTTCTGGTTATATACGATTGAAATATAAAAATTTATTGGCGAAGCCTTTACGCCTGAAGGAAAGCGTAAAGGCTGTGGGAAAGTGTTTGAGTGAGGAAATTACCCGGCGATAAGCAGCCTGGCCGTTGGATAATCGGTGATCAGAACATCGATATAACCGCCTGAAAGCGCGCCTTTGATAGCCGCTACCTTCTCGCTGCCGCCGGCAAGGGCCACCACGTTAGGGCACTTCTTCACTTTCTCCAGCGCCATGCCGATCACAGGATCTTCATCATCGCGTAACACCGCCTTGCCGTTTTTATCGTAGTAGTGCAGGCAAATGTCACCCACGGCGCCGCGTTCCGCCAGCACCTGCAGCATATCTTCGTGATAGTAGTTACCGGACGTTTTGAGCAGCTGCGAAGGTTCAAGGATGCCAATCCCGACGATGGCGATATCGACTTCGTCGAAGCGCGCAATCACATCGGCGACATCTTTGCTGGCCACGAGGCGATTTTTCTCCTCCGTAGAACCTTCGATGCTCTGGGAAGGGAGCAGCCAGGCTTCACAGTTCAGACGCTGCGCCAGGGTCTGGGTCAGGATGGTCGCCTGCACGTTACCGTTAGGACCCACGCCGCCGAGCAGTTGAATCACGCCGTTGGCCTTCAGGTTTTGCGCGTGAACCTCATCAACCATTGCGCGAATAGTCGAACTCCACGACGAGACGCCAATCAGATCTTTCGGCCGCAATCGCGTTTCCAGATAGTGGGCCGCGGCGGATCCGATGGCGCGCTTGATAGTGTGATCGCTGGCGTCCTCTTCGGTATCCACGACGATGGCCTGTTTAATTCCGTAGCGATCCTCGAGGCCTTTTTCAAGATTGAGGAAAATATTCGATGGCTGAACAACGCTGATTTTGACCACGCCTTCTTTTTGGCAGCGGGCGATCGCTCGGGAGATAAATGACTGAGAAAGCGAGAGAAGTTGAGCGATATCGGACTGCTTTCGTCCTTCAAGATAGTAGAGCGTGGCAATCTTAACTAATAGCCGTTGTTCATCCTGCTTAGCCATATATTTCCCCGAAAATCATTTACGTGCAGCCATTATGTTAGAGCTCATTATCATACGCGAAAAGAAAAGACAGTTAAGTGTGATGGATATCTAACTTTCGCCAATCCTCAAAATCAGCTATGGACAAAAACAGAACAGTAGCCGCATAATTGAATAAAGAGTCGTTAGTGAATATATATTCATAGCGATTTCAGGTCAACTGAAAAGTGCCCGGGTGACGTCACGCCCGGTGGTAAGGAGGCAGAATGTTCCTGAGTATGATGCAGCGGCGTAAGCCTTACGATGCGTTGCCTGGGGATGTCTGGTTTTTTTAGTCCCTGACGGAATAAATATTCCAAGTTGAAAATAAATTCAGAGGTATTAAATGAATCCCTATAGCTATGATGTCCAGGCCCTTGAGCGTAAAGCCCGCGCCGTACGTCGCCATATCGTCAGATTGAACGCCAACAGCCCTGCGGGCGGGCACACCGGCGCCGACCTGTCGCAGGTTGAACTGCTCACCGCGCTCTATTTCCGCATTCTGAACGTCGCGCCGGAGCGTCTGGCTGACGACCAGCGCGATATCTACATCCAGTCGAAAGGCCATGCGGTGGGCTGCTACTACTGCGTGCTGGCCGAGGCGGGCTTCTTTCCGGTTGAGTGGCTGGAAACCTATCAGCATGCGAACTCCCATCTTCCGGGTCACCCGGTGCGCCAGAAAACGCCGGGGATTGAGCTCAACACCGGCGCGCTGGGCCACGGTTTGCCTGTTGCGGTGGGGCTGGCGCTGGCTGCGAAAAAAAGCAACAGCTCCCGCCGCATTTTTTTAATTACCGGCGATGGCGAGCTGGCGGAAGGCAGCAACTGGGAAGCGGCGCTGGCCGCTGCGCACTACGGCCTTGATAATCTCATCATTATTAATGACAAGAACAATCTCCAGCTGGCGGGTCCGACGCGCGAAATCATGAATACCGATCCGCTGGCTGATAAATGGAAGGCCTTCGGGATGACGGTCACCGAATGCCAGGGCAACGACATGGCGTCGGTAGTGGCGACCCTGGAAGGGCTGAAGCAGGAAGGTAAACCGAACGTCGTTATCGCCAACACCACGAAAGGTGCCGGTATTTCCTTTATCCAGGGGCGCCCGGAGTGGCACCACCGGGTACCGAAAGGCGAAGAAATTGCACTGGCACTGGAGGAACTGAAAGATGAGTAATGCAGAACACCTGGCGAGCGTGATGGTTCAGGCCTTTATTGATGCGGTCGACCGCGGCGTCGATCTGGTGCCGGTGGTGGCTGACTCCACGTCAACGGCCAAAATCGCGCCGTTTATTAAACAGTTCCCCGGGCGTCTGGTGAACGTGGGCATCGCCGAGCAGAGCATGGTCGGGACGGCGGCGGGTCTGGCGCTGGGGGGCAAAGTGGCGGTCACCTGTAACGCCGCGCCGTTCCTGATTTCCCGCGCCAATGAGCAGATTAAAGTCGACGTTTGCTATAACAACACCAACGTTAAGCTATTTGGCCTTAACGCCGGCGCCAGCTACGGCCCGCTGGCCAGCACCCATCACGCGATTGACGATCTGGCGGTGATGCGCGGCTTCGGTAATATCCAGATTTTCGCTCCGTCTTCGCCGCGCGAATGTCGGCAGATTATCGATTACGCCATCGGCTATCAGGGGCCGGTCTATATTCGCCTCGACGGCAAGGCGCTGCCGGAGCTGCACGATGAAAGCTATCGCTTTGTGCCGGGAGCAGTCGTTACGCTGCGGGAAGGCGAGGATATCGCGCTGGTGGCCACCGGCTCGACGGTGCATGAAATCGTCGATGCCGCGCAGAGGCTGGCCGATGCGGGGATTCAGGCCAAAGTGGTGAGCGTGCCGTCCATTCGCCCTTGCGATACCGCCGCGCTGCTGGCGGCCCTGAAGCCGTGCAAAGCGGTGATAACGGTGGAGGAGCATAACGTCAACGGCGGCTTGGGGAGCCTGGTGGCGGAAGTGCTGGCCGAAGCCGGCGCGGGAATCCCGCTCAAACGTCTGGGGATCCCGGATGGCGAGTATGCGGCGGCGGCAGACCGCGGCTGGCTGCGCAAACACCACGGCTTCGATGCCGCTTCCGTCGCCGGGCTGGCGCAGAAAATGCGCTGACTTTACGCCGGCTTAAACCGATAACCCGCGCGGTCTGCCGCGCGGGTTTTGTTTTTTACGATGCGCAGAGCGTGATGACGTAGTCACCGGCCTTAATCCATTGCAGCCGATACTCCCCGGCGGAGAGCCGAAGAAGCAGATTTCCTTCCTTTATATACGTCACCTCAAAATCGCTGAAACCCACGCCGTTCTGTATTTCGGGCGGGCTGGCCTTAAATGCGCTCTCTTTTGCCGAAAACGCCAGCGTCAGCGCCAGCGCCGACGGCAGGCCGCTGGCGTCCAGCAGGCTTTTTTCCGCGCTATTGACGATGCTGCTTTCCAGCTCGGCCGCGAGGGCGGGAGACAGGATGCGCTCAATATCAACGCCGACCGGCCCGGCGGAGACAACCGCCAGCGCGCTGCGTTCGCAGTGGCTGATGCTGCCATACCACGGCGCGGGCCACAGGGGCTGGCGCCGATCGCCAACGGCAGGCACCTCTTTTTCACCGACTTCCCGCAGCGCGTAAACCGCGGCGATACGCCCCGCGAGGTGCTCGGTCTGCCGCTTGCGGGCGCAGTCGCTTAGCCGGGCATAGTGCGGCAGCCAGAGGAGATCTTCAGGCCGAAAGGTCAATGGGTCGAAATCGACACGCTGCAGCGAGCGATCGGCAAGCTGAATGATAGAACGTTGGGTTTGCATAGGGGGGATGTTAACAGATTCTCCCCGCCGCCCTCTATGGCAAGAGGGCGGGGGGAACGGCCAGACAATCAGAAGTGGGTATTGACGCCCAGATACCAGGTGCGGCCTGATTCGTTATAGGTATTGGCGCCCGCGCCAGCCATATAAGAAACATCGGTCAGGCTACCGGTGGTTTGCGCATTCCCCGCGCGCCAGTGGCGCTTGTCGAAGACGTTATCCACGCCGCCGGTCAGGCTGACGTTTTTGGTCACATCCCAGGTGGCGCTCAGGCCAACGATGCTGTATGGGCTGACTTCATCCGTTTCAGAACCCACCGCTGGCTCACCTTTGTAGTTATATTTCTTCGGCTGCTGCTTGCCGTACCAGGTGAAGGTCGACTGTACGGAAATATCCTGCTGAATCTGCCAGCTCAGGGTGGAGTTCAGGGTATATTCCGGAATAATCGACAGACGATCGCCGGTTTCCTTGTTTTTACTTTGCAGCATATAAGTGATGTTATTGGTCCAGTTCACCGTTTCGCTGACCGGCACGTTCAGGGTGCCTTCCAGACCTTCAACCACCGCTTTAGGCACGTTTTCCCACTGATAGATATCAGTTTTCACTTTACCGTTCGTAGTCTGCGAAATCGGCGCGTAGCCGGCTTCGATTTTATCGCGGTAGTCGTTGCGGAACCAGGTCACCCCCGCCAGCCAGCCGTCGCGTTTAAACTCAAGGCCAATCTCTTTGTTGATGCTGGTTTCGGCTTTCAGGTCATCGTTACCCATCATGTAGCAACCGGTACCGGTGCCGCTGGCGTAGCAGCCCTGGCCTTTGCTATAGAGAATATAGTTCGGGTTGGTTTGGTACAGGCTCGGCGCTTTATAGGCGCGGGCGATGCCCATTTTCAACGTGAAGTCATCCCCCAGCCCCTGAGACAGGTTGAGCGACGGGCTCCAGTTGTTGCCGACGATGGTGTGATGATCGAAACGCAGCGCCGGCGTCAGCATGGTGGTGTCGGTCAGCTCCACGTTGTCTTCGGCAAACAGGGAGAAGATCTCGGCCTTCGAGTATGGGCTACGGCCGGTGCTGTCATAGCCGTCGATATCGCCGCCCATAAAGGTTTGGGTATTTGACGCCAAATCCTTCATCCGCTGCTGGTTCCACTCGGTGCCCAGCGTCAGGTTCTGGTTAAACACCAGATCCAGCGGGATGTTAACTTCGCTGTGCAGCATCACGTCGGCCAGGTCGATATCGCTGAACTGGTTGCTGTTGAAGATACCTTCCGTACCGCCCGCCAGACCTTCGCCTTTACGCGAGTTACGGGTACGTTCGTACTGGGCCCAGTTGCTGGTGGTCACGCCGTTATCCCAGCCGCCGTTCCAGGTGACGGAATAAGTCTGGCGATAGAGGCGGTTCGTCTCTTTCCCGTAGTTCTCTTTCACCAGATCGTTGGTATTGGTGTTCTGCGTATCGCCCGCGTAGAGGTTGCCCTGACGGCTGTAGCCGGATTCAAACTCCAGCGACTGCATCGGGGCGAAATCCCAGCGCACGACGCCGTTAATGTTCTTATTTTTAACCCCTTCACGCCCGGCAGGCATGGTATTAGCGTACGCACCGGTACGCTCTGACTGATGCCCGTCGTTGATATCCCAGGCATCGGCCTGCGTTTTATCGAGGTTGCCCAGCAGGCGGAAGCTGAAATCGCCGCCCAGCGGGCCGCTGAGGCTAAAGTTGGTGCGTTTGGTCGAGCCTTCTTCTTTATGCTCCGGGGCGTTCATGTAGGTGTTCCATGAACCGTGCCATTCGCCGTCGCTTTTCTTGGTGATGATATTGACCACGCCGCCCGCCGCGCCGTTGCCGTAGCGCGCGGCCGCCGGGCCGCGAATGACTTCAATACGTTCGATCAGCTCCGGCGGTACCCATGAAGTATCGCCGCGGGTATCGCGCTCGCCGCGCCAGCCCAGACGCACGGAGTTGCGGCTGGTCACGGGCTTGCCGTCAATCAGGATCAGGGTGTTTTCCGGGCCCATGCCGCGAATATCAATCTGGCGATTATTGCCGCGCTGGCCGCTGGTGGAGTTGCCGGTCAGGTTAACGCCGGGCATGGTACGGATAATTTCCGACACGTCACGCGCAGGCGGGCGTTTACGAATTTCATCTGCGGTAATGGTTGAAACGCCGGGCGCCTGCAGGTTCTGCTCGGCGGCGGTGACGACCATGGTTTCATCAGCGGTTGCGGTTTTGCTATCGGAGGCGGTTTCCGCCGCGCTCAGCGGAAACGCAGCCCCGTAGATTCCCAGATTGACCAGCAAGGCCAGGGATTTGATCCTGTTATTCATTGTAATTCCTGCTTTTTGTCGCCACCTTCTCCAAAAGACCCTTCCCAGCGGGAGGAGAGGCGGTATCAATGTTGCCAGTCGAGGGCAAAGGGCGCTCCGTCGCGGACTAAATGAGCCCTCTCAGACATGTTTAATTTTGAAAGACGCGCTTCCCACAGCGCGCTAATACGCTATTGCAAATGAAAATAGTTATCAATAATATTATCAATAAATATTGCGTTTATTAATGCGTTTGTTGATAAATGTCACGATAAACATAGGGTTGAAAAGGAATGCATAAGACAGGAAGTGACGACTGGTGGCAGCATATCTCCGGCCCGCAAATCGAAGCCGTTGACGGCGCGTATCGGGTAACCTTCTGGTGGCGCGATCCGGCGGGCAACGAAACGTCTTCGGCCATCCAGCGGGTATGGATTTATATCACCGGCGTGACTGACCATCATAAAAATGCCGTACCGCAAACCCTGCGGCGCATTCCCGGTACCGATGCCTGGTGCTGGCAAACCACGCTTTCTCCGACCTGGCGCGGCAGCTATTGCTTTATCCCTTCCGCCCGCGACGACGACTTTTCCCCCCAGCTTTTTAACGGTGACGGCCCGGACCGCGCGCTGCTGCGCGAAGGCTGGCGCAGGCTGCTGCCGCAGGCGATTGCCGACCCGCTCAATCCGCAAAGCTGGAAGGGAGGGCGCGGCCACGCGGTCTCCGCGCTGGAGCTGCCTGCAGCCCCGGAGCAGCCGGGCTGGGCGCTGCGCGATGAACCTTATCCACCTCCGCTCTGCATCGAATGGCAGAGCCAGCGACTCGGCAACCGCCGACGGATATGGGTTTACGCCACCGGCGACGCGCAGCCGCAGGCGCGCCCGCTGGCGATCCTGCTGGATGGCCAGTTCTGGGCAGAAAGCATGCCGGTATGGGCGCCGCTGGCGGGCTTAACCCGCGAAAAACGGCTGCCGCCGGCGGTTTATCTACTGATTGACGCGATTGATAATCCGCACCGGGCCGCGGAGCTTCCCTGCAATGAGGCGTTCTGGCAGGCGGTTCAGGAAGAACTGCTGCCAATGGTTCACCGGCTGGCGCCTTTCAGCGATCGCGCCGACCGCACGGTGGTGGCGGGTCAGAGCTTTGGCGGCCTGGCCTCGATGTTCGCCGCGCTCTACTGGCCCCAGCGCTTTGGCTGCGTGCTCAGCCAGTCCGGCTCTTACTGGTGGCCGCATCGCGGCGGCGCGCAGACGGGTCTGCTGATTGACCGCCTGAGCCGCGGCGAATTACATCCGCAAGGGCTACGTATCTGGCTGGAAGCCGGTATTCGCGAGCCGATCATTTTTCGCGCCAACCAGGCGCTACTGGCGCATCTGGAACAGCAGACGATTTTCTGGCGTCAGGTTGACGGCGGGCATGATGCGCTGTGCTGGCGCGGCGGGCTGACCGCCGGGCTTATCCAGCTGTGGCAGCCTTTATGCCGTGATGAGTAACAACGCGCGCTTTACGAGGAATTAGACATGCAATTCAGTAACCCCTTCGACAATCCGCAAGGGCAGTTTTACATCCTGCGCAATGGCCAGCAGCAGTTCAGCCTGTGGCCGCACTCCTGCGCGCTGCCGGAAGGCTGGTCGGTGGAGTGCCCGCCGCAGTCGTTAGCGGCGTGCAATGACTGGCTGGCGGCAAACTGGTCTACCTTGACCCCCGCCCACCATGCATCCTGAGGAGCCCACGATGACCACACGTTTACCGCTGGTTGCGGCGCAGCCGGGGATCTGGATGGCGGAGCGCCTCTCGACGCTGCCCGGCGCCTGGAGCGTCGCCCACTATGTTGAGCTGCGCGGTGATATCGACCCGATACTGCTCGGCCGGGCCATTGTCACCGGGCTGTCGCAGGCCGACACCCTCAGCATGCGTTTTTGCGAAGATAACGGCGAAGCCTGGCAGTGGGTCGATGAACATCGTGCGTTTGCCGAACCGGATTACCGGGATCTGCGTGCCGCGAGCGACCCGCACGCGGCCGCGCTGGCGCTGATGCAGGCCGACCTCGGACAAAACCTGCGGGTGGACGGCGGCAATCCGCTGGTCTGCCATCAGCTGCTGCGGGTGGGCGATAACCGCTGGTACTGGTATCAGCGTTACCACCATTTGCTGGTCGATGGCTTCAGCTTCCCGGCGATTACCCGCCAGATCGCCGCGATCTACCGCGCCTGGCAGCGCGGCGAAGCGACGCCTGATTCCCCGTTTACGCCGTTTGCCGAGGTGGTGGAAGAGTATCAGCGCTACTACGGCAGCGACGCCTGGCAGCGCGACAAACAGTTCTGGCAGGCGCAGCGTCAGGCGCTGCCGGCACCGGCCTCGCTGTCGGACGCGCCGCTGGCGGGAAGGGCGACCAGCAGCGATATCTGGCGCATGAAGCTGGAGGTGGATGCCGGGGTCTTTAGCCGGCTGGCGGCAGGGGCGCCGCAGTGCCAGCGCGCCGATCTGGCGCTGGCGCTGACCGCCCTGTGGCTGGGACGGCTGTGCAGCCGAACGGACTACGCCGCGGGCTTTATTTTTATGCGCCGCATGGGCTCTGCGGCGCTCACCGCTACCGGCCCGGTGCTCAACGTTCTGCCGCTGGCGGTCACTATTGACGCCGGGGAAACGCTGCCGGAGCTGGCCACGCGTCTTGCCGGGCAGCTGAAGAAAATGCGCCGCCATCAGCGCTATGACGCCGAACAGATTGTGCGCGACAGCGGCAGAGCGGCGGGCGATGAACCGCTGTTTGGCCCGGTGCTCAATATTAAAGTCTTCGACTATCAGCTGGATATCGACGGCGTGGAGGCCATTACCCACACCCTGGCCACCGGCCCGGTCAATGACCTGGAGCTGGCGCTCTTCCCGGATGAAGCCGGGGGGCTGTCGCTGGAGGTGCTGGCAAATAAGCAGCGATACGAGGAACGGACGCTGCGTAACCATATCTCCCGACTCTCCGCGCTGCTGGCCCAGTTTGCCGATAATCCGACCCTGCGCTGCGGCGAGGCGAATATGCTGTCGGCGGCGGAAACGGAACAGCTGCGGCAGGTCAACGCGACCGCCATCGACCTGCCGCTCACCACCCTGAGCGCGCTGGTAGCGGAGCAGGCGGCGAAAACCCCGAATGCCCCGGCGCTGGCGGACGGCCGCTGGCAGTTTAGCTACCGCGAGATGCGCCAGCAGGTGGTGGCGCTGGCTGAACAGCTTCGCGCGCGGGGCGTCAAGCCGGGCGATAGCGTCGCGGTCGCGCTGCCGCGTTCGGTATTCCTGACGCTGGCGCTGCACGGTATTGTTGAGGCCGGCGCCGCGTGGCTGCCGCTGGATACCGGCTATCCCGACGATCGTCTGCGGATGATGCTGGAAGACGCCCGGCCGTCGCTGCTGATTACCTCTGAAGATCAGCGGGCGCGCTTTAGCGATATTCCCGGCCTGGAAAGCCTGTGCTACCAGCAGCCGCTGGCGGCGGGCGAGTCCGCACCGCTGGCGCTCTCACGGCCGGAGCATACTGCCTATATCATCTTTACCTCCGGCTCTACCGGGCGACCGAAAGGGGTGATGGTCGGGCAAACCGCCATCGTCAACCGCCTGCTGTGGATGCAGGACCACTATCCGCTCTGCGCTGACGACGTCGTGGCGCAGAAAACGCCGTGCAGCTTTGATGTGTCGGTCTGGGAGTTCTGGTGGCCATTTATCGCCGGCGCGCAGCTGGTGATGGCCGAGCCGGAAGCCCATCGCGATCCGCTGGCGATGCAGCGGTTCTTTGCCCGCTATGGCGTCACCACCACCCACTTTGTGCCGTCGATGCTGGCGGCGTTCGTCGCCTCGCTGGAGGCGGAGAACGTCGGCGCCTGCCAAACCCTGCGCCGGGTATTTTGCAGCGGCGAAGCGCTGCCGACGGCGCTGTGTCGGGAATGGGAGCAGCTGACCGGCGCGCCGCTGCATAACCTGTATGGCCCGACGGAAGCGGCGGTGGACGTTAGCTGGTATCCGGCCTGCGGGCCCGAACTGGCGGCGGTAAGCGGCACCAGCGTGCCGATTGGCTGGCCGGTGTGGAATACCGGGCTGCGCATTCTTGATGCCGCCATGCGCCCGGTGCCGCCGGGCGTGGCGGGGGATCTCTACCTGACCGGCATTCAGCTGGCGCAGGGCTATCTGGGGCGCCCCGATTTGACAGCCAGCCGCTTTATTGCCGACCCTTACGCGCCGGGCGAGCGCATGTACCGCACCGGGGACGTTGCCCGCTGGCTGGATAACGGCGCCGTCGAGTATCTCGGGCGCAGCGACGACCAGCTAAAAATTCGCGGCCAGCGGATTGAGCTGGGCGAGATTGACCGCGCGATGTCCGCGCTGCCGGACGTTGCGCAGGCGGTGGCTCACGCCTGCGTCTTCAATCAGGCGGCGGCAACCGGCGGCGATGCCCGTCAGCTGGTGGGCTACCTGGTTTCTGACTCCGGTCTGCCGCTGGACGCCGTCGCGCTCAAAGCGCGGCTTGGCGAACAGCTGCCGCCGCATATGGTGCCGGTGGTGCTGATACAGCTGCCGGCGCTGCCGCTGAGCGCTAACGGCAAGCTGGATCGTAAAGCGCTGCCGTTACCCACGTTGAGCGGTGAGCGCAGTGGCCGTCCGCCGGAGCCTGGCGTGGAAACCACCGTCGCCACGGCCTTTAGCCAGCTGCTCGGCTGCGAGGTGAACGATATCGACGCCGATTTCTTCGCCCTCGGCGGCCATTCGCTGCTGGCGATGCGCCTGGCGGCGACGCTCGGCCGCGAGCTGGAGCGGCAGGTGACGCCGGGGCAGGTGATGGTCGCGTCTACCGTCGGCAAGCTGAGCGCGCTGCTGGCATCGGACCTCAGCGATGAGCAGGCGCAACGGCTGGGCTTCGACGCTCTCCTGCCGCTGCGCGAGAGCGACGGCCCGACGCTATTTTGCTTCCATCCTGCTTCCGGTTTTGCCTGGCAGTTCAGCGTGCTGGCGCGTTATTTAAGCCCGCGCTGGTCGATCGTCGGCATTCAGTCGCCGCGACCGCAGGGACCGATGGCCACGGCGGCGGATCTGGATGCGGTGTGTGAACATCATCTGCACACCCTGCTGACGCAGCAGCCCCACGGCCCCTATTATCTGCTGGGCTATTCGCTCGGCGGTACCCTGGCGCAGGGGATTGCCGCCCGGTTACGCCAGCGCGGCGAAGCGGTGGCCTTCCTCGGTCTGCTGGATACCTGGCCGCCGGAGACGCAGAACTGGGCGGAGAAAGAGGCGAACGGCCTGGATCCTGAGGTGCTGGCGGAGATCGCCCGTGAACGCGAGGCGTTTCTGGCCGCCCAGCAGGGGCAGGCTTCCGGCGAGCTGTTCAGCGTTATCGAAGGCAACTATGCCGATGCGGTGCGCCTGCTGACCACCGCGCACAGCGCGAAGTTTGACGGTAAGGCGACGCTGTTCGTGGCGGAGAAAACCCGTCAGCCGGGGATGGACCCGCAGGTGGTGTGGGGGCCGTGGGTCGGCGAGCTGGAGGTGTTCAGCCAGGATTGCGCACACGTGGATATTATCTCTCCGCAGGCCTTTGAAGCGATCGGCCCGGTGCTCAGGGAGATATTGGATTAGGGGCAGATGAACTCCCGGGTTGCGGCTAACGCCTTACCCGGGCTACCGTTTGTGCCAGATTGGGTAGCCCGGCGAAGCGCAGCGCGAGCCGGGAAGCATTAGCGCCAATGTATCAGCCCGGCTCATTTACCGGAGGCGGCACCTGACACGGCTGTCCGGGCTACCGGACCGCAGATGGCGGTGAACCTGTAGCCCGGCTAAGCGCAGCGCGAGCCGGGAATCTCTACTTGCGGCCCAGCGGCACCACCAGCGGCGTATGCGCCACCGGATCGTCAATGATCGTACAGCGCAGGCCGTAAATTTCCTCGATCAGCGCCGCATTGACAATCTCCTTCGGCGCGCCCTCGGCGACGATTTTGCCGTCGCGCAGGGCGATCAAGTGGGTCGCGTAGCGGCAGGCCTGGTTCAGATCGTGCAGCACCGCCGCCAGGGTATAGCCCTTCTCCTGATTCAGCTCGCTTAGCAGCTCAAGCAGGTCGATCTGATGGCTGATATCCAGCCAGGTGGTGGGCTCATCGAGCAGCATAATCGCCGTCTCCTGGGCCAGCACCATGGCGATCCACGCCCGCTGGCGCTGGCCGCCGGAGAGCGTATCGACGCTTTGCAGCGCCAGGTCGGTAATGCCGGTGGCCTTCATCGCCCTGCTGACCGCCTCTTCATCCTCTTTGCGCCAGCGGGTAAACAGCGGCTGGTGCGGATAGCGCCCGCGGGCCACCAGCTCCTGAACCGTAATATCTCCCGGCGTAGTGGCGTTCTGCGCCAGCAGGCCGACCCGCTTCGCCACCTCTTTACTGGCGTAACGCTGGATCTGCTCGCCGTCGAGATACACATGACCGGATGTCGGGGTCATCAGGCGGCTCAGGGTACGCAGCAGCGTCGATTTACCGCAGCCGTTAGGGCCAATAATGGCGGTGAAGTGGCCGTCGGGAATGGTGACGCTCAGCGATTCGGCGATGGTTTTTTTGCCGTACGCCAGGGTCAGCTGGTCGCCGCGCAAACGGGAGGTTACAGCGGTCATTTTTTGCGGGACTCCTGAATTAACAACCCGATAAGGTAGATGCCGCCAAGGCTGACGGTCACCACGCCCACCGGTAACTGATAGGGCATAAACAGACGCTGCGCGCAGTAGTCAGACAGCGCCAGCAGCAGGGCGCCGCACAGCGCCGCCTGGGCCAGCCCCCAGCGCGCGGTGCCGCTGAGGCGGCGCGCGATATGCGGCGCCACCAGGGCGATAAACGAAATCGGCCCGGCGAGCGCGGTAGCGGCGGCGGTCAGCACCACCCCGACCAGCATCAGCAGCAGCCGCGAGCGCTCAACCCGCACGCCCAGGGCGCAGGCGGTATCGTCACCCATCTCCAGCAGCCGCATGCGCCGCGCCAGCAGCGCCCCGCAGACCAGCATCAGCAGAATCAGCGGCGCCGAGGGCCAGGTTTTTCCCCAGGTCAAACCGTTAAGCGAACCGGCATACCACAGCCCGGCGGAGAGGGCGGTTTCCAGCGAAGCGCGCAGCAGCAGCCAGGTATTGAATGCCACCAGCATAGCGCGCACGCCGATGCCGATAATAATCAGGCGAAAGGTTTCAATCCCGTTGCGCCACGCCAGCAGCCAGAGCGCCAGCGCGGTAAGGATCCCGCCAGCCATGGCCGCCATGGCGATGGCCGCCAGGTTCTGGCCAAACATCACCATCGCTACCAGCACGCCGCTCCAGGCCCCGGTGTTAAACCCCATCACGTCCGGGCTCCCCAGCGGGTTGCGGGTCAGCGACTGGAAAATCGCGCCGCTGACGCCGAGGGCGGCGCCAATCAGCAGCGCCATCAGCACGCGGGGCAGGCGCCACTCGGTCACCACCATGGCGACGTTGCGCGGCGCATCGCCGAGCAGCGCCGAGATAACCTGCTCAACGCTCAATGGCACCAGGCCGGTGCCCAGCCCCCACAGGGAGACCAGCGCGCTGGCGACCAGCAGCAGCAGGCAGCTAAAAATCAGGCGACGAGAAGGCGCAATCACATGCCACCTCCGCGCGGCTGGCGGCGTACCAGCCAGATCAGCACCGGTGCGCCGATAAAGGCGCTGACCACCGAAACCCGCAGTTCGCCGGGCACCAGCAGGCGCCCCAGCACGTCGGCAAACAGCAGCAGGGCAGGGGTAGCCAGCAGGGTCACCGGCAGCGACCAGCGATGATCCGCGCCCACCAGCCAGCGGGCCATATGCGGCATCATCAGGCCGATAAAGGCGATGGGCCCGACCACCGCCGTGGCGCTGCCGCACAGGACGGTAATCGCCAGCAGACCAATAAGCTGAGTACGCGCGACCCGGCTGCCGAGCGCGGTGGCCGTATCGTTGCCGAGGCTCAGGCTGTTTAAGGCCCGGCTCAGCAGCAGCGTCACCAGGCCGGCAATGAGTACCGGGATCAGCACGATTTTCAGTGTTTGCAGGGTGCGCACATCCAGCGAGCCCGCCTGCCAGAAGCGCAGCTGGTCGTAGACGTCAGGGTTAAGCAGGGCGATACCGCTGGAAAGCCCTTCCAGCACCGCCGCCAGGGCGACCCCCGCGAGGGTCAGGCGAACCGGGCTCAGCTGGCCGCCGCCCTGGCTGCCGGTAAAGGCCACCAGCAGCGAGGCGCCGAACGCGCCGCAAAAGGCCATCAGCAGCTGCTCCTGCGGCGAGGAGAGACCAAACAGCGCCGCGCCCAGCACGATAGCGAAGCTGGCGCCGGAGTTGACGCCGAGGATCCCCGGGTCCGCCAGCGGGTTGCGGGTCAGCGTTTGCATCAGCGCCCCGGCCAGGCCCAGCGCGGCGCCGGCCAGCAGCCCGGCGAGGGTTCGCGGCAGTCGTGCATCAAGGACGATGGTGCAATCGGCGCTCTGGCAGGTGCCGGTGAAGGCATCAATGACGACGCTAAACGGCAGGGGTTTGGCGCCGACCAGCAGGCTGAGCGCAACGGCGATGATTAAAACGATTAAAAGACCCGGCACGGCAAAGGCGCGCGCCGCGGTCGTGGAAGACGACATGGCTTACATCCCTGACATGATAATGATAGTAATTATCGTTATCGATTCTATCCGGTTATGTTAGCATGTGCACCCATAAAAATGGTATGGAAAATAATAACAAGGCGCTGTCATGAACCGACAATCCTGGCTGCTGAATCTCAGCTTGCTGAAAACCCACCCGGCCTTTCGCGCCGTCTTTATCGCCCGCTTTATCTCGATCCTGTCGCTTGGCCTGCTGGGCGTGGCGATCCCGGTACAAATCCAACTGATGACCCAATCCACCTGGCAAGTGGGGCTGTCGGTGACCTTAACCGGCGGGTCGATGTTTGTCGGTCTGATGATCGGCGGCGTGCTTGCCGACCGCTATGAGCGTAAACGTCTGATCCTGCTGGCGCGCGGCACCTGCGGGATTGGCTTCGTCGGCCTGTGTCTCAACGCCATGCTGCCGGAGCCGTCGCTCATCGCCATCTATCTGTTGGGCATCTGGGACGGCCTGTTTGCCTCAATCGGCGTGACCGCGCTGCTGGCGGCGACTCCGGCGCTGGTTGGCCGGGAAAACCTGATGCAGGCCGGAGCGATCACCATGCTGACGGTGCGGCTGGGCTCGGTGATTTCGCCGATGATCGGCGGCCTGCTGCTGGCAACCGGCGGCGTGGCCTGGAACTACGGCCTGGCGGCGGCAGGTACCTTTATTACGACGCTGACGCTGCTGCGTTTGCCGCGGCTGGCGCCGCCGCCGCAGCCGCGCGAGCATCCGCTAAAATCGCTGTACGCGGGACTGAAGTTTCTGTTTAACAGCCCGCTTATCGGCGGCATTGCGCTGCTTGGCGGCCTGCTGACCATGGCCAGCGCGGTGCGCGTGCTCTATCCGGCGCTGGCCGGGAGCTGGCAGATGTCGACGTCACAGATTGGCCTGCTGTACGCCGCGATCCCTCTGGGCGCGGCGTTCGGGGCGTTGACCAGCGGACAGCTGGCGCAGACGGCGAGGCCCGGCGTGCTGATGCTGGCGACTACCGTTGGCTCCTTTGTGGCGATTGCGCTGTTCAGCCTGATGCCGGTGTGGGCGCTGGGCGCCCTGTGCCTGGCGCTGTTTGGCTGGCTGAGCGCGATAAGCTCGCTGCTGCAATATACGCTGATTCAGACGCAAACCCCGGAAAATATGCTCGGGCGTATCAACGGGCTGTGGACCGCGCAGAACGTGACCGGCGATGCGATAGGCGCGGCGCTGCTCGGCGGCCTGGGCGCGATTCTGACGCCGGCCGCTTCGGCAAGCGCCAGCGGCTGGGCGCTGGTCATTGTGGGCGTGGTGCTGGTGGGGCTGCTACGCGAGCTGCGCCGCTTTCAGCGCCCGGAGACGGCGAGCGAAAATTAATTCAGCCGGGGTTTCCCGGAGGCGGCGCGCTGCGCCTGTCCGGGCTACCGGCCCGCAGACGGCGGCGGACTCGTAGTCCGGGTAAGCGCAGCGCAGCCGGGGAAGAAGCCGCACCGATGTATTTATCCCCGTACATTCCCGGGTTGCGGCGTAAACGCCTGACCCGGGCTACCGGCCCGCAGACGGCGGTGGACCCGTAGCCCGGGTAAGCGCAGCGCAGCCGGGGAAGAAGCCGCACCGATGTATTTATCCCGACGCATTCCCGGGTTGCGGCGTAAACGCCTGACCCGGGCTACCGGCCCGCAGACGGCGGTGGACCCGTAGCCCGGGTAAGCGCAGCGCGACCCGGGAAGAAGCCGCACCGATGCATTCATCCCGGAGCAACCCAGGCTACCGACCTGCAGTTGCCCGATAGCGCCACCGGGAAAACCGAAAAGAGCGATAATAAAAAGCCCCGGATTGCTCCGGGGCTGGCTATCACTCGTCAGTGACGATTTACGCTTAGTACGCGCCGAGATCGCTCCAGACCTGGAACTGACCGCAGTTCAGATCCGGCTGGTTGCCCTGAGACCACCATTTCACCTGGTAGTTATGGCCTTTCCAGCTCACGATTTCAAAGCTGCCCCAGTTGCTGCCATAGACGGTGCTGGCATTCCACAGCGGGTAAGGCGTGGTTTCGTCAGAAGGAACAGCATCATCATCTGCCGGTTGAGGCGTATCATCGGTGCGATCCTGGTCGTCTGCCGGCTCGTCCTCGGTATCATCGGTCTGAGTCGCAGCGACGACGGAGAGCACAAAGCGCTGCTGCGTTGACGGTTCACCCCAGGTATCGCGCACGAACAGGGTGAAGGTATACTCGGTATCCGCAGCCACTTTCGGCACATCGAACTCAATGACCGCCGCGGTTTTATCGGCGACGTTGATCGCCGCGGGCACGCCCCAGCTAAAGGTCAACTCGTCGTTATCTTCATCAGAAGATTTTTCGCCGGAAAGGCGCACGCGGGAGCCGCCTACCACCATCAGTTCGATAGCGGCTTTCGGCGCATGGTTTACCGACGGTTCAGGCTGGACGGTATCCTCCTCCTCTTCCTCCGGTTCAGCCGGTTCATCCGCCGGGTCGACGTTGATGCCTTCGAAATAGAACGGCTCCATATCGATAACTTCAGACGCCATTTCATAGCCCAGACCTTCACGGGCGGCGTTAACCAGCACCCCGTTGTCCTGGTCGATTGTCCAGGTGAACAGCGCGCCCAGGCCGAGGCTGGCGGCGTATTCGCCCTTGGCTTTCACCGTGCGCGGCGTATCCAGGGACATGAACAGTTTGCTGTCAGGGTTGTAGAGGTAGTCCGCGTCGGCAACCTTGTCGGTGTAAACGTTGAAGCCGTTACGGCCTTTCTGGTTTTCCAGATCCAGGTAGTTATAAATGATGTCGTACCATTCGGTAGTACCCGATTCGAAGGAGCCTACGGTGGTGCCGGTGCCCGGGCTATAGGTGCCTTTCAGCGGGGACAGGGATTCCAGCTCCGCGTTGCGCCCGTTACGGGTGTAGGCAGCGTAACCAATGTTGATGCGCTCTGCCGGGAAGCCTTCGGACAGCAGATGGCCGACAACGGTATCCACTCCCCAGCCGCCTTCTTCCAGCGCCTTCAGGTTGGTGTGGTGGGTCACGCTCTCCGCCCACGGGGTACCGAAGAAGTCATAGGTCATGACGTTGATACCGTACAGGCCCGCTTTCAGCAGCGCATTGACGTTGGAGTAGCCGAGCGTCTTGACCACCGCCGAGCTGGCAATGGAGATTTTGACGTTGCTCAGGCCTGCGGCGTCCAGCTGCTTACGCAGTTCGCCAATCAGCAGGGCGTAGTTCTCGCCGTCTTCCGGGCCGTACGGGTTGCCAGCGCCTTCGGCGTTCGGATATTCCCAGTCGATATCCACTTCGCTGAACATCGGGAACTGTTTGAACAGTTTTACCACGCCTTTGGCAAAGACCTTACGCGCGGCGTCAGACGCGGCGGTTTCATGGAAACCGTTGCTCATGCTCCAGCCGCCGATGCTCATGGACAGCACCAGGTCGTGGCCCTGCTGCTTCGCTTTGGCCTGCAGATCGCGCAGGCCGCCGAGCAGGCCTTTAGTATTACTCTGGGTCACGGTCTTCGGATCGACATCCCAGCCGCTGACGGTGTGGCCAACGTTAACGTAAGACTGGAAGTCGCCCCACGGGTCGAGGAAGGTGGGCTCGTACTTCACTTTCCCGCACTGATCGGCACCTTCGGCAACCACGTCGCGCCACAGGTTGTCTACTTTGTGGAAGCCGGTCACGCCGACGAAACCGACGATGATTTTGTCGTAGGCGGTAGGAGAAACGTTGGCCAGGTCGTAGCCGCGACCGCGGTTATCTTTTGAATTATCGCCCTGCAGACGACCATCATACTGTGACCAGTCGGTGTAGTAGCCGAAGACTTTGGGTTTGGTGGTGGAGGCTTTGTATTTGTTATAGACCGGTTTAGCGACGCGAGCGGAGGTATAGCTGTATGCGCTCACTTCTGTTGCCGGGTTAAAGCCGTCTGCGGCGTTGCTGGTTTCGGTCAGCGTATCGCCCTTAATCAATTTGCTCGTTGCCACGTTAATTTCCTTCTGTGTTGAATGACCACCTCAAGCGGTGTGGGGCAGATAATCGGGCAACGCGGCGGCCGGGGCTAATCACAAATTAACACCTGAAACGATGATATTTCGGCTGATGGGCGATGAGGGTGATAGGGCGTTAAACGGTGAAAAAGCCTGTTATAACAATGCGATGATATATGAAATGAGGCGCGATGAGATCCCGGCGACCGGCGCCGGGAAGCGTGGCTTACGCAAAGAGGGCCGCTAAGCGCTGCAGCACCAGTACGGCGCTGTAGTAATCCAGGCGGAAGGTTTCCGTCCCCAGCGGATAAACGCGTTTGCCTTCAACGGCGGGCAGATGCACCAGCAGCGGGTTGGCGTTAATCGCGTCGGCGTCCTTTTGGTCGCCGGCAAACAGGAACAGGCTCTGGCCGTTAAGTCCGGCGGCTAAGTTTTCCCCGCCCAGCTGCACGATATCATGCCGTTTTCCCTGGCTCTGGCTGGCATGCAGCCCGCCGGGCAGGTCGGCGAGGGTAAAGCCCAGCTGCTCGAGCAGCTGTCCCTGAGCGGATTCTTTGGTCCAGATATTGGCGCTATGGGCCGCGGCGGTGTAGACCAGCGCGGTGACCGGCTGCGGCGGCAGCTTCATTTTCTCTTTCAGCGCCGCCAGCTTTTTATCAAACTCCGCGATTCTCTCCGCCGCCTGTTTTTCGTGGCCGGTAATCTCCCCCAGTTGGGTCAGCAGGGCCTGCCAGCTTTTATCATCGTAGTTAATGATAAGCGTCGGGGCGATGGTGGAAAGCTGGTCGTAGAGCATCATCGCCGAATCGCCGCCGGTGGCGCTAATCAGAATGAGATCCGGCATTGGCGCCGCGACGGCCTCAGCGCTCGGTTCGCCAATATAGAGGCGCGACAGCTTGCGCGCTTTCGCCACATCGCTCCACTGGCGTAAAAATCCCTGACCGTCGGCGACGCGGTTATTGGGAGTCGTGGCCCCGCTGGCCACCACCGGCGCGTCAATCGCCAGCAGCGAGCCGGTCAGCGTCACGCTGGTGGAAACAATACGCAGCGGCTGGCTTTCCAGCGTATGGGGTCCCCGGCTGTCGGTTATCTGACGCGGCCAGTCTGCCGCCAGCGCTGAGCTAATTCCGAAAATCGCCAGGCCGCTGGCGAGGAGGGTACGGCGGCAAAAGGTGGAGAAATTCACGTATTCGCATCCTGGTTAAGTAGTGATAAATGCTTCTCATTTTCAGCTGTGAGCGGCGTCGATGCAAGCTTAAGTCGCACAACATGCTACCTGTACGGTTGACATAGCGCGCAATACCTTTTAGGTTACCCAACCAAAATATAAATGATAATTATTCGTAATATCTTTATCGTTTTTGGAGGATGATATGGAAACGTCTTTGGCTGAGGAAGTACGGGAGAAAAAAATGACTCTGCCGCCGGAAAGCTTCTTCTTTATGTCGCCGTACCGCAGCTTCACCACCGCTGGCTGCTTTAGCCGATTCTCTCATCCGGCCGCCGACGGCGATAATCCGGACGGGGAGTTTCAGCAAAAAATAGCGGCCTCGTTTAAAGCGGCGCGGGCTGCCGGGATCGCAAAGCCGGTGATGGTCGGCGCCATTCCGTTCGATACCAGCGAGCCTTCCGAGCTGTTTATCCCCGCGAGCTGGACAGCGTTCTCCCGCACTGAAAAGCAGCACTCCGCGCGCTATGCGTCCGGGCAGCAGCCGATGGACGTGGTGCAGCGCCGGGAGATCCCCGAACAGGACACCTTCATGGCAATGGTGGCGCGCGCGGCGGCCCTCACCGCGACGCCGGAAGTGGACAAAGTGGTCCTCTCGCGCCTGATTGATATCACCACCCGCGAACGGGTGGATAGCGGGGCGCTGCTCGAGCGCCTGATCGCCCAGAACCCGGCCAGCTATAACTTCCACGTGCCGCTCTCGGACGGCGGCGTGCTGCTGGGCGCCAGCCCGGAGCTGCTGCTGCGTAAAGAAGGCGCGCATTTCAGCTCTCTGCCGCTGGCCGGTTCGGCCCGTCGCCAGCCGGACGATGTGCTGGACCGCGAAGCGGGGCACAGGCTGCTGGCATCGGAAAAAGACCGCCACGAACATGAGCTGGTGACCCAGGCGATGAAGGCCGTATTAGCGCCGCGCAGCAGCGAACTCTCCCTGCCGGACTCTCCGCAGCTGATCACCACGCCGACCCTGTGGCATCTGGCGACGCAGATTCAGGGCACCGCGCTGGCAAATGAGAACGCCATGTCGCTGGCCTGCCTGCTGCACCCGACGCCGGCGCTGAGCGGCTTCCCGCATCAGGCGGCGAAACGCCTGATTAACGAACTGGAGCCGTTCGACCGTCAGCTGTTCGGCGGCATCGTCGGCTGGTGCGATGATGAAGGCAACGGCGAGTGGGTGGTGACCATCCGCTGCGCGCGCCTGCAGCAGCGCACCCTGCGGCTATTTGCTGGCGCAGGTATCGTCCCGGCCTCTTCGCCGCTAGGCGAGTGGCGCGAAACCGGCGTCAAACTGACCACCATGCTGAACGTATTCGGCTTGCAATAAGGGACTATGATGATCGAATTTACCCGCTGGCCGGAAGAGTTTGCGGCCCGCTATCGGCAAAAAGGTTACTGGCAGGATCTGCCGCTAACCCATCTGATTACCCGTCATGCGGAAAACGACGCTCCCGCGATTATCGACGGCGACAAAAGCTACAGCTACCGTGAATTCAACCGCCTGGTGGATAACCTCGCCTCCTCGCTGCAGCGTCAGGGCCTGAAGCGCGGCGAAACGGCGCTGGTGCAGCTGGGCAACGTTGCGGAATTTTATATCACCTTCTTCGCGCTGCTGCGTATCGGCGTTGCGCCGGTCAACGCGCTGTTCAGCCACCAGCGTAGCGAGCTGAACGCCTACGCCGCGCAGATTGAACCCGCTTTGCTGATTGCCGACCGCGAACACGCGCTGTTTGCCGATGATGATTTTCTTAACGCTTTTGTCGCCCAGCATGCGTCGGTACGCGTGGCCCTGCTGCTGAACGACGGCGGCGAACGCAGCCTGGCGGCGGCCATCGCGCGGCCTGACGATAATTTCGTCGCGCATCCGACGCCCGCTGACGAAGTGGCCTTTTTCCAGCTCTCCGGCGGCAGCACCGGTACGCCGAAGCTCATTCCGCGTACTCATAACGACTACGAATACAGCATTCGCCGCAGCAACCAGCTGTGCGGCGTAAGCGCCGAAACGCGCTATCTGAACGCGCTTCCCGCCGCCCACAACTACGCGATGAGCTCGCCGGGTTCACTCGGCGTCTTCCTCGCCGGCGGCGTGGTGGTGCTGGCGCACGACCCGAGCGCCACCCTCTGCTTCCCGCTGATCGAAAAGCACCAGATTAACCTGACCTCGCTGGTTCCGCCGGCGGTAAGCCTGTGGTTACAGGAGATCCATGAGTCCGGCAGCAATGCCCGTCTGCAGTCGCTGCGGCTGCTGCAGGTAGGTGGGGCGCGCCTGTCCGCGACCCTCGCCGCGCGTATTCCGGCGGAAATCGGCTGTCAGCTCCAGCAGGTCTTCGGCATGGCGGAGGGGCTGGTGAACTATACCCGCCTCAACGACAGCCCCGAGCGCATTATCAATACCCAGGGCTGCCCGATGTGTCCTGATGACGAAGTGTGGGTGGCCGATGCGCAGGGTAATCCGCTGCCGCGCGGCGAAGTCGGGCGCCTGATGACCCGTGGCCCTTATACCTTCCGCGGGTACTACAAGAGCCCGCAGCATAATGCCGAGGCCTTTGATGCCGATGGTTTCTACTGCTCTGGCGATCTGATCTCGATCGATGAAGATGGCTATATCACCGTGCAGGGGCGGGAAAAAGATCAGATCAACCGCGGCGGCGAGAAGATCGCGGCGGAAGAGATCGAAAACCTGCTGCTGCGCCATCCGGCGGTGATCCACGTCGCGCTGGTCAGCATGGAAGATAGCCTGCTGGGGGAAAAGAGCTGCGCATATCTGGTGGTAAAAGAGCCTCTGCGCGCGGTGGCGGTACGCCGCTTCCTGCGGGAACAAGGGGTCGCAGAATTTAAACTGCCGGACCGCGTGGAGTGCGTTGATGCGCTGCCGCTGACGCCGGTGGGCAAAGTCGATAAAAAACAATTACGTCAGTGGCTGGCTGAACGCAAGCTGGGCTGAAGGAGAAGACAGAATGGCAATCCCAAAATTACAGGCTTACGCGCTGCCGGAAGCCAGCGATATCCCGGCGAATAAAGTGAACTGGGCATTTGAGCCGTCCCGTGCCGCGCTGTTGATCCACGATATGCAGGAGTATTTCCTTAACTTCTGGGGCGAAAACAGCGCGATGATGGAGAAAGTGGTGGCCAACATCGCCGCCCTGCGCGAGTTCTGCAAACAGAACCATATTCCGGTTTTTTACACCGCCCAGCCGAAAGAGCAGAGCGATGAAGACCGCGCGCTGCTGAACGACATGTGGGGGCCGGGCCTGACCCGTTCGCCGGAACAGCAGCAGGTGATTGCCGCGCTTGCGCCGGACGACAACGACACCGTGCTGGTGAAGTGGCGCTACAGCGCGTTTCATCGCTCGCCGCTGGAGGAGATGCTGAAAGAGGCGGGGCGCGATCAGCTAATCATCACCGGCGTATATGCCCATATCGGCTGCATGACCACTGCGACCGATGCGTTTATGCGCGATATTAAGCCGTTCTTCGTTGCCGACGCGCTGGCCGATTTCAGCCGCGAGGAGCACCTGATGGCGCTCAACTACGTGGCGGGTCGCTCCGGTCGAGTGGTGATGACCGAAGAGCTGCTGCCGCTGCCGGCATCGAAAGCGGCGCTGCGGGCGCTGGTGCTGCCGCTGCTGGATGAATCCGACGAACCGATGGATGACGAAAACCTGATCGACTACGGCCTGGATTCGGTACGCATGATGGCGCTCGCCGCCCGCTGGCGTAAAGTGCACGGCGATATCGACTTCGTGGTGCTGGCGAAAAATCCGACCATTGATGCCTGGTGGGCGCTGCTTTCCCGCGAGGTGAAATAATGAACGGGCTCGATTTTCACGGCCGGACCGTGTGGATCACCGGCGCGGGCAAGGGGATCGGCTACGCCACCGCCCTGGCGTTCGTTGAGGCCGGCGCGCAGGTAACCGGGTTTGATTTGGCGTTCGACGGCGAAAGCTACCCGTTCGCCACCGAGACGCTGGACGTTGCCGACGCGCAGCAGGTGGCGCAGACGTGCGGCCGCCTGCTGGCAGGGATCGCGCGGCTGGATGTGCTGGTCAATGCCGCCGGTATTTTGCGGATGGGGGCGACCGATGCGCTGAGCCAGGAAGATTGGCAGCAGACCTTTGCCGTTAACGTTGGCGGGGCGTTTAACCTGTTCCAGCAGACGATGGCGCAGTTCCGCCGCCAAAAAGGCGGGGCGATTGTGACCGTGGCGTCCGACGCTGCGCATACGCCGCGCATTGGCATGAGCGCCTACGGCGCATCAAAGGCGGCGCTGAAGAGCCTGGCGCTGACCGTCGGGCTGGAGCTGGCGGGCAGCGGCGTACGCTGTAATCTGGTTTCTCCTGGCTCTACCGATACCGATATGCAGCGGACGCTGTGGGTGAGCGATGACGCTGAGCAGCAGCGCATTCGCGGCTTCGGCGAGCAGTTTAAGCTGGGCATTCCGCTGGGCAAAATCGCCCGCCCGCAGGAGATTGCCAATACCATTCTGTTCCTCGCCTCCGACCACGCCAGCCATATCACGCTGCAGGATATCGTGGTGGACGGCGGCTCGACGCTGGGGGCATAAATGGCCTGGAAACGTCAGCTGACGCTGGATGAACTCAACGCGACCAGCGTCAATACGATGGTGGCGCATCTGGGCATCGTTTATACCCGGATTGAGGAGGGCGTGCTGGAAGCGGAAATGCCGGTCGACGCGCGAACCCATCAGCCGTTCGGGCTGCTGCACGGCGGCGCCTCCGCGGCGCTGGCGGAAACCCTGGGCTCGATGGCCGGGTGGCTGATGACCGAAGAGGGGCAGTGCGTAGTGGGGACCGAGCTCAACGCCACCCATCACCGGGCGGTCTCCAGCGGCAAAGTCCGCGGCGAATGCCGGGCGCTGCACCTGGGGCGTCAGGGCCAGAGCTGGGAAATTGCGGTGTTCGACGAGCGGGGACGACGCTGCTGCACCTGCCGTCTGGGCACGGCGGTCCTCGGCTGAGGCATAGCCTGTTCCCGGGTCGCGCTGCGCTTACCCGGGCTACGGGTAACGCGCCGTCTGTGGTTCCGGACAACTCACCGTCGTCTGCGGTGTGCTTCCCCGGTGGCGCTGCGCTGACCGGGCTACGGGTTCATCATCGTCTGCGGGCCGGTAGCCCGGGTAAGGCGTTTACGCCGCAACCCGGGGATACGCCGGGATGAATGCATCGGTGCGGCTTCTTCCCGGGTCGCGCTGCGCTTACCCGGGCTACGGGTTCACCATCGTCTGCGGACCGGTAGCCCGGGTAAGGCGTTTACGCCGCAACCCGGGGATACGCCGGGATGAATGCATCGGTGCGGCTTCTTCCCGGGTCGCGCTGCGCTTACCCGGGCTACGGGTTCACCATCGTCTGCGGACCGGTAGCCCGGGTAAGGCGTTTACGCCGCAACCCGGGGATACGCCGGGATGAATGTATCGGTGCGGCTTCTTCCCGGGTCGCGCTGCGCTTACCCGGGCTACGGGTTCATCATCGTCTGCGGACCTGTAGCCCGGACAGGCGCGTCAAGCGCCGCCTCCGGGGAAGCAGGATGCGATGCAGTGACAGATTATCCCTCCCCGTTTTCATCCATTTTCCTGCCAGAAGTGATCTCGCTTGCAATGTGAGATAAATCCTTGCCGTCAGGCGACATCTGCAACGTTTCAAAGTTGTTAAAACTTCCATTGTGTTCTAGAAACAACTTGTAACATCCTGATTACCCTACCTGTGGAACACAATGATGAATAATTCAGGGAAATACCTCATCTGGACACTGCTCTCCGTTATCGGAGCCTTTGCCCTGGGCTATATCGCGCTAAACCGGGGTGAACAGATTAACGCGCTGTGGATTGTCGTCGCGGCAGTCTGCGTCTATCTGATCGCCTATCGCTTTTACGGCCTGTATATCGCTAAAAACGTGCTGGCGGTCGACCCGACGCGCATGACTCCGGCGGTGCGTCACAACGACGGCCTCGACTACGTTCCAACCGATAAGAAAGTGCTGTTCGGTCACCATTTTGCGGCCATTGCCGGCGCGGGGCCGCTGGTTGGTCCGGTGCTGGCGGCGCAGATGGGCTATCTGCCGGGAATGATCTGGATCCTCGCGGGCGTGGTGCTGGCCGGAGCGGTACAGGACTTTATGGTGCTGTTCGTCTCCACCCGTCGCGACGGACGTTCGCTCGGCGAGCTGGTGAAAGAGGAGATGGGCCCGACCGCCGGCGTACTGGCGCTGGTGGCCTGCTTTATGATCATGGTGATTATCCTCGCGGTACTGGCGATGATCGTGGTGAAAGCGCTGACCCACAGCCCGTGGGGCACTTACACCGTGGCCTTTACCATCCCGCTGGCGATTTTCATGGGGATCTATATTCGCTATCTGCGCCCCGGGCGCATTGGCGAGGTGTCGGTGATTGGCCTGGTGATGCTGGTGTTCGCCATCATTTCCGGCGGCTGGGTGGCGGAAAGCCCGACCTGGGCGCCGTGGTTTGACTACACCGGCGTACAGCTCACCTGGATTCTGGTGGGCTACGGGTTTATCGCCGCGGTGCTGCCGGTCTGGCTGCTGCTGGCGCCTCGCGACTACCTCTCCACCTTCCTGAAAATCGGCACCATCGTCGGTCTGGCGATTGGTATTCTGATTATGCGTCCGACGCTGACGATGCCGGCGCTGACCAAATTTATCGATGGCACCGGGCCAGTATGGAGCGGCAGCCTGTTCCCGTTCCTGTTTATCACCATCGCCTGCGGCGCGGTTTCCGGCTTCCATGCCCTGATTGCCTCCGGCACGACGCCGAAGATGCTGGCTAATGAAGGCCAGGCCTGCTTTATCGGCTACGGCGGCATGCTGATGGAGTCCTTCGTGGCGATTATGGCGCTGGTGGCGGCCTGTATTATCGACCCGGGCGTCTACTTCGCGATGAACAGCCCAATGGCGGTGCTGGCCCCGGCGGGCGTGACCGATGTGGTAGCGTCGGCGGCGCAGGTGGTGAGCAGCTGGGGCTTTACCGTAACCCCGGATACGCTTAATCAGATTGCGAACGAAGTGGGGGAACAGTCGATTATCTCCCGTGCGGGCGGCGCGCCGACGCTGGCGGTGGGCATGGCCTATATTCTGCACGGTTCGCTGGGCGGCCTGATGGACGTCTCCTTCTGGTATCACTTCGCGATTCTGTTCGAGGCGCTGTTTATCCTGACCGCGGTGGATGCCGGCACGCGCGCGGCGCGCTTTATGCTGCAGGATCTGCTCGGGGTGATCAGCCCGGGCCTGAAGCAAACCAGCTCGCTGCCGGCGAACCTTCTCGCCACGGCGCTGTGCGTGCTGGCTTGGGGCTACTTTCTGCATCAGGGCGTGGTTGACCCGCTTGGCGGCATCAACACGCTGTGGCCGCTGTTTGGTATTGCCAACCAGATGCTGGCGGGGATGGCGCTGATGCTCTGCGCGGTGGTACTGTTTAAGATGAAGCGCCAGCGCTATGCCTGGGTCGCGCTGCTGCCGACCTCCTGGCTGCTGATCTGTACGCTGACCGCGGGCTGGCAGAAGTCGTTCAGCACCGATACCAAAGTGGGCTTCCTGGCGATTGCCAACAAGTTCCAGGCGATGATTGACAGCGGCAATATTCCGCCGCAGTACACCGAGTCGCAGCTGGCGCAGCTGGTGTTTAACAACCGTCTGGATGCCGGGCTGACCATCTTCTTTATGGTGGTGGTGGTCGTGCTGGCGCTGTTCTCGATTAAGACCGCGCTGGCGGCGCTGAAAGAGGACAAACCGACGGCGAAAGAGACCCCTTACCAGGCGATGCCTGCTGATGCTGATAGCCTGGTGACCCAGGCGAAACGCGCCCACTAAGCCATGACGTTATCGCCCTCTTTTGCGAGAAGGGGGGCGATGATGGGAGTTGAAAATGTTTGATACCCTTTCGAAAGCCGGAAAATATTTAGGCCAGGCGGCGAAAATGATGATCGGCGTCCCGGATTACGACAACTACGTGGAGCACATCCGCGCGACCCATCCGGAACAAACGCCGATGACCTATGAAGAGTTTTTTCGCGAGCGTCAGGACGCGCGCTACGGCGGTAAAGGCGGCGCGAAGTGCTGTTAACCCTCTTTCGGCAGATACAGGCTGATCTGCTCCTGGGTGCAGCCGTATATTGCCGCCAGCTTTTCGCGGGTGCGCTTTTGCGGGCGGGAATCGATAGCTTCTAGCTGGGATACCGCCGACTGGCTAATCCCGAGCTTATTGGCCACCTCCTGCTGCGACAGGCCGCGCAAAATGCGCCAGGCCGCCTGCAGGCTGACTTTCTCTTTATCCATGATGTCGCAGACGTCACCCGGCAGCATCACGTTGTCGTAGATATCGTGTTCTACCGGAATATCTTCAAGATCGGCTTCCGTTTCATCATCCAGCTCGGCTAGCTGCAAACACATCTGGAAGTATTCGTCGTAGGGGATCACCGCGTACTGCGCTTTCCCTTCATCATCCTTAATTATCTGAACAGCCATATGGCATATTCTCCTCATGCAAATAGGTTGTTGAGGTTCTGCGCTTAACGGACACGATAAACAGGTCGCTCAGCGTCAGCCCCTGACGTGTGAAAATGACCCGATAATCCCCTACCCGAAGACGGTAATGATTCTCTGGTTTAGATAACTTTCTGACATCAGGCCGAGGAGCCGTACGGTCACCTAAATCAGCTAGCCTGCTTTTGATTCGCTGCTGATAGCGATAATCGGTATTTGCCAGTTCCTTTTTGCCACTTTTGACCAGATGAGCATGCTATGTACCTCCACTGTACACCTCAGTTGAACATAAGAAAATAATAAGTTTATAAGATAAGTTTGTTATTTTCTTATGAGGGTACCCTAACGCAGAATCGTCTTCTGGCGAAGGCAGAAACATCGGCTTTGCGAGGCGGCTCGAAAGCGCCTCCGCCGGGCGGCAGAGGCGAATAAAACGGGGGATTAACCGGCGAAACGTTCGACCTTCTCAAACGCCGCGCGCAGGGTTTCGGCGTTCAGTTCAACCGGCAGAAAATGGATGGACTCCACCGGGCGCAGGGTATGGGCAATCACCTTATCCAGCTGTTCGCGGTTGTTGATGTCCACCTCCAGCGCCGCCAGCGTAGTCGGCAGATTAAAGCGCCGGTACGCCTGCACCAGCTGCGCCAGCACGTCGTCCTGGCCGAGCAGGGCGCTCTGGACCAGAATGCCGTAGGCGACTTTGGTCCCGTGAAGATACTTCTCGGTCTGCGGCAGTACCGTCAGCCCGTTGTGCACCGCGTGGGCGGCGGCGACGCGGGTATAGCGCTCGCCCAGCCCGCCGACCATACCGCCGCCGGCGATAACCGCATCCACCACGTCGCGAAACGCCTGGGTCAGCTCGCCGCGCTGCTGGTCGGCCAGCGCGGTTTCGCTGCTTTCCAGCAGAACATCGCGGATCGCCAGCGCGCCGTTGATACCCAGGCGCACGGTGAGCGGCAGCGTCTCCGGCTGCGGAGCCAGCACCACCGCTTCATACCATTTCGCCAGCGTATCGCCGATGCCCGCCAGCAGATATTCCGCCGGCGCGTTAAGAATAATGTGCGGCTCCACCAGCACCAGAAAGTTGGCGTCGTCGAAGATTTCAAACTGCAGCGCCTGACCGGCATCGTTATACCACACCGACAGCGGCGTCCACGCCGCGCAGGTGGCGGCGATGGTGGGGATGGCCACCACCGGCAGGCCGAGGCGACGGGCCAGCGCCTTCGCGGTATCGAGCAGCGCGCCGCCGCCCACGCCAATCACCACCGATCGATCGTCGCCGGATGCGCGGGCCAGCTCGCTGACGTCGCTTTCGCTGCAGTGGCCTTTAAATAATATTTTTTTGGCGCCAGGCGCGTTAAACGCTGCCGGCAGGAAAGCCTGCGCGCCCGCGATAGCCCGCTCGCCGTAAACCCACACCGCGCGTGAAAGCTGTTCTTCGCTGTAAAAATCCTGCAGCCGGGCAAGGCTGCCGGGATGGGAATAGTAGTTGGCGGGGCCGGGGACCACGCGGATATCGCTGTGACTCATCAATGCTGTCCTTGTGCTGTTTCGCTAACCCGATGTTATGTCTGGACATCCGGATGGCTAATATTATTTCGCTTTATCTTATGCCTTTTATGCATTTGTCAGTCAAGGAGAGCTATGAAAAATTCGTTAAATCAGAACATTAATCGACAGGGTGCAGGGGATGACCGGCAATCGCCTTGAGATGCAAAATATTAGCCTGGCCTTTTCCGGCTTTCGGGCGCTCAGCAACGTGGCTTTCACCCTGAAGGGGGGATCGGTGCATGCGCTGACCGGCGCCAACGGCGCGGGTAAGTCCACGCTCATGGCGGTGCTGTGCGGCACGCACGCCCATTACGAAGGCGAGGTGGTGATTAACAACCAGTCGGTAAGCATTCGCTCGCCGCGCGATGCCAAACAGCTGGGGATCCATCTGGTGCAGCAGGAGGTTGACGTGGCGCTGGTCCCGGGCCTGAGCATCGCGGAAAACATCATGCTCGACAGGTTGGCGGAGCCGGGGATCGCCTTCCGCTGGGGGCGGCTGCGCCAGCTGGCGCGCGAGGCGCTGGCTCAGCTTGACGTCAGCCTCGACGTACGCCGCTCCATCGACAGCTGTACGCTGGCGGAAAAACAGCAAATCCTGCTGGCCCGCGCGCTGTCGCATCACTGCCGCTTTCTTATCCTCGATGAACCGACCGCGCCGCTGGACCAAAACGAAAGCGAGCGCCTGTTTGCGGTGGTTCGCCGCCTGCAGCGGCAGGGCATTGGTATCGTGTTTATCTCGCACCGCATTCATGAATTAAAAGCGGTCTGCGACACCCTGACGGTGCTGCGCGACGGCCGGCTGATTGAGAGCGGGCCGATGGCCGACCTGAGCGGCGAGCAGATCGTCGAGAAGATGCTCGGGCATGAGCTGAGCGATATCTTTCCGCCGAAGCGGCCGCCGCATAGCGATGAGGTGCTGCTACAGATTGAAGGGCTGCACGACGAAGGGCTGCTGCAGGATATCTCGTTGCGTCTGCGCAAGGGGGAGATTCTGGGGATCGCCGGGCTGGCGGGCGCCGGGAAAACCGAGCTGTGCAAGGCGCTGTTTGGCGCCAGCAAAAGCCGTTTGACCCGCGGCGAACTGAACAGCCAGCCGTGGCGACCGCGCGACCCGGCGGACTCGGTGGCGCGCGGTCTGGCGTTGGTGCCGGAAGAGCGGCGCAAAGAGGGCATTTTTATCGAAGAGCCGGTGGCGATGAACCTGGCGGTCAGCGCCGATAGCAGCTTCTCCCGCTGGAGCCTGTTTGGCCATCGTCAGGCCTGGCGCTGGGCGGAAGAGGTGATCGCCCGGGTGGGCATTCGGACATCGGGTCCGGCGCAAACCCTGCGCCGTCTCTCCGGCGGCAATCAGCAAAAAGTGGCGATAGGCAAATGGCTGCGCGGCAACGCCAACGTCCTGATTTTCGATGAGCCGACCAAAGGGGTCGACGTCAAAGCCAAAACGGACCTCTTCAACGCGATCGACGGCCTGGCGCGGGAAGGCAAAGGGGTGATTTACGCCTCGGGCGAGTTCGCCGAACTGGTCGGCCTGTGCGATCGCATCTGCGTGCTGTGGGACGGGCGCATCGTGGCGGAAATTCCGGGCGCAGAGGCCCGGGAAGAGAACATTCTTTATTACTCCACCGGAGGAGCAGCAGCGTGAGTAAGGCCCTGGCAGTTAACGCGACGGTATCGGGCCGTCAGCGATTTTTCGATTTTCTCTACAAATGGGGCATGTTGCTGACCGTCGTCCTGCTGATCGCCGTTTTTGGCCTGGCGTCGGACAACTTCCTCGACCCGTTTAACATCATCAACATCCTGCGTTCCATCGCCATCGTGACGGTGATCGCCATCGGCGTATCGATATCCCTGACCATCGGCGGTTTCGATTTGTCCGTGGGCTCCACCGCCTCGCTGGCCAATGCGCTGGTGGTTTCGCTGTTTGTCTGGCACGGCTTCGGCACCACCGAGGCGATCCTTATCACCCTCGCGCTCTGTACCTTAGTGGGGCTGTTCAACGCGTTTCTGATCGTGATCCTGCGTATTCCCGACATGCTGGCGACGCTTGCCAGCCTGTTCGTGATTCAGGGCGTGGCGATGACCTACAGCTACGGCGGGTAGATCACCGAAAACATGGTGCTGCCGAGCGGCGATATGGCGGAAGGCGCGATTCCGGGGGCGTTCGGTTCGCTGGGGCAGGTGCCAACGATAGTGATCATTATGCTGGTGGTGACCGTTATCGCTCAGCTGGCGCTCTCTTTTACCACCCACGGACGGCGGATGTACGCCATCGGCGGCAACCCGGAAGCGGCGCGCCTCTCCGGCCTGCGCATCACCCGTTACAAAGTGGCGGCGTACGTCATCGCCTCTCTGCTGGCGGGGCTCGGCGGCATTCTGCTGGCGTCGCGCATCGGCTCATCGCAGGTGAACGCCGGCGGCGGCTACCTGATGGATGCGGTGGCGGCGGCGTGGATTGGCTTCTCGCTGGCCGGTTCCGGTAAGCCGAACGCGCTCGGTACGCTGGTGGGGGCGGTCATTTTAGGCGTGCTTTCCAACGGCCTGGTGATGCTCTCGGTGCCCTATTACGCGATGGACATTATTAAAGGGCTGGTGCTGGCTGGCGCGCTCGCACTGACTTATTTTCAGCGCCGCATCTAAAATTTTACCCGTCATTCTTCAAATTTCAGGTGTGTTGGCTGCGTTCACTCACCCGAATAACTTACTTATGTAAGCTCATCGGGATTCGTTTACTTGCCGCCGTCCTGCAATTCGAATTATTTAGGGTAACAAAAAGGAAACACTATGAAAAAGATAACATTTTCACTCATCGCGCTGGGGTTGTTCAACGCTGCAGCGGCCTTTGCTGAAACCCCGACGCCGCTTCCGGCTGCCATTGCTGAACACAGCGGGCCGATTCGCATTGCGGTGATCCGCAACCTGGGCTCCGACGATAACACCACTCAGTTTGTCTCCGGAGCGATCCAGGAGGGGAAAAAGCTCGGCTTTAAAATCAGTACCTTCCTCAGCAACGGTGATGACGCCAAATTCCAGGACTTCGTTAACCAGGCGATTAGCCAGAAATACGACGGCATTATCCTTTCTCAGGGGCGCGATCCCTACGCCACCGCGCTGGTGAAAAAAGCGGTGGACGCCGGGATCAAAGTCTCGGTTTTCGATACCGCGGTAAACGGCCAGATCCCGGGCGTCACCGTCACCCAGCAGGATGATGCTTCGCTGACCGAGCTCTCCTTTGGCCAACTGGTGAAAGATTTCAACGGCAAAGCCAATATCGTCAAACTGTGGGTCGCGGGTTTCCCGCCGATGGAGCGCCGCCAGGCGGCCTACCAGACGCTGCTTAAACAAAACCCCGGCATCAAAGAGCTGGAATCCATCGGCGCGGTCTCTTCCGACGTTCAGGGCGATACCGCCAACAAGGTCGGCGCGATCCTGGCGAAATACCCGAAAGGTAAAATTGATGCCATCTGGGGAACCTGGGACGCCTTCAGCCAGGGCGCCTATAAAGCGCTGAAAGAGAACGGCCGCACCGAGATCAAACTCTACAGCATCGACATTTCCAACCAGGATCTGCAGCTGATGCGCGAATCCGGCAGCCCGTGGAAGGTGAGCGTAGCGGTGGATCCGAAGCTTATCGGCGCCACCAACGTGCGCCTGATCGCCAATAAGATTGCCGGGGAACCGACGCCTGCGACCTACGACTTTAAGGCGGCGGCGATCCCGCAGGCGCTGCTGGCGGCGCAGCCGGGGGCGGTTAACGTCGCCTCGCTGGGTAAAATTATCCCGGGCTGGGGCCAGACCGAAGACTTTATCGCCCCGTGGTTCGCTACCCTGGAAGCGAAAAACAAATGAGTGTTTTGCCAACACCAGAATACAGCCGCAATATGCGGCTGATCGGGCATAGCGATCAGGGGGGACGCCCGGACGGCGTTCAGCTGATGGTCCATCGTGGTTTTGCCTATATCGGCCATATGGTCTCGCAGGGCTTTTCCGTGGTGGACGTGCGCGACCCTAAACATCCGCAAACGGTCAACTACATCGCCGCGCCGCCCGGTACCTGGAACGTCCATTTACAGGCGCACGATGATCTGCTGCTGGTGATCAACGCCCGGGATCTGTTCGCCGATGCCCGCTTCGCCGACGAGAAGGTGTACTACACCCGTTCGGTGGGCGAGACGGTCAGCGACGTACGGGATAGGGGCTGGAGCGCCGGGCTGCGGATTTTTGATATTTCCACTCCGGATAAACCGCGAGAGATCGCCTTTCTGTCGCTTAACGGCATCGGTATCCACCGAATCTGGTACGTCGGCGGACGCTGGGCCTACGTTTCCGCGCTGATTGACGGCTTTAGCGACTACATTTTCCTGACTATCGACCTGGCCGACCCGCGCAAGCCGGAGGTCGCCGGGCGCTGGTGGCTGCCGGGGATGAACCAGGCGGCGGGGGAGACCGCGCAGTGGCCGGAAGGTAAGCGCTATGCCCTGCATCACGCGATTATCGCCGGCGACACCGCCTACGGCAGCTGGCGCGACGGCGGCCTGACCCTGCTCGATGTGCAGGACCGCACTCAGCCGAAGCTGATTAGCCACCGTAACTGGAGCCCGCCGTTTGGCGGCGGCACCCACACCGCGCTGCCGCTCCCGGATCGGGATCTGCTGGTGGTGCTTGATGAGGCGGTGCTGGATAACCAGCAGGATGGCGAGAAGCTGATCTGGCTGTTCGACATTCGCGACCCGACGAATCCGGTGAGTATCGCCACTTTCCCGCAG
Source organism: Klebsiella sp. PL-2018 (assembly GCF_019048985.1). NCBI lineage: Bacteria > Pseudomonadati > Pseudomonadota > Gammaproteobacteria > Enterobacterales > Enterobacteriaceae > Klebsiella > Klebsiella sp. PL-2018. The sequence continues at coordinate 1,609,889 of NZ_CP077673.1, forward strand.
CCGGACGAAGCTGACTACGTGGCGAAAGGGGCGCACTTTGGCCCGCATAACCTGCATGAGAATCGTCCCGGCAGCTTTGTCAGCTCAACGCTGATTTTCGCCACTTATCAGAACGCGGGCGTTCGCGCTTACGATATTTCCAATCCTTATCGACCGGTGGAAACCGGGGCGCTGGTGCCCGCCGCGCCGGCGAAAATGATGGATACCCGCCCCGGTCGCCCGCGGGTGATCCAGTCCTGCGACGTGTTCGTCGACGCGCAGGGAATTATTTACAGCACCGACTATAACGGCGGGCTGTCGGTGATTGAGTATCTGGGGTAGGGGATTGTGGGTTGTTGCCTTCCCGGGTTGCGGCGTAAACGCCTTACCCGGGCTACCGGATCGCAGATGGTGGCGAACCCGTAGATACTGTGAACGCCTGCAACCATTTTTAGTTGCCGATACTTTCTCCGGCTCCCGGATGACAGGCACACCAACGACAGCACTCTCTGGTGCTGTCGTTTTTTCTCAGGGAACGTTGTTACGCTATCAACAGCTCATGCTGTGAGGCATCGAACGCCTTTCCTGACTTCAGTACTCCATAAGCCACCTGCGCCAGCTTTCGCATCATCGCCCCTATGATGACTTTTGCCCGCTTTCCGTTATCTTCCAGCCTTTTCCTGAACGCTTTTCCCCACGCCGTATGGTACAGCGCCGATAACGCTGGCATGTATAACGCCTTGCGCAGTTGAACCGGCCCCGCTTTGCTCATCCGGCTCGCCCGCATCACGCTGCTGCCCGACTCATGCTGCACCGGCGTCAGTCCTGCATACGCCGCGAACTGCCGCGCTGTACCGAACTTCAGCCTCAGGCCCGTATACGCCAGCAGAACAGCCGCTGTTTTCTCCCCGATGCCCGGGATACTGTTCAGCAGCTTCCGCCGTCGTTTCATATCCGGGTCGTTATCCGTCAGGTCTTTTATCTGTTTTTCGATACGCGCCAGCTCCGCGCTCAGACATCCCAGCAGGATGTCAATGCTGGCCAGCTGAACCTCCGGCGCGGTTTCCCGCCGGTTTTTCTCCTGCGTCTGCATCTCTGTCAGCGCCTGATGCCTTAACACCAGGGCTTTCAGTGCCCGCTCTGTCGGATGAGGGGCCTCCCAGGCTGACGGGCGTTTTTCCCGGCAGAAGTGAGCCAGCATACGGGCGTCCACTTTGTCAGTTTTACTGCGCAACCCCTCACTCTGTGCGAAAGCTTTACTGAGGGCGGGGTTGATGATGGACACGGTATACCCGGCATCACTCAGATGCGCGGCCGCGTCTTCCATGTAGGTGCTGGTGGACTCCATGCAGACATGGGCACGGTTCACGTCATGGCCGCGAAGCCAGCGGACCAGCGCTTCGTGTCCGGAGAGGGTGTTGTCAAATTTTTTACAGCGATGCCGGCCATCAGGGCGAAGAATATCGACATCCAGTTTAGCTTTGGCGACATCAATACCGATGAAGTGGAGTTCATTTTCCATAGTGAAACCAACCTTGCAAATACGGGTTACCGGTGAAAGCCGGTCCATGATACTGTCCGGTTTATCACATGAGAAAGAACGGCGGTCCGGTGCAAAGGATCTACGGAACAGGCGCGAAAGCCTAAGCCCGGACACGGCATCCGGACCGCCATCAGAGAGAACTGGCCGGTTCTTTCTGACGGAGTAATCATACAAGCCCGGACAGATGCGAAGCATCGCCTCCGGGGAAAAGAGGCAAATACCCGGATGCGGCGCTTGACGCGCCTGTCCGGGCTACCGGCATTATAACGATGGGCTGTCGGTGATTGAGTATCTGGGGTAGGGGATTGTGGGTTGTTGCCTTCCCGGGTTGCGGCGTAAACGCCTTACCCGGGCTACCGGATCGCAGACGGTGGTGAGCCCGTAGCCCGGCTAAGCGCAGCGCGAGCCGGGAAAGGCTGGACGGAGATTCAACCGTACTGGCGAATTCGCGCAATCAGCTCATCCACGCTGTCGATACGCCCGGCAATCACAATCAGCGCTTTACCCAGCGTGATGGCGTGGCGCAGGCATTCATGGCGCATGGCTTCGTCCTGGATAGTATCGATATCCGCCACGTGCGACAGCCCGACGCTGCGGCGAATCAGTTCGGTGCCGCAGAAGCCCACCGCGTCGGCCCACACTTTCTTCAGGAACGCGGAGGCATAGCCGGGCCAGGCCAGCGCGGCGTCGCGGGATCTCTCCGCCGCCAGCGCCTGAAAACGCTCGGCAAAGGTGGTCCAGAACTGCTGGATATCGCTGAGGCGCTGTTCGCGAGCGGCGGCGGCATCGCGAATGCCCAGATGCCCCGGCAGACCGCAGTAGTTGAGCAGCAGGTTGCCGATGGCGGTGCCGATATCGAAGCCAATCGGGCCGAAAAAGCCGAACTCGGCGTCGATGGCCTTAAAGCTGCCTTCGGCGACGAAAATCGAGCCGCTGTGGATATCGCCGTGCAGCAGCGCTTCGGCATGGGAGAAGAAGCGATGCTTGAGCGCGGCCACCGCCAGCTTCAGCTGGGCATCGTCGCGCAGGGCGGCGACATCGGCTTCCAGCGCGGCTGGATAGCTGTTGCGCTCGTGAACCTGATACGGGTCGTTAAAGAACAGATCCTCGGTGATTTCGCACATCTCGGGATTAATAAATTGCGCCACCTGGGCCTTTTTCTCATGAGGATGCAGATAAAAGTCGCTGGTGTGGAACAGCGTCTGGGCCAGGTATTCCCCCAGCTGGCTGGCGGCCTGGGGGTAGTAAACGTTGTTGATCAGCTCCCCGCGCCAGATGCGGTGATCGGAGAGATCTTCCATCACCATCACCGCCAGCTCGGGATCGAAATGCACAATCCGCACCGTGTGTTGCGGGCAGTGCTGATAGTGAGCCACCAGGGTTTGTGCTTCAAGGCGCGCGCGGTCAAGGGTCAGCGGCCAGGATTCTCCCACGCAGCGCACGTAGGGCAGCGCCTGCTTAACGATAATCCGGCTCACGCCCCTGATATCGAAAATTTTAAACACCAGGTTGAGGTTGCCGTCGCCCACTTCCTGTGCGGACACCAGTTTTGACGGATTGTCGATACCGCCAAATTGTTGGGCGTAAGCCACCGCATCGCTGGCCGTGAAAGTATGGTATTGCGACATTGCCTCGATCCTCAAAATTCTGATTAAGCCGTTCAGACGTCTATACTTCTGGATTTCATCCTGACACAATGTGATACAACAACGCAACAGGGATTTAACTAAATGCAGACACTACAGACCACCAGCCTGCGGGTAAGCGAAAATCAGCTCTTTATTCTTGACCAGCAGGCTTTACCGCAGGAAAAACGCTGGCTGGCGGCGGATAACGTGGCGCTGCTGGTGGACCATATTCACGCCCTGCGGGTACGCGGCGCGCCGCTGATTGGCCTGTCGGCCAGCCTGCTGCTGGCGCTGCTGGCGCAGCGCGGCCTGACCCGCGATGCGCTATCTGAGGCGCTGGAAACACTGCGCGCCGCGCGTCCGACGGCGGTAAACCTGATGAATAATCTGGATCGCATGAAGCTGGCGCTGGCGGAGGAGCGCTTTCCACAGGCTCTGGAAGCGGAAGCGCTGCGCCTGATCGAAGAGGATAAACAGCTTTGCGCCAGCATCGCCGAGGCGGGCAGCGCGCTGGTGACGCCGGGCAGCCGCCTGTTGACCCACTGCAATACCGGCGGCCTGGCGACGGCGGGCGTCGGCACCGCGCTGGGGGTGATTGCGCTGGCGCATCAGCAGGGAAAGGTGGCGAACGTCTGGGTGGATGAAACGCGCCCGCTGTTACAGGGCGGACGTTTGACCGCCTGGGAGCTGGGTGAACTGGGCGTGCCGTATCGGCTGATTACCGACTCGATGGCCGCCAGCCTGATGGCGCAGGGCCAGGTCGACGCGGTTTGGGTGGGCGCTGACCGTATCGCCGCCAACGGCGATGTGGCAAATAAAATCGGCACCTATTCGCTGGCGGTGCTGGCGAAGTATCATCAGATTCCCTTTTACGTGGCCGCGCCGCAGACTACCCTGGACCGCCATTGCCCGAACGGCGCGGCAATCCCGATTGAGCAGCGGGCGGCCGCCGAAGTTACCGGCGTCGCCGGCAGCTTTGGCGCGGTGCAGTGGGCGCCGAAAGAGGCCGCCGTTTATAATCCGGCATTTGACGTCACGCCCGCGGCGTTAGTGAGCGGCTGGGTGCTGGACAGCGGCGTGGTGACCCCGGAGCAGGTCGCCGCCGGGGCGTTTGCGCCAGAAAAGGCCTGAACCTGAGCGAAAAAGGCGAAGCGACCTCCCTCGCTTCGCCTTCAACTTATGGCAGCACCATCTCTACCGCCGGAGCGGACTGCGGGTCGATATTACGGCCAAGCGCCGTCAGCGCCGCCTGGTACGGGCACAGCGTCCCGACGGCGGTGGTCCGGCAGCCCGCCTGATGCCACTCCTGGCGCAGCAGCGGATGCTGGCTATCCGGCGTTTGCAGGCGGCGTAAATCGTCCAGACTTTGCGCCTGGAAGTAGACGCGCAGGTAGCGTTTTCCGCTATGGGTGTCGCGCCAGCGTTCCAGTACCAGGCTGCTGCCCGGCGGGATATTGCCGCGGCTGTACCCCGGCAGCTGCCAGCTAAAGTCCATTAACGTCCGCACCATGGCGATATTGGTATCGTGCGCCACCAGCAGCAGCCAGCGCACGTTCGGCGCGGCGCCCTCTTTTACCCCTTCGAGCATGGCGTTGAGCAGAATCGAGCCGCGTTTTTGCGCGGTATAAAACACATCGTTGCTCAGATCGTAGTTCTCCGTCAGCAGCGGCAGCAGGGCGGTGACCTGGCTGGCGCGGGTAATATTGCCCCACGCCAGCTGGCTGAGAGGCAGGTTCTCGCTCCAGCCCAGACGCAGCGTCTCAACCATATTGGCCATCACGCTCAGCCCGCTAATCGAGGTTTTGCCGCTTTTGCTCTGCTCCACCTGCCACGGCAGGTCAAATACCGGGCAGGGCTTATCGGGCGCGCAGACGGCGTTTTTCAGCAGCTGAATCACCGGAGCCAGCGCCTGCCGACGCTGCGCCAGATCGCCGGCCGTCTTCTTCACTTCCGCCAGCTGGCGGGCGGGATCGGTTTGCGTGGCGGCAAATTTATCGGTCTGAAACAGCGGGTCGGCGTCGCCGCTGACGTGATGAATCATTACGCCGCAGCCGGGAAAGGCGCCGTCCACCAGCGCCTGGGCGGTGGCCCGCGTGCGCTGCAGGGGGCTGGCGCGCACGTAAATCTCTCCACTCGCCGGACAGCCCGCCGCCAGTAGTCCGAGCTGACGATAGCGTGCGCCTTCATCACGACCTTTATTGACGACGGCGGCATAGCCGTGGCCGGTCAGCTCGCCGTCGTGAGTGGTCCACTGCGTCCACGGACGCTGGGTCGCGGCTTCGATGGCCTCCCGGTTGCCCTCCGTCGGCGGACGAATGCCGTGGCGGCTGAGCTCAACCACTTTTTCCAGCGTAAACTGCGCGGCGGCGTGGCCCGGCGCGGCCAGCAGCGGCAGGGCGCAGGCGAGCAGCAGGCGTAGCAAAACCTGATGTCGTACAGGCATCATAAAATATTCCTTATAAGTTAAAAGGTTATGACGAGAATGAGGTCTGACGCTCTGTCGCGTGTCGCCTGGCGACAATCGCGGCGGTGGTAAAACAGAATAGCGCGGACATCAGGCCGGTGCCTACCCAAAACAGCGATAGCGTACTGAAGTCATACAGCGTTTTGCCATTTTCGATTATCGATGTTTTATCGATGATGATGCCGGTCAGAAACTCGCCGAGTCCCGCCCCCGCGTAGCTGGCAATACCGATGGTGCCGAGCGCGGCGCCCGCGGCTTTACGGGACGAAATATCGACGGCGATCAGTCCGCCAAGGAAGCAGGTCAACGCCCCGATGGTAGCGCCGAAGATAATCATCGCCAGAATATCGGTGTAGTAGCCGTGCGGCGACCAGAGCATCAGCGCGAAGCCGGCGGTGTTGAGCAGGCTGATAAAACCGGCCATCACGCTGCGGTTGCGCGGGAAGAAGCGGTCGGAGAGCATCCCGGCGATAATCGTTCCGGCAATACCCGCGATAGCGTTGACCCCGATAATCCCGGACGCTTCGAGAGTAGAGTAGGCTTTATCCTGCTCCAGGAAGAAGATCCCCCATGAATTCACCGCGTAGCGGTCGATATACATAAACGCCGAGGCCAGCGCCAGCGCCCACAGGGCCGGGTTGCGCAGCGCCAGCCGCTGGTTTTTAAACACCGAGCCGCGGGCTTCCGTCTCCTCCTGCGGTTCGTCGCGAATCACGTTGATTGACGGGAAGCCGCAGCTTTGCGGCGAGTCGCGCATAAACAACAGCATCAGCACCACCCCGGCGGCGCCGAGCGCGGCGGTCGACAGATAGCCCATCTGCCAGCCGAATCCGGCAATCACCGCCGCGATCACCATATAGGTCATCGCTTCGCCGATGTTATGCGCCGTCGACCAGATGGCGTAAAAGGTGCCTCGTTCTTTACAGCCGTACCAGCGCGCCAGCGATACCACGCACGGACCGACGCCCATCGACTGCGCCCAGCCGTTAATCCCCCAGAAGATAGCCAGCAGCATGGCGTTGCTGGTCATCCCCATCATCAGGTTCATCCCGGCGCTCAGCAGCAGCCCAAGGCTCATATAGCGCACCACGTTGGCATGATCGGCGATAAAGCCGTTGACCAGCTTGCCGATGGCGTAGCTGAAAAACAGCGTTGAGCCGATCATGCCCAGCTCCGTCGGGGTAATGCCAAGCTCCACCAGCGCGCTTTTGGCGACGGTGAACGACAGCCGGCAAACGTAGAACGTGACGTACGCCAGGGTCATGGTAATAAAGGTTTGCCAGCGCACGCTGCGAAAGCGCCGCTCATCGAACTCTCCGCCCGCTTTGGGCGGCGAAGCGCGAAAAAATGCGATAATTCTTCCAGACATAATGGTATCTCCGAAGGTCGGAGGCCTGACTGATTAGTGTGGTTCGTCCATGAGGTTTAACCCGTCATACTTCAAGTTGCATATGCGTTGGCTGCGTTCGTTCACCCCAGTCACTTACCAGAGTAAGCTCCTGGGGATTAATGAGAGGCTCCTGCCTCTCACCGGAGGCCAGCCTTCGGCTGGTCAAATTCGTTCCCGACGAATTTGTCGCTCACTTGCCGCCTTTCTGCAACTCGAATTATTTAGGGTTGATTGTCGTTGTGTAGAGTACATAATCAGATAAAGCCTGACCCGATGCGGTTAAGGTAAGGGGTGACAAAGCATGTTTTTTAATTGTGGATAGAGCGTCTTGCTGGCCAGCAGCAGCGGATTACCGTGACGAATCCCGTCGTTTGCCAGATAGTCGTTGCTGAGGCCGCCCGCTTCGCGCATCAGCACCAGCCCCGGCAGCCCGTCCCAGGGGTTCATATGCGGTTCGTAGTAGCCGATAAGCCTGCCCGCCGCCGCCCAGGCGCTCATCAGCGCCCCGGAGCCGTTGCGGATAAACATCCCGCCGTCGCTCAGCAGCGCATCGAGGAAGGGCAGAAAGACCGCAGGCGTCACGCGGTGCGAGGTGCCGACGCCCATCACGCCCTCTTTGACCGTCGCTGCCGGATGCGGCGCGATAGGCGCATCGTTAAGCCACGCGCCCTGGCCTTTCAGGGCGTGGAACAGCTCGCGATGGTTGGGGTCGTACACCACGCCGATAACCGGTTCGCCGTCTGCAATGATGGCCAGCGACAGGCACCAGGTGTGCAGGCCGTTAAGAAAACAGCTGGTGCCGTCGATGGGATCGACAACCCACAGCACGCGCGCGTCCGGCATCTGCGTCCCGCTCTCCTCGCCGAGAAAACCGTCCTGCGGGAAGGCGTCGGTAATGCGCTGCTTAACAAACGCTTCGACCCGCTTATCGGCGACGCTGACCACGTCCTGCAGATCCTCGCCTTTATGATCCACCGTCAGTCGGTCGCGCTGTTGATAGTATTCGAACGCCAGTTCAGCACCGGCCTTCGCCAGCTCGCAGGCTAAACGGTAGCGGGCCTGCAGTTCATTTGATTCCAGTGATTTCATCATAACTCCCTATTTTGCACACGTGTGCAAATTGCCTGAAAAAAACGGCCCCGAAGGGCAAAATGAGTGTGGATGGATTAAAAATATTATTCTGTGATCGCTCCGGCATAAAATGAATTTTTCATTTCGCGCTTTGACGAACGATCAGTTTCACCGGCACTTCGCGATGGCGTGACGGCAGGCTGAATTTGGCGATCCGCGTGACCAGCAGATCCACCGCGTGGTGGGCGAGCAGGGAGGTATTCTGCTGCACGGTAGTCAGCTGATAGGGCTGCCAGTCCGCCTGGGGAATATCATCGAAGCCGATAATCGCCGGTAGCGAAGCGGCGGGGTTGTCCGCCCGCAGGCCGTCCAGCGCGCCGAGCGCCAGCATATCGGTGGCGCAGAACAGCGCCTGCAGCTGCGGATGCGCGGCAAGCAACTGCCTGGCTGCGGCAAAGCCCGCCTGATAGCCGCTGCTGTCGCAGAAGTGCGCGGCGACCTCCATGCCCTGGGTATGGGCAACAAACGCTTCGTAGCGCTGGCGGGTGCTGAAGTTATCCAGGCTTTCGCCGATAAACCCGGCCTGGCACCACTGGCGCTGGGCAAACAGGTCGGCCACCAGCTTCGCGCCCTGCGCGTTGTCGCTGCACACGCGATCGCAGCCGGCCAGCTCGGCGTGGCGGTTGATAAGGGTCACCGGGATTTTTCGCTCCAGATACTCCTCCGCCAGCGACAGCGGCGGCGCCCCGGAGGTGATAATGACCCCCGCGACGTGATAGCTCAGCAGCTGCCTGAGCGACGGGGCGAGCTGCTGCGGATCGTCGGCGTTCATCAGCAGCGGCATAAAACCGTTGAGCGCCAGCTGGTGGACCAGCGGCGACAGCAGCTTGCTGCGGAAGGGATTATCAAAACCGGCGGTGACGATGCCGATAAAATTGCTGCTGCCGGTATTCATCGTGCGGGCGATAATGTTGACCTGATAGCCCAGCGTTTCCGCCGCGGCGAGGACCTTCTGGCGGGTTTTTTCCGCCACCGATGCGCCGGGCGTAAAGGTGCGGGAAACGGCGGAACGGGAGACGCCAGCGAGTCGGGCAACGTCCTCTGCCTTAATCCATTTTTTTTCGCTCATAGTATCAGGGTACGGGTTATCCTCAGTGAGCCCGCGCCGACGCTGGAACCCATGGCCGGCACGGAAAAAGTCGTTAAAAGGTACCACATAAATCCCCGGGCGAGCAGTGGGTTGACGCGGCATCGCGGCCGCGTCAACGTCAGGCTTATGCCGGATAGCGAATCTGCTCCGCCTGGCGCTGCAAAATAACTTTGCCGTGACGAATGGAGGTCAGCACTTTGGCCTGGCGGCGCAGCGCGTCATAGTCGTTTTCCGCATCGAGGATCAGCAGGTTCGCCGGGCGTCCTTCGGCAATGCCGTAGTTGTCGCCGAGGCACAGGGTGCGGGCGCTGTTATCGGTAATCAGATCGAGGCAGCGCTGCAAATCTTCATATCCCAGCATATGGCAGATATGTAGCCCGGCGTCGAGGATGCGCATAATGTTGCCGTTGCCCAGCGGGTACCACGGATCCTGAATGGAGTCCTGGGCAAAGCAGACGTTGATCCCGGCGCGGTCCAGCTCCGCCACCCGCGTCACGCCGCGGCGTTTCGGCCAGCTGTCGAAGCGCCCCTGCAGGTGAATGCTTTCGGTCGGGCAGGAGATAAAATTGATGCCAGACGCTTTGAGCAGACGGAACAGCTTCGAGCAGTAGGCGTTATCGTAAGAGCCCATGGCGCAGGTATGGCTGGCGGTGACCTGCGCGCCCATGCCGCGCACCCGGGCCTCTTCCGCCAGCACTTCCAGAAAGCGCGACTGCGGGTCGTCGGTTTCATCGCAGTGCACGTCCACCAGGCAGCCGTGGCGCTCGGCCAGGTCCATCAGAAAAACCAGCGAGCTGACGCCCTTATCGCGGGTATTTTCATAGTGCGGAATGCCACCCACCACGTCGGCGCCCATTTCGATGGCGCGGGTCATCAGTTCGCGTCCGCCGGGGAAGGACTCAATGCCCTCCTGCGGGAAGGCGACAATCTGCAGATCGATAAGATGGGCCGCCTCTTTTTTCACTCTCAGCATCGCCTCAAGCGCCGTCAGGGAAGGGTCGGTGACATCAATGTGGGTGCGCACGTGCTGCACGCCGTTGTCGCGCAGCATGCCGATGGTTTTCAGCGCCCGCTGGCATGTATCTTCGACGGTGACGCTCGCTTTGCGCTGGCTCCAGCGGGCGATGCCCTCAAACAGGGTACCGCTCATATTCCACTCCGGCTCGCCCGCCGTCAGGGTGGCGTCAAGATGGATATGCGGTTCGACGAACGGCGGGATGACCAGCTTTTGTTCAGCGTCGATATTGTCGGCGTCAGCCGCCTGCGCCGCGGCCTGCGCGGTGATGCTTTTAATCACGCCGTCCTGTAAGTCGAGAGTATAGAGCGCTTCTTGATGGCGCAGGCGCGCGTTGATAATTTTCATGGTTGTTCCCGTAAATGATTTTGCGACATACGCCAGATCGCTAAGGCGACCGAGGCGTTGAGATGAAACTGCGGGTGGCTGACCGGATAGCCGGTCAGCTTTTCAATACGCTGAATGCGTTGATGCAACGTGTTGCGGTGAATGCCCAGCCGCTCGGCGGCTCTGACCACGTTGCCGCTCTCCTGAAGCAGCGTTTCCAGGGTCTCCATCAGCAGCCAGGGACTTTTGCGATCCGGCTCAATCAGACAGCCGAGGGTGTCGTGCATAAAGTCGCTCAGCAGGGCGGGGTCGCTAACGGCGGAGAGCAGCTTGATAAACCCCAGCTGCTGGTAGTCGCTGATGCGCTGGGCCGGACGCAGGTTATCGCTGAGGTCCAGCGCCTGACGCGCCTGCGACAGCGCGCGCTGATATCCCTGCAGCTGCTGCACCGGCGCCGAAAGGCCACACAGCAGCGATAGCCCGTCGTCGCCCTCCGCCAGCGCTATCAGCCACGCCTGGAGCCACGTTTTTTGCTGATAAAACTCGCCTTCCTCATCCGGAAGCAGAAAGAGAAACATATTGCTGCGCTCGACCAGCGGAAAGGGATTACCCTGCTGATTGAGCTGCTGCTGCAGCCGCTGGCGTATGGTGCGGCGGGCCTGCTGCAGCCAGGCTTCGGCCTGCTCCGGCGGAAACTGGCGAAACAGGCGCGGTATCCCCTCAAGGCGCAGCGCCGCCACCCGCAGCGGGCGGGTAAAATCCAGCTGCTGGTGGAGCGCCCGCTGATGCAGGATTTGCAGGTCGGGATAGTCGCCGGTTAACAGCTGCAGCAGAATATCGCGCTGCGATTGCAGGGCGTTTTCGCTGCGCACCAGCGCGGTACCGATGCGTTCGGTCACGATCACCATTTTCAGCAGATAGGGCTGTTCGATCAGCGGAATGCCCAGCTCGTCGGCCAGCGCAATCAGGCGCGGCGGGATCGCCTGAATGTACGCGTCGCCGGTGAGGATCACCATCCCGGCGATCCCGCGCTGCTTGCCCTCCATCAGCAAATGGATCAGGTTTTCTTCATCGCGGGGATGGTTGATCCCGGTGATAAACACCAGCTCCCCGCCCATGATCCATTCGGCGATATTTTCATTTTCCGCCACGTAGTACCAGCGAACCGCCAGCTGCAGCCCCTGCTTACCGGCGCGCAGGCGCATGGCGGAGAGCCCCTCCAGGGCGAGGATTTCGCTGACCGTCAGGCTCACGGCTACTGCTCCGCGACCGAATCAGCGGCGGGCTGGCGTTTGCTCAGGCGAGTCAGCGCGATATAGGCCAGCGCTGACACGCTAATGCCAACCAGCGGGGCGATCCACGGCGACAGGTAAGCCACCACCGCGCCCACGGCGTAGGCGCCCAGCCCCAGCCAGTTAAAACGCGGCAAACGGGCGGTGTGCAGCAGCGGATAGCGGCCGCCGCGATAAAACCAGTAGTCGGCGAGGATAACGCCGCCGATGGGCGGGATGATGCTGCCCAGCAGCACGAGGAAAGGGATCAGCATTTCATACATACCGCCAATGGCCAGCAGAATGCCGACGCCGGCGGCGACCACGGTCAGGGTGCGGCGACGCTCGCTGCGCAGCAGATGACAGGCGGCGGCCGAGACGTTATAGATCGTCGGCCCCTGAATCGTCAGCAGGTTGAGGCACAGCATTACCACCGCGGCGACCGACAGCCCCTGCAAAATCAGCACCTCGACGATATCGGCCTGCTGGTAAACGATGGCGCACCAGGCGCCGGCGATAATCATCAGCCCGTTGCCGATCAGGAAGCTGCTCATGCTGGCGACGATGGCGGTGCGGCTGGAGTTGGCCAGCCGCGTCCAGTTCGTCGCCTGGGTCGCGCCGCTGGCAAAGGTGCCGAATACCATGGTAATGGCCGCCGACCAGGTCATGGTTTCACCCGGTTCGATTTGGGTCATCGCCTGCCAGCCGCCGGCGTGATGGGCGGCAAGGTACATCGACACCACCAGCAGAATAAACATCAGCGGTACCGATACGCGCGACAGCGCATCCAGCCCCTTATAGCCCACCAGCGCGGTGACGCAGAACAGGATGCCGAACAGGATCATCAGCGGAATCGTCATCGCCGCAGGCAGGGCGAGGATTTTGACCAGCGAGATGGCGACCGTCGCGGTTCCCCAGGCGTACCAGCCCAGCTCGGCGAAACCGAGAATAAAATCGGCGAGCTTGCTGCCGATTTCACCGAAGCAAAAACGGCCCATCAGTACGGTATTTAGCCCGCTGCGCGCGGCAATCCAGCCGAGCGAGGCGGCGTACAGGGCCAGCAGAAAGTTACCGATAACCGCAATCCACAGCAGGTTAACGATGGAGAAAGAGACGCCAAGCTTGCCCCCCGCGAACATGGTGCCGGTGAAAAAAGTAAAGCTGAACAGAACCATCGAAATGGAAAAAACGCCCTTGCGCCCGGCGGTGGGCGCTTCGACGAGCGGAAAATCATTGCTGTTTGACATGGTGGAACCTCTGAGTGGCTATCCAAATAGCGATGGCAGAGGGGTAGCAAGAGGTGTGCCAGAAAAAGCGGGGCAGGGGTAACACAATGGGGTGGGCAGTATGCACATAAAACGGCGTTAAACGGCCGTTGTTTGCCATAAATGTGTGCACAGTGCCATGTTTTGCACCGCCGTGGGGCAGTGGGATGTGACTCCTGCCCCCGCATTTTGTCGGACGACGGCTGGCGTCTTACCCGACCTGGGGGGCAGGTCAGAATCGACAAATGATGCCAATTTTACGCCGTTTCCCGGCGGCACGATCCCCCATCTTTGTAACCGCCCGCAGGCGGTAATTTTGGCGTCATGAAAATGCTCAGTTGTATTGTTGTTAAAAAGAGTAATTTCATATGCTTTTCTGATATAACCATTATCAATGTAAGTCTTTCCTGAAATATTGTTCGCTTACGCTGGCGGTGTTAGTATCGGGTAAATAGCCATTTAGACGGCTAAATACAACATCGCTAAACTAAGGAACTGCTATGTGGCAAGAAAGACTCGCGCAACTGGTCACCACCTGTCATTGGATCGGCGCGAAAGGCTGGGCACCGGCCACCGGCGGCAATATGTCGGTGCGTCAGGATGAGACCTGGTGCTGGCTGAGCGAGTCGGGGCGCGATAAAGGCAGCCTGACGACGGAGGATTTCCTGCAGGTGGAGATCGCCAGCAATAAAGCGCCTTCCGGACGTAAACCCTCTGCTGAAACCGGCCTGCATACCCTGGTGTATCGCCTGTTCCCGGAAGCGAATGTCGTGCTGCACGTGCATACCGTCAACGCGACCGTGCTGTCGCGGATTGAAAAAAGCGCCACCCTGGCGCTGCAGGGCTATGAGATGCAGAAAACCCTGACCGGCCAGCACAGCCATCTTGATACCGTGCCGGTCGCCATTTTTGATAACGACCAGAATATCGATGCCCTGGCGGCGCGCATTGAAGATTATGCGCAGACTCACCCGCTGCGCTACGGCTTCCTGCTGCGCGGCCACGGCCTGACCTGCTGGGGCAAAGACATTCACGAAGCCCGTCGCCAGCTCGAAGGACTGGAATTTTTGTTCGAATGTGAACTGATGCGCCGCCGCTACGAGCGCGACTAATTTCTCTTCACCAACGGGTCAGGCATGGATTTTTATCTCGGAATCGATATCGGCACCTCGCGCGTGAAAGCGGTGCTGTTTGATGAACGCTTTCAGGCGTGCGCCAGCGCGGCGCAGAACACCGGCCCGCGGTTGTCGGCCAACGGTCACGCCGAGCAGGATATGGCCCAGCTGTGGCAGTCGGTGGTGGCGATTTTACGCGATATCGCCCGGTATCCGGCGCTGCAAAGCGGGCGTTTACGCGCCATCGGCCTTGCCGGGCAGGGCGAAGGGGTCTGGCTCAGCGACGCCGAAGGCGAACCGGTCGGGCCGGGTATCCTGTGGAGCGACACCCGCAGCCGCGACCTGATGAGCGAACTGCTCAGTCGCCCCGGTTTTGACCGTCGCTTCTTTGACGATACCGGTACCCATCTGCAGCCCTGCAACACCAGCATGCAGCTGTGCTGGCTCAAGCATCACCAGCCGGAGCGGCTGGCGGCGGCCCGCTATCTGTTTTTCGCCAAGGACTGGATCCGCTTTCGCCTCACCGGCGTCGCGGCGCTGGATCTTACCGATGCCAGTACCTCTTTGCTGAATCAGCAGAGCGGAAAGCTATCCACGGTGGTGCTCAATGAGATGGGCCTGGCAGATTTACAATCTCTGTTCCCACCGCTGCTGGCGCCGGACGCTCAGGCGGGCGCGCTGCGTGAAGAGGTCGCGGCGCTGACCGGGCTTCCCGCCGCCACGCCGGTCGCGGCGGGGGCGCTGGATGTGTGCAGCGCGGCGCTGGGCTGCGGCGCGGTCAACGATGGCGATATTTATACCATTCTTGGCACCACCTGCTGCACCGGTATCGTCTGCCACGGTCGCCAGACGGTCAACGAGGGGACGCGCTACGTCACCCATACCGAAGCGGGCAGCTTTATTAACCTTTTTCCGATGCAGGCCGGGACGCCGAACATCGACTGGCTCCAGCAGCAGATTGCGCTGGAGCCGGATTTACAGCAGCTGGAACAGCATATCGCCAGCGTTGAGCCCGGCAGCGGCGGCGTCTTCTGGCAGCCCTACCTCAACGGCGAACGCGCCCCGTTCTTTAGCCCCGAGGCGCGGGCCGGTTATTTCGGCATTAGCCAGCACACCACCCGTGCGGAGCTGCTGCGGGCGGTGTTTGAAGGGCTGGCTTACGCTATCGTCGACTCGCTTCAGGGCTACCCGCAGGGCGGCGAACTGTACCTGACCGGCGGCGGCGCGGCTTCGGCAACCTGGCTGCAAATCATTGCCGACTGCACCGGCAGAACGGTGGTTTCCAGTCCTTTCAACGAGCTTAGCGCGCGCGGCGCGGCGATTCTGGCGGCGCGCAGCGTCGATGCCCTGAGCCGCTATCCGGCGCTGGAGCAGACCCGCTATCGACCCCATCCGCAGGCGCACAGCCGCTACGCCGCGCTCTATCCGGTGTATCGCCTGCTGCGCGAGCAGATGCTCCCGGTGTGGCAGGCCCGCCGCGAGGCGCTTCAACGTATTTCTCAGGAACAACGCATATGAAAATTGTTTTTACCGCCGAACACGCCGGCGACCTCAGCGCTTTTCAGCAACTGGGCGAACTGCGGGTAGAAGGCTGGGCGCTGGGCAAGCCGAAGCTGAGCGCAGGCCAGCTGATCGAACTGGCCCACGACGCCGAGGTGCTGGTGACCAGCTACGATGAGGTGACGGAAGCGGTGATCGCCGCCTGCCCGCGTTTACAGGTGATCGCCTGCACCCGCGCCAATCCGGTGAATATTGATACCAAAGCCGCCCAGGCGCGCGGTATCCGCGTGCTCTATACGCCGGGGCGCAACGCGGACGCCGCCGCCGAGCTGACGCTGGGGCTGATGCTGAGCCTGGCGCGGCATATTCCGCAATCCCACGCGGCGCTGAAGCGCGGCGAATTTACCCACGCCGAAAACGCCGCGCAGGCCACCCAGAGCGGACTGCGCCGCGATGTTGTGTGGGACGTTAGTCCGCAAAGCCCTTATGAAGTCTTTAAAGGCAGCGAGCTGCGCAACAAAACCCTGGGGCTGATTGGCTACGGTAATATTGGCCGCCGGGTGGCGCGTATCGCCCGCGCCTTTGGCATGGCGGTACTGGTGGTGGACCCGTTTGTCGCCGCCGAGGATATCAACGAACCGGGGCTGCAAAAGACGACCCTTGAGGGGCTGTTCCGCGAGGCGGATATCGTGAGCCTGCATCTGAGCAGCGGCCCGCACAGCGATGGGCTGGTGAACGCGCCATTGTTGAACAGCATGAAGCCGGGCGCGCTGCTGATCAATACCTCGCGCGCGGCGGTCGTGGACGAAGACGCGCTGATTCACGCGCTGCGCCACGGCCCGCTGGGCGGCGCGGCGCTGGATGTCTACCATAGCGAGCCGCTGTGGCGCGACCATCCGTTTGTCACCGAGTTTGATAACGTGATTATTACGCCGCATATCGCCGGGGCGACGCGGGAGAGCATTGCTAAACATACGGCGATGATTGCCGCCGACCTCCAGCGCTATGTCGCCGGAGAGCCGCTGCTCTACCAGTGGCGTTAAGCCGCGCTTGCCGCCGCGCAATGCGGCGGCGAAGCTTGTTATCCGCGACGGTGGGTCGCCATAAACTCCTGCGTATGCTGCCAGTCCACCACGCCGGCATCCGATCCCATGCCGGTTGCCACCAGCGCGGCGACGGCGGAAGCCACCTCGCACGCCGCTTTGACGCTTAACCCCCGGGCCAGTGCGGCAATAAAGCCGCCGCAGTAGCTGTCGCCGCAGCCGGTAGTATCTACGGCATCGACCCGGAACGGCGCGATATGCTCGACCGCGCCGTCGCGGGTCAGCAGCCAGGAGCCGTTTTCGCCGTCCTTCAGAATGCAGGTTCCGACGCCAAGCGCAAAGAAGACGCGGGCAATCGCTTCCGGCTGGGTCTCCCCGGAGAGATACGCCGCTTCTTCAAGGGAAGGCATAAAGTAGTCCACCGACGGCAGCAGCGGGCGCAGCAGATCCAGGGTGCGTGCGTCGGGGGCGATTAAATCAAAGCTGGTGGTGACGCCGCGGGCTTTCGCCGCCCGCAGCAGCAGCGCGCTTTGCCCGCTATCCATCGCCGCCAGCAGGCCGGTGCCGCCGTGGTGCAGGAACCGGCAGTCGAGGATCGCGTCAAACTCTTCTTCGCGGATAAAAAGCGCATCGGAAGCGCCCCGACAGTGCAGCGCAGGGCGCTCGCCGTTGGGGCGGATGGGCAGGATCGTTGCCGACGTTTCCTGCTGCGCCGTGCGCTGGACCAGCGAGCAGTCGATCCCCAACCGCGCATAGCTGGCGAGGATAAAATCGGCTTTTTCATCTTCACCGAGGCAGGCCACCGCGGCGGTGCGAATGCCCAGCTTCGCGGCGTTAATATTGGCCCCGGCGGCGGTTCCGGCGGGGTTAAGACGAATTTGTTCGATAAAGGCTACCCCGCCGCGCGGTGGGATGTCGATCACCGGGCGACCGGCGATATCAAGAATAGTCAGGCCGACAAAGACGGCGTCAAAAGCTGCCATAGGTGCTCCGCTTAACGATGGGTCTGGCGCAGACGCGCCTGCCAGAAGGAGAGGGCCAGCGCGACCACCAGAATCACGCCCACCAGCGCATCCTTCACCAGGTAGTTCAGCCCCATCAGGTTCAGGCCGTTATCAATAATCGCGAGAAACAGCACCCCGCCGAGGGTGCCGGCGATGCTGACCCGGCCGAGCCGGTTAAAGGCGGTGCCGATAAAGACCGCGGCGATGGCGTCCATCAGGTAGGCCTGGCCGGCCAGCGGCGTAAACTGGCGCAGGTTGGCGGAGAGAATGACGCCGCCGACGGCGCACAGCGCGGAGGCCGCTACCAGCACCCACAGCATGGTCCGGCGGTCGCGGATCCCGGCGATACGTGCCGCTTCGCCGTTCTGGCCGATAGCGCGCACGTACTTGCCAAACAGCGTGCGTTCGGTCAGCAGCCAGGCTACCAGCCACAGCGCCAGCACAATCACCACCGGCGTCGGAATACCGGCGATATTGCCGACCGCCAGATCGTGATACTCCGGCGCCATCCGGCGGTAGGAGATAGAGCCGCCGCCGTCGGTATAGATACGCTCGGCGCTGCTGGCGATAAACCAGGTGCCGAGGGTGGCGAGGAACGGACGAATCTGGCAGATAAGGATCAGAAAGGCGTTCAGCAGGCCGATAATCACCCCGCCGAGCAGCGCGCAGCCCACCGCCGCCTGCCACGGCAGGTGCCAGGTCTTCAGCGCCACCAGCGCAAAAGCGGCGCCGAAATCCAGCGCCACGCCGACGGAGAGGTCAATCGCCCCGGCGCTAACGATAAGGGTCATCGCCATCGCCACGATCAGCAGAATCGCGCTGCCCTGCAGCAAATTGGCCCAGTTATCGAAGGTCAGAAATACCGGGTTCGCCCAGCCGAACAGGGCAATCGCCAGCAGGGTAATGACGCCGAATCCTGCTCGCGATAGCCACGCCAGCGGACCGCTGCCGGTTTGCCCCGTTGAGGGGGGCTTGAGCGTCAGTTGGCTCATTAATGGCCTCCTTTATGTCTGACCGCCGAAGCTGCCAGCACCACGAGGATCAGGCCGCCTTTGATCGCGCCCATCCAGAAAATATTCACTCCCAGCAGGCCGAGCCCGTTAGAGAGCGCGTTGACCAGCACCGCGCCGAGCAGCGCCCCCCAGATGGTGACCACGCGCCGCCGCGAGAACGCCGCGCCGATAAAGGTCGCGAGGACGGTTTCCAGCAGCAGCGGCGTCGCCGTGCCGCTGGAGCTGCCTGAGCCCTGGCTGAGCAGCGGCAAAATCGCCAGGCCGGCGGCGATGCCCGCCAGCAGCCAGACGATAATGGTCAAACGGCGAACGTTGAGTCCGCTCATCTGCGCCATATCGCGGTTACCGCCCACCGCCTGTAAATGCTGGCCGAAGCGGGAGTGGTGGAGCAAAAACTGAAACAGCGCGAATACCGCCAGCAGATAGATCAGCGGCCAGGGAATGCCGAACAGATCGTTATCGCGAAAGGCCACCATCAGCGGGTCGCTCACCGCGATGCGCCGCTGGCCGGTCAGCAGGTCGGTCAGCCCGGTGAAGGCCACTGAAGTTGACAGGGTCGCCAGCAGCGGCGGCAGGCCCGCCGCCAGCACCAGCGTGGCGTTGACGGCGCCGCAGACCAGGCTAACGGCGAGCAGCAGTAACAGCAGCGCCAGGTAAGGGGTGTTCCACTCCGCCATGCCGAGGCTGAGCAGCGCGACGCCGAGCACCGCGATGGCGGGCAGCGACAGGTCGATGCCGCCGGAGACCACATCATCGCCGCCGACGGCAATCACGCAGACCAGGCCGAAGCAGAGGATCGCCAGCGGCACGCTTTGCACCAGCATCATGCTGATATTTTGCCAGCTTAAAAAGAAAGGCGACTGCAGGCTGAGCCAGACCAGCAGCGCAAAAAAGAGAATCAGGGGAAATTTTTCGATAAGCGTCGTGATGCCCGGAAGGGGGCGGCGCTGGATACCTGCACTCATACCTGTTGTTCCTGTCCACCGTTAATCGTCACCAGCAGCGCGTCCAGCGTCAGCCCCCGGGTCGGGAGATTGGCCACCAGCTCGCCGCGCCACATCACCAGGATGCGGTCGCAAAGGCCCAGCAGCTCCGGCGCGTCGCTGGATGAGACCAGAACGCCGCGACCGCGATCCGCCAGCTCGCGGGTGCGCTGATAAATATCGCGGCGCGCGCCGATATCCACCCCGAGAGTGGGTTCATCAAGAATAAAAAGCCGCGCATCGGTGCCCAGCCAGCGGGCGAGAATCGCCTTTTGCTGGTTGCCGCCGCTCATAAAGCGCACCGGAAGCTCCGGACGGCCGGGGCGGATAGAGAGCTGGTCGATCCAGCTGCGCGCTTTTTCCAGCGCCCGGCCGCGGTGCTCCCAGCCGAAAGTGGCGGTCTCCGGTAGCGAGGCCAGATTGATATTGTCGGCGGTGGTGAAGGGGAGAATCAGCCCCTGATGGCGGCGGTCGCGCGGCACCAGGGCCAGTCCGGCCCGGGTTGCCTGATACGGCGTCCGCAGCCGCTTCGGCTGGCCGTCAACGCTTATCGTGCCGCTGCGGGCGCGGCGTAGCCCGTAAAGCAGATCGATCAGCACGTCGCGCCCGGCGCCCAGCAGTCCGGCGACGCCGACGATCTCTCCCGGCTGAATATCAAAGGTAATATCGCGTAACTGCTGCCCGTCGCTGAGATGGCGAACCGACAGTACCGGGGCAGCGGCATCGACCTGATGCGCGCTGCTCTGGCGCGGGGTATAGAGCTGTTCGATATCGCGGCCGACCATCATTTTGATCAGCGCGTCGGTATTCTGCAGAAGCGCCCGGTCGGGGTAGCCGACCACCTCGCCGTTACGTAGCACCGTGCCGCGATCGCAAAGGGCGGCGATTTCGTTGAGATAGTGGGAAATGTAGAGAATCGCGATCCCCTGTTCCCGCAGGCGCAGAATCGCGGAGGTGACCAGGCCGGCTTCCTGCGCTTCCAGCGGCGCGGTGGGTTCATCGAATACCACCAGCTTTGCCGCGCCGTCGATCAGCGCTCTGGCGATTTGCACCAGCTTGCGTTCGGCGAGGCTGAGGTCGCGGATCAGGCGGCGGGGATGAATATCCAGCTGCCAGCTGTCGCGGAAAAACGCCCGGGTGGCCGCGTTCATTCGCCGCCGGTCCAGCGCGCCCCAGCGGGTGCGGTACTCCTGGCCGAGAAACACCGATTCCGCCACCGTAAAGTGCGGGATCAGGTTAAGTTCCTGGTGAATAACGCGGATACCCAGCGCTTCAATCGCCGCGGGATTGCCTAGCGGCAGCGGCGCGCCGTCAAGGGTGGCGCTGCCGCTGTCGGCCCGATAGACGCCCGCGAGGATTTTTATTAGCGTCGATTTTCCCGCGCCGTTCTCGCCGATCAGGCCGTGAATTTCACCGGGATTCAGAAGCAGCGTGACCGCATTTAATGCAGTCACGTTGGCAAAGCTTTTGCCGATCTGGTTCATCGCCAGACCAGCGGCGGGGTTAACCCCGCCGGAGGATGGAGTGATCACTGCAGTTCGCCATATCCCAGCTGTTTGTAGACCGCTTTTGCCTCCTGCGGGCCTTTCACCGGCACCACCGGAATAAAGGTCTGCAGGGGCAGCTTCTGTTTGTCGAAGTAGCGCGCGACGTTATCGGCGGAGGTCTGGCCAATCAGGTGCGGCTGCTGGGCGACGTTGGCGACGAACGGGCTGCCCGGCTCGGCCATGATCTCCAGGGTTTCCGGGCCGGCGTCGATCGCGGTGACCTTGACGTCTTTATCGCGGCCGGTCTCTTCCAGCGCCTGGACAATACCGATAGCCGGCTGATCCCAGCAGGCGACATGGATGGCGTCGAGTTTGCCTTTTGGATACTGGCTCAGCAGTTCGAGGGTTTTCTTACGCGCATCTTCCGGCGAGTTGGCAAACTGCTCGGCCAGCTCCGGTTGAATAATGTGAATATCCGGATAATCTTTGAGGACATATTTCCACTGGTCATAACGAATGCCGCAAATACGCAGGGAGCTGGAGAATGCGTTAAATACCGCAACGTTGCCTTTGCCGCCCAGTTCATCGGCCATATAGCGACCAATGGTCGATCCCAGGGTGTAGTTATCGGAGGTGGTGTTATTGACCGAATATTTTGAAACGTGGTCTACGGTAAATACCGGAATGCCGGCATCGCGTAGCGCTTTGAATTTAGGCTCAACGGCGCTGTCGCCCAGAATGCTAATTACCGCATCGACCTTGCGCGACAGTAAAACATCGTGGTTATTCGCATGAACCTGGTTATCGCGGCCGCCATCGACGCCGATCACTTTACCCCCCAGTTTCTCTACCTCTTCGGTCGCACCCTTATAGGCTTCACGATCCCAGAAGTGCTGCGTCCCGACCACGGCGACGCCGATAGTTTTCCCCTGAAGTGATAAGGCATCCGCCGCCAGAGCGTTGACGGAGGCGAGCGAGAGCAGGCCCAGCGCGATGGGCAATAATTTCATTTTCTGCGACATTCTTATTATGGTCCTGTGATGGAGGTGGCTGTGCGGAGCAGTAGCATGACAACAACAGCCACACAATCTCAAATACAAAATATGTCTAAGTTATACCCGTTATACTTCAAGTTGCATGTGCGTTGGCTACGTGCGTTCACCCGAATCACTTACTTGAGTAAGCTCATCGGGACTCTCTTACTTGCCGCCTTCCTGAAACTTGAATTATTTAGGGTATATTAACGATGTTATATCGCAGATTTGCCTGAGGAAAACGTAAATTTGTTATCTGTAACCTGAAAATATTTCATGATGCAGCTTAATCCCTTTTTATTTTGTGGGCTTAATTTGCTTGCAACTCTTATTTATTCAAATAAAGATTGCTGCTTAATTAAAATTATTCTGTCGCTGTAATATATCGCATCCCGGAATAGCGTAGAACTATTCTGCGTGGAAAATCCTTTCTCAGCAGCAGATTGTATGGTGATACGTATTTTATTCCCAGGATTCGCACGCTTTATTATGGCGGCCTTTATCGGGTGAGAAGAAAACAGGCAAGATGAAAAAACAACATAATCTGACCGTAATGCACTGGGGAACCTGGCAGGTCCAGGCCCGTGACGGCAACATTGAGGCGGTGACGCCGGTGCCCTGGGATAAAAATCCCTCACGTATTGGTCAGTCGCTCCCCGATGCGGTCACCAGCGAGACGCGCATTCGCCGTCCGGCGGTGCGCGCGGGTTACCTGCAAAATGGCCCGGCTTCGCGCGAGGGGCGCGGCAAAGAGCCGTTTGTTGAGGTGAGCTGGGAGGTGGCGCTCGATTTACTGGCCCGCGAACTGAATTCGGTCAAAGCGCGCTGCGGCAATGAGGCGATTTTCGGCGGCTCCTACGGCTGGGCCAGCGCCGGCCGTTTTCACCATGCGCAAAGCCAGCTGCACCGTTTCCTCAAGTGCTTCGGCGGCTATACCGCCAGCACCAACACCTACAGCAGCGCGGCGGGCGAGCGCATCCTGCCGCATATTCTCGGGCCGCTGAGCCCGCTGCACCGCCAGCACACCCACTTTTCCGAGCTGGCGCGCGAATGCCAGCTGTTTGTCGCATTCGGCGGCCTGCCGCTGCGTAATGCGCAGGTCAACGGCGGCGGCGCCAACGACCATATGCTGAAATACTGGCTGGAAAAGATGCAGGCGCAGGGGACGCGCTTTATCAATATCAGCCCGGTGCGCAATGACCTGAGCGCCGTGGAGAGCGCCGAGTGGCTTGCGGTTCGTCCGGGAACCGATACCGCGCTGCTGCTGGCGCTCTGTTATGTGCTGATTAACGAATCCCTCTACGACAGCGGTTTTATCGCCAGCCATACCGTGGGTTTCGCGCCCTATCGCGCCTACCTGATGGGGGAGAGCGATGGCGTCGCAAAAACGCCGGAGTGGGCGGCGGCGATAACCGGTATTGAGGCGCAGCGGATTGCCGCGCTGGCGCGCGAGATGGCCAGCCAGCGCACGATGGTCAATATCTCCTGGTCGATTCAGCGGGCGCGCCAGGGCGAGCAGGCCTACTGGGCGACGGTGGCGCTCACCGCGCTGCTGGGGCAAATCGGTACGCCGGGCGGCGGACTGGGGTTTGGCTACGCCTGCACCAATCTGGCGGGGGCGGCGCGTAAGGCCTTTTCCGGGCCGCGCCTTCCCGCCGGAGAGAACGCGGTAAACCAGGTGATTCCGGTGGCGCGCCTTTCCGATATGCTGCTGCATCCGGGCGAGGCATACGAGTTTGACGGCCAGCATCTGCGCTATCCCGACATCCGCCTCGTCTACTGGGCCGGCGGCAACGCGTTTCATCATCATCAGGATATTAACCGCCTGTGTGAAGCCTGGCGGCGGCCGGAAACGGTGGTCGTTCATGAACAGTTCTGGACCGCGCAGGCCAAATTTTCCGATATCGTTCTGCCGGTCACCACGTCGCTGGAGCGGGAAGATATCGGCAGCGGCGGTCACGACGGCTTTATGATCGCCATGAGCGCGCAGATCCCGCCGGTGGGCGAAGCGCGCGATGATTACGCCATCTTCTGCGACCTTGCCGAGCGGCTGGGCTGCGGCGAGCGCTTTAGCGAGGGGCGCGACGCCGGGCAGTGGCTGCGGGAGATCTACGAAGCGTCGCGGCCGCGCGCGCGGGAAGAGGGGATCGCGCTGCCGTCGTTTGATGAATTCTGGCGGCAGGGGGTGCTGGAATACAGCGCGCCGGAGAAACCGCAGGTTTTCCTGGCGGATTTTCGCGCCGACCCGCAGCGCTATCCGCTCTCTACGCCTTCCGGCAAGATCGAACTTTTTTCCGAAACCATCGCCGGGTTTGGCTATCGCGAGTGTCCCGGCCACCCGTGGTGGGATGAGCAGGAGGCGGCCTGGCAGCGGCAGGAGGCGGCGCGCTGGCCGCTGCATCTGCTCTCCAGCCAGCCGCGCACCCGCCTGCACAGCCAGTACGATCACGGCAGCGTGAGCCGGGCGACGAAAATTCAGGGGCGCGAGCCGCTGTGGATGCATCCGCAGGATGCGCAGGCGCGGGGCATCAGCGAAGGCAGCGTGGTCAAGGTCTTTAACGCCCGGGGAGCGATTCTCGCCGGCGTGCATCTCAGCGAGCAGATTTTGCCGGGAGTGGTGCAGATGTCGACCGGCGCCTGGTACGATCCGCTGGACCCGAATGAAAAAGGCTCGCTGGATAAGCACGGCAATCCCAACGTGTTGACCGAAGATCGCGGCAGCTCGCGGCTGGGGCAGGGCTGCAGCGCCCAAAGCTGCTGGGTGGAGATTGCGCCGTGGAGGGACGCGCTGCCGCCGGTGACCGCTTTCGACCCGCCGAGGTTTATTGGCGCTTAGGCGCAGAGAATCGCCAGGCGGCGGCTGGCGCCTTGCCCGGCTTACAGGATCATCGCCGTTTGCGGGTCGGGTAGCCCGGACAGGCGCGTTACGCGCCGCCTCCGGGAAAGCGCCTTGAGAGTGATGATAAGCCTGTTCACCCGTTGAATCGCGGCGTTACGCCAGCCGCGGGTAGGCGCTGGCGATATCGTCGCCGGTAAACTGGGCAATCCAGCCTTCCGGGTTGTCGAAGATGCGGATGGCGGTGAAGTTGGGCTCCGAGCCCATATCAAACCAGTGCGGCGTGTGCGCCGGAACGGAAATCAGGTCGTTCTTTTCACAGAGCACCTGGAATACCTCGTCGCCAATATGCAGGCAAAACAGGCCGGCCCCCTCGACGAAGAAGCGCACTTCGTCTTCCCCGTGGGTATGCTCGTTGAGGAATTTTTCCCGCAGCGCCTCTTTCTGCGGATTATCCGCACGCAGGCTGATCACGTCCCAGCTCTGGTAACCTTTCTCAGCCACCAGCTTATCAATCGCATGCTGATAGGCGGCAATAACCGTTTCTGAGGCTGGCGCCGCGCCTAAATCGCGGTCGGCCTGCCAGCGCTCGAAGCGGACGCCTTTGGCGTTGAGCTGCTGCTGGATCTCTTCGGCGTTCGTGCTGTGCCAGAGAGAGTTTTGCGGGTCTTTCACGGAAAAAATGGTTAATGCGCTCATGCTGGGATCTGCTCCGGATGAATATCGTCAAAACGCTGAACCTGCGGATGGTGGCTGGCCGGGTCACGGTCGCCGCGCACCAGCTGTAGGGTGCGGAAGCCGGCCTCTTCGGCGGCATCCAGCTCCTGATGGATATCGGACAGGAACAGAATGGCGGCAGGAGGCTGTCCCAGCTGCTCAGCAATATTGCGGTAGGACTGCGCTTCGCGCTTGGCGCCTACCAGGGTATCGAAATAGCCGTTGAACAGATGAGTAATATCACCTTCGTCGCTGTAGCCAAATAACAATTTCTGCGCGGCGACGGAGCCTGAGGAATATACATATAAATCAATGCCCTGTGACTTCCATTTTTCCAGCGACGGCAGGACGTCAGGATACAGGTGGCCGGTGAAGTCGCCATTGACGTAGCCTTCGCGCCAGATAATGCCCTGGAGCGCCTTGAGGGCGGTGGATTTGCGGTCTTCATCCATAAAGGCGAACAGGGTAGCAATAAGCTGCTCGACGCTGGCCGCCGGTTGGGCGATCTCTTCGCGCAGGTTATCGAGAATGGTCTTTACCGGATCGACAAACTGCTGGGCGGTCACGAAGCCGGCCAGGCGTTCGCGAGCGTACGGGAACAGGACGTTGTGGACGAAGCGAATATCGCTGGTGGTGCCTTCAATATCGGTCACGATAGCGCGGATCATGAGTTCTCCAGAGTGAGCGGTAGGTCGTGCTGACGGTGGCGTTGTGCTGCTCGCTGTTTTCCACTCATAAGCATAAGCGAAATAACATTATCATTTAGACGTCTAAGCGTCTTGATTGCCAAATATTAACATCGTGTTATAGTGGCTTCAACAACAGCATGACAGACGGTACAAAAAGAATGAGCAATAAGCCACTGATTCCTGTGAGTAAACTTCCTTCACTGGGCACCACGATCTTTACCCAAATGAGCGCTCTGGCCCAGCAGCATCAGGCGATTAACCTGTCGCAGGGGTTCCCGGATTTCGATGGTCCGCGCTATCTGCAGGAGCGTCTGGCGTATCACGTGGCGCAGGGGGCGAATCAGTACGCGCCGATGACCGGCGTGGCCGCGCTACGCGACGCCATCGTCGATAAAACGGAAGAGCTTTACGGCTACCGTCCCGATGCCAACAGCGACGTGACCGTTACCGCCGGCGCGACGGAAGCGCTGTATGCGGCGATTACCGCGCTGGTCCGTACCGGCGACGAGGTTATCTGCTTTGACCCTAGCTACGATAGCTACGCCCCGGCGATTGAGCTGTCGGGCGGTGTGCTGAAGCGAATTGCTCTCCAGCCGCCGCATTTTCGCGTTGACTGGCAGCAGTTCGCCGCGAGCCTCAGCGACAAAACCCGGCTGGTTATTCTCAATACGCCGCACAACCCGTCAGCGACGGTGTGGCAGCGGGAAGATTTTGCCGCGCTGTGGCAGGCGATTGCCGATCGTGAAATCTATGTGCTGAGCGATGAGGTTTACGAACATATCTGCTTTGCCGCCGAAGGGCATGCCAGCGTGCTGGCGCATCCGCAGCTGCGGGAGCGGGCGGTGGCGGTCTCTTCGTTTGGCAAGACCTTTCATATGACCGGCTGGAAGGTGGGCTACTGCGTGGCGCCTGCCACCATTAGCGCCGAGCTGCGTAAAGTGCATCAGTATCTGACTTTTGCCGTCAATACGCCCGCTCAGCTGGCGATTGCCGATATGCTGCGCAGCGAGCCGGAGCACTATCGCCAGCTGCCGGCGTTTTACCGCGAGCGGCGGGACCTGTTTATTGATGCGCTGCGCGCCAGTCGGCTGGACATTTTGCCCTGCGAAGGGACCTACTTCCTGCTGGCGGACTACAGCGCGGTCTCGGATCTGGATGATGTCAGCTTCTGCCGCTGGTTAACCACCGAAATCGGCGTCGCGGCGATTCCGCTGTCGGTGTTCTGCGCCGATCCGTTCCCGCATAAGCTGATACGCCTGTGCTTCGCCAAACAGCCAGCCACGCTGCTGGCTGCGGCGGAACGACTGTGTCGTCTGTAGTTATTTAACGGTCCACGCCTGAGAAAATTGACGGTCGCCGAACATCTCCACCAGGCCGTTGATTTGCTTCAGGCGCAATACTTCGTCTGAGTCCATCCCTAACTCTTTGCCGATTTTCTCGTCACACCAGCCGAGATGCGCCAGCTCCTGGACGATTTCCGACATCGCATGAATCTGATGACGTCCGCGCGCCCGGTTGTGGCGGATGGTGGCGGCCATCAGAGAATCACGCCGGGGGCTGCTCTTTTCCAGGCAGGTGACGGGAAGGTAGCCTTTCAGCCGTTTCTTCAGCGCCGCTCTGCCGCTCGCCAGCTCATGACGGTGAAAACCGTCGATAATGGAATAGCGCTCCCGATCCTGTTTCACTACCACAATGGGCTGCGTGAAGCCGTCCGTTTCCAGCGAGGTGAACAGCAGGCGTTTTTCCGGTGGAGCAAGGTTATTTGGGTTGTAATCATTAGGCAAAACGGCGTCCTGTTTTACCCACAATACGCAGTCAACCGGTTGTGATTTGAAGGGGCTATATTCATGCAGAATCTGGCGAAAGGCGTTAAGCGCAGTAATCTTTTTCTCTTCATCTTCCAGCGATTGCAGATAGCGTTCGAGATCCTGGATTAATTGTCGTTGCATAGTATTCCCCATTGCTGGCGCTTTTTATTCATCCGTTCGCGATAGCGTTTATATTGCGTCGCTTTGGTCGGGCTGAAAGAGAGCTGGCGGCACCAGTAATCATTGTTCAACAGAACCTTACAGATGCGCCGCCAGGACGGGACGTCTTTCGAGCCAATATCCGCCGGTTGCGTGTCCGGAATATCCATCATTCCCTTTTTTTGGTACCAGTGAAGATAGACGGCGATTTTATTGCGGTAATGTTCCGCCGTTTTCTCCGGCATGCTGTCGAGTAAAAACAGGGCGTAGCTTTTCCAGGTATGATGCGCGGGTTTATCCAGCTTTCGATGGCCGTAGAACTGATTATCGTGACCGGCATAAACCCCGCCGCAGTGGACGCCGCTGACGCGCTGGCACATGGCGGCCCAGCGATCAGGCTCCAGCACATGGTAGAGCCACAGCCCCTGGCGCTGCTCCGGGCCAAAGGGTTCGCAGATACGCATATAGCGCAGCGGAACGCCAGCCTGATACATCAGGTTATAGAGCGGGTTATAGGAAAGGCCGCTTTTGCCGAACCAGGTCCAGATATCGGCGGTTTTCCAGTCGTAGATAGGATAGATGTACCACGCGTGTCCGCCCGGCGCGGAGGTGGTCCAGGGTTTATCGTCGGCGAAGCGAAGCTTGCGCTGCGAGGAGATGGTGATAAACCGATTTAACGATTCATCGGCGCGGATGCCGATCATCACCGCCGCGGGACGGTTTTGCGAAAACCAATCGGCAAATTCGCGAACGAACCTTTCAAAACTCATACCCGCTTGATAAAACGGGAAATAGCCGGGGTCGGTAATCGCGTCCTCCGGCGGTTGACGCACCCAGCGCGCGCCGGGTTCCCAGCACTGCCATTCGGGATGATATTGGGTCAGAGAGTTCTGGGTGGTGAGAGGCAGCGCGACCCAGAAAAATTGCTCAATAACGTCGCGATACTCTGCGCGCATCTTTTCGCAATGCGCAATGGTGCAGGAGAACTGCGCTTCCCAGTCAATAAACAGGACGCAAATTTTTTTGCCTGTACGGCGGGCCTGCTGCGCCGTGAGATGCAGCATGGTTGTAGAATCTTTACCGCCAGAAAAAGAGACGCAAATACGGGAGAAGTTTTCCATTACCCATTCTATTCGCTGCTGACTGGCCTGCAGAACGGACTCGGGTAATGGAAGTTTAATAAAAGACACAGCCATTATTCCTTTAATGCTAAAAGATACTGTGTACTTATATCATATTTATTTCTTAATCAAGAGATTAGTTATCATTCACTAATTAAATAAAATGGCTTTAACTATTCAATAATCTTATTTTTTTCACACTCGTCGATAAAGTTGGTAAAGTTTGGATCGTCAAGGTTTACCCGATTGTAAATCATATAAATAGCGATGGAGGGGATCTTAAACGGCGCCTCTATGATCTTAAATTTATTATGGAAGCTGATGTGCTCTAAAATACAGCTGGGTACAAACCCAATAATATCAGTTTGCTGAATAACATTAAGGATTGCTATGTATGAATCGCTACTGAAAGAAATTTTCCTGTCAGACAGTATGCCGGCAGCCTGGCTTTGAAAAGACTTCGTTCCCTGATCGTTACAAATATAATAAGTAAAGCGCTCCTGCAGTATGGCTTTTGTCGTTGTTAGCGATGCCAGCCGAGGATGATTTTCACTACAGACCAGAGAAATATCCAAATCCTGGATACGTTTACACACCGTGGCCCGCGATGACAGGGGGGTGGTGCTGAATATCAGGTCGGCTTTACGGTAGGCCAGCAGGCTTTCTACCGACTCTCCGGACGCCAGCAGGTCATGATGTTCAACGTGAAGGTTTGAATCATCTAATAACATATGGATCAGGCTGGTTGTTTTAGGGGTTATAAAAAGCTGCGGCGCATAGACAACCAGACGTTTCTTTAATTCAGAACGATTGGTGAGATAAATAGTTTGTTCTAATTGATTAAGGTTTTTTTCCAGATGATGGTGGAGATTAACCCCTACGGTGGTAGGCGTAATTCCTTTACCTGAGCGAACGAATAGCGGATCGTTCAGCTGGGTGCGTAACCGCTGAAGCGACTGACTGACGGCGGAGGGGGTAATAAATAGCGTTTCCGCCGCTTTACTGATGCTTAAATGCTGGTAAATGCATTCGAAAATAACGAGTAGGTTCAGATCAAATTTCTTGAGATCGTAAAGATTAGCCATTATCAACGTCCTGTTAAGCTGGCGGTAAGGGAAATAGATGAGTATATATCCGTGTTATATTCACTGTGTGAATACTTGTTTCTTATTATTTAATGCTGGCGTAGTCATTAAGTTTATCTAAATATATACCAGCGTTGCGCATTCTACCAGATCCTTTTGTGTACCGCTAAAGTCAGGGGAGGAGGTCATTTATAAACGCTTGCCTTGCCCCGCTTATCATCTGTAGTTTTTCTTTAACGGCAAGCCCTAACGCTTATTGAAGCCTGTTTTGTTATTCATATTGTAAATTACTGATACGTTGTTGGTACGCGATCGTTTATCAACCGCGGGCGGTAATTGAATATCTTTATCCTCCGGGTTTCGCGGGATCCTGCGGGCAAGTATGGCGAGTGGAAGAGCGGCAGCGGGGGACCGTCTGCATCGCGCTAACGCGGGAAACATGTCAGAAAGGATGGGCAATTCAACATGGTGATGCCCGGTGGAATCACAGGAAACAGTATGGGTAGCGGTAAAACCTATTACAGCCATAGGTAAGACCTGCCGCCGCGTGGATTGCCCTTTCGTTCAGCGGGTGATGTAATCCCTAAGCTGTTACATTAAGGTGTAGAGCGCAACACATTGCCAGCTACTGGCGCTGAACCTACCTGCGGGTGTTTCAGGTAACGGGGCCGCCTGCGAGGGCGGCCTTTTTACTTTTCAGCGCATATAATGCGAAACGCGGTAGCAAATTGTCATCGCGTTGACAGGTTCACAAAGTTGTCTTGTTCCGGTTGTTAGATAACGCTTATTGATTCGATAATGCAAACGCATTGGTCGAGTCAGGAAAAATTCGTTAACTTAGACCTCAACGAAAACACGGAGGAAGTATAGATGTCCTTAATTAATACCAAAATCAAACCTTTCAAAAACCAGGCGTTCAAAAACGGTGAATTCATCGAAGTTACCGAGAAAGATACTGAAGGCCGCTGGAGCGTCTTCTTCTTCTACCCGGCTGACTTCACCTTCGTTTGCCCGACCGAACTGGGCGATGTGGCAGACCACTACGAAGAACTGCAGAAGCTGGGCGTAGACGTTTACTCCGTCTCTACCGACACTCACTTCACCCACAAAGCGTGGCACAGCAGCTCTGAAACCATCGCGAAAATCAAATACGCGATGATCGGCGACCCGACTGGCGCCCTGACCCGTAACTTCGACAACATGCGTGAAGATGAAGGCCTGGCAGATCGTGCCACCTTCGTTGTTGACCCGCAGGGTATCATCCAGGCTATCGAAGTTACCGCTGAAGGTATCGGCCGCGACGCGTCTGACCTGCTGCGTAAAATCAAAGCAGCTCAGTACGTAGCTTCTCACCCAGGCGAAGTTTGCCCGGCTAAATGGAAAGAAGGTGAAGCGACTCTGGCTCCGTCTCTGGACCTGGTCGGCAAAATCTAAATTTCCGTCTCCTTTCACGCAATTGCTGCGTTGGCGTCGCCTGCTCACCCCGGTCACTTACTGAGGTAAGCTTCCGGGGATTCTCAGGCTAGCCGCCTTGCTCTTGCGCGAAATGCTTAGGAAATTGCGTAGTAATATCTGGGCGCATCTGCGCCCGTTTTATTCCAACACCATGATGCAAGCGTATTCAGGCTGCCTGAACGAGGCCGCTTGCATGATGATGTTTTAAGCCCAGGAGATAAAAATGCTCGACACCAACATGAAAACCCAGCTCAAGGCTTATCTTGAGAAGCTGACCAAACCTGTTGAGCTGATTGCCACGCTGGATGACGGCGCTAAATCGGCAGAAATCAGGGAACTGCTGGCTGAAATTGCTGAACTGTCAGATAAAGTCACCTTCAAAGAAGATAACGGCCTGGCGGTGCGTAAGCCGTCATTCCTGATTACCAACCCCGGCTCCAGCCAGGGGCCGCGCTTTGCCGGCTCTCCGCTGGGACATGAATTCACCTCTTTAGTTCTGGCTCTGCTGTGGACCGGCGGTCATCCGTCAAAAGAAGCGCAGACCCTGCTGGAGCAGATCCGCAATATCGACGGTGATTTTGAATTCGAAACCTACTATTCGCTTTCATGCCATAACTGCCCGGATGTGGTTCAGGCGCTGAACCTGATGGCGGTACTGAACCCGCGCATCAAGCACACGGCGATTGACGGCGGAACGTATCAGAATGAAATCACCGAACGCAACGTGATGGGCGTACCGGCGGTATTTATGAACGGTAAGGAATTTGGTCAGGGTCGCATGACGCTGACGGAAATCGTTGCCAAAGTGGATACCGGCGCGGAAAAACGCGCGGCGGAAGAGCTGAATAAACGTGAAGCCTATGATGTCTTAATCGTCGGCTCCGGCCCGTCCGGCGCAGCGGCAGCCGTTTACTCCGCGCGTAAAGGCATTCGTACCGGCCTGATGGGTGAACGCTTTGGCGGCCAGGTGCTGGATACCGTTGATATTGAAAACTATATTTCAGTACCCAAAACGGAAGGCCAGAAACTGGCTGGCGCATTAAAAGCGCACGTCAGCGAATACGATGTTGATGTGATCGATTCTCAGAGCGCCTCCAGACTGATCCCGGCGACGGTTGAAGGCGGCCTGCATCAGGTTGAGACCGCTTCCGGCGCGGTGCTGAAAGCGCGTAGCGTTATCATTGCCACCGGCGCGAAATGGCGTAACATGAACGTGCCGGGTGAGGATCAGTATCGTACCAAGGGCGTGACCTACTGCCCGCACTGCGACGGCCCGCTGTTTAAAGGCAAGCGCGTGGCGGTTATCGGCGGCGGTAACTCCGGTGTGGAAGCGGCAATCGATCTGGCTGGCGTTGTTGAACATGTTACTCTGCTGGAGTTCGCGCCGGAAATGAAGGCCGACCAGGTTCTGCAGGATAAAGTCCGCAGCCTGAAAAACGTCGATATCATTCTCAACGCGCAGACCACGGAAGTGGTGGGCGACGGTAGCAAAGTCACTGGCCTGCAGTACCGCGACCGCGTGAGCGGCGATGAGCATCACGTGGCGCTGTCGGGGATCTTCGTGCAGATCGGTCTGCTGCCGAATACCAACTGGCTGGAAGGCGCGATTGAGCGCAACCGCATGGGTGAAATCATCATTGATGCGAAATGTGAAACCAACGTGAAGGGCGTTTTCGCTGCCGGCGACTGCACGACCGTTCCGTACAAACAGATTATTATCGCCACCGGAGAAGGTGCGAAGGCGTCCTTGAGCTCGTTCGATTACCTGATTCGCACTAAGACTGCATAATTCATAATAAAGTAAGACCAAACCTGCACAGCAAAGAGGCTACCCTGGAGTAGCCTCTTTTTTTACCTTACCGCCGCTACCTGACCACCATCACCGGAATATGCGCATGGCGAATCACGCTTGAGGCGTTGGAACCCAGCAGATGGGTGCTGATCGAAGGGTTACGGGAGCCTATCACCACCACATCGGCTTTAATTTCATTGGCCAGCTCATTGACCATATCGCGCACGTTGCCAAAGCGGACGTGCATTTTGATTCGCGACGGGTCAATGCTGAAATGGCCGGCCATCGTTTTCAGGCGCGTTTCTGCTTCATGCTGCAAATGCTCTTCAAAGCGGCGCAGATCGGCGGTAAAACGACTCATCGTGAAGCTTGATGAACCGGGCAGTACGTGGAGAAGATGGATAACCCCGTCCTGCTGGGCTAAAAACTCCGCATGGCGAACGGCTTTATCGCTTAACTCCATTTCAAAGACATCAACGGGCATAATGATGGTTTTATACATATGCATTCCTCCTTGTTCGTCTGCTTTTATATCAACACATTATAGGAAAGTATTGTGCCATTCAGGTCGCAAAATTGTCAGAACGGTACGAGGGTGGCGTAAAAGTTTGTCAAAAGAGAGGAGAAGAGCGAAAGATGCAGAAAGAGGATGCAGTCACATCCTCTGGATAAAGCGCGAAACGCTTCAGGCAGCGGGGAGATTAACGGTGGAAATCGCCAGCGGCCTCCGGCTGATACAGCAATTCCAGCACTTCAAGGTGCGTTGAGGTGCCGCCCGGTAATTCCCAGTGAATGGTGCTGCCGACTTTGAGGCCCAGCAGGGCTGCGCCAACAGGCGCCATCACCGAAAGCTGGGTGGCGCTATCCGTAACCTGCGCCGGGAAAACCAGCGTGCGGGTGCGCTCTTCACCGGTGGTTAAATCGCGAAATCTGACCTGGCTATTCATGCTGACAACATCATGCGGCATGGCTTCCGGGGCCAGCATCTGCGCGCGGTCAAGCTCGTCATTCAGCGCGTCCGCTACCGGTGAGTTGGCGAAAGCCGGTTGTTCCAGCAGACTGTCGATGCGTTCTGCATCCAGTTCATTAATGATAATTGCGGGTCTGGTCATCTCATACTCCATGTTATCCAGGAACCTGTCCGTAAAAGAAAACCCTCACCGAAAATGGCAAGGGTTAATGTCCTCTCATCATACTGAGACTTGCTGGTGGTTTGAAGTGATTAAACGCACATTCATCAACGAACCATAGCGAAGTTGTATGAAATCTAGCCGGCTTTATCCAGCAGAAATTGCTTACCGCAGTTCCCCGGATGGGGTTGGGGTAAGAATGAATCAGCGGAGAGAGGGGCATTAATGGCCGCGGCTTTGATGGAGATTTGCATCTCAGTCAGATAGGCGGGGTTGCCGTTGCAGGTTAACTTGAAAGCCCTGACGTTCTGTTTTCCATAGGCTTCAGCAACCGCGGCGTTGAAGTCATCCCGGCTAACGGTTTGCCCATAGTGCCTGGCCAGGAAGGCGCCCAGATGGCTCTGTTTGATCTCGCCGTTCAGGCGCACCATGGTGCCGAAATAGTTGTCAGGATCGAAACCAAAGCAAACGCCATGCTTGGCGTATTCATAACGTTCGAGACATGAGTTACCGCCCGAACCCGGCATCACGCCGTTAAGCTTATTGGCCATTTCCAGCGAGAGCCCGGTTTCAGCCGCCCGACATTTTTGCCCGGCTTTTGCTTCCGGCATATTGGGAACAGGGCGGGTTGCACAGCCAAAGCGCATCCAGCGGCGCTCGTCCACCCCGCGCGCGGCAATAGATTTTGGCAGGCTCGGCCACAGGCCGTGAACGGTGAGAAAATCGGCTTTATTGCTGAGTTCCTGCTGCAGGCGGCACTCTTCCGGTTCGCTGCGGTTGCGGTCTTGCATACTTTGGCAGAACCCCGTTTGCCAGGAGAGAGCCAGCACGTAGCGGTCAAAATCACCGTATTGTGTGGCGATCAGCGGATCTGCGCTGACCTGGGCGGCGCTGAGCAAAAGGGCAATGGCAACGAAATCCTTCCTGAACATTTTTATTCCTGATGACAAATGGTCATTGATAACATTGAGTTATTAAAGCATAAAAAAGGCGCCAACAGGCGCCTTTTCACACGGTTTCAGCGTTAGCGGATTGCGCTGCCGGGAACCAGAACTTCGGTGGCGATAATCACCACTAACAAACCAACCAGCACCGGGACAGAGGTCCGTTTCACCACTTCGAACGGCGAAATTTTTGCCATCCCGGCCACGGCGACCACCACGCCGGAGACCGGAGAAATGGTTCGGCCAAGGTTAGATGCCTGCAGCATCGGGATCGAGAGATAAGCCGGATTGATGCCGGAAGAGTGCGCCAGCTTCGGGATCATCTCAACGAAAGCATAGAAGGGGGCGTTACCGGAACCGGTGGTCATCGCCGCCAGCATGGTCAGAATGACCAGCACCAGCATCAGAATGATACTGGCGGAGCCGAACGACGTGGCGATAGAGATCAGACCGTTAATAAAGCCAATGGTACTCAGCCCCTGAGCAAAGACGCCGGCGGCCACCAGCAGCATCACCACACCGGCAAACGCGTCAGCCATGCCGCGATACGCCGCTTCCAGGCCATTGAACACATTTTTAGTGTTAAAGCCGCGGCAGAATTCCAGAACCGCCGCCAGCAGCATGCAGAGCACAAGAATGGTGATGATGTGCAGCTCCGGGCCCCATTTGCCGTCGAAAATCAGTACGCCGATTATCGGCGTAAACGGCAGAATGGCGTAGAAAGCGGGGGCGGTCGTGGTTATCTCGTTTACATCGAGCATTTCATGGGCGACGTTTTCTTTTTTATCCAGGTAGCGCTGCCAGAAAAAGTGAGCGATCGCCATGCTGATAATGGCCACAATAGAAATGGGCAGCGTGGTTTTAAAGGCAAAGTCAATCAGCGGCATTTCGGCGGCTTTGGCGGCCAGCACGACATCCCCGGAAGTGGGGGAGAGAATAATCGCCGCCGGAGAAGCGCAGATAGCGGCGGCAGCGCCGCGGCTGATGCCCACGTTGACCATCACCGGGAACAGTGTCGCCATCAGCAGTACTCCCAGACCGGTAGCGGAGGAGACGGCCAGCGACATCAGGCAGGCAACGAAATAAGCGGCGATCATCAGTAGATAGGGGGAGTTAATGAAGCGCAGCGGTTTTGACGCCAGCTTCACCACCATGTCATTGGCGCCGATGTGCGTCATATAAGTCGCGAAACCGCAGAGCATCATGATCATCATGCCGAGGTCGCCGCCGCGGCTCATCAGCAGTATCTTAATATATTCAACAATATCGGTTGCAGAATAACCGGTGCTCTTTGCGTCGCCTGGTAAAACCTTATGCCCCATCAGCGCGCTGGCGATGAGTAATACTAAGCCACCGACGAACAGCACGCCGGTGGCGGAATAGCCTTTAATGATATAGCGGGCGACGCCCACAATGACCACAATCCCAATCAGGATCTCTACTAGCGTAAGCATTCTTTTACCCCTAAACCATTAACCCAAAGAATCTACTAATAAATGAAGCGAAGAAAAAATTTAGTGAGGGAATGTGCCTAAAAAACGGGCAAAACTCGCTGACGCAAATCAATAAATCGATGAGAATCCCTGTCAGGCAGTAACATGCCCGCCCGGTCAAAGCCTGGACGCGAGAGATTTTCAGATTTTTTGCACCGGATATATCAAGAGTTTGCCTAATACCGTTAAGGTAGTATTAAGATTATCTTTGTTATCTTACTCCGCTTTAAAAATGATACTGGTAAGAGAAAAGTGTAATGCGACGTCGATTTATAGGGTTGTTTCTGGGATGCCTGGGCCTGCTGCTATCATCCACCTCCGCTAATGCTTCGTTTAGTTCGACGCTTCGCGACGGCTACAATACGCTGAGCGATAACGTCGCGCAGACCTGGAATGAGCCTGAGCACTATGATCTTTATATCCCCGCGGTGACCTGGCACGCCCGTTTCGCCTATGACAAAGAGAAAACGGACCGCTACAACGAACGTCCCTGGGGCGCCGGCTTCGGCGTCTCGCGCTGGGATGATAAAGGGAACTGGCATGGCATCTATTTGATGGCCTTTAAAGACTCTTATAATAAGTGGGAGCCTATCGGCGGCTATGGCTGGGAGAAAACCTGGCGTCCCTTAGCAGACGATAATTTCCATCTGGGTTTAGGCTATACGCTTGGCGTGACGGCGCGCGATAACTGGAACTACATCCCGATTCCGGTCGTGCTGCCTCTGGCTTCTATCGGTTACGGCCCGGCCACGTTCCAGATGACCTATATCCCGGGCACCTATAACAACGGAAACGTTTACTTTGCCTGGGCGCGCATTCAGTTTTGATGCGATTTTTTATAGCAATAAAAGAGATAAGCGGACTGTCTTGTTGAAAAACAATGACTAACGTGAGCCCGGTGCAAAAAGATAGAGACTTTTATCACTTTTTAGCAAAGTTGCGCTGGACAAAAGGTACCACAATTGGTG
Source organism: Klebsiella sp. PL-2018 (assembly GCF_019048985.1). NCBI lineage: Bacteria > Pseudomonadati > Pseudomonadota > Gammaproteobacteria > Enterobacterales > Enterobacteriaceae > Klebsiella > Klebsiella sp. PL-2018. Next base: position 1,648,368 of record NZ_CP077673.1, read on the forward strand.
TACTGATACCCGACACAGTATTAGTGTCGATTTTTTCATATAAAGGTAATTTTGATGTCTAAGATTAAAGGTAACGTTAAGTGGTTTAATGAGTCCAAAGGATTCGGTTTCATTACTCCGGAAGATGGCAGCAAAGATGTATTCGTACATTTCTCTGCAATCCAGTCCAACGGTTTCAAAACTCTGGCTGAAGGTCAGCGCGTAGAGTTCGAAATCACTAACGGTGCCAAAGGCCCTTCTGCTGCAAACGTAATGCCTATCTAAGCAACGCGTCAGTAGAATATAAAAACCCGCTCATGGCGGGTTTTTTTTTGCCTGCGGTCAGGGGCTAGCGGCTGGCCGCATGTGAAAACAGCCAGAACGCGGTGGCCGTCATGGCAAATGAGCCTAACAAGTTGACCAGTACGTTGAGTAACGCCCAGCTAAAGCGCCCCTGCTGGAGTAGAAACACCACTTCGGCGGAAAACGTGGAGAAGGTGGTCAGCCCGCCGCAAAAGCCGGTGGTGATAAGCAGCTTCCACATCGGATCGATATCCGTCAGGCGGTTAAACCATGCCAGCCCTGCGCCGATAATAAAAGCGCCCAGCAGGTTAGCGGTGAGCGTACCAATGGGGATAGCATGATGCATAGGGTTAAACTTCATACCCAGCCACCAGCGCAAAACGCTGCCGGTGCCGCCGCCAAGAAACACAGCCAAAAGGAGTTGCAACACGGTCATTCCCTGTTTATTGATCGAGACTAAACTTCGAGTGTAGCGCGCGAAAGACCTCACTGGCTATGACTAACCTGACGGGAGAGAAAAGATGCTTGTTGCTGCCGGACAATTTGCCGTAACGCCGGACTGGACGGAAAACGCGCAGACCTGCGTGAGCATGATGCGTCAGGCCGCAGAGCGGGGGGCTGCGCTTCTGGTTCTCCCGGAAGCGCTGCTGGCGCGAGACGATAGCGATGCGGACTTATCGGTTAAATCCGCCCAGCGCCTTGATGGCGGCTTTCTACGGCTCTTGCTGGCAGAGAGCGAAAACAGCGCGTTAACGACGGTGCTGACCCTGCATATTCCTTCCGGCGAAGGACGGGCAGCGAATACGCTGGTGGCGCTACGTCAGGGCAGGATTATTGCGCAATATCAGAAACTGCATCTATATGATGCTTTCAATATCCAGGAGTCCCGGCTGGTCGATGCCGGGCGGCAGATTCCGCCGCTTATCGAGGTGGATGGGATGCGCGTCGGGCTGATGACCTGCTACGATTTACGTTTCCCTGAGCTGGCGCTGTCGTTAGCGCTCAGCGGTGCGCAGCTCATCGTGTTGCCCGCCGCGTGGGTAAAAGGGCCGCTGAAGGAGCACCACTGGGCGACGCTATTGGCGGCGCGGGCCCTGGATACTACCTGTTATATTGTCGCCGCCGGGGAGTGCGGGACGCGTAATATCGGCCAGAGTCGTATTGTCGATCCCTTAGGAACAACGCTTGCCGGGGCAGGAGAGCGGCCGCAGTTGATTTTTGCCGAACTTTCAGCTGATTATATTCAGCAGGTACGCGAGCGTCTGCCGGTGTTGCAGAATCGCCGCTTTGCGCCACCGCAATTATTATGACGTTTTTTTAAACAAGGCTTGATTCACCTTGTTACAGATTGCTATTGTGTCCGCGCGTCAAATAGCCGTTAATTGTATGCGTGTATGATGGCGTATTCGCAGCTTGTATTAGAGAAGAAGGTTAGCTATGGGTGAGATTAGTATTACCAAACTGCTGGTAGTCGCAGCGCTGATTATCCTGGTGTTTGGTACCAAAAAGTTACGCACGCTGGGTGGAGACCTGGGCTCGGCTATCAAAGGCTTTAAAAAAGCCATGAACGATGACGATGACAGTGCGAAAAAGACCAGTGCTGAAGAAGCGCCGGCACAGAAGCTCTCTCATAAAGAGTAATTCGCGACGAGTTTCCTGAACGAGGGGGCTCGCTACCGGCGGGGATAAACCGCGTCGGCAAAGAGGCTGCAGCGATAGCGCTGCGGCCTCTTTTGTTATTTGCACTGGGTTTTGACGAAAAAGATGCAACCAACTGTTACCGGGGTGGGATTTTTAGCGGGTAACGAAACGCATCGGCAGAACGGACCGCTGCGCTAAAAATATCACGCCGCGGTCGAGGCAGAGATTACTTCACTTCCATGCCTTTGGCCTGTAGATCGGCATGATAGGAGGAACGAACGAACGGCCCGCAGGCAGCATGGGTAAAGCCCATGGCCATCGCTTCGGCTTTCATCTCTTCGAACTCATCCGGGCTGACGTAGCGCTGTACCGGCAGGTGGTGGCGGCTCGGCTGTAAATACTGGCCTAACGTCAGCATGGTGACGCCGTGGCGGCGCAGATCGCGCATCACTTCTACGATTTCAGCATTGGTTTCGCCTAAACCCACCATCAGGCCCGATTTCGTCGGGATCTCCGGGTGGGCTTCTTTAAAACGTTCCAGCAGCTTCAGGGACCAGTTGTAGTCGGCCCCCGGGCGGACCTGGCGATACAGGCGCGGCACGTTTTCCAGGTTATGGTTAAACACGTCCGGCGGCGTCGCCTGAAGGATTTCCAGCGCACGATCCATACGGCCGCGGAAGTCCGGCACCAGGGTTTCAATTTTAATCGTCGGGCTTTTTTCGCGAATCGCGCTGATGCAGTCGGCAAAGTGCTGAGCGCCGCCATCGCGCAGATCGTCGCGATCCACGGAAGTCACCACCACATAGCGCAGCGCCATATCGGCGATGGTTTGCGCCAGCTTTTGCGGTTCGTTGGCGTCCGGCGTCACCGGGCGACCGTGGGCAACATCGCAGAACGGGCAACGACGGGTACAGATGGCGCCCAGGATCATAAAGGTTGCCGTTCCGTGGTTAAAACATTCCGCGAGGTTAGGGCAAGAGGCTTCTTCGCACACGGAGTGCAGGCCGTTCTTACGCATCGCTGCCTTGATCCCCTGGATACGGGACGAGTCAGCCGGAAGTTTGATTTTCATCCATTCCGGTTTTCTGAGCAGAGCTTCACGCTCAGTTGCCACGTTTTTCACCGGGATAAGGGCCATTTTATCGGCATCGCGGTATTTTACACCGCGTTCCATCACAATGGGTTTACTCATAGCGTGCGTGTTCCAGTTGCGAGTGACGAAGGAAAGCGAATCAATTCAAGTAAATGTTGCATTTATCAACTATTTTTGAATTAAACGCAGGCAGTATATCATTGATACGGGGCATAAAGCAGCCTGCTGGCCGGGCAAATTGTAAAATAGTTGTTGTTTTATGCTTTTCCCTCTCGTGCCTTATCGGCTAAAAAGCCTGACGAATCGTCTCTACGATCTCTTTCAGCAAGGGCTCCTGCGCGCTGAGCTTGTTATAGTGCAGCGCAATATCAATTTTTTCTTCCCGCAGCGGCGGGAAATCGAGCATCTTTAAGGGCCAAATCTTCTCGACCAGGGAAAACATTCCGGAAGTGATTAGCCCCAGCATATCGCTGTCGTTGACCAGGGCTGCTTGAGTTAACAGATTGTAGCTGCTGAAACCATAGCGGCGTTCGCCGAGATGCTCCTCCAGGCGACGCAGGATTGTCGTATAGCGCTGGCCTTCGGGCTGCAGGAGAGCGAATTCATATTGGCTCAGGTTTGCTGAGTTTGCGGGGAGCGCGAGGACCGGATGCCCTGCCCGGCAGAAGATATGTACGCTATCCTGAAATAGCACATGGTGCGTAATCGCCTGCCCGCTGTGGGGGAAGCTATCGACCAGCAGGTCAACCTGACGCTGGTTTAACTGGCTGGCCGCGTCGGTAATGGCGACGTTGTGCAGCAAAATCTGGGGAAAGACGCTCCGCAGCTTTTTGGTGATAACCGGCATGATCAACGCGCCGATAGCCGGGGAGGTGGCAACGGTTATTACCCGTTCCCGCTGCGTATTGCCGGTTAAATCCAGGGCGTTGAGAAACGCCTCCATCCCCTGGCTGATATGCTTATGCAGATGCGTGGCGTAGGCCGTTGGCGTCACGCCCTGGCCCTTGCGAATAAAGAGCGGGTCAGGGAAGAGGGCGCGCAGTTTGTTCAGGGACTGACTAATCGCCGACGGCGTGATATTCAGTATTTTTGCCGCGTTGACGATACCGTTATGGACGTAAACCGCTTCAAAAATAGTGAGTAAATTGAGGTCTATGTTGCGCAAAATGCGAAACATCTGACGATCGTAGCGATCGTCAACTCGTTCGGTTGGTACGCTCTGAGCGTTATTTTCTTCCACTCTGTATTTCCGCTAGTGATGATTAGCACCATTATAGCGGCCACAATTATTTTATTAGTGATAATTGATTGCAAAAATAAAGGCTTAATCGCGCCTGAGGGATAAATGTGACGTCCCGCGGTAGCGGGACGTGATGGCTAGCGGCCTTGAAGATATTCCGCGGGTGGATCGTTGAGCAACGCCAGCAGATTGGCGGTCAGGCGTGGAGACACGGTCTCCGTACGGGCATCGGGCAGCCACTGGCGCATCTGGGTCATCTCCATTCCGGCATAACCGCAGGGGTTAATCCTCAGGAACGGTGACAGATCCATGTTGATATTCAGCGCCAGGCCGTGGAATGAGCAGCCTTTGCGAATGCGCAAGCCCAGGGAGCAGATTTTTCGATCGCCCACGTAGACGCCGGGGGCGTCGGCTCGCGGGTGCGATTCAATACCGTACTCCGCCAGGGTATTCACAACGGTTTGCTCTAACAGCGTGACCAGCTCACGTACGCCCAGCTTGCGCCGTTTCAGGTTCAGCAGAACGTACATCACCTGCTGTCCGGGACCATGATAGGTGACCTGTCCGCCGCGATCGCTCTGAATAACGGGGATCTCGCCGGGAACCAGAACATGTTCGGCCTTTCCGGCCTGACCCTGTGTGAACACCGGGTAATGCTCTACCAGCCAGATTTCATCCAGCGTGGCATCGTCGCGGGTGTCGGTAAATTCATGCATTGCCTGCGAGACAGGTTCGTAAGGTTGCAGGCCGAGCTGGCGGATGAGGATTTTATTGTGCTGCAAAACAACGTCTCCGCAGAGAGAGAATGATTTGAGTGGGGCAGTATATCACAGCGAGAAAGCGAGAATGACCCGGCGTGGATGCCGGGTCAGGGGAAGAGATTTACAGCACCATCCGAACGATTTCAATATTGCCCAGCTCTTCGTAGAGGGTTTCTACCTGCTCAATATGGGTTGCATTGATGGTAATAGAGACAGAGTGGTAGTTGCCTTTGCTGCTGGGTTTTACCGTCGGAGAGTAATCACCTGGTGCATGGCGCTGTACCACTTCAACCACCTGGTCAACCAGCTCCGGCAACGCCTGTCCCATTACTTTGTAAGTAAATGGTGTAGGGAATTCAAGCAGTTCGTTAAGTTTGGTTTTCATGTCAGCTCCGGTGTTACAACAAAAAATAATAACTCCCACGACGTGTGGGAGTTATCAGGATACCTAGTATATGGGGATGTAAATCACACTTTCAAGTGGTCGATTTTTAACCAAACCAGTGATGGAACATTAATTTAATGTAATCAATGATTTTACCGAAGAAATTGCCTTCCGGGATTTCCTGCAGTACGACCAGCGGGCGCTGATCGATCGTTTTGCCATCCAGCTGGAAGTTAATGGTGCCTACCACCTGATTTTTCTGCAGCGGCGCGTGCAGCTCAGCGTTATTCAGCACGTAGCTGGCTTTCAGATCTTTCATGCGACCGCGCGGGATAGTCAGATAAACATCTTTATCCACGCCGAGCGAGGCGCGATCGGTATCGCCAAACCAGGCGGGCTCAGAAGCGAACTCTTTACCGGCTTTAATCGGATTAACGGTTTCAAAGAAGCGGAAGCCCCAGGTCAGCAGCTTTTTGCTTTCAGACTCGCGGCCTTTGTAGGTGCGGCCGCCCATCACGGCGGAGATCAGGCGCATCTGGCCTTCGGTTGCCGACGCCACGAGGTTATAGCCCGCTTTGTCAGTATGGCCGGTTTTAATCCCGTCGACGTTCAGGCTGTTATCCCACAGCAGCCCGTTGCGGTTGAGCTGACGAATACCGTTGAAGGTAAACTCTTTTTCTTTATAGATGGTGTATTCATTCGGGACATCGCGGATCAGCGCCTGGCCGATAAGCGCCATGTCGCGCGCGGAGCTGAACTGACCATCGGCATCCAGGCCGTGTACGGTCTGGAAGTGGGTGTTTTTCAGACCAAGGGCGTTAACGTAGTTGTTCATCAGGCTGACGAAGGCATCCTGGCTGCCGGCGACGTAGTCGGCCATCGCCACGCAGGCGTCGTTGCCGGACTGCAGGTTGATGCCGCGGATCAGCTGCGAAACCGGCACTTGCATACCCGGTTTAAGGAACATCAGCGAGGAGCCTTTAAAGACCGGGTTGCCGGTCGCCCACGCGTCGTTACCCACGGTGACCAGATCGGACTCTTTAAACTTGCCCGCTTTCATGGCCTGACCAATCACGTAGCTGGTCATCATTTTGGTCAGGCTCGCCGGGTCGCGGCGGGAGTCGGCGTTGTTTTCTGCCAGGACTTTGCCTGAGTTGTAATCAATAAGAATCCAGGATTCGGCGTCAATCTGCGGGGCGCCTGGGATCATCGTTTTGATATTCAGGTCATCGGCGCGGGCAGCGGAGGACAGCGCTGCCACGGAGAGCGCCGTAACGAGTAAGCGAGCGGTAAAAGAGGTCTTCATGGTCTGAACAACGGCATCCGTGATGGAGTTAAAAAAAGTGCCTTACTATAACAAACGCACTACGAACCAGCATCCGACATTGCGCACGACTTTGTTAATGACTTTGTCATGCGCAACGAGCAGGGGAGGCGGGTGCGATGCCTTTAGTTGGCGCGAGTAATAAATGACTGCAGCTGAGCTTCGCTTTGCAGACGCTGTTGAATCGTGCTGGCCTGCGCTTTGCTGCTGAATGGGCCGAGCTGAATACGCCATACCGCGCCGTTTTGCGTGACGCGGCCCGGGACGGAAAATTGCTGACTCAGACGCTGCTGGTACTGCTGCGCGCGGGCCTGGTCGCTGACGGCGCCGACCTGTACGACGAAATCGCCGCTGGCGCTGGCCGCTGCGGCAGGCGCTACGGCAGCGGTGGCGGCCACGGCGGGCGCAACGCTGCCTTGTACTGAACCCGGGGCGGTAACTGGCGCGCTTTGAACGACAGGCTCGCTGCCTTCCAGCACGCCATTATTCAGCGGCGTCGGGGCGCCGAGGAAACCGCCGCTGTTGACCGGCGCGCCGGTGGCGTCTTCCGGCTTCAGCGTTGAATTACTGATGGCGTGCACGTCAGTTTGCGCGGGTTGACTCATTGCCGCGCCGCTGTCGCCGTCAAGATTCGGGCGGGCGGGCAGCGCGTAGGTCTGTTTGGCTACGGTGGTACAGGCCATACCCGGACCGGAAAGCGAGCCGTCCGGTGCGACGACGATCGGGTCGATGCGCACTTTGGTATTGTTCGAGGTATTCAGACGATCGGCTGAGGCGCGGGACAGTGAAATCACGCGATCGTTACCGTAAGGCCCGCGATCGTTGATGCGCACGACGATCATGCGGCCGTTCGCCAGGTTGGTGATCCGCGCGTAGCTTGGGATCGGCAGCGTAGGATGGGCCGCGGTAAGCTGCGTGGGATCGAACGCTTCTCCCGATGCGGTCAGATTGCTGTTAGGCTCGGCGTCGTAGATGGCTGCGAAGCCTGCCTGGGTGAAGTTAGACGGATCCTGGACGATTTTGTAGCTTTTGCCGTCGCGTTCATAATCCTGATTCGCCGTGGCGTTAGGCGTTTCGTACTGCGGATCGGCGCCGCTAATCTCCACCGTTGGGCCATTGCAAACGGCCGGCTGTGGAGTGCTGACCGTTTTCTGTTGAACGTCTTCACTCGAACATGCCGCCAGCAGCCCTGCTGCTATGCAGATCCCCAGCCATTGCTTACGCATCGCGAACCCCTTACACGCTTTTCGACAACATTTTTCTGTGAGTATGGATCGACATGACGATACCAAACCCGGCCATCAATACGATTAGGGCAGAGCCCCCGTAGCTGACCAGCGGCAAAGGTACCCCCACCACCGGTAAAATACCACTTACCATACCAATATTTACGAAGACATAAACGAATAAAATCAACATTAAACCACCGGCCATCACCCGGCCAAAGGTGGTTTGCGCCTGGGCGGCAATCCACAACCCGCGCATAATCAGCAGAATATAGAGCGCCAGCAGAATCAGCACGCCGATCAGCCCCAGCTCTTCCGCCAGGACGGCAAAGATAAAGTCGGTATGGCGCTCAGGCAGAAACTCCAGCTGCGACTGGGTTCCGTGTAGCCAGCCTTTTCCGCGCAGTCCGCCGGAGCCGATGGCGATTTTTGACTGAATAATGTGGTAACCCGCGCCGAGCGGATCGGTTTCCGGGTCGAGCAGCATCATTACGCGCTGGCGCTGATAATCATGCATCAGGAAGAACCAGAGGATGGGAATAAAGGCGGCGACCAGCACCACGGCAATACCAATCAGACGCCAGCTCAGGCCAGACAGAAAGAGGACAAACAGACCGGACAGGGCGACCAGAATCGAGGTCCCGAGGTCAGGCTGCGCGGCGACCAGCAGCGTAGGCAGGAAAATCAGCACCAGCGCGATAGCGGTATTTTTCAGCGATGGCGGGCAAACGTCGCGGTTGATAAAGCGCGCCACCATCAGCGGTACGGCTATTTTGGCGATTTCCGACGGCTGGAAACGGACGATGCCGAGATCCAGCCAGCGCTGCGCCCCTTTGGAGATGGCGCCGAAGGCGTCAACCGCCACCAGCAGGATAATACAGAAGATATAGAGATAGGGCGCCCAGCCTTCATAGACCCGCGGCGGGATTTGCGCCATGACGATCATGATAACAATCCCCATGGCGATCTGGCCGATTTTGCGCTCCATCATGCCCATGTCCTGACCGCTGGCGCTCCAGATCACCAGCGCGCTGTAGGTCAGCAGCGCCAGCAGGATAAGCAGCATGGTGGGGTCGAGGTGGATTTTATCCCATAGCGATTTTTTATTCGGATTATCAGTCATTATTGATCCTCCCCAGCCGTTACCGCCGGGTTTTCACTCGGCAGATTGGTGTTGTTATCACCCAGCATTATATGATCGAGAATCTGACGCATAATGGTACCGACTGCCGGACCTGCGCCGCCGTTCTCAAGAATAATCGCCACGGCAACCTGGGGGTTGTTGTAAGGGGCAAACGCCGTCATCAGTTTATGGTCACGCAGGCGTTCAGCGATTCTGTGCGCGTTATAGGTTTCATTGGCTTTCAGGCCGAAGACCTGAGCGGTACCCGATTTGGCCGCAATTTTATACGGCGCGCTGGCGAAGTATTTATGCGCGGTACCGTTGCCGCGGTTGGCTACGCCAAACATCCCGTCTTTGGCGATTTCCCAAAAACCGGAGTGAATATCGCCGACCGGCGGTTCATGCGGCTGAACCCACGGCACCGGTTTGCCGTCCTCCACCGTGCTCTGCAGCAGGTGCGGTACTTTAACCACGCCGTCGTTAATCAGGATCATCAGCGCCTTGTTCATCTGGATAGGCGTCGCCGTCCAGTAGCCCTGTCCGATGCCGACCGGGATAGTATCGCCCTGGTACCACGGTTTCTTGAAGCGCTTGAGCTTCCATTCGCGGGTCGGCATATTGCCGGAGCGCTCTTCCGCCAGGTCAACTCCGGTATAGTGGCCATAGCCAAATTTGCCCATCCACTCCGACAGGCGATCGATGCCCATGTCGTAGGCGACTTGGTAGAAGTAGGTATCGGCCGACTCCTCCAGCGCTTTGGTGACGTTCAGATGGCCGTGGCCCCACTTTTTCCAGTCGCGGTAGCGTTTATCCGAGCCGGGAAGCTGCCACCAGCCGGGGTCAAACAGGCTGGTGTTGCGGGTAATAACCCCGGCGCTGAGCGCCGAGACGGCCACGTATGGCTTAACCGTCGACGCCGGTGGGTAAACGCCCTGAGTCGCGCGGTTAACCAGCGGCGTATTGGGATCGTTGAGGAGTCCGGAGTAGTCTTTGCTGGAAATACCGTCAACGAACAGGTTGGGATCGTAGCTTGGCGTCGAGACCAGCGCGAGGATTGCGCCGGTGCGCGGGTCGGTGACCACGACCGCCGCGCGGCTGCCGGCCAGCAGCGTTTCAATGTACTGCTGTAGCTTCAGGTCGAGCGTTAAATAGATATCGCGCCCGGCCTGCGGCGGGACCTCTTTCAGCTGGCGAATCACGCGGCCACGGTTGTTCACTTCAACCTCTTCATAGCCGGTTTGCCCGTGCAGGACATCTTCGTAATAGCGCTCGATGCCCAGCTTGCCGATATCGTGCGTGGAGGCGTAGTTAGCCAGCTTCCCCTCTTTATCCAGGCGATCGACGTCTTTATCGTTAATTTTAGAGACGTAGCCGATAACGTGGGTCAGGGCGGAGTTATAGGGATAGTAGCGGCGCTTATAGCCTTTGACTTCCACGCCGGGAAAACGGTACTGGTTCACTGCGAAACGGGCGACCTGCACTTCGCTGAGGTTAACTTTCACCGGAATAGAGGTAAAGCGGTGCGAGCGGGCGCGCTCTTTTTTAAAGTTCGCCACATCGTCATCGGTGAGGTCGATAACATCGCGCAGCGCATCCAGCGTTTGCTGAACGTTGTCGACCTTCTCCGGCATCATCTCCAGCTGGTAAATCGTACGGTTGAGCGCCAGCGGCGTGCCGTTGCGATCGTAGATAATGCCGCGGCTCGGCGGAATCGGGACCAGCTTGATGCGGTTTTCGTTTGAACGCGTTTGATAGTCGGTGTAACGCACAATTTGCACGTTATAAAGGTTGGCGATCAGTACGCCGGTAAGCAGCAAAATCCCCAAAAAAGCGACCAGCGCCCGGCGCACGAACAGCGAGGATTCAGCCGTATAGTCGCGGAAAGAATTCTGTAATTTCATTCGCTGCTTAGTCTACCCTGGTCATCATTACTCACGGTGGTAAGGGTGGTTGGTGGTAATGCTCCACGCCCGATACAGACTCTCGGCCACCAGTACGCGAACCAGCGGGTGAGGTAGGGTGAGCGTTGAGAGCGACCAACTTTGTTCCGCCGCCGCTTTGCAGGCGGGTGAAAGGCCTTCCGGGCCGCCGATAAGCAGGCTAACGTCGCGGCCATCCTGTTTCCAGCGTTCCAGTTCGCGCGCCAGCTGAGGCGTATCCCAAGGTTTCCCCGGAATATCCAGGGTGACGATGCGGTTTTTGCCTGCAGCCGCCAGCATCATTTCACCTTCTTTTTCGAGAATGCGCTTGATGTCGGCGTTTTTGCCGCGTTTACCGGCGGGAATTTCCACCAGTTCGAACGGCATATCCTTTGGAAAACGGCGCAGATATTCGCTAAAGCCGGTCTGAACCCAGTCCGGCATTTTGGTGCCAACGGCTACCAGGTGCAGCTTCACGCGCTAACTCCAGAGTTTTTCCAGCTCGTACAGACGACGGCTCTCTTCCTGCATAACGTGAACCATAACGTCGCCGAGATCGACCACGATCCAGTCCGCGGCGGCTTCGCCTTCAACGCCCAGCGGCAGCATCCCGGCGGCGCGAGACTCCTGCACAACGTGGTCGGCAATGGACATAACATGGCGCGTGGAAGTGCCTGTGCAGATAACCATGCAATCTGTAATGCTGGATTTGCCATGAACGTCAATGGCTACGATGTCCTGACCTTTCAGGTCATCAATTTTGTCGATAACAAAATCCTGGAGTGCTTTACCCTGCAAGAGTTCCCCCTGGGTGTGTGAAGAGTGATAACAATAAACAGCCTGACAGTATACCCGAACTGTTGGCAAAGTCGGGATAAATGTCGATAAACGGGCGGTGAAGGCGGCTATCATCCCATCCATCGCCGATGATTGCATCGCCATTTTTGTAAAACAATTTCTGCAAAGTTCAAATGGCGGATGCAGCCTGGCTGCGGAGAATAACAGCCTGCTTTGCACTGTCAATGGTCTGCGCGCAATTCTTCTTCCGCCAGCCAAACGGCCCGGCTATTTAGTACGCGCAGCGTGGTGAAATCAGGCTGGAGATCGACAAGGCTCCACGCGCCATGCTCGATGGGGAAGTGCCACATCGCCGAATCCGGCATGTTCAGAAGTTGCGCGACTAAGAGGCTAAGCACGCCCTGATGACCGACGATAAGCAGATGGTCAAGTTCCCGAAACTGAGAGAGGGTGACGGTAAAGCCGCGTACGCGTTCGGCAAACGCCTGGAAGCCCTCCCCGTTGGTGGGCGCCGCGTGCTGCCAGTCGGCGCACCATGCGGCGTAGTTTTCGGCATCTTCCTGCTGTAAATCGCGGTGGTGGCGCATTTCCCAGTCGCCGAAGAACATTTCATTGAGCGCGGCGAAGGACTGGCGGGGGACGTCACGGTCGCCCAGCAGGAGGCTGGCCGTGCGCTGGGTGCGCTCAAGCTCACTGCAAAACGCGCGCTGAAACGGGACGGCCCGCAGCCGCTTTCCCAGCGTTTGCGCTTGTTTGATTCCGCGCTCGGTTAACGCAGTGGGCGCGTGCCCGCTATAGAGGCCCGCGACGTTGGCCTCGGTTTCGCCATGACGAACTAACCATAACTTCATGATGACCCTCTCGAAAGGAGTCTATGAGACTGTCCTTGTGGCAAGGCTAGCAGTAAAGCTTCTGCTCATGGATATAGTCGAGTACGGTTTCCGGCAGCATGTCCGCGCAGGATTCGCCGGATTCAAGACGCTGGCGAATCAGGGTGGCTGAGATATCAAACCACGGCGTTTCGGCCAGGTAGATAACGCCCGCCGGGCTGCTATGCATCCGCTCTACGTCATGAGTGAGATGTTTGTCCAGCCACTGCTGATCCTGCTCGCACGCCATGGTCAGCGGATAGCCCGGGCGCCGGCAAACGATCAGATGTACGTTATCAAGAATGCTTTCATAGTCGTGCCAGGTGGTAAAGGTGAGCAGCGAATCCTGGCCAATAATAAACGCCAGCGACCGTTTTGGCCCTTGCTCCTGGCGCCACTCGCGCAGGGTTTGCGCGGAGTATGACGGCGTGTCGCGCTTGAGTTCGCGATCGTCGAGGATAAACAGCGGCTTATCCGCGATGGCCAGCTCCAGCATATGCCTGCGTTGGTCGCTGGTGGCTTCGGGCTGCGGGCGGTGCGGCGGCACGTTGTTGGGCACGATGGTGACTTGATTAAGGCCAATCTGGTTGGCCAGAATTTCCACCGGTTTAAGGTGACCATAATGCACCGGATCGAAGGTGCCGCCGTACATTGCCAGTAACTGAGTCATATCAACCATCAATAAAAACGTCTGCCAGCGCTTTATGGCAGAGCAATAAAGAGAGACTTTCCAGCTCGGGCCATACGGAGTGCCCGTAATCCTGCTTGAAGGTGAGTTCGGCACGGGTCAGCAACGTGACGGCCTGGCGCAGCTGGTCGGCGCTGAGGCGGGCCAGCGCATCGCTAACCAACTGGCGGCGGTTCTGCCACACGCGATGTTTGTCAAACAGCGAACGCAGCGGCGTATGGGCCGACTGCCGCTTCAGGTTGACCAGCAGCAGCAGCTCGCGCTGTAGGGTGCGCAGCAGGATAGCGGGCTCGCTGCCTTCCAGACGCAGCTGTTGCAGAACGTGGAGTACGCGCTTACTTTTCCCGGCCAGCAGCGCATCAACCCAGTGATAGGGGGTGAAATGCGCGGCATCATTCACCGCCTGCTCAACCCGCGGCAGCGTCAGTTTACCGTCCGGCCACAGCAGCGACAGACGCTCCAGAGCCTGCGCCAGCGCCAGAAGATTACCTTCATAGCAGTAGCACAGCAGCTGACTGGCCGCGTCATCAAGCTGCAGATTATTCTGCTTTGCGCGCGCGGCGAGCCAGCGCGGCAGCTGGGCATATTCCGGCGTCTGGCAGCTTACCTGCACCGCCCGGCTGGTCAGCGCCGTCATCCATGCGGCGTTCTCCTGCGCTTTCGTCAGCTTATTACCGCGAACGATGAGCAATAAATCTTCATGCAGCATGCCGACAAGCGTCGCGAGCTGTTCGTTAATTGCCGCATTAGGGCCATTATCGGGCAGGATGAGCAGCAGCGTCTGGCGGCTGGAAAACAGGCTCATGGCCTGGCTTAACGAGAACAGGGCAGGCCAGTCGGTACTGGCATCAACGGTGACGGTGTGATGTTCGATAAAGCCCTGGGCGGCCGCGGCTTCGCGGATGGCGTCCTGGCTTTCCTGCAACAGCAGCGGATCGTTGCCAAGCAGCAGATAGGCCGCGCGCAGCCCTTCAGGGAGCTGCGCGCGGAGCTGTTCCGGGTACAACCGAATCATCAGTTACCCAGCGTGGTGGAGACGCGATTGCCGGAGGTTGAAGCGGCTGGGGTCGTCGTGACCGGCTTCTCATCCTCTTTGGTGGCTTCGACATCCGCAACGTGTACGCTCGGCAGCTTACGGATCAGCTGCTCCGCGGCTTTGTCGTACATTTCCTGAACGATCATGTCCTGCTCGGCATCTTTCGCTAACGCCGCCTGCGGGTTATCGAAGAACGAGCGGTAGACTTTGGTCGTGATGGGATAGATATCATGGCCTGGGATCAGGACGCTGGCATTTACCGTCATCACCATCTGATATTCCGCAGTACGGCCGTCCTGGAAAATAGATGCTGTATCTTTCTGAATGGACGATGTCTCCAGACGCAGGGAAGGAATATCCTTGCGCAGGGTACTGCTATCGACCAGTTCAACGCCGTTCAGACGCAGCTGATTACGGACAGCACGACTTAATGGTCCATTGGGATCGCCCGACTGGAAGATCATGGTTTTCATTGCGGTCGGAACCTGCGTAGTGCTACGCAGGTGCCAGCCGCAACCGGCGGTGATTAACACCGCCAAAGATAACAACAATGTTGCCAGATATCGCACGCTTCCTCCTGCGCTTAGCCAACGACCAGATTGAGCAGTTTACCCGGAACGTAGATCACTTTACGTACGGTCACACCGTCGAGATATTTCGCGACCAGATGCTCCTGACCCGCGCGCTCACGAACCTGCTCTTCAGTTGCATCCACCGCAACGGTAATTTTACCACGAACTTTACCATTTACCTGGACCACGACCAGAGTCGTGTCTTCAACCATTGCGCTTTCATCAGCGACCGGCCACGGCGTGTTGTCAATATCGCCTTCGCCGCCCAGCTCCTGCCACAGGGTAAAGCTGGCGTGCGGGGTGAACGGATTGAGCATGCGAACCACGGCCAGCAGGGCCTCACGCATCAGCGCGCGATCCTGATCGTTTTCCTGCGGCGCTTTCGCCAGCTTGTTCATCAGCTCCATAATCGCCGCAATCGCGGTGTTGAAGGTCTGACGACGGCCGATGTCATCGGTCACTTTCGCGATGGTTTTGTGCACGTCGCGACGCAGCGCTTTTTGATCTTCGCTGAGGCTGGCAACGTCCAGCGCAGGGGCTTCACCCAGGGTAGTGTGTTCGTAAACCAGTTTCCAGACGCGTTTCAGGAAGCGGTTCGCACCTTCCACGCCGGATTCCTGCCACTCCAGCGTCATGTCGGCCGGAGAAGCGAACATCATAAACAGGCGCACGGTGTCCGCGCCGTAGCGTTCCACCATCTCCTGCGGGTCGATGCCGTTGTTTTTCGACTTGGACATCTTGCTCATGCCGGTATAGACCAGCTCGCGACCCTGCGGATCGAAGGCTTTAACGATACGTCCTTTCTCGTCGCGCTCGGTGGTCGCCTCTTTCGGAGAGACCCAGTTACGCTCGCCGTTTTCGCCAACATAGTAGAAGGCATCTGCCAGCACCATGCCCTGGCAAAGCAGCTGTTTAGCCGGTTCGTCAGAGTTCACCATGCCCGCGTCGCGCATCAGCTTGTGGAAGAAGCGGAAATAGAGCAGGTGCATAATGGCGTGTTCGATACCGCCGATATAGATATCGACCGGCAGCCAGTAGTTGGCCGCTTCGGGGTCGAGCATACCCTGGTCATACTGCGGGCAGGTGTAGCGCGCGTAGTACCAGGAAGACTCCATAAAGGTGTCAAACGTATCGGTTTCGCGCAGTGCCGGCTGGCCGTTAACGGTGGTTTTCGCCCACTCAGGATCGGCTTTGATTGGGCTGGTGATGCCGTCCATCACAACGTCTTCCGGCAGAATAACCGGCAGCTGATCTTCCGGCGTCGGCATCACGGTACCGTCTTCAAGGGTCACCATTGGGATCGGCGCACCCCAGTAGCGCTGACGGGAAACGCCCCAGTCGCGCAGACGGTAGTTCACTTTACGTTCGCCGACGCCAAGAGACGCGAGCTTATCCGCGATGGCATTAAAGCCAGCTTCGTGATCCAGACCGTCGAATTCGCCGGAGTTGAACAGCACGCCTTTTTCGGTCAGCGCCTGTTCGGAGAGATCGGGTTCGGAGCCATCAGCGGCCAGGATGACCGGCTTGATGTTGAGACCGTACTTGCTGGCAAACTCGTAGTCGCGCTGATCGTGACCCGGAACGGCCATCACCGCGCCGGTGCCGTACTCCATCAGCACAAAGTTTGCCGCCCATACCGGGATCGCTTCGCCGGTCAGCGGGTGAATCGCTTTGTAGCCAGTATCGACGCCTTGTTTCTCCATGGTTGCCATTTCGGCTTCGGCAACTTTGGTATTACGGCATTCGTCGATAAACGTCGCCAGCGCGGAGTTATTGGCTGCTGCCTGCTGCGCCAGCGGGTGACCCGCAGCGACGGCCAGGTAGGTACAGCCCATAAAGGTGTCCGGGCGGGTGGTATAAACGGTCAGCTTGTCGGCGTAGTCGTTAACGTCGAAGGAGATTTCGACGCCTTCGGAGCGGCCAATCCAGTTGCGCTGCATGGTTTTAACGGTATCAGGCCAGTGATCCAGGTTATCCAGATCGTTCAGCAGCTCGTCAGCGTAGGCGGTGATTTTGATAAACCACTGCGGGATCTCTTTACGCTCAACTTTTGTGTCGCAGCGCCAGCAGCAGCCGTCGATAACCTGTTCATTCGCCAGAACGGTCTGATCGTTCGGGCACCAGTTTACCGCGGAGGTTTTTTTATAGACCAGCCCCTTTTTATACAGCTCGGTGAAGAACTTCTGCTCCCAGCGGTAGTATTCCGGGGTGCAGGTTGCCACTTCACGGCTCCAGTCATAGCCGAAGCCCAGTTTTTTCAGCTGGTTTTTCATGTAGGCGATATTGTCGTAGGTCCACGGGGCCGGAGCGGTGTTGTTTTTCACCGCGGCGCCTTCCGCAGGCAGACCAAACGCATCCCAGCCGATAGGCTGCAGAACATTTTTGCCCAACATACGCTGGTAACGGGAAATCACGTCGCCGATGGTATAGTTGCGCACGTGGCCCATGTGTAGTCGACCAGAAGGATAGGGAAGCATCGACAGGCAGTAATACTTCTCTTTGCTCTCGTCTTCGGTAACTTCAAAGGTACGCTTCTCGTCCCAGTGTTGCTGGACTTTTGATTCTATCTCTTCCGGGCGGTATTGCTCTTGCATGGCAGCCAGTGGTCCTGTTTTCAATACAGCTACAAAATGTAGCCAATGGATGTGTTATTTCAGATCGGCATAGCATAGCCCAAACGCCAACGTCAAAACAGCCTTTCACACACTTACAGAGATGAAAGCGGTGGAGAATATTTCGCGACTCTGTGGCTTGGCTGGCAGAGCAATCCGCAGATAACGTCTATCATAAGAAGAAGTTAACCACACCGGAGGCGAAAAGATGAACAAGGTTGCTCAATTCTACCGAGAGCTGGTGTCGACGCTCAGCGAGCGGTTACGCAATGGAGAACGCGATATTGATGCGCTGGTGGAGCAGGCCAGGGTCAAGATTAGCCAGTCCGGCGAGTTAACGCAGAGCGAAATCGAGAATGTTATCCGCGCTGTCAGACGCGATCTGGAAGAGTTCGCGCTCAGTTATGAAGAGAGTCAGGATGAGCTGACTGATAGCGTCTTTATGCGGGTGATCAAAGAGAGCCTGTGGCAGGAGCTGGCGGATATTACCGATAAAACTCAGCTTGAGTGGCGCGAGGTGTTCCAGGATCTCAGCCACCACGGCGTCTATCACAGCGGCGAAGTCGTGGGGCTCGGCAATCTGGTGTGTGAGAAGTGCCATTACCATCTGCCGGTTTATACGCCGGATGTGCTACCGCGTTGTCCAAAATGCGGGCACGATCAGTTCCAGCGCCGGCCATTCGAGCCGTAAATACGTGAGAGATATTTGCGGAGCCTTTACACTGGCGTTAAGCCAGCCCGAGGGCCAATATAAAGCGCGTTAATATATTGGCCTTCCTTTTAAAGGACAGGCTAACCCTTCATCTGTATGCGTAAAAATGCTGGTGCCGAAGCACCAGCATTAACTTTCTTTTAAAAAAAGACGCGCATTTTCAATGATAACTTCATGTTAATTGATGGTGTTAATGGTCGCGCTCTTAAACTGCTGAGTGCCGCCCATTTCACTGGCGTATTTATGTGAGGAATTTAAAACCAGATTAGTCGTGGAAATCGTGCCTTTGCCACAGGTTGCCCACCCCAGGAAACCGCAGCGGTATCCTCCGTTAACCACTTTATTAACTGACATGGTTAAAGTGCCGCCAGCTCCTATGTGAGAACGGTTAGTAATATTACCGTGATTCCGTGTATCCAGCGTCATATTTGATGAGCTTAAAATTTCGCCTTCATTATAAAGCTCATGATAGGTTTTAACGCCAACATTATCCTGACCAACAATAGCCCCATAGTTGTGGGTGACATAGTTATCAATAGCTATCGTATCGGCCCCCATATAACCTTCATTTTTAAGCCAGTAGCTTTTTGTCGTCAGCGTATCAGTCGCTTCCATAAAGCTATCTTTGGTTAACGCCAGAGTACCATCGGTTTTTACGGTCACGTTGCCGCCGGAGGTGGTACCAGAATTGGTAATTTCCCCGGATGTTATCTGGTCATTTATTTTCGCCTGAACCAGCAGAGTATCGTAGCCAAAAATATTGCCAGTGACTTTAAGCGTGTCTCCTCCGAAGGTGACCGTTGTGTTTTTACCTCTGGTCGAGCCTCCGTTTTCAATGTTACCGGCGGCGGTGACTGTCAACTGATTATCTGAAAGTAAATTGGAACCATATGTCGTTTTCAGGTTACCGTTAGTCATTACGCTCAATGTGGAGGCCGCTTTGAATTTACCCGTGTTTTCGATATTTCCGGATGCGTTGACTAATAAATTTCCTGTGCTGGAAATGGTTCCACTATTGCTTATCGAACTGAGGCTGTTCAGTAAGGCGATATTATTCGAGGATATATTTCCCGTATTTTTAAAATTGCCTGCAGAGAGTACCTGAGTCATCATACCATTACTGGCGATAGAGCCTTCGTTGGTGAGTGAGCCAAAGCTGGTCAAAGAGAGGCTGGTGTTAGCAACAATAGCGCCTTTATTTCGAACGCCAAAACCTAAATTATTGCCAACCATAGTAATACTATTGGCTTTGATGCCGCCAAGATTACTAATGTCGATACTATATTCAGGGTAAACATACTGCCGTGCCGTTGCCGCTTTGCCCGCTGAGGTTATCGCGCCAGAGCCGTTATCAAAGGTGAAGTTTCCTGCGGCCACTATCGCGTTCGTAGCATTAACCGTACCGTTAATGGCTATCGCATCGGCGAGCAGAACCGCATAGCTATTACTGGCATCCATTCCATTCTTGTCGATGGACAGTTTACCCCCGGTAACGTCATAACTGGCGATAGCGCCAGTATCAGAGAATGTTACCTTTCCTGTCGTTAAAATCGCCTTATTGGTGTTGATGAAACTACATCCTGAGCAGGAAATACCATTGGGGTTAGCAATAACCACATCAGCTCGCTGACCCGCAACTTCAATAAATCCATTCAGTGAGCTTGCACGGTTTGAGGTAACTTCGTTAAGAATAACAGAAGCACTACCATTAGTCAGATTGTTATTTTTAGCGATATTCCCCAACGTCGCATGGGAGAGATCGCTGGGGCTATTGTTCAGAACAACACCCTTACTATCAACATTAAACTCACGATACATATTATGTGAGACGCCGGCGGCATTGGGTTTTTCAATATCAATGACTTTGGCGCCTGATAAATGGGTGTAAGTTGTCGGGTCGGCATAAACAAAGCTTGAGCTCAATGCTGCTGCTAGCGCAACATAGGTTAAATTGAATTTAAACATTTAATAGAGTCCTTTAGAAATAAATGAGGTTAACTGATGCGTTGAAAAACTGATTTTAATACCTCCATTGTAATGAAAATCCCAGGTTTGCAGGGTCTGTATGAAAACCGTTTGGCTTTATCAGTGGGGTTCCGATGAATAAATCATACTGAGTTGAAATTATGCTTCCGCGTATTCCCACCGTGGCGCCAGACATGACTTTGCCATTTCCGTACTGCTCTGTTCCTGTAATGCGTCCAACGTCTATGCCTAAGTACAGCTGTCGTTCTGGGGCGGGCATATCCCAGATGAAATCATTGCGCCAGTACCAGCCTTGATTTCCTGAAAGGGTTCTTTCACCGTCAAAACCTCGTACCGTCCAACGATTGCCTATATTAAATTGATTGTCTGCGGATAAGATATCGGGGCTAATTTGTATATTAATATGCGGAGCATAGCTGAATTTATCCCCCGTTGATTCAAACTTCATTAAGGCTTGAAGGTCGGCATGAATAATGCGCGAAAGCTTACTGTACAGACCGGCTTTTTCCTCCGGAGTTGGCATTGAACTGAGCCAGGGAAGGCTACGCTGTACGCCCAGGCTGGCATCTACGATTGTATGGGTAAAATATCGCTGATGATGTGCCGTAATATCCCAGGCAGGATTCTGTTTGCGCATAACGCTCAGTTCGCTGCCACCAAAATAATAATGTGAGGTACTTTTTGCTATTCGCGCATCAATGGTTGTTTTTTGCTGGCGGGTGTGCGAAATTAGACGCGTTAAGGTTGCGCTGGCATAATCATTTTTGCTTTTATATTCAATGGTGGAGTATCTGCCATTGAACTGCTGACGATATTCACTTTGTGAACCGTAAAGATTGAGTGACCAAAATCCAAAGGGAATAGAATAATAGAGGCTTTTATTCTGGTTGCCATCGTTATGTTGATTAAACTCGACATCGCCCCCCATGGATAAATAGAAAATGTCATTTAGCGTCGTCAGGTCATAAAGATAAAGCGCGCCACCGGCCTGGTAACGCCCGCTGCTACGGCTTCCTGCATCATCCAGCCATGCGCCTACTTGCCAGTTTCGTGCCAGATGCCGGGAGATTTGGATATCGCTTTCCGCATGGTTCTTACCCGGCATGATTTTCATCTGCGCCGATGAGCCGGGTAAACGCTGCAAGTTAGCCATCCCCTGTTCCAGTTCGGTTAGCTTCAGAATATCCCCTGTTTTAGCCGGTATGGCATTCCACAGGCTGGTTGTCGCGCTATTGCCGGAAGCCCAGCTAATATTACCGATATAGCCATAGCTCAACGTGATGCTCAGAATGCCATCATTCAAGGATTGTGAAGGTACATCAATAAGCGAAGTGATATATCCCCGGGCAATGAGTTCATTTTGCAAGGTTGTGGTGAGTAGACGTATGCCTTCAATACCCAGGCACTTTTTTTCTGCCTGGCGAGCGATATTGCCTAACAGGCCGCGGGTCAACTTGTGGTCAGCGGAAATAATTTCAACATGGTTGATATATCGGCAGGTTGCTTCAAGTGGAAAGGCGAGTTTATATTTTTGCGATCCTGTACCTGATGCCGAATATTCCTGCTGTGCTGGTGCCAATGCGCTTTGACGTGCCTTATCCTGTTCCACCTGATTGGTATTGCTAATCGATACATTCGCCAATGTCGATGCGGTTAACAGAATATAAAGAGAAAGGGCGGTTATGAGACTTTTATTATTCACGAAGCAATATCCATTTGTTTCACTCGTCCGTTATAGCCTTGTCAAGAATGTTTAGCGTTAACTGAGTAGGGTTAACGAAGCCGGGTTCTCAATCTTAAGAATCTTAATTTTCTAAAATCAAAAAAATCCGCTGCCGGCGCTCAGCGTTGTTGTCAAATTCGCGCCATGTTATCTATGACAGATTATGTAATCCACGATGTAAAGAGTGAATTTTTGTTGAATTGAGCGTTTCAGGTCGTGAATTATTTGGGGTGAGGCTGGATATATTTATGACGCGTATTTGAGAGCGGCAAAGCTATTGCCATAACTATGGAGAGAGACAGGAGCGGGAAGAGATAAAAGGCGTGTACGGTACCGTACACGCCGGAAGATTAGTGCAGAATTTTGGCGAGGAAGTCTTTGGCGCGTTCAGATTGCGGGTTAGCAAAAAACGCTTCTTTATCGGCGTCTTCGACAATTTTTCCTTCATCCATAAAGATAACCCGGTTGGCTACCTTACGCGCAAAGCCCATTTCATGGGTGACCACCATCATGGTCATCCCTTCATTTGCCAGTTCAACCATAACGTCCAGCACTTCGTTAATCATCTCCGGATCCAGCGCGGAAGTGGGTTCATCAAACAGCATGGCGATAGGATCCATACACAGCGCGCGGGCGATGGCCACGCGCTGCTGTTGGCCGCCCGAGAGCTGGGCGGGGAATTTTTCGGCATGAGCGGAAAGCCCCACGCGTTCCAGCAGCTTAAGCCCTTTCGCCCGGGAGGCGGCTTTGTCGCGATTGAGCACCTTGACCTGCGCCAGGGTGAGATTCTCGATAATCGATAAATGCGGGAACAGCTCAAAGTGCTGGAATACCATCCCGACGCGCGAACGCAGTTTGGCCAGGTTGGTCTTTTTATCGTTGACGGTGGTGCCGTCGACGATGATTTGACCTTGCTGAATGGGCTCCAGGCCGTTTACGGTTTTAATCAGCGTTGATTTACCCGAACCCGAAGGCCCGCAGACCACCACCACTTCGCCTTTTTTCACTTCCGTGGAGCAATCGGTCAGCACCTGAAAGTGACCATACCATTTTGAAACATTTTTCAGGGTAATCATTACACAGTCCTTTTCTTCAACCAGCTGACCAACAGCGATGCGCTGAGACTAAACACAAAATATACGGCGCCTGCGAACAGGATCATTTCTACCTGGGTTCCATCACGCTCGCCGATAGTTGAGGCGGTGCGGAAAAAGTCGGCCAGGCTCAGAACATAAACCAGCGAGGTATCCTGGAACAGGACGATGCCCTGCGTCAGCAGCAGCGGTACCATGGCGCGGAAGGCCTGCGGCAGAATCACCAGCTTCATGGATTGCCAGTGGGTCATGCCCAGCGCCAGCGCGGCGCTGGACTGGCCGCGCGAGATACTCTGAATGCCGGCACGGATAATTTCCGAGTAATAGGCCGCTTCAAACATGGAGAAGGCGATCATCGCCGAAATCAGGCGGATATCGGTTTTCGGCGACAGGCCAAGCACGTTCTGCAGGAACCCGGGAACAATCAGATAAAACCACAGCAGTACCATCACCAGCGGAATGGAGCGGAAAACGTTAACGTAGGTTTTGGCGAACCACGCCAGCGGCAGGAAGCTCGACAGGCGCATCACGGCCAGGATCGTCCCCCACACAATTCCGACAACAATCGCGGTCACGGTAATTTTTAAGGTAATCACCAGCCCTGCCAGCAGGTATGGCATGGAAGGAATAATGGAGCTCCAGTCAAAATCGTACATTATTTACCCCCCATATTGCCCGGCAGGCGGACTTTACGTTCGACCACGTACATGATCAGCATAATAACGGCGTTGATAAACACGTAGGCGAGGGTGATAGCGGTAAACGATTCCCAGGCATGGGCCGAGTAGTCCAGCAGCTTGCCCGCCTGGGCGGCCATATCGGCAAGACCAATGGTGGAAGCGATGGCCGAGTTTTTCACCAGGTTCATCATTTCAGAGGTCATTGGCGGCACGATAACGCGATAGGCGTTGGGCAGCAGAACGTAACGGTAAGTTTGCGGGAGCGTTAGCCCCATCGCCAGCCCGGCGTTTTTCTGGCCGCGCGGCAGGGATTGAATACCGGAACGAACCTGCTCGCAGACGCGCGCGGCGGTAAACAATCCCAGACACAGCATCGAAGAAACGAAAAACTGAATATTCGGATCCAGCTCGGACTTAAACCACATGCCGATGTTTTCCGGCAGCAGTTCAGGCACCACCAGATACCAGGTGAAAAATTGAACGATAAGCGGAACGTTACGAAAAAGTTCAACGTAGCAGGTGCCGATAGTCGACAGCAGACGGTTCGGGACCGTACGGAGAATACCGAAGAGCGAACCTACAAAGAACGCGATAATCCAGGCCGTTACCGACAGGGTGACGGTGATCTGAAAACCACTCCACAGCCAGCCTAAATAGGTGGTGTTGCCGAACGGGGCCTGTTGCAGGAATATTCCCCAGTTCCAGTCTATTGACATAAATGACTCCTGGAAAAAAAAGGGTAGCAGCGCTACCCTCGAAGATTGTTGCTCAGCCTGTTTCGGTATTCGCGGCCGCTGGGGAACGACCAGCCGCCGTATAGTCTGTCCGCGCCGTAGCAACAATCGGGAGGGCAGGATTCCCCGCCCTTTGTTTTTTTAATTAGTTAAGAGCTTTATCGTTAGGTGATTTGAACAGCGCTTTCATCTCGTCAGAGAGTTCAAAGTTCATATTCAGGTTCTTTGGCGGAATAGGATTTTTAAACCACTTATCGAACCATTTTTCGGCTTCACCGGAGGTCTGAACCTGGGCGACCGTCTCATCGACCAGCGTTTTGAACTGCGGGTCATCTTTGCGCAGCATGCAGCCGTAGGCTTCCTGAGACTGAGCGGTACCGACAATCTCCCAGTTATCCGGTTTCTTCGCTTTCGCACGTTCGCCCGCCAGCAGCGCGTCATCCATCATAAAGGCCACCGCGCGACCGCTTTCCAGAGTACGGAAAGAGTCACCGTGATCTTTTGCGCTGATAATACGCATATTCATTTTTTTCTCGTCGTTCAGCTTGTGCAGCAGAATTTCGGAGGTGGTGCCGGAGGTGACGACGACGGCTTTATCCTTCAGGTCCGGGAAATCTTTAATCGCGCCGCCTTTTTTCACCAGCAGACGGGTACCGACGACGAAAATCGTATCGGAGAAGGCCGCCTGTTTCTGGCGTTCAAGGTTGTTGGTGGTGGAGCCGCATTCGAAATCATACGTGCCGTTTTGCAGCAGCGGAATACGGTTTTGTGAGGTAACCGGGATCAGTTTGACCTGCAGATCCGGTTTGTTCAGCTTCTTCTTGATGGCATCAACGATCGCATTCGAGTAGTCCTGGGAGTAGCCAACGACCTGCTGCTTGTTGTCATAGTAAGAGAACGGAACGGATGATTCACGGTGACCAACGACGATAACGCCGTTTTTGGCAATTTTATCCAGAGTGCTCTGGCCAGCGGTGGATGCCGCATCTTCTGCATGCGCCACCCCAGCGGTGAGGCCCATGACCAGCATTGCTGCGGCCAGTTTACGTAATTGCATATCCGACTCCTTATCCTCAGCGCCGTCAGACGCTATTGATACCCATTGTGAATGTGTGTGCTTTTTTATCGCTGCCGTCTTTGCGTGCAGCATTTGTATGTGTTTGTTAGCATTTAGTTTGGCTTAATGTAAAGATTTTGCTCTTATATTGTTGATTTTTGCGAAGCGCACCGCACCATTTAAAGGCAAAAATCCCCCATTGCACCAAAATAGCGCCGCCTGACGATCGATGGTGGTGCAACCGGGTTGTACCCCCGAGGATCGCGTTGCTACATGTATTTATTAAGCAATGGTCGTGCCAGAATGGATAAGAAGGGGAGATGACCGCGGCGACGAGTGCCGCCGCGGGAGAAGCAATTATTGACGGCGCTGGCGCAGGCTCATCAGCAGCGCAGCAAAGCCAAACAAGGCGGTTAACGCCCACAGCGGCCAGTTCCCCGTACGCGCGTACGGCGTCAGTCCTGCCGTTGGGGTCACTTTGGTGGTTAATACGGCGCGGGTGAACTGCGGGATCATCTCCTGTATTTCACCGCGTGGGCCGATGACCGCGGTAATGCCGTTATTGGTGCTGCGCAGCAGCGGACGGGCCAGCTCCAGCGCGCGCATTCGCGCCATCTGGAAGTGCTGCCACGGGCCGATAGATTTGCCGAACCATGCGTCATTCGAAATGGTTAACAGAAAATCCGTATCCGGGCGGAAGTTATCCCGCACCTGCTCGCCAAGAATGATCTCGTAGCAGATAGCCGCCGTCAGACGCATATTATGCGCCACCAGCTGCGGCTGCACGTACGGCCCGCGGCTGAAAGAGGACATTGGCAGGTCGAAGAACGGCGCCAGCGGACGCAGAATCGATTCCAGCGGCACAAACTCACCAAACGGCACCAGATGATTCTTGTTGTAGCGATTCTTTGAGTCGTAGCTGTATGGGTTATCTTTGCCCAGCGTAATAATGGTGTTGTACGTATCGTAGCGATTGCGCGCGTTCAGACGCGCATCGACGATGCCGGTGATCAGCGAGCTATTTTTCGACCGCATCAGGTCGTCCATCATGCTGAGGAAGCGCTGCTGGTTAATTTCCAGATCCGGAATCGCGGACTCCGGCCAGACGATCAGCTGCGATTTACCCATATGCGGCTGGGTGAGATCCAGATAGGTTTTCAGGGTGTTGAGTAGCTGATTCTGGTCCCATTTCATCGCCTGGGGGATATCGCCCTGTACCAGCGAAACCGTGGTCGCGCGCGCCGGCAGCGGTTGATACCACTGAATGTAGCGAAGCGGGAAGGGCAGGGCGAACAGCACGACGGCGGCAATCAGCGGCTTCCAGTTACGCTGCGCGATAGCCAATACCAGCAGGCCGCTGACGAGCATCAGCAGGAAGTTAATCGCCTCAACGCCCATCACGGGCGCCAGGCCTTTGAGCGGGCCGTCAATCTGACTGTAGCCGAACTGTAGCCACGGGAAGCCGGTCAGCACCCAGCCGCGCAGAAACTCGGTAACCTGCCATATCACCGGGGCGGCGATGGCAACGCGTATCCAGCTGGTTTTCGGCCACAGGCGCGAAAGAATGCCGGCAAATAATCCGGTATAGAGCGACAGATAGGCCGCCAGCAGAACCACCAGGAAAACGTTGACCGGACCGGGCATACCGCCGAACTGCGCGATGCTCACGTAGACCCAGTTAATACCGGAGCCGAACAGCCCTAATCCCCAGAAATAGCCAATCGCGGCGCTTTGCAGGGGACGTCGGTTGAGGGTTAAACCCTGCAGGCCAATTAACGAAATAAGGGCTGCGGGCCAGAAGTCATAAGGTGAAAAAGCCAGCGTTCCGCTGGCTCCGAATAACAGCGCCAGCAGCAAACGTACGCGCTGGCGTTCAATAAGAGAGGCAAATACCATTTAGGTTAATCGTCCCGTTGGATTAGTCTTCCAGCTTCGGCTGCGGGGCATCATCAGGAAGCTTTACATGTACCTGAATAATACGTCGACTGTCAGCCATTGCGACCTTGAATTGGTAACCATCAATGTCGATAGACTCGCCGCGGGCAGGCAGATGACCAAACGCCTGCATGACCAGACCGCCGATGGTGTCGACCTCTTCATCGCTGAAGTGGGTGCCATACGCTTCGTTGAAATCTTCGATTGAGGCCAGCGCGCGCACCGTCCACGTGTGGCGGCTCAGCTGACGGAAATCGATATCTTCTTCTTCGTCGTATTCGTCTTCTATTTCACCGACGATGAGCTCAAGGATGTCTTCAATGGTCACCAGACCTGAGACGCCGCCAAACTCATCGATAACGATAGCCATATGATAACGTTGGGAGCGAAACTCCTTCAGCATGCGGTCAACCCGCTTGCTCTCGGGCACGACAACCGCCGGACGCAACACTTTTTCCATGCTGAAGGCTTCGGCATCGCTGCGCATAAACGGCAGCAGATCTTTGGCCATCAGAATCCCTTCGATGTGATCTTTATCTTCGCTGATCACCGGGAAACGCGAGTGGGCCGATTCGATGATCACATCGAGGCACTCGTCCAGCGTCTGGTTGCGTTTCAGGGTAATCATCTGCGAGCGGGGGATCATGATGTCGCGGACGCGCTGGTCGGCGATATCCATTACCCCTTCGAGCATATCGCGCGTATCTTCGTCGATAAGGTCGTTTTGCCCGGAATCACGGATCAGCGCCAGCAGTTCGTCACGATTCTTGGGTTCACCGTGAAAGAGCTGGCTGAGTAACAGGGAGAAGAATCCCTTTTTGCTGTTTACTGTGTCGCTACTGTGTGAATTGTCGTCGCTCATGGCGTCGTATGGGTTCTCATGTTAGTTAAATAGTCGCTCGTCACGCGTATACTCAGCGCCCGGCATAGCGGCCAGTCGCCGGCAAAGCCGGCAACGGGTTATTCCTTCTCGGCAATGTACGGATCCTCATAGCCCAGAGCAAGCATTATCTCTGTTTCGAGGGATTCCATCTCTTCCGCTTCTTCATCAATGATGTGGTCATAGCCCAAAAGATGCAGGCTACCGTGGACCACCATATGCGCCCAGTGCGCTTCCAGCGGTTTACCTTGCTCTTTCGCTTCCTGTTCAACCACCTGACGGCAGATGACCAGGTCGCCAAGCAGCGGCATTTCGATACCCGGCGGGGCTTCGAACGGGAAAGAGAGCACGTTAGTCGGTTTGTCCTTCCCGCGATAGGTCAGGTTCAGCTCGTGGCTTTCCGCTTCATCAACCAGGCGAATCGTCAGCTCCGACTCTTCCTGAAACTGCGGGATAACGCTATCGACCCAGCGCTGAAACAGGGCTTCATCCGGCATTCCGCTGTTATCTTCGCAAGCCAGCTGTAAATCGAGAATGACCTGACTCATTTATGCTCCTGTTCCTGGGCTTCGCGTTTGCGCTCGGCGGCCAGTTCTGCTTTACGTTTCTGGTCTGCTTCTTCCCAGGCTTCATAGGCGTTAACGATGCGGGCGACCACCGGGTGGCGCACGACGTCTTCGCTATGGAAGAAGTTGAAGCTGATCTCATCGACTTCTGCCAGCACTTCAATCGCATGGCGCAGGCCCGATTTGGTGCTGCGCGGCAGGTCAATCTGCGTGACGTCGCCGGTAATGACCGCCTTAGAGTTAAAGCCGATACGGGTCAGGAACATTTTCATCTGTTCAATGGTCGTGTTCTGGCTTTCGTCGAGAATGATAAACGCATCGTTCAGCGTACGGCCGCGCATATAGGCCAGCGGCGCGACTTCAATCACGTTGCGCTCAATCAACTTTTCGACTTTCTCGAAGCCGAGCATCTCGAACAGCGCGTCGTAAAGGGGCCGCAGGTACGGGTCAACTTTCTGGCTCAAATCGCCGGGCAGGAAGCCCAGTTTTTCGCCGGCCTCAACCGCCGGACGGGTCAGAAGAATACGGCGGATCTCCTGGCGCTCCAGCGCGTCTACCGCGGCGGCGACCGCCAGGTAGGTTTTCCCGGTCCCGGCAGGGCCGACGCCGAAGGTAATGTCGTGGTCGAGAATATTGGCGATGTACTGCGCCTGATTCGGCGTACGCGGCTTAATCACGCCGCGCTTGGTTTTGATATTGATGGCCTTACCGTAGTCCGGCACGCTTTCGGCGCTCTGCTCCAGCACGCGGGCTTCTTTGATCGCCAGATGAATTTGTTCCGGTTCAATATCCTGAATTTCGCCGCGCATCGGCGCGGTATCGACGTACAGACTGCGCAGGATATCCGCCGCAGCGGTGACGCAAATCGGCCGACCGGTCAGTTTAAAGTGGTTGTCTCGACGGTTAATCTCGATGCCGAGGCGGCGTTCCAGCTGTTTAATGTTGTCATCAAACGGGCCGCACAGGCTCAGCAGACGGGCGTTGTCCGCGGGCTCAAGGGTGATTTCGCGAGTGTCTGTATTCAAGCTGTTCCTCTTATACATAGATAGCCGGAAGGTAGCCGGTCAGGAAATTATTCACGTCATCGGAATATGGCGCAAGCATCGCTATAGATATTGGGTTCAGGAGAGGAAATACAAGGCCTGCCGGAGCCGGCAGGCCTGAACGGATTATGGCTGGTAGATACCGACGCCAAGATCGTTTTCTTTACGGGTGCGGGCAATCACCGACTCCGGGGTTTCCGCGATGCGCAGACCCATTTCGTCCTCGGTGCGCACCACTTTACCGCGCAGGGAGTTTGTCCAGACGTCGGTGATCTCGACATCGACAAACTTGCCGATCATCTCAGGCGAGCCTTCGAAGTTCACCACGCGGTTATTTTCGGTGCGGCCAGACAGCTCCATGATGCTCTTACGTGAGGTGCCTTCCACCAGAATGCGCTGCACGGTGCCGAGCATACGGCGGCTCCAGGCCATCGCCTGCTGGTTGATGCGCTCCTGCAAAATATACAGACGCTGCTTCTTGTCCTCTTCCGGTACGTCGTCGACCATATCGGCCGCCGGCGTTCCCGGACGCGCGGAGAAGATGAAGCTGTAGCTCATATCGAAATTCACATCGGCAATCAGCTTCATGGTCTGCTCGAAATCCTGGGTGGTTTCGCCAGGGAAGCCGACGATGAAGTCGGAGCTGATCTGAATATCCGGACGCGCCGCGCGCAGTTTGCGGATAATCGCTTTATATTCCAGCGCCGTGTGGGTTCGGCCCATCAGGTTCAGTACGCGGTCGGAGCCGCTCTGTACCGGCAGGTGCAGGAAGCTGACCAGCTCCGGCGTATCGCGGTAAACCTCAATGATATCGTCGGTGAACTCGATGGGATGGCTGGTGGTAAAGCGGATCCGGTCGATACCGTCGATCGCCGCAACCAGACGCAGGAGATCGGCAAAGCTACCGGTGGTGCCGTCATAGTTTTCCCCGCGCCAGGCGTTTACGTTCTGCCCGAGCAGGTTGACTTCACGCACGCCCTGAGCCGCAAGCTGGGCGATTTCAAACAGGATATCGTCGCTTGGGCGGCTCACTTCCTCACCGCGGGTGTAGGGCACCACGCAGTAGGTGCAGTACTTGTTGCAGCCTTCCATGATGGAAACAAAGGCGCTTGGGCCTTCGGCGCGCGGTTCCGGCAGGCGGTCGAATTTTTCGATTTCCGGGAAGCTGATATCGACGACCGGGCTGCGGTTGCCTCGTACCGAGTTGATCATTTCCGGCAGACGGTGCAGGGTCTGCGGCCCAAAAATAATATCGACGTAGTGGGCGCGCTGGCGAATATGGTCGCCTTCCTGAGAGGCCACGCAGCCGCCAACGCCGATGATCAGGTTGGGATTCTTCTCTTTCAGCAGCTTCCAGCGTCCTAGCTGATGGAATACTTTTTCCTGAGCCTTCTCACGGATTGAGCAGGTATTGAGCAGCAGCACATCCGCTTCTTCCGCCACTTCAGTGAGTTGATACCCGTGGGTGGCATCCAGCAGATCGGCCATCTTTGATGAATCGTATTCGTTCATCTGACAGCCCCAGGTTTTAATATGGAGTTTTTTTGTCATCGACTTGCTCATGCTTAATTAGGTATACCCAAAGTCAGCGTCTTCACCGGATGTTGCTCTGCAATGTGAAGGGTGACGGATATAAAGCCAGGATTGCAGGGCGCGTATTGTAATGCTTTGACCGCGCCCTGACCAGTACGACCGTAATCACCACAAGCCGAATAAAAATCCGGTAAACTGAGGGGATTCGGGTTTAAGGATAATAGCCATGACAATTCATGCAACAGATGTCGTTATCGTCGGCGGCGGAATGGTTGGCGGCGCGCTCGCGCTTGGCCTGGCGCAGCTGGGCTTTACGGTGACGGTCATTGAAAAAAACGCGCCACCGGTTTTTGATGCGTCTTCACCGCCTGACGTGCGTATTTCGGCAATCAGCGCGTCATCGGTAGGGCTGCTGAGAGGCCTCGGCGTCTGGGACAGCGTGCGGTCCATGCGCGCCCATGCGTACCGCCAGCTAGAAACCTGGGAGTGGGAAAGCGCCCATGTTGTCTTCAATGCCGCGGAGCTGAAGCTGCCGGAACTGGGCTATATGGTGGAGAATAACGTCCTGCAGCGAGCCCTGTGGCAGGCGCTGGAAGCCCATGAGCGCATATCGCTGCAGGTGGGGACATCGCTCCAGGAGATGCGTCGGGAAGAAACGTACGCCTCCTTAACGCTGACCGACGGCAGCCAGCTTGATGCGCGGCTGGTGGTGGGCGCGGACGGCGCCAGTTCGCAGGTGCGTCAGCTGGCCGGAATCGGCATCCACGCGTGGCAGTATCAGCAATCCTGTATGTTGATAAGCGTACAGTGTGCGGACGATCCCGGCGACAGCACCTGGCAGCAGTTCACTCCGGCGGGGCCGCGCGCGTTTTTACCGCTGTTCGATCATTGGGCCTCGCTGGTGTGGTACGACGCGCCGGCGCGGATCCGCCAGCTGCAGGGCATGAGCATGGCTCAGCTACAGCAGGAAATTACTCGCCACTTCCCGTCGCGGCTGGGAGAGATTACGCCGCTGAGCGCGGGCGCCTTCCCGCTCACCCGCCGCCACGCATTGCAGTATGTTAAGCCGGGGCTGGCGCTGGTGGGCGATGCTGCGCACACCATTCATCCGCTGGCGGGGCAGGGAGTTAACCTCGGCTATCGCGATGTCGATGCGCTGCTCGATATTCTTGGCAGAGCCAAAGCCCACGGCGAAGAGTGGGCTAGCCTGCCGGTACTTAAGCGCTACCAGACGCGCCGTCAGGCGGACAACTTTATTATGCAGTCTGGGATGGATCTGTTTTACGCCGGGTTTAGCAACGATCTGCCCCCGGTGCGTATGCTGAGAAACATTGGGCTGATGGCGGCCGAACGCGCCGGCGGACTGAAGCGTCAGGCGTTGAAATACGCGTTGGGGCTATAATCCGCATTCAAAATAATCGCGCAAACAGCGTGTCTTTACCCTCTTTTTTGGGCAAGAATCCCTGATACCAGATACTGCCGCCAGAGGTTGTCAGGGATTCGCACTGCCACTGATTCGTGGCGAGCAAATAGAAGGAATAGGCGCTTTTACCTGACATATAGAGCAGGAACAGCAGCGCCAGCAGCGCAAGGATGGCAGTTACCGCGTCGCCTTCGGAAGACAGAACGTCACAGGCAAGGATGGCGATACATGCTGCCTGAAGAATCATCTTGCTCGCAAAGCAGCGAAGAAAAAATTGCCGCGTTCTTTCTGTTGACCAAAAACAGGGATTCTTAATGACGTCTCTCTGCTCCTTAGCCGGGAAGCCATGAATGTAGGTTATCCAGCGGGTATCCTCGGTGAGCGTTAGCGCGAGGCCCGTTTCGTTGAGCCGATGCAGGCGCATGGATATGCCGACGGGAAAAAACAAACCAACCACGATGCTGTAGGTTAGTAAGGCTGAAATCCCGAACAGGCAGAAAGCGAAGCCGATCAGAAAAAAGAGCAAGGTTATGGTGCGGGTAAAGAGAGGGAAAACCTGATAGTTCATCGTAAATCCTTTTACTCATTGACTCTGTAATTTATCAGAGCTGAGAACGAGGTACACTTCAGGTCAGCTTTTTTCGGAATTCATAAAGCAAAAAGCCCGCCGAAGCGAGCTTTTTGCTTTTTGTTGGCTGGGGTACGAGGATTCGAACCTCGGAATGCCGGAATCAGAATCCGGTGCCTTACCGCTTGGCGATACCCCAATTTTACGTTGACCATTTCGTACCGGGGTCAAACCGGTGGCTTAGCGCCTGGAGATACTCCAACGGGTGCGCGCACAGCGTGGGCGACTTTTAAAATTGGCTGGGGTACGAGGATTCGAACCTCGGAATGCTGGTATCAGAAACCAGAGCCTTACCGCTTGGCGATACCCCAACAATTCTTTTGGATTTATCGAACTGAATCAATAATTCCTTTGTATGGTGGCTACGACGGGATTCGAACCTGTGACCCCATCATTATGAGTGATGTGCTCTAACCAGCTGAGCTACGTAGCCAAAATCTTACTCTATTTTCGATGGCTGGGGTACCTGGATTCGAACCAGGGAATGCCGGTATCAAAAACCGGTGCCTTACCGCTTGGCGATACCCCAATACCGTCGCGGTGAACCGCAAACATCGAAAATATGGCTGGGGTACCTGGATTCGAACCAGGGAATGCCGGTATCAAAAACCGGTGCCTTACCGCTTGGCGATACCCCAACAAAAATCTTTTACCGCAACGCGAACGAGTAAATGGTGCGGGAGGCGAGACTTGAACTCGCACACCTTGCGGCGCCAGAACCTAAATCTGGTGCGTCTACCAATTTCGCCACTCCCGCAAAAAAGATGGTGGCTACGACAGGATTTGAACCTGTGACCCCATCATTATGAGTGATGTGCTCTAACCAGCTGAGCTACGTAGCCATCTTTTTGCGCGTTACCTTATCGGCGTTGCGGGGCGCATTATGCGTATTGAGCCTTGAAGCGTCAACCCCTTTTTCATCGAAAATGGACTGAACGTAACTGTTTGGTTAGGTTGCGAACAGCGTGGTGCAATAATCGGCAATTATTGGTTATTTATCGTTTTTAACGGCTTAAATAAGGCACAAAACAAAAACGGACCCCGAAGAGTCCGTTTTGAAAACAGCGTCGGTTAGTAGGCCGACTGGTGTACGCCAACCGCGCGTCCCGACGGATCGTTCATTTTTTTGAAAGATTCGTCCCACTCAATCGCTTTTGCTGAAGAGCATGCGACGGAAGGGCCGCCAGGAACGCATTCGGCCGCGCTCGGTACCGGGAACAGCTCTTCGAAAATCTCACGGTACAGATACGCTTCTTTCGAGGAAGGCGTGTTGTACGGGAAGCGGAAGCTGGCGGTTTCCAGCTGCCGATCGGAAATCTGTTCAGCGGCCACTTCTTTTAAGGTATCGATCCAGCTGTAACCAACGCCATCAGAGAACTGTTCTTTCTGGCGCCAGGCGACGCTCGCCGGCAGGTAAGATTCAAAACATTCACGCAGGACATGTTTTTCCATTTTACCGTTGCCGCACATTTTATCCTGCGGGTTAATACGCATTGCCACGTCGAGGAATTTCTTATCCAGGAACGGGACGCGCGCTTCAACGCCCCAGGCGGACATCGCTTTGTTGGCGCGAGCGCAGTCAAACATATGCAGCGCCTGCAGTTTGCGCACGGTCTCTTCGTGCAGCTCTTTGGCGTTGG
Organism: Klebsiella sp. PL-2018; assembly: GCF_019048985.1. Taxonomy (NCBI): domain Bacteria; kingdom Pseudomonadati; phylum Pseudomonadota; class Gammaproteobacteria; order Enterobacterales; family Enterobacteriaceae; genus Klebsiella; species Klebsiella sp. PL-2018. The sequence continues at coordinate 1,683,571 of NZ_CP077673.1, forward strand.
GCGCTTTATGGAAATAGAGGTAGCCGCCAAATACTTCGTCAGAACCTTCGCCGGACAGCACCATTTTGATGCCCATGGCTTTGATTTTACGCGACATCAGATACATTGGCGTTGACGCGCGAATCGTCGTCACGTCGTAGGTTTCAATGTGATAGATAACATCGCGAATCGCGTCCAGGCCTTCCTGCACCGTAAAGTGGATCTCGTGGTGTACGGTACCCAGATGGTTAGCCACTTCCTGCGCGGCTTTCAGATCGGGGGCGCCCTCCAGGCCGACGGCGAAGGAGTGCAGCTGCGGCCACCAGGCTTCTGATTTTTCCTGATCTTCGACGCGGCGCGCGGCATATTTTTTGGTGATGGCGGAAATCACCGATGAATCCAGGCCGCCGGAGAGCAGCACGCCGTACGGAACATCGGACATCAGGTGGCTTTTCACCGACTCTTCCAGCGCCTGACGCAGCTCGTTTTTGTCCGTGACGTTGTCTTTGACCGCGTCGTAGTCGAACCAGTCGCGCTGGTAGTACTCGCGGATTTCGCCATCTTTGCTCCACAGGTAGCTGCCTGCCGGGAACTCTTTAATCGTGCGGCAAACCGGAACCAGCGCTTTCATTTCAGAGGCAACGTAGAAGTTACCGTGTTCGTCGTGACCCATATACAGCGGGATGATGCCGATGTGGTCGCGACCAATCAGATACGCGTCTTTTTCGCTGTCGTAGAGAGCGAAAGCAAACATCCCCTGCAGATCGTCGAGGAAGTCCGGGCCTTTTTCCTGATACAGCGCGAGGATAACTTCGCAGTCGGAACCGGTCTGGAACGCATAGCGGTCGCCGTATTCCGCGCGCAGCGCCTGGTGGTTGTAGATTTCACCGTTGACGGCGAGAGCGTGAGTTTTAGCGGCGTTATACAGCGGCTGCGCGCCGGCGTTGACGTCGACGATCGACAGGCGTTCATGCGCCAGGATGGCTTTATCACAGGCATAGACGCCGGACCAGTCCGGACCACGGTGGCGCATCAGTCGGGAAAGCTCCAGTGCCTTTTTACGCAGCTCACCCGCGTCAGTTTTAATATCCAGTACGCCAAAAATCGAACACATAGCCTTCTCCGTTACCCTGTCTTGTTTGATGTTGTGCAGACTTCGTCTTATTGCGAAGCCTCAGTGCATGCTTTAGAAAATGCCGCAAAGGCGCGGAGGGCGCAAGGGGTTTACGGCAGTAAAAGGAAATAATGCAATTGTGATTGTCGAATAGTGAAAAAAGAGTACGTTTTGAGCGCTTTTGTTGCTGAATATTTAGTGATGGCGCTTTTTTTTTAGATAAAAGCGTTCAGGAGAGGCTTAGAAATAAGAAACCACGTCGCAGGACGTGGTTTTATTTAGAAGATATCGATTTCCGCAACGGAGGGATAAATCCAGGAAGGGCGGAACGGCATGCTGTCGATATCATCGAGCGTGGCAACCCCGGAAAGCACCAGAATGGTTTCCAGACCGGCCTGGAAGCCTGCCAGAATATCCGTTCGCAGGTTATCGCCGACGATCACCGTCTGTTCCGAATGCGCCTGCATTTTATTGAGCGCGGAGCGGATAATCCACGGGCTCGGTTTCCCCACGTAGAACGGCTTACGACCGGAGATTTTTTCTATACCGGCGCACAGCGCCCCGCAGGCCGGGTAGTAGCCGCGACCGTGGGTATCCGGGTTAGTGGCGATAAAGCGCGCGCCGTTGGCGACAAAAAAAGCGGCCTTATGCATCATCTCCCAGTTAAAGGAGCGCGTCTCACCGACGATAACAAAATCCGGATTGACGTCGGTGATGGTAAAGCCGGCTTTGTACAGTTCGTGAATCAGCGCGCCTTCCCCGACCACATAGGCTTTTTTGCCTTCCTGGCGACGCAGAAAATCCGCCGTGGCCATTGCTGAGGTATAAAAGGCGGTATCAGGAACATCGATTCCCGCCGTCGCAAAGCGGTTTGCCAGATCCTGACCGGTTTGAGAAGGGTAGTTGGTCAGCATCACCAGCGGCATCTCTTTCTCGAGTATGCGTTTGATGAATTCAGCGGCGCCCGGCACGGCCACATTGTCGTGCATCAGCACGCCGTCAATATCACAAATTACGTTTTGAATGGTCATGAACTGTCCGACATCGTTGGAGAAAGGCGAAACTATAAAGCGGCTTTAGCTTTCCAGCAAACGCTGGAGCAGAGTCCCATTGAGCATCGCACGCTTTACCAGGGCAAAAGCGCCAATGGCTGAGCGATGATCGAGCGTGGATCGCACTACCGGCAGGTTTTTGCGAAACGCCTTCAGCGCCTGGGTATTAATACAGCCTTCGATTGCCGGCAGAAGGACTTTTTCCGCTTCCACGATCTCCCCGGCAATCACCACTTTTTGCGGATTAAACATGTTAATGGCGATAGCGATGGTTTTACCCAGATGGCGGCCAACGTGCTCGATCACCTCACAGGCCAGCGCATCGCCTTTATTCGCGGCTTTGCAGATCGTTTTGATCGAACAGTCATCGAGGGAGATTTTGCTCTGATAACCCTGTTCCAGCAGATGACGAACGCGATGTTCAATAGCGGCATTGGCGGCGACGGTTTCCAGACAGCCGAAGTTACCGCAGTGGCAGCGCTCGCCTAACGGATCGACCTGGATATGGCCGATTTCCCCGACGTTACCGTTACGGCCAATAAAAATCCGCCCGTTGGAGATGATCCCTGCGCCGGTTCCGCGGTGTACGCGCACCAGAATGGAGTCTTCACAGTCGTGGCTCGCACCAAAATAGTGCTCCGCCAGCGCGAGGCTACGAATATCGTGGCCGACGTAGCAGGTAACTTTAAAGCGTTTTTCCAGCGCTTCAACCAGCCCCCAGTTTTCCACCTGAATGTGCGGCATATAGCGAATGACGCCGCTTTCCGGATCGACCAGCCCCGGCAGGATCACCGAAATGGCGATCAGCTCGCGGATTTTACGCTGACAGCTCTCCATAAAGGTGGCGATGATGTTAAGCAGGGCGTGTTCCAGCGTTTCCTGGGTTCTTTCCGGCAGCGGGTAGTGCTCTTCTTCAAGAGTCTTGCTGCTTAAATCATAGAGGGTCAGGGTGGCGTCGTAGCGGCCAAGGCGTACGCCGATGGCGTGGAAGCCGCGGGTTTCGGCAACAATGGAGATGGCGCGGCGGCCCCCGGTGGAGGCCTGCTGATCGACTTCTTTGATCAGTCCGCGTTCAATAAGCTGACGCGTAATTTTGGTTACGCTGGCAGGGGCAAGCTGGCTTTGTTCCGCAATCTGGATACGCGAGATGGGGCCGTGCTGATCGATGAGCCGATAGACGGCCGCGCTGTTCAGCTGTTTTACGAGATCGACGTTACCAATTTGAGCCTGTCCGCCTGCTGTCATACTTTTACTTACTCAGTGACGACCTCGTTACCATTAACGATGGTCTTGGTGATTTTATAATCACGGGTGAATGCGGTCAGGTTAGCGACCATCCCCGGGGCAATGCTGCCTAACTGTTTGTCTACGCCAATGGCGCGGGAAGGGTAGAGCGTCGCCATACGCAACACTTCATCCAGCGCGATGCCGCAATGCTCAACGAGGTTACGCACCCCTTCAATCATGGTCAATGAAGAGCCGCTGAGGGTACCGTTCTCATCTACGCACAGGCCGTTCCGGTAGTATATTGTTTTACCGGCAAAAATGAACTGCTCAATATTGGCACCCGCCGGCGCCGTCGCGTCGGTAACCAGACACAGCTTGTCGCCTTTCAAGCGTTTAGCGAGGCGCACGTTAGCGAAATCGACGTGCATACCATCGACGATGATGCCGCAGTAGACATCCGGCTCGTCGAAAATCGCGCCAGCCAGGCCCGGCTCACGGCCGGTAATATACGGCATGGCGTTAAACAGATGGGTAGCAAAGGTAATCCCGGCGCGGAAACCGATTTTCGCTTCTTTAAGCGTCGCGTTGGAGTGACCGGCGGAGACAATGATGCCGGCGGCCACCAGTTTGCGGATAACCTCCGGTTCCACCCGTTCCGGCGCAAGCGTGATTTTGGTTATCACGTCCGCGTTTTCGCACAGGAAATCCACCAGCGCGGCATCCGGTTTGCGTACGTAGTCCGGGTTGTGGGTGCCTTTTTTAACAATATTCAGCCACGGGCCTTCAAGATGCAGACCCAGCGCCTGGTTAGGATGTTTTTGCAGGTATTCGCGCATCACGCGTACGCCCTGTTTCATCAGGTCGTCGCTGGAGGTGATCAGCGTGGGCAGATAGCTGGTGCAGCCGGAGCGTTCATTGGCCTTCTGCATAATCTCCAGCGTTTCAACGGTGACCGCGTCCGCCGTGTCGTTGAACTGCACGCCGCCGCAGCCGTTAAGCTGGACGTCGATAAAACCGGGGGCAAGGATCGCGCCATCAACCGAGCGCTGTTCGATCCCGGTGGGCAGTTCAGTCTGAGGACAGATACGTTCGATAAGGCCATTGGCGATAACAATCGCATGGTCATCCAGAATTTCATGACCGGTATAAATCCGGCCTTGGGTTAATGCATACATTACGACCCCCGGTTGTCAAAAATGGTTGTCCCGCGGGGGCAGCCGCGGGACGAGACTACATTACAGACCTTTGATATTTTCGGCTTCTAACTCGTTGAAATATTTCAGTGTCTTAACTTTTAGTTCCATGGTGGACGGCTCATCGCAGACCACCACCGCTTTCGGGTGCAGCTGCAGACAGGTAATGGTCCACATATGGTTTACGTTGCCTTCCACCGCCGCCTGCAGCGCCAGCGCTTTCTGATGACCCAGCACCAGAATCATCACTTCCTCCGCGTCCAGCAGCGTGCCCACGCCAACGGTCAGCGCGTACTTAGGCACCTGGTCAACGTCACCGTCGAAGAAACGGGAATTCGCTACGCGAGTATCATGGGTCAGGGTTTTGATGCGTGTGCGTGAAGCCAAAGAAGAGGCTGGTTCGTTAAAAGCGATGTGGCCATCGTTACCCACGCCGCCCATAAACAGGTGGATTTTACCGTAAGAACGAATTTTTTCTTCATAGCGACGGCATTCTGCATCAATATCCGGCGCGTTACCATTCAGCAGGTTAATATTTTCCGCCGGGATATCAACGTGATCAAAGAAGTTGCGATGCATAAAGCTATGATAGCTTTCCGGATGCTCTTTCGGCAGCCCAACGTACTCATCCATGTTGAAGGTGACAACATGCTTAAAGCTAACCTGGCCTGCTTTGTGCATCTCAACCAGGGCTTTATAAGCGGTCAGAGGCGTACCGCCGGTAGGCAGGCCCAGGACAAACGGACGGTCCGCAGTCGGTTTGAACGCATTGATGCGGTTAACGATATGCCGGGCAGCCCATTTACCGACTTGTTCAGCTGTTACCAGGGGGATCAGTCTCATTGTTCACCTCTATAGTTAAATTAGAACCTGGCGGATTGGCGCCAGCATACTATTAAGAGTATCGCAGCAACTGCGCCGAGCGGGGTCAATCCGTGTTGATTTTTTGAATGATAAAATAAGTTTTCGTTGTTAGCCAGTCAAAGGCGGAGGTGAATACGATATTTGGTGACTATTGTCACAAAAAATACCCATTTAATTTGCGAGACGAATTAATTTTTCAGACACTTTGCAGGTAAGTTAAAAATTTAACCAGGTTACACAATAATAAAGTGGCTTTAATGAGCCTTATCGGGGTCTCATAGGGGGAATAAGATGAATATTTTAGGTTTTTTTCAGCGACTCGGTAGGGCGTTACAGCTCCCTATCGCAGTGCTGCCGGTCGCGGCGCTGCTGCTGCGATTCGGTCAACCGGATCTGCTTAACATTTCGTTTATCGCCCAGGCGGGCGGGGCAATCTTTGACAACCTGGCGCTGATTTTCGCTATCGGCGTCGCATCCAGCTGGTCGAAAGACAGCGCCGGTGCCGCAGCGCTGGCGGGGGCGGTAGGTTACTTCGTGTTGACGAAAGCGATGGTCACCATCAACCCGGCCATCAACATGGGCGTCCTGGCGGGTATCATTACCGGTCTGGTTGGCGGTGCCGTCTATAACCGCTGGTCGGGTATCAAACTGCCTGACTTCCTGAGCTTCTTCGGCGGTAAACGCTTTGTACCTATCGCAACCGGCTTCTTCTGCCTGGTGCTGGCAGCCATCTTCGGCTACGTCTGGCCGCCGGTGCAGAACGCCATCCATGCAGGTGGTGAATGGATTGTGGGCGCGGGCGCGCTCGGCTCCGGTATCTTTGGTTTCATCAACCGTCTGCTGATCCCGACGGGTCTGCATCAGGTGCTGAACACCATCGCCTGGTTCCAGATTGGTGAATTCACCAACGCTGCTGGCGCCGTGTTCCACGGTGATATCAACCGCTTCTATGCGGGTGACGGCACCGCGGGGATGTTCATGTCCGGCTTCTTCCCGATCATGATGTTCGGTCTGCCGGGTGCGGCGCTGGCGATGTATTTCGCGGCCCCGAAAGAGCGTCGTCCGATGGTCGGCGGTATGCTGCTGTCGGTTGCCATCACCGCATTCCTGACCGGTGTGACTGAGCCGCTGGAATTCCTGTTCATGTTCCTGGCGCCGCTGCTGTATCTCCTGCACGCCATCCTGACCGGTATCAGCCTGTTCGTTGCGACGGCGCTGGGTATCCACGCGGGCTTCTCTTTCTCCGCAGGCGCCATCGACTATGTGCTGATGTACAGCCTGCCGGCAGCCAGTAAAAACGTCTGGATGCTGATTGTGATGGGCGTTGTGTTCTTTGTTATCTACTTCCTGTTGTTCAGCGCGGTAATCCGCATGTTCAATCTGAAAACGCCGGGTCGTGAAGATAAAGTGGATGACGTGGTCACTGAAGAGGCCAACAGCAATACCGAAGAAGGTTTAACCCAGCTGGCGACCAACTACATCGCGGCGGTCGGCGGTACGGATAACCTGAAAGCGATTGATGCCTGTATTACCCGTCTGCGTCTGACCGTGGCGGACTCTGCGCTGGTTAACGACGCGGCCTGTAAGCGCCTCGGTGCTTCCGGTGTGGTTAAACTGAACAAGCAGACCATCCAGGTTATCGTGGGTGCGAAAGCCGAATCCGTCGGCGATGAAATGAAGAAAGTGGTTGCCCGTGGCCCGGTTGCCGCGGCGGCTGCAGCGTCTCACAGCGCACCCGTAGCCGCTCAGGCTGCTAAACCGCAGGCTGTTGCTAACGCGAAAACCGTCGAAGCGCTGGTTTCGCCGATTACCGGCGACATTGTAGCGCTGGAGCAGGTACCGGATGAAGCGTTCGCCAGCAAAGCCGTCGGCGACGGCGTGGCGGTGAAACCGACCGATAAGATTGTTGTTGCGCCGGCGGCTGGCACCGTGGTGAAGATTTTCAACACCAACCATGCTTTCTGTCTGGAAACTGAAAACGGTGCGGAAATCGTCGTCCATATGGGTATCGATACCGTCGCGCTTAACGGCCAGGGCTTTAAACGTCTGGTGGAAGAGGGCGCGGAAGTGAAAGCGGGTCAGCCGATTCTGGAACTGGATCTTGAGTTCCTGAACGCTAACGCGCGCTCGATGATTAGCCCGGTCGTATGCAGCAATAGCGACGACTACAGCGCGCTGGTTATCCAGGCAACCGGTAAAGTGGTTGCAGGCCAGACGCCGCTGTACGAAATTAAAGGCAAATAAGACTCCTGAGTGGCGTTTATGCCTCAGCGGCGCAGCGAAACCTGCGCCGCTTTTTTTACCGCAAACACCCCCATAATCTCCTTCCGATCGCTATTTTGCGTAACTAATAGTTGTCTCTACGCCCTGCTTGTAAGATCATGTACCGTTATACGTTGTTTACGCTTTGAGGAACCCACGATGAGTGAGGCAGAAGCCCGCCCGACTAACTTTATTCGTCAGATCATTGATGAAGATCTGGCTACTGGTAAGCACACCACCGTTCATACCCGTTTTCCACCGGAACCGAACGGCTATCTGCACATTGGCCACGCGAAGTCTATTTGCCTGAACTTTGGTATCGCTCAGGATTACCAGGGCCAATGCAACCTGCGTTTCGATGACACCAACCCGGTGAAGGAAGATATCGAATACGTTGAGTCGATTAAAAACGACGTGCAGTGGTTAGGTTTCCACTGGTCCGGGGATGTTTGCTACTCGTCTGATTATTTCGATCAGCTGCACCAGTATGCGGTTGAACTGATCAATAAAGGTCTGGCCTACGTTGACGAACTGTCAGCGGAAGAGATCCGTGAGTACCGCGGCACGCTGAAAGAGCCGGGTAAAAATAGCCCGTACCGCGATCGCAGCGTGGAAGAGAACCTGGCGCTGTTTGAAAAAATGCGCAGCGGTGGATTTGCCGAAGGTAAAGCCTGCCTGCGCGCGAAAATCGACATGGCCTCTCCGTTTATCGTGATGCGCGATCCGGTGCTGTACCGCATTAAGTTTGCCGACCATCACCAGACCGGAAGCAAGTGGTGCATCTACCCGATGTACGACTTTACCCACTGCATCAGCGATGCGCTGGAAGGGATTACCCACTCGCTGTGTACTCTCGAGTTCCAGGATAACCGCCGCCTGTACGATTGGGTGCTGGATAACATCAGCATCCCCGTGCATCCGCGCCAGTATGAATTCTCGCGCCTCAACCTCGAATACACCGTGATGTCCAAGCGTAAGCTGAATCAGCTGGTGACCGAGAAGCACGTTGAGGGCTGGGATGACCCGCGTATGCCGACCATTTCCGGTCTGCGCCGTCGCGGCTATACCGCTGAATCCATCCGCGAGTTCTGCAAACGCATCGGCGTGACCAAGCAGGACAACACCATCGAAATCGCTTCGCTGGAATCCTGCATCCGTGAAGATCTGAACGAAAACGCCCCGCGCGCGATGGCCGTTATCGACCCGGTTAAGCTGGTTATCGAAAACTATCCGCAGGGCGGCAGCGAAATCGTGACCATGCCGAATCATCCGAATAAACCGGAGATGGGCAGCCGCGAGGTGCCGTTCAGCGGCGAAATCTGGATCGATCGCGCCGACTTCCGCGAAGAAGCGAACAAGCAGTACAAGCGTCTGGTGCTGGGCAAAGAAGTTCGCCTGCGTAACGCTTACGTGATCAAAGCGGAGCGCGTGGAGAAAGATGCGGAAGGCAACATCACCACTATCTTCTGCACCTACGATGCCGATACCCTGAGCAAAGATCCGGCCGACGGCCGCAAGGTGAAGGGCGTGATTCACTGGGTGAGCGCGGCGCACGCGCTGCCGGTAGAAATCCGCCTGTACGATCGCCTGTTCAGCGTACCGAACCCGGGCGCGGCGGAGGACTTCCTCTCGGTGATGAATCCGGAGTCGCTGGTGATCAAACAGGGTTTTGCCGAGCCGAGCCTGGCGCAGGCGCAGCCGGAAAAAGCGTATCAGTTCGAGCGCGAAGGTTATTTCTGCCTGGATAGCCGCTATGCAACCGCAACCCAGCTGGTGTTTAACCGCACCGTCGGTCTGCGCGACACATGGGCGAAAGTCGGCGCGTAGCTACCCGCCGTTATTGAGAACGCCGCTTACTGCGGCGTTTTTTTTATTCAGAATCAGAGAATTAAATCCTCATATTTTTGCGATGCGAATTAATCTTGTTTACAGATTGTAATAACCGCTTTTTTTAACCCTTTCCATCTATTGCATATAAATATGTAATCGCTTTCATTTCCCCTAATTTTCTCTTTTTTTGCAAGCACTTCACCCGAAAAAAGTGTGACATCTACGACTGAAACAAAAAGACATAAATTATGTGCGCTTTGTCATAATCTTCATCTTTGGTCGGCGAAAGAGATTGATAATTCGCGTCACGAAAAATAGTCTATACCTAGTGGTTATGCGAATTTTTACCGCACCACTTTTTAAGCAGTCTTATTTTATTTTTTTGCGCGTTGCCATTGGTAACCGCACTTTAAAACGTCAAAGAGGATATGCATATGCGTACGTTTAGTGGCAAACGTAGTACGCTGGCGCTGGCTATTGCCGGTGTCACAGCCCTGTCAGGATTTGCAATGGTGCCGGATGCAAAAGCAGAAGGGTTCATTGATGATTCAACGTTAACCGGCGGTATCTATTACTGGCAGCGTGAGCGCGACCGTAAAGATGTGACCGACGGCGATAAATATAAAACTAACCTGTCGCACTCCACCTGGAACGCCAACCTCGATTTCCAGTCCGGCTATGCCGCCGACATGTTCGGTATTGACGTTGCTGCCTTTACCGCCATCGAAATGGGCGAAAGCAGCGAGAGCGGTCACCCGAACGAAATCGCTTTCTCCTCGCGCAATAAAACCTACGATGAAGACTATTCCGGCGATAAGAGCGGGATCAGCCTGTATAAAGCAGCCGCAAAATTTAAATTTGGCCCGACCTGGGCGCGCGCGGGCTATATTCAGCCAACCGGCCAGACGCTGCTGGCGCCGCACTGGAGCTTTATGCCGGGTACCTATCAGGGGGCTGAAGCCGGTGCGAACTTTGACTACGGCGATGCGGGCGCGCTGAGTTTCTCCTATATGTGGACGAACGAATATAAAGCGCCGTGGCACATTGAGATGGATGAGTTCTACCAGAACGACAAGAAAACCAAGGTGGATTACCTTCACTCTCTCGGCGCCAAATATGATTTTAAAAACGACCTTGTGCTGGAAGCGGCGTTTGGTCAGGCACAGGGTTACATCGACCAGTATTTTGCCAAGGCCAGCTATAAGTTTGATGTTGCAGGCACGCCGTTAACCACCAGCTATCAGTTCTACGGCACCCGCGATAAGGTCAGCAACGGCGGGGTTAACGATATCTATGACGGCACCGCGTGGCTGCAGGCATTGACCTTTGGCTATAAGGTTGCCGACGTTCTGGACCTGCGTCTGGAAGGAACCTGGGTTAAAGCTGATGGTCAGCAGGGCTACTTCCTGCAGCGTATGACGCCAACTTACGCATCGTCTAACGGGCGACTGGATATCTGGTGGGATAACCGTTCGGACTTCAACGCCAACGGTGAAAAAGCGGTGTTCTTCGGCGCGATGTATGACATGAAGAACTGGAACATGCCGGGCTGGGCCTTCGGCGCCTCCTACGTTTATGCCTGGGATGCGAAGCCGGGGAGAATGTCCTCGCCTGATGCGTACTACAACCCGGATAAACGCCTGGAAGAGTCCGCCTATAGCCTGGATGCCATGTACACCGTTCAGGAAGGACGCGCTAAGGGCACGCTGTTCAAACTCCACTTTACGCAATACGACAACCACTCCGATATCCCAAGCTGGAGCGGTGGTTACGGCAACATCTTCCAGGATGAGCGCGACGTGAAGTTCATGGTTATTGCTCCGTTCACCATTTTCTGATGCCACTGCGGCGGGGGAAACCCGCCGCAATTTCCCGAGGTTCATGATGAAAAAGTTAATACTTGTCGCCATTATGGCAGCAGGTCTGGTTGCCTGTACCCAGTCGCCAGCGCCTAAGGAAGACTCAAAGTTAAAAGATGCCTACAGCGCCTGCATTAATACCGCAGAGGGCAATCCGGATAAAGTTGAAGCCTGTCAGAGCGTACTGAACGTGCTGAAGCAGGAGAAACAGCATCAGCAGTTCGCGACCCAGGAAAGCGTGCGGGTGCTGGATTATCAGCAGTGCATCCAGGCGCGCAAAACCGGGAACGATCAGGCTGTAGAGGCGCGCTGCGACCAGATCTGGAAAGAGATCCACAGCAACAATACGCCGCGTTAAGCCAGACGGCGGCAAGCAAACGGGCGGAGCGTCAACTCCGCCCGTTGCTATTTTAGCGGGGTATTTCTGCCGGCTGGTAGCCGCGGCCCAGGCGTACGAAGAGCATCGCGGTAGCGGCCAGGCCGCATAGCGCGGCGCACATCAGCCACCAGCCCGGCGAGCTTTTGTCGCCCGTTATCTCGACCAGCGCGGTGGAAATGGCCGGCGTCAGGCCGCCGAAGATTGCGGTGGCGAGGCTAAAGGCCAGTGAAAAGCCCACGGTGCGGACGTAGACCGGCATCACTTCCGTCAGAGCGGCCACCATCGCGCCGTTATACATACCAAAGAAGAACGAGAACCAGAGCAGGACCAGCGTCATGCGGGGGAAATCCGGCGCGGCGGTGAGCCAGTGCATGACCGGCCAGGTAGTGAGCAGCGCCAGCAGGGTTATGCCCATCAGCACCGGCCGACGGCCTATTCTGTCAGAAATTGCCCCGCCAATCGGTAACCAGATAAAGTTAGAGATGCCGACCAGCATGGTCACCAGCAGACTGTCGCGGGCGCTCAGATGCAGAACGGCTCTACCGTAGGTCGGCGTATAGACGGTAATAAAATAAAAGGTGGTGGTGGTCATCGCCACCAGCAAGGTCCCCGCCGTGATGATGCGCCAGTTTTTGGCAATCGTGCTCAGGATCTCCCGCGTGTCAGGGCGATGCTTGCGCTGCAGAAAGGCTTCGGTTTCCTGCAACGAACGCCGCAGCACAAAAATCAGCGGAATAATCATACAGCCAATAAAGAAGGGAATACGCCAGCCCCATTCGGCAATCTCATCGTGGCCGAGCGTTTCATTCAGCGCGTAGCCAATCAGCGCCGCGACGACGATAGCCACCTGCTGGCTGGCGGATTGCCAGCTGGTATAGAACCCTTTTTTCCCCGGCGTGGCGATTTCCGACAGATAGACCGACACGCCACCGAGCTCGACGCCCGCCGAGAATCCCTGCAGCAGGCGACCCACTAATACCAGAACGGGGGCGAGAACGCCGATGGTTTGATAGCCGGGAACCAGCGCTATCAGCAGCGTCCCGCAGCCCATAATTGCCAGCGTCACCATCAGCCCTTTACGCCGTCCGATCCTGTCAATATAGGCCCCCCAGCACTATCGCGCCGATGGGGCGCATCAGAAAGCCCGAACCAAACACAGCGAAGGTCAGCATTAACGCCGCAAACTCGCTCTCCGCCGGAAAGAACGTTCTGGCGATATAGGTGGCGTAAAAGCCAAACAGAAAAAAGTCGAATTGTTCGAGAAAATTACCGCTGGTCACGCGGAGAATGGCGCCAAAGGTACCGGCGCGCGATGAGGGTTGCGTCATAGGGGTTGCTCTCCATTGTCTTTATCTTGTTTTTATAGAGGTAAGAGGAGCGGACTAGTCGCCTGCGACTGCCGCCTGTTTTCCGCGTCGTTTCTCAATCGCCCACTTGAGTAACGCCGCACAGCGATAAAATCCGTGGGCGAATTTTCCGTATGGCAGGGTCAAAAACAGCGCCATCACCACGCCGAGGTGAATGGCAAGCAGAATGCCCATCCACGAGGTGTCTCGTCCCGCCAGCAGGGCGAGGCCGGTGAAGCTGGTCAGCAGCAGCAGCAGAATAAAGCCGCGATCCATCGGTTTTTGCCGCGGGTCGCCGTGCAGCGGCGAGCGGCGCAGGTTCAGCCATAGCAAACCCGCCGGGCCCACCAGCAGGCCGATGCCGCCGAGCGTGCCCAGCACAACCGGTACGCTGAAGAACGGGTAGGGGGCCTCCCAGCCGGCGATATAGTGATACCCCGTGGCCACCACGGTGGCGGCGAAACAGAGCAGAAACCCGTAGAAGGTAAAGTGATGGAAACGGCGGCGCAGCAGGGTAAACGCGTCATCGGCCTCGTTGCAGCCCTTACCGTGCCCGCCGTCGAGATACTTCAGCGTGAGCGCATTATGCGAGGCTTTAGCGATGTCGATGGCCTGAGGCTGACCCGGCGAGATCTCGCGCCAGAAGCGGATCACCCCGGCCATTAGTAACCCCATGGCCAGTATGAAGACCGTGCCAAACATCCACGCCAGCAGGTTATGGGGAAAAATCTGGTAGAAATCGCCGGCCAGCGGTGGATGAAGCAGGGAGCCTTTGAGCCCCATCGCCAGCAGCAGAAAGAGGATCAGCCCGCCGACCAGCGCCAGTACCGTGGTTACGCCGGCCCGACGATACAGGCTGCCGAAAGCCGCGGGCTGAGCATAGTGTTGATAGGTCTCCAGGCGCACTTCCGCCATCGCCTTCGGGACATTAATGGCAAACTCGTGCGGCGGCGCGTACTGACAGGCATGCAGGCAGGCGCCGCAGTTATGGCACAGGTTGGCCAGGTAGTTTATATCCGCTTTGCCAAAAGCCAGGCGCTGGGTCATGGCCGGAAACACGGCGCAAAACCCTTCGCAATAGCGGCAGGCGTTACAGACCTGCATCACCCGTTCAACTTCCGCTTCCGACTCGGTGATGATTTGCGCGTCAATGATCAGCTTTTCAAGCGATTTCATGGTGTGTCTCCTGCTGTGCCGAGCGGGCGGCCTGCTGGCCGGCAATGCGTCCGAACGTCGTACCGATGGACATGCCCACGCCGGCGGTATACCCCTTGCCCAGCACGTTGCCGGCCATCATTTCGCCGGCGACGAACAGGTTGCGGCTCGGCTTGCCCGCAAAATGGACGGCGGCGCGTTCATTAACGTACAGCCCAAGGTAGGTAAAGGTGATCCCCGGCCGTAGGGCATAGCCGTAGTAGGGCGGGGTATCGATGGGCCGCGCCCAGTGGGTTTTCGGCGGCGTCAGGCCGGATGTCGCGCAGTTATCAAGCCGGGTATGATCGAACTGGCCCGGCGTACAGGCGGCATTGTAGCGGGCGATGGTTTGCGCCAGGCGTTCCGCGTCCAGCCCCAGCTGGCGAGCCAGCTCTTCAATGGTATTGGCCCGGGCGCCGGGGAAAACGGGCGGCATAAAGTGGCCGATCGCTTTGCTGTCGATGATCGAGTAGCCGATTTGCCCCGGCTGGTGGGCGACCAGCCTGCCCCAGATGGCATAGCGTTTGGGCCAGAAATCTTCCCCTTCATCATAAAAGCGCCCGGCGTCGCGGTTCACGACCACCCCCAGCGACACGCAGTCCACGCGCGTGCAGATGCCGCCATCGTAGAGCGGCGCCCTGGCGTCAATGGCGACGCAGTGGGATTGCGAGGGGTCGCCAATAATGTCAGCCCCGGCGTCAATCATAAACTTGAGCAGCACGCCCTGATTGAAGCGGGTGCCGCGGATGAGAAAGTTATCGGCTGGCCATTCACCGCGCTCGTTCTGTCCCCATGCTTCACGCAGCCACTCGCGGTTAGATTCAAATCCGCCGGCGGCGAGGACGCAGGTTTTGGCGACGATCCTCTCTTCGCCCGCCAGCGCGGCGATGAATTCGCCGTTATCTAATTCGAGCGCCTGTACCGGCGTGTTGTAGCGGATCTTTACGCCCATCTGCTCCGCGCTGCGGTAATAGGCATTTATAAGAGCTTTGCCGCCGCCCATAAAAAAGGCGTTGGTGCGGGCCACGTGCAGGGCGCCGGAGAGGGGCGGCTGAAAGTTAACCCCGTGCTGGCGCATCCAGTCCCGGCACTGCGATGAGGTGCGGATCACCAGGCGCGCCAGCGCTTCGTTGGTGTTGCCCTCGGTGACGCGCAGCAGGTCCTGCCAGTACTCTTCTTCCGGATAGCTGTCGACCAAAACATCCTGCGGAGCATCGTGCATACAGCGAAGATTCCGCGTGTGCTGAGAGTTGCCGCCTCGCCATTCCCGCGGCGCGGCCTCCAGCAGCAGTACGGACGCGCCAGCTTCCCGGGCGGTTAAGGCGGCGCATAGCGCGGCATTGCCGCCGCCAATGACCAGTACATCCACCATTTATGGCTCCATTACGCTTTGCTTGATTGTTAAATTTGTAATGGAAATGTATGCGTTACGGCCGGCTGGACGCTATGGCGTATTGCTAAAGGGGGGTTTAGTTTGCGTAAAGGCTGGCGCCGGGCCAGCGACCCGACTCAACCAGCTGACGCATGACTTTCGCCAGTATTACGCGGGCCGCAAGGCCTGCCGGAGTCAGCTCATCATCGGAAAGGCTGACGAGAAAATTAGGTCGACTGAGTATCGGATTGTCGACGCCGATCACTCTCAGGGACTCGCTGTCGAGATGGGAAATTGCCGCCCCCGGCTGCAAAGTGGCGCCGAGCCCGTCGCGGACGGCGCGCATCAGCAGGGCCAGGCCGTCGATTTCAGCCACCACATCGACGCTCAGGGCATGCTCCTGGCAGATCGCCTCCAGCCTGCCGCGCAGTCCATGCCCCAGGCTTGGCATAATCAGCGGGATAGCGGCCAGCTGGCCAGGCGAGATGCTCGCTTCGGGAAGGGGAGAGAGCACGTCATGGGTGCCAATCAGAAACAGACGCTCTTCGAGAATAGGTCTGGCGCTCCAGCGCACAAGCTTCTCCTTCTGGAACACGATAGCTAAGTCAAGCTGGCGGGTGTTGATCATGCGTTCAAGGTTACCGGAGAGGCTCTCGACCAAATGCAGGCGGACGTCGGCATAGCTTTCGCGCATCGCGTGAATAAAAGGCACCCCGAGAACGGAGGCGGTGCTGGGGGCCATACCGACGCTGACGTGGCCGGAAAGGCGCGCCTCGCGCGCGGCGAGAACCGCATCATCGGCGTGACGCAGCGCGAGCTGCGCCTGGGAGTAGAAGGCGAGGCCGGCGCTGGTCGGCATTACGCCGCGAGACGTCCGCTGCAGCAGGCGAATGGCGAGTTCGTTCTCGAGGCGCGCCATCTGTTGGCTAAGCGCGGAGACGCCGATATCCAGGTCAAGCGCGGCGCGGCCCATACTGCCGGTTTCAATAATGCGCACAAAATAGCGTAGCTGGCGAAGCTCCATGTCGACTCTCCGTACACGTCAGGATGCACTGACAGTAAACGTATTGCAGCGCGAGAGAAAGAGGCGGCAGATTCCGGGCAAAAAAAAGCCAACCTTCAGGTTGGCTTTTGGCGGTATACGATGCGGTGATTATTTCTCTGCCGCGTCGTGGGCATGTTCATCTTCGCGGCAGTCGCCTTCTGCGCAGTGGCCGTACAGGTACAGGCTGTGGTTAGTCAGGCGAATACCGTGCCTTGCGGCAATTTCACGCTGGCGCGCTTCGATGGAATCATCGCTAAATTCGATCACTTTGCCGCAGTCGAGGCAAATCAGGTGATCGTGATGATGCTGCTGCGTCAGTTCAAAAACGGATTTACCGCCTTCGAAATTATGACGGGTGACGATGCCGGCGTCGTCGAACTGGTTCAGTACGCGGTAGACGGTGGCCAGGCCAATCTCTTCACCCATATCAATCAGGCGTTTGTATAAGTCTTCCGCACTGACATGATGGTTATCCGGTCCTTGCAGCACTTCCAGGATTTTTAATCTCGGAAGCGTCACTTTCAGGCCAGCTTTCTTTAATGCGGTATTGTTGTCAGTCATGCGGAATCTGTCCTGTTGCTAAACGATCTACTTCCTTCAGCGGAAGTAATACAGAGAATCACCCGATGTAATGCGTCTCATTATAGAACTGCCATGGTGAAATGAAAACTGCAAGCATCGGGCCTTGTATGCTGTCAAAAACGAGGCACTCGCTACAAAGTGCTTCACGCGACCCCGTTAAATCAGAGGACATTGTACAGATATGTGATTAAAAGTTAAAAACTTGTAGCTATAACTTTGATTGCTTTTATCTATCAATTCGGCGAAACCTGATGATTACGCCGTTCAGACTCAGGCATTCTTGATTTCTTCGAGGTGCAGTTCTTCAGAAATCTGTTTTACCCATTTTTCCACGCGTTCGTTAGTCAGCTCAGGCTGACGGTCTTCGTCAATGGCCAGGCCAACAAAGTGATCGTCATCGGCCAGGCCTTTAGAGGCTTCAAAATGGTAGCCGGCGGTCGGCCAATGGCCAACGATAGTTGCGCCGCGCGGTTCGATGATATCGCGGATAGTCCCCAGTGCATCACAGAAGTATTCAGCATAGTCCTCCTGATCGCCACAGCCAAACAGAGCCACCAGTTTGCCATTGAAATCGATCTCTTCCAGCGTCGGGAAAAAATCGTCCCAGTCGCACTGGGCTTCGCCGTAGTACCAGGTGGGAATGCCGAGCAGCAGGATATCGTGAGCTTCCAGATCCTCTTTGCTGCTTTTGGCAATGTCGTGAACATCAGCAACGTCTTTACCAAGCTGCTTTTGGATCATTTTTGCAATATTTTCGGTGTTGCCGGTGTCGCTGCCAAAAAAGATGCCGATGATTGCCATGAGTAAAATAACCTCTTGAAACTTAATGATGTGGTAGTGGCGTAATGCCCGCAGATAGGGGCAATGATAGCAGAACTGAGAAGGGCGCGGAAACAGCAATCACGCCCAACTGCACACTCTGCTACACGAAAGCTTATTTTTTGAGGGTTTTAGGCTTTATCCTGGTCGCGCAGGGCTGCCAGCTGGTTCATCAGCATCTCTTCGATGAGATCGCTGCGGTTCATGTTACGGGCTTCGGCCAGCTCATTAAGCGCATCGACAGCATCGGCATTGAGCTTTAGCTCCACGCGCTTCAGACCGCGACTCTTATCGCGTTTAAGCTGATTGCGTTTGTTGATGCGCAGCTGTTCATCGCGCGAAAGCGGATTCGTTTTCGGTCTACCCGGCCGACGCTCAGTTGCGAACAAATCTAATGTCGTACGGTCCGTTTGTTCTTTTGCCATGATTCAGAGTGACTTCGGGGGAAACAAGCTATCGGGCATAGCCGATGCAGACAGCGCGCCATAATACATCAGGCGACGGGCTGCGCCAACGGCCGCGGGCATTAAGCCGCGCGGTCGAGTATATTTTAGGCAGTTACGCGGCGATAGAGGTCAAATAACGACGGATCGCGCGGATAACGGCCTCCGGTTTTTCTGCATGCACCCAGTGCCCGGCGCCGGCGATAACGTGCGCGCGCGCCTGGGGAAACTGAGCTAATAAAGTCTCGCGGTAGGCATCGGTGACGTAGGGGGAGTTGCCGCCCGGAATAAACAGCGCCGGATGCGGCCAGGGCGGAACGGTTTGCCAGCCGACGATATTATCGTACTGCTCCCACAGCACCGGTACGTTAAACCGCCACTGGCCGTCCACGAAAGATTTTAACAGAAACTGAATCACGCCCTCTTCGTTAAGGTGCTGGCGCATGACCGTCGCCGCCTGCTGACGCGTAGCGGCCCCCGCGTCGGTGACGGCATTGATGGCGGCGAAGATTTCATCATGGCGGCGGACGTGATAATCCACCGGGGCGATATCAATGGCGACCAGGCCCGCGATGCGCTCCGGGGCCAGCGCGCTCAGCGCCATCACCGCTTTACCGCCCATTGAGTGACCAATAAAGGTGGCTTTCTCAATCTGTGATTCATTGAGAATATCAAGCAGATCCTGGGCCATCGCGGGATAGGTCATGTCAGGCGAGCGCGGCGAAAGGCCGTGGTTTCGCATGTCGACCTGGATAATATCGCGATCGAGAACCAGATCGCGGGCGAGGATCCCAAGATTATCCAGGCTGCCAAAAAGGCCGTGGACCAGGACGATAGGGGGATTATTGTGCGGATTCTGTGCAGATTGCGCTCGGCTATTTAATTTCATGGCAAAGTTCTTTTTTTCGCTCCGTCGGGTTAGGGTATTATGTTGGACATTCTGCCATCCGGCTGCAAGACCCGGAAGATATCCGAGTTTTACCGCCATCCTGGTTTGACGCTATCCGCGGTTGGGATTTGTCCCTATAATCCCGACAACTTGTATTCAGAAAAAGATATCGCACTGGATTAAGATGAAAACAATTGAAGTTGATGATGAACTCTATAGCTATATTGCCAGCCACACCAAGCATATTGGCGAGAGCGCATCCGACATTTTACGGCGCATGTTGAAGTTTTCCGCCGTTTCCCAGCCTGTCGCACCGGTAGCGAAAGCCGCTCCGGCCCCTGCGCCAACGCCTGTCGTTGAAGTGAAACCCGCCAATCCTCTGAAAGATAAAGTTCGCGCTATGCGTGAGCTGCTGTTATCTGATGAGTACGCCGAACAAAAGCGCGCGGTAAACCGTTTCATGCTGGTTCTGACCACCCTCTACGCCTTAGACAGCAAAGTGTTTGCCGAGGCGACCGAGTCCCTGCACGGGCGCACCCGCGTTTATTTCGCTGAGGATGAACGCACGCTGCAGAAAAACGGTAATCAGACGAAACCTAAGCAGGTACCGGGGACGCCGTGGTGGGTCATTACAAATACCAATACCGGTCGCAAATGCAGCATGATCGAACATATCATGCAGTCAATGCAGTTCCCTGCGGAATTGATCGAAAAGGTTTGCGGTACGATCTAGTTAGTTAACTTTGCACCAGAAGGATCAGGCAATGGCAATCGATAAGCGCGCGGGTCAACCTGCGCAACAGAGTGATTTGATTAACGTCGCCCAACTGACTGCCCAGTACTATGTGCTGAAGCCGGAAGTTGGCAACGCGGAACATGCAGTGAAGTTTGGCACCTCCGGTCACCGCGGCAGCGCGGCGCGCCACAACTTCAACGAGCAGCATATTCTGGCGATTGCTCAGGCAATTGCTGAAGATCGCGCGAAGAACGGGATCACCGGCCCATGCTATGTTGGTAAGGACACACACGCACTCTCCGAACCGGCTTTCATTTCCGTACTGGAAGTGCTGGCGGCGAACGGCGTTGACGTCATCGTTCAGGAAAACAACGGCTTCACCCCGACGCCGGCGATTTCCAATGCGATTCTGGTGCACAACAAGAAGGGCGGCCCGCTGGCTGACGGTATTGTTATCACGCCGTCCCACAACCCGCCGGAAGACGGTGGTATCAAGTACAACCCGCCTAACGGCGGCCCGGCGGATACCAACGTGACTAAGGTGGTAGAGAATCGCGCCAACGAACTGCTGGCTGCCGGTCTGCAGGGCGTGAAGCGTATTTCTCTTGATGCGGCGCTGGCCTCCGGCCACGTCACAGAGCAGGATCTGGTGCAGCCGTTTATTGAAGGGCTGGCGGATATCGTCGATATGGCGGCGATCCAGAAAGCCGGACTGACGCTGGGCGTCGATCCGCTGGGCGGCTCCGGTATCGAATACTGGAAGCGTATCGCTGAGCATTACAATCTCAACCTGACCATCGTTAACGACCACGTCGATCAGACCTTCCGCTTTATGCACCTCGATAAAGACGGCGCAATCCGCATGGACTGCTCCTCCGAGTGCGCGATGGCGGGCCTGCTGGCGCTGCGCGACAAGTTTGACCTGGCCTTCGCCAATGACCCGGATTACGACCGTCACGGTATCGTCACGCCGGCCGGGTTAATGAACCCGAACCACTACCTGGCGGTGGCGATTAACTACCTGTTCCAGCATCGCCCGCAGTGGGGCAAAGATGTGGCTGTCGGTAAAACCCTGGTCTCCTCGGCGATGATTGACCGCGTAGTCAACGATCTGGGGCGCAAACTGGTGGAAGTACCGGTTGGCTTTAAGTGGTTCGTTGACGGCCTGTTTGACGGCAGCTTCGGCTTCGGCGGCGAAGAGAGCGCGGGGGCGTCGTTCCTGCGCTTTGACGGCACGCCGTGGTCGACCGACAAAGACGGCATCATCATGTGCCTGCTGGCGGCGGAAATCACCGCAGTCACCGGCAAAAACCCGCAGCAGCACTACGACGAGCTGGCAGAGCGCTTTGGTGCGCCAAGCTACAACCGTCTGCAGGCTTCCGCGACGTCTGCCCAGAAAGCGGCGCTGTCTAAGCTCTCCCCGGAAATGGTGAGCGCCAGTACCCTGGCAGGCGATCCGATTACCGCGCGTCTGACCGCGGCGCCGGGCAACGGGGCGGCGATTGGCGGTCTGAAGGTGATGACCGACAACGGCTGGTTCGCCGCGCGTCCGTCAGGTACCGAAGATGCCTATAAAATCTACTGCGAAAGCTTCCTCGGCGCTGAACATCGTCAGCAGATTGAGAAAGAAGCGGTAGAGATTGTCAGCGAAGTGTTGAAAAACGCGTAATTGACCGCACGATAAACAGGCCCTTTTCAGGGCCTGTTTTTTTCGCAGGGATAGCGATGAATCTGGAACGAAAGAAGGTTTTTTGGTTTTGGGGTGGGATGGATCTCTTTTATCTCTTGCAGTTTATTGGCTGGAACATCTACCACCGGCGAGTACCGCTTTACGACGATATCCTCTCATTTTTACCGCTGCTGCAAACCTGGGGCTCCGCGGCCGCCTGGCTGTTTACCCTTCATTTTATTCTGACTATCAGCATTCCCGCGTCGATGATTCTCTTATGGCGCCAGAGCCGCTATGCGCCGTGGCTGGCCTATGCGCAGACGCCGCTGCGTCTGGCCTTTATGCTCCCGTCGCTTTCGCTGGTGGTCTGGCTGGCGCAGGCGGTGGCGTTGAAAAGCGCGGCCTTCTTTATTGCTCTGCTGCTGGTCTCAGAGGCGGCAAAAGTCGTGACACTATGGCGATGCCGCAAGGTTTGACGTTATGTGTTATCCAGACGGCACAGGTTTGGCGGATATTACGCTGACTGAATCGGGCATAAACGGGTATTATTGCTTTGACCGGGTTTGCCCGTTTTAGCGAATATACGGCTAAAGCAAACGAACAATCACGGCTAATTCTGCGATTTTAATCACAAATTTATTCCATCCAAAATGAAAGTTGCCTCATATATATGATCAGCTTCAAACTAAAAAAAGCTAAAAACTTGTTTTGATTTTGTATGATTTATGTCACTTACTGATATGGACGATTTTGTTATATTTATGTCATTAAATCCTGAATGCTTTCTTGAGAACGTCTATGTTACAAGTTAAACGTCATTCATTAATTGTGGAATATGTCGTAGAAAAAGGATGCGCCAGAGTTAATGAGCTCTCACAGATATTCGGTGTATCTCCAGAAACCATTCGCCGGGATTTAACCGCGCTGGCGAGAAATAAAAAAATAGTTCGCAGCTTTGGCGGTGCAATGATTTCTGAAAATAACGCATCATTTTTAGCTGCCGATACGCCGACAAATCACGGGAACTTTGTCGATAAAGCCGAGGCCTTTATTAAGCGCACCAAAGAGCAGCCGGAACGTAAGATGCGTATTGCTAAAGGCGCGCTGCAGTTTATTCATGAGCATGAGTGCATTATCATGGATAATAGCAGCTCCTGCTGGTTTTTAGCGCGCCAGCTGCCTGACATCGAGCTGACCGTGATTACCAATTCTTTGAATATTATTCAAACCTTAGCCTGTCGTAAGAAAATAAGAATAGTCAGCGTTGGGGGTGAATATTCTGAGCGCCACGGTGATTTTCACGGTCCGGTCGCCGAGTTCATTATCAACAACTTTAAGGTCAATAAGCTGTTTTTTTCTTGCCAGGGTCTCGACGCCGGGCTGGAAATAAAAGACAGCAATGAAGTCAACGTCCGGCTGAAGCAGGAGATGCTGAAAGTTGCCGATCAAAAAATCCTGATGGTCGATAGCAGTAAGTTTGAACGCTATTCACTCTATAAAATATGCGATCTGGCGGATATTGATGTGTTGATCACTAACGAATTACCAGCTGATACCTATCGCCAGCACCAGGTACATATTGTCGAGACTAAATAGCCGCTCTGCCAGATATTCTACCGGCATTATTATTGAATAGCCCTTGTGCCCGATGGAGGGGTATTGCGCCAGCAATACCATCCCTCTTCATTATTTATCCGAAAAAGAGGTTTACGATGGAACAATTACCTGAAGATATGAAAGCGGTTGTCTGCCATGGTCCCCAGGATTATCGCTTTGAGAAAATTCCCCGCCCGGTCGCCAAAGAAAAGGAAGTGGTCATTAAGGTTGACGGGTGTGGAATCTGCGCCGGCGACTGCAAGGCCCAGGACGGCGCGCCGATGTTCTGGGGCGATAATCCGTGGGTGAAAACGCCGGTGGTGCCCGGCCATGAGTTTTACGGTCGGGTTGCCGAATTAGGCCCGGGCTCCGCTGAAAAATATCAATTAAAAATTGGCGATCGCATCCTGGCTGAACAGATTGTCCCCTGCCATGAGTGCCGTTTCTGTAAAACCGGCAAATACTGGATGTGCGAAACCCATGACATTTACGGCTTTCAGAAAGATGTTGCCGATGGCGGTATGGCTGAATATATGCGTTTCTCCGAACGGGCGATTATTCACAAAATTCCTGAATCATTAAGCGAAGAAGATGCCGCGCTGATCGAACCTATGGCCTGCGCAATCCACACGGTACGCCGCGGAGATATCGAACTGGATGATGTGGTTGTTATCGCCGGCGCCGGGCCGCTGGGGCTGTGTATGGTGCAGGTCGCTCATCTGAAAACGCCGAAGAAACTGGTGGTCATCGACACGATGGACGACCGCCTGGCGCTGGCGAAAGCGTTTGGCGCCGACGTGGTCATCAATGCGGCGCAAGAGGACGCCATCGCTATCGTAAAATCCATGACCGATGGCTACGGCTGCGATGTGTATATCGAAGCGACGGGGGCCCCCATCGGCGTGACCCAGGGTCTGGAGATGATTCGTAAGCTGGGACGTTTCGTTGAGTTCAGCGTGTTTGGTAAAGAAACGACCGCCGACTGGTCGATTATTGGCGACCGTAAAGAGCTGGATATTCGCGGCGCGCATCTGGGGCCTTACAGCTATGAAATCGCCATCGATCTCTTTGCGCGCGGTCTGCTGACCGCCAAAGGCGTGGTGACGCATTTCTATTCTATTGATGAGTGGAAAGCCGCTTTTGAGATGGCTAAATCGCTCGATTCGATTAAGGTCGTCATTAAACCATAAATTTTTTAACTAGTTAAGTTCGCCATTTTTAATTATTACGCAAATGACCGCTGATGGCTGTTCATTAAATACTGGATTTCAATCATGGGGATAACTGAGATCAATATCGGTGGCTTCTGGCTATCTGCCAGCGGCGTATTTATTGCTCAGTATATCAGGCAGCATCCGTACCATGAAAACGCTGATAAATAAATTTTATTTCTCAGCGCATTACTCAATAAGGAGATAGTGAATGCCTGTAAAATTTAAGACTAAAGCAATACTCTCAGGACTTCTTGCGATGAGCATGGTTGCCTGCGTTAATGCCAAACCTTTGACTATCGGTATGTCGTTCCAGGAATTGAATAACGAATATTTCGTCACCATGAAAGAGTCGCTTGAGCAGTCGGCAAAAGATATTAACGCCACCGTCTATACAGCGGATGCGGCGCATGATGTTTCCAAGCAGATTAGCGACGTTGAGGATATGCTGCAAAAGAAAATAGATATTTTGCTGATTAACCCGGCTGATAGCGTCGGTGCGGAAACCGCCGTGCTGGCCGCTAAAAAAGCCGGCGTGGTGGTGGTGGCGATAGATGCTCAGGCTAATGGCCCGATAGATTCTTTTGTCGGCTCAAAAAACTATGATGCGGGCTTTATTGCCGGAGAACACTTAGCCAAAGCGCTGGGTGATAAAGGCAACGTAGCGATTCTCGACGGGATTCCGGTGGTACCTATTCTGGAGCGCGTGCGCGGCTTTGAAGATGCGATGAAAAAGCATCCCAATATTAAAGTGATTACCAAACTGAATGGTAAACAAGAGCGCGATACCTCCATGAGCGTGACGGAAAATATGCTGCAATCCAACCCGACGCTCAACGGTATTTTTAGCGTGAATGATGTTGGCTCACTCGGCGCTCTGGCGGCGATTCAGGCATCAGGGCGCGATGTGAAGCTGGTGAGCGTTGATGGCTCTCCGGAAGCGGTCGCTGAAATTGCTAAAGGTAATACGCCGTTTATTGCCACCGCCGCTCAGTTCCCGCGCGATCAGCTGCGTATTGGTTTAGGTATTGCCCTGGCCAAACATTGGGGGGCGAATATTCCTAAAGAGATCCCTGTTGATGTGAAGCTTATCGATAAAACCAACGCCAAAGATTTCCACTGGTAATCGCATTATTACGCTACAGCGGCTCTCGCTTATTCAGGTGAGCCGTGCCGGATTCTTATTAAAGTATGGCTCGCTATTTTATCGAGCCATTATGGAGCGATGTTTATGCCCAGCTTACTGGAAGTCAAAAACGTCAGTAAAAGCTTCCCCGGGGTCAAGGCGCTGGATAATGTCAATATCACCCTTGGCCGAGGGGAGGTGCATGCTTTATTAGGTGAAAACGGCGCGGGTAAATCGACGTTAATGAAAATCCTTTGCGGGATATATCAACCTGACGCCGGTAATATTTTTATTGACGGTAAGCAGCAGCATTTTCATAACTATCGTGACGCGATTGCCTGCGGCGTAGGGATTATCTTTCAGGAGTTTTCTCTTATTCCCTATCTGAACGCTTATGAGAATATTTTCCTTAATCGCGAAAAGGTAAATCGTTTTGGCCTGCTAGATCGTAAAGCGATGCGCCGCGAGGCGTTACGCATTTTTAAAGATCTTGGCGTGACCCTCGATCCCGATGAGCAAATTTGCCATCTCAGCGTCGCCGAACAGCAGTTTGTGGAAATTGCCAAAGCGCTGTCGCTGGATGCGCGAATTCTCATTCTGGATGAACCCACCGCGACCTTAACCCCGAGCGAGGCGGAGCATCTTTTCCGCGTGATGCGCGATTTAAAGGCCAAAGGCGTCGGGATGTTCTTTATCTCACACCATCTTGAGGAGATATATGAGATCTGCGACAGCCTGAGCATTCTCCGCGACGGCAAATATATCGGGTCGGCAAAGGTCGACAATATCGATATCGCCGAGATGATCCAGATGATGGTCGGCCGTGAGGTGGAGAATATCTATCCCGAGCGGCGGACGCTGGCGCATGATGAGATACTGCTGGAGGCCGAAATTCAGCTTACCGAGAGTAGCCAGCTCAATCGACTGACGCTGTGCAAAGGGGAGATCCTGGGCCTCGCCGGGCTGGTGGGGTCGGGGCGTTCCGAAGCGATCCTGGCCCTGACCGGCGCGGATAAATGCTTCAAAAAGCGCGTCCGCCTGGCCGGAAAAGAGGTGACGATAAAATCCACCGACCGGGCTCTGCGTTTGGGCATTGGTCTGTTGCCGGAAAGCCGCAAAACGCAGGGACTGGTGCTGCCTTTTTCGGTCAAAGATAATATCTGGCTTAACAAACACGCCTGCCAGTTCTCGCTTATCCGCGATAACGAAGAGCGCCTGACCGCCGAGCGTTTAATTAATCACGTTGGCGTGAAAACGCCGGATGCCGGGACCGCGGTGGGGACGTTGAGCGGCGGTAACCAGCAGAAAGTCGTTATTTCCCGTTGGTTGAATCATGATGTCAATATTCTTATTTTTGACGAACCGACTCGCGGTATTGATGTCGGAGCGAAATCAGAAATCTATCAGATTATGCGCGACCTCACCGCCCAGGGTATTTCAATAATTATGATTTCATCTGAGCTACCAGAGGTGATTGGCGTTAGCGACCGGGTAATGGTTTTTCGCGACGGTAATATCGTTGCCGAACTCGAGAACGACCAAATCAATTCCACTGTGATTATGCTGCACGCTGCCGGTAATATTATTTAGGGAGTATTAAATGAGTAATGAAAACGTGTCATTAGCGCCCGCCGCATCTCCTGATAAAAATAAAAAGATGCTCCATGGTTTATTAAAAATGCCCGCGTTCCTGCCGTTTGTTGGTCTGGTACTCCTGTTCTCCTGTATGGCTATTTTTAATGACTACTTTTTAACGGTCGATAACTTATCGACCGTCGCCCGTCAGGTCTCGATTAATGCCATCATTGCCATCGGGATGACCTTTGCCATCCTGACCGGCGGGATCGACCTCTCCGTCGGCGCGGTCATGGCCCTGGCCGGTACCCTGATGGCGGGATTAATGAAGTACTATGGTTTAGATCCGTGGTTAGCCATTCTTATCGGTCTGTGCTCCGGCGTCGCCTTTGGCGCGCTGAACGGCTTTTTAACCGCCTACGGTAAAATGCCGCCGATTATCGTGACCCTCGGGGCAATGATTATTGCGAAGGGGTTGGCGCTGATCTATACCGGCGGCTACCCCATCTCCGGCTTACCGGATTCATTCGCTTTTTGGGGCCGTGAATATCTGTTCGGTATTCAGGTGCCTATTATTCTGATGGTGGTTTTATATCTCATCTTTTATATCGTCCTGAATCATATGCCGTTTGGTCGCTATGTTTATTCCCTCGGCGGCAATGAAGAAGCGGCGCGCCTGAGCGGTCTGCGGGTGAAATATTATAAATTGCTGGTTTACGTGATCAGCGGTTTTACCGCCAGTTTTGCCGGTCTTATTTTCACCTCGCGGGTGATGAGCGGCCAGCCGAATGCCGGCGTCGGATTTGAACTGGATGCCATTGCCGCCGTGGTGCTCGGCGGGGCATCCATTGCCGGCGGCCGCGGAATGATTATCGGCACCCTGATTGGCGCCATGATGCTCGGCGTACTGAATAATGGTTTAAACCTTCTGGGGATCTCACCTTACGTTCAGTACGTGGTGAAAGGGCTTTTTATTTGGGGCGCCACCTTTATTAGCTCAGCCAGACGTTAACTTATTTTAAATATGAGGCGAAGGGATATGAATTTTATCGGGGTTGATATCGGTGGTACGGTCACCAAAGCCGGTATATATAATGAGTTAGGGCAAGAGATTCACGTGGCGTCGCAATATGCGCAGGTATTATCCGAACAGCCGGGCTTTACCGAGCGGAACATGCATGAGCTATGGGACACCGTTTGCAGCGTGATAAAAAAAGCGCTGTATGAAAGCCAGGTGCCGCCGCTAAGCATCGGCGGGATCGGTTTCTCCTCGCACGGCAAAGGGCTCTACGCGATTGACAAAAAAGGCGAGCCGGTGCGCAACGGGATTATCTCATCCGATACCCGGGCGCTGGCGTTTGTCAAAAAATGGTATCGCGAAGGTATAGACAAGCTGGCATACCCAAAAGGATTGCAGCAGCTGTGGACCGGACATCCGGTGTCGCTACTGGCGTGGCTGAAAGCGCATGAGCCGGCCAATTACGACAGGATCGACGCCGTTTTAATGGTGCACGACTACGTTCGTTTCCGCCTGACCGGCGAGGCGACGGCGGAGATCACCAATATTTCCGGCAGCAATTTTTATAACCAGTTTACCTCCCGCTATGACCGCGACATGATGGCGCTGTTTGGCATTGAGGAAGTGGCGGATAAAACCGCGCCGGTGGTGAACTCGACGGACTGCGTGGGCCACATTACCCTGCAGGCCTCGCTGGATTGCGGTTTGTGCCCGGGGACGCCGGTTTTCGGCGGCTTTTTCGACGTGGTAGCCTCCGCCGTCTCCTCGGGGATTGACCGGGCGGATACCCTGAGCGCGGTGGCCGGCACCTGGAGTATCGCCACCTCGGTGACGGATAGCATTATTGCCAGCGACTTTCCCTACATCTGGGGGAAATACTGCATTCCGGGCAAATACTTCGTTCACGAGGGCAGCCCCACTTCGGCGAGCAATCTCTCCTGGTTTGTGAAGCAGTTTTTCCCTGACGATGACCGCTGCTACGACCATTTCGAAAGCTGGATTGCGCAAGATACCGACAGTAACCTCATTTTTTTACCCTATTTGTTCGGTTCCAATCTGGCGATGGATCTGCCCGGCGCGCTAGTGGGCCTCGCGGGGCATCATACGAAAAAGGATATTATTGCGGCCATCTATCGCGGCATCGTTTTTTCTCACCTGGTGCATCAGGACCGCATTATTGAACTCAATCGGGATATTCAAAAAATTCGCTTTACCGGCGGGCCGAGCCAGTCGAGAGGCTGGACGCAGATGTACGCCGATGCGGCCAATCTTCCGCTGGAAGTGGTGGATATCGAACAGGCCGGCTGTCGAGCCGCCGCGCTGTGCGCCGCGGCCGGCAGCGGCGCCTACGCTAACTTCAGCGAAGCGATTGCCGCCACGCAGCCCGAGGTGGTCTGCTATCAACCCGACAGCAATCGGCATCAGCAGCTGCGTGAAGGCTACGCCCGTTACTTAGCGGTCGCGCAAAGCCTCTCCAGGGCGACGGGAGCGGCGCAATGAAACCCAGACTTGGCATCTACGAAAAAGCGCTCCCCGCGGCGCTGGACTGGCCGAAACGCTTTGAAATGGCGGCGGGCCTGGCGTTTGATTTTATTGAAATCTCCGTTGACGAAAGCCCCGAGCGCCAGGCCAGGCTGCGCTGGAACCGGGGGCAGCGGCTGGCGTTCGTGGCCGACAAAATTAACAGCGGCATTGATGTGCCGAGCATGTGCCTCTCCGCGCACCGCAGCCATCCTTTTGGTAGCGTCAATCGCGATACCCGGCTTAAGGCGCGGGAACTGATGCTTGATGCGCTGGATTTTGCCAGCCACGTCGGCATTCGCAACATCCAGCTGGCAGGCTATGACGTCTATTACGAATCCTCTTCGGCGCAGACCCGGGAATACTTTATCGAGGGCATCAACTGGGCGGTGGCTGAAGCGGCGAAAGCGCAGGTGATGCTGTCGATGGAGATTATGGATACCGCCTTTATGAGCAATATCTCCCGCTGGCTGGATCTCGAACGGAAGGTTTGCAGCCCGTGGTTTTGCGTCTACCCGGACGTTGGCAACTTAAGCGCCTGGCAAAACGATGTTCCCGAAGAGTTGAGGAAGGGCATTCATAAAATCACCGCCATTCATTTGAAGGATACCCAGCCCGTTTCGCACGCTTCGCTGGGGCAGTTCCGCGATGTGCCATTCGGGACCGGCTGCGTCGATTTTACCGAGATATTTCGTACGCTCTCGGCGCTGAACTATCGCGGCGCCTGGCTGATTGAGATGTGGGCCAAAAATGACGGGCGGGACAGCGAGAGAATCGCCGACGCTAAAGCGTGGCTAACGGATAAATACCAGCAGGCGTTTCTCCCGCCTCAGTATGAAGGCATTGTGAATTCAGGAGTGAAGTATGTTGGATAACCTCAAGCAGGCGGTTCTTGACGCCAATCTGGCGCTGCCGAAATTTCATCTTGTGACCTTTACCTGGGGCAACGTCAGCGGTATCGATCGCGAGGCCGGGCTGGTGGTAATCAAACCCTCCGGCGTGGAATACGCCGTGATGACGGCCGAGGATATGGTGGTGGTGGAGCTGGCGACCGGCAGGGTGGTGGAGGGGCGCTATAAGCCCTCGTCGGATACGCCGACCCATCTGGAGCTGTATAAGGCGTTTAGCGGCGTGGGCGGAATTGTGCATACCCATTCGCGCCACGCGACGATTTGGGCGCAGTCGGGCAGGCCGCTGCTGGCGATGGGCACCACCCACGCCGACTATTTTTATGGGCCGATCCCCTGTACCCGCCCGCTCAGCGATGATGAAATCCGCGGTGATTATGAAACCAATACCGGTCACGTGATTATTGAAACGCTGGGCGCGCAGCATACCGATCCGCTCAGCGTGCCCGCCGCGCTGGTCCACGGCCACGGCCCGTTTGCATGGGGAAAAGATCCGGCGAACGCGGTGCATAATGCGGTGGTGCTGGAGGAGATTGCCTATATGAATATGTGGACCCGTCAGCTGAGCATTGACGAACAGCCGGTCTCTGCGACGCTGCTGGATAAACACTATTTGCGTAAACACGGGGCAGGGGCCTACTACGGACAATAATCGCCTGCCTTCCCCGGATTGCGGCGTAAACGCCTTATCCGGGCTACCGGCCCGCAGTCGACGGTGAACACGTAGCCCGGTCATACCGCAGCGCCACCGGGATGAAACAGCGTTGATTTATGAGGCCCGGCACATTTCCCGGAGGCGGCGCTTGACGCGCCTGTCCGGGCTACCGCCTGGCAGACGACGGCGGAACTGTAGCCCGGCTAAGCGAAGCGCGAGCCGGGGACAACGGCTAGGGCATAAACCGATAGCCGATCCCCGTTTCGGTCAGCAAATGCTGCGGACGCGCCGGATCGGCCTCCAGCTTTTGCCGCAGGTGCCCCATATAAATGCGCAGATAGTGGCTGTGCTCCACCGCATTCGGCCCCCAAACCTGATTGAGCAGCTGCCGCTGGGTCAGCACCTTGCCGGGATTATTGAGCAGTACCGCCAGCAGGCGAAATTCAATCGGCGTGAGGTGGATCTCCTGATCGCCGCGTACGATGCGGCGGGCGGGGATATCAACGTCAATATCGGCAAAACGCACCCGCGGTTCGTCGGCCTGGGCGCCGGCATGGCGGCGCATCGCCACCCTCAGCCGCGCCTGCAGCTCGCCAATACCAAAGGGTTTACTGAGATAGTCATCGGCACCGGCGTCAAGCGCGGCGATTTTGTCCTGCTCCTCGGTGCGCGCCGACAGCACGATAATCGGCATTTGGCTCCACTGGCGAACCTCGCGAATAAACGCGTTGCCGTCACCATCGGGTAGTCCAAGATCGAGAATGGTTAAATCCGGCTTGCGGGTCGCGGCTTCGATCAGCCCGCGCTGCAGGGTCTCCGCTTCAAATACGCGCATGCCGTCGGCTTCCAGCGCGGTGCGCAGAAAGCGGCGGATAGCATTTTCGTCTTCAACGATCAGAACGTTAATCACATTTCCTCGGCTAACTCTTCCAGTTCAGGGGGCGTTTCCCTCGGCAGTGTAACACGGAAGCAGGCGCCGCCCTG
The DNA here is from genome assembly GCF_019048985.1 of Klebsiella sp. PL-2018. Taxonomy (NCBI): domain Bacteria; kingdom Pseudomonadati; phylum Pseudomonadota; class Gammaproteobacteria; order Enterobacterales; family Enterobacteriaceae; genus Klebsiella; species Klebsiella sp. PL-2018. The sequence continues at coordinate 1,716,019 of NZ_CP077673.1, forward strand.
CGGGCGCGTCGCGGCGCTAATGGTCCCGCCGTGCACCTCAACGATCGCCTGGCAAATGGCCAGCCCCAGCCCGACGCCGGGGATCGCCGACTCTTTATTGCCGCGAGCGAATTTATCAAAGATAGCCTGTTCTTGCCCGGCGGGAATACCCGGTCCGTTATCCCATACCTCAAGCACTAAAGTGTGCGGATCGACGTCCGCGGTAATGCCGATTTGCGCCTGTACTCCCGCGTATTTCACCGCATTTTCCAGAAGATTAATCAGTACCCGCTCAAAAAGCGGACCGTCGACGTGAACCAGCAGCAGCGGGTCCGGCAGCGCAAGCTGAATATGCCGCCCGCCGAGCCCCGGCTCCAGCATACGCAGCGCGCTGCCGACGACCTCTTCCAGGGTTAGCCACTCTTTATGCAAATTAAAGCCGCCGGACTGGATCCGCGCCATATCCAGCAGATTATTCACCAGGCGGGTGGTATTGAGCACGTGCTGGCGTATCTCGTTGGCCTGCGGCGCGTGCTTCGATCCTTCGCTGGCGAGATCGAGCGTCAGGATCTCCGCCTGGCCAAACAGCACCGTAAGCGGAGTCCGTAGATCGTGGGACAGCGCCGCCAGCAGCGAGTTGCGCAGGCTTTCCCGTTCGCTGTTCAGCCGGGCCTGCTCTTCGCTGGCGGTGAGCGCCAGCCGTTCCAGCGCGCTGGCGACCAGCAGGGTGAAGGTTTCCAGCAGGCGCTGCTGTTCGGGGATCATCAGCTGGCGCAGGTTGGCCGGCTCCACCACCAGCAGCCCCCAGGTGCGGGCGGCGCTTTTCAGCGGCAGGATCTGGTAGGGCACTCCGGGAAGCGTATCGGTGCCCGCACCGGCGGGTTGGCCTTTATCAAAGCTCCAGCGGGCAATCGCGTCATCCCAGGTGATTGCCGCCGCGGGCTGCGTCAGCGGCGTGAGTCTTAATGTTTCATCGGGCAGCAGCAGCTGGCTGCGCGCCTGAAACGTTGAGGCGATAAACCGCTCGCTGGTGGCGGCGATATCTTCACGGCTGCGGCCCACCGCCAGCGCTTTTGACATTTCGTACAGATGCCGGGTGCGCTGTTCGCGGTAGCGCGCCACCCGCGCCTGGTAGCGTACGCCGGCGGTGAGGTTGCCGATAAGCAGCCCGACGGTTAGCATCACGCCAAAGGTCAGCAGATACTGCACGTCAGAAACCGCCAGCGTGCCGCGCGGCGCGACAAAAAACAGGTCGAAGCTGACCACGTTAATCACCGTCGCCAGTACCGATGGCCAGCGGCCGTACAGGAGGGCGATAATTACCACGCCGAGCAGGTACAGCATCACCAGGTTGGCGGCCTCAAAGGCCATCAGCCACTGCATGGCGACGACGGTAATAACCGCGCACAGGGCGATGGCGACGACGCACCCCTGGAGCTGCAAACGCCATTTTTCCATCGCCGTCCGGCTATCGCTGGCGCGCGCCGGCAGGGAGGCGGCCTTCTCATCCAGCGCGATCACCACCAGGTCGAGATCCGGCGCGTGACGGGCCAGGCGATCGGCGAAGCCGCTGCGATCCCACCAGCGCCTTTTCTGCTGGCGGCCAATCACTATCTTGCCGAGATTATGTTCGCGGGCGTAGTGGAGAACGGCCTTCTCTTCAGAAGGATCGGCGAGGGTGGCGGTTTCCGCGCCCAGCTCCTGCGCCAGCCTGAGCGCGGCGAGAATCGCCCGCCGTTTCGCCTCCGGCAGGCGGTGCAGAGAGGGGGTTTCAACATACACCGCATGCCAGACGCTCCCCAGCCGGGCCGCCAGCCGGGCGGCGGCGCGGACCAGCTTTTCGCTGCCGGTGTTATGGCCGATGCACAGCAAAATGGCGTCGCGGGTATGCCAGACCTTTTCCTGGCCCTGACGGTCGCGCCAGGCGCGCATCTGCTCATCGACCCGATCGGCGGTACGGCGCAGCGCCAGCTCGCGCAGGGCGATGAGGTTGCCCTTGCGAAAGAAGTTCTCGATGGCCCGCTCGGCCTGGCCGCCGATATAGACTTTTCCCTCATTGAGCCGCTGACGCAGATCGTCGGGGGGCAGGTCCACCAGCACCACATCGTCGGCGGCGTCGAAAAACGGATCCGGGACGGTTTCGCGAACCTGCACGCCGGTGATGCCGCTGACGACATCGTTCAGGCTCTCGAGGTGCTGGACGTTAACGGTGGTAAATACGTCAATGCCGGCTTCCAGCAGCTCTTCGACGTCCTGCCAGCGTTTAGGATGACGCGAGCCGGGCGCGTTGCTGTGCGCCAGCTCATCGACCAGAATCAGCGCCGGGCGACGGGCCAGCGCGCCGTCAAGGTCAAACTCCTTTACGTAGCGCCCGCGGTGGGAAAGGCGGCGCTGGGGCAGGGTACTGAGCCCCTCAAGCATTGCGGCCGTCTCTTTGCGTCCGTGGGTTTCCGCCACGCCAATCAGAATATCCAGACCCTGGGCGCGCAGCCGCTGCGCTTCCGCCAGCATCGCCCAGGTTTTACCGACCCCGGCGCAGGCGCCAAAAAATATCTTTAGCTTACCGCGATGCGGGGCGGCGGCGTGTTGCAGCAGGCGGTCAGGGTCCGGACGCAGCGGCTCGTCACTCATTTTTACTTATCCTTCAGGGCATCCAGCGACATATTCAGCTGCAGTATATTTACCACAGGTTGGCCGAGAAAACTGAGCAACGGTTTTTGCGTTGCCTCGTTCACCAACTGCGTGACCTGCTCCACGCTAAGCTGGCGCGCTTTGGCGACGCGCGGCGCCTGCCACAGAGCGGCGGCAGGCGTCAGACTGTAATCCAGTCCGCTCGCCGAGGCGGTCACCAGCTCCACCGGAACCGTTGCGCTGGCGTCCGGATTGGCGGCGCGCAGGGTCTGCACCCGTTCGCTGATGGCTTTGTCCAGCGCCGGATTGCTGGCGGCGAGGTTGCTGCCGCCGGACGCCAGCGGGTTATCCGGCATCTCCGCCGTCGCGGAAGGACGGCCCTGGAAGTAGCCCGGCGCGGTAAAGTTCTGCCCGATAAGGCGGGAACCGCGCACTTCGCCGTCAATCCGCACCAGCGAGCCGTTGGCCTGCTGCGGGAACCACCACTGTCCCAGCGCGGTGGTTAACAGCGGATAGACGCCGCCGGTGAGCAGCGTTAACAGAATAAACAGCACAACAGCAGGACGAATGAATGACATGGTTTTTTCCTCACAGCAGCCCGGTCAGGGTCAATAACAGGTCGATCGCTTTGATACCGATAAAGGGCACCAGCAGTCCGCCCAGGCCGTAGACCCAAAGGTTGCGGCGCAGCATCGCCGAGGCCGTCAGCGGCTTATAGCTCACGCCCTTCAGCGCCAGCGGGATCAGGAAGATGATAATCAGCGCATTAAAAATCACCGCGCTCAGGATCGCCGAAGAAGGCGAGTGCAGATGCATCACGTTAAGCATCGCCAGCGGCGGATAGACGGCGGCAAAGGCGGCCGGAATGATGGCGAAATACTTCGCCACGTCGTTGGCGATACTGAAAGTGGTTAACGAACCGCGGGTCATCAGCATCTGTTTACCGATATGTACGACCTCGATCAGTTTGGTGGGGTTAGAGTCGAGATCCACCATATTGCCCGCCTCTTTCGCCGCCTGGGTACCGGAGTTCATCGCAACCGCCACGTCGGCCTGCGCCAGCGCCGGGGCGTCGTTGGTACCGTCGCCGGTCATCGCCACCAGCCGTCCTTCCGCTTGATACTGGCGGATCAACGCCAGCTTGGCCTCCGGCGTCGCTTCGGCGAGAAAGTCGTCCACGCCTGCTTCCGCGGCAATAGCGGCGGCGGTCAGGCGGTTATCGCCGGTGATCATCACCGTCTTAATCCCCATTTTACGCAGCTGGGCAAAACGCTCTTTGATGCCGCCTTTGACGATATCTTTCAGCGAGATAATCCCCAACACGCGTTCGCCTTCGGCGACCACCAGCGGCGTGGCGCCAAGTCGCGCCACGTCTTCAACCTGTTTATCGACGTCGGCCGGGAAGTGGCCGCCGTTGGCCTCAACGTGGCGGCGAATGGCATCCACGGAACCTTTGCGGATCATCCGCTGGTCGATGTTGATGCCGCTCATCCGGGTCTGGGCGGTAAACGGCACGAAGGTGGCATGCAGCGATTGCAGATCGCGCTCGCGCAGATTAAAGCGCTGTTTTGCCAGCACCACGATGCTGCGGCCTTCCGGCGTTTCGTCGGCCAGCGACGACAGCTGGGCGGCATCGGCAAGGGTTTTCTCTTCCACGCCCTGCGCAGGCAGGAATGCCGAAGCCTGGCGGTTGCCGAGGGTAATGGTGCCGGTTTTGTCCAGCAGCAGGACGTCGACGTCGCCCGCCGCTTCAACCGCGCGGCCGCTGGTGGCAATCACGTTCGCGCCGAGCATGCGGCTCATCCCGGCGACGCCGATGGCCGACAGCAGGCCGCCGATAGTGGTGGGGATCAGGCACACCAGCAGCGCCACCAGCACCGTGACGCTGACCGCGTTACCGCTCCAGGCGGAGAAAGGCCAGATGGTGGCGGTGGCCAGCAGGAACACCAGGGTCAGGGCGATAAGCAGGATAGTCAGCGCGATTTCGTTCGGCGTCTTGCGGCGCTGGGCGCCTTCAACCATGGCGATCATCCGGTCAAGGAAGGTTTCGCCGGGGTTGACGCTGCAGCGGATCACCAGCCAGTCGGAGAGAATACGCGTCCCGCCGGTCACCGAGGCGAAGTCGCCGCCGGACTCGCGGATAACCGGCGCGGATTCACCTGTAATGGCGCTCTCATCCACCGACGCGCCGCCTTCGATAACTTCGCCATCGCAGGGAATGATATCCCCCGCTTCGACCAGCACCACGTCGCCTTTACGCAGCTCTTCGGCGGGGACGTGGTCAATTTGCGCATCGTGCTGCGGCGCGCGCAGCTTACGGGCAAAGGCGGTCTTTTTGACCCCTTTGAGGCTGTTAGCCTGCGCTTTACTGCGGCCTTCCGCCATCGCTTCGGCGAAGTTGGCGAACAGGACGGTGAACCACAGCCAGAGACTAACGGCGGCGGTAAATCCGGCGCTGCCGGCGATCTGCCCGCTTGCCATGGCAAGAGCCAGCAGGGTGGTGAGCAGACTGCCAATCCAGACGATAAACATCACCGGGTTACGCCACTGTACGGCAGGGCTCAGTTTTTTCACGGCGTCCAGCAGGGCCTGACGCACCAGCGTCGGCTCCAGCAGGGCTAATGATTTGCGACTCATAACAGGTTGCTCCGCAATCGCTTAAAGTAAGGAAAAGTGTTCCGCCAGCGGGCCGAGCGCCAGCGCGGGAATAAAGGTCAGGGCGCCAACCAACAGCACGGTGCCGATCAGCAGGCCGATAAACAGCGCGTCATGGGTGGCTAGCGTGCCGCTGCCGGCGGGCTGAATTTTCTTCGTTACCAGCGAACCGGCAATCGCCATCACCGGGATAATGACCGCGAAGCGGCCAACCAGCATGCAGAACGCCAGCAGCAGGTTCCAGAACGGCGTCGCCGCGCTGAGGCCGCCAAAGGCGCTGCCGTTGTTGTTGGCCGCCGAGGTGACGGCGTACAGCACTTCGCTGAAGCCGTGCGGCCCGGGGTTGAACATGCCCGCGCGACCGGCTTCGGTCATCATCGCCAGCGCCGTGCCGAGGAGCACCAGCGTCGGGGTCACGAGGATCGCCAGCGCAATCATTTTCATTTCGCGGACGTCAATTTTCTTCCCGAGGTACTCCGGGGTGCGGCCAATCATCAGCCCGGCGATAAATACCGCCAGCATCACGAACAGCAGCATGCCGTACAGACCCGAGCCGACGCCGCCGAAGACCACTTCGCCTATCTGCATCAGCCACATGGGGACCATTCCGCCCAGCGCGGTAAAGGAGTCGTGCATGGCGTTGACCGCCCCGCAGGACGCGGCGGTGGTGACCACGGCAAACAGGCTGCTGGCGAGAATACCGAACCGGCTCTCTTTGCCTTCCATATTGATACTGCTGTCGGCGCCAAGGCTCAGCAGATGCGGGTTACCGCGGGTTTCCGCCCACATCACTACCGCCACGCAGACGATGAAGATGAGCGTCATCGCCCATAGAATGGCCCGTCCCTGACGGCGATCGCCCACCACCTCGCCGAAAGCGAAGCACAGCGCCGCCGGGATGAGAAAGATCGCCAGCATCTGCACCAGGTTGGTCAGCGCGGTCGGGTTTTCAAACGGATGCGCTGAGTTGGCGTTAAAGAAGCCGCCGCCGTTAGTACCCAGCATTTTGATCGCCTCCTGTGAAGCCACCGGCCCCATCGGCAGCATCTGGCGTACCCCTTCAAGCGAGGTAAAGCCCTGATTCGGGGAAAAACTCTGTGGCACGCCCTGCTGAATAAAGAACAGCGCGATGAGCAGCGAAATGGGCAGCAGCAGCCAGAGGGTGATGCGGGTCAGATCGACCCAGGCGTTGCCAAGGGTGCTGACTTTTTGCCGGGAGTAAGCGCGGGTAAGGGCAAAGATCACCGCGATGCCGGTGGCGGCGGAGAGGAAGTTTTGCACCGCCAGCCCGGCCATCTGGCTAAGGCTACTCATGGTGGTTTCACCGGCATAGGCCTGCCAGTTGGTGTTGCTGACAAAGCTCACCGCCGTATTCAGCGCCAGGTCCCACGACAGGCCTGGCAGGTGCTGCGGATTGAGCGGCAGCGAGCCCTGGAACATCAGCAGCGTGAACAGGACCAGCAGACCCAGCGCGTTAAACAGCAGAATAGCGAATAAATATTGATACCAGTTCATCTCCTGCGAACGAATGCCCGCCGCCCGCCATAAACCGCGTTCGATACCGGCCAGGCCCGGTAGCGGGGCATCATTGATCATCGTCGCCAGCGCCGTGCCCAGCGGACGAGCCAGGATCAACAGCAGCAGAATAAAGCTCGCGATGAGTAAAAATCCTTGAGCGGCCATCAGAATGCCTCCGCGTGTATCAGGGCATAAACCAGATAAACCAGCAACAGGAACACCAGCGCTACGCCAGCGATTACGCCTGCACTCACAATCCACCTCCGGATGTCTTTTTGATTTACGAGGAGAATAGGCAGTCGGGCGCAAAGATTTCGCAAAAATCAGCGGCGGGGGTGTAAAAAAAATATAAAAATCGCCAAGACCACAATTTAACTAATGGTTAGTATTAATTTAACTTTTTTGTAACCAAGTTACCGGGTGAATGTAAATAAAGGCTAAATACGTGCTTTTTAGTGGTCGGATGAGTAGTAAAATTACAGCCAAAGCGGTACTATTTTAAGCAGAGAAACAGATTAACTTTACCGGCTTTGCTTGCCGGCCTGACAAAGGGGAGAGAAATTATGGCGTTGTACAAAACTTATCCTGCTCATATCATCTTTGCGCGTCGCGCTTTCGCCGTGGCGGCTGGCGTGCTGGCGCTGCCGGTAATGCTGTTCTGGAAAGATCGCGCCCGTTTTTACAGCTGGCTGCACCGCGTGTGGGCGAAAACCAGCGAACAGCCGGTATGGCTGGCGCAGGCTGAAAAAGTCTCCGCAGATTTTTATTAATAACGGTTTATGGCTCAGCGGGCGCGCGCTGCGGAAACGGGCTAATGGATTGATATCCTGGCTTATTTACCCTGTCTTCCCCGGCACAGCGTGCCAACAGATTGCCTTATCATCATGCCGCCGGTTTACCCGGCGGTTTTTTTTGCCATGAGTGGCTTACACTTATTCACTCCCCGAAGGTTAAGCCTGCGGGAGGGTTAAATATAAGTCGAACTTATCAATTTTCATGATGAAAGGAATGCTATGGCCACCCATCTGGTCTGGTTTCGCGCGGATTTGCGCATCCACGATAACCTGGCGCTCGCCGCCGCCTGCCGCGATCCCGATGCCGAGGTGCTGGGATTATTTATCGCCACGCCTGGGCAATGGCGCCAGCACGGTATGGCGCCGCGCCAGGCGGCGTTTATGGTCAGCCACCTTCATAGCCTGCAAGCGGCGCTGGCCGAAAAGGGGATCCCGCTGCAGATTGAACATGCCGCAGATTTCACCGCCAGCGTGGCGCTGCTCGCCAGCATTTGCCGGCAGCGGCAGGTGACCCATCTGTTTTACAACTACCAGTACGAAATCAATGAACGCCAGCGCGATGCGGCGGTGGAGAAAACCTTAGCAGAGGTGACCTGTCAGGGCTTTGATGACAGCGTTCTGCTGCCGCCGGGCAGCGTACTGACCGGCAGTCGTGAAATGTATAAGGTCTTCACGCCGTTTAAAAATGCCTTTATTCGCCGTTTGCAGGAAGCGCTGCCGGAGTGCGTCGCCGCGCCGCAAGTCCGCGCGGGCGGGCCCATCGCTGCGGCGTCTGAAGTGAAAATAGATTATCCGCAGACGCCATTTGATAGCGAGCTGTTCGCCGCGGATGAAAAAAGCGCCATCGCCCGGCTTCGCCGCTTCTGCCAGCAAAAGGCCGCCGACTATGAGCAGCAGCGCGATCTTCCCGCCATCGAGGGGACCAGCCGACTGTCGCCGTGCCTGGCGGTGGGCGCGCTCTCACCGCGCCAGTGCCTGCACCGTTTGCGGGTGGAGCAGCCGCGGGCGCTGGATGGCGAAGCCGGATCGGTATGGCTCAACGAGCTTATCTGGCGCGAGTTTTATCGTCACCTGATGGTTTACTACCCAAACTTGTGTAAGGGGCGGCCTTTTATCGACTGGACCGATAACGTGGCGTGGCTGGATGATAAATCCGCGCTTCAGGCCTGGCAGCGCGGGCAAACCGGCTTCCCGATTGTCGACGCCGCGATGCGTCAGCTTAATGCGACCGGCTGGATGCATAACCGCCTGCGGATGATTGTCGCCAGTTTCCTGGTGAAAGACCTGCGCATCGACTGGCGGCTGGGCGAGCGCTACTTTATCGAACAGCTTATTGATGGCGATCTGGCGGCGAATAACGGCGGCTGGCAGTGGGCGGCATCCACGGGTACCGATGCCGCGCCCTATTTTCGTATTTTTAATCCGACGACCCAGGGAGAGCGCTTCGACAAAGCGGGGCAGTTTATTCGTCAATGGCTGCCGGAGCTGGCCGGGGTACCTGAAAAAGCGGTGCATCAACCGTGGCTGTGGGCGGAGAAACAGGGCGTAACGCTGGATTATCCGCGCCCGATTGTTGACCACAAGCAGGCGCGGCTGGCGACGCTGGCGGCCTGGGAAGCCGCCAGAGGGCTTAAGACTCCATCGCCAGGCGACGAGTCCGGATCTTAACGGCGTGATACAGCCAGATAGCCAGCACCAGGCCGACGCAGGCCAGCGCGCCCCAGGTTATCTGGCTGAACACCTCAATGTAGGCGTTGATCGAGTAGTTGACGGCCCCGGCGGCGTCGAACGACCCCTGCGAGGTTTGATCGGCAATCACGCCTGCCAGATAGTTAGCGATAGCGCCGGAGAGCAGCATATAAATACCGGTCAGCACCCCGGTCACGCCGGGGATCTCAATACGGGTAATCTGCGACATCGCCACCGGGTCGATAAACAGCTCGGCGAAGCCCATCACCGCCAGGCCCAGCACCATCAGCGGCATTGAAGATTGTCCGTAAGCCGCCGACCAGCGTGCGCTGAGGGTCAGGATACAGAAACCGGCGCTCATCAGGCCGAGGCCCAGCGCGAATTTGCCCCAGATGCGCACGGTACGGTTGCCGTTATTATTCTCCTTCACCAGCCACGCCAGCACCACCCCACAGAGCATCACCGCAAAGGCGTTCACCGACTGGAACATCGCGGTCGGTATCTCATAGCCCATAAAATGACGATTAACAAAACGGTCGATATAGAGGCTGATGGAGCTGCCGCCCTGCTGCGCAAAGGCCCAGAACAGCAGGCTGAAGCAGGTGAGCACCATAATCAGACGCAGCTCTTTACGCTGCCTGGCGGTCTCCGCCCGCAGGTAGATCCGCGTCAGTACCGCCAGGCCGATAACCGTCGCCACAATCAGCGCGTAAACCGACCACTCCTGCCAGAACAGCACGGTGATCAGCAGCGGCGCGGCGATCAGCAGCACCAGCAGCCAGCCCCAGTTTGGTAAGACGAAAGTCCGCGCCCGCAGCGCTTCGCGATTGACGCCCCGGGTGTGGCGGAAATGGTGATTGCCGCTGAGGAAAATCACCAGCCCGGCGATCATGCCGATGGCCGCCAGCGCGAAGCCCATCGCCCAGCTGTACTCCTCCTGCACGTAGCCGCAGGCGATCGGCGCAACGATAGACCCGACGTTGCCCGCCGCGTACATCAGCGAAAAACCGCCGTCGCGGCGCGGGTCGGTGGGTTCATACAGCTCGCCGAGCAGGCAGCTGACGTTGGATTTAAACAGCCCGTAGCCGCAGACAATAATCGCCAGCGACAGATAGAGGAAGGTAGGGGCGATTTCGCTGGCGCCGAGCACCAGATGGCCGATGGCCATCAGCAGCGCGCCGAGCATTACCGCCATGCGGTTGCCCAGCAGCTTATCGGCCAGGAAGCCGCCGAGAATCGGCGTGACGTAGACTAAAGAACAGTAGGCGCTGAACAGCGCATAAGCATGATTATCGTCATACTTGAGCTGATTGGTGAGATAAAGAATCAGCAGCGCGCGCATGCCGTAAAAACTGAAATATTCCCAGATTTGCAGCGCAACGACGTAATAAATCGCCCGCGGCTGTGAGGATTGTGTGTTCATGTAATGCCTTGTCCTGCCGTAAAAAAGAAAGTCGATCTTTCTGCATGAATAGCCATTAACTAGCGATATTCATGGCCTTATGGGCTTTCTGGTTATTTAATATGCTGTAATAGTGCATAAATATACACGAATGCGCGAGCGAGGGAGTAGACAAATTGCGGGATTTCGCGAAAAGTCAAAATGGACGGCGAAGCGGCAGAACTATCGACTGACCGGACGGATACCGTTATGTTATTCCTCTGCATAGAACGATGACCTGGTGGAACGGCAATGAAAAATAGTGAACTGGAACAACTGATTAATGAAAAACTCAATAGCGCGGCCATCAGTGATTACGCCCCCAACGGGCTCCAGGTGGAAGGGCGCGAAACGATACAAAAAGTCGTCACCGGCGTGACCGCCAGCCAGGCGCTGCTGGATGAAGCCGTCCGCCTGGAGGCCGATGCGGTGATCGTCCATCACGGCTACTTCTGGAAAGGCGAATCGCCGGTCATTCGCGGCATGAAGCGCAATCGCCTCAAAACGCTGCTGGCTAACGACATTAACCTCTATGGCTGGCACCTGCCGCTCGACGCTCACCCGGAACTGGGCAATAACGCTCAGCTGGCGTCGCTGCTCGGCATCAATGTGATGGGGGAGATTGAACCGCTGGTACCGTGGGGCGAACTGTCGATGGCGGTATCGGGCCTGGAGCTGGCTTCATGGATTGAAGCGCGGCTGGGTCGCAAACCGCTGTGGTGCGGCGACACCGGGCCGGATAAAGTCGCCCGCGTGGCCTGGTGCACCGGCGGTGGGCAAAGCTTTATCGACAGCGCGGCCCGCTTTGGCGTCGATGCGTTTATTACCGGTGAAGTTTCAGAGCAAACCATACACTCGGCGCGCGAGCAGGGGCTGCATTTCTACGCCGCCGGGCACCATGCCACCGAGCGCGGCGGCATTCGCGCGTTAAGCGAATGGCTGACGGAAAATACCGAACTGGACGTCACGTTTATTGATATCCCGAACCCGGCCTGATGAACGGAGGCAAAAGTGCAGCGAGCGCGTTGTTATTTATTAGGTGAAACGGCAGTCGTACTGGAGCTTGAGCCTCCGGTGACGCTGGAAAGCCAGAAGCGGATCTGGCGGTTAACCCAGCGGCTGGTAGGCCATACCGAGGTGGTGGAAGCCATCCCGGGCATGAACAACATTACCGTGATATTGCGCAACCCGCAGCAGACGGCGTGGGACGCGATTGAGCGCCTGCAGCTCTGGTGGGAGGAGTGCGATACGCTCGAACCGGAATCGCGGGAGGTCTCGGTCCCGGTAGTTTATGGCGGCGAATACGGACCGGATCTGGGAGAAATTGCCCGCCACAGCGGCCTGAGCGAAAAGCAGGTGGTTGAGCTGCATTCGTCGGTGGAGTACGTGGTGTGGTTCCTCGGCTTCCAGCCGGGGTTCCCGTACTTCGGCGGCCTGCCGGAGCAACTGGCGATGCCGCGACGGGCGGAGCCGCGCCTGCTGGTGCCCGCCGGGTCCGTCGGTATTGGCGGGGCGCAAACCGGGATCTATCCGCTGGCGACGCCGGGGGGATGGCAGCTGCTGGGGCGTACGCCGCTGGCGCTGTTTGATCCGAAGCGCAAGGAGCCGGTGCTGCTGCGTTCCGGCGACAGAGTGCGTTTCGTGCCGCAAAAGGAGGGCGTATGTTAAAAATTATCCGCGCCGGAATGTATACCTCGGTGCAGGACGGCGGGCGTGAAGGGCTGCGTCAGCTGGGCATCAGCCGCTGTGGCGCTATGGATAAGCCGGCGCTGGTCACCGCTAATCTGCTGGTGGGTAACGGCGCTAACGCCGCGGCGCTGGAGATAACGCTGGGTCAGGTGGATATTCAGTTTGAACGCAGCGGCTGGTTTGCGCTGACCGGCGCCGCCTGCGAGGCGAAGCTCGATGGCGAGCCGGTATGGGTGGGCTGGCGAACGGCGGTCAAGGCCGGGCAGCATCTGGTGCTCAAGAACCCGCAGCACGGCGTGCGCAGCTACCTGGCGGTGGCGGGGGGGATTGCGGTGCCGAAGGTGCTGGGTTCGCGCAGCACCGATCTGAAAGTGGGGATTGGTGGTCTGGAAGGTCGACGTTTGCAGGACGGAGACCGGCTGAAGCTGGGGAAATCGGATAAGCAGTTCCGCGGGCCGCGCGGCGTGAAGCAGCTCCCCATCGGCAACCGCATCCGCGCGCTGCCCGGGCCCGAGTACCAGGAGTTTGATAGCGTGTCGCAGGACACGTTCTGGCGCTCGCCGTGGCAGCTTAGCCCGCAGAGCAATCGTATGGGCTATCGTCTGCAGGGGCAACCGCTGAAGCGGACGACCGACCGCGAGATGCTTTCGCACGGCCTGCTGCCCGGCGTGGTACAGGTTCCGCATAATGGCCAGCCCATCGTACTGATGAACGACGCGCAGACCACCGGCGGCTATCCGCGGATTGCGACCATTATCGAAGCCGACATGTACCAGCTGGCGCAGATCCCGCTGGGACAGCCGATCCACTTTGTTCCCTGCTCCCTGGAGGAGGCGCTGAAGGCGCGCGCCGACAGACAACGTTATTTTGAACAGCTGGCATGGAGACTGAACGATGAAGATTGATTTAAACGCCGACCTGGGCGAAGGCTGCGCCAACGATAGCGCGCTGCTGCAGCTGGTCTCTTCCGCCAATATCGCCTGCGGTTTCCATGCGGGCGATGCGGTGATGATGCTGCAGTGCGTCCGCGAAGCGCTGAAATATGGCGTCGCGGTGGGCGCGCATCCCAGCTTCCCTGACCGGGAAAATTTTGGCCGTACGGCGATGCAGCTGCCGCCGGAAACGGTTTATGCGCAAACGCTGTATCAGGTCGGCGCGCTGGCGGCGCTGGTGCGCGCGCAGGGCGGCGAGCTGCAGCACGTCAAGCCGCACGGCATGCTCTATAACCAGGCAGCAAAAGATCCGCAGCTTGCTGACGCTATCGCCAAAGCGGTATATGACGTTGACGCGGGTCTGGTGCTGGTAGGCCTGGCGGGCAGCGAGCTGATTCGCGCCGGGCATCGTTATCAGCTGACCACCCGCCAGGAGGTCTTCGCCGACCGCGGCTATCTGGCGGACGGCAGCCTGGTGCCGCGCACCCAGCCCGGCGCGCTGATCGAGAGCGAAGAGCAGTCGCTGGCGCAAACCCTGGAAATGGTGCAGCACAGCCGGGTGCGGAGCATCACCGGCGAATGGGCGCACGTGGTGGCGGAAACCGTCTGCCTGCACGGCGACGGCGAGCACGCGCTGGATTTTGCGCGCCGCTTGCGCGCGGCGTTTGCCGGGCGCAATATACAGGTCAGTGCGGAAGTAGAAGAATAAAAACAATATTATCAAGCAATTAACATTAGACAACAATTCACAACAACATACAGGATGTAACTATGGGAGAGTCATTATCTCTCTGGCCACTGATCGGCATTGCTGCGATCGTGGTCGGATTTGTTCTGCGTTTTAACCCGGTACTGGTGGTTATTGTGTCCGGGATCATCACGGGTCTGACGGCGCATATGCCGATCGCGACCATTCTGGAAAAGCTGGGAGAAGGATTTCTTAATACCCGCAACCTGCCGTTTATTCTTCTGCTGCCGCTGGCGGTGATTGGCCTGCTGGAGCGGCACGGTCTGAAAGAGCGCGCGCAGACGTGGATCGCGAAGATCCGCAGCGCCACCGCCGGTCGTCTGCTTATCGTCTATCTGTTCGTTCGTGAAGTGACCGCGGCGATGGGCCTCACTAGCCTGGGTGGTCATCCGCAGATGGTGCGCCCGCTGCTGGCGCCGATGGCGGAAGGGGCGGCGGAGAAAAACTTCGGCGCCTTGCCCGGCGAGGTGCGCTATCGTCTGCGTGCGATGTCGGCGGCGACCGACAACGTGGGCCTGTTCTTCGGGGAAGATATTTTCGTCGCCTTCGGGGCGATTATCTTTATGCATAACTTTATGCTGGAGTCGGGCGGCATTCAGACCGAGCCGCTGCATATCGCCCTGTGGGGGATCCCAACGGCGGTCTGCGCCTTCCTGATCCACTCCGCCCGCCTGTGGCGCCTCGACCGCCATCTCCAGCGCGAGCTGGACAAGGTTAACGCCGGGCAGGTGAAAGGCGGTGCCGCATGAATTTTCAGCAAACCTGGCTGTACTGGCTGGCGGGCGCGGTTCTGCTGGTGGTGGCGGTGATGTCATGGCGCGATAAGGCCAACCCGCGCAGGCTGACAACCGGCCTGTTCTGGGGGCTCTATGGCCTGGTGTTTCTGTTTGGCGACTGGACCTATGAGCTGGTCGGCGACAAGCGGGCCGTTAATATCGGCGTTGGCGTGGTGGTGGTGGTGCTGGCGCTGATCGCCGGTTTTGGCGGCGTGCGCCTCGGTCGCTATCATCAGCGCTCGCAGGAAGAACGTACCGCCAGCGCCGCGCGTCTTGGCAACCGGCTGTTTTTCCCGGCGATGGCGATCCCGGTAGTGACGGTGATCGGCGTGCTGCTGTTTAATAATCTCCCCTCGCTGCAGGTCGCTATCTTTGGCCCGGGCAATCACGCCACGCTGATCACGCTGTTTTCGATGACCGCGGGCACGCTGCTCGGTCTGGTGATGGCTATCCGCATGACCCATGAAACGGCGGCGCAGCCGTTACAGGAAGCCCGCCGCCTGCTGGATTCGGTGGGCTGGGCGTTTATTTTGCCGCAGATCCTCGCGGTGCTCGGGCTGCTGTTTACCGCCGCCGGCGTTGGCAACAGCATCTCCCTGCTGACGCAGCACTACCTGGCGGTAGACAGCCGGTTTATCGCCGTTGCCGTCTATACCCTGGGAATGGCGCTGCTGACGATGGTGATGGGCAACGCTTTCGCCGCGTTTCCTATCGTGACGGCGGGGGTCGGGATCCCGATTCTGGTGCTGCAGCACGGGGGGAACCCGGCGGTGATGGCGGCCATTGGCATGTTCTCCGGCTACTGCGGTACCCTGATGACGCCCATGGCGGCGAACTTCAATATCGTGCCTGCCGCGCTGCTGGAGCTGCCGGATAAAAACGCGGTCATAAAAGCCCAGGTGCCGACCGGCGTTATGCTGCTTATCGTGAACGTATTTTTGCTCTATTTCCTGATGTTCCTGTAAGGAGGGATCATGGCTGGCGTGTTAATTACCGGTTTTGAGCCGTTCGGCGGCGAAGCGGTTAACCCTTCGTGGGAAGTGGTAAAGCGGCTGGATGGCGCTATTATCGGCGGACAGCCGGTGGCGGCGCGGCAGCTGCCGTGCGTCTTTGGCGACGCCCTGACGGCGCTGAACGCCGCGCTGGATGAGCTGGATCCCGTCCTGACCCTGGCGATTGGCCAGGCGGGCGGTCGCGTCGACATCACCGTTGAGCGGGTGGCGATCAACGTCGATGATGCGCGGATCCCGGACAATAAAGGCCTGCAGCCGATCGACGTACCGATCGCTGCCGGCGGGCCGGCGGCGTACTTCAGCACGCTGCCGATCAAAGCGATCGTAACCGCCCTGCGCAGCCGGGGGATCCCGGCGTCGGTGTCGCAGACGGCGGGGACGTTTGTCTGTAATCACGTGATGTACGGCCTGCTGCACAGCCTGCGTCATCGCAGCGGCGCGAAGGGCGGGTTTATCCATATTCCGTATTTGCCGGAGCAGGCCGCGGCTCATCCCGGCGAAGCCAGTATGGCGGTAGAGACGGTGCAGGCCGCGCTGGAGACGGCCATCGCCGTTGCCCTGCAGCAGGATGGCGATGTGAAAGTCGGCGGTGGGGCAACGCATTAACACAAGGACAAGATTATGCCGGAAGGTCCGGAAATTCGCCGCGCGGCGGATAGCCTGGAAGCGGCGATTAAAGGCGAACCCCTGACCGGGGCGTGGTTCGCCTTCCCGCAGTTACAACATTACCAATCTCAGCTGGTCGGCCAGCGAGTGACGCACATTGAAACTCGCGGTAAGGCGCTGCTGACCCACTTCTCCGGCGGGTTAACGCTGTATAGCCACAATCAGCTGTACGGCGTCTGGCGAGTGGTGGACGCGGGGGAGCAGCCTGAAACGACGCGCGTTCTGCGCGTTCGGCTGCAGACCGCGCGCAGGGCGATTTTGCTCTACAGCGCCTCTGATATTGAGATGCTGACGCCCGAGCAGCTCGCCCGCCATCCGTTTTTGCTGCGGGTCGGGCCGGATGTGCTCGATATGCGCCTTAGCGTTGAACAGGTCAAAGCGCGGCTGCTGTCGGCGAAATTCCGCAACCGCCAGTTCTCCGGTCTGCTGCTGGATCAGGCGTTTCTTGCCGGATTAGGCAACTATCTGCGCGTGGAGATCCTCTGGCAGGTGGGGCTGACCGGGCGGCATAAAGCCTCTGAACTGGATGAAAAACAGCTCGATGCGCTGGCGCATGCGCTGCTGGAGATCCCGCGATTGTCCTACAACACCCGCGGTCTGGTGGACGAGAATAAGCACCACGGCGCGCTGTTTCGCTTTAAGGTTTTTCATCGCGAAGGGGAGGCCTGCGAGCGCTGCGGCGGAATAATCGAGAGAACGATGCTATCGTCGCGGCCGTTTTACTGGTGCCCGGGATGTCAGCAATAAAAAAACGCGCCTTCAGGCGCGTTTTTTGTCGCTGCGATAGCCCTCTTAACGGGCGATATCGTTTTTGAAATCGCGCTTTTCGTAGCCGGTATACAGCTGGCGCGGACGGGCGATTTTCATGCCGTCGCTGTGCATTTCGTTCCAGTGCGCAATCCAGCCCACGGTACGCGCCATCGCGAAGATAACGGTAAACATAGAAGACGGAATGCCCATCGCTTTGAGGATGATACCGGAGTAGAAATCGACGTTCGGGTAGAGTTTCTTCTCGATGAAGTACGGGTCGTTGAGCGCGATGTGCTCAAGCTCCATGGCCACTTCCAGCAGATCGTCTTTGGTACCGAGCTCTTTCAGCACTTCGTGGCAGGTCTCACGCATCACGGTGGCGCGCGGGTCGTAGTTTTTGTACACGCGGTGGCCAAAGCCCATCAGGCGGAAAGAGTCATTTTTGTCTTTCGCGCGACGGACGAATTCCGGAATGTGTTCAACGGAGCTGATCTCTTCGAGCATCTTCAGCGCTGCTTCGTTGGCGCCGCCGTGTGCCGGTCCCCACAGGGAGGCAATACCCGCAGCGATGCAGGCAAACGGGTTCGCGCCGGAAGAGCCGGCGGTACGTACGGTGGACGTTGAAGCGTTCTGTTCGTGGTCGGCGTGCAGGATCAGGATACGGTCCATGGCGCGTTCCAGAATCGGATTCACTTCATATTTTTCACACGGCGTGGAGAACATCATATTCAGGAAGTTACCCGCGTAGGAGAGGTCGTTGCGCGGATAAACGAAAGGCTGGCCGATAGAGTACTTGTAACACATTGCCGCCATCGTCGGCATTTTGGAGAGCAGGCGGAATGCGGCGATATCGCGGTGGCGTGGGTTATTCACATCCAGCGAATCGTGATAGAACGCGGCCAGCGCACCGGTGATACCGCACATGACGGCCATCGGGTGAGAATCGCGGCGGAACGCGTGGAACAGACGGGTAATCTGTTCGTGAATCATGGTGTGGCGGGTAACGATGGTTTTGAATTCGTCGTACTGGGCCTGGGTCGGCTTCTCACCGTTCAGCAGGATGTAGCATACTTCCAGATAGTTGGAGTCGGTTGCTAACTGATCGATCGGGAAACCGCGGTGCAGCAGGATACCTTCATCACCGTCGATAAAGGTGATTTTAGATTCGCAGGATGCGGTGGAGGTAAAACCAGGGTCAAAAGTAAACACGCCTTTTGAACCAAGACTACGAATATCAATAACATCCTGACCGAGCGTGCCCTTTAGCACATCCAGTTCGATAGCAGTATCACCACCCAGGGTGATTTTTGCTTTAGCATCAGACATTTATGGTCTCCTTAGCGCCTTTATTGCTTAAGGCTGCCGGGTGGTGGATTTGCATTCAGCCCGTAGCAGATGACATTACCAGTTTGTTATGTTGCACATCGCTCTGCGTCGCGAAAAGGGCAGGGTACAGAGCAAGGGCGCTTGATGGTACGTCTTCAGCCTACGACGAAACAACAGCAAATCAGCGTTTTAGCAGCCCGAATATTATAAAACTATATACCACTAATAACTGTCCTGATTACATCGGTCAATACTCTCTCACTGTTGCATAACTTATTCTCAGGTAAAAGAGTGACCCCATAACTTTTGCGTATTATTGCATTTATCTGGTAATGGTTGTAACAATAATGTTTAATATTTGTCAAATCAGATGATTAAAAATTAAAAATATGTTGTTATCGTGACATGGATCACTGTTCGGGAGAAAACCCGACAAACTATATGTAGGTTAATTGTAATGATTTTGTGAACGGCCTATACTGCCGCCAGGTCTCCGGAACACCCTGCAATCCCGAGCCACCCAGCGTTATTTTGTCACGCTTTAACTCCTGGAAAGGCGTTTTAACATGACTTTTAGTTATAGATAAGGACGCTGTCTGACCCGCAAGCAGACCGGAGGAAGGAAACAATAAGAACAGCATGTGGGCGTTATTCATGGTAAGAAATGTGAAAAAACAAAGACCTGTCAATCTGGATCTGCAAACGATCCGGTTCCCAATCACGGCGATAGCGTCCATTCTCCATCGCGTATCCGGAGTGATCACCTTCGTGGCGATCGGGATTCTGCTTTGGCTGCTGGGCACCAGCCTTTCCTCTCCCGAAGGTTTTCTCACTGCGGCATCCATTATGGATAGCTTCTTTGTGAAGTTCATCATGTGGGGCATCCTGACCGCGCTGGCGTATCACGCGGTGGTCGGTATTCGCCACCTGCTGATGGATTTTGGCTACCTTGAAGAAACCCTCGAAGTAGGGACACGCTCCGCCAAAATTTCTTTTGTTATTACTGTCGTGCTTTCACTTCTCGCAGGAGTCCTCGTATGGTAAGCAACGCCTCAGCACTAGGACGCAACGGCGTACATGACTTTATTCTGGTCCGTGCTACCGCTATCGTTCTGACCCTTTACATCATCTATATGGTTGGCTTCTTTGCCACCACCGGTGAAATTTCATGGGAAGTCTGGACGGGCTTTTTCTCCTCCGCGTTCACTAAAGTCTTCACCCTGCTGGCTCTCGTTTCCATTCTGATCCACGCCTGGATCGGGATGTGGCAGGTATTAACGGACTACGTTAAACCACTGGCCGTGCGCTTAATTCTGCAACTGCTGATCGTTGTTGCGCTGGTGGCTTACGTTCTTTATGGATTTGTTGTGGTGTGGGGTGTGTAATGAAATTGCCTGTCAGAGAATTTGATGCTGTTGTCATTGGTGCCGGCGGCGCAGGTATGCGCGCGGCGCTGCAGATTTCCCAGAGCGGCCAGACCTGTGCGCTGCTCTCTAAAGTTTTTCCGACCCGTTCCCATACCGTTTCCGCGCAGGGTGGTATCACCGTCGCGCTCGGTAATACCCATGAAGATAACTGGGAATGGCATATGTACGACACCGTTAAGGGGTCGGACTACATTGGCGATCAGGACGCCATCGAATACATGTGTAAAACCGGCCCGGAAGCGATTCTGGAGCTGGATCATATGGGTCTGCCGTTCTCGCGCCTCGAAAATGGCACGATTTATCAGCGTCCGTTCGGCGGCCAGTCGAAAAATTTCGGCGGCGAGCAGGCGGCACGTACCGCTGCGGCGGCTGACCGTACCGGTCACGCCCTGCTGCACACCCTCTATCAGCAGAACCTGAAGAATCACACCACTATTTTCTCCGAGTGGTACGCGCTGGATCTGGTGAAAAACGCCGATGGCGCGGTGGTCGGTTGTACCGCCCTGTGTATCGAAACCGGTGAAGTGGTTTACTTCAAGGCTCGCGCCACCGTGCTGGCTACCGGCGGCGCCGGTCGTATCTACCAGTCCACCACCAATGCCCATATCAATACCGGCGACGGCGTTGGTATGGCGATCCGCGCCGGCGTGCCGGTGCAGGATATGGAAATGTGGCAGTTCCACCCGACCGGTATCGCCGGGGCGGGCGTTCTGGTGACAGAAGGCTGCCGCGGTGAAGGCGGCTACCTGCTGAACAAACACGGCGAACGTTTCATGGAACGTTATGCCCCGAATGCGAAAGACCTGGCGGGTCGCGACGTGGTGGCGCGTTCCATCATGATCGAAATCCGTGAAGGTCGCGGCTGCGATGGTCCGTGGGGCCCGCACGCCAAGCTGAAGCTCGATCACCTCGGTAAAGAAGTGCTGGAATCCCGCCTGCCGGGTATCCTGGAGCTCTCCCGCACCTTTGCCCACGTCGACCCGGTAAAAGAGCCGATTCCGGTTATCCCAACCTGCCACTATATGATGGGCGGTATTCCGACCAAAGTGAGCGGACAGGCGCTGACCGTCAACGAGCAGGGCGAAGATGTGGTTATTCCGGGACTGTTCGCGGTAGGCGAAATCGCCTGCGTATCGGTACACGGCGCGAACCGTCTGGGCGGCAACTCGCTGCTTGACCTGGTGGTCTTTGGCCGCGCGGTGGGTCTGCACCTGCAAGAGTCTATCGCCGAGCAGGGCGTACTGCGCGACGCGACGGATGAAGAGATCGACGCTTCTCTGGAACGTTTGAACCGCTGGAACGGCAACCGGAATGGTGAAGACCCGGTCGAAATCCGCAAAGCGCTGCAAGAGTGTATGCAGCATAACTTCTCGGTCTTCCGCGAAGGGGATGCAATGGCGAAGGGCCTTGAGCAGCTGAAAGCCATCCGCGAGCGTCTGAAAAACGCCCGCCTGGATGATACTTCCAGCGAGTTCAACACCCAGCGCGTTGAGTGCCTGGAGCTGGATAACCTGATGGAAACCGCTTACGCCACCGCGATGTCTGCGAACTACCGTACCGAAAGCCGCGGCGCGCATAGCCGCTTCGACTTCCCGGATCGTGATGATGAAAACTGGCTGTGCCATTCCCTGTATCTGCCAGAGTCGGAATCCATGACGCGTCGTAGCGTCAATATGGAACCGAAGCTGCGTCCGGCATTCCCGCCGAAGATTCGTACTTATTAATGCGGAGACAGGAATATGAAACTCGAGTTTTCAGTTTATCGTTATAACCCGGACGTAGACGATGCTCCGCGCATGCAGGATTACACCCTGGAAGCGGAAGAGGGTCGCGACATGATGCTGCTGGACGCGTTAATCCAGCTGAAAGAGAAAGACCCGTCGCTGTCGTTCCGCCGCTCCTGCCGTGAAGGGGTTTGTGGCTCCGACGGTCTGAACATGAACGGGAAAAATGGTCTGGCGTGCATCACGCCGATCTCCGCGCTGAATCAGCCGGGTAAGAAAATTGTTATCCGTCCGCTGCCAGGATTACCGGTTATCCGTGATTTGGTGGTAGACATGGGGCAATTCTATGCACAATATGAGAAGATTAAGCCTTACTTGTTGAATAATGGGCAAAATCCTCCGGCTCGCGAGCATCTGCAGTCGCCAGAGCAGCGTGAGAAACTCGATGGTTTGTATGAGTGTATTCTCTGCGCATGTTGTTCAACGTCTTGCCCGTCGTTCTGGTGGAACCCGGACAAGTTTATCGGCCCGGCCGGCCTGCTGGCCGCGTATCGCTTCCTGATCGACAGTCGCGATACCGAAACCAGCGAGCGCCTCGAAGGGCTGAGCGATGCTTTCAGCGTATTCCGCTGTCACAGCATTATGAACTGCGTCAGTGTGTGTCCTAAGGGGCTGAACCCAACGCGCGCCATCGGCCATATTAAGTCGATGCTGCTGCAGCGCAGTGCGTAAGTAACCCGGTCTGCCCCGGATGGCGCTAGCGCTTATCCGGGCTACCAAAAGCAGTAGCCCCGGCAGCGTTCGTGCCGCCGGGAAATGAATACCCTAAATAATTCGAGTTACAGGACGGCGGCGACGCAGCGAATCCCCAGGAGCTTACTCAAGTAAGTGACTGGGGTGAGTGAGGAAAGCCAACGCACATGTAACTTGAAGTATGAAGGGGATAGCAGGAAATCTTTAAAAACCGCCAAATATGTACCAGTAATCAAGGCGTTCAGAGCGAGGTAAGGCGGCAACTGAACGCATCTCCGGGAGCATAGTGAACTATGTGACCGGGGTAAGTGAAGGCAGCTGACGCAACCGCAGCCTGAACGCCGAAGATTAATGGCAGTTTTTAAAGGTTCCTTAGCGGACGAAACCACAACTCATCCGCAACAAGTGAACCCCGGCACGTACAACTTCTGTGCGTGGTAGTTTCTACGGCGAAATAAGCATATAAATGCTTAAGGGATCACGATGCAGAACGGCGCAATGAAAGCCTGGCTGGACTCTTCTTACCTCTCTGGTTCGAACCAGAGCTGGATAGAACAGCTCTATGAAGACTTCTTAACCGATCCTGACTCTGTTGACGCCAACTGGCGTTCTATGTTCCAGCAGTTACCTGGCACCGGAGTCAAACCGGATCAATTTCATTCCAAAACGCGTGATTATTTCCGCCGCCTGGCGAAGGATGCCTCGCGTTACACTTCTTCGATTTCCGACCCTGACACCAATGTGAAGCAGGTTAAAGTCCTGCAGCTCATCAACGCATACCGCTTCCGTGGTCACCAGCATGCGAATCTCGATCCGCTGGGACTGTGGCAGCAAGAGAGAGTGGCGGATCTCGATCCGGCTTACCACGATCTGACCGAGGCCGATTTCCAGGAGATCTATAACGTAGGTTCTTTTGCCATCGGTAAAGACACGATGAAGCTGGGCGATCTGATCTCTGCCCTGAAGCAAACCTATTGCGGCTCCATCGGCGCGGAATATATGCACATTACTTCTACCGAAGAAAAACGCTGGATCCAGCAGCGTATCGAGTCGGTAGCAGGCAAAGCGAGCTTTAGCGCCGAAGAGAAAAAACGCTTCCTGAGCGAGCTGACCGCGGCGGAAGGCCTCGAACGCTACCTCGGGGCGAAATTCCCGGGCGCGAAACGCTTCTCGCTGGAAGGCGGCGATGCGCTGATCCCGATGCTCAAAGAGATTATCCGCCACGCGGGTAAGAGCGGCACCCGCGAAGTGGTGCTGGGCATGGCGCACCGCGGTCGTCTGAACGTACTGGTCAACGTGCTGGGTAAAAAACCTCAGGACCTGTTCGACGAATTTGCCGGTAAACATAAAGAACACCTCGGTACCGGTGACGTGAAGTACCACATGGGCTTCTCGTCCGACATGGAAACCGAAGGCGGCCTGGTGCACCTGGCGCTGGCGTTTAACCCGTCGCACCTGGAAATCGTCAGCCCGGTAGTTATCGGCTCCGTACGCGCTCGCCTCGATCGTCTCGACGAACCGAGCAGCAACAAAGTTCTGCCGATCACCATTCACGGCGACGCCGCGGTCACCGGCCAGGGCGTGGTTCAGGAAACCCTGAACATGTCCAAAGCTCGCGGTTACGAAGTGGGCGGTACCGTACGCATCGTGATTAACAACCAGGTGGGATTCACCACGTCTAACCCGCTGGATGCGCGTTCTACCCCGTACTGTACCGACATCGGTAAGATGGTGCAGTCGCCGATTTTCCACGTCAACGCCGATGACCCGGAAGCGGTCGCTTTCGTGACCCGCCTGGCGCTGGATTTCCGTAATACCTTCAAACGCGATGTCTTCATTGACCTGGTGTGCTACCGCCGTCACGGCCACAACGAAGCCGACGAGCCGAGCGCAACCCAGCCGCTGATGTACCAGAAAATCAAAAAGCATCCGACCCCGCGCAAAATCTACGCTGACAAGCTGGAAGCCGATAAGGTCGCGACGCTGGAAGACGCTACCGAGCAGGTTAACCTCTACCGCGACGCGCTGGATGCCGGCGAATGCGTGGTGCAGGAGTGGCGTCCGATGAACATGCACTCCTTTACCTGGTCCCCGTACCTCAACCACGAGTGGGATGAGAGCTATCCGGACAAAGTTGAACCTAAGCGTCTGCAGGAGCTGGCGAAACGCATCAGTACGGTGCCGGAAGCCGTTGAGATGCAGTCGCGCGTCGCGAAAATCTATGGCGATCGTCAGGCAATGGCCGCCGGCGAGAAGCTGTTCGACTGGGGCGGCGCGGAAAACCTCGCCTACGCCACGCTGGTCGATGAAGGTATTTCGGTGCGTCTGTCCGGCGAAGACTCCGGGCGCGGGACCTTCTTCCACCGCCACGCGGTGATCCATAACCAGAAAAATGGTTCAACCTATACGCCGCTGCAGCACGTCCACAACGGTCAGGGCCATTTTAAAGTCTGGGACTCCGTGCTGTCGGAAGAAGCGGTCCTGGCGTTTGAATACGGCTATGCCACCGCAGAGCCGCGTACTCTGACCATCTGGGAAGCGCAGTTCGGCGACTTCGCCAACGGCGCGCAGGTGGTTATCGACCAGTTCATCAGCTCCGGCGAGCAGAAGTGGGGCCGTATGTGCGGTCTGGTGATGCTACTGCCGCACGGCTACGAAGGCCAGGGGCCGGAGCACTCCTCCGCGCGTCTGGAACGCTATCTGCAGCTCTGCGCCGAGCAGAACATGCAGGTTTGCGTACCGTCCACGCCGGCGCAGGTTTACCATATGCTGCGTCGTCAGGCGCTGCGCGGTATGCGTCGCCCGCTGATCGTGATGTCGCCGAAATCGCTGCTGCGTCACCCGCTGGCGGTATCGAGCATGGACGAACTGGCTAACGGCACCTTCCAGCCGGCAATCGGTGAAATCGACGATCTCGACCCGAAAGCCGTGAAGCGTGTTGTGCTGTGCTCTGGTAAGGTTTATTACGACCTGCTGGAACAGCGCCGCAAGAAAGAGCAAAAAGATGTCGCTATCGTTCGCATAGAGCAGCTCTACCCGTTCCCGCACCAGGCGGTACAGGAAGCGCTGAAACCGTATGCGCACGTGCATGATTTTGTCTGGTGTCAGGAAGAACCGCTCAACCAGGGCGCGTGGTACTGCAGCCAGCATCACTTCCGTGAAGTGATTCCGTTTGGGGCCTCTCTGCGTTATGCAGGCCGCCCGGCCTCCGCCTCTCCGGCGGTAGGATACCTGTCCGTTCACCAGAAACAGCAACAAGATCTGGTCAATGACGCGCTGAACGTCGATTAATTAAAGGATACATAATGAGTAGCGTAGATATTCTGGTTCCCGACCTGCCTGAGTCCGTAGCTGACGCAACGGTTGCCACCTGGCATAAAAAACCGGGCGATGCGGTTGTTCGTGACGAAGTGCTGGTAGAAATCGAAACTGACAAAGTGGTACTGGAAGTACCGGCTTCAGCGGATGGCATTCTGGACGCGGTGATTGAAGACGAAGGCGCCACCGTGCTCTCTCGTCAGATCCTCGGCCGCCTGCGTGAAGGCAACAGCGCGGGCAAAGAGTCCGGTGCGAAAGCCGACGCCAAAGAGTCGACGCCGGCCCAGCGCCAGCAGGCTTCTCTGGAAGAACAAAACAACGATGCGCTGAGCCCGGCGATTCGCCGTCTGCTGGCGGAACACAGCCTCGACGCGGCGGCCATTAAAGGCACCGGCGTTGGCGGCCGCCTGACCCGTGAAGACGTGGAGAAGCATCTGGCGAGCGCGCCGGCTAAAGCTGAAGCGCCGGCGGCTGCTCCCGCTGCTGCTGCTGCTGCTCCGGCGCAGCTGGGCAACCGCTCGGAAAAACGCGTGCCGATGACCCGTCTGCGCAAACGCGTTGCCGAGCGTCTGCTGGAAGCGAAAAACTCCACCGCCATGCTGACGACCTTCAACGAAGTCAACATGAAGCCGATTATGGATCTGCGTAAGCAGTACGGTGACGCGTTTGAAAAACGTCACGGTATCCGCCTGGGCTTCATGTCCTTCTACGTGAAGGCGGTCGTGGAAGCGCTGAAACGCTATCCGGAAGTGAACGCCTCTATCGATGGCGACGACGTGGTGTACCACAACTATTTCGACGTCAGCATGGCGGTCTCCACGCCTCGCGGCCTGGTCACCCCGGTTCTGCGCGACGTCGATCTGCTGGGCATGGCGGATATCGAGAAGAAAATTAAAGAGCTGGCAGTAAAAGGCCGCGACGGCAAGCTGACCGTAGACGACCTGACCGGCGGTAACTTCACCATTACCAACGGCGGCGTATTCGGTTCTCTGATGTCCACGCCGATCATCAACCCGCCGCAGAGCGCGATTCTGGGTATGCATGCCATCAAAGATCGTCCGATGGCGGTGAATGGTAAGGTGGAAATTCTGCCGATGATGTACCTGGCGCTCTCCTACGACCATCGTCTGATCGACGGACGTGAGTCGGTTGGCTACCTGGTTGCGATTAAAGAGCTGCTGGAAGACCCGACTCGTCTGCTGCTGGACGTGTAGTCAGCAAGAGTATGACCTACCGTAGGCCGGGTAAAGCGCGCGAGCGCCGTTATCAGGCCTACAGGTTTATAATTATTCCCTGAAGGATGGACTGAACACATGAACTTACATGAATATCAGGCAAAACAACTCTTTGCCCGCTATGGCTTACCGGCGCCGGTGGGTTATGCCTGTACTACTCCGCGTGAAGCAGAAGAAGCCGCTTCAAAAATCGGCGCGGGTCCGTGGGTAGTGAAATGTCAGGTTCACGCTGGTGGCCGCGGCAAAGCGGGCGGTGTGAAAGTAGTGAAGAGCAAAGAAGACATTCGCGCATTTGCTGAACACTGGCTGGGCAAACGCCTCGTCACCTATCAAACAGATGCGAACGGCCAGCCGGTTAACCAGATTCTGGTTGAAGCGGCGACCGATATTGATAAAGAGCTGTACCTGGGCGCGGTTGTTGACCGTAGCTCCCGTCGCGTGGTCTTTATGGCCTCTACCGAAGGCGGCGTGGAAATCGAAAAAGTGGCGGAAGAGACCCCGCACCTGATCCACAAAATCGCCATCGATCCGCTGGCGGGTCCGATGCCTTACCAGGGCCGCGAACTGGCGTTCAAACTGGGTCTGGAAGGTAAACAGGTTCAGCAGTTCACCAAAATCTTTATGGGCCTGGCGACCATTTTCCTTGAGCGCGACCTGGCGCTGATCGAAATCAACCCGCTGGTGATCACTAAGCAGGGCGACCTGATCTGTCTCGACGGTAAACTGGGCGCTGACGGCAACGCGCTGTTCCGCCAGCCGG
This sequence comes from Klebsiella sp. PL-2018, assembly GCF_019048985.1. Classification (NCBI taxonomy): domain Bacteria; kingdom Pseudomonadati; phylum Pseudomonadota; class Gammaproteobacteria; order Enterobacterales; family Enterobacteriaceae; genus Klebsiella; species Klebsiella sp. PL-2018. The sequence continues at coordinate 1,743,843 of NZ_CP077673.1, forward strand.
ATCTGCGCGAAATGCGCGACCAGTCGCAGGAAGACCCGCGCGAAGCTCAGGCGGCGCAGTGGGAGCTGAACTACGTCGCGCTGGACGGTAACATCGGCTGCATGGTGAACGGCGCGGGCCTGGCCATGGGCACCATGGACATCGTTAAGCTGCACGGCGGCGAACCGGCTAACTTCCTCGACGTTGGCGGCGGCGCAACCAAAGAGCGAGTCACCGAAGCGTTTAAAATCATCCTCTCTGACGACAACGTAAAAGCGGTTCTGGTTAACATCTTCGGCGGTATCGTACGCTGCGACCTGATTGCCGACGGCATCATCGGCGCGGTAGCCGAAGTGGGCGTTAACGTCCCGGTAGTGGTTCGTCTGGAAGGTAACAACGCCGAACTGGGCGCGAAGAAACTGGCTGACAGCGGCCTGAATATTATTGCAGCGAAAAGTCTGACGGATGCAGCTCAGCAGGTTGTTGCCGCAGTGGAGGGGAAATAATGTCCGTTTTAATTAATAAAGATACCAAGGTTATCTGCCAGGGCTTCACCGGTAGCCAGGGTACATTCCACTCTGAACAAGCCATCGCTTACGGTACGCAAATGGTTGGCGGCGTAACGCCGGGCAAAGGCGGCACCACCCATCTGGGCCTGCCGGTGTTCAACACCGTGCGCGAAGCGGTAGAAGCGACCGGCGCAACCGCATCCGTTATCTACGTTCCGGCGCCGTTCTGCAAAGACTCCATCCTGGAAGCTATCGATGCAGGCATTAAGCTGATTATCACCATCACCGAAGGCATCCCGACGCTGGATATGCTGACCGTGAAGGTGAAGCTGGATGAAGCGGGCGTGCGCATGATCGGGCCAAACTGCCCGGGCGTGATCACCCCAGGCGAATGCAAAATCGGCATCATGCCGGGCCACATTCACCAGCCGGGTAAAGTGGGCATCGTTTCCCGTTCCGGTACCCTGACCTATGAAGCGGTTAAGCAGACCACTGATTACGGCTTCGGCCAGTCCACCTGCGTGGGCATCGGCGGCGACCCGATCCCGGGCTCTAACTTCATCGATATCCTGAAGCTGTTCCAGGAAGATCCGCAGACCGAAGCGATCGTCATGATCGGTGAGATCGGCGGTAGCGCGGAAGAAGAAGCGGCCGCTTACATCAAAGATCACGTGACCAAACCGGTTGTCGGCTACATCGCCGGCGTGACCGCGCCGAAAGGCAAACGTATGGGACACGCGGGCGCCATCATTGCCGGTGGTAAAGGGACGGCGGATGAGAAATTCGCCGCGCTGGAAGCCGCTGGCGTGAAGACCGTTCGCAGCCTGGCCGATATCGGCGAAGCGCTGAAAACTGTAATTAAGTAATAAGTAAAAAAACAGCCCTGACGTTCTGCATGGTTAAGGGCTGGTCCAATTTCGACATGGTTGGCCATCTGATGATGGCCTTTTTTTTGCCTGCCACTGCGCCATCAGGCGTTACGCCGTTTTCGCCCGCGATTTCATGCCGTTTAATCATATTCATCTGCGCAAATGAGATTATTTTTTGCGTCCGGCATCATCCTTTTTATCCGCGCTATTTTGCATATTAAGTGCTTGCAAAAGGCGGTGGGGAATAATGTGGTGCGAAAGAAAATGCATGAACAATGGGAGAGCTTTAGCTCGCTGGCAGCGCTTTTTTCGCGGGCTACCGGGCTGGAGACCACGGTGATTGAGGCGAATGACAATCGATTACCTGCTGGCTATGGTGGGTTAAATTTCTTTGCCTTACCGTTGATTCAGGACAATACATTATCCGGTTATATTATTTGCGATCATCATAACGCGACCGACAACCAGCATCGGGCGGCGGCGATAAGATTACTGCATTTTATCGTTAATAATATGTCTGCGATTGCAGAAAACAGGCAAGTGGACGAGAAACCGTTGCGGCATAAGAGAGAGTTTTATTATTCGCAAAAATCGTCCCATGAAATAAAACTGCTGTCGGCATTACGCTATATTGATGAAAATTTATATGGTGAGCTGTCTTTAGAGACCGTCGCCGCTCACGTTTGTTTAAGCGCAAATTATTTTAGTCGTTTTTTTAAAAAACGCCAGGGGGTGAATTTTAAAGTCTGGGTTAATCAGCGCAAAATGCAGCGTGCCGGAGAACTGCTTGGCGATCCGTCATATTCGGTAGACAGCGTAGCGCGTAAGCTTCAGTTTGCGCAAACCAGCTACTTTTGTCGGGTGTTTCGCGCCGCTCATCGCACCAGCCCGCAGTCGTTCCGCGATCGGCATCTCGCAGCCGCTTCACGGTAAGTCGATTAGCCGCCGTTTTATCGTTAATACAGATTTTTCCTGGAGCGCTCATAATGTGTGGCCGATCGCGGAAAAATTTTCATTTATGCTCACCAGCGGGCAATTAAATTTCATCGTCTCATCGACTGACTTCGCAAATAAACAAGTTAATGTGAAAAAATATTGACAACTTATTGCTGTTATTTGCATGGCAATCACATTGTATAAATTGTGTTTATTGTAGTGCCTGGGTATTATTGGTTATTATTTGATCAATAACAGTGTGCATTAATCATGGAATAGATCAATGACATCTGAAGGTAAAATAAAATATAACACCCGGGGCTAATCTGATGTCCTTGCGCGCTTTTTTTATCTATTAAACAATTTTTTGCACGCCGTAAATGGAAGACGTTATGAGAGGAAAAATCCCCAAAACTGAATTACTGGTGACCTTTGAGGTTGTGGCTCGCCACGAAAGTTATACTCGAGCAGCGGAAGAGTTGGCTTTAACACAAAGCGCCGTGTTCCGACAGGTCACGGCGCTGGAGGATTTCCTCCATACGTCATTATTTAATCATGCTAAAAAAAGGATTTTTTTAAATGCGGCTGGCAAGCATTATTTGACTATCGTTAAGGAAACGCTTAACAAACTGGAACGTGATACCAACTCCATTATGACATGGCAACCGACGGTGCAGGTGCTTGAGCTGGCCGTCAATCCTACCTTTAGCACCCACTGGCTGATCCCCAACCTGCGCGAGTTTAATAAATTACATCCGGGCATTATCGTTAATATTCATTCGCTGGCTAATATTGGCGATTTTCTTAGCCGCGAGTACGATGCCGCCATTATGCGCGAGGATTTTTGCTCGCCGTGGGCGGAGGTTGAGTATCTGTTCGAAGAGGAAATTCTGCCGGTGTGCGGCTGCGGGCTGCTATCCGAACCCGGGCAGAAGCTGGCGGTCGAGGAGCTGCTGGGCGAGTTTCCGCTGCTGCATCAAAGCACGCGAATTCACGGCTGGCAGGAGTGGTTTGCGCTGTCGAATATCACCAGCCCGCAGATCAACATCGGTCCGCGTTTTGACTTGCTCTCAATGCTGATTGCGGCGGTGCGTTCGAACCTGGGGGTGGCGCTGCTGCCGCGTTTTGCCATTCAGCATGACCTGGATAGCGGTGAGATGGTGATCCCCTGCGATGTGCCGATTCGCACCGGCAACCGCTTCATTATGACGTGGCAGGAGGATAAAGCGGAATCCCGACATTTACAGGTATTCCGCGAGTGGCTGCTGCAAAAATCGGTGGTCTCGGCAGCCTGACGGCGCGTTGTCAGCGCCGCAGACGGCGGTGCCGGGCGCAAAGCGGCATCATTTCCCGGAGGCGATGCTGCGCATCTGTCCGGGCTACCGGCCCGCAGACGGCGGTGAACCCGTAGCCCGGGCAAGGCGCGTCGAGCGCCGCCCCCGGGAGCAGAGCGCAGAGTGGCTGAATTTCCCGGAGGCGATGCTTACGCATCTGTCCGGGCTTGTATGATTACTCCGTCAGAAAGAACCGGCCAGTTCTCTCTGATGGCGGTCCGGATGCCGTGTCCGGGCTTAGGCTTTCGCGCCTGTTCCGTAGATCCTTTGCACCGGACCGCCGTTCTTTCTCATGTGATAAACCGGACAGTATCATGGACCGGCTTTCACCGGTAACCCGTATTTGCAAGGTTGGTTTCACTATGGAAAATGAACTCCACTTCATCGGTATTGATGTCGCCAAAGCTAAACTGGATGTCGATATTCTTCGCCCTGATGGCCGGCATCGCTGTAAAAAATTTGACAATACCCTCTCCGGACACGAAGCGCTGGTCCGCTGGCTTCGCGGCCATGACGTGAACCGTGCCCATGTCTGCATGGAGTCCACCAGCACCTACATGGAAGACGCGGCCGCGCATCTGAGTGATGCCGGGTATACCGTGTCCATCATCAACCCCGCCCTCAGTAAAGCTTTCGCACAGAGTGAGGGGTTGCGCAGTAAAACTGACAAAGTGGACGCCCGTATGCTGGCTCACTTCTGCCGGGAAAAACGCCCGTCAGCCTGGGAGGCCCCTCATCCGACAGAGCGGGCACTGAAAGCCCTGGTGTTAAGGCATCAGGCGCTGACAGAGATGCAGACGCAGGAGAAAAACCGGCGGGAAACCGCGCCGGAGGTTCAGCTGGCCAGCATTGACATCCTGCTGGGATGTCTGAGCGCGGAGCTGGCGCGTATCGAAAAACAGATAAAAGACCTGACGGATAACGACCCGGATATGAAACGACGGCGGAAGCTGCTGAACAGTATCCCGGGCATCGGGGAGAAAACAGCGGCTGTTCTGCTGGCGTATACGGGCCTGAGGCTGAAGTTCGGTACAGCGCGGCAGTTCGCGGCGTATGCAGGACTGACGCCGGTGCAGCATGAGTCGGGCAGCAGCGTGATGCGGGCGAGCCGGATGAGCAAAGCGGGGCCGGTTCAACTGCGCAAGGCGTTATACATGCCAGCGTTATCGGCGCTGTACCATACGGCGTGGGGAAAAGCGTTCAGGAAAAGGCTGGAAGAGAGCGGAAAGGGGGCAAAAGTCATCATAGGGGCGATGATGCGAAAGCTGGCGCAGGTGGCTTATGGAGTACTGAAGTCAGGAAAGGCGTTCGATGCCTCACAGCATGAGCTGTTGATAGCGTAACAACGTTCCCTGAGAAAAAACGACAGCACCAGAGAGTGCTGTCGTTGGTGTGCCTGTCATCCGGGAGCCGGAGAAAGTATCGGCAACTAAAAATGGTTGCAGGCGTTCACAGTATCTACCGGCCCGCAGACGGCAGTGAACCTGTAGCCCGGGCAAGGCGCGTCGAGCGCCGCCCCCGGGAGCATAGCGCAGAGCGGCTGAGTTTCCCGGAGGCGATGCTGCGCATCTGTCCGGACTACCGGCCCGCAGACGAATGTGAACCCGTAGCCCGGCTAAGCGCAGCGCGAGCCGGGTAAAACTACCAGTCGATTCCCACCTGCGCCTGAATACCGCTGTCAAAGGCGTGCTTCACCGGACGCAGCTCACTAACCGTATCGGCAAGCTCCAGCAGCCGGGCGTGGCAGCCGCGGCCGGTGACAATCACGTTCTGCCGCGGCGGACGATTCTCTATCGCCGCGATCACTTCCTGAGTATCCAGATAGTGATACGCCAGCATATAGGTAAGTTCATCCAGCACCACCAGATCGTAGCTCGGGTCGGCCAGCATGCGCTTGCTCTCCTGCCATACGGCCGACGCCGCCTCGATATCTGCCTCCCGGTTTTGCGTTTCCCAGGTAAAGCCGGTGCCCATAATGTGAAACTCAACGCCCAGCGGATGCAGCGTGTTGTACTCTCCATTATCCCACTGACCTTTAATGAACTGGGCAACACCGACGCGCTTACCGTGGCCGACGGCGCGCGTTGCCGTACCGAAGGCGGCGGTGGATTTACCTTTGCCGTTGCCGGTGAAGACGATCAGAATGCCTTTTTGCTCCGTTGCCGCCGCCACGCGGGTAGCAACCTGCGTTTTCAGCTTCTGCTGGCGCTGACGATGGCGGTCGGGATTGCCTCGCGCGTGCATAAATGCTCCTTAGTGTCCTGCCGGACAGGTGGCGCAGCGGTGCTGCTGCTCGAACTGGCTAAAGAAGTTGTTGCCTTTGTCGTCAACCAGCACAAACGCGGGCAGATTTTCGACTTCCATCATCCATACCGCTTCCATGCCCAGCTCCGGATACTCCAGGCAGCGCAAACTTTTCACATACTGCTGCGCCAGCAGGGCCGCCGCGCCGCCGATGCTGCCGAGATTAAAGCCGCCGTGTTTATGGCAGGCCTCGGTCACCTGCTGGCTGCGGTTGCCTTTGGAAAGCATGATCAAACTGCCGCCCGCCGCCTGGAAAGCGTCAACATACCCATCCATGCGTCCGCCGGTGGTGGGGCCCAGCGAGCCGCAGGCCAGATTATTCGGCGTTTTCGCCGGGCCGGCGTAGTAGACAATATGCTTGCGCATATACTCCGGCATCGGTTCGCCGTTATCCAGACGCGCTTTGATTTGGGCATGGGCGATGTCGCGGGCGACGACAATCGGACCGCTCAGCGACAGTCGGGTGCCCACGGGCAGGGCTGACAGGTCGTGGAGGATGTCGCGCAGCGGCCGGTTCAGATCGAGCTGGACGGTCTGCGCCCCGTTTTCTATGCGCTGAGAATCAGGGATAAACTTGCCCGGGTTATGTTCCAGCTTCTCCAGCCAGATGCCGTGTTTGTTGATTTTGGCTTTGATGTTTCGGTCGGCGGAGCAGGAAAGCGCCATTGCGATAGGGCAGGAGCCGCCGTGCCGCGGCAGGCGAATCACGCGAATGTCGTGGGCGAAGTATTTGCCGCCAAACTGTGCGCCGATGCCGAACTCGCGGCTGGCTTTGAGCAGCGCCGCTTCCAGCGACGTATCGCGAAACGCCTGGCCCAGTTCGTTTCCGCTGGTGGGCAGATTGTCGTAATATTTTGTCGAAGCCAGCTTCGCCACCTTCAACGCCTGGTCCGCCGACAGGCCCCCCACGACAAAGGCGATGTGGTACGGCGGGCAGGCGGCGGTGCCCAGCGCCTTCATTTTTTCAATCAGGAAGGCGGTGAGTTTTTCCGGCTGCAGAATAGATTTTGTTTCCTGAAATAGCGCGGCTTTGTTCGCCGAGCCGCCGCCTTTATTGACGAAAAGGAAGCGGTACTCGCTGCCCGGCACCGCGCTGATATCAATCTGCGCGGGCAGGTTGGTCTCAGTGTTGACCTCGGTATACATATCAAGGGGGGCATTTTGCGAATAGCGTAAATTGTTTTCCTGAAAGGTGGTGTAGATGCCCTGACTCAGAGCTTCCGCGTCGTTGCCGCCGGTCCAGACGTTCTGGCCTTTGCTCGCGACGATGGTGGCGGTCCCGGTATCCTGGCAGTTTGGCAGCACACCTTTTGCCGAGACTTCGGCGTTGCGCAGCAGCTGTAGCGCCACGTATTTATCGTTGCCGCTGGCCTGCGGGTCGTGCAGGATGCCGGCGATCTGCTTTAAGTGCCCGGCGCGCAGGAAAAACGACGCCTCATAAAATGCCTGCTGAGCCAGCAATGTTAACGCTTCCGGCGCAACCTTGATGACCTCTTCTCCATCTAACTCTGTCACCTTAACATGTTGATTCGTTAGCAGTTCATATTCGGTATTATCGTTGCTCTGAACAAAAAGTTCCTGCCAGACAAAGGGTTTCGACATTTTACTTCTCACTATTTCGCTAAAAAGAGATTGGCCCGCGTCGCATTCGCGACGTACTCGATGGTCTGCTGGGCGCGGACGCTGTTACCGGCTGCATCCAGCGGAGGGGAGTAGACGGCGATAGCGTATTGCCCGGGAACGACGGCGACCATTCCGCCACCAACGCCGGATTTTGCCGGGATACCGACGGTGTACAGCCATTTGCCGCTGCCGTCGTACAGCCCGGCGATCGCCATTTCCGCCAGCACCTGCGGGACGTAGCTGGCGGTGAGCAGCTGCTTGCCGTTGAACGGTGATTTGCCATTGTTGGCGAGTACGGCCCCCATTTTGGCGAGCTGCTCAACGGTGATATCCACCGAACACTGACGGGTGTAGATTTCGACGGCTTCCTGAGGGTCGCCATAGAAGCTGCGGTATGAATTCATCAGCATCGCCAGCGCCTGGTTATGCTGATTGGTCTCCATTTCGGATTGAAATACCGGCTCGTTAACGCTCAGGGAGCTGTCGGCCCAGGCGTTGAGGTTGTTGAGAATGTTGTTCCAGCGGTCGGTTTTGTCTTTCGCCGCAATCAGGCTCACGGTGCTCATGGCGCCGGCGTTGACTAACGGGTTCTCCGGCGCGCCTTGCGTGAGCTCGACGGCTAAGCCGGAATTGAAGGGCAGGCCGGTCGCGTTCGCGCCGAGTTTATCCAGCACCTCCTGCGGCCCGCGCTGCTCCATTGCCAGCGCCAGGGTGAAAACTTTACTTAAGGATTCCATCGGAAAGGCTTTTGTCACGTCGCCGGTCTGGTAAATTTTGCCTTCGACCGTCGCGAGCGTAATGGCGAAATTATTCGGGCTATAGCTCGCCAGGGCAGGGATATAGTCGGCGACTTTACCGTCGTGATTACTCTTATATTTCTGATGTGCCTGCTCGATGATGCTGGCGTAGTCCGGCGCGCTTTGCGCCTGCGCGGCGGCGCTAAACAGTAAGCTGGCGGTTAAGATGCAGGTGCCAAGAAATTTCACGTTCATGGGGTGTCCCGTTGGGATGATTGGAGGGAACCGGGCCGGACGTATCCGGCCTGGGGCTCATAGCCATTTTGCTGTCAGGACATCGCCACTTCTGACGTTTCGCTGGCAGGGCGCTCCTGCTCCGGTTTTTTGACCGGGGCGGTGCCGCGGCAGCCTTCTCCGTAATGCTCGCCTTCCCAACGGCCAACGATGGCGGCGCCCATGGCGTTACTCATCACGTTGGTGGCGGAGCGACCCATATCGAGGAACGGGTCGACGCCCATCAGCAGGATCAGGCCCGCTTCCGGAATGTTGAACTGGTTCAGCGTCGCGGCGATAACCACCATTGAGGCGCGCGGCACGCCCGCCATCCCTTTGGAGGTCAGCATCAGGATCAGCAGCATGGTGATCTGCTCGCCCATGCTGAGGTGGACGTTACAGGCCTGGGCGATAAACACCGTGGCGAACGAGCAGTAGGCCATGGAGCCGACCAGGTTAAAGGAGTAACCGATGGGCAGGACGAAGCTGGCGATTTTGGAAGAGACGCCGAATTTTTCCAGCTTATCGAGGGTTCCTGGGAAGGCGGCTTCTGAGCTGGATGTGGTGAAGGCCAGCAGCGCGGGCTCGAAGATCGCTTTGGTCAGGCGGCTGATACATGGGCCGACAATCACCGTCGACAGGCCAATCAGGATTGCCCACAGCATGCCCAGCGTCAGGTAGAATTCACCCATAAAGATCCCGGCGCTGACCATCACGCCCAGACCGCGCTCGGCAATCAGCCCGGAGATGGCGGCGAAAACGGTCAGCGGCGCGAACAGCATGACGTACCCTGTGAGCTTCAGCATCACGTGGACCAGCGAATCGAGCACCTTCACAATGGGCTCGGCTTTTTCGCCGATCGCCGCCAGGCTGCAGCCGAGGAAAATAGAGAACACCACGATTTGCAGAATTTCGTTGCGCGCCATCGCATCAACGATGCTGGTGGGTACTGCGTGCGAGATAAACACTTTCAGGGTGAAGGGCTCGGACTGAACGGCGGCCACGGCTCCGGCATCGTGGGGGACAAAGTTGATGCCCGCGCCTGGCTGGAACAGATTGACGATCACCAGACCCAGCGCAATCGACAGCAGCGAGGCGCAAATAAACAGGAAAAAGGTTTTAGAGAATATGCGCCCGAGCGTTTTCGCATCGCCCATTTTGGCGATGCCGACCACCAGCGTTGATATTACCAGCGGGGCGATAATCATTTTTACCAGGCGTAAAAATATAGTGGTAAAAATGGAAATATCCTGCGCATAGGATTTTGCTGTATCTGCTGATGCCATATTATTAATGATCACCCCGGCAATCATGCCGAGTATCAGGCCTAATATGATCATTTTGGTTAAACTTATTTTTTTCATATTTACTCCATCGGAACAGGGTTAGTCGGTGAAGTGGTGTAGGGCGGTGTACGCCTGCGCCAGGCAGCAGCGCAGACGTACGCCTGTGGTGACCAACCGCATAAATTGTCTGGAATACAGTGATACAGCGAAATTCTGTACCCCAATGGATGTTGTTGTATTTTAGAAATTACAGGTCGAACTCAATACTTAATAACGGCGCATGCTGCTGAGCGCCATAAACATCATTGTCCCCGACGTTGCCGGAAATAATATCTCGCGGCATGACGATTTTTACCGCGTTGGCCGGATCGAACCAGATAATGCGATGAATAAAATCAGGCTTTACGTTATATAAGCCGGCAATGAGCTGCGGGGTTAATTGCTCAGAACGTTTGACCCGCTGATAATCTTCCCGGGTTTTAAATAAAATATCTAAAACCAGTTCATACGGTCCGGCGTTTTTGGAGCGGATCACCTGCGCCAGTGAGCATAGGGATTGTTTCATGCCTGAACTCCTTCTGGCGTCACCTGTTCGATATGGAAGTCAAAGCGCAGCGCGTCGCTGGCTTCGATCAGATGATAGATTGAGAACTCATACACCGGGCCGCTCTGAATATCGGAAGGTGAGAACGGGAAGGCGAGGTTGCCCGCGGTGGCAATGCGGTTTTCATAGCCGTAGTGCAGCAGGGTAGAGCGCACCAGCGAACAGACGCTGTTGGCGATATCCTGGGTTGGCGCAACGACATCAAGCAGGATGCCCAGTTCGTGCCCGGCGGTTTTCATCGGTTCGTGATTGCCCATCACGCCGTTCTTTCCATACAGATGGAAGGTCATGCGGATGCTGTCATCGTTCAGGGAGAGGTTGCGTGCGACGCTGGTCTGTACCTCTTCAAGAATATTATCGATTCCGGCAATCATGATCGGGTCGCGCGTTCCGGCAATGGTCAGGCAGCGGAAGCCGACCCGCCGCGCGCCTTCCAGCTTCAGCGCGTACGGCGTCGCTTCATGACGAGAACCGCTGACGTAAACCTCGCCTTCGTTGACGGCTTTGAAGGTGCATCCTTTCAGGTTAAGCACGCCGCCCGGACCGGGCAGGAAATACGGATCGGACTTCTCGTACAGCGTATGCGCCGCCGCAGAGGTTTCGGTAAACTTACGCTTTGGATTAAACGCTTTCAGCGTAAAGCCGCTGTCGTCGATAATCCCCATGGCGCAGTCGGAACCGGAGCCCGGCGTGGCGGCAATGGCCGCGCATTCGAGGATCTTGCCGCAGTGCAGGGCGAGCCCCTCATCAAAGCCCTGCATAATCGGCAGCGCCGCGAAGCAGGCCGGATCGTACGCCCGGCCGCCAAGCACCACCTGGGCGCCGGCGGCGAGCGCCCGCTGAAAGGGTTCGATCCCCATCTGGGCGACGATATAGGTACTCTCTTCAATGGCCTCGTGGGTCAGTTCAGGCACAAAGTCCAGGGCGGTGATTTTGCCGTTATCCAGCGCCTGATGAATGATGGCTTTATCAACATCAGACGGGATCAGTGCCATGGAGAACGACAGTTTTTCTTCCTGCGCAATCTCATGGATAATCTGCCGACACCACTCCAGATGCGGCGCGGCGCCGGATCCTCCAGCGGTGCCGATCACCACCGGTATGTTGTTCTTCACGCCGGCGACGATCATATAGCGCAGATCGCGTTTCACCCCGGCCCGGTCGGTAAAAGGTTTGCCTGCCCCCAGATAGTGGGGGCCGGGATCGGATGAACCGGCGTCAACGGCAATCAGATCCGGGGACTCCGCCATGGCTTTAAGAAAGCTCTCTTCCGGGAAGCCATAGCCGAGGATTGCCGTCGGCGATAAGATCTTAAAGGTACGAGCCATCTCTTAATCCTTAGTCTGCAACAGCGCGATGGTGCGGTTCATTTCGTTAAACACGATGTTAAGACCTTCGTCGAAGCCCATGCCCGGCTTGATCAACATGCGCATCGGACGCGCGGCCAGCGCGACGTGAACGCAGGTGCGGGCGCTGATCTCGGTTTCGTTACAGGTACCGCCCTGATAGGCTTCCATCGCGTGTTTGTTGCAGTACAGCACCGCGTCCACGATGTTATGAATGCCGCCGAGATCCGGGGTTTTGATCTGCACCATGTGGCAGCTGCCGGCATCGGTAAAGTCAACGATATCCTGGTAGGTGTTACACCACTCGTCGGCGACAATTTTTACGCCGGAACCGAGGCGGGTCAGCTCTTTGGTAATGGCCGTGAGCATACGGATCTGGTCCGGTTTATTACCCGCATCCACCGGGCCTTCTATGTAGAGCGGCAGGCCCTGCGCCTCTTGCTCCAGGCTGGCGATATAGTCGGCGCAGCGAACCGGATCCATATCGAAAATCAGGCCGATGGTGCCGTACACGTCGATATGCAGCGTGGGGCGATAGCGGGGGCTGGTGCGCAGGCTTAAGATGCGGTCGGACAGCCAGCGGACATACTCACGCAGTTTTTCCCCTTTCAGACCCAGCTTCTCTTCGACGTTGTTAATGAGCGCATGCGGCAGGACGTCAACGCCTTTGAGGATCATTTTGTCCACGGCGATGTAGCGGTCGTCGCCGCTCTGACCAAATAACGGAATCGCTTCCGGTATGCAGGGCAGCTGCCATTCGTCGCAAACCACCTCCGCCTTCAGGCGGCCGCTGGCCAGCGCGGTGGCGTCGAGCAGCGCCTGGGAAAGACCGTAGCGGACGGCGGTATGCAGCAGATGACCGTCGATGCGCAGTTTGTCGAAGAAGCGGGCGTTCGGCAGGAAGGTATCGACATCGCGGCCCTCCAGCAGCGGTTTGATATGATCGTTGAGGAACGGGATAAAGTTCTCCGCCAGGAACAGCGGGTCGCGGCCGCCCGCGCCGGAGTACTGTACGGCGGCACAGTCACCGACCGCCACCGCGCCGTTTTCCAGAATCAGCTGGACGGATACGCATTCACCCGCCTGGCGTACCGAGGTGAAGCCTGGCGTTACCGGAGCACCGGTATAAATGAACCCATCATGACCCGCGCCGTTTTTAATCGCCTGCTGATCGTCAAAATAGAATGAAGAGTAGCCAGCGGTGAAAAGGGCCTGTTTAATTTTCATTATGGTCTTCCTATTAATTTACTGTGGGATACCGCGTTGATGTCATCAACAACCATCTGGAATGAGGGTTTGCGTCCTTCAAAATGCGCACGTTCAGCGACGTAATCGTGGTGCAGGGCGAGGATGTCCTTCGGCAGCGGAACCGCGCCGGCTTCAAGCACGCGAATGGCGCCGGCATTGTCGCGGACCGGCAAAATTTTGCCCGCGTTGCAGGATGCGGGGGCAAAAGGCACGTCCAGGACGCCCGCTTCAAAGGCCAGCACCGTACCGCGGGCGATGTCGCCGTTGCCCAGCTCGAACACTTTCTTCAGCACTGCGCGAACCTCGCTTTTTATCAGCTCCACTTCCTGCTCAACCGCGGCGCGGGCGGGAACTTCTGATCGCTGACCATATTGAGCATCTGGCGGGATGCCCTCAGCCCCTGCGCGTTGGCCGCCGCGGTGGGAATACCGAACGCTTCATGCGGGCTCTTGGTGATCACTTTGGTGGCGCCGGACATCCCGGCTACCGCCGCGCCCCAGGAGATAATGGCAAAGGCTTTTGATTCATCTTCCGGAAAGCCGCCCATCCACTGGTGGAAGACGGTACTCAGCTCATAATCGTCGAATCCGTAATTGCCAAAGTATTCGTGGGAGAGTTCGCGAAGAGATTTAATCGCCGCGATGTCCTGGGTGAGGCTGCCGACCTGGCCGTAGCCGACGGTGATTGACTTGACGCCCTGTTCCAGCGCCAGCAGACCTTCGATAATGGCCACCGCGTGGGACATAAACGGTGGGATCAGGGTGCCGGTCAGAGGGCCGAACGGTTCGCGGTTAATACGAATGCCGTGTTCTTCATACAGGCCCATCAGGCGGTCGCAGTATTGCCAGTCGCGAATCGACTTCTCCAGGGTGACGCGCTTGGCGTAGGGAATGTTGTAGGAGATACCGCCGCCTTCGTAGCTGGTAAAGCCGCTGGCCATGGAGATTTCCGCCAGCAGGCGCGCGTCTGGCGTACCGTGACGTACCTGGACCGGTTTTTCCAGCGCTTCGGTCATCCGGCGGCAGGCGGCGACGCCGTGGTTAACCACCGGCAAACCATTCAGTTTGGAGGTTCCCGCCTCGATGGATTTCTGTATGCCGACCGCCGCTTCTTCGTAACGGTTGAGGCGGGTATAGGCATCGATGGTGCTGGGCAGCAGATCGCACTCTTCCTGCAGGGTTTTGAGCAGCGCAATATGTTCATCCATCAGCGCCACGCCCGCGCGCGGCTGGCTCAGGGTTTTACCCTCCTGGTCGGCCTTAAGCAGAGCGTGAGAAAAGCGTTTTTTCTCAGGAATGGTTTGCTGGTACTTCACGCCATCTTCGAAGTGCTCAACGTCCTTGCCGGTATGCCAGGTCTGCAATACCTGATGCCGCTCGGTCATGAATTCGTCGTGGGTTAATTTTTTATTTCGAAGTTCCATTCGTAGCTGCCTTCATTTATAGGGTTAAACAGTGAATGCTGGTGCGAGCGGCGAGCTCGGGGTAGAGCCTGGCAACGTTTGCCAGCAGCGGAAGCAGGCCTTTTGCATCGCGGTAATAATCAAACCGGGTTGGCAGAAGAATGCGTCTGCCGTCGTCATCCAGTTCGCGGTATTTCAGCCAGCGGTGGATGTCGAAGCCGCTGGCGCGGGAGAGCCATCCACCGGAACCGACGACTTTACGCACGGGGGTCAGATCGCGGCCCATCTGTAAATCGACGTTGCCCACGCAGGTGCAGACCTGCTTTTTGGTGCCCGCGTGGCGTTCGCTGGCGTAGCCGACGCACAGCCCGGCCAGCACGGTGTCGAAATATTTTTCTTCCGCGTTGAGCGGCAGATAATCCGGCTGAGCGACCAGATGGCGCAGGTAGCGGTAAAAGGCCTCCTGACGCTGCGGCTGGTGGGCAAACACCACGTTCACCAGCTCCTGAGTACTTTCACCGACCACGACAGCTGAAACGCGCATGCCGAGATCGCCTTCCACCGTGCGTTTTACATATGGCTCCGGAACGCCGTGCAGAACGGTATCCGGCGAGAGCGTGTTGGCGCTGGCGGAGTAGACGTCGGTGGTGGCGCCGCCCATATCGATCAGCATGAACTCTTTCCACGCGCTGTCGTAATGACTGATGGTTTTCACCAGCTCGTAGACGGTCCACGGCGTTGGCATCGGCTCTTCGCCGGTTTCTGCGACGATAACGTCCAGTCCTTTACCTTTGACGATTCGGGATAAGAAGACATCGCAAATCGCCTTGCGGGCAGCGTAGGGATTAGGGTGATCGAGATCGGGCAGAATGTTGTCTACCGTGGTCAAATCTTTGTGGCCAAGGATGGCCTGAACCTCGTCCTGAATATCCCGGTTTCCGGCATAGATAATGGCGCAGTCGAGCGTTGACTCCGCCAGCGCATGGGCGTTGGCCAGGCCGTAGCTCTCCTCGCCGCCGTCGGTTCCGCCGGTAAACAGCAGGATATCCGGCGGCGTGGCTTCCAGCGCCTGGATATCGTGGCGGTTGAGTTTGTAGGCGTAGTATTGGGCGATTTTGGCCCCCGCCGAGTGGGCGGTGACTTTTGCTGATTCCAGGGTGATGGACGGCACCAGACCCATCGCGGCAACGGCAAGACCGCCTTTTGCCGATGAAGAGTATTTCAGCGTGACGTCACCGCGGTGCAGCAACGGGCGCGCATCGGCAACGTTAAGCACCCGGTTCAGGCTGGCAAAAAAGCCTTCCGCCAGGTGATGGGTAGTGGTCGGGGTCAGAACGTGGTTTACCAGCGTCAGCTCATCCCCCTCCTGTGCGAAGAGGGCCGCTTTGGTCCACGTCGAGCCGATATCGACAGAGACGGTTTGCATCAGATAGCCTCTTCCAGACACTGCTGTTCAACGCCGTGGCGCTGGTTGATATCGTTCGCCATCAGCCTGCAGACGTCTTCCAGATCGTGGCTTGGGGCAAAGACGCGATTGAAGCCCATCTCTTTGAATTTGGCCTCGACGTCGGCAAAATCATGCTTACCGACCACCAGGTTGCCGCCAACGTAAAGAAGAATATCGCCGATACCCCGTTCGATGCAGCGTTCGCGCAGTCCCAGGCAGTCGATATCGCCGTGGCCGTAAATAGACGAGACAACGATGGCGTCCGCGCCGGTTTCGATAGCGGCATCGATATATTCATCCTGACTGACCATCACCCCCAGATTGATTACGCGAAAATCATGGGCAGTAAAAACGCGGTCCAGGACTTTGTTGCCTACTGCATGGCAGTCAGCACCAATGACGCCAATAACAAGTGTTGATTTCTTCATGGGTAATCCTCTGTAAGGCTGATGGTATAAAAATAAAAACGACTTTCTAATATTTGCAGCGTTGATGATGGCCGCCTGTTAATAGGGCTGGAGTGTCTGTGGTTCGAAGGGGGGAAGCAATTGATCTATTTTCAGAATATCTTTCAAAAAAGTCTTGTTTTTGATTTTTCTTTAAAAAATCCTTTTGTATCATGATGTTGTTAGTTTTTTTATTGTCTGGGGATATTTCTGTTCAGATCTTTTTAATAAATGGATTGCGATGTTTGTGAGCAAGGTCTTATTTTATATTTTGCGTTTATTTTGCCTTGATAATAAGCGGTAAATACAATTCTTTAAATTTTTCTGTGAGCATAGTAACGGAATTTATGTGCTGTTTTTTATATGCGTCACGGCGAATTTGTTAGATTAAAGATATAAAATGGTGATTTGTTTATTTAATATTTCATTTTTGTTGAATGGCGGAGTGGGGCAGGAGAGCTGCTGTCCGGGGGGGATAAAAGCGCAGGGGGAAAGTCTGCTGCATAAAGAGCAGGGTGCGTTGCGTCACAAAACGACGAGAAAGAGAATGTACGCCGCATTTACTTGATAATGAGATAGTTACGCATCTGTGTTAATTGAAAGTAAACGCAATGATAAATGTAATAAGCAAAAAAATTTAGGGCATTAACTTGATAAAAAAAATCTGTGAGCTACACGACATTGTCAGCTGATGCCCGGATTAATGCGCCCAGCGCTCATCCCATTAAATTCCCCTCCGCGGCGAAATAAATGGACTATCATTTTCAGTAACCGTTGATACTCTTGAAAAACATATTGTTAACCTAGTGTTTACCTGTACGGTACACGGTATACATAATTAACATTTAAAATGAAAATTGATTTAAATCAATGTTTAAAACTTGGAAAAGGTCGCGAAATGGAGTTAAATTGTCGCGGATCAAATTGACCGAAATCTGGTATTTTCGCTATAAATTGATCGCTGTCGAAAACTGCAAATTTATCACAATAAAAACCTATTTATTGTAAGGGTTTTGCAGCGTAATATAATCACGGGATCAATTTGGGTGTTTTGTTAACATGTTTGTAACTTCTCATTACTATCGTTTTCTTGCATGAGAAAACGGGCGTGACGAGAAGAAGCAAATAAATTTGTATTGGGGCATGCGTGTGACCCTTTCTAACGGGGTTCACTCTCGGAGTCTTCATGCGATGAGCAAGGAGTCATGATGTTAGATATAGTCGAACTGTCGCGCTTACAGTTTGCCTTGACCGCGATGTACCACTTCCTGTTTGTGCCGCTGACGCTAGGTATGGCGTTCCTGCTGGCCATCATGGAAACGGTCTACGTCCTTTCCGGCAAACAGATTTATAAAGATATGACCAAGTTCTGGGGCAAGTTGTTTGGTATCAACTTCGCGCTGGGTGTGGCAACCGGTCTGACCATGGAGTTCCAGTTCGGGACTAACTGGTCTTACTACTCTCACTATGTGGGCGATATCTTCGGTGCGCCGCTGGCCATTGAAGGTTTGATGGCCTTCTTCCTCGAATCTACCTTTGTCGGTCTGTTCTTCTTCGGTTGGGATCGTCTGGGCAAAGTTCAGCACATGGCCGTGACCTGGCTGGTGGCGCTGGGCTCCAACCTGTCGGCGCTGTGGATCCTCGTCGCTAACGGCTGGATGCAGAACCCGATTGCGTCGGACTTCAACTTTGAAACCATGCGTATGGAGATGGTCAGCTTCTCTGAGCTGGTCCTGAACCCGGTTGCTCAGGTTAAGTTCGTTCATACCGTGGCGTCAGGCTACGTGACCGGCGCGATGTTCATTCTTGCCATCAGCTCCTGGTATATGCTCAAAGGCCGCGACTTCGCTTTTGCCAAGCGCTCCTTCGCTATCGCAGCAAGCTTCGGTATGGCGGCGATTCTCTCCGTTATCGTTCTCGGTGATGAATCCGGCTACGAAATGGGCGACGTGCAGAAAACCAAACTGGCGGCTATCGAAGCTGAATGGGAAACTCAGCCTGCTCCGGCGGCCTTTACCCTGTTTGGTATTCCCGATCAGAAGGCGCAGGAGAACCGCTTCGCGATTCAAATTCCTTACGCGCTGGGCATCATTGCGACTCGCTCCGTGGATAAACAGGTTACCGGCCTGAAAGACCTCATGGTTCAGCACGAAGAGCGTATCCGTAACGGGATGAAAGCTTACGCGCTGCTGGAACAGCTGCGTGCCGGTTCAACCGACCAGGCCGTGCGCGATCGCTTTAACGACGTGAAGAAAGATCTGGGCTACGGTCTGCTGCTGAAACGCTATACCGACAACGTCTCTGACGCGACGGAAGAGCAGATTGCTCTGGCGACCAAGGACTCTATTCCTGCCGTGGCGCCGCTCTACTTCGCCTTCCGTATCATGGTAGCGTGCGGCGTGCTGATGCTGTTGATTATCGGCGCCTCCTTCTGGAGCGTGATTCGCAACCGCATCGGTGAGAAAAAATGGCTGCTGCGCGCCGCGTTCTATGGCCTGCCGCTGCCGTGGATTGCCGTTGAATCGGGCTGGTTTGTCGCCGAATATGGCCGTCAGCCGTGGGCTATTGGTGAGGTGCTGCCGACGGCCGTCGCGAACTCGTCGCTGACCGCGGGCGACCTGATCTTCTCTATGGTGCTGATTTGTGGCCTGTACACGCTGTTCCTGGTGGCTGAACTGTTCCTCATGTTCAAGTTTGCCCGCAAAGGACCAAGCAGCCTGAAAACCGGTCGCTATCACTTTGAACAGTCCTCTGCGGCTATTCAGTCGGCACGCTAAGACAGGAGTCGTCAAATGATCGATTATGAAGTATTGCGTTTTATCTGGTGGCTGCTGATCGGCATTTTGCTTATTGGTTTTGCCGTCGCCGATGGCTTCGACATGGGGGTGGGGATGCTCACCCGTTTCCTCGGTCGTAACGACACCGAGCGTCGAATTATGATTAACGCCATTGCCCCGCACTGGGACGGAAACCAGGTGTGGCTGATCACCGCCGGCGGCGCGCTGTTTGCCGCCTGGCCGATGGTCTACGCCGCCGCGTTTTCCGGCTTCTATGTGGCCATGATCCTGGTGCTGGCCTCTTTATTCTTCCGTCCGGTGGGTTTCGACTACCGCTCGAAGATTGAGGATAACCGCTGGCGTAACATGTGGGACTGGGGCATCTTCGTCGGCAGCTTCGTGCCGCCGCTGGTGATTGGCGTGGCGTTCGGCAACCTGCTGCAGGGCGTTCCGTTCCACGTTGATGAATATCTGCGCCTGTACTACACCGGTAACTTCTTCCAGCTGCTGAATCCGTTTGGCCTGCTGGCCGGTATTGTTAGCGTGGCGATGATCCTGACGCAGGGCGCGACCTATCTGCAGATGCGTACCGTGGGTGAACTGCACCTGCGCACCCGCTCCGTGTCTACGGTGGCGGCGCTGGTGACGCTGGTCTGCTTCGCGCTGGCGGGCGTTTGGGTCTACTACGGTATCGACGGTTATGTGGTGAAATCGGTGATGGATCATACCGGCCCGTCTAACCCGCTGACCAAAGAAGTCGCGCGTGAAGCCGGCGCGTGGATGGTGAACTTTAATAACATGCCGGCGCTGTGGGCGATTCCTGCTCTGGGCGTGGCGCTGCCGCTGCTGACCGTCATCTCGACAAAAGCGGATAAAGGCGCATGGGCGTTTCTGTTCTCCTCGCTGACGCTGGCGTGCATCATTCTGACTGCCGGTATCGCCATGTTCCCGTTCATTATGCCATCAAGCACGGCGATGAACGCGAGCCTGACCATGTGGGATGCGACCTCCAGCCAGCTGACGCTGAACCTGATGACTTACGTGGCGATTGTCTTCGTACCGATTATTCTGGCCTACACCGCCTGGTGTTACTGGAAAATGTTCGGTCGCATCACTCGCGAAGACATCGAAAAGAACACCCACTCGCTGTACTAAGGTAAGGAGCTATATATGTGGTATTTCGCATGGATTTTGGGAACGCTTCTTGCCTGTGCTTTTGGGGTGATTACCGCGCTGGCGCTTGAGCACGTGGAAGCCACCAAAGCAGGTAAAGAAGAACACTGATGAGTATTATCGCGACTCTTTACGCGATAATGGACAAGCGCCCGTTAAGGGCGCTTTCCTTATTGATGGCGCTGGCGCTAGCGGGCTGCATCTTCTGGGATCCGTCGCGCTTTGCGGCCAAAACCAGCGAGCTGGAAATCTGGCACGGCTTCCTGCTGATGTGGGCGGTTTGTACCGGCGTTATCCACGGCGTGGGCTTCCGCCCGCGCGCCATTCACTGGCAGGGAATTTTTTGTCCGCTTATCGCTGATATTGTGCTCGTTTTGGGCCTGTTCTTTTTCTTCTTTTGAATAAGAAATCTCTGTTAACCATATGGGCTTGCATAAGCCCATAAAAATTTACTCCTCGTTTACTTTCCCCCATTCCAAACCACGATTCCCGCGCGTATAGTAGCGAAGTTTGAAAGCACTAACCTTTTGTTGCATTACCGGGATGTAAAGTGAATACAACGCTGTTTCGATGGCCGGTTCGGGTCTATTACGAAGACACCGACGCCGGTGGTGTGGTTTACCACGCCAGCTACGTCGCTTTCTATGAAAGAGCACGCACAGAGATGCTGCGCCATCATCACTTCAGCCAACAGGTTTTGCTGGCTGAACGAGTTGCCTTTGTGGTTCGCAAAATGACGCTGGAGTATTTTGCGCCCGCCAGACTCGACGACATGCTCGAAATCCAGACGGAGATAACCTCAATGCGAGGAGCTACCCTGGTTTTCACGCAGCGAATCGTCAACGCCGAGAACGTCGTTTTGAATGAAGCTGAGGTTCTTATCGTGTGCGTTGATCCACTCTTAATGAAGCCTCGTGCGCTTCCCAAGTCTATTGTCGCGGAGTTTAAGCAGTGACTGAGATGAATATCCTTGATTTGTTCCTGAAGGCGAGCCTTCTGGTTAAACTTATCATGTTGATTTTAGTTTGTTTTTCCATCGCCTCCTGGGCCATCATTATTCAGAGAACGCGTATCCTCAATTCGGCGTCACGTGAGGCCGAAGCGTTTGAAGATAAGTTCTGGTCCGGTATCGAGCTTTCTCGTTTGTACCAGGAAAGCCAGGGTCGTCGCGATAATCTGACCGGTTCGGAACAAATCTTCTACAGCGGCTTCAAAGAGTTTGCGCGTCTGCATCGTGCGAACAGCCATGCGCCGGAAGCGATTGTCGAAGGGGCGTCGCGCGCCATGCGTATTTCGATGAACCGCGAGCTGGAAACCCTGGAAACCCACATCCCGTTCCTCGGTACGGTGGGTTCTATCAGCCCATATATCGGTCTGTTTGGTACCGTATGGGGGATCATGCATGCCTTTATCGCGCTGGGCGCGGTAAAACAGGCGACGCTGCAAATGGTCGCGCCGGGTATCGCAGAAGCGCTCATCGCGACGGCAATTGGTCTTTTTGCCGCTATCCCGGCGGTTATGGCCTATAACCGTCTGAACCAGCGCGTGAACAAACTTGAGCTGAACTACGACAACTTTATGGAAGAGTTCACCGCCATTCTGCACCGTCAGGCGTTTACCAGCAGCGAAAGCAATAAGGGGTAAGCCATGGCCAGAGCACGTGGACGCGGACGTCGCGAACTGAAGTCCGAGATCAACATCGTTCCGCTGCTGGATGTCCTGTTGGTGCTGTTGCTGATCTTTATGGCGACAGCGCCGATCATTACGCAGAGCGTAGAGGTCGACCTACCGGACGCAACGGAGTCGCAGGCGGTGAAAAGCAACGATGAGCCGCCGGTGATCGTTGAAGTCTCCGGCGTCGGGCAGTACAGCGTGAAAGTTGGCCCGGAAACGTTATCGCAGCTGCCGCCGGAACAGGTTATTGCGGAAGCCAGGCGTCGACTTGAGGCGAATGAGAAAACGGTGTTCCTGATCGGTGGTGCTAAAGAGGTGCCATACGATGAGATTATTAAAGCGCTTAACCTGTTGCACAGCGCAGGGGTTAAATCGGTTGGCTTGATGACCAAGCCGATCTAATCGCTCGCAATATGCACGCCCGCCAGCACGTCGGCTTTGGGACAACAGCGTCTCGTGGCCGACGTCATATAACGGGAACAGGCGAACAGTTTTTGGGAACCGATAGTGTCAAAGGCAACCGAACAAAACGACAAGCTTAAACGAGCGATCATAGTATCAGTCGCGCTGCACATCGTATTGATAGCGCTGCTGATCTGGAGTTCGTTTGACGAGCATCTGGATGCTTCTGCCGGGGGTGGCGGAGGTTCCTCTATCGATGCGGTAATGGTCGATCCGGGGGCGGTTGTGAAGAATTATGACCGCCAACAGCAGCAGCAGGCCAGCGCCCGCCGCGCCGCCGAGCAGCGTGAAAAGCAGGCTCAGCAGCAGGCGGAAGAGCTACGTGAAAAACAGGCCGCCGAGCAGGAACGGCTGAAACAGCTGGAACAGGATCGTCTACAGGCGCAGGAAGCGGCTAAAGAGGCGAAAGAACAGCAGAAACAGGCGGAAGAAGCCGCGGCGAAAGCCGCCGCAGCGGCAAAAGCCAAAGCGGACGCACAGGCGAAAGAGGCGCAGGAAGCTGCCGCCAAAGCCGCCGCTGACGCGAAAGCGAAGGCCGATGCGCAGGCGAAAGCAGCCGAAGCCGCTGCGGCGAAAGCGGCGGCGGATGCGAAGAAACAGGCGGAAGCCGCGAAAGCGGCCGCGGACGCGCAGAAAAAAGCCGAAGCGGATGCAGCGAAGAAAGCTCAGCAGGAAGCTGAGAAGAAAGCGCAGCAGCAGGCAGAGAAAAAAGCGCAGCAGGAAGCGGCGAAACAGGCCGCTGCTGAAAAAGCTGCCGCCGAAAAAGCGGCAGAAAAAGCCGCCGCGCAGAAAGTCGCCGCTGAGAAAGCGGCAGCCGAGAAAGCCGCCGCAGCGGAAAAAGCCGCCGCCGAGAAAGCCGCGGCAGCCAAAGCTGCAGCAGCAGAGAAGGCCGCCGCAGACAAAGCGGCGAAAGCCGCCGCCGCTAAGGCAGCAGCCGCCAAGAAAGCCGCTGCGGCCAAAGAGGCCAACGGCGTTGACGATCTGCTCGGCGACCTGAGCTCCGGTAAGAATGCGCCGAAAGGTAATACCAGCGGTAGCGCTGGGGGTTCATCTCCTGCTAAAGGAAGTAAGCAGGGGCAGGGTGGGGCATCCCAGGCTGAGATTAACAGCTATATTTCACAGGTGCAGGCTGCGATTAAAGGTCATCTCTATGACTGGGATACCTACAAGGGGAAAACCTGTACTTTACGTGTGAATCTGGCTCAGGATGGAACGCTGTTAAGTGTGAAATCGGAAGGCGGCGATCCGGCGTTCTGTCAGCAAATGCTGGCGGCAACGAGCCGGATGACGAAGTTCCCTAAACCGCCGTCGCAGGCTGTTTATGAAACATTCAAAAATGCGCCACTGGACTTCAAACCTCAGTGATAGTTTTCCCCGTTTATGCGGGGAAAACAAACGTCGGTAGGCCCAGGGTTTTGGTAGTTTTGTGTATTTGAGTTTGTTAACATTCTGCTAAATTATCGTGGGCTTTTCGCCTGGATAAGGGAGATATGATGAAGCAGGCATTACGAGTAGCATTTGGTTTTTTAATGCTGTGGGCGGCAGTGCTGCACGCAGAAGTACGCATCGAGATTACCCAAGGGGTCGACTCGGCACGCCCAATCGGCGTTGTGCCGTTCCAGTGGGCGGGGCAGGGTGCTGCGCCGGAAGATGTGGGCGGTATCGTGGCGGCTGACCTGCGCAACAGCGGCAAGTTTAATCCGCTCGATCGCTCGCGTCTGCCTCAGCAGCCGGGTAGCGCTCAGGAAGTGCAGCCGGCGGCATGGTCTGCGCTGGGCGTTGACGCCGTCGTGGTTGGTCAGGTGACGCAAAACCCTGACGGTTCCTACAACGTGGCGTATCAGCTGGTTGATACCGGCGGCGCGCCGGGTACCGTGCTTGCGCAGAACTCCTTTAAAGTCACGAAACAGTATCTGCGCTATGCCGCGCATGCTGCCAGCGACGCCGTATTTGAGAAGCTGACCGGTATTAAGGGTGCCTTCCGTACCCGTATCGCCTACGTGGTACAGACCAACGGCGGCCAGTTCCCGTACGAGCTGCGCGTGTCCGACTACGATGGCTACAATCAGTTCCTCGTTCACCGTTCAACTCAGCCGCTGATGTCTCCGGCATGGTCTCCGGACGGCGCGAAGCTGGCCTACGTGACCTTTGAAAGCGGACGCTCTGCGCTGGTTGTGCAGACGCTGGCTAACGGCTCCGTTCGTCAGATTGCTTCGTTCCCGCAGCATAACGGCGCGCCGGCGTTCTCGCCGGACGGCAGCAAACTGGCTTTCGCTCTGTCGAAAACCGGTAGCCTGAACCTGTACGTGATGGACCTGGGATCTGGCCAGATTCGCCAGGTGACCAACGGTCGCAGCAATAACACCGAACCAAGCTGGTTCCCGGATAGCCAGAACCTGGCCTTTACTTCCGACCAGGCCGGTCGTCCACAGGTGTATAAAGTCAATATTAATGGCGGCACGCCGCAGCGTATTACCTGGGAAGGTTCACAAAACCAGGACGCTGACGTGAGCGCTGATGGTAAAACTATGGTAATGGTAAGCTCGGCCGGTGGTCAGCAGCACATTGCCAAACAAGATCTGGAAGCGGGTGGTGTGCAGGTTCTGTCATCAACGTTTTTAGATGAAACGCCAAGTCTGGCACCTAACGGCACTATGGTAATCTACAGCTCTTCTCAGGGGATGGGATCCGTGCTGAATCTGGTTTCTACAGATGGGCGTTTCAAAGCGCGTCTTCCGGCAACTGATGGACAGGTAAAATCACCTGCCTGGTCGCCGTATCTGTGATAATAAATAATTGATTATTAAAGGAATCAAAGAAATGCAACTGAACAAAGTGCTGAAAGGGCTGTTGATCGCTCTGCCGGTTATGGCAATCGCGGCGTGTTCTTCTAACAAGAACGCCAGCAACGACCAGAGCGGTGAAGGCATGCTGGGTGCCGGCACTGGTATGGACGGTAACGCTAACGGCGGCAACATGTCTTCCGAAGAGCAGGCTCGTCTGCAGATGCAACAGCTGCAGCAGAACAATATCGTTTACTTCGATCTGGACAAATACGATATCCGTTCTGACTTCGCTGCAATGCTGGACGCGCACGCAAACTTCCTGCGCAGCAACCCGTCCTACAAAGTGACCGTAGAAGGTCATGCGGATGAGCGTGGTACGCCGGAATACAACATCGCTCTGGGTGAGCGTCGTGCTAACGCCGTTAAGATGTATCTGCAGGGCAAAGGTGTTTCTGCTGACCAGATCTCCATCGTTTCTTACGGTAAAGAAAAACCTGCAGTACTGGGCCACGACGAAGCGGCTTACGCCAAAAACCGTCGCGCCGTACTGGTTTACTAAGAGAATTGCATGAGCAGTAACTTCAGACATCATCTATTGAGTCTGTCGTTACTGGTTGGCATAGCGGCCCCCTGGGCCGCTTTTGCTCAGGCGCCAATCAGTAGTGTCGGCTCAGGCTCGGTCGAAGACCGCGTCACTCAACTCGAGCGTATTTCCAATGCGCACAGCCAGCTTTTAACCCAACTCCAGCAACAACTCTCCGATAATCAGTCCGATATTGATTCCCTGCGCGGTCAAATTCAGGAAAGCCAGTATCAGCTGAATCAGGTTGTTGAGCGCCAGAAGCAGATCCTGTTGCAGATCGACGGTCTGAGCAGCGGTGGCGGCGCAGCGGGAGCGCAAACCCAGACGTCAGCGGGCGATCAGGGCGCTGCGGCTAGCGGGACGGCGCCAGCGGCCTCGTCAGGCGCCCCGGCGCAGACCGGTGATGCTAATACCGATTACAACGCGGCTATCGCGCTGGTGAAGGATCCCTCTCGCCAGGACGATGCGATGGCGGCTTTCCAGAACTTCGTCAAAAAGTACCCCGATTCAACGTATCAGCCGAACGCCAACTACTGGCTCGGTCAGCTGAATTACAACAAGGGTAAAAAGGACGATGCGGCGTACTATTTCGCTTCCGTGGTGAAAAACTACCCTAAATCCCCGAAGGCGCCCGACGCGATGTTTAAAGTCGGCGTGATCATGCAGGACAAAGGCGATACCGCAAAAGCGAAGGCGGTTTACCAGCAGGTGGTCAGTAAATTTCCTGGCACCGACGGGGCCAAACAAGCGCAAAAACGCCTTAACGCACTCGGATGATTATGGCATGACCAGAAATCGCATCATTTCTGGTCTTGTCGCATGAATCCTAAGCAGTTAAGCAATCTTTATCTAAATTGTTGTTGCGCTGAATTCTGAAATCAGTAATATATGCCGCCGTTGCCAAGGGATATCGAACAAGCCCAAAGCGGCGAAAATAGTGGGTCGTTAGCTCAGTTGGTAGAGCAGTTGACTTTTAATCAATTGGTCGCAGGTTCGAATCCTGCACGACCCACCAATCGTTCTGGTGGAACGCGATAGTAAAACGTGAAGGATAACGTTGCGTCAGCAACGGCCCGTAGGGCGAGGCGAAGCCGAGTCATCCTGCACGACCCACCGTTAAAAGATGTATCCAGCGCAGTATCGGGTGATTAGCTCAGCTGGGAGAGCACCTCCCTTACAAGGAGGGGGTCGGCGGTTCGATCCCGTCATCACCCACCACTCGGGTCGTTAGCTCAGTTGGTAGAGCAGTTGACTTTTAATCAATTGGTCGCAGGTTCGAATCCTGCACGACCCACCAATTTAACATCAAACTCAGATGTTAAGCGTGAAGGATAACGTTGCGTCAGCAACGGCCCGTAGGGCGAGCGAAAGCGAGTCATCCTGCACGACCCACCAATTTCGAATTGGTGACGAGTGAAGAATATTCAGGCAGTACCCGAGCGGGTCGTTAGCTCAGTTGGTAGAGCAGTTGACTTTTAATCAATTGGTCGCAGGTTCGAATCCTGCACGACCCACCAATGCTTAGGTGAGCAGTGGTAGTAAGCGTAAAGGATAACGTTGCGTCAGCAACGGCCCGTAGGGCGAGCGAAAGCGAGTCATCCTGCACGACCCACCATCCTGAATCGTTCCAGTTAGCAGTAAACCCGCAAGGGGTCGTTAGCTCAGTTGGTAGAGCAGTTGACTTTTAATCAATTGGTCGCAGGTTCGAATCCTGCACGACCCACCAATTTAACATCAAACTCAGATGTTAAGCGTGAAGGATAACGTTGCGTCAGCAACGGCCCGTAGGGCGAGCGAAGCGAGTCATCCTGCACGACCCACCAATGCAAAAAAGCGCCCTAAAGGCGCTTTTTTGCTATCTGCCATTTCCTCGAAAATCACAACAATCCGCAATACCTTAATGCTGCGTTATTCTACCGTCGCGCTGCGTTTACCGTGGCTACAATTGGCACAGGCCAGTAGCCCGGACAGATGCGTAGCATCGCCTCCGGGAAATGTGCCGGGCCTGATGCCTTTGCGTGGCTTCGTCCCGGGGGCGGCGCTTGACGCGCCTTGCCCGGGCTACAGATTCGTGCGTTCTGCAGGTTTAGCAGCCCGGACAGATGCGCAGCATCGCCTCCGGGAAATGTGCCGGGCCTGATGCCTTTGCGTGGCTTCGTCCCGGGGGCGGCGCTTGACGCGCCTTGCCCGGGCTACAGATTCGTGCGTTCTGCAGGTTTGGCAGCCTGGACAGATGCGCAGCATCGCCTCCGGGAAATGCTCCCTGTGGGAAAAATTCCTCACGACATTTTCTGCACAATCGGCTATCTTGTTTAGCATATAAAACACCATGACCGGTTAATACCTTTCTTCAGGCATTATTACGGTCTGAAAGTTAAGCCAGTGAAACGAGACTGCAAGATGAGCGTAATGTTTGACCCGGAAGCGGCGATTTATCCTTTTCCTCCGAAGCCCATGCCGTTAAACCGCGATGAGAAGCACTTTTATCGCGAAAAAATTAAACGCCTGCTGCGCGAGCGCGATGCGGTGATGGTGGCCCATTACTATACCGACCCTGAAATTCAGCAGCTGGCCGAAGAGACCGGCGGCTGTATCTCCGATTCTCTGGAGATGGCGCGCTTCGGCGCCCGACATTCTGCCTCGACGCTGTTGGTTGCCGGCGTGCGCTTTATGGGAGAAACGGCGAAAATCCTCAGCCCGGAAAAAACCATCCTGATGCCCACGCTCCACGCGGAGTGCTCGCTCGATCTGGGCTGCCCGATCGAGGAGTTTAGCGCTTTCTGCGATGCGCATCCGGATCGTACGGTCGTGGTCTACGCCAATACTTCAGCGGCGGTAAAGGCGCGCGCCGACTGGGTTGTGACGTCGAGCATCGCCGTGGAACTCATTGAGCATCTTGATAGCATGGGTGAAAAAATCATCTGGGCGCCGGACCGCCATTTAGGCAGCTATGTGCAGAAACAGACCGGCGCCGACGTACTGTGCTGGCAGGGCGCCTGCATCGTTCATGATGAATTCAAAACTCAAGCGCTGGCGAGAATGCGGGCGCTTTATCCGCAGGCCGCGGTGCTGGTTCACCCGGAATCACCGCAGGCGATTGTCGATATGGCTGACGCGGTGGGGTCAACCAGCCAGTTGATCAATGCCGCTAAAACGCTGCCGCACAAGCAGCTCATCGTCGCCACCGACCGCGGCATTTTCTACAAAATGCAGCAGGCGGTACCGGAAAAAGAGCTGCTGGAAGCGCCTACGGCAGGCGAAGGGGCAACCTGTCGCAGCTGCGCCCACTGTCCGTGGATGGCGATGAACGGCCTGCAGGCGATTGCGGAAGGGCTGGAAAAGGGAGGCGTTGAACATGAAATTCACGTTGATGAACAGCTGCGAACCGGGGCGCTGGTTCCGCTAAACAGAATGCTCGATTTTGCGGCTACACTTCGGGGATAGCTCATTACTGCGTTACAGAACGCTCTGGGGATAAGATGGATTTTTTTAGTACGCAGAACATATTAGTGCATATACCCATTGGCGCCGGAGGATATGACCTGTCGTGGATTGAAGCGGTAGGCACCGTCGCAGGATTGCTGTGCATCTGGCTGGCGAGCCTGGAGAAGATTGCCAACTATGCCTTTGGGCTGATCAACGTCACGCTGTTTGCCATTATCTTCTTTCAGATCCAGCTCTACGCCAGCCTTCTGCTGCAGATCTTTTTCTTCGCGGCCAACGTCTACGGCTGGTACGCCTGGTCACGACAAACCAGCGATAACCAGGCGGAACTGCAAATCCGCTGGCTGCCGCTGCCGAAAGCGTTAGGCTGGCTGGCGGCCTGCGTGGTGGCGATTGGCCTGATGACGGTATTTATCGATCCGGTTTTTGCGTTTCTGACCAGGATTGCCGTCGCGCTGATGCACACCCTGGGCCTGCAGGTTGCTATGCCGGAGCTGCAGCCAGACGCGTTCCCGTTCTGGGACTCCTGCATGATGGTTCTCTCGGTTGCGGCGATGATCCTGATGACGCGCAAATACGTCGAAAACTGGCTGCTGTGGGTGATTATCAACGTCATCAGCGTGGTTATTTTCGCCCTGCAGGGCGTTTATGCGATGTCGCTCGAATATCTGCTGCTGACCTTCATCGCCCTCAACGGCAGCCGTATGTGGATTAACAGCGCGCGTGAGCGCGGCTCTCACGCGTTTTCCCGTTAATGGTGATGATGATGTCCATGCCCGGCGTGCGTCATGTTCAGACGGCACTCCGGGCCGCTGCAGGGCTGATACTCCATCTGAACCGTAATGTGTTCAATTTCATACTTATGCTGTAAGAAGCCCTGGATTCGTTCAAGCAGGCCGTCGTGATCGTGCGGCGGTACCACCTGCACGTGCAGCGTCATCACCGTTTTTTCTCCTACCAGCCACGCATGAACGTGGTGTACGTCGCGAACTTCAGGTATCGAGCGGCGCAAATCGCGCTTTAAGGCGTCGACGTCAAGCGAACGCGGCGCGCCCTCCAGCAGCTCATTAACGCTCTCCTGCAGCAAACGCCATGCGCTGCGCAGAACCAGGCACGATACCAGCACGGACAGAATAGGATCGATAGGCGTCCAGCCGGTGGTGATGATCACGATTGCGGCAATAATGGCCCCAACCGAACCGAGTAGATCCCCCAGCACATGCAGAGCGGCGGCCCGCACGTTGAGGTTACGCTCTTCACTGCCGCGATGGAGGATCCAGAAGGCCAGAATATTGGCCAGCAGGCCGGCAACGGCGATGATCATCATGGTTTTACCGGCTACCGGTTGCGGATGATGAAAACGCTGAATGGCCTCCCAGACGATTAATATCGTAATGACCACTAAGGCGATAGCATTGAGAAAGGCCGCCAGCGTGGTCAGCCGCAGCCAGCCAAAGGTGTGTTGAGCATTAGGCGGGCGACTGGCGAAACGCACGGCCAGAAAGGCGAACAGCAGCGCTGCGGCGTCCGTCAGCATATGCCCGGCATCGGCCAGCAGCGCCAGCGAACCTGAAATAAGTCCGCCTGCAACCTCAACCAACATGAATCCGGCCGTGACGCAGAACGCCAGCAGCAGCCGACGGGCATTATTATCTTCGGTGGATTGCGGAGAATTATGCGAGTGTGATTGCCCCATGGTGCCATCCCTACATTATTATTTTGATGATTACTTTATGACATGATTCACCTCTTGGGGTGAATAAAATGAAAAAAGGAGAGCCTTAGCTCTCCTTCCGGGCGGATACCGCGCAGATTATTGGGTGGTACCGTCGGTTT
This sequence comes from Klebsiella sp. PL-2018, assembly GCF_019048985.1. NCBI lineage: Bacteria > Pseudomonadati > Pseudomonadota > Gammaproteobacteria > Enterobacterales > Enterobacteriaceae > Klebsiella > Klebsiella sp. PL-2018. The sequence goes on from NZ_CP077673.1 coordinate 1,774,921, forward strand.
TCGTCGCCTCGTCCTGGCCGACCTTTTTATCGGTATCCGGGCAGCGGCCATCTTTGCACATTGAGTTTTTGTGGACTTCATCGCTCGACATCCCGTCGTGGTTCATGGTCGAGCCGTTGGGGTGGAGCATGGTGCCGCCGGTATCGGTGGAACCAGCGTTAATTTTACCGTTGTCCACGTTGTTTGGCGCCACGTTTTCACGCGCGTCGGGGGCAACCTGACCCGCGTCGGCTGCCGAATTGGCCTGCCCGTTGTTCGACTGCGCGCCGGTATCGGCGGCCAGCGCCGCGCCGCTGGCCAGGCCCAGGGTTGCTGCGAGGAGAAGACTGGTTAGCTTGTTCATTTTCATTGGATGCTCCTGTTATATCGATTTACCGAATTACCTCTTCCAACAGTGCATTGCCGGAGGTTCTACTCGTTGTGGTTAAAGCTTCGCTGTTAGCGAGCGGCATTAATATATAATGCTGAATGCTAAAGAAAATTAAGTTCTAACAGTTAAAAATTATAGCTTGTGGCCACTATTCCGCGACTTTATGGCGTTTTTTAGCCTATTTCCAGGAATATTCTGCCGCTACTGTAAAATCACGTTTACACTTTTTGAGCGAAGAGATAGATTGGAGGGATTGCATTTAACTAGATAAGTATGGCAACGCTGGAAATAAGATGAATTATCAGAACGACGATTTACGCATTAAAGAGATCAACGAATTATTACCTCCCGTTGCGCTCCTGGAAAAATTCCCCGCTACCGAAAACGCCGCCAACACCGTTGCGCATGCGCGCAAAGCGATCCACCAGATCCTGAAAGGTCATGACGATCGGCTGCTGGTCGTGATTGGTCCATGCTCCATTCACGATCCGGCGGCGGCAAAAGAGTATGCCGAGCGTCTGCTCGCGCTTCGCGAAGAGCTTAAAGGCGAGCTGGAAATCGTGATGCGCGTGTATTTTGAAAAACCGCGCACCACAGTGGGCTGGAAAGGGCTGATCAACGATCCGCATATGGATAACAGCTTCCGCATCAACGATGGTCTGCGGATCGCGCGCAAGCTGCTGCTTGATATTAACGACAGCGGACTGCCAGCGGCCGGGGAGTTCCTCGATATGATCACCCCGCAGTATCTTGCCGACCTGATGAGCTGGGGCGCGATTGGCGCGCGTACCACCGAGTCACAGGTGCACCGCGAACTCTCTTCCGGCCTCTCCTGCCCGGTAGGCTTTAAAAACGGCACAGATGGCACCATTAAAGTCGCTATCGACGCCATCAATGCCGCCGGTGCGCCGCACTGTTTCCTGTCGGTGACCAAATGGGGACATTCGGCGATTGTGAACACCAGCGGCAATAGCGATTGCCATATTATCCTGCGCGGCGGTAAAGAGCCGAACTACAGCGCGCAGCACGTGGCAGAAGTGAAGGTGGGTCTGGCGAAAGCAGGCCTGCCCGCTCAGATCATGATCGATTTCAGCCATGCCAACTCCAGCAAACAGTTTAAAAAGCAGATGGATGTCGGCACAGACGTATGCCAGCAGGTTGCCGGCGGCGAGCGGGCGATTATGGGCGTGATGATCGAAAGCCATCTGGTGGAAGGCAATCAGAGCCTCGACAGCGGTGAGCCGCTGGCCTACGGTAAAAGCATTACTGATGCCTGTATCGGGTGGGAAGATACCGATACGCTGCTTCGCCAGCTGGCGAATGCGGTAAAAGCGCGCCGCGGTTAGGTTTTACGGCGAGTCTCAAAATAAAAAAGCGTGGAGGGCTCCACGCTTTTTTTACATCCCGCGAAAATTACTTCGCTTTACCCTGGTTCGCTACGGCAGCGGCTTTCGCGGCAATCTCGTCGGCGTTACCCAGATAGTAATGTTTAATAGGCTTGAAGTTCTCGTCGAACTCATACACCAGCGGTACGCCGGTCGGGATGTTCAGTTCGAGGATCTCTGCTTCGCCCATGTTGTCGAGGTATTTCACCAGCGCGCGCAGGGAGTTACCGTGAGCGGCGATAATCACGCGCTCACCGCTTTTCAGACGCGGCAGAATGGTTTCATTCCAGTACGGTACGACGCGGTCGATGGTCAGCGCCAGGCTCTCGGTGGTAGGCAGCTCAGCGTCGGTCAGTTTTGCATAGCGCGGATCGTGACCCGGGTAGCGCTCGTCGTCTTTGGTCAGCTCCGGCGGCGTTACCGCAAAGCCGCGACGCCACTGCTTAACCTGCTCGTCACCGTATTTTTCAGCGGTTTCCGCTTTGTTGAGGCCCTGCAGCGCACCGTAGTGACGCTCGTTCAGTTTCCAGGACTTTTCTACCGGCAGCCAGGCCTGATCCAGTTCGTCCAGCACGTTCCACAGGGTGTGGATGGCACGTTTCAGCACAGAGGTATAAGCAAAGTCGAAGCTGAAGCCTTCTTCTTTCAGCAGCTTACCGGCCGCTTTTGCTTCACCCACGCCTTTTTCAGACAGGTCAACGTCATACCAACCGGTGAAACGGTTTTCGTTGTTCCATTGGCTTTCGCCGTGACGAACGAGTACCAGCTTAGTTACAGCCATACACTTACTCCTCAATACACGTCATCTTTCTCGCCGCCTTGATGCGACCCGAAATCTGTAGTGTGTATATTTATTGATTGATAACTATTCTCATTATATTGCCGCGACTTACCTCACGGCAATGCTTATCCCTAACCATAGCGAAAATAGTCGCTCAGTGTAAGGTGCTTGTAAAACAGAGGTTATGTTTTTGTCTGTAAGTGGCGTATTTTTCAGCGAAAGGATAAAAAAAGCCCTCCATCAGGAGGGCGGGGGATTATTTCGCAATAAACTGATATTCCGTCAGGCTGACGTACTCTTCGCCGGGGCGCAGTACGCAGTCCGGCTGCGGCCATTCCGGATGGTTCGGTGAATCCGGCAGGAACTCGCTCTCCAGAGCCAGACCTTGCCAGTCAGCGTAAGGCTGCGCCGTGCGCGACGGCGTGCCGGCCAAATAGTTGCCGGAGTAGAATTGCAGCGCCGGAGCGGAGGTATAGACCGTCATCTGCAGCTTTTCGTCCTGCGACCAGACGTGAGCAGCCGGGCTTTTGGCATCGCCCAGCGCCTGGAGCAGAAAGGCGTGGTCGTAACCTTTAACCTTTTGCTGGTCTTCATCGCGCAGGAAATCGTCCGCCAGCATCTTCGGCGTGCGGAAATCGAAGCTGGTCAGGGTGACGTTTTGCAAATCGCCTCCCGGAATACCGTCGCTCTCAACGGGCAGATACGCATCGCCAAAGATTTGCAGCTTATGGCTACGCACGTCGCTCTGCACGCCATCAAGATTGAAATAGACGTGGTTGGTCAGGTTTACCGGGCAGGGCTGATCAACGGTGGCGCGATACTCGATGGAGATGCGATTATCGTCGGTCAGCCGGTAGTGCGCCGTAGCCGTCAGATTGCCGGGGAACCCCTGATCGCCATCGTGGGAGGAGAGTGAAAACAGCGCGTGACGATCGTCGGCGCTGACAATCTGCCAGCGGCGCTTATCAAAACCTTCAGGACCGCCGTGCAGCTGATGGCCGGCCTCGTTGGAGGGCGTCAGATTAACGCTACGGCCATCAAGGGAAAAGTGGCTGTTGGCGATACGGTTCGCGTAACGGCCTACGGAAGCGCCGAGATAGGCGGCCTGGCGCGTGTAGTCGCCAGGGGTCGCGCAGCCGAGCAGCGCTTCGCGTACGCTGCCGTCGGCCAGCGTCACTCGCGCGGAGAGCAGCGTCGCGCCCCAGTCCATTACGGTGACCGTCATGCCTGCGTCGTTACGCAGGGTGAGGAGATTCCACGGCTGGCCGTCCGGCGCCAGCTCCGTTGTTGGGTTTAGCATTGTCCAGCTCCCTGCGACGGTTTGCAGACGTAAAAGGTCTCTTTGATACCGGTTTTCGCTTCATACTCTTTGGCAACGGCCTGCTGTACGGTCTCGACCAGATCTTCCGGCACCAGGGCGACGATACAGCCGCCGAAACCGCCGCCGGTCATGCGAACGCCGCCTTTATCGCCGATGGTCGCCTTGACGATGTCCACCAGGGTATCAATCTGCGGGACGGTGATTTCAAAATCATCGCGCATGGAGGCGTGGGATTCCGCCATCAGCTCGCCCATCCGCAGCAGGTCGCCTTTTTCCAGCGCCGCTGCGGCTTCTACGGTGCGGGCGTTTTCAGTCAGCACGTGGCGAACGCGTTTGGCGACCACCGGGTCAAGCTCGTGGGCGACGGCGTTGAACTCTTGCAACGTGACGTCGCGCAGGGCCGGCTGCTGGAAGAAACGCGCGCCGGTTTCACACTGCTCGCGGCGAGTGTTGTATTCGCTGCCGACCAGAGTGCGCTTAAAGTTACTGTTAATAATCACCACCGCGACGCCTTTCGGCATCGAGACCGCTTTGGTCCCCAAGGAGCGGCAGTCGATCAGCAGCGCGTGATCTTTTTTACCGAGCGCGGAGATCAGCTGGTCCATAATGCCGCAGTTGCAGCCGACGAACTGGTTTTCCGCTTCCTGGCCGTTCAGCGCGATTTGCGCGCCGTCGAGCGGCAGATGGTACAGCTGCTGGAACACGGTGCCGACGGCGACTTCCAGCGAAGCCGAGGAGCTTAACCCCGCGCCCTGCGGCACGTTGCCGCTGATGACCAGATCCGCGCCGCCGAAAGCGTTATTCCGCTGCTGGAGATGCTTCACCACGCCGCGGACATAGTTTGACCACTGCTGGGTATCGTGGCTGGTAATCGGCGAGTCGAGAGAGAATTCATCGGTCTGATTGTCGTAATCGGCGGCAATCACCCGCACGGTACGATCGTCGCGCGGCGCACAGGCGATGACCGTCTGGTAATCAATGGCGCAGGGCAGCACGAACCCATCGTTATAGTCGGTATGCTCGCCGATCAGGTTAACGCGGCCAGGGGCCTGGATAACATGGCTGGCCGGATAGCCAAATTTCTCAGCAAACAGGGCTTGGGTTTTCTCTTTCAGACTCATAGTTATACTCCGGATTCGCGAAAATGGACGTCGCTCACAGCGCGCAGACGTTCGGCGGCCTGCTCGGCCGTCAGGTCACGCTGGGTTCCAGCCAGCATTTCATAGCCGACCATAAATTTACGCACCGTCGCGGAGCGCAGCAGCGGCGGATAAAAATGCGCGTGCAGCTGCCAGTGATTATTCTCTTCATCGTTAAACGGCGCGCCGTGCCAGCCCATAGAGTAGGGGAATGAGCACTGGAACAGGTTGTCGTAACGGCTGGTCAGCTTTTTCAGCGCCAGCGCGAGGTCGCTGCGCTGGTCATCGGTTAAATCAGTCAGGCGCTGTACGTGCGCTTTCGGCAACAGCAGCGTCTCGAAGGGCCACGCTGCCCAGTAAGGGACCACCGCGAGCCAGTGTTCGGTCTCGACGACGGTGCGGCTACCGTCGGCTAATTCGCGCTGCGCGTAATCCACCAGCATCGGCGCGCCGTGCTCGGTGAAGTACGCTTTTTGCAGACGATCTTCGCGTTCCGCCTCGTTAGGCAGAAAGCTGTTTGCCCACACCTGGCCATGCGGATGTGGGTTGGAGCAGCCCATTGCCGCGCCTTTATTTTCAAAGACCTGCACCCACGGGTAGGTTTTCCCGAGGTCGGCGGTCTGCTCCTGCCACGTTTTAACCACGCCTTCCAGCGCCTCTACGCTCAGTTCCGGCAGCGTTTTGCTGTGGTCTGGCGAGAAGCAGATGACCCGGCTGGTACCGCGGGCGCTCTGACAGCGCATAAGCGGGTCGTCGCTTTCCGGGGCGTCAGGGGTATCGGTCATCAAAGCCGCAAAGTCATTGGTAAAAACAAACGTACCGGTGTAGTTCGGGTTTTTGTCGCCGGTGACGCGGGTATTACCCGGGCACAGGAAACAGTCCGGGTCGTGCGCGGGCAAGGTCTGTTTTGCCGGCGTTTCCTGCGCCCCCTGCCAGGGGCGCTTGGCGCGATGCGGAGAAACCAGAATCCACTGCCCGGTTAACGGGTTATAACGACGATGTGGATGGTCGACGGGGTTAAATACGCTCATGAAGGTTCCTTAGTCGGGATAACCCTGCGGATGACGGGACTGCCAGTGCCAGGTGTCCTGCGCCATTTCGTCAAGGTTGCGCGTCACGCGCCAGTTCAGCTCGCGATCGGCCTTTTCAGCGTCCGCCCAGTAGGCCGGGAGGTCGCCTTCGCGGCGCGGTGCGAAGTGGTAGTTAATCGGTTTGCCGCAGGCTTTGCTAAATGCGTTGACCACGTCGAGCACGCTGCTGCCGACGCCTGCGCCAAGGTTATAGATATGCACGCCGGCTTTATCGGCCAGTTTTTCCATCGCCGCGACGTGGCCGTCTGCCAGGTCCATCACGTGAATGTAGTCGCGTACGCCGGTGCCATCTTCGGTTGGGTAGTCGTTGCCGAATACCGCCAGCGATTCACGACGGCCAACCGCGACCTGCGCGATATACGGCATCAGGTTGTTCGGAATACCCTGCGGATCTTCCCCCATATCGCCCGACGGATGCGCGCCGACCGGATTGAAGTAGCGCAGCAGCGCGATGCTCCAGTCCGGCTGCGCTTTTTGCAGGTCGGTCAGGATCTGCTCAACCATCAGCTTGCTTTTACCGTAAGGGCTCTGAGGCGTACCGGTCGGGAAGCTTTCGACGTAAGGGATTTTGGGCTGGTCGCCGTAGACGGTCGCGGAGGAGCTGAAAATAAAGTTTTTCACGCCCGCGGCGCGCATGGCGGAAACGAGTTTCAGTGTGCCGGTTACGTTGTTGTCGTAGTACTCGAGCGGCTTAGCGACGGATTCTCCGACGGCTTTCAGGCCGGCGAAATGGATCACCGCTTCAATGGCGTGATCGTGGAGAATTTCCGTCATCAGCGCTTCGTTACGAATGTCGCCTTCGACAAAGGTGGCGCTTTTCCCGCCGAGACGTTCAATGATCGGCAATACGCTGCGCTTACTGTTGCAGAGATTGTCGAGAATAATCACTTCGTGTCCCTGCAGTAGCAGTTGAACGCAGGTGTGACTTCCAATGTAACCGCTACCACCTGTAACCAGTACTTTCATGATTCGCTCCAATAGGCTTATCGTGTGAGAAGAAGATAGCATACCAAAGAAGCCAAAAGTGTGACACAGGCCAAATTGGTGGAATCGTTTACACTAAAATTTTTAAACAGCCCATTTGAGTTTTTTTGTTTTAAAAACAGGGTGATGTTATGTCTGGTAGCTATTATTCTGAAAAAAACAGGGATCAGCAGACCCCTGTACAGGCTTAATTTTACAGCGGATCCAGCTGGTAAGTGTAACCGTCTCCACTACTCACAAAGGCCAGTCGGTGGGTGATACAGTCCGGGGCGTCTTCGGCGTGATGAGAGACAAACAGCAGCTGCGTCGCCCCTTCGCCAATCAGCACATCAACGAAGCGGCGCACCAGCTGGCGGTTGAGCGGGTCCAGCCCCTGCAGCGGTTCGTCAAGGATCAGCAGAGTGGGATGTTTGACCAGGGCGCGGACGATCAGCGCCAGCCGCTGCTGCCCCCAGGAGAGGCTATGGAACGGCGCATCGGCGGTGCGTTTGTCGATACCCAGAATATCCAGCCAGTTCTGCACCAGCTTATGCTGCTTGTCAGATACGGCCTGATAGATGCCGATTGAGTCGAAGTAGCCGGAGAGAATCACGTTACGCACGTTGGTGCTGACGCGGTATTCAAGGTGCAGGCTGCTGCTGACGTAGCCAATATGCTTTTTGATATCCCAGATGGTTTCACCGCTGCCGCGGCGGCGGCCAAACAGGGTCAGGTCGTTGCTGTATCCCTGAGGATGGTCGCCGGCGATCAGGCTGAGCAGCGTGGATTTACCGGCGCCGTTGGGGCCGACTATCTGCCAGTGTTCGCCAGGGTTCACCGTCCAGCTCAGGCGGTTAATGATCGGACGATCGTTGTACGAAACCACGCCGTCGTTCAGCACGATGAGCGGCGCTTCGGCGTCCAGCGCAAGACGCGCTGCCGGTGCGTCCGGCTCCGGCAGCGTCATGCCGTCAAGCTTTTCGCTGTGCGCGAGCTGGGCAATAAGCGCCTGCTGCAGCAGGGCCTGCTTTTCGCCGGTTTCGCTCAGCACGCAGTCCGCCAGTACCCCGGCATACTGAACGAACGCCGGGATCTCGTCAAAACGATTGAGGACCAGCACCAGGGTGATACCTTCGCCGTTCAGCGCGGCCAACATCCCGGCGAGCTGCTGGCGCGAGGCGACATCAAGACCGTCGAACGGCTCATCAAGAATAAGCAGGTCGGGATCGCCCATCAGCGCCTGGCACAGCAGGGTCTTGCGCGTTTCGCCGGTAGAGAGATATTTAAAACGGCGTTCGAGCAGGTGGCTAATTGCAAACTGTTCAGCAAGGCGAGCGCAGCGGGAGGGGTCTTTAAACTCATCCTGGATAATTTCCGCCGTCGTGCGGCCGGTGTCTTCTTCTCCCGGGCTGAGCAAATCGGTGTTATTGCGCTGCCACTCATCGCTGACCAGCTTTTGCAGCTGCTCAAAAGAGAGACGGGTGATGCGCGAGAAGGTGCACTCACGCTGCCCGCTTAGCAGGGTCAGCTCGCCGGAGAGCGCCCGCGCAAGCGCCGATTTCCCGCTGCCGTTGCTGCCGACGAAAGCCCAGCTCTCGCCAGCCTGCACGCGGAGGTGTTCAATATTTAACGTTTTTGTATCGCTAAGACGAAACGTGCCTTGCGAAATTTGCAACAATGACATTGTGTATCCCACTTTTTGCAGCGATTTGTTTCAGGGATACGTCTTCGCGAGCGCAATGTCAATGCCGTTAGCACAACGTGGCAAGAATGATGCGATCGGCATTAAAATATGCTATCACCTCCGCCCCTTCCGCCAGATCGCGCGTCTGTTCCACCGGCAGGGTGGCGCAAAGGCTCTGCCCATCCGGGAGCGCCATCAGCACTTCACACTGTTCCGGCCCGCGTTCGATGTGGTTGATACGTCCGGCCAGCTGGTTGTCGGCCCGTTCCGCCTGTGCGGCATCCTGAGTAATGCCAACCCACGGCGCTTTCAGCAGCACCAGTACCTCCTGGCCTTCCTCAAGGCCCAGACGATCGGCGCTTTGGGCGGTAATCGCGACCTTAAAGCGGGTTTGGCCGTCGGCCAGCAGAACGTCAACGTGCTGCTGGACCTGCTGATGGTCGCGGCCGGTAATGGTGCCAAACCACTGGTTGCGCGCGCTGGTCTGCAGAGAGAATCGCGAAATGGCAGCCAGCAGGCTGTCGAGGGGAAGGGCGTCATCATCGCTCAGGACATCGAATGCTTTCTGCTGAATCTGCGCCAGCAGGTCGTAGAGCTGAATCAGCCGCTGCCCGTAGCGGGTGAGGACCGCGCCGCCGCCGCCTTTGCCACCGGTCGCCCGGTCAACCAGGGTCTGCTCGCTGAGCTGATTCATTTCATTAATCGCATCCCAGGCGCTTTTATAGCTAATGCCCGCGTTTTTTGCCCCCTGGCTAATCGAGCCGGTCTGTTCAATCTGTTTCAGCAGGGCGATACGGCGAGGATCGGCGAACAGGCGCTGCTGTAATTTGAGGGTAAGAAGAATTTCAGCCTGCATAATCATATCCTGATGAAAAAGGATATTGTGACCGATAGCGGTCATCTTGCAAGATGCATCTCTCACGGTGGCCTGCGGGGCACCGCACAAATGGGGCGTGTTTTTCCGGCTGAATTGGTTACAATAAACTATTCGTACTTTCTGGAGCCAACCATGTTAGAGCTATTGAAAAGTCTGGTTTTTGCCGTAGTCATGGTCCCTGTGGTGATGGCGGTCATTCTGGGCCTGATTTACGGGCTGGGCGAAGTGTTTAACCTCTTCTCCGGAGCCGGTCATAAAGACAGCAGACCGCAAAATCACTGATTTCCCCCGCGCCCGGTTCTGCCGGGCGTCCTTATTTCTTCCCCCCCTCCATTTTTCGAACGCTGATTACCCCTAATTTTCGCTGGGAAAAACCTGGCGCTATCGTTATATTGTCTATTACATAACGAACCGACGGGAGATTCAGATGACAGGTCAATGGTTACGCTTTTTTGCCGGAGCAACATTAACGCTCTCCGTTGCGGGCCACGCGCTGGCGGAAGAGGGCAAAGTGACGGTTTTTGCCGCGGCATCGCTCACCAACGCCATGCAGGATATCGCCAAAGAGTATAAAAAAGAGAAGGGCGTGGAGGTGGTTTCTTCATTTGCCTCTTCATCGACCCTGGCACGGCAGATTGAAGCGGGGGCGCCGGCGGATCTGTTTATCTCCGCCGATCAAAAATGGATGGATTACGCGGTCGAGAAAAAGAGCATTGATACCGCCTCGCGCGCGACCCTTCTCGGTAACAGCCTGGTTGTCGTGGCGCCAAAAGCCAGCGCGCAGGGCGAGATAAACATCAGTGATAAAACCGACTGGACCAGCCTGCTGAAAGGCGGCCGCCTGGCCGTAGGTGACCCGGAACACGTGCCTGCTGGCATCTATGCGAAAGAGGCGCTGCAAAAGCTGGGAGCCTGGGAAACCCTGTCGCCGAAGCTGGCGCCGGCAGAAGACGTGCGCGGCGCGCTGGCCCTGGTTGAACGCAGCGAAGCGCCGCTGGGGATCGTTTACGGCTCCGATGCGGTCGCCAGCAAGGGGGTAAAAGTTGTCGGTACCTTCCCGGAAGATTCGCATAAGAAAGTGGAATATCCGCTGGCAATCGTCGACGGCCATAAAAATGCCACGGTCAGCGCGTTTTATGACTATTTAAAAGGGCCGGAAGCGTCCGCCATCTTTACACGTTACGGATTTACTACCCACTAATGTTCTTAAGCGATCCTGAATGGCAGGCGGTACTGCTGAGCCTGAAAGTCTCCTCCCTGGCGGTGGTACTGAGCTTGCCTTTTGGCATCTTTTTCTCCTGGCTGCTGGTGCGACGAGATTTTCCCGGTAAAGCGCTGCTCGATAGCATTCTCCACCTGCCGCTGGTATTGCCACCGGTGGTGGTAGGGTATCTCTTGCTGATCGCGATGGGGCGACGCGGTTTTATCGGCAGCTGGCTGTATGACTGGTTTGGTCTGAGCTTTGCGTTTAGCTGGCGCGGCGCGGTACTGGCGGCGGCGGTGATGTCCTTTCCGCTGATGGTGCGGGCTATTCGCCTCGCGCTGGAAGGGGTGGACATCAAGCTCGAGCAGGCGGCGCGTACCCTCGGCGCTGGCCGCTGGCGGGTGTTTTTCACTATTACGTTACCGTTGACGCTACCCGGCATTATCGTTGGCACCGTGCTGGCTTTCGCCCGCTCGCTGGGCGAGTTCGGCGCCACCATCACGTTTGTTTCCAATATTCCCGGCGAAACGCGCACCATCCCTTCGGCCATGTATACCCTGATCCAGACCCCCGGGGGAGAAGGCGCGGCCGCGCGTTTATGCTTGATTTCGATTGCGCTGGCGCTGGTATCGCTGCTGATTTCCGAATGGCTGGCCCGCCTCAGCCGTCAGCGGATGGGGAAATAAACATGCTTGAGCTCGATTTTACCCAGACGCTGGGTACCCACTGTCTGCAAATTTGCGAGACGCTTCCCGCCAGCGGCATTACGGCGGTGTTCGGCGTCTCCGGCGCGGGTAAAACCTCGCTGATTAACGCCATTAGCGGCCTGACGCGCCCGCAGCAGGGGCGCATCGTCCTCAACGGCAGAGTGCTGAACGACGTTGATAAAGGTATCTGCCTGGCGCCGGAAAAGCGCCGCATTGGCTACGTTTTTCAGGACGCGCGCCTGTTTCCGCACTATAAAGTGCGCGGCAATCTGCAATATGGCATGGCGAAGTCTATGGCGGCGCAGTTTGACAAGCTGGTGGCGCTGCTCGGCATTGCGCCGCTGCTTGACCGCCTGCCGGGCGGCCTCTCCGGTGGGGAGAAACAGCGGGTGGCGATTGGCCGGGCGCTGCTTACCGCGCCGGAGCTGCTGCTGCTGGATGAGCCGCTGGCATCGCTGGATATTCCGCGCAAGCGCGAGCTGTTGCCCTATCTGCAGCGTCTGGCGCGCGAAATCAAGATCCCGATGCTGTACGTCAGCCACTCTCTGGATGAAATCCAGCATCTGGCGGATAACGTGCTGGTGCTGGAAGAGGGGAAAGTGAAAGCCTTTGGCTGTCTGGAAGAGGTGTGGAGCAGCAGCGTGATGCACCCCTGGCTTCCCCAGGAGCAGCAAAGCACGATCCTGAACGTGACCGTTGCCGCTCAGCATCCGCAGTATGCCATGACCGCGCTGGCGCTGGGGGATCGGCAGATATGGGTTAACCGTCTTGACAGGCCGCAGGGCGAAAGCGCGCGGATCCGCATTCAGGCCTCGGACGTTTCTCTGGTACTGCAGCCCGCTCAGCAAACCAGCATCCGCAATATTTTACCCGCGCAGGTCATGCAGTGTATTGAAAGTCATGGGCAGGTTGAGGTCAGGCTGGAGATAAGCGGCCGTACCCTGTGGGCGCGCATCAGCCCCTGGGCTCGCGATGAGCTGGGGGTGACCCCGGGCCAGCGGCTGTATGCGCAGATAAAAAGCGTGTCGATAGCCGCCTGATTACAGCAGGTGGCGATAGATGTAGTCGGCGATGCTGGTGGTTTCGTTTTCACCGATCACCACGTTGGCGCGCGCTTTGACCTCTTCCACCGCGTTGCCCATCGCCACGCCGGTACCGGCGGCTTCCAGCATGCTGAGGTCGTTATAGTTGTCGCCGAAGGCGATAACATCCTGCATCGACAGGCCCTGCGACGCGACCCACTGCGCCAGGCGTTTACCTTTGCTGTTGCCTTCCCGGGCAATATCCACCTGATCGTGCCACGACCATTCGCACTCCAGACCCAGCGTCTGGCCAACGTGTTGGGCAAAGCGCTGCAGTTTGGCGGTATCTTCATCGGTCAGGGCGAATTTCCACACGGCGTTAACTTTGCGGGCCGCCTGCGCCAGAGAATCGACCTGAGTGAATACCGGACGCTGCTCGACGGGGAGCGATTGCGCCCAGCTGGCGGTGCGGATAACGTGCCCGGTCGGCTGCTCGTACAGCATGGCGTCATCGACGTACATCAGGCCGTGAATATCATGCTCGTTCAGCATTTCCGTCAGGCTCAGGGCTTTATCTACCGGCATCGGGTCGGATTCAAGCACCTTTTTTGCATGATAATCATACAAATAAGTGCCATTGCAGCAAATTGCAGGTGTATCCAGCGCCAGCGCCTGATAAAAAGGATGGATAGCGACGTGATGTCGGCCGGTGACGACGATGATCTGATATCCCGCGTCTTTGGCGCGAGCCAGCGCATCGAGCGAGGCGGGGAGGATGGTCTTTTTGCCGGTTAAGAGCGTGCCGTCTAAATCGAGGGCAATCACGCGTGAGGTCATGGGTTGTTTCCGGTTAATGATGAAAAGTTAGCAGGCTATGATGGTACACCGCTGTGCCATTCCGGCAAACTTTTCAGCATCTACCGCTAAAGAGCCGATACACTTGATCTTTCAGGCTGCCAGGAGGCAACCTGAAGAGCGTTGTGTATGCATATTGTGTTTTTCAGGGTGTCGTTAGTCTGAAAAATGAAATTTCCACGTGCAGTGAGGAAGGAGTATTCATGAAACAAACCGTTTATACCGCCAGCCCGGAAAGCCAGCAGATTCACGTCTGGGATCTGGATCTTGAGGGGAAACTGACCCTGGTGCAGGTTGTTGATGCCCCGGGCCAGGTGCAGCCGATGGTGGTGAGCCCGAACAAAGAGTTTCTCTACGTCGGCGTGCGTCCGGAGTTTCGCGTACTGGCCTACCGCATTGCGCCCGATAATGGCGCCCTGACTTTCGCCGGCGAAGCCGCGCTGCCGGGTAGCCCAACGCATATTTCTACCGATCGTCAGGGGCGCTTTGTGTTCAGCGCTTCCTATAACGCGGGCTGCGTGAGCGTTACGCCGCTGGTGGACGGCCTGCCGCGAGAAGCGGTGGCGGTGGTTGAAGGTCTGGAAGGCTGCCACTCGGCAAATATCTCTCCCGATAATCGCACCCTGTGGGTACCGGCGCTGAAGCAGGATCGTATCTGCCTGTTTACCCTGAGCGACGACGGTTTCCTCGCAGAGCAGGAGCCGGCTGAAGTGACCACCGTTGAAGGCGCGGGCCCGCGTCACATGGTGTTCCATCCGAATCAGCAATACGGCTACTGCGTCAACGAACTGAACAGCTCCGTTGACGTCTGGGAGCTGAAAGATCCGTACGGAAAAATTGAATGCGTGCAGACGCTGGACATGATGCCGCCTGATTTTGCCGGCGTGCGCTGGGCGGCGGATATCCATCTGACCCCGGATGGCCGTCATCTCTACGCCTGCGATCGTACCGCCAGCATTATCACTATCTTCAGCGTCTCGGAAGACGGCAGCGTGCTGTCCATCGAAGGCTATCAGAATACCGAGACCCAGCCGCGCGGCTTTAACCTCGATCATAGCGGCAAATATCTGATCGCCGCCGGTCAGAAATCGCATCATATCGCGGTGTATGAAATCAAAGGCGAGCAGGGGCTGCTCCAGGAAAAAGGGCGCTATGCCGTAGGCCAGGGCCCGATGTGGGTCGTGGTCAACGCTCGCTAAGTTCTCTGTCAGTGACGAAACCTCGCCGCGGCGAGGTTTTTTTACGCCTGCGCAGGGGCTACTTCACCCGCATACGATACTCAATCATGCCGCTTTTCTCCGCGACCCAGTTATACAGACGCTGCCCCCGAAGGTTGGTCTCATGCGTGTGCCAGTACAGGCTGGCTGCGTGACGTTTGCGCGCCTGCAGCTGAACATACTCAATCAGCTGTTTGCCGATATGCTGACCGCGAACGGCCGGGTCAACGAAGAGGTCCTCCAGATAGCAGTAGTCGCTTTCGGCCCAGGTGGAGCGGTGGAAGAGATAATGCACGAAACCCACTATCCTGCCTTCCTGTTTTGCCACTGCGCAGAACATCGGTTCGGCGGGATGGAAAAAGCGCTTCCAGGTGAGCTGCGTGATGCTTTCCGGGATGTCGACGCGATAAAACGTCTGGTAGCTTTTCCACAGCGGCAGCCACTGGGCAAAGTCGCTTTCAGCCGCGGGGTGGAGGGTTACCTGCGCGAGGTTAACGTCGGTTTTGTTGCTATTCATGGCTGTTCCTTATTTTTATCAACCGGGTGATTTGACCTGGCGCTATGGTAGGTGCTGTTCTGGTTCCTAAAAAGTGACACTTTCTGTATATTTATAGGATCCACTTTTATGCCGTCGATGCCCGCTGCCGCTCATGCCAAAACCCATTGCCCCTCTGTTTCAGGAACTGTTATTAGCCCGCGGCGTGATTAAAGATCAGGTCTACCACGCCCTGCGTCAGGCGATTCTGGATGGCCGATTGTCGGCGGGTTCAAAAATCCCCTCCAGCCGGGCGCTGGCTGAGATGATGGCGATCTCGCGAAACTCGGTTATTGCCGGTTTTGACCGCCTGATGGATGAGGGGTACCTGGTCACGCGCAAGGGGGCGGGCACCTTTGTCTGCGAGCATATCCCGGATAACCTCATTAGCGAGTATGACGCGTCGACGCCGCCCGAAACGGCAATAGCCGCCGCAGGGCCGCTTAATCCTGATGTCGCCGCACTGGTTTCATCATGGTCAGAAAGAGAGGACAGCGGCGAAATGCGTCAGGTTTTTGCCGTCGGTATCGGCTGTACCGATCTCTTCCCTCATGCTTTATGGGGGCGGCTGCTGGGGCGCGTCTGGCGGCAATCGCGTCGTGAGCTGGGAGCGCACGCCACGCCCTATGGATATCAACCTCTACGCCAGGCGATTAGTCGCTATATTCAGGCGACGCGCGGCGTCAATTGCCACGAAGATCGGGTGATCATTGTCAACGGTATTCAGCAAGCGCTTTCCATCACCGCTCAGGCTTTACTGGAAAAGGGCGATGAAGTCTGGCTCGACGATCCCGGA
Organism: Klebsiella sp. PL-2018; assembly: GCF_019048985.1. Lineage (NCBI taxonomy): Bacteria > Pseudomonadati > Pseudomonadota > Gammaproteobacteria > Enterobacterales > Enterobacteriaceae > Klebsiella > Klebsiella sp. PL-2018. The sequence continues at coordinate 1,790,868 of NZ_CP077673.1, forward strand.
TACAACGGCGCCCGCGGCGCATTCGCCGCCAGGGGAGCGGTGGTCCGGCCCGTTCGGGTTGACGAGGAGGGCATGGATATTCAGGATGGCATTCGCCATTACCCGCAAGCTAAGCTGGTCTATACCGCGCCGTCGCACCAGTTCCCGCTCAGTGGAACGCTTAGCCTGCCCAGAAGGCTCGCCTTACTGGAATGGGCGGAAGCCCATCGGGCGTGGATATTTGAAGACGATTACAATAGCGAATTCCGCTATGCCGCCCGCTCTCTGCAGGCGTTGCAGGGGTTAGATAATCATCAGCGCGTCATCTACGCGGGCACATTTTCTAAGATGATGTATCCGGAGTTCCGGCTGGGCTTTTTAGTGGTCCCCGAGCATTTGCGTGAACAGTTTGCCATGACGAAATATTACACCGATCTCTGTAGTGGATATCTCGAACAGGCCGTCCTGGCCCGTTTCATCAGCGAGGGGCACTATGCCAGCCACGTCCGTCGTATTCGCAAAGCCTGTTTTGAGCGTAAAAGCGCGCTGGAGGCGGCGATTGCACGCTACTTTGCCGGGCGCATGGTCGTACATCCAACGGATTCGGGTATTCACATAGTCTGCTGGCTATCAGCGGGTTTAAAGGCAGAAGAGGTCGTCGCTAAGGCGCGCCAGCCAGGTTTCGGCGTGCAGACGTTTGAGCGCTATTGTCAGCGGCCGATGTCGCGCGAAGGAGTTCTATTCGGTTTTGCAAACCATCCCCCAGCGGTTTTGACCGAGGGAATTCGCCGCCTGGCTGCGATGTTTTAGCTCAGCAATACGGGAAATATTTTGCAGGGGATTAATGGCATTCATTGCCGGATTATATTGCAGACAATGATTATCTTTTTGGAAAACCTGCCCCGTCCTGATTATTCATCTGACAACAGGGGCAGAGTTTTAAAAAGAGAGATACCGCGCCTGGATTTAACGTATATCCACAGCTTCTGTAATAATATAACCATTCGCTTAGCGATATGTGACTTCCCTGTTTAATTACAGCCGGTTAATAAATCAGATATCATCCATGGTGTAGCTGACGACGATTTCCAGGGTTTTGCGGATTACGTCTGCAGTTACGACATCGCTGGTGGTTTCCAGCGCCGTAATTAACCACAAAATAATCGCCTTGTTGCTGAGGTGACCCTCAGACTCAAGGATGCTGCTGATAGCCAGCGACATCACCGCTGATTCATCGATCAGTCTGTCGCCTGCGTTGCGGAAATATTCAGAGAGTGCGGTATCGTTCAGGCCTGCGTAAATATCCGGTTGCTGATGCATAGTCTGTCTCATCATATTCTCTACTTTGTAAGTTAAACATTAGACCAGTAGTGGTCAGTGTATTTTATTCGTACCTGGCTGCTGAGGAGAACCTAATAACGAATTCGGCTCATCCCAATTATGCTTAGCGCCTGAAGTACCCACGGTATTGTTTTTTCCACGGCGAGCTACCATATTACTGATTTCATCGATAATACGCCCAAGTGCATTCCGCCGTTTTTTATCCTGTTCCCCAGCCTGCATGGCCTGGAGTTTCCCGATCAGTGCTTGTTTACTAATAGGCCCCTTATTTTTGAGTAGAGAGAGGACAGCCTCTCCAATCAATAAATCGGTTAGTGGATCATAATCATTGCGATTCATAACGGTATCTCTGATCATTGTCATCTCCTTGACTGGGAATTTAGTAGCAAGCCGGTAATCCGTGTCAGATACTGGCCCATCCCTTATATTTCCTCATTCAGTAACGACTTAAATCACCAGATAGCTGAAGCCACTTTTATCACTGATGCTCAAACAAGAGACCAATCAACGTTTGATAATGGTTTTCTTCTTCAGGTTCTGAAGCCACTTCAAGGCGACCCAGCAGTTTCGTACACAGGGATTTGCGATTCAGATTGCGTCCTTCATTAAGGATATCCATTACAATCTGCCCTAACGTCTCCTGCTGCGAAGGTAACGACGCTTTATTGAAGTAGTGGGCAATAGCGTTAGCCGTGTCAGGAATGTAACCGTTCTGCTGCATATGTGCTCCTGTAAGTTCAATTATCAGTGAAGTTGCGATTAAAGTTATACAATGTTTATCAACTTGTACATAGGAAATGGAAAAAATATGTTAATTTTCTTAATGTTTTTTATAACATATTGATTTATATGGTTTTAAAATTATACAAATCTTAAGGTAAACATCGAGTGGAGATGTACGAATTGTACAGGTATACAGGAAGGCAAGAACGCCAGCGAAAAGAGGGTGTTAATGTGATTTATTTGTTAATGATTCGGGCGCTTTTACAGGACTTATGCGGGTAGACCTGCTACTGTAATATCTTATTAGCTTTCATCTCTTCTGTCGGAAACTTCATGCTCACTACCATTATTTATCGCAGCCATATCTGCGACAACGTGTCAATTAAATCGCTCGAAAGCATGGTTGCTGAAGCAAATGTCAAAAATAGTCAGGAAAACGTGTCGGGTATTCTGCTTTTTAACGGCACCCACTTTTTTCAGCTATTAGAAGGACCTGAAGAGAAGGTTGAGGAAATTTACCGTCTTATCTGCGCAGACCCGCGGCACCATAACCTCGTGGAGCTGCTCAGGGATCATGGACCGATGCGGCGCTTTGGTAAAATTGGCATGGAACTCTTTGATTTACGAGAGTTTGACCGCGATGAAGTGCTGCAGGCTGTGCTGGATAAAGGGACCACAAAATATCAGCTCACCTATGACGACAGAGCGCTCCATTTTTTCCGTACCTTCGTCGAAGCCACGGAAAAGGAAAACTATTACGAAATTCCTGAGGCTGAAAGCTGGGAGTTTGTGATAGAAGACGCTGCCTGCTACCCTGAAACTCCGCTGCAAGAGGCCGAATGCAGCTTTGCTTTTCAGCCGGTCATCGATCCGTTTGCCAAAGAGGTCGTCTCCTACGAAGCGCTGCTGCGCACGACTTCCGGTGATTCGCCAGCGGTCTATTTTGACGGACTTTCGCGAGAGGAAATCTACTGGACGGATCTCCACAGCAAGCGCATTGCCTTCGCCATGGCGGGACTTTTGCACCTCCGTGGACGCACGTTGTCGATTAATCTGCTGCCCATGACGCTGGTGAATGTTCCCAACGCTGTCGAATTTCTGTTAGCGGAAATTGAAGCCAGCGGTTTGATCCCTGAGCAAATTATTGTGGAATTTACCGAAAGCGAAGCCATTTCCCGTCTTGATGAATTCACCGATTCCGTGCGTAAGCTCAAGTCTGCGGGAATTCGCGTGGCTATCGATCATTTTGGCGCCGGGTTTGCCGGGCTGTTGCTGCTGGCTCAGTTTCAGCCGGACCGCATCAAGATTAATCGCCAACTGGTCAAAGATATCCATAAGCACGGCCCAAAACAGGCAATCGTTCAGGCGATTATTAAATGCTGTCATTCCCTGGAAATCGCCATTTCTGCGGTGGGTATCGAGCAGGCGGAGGAGTGGATGTGGCTGGAGTCAGCGGGGATTACGCATTTCCAGGGAAATTTATTTGCCAGTCCGTGTCTGGGAGGCATTCCGCCGGTAGCATGGCCAGAGAAAAAAATAGCGTGTGAGCTTCTTTAAATTTTGACCCCGGCTCAGCGCAGCGTGTCGGTTAAAAAAGCGGTGTATAACGGTAAAATAAGCCCTGTTTTTTTGCCCAGTATATCGGCGCCCGACCTGTTTATTTTAGCTGTACAAGAAAAGTTAATTGTACAACCAGGCTAAATTCGTTAATTTAGTCGGTAAAGTATTATCAGGTTAGAGGGCGCTAATGGCATATTACAGCATCGGTGAAGTTGCCGAACGTTGCGGAATCAACCCCGTGACTTTGCGTGCATGGCAGCGAAGATATGGTTTGCTAAAGCCGCAGAGAAGCGAGGGAGGACACCGCCAGTTTGACGAGGAGGACGTTCAGCGCATTGAGGAAATCAAACGCTGGATCGATCGCGGGGTCTCCGTGGGCAAGGTTAAGGCGCTTCTGGAAGGCCATCAACCTGAAACGCAAGACGCTGCCGTCCTGCTCCAGGAAGAGATGATGACGCTTCTGCGAGGCGTCCAGCCCTCAAAATTACGCACCCGCATCATGTCCCTCAGCCATGAATATCCCGTAGATAAACTGATTGACCGGCTCTTTGTCCCCGTCCGCAGTAAGCTCAATCTCGATCCGAACACCTCCATGGCGATTATCAGTATGCTGGACGGTATCCTGATTGATTGCGTAGCGTCCATTCTTGCTGAATCGCGCAAAAAGGTGGGGAAAGAGACGCTGTTGGTGGGGTGGGGTAATGAAGACCGTACCCGTCTGTGGCTGGAAGCGTGGCGTTTATCGCAGCGCGCCTGGCACGTCAACGTGCTGGCGGAGCCGCTGGATTCTCCTCGCCCGGAACTGTTTCCTGGTCAGCACATTTTTGTCTGGACCGGCCGCGCGCTGACCCCCTTGCAGGCAGAATTACTTAGCCACTGGCAAAGCCAGGGCTTCACCATTGAGTTTCACGGAGAGTAAGCGTCTTAGAGGGTTAGCAGCGGAACATTTTTAGAGATGTTATTCCGCCGCTTGTCTTCCTGAAGCATGGCAACATGCGCTGGCAGGTAAATTATCAGAAATTGAGCTGGGTCCAGGCTTTAAACGTTTCGCTGCGGCTAATATTAAAAAAATCTGTCCGACCCGAGCAGCCGAGCTTTTTGATTAAGGTCAGGCGAATTTGATAAATTGTTTTAATATGTAAATTCAGCGACTTCCCTATATTTGCCATCGCTTCACCATCGTTCATCAGGCGAATCACTTCTTTTTCGCGATTGGTAAAAACGATACTTTCAGATTCCCGGTCAGGCTTCTTACCGAACAAGGTGGGGCGGAGAATAAACGATTTTATCTCAGCGGGCGTTGAGCGCGCCGGGATTCTGTACATTGGTATTTCGCTCAGGAAGTTCAAATCATTACCGTCGGTGAGCAGGACAAAACGAACTCTTTTGCGATCGTAATGATGATTAAGCACCGCATAATAGTTATCGCTGGTGAAAAAGACATATTTTCCATGAAAACAGCCTGGTGATAATGAATCGAGTACAAGCTGTAATCCTTGACGAAGAAGGTTATTGTTAATCCAAAGATCGTAATGATTAAAAAAGTGACCTTGCTTGTCGTTATTCATTTGTCCTCCGAGGTAGAAGTGTTAATAATGGCTTAATTTAACAAATCACATATCATGCTTAGTGATGGTTTTTACCACGTAGCACATGCAGCGTTTGCATATATAAATCGGCGAGTATTTCATTTTTCTCGAGATTCAGGCGCCGCTGAACCTCAACGATTAAACGCTCATGGCTAACGGCTTCGCTCTCCGTTTGGGTCTGCACCATGTGTTCGATATTTTTCAGCAAAGCAGAGTTAGAAATAAACTCTGCAGGAATAGTATTTTTAATCTGCATGGTATATCTCGGGTTATGTTAGACAATAAATCAACAAACAAAGATGCGGGATAAAAATCATCTTTGCTCTACGGTTCTTCACCATCTCAAAGGAAATGGTGTGCATTTTTTTAAATCATAAGAATGCTGTAATGCAGAATTTAAAACTTACGTAATAACTATAGTCACGATCTTCAGGATGTACAATTTTTCCGAATTAATTTTGTACATTTAGTTGGTTTTTTTAACATTGTCTCGTAAGATGTTGTTTTATATGGTTATTTATTGTAAAGATAATGTGAAAAAGTTGTACAGAACGGCGTCTGTACAGGGATAACCTACAGGATGAGGGGATAGCGGTGAAGAAGCGGGAAGGGCACAGCGGGAAGAGAAAGAGACAAAGGGGGAATAGCTTCCCCCTTTTGGCGTAAGCGTTACTGCTTCGGTTCAGCGACGACAAAGCTTCCCACGCCGCGGTTGTTGTATTCCCACATGCGGTTGAAGTTAGCGTCATTCAGGTTACGCTGCGGGTTGCCTTTGGCATCCGCAGTACCGGTGTTGCCGCTAAACGGACGGTTTGAACCGACGGCATCAGCCCACGGTTTGGCAATATTAAAGCCTTCATTAATGACGCTATCGCGAATAACGACCTGGCCATTGGTGTTGCCGTCAACGTCCAGAGAGCGGCCCAGCTGCGCGACGTTATCGCCGGAAGCGGTAAAGCGGCTGTTAATCGCCAGGAAGCCGTAGGTCACGCTCTTCAGGGTCGCTGGCGCAAAGACGTAGCCCTCTTTCTGGGTGCGCGAGTTGACCACGCGGAAGTCGGTATTGTCGAACACGACTGCCCCACGACCGGAAACGATATCGACGTCGCCTTCAATATAGCTGTTGCTGACCAGGGTTCGGGTCTGACGGTTATCCTGCAGGCGGTTTTGTACGCCGCTGTTGGTCACGAAAAAGGTGTTCTGGCGACCGAGGATATTCACCTTGTTAATCTGTACCCGATCGCCATCGCTACGCAGCGCCACGGCCTGATGGGTGCCCGCGTCTACGCTGTCGCCGAGGTTGTTGGCGATAGTCAGGTTCTGTAGCTGGAGATCGTTATTCTGCGACCAGAATACCGCTGAGCACATCACGCCAACGGTGGCGGCACGTCTGCTCTGGCAGCTGTCGTACATATACCAGGCCGGTTTGCCCGGCATATATTTGCCGCCCGGATTAACCTGGTGACGCCAGGAGACCGGATCCATTTCTGAATCAATCGCTGCGCTGATTTTTACATCAATCGGCTTCTCACCGGTGCCGTACAGGGTCAGCGCGCCAGGCGCCGCCGGAACGTATACGGTGCCCGCATATTCACCCGGCATGATGGCGATAAACTGACGACGATTGGAGTGGCGGGTAATCGCTGCATCCACCGCGGCCTGAATCGTGGTGTGGGTTACCCCCTGGGTACCCGCAGGACCCACAACAAAATCCGGCTGCGCCGGGAGGCTGATGGCGGACGGGCTCCACGCAGCGGCGTTAGGATCGAGAGACTGGAAATAGCTCGCCGGTAAGAAGTTTTTCGCCTCATCGGCGGTTAAAACTGGACGAGAGGCCGTGCCCGGCGCTGTTTGCGTTGAGGGCTGTTGATCGGCAGGCGTCGAACTACAGGCGGACAACGTCACGCCAAAGGCCAGCGCCAGCGCCAGGCGGGAAACGGAATATGTGTTCATGTTGCTCCGGGCAAGAATAAATTAAGGGTATAGGTCCTTTAAAGCCTGCTGTTTTATACCAACTTAAGCGAAACGGGAAGACGTAGCGCAAAAAAGTTGCTTCTTTACATAATAAGAGCCGGAAACGTGCCGCTTTTGATCACAAATAGATAACATTTGCCGGGGGCTGAGTTGACATTTCTCGCGGAATCAAAATAAATGTCTATACAACCCATGACAAGTTGACCGCTATGACACACACACCTTCCGAACGCGTAATCTGGCGAAACGTCCGCCTGGCCACGCTCGATCCGCGTTTCTCTCAGCCGTATGGACTCGTGGAGCATCATGCGTTGCTGGTGCGCGATGGACGCATTGAAGCTATTGTGCCCGAAAGCGAGGCGCCCGCAGGGCAGAGTATTGACCTCGGCGGCAGGCTGCTCACGCCGGGGCTGATTGATTGCCACACGCACCTGGTCTTCGGCGGCAGCCGGGCGCAGGAGTGGGAGCAGCGCCTCAACGGCGTCTCCTACCAGACCATTAGCGCCAACGGCGGCGGCATTAACGCGACCGTGCGCGCCACCCGGGAAAGCAGCGAAACGGAGCTGCTGGCGCGGGCCCGGCAGCGGCTGGCTCGTCTGCTGCGCGAAGGGGTCACCACCCTGGAGATCAAGTCCGGCTACGGGCTGGATCTCGCAAACGAACGTAAAATGCTGCGGGTTGTACAACAGCTTGCCGCAACGCATACCGTTGAGATTTCCCCCACGCTACTCTCCGCCCACGCCACGCCGCCGGAATATAAAGGCGACCCGGACGGCTATATCAATCTGGTATGCGAAATCATTCTGCCCACGCTGTGGGAAGAGGGGCTATTTGAAAGCGTCGATGCCTTCTGCGAAAACGTCGGCTTTACCCCCGCGCAGACTGAACGGGTTTACAGTACGGCCCAGGCATTAGGTATCCCGGTAAAAGGTCACGTTGAGCAGCTCTCTTCGCTGGGCGGCGCTGAATTAGTGAGCCGCTATAAAGGCCTGTCCGCCGACCATATTGAATACCTGACCCCAGCGGGCGTGGCGGCGATGAGCCGCAGCGGCACTGTGGCGGTGCTCCTGCCCGGCGCGTTCTATTTCCTTAACGAAACCCGCAGGCCGCCGGTTGAACTGCTGCGCGAATATCAGGTTCCGATGGCGGTGGCGACGGACTACAACCCCGGCACCAGCCCCTTCGCCAGCCTGCATCTGGCGATGAATATGGCCTGCGTGAAATTTGGCTTAACGCCGGAGGAGGCGTGGGCAGGCGTAACCCGTCATGCGGCTCAGGCGTTGGGCCGCCAGGCGAGCCACGGTCAGCTGGCGCCGGGCTTCGTTGCTGATTTTGCTATCTGGGACGCGGAGCATCCGGTTGAGATGGTTTACGAGCCGGGGCGCAGCCCGCTCTGGCAGCGCGTGGTGCGAGGAGAAATCGCGTGAAGCTATGACAACCGACGGCGGCCGGGATTTGGCAGGGACGCGACGACAGCGCGGAGGCGCGGCAAATCGCCCATTGGTGGCAGTAGCGATTCAGTATATTCTGGACGTTTCGCCGCCCATTCGCACAAGGAAGCCCGGCCATGTTCTCATCGCAACCTCGTTCCGCGCCTGCGCCTTTCTATGAAAAGGTGAAACAGGCTATTAGCGAAAAGATCCACAGCGGCGTCTGGCGTCCGCACGATCGCATTCCTTCGGAGGCGGAGCTGGTGGCGCAGTTTGGCTTTAGCCGGATGACCATCAATCGGGCGCTGCGCGAGCTGACCGATGAAGGCCGGCTGGTGCGATTACAGGGGGTGGGGACGTTTGTCGCGGAGCCGAAAGGGCAGTCGGCGCTGTTTGAAGTGCGCAGCATCGCGGAGGAAATTACCTCTCGTCATCATCAGCACCGCTGCGAGGTGGTGCTGCTGGAGGAAACGCAGGCGGATCTGATTCAGGCCGCGGCGCTCAACGTGGCCGCCGGTACGCGGATTTTCCATTCGCTGATGGTGCATTTTGAAAATGAGGTCCCGGTACAGATTGAGGACCGCTGCGTCAACGCCTCCGTGGTGCCGGACTATCTGCGTCAGGACTATACCGCGACCACGCCCCACGACTATCTGTCGCTGATCGCCCCTCTGACCGAAGGGGAGCACATTGTTGAGGCGGTGCAGGCAACGGCGGAGGAGTGCGCGCTGCTGCATATTCACGCGCACGACCCGTGTCTGCTGATCCGCCGCCGCACCTGGTCCACCACCCATATCGTTTCCCACGCGCGCCTGATTTTCCCCGGCAGCCGCTACCGTCTGCAGGGCCATTTTGGTTCCTGATCTTACTGCGCGTCGGCAAAACGTGATTGCTGACGCAATATAACAAAAATGTATCTTTTGTGTTAAATCCTGGCTTGCGCATGCTTGTATAGACAAGTATATGTATCTACGTACACAACGTTAATTGTCAGGAGAAACCCCCGATGTCGCAAAGCAAATACCGCCAGCAGGACGTACGTGCACCGCGTGGCACAACGTTAAATGCGAAGAGCTGGCTGACCGAAGCTCCGCTGCGTATGCTCATGAATAACCTCGACCCGGATGTCGCCGAAAACCCGCATGAGCTGGTGGTGTATGGCGGCATCGGACGCGCGGCGCGCAACTGGGAATGCTATGACGCTATCGTGAAGGCGCTGAAAAACCTGGAGAGCGACGAAACGCTGCTGGTGCAGTCCGGTAAGCCGGTGGGTGTATTCAAAACCCATGAAAACTCGCCGCGGGTGCTGATCGCCAACTCCAACCTGGTGCCGCACTGGGCAACCTGGGAACACTTTAACGAGCTGGATGCCAAAGGGCTGGCGATGTACGGCCAGATGACCGCCGGCAGCTGGATCTACATTGGCAGCCAGGGCATCGTGCAGGGCACCTATGAAACCTTCGTTGAGGCAGGCCGCCAGCACTACCAGGGCAGCCTGAAGGGGCGCTGGGTGTTGACCGCCGGTCTGGGCGGCATGGGCGGCGCGCAGCCGCTGGCCGCGACCTTAGCGGGCGCCTGCTCGTTGAATATCGAATGCCAGCAGAGCCGCATCGATTTCCGCCTGCGAACCCGCTACGTTGACGAACAGGCGACGTCGTTGGATGACGCGCTGGCGCGCATCAAAAAATACACCGCCGAGGGCCGGGCAATCTCTATCGCACTGTGCGGCAATGCGGCAGAGATCGTGCCGGAAATAGTCAAACGCGGCGTGCGCCCGGATATGGTGACCGATCAGACCAGCGCCCACGACCCGCTGCACGGCTATCTGCCGAAAGGCTGGAGCTGGGAAGAGTACCAGGCTAAGGCCGAGTCGGACCCGCGGGGCACTATCCTGGCGGCGAAACGCGCAATGGCCGACCACGTGCAGGCGATGCTGGCATTCCACGAAATGGGCGTGCCGACGTTTGACTACGGCAACAACATTCGCCAGATGGCCCAGGAGATGGGCGTTGGCAACGCGTTTGCTTTCCCAGGCTTCGTTCCCGCCTATATCCGCCCGCTATTCTGCCGCGGCATCGGCCCGTTCCGCTGGGTTGCCCTGTCCGGCGACCCGCAGGACATCTATAAAACCGACGCGAAAGTGAAAGAGATCGTTAAAGACGATAAGCACCTGCATCACTGGCTGGATATGGCCCGCGAGCGTATTAGTTTCCAGGGGCTACCGGCGCGTATCTGCTGGGTAGGCCTCGAATGGCGGCAGAAGCTGGGGCTGGCGTTTAACGAAATGGTCCGCAGCGGCGAAGTCTCCGCGCCGATCGTCATTGGCCGCGACCATCTTGACTCCGGCTCCGTCGCCAGCCCGAACCGCGAGACGGAAGCGATGCGCGATGGTTCCGACGCCGTCTCCGACTGGCCGCTGCTCAACGCCTTACTGAATACCGCCAGCGGGGCGACCTGGGTGTCGCTGCATCACGGCGGCGGCGTCGGGATGGGCTTTTCGCAGCACTCCGGCATGGTTATCGTCTGCGACGGTACCGATGAAGCGGCGGCGCGCATTGCCCGCGTCCTGCACAACGACCCGGCGACCGGCGTGATGCGTCATGCCGACGCGGGCTACGATATCGCGATTGAGTGCGCGACAGAACAAGGTTTGAATCTTCCGATGGTGGCAGCAACGCAGGGGCACGCTAAATGAACGCTTTAACACTGATTCCGGGTCAACTCAGCCTGTCGCAGCTGCGCGACGTCTACAGCCAGCCGCTGAACATTACGCTAGACGAAAGCGCGTTCGCGGCGATTGATGACAGCGTTGCCTGCGTCAACGCGATTCTGGCGGAAGGCCGCACCGCCTACGGTATCAACACCGGTTTTGGCCTGCTGGCGCAGACGCGCATCTCAACCGAAGATCTGGAAAACCTTCAGCGATCGCTGGTGCTTTCGCACGCGGCGGGGATTGGCGAACCGCTGGATGATGACCTCGCGCGTCTGATTATGGTGCTGAAAATTAACAGCCTGTCGCGCGGCTTTTCCGGCATTCGCCTGAGCGTGATTCAGGCGCTGATTGGCCTGGTCAACGCGGGCGTGACGCCGTGGATCCCGGCGAAGGGATCGGTCGGCGCCTCCGGCGACCTCGCGCCGCTGGCGCATATGTCTTTAACCCTGCTTGGCGAAGGGAAAGCGCGCGTGCGCGGCGGGGAGTGGCTGCCGGCGACGGAAGCGCTGCGTCAGGCGGGGCTTGAGCCGATTACTCTGGCGGCGAAAGAGGGGCTGGCGCTGCTCAACGGCACGCAGGCGTCGACGGCGTTTGCCCTGCGCGGCCTGTTCGAAGCCGAAGACCTGTTCGCTTCCGCGGTGGTTTGCGGGTCGTTAACCACCGAAGCGGCGCTCGGTTCGCGTCGTCCGTTTGATCCGCGCATTCACGAAGCGCGCGGTCAGCGCGGGCAGATTGACGCCGCGGCGCTCTATCGCCATCTGCTGACCGACGACAGCGCGATTTCCCAGTCGCACCATAACTGCACCAAGGTGCAGGACCCGTACTCTCTGCGCTGCCAGCCGCAGGTGATGGGTGCCTGCCTGACCCAGCTTCGCCAGGCGGCGGAAGTGCTGCTGGTTGAAGCCAACGCGGTATCCGATAACCCGCTGGTGTTCGCCAGCGAGAACGACGTGATTTCCGGCGGTAACTTCCACGCCGAACCGGTGGCGATGGCGGCGGATAATATCGCGCTGGCGATTGCCGAAATCGGTTCGCTGTCGGAGCGCCGTATCGCGCTGATGATGGACAGCCATATGTCGCAGCTGCCCCCTTTCCTGGTCAAAAACGGCGGCGTTAACTCCGGCTTTATGATTGCCCAGGTGACGGCGGCGGCGCTGGCTAGCGAGAACAAAGCGCTATCGCACCCGCACAGCGTGGACAGTCTGCCGACCTCCGCTAACCAGGAAGACCACGTCTCGATGGCCCCGGCCGCCGGCCGCCGCCTGTGGGCGATGGCGGAAAATACCCGCGGCGTACTGGCCGTGGAGTGGCTGGCCGCCGTGCAGGGTCTGGATATGCGCGAAGGCCTGAGCAGCAGCCCGCTGCTGGAAGAGGCGCGCCACCTGCTGCGCGAACGGGTGACCCATTATACCGAGGACCGCTTCTTCGCCCCGGACATCGAAAACGCCATTGCGCTCCTGGCGGCGCGTCATCTGACGCGGCTGCTGCCTGCCGTGCTCTGAGACCAACGCTAAACCATCGCTGTTCGCTGTACCTGCGCCGGGAGGATCTCTTCCTCCCGGCCACCCTACACGCATATTTGTCGTCGTATAAAAACTATCAGGACACTTGCATATGCAACAACAAAACAAGCCACACCTGCTGCGCGGGCTGAATGCCCGGCACATTCGTTTTATCGCCCTCGGCTCCGCCATCGGTACCGGGCTGTTCTACGGCTCGGCATCGGCGATCAAGGCCGCGGGCCCGGCGGTACTGCTGGCCTATCTGATCGGCGGCGCGGCGGTGTTTATCGTGATGCGGGCGCTGGGGGAAATGGCGGTACGCAACCCCGTTTCCGGCTCCTTCAGCAGCTACGCGCGCCAGTATCTTGGCCCGCTGGCGGGTTTTATTACCGGCTGGACCTACACCTTTGAGATGGTGATCGTCGCCCTCGCGGACGTTACCGCGTTCGGCATCTATATGGGGCTGTGGTACCCCGATGTTCCCCGCTGGATCTGGGTGCTGAGCATTATCTTTTTTATCGGCGCCATGAACCTATGCAGCGTGCGCGTTTTCGGCGAGATGGAGTTCTGGCTGTCGCTGATCAAAGTGGTGGCGATTATTGCCATGATTGTGGCGGGCGGCAGCATCATTTTCTTTGGATTCGGTAACGCCTTTCCGGCAACCGGGCTGGAGAATTTGTGGAGCCACGGCGGCTTTGCCCCTAACGGCTGGGAGGGGATTATAGCCTCGCTCGGTATCGTGATGTTTGCCTTTGGCGGCGTCGAGATTATCGGCGTGACCGCGGCGGAAGCGAAGAATCCGCAGAAGGTGATCCCGCAGGCGATCAATACTATCCCGCTGCGAATCGTGCTGTTCTATGTCTGCACCCTGGCGATTCTGATGGCGATTTTCCCGTGGAACAGCTTCGGCGAGCGGGGCAGTCCGTTCGTGCTGATTTTTGATGGTCTGGGGATTCCGGCGGCGGCCACCATCCTGAATATCATCGTGATCAGCGCCAGTATTTCGGCGATTAACAGCGATATTTTTGGCGCGGGGCGCATGATGTACGGCATGGCGAAAGAGGGGCTGGCGCCGAAGAGCTTCCAGCGCATCGCCAGCAACGGGGTACCGTGGATGACGGTGGTGGTGATGGGCGTAGCGCTGCTGGCGGCGGTGGTGCTGAACTACCTGATGCCGGAGCAGGTGTTTGTGCTGATTGCCTCGCTGGCGGCCTTCGCGACGGTGTGGGTCTGGCTGATGATCCTGCTGGCTCACTTTGCGATGCGTCGCGGCCTGTCCGCTGAAGAGCGCGGCAATATCGCGTTTCCGGTGCCGTTCTGGCCGGTGGCGCCGCTGCTGACGCTGCTGTTTATGGGACTGGTCATCGCGGTGCTGGGGATGGTGGAGGAGACGCGGATTGCGCTTATCGCCGGTCTGGTATGGCTCGGGCTGCTGACGGCGGTGTGGTTTGCGCGGGTGCGCAAAAACGCCGTGCAGGCGGTGACGGAGTCGTGATTGTTTTGGTTTACCCGGGTTGCGGCTGACGCCTTACCCGGGCTACCCAATCGCACTCACCTGTAGCCCGGATAAGGCGTTTACGCCGCCATCCGGGGCTTAGCTAAATAGGGCGGTAATCGACGCGCTGCCGAGGCTGTGGAAATGGACGTTAAAGCCGACCATCGCGCCGCTCGCGCCCTCATCGACCGCAATTTTTTCGACGTCCAGCGCGTGGACGGTAAAGATATAGCGATGGGTCTCGCCTTTTGGCGGCGCCGCGCCGCCGTATCCGGCCTGGCCAAAATCGGTACGGGTCTGAATCGCCTCTTCGGGCAGTTCCGCCTGTCCGGAGCCAGCTCCCTGCGGTAATACGCGGGTATCGGCCGGAAGATTGGCCACCAGCCAGTGCCACCAGCCGGAGCCGGTGGGCGCATCGGGATCGAAGCAGGTCACCACAAAGCTTTTGGTTCCGGCCGGCACATCGTCCCACGCCAGATGCGGCGAGATATTATCGCCATCGTAGCCCATGCCGTTAAAGACATGACGATTGGGCAGCTTCTCACCATCCTGTAAATCATGACTGATTAATTTCATCGTCTCTCCTCGTAGTCATCCGCTGATTAGCCAGAAAGTGTAGCGCGAGAGAGGCGCCATTACCGTCGCTTATTCGCTAAAAAATGTTTCTTCCTGAACCGCGGCGTTTACCGCCCGCGTCAGGCGGCTCAGCTGATCCGGCGTAATGATGTACGGCGGCATCAGGTAAATCAGGCGACCGAACGGGCGGATCCACACGCCTTGTTCGACGAAAAAGCGCTGCAGGGCGGCCATATTCACCGGCCGATGCGTCTCGATCACGCCAATCGCTCCCAGCACCCGCACATCGGTAACCTGCGCGGATTCGCGCGCCGGGGCCAGCTCGGCGCTGAGCTGCGCTTCAATGGCTGCCACCTGCTGCTGCCATTCGCCGCTTTCCAGCAGGCGCAGACTCTCGGTCGCCGCCGCGCAGGCCAGCGGGTTGCCCATAAAGGTCGGGCCGTGCATAAAGCAGCCGGCTTCCCCGTCGCTGATAGTTTCTGCCACCTGACGGGTGGTGAGGGTGGCGGAGAGGGTCATGGTGCCGCCGGTCAGCGCTTTGCCGAGGCACAGAATATCCGCCGCAATCCCTGCGTGCTCGCAGGCGAACAGCTTACCGGTTCGACCAAAGCCGGTGGCGATCTCATCGGCGATCAGCAGGATGCCCTCGCGATCGCACATCCTGCGGATCCGCCTGAGCCACTCGGGGTGGTATATCCGCATTCCGCCAGCGCCCTGAACAATCGGCTCGAGGATCACCGCGGCGATTTCATGGCGGTGGGCGGCCATCAGACGGGCGAAGGGCACTATATCCCGCTCATCCCAGTCGCCGTCGAAGCGGCTCTGCGGCGCCGGGGCGAAGAGGTTATCCGGCAGATAGCCCTGCCACAGGCTGTGCATTGAGTTCGTCGGATCGCAGACCGACATCGCGCCGAAGGTATCGCCGTGATAGCCGTTGCGGAAGGTGAGAAAGCGCTGGCGCGGGTCACCTTTCGCCTGCCAGTACTGCAGCGCCATTTTCATCGCCACTTCGACGGCGACGGAGCCGGAATCGGCGAGGAACACGCATTCGAGGCTTTCCGGGGTCATCGCCACCAGCTGGCGGCACAGGGCGACCGCGGAAGGGTGGGTAATCCCACCGAACATGACGTGCGACATCTGGTCAATCTGCGCTTTCATCGCCGCGTTCAGGCGCGGGTGATTGTAGCCATGAATGGCCGCCCACCAGGACGACATGCCGTCAACCAGCTGCCCGCCGTCGGCGAGGGTTAGCTCACAGCCGTGGGCGGCCACGACCGGATAGACCGGCAGCGGCGAAGTCATTGAAGTGTAAGGGTGCCAGATGTGGCGCCGATCGAAAGCGAGATCGTCCGTTGTCATAATCGACTTGTAAACCATTTTGAAAGCATTTAGGTTTACGAGTATAAACCGAACCAACAATTAACAAAACCCTTTGGAGAGGCTAATGGCTCACCACCCCCGCTGGACAATGTCGCAAGTTACTGATTTATTTAATAAACCATTTCTGGATCTGCTGTTTGAAGCGCAACAGATCCATCGTCAGCACTTCGACCCGCGCCAGGTTCAGGTCAGCACGCTGCTGTCGATTAAGACCGGCGCCTGCCCGGAAGACTGCAAATACTGCCCGCAAAGCGCGCGCTATAAAACCGGTCTGGAATCCGAACGCCTGATGGAGGTTGAACAGGTGCTTGAGTCGGCGCGACAGGCGAAACAAGCCGGTTCAACCCGCTTTTGTATGGGGGCGGCGTGGAAGAATCCGAACGATCGCGATATGCCGTATCTTGAGCAGATGGTGAAAGGGGTGAAAGCGCTGGGGCTGGAAGCGTGCATGACCCTTGGCACGCTCAACGATAGCCAGGCCCAGCGTCTGGCCGGCGCCGGTCTGGATTACTACAACCACAATCTCGATACCTCGCCGGAATTCTACGGCAATATCATCACCACCCGCACCTATCAGGAGCGCCTCGATACCCTTGATAAAGTGCGCGATGCCGGAATTAAAGTGTGCTCCGGCGGTATTGTCGGGCTGGGGGAAACGGTCAAAGACCGCGCCGGGCTGCTGCTACAGCTGGCCAATCTGCCGACGCCGCCGGAAAGCGTGCCGATCAACATGCTGGTGAAGGTCAAAGGCACGCCGCTGGCGGATAACGACGACGTGGACGCCTTTGATTTTATTCGTACTATCGCCATTGCGCGCATCATGATGCCGACCTCGCACGTGCGCCTCTCCGCCGGTCGTGAACAGATGAACGAACAGACCCAGGCAATGTGCTTTATGGCTGGGGCGAACTCGATTTTCTACGGCTGCAAGCTGCTGACCACGCCAAACCCGGAAGAGGACAAAGACCTGCAGCTGTTCCGCAAGCTGGGGATTAATCCGCAGCAGACCGAGGTACTGGAAGGCGATAACGCCCAGCAGCAGCGGCTGGAGCAGGCGTTGATGAACCCGGATACCGAGGAATATTACAACGCGGCGGCGCTATGAGCTGGCAGCACCGCATCGAGCTGGCGCTGGCGGAACGGCAGGCGGCGGATGCCTTGCGCAGTCGCCTGCCGGTGACGCTGGGCGCAGGACGCTGGCTCAGCCGCGAAGGGCGGCGCTGGCTCAATTTTTCCAGCAACGATTATCTTGGCCTCAGCCAGCATCCGGCTATCGTCAAGGCCTGGCAGCAGGGTGCGGACCGCTACGGCGTCGGCAGCGGCGGCTCCGGCCACGTCAGCGGCTATAGCGAGGCGCACCGCGCGCTGGAGGAGCAGCTGGCCGACTGGCTGGGCTATCCGCGCGCGCTGCTGTTTATTTCCGGCTTTGCCGCGAATCAGGCGGTGATTGCCGCGCTGGCGGGCAAAGAGGATCGGATTGTCGCCGACCGTCTCAGCCACGCTTCGCTGCTGGAAGCCGCCAGCCTAAGCCCGGCGCAGCTGCGGCGTTTTCAGCACAACGACAGCCGCCATCTTGACGATTTGCTGGCGAAACCGCTATCCGGCCAGCAGCTGGTGGTGACCGAAGGCATTTTTAGCATGGACGGCGATAGCGCGCCGCTGGCTGAGGTTTCTCAGGCGGCGCGGGCGGCCGGCGCGCTTCTGCTGGTTGACGACGCGCACGGTATCGGCGCGCTCGGCGAAGAGGGGCGCGGCAGCTGCTACGCGCAGCAGGTACGCCCGGATCTGCTTATCGTCACCTTCGGTAAAGCGTTTGGCGTCAGCGGCGCGGCGGTGCTGTGCAGCGAGGCGCTGGCGGATTATCTGCTGCAGTTTGCCCGCCATCTGATTTACAGCACCGCCATGCCGCCGGCGCAGGCGGTGGCGCTGAGCGCCGCGCTGGCCGTGATTCGCAGCGACGAGGGTCAGCAGCGGCGGGAAACGCTGGCCGGCCATATCGCCGACTTTCGCCGGGGAATGTCCCACTATCCCGGGGAGCTCACTGATTCCGGCAGCGCGATCCAACCGCTGATCGTCGGCGACAACGCCCGCGCGCTGCGGCTGGCGGCGCGTCTGCGTGAGGAAGGCTGCTGGGCGACGGCCATTCGCCCGCCGACGGTCCCCGTCGGCAGCGCGCGGCTGCGCCTGACGCTGACCGCCGCGCACGAGTCTGCCGATATCGCCCGCCTGCTGGAGGTGCTGCATGACGGCGGTGAATAAGCGCGCCGTCGCGGCGGCGTTTGGCCGCGCGGCGGGACATTACGCTCAGCACGACGAATTACAGCGCCTTAGCGCCTCGCTGCTGCTGGAACAGCTCGATATCAAGACCTTTCCTGAGGTGCTGGACGCGGGCTGCGGCCCCGGCAGCATAAGCCGCTTCTGGCGCGATGCAGGGAGCCGGGTGACGGCGCTGGATCTTTCCGTCGACATGCTGGCGGAGGCCCGCCGCGGAAACTGCGCGCACCGCTACGTCGAGGGCGACATCGAAGCGCTGCCGCTGGCGGACGGCTGCGTTGATCTGGCGTGGAGCAACCTTGCGGTTCAGTGGTGCGACAATCTCGCGACCGCCATTGATGAGCTGTCCCGGGTCGTGCGGCCCGGCGGCCGCGTGGCGTTTAGTACGCTGCTGTCAGGTTCGTTACCTGAGCTCAATCAGGCCTGGCGAGCCATCGATGAGCGGCCGCACGCCAACCGTTTTCTCAGCGAGCAGGCGGTGCGTCAGGCGCTGGCCGGTCGCCGCGCCAGCGGCCACGTCCACGCCATCACGCTGCCGTTTCCCGACGCGCTCAGCGCGATGCGGTCGCTTAAAGGCATTGGCGCGACCCATCTGCACCACGGACGCAGCCCTGCGCCGCTCAGCCGCGGCAAGCTGCGGCAGCTCCAGCTCGCCTGGCCGCAGCAGCAGGGCCAGTGCCCGCTGACGTATCATCTTTTTACAGGAGTTATCGAACGTGACTAAACGTTTCTTCGTTACCGGCACCGACACCGAGGTGGGGAAAACCGTCGCCAGCTGCGCGCTGCTGCAGGCGGCCAATCGCGAGGGATTTAAGAGCGCGGGCTACAAACCGGTGGCTTCCGGCAGCGACTATACGGCCCAGGGATTACGTAATGAGGATGCGCTGGCTTTACAGCGCAATAGCCGCGTGGCGCTGCGCTACGAGCAGGTCAATCCGTTCACCTTTGCTGAACCGACGTCACCGCATATTATCAGCGCTGATGAAGGGAGACCGATTGACGCCGCCGCGATTTCTGCTGGCCTGCGCGAGCTGGAAGCGCTGTCCGACTGGCTACTGGTGGAAGGGGCGGGGGGCTGGTTTACGCCGCTGTCAGAAACGCTGACCTTTGCCGATTGGGTACAGGAAGAGCGGCTGCCGGTGATTTTAGTGGTCGGCGTTAAGCTGGGGTGCATCAACCATGCCATGCTGACCGCTCAGGCGGTGCTACAGGCCGGACTGCCGCTGGCGGGCTGGATAGCCAACGATATCCAGCCGCCCGCCAGGCGCCATCCTGAATATCTGGCAACGCTGAAACGCGTGCTGCCCGCGCCGTTTCTTGGCGAGATCCCGTGGCTGGCGGAGGCGGCTCAGCGCGAGGATCTCGGTCAGTATCTCGACCTCAGCGCGCTGGATCGGGCGTCATCCACTTCGCCAGCAGCGGGGCATCCAGCTGGATAACGTCTCCCTGGGCTACGCTGCGTCCACAGTGCAGCAGACAGAAACGATCCGCCACCCGACGAATAAACGGCAGGTGCTGTTCGGCGATCAGCACCGTCAGGCCAATATCGCGGTTCAGGCGCATCAGTAAATCCCCGAGCTTGTGCAGGAAGCGCTGGCCGCCGCCGCGCGAAGGTTCGTCGAGGATCAGCAGGCGCGGACGGGTTATCAGCGCCCTGGCCAGCGCCAGCTGATACTGATCGTCGGCGCTCAGGGTAATCCCTTTACTTTGGCGCAGAGCGTACAGCTCGGGGAACAGATCGTAAATCTCTCCGGCGACCGCTGACGCCGGTTCGCCGCCCGCCGCAAGGGCAATGTGCAAATTTTCCTCCACGCTCAGCTGCGAAAAAATCCGTTTATCCTGCGGTACATAGCCAATGCCGATGGCGCTGCGCGACTGCGCGGAGAGCGGCATCAGGTCATAGGGCGCCGATCCTCCGTCCTGCCAGGTGATAGTGCCGCTGGCCACCGGCAGATGACCGGTAATACAGTTGACGAGCGTGGTTTTCCCCATTCCCTGGCGCCCCATGACGCAAGTGCATTTACCGGGTTTGAGCTCAAGGTCAACATTCCACAGCGTGTGCTGGCTTCCGTAATAGTGGTTCACGGCGCGTAGACTCAACATAGACGTTTTCTCCTTTCCTGGGATAGCAGGCGACGAGAAGATTCTGCAAATCTCTTGCCAGGAAAAAGAACTCTCGGTATTTGCTGGTCAATACAGGTGCGACCGGGCACAAGCGGACCGACCTTGCACTTTCCCGGTGCCCGCGCGCTGAAATGTGGTGCAAAAAATAACAAAAAATCTAGCCACTCTTCGCCAATAAACAGCAAAAAAAATTCAATTAATTTTTTTCGCGGCGGGTTTGGTCGGGGCGACGGGTTTTGTTCGGGTGGCTCGGGTCATGGGCTGCAGACAGTTATCCACTATTCCTGTGGATAACCTTGTGTATTAGAGTTAGAAAACTTGCGGTAAGCTAGAGAGTACGCGGCCTGCGGCCGAATTGGCGCGAAACCCGTCTTTTATTAAATTCTATTAAATATCAATTATTTAAATAAAATCAATGCCTGTAAGAAAAGTGTCACCGACTGCCATAAAACATTCATCCCCTCGCTTGACAAATGTTAAATGGTCATACTTTTTGGGGATAACCCTGAGGCGTGGTCGATTATCCCGTAAAGCGGTTTTTATTCGTCCATGTTGGCGGTAAAAAGCGCTAATTAGTCCGACTACGATAATACGGCACTGTTTTTATATCCAGTATTTTTTATTGGCAAAAGCTGAGCCGGCGAGTAGAATTAAACACCTGCCGTTCAACCCTTCTTCAGGTTCTGATTGATGAGTAAACCGTTCAAGCTGCATTCTGCTTTCCGTCCCTCCGGCGATCAGCCGGAAGCCATTCGTCGCCTGGAAGAGGGGCTGGAAGATGGCCTGGCGCATCAAACCCTGCTCGGGGTCACCGGCTCAGGTAAAACGTTTACCATCGCCAACGTCATTGCTGACCTGCAGCGTCCGACGATGGTGCTGGCGCCAAACAAAACCCTGGCGGCGCAGCTATACGGCGAAATGAAAGAGTTCTTCCCGGAGAACGCGGTGGAGTATTTCGTCTCGTACTACGACTACTACCAGCCGGAAGCCTACGTGCCAAGCTCGGACACCTTCATCGAGAAAGATGCGTCGGTGAACGAACATATTGAACAGATGCGTCTGTCGGCGACCAAAGCGCTGCTGGAGCGTCGCGACGTGGTGGTGGTGGCCTCGGTCTCCGCTATCTACGGTCTGGGCGATCCGGATCTGTATCTGAAAATGATGCTGCATCTGACGGTCGGCATGATTATCGACCAGCGCGCTATTTTGCGCCGCCTGGCCGAGCTGCAGTATACCCGCAACGATCAGGCCTTCCAGCGCGGTACCTTCCGCGTGCGCGGCGAGGTGATTGATATCTTCCCGGCGGAGTCTGACGATATCGCGCTGCGCGTTGAGCTGTTCGATGAGGAAGTTGAGCGCCTGTCGCTGTTCGATCCGCTGACCGGTCATATTGAGTCGACGATCCCGCGCTTCACCGTTTATCCCAAAACCCACTACGTCACCCCGCGCGAGCGCATCGTCCAGGCGATGGAAGAGATTAAAGTTGAACTGTCGGAGCGGCGTAAGGGACTGCTGGAGAACAACAAGCTGCTGGAAGAGCAGCGTCTGAGCCAGCGTACGCAGTTCGACCTCGAAATGATGAACGAGCTGGGCTACTGCTCGGGGATTGAAAACTACTCGCGCTATCTGTCGGGCCGTGGGCCGGGCGAACCGCCGCCGACGCTGTTTGACTACCTGCCGGCCGATGGTCTGCTGGTCATCGATGAGTCCCACGTCACGATCCCGCAGATCGGCGGTATGTACCGCGGGGACCGGGCGCGCAAAGAGACGCTGGTGGAGTACGGTTTCCGCCTGCCGTCGGCGCTCGATAACCGTCCGCTCAAGTTTGAAGAGTTTGAGGCCCTGGCGCCGCAAACCATCTATGTTTCGGCGACGCCGGGAGCCTATGAGCTGGATAAATCCGGCGACGAGGTGGTGGACCAGGTCGTCCGTCCTACGGGGCTGCTGGATCCGGTCATCGAAGTGCGTCCGGTAGGCACCCAGGTCGACGATCTGCTCTCGGAGATTCGCATCCGCACCGCGATCAACGAGCGCGTGCTGGTCACGACGCTGACCAAACGCATGGCGGAAGATTTAACCGAATATCTGGAAGAGCACGGCGAACGGGTGCGCTACCTGCACTCGGACATCGACACCGTGGAGCGCATGGAGATTATCCGCGATCTGCGCCTCGGCGAGTTTGACGTGCTGGTGGGGATCAACCTGCTGCGTGAAGGTTTGGATATGCCGGAAGTGTCGCTGGTGGCGATCCTGGATGCCGATAAAGAAGGCTTCCTGCGCTCTGAACGCTCGCTGATTCAGACCATTGGCCGCGCGGCGCGAAATATCAACGGCAAAGCGATTCTCTACGGCGATAAAATCACCCCGTCGATGGCGAAAGCGATCGGGGAAACCGAGCGCCGCCGCGAGAAGCAGCAGGCGTACAACGAAGAGCACGGTATCGTTCCGCAGGGTCTGAATAAGAAAGTGGTCGATATTCTGGCGCTCGGTCAGAATATCGCGAAAACCAAAACCAAGGGGCGCGGCAAGTCTCGCTCACCGGTTGAGGCGGATGTCGTCGCGCTAACGCCGAAGGCGCTCCAGCAGAAGATTCACGAACTGGAAGGGCAGATGATGCAGCACGCGCAGAACCTGGAGTTTGAAGAGGCGGCGCAAATTCGCGACCAGCTTCACCAGCTGCGCGAGCTGTTTATCGCCGCTTCGTAGCGGCGTTGCCAGATAAATATCGCCCGGGCCTTACCGGGTCTTCGGGCGATGGACGGGATGTGTTTTTCGTAGGTCGGGTAAGGCGCCAGCCGCCACCCGACAGAAAAGCGGGCACATGAGCCGAAACGCTTTGGTTATTTGTTGCCCCTCTGTCGCGATTTTCCGTGATGCTTAATGTTGGCTTAATCTTGTTTGGCGAAACTATCCTCACTTTACTGAGGATAGCGCCATGCAAAAATTAACCTTCCGCGAATACCTGGCAGTCACCTGCGCGTTTGTTATCGTCGTTGCCTTTTTCCATCAGTGGGTGCTGACGTTCTGACGCGAAGCTTTAGGGAAGAGTACCCAGGCGCGAACGCCGGGCCCGGGCTGTCGGTTATGTAAAAAGAACTGCGCGTCGTGCAGCTGGGCGATGCGGGTGACGATGCTTAACCCGAGACCAATACCGCCATAGCGGCTGTCCATGCGGACGAACGCTTTGCTTAACTCACCGCTTTTAGCCTCATCAATTCCCGGGCCTTCATCCTCAACGGCCAGAATGGGCGTTGGGCCAGGCGCTATCGACACTTTAATCGTCGACCCCGTCGGGCTATAACGATGCGCGTTTTCGACCAGGTTACGTAAAATAACCTGCACCAGCGTGGCGTCGCCCGACACGATCGCCTCTCCATCCTTGACGTTGATCGCCAGCGTCTGCTGGCGCTGCTGCAGCATAGTCTCAAGCTCGCTCTGCAGCGGTTCGATTACATCCTCTTTCAGCGCAACCTGCTGATAGCTTCCGGCGGAGAATGACTGGCCAACGCGCGCCAGCTGAAGCAGCTGGGTAATGCTATTGGTCATTTGATCGAGACGCTGAATTAGCGGGTCCACGCTAACGCCATGCACTTTCGCCAGAAGCTCCAGGTGCAGACGCAGCCCGGCCAGCGGCGTGCGCAGCTCATGGGCGACGTCGGCGGTAAACAGACGCTCGCGATCGAGGGTTAAATTCAGGCGGGACACCAGCTGATTAATCGCGGTGGTCACCGCGGTGACTTCAGGAACCGATTCCTTCAGCGTGATAGGCTGCAGGTTGTCCGGGGTGCGGCTTTCCAGCTCGAGCTGCAGTCTGGAAAGCGGCTTTGTGATTTTTTTCACCGCCAGCAGGGAGATATACAGCGCCAGGCCGATAATCAGCAGGCTTGGGATCAGCAGGCTGGCTACCGCTTCGCGAACCTCATGCTCTATATGCTTCTGATTGTTATGCCCTTCAATGGCGCTGGCGACCAGCAGCTGAATCTGCTCCTGACTTTCATGCCACAGCCAGAACACGCTGATGAGCTGACAAACGGCCAGAATAGCGCCAATTGTCAGCAGCAGCCGATGACGCATAGTCCAGTTTTCACTGACAAAAAAAGCCATAGCGTTATTCGGTCTCCGCGTTATCAACCAGCATATAGCCAAAGCCCCGGACGGTGCGGATGCGTGATTTGCCGACTTTATCGCGCAGATTATGGATATGCACCTCCAGCGTATTGGTGGCCGGTTCGTTGTCCCAGCTGTAAATGTCGTTGTAGAGAATTTCGCGATGCACCGGGCTGCCTGCTTTCATCATCAGGCGTGAAAGCAGAGCGTACTCTTTGGGCGTTAAATCCAGGGACTGCTCGCCGAGCCAGACCAGCCGCCGGGTGACGTTCAGGCGCAGATTGCCGACGGACAGTTCGTTATCGCCCTGATTATTGTGACGACGCAGCAGGGCGCGAATGCGCGCGTTCAGCTCTTCCAGCGCAAACGGCTTAACCAGGTAGTCATCCGCGCCGGTATCCAGGCCGCTGATGCGGTCATCCACGGTATCGCGGGCGGTGAGGATCAGTACCGGCTGGCTGAACTTCTCCCGTCGCATGCGCGCCAGGAAGTGCAGACCGTCTTCATCCGGCAGGCCGAGGTCGAGAACCACCAGGCTGTAGTGGTTGCTGGCCAGAGAGAGGGCGGCTTCGTGGGCGGTTGATACGCCGTCGCAAACGTAGCCCTCGCTTTGCATCGCCAGGATTAACCCTTGTAACAGGAGCGCATCGTCTTCAATGACTAAAATTTTCATCGGCCTGCCTCTCTACATGGCGTTAAAATATCGTCTGTTGCCTGGTACTCGCGGGTGCTGACCCCGAGCAGACCGAGCAGGGTGGAGAAAAGATTATCCTGCGAATACGCTTGCGTTTTCGCTTTTTGCTGCAAACACTGGCTGGACACGCCATAGCGCTGTTGATAATCCGCTGACAGCCACAGCAGCATCGGGACGTGTTTTTGCGTCTCCGGGGCGATGGACCACGGTAGCCCGTGTAAATACACCCCATCCTCGCCAAGCGACTCGCCGTGATCCGAGAGATACACCAGGCTGGTGGTAAATTTATCCTGCTTTGACTGCAGTAATTTTATCGCTTTGTCGACCACATAATCGACATACAAAATCGTATTATCGTAGGTATTGGTGAGCTGCTGCTGGGTACAGCTCTGAATCTCGTTGGTGTCGCAGGTGGGCGTAAACTGTTTAAACTGCGCCGGATAACGATTGTAGTAGGTTGGGCCGTGGCTGCCGATAGTGTGCAGAACGATAATCCCGTCCTGCTGCAGATTATCGATATAGTTCTCCAGGTTATGGAACAGCACCTCATCGTAGCACTCGCCGTCGATGCACTGGCCGCTAAGCTTGAGATCGGTGACGTTCTGGTGCGGTACCCGGTCGCAGGCTCCTTTACAGCCGCCGTCGTTATCATTCCACTGAACCTGAATTCCCGCGCGCTGCAGGATATCCAGCACGCCTTCCTGATGGTGCGCCAGCTCTTCATCATAGTGGGCGCGCGGCATATTAGAGAACATGCACGGTACAGAAACCGCGGTCGCGGTGCCGCAGGACGTGGTGTCGGGGAAATAGATAACATTATCCTGTTTCAGGCGCGGGTTGGTCTCGCGGGCGTAGCCGTTCAGGGAAAAGTTTGCCGCCCTTGAGGTTTCGCCTAACACCACGATAGTCAGGTTTTTCCGCGGTCCGCTGCGCATCTCCGGCTTCTGAACCGCGTCTTCGCCAATTTTGACCAGCGGAAGATTATCCATCCTGTTATGCGCATACCAGGAGTTCACGGCCACAATGCTGTTTGACGGGCTCAGGGACTTAACCAGCTCTTTATTATTGCGAAACAGCGAGGCGTAATCTTTATAGAAAAATGCCGCGACCAGAATAATCAGTAGCGCTGAAACCACGATGCTCAACAGCCTTACCGCCACGCTGCGCCACAGGGTTGCCGGTTTGCGGATTTTAACCCACCAGGCCACGACCACCGCCAGAATGCCGGAGAGTCCCAGGATCAGGACCATTTTTCCGGAGAGTAGCGCAAAGCTTTCGGCGGGAGTGGTATCGAGAATATTGGTGATCATCGCCCGATCGATAACCACGCCAAAGGTCCAGATAAAATACTGGGCCGAGGCGCTAAGCAGAATAAACAGGCTGATAACGAGGCGGTCAAGCTTAAGAAATGACGCTAGCGTGGTGATGATATTCATCACGCTGATAGCCACTATCGGCATACTGAGGAACACCAGCCAGTTATGCAGGCCGTTGACCGGCAGCAGGGTAAACGCCTGGCGATAGAAAGCGATGTTCAGCGCCAGGCCAATATAGCAGGCGAACAGAATCAAATAGACCGTACGGTTAAGCATTGGCCGACGTAAAGAAAATAACGACATAGCGAAGTCCATATAAAGAGATGTTCGCTATGCTGCCCGTTTTTTTTTAAGACAACCTTAAGATTTTAAGCCTGCCTGTTTTTGTCGCGAGGATAAGGCCACGTTGAGGATTAGCCTAAGGCCTGAATCGCTTTATCCAGCGCGCGGCGCAACAGCTGGCGATCGTGACGATAGGGCACATCGCTGGCGTCCAGCGGCGTCTGAATGACGACCCGATCCTTAATCCCTGCGATATCGGCTTTCGGGCCGACAACCAGCGCGTCAATCACCCGTTTACCAATCTGCTGCTCCATAATGGCGACCCTGTCCGCCAGCGTCAGGCTGGCTGCCGGGCTATGCTCTTTGCCAAGGTTATCGATAAACACCATTGGCGCGGGCGTGCGGCGCAGCGCCTTCGCCATCTCATCAAGCAGCAGAATCGGCATCAGGCTGGTATAGAAGCTGCCGGGGCCAATCAGGATTAAATCGGCTTCGGCGATGGCTTCTATCGCTTCACGGGTGGTGGGCACCGGCGGGGAGAGCATAAGCTCGCGCGGCACGCTGGCAAGCTGATCGATATTCACTTCACCGTAAACTTCGTGCCCTTCATGGTCGATGGCCATAAGATCGACCGGTTGTTCCGACATCGGGATCAGAAACGCGTCGACCTTAAGAAGATTCCTGATCAAATTGATCGCTTCAAGCGGGCGCACGCTCAGGTGATCCAGCGCCTTAAGCATCAAATTGCCGAGGTTATGCCCGGAAAGCTCGCCGTTGCCGCTAAAACGGTACTCAAACATCGCCGAGGCCACGCTGGGTTCGGCGATGAGCTGATTAATACAGTTGCGCATATCGCCCCAGGCGATGCCGCCTTCCGCGCGACGAATGCGCCCCGTAGAGCCGCCGTTATCGGTCGTGGTGACGATGCCGGTGAGGCGTGAACCGAGCGAAGAGAGGGATGACATTACCCGGCCCAGCCCGTGCCCGCCGCCGAGTGCCACCACGCGATCCAGATCGGCGAAAGTGCGATTGCGCATAAAAATCCCTTATAACCATTTATCGGGCTCACAGTAACCGATCTACCCCTAAAAGACGATGGGCTGAATCTGACAAACTGACCGACATCAATGCAAAAGCGTGGTTTTTAGCTATTCTGTAGCGAAAATACGCGATCGTATCGATATATACATTATTATATAACGAAACTGGAAATGGCATAACCGTTATTAAAGCGCTACTATTCGGCGTAACCCACTAACACTCTAGCCTCTGTGCCTGTGTCGAAAGATATGGTGCTTTGGCCGTGACAACCTCGGTTGCCACCAGGGCGCGAAAAGAAATGACCGCGTCTCCCGTATTTGGAAAGGTGTCTATGGCTTCACAGCTTACCGATGCATTTGCGCGGAAGTTTTACTATCTGCGTTTATCAATTACCGACGTATGCAACTTTCGTTGTACCTACTGTCTTCCCGATGGCTATAAGCCCGGCGCCGTCACCAATAAAGGCTTTCTCAGCGTTGATGAAGTTCGCCGCGTGACGCGCGCGTTCTCCGCCCTGGGGACGGAAAAGGTGCGCCTGACCGGCGGCGAACCCTCGCTGCGTCGCGATTTTACCGACATCATCGCCGCGGTGCGGGAAAACCCTTCTATTCGCCAGATTGCGGTCACCACCAACGGCTACCGGCTGGCGCGCGACGTTGAAAGCTGGCGCGATGCCGGGCTGACGGCGATTAACGTCAGCGTGGATAGCCTCGATGCGCGTCAGTTTCACGCCATCACCGGCCAGGACAAGTTTCATCAGGTGATGGACGGCATCGATGCCGCATTTGCCGCTGGCTTCGAAAAAGTGAAGGTCAATACCGTGCTGATGCGCGACGTTAACCATCACCAGCTCGACACTTTTCTGGCGTGGATCCAGCCGCGCCGCATTCAGCTGCGTTTTATTGAATTGATGGAAACCGGCGAAGGCAGCGATCTGTTCCGCCGCCATCATATCTCTGGCATGGTGCTGCGCGATGAGCTGCTGCGTCGCGGCTGGATCCATCAGATCCGCCAGCGTAGCGACGGCCCGGCGCAGGTGTTTTGCCATCCGGATTATGCCGGGGAAATCGGTCTGATTATGCCTTATGAAAAAGACTTCTGCGCCACCTGTAACCGTCTGCGCGTCTCTTCCGTGGGTAAATTGCACCTGTGCCTGTTCGGCGAAGGCGGCGTCGATCTGCGCGATCTGCTCGCCGATGAGCAGCAGCAGCCGGCGCTGGAGGCGCGCATATCCGAGGCGTTAACGCACAAAAAACAGACCCACTTCCTGCATCAGGGCAACACCGGTATTACCCAGAACCTGTCCTATATTGGCGGATAATTCATTTTAAGGAGCGATCAGATGAGCCAGGCCAGCGCTGAGTTTATCCCGACCCGTATTGCTATTCTCACCGTCTCCAGCCGACGTGGCGAAGAGGACGACACCTCCGGACACTGGCTGCGCGACGCGGCTGAGGAGGCGGGGCATGTCATCGTCGATAAGGCGATTGTGAAAGAGAACCGCTACGCCATTCGCGCTCAGGTGTCGGCGTGGATTGCCGGCGATGAGGTGCAGGTGGTGCTGATTACCGGCGGCACCGGTTTTACCGACGGCGACCAGGCGCCGGAAGCGCTGCTGCCGCTGTTTGACCGCGAAGTGGAAGGTTTCGGCGAGGTGTTCCGCATGCTCTCCTTCGAAGAGATCGGTACCTCGACCCTGCAGTCCCGCGCCGTTGCCGGGGTGGCGAACCGCACGCTGATTTTTGCGATGCCCGGCTCAACCAAAGCCTGTCGTACCGCATGGGACAATATTATTGCGCCGCAGCTCGATGCGCGCACGCGCCCGTGCAACTTTATCTCTCATCTTAAGAAGTAATTTATGACGCAGCTGACCCATATTAACGCCGCCGGCGAAGCGCACATGGTCGATGTCTCAGGGAAAGCGGAGACGGTTCGCGAAGCGCGCGCCGAGGCCTATGTTGAAATGCAGGCCACGACGCTGGCGATGATTATCGACGGTAGCCATCACAAAGGCGATGTCTTTGCCACCGCGCGCATTGCCGGGATCCAGGCGGCAAAACGCACCTGGGAGCTGATTCCGCTTTGCCATCCGCTGATGCTGAGCAAAGTCGAAGTCAATCTGCAGGCGCAGCCCGAGCATAACCGGGTGCGTATCGAATCCCTGTGCCGTCTGACCGGGAAAACCGGCGTTGAGATGGAAGCCCTGACCGCCGCTTCCGTCGCCGCGCTGACGATTTACGATATGTGCAAAGCGGTGCAGAAAGATATGGTGATAGGTCCGGTGCGCCTGCTGGCGAAAAGCGGCGGCAAGTCCGGCGATTTCAGAGTGGAAGATAGCCATGATTAAGGTTCTTTTTTTTGCCCAGGTGCGCGAACTGCTCGGCACCGACTCCCTGACGCTCGATCCGCAAGGCCTGACCACGGTTGAAGCCGTTCGCCAGCAGCTGATCGCCCGCGGCGACCGCTGGGCGCTGGCGCTGGAGGAGGGCAAGCTGCTGGCGGCGGTAAACCAGACGCTGACGACGTTTGATCACCCGCTGGCGGCCGGTGATGAAGTGGCGTTTTTCCCGCCGGTTACCGGGGGATAACATGACGCAGACGCGTATTATCGTCAGCCATGACCGCTTTAAGGTCGGCGACGAATACCCCTGGCTGGCCGAGCGCGATGAAGACGGCGCGGTAGTGACGTTTACCGGCAAGGTCCGCAACCACAACCTTGGCGACAGCGTCAAAGCGCTGACCCTCGAACACTATCCGGGGATGACGGAAAAGTCGCTGGCGGAGATTGTGGAACAGGCGCGCGAGCGCTGGCCGCTGGGCCGGGTGACGGTGATTCACCGTATCGGCGAGATGTGGCCCGGGGAGGAGATTGTCTTTGTCGGCGTCACCAGCGCCCACCGCGGTAGCGCGTTTGCGGCGGGGGAGTTTATTATGGATTACCTGAAGACCCGCGCGCCGTTCTGGAAGCGGGAGGCGACGCCGGAAGGCGAGCGCTGGGTCGATGCGCGAGATAGCGACCGTGAAGCGGCAGAACGCTGGTAGTGTGGTACGCTTAGAAGATAAATTTCGTTAATCAGGAGACAGTCATGGATAGATATCCTCGTTCCGGGTCGATCGTACAGGGTCGCAGCGGACTTCAAACTTATATGGCGCAGGTGTACGGCTGGATGACGGTCGGGCTGCTGCTCACGGCGTTTATCGCGTGGTTTGCGGCCAACACCCCTGCGGTGATGATGTTTGTCTTTTCCAGCAAAATAACCTTTTTCGGCCTGATCATCGCCCAGCTGGGGCTGGTATTTGTGCTCTCCGGCATGGTGCAGCGGCTGAGCGCGGGAATGGCGACCACTCTGTTTATGCTCTATTCGGCGCTAACCGGGCTCACCTTATCCAGTATATTCCTCGTCTATACCTACTCATCGATCGCCAGTACCTTCGTGGTGGCAGGCGGGATGTTTGGCGTGATGAGCCTTTACGGCTATACCACTAAACGCGACCTGAGCGGCTTCGGCAATATGCTGTTTATGGCGCTTATCGGTATCCTGCTGGCGTCGCTGGTTAACTTCTGGCTGAAGAGCGAAGCGCTGATGTGGGCGGTGACCTACATCGGGGTGATCGTCTTCGTCGGCCTGACCGCCTATGACACCCAGAAGCTGAAAAACATCGGCGAGCAGATTGACGTTCGCGATGCGTCAACGCTGCGCAAATACTCGATTCTTGGGGCGCTGACGCTGTATCTGGACTTTATCAACCTGTTCCTGATGCTGCTGCGCATTTTCGGCAACCGTCGTTAACTCGTTCCCGGATGGCGGCGCGATGCGCCTTATCCGGGCTACCAGACCGCAGAAAACGATGAACCTGTAGCCCCGGTCAGCATCCGCGACCGGGGCTTTTTTGACTACTCGCCCGCCAGCTTGCGCTGGTTTTTCTCCCGCAGATGCTTCGCCCGGCTCTCCAGAATCAGGTAGCCGATGGTCGCCAGCAGCAGCGGCAGGAAGTAGTACAGGGCGCGATAGGCAAGCAGGGCGGCAATAATCGCGCCGCGCGAAATCTCTTCCCCGGAAAGCATGGCGATAAATACCGCCTCAAGCACGCCAATGCCTGCCGGAATATGCACGATAACCCCCGCAATGCTGCTGACCAGCAGCACGCCGAGCACGAGAAAATAGTCCACCTGCGGGCCCAGCAGCAGCCAGATAATCGCCCCCATCGCCATCCAGTTCAGGCTGGAAACCGCCATCTGCAATAACGCGAAGCGCCAGGACGGCAGAACCAGCCGCTGGCCTTTTATCGTCAGATGGCGCTTTTTAGCAAAGGCGCAGGCCCACAGGTAAAACGCGGAAATCAGCAGTAAAACGACGCCCAGAATTTGCAGCGACGACTGGCTGATATACCAGCGCTCGGGCACCTTCACCATGCCGGAGCTAAAAATAATGCCGCCGAGCAGAATATAGCCCAGCCAGTTGGTGGTAATGCTCAGGGAGAAGATACGGGTAATGGTTGCGCCGCTCAGGCCGAGGCGCGAGTAGAGCCGATAGCGCATACCAATCCCACCCACCCAGGTGCTGAGCGTCAGGTTAAAGGCGTAGCAGATAAACGACACCAGCATCACCTGGCGTTT
Source organism: Klebsiella sp. PL-2018 (assembly GCF_019048985.1). Taxonomy (NCBI): domain Bacteria; kingdom Pseudomonadati; phylum Pseudomonadota; class Gammaproteobacteria; order Enterobacterales; family Enterobacteriaceae; genus Klebsiella; species Klebsiella sp. PL-2018. The sequence continues at coordinate 1,823,586 of NZ_CP077673.1, forward strand.
AGCCAGCTTGTGGCCGCAGTAAGCGCGCCCCAGCAGGTCGTAGCAGCCATAGATCAGGTAGCTGGCGATAACCAACCCGATGGCGCTGAGCAGCGCCGTACGGTTGTAATCGCGAATGACCTTCCACACGTCCTGCCAGTCGATTTTTTGCGCGTAGACCACCAGCAGAACGACGACGGCGATAAAAAAGAGCACCGTCAGGATTTTTTTCGCCATCCGCCAGCGAGGGTGAGATTTCGCCATCAGGATTTCACCTCCTGGTTTTCCGGGTCCACGCGGTCCTGGGTTTCTATTTCTGGCTGTACCGGGGGCTGAACCCGCGACAGCAGCGGCGTATGGGCCGGTAGCCATCCGACCCAGGCAGGGAAGTGGCGCAGGAAGTGGAACGCCAGCACGCTAATGCCGAGCCGCCACCAGGTTCGTTTCGACAAAATGCGCTTATCGACCTCGCGGCAGTCGTTAAGGATTAAGCCATTGAGATTATCGCGCAGCGTCTGGTTAAACTCGCGGTCGTGAATCACCAGGTTGGCTTCCAGATTCAGCGACAGGCTCAGGGGGTCGAGGTTGCTGGAGCCCACAGTGGCCCAGTGATCGTCCGCCAGCGCCACTTTGCCGTGTAGCGGACGGCGGCGATATTCGAAAATCTGCACGCCGCCTTTTACCAGATAGTGGTAGAGCAGGCGCGCGCCGAATTTGACAATCGGAATATCCGGCTCACCCTGAACGATGAGCTTAACGCGCACGCCGCGGCGGGCAGCGTTGCGCATAGCGTGCAGCAGCCGATAGCCGGGGAAAAAGTAGGCGTTAGCGATAATCACTTCCCGGCGGGCGCTGGTCAGCATCTTCAGATAGTGACGCTCAATATCATCGCGATGATCCTGATTATCCCGCCAGATAAACAGCGCCTGCGCTTCGCCGGGGTTGCGGTTGATTTCAGGCTTATGCCGACGCCGCTGCCACCAGCGTCGGGTCGCTTCGCTGGTGGGGAGGTTTTCGAGTTCAAATTGCAGAATATCGAGCACTACCGGCCCTTCGACCTGTACGGCGTAATCCTGTTTGGCCTCCGGACCGTAATCGGTCATGTGCTCGGCGGAGTAGTTAATGCCGCCGACAAAGGCGGTAACGTCGTCAATCACCACGATTTTGCGATGCATACGGCGAAATAAATTGGTGCGCATGCCGAGCAGGCGCGGGCGCGGATCGTAATAGCGAAAAATCACGCCAGCCGACGTCAGCTCGCCCACAAAGCTTTCGCTTAAATCCGGCGAGCCGTAGCCGTCCAGTAAGACCTCGACGCGCACGCCGCGCTGGGCCGCTTTTAACAGAACGGCATGGAGCTGTTTGCCGACGTCATCTTCAAACCAGATAAAAGACTCAAGGATCACCCGCTGCTGCGCGCGGCCGATGGCGGCAAACAGGGCCGGATAATAGTTATCGCCATTTTCTAATAGCCGAATGCGGTTTCCTTCCTGCCAGCTGCATTTCACAGATGTATCTCCACGCTAAGCGGTGCATGATCGGACAGATGACGCCACTGTTTTAACGCCAGCGCTCTGGGCTGGCTGGCGTGGGCGTTTTTTACGTAGATGCGGTCAAGTCGCAGCAGCGGAAAGCTGACCGGGAAAGTGCGCGCCGGGCGCCCTCTGGCGCGGGTAAAAATCTCCTCCAGCCCGGCCTGGGCTTTAAGCTGGCGGTTCGCCTGCTGCCGCCAGTCGTTAAAATCACCGGCTACCACCACCGGTTCGCCCGCGGGTAAACCGTTCACCCAGTCTGCCAGCATCGTCAGCTGGGCCTGACGTTGATGAGCGCGCAGTCCCAGGTGCACGCAGAATAAATGGATAGCGATGCCGCTTTCCGGCGGGACGATGCGGCAGTAGAGCAGGCCGCGCTTTTCGCTGTTGCCGACCGAAACATCGAGATTTTGATAATGTTCGATGGGGAAGCGGGAGAGGACCGCGTTGCCGTGATGCCCTTCCGGGTAAACGGCGTTGCGGCCGTAGGCATAATCGCTCCACATGGTATCGGCCAGAAACTCATAGTGGGTGGTATCCGGCCAGTTTTCGATATGCAGCGGATGAATTTCGTGCGCCCCCATTACCTCCTGCAGGCAAACAATGTCGGCGCTGACGCTGCGCACCGCTTCGCGTAATTCGGGCAAAATAAAGCGGCGATTGAACGCAGTAAACCCTTTATGGGTGTTAATTGTCAGCACGTTTAACGAAAATCGCGGCATTTGTTTGTCCTTATTTCTCTGGGCAATGTCACTTTCCTGTAGGAAATAGTGTAGTAGAGGTCACAAAAAGATGCGGTGATACGGAATTTTCCGTAAAGTGCGGTACTCTGAGTAGCAGAGAAAAATCCTTCAGGAGAGAAGCCATGAAGTGGCAACAACGTGTACGCGTCGCAACGGGTCTTAGTTGCTGGCAGATTATGTTGCATCTACTGGTCGTGGCAGTACTGGTGATGGGTTGGATGAGCGGCGCGCTGGTGCGCGTCGGATTAGGTTTGTGCGTGCTGTACGGCGTCACGTTAGTGTCGATGCTGTTTTTGCAGCGCCATCACGATGAGCGCTGGCGCGACGTCGGTGATTTCCTTGAGGAACTCACCACCACCTGGTACTTCGGCACCGCGGTGATCGTGCTGTGGCTGCTGTCGCGCGTGCTGCACAATAACCTGCTGCTGGCCCTCGCCGGGCTGGCAATACTGGCCGGTCCGGCGGTGGTTTCACTGCTGGCAAAAGATAAAAACAGATACGCTAAATCGTTCGGGCTACAACAAGGCGGCAACGCAGCGAATCCCCAGAAGCATAGATAACTATGTGACTGGGGGGAGCAAGGCGAGCCAGCACAGTTGTGGCTTGAACGATGACGAGTATTACGCGATCTTTCTTCGGAACATCGCATACGCCGCCGAGCCGGTGGTGGCCGCTATGACCAGTAGCGGCCACAAACTTCCCCACACGATTTCCAGACTCGCATCCTTCAAATAGATCTGCTTGGTGATATCGGTGAAATGACGAATCGGGTTCACCCACGTCAGGTTTTGTAGCCATACCGGCATATTTTCCACCGGCGAAACGTAGCCGGAGAGTAAAATCGCCGGCATCATAAAGACGAATACGCCGATAAACGCCTGCTGCTGCGTGGAGCACAGCGACGAAATCAGCAGTCCGAATCCTACCAGCGACAGACCGTAAACGATCATCGTGAAGTAAAACAGCAGCAGTGAGCCAGCGAAGGGAATCTGATAGGCCCAGATACCGATCCCCAGCACGATGGTCGCCTGCAGGGTGGCGACAATCAGCGCCGGGACCGCTTTACCGATAAAGATCTGCCAGGTTGCCAGCGGCGAGACCAGCAGCTGGTCGAGCGTCCCCTGTTCGCGCTCGCGGGCAACGGAGAGCGAGGTGACGATCATTACGCCGATGGTGGTGATCATGGCGATCAGCGACGGCACCACGAACCATTTGTAATCGAGATTCGGGTTATACCAGTTGCGAACCACCAGCTCGCTATTGTTCGGTTTGGCTTTGCCTTCCAGCAGGTCCTGCTGATAGCCTTTGACGATCTGCTGGAGGTAGTTGGCGGCAATTTGCGCGCTGTTGGAGTTGCGCCCGTCCAGCAGCAGCTGGAGCGGGGCGGTCTGGTTGGTGTCGAGGTTGCGCGAAAAATCCGCCGGGAAACGCACGACCAATAGCGCTTTTTGTTCATCGATGGTCGGTCTTATTTCCTGAGGGCTTTTCAGTAACAGCACGTGGGTGAAGGCTTTGGCGCGGGCAAAGCGCTGGGTCAGCTCCACGGCGTGCTTGCCGTTGTCTTCGTTATAGATGGCGATGGTGGCGTTCGTTACCTCCAGCGTGGCGGCAAAGGGGAACAGCAGCACCTGAATGAGCACCGGCATAATCAAAATCGCCCGCGTCTGCGGTTCACGCAACAGCGACTGTAGCTCTTTGCGGATTAACGTCCATAAGCGATGAAACATCTTATATTCTCTCTTTATACTGCTTTGTATTCCCGGACTGCGCTTATCCTGGCTACCCAATCTGGCAGAAACGGTAGCTCGGGTAAGACGTTAGCCGCAACCCGGGGGGCACGCAGGCAAATTAATCCAGACGCCGTTTGGTTTTCAGCCACGTCAGGCCGATAAACATCACCGCCGAGGCGATTAAAAACATCACGTTCACCAGCAGCACCACCGGGATGTTGCCCGCCAGAAACAGGCTTTGCAGGGTGCTGACAAAATAGCGCGCCGGGATCACGTAGGTCACCGCGCGGATTATCGCCGGCATGCTGTCTATCTGAAAAATAAACCCGGACAGCATAATTGAAGGCAGGAATGCGGCATTCAGCGCCACCTGCGCGGCGTTAAACTGGTTGCGGGTAATGGTGGAAATCAGCAGCCCCATTCCCAGGGTGCTCAGCAAAAACAGGCTGGTGATAAAAAACAGAATCACCAGCGAACCGCGAAAGGGCACGCCGAGAATAAACACCGCCACCAGCATACACAGCAGCATCGCCAGCATGCCGAGGAAATAGTAGGGGATCAGCTTGCACAGCAGCAGCTCGGCGCGGGTAATCTCGGTCGACAGCAGCGCCTCCATGGTGCCGCGCTCCCACTCGCGGGCCACCACCAGCGAGGTCAGGATCGCGCCGACTACCGTCATAATGATGGTAATCGCGCCGGGGATAATAAAATGCTGGCTGATCGCGGCCGGGTTAAACCAGTAGCGCGTCTGCACGTCGATTAGCGGCTCGAAGGTTTCGCCGCGATCTTCCGCCCGCTGCTGCTGCCAGATTTGCCAGATGCCTTCGACGTAGCCCTGGGCGAAGTTAGCGGTATTCGGTTCGCTGCCGTCGGTGATGAGCTGGATCGGCGCATCGTCGCCGGGGCGGGCCATCTTCTGGTCGAAGTCCACCGGCAGGGTTACCAGGGCGCGAATGCGTCCCGCCTGCATCATCTGCACCAGTTCCTGGCGGTTATCGCTGATGGTGGCGTCGATATAAGGGGAGCCGGTCATGGTATGGACAAAATCTAGCGCCTCTTCGCTCTGCTGCTCCAGCAGCACGCCCACCCGCAGCTTGCTGGAGTCGAGGTTAATCCCGTAGCCAAAGATAAACAGCAGCAGCAGGGGGATGACCACCGCAATCAGCCAGCTGCTGGGGTCGCGGACAATCTGCCGCGTCTCTTTCACGCACAGGGCGCGTACGCGCCGCCACGATAGCAGTTTACCGCTCACCGGCGTTCTCCTTATCCCAGTCGTGAATGAGGGTGATAAACGCCTGCTCCATCGTCGGGTCAGGCTGTTCATCATCCGCCGCCAGCGCCTTCAGATCGTCCGGCGTGCCGCTGGCGATCAGTTTGCCGCGATAGACCAGGCCGATACGATCGCAATACTCCGCTTCATCCATAAAGTGGGTGGTGACCATCACCGTCACGCCTTTATCCACCATACTGTTGATATGCAGCCAGAATTCGCGGCGGGTGAGGGGATCGACCCCGGAAGTGGGTTCATCAAGAAACAGGATATCCGGTTCGTGCATCAGCGAGCAGGCCAGCGCCAGGCGCTGTTTATAGCCGAGCGGCAGATCGTCGGCGGCCTGCCGGGCGATGCTTTTCAGGCCAAACGCCTCGCTCATGCTGGCGATTTTGTCGTTCTGCGCCCGTCCGCGCAGGCCGTAGACGCCGGAGAAGAAGCGCAGGTTCTGCTCAACGGAAAGGTTGCCGTAGAGCGAGAACTTCTGCGCCATATAGCCCAGATGCTGACGCGCCTTGCCGGAGCTGACTTTCAGGTCCATGCCCAGCACCAGCGCTTTCCCGGAGGTGGGGACCAGCAGGCCGCACATCATCTTAAACGTCGTGGACTTTCCCGCGCCGTTAGGCCCGAGGAGGCCGAAAATCTCCCCGCGTTTGACCTGAAAATCAACGTGGTCGGTGGCGGCAAAATCGCCGAATTTCTTGGTCAGGGTCTGCGCCTCAATCACCGTGTCCTCATGGGAGCCTTCCACGGTGTGGATAATGTTGCCCAGCGGCGATTCGGCAGTACCGGCGCCGCCCAGCAGGTCGATAAAGGCATCCTCGAAGCGCGGCGCGGTTTCGGCGACCTCCAGCGGCGGCATATCGCCAGCCTTCTGTACATCGCTGATGCTGGCCTCTTTTTTAAGGATCAGGCGTACCGATTTACCCTGAATCACGCCATCGCTGACCTGCGGTAGCTTCAGCGTACGCTGGAGGAGGCGGCGGTTATTCTCCCGGGCGCTGGAAACCAAAAAGCTGCGTCCGGCCATGGTCTGCGTCAGCTCTTTTGGCGCCCCCTGGTAGAGCAACTGGCCCTCGTTCATCAACAGAACGTCCCGGCACTGCTCGGCCTCATCAAGATAAGAGGTGCTCCAGAGGATCAGCATTCCGTCGCCCGCCAGTTCGTGCACCATCTGCCACAGTTCGCGGCGGGAGATAGGGTCGACGCCGACGCCGGGTTCGTCCAGTAGCAGGACTTTCGGTTCGCCGACGAGGGTGCAGGCCAGGCCAAGTTTCTGCTTCATGCCGCCGGAAAGCTTGCCCGCCAGCCGGCCGGTAAAGGGGCCGAGGGAGGTAAACTCCAGCAGCCTGGCGAAGGTTTTTTCCCGCGCCTCGCCGGTCACGCTGCGCAGATCGGCGTAGAGCGTCAGGTTTTCCATCACCGTCAGATCTTCATACAGGCCGAATTTCTGCGGCATATAGCCGAGCACCGCATGCAGGGCGCTATCGTCGGCAATCGGGTCGAAGCCGATCACTTTTGCGCTGCCTGCGTCTGGCTTCAGCAGCCCGGCGAGCATGCGCATCAGGGTGGTTTTTCCGGCGCCATCCGGGCCCACCAGACCGGTCACATAGCCGGAGTGAATGGTGCAGTCCAGCGGCGCGACGGCCGGGCGATCCATGCCGGCAAAGCGCCGGGTCAGGCCGCTCAGCGTAATCACGTCCTCGCTCATTGGCCGTTTCCGTGACTGAAGGTGACGGTGACCGGCATCCCCTGGCGCAGCGCGTCGTCGGCATCGGTGACCACAATACGCAGGCGATAAACCAGATCGGTGCGCAGGTCCGGCGTTTCCACGGTTTTCGGCGTGAATTCAGCGGTAGGGGAGACGAAGCCGATTTTGCCGCGGTAGGGTTTATCCGGGCGACTATCGGTGTAAAGCAGCACTTCGCGACCCGGCTGGGCCTGACCGAGGTTTTTTTCATCGATATAGGCGCGTACCCACACTGGATGGGTTAACGATAACGTCATCACCGTGCCGCCAGCGCTGAGCATGCTGCCCGGCTCGACGGCGCGGGTCATCAGCGTCCCGTCGGACGGCGAGGTCAGCGTGGTATCGTGCAGATCCAGCTTCGCCTGCGCCAGCGCGGCCTGCGCCTGTTCAAGGCTGGCTTTGGCCTGGGCGATTTCCTGCGGACGATTACCGGCGCGGTACTGGCGCAGCTTATCCTGCGCGGACTTCAGCGTCGCCTGGGCCTGATCGCGCGATGAGCGGGCGTTTTCCAGGTCGTTAGCGGAGATGGCGCTGCTTTTGCGCAGCCCCAGCTGGCGCTGGTAAAAATTCTGCGCATAGTCGTAAGCGGCCTGCGCCTGGTTGACCGCGGCGGCGGCCTGGGCGATCTCTTCCGAGCGATACCCCGCCATCATCAGATCGTACTGCGCCTGGGCGGTGGAAACGTTGGCCTGAGCCTGCTGCAGGGCATTCTCGTAGGGCGCGCGGTCCAGCTCGCCCAGGGTCTGCCCGGCTTTAATCGCATCGCCCTCGTCGACGCTGAGCGACGCCAGCCGCCCGCCCACTCGGAAGCTGAGGTTGACGGTACGAATATCCACGTTGCCATACAGCGTGAGCGCTTTCTGCTGGCTGCTCTGGTACCACCACCAGCCTCCGCCAATGACAGCGGCCAGCAGGAGAAGCAGCACAACGACGATGAGCGGTTTTTTCATGACTCCAGACTCCTTTGCGATAATCCTTCCAGAACGAAATCAATATGGCAGGTGATAACCTCAATAATTTGCGCGGTTTTGTCCCGATCGAACTCAGCCCAGCCCGCGCGGCGCAGCACCGTTTCCCGACCAAGGCGAAAAGCGAGAACTTCGCCCAGCAGCGCGTGGGTGTGGAGGACCATTTCCGTGCTGTCAGCGTTAAGGCCGGTATAGGCGGCGATTAAGCGGGTCAGGTAGCAGTGTAGCGGAGCAATCACCTGATCGTGGATGAGCCGGTAGGCCGGCGTTGGCGACAGCTGCTCGCGGGAGATAAATTTGCTCAAATTGACGGTGTCGTCCTGGGTCAGCAGCAAAATCATATTCTGGCAGGCGCCCAGTATCAGGGTGCGCATGGCGGCTTTATCTGGAACAGGCTCAGCGCACAGCGCTTCCGCCGCCTGCGCGTGGGGGCGGAAATTGTGCTCGATAAAATCGGCAATCCACTGGGCGCAGGCGAGATAGAGATCGTCCTTGGAACCAAAATAGTAGGTAATGGCGGCGATATTCTGCCCGGCCTGGGCGGCAATATCGCGGGTTGTGGCGTGCAGGCCGTATTCGCCAAACTGGGCGATTGCGGCGGCGATAAGCTGGCTTTTCGCCTGCTCGCCCTTACTGGTCGTAGGAGTGGTTGTCATCGCGCGAGAAAAGTTAATCAATCGATTGATTAACTCTAGGCGCAGGTTGGCGGTTTGTCCACCGTTTGCTGCTAGATATGAAATCCTTCGCGACTCAGCTCTTCGGCAACCCAGGCAAAGAAGATCTTCACTTTCTCTTTTTGTTCATTCGGGTGCGGTAAAACGAAGTGATGCGCGTTAACCGGCATGCTGACGTCGCGGGTAAAGACGGGTTCCAGGTGGCGCTGGCTCACGCTCTGCCCGGCCAGCAAATTACTCTCAAGAATAATCCCCATTCCCATCCGGGCAGCCTCAATACTCATATAGGAGCGGTCAAAATTAAAAATAAAGTTTTTATTCCAGCCGCGAACCTTATGCCACGACAGCCAGTTGCTCCAGCCGATCAGCGTGCTATCGGAATGAATAAGGTCGCAGGCCAGCAGGTCTTCAATGGACTGAACGTCGCGGCCGGCTAAATAAGTCGATGAGCTAAAGGGGAGCACGCGTTCATTTTTTATGGTCTTGACCACCAGGGTTGGCCACTGTGAGAGCCCGTGGCGAATATCGATATCAATATTATCGCGGGAGAACTGGATGCTTTCATAAGAGCAGGTCAGGCTAATTTTAAGCTCCGGCCAGGCCTGGCGAAATTTATTCAGACGGGGCATCAGCCACAATAATCCAAAGCTCGGCGCGGAATGAATCCGTAAATAATCCTGGTGGATATCATTAATCACCTGGTTAGTGGCCTGACCAATAATATTTAACGCCCCGGAAACCTCTTTAAGGTATTTTTCGCCAATTGTGGTTAATACCATCCCTTTACTGCTACGGGAAAATATTTTTTTTCCCAGATACTGTTCCAGGCTGGCTATCTGATGACTTACCGCGGAGGCCGTAATATTAAGATTCTCTGCCGCCAGGTTCAGGCTGCCGGTATCAGCCACTTCAATAAAGGCCTGAATATTACGTAAGGATGGCATCGGCAAGCTTTTATTCTGCAGCGGCTGGTTCATGATTTCCTCCGGCGGGGGGAATAACGCAAGGCGGTTTTTTTACTCAGAAAGAAGGACGTCCAGCCGTTATCCCAGAAAATGATGGTCAGCATAGCACAGCCGGAAAATAAGTGATGGCGCAATCCGTGATGAAGTTAACAGTTTTAAATGCACAACTCTCGAAAAAAATAATTGACAGGAATTTGAGTGCAGTCACGAAGCAAATTTTTCTCACGCGCAATTGAGCTTTTTTGAATACCCTTTCTTTTTGGGATTGTTATATTGCAACTACAGGCCTGATAACAGGGCGCGATGCGGTAAGGGTCGCGACAAAAAACATAAAAAAATAAAGAGGATACCCTATGTCACGTATAGATACTGTTGTCTGTACTGACGCCAGAAAAACAAAATATCGTTTCGTGGTTTTGACGATGATTTTCCTGGTGTATGCCATAAATTACGCCGACAGAACGAATATCGGTGCGGTACTGCCGTTCATTATTGACGAGTTTCATATCAACAACTTTGAGGCCGGGGCCATCGCCAGCATGTTTTTCCTCGGCTATGCGGTAAGCCAGATTCCGGCCGGTTTTTTTATTGCCAGACGCGGCACCCGGGGACTGGTCTCGCTGTCTATTTTCGGCTTTTCCGCTTTTACCTGGCTGATGGGCACCGTGAGCTCGGTGTTTGGCCTGAAGATGGTGCGACTGGGGCTGGGGCTTAGCGAAGGGCCGTGCCCGGTGGGGCTGGCTTCAACCATTAATAACTGGTTCCCGCCGAAAGAGAAAGCCACGGCAACGGGCGTCTACATCGCCGCCACCATGTTTGCGCCGATAATCGTACCGCCGCTGGCGGTGTGGATCGCAGTTACCTGGGGCTGGCGATGGGTCTTTTTCTCCTTTGCGATACCGGGGATTGTGGCGGCGGTCGCGTGGTACCTGTTGGTTAAGTCAACGCCCGCGGAAAGCGGATTTGTTTCGCAACGCGAACTGGAAGAGATTAATGCCGGGCGTGAAACTGATAAAAACGCCGTCAGCGAAAATATATTAATTGCCGACCGCTTCACCTGGCTGGATAAAATTATTCGGGTGAAAAAGATGGCGCCTGTCGATACGGCGAAAGGATTATTTACCTCGAAAAATATTCTTGGTGACTGTCTGGCCTATTTTATGATGGTCAGCGTGCTGTACGGGTTATTAACGTGGATCCCGCTGTATTTAGTGAAAGAGCGCGGTTTTGACGTGATGAGTATGGGCTTCGTGGCGAGTATGCCGTGCATCGGCGGCTTTATTGGCGCGATTGGTGGAGGTTGGATCTCGGATAAAGTGTTAGGCCGCCGGCGTAAACCCACCATGATGTTCACCGCGATTTCAACCGTGGTCATGATGCTCATTATGCTGAACATTCCAGCAAGCACCTTGGCGGTATGTATTGGATTATTCTTTGTCGGTTTTTGTTTGAATATTGGCTGGCCGGCTTTTACCGCCTACGGAATGGCCGTTTCGGACAGTAAAACCTATCCGATTGCCTCTTCTATTATTAATAGCGGCGGCAACCTTGGCGGCTTTGTTGCCCCGATGGCCGCCGGTTTTTTACTTGATCAGACCGGCAGCTTTAATTCTGTATTCACCTATTTTGGTATCTGCGCCGCAATAGGTCTGGTGGTGATTCTTTTCCTCGATGAGCCACAGTAACGGCAATATTTCTGTTAATTAATATGACGTCATGTCATGGAGTGAAAATATGTTATTAAAAGATAAAGTCGCCATTATTACTGGCGCGGCCTCCGCACGCGGTTTGGGTTTTGCCACCGCCAAATTATTTGCCGAGAACGGCGCCAGCGTGGTCATTATCGACCTCAATGGCGAAGCCAGCAAAGCCGCTGCGGCGGCTCTGGGCGAAGGCCATCTTGGTCTGGCAGCGAACGTCGCCGATGAAGTTCAGGTGCAGGCCGCAATCGAACAGATTCTGGCGAAATATGGCCGGGTCGATGTGCTGGTGAATAACGCCGGCATTACCCAGCCGCTGAAGCTGATGGAAATTAAGCGCGCCAACTATGACGCGGTGCTGGACGTCAGCCTGCGCGGCACGCTGCTGATGTCGCAGGCGGTTATTCCGGCGATGCGGGCGCAAAAATCGGGCAGCATTGTCTGTATCTCATCGGTTTCCGCCCAGCGCGGCGGCGGTATCTTCGGCGGCCCGCACTACAGCGCGGCAAAAGCCGGTGTGCTCGGCCTTGCGCGGGCGATGGCGCGCGAGCTTGGCCCGGATAACGTCCGCGTAAACTGCATCACGCCGGGGCTGATTCAGACCGATATTACCGCCGGCAAGCTGACCGACGACATGACGGCCAATATCCTCGCCGGGATCCCGATGAACCGTCTGGGCGATGCGGTGGATATCGCGCGCGCCGCCCTGTTCCTCGGCAGCGATCTCTCTTCCTACTCGACCGGTATCACCCTGGACGTAAACGGCGGCATGTTAATCCACTAAGCGAGGCAATCAGATGAAGATGACAGAAACACAACAAGTTGCCGCGGCGGCGTGGCGTATTCGTCGCTATGCCCTGCAAATGGGCGAAGTCCAGGGACAGGGCTATATCGGCCAGGCATTAGGCTATGCGGATGTGCTGGCCACCGCGTTCAGCCACGCGATGCGCTACCGTCCGGAAGATCCGCAGTGGGAAGGGCGTGACCGTTTTCTGCTCTCTCACGGCCATTACGCCATCGCCTATTATGCGGCGCTGCTGGAAGCGGGAATTATCCCGGAAGCGGAGCTGGAGACCTACGGTTCCGACGACAGCCGCCTGCCGATGTCGGGCATGGCGACCTATACGCCTGGAATGGAGATGTCCGGCGGCTCGCTGGGGCAGGGGCTCTCCATCGCCGTCGGGATGGCGCTCGGTCTGAAGAAGAAGGGCAGCGCATCCTGGGTTTTTAACTCTATGTCGGATGGGGAGCTGGACGAAGGTTCAACCTGGGAAGCGGCGATGTCGGCGGCCCACTACGGCCTGACTAACCTGATTAACCTCGTTGACGTGAACAAACAGCAGGCGGACGGCGATTCGCGCAAAATTCTCGGCTTTGAGCCGCTGCATGAAAAATGGGCCGCCTTCGGCTGGTACGTGCAGCGCGTGGACGGTAACGATCTGGCGGCGGTGGTGGCCGCCTTTGATAACGCGAAAAATCATGCGGGCAACCAGCCGCGGGTCATTTTATGCGACACGCTGATGGGCAAAGGGGTGCCGTTCCTTGAAACCCGCGATAAGAACCATTTTATCCGCGTCGATGCCGACGAATGGCAAAAAGCGATTGCGGTGCTGGACGCCAACAAACCGGAAGGAGTGCTGTAATGAGCCAGAGTAAACCACGCTTAAAAACGTCGGCGATGATCGCCTCCATTGCTGATGAAGGTCAGGCGACCGTTTCCGCGCCGTTTGGCGTCGCGCTCTCGAAGCTGGCTGCCCAGCGCCCGGAAATCGTCGGTATGACCGCGGACCTGTCAAAGTATACCGATCTGCATATTTTCGCCCAGGCCTTTCCGGATCGCTTCTTCCAGATGGGAATGGCGGAGCAGCTGCTGATGGGGGCCGCCGGGGGAATGGCGAAGGAGGGATTTATTCCCTTCGCCACCACCTACGCCGCTTTTGCCACCCGTCGCGCCTATGATTTTATCCATCAGGTGATTGCCGAAGAGCATCTGAACGTGAAGATCTGCGCGGCGCTGCCGGGCCTGACCACCGGCTACGGGCCGAGCCATCAGGCAACGGAAGATCTGGCGATTATGCGCGGCATTCCCGGCATGGTCATCGTCGATCCCTGCGATGCGCTGGAGATAGAGCAGGCGGTACCGGCGATTGCCGACCACGACGGTCCGGTGTATATGCGTCTATTGCGCGGTAAGGTGCCGCTGGTGCTCGATAAATATGATTATCAGTTTGAGCTGGGCAAGGCGAAGCTGCTGGAGGACGGTAACGATGTACTGATTATCTCTTCCGGGCTGATGACCATGCGCGCCCTCGAGGCGGTTGAAAAACTGCGGGCCGATAATATCAGCGCGGCGGTGCTGCATGTCCCCACCATCAAACCGCTTGATGAAAAAACGATCGTTGCGCAGGCTTCGAAGCCCGGCCGTCTGGTAGTGACCGCGGAAAACCACACGTCGGTCGGCGGGCTGGGGGAGGCGGTTGCCGCGCTGCTGATGCGTAAAGGCGTACGCTGCGAGCTGGATACCGTCGGTTTGCCTGACGAATTCCTGCTGGCCGGCGCGCTTCCGACGCTGCACGACCGCTACGGCATCTCCACCGCGAAGATGGTCGAAAAAATTAAGTATCGCCTGCGTTAATCGCTTTCGCCGCCGCGTTCTGCGGCGGCGTTTCTCCGCTTTTGTTCGCGGTTTCCCCGTCGAGGCATTAAACGGGCTATTTCGGGGACGCCTGGCGCGAAGCGCCATCGCCGCTTCTCATCGACAGGACGGGGAACAGTGGTTTGTTAGCCGGAGGATTCTTTTCGGCAGATTTTATGCGGTTCGTCACAAAATCTGCTAGACTGCGCAGCTTCATGGCATTGTGGTTTTTGCCATCTCTTTCGCAATAATCTCCCTGAAAACTACGCCTGTGACGGGCCGGGGCGGTTCGGAGTTGTTATGTCTTTTGATTCCCTTGGCCTGAATCCTGAAATCCTGCGCGCCGTCGCTGAGCAGGGCTACGTTGAGCCAACCCCAATTCAGCAGCAGGCTATCCCGGCAGTATTACAAGGGCGCGATCTGATGGCCAGCGCTCAGACCGGTACCGGCAAAACGGCGGGATTTACGCTGCCGCTGCTTCAGCATCTGATCCAACAGGAGCCGCATGCTAAAGGGCGTCGCCCGGTGCGTGCGCTGATCCTGACCCCAACGCGCGAGCTGGCGGCGCAAATTGGCGAGAACGTCCGGGATTACAGCAAATACCTCAACGTTCGCTCGCTGGTGGTGTTCGGCGGCGTGAGCATTAATCCGCAGATGATGAAGCTGCGCAGCGGCGTCGATATCCTGGTGGCAACGCCGGGTCGTCTGCTGGATCTTGAACATCAGAACGCCGTGAGCCTCGACAAAGTCGAAGTGCTGGTGCTGGACGAAGCCGACCGTATGCTGGATATGGGCTTTATTCACGATATTCGCCGGGTGCTGGCGAAGCTGCCGGCCAGACGTCAGAACCTGCTGTTCTCCGCAACCTTCTCCGATGACATTAAATCGCTGGCGGAAAAGCTACTGCATAACCCGCTGGAGATCGAAGTCGCCCGCCGCAACACCGCCTCTGAGCAGGTGAGCCAACTGGTGCATTTTGTCGATAAAAAGCGCAAACGCGAGCTGCTGTCGCAGATGATCGGTGAAGGTAACTGGCAGCAGGTGCTGGTCTTTACCCGCACCAAGCACGGCGCAAACCATCTGGCGGAACAGCTCAATAAAGACGGCATCCGCAGCGCCGCTATTCACGGCAACAAGAGCCAGGGCGCGCGTACCCGCGCATTGGCTGACTTTAAATCCGGCGGCATTCGCGTACTGGTGGCCACCGATATCGCCGCGCGCGGTCTGGATATTGAAGAGCTGCCGCACGTGGTGAACTACGAGCTGCCAAACGTACCGGAAGACTATGTGCACCGTATCGGTCGTACCGGGCGCGCCGCGGCAACGGGTGAAGCGCTGTCGCTGGTTTGCGTTGATGAACATAAACTGCTGCATGATATCGAACGCTTGCTGAAAAAAGGGATCCCGCGTATTGCCCTGGCGGGCTACGAGCCGGATCCATCGATTAAAGCCGAGCCGATTCAGAACGGTCGTCAGCAGCAGCGCGGCGGCGGTCGCGGTGGCCAGGGTCAGGGCCGCGGTGGCCAGGGGCAAGGTCGCGGTCAGCAGTCCGCTCCGCGTCGTACCGATGGCGAAGCGCCGAAAGCGCGAACTCAAGACGGTAAGCCTCCTCGCCGTCGTCGCCCGCGCAAACCCGCCGCGGCGGAGTAACGCTATCCCGTCACTCCTGTGGCGAGTGTCGCAATCGCGCGGCTAAGCCACTGATGGGTTGTCCGGGTAAGACTCCTTACCCGGACGCGCTTCGCTCAGCATAACCTCGAGCGTGATTCCAGTTTGCTCAGAAAGACGTTCCTTCCGACGGCTAAAAAATGGCACAATAGTGGCTGTTTATACAGTATTCAGGTTTTCTCATGGCTTTGACCGCAGCGCTGAAAGCGCAAATCGCCGCCTGGTATAAGGCGCTTCAGGAACAAATCCCTGACTTTATTCCCCGTCCTCCGCAGCGGCAGATGATTGCCGATGTGGCGAAGACGCTCGCCGGGGAAGAGGGGCGACATCTGGCGATAGAAGCCCCGACCGGCGTCGGCAAAACCTTGTCATACCTGATTCCCGGCATCGCCATTGCCCGTGAAGAACAAAAAACGCTGGTGGTCAGTACCGCCAACGTTGCTCTGCAGGACCAAATCTACAGTAAAGACCTGCCGCTGCTGCGCAAAATCATTCCCGACCTGCGATTTACCGCCGCCTTTGGCCGCGGGCGCTACGTCTGCCCGCGTAACCTGGCCGCGCTTGCCAGCACCGAGCCAACGCAGCAGGATTTACTGGCCTTTCTTGATGACGAACTCACGCCTAACAACCAGGCGGAACAGAAGCTGTGCGCGACGCTGAAAGCGGACCTTGATAGCTACAAATGGGACGGCCTGCGCGATCATACCGATAAAAATGTGGATGATTCATTATGGAGCCGCCTGAGCACCGATAAAGCCAGCTGCCTGAACCGCAACTGCCACTATTATCGCGAATGTCCGTTTTTTGTCGCCCGCCGGGAAATCCAGGAAGCGGAAGTGGTGGTGGCGAACCACGCGCTGGTGATGGCGGCGATGGAAAGCGAAGCGGTGCTGCCAGAACCGAAGCATCTGCTGCTGGTGCTGGATGAAGGCCACCATCTTCCGGAGGTGGCCCGCGATGCGCTGGAAATGAGCGCGGAAATCACCGCCCCCTGGTACCGCCTGCAGCTGGATCTTTTTACGAAACTGGTCGCGACCTGCATGGAGCAGTTTCGCCCTAAAACCACGCCGCCGCTGGCGAATCCCGAGCGTCTGAATGGGCATTGCGAGGAGCTCTATGAGCTCATCTCCTCCCTGAATAATATCCTCAATCTGTACATGCCGGCCGGGCAGGAGGCGGAGCACCGCTTCCCGATGGGGGAGCTGCCGCAGGAAGTGATGGAGATTTGCCAGCGGCTGGCGAAGCTCACCGAAACGCTGCGCGGTCTGGCGGAGCTGTTCCTTAACGATCTGGGCGAAAAAACCGGCAGTCACGACGTGGTGCGTTTGCATCGGGTTCTGCTGCAGATGAACCGCGCGCTGGGGATGTTTGAAAGCCAAAGTAAACTGTGGCGGCTGGCATCACTGGCGCAGTCCTCCGGCGCGCCAGTGACCAAATGGGTCACCCGCGACCTGCGGGATGGCCAGATGCATATCTGGTTCCACTGCGTGGGGATCCGCGTCAGCGATCAGCTGGAGAGGCTGCTGTGGCGCAGCGTCCCGCATATTGTCGTTACCTCTGCGACGCTACGCTCGCTTAATAGCTTTTCGCGTCTGCAGGAGATGAGCGGGCTGAAAGAGAAAGCGGGAGATCGCTTTGTGGCGCTGGATTCGCCCTTTAATCACGTCGAACAGGGTAAAATCGTCATTCCGCAGATGCATTACGAACCGCTTATCGATAACGAAGAGCAGCATATTGCCGAGATGGCCGCCTATTTCCGGGAACAGGTCGAGAGCAAAAAGCATCTCGGCATGCTGGTACTCTTCGCCAGCGGAAGAGCGATGCAGCGGTTTCTCGAACACGTTACCGATCTGCGCCTGCTGCTGCTGGTTCAGGGGGATAAGCCTCGCTACCGGCTGGTCGAGCTGCATCGTAAACGCGTTGAAGGCGGCGAGCGCAGCGTACTGGTTGGGCTGCAATCCTTCGCGGAAGGCCTGGATTTAAAAGGCGAACTGTTAAGCCAGGTGCATATCCACAAGATCGCTTTCCCGCCGATTGACAGCCCGGTGGTGATCACCGAAGGCGAATGGCTCAAAAGCCTCAACCGCTATCCGTTCGAAGTTCAGAGCCTGCCCAGCGCGTCATTCAACCTGATTCAACAGGTTGGCCGCCTGATCCGTAGCCATAGCTGCTGGGGAGAGGTGGTAATTTATGATAAACGCCTGTTGACCAAAAACTACGGTAAGCGTTTATTGAATGCATTACCCATATTTCCGATAGAGCAGCCAGCCGTCCCTGAGGTTATAGTAAAAACTAAAACAAAACAGACGCGTCGCAAACGGCGTTAGCGGTGCAATGTCGACGCGGTGAGAAGCTCAGAGGAGCCTGCAATGGACTACAGCAAAATCATTAAAGAAGTCGGGCGCGGAAAAAACCACGCTCGCGACCTGGACGTGGAAACGGCCCGCGCGCTCTACTCGCGGATGCTTAACGGCGAGGTGCCTGACCTTGAGCTCGGCGGCATTCTTATTGCCCTGCGCATCAAGGGCGAAGGTGAAGCGGAGATGAAGGGCTTCTATGAAGCGATGCAGGAGCACACCATTAAGCTGACGCCGCCGGTCGGCAAACCGATGCCGATTGTGATCCCCAGCTATAACGGTGCGCGTAAACAGGCCAACCTGACGCCGCTGCTGGCCGTCCTGCTGCATAAGCTCGGCTTCCCGGTCATTGTTCACGGCGTTAGCCACGATCCCACCCGCGTGCTGACGGAAACCATTTTTGACCTGATGGGGATCCCGGCGACGCTTCACGCGGGCCAGGCACAGGCGCGGCTAGACAGTCACCAGCCGGTTTACGTTCCGGTTGGCGTATTTTGTCCGCCGCTGGAAAAACAGCTGGCGATGCGCTGGCGCATGGGCGTGCGTAACAGCGCCCACACCCTGGCCAAGCTGGCGACGCCGTTTGCCGAAGATGCGGCGCTGCGCCTGTCGAGCGTTTCGCACCCTGAGTACGTCGGTCGGGTCGCGAAATTTTTTGCCGGGATCGGCGGCCGGGCGCTGCTGATGCACGGTACTGAAGGCGAAGTTTACGCTAACCCGCAGCGCTGCCCGCAGATTAGCCTGATTGATGAGACCGGTACGCGGGTGGTTAACGAGCGTCAGGATGGCGCCGCTGCGCAGGCAGTCGCTCTGCCGGAGTCAAAAGACCCCGAAGTGACCGCGCGCTGGATCGAGCGCTGTATGGTCGGGAGCGAACCGCTGCCGTCATCGTTGAAAATTCAGCTGGCCTGCTGTCTTCTGGCCACCGGCGTGGTCTTGTCTCTGGAGCAGGGGCTGGCGAAGGTGGCTGAGAGCTGGTAACTCTATCGCAGGATCGCAGGCAAAAAAAAGCCCGTCCAGTGGCATGGACGGGCAAGGCAAGGGTATTAAAGGATCTTACAGGGTTAAAACAGTGGCATTACAGGGTGTTGCTGTTGCTACAGGGATAACTGACGATTATTTATAGATAACCGCAGTACCGCTCAGTTTGTTGTTGCTGTTAGCGGAGGTAATGCTATAGCCGGTTGCGCCAGCGGCCTCAGCTTTTTCAGCCAGTTTAGCTTCCAGTCCATCCAGCGTCGTCGCGCCTTCAGCGGAAACCACACCAATTTTGTTCATGCTCTCTGCCTGAGCCGATGTCACCGGCTGAGCGGCGAACGCGCCGAAAGACAGAGCGGAAAGGGCGATAGCGGCGGCAGCATATTTGATGTTTTTCATAATTAATCTCTCGCATGTTGTTCTGTATAGGGGACGATGTTCCGTCGATGTGATAAGTATCACGGTTTTTAGCGGGAGATAAAATCGAAGGAAATTAACAGTCTTCATCTAATTTTTTGAATGATTATTAATTTATTGAATATTAATAAATTATTTTAGCCGGCGGCGGCGAAACAGGTCGGGGCGGCGAACGGGAGGCTGGAAGGGCACATTTTGCCACGCCGTTTGCCAAAAAACGTGCGCGAAAAGATAACGCGATGTGCGTAATGAACGGTAAATATTGGTCAGCGAAGCTGGCTATCCTTGGAGCCTCTGCGATTATATCCTGAAAATGTATTGTTATGTAAATCTTTCTCCTGTTGGCATTTTACGCAGTATTTCACCCCCGCCACCGCCCGTCGGCGCGCTTCAGGAATCGGCTCCCCGCATTCTTCACAAAATTTGTTGCTTTCCCCCGATGACAGTTCGTTTCGCGCCCGAGCTATCGCGTCGTTGATGGTGCTGTCGATCTGTTCCTGCACCGCGTCATCATTCGCCCAGCCTGATGCCATAGTTCACCTCGCTATCTCGCCTCTCTTTAGTATAGAGAATATGGGGATAAAAAATGACCAGACAAGGCTCAGATCTCTGACCATTCGCGCAGCAGGTTATGGTACAGATTAAGCAGAGACAGGACTTCGTCACTTTCGCCGTGGCGGCTTTTTAATTTCTGAATATTGCCATCCAGTTCAAACAGCATACTGCGGCGTTTATCGTCGCGGATCATTGACTGAACCCACAAGAACGAGGCGACGCGAACGCCTGAGGTCACCGGGGTGACGCAGTGCAGGCTGCTTGAAGGATAGAGCACCAGGTCCCCGGCAGGGAGCTTAACCGAATGCTGTCCGTAGGTATCGTTCACGACCAGCTCACCGCCTTCGTAGCTCTCCGGGGGGCTTAAAAAGAGCGTGGCGGAAAGATCGGTGCGCATCCAGCCTCCCTGCGCCTGGCTGCGCACCGCGCCGTCGACGTGGAAACCATAAGTTTCGCTCTGCTGATAACGATTAAACAGCGGGCTGGAAATCGCTTTCGGCAGCGCGGCGGCAAAAAACAGCGAGCTGCGATTCAGCGCCGCCAGTACGTTGCCCTGAAGTTCGCCGTAACGATTGCTGTGGGTATCAACCTGCTGGTTATTTTTGACCTGGGCGCCCAGATCGCCGGTCGTCACGCGCCCGTCGACCCATTCCGCCTGCTGCAGCTGAGCGATAAAATCGTCCACTTCCTGAGAGCTGAGAACGGCGGGAATATGATACATCATCGTTTTATCTCCGGAGAAAACGGGGCGCAGCCGCCCCGGGGTGGATCAGAAGTGCATATTGGCGGTGAGCACGAAGGTTCGCGGTTCACCCGGGTGATAACGGTAGCCGCTCTTGTTAATCGAGGCGACATAGTCGGTATCAAACAGGTTGTAGACGTTCAGCTGCAGGTCGAGATTACGGTTAATGCGATAGCCGACTTTGGCATCAGCCACCCAGTAGCCTTCGGTATAGGAAGGCGTGCCGACCGCACCGTCGCTGCCGCGATGCATGCTGCCGACGTATCGCGCGCCGGCGCCGACGGCGATCGCATCGGTGGCCTGATACTGGCTCCAGAGGGTAAACGCGTGCTCTGGCGTATACGGCAGCGCGCTGGTGCCATCCTGGGCGGTATTCGCGCCTTCACGAACGCTGGCGTGCTGTTGGGTATAGCCGCCAATCACCTGCCAGTCGGGCGTGATATTACCGGCCAGAGAGATCTCATAGCCTTCAACGCGCTTCTTACCGTACTGCGAATAGCTGCCGTCGTCGTTCTGCTCGACTTCGTTTTCAATATCGGTGCGGAAGAGGGCGGCGGTCAGCAGCAGGCGCTTATCCATCAGCTCCCACTTGGTGCCGACTTCGCTGGTTTTGGCCTTCTGCGGTTTAAAGTCGGTTCGGTTGGCGCTGCTGCCGGTGCCGCTTTGCGCGAGGGTGAAGTTGCTCCCTCCCGGCGGCTGCTGGGAGACGGCGTAGTTGACGTAGAGGTTGCCGTTATCGGTCAGGTGGTACAGCGCGCCAGCCTTCCAGTTAACCAGGTTACCGCTGGTTGAGGTATCGACGGTGGTGACGGGGGTATTTTTCGCGACTCCGGTCGGGCAGGCGATGGCGCCGCGTCCGGTACCGCCGCACAGGCTGGCGCTATCGTATTTGGTCTGGTAGTTATCCAGACGGATCCCGCCGTTAAGTTCGACGTCCTGGGTTATCTGCAGCGTATCGAAAGCATAGACGCCGAAGGTATCCGTCTGTCCGTTAGCGTTGGCGCCGCTGCGGTTCAGGCCGCCGATGGAGATATCGCTGTTCGGATGATAAATATTCACCGCCGGAGGCGTGAGCGGATATACCCCGTAGTTGGTCTGGGTTTCGCGGGTAAATTCCACACCGGTGCTGACGTCATGACCGATGGCCCCGGTATAGAACGTCGACGTCAGGTTAGTCTGGTTGGTCAGGATCTTGTTGCTGGTATCTTTGGTGTTCGCCAGGCGCGACCAGGTCCAGGTGCCGACATCGTTGGGGTTTGGCTGAGTGATGTTTGACGCGCCGCCCATCACCGCAGTCATCAGGTAATCCTGCTTCACGCGAGACCAGCGGGTGGTGTTGCGAATCGTCGTCGTGTCGCTCAGGTCGTGCTCGAAGCGCATCGTCACGGTATCGGTTGTGGAATCATCGTAGTCGGAGTCGGTGCCGTAGAAGTTGCTGGTGGCGACCTTGCCGGAGTGATTCAGCGCCGAGGTGCCGGCGTTGGGAGCGGAATAGCCCGGCAGACCGATGGTGGGAATGCCGCCGTCGGGCGTGTTGTGCTGGGTTACGTGCAGATAGTTAAGATACAGGCGGTTTTCGGTGCCGAGGCCAAATGCGGCCGATGGCGCGACGCCGTAACGCTCGTTTTTCACCTTGTCCCGGCCCGCATCATGGGTTTTCTCGCCCATCAGATTCAGACGCACCGCGCTGGTTTCGCCAATGGCCTCGTTAATATCCAGGGTGCCGCGTCGGAACCAGGCGCTGCCCGCGCTGGCGGAGGCGTCGATGCCGGAATCGAGGCGCGGCTGTTTGCTGATCATATTGATCGAGCCGGTCGGCGCGCTGCGTCCGTAGTCGGAGCCTGAAGGTCCCTTGATGACTTCGATCTGCTCGGTATTAAAAGTATCGCGGCTGACGCTGCCGATATCGCGGATGCCGTCGACGTAAATGCTGTTGGAAGTGTCCGCCCCGCGCATGTAAATCGCGTCGCCGGTCGTCGAGTTGCCGTTTTCGCCGGCAAAGAAAGCGCCGACGCCGGGAACGTTTTTCAGCGCGTCGGTGAGGTTAGTGACGCCCTGGTCCTTCATCATCTGCTCAGAGACCACGCTAACCGTCCGCGTCGTGTCGGCGATCGGGCGTGAAAATTTAGGATCGGCGGAGCGGGTCGGCGCGTACAGCGATGGCGTCTGAGCTTCGACCACCAGCGTTTCGCCGCTATTTTTTTCAGTGCTATCCGCGGCAAGCAGCTGGCCGGTCGGAGAAAGACTCAGGCATAAGCCGGTGAAGAGAGTGAGCGAGTGAAAACTGCTGAACGGCAAATTGTTATTTTTTTCCATATCAATAAGTGACTTATAATTTTAATTAGGCCATAACGACCGCAGACGAAGCGTTGCTTCGCCCCGACCACTGCAGGTGATTTTTTACAAAAGCAATGAGTTTGATAATGATTGTGATAATCATTATCAAACAACAGGCGAATTTCTATCACTCATTTATAAAAAAATAAATACATTTATTTACATTGGCTGCATTTTTTCTACATAAAGGCGCGCCGGGCAGGCGAGGTTGTCGCGGGAAATGGCATTCAGCTACCCGGCCTGGAAAACGGCGTTAGTACAGGCCGGGTGGGAGGGTTAGCGGGCGTCCGGACGAACGAGGTCAAAGCGCAGGCTTTCATCAATGCCATAATAGGCGCTGGGGCCTCCGGCGCGCAGAATCGGCTGGGCCCTGGCGGTCTGGTAAATTCCGTCTTCCAGCAGCGATTCATCGATATGCACCGCCACCACTTCGCCCAGCACCAGCCAGGTGTCAACCGCTCGCCCTTCTGCGGTCGTTAACTGGATGCATTGTGAAAGGCGACACTCGAAGTTTACCGGGCTTTCGGCGACCCGCGGCGCGCTGACGATGCGGCTGGGAGCGGCAGTCAGCCCGGCGCGGATGAATTCATCTTCATTATGGGGAAGGGTGGCGGAGGTTTCGTTCATCGCGACCGCCAGAGGCCGGGTGGCCAGATTCCAGACGAACTCTTTAGTCTCGGCGATATTCTGTACGCTATCTTTCCAGCCGCTGCTGGCAAAACCAATAATCGGCGGCCGATAGTTAAAGCAGTTGAAAAAACTGTACGGCGCGAGGTTACGCTGGCCGCTGTTATCAAGGGAGGCTATCCAGCCGATGGGGCGCGGCCCGATAATGGCGTTAAGCGGGTCGTGCGGCAGCCCGTGTCCGTGCGAAGGTTGGTAGAAATACATACGACACCCGTGACAAAAAAAGAGATAACCAGACTCACTTATTTACCGCGCCGCCGTCAACGGGTATCTTACGCGGCTGTTCAAAGGAGATTGCCATGAAAGCCCAGAAACCGGGGTTACACCCGCGTAACCGTCACCAACAACGCTACGACCTGCCCGCGCTGTGCCAGGCCCACCCTGAGCTCCAGGGCTTTATCACCCTTAACCCGGTGGGTGAGCAGACCATCGACTTTGCCAATCCGCTGGCGGTGAAGGCGCTGAATAAAGCGCTGCTGGCGCACTTCTACGCGGTGAACCACTGGGATATTCCCGACGGCTTTCTCTGCCCGCCGGTGCCGGGCAGGGCTGACTACATCCATCATCTCGCCGATCTGCTGGCGCTGGATAGCGGGACGATCCCGGCCAACGCCAGCATTCTCGATATTGGCGTTGGCGCAAACTGCATCTATCCGCTCATTGGCGTGCACGAGTACGGCTGGCGTTTTACCGGCAGCGAAGTGAACGCCGACGCGTTCGCCAGCGCCCAGGCTATCGTCAACGGCAATCCCGGCCTGACTCGCCAGATCCGCCTGCGTCGTCAAAAAGACGCTAAAGCGATTCTGACCGGCATTATTCATAAAAATGAGACCTACGACGCGACCCTGTGTAACCCGCCGTTCCATGATTCCGCCGCCAGCGCGCAGGCGGGCGGTGAGCGTAAACGTCGCAACCTGGGACTGGGCGAGGAGAGCGTGCTGAACTTTGGCGGCCAGCAGCAGGAGCTGTGGTGCGAAGGGGGCGAGGTTGCGTTTATTACGCAGATGATTGCGGAGAGCCAGCAGTTTGGCCGTCAGGTGAAGTGGTTTACCTCCCTGGTTTCTCGCGGCGACAATTTGCCGCCGCTCTACCGTGCGCTGACCGACGTCGGCGCGGTGAAAGTAGTGAAAAAAGAGATGGCCCAGGGAAATAAGCAGAGCCGCTTTATCGCCTGGACCTTTATGGACGAAGCCAAACGTCGCCGCGCTTTATAACGTGGGCTCGGCGGGTGCCGGCGGTCCCGCCGGTGCCGGCATCGGCAGAACCTGGTAAGTTTGTACCGGCGCCCGCACGCCCGCGAGGTCAAAATGCCTTTTCACCTGAGTGTCGAGGGCGAACCTTACCGTCCACTGCTTCAACGGCAGGGTAGTAAAGGTGACGCGCAGGGTGAAGGCGGTATTGCTTAAGCCCACCAATCCTGCGAAAGAGGGCTCGCCAATGATCAGCCCGCGAATCTCTTCCTGCGCCATCACTTCCGCGACCGCGTCTTTCAGCGCCTGGTTGGCCTTATCCAGATCCTCCTGTCGATCAACGTCATAGTTGGCCAC
Organism: Klebsiella sp. PL-2018; assembly: GCF_019048985.1. Classification (NCBI taxonomy): domain Bacteria; kingdom Pseudomonadati; phylum Pseudomonadota; class Gammaproteobacteria; order Enterobacterales; family Enterobacteriaceae; genus Klebsiella; species Klebsiella sp. PL-2018. The sequence continues at coordinate 1,848,820 of NZ_CP077673.1, forward strand.
CACCGAGCCGATCCCGCGCACGAAGTTGGCGAAGGTGGTTATCGAAGACCACGGAATAATGTGATAAGCACCGGTATCCTGGCGTACGCCGACGGAGCGAATCGACATGCGTTCTACCGTCCCGGTTAACGGCCCGATGGTCACCAGATCGCCGGTATTCATGCCGTTCTCAAACTGGATGAAAATCCCGGTAATAATATCTTTAACCAGGGTTTGCGCGCCGAACGAAATCGCCAGGCCCAGCGCGCCGGCGCCGGCCAGCAGCGGGGCGATATTCACGCCCACTTCCGAAAGCAGGATCATGATAGTAATGGTGCTAATGACCACCGCCAGCGCGTTGCGAAACAGCGTCAGCAGCGTTCGGGCGCGGGCGCTGGGCAGCGGGCGGCCGTGAATATCCGATGCCAGCCGGTTCTCAATCAGGCTGGCGAGCAGCGTCCAGCCAATTGCCGAGAAGAAGAGGATCAGTGCGATACGAATCAGCACATCGACCGCTTTTTGCCCGCTGCCGTTATGCATCCACTGCCAAAAATCGAACAGCCCCCACGCGCTGAGCAGCAGCATGATCGCCACGCAGACCGTCAGGATACGCGCGGCTTTCAGCGACGCGGAGATCCAGCCGTTCAGCCGTTTTTGCAGTTCGGGGTAGTTGCGCTGGGTTTCCGGCGACAGGGTGATGGTTTTCGCAATCCAGCGCGACAGAATACCGGAGACTAGCGCGGCGGCGCCGATGATGGCCAGGCTGCGCAGCGTCGCGCCCATCATAAATTTCAGGCTGTTGCCGGGATCGAACAGGGAGAAGAAAAACAGCACGATAAAATAGGCGCAGGCCAGCCAGTGCCAGATCAGCGCAAAGGCGCGGATAAACAGGCTAAAGAAGGCCAGCGAGCGGTCGGCGAGATGGATAAGCCCTTGGGTAATCAATTTCTTATTGTGAAATATCAGGTACAGCGCCCAGAGCGTAATGCACAGCATAATCACCACGTTGGCCAGCGCTCCGAACTGTACGTTGACCTGGTTGGAGATAATCGGCACCGCGACGATGAGCCCGTAGCCAATCAGGCTGCTCAGCGCGCTGAGACGCAGGTTCCAGTATTTCGCCGCTTCATCGCTGAGGTTGAACGGGCGTAGCTCCGGGATGCGGGGGCAAAAAATAAGCCGCAGAATGGCCTTGAAAAATTCAATCAGCGCGAAGGCGTTGAGAAACAGGCTTTGTTGAAAGGCGATGGTGGGGTTGTTACCGTTCAGGCGGTCGCTTAAAAGCTGGCCCACGAAGAGCGTGAGCGCCAGCAGAAGCAGGTCAAAAATAAACGCGCCGGCGATCGTTGCAGGTAGCTGAAGCCAGTTGCTGCGGTCGCGGTTTTTATGCCGTCCCCAGTGGCCCATTTTGCGATACAGCGGCAGGGCCGCCAGGCGTACCAGCCACCAGAACGCAAAGACCAGGCCCGCCAGCAGCAGGAAATGCCAGGCGGCGTTGGTGAAAGTCTGAGAATTAAACGCTTTGTGCGGAGAACCGGTGATGTTGCGCCACAGCTGGGAGAAGCGCGAAGAGAGCTGCTCTCCGTATTCGCGGCTGATGTGAGTGACGTTCTCCAGCACCGTGGTCTCGTCTTTTATTTCCGGCGGCGTCAGCTTCGGCGTACTGTCCGGCGGCGGCGTGGCGGCGGCTTTCCGCAGCTGCTCGATAAGCTCCTGACGGGCGTCGGCGTTTTCAAGCACGTCGGCCAGCGCGCCGTAGGCCGCTTTCTTCTGCGCCACATCGGGTTCACTGCTGCTGGACGGGTCCGCTGTGGTTGCCGGAACGCCGGGCAGCGTCGCGGCCCATAGCGGAGCGGTGAAGAGTAGGGCAAGCAGTAACAAAATCCGCGGCACAGGCACCTCCATTGCATCTCAAACCAATAAGTATAGAAGATGAGATCCGCAGAGCGAGGTTGGGATGATTCTGGAAAGCGGCTCTCCCGCGAAGGGAGAGCCGGGGGGGATCAGGCTACGTGCTGCAAAAACTCGCGCAGGCGCGGGCTGGGCGGGTTATTCACCAGCATCTGCGGATCGCCATCTTCCGCAATGCGCCCTTTATCGATAAAGATCAGGCGCGACGCCACTTTTTCGGCGAAGCCGATTTCGTGGGTAACGATAACCATGGTCATGCCTTCTTCGGCCAGATCCTGCATCACTTTCAGCACTTCATGACGCAGTTCAGGGTCAAGCGCGGAAGTCGGCTCATCAAACAGCATCATTTTGGGTTTAACCGCCAGCGCCCGGGCAATGGCCACGCGCTGCTGCTGTCCGCCTGAAAGCTCAGAAGGGTAGTGGTGCGCACGTTCCGCGAGGCCCACTTTCTCCAGCAGGTCTTTCGCCAGTTTTTCCGCCGCCGCTTTATTGGCGCCGCGAACGCGCAGCGGGCCGAACATCACGTTTTCCAGCGCCGTCAGGTGCGGGAACAGATAAAACTGCTGGAACACCATCCCGGCTTCCTGACGAATCAGCCGCTCGTCAACCTTCGGGTCGTTGACCTTCAGACCGTCGACGATCAAATCGCCGCTGGTAATCTCTTCAAGTTTGTTAATACAGCGCAGCAGGGTCGATTTACCGGAACCGGACGGCCCGATAATCACCACGACTTCGCCCTGGTTGATCTTCAGATCGATATCATGCAGCACCTTGGTTGGGCCAAAATGCTTGGAAACGTTTTTAAATTCAATCACAGGATTTTCATCCTTCTTTCAAGACGACGCAGAACAAAGCTCAGCACCAGGGTGATGATCAGGTAGATAACCGCAACGGCGCTCCAGATCTCCAGCGCGCGGAAGTTACCGGCAATAATTTCCTGGCCCTGACGGGTCAGTTCGGCCACGCCGATGACGATAAACAGCGAGGTATCTTTGATGCTGATAATCCACTGGTTGCCCAGCGGCGGCAGCATACGGCGCAGCGCCAGCGGCAGGATCACGTAGCGGATAGTTTCCCGACGAGAAAGGCCCAGCGCGAGGCCGGCTTCCCGGAAGCCTTTATGGATCGACAGCACCGCGCCGCGGGTGATTTCCGCAATATAGGCGCCGGAGTTGATCATAATGGTTACCACCGCCGCCGAGAACGGGTCGATGCGTAAATCGCTAAACGCCATCGGCAGGGCGAAGTAGATGAACATGACCTGCACCACAATTGGGGTGCCGCGGATGATTTCGATAAAGACCAGCGCGATGTGGTTGGCAATCCAGCCGCCGAAACAGCGGGCGAAACCGGCCACCAGACCGATTATCAGACCGCCGACCAGGCCGAGGACCGAAATCCACAGCGTCATTTTGGCGCCTTCCAGTAAAATTGGGATGGCGGGCCAGATGGCACTCCAGTCAAACTGCATAATGTGTTCCTGTTACCGTGTCGAAAACAGAGGAAAACCCCCTGAGAAAACTATTCAGGCCTGCTGACGGGTAGCCCGGAGAGCTCCAGGTCTACCAGACCACAGCAGGCCTGGAAGAGAGTATCGCTAATTATTATTTGGGTTCAGTACCGAACCATTTTTTATAAATTTCGTTGTAAGTGCCGTTCTCACGCAGCGTTTTCAGCGCGCCGTTCACTTTTTCACGCAGCTCGTCGCTGCCTTTCGGGAAGGCGATACCGTAGTTTTGCGCTTCCAGCGAGTCGCCTACCGCTTTGAACTTGCCGTTACCCGCAGTTTTGATGAAGTAAAGGATGTTTGGCGTATCGTGCAGAACCGCATCAGCGCGACCGGTACCCAGTTCCATATAGGCGTTATCGATGTTCGGGAACTGGCGCAGATCTTTGGTTTTGATATTGGCTTTCGCGTAATCAACGGAGCCGGTGCCGCCCTTCACGGCAACCACTTTACCGTTCAGATCTTTGACATCTTTAATATCGTTATTATTCGCGTTAACCATGACCAGCAGGCCGCTTTTGTAGTAGCCGTCAGAGAAGTCGATCGCTTTTTTACGTTCGTCGGTGATGGTGATCCCCGCCAGCGCGAGATCGATGTTTTTGGTCTGCAGCGCCGGAATGATACCGCTGAAGTCCATTGGCTTCAGGGTGTAGTCAAGCTTTAGCTCTTTCGCAATGGCAGCCCACAGGTCAACGTCGAAACCGACATACTTATCGCCCTGTTTAAATTCGAACGGTACAAACGCCGTGTCGGTCGCGACAACCAGTGTTTTATCAGCGGCGTGAGAAGAAACCGCAAAAGCCAGGGTCAGTGCAGCCAGTGAAACTTTAAATACAGACTTCATAGCATTTCCTTTTATATCCACGGGACGATCCCCTGCGAGAACGAGTTGCCTTATGAAAAAATCATGCCACTTTTACAACCTGTTGTTTTATAACAAGCAGGAAGGCGCCTGTTGCACAATTTTGATAACGGATAACGTTAAATGCACCGATATGGGGCGCCGTTTTGGTGCGTCATAAAGGCATCGCATAACAAGAGCATTTTTAACGCAAACCCTGATGTTAAAACAATCTCGGCGTAACGATTGTGTGAGGTGATTATTACAATTGATTTACTTTTGCGCGTATTTTGTACATTCTCATGCACTGAAGTGGTGCGCGGCGGGGAAGTGGAAAGAAAAAAAGCCGCCAGCGTGGCTGACGGCAGTTGGCCTTACTCGATATTGGCTTCGATGAACCACAGGAATTTATCCAGGTCGCGTGAAGCAGCGGTGAAGATATCAGCGGTATCTTCATCTTTGGCTTCATCGATGGCTTTACGCACATCGTTGGCGACGATCGCATAGCGGTCGGCCAGCTCTTTCAGATGGTCCTGGACGCTATGGATATCCAGCGGGTAGCTTTTCAGCGGGCTTTTGCTGTTAATGACCTGAGTCGTACCCAGCGCTACGCCACCAAGCTGTACGGCACGTTCTGCCATCGTATCAAGGTGGTCGACGAGCGCAGTGCGGAAGCCGTCCAGCATCTCATGAACGGCAATAAAGTTTGCACCGCGCATATTCCAGTGAGCCTGTTTGGTAATCAAAGACAGGTCAATGAACTGGATCACCTGGCGATTCAGCAGCTCAACGGTCGCTTTCTTCGCGCTATCAGCGACGTCGTTACGGGTATAGAGCAGATTCGTTGCTTTAGTTTTAACCAGTTTTGCGGTACTCATAGTGTCATATCCTCTTGATATTTGTACTCGTCATACTTCAAATTCGAATTATTCGGAGCGTCTCATCCCAATAACTTGCGGAATTAAGTATAGCAACGGATTTGAGCTTTGCAGCGGCGGTAGTCTCTATCGGTCTGATAGCGCAGGGCTGTTAGTCAGGAAAAATAGTTTATAAATTAAGGAGATGATTGAGTTTCTCGTCAATCAGCTCCTTTTCGCTAGCTGATGTCGACCTTCTGTATCTTCGTTTCCCGACGCATCGTCAGCGTGGAGCCCATCGAGGCAAGAATAATCGCCCCCAGCGCCAGCGTTTGGGTCGCGGTTAGCGTTTCCCCAAGAAACACCATTCCGGAAAGCGCGGCGAGAGCCGGCTCCATGCTCATCAGGGTGCCAAAGGTCTTGCTGGGCATGCGGGTCAAGGCAACCATTTCCAGAGAGTAGGGCAGCGCGGTCGATAAAATGGCGATCCCCAGTCCCGGCAGCAGCAGCCCCCACTGAAAGAGCGTATCGCTGGCCTGGATCATCCCCATCGGGACGAAGACCACCGCAGCGATCAGCGACCCCATAGCGACCGTTGCGGGGCCATGCTCTTCGCCGGCGCGCTGGCCGGTCAGAATGTAGACCGCCCAGCAGGCGCCAGCGCCGAGGGCCAGCAGCGCGCCAATGGGATCGATCTGCGCCACGCTTTGCCCCAGCGGCAGTAGAAACCAGAGCCCGAGCACCGCCAGCGCCACCCAGACGAAATCGAGAGGGCGACGGGAGCCAAAGAGCGCCACCGCCAGGGGGCCGGTAAATTCCAGCGCGACGGCGACGCCTAGCGGAATGCGCTGAATCGATAAATAGAACAGGTAGTTCATCGCACCGAGCGACAGGCCGTAGAAAAGCAGCGGCAGGCGCTGCTCCGGGGCAAAGCGCAGGCGCCAGGGTTTGAAGATAACCACCAGGATGAAGGTGCCGAGCGCGAGGCGCAGGGCGGTAACGCCTGGCGCACCCACCAGCGGGAAGAGTGACTTGGCCAGCGAGGCGCCACTCTGGATCGAAATCATGGCAATTAAAATAACCAGTATCGGCAACCATGCCGGTACTTTGCGGGACGAGCCGGGCATCCTTTCTCCTGTCAATTTTGTCAAATGCGGTAAAGGTTCCAGTGTAAATGAATTACCCCGCGCCGGTTGAGCTAATGTTGAAAAAAAGGGGTGTAAAAGCAGTACAATAGCGCGGGGTTGAAGATAATTTCACCAGAAGATTAGGAATAATCTGGATACACGTCTGGCGCTTTATGAGCCTTAATAGGAGTATATTTGTAAAAAAGGTTTGTTTTCCAGTTTGTTATAGAAACGTAGAAACCTTTAGTTACATGAAAAAGTACGTTAGACAATGTAAAGTGAAAAGAGTTTCCCAAAAGTTTTTGTTATATTTAAGGCTTAGGACTTATTAGAAACACATTTGAGGTGGTTATGAATAAAATTGCACGTTTTTCAGCACTGGCCGTTGTTCTGGCTGCATCCGTAGGTACCACTGCTTTCGCCGCGACTTCTACCGTTACCGGTGGCTACGCGCAGAGCGATATGCAGGGTGAAGCGAACAAAGCAGGCGGTTTCAACCTGAAGTACCGCTACGAGCAAGACAACAACCCGCTGGGTGTTATCGGTTCTTTCACCTACACCGAAAAAGATCGTTCTGAGTCTGGCGTTTACAAAAAAGGCCAGTACTACGGCATCACCGCAGGTCCGGCTTACCGTCTGAATGACTGGGCGAGCATCTACGGCGTAGTGGGTGTTGGTTACGGTAAATTCCAGGACAACAGCTACCCGAACAAATCTGACATGAGCGACTACGGTTTCTCTTACGGTGCTGGTCTGCAGTTCAACCCGATCGAAAACGTTGCTCTGGACTTCTCCTACGAGCAGTCTCGCATTCGTAACGTTGACGTTGGCACCTGGATTGCTGGCGTAGGTTACCGCTTCTAATCACTCTGGTGATATAAAAAATCCGCCTCAAGAGGCGGATTTTTTTTGCCTGCGGTTTACGCGACTGTGTTAATTGACGGTAAACGCGTCGGTACCCAGATGGGTATAGTCCACTTTCTTCAGCTGGAAGTTAGTGATGTAGATGGGGCCGGCCTTCTGTTCCGAGATAAAACGATAGCGCGGGGCAATCTCCTGAGCGCTGATGCCGGTCCACTGCGAAAAGAAGCTGAGGAAGTCGTTGGCGGACCGCCGCGCTTTAATGACCTTATGCGCTTTATCATCGCTGGAGATCACCATAAAGGGGACCTGGAAATTCTGCTGGTACTTATCATCGTGCGCCAGATACTGCACCTCTTTCCCGCGCTCCTTAAAAGCCAGACCGTGATCGGAAAAATAGGTCATCGAGAAGGTTTCGCCCGAGTTTTGTAGCTGAGTATAAAGATCGCTCAGCAGCGTATCGGTTTGCGTCATGGTGTAGAGATAGCAGGAGGTCTCTTTCGACTGAACAAAAACCGCGTATTTCCCTTTAGTGCGGTCGCAGGCCTGCGGATGCGAACCCATCAAATGCAGGACAATCAGCTGCGGCTGGGTGCGGCGGGTGGCAAGCACCTGCGCGGTCAGCTTTAATAGCTGCTCATCCTGAGTGTTTTTATTGGCCTCGAAATCGCCGTTCTTGAGGAACTGAACTTCGTCCGCGCGTTTGGCGATGCTGGCAATCGCCGTATCGTATTCGCCAATTTGCCCCTGATTCGAGAACCACCAGGTCTGAAAACCGGCGCGGTTGGCGAGGGTGACAAAGTTATCCTGAAACTGCGGTTTATCATCGACCACCCGGTTGAGGGTTAAACCGAGCGATTTCTGCGTTGAACCGCTGGCGGCAACGTAGTCATTGAACAGATAGCCTTTTACCGAGCTGGCGAACGGGGTGTTGTCCCAGTGGCCGCCAAAGGCGCCGAGCGCATCGCGACGCGCGCTCTCGCCGATCACCACCACATACAGATGATATTTGGGCTTTACCGCCAGCACGTGCCAGCTGTCTTTCATATTCGCCAGCTGCGCCATTCGCGCCTGCTCATCCAGCACTTCATTATTATTCACCACCACATCTTTAACGAAGCGTACGGCGGGGTAGCCGGTGTCGATAACCTTAAAGACGCCGCCCCAGGCGAGGTTTTGCACCGGCTGGAGAAAGAAAATAGCGGTGCAGAACAGCAGCCCCAGCGTCTCCATTTTCCCCCAGCGCGCCGATGCATCCGGCTTGCGCCGTACGGCAATCACGCCGAGCGCAAAGATAAACACGGCCAGCAGATAGTTGTACCACGGGAAAATGGTCAGGATCTCGGTGGACTCTTCGATGTTTGTGGCATGCAGCGCCAGCAGCGTGTTGAAATTGGGCGCGCCGTAGGCCTGGCCGAAAGGATAGTACATGGCCGCCAGCAGCGAATAGGCACCGATCGCCACTTTTTGCGCGCGCGGAAAGCTGCGCCACAGCAGATGCAGCACGCAGGTAAAAGCAACGGTATAGAGCAGGCTAAAGTCGTAGCCCAGCGCCAGGTTAATAAACAGCGATTGTAAAAAGTAGAATCCTGTCCATGGGTTCAGTACCAGTCCGCGGGCGACCAGCGTTTCTTTCAGCGTGACATTCATAGTAAACAATCAAAAAGAGCCATGTGCGTCCCCTGGCATCAAGGGGTAAAACCTGCTGGACAGTGCGTGAAGAGGGTCTCTGCGAGCCGCAGTAGTGGCAGGGCTGACAAAAGATAGGGCTTGCAAATGTTAAGGTCAACCATCCATAACGGATTGTTTTGGGAGGAAGCTTACAAAACTTGAAAAAAGTTGCCGTAGCGCTGAGTAATCAGCCAGTTTGACGGGAAATTATGACAGAAAAATGAAGCGGCGTACCGCGACGCCGCATTAGTTGTTGGGTTTATCCTGCTGGGGCTTGCCGTTGATCAGATCGCACAGCATACCGACAAGCATTAACCGTACTTTAAAAGGAGAATGGGTAAACACGTTTAAACACCTCTTGAATTCATTCATCTCGACCTCCTGTAACTTCGTCCTTCACTCCTTGAAGGATGTGTGTATTACATACAGATATAGCACAGGCTATATTTTATAGCTATGGCTAAAACGTTAATTTTTTGTTCTCTGTGCGCGATCCATTACAATAGGGATCCTTTTATATGATGCTTGATGCGTCACAGGAATGAGGAAGCACAATGAACCGTCGCGCAGGTAAGCCAATAACAAAAAAAGTGACGCAGCTAGTGAATGTCGAAGAACACGTTGAGGGGTTTCGTCAGGTGCGCGAGGCGCATCGTCGGGAGCTGATTGATGACTACGTGGAGCTGATCTCCGATCTGATTATGGAAGTGGGGGAAGCCCGTCAGGTGGACATGGCCGCGCGTCTTGGGGTGTCGCAGCCAACGGTTGCGAAAATGTTAAAACGACTGGCCAGCGTCGGGCTGATCGAACAGATCCCATGGCGGGGGATCTTTTTAACCCCGGAAGGTGAGAAGCTGGCGCATGAAAGCCGCGAACGCCACCAGATCGTCGAAAACTTTTTACTGGTGATCGGCGTTAGCCCGGAAATTGCGCGTCGCGACGCCGAAGGCATGGAGCACCACGTCAGCGAAGAGACGCTGGCGATGTTTAAACAGTTTACCCTCAAGCAGGGGTCACCGGGAGAATGAACCTCGTCTTTGTTCAGTCGCTAATCCGCGACCGTTTTTTGCATCTGCTGCTGATCGTCGGCGTTGTTTTAAGCTTTTTTGTTCCGTTTGTCCCTGCAGGCTGGCTACACGCCATTGACTGGCATACGATTATCACCCTTAGCGGGCTGATGCTACTGACCAAAGGTATTGAACTGAGCGGCTATTTTGACGTAATAGGTCGCAAAATGGCGCGCCGCTTTGTGACCGAGCGCCAGCTGGCCATCTTTATGGTGCTGGCGGCCGCGCTGCTATCCACCTTCTTAACCAACGACGTGGCGCTGTTCATCGTCGTGCCGCTCACGCTGACTCTAAAAAAATGGTGCGCCATCCCGACAAGCCGTCTCATCATTTTTGAAGCGCTGGCGGTGAACGCCGGGTCGTTGTTAACGCCCATCGGTAACCCGCAAAACATTCTTCTCTGGGGGCGCTCGGGCCTCTCCTTTCCGGCCTTTATCGGCCAGATGCTGCCGCTGGCGGCAGCGATGATGCTCACCCTGCTGGCGCTGTGCTGGTTCTGTTTCCCCGCGAAGCGTCTCGACTATCAGAGTAGCGACAGGGCGCCCTCCTGGCGGCCAAAGCTGGTCTGGAGCTGCCTGGCGTTTTATGGGGTCTTTTTAGCCGCCTTAGAGCTGAAGCAGGAGCTGTGGGGACTGGCACTGATCGCGCTGGGTTTTTTGCTGCTGGCGCGGGCGGTCATTATCCACGTCGACTGGACGCTGCTGCTGGTCTTCATGGCGATGTTTATTGACGTTCACCTGTTGACCCAGCTACCGGCTCTCCAGCATGCGCTTAACGGCGTCGGCCAGCTCTCGGCAGGCGGATTGTGGCTGACGTCGATTGGCCTGTCGCAGTTTATCAGCAACGTCCCGGCGACCATTTTGCTGCTCAATTACGTTCCACCATCGGTGCTGCTGGCCTGGGCGGTAAACGTCGGCGGGTTCGGCCTGCTGCCGGGCTCTCTGGCAAACCTGATTGCGCTGCGCATGGCTGGCGATCGCCGTATCTGGTGGCGTTTCCATATCTACTCTCTGCCCATGCTGCTGTGGGCCGCGCTGGTAGGGTACGGATTGCTGCAGCTCTGATTTTCAGAGAATTGGGCAAGAAACGGACAGAAACGCCACATTCGCGCTCTCCTTTTCCGGGGTATAACTTTATTCACGATGGTGAATCACCCTGATTGAAGGAGAGTCCTATGCGTTATCAAAAACTGGGCCATACCGGCCTTTTTGTCTCTGAGCTGTGCCTCGGCACCATGACCTTCGGCGGCGAAGGCGGCCTGTGGGGGAAAGTGGGGCAGCTGCGCCAGGCGGAGGCAGAGCAGCTGGTGGGCAGCGCGCTGGATGCGGGCATCAACTTCATCGACACCGCTGACGTCTATTCAGAAGGGCGCTCGGAAGAGATTACCGGCCAGGCGCTGAAGAATCTGAAAGTGCCGCGTGAAAACGTCGTCGTGGCGACCAAAGTGTTTGGCGAAACCGGCACCGCAGGCGTGAACTCGCGCGGCAGTTCGCGCTATCACATCATCGGCAGCGTGAAGGAGAGCCTGCGTCGCCTGCAGCTCGATCATATCGATCTCTATCAACTCCATGGCTTCGATCCGGCAACCCCGATCGAAGAGACGCTGTATGCGCTGGATAACCTGGTGCAGCACGGGCACGTCCGCTATATCGGCGTGTCGAACTGGGCGGCATGGCAGATAGTCAAAGCGCTGGGCATTTCCGAACGTCTGGGGCTGGCGCGTTTTGCCTCGTTACAGGCTTACTACACCCTTGCCGGACGGGATCTGGAGCGCGAGCTGGTGCCGATGATGCAGAGCGAAGGCCTGGGCCTGATGGTCTGGAGCCCGCTGGCGGGAGGGCTGCTCAGCGGTAAGTACGATCGCGATGGGCACTCGGCGAGCGGCGGCCGCCGTCAGGAGTTTGATTTCCCGCCGGTGAACAAAGCGCGGGCTTTTGACTGCATTGATGTGATGCGCGAGATTGCCGATGCGAAGGGTGTTTCGGTGGCGCAAATCGCGCTGGCCTGGCTGCTGCATCAGCCGGCGGTAAGCAGCGTGATTATTGGCGCGAAGCGCGCTGAGCAGCTCGCCGATAACCTCGCGGCGACCAGCATTGCCCTGAATGATGATGAACTGGCGCGGCTTGACGCGGTCAGCGCGCTGCCGCGAGAGTATCCGGGCTGGATGCTGGAGCGCCAGGGCGAATACCGCCGCGACCAGCTCGCCCAGCAGTAACTTCCTCTCTTGCACGCCGGATCGTCTGTTTCGCGATCCGGTTTTTTTATCCGTTGCGCTCACAAAACGCGATCCTGGACTTTGCCTGACGGGAGAATTTCGTTTATATGACTAGTCATGAAATTAATATGACTAGTCATAGGTGCGAGCGATGAACAGAACACTACCGGCAGATTTTTTATGGGGTAACTCGGTTTCCAGTATGCAAACCGAAGGGGCGTGGAATGAGGGCGGGAAGGGGATGTCGGTTTACGATATCCGCCAGCCGGCGGAATTTGCGTCCGACTGGAAGGTGGCAACCGACTCGTACCACCGCTACCGGGAAGACTTCGACCTGATGCAGGATTTGGGCATGAACTGCTACCGCTTCCAGATTGCCTGGAGCCGCGTTTGCCCGGAAGGCGACGGTGAGTTCAATGAAGAAGGTATCGCCTTTTATCACCAGTTTATCGATGAACTGCTTGCCCGCGGCATTGAGCCGATGATCTGCCTCTATCACTTCGATATGCCGCTGTCGCTGGCTGAACGCTACAACGGTTTTACCGACCGTCGGGTGATGGAAGCCTTTATTCGTTACGGGCAGAAGATGATCGACTGCTTTGGCGACAAGGTGAAGTGGTGGTTGACCTTTAATGAACAGAACCTCTACCACATGCCGGACGCGTTTCTGATTTCAGGCTATATGCGCGGCGAGAAGACCCTGCGCGAGCTGTATCAGATCCAGCACCACGTGATGATGGCCCACGTGCACCTGACGCAGTATCTGCATCAGGCGAAGCCGCAGTGCCTGATGGGCGGCATGCTGGCCCACGCGCTGGTCTATCCGGCGACCTGCAAACCGCGCGATATCCTTTGCGCCCAGCAGCTCGATGAGTTTTTAAACCAGAACCTGCTGCGCGCCTTCGCCGGAGAGGGCTACAGCCCGGAGGTCATGCACGTTGTCGCCCGTGAAGGCTTTGCGGATATCTACCGCGCAGAGGATCTGGCGCTGATGGCGCAGGTTAAAATCGACTATCTGGCCTTTAGCTACTACGCCAGCAAGGCGCTGGATAGCGACCCGATCCCGCCGGGCACGCCGGTGAACCACTACATGCAGTTTGGCGATAAAAAGAATGACTTTCTGCAGGCCACCGAGTGGGGCTGGCAGATTGACCCGCTGGGCTTTCGCACCATCATTACCCGCTACTACAACGACTGGCGTCTGCCGGTATTCCCGATTGAAAACGGCATCGGGGTGATTGAGTCCTGGGACGGCGAAAATCCGGTCGCTGACGATTACCGCATCGCCTATCATCGCGACCATATCAACGCCATGAAAGAGGCGATGTTTGAGGACGGCGCGCGGGTGATTGGCTATCTGGGCTGGGGGTTAATCGATATTCTCAGTTCGCAGGGCGATATGCGCAAGCGCTACGGGGTTGTCTACGTGAACCGTGAAAACCACGACCTTAAGGACCTTAAGCGCGTCCCGAAGAAAAGCTATGCCTGGCTGAAGCGGGCCATCCGCAGTCACGGCGAAGAGATGTAGCGGCGCCTCGCGCGGGCAGATGGTATATTCTGCCCGCCAGCCACTATCAGACACGTAAAAGGATCCGGGAATGACGGCCAAATATCTGAGTATCGCGCGGGAAATCAAAAAACGTATTATCAGCCGGCAGTATCCCGCCAGCGCGCCGTTACCCGACCAGTTCGCCTTAGCGGCGGAGTTCAGCACCAGCAGGATGACCATCCAGCAGGCGATGCGCCAGCTGATTGTCGAAGGCCTTATCTACACCCGTAAGGGGCAGGGAACCTTCGTGCGCAAAAACTTCCTCCAGCTTTCGCAGTGGGAGCTGCCCGGCAGCGACTATTTTGGCGCCACCAAAACCTGGGAGCATGTAGGGGAAGTGACCAGCCGGGTGATTCGCTTCGAGCTGCGTTTTCCGTCGGAAAAAGAGCAAAGCTCGTTGCTGATTGACGCCGATGCCCCGGTCTATGATTTCGTCCGCCTGCGGCTGCTCAACGAGGAACCCGTGTCGCTGGACCTCACCGTGATGCCCGTTGCGCTGGTGCCTGGCCTGAATAAAACGCATCTCGAAAGCTCGGTATTTCGCTACGTGCAGGAGACGCTGGGGCTGAAGATGATGGGATCGTATCGGGTGGTGCGGGCGGTGAAACCGCAGGCGCTGGACAGAGAACATCTCAACTGCGAAGCGAGCGACCCGGTGCTGGAGGTGGAACAGGTGATCTATCTGGAGGACGGTACGCCGCTGGAGTATGCCCATTGCCACTATCGCTACGACCACGGCGGAATTATTCTGGTCAATAACGGATAAAAAAATGGCGGGCACCGGGCCCGCCACTCTGCGCGATGCGTTTTAGTTCAGACGCACCGGCATACCGGAACGGTTCTGGATCGCCTGATCGACCACGCTCTGGTCTACGTCAGTTTGGCTGGTAATCGCCTGTACTGATTTGGTCAGGTTAATCGGCACGATTTCGCCGCCCTGGAACTGCTCTTCCGTGGTGGACAGCGGGTTGTGAACTTCAATGAAGCGGCTGCCGTCAGGCTCGGTAGTGGCTTTTACCGGCTCATCGATAAACTCAACGCGGGTGCCGACCGGCACGTTTTCAAACAGGAACTTGATATCGTCATTACGCAGACGCACGCAGCCGTGGCTGACGCGCAGGCCGATGCCGAAGTTAGCGTTGGTACCGTGAATAGCGTACAGGCGGCCGATATACAGCGCGTACAGGCCCATCGGGTTATCAGGGCCGGCAGGAACAACGGCCGGCAGCGGTTCACCGGCTGCGGCATATTCAGCGTGCATTTTGGCGGTAGGCGTCCAGGTCGGACCGGCTTTTTTACGCTCAACTTTCGTCACCCAGTTGATCGGCGTGTCTTTGCCTAACTGGCCGATGCCGATCGGCAGCACGATGACGGTGTTGGTGCCTTTCGGATAGTAGTAGAGGCGCATTTCCGCGCTGTTGATGACGATACCTTCATGCACGGTGTCCGGCAGGATCAGCTGCTGCGGGATATTCAGCACGGTGCCGCCTTTCGGCAGGAAGGTGTCCACGCCCGGGTTGGCTTCCAGCATGTTGGATAAACCCATCTGGTATTCAGCGGCGAAATATTCCAGCGGCTGCTTGTTGCCTTCCGGAATGGTGATCACCTGGTTCTGGCCAATCAGACGGCTGCCGTCGGTGGGCAGAGGGTAGGTTACAGCAGAAGCTGTGTTGCAAAAGCCCACGATGGCGAAGGCTGCCGCGAAGAGTGTTGATAATTTCATAATCTTTATATCGTGGGCGATGTTAATGCCGCACAGGCCTTTGTCAGTTTAAACAGGAAGTCGATGGGAGCGCATTATATGTGCTTTCCGGCAAACAGGTAAATGAGATGTGTACGAAATCACATTTTTTTCCTGTGACCCTGAGTGTAGCCCGTCAACGCGGGCTCTGCAGCCTGAAAACGGGAGGGGATTACCCCTCCAGAAGCCGCGACTGGAGCGCTTCTCGCGCCTGCGGCGTGAGCTGATACTCTTTCTCCAGCCAGGCATCGACGCTGGCGTAGCGTTCGTCGATTTGCGAAAGCGCGGCGGCAAGGTAGGACTCATGCACCGTCATCATTTCCGCCAGGTTCTGCCGGCCGCGGGGGGTCAGCGCATTGCCGAGGGACTGGAGCATGAAATCTTCGACCTGCGTCAGCATGCCCTGGGTGAGCAGATATTCCTCCATGACCGTATGACGATCGCAGCCGAGGGCGAACAGCGTCAACGCGCAGCCAACGCCGGTGCGGTCTTTTCCCACCGCGCAGTGCTGCAGCAGCGCGCCGTCGAAAGGCTCCATCAGCCAACCGGCCAACTGGCGATAAGCGGCGTTATTGAACGGCAGTTGGCGGTAGAGCGCCAGCATAAACTGCTCGCCGTTAAGGGCGTTCAGGGTGGCGGCGTTGAGCTCGGTGACTTTGGCGTTGACGTCGCGAACGTGCGGATTCGCCGGGGCGTTGAGGTAGTGAGCCGCTTCGTTCAGCTTATCGGGGCTGCGATTCACTTCGCCCGGGTCGCGATAATCAATCACCCGGCTAAGCGGGATCGCGTCCAGATGGGTGAGGTCATCTGCCGTCATCATATGCAGCGAGCCGGAGCGGAATAATTTCCCGGTACGCACGCGACGGCCGTCGGCGGTACGCTGGCCGCCCAGGTCACGAAAGTTGATACCGCCCTGCAGCGATAAGAAAGCCGGATGGCGGGAGTGTGTGGTCATAGGTTCCTTCCAGATTAAGGTAAAAAATTACGCATTAAGCAGTGTAACCGCGCAATATGACATGACCCTAACACAGGCGTCATTGATGATTTTATAACGCCCCGTGAAAAGTGAAGCATTTGCTGGCATAATGTCTGGTTCATCACACTTCTCATTCTCTATTTTCAGGATAACCCCGTGCTAGTATCCAGCAACGTCACCATGCAGTTCGGCAGTAAGCCGCTGTTCGAAAATATTTCCGTCAAATTTGGCGGCGGCAACCGTTACGGCCTGATTGGCGCCAACGGTAGCGGCAAATCCACCTTTATGAAGATCCTCGGCGGCGATCTTGAGCCGACGCTGGGCAACGTCTCCCTCGATCCGAACGAGCGTATCGGTAAGCTGCGTCAGGATCAGTTTGCGTTTGAAGAGTTCAGCGTGCTGGATACGGTCATTATGGGCCACGGCGAGCTGTGGGAAGTGAAGCAGGAGCGCGATCGTATCTACTCCCTGGCGGAGATGAGCGAAGAAGATGGCTACAAAGTGGCTGACCTGGAAGTGCTGTACGGCGAGATGGACGGTTACTCCGCTGAAGCGCGCGCCGGCGAACTGCTGCTCGGCGTCGGCATCCCGGTTGAACAGCATTACGGCCCGATGAGCGAAGTCGCTCCCGGCTGGAAGCTGCGCGTGCTGCTGGCGCAGGCGCTGTTCTCTAACCCGGACATTCTGCTGCTTGATGAACCGACGAACAACCTGGACATCGACACCATCCGCTGGCTGGAGCAGACCCTCAACGATCGCGACAGCACCATGATCATCATTTCGCACGACCGTCACTTCCTGAATATGGTCTGTACCCACATGGCGGATCTGGATTACGGCGAGCTGCGCGTTTACCCGGGCAACTACGATGAGTACATGACCGCGGCGACCCAGGCGCGCGAACGTCTGCTGGCGGACAACGCCAAGAAAAAAGCGCAGATTGCCGATCTGCAATCATTCGTCAGCCGCTTTAGCGCCAACGCCTCTAAATCTCGCCAGGCGACCTCGCGCGCCCGTCAGATTGACAAAATTAAGCTGGACGAAGTGAAAGCGTCCAGCCGTCAGAACCCGTTCATTCGCTTTGAGCAGGATAAGAAGCTGTTCCGTAACGCCCTGGAAGTGGAAGCGCTGGCGAAAGGCTTTGATAACGGCCCGCTGTTTAAAAACGTCAATCTGCTGCTGGAAGTGGGGGAGAAGCTTGCCATTCTGGGCGCCAACGGCGTGGGTAAATCCACGATGCTGAAAACCCTGGTCGGCGATCTGACGCCCGATAACGGTACCGTTAAATGGTCTGAGAACGCGCAGATTGGCTACTACGCGCAGGATCATGAATATGAGTTTGAAAACGATCTGACGGTATTCGAGTGGATGAGCCAGTGGAAGCAGGAAAGCGATGATGAGCAGGCGGTGCGCAGCATCCTGGGTCGTCTGCTGTTCAGTCAGGACGATATCAAGAAGCCGGCGAAAGTGCTCTCCGGTGGCGAAAAAGGCCGCATGCTTTTCGGTAAGCTGATGATGCAAAAACCGAATATCCTGGTGATGGATGAACCAACCAACCACCTGGATATGGAATCGATCGAATCGCTGAACATGGCGCTGGAGATGTATCAGGGCACCCTGATCTTTGTTTCCCACGACCGTGAGTTTGTGAGCTCGCTGGCGACCCGAGTGATTGAAATTACGCCGGAGCGCGTTGTGGACTTCACCGGTAACTACGAAGATTATCTGCGCAGCAAAGGTATCGAATAATATTGCTGTTGTCTGTCCCGGATTGCGGCGCTGCAGCGCCTTATCCGGGCTACCGGCCCACAGACGGCGATGAACCTGTAGCCCGGGCAAGGCGCGTTAAGCGCCGCCCCCGGGAGCAGAGCGCAGAGTGGCTGAATTTCCCAAAGGCGCTGCTGCGCCTTATCCGCACTACACCCGCCACTCGCTCCTTTCTTCACCGTTCACCAGCAGCCTGCGTTTTTCCCCCGCCGGCAACGACACCTTCAGCGCTTTCCACGCCGGACGATAATCGCCGCGCGCGTTCACCTTCAGGTTGATGCTGGCGCTATCGCAAACCATTTCCCATTCTACCCACAGCGCATGGCCATTCTGGTAGCCCCAGCTTTCGCCATCATCTTCAAACAGCAGGCCGCGACGGGTCCCCACGCCCT
Organism: Klebsiella sp. PL-2018; assembly: GCF_019048985.1. NCBI lineage: Bacteria > Pseudomonadati > Pseudomonadota > Gammaproteobacteria > Enterobacterales > Enterobacteriaceae > Klebsiella > Klebsiella sp. PL-2018. Next base: position 1,867,281 of record NZ_CP077673.1, read on the forward strand.
TCAGCGGGAACAGCTTTAGCTCGCGGCAATCATCTTTTTGCGCATCGACGTGGCGGATACGCTCGCTCAGCGGCAGGCCTGCTCCGGCGCGAACCAGCAGCGGCAGTTTTTCCAGCGGCGCATCAAGGACGATCCACTGACCTCCCGCGAACCACTGGTGGCTATCAAAGTCGTACCAGCCGTCCTGATTGGCCGGCAGCCAGACGCGGCGCTGACGCGCGCCGGGTTCGACGACGCTGGCGACCAGCAGATCGCGACCCAGCAGGAAGTCGTCGCATTCGGCAAACGTCTGCGGATCGTGTTCGTGATCGAGGAAGGTCGGACGCAGCATCGGTTCATCGTCGGCGTGAGCCTGCCACAGCAGCGTATAGAGATACGGCAGCAGACGATAGCGCAGCTCAATGGCTGAACGGATAGCCGGCGTGACTTCCGGGTACATCCAGGCTTCGTTGACCGTCTGGTCGTCATTCCACGAGTGAATGGTAAAGCGCGGATGCATAACGCCGTTTTGTACCCAGCGTACGAACAGCTCCGGGTCCGGTTTATCGCCAGAGAAGCCGCCAACATCGTGGCCGACATTGAACAGCCCGGAGAGGCTCATTCCCAGCCCCATGCGGGTGTTATAGCGCAGCGTATCCCAGTTGGTACGGTTATCGCCGCTCCAGGTCTGGACGTAGCGCTGCATCCCGGCGCAGCCGGAGCGAGAGATCAGGTACGGTCGTTTGTGCGGCGCAAAGCGCTGCTGAGCCTCCAGAGACGCGCGCATCATCAGCAGCGGCATGACCGGGCGAATATGTTTAATGGCAATTTCCTCGCCAAACCCGTAACAGCGGGCTTCGCCGTCCCAGACTTCATACTCGTTATTATCGTTCCACGTGGAGTCGATACCCATCTCCAGCAGCTGGGTTGTCACGCCTTCCTGCCACCAGGCGACGGTCTGCGGATTGGTAAAGTCAAGGTGCGACCCTTCGTCATCCCAGAAGCTGGAGCGCTCGGGAGCATCCGCCTGTGAATCGCGGATAAAAAGCCCGCGCTCCGCGACCTCGTTATAGCGCGGATGGTCCTGCAGCAGGCAGGGCTTAATATTGGCGGCGAGCTTCAGTCCGGCATCGTGGAAGGCCTGGCTCATCACCTTCGGCTGCGGCACTTTATCGTTGTTCCAGTTAAAGACGTAGCGCTTGCCGTCAATCGAGGTATAGCCGGAAGAGAGCTGGAACGAATCGCACGGAATGGCGTGTTCATCACACAGGCGGATGAAGTTCATCAGCTGGTTTTGCGCATCCGGCGCGTCGGTGTAGTGCATCGTCGAACCGCTGTAGCCGAGACTCCATTTCGGTCCGAACAGCGTTTTGCCGGTCAGGCGTACGAATGCTTTGGTGATATCCAGTACCCGTTTGCCGGAAAAAAGATAGTAATCGATGTCGCCGGCTTCCGCCTGCCAGCGGCGATAGGCGGTATGGTAATTATCGATTTCGTTGCCGAGATCCAGCCAGCAGCTGCTCAGGTTGTCGTAAAACAGACCGTAGCTGACATCGCTACGCTGCGCGATGGTAAACGGAATATGTTTGTACAGCGGGTCGGTGCTCGCCGCGTTATAGCCCATGGCGTCGAGGTTACGCATCTCATAGCGCTTCCCGTTACGCTGCAGATCGCCGGCTTTTTCGCCCAGACCGTAGAAGCGTTCGTCTTTGCGTCGGCTCAGGTAGTGGGCAACGCCGTCGCCGTGGGCATTCGCCAGGTAGGCGCTGGTGGGGCGGTCGTTAACCAGCGGCTGCCACTCGCCGGCCTCATCGCGATAGCTCCATTCCAGCCACAGCGGCTGGTGGACGGTGACGCGCAGCTGGTCGGTGGCGATGCTCAGGGTATCGCTATGCTCCGTGAGCTGCCAGGCGGGGAGGCTAAAGCCGCTCAAATCTTCGCGCGGGCGTCCTTCCCACGGCACGTCCTGCTGGGGAGCGATACTCCAGGTGCGATCCAGCGCCAGCTGGCCGTGCCGCTTTAGCAGCACGCGGAACATATTCTCTTCCAGCACGTACAGACACAGGGTGTGCTGGCCGTCTACGATCAGCTCAACGTGGTGGTCCAGCCGTTGGTGCAAAGTCCAGTTTTTCAAAGTCTTCATTTTTTACATCCACTCTCAGGCGCGTTTTGCGCGACGTTCAGCAATAAATGCCACCAGGAATACCGCGCCAATCAGGTCAAAGAACCCCATGGCGATAAATAGCGGGTTGAAGCCGATTTTGTCGGCGGTGACGCCAATCAACAGCGAGAACAGAAAGCTGGCGATCCAGGCGGCGGAGCCGCGCATCCCGTTCACGGTCGCCATCTGTCCTTTATCGAACGACTCCACCACCAGCGCGCTGAGCATGCAGGAGATGATCTGGTGGCCGAAGCCGCCTATCGAAATCAGCACGATGGTGATATAGGGATCGCGGGTGATCGCCACGGTGGCGAGCGAAATCATCAGGAAGGCGCCGGTGACGGAGCTGGCGACCACCGAGTTCACCCGCGAACAGCCGAACCAGCGGGTATATAGTTTGGTCAGATAGCCGCTGGCGACGCTGCCGAGGTCGGCCGCCAGAAACGGCAGCCAGGCAAACATGGCGATTTGTTTTAAATCCATGCCGTGCTCTTTCGCCAGGTAGAGCGGTACCCAGAAGCTCAGCACCGCCCAGGCAGGCTCAGCCATAAAGGCCGGAATGGCGATACCGTAGAAGCGCTTGTTTTTCGATACGGTTTTCAGCGCGGTAAAGAAGGGCAGTTTGACCGGTGGCGCTTCATTGTCCTGCTGGATCAGCGCCAGCTCAGCTTTACCCAGGTTAGGGTGTTTTTCCGGGTTATGATAGAACGCCCACCACAGCACGACCCACAGCAGCGCCAGCGCGCCGGTGAACATGAATGCCCCCTGCCAGCCGAACGAAGCGTGTGCGAAGTAGATAATCGGCGGCGCCAGCATGGCGCCCACGGAGAAGCCGACGCCCGCCCAGCCTGCCGCGATCGGCCGCTCGGATTTTGGAAACCACTCACCCAGCGTTTTGGCGTTGGCTGGCGTCGCCGCCGCCTCAGCGCCGCCCATGAAAAAGCGCAGAATCGCCAGGTGCAGCCAGCTCCCCGCCCCGGCATGGGCGATGCAGGCGATGGCCCACAGGGTGGCGCAGATCATAAAGCCGAGCTTGAGGCCAATAACGTCGATAAGCCAGCCGTAGAGCGGCTGGAAAATGGTGTACGCCAGCTGAAAAGCGCCGACTATCCATGAGTACTGTTCAGTGGTAATACCCAGGGAGGTTTTTAGTTCCGGGGCGATAATCCCCAACGAATTACGCGTGATGTAGTTAACGGTGACGCCGAGTAAAAACAGCACCAGCATCCACCAGCGCAGGTTCTTCACTATGCGGCGCGATTTACTGACCGCCATATCATTATTGAGGCCTTGGCTCATAGAACTCTCCACGAGACATGTAGTAGGGAAAATTGACCAACCCGCTTGCTGAGTTGTCGCTAAAATTTTCTATTTCGTTGTTTGTTAAGGTTGATGTCTCGACACTATTGGTTGACTAATCTCAAAGGTGTTGGACCAATTCAGGCTAAGGGAGAATGCGAGCGGGCAATAGCGACAATTCTGCAAATATTTTCATGGAACGATCCAGATCGCAGTATGACATCGCCAAATCGCTTAAAAATATTCACATTCTCAATATGAAAATTTTTTCATGAGCTAAGTAGAGCGCGATCACAAAATGGACAAAAAGCTGAAAGTGAGCGAAATCGCGGCGCGTACCGGGCTGTCGGTGAGCACGGTATCGCGGGTGCTGGCGGGGAAAGCAAATACCAGCGCCAGGGCTCGCCAGAGGGTACTGGATTGCGCCCGCGAGCTGGGCGTGATGGAGGGTATCGCCGCCGGGCGAATGCTGCTCAATAATCTGGTGGTCTTTGCCCCTCAGCGCGCTTTCGATGAACGCACGGATATTTACTACTATCGGGTGATTCAAAGCATCAATAGCGCCCTTATGCCGCATGAGGTACACCTGCGCTATTGCGCGCTGGAAGAGAACGACAGCGATGCCAATTTGTTTTTGCAGTGCATGCATGAAGCATCGACCCAGGCCGCGATTTTACTGGGTATCGACGATCCGCATATTCACGATCTGGCGGCCGATCTGGCGAAGCCCTGCGTGATGATTAACTGCCACGACGCGGGAATGCGTTTACCCTCCGTCGCGCCGGATCATCGGCTGATCGGCCAGTTCGCCGCCCGGTATCTGTTTGAGATGGGGCATCAGGCGATCATGAACGTGATGTGCCTGCGCCGCTATACCATGGAGCTGCGTCTGCTGGGCATTAAGCAGGCATGGCGGGCGCGGAATCTCCGTTTCGTTGACGGCAGGGATTTACTCGCTGTGGCCAACTTCAGCGCCAGGGATACCGAGGAAAAAGTCGGGGAGTGGCTGGATCAGCGCGGCGATGGCCCGCTGCCGACGGCATTTCTGGTGGGCGGTGATTTTATGGCGGCAGGCACGATCGCCGCATTACAAAAACGCGGTTTGCGCGTCCCGCAGGATGTTTCCGTCATGAGCATCGACGGCTTTAACCTGGCGGCGATCCAGGATGTACCGCTAACCGCCGTCCACGTCCCACGCGATGAATTAGGGGTTGAAGCGGTACATCTATTACAGCAGAGACTGATCCGTCCCGATGCGCCGCACGGCGCGTTACTCCTGCATGGGACGCTGGCGGTACGCGATTCGGTGCGGCGGATACGCGCCGGTAACCGCCGTACCGCCGTTGAAGCGAAGGGGTTATATGATGATTAATTCGCCATCCCCAACGCGCGCTTACCGTGGATATTTAAGTCATCCAGCGTAAAGCGGCCTTCCCAGTCGCTTTCATAATCCTCGCGGGGGAAATCTCCCGGCGAAGCGCCGCGCGCCAGCGCCGCTTTGACCTTCTGCGCGTAGGCGAGGTTTTTCTCGCACATTGGTGCGGCGGGAATATACATCACGTTGCCCCAGCCCTGCTGATTTTCCACCGGCGCGACCGAGTGGATCACGTCGCAGTGCCACCATACCGAATCGCCCGCATTCAGCGCCGGAATAGAGCTTAAGGCTTTGATCAGCAGCGGGTGCCATTTTTCCGAAATCGGCAGCACCTTGCCCGGCGCGACGCCGCACAGCTCATCTTCCGGGACATCGTCGAGCAGCGGACGCAGCAGCACGTAAGCCATCGCTTCCGGGATCGGCACCACGTGCAGCAGGCCCTGATCGGGGATCATATCGGAGAGCGCGGTCCACCCCTGGAAGGTGCGGAACACCGAGCATTTGGTGGTGTTGTCGACCGTATACTCTTCGACTTCGGTGCGGTGCGCCGCGTCCCACGGGTCGTAAGCATCAATGTTGCCGTTAAACACGTCGGCAAACACTTTCTGATAGGCCGGCAGCAGCCAGCGCTCCAGGGCGCCGGAATCGGTATGCGCCCCCAGACCTTTCGAGGTGGTTCCCGGCGGGCGGCGGCGAATGCGGTCCGGGTAAATGACGCTGACGTCCGGGTCGAACCACTGTTTGCCGTCGCGGTTAAAGGTCCACAGACGGTTGAGGAACGACTGCACGGCGGCCATTTCATCGCTCTGTCGCGCCTGCATCTGCGCCTGGGACCAGTAAATCGGATAGATTTCCGGGCGCGAAGCTTCCAGCGACCCGAAAAAGGTATCGCCGGGACCTTTATAAACGTCATCGAAATGGTTGCGGTCGAGATACTCGAGCATTGCGTTGTCCCACGCCAGCGCCTGTTCGCGAGAAAAATGGCCCTTGATAACGGCGCAGCCGCGACGCTTGATGAGCTCGCGCTGGGCTTCCGTGACCTGGCCCCGGGCAATATCGGCGAACGGGATCGTTGGCCAGACGTCCTGACCGCTGGCCTTAAGGGCGTCAATCTCTTCCAGACGCGCGGAGATACGCGCCGTCAGCCGATCGAACACCGCCTGCACGTCGCCAATTTGCGCCCGCAGCTCCTGTTTAATCCGGCGGATGGCCGCTTTGGGGTCGGCGGGTAAAGTTTCACAGGTATGGGTAACAGCCATAATGACCTCTCATCTTTCATTCGAAAGTAATTTATCTTACATATGATAATTTAAGTTAAAATTAAGTTAATGCAAGTTTAAAATTATGCGGAGGTGCACAAAACGGGAAGCCGGGGCGGTAAACCCCGGGTGGCGTTACTCGTTGAACGGGGCGGTGTGGTCGAGGACGGCCTGAATGACGTTCAGCGCGCCGTCGTGGTTGTTATCATCGGTGGCAAAACGCGACACCGCTTTGATGCTTTCGGCGGCGTTGGCCATCGCGAAAGAGTATTTCACCAGCTTGAGCATTTCCGTATCGTTAGCGCTGTCGCCAATGGCTACGCAGGCCTGCGGCGAGATGTTCCAGCGCTTCAGCAGGCGGCTGATGCCGTTGGCTTTATGCAGGCCGGGGATAATCAAATCGACGAAGCCGAAGCCGCTGGTGACCGGCTTCATGATGCCGTCCAGCGAGACGTGCAGTTTGTCGATAAGCTGCGGGATTTCGCTATCCGGCAGGTTCAGGGAAAACTTAAACAGCGTGTCGTCGATGTCATGATAGCTGCTAATGCGCTGCAGGCGATGGTAGTGCTTTGACATCAGGGTGACAAACGCCTCGGGCGCGCGCTCGCTGACGTAAGCGCTCTTGAGGCCGCAGGCGACGAAGTTGAGCTGCGGGTCTTTCAGCAGTTCGCCGATGACGACCTGGGATTCATGACGGGTGAGTTCGCCGTGGAACAGCTGTTGACCGCGTTCGTAAACCAGCGCGCCGTTCTCGGCAACAAAGGAGATTTGGTCACGGATTTCCGGGAAAAAAGAGATCAGCTGGTAGTACTGGTTGCCGCTGGCGACCACGAACTCAATACCCTGCTGCTGGAGTTGCGCAAACTGCGCGAGAAAACGCGAGCGGTCATACTGCTTGGCGTCATTGAGAAAAGTTCCGTCCATATCGGTGACGATAACTTTAACGGTCATAACACATGCTCCTGGCTTAACTTCGACCAGTAACATTCTAATTACAATGTGATGGGGAGCACAAATTTATTTCGAATGAAAGTTTGCGTTCACCTCTGTGCAGCAGAAAACCCCGGATTGCGGCGTAAACGCCTTACCCGGGCTACCGGCCCGCAAACGGCTTCGAACCTGTAGCCCGGCTAAGCGTAGCGCAAGCCGGGGGATGAGATTTACAGCGTATGCTCGGTACGGGCGATAATATCGTCCTGAGCATCCGGCGACAGGGCGGTAAAGAACGCCGAGTAACCGGCCACGCGGACCACTAAATCACGATACTGGTCTGGGTGCTTCTTCGCTTCCAGCAGCGTCTCGCGCGACACGATGTTGTACTGAATATGCCAGCCTTTATGCACCTCGAAGAAGGTGCGCAGCAGCACCATCAGTTTCTGCTTATCGGATTCGTTCTCCAGCGTGGCCGGGTTCAGCTTCTGGTTAAGCAGTACGCCGCCGAGGATTGAGCCGGTCGGCAGTTTGCCCACCGAGCTGATTACCGCTGTCGGCCCGAGATGGTCGGTACCGGAGGCCGGGCTGGCCCCTTCCGCCAGCGGCGAGTGCGCTTTACGGCCATCCGGCGTCGCCATCGTTTGGGCGCCAAACGGCACGTTGGCGGAGATGGACGAGGTGCCGGCGTAGTAGTTGCCGCCGATCGGGCCGCGACCGTAGCGCGGGTTATGATACAGCTTCAGCTCGTCGATATAGGTCTGGTAGGCGCGAGCCAGCAGCATATCCACGCTGTCTTCATCGTTACCGTATTTCGGCGCGCCGTTGATTAAGCGCTGGCGCAGCTGCTCGTGGGTCAGGCCTTCGAAGTCTTCAGCCAGCGCCTTTGCCAGCTCCTGCTGGCCAATAACGCCCTGATCGAACACCAGCTTCTTCACCGCCGCCAGGCTGTTGCCGAGGTTAGCGATGCCGACCTGCAGACCGGAAACCCAGTCATACTTCGCGCCGCCCTGCTTGATGCTCTTCGCGCGCTCGATGCAGTCATCGACCAGCGCCGAGCAGAGAATATCGTGCACGTTCTCTTCCAGCATGGTGTCGACCACGTACTCAATCTCGATAGATTTGCGCGTGTAGTAGCGGATCTGCGTATCCCAGTCGGCCAGAACCTGTTCAAAGTTGTCGAAGTTGCCTTTTGACAGCGCATGTTCCTGCGGCAGGAAAACCTGGCCGCTGGTGGCGTCGCGGCCGCCTTCCAGGGTTGCCAGCATGACGCGGGCGAAGTTGATAAAGCTCATCCCGGTGCAGCGATAGCCCCATTTACCGCCGACGGCGGTTTCGATGCAGCCGATAGCGGCATAGTCGTACGCGTCCTGCGGCTCAATCCCCAGCTTGATAAATTCCGGGATGACGATTTCATCGTTGTTGAACGCCGGCATGCCGAAGCCGCAGCGGATCACCTGCATGCAGGCGTCGAGGAAGTCGTTGCTCATGCCCGCGTGATAGCGCACGCTGAGGTTAGGTTGAGTCGAACGCAGCCGACCGCAGGATTCCAGGATGGCGTAGGAGAGCGGGTTCACCGCGTCCTGCGCGTTGCCGTCCACCAGATTCTGGCCGCCGATGGTGACGTTCTGGTACAGCGGGCTACCGGCGGAAGCCTTGGAGTGCGAGCCGGAGCGAATTTTGTTCACTTCCAGCAGCTTCAGCCAGCAGCAGTGCAGCAGCTCGATGGCGTGTTCGCGATCCAATGATTGCGCCAGCTCAACGTCGCGGCGATAGTAAGGGTAGAGATACTGGTCCATACGGCCGAAAGAGACCGAGTGACCGTTGGATTCGATCTGCAGAATCAGCTGAATGAAATAGCACAGCTGCAGCGCCTGCCAGAAGGTTTTCGGCGGCTCGTGGGCGATAATATCGCAGTTTTCGGCTATCGCCAGCAGCTCGTCGCGGCGGGATTCGCGGCTCTCCGTCGCGGCCATGCTGCGCGCCAGCCCGGCATAGCGCTTACAGTGGTCGCTGACCGCTTCCAGCACGATATCAATGGCTTTAAGGAACTGCTCGCCGTGCAGATCTTCCAGCACGGTCAGGTTAATGCGCGAACGGCGCTCGGCGACTTTCGCCCGCATGCCGTCGAGGCCTTTTTCCAGCAGCAGCGGATAGTTGACCGCAAGGTGAGCGTCGCCGGAGGTCATATTGCCTTCGGCTTTGATAATGCCGGTCGCCAGCAGCGCTTTTTGCTCGTCGGTAAACATGCCGTAGCAGCGATCCTGTACGGTTTGACCGCGCCACCACGGGCACACTTCGTGGAGCACGCGTTTGTTCTCTTCGCTAACGGCAAACCCGGCGCCGGGGCGATCGGCGAGGTCGTCGATCTCTTTTTCGATCCAGCTAACGGTGTATTCCGGGAAGATAGGCGCCGCGCGAACTTCGCTGGCCTGGTTGCCGACGATCAGTTCATCGTGCTTAATCCAGATCGTGCGTTCCGCCAGGTGATGAGCCAGCGCCAGCGCGCGGCGTACCGGGATCGGCTTATCCAGGTGCTGCTGATAGGCTTCGGTATAGTGCAGGGCGCGCTCGGTACAAACCGGCGGCTTAACGATATGCACCAGCGCCATTTTATGCGCCTGAATGCGCGGGCTCAGAGTGTCCAGTTTCAACGTTGTCATAAGGTTATCCTCGTAGAGTCGCCGTTAAACCTTTGCTCTGAGCATAGCGCTGCGCGAAGGCGAGCAGCTCGGGTGCAGCAAGCGGTTTATCCGGAGCGGTATAGGGCTGACTGAGTAATTGGTATTTATTCATGCCTAAGGTGTGGTAAGGCAGGAAGTGGATCTCGCCAACCTGTAAACGGTCAGCGGCAAAATCGGTAATGGCGGCAATATCGCTTTCGTTGGCGTTAAAGCCCTGGATCAGCGGCACGCGAATGATGATTTTCTTTCCGGCCTGCGCGACGCGCTGCAGGTTATCCAGCACCCGGCGGGCGCTGCCGTCCGTCCACTGCTGAAAAATCGCTTCGTTGACGTGCTTGAGGTCGGCGAGAAACAGGTCGATAAACGGCAAAGCGGGTTCGACGTATTTCCACGGCACGTGCAGGCAGGTTTCGACCGCGGTGTGGATCCCCGCGCGGTGGCTGGCCTCAAACAGCTGTCGGGCCAGTTCGGGATTCATAAACGGCTCGCCGCCGGAAAGCGTGACGCCGCCGCCGCTGCGGTCGTAAAACGGTTTGTCGCGCAGCACCGTAGCCATAATCTCTTCGACGCTTTTCTCTTCGCCGCACACGGTTAATGCCGTGGTCGGGCAGCAGTCGCGCAATTTGCCGATATGCGCATCGGTGAGCTTTTCGCGGTGGATAATCAGACCGTCCAGCTTGCGGGTAATCACCTCCGGCGCAGCCTGCTGGCAGAGGTCGCAGCCGTCCAGGCAAAGGCGGGCGTCATACAGCAAATCCGCCGTGCGGGCGCGGCTTTCCGGATTCTGGCACCAGCGGCAGCCCAGCGAACACCCTTTGAGGAAGACAACAGTGCGGATCCCCGGGCCGTCATGGGTTGAATAACGCTGAATGTTGAAGATCATGATTCACCCTCTTATTTGCATATGAAGATTAAATTACTTTCGAATGAAAGTTGTATTGATATAAATCAACAAGCAGAAAGAGGAAGGAGAATGAAGGTTAAAATGCCGCTGCGGGTCACAAAACATCCGGCGACAGCACCGCCGGAAAAGGGTCAGGGCGTACCGCACACCTCGCAGTGAGGGTTACGCGGCAGCCTCATTTCGCGGAACTGGCAGCGCATGGCGTCGTACATGACGATTTTTCCCGTTGCCGGGCTGCCGTAGCGGGCCAGCAGCTTAATCGCTTCCATCGCCTGCAGCGAACCGATGATGCCGACCAGCGGCGCCATGACGCCGGCTTCGACGCAGGTGAGGGCGTTTTCGCCAAACAGGCGGCTCAGGCAGCGGTAGCAGGGTTCATCTTCCTGATACGTAAAGACGCTGATTTGCCCCTCCATGCGAATCGCCGCGCCGGAGACCAGCGGCGTTTTATGGCGGAAACATCCGGCGTTGAGCTGGTTACGGATCGCGACGTTGTCGGTACAGTCGAGCACCAGATCGTGGGCGGCGATTTGCGCCGCCAGCGCCTCGTCTTCCAACCGCGCGTTGAGCGCCGTGAGCTGAACGTGGGGATTAATCCGCGCCAGCGCGGCGCGGGCGGAGTCGACCTTCGGCTGGCCGATGGTGTCGTCGCTGTGCAGCGTCTGGCGCTGAAGGTTGGAGAGCGAGACGGTGTCGAAATCGAGCAGGGTTAGCTGGCCGACGCCTGCCGCCGCCAGATACTGCGCGGCGGCGCAGCCCAGCCCGCCGAGGCCGACGACCAGCACGCGGGAGGCTTTCAGCTGCTCCTGACCGTCAAAATCGAAATCGCGGAGAATAATTTGCCGGTTATAGCGCAGCATCTCCTCATCGCTCAGCTCCATGCCCATTACAGCCCTCCGAACAGATGATTAAACGGCTCGACTTCCACCCATTCGCCCGCTTCCACGTTGCCGCGCTCGCGTTCGAGAACGATAAAGCAGTTGCCGAGGCTGAATGAACTGAAGATATGCGAGCCCTGGTGACCGGTGCTGCTAACCACCAGCTCGCCGTCGGGACCGCGCTGCAGCACGCCGCGCTGAAAATCTAGGCGGCCCGGCGATTTCTTCAGGCCGGAGGCGGCGCGAACGCGCAGGCGCATCGGCTGAGCTTGCCCGACGTTGCCGGACAGCTTCGCCAGCAGCGGCTGAACCAATTGGTAGAAGGTCAGCGTTGCGGAAACCGGGTTGCCGGGCAGGCCGCAGAACCAGCTGTGGTTGAGCTTGCCGAAAGCGAAAGGTTTACCCGGCTTAATCGCCAGCTTCCAGAAGCCGATTTCCCCCAGCTCTTCGAGGATCGCTTTGGTGTAGTCCGCCTCGCCGACGGAAACGCCGCCGGAGCTAATCACCACGTCGGCCTGCTGGTCAGCCTGAATAAAGGCTTCGCGCAGTTTAGCCGGGTCGTCGGGAATAATGCCGAGGTTAATGACCTCGCAGCCCAGCTCCTGCAGCATCAGGTGCACCGCCAGGCGGTTGGTATCGTAAATTTGCCCGTCGGCCAGCGGCTGGCCCGGCAGCTGGAGTTCATCGCCGGTGGAGAAGACCGCCACCCGCACTTTACGCACCACCTCAACCTCGGCAATCCCCAGCGAGGCGATGACCGGCAGCTCGGCGGCGGTCAGGCGGGTACCTGCGGGGAAGACGACCGCGCCGTGGGCGATGTCTTCGCCAAGACGACGAATATTCTGCCCGTTTTTCACCGGGGCGAGGAAGCGGATACCCTCATCGGTTTGTTCGGCCTGCTCCTGCATCACCACCGCGTCGCAGCCTTCCGGCACCGGCGCGCCGGTCATAATGCGGATACAGGTGCCCGCGGGCCAGACGCCGTCAAAGGGTTGACCGGCGAAGGCCTTGCCGGCCACCGGCAGCGCTGCGCCCGCGGTGAGATCCGCCAGGCGCACGGCGTAGCCGTCCATCGCCGAGTTATCAAAACCGGGAACGTTAAGCGGCGAAACGAGATCATGGGCGGTCACGCGCGAAAAGGCCTGCAACAGCGGTACGGTATCCGTCGCATTCAGCGGCGTAATACGAGTGAGCATCTGGGTCAGGGCTGTGTCGAGCGGCATCAGTCCGGCGGTAAAATCCATGGGTTTCTCCTGCGGGCAAACATCGAAAACGCCTATTATGGCAGAAAAGAGAGGCGGGCTATATCCCACCTGGCGACAAGCTTTACATCACCGTCCGCTCTTTCTATATTCAAAAATTGTATAGGACAGTCAGCACGATAATGATATTTATACACTTTATCGTTAAGGAATGGCGCAATGGGTAAGGCGGTTATAGCAATTCACGGCGGGGCCGGGGCGATTAGCCGCGCGCAGATGACGCCGGCGCGCGAGCGGGAGTACGTGGCGGCGCTGTCGGCGATTGTCGATAGTGGACAAAAAATGCTGGCTGCCGGGGCCAGCGCGCTGGATACGGTCACCGAAGCGGTCCGGCTGCTGGAGGAGTGCCCGTTATTTAACGCCGGTATTGGCTCGGTATTTACCCGCGATTCCCGCCATGAGCTCGATGCCTGCGTGATGGATGGTTACAGCTTACAGGCGGGGGCCGTGGCCGGGGTTCAGCATTTACGCAATCCGGTGCTGGCGGCGCGTCTGGTGCTGGAGCAAAGCCCGCACGTGCTGTTGATTGGCGAGGGGGCGGAAGCGTTTGCCGCTTCCCGCGGTATGGCGCGGGTCGATAACAGCCTGTTTTCGACTCCCGAGCGTTTGCTGCAGCTGCGTCAGGCGCAGGAGGGGGACGATATCGTGCTCGATCACCACGCCGCGCCGCTGGATGAACGGCACAAAATGGGCACCGTCGGTGCGGTCGCGATGGATCTGGCGGGCAACCTCGCGGCGGCGACCTCCACCGGCGGCATGTCCAATAAGCTACCGGGACGCGTCGGCGACAGCCCGCTGCCGGGTGCGGGCTGCTATGCCAATAACGCCAGCGTCGCCGTTTCCTGTACCGGTACCGGCGAAGTGTTTATACGTACGCTCGCGGCCTACGATATTTCGGCGCTGATGGAGTATAGCCAGCTCAGCCTGCAGGAGGCCTGTGAAAGGGTGGTGATGGAGAAACTTCCGGCGCTGGGCGGCAGCGGCGGCCTGATCGCCATCGACAGAGAAGGCAACGTGGCGCTGCCGTTTAATAGCGAAGGCATGTACCGGGCCTGGTGTTATGCGGGCGATACGCCCACGATTGGTATTTATCGCGAATAAGAGGAAAGGGCGTTGCCGCATAGTCAAGAAATCGATGCCGATGATGTTCTGCAGGTGCGCGGCCTGAACGTCGTGTTCAATCAGCAGCAGCAGGCTTTTTCCGCCGTCCGCGACCTGTCGTTTACCCTGCGGCGCGGCGAGACGCTGGCGATTGTCGGCGAGTCCGGCTCCGGGAAGTCGGTGACGTCCCTGGCGCTGATGCGCCTGCTCGACCAGGCGGTCAGCGAAGTGCGCAGCGATGCGCTGCTGCTGCGTCGTCGCAGCCGACAGGTGATTGAGCTGAGCGAACAGTCTGAAACCGAGATGCGCGGCGTGCGCGGCGCGGATATGGCGATGATCTTCCAGGAGCCGATGACGTCGCTGAATCCGGTCTTCACCATCGGTGAACAGATTGCCGAATCTATCCGCTTACACCAAGGGCTGAAGCATGATGAGGCCCTGCGCGAAGCGAAGAAAATGCTCGATCAGGTGCGCATTCCGGAAGCGGAAGCCATGCTCTCGCGCTATCCGCATCAGCTTTCCGGCGGGATGCGTCAGCGGGTGATGATCGCCATGGCGCTCTCCTGCCGACCGGCTGTGCTGATTGCCGATGAACCGACCACCGCGCTGGACGTGACTATCCAGGCGCAGATTTTACAGCTGATCGCCGTCCTGCAAAAAGAGATGGCGATGGGCGTTATCTTTATTACCCACGATATGGGGGTGGTTGCCGATATCGCCGACCGCGTGCTGGTCATGTATCGCGGCGAAGCGGTGGAAACCGGCAGCGTGGAGGAAATTTTCCGCGCGCCGAAGCACCCGTATACTCAGGCGCTGCTGGCCGCGGTGCCGCGGCTGGGGGCAATGCGCGGCACTTCGCTGCCGCGCCGCTTCCCGCTGTTAAACCAGAGCCCGTCGCCGGAGGTGCAGAACACCGTTGTGCCCGGGGAACCGATCCTGAAAGTTCGCGATCTGGTGGCGCGCTTCCCGCTGCGTAGCGGCATTCTCAACCGCATTACCCGCGAGGTGCATGCGGTCGAAAAGGTCAGCTTTGATTTATGGCCCGGCGAAACCCTGAGCCTGGTGGGGGAGTCCGGCTGCGGTAAATCAACGACCGGCCGGGCGCTGCTGCGGCTGGTGGAAACTCAGGGCGGCAGCATCACCTTCAACGGCCAGCGGATTGATACGCTGACGGGCAGTAAGCTTCAGGCGCTGCGCCGCGATATCCAGTTTATCTTTCAGGACCCCTACGCCTCCCTCGACCCACGGCAAACGGTGGGCTATTCGATTATGGAACCGCTGCGCGTGCATCGGCTGCTGGAGGGCGATGCCGCTCGTGAGCGGGTCAGCTGGCTGCTGGAACGCGTCGGGCTGGAGCCGGAGCATGCGTGGCGCTATCCGCACGAGTTTTCCGGCGGCCAGCGGCAGCGCATCTGTATTGCCCGCGCGCTGGCGCTCAATCCGAAAGTGGTGATTGCCGATGAGTCGGTATCGGCGCTTGATGTGTCGATTCGCGCGCAAATTATCAATCTGATGCTCGATCTACAGCGTGAGATGGGTATCGCATTTCTGTTTATCTCCCATGACATGGCGGTGGTTGAGCGCATCAGCCACCGCGTGGCGGTGATGTATCGCGGGCGTATTGTCGAGATCGGCCCGCGCCGCGCCGTGTTTGAAAACCCGCAGCACCCCTATACCCGTAAACTGATGGCCGCCGTTCCGGTGGCCGATCCTGCGCATCGTCGTCCGCAGCGCGTGCTGCTCTCAGACGAGCTGCCGGGCAACATCTTCAAGCGGGGCGAAGAGGGGATCAGTACGCCGTTACAGCAGGTGGGACCGGGGCACTTTGTCGCCAGAGAGCCCGCCGCCGACGTGCTGGCGCGCTAACAACGACACCAATAATGCAGCATTTCAGGAGAACAACATGACTCAACGCGTTTCAGGCAAATGGCTGTTGGCGCTGGGCGTCGCTTCGGCGCTGACAGCGGCTCCGGCCTTTGCCGCAAAAGATGTGGTGGTGGCGGTCGGCTCTAACTTTACGACCCTCGACCCGTATGATGCTAACGACACGCTGTCGCAGGCCGTCGCGAAGTCCTTCTATCAGGGGCTGTTCGGCCTTGATAAAGAGATGAAATTGCAAAACGTGCTGGCGGAAAGCTATACCGTTTCCCCGGACGGCCTGGTGTATACCATTAAGCTGCATTCGGGGGTGAAGTTCCAGGACGGAACCGAGTTTAATGCCGAAGCGGTTAAGGCCAACCTCGATCGCGCCAGCAATCCGGAAAATCATCTCAAGCGCTATAACCTGTATAAAAATATCGCCAGCACCGAGGCGGTTGACCCGACAACGGTGAAAATCACCCTCAAACAACCTTTCTCGGCGTTTATCAATATCCTGGCCCACCCGGCGACGGCGATGATTTCTCCGGCGGCGCTGAAGAAATATGGTAAAGAGATTGGTTTCCATCCGGTTGGCACCGGCCCGTACCAGCTCGACACCTGGAATCAGACCGACTTCGTTAAAGTGAAGAAGTTCGCCGGTTACTGGCAGCCGGGGCTGCCGAAGCTGGACTCCATCACCTGGCGCCCGGTCGTGGATAACAATACCCGCGCGGCGATGCTGCAGACCGGCGAAGCGCAGTTTGCGTTCCCGATCCCTTACGAGCAGGCGCCGCTGCTGGCGAAAAACAGCAAGCTGGAGCTGGTGGCCAGCCCGTCGATCATGCAGCGCTATATCAGCATGAACGTGACGCAGAAGCCGTTTGATAACCCGAAAGTGCGCGAGGCGATTAACTACGCCATTAACCGTCAGGCGTTGGTAAAAGTCGCCTTTGCGGGCTATGCCACCCCGGCGACCGGCGTGGTGCCGCCGTCAATTGCCTACGCTGAAAGCTACAGCGCCTGGCCGTACGATCCGGCGAAGGCCCGCGAGCTGCTGAAAGAGGCGGGCTATCCGAATGGATTTAGCACCACGCTGTGGTCGTCGCACAACCACAGTACGGCGCAGAAAGTGCTGCAATTTACCCAGCAGCAGCTGGCGCAGGTGGGCATTAAGGCGCAGCTGACGGCGATGGATGCGGGCCAGCGCGCGGCGGAAGTGGAAGGTAAGGGGCAGAAAGAGAGCGGCGTACGCATGTTCTATACCGGCTGGTCGGCGTCGACCGGAGAAGCGGACTGGGCGCTGTCGCCGCTGTTCGCGTCGCAGAACTGGCCGCCGACCTTGTTCAATACGGCTTTCTATAGCAATCCCCAGGTGGATAAAGACCTCAACGACGCGCTGAAAACCACCGATGCGCAGGAAAAAACGCGGCTGTATAAAGACGCGCAGGATACTATCTGGAAAGAGTCGCCGTGGGTGCCGCTGGTGGTAGAGAAACTGGTCTCGGCGCACAGTAAAAATCTGACCGGATTCTATATCCAGCCGGATACCGGATTTAGCTTTGAACAGGCGGATCTTAAGTAGATAGCTGCGGGTCCCCGGGCGCAGGCTGCGGGGACTTCGCGCAAGGAGAAGCATGCTCAATTATGTGATTAAACGCCTGCTGGGGCTGATCCCCACGCTGCTGATTGTGGCGGTGCTGGTGTTTCTGTTCGTGCATATGCTGCCCGGGGACCCGGCGCGGCTGATTGCCGGACCGGAAGCCGATGCTCAGGTGGTGGGAATGGTGCGCCAGCAGCTGGGGCTCGATCGGCCGCTGCACGTGCAGTTCTGGCACTATATCAGCAATATTGTGCAGGGGGATTTCGGTACCTCGATGGCCTCGCGTCGCCCGGTAAGCAGCGAAATCGCCAGCCGTTTCATGCCCACGTTCTGGTTAACGCTCGCCAGCATGAGCTGGGCGGTGATCTTCGGTATGGCGGCGGGGATCGTGGCGGCAGTCTGGCGCAACCGCTGGCCGGATCGCCTGGGAATGGCGCTGGCGGTAACCGGCATCTCGTTCCCGGCGTTCGCGCTCGGCATGCTGCTGATGCAGGTCTTTTCCGTTGAGCTGGGCTGGCTGCCGACGGTGGGTGCCGACAGCTGGCGCCACTATATTCTGCCTTCGCTGACCCTGGGCGCGGCGGTGGCGGCGGTGATGGCGCGCTTTACCCGCGCCTCGTTCGTCGATGTCCTGCATGAAGATTACATGCGTACCGCGCGGGCAAAAGGCGTCAGCGAAACGCTGGTGGTGCTCAAGCACGGCCTGCGCAACGCGATGATCCCGGTGGTGACCATGATGGGGCTGCAGTTCGGCTTTTTGCTCGGCGGTTCAATTGTGGTGGAGAAGGTCTTTAACTGGCCAGGCCTCGGGCGTCTGCTGGTAGACTCGGTGGAGATGCGCGACTATCCGGTGATTCAGGCGGAAGTTCTCCTGTTTTCGCTGGAGTTTATTCTTATTAATTTAGTGGTGGACGTGCTGTATGCCGCCATTAATCCGGCTATCAGGTACAAGTAAGGTGCGATTGCTCAACTGGAGAAGACAAGCGGCTATCAACGCGATGCCGGGGATTAAACCCGGGCAGATACGTACCCCGTGGCACGAGTTCTGGCGGCGGTTTCGCGGTCAGCCGGTGGCGATGGGAGCGGGGGTATTTGTTCTGCTGCTGATTGCGGTGGCGATCGTGGCGCCGTGGATTGCGCCGTTCAACGCGGAAAACTATTTTGATTACGACCGGCTCAACGACGGCCCGTCAATGATGCACTGGTTCGGCGTTGATTCGCTGGGGCGGGATATCTTTAGTCGGGTGCTGGTCGGCGCGCAGATCTCGCTGGCCGCCGGGGTACTGGCGGTATTCATCGGCGCGGCCATCGGCACCGTACTTGGGCTACTGGCCGGGTATTACGAAGGCTGGTGGGATCGCATCATTATGCGTATCTGCGACGTGCTGTTCGCTTTCCCGGGGATTTTGCTGGCAATTGCGGTCGTGGCGGTAATGGGGAGCGGGATGTCGAACGTCATCATCGCGGTGGCGATCTTTTCGATCCCGGCCTTTGCGCGTCTGGTGCGCGGCAATACCCTGGTGCTTAAGCAGCAGACCTTTATTGAGTCGGCGCGCAGCATCGGCGCCAGCGATGCTACCATCCTGTTTAATCATATATTGCCCGGAACGGTATCATCGATTGTGGTCTACTTTACGATGCGTATCGGGGTGTCGATTATCTCCGCTGCCAGCCTGTCATTTCTGGGGCTTGGCGCGCAGCCGCCGACGCCGGAGTGGGGGGCGATGCTGAACGAGGCGCGGGCGGATATGGTGATGGCGCCGCACGTGGCGCTGTTCCCGGCAATCGCGATTTTTCTGACGGTGCTGGCGTTTAACCTGCTGGGTGACGGCCTGCGCGATGCGCTGGATCCGAGGATAAAAGGGTAGCGTTCGAGGATTGCGCAGCCCGGACAGGTGTCCGGGAAAGCACACCGCACGTTAATCCTGTGCGGTTTTGTCGCCCGGATAAGGCGCGCGAGCGCCGTCATCCGGGATAGGTTAAGCGGGCGGAATTAAACCCGGCTGCCCCACAGATCGTATTCGTCGGCGTGTTCGACTTTCACCCGCACAACGTCGCCCGGTTTGACTTTACTCTCACCGTTCAGGTAAACCGCGCCGTCGATTTCCGGCGCATCGGCCATGCTGCGGCCAATTGCCCCTTCTTCATCCACTTCGTCGATCAGCACCATAATTTCACGACCGACTTTCTCCTGCAGGCGCTCGGCGGAGATCTGCTGCTGCAGCTGCATAAAGCGGTTCCAGCGCTCTTCTTTCACCTCTTCCGGCACCTGATCCGCCAGTTCGTTGGCGGTCGCGCCTTCAACCGGGCTGTATTTGAAGCAGCCGACGCGGTCGAGGCGGGCTTCTTTCAGGAAGTCGAGCAGCATCTGGAAATCGTCTTCCGTTTCACCCGGGAAGCCGACGATAAAGGTCGAGCGCAGGGTGAGATCCGGGCAGACTTCGCGCCACTGCTTGATGCGCGCCAGCTGGCGGTCGGCGGAGCCCGGACGCTTCATCATCTTGAGAATACGCGGGCTGGCGTGCTGCAGCGGAATATCGAGGTAGGGCAGAATTTTGCCTTCCGCCATCAGCGGGATCACATCATCGACGTGCGGGTACGGATAGACGTAGTGCAGGCGCACCCAGATACCGAGCTTCGCCAGCTCTTCGCACAGGCTAACCATACTGGTTTTGACCGGCATACCGTTGTGGAAACCGCTGCGATGTTTGACATCAACGCCGTAGGCGGAGGTGTCCTGAGAGATCACCAGCAGCTCTTTGACGCCGGCGTCGGCCAGGCGTTTGGCTTCCGCCAGCACTTCGCCAATCGGACGGCTGACCAGATCGCCGCGCATTGACGGGATGATGCAGAAGGTGCAGCGATGGTTGCAGCCTTCGGAAATTTTTAAGTAAGCGTAATGACGCGGCGTCAGCTTCACGCCCTGTTCCGGCACCAGGCTGAGGAACGGGTTGTGTTTAGGCTTCGGCGCGTAGTGGTGGACGTGTTCCAGCACCTGTTCATAGCTGTGCGGGCCGGTAATTTCCAGCACCTTCGGATGCACTTCGCGGATCTGATCTTCTTTTGCGCCCAGGCAGCCGGTGACGATCACTTTGCCGTTTTCTTTCAACGCTTCGCCAATCGCTTCCAGCGACTCCTGCACGGCGCTATCGATAAAGCCGCAGGTGTTAACGATAACCATATCAGCGTTATCGTAGGAGGGAACCACGTCATATCCTTCGGTACGCAGTTCAGTCAGGATACGTTCTGAGTCCACGAGGTTTTTCGGGCAGCCCAGAGAGACAAAGCCGATCTTCGGCTGAGGGGTGACATTGCTCATAGCTTAAAAAGTGTTCAATTATTGGGATGGTCAGGGCAGGGATTCTACAGAGATCGGCGGAAAGTTTATACTCCTTTTCTTGTTAGCCTGGCGATGTCCGTGTTTCTTTTTATCGGGATGATTATCCAGATTGTTAATCAAAATAAGGGAGTTATTCACCTTTTATCTTGCAACCCGGGGAAGTCGGTTTAGATCTGGTTTAACCTGAAGCGGTAAAATAGCCGCTGCTTTCAGTCTTTATTTTTATCAGGTTTCCCATGTTTAAAAAGTTGGGTGGTTTCGTCTGCGCGCTGGCCATGATTGGCGCGACGCCCGTTTATGCCAACGAGATGGCGTTATATTCGGTCAATACCGGTTCCTTTGTTTACCACATGACCGGCAATCACGGTCAATATAACGAAAAATTCAATAACCAATTTTTTTCCGTTGAGCGCAAGCTGTCAGCGGATTCAAAGTACAGCCTGTTGGCCGGCACCATGAAGAATAGCTTTGCCGACCGCTGCCTCTCTTTAGGGGCGAGGAGAGACTGGTACGCGGGGGCAAGCGGCTGGACGTTCAAGGGCGTCTATGCCTATACCGGCGAGTTTTTCTTTAAAGCCTTTCGCGATTGCGGGGATTCAGGCACCTATCGAACGGCGAAGAAAATCACCGGCGTCGGTTTCTCTCCCTATATTTATCATGGCCTGCAGTACAATTTTACCGATTATTTCGGCGTGGAAACGGGCATTATCGTCCCGGCCATATTTGTGATGAGCGTGCAGTGGAGCTTCCGCTAATTTGCCCGAAAGAGGCTTCCGGGCGAATTTTGATTAATGGCTTTGCGCAACGCCAGCGCCTGGCGCAGCCCCCGGCGCGGTCGGTTCTCTATTGTCGCGCAGCGTAAATACCGAGATCAGCGTAAACAGCCCGGCAATGCCGCCCAGAATATAATAGGTATGCGCGAAGCCGATGGTGTCGTACAAATACCCGGCCAGCGGCGAGTAAATCGCGGTGGCGATGGAGGCGACGAACAGCACCAGCAGGTAGACCGTCGAGGAGAGCTTGTTGTCGAAGTTGGCGGCGATAAATTTAAACACCGACACCAGAATCAGCGGTTTTTCCAGCGCATGCATCATTTTGACCGCGCCGATCCACACCGGGCCCAGCGGAATCGCGGAGCCGACGATACGCACCGACATGATCAGTCCGGCGATGATCAGCGCCCATTTCGCGCCGGTGCGGTTTACGAACCACGGCATCAGGCATAAAAACAGCGTCTCGCCGCATACCTGAATGGAGGCCAAAATGCCGTACCAGCGATTGCCTTCTTCCGGCGTCGGGAACTGCAGAGAAAAGTACTGGGCAAACTGCTGATCGTAGGTGTCGTAGATTTGCGTGACGAACAGGGTAAAGACCAGCAGCATCCAGAACTGGCCGTTCTTCGCCAGCTCCAGGGCATGCGAAACTTTCAGCGCGCTGGTTTTCTGCATTTCCGCTTCGGTCAGCTCGATTTTGGTCAGCATAAAACAGAGCGCGGCAATCACAATGGCGATACTCGCCAGCCAGAAGGCGAGGTTCGGATTGCTGTCGATATACTTGCCGACGATCCACGCGGCGGCGGCCCAGCCTAACGATCCCCACATTCTTACCCGGCCATATTCGAACTGGTAGCGCCGCGAAATTTTATCAATATACGAATCAATCACCCCGCAGCCGGAGTTAAAAATTATTCCCAGGTATACTCCGCCAAGCAGCGCACCCAGCCAGAAGCTGTGCACCAGCAGCGGCGCGTACAAATAAATAAAGAACGGGCCTACCGGTAGCAGCATGGCGACCAGGATCCAGATCAGCCGCTTTTTCAGGCCGAACTTATCGGAAATAAAGCCGAAGAAGGGCTGCATCAGCAGGGCAATAAAGGCGTTGACCGAGTAGAGCAGGCCGGTTTTCGTTGCGCTAATCCCGAGGTGCTGAGTCGTCCAGATCACAAAGAACGCCATGGTCGAGGACCAGGCGAAGAGATAGAGGAAATCGAAAAGACTCAACAAGATATAGTTTCTTTTGCCGGGCGTCATCATTTCAGTTCCTTCAAGCGATAGAGATAAAGGTTACAAACAGGATCGATATGCCTGCCGTTCTTATTGAATGTTATACGTAATACATTTTATTTGATGATATGACACCCGGCGGCATTTTCTGGCAACGTGAATTGCGCTAATTTGTGATCATTACTGCAATAAATGATTTTATATCCCAGTGTTGGAATTTTTACTTTTATGAGAACGTATAACATTTTTGGCTTTCAGGAGATGATGTCGCAGGTGGGGATTTTAAGCTTCGTTGTAACATTGTAAAGGATGTTAATGACCTGAGAATTATTGATCTGCCTCATCGTTTTGTACAAAAAATGACCATATTATGATTGTGGTAAAGGACGACAGAGGAGGAACCGCGATGAGCGTTGACAGACTATATCGTAACCTGATGAATAAGCTGATTAATGCCAACATTGATCTCGATGCTTATTTACAGCTGCGTAAAGCAAAAGGCTATATGTCAGTCAGCGAAAACGACCATCTACGTGATAACTTGTTTGAACTGTGCCATGAAATGCGTCAACACGCGCCGCGCCTGCAGCACGTCGTTGCGCCGGAGGAAAAGGATGCCCTGCGGCTGGCGGGCGAAGCCGTCGCTTCCGCGGCGGTGTGCCTGCTGAGCGGACATCATGACTGCCCGTCCTACATCGCTGTCGACGTAGATAAGCTGGAAAGCTGCCTGGCGGTATTGCGGCTAAATATTCATAAATTGAATGATTCCAAGCCCATTACTCATGCCTGAGATCGGGGGGAGCCTGCTCCCCCCGATTAATGTTATGTAAAAATCCCTTCCCGTTTTCCCACGCTGGCTACCCTTATCGCATTGCTGACAAAAGGAGTATGCCATGCGCCAGACCATTACCCTGATGATAGCCCTTACCGCACTGTTGCTGCCTGCGGCTGCCCTTGCCGCCCGGGAGCGCGTAGAGGTGCTGCAGAACCAGCTTGAACACCCGTGGGCGCTGGCCTTTCTTCCGGACGATCGGGGCATTCTGATGACCCTGCGCGGCGGTGAGCTCCGGCTGTGGCAGCGGGAAAAAGGCCTCGCGCCTGCGATTTCGGGCGTACCGCAGGTCTGGGCCAACGGGCAGGGGGGGCTGCTTGACGTGGCGCTGGCCCCGGATTTCGCCCAGTCGCGCCGGGTCTGGCTAAGCTACGCCGAAGGCGGGAGTGACGACAAGGCCGGGACCGCCGTAGGCTACGGCCGACTGAGCGAGGATCTCCAGCGCCTGGAAAACTTCCAGGTGGTTTTCCGCCAGCAGCCGAAGCTCTCAACCGGCAACCATTTTGGCGGGCGGCTGGTGTTCGACGGCCGCGGTTATTTGTTTATCGGTCTCGGGGAGAATAACCAGCGTTCGACCGCTCAGGATCTCGATAAGCTGCAGGGAAAAGTGGTGCGGCTAACGGCTGATGGCAAGGTCCCGGACGATAATCCTTTTGTCGGCCAGGCTGGCGTCAGGCCGGAAATCTGGTCTTACGGTATTCGCAACCCCCAGGGGATGGCGATGAACCCGTGGAGCGATACGCTATGGTTAAATGAACACGGCCCGCGCGGCGGGGATGAGATCAACCTGGTGCAAAAAGGGAAAAACTACGGCTGGCCGCTGGCGACGCACGGCATTAACTATAGCGGCCTGCCGATCCCGGAGGCCAAAGGCAAAACGCTGGAGGGAACCGAAGCGCCGCTGTTTGTCTGGGCGAAGTCGCCAGCGGTGAGCGGTATGGCGTTTTACAACGCCCCGACCTTCCCGCAGTGGCAGCACAGGCTCTTTATCGGCGCGCTGAAGGATACGTCGCTGATTGTCCTCAAGGTTGACGGCAATAAGGTGACGGAACAGGAGCGGATTCTGGGCGATCGCGGTAAACGTATCCGCGATGTGCGCGTTGGACCCGATGGCTATCTGTATGTCTTAACCGACGAATCCAACGGCGAGCTGCTGAGGGTGAGCCCGGCGGGCTAATATCAGGTGACCGGGATCATCACCACGTTGCGCCAGACCTGGCGCTGGTTAATCTGCTGATACCAGCGCTGCAGGTGCGGGCGCGGTTGCCAGGTTTTCACGGTCTCCAGCAGGTTATAAATGAACGGCGCGACGGCGATGTCGCCGAGGCCGAAGGCGTCGCCTGATAGCCACTGACGGCGCGACAGTTCGTCATCGAGAATGGCGAACAGGGTCTCGCAGGTGGCAATACCGGCTTCAATCGCGGCGGGGTCGCGTTTTTCCGGCGGGGTTCTCACCAGCCCCATTAAAATCGGCCGATGGGCCGGCGAGAGCGAACCGTTGGCCCAGTCCATCCATTTCTCTCCCTGAGCGCGTTCGGCGGGCGACTCCACCCACAGGCGATCCTGACCATACTGCGCGGCCAGATAGCGGATAATGGTGTTTGATTCCCAGAGCACGATATCGGTCGTCTCATCTTTCAATAGCGGTACCAGCCCATTGGGATTCATGACCAGATAGGCCGGATCGTGATTCAGACCGAACTCCAGGCCTGCCAGAATTTGCTGATACGGGAGGTCGAGTTCTTCCAGCACCCAGCGCACTTTCTTCACATTGGTCGAGTTATTTCTGCCCCACAGCGTAATCATATCCGCTCCTGCTTTTTATTTCGCCGCCGTTGCGGCGTAGTGAGCATTCATGTTGGAATAAAGTTAATATTTAGGCAACCGCGATCAAAAAAATTGCGCTGTTTGCAGCACCGGGCGAGGTTATTGCGTAAACTTTAAAAACTTTACCAACTCGCTGTTTCTTTAAGGTCATTTGTACGCTTTACTCACCGGCTGCTGCGGCGCGGAACGAGTGTGGCGGCATATTTTTGTTTGGAAAGGATACTTGGGTGGCTCTTATGACGCATGATGCTTTTTCCCTTCGCGGCCTCGCGGCAGGCTGCGCACTTTTACTTCTCGTTGCGCCTGCGGTGCAGGCTGCGGAACAACTCCCCGATGCGCCATCCATTGACGCGCGAGCCTGGATCCTGATGGACTATGCCAGCGGCAAAGTGCTCAGCGAAGGCAATGCCGACGAAAAACTCGACCCGGCGAGCCTGACCAAAATCATGACCAGCTACGTTGTCGGCCAGGCGTTAAAGGCGGGTAAGATTAAGTCTACAGATATGGTGACCATCGGACGCGATGCGTGGGCCACCGGTAACCCGGCGCTGCGCGGCTCTTCGGTGATGTTCCTCAAGCCGGGGATGCAGGTGTCGGTAGAAGATCTTAACAAGGGCGTCATCATTCAGTCCGGCAACGACGCCAGCATCGCGATAGCCGACTACGTGGCGGGCAGCCAGGACGCGTTTGTCAGCCTGATGAACGGCTATGCGCAGAAAATGGGCCTGACCAATACCACCTTTATGACCGTGCACGGTCTGGACGCGCCGGGTCAGTTCAGTACCGCCCGCGATATGGCGCTGCTCACCAAAGCGATGATCCATGACGTGCCGGAAGAGTATGCGATCCATAAAGAAAAAGAGTTCACCTTCAACAAAATCCGCCAGCCGAACCGCAACCGCCTGCTGTGGAGCACGAACCTCAACGCTGACGGGGTGAAAACCGGGACCACCGCCGGGGCGGGCTACAATCTGGTTTCTTCCGCGACGCAAAACGATATGCGCCTGATTGCCGTCGTGCTCGGCACCAAAACTGACCGTATCCGTTTTAACGAATCAGAAAAACTGCTGACCTGGGGATTCCGCTTCTATGAAACCGTGACGCCGATTAAACCCGATGCCACCTTCATTACCCAGCGCGTCTGGTTTGGCGATAGCAGTGAAGCGAAGCTGGGGGCGGGCGAGGCGGGTTCCATCACGCTGCCGAAAGGCCAGCTGAAAAACCTCAAGGCCAGCTACACCCTGAACGAGACGCAGCTGACCGCGCCGCTGACCAAAGGGCAGGTTGTCGGCACCATCGACTTTAAACTGAATGATAAAACCATTGAGCAGCGGCCGCTGATTGTGATGGAAGCGGTAAACGAAGGCGGTTTCTTTAGCCGGATGATCGATTTCGTGCTGATGAAACTGCACGGCTGGTTCGGCGGTTGGTTCTCTTAAAATGCAGGCCGCGCCCTGCGGGGCGCGGTTAGTAAAGCAGTGAAATTTGTTTTTCCTTCGCCAGCGCGAGCAGATCGTCATCCGGACACACGTCGCTGGCTATTACGTCAAACTGCGATAAATCCCCCATCCGCGCCGGCCGGACTTTGCCGAATTTACTGTGATCGACAACCAGCACGTGGTAGCGAGCGCTTTTCATCGCCCAGTGTTTGACCGGCAGCTCTTCCAGGTTAAAACAGGTCGCGCCCTGCTCGCAATCGACGCCCGCGGCGGAATAAAACGCGATGTCCGGGCACAGATGGCTCAGCGTATCCTGCAGGCTTAGCGGTTTAAAAATGGCGTTGCTGGCGTGGAACTCGCCGCCGCACAAAATTGCGCGGCACTGGGGCTTTTCCTGTAAGGAAAGAAAGGTATTGAGCGAATAGCAGACGCCGGTAAAGGGCAGGGCGCTATCGATGGCGTCGATGATCCACGGCGTGGTGGTCCCGCAGTCAAAAAAGGCCATCTGGTGGGGCTCAAGCAGCTTTGCCGCATGGCGGGCTGCGCGGCGTTTTTCATCCACAAGGCGCGTTTTCTGATCGCTCAGCAGATAGTGCGTTGCGCTGCGCGGCTCCAGAACGATATAGCCGCCCAGTAACACGACCGGGCCGCTGTGGCCGTTGAGGTCGCGACGAATGGTCATCTCTGACACGCCAAGCAGGGTGGCCGCTTCTTTTAGATGGAGTTTATCACTGCGCTTGAGTGCCTGAATAAGCTGGCTGATGCGTTCGTCACGACGAGTTTCCATATTCCCTCTAAGCTGAAAGCGCCCTGCATTGACAGGGCGTCAGCGGCGATTTTACCTGCCGGAAGAGGCTTAGTCACGTGCAGGAATCGGGCGCTGCCGCAACTTTACCGGCTGGTCAGGAACGTCTATTCGCGCACCCAGCCTTTGCGAATCGGCAGCGAAAAGAACAGGCGGTACAGCCGCTGCAGATGCTGATAGAGGGTTTTTCCGCCGCTTTGCCACAGCAGTTGGGCGCTAAGGCAGGCGATCATCGCGGTGAGAAGCCCGCCCAGCATGTCCATCGGCCAGTGAACGCCGAGATAGACCCGGGCCCAGGCAATCGCGCAGGCAACGGCGATAAGCAGCGCGCCCGACCACAGGCGGTGCCAGAACATAAAGGCCAGCGCAAAGGTAAAGCAGATAGTACCGTGATTGCTTGGGAAGGAGTTATTGGGTGAATGATGCAGGAAGTTATAGCCCACACCGGCGGCAAACGGACGTTCATGCGGAAAAAACACGCCGAATATCCATGAAAGCGTGAGGCTAATCGCGAGCGCCATCATCACCTTAAATACTAGCTGACGCTGGTTTGGCCCCCAAAGCCATAAGGCGAATACCAATAATGGCACAATAATAATCAGGTCTTTGGCGATAAACGTCGCGATTTCAATTGCCCACCACGGCGACGCGGGGGTGGCATTGAGGAATGCAAACAGCGAGTAGTTAATATTTTCCAGCATACATCCAGGCTCTTGGGTCCGTTAGCAACAAGCCGCCCACCTTAAAAAACGGTGGCGATAAGGTAAAGCAGTATTGTCTTAATTATCAGTTTGTTATGAATGAAAGTGCACATGTGGCTTCGTTAACAGACTGAGTAAAGGAGTATATAGCCTGTAATCTAATTGAAACATAAACGAAATATATACAGTGGGATTTTCATTCGGTGATGGCGACGCGGTCTCTGCGTGGCGATATTTCTCTTCATCGCTCACAATTCACTATCTCCCCGGCACGACTTTCATTAAACTTTGCGCGGTTTTATTTAAATAAGAGATTTCATGCACAATTCTTCGCTTTCAGGCAAACGCCTCGGACGTCAGGCGCTGCTCTTTCCGCTGTGCCTGGTGTTATACGAATTCGCCACCTATATCGGCAATGACATGATCCAGCCGGGAATGCTCTCGGTGGTGGAAGAGTTTGGCGTGGGCAATGAGTGGGTTCCGACCTCAATGACCGCCTATCTGGCCGGCGGTATGTTTTTGCAGTGGCTGCTGGGGCCGCTTTCGGATCGCATCGGCCGCCGTCCGGTCATGCTGACCGGGGTGGTGTGGTTTATCGTGACCTGCCTGGCGACGCTGCTGGCGCAGACGATTGAGCAGTTCACGCTGCTGCGCTTTTTGCAGGGCATCAGCCTGTGCTTTATCGGCGCGGTTGGCTATGCGGCGATACAGGAGTCTTTTGAAGAGGCGGTGTGCATCAAGATCACGGCGCTGATGGCCAACGTCGCGCTGATTGCGCCGCTGCTTGGGCCGCTGGTGGGCGCGGCCTGGGTTCATCTCCTGCCGTGGGAGATGATGTTTGTCCTGTTTGCCGTGCTAGCCGCTATCGCCTTTTTTGGGCTACAGAAGGCGATGCCGGAAACCGCCACCCGCATGGGCGAGAGGCTATCGGTTAAAGAGCTGGGGCGTGATTATCGTGAGGTGCTGAAAAACCTGCGCTTTGTCGCCGGCGCGCTGGCCACCGGCTTTGTCAGCCTGCCGCTGCTGGCGTGGATTGCCCAATCGCCGGTGATCATCATCAGCGGCGAGCAGGCGACCAGCTACGAGTATGGTCTGCTGCAGGTGCCGATATTTGGCGCGCTGATTGCCGGTAACCTGGTGCTGGCGCGCCAGACTTCCCGCAAGACGGTGCGTTCGCTGATTATTCTCGGCGGCTGGCCAATTATGATCGGCCTGCTGATCTCCGCCGTCGCGACGGTGGCGTCAACCCACGCGTATCTGTGGATGACCGCCGGGCTGAGCGTTTACGCCTTCGGGATTGGGCTCGCTAACGCCGGGCTGGTACGCCTGACGCTGTTTGCCAGCGAGATGAGCAAAGGAACGGTGTCGGCGGCGATGGGGATGCTGCAAATGCTGATCTTTACCGTGGGTATCGAAGTGAGCAAGCACGCCTATGAGGCTGGCGGCAGCGGACTCTTCAGCTTGCTCAACCTGCTGAGCGGGGTGCTCTGGCTGGCGATGACGGTCTACTTCCTCAAGGATAAACGCGTAGGCAGCTCCCTCGAACCGCAGTAATCTTCAGATGCCCTGCTGCGACGTTACGCGCCGCAGCAGGCGCGGCCTCAGGCGAACGGCGCTTCGCGATTAAGCACTTTATCAATAATATGCAGCACGCCTTCTTCGTTATTGTGCGGCGCGCGGTAGCCGGCGACGGCCTTCACCGGCGCGGCGGCGTTGGCCATGGCGAAACCGAAGCCGGCATGCTGCAGCATTTCGATATCGTTGCCGCTATCGCCAAACGCCACCACTTCATGGTTCTCGATGCCCCAGCGTTCCTGCAGGATGCGCAGTCCGTTGGCTTTGTGCACGCCGGGAATAATCAGGTCAATGCTGCCGTAGCCGGTAGCGACCGCGGTCACCATATCGCCAAGCGCAGCGTGCAGCTTCGGCTGTATCTGCGGGATCAGCTGGTCCGGGACGTTGAGACCGAACTTCAGAATTTCATCATCAGCAATATGATTAAAGTCGTCGACCAGTTCGAGGCGATGATAGTACTTCGCCGCGACCGCTTTCAGCTCATCATTATACTGGTTGAGGGTATAAGCGCTGCGCTTACCGCAGGCGATGATTTCAATGTTGGTCAGCGTCTGGAGATGGTCGATAACAGTATTGAAATGTTCCTGCGGCATTCGGCAGTTAAATACATCTTCTCCGGCGCTGACCACCCAGCCGCCGTTTTCGGCGACAAAGGCGATCTCGTGCGCTACCTCCGGGAAGAAGGAGATAAGCTGGTAATACTGGTTGCCGCTGGCAACGACGAAGCGGATGCCCTGCTCGCGCATCCGTTGATACTGGGCGAGGAAGCGCTGACGGTTATAGGTTTTGGCATCGCTCAGAAAGGTGCCGTCCATGTCTACCGCAATCATTTTGATGCTCATTAACTGTTCTCCATCACGGGTTCAGATTGTGGCTTCGCTACCGCGCGGGCGACGATGGCCGCGACCAGCACGAGTGCCAGCACCACCATCATGGCGCTGCGCAGGCCGAAGTGTTCGCCGAGAAAGCCCAGCAGCGGCGGCCCGACGAGGAAGGCGAGGTAGCCGGTAATCGCCACCACGCTGACGCGCTTCGGCGCATCGGGGCCGGTGTCGCTGGCGGCAGAAATGGTCAGCGGGAAGCCCAGCGACGCGCCGAGGCCCCATAATAGTACGGAGAGTCCGGCGACCCACGGGTTATCGACGAAAATAATCAGGCCAATGCCCAGGGCGCCCATTACCGCGCTGGCGCGAACCACCGTCACCCGGCTGTAGCGGTCAATAAACCAGCCGCCGGTGAAGCGGCCAAGGGTCATGCCGAGGGTGAAGCCTGCGTAAATCAGCGAGCCGGAGGTTGGGCTGAAGCCGTGGCCGTCAACCATCAGCAGCGGCAGCCAGTCGTTGGCGGAGCCTTCAGCAAAGGCCATGGCCAGGACGATCACGCCAATCAGCAGCAGTTGGGCATCGCGCCATATCGGCAGGCCTTTGCCTTCATGGCGCGCCGCTTCCGCCGCATTTTTGCCGGTACCTTCAGGGATCGCGCGGATGGCGATAGCAATGGGGGCGACGGCCACCAGCGCCGCCAACAGGATGTGCGGCGCGGCGGGCAGGCCGAAGCCGGTTACCGCCATACCAATCCCGGCGCCGATGAGCGTACCGAAGCTGTAGAAACCATGCATCATCGGCAGGACGGTTTTATTCATCTCACGTTCAACGGCGGCGCCTTCGACGTTAATGGCCACTTCCGCGGAGCCAAAGCTGGCGCCGAAGATGGCTAAGCCGATAGCAAACAGCACCGCCGAGGTAAACCATAGCGCGGCGCTGAGCACCAGCATGCCGACCACCGCGCAGGACATGGTGGCGCGAATCACTTTACGGGTGCCGAATCGATTGACCAGCCACGCTGAGCAGAGGATGCCGCTCATCGAACCTATTGATAGTCCAAATAATACAATCCCCATTTCCGCCGTCGATAGCGCGAGCAGATCGCGAATCGCCGGCGTGCGGGTCGCCCATGAGGCCATGAGTAATCCGGGGATAAAAAAGAACATGAAGAGCGCCCACAGCCTTAGCTGGAGGGCTCTGCGGGAGGTTTGCGCTGTCATCCGTAAATGCCCGAGAGTGAAGAGATGCAGACAACAGTAGCAAGGTTGTGTACATTTGTACATCCAGGCAGGCTGCCGCGGAATGCTTTTTTATTGACCTCTATGATTCGATTCAGCCTGAGGCATATTTGACGCGTACGCCGTGGGATTCAGCATCTGTTTAAATGAAAGAGGAAAAGGGGATGGCCCGTCGACCAAACGACCCGCAGCGGCGGGAGCGGATTTTGCAGGCGACTCTGGACACGATCGCGATACACGGTATCCACGCGGTCACGCACCGGAAAATCGCCACCTGCGCGGGCGTGCCGCTGGGCTCGCTGACCTACTATTTCAGCGGCATTGAGGCGCTGGTCGAAGAGGCGTTCAGCCTGTTTACCGGCCAAATGTCGGCGCAGTATCAGGAGTTTTTTGCCGATGTGCATAGCCGCGAAGAGGCCTGTGACGCCATTGCGGAGCTGATTTTTAGCGCCCAGGTGACAACCGCGCGCAATATGGAGCTGATGTATCAGCTGTATGCTTTTTGCAGCAGCCAGCCGAATTTAAAAGCGGTCATGCAGAACTGGATGCTGCGCAGCCAGCAGACTCTTGAGCAGTGGTTTGAACCGGCAACGGCCCGCGGGCTTGACGCCTTTATCGAGGGCATGACGCTGCACTTCGTGACCGACAGAGCGCCGCTATCGAGAGAAGCGATTCGACTGATGGTAGACCGGCTGGCGGGAGCGTGAGCGGGGCGCAGAAAACAAAAAAACCATTTATGTAAACGGGTTAGTGAAAACAGCGACTTGCAATATTATCACCGAGTTAGGTTGGTGGTAAGGAGTGGAGATTACGGGGCAATGCCAACCGCTGCCGCCATTTTGTCGCCACTGTTTGTTGTAACTTTACGAATTCCCTTTAGCCTTTGGTTGGTATCCAAGCACTTTTATTAGGGTTCCATCGCTTGGTCATATCCAAAGTGAGTAGGGTTACCAGAAAACCTCCGCGATAACCTCCCTCTATTGAGTCTCTAACGACACCACCGCTCAAGCCACGATTATAGCTGACCTTGATTTCAGTTATGCCATCCAGAGGTTCAGCTAAGGTCATTGTCAGTGTATCGTCAAACACAGGAAAGCCATCAGTACCTAAAGTAAGTGGCCTTTGTGAATACCAGTATGAGTGCCCGCGAGCATTCGCTAGGTCTTCAGCATATCTTTCCATTACATCCATCGTGTAATAGTTGTTGTCATGCTCCTTTCTGGATTCTTCGGCCCATTTGTCATAAGAAGTAAAATAGCTCACGACATCTTTCTGATACTGCTGGTTATCTTTCCATGCACTGTATTGGAGCCAGCCCGCAACTGAGCCTATGAGCAGAACAGCTACAGAAAGTAAAATTAAGGAAATACGAAACAAGGTTTTCTTGTGTTGTCCGATAAGACGCCAAATAACAATAATTAACACAATAGCGAGTAGAAAAAGAACGATCTGAGACATCAGAATTCTTGCCTAAATGAGGTATTTAAAGGGTGATTAGGCTGAATTATACATGCGCGCATTAGATTGTCATTGGCAAATCATCGATGGAATGTTGTCCGGTAATGTAGCTAAAGGATTAAAGCGAAGCGCTGTTTCAATATGATCAGGGGCCAGGTGGGCGTAACGCATGGTCATTTTTATGTCGTGGTGACCGAGGATCTTTTGTAGGGCAAGTATGTTTCCTCCCGGCATCATAAAGTGCTCTGCAAACGTGTGGCGCAGAACGTGGGTAAGCTGGCCGCGCGGAAGCACGATGGAGGTTTTTTCCATCACGGACAAGAACTGGAAGTAGCAATCCGTAAAGAACTTGAAGCCGTCTAGGGCAATGATTTCCTCGTAAAGCTCTTTGCTAATCGGAATGCTTCGGTTCTTTTTGCCTTTGGTCCTGACGAACGTGATTCGGTACTTTGTGACCTGGGAGCGAGTGAGGTTCACCGCTTCGCGCCAGCGTGCTCCGGTACTCAAACAGATCTTGACGACTAAAGCGAGCAGGGTGCTTTGGCGTTGGCAGTCGTAAAGCAACTCAGCGATCTGCTCATGCGTTAGCTAGGCCATTTCTTTTTCGGCAATCGTGAACTTACGCATGTTCTCCAGCGGGTTCGGTGCCGCCCATTCTCCGAGTCGTGCCAGCTCGCTAAAAACGCCACTCAGATAGCTTTGTTCGAGGTTGATTGTTACCGGGCTGGCACCTTTCCTCCACTTCTCACTGAAATAGATTTCACCCGTAAGGCGTTTGTCCCGGTAATGCGCGAACAATTTCGAGCTGAGATCAGTAGCAATTGGGTTTCCGAGTGCATTGACCATCAGGACCAGCTTATCGTAAACATGCTCGCCAGCGGTCAGGGATTTGCTATGCAGTTTGAACCAGAGTTCAATTACGTCTTTCAGAGTTCGACGGTCTACCGATTCACCCAGCCAGGGCTTAGTTAGCCTCTGCCTCGTCCATAGTATGGCGTTCAAAAGCCAGTGCCTCTCCTTTGGTGGCAAACTGCTTACGCACACGACGCCCACTGCGTCCGGCGGGGTAGCATTAGCAAATCCATTTTCCGGAGTCGAGTTTTCGTACTGCCATAAAAAAGCCCTCATGTCTGAGGGCTTAATTTAACTGTGTATTTGAACAGTAATCAATGTTTTCTCAGTATGAATCAAACAACTGGTGTTATCCACGCCACCAAGTCCTCAACACTATCATAATCAGTGCAGATGTCTGACAGAGGTTGTGCCTCAGCGTTAGATTTGAATTCGGCCCAAGCCGATTCACTTTTTTCTGTCAGGCCCAGATGATTTTCAATTGCTCCTTTTTGCCAAATCCATATATTTGATTCTAGTAATTTATTAGCCAAAGATAATATTAGTGGTGCCGCATTAGCTTTTTGTGACATAAGTTCATAGGCTTGCGCTGCAGTAACTACACCATTCTTTGTTGGTAATCCAGAAGCATCTAATGCACATTGCCCATCATTCTGCATATCAACTAAAATAGCCTTAAGCCCGATAATATCGGGGTCGTTACCTTGTAGGAAATTATTTCTTATTGCACCCCTGAGTGCAAAATCAAGATCAACGATTGCCTTTGTCGGTATGTCCATACTGGCAAGTATTTGCATGGTTTTCGAAATGCTATCAACTGAACCAGTTTCTATTAGGGCCACTTGCATTTGACCTGTTGTTTTATTATTTATTTTTTTGAATATAAATGGCAATAGGGTTGTTTCAGTTTTTCCTTCTGTTAGAACAACGTTATTAGCAAATAATATTTTTGAAGATTGTGTTAGTGAAAATAAATGTGTAGCTTGCGCAGGACGTTGTACTATTACTTGATTTACTGCTTCAGATATTGTCAACCTACAATGTGTTCCTTGTTGGTTGTTTTTTCGTATTAAAATAGTATCCTTAGCCAAATCAGAAGTAATCATTTGTGAGGAGTGAGTTGAAAAAATGATTTGATAGCCATGTTGGGATAAGGTATTTAATGATTCTCTTATTTGTTCTATTGCAAAAGGATGGAGATATAATTCTGGCTCATCAATTAATAGTAAGGTTGTTGTTCCGATGTTCTCATTTGTAGTAATGTCAGCTAAATGGCGAATAAGCGCCATCTGGATAGAGCGCTGAGTTCCATGACCGTAACATGAGCAGTCTCTTGCTATATCTGGCAGAGAGTCTTCGTAAACTTTTACTGTTCCAGCTTTAAAAATATCTTCAAAATTCGGAAGTTCAAAATGTAGTTTAAGATTGATGCCAGGGAAAAAATCTGCAACTTTATCACTAATTGAGTTATCGATATCAACAAGGTCTGATAGTCTTTTATTTCCTGAGGCCGTCATTCTCCTGTTTACTGCTTCTATGTGCTTCAATATTCTATTTGAGTGTTGCTCCTGAATTTTAGCGCTCAACTCTGATAATAATTTACCTATTGTTGTTCCTGCTTTTGATTTAGACGAATCCTCTGCTGCGTTTTCCATCGCTCCGATGCGTATAGGATCTGGAAATAAGGCCTTTATCGCATTATCGATCCCTGATGGTGATGGTCGGAATAGGCCATTATCTGGATTCTTTATTAGTAGCTTCACATCTTTTGCTGCTAATGCACCAACAGACTGGGTGCGTTTGAATGTTAATGTGCCTGCTGTAATAAATGGATTAATACGATTTCTGTTTTCTTCTGTTAAAGCTGACAGTATCTCGTCGGTAATACCTTCAACTTTACCCTCAACTTCTATCTCGTTATCATTATTAAAGTAATCGCTTGGTGACAATACCTTTTTCTTAAATAACCACTCAATAGCGTTCAGAATAGTGGATTTCCCCGCATTATTGTATCCAATTAAAGGTGTGAACAAGGAAAAATTTAAGTTTTTCTTTACAAGATCTAAAGTTTTTAATTGATATATTTGAAAGTCTATGGCTCATTATTATGTCCCTTATAAGTAATCATTTTATTTTCAAAACAACACTTGCCGTTACTTCTATATCGTCCAGCATACAGTCAAATTCTTTGCTGCCCCCAGAAACGAGAATTTTATTTTTAGGCAGGCGTGTTATTTCTCGAATGGAGACTTCATTGTCAATGTTAACTAGCCATATACCATCACGAACGTTAGTAAAATCCTTACTGCAAACGTAATTATCATGCCCGTGACGAACATAAAACAACCGACTAACTTTTGTAGGCAAAAGAGAGTTATCGAATGTTACAGCACCGTTTTCAGATAGCACTCCCTCAACTAGGTCAAATCTAGGTAGAATAGTGGTGTTCTCTTTTTGTGAACTTGTCGGCCTACCAGTTCCAGTAACAAGCCACGCTAAGTCAGATTCAGTTTCTAATGCACATTGTATTACCCACTCTGCAGGAAAAGAGTCACGCATGTATCTAGTTGCTAAAGTACTTTTTGATATACCTAAATGATCACATAAAGCCTGTCTTGTCTTGAAACCATAGGCTTCAACCATGCGCTCTATAGCCCCACGACCGCCTTTTTCCAAATTCATGGTCACTCCAAGTGAACTTTTTTTGGCGATTTCATGATGCGATCGCATGTTTATGGTGTTCACAAAATACAAACGATCAGTATTCATCCTGATTAATCATTGCTAAACGAGGAATGTTGCATCATGAGACCTAACATTTCAATCACTCTCATCACACCCCACGTCACTATAGAAAGATATAGTGAACTCACAGGGTTATCTATTGACAAGCGTTCTGGTTACCAGGCTGACTGAATATGGGGTAAGGCAGGATGAGAGTACGCATTAGTGATTCCGCACCATGGGAAACTCCCTCCCATATGGCATCCTGCGGTTTGAGAACGCAGTGCATGTCAATGGTGCATGGATTCGCATGATCCAAAAAGGATCGCAACGGGTCGGGGCCGCCAGGACTGGCTCGCTTTCCGGCCCGTCATGCATCTGCATGAAAACCACTACACAATGCGGGCAGGCGTGGCGGGGATACGAGCACGCGTTGAGTTAAAATCTCTTGAGTTGATGAAAATAAGAGGTATTTTAATCTAGCACAGTAAATCCTAACAACTCATAAGGATAATGATAATAATGCAAATAGTTTCCGTTATAAATTATAAAGGTGGCGTTGGTAAAACAACAGTTACGTCTAATTTAGCAGCTGAATTAGCATTCCGAGGAAAGAATGTTTTAGTTCTGGATATGGATGCTCAAGCAAGCCTGACATTTTCGTTTCTAGCTCCCGATTATTGGGACGACCATCTTAAAAATGAAAGGACCATTAAAAACTGGTTTGATTGTATTAGTCAGGGAGAGCAAACAATGCCTCTTTCGACTTTAAGGGTGCGACCTGAACCAGTTAATAGTAGATTTGGTAGAAATGGTGGATGTTTAGATTTAATTTCTTCTCACCTCGGGTTGATAAATGTTGATCTTGAACTTGCGACTCTTCTAGGAGGAGCTAGCCCTAGCCAAACTCAAAAAAAATATCTTAAAGTTCATGGTAAACTTAGAGAGGAACTTAAAATCTTAGCTGATGAAATGAATTATGATGTCGTTTTAATTGATTGCCCACCTAACTTTAATATCGTAACAAAAAATGCTTTAATTGCATCAGATAAAATTTTAATACCAGCAAAACCTGATTATTTGTCAACTCTAGGTATTGATTATTTAAAAAGAAGCGTAGATTCTCTGGTTACAGACTATAATTTCTATGCCGATAAAGATGAAGATTATGAAAGAGTAGCTCCTGAAATCCTCGGAGTGGTTTTTACTATGATTCAAATTCATTCAGAACAACCTATTGCTGCGCAAAGGCAATATATTGCGCAGACAAGACGTCTGGGTGTCCCCGTATTTGATGCTATTTTTAGGGAGAATAAAACTATATTTGCTGATGCCCCTAGAGATGGAATTCCTGTAGCATTAATTGGCTACTCGCATTCAACTCACTCTTCTATTGTTGGAGAGATTGAGGATTTTGTTGATGAATTCCTTCAAAAGATTGGAGAGTAAAAGTGAGTAAAGCTAAAATTTTAACTGTGCTATTTCGTGAATTACAAGATGCAGTTCTTGAACTCAATGAGGGGGAGTTGGAA
Source organism: Klebsiella sp. PL-2018 (assembly GCF_019048985.1). Lineage (NCBI taxonomy): Bacteria > Pseudomonadati > Pseudomonadota > Gammaproteobacteria > Enterobacterales > Enterobacteriaceae > Klebsiella > Klebsiella sp. PL-2018. Next base: position 1,905,723 of record NZ_CP077673.1, read on the forward strand.
AAAATTATTTCAGGCGAGTATCAATTTGTCCTTAAGGTAGTTAAAAAACGAATTGGTACTAGTGCAAAGATAAGTCCAGTAGATGATTTTAGCTATAGCGAGTTGCTTAATTTACTTAACCAGTGCGAGTCAAGAGAACAAGGTAACGAGCTTTTGTCGCGTGAGCTAAAGACTAAATCTGAGTTTGAAAAATTCGCGCGTCATGTCGAGGTTGCTGTAATGAAAAGCGATAAACTCGAGAAGATTAGAGATAATATTATTGAGTCGACAGTAGGTGCTAAACTCCGTTCTGATGCCATTCAGAATAAAAACTAATCAATAGCCGCCAATTTGGCGGCTATTTGTCATAATTCATAATTCCTAAAATTAATGACATTTACGTCAAGCCACCTATTTAATTCCTCCAGTCGTTTCTGAAGAGGTAATATAGCGGATTTACGACCAGCATCGAGCTGGAAGTGAAAATTGATGATTTAGTAATGGACTGAGGTTTTCAAAAGAGAGCTTAAAAATCACAAAATGAAACAATATTGTATCATTATTGCGCTTTCAGCAAAAAAGGCGGGGATGTAAAATGATGATTTGCCCATTATGTGGAAGTGCAGCCCATACTTGCAGCAGTTTCCAAGTCTCTTCAATGACCAAAGAACGTTACAACCAGTGCCAGAATATCAACTGCAGCCATACGTTCGTAACGCATGAGACTTTTGTTCGCTCAATTTCTACACCTAAAGAGGCCCATCCTGTGCAGCCTCACCCCACAAATTCAGGCCAGGCTGCGCTAGCTCTTTGAGGCTGTCGCCACTTTGTCGCCATGACTTAAAAAGAGGGTTTGTAACTCAATGATTTTAAAGGCCGTAAAATTCAGGCAACAAAAAACCCATCAACCTTGAACCTAAGTGGCGGGGTTGATGGGCTCCACAAAATGGGGACATCAAAGAAAAGCAGTGGCACTACTTATGACTGATGCCAGCAAAAAAAGTTCTGCGTATGCGCGTTTTTTTCTTAAAAAATTCACTGTAGCCCCGGCCAGATGATGACAATCAGCGTACCTGCCAGGGTTAACAACACGTTAGCGATGGCGTAGGTCCCCGCGTATCCCAGCGCAGGAATATTGCTGCGCGCGGTATCGCTGATGATTTCCATCGCCGGCGCGCAGGTACGGGCCCCCATCATGGCGCCGAAGAGCATCGCCCGGTTCATGCGCAGCACGTACGCGCCGAACAGGAAGCAGATAACCACCGGCACCAGGCTGACGATGAGGCCCGCCGCCAGCATCTGACCGCCGACGGCGCCGAGGCCGTTATTTATGCCGGCGCCCGCGCTGAGCCCCACGCCTGCCATAAACACCATCAGGCCGAACTCCTTCACCATATTCAGCGCCCCCTGCGGAATGTAGCCAAACGTCGGATGGTTGGCGCGCAGGAAACCGAGCATAATGCCGGCAAACAGCAGACCGGCGGCGTTACCGATGCCGAAGCTGAACGAGCTGAACTGGAAGGTGATCATGCCGATCATCAGGCCAACGATAAAGAAGGCGCAGAAGGCGAGCAGGTCGGTCACCTGGCTGTGGATGGAGATAAAGCCGATACGATCCGCGACGGTTTTAACGCGACGCGCGTCGCCGCTGACCTGCAGCACATCGCCCTTGTTGAGCACCACGTTATCGTCGATAGGCATTTCGATCTGGCTGCGGATAACGCGGTTTAAGAAGCAGCCGTGATCGGTCAGCTTCAGCTGCGCCAGGCGACGGCCGACGGCATTGTGGTTTTTGACCACGATCTCTTCGGTGACGATGCGCATATCGAGCAGATCGCGGTCGAAGACCTCTTTGCCGTTACGGAAGCTTGGGTCGAGGCGGGCATGGGCATCCGGGTAACCCACCAGGGCGATATCATCGCCCATCTGCAGCACCGCATCGCCGTCCGGGTTCGCGAGAATGCCGTTGCGGCGGATGCGCTCAATGTAGCAGCCGGTCTGGCGGTAAATGCCCAGCTCGCGCAGGTTTTTACCATCAGCCCACGCCACCAGCTCCGGGCCGACGCGGTAGGCGCGGATCACCGGCAGATAGACCTTGCGCCGGGAGTCGGTATCGAGGCCGCGCTCGCGGGCGATTTGCTGGGCGCTGGTCTGCAAATCCTGATGCTGCAGCTTCGGCATATAGCGGGCGCCGACGATCAGGCTGACCAGGCCAATCAGGTAGGTCAGCGCATAGCCGAGGCTCAGATGATCGAGCGAGAGGGCGAGCTGGTCGCTGGGCATGCCGAAGTGCCGTAGCGTATCCCCGGCGCCCACCAGCACGGGCGTGGAGGTCATGGCGCCGGCGAGCATCCCGGCCGTCAGGCCGATATCCCAGCCGAAGAGCTTACCCAGCCCCATGGCGATCAGCATCGCGCTGCCGACCATCACCAGCGCGAGCATCAGGTAATTTTTGCCGTCGCGAAAAAAAATAGAAAAAAAGTTGGGCCCCGCTTCCACGCCGACGCAGAAAATAAACAGCATAAAGCCGAGATTGAGGGCATCAGTGTTAATACTGAAATGCTGTTGCCCTAATAATAGGGAAACCACTAAAACGCCAATGGAATTACCAAGTTGTACCGACCCGAGACGCAGTTTCCCGAGGCAGAGTCCTAATGCAAGCACAACGAACAATAACAGGATGTAATTCCCGTTTAACAAATCTGCGACGTTTATATTCACGAAAGCCAACTTCTCATTTACTAGTAAGTTGTTGAAGGAAATGGTTATTTGGTCTAAGGTTGGTCCAGTGTTCGCGTTGTCCCGAACGCTATTCTGGCATCCCGTTATAACCAGCAAAATATAGTCGATAGTTTAATCTTTCCTGGAGGCTGCGGCTAGTAACAATCGTGTTTACATTGACGGGATCTTTTATTGGCATGGATTGCCAGAATCTTTATCTGACTGGGCGAAGTGGAAGTTGGTTAGAGGCAAAATCAGGAGGATGTCGTGAAATCTGAGCGTGCTTGGGCCGGTATTATCTGTGGGTTCTTTCTATTTATCGTGGTTTGTTTATCACTACTGTTACATATGAAAGGCGCCTTTCGGGCTACTGGTCACCCTGAGCTCGGGCTGCTGTTCTTTTTGCTCCCCGGTGCGGCGGCAAGCTGCCTCTCTCCCGGGCAGCGGGTACTGCGTCCGCTTATTGGCGCGATGCTGGCTGCACCTGTATGTCTGGTGGTTATGCGGCTTTTCTTTGTGACCGAGCGTTCTTTCTGGCAGGAACTGGCGTGGCTGTTTAGCGCGGTGTTCTGGTGCGCGCTGGGCGCGCTGTGCTTTTTGTTTATTTGCGCCTGGCTTGATACCAGACGCAGGCACTCGTCAGAGGAGTGAGCCGTCTCAGGCGAACAGGCCGAGATTCTCTTTCGCCCAGGCTTCAAAGTCAGTGCAGCCGCCAATGTGCTTCTGATCGACAAAAATCTGCGGTACGGTTTCAACCGGTTTACCCACGGTTTTTTCCAGGTCGGCTTTGCTGATGCCTTCTGCGTGAATATCAATATAGCGATAGTTAAAATCATCACGCTCGTTGCTCAGCTTTTCCGCCAGCTCTTTGGCGCGAACGCAATAGGGGCAGCCTGGACGACCAAAAATTACCGTAAACATAGTCCTTCTCCTTAAACCTCAGCCGGATGGCGAATGCCGCGTATCATGCCGCGTTATGTCGAGGAGGGAAAGAAGGTTCTGCCTTTTGCTTCGATGGCTTAAGGCTATGTTTGGTAAATATTCTGCTGATGAAACCGCTATACTCCCCTGATACGCGACCGGTTTTTGCCCGGGAGCGTGCATGATTTTGACCGGAGGAGCGTTATGCGATCGCCCGCTGCATTACCAAAAAGCATTCTGGTAGTCGAGATTATCGGCATGGTGCTGTTGACCCTGGCCTGGCTCTCGCTCAACCAGTACGTCAGCCTGCCCGCGCCGTTTTCCAGCCCAACGGCGGCGCTGCTGATGATCTTAGCGGGGATCCTGCTGATGCTTCCGGCCGCCGTGGCGTTAATGTGGCGAGTGGCGAAAGTGATTGCCCCGCAGTTGACGCAAACGAAAACCCCACCTTCTTCATTGCCTGACAGAGAAAAACGAGATGACGCCGACCATTGAGCTGCTGCGTAGCCACCGTTCTATTCGCCATTTTACCGACGCGCCGATAAGCGACGAACAGCGCGCCGCGATTATTGCCAGCGCGCAGGGCGCTTCCAGCTCCAGTTTTTTACAATGCTCCTCAATTATTCGCGTTACCGACCCGGAAATACGCCAACAGCTGGTCCCGCTGAGCGGCGGCCAGCAGCACGTAGCGCAGGCCGCTGAATTTTGGGTATTCTGCGCTGATTTCAATCGCAATCTGCAAATCTGCCCGGACGCTCAGCTGGGCCTCGCCGAACAGCTGCTGCTGGGCTGCGTCGATACCGCGATTCTGGCGCAGAATGCGCTGGTGGCGGCGGAATCCCTTGGCCTCGGCGGCGTCTATATTGGTGGCCTGCGCAACAATATTGATGCGGTGACCGAGCTGTTGAAGCTCCCGCAGCACGTACTGCCGCTGTTTGGCCTGTGCCTTGGCTGGCCGGACGATAACCCGGAGGTGAAACCGCGCATGCCGTCGGCGATGCTGGTGCATGAAAATCACTATCAGCCGGTGGACGACGCGGTGCTTGCGGAATATGACGAGCAGATAGCGCAGTATTATCTCTCTCGCGGCAGCAATACGCGTCGCGATACCTGGAGCGACCATATCCGTCGGACTATTGTTAAAGAGAGCCGTCCGTTTATTCTGCAATATCTGCATAAGCAGGGATGGGCTACGCGCTGATTGCGTGTAAACTGCCCTCGGTCTGACGCAAGGAAATTCCGCAGGTCAGCGCTAATTGACTACCAGAGGCCCGCCAGAGCGGGTCTTTTCGCAGAGGTGCAGGGTGAAAATTGCCATATTATCCCGGGATGGAACGCTTTATTCATGTCGACGCCTGCGCGAAGCCGCGCAAAAACGCGGACACCAGGTGGAAATCCTCGATCCGCTTTCCTGTTATATGAACGTCAGCCCGGTGGCCTCGTCGATTCACTATAAAGGTCGCCAGCTCCCGCATTTCGACGCCGTGATCCCGCGCATTGGCACGGCGATCACCTACTATGGAACCGCGGCGCTGCGTCAGTTTGAGCTGCTGGGCAGCTATCCGCTGAATGAATCGGTGGCGATCACCCGCGCCCGCGACAAGCTGCGCTCGCTCCAGCTGCTGGCCCGTCAGGGGATCGATCTGCCGCTCACCGGTATTGCCCATTCGCCAGACGATACCAGCGACCTGATTGCCATGGTTGGCGGCGCGCCGCTGGTGGTAAAGCTGGTGGAGGGTACCCAGGGCATCGGCGTCGTGCTGGCCGAAACGCGCCAGGCGGCAGAGAGCGTCATCGACGCTTTTCGCGGCCTGAATGCGCATATTCTGGTGCAGGAGTATATCGCCGAGGCGAAGGGGCGGGACGTGCGCTGCCTCGTGGTGGGTAATGAAGTGGTGGCGGCGATTGAACGGCGGGCGAAGGAGGGGGATTTTCGCTCTAACCTGCATCGCGGCGGCGTGGCGTCGGTGGCGTATATCAGCGAGCAGGAGCGTGAAATGGCCATCAAGGCCGCGCAAACGCTCGGGCTGGACGTGGCCGGCGTTGATATCCTGCGCGCCGCACGCGGTCCTCTGGTGATGGAGGTCAATGCTTCTCCTGGGCTGGAAGGAATTGAAACCACCACCGGCGTCGATATTGCCGGCAAAATGATCGCCTGGATCGAACGACAAGCCACGCCCGGATTTTGTCTGAAAATGGGCGGATAATTCCCTTTCACGACACCGTCATGGAACAGGACGCTTTTTTTGCGTAAGCTATGGCGTCGCATTTTTCACAGTAAGAGGTCACAGGTCATATGGATTCACTGGTCGTTCCGGGTCTTGATACGTTACGTCAATGGCTCGACGAATTGGGCATCAGCTTTTTTGAGTGTGATTCCTGCCAGGCACTGCACCTGCCGCATATGCAAAATTTCGAAGGCATTTTTGATGCCAAACTTGACCTGGTGGATAACGTGGTGCTTTTCTCCGCGCTGGCAGAGGTGAAACCCTCCGCGCTGCTGCCGCTCTCCGCCGATCTTTCTGCGATTAACGCCAGTTCGTTGACGGTGAAAGCTTTCCTCGATATTCAGGATGATAATCTGCCGAAGCTGGTGGTGTGCCAGGCCTTGACCGTAGGCGTCGGCGTGACGATCGATCAGTTCGCGTGGTTTTTCCGCCAGAGCGAAGAACAGATATCGATGGTCATCCTCGAAGCCAGCGCCAATCAGGTGCTGTATAAGTCTGAGGAAGAAGAGCCGGTGGCTGAGAATATTCAGTACCATTTTCTTCACTAAGCCTGTCGAAAAATAGCGCAGCCACTGCCATAGCGGCTGCGTATTACATGCTTTTATTCTGCTATTAACCTTTCGGAAAAGAATTTTTCACCGCCATTCCGCCGCTTTCGGCTTATCACATAGACCCTTATTGCATAAAAAATTGATAAAAGCCGTTTTTTTACCTGGGCTATAGCCTCTTATTCTGGCTACAGTTATTCTGACGCTGCTTCCAGTTGCGGGCAACCATTCCGGGAGAGGTCCTCTCTCCTTTTCTTAGGCAATGAAAAAATATGCATGATTATTGCATGCGAACAAGTGCGTATATTCAGCCCGCTTGTTAACGGGCATTGAGAAGGAATAAGAGATATGACCGCCTTTGGTAAAAAATGGTTAACAGGTCTGGTTACGGGTGCGCTGATGGCCGTTTCTGCCGGTTCGCTCGCAGCCGAACAAAAAAACCTGCATGTTTATAACTGGTCTGATTATATTGCGCCGGATACGGTGGCGAATTTTGAAAAAGAGACCGGTATTAAAGTGGTGTATGACGTCTTTGACTCCAACGAAGTGCTGGAGGGTAAGCTCATGGCGGGCAGCACCGGTTTTGACCTGGTGGTACCGTCGGCAAGCTTCCTTGAACGCCAGCTGGCGGCCGGGGTATTCCAGCCGCTGGATAAAAGTAAGCTTCCCAACTGGAAAAATCTCGACCCGGAAGTATTGAAGCTGGTTGCGAAGCACGACCCCGACAATAAATACGCGATCCCGTACCTGTGGGCGACAACCGGCATAGGCTATAACATCGATAAAGTGAAAGCCGTGCTGGGCAAAGATGCGCCGCTGGACAGCTGGGATCTGGTGATGAAGCCGGAAAACCTGGAAAAGCTGAAAAGCTGCGGCGTCTCCTTCCTGGATGCCCCGGAAGAGATTTTCGCTACCGTGCTGAACTATCTCGGCAAAGATCCTAACAGTACTAAAGCCGATGACTACACCGGCCCGGCGACCGATCTGCTGCTGAAGCTGCGTCCGAATATTCGCTATTTCCACTCCTCTCAGTACATCAACGACCTGGCGAACGGTGATATCTGCGTCGCTATCGGCTGGGCGGGGGACGTATGGCAGGCGGCTAACCGGGCGAAAGAAGCGAAAAACGGGGTGAATGTTTCCTACTATATTCCGAAAGAGGGCGCGCTGGCGTTCTTCGACGTCTTCGCCATGCCGGCGGATGCGAAAAACAAAGATGAGGCTTATCAGTTCCTGAACTATCTGATGCGTCCGGAGGTTATCGCCCACATCAGCGATCATGTCTATTACGCTAACGGCAACAAAGCCTCTGTTCCGCTGGTCAGCGAAGCGATCCGCAATAATCCGGCCATTTACCCGCCGGCTGACGTCTTCGCCAAGCTGTTCACCTTGAAAGTCCAGGATCCGAAAATCGACCGCGTGCGTACTCGCGCGTGGACGAAGGTGAAAAGCGGTAAGTAATTCTCCGTGAGTTGTAGGCCGGATAAGCGTCGCGCTGCCGGCAACAGGCGCACCGCGATGGTGCGCCTGCACCATGATTTGATTTCTGCCGGAGAACACCCCGTGAATGATGTGATTCCTCGCCCGCAGGCGAAAACCCCCAAAGCGCTGACCCCGCTGCTGGAAATCCGTAATTTAACCAAGTCCTTCGATGGCCAGCACGCCGTCGATGACGTCAATCTCACCATTTATAAAGGCGAAATTTTTGCCCTGCTGGGCGCATCCGGCTGCGGCAAGTCAACCCTGCTGCGCATGCTGGCGGGATTTGAACAGCCTACCGCCGGACAGATTGTCCTGGATGGCGTCGATCTGGCGCGGGTGCCGCCGTATCAGCGGCCGATTAATATGATGTTCCAGTCCTACGCGCTGTTTCCCCATATGACGGTGGAGCAGAATATCGCCTTTGGCCTCAAGCAGGACAAATTGCCCAAGGCCGAAATCACCAGCCGGGTGCAGGAGATGCTGGCGCTGGTGCATATGCAGGAGTTCGCAAAGCGTAAACCGCATCAGCTCTCTGGCGGCCAGCGTCAGCGCGTGGCCCTGGCCCGCAGCCTGGCGAAAAGACCGAAACTGCTGCTGCTTGATGAGCCAATGGGGGCGCTGGATAAGAAGCTGCGCGACAGGATGCAGCTGGAAGTGGTCGATATCCTTGAGCGCGTCGGCGTTACCTGCGTGATGGTGACCCACGATCAGGAAGAGGCGATGACCATGGCGGGGCGTATCGCCATTATGAACCGCGGCAAGTTCGTGCAAATCGGCGAGCCGGAGGAAATCTACGAGCACCCGACCACCCGCTACAGCGCGGAGTTTATCGGCTCGGTCAACGTCTTTGAAGGGTTGGTGAAAGAGCGGCAGGAAGATGGCCTGGTGCTGGACTCTCCGGGCCTGACCCATCCGCTGAAGGTCGATCCCGATGCCTCTGTCGTCGATAACGTGCCGGTGTGGGTGGCCCTGCGCCCGGAAAAAATCATGCTCTGCGAAGACCCGCCCGCGGATGGCTATAACTTCGCGGTGGGCGAGGTTATCTATATTGCCTATCTCGGCGACCTGTCTATCTACCATGTGCGCCTGAAAAGCGGGCAGATGCTGAGCGCTCAGCTGCAAAACGAACACCGTTACCGTAAAGGGGCGCCCACCTGGGGTGATGAGGTGCGTTTGTGCTGGGATGCCGATAGCTGCGTCGTGTTGACGGTGTAAGGAGAGGGCGATGAGTACATTAGAACCCCCGTCAGGCGTAAAAAAACCTGGCGGTTTTGCGCTGTGGCTGGCGCGGCTGCAGATGGCCCACGGACGCAAGCTGGTCATTGCGCTGCCCTACGTGTGGCTGATCCTGCTGTTTCTGCTGCCGTTCCTGATCGTCTTTAAAATCAGCCTGGCGGAGATGGCGCGGGCGATCCCACCCTATACCGACCTGCTGGAGTGGGCCGACGGTCAGCTTACGTTAACGCTGAATCTCGGGAATTTCCTGCAGCTCACCGACGATCCGCTCTATTTTGAAGCGTATCTGCAATCGCTTCAGGTGGCGGCGATCTCGACGTTCTGCTGCCTGCTGTTGGGGTATCCGCTGGCGTGGGCGGTGGCGCACAGTAAGCCATCGACGCGAAATATTCTGCTGCTGCTGGTGATCCTGCCGTCATGGACCTCCTTCCTGATCCGCGTCTATGCCTGGATGGGGCTGCTGAAAAGCAACGGCGTGCTGAACAACTTCCTGCTGTGGCTGGGGGTCATCGACCAGCCGCTGGAGATCCTGCACACCAACCTGGCGGTCTATATCGGTATTGTTTACGCCTACTTGCCGTTTATGGTGCTGCCGATCTATACCGCCCTCACGCGTATCGATTACTCGCTGGTGGAGGCGTCGCTGGATCTGGGGGCCCGGCCGCTGAAGACCTTCTTCCAGGTGATCGTTCCCCTCACCAAAGGCGGGATTATTGCCGGGTCGATGCTGGTGTTTATTCCGGCAGTCGGGGAGTTCGTTATCCCGGAACTGCTGGGCGGGCCAGACAGCATTATGATTGGCCGCGTGCTGTGGCAGGAGTTTTTCAATAACCGCGACTGGCCGGTGGCGTCGGCGGTGGCGATCGTGATGCTGTTGCTGCTGATCGTACCGATCATGTGGTTCCACAAGCATCAGCAAAAACAGGTGGGGGAACACGGATGAATAATTTACCGGTAGTCCGTTCGCCGTGGCGAATTTTGATTCTGCTGCTCGGCTTTACCTTTCTGTATGCCCCGATGCTGATGCTGGTGATTTACTCGTTCAACAGCTCAAAGCTGGTGACGGTATGGGCGGGGTGGTCGACGCGCTGGTATCGCGAGCTGTTTCATGACGATGCGATGATGAGCGCGGTAGGCTTAAGTCTGACCATTGCCGCCTGCGCCGCGACTGCGGCGGTGATCCTCGGTACCATTGCCGCAGTGGTGATGGTGCGTTTTGGCCGCTTCCGCGGTTCAAACGGCTTTGCTTTTATGATCACCGCGCCGCTGGTGATGCCCGATGTGATTACCGGCCTGTCGCTGCTGCTGCTGTTTGTCGCGCTGGGGCATTCAATTGGCTGGCCGTCGGATCGCGGCATGCTGACCATCTGGCTGGCGCACGTGACCTTCTGTACCGCGTACGTCGCAGTGGTCATTTCATCGCGCCTGCGTGAGCTGGACCACTCTATTGAAGAGGCGGCGATGGATCTGGGCGCCGCGCCGCTGAAGGTCTTTTTCGTCATTACGCTGCCGATGATTATGCCGGCGGTGGTCTCCGGTTGGCTGCTGGCCTTTACGTTGTCGCTCGACGACCTGGTTATTGCCAGCTTTGTTTCCGGGCCGGGGGCGACGACGCTGCCGATGCTGGTCTTCTCCAGCGTGCGCATGGGGGTCAACCCGGAGATTAACGCCCTGGCGACGTTAATCCTCGGCGTGGTCGGGATTGTTGGTTTTATCGCCTGGTATTTGATGGCCCGCGCGGAAAAGCAGCGGGTGCGCGATATCCAGCGTGCAAGAAGCGGCTGAACCACCTAAAATCTGCAATAGAGTTAACATCGGCGCCGCATTTGTGGCGCCGTTTTCATGGAAGACTTTACGTTGGGATTGTTTACTAAAACGCGTTCGTCTCATGCTCGTCTTAACGTTCCTGCGCTGGTGCAGGTGGCGGCCTTCGCCATTATTTTAATCCGCGGCCTGGATTTGCTGATGATCCTCAACCAGCTTGGCGTTCAGGGAATCGCGGATTTTGTCCATCGCAGCGTGCAGACGTGGGCGCTCACCCTGGTGTTTCTCTCAAGTCTGGTGCTGGTATTTATTGAAATCTGGTGCGCGTTTTCGCTGGTAAAAGGGCGCAACTGGGCGCGTTGGCTGTTCCTGTTGACGCAGATTATCGTGATTGGCTATCTATGGGCCGCTTCATTGGGCTACGGTTATCCCGAGCTGTTTAGTATTGCAGGGGAATCGAAGCGCGAAATCTTTCGCTCCCTGATGCTGCAAAAACTACCGGATCTGCTGGTGCTGGCGATGCTGTTTGTGCCGGCCCCGTGCCGACGCTTTTTCCGTTTACAGTAACGGTGATACAATCCCCGCCCCTGTTTTTTTGAAGGTCTTGTTATGCATTGCGCACTTTATGACGCGGGCCGCTGCCGCTCCTGCCAGTGGCTGGAACTGCCGGTATCCCAACAGCTCGCCGATAAAATGGCCGATCTTCGCGCGCTTCTCGCCGATGCGCCCGCCGCTGAATGGTGCGCACCGGTTTGCGGGCCGGAAAGCGGGTTTCGCAACAAAGCGAAAATGGTGGTCAGCGGTAGCGTGGAGCGCCCATTGCTGGGGATGCTGCACCGTGATGGCGCCCCGGAAGACCTGACCGACTGTCCGCTTTATCCGCAAAGCTTCGCGCCCGTCTTCGCTGCGCTCAAGCCGTTTATCGCCCGCGCCGGGCTCACGCCCTATAACGTTGCCCGCAGGCGCGGAGAGCTGAAGTACATTCTGCTGACCGAAAGCCGGCTCGACGGCGGTATGATGCTGCGCTTTGTCCTGCGTTCGGAGACCAAGCTTGCCCAGCTGCGCGCCGCGCTGCCGGAGCTTCAGGCGCTGCTGCCGCAGCTGCAGGTGATTACCGCCAATATTCAGCCGGTGCATATGGCCATCATGGAAGGAGAGCGGGAAATTTTCCTCACCGACCAGCAGGCGCTGGCGGAAAATTTCAACGGCGTGCCGCTGTGGATCCGCCCGCAAAGCTTCTTTCAGACCAACCCGGCGGTGGCCAGCCGCCTGTATGCCACCGCTCGCGACTGGGTGCGCCAGCTGCCGGTCAACCATATGTGGGATCTCTTCTGCGGGGTGGGCGGCTTTGGTCTGCACAGCGCAACGCCTGAGATGCGCCTGACCGGGATTGAAATTGCCCCGGAGGCGATCGCCTGCGCGAAGCAGTCGGCGGCGCAGCTCGGGCTGCATAATCTGCATTTTCAGGCGCTCGATTCCACGCAGTTTGCGACCGGCGAAGGCGACATTCCCGATCTGGTGCTGGTGAATCCGCCGCGTCGCGGTATCGGCGACGGCCTGTGCGACTATTTAAACCGTATGGCGCCAGGCTTTATTATCTACTCCAGCTGCAACGCCCGGACGATGGCGAAAGATATCGCTCGCCTGGCCGGTTATCGCATTGAGCGCGTCCAGCTGTTCGATATGTTCCCCCATACCGCCCACTATGAGGTGCTGACCCTGCTGGTTCGCGAAGTATAAACAAAATGTGAACTCTTCAGGCGGTGAAGATCGGGTAAGCTTGGCTAATCAGAACGTAAGAATAGCGGAGTGCTGCCGGTGGCAAAAAAAATCCTGTTGGTTGAAGATGATGAAGATATCGCCGCGCTGCTGCGCCTGAATCTGCTGGATGAGGGCTATCAGATTGTCCACGTGGCGGACGGAGCCCAGGCCCTGCGCCTGCTGGAAAAAGAGCTTTGGGATGCGGTGATCCTCGACCTGATGCTGCCGGGCGTAGACGGTCTGGAAATTTGTCGGCGCATTCGTCAGCAAACCCGCTATCTGCCGGTGATTATTATCAGCGCTCGCGCCAGCGAAACCCAGCGGGTACAGGGGCTGGAGATGGGAGCGGATGATTATCTGGCCAAACCGTTTTCGATTCTCGAACTGACCGCCCGGGTCAAAGCGGTGTTCCGTCGTCAGGAGGCGATGGGGCAGAATCTGCTGATGGATGCCGGCCGTATCGCCAGCCATGGTTTAAGCATTGACCCCTTGTCGCGCGACGTTAAGCTGCGCGGCGAGACGGTGGATCTGACGCCGCGCGAGTTCGACCTGCTCTACTACTTTGCCCGCCATCCGGGGGAGGTCTTTTCCCGCCTTGAGCTGCTTGATCGGGTGTGGGGCTATCAGCACGACGGCTATGAGCATACGGTCAATACCCATATCAACCGCCTGCGCACCAAAATTGAGCGCGACCCGGCGGAGCCGGACATCATTCTGACCGTCTGGGGAAAAGGCTATAAATTTGCCGTGGAGCGCAAAGAGGCGCAGCCATGATCCGCCGTCTCAGCCTCAGCCAGTGCCTGGCGCTGGTGTTTACCTCACTGCTGCTGCTCTGTGCCGTAGCCGTTTGTCTGATCCAGCTGTACAGCAGCGCGCAGTACGGCAATGTCATGGTCCAGCGTCTCTCCGCCGGGCTGGCGCAGCAGATCGCCGCCCGCGAGCCGCTGCTGGACGCTCAGGGGCAGGTTGATCGCCGGATGCTGAAGCCGCTTTTTGATCGGCTGATGACCTTCAATCCCAGCGTAGAGCTGTATCTGCTTTCGCCCGACGGCGAGCTGCTGGCCGACGCCGCGCCGCCGGGGCATATTAAGCGCCAGCGCATCGATCTGGCGCCGGTGCAAACGTTTCTTTCCGGCGGCGCCTGGCCGGTGTACGGCGACGATCCGCGCAGCCTTGATAAGCAAAAGGTGTTTAGCGTGGCGCCGCTGCGCCAGGACGGCCAGCTGCGCGGCTATCTCTACATTATCCTGCAGGGCGAAACCTTTAATGAACTGGCGGCAAGCGCCTGGCAGAAAACCTTGTGGAGCCTGCTGCTGTGGACTCTGCTGCTGGTGGCCGGTCTCGGCGGGCTGGCTGGCTGGCTTGCCTGGTTCTGGGTAACGCGCCCGGTGCGTCAGCTCACCGCGCTGGTGGCAACCGACAGCCAGGACAGTATTCATGCGATCAAGGCGCTGGCGGCGCAAACTCCGGAGGCGAACCCGGGGAATGAAGTGGCCGTGCTGCATAATCGCTTTATTGAACTGGCCCGCCAGATTGCCGGGCAGTGGGACCGTCTGGCCGACAGCGATCGCCAGCGGCGAGAATTTGTCGCCAATATCTCCCACGATTTACGCACGCCGCTCACCTCTTTGCTGGGATATCTGGAAACGTTAAGCCTGAAGGCCGATCGCTTGACGATGGAGGAGAACAAGCAGTATCTGAATATCGCCCTGCGCCAGGGGAACAAGGTCCGCCATCTTTCTCAGCAGCTGTTTGAGCTGGCTCGCCTGGAGCACGGCGGGATTAAGCCGCAGCCGGAAACCTTCGTGCTGGCTGAGCTGGTGCAGGATGTCGCGCAAAAATTCGACCTGGCAATCGCGACGCGCAATATCGGTTTACAGCTGGATCTGGCCACCGGGCTACCGCCGATAACGGCGGATCTCTCGATGATTGAACGGGTGCTGACTAATCTGCTCGATAACGCCATTCGCCATACGCCGGAAGGTGGGCTTATCCGCCTGACGGCGCGTCGCTCAGGTCCGGAGTTTATCGTCGAGGTGGCCGATAGCGGACCGGGCGTTGCCGGTGAGCTGCGGGCAACCTTGTTCGAACGGCCTTCGGTGCTTGAACCTGGCGCGCAAAGCGCATCACGAGGGGGACTGGGTTTGATGATTGTGCGACGGATGCTGCAGCTGCACGGCGGCGATATTCGCCTGCTTGAAGCGCCCGCAGGGGCCTGTTTCCAGTTTACCCTGCCGGTTTAAGGTGGCGGATTGGCCGATCGGGATACCGGTCTATCGCTGTCTGCGGGCCGGTAGCCCGGGTAAGGCGTTTACGCCGCAGCCCGGGAAATGCGTCGGGATTGAGACTTTGGTGCGGCTTCGTCCCGGGCCGCGCTGCGCTTGCCCGGGCTACGGGGCCACGGCTGTCTGCGGGCCGGTAGCCCGGGTAAGGCGTTTACGCCGCAACCCGGGGAATGCGCCGGGATTGAGGCTTTAGTGCGGCTTCGTCCCGGGCCGCGCTGCGCTTGCCCGGGCTACGGGGCCACGGCTGTCTGCGGACCGGTAGCCCGGGTAAGGCGTTTACGCCGCAACCCGGGGAATGCGCCGGGATTGAGGCTTTAGTGCGGCTTCGTCCCGGGCCGCGCTGCGCTTGCCCGGGCTACGGGGCCACGGCTGTCTGCGGACCGGTAGCCCGTGTAAGGCGTTTACGCCGCAATCCGGGGAGTGCGCCGGGGTTGAGGCTTTAGTGCGGCTTCGTCCCGGGCCGCGCTGCGCTTGCCCGGGCTACGGGGCCACGACTGTCTGCGGGCCGGTAGCCCGGGTAAGGCGTTTACGCCGCAACCCGGGGAGTGCGCCGGGGTTGAGGCTTTGGTGCGGCTTCGTCCCGGGCCGCGCTGCGCTTGCCCGGGCTACGGGGCCACGACTGTCTGCGGGCCGGTAGCCCGGGTAAGGCGTTTACGCCGCAACCCGTTGAATGCGCCGGGATTGAGGCTTTAGTGCGGCTTCGTCCCGGGCCGCGCTGCGCTTGCCCGGGCTACGGGGCCACGGCTGTCTGCGGGCCGGTAGCCCGGACAGGCGCGTCAAGCGCCGCCTCCGGGAAATGCTTACTCCGGGAACCACTGCTTGCTGATTTTCTCGTAGGTGCCGTCGGCTTTAATCGCCTTCAGCGCGGCGTTCAGTTTTTCCAGCAGCGCTTTGTTATCCGGGCGTACCGCAATGCCGAGGCCGGTACCGAAGTACTGCGCGTCGGTGACTTTCGGCGTTGCCGCGCCCAGCTGCGGGTTGGTTTTCAGCCACTCGTTGACCACGGCGGTATCGCCAAACACCCCATCAATACGGCCATTTTTCAGGTCGATAAACGCATTCTGGTAGCTATCGTAAGCCACGGTTTTCACTTCCGGATGTTTATCCTGCAGGTATTTCTGGTGCGTGGTGCCGTTTTCCATCCCGATACGCTTACCTTTCAGATCGGCAAAAGAGTGGAAGGCATCTTTCTTCGAGATAACCAGCGCGGAGTTAGCGTAGTACGGGTCGGTAAACGCCACCTGCTTGCTGCGCTCCGGGGTAATGTCCATGCCGGAGATGACCGCATCATATTTCTTAAATTTGAGCGCCGGGATCAGGCTGTCGAAGGCATGGTTGGTAAACGTACACTCAGCCTGCATCTGCTTACACAGCGCGTTTGCCAGATCGATGTCGAAACCGGCGATCTGGTTATTGGCGTCCATCGATTCAAACGGTGGGTAAGTTGCAGAAACGCCAAAGCTGATTTTTTCTGCGGCAGCGGCGCCAAAGGCGAAAGTGCTAAGCAGTGCGGCCAGAACTAACTTTTTCATTGTGGAACTCCCGTCGGTCAATCTTATGATGTTGTGCCGTGTCTGCGGCTGGGAGTAACAATGCCACTAAATGAATTTATATTCAATAATCATGGGTATTTATTTTAATTAGAATAAAAAAAGACGGATAATTCAGTGAGCTTATCCGTCTTGATTTGGCTTTTTATGCGTTTTTAATTGCGTCGCTCAAAGGCCAGCGCTTTATGTTCCACCAGGCGCATCAGCAGCGTCAGCAGGCCATTGACCACCAGATAGACAATGCCAGCGGCGCCGAACACCATCACATCATAGGTACGCCCATAGAGCAGCTGGCTGTGACCCATCACTTCCATCAGGGTAATGGTGTAGGCCAGAGACGTACTCTTGAACACCAGCACCACTTCGTTGGAGTAGGAGGAGAGGGCGCGTTTAAAGGCGTACGGCAGCAGGATCGCCAGCGTATCTTTCTTACTCATTCCCAGCGCGCCGCAGGATTGCCACTGGCCATCCGGGATGGCGCGAATGGCGCCATAAAACAGCTGCGTGGTATAAGCGGCGCTGTTGAGAGAAAGGGCGATCAGCGCGCAGAGCCAGGGCTCGGAAATCAGATGCCAGAGTACCGGATACTCCTGCAGCGACGGGAACTGTCCCGGGCCGTAGTAAATCAGGAAGATCTGCACCAGCAGCGGCGTGCCGGTAAACAGCGTGATATAGCCGCGCACGATCCACACCAGCCCCGGCGTTTTTAGCGTCAGAATGATGGTGAAGATCAGCGACAGAATCAGCGCTACGACGATAGAGGCTGCGGTCAGCGTCAGGCTGGTATGCAGCCCTTTTAGCAGTTCGGGTAAGTAATCAAGCATCAGCCTGGTCTCCGTTCGAAGCGCGTCGCACGCTGGTCAATACGTTTCAGAATGTACTGACTCAACAGGGTGATGACCAGATAGATTGCCGCCGCGATGATATACCAGTTAAACGGCTCCTGGGTTCGGGTGGCGATGCTTTTAGTTTGCAGCATCAGATCGTTGACGCTGATCAGGCTCACCAGCGCGGTATCCTTCAGCAGCACCAGCCACTGGTTGCCGAGTCCCGGCAGCGCGTGGCGCCACATTTGCGGCATCACTAAGCGAAAGAAAATAGCGGCTTTCGATAATCCCAGCGCCTGACCGGATTCCCATTGCCCCTGCGGAACGGCTTTAAGCGCCCCGCGCAGGGTCTGCGATGCGTAAGCGGCATACAGCAGAGAAAGCGCGATAGCCCCGCAGAGGAACGGACTGACGTCGAAGTGTTCAATCTGCATCTGTACCGGGATCTGCACAATGCCGAGATTGATCGTAAAACCGTCAGAAATGGTCAGCAGAAGCTGTGAGGAACCAAAATAGATAAACAGAACCACCAGAATTTCCGGTAGTCCGCGCAAAAGGGTGACAATGCCGGTTGCGAGCCAGGCGACCGGACGCAGCTTTACCGACTCGAGGACGGCAAACAGCATCGCCAGAACCAGGCCGATGATCAGGGCGCAAACGGCAAGGCCGACGGTCATCCCGGCGGCGCTTGCTAATGGAAAAAATTCGTTCATTCAGCGTTACTTCTGGAACCATTTGTTATAGATAGACTGGTAAGTCCCATCGCTTTTCACTTTTTCCAGCGCAGCGTTAAATTTCTGCTGCAGTTCGGTATTGCCCTGGCGCAGCGCAATGCCGAGACCGGTGCCGAAGTAGTCTTTATCGGTCACCTTGTCGCCCACCGCGGCCAGCTTCGGATTGCTCTTCAGCCATTCGGTCACCACGGCGGTATCGCCGAATACGGCATCAATACGGCCGTTCTGCAGGTCCAGCTTCGCATTCTGGTAGCTGTCGTAAGGAACGGTCGTGATTTCCGGGTGTTTGTCGGTGATGAATTTCTGGTGAGTGGTGCCGTTCTGCACGCCGACTTTCTTGCCTTTCAGGGCGTCAATGCTGGTGAATTTACCCTGCTGGCCGACGAACAGCGCGGAGTTTTCATAGTACGGGGTGGTGAACAGCACCTGTTTTTCACGCTCAGGGGTGATGTCCATCCCGGCCATGACCGCGTCGAAACGGCGGAACTTCAGGCTGGGGATCAGGCTGTCGAAAGCCTGGTTGGTAAAGGTGCAGGTGGCATCAATCTCTTTACACAGCGCGTTCGCCAGATCGACATCAAAGCCGACAATTTTGTTATTGGCATCGATCGATTCAAACGGAGGGTAGGAGGCCTCGGTGGCGAAACGAATGGTCTGGGCTGCGGTAGCGGAGAGGCTCATGCCCGCAAGAAGAGCGGCAATCAGTACTTTTTTCATCGTCATTTCCCCGAAAACATCAATGTGAAAGATAGTTTTTAAACGCGTCGGTCTGCGGATGCGCGAAGCAGCCGGCATCACCTTGTTCAACGATATGGCCATTTTCCATATAGACCACGCGGCTGGCTGTTTTGCGCGCCACTTCCACTTCGTGGGTGACGATAACCTGCGTAATACCGGTTTCAGCCAGTTCGCGGATAATACTGACGATCTGGGCGGTGATTTCTGGATCGAGCGCCGCCGTGGGTTCATCGAACAGCAGAACCTGCGGTTCCATCATCAGGGCGCGGGCAATAGCGACGCGCTGCTGCTGGCCGCCGGAAAGATGCAGCGGGTAGCGATCGCTATAGGGTTTCAGGCGCAGACGTTCGAGCAGCTTTTCAGCGCGGGCGAGAGCCTGATCTTTGCTCAAACCGAGCACGCGGCAGGGAGCTTCAATCAGATTTTGCTGCACGGTCAGATGCGGCCACAGATTGTACTGTTGGAAAACCATACCCACGTTCTGGCGCAGCTCGCGAATGGCTTTGTCAGAAGGCGCTTTGGTAAAGTCGAAATGATTTCCGGCGATATGCAGCGTACCGGAACGCGGCATCTCCAGCAGATTGAGGACGCGCAGCAGCGAGCTTTTACCGGCACCGCTTGGGCCGAGCAGCACCAGCGTTTCCCCCTGCGGGCAATCCAGCGTGATGTCGAACAGCGCCTGGTGTGCGCCGTAGAAGCAATTAATGCCGTTTAATTTTATGCTCATCTGGGCAGTCTGATACATATAGCAATTGAGGCCGCAAATAGTACCTTTGGCAGAATAGTTATGCAATATTTATGCGTTAAAAGTTAAATGTAAACCATGTTTACATTTAAAGTTAGCACAAAATATGGCTTCGTGAAGGTGGGATAAGTCAATGTCGGCATTACCAGCGGAAATGCCGACATTTTACCGGGGTTATTTCATTCGGCCCGAGCGGCCCAACGCCTGGATTAGCGTTTTTCCAGACTCTGACGCAGGGTGCCCGCCGGCGCATGGGCGTTGTTGCCGAGGTAGCGCACGTCATCCACGGCCCAGCACTGGCCTTCCTGAATCATCAGCACTTCGTCTTTCCAGCTTTGGGTGCCCTGTTTCAGCTCCACGCGCAGGGGAATATTGCGCGCGTCGCGATTAGGGATGGTGGAGGCGCTGGCGACATCGGCGCTGTCGGCTGGCGTTGTGCTACTGGAGAAAAGATTCGACTGCAGCAGGGCGTTGTTAGACGGGTCCTGACGCGCGTCGTTCAGCAGTTTTGCCAGACCGTCGCTCAGGTATGGGCGCAGCGCGGTTAAATCGCTGTTGCGGTGCTGTACCTGGTAGTCATAAAACTTCTGCGCTACGTCATCCGGGCCGCCTTCGATGCAGGGGCCGCTGCGGGTGCCGTTATCTTTGTACGCAGGCGTGACGGTAGTACAGGCGCTGAGCGCCAGCGCGCAGGGGAGGACTAATGCAAGAACTTTGTAGCGCATGATGATTTCCTTATGAGCTCACTACGTTAGAATATCTTTTCAAGCATAGTGTATCAGATAGGGATTGTGCTTGACCCTTAGAGCTAACGCATTGAACGCTAAAGAAGGAGTTTCATCATGCAATTTTCCACCACTCCGACCCTCGAAGGTCAGCCCATCATTGAATACTGCGGCGTCGTCACGGGGGAAGCGATTCTCGGCGCCAACGTATTCCGCGATTTTTTCGCCAGCATCCGCGATATCGTCGGCGGTCGTTCCGGCGCCTATGAAAAGGAGCTGCGTAAGGCCCGTGAAATTGCGTTTGAAGAGCTGAGCGAGCAGGCGAAGGCGCTGGGTGCCAATGCGGTGGTCGGGATTGATATTGACTACGAAACCGTAGGTAAAGATAGCAGCATGCTGATGGTCAGCGTTAGCGGCACCGCGGTGAAGACCCGCCGATGAGAGCTTGCCGGGCAGGCGTACTGCTGGCGCTGCTGCTGGCGGGCTGCGCCAGCGAAAAAGGTATTATCGATCGCGATGGCTATCAGCTGGATACGCGCCATCCGGCGCAGGCGGCTTATCCGCGCATCAAAGTGCTGGTGATTCACTACACCGCCGATGATTTCGACGTTTC
Organism: Klebsiella sp. PL-2018; assembly: GCF_019048985.1. NCBI lineage: Bacteria > Pseudomonadati > Pseudomonadota > Gammaproteobacteria > Enterobacterales > Enterobacteriaceae > Klebsiella > Klebsiella sp. PL-2018. The sequence goes on from NZ_CP077673.1 coordinate 1,926,580, forward strand.
GCTGGCGACGCTGACGGATAACCAGGTGAGCTCTCACTACCTGATCCCGGAGAAACCGCCGCTGCACGGAGGCAAACCGCGGATCTGGCAGCTGGTGCCGGAAGAGGAACTGGCCTGGCATGCGGGCGTCAGCTTCTGGCGCGGCAGCACGCGCATTAACGACACTTCGATTGGCATCGAGCTGGAGAACCGCGGCTGGCAAAAAACGGCGGGGGTGAAAAGCTTTACGCCGTTTAATCCGGCGCAGATTGACGCCCTGATCCCGCTGGCGAAAGATATTATCGCCCGCTACCACATCGCGCCGCAGAACGTGGTCGCCCATGCGGATATCGCGCCGCAGCGCAAAGACGATCCGGGGCCGCTGTTCCCGTGGCGCAGGCTGGCCGAGCAGGGGATTGGCGCATGGCCTGATGCCCGGCGCGTGGCATTTTATCTGCAGGGCCGTCCGTCATACGAGCCGGTAGACGCCGCAGCGCTGCTGGACGTCCTGGCGCGCTACGGCTATCAGGTGACGCCGGAAATGACGCCAGCGCAGCAGAAGCGGGTCATTATGGCTTTCCAGATGCACTTCCGTCCCGCGCGCTGGGACGGGGTTGCCGATGCGCAAACCCTGGCGATAGCCGAAGCGCTGCTGGAAAAGTACGGGCGCGGTTAATAGTGCAGCTTGCCGTGGTCCTTCAACCACGCGGCGGTGCGGAGAATCCCTTCATCCATCGTGATGACCGGCTGATAGCCTAGCTCCTGCTGGGCGCGGGAGATATCAAGAGTAAAATCAAAGTTCAGCTTAGAGACGCCGTAGTGGGTAAATGCGGGCTCTTTCGCTGACTTATTGCCAAAGCGCTCCATGCTGCGGGCGATGATATCCAGCATGGGATAGGGAACCGAACGGATGCGGCACTTAATCCCCAGCTCGTCTATGAGTTTCTGCACAATGCTGTGCAGGGTTTGCGGTTCGCCGTTAGTAATGTTGTACGCGCGGGCCGAGGGCAGAAGGTCACTCTGCGGCTGGCTGGCGAGCCACATCGCGTGTACCGCGTTTTCATAGTAGGTCATATCCACCAGCGCGCTGCCGCCGCGCGGCAACAGGACGCTGCCGTAGTGCTGCATCATCTGCGCCAGGCGCGGGATAAACACTTTATCATGCGGGCCAAACAGGCTTTGCGGACGCAGGATTGTAAAACGGGTATTTGGGTTGGCCTGCGCCAGCAGATTGATCACATCTTCGCTTGCCGCCTTGCTGCGGGCGAATTCGTTGGCGAAACGCTGCGGGCGGAAATCCTCCGCAACATCGCGATGATGGTGATAATCAAAATAGAGCGACGGCGAAGAGATATGCACGAAGTTGCGCACGCCCCAGGCAACCGCCCACTCGCCGAGACGCCGGGTCGCGCGCACGTTAGCTAAATCGAAGGCCTGCTGGGTGCCCCACGGCGAGGTAAAGCTGGAACAGTGCCACAGGGTATCGATACCGGCGAGCATCACTTTGGCCTGCGAAGAGACCAGCTCGGTTAAGTCCGCAGGGACGAACTCTGCGCCCATTTTGCTCAGAAGCTTGCCCATCGCTTCGTTGCGCCCGGTCGCTCTGACGCTAATGCCCCTGTTACGCAGATATTCCACCGCGTTGCGGCCCAATCCGCTGGTCGCACCGGTAACCAGTACCTTCATATCGATCCACTGTTTAACAAAAGAATTTCGTGCGCATTTTTCCGTGATTCTGACTACGATGCAATGAGAATCATGAAAGAATTCTGCACCTATACTCTATTTGATGGTGATTTGCTCCGCCAGGTGGGCGATGCGTCGCGCCATACCGCGAAAAATAAACAGATGCGCCGGGATCATCAGCAGCCAGTAGAAAAGCCCCGGCATACCGTGCGGGTGCCACCAGGCGCGCACGTCCAGTTCGCGATGATCGCCTTTATCGCGCAGGGTAAAGCTCAGGCGGCCAAGGCCGGGCGCTTTCATGCCGAATAACAGCGTCAACTGCTTTTCCGGCTCGACGATAATCACCTTCCAGCTGTCCACCGCATCGCCGGTCTGCAGATATTCATTTTCCGGGCGACCTTTTGCCAGCCGGTGACCGACCAGCAGATCCATCACCCCGCGTGTTTTCCACAGAGCGTTGCCGAAGAAATAGCCCTCTTTGCCGCCAATTTGGTTGACTACCTTCCACAGCGCAGCAAGGCTGGCGGAAGTGTTAACGGTACAGCCTGCCTGTTTCGGATAGTAGCCGTACTCGGGCCGCCAGCGGGCGAAGGCCTGCGCATCGTAGCCCCAGTCGCTGGAGTTCACCAGCTGCTCCTCTTCTTTAAGCGTAAGGCGCACCGCTTCATCAAACGCGATAAGCGGTTGAGGAATTAAGGCCCGCAGGGCCCGATCGTCGGCAATCAGATCGTGCTTTAGCCCCTGGATCAGCGCTTTGGCCGTGGTTGGCGGCACTGAGGTAATGACGTTGAGAAACCACACCGAAATCCAGCGGGTCGGGAAAGGGATGGGGATCAGCGGGCGGCGTTTGCCGCTGACCGCCATAAAGCGGATGAACTGCTGCTGATAGCTCAAAATTTCCGGTCCGGCGGCTTCAAACACCCGATGCTCGCGGGCCGGATGGTTTAGCAGCTGCAGCAGATAGTAGAGTAAATTTTCCAGCGCAATCGGCGTGGTGCGCGAGCGCACCCAGCGCGGCGGCGTCAGCACCGGCAGGTTGTAGACCATATCGCGCATCACTTCGAAGGCGGCGGAACCGGCGCCGACGATAATGCCGGCGCGAACTTCCGCTACCGGAACGCCTGATTCGCGCAGCAGATCGCCGGTGATCTGGCGGGCGCGCAGATGATCGGATTGCTCCTGCTTCTCCACCTGTAAGGAACTGAGAAAGATGACTTCGTTCACCGGCGACTTGCGCAGCGCGTCGCGAACGTTGAGGGCGACCCGCCGTTCGTGGCGGATAAAGTCGCCGCCTTCGCCCATCCCGTGCACCAGATAGTAAACGGTATCAGCCTGCGCCAGCAGGGCGGGTAGCGCGTCCGGCTGGTTTAAATCGAGCGAATAGCACTCGACGCCGGGGAGCTGCTGTTTTTTAAGCCTGTCGATCTGGCGTGCCGCCGCCAGCACGGTGAAGCCCTGCTCGCTGAGCCTTTTCACCAGATGCTGGCCGATATAACCGCTGGCGCCAAGCACCAGAATTCGCTGCGACACGCCGGACTCCTTAACGGTTTAAAAATGCCTGCCAGTGGCTAACCACCTCGGTGAGCTGCTGGCGGTTAACGTCAATATGCGTCACCAGGCGCACGATGGGCGAGGCGTTGATCAGCACCCCGCGTTCGCGCAGATACTCGCCCAGCGCGGCGGCGCGCGCTTCACCGACGCGAACAAACAGCATATTGGTATCATGACGCGTCACCTCGGCGCCGGCGGCGCGCAGCTGCTCCGCCATCCACGCGGCGTTGTCGTGATCCTCTTTTAAGCGCGCGACGTTGTTCTGCAGGGCATACAGGCCCGCGGCCGCCAGAATACCGGCCTGACGCATCCCGCCGCCGACCATTTTCCGCCAGCGGATAGCGCGGTGAATGTACTCTTCGCTCCCCACCAGCAGCGAGCCTACCGGCGCGCCGAGTCCTTTAGACAGGCAGATGGTGAAGGAGTCGCAGTAGCGGGCGATCTCGCGCAGCGCGCAGCCGTATTCCACGACGGCGTTAAAAATACGCGCCCCGTCAACGTGCAGTCCCAGGCCGCGCTGGCGCGTAAACTCCCAGGCTTCTTTGAGATATTCACGCGGCAGCACTTTGCCGTTATGGGTGTTTTCCAGCGACAGCAGCCGGGTAGGGGCGAAATGGATATCGTCCGGTTTGATTTTGGCCGCGACTTTATCCAGCGGCAGGGAACCGTCCGCTGCGGCATCGATTGGCTGCGGCTGGATGCTGCCAAGCACCGCCGCGCCGCCGGCTTCGTAGAGATAGTTATGCGCGCCCTGGCCGACGATATACTCTTCGCCGCGCTGGCAGTGGCTGAGCAGGGCGACCAGGTTGGCCTGGGTGCCGCTAGGCAGGAAGATAGCGGCCTCTTTGCCCGCCAGGTCGGCGGCAAAGCGCTGGAGTTCGTTAACGGTCGGGTCATCGCCATACACGTCATCCCCGACCGGGGCGGCCATCATGGCTTCCAGCATGGCGCGGCCCGGACGGGTAACGGTATCGCTGCGTAAATCTATCATGTCATATCCTTATACACTTCATCCTTCGCGCTGCCCCGGCGTGGGCTGCACCCTCAAACCCCGGTCACAGAGTTATCTCTGCGCCCGGGGATTTTCGGCCTTGCCGCCTTGAGGCAACACGAATAATTTTGCGTATGAATTGAAAAGGATATTTTTACCTTAGCCAGTTAGTTTTCGCCAGTTCGATAACTTCGTCGCCGCGGCCGCTGATAATCGCGCGCAGCATATAAAGGCTGAAACCTTTGGCCTGCTCCAGTTTAATTTGCGGCGGCATCGCCAGCTCTTCACTGGCGACGACCACATCCACCAGGACCGGGCCATCGGTAGCGAAAGCGGTTTGCAGCGCTTCATCAACCTCTGACGCGCTTTCAACACGTATGCCCTTGATGCCGCACGCTTCGGCGATGCGGGCAAAGTTGGTGGCGTGAAGTTCAGTGCCGTCTGTCAGATAGCCCCCGGCCTTCATCTCCATCGCCACGAAGCCCAGTACGCTGTTATTGAAGATAACGATCTTCACCGGCAGCTTCATCTGCGCCAGCGAGAGAAAATCCCCCATCAGCATGCTGAAGCCGCCGTCGCCACACATTGCCACAACCTGACGGTCAGGGGCGGTGGCCTTCGCACCGATGGCCTGCGGCATGGCGTTAGCCATTGACCCATGGTTGAACGATCCGAGCAGGCGACGCTTGCCGTTCATCTGCAAATAGCGCGCGGCCCAGACGGTCGGCGTACCCACGTCGCAGGTAAAGATGGCATCGTCGTCGGCATAGTGGCTGATGCGCTGCGCCAGATACTGCGGATGAATTGTTTTGTCGCTGGGCTTCGCCAGGTCATCAAGCCCCTTGCGCGCGTCGCGATAGTGTTCCAGCGCTTTATCGAGGAACTTACGGTCGGTTTTCTCCTCAAGATGCGGCATCAGCGCGCTGAGGGTCGATTTAATATCGCCGACCAGCGCCATATCCACTTTACTGTGGGCGCCAATACTGCCGGGATTGATATCAATCTGAATGATTTTCGCGTCCGTCGGGTAGAAGGCGCGATAGGGGAACTGGGTGCCGAGCAGCACCAGGGTGTCAGCGTTCATCATGGTGTGGAAGCCGGAGGAGAAGCCAATCAGCCCGGTCATCCCCACATCATAAGGGTTGTCGTATTCTACGTGCTCTTTGCCGCGCAGCGCGTGAACGATAGGCGCTTTGAGCTTCGCGGCGAAGTCTACCAGCTCTTTATGCGCCCCGGCGCAGCCGCTGCCGCACATCAGGGCGATGTTGCTTGAATAGCGCAGCAGCTGGGCCAGCTTTTTCAGCTCTTCTTCCGCCGGCGTCACCTGCGGCAGCGGCGCGTGGTACCAGTGGCTGCTGGCGCTTTCCGGCGCGGCTTTCAGCGCAACGTCGCCGGGAAGCACCACTACCGAGACGCCGCGGTTAATCACTGCTTTGCGCATGGCGATGGCCAGCACCTGCGGGATCTGTTCCGGGGTTGAGACCAGTTCACAGTAGTGACTGCATTCCCGGAACAGCTCCTGCGGATGCGTTTCCTGAAAATAGCCGCTGCCGATTTCGCTGGAAGGAATATGGGCGGCGATGGCCAGAACCGGAACGTGATTGCGGTGGCAGTCGAAAAGGCCGTTAATCAGATGCAGGTTGCCCGGCCCGCAGGAGCCTGCGCAGACCGCCAGTTCGCCGGTAAGCTGCGCTTCCGCCCCGGCGGCGAAGGCGGCCACTTCTTCATGGCGCGTGGGCATCCAGTCGATGGTCCCCATACGGTTCAGGCTGTCGCTTAAGCCGTTGAGCGAATCCCCGGTTACGCCCCAAATACGTTTAACGCCAGCCTGTTCAAGAGTTTTGGCAATGTATGCCGCCACGGTCTGTTTCATGGTTCTCCATCTCCTTTTTGTGATAACGCTTACAAGCTTAGATGAAACTGCCAGTTACGCCCGCTTTCACCTCTCATTTTCCGCTGGTTTTTTTCAGCGAAAACTCCGCATAATCTGAGCTCACATAAAGTGGTAAACAGGAATCATTTCAAATGGTTAAATCGCTGTTAAATGCTGTTAATAAACTGCTATCCCATGACGATTTCGGCAAACTCTTGTTACGACTTGCCGTTGGCGGGCTGATGCTGTTTCACGGGTTGCATAAGCTATTTGATGGCGTAGGGGGAATCAGCAATATGCTGGTAGCAAAAGGATTGCCGGGGTTTATCGCTTATGGGGTTTTAGTGGGCGAGGTGGTAGCGCCTTGCCTGCTGATTCTGGGAGTGCTTACGCGTCCGGCGGCGCTGGTGCTGGCGTTTACGATGGTCGTGGCCTGGCTGATGGTCGGGACGGGCAAAACCTTTGCGCTGGATGCGGTAGGCGCGTGGGCGATTGAGAGCCTGGTCTATTTCTTTGTGGGCGCGCTGGCGATTGCCTTCCTCGGGGCAGGGCGCTATGCCATCGCCGGCAATTCAGCCTGGCGGTAAACGTTGCCGGATGGCGTTGCGCCATCCGGCAGTTGAGGGTTAAGCCAGTACTAAATCACCCTGCGGGTGGCAGGAGCAGGCCAGCACGTAGCCTTCAGCGATTTCCGCATCGGTTAACGTCATGGTACTGCTGACGGTATATTCTCCGGAAACCACTTTGGTTTTGCAGCAGCCGCAGACGCCTGCGCGACAGGCGACGGTAACCGGCACCTTATTGCTTTCCAGCGCTTCGAGCAGCGTGGTGCCGACCGGCGCGTAGAACGCTTTCGCCGGCTGCAGTTTGGTGAACTTCAGGCCGCTGGTAGCGGCTTCGGCTACCGGCGTAAAGAACTGCTCTTTAAAGAAACGCGTCGCGCCCAGCGCTTTCACCTCCTGCTCAACCCAATCCATATACGGCACCGGGCCGCAGGTCATCACGGTACGAGAGGTCAGATCCGGTACGCTTTTCAGCAGATCGGTCGTCAGTCGGCCAGAAACAAAACCGTGGGTGGCATTGTTTTCAGCGACTAAGGTCACCGGATATTCGCGCCATTCGTCGGCAAAAATAACATCTTGCGGTGAACGAACGTTAAAGATCACCTGCACATCGGCCTGCGGGCGGTACTTTGCCAACCAGCGACGCATTGACATGATTGGCGTAACGCCGCAGCCAGCAGCCAGCATCAGGAACTTATCTTCAGCCTTATCTTCACAGGTAAATTCACCCATGGCATCGGACAGCCAGATATAGTCGCCGCGCTTCACGTCGCGGGTCAGCCACTGTGAGCCTGCGCCATCGTCAATCCGACGGATGGTCAGCGTGATGTACTCGCTTACTCCCGGCGTCGATGAAATGGTGTAAGCACGCAGCGTCTCCGCTGAATTACGTACGCTGACCAGTGCATACTGCCCGGCACGGTACGGATAATAGTCGTGGCACAGCAACGAAATTGTCCATACATCCGGCGTTTCCTGATGGATGTGATGAACCTGCATCCGCCATGGGCACTGATGAGTTGGCATTGTCATTCTTTACTCCTTACGCGCTCAGCAGCTGCTTCATGTCTTCTTCAACGGTGGTCACGGAACGCAGACCGAATTTCTCGTTGAGAACGGCCAGCAGGTCCGGCGTGAAGAAGCCCGGCGCCGTCGGGCCGGTGACGATATTTTTCACGCCCAGCGACAGCAGGGTCAGCAGAATAACAATCGCTTTCTGTTCAAACCAGGAGAGCACCAGAGACAGCGGCAGGTCGTTCACGCCACAACCCAGTTTCTCAGCCAGGGTGACCGCCAGGATGATGGCAGAGTAAGCGTCGTTACACTGACCGGCATCGACCAGACGCGGCAGACCTTCGATATCGCCGAATTCGAGTTTGTTGAAACGGTATTTACCGCAGGCCAGGGTCAGGATCAGGCAGTCGTCCGGTACGCTGGTGGCGAAATCGGTGAAGTAGTTACGTTCGCCGCGCGCCCCGTCGCAGCCGCCCACCAGGAAGATATGGCGCAGTTTTTCACGGCTCACCAGGTCGATCAGCGTATCAGCCGCGCCCAGCAGGGTCTGACGACCGAAGCCAACGGTGATCAGGTGCGGGATCTCGCTGTACGGGAAGCCCGCCATCTGCTGCGCCTGGGCGATAACCGGGGCGAAATCTTCGCCTTCCAGATGATTGACGCCTGGCCAGCCGACGATGCTGCGGGTCCAGATACGGTCGTCATAGGCGCCGACGGTTGGGTCGATGATGCAGTTAGAGGTCATCACAATCGGGCCAGGGAAGCGGGCAAACTCAACCTGCTGGTTTTGCCAGCCGCTGCCGTAGTTACCAATCAGATGCTTGAATTTACGCAGTTCCGGGTAACCGTGCGCTGGCAGCATTTCACCGTGGGTGTAGACGTTAACCCCGGTACCTTCGGTTTGCTCCAGCAGGTTGTACAGATCTTTCAGGTCATGGCCGGAAATCAGAATGCATTTGCCTTCGGTCGCTTTGACGTTGACCTGAGTCGGGGTGGGGTGACCATATTTGGTGGTCTCGCCAGCGTCCAGAATGCTCATCACTTTGAAGTTCATCTGGCCGATTTCCATCGAGCACTCCAGCAGCGCGTTCATATCGGCAGGCCAGGTACCGAGCCACGCCATGATTTTATGGTACTGGGCGTAGATGTCGTTGTCGTACTGACCCAGAACGTGCGCGTGCTCCATATAAGCCGCAGCGCCTTTCAGGCCGTACAGGCACAGCAGGCGCAGGCCGAGAATGTTCTCGCCGATGGCCGCTTTGTCTTTGTTCGGGGTGAATTCCGCCGCCTGGCGCTGCAGGTCGCCCAGATCGTCGCTCGCCAGCTGCAGATCGGCCATCGGGTTGTTAACCGTCGCGTGGGCATCAATATTCAGGCACTGGGCTTTCAGCGCTTCACGCAGGGTGATGGCCTCGCGCGCATAGCCAACGATACGCGGGGAATCGAAGTTAACGTTGGTCAGCGTGGAGAAAAAAGCGCGCGGCGCAAAGCTATCGATGTCGTGGTCGATGATGCCGTATTCACGGGCTTTAAGCGCCCAGGCGGAGAGCCCCTGCAGAGAGGCAATCAGCAGATCCTGCAGATCGGACGTTTCGGCCGTTTTCCCGCACATACCCTGCGCGTAAGAGCAGCCGTTCCCTGCCGGGGTACGGATGGTTTGTTCACATTGCACACAAAACATGGTCACACCTTTTTAAAGTTATATTTAATATACATGTTTAAGATTATGCCCGAGCGCGAGAAGAGAAAAGGTATTTCTGATACAACTTACGGGGAGATTGATTTAGCGCAAAATTGGCGGCAGAAGACTACCGCCAGAGAGGTATTAAGCGGAGAAGAAAGCCATCAATATGGGCACCAGCAGACTGAGAATGAAGCCATGAACGATGGCCGCCGGCACAATCTCCACCCCGCCAGAGCGTTGCAGTACCGGCAGCGTAAAGTCCATTGATGTCGCGCCGCAAAGGCCCAGCGCGGTGGAACGGCTGCGGCGCACCAGTCCGGGGATAAGCATTATCGCCAGCAGCTCGCGGGCAAGATCGTTAAAGAAGGCGGCGCTGCCAATTACCGGGCCATAGGATTCGGTCAGCAGGATCCCGGAGAGCGAATACCAGCCAAACCCGGAAGCCATGGCCAGCCCGGTTTTTAGCGGCAGGTCGAGAATAAAGGCGTTGATGATACCGCCCAGCAGTGAACTGACCATGACCACTACCGCGACAATCATTCCGCGGCGATTCAGTACGATCTGCCGCAGCGTCATGCCATTATTGCGCAGTTGAATACCGATGAGGAACAAAAGGAAGATCAGGGTATATTCGCTGGCCTCGGTGGCGTGTTGTAAAAAGGATATGCCGCTCAGACCAATCAGAAAACCAATAAATACCACGCCGCATAGCTGAAGGGATTCCAGAGCCATTGCTAGACGGGAGGGTAATTTTTCCTGACGATGATGATTTTGCCAGGGCATTTTTTGCTCGAGCCACATCAGGGCGGCAATATTGCACAGCAGAATAATAACGACGCTGACCGCCGCATAATGAAGGATCGCCAGGAGGTTGCTGGCCAGATTATCCAGGAAGGCCAGGCTAATACCCATAAAAAAGAGAATAACGTAGACAATCCAGCTCAGAAGTCGCGCGATGAGTTTAAGGGCTGATGGCCGATGAAGAGGAATAAGATAGCCTATAACCAACGGCAGCAGAATGATTAAAAGTCCCGAAAACATGAACGACCTGGTCCTTGCAGAATGAAAATAGCGCCCCTGACACTACCCAAATCGCCGGACTGAGTAAAGTGGTGGAAAAAAAGAAAGGCCCGGCAGCACCGGGCCTCAAGAAAAGTGGGGGAAGTTTAGCTGCGTTTTTCCAGCAGGGTGCGGTAGAGCACGCCGCCGAGAATGCCGCCGATAATCGGCATCACCCAGAATAGCCACAGCTGCTGCAGCGCCCAGCCGCCCTGAAATATCGCTACCGCGGTACTGCGCGCCGGGTTTACCGACGTGTTGGTGACCGGAATGCTGATCAGGTGGATAAGCGTTAGCGCCAGGCCAATAGCGATAGGAGCGAAGCCGGCCGGTGCGTTTTTATCCGTGGCGCCGTGAATGACCAGCAGGAAGCCGCAGGTCAGGACGATCTCAATCACAATAGCGGAGAGCATGGAGAAACCGCCGGGAGAATGTTCGCCATAGCCGTTCGATGCGAATCCGCTAGCGGCGGCGTCAAAGCCCGCTTTACCGCTGGCGACAACGTACAGAATAGCGGCGGCGATAATACCGCCGACAACCTGGGCGATAATATAACCAATCACGTCCCTGGCCGGGAAACGACCGCCGGCCCATAAACCTAAAGTTACCGCCGGGTTAAAGTGTCCGCCGGAAATATGACCGACGGCATACGCCATGGTTAATACGGTTAAACCGAAAGCCAGCGCGACGCCGGCAAAACCAATTCCCAGCTCAGGGAATGCCGCAGCCAGAACGGCGCTGCCGCAACCACCAAATACCAGCCAGAATGTACCAAAGCATTCTGCTGCTAATTTTCTAAACATAACCACCTCAATAAAAACGTAAACGCGCACGAGTTTTCGTGCCGGCCTTTATTTTCGCCACAAAGAATGACGACCAGAATAAAGCGACGCTATTCTAGGGACGATCGCCACCTTGGGACCAGTTAAATAAATTGATGTAATTTGATTTAGAACAATGCGCTGGGATTCCTTTTCATGTCGGATTTTTTAAAAGTGTAGAACAAAAACGGTTAAAAAAACGACTTTCAATGATGAATGCGTTTCTCAATTAAGTGAAGTACGGCGCATCACATTCCCCCCTGCAGCCATGAGCGATTCGCAGACGCCCGGAGTGTCATGTTGATGCTCACCTCGCTATACTGCTGATAACTGAAGGAGATAGTCGCCACTGAGCGGAGGGCATATGCATCTTGAGCGCGTAGAAATAGTCGGTTTTCGCGGCATTAACCGATTATCGTTGATGCTTGAACAAAATAACGTGCTGATTGGCGAAAATTCCTGGGGTAAATCCAGCCTGCTGGATGCCCTGACGCTGCTCCTGTCGCCGGAGTTCGACCTCTATCATTTTGTTCGGGAAGATTTTTGGTTTCCGCCCGGCGATATTCAGGGGCGCGAGCATCATCTGCATATCATCCTGACCTTCCGTGAAAATGAACCCGGTCGCCATCGGGTTCGACGCTATCGTCCTCTCAGCAGCTGCTGGGTTCCCTGCGACGATGGCTATCAGCGCGTTTTCTATCGCCTGGAGGGGGAGCTTGCCGATGACGACAGCGTGATGACCCTGCGCAGCTTTATTGATGGTGAAGGGAAAGCGCTGGAGCTTGACGATATTGATGAACTCGCCCGTCACCTGGTACGGCTGATGCCGGTTCTGCGGCTACGCGACGCCCGTTTTATGCGGAGGATCCATAACGGTACCGTGCCGCATTCGCCGCAGATCGAGATTACCGCCCGCCAGCTCGATTTTCTCTCCCGCGAGCTGGTGCATCATCCGCAAAATTTAACCGATGGGCAGATCCGCCAGGGGCTGTCGGCTATGGTGCAATTGCTGGAGCACTATTTTGCCGAGCAGAGCAGCGCGCAGTCGCGCCATCGTCTGATGCGCCGTCATTCACATGATGAACAGCGCAGCTGGCGCTATCTGGACATCATCAACAGGATGATCGACAAACCCGGCGGGCGCAGCCATCGGGTGATTTTATTGGGGCTGTTTTCGACTCTGCTGCAGGCGAAAGGCACGGTAAGGCTCGATCGCGATGCGCGGCCGCTCTTGTTGATTGAGGACCCGGAAACCCGGCTGCATCCTATTATGCTGTCGGTGGCCTGGCATTTGCTCAATTTACTGCCGCTGCAGCGGGTGACGACAACGAACTCCGGCGAACTGCTGTCATTAACGCCCGTCGAGCACGTCTGTCGGCTGGTGCGTGAATCTTCACGAGTGTCGGCCTGGCGGCTGGGGCCCGGCGGGATGAATGCGGAAGACAGCCGGCGCATCGCGTTTCATATTCGCTTTAACCGTGCTTCATCGCTGTTTGCCCGCTGCTGGCTGCTGGTGGAGGGGGAGACGGAAACCTGGGTTATCAACGAGCTGGCCCGCCAGTGCGGCCATCACTTTGATGCGGAAGGGGTGAAGGTCATTGAGTTTGCCCAGTCGGGTTTGAAGCCGTTGATTAAATTCGCCCGGCGAATGGGTATTGAGTGGCATGTGCTGGTGGATGGCGATGAAGCCGGGAAGAAATACGCCGCCACCGTTCGCAGTTTGTTGAATGACGATAAAATGCTGGAGCGAGACCATCTCACCGCGCTACCGGCGATGGATATGGAGCATTTTATGTACCGTCAGGGCTTCGACGATGTTTATCACCGGGTCGCGCAGCTGCCGATGAATATACCCATGAATATGCGGCGGGTGATCACCAAAGCGATTCACCGTTCGTCAAAACCGGACCTGGCGATTGAAGTGGCTATGGAGGCCGGGCGGCGCGGGGTTGACGCCATTCCAGCACTGCTGAAAAAAATGTTCTCTCGCGTGCTATGGCTGGCGCGCGGACGCGCGGATTAGCGCTGGCCGCTGTTTCTCTCTTTCTGCCGGGCGATCCATCCCGGCAGGTCTTCATCTGCACACCCTCAACTTCAGTTAAACAAAAATGAAGCGCATCTAAAAATGCGCGTTATTCTATTGCCGCATTTAGATAGAATTGTCGCGGGTTCTGCGGGTTAAAACATCAGGAATTGTTATGAAATTAAATGGAAAGCGCAGGAAAGTTTGGTGGCTGCTGGCGATTGTCGTGCTGGCCCTCGCCGTCTGGGGATGGCGAATTCTGAATGCGCCGCTGCCGCAGTATCAGACGCTGGTGGTGCGTAAAGGCGACCTTCAGCAGAGCGTGCTGGCGACCGGTAAGCTCGATGCGTTGAAAAAAGTGGACGTCGGGGCGCAGGTGAGCGGGCAGCTAAAAACGCTGCGCGTCGAGATTGGCGACAAAGTGAAAAAAGACCAGCTGCTGGGGGTTATCGACCCGGAGCAGGCGGAAAACCAGATAAAGGAAGTCGAAGCGACGTTGATGGAGCTACGGGCGCAGCTGAACCAGGCGCGCGCGGAACGTAAACTGTCTGCGGCGACGCTGGCTCGTCAGCAGCAGCTGGCGCAGCGGCAGCTGGTCTCTCGCCAGGACCTCGATACCGCCGCGACCGACTTAGCGGTCAAAGAGGCGCAAATCGGCACGATTGAAGCCCAGGTCAAACGCAATCAGGCGACCCTGGATACGGCCAAAACCAACCTCGACTACACCAAAATTCTGGCGCCGATGTCCGGAGAAGTGACGCAAATCACCACCCTGCAGGGGCAGACGGTGATTGCCGCCCAGCAGGCGCCGAATATTTTGACCCTGGCCGATCTCAGCACCATGCTGGTGAAGGCGCAGGTCTCGGAAGCGGACGTCATTCATCTTAAGCCGGGGCAAAAGGCCTGGTTTACCGTACTGGGCGATCCGCTGACGCGCTATGAAGGAACGCTGAAGGATATTCTCCCGACGCCCGAAAAGGTCAACGACGCTATTTTCTACTACGCCCGTTTTGAAGTGCCGAACCCGCAGGGCATCTTGCGTCTGGAGATGACCGCCCAGGTGCATATTCAGCTCTCAGAAGTGAAAAATGTTATTACCATCCCGCTGAGCGCGCTGGGTGAGGCCATCGGCGATAACCGCTATCACGTGCGTCTGCTGCGTACCGGTGAAGTTAAAGAGCGTGAAATCGTTATCGGCGCGCGTAACGACACCGATGTGGCGGTGGTGAAAGGGCTGGACGAGGGGGATGAAGTCATTATCGGCGAAGGTGCGGCCGGAGCGGCGAAATGACGGCGTTACTGGAACTGCGTGATATTCGCCGCAGCTACCCCTCCGGCGATGGCAACGTTGAGGTGCTGAAAGGCATTACGTTGAACATTGCCGCCGGTGAGATGGTGGCAATCGTCGGCGCGTCCGGCTCCGGGAAATCCACGCTGATGAATATTCTCGGCTGTCTGGACAAACCGACCGGCGGTACCTACCGGGTCGCGGGAACGGACGTGGCTCGTCTCAACGGCGACGAGCTGGCGCGCCTGCGGCGGGAACATTTCGGTTTTATTTTCCAGCGCTATCACCTGTTATCGCATCTCACCGCGGCGCAGAACGTGGAAGTTCCTGCGGTTTATGCCGGCGCCGAGCGCAAAGCGCGCCTTGCCCGGGCCCATGAGCTGCTGGTTCGGCTGGGGCTGGGCGACAGAGCTGAATATCAGCCTTCGCAGCTCTCCGGCGGCCAGCAGCAGCGGGTGAGTATCGCCCGTGCCCTGATGAACGGCGGGGAAGTGATTCTGGCGGATGAGCCAACTGGTGCGCTGGATAGCCGCTCCGGCGAAGAGGTCATGGGGATCCTTCACCAGCTAAAAGCGCAGGGGCATACGGTGATTATCGTCACCCATGACCCGCAGGTAGCGGCCCAGGCGGAGCGGGTGATTGAGATCCACGACGGTGAAATCGTGCGTAATCCGCCCGCGCTGAGCCCGGCGCAAGGCGGCGTACTGCGCCAGCGCACGGCGGCCGAACCGTCGGCGTGGCGTCAGTTCAGCAGCGGCTTTCGCGAAGCGCTGATCATGGCCTGGCGCGCGATGGCGGCAAATAAAATGCGTACGCTGCTGACGATGCTCGGGATTATTATCGGCATCGCATCTGTGGTGTCGATTGTGGTGGTGGGCGATGCCGCGAAGCAGATGGTGCTGGCCGATATCCGCGCCATCGGCACCAATACCATTGATGTATATCCCGGCAAGGATTTCGGCGATGACGATCCCCGCTATCAGCAATCGCTCAAGTACGATGACCTGTTAGCTATTCAGAAACAGCCGTGGGTGAGCTCGGCGACCCCTGCGGTATCAAAAAGCCTGCGCCTGCGGGCGGATAATATCGACGTTGCCGCCAGCGCCGAGGGCGTAGGGGCGCAGTACTTTAACGTCTACGGCATGACCTTTAGCGAAGGCAATACCTTTAACGAGCTTCAGCTAAATAGCCGCGCGCAGGTGGTGGTGTTCGACAGCAACGCGCGCCGACAGCTATTTCCGCACAAAGCGCGGGTCGTCGGCGAAGTGATTCTGGTCGGCAATATGCCTGCGACGGTGATCGGCGTGGCGGATGAAAAACAGTCAATGTTCGGCAGCAGCAAAATTCTGCGCGTCTGGTTGCCCTATACCACGATGGCTGGCCGGGTGATGGGGCAGTCGTGGCTGAATTCCATCACCGTGCGCGTCAATGAAGGCTACGACAGCGCGGTTGCCGAGCAGCAGCTGTTGCGTCTACTGGAACTGCGTCACGGTAAGAAAGATGTTTTCACCTGGAATATGGACAGCATCTTGAAAACGGCGGAACGGACCACACATACATTACAGCTGTTTCTGACGCTGGTGGCGGTGATTGCGCTGGTGGTCGGCGGGATTGGCGTGATGAATATTATGCTGGTCTCCGTCACCGAACGCACGCGGGAGATCGGTATCCGTATGGCGGTCGGGGCGCGGGCCAGCGATGTCTTACAGCAGTTTTTGATCGAGGCGGTGCTGGTTTGCCTGGTTGGCGGGGCGCTGGGCGTCACGCTTTCGCTGCTGATTGCCTTTGTATTACAGCTGTTTTTACCCGGCTGGGAGATCGGTTTTTCACCGTTGGCGCTATTGACCGCGTTTTTATGCTCCACGCTGACCGGGGTGCTGTTTGGCTGGCTACCGGCGCGCAATGCGGCTCGTCTGGACCCCGTCGACGCCCTGGCGCGCGAGTAGCGATAAAAAAATGCCAGTCAGAAGGACTGGCATTTTGCTGGCGGGATGTACACAATGAAGCAAAAGAGTTATGCGGCTGTTTCTGTTTCTTCAGCTTCAACAGGGACAATCACGCTGGCGTGGTTACCTTTTGGCCCCTGGTGAACATCAAACCGAACCGCTTGTCCGGCTTTTAGCGTTCTGTAACCATCCATCTGGATGGTCGAGTAATGGGCGAAAATGTCTTCGCCGCCGCCCTCAGGGCAGATAAAACCGAACCCTTTGGCATTGTTGAACCACTTAACAGTACCCATTTCCATACTTCGACATCCTTCGTAAATCTTATAAGTAAGATGGAATGAACCGGTAGTGGAGTGACGAGTTGTTCATTTGCTCGCCAACTCTCGCCACTACAATTTAGAGAAATCAGGAAATGCGTCAAGCGATTGACGCCAGGGGACGGTGAAAAATGCGTCAAAATTTGAAGCAGTTAACGCTATTGCCGGGGAATGTGACAGACGTCGCGGATGGAAGTAATAGATGATAATTATCTATGATCTATTGTAGATTTGTGATGTGCATAGCCTCTGGTCATCGACAGGCCACCGCCTGTTGGCAACAGCAACCGATGATGAACACTGACGATGAGTAAGAGAGACTGGTTGGACTTCGATCAGCTAATTGAGGACGAAGTTAAAGATGCGCTTAAACCGCCATCTATGTATAAAGTGATATTAGTCAATGATGACTACACTCCAATGGAGTTTGTTATTGACGTGTTACAAAAATTCTTTTCTTATGATGTTGAACGTGCAACGCAACTGATGCTGACGGTTCACTATCAAGGTAAAGCGATTTGCGGGGTGTTTACCGCAGAAGTCGCAGAAACCAAAGTATCGATGGTGAACCAGTATGCGAGGGAGAACGAACATCCGTTGTTGTGTACGCAAGAAAAAGCCTGAATGCAGGCAATAAACTTGGGGGAGGTGCCTATGCTCAATCAAGAACTGGAACTCAGTTTAAACATGGCTTTCGCCAGAGCGCGCGAGCACCGTCATGAGTTCATGACCGTCGAGCACTTGTTGCTGGCGCTGCTTAGCAACCCTTCGGCCCGCGAAGCGCTTGAAGCGTGTTCAGTGGACCTGGTCGCGCTGCGTCAGGAGCTTGAAGCCTTCATCGAACAGACCACACCCGTACTGCCTGCAACGGAAGAAGAGCGCGACACTCAGCCGACGCTGAGCTTCCAGCGCGTGCTGCAACGTGCTGTTTTCCACGTCCAGTCTTCCGGCCGCAGCGAAGTGACCGGCGCCAACGTTCTGGTCGCGATTTTTAGCGAACAGGAATCTCAGGCGGCATACCTGCTGCGTAAACATGAAGTCAGCCGACTTGATGTGGTGAATTTCATCTCTCACGGTACGCGTAAAGACGAGCCGAGCCAGTCTTCCGATAACAGCGGAAGTCAGCCTGGCAGCAGCGAAGAGCAAGCAGGCGGGGAGGATCGTATGGAAAACTTCACCACCAACCTCAACCAGCTTGCCCGCGTAGGCGGTATCGATCCGCTGATCGGCCGCGAGAAAGAGCTGGAACGTGCTATTCAGGTTCTGTGCCGCCGCCGCAAGAACAACCCGCTGCTGGTGGGGGAATCCGGCGTTGGTAAAACCGCTATCGCTGAAGGTCTTGCCTGGCGTATCGTGCAGGGCGACGTGCCGGAAGTGATGGCCGATTTCACTATCTATTCACTGGATATTGGCTCGCTGCTGGCAGGTACCAAATACCGCGGCGACTTTGAAAAACGCTTTAAAGCGCTGCTTAAGCAGCTGGAGCAGGACACCAACAGTATTCTGTTCATCGATGAGATCCACACCATTATCGGTGCGGGGGCGGCTTCCGGCGGGCAGGTCGATGCCGCTAACCTGATTAAACCGCTGCTTTCCAGCGGTAAGATTCGGGTCATTGGCTCGACGACCTATCAGGAGTTCAGCAACATCTTTGAAAAAGATCGTGCCCTGGCGCGGCGTTTCCAGAAAATTGATATCACCGAACCTTCCGTGGAAGAGACGGTGCAGATTATTAACGGCCTGAAGCCGAAGTATGAAGCGCACCACGACGTCCGTTACACCGCGAAAGCGGTACGTGCGGCGGTAGAGCTGGCGGTGAAGTACATTAACGATCGTCATCTGCCGGATAAGGCGATTGACGTGATTGATGAAGCCGGGGCGCGTGCGCGCTTGATGCCGGTGAGCAAACGTAAGAAAACGGTTAACGTGGCGGATATTGAGTCCGTGGTGGCGCGGATTGCGCGTATACCTGAGAAGAGCGTTTCCCGCAGCGATCGCGATACGCTGAAAAACCTCGGCGATCGCCTGAAAATGCTGGTCTTCGGCCAGGATAAGGCGATTGAGGCCTTAACCGAAGCGATCAAGATGGCGCGCGCCGGGCTTGGCCATGAGCACAAACCCGTCGGCTCTTTCCTGTTTGCCGGGCCTACCGGGGTCGGTAAAACCGAGGTTACCGTACAGCTGGCGAAGTCGCTGGGCATTGAGCTGCTGCGTTTTGATATGTCCGAATATATGGAACGTCATACCGTCAGCCGCTTAATCGGTGCGCCTCCGGGCTACGTCGGTTTCGATCAGGGCGGGCTGCTGACCGATGCGGTTATTAAGCATCCGCACGCGGTGCTGCTGCTGGATGAAATTGAAAAAGCGCATCCGGATGTCTTTAACCTGCTGCTGCAGGTGATGGATAACGGGACGCTGACCGACAACAACGGCCGCAAAGCGGATTTCCGCAACGTGGTGCTGGTGATGACCACCAACGCCGGGGTGCGCGAAACCGAGCGTAAATCCATTGGCCTCATCCATCAGGACAACAGTCCGGATGCGATGGATGAGATCAAAAAGATCTTTACGCCGGAGTTCCGTAACCGTCTCGACAACATTATCTGGTTCGATCATCTGTCTACGACGGTTATCCATCAGGTGGTGGATAAATTTATCGTCGAGCTGCAGGTTCAGCTGGATCAGAAAGGCGTCTCTTTGGAAGTCAGCCAGGAAGCCCGCGATTGGCTGGCCGAGAAAGGCTACGACCGGGCCATGGGCGCGCGTCCGATGGCGCGGGTGATTCAGGACAACCTGAAAAAACCGCTGGCCAACGAGCTGCTGTTTGGCTCACTGGTTGACGGCGGACAGGTGACCGTTGAACTGGATAAAGAGAAAAATGCGCTGACCTACGACTTCCAGAGTGCGCAGAAGCACAAACCGGAAGCGGCGCATTAAGTTTCGGTACTCAGTGACAAAACCGGCCTCAGGGCCGGTTTTTTTATCTGCGCGCTTTAAGTTGTAAATGACGCAGAAATGAAAAGACCGGGAATTATCCCGGCCTTCAGCATCTGGCGCGCTAAGCGCGAAAACGATCAGCGACTACGGAAGACAATGCGGCCTTTGCTCAGGTCGTACGGGGTCAGCTCAACAGTCACTTTGTCGCCCGTCAGAATGCGGATGTAGTTTTTACGCATTTTACCGGAAATATGCGCAGTTACCACGTGACCGTTTTCCAGTTCTACGCGGAACATAGTGTTAGGCAGCGTATCAAGTACGGTGCCCTGCATTTCAATATTGTCTTCTTTGGCCATCTAGTCCTCTGGGGTATCACTACCGTAGTTTTGAACCGGCAAGATAATGCCGAAGTTCAGCAAGTATGTAAAGTTTTACGTCAAATCGCCGAAGTAGTTTTGGCGCATTACCCGTAATTCACGCGGATAAACCGGGTGACAGGCGCAAACGTAAAGGGGGAGTGACAGAACAATGGGTGTTATCTGACTCTTATTATTCCCAAACGGCGGCGGGGCAACGGGCAGAAGCTACTCTACCGCGCAATTATAACATCCCAACAAAAAATGTGCTGAAAACATTTATGCTTCTCCTGCAAATAGCATCCTTGGTACCCAGAATCGCTCCGGCAGACGATACGTCCGCAGCACGGAAAGATAGTCGAGGTAATCGCGGCGGGGAATTTCCACTGCGCCCAGCGACGCCGTATGCTTATTCAGCACCTGACAATCGATTAATTTTCCGCCATCCTGCGAAAATATCTGGCTAAAGACCAGCAGCGCGGTTTTAGAGGCGTTTTCGGCACGGCTGAACATCGACTCTCCGCAAAACAGCGCGCCCTGCGCGACGCCGTACATCCCGCCGACTAATTCCTTTCCCTGCCATACTTCAACAGAATGAGCATGTCCCAGCTCATGCAGCTGGTGGTACGCCTGAACGATCCCCGGCGTTATCCATGTTCCCTCATCGCGGTGGTCGGCGCAGCCCTCGATAACCTGACCAAAGGCGTGATTCAGCGTGACGCGATAAGGCGAGCGCTGATGGAAACGCTTCATGCTGCGGCTGAGATGAAATTTCTCTGGCCACAGTACCGCTCGCGGATCGGGGGACCACCACAAAATAGGGTCGCCGGGCGAAAACCACGGAAAAATACCGCGCTGATAGGCCATCAGTAAACGCGCCGGGCTAAGATCGCCGCCCAGCGCTACCAGGCCATTAGGTTCGCGTAAAGCGCCTTCCGGGGAGGGGAAGGCGATGGAATGATGAGAGAGCTGAACCAGCCGCATTTTTACCTCAACGCATCAGGCAATGATTCAATAGTAGCCTACAGGCGCTGCTTAAACTGGTAGTAACGCCCCTGTTCAGCCAGCAGTTCTGCGTGACTACCTTGCTCAATAATCTTCCCGTTGTCCATGACTATTATCTGATTAAAACGCGCCAGTCCGCGCAGACGATGGGTTACCATTAACACGGTTTTTTCACGCATCACTTCCGCCAGTAAATCAAGGATTTGACTTTCGGTCGTCGCATCGAGGCCTTCAGTAGGTTCATCAAGCAGCATGACCGGCGCATCGTGAAGCAGGGCGCGGGCGATAGCCAGCCTGCGCAGCTCGCCGCCGGAAAGCTGACGGCCGCCTTCACCCAGCCAGCTATTCAGACCGCTATCTTCCAGTAATTTCGCTAAGCCGACGCGTTCAAGCGTTTGGGCAAGTCGGGCATCGCTGGCTCCGGGAGAAGCCAGCAGCAGGTTGTCGCGCAGCGTAGCGCTGAACAGATGTACGCGCTGCGGCACGACGCTCATCGCCCGGCGCAGCGTCGCCTCATTAAACTGCCCCAGCAGCTGATTGTTGAGTAAGATTTCCCCTTCAGCCGGATCCCAGGCGCGGGTCAGCAGCTGCAGCAGGGTCGATTTACCGCAGCCTGTTCGTCCGAGGATGGCGATATGCTCTCCGGCCTCGATCTGCAATGACACTTTCTCCAGCGCGGGGGAGGGCTGCTGCGGATAGCTGAAGGTGACCTGATGTAAGCGTAACGAGACGCGATCCAGCGTCTGGCCTTCGCCCTGAGGGAAGGCCACTTCCGGCTCTTGCTCGGTAATTTGCGTGATGCGCTTTGCGGAGGCGATCACCTGCCCTAAATGCTGAAATGCGCCGGTTACCGGCGCCAGCGCTTCAAACGCCGCCAGCGCGCAGAAGACAAACAGCGCAATCAGCGCCCCTGGCTGAGTATCGCCGCCAACGCCCGCGGAGGCGAGCCACAGCATAGCGATAACCGCAATTCCGCCAATCAGCAGCATCAGCGCCTGAGAGAGCGCGGTGAGCTCAGCCTGGCGACGCTGCGCATCCAGCCAGCGCGCTTCCGTTTTTTCCATTTGCTGCCGGTAGCGGTCGCTGGCGTTGAACAGCATGAGTTCCGCCTGTCCCTGGAGCCATGAGGTCAGATGCTGGCGATATTGCCCGCGAAGCCGGGTTATGCTTTCACCTGCGGGTTTACCTGCGCGATAGAACAGCGGCGGCATCACCAGCAGGGTGAGCAGCATAATACCACCGAGGGTCAGGGCCAGAGTGACGTCCAGCACGCTCAACCCTACGGTGACGACCAGGATCACCACCAGCGCGCCTACCAGCGGTGATATGACGCGCAAATAGAGATGATCCAGGGTATCGACATCTGCAACCACCCGGTTAAGCAGCTCGCCCTGACGAAAACGCGCCAGCCCGGCGGGGGAGAGCGGCAGCAGCTTACTGAAGGTAAAGACCCGCAGGTGTTGCAGAACGCGGAAGGTGGCGTCATGGCTGACCAGACGCTCAAAGTAGCGGCCCGCGGTGCGAATAATTGCCGCGCCGCGCACGCCCGCGGCTGGCAGCATATAGTTAAAGCTGTAGATGCCCGCCACGCCAACGACGGCTGATGCCGACAGGAACCAGCCGGATAGCGTTAATAAGCCAATGCTGGCCAGCAGCGTCACGATCGCCAGCACGATACCGAGCAGCAACAGCCATTTGTGTCGTTTGTACAGCGCCAGGTAAGGCCATAATGCGCGCATTTAAATCTCCTCCTGACGATGAGCGAGCAGGGTCGCGAAGGGGCCGCCAGCGGCCGCCAGCTGCGAATAGCTGCCTTGCTCAACAATTCGACCATCCTGCATAACCCAGATCGCATCCCAGTTCGCCAGTCCTTCCAGCTGATGGGTAACCATTAACGTGGTTTGCTGCGTTGATGCATTGGTCAGCGCCTGCATCACGCGCTGTTCGCTATGCGCGTCAAGGCTGGCGGCAGGCTCATCAAGCAGCAGCAGACGACAGGGCACCAGCAGCGCTCGTGCGACGGCGACGCGCTGAGCCTGCCCGACCGACAGCCGGCCGGCCTGATCGCCAACAGGCGTATTAATACCCTGCGGCAGAAGAGAGACGAACTCGCTAACCCAGGCTTTATCCAGCGCAAGCTGCAGCTGCGCTTCGGTGGCTTCAGGGCAGGAGAGCAGGACGTTTTCGCGCAGCGTCGCCGCGGGCAGCTGCGGATTTTGCCCGACCCAGCTCAGGAGACGACGCCAGCGGTCGGCATCCAGACTCTTTAACTCGACGCCATTGACCTTGAGCGAGCCGTCATAGGGAAGAAAACCCGTTAACGTATTCAGTAGCGAGCTTTTTCCCGAGCCGCTTTGCCCAACCAGCACCACGCGTTCACCGGCGCGCAGGGAAAAATTCAGCGGCCCGGCCAGCACTTTTCCTTCGGGAGACTTAATCAGCAGGTCGCGAGCTTCAAGGCTTACCGTTTCATTATCTTTTAATGCCTTTTCCCCACGCTCTGCCTGCGCCAGCGGCGCTTCCATAAAGGTCTTCAGGCTATCGGCGGCGCCAATCGCCTGCGCTTTCGCATGATAAAAGGTGCCTAAATCGCGCAGTGGCTGGAAAAACTCAGGAGCCAGAATCAGGGCGAGGAAACCGGACATCAACGTCACCCCGGCGCCGTAATGGCCAAAGTTGAGCTCTCCCAGATAGGAAAAACCAAAGTAAACGGCGACCAGCGCAATCGACAGCGAGGTGAAAAACTCCAGGACACCGGAGGAGAGAAACGCCAGGCGCAGCACTTCCATTGTCCGCTGGCGGAAATCCTGCGAGGCCTCGCGTATGTTGTCCGTCTCCGCTTCGCCGCGATGAAAAATACGCAGCGTTTCCATACCGCGCAGGCGATCGAGAAAATGGCCGCTTAAACGCGCCAGAGCGAGAAAGTTGCGGCGGTTGGCATCAGCCGCGCCCATTCCCACCAGCGCCATAAACAGCGGAATAAGCGGTGCGGTACCCAGCAGAATCAGCGCCGCGGCCCAGTTGATGGGGAAAATCGTAATAACAATCAGCAACGGTACAGAGGCGGCCAGCGTCATCTGCGGCAAATAGCGAGCATAGTAGTCATGCATATCGTCGATCTGTTCAAGGATCAGCGTGGCCCAGCTACCCGCAGGTTTGCCCTGTATCCACGCCGGTCCCGCCTGCTGTAAACGATCCAGAACCTGACGGCGGATCTCAAGGCGGATATGTTGACCGGCCTGAAAACCCACTCTTTCACGCAGCCAGACCACCCAGGCGCGCAGCACAAAGACCAGCACCAGTAGCGTAAAGGGCAGCAGCAGCGCCGTCGCGGGGATATTTTCCATAATCATGCGATGGAGGATCCTCGCCAGGAACCAGGCCTGGGCGACGATCAACAGGCCGCTAACGACGCCCAATACGCGGGAAATCATCAACCAGCGACGGGAGATAATGCTTTGATCTTTTAACCAACGGGTTAACTCTTGTTGACGGGTTTTATTCATTGCGCGCTTAGCAGGTGTAGTTATGAGTTTTTTGGGCACGGCAATGTTACAACGAGGCAAAAATAAAGGCGACTTTTCGTCGCCTTCTTTACCTTTGTTACTGACTTGTAAAGATTATTTGCAAGCGTCGGCTAAACCATCCAGATAGCGCTCCGCGTCCAGCGCCGCCATGCAGCCGGTACCCGCAGAAGTAATCGCCTGACGGTAGATATGATCCATCACGTCGCCGGCGGCGAAGACGCCCGGGATGCTGGTCTGGGTAGCGTTGCCGTGGATGCCGGACTGGACTTTAATGTAGCCGTTTTCCAGCTCCAGCTGACCGGCGAAAATTGCCGTGTTCGGGCTGTGGCCGATAGCCACGAACAGCCCCGCAACTTCGAGGGATTCAACGTTATCCGCATTCTGGGTATCGCGCAGACGCAAGCCGCTTACGCCCATCTGGTCGCCGGTCACTTCTTCCAGCGTACGGTGGGTGTGCAGCACAATATTGCCGCTCTCCACTTTGTCCATCAGGCGTTTGATAAGGATTTTTTCCGCGCGGAAGCCGTCACGACGGTGGATCAAATGCACTTCAGAAGCAATGTTAGACAGGTACAGCGCCTCTTCGACGGCCGTATTGCCGCCGCCGATGACGGCAACCTTCTGGTTACGATAGAAGAAACCGTCGCAGGTCGCGCAGGCAGACACGCCGCGGCCCTTAAACGCTTCTTCCGAGGGAAGACCCAGATAGCGTGCTGAAGCGCCGGTGGCAATAATCAGGGCATCGCAGGTGTATTCGCCGCTGTCGCCGACCAGGCGGAACGGACGGTTTTGCAGGTCGACGCTGTTGATATGATCGAAAATAATTTCGGTTTCAAATTTGGTGGCATGTTCATGCATGCGCTCCATCAGCAGCGGTCCGGTCAGTTCGTTAGGATCGCCTGGCCAGTTTTCCACTTCCGTGGTGGTGGTCAGCTGACCGCCTTTTTCCATTCCGGTAATCAGTACCGGCTGCAGATTTGCGCGCGCTGCGTAGACCGCAGCGGTGTATCCCGCAGGTCCAGAACCAAGAATAAGCAGTTTACTGTGTTTGGCCGTGCCCATGAGATCCTCATAATTTATTGGCATACATGAGCTGGATTGTAGGGAATTTGTGGACGTAAAAAAAGAGCGCGGCGGTTTTGTTAACGATATGTGCAATAGAAGCTGCCGATTAATCGGCGATTTAACGAACGAAGAATATAACTAATTCTACTGTTAGCGAGACAATTATAAGAGGAAAACATGAGAATCAACCGGGGAGGATTATGAATATCTGGCATCTTGTACTAAAAATCGATGTTTTGCTTTGACAATCCCCTGTGCTTTTGCGAAAACATTCATGGAAGAAGAAAAGCAGTGTTTCGCGTGTGGCGAATTTTCATGCACGCAAATGCCATTTTTATCCGGGTTAGCGAAATCTACGCATGGTGTGGACAGACGCCATGCGTGATGTCGGTGACTGCCGTCAGGCAACGGGCTTCTCACGTACCCCTGGGTTACCCAACGTCGTACGGGTGATAACAGGATGGACTCTGGCAGTGAAGGCTCAGAGTCGGAACAGGAGTAGGGAAGGAATACAGAGAGACAATAATAATGGTAGATAGCAAGAAGCGCCCTGGCAAAGATCTCGACCGCATTGATCGTAATATTTTGAATGAATTGCAAAAAGACGGGCGTATTTCCAACGTCGAGCTTTCTAAACGGGTGGGACTTTCTCCGACGCCTTGCCTTGAGCGCGTGCGTCGACTGGAAAGACAGGGTTTTATTCAGGGCTATACAGCGCTGCTCAACCCGCACTATCTGGATGCATCACTTCTGGTATTTGTTGAGATTACTCTGAATCGTGGCGCGCCGGATGTGTTTGAGCAATTTAACTCCGCTGTGCAAAAACTTGAAGAAATTCAAGAGTGTCATCTGGTTTCCGGGGATTTTGACTACCTGTTGAAAACCCGCGTACCGGATATGTCAGCGTATCGTAAATTACTGGGCGAGACCTTGCTGCGCCTGCCGGGCGTAAATGACACCCGTACCTATGTGGTAATGGAAGAAGTCAAGCAGAGTAATCGTCTGGTAATCAAGACGCGCTAACACGGAACAGGTGCAAAATCGATGTAGTTTGATTACACTCCTGTTAATCCATACAGCAACAGTGCCGGGGAGACCCGGCACTGTTGTCCGTTTTAGCCGAAGGCAGGAAACAGCCTGATACCTGGAGAGCCTTTCTTGAGCCAGGAATACACTGAAGACAAAGAAGTCAAATTCACAAAGCTGAGTAGCGGACGCCGGCTCCTTGAGGCGTTACTCATTCTTTGCTCCCTTTTTGCCATCTGGTTGATGGCGGCCTTACTCAGCTTTAATCCCTCGGATCCTAGCTGGTCGCAAACGGCGTGGCATGAGCCTATTCACAACATAGGCGGGACGCCGGGAGCCTGGCTTGCCGATACGCTATTTTTTATTTTTGGCGTAATGGCCTATACCATTCCGGTCATCATTATCGGCGGCTGCTGGTTTGCCTGGCGTCATCAAGAAAACGACGAGTACATCGACTATTTCGCCGTCTCGCTGCGTTTAATTGGCGCGCTGGCGCTGATCCTCACTTCCTGCGGTCTGGCGGCAATCAACGCTGATGATATCTGGTATTTCGCCTCCGGCGGCGTGATCGGCAGTCTGTTGAGCACCACCCTGCAACCGCTGCTGCACAGCAGCGGCGGCACAATCGCGCTGCTCTGCATCTGGGCGGCAGGACTGACGCTATTTACCGGCTGGTCCTGGGTTAGCATTGCTGAAAAACTCGGCGGTGCGATTCTTTCTATTCTCACGTTTGCCAGCAACCGTACCCGTCGTGACGATACCTGGGTTGATGAAGGGGAATATGAAGATGATGAAGAAGAATATGAAGATGATGAACCCGCGAAGCCGCAGGGTTCTCGACGCGCGCGAATTTTACGCAGCGCCTTAGCTCGCCGCCAGCGTCTGGCTGAGAAGTTCTCTAATCCGATGGGGCGTAAGACCGATGCGGCGCTGTTCTCGGGTAAACGGATGGATGACGCCGAAGACGAGGTTCAGTACAGCGCCGGCGGTGCGCCTGTTGCCGCTGACGATGTCCTTTTTTCTGGCTCCAGCGCAGCGCGTCCGGCAAATGCTGATGATGTTCTGTTCTCCGGCGTCAGTGCGGCACGTCCCGGCGATTTTGACCCCTACGATCCTCTGTTGAACGGTCATAGCATTGCCGATCCGGTGGCTTTGGCCGCGCAGGATACCGCTGCGCCGCAGGCATGGTCTGAACCGCTGCCAGGGTATGAGGCTCAGCCGGTCTATCATCCGGAACAGGCCCCGGTACAGCAGCCAGCGTATCAGCCTGAACCGGCTTACCAGCCGCAGCATGCTTACCAGCCGGAACAGGCCCCGGTACAGCAGCCAGCGTATCAGCCAGAACCGGCTTACCAGCCGCAGCATGCTTACCAGCCGGAACAGGCCCCGGTACAGCAGCCAGCATATCAGCCGGAACCGGCTTACCAGCCGCAGCATGCGTACCAGCCGGAACAGGCCCCGGTACAGCAGCCAGCGTACCAGCCGCAGCATGCGTACCAGCCGGAACAGGCCCCGGTACAGCAGCCAGCATATCAGCCGGAACCGGCTTACCAGCCGCAGCATGCGTACCAGCCGGAACAGGCGCCGGTACAGCAGCCAGCGTATCAGCCGGAACCGGCTTACCAGCCGCAGCATGCGTACCAGCCGGAACAGGCCCCGGTACAGCAGCCTGAGCCTTACGCCGCCTCCGTTGAGCCTGAGCCTCCGCAAGAGGAGGTGAAGCCTCAGCGTCCGCCGATGTACTACTTCGAAGAAGTGGAAGAGAAACGCGCGCGTGAACGCGAGCAGCTTGCCGCATGGTATCAGCCGATTCCGGAGCCGGTCAGTCCGGTTGCGACAAAACCGATCTCGCCTCCGCCTGCTCCGGCGGCTGATGTTGCCGCGGTGAGCGCGCTGGCGTCTGGCGTCCATCAGGCCACCGGGGCGGCCTCCGTCGCATCTGCCGCATACAGCGCCGCGCCGCTGTTTAGCCCGGTGTCGGGCGGCCCGCGTGCGCAGGTAAAAGAGGGCATAGGCCCGAAATTGCCGCGTCCAAACCGCGTTCGCGTGCCCACGCGCCGTGAGCTGGCTTCCTATGGCATTAAGTTGCCTTCGCAGCGGTTGGCTGAAGAACGTGCGCGTCAGGCAGAGCATCAGCACTATGATGACGATGCGCTGACGGACGAGGAAGTTGCAGAGCTTGAGCAGGGTGAGCTGGCGCGTCAGTTCGCGGCTGCGCAAAATCAGCGCTATGGCGATAGCTACGCTGCGGAAGAGGCTGATGTAGACGAGGATTCTGCCGCTGAAGCCGAACTTGCCCGTCAGTTTGCCGCTTCCCAGCAGCAGCGCTACGCCAGCGAGCAGCCGCCGGGATCGCATCCGTTCTCTGCGGCGGATTATGAATTCTCGCCAATGAAAACGTTAGTTGATGATACGCCGAGCGAGCCTGTCTTCACGCCGTTGCCGGAAGTACAGCAGCCTGCCCCGCAGAATCAGCAGCCGGCCCAGCATTCGCAGCCCGTACAGCAGCCGATGCCGCACCAGCAGATGCCTCAGCCGCCGCAACATGCGCAGCAGCAGTCTTATCAACCCGCGCCGCAGCAGCCGGTTCACCATCAGCCGATGCCGCAGCAGGCTCCTGGCAGCTATCCGCAGCAGCAGGCTCCGCAGCAGCCGATCCCGCAGCCGCAGGAAAGTCTCATTCACCCGCTGTTGATGCGCAATGGCGACAGTCGCCCATTACAGAAGCCGACAACGCTGCTGCCCTCGCTTGACCTGCTCACGCCGCCACCGGCTGAAGTTGAGCCGATCGATACCTTTGCGCTTGAGCAAATGGCGCGTCTGGTTGAAGCTCGTCTGGCCGATTTCCGCATTAAAGCCGATGTGGTGAACTACTCACCTGGCCCGGTTATTACCCGCTTTGAGCTTAACCTGGCGCCGGGCGTGAAAGCGGCGCGCATTTCCAACCTGTCGCGCGATCTGGCCCGTTCTCTGTCCACTGCGGCGGTTCGCGTGGTGGAAGTGATTCCGGGTAAACCCTACGTTGGCCTGGAGCTGCCTAACAAAAAGCGCCAGACCGTTTACCTGCGCGAAGTGCTGGATAATGCGAAATTCCGCGATAATCCTTCACCGCTCACGGTGGTCCTCGGGAAAGACATTGCGGGCGAACCTGTCACTGCCGATCTGGCGAAGATGCCGCACCTGCTGGTAGCGGGTACCACCGGTTCCGGTAAATCCGTTGGGGTCAACGCCATGATCCTCAGCATGCTCTATAAAGCGCAGCCGGAAGACGTGAAATTCATCATGATTGACCCGAAAATGCTCGAGCTGTCGGTCTATGAGGGAATACCGCATCTGTTAACGGAAGTCGTGACGGATATGAAAGACGCGGCCAATGCTTTGCGCTGGAGCGTCAACGAGATGGAGCGCCGGTATAAACTCATGTCTGCGCTGGGCGTACGTAATCTCGCGGGTTATAACGAGAAGATTGCTGAAGCCGCACGTATGGGACGGCCCATTCCGGATCCTTACTGGAAGCCTGGCGACAGTATGGATGCGACGCATCCGGTACTGAAAAAAGAGCCTTACATCGTGGTGCTGGTCGACGAGTTTGCCGACCTGATGATGACCGTCGGCAAGAAAGTGGAAGAGCTGATTGCGCGCCTGGCGCAGAAAGCGCGCGCCGCGGGGATCCACCTGGTGCTGGCGACCCAGCGACCGTCGGTTGACGTTATCACCGGCCTGATTAAAGCCAACATCCCGACGCGTATCGCCTTTACCGTATCGAGTAAAATTGACTCACGTACTATCCTTGACCAGGGCGGTGCGGAATCACTGCTGGGAATGGGCGATATGCTCTACTCCGCGCCTAACTCGACGATCCCTGTGCGCGTCCACGGCGCTTTTGTACGCGACGAGGAAGTTCACGCCGTCGTTCAGGACTGGAAGGCGCGCGGGCGTCCGCAGTATGTCGATGGCATTACCTCCGATAGCGAAAGCGAAGGCGGCGGCGGTGGCTACGAGGGCGGTGAAGAGCTCGATCCGCTGTTCGATCAGGCCGTCAACTTTGTGACGGAAAAACGCAAAGCCTCCATATCTGGGGTACAGCGTCAGTTCCGCATTGGCTATAACCGCGCCGCGCGTATCATTGAGCAAATGGAAGCTCAGGGGATCGTGAGCGAGCAGGGGCATAACGGTAACCGTGAAGTGCTGGCGCCGCCGCCTTTTGAGTAACCGCAAAGTTGGGTAAATAAGTGAAAATCAGCCTGTTCTGCTGTTTTACGGCCGTTGGCCGTTCTACATTAGCAGCAGACCAGGCTCCCGCGTCGGGAGTGACGCACATTAAGGAATAACAATGAAAAAACTCGCAATCACCTGTGCATTACTGTCCAGTTTTGTCGTCAGTCAGGTATGGGCGGATGCCGCCAGCGATTTAAAAAGCCGCCTTGATAAAGTGAGCAGCTTCCACTCCAGCTTTACGCAGAAGGTCACCGACGGCAGCGGTAATGCCGTGCAGGACGGGCAGGGGGACCTGTGGGTCAAGCGGCCTAATCTGTTCAACTGGCATATGACCCAGCCGGATGAAAGCGTGCTGGTTTCCGACGGCAAAACGCTGTGGTTTTACAACCCGTTTGTTGAGCAGGCTACCGCTACCTGGCTGAAAGATGCGACCAGCAACACGCCGTTTATGCTGATTGCCCGCAATCAGGCCAGCGACTGGCAGAACTACAACATTAAGCAGAACGGTGACGATTTTGTTCTGACGCCGAAAAACGGCAGCGGTAATCTGAAGCAGTTCACCATCAACGTGGGTCGTGACGGTACGATTCATCAGTTCAGCGCCGTGGAACAGGACGATCAACGCAGCAGCTATCAACTGAAATCGCAACAAAATGGTGCCGTGGATGCATCTAAGTTCACCTTCACGCCGCCGCAAGGGGTTACGGTGGACGATCAACGTAAATAGAGGCGAACGTGAGCAACCTGTCGCTCGATTTTTCCGATAACGCGTTTCAACCTCTGGCCGCCCGTATGCGGCCAGAAAATTTAGCGCAGTACATTGGCCAGCAGCACCTGCTGGCGCCGGGTAAACCCTTACCGAGGGCGATTGAGGCCGGGCATCTACACTCGATGATCCTCTGGGGGCCGCCCGGGACAGGAAAAACCACCCTGGCCGAAGTGATTGCGCGCTACGCCAGCGCCGACGTTGAACGTATCTCAGCGGTGACCTCCGGGGTGAAAGAGATCCGCGAGGCCATTGAACGCGCGCGCCAAAACCGCAACGCGGGTCGCCGCACGATCCTGTTTGTCGACGAAGTGCACCGTTTCAATAAAAGCCAGCAGGACGCCTTTCTGCCGCATATTGAAGACGGGACCATCACCTTTATCGGCGCGACGACGGAAAATCCCTCCTTTGAACTCAATTCCGCGCTGTTATCCCGCGCGCGCGTTTATCTGCTGAAGTCGCTGATCAGCGACGACATCGAGCAGGTGCTCAACCAGGCGATGAGCGACAAAACGCGCGGCTACGGCGGGCAAAATATCGTCCTGCCGGACGAGACGCGCAAGGCCATCGCCGACCTTGTCAACGGTGATGCGCGCCGGGCGCTGAATACGCTGGAAATGATGGCCGATATGGCCGAAGCCGACGCCTCCGGCAATCGCGTGCTGAAAGTTGAGCTGCTGACTGAAATTGCCGGTGAGCGCAGCGCGCGTTTCGACAACAAAGGCGATCGCTTTTACGATTTAATCTCCGCGCTGCACAAATCGGTTCGCGGCAGCGCCCCGGACGCCGCCCTCTACTGGTACGCGCGGATTATTACCGCCGGCGGCGATCCGCTCTACGTTGCCCGCCGCTGCCTGGCGATTGCCTCGGAAGATGTCGGCAACGCCGATCCGCGCGCGATGCAGGTTGCGATCTCCGCATGGGACTGCTTTACCCGTGTCGGGCCGGCGGAAGGCGAACGGGCGATTGCTCAGGCCATTGTCTATCTTGCCTGTGCGCCCAAAAGCAACGCAGTTTACACCGCGTTTAAAGCGGCGATGGCCGACGCCCGCGAACGTCCCGATTACGACGTCCCGGTTCATTTGCGCAATGCCCCAACGAAGCTGATGAAAGAGATGGGCTACGGGCAAGAGTATCGCTATGCTCACGATGAACCGAATGCTTATGCCGCCGGGGAGCAGTACTTCCCGCAGGAAATGGCGCAAACGCGCTATTATAAGCCGACAAACCGGGGGCTGGAGGGCAAAATAGGCGAAAAGCTCGCCTGGTTAACCGAACAGGATCAAAATAGCCCGATAAAACGCTACCGATAATTGAGGCGTTGCGGTAAGGTTGTCACACTATTTCCGTGGTCGCGCTCTGCGGCCATTTTTCTTTTATTAATTCGATAAGCACAGGATAAGCATGCTCGATCCCAATCTGCTGCGTACCGAGCCAGACGCAGTCGCAGAAAAACTGGCACGCCGGGGCTTTAAGCTGGATGTAGATAAACTTCGCGCTCTGGAAGAGCGTCGTAAAGTTCTGCAGGTTCAAACTGAAAACCTGCAGGCGGAGCGCAACTCCCGATCGAAATCCATTGGCCAGGCGAAAGCGCGCGGGGAAGATATTGAGCCATTACGCCTGGAAGTGAACAAACTCGGCGAGCAGCTTGATGCCGCTAAGACCGAGCTGGACGCGCTGCTGGCGGAGATCCGCGATATCGCGCTGGCTATCCCTAATATCCCGCACGATGACGTTCCGGCCGGTCGCGACGAAAACGACAACGTGGAAGTCAGCCGCTGGGGAACCCCGCGCGAGTTCGATTTTGACGTTCGCGATCACGTCACGCTGGGCGAAATGCACGGAGGGCTGGATTTTGCCGCCGCCGTGAAGCTGACCGGTTCTCGCTTTGTGGTCATGAAGGGCCAGCTGGCACGCCTGCACCGCGCGCTGGCGCAGTTTATGCTGGATCTGCATACCGAACAGCACGGCTACAGCGAAAACTACGTCCCGTATCTGGTTAACCAGGACACGCTGTACGGTACCGGTCAGCTGCCGAAATTCGCCGGCGACCTGTTCCATACTCGTCCGCTGGAAGAAGAAGCCGACAGCAGCAACTACGCGCTGATCCCGACGGCGGAAGTTCCGCTGACCAACCTGGTTCGCGATGAAATCATTGATGAAGACGATCTGCCGATCAAAATGACCGCGCATACGCCGTGCTTCCGCTCTGAAGCCGGATCTTACGGCCGCGATACCCGCGGTCTGATCCGTATGCACCAGTTCGACAAAGTCGAGATGGTGCAGATTGTACGTCCGGAAGATTCCATGGCGGCGCTGGAAGAGATGACCGGCCACGCCGAGAAAGTGCTGCAGCTGCTGGGTCTGCCGTATCGTAAAGTGGCTCTGTGCACGGGTGATATGGGCTTCAGCGCATGCAAAACCTACGATTTGGAAGTGTGGGTGCCGGCGCAGAATACCTATCGTGAGATCTCTTCCTGCTCCAACGTCTGGGATTTCCAGGCGCGTCGCATGCAGGCACGCTGCCGCAGCAAATCTGACAAGAAAACTCGCCTCGTACACACGCTGAACGGTTCTGGCCTGGCGGTTGGACGTACGCTGGTCGCGGTGATGGAAAACTATCAGCAGGCGGATGGTCGCATCGAGATCCCGGAAGTTCTGCGCCCGTATATGCGCGGCCTTGAATTTATCGGCTGATTTTTCAACGCTCTTCTCAAAAGCGCCTGCGGGCGCTTTTTTTTTACCCCCTTCTTGATACCGGGCAATAATCGCCTTCGCGATTACGAAGATACTCCCTTTGGATTAAACAGGATAAAAAACTAATAAAGGTTAATTTCGTTGTATATATAACTATATAACGGCATTAAGTTAATTGTGAGCAACCAAAGCGAGTATCTATGAAAACCAAAACCTCCGATGCTTTACTGGCTGCTGAGGTGAGCCGGCGTGGTTTAATGAAAACCACGGCGATTGGCGGGCTGGCGATGGCCAGCAGCGCTTTTACCTTACCCTTCACGCGCATTGCCCAAGCCGCAGACAACCTCAACCCCGCCAGCGAAACGGTCACCTGGAGCGCCTGTACGGTGAACTGCGGCAGCCGCTGCCCGCTGCGGATGCATGTGGTGGGTGGTGAGATAAAATATGTTGAAACGGACAATACCGGCGACGATAGCTACGACGGTCTGCATCAGGTTCGCGCCTGTCTGCGCGGCCGCTCGATGCGTCGACGCGTCTACAACCCGGACCGCCTGAAATATCCGATGAAGCGCGTGGGCAAACGCGGCGAGGGCAAATTCGAGCAAATCAGCTGGGAAGAAGCGTTCGATACTATCGCCAGCAATATGCAGCGCCTGATAAAAGAGTACGGTAATGAGTCCATCTATCTGAACTACGGAACGGGAACCCTCGGCGGAACCTTGACTCGCTCATGGCCACCGGGGAAAACTCTGATTGCCCGCCTGATGAACTGCTGCGGCGGCTATCTCAACCATTATGGCGACTACTCCACCGCGCAAATTGCCGCGGGACTGAACTACACCTACGGCGGCTGGGCCGATGGCAATAGCCCGTCGGATATCGAAAACAGCAAGCTGGTGGTGCTGTTTGGCAATAACCCCGGGGAAACCCGCATGAGCGGCGGCGGAGTGACCTACTACCTGGAACAGGCGCGGGAGAAATCCAACGCCAGGCTGATTATTATCGATCCACGCTATACCGACACCGGCGCCGGACGCGAAGACGAGTGGATCCCTATCCGCCCGGGAACCGATGCCGCGCTTGTCTCCGCGCTGGCGTGGGTGATGATTAACGAGAACCTCGTTGACCAGCCTTTCCTCGACAAGTACTGCGTAGGCTATGACGAGAAAACGCTGCCGGAAGGGGCGCCGGCCAATGGCCACTATAAGGCCTATATTCTCGGTCAGGGCAAAGACGGTATCGCGAAGACCCCTGAGTGGGCGTCGACGATTACCGGCATTCCCCAGGCGCGTATCGTGCAGCTGGCGCGCGAAATCGCCAGCGCTAAACCTGCCTATATTTCTCAGGGCTGGGGCCCACAGCGTCATGCCAACGGTGAGCTGGTTTCCCGCGCGATTTCCATGCTGGCAATCTTAACCGGCAACGTCGGGATTAACGGCGGCAATACCGGCGCGCGTGAAGGTTCTTACTCCCTGCCTTTTGAACGTATGCCGACGCTGGATAATCCGGTGGAAACCAGTATTTCCATGTTTATGTGGACCGATGCGATTGAGCGCGGGACGGAAATGACCGCGCTGCGCGACGGCGTGCGCGGCAAAGATAAGCTCGACGTGCCTATTAAAATGGTCTGGAACTATGCCGGTAACTGCCTGGTCAACCAGCATTCAGAGATTAACCGTACCCATGACATCCTTCAGGATGACAAGAAGTGCGAGATGATTGTGGTCATTGATTGCCATATGACCTCCTCGGCGAAATATGCCGATATTCTGCTGCCGGACTGTACGGCTTCGGAGCAGATGGATTTTGCCCTCGATGCCTCCTGCGGCAACATGTCATACGTGATTTTTGCCGATCGGGCCATCAAGCCGCGTTTTGAATGCAAAACCATCTATGAGAT
The DNA here is from genome assembly GCF_019048985.1 of Klebsiella sp. PL-2018. Classification (NCBI taxonomy): domain Bacteria; kingdom Pseudomonadati; phylum Pseudomonadota; class Gammaproteobacteria; order Enterobacterales; family Enterobacteriaceae; genus Klebsiella; species Klebsiella sp. PL-2018. The sequence goes on from NZ_CP077673.1 coordinate 1,962,872, forward strand.
GACCACGGAGCTGGCGAAGCGCATGGGCGTTGAGCAACGTTTCACCGAAGGCCGCACTCAGGAAGAGTGGCTGCGTCACCTCTATGAGCAATCCCGTAAAGCGATCCCGGCGCTGCTGCCGTTTGATGAATTCCGCAAGCAGGGAATCTTCAAACAGCGCGATCCGGAAGGCCACCACGTTGCCTATAAAGCTTTCCGCGAAGATCCCGCCGCCAATCCGCTCACGACGCCGTCAGGGAAAATTGAAATCTACTCTGCGCAGCTGGCGGAAATTGCCGCGACCTGGGAGCTGAAAGAAGAGGATGTTATCGACCCGCTGCCGATATACAGCCCTGGGTTTGAAAACTATGACGATCCGCTGGCGAAAAAGTATCCGCTGCAGCTGACCGGTTTTCACTATAAAGCCCGCACGCACTCCACCTACGGCAACGTTGACGTACTGAAAGCCGCCTGCCGTCAGGAGATGTGGATCAACCCGCTTGATGCACAGAAGCGCGATATCGCCAATGGCGATCGGATCCGCATTTTTAACGATCGCGGTGAAGTGCATATCGAGGCCAAAGTGACCCCGCGCATGATACCGGGCGTGGTCGCGCTGGGTGAGGGGGCCTGGTATAACCCGGACGCAGGCCGCGTGGATCAGGCTGGCTGCATTAACGTGCTGACCACCCAACGCCCGTCGCCGCTGGCGAAAGGCAATCCATCGCATAGCAACCTCGTCCAGGTTGAAAAGCTGTAAGGAGTAACCGATGACAACTCAATATGGATTTTTTATTGATTCCGCCCGTTGCACCGGTTGCAAAACCTGCGAACTGGCTTGTAAAGACTATAAAAACCTCACGCCGGAAGTGAGCTTCCGTCGTATCTACGAATACGCCGGCGGCGACTGGCAGGAGGATAACGGCGTCTGGCAGCAAAACGTCTTTGCCTATTACCTCTCTATTGCCTGCAACCATTGTGAGGATCCGGCCTGCACCAAAGTTTGCCCGAGCGGGGCGATGCATAAACGTGAAGATGGCTTTGTCGTTGTCGATGAAGATGTCTGTATCGGCTGTCGCTATTGCCATATGGCCTGCCCGTACGGTGCGCCGCAGTACAATGCGACAAAAGGTCATATGACCAAATGCGACGGCTGCCACGAGCGCGTCGCCGACGGCAAAAAGCCGATTTGCGTGGAATCTTGCCCGCTGCGCGCGTTAGATTTCGGCCCGATTGAAGAGCTGCGCCAAAAACACGGCCAGCTGGCCGCCGTTGCGCCGCTGCCTTCGGCCCACTTCACTAAACCGAGTATCGTGATTAAACCTAACGCCAACAGCCGACCGTGTGGAGATACCACCGGCTACCTGGCCAACCCGAAGGAGGTGTGAGATGGGGAGTGGATGGCATGAATGGCCGCTGATTATTTTCACGGTCTTTGGTCAGTGCGTGGTGGGCGGCTTTATTGTGCTGGCTCTGGCGCTAATGAAAGGCGACTTATCGCGTGAACAGCAGCAGCGCGTCGTGTGGAGCATGTTTGGCCTGTGGGTGCTGATGGGCGTGGGCTTTATTGCCTCAACCCTGCATCTTGGGTCGCCCATTCGCGCGTTTAACTCGCTCAATCGCGTAGGCGCCTCGTCGCTCAGTAACGAAATCGCCAGCGGGGCGCTTTTCTTCGCCGTTGGCGGCATTGGCTGGCTGCTGGCGGTGGTCAATAAGCTACCGGCGGGGCTGCGTCATCTCTGGCTGGTCATTACTATGGTGCTGGGGGTTATCTTCGTCTGGATGATGGTCCGCGTCTATAACACTATTGATACGGTACCCACCTGGTATACAGTCTGGACGCCGCTTAGCTTCTTCCTGACGATGTTTATCGGCGGTCCGCTGCTGGGATATCTGCTGCTGCGCGTTGCCGATGTCAACGGCTGGGCGATGCGCCTGCTGCCGGCGGTGACCCTGCTGGCGCTGGTGATTAGCGCCATCGTGGTGCTGATGCAAGGCAGCGAGCTGGCGACAATCCATAGCTCTATTCAGCAGGCCTCGGCGCTGGTGCCGGCCTACGGTTCGCTGATGGCGTGGCGCCTGGTTGCGCTGGCGTTGGCGCTGGTCTGCTGGATTGCCCCCCAGCTCAAAGGCTACCAGCCTGCGCTGCCGATGCTGGGGCTGGCTTTTGTGCTGGTGCTGATCGGCGAGACGATTGGCCGCGGCGTCTTCTACGGCCTGCATATGACCGTTGGAATGGCAATCGCCAGCTAATCGCCCTTTATCGCGCCAGAAACCCTTATTCTGGCGCGATAAAAAGTGCGGTCGATTCATGAAATATTTCTACCGATATTCCCACCGCTATTTTCCAATAAATTAATAAAAACAATGGAATAATATAAATAACTATTCTGTTGTCGATCCGCTGGATAAAAAACTTCTATCGTTCCCCCGCAAACCGCGTCACGCCTGATTTCAGGCGGATTGACAATGTTTGCAGCAGTGGCATGATGCGCACGAAATCTGAACTCCATCACGGTTTATATCCATGACCATCTACACCCGGCCAGTGCAAATGCTGCTCTGTGGCCTGCTTTTGTTGACCCTGGCGATAGCGGTTTTAAATACGCTCGTCCCGCTTTGGCTCGCCCATGAAAATATGCCGACCTGGCAGGTCGGGATGGTGGGCTCGTCCTATTTTACCGGTAATCTGGTGGGAACATTGCTTGCCGGATGGGTAATTAAGCGTCTGGGCTTTAACCGCAGCTATTACCTGGCATCGGTTATTTTTGCCGTGGGCTGCGTGGGTCTTGGTATTACGCTGGGCTTCTGGAGCTGGTTCAGCTGGCGCTTTATCGCCGGCGTCGGCTGCGCGATGATTTGGGTGGTGGTGGAGAGCGCGCTGGTCTGTAGCGGCACTTCGCGGAGCCGGGGTCGCCTGCTGGCGGCGTATATGATGATTTATTACGTCGGCACGGTGCTGGGCCAGTTAATGGTCAGCAAGCTGCCGACGGATCTGATGAGCGTTCTGCCGTGGGTGACGGCGCTGGCGCTGGCGGCCATTCTGCCGCTGCTGTTTGCTCGCGTGGCGACTCAGGCCGATGAGCCGCACGAACCGGCGCGTATCTGGCCAATGTTAAGGCTGCGTCAGGCCCGTCATGGCGTCAACGGCTGCATTATTTCCGGCATTGTGCTCGGTTCGCTGTATGGCCTGATGCCGCTGTGGCTCAACCACCAGGGCGTTAGCGATTCCGGCATCGGCTTCTGGATGGCGGTGATGGTGAGCGCGGGTATCGTGGGGCAGTGGCCGATTGGCCGGCTCGCCGATCGCTACGGCCGTCTGCTGGTCCTGCGCGTTCAGGTGTTTGTGGTGATTCTCGGCTGTCTGGCGATGTTAAGCCAGGCCGCAATGGCGCCCGCGCTGTTCGTGCTGGGCGCTTCCGGCTTTACGCTCTATCCGGTGGCTATGGCCTGGGCCTGCGAAAAAGTTGAGCGTCATCAGCTGGTGGCGATGAACCAGGCGCTGTTAATGAGCTATACCGTGGGCAGCCTGCTTGGGCCGACGCTGACCGCCATGCTGATGCAGAACTTCTCTGACAATCTGTTGTTTATCATGATTGCCAGCGTGTCATTCATCTACCTGCTGACGCTGCTGCGCAAAGCGGGGCACCATCCTACGCCGGTGGCGCACGCCTGATTTTTCAGAACATAGCCAGGGCACGACCCTGGCTATAGATTAATGCGACGCAAGAAGCGCAATAAACTGTGCCCGGTTTTGCACCGTGCTGTATCGCTGAAGTCTTTCCCCCTCATCCAGCCAGCAGACTAACCGCTGGATAGTCTGGATATGCTGTTCACTATCGGCCGCCGCCAGTACGACTATCAGCCGAATGCCGGGATGCTCCGGAAAATCAACGGCCTCGCTACAGCAAAGCAGCGAAAGCGCGCTGTTTCTGCTCAGCACGCCGGCTTCCGGACGCGCGTGCGGTAGCGCAAACGCCGGGCTCAATATATACCAGGGGCCATCCTGCTCCGTGGCGCTGATAATAGCCCTGGCATAGCCCCCGGTGATTTTTCCCTGCTCCTCAAGCGGGCGGCAGGCGAGATGAACGGCGCTGCGCCAGCTCAGGCAGTCGCTGGTGAACTGACAGGCGGAAAATAGCCTCTCTTCCATAAACGTTCCCTTTACGCGCGAGCCGACCGCCAACTGACCGGCTCGCCTGGTGGTTAACGTAGCGCGTTAAACAGCGCGTCTCCCGAGATGCCATATTTCGCTTTTAGCTGCCTGCTATTACCCGATTCGGTAAATGTGTCCTGCGTTCCCAGACGCGTAAGGCGCGCCGGATGTGCCTTTTGCGCCAGGGTTTCCGCGATCAGGCCGCCGAGGCCGCCGTTGACGGTGTGATTTTCAAGCGTAGCGATAAGCGGGCAGCCTTCGACCAGCCGATAAAACGCCTGCTGGTTGAAGGGTTTGACGGTTGCAACGTGAATAAGCTTGCCCTTTTTGCCGCTGGCGAGCAGCTTTTCATAGCCGTCGGTAGCCTGTTCCAGTACCGTTCCTTCAAACAGAATCGCAAAATCCGTGCCGCTGTCGGCGATGGCGGCGATATCGCTGACCCGGGGAACGACGCTTTTGTCGCGAACCGGCATCGGCTCGCGCGCCACGCGAATATAAACGGGTCCCTTTATTTTTGCCGCCTGCTCGAAGGCCTCGGCGATTTCTTCCGCATCTGCCGGGGTCAGGACGGTTAATCCCGGAAGGACGCGGGTCAGCGCTAAATCCTCCAGCGCATGGTGCGAAGCGCCGTCCGGGCCATCATCCATACCGGGGTGGCTACCGACGAGTTTAATATTGGCTTTGGCATAGCAGGCCTGCCGCAGCTGGGTCCAGGCGGTGCCGGTGACGAACATCGCAAAGTTAACATAGAAGGGCATAAAGCCTTCCAGCGCCTGGCCGACCGCGAAGCTCATGGCGGAACCTTCCGCAATGCCCATTTCGAAAAAGGCCTCAGGATAGACGGCCTGAAACTGGTCGGTACGGGTAGAGCTGGCTAAATCGCTGTCGATAACAACAACGGGATAGCCCTTTTCTTTTAGCGCAATCAGGGCATGCCCGATCTCATCACGGGGTGCTTTCATCACTGTAACTCCTCCATCGCCTGCTGAAATTGTTCTTTGCTCGGGGTTTTTGAGTGCCAGTCGCCGTTGTTTTCCATATAGCTGACGCCGGAACCTTTGGTGGTGCGCGCCACGATGGCGACAGGTTTACCTTTCAGGTGACGGGATAGCATCAGGGTATCGGCAACCTGATGCATATCATTGCCGTTGTGCAGTTCCAGTACATGCCAGCCAAAGCTGCGGATTTTGTCCGCCAGCGGCTCGAGATTAATGACGTCATTGACCGGATCGTGGGAAGAGAAGCCGTTGTAATCGATGATGGCGACCAGATTATCCATTTTCATATGCCCGGCCTGCTGTAAGGTTTCCCAGATTTGGCCTTCATGCATTTCGCCATCGCCAACGATGGCAAATACCCGGTGTGGATCGTTGCGCCGCTTTTTGGCGGCCGCCATACCAAAAGCAATCGACAGCCCCTGACCCAGCAGTCCGGTTGTCGCATCGACTTCCGGCAGCGACTTAATGCTCGGGTGCCCCTGCAGGCGCGAGTTGATCTGTCGGAACGTATTGAACTCGCTGCGCTCGATCTTGCCTTGTTGATACAGCATGGCGTACTGCGCGGCGACGGCGTGGCCTTTACTCATCACCACGCGCGAGCGGGGGGAGGCGGCCAGATCGACTTCCTGGTAATAGAGCCAGGTAAGCACGTCGATTATCGACAGCGCCCCGCCCGGATGGCCAATTCCGGACTCGTAAATCATGGTGACGATCTCGCGGCGGGCGGCAAGCGCGTGGGATTTCAGTTCATCAATGTTCATGTTCATTCCTTCTTAGGGCAGCATTTTACCGATGTAGTACACGACCAGACCCAGAGCGACGAAGTCGGTTTCCGGGAAGCTGGTGCCTGAAAGACCGACGGATTCCATAATCGGGTAAATCAGCGCCGGGCCGATGCCGATCAGGATCCCGGTGATAAAGCTTCCGGCAATCGCGCCTTTCCAGCCGCCGGAGGCATTACCAAATACCGCTGCGGTCGCGCCAATAAAGAAGTAGGGAATGGCTACCGGGATAATCACGGTTTGGCCAAGGATCGCCAGAAAGCCCATCACCACCAGCCCGCCGACAAACGAAGAGATAAACCCCAGCACCGTGGCGGTCGGGGCGTAGGGGAAGACCACCGGGCAGTCGAGCGCGGGTTTGGCGTTAGGAATAAACTTCTCCGAGATACCGAGGAAGGCCGGAACAATTTCTGACAGCAGCAGGCGTACGCCGGTAATGATGATGTACAGCGAAGCGGTAAAGGTCAGCGACTGAAAGAGCGGGTAAACCAGCCAGTGCATCCCGCCTGCCGCTGCGGTGACCGCGGCTTTTCCGGCAGCGAGCGCGGCGATGTAGTAGAAGATGCTCACCGAGATCGACACCGAGACGATGTAATCTTTAAAGATCCCCAGCCAGCCGGGAAGATTCAGCTTTTCGGTGGATTGTTTCGGATCGCCGACCTTTGCGCCAATCCAGCCGGAGGCGGCGTAGGCCAGGGTGACGTAGTGCCCCATCGCTATCTCATCATTACCGGTAATTTTTCGCATCCACGGTTGCGCAATGGCTGGATAGAGGCAGGCGGCGAGACCCAGCAGCACGGAGCCGACAATGATGGTCGTCATGTCGCTGTAGCCCAGCGCCTTCAGCGTTACGGTAAGCAGCGCGGAGAGATAAAGATTATGTTGCCCGGTAAGAAAGATGTATTTAAACGGCGTCACGCGGGCAAAAAACAGGTTCCAGCCAAAACCAATCACCATGATCAGCGACACGCACATGGCGAATTTGGTTTGCGCCAGTCCGGTTAGCGCTTCTGCCAGCGGCATGACGCCCTTCAGGCCAAAGCCATCGCTGAATAAGGTCTGAAAGTTACCCAGGGAAGTGACTGCCAGACCGGCGCCGCCGGCAAAAACCAGAAAGCCGACGATGGTTTTGAAGGTGCCGGAAAGGACTTTTTCAATCGGCTTGCGTTGGATTAACAGGCCGATTAATGCAATAAAGCCAACTGAAAGTGGGGTTACGCCCAGAATGTCGAATACAATAAATCTGAGGAAATCCATATTGCCTCCGGGAGAGGTTAGTTGCTTTGAACGATGTCGGTGAGCGCAGACTCCATCTCTTCACTGTTCATCAGGTCGGTGATGCCGACCGCTCTGAATCCGGCGGCTTCGACTTCGTCGGTGAGATCGCGCATAGTGATGACAAAATCAATATCTCGCCAGGTGCGTAACCCTGAGAGGACATCGTGCTCCAGCTCGATATTCCAGCCGTGCTTGTCGATGATTTTTTGTGCTTTGATTTTGAGCATTAAGGAGCTGCCCATACCGGTACGACAGACTATGAGACCTTTCATTCGATGTTCTCCTGTTTGTAAAAATAATTATTTTTATTTATTTGTATGAGATAATAATTATTATCTTTGCGGCAGGACGAAAGATGTGACTGTGTTTGCATTTTGAGCAAATAAGGCAAAACATGAGCCAGATAGACAATAACTTGTTGATAAGCATAAGAAATGGAGCTTCAGGGCTAAGCCCGATACTGGAGAAAGTTGGCCGTTTTATTACGGAAAATCCTGACTTTGTGATGCGTCACACGATTTCAGAACTGGCCGACTCCATTGATACCAGTGAGGGGAGTATCACCCGTTTTTGTCGGGCCTTTGGTTTTAAAGGTTTCTCGGATTTCAGAACCGCGCTGGCGATGGAGCAGGGCGCCGCGCGCTCGGAAGACCACGGTACCAACGAGAGCGAAGAGATTGCGCCGGTGCTGGCGAGCATTCGCGACAGTAATGCCATTGTCGATAACCAGGAGCTGAAAGCCGCGGCCGACTGGCTTAACACCCTGAACAGCATTGCTATCTATGCCGTGGGCACGGCGGTGCCGGTGGCGTTGTTCCTGCAGATGAATTTAATCAATATGGGTAAGGCGGCCAGCTTTATCGATCGCTCCTATCCGGCGGCGATGCCGCTGCTTTCGGATAACCAGAAAACCGGCATTATTGTGGTGCATAGCGAACAGGCGTCGGCGGATATGATGCAGGCCCTGTCGCTGGCAAAGCAGCAGGGCGTTAAAATTTTATCGCTGACCCGCGGGACGTTTGCGCCGCTGGCCCGTTTATCTGACTGGAATCTTCAGGCGGCGGTGGCTTTACAGGGGGAAGGGGAGTCGGGGTTTGCGGAAATCGCTGGCGCAATGATGGTGGCCGACCGGATCCTCAGCGCGCTGGAAGAGCAGGATGAACGCTATGCGGAATACCGAAAAGCGCATCAGAAGCGCATTTTCTCGATTGAGAGCGTGGCGAATAAGCTGTCGGAATATTTTATGTCCTGACGCTGATTTTGTTGGGGAAACACCCGGTAGCGCAATCTCTACCGGGCGGGGATTTTAGTACATCACTTTATGACCGTACTGTTCCAGAATGCCCTTCACGCGTTCCATGGTCTCATTCTTTGGCGGATGGACGCCGTCCAGCTTGTACTCTTCGCCCATGGCTACCCATTTGTGCTTGCCCAGCTCGTGGTACGGCAGCAGTTCGATTTTCTCGACGTTGCCCATGTCACGAGTAAACTCACCCAGGCGATGCGCGGAATCATCATCGTCGGACCAGCCCGGAACCACAACGTAGCGGATCCAGACGTTGATGTTTTTGTTTGACAGGTAACGGGCAAACTCCAGCGTCCGATGGTTAGAGACACCAACCAGATTCTGGTGAATTTCATCATTCATTTGCTTGAGGTCGAGCATCACCAGATCGGTGACTTCCAGCAGTTCATCAATAACCGGGTCGTAGCGGCGCACAAAGCCGTTGGTATCGAGACAGGTATGAATACCTTCTTTCTTACAGGCGCGGAACCAGTCGCGAACAAATTCGGCCTGCAGGATAGCCTCGCCGCCGGATGCCGTCACGCCGCCGCCGGAAGCGTTCATAAAGTGGCGATAGGTCACCACCTCTTTCATCAGCTCTTCAACGGTAATCTCTTTGCCGCCGTGGGTATCCCAGGTATCGCGGTTGTGGCAATAGAGGCAGCGCATCAGGCAGCCCTGGAAGAAGGTGATAAAGCGGATCCCCGGGCCATCGACGGTGCCACAGGATTCAAAGGAGTGAATGCGACCAATTGTTGACATTGCGGTGATATCTCCGAATTTGGCCCATCCGGGGCCTATGTAGATGCACAGCTCAAAGGCTATGTCGAGTCTGTTTTGGCTGTTATCCATAAAGTATAGACAGCAGACAAAAGAGACTGGGGCAGGATGATATTGCTAAAAAGGCCCCACTTGCGTGGAGCCTTTATTGTACGCTTTTTACTGTACGATTTCAGTCAATACCATTACATGGTCTGAGTGAAGGTACGAGTAATAACGTCCTGCTGCTGCTCTTTCGTCAGGGAGTTAAAACGTACTGCGTAGCCGGATACGCGGATGGTCAGCTGCGGATATTTTTCCGGGTTTTCCATCGCGTCGAGCAGCATTTCGCGGTTCATGACGTTGACGTTCAGATGCTGACCGCCTTCGATGGACGCTTCGTGGTGGAAGTAACCATCCATCAGGCCGGCGAGGTTAGTTTTACGAACTTCGTCGTCTTTACCCAGCGCGTTCGGCACGATAGAGAAGGTGTAAGAAATACCATCTTTCGCGTAAGCAAACGGCAGTTTCGCAACGGAGGTCAGAGAGGCAACAGCACCTTTCTGGTCACGGCCGTGCATCGGGTTAGCACCCGGTCCGAACGGAGCGCCAGCGCGACGACCGTCAGGGGTGTTACCGGTTTTCTTACCATACACAACGTTAGAGGTGATGGTCAGAACGGACTGAGTCGGGATAGCGTTGCGGTAGGTGTGCAGTTTCTGAATTTTCTTCATGAAACGTTCAACCAGGTCAACGGCCATATCATCGACGCGAGAGTCGTTGTTACCAAACTGCGGGTATTCGCCTTCGATTTCGAAGTCGACAGCCAGACCGTTTTCGTCACGAATCGGTTTAACTTTCGCATATTTGATTGCAGACAGGGAGTCAGCCGCAACGGACAGACCTGCGATACCACATGCCATGGTGCGGATAACATCACGGTCGTGCAGCGCCATCAGGGAAGCTTCGTAGCTGTACTTGTCGTGCATGTAGTGGATGATGTTCAGCGCAGTGACGTACTGTTTAGCCAGCCAGTCCATGAAGTGATCCATGCGGTCCATCACTTCGTCGAAGTTCAGAACGTCGCCTTTGATCGGTTCAGATTTAGGACCAACCTGCATTTTCAGTTTTTCATCAACGCCGCCGTTGATTGCGTACAGCATGGTTTTCGCCAGGTTAGCACGCGCGCCGAAGAACTGCATTTGCTTACCAACAACCATCGGGCTTACGCAGCAAGCGATAGCGTAGTCATCGTTGTTGAAGTCAGGACGCATCAGGTCATCGTTCTCGTACTGCAGAGAAGAGGTATCGATGGACACTTTCGCGGCGTATTTTTTGAAGCTCAGCGGCAGTTTTTCAGACCACAGAATGGTGATGTTCGGCTCCGGAGACGGCCCCATGGTGTACAGGGTGTTCAGGAAACGGAAGCTGTTTTTGGTGACCAGAGTACGGCCATCAACGCCCATACCGCCGATAGATTCGGTTGCCCAAATCGGGTCGCCAGAGAACAGTTCATCATATTCAGGGGTACGGAGGAAACGAACCATACGCAGTTTCATGACCAGGTGGTCAATCATTTCCTGTGCGTCTTGCTCGGTGATTTTACCGGCTTTCAGGTCACGTTCGATGAAGATGTCCAGGAAGCTGGAGGTACGACCGAAGGACATTGCCGCGCCGTTCTGAGATTTAACGGCAGCCAGGTAGCCGAAGTAGGTCCACTGGATAGCTTCCTGAGCGGTGGTTGCCGGACCAGAGATATCGCAGCCGTATTTTGCCGCCATTTCTTTGATCTGACCCAGCGCACGGTGCTGTTCAGAGATTTCTTCGCGCAGACGAATAGTTCCTTCCAGATCTTCGCCGTTTTCCAGTTTCTCTTGCAGAGAGACGAACTGAGCGTATTTGTCTTTCATCAGGAAGTCGATACCGTACAGCGCAACGCGACGGTAGTCACCGATGATACGACCACGGCCATAGGCATCCGGCAGACCGGTCAGAACGCCAGATTTACGGCAGTTCAGGATGTCTTTGGTGTAAACGTCAAACACGCCCTGGTTGTGAGTTTTGCGGTATTCAGTGAAGATTATCTTCAGCATCGGGTCCAGCTCGCGATTGTACGCTTTGCAGGAACCTTCTACCATTTTGATGCCGCCGAACGGGATAATCGCGCGTTTCAGCGGAGCTTCAGTCTGCAGACCAACGATTTTCTCGAGACCTTTCTCGATGTAGCCAGCGTCATGAGAAGTGATGGTGGATGCAAGGGAAGTATCAAAATCAACAGGCGCGTGAGTGCGGTTTTCCTGTTTAACGCCTTCCATTACGGTGTCCCACAGCTTGGTGGTCGCGTCAGTTGCGCCAGCCAGGAAGGACTCGTCACCTTCGTACGGGGTATAGTTTTTCTGGATGAAGTCGCGGACGTTGACTTCGTTCTGCCAGTCACCTTTCGCAAAACCTTCCCAGGCTGTGGCTAACTTTTCATTAAGCTCGGACATGTAACACCTACCTTCTTAAGTGGATTTTTTATTTACTGCCTGAAACAACCCTTAGTGATGGTCGTCGCCACGCAGGTAAATGACCCAGTATGTCAACCCAACCAGCAGACCACCGCCGATGATGTTCCCGATAGTTACCGGAATCAGGTTATCAGTGATGAAGTTCATGACGGTCAGGTGAGAGAAACTTTCCGGAGTTGAACCGACAGCGGTCCAGAATTCCGGGCTTGCAAAGTCGCGGATAACGATACCCAGCGGGATCATAAACATGTTCGCGATACTATGCTCAAACCCGCTGGCAACAAACATTGCCACCGGTAAAACCATAATCATGGCTTTATCCATCAGGCTGCGGCCGGAGTAGCTCATCCATACCGCAAGGCAGACCATCAGGTTTGCCAGGATACCTAGGCACACGGCTTCAACAAAAGTATGGTGCATTTTGTGGTCGGCGGTTTGCAGAACGTTAAGTCCCCATTGACCGTTGGCAGTCATATATTCGCCTGAAAGCCACATCAGCAATACAAAGAGTAAGCAACCAATCAGGTTACCAACATAGACGTTGAGCCAGTTTTTCGCCAGTTGACCCCATGTGATTCTTCCGCTGGCTTTCGCGACAACGATAAGAACGGTTGAGGTAAACAGGTCGGCACCGCAAATAACGCAGAGAATCAAACCTAGTGAGAAGCAGATGCCTCCAATCAGTTTGGCAACCCCGAATGGCATCCCGGCCGTGCCGGTTGTCGCGGTAATATAGAAAACAAAAGCGATAGAGATGAAGACACCTGCGGTGATCGCCAGATAAAACGTCTTTATCGGATGTTTTGTCGCTTTATAGACACCCGCTTCTTCGGCGACTTTCGCCATGGCAGCAGGGAGTAAAAGATCAAAAGGGTTGTCAGCTTTCACACTAACTCTCTCTTTATGTAAGTTGGCGGTGAGATACTAACAAAGCATTATAGAAGGGAATTTGATGTAGATCATATCCTACCGGAACTATAGGCCTTTTGAGTGTGTGGATTTGCCTTAATGTTGGTTTAAATTGTTGTTTTTTAATAAAAAAATAAATTTTAAAATTTACAAATAATGTTGATTATTTTCATTTTACCCCCGTTTTTCGGTTAATTAAAATGGGGTATTTTTATTAAAATTAACAATATTTGCGGTGGGATTTTATTATTTCTCACCACTAATTAACTTTATGGCTACAATCGGGCTTTGGGGTTGCGGAAAACATAAAAATGGGGGCCTTCGCCGGCCCCCATCATAGGGTTATTCAGGCAGTAAAGCGCGCTTATTTACCCCAGAATGCTGCTTTTGCGCGCTGCAGCTTTTCGTAGGCTTTCAGCAGCGACTGATGAGCCGGGAACGCGAGCAGGTCGCTGTCTACTGCCTGCAGGCCGTAGAACGGCGCTTCTCCGCTCAGCGCGGCGCTGGCGGCTTCTACGGCATCGGCGCCGTACATGCGTACAAAAGCGTTCAGATACTGCAGCGGCTGGCGCTCCTCTTCCTGGCTCAGCAGCAGCAGGGTTTGCAGGCAGCGGTAGTAATTAGCGCGCTCGGCGCTAAAGATTGAAGCGTTGAACTCCATGGTCCACTCGGTCCAGATTAGCGCCTGCTCGAGATCGCCGCCCGCCAGCGCGAGCATGGCTTTCAGCTCGCCAATGCGCAGCGTATACCAGCCGTTGTCTTTGCCGGTCGCCAGACCCAGCAGTTCGCGCACGCGGGTGAAGTCATCAAGGCCTTCATTATCCATTTGTTCGATAAGCGCCAGATAATCTTCTTTTTCCCACTCGCTTTCCGGCAGGGAAAGAATCGTTTCCCGCAGAGGCGCGCCCATGCTGTTATTTGCCAGCCAGAGGTCTTCCGCCGGATAAATATCAGACATGCCCGGGACAATGATTCGGCAGGCGTAGACGCTCAGGTGTTCGTAATCGGCGATGTAAACTTCTTTATCTTCTTGTTTAAAGATAGCCATCAGGGTGGCGAACTCTTCCTCCGTGGTTCCGGAGAAGCTCCAGTCCACGAACGGGTAGTCGGCATCCTGCTTAAACATATCCCAGGAGATCAGGCCGCTGGAATCGATAAAGTGCGTTTCAAGGTTCGCATGTTCGGCAACTTCTTCATCGTCGAAGGTGGGCGGCGTGAAGACGTCGAGATCTTTCAGGCTGCGGCCCTGGAGCAGTTCGGTAACGGTACGTTCCAGCGCCACGCCGAAATCGGGATGCGCGCCGAAAGAGGCGAAACAGGTGCCGTTAGCTGGGTTAAACAGCACGACGCAGATAACCGGATATTTGCCGCCGAGCGAACCGTCATAAGCGAAAATCGGGAAACCTTCGGCCTCCAGCTTATTGATCGATTCAACTACGCCCGGATAGCGCGCCATCACCTCCGCCGGGATCTCCGGCAGACTGATGCTTTCGGCGATAATGCGGTTTTTAATATGCCGTTCGAACACTTCTGAGAGGCCCTGAACGCGGGCTTCGTTGCGGGTGTTGCCCGCGGACATCCCGTTAGAAACGTACAGGTTGCCGACAATATTCATCGGAATATAGACCGTTTCACCATCAGACTGGCGGGTGAACGGCAGACCGCAGACGCCGCGATCGTCATTCCCTGACTGCAGATCGACCAGCATGCTGGCGGTTAACTGATCGTCAGGATCGTAGAACGCGCGCAGGCGGGTATCCAGCAGGCCTTCCGGTACTTCGTCATCGTCGGTTAACGGGAACCATTTTTCATTCGGATAGTGAACGAAGGGACCGTTGGCGATAGTCTCGCCCAGCCAGAAGTCGGCAAAGAAATAGTTGGTCGAGAGGCGCTCAAAGTACTCTCCGAGCGCGGAGGCCAGCGCGGCTTTTTTGGTGGCGCCTTTGCCGTTGGTGAAGCACAGGGCGCACTCTTTATCGCGGATATGCACTGACCAAACGTGCGGAACCGGGTTGAGCCATGAGGCCTCTTCAATATCGAATCCGAGGTCGTGCAACTTCTGCTGGAAGCGAGCGATGGAATCTTCCAGGGCGGCATCTTTGCCGGGAATAAATGTTTGAGTCATGGCAGTCACTTTTATCGTACGTAAAGCGCGCAATGATACGGGTTTTAGATGACGGGTGCTATCTCCATCGTCTGGCTATGCTTATGTCACTCAATAACTGTTCAGGCGTTAATCATGAAGACATTTGACTGGCATCGTATGGCACTGGATAAAGTGCCCGTGGAATTTCTGGCCGAGGTGGCATTACGGAGCCTCTACACCTTCGTACTGGTATTTATTTTTCTCAAGATAACCGGGCGGCGGGGCGTTCGTCAGATGTCACTGTTCGAAGTGCTCATCATTTTGACCCTCGGTTCGGCCGCGGGCGACGTCGCATTCTATGATGACGTTCCGATGCTGCCGGTACTGGCGGTTTTTATCACTCTGGCCCTGCTGTACCGATTGATTATGTGGCTGATGGGGCATAGCGAAAAACTGGAGGATCTGCTGGAGGGTAAGCCGATTATTGTTGTGGAAAACGGCGAGCTGGCCTGGGAGAAACTGCAGGCGGAAAACATGACCGAATTTGAGTTTTTTATGGAGCTGCGAATCAGCGGGGTTGAGCAACTGGGGCAGGTGCGGCTGGCTATTCTGGAAACCAACGGCCAGATCAGCCTCTATTTCTATGAGGATGACGATGTTAAAGCCGGACTCTCCATTCTTCCTTCCCGCTTTACCGATCGTTTTACCACGATACCCCGGGACGACGAGTATGCCTGCGTTCGCTGTAGCGCAATCCTTACGCTACGAGCCGGGGATAAACAATTATGCCCTCGCTGCGCAAATGCAGAATGGTCGAAGGTCAGCCGGGCAAAAAGAGTCACCTGACAGCAATTATGTCGGTTTTATGACGTCAAGCTGGCAGATTCTTTTGTGTGAGCGAGGCCGCATTTCCCCGACGCTCAGTTTTAGCCATTGCGGTGCGTGTCACTGAATGATAAAACCGATAGCCACAGGAATAACTTATGCCCGCGACGGTTCGCGGGTAAATAACATAGTAAGTGGTGAGGGGAAATGGCTCAGGTCTATAACTTCAGTTCAGGCCCGGCAATGCTGCCGGCGGAAGTACTCAAACTGGCACAAAAGGAACTGTGCGACTGGAACGGTTTGGGGACGTCGGTGATGGAAATCAGCCACCGTGGTAAAGAGTTCATTAAGGTGGCTGAAGAAGCGGAACAGGATTTTCGCTCCCTGCTCAATATTCCTTCCAACTATAAAGTTTTATTCTGCCACGGCGGCGGTCGCGGACAGTTTGCCGGTATCCCGCTGAACCTGCTTGGCGATAAAACCGTTGCCGACTACGTCGATGCCGGCTACTGGGCGGCCAGCGCGGTAAAAGAAGCGCATAAATACTGCACGCCCAACGTGATCGACGCCAAAATCACCGTTGACGGCCTGCGCGCGGTTAAGCCGATGAGCGAATGGCAGCTGACCCCTGGCGCGGCCTACCTGCACTACTGCCCGAACGAAACCATTGACGGTATTGCCATTGAAGAAGCGCCAAACTTTGGCGACGATGTGGTCGTCACGGCGGATTTGTCATCGACGATTTTATCCCGTGAAATTGACGTCAGCCGCTATGGCGTAATCTACGCGGGCGCGCAGAAAAACATCGGTCCCGCAGGTCTGACGCTGATTATTGTGCGCGAAGATCTGCTGGGTAAAGCCAGCGTAGCCTGCCCGTCGATTCTTGATTACTCCATCCTATCCGCCAATGACTCCATGTTTAACACGCCGCCGACGTTTGCCTGGTACCTGTCAGGTCTGGTGTTTAAATGGCTGAAAGAGCAGGGCGGCGTTGCCGCTATGGATAAAATCAACCAGCAGAAAGCCGACCTGCTGTATAGCACCATCGATAACAGCGGTTTCTATCGCAACGATGTCGCTGCGGCGAACCGCTCGCGGATGAACGTGCCGTTCCAACTGGCGGACAGCGCGCTTGATAAACTGTTCCTCGAAGAGTCCTTTGCCGCAGGTCTGCATGCGCTGAAGGGCCACCGCGTCGTGGGCGGCATGCGCGCTTCCATTTATAACGCCATGCCGCTGGCGGGCGTGAAGGCGCTGACCGATTTTATGCAGGACTTCGAACGCCGTCACGGTTAATCGCCGCCGCGTTTTTTCATCCCCGCAGCCGGTCTGCGGGGTTTTTATTCTGTTTGTTTGAGAGTTGAGTTTAATGGAATCCCTGACGTTACAACCCATCGCACGCGTAGATGGCACGATTAACCTGCCCGGGTCCAAGAGTGTCTCTAACCGTGCCTTGCTGCTGGCGGCTTTGGCCCGCGGCACGACGGTGCTGACCAACCTGCTGGATAGCGACGATGTACGCCACATGCTGAATGCTCTGAGCGCGCTGGGAGTTCATTACACCCTGTCTTCCGATCGTACCCGCTGTGAAGTCACCGGCAACGGCGGCCCTCTGCAGGCGGCTGAAGCATTAGAACTGTTCCTCGGTAATGCCGGAACGGCGATGCGTCCGCTGGCGGCGGCGTTATGTTTAGGCCGTAACGATATTGTGCTGACCGGCGAGCCGCGAATGAAAGAGCGGCCGATTGGCCACCTGGTTGACGCGCTGCGTCAGGGCGGGGCCCAGATTGATTACCTGGAGCAGGAAAACTACCCGCCGCTGCGCCTGCGCGGCGGTTTCAGCGGCGGCCAGGTTGAAGTGGACGGCAGCGTTTCCAGCCAGTTTCTGACCGCGCTCCTGATGACCGCCCCACTGGCGCCTCAGGATACCGTCATCGCGATTAAAGGCGATCTGGTTTCCAAACCTTATATTGATATTACGCTGCACCTGATGAAAACCTTTGGCGTTGAGGTTGAAAATCAGTCTTACCAGCGTTTTATCGTACGCGGCAATCAACACTACCGCTCGCCGGGCGACTACCTGGTTGAAGGCGATGCCTCCTCGGCATCCTACTTCCTCGCCGCCGGCGCAATTAAGGGCGGAACGGTGAAAGTCACCGGTATTGGCCGCAACAGCGTCCAGGGCGATATCCGTTTTGCCGATGTGCTGGAAAAAATGGGCGCAACCGTCACCTGGGGCGATGACTTCATTGCCTGCACCCATGGTGAACTGAACGCCATCGATATGGATATGAATCATATTCCGGATGCGGCGATGACCATCGCCACGGCGGCCCTGTTCGCGAAGGGCACCACGACGCTGCGCAACATCTATAACTGGCGTGTCAAAGAGACCGATCGCCTGTTTGCGATGGCCACGGAGCTGCGTAAAGTGGGGGCAGAGGTGGAAGAGGGGGAGGATTACATCCGCATTACTCCGCCCGCGAAGCTCCAGTTTGCTGAGATCGGCACCTATAACGACCACCGTATGGCAATGTGCTTCTCGCTGGTGGCGCTTTCCGATACGCCGGTCACCATCCTTGACCCGAAATGTACGGCGAAAACGTTCCCGGACTACTTTGAGCAGCTGGCGCGAATCAGTACGCTGGCCTGAATAACGCGCGTTTAAGGTAAAAACGCCGGCCATCGTGTCGGCGTTTTTTTATGCCCGCGAGTTAAACCGGCAAGCCCTGGCGCAGTACATTCGCGCTGGCATCGCCGCAGATTAACGGTAAAACGGCATCATCTTCCGGGCTGTTGCTCTGTCAGCCCGCTATAATTGCACAATTCTTCCACAGGAGATTTCCTGTTATCCGTAATTTACAAGCAATGCTCACTTTCCGTCGAAGAGATGCGTATAATGCGCGGCGTTTATATATTGATGCGCCTTGCTGAAGGAGAAAAAGATGACGGCAACAGTTCCGGTAATCACCATTGATGGGCCTGGCGGTGCGGGCAAAGGCACCTTATGCAAGGCAATGGCAGAAACGCTGGGCTGGCATCTGCTCGACTCTGGGGCGATTTATCGCGTGCTTGCTCTCGCTGCGCTACATCATCATGTGGATGTTGAATCCGAAGAGGCGCTGGTGCCGCTGGCTGCGCACCTGGATGTTCGTTTTGTCTCCACTAACGGTAGCCTGGAAGTGGTACTGGAGGGGGAGGACGTTAGCGCTGAGATTCGCACTCAGGATGTTGCCAACACGGCCTCTAAAGTAGCGGCTTTTCCCCGCGTGCGTGAAGCGTTGCTGCGCCGCCAGCGGGCCTTTCGCGAATTGCCAGGCCTGATTGCCGACGGACGCGATATGGGCACCGTCGTATTCCCTGATGCGCAGGTGAAAATTTTCCTTGACGCCTCCGCGGAGGAACGTGCTCATCGCCGCATGCTTCAGTTGCAGGAGAAGGGCTTTAGTGTTAACTTTGATCGCCTTTTATCCGAGATAAAAGAGCGCGACGATCGCGACCGCAATCGTACAGTCGCGCCGCTGATCCCGGCTGCCGATGCTTTAGTTCTTGATTCAACAGAACTAAACATTGAGCAAGTGATTGAAAAAGCGCTACACTATGCGCGCGAAAAACTGGCTTCCGCTTAATCGTCTTATCGATAAAGCACAACAGCCTCCGAATTATAGCAGTACCCCCGCAGCAATGGAGTGTTAGCGGGTATGTTAAACAACCCCATCCGGCATGGAGCCAGGTGGACGTTAAATATGAAACCTGAAGATTAAACATGACTGAATCTTTTGCTCAACTATTTGAAGAATCCTTAAAAACAATCGAAACCCGTCCGGGTTCCATCGTTCGTGGTGTTGTTGTTGCTATCGACAAAGACGTAGTACTGGTTGACGCCGGTCTGAAATCTGAGTCTGCCATTCCGGCAGAGCAGTTCAAAAACGCCCAGGGCGAGCTGGAAATCCAGGTTGGTGACGAAGTTGACGTTGCTCTGGATGCAGTAGAAGACGGCTTCGGTGAAACCCTGCTGTCCCGTGAGAAAGCTAAACGTCACGAAGCTTGGATCACGCTGGAAAAAGCTTACGAAGACGCTGAAACTGTAGTCGGTATTATCAACGGCAAAGTTAAAGGTGGCTTCACTGTTGAGCTGAATGGTATTCGTGCGTTCCTGCCGGGCTCCCTGGTAGACGTTCGTCCGGTGCGCGATACGCTGCACCTGGAAGGCAAAGAGCTTGAATTCAAAGTCATCAAGCTGGACCAGAAACGTAACAACGTTGTTGTTTCTCGTCGTGCCGTTATCGAATCCGAAAACAGCGCAGAGCGCGATCAGCTGCTGGAAAACCTGCAGGAAGGCATGGAAGTTAAAGGTATCGTTAAGAACCTCACTGACTACGGTGCATTCGTTGATCTGGGCGGCGTTGACGGCCTGCTGCACATTACCGATATGGCATGGAAACGCGTTAAGCATCCGAGCGAAATCGTAAACGTTGGCGACGAAATCACTGTTAAAGTGCTGAAGTTCGACCGCGAACGTACTCGTGTATCTCTTGGCCTGAAACAGCTCGGCGAAGATCCGTGGGTAGCTATCGCTAAGCGTTATCCGGAAGGTACCAAACTGACCGGTCGCGTGACCAACCTGACCGACTACGGCTGCTTCGTTGAAATCGAAGAAGGCGTTGAAGGCCTGGTTCACGTTTCCGAAATGGACTGGACCAACAAAAACATCCACCCGTCCAAAGTTGTTAACGTTGGCGATGTAGTGGAAGTTATGGTTCTGGATATCGACGAAGAACGTCGCCGTATCTCCCTGGGCCTGAAGCAGTGCAAAAACAACCCATGGCAGCAGTTCGCGGAAACCCACAACAAGGGCGACCGTGTTGAAGGTAAAATCAAGTCTATCACTGACTTCGGTATCTTCATCGGCCTGGACGGCGGCATCGATGGCCTGGTTCACCTGTCTGACATCTCCTGGAACGTTGCAGGCGAAGAAGCAGTTCGTGAATACAAAAAAGGCGACGAAATCGCAGCAGTTGTTCTGCAGGTTGACGCAGAGCGCGAGCGTATCTCTCTGGGCGTTAAACAGCTCGCAGAAGATCCGTTCAACAACTGGGTTGCACTGAACAAGAAAGGCGCAATCGTAAACGGTAAAGTCACTGCAGTTGACGCTAAAGGCGCAACCGTAGAGCTGGCTGACGGCGTTGAAGGTTACCTGCGCGCTTCTGAAGCTTCCCGTGACCGCGTTGAAGATGCAACTCTGGTTCTGAGCGTTGGCGACGACGTTGAAGCTAAATTCACCGGCGTTGATCGTAAAAACCGCGCAATCAGCCTTTCTGTTCGTGCGAAAGACGAAGCTGACGAGAAAGATGCAATCGCAACTGTTAACAAACAGGAAGATGCAAACTTCTCCAACAACGCAATGGCTGAAGCTTTCAAAGCAGCTAAAGGCGAGTAATCTTAGTCTTTCGGGTTACAACAACCTGAATTACGACGAGTTTACTTGACAGATTGCAGGATTCGTCCTGTAATCAAGCACAAAGGGCGGCTACGGCCGCCCTTGTTTAAGCTGTTAGCTAATTTTGCCTTGAAGGAAACCGGAGGAATAATGACCAAGTCAGAATTGATAGAAAGACTTGCCAGCCAGCAATCTCACATTCCTGCGAAAGCAGTGGAAGATGCTGTTAAAGAAATGCTGGAGCATATGGCCTCAACGCTTGCTCAAGGCGAGCGCATTGAAATCCGCGGTTTCGGCAGCTTCTCTCTGCATTATCGAGCACCCCGCACCGGGCGTAACCCAAAGACTGGCGATAAAGTTGAGCTGGAAGGTAAATACGTTCCCCACTTTAAGCCGGGCAAAGAATTACGCGACCGCGCCAATATTTACGAAGAGTAAGTTTCGCCGATCGGCGACAACATACTTAAACGTTAAAAAAGCACCTTCGGGTGCTTTTTTTATGCCTTTAAATCTCTCTTTGAAGTGACCTCGCAAAACGCGGGTTCTGTTGCGTTAACGCAGTAGATTTTGCGGATGGCGCGGCGCAGTTCCTTTCCTTGCCTGGCGACACTCTCCCCGTTTAGCGTAACACTCCCTCTGACAGGGAGGTGCTAATGCGTTTACCACAACTTGCCGGCTGTGTGATTATCGGTATTCTGCCGCTGGTCTGGCTGCCAGTACTGCCCGGGCGGTGGGTTATCTGGGGGCTCATGGCCCTGGCGCTACTCATTGCGCAATGTCGACGCAGACCTGCGCAATATGCGGCATTGATAACGCTGTTTTTTGTCTGGGGAGCCCTCAGCGCAGGCGAGGTACTGTGGCCGACGGAGAGGTTAACGGACAGGAATCGCCAGGTTGACGTTGAGCTAACCGCAACGGACGGGCAGACAACGCATCAGGGGAAGATTATCCGTCTGGATGGGCGACGGCTGTTTCCTGCGCCAGGGATTAGCCTCTACGGCAGCTACCTGCCAGAAACGCCCTGCGCAGGTCAGGTTTGGGCAATGACGCTGCGCGCGCGTCCGGTACACGGACAGCTCAACGATGGCGGGTTTGATAGCCAGCGTCGTGCATTGTCGCAGCATCGTCCGTTAACCGGACGCTTTATCACCGCTGACGTTCGGGTGCGGACCTGTAGTTTGCGGGCGCGTTATCTTGCTTCGCTGAATCAAACGCTGAACGCGTTGCCGTGGCAATCGGTGATGCTAGGGTTAGGCATGGGGGAGCGTCTGGCGATACCGCGCGAGATAAAGACCCTGATGCAGGAAACCGGGACATCGCACCTGATGGCGATTTCTGGCTTACATATCGCGCTAGGGGCTTCATTGGGCTGGTTGCTGCTCAGAGGTGTGCAGTTTTTTCTCCCGTGCCGCTGGCTTGGCTGGCGGGCGCCGCTGCTCGTTGGCCTGGCGAGCGCGATTTTTTACGCCGGGCTGACCGGCATGCAGCCACCCGCGTTGCGCACCTGCGTCGCGCTGGCCGCCGGCTGCGCGCTGCGGCTATCCGGAAAACGCTGGTCGCCATGGCAGCTATGGGTCTGCTGCATTGGCGCAATACTGTTTGCCGATCCGCTGGCGGTGTTGTCCGAAAGCCTCTGGCTTTCCGCGTTTGCCGTTGCGGCGCTTATCTTCTGGTATCAGCTGGCGCCGATGCCGGGCGGCAAAAGGAGCGGGCTACTGCGTCAAAGCCTTGCGTTATGTCATCTGCAGATCGGTTTAATGTTTTTACTTGCTCCTCTACAGATCGCACTTTTTCACGGCATCAGCCTGACGTCCGTGCTGGCCAACTTGATTGCCGTGCCGCTGGTGACCTTTGTCGTTGTCCCGCTAATTCTGACCGCGATGTTTTTACACCTCTGCGCGCCGTTTATCATTGAGATGGCGGTCTGGCAGTCGGCGGACCGTGTTCTGGCCGCGCTATTCTGGTTCTTACGACAGCTACCGCCCGGCTGGCTGGCGCTGGATGCGCGCTGGCTTGGGATAAGCTTGCTGCCGTGGCTGGCGTTAATCGTCTGGCGTTTTCATGCGTGGCGCACGCTGCCCGCGTTTTGTTTAGCATTTCTTGGGCTATTGAGCTGGCCCTTCTGGCGGAGTACGGTTGCTAACGAATGGCGAGTCACCATGCTGGATGTCGGGCAGGGGCTGGCAATGGTGATTGAACGCGAGGGCGCGGCGCTTCTCTATGATACCGGCCTGGCCTGGCCCGAGGGAGACAGCGGTCAGCAGATCATTATTCCCTGGCTACGCTGGCATCATTTGCAGCTTGAAGGCGTCGTTCTCAGCCACGAGCATCTCGATCACCGCGGCGGGCTAAATTCGGTGTTAAAGGCGTGGCCCCTGATATGGGTGCGAAGCCCTTTAGGCTGGGCGGGTCATTTAGCCTGCCAGCGCGGAGAAACCTGGCAGTGGCGGGGTTTAACCTTTCGCGCGCTCTGGCCGCTGCCCGGAGCGACAGCGCAGGGGAATAATCGCTCGTGCGTGGTGCGTATTGATGACGGTAAACATAGTATTCTGCTGACCGGGGATATCGAAACGCCCGCGGAACGGGCGATGATTAGCCGCTACTGGCAACATCTTACGTCTACACTTATCCAGGTCCCCCACCACGGCAGTAATACCTCGTCGGGAATCGCCCTGCTGCGGAGCGTTGGCGGAGAAGCTGCGCTGGCTTCCGCTTCGCGCTATAACGCATGGCGCATGCCATCAACCAAAGTGATTCAGCGCTACCGAAAACAGAGCTATCAGTGGTTCGACACGCCGCATCAGGGGCAAATTACGGTGGTTTTTTCTCCGGATAGCTGGCAAATCCATGGCTTACGGGATCAAGTTTTACCGCGATGGTATCATCAGTGGTTTGGCGGGAAGGCGTAGAACGGGTAGAATATGCGGCTATTTCAACACAAGCTGGTTTATTGAATGCAGAACGATAAAGATCTCTCCACGTGGCAGACCTTCCGCCGACTCTGGCCGATTATAGCGCCGTTTAAACCCGGGCTAATCGTGGCAGCGGTAGCGTTAGTGCTTAACGCGGCTAGTGATACCTTCATGCTATCGCTTCTTAAACCGTTATTGGATGATGGTTTTGGTAAAACGGATCGCTCGGTGCTGATATGGATGCCGCTGGTGGTGATCGGGTTGATGGTTCTGCGCGGCATTACCAGCTACGTTTCGAGCTACTGTATCTCCTGGGTTTCCGGCAAGGTCGTGATGACGATGCGCCGTCGTTTATTCAGCCACATGATGGGGATGCCGGTTGCCTTCTTTGACAAACAGTCCACAGGGACGCTGCTATCGCGTATTACCTATGATTCCGAGCAGGTCGCGTCTTCTTCCTCCAGCGCGCTGATTACCGTTGTGCGCGAAGGCGCGTCGATTATTGGCCTCTTCGCGATGATGTTTTATTACAGCTGGCAGCTGTCATTGATTCTGATCGTGCTGGCGCCGATCGTGTCTATTGCGATTCGCGTGGTCTCGAAGCGTTTTCGTAATATCAGCAAGAATATGCAGAACACCATGGGCCAGGTGACGACCAGCGCAGAGCAGATGCTGAAAGGGCATAAAGAAGTGCTGATGTTTGGCGGTCAGGCCGTCGAAACCAAACGTTTTGATAAAGTCAGCAATAAAATGCGCCTGCAGGGGATGAAAATGGTCTCCGCGTCGTCAATTTCTGACCCGATTATTCAGCTGATCGCCTCTCTGGCCCTGGCTTTCGTGCTTTATGCTGCCAGCTTCCCGAGCGTAATGGAGACGCTGACGGCGGGTACCATCACCGTTGTCTTCTCTTCAATGATCGCCCTGATGCGCCCGCTGAAATCACTGACTAACGTCAACGCGCAGTTCCAGCGCGGGATGGCCGCTTGCCAGACGCTTTTCGCTATCCTTGACTCCGAGCAGGAGAAAGATGAAGGCACGCGGGTTATCGAACGCGCGAAGGGCAACCTCGAATTTAAAAACGTCACCTTCAGATACCCGGGACGTGAAGTCGCCGCGCTGCGCAATATAGACCTGAATATTCCGGAAGGGAAAACCGTGGCGCTGGTAGGGCGCTCGGGTTCGGGTAAGTCGACCATCGCCAGCCTGATTACGCGTTTCTACGATGTCGATGATGGGCAGATCTTACTGGACGGCCACGACCTGCGTGAATACACCCTGAGCTCCCTGCGCGATCAGGTTGCGCTGGTGTCGCAAAACGTTCATCTCTTTAACGATACCGTAGCGAATAACATCGCCTACGCGCGTACTGAAGAGTACAGCCGCGAGCAGATAGAAGAAGCCGCTCGTATGGCTTATGCCATGGACTTTATCAACAAAATGGACAATGGCCTGGATACGATTATCGGGGAAAACGGCGTTATGCTTTCCGGCGGTCAGCGCCAGCGTATCGCTATCGCTCGCGCCCTGCTGCGTAACAGCCCGATACTGATCCTCGACGAAGCCACGTCGGCGCTGGATACCGAATCGGAACGCGCTATTCAGGCGGCGCTGGACGAACTGCAGAAAAACCGCACCTCGCTGGTGATTGCCCACCGTCTGTCGACGATTGAGCAGGCCGACGAGATCGTGGTGGTGGAAGATGGCCAGATCGTTGAACGCGGCAGCCATACCGACCTGCTTGAGCACAAGGGCGTTTACGCCCAGCTGCATAAGATGCAGTTCGGCGCATGATTGCACGCATCTGGTCCGGTGAGTCGCCCTTATGGCGGCTGCTGCTTCCGCTCTCCTGGCTCTATGGCCTGGTGAGCGGGTTGATACGGCTGAGCTATAAACTCGGTTGGCAAAAAGCCTGGCGAGCGCCGGTGCCGGTGGTGGTGGTGGGTAATCTGACCGCGGGCGGTAATGGTAAAACGCCGGTTGTCGTCTGGCTGGTGGAACAGCTCCAGCAGCGCGGTATTCGCGTTGGCGTCGTTTCACGCGGCTACGGCGGTAAAGCGGTGAGCTATCCGCTGCTGCTGAATACGGCTACCCCCACAGCGGAAGCGGGCGATGAGCCGGTGCTGATTTACCAGCGTACCGGCGCGCCGGTTGCCGTCTCGCCGGTACGCAGCGATGCGGTACAGGCCCTGCTCGCCGCCCACGATCTTCAGCTTATCGTCACAGATGATGGCCTGCAGCACTATAAGCTGGCGCGCGACAAAGAAATAGTGGTGATTGACGGCGTGCGCCGTTTTGGCAACGGCTGGTGGCTGCCTGCCGGCCCCATGCGCGAGCGCGCTTCGCGTTTACGCAGCGTGGATGCGGTTATCGTTAACGGCGGTCTCGCCCGTCCGGGAGAGATCCCGATGCAGCTTCGCCCCGGGCAGGCGGTAAATCTGCTGACCGGCGAACGCCGGGATGCGGCGGCGTTGGACAACGTGGTGGCGATGGCCGGAATCGGCCACCCGCCGCGCTTCTTCGCCACCCTTGAAAGCTGCGGCGTCAGTCCGGTAAAAACCGTCGCCTTAGCCGATCATCAGGCATTGGCGCAGAGCGCAGTCGCCGCGCTGGCGACGCCGCAGCAAACCCTGCTGATGACCGAAAAAGATGCGGTGAAGTGCCGCGAATTTGCTCAGGCAAACTGGTGGTATCTTCCGGTCGACGCGATAATGACTGACCAACGCGCGCAGCGGTTGCTCACGGACTTAGTTACCCTGGCGCAACGCTAATCGTCGTATCACCGCTTGCGCCGGAACCCTTAACGGAGAAGCTGCATGCCGGTATTGTCCCTCTCGCTTAAAGAAGCCCGCCATCTTCACCTTGCCGCTCAGGGGCTGCTAAAAAAGCCCCGTCGCCGCGCAAAGCCCGGGGATATTCTGCAAACCATTAAGCAGATGTCCCTGCTGCAAATCGATACCATCAACGTTGTTGCGCGCAGTCCTTATCTGGTGCTGTTCAGCCGCCTCGGCCACTATCCGCAGCGCTGGCTGGACGAGGCGCTCCGCGCCGGCGAGCTGATGGAGTACTGGGCGCACGAAGCCTGCTTTTTACCGCGCAGCGACTTTTCACTGGTGCGTCACCGCATGCTGACGCCGGATAAAATGGGCTGGAAATATCACAAAGCGTGGATGACCGAACACGCCGAGGGCATTCAGGCGCTGTTGGCGCATATAGCCGAAAATGGCCCGGTTCGCTCGGCCGACTTCGAGCATCCGCGCAAAGGCGCCAGCGGATGGTGGGAGTGGAAACCGCATAAGCGCCATCTTGAAGGCTTATTCACCGCCGGTGAAGTGATGGTTATCGAGCGGCGTAATTTTCAGCGCGTTTACGATCTGACGCAGCGGGTCATGCCGGACTGGGACGATGAGCGCGACGGGCTCTCTCAGGAGCAGGCTGAAGCCATGATGTTACGTAATAGTGCTCGCAGCCTGGGGGTTTTTCGCGCGCAGTGGTTGGCGGATTATTATCGTCTGCGTCAGCCCCCGCTGCCGCTACTGTTGGCGAGCTGGCAGGAGGAGGGGCTGGTGGTGCCGGTTAACGTTGAAGCGCTGGGCGAAATGTGGCTCCACCGTGATGCTCTGGCGCTGCTGGAATCTTCTCCCGGCGGTAGGCTCGCCGCCAGCCGCAGCGCGGTGCTTTCGCCTTTCGATCCGGTAGTCTGGGATCGCAAACGAGCGGAACAGCTGTTTAACTTTACCTATCGCCTGGAGTGCTACACGCCCGCGCCGAAACGGCAGTATGGCTATTTCGTATTACCGCTGCTGCACCAGGGGAGACTGGTTGGCAGAATGGATAGCAAAATGCACCGCAAAACCGGCGTTCTGGAAATTATCGCCCTGTGGCTGGAGGAGGGCGTCAAGGTGACGTCGGGCCTGGAGAGCGGGCTAAAACGTGCCATTGATGATTTTGCCCTCTGGCAGGACGCCACGCGGGTGAGCTGCGGGAAGCTGCCGGCGGAACTTTTTGCCGGGCGGCAACAGGGTTGGGAAATTGACGCTGCCTGAGCCCACGTGTGATATGCTGCTGAAGAATCTATTCGGTCCATCTGGAGGAATCATGGATCACCGTTTACTTGAAATTATCGCCTGTCCGGTTTGTAATGGTAAGCTGTATTACAGCCAGGATAAGCAAGAACTGATCTGCAAACTTGATCGCCTGGCTTTTCCGCTGCGTGAAGGCATTCCCGTACTGCTGGAAACCGAAGCTCGCCCGCTTCCTGTAGAAGAGAGCCAGTCATGAGTTTCGTTGTTATTATCCCCGCGCGCTTTGCTTCTACCCGCCTGCCAGGGAAACCGCTCCAGGATATCAACGGCAAGCCGATGATTGTCCATGTTCTGGAACGCGCTCGCGAATCCGGGGCCGAGCGGATTATCGTTGCTACCGACCATCCAGACGTGGCCCGCGCGGTGGAAGCCGCCGGCGGTGAAGTCTGCATGACCCGTGAAGATCATCAGTCAGGCACCGAACGCCTGGCCGAGGTGGTTGAAAAATGCGCCTTCAGCGATGACACCATCATTGTGAATATTCAGGGCGATGAGCCGATGATCCCGCCCGCGATCGTGCGCCAGGTAGCCGAGAATCTGGCTGCCAGCACCAGTGGTATGGCAACCTTAGCGGTGCCAATCCACGATGCGGAAGAGGCGTTTAATACAAATGCGGTGAAGGTCGTCATGGATGCTGAGGGCTACGCGCTCTATTTTTCCCGCGCCACCATTCCGTGGGATCGCGATCGTTTCGCTAAATCCCGCGAGGCTATCGGTGATTCGCTGCTGCGTCATATCGGTATTTATGGCTATCGCGCCGGTTTTATTCGTCGCTATGTGAGCTGGGCGCCGAGCCCGCTGGAGCAAATAGAGATGCTCGAGCAGCTGCGCGTGCTGTGGTATGGCGAGAAAATCCATGTCGCGGTGGCGGAAGTGGTTCCCGGTACAGGTGTCGATACGCCGGAAGATCTGGAGCGCGTTCGCGCGGAGCTGCGTTAATCCCCCCATCCCCTCCGCCAGGAGGGGATATCCCCAGGCTGTTATTCCATACTTTTTTACGTCAATTTTGATCTCACCCGATGACAACCCCGGCCCAGGCGCTCATTATGAAACCGGTAGTATTCATAGGGGTAATCAGAAATGGAACAGTTGCGTACCGAGCTGAGCCACCTGCTGGGTGAAAAACTAAGCCGCGTGGAGTGCGTCAGCGAGAAACCGTCGTCGGCGCTGTGGTCGCTATATGATGCGCAGGGAAACCCAATGCCGCTGCTGGCGCGCAGCTTTACGACGCCGGGCGTGGCGCGTCAGCTGGCGTGGAAGATATCAACCCTGGCGCGAAGCGGCACCGTCCGTATGCCGGTTGTCTACGGCGTGATGACGCACGACGAGCATCCGGGTCCCGATGTACTGCTGATTGAACGACTGCGCGGCGTCTCGGTTGAAGCCCCCGCCCGCACGCCGGAGCGCTGGGAGCAGCTGCAGGAGCAGATCGTGGAAGCGCTGCTGGCCTGGCATCGTCAGGATAGCGGCGGCTGCGTCGGGATGGTCGATAGCACTCAGGAAAATCTCTGGCCCTACTGGTACCGCCAGCGCGTGGAGGTGCTATGGAGTACGCTGAATCTTTATCAGGATACCGGCCTGACGATGCGGGACAAACGCATCCTGTTCCGCACGCGCGAATGCCTTATGGATTTGTTTAAAGGTTTCAATGATAACTGCGTGCTGGTACACGGTAGCTTCACGCTGCGCAGCATGCTTAAAGATCCGCGCAGCGATCAGCTGCTGGCGATGGTGGGGCCGGGCATGATGCTCTGGGCGCCGCGGGAATACGAGCTTTTCCGTCTGGCCGAGAGCGGTCAGGAAGAGGAGCTGCTGTGGCACTATCTGCGCCGGGCGCCGGTGGCGGAAGCGTTTCTCTGGCGGCGCTGGCTGTATCTGCTGTGGGACGAAGTGGATAATCTGGTGAATACCGGACGCTTTGACCGCGTCCGGTTTGACCTGGCGGCAAAGTCAATCCTGCCCTGGCTCGCCTGAAGAACCTTTTAGCCACTGCCAGATGCGGCCTAACGTTTCGTAACCCACCCGATCGCTATGCATAAGCCAGACGGGCGAAGGAATTGCCCGCTCCCACGGGTTAAGCGGTGACTCAATCGCCAGCTGGTTGGCCGGCGCGGGCAGGGGAGTTAGCCCGGCGCGGCGAAAGAAAATCATCGCCCGCGGCAGATGAGAGGCGGAGGTGACCAGCAGGAACGACGCATCGCCTATCGCCATCTTCACCGCAGCGGCTTCCTCTTCGGTATCTTTGGGTTTATCCAGAACAAGGATTTCGCTGCGCGGTATGCCCAGGCTCTCTGCCACTCTGGCCCCGGCTTCTGCCGTACTGACCGGATTTGTTTTTGCCGCTGCGCCGGTAAAGATGAGTTTCGAGCCCGGATTTTCATACCACAGGCGGATCCCCTCCGTCAGCCGCGGCAGGCTATTATTGATGAGATTGGAACTGGGCGCCCAGTCCGGGTTCCAGGTGTAGCCTCCGCCAAGCACGACCACGTACTGCACGCGTTTTTCACCTCGCCACGTCGGGTACTTATCTTCAATTGGCTTGAGCAGGCTATCGGCGACCGGTTGCAGGCTCAACAGCAGTAACAGCAGCCAGCCGAGGCTGACGCAGAGCTTGCCGGTACGCTGGAAACGGCTAAACCACAGCAGGGCTATGCCGAACGCAATGAGCAGCAGCAGCAGGGGAAGCGGCAGCATCATACCGCCTAAAACCTTTTTCAGCGTAAAAAGCATGCCGTACGGTTCCTTTTTTAACCATATAACCAAAGATATGCCCGGATCTTACAACAGATCGCTTCATTCTCCGCGCGGGTATGACAAAATAGCGGCTTTGTGTTGGCGTGTGGAGTCACCCGTGCAGGATCGTAATTTCGATGATATTGCTGAAAAGTTTTCGCGCAATATATACGGCACCACCAAAGGCCAGCTGCGGCAGGCGATCCTCTGGCAGGATCTGCAACCGCTGCTGGACCGGCTGGGGCCTGGGCCATTGCGAGTTCTTGACGCGGGCGGCGGCGAAGGGCAGACGGCGATCAAAGTGGCGGAAATGGGGCATCACGTCACGTTATGCGATCTCTCTGGTGAAATGGTGGCTCGTGCCCGGCAGGCGGCAGCCGATAAAGGTGTGATCGACAACATGCATTTTGTACAATGCGCGGCTCAGGATATTGAGCAGCATTTGGAAAGTCCGGTCGATCTGATACTGTTTCATGCGGTGCTGGAGTGGATAGCCGAACCACAGGCGATGTTGCGTACCCTTTGGTCGATGCTGCGCCCCGGCGGCGCGTTGTCGCTGATGTTCTACAATGCTAACGGTCTGTTGATGCACAATATGGTCGCCGGAAATCTCGACTATGTGCAAATCGGCATGCCGAAAAAGAAAAAACG
Source organism: Klebsiella sp. PL-2018 (assembly GCF_019048985.1). Taxonomy (NCBI): domain Bacteria; kingdom Pseudomonadati; phylum Pseudomonadota; class Gammaproteobacteria; order Enterobacterales; family Enterobacteriaceae; genus Klebsiella; species Klebsiella sp. PL-2018. Next base: position 1,994,257 of record NZ_CP077673.1, read on the forward strand.
CACGCTGTCGCCGGACTATCCGCGCGATCCGCAGCAGGTTTACGGCTGGCTGGAAGAGATTGGCTGGCAGATTACCGGCAAGACCGGCGTGCGGGTGTTTCATGATTATCTGCGTGAAAAACACCAACAGCACGATAAATTTGCGGCGCTGCTGGAGCTGGAAACGCGCTACTGTCGCCAGGAGCCGTATATTAGCTTAGGCCGTTATATTCACGTCACCGCGCTTAAGCCGCAGATGCAAGGATAAACTATGAGTGAATTTTCCCAGACAGTCCCCGAACTGGTTGCCTGGGCCAGGAAAAATGATTTTTCTATTTCGCTGCCGGTCGACAGACTCTCTTTTCTGCTGGCGATTGCCACGCTGAACGGCGAGCGGATGGAAGGGGAAATGACCGAGGGAGAACTGGTGGATGCGTTCCGCCACGTGAGTGATGCGTTTGAGCAGACCAGCGAAACCATCAGCCAGCGCGCCAATAATGCCATTAACGATATGGTGCGCCAGCGTCTGCTGAACCGCTTTACCAGCGAAATCACCGAGGGTAACGCTATTTATCGCCTGACGCCGCTGGGCATTGGGATCACCGACTACTATATTCGCCAGCGCGAGTTCTCCACCCTGCGACTGTCGATGCAGCTCTCCATCGTTGCCGGCGAACTCAAGCGCGCCGCCGACTCGGCAGAAGAGGGCGGCGATGAGTTCCACTGGCATCGTAACGTTTTCGCTCCGCTGAAGTACTCGGTAGCGGAAATCTTTGACAGCATTGACCTGACTCAGCGAATCATGGATGAGCAGCAGCAGCTGGTGAAAGATGATATTGCCCAGCTGCTGAATAAAGACTGGCGGGCGGCGATCTCCAGCTGCGAGCTGCTGCTGTCGGAAACGTCCGGCACCCTGCGGGAACTGCAGGATACCCTGGACGCGGCGGGCGATAAGCTGCAGGCAAACCTGCTGCGTATCCAGGATTCGACCATGGCGCGCGACGATCTGAATTTTATCGATCGTCTGGTGTTCGATCTGCAAAGCAAGCTGGACCGTATCGTCAGTTGGGGGCAGCAGGCGATTGACCTGTGGATCGGCTACGATCGCCACGTGCATAAATTTATCCGTACCGCCATTGATATGGATAAAAACCGCGTCTTCGCACAGCGTTTGCGTCAGTCGGTGCAAACCTACTTCGACGCCCCCTGGGCGCTCACCCATGCGAATGCCGATCGTCTGCTGGATATGCGCGATGAAGAGATGGCGCTGCATGATGAAGAGGTTACCGGGGAACTTCCAACGGATCTGGAGTACGAAGAGTTTAACGAAATTCGCGAACAGCTGGCGGCGCTGATTGAAGGACAGCTGGTGGTCTATAAAGAGAAGGGACTGCCGCTGGATCTTGGCCTGGTGGTACGCGAATATCTGTCGCAGTATCCGCGCGCGCGCCACTTTGACGTCGCGCGTATTGTGGTCGACCAGGCGGTACGTTTGGGCGTAGCGCAAGCAGATTTCACCGGACTGCCGGCAAAATGGCAGCCGATTAATGATTACGGAGCCAAGGTACAGGCGCATGTCATCGACAAATATTGAACAAGTGATGCCGGTTAAACTGGCGCAAGCGTTGGCTAATCCGTTATTTCCGGCGCTGGATAGCGCCCTGCGCGCGGGCCGTCATATCGGCCTTGACGAGCTGGATAATCACGCATTTTTAATGGATTTTCAGGATTACCTGGAAGAGTTTTATGCTCGCTACAACGTCGAGCTGATTCGCGCGCCGGAGGGTTTTTTCTATCTGCGCCCGCGGTCGACCACGCTGATCCCGCGCTCGGTGCTCTCCGAGCTGGATATGATGGTGGGTAAAATTCTCTGCTATCTCTACCTCAGCCCGGAGCGTCTGGCCAACGAGGGCATCTTCACTCAGCAGGAGCTTTACGACGAGCTGCTGACCCTCGCAGACGAAGCCAAGCTGCTCAAGCTGGTCAATAACCGTTCTACCGGGTCCGACCTTGACCGCCAGAAGCTGCAGGAAAAAATGCGCGCTTCGCTCAACCGCCTGCGCCGCCTCGGCATGGTGTGGTTTATGGGCCATGACAGCAGCAAATTCCGCATTACCGAATCGGTGTTTCGCTTCGGCGCCGACGTGCGCGCCGGTGACGATCCGCGCGAAGCCCAGCTGCGTATGATCCGCGACGGTGAAGCGATGGCGCTGGAAAATCGCCTGCAGCTTAATGATGAGAATGAAGAGAATCAGCCGGATAGCGGGGAGGAAGAGTAATGATTGAACGCGGTAAGTTTCGCTCGCTGACGCTGGTTAACTGGAACGGTTTTTTTGCCCGTACTTTTGATCTCGATGAATTAGTGACCACGCTTTCCGGTGGTAACGGTGCCGGTAAATCCACGACCATGGCCGCCTTCGTCACCGCACTGATCCCGGACCTGACGCTGCTGCACTTTCGTAACACCACGGAAGCGGGGGCGACCAGCGGCTCGCGCGATAAAGGCCTGCACGGTAAGCTGCGCGCTGGCGTCTGCTACTCCGTGCTGGACGTGATCAACTCCCGCCACCAGCGCGTGGTGGTCGGCGTTCGTCTACAGCAGGTCGCCGGTCGCGATCGTAAAGTCGATATCAAGCCTTTTGCGATCCAGGGCCTGCCAACCTCCATCCAGCCAACTCAGCTGCTGACCGAAACCCTTAACGAGCGCCAGGCGCGCGTGGTGACGCTCAACGAGCTGAAAGATAAGCTCGAAGCGATGGAAGGGGTGCAGTTCAAGCAGTTTAACTCTATTACCGAGTATCACTCGCTGATGTTCGATCTGGGCGTGGTGGCTCGCCGCCTGCGTTCGGCTTCGGACCGTAGCAAATACTATCGCCTGATCGAAGCCTCGCTGTACGGCGGTATTTCGAGCACCATTACCCGCTCGCTGCGCGACTACCTGTTGCCGGAAAACGGCGGCGTGCGTAAGGCGTTCCAGGATATGGAAGCGGCGCTGCGTGAAAACCGCATGACGCTGGAAGCTATCCGCGTGACGCAGTCGGACCGCGACCTGTTCAAGCATCTGATCAGCGAAGCCACCAACTACGTTGCCGCCGACTATATGCGTCACGCTAACGAGCGACGCATTCATCTCGACAAGGCGCTGGAGTATCGTCGCGATCTGTTCACCTCCCGCGCTCAGCTCGCGGCGGAACAGTATAAACACGTCGATATGGCCCGCGAGCTGCAGGAACATAACGGCGCGGAAGGCGATCTGGAAGCCGATTATCAGGCCGCCAGCGACCATCTGAACCTGGTGCAGACCGCTCTGCGCCAGCAGGAAAAAATCGAGCGCTATGAAGCGGATCTTGATGAACTGCAGATTCGCCTCGAAGAGCAAAATGAAGTCGTCGCGGAAGCGGTTGACCAGCAGGAAGAGAACGAAGCCCGCGCCGAAGCCGCCGAGCTGGAAGTGGATGAGCTGAAAAACCAGCTTGCCGACTATCAGCAGGCGCTGGACGTGCAGCAGACTCGCGCGATTCAGTACACCCAGGCGCTGCAGGCGCTGGAGCGGGCAAAAGCCCTCTGCCATCTGCCGGATTTAACGCCGGAGAGCGCCGACGAGTGGCTGGAAACTTTCCAGGCGAAAGAGCAGGAAGCGACGGAGAAAATGCTGTCGCTGGAACAGAAGATGAGCGTGGCGCAAACCGCGCACAGCCAGTTTGAACAGGCTTACCAGCTGGTGGTGGAGATCAACGGCCCGCTGGCGCGTAATGAAGCCTGGAACGTGGCGCGCGACCTGCTGCGCGAAGGCGTTAATCAACGTCATCAGGCCGAACAGGCGCACGGGCTGCGCAGTCGTCTGACGGAGCTTGAACAGCGTCTGCGTGAACAGCAGGATGCCGAACGCCAGCTCAATGAGTTCTGTAAGCGCCAGGGCAAACGCTACGATATCGACGAGCTGGAAGCCCTGCACCAGGAGCTGGAAGCCCGCATCGCATCCCTTTCCGACAGCGTTTCCACCGCCAGCGAACGGCGGATGACCCTGCGTCAGGAGCTGGAACAGCTGCAGTCGCGGACGCAAACGCTGATGCGCCGCGCGCCCATCTGGCTGGCGGCGCAGAACAGCCTCAATCAGCTGTGCGAGCAGAGCGGCGAGCAGTTTGAGTCAAGCCAGGACGTCACCGAATATCTCCAGCAGCTGCTGGAGCGTGAACGCGAAGCTATCGTGGAGCGCGATGAAGTCGGGGCCCGCAAGCGCGCTATCGACGATGAAATTGAGCGTCTTAGCCAGCCGGGCGGTTCAGAAGATCAGCGCCTGAACGCGCTGGCGGAACGTTTTGGCGGCGTACTGCTGTCGGAAATCTACGATGACGTGAGTCTCGATGATGCCCCGTATTACTCCGCGCTCTACGGTCCTTCCCGCCACGCCATTGTGGTACCGGATCTGTCGCTGATTGCCGATCAGCTGGAAGGTCTCGAAGATTGTCCCGAAGATCTCTACCTGATCGAGGGCGATCCGCAGTCGTTTGATGACAGCGTATTCAGCGTCGATGAGCTGGAAAAAGCGGTGGTCGTTAAGATTGCCGATCGTCAGTGGCGCTATTCACGCTTCCCGACGCTGCCGCTGTTTGGCCGCGCCGCGCGTGAAAGCCGCGTTGAAACGCTGCACGCCGAGCGCGAAAGCCTGTCCGAGCGCTTTGCGACCCTGTCGTTTGATGTGCAGAAAACCCAGCGCCTCCATCAGGCGTTCAGCCGCTTTATCGGCAACCATCTTGCGGTGGCCTTTGAGGACGACCCGGAAGAAGAAATCCGTAAACTGAATACGCGTCGCGGCGAACTGGAGCGGGCGCTGACCGCCCATGAGAGCGATAACCAGCAGAACCGGGTGCAGTATGAGCAGGCAAAAGAGGGCGTATCCGCACTCAACCGCCTGCTGCCGCGTCTGAATCTGCTGGCCGATGACTCGCTGGCCGATCGCGTGGATGAGATCCAGGAACGCCTTGACGAAGCGCAGGAAGCCGCGCGCTTCGTCCAGCAGCATGGGAATCAGCTGGCAAAACTGGAGCCGATCGTTTCCGTGCTTCAAAGCGACCCGGAGCAGTTTGAACAGCTGAAAGAAGATTACGCCTATTCGCAGCAGACTCAGCGCGACGCGCGTCAGCAGGCATTTGCGCTGACCGAAGTGGTGCAGCGTCGCGCCCACTTTAGCTACTCCGATTCCGCAGAGATGCTGAGCGGTAATAGCGATCTGAACGAGAAGCTGCGCCAGCGTCTGGAGCAGGCTGAGGCGGAGCGCGCCCGTACCCGCGAAGCGCTGCGTACCCACGCCGCGCAGCTCAATCAGTACAACCAGGTGCTGGCATCGCTGAAAAGCTCCTACGACACCAAGAAAGAGCTGCTCAACGACCTGCATAAAGAGCTTCAGGACATTGGCGTGCGCGCCGACGCCGGCGCCGAAGAGCGTGCTCGTCTGCGCCGCGATGAGCTTCATGCTCAGCTCAGCAACAACCGCGCGCGGCGGAACCAGCTCGAAAAAGCATTGACCTTCTGCGAAGCGGAAATGGATAACCTGACCCGCAGGCTGCGCAAGCTGGAGCGCGATTACTGCGAAATGCGCGAACAGGTGGTCAGCGCTAAAGCCGGCTGGTGTGCGGTCATGCGCCTGGTGAAAGACAACGGCGTGGAGCGTCGCCTGCATCGTCGCGAGTTGGCCTACCTTTCGGCAGATGAACTGCGCTCGATGTCGGATAAGGCGCTCGGCGCGCTGCGTCTGGCGGTCTCGGATAACGAACACCTGCGCGATGTACTGCGTATTTCTGAAGATCCGAAACGCCCGGAGCGTAAAATCCAGTTCTTTGTCGCCGTTTATCAGCATCTGCGCGAGCGTATTCGCCAGGATATCATCCGCACCGACGATCCGGTGGAAGCGATTGAGCAGATGGAGATCGAACTCAGCCGTCTGACGGAAGAGCTGACCAACCGCGAGCAGAAGCTGGCCATCAGCTCCCGCAGCGTGGCCAATATTATCCGCAAGACTATCCAGCGCGAGCAAAACCGTATTCGTATGCTCAACCAGGGGCTGCAGAGCGTCTCCTTCGGCCAGGTCAACAGCGTGCGTCTGAACGTCAACGTGCGGGAAACCCACTCGATGCTGCTGGACGTGCTGTCAGAACAGCATGAACAGCATCAGGACCTGTTTAACAGCAATCGTCTGACCTTCTCGGAAGCGCTGGCGAAGCTGTATCAGCGCCTCAATCCGCAGATTGATATGGGGCAGCGTACGCCGCAGACCATCGGTGAAGAGCTGCTGGACTACCGCAACTATCTGGAGATGGAAGTGGAAGTTAACCGTGGTTCTGACGGCTGGCTGCGCGCGGAATCCGGTGCGCTATCGACCGGTGAGGCTATCGGTACCGGGATGTCGATTCTGGTGATGGTGGTACAGAGCTGGGAAGATGAATCCATGCGCCTGCGCGGTAAGGACATTTCGCCGTGTCGTCTACTGTTCCTTGATGAAGCGGCGCGTCTGGATGCTCGCTCTATCGCGACGCTGTTCGAGCTCTGCGATCGTCTGGAGATGCAGCTGATTATCGCGGCGCCGGAAAATATCAGCCCGGAAAAAGGTACCACCTATAAGCTGGTGCGTAAGGTCGTGAATAATCACGAGCACGTGCACGTCGTCGGGCTGCGTGGCTTCGCACCGCAGCTGCCCGAAACGCTGCCGGGAACGGCAAATGCTTCATAGGATGGTACAATAACCAGCCAAAGGGCGACGCGATGTCGCCCTTTTTGTTATCCGTTCCTGTACTTTAGGATTGTATAATCTTTTAACTTCTTTACATTTGGGAAGGCAAAAGCGTTTTCGTCTTCATATACTGAAAGTAAGCCCCATTTTAGCGGGCAGCAATGTGTTAACAGGGGGCAAGGGATGTTGCTAAAGAAACGGTATGGTCGTCAATTGTCTGCGCTCAGCCTGAGCCTGGCGTTTGCATTTGCTCCACTGTTCAATGTCCAGGCTGAAGAGCCTGAAGTGGTACCATCGGATAGCTCTGCCACCATCAGCGAGCTCTCTTCCGCGCTAAGCCAAAGCGCAAACCAATCCGCGGCGGTCGCTCAAATGGCCGGCGAGCAGGCGCTTTCTGCCGATGCGGCAGCGAAGAGCCGCGCCGGGATTCAGGCGGTACTGCCGTCCGGTTATCAACCCGTATTTATGAATCCGCTGGTATCGCTGTATGCGGCCAGGGATATGAAACCGATGTGGGATAACCGCGAGGCGGTGCAGGCGTTTCAACAACAGCTGGCTGAGGTCGCTATCGCCGGTTTTCAGCCGCAGTTCACCACCTGGGTTGAGCTGTTGACCGACCCGGCAGTGAACGGTCTGGCGCGGGATGTCGTTCTGTCTGACGCCATGATGGGCTATCTGCATTTTATTAGCGGTATTCCGACTCAGGGCAACCGCTGGCTGTATGGCACGAAACCGTATGCCATGTCGACGCCGCCTCTGTCGGTGATTAACCAGTGGCAGGTGGCGCTGGATAACGGTTCGCTGCCGCAGTTTATTTCGAGTCTGGCTCCGCAGCATCCGCAGTATGCCGCAATGCATCAGGCGCTATTAGCTCAGGTTGCCGATTCCCGTCCCTGGCCGCAGCTCACCGGTAAGACGTCGCTGCGCCCGGGGGAATGGAGCAACGATGCCGGCGCGCTGCGCGAAATTTTACAGCGCACCGGTATGCTGGATGACGCGGCAAAAATTTCGTTGCCCGGCGATGAGGTGGTGAGTCCGTCCGCCGGGAAAAAGGCCAAAAGCAGCGGCCGTGGCGTTTACGATCGCCAGTTAGTGGAGGGCGTTAAGCGCTTCCAGGCGTGGCAGGGACTGGGCGCAGACGGCGTGATTGGTCAGGCGACCCGCGACTGGCTCAACGTTTCTCCTGCGCAGCGCGCCGGCGTGCTGGCATTGAATATCCAGCGTTTGCGCCTGCTGCCGGGTAATCTGGCGACCGGAATTATGGTGAATATTCCCGCCTTTTCGCTGGTCTATTACCAGGACGGTAGCCAGGTGCTGGCATCGCGGGTTATCGTTGGCCGTCCGGACCGCAAAACCCCTATGATGAGCAGTGCGCTGAACAACGTTGTGGTCAACCCGCCGTGGAACGTTCCGCCGACGCTGGCGCGCAACGATATTCTGCCGAAGGTGCGCAATAACCCAGGCTATCTTGAGCAGCACGGCTATACGATGATGCGCGGCTGGAATAGCAAAGAGACTATCGACCCGTATCAGGTGGACTGGGAAACGATAACCGCATCGAATCTGCCGTTCCGCTTCCAGCAGGCTCCCGGCGCGCGCAATTCGCTGGGGCGCTATAAATTCAATATGCCAAGTTCAGATGCGATATATTTGCACGATACGCCCAATCACAATCTGTTCCAGCGTGATGGACGCGCGCTGAGTTCCGGGTGCGTGCGCGTGAATAAAGCCTCAGAACTGGCCAATATGCTGCTTCAGGATGCTGGCTGGAATGATTCGCGTATTTCAGATGCGCTTAAACAGGGGAATACCCGCTACGTTAATATTCGCCAGAATATCCCGGTTAATCTCTATTATTTGACCGCGTTCGTCGGCGCTGATGGACGTACACAATATCGAACAGATATTTACAATTACGATCTCACCGCGCGATCCAGCGCACAAATTCTACCTAAAGCTGAACAATTAATCAGATAAATGAAGTAGTTCAACGGATTTGGTTGTCCTACCTCTGTGTGAAAACGGGCCTTGCACGCTGCAAGGCCCGAGTTTACTGGGGTTAGGCTACCTTGACGTTGGCAATAATGCCCGGTAAGGTGCCTTTCGTGCGCCAGAAGTGCATATACATATAATCCTGCAAAGGCGCTGTGGCAGTAAGCAGCCCGTTCTCCATAGCTGATATTTATTAGCCGTAGGGGAGCGAGCGCGTGCTGGCGGCTAACGGGCGCATTGCGGGAAAAGTATATTACGATTCATTTACCTGTAGACCTGATTATCATGGACAAATTTGACGCTAATCGCCGCAAACTGCTGGCGTTAGGTGGAGCCGCGCTCGGTGCTGCTGCCATTCTGCCTGCGCCGGCATTTGCCACCCTCTCGACCCCCCGACCGCGTATTTTGACGCTGAACAACCTGCATACCGGTGAATCACTCAAGGCGGAGTTTTTCGATGGCAGAGGCTATATTCAGGATGAATTAGCAAGACTTAATCATTTTTTCCGTGATTATCGCGCGAATAAGATTAAGTCCATCGATCCCGGTTTGTTCGATCAACTCTATCGTTTGCAGGGATTACTTGGTACCAACAAGCCTGTCCAGCTTATTTCCGGTTATCGTTCTGTTGATACCAATAATGAGCTTCGCGCGCGTAGCCGGGGTGTGGCAAAACACAGCTACCACACTAAAGGCCAGGCCATGGATTTTCATATTGAAGGCATTTCGTTAAGCAATGTTCGCAAAGCCGCGTTATCTATGCGCACAGGTGGTGTAGGATACTACCCACGTAGCAACTTTGTGCATATTGATACCGGGCCAGTACGGCACTGGTAACGAAAGGAGCCTCATGAACTATCGTATTATTCCGGTTACCGCGTTCGCGCAGAACTGTTCTTTAATCTGGTGTGAACAAACCAAACTGGCGGCGCTGGTCGATCCCGGCGGTGATGCTGAGCGAATCAAACAGGAAGTCGCGGCGGCAGGCGTTAGCCTGATGCAGATTCTGCTCACGCACGGTCATCTCGATCACGTTGGTGCGGCGGCGGAGCTGGCACAACATTATGGCGTGCCGATTATTGGGCCGGAAAAAGAAGATGAGTTCTGGCTGGAAGGACTACCGGCGCAGAGCCGGATGTTCGGTCTGGAAGATTGCCAGCCGCTGCAGCCGGATCGCTGGCTGAACGAAGGCGATACGGTCAGCGTGGGGAATATTTCCCTACAGGTGCTGCACTGCCCAGGCCATACGCCGGGGCACGTGGTCTTCTTCGATCCTGCTTCCCGACTGTTGATTTCTGGCGATGTGATTTTTAAAGGCGGAGTAGGGCGTAGCGACTTCCCTCGCGGCGACCATAGCCAACTGATCGATGCGATTAAGCGCAAGCTGTTGCCGCTGGGCGATGACGTGTCGTTTATTCCGGGTCATGGACCGATGTCGACCCTTGGCTATGAGCGTCTGCACAACCCATTCCTGCAGGATGAAATGCCGGTCTGGTGACCGAAGCCAGCATATAAAAAAGGCCGCACATGCGGCCTTTTGTTTGCCCTGCGCTGAGGTTACAGTACGGCAACAATCGCTTCGCACAGCGGCGCCATGTTGTCGGGCGTCATACCGGCGACGTTTATACGTCCGGACGCCACCGCGTAAATTCCGAACTCTTCACGCAGACGCAGTACCTGCTCTTTGGTCAGGCCGCTGAACGAGAACATCCCGTTTTGCTGAATGATGAAAGAGAAATCGCGGCTGGCGCCTTTTTCCTGCAGGGTATTAACGAACAGCAGACGCATACGCTGGATGCGTTGACGCATGTCGGTCAACTCTTGCTCCCAGATGGCGCGCAGCGCGTCATTGCTGAGAATGGTCGCCACTACCGAGGCGCCGTGAGCGGGCGGGTTTGAGTAGTTCGCGCGGATAACCGACTTCATCTGGCTGAAAGCGCGGTCTACCGCTTCCTGGTCAGCGGCGACCAGCGTACAGGCGCCCACGCGCTCGTTGTACAGGCCGAAGTTTTTCGAGTAGGAGCTGGCAACCAGCAGCTCTTTATGCAGAGCGGCGAAAGCGCGCAGGCCTTCAGCATCTTCTTCCAGGCCGCGGGCAAAGCCCTGGTAGGCAAAGTCAAACAGCGGCAGCCAGCCTTTCTCTACGGAGAGCTGCGCCAGCTGTTGCCACTGCTCCAGCGTCGGATCGATGCCGGTTGGGTTATGGCAGCAGCCGTGGAACAGAACCACGTCGCCGGCCTGCGCTTCGTTCAGGCTGGCCAGCAGCCCGTCGAAGTCGAGTTTGTGATTAGCGGCATCGTAGTAGGTGTATTCGCGAACTTCCAGCCCGGCTGAATTGAACACGCTTTTATGGTTCGGCCAGCTGGGGTTGCTCACCCAAATACGTTTAACGTCGGTGTTCTTCGCCAGAAAATCGGCGGCGACGCGCAGGCCACCTGTACCGCCGGGCGTTTGCGCGGTGCGGGCGCGTTTATCATTGATAATTGCGCTTCCTTTCCCGAACAGAAGCTCCTGGGTGCAGCGGCCAAATTCCGGAATACCATCGATACCCAGATAATTTTTAGTGGTTTCATTTTCCAGCAGATACTGCTCTGCTTTTTTCACGCTAGTCAGGACCGGTGTTTTACCCGTTTCATCTTTATAAACACCAATTCCAAGATTAATTTTTGTTGGGCGGTCATCGGCACGAAACAGATCGGCCAGGCCCAGAATTGGGTCGGCAGGGGCGGCGGTAATGTTCTCAAACATGACGAGGTTCCATTGTGATTACTGAAGGGAAATCCGCTATCAGGTTAACGGGAGTTATGTTAATTGCCAACCGTTTGCGACAAAAAGCGAGAAGGTTTTTGAAAGTTACGATCTTCCTCTCAGGAAAGCAGAAAAGCAGGACCGAAGTCCTGCTTTTTAGGCATATCACGAAGGGGTGTACTGCAGATTAGAACTGGTAAACGATACCCACTGCGGCCTGGTCGTCGGTCGCAACGCCAGCGGCTTTGGTGTAATCGTTGTCGTTCAGCTGGTTGAATTTATACGCAGCGTAGACGTTCATGTTTTTGTTGAAGTAGTACCAGGTACCCACTTCGACGTATTTAACCAGGTCAGCATCGCCGCCGGAGAAGCCAGCGCGAGAGCGCAGGTCTTTACCTTTAGTCTGTACGTAGCCGATGGACGGACGCAGGCCGAAGTCGAACTGATACTGAACAACGGCTTCGAAGTTCTGAGTTTTGTTAGCGAAGTAGTTGCCTTCGTTTTCCGGCGTCATGTTGTAAGTCTGAGAGTACATGACCGCAGCATAGACGTTGTTCGCGTCATACTTAGCGGAGGTTGCCCATGCTTCAGCTTTTTCGCCCTGACGGTCAGCTTTCTGATCGCCGCTACGGTTGGAGTTCGCATAGCCTGCAGACAGCGCAATGCCGTTGTCAAACGCGTAGGTTGCCGCGGTGCTGAAGCCGTCGCCGTTTTGTTTCTTAACATCACGGCTAGAAGCGTCGTTTTTACCCTGGTACTGCAGCGCGAAGCTCAGGCCGTCAACCAGACCGAAGAAGTCAGAGTTACGGTAGGTGGCTACGCCGTTGGTACGCGCGGTCATGAAGTTGTCGGTGTAGCTCCAGCCGTCGCCGCCCCATTCAACCAGCATATCGGTTGCCGCTTCAACGTCGTAGATGGCGCCGTAGTTACGACCGTAGTCGAATGAACCGTATTCACCGGCTTTTAAGCCTGCGAAAGCCAGACGAGTTTTGGTGGTCTGTTTACCTTCAACATTGGACGCATCCATGTTGTATTCCCACTGACCGTAGCCGACCAGCTGATCGTTGATCTGGGTTTCGCCTTTCAGGCCGATACGGGCGTAGGTGGTATCATCGCTGCTGGTGTCGCCGTTGGTGGTCCAGACGTGCTCGCCAACCATTTTTCCGTAGAAGTCCAGTTTGTTGCCGTTTTTGTTATAGATTTCTGCAGCGTTAGCTGCACCGGCTACCAGCAGGGCAGGAATTACCGCTGCCAGAATTTTGCGCTTCATCATTATTTATTACCCTCATTTATATTTTTTTATGAACACTTGCCACTGCCGTCAATAAGTTTCGTCAATAAAAATTTACAGAACTATTGATGATAGTTTGGTGTCTGGAGGCATCTTTCCATTCAGAACAACGTTTCGCTAGCCTGAAAATGCTACCAATATCGCATATGAGTAACAAAAGGAAATTCTATGTAACTAAATATGTATTTTTGGGAACTTTGTGAACTCAATCAACATTCCGCCCCTGTTCGCCGATTAAATCACCTGTCTTTATATATCTATATGAATTAATTATGATTAATTTAGATAAGAGAGGGTTTGTGCATTTTACGTCAGCATTTTGCTTTATTTTTATTCAAATCTTGTCGTTGCAAGTTGTGCTGTGACTGGTTAAAAAACGAGCAATATAATCAGCATGTTTGCCAATTTATGAACATAAGGTGCGGTTTTAATTAGCGGTCGCTAATGAAATAGTGCGTAACATAATTGTGAATCAGGATGGTTGATGTTTAAGTTTCCTGATATTCGTTAACGTAAATTGACATAAAAAAAGGCCAGCTTGCGCTGGCCCCGGATGAAAATTGCAGAAAAAAATCAGAAAGTCGCGTTACGCGGGGTCCGCGGGAACGGAATGACGTCGCGAACGTTCTGCACGCCGGTCACGTAGGCGATAAGACGCTCAAAGCCCAGACCGAAACCGGAGTGCGGTACGGTGCCGTAACGGCGCAGGTCGCGATACCACCAGTAGTCTTCTTTATTAAGACCCATTTCCGCCATACGCGCGTCAAGCACGTCCAGGCGCTCTTCACGCTGGGAGCCACCGATAATTTCACCGATGCCCGGCGCCAGAACGTCCATTGCGGCGACGGTTTTACCATCTTCGTTAAGGCGCATATAGAACGCCTTGATGTCTTTCGGGTAGTTTTTCACCACCACCGGGGCTTTAAAGTGCTCTTCCGCCAGATAGCGTTCGTGCTCGGAGGAGAGATCCACGCCCCAGTAGACCGGGTTTTCGAACGACTTACCGCAGTTTTCCAGAATGGTGACCGCGTCAGTGTAATCAACCTGGGCAAAATCAGCGGAAACGAAACGCTGCAGGCGGTCGATAGCGTCTTTATCAACGCGTTCGGCAAAGAACTGCATGTCGTCTGCGCGCTCTTCGAGAACGGCTTTGAAGACGTACTTCAGCATCGCTTCCGCCAGACCTGCCACATCGTTCAGGTTAGCAAAGGCGACTTCCGGCTCCAGCATCCAGAACTCCGCCAGGTGACGGCTGGTGTTGGAGTTTTCCGCACGGAAGGTCGGGCCAAAGGTGTAGATTTTGGACAGCGCGCAGGCGTAGGTTTCGCCGTTCAGCTGGCCGGAAACGGTCAGGAACGACTCTTTGCCGAAGAAGTCTTTATCGAAATCGACTTTGCCCTGTTCGTTGCGCGGCAGGTTTTCCAGATCCAGCGTTGACACGCGGAACATCTCGCCGGCGCCTTCAGTGTCGGAAGCGGTAATCAGCGGAGTCGAAACCCAGAAGAAGCCCTGCTCGTCGAAGAAACGGTGCAGCGCCTGCGCCAGGGTATGGCGAACGCGCGCCACCGCGCCAATCAGGTTGGTGCGCGGGCGCAGGTGGGCAACTTCACGCAGGTACTCGATGCTATGGCGTTTAGCCGCCATCGGATAAGTATCCGGATCTTCCACCCAGCCGCTGACTTCCACGTGGCTGGCCTGGATTTCAAAGCTCTGACCCTGGCCCTGAGATGCCACGACTTTACCGGTCACCACGACCGAGCAGCCGGTGGTCAGGCGCAGCACTTCCTGATTGTAATTGGGAAGAGAATTACTAATAACGGCCTGTACAGGATCAAAGCAGGAACCGTCATAGACGGCGAGGAAAGAAAAGCCAGCTTTAGAATCTCGGCGGGTACGCACCCATCCGCGCACGGTGACTTCGCTGTCAACGGCAACGCGGCCCTGGAGTACGTCGGCTACAGGCACAACGCTCATAATAGTCTCTCTTGTTAGTCCAATAGAAAAATCTGTATTCCCCTGCAACAGGGGGATATCTATGTTACCTGTCATCTTCCATCAGACAAGTAGATTTCGCACAAGAAAGGGGGGTTTTAGGAAATAAATAAGGAGATAGCCTACTTTGCTGCGTGAGAGCCTGATATTCAGAGAGATTCGTTCAGCGCGATGATCCCATGCAGGGCGAACGGGGTTCTTAATGCCTGATAACGTCCCGGGGTGATAAGCGGAGGCGAATAAAAATGCGCCCGTTTTGGCGGACGCATTTTGTCTTTATATGACCTAGCTGGCTTTTTTAACCGGCGGTAGATCGAAGGCTTTGCGCAGGGCGCGGACGAAAGCTTTATCGTGACAAATCGTTTTACCCGGGCTATCCGAAAGTTTCGCCACCGGTTTACCGTTGCACTCCACCAGCTTGATAACAATATTAAGCGGCTTCACCTGGGGAATATCGCAGGTTAAACGCGTGCCGATACCGAAGCTCAGATTCACCCGCGATGAGAAGTGGCGATAGAGATCAACCGCTTTTGTCAGGTCGAGATTATCGGAAAATACCAGCACTTTGCTCAGCGGGTCGATGCCCAGCTTTTTGTAGTGGGCGATAGCCTTCTCGCCCCATTCCACCGGGTCGCCGGAGTCGTGGCGCAGCCCCTGATAGCGGGTCGCGAACTCCGGCCCGAAATCGCGCAGAAAAGCGTCCATCGTAATGCAGTCGGTCAGCGCAATCCCCAGCCGATCGGGATACTCTTCCAGCCAGGCAGCGAGAGCCGCGCGCTGGCTGC
This sequence comes from Klebsiella sp. PL-2018, assembly GCF_019048985.1. Classification (NCBI taxonomy): domain Bacteria; kingdom Pseudomonadati; phylum Pseudomonadota; class Gammaproteobacteria; order Enterobacterales; family Enterobacteriaceae; genus Klebsiella; species Klebsiella sp. PL-2018. Next base: position 2,009,771 of record NZ_CP077673.1, read on the forward strand.
TCGCCAGGTTCGGGCTGATCTGCTGATGCGCCTGGAACCATTCGTGAGCCTGGGTCCCCATTGGGGTCAAATTCAAACGCCGCGCCAGATCGTAATTGCTGGTACCGGTGAACCAGGATTCTTGCTGAAGACGCTGAACAATCGCCTGCTGCACCTCGCGGGAGAAGCGGCGGCGGGTACCGAAATCCATCAGGCGGAAGCCCGACATATCGATATCAGCAGTGAGGCGGTTAAAGTCAGTCAGCTTATGCTCAAGGGTGTCCAGCGCGAGATCGACGCTGATTTCCGGCGAGCGATAGCGATGTACCAGCTCGCTTATCACCGCCAGCAGCGGAACTTCCCACATAATAACTTCAAGCCAGGGGCCGGAAAGGCGAATATTCAACTTGCCGTTGTCATTGATGACCGTGACCTGGCGCGGGTCGTAGCGGAAGCCGCGTAGCCACTCGAGATAGTCTGGCGCAAAGAAGGGCAGGCTCGACAACCAGTGATATTCATCGTCCTGCAGTCTCAGGTCGCGCATCGTCTCAACCTGCTCGCGAATCGCATCGGCGTAGATGCCGAGCAGATCGTCCCCGCGGCAGCGGAACTCCGCCGCAACCTGTACATCATTGTAGCGGTGGAAGACAGCCTGCTGCATGTGCAGCTTGTAGGCATCCGTATCAAGCAACGAGTGCAGTACAGGAGAAGTGAATTGGGTCATGGTGCGCAGTAGCATCCTCTCACTGGAGCGTTTCCATCAAAACCAAAGCGGTAAAAGGAGGCGGAGTATACCTGTAATACCCGACGCTGTCCCGCGGTGACGGCTGATGGCTACGCTGACGGTCATTTGCGAGGCCTAGTTTAATATATTGAACACGCATCACACCACAAGCTTTGCGCCTGGTCGAGCGCATTTCGTGCCTCTTGTGTTATCAAAATGTAGCAATTTTCATGTTTAGCATTGAAAAGATGAAGATTCTGCATAGCGAGATTTGCGCAACAGGAATAGACTGAGTCGACACTTTACAGGACACGCTAAAGGTTTTTTATGACACAACAGCCCCAAGCCAAATACCGCCACGACTACCGTGAGCCGGAGTATCTGATTAGCGATATCGATTTGACCTTTGACCTGGATGCCGCGAAAACCGTTGTGACGGCTGAGAGCAAGGTCTCCCGCCACGCGGCTACGTCTGATGTGCCATTGCGTCTGGATGGCGAAGACCTGACGTTGGTCTCTCTGCGGATTGATGGTCAGCCGTGGAGCGACTACAAGGAAGAAAATAACCAGCTGGTGATTAGCGGGTTGCCGGAACATTTCACTCTGACCATCGTCAATGAAATCAGCCCGGCGGCGAATACCGCGCTGGAAGGGCTATATCAGTCCGGCGAAGCGCTGTGTACCCAGTGCGAGGCGGAAGGCTTCCGCCACATTACCTGGTATCCGGACCGCCCGGACGTTCTGGCGCGCTTCACCACCAAAATCATCGCCGATAAAGCAAAATACCCGTTTCTGCTCTCCAACGGTAACCGCGTGGCCCAGGGCGAGCTGGAAAATGGCCGTCACTGGATCCAGTGGCAGGACCCGTTCCCAAAACCGTGCTACCTGTTTGCGCTGGTGGCCGGTGATTTTGACGTCCTGCGCGATACCTTCAAAACCCGTTCGGGGCGTGAAGTGGCGCTGGAGCTCTACGTTGACCGCGGTAACCTTGACCGCGCGCCGTGGGCGATGACCTCGCTGCAAAATTCGATGAAGTGGGACGAAACCCGCTTTGGTCTCGAGTACGACCTCGACATCTATATGATTGTCGCCGTCGATTTCTTCAACATGGGCGCCATGGAGAACAAAGGCCTTAACGTCTTTAACTCCAAATACGTACTGGCGCGTACCGATACCGCGACCGATAAAGATTACCTGGATATCGAGCGCGTGATTGGTCATGAATATTTCCATAACTGGACCGGCAATCGCGTGACCTGCCGCGACTGGTTCCAGCTCAGTCTGAAAGAGGGGTTGACCGTTTTCCGCGATCAGGAATTCAGCTCCGACCTCGGCTCGCGCGCGGTGAACCGCATCAATAACGTACGCACCATGCGCGGCCTGCAGTTTGCCGAAGACGCCAGCCCGATGGCGCATCCGATTCGCCCGGATAGCGTGATTGAGATGAACAACTTCTATACCCTGACGGTGTATGAGAAGGGAGCGGAAGTGATCCGCATGCTGCATACCCTGCTGGGGGAAGAGAATTTCCAGAAAGGCATGCAGCTCTATTTTGAGCGCCACGACGGCAGCGCCGCGACCTGCGACGACTTTGTCCAGGCGATGGAAGACGCTTCCAACGTCGATCTGTCCCACTTCCGCCGCTGGTATAGCCAGTCCGGTACGCCAATTGTCACCGTCCATGATGACTACAATCCGGAAACGGAGCAGTACACGCTGACCATCAGCCAGCGCACGCCGCCGACCGCTGAGCAGGCGGAGAAGCTGCCGCTGCATATTCCGTTCGACATCGAGCTGTACGATAACGAAGGCAAGGTAATCCCGCTGCAGAAGGGCGGTCACCCGGTGCATCACGTGCTGAACGTCACCCAGGCGGAGCAGACTTTTGTTTTCGACAACGTTTACTTCCAGCCGGTCCCGGCGCTGCTTTGCGAGTTTTCCGCGCCGGTGAAGCTGGAGTACAAATGGAGCGATCAGCAGCTGACCTTCCTGATGCGCCACGCGCGGAATGATTTCTCCCGCTGGGACGCGGCGCAGAGCCTGCTGGCGACCTATATCAAACTCAACGTCAACCGTCACCAGCAGGGGCAGCCGCTGTCTCTGCCGATTCACGTCGCCGATGCGTTCCGCGCGATTCTGCTGGATGAGAAGATCGATCCGGCGCTGGCGGCTGAGATCCTGACGCTGCCTTCAGCGAATGAAATGGCGGAGCTGTTTGCGATTATCGATCCGCTTGCCATCGCGGCGGTGCGCGAAGCGCTGACCCGCACGCTGGCGAAAGAGCTGGCTGACGAGTTCCTGGCGGTTTACAACGCCAACAAGCTCGACGGCTACCGCGTTGAGCATGCCGATATCGGTAAGCGTTCTCTGCGTAATACCTGCCTGCGCTACCTGGCGTTTGGCGATACCGAGCTGGCGGATAAACTGATTAGCGCGCAGTATCACCATGCGGACAATATGACCGACGCGCTGGCGGCGCTGGCGGCGGCCGTAGCGGCCCAGCTGCCGTGCCGCGATGCGCTGATGCAGGAGTATGACGACAAGTGGCACCAGGACGGACTGGTCATGGATAAATGGTTTATCCTGCAGTCCACCAGCCCGGCGGATAACGTCCTGGAGACGGTTCGCGGCCTGTTGCATCATCGCTCGTTCAGCATGGGTAACCCGAACCGCGTCCGTTCTCTGATCGGCGCCTTTGCCGGCAGCAACCCGGCGGCGTTCCATGCAGAAGACGGCAGCGGCTACCAGTTCCTGGTCGAGATGCTGACTGAGCTGAACAGCCGCAACCCGCAGGTGGCTTCGCGTCTGATTGAGCCGCTGATACGTCTGAAACGCTATGACGAGAAACGTCAGGCGTTGATGCGCGGGGCGCTGGAGCAGCTGAAGGGGCTGGAGAATCTTTCCGGGGATCTGTTCGAGAAAATCAGTAAAGCGCTGGCGTAACGCCAGCGCGAGTCCAAACCTGTAGCCCCGCTAAGCACAGCGCGAGCGGGGGAACGTCGCAGTCGTTAACCGTGGCTCACTAAGCGTGGCGAGGATTCGTTCTTGCCGCGCTGCATCACCCGATTCAGTACTTCCGCTTCCAGTTCGGCCAGCTTCGCTGAACCCGTGCGTCGCGGACGGGGAATGTCCACCAGCAGATCCAGCCCTATCTTCCCCTCTTCAATCAGCAAAACGCGATCGGCCATCGCCACCGCCTCGCTGACGTCGTGGGTGACCAGCAGAACGGTAAATCCGTGCTCCTGCCACAGCGAAACAATCAGATCCTGCATCTCCAGGCGAGTGAGGGCGTCCAGCGCGCCCAGCGGTTCATCAAGCAGTAATAATCCGGGGCGATGAATTAACGCGCGAGCCAGCGCCACGCGCTGCTTTTGCCCGCCGGAAAGCGCCGCGGGCCATTCACCGGCGCGGTCTTCAAGGCCGACGCTCGCCAGCGCCTTGAGCGCCGCCTCGCGCCACTGCCCCTTCAGCCCGAGGCCGACATTGTCGATCACCGTTTTCCACGGCAGCAGGCGGGAATCCTGGAACATCATCCGGGTATCCTCCTGGATTTGCGCCAGCGGCGTCGAACCCGCCAGCAGCTGCCCGGCGTTGGGTTTTTCCAGCCCGGCCAGCAGCCGCAGCAGGGTGCTTTTACCGCCGCCGCTGCGTCCGACCACCGCGACAAATTGCCCGGTGGGAATATGCAGATCGAGTTCATTCAGAATCGTTTTGCTGCCGTAACGCTTGCTTACGCCGTTTAGCAGTAGCGGGATCCCCGGATTAAGACGCGCGGTTGTCATGCGTTGGCCTCCTGAAGGTGGTAAGCCGGATTCCAGCGCAGCCAGACGCGTTCAAGAAGCTGTGCGCTGAAGTCGGCCAGTTTGCCGAGAATAGCGTAAAGAATAATGGCGACGACCACGACATCGGTCTGCAGAAATTCGCGGGCATTCATCGCCAGATAGCCGATACCGGCGTTAGCCGAGATGGTTTCAGCCACGATCAGCGTTAACCACATCAGGCCGAGCGCAAACCGGATGCCGACCATAATGGAGGGCAGGGCGCCCGGCAGGATCACGTGACGGAACAGAGCAAAACCCGATAAGCCATAGCTGCGGGCCATCTCCACCAGACCCCGGTCAATGTTTCGAATACCGTGCCAGGTGTTGATATAAATCGGGAACATCGTCCCCAGCGCCACGAGGAAAATTTTGGCGCTTTCATCGATGCCGAACCATAAAATCACCAGCGGAATCAGCGCGAGGTGCGGCACGTTGCGCAGCATCTGAATGGAGGTGTCCAGCAGGCGTTCGCCCCAGCGCGACAGGCCGCTGATAAGCCCGAGAACCAGGCCAATGGAACCGCCGATGCTGAAACCAATAAGCGCCCGCCATGAGCTGATGGCCAGATGTTGCCAAAGCTCGCCGCTGGCGGAGAGCGTCCAGAAGGCTTTGAGCACTCCTTCCGGTGACGGCAAAATACGGGTAGAGAGCCAACCAACGGAAGAGGCGAATTGCCATACAATCACGCTGCCAACCGGCAAAAGCCAGGGGGCTATGCGGATCAGGAGTTTTTGCGAAAGCGTCGCCATACAGTGTTCCTTTATTCTTTAGCGTTTTGCCTGGTGACGGGCATCAACGCTGAACTTTAAACGTGCTCAACCCGCTGTAAGGTTTTCAGCGCCGGCGCGCGGCTGCTGGGGCGATGCAGCGCCTGCCAGAAGGTTTCCAGCGCCTGGTCGAGGCGGCCCTGCAGATTCGGGGTAAACTGCGGTTTATGCTGATAATCCGTAACCTGGCTATCGTCAGCGAAAACGCCGTGGAGGATCTCCTGGGCTTTCAGCGCGTTGAGTACCGGTTTTAAGGCGTAATCCACCGCCAGCATATGGGCGATGGTTCCGCCGGTAGCCAGCGGCAGAACGATTTTGCCCTCCAGCGCGCGCTCCGGCAGCAGGTCCAGAAGCGTCTTTAACGCGCCGGAAAAAGAGGCCTTATAGACGGGCGTCGCAATGATCAGCCCATCGGCGCCGGCAAGCTGTTCATTTAACGCATGGAGGGCTGGGTTATCAAAGCGAGCGTAGAGCAGGTCTTCCGGAGCGAAATTCTGCAGATGCCAGTGGCAGACCTCGATATCCGCCGCCGAAAGCGTCTCTCTGGCGTATTCCAGAAGCGCGCTGGAGCGGGAATGGTAGCGCGGGCTGCCCGCAAGTGTGATGACTCGCATACTCTCTCCTTATAACTAAATATTTGCATTTATCTATAATTGATAACATTTAGCCGCAGTGTGACAGAGCGCTTTTATTTCCCTAAATGATTTATCCGGCGTTGGATTGTCAGAAAGTGCATAACGAGCGGGAGAAAAGTAAACGTTTGCGTCGGAGGTAAGATTTTTTGTCGTAGGTCAATTCCCTTTCCGGGGTGGATCGCACATAATACGCCCCCGGTTTGCACACCGGGAATCCAGGAGAGTTCATGTACTACCCCTTCGTTCGTAAAGCCCTTTTTCAGCTCGATCCTGAGCGCGCTCATGAAGTCACTTTTCAACAATTACGCCGTGTTTCGGGTACCCCGCTGGAAATGTTGGTTCGCCAGAAGGTACCGACAAAGCCGGTAACCTGTATGGGGCTCACATTTAAGAACCCGCTGGGCCTGGCCGCCGGGCTGGATAAGAACGGCGAGTGCATTGATGCCCTCGGGGCGATGGGTTTTGGTTCCATTGAAATTGGTACCGTGACGCCGCGTCCACAGCCGGGCAACGATAAGCCAAGGATCTTCCGCCTGGTCGATGCCGAAGGTTTGATCAACCGCATGGGCTTTAATAACCACGGTGTTGATAACCTCGTGGAGAACGTAAAAAAGGCGCATTTTGACGGTATTCTGGGTATTAATATTGGCAAGAATAAAGATACACCGGTAGAACAAGGCAAAGATGATTATCTGATTTGTATGGAAAAAATCTATGCTTATGCCGGCTATATCGCCATTAATATCTCCTCGCCGAATACCCCAGGCTTGCGTACTTTACAATACGGAGATGCGCTGGACGATTTGCTTTCTGGTATTAAAAATAAGCAACGCGAGCTACAAGAGAAACATCAAAAATATGTTCCTGTGGCCGTAAAGATCGCTCCGGATCTTTCCGTCGAAGAATTGATCCAGGTAGCGGACAGTTTAGTCCGGCATAATATAGATGGCGTCATTGCCACCAATACCACTCTGGATCGATCGCTGGTGCAGGGGATGAAACATTGTGATGAAACCGGTGGCCTTAGCGGACGTCCATTGCAGCTGAAGAGTACGGAAATTATCCGCATGCTGTCTGCGGAATTAAATGGCCGCCTGCCAATTATCGGAGTCGGCGGTATTGACTCGGTGATTGCCGCCCGGGAAAAGATAGCCGCCGGAGCGACGCTGGTGCAGATTTATTCCGGATTTATTTTTAAAGGCCCGCCGCTGATTGAAGAAATTGTTACCCATATCTAATCTTTTCCCCCTCTGATACTCCTCCAGGGCTTTATTTATAGCCCTGGTTGTTTTATATTCCTTCATTGTTGCTTATTTAGACATTTTAGTCTTTTCTTAATTTTTGAAATATTCTGTAGCAGTTTACCTGTTTATTACAGACGGAAGTGGAAGAGGACGGGGGTAGAAATGCGGATCAAACCTGACGATAACTGGCGCTGGTATTACGATGAAGAGCATGACCGCATGATGCTCGATCTGGCTAATGGTATGTTATTCAGATCGCGTTTTGCTCGCCGCATGTTGACGCCCGACGCCTTCGCGCCTTCCGGATTTTGCGTTGATGACGCAGCGCTCTATTTTTCATTTGAAGAAAAGTGCCGCGATCTTGAATTATCAAAAGAACAGCGCGCTGAATTAGTACTCAATGCGCTGGTCGCTATTCGTTTTCTCAAGCCGCAAATGCCGAAAAGCTGGCATTTCAACACGCATGAAGAGAGCTGGCAGCCCGGCGTTGGCGATGCCGCCAGCGCATGGCTCAGCGATACCGGCCAGCAGGTGAATCTGCTGGTGGTTGAGCCCGGAGAAAACGCCGCGCTGTGCCTGTTAGCCCAGCCCGGTCTGACGCTTGCCGGGCGGGTGATGCAGCTCGGCGACGTGATTAAAATTATGAACGACAGGCTGCAGCCAGCGCCAGGCGTCGCCAGCTACAGCCTGGGTCAGGCGGTTTAAGGCGCCAGCCTCACCGCGGTTTTCGGCACGCAGCTACAGCATAAAATGGTGCCATCTGCGGCGACCGCGTTTTTCTTCAGCGCGCTGACTTCTCCTTCTTCCAGCCGGATGCGGCAGCTGCCGCAAATCCCAGCCCGACAGGAGTAAGGAATACGAATTCCCTGTTGTTCCAGCTGCTCGAGCAAGATTTGCTGATTATTACCGGTAAAACTCACTCCCTGCCACGCTATTTCCACCGTCGCGTTCTCCTGCGCTTCAGGTGCCGGCGTAGCATCACTCTCGCCTGCGCCGTAGGCCTTCGCCGGGCCGCGGGCCAGCACTTCTAACGCATCGCCCACGCGGATTACGCCGCTATTTCGCGCGATCAGGTTCTGGCCAAAATCGACATCGCCGTTATCCAGCGCCGTGCGGAAACGCTGCAGCGTGCTTAAGGGCTCCCCGGAAGGATGCTTTTGCCCGCGCTCCGGGCTGACGGTAGTCAATACGCAGCGGCTGCACGGTTTGACGACATCAAAAATGACCTCGCCAATACGCACCACTTTCCACGTATCTTCTTCCCAGGCGGCCGCGCCGGTCACCAGCAGATTTGGGCGAAATTGTTCTATGCTTACGCTGGCCGGACAGCGATTTTGCAGATCGCGCAGCGAAGCTTCATTGGCCAGCAGATAGGGAAAACCGTCGGCAAAAGAGAGGGGGACGGCATCGTGACGTTTTACCCTGCGGCTAAGCGCTGGCCCCAGCCAGCGGAGCTGAACGCTGCGGTTGAAGAACCCGCTTAGCCACTGGTTCACCCGGTCCGGGGCAATCAGGGCGGTAAAATGGTTGCCCCAGACTTCGGTCGGCTCCTGCTGTATGGAGAAATCGCTGAAGCGCACCATCGCGCTGCTGCCGTCCGGCGCGGTCAGATGCAGACCATCATGGAGCGGCGCGGGAATAAATTTGACCATTTGCGGAAACTGGCGGGCGGTAATGAAGGTGCCATCGGTTTCCGTCACCATAAATATACGATCGAAGGCCAGCCCGCTGATGTCTGCATAAGCGTGGCTCAGGCCAATTCCCCGCATCGATTTGACGGGATGAATAAAAAGTCGCGAAAGGGTTACCATACGCTGCCCCTGGCTTTAAAAATAAGCCTTTAACTTTATGACATGGGGCGCATATTGGCTATAATGCGCACCAATTTTCTTTTAGTAAAAGTGACGATATGAATTCTCTGTTTGCCAGTACGGCTCGTGGGCTGGAAGAGCTGTTAAAAACTGAACTGGAAGGGCTGGGCGCGGTGGACTGCCAGTTGGTCCAGGGCGGGGTCCATTTTCAGGGAGATACGCGGCTGCTGTATCAAAGCCTGATGTGGAGCCGGCTGGCTTCGCGGATTATGCTGCCGCTGGGGCAGTGCAGCGTATACAGCGACCTGGATCTGTACCTTGGCGTACAGGCCATTCCATGGACCGAGATTTTCACTCAGAATGCCACTTTTGCCGTGCACTTTAGCGGGCTGAACGAAGAGATCCGCAACAGCCAGTACGGGGCGTTGAAGGTGAAAGACGCCATCGTCGACAGCTTTACGCGTAAGAATCTGCCGCGTCCCAACGTCGATCGCGAAAATCCCGATCTGCGTATTAACGTCTGGCTGAATAAAGAGACCGCGCATATCTCCCTGGATCTTAGCGGCGAGGGGCTACACCTGCGCGGCTACCGCGACGGTACCGGTATGGCGCCAATCAAAGAAAACCTGGCTGCGGCGATAGTGATGCGTTCCGGCTGGGCTGCCGGTACGCCGCTGCTCGATCCCATGTGCGGTTCCGGTACGCTGCTGATTGAAGCGGCGATGCTTGCTACCGATCGTGCGCCGGGTTTACACCGCGGCCATTGGGGTTTCGGCGGCTGGGCGCAGCATGACGATGCTATCTGGAAAGAGGTGAAGTCCGAAGCGCAAACCCGCGCCCGTCAGGGGCTGGCGGCGTATGAGTCGCGCTTTTACGGTTCCGACGTTGACGCCCGCGTTATCGAACGTGCGCAGCGCAACGCCCGTCGCGCCGGTATTGGCGAACTGATTACCTTCGAAGTGAAAGACGTTGCCCAGCTTAGCAACCCACTGCCGAAGGGCCCTTACGGTACGGTGATAAGCAACCCGCCGTACGGCGAGCGTCTGGAGAGTGAACCGGCGCTGATTGCCCTGCATAGCCTGCTGGGGCGGATCATGAAAAATCAGTTTGGCGGCTGGAACCTGTCGCTGTTTAGCGCCTCGCCGGATCTGCTGAGCTGCCTGCAGCTGCGCGCTGATAAGCAGTTCAAAGCGAAAAATGGACCGCTCGACTGCGTCCAGAAGAACTATCATCTTGCGGAAAACGAAGGCGGCAAAACCGCGATGCTGGCGGAAGATTTCGCCAACCGTCTGCGTAAGAACCTGAAAAAATATGAGAAGTGGGCGCGTCAGGAAGGCATTGAATGCTATCGCCTGTATGATGCCGACCTCCCGGAGTACAACGTCGCTATCGACCGCTACGCCGACTGGGTGGTGGTGCAGGAGTATGCGCCGCCGAAAACCGTTGACGCGCACAAGGCCCGCCAGCGCCTGTTTGATATTATCGCCGCCACCATTGCCGTACTGGGGATTGCGCCGAACAAGCTGGTGCTGAAAACCCGCGAACGGCAGAAAGGGAAAAACCAGTATCAGAAAATGGGTGAAAAAGGTGAGTTCATTGAGGTGCAGGAGTATAACGCACGTCTGTGGGTAAACCTGACCGACTACCTGGATACCGGGCTGTTCCTCGACCACCGTATTGCTCGCCGCATGCTGGGCCAGATGAGCAAAGGCAAAGATTTCCTCAACCTTTTCTCCTACACCGGTAGCGCCAGCGTCCACGCCGGCCTTGGCGGCGCGCGTTCCACGACGACGGTCGATATGTCACGTACCTATCTTGAATGGGCTGAACGTAACCTGCGCCTCAATGGCTTAACCGGCCGCGCGCATCGCCTGATGCAGGCTGATGTGCTGGGCTGGCTGCGGGAGACCACCGAACAGTTTGATCTGATCTTTATCGATCCGCCAACCTTCTCCAACTCAAAGCGTATGGATGATGCGTTTGACGTACAGCGCGATCATTTGTGCCTGATGACCGATTTAAAACGTCTGCTGCGTAAAGGCGGCACGATTATGTTCTCGAACAACAAACGCGGTTTCCGTATGGATCATGACGGGCTGGCGCAGCTGGGCCTGAAGGCGCAGGAGATCACGCAAAAAACGCTGTCTCAGGATTTTGCCCGCAACCGTCAGATTCACAACTGCTGGCTGATTACCGCAGCCTGAAAGGAATAAAGAATGTCTTTAATTAGTATGCACGGCGCCTGGCTCTCTTTCAGCGATGCGCCGCTGCTGGATAATGCTGAACTGCATATCGAAGATAACGAACGCGTCTGCCTGGTAGGGCGCAACGGTGCGGGTAAATCGACCCTGATGAAGATCCTCAATCGTGAACAGGGTCTTGATGACGGGCGCATTATCTATGAACTGGATCTGGTTGTGGCGCGTCTACAGCAGGATCCGCCGCGTAACGTGACCGGAACCGTCTATGACTTTGTGGCGGAAGGTATTGCTGAACAAGCGGCATACCTCAAGGGTTATCACGATGTTTCGCAGCTGGTGATGACCGACCCGAGCGACAAGAATCTGAACGAACTGGCGCGCCTTCAGGAACAACTGGATAATTTAGGGCTGTGGCAGCTCGATAGCCGCATTAATGAAGTGCTGGAACAGCTGAATCTGGATCCTAACGCCGAGCTTTCCTCGCTGTCCGGCGGCTGGCTGCGTAAAGCGGCCCTCGGCCGCGCGCTGGTCAGCGGGCCGCGCGTGCTGCTGCTCGATGAACCGACCAACCACCTCGATATTGAAACTATCGACTGGCTGGAAGGTTTCCTGAAGATGTTCAAAGGCACCATTATTTTTATTTCGCACGACCGTTCCTTTATTCGCAACATGGCGACGCGAATTGTCGATCTCGATCGCGGTAAGCTGGTGACCTATCCGGGGAACTACGATCAATATCTGCTGGATAAAGAAGAAGCGCTGCGCGTGGAAGAGTTACAGAACGCGGAGTTCGATCGCAAGCTGGCGCAGGAAGAAGTGTGGATCCGTCAGGGGATCAAAGCGCGTCGCACCCGTAACGAAGGGCGCGTGCGGGCGTTGAAAGCCATGCGCCGCGAGCGCGGTGAGCGCCGTGAAGTGATGGGCAGCGCGAAGATGCAGGTGGAAGAGGCCGCGCGTTCGGGCAAGATTGTGTTCGAAATGGAGAACGTCAACTACCAGGTTGATGGCAAGGTGCTGGTTAAAGACTTCACCGCCCAAATCCAGCGCGGCGACAAAATTGCGCTGATTGGCCCGAACGGCTGCGGCAAAACTACGCTGCTGAAGCTGATGCTCGGTCAGCTGCAGGCGGATAGCGGACGTATTCATGTGGGTACCAAGCTGGAAGTGGCTTACTTCGACCAGCACCGCGCGGAACTTGATCCGGATAAAACGGTGATGGACAACCTCGCGGAAGGTAAACAGGAAGTGATGGTGAACGGCAAGCCGCGCCACGTCCTGGGCTATCTGCAGGACTTTATGTTCCATCCGAAACGCGCAATGACGCCGGTGCGGGCACTGTCGGGCGGGGAGCGTAACCGCCTGCTGCTGGCGCGCCTGTTCCTCAAGCCCAGCAACCTGTTGATACTCGATGAACCGACAAACGATCTGGATGTCGAAACCCTGGAGCTGCTGGAAGAGCTTGTCGACGGTTATCAGGGAACCGTGATGCTGGTTAGCCACGACCGTCAGTTTGTGGATAACACGGTAACGGAGTGTTGGATCTTCGAAGGCGCGGGCCAAATTGGCCAATACGTGGGCGGCTATCATGACGCCCGCGGTCAGCAGGCGCAGTATCTGGCGAAAAAACAGCCGGTTTCTAAAAAGACAGTTGAAGTTGCTCAACCGAAAGCAGAAAGTGTCAAACGCGCTGCCAGCAAACTAAGCTATAACCTGCAGCGCGAGCTGGAACAGCTGCCGCAAAAACTGGAAGAACTGGAAGCCCAGCTGCAGAATTTGCAGGAGCAGGTTGCCGACCCTTCTTTCTTTGGTCAGTCGCATGACCATACGCAGCAGGTGCTCGCACAGCTGAGTGAAGCGGAGCAGGCGCTGGAAACCGCCTTCGAACGCTGGGAATATCTCGAAGGTTTAAAAAACGGCGCATAAGCTGAGGAGTTTTCATGTGCGATCATCATCATGCTGCGCGGCATATCCTGTGTCGACAATGTGATCTGCTGGTGGCTTTGCCGCAGCTGGAGCATCGCCAGAAAGCTACGTGTCCGCGTTGCGGAACGACATTGACAACGTCATGGGACGCGCCCCGGCAGCGTCCCACAGCCTACGCGCTGGTCGCGTTGTTCATGCTGCTGCTGGCCAATCTGTTCCCCTTCATCTATATGAAGGTTGGAGGGATCAGCAGCGAAATCGAGCTGCTGGAAATTCCGAACGTGCTGTTTAGCGAGGATTACGCCAGCCTCGGTACCTTCTTTTTACTTTTCGTCCAGCTGGTGCCGGCTTTCTGCCTGGTCACCATACTGCTGCTGGTCAATCGGGTGAGCATGCCTTCCGGGCTAAAGGCGTTTCTGGCGCGGATCCTGTTTCACCTTAAAACCTGGGGGATGGCGGAAATCTTTCTCGCCGGGGTGCTGGTCAGTTTCGTTAAGCTGATGGCCTACGGCGATATCGGCATCGGCCTGAGCTTCGTTCCCTGGTGTATGTTCTGCCTGTTACAGCTGAGGACGTTCCAGTGCGTGGATCGCCGCTGGTTATGGGATGATATTGCACCAATGCCGGCGATTACACAGCCGCTGAAAGTCGGCGTCTCCGGCCTGCGTCAGGGGCTACGCTCGTGCTCATGCTGCACGGCGGTTTTGCCCGTCGATGAGGCCGTTTGTCCGCGCTGTCGGACAAGGGGAACCGCCCGGCGTAAAAACAGCCTGCAGTGGACGCTGGCGCTGTTGGTGACTTCGCTGATCCTCTATATGCCCGCCAATATTCTGCCAATCATGATTACCGACCTGCTGGGCGATAAAATGCCTTCCACGATTATGGCGGGGGTGATCCTGCTATGGAGCGAAGGATCGTATCCGGTGGCGATGGTGATCTTTATTGCCAGTATTATGGTGCCGACGTTAAAAATGATCGCCATTGGCTGGCTATGCTGGAACGCCAGCGGCAAGGGAGCGCGCGACTCGGAGCGCATGCATCTGATTTATGAAGTCGTCGAGTTTGTTGGCCGCTGGTCAATGATTGATGTGTTTGTTATCGCAGTCCTCTCCGCTCTGGTTCGCATCGGTGGATTAATGAATATCTATCCGGCGATAGGAGCAGTGATGTTTGCGCTGGTCGTAGTAATGACAATGTTTTCGGCCATGACCTTTGACCCGCGTTTATTGTGGGATCGTGAGCCAGATTCAAGCCATGAGGAAAGACTGCAGCATGGAAAATAAGAGCGGAGAAGCGAAAGTGCAAAAGGTGAAGAACTGGTCACCGGTGTGGATCTTCCCGATAGTCACGGCGCTGATTGGCGCATGGATTCTCTTTTATCACTATAGCCACCAGGGGCCGGAAGTGACCCTGATAACCACTAACGCAGAAGGTATTGAAGGGGGCAAAACCCGGATAAAAAGCCGCAGCGTTGACGTCGGCGTGATTGAAAGCGCGACGCTGACGGACGACCTGACCCACGTGGAGATTAAAGCGCGGCTGAATTCAGGTATGGAAAAACTGCTGCACCAGGATTCGGTTTTTTGGGTGGTTAAACCGCAGGTCGGCCGTGAAGGGATTAGCGGTCTGGGAACGCTGTTATCCGGCGCCTATATCGAACTGCAGCCGGGAAGCAAAGGCTCTGTTCCTGCGCAGTATCCGCTGCTGGATTCACCGCCGCTGGCCTCCCCTGATGCTAAAGGTATTCGCATTCTGCTGGAAAGCAGCAAAGCGGGGCAGCTTTCACCCGGCGATCCGGTGCTTTTCCGCGGCTACCGCGTAGGTTCAGTTGAAACCAGCACCTTCGATGCGCAAAAACGCAATATTACCTATCAGCTGTTTATTAGCGCGCCTAACGATCGGTTGGTGACCAATAACGTGCGCTTCTGGAAAGATAGCGGTATTGCGGTGGATCTGACCGCTGCGGGTATGCGCGTTGAGATGGGATCGCTGTCGACCCTGTTTGGCGGCGGCGTCAGCTTTGATATTCCCGAAGGGCTACCGTTAGGTGAGCCGGTGGCGAATAAAACCGAATATCATCTGTTTGACGATCAACGCAGCATCCAGGATTCGGTGTTTACCCAGCATATTGACTACGTGATGTTCTTTAAAGATTCGATTCGTGGTTTGCAGCCCGGCGCGCCGGTTGAGTTCCGCGGTATCCGTCTGGGGACCGTCGGCAAGGTGCCGTTCTTTGTTCCTGGGCTGAAGCAGAACATCAACGACGATTACCGTATCCCGGTAGAAGTGCGAATTGAACCGGAACGTCTGATCAATCAGTTAGGCGCTAATCCTGACATTCGTAAGCATATCGATGATCTAATGAATCGCGGGCTGCGCGGTTCGCTTAAAACCGGAAACCTGGTGACCGGCGCGCTGTATATCGATCTCGACTTCTACCCGAAAGCCCCTCCGCGCGGCAAGATTCAGGAGTTTGGCGGTTATCCGATTATTCCAACCGTGAGCGGTGGCCTGGCGCAGATCCAGCAGCGCCTGATGGACGCGCTGGATAAAATTAACAATCTGCCAATCAACCCGCTGCTGGAGCAGGCAACCAGTACGCTGGCGCAAAGTGAAAAAACGATGCAGCACGTACAGGCGACGCTGGACAGTCTGAACAAGATAACGTCAAGTCAGTCGATGCAGCAGCTACCGGGCGATATGCAGAATACGTTGCGCGAGCTTAATCGTAGTATGCAGGGCTTCCAGCCGGGATCTGCGGCATACAATAAGATGGTTGCGGATATGCAGCGTCTCGATCAGGTTCTTCGTGAACTGCAGCCGGTACTGAAAACGCTCAATGATAAGAGCAATGCGCTGGTATTTGAGGCGAAGGATAAAAAAGATCCGCAGCCGAAGGGAGCGAAATAATGAAGAAATGGCTAATAGCGGCGGCGGTATGCGCGCTGACGGCATGCAGTAGCGGCGGTGAGAGTAAAACTTACTATCAGCTTCCCGTGGCGCAGGGTGGCGCGCAAAGCGCCGCCCACCAAAGCAAAAACTTGCTTTGGGTCGAGCAGGTGAGCATTCCGGATTATCTTGCCGGTAACGGGGTGGTCTATCAGACCACAGATGTTCAGTATGTGATTGCGAATAACAATCTGTGGGCGAGCCCGCTCGATCAGCAGCTGAAAACGACGCTGGTGGCGAACCTTAGCAACCAGCTTCCGGGTTGGGTGGTTGCCTCTCAACCGCTGGGGAGCGAGCAGGATACGCTGAACGTGTCCGTCAGCGGTTTTCACGGCCGTTACGATGGCCGGGTCATCGTTAGCGGCGAGTGGCTGCTGAAGCATCAGGGGCAGCTGATTAAGCGGCCGTTCCATATTGAGCTTAAGCAACAAGAGGATGGTTACGACGCGATGGTGAAAACGCTCGCGCAGGCCTGGACCCAGGAAGCGACGGCGATTGCCAGCGAGATTAACCGCTTGCCATAAGTAAAATTAATAAGAATAAAAGCCGCTGCGACAGTGAAAATCGCAGCGGCTTTTTTATTTGTCTCATCAGTTTGTTACTTGTGCTGGTTCACAGTTTTTGTACAAACGAAGTTTCATGTAGCTCACAAATATGACAATGGCGTGAATTTTGCGCATTGACGCTATCCCCGATTCGCGGTATTCGTTAACCGTGGTTGCGTATTTAGTGACCATTGTTTTCTTTTCCACCAGATCAAAGTATGAGGGAAACGAGGCATGAAGAGACAAAAACGAGATCGCCTGGAACGGGCACATCAGCGTGGGTACCAGGCCGGTATTACCGGAAGGTCGAAGGAAATGTGTCCTTACCAGACCTTAAACCAAAGGTCTTATTGGCTAGGAGGCTGGCGAGAGGCCATGGAGGACAGGGTACAAATTGCCTGACTGTCTCTTTAAAAAGAAGCCTCCGCTGCGCGGGGGCTTCGCCTTTTCTAACGCGTGATGTTTATCAGAACGCGGAAGTGTCCTGGAACAGGCCCACTTTCAGATCGGTTGCGGTGTAAATCAAACGACCGTCAACCAGCACTTCTCCATCCGCCAGCCCCATAATCAAACGACGGTTTATCACGCGCTTGAAATGAATACGGTAGGTCACTTTCTTCGCCGTTGGCAGTATCTGACCGGTGAGCTTCACTTCGCCCACGCCTAATGCACGTCCTTTACCTTCGCCGCCTAACCAGCCCAGGTAGAAGCCAACCAGCTGCCACATGGCATCCAGGCCCAGACAGCCCGGCATCACCGGGTCACCAATGAAATGGCAACCGAAGAACCACAGGTCCGGGTTAATATCGAGTTCTGCCTCAACATAACCTTTGTCATAGTTACCACCGGTTTCGGTCATTTTGATGACGCGGTCCATCATCAGCATACTTGGCGCCGGCAGCTGTGGGCCTTTGGCGCCAAAGAGTTCACCACGACCAGAGGCAAGAAGGTCTTCTTTTGTATAGGATTCGCGTTTATCTACCATGTTTTCAGTAAGCCTTATTTTGAGTTCGGGACGCAGGATAGCTAACACGTGTACGCTGAACAAGTCCGATCAGTTCGAACCTGAACCGCCTAACCAGCGTAGCGGCCACGGAAAGCGATGACGACTCTCTTGCTGTGTCGCCTGCGCAATTCGTTCCTGAATGGTTTGCCGTAACGTTTGTCCTTCGCCGTCCCAGAGTAGCTGGGTCAGAATGGGCAGCGCTTCCGCCACGTCATCGACTGCCCAGATAAAGAACTGCTCATCCGCAACGGCCTGTTGCAGTTCCTGCGCCAGGCTCAGGTGACGAACGTTGGCGGAGGGAATGATGACTCCCTGTTTACCGGTCAGCCCACGCTGCTGGCAAATAGCAAAGAAGCCCTCAATTTTCTCGTTAAGCCCGCCAACCGGCTGTACGCGACCAAACTGATCGACAGAACCGGTAATGGCGATGCTCTGATTAATCGGCACATTGGCCAGCGAGCTGATCAGCGCGCACAGCTCGGCCATGGAGGCGCTATCGCCATCCACTTCGCTGTAGGACTGCTCGAAGGTCAGGGAGGCGGTGAAGGGGAGCTGTTGTTCGAGCTCCAGCTCGGACATCAGGAACGCCTGCATGATCATCATGCCTTTTGCATGAATGTTGCCACCGAGCTCGGCCTTACGCTCAACGTCAATAAATTCGCCGTCGCCAATATGTACGACGCAGCTAATACGTGAAGGCTCGCCAAACGCACGCGGATGGCCCGGAAACTCAATGACGGAGAGTGCGTTGATTTGTCCGACGCATTCGCCTTCGGTCTCGATCAGGATTTGCTCCTGCAGTATTTCATCCTGGATGCGTTCAGCAAGGTAGCCTTCGCGCCACAAACGACGCTCCAGCATGGTTTGCATCTCTTCAGCGCTAATCTCTTCACCTTCACAGAACGCGGCGGCTTCGCGTAGCTGGCGAGCAATCCAGAGCACGCACAGCGGCAAGGTTTCCTGATCGCCTGTATAACGCGCACCTTCCTGGATCAGCAGCGGCCAGGCGTTAGCTGACAGCCCCGGGAGTTCGAGCAGCTGAGCATTTTGCCAGACCCACTGGCACCACTGCTTCAGCGTATCGGCGTCAGCGATTTGCAGATTATCTTCATATTCGCTGTAGATAGCCTGTGCAGAAAGCTCGGGTTCCATCTCCTGAAAATCAGCAAGAGATTCCCGCTCGCCGACCAGGATAACTTTCAAACTCAGGGGCATAGAGGGAATGCTGACCGGAAGAGGGCGAGACTCATCGAATGATAACCAGTCAAAACGCTGGCGGGTTACCATATTTTTTAGCCGCATCCACAGCAGGGGCTGTGCCAGTAATGCACGGAGGGAGAGAATTAAGACCCCGCCGTTAGCGCGATGGACCAGACCGGGTTGTAACGTGATTTCACCATTAAACTGGCGCACGCAGCCAAAAAGCTGCTCTGCTTCGATCCAGTCCGCGGCTTCAACCGGCGCAACGCTGGCAAAATTATCTTCAGCCGTTTGCGCCGGGGAGAGCGAGATTTTTCCGCCATCAACCTGATAGCGAACGCCACAGAGCGTTTGTGCCGGTTGGTGTAAAGTACGGGTTTCGTTAGCCAGCCACTGCAGGTACTCCGACTCTTCCGGAATTTTAACCAGCATAAACGGCGAAATGGCTGGAGTGACCAGGAGCTGCTCCAGGCCATAGAAGAGTCGGGGTTGCAGTTCGCCTGAGAGCGATGCCTCTGCGTGAGCTAAGTCGGCTTGTGCAAACAGCGCCTGATAACTTTCCGTATCAGGAGCGAGGTCGTTTCGGGTAAGTTTCGTAATGGTCAAAGTCGCTGTTTTTTAGTCAGATGTAAAACGCGCGATTATACATTATGCGGCGTCCGAGCACACGAGGGATTGCGATTGTCGCGGTGATAACGAATCTACCAACATCACGAAAGATCATTTATTCTCAGCACATCAGGAAAAAACTGATATCCTGAAATGAGTTACACGGTCACATTGAGATCGCAATGAAATATCAACAACTGGAAAATCTTGAAAGCGGCTGGAAATGGACTTATCTGGTAAAAAAGCACCGGGAAGGTGAGCTTATTACCCGCTACATTGAAGCCAGCGCTGCGCAAGCCGCCGTCGATTTATTACTGACGCTCGAAAATGAACCCGTGCTGGTGAATACCTGGATTGAGCAGCATATCAATCCGGCGCTGGTAAACCGCATGAAGCAGACTATCCGCGCCCGACGTAAGCGTCATTTTAACGCGGAGCATCAGCATACGCGTAAAAAGTCTATCGACCTGGAGTTCATGGTCTGGCAGCGTCTGGCGGGTCTGGCGCAAAGACGGGGTAAAACGCTGTCGGAAACCATTGTGCAGTTGATTGAGGATGCTGAGCATAAAGAGAAGTATGCCAGCAAGATGTCCAGCCTGAAGCATGATTTGCAGGTACTGTTAGGTAAAGAGTAGCTACGCAAGCGTCGGGCTATCGGTGCGTTGCTGCTTTTGATAGCGGAATTTAAGGTAAAAAAAACCCCGCAATGCGGGGTTTTTTATTAACGAGATAACTTAAGCCTGCGGCTGAGTTACAACGTCTTTGTAGCCTTTAACTTCGATTTCTACACGACGGTCCGGCGCCAGGCAGTCGATCAGAGCTGCGCGAGCTTTCACGTTGTCACAGGTGTTGCCAGTGACCGGGTTGGATTCGCCCATACCGCGAGCAGAGATTTTGCTGGACGGGATACCTTTGGATACCAGGTAATCAACAACGGACTGAGCACGTTTCTCAGACAGCTGCTGGTTGTAGGCATCAGAACCGATACGGTCGGTGTAGCCCAGAACAACTGCGGAACCGTCTTTCGGATCCATGTTGCTCAGCTGGGTGTACAGCTGATCCAGAGCCTGCTGGCCTTCTGGTTTCAGAGTAGATTTGTTGAAGTTGAACAGAACGTCAGACTTCAGGGTGAAGTGCTTGGTAGTCACTTCTGGAGCCGGAGCCGGCGCCGGAGCTACAACCGGAGCAACGTCGTCCTGACCGAAGCGGTAGGATACGCCCAGGCTCAGCATGCCGTTATCAGGACGGGTACCAACGGTGCCAGCGTCGCCGATGTTGTTAACCCACTGGTATTCCAGACGGGTTGCGATGTCACGAGTAACAGCCCACTCTAAGCCGCCCGCGAATACCGGGGAGACGCCAGTGTCGTGTTCGCTACGGGAAACGCCAGTAGAAGCGTAGTTACCTTTGGAGTCAGCGCGCCAAACCATACCACCCAGACGGGTATAGATATCCAGATCGTCAGTGATCGGGTAACCCAGTTTAGCAGTCAGCTGAACGCCCTGAGCTTTGAAAGCGCCGTTGTCAACGCTGCCTTTGTATGCCATACGGCCCAGCCAGTCGTAACCCATTTCAAAACCGAGGTACGGGTTAACCTGGTAACCACCAAACGCACCAGCACCCAGCTGATCGTTACGGGTCGGGCCGTTGTTGCCCTGGAAACCGTTACCGTAGAAACCAGTGTCGTGATACTGGGACCAGCCCAGTTTAGCACCTGCGTACCAGGTGTTATCTTTCGGAGCGGCCTGCGCTACGGTAGCGAAGCCAGCCAGTGCCACTGCAATCGCGATAGCTGTCTTTTTCATTTTTTGCGCCTCATTATCATCCAAAATTCGCCATGAAGGTTCAGAAGACCTCACGGTTAAATCCTTCACCCGGGGCGTGACTTGTTGTTAACTATGCTGATACATGCAGCGTAAGCCGATCACCCCTGGCGATGTAAAGTCTACAACTTAGTTCGAAACTTACAAGTGTGAACTCCGTCAGGCATATGAAAAAAAAGGGTTGTGTACGCTATGTTTAACAAATACGGTTGAACTTAATCGAGGCAAAAAAAGTCGCGAAGCCGCATCAGACAAGCATTTTAACAAAAATGCCGCTCAAGAAAGCCCATCTCGCGCCAGGGCAAAAAAAATTCCAGGATTAATCCTAAACTCGGTTAATGATACAGGTTTGAGTGAATTTTTAGCCCAGAAAGTTGTCTGCCAGGCTGATCGGTATTTCTTACCGGACGCATGATAAAGCCCATCGCGTGACCCTCTTCTGCAGCGGCAACCAGGCGTTCATGTTCCTCAATGCTCAGTTCTTCTGATAGCCAGCCAATAACGACGCTATAATTTCCGGTGCGCAGTGAGCGAACCATGGATTCCAGAGTGTTAGCGGGGGAGAGCTGGCTGATCTGCATCACCTTCGACAGCGGCAAACCGGACGACTGCACCCATTCGCGACTCAGCTTCTGTTGTGGCGTCAGCCAGAGCTGCCAGCGCGATTGCTGGCCAAGCTGTTGTAATAAAGGAAGCAATAGCAGCTGCGTCATCATGGGCTGGTCTTCTCGATAGACTATTTCACTGATCAGCCCATTAGCTGGCTGTTCGGCAGCGTCATGAGAGCGACGACGTACTGAAGTAGAAGTCAGTGGTGAACGATTTGCGTGAGCTGATGTAAACATAGTCTATCCCGCCTGTGGGTTACTGTATGCATATACAGTATATGCGGCAGGGTGAAAGATCAACCCTATTTTCTCTGTTGCTGGATGAAATTTGTACGTCGCCGGGAGTGAACCCGCACCGGTCGCATCGGATGTCCGCGCGTACACAATGTGAATTCATGATTGTCGCGCTTTCTTCCTGGCTAAATTCTTCTCATAAATGATGGCATTAACGCTCTATGAGCGAACAGGGATGCCCTGCTCTCTGTTCGCTACTGTGATGAATATTAATTAAGCATTTTATCTTTCCCGCGTTTAACTTCATCAAATGACTATTTTCTGAAAGCGGCTCGCAAAAAAAACACGCTTATTAAAATGAACAGATAATTCATGTTGCCGCATGAAGAGAAGTCACTTATTTTCTCTTTTAACGGATCCGTTAGCACATTTATGTCTTATTTACATGATTAACAAAGGAATAATCATGAAGAAACTTATATGTCTTAGGATCCATCAGTTTCGGGCATGTTTGTCTCCATTAGGAAAAATAAGCTGTCGGCCCTTATTTGGTGGCTATAGCCTGGCGATAGATAACACCGTGTTTGCCATGATGGCTGAGGGGGAAATCTATCTTCGGGTTTGCGAGCAGAGCTCGGAGTACCGCGTGGCGCATAAAAACCCGCTGTTGAAGATGCAGAAGAATGGTCGTCTGGTCGCGCTGAAGTATTATCATATTGATGAGGAACTTTGGCGGGATAGCAAAATGCTTTTTCATTTATCGGCGCTGTCATTACAGAGCGCGCGTCATGAAAAACACCGGCAGCGACATTCCGGAAGATTAAAAAATTTGCCAAATATCAGTTTTCATATGGAGCTACAGTTGATTAATTCAGGCATTACGGATGAATTAATGCTGCGTAAGCTTGGGGCCAAAGAAGCCTGGTTGAGGTTACGAAAAATAAATAAAGCGCTAACGGTGAATATTCTTTATTCCTTACAGGGTGCCATTGAAGGCGTTCATGCTGCCACGCTCCCGACGCAGCAGCGTCAGGAGCTTGAGAAGTGGGCAACGGAACAGATGCGGGAGAGTGAGAGCTATTCAGGTTGAATCTCAACCTGTCGCTGTAGCCGGCAAATCTCTGGCAGCAGCGCCAGTAGCAGCCCGATTTGTTGAAGCACTAACGGCTCTTTGCTATCGGCACGAGGTTCAAGATGCTGTATCCGGGTTTGCAGGCTTGTTAAAGCTTGCTGTACCCGCTGTTCATCGGCCGGTGAGTGGTGCAGCGCGTCATCAACATAACAAACGGCATCGTCCAGCAGCGCCAGAATATCTGGCGTTGTCAGCTTTTCCCTGTGTGCGCCCAGGGCGGAGATATAGCTGGTAAAAGTGTGGTTCAGGCATAACAACCGAAAAGCGGTTTCCCGCATTTGCGAGCCCGCTCTGGGTTCCGTTGATAAGTTTGATACAACGGATGCCAGCTCACTGTCCCTGCTGTGCGCCGCTCTTCGCGCAATACGATAGGCAAGACGGTTGTCACGCCCCTGATGATATTGCTCGAGTATGGCATCTAAATATCGGCAGTTGGCATTGATTGCTTGTTCAAGTACTCGGGGCAGGTTGCGGAATTTCCAGTCTGGCCAAATAAAGCTGACTGCGGCCCAGGCGATAGCGCAGCCGATCAGCGTATCAAATATACGCGGTAGGGCGACTTCAAAACCTTCCCCCAGGAGGTTAAAGCACAGCAAAACCAGGAGGGTAATGAACATGGTCGCATGGGCGTACTGTACATTACGGAACGCGAAGAACAGCACGCCGGTCAGGACAATTAAAAGCAGCTGGCCTTCGACGGAAGGGACGAGAAGCAGCACCGGCAGGCCAATCGCTACGCCGATGAGCGTACCTATTATCCTTAACGCCAGCCGGTGACGAGTGGCGTTGTAGTTTGGCTGGCATACGAACAGGCTGGTCAGCAATATCCAGTAACCGTGGTTCAGTCCGGTTAACTGGATAAATGCATAACCTGCGCACAGGACTAATGACATTCGAACCGCATGGCGAAACAGAGCTGACTCTGGGGTCATATTACTGCGCAGGCGCAGCCAGATATCGCTGAAACTGCCAGGTTGGTCGTCGGCTAACAGGTGTTCCGTATTGTTACTGGACTGGACAGTCGTCTGGACGGATTCAATTGTCGCCAGCTGGGCGTCAATGGCGCGTAAGTTATTAAGCAAAAATCCCAACGCCTTTATCTGTTCTGCCGGTGCGCCGCTGGCTTTTACGCGATCGAGCGCGGCGTCAAGATGCATAAAAGCGCGCTCAAAGTGAGTGTCATGAAGGTAGGGTTCGCGTAGCAGGATGGCACGAGACAGTTTCTGGCAGGCCTGCGCCTGCATTGACAGCATACGCTGGAAGCGGAACATCACGTCACTGTAGCGAAAATGATCGCGCAGCGTTTGGTATTGAATATGCGATGAGCTTGCGCGTTCGTGGATGTCCTGCGCCACGAAGTAATACTGCAAAGTGCGACGCGTTCCGCGCTGCCCGCGATCGCCGCGCAGGCGAGTCAGCAGGGAAACTTTCGTCTGATTCAGCGTGGCCACAAGCTGGCCATTGGCTATCGCCAGGTCATACAGCGGAGCCTGGCTTTCATCTTCAATATCCGGATCGAACAGGCGTGATTTAAGCTCCAGATAGTGAGCTAACTGCTCGTAGCTGCGTGCCAGATTGTCCTGAAGAGGACGGATAGGGAAAATCAGATGTCCGGAGAGGGTAAGTAAGTTGTACCACACCGCGCCAGCCAGCAAAAACAGCGGCTGAAGATACCAGTGGCTGTAAAGCGTAACGCCCAGCATGGTATAGATGGCGATTAACAAAGCACCAAAGGCGATGGTAGCATAGCGTTGGCCCAGGCCGCCGAGCAAAATAAAACCGATTGTTGAAACGGTTAATCCCGCCGCAAATAACCACGGCCAGGGAAAAAGGAGTTCCACTGAGGCTGAAGCAATAAAAAAGCACACGAGGGTAATGGCCAGATTACGCAGACGTCCTGTCAGGCGGTCATCAAGGTCGGTCAGCGCCGCTGCCACCACCCCGAGTGTTAGAGGAATCGTGAGTTTTACTTCGCCAAGCCACCAGGGAAAT
Source organism: Klebsiella sp. PL-2018 (assembly GCF_019048985.1). Classification (NCBI taxonomy): domain Bacteria; kingdom Pseudomonadati; phylum Pseudomonadota; class Gammaproteobacteria; order Enterobacterales; family Enterobacteriaceae; genus Klebsiella; species Klebsiella sp. PL-2018. The sequence continues at coordinate 2,034,974 of NZ_CP077673.1, forward strand.
GCGGTCGTGCCGCAGAGTGCGATAAATATCCTGATGTTATATAACCAGGCACTGTTCCATGTATAGCGGCGTAGCAGGGGGGTGAGCATTTCTCTATTCCATTCAATTACTGAAAGCGGCGACGCGCATTGGCTTCACGCGCGGCGCGAGCGGTCTCGACGGAGACGACTCGTCGGCCTACTGGCCATAAAGCAATAGCGGCGATTTTAAAATTGGCGATACCAACCGGGATGCCAATGATAGTCAGGCATTGGGCGATACCACAAAAGATATGCATCAGGCACAGCCACCAGCCAAAGAAAATAAACCATAAAATATTCAATAGTGTCCCACCCGCGTTTAGCAGGCTATTCTTTCCCTGAGGATCGAGTTCGTCGACATGAACGGCCTCATTCCCATAGGGAAAAAGAGAGAGTTTTGTTATCTCCCAGCAGGAGCGGGTGAGAGGCAGGGTAAAGATCAGCACAATGCTGACCAGCGTCGCCAGAAGCCAGCCGAGCGTGGTGGCGAATCCGCCAAGGATAAAGTTTAAAATATTCAGAACGGTACGCATAAACCCTCTGCTTAATACGGTGGATAATAAGGCACGGCCATTGTAGCGTTTTTTACGCTGGAGCACCCGGTCGCTGGCGGTTAAACTTAAAAACATCCAACCTGATTGAAATTCGACATTATATGGAACTTAGAGCGACAACATTGGGCAAGCGTATGGCTCAGCATCCTTATGACAGGGTGCAACTTCTTAATGCCGGAGTAAAGGTTTCCGGTGATAGCCATGAATATCTTATACCTTTCAATCAGTTATTATCAATTCATTGCAAGCGTGGGCTGGTTTGGGGGGAGCTGGAGTTTACCCTACCGGGCGAGAAAGTTGTGCGTTTGCACGGTACCGAATGGAGTGAAACCCAGCGCTTTTACCATCATCTGAACACGCTCTGGCAGCAGTGGAGCGCGGAAATGAGCGATATTGCCGCTGATGTACTTCGCCAGCAGCTGGCGGAAGTGGCGCGTTCCAGCGCGGAAGGTAAATGGTTGACGCGTCAGCAGGTAAGCGATATTCAGCGCAAAATACGCCATGCGCTGAGCGGATTACCAGTGCCGACAGTCCGTCTTGATGCTTTTGATAACTGCCGCGAGCTATGGCGGCAATGCCAGAGTTGGTTGAGTAATACGGAAAAAGCCAGGCTCGAGCATAACCAAACTTTTACGGAATCCATGCTGGAGCAATACCGCGGATTTTTTGCCGCAGTGGAATCATCGCCGTTGAATCCGGCTCAGGCACGCGCAGTCGTAAACGGCGAGCGTTCGTTATTAGTTCTGGCGGGTGCCGGAAGCGGTAAAACTTCCGTGTTAGTGGCGCGCGCAGGCTGGTTATTGACCCGTGGCGAGGCGGCGGCTGAGCAAATTCTGCTACTGGCGTTTGGTCGGCAAGCCGCGCAGGAGATGGATGAGCGCATCCGCGAGCGCCTGGGCACTGAAGAGATCTCTGCGCGTACTTTTCACTCCCTTGCCCTGCACATTATCCAGCAGGGCAGTAAAACAGCCCCGACGATCAGCAAGCTGGAGAGCGACAGCGCTGCACGGCAAAAACTTTTAGTACAGAGCTGGCAGCAGCAGTGCCAGGAGAAAAAAGCGCAGGCGAAAGGCTGGCGATTGTGGCTGGAGGAGGAAATGGGGTGGCAGATCCCTGAAGGGGATTTCTGGCAGGACAAAAAGCTGCAGCGTCGTGTTGCCAGCCGCCTTGACCGCTGGGTTAGCTTGATGCGTATGCATGGCGGCTCGCAGGCTGAGATGATTGCCGGGGCCCCTGAAGAGGTACGCGACCTTTTTGGCAAGCGCGTTAAGCTGATGGCCCCTCTGCTAAAAGCGTGGAAAACGGCGTTAAAAGATGAAAACGCCGTCGATTTCTCCGGCCTGATTCATCAGGCGATCAATATTCTGGATAAAGGGCGGTTCGTCAGCCCGTGGAAGCATATTCTGGTGGATGAGTTTCAGGATATCTCCCCGCAGCGGGCATCCCTACTCGCCGCGTTACGTCGGCAAAACACGCAGACGACGCTGTTTGCCGTTGGCGATGACTGGCAGGCCATCTACCGTTTCAGCGGTGCTCAGCTCTCTTTAACAACGGCCTTTAATCACTATTTTGGCGAAGGGGATTGCTGTGCGCTGGATACGACGTACCGATTTAATAGCCGGATAGGCGAGATAGCCAACGGGTTTATCCAGCAAAATCCGCACCAGTTAACGAAACCACTAAACAGCCTGGTCGCAGGGGACAAAAAAGCGGTGACGTTATTGGCGGAGGACAAACTCGACGATCTGCTTGATAAAATGAGCGGCTATGTCAAACGAGAGCAGCGGATTTTATTGCTAGCGCGCTATCATCATTTGAAGCCGGCGGCGCTGGAGAAAGCCGCCACGCGCTGGCCGCATCTGCAGCTCGATTTTATGACTATTCATGCCAGCAAAGGACAACAAGCTGATTACGTCATAATTCTTGGCCTTCAGGAGGGGGATGATGCGTTTCCTGCACCGGCGCGTGAGTCGATTATGGAGCAGGCGCTCTTACCGCAGCCGGAGGATTTTCCCGATGCCGAAGAGAGGCGTTTGCTGTATGTCGCCATCACCCGCGCCCGCCTGCGCGTATGGCTGTTGTTTAATAAAGAGCAACCTTCGCCGTTTGTTGAAATGCTAGAGGCGCTGGATGTGCCGGTAGCAAGAAAGCCATGATGGCTGGCGGCGTGGCCGCCAGCGGGGCTTATTTCAGACGCTCTGCAAGGTAGCGCTGATAATCAGGGATCAGGATATCAACGGGGTCGCTGAAGTGCGGGGACTGGATAATAAAGTCGGCGGTTGAGACATTGGTGGCGACGGGAATATTCCATACCGTCGCCAAACGTAATAACGCTTTAACATCCGGGTCGTGTGGCACGGCATTTAGCGGATCCCAGAAAAAAATCAATACATCGATTTTACCTTCTGAAATCAGCGCACCCACCTGCTGGTCGCCGCCCATGGGACCACTCAGCATCGCATGCACCTCCAGCCCGGTTGCGCGTGACACCAGATTTCCGGTCGTTCCTGTCGCCGAGAGCGTGTGTTGCGCCAGCAATGGCTGGTGGCGCTCGACCCACTTCATCAGCATATCTTTACAGTGATCGTGAGCAACCAGCGCAATATGCTTGCGTGCTGGCAAGGTACGTGTTGTTAGTTCCATCATTTCATTCCACATTTTGGCCTGTAGACAGATTACTGGAAGTGACTGTTGCTGCAAGCGTCGGGATGAAAAAATTTGACGCATCTGCAGGTCAGGACTCATGCGGGTTCATCCGGATTAGCATACACTTGGGCTAAATAGCAGGAGGATGATGATGAAAGAAAACGATATCGCAGGTATTTTGACCTCGACACGGACTATCGCCCTGGTGGGGGCAAGTGACAAACCTGACCGCCCAAGCTATCGGGTGATGAAGTATCTTCTGGAGCAGGGATATCACGTCATTCCCGTTTCCCCTAAGGTTGCGGGTACCACGCTGCTGGGGCAAAAAGGGTATGCCACGCTTGCTGACGTGCCGGAAAAAGTGGATATGGTCGATGTTTTCCGTAACTCAGAAGCGGCCTGGGGCGTCGCCCAGGAGGCAGTGGCTATCGGTGCGAAAACGCTATGGCTACAGCTGGGGGTAATCAATGAACAGGCGGCTGTTCTCGCCCGAGACGCCGGTCTAAACGTGGTGATGGATCGCTGTCCGGCGATAGAGATCCCGCGATTAGGATTAGCCCGTTAAACCTAAAACCCCGCCTGGCGGGGTTTTTTATTATCAATATTGATTAAGTTATTAATGGTCAATATTTTAATTAAAATTACATCGAAACGTTTCTTTATTTTAAAATAAAACCCATTGTCTTTGTGGATTTAACAGGCATCGTCCAGGTTTTATCTCCCTTATTACTTAAAATTTCCTTGCGAGGATAATTTATTTCTTATAAATAAACCATAGAAAATATATGGGGAATCCTTATAAAATATTTTAAAGTTTAAAAAAATAATTGTTTTTTCTCATGTCATTTATATGACTAATATCACAGATATTTTTGGCGTAGCGTTAAAATGGAGGTTTGGTGATATAAGAAATGTATTATCCATGATTTTATCTTCATTGTAATAACCGTGAGCAATCATTTTTCTTATGGTCTATATTAACATCTCAAAATGTAAGTTTATTATTTTAAGTTGTTGTAATTTAAGTAATTTAATTTATTACAGAATGTAATTAGATTATTTTGCTTTCACCTTGCGGGACTCCGTTAAGTGGTATATCTAATAAGATGCATAATTAAGAATTATCTCATACCTCTGACTGCGTCTTCATCTCAAGGGTGCAACCTGATGAAAAATATAAATGTGACAGTGAAAGAAACTGGTGCTGAATACACCGTCGATGGCAATCAAGTTAATCTCAATACGCAGTCAGTGGTCCTCCTCCACGTTAAGCGTGAGGATATTCGTTCATATACCCGACAAGGTAATGATCTTGTTCTAAAACTCCAAAACGGTGACACCGTTACAATTAAAAACTTTTTCGTTGTGGATGAGCATGGACAGCACAGTGATTTGGTTCTTATGGATGATGAGACCGGCGCGCTATGGTGGCTAGAAGGTGCGGGTACCGATGGGGCACACTATTCGCTGATTAGCGATCTTTCAGAAGTCATCGCGACCGGTGGCGCGGGACAAAGTATTGCCGGTTGGGTTATGGCTGGCGCGGCTTTGCTGGGTATTGCGGCAATGTTCGCCGGCACCTCAAACAAAGACCACCACTCTTCGGTTTCTGAAAGCGATTCTGATGCTGACAGTGATTCAGACTCCGACAGTGATACGGATGCTGACAGCGATAGCGACTCTGATTCAGACAGTGATTCTGATTCAGATAGTGATTCCGATTCTGACAGTGATTCCGACTCGGATTCAGATAGTGATTCGGATGCTGACAGCGACGCGGATAGTGATTCTGATGCTGACAGTGACTCCGATACTGATACCGAGCTACCTACCGCGGCACAGAACATAGCGGTCATTGACAATGTGGGCCCCATCACCGGTGTGCTGCATTCTGGTGATGTCACTGACGATACGACCCCGGAGATTAAAGGGACAGCAGAGGCTGGGGCAACGATAACGATTTATGACGGCGATACCAAACTGGGTTCTGTCGTCGCGGATGAAAATGGCAACTGGAGCTTCACGTTACCGGAGCTGAGCGAGGGTTCCCACAGCCTGAGCGCGACGGTGACGGACAAAGCCGGCAACGTCAGCGAACGTTCGCCGGCGTTTGAACTGACCATCGATACCACTGCGCCGGCAGCCAGCATTCCGCAGGTAACCGACAATGTTGCAGAGCACACCGGCCAGCTGCAGAGCGGGGATCTGACCAACGATGCGACGCCCACCCTGAACGGCACGGCGGAAGCGGGATCCACGGTGACGATCTATGACGGCGACACCGTGCTGGGCACAGTGGTTGCCGGCGAGGATGGACGCTGGAGCTTCACGCCAGCTAGTCTGGAGGAAGGCGCCCACAGCCTGAGCACTACGGTAACGGACAAAGCCGGGAACGTCAGCGAACGTTCGCCGGCGTTTGAACTGACGGTAGACACTATAGTGAACCCGGTTGGCGATCTGCAGGTAACTGATAATGCAGGAGAAGACACGGGTACACTGAACAGCGGTAGCGTGACGGATGATGATACACCAACCTTGAGCGGTACGGCGGAAGCGGGCGCCACGATCACAATTTATGACGGTGATACCGTACTGGGCACCGCGATTGCGGACGAGGACGGACGCTGGAGCTTTACTCCTGACGCCCTGGCTGAAGGAGCCCATAGCCTGAGCACCACGGTGACCGATCTGGCCGGCAACGTCAGCGAACGATCCCCGATATTTATATTAACTGTCGATCTTAGCGATGACACCGACTCCGACAGCGACTCGGATTCAGACAGTGACTCCGACTCTGACAGTGACTCCGACTCGGATTCCGACAGCGACTCAGATTCTGACAGCGATTCGGACTCCGACTCCGACAGTGACTCGGATTCAGACAGCGATTCGGACTCTGACAGCGACTCGGATTCCGACAGCGATTCGGACTCTGACAGCGACTCGGACTCTGACAGCGACTCGGATTCCGACAGCGACTCCGACTCTGACAGCGACTCGGATTCAGATAGCGATTCCGACTCCGACAGCGACTCGGATTCAGACAGCGATTCTGACTCGGACAGCGATTCTGACTCGGACAGCGATTCTGACTCGGACTCCGACAGTGATTCGGACTCCGATAGTGACTCGGACTCCGACAGTGACTCGGATTCTGACAGCGACTCCGACTCTGACAGCGATTCTGACTCTGACAGCGATTCGGATTCTGACAGTGACTCGGATTCTGACAGTGACTCGGATTCTGACAGTGACTCCGATTCAGACAGCGATTCGGACTCTGACAGCGACTCCGATTCCGACAGCGATGCCGATTCAGACAGCGATTCGGACTCCGACAGCGATGCCGATTCAGACAGCGATTCGGACTCCGACAGTGATTCCGACTCGGACAGCGATGCTGACTCTGACAGCGACTCCGATTCCGACAGCGACTCTGACTCTGACAGCGATTCGGACTCCGACTCTGACAGTGATTCGGATTCGGACAGCGATTCGGACTCTGACAGCGACTCGGACTCCGACAGCGACTCGGACTCTGACAGTGATTCTGACTCCGACAGCGACTCGGATTCTGACAGTGATTCGGATTCCGACAGCGATTCTGACTCCGACAGTGACTCGGATTCAGACAGCGATTCTGACTCCGACAGTGACTCAGACTCTGACAGCGATTCGGATTCCGACAGTGACTCGGATTCTGACAGCGATTCTGACTCGGACAGCGATTCCGACTCTGACAGTGATTCGGACTCGGACAGCGATTCCGACTCCGACAGCGATTCCGACTCCGACAGTGATTCGGATAGTGACAGTGATTCGGATTCAGACAGCGACTCCGATTCCGACAGCGATGCTGACTCCGACAGTGATTCGGACTCCGACAGCGACTCTGACTCTGACTCTGACTCTGACTCTGACTCTGACTCTGACTCTGACAGCGACTCTGATTCCGACAGCGATTCCGATTCTGACAGTGACTCCGACTCTGACAGCGATTCCGACTCTGACAGCGACTCGGATTCTGACAGCGACTCGGATTCTGACAGCGATTCCGATTCTGACAGTGACTCCGATTCCGACAGCGATTCCGACTCTGACAGCGACTCGGACTCTGACAGTGATTCGGACTCCGACAGCGACTCGGACTCTGACAGCGACTCCGACAGCGATTCCGACTCTGACAGTGATTCGGATTCGGACAGTGATTCGGATTCGGACAGCGATTCGGACTCTGACAGCGACTCGGATTCTGACAGCGATTCGGACTCTGACAGCGATGCCGATTCCGACAGCGATTCGGATTCTGACAGTGACTCCGATTCCGACAGCGATTCTGATTCGGACAGCGACTCCGACTCTGACAGCGACTCCGACTCTGACAGTGATTCGGACTCCGACAGCGACTCGGATTCCGACAGCGATTCTGACTCTGACAGCGATTCGGATTCCGACAGCGACTCGGACTCCGACAGCGACTCGGATTCCGACAGCGACTCGGATTCTGACAGCGATTCCGATTCTGACAGTGACTCCGATTCCGACAGCGATTCCGACTCTGACAGCGACTCGGACTCTGACAGTGATTCGGACTCCGACAGCGACTCGGACTCTGACAGCGACTCCGACAGCGATTCCGACTCTGACAGTGATTCGGATTCGGACAGCGATTCGGACTCTGACAGCGACTCGGACTCCGACAGCGACTCGGACTCTGACAGTGATTCTGACTCCGACAGCGACTCGGATTCTGACAGTGATTCGGATTCCGACAGCGATTCTGACTCCGACAGTGACTCGGATTCAGACAGCGATTCTGACTCCGACAGTGACTCAGACTCTGACAGCGATTCGGATTCCGACAGTGACTCGGATTCTGACAGCGATTCTGACTCGGACAGCGATTCCGACTCTGACAGTGATTCGGACTCGGACAGCGATTCCGACTCCGACAGCGATTCCGACTCCGACAGTGATTCGGATAGTGACAGTGATTCGGATTCAGACAGCGACTCCGATTCCGACAGCGATGCTGACTCCGACAGCGATTCTGACTCTGACAGCGATTCGGATTCCGACAGCGACTCGGACTCCGACAGCGATTCGGACTCCGACTCTGACAGTGATTCGGACTCCGACAGCGATTCCGATTCTGACAGCGACTCGGACTCGGATAGTGACTTGTAGTGGCACACTGAATTTGGCCACCTGAGTAGAGGTGATATGCTCACCTCAACATCTTACAGGTGAACCAATGAGCAAAATATTTACTGCTGAATTTAAAGCCGAAGCGGCAAAACTGGTTCTTGATCAGAACTACACTCACGGTGAAGCGGCTAAAGCGATGAACGTCAGCCTCTCCGCCATCAACCGCTGGGTTAAATCGTTACGTATGGAGCGCCAGGGGAAAACGCCCCCGGGGCTGCCTCTGACGCCTGAGCAGACGGAACTCAGGGAAATGAGAAAACAAATACAACGCCTTGAAATGGAAAATGAAATCCTAAAAAAGGCTACCGCGCTCTTGATGTCGGACTCCCTGAAAAGTTCACGATAATCGACAGTCTGAGGGCGCACTACCCGGTAGCGCCATTGTGCCGGCTGTTCGGTGTTCACCGAAGCAGTTATCGTTACATTCGTAAAAATGGCAGGGATTCTGACGCTGAGCGGGCCGTCAAACGGAGTCTCGTCAGTGAAGTCTGGAATGCCAGTGGTGGCTCTGCTGGCGCGAGAAGTATCGCCACGATGGTCAGCGGCCGGGGCGTCAGACTCGGGCGATGGCTTGCAGGTAAGCTGATGAAAGAGCTGGATATCGCCAGTTGTCAGGCCCCGGCGCATAAATACAAACGCGGCGGGAACGAACACGTTGAAATACCTAACCATCTCGACCGGCAGTTCGCGGTAACAGCGCCGGATCAGATCTGGTGCGGCGATGTGACCTATATCTGGACGGGAAAATGCTGGGCTTATCTGGCCGCCGTGCTGGATCTGTTCGCCCGTAAACCTGTGGGCTGGGCGATGTCGACGTCGCCGGACTCGGCCCTCACGGTCAAAGCGTTGCAGATGGCCTGGGAGCATCGGGGGAAGCCAACAGGAGTGATGTTCCACAGTGACCAGGGCAGTCACTATACCAGCCGCCAGTACCGGCAGGCTCTGTGGCGCTGTCGAATAAAGCAGAGCATGAGTCGACGCGGTAACTGCTGGGATAATGCCCCTATGGAACGGTTCTTCCGGAGCCTGAAGACCGAATGGGTGCCGACGAAGGGCTATAACAGCTTCAAAGAAGCTCAGAGCGCGATAATCCGCTACATCACGGGCTATTACAGTGCCATCCGGCCCCACTGGTATAACGGTGGGTTAACGCCAAATGAATCAGAGCGGCTGTTCCACGAACAGTCAGGTCGTGTGGCCAAAATTAGTTGACCACTACAACTCGGATTCGGACAGCGACTCGGACTCCGACAGTGATTCGGATAGTGACAGTGATTCGGATTCAGACAGCGACTCCGACTCGGGCAGCGACTCGGATTCCGACAGCGATTCCGACTCTGACAGTGATTCGGATTCGGACAGCGATTCGGACTCTGACAGCGATGCCGATTCCGACAGTGATTCGGATTCTGACAGCGACTCGGACTCCGACAGCGATTCCGACTCTGACAGCGATTCGGATTCCGACAGCGATTCGGACTCCGACAGTGATTCGGACTCCGACAGTGATTCGGACTCCGACAGTGATTCCGATTCCGACAGCGATTCGGATTCTGACAGTGATTCCGATTCGGACAGCGACTCGGACTCTGACAGCGACTCGGATTCCGACAGCGATTCCGACTCCGACTCAGACTCGGACAGCGACTCGGATTCCGACAGCGACTCGGACTCCGACAGCGATTCCGACTCCGACAGTGACTCAGACTCTGACAGCGATTCGGATTCCGACAGTGACTCCGATTCCGACAGCGATTCGGACTCTGACAGTGATTCGGACTCCGACAGCGATTCGGACTCCGACAGTGACTCTGACAGCGATTCTGACTCCGACAGTGACTCGGATTCGGACAGCGATTCGGACTCTGACAGCGACTCGGATAGTGACAGCGACTCTGACTCCGACAGTGATTCGGATTCAGACAGCGATTCGGACTCTGACAGCGACTCGGATTCGGACAGCGACTCGGACTCCGACAGCGATTCCGACTCCGACAGCGACTCGGATTCAGACAGCGATTCGGACTCTGACAGCGACTCCGATTCAGACAGCGATTCGGACTCTGACAGCGACTCTGACTCCGACAGCGATTCGGATTCGGACAGCGACTCGGACTCCGACAGCGATTCGGACTCAGACAGCGACTCCGACTCTGACAGTGACTCGGATTCAGACAGCGACTCCGACAGCGATTCTGATTCGGACAGCGATGCTGACTCTGACAGTGATTCGGATTCTGACAGCGATTCGGATTCTGACAGTGACTCGGATTCCGACAGCGACTCGGACTCCGACAGCGATTCCGACTCCGACAGTGACTCAGACTCTGACAGCGATTCGGATTCCGACAGTGACTCCGATTCCGACAGCGATTCGGACTCTGACAGCGATTCTGACTCCGACAGTGACTCGGATTCGGACAGCGATTCGGACTCTGACAGCGACTCCGATTCTGACAGCGACTCGGACTCGGATAGTGACTCGGATTCGGACAGCGATTCGGACTCCGATAGTGACTCCGACTCTGACAGCGATTCGGACTCCGACAGCGACTCCGATTCCGACTCCGACAGCGACTCGGACTCGGATAGTGACTCGGATTCGGACAGCGATTCGGACTCCGACAGTGATTCGGATAGTGACAGTGATTCGGATTCAGACAGCGACTCCGACTCCGACAGCGACTCCGACTCCGACAGCGACTTGTAGTGGTCAACTAATTTTGGCCACACGACCTGACTGTTCGTGGAACAGCCGCTCTGATTCATTTGGCGTTAACCCACCGTTATACCAGTGGGGCCGGATGGCACTGTAATAGCCCGTGATGTAGCGGATTATCGCGCTCTGAGCTTCTTTGAAGCTGTTATAGCCCTTCGTCGGCACCCATTCGGTCTTCAGGCTCCGGAAGAACCGTTCCATAGGGGCATTATCCCAGCAGTTACCGCGTCGACTCATGCTCTGCTTTATTCGACAGCGCCACAGAGCCTGCCGGTACTGGCGGCTGGTATAGTGACTGCCCTGGTCACTGTGGAACATCACTCCTGTTGGCTTCCCCCGATGCTCCCAGGCCATCTGCAACGCTTTGACCGTGAGGGCCGAGTCCGGCGACGTCGACATCGCCCAGCCCACAGGTTTACGGGCGAACAGATCCAGCACGGCGGCCAGATAAGCCCAGCATTTTCCCGTCCAGATATAGGTCACATCGCCGCACCAGATCTGATCCGGCGCTGTTACCGCGAACTGCCGGTCGAGATGGTTAGGTATTTCAACGTGTTCGTTCCCGCCGCGTTTGTATTTATGCGCCGGGGCCTGACAACTGGCGATATCCAGCTCTTTCATCAGCTTACCTGCAAGCCATCGCCCGAGTCTGACGCCCCGGCCGCTGACCATCGTGGCGATACTTCTCGCGCCAGCAGAGCCACCACTGGCATTCCAGACTTCACTGACGAGACTCCGTTTGACGGCCCGCTCAGCGTCAGAATCCCTGCCATTTTTACGAATGTAACGATAACTGCTTCGGTGAACACCGAACAGCCGGCACAATGGCGCTACCGGGTAGTGCGCCCTCAGACTGTCGATTATCGTGAACTTTTCAGGGAGTCCGACATCAAGAGCGCGGTAGCCTTTTTTAGGATTTCATTTTCCATTTCAAGGCGTTGTATTTGTTTTCTCATTTCCCTGAGTTCCGTCTGCTCAGGCGTCAGAGGCAGCCCCGGGGGCGTTTTCCCCTGGCGCTCCATACGTAACGATTTAACCCAGCGGTTGATGGCGGAGAGGCTGACGTTCATCGCTTTAGCCGCTTCACCGTGAGTGTAGTTCTGATCAAGAACCAGTTTTGCCGCTTCGGCTTTAAATTCAGCAGTAAATATTTTGCTCATTGGTTCACCTGTAAGATGTTGAGGTGAGCATATCACCTCTACTCAGGTGGCCAAATTCAGTGTGCCACTACAACTCGGATTCCGACAGCGATGCCGATTCCGACAGCGATTCCGACAGCGATTCGGACTCGGACAGCGACTCTGACTCTGACTCTGACTCTGACAGTGACTCGGACTCCGACAGTGACTCGGATTCTGACAGCGACTCGGACTCCGACAGTGACTCCGATTCTGACAGCGACTCTGACAGCGACTCCGATTCCGACAGCGATTCGGATTCTGACAGCGATTCGGATTCAGACAGCGACTCGGATTCTGACAGCGACTCCGACTCTGACAGTGACTCCGATTCAGACAGCGATTCGGATAGTGACAGCGACTCGGACTCCGACAGTGACTCGGACTCTGACAGTGACTCGGACTCCGACAGTGACTCGGACTCCGACAGCGACTCGGATTCTGACAGCGACTCGGATTCAGATAGCGATTCGGACTCTGACAGTGATTCCGACTCCGACAGTGATTCTGACGCTGACAGTGACTCGGATTCGGACAGCGATGCCGACTCTGACAGCGACTCGGATATCCCGCAGGCCAATGCGGATACCAATACCGCGCTGATCTCTGAGAACCATGACAATCTCGACGGGGTAAACGGTACGATTACCCAGCTGACAGGCGTGAACCTGCTTGGCGGGTAATGGTGCCAACTTACTGATTTAGTGTATGATGGTGTTTTTGAGGTGCTCCAGTGGCTTCTGTTTCTATCAGCTGTCCCTCCTGTTCAGCTACTGAAGGCGTGGTGCGTAACGGTAAAAGCACTGCCGGACATCAGCGCTATCTCTGCTCTCACTGCCGTAAAACATGGCAGCTACAGTTCACTTACACCGCCTCTCAGCCCGGTACACACCAGAAAATTATTGATATGGCCATGAATGGCGTCGGATGTCGCGCCAGTGCACGCATTATGGGCGTTGGCCTCAACACGATTTTACGACACTTAAAAAACTCAGGCCGCAGTCGGTAAACTCACGCATACAACCGGGCAGTGACGTCATTGTTTGCGCGGAAATGGACGAACAGTGGGGTTACGTCGGCGCTAAATCACGCCAGCGCTGGTTGTTTTACGCGTATGACAGGATACGGAGGACGGTTGTGGCGCACGTATTCGGTGAACGCACGTTGGCCACGCTGGAGCGTCTTCTTGGCCTGCTGTCGGCCTTTGAGGTCGTGGTATGGATGACGGATGGCTGGCCGCTTTATGAATCACGCCTGAAGGGAGAACTGCACGTTATCAGCAAGCGATATACGCAGCGCATTGAGCGGCATAACCTGAATCTGAGGCAGCATCTGGCAAGGCTGGGCAGGAAGTCACTGTCGTTCTCAAAATCGGTGGAGCTGCATGACAAAGTCATCGGGCATTATCTGAACATAAAACACTATCAGTAAGTTGGAGTCATTACCATGAACGACAAGCTGGCACAAGCAACCATAACAGCCAGTGAGAATCAGAAGAATGCGGTTGTCAGTAATGCCAGTCAGGCAATCCAAGAACAGCGCATGAAAAATATCTTAAACAGAATACCTGATGCCAACGCCTGTGAAGAAGTCACGAGCGCAGGTGGTCGTGGTGCAGCAGGATCGAATACAAGCTCAGCTAAAGAGGCTTTATCTGAAAACAGCGTTAAGATGTTTACACAAGCAAATACCAGAATAAATGAGGCCAAGAAAAACATCATGGGCAGAGTATCAATAAATGTTTGCTCCGAAGATGATGTGAAATATAACAGAGGTGGGTGCAATACTATAGGTCAGTATCCTGATAAAGATAAGTCGGCATCAAGCCTGATTACACCACCATTATCTAAATCCGATGCATTGTCTAATAAGGTTTCGAATCAGTCCTATTCTGTTGAGCAGATTGAAGTTGCTGAAGCGGCAAAAAGAAATCTTATAGGGAACTTGCCCGTTGAACCATTGAAGAACAAAGGATTAGAAGACACAAATGAAGGTCGAGAATATTTATCGGCCTTTTCGAGCTTTGTCTCCAGAAGCACTGCTGGAACAAACGCCATTGATTCCGTACTGGCAATGAAAAAAGCAAGTAATATATCAGTGAACTCCAGAGGGGCCAAAATAGGATCCACATTGGGCTCTACGCAGGGAGCAAACCTTGCTTGGTCAGATGCTTCCGTAAAAAACAAGTATGCGACCTTATTTCCCGGCACAACATTCCCGGATAATCCTTCAGAGTGGGAAATGTTAAGATATGAGATCTATTCACGCTATGCAGATACAACAGGTGCTGACGCTTGGCAGGTAAAAATCAGTAGTGCTGATGAAAAAGAAACTGCGCATGAGCAGGCAAGAATGCAGGCACTTCATTTAAGATTACAAATGCTTCATATCGAAAGAACAGAAGACACAAATATTTTGCTTGCGGCTCTGTTAGGACAACAACTGCAACCGGTTGATAAGCAAATGCTGAATAATTTAAAAACAAATGCGACAAGAGCGACTCAGGCAAGTGAATAAATTCCTGTAGACTGCCTTGACTTATTAATGATAGATGTTAAATAATTTCCATATTTTCAATATGGAGGTTATTATGTTATTCATCAGGTATCTAAAAGAACATAGAAAAAAGAACTATTTATTTCTTATTGTGAGTGTTTTTGTGAACTTAATAGCAATGAATCAAAAGGTTTATGCATTTAATTTATTGTTTATCTTTATACATGTATTTTGGTATATCATCCTCAGGGCAGATATGGACTCTAAGGATGAGTGATTTCATTTTTCTTTTGATTTTTTAAAAGAAATAAAGCTATTATATAAATCTATTGCACTGATATAAAAACGAACGGATGCAGCTACAGCAAAAACATATGTAATCAAAAAACCTAATCCATTTATCATATGCTTTTCAAAAAAATCGACATCATCACTTGCTGTGTTAATGACGAGATATGCTGATGTAATAGTAGCCACCAGAAAAAGAGCACAATCAGAACCAGATCTAAGCAAATCTCCATAGCGTTTGTAAGTCCCGTGTGCTAATAACCCTCCCCAAATAATAGGCAACAGGAACAGGATTTGCATACTATATGTGAGGATATAATAACCTATGATATTTAAGGCATTTAATAAAGAAAAAATAAAAATAGCCTTTCTTAATTTATTTTCGCAAGGAGAAGTTGTAAATGTTTGTTTTAGTTCAGTGCGCATGAAGTTAATAAAGGCTTTTGATTTCATAATTAAGAACTCTTTTATTGGCATGTTAATCCCTGTAGGTTGGTTCAACAAACCCGCCCAAGAAAAATGAGCGGATTTGGTAGACATATGGTATGAAGATTACTTGATCTCGAAATCTTCCAGTGTCTTACCGGCTTCGAGCGCAGCAGCGATAGCACGAGGAGTTCGGCCCTGACCTGTCCACGTCTTTTCCGAACCATCGGTATCAACATATTTATACTTAGCTGGACGTGGGGCGCGTTTCGCTCCTGTCTTGGAAGAAGATGGGCTAACAGTTGAAAGCAACTCTGCCGGGTCTATGCCATCTTCCAACAACTTCTGACGGAATGCTTCCAGCTTGGCCTGTTTCTCTTCCTGCTGTTTTAGAAATGAGGCCTCTTCTTCACGACGTTCTTCTACAACGATAGTGAGTTTTTCTAACATCTCTTCCAAGGTTTCGAGTGTCAGTTCACGAGCCTGAGCACGGAGAGTACGAATATTGTTGATGATCTTTAAAGCATCAGACATGCGATTTCCCTAATGTTTGTGGTAAAGAATACAAGCAATAACATCATAGTTTTAATCGTTCCTGTGCACAAAATCAATACATTATACGGTATAGACATTAGTTCCATCCTGAGTTCAAATTTATTATTTGGGTTTGTGATTATCTTTAGCCGAGCGGATTTCTTCAGGTGATATATTATCAATGCGGTTTTTAAATTTCCTTGAAAATCTGTTTTTCTCAATGCATTTTTTCTCGGCCTCTTCCTGATTATTAATGTAGTATTCGATTGTATTGCCGTTATCCAAGTCATAAATGACAGAAATCAAGATATTAATATTCTCATCTCTACTATCATGTGTAATGTCAAACTTAGATATTAGCTTTGATACAACAACGTAATTTGGATGCAAAGTAGTTGTCATGATGAGTATTCCATAAAATGGATGGTTGATGTATAGGCGTGTTTTTAGGAGACACAGCAGGTTAGTGTCTTATTAAAATAAATATAATGTTATGAACGAATAGTTAATTACTTATTATGGTTTGTTTTTTATCTCTCTATTAGGAAATGGAAACTCAAGATAATCGTCAGCAAGATTATTATCTTTTATGGCATTCCACCATCTTTCTCTATAGTCCTGCTGATTACACAAAATTCTTTGTCTTTGCATTTCATCAAGGATGAATTCATTTTTATCCGGCCATTCCTCCTGAAGTCTGCGAACCGTTCTGAAGAGAATGTTTTTATGTAAAGCTACACGAAAGAAATTTTGTTTATATTCTTCAAGACGTTGCTCATAATCAGCCACAACCTTCTTATGGCTATTGATTGTGTTATTCAACTGCATCTGTATTCTGCTAACCCTGTCATTAGCCATAGACGCTTCAAACTGCGCCTGTTGAGAATCCAGCCTTGCCTCATTTGCATGTTGGTAAGAGTCTACAATTTCTCTATTACGTTGCGCCGCATTATAATCATAATTCCAAAAAGGATTTTTCCCAGACATAAATATACCTCGATATCAATTATTCTATGTGTATATAATTAAACATTAATTTGCTAAAAAGCAAATAATTCTATTAATTAATATCATTAGTCAGATATTTATTTTCCTTTTGCTTAATACTTTGTTTATGGGTCAAAGAAAATATGGTTATTAAATACTTCCACCCATTGCTCGCAAATATAATGTGCGTAAGATGGAACCCTGAACGTCCAGACTGGATTTAATACATCATCAATCATAATACAGTTCTCGGCATCATCGGATCTGCAATCAGGCAGCGAGTAGTTGATTTCCCTGACGTTGTTATATGAATATATAAATGTGCTGTTCATATTTTTACGCAATGTCGAAGACATTACGTTATTCTTTATATTATTTTTACGCAACTGCTTGGCAGTTACGTTTTTCTTTATATTATGGTTAAAGAGAAGAACCGAGCGTTGCATTAAATTAATGGTGAAGCCCGCCTGTTCGTATTCGTAAGACAAAGCAGCATCGCTGAACGAGTCAACAAAAGCGATTTTTTGATCTTTTTCGAAGATTTCCATAGAGCTTCGCTCGTTGTTGTTTTCCATGCTCATCCCTCTCTGTTTTACTGCTTTATCTCAGCCCAGCATAGCCGCCAGTGCCAACATACTCAAGCAAAATGATCTGTAAAATCGATCGATAAATTCATATTGATAGACATTAACGATTGAAAGTGATTTATCGATCGGTTTTTTAATTGATTTAGTCGATCGATATGGTGGTTATGATAGTCTATGACTATCATTTGTTTTGTATCGATCGATTTAAACGATGTGACGAACACTAAAAATAATTCAATTCTATCAATTGATTAGACGATAACTTCTGATCTGTAGGACAGTGTGCCGGGATTGGGGTATACAAATCTGACTAAATCCTTGAGGAATAAATGAAAGGACATACCTTATTACCACTGGCGGTCTCTCTGATGTTTCTTTCTGGCTGCCAGCAGCTCAACGATGGCGTGAATGCAGTTAATGGAGCAATCAATTCTTCGTTGTCATCAGTAAACAAAGCACTGGGGGGAACCGCCCCCCCCCAAAGTCTTGGCCCGGTATCATCTGTATCTGGTCTTGGTGCTGTTTGCAAAGACTATGAAGAAAATGCGATGGCAGCAGAAAAAAAATGGACCGGCAAAAGGATCTCTATAACCAATGCCACTGTTCTCGAGGTTACGAAGGGCAGAAGTGCCAGCGATATGATGACGGGAATGCCCATGTCAACCCCTAACTATTACCTGCTATTCAAAACAGCCGATACAAGCTATTGTGGTGGTATGGTCTGGATTGATTACTATTCTGGCCTTGATGATGCGGTTCTGACTTACAAAAAAGGTCAGAAAGTCAGTGTCACTGGAACAGTCAACAACTTCGAAGTTCGTGGCTTCGCTACCGTCAACAATGCCGATATGCCAGTTCGTCTGGTTGTTCTGAGAAATGGCACTATCAATCATTAATTCAGGGTTAATAAAATGCATAAAATATCGTTAGTGGCCGTGGGGGCTATTTTGCTTGTCGGTTGTGGAGATAAGGGAGATTTTGAGAAAACGATAAATAAAGAAATCAGTAAGGAGCCTGTTTGTTATTCACTTAATACAAAAGAAAATAACAGTGATGCTTATGAAAGCTTCAGCGAACCCGGAGTTTTCGTCAGAGTTAATGTTCGAGGAAATGATGTGAGTCCTATCTTGGAAGGACTTAAAAAATCGGGCTTAATCGATATTGAATTCGAACAACAAGGGTTTACCCGTGTTGCAACCTTATCAGCAACAGATAAAGGTGCTAAAGCGAAATTTTGGGATAAGGAGCATGGGGCTTGCGTAGGTACTAGAACAGTGGATGAAATAAAAGAGTGGACTGAACCCAGCGATGCTGGTGGTCAAAAAGTAACACGGGTATCATATACATGGAAACTCTCAGATATTCCAAGCTGGGTTGATAAAGATGCTTTCTCCAGCGTGAAAGGAGTGTCAGAATCAGAAGAAGCAAAAATTATTCTGGTGAAAACCAATAACGGCTGGGCCACAAGGTAATTACAGGAAAAGCTATGAACTCTATCTATTGGGTGATATTCATGGGACTGCTGTTGAACATACCATCACTGGTTCCTGTGTTGTTTCTCCGTCAGACTCAAAAGAACTTGAAGATATCTATTGCGATCAGACTTTTTCTACTTAACGCTTTCTTGGTGCTGTCCCTTGTGACGCTATCGCAGAATATCACGCAAAAATACGGGCTGTTTCCAGTATGGCTGGTGTTAGCTGCAATAGTGCTGTTTGCGGTCACGTTAGTACCAACGGTAAAATTTGTGCGTAAGCATTTAACTGTCGGGAAAAGCAGGGCTGTTATCCTCTCATCATTCCTTATTGTCTATGCTGTCAGATTTAATGGCGTGTTTTCAGATGTGAATGGAGGTGGATATACGCTTAATGGATACAATGTGGTGTGGACGTTGTTCTTCCTGTTTGCCAGTCTGTTGGCTTATATCGGTTGCTCTGGAAGTAAAACATATTCTGGTTATTCTGCACCGTCATCTGCATCGCAACCTGATTATTCTAAACCGACCAAAGAGTATGAAACACAATCTCAAATTGACTACGATATTGCTGTAAAGGGGCGGAGTGTTCTGTCTGATCCCAATCTGAGTATTGTTGAGCAGCAGCGTTATCGGGATGCTCTTGAGAAAAAAGAAAGAGAAGATTGGTAAAATATATTTATATTACTTAATAAAGCCGATGGAAATCGGCTTTGATGTTTCTTATTGAAATTCATTGGCATAAATCTGGCCTTTTATTTTCTATATCCCGGTGGCCTCATACGTGGGGCTTTATCTTTGCTGGCATGTGGTATGAGATCCATGCGATGATCGCTTTCCGGCTGTTCGTTCTTAGGGCGGTTTGGGAAACGGCTGATCTCATCCGGTGTTGGTTTATAGTCATCTTGGTTAAACTTGGCTTTTTTCTCATATTCAGTGCGAGGAATAGAACGGCCTAATACCTCATCAAAGACATAGTTTTCAGCAATACGTTTATCATGTTCTTCACTGATAAGATCATTTTGGGATTTGTTTGCTTTAGCCCATACAAACTTCTGCTTGAAAAAATCTATGACAAGAGTTGTGAAGCGTTTAAAAATATTATCCTGACGTGGAGTAGTCTGTTTCCTCTTAACACGTTCAGGGGCGCTTCTGGATGCCCTGTTTTGGTTTTTAGAGGAGGATGTTTTCAGGATAGTATTTGTTCCAGAATCAGAAATACTGACTGATGGTTTCTTACCAGCAACGATCTTACTGACTTTTGTTTTATCACGGTAAGATTTAACGCCACGCATACGAGTATGAGGAGTTGGTGCTACCAATACAGGTCTTTGATTCTCATCAGTAGAAGAGCCGGAGTGTGTTTCAGGTAATACAATCTCTTCTGGTTCAGCAAGATGTGTAATCGTAAAGCTTCTGACATCAACGACGATTTCAAGATCAAGTTCCCTGAATGTTTTGTAGACTTCAACTGCCTCTTGCTTGGCAGCATCACGAACAGCCTGTTCTGCGGCTCTTTGCTCCTGAGCTGCTTTATTACGCCATTTAGCACTGTGGATACGTTTCATTGGAGGACGGTTTGTTTCAGCGGCCTTAGCAAGCCATAGCGCTTGTTCTTCATTGTCCAGAGTAGCCGCCGCTTTTTCTAATGCCTCTTCGTGCTGGGCCTGAAGGGAACGATGATCAATACGTTCTGACGAACCAGCAGCAGCAAGGTAGCTGTTCGCCATAGATGCCCATGATTCGCGCCACAACACAGACATTTTTCTGTCATTCCAGCTTCTTTCTTTTTTACCAAACCCTTCCGGGCCAATGGTTTTTAACGTCAACATAACGTGAGCATGTGGGTTGTCGCTATCGAGATCATGGAAAGCGATATCAGCAATCATGCCTTTATCAACGAAATTTTTCTGACAATACTCAAGGACAAGTTTTTTCTTGTCGTCATTGTTTAACTCGGCAGGAATAGCAACATCGAAATAACGAGCTGTTTGACCATTTTGCTGACGCTCGACCCGTTCAACTTCATTCCACAATGCTGTAGAATCTTTAACAATATGTTCTGGAGCATTAACAGGTGCTAATATGAAATGCCCATACAAATCAGTACGGCGACTATAATCATAGGTATCACCTGTTCTTTCATCTGTGATTCTGCAACGAGCATGATAGGCAGCTTTCGCAACGGAAGATTTGCCCTCACTTCGTTTCACAATTTTAAAATCAAGATGAAAAATAGCCATACAATAAAAAGAACCTCAAAATAAATTTAAATATCAAACCAAAATATAAATCTCCGATGCGACTATGCTGGTTTTAGTTTTTCGCAAGAAAAACTCTGGTGTTGACGTTGACCTTGTTTCCGAAGGAAACGGTGTTAGCCTGCGGCAGGCAACCGTCGGTAGACCCCACACGCTGCGTAGCAGTGTATAGGTGGGCATTGCTTTATTTTTATATCTCCTAAAGGAGCTAAAAAATAACGACAATGTTTTAAGTTTTTCTATATTATTAATAATAACGCTAGTTTCAATGCCTGTGAAATTAACAGGGCTAGAATCGGATAAACGGTTGAGGTAGAATAATAATATTGAATATTGGGGTTTTAGATAGCGCCCGTAAGGGCAAAAGTAGTTAAATTAGTCTCCCGCCGTAAGGCGGGAAAGTAGGATTTAGATAAAACAGTGAAAATAACAGATACTCTTATGTGTTGCACAATTCACAGGTTAAGACCAGAAATCAGTGTCTAAAAACAACAGGTAAAATTGTTTTCATTGTTTTGATAAAATAAGTAACGCGGAGAGTATCAGGTATTTTAAGTTAGTAATTGCACACGTTTGTGTTGCAAAATTTCATTTTGAGCTTACTGATATCTCATTTTTCAAACCAAAACACCATTTTTTCGGGATGAATCCTATCATTAACAGGGATGAACCCTGTTCTAGCAATGTGATTGTTTTGAACAATCACGAAGTACTGCGCCTCTTTCAACGCCACGGACCATTTCAAGCAGTTCAGCTTTACAAATGATGTTGATTTTCTATGTAAACTGGTATTTATTAATGTTATTAGAGTAGAAAGGATGCCAACATGATTCTATCTGAGAAAACGCTTGAAAAACTGAGGGTTTTGATCAATGAGGATACGGAGTATCGTTCCGGTCCAAAGCTTGTTCAGTTCTTTAATGATCTTGGTTTTCAAGATATATATGGACAGGGATTTCCGTCAAGGTGGATGTATACCGATGAAAAGTTGAACGTGATAAATGGTAGTCCGCAGTTAGATCGTTGTATCAAGAAATTGTTTGCTCCAATTAATTTTGTTGGCGATATACCTCGATTAGACTCCTTGATCACTGAATTTAATAAATATATGGCATTTGATAAATGGACGGTTAAACGGGTAAATGCTGAGATTGTTTTTGAGAAAAAGGATAAGATCGTTGTAGATACTGAGAATCAACGGAAGGATTCTGAAGATGATTTTTTGAGACGAGAGTTCAATAATGTTGAATTTACTTCTGATTTGATTGATCCATTTGTGGCGGATGTATTGAAGGGAAGAATCAAAGAAATTGAGAATTGTTATCCGGCAGGCGCGTATCTGTCAGTGATATTTCTTGCTGGAAGCACATTGGAAGGTTTTTTGCTGGGTGTTGCTTCGAAATATCCAAAATCGTTCAATACAACAAAATCATCGCCTAAAGATAATAGTGGAAAAATAAAACAATTTCATGAATGGTCATTGTCTTCCTTTATTGAAACAGTCAGAGAGTTAGGATTGATTGAGTATGATACATATCGATTCAGTCATACTCTCAGAGATTTTAGGAACTATATACATCCATACCAACAGCTATCGCATAAATTAAATCCGAGAGAACATACAGCCAAAATTTGTTTACAGGTACTAAAAGCAAGCATTACGGAGGTAAATGACCATATTTGGAAATTAAAATAGGTGCCATTATGGGCGAAAGTATTTTTATTGGGGTTTTATCATAATGACAAATCAATAACAGGTGGATCTGATGAACCTGATTTATTGAATAGACTAAATAGCTGCGTAGTTGAATTCGAAATGGAGAGCATTTAACCTTCTGCCTATGGTTTGACCTTTTCCTTTTTTAATTGTATTTGATGTTTTTAACAACTAAAAGGAAAAGTATTATGAATACGGATGATAACAGCAGAAAACCACGAACAGAAAAAACAATTAACCAAAAAATAGCTTCAGCACAGATGCGTTTGAATAGACTTAAAAGTAAAGAAAAATCCTTATCAAAGAGTGCTGAGACACGTCTGAAGATTATTTTAGGGGCAGAAGTAGCTAAAGCTGTTGGCTGTAAAGTAGAAGAGGTGGATAAAGAGTTAATATTAGGACTGATATTGCAATTATCGAATATTAGCATTGAAGATAAAGCAAAATTAAAATTACGAGGGAAAAGGTTTCTTGAGGATATGGTTGGGAGGCAGAAGTGAAGTGTCTATAGCCGTGAGAAACTTCTATATAATTTGATGCTTTATCTTGACATATATAACCTTGTGATTTATTTAAATGGTAGGTGTTTTATCCTATGCTGATGTTCCGAGCGCCCCAATAAGCTGTGAGCCGAGCGATCCAGAGTGAATAGGATAGAAATAAAAATGCTATTATCTATCTCTGGCTCTTTTATAGGAAACAGCGACGGGGAAAGGAGGTCAGCTAATAGCAGCCTTTTAAAATACTCTCTGGTTGTCATATACCTTGTCCTGATATTCAGAAATATAACATACGGTATAACAAAGATAAGGCGTCAGGAACTTGGTTTGATCCTCCAGACTGTTTGTTGTGGAGAATTAAATTTATACAGGGTGAGCGTTTGTGATAATATTTAATTTAAATAGATAAATATATTTGACAATCAATATTTAATATTATATTTAATAAGTGTTCCTTGAGAACATTCACTTCAATGAAGTGTCTGATTGCCCCATATATGGGGAGTGGTTTACAGCCCAATGAGCTGATTTAGTTGCCCCAAGTATGGGGATATGTATTCTCTCCAATGGAGAGTTCCCTTAGCGGGAAATAAGAAAGGGCCGAAAGGCCCTTTGTTATATATCCGTCAGATGTTGCAAGATTGAAAACTTACATAAAATCAATTCTTTCTACGTTGGCGAACAATTTTAGCTTTGGCAATAATTGCTGTGAAGCTTACAGCCATTTGTATAGATTGAGTTGAATCTATGCAAGAATTTAACAATCGACCTAAAGTCAAATCATCAAAATTAGAATTAATAACATCATCAGTTGCTTGGTCGAGAGGGTCCTTCTCGTTACTTGTATCAATTCTATTATCTCTGATATGTGTGTCACAATTGTTTAAAGGTAATGTATATTGTGATTTAGAGTTTTTTACTTCAGACGAAATAGTTGGCTTTTGTGACCTTTTTTCAAAATCACTAAACTGATTTGTTATTTCTTTAGGAAGTTGCTCAGGATTTAACTCTAATTTAATTATATTTCTCCGTTTGACCAGAATAGTCTGACCAAAAGGTAATGAAAACCATTGCCATACAGCATTATTGGCATGAAATTCTTCATTGTTAACTGGTCTTAACTCACCAAGACCCATCATTGCTATATTATTTTTATGCAAACCTACGACATCAATTTGGTTAACAGGGGGAGTCCAGTTGCTAATGTCAGGATAATTAAATGCCTGATATTGAGCATTACCATTTCCCATATTCATTAAGCGCAATGCTTCGGTGATTATATAGTCTATATCTTGTATAGCCCAATCAGGGTGGGTATCGCATATTGCCCCCAGCATTGCACCACACATTGTTGCTATGGTATCTGTATCACTATCTAGCTCATTTGCTGAACAAATTAATGCTTCTTTGATACCTATATCTTTATACATATAGGCCAATGCTGAAGCAGCAAGTGCAGTTTTAATACCAGAGCCACGGAATTTACTTGTCAGGCAACCTAACCTATCTAGAATTTCATGGTAGCACTCATTACTTGAAGTTACGACCAACTTTGATATCTTATCAATGTCATTCAGTAGTTCAATTTTTATCTTTTCAATAGAGTTAGATAATGAGGTTTTATTATTTTCCTCCCATGCTGATAACCAGAATGTATTAAGCTGAGAGTCATTGGTAATAATATATGGAATGTCAGATAATTTTTCTACATAGGAAAGCCAATCTTTTGGTGACGGTATTTTTTTATTCGCAATTGTATCATAAAGAGCTAATGCATGAAAAAATGCACCGCAAAACCCATGGGGGTGACCATGAGTAACTAAAGAATCTCTTAGTGTATTTAATAAATAGTTATCTTGATAATCTTTATTGAACGAACTCCAAACATGAGGCTGAATGCGCATTGCTGCACCATTTCCTCCGCTTGTAAAATAATTTTGTTTCCCGTTTTCAAAAAAGTTAGAAAACCAAGAGACTGTTCTTTTCGATAAGTTTTGGGCCGCAGTTTTAGTTCCTAGACCACCACCTAAAGCATAACTGGGCCATATAGTAAGTTCTATTTTCGCGAAACTTTCCACATCGAAAAAACCACCTTCACGTATTGAACGTGAAACTGCAAGTCTCAACTGAGTATCATCAGAATATGCACCAGCAGGTAATTTAGCTTTGACGCCGCCTTTGCCGCCTATAACTCGTTCCCAAGGTTGAGTCTGGATTGCTCTGGCCGAACCAATCCGACGTTTAACGCCATTCTCCCCATGGGATAGTTCTGTTATCCAACCTAGAGCGTCGCCAGCAGCAGCCCATAATGATGAATTAATAATGCTTTTTTCGAGAGTTGAAATCTCTTTAACTATTTGATTTTTCATTGTTTTCAATTTGGCATCCCCGCAAATTTTTCTGGAGAAATCACGATCTCAATTCCATCAAACTCAAATTCATCTAGCCATCCTCCAACTATATCATGTGTTTCGTCATCAATCACATAGATGCGTTTTAGCCAATTGGTAGAAAGTTCTTGAGGGTAAAGGACTTCAGCTTGTTCGCAAGTTGGCAAGCATAGTGGCCGATTCCGACGAAAAGCTTTCCATCCCGTTTTTCTCTCTATGATTGGTTCAAAAAGAGAATCGAACCCAGTACTCCCTGACTGCCGTATGCATGGGGCATAGGAGTTATTTGTAGTGGCGAAATAAACATTTTCATGAGTAATAATGATTGGGTCAAAAGATAATATTGACCACCATATGTTTTGATCTTTATGCCATCTCTTGGATACATCAAAATACCTTCTATTGATCTCAGAAATTGATAAGTTTACATAGTCTATCCAGTTTTCTTTTTTATCAAAATATTCTGAAATTTCAGGGCGAATGGCTGCATTTGGATATAGTATATGCTGTAATAACTTATCATCTGTAAGCCGATATCTTGATAGGAGCTTTTTGCTAACTAAGGTTCCTAATAATCCTCTATTAGTTGTGAAATGTAATATTTCTGATATTCCTCTTCCCTTGTAATTAATCATTATAGGTTTACCTCTTTGTATGTCCCTTCCTCAAGGAATTGCAAGAGGTCAGACTCTTCTCCTTTTTTATAGCCTAAAAAAACACCTTTCCGGGACCTAGCTATTGCCATAGCTAATAATTTTCTTAAAACCAAAAATTGGTCATCAATGTTTTCTTCAGAGTAAGTAGTCGTCTGATCACTAAGCCCTAAAATGAATACGTAATCAAATTCTAATCCTTTAACTGAGTGAAATGTTGATAAGGCTATACTAGCATCCATATCGCACCAATCTGAGTCTCGTGTTATATCTCTAAAACTTAAGTTGTTAGAATGAAGTTTAGTCCTTAAAAATGAAAAAAAGCCGCCTCCTAGCGGATGTAAGAATGCAATAGTTTCGACATTTAAATCAATATTTCTTTTTATAAAATCTATCGCGTAGCTAATTTGATTTCTATATATACCACAAATGACTTCTGGTAAAATACCATCAGTAATGGCTTCATGTAAGTTTGGAATTGAGCCATCGTCTTCAACATTTATTCCTCGTAAAAAGGATGCTGCGAATTTTGCTATTTGTTTGGTATTTCTATAATTAATTTTTAGTCTGTGTGTTCTTTCTGGGCGGACGTCAAAACCAGCCTCAGACCATGTAAATCCTCTTGCATATATACGTTGGATTGTATCTGTAACAAAAGTAATCGTGTGGTAATCTGCGAGATGGTGCTTGATTGCACGAAGCTGATTTGCAGAAAAATCCTGTGTTTCATCAACAATGATAATTTCATAACCTAATGATGGGATATTTCTACCCATCATCACTGCAAGGTCATTCCAATCAATACTCCTATAATTCGATAGTGTTTTTTTATAGGGATTAACTATCTCATTTAAAATTCGCTGCCTTAATTCTCTATCGACTCTTGGCGTATTTCCTCGGCCTGTTCTTTCTGTATGTATATAATCATTAATGCTTTCAGGTGGATATCTACCTAGTAAGTATTCCACCTCTTTTATTACGTATTCTGGGGATAATATATTTGTGTTTCTAGCTAATGTATAAATGGTTTCATCAATTTTATCGAATATATTGGGGCGGCTATGTAACTTGTTGATCGCCCACCGACTAAATGTACTTATTTCAATATTTATTTTTATGCTGGGGTCAAGTTGACTATAAACTAAGTTTTTAATATATCCAGATAAAGTTCGGTTAAACGTTAATACTAAGATATTGATTGGTTCTATATTACTTTCTCGACGATGCTTTGTCTGGATCATGTAGCATAAAGATTTTAATCTCAATAGGGCGGTAGTAGTTTTACCGCTCCCTGCTGAACCATAAATGACTTCTACTCCCGGTCGATTCTGTCCCGCTAATGCACGCTGTTCGGGGGTTGGGGTGACTATTGACAAAAATCTCATAATATTTCCTTATAACTAAAAATGATATCAATGCAATAATAATATTTTGTGTATCGGGTATATGTCCTCACAAAGCTGATGTGCGATCTAATCAAATGCCACCCTTAGCATAAACGAAGTTAAATTCGCTGTGCAAACTCAAACGGTCTGACCATATCATTTCGATTGGCATCGAGATAATCAGCCCACCACTGAAGCATTAAGCGGCGCTGGTCAAGATGCTTGGCCTTGTGGGTATAAGCCGCACGGACGCTATTGCTTTCCTTATGACTCATCTGAAGCTCTACAGCGTCTTCTGACCACAAACCTGACTCAATTAGAGCACTACAGGCCAGCGTGCGGAAGCCATGACCACAAATGTCGTGTTTGGTATCGTAACCCATCTTACGTAGCGCCTTGTTTATGGTGTTTTCACTCATTGGCTTGAAGCTGTCGTAGCTGCCAGTAAAGATAAATCCTTCATCATTGCCATCTTCATAGGTGAGCTGTTTAATTTCTTTCAGCAACACGATTGCCTGACGGCAGAGAGGGATGAAATGCTTACGCTTCATCTTGGTGCCACGACCTGAATATTTCACGCCATCGATGACTTCCCGCTGTTCGGGGATAACCCACAGTTTGCTTTTGAAATCGATCTCTGACCATCTGGCGAAACGCAGCTCGCTGGAACGAACAAACACCAGCAGGTTAAGTTGAATCGTCAGTGTGGTCAGTCTGCGGCCTTTGTAGCCATCAATACGTTCAAGTAGCAATGGGATCTCTTCAAGCTCCAGCGCAGGGCGGTGTTCAGTTTCTGATTTCTGAATAGAACCTTCCAGATCGTAAGCCGGGTTATAGCGGATAAGCTGCTGTTGGACGGCATAGCGTAAAATGGACGTCACGTATTGCTTAACTCGTGTAGCAACTTCGAGATAGCCAAGGGCTTCTACTTTTTTTATGGGGGCTAACAGATCGCCAGTGGCAAGCTCGGTAACGTCTCGGTTGCCAATATCCGGGAAGATATAGGTTTCAAGGCGATTCAATACGGTATGACGATAATCTTCTGACCATTTCTTTTTGGTAGAAAACCAAGCTTTGGCCACAGCCTTGAAAGAGCGTGTGTTGTCGCGTTTGGCTTTCAGCTCTTTAACCTCTGCCTGTTTCTTTGCATTAGGGTCAATACCCTGAGCAAGAAGCCTTTTAGCTTCATCACGGCGCTGTCTTGCATCAGCAAGTGAAACAGCAGGGTAAACACCGATAGAGAAAAGTTTTTGCTTCCCTTCGAAACGATAGGCCATTTGCCAATATTTAGAACCCTTGGGGGTAACGCGAAGGAACATACCAAAGCCATCGGTTAGCTTGTATTCCTTATCAAGGGGCTTGGCGTTTTTTACTTTGGTATCAGTAAGTGGCATAACGGCATCCCTCGCTTGTTGGTAAAAACGCAATCGAACTACCATTACCAACATTTTTACCAGCAAATGGGTATGGCTTCGAGTGGTTTTTAGTGAACGAGGATGAACGTGAAAGAAGGGATAACCAACTGACAAAAATGCAGAAAGCAGACGTCAGTGAACGTCTGCTTCCCTTAAATTGGCTCCTCTGACTGGACTCGAACCAGTGACATACGGATTAACAGTCCGCCGTTCTACCGACTGAACTACAGAGGAATCGTTGTGGAGTCGTATCTTAGCGGCGAAAAAACTTTTGTCAAACATCTATTCGCCGTCCGAGGCTCAACTGGCGCATCCATCAACAAATTGTCGCCATTATCGACAATTTATCGGGAAAAATGCTTTGCAGGATTAGCTTTTCTCTATCATCATTTGAAATGTAGTTTCAACTTTTCTCACTAAGGTCTCCCTTGAACGTCACCGCCGCATTACGCCAGTCCGTCGAACGCACGTCCTGGTTTAAAAAACGCAAGAGCTATCGCGTCCTCTACTGGCGTGAAATCAGCCCGCTTGCGGTCCCCATTTTGCTGGAAAACGCCTGCGTATTGCTGATGGGCGTGTTGAGTACTTTTTTGGTCAGTTGGCTCGGTAAAGAGGCCATGGCGGGCGTAGGCCTGGCCGACAGCTTCAATATGGTGATCATGTCCTTTTTTGCCGCCATCGACCTCGGTACGACCGTGGTGGTGGCTTTTAGCCTGGGTAAGCGGGACCGGCGGCGGGCAAGGGCGGCAGCGCGCCAGTCGCTGGCGATAATGACCCTGTTCTCGATTATTCTCGCGGCGGTCATCCATGCCTTCGGCGCGGAAATCATTAATTTTGTCGCCGGGGATGCGACAGAAGAGGTAAAGGGTCTGGCGCTGACCTATCTGGAGCTGACGGTGCTGAGCTATCCGGCGGCGGCAATTGCCCTGATCGGCAGCGGCGCGCTGCGCGGCGCCGGGACCACCAAAATTCCGCTGCTGATCAACGGCGGGATGAATATCCTCAATATTATTATCAGCAGCATCCTGATTTACGGCATTTTCTCGTGGCCCGGCATGGGGTTTGTCGGGGCGGGGCTGGGATTAACGATTGCCCGCTACATTGGCGCGGTGGCCACCATTTGGGTGCTAATGATCGGTTTTAACCCGGCGCTGCGCATTTCGCTGAAGAGCTATTTTAAGCCGTTTAACTTCGCCATTATCTGGGAAGTGATGGGCATCGGGATCCCCGCCAGCATTGAATCGGTTTTGTTCAACGGCGGTAAGCTGCTGACGCAGATGTTTGTTGCCGGGATGGGGACCAACGTGATTGCCGGTAACTTTATCGCTTTCTCCGTGGCCGCGCTGATCAACCTGCCGGGGAACGCGCTCGGTTCAGCATCGACTATTATCACCGGCCGACGCCTCGGAAAAGGGCAGATCGCTCAGGCGGAGCGTCAGGCGTGGCACGTCTTCTGGCTGTCGACCATCATTTTGACGGCGATCGCCTGGGGAACCGCGCCGCTTGCCGGCCTGATCGCCTCGTTCTATACCAGCGAAGAGGACGTCAAAGTGGTGGTGAAAGAGCTGCTGTGGCTGAACGCCTTCTTTATGCCGATCTGGGCGATGGCCTGGACGCTGCCGTGCGCCTTTAAAGGGGCGCGTGACGTGCGTTACACCATGTGGGTCTCAATGCTCGGCATGTGGGGCTGTCGCGTGGTGGCGGGCTACACGCTGGGGATTGTGCTGGGCATGGGGGTGATCGGCGTCTGGCTGGGTATGGTGCTTGACTGGGCGGTGCGCGGCGTTTTGTTTTACTGCCGGATGGTCAGCGGGCGCTGGCTGTGGAAGTATCCGCGAACGAAAGCGCAGGCCGACGAGACCCGCGCGCAGGTTGAAGAAACGTAACATGCGGTGGGCGAAACGGGACTTTTCGCCCAAAGTGGAGAATTATTCGGCAAACGGTTTGAAATGTGAAAACAGCCTTTGACAAGGTGGGGCGCCATCGATAATATGCGCCTCGTTCAAACGATTCCTCTGTAGTTCAGTCGGTAGAACGGCGGACTGTTAATCCGTATGTCACTGGTTCGAGTCCAGTCAGAGGAGCCATATTTAAGAAGCCCGCTTAAGGAAACTTAAGCGGGCTTTTTGCTTTCTATTCCATAGCCACGATGGTGGCAACGCCGGGGCACAAGAACATTCCCTGCGCACCGTCAGGGTCTTAAAACCAGGATACAATAAGGGAAATTAGCCCGATCGCGGCAGTCCAGAAAAAAAGAGTTGCTAATAAAATAAACAGGCGGATATTCCCTACGGTTAATTTCATAAAGCTGTCGTCCATACTTTTACGAAAATAGTACATTGCCGGTCGCGATAGATAAGCATATCCATGGTTGCTTACTGTCGACATGCGCAATTTTATCTCTGGTAATTTAGTAACAAGGTATTTGTTGCAAACAACCTGTCGCTATTAAAGGATGATTCCAGAGTAGAGTAGCGCCCATAGGTAACTCTTTGATTATTTTGATCTCTCCCTGGCGCTGGCTATTTTGTACCGCTTTTTTGTTCCGTGTGAATTTATCTAATTAATTTAATAGGTTACGAGACTCAATTCACGTGTTAATCAGACCCCAGCTGGGCGTTTTATGACCACGGGGCAAATGATGCTGATATGTTAATAAAATGTTTGTTTGTTTAATTGGCATAGCAATAATAATATTGCGCGGATATACCGTATGGATGTGTTCTGAGGAATTTTTACCCCTAACAAAAATAAACGCTTTATTTTATAACGCTCAGTCCGGCTGGTGGCCGCGTAAATATTTCACGCGATCCGGACTGAGTGTATTCTGCTCGTATGATATCAGCGCTTAGCGGAACGGCGGTTCGTTGAAGGTTCTCAGCTTGCGCGAATGCATGTGGTCGCCTTCGGCGCGCAGCAGGTCAATCGCCCGAATACCAATCTGCAAATGTTCGGAAATGGCCCCTTCATAGAATCGGTTAGCCTGTCCCGGCAGCTTAATCTCGCCGTGCAGCGGTTTATCGGAGACGCACAGCAGGGTGCCGTAAGGAACGCGGAAGCGATAGCCCTGGGCGGCAATGGTTGCGCTTTCCATATCGATAGCCACCGCGCGGCTGAGGTTAAAGCGCAGCGCTGAGGCCGAGTAGCGCAGCTCCCAGTTGCGATCGTCGGTGGTGACCACCGTTCCGGTACGCAGCCGCTGTTTTACCTCTTCGCCCGGCATGCCGCTGACCTGCTTCGTGGCGTCGTAGAGCGCGCGCTGAACTTCGGCGATGCTCGGAATAGGGATATCCGGCGGCAGCACCGCATCCAGCACGTGGTCGTCGCGCAGATAGGCATGGGCCAGCACGTAGTCGCCGATATTCTGGCTTTCACGCAGGCCGCCGCAGTGGCCAATCATCAGCCAGACGTCCGGACGCAGCACCGCCAGATGGTCGCAGATATTTTTGGCATTTGCCGGGCCGACGCCAATATTAATCAGCGTGATCCCCTGTCCGTCTTTGGTTATCAGGTGCCAGGCGGGCATCTGGTGCTTTTTCCACGCCAGATCGGAAATCGCTTCCTCCGGTGCCTCCGTGTCCGCCGTTATCCAGATCCCGCCCGCGCAGGAGAGGGCGATATAGGGACTCTCGGGATCGAGAATTTGGCTACAGCCCCAGCGCACGAACTCATCGACGTAGCGGGTGTAGTTGGTAAACAGCATATACGGCTGGAAATGGTCAACCGGCGTGCCGGTATAGTGGCGCAGGCGCGCCAGCGAGAAATCGACGCGGCGGGCGTCAAAGTGGGAAAGTGGATAGTATTCCGTCGAATGAAACAGGCCATCGGCGGTTTCATCGCCAATTTGCGACAGCTCGGTGGTGGGGAAAAAACGCGTCAGGCCGGCGCTCATTGAGCGATCGAGCGTGAGTTCAGAGCCATCAATAACGTACGGATAGGGGATCTCATGCTGCGACAGCCCGACGGTAATCGCGGCATCGTAATCCTGATACAGCATGGTGAGCTGCTCCAGCAGATAGGCGCGAAACAGTTTAGGGTTGGTGATGGTGGTGGTATAGCAACCGCTATGGGTGAAGCGACCCCAGGCCCGGGTTTTTAACGCTTTATGTTCCGCTCCGTCCCACGACACCGACAGCTGCGGGTAAACGAACAGTCCTTCCGCACGGGCGCTATTCTCGGGGAGGATATTATGGTGAATATAATCGCCGAGGGCTTTACGCAGCGCATTGACCGATTTTTCATAGAGCGCTTCGAGCTGCGTAAGCGCCTGTTCTGGGGTCAGCCTGGCGGCTTGCTGATTCATGACGTACTCCTTGTTTCTGCTCTGCTGACGTTTTGCTTAGTATGTCACAGACTGAATAAGGCGCAGGACAATTTAACCCGCTTAGTTGAGAAAGTACTGAGATTAGAACCAGTTGATGCTGGGGGATGTCGATTAATGCGCGGTGATATTCGCGATGGCGCCCCAGCGTTCAGCGCTGAAATGCGTGGCGTTGAGCACTTTTAGGGTGATCGACTTATTGTCGTTAATGCAGTACAGCGCGTTAGCCAACGGCGTCAGCTTATCGCCCTCCTGTAAACGCCGGCCGCAGGAAGTGAGTTCCGCAATGATGGTTAGCTGGCCGCTTTGCAGAACCGCGTGGGTATGTGTAGACGTCGAGGCCTCGCGTAGTTTCTTAATCCACCATTCCATTTGTTTATTCCTGACCTGTTACACTCCGGCGATAATTCATGTTTGCTCCTCATCTGACAATAAGAACAGGCGGTTGGTTTAGTCTATGTTTAATAAGTGAATCGCAGGATCGGATTCCTTCTGCATAATAGCCCACCCTGGCAGCTAAAGAGATAATTCGGACAGAAATATGGCAATGATGCGTTTTACCCGGCTGCTGAATAAGTCGGGATTAAGATTAGTCTCGGTGGCGAAAAAAACCATCATTGGGCTGCTGGTGGTCGTGATCGTCTTTTTTATTGGCCGTATTTACGAATCGCAGCGCGGTCCGGCGCTGCACCGCTGGCATACCTGGACGGCGAATGAAATGAGCGCCAGCGAGATTGACCGCGCCACTTTTGCCGAATACCAGACGCGGGAAGCGGCGATTTTCCGCGATATGAAAAGTAGTATTACCGACACGCTGAGCGACGATGAAAAAACGGCTATTAACCGCTTTTACGCGCAAAGCCTGGTCTATCCTGATAAGTTTCATCCCGACTGGAACCGTTCCTTTATTTTGCTGCCGCAGGGCAAACCGCGCGGCGCGGCGGTGCTGCTGCACGGCCTGACGGATTCGCCCTACAGCGTGCACTATCTGGCGCAACGCTATCAGCAGCAGGGATTTGTCGCCGTCGCGCCGCGGCTGCCCGGACACGGCACCGCCCCCGGCGCGCTCACCGCCGTGGACCGCGAAGAGTGGATCGCGACAACCCGGCTTGCGGTGCGCGAAGCGACGAGGCTGGCGGGGGATGACGCGCCGCTGCACGTGGTGGGCTACTCCAACGGCGGGGCGCTGGCGCTGAAGTACGCCCTCGATAGCCTTGAGGATAAATCGCTGCGCCGGCCGCAGCAGGTCATTCTGCTGTCGCCGATGATTGGCGTTACCGCGTTTGCGCGTTTTGCCGGGCTGGCCGGTTTACCTTCTGTATTTCCGGCTTTCGCTCGCGCGGCGTGGCTGAACGTCGTCCCGGAGTTTAATCCCTATAAATACAATTCGTTCCCGGTGAAGGCGGCAAGGCAGTCATGGCTGTTGTCGCAGGCGCTGCAGCAGCAAATCGTGCAGGAAGCGCAGCGTCAGCGGCTTTCTGAACTGGCGCCGGTGTTAACTTTTCAGTCGGTGATGGATTCAACGGTGAGCACCCGGGCGGTGGTGGATTCGCTCTATCGTTATCTGCCGGATAACGGTAGCGAACTGGTGATTTTCGACATTAACCAGGCGGCGAATTTGCGCGCCCTATTTCGTCCCTCGCTCTATTCGGCGGTGAATACGTTATTGCCGCCGGCGCCTCGGCCCTACGGCACCACGGTGATTACCAACGCCGCGCCCGACACCTACGAGACGGTGGCCCGCACCACGCTTGCCGGGATGCGAAGCGAAACCGTGACGCCGCTGAATATCGCCTGGCCGCAGGATATGTATTCGCTATCGCACGTGGCGGTGCCGTTTCCGCTGACCGACTCGCTCTATGGCCGCGAACCGGCGGAGAAAAATCGCTACGGGATCAGCATCGGCACGATCTCGTTACGCGGGGAAACCTCAACCCTGAGCGTCGGGCTGGATACGCTGATGCGCGTCACGTCCAACCCGTTTTTCCCGTGGATGATGGCGCGCATTAACCATCATATCGCCTGTAGCGAGCAGGCGGATATCGCTGCCTGTCTCCGTTCGCAGGAGGCGGCCTCAGAATAGCGTGAGGTGCATCACGGTGCGGATGGCGATCCCGGCGATAGCGCCAATCGCGGCGAAGCGGAACAGGCGTACGAAGCGCGAGCTGACGCCCAGAAAGATGCCGATGCCGGGAAGATCGAACGTTTGCACTAGCAGGCCCGCCGAGGCGTTGATCTGGCTTACGGTCGCTTTACCCTGCTGGACGAGCTCGGAGACCACGCCGAAATAGGCCGTACCGCCGGCAACGCATTTGACCAGCGCCGGCAGCACGAAGTTAACCGGAATATTCAGCCACAGCAGCAGCGGCAGCAGCAGGCGCTGAAGCATCTCAATCAGGCCTGCCGCCTGCATAAATCCGACGATGGCCAGCGACAGGATCAGCATGGGCACCGCGCCGAGGGCCAGGCGGATGGCGTCGGCACCGGCGCTGTTGATAACGGCGATAATCCCCTGGCTATTTTGCTCCGCCTCAGGCAGCGCGTCGGCCCGCACGTTTTCAACCATCGATAGCCTGCGGCCGGCGATATGCCAGGTGACCGCGGCGGCGCACAGCCCGCCGACAATCGAAATGATGATTGAGGCCAGCCAGTGCAGGCCGAAGGGCGTTAACGGGTAGAAAACGTTGCCTTGACCCATGGCGAAAAGCATCGCCAGCGTGGCGGCCATATGCCGGTCCGAAGCGCCGCGTTTATCCATAATCGCGAGGGTCGCCAGCGGGGCGGCGAAGCTGACAAAATTCATCTGAATCAGGGCAAAAGCGCTCATCCCGGTTAAGCCGAACGGCTTAAGCAGCGGGGCGAGCCAGCGAACGATGGCGTCCAGTACCCCGCGGACCTCCAGATATTTCATCACGATGAGCATGACGACCATGATTGGCAACAGCGTATAAAGCGCCACATCGACGGAGGTTTTCCCCGCCGACATAATAATGCTGATGAAGTCCATCTATTTCTCAATCACTGCGGGCAGAAAGGATAATTAGCGGTAATGACTCCAACTTACTGATAGTGTTTTATGTTCAGATAATGCCCGATGACTTTGTCATGCAGCTCCACCGATTTTGAGAACGACAGTGACTTCCTGCCCAGCCTTGCCAGATGCTGCCTCAGATTCAGGTTATGCCGCTCAATGCGCTGCGTATATCGCTTGCTGATAACGTGCAGTTCTCCCTTCAGGCGTGATTCATAAAGCGGCCAGCCATCCGTCATCCATACCACGACCTCAAAGGCCGACAGCAGGCCAAGAAGACGCTCCAGCGTGGCCAACGTGCGTTCACCGAATACGTGCGCCACAACCGTCCTCCGTATCCTGTCATACGCGTAAAACAACCAGCGCTGGCGTGATTTAGCGCCGACGTAACCCCACTGTTCGTCCATTTCCGCGCAAACAATGACGTCACTGCCCGGTTGTATGCGTGAGTTTACCGACTGCGGCCTGAGTTTTTTAAGTGTCGTAAAATCGTGTTGAGGCCAACGCCCATAATGCGTGCACTGGCGCGACATCCGACGCCATTCATGGCCATATCAATAATTTTCTGGTGTGTACCGGGCTGAGAGGCGGTGTAAGTGAACTGTAGCTGCCATGTTTTACGGCAGTGAGAGCAGAGATAGCGCTGATGTCCGGCAGTGCTTTTACCGTTACGCACCACGCCTTCAGTAGCTGAACAGGAGGGACAGCTGATAGAAACAGAAGCCACTGGAGCACCTCAAAAACACCATCATACACTAAATCAGTAAGTTGGCACCATTACCCGTTAAATTAGCCCTGCCTGACACTATCATTTCTTTGATCCAGCACAGCATGCAAGGGGTTTATCGACTATAGCAAAAATCAATCTATGCTATTGAGAATAAGTTAATAAGGATCCCCACTTAGCACTTTGTTAATTTTTTCAATTCTCGTAGGATGTTTTTAATAACACTTGAATATATCCCATATCAAATTCCTGTTTAATTACGGGCAGTTTCTCTTTAACCAGACGACAAATACAGGGCATCGATGTGTTCGCCATAAAATCACCGCAGACCTATCATCATCAGCCCGGCCTGCTTTCACGTACCGGTGAGCTGCTTGCCGTTCATTCCTCCGATATCGCGATCATCACCAGCCCGAAAGCGTGGCGGGCGGTGAATCCGCAACTGGAAACCAGCCTGAAGGCAGCCGGTATTCGCTGGCAGGTCAATTTTCTCACCACGGAATGCACCGATGCGGTTATCGAAAAACATCTGGTCAGCGTGCGGGAACAAAACGCCACGCTGGTGCTGGGCATTGGCGGTGGGCGGGTGCTTGATTGTGCCAAAGCGGTGGCGAACCTGCTGACCGACGTCGGGCTGGTGACAATACCGACAGTTGCCGCGACCTGCGCCGCCTGGTCGCCGGTCAGCATCATTTATAATGAGCACGGCGGGCATGTGCGCAGCCAGCCATTGTCGCGTATGCCACTTATGCTGCTGGTCGACACGAATGTGATTGCGCAAAACGATGTGCGTTATCTCAAAGCAGGCATTGTGGATGCGCTGGCTAAATGGTACGAATTCCGCCCGTATAAACAGAAAAGCGACGACAGTCTGGCGCTGAACCTGAAAGTGCAGGCCGCACAACTGGCGGTGGACGTCTTTGAACAATATGGCGCTCAGGCGGTGAAAGACAACGCCCGTCATGAAGTCACGCCGGCGCTGATGAAAGTTATCGACGCTAATATCGCGGTGGCAGGTATGGCTAACAGCATGCGCGATGAAACCCCCGCGCCGGGCGTGGCGCACGCGATCCACAACCGTTTCACCCATCAGCCGGAATTGCATGACTGGCTGCACGGCGAGAAAGTGGGTTTCGGGTTGCTGGTGCAGTCGCTGATGGAAAGCTATAACGGCCAGCCGGAGCTGCAGTTGCTGGGGTTGTTGCGTGAATATGGCGCGCCGCTGGCACTGCCGCCACTGAATGGCGACCGGGACACGATCATCGCGGCCATTGCCCGCGAAGTGAAATTCTCCACCGAAAATGCCGACCGTTTGCCGTTCTCAGTGGCAGCGGAAAATATCGAAAAAGCCCTGCGGGCAACTGAAGTTCATCATTATTCTCAGGGATAACGCCATGACCTCTTCTTCATCTTCTTCAGAAAACACGCGTAAATTGCGTCTTGGTCTGTTTGTGCAGCCGCTCGGGCATCACGTCAGTGGCTGGCGCTTAACTGAAAACCTCGGTTCGCCGACCGATATCGACTGGCTGACGTGGATCGCCAGAAAAGCCGAAGAGGGTAAATTCGATATGTTCTTCATCGGCGATGCCCTGGCGACCAGCGTCTACCGTTTACCGTCCACCATGGCGCGGCTTGAACCGCTGACCTTGCTGTCGGCGCTGGCGGTACAAACCCGCCATATCGGGCTGGCCGCCACGGCTTCAACGACATTCAGCGATCCGTTTAATCTGGCACGCAGCTTTTCTTCTCTCGATCACATCAGCCACGGCCGGGCGGCGTGGAACGTGGTGACGTCGTTTTCAACGGACGTGGCGCGTAATTTCAGCCGTGACGATATGCCCGCGCATGCCGAACGTTACGCCGTGGCGCATGAGTTTCTCGAGGTGACGTTCAAACTGTGGGAAGGCTGGCAGGAAGGGGCGGTACAGCCGGACAATGCCAGCGGTCAGTATTTCGTCAATGAGAAAATCAATCCGGTGAACCATCAGGGCAAGTATTTTCAGGTACAGGGGCCGCTGAATATTACCCGTTCGCCGCAGGGGCGTCCGGTAATTATCGAAGCGGGTTCTTCCGCTGACGGCCAGAAACTGGCAGCGGCCACCGCCGAAGTCGTGTTTACCGCTGCCGCAACGCTGGAAGAAGCGCAAACATTTTACCGTGCGCAGAAACAGCAGGTGAAAGAGGCCGGACGTAATCCGGAGCATATGCTGATTTTGCCGGGTGTAATGCCCATTGTCGGCCGCACGCGGGAAGAGGCGCGCGAAACCTGGCACGAACTGAATTCGCTGGTGGATATTGATAACGGCATCCGCCAGCTGTCCACTCGCTTTAATATGGATCTGAGCGTGTTTCCGCTCGACGGGCCGGTGCCGGATGTGCCTGCCGGTGAAGGTAATCAGAGCCGTGTGAAACTGCTGACCGATCTGGCATATCGCGAAAATCTGACCTTACGTGAACTGGCCGCAATTGCTGCCGGTTCGCGTGGGCATCGCGTGCTGGTCGGTACGGCGGAAGATATCGCCGATGATTTCCAGCACTGGCTGGAAGAAGGCGGAGCAGACGGTTTCAACATCATGCCTGCAGTGATGCCGGAACAGCTTTCGCTGTTTGTTGAGCTGGTGATCCCCGAATTACGTCGCCGTGGGTTGTTCCGTGAAGAATACGAATTCAGCACGCTGCGTGAAAACCTCGGTCTGCCTGAGCCTGACTTTAACCCTCAGACTTAACTTTAGCGTTGGAAAATTACGATGACGATTTCTTTGTCAGACCGCGTTCAGCGCGTGTCACTTTCCGCCAATGCGGCGGCGAAACAGCGCACCAATGAACTGAAAAGAGCCGGGGTGGATATTTTGGATCTCACCACTGGCGAACCGGATTTTGATACACCCGATCACATCAAACAGGCAGCATACGAGGCGATTGCGCGTGGCGAAACAAAATACACGCCGACGCCGGGGATTCCGGCGTTGCGTGAGGCGGTGCAGCAGAAATTACAGCGGGAAAACCGGCTGGAATTCGCTGTTGCAGACATCATTATTGCCAACGGTGCCAAGCAGGTCATTTTCAATGCCTTTGCCGCCACGCTTAATGATGGCGATGAAGTGATTGTACCGGTGCCGTACTGGCCGACATTTCCGGACAGCGTGCGGTTTAACGGCGGCACGCCGGTGTTTATCGAATGCCATCTGGAGCAGGGTTACAAACTGACGCCGGAACAACTGGCTGCCAGCACTACATCGCGTACCCGCTGGCTGGTACTCAATCATCCGGGAAACCCGAGCGGTGCGGTATATTCTACCGCTGAATTACAGGCGCTGGCCGCCGTCCTGCGCGGGCATCCGCAGGTGCTGGTCATGCTCGATGACTTATATGAGCAGATTCTGTTTGATGGCTGTGAACATCAGAATCTGCTCAACGTGGCCGATGATTTTCAGGCGCGTAGCCTGCTGGTGGGCGGCGTATCCAAAACTTATGCGATGACCGGCTGGCGGATTGGTTTCGGTGCCGGGCCGAAGGCGCTTATTACCGCCATGACCGTGGTGCAGTCGCAAATCAGTTCCGGTGCCAGTTCGGTGAGTCAGGCGGCTGCGCTTGCAGCCTTTAACGGCGGGCTGGATTTTATTGCACCACAGGTTGCGGCATATCAACAACGGCGCGATGTGATAACCGACATTCTGGCGAATATTGACGGGCTGGAGTTGCGGGTGCCGCAGGGCGGTTTCTTTGTCTTTTGCCGCTGCGCCGGATTAATCGGACGTTACCGGCCTGACGGGGCAAAAATCGAAAACGAAGCTGACGTGCTGGATTATCTGCTGGAAAGCGGCGTGTCCGGCGTTGGCGGCAGCGCATACGGCTTGTCGCCCTATTTCCGCTTATCGATTGCCACCGATAACGCTACAGTAGCTGAAGCCGGGCGGCGTATTGCATCGGCTTGCGCGAAGCTCAGCACCGCTCAGTAAATTCAACGTAATTATTGAACCGCCTGGATTGACTAAAAGGTACAGGCCACGAGAGTCGGAAACTTAGAAAGGTTTAGCGGATGATTTTAAGCTGCGGATTTTAGTGTCGTTCAGTGGCATAGGGTGGTCACTCCATAATCAAACTGAAATGACCCCAAATCAGACTACCAATCTTGCCCGATGCGGAGGGGAAAATGAAAATGCATCAGGAAGACTTTTCACGCTAACCTGTTGAATCTAAATCGTATAAAGATTCGTGAAGATGCATGAAAACAAGAAGTTGGCTCCTCTGACTGGACTCGAACCAGTGACATACGGATTAACAGTCCGCCGTTCTACCGACTGAACTACAGAGGAATTGTGTGAACGGGGCGAATACTACTGGTCTCGGATTTTTGTGTCAACCCTAAATTTAACTTGCTGATTCAAATGGCTAAATTTAGTGCAGGTCGTTGTTTTAGTGTACTGCCGGGCTATTGCCGTCATCCGGTGGGGTATTCTCACGTAATCTCTCCAGCGGATCCTGGCGATAGAACAGGCAAAAACGCTGCCAAAGCGCGGGAAAACGCGGGGCGAACAGCTCTGGCGCGCTAAAGAAGTACTCAGAGAGTACGGCGAAACATTCGCCAGGATCGGTGGCCGCGTAGGCGTCAATACTGGCGGCGCTTTCACCGACCAGATCAATCTCATCCTGAATATTGTTCATGGCAGCATGGAGATCGTGTTCCCAGCCAGCCACCTCGCGCAGGGGGATAAACGGCACGCCGCTCGCGCGATCGCCATTGCGGGTATCCAGCTTATGCGCCACTTCATGAATAATCAGATTGAAACCGGAAGCGTCGAAGGAGTCCTGAATGTCCAGCCAGTTTAGAACAATGGGCCCCTGCTGCCAGCTTTGCCCTGATTGCACGATTCGCTGGCTATGCACCAGGCCGATATCATCTTCCCATTCGTCGTCGACAACGAAGGGGGCAGGGTAGATAAGCACTTCGTGAAAACCATCTAACCACTCGATGCCCAGTTCGAGAACCGGCAGGCAAAACAGGAGCGCGATACGAGCGCTCTGTAGGGGAGTGAGCTCCAGCCCCTGTAATGCAACCAGACGCTTCTGTTGCAAAAAGCGGGATGCCATTTGCGCCAGCTGCTGCTGCTCATGGTCGGAGAGGTTGGCTAATACAGGGATGGCAAGCGCCTTTTCCCAGGGGATTTCCGCGTTGCCGGACTCTTCATCTACTTTCCAGGGCCATTTAAACATCATATTGCTCGCAAAGTCGTCACTTGAACTGAATTAAAGAGACAGGAACTATTAAAATGCCAAAGAACCTGGCATTATAGCAACCTCAACAGCGGAGAGATGCCGGAGCGGCTGAACGGACCGGTCTCGAAAACCGGAG
The DNA here is from genome assembly GCF_019048985.1 of Klebsiella sp. PL-2018. Classification (NCBI taxonomy): domain Bacteria; kingdom Pseudomonadati; phylum Pseudomonadota; class Gammaproteobacteria; order Enterobacterales; family Enterobacteriaceae; genus Klebsiella; species Klebsiella sp. PL-2018. Next base: position 2,077,844 of record NZ_CP077673.1, read on the forward strand.
TAGGGGCAACTCTACCGGGGGTTCAAATCCCCCTCTCTCCGCCACTATTCAACAAAATCAACCAGTCGCAAAGCGCTTTTGATTTTGCCCTGCATGAATCCCTGCATTAAAATTTCTTTCTATCGCTCTGTTTTCTCGCCTCTAACGCTGTCTTTTTTACCATGTTGCCTCTTGTTGGGCATCCACTTTTATCCTCTTTAGTTCACAAGCTCACACTCTTTACAATAGCTTAGCCCGTCTTGCATCACAGATAACAAAGCAGTTAACTGCCCTTGCTACACTCGGATTCTGTAAGGATATCCTCAAGAGAAGGGATGATGGATGAAAAGGAGCGAACTCAGAAAAGCACTGGAAGCATGGGTTACTGTCGAGCGCTGTGAGGTGATAGAGAGACTTATGACCCAGGCCCGAGCTGCCGGGATAAAAACTATCCCGCGCGGATCTGGCGCGGGATCATATACCGGTATGTGGGGTGGCGAAAAGTTTCAATAGTTGGAGGTTGAACTCCTCATCGCATCGCCCGTTTTTATAATGATGCAATCAGTGGCGCATTGCTCCTTTGCCGTCAGAATAACATTCTCGGGAAGCCTGAAATGCATTGACTTGCTAATTAAGATTTGCTCCGCCATCCCCTTGATAGCCCAGGGAGCCGCAAGGGAAATATTGCCAAACTCGTCATAACGTTGTGTTTTAGTAAAGGCGTTATAGGCAGGATCTTGAATGTCAAAAAGAACATCCCCTGTAAATGTTTTCCCCACCTTGTAGGAAAGCGCGCTGGCTAATGCGTTTAACTCCGATTTTTGTGGGATAATGAAACCATTAAAGATATTGTATGATGCAGCGATCATCGCGAATACCGTCAATATGGGTAGCGCTTTTTTTGCTATGTTGAGTTTGCTTGTCAAGGCATCTAACCCAATAATAATAAGAGCGCATGTGAAGAATTCCAGTGCTATCAGTGACCTATATGCAGCCCAGTTTTCCTTGACTAATAAGTTTGGAGAGTAGGCGCCAATCCCCATGATAATAAACATAAGAACCTTAATCGGGCCTGATTTGCCTTTTATTATTGAAAGTAAACCTATTGCGCAAATTATTAATGAGAGCGTTGTGAAAAAGGTGCCTGGAGTTATATTAAAGTTGTTGATAGCGTTAATCAACGGTTCTTTTATAAACCATCGTAATTTCTCAAGTGGATTATTAGTTAACTCGGCACGTGCAATTGAACTGCCATATAACCATACAGGTACAAATTTTGAAAATAGCAGGCTGCCAAGCATGCCGATAAATAAAACTGCGCCACTGATTAAAACAATGTTGATGGAAAAGGGTTTGTCTTTTTTCAGACAGTTATCAAGCATGACGAAAAATAAAAATGCCATCGCCGTTGGTTGATATATGGCAAATGCAAACCATAAAATAATGACGGATGCTGCAAATCTTATAATTGTCGTTTTCTTATTGATCGGTTTTAATGTCGCATAACTTATTCCGGCAAGGAGTATGGAGAGTACAAAAGGGAAACATGTCGCCCAGGAATTATAAACCTGTACTGCGGGCGTCAGGCATATTAATAAAGGGAATACGATCGTTGTTATTTTACGCTCGAATATGTTTCTTTTTTCTATAAATGAAAAAAGAAAAAAGCAAAACATAAATACCGATATTACGGTAAAAAATCTAAGATAGGCAAGGTCATCGATATTGTGAACTAGCGTAAAGGCAAGCCGTCTGGCAACGGCATACAAGGGTCTGCCGGATTGCATATCCCATTGAAACGGAGAACCTTTCCCTGAAAAAACATCGGAAAGTGTCGACCAGTCATCTGAAAATGCGTAACTAAATATAATCGTTGGGCTATAAACTAAGAAAATTGCCGCGAGGTAAAGCATTGCAATAATTTTTTTAGAGTAAGACGTCATCCGTTCGTCCTCAGTGTTCATTGCTCGCCTCTCATTTCGTGTTTTGCTACCTCTTCGATAAAATATTTGGGCCGATTTTTGGATTCCATATATATTTTCCCAACGTATTCGCCAATTATCCCCAAAGAAAGCATCTGGACACCGCCAAGGAAGAAAATCGCAATCATTACAGATGTCCAACCCGCAACGGTATTTCCCAGGAGCTTCTCAATGAAGGCATAGATTGCCGCTAGTGAAGATAGAAGGCATGTGGCAACCCCAGCGGCGGCGATCATACGTAATGGAGTAATTGTCAGAGACGTTATTCCTTCTAACGCCAGTGCTACCATCTTTTTTAAGGGGTATTTTGATTCGCCTGCAACCCTTTCATCTCTGCTATAATAAACGCTGCTGGACTTATAACCCAACAGCGGAATTAGCCCCCTTAAATATAAATTTTGTTCTTTAAAATCTTTTAATGCTGTCAACGCTGTACGGCTAAGAAGCCGGAAGTCCGCATGGTTAGGAACCTGATTGACACCCAGCCCTGACATCAGAGAATAAAATTTATTGGCTGTTGCCCTTTTAAATACTGAGTCACTACTCCTGTTGTCGCGTACGCCATAAACAATCTCAAACCCTTCATGATATTTGTCGATCATTTTCTCAATGCAACCTATATCATCCTGTAAGTCTGCATCAATACTTACGGTAACGTCCGTATCCGCGTTTGCCAACCCCGCCAGCAGGGCGATCTGATGGCCCCGGTTCCTTGATAATTTCAGACCGCGGACGAATGACTTTTCCTGTGATGTGGATTTAATTTGTTCCCAGGTGTTGTCTTTACTGCCATCATCGACAAAGAGGATATAACTATTTCGAGCGATTTTTTCTTTTGCAAGGAGGTTTTGTAATACCGTGGTAAGCCCCTCCAGGCAGTATGGAAAGGCCTCTTTTTCATTATAACAAGGAACAACGATTGCTAACGAAGGTATTTTGCTCCTCGTGTGGTTTATATTAATTTCTTTCATTTCATTGACCAGTATTTGTTTAGAATAAAACCAGCTGTTGTGTAAATCACCATGCCTACAACTTGCGCTGTATAAATAGCATTAGGTATGACAATGAAAAAAACTTTCATTGCTATTAAATTTAAAATGTAACAAAAAGCGCATGTGGATACGAATTTGATAAATCTCAGGGGACTCAATGTCGTTGAGAAAGTGAACTTCGCATTCATAACAAAACTGAAAATAATGCCAGCGACATAACCTGTTGCATTTGAAAGGTAGACTCCCACGCCGACATGCATCAGGCCAAATATAACAACTGCCGTAATGGCTGTATTTGCCAGGCCAACGATAATGTACCTGACCGCTTCTCTGGATATATTTTTTTTCAAGGTGTAATTAATCATTTATTGATTTACATCAATTTTGAAAAGGGCGGTTAAGAGACTGAATGCACGGTCGATATAAGCAATGAGCCCCTGGAATATAAGTATTTGACGCCAACTCGTGGTCGGTGTCAACCCGGGTTTTTATTACCGTGGACATATTCCTCGGCGGGTATTGTTTTACGTTTCTCTGGCCGAGCTTGTATGGATATGATAATGCCGAATGGCGGCGATATAAAAGCCGGAAAGCAATCGGAGGCGTGAGCTCTGGTGCGGTCATATCAGGCAGAGCTGCGGTATTAACTTGTCTACTGTTACGGTATTTATGCGCGGACGTTGCTGCGCTCAAGAAGAAAAAACAGTTTAAATCTCCCGGATAGGGCTGAGGGCGGGGAGTGAAAATATTGTGAGTTTTTTGTTTTTTTATTGTTAATTATATCATTTGCATGATGACGTAATTTTCTTCCAACGTCTCCCGTCACAAAGGATATCACGCCTCGAAGGGGCTATAATTATCATCTTCATGATTTACTGCGGAGCAATCGTTGATAGATCGCAACGCCTCATCTTTCTGCCGTGTAGCGATATTCGCGATGCAGGACGAGGAGTCGTTGGTAAAAACGAAAAAACCCGCACGAGGCGGGCTTTAGATTAACCAGGCAGTCTTAGAACTGGTAGGTGATACCCACGGCGAACTGATCGTCGGTGGCTGCGCCACTTACCGCCGCGTCTTCATCATCGATCAGATTGAATTTGTATGCGGTGTAAACGTTGAAGTTTTTGTTGAAATAGTACCAGGCACCCAATTCAACGTAGTTCATGATATCCGCATTAGTGTCTTCTTTGGCGCCCAGGTCTTTACCTTTCGCGTAGACATAGCCCAGGGATGGACGCAGGCCAAAATCAAACTGATACTGAACAACGGCTTCGATGTTCTGGGTGTGATTGGCAAAGCTGCCAAAAGTCGTTTTCTCCAGCGGAGTCATGTTACGGGATTCACCGTACATGACTGATGCATACAGACTATTTGCATCGTATTTAGCCGCCAGGTTCCAGACTTCAGCTTTTTCGCCTCTGCGGTCCGCAGCTTGTTCATCAGTACGGTCAGAGTTGCTGTAGGCGCCAACGAAACCGAAGCCGTCAAAGTTGTAGTTAACGGAGAAACCAAAACCGTCGCCGTTTGATTTTTTCGCGGTGGTATCGTTGTTTTTACCCTGATACTGCAGAGCAAAGTTCAGGCCATCCACCATGCCGAAGAAGTCGGTGTTACGGTAGGTTGCTACGCCGTTGGTACGGCCGGTCATGAAGTTATCGGTGTAAACCAGACCGTCACCACCCCACTCAACGAGCATATCAGTGTAACCCGCCGCGTCATAAACCACGCCGTAGTTACGACCATAATCGAATGAACCGTAGTCGCTGAATTTCAGACCGGCGAATGCTAAACGAGTAGCGCTGCCCTGTTGACCTTCCGGTTTGTCCGCTTTGATGTTGTATTCAAACTGGCCATAGCCGGTCAGTTCATTGCTAATCTGGGTCTCGCCTTTGACGCCGAAACGCGCATAGGAGGTATCGTCAGAGTTGTTGTTGCCGCCATCATGGGTCATGATGTGTTCGCCAACCATTTTGCCGTAGAAATCCAGTTTGTTGCCGTTCTTATTATAGATCTCTGCTGCATTAGCCGCGCCAGCAACTAATAAAGCTGGAACCAGAATTGCCAGTACTTTTCTTTTCATTATATATTCCCTTTTGATTATAATTAATATGAATTGTGTCATTCCTTCCGGGGTGACTATTAAATACTAACGACGAAGTTCATTTTTCTTTAAATTAAAAATGTAACTAAATTATATCTAATATTACAAAATGTTTCTGTTCTATTCATTATATTTAAATTGTATTGGTGTTTGAAAATTTATTTATTGTGTTTATGTCTTTTAATAACATTGGTTTATGATTGGTTTTGTATGATTTTTGTTGTCCATAAGCTTCATGTGCTCTATGAATTGCGGGGTTGTATTTATATGTTATATGTTTATTTCTCAATCTCTTATTGCCGCCACTTTTCTGTAAAGATAAAGCGAAGGGCGAGCAAGCAAATATGATATTTGAGGCAGGGAAGGTGGGGGTGAATATGGTCTCAGAAATTCAGTTATATTCATTAATTTGTATTATTTAAAAACGAAATGAATTCATTGACTATATGTAGCAGGCGATAGGGTCGTGCTCCCGACCAGTGCGCAAAATCGAACCCGTGAGAGAGGGATCTGCTGTTTTGCAGGCGTTTTCGCTATATAATGTGACCGATATCACATTTTTACCGGTGGGTGATAGGGGTTGTGAAGTAGATGGAGAACAAATGAATGGAAGATAAAGCGAAAAGAAGTCCTGGCGGGAAACTGGCGCTGTGGGCATTTTACGCCTTTTGCGGCTATTTCCTGTGGGCGATGGCGCGTTACTGGTGGGTTGTGGGGAAGATTGAAAGCGTGCCCGGCGCCACGATTGACGGCGAGCTCGGCTCAACGGCAGGAAAATGGATTGGCGCGCTGCTGGGTTTTCTTGTGTTGGGTATTGTCGGGACCCTTCTCGGGGCGATCGCCTGGTACACGCGTCCTAATCCGCAGATGTATGAACATCACGATTAAAATTGCTATGCTCGTTGCTGGCCTTATATCAAAGGAACGCGCATGGACCTTTATCACTGGCAGCAACGATTTGAAGCCTGGCTAAGCCAACATCACGGGCAAGAGGATGCTGCTCACGATATTTCACACTTCCGCCGGGTATGGGCTACCGCGCAGCAGTTGGCCGAAGAGACCGCTGCCGACCGCCTGGTGATCCTCACTGCCTGCTACTTTCATGACATTGTCAGCCTGGCGAAAAACCATCCTGAGCGAAGCCGTTCTTCTGCGATGGCTGCGGAAAAAACGCTGGCTATCCTTCAGTCCGCTTTTCCTGATTTCCCCCCGGAACGCTACGCGGCGGTTTTACACGCGATTGAAGCCCACAGTTTTAGCGCGGCAATTGCTCCGCAAAGCGAAGAAGCGAAAATCGTCCAGGATGCCGATCGCCTTGAGGCGCTGGGGGCGATAGGGCTGGCGCGCGTATTTGCGGTGTCCGGCGCGCTGAACAATAGCTTGTTTGATGCCCGCGATCCCTTTGCTGACCGGCGGGAATTGGATGACAAAACGTATGCGCTGGATCACTTCCAGTGCAAGCTGCTGCGTTTACCGAAAACGATGCAGACAGAAAAGGGCAGGGCAATGGCGGTGCACAATGCGCGTTTTCTGGTGCAGTTTATGGCCAAGCTGAGCGCAGAGCTTCGCGGAGAGCCGATGGCGCTTGATGCTGAGGTTTTGCAGCGCTTTGATCCACTAGCATAAAACTGGCCGCGCTATTTATGGTAACCTCTGCAAAAATAGTCGGGCTGGTTGAGGTTATGGCGCAAAATTTATCCAAGGAAAATCCCCCGTCTTTGAAGGTTGAACATACCGGAGAAGACGCGCAGGCGCTATTGCGTCAGCTAATGGCGATATACGATGTCAAAACGCTGGTCGCGCAGTTAATTGCCGTCGGCGAGCAGCACTGGAGCCCGGCTATCCTCAAGCGCGTTGCGACGGTAGCGCGCGCGGCAGGTCGTATCACCCGCCAGGAGCAGGCCCACCTGCGCACGCTCCTGCCGGAGCCGCCGGCGCATCATCCGCATTATGGGTTCCGCTTCGTCGATCTGTTTGCCGGTATCGGCGGTATTCGCCACGGTTTTGAAGCGATTGGCGGGCAATGCGTGTTTACCAGCGAATGGAATAAACATGCGGTGCGCACCTATAAAGCCAACTGGTACTGCGATCCTGAGCAGCATCGTTTCAATGAAGATATCCGCGATGTGACTTTGAGCCATCTCCCTGAGGTGAGCGAGGAAGAAGCCGCGCAGCATATACGCCAGACTATCCCGCAGCATGACGTTTTACTGGCCGGCTTCCCCTGCCAGCCGTTTTCTCTCGCCGGCGTGTCGAAGAAGAATGCCCTTGGTCGCGCTCACGGCTTTGCCTGCGAAACGCAGGGGACGCTGTTTTTTGACGTGGTCAGGATTATCGCCGCCCGTCAGCCGCCGATTTTTGTTCTGGAGAACGTCAAAAACCTGAAGAGTCACGATCGGGGGCGGACGTTTCGTATCATTATGCAGACGCTGGATGAGCTGGGGTACGAGGTTGCCGACGCGGCGCATACCGGGGCGGATGACCCTAAAGTCATCGACGGGCGCTATTTTTTACCCCAGCACAGGGAGCGTATTGTGCTGGTGGGTTTCCGGCGCGATCTCCAGCTGCATGAGGGATTTACCCTGCGCGATATCGCCGCTCTCTATCCCACTCGCCGGCCGACCTTTGGCGAGCTGCTGGAGCCCGCGGTTGACGACAAATTTATTCTCACCAGGGTGCTGTGGAAGTATCTCTATCGCTACGCGCGTAAGCACCAGGAGCGGGGGAACGGTTTTGGCTACGGGCTCGTCGACCCAACGAATCCGCACAGCGTGGCGCGAACGCTCTCTGCGCGCTATTACAAAGATGGCGCGGAAATCCTCATTGACCGGGGCTGGGATCGGCCTCTGGGCGAAAAGCATTTTGATGACCCTGAAAACCAGCTTCGTCGTCCGCGCAGGCTGACGCCCCGCGAGTGCGCGAGGCTTATGGGTTTTGAGACGCCGCAGGGATATCGCTTCCGTATTCCGGTCTCGGATACCCAGGCCTATCGCCAGTTTGGCAATTCCGTCGTCGTGCCGGTATTTGCGGCGGTGGCGAAGCTGCTGGCGCCGCGTATTGAACAAGCGGTTGCCAGGCGTGAGCAAGAGATTAACCATGGCCGACGTTCACGATAAAGCCACCCGCAGTAAAAACATGCGCGCGATAGGCACCCGCGATACGGCAATAGAGAAACGGCTGGCTGGGCTACTGGCGGGCGCCGGATTCTCTTTTACCGTACAGGATGCCGCGCTGCCCGGCCGCCCGGATTTTGTCGTGGCGGACTATCAGTGCGTTATCTTTACCCACGGCTGCTTCTGGCATCATCATGATTGCTATCTGTTCAAGGTTCCCGCCACAAGAACTGCATTCTGGCTGGATAAAATAGCCAAAAACGTGGCGCGCGATCGCCGGGATATCGGGCGACTGGCGGAGCAGGGATGGCGGGTGCTGGTGGTCTGGGAGTGCGCGCTGCGCGGGCGAAAGAAGCTCAATGACGACGCGCTGGGAGAACGGCTGGAAGAGTGGATCTGCGGCGGCGGTCAGTGCGCGCAGATCGATACTCAGGGCATAGGTGTGCTGGACGCTACTTCTCCGCCTTACAGGATGTAATTTCACGACGCGCCGGGAGCAGGTATTTGCCGAGCGTCACCAGAATGACCGCGAAGATGATAATCCCGAGCGCCAGCCACTCTACGGCAGATAAGCTTTCTCCGGCAAAGCCGGTTCCCAGCAGTACGGCGACCACCGGGTTTACGTAGGCATAGCTGGTCGCTACCGCCGGTGTTACGTTACGAATCAAATACATATATGCGTTAATTGCGATAAGCGAACCGAAGATAGCCAGATAGGCGACGGCAAAAATACCGGACCACGACGGCATCTGGGTTAGTTTTTCTCCGGTTAGCGCGGAGGCAATCAGCACGACGCCTGCCGCCAGCATCTCAATGGCGCCCGCCATCATCCCCGTTGGTAGCTCGATTCGCGAGCCGTAGACGGAACCAAACGCCCAGCTCATTGAACCGATAAGTATCAGTAGCGCGCCCCAGGGATTACCGTTCAGGTTGCCGCCGCTGTTGAGCAGTACGATCCCCGCGAGGCCAATAGCGATACCCAACCACTCAAGCTTACGGGTCGCAATACCAAAAAAGCGGCTAAAACACAGGGTGAACAGCGGCACCGTCGCGACCATGACCGCCGCAATGCCTGAAGGCACGTGCTGATGTTCGGCGAGCGTCACAAAGCCATTACCTACCGCCAGCAGCAGCACACCAATCAGCGCCGCGTTAAGCAGCGGCTTTCGCGCAGGCAGCTTATGACCGGTTGCCAGCAGCCAGGCAGTTAGCACCGCGCCCGCGGAAAGAAAACGCACGCCAGCCATCATCAGCGGAGGCCAACTGGCGACGCCGACGGCGATAGCGAAATAGGTGGAACCCCAGATGATATACAGCGCAAACAGCGCCCCGATGAGCGGTAACAGCTGACGGGTAGACATACTTCCTCACGACGGTGCAGAGATAGAAAGGGGACGTATAGTAAACGTGAAAACTATCGTGCTGGCGAGTGCTTTAATTCGCCTGCTATGGTTAAATTTTTGTTGACTATGGACACCGGTGGGCGAAAAAGCGCTTTTGCTTCATACTTCAGGAGGAACAATCATAAATGAAGGAATGCAATTTTGGCGGGAAGTAGTCTATTAACCTTATTGGATGATATTGCCACGTTACTCGATGATATTTCGGTCATGGGGAAACTGGCAGCAAAAAAAACGGCAGGCGTATTGGGAGACGATCTCTCGCTTAATGCTCAACAGGTCACCGGCGTGCGGGCCAACCGCGAACTGCCGGTAGTTTGGGGCGTAGCCAAAGGCTCATTGATCAATAAAGTCATCCTGGTGCCGCTGGCGTTGTTGATCAGCGCTTTTATTCCGTGGGCGATTACGCCGCTGCTGATGCTGGGGGGCGCGTTTCTGTGTTTTGAAGGCGTCGAGAAGGTGCTGCACAGCCTGCAGGCGCGCAAACACAAGGAGGATCCGCAGGTTCGCCAGCGGCGGCTTGAGGCCCTGGCGAACCAGGACCCTATGGCTTTTGAACGGGATAAAGTGAAAGGGGCGATACGCACCGATTTTATTTTGTCGGCTGAAATTGTCGCCATCACGCTTGGGATTGTGGCGGAAGCGCCGTTATTGAATCAGATCCTGATTTTATCCGGCATCGCGCTTCTGGTGACGGTGGGGGTCTACGGTCTGGTGGGGATCATCGTCAAGCTGGATGATATGGGCTACTGGCTGGTGGAGAAAACCAGCTCGCTGGCGCAGTGGACAGGCAAGGCGTTGTTGGCGATCGCGCCCCGTCTGATGAAAGTGTTGTCCATTGTTGGCACTCTGGCGATGTTCCTGGTGGGCGGCGGTATTGTGGTCCACGGTATTGCGCCGCTGCACCACGCTATTGAAAATCTGGCCCATGGGCAGAACGGGGTCATTGCCTCGCTGCTGCCAACGGGCGCCAACCTGGTGCTGGGATTCATCATTGGCGCCATCGTGCTGGCTGGAGTGAAAGCGATTGCCGCTCTGCGTCGTCCGGCAAAGTAAATGTGCTCCTGGTCATGCAAAGTGGTTCAGCTTCGTCTATGTTAAATCTGTTTCTTCCTGATACCGGAGGCAAAAATGGTCTTGTTGGTCAGTGATGAAGTCAGGCGTAAAAGCGGTGGCCCCCGAATGGTCGTTACCGGGTTCGCCAACGGCATGGTTGAATGTCGCTGGTATGACGGTTACGGCGTTAAGCGCGAGGCGTTTCGTGAAGATGAACTTATTCGCGGAGGGGGAGGGAAGCTGAACCGCTCCTGACCCGTTATCAGCGCCCGGCATTCGTCGGGCGCTTTCATATTAATGGTTGTTTTACGAACAGGGAGCGTGGATGACGTTTGCTTCTTTAACCGTGCTGCGAGAAAACGATGGATAAGCTGATGTGGGTGAAAAAATTGCGCCAGATTTTAAGCCCCGGATATGTGGTTAACCTCTGTTTTTTTATCGTCTTCTGCTTTTCCACGTTGTTGATATGGCGTGAGATCAAGGTCCTTGAAGAAGCCTACGTCGCAAACCAGCGCAATAATCTTGAAAACGTTTCCCATGAGTTCGACAGCCTGCTGCAGTTTAACATCGACAGAATGATTTTTTTTCGTAACGGGATGCAATCGGCGCTGGGAACGCCGCTGGATTTTGTCGTATTGCGCAAGGCGGAAGAGGATTATTTAAAAAAGCGGCATGATCCCCTCTGGTCCGTTGAGATTCATAACCGGCGGACGCTGCCGGTCTATGGCGTTGCCGATGCATTTGTCGACGGCGACGCGCTTCTCTCTCGCGATAATTCCTTTTCCGGCAATGAGCTCATGGCCACTCTTGAGCTGGGCTATATGCTGCGTCTGGCTAATAACAACCGTGGTTTTGCGAAACGTATGCTGTACGTGTCGCGCAATGGCTTTTTTACCACCACCGAGCCGCTGAAGAATGCGACACAGGCGCTGGCGCTGTATTCGCGGGCGACAAGCGCCCCCTGGTTTACCCGGCAAACGCAGAGGAATAATCCTGCTCGCGGCATCGTGTGGCAAACCTTTCCCGATGAGGCGTCGCAGCGCGAAATGCAGGTGGTGACGGCGTCTATTCCGCTTGATTTCCAGCGCTATTGGCTCGGCGTACTGGCAATGGATTTCTCGGTACAAGAGATGAAAACGTTTCTGGTCAATGCGATTAAAACGGGCGAAGAGGGCGAGTACCAGCTTTACGATAATCAGCTCAATTTGATTGCCTCTTCCGCGCCGGGCAACGTACTAACGCTGCTGTCGCCGCGGGAACAGGAGATGCTGAGCCGCGCGTCTTCTCATGAGAATCAGGGAGGGATTCGCCTGGTCACGCGTTATATTAGCTGGGAAAACTTACGCAATTTTGATGGGGTACTGATCCGTATCCATACGATCCGGGAAGGCGTCCGCGGTGACTTTGGCAGCATCACCATTGCTTTAATGCTGATGTGGCTCATGTTCACGCTGATGTTGATGATCTCCTGGCTGGTGATCCGCCGAATGGTGCGCAATATGAGCGTGCTGCAGACCTCCCTGGAGTGGCAGGCCTGGCACGATGCGTTAACCCGCCTATTAAACCGCGGCGCGCTGTTTGAACGCGCCACTGCAGAAACTCGCCTGAGCGAGCGTTTAAAGCGGCCCGTTGCGGTGATTCAGCTCGATCTGGATTATTTCAAAAGCGTTAACGACCTGTACGGCCATCACGCGGGCGATCGCGTGCTGTCGCTGGTGGCGAGTACTATCGCCAGCCATATTCGGCAAGGCGATCTTGCGGGGAGAGTTGGCGGGGAGGAGTTTTGTATTGTGCTGCCGAATACCGCGTTAAAAGAAGCGAAGGCGATTGCTGAACGGATCCGTATCCGGATCAATAGCCGCGAAATTTTGCTGGGTAACAGCACGTCTTTGCGTATTACCGCTTCGTTTGGGGTGAGCTGTAGCGAGGATTCGGGTGAGTATAACTTTGAAAATTTGCAGTCTGTTGCCGATCATCGCCTGTATCTGGCCAAGCAAAACGGACGCGATCGGGTCTGCGCCGAAGGGTAAAATTAATTCCCCATGTAAATAAATTGAATTGAAATCATCCACTACGGTTATTTTAGTGAGATTATTCTTAAAAAACGTTTGGCGGCGATCGGACGTTCGTGGAAGAACAAATGTCTGCAGTCCTTGCCTGGCGAGCGTTGCCAGCGTGAGGGGGAAGGTAAGCCACGTTTTTCAATAATTTGCTTCATGAATGTTTGTTGTCATGCAAAATAATTGAGGGTAATGTTTGTAGCGCATCGGATATCCTGGTGTAACGAATTTTCAAGTGCTTCTTGCATTAGCAAGCTTCATCCCGACTCCTGCGAGTCGGGATTTTTTTCGCACAGAATTCAGCGGTTGGCTTCCGTGATGCTGAAATCATGGATATCGAGCTCAAAGGCCTCAGCCAGCTCGCGCCAGGTGTGGTAACCCCGGCCATCAATACTGACGTGGTGGGGATCGTCTTGCGTACGCTGAACTTCACTTTCGCTGATTTCATTAATCGCCGCCAGCAGGGCGTCAACGTCTACGCTTCCTGCGCCTTGATTTTCTTTGGCGGTTTTCATTGCGGGTACCTCGCTTAACTCAGACAGGGCTATTTAAGTATAGTCGGTCTACAAAAACAGCAGTTACCGGGCAGGACACTGCGCGATCGGCAGTTTTGTTCTACACTGGCTCAAAAATAGAGGAGATGAGTTATGCAGGTAAACGATCGTGTCACGGTGAAGACCGATGGTGGCCCACGTCGATCGGGTGTTGTACTGGCGATAGAGTCGTTTAGCGAAGGCGTAATGTACCTGGTTTCGCTGGAAGATTACCCGCTCGGGATCTGGGTTTTTAATGAGAACGGTCATCCCGACGGTATTTTCGTTGAGCGGGACGAGTGATTTGCCTCAAGTGAACTGGCGGCAGCGGCCGCCAGCGTCTTTCAACGCAGGTTGACGTGAATTCCGGAGGTGATGTTTTCAGCCAGTCGTACGATATGATAAATCACCTGTTTGTTGTGGGTATGAATTTTCTTTTTAATATTGCCCTTATGCGATGAGACGGTTTTGGCCTTAATGTTCATCTGCGCTGATATGTGCGAGGTTCCGTGCCCGGCCATCCACATCTGCAGCATATTTGATTCGGTCTGGCTTAAGGACAGCGTGGGGATATTAATCCGGGTGGGACGATAGTTCTCATATTTCAGGCGGATGGCAAGGATGTCGTCCAGGTCTTTTTCGGTCAGTGATTTAGAGCAGATAAGTAAGTTTTTGCGCACCAGCAGGTAGTGATCGAAATGTATATTCGCCAGCGACATAAAGATAACAAATAGCGTCGCAGGATACTGGCTAATGATTTGCCGGATAAGCTGGTTGCTCTCTTCATGATGAATAAAGCAGTCTTCGTTGATAAATACCACCGTAGGGCGGCTAGTCTCGCAGAGAGCCTTCAGGCTCGGCGCACTGTGTACTTCAGTGATATCGCGCTTCCTTACCCCTCTGCCCGTCAGGTACCCGGTTAATCCCAGCCGGGTGAAGCTGCACAAATCCATGATAATCGTTGACATGACCCATCCTCAATCAACACGTAACGATAATTTATTCCTCGCTGACAAGCGCGATGAAGTCCATTTTGTTAGCAATAAAAAACGACTGCTGCCGTGGAACCATTAGGCAGCCTGAACTATTCCGTAATAAGCCCCATAATTTGCCAGGAATATTCTCAAAGTAAAGGCTACAAATCGCTATGTGGAGGAAATAAAAACAATAAATACCCGTCATATATAAGTTTGCCATTTTAGCGGCTTTTTAAAATAGGATTATCCTTATATTGAATGGTTAAAATAACACCTGCTGATTTATGGGTTTTATTCGATGGGTTAGAATAACTTAACATTTGAAGGCTATTTTTTACCATATTGGGTGTGCCCGACGTTCGCCCTGCTGCGCTGTTGCCGAATCGCGAAGGGTGGCGAGCTTAACGCTTTAATGCCACAATGTTTTTTTATCGGTGTGTGGGATGGATGATGAAAAAGATAGTGTTTGCTGGCGCTCTGCTGGCCCTGGCCGGCTGTGTTCAGGTTGATAGCTACAGCGAGGTTGTTAAAGCGCCAGCGCCGGCTGGGCTGGAAGGATACTGGCAATCGGCCGGCCCGCAGAGTGAAATGATGAGCCCGGATGCGATTGCGAGCCTGATCGTCACCAAAGAGGGCAATACCCTTGACTGTCGCCAGTGGCAGCGGGTTATCGTCCTGCCGGGTAAATTAATGAAGCGTGATGATGCGGTTTATAACGTCACCTCCGCGTTGGATGTTTATCCGATTGAGCGCGAAGGCGATACCCTGAGCTACGACCGGATGACGCTCAAGCGGGTGGATCGTCTCACCCCGGAGTGTGAACAGGCATGGAAAAAGGCCTCGGCTGATAAAAGCGGGCAATAAGCTTTTTGCGGGCTGAAACCCTTCTCAGCCCGCGGCGTTTCTCTGTATTTTATAGCACCTCTTCGATAACCCAGACGCTGACGCTGCCGCCGTTACAGGTAAAAACCCCGTTTCCTTCATCGTCGGTTTCAATCACTTCCTCGCGGTTGCCGAGAAAATCACGCCAGCGTTTATTACGGTAGTTTTCCCCCAGAGGAAGCGTTTTTTCTCCGTCGTCACCGTTGGAAAGCACCACCACGCAGCCCGGATCCTCTTCGGTACCGCTGCGGCTGAAAGCGATACAGTTCGGATGATCGAACCACAAAGTTTGTACGCCGTGAGCAAAACGCTGACGGGCATCGATCAGTTCGTGTAATTGCTCAATAACCGGCATCTCAACGGCGTAGGTCTCGCCGTCGCCGCCGGTATCTTCGTAGCTGGCGCCGAACAGGTCGGCATAAAAGACGGACGGAACGCCGTTTTCACGTAACAAAATGAGCGCATAAGCCAGCGGTTTGAACCAGGCCTCAACCGGCGCCTCCAGCGCCTGCAGCGGCTGGGTATCATGGTTGGTCACCAGGGTTACGGCGTGGAACGGGTCGGCTTCCACCAGGGTGCCGCTAAAAATCTGGCTCATGTCATAGTCGCGTCCCTGCCGCGAGGCTTCATGGAATTTCATCTGCAGCGGCGCGTCAAAGAGCATCGTCTTACCGTCAACCATGTCGATATACTGCTGGAGCTTATCGACTTCATGCGACCAGTATTCCGCCACGATAAACAGCGGCTTTGTCGCCACCTCCTGGACGTGGTCAATCCACTCTTTATAAAACCAGGCGGGGATATGTTTAACCGCATCGAGGCGGAAGCCATCGCAGCCGGTCTGTTCCATCACCCAGCGGGCCCAGTACTTAATCTCCTCGGTTACCGCCCGATTGCGAAAATCGATATTTTCACCCATCAGGTAGTCGAAGTTACCCATTTCATCATCAACCTGATCGTTCCATCCCTCTCCGGTATAGTCGTTGACGATTTTAAACACGCCATCTTCATCAGGATTCTCAATATGGTCGATGCCGCTGAAGCACTTATAATCCCAGATGAATTCAGAGTATTTGCCGGCGCGTACCGGGAAGGTGTAGCGCGTCCAGGCTTCACATTCCACAATCTCCTCGGCGATTTGCGTGCGGTCGTTTTGATCAACCCGCTGAATACGTACCGGCTCTTTTTCATCCGCGCCCATTTTATGGTTGACCACGACGTCAAGGAGTACGGCGATATCGTGCTGGCGCAGGGCGGATATGGCGGCCAGAAGCTGGGCTTTATCGCCATATTTTGTGGCGACAGACCCCTTCTGGTCGAATTCGCCGAGGTCAAACAGATCGTAGCAATCATAACCGACAGAGTAGCCGCCGGAGGCGCCTTTGTAGGCAGGAGGCAACCAAATCATGTTAATGCCGATTTCGTTGAGGTTTGGCGCCAGGGCTTCGACTTCACGCCATAACTCGCCGCCGGTGGGGTAGTACCAGTGAAAGCACTGCAGTAACGTGGGGTTTTTCATCTTCCATGCTCCATACGTCATCAAGCTGACCATTGCAGTATGAGAGATATCCAGCAAAATGGAGATATTTTCGATACGTTTTCACTATGCCCTAAAAGGCATCATATATAATAATTTGGAATAAGATGTAGCGTATCGATGTTGGTGACTAAGGTTAAACGCCTTACACTACAGCAAAATATCACTCTTTTAGGGGTATCTATGAAATTAGCACTTCTGGGTCGTCAGGCGCTGATGGGCGCAATGGCCGTCGTATTAATGACCGGCGTCAGCGTAAAAACCTTTGCTGCTGAAAATCTGCTTAATCAGGTTAAAGAACGCGGCACGCTACGCGTGGGTCTGGAAGGGACATATCCGCCATTCAGCTATCAGGGAGATGACGGTAAGCTGACCGGCTTCGAGGTGGATTTTGCTAATGAACTGGCGAAACATCTGGGCGTGAAGGCTGACCTTAAACCCACGAAATGGGACGGCATGCTGGCTTCGCTGGACTCTAAACGTATCGATGTGGTGATAAACCAGGTCACTATTTCCGATCAGCGTAAGCAAAAATATGACTTCTCGACGCCGTACACCGTTTCCGGGATCCAGGCGCTGGTGAAAAAAGGTAACGAAGGCGTGATTAAAACTGCAGCCGACCTGAAAGGTAAGAAAGTTGGCGTCGGCCTGGGGACCAACTACGAAGAGTGGCTGCGCCAGAACGTACAGGGCGTCGACATTCGGACTTATGATGATGACCCGACGAAATACCAGGATCTGCGCGTAGGGCGAATTGACGCCATCCTGGTTGACCGCCTGGCAGCGCTGGATCTGGTGAAGAAAACCGGTAACACCCTTGCCGTCACCGGTGAAGCCTTCTCTCGCCAGGAGTCCGGCGTCGCTCTGCGCAAAGGTAATGAAGACCTGCTGAAAGCGGTTGATGGCGCCATTGCGGATATGCAAAAAGACGGCAGCCTGAAGGCGCTGTCGGAAAAATGGTTTGGCGCTGACGTCACGAAGTAACGGCCAGCGGTGAAAAAAGGCGCTCCTGATAGCGCCTTTTTTTATTTCGCGCGTCACAGCGTGCATAATCAAGGATAATTCAGTCAGGAGGTCTTATGTCACTGCAAAATTTAACCCTATTCCCGCGTCTGGAACTGATTGGCGCGCCGACGCCGCTGGAATATCTGCCGCGCTTGTCCGATTACCTTGGCCGCGAAATTTTTATCAAGCGCGATGATGTGACCCCGCTTGCGATGGGGGGCAACAAGCTACGTAAGCTTGAATTTCTGGCTGCCGATGCGCTGCGAGAAGGGGCGGATACCCTGATTACCGCAGGAGCTATCCAGTCCAACCATGTGCGCCAGACGGCGGCGGTGGCGGCTAAGCTGGGCCTGCACTGCGTGGCGCTGCTGGAGAATCCAATGGGTACCCGGGCTGAGAACTACCTGACCAACGGTAACCGCCTGCTGCTTGACCTGTTTAATACTCAGGTCGAAATGTGCGACGCGCTGACCGATCCTAATGCTCAGTTGGAAGCGCTGGCGACCCGCATTGAAGCTCAGGGCTATCGTCCGTACGTGATTCCGGTTGGCGGTTCGAACGCGCTGGGCGCGCTGGGCTATGTGGAGAGCGCGCTGGAAATTGCCCAGCAGTGCGAAGGGGCGGTCGAGCTCTCCTCCGTGGTCGTCGCCTCCGGCAGCGCCGGTACGCATGCCGGCCTCGCCGTGGGACTGGAGCAGCTGATGCCCAATGCCGAGCTTATCGGCGTGACCGTATCGCGCAGCGTGGCTGACCAGCTGCCAAAAGTGGCTGCGCTGCAGCAGGCGGTGGCAAATAGCCTGGAACTGGAGGCAAAGGCCGGTATTCAGCTGTGGGATGAGTACTTTGCGCCGGGTTACGGAATACCGAACGACGAAGGGATGGCGGCGGTGAAGCTGCTGGCGCAGCTGGAAGGTATCCTGCTGGATCCGGTGTATACCGGGAAGGCGATGGCCGGATTGATTGATGGTATCAGCCAGAAGCGCTTTAAGGATGAAGGCCCAATACTGTTTGTTCACACCGGCGGCGCGCCTGCGCTGTTCGCCTATCATCCTCATATCTAATGCAGAACACATAGAATGCAAGAGAGTATCCAACTGGTTATTGATTCCGCGCCTTTTCTGCTGAAGGGCGCGGTATTTACGCTACAGCTCAGCATCGGCGGCATGTTTTTTGGCCTCGTGCTGGGGTTTATTTTGGCGCTGATGCGCATGTCGCCCGTCTGGCCGATTAAATGGCTGGCGCGGATGTACATCTCCATCTTTCGCGGAACGCCGCTGATTGCGCAGCTGTTTATGATCTATTACGGCTTGCCGCAGTTCGGCATCGAGCTGGATCCTATTCCCGCGGCGATGATCGGCCTGTCTTTAAACACGGCGGCCTACGCGGCGGAAACGCTGCGCGCAGCGATTGCCTCCATTGATAAAGGGCAGTGGGAGGCCGCGGCGAGTATCGGTATGACGCGCTGGCAGGCAATGCGCCGCGCGATTCTTCCTCAGGCCGCGCGCGTGGCGTTACCGCCGCTTTCCAACAGTTTTATCAGCCTGGTGAAAGATACCTCGCTGGCGGCAACTATCCAGGTGCCAGAACTGTTCCGTCAGGCTCAGCTGATCACCTCCCGGACGCTGGAGGTATTCACCATGTACCTGGCCGCTTCGCTTATCTACTGGGTAATGGCAACGGTGCTTTCCACGCTGCAAAACTATTTTGAAAATCAGCTGAACCGCCAGGAGCGAGATCCAAAATGAGTGCGATTGAAGTCAAAAACCTGGTGAAAAAATTCCATGGCCAGACGGTGCTTCATGGTATCGACCTTGAGGTTCAACAAGGGGAAGTGGTGGCGATTATCGGTCCCAGCGGTTCGGGGAAAACGACGCTGCTGCGCAGTATTAATCTCCTGGAGCAGCCGGAAAGCGGCACGATTCGCGTAGGCGACGTGACGATCGATGCCGGGCGCAGCATCAACCAGCAAAAAACGGCCATTCGCCGCCTGCGTCAGCACGTGGGCTTTGTGTTTCAGAATTTTAATCTTTTCCCCCACCGTACGGTGATGGAAAACATTATCGAAGGGCCGGTCATCGTTAAAGGGGAGGATAAAAATGAATCCATCGCCCGGGCGCGTGAACTGCTGACGAAAGTTGGGCTTACCGGTAAAGAAAATAGCTACCCGCGTCGTTTGTCCGGCGGGCAGCAGCAGCGCGTGGCGATTGCTCGCGCGCTGGCGATGCGTCCGGATGTCATTTTGTTTGATGAGCCAACGTCGGCATTAGATCCTGAACTGGTAGGGGAGGTACTCAATACCATTCGCCAGCTGGCGCAGGAGAGGCGCACGATGGTGATCGTGACCCATGAGATGAGCTTTGCCCGCGACGTGGCGGACCGCGCTATTTTTATGGATCAGGGGCGTATCGTTGAACAGGGTGAAGCAAAAGCGCTGTTTGCCAATCCTCAGCACGCGCGTACCCGCCAGTTCCTCGAAAAATTCCTGATGCAGTAATCGCCCCGCGCCGGCCGCATTCGCTCAGGCTTGTGCTGACGGATGCGGCCGGGCAGCGCTGAATAACCGGTTTATCAGCAAAAAAAGTATGTCCGGATAGTGGTCATAAGCAACGACGATACATCTGTCAAGGTTTTGTGCCACATCAATTGGCATAATTTTTTAACGTATCCGGTACTTTCGCCGGACGTAGTCTAATAAATGCGGTGGCTGCCATTTTTTATACATATAAGCAGGATTTATGTGTTAGTTTTATGTATTTATAATAATGATTATCACTCAGGAGTTATTTGGTTAGTTATGAGGGACAATGATTTTTTCAGCTGGCGGCGGGAAATGCTGCAACAATTTCAGTCCGTTTCTGCAGGCGAGGGGGTTTATCATCTTCTGCAGCAGGAAGCAAAAGGGCTGGAATATGACTACTTCGCACTCTGCGTACGGCATCCCGTGCCTTTTACTCGGCCCAGGGTGACGCTGCAATCGACCTATCCTCAGGCCTGGATGGCGCATTATCAAGCCGAGAATTATCTCGCGATCGACCCGGTGCTGCGCAAGGAGAATTTCCTTCGTGGGCATCTGCCATGGAACGACAAGCTATTCCATGATACACCGGAATTATGGGACGGCGCGCGCGACCATGGATTACGCAAGGGCGTCACGCAGTGCCTGACGCTGCCGAACCATGCTCAGGGATTCTTATCCGTTTCAGGAACCAGCCATAGCCAGGGACCCTTTGCGGAAGATGAACTGGAGATGCGCTTAAGAACGCTAACCGAATTGAGCCTGCTGACGCTTTTGCGCCTGGAGGACGAGATGGTTATGCCGCCGGAAATGAAATTTAGTCGACGTGAACTGGAGATTTTGAAATGGACGGCGGAAGGGAAAACCTCGGCTGAGGTGGCAATGATTCTGTCTATCTCAGAAAATACCGTCAATTTCCATCAGAAAAATATGCAGCGAAAATTCAACGCGCCAAACAAAACCCAAATTGCCTGCTATGCCGTAGCGACGGGCCTAATTTGATCTCATGTGTTGTTCTGCGTGCCAGACGTAAGACCGGCTGTTAGTAATACCTTCAGCCGGTAATTGATTACTGACGATATGCCTGCTTAATTTGCTTAACGGTGCTGGAGAATACGGCAGCCTGAGCCTCATCTTCCATCTGCGCGATTTGTTTTTCCATTTTAATAATCACGCGGCCTGCATCAGCCTGACCCATGGCCTGCAGCATCAGCGTTATCATTGCTTTCAGACACGAAACTTCCTGTGCCAGTTCTTGGTTATTTTCCGCAGTGGAAAAATCTGGAGTGCTCATCTATATCCTCGATTGCTTTCTGCGCAATTGCGCATGACTAAAAGTGAAGGCGGCGCAGTATACCACAAGCAAAGGAAAAAAAAGGAGTGCTTGATTTCTGTTCTTTCATCCGAGTGGTGAATGATTTAATTGACTGAATAATACGTATTCATGAGATCTAAGCGTGTTAATTTTTTCGTACGCCCCGTGTTCGTGTTAATAATTGTTACATATTCAGGTACATATTTATCGCCTACGCAATGTGTTGTGTTTTTACGTAATCTGTATGATGAATGTTAAAAAGTAACTGTTGTACAACTCTATGTTATGTATGGCTTTCCAGCGGGTGTGCAGACAAATTTCCATAATTGCGCAAGAAATCTTTCCCAGCACATTTTTTGGCTTTCAAAATTAGGTTAAAACCCGGTAATATGTGGGAGATAAGCTATCAGTAGCGTTATCCCTAATTCTGGAGAATATTCCTTTGATCAACGTCCTTCTTGTTGATGACCACGAACTGGTGCGCGCAGGGATACGACGCATTCTGGAAGATATAAAAGGGATTAAAGTTGCCGGCGAGGCCTGCTGCGGTGAGGATGCCGTGAAATGGTGCCGCGCGAATCCCGTTGATGTAGTCCTGATGGATATGAACATGCCGGGTATCGGCGGCCTTGAGGCTACGCGAAAAATTGCCCGTTCCGTTGCTGATGCCAAAGTGATAATGCTGACCGTGCATACGGAAAATCCGCTGCCGGCGAAAGTCATGCAGGCCGGGGCTGCTGGCTACCTCAGTAAAGGCGCCGCGCCGCAGGAGGTTGTGAATGCGATTCGCTGCGTGGCATCGGGTCAGCGTTATATCGCCTCTGATATCGCCCAGCAGATGGCGCTAAGCCAGATTGAACCGGAGAAGGCGGAGTCGCCGTTTGTCAGTTTGTCTGAGCGAGAATTGCAGATTATGCTAATGATTACTAAAGGTCAGAAGGTCAACGAGATCTCAGAGCAGTTGAATCTGAGTCCCAAGACCGTGAACAGCTACCGCTATCGTATGTTCAGTAAACTGAACATACACGGCGATGTGGAGCTGACGCACCTGGCAATTCGCCATGGCCTGTGCAATGCGGAGTCGTTAGCAAGTCAGTGAGTGATGTTTTTGATGCAAAAGCTTTCCTGAAAACAGTAACCAGCCAGCCGGGCGTCTATCGTATGTATGACGCTGGCGGTACTGTTATCTATGTAGGCAAAGCGAAAGACCTGAAAAAGCGGCTGAGCAGCTATTTTCGCAGCAACCTGGCTTCGCGTAAAACCGAAGCGCTGGTGGCGCTTATCGCCCAGATTGACGTTACCGTGACCCACACCGAAACGGAAGCGCTGCTGCTTGAGCATAATTACATCAAGCTATACCAGCCGCGTTACAACGTGCTGCTGCGCGATGATAAATCCTATCCCTTTATTTTCCTTAGCGGCGATACGCATCCTCGCCTGGCGACGCATCGTGGGGCGAAGCATGCGAAAGGCGAATATTTTGGCCCGTTCCCCAACGGCTACGCGGTTCGCGAGACGTTAGCGCTGCTGCAAAAAATCTTCCCTATCCGCCAGTGTGAGAACAGCGTCTATCGCAACCGTTCGCGGCCTTGCCTGCAGTATCAAATTGGCCGCTGTCTGGGGCCGTGCGTTGCCGGACTGGTGAGCGAGGAAGAGTATGCCCAGCAGGTCGACTACGTGCGCCTGTTCCTGGCGGGCAAAGACGATCAGGTACTGACTCAGCTGATTGCCCGCATGGAAAAGGCCAGCCAGGCGCTGGAATTTGAAGAGGCAGCGCGGATCCGCGACCAGATTCAGGCCGTACGTCGGGTAACGGAGAAACAGTTCGTCTCCAATACCGGTGACGATCTGGATGTTATCGGCGTCTCGTTTGATGCCGGCATGGCGTGCGTCCACGTGCTGTTTATCCGCCAGGGTAAAGTCCTTGGTAGCCGCAGCTATTTCCCCAAAGTGCCGAATGGCACCGAACTCGGTGAAGTGGTGGAAACCTTTGTCGGACAGTTCTATTTGCAGGGCAGCCAGATGCGGACGCTGCCGGGCGAGATCCTGCTGGATTTTAACCTGGGCGACAAAACCCTGCTGGCGGATTCGCTCTCAGAGCTGGCCGGGCGCCGGGTTAACGTACAGACCAAACCCCGCGGCGATCGCGCCCGTTACCTGAAGCTGGCGCGCACGAACGCCGCGACGGCGCTGACCACCAAGCTTTCCCAGCATTCAACGATTACGCAACGTTTGCGGGCGCTGGCGACATTACTCAAGCTTCCGGTCGTCAATCGGATGGAATGCTTTGACATCAGCCATACGATGGGCGAACAGACGGTGGCGTCGTGCGTGGTTTTTGATAGCAACGGACCGCTGCGCGCAGAGTATCGCCGTTACAATATTACCGGCATCACGCCGGGAGATGATTACGCGGCGATGAATCAGGTCCTGCGTCGTCGCTACGGTAAGGCAATAGAAGAGAGTAAAATTCCCGATGTTATCCTGATCGACGGCGGTAAAGGCCAGCTTGGGCAGGCGAAGACGGTTTTTGCCGAGCTGGACGTGCCGTGGGATAAAAGTCACCCTCTGTTATTGGGCGTGGCAAAAGGCAGCGATCGTAAAGCGGGCCTGGAGACGCTATTCTTTGAACCGGAAGGCGAGGGCTTTAGTCTGCCGCCGGACTCCCCCGCGCTGCATGTGATTCAGCATATTCGCGACGAGTCGCACGATCACGCCATTACCGGCCACCGTAAGAAACGGGCAAAAGTAAAAAGCACCAGCACGCTGGAAACCATTGAGGGGGTCGGACCCAAACGCCGACAGATGCTGCTGAAATATATGGGCGGTCTGCAGGGGTTGCAGAAAGCCAGCGTCGAAGAAATTGCGCAAGTACCGGGTATATCTCACGGTCTGGCAGAAAAGATCTTCTACTCGTTGAAACATTAGGGGCTCTGTAGCAACATAGGGCTAATTTTTACTTACAACAGATAGTTACCCGTTACTATGCAATTTAATATCCCTACGTTGCTTACTCTGTTTCGCGTCATTCTTATCCCGTTCTTTGTACTGGCGTTTTATCTGCCGTTTACCTGGGCCCCTTTTGCCTGTGCGCTAATTTTCTTCGTCGCAGCGGTGACCGACTGGTTTGATGGTTATCTGGCGCGTCGCTGGAATCAGAGCACGCGTTTCGGCGCTTTCCTCGATCCGGTCGCGGATAAAGTCATGGTGGCTATTGCGATGGTACTGGTTGCCGAGCATTACCATACCTGGTGGGTGACGTTACCGGCCGCCACCATGATCGCGCGTGAAATTATTATCTCCGCGCTGCGCGAGTGGATGGCCGAACTGGGCAAGCGCAGCAGCGTGGCGGTGTCATGGATAGGCAAAGTCAAAACCACGGCGCAAATGGCCGCGCTGGTGTGGATGCTGTGGCGCCCAAATATCTGGGTTGAATGGGCGGGGATTGGTCTGTTCCTCGTGGCGGCGGTGCTGACGCTGTGGTCCATGCTGCAGTATTTGAACGCGGCGCGCGGCGATTTGCTTGATCAGTGATCGTTTCGGCGCAATTTTCAGCAAACAACACAAGGTTTTAAAAAATATCGTTGACTCATTGCGCCAGGTAAGTAGAATGCAACGCATCGAACGGCAGCACTGTCTGACAGACGATAACAAAATCAAGTAATTAGCAAATTAGCTTGATGATGCGGGAATAGCTCAGTTGGTAGAGCACGACCTTGCCAAGGTCGGGGTCGCGAGTTCGAGTCTCGTTTCCCGCTCCAGTTTACAACATCGGCATCAGCGGGTGTTCAAGCATTAAGGCGCGTTAGCAAAGCGGTTATGTAGCGGATTGCAAATCCGTCTAGTCCGGTTCGACTCCGGAACGCGCCTCCAATTTCTATCCCGAGCCCGGATGGTGGAATCGGTAGACACAAGGGATTTAAAATCCCTCGGCGTTCGCGCTGTGCGGGTTCAAGTCCCGCTCCGGGTACCATTGGGATAAAGCTAATAAAATCAATGATAAGCAGTGTCGTGTTAACCGCCCGCAAGGCGGTTTTTTTATGCCTGAAATTCTCCTTTCCGAAGATGCGTCCGAAGATGATTTTTCAACGAACGCATAGCGATTCATTTTTTCTGACCACCAACAACCGGCACGATTTTAGTTTTCCTGTCGTAAATCGCCGTTTGTCTCGAATTCTTATGGCCTGAAATCGCCTGTTTCTCCTCGAGGCTTCCTTCCAGATCAGAGACACCTTTCGCTTTCAGATCGTGGAAAGTGAAATCTATCTGCAGGTGTGGGTTCTTTTCCTGCGCTGCGATTTTCGCGTCGCGCCAGCGTGAATTAAAACCGTCGCGGGTGTATTTGCTGCCGCTGGTCTGGTGAATGACAAACAGGCTACGGATACCCGGCTTTAACGGCAGGGAACGGGCGAGGGCGACAGCGGCGCGCAGGCGTGGCGACCATGCTTTGATTTGCTTTACGCCTGTTTTTCCCTGGCGGATAAAGATCCCGGTTTCGCGTATCTGGTCTTCAGTCAAAGCCAGCACATCGCTTTGTCTGGCCAGACACAAATAAGCGATTTCCATGGTGGCGCGAACTACGTCCGGAGCAACATCGTAAACCGCTTTGTATTCTTCGTCGGTGATGTAACGTTCTCGGGCTGTCTCTTTGAACTTCTTAACGCCCTGACAGGGATTGTGCTGGACGTAACCCCGCTCATAACCCCAGCGGAATACTCGCGAAAGAACACTCTTTTCCCGGTTAGCCTGCGTTTTACTGGCCATACCACGCTGATCCATATAGCGCCGGATGTGTTCTGGTTTAATTTTATCCGGGTTAACCTTCCCGAATACCGGCAACACTTTGCCTGCGTATTTCGTGTAGTCTTTTCGGGTTTCTGCCGCTAAATCCTGCCAGTCAGGGGAAGACATGAATTGATCGGCCAGAGCCTGAAACGTCTTGCGCTCGACTTCTTCTCCCATGGCTTTTTCATATGCCAGCCATACAGCTGATTGAGGCTCGGAGAGCGCACATAGCCTGATAGCCTTGTTATCTTTATTCCTGAATTCATACGCCGCCTTGCCGCGATACACGCGGGGCGGCATCCAGTTATCAGCGGGGTTCTTACGCTTTCCGGCCATTAAAGATAGCTCCGAAGTCTGGTTCTTCCTCCCGCACCGTCTCTTCCTGCTGGTTGCGGTATTTAATTGGGTTCAGGAAATGGCCCCACGTCGTTTTAGGATGGCCGTCTGCCCTTTCCATGAAAAAGACTCCGGCCCGGCGTAGCGCTTCACACTGCCGCGATTTAAGCGGTGTCCCCGTCAGTTCGATCATTTCCTCTCTGGTGATGATGTCGTGATCGTGTCTCATGGTCTTTCCTCAGCATGCCGGCTATCGCGTTGTCTGCCGTATCGCAAGCGCGTTGGATATCGGACTGGGTCAGAGTCCTCTTTCTAACGCTGGCTGATAGCCTGCCAATTTTGATATCGAAATCTGAAAGTAAAAGTGTGCCTGGTTGCCAACGTAGCATTGTGAACTCCGGTTCATAGGTAGATCACAATGCTAACGACATCTGCGGGTTATTTCTGATTAGGCTTAATCAGGTTTGGTTTATTCCGGAACGCGCCATTTTCGCGGGTGATTTTGGCACTGCGCGGAAAATGCATAGCCAGTTCGCAACGCGCGCAGGCTTCGATTATTCCGTTAGTACCGTCCGGAAAAACGACGTGAAGCGCGTCGCCTCGTTTCAGTGTGAGTTTCAGCATATCAGCGCACCTGCAGCGAACGTTCGCCAATCTCAAGGTGAGCGCCCGGCACTGGGTTTAACAGTTCTTCCGGTATCTCTCCGCCGTCAGCGGTAATCTGGGCCGCCGCTGCCTGTGCTGATTCAATCGCTTCCTTGATGGCCTTTTTATCGGGCGCGATAACAACCTGAGTATTCACCAGCTCATCGGGAAGAAGATCGGTATTATCAATCACAACGTTTACGCTACCTTTGCGAGCGGTGAACGTATTTTTTGCCGTTTTCAGCTTATCCAGCCCGGCCGCCATCAGGCAGGAGAGAATATACTTACGCAGAGCCTTATCCTTATTCTCAAAAGACTTCTTACGTTCGGCCAGGCGTTTTATTTCATCATCGCAGGCGCTGGCATTGCCGAGGTTATTACGTGCGATAACCATGATGGAATCCAGTTTATCGGCCAGTTCTCCTTCCATGCCTTCAAGGGTATCTGCGATCATTTCCGGAGTCAGGTCATCAGAGCTTTCCAGCAGTTGCAGCAGGTTCTGATAATCCGCGGCGATGGCAATAGCAGTAGTGGAAGTCATTATGCTTTCTCCTCAGATTTATTAAGTTCGGCGATACGTCCATTTTTGATATCAGTGAGACGGCGCAACCGGCTACTGAGGTGGCGGGAGCGCTGTGTGTCTCCTTTTGATTCTGCATCCTTGCGGTGAACTTCGAGTTCACGGGCGATAGGGGCAAACACCTTGTTAATTTCGTTCACCGATACAGCGTTTGCGAGGGTATTGGCGTTGCGGGTTAGTTTGTCGTCGAACTCCTGACGCAACCGCGCTGCATCTTCGGCGGTTTCGCTGGCATTCTTGAGGTCAAACTCTGCTTTGTTTTTCTGGCGATATTCTGGATTGTCATAGAGGCCCATAAAGATATCGCCGCTAAAGCCGAGGCCGGATAGTGCTTTTTTAGTAGCATCAGTGAGTGATTTTTTTGTCGCCTCACCATCGCAAATCGGGCCATATTTACTGCCGTAAATGTATGGTGTGCAGCCGAATGCAAATTCTTCGCCGCGTACATCGTTCTTCAGATACCAAAGCCTGATTTTAATAACGTGGTGCTTCTCCATGAGGATGCCACCCGTACCATCAGGGATCAGTTCCCACGTGTTATTGCCATCTGCACCCTTGATAGTGCGAGTAATTGGCGCGCCTGTATCAAAACGTTCTTCCAGAATATCAACGCCCCAGCCCTGACCTTTTGGCCCAAATTCTCGTGTGGCCATCATAGTCATGTAGGTGCCATTAATGGATGTACCGCCACCGTTTACTGAGAAGGCCGTAGTAAAGCGCTCATCTGTCTTGAATACGCTTTTCCACAATTCGAGGTTGTCCCGTTCGGTTGCCTGCATTTCGTTAATGCTCTGGACAACTTCGGCAGCTTTCGGCAGGTTCTCTTCTCGGTTAATTCGTTCAACAAGCTGATCAACGTCCTGAACGATAGTTTTTACTTTCTCACTCAACTTCTCTTCTGGCTCTGCACTTTCACCAGAGGCATATACGCCATAGCCCATATCGTTGAGCGTCTCACGCGCCTGTTTGGCTTGGGTATCGGTTACAACCGACGACGGCACTTCCTCTTTTTCGCCCACGTTTGAGGCGGTATTTTGCGTCGCCTCTGGTTGTTTAACGGATCCTGTTTCGGTTTCTTCAAAGCGGCCGTTTGCCTCCAACCATGAATCGATGTGGCGGCGCAGGCTGTCAGGGAAATGGAAGGTATCTTTCGCCGGTACGTTCTGCACCACGCCGAAGATGCTGGCGCGGTCGTATTTGAGTATCTGCGGAGTGGTGTGCAGCGATGCAGACCAGCGTTTAAAATCTTCCCGGTCATCGGAAATCATCTTCTTAGCGTCCAGAAGGTTTCCGGATAGTACCGGCGCATCAGGCGCCAGCGGGAGAAGGGCGGTAGCGATCTCCTGATCCAGCGTTGCATAAGTGTGTTTATACCCGCGCTTAGAAATAACCACTGGCGTTTTATTATCATCGGTGCTGGTACTGAGAGCGGTATTTTTATATACGCCGGGGGCCAGTTCGTCGCGCTTGCCCGGATTCTCAAGCCAGCGTTTAACGAACTGAGAGATAGCCGCTTTGCCAGGCGTCTGGTTTTCAAAATGGGAGAAAATACCCTGAACAAGATTATTCAGTCCTTCCACATGCATGCTTTGAACTGGGAAGTTATTTTGCAGGGCGCACAGCACATTAAAGTTGAAGCGATCTTCCTCTTCAAATTCCCCATCGTGGTTTTTCAGGTTATCCAGATAATCCACAACCTGAGAATAAAGATGGCCATCAATCGCAGCGGTGCTAAAAAGCAGGACGGCTGCAAAGCGTTCCTCAGCGGAAACGGTCATCAGGTCGATCACTTCATCGTCAGCAGGTAAACCTGCACCGCTTCCAGAAGCACTATCCTGCGCAGTAGAAACCCATTTTTCACCGTCAAAAGTATGCTGCTGGGCGAATGACTCATCGAACTGGCCAACGGTCGGCAGCGGCTGGCCTTCAATGTGTTCCCACAGTTTTGGTTTGAAATAGTTGTCACCATTGGCCGGGTATGATTCCCAGAGTTTGCCGGTCATAATGCTTTCGGCGACTTTTTTGTTTGGCGCATCAATGGCGATTGCCAGCTGCACGGCGCCGCAGTCTTTAATCGCCGATTTCTTTGGCTCAAATAAGCCGTTGTAGATGGTCATTGGTCTTTCCTCTTTCTTGATTAATCCGCTGGTTAGGCGTTTTGTTTAATTTCGGGTAGTAGCCCAGCAACCACTCTATCTGCGGTATTTTTAGCTTCTACAAGCCGCTCTAGTTCGCTTTCGAGATGAACCTTTTGGCTTTCCGCCAGCTCTTTAATTTCTGATGAATCGACCTTGAGATAGCACTCGCCATTTCTTCCATCTGCCAAAATCCCTGAGGAGCGACATTCATTACCGCAAATGTTGATGATTCTGTTTGCTCGTTCTAGGCTATCTTTAACTTCACGAATTCTTTCCAGCAAATTTCTAATATCCATGGTCTTTCCTCTTGGTTTCTGGCGCAGGTCACGCGCCGGTTAATTAAAACGGTACGTCGCTTTCTTCAATCGGAGAGTGATCGATGCACAGCAGCTGCTGAATCTGGTCTTCAATAACACCCAGCTCCTTCTTTGCTTCGGCAGAGATTTTCTCTTTCTTCGCGCGAAGGGCATTAACCTGCATACCAATAATGTCGATTGGCTCTAAAGCCGGAATGGGAACCTCTACCGTTTTGGTAGTAACGAGGACATACAGATCAGGGTATTGCTGTGACATGTCACAGGTGAATGAGTGATAAGACGTTGGTAGATATGGGTTCGTTGTGGCCATAACGTAAACAGTTACGGGGATGGTAAGCGCTTCCATAGCGACTCCTTGTTGATGTATACTCAGAGCCGATCAGTGTTGACTCTGTCGGCATTGGTCTTTCCTCATCACAAGCTTGGTCGCTTGTGATAAGTCCGAATGGTTTGGTCACCGTTCGGGGTAACTGGCCCGCCTTGTGCGGGCCTTTTGCCATCTAAAGTTTGCCGGTCTTTCCCGGCTGTCAGGGCTGGTCATGCCCGTTGGTCTTTCCTCCCGGTCTTTCCCGGCGCCAGAGCTGGTCAGGCTCACTGGTCTTTCCTCACGGGGTCCCTCTTTTCGAGGGCTTCAGTTTTCACTGAAGGGTCGCATAAACTGTTACTGTGTTAAAAAAATGCCCGGGGCGCCCGGGCCAAGACTATACACAGCAATTCGTATTCGTTGCGGTCTTTCCCGCATGTCATCGTACTGTCGGCGACCCGAAGAATTCGCGCCCGTCTTTCCGGACTGTCAGAACTGTTTCTGAACAACTGCCGCGTGGTTAGTGCGTCGTTGATGGGAAGAATATTAATAATGATAATATTATCGGTCAACATTAAAATATTAATTACGACAATATTTTTTGTATGGTGTTGATAATTTAGATAAAAAAAATCCCAGCGAGAGGCTGGGATCTTGGTTGGGATTGGGAAGTGATTTATTGCTTACGTGTTGCCAATAGCTCTCTAAATAAGCGGTCGAAACCTTCTACTTTCTCTTTTAAATCAGATAAATGGCGTTCTTTTTCGCTCTGCGGAAGCCTCTCATACAAATCTATAAGTTCTGCATGTTCTGGGTTAAGAAGTTTCCAGCCTGGTCCTGATCTATCTTCGAGATACTCCCCTGATTTCCTAACGTAATTCATCATCTCGGCTAGGTCGGGTCTGATCTCTTCTGGTTTTACTCCAAGTAGAGAGGCGAATTTTAATGTGGCATCTGTGTTTAGTGGAGTTGTGCCATTTAAGTAATGGCTTACTGACGCCTGTGTGCTAAAGCCAAGCACCTCCGCTGCCTTCTCCTGAGTCAGACGTAAAGTTACTTTTTTCTCGTTCCAGATATCACGAAGGCGTTTGGCAGCTTCGCGCTCTACGGCGTCAATGGTTTTCTTTCTCATGGAGGCATGTTATTCGCAAAATTAATTAAACTCTAAGGTCATTGCTATTGACGAAAAATATTAACGTTATTAATATTCATTCTGTCCAATCACAGAGGCCCTAACGATGAAACTGAAAGACTATTTAAAAACATCTGGTGTTCGGCAGCATGAATTCGCCGCACTGGTTGGGAAAACTCAAGGCTACGTAAGCCGAATTGCTGCGGGAGAATGTTTCCTGTCCGCCGCGACAGCGTTGGAATGGTCTGCTGCTACTAAGTATCAGGTTACGCCGCACGATCTTCTCCCAAATATTTATCGAAAACCAACTGACGGACTGCCGGAACAGAATGCAGCTTAACAATCTGCGTTATCGAAATCTGATTACGCTTAATCAATTTTCAGCGACAGGAGACGCTCGAAGTGGAATACCTCGAAGAACTTAAACGAGAGATCTTTAACTGGGCAGCGGAAAGCGGGCAGGAGCTGGTTGCTATCGAGATAAGCCGCATGTGGTTTCGTCTTGGTGGTAATACCGGTTCGCTGAAGCTGCACCAGATCGAAGATGCAGATGGAAACGCCGACTGGCGGGCAATCAACAACAACCGCCAACAAATTTTTCGTTGGTTGCGAGGCGAGACCAAAGCCGCGAGAGCCAAAACTCTGGCGCTGGTCAAAGCGATGGAAGCGGCGCTGCCGGCAGAACGTTACGCGAGGTTGGGTATGTCCA
This sequence comes from Klebsiella sp. PL-2018, assembly GCF_019048985.1. NCBI lineage: Bacteria > Pseudomonadati > Pseudomonadota > Gammaproteobacteria > Enterobacterales > Enterobacteriaceae > Klebsiella > Klebsiella sp. PL-2018. Next base: position 2,110,237 of record NZ_CP077673.1, read on the forward strand.
CCCAGTATTTAATTTGTGTGGCCATTCGTGAGTTTGCAGCGGCGATTATCGCGTTGTTACTCGACGCCAGAGACGGGCCGCAACAAGTCGCAAGAGCATTGCAAGCTATGCGTGAAACACAGCGCCTGACCAGCGTTTAACCTGTATCGAGGAAAGACCAATGAGAACACAAGACCGCATCACCTGGCGGAATGGGTTTCGCCGGAACGGGGTACAAGTCCCGATGGAAGATATCGAATCGATTTTCGAAGAGCGTCGCGCTACTGCGCTGACAATCTGGGAACGCTATGAACTGCGCAAGGCAGATCTGCAGGAAGCGGGACTCACCCAGAAAGAATACGAAATCGCCTGCCGTCAGCTGGCTGACTCGCTGGGGATCTGACTATGAGTATGACGCTTATGGCCAAAGCAATGGCAATCAAGACCGGAAACCCGATTCGAAAACTGGTGCTGATCAAACTGGCTGATAACGCCAATGATTCCGGCGAATGCTGGCCGTCTTACAAACATATTGCGGATCACTGCGAGTGCAGCAAAAGCGCGGTGCGTGACCATATCGATGCGTTAATTTCTATGGGCCTTCTGGTGAAAGAAAACCGCCCGGGCGTAAAAAACGGGAAGGGTAACGCGTCGAATTTGTACTGCATGAAACTTGATAACCCTATGCCGCCAAAAAGCATAGCCCCTATGCCGTCAAAAAGCACAGGTATGCCGCCAAAAAGCATAGCCCCTATGCCGTGTGGCGGCACCAGAACCAGTCACTCTTTTGAACCAGTCATAGAACCTATAGATCCCCCTAACCCCCAGACGGGGGAAGGCGATGAAAAAATTAATTCTGATGCTAAAAAAGCGCTGGAATTTTACAACGAGCAAACCGGTACCCGCTGCCGTGACCTGAAACCGTTTGTGATGATGCTGACGCCGACCACCACCCGGGAAGGATACACCCTGGACGAATTGCAGTTAGTTATCCGCTGGGTTCTGGCCACATGGCGCCGCCGTGGCGATAGCCTGCCGAAGCCTGCGAACATCTGCCGGGTAAACCGCTTTGATGGTTATCTCGCTGACGCTGAAGCATGGGCGGTGACCGAAACCGATATTGATCCGGAAGCCGTTATGAACGGCTACAACGAAATTTTTGCTGACGTTCTGCCAGCTGCTGAACTGGACACCGACCGCCGCCGGATGATCACCCGTCTTGCTGCCCACATGAAAAACAAAACTACGGGCGCATTTCTGGGTTATTTCGAAAAATTCCGCGCTGACGCATCCGATTTTTACTTTGGTGAAAATGGCGGCTGGCGCGCCAGCTTTGACTATCTGATGAAACCAGAGACATTGCGTAAGACCAGGGAGGGCGCTCTATGATGCAAATGATGTATTCAACTCAGGAACTGGAATGTCTGGTTCTTGGCTGCCTGATGAACGGTGGCGCTACGCCTGATGCCTTTGATGTGATTGCCAGCACTCCGAGCGAGGCTTTCAGCGTCGCATACTACAGGCAGATTTACGGAGTGATCAAAGCGCAGGCGTTGAGCGGCGGCTTAATTGACATGATGTACATTAGCGAAGCCATTGGCGGACAGGGGACGCTGGCCAATCTCGCCGATATTTGCAAATTCCCGACATCGATCGTCAATCTCAAAGGCTATGCCAAAAAAATGGTTAAGGCCTGGCGAAGCAGAACCATCGCGCAATTACTGCAGGATGGTGCGGATGGTATTCGTGATGCGATAAACCAGGAGCAGCGCGATCAGGTTGTTGAAACTGCCGTGGCGCAGCTGCTGGACATGACAGGCGACACTGGCGACGTTCAGCCGGTACACATGAGCGAATTATTGCCGGTGTACATGGAAACCATGCAGAAGCGCATGGATGGTGAAGAGGGTACCCGCAACCTGAAAACCGGGATCGAAGAACTGGACGATGCAACCGGCGGAATCAACCTGCAGGATTTGATTGTCGTCGCCGGGCGTCCGGGCATGGGAAAAACAGAATTTGCGCTGAAGATTGTCGATGGTGTTACCGCTGCCGGCGGTGGCGCGTTGATATTCAGCATGGAGATGGCCGCTGCGCAAATCGTAGAACGCTCTCTGGCGGGTTCTGGCAACATGTCAGTGTCACGCCTGCGTAATCCCCTTGATATGCAGGACGAGGACTGGGGGCGCTTTACAGCGGCCATGGAGACCATGAACGGGCGAGATATCTGGATCGTTGATGCTACCGATCTGACGATTGAGCAAATCCGCGCCGTTGCCGAAACGCATAAGCGCCGGTATCCGCATCTGGCAATGATCGTTGTCGATTACCTTGGCCTGATTAAAAAACCGAAGGCAGAGCGTAACGACCTCGCGATCGCCCACATATCCCGAAACCTAAAAACTATGGCTATGCGTCTGCCCGGCGTCACACCGCAAAAACCGATTAAGCGTGAAATTATCGCCCCTACGGTTTCCGGCCGCAGACGCAAAACCCATATCGGCACCGTGATTTATTCCAGAGGTGAAAAAAACGTTCGCCTGAGTGAAGGCGCTACCGTCTGGTCTGCTGGATCTAATGAGCATTTCGATAAGAAAACGGGCCAGCGAGTCGGCAGTATTGGCCGTCACCGTCTGGTGCTGGAGAGTATCCGCCCATTGCAGGCCAGCGACGAACAGCAGGAAGCCGGGAGCGTCACCGCGCAGCAGCTGGTAGCCGTGATGAAAGGCAAAACGCTTTCTTACCAGGGCATCCTGGCATTAATCCAGAAGCACTATCCAGATTGTCAGGTGACGATTAAAGAACTTCACGATCGCGTGTTCGGCATGTTCATGTCGAATTACGTGGGTATCACCCGTCACGACGATATGTATTCACAGATAGCGCGTCGTGCGGTTGGGGTAAGGATCACGCTGCTTAATACAAACCCCACTAATCAGTGGACGGGCACAGGTACTCTTCAGGTTACGTTGAATGACCAGGTTGTTGTCGGTTCGGGTAACTTCACGCAGGGCAGTGAGGACCCTATCCAGTTGTTCACACAGATGGAGGTTAAGGAGGGCAGCAACACGATTCAGGTGAATACCAGCAACAACGATTTGCTGTATGCGGCCTGCCAGATTGAATTACTGATACCGTAAGGGGAAATTATGCCAGTAACAAAAACCATTTCAGCAAAAACACGCTCGTTTTATCCAGAAGTAGGCATAGCTGTTGATTCTGAAGAACAGATTATTGAGGTGACCTACACCGTAATTTCAGTGACGATTAACGCTGACCTCTCTGCCACGGCCAGAGTGAGAACGCAGATTACAGGCTATGACGATACCAGTGAAATTTCGGTACAGTTTACCTATTCAGGTAGCGGCAACCCGATTACTGAAGCAGAAGCAGCATTAAAAGAATCACTTTCCTGAAGAAGGAACCCGCCAGCAATGGCGGATGTGGATACAGATAGTCAGGATTCCGACCGGTACACCACCTTACCCTGGCATTACTACACAGTGAACCCCGTGGGGGTAAGGCATGCGAATGAAGAATTTGCCGGATGTAGCGGCGGGAACGTCGTATATAACATCCACCGTTAGCGGTAGCTACTGGCTGCTGCAACTTCTCGATAAGGTAAGCCCAAGCCAGTGGGCCGCAATCGGCGTTCTGGCCAGTATTGTTTTCGGGCTGCTTACATACCTCACTAATCTGTATTTCAAAATCAAAGACGACCGGCGGAAGGCGCAGGACTATGAGCAACAAAGCTAAGTTCAGCGCCGCAATGTTGGCGCTTCTGGCGGCCGGTGCATCGGCGCCGGTGCTGTTCGATCAGTTTATCAGCGAAAAAGAAGGTAACGCGCTGGTTGCCGTTGTTGACCCCGGCGGCGTGTGGTCGTTGTGCCACGGAGTAACCGTTATAGATGGCAAGCGAGTTATCAAGGGGCAAAGAGCAACTGAAGAACAGTGCAGAAAGGTAAACGCCATCGAGCGCGATAAAGCGTTGGCGTGGGTTGAAAAGAATGTGCACGTTCCGCTGACGCCACCGCAGAAGGTCGGCATAGCCTCATTCTGCCCGTACAACATCGGGCCGGGTAAGTGCTTCCCCTCGACGTTCTACCGCAAGCTGAATGCCGGCGACCGTAAAGGGGCATGCGCGGAGATCCGCCGGTGGGTATTCGACGGCGGCCGGGATTGCCGGTTAACCAAAGGACAGAAAAACGGCTGTTATGGGCAGGTTGACCGCCGCGATCAGGAAAGTGCGCTGACGTGCTGGGGGCTGTACGAATGAAAGGAAAAACCAAACTGGTGATTGTTGGGGGAGTGCTGGCGGTATGTGCCGGCATTTTCTGGGCGGGGTATCTGAAGGGTTGGTACGCGCATTCTGAGCAAGTGAACAGCCAGGCTAAAGCCAGACTGCAAAAGCAGGAAAAAGCGGTTGCCGCTGGCGAGCAGAAGGCGGCGACGGCGAACGCCGAAGCCAAAGTGATTTACCGTACCGTTTATCGTGATGTGGTGAAATATGTCAATGACCCGAATCATACTAAGTGCCAGTTTGATCCTGCTGCTGTGCAGCTGCGCCAACGATCAATCGACGCGGCCAACACCATCCCCGGATTTGATGAACCGGCCGTGCAAGATAAGTAACGCTGGCGCAGATAGCGACGCTGATCTGCTGGCGGATACACAGTCAGCGGAGTGCGTACGGGAGCTGCGCACTAATATTTACCGCTGGCAATCTTGGTATCGTGCGACTGAATAAATATTAAATTTGGGGTATGATAAGCGTCAGAAGATAGTCTAAATCGTCGCTGTAACTTATTGTTTTCATGTTGCTAGTTTATTGGTGTATGTTCGGATTTTTTTCATATCTAACTGATATTTAAAATAATCACCACCAATTTAAAATCCCTCGGCGTTCGCGCTGTGCGGGTTCAAGTCCCGCTCCGGGTACCATTGGGATAAAGCAGAATAATCAAAGCAATAAGCAGTGTCGTGAAACCACCTACGGGTGGTTTTTTTGTTTTTGTATTGCCATAACCTCGCTTTTGAACCTCAGCCCCACCTCATTCATTTTTGTCATAGGACAAAACCCGCTTCTGTTGTTACTCTGTGTCGGCAATCTATCATTATCTCAATAAGTGGGGATGAAATGTTTACTGGCCTCTGCGCTTTTCCTCTGACTCCGTTACATCAGCATGGCGTTGATGAAACCGCTTTTGCCCGGATTGTCACTCGCCTCGCCGACTCTGCCGTCGATGCTCTCGGCGTGCTCGGTTCCACGGGAAGCTATGCCTGGCTCAGCCGCGAGCAGAGAATGCAGGTTATCCGACAGGCCAAATCGCATGCCGGAGCGGTGCCGCTTATGGCAGGGATCGGGGCGCTGGGGACCGATCGGGTCCTTCGTCTGGCAGAGGATGCGCAGCGGGCTGGGGCCAGCGCGCTGCTCCTGCCGGCAATCGCCTATCAGCCCCTGACGGAAGAGGAGATTTTGGCTTTTTACCAGACCGTCACCCGCGAAGTCTCCGTGCCCGTCTGCGTTTACGATAACCCCGTGACCACGCATGTGACGACCTCGGATACGCTTAAAGGCGCGATCGCTGCGCTGCCGGGTATCGCCTCAATTAAAATACCGGGCCCCGCTAAAAATGACGTCGCACGGCGCGTTCAGAGCCTGCGGCGGCAGCTACCGGCTGAGGTGACGATCGGGATTAGCGGAGACGCCTGCGCGGCCGATGGCCTGAACGCCGGCTGCGAAGTCTGGTATTCGGTGTGCGGCGGCCTGTTCCCGCACGTCGCCAAAGAGCTGACGGCGGCCGCGACGCGGGGGGAGGCTCAGCGGGCGGAGGCAATAAGCGCCAGGCTGGAGCCGCTGTGGACGCTCTACAGGAAGTATGGTGGAAGCCTGCGGGTCACTGCCGCAGCGGCGACGATCCTCGGTATGTGCGGTGAGGATTGTTTGCCGCGTCCCCTGCTACCGCTTTCGCCGGATGCCTTTCGTGAGATTGCTGAGACGCTGCGCAGCCTGAACCTTGAGTAGCCGGGTGGTTTTCTCTCGCTATTTCCGCTACTGTAAGCGCCATTTTTTACGACGATGAGCCTGTTTATGAAAACTGGACCCCTGAACGAAAGCGAAGTTGAATGGCTGGACGATATCCTGTCGAAATACGCGGTAGAAGGCACCATCATGGACGTTGCCGAGCTTGATGGGCTGCTGACGGCCATTCTCTCCGGGCCGACGGAGATTGAACCCGCGCAGTGGCTGCTTGCTATCTGGGGCGGAGCGGATAACGTGCCGCGCTGGGCCAACGATCGCGAGCGGGATCGTTTTGTGAACCTGACGCTGCAGCAAATGAGCGATATTGCCGAGCGCTTGAGCGATTATCCCGAACAGTTCGAACCGATGTTCGGCAGCCGCGAAGAGGAAGGGCAGGAGCTCACGATTGTTGAAGAGTGGTGCTTCGGCTATATGCGCGGGGTGGGGCTGAGCGACTGGTCCGCGTTGCCGGCTGAGCTGCAGGCGGAGCTGGACGTGATTGCCCTGCACGGTACCGAGGAGCGATTTGAGGCGCTTGATGAATTATCCGCGGAAGAGTTTGTCGCCAGCGTTGAGCGAATTCGTCCTGCCGCCCTGGCGCTTTATAACTACTGGACTGAGCACGCGCAGCCGGCGGAAGTTCAGCAGCCCATCCGGAATGAGGCGAAGGTGGGGCGCAACGATCCTTGCCCGTGCGGCAGCGGTAAGAAATATAAGCAGTGCTGTTTAGCCAAATAAAAGAGGGGGCCAATATGGCCCCTTCTTTTTACCCTACCGCGGGCAGCAAGCCTGCGACAATCGCAAACTGGATCGCGACGATGCCGATCCCGCAGAGCAGGACGAGCCACAGCGCCGCTGAGCCTCCCGCGACCCGCCATGCTGCATCAGGATGCTGTTTGCGGCTCTTCATGACCAGCAGCGCAGGCAGCATGAGCGCCAGCACGGCCAGCGCGACGCCCGCATAGCCTAACGCCATCACGAAGCCACGCGGATAAAATAGCGCGAACGCCAGCGGGGGCAAAAAGGTAATCAGGCCGCTCTGTATCCGTCCACCGGCGCTGTTCTGGCGTTGAAACAGATCGGCCAGATAGTCGAATAACCCAAGCGCCACGCCGAGAAATGACGTCGCCAGCGCCAGATCGGCAAACAGATGCACCGCCAGCTCAACGTGCGGTGAGGCGACCACTTCGCGGATAGCTTCCAGCAGCCCGTTAAGCCCGGCATTTTTTGCCAGCAGCGCGGTAAAGACGGGAGAGTCAATGCTGCCGAGCGTCGCCAGCTGCCAGAAAATATAGGCGACCAGGGGAATAAAGCTCCCGATGACAAATACCCGACGCAGCTTGCGAATATCCCCGCCCAGATAGCTCACAATACTGGGTATGCTGCCGTGAAAACCAAACGAAGTAAAAATCACCGGAATCGCTGACAGAGCCAGTCCCTGCTGTAGCGGCAGCGTCAGTAAATTTACCTGGTGAATATGCGGCAGCAGCAGAGCCAGCATAATGGCGAGAAAGATAATTTTTGCGCTGAACAGAAAGCGGTTAAAAAGATCGACCAGCGAGGTTCCGATACACACTACCGTCCCGCCGATCCCGGTAAAAATCAGGACGCCTGCCGCAGGAGGCAGTCGCCAGTCCAGCCACTGGTTGAGGCTGGAGGCCAGCAGCTCGCCGGCGCCGCTAATATAGGCGGCGGTGAGAGCGTACAGCAGAAACAGCATGCAAAAACCGGTAGCCCACTGCCCGTAGCGGCCGAGATAGCGCGCGGCCAGCGACCCCAGTCCCATATCAGCCGGCACGTGCTGATACACTTCCAGCAGCAATAAGGCGGTATAACACATCAGCGCCCACAGCGTTATCAGCAAACCAAACGTTACGCCGAAACCCACGCCCGCCGAGGCCAGCGGCATCGCTAACATCCCTGCGCCGATTGTAGTGCCGGCAACGATTAAAATACTACCCAGAGTGCGGTTCTTCACGCTTTTCTCTATCCATTACGGAATACACAATTAATTATGCCGCGCAGAGTATGTGAAATCAGTGAGTTCGTCAAATGAGGGTTACAGGGGGTGTAATGATAACTTTACGATGCCAGAGGTTTGCGCGAAAGCTGCGCTGGCGCAAGAATCCGCCGCCCTGGCTGGTTTATTCTTCGGCCTTTACGGGAGGGGTTATGCCATCGATTCATGGTCACGAAGTGCTGCAAATGATGATTTCATCAGGCGAGTCTTACACTGTTGCTACGCTGGAAGCGGCGATTATCGACCGTTTTGGGAAAGAGGTTCGATTCCATACCTGCTCGGCGGAAAATCTGAGCGCGGCGGAGCTGGTGGCGTTTTTGCAGAAAAAAGGCAAATTTATTGCCGCTGAGGAAGGATTTAATACGCACGAAAGTAAAATTTGCCGCCATTAATACTCATACGGCAGCGAACGCCGGGCGTCGCTGCCGTAATGATTAATTTTGTGTGTCGAGCGTTGCCAGCTCTTTATCAATAAAGTACAGGCCTTCACCGCTTTTACCGGCAAGGGTCAATTTATCAATAACGGATTTAAACAGTTTCTCTTCTTCGTGCTGCTCAGCAACGTACCACTGCAGGAAATTAAATGTTGGATAATCCTGGCTGGTCATTGCCGCATGGGCCAGTTCGTTAATTTTCTGCGTAATCAGCTGTTCATGTTCGTAGGTGACGCGAAATAGCTCATCCAGGGACGCATATTCGGCGAAAGGTGAGGCGATAGCCGTGATGCAGGGCAGGCTGCCGGTATCGGTCAGATAGTCGAACAGGCGCTGCATATGGGTCATTTCTTCCTGCGCGTGGCGACGCAAAAACGCGGCGGCGCCTTCAAAACTGTGGTAGCTGCACCAGGCGCTCATTTGCTGATAAAGCAGAGAGGAATAAAGTTCGAGATTCATCTGCGCATTCAGCTTGTCGATCATTTCAGTTTTTAGCATCAGGCTGCTCCGGAAAATAGAATTAAGGATTATTGTGCGCTCACTATAATTTGTTATTAATTTATTTGCAAAAAGTAAATTAATAAAATCATTTATTAATAATGCAAATGGGAATAACACGCATTGGCGATTTAAAAATAATGAGAATGGTTTTAATTTAATATTCTATGCGAAAAATCGTTGAGCCTAATTTAGCGGTGAAAATAGACCCGCCCGATGGCCGCGGCGGGATTAGCCTGACGCGGGTAAGGGTGGGGGGATGCCGCACCAGCCGGGGGCGGAAGTCAAAAGTGTGAGGTGAGATGCAATTTATAAAACAACTTTTCATAAAATTTGAAAGTATGTTCGTAAGGTAGTATTGTTCATAGCAACGCTAACGAACTATCGCGGGAGTGCCCGCAGAGCATTCAGGAGAGTAAAGCATGAAAATCGCACTGATGATGGAAAACAGCCAGGCGAACAAAAACGCCATCATCCTCAATGAGTTAAACGCCGTTGCTGAAGAAAAAGGCTTCCCGGTTTACAACGTCGGTATGAGCGATGAAAACGATCATCATCTGACCTATATTCATCTGGGGATCATGGCCAGTATCCTGCTGAATTCGAAAGCGGTGGACTTTGTGGTGACCGGCTGCGGTACCGGGCAGGGCGCGCTGATGTCGCTGAATATTCACCCTGGCGTGGTATGCGGCTACTGTATCGACCCTGCTGATGCCTTCCTGTTTGCGCAGATCAACAACGGTAACGCGCTTTCTCTGCCGTTTGCGAAGGGTTTTGGCTGGGGCGCAGAGCTGAACGTACGCTTTATCTTTGAAAAAGCTTTTACCGGCCGCAACGGCGAAGGTTATCCGCCGGAGCGTAAAGAGCCTCAGGTGCGTAACGCCGGGATCCTGAACGCGGTTAAAGCGGCCGTGGTTAAGGAAAACAATCTGGATACGCTGCGCGCGATCGATCCGGAGCTGGTGAAAACCGCCGTTTCTGGCCCTCGTTTCCAGCAGTGCTTCTTTGAGAACTGCCAGGATAAAGAGATCGAAGCGTTTGTGCGCCAGATCGTCGGTTAATATCCCGTCATGATGAGATGCTAAAGGCCAGCGCTGCTGGCCTTTTCTTTGGCTACTTCTTTTTGTTCGATACGCTGCTACCCGCCTCTTTGGCCAGATGCAGGCTATCAATCATGCCGACCAGGCAAATCACCGCGATAAAAATAAACGACAGGCGGAAGCTGATGCCCGGCAGGTGAGAAAGCGTAAACCATTCGCTGAACGTTTCCCCAAGACGAATGCCTATCGCGCCGAGCGTGATGCCCAGCCCCACGGCCAGCTGTGACGCGGTGCTGAACAGGGTATTGGCGTAGCTCATTTGCGCGGAAGGCACATCGGCAAACGCGAGCGTGCTGATGCCGGTAAACTGGATAGAGCGGAAGACCCCGCCGAGATAGAGAATCACAAAGATCAGCCAAACCGGCGTTTGCGGCGTTAAAAAAGCGCAGGCCAGCAGCGACAAAACGTTTAATGCGCCGTTAATCAGCAGCAGGCGGCGAAAGCCCAGCCAGCGGATCAGCGGCGTTGTGAGGGGCTTGATGGTTAAGTTGCCGACGAACACGGCCAGCACCAGCAGCCCCGAGTGGAAGGGGTCCATACCAAATCCGACCTGGAAAAGCAGCGGCAGCAGAAACGGCACGGCGCTAATGGAGGCGCGGAACAGGGAACCGCCGTACATGGTGACCCGGAAGGTGGGGATCTTGAGCGCATCAAGGCGCACCATCGGCCACCTGGTGCGGCGGAAGTGCCGCAGCGCGAAGAGCATGCAGCCCAGGCCCAACGCCAGTAGCGCCAGCGTCTGCCAGCCCAGAGGCTGGCGATCGCCGAGCAGCTCCATGGCGGCGACCAGGCTAACCATCGCCACCGAGGTGGCAACAAAGCCGGAAAGGTCGAAGGGGCGCTGCTCATCTTCGCGAATATTCGGAATGATACGCAGCGACAGGGCGATAGCGATAAGCCCGAGCGGCACGTTAATAAAGAAGATCCAGTGCCAGCTGGCGTAGCGGGTGATAAATCCGCCCAGCGGTGGGCCAATAATGGGCGCGACCAGCGCCGGCCAGGTCAGGGTGGCAATCGCCTTAATCAACTGGTGCTTCGGTGTGGTACGTAGTACCGCCAGCCGGCCAACGGGCACCATCAGCGCGCCGCCTATCCCCTGCAGAATACGCATCGCGACGAACACATCGACGTTGGTCGACAGCCCGCAAAAAACCGACGCCAGGGTAAAAATCGCCAGCGCGAGAGTAAAGATTTTCCGCGCGCCAAAACGATCGGCGATCCAGCCGCTGGCCGGTATCAGAACCGCAAGGGTAATAAGATAAGCGCTAATCCCGATATTGAGGTCGACCGCCGTCACGCCAAAATCTTTCGCCATGTCGGGCAGGGCAGTGGCTATCACCGTGCCGTCGAGAAACTCCATAAAAAAGGCGGCAGCCACCAGCAGCGCAGGTGCTGAAAAAGAACGGTCGTCCCTGGAAGAGGTGTGTGTACTCATTATTGTGTCGCTGCCATAGCAAAGAGAGCGCAGATTGGTCCGGAGCGTTCGGCTATTCACTATCCGGTTCTGCCCATTTTGTTTATAAATTAAATTATTTTGGTAAAAAATAGGTGATTTAGCGCACGTTTATATTGATTTTTGTGATGTAAGTCATATTATAACCATCAGGGCATTAACACCTGCATAACAAAAATGGAGTCAACCATGAAACTGCGCAAAATCCTGAAGAGCATGTTCGAAAACTACTGCAAAACCTTCAAAGACGTACCGCCTGGCGCTATGTTCTGATAAAAAAACCTGCTGCGGCAGGTTTTTTTATATCCCGGGATTTAGGGTACTATTACGCTCCTGAAAAAAGGAGTGAAAAATGTCTCAACATCTTACCGAGCACGACGAGCTGGTCTCTGACGTGGTTGCCTGCCAGTTAGTTATCAAACAGATCCTTGACGTCATCGACGTCATCGCCCCCGTCGAGGTGCGCGAAAAAATGACCACCCAGCTGAAAGCCATCGATTTTGCCAGCCACCCGGCATCGGCTGACCCGGTGACCCTGCGGGCGGTACAAAAGGCCATCGCGCTGATTGAACTGAAATTCACCCCGCAGGAAGAAGCGCACTAGCGGCGTCAGCCCCGCCATCATTGTGATAGCGGGGCGTTATCACCTGTTAGTGGGAGACGGCGGTTTGAACGGCGCCTTCCTGCGTATCTTTAAACAGCCTGCTGTTGCCCCAGCACTCTTCGTACCGGTGGCCAACTAAATCTTCAACGACAAGGCGAACGTCCGGTGCGATATCGGCGATCTTACCGCCTGCTTTAATACGCGCGACTTCCTGCAGCACTACCAGATGCGCCTTGCGATCGAGTTTCATCTGCTTACTGAACACAATGGCTGCCAGCGCCAGCAGAATCACACCCGCACAAAACACCACCGCAATCGCGGTGACCGCGCTCTCTGGCTGCGTATGTGCTTTCGACTGAAAGCCGTAGAAGCTGAGGATCGCCCCCATGGAAAAGACGATAATCGAGCGCAAAATTTTACCGGAGAAAGTCATGGCTCCCGCATAGATCCCTTCGCGGCGACGGCCGGTATAGATTTCATCGACATCCGCCAAAAAGGTGTAAACGGTCCAGGGAATATAGTACACGCCGCCGGTGCCCAGGCCGAAGAGTACGGTAATGCCAAACATCAGGACGGTGGCCAGATGCGCCGGCAGATGGAAGAACCACAGCGAGGTGTAGAGCAGAACGGCAAAGATAACCACGCCCAGCGCCAGAATATACGGCTTACTGAAACCTTTCTTCACGCACAGGCCGATAAACAGGGCCGTTGATACCAGCTGCAGGATGGAGTTCAGACTGTTAAGCCCGGCCACCATCGCCGGATCGTGCTGCAGCACGAATATAACAAAGTAGGTGAAGATCGAGGCAAAAAGCCACTCGGCGCCGAAGCCGCAGAGATACATGCCCAGGTGTTTACGGAATACGCGCAGGTAAAACGTTGAGCGCATATCTTTCGCCAGCATGAGCAGAGTATTGAACAGTCCCTTTTTCTCTCCCTTGCTTATCTCCTCTTCGCGGGGACGCTCCCAGCTGCAGTACCACAGGCAGGAGATGGCCACGACAAGAATGACGCCGTAGGTCAGCCCGGTGAGAAAAAACGGGGTGGCGGATTCTTTACCATAAAGCAGGATGAACTGCCCGGGGATAAATGCCGCGAGAAAGTTGGCCAGTTTGCCGAAAATCGCTTTATAACCGGTAAGCTTTGAACGCAGTGAGAAATCGTCGGTCATTTCGGTCGCCAATGTTTCATAGGGGACCATAATCGAGGTATAAATGATTTCAAAGACGACGTAGGTGCACAGGTAGTACCAAAAGCCGAGGCCTTCTACCCACAGCAGCGGGTAGAACATCATCAGCGGAATGCCAATCAACAAAAAGAAACGGCGACGACCAAAGCGTTTACCCAGCCGCGTTTTGCCAAAGTTATCGGTGAGATAGCCCATCAGCGGGTTACTAATTGCGTCGATAATGCTGGCGACGGAAAAAATAAAGGAGGCTTCGATCAGCGTCAGCCCACAGAAGGTTGTATAAAAATAGAGCAGCCATGCGCCGCTGATCGCCAGTGCGCCGCTTCCCAGTAAATTCCCGCCGCCGTAGGCTAACTGATGGCGTAACAAAATCGGTCTTCCCTGCAGCCCCTGTGGGGCTGAAGCCGTATATCTTGCCATTAAAGTAAACTCCGTGTTTTAAATTTTTGAAACAGTGTTTTTATATTCTCAACCCGTGGTTTTAAACGTGATCCAGATCACCAATACCCTGCTAATTCCTCCGGCGGAGCAGGAATGAGATCTGGTTAAAAGTTTTTAATGCTTTTCTGGAATAAAAACGGCGCCGAAGCGCCGAAAAAGAAGGGGGACAGAGAACCTGTGATTAAAGAGAGCGCTGGCCCGAACAGGCGAGTTCTGATGATTTATCGCCGGCGAGCATCCGCCGGCATGGCGTTATACGCGCTGTTGACTGACCAGATCCAGCAGGTGGCTATCGGTTTGTTGTACGCTGGTTCCGGCATTTTTCGCATGACGGATTTCTTCAAGAATGGTCTCCAGCAGCATGCCATCCTGATCCTGCTCTTCAGCAAGCAGCGTCAGAAAACGTAGGGTTGATTCATCGCTTTGCGCCTTCGCCTCTTCCGCCAGGCTGGAAAGTATTGTGCTGCGCTGCTGATAATCTTCGACGGTTTTGCTAAAGAGATCTTCCAGGGACGAACATTCAGTGCCGTAGGTTCCTTCTGCTTTCACAACGGGCCAGGCGGCTGATTTTTTCATAAAATCAAAGACCCGCATCATCTGCGTGATACTGGCTTGCGCTCGGTTACGGAGAAAAGTGGCGGTACCGTTCAACCGTTGCTGAGTACACCATTCGCTCAAATGCAGATACAAATTTGAGGTATAGAACTCAAGATTCATCTGGTTATTCAGCTTTTGAACCATTCTTGGTACGGCCATACAAATATCCTTATTCACTTTGGAGGGGGCGGCGTCATATCTTGACGCATCTACATCAGGGTCGCCTTAGAAATTACGGTGCACAGAGAGAGTCCTGAGTAATAGTATTCAGGATTTCTGTACAGCCGTTTGAATTAAATTTCTTATCTCAACAAATATAGAATAGCGCCATATTTGAATTAAGAAAACTCTCAATGAGTGATATTTACATTTCGTTACAACATCCGTATTTATCTTGAAAAGAGGGTCTTTTGTAAGAACAAAGTCTGATGTTTAACGATCGCATATAAGCTTATTTTGCTGATTTTAAATGTTTTTATTTCCGCGCCTCATTAATTGATAGCAGTTCTAATGATTTTGTTGAAATTGTGTTTTAAAAATAATGATTAATAATTCTATTTTGTGGTAGCCTGCGAGTGAGAAAATGATGAGGTTAATTTAAAAAGATGCTGCTTTTGTAAACACATTATTGCTAACAGGCTATCTGAAGGAGTCGGAAATGAAAAAAGTTGCGGTGCTGCTGGCACCGGGTTTTGAGGAAGGTGAAGCGATTGTGGTGATTGATATTCTTCGCCGCTTACACCTCGATGTCGAACTGCTCTCCTGCGCCGATTCGCGCGCGGTGGTGAGCTATCACGATATCCCCATGGTGGCGGACAGCACGCTAACAGAGCGCGCCGGGATACTGTACGACGCGGTGGTTCTGCCCGGCGGCCCGCAGGGAAGCGTCAATCTTGCCGCCAGCCGGGACGTCGTGGCGTTTATTTCGGCCCACGATACCGCGGGAAAGCTGATCTGTCCGATCTGTTCGGCGGCGGCGAGAGTGCTCGGCGGCAACGGGCTGCTCAAGGGGCGACGCTACGTCTGTTCGGGAGAGTTATGGCAGCACGTCACGGACGGAGAGTACGTGGACCAGGCGGTAGTGGAGGACGGTAATTTGATTAGCGGTAAAGGCCTGGGACACGTTTTTGACTTTTCATTTACCGTAGCCGCCCGTTTATTGGGGGATGAGGCGCCCGTTCGCAATCATGCGGAGCACATTTATTGTCGCTGGTAATCTCTACAGGGATAACTCTGCTGATGATATAGAGAATATTGCTACGGCCTGCGCTAATTGTCTGACAATTAGCGCTTTTTTTATGTCATTTTTCGCTGTTTATATGCACGCAATTACTGTAATTCCGCGATGTGATTGGGCTCTCGTATGGAGAAATAATTTCCGGTTAATACTATTTAAACAACGGCACTCAGCGTTGAGATTTTTCTAATGCCTTGTTTTTCGTCCGATTAAAAATTTAAGACTTATTATTCCCTACATAAAAGCGAATTAAAGCTGGAGTTTACCATGCACAAATTTACTAAAGCGCTGGCGGCAATCGGTCTTGCCGCGGTTATGTCACAATCAGCTATGGCTGAGACGCTTAAGCTGGGTTTTCTGGTGAAACAGCCTGAAGAGCCATGGTTTCAAACCGAGTGGAAATTTGCCGATAAGGCCGGTAAAGATTTAGGTTTCGATGTCATTAAAATTGCTGTGCCCGACGGCGAGAAAACCCTGAACGCGATAGATAGCCTGGCGGCTAGCGGAGCCAAAGGCTTCGTCATTTGCACCCCGGATCCGAAGCTCGGGGCGGCCATTGTCGCCAAAGCGCGCGGCTATGATATGAAAGTGATTACCGTTGATGACCAGTTCGTCAACGCCAAAGGCAAACCGATGGACAGCGTACCGCTGGTGATGATGGCGGCCAGCGAAATCGGCGCGCGCCAGGGGCAGGAGCTCTATAAAGAGATGCAGAAACGCGGTTGGGACGTGAAGGATACCGCGGTTATGGCCATTACTTCCGACGAGCTGGATACCGCCCGCCGCCGCACTACCGGCTCAATGGACGCTCTGAAAGCCGCCGGTTTCCCGGAGCAACAAATCTATCGCGTGCCAACCAAATCTAACGACATCCCCGGCGCGTTTGACGCCGGTAACTCCATGCTGGTTCAACATCCTAATGTTAAGCACTGGCTGATCGTCGGCATGAACGACAACACCGTGCTGGGCGGCGTGCGCGCCACCGAAGGCCAGGGCTTTAAAGCGCCTGACGTTATCGGGATCGGTATCAACGGCGTCGATGCGGTGAACGAACTTTCTAAAGCGCAGGCCACCGGTTTCTATGGCTCTTTACTGCCAAGCCCGGATATTCACGGCTATAAAACCAGCGAAATGCTTTACAACTGGGTGACAAAAGACGTTGAACCGCCGAAATTCACCGCGGTAACCGACGTGGTGCTGATTACCCGCGACAACTTTAAAGAAGAGCTGGCGAAAAAAGGGCTGTAAGGCCAGTTGACCGGGCCTCTTGCCTTGGCGCGAGAGGCTCTGTACAGAAAAGCGGAGTCGTTATGCAACAGTCTACCCCTTATCTCTCATTCCACGGCATCACCATGACATTCCCGGGCGTTAAAGCGCTGTCCGATATTAGCTTTGGCTGCTATGCCGGACAGGTGCACGCCCTGATGGGAGAAAACGGCGCCGGGAAATCCACGCTGCTGAAAATTCTCAGCGGCAACTACATACCGACCGCCGGCAACCTGCAAATCCGCGGCCAGCAGATGACGTTTACCCACACCACCGAGGCGCTGAACGCCGGGGTGGCCATTATCTATCAGGAGCTGCATCTGATCCCGGAAATGACCGTGGCGGAAAATATCTACCTCGGGCAGCTGCCGCATAAAGGCGGGATTGTGAACCGGTCGCTGCTGAATTATGAAGCCGGCCTACAGCTGAAGCATCTGGGGCTGGATATCGATCCGGAAACGCCGCTCAAGTATCTCTCTATCGGCCAGTGGCAGATGGTGGAGATCGCCAAGGCGCTGGCGCGTAACGCAAAAATTATCGCCTTTGATGAGCCGACCAGCTCCCTGTCTGCGCGGGAAATCGAAAACCTGTTTCGGGTTATCCGCGAGCTGCGCCAGGAAGGACGGGTCATTATTTACGTTTCCCACCGCATGGAAGAGATCTTCGCGTTAAGCGACGCGATTACGGTATTCAAAGATGGTCGCTACGTGCGCACCTTCGACAATATGCAAGAGGTTAACCACGACGCGCTGGTACAGGCGATGGTGGGGCGCGAGCTGGGCGATATCTACGGCTGGCAGCCGCGCGAATATGGCAAAGAGCGTTTGCGTCTTGAACAGGTGAAGGCGCCAGGCGTGCGGCAGCCCGTCAGCCTTTCGGTGCGCAGCGGAGAAATCGTCGGCCTGTTTGGGCTGGTTGGCGCCGGGCGCAGCGAGCTCATGAAAGGCTTATTCGGCGGCAGCAGAATAACCGGCGGCCAGGTTTATATCGACGGGGAGGCCATTGATATTCGCAAGCCGGCTCAGGCGATTCAGGCCGGGATGATGCTCTGCCCGGAAGACCGCAAAGCGGAGGGGATTATTCCGGTCCACTCGGTGCGCGACAACATCAATATCAGCGCTCGCCGCAAGCATATTCTCGCCGGCTGCGTTATCAACAACGCCTGGGAAGCGCAGAACGCCGACCAGCATATCAAATCGCTGAATATCAAAACGCCCGGCGCCGAGCAGCTGATTATGAACCTCTCCGGCGGCAATCAGCAGAAGGCGATCCTCGGCCGCTGGCTGTCGGAAGAGATGAAAGTCATCCTGCTTGACGAGCCAACGCGCGGTATTGACGTGGGCGCTAAACATGAAATCTACAACGTTATCTACGCATTAGCGGCATCGGGCGTCGCGGTGGTCTTTGCCTCCAGCGATTTACCGGAAGTTCTCGGCGTCGCCGATCGCATTGTTGTGATGCGCGAGGGTGAGATCGCCGGAGAGCTGCTGCATGAACATGCGAATGAACAGCAGGCATTGAGCCTTGCCATGCCAAAAGTGAGCCAGGCGGTCGCCTGAGTAAGGAGTCTATGATGTCATCAGTTACCACTTCAGGTACTACCCGGTCGGCTTTTAGCTTCTCCCGCATTTGGGATCAGTTCGGCATGCTGGTTGTTTTCGCGGTGCTGTTTATTGGCTGCGTGATTTTTGTGCCTAATTTTGCCTCGTTTATTAATATGAAAGGCCTGGGGCTGGCTATTTCTATGTCCGGAATGGTGGCCTGCGGAATGCTGTTTTGCCTGGCATCGGGGGATTTCGATCTGTCGGTCGCCTCGGTTATCGCCTGTGCCGGTGTGACCACGGCGGTGGTGATTAACCTGACGGAGAGCATGTGGGTGGGGATCGGCGCCGGTCTGCTGCTCGGCGCGCTGAGCGGCCTGGTCAATGGTTTTGTGATTGCCCGCCTGAAGATTAACGCCCTGATCACCACCCTGGCCACCATGCAGATCGTCCGCGGTCTGGCCTATATCATCTCTGACGGTAAAGCAGTTGGGATTGAAGACGAGCGTTTCTTTACCCTCGGCTACGCCAACTGGTTTGGCCTGCCAGCGCCTATCTGGCTGACCGTTGCCTGCCTGATTGTCTTCGGCCTGTTGTTGAATAAAACCACCTTTGGCCGCAATACGCTCGCGATTGGCGGTAACGAAGAAGCGGCGCGTCTGGCGGGCGTGCCGGTAGTGCGGACCAAGATCATCATTTTCGTCCTTTCCGGCCTGGTTTCCGCGGCGGCAGGCATTATCCTGGCTTCACGAATGACCAGCGGACAGCCGATGACCTCGATTGGCTATGAGCTGATTGTCATCTCGGCCTGCGTGCTGGGGGGCGTATCGTTGAAAGGCGGGATCGGTAAGATCTCCTACGTGGTGGCCGGGATCCTGATCCTGGGAACGGTAGAGAATGCGATGAACCTGCTCAATATCTCGCCATTCTCGCAGTATGTCGTACGCGGCGTGATTTTGCTGGCGGCGGTGATCTTCGACCGCTACAAACAGAAAGCGAAACGAGCCGTTTGATTCGTCCAACTTTTCAGTTTAATCCTAATCCATTGCCAGCGCTCGTTGCGCTGGCAATGACTATCAAAAATGGCGAGGCTGGTCACACTGTCTATACTTACATGGCTACAATTATTTAACACCCAGCATGTTGCTGGCCATGATATGGAGGAAACAGGGTGGCTGACCAGATTTATGTACCGCCTGCGTTAACCGGAAACTGCGCTTTTTTCTTTGACCTCGACGGTACCCTTGCCGGTATCAAACCCCATCCCGATCAGGTGGTCATTCCTGCCGATGTTTTGCAGTCGCTGCGCCAGCTCGTGCAGCAGCACAACGGCGCGGTGGCATTGATTTCAGGGCGCTCAATGGTTGAGCTGGATGAGCTTACCCGTCCTTACCGGCTGCCGCTTGCCGGTGTCCACGGGGCTGAACGCCGTGATATCAATGGTAAAACGCATATTGTCTCTTTACCGGATTCTCTCCAGAAGGCGCTCTCTGCGGAACTGACCGCGGCGCTGGATGACTTGCCGGGATGCGAACTGGAAAGTAAGGGGATGGCCTTTGCTCTGCACTACCGACAGGCGCCGGAGCATCAGCACGCGGTGCTGGCGCTGGCGCAGGCCGTCGTGCAGCGCCATCCCATTCTGGCATTACAGCCGGGTAAGTGCGTGGTGGAGATCAAACCGCGCGGAGTGAATAAAGGTGAAGCGATAGCCGCTTTTATGCAGGAAGCTCCATTCAGCGGGCGCAGGCCGGTGTTTGTCGGTGATGACTTAACCGATGAAGCGGGTTTTAGCGTCGTCAATCAACTGAGTGGCGTATCGGTCAAAGTGGGCGGCGGTGAGACCCAGGCGCACTGGCGCCTGCCGGATGTCGCCGCTGTTCATCTTTGGATTAGTAACATCGCGAATCATGGGCAACAACCAGATGCGCTAACCGACAGGAGAGATGGCTATGAGTCGCTTAGTCGTAGTATCTAATCGTATTGCCCCGCCGGATGACAAAAAGGCCAGCGCCGGTGGCCTTGCCGTGGGGATTATGGGGGCATTAAAAGCAGCCGGAGGACTGTGGTTCGGCTGGAGTGGGGAAATCGGTGACGACCAGCAGCCGTTAAAAAAAGTGAAGCAGGGGAATATCACCTGGGCTTCCTTTAACCTTAGCGAGCAGGATCACGACGAATATTACAACCGCTTTTCCAATGCCGTTTTATGGCCCGCCTTCCACTATCGTCTCGATCTGGTCGATTTTCAGCGTGAAGCCTGGGAAGGCTATCAGCGCGTCAACGCAACGCTGGCGGATAAACTGCTGCCGCTGATCGAACCTGACGATATCGTCTGGATCCACGATTACCACCTGCTGCCGCTGGCCAGCGAACTGCGCCAGCGCGGGGTCAATAATCGCATCGGCTTCTTTTTACATATTCCGTTCCCGACGCCGGAAGTCTTTAACGCGCTCCCGCCGCACGCGGAGCTGCTTGAACAGCTGTGCGATTACGATTTACTGGGTTTCCAGACCGAGAGCGATCGCCTGGCGTTTCTCGATTGCGTATCGATGCAGACTCGCCTGACGACGCGCGACGGCAAAAAGCATGTGGCCTGGGGGAAACCTTTCCACACCGAAGTCTATCCGATCGGTATCGATCCGGAAGAGATTGCGCGGAGCGCAAAAGGGCCGCTGCCGCCGAAGCTGGCGCAGCTGAAGAGCGAACTGAAAAGCGTGCAGAATATCTTTTCCGTTGAGCGGCTGGACTATTCCAAGGGGCTGCCGGAGCGTTTTCTGGCCTACGAGGCGCTGCTGGAGAACTATCCGCAGCATCACGGCAAGATTCGCTATACCCAGATCGCGCCGACGTCGCGCGGCGATGTTCAGGCCTACCAGGATATTCGTCATCAGCTTGAAACCGCGGCCGGCCGCATTAATGGCCGATATGGCCAGCTGGGCTGGACGCCGCTTTATTACCTGAACCAGCACTTTGAACGCAAGCTGCTGATGAAAATCTTTCGCTACTCGGACGTCGGTCTGGTTACGCCGCTGCGCGATGGGATGAATCTGGTGGCGAAAGAGTATGTGGCCGCGCAGGACCCGCAAAATCCGGGCGTGCTGGTGCTGTCGCAGTTTGCCGGCGCGGCGAACGAGCTGCCGACGGCCTTAATCGTCAATCCTTACGATCGCGACGAGGTCGCGGCTGCGCTGGACCAGGCGTTAACCATGCCGCTGGCCGAGCGTATTGCCCGCCATTCGGCCATGCTGGCGGTGATTAAAGATAACGATATTCATCGCTGGCAGGAGCGGTTTATTGCCGATCTAAAGGAGATTGAGCCAGGAAGTGAGGAGAGCCACTTAGCGCGCAAGGTCGCGACCTTCCCCAAGCTCGCCTGAGACGATCGCGGTTAGCGCTTTCGGCGCTAACCTTTTTCCAGACACACCAGCAGCACGTCAACGCCGCTGCTGCCCACGATATCTTTCGCCGAACAGGTAGCGCGAGAGAACAGGCTCTGGTTGTGGTTGCCGCAAATCACCAGGTCAACGCGATGCCGCTGGCAAAAATCCTTCACATGGTGGGCAATCCCGCCGCTGGCGATAGTCATTTTCTCTATCGGGTAGTCGGCGTGGCGGGCGAGCTCGGCCAGAAAGCCGCGCGTCTCCTCCTGCATCACTTCGCGTAAATTTTCCATCATTGGCGCCGCAAACTGGTTATACAGCTCCGGGTCCGTTGCCAGGGTAATCAGGCTGACCTTCGCATTGACCGGACGGGCGATGGAGACGGCTTTCTGAATGAGGACCCGGCTTTCCGGGGTTGGTGCCACGGCGACCAGCAGATGTGAGTAGGGCATCAAGCCTCCTTGAGATACGCGAAACAACCCTTTTCTATTGTCTTTACTCCCATTCCTTAGCTTTCGCAAGGTTTATCCGCAGCGAAATAACGCGCCCAGATTTCACTCCGCCGCGCGCCATTTTGGTGGTCACTTCGCAACTTTTGGTCCGATCTTTTGTATTAAAAGAAACGCTGTTTTATAAATCAGTGAGGCGCGTTCATCGACTCTTTGTGTTTTTGCCATTGAACGCTTTTGGCTGGCAAAAATGAAAAGGTAACGCCGTTCCCATGCTCTTAATGTAGCCATGTATCAACCCCCTTTTGGCTGAATGGGCCAAAACGCGGTTCGGAGTTCTCTAAAAAAAGACACAGGATTTACGGCGATGAAAACACGTAAAATCGGTTTGGTTAACTACCTTGCCTATGGATCGGGCGATTTCCTTGGTGCGGGAACGACCGCACTCACAGCAGCATGGCTGCTCTACTTCTACACCACCTTTTGCGGTCTTTCCCCTATCGAGGCGACGCTTATTTTTGCCACCGCCAGGGTTCTGGATGCGGTAATCAGTCCGCTGATGGGCTTTCTGACGGATAACTTTGGCTCAACCTGGCTGGGGAAACGTTTTGGCAGGCGTAAGTTCTTCATCCTGCTCGGCATCCCCTGCGTGTTTAGCTACTCCATCATGTGGGTAGGGGATATGGGGTTCTGGTACTACCTGCTGACCTATCTTCTTTTTGATATTGTCTACACCATGATTCTGGTGCCGTATGAAACGCTGGTACCGGAAATGACCGATGATTTTAAACAGAAAACCAAATTCTCCGGCGCGCGTATTTCTATGGCGCAGATGTCGGCGATTCTGGCTTCCTTCCTGCCGGGCGTTCTGCTGACTATCTTTGGTAAGGACAACGCCGTTTCTTTCTTCTATGCCAGCCTGGTGTTCTCGGTGCTGTGCGCCATGATGCTGACCTTCGTCTGGTTCTTTACCTGGGAACGCCCGCGTGAAGAGTGGACGGAGGCCGCGCTGCGCGCCGAAGAGGAGAAACAGAACCTGAGCCTGTCGCAGAGTCTTAACCGCCTGTTCATTGAGTTAAGTTCGACCCTGCGCATTAAAATTTTCCGTCAGCATCTGGGTATGTATCTGGGGGGCTATATCGCCCAGGACGTCTTCAATGCGGTCTTTACCTACTATGTGGTGTTTGTCCTGATGCAGGAAGCCTCAATGGCTTCTAACCTGCTCGGAACCATGGCGATCTTCCAGTTTATTGCGGTTATCGCCATGATCCCGCTGTGTATTCGCTTCGGGCCGGCGCCATCGTACCGCATGGTGGTGGTGCTGTTCGGCCTGAGTTCGCTCTCTTACGCGGTGCTGTACTACGCTGGCCTCAGCGATGTCTATTCGCTGCTGCTGCTGATATCCGCAGTGGCGGGCCTGGGCCGCGGCGGCATCAACTACGTTCCGTGGAACACCTATACCTATATTGCCGACGTGGACGAAGTGATCACCGGCCAGCGCCGCGAAGGCATCTTTGCCGGGATCATGACCCTGACGCGTAAAGCTTCCCAGGCCGGAGCGGTGATGCTGGTGGGGATCATCATGCAGATGTCGGGCTTTGTCTCCGGACAGAAAACGCAGCCTTATGAAGTGAGCCATACCATTCTGCTGATCCTCAGCGTGGGCACCTTACTGGTGCTGGCCTGCGGTTTCCTCGTTTCCCTGCGCTTTAAGCTTAATCTGCAAACCCACAGCGTCCTGCGCGCGGAAACGCTGAAAATGCGTGAATCCGGTCGCGCTCAGCCAGAACTGGCCAGCGCCGGGGATCGTGAGGTGGTGGAGATGCTGGCCGGGATGCCGTACGACGCCCTGTGGGGAAACAACAATATTGGTTATCTGAATCGGAATAAACCCGCCGCGCCAGCGCTGAAGCCGCGTTCAGCCATGAATTCGACATATAACAGAGGTTAAGGATATGAAAGTTTGGCCTGTCAAACATAGCCCATTACTGCGCCAGCCGGAGCGTTTTATCGCCCGCAATGAACTGCAGGCGCTGATTCAGAAGGTGACGCACAATCTGGTCAACATTAAGGACGAAAGCGGGCAATTTTTACTGCGGCTGGACGACGGACGCGTTATCGACACCAAAGGGTGGAACGGCTGGGAGTGGACTCACGGCGTCGGCCTGTACGGTATTTATCAGTATTACCAGCAGACCGGCGATACGGCGATGCGCGACATTATTGATGGCTGGTTTGCCGACCGCTTTGCCGAAGGCGCGACCACCAAAAACGTCAACACCATGGCGCCGTTTCTCACCCTGGCTTACCGCTACGAAGAGACGGGCAACCCCGCGTATCTGCCCTGGCTCGATAGCTGGGCGGAGTGGGCGATGAACGAAATGCCGCGCACTGAGTCTGGCGGCATGCAGCACATCACCCTGGCGGAAGAGAATCATCAGCAGATGTGGGACGACACGCTGATGATGACGGTTCTGCCGCTGGCGAAAATCGGCAAGTTGCTTAATCGTCCGCAATACGTAGAGGAGGCGGTATATCAGTTTCTGCTGCACGTGCAGAATCTGATGGACCGTGAGACCGGCCTGTGGTTTCACGGCTGGAGCTACGAGGGGCGGCATAATTTCGCCCACGCTCGCTGGGCCCGCGGCAATAGCTGGCTGACTATCGTTATTCCGGATTTCCTGGAGCTGGTGGATTTACCCGAGAACAGCGCGGTACGGCGTTATCTGGTGCAGGTGCTGAATGCGCAGATTGCGGCGCTGGCCCGCTGTCAGGACGATAGCGGCCTGTGGCATACGCTGCTTGACGATCCTGACTCCTATCTGGAAGCGTCGGCGACCGCCGGTTTTGCTTATGGGATCCTCAAAGCGGTGCGCAAGCGCTACGTGAGCCAGGCGTATGCGGAGGTTGCGGAAAAAGCGATTCGCGGCATCGTGCAGAATATCTCAGCGCAAGGGGAGCTGCTGCAAACGTCGTTCGGTACCGGCATGGGTTCGAATCTGGATTTTTATCGCGACATTCCGCTGACGTCGATGCCGTATGGCCAGGCGATGGCGATCCTGTGCCTGACGGAGTATCTGCGGAAGTATTTCTGAGAAGGGCGGAATTTCCCCGATGGCGCTTACGCTTACCGGGGATACAATGATGCTGCAGGTCTGATGAGCGTGGCGCCATCAGGCGTTATAAACCAAACCCGGCTTTCGCCGGGTTTGGTTTTACATCCGTTCTACGGTTTCGATACCCAGGGTATCCAGACCCAGCTTCAGCGTTTTTGCCGTCAGCAGCGCCAGCTTCAGGCGGCTGTTGCGCGTCTCTTCGCTTTCGGCGCTCAGGATCGGGCAGTGCTCGTAGAAGCCGGAGAACAGACCCGCCAGATCGTACAGGTAAGAACACATCACGTGCGGCGTGCCTTCACGCGCGACGACCGTCAGGGTTTCTTCAAACTGCAGCAGACGGGCCGCCAGCTGGGCTTCGCGCTCTTCGGTGATGACCACCGGCGCCGCCGCCAGCGCGCTTTCATCGATATCCGCTTTGCGGAACACGGAGAGCACGCGGGTATAGGCATACTGCATATAAGGCGCGGTATTGCCCTCAAAGGCCAGCATGTTGTCCCAGTCAAAGATGTAGTCGGTGGTGCGGTTTTTAGACAAGTCGGCATATTTCACCGCGCCGATCCCGACCGCGTTCGCCAGTTTTTCCAGCTCATCGGCGGGCATCTCCGGGTTTTTCTCCGCCACCAGACGGCGTGCGCGCTCCAGCGCTTCGTCCAGCAGGTCGGCGAGCTTCACGGTACCGCCGGCGCGGGTTTTAAACGGTTTGCCATCTTTGCCGAGCATCATGCCGAACATGTGGTGCTCCAGCGGGACGGAATCCGGCACGTAGCCGGCTTTACGCACGATGGTCCACGCCTGCATCAGGTGCTGGTGCTGGCGAGAGTCGATGTAGTAAAGCACGCGGTCAGCATGCAAATTTTCGTAGCGGTATTTTGCGCAGGCGATATCGGTGGTGGTGTAGAGATAGCCGCCATCCTTCTTCTGGATGATAACGCCCATCGGTTCGCCTTCCTTGTTTTTGTACTCATCAAGGAACACCACGGTCGCGCCTTCGCTTTCTACCGCCAGACCTTTGGCTTTCAGATCGGCAACGATACCCGGCAGCATCGGGTTATAGAGGCTTTCACCCATCACGTCGTCGCGGGTCAGGGTAACGTTGAGGCGGTTATAGGTTAACTGGTTTTGCGACATGGTGATGTCGACCAGCTTGCGCCACATTTCGCGGAAGTACTCGTCGCCGCCCTGCAGCTTAACGACATAGCTGCGCGCGCGCTCGGCGAAGGCTTCATCTTCATCGTAGTGTTTTTTCGCTTCGCGATAGAAACCTTCGAGGTCGGCCAGCGCCATTTCACCGGCGTTTTCCTGCTGCTGTTTTTCCAGGTACGCGATGAGCATGCCGAACTGGGTGCCCCAGTCGCCCACGTGGTTAGCGCGGATCACTTTATGGCCGAGAAACTCCAGCGTACGCACCGCGGCGTCGCCAATAATGGTGGAGCGCAGATGGCCTACGTGCATCTCTTTCGCCACGTTCGGCGCGGAGTAATCGACGACTACCGTCTGCGCCTGCGGCTGAGCCACGCCCAGACGTTCCGATTTCAGCGCGCTGCTGACGTTTTCCGCGAGGAAGGCCGGATCGAGGAAAATATTAATAAAGCCAGGGCCGGCGATCTCTACCTTATTGGCAATCCCGCTCAGATCGAGATGAGACAGTACCTGCTCTGCAAGTTGTCGCGGCGCCATGCCCAGTTTTTTGGCAACGGCCATCACGCCGTTGGCCTGATAGTCGCCGAACTGGACTTTTGCTGACTGGCGGACCTGAGGTTCGCAATCGGCAGACGCGCCTGCCGCGATCAGGGCCTGACTGACTTTTTCTGAGAGAAGAGCCTGAATATTCACCGAAACACCTTACGTTAACACGCCGTCACCCTGATGGGGCGGCGCGGGAATGTGGACAAATTAGGGCAGGAGTATACTGCATTTGCACCCACGCGTCAGCACCGCGCGGAGGTTGCTGAGCCTCGCGCTCAACGAATAACCGTTCGCGGGACGCTGCCGGCGATTGCCGGTTGGTCGGTCGCGGAAAACGCGATAGATTAGCGCTTTTTAGCGAGTACCGAGGCTTACGATGGCGAACTGGCAGCAGATAGATGAACTGAACGATATTTCCGCGGACCTGCCGCGCTTTACCGAGGCGCTGAACGCGCTTGCTCACCGGCTCGGTCTCGATATTACGCCCCATGACGCCGACCATATTTCCCTGCGCTGTCACCAGAACGCTACGGCGGAGCGCTGGCGTCGCGGCTTTGAACAATGCGCTACTCTGCTGTCGGAAAATGTCATTAACGGTCGACCCATCTGCCTGTTCAGGCTGGATGAGCCGGTGGTCGTGGCGCACTGGCGTTTTAGCATCGTTGAACTGCCGTGGCCGGGCGAAAAGCGCTATCCGCATGAAGGCTGGGAGCATATTGAAATCGTTCTGCCGGGCGATCCTGAAACGCTCAATACCCGCGCGCTGGCGCTGCTTTCCGATGAAGGGCTGGGCCAGCCGGGCATTTTTGTGAAGACCAGCGCGCCGAAAGGAGAGCGTGAGCGTTTACCGAATCCGACCCTGGCGGTAACGGATGGCAAAGTGACGATCAAATTTCACCCGTGGTCGATTGAGCAAATTGTCGCCAGCGAACACGCTGAACGATAACAGTGTGAAGCGACGCGGCGTCTGCCGGAAGAAATCGTGACATTCTGTAGTGCCTGCCCTATCGACGGAGAGAAGAATGACCTTACTGGAAGTCTGTTGTTACAGCATGGAGTGCGCGCTGGAGGCCCAGCGCCGGGGCGCCGATCGCATCGAGCTATGCGCCGCGCCGCAGGAGGGAGGGCTGACGCCTTCGCTGGGGGTACTGAAATCGGTGCGTGAAGCGGTGACCATTCCCGTTCATCCAATTATTCGCCCGCGCGGCGGTGATTTTTGCTATACCGCCGGCGAATTTGCCGCGATGCTTGATGATGTGGCCGCGGTGAAGGATCTCGGTTTTCCCGGCATGGTGATCGGCGTTCTGGACGCCGACGGTCGGGTGGATAGGGCGCGAATGAAAAAAATAATGGCGGCGGTGGGAACCCTGGCCGTCACCTTTCATCGGGCCTTTGATATGTGCGCCGACCCGCGCCAGGCCAGCGCTGAGCTGGCTGAACTCGGCGTTCAGCGTATCCTGACTTCGGGCCAGCAGTCTTCAGCCGAAAAAGGAATTTCATTAATCAGGGAACTTATTTCCCAAAGCGATACTCCTATTATTATGGCCGGTGCAGGCGTCCGCGCCGCCAACCTGCCGCTATTTTTGCAGGCAGGGGTAAAAGAGGTGCATACCTCGGCAGGCCAGTGGTTACCGTCCCCGATGCGCTTTCGCAATCCCGGACTGTCGATGTCTACGGATGCCGAAGCAGATGAATACTTACGCTACGCCGTCAATGGCGAAGCGGTAGCGGAAATGAAGAAGATTATTTCCGCACAGAGAGATTAAGACCCTAAATAATTCGAGTTGCGAGAAGGCGGCGACGCAGGGGATCCACAGGAGCTTACTCAAGTAAGTGACTGGGGTGAGCGAGGAAAGCCAACGCACATGCAACTTGAAGTATGACGGGGATAAACCGTTTTTTGCTGCACATCATGTCGCCCAATATGATGATTGCCCGTACCAGGCCCCTGCCCATTAAACAGGGGCCTTTTTTTATCCTGAAAACGCGTTAGCCAGGCTGCTTGTCGGCCCGCTTTTTCGCCGCCAGCGACTGTTCTGTTTCCGGTTTGGTGGCAATAAGCACCGCGCGCAGCGGGGCAGGGTAGCCTTCGCGGGTTTTGCTGCTATCCTGCGGATCGAGGAAGTCGGCCAGAGACTCGGTGGTCATCCACTCGGTGCGGCGCTGCTCTTCGGTGGACGTCACGCAGGCGTCGACGATGCGTACATCGATAAACCCGCATTTCTCCAGCCACTGCTTTAGCGCGGCGGCAGAAGGGATAAAGTAGACGTTGCGCATCTGCGCATAGCGATCGCCCGGCACCAGCACGGTATTTTCGTCGCCCTCGACGACCAGCGTCTCCAGCACCAGCTCGCCGCCGGGAACCAGCTGATCTTTGAGCTGCCACAGGTGATCGAGCGGGGAGCGGCGGTGGTACAGCACGCCCATCGAAAAGACGGTATCAAAGGCGTTCAGCGCCGGAAGCTGCTCAATGCCCAGCGGCAGCAGATGCGCGCGCTGATCGTTGCCCAACAGCTTTCGCACCGCTTCAAACTGGCAAAGGAACAGCTGGGTGGGATCGATGCCTACCGCCAGACGAGCCCCGGCGCCAATCATCCGCCACATGTGGTATCCGCTGCCGCAGCCGACATCAAGGATGGTACGTCCGGTGAGGTCGGAAAGGTGCGGCAGTACGCGTTCCCACTTCCAGTCGGAACGCCATTCGGTGTCGATATTCACGCCGTAAAGCGACCAGGGCCCTTTACGCCACGGCATCAGATTCTTCAGCAGGTTTTCAATCCGCAGACGCTGACCGTCGCCCAGCGGCGTTTCGCTCTCCGCGGTGACGCTATGCAGCAGATCCAGTCGGTAGGGCGAAAACTCGGGCAGAAACTCGACGGCCCGCTCCCATTCCCGGTATTTCCCGTGCAGCGCGTCACGCTGCCAGGCCGCCACCTGGGCGGGCAGCGTCTCCAGCCAGTGCGACAGCGGGCTTTTGGCAATTAACTGATAAAAGTTGCTGAAATCAATCATGCCTGGTCCCCGGATTTTACGGCGATTAACGATCCGAAGTTAAAGCACTGGAACCACAGTTCGGCATGTTCGAAACCGGCCTTGCGCAGGCGCGCTTTGTGGGTTTCGACGGAATCGGTGAGCATCACGTTTTCCAGCATGCTGCGCTTTTGGCTGATTTCCAGCTCGCTATAGCCGTTGGCGCGTTTGAAATCATGATGCATGTTGAACAGCAGTTCGCCGACGTTGTCATCTTCGAAGCTGAATTTTTCCGACAGCACCAGCGCGCCGCCCGGATTGAGTCCCTGATAGACCTTATCAAGAATGGCCTGGCGTTCGCCCGGTTCGAGAAACTGGATGGTGAAGTTCAGCACCACCATCGAGGCGTTTTCTATCGTGACGTGGCGAATATCGCCTTCAATCACTTCGACCGGCGTCGGCGCCTTATAGGCGTCAATATGGCGACGGCAGCGTTCGACCATGGCCGGCGAATTATCAACGGCGATGATTTTGCAGCCGGCATGCGCAATATTGCGGCGCACGGACAGCGTGGCTGCGCCAAGCGAGCAGCCGAGATCGTAAACCTGGGTATCCGGCTGAACGAAACGTTCCGCCAGCATGCCGATCATGGAAATGATATTGGAATAGCCGGGAACAGAGCGCTGGATCATATCCGGGAAGACTTCAGCAACCCGTTCATCAAAGGTCCAGTCGCCGAGGCTGGCAATCGGCGCGGAAAAAAGCGTATCGCGGTGAGACATAACGTTAAACCCGAAAAATCGAAAACGGCGTATTGTGCGCTAACGGACGGAGAAAACCAACTCCCAGGGCATATACCAGAAGTTCGCCAGCACCATCAGCAACAACGAACACCACGTCGCGCTCATGCCGGAACGACGCCAGCGGTAAAGACGATGATGAAAGCCATAGGAGTGCATCAGGCGCCCGGCGATCAGTAAAATACCGCAGACGTGGACCATCCAGGTCTGCGCGCCGTTCATTTCCATAAACAGCAGCAGAATCAGGCCAATGGGAATATATTCCACCGCGTTCCCGTGCACGCGTATAGCAACCTGCAGTTCGCTAAAACCGCCGTCGCCGTAGCCAACGCGATATTGCGTCCTCAGTCGTACAACGTCCCAGGAAAACTTAATAAGCAATAACGCACCTAAAACCGCATACAGCGCGCTGACCATACTCAAAACTCCCTTTTATCGCTTCCGGTGGCTCAATTGAGGATAGCAGGATATCAGAAAAGAGAGGTTTGCTGCGGAATTGAAGGTGCCGCCCCTATTTCCGGTAGGGCGGCGCGCAGATCGCTCCACAGGGTGTCGACCAGTTCCGGCGCCTGGGCGATATCCGGGGTATGGAGGAACAGGTACGGCGTGGTTGTCTGCGCCCATTTTGGCAGCGTGCGTAACCACACGCTAAACAGCTCACGATTTTGCGCCATGTCATCGCTGCCGATAAAACGCACCATCGGATGGTGGGCCGTCACCAGCGCATGGACGGGAACTTTTGGCTTCTTTCTTTGCGCGTCGAGCATCGCCGGGCTGCGGGCGACGGCGCTATGAACCGGACGGCTATCCAGGATCACGCGGTTGACGTTTCGCTGATGCAGCCCGCGATTGAGCTGCTGTT
The DNA here is from genome assembly GCF_019048985.1 of Klebsiella sp. PL-2018. NCBI lineage: Bacteria > Pseudomonadati > Pseudomonadota > Gammaproteobacteria > Enterobacterales > Enterobacteriaceae > Klebsiella > Klebsiella sp. PL-2018. Next base: position 2,141,878 of record NZ_CP077673.1, read on the forward strand.
CCGCTTCCTCTTTGGCGAAAAACTCCGGATGCCTTACCTCAACGCCGTAGCTGAATTCGCGCGGCAGGCTGTCAAGGAACTGCCAGAGCGCGGGAAGATCCCGAGGGCCGAACGTGGCCGGCAGCTGCAGCCAGTATTGGCCAATGCGCGATGACAGCGGCGCCAGGCGGGTGAAAAACTCGTGGCTTAAGTCGTCGCAGTTGCGCAGCGATGCCTGGTGCGAAATGGTGGCCGGAAACTTGAAGCAAAAGCGAAAATCATCGTGGGTTTGTTCATACCAGCGGCTGACAATCTCAGCTTTTGGTAAAGCGTACAGGGTCGTGTTGCCCTCCACGCAGTTAAAATGGCGGGCATACTCTTCAAGGCTGGTGATACCCAGGCGCACCCACTTCGGGTGCGCCCATTGGGGAAGCCCAATATAGATCATAACGCGGCAAGTACCTCCTCGGTACTGCGCACGCGGGCAATACGCGGGAAGATGTGCGTCATGCTGCCCTGATGCTGTTCAGCCGTTGCTGCGCTGCAGGCGTCTTCAACGAGAATCAGATTGAAGCCCAGCTCCCAGGCGTTGCGCGCCGTCGATTCGACGCCGATATTGGTTGAGATACCGCACAGGATAATCGTATCGATACCGCGACGGCGAAGCTGCAGCTCCAGGTCGGTGCCGTAAAAGGCTCCCCACTGGCGTTTGGTGACTTCGATGTCGCTCTCCTGTTTTCCCAGCGCCAGCGGATAGAACCACCAGTTTTCCGGTAGCGTATGGGCGCCTGCCTGGGCATCGACCGGCTGCTTCAGCGCTTCGGCGAAATCCGCCGACCAGCCAACGCGAACCATGACCACCGGGGAACCCTGCTGGCGGCACTTTTTGGCCAGACTCGCGGCGCGCTCAACCACGTCGTCAGCCCGATGCGGGCCGCCGGCAAACGGTAAAATGCCTTCCTGCAGGTCTATAACCACCAGCGCGGTTTTTTTTGCATTGAGTTCTAACATGATATCCCCGTATCTTCTTCTGTTGTCAGGTCGCTACAATACCGTTGCCGATCTCGCCCGAGGGTAACAAATTTTGTTAATTTTTGTGAGTACAAGCAATAAGCGCGCAGCAAAGCAACGCTGCGCGCTGCGCCGGGCTTATCGTGCGCCATAATTTCCAGTATAATAGCCGCCTTTTTTCATTCAGTTGTGACATCAGCTAAAGCTGCGACCTCGTCGCCTGCAAGACAGGCAACAATCCGCCTGCGGCTAAGTTAAGGGATATCTCATGCGTACAGAATATTGCGGGCAGCTTCGTCTGTCCCACGTAGGGCAGCAAGTGACTCTGTGTGGTTGGGTCAACCGTCGTCGTGATCTCGGTAGCCTTATCTTTATCGATATGCGTGACCGCGAAGGCATCGTACAGGTGTTTTTCGATCCGGATCGTGCCGACGCATTAAAGCTGGCCTCTGAACTGCGTAATGAGTTCTGCATCCAGGTCACCGGTACCGTGCGCGCGCGTGACGAAAAAAACATCAATAGCGATATGGCCACCGGCGCCATCGAAGTGCTGGCATCGGATCTGACGATTATCAACCGCGCTGAAGCGCTGCCGCTGGACTCCAACCACGTCAATACCGAAGAAGCGCGTCTGAAATATCGCTACCTGGACCTGCGTCGTCCGGAAATGGCGCAGCGCCTGAAGACCCGTGCGAAAATCACCAGCCTGGTGCGCCGCTTTATGGATGACCACGGTTTCCTCGACATCGAAACGCCGATGCTGACCAAAGCCACGCCGGAAGGCGCGCGCGACTACCTGGTCCCATCCCGCGTGCATAAAGGGAAATTCTACGCGCTGCCGCAGTCTCCACAGCTGTTCAAGCAGCTGCTGATGATGTCCGGTTTTGACCGCTACTATCAGATCGTTAAATGCTTCCGCGACGAAGACCTGCGTGCCGACCGTCAGCCGGAATTTACCCAGATCGATGTGGAAACCTCCTTCATGACCGCCGGGCAGGTGCGCGAAGTCATGGAAGCGCTGGTGCGCAACCTGTGGCAGGAAGTGAAGGGCGTGGATCTGGGCGATTTCCCGATCATGACCTTCGCCGAAGCCGAGCGCCGCTACGGTTCTGACAAACCAGACCTGCGTAACCCGATGGAGCTGGTGGACGTCGCCGATCTGGTGAAAGCGGTGGAATTCGCCGTCTTCGCCGGCCCGGCTAACGACGCCAAAGGGCGCGTTGCCGCGCTGCGCGTACCGGGCGGCGCTGCGCTGACCCGTAAGCAAATCGACGAATACGGTAAGTTTGTCCAGATCTACGGCGCGAAAGGGCTGGCCTATATTAAAGTAACCGAGCGGGCGAAAGGCCTTGAAGGCATCAACAGCCCGGTGGCTAAATTCCTTAACGCCGACATCGTTGAAGCGATCCTTGAGCGCACCGGCGCGCAGGATGGCGATATGATCTTCTTCGGCGCGGATAACAAAAAAGTGGTCGCCGACGCGCTGGGCGCGCTGCGTCTGAAGCTGGGCAAAGACCTGAACCTGACCGACGAAGACAAATGGGCGCCGCTGTGGGTTATCGACTTCCCGATGTTTGAAGACGACGGCGAAGGCGGCCTGACCGCGATGCACCATCCGTTCACCTCGCCGAAAGACATGTCCGCCGCCGAGCTGAAAGCCGCGCCGGAAGACGCGGTGGCTAACGCCTACGATATGGTCATCAACGGCTATGAAGTGGGCGGCGGTTCCGTGCGTATTCACAGCGGTGAGATGCAGCAGACCGTGTTCGGCATCCTGGGCATTAACGAGCAGGAGCAGCGCGAGAAGTTTGGCTTCCTGCTGGACGCGCTGAAATACGGCACCCCGCCGCACGCGGGCCTGGCTTTTGGCCTCGACCGTTTGACCATGCTGCTGACCGGTACCGATAATATCCGTGACGTTATCGCCTTCCCGAAAACGACCGCAGCCGCTTGCCTGATGACCGAAGCGCCAAGCTTCGCTAACCCGGCATCGCTGAGCGAACTCGGTATTCAGGTGGTGGCGAAAGAGGCAAAAGAGTCTCTGGAGAATAAGTAAGATGTCATTCAAGCTCCCCGTTTCCGTACTGGTGGTGATTTACGCCGAAGATACGAAGCGGGTGCTGATGTTGCAGCGGCGCGACGATCCCGCGTTCTGGCAGTCGGTTACCGGCAGCCTGGAAGAGGGAGAAACCGCGCCGCAGGCTGCCGCGCGTGAAGTTATGGAAGAGGTCGCCATCGATGTTGCCAGCGAGCAGCTGGCTTTGGTTGATTGTCAGCGTACGGTAGAATTCGAGATATTTTCTCATTTACGTCATCGCTATGCGCCGGGCGTTGAGCGCAATACGGAGTTTTGGTTCCGTCTCGCGCTCCCCCATGAACGCCAGATTGTCTTTACGGAACATCTGGACTATCGCTGGGTTGACGCGGCGGAAGCCGCCACGTTGACCAAGTCCTGGAGCAACCGGCAGGCGATTGAAGAATTTGTAATTAACGCCGCCTGAAAGGGCGCGCTTTTTTTTGGAGAGTTTTTTATGGCAGGTCATAGTAAATGGGCCAACACCAAGCACCGCAAAGCGGCACAGGATGCCAAGCGCGGTAAGATCTTTACGAAAATTATTCGCGAGCTGGTCACCGCCGCGCGTCTGGGCGGCGGCGATGCGGGCTCTAACCCGCGTCTGCGCGCGGCAATCGACAAAGCGCTGAGCAACAACATGACCCGCGACACCCTGAACCGCGCTATCGCGCGCGGCGTCGGCGGCGATGATGATGCGAACATGGAAACCATCATCTATGAAGGTTACGGTCCTGGCGGCACGGCGGTAATGGTTGAATGTCTGTCCGACAACCGCAACCGTACCGTGGCGGAAGTACGTCATGCCTTCACCAAAACCGGCGGTAACCTGGGGACCGACGGTTCCGTTTCCTACCTGTTCAGCAAAAAAGGCGTTATCTCCTTCGAGAAAGGCGACGAAGATGCGATCATGGAAGCGGCGCTGGAAGTGGGCGCGGAAGACGTTGTGACCTATGACGACGGCGCGATTGACGTTTATACCGCCTGGGAAGAGATGGGCGCGGTACGCGATGCGCTGGAAGCCGCCGGCCTGAAAGCGGACGCCGCTGAAGTCTCGATGATCCCGTCAACCAAAGCGGACATGGACGCGGAAACTGCGCCGAAACTGCTGCGTCTGATCGATATGCTGGAAGATTGCGACGACGTGCAGGAAGTTTATCATAACGGCGAGATCTCTGATGAGGTCGCCGCAACGCTCTAATGTTGCCGACCGTTAAACCACTAACCGGAGGCGCGTGATGGCCATTATTCTCGGCATTGACCCGGGGTCGCGCGTCACTGGTTATGGCGTCATCCGCCAGGTTGGACGCCAGCTGAGCTACCTGGGCAGCGGCTGTATTCGCACGAAAGTGGATGATTTACCGTCTCGCCTGAAGCTTATCTATGCGGGCGTGACGGAAATTATCACCCAGTTCCAGCCGGACTACTTCGCCATCGAACAAGTGTTTATGGCAAAGAACGCCGACTCGGCGCTGAAGCTCGGCCAGGCGCGCGGCGTGGCGATTGTCGCGGCGACGAATCAGGACCTACCGGTCTTTGAGTACGCCGCCAGGCAGGTAAAGCAGACCGTTGTCGGCATCGGCAGCGCGGAAAAGAGCCAGGTGCAGCACATGGTGCGCACGTTGCTTAAGCTGCCGGCTAACCCGCAGGCGGATGCGGCAGATGCTTTAGCCATCGCCATCACCCATTGCCACGTCAGCCAGAACGCGGCTCAGATCGGCGAAAGCCGCCTGAACCTGGCGCGCGGACGCTTACGATAACCTGAAATCAGGCTGGATATCTATCCAGCCTTTTTTTATGATACCGCATTAGACTTTCGGCCCTTAATCCAGGAGCTCCATGTGATAGGCAGACTCAGAGGCATCATTCTCGAAAAACAACCCCCGCTGGTTTTACTTGAAACGGGAGGCGTAGGCTATGAGGTTCATCTGCCGATGACCTGCTTCTATGAGCTGCCGGACGTGGGTAAAGAGGCGATCATTTTCACCCACTTTATCGTCCGTGAAGATGCACAGCTGCTGTATGGCTTTAACAACAAGCAGGAGCGCACGCTGTTTAAAGAGCTGATTAAAACCAACGGCGTCGGTCCGAAGCTGGCGCTGGCGATCCTTTCCGGCATGTCGGCGCAGCAGTTTGTGAATGCCGTTGAGCGCGAGGAGCTGGCGGCGCTGGTGAAGCTGCCGGGTATCGGTAAGAAAACCGCGGAACGCCTGATTGTCGAGATGAAAGACCGCTTCAAAGGGCTACACGGCGATCTGTTCACGCCGGCAGCGGATCTGGTCCTGACGTCGCCGGCCGGCCCGTCTGACGATGATGCTGAACAGGAAGCGGTTGCCGCGCTGGTGGCGCTGGGCTATAAACCTCAGGAGGCCAGCCGGATGGTCAGCAAAATCGTACGCCCGGATGCCAACAGTGAAACGCTAATTCGCGAAGCGCTCCGCGCCGCGTTGTGAGGTAAGGGATGATTGAAGCAGACAGGCTGGTATCGGCGGACAGCAGCGGTTTTGAAGAGGCGGCCGATCGCGCCATTCGCCCTAAATTACTGCAAGAGTACGTGGGCCAGCCGCACGTCCGTTCGCAAATGGAGATCTTTATCCAGGCGGCGAAGCTGCGCGGCGACGCGCTCGATCACCTGCTGATTTTTGGCCCGCCGGGGCTGGGGAAAACCACCCTGGCAAACATCGTCGCTAACGAGATGGGCGTTAACCTGCGCACCACCTCCGGCCCGGTGCTGGAGAAGGCGGGCGATCTGGCGGCGATGCTGACCAATCTTGAGCCCCACGACGTTCTGTTTATCGACGAGATCCACCGCCTGTCGCCGGTGGTCGAAGAAGTCCTGTATCCGGCAATGGAAGATTATCAGCTGGATATCATGATTGGCGAAGGGCCCGCGGCGCGTTCGATAAAAATCGATCTGCCGCCGTTTACCCTGATTGGCGCGACGACTCGCGCCGGCTCGCTGACATCACCGCTGCGCGACCGTTTTGGCATCGTTCAGCGCCTGGAGTTCTACCAGATCCCGGACCTGCAGCATATTGTCAGCCGCAGCGCCCGCTATATGGGACTGGAGATGAGCGAAGAGGGGGCTCTGGAGGTCGCGCGCCGCGCGCGCGGTACGCCGCGAATCGCCAACCGCCTGCTGCGCAGGGTGCGTGACTTTGCCGAGGTTCGCTACGACGGGCGTATCTCTGAGGAGATTGCCGCTCAGGCGCTGGATATGCTCAACGTGGATGCGGAAGGCTTTGATTATATGGACCGTAAGCTGCTGCTGGCGGTCATCGATAAATTCTTTGGCGGGCCGGTCGGCCTGGATAACCTGGCGGCGGCCATCGGTGAAGAGCGGGAAACCATTGAAGACGTGCTGGAGCCGTATCTGATCCAGCAGGGCTTTTTACAGCGTACGCCGCGCGGGCGAATGGCGACGGTACGGGCCTGGACCCACTTCGGCATTACGCCGCCGGAAATGCCGTAATCGTTGTCCGGCTATAAAACGGCAGACTGCAGAGGCCAGTAGCCCGGCTAAGCGGAGCGCAAGCCGGGGAAATAGCTGAAGCGGTATTGCGGTTTGATGTCCCGGCTTGCGGCGTGAACGCCTTAGCCGGGCTACAACGTCCGCAGACGGCCATGAGCCCATAGCCGTCTGCCGAGTTTTGATGACGGCTGACGCGGGCGCATAAGCGTCAGGCGGCCGGTTTCTTGCTCATGCTGAAAATAAACAGCAGCGCGGCGCACAGCACCACGGAAGGCCCCGCCGGCGTGTCGTAGAACGCGGAGAAGGTCAATCCTCCGGTAACCGCAATCATTCCCACGCCAACCGCCACTCCCGCCATTTGCTCCGGCGTACGGGCAAAGCGGCGGGCCGTTGCGGCGGGAATAATCAACAGCGACGTGATAATCAGCGCCCCGACGAACTTCATCGCCACGCCGATGGTCAGCGCGGTCACCAGCATCAATAGCAGCTTGACCCGCTGAAGCTTAACGCCATCAACAAACGCCAGGTCCGGGCTAATGGTCATCGACAGCAGGTTGCGCCATTGCCAGAGCAGGATCGCCAGCACGATAACCACGCCAATCGCAATGGAGATCAAATCTTCCGGCGTCACCGCCAGCAGATCGCCGAACAGATAGGCCATCAGATCGACGCGCACGTTTGACATCAGGCTGACCACCACCAGGCCCAGCGACAGCGCGCTGTGCGCCATGATGCCGAGTAACGTGTCTACCGCCAGGTGGGGGCGTTTCTCCAGCCACACCAGGCCGCCCGCCAGCAGCAGCGTCACCGCGATGACCGCATAGAACGGATTGACGTTGAGCAGTAAACCAAAAGCCACGCCGAGCAGAGAGGCGTGGGCCAGGGTATCACCGAAGTAGGACATCCGGCGCCAGACGACGAACGATCCCAGCGGACCCGCCGCACAGGCGAGCATCATTCCGGCCAGCCAGCCGGGGAGCAGTAATTCAATCATTAACGGTCATTTCCCCGACGCAGTACAATCCGCCCCTGCAGGTCGTGGCGGTGGTTATGATGATGGCGATAGATCCCTAGCTGTTCCGCGCCGCGCTGGCCGAACATCGAGATAAATTCCGGGTGCATAGAGACCACTTCCGGCGCGCCGGAGCAGCAAATATGCTGATTCAGGCACAGCACTTCGTCGGTTTTGGCCATTACCAGATGCAGGTCATGAGAAACCATCAGTACGGCGCAATCAAGCTCCTGGCGCAGCTGGTTAATCAGATCGTAAAGCGCCACCTGACCGTTGACGTCAACGCCCTGCGTCGGCTCGTCGAGCACCAGCAGCTGCGGCTGATTGAGCAGCGCCCGCGCCAGCAGTACCCGCTGGGTCTCTCCGCCGGAAAGCTTCTGCATAGGGGCGTCGATCAGATGCCCGGCCTGCACGCGCTTAAGCGCTGGCAGAATGTCGCGTTTGTGCGTTCCCGGACGTAAAAGCATAAAGCGGCTGACGGTCAGCGGCAGGGTAGCATCAAGGTGCAACTTTTGCGGCACATAGCCGATCCGCAGATGCCCGTCGCGTTTGATAATCCCTTCCGAGGGTGCTACCAGCCCCAGAACCACTCTCACGAGGGTCGATTTACCGGCGCCGTTCGGCCCCAGTAAGGTTAAAATTTTGCCCGGCTTTAGCGTTAGCGAAATGTCAGACAGCACGCGCCTTTGGCCATAAACGACCGCGACGTTTTCCAGAGTTACAAGATTTGTCATATCAAATTAGAGGTTGCACAAGCCAGTGAATGTTATAATATCACATCTTTCTCATTCTATACGATGATTAGACGCATTATGTTACATAAAAATACGCTTCTTTGCGCTGGACTTAGCGCCGCTTTTTTGTTCGCCCATGCGCCGTTGGCCAGCGCCGCGGTTGTCACTTCCCTTAAGCCACTGGGCTTTATCGCTTCCGCTATCGCCGATGGGGTGACACAGACGCAGGTACTGCTGCCGGACGGGGCCTCGGAGCATGACTATTCGCTGCGGCCATCGGATGCAAAACGCTTACAGAACGCAGACTTAGTGGTCTGGATTGGTCCAGAGATGGAGGCGTTTATGGATAAGTCAACGCAAAGCATTGCGCCGAACAAAAAGGTGACGATTGCCGAGCTTGACGGCGTGAAACCGCTACTCATGAAAGGCACCGACGACGACGACGACCATCATGGTCACGACCATGGCGCCGGGGAAAATAGTGACGACGATCACCATCACGGCATCTATAACATGCATCTGTGGCTTTCCCCAGAGATAGCGCGCCTTTCGGCGGTTGCAATCCACGATAAATTATTGGAACTTATGCCGCAGAGTCGAGCCAAACTTGACGCCAACCTGAAGGATTTTGAGGCAAAATTAGCCGCAACCGACAAGCAGGTTGGGACCGAGCTGGCACCGCTGAAAGGGAAGGGATATTTCGTTTTTCATGACGCCTACGGCTACTTTGAAAAACATTACGGTTTGACCCCACTGGGTCATTTTACTGTCAACCCTGAAATCCAGCCTGGTGCGCAGCGTTTACACGAAATCAGAACACAGCTGGTTGAGCAAAAAGCAACTTGCGTTTTTGCTGAGCCACAGTTCAGGCCAGCGGTCATCGAAGCTGTTGCCAGGGGAACGTCCGTGCGCATGGGAACCCTGGATCCACTTGGAATCGGAATTAAGCTGGGTAAAGAGAGTTACCCGCAATTCCTGAGCCAGATGGCGAATCAGTATTCAAGCTGCCTGAAAGGAGAATAACGAGGAAGTGAATACGTGCAACAGATAGCCCGCGCTGTCACTCAGGCATTTAACAATCTGCCACGACCTCACCGCGTTATGCTGGGGTCGCTTAGCGTTCTTACATTAGCGGTCGCCGTCTGGCGGCCTTACATATACCACCATCCTGAATCCACCCCCATCACCAGAACCATCGAGCTGGAACAAAGCGAAATTCGTTCGCTGCTGCCAGAAGCTTCGGAACCCATCGATCAGGCGCCTCAGGAAGAAGAGGCTATCCCTCAGGACGAGCTGGATGACAAGGCGGATAGCGATTCCGGTGGCCACGAATATGTGGTCTCGACCGGCGATACGCTTAGCAGCATTCTTAATCAGTACGGCATTGATATGGGCGATATCGCCCGGCTCTCCTCGGTGGATAAAGAGCTGCGTAATCTGAAAATTGGTCAACAGCTCTCCTGGACCCTGACGGCGGACGGTGACCTGCAAAGCCTGACCTGGGAGATGTCGCGCCGCGAAACCCGCACCTACGATCGGGTTGCAAACGGTTTCAAAATGAGCAGCGAGCTGCAAAAAGGCGACTGGGTCAATAGCGTACTGAAAGGTACCGTAGGCGGCAGCTTCGTCGCCAGCGCTCGCGATGCCGGCCTGACCAGTACCGAAATCAGCGCGGTGATCAAAGCCATGCAGTGGCAGATGGACTTCCGTAAGCTGAAAAAAGGCGATGAATTCTCCGTGCTGATGTCGCGTGAAATGCTCGACGGTAAGCGCGAGCAAAGCCAGCTGCTTGGCGTGCGCCTGCGCTCGGAGGGTAAAGACTATTACGCGATCCGCGCTGAGGATGGCAAATTCTACGACCGCAACGGTACCGGCCTGGCGAAGGGGTTCCTGCGCTTCCCGACCGCACGTCAGTTCCGCGTCTCTTCGAACTTTAACCCGCGTCGTCTGAACCCGGTGACCGGCCGCGTCGCGCCGCATCGTGGCGTCGATTTTGCGATGCCGCAGGGTACGCCGGTGCTGTCGGTAGGGGATGGCGAAGTGGTGGTGGCTAAACGTAGCGGTGCGGCAGGTTATTACGTCGCCGTTCGTCATGGTCGCACCTATACCACCCGCTATATGCACCTGCGTAAGCTGCTGGTCAAACCCGGGCAGAAGGTGAAACGCGGCGATCGTATTGCGCTGTCGGGCAACACCGGGCGTTCTACCGGTCCGCATCTGCATTATGAAGTGTGGATCAACCAGCAGGCGGTCAACCCGCTAACGGCGAAACTGCCGCGTACGGAAGGGCTCAGCGGTTCCGACCGTACCGATTATCTGGCGCAGGCAAAACAGGTGATTCCGCAGCTGCGGTTTGACTAACCTTCCGTCAGTTAAAGCCGGTGCCCGCTGCGCGCCGGCTTTTTCTTTTGTACGTTACTCAACGTATCGCTAAACTAACCCATTATCTTTATTGAGCGGAAATTCTGCGGATTGGGCATGGAAACGAAAAAAAATAATATTGAATTTATTCCAAAATTTGAAAAATCCTTTTTACTACCGCGCTACTGGGGCGCGTGGTTAGGGGTTTTTGCCTTCGCCGGTATCGCTCTGACGCCGGCCTCTTTCCGCGATCCGATTCTCGGCAAAATGGGGCGCTTTGTGGGGCGCCTGGCAAAGAGTTCGCGCCGTCGGGCGCAGATTAACCTGCTGTACTGTTTCCCGGAAAAGAGTGAGCAGGAACGAGAAGCCATTATTGATGCAATGTATGCCTCCGCGCCGCAGGCGATCGTCATGATGGCGGAGTTAGGCCTGCGCGACCCGCAGCGCATTCTTTCTCGCGTCGACTGGCAGGGCAAAGAGATCATCGATGAGATGCAGAGAAACAACGAGAAGGTGATCTTTCTGGTTCCCCATGCCTGGTGCGTGGATATTCCGGCGATGCTGATGGCTTCCGGCGGGCAAAAAATGGCGGCGATGTTCCATAATCAGGGCAATCCGGTATTTGATTACGTCTGGAATACCGTGCGCCGTCGTTTCGGTGGACGTATGCACGCGCGCAACGACGGGATCAAACCGTTTATTCAGTCGGTGCGTCAGGGGTACTGGGGCTACTATCTGCCGGATCAGGATCACGGCGCCGAGCACAGCGAGTTTGTTGATTTCTTTGCCACCTATAAAGCGACGCTCCCGGCGATCGGCCGTTTAATGAAAGTCTGCCGCGCCCGCGTCGTACCGCTGTTCCCGGTCTATGATGGTAAAACGCATCGTCTGACGGTGCTGGTGCGCCCGCCGATGGACGATCTGCTGGAAGCGGACGATAACACTATCGCCCGGCGGATGAACGAAGAGGTGGAAGTGTTCGTGAAGCCGCATACCGAGCAGTACACCTGGATCCTCAAGCTGCTGAAAACGCGCAAGCCGGGTGAAATCGAGCCCTACAAGCGTAAAGAGCTGTACCCCAGGAAGAAGCCGCATCAGGGGTGAAAATCGCAGCCAATGGCCTCACCGGGTTCATTGGCCGTATTGTTTGAGTAGCGCCAAATGATCGGCAACGAGCCGGTAACGATATTCCGGACGACCGGTGATGCCGTAATGGTTGGTGGTGTAGAGGATATTTATCTGCTCCAGCCAAATCAGATATTTGCGGCATGAGACCCGGGATATCTGCAGCGCCGCGGCCAGTTCATTGGTCGAAAAGTCACGTTCCTGCCAGGCGTCAATCCACTGGCACACCAGACGAAGCGTCTGCGGCGTAAGCCCTTTCGGCAAGCGGCGTGCGCTTTCCTGCTGCTGAACCCCGCTGCGCAGCAGGCTGTCCACATCGGCCTGGGCGTAGCTGGATTTCGCATTCTTCAGATCGCGCTTTTTACGCCATGACAACAGCGCCTCCTCAAAGCGCGGAAACTGAAACGGTTTAATCAGGTAATCGACCACGCCATAATGCAGCGCCGTCTGAACCGTGCACCTATCGGCAGCGGAGGTAATCATAATGACATCAATATTTCGCGCATCGGCGCGTAGCGCGGGCAGCAGATCCAGCCCGTTCTCTTGCTGCATGTAGACATCCAGCCGCACCAGATCGACCTGCGCCAAATGGCTGAGCATCTCCCTGGCTTCGCGGACCGTGGGGGCCACGCCGCAGCAGTGGAAATCCGCCACCCGGCTGAGAAACAGCCGGTTCAGCTCGGCCACCATGGAATCATCATCGACAATCAGCACATTAATCATGCGGGGTTTTCCCGGTGCGGCGGGAAGCCGGCGCGCTTCCCGTAATATGTGTCTGGGATGGCGATCAAAATGGCGATCGTTTATACGCGGTGTAGCGCGCTCGCCAGAACATTTTATCGATATTCGCGGCCAGCTGAGCCTCGTCAATCTGCGGCGCGACGCCATCCTGCTGAGCCGCGCGTGCGACCTCAGCGGCAATTGCCCGGGAAATCATCTCAATCTCGTCGACCGGCGGCAGTAATCCGCCAGCGTCGCGGGTGGCCAAAGGCGAGTGGGCGGCCAGGGTTTTACTGCAGGCGATAAGCATCACTTCGGTCACGCGCGCCGCTTTGCTGGCCAGAATCCCTAGCCCCAGACCGGGGAAAACATAGGCATTGTTGCACTGGGCGATATCGTAGGTCTTACCGTCATAGAATACGGGCGCGAACGGGCTGCCGGTGGCAATTAGCGCATTCCCCCGGGTCCATTCCAGCAGATCCTTCGGCTGGGCTTCGGCGCGGGAGGTCGGGTTGGACAGCGGCATAATAATCGGACGCGGGCAGTGCCGGTGCATCTCTTTGATAATCTCTTCGCTGAATAGTCCCGGCTGGCCGGATACGCCAATCAGTACGGTGGGATGGACGTTGCGTACAACATCCATCAGCGACAGGTGGGCCGCACTGGTATCCCAGCGGGTAAGATTTTTCCGCGGCGTGACGTGGCCCTGCTGGAAGTCCAGCAAATCCGGCATCTCATCGGTCAACAGGCCAGGGCGGTCGACCATAAAGATGCGATTGCGCGCTTCCTGCTCTGAGAGCCCGTCATCAACCATCAGCGCAATGATTTTTTCCGCTATCCCGCATCCGGCCGATCCGCTGCCGAGAAACACCACTCGCTGATCGCGGATCCGCGTACCGGCGGCAGCGGCGGCAGCGATCAGCGTGCCTGAGGTCACGGCTGCCGTGCCCTGAATATCATCGTTGAAACAGCACAGCTGGTGACGATAGCGGTTAAGAAGCCGGGTGGCGTTTTTTTGCGCAAAATCTTCGAACTGTAGTAGCACATTGGGCCAGCGCTGCGTGATGGCATGGACAAACATGTCCATAAATTCCATGTACTGCTCGTCGCTTATACGCGGATGACGCCAGCCCATATACAGCGGGTCCTCAAGATGCTGGGCGTTGTTGGTGCCCACGTCCAGCATAATGGGGAGCGTTGATGCCGGGTGTATACCCCCGCAGGCTGTATATAACGAGAGTTTACCAATCGGGATCCCCATGCCGCCAATCCCCTGGTCGCCGAGGCCAAGAATGCGCTCGCCGTCGGTCACCACAATAACGTTAATATCATTGCGGGAAAAGCCCTGCAGCATCTCATCAATGTTGTGACGGTTAGGCCATGAAATAAACAGACCGCGTCCCCGGCGATAAATTTCAGAGAAGTGTTCACATGCTTCACCTACCGTTGGGGTATAGATGATCGGCAGCGTTTCTTTCATATGGCTGCGCAGCAGATTATAGAATAGGGTCTCGTTAGTATCCTGAATATTTCGCAGGTAGATATGGCGCGAAATATCCCGTTTAAACTGGCAAAACTGCCCCCACGCGCGCGCGGTTTGCTCTTCAATCGTTTCGACATTATGCGGCAGCAGACCCTGAAGATTAAACGCGGTACGTTCACCTTCAGTAAATGCGAGACCTTTATTTAATAACGGATTTTCCAGCAGCACGGCGCCGTTATAGGGCGTATATAAGGTTTCTGTGGCTAACATTTGATGACTCCTGAATATCATAATAAATAATTGCCGGAATTCTTCGGGCTTTATTTCAGTGATTAAGAGATTAAATAAATCATGAATCCTTCAGTGACGACGCCCACTGCGGTACCGAGCAAAATAGAGGATGAGGCGGGCTCGATATAGGTATCGCTGCGCAGGGCAAACATCCCTGCCGCAATGGCGGAAGGCGTCGCGCCGATGATAATGACCTGCTGCATCAGGCTATGGCTGAGCCCGAAGGCGAGACCGGCTACGGCCATCATGGCCGGCTGGAGCAGATTCTTGATGCTGATATTGGTACAGGTTTGAATATTGACCGTAGGACGTTCGCCGTAAAATAGCAGCCCAAGGGCGAACAGGGAGAGGCCGCCCGCCACTTTTCCCACCATCTCAATGGGCATGCTCAGCATGTGCGGCAGCTGTACTCCGGCAAGGCTGAGCAGTACCCCGGAAATCGGTATCCAGACAATCGGGTTTCGGACGGCTTTAAACAGGTTTTGCAGGATAAGCCGCAGCGGATTAGGCTGTTCCGCGTCAGCGCGGCCGCGCTTGTCACCCATGCGAATCAGGATGATGGTCAGGGGGATCATCAATACGCTGGTCACCAGGTTACCGATAAGCACGCCGAGAAAACCCTCCGGACCAATCAGCACCGCAAGCACGGGAGCGCCAAAGTAGGCCATGTCGGGGAACGCGCACACCAGGGACTGAATCGCGCTGGTTTTAATATCATGACGAAAAACATAGCGTGAGATCAGGAGCGTGAGGATATATGACCCCATCAGACCGATGACTAACACCGCCATAAAGGTGAAGTTTTTCATCTTATCGGGATGAGTATTCAGTGCGCCGATAAAAAGATGGAAGGGAAGCGCGAAACGAATGACCACCGTGGCCAGTACGGACGCATCCTCGCGGCGGGTATAGCCCAGCTTACCGCTTAGCCATCCGAGCAGCATGATAAACACCAGGGGAAAAAGGGATTCTAAGAGCAGTGAAGGCATAAGATGTCCTGAAAATATATTATCGGCTACGTTGTGTTTTTTTAATCTAGCGATCCCATAATATTTAAAAGGTGATAGTCATCACAGTCGCTGGGGTTTAAATAATTTCGTCTTAAATACTTTACTTACAAATAGAGAAAAAAGGACAGAGTCATCACTTTATCTCTCTGCTATTCAGTTATACCGATGCCGGTAACTTTAGTTTCAGGGTAATAAATTAAATTACTTAAAATAAATATTATGCTTTAGTCACAAAGCACGACAGTAAAACCTGGATTTTATTTTTTAATGTTAACGTCCTGTGCTAACGTTTTTTTTGTTTCATTGGTATTTTGCCTGGCACTTTTTTATTTATTTGATTGCGCGCTTTTAATATTGCGTCGATACCCTACGTGACATCATTATTCAGGTAAAAATATGGAAAATAACTCACTCAACCACCCGATAGATAAAACGCTGCCGAGCGGGCAGGCGCCACGACTTTTATCCAATATTGAGGTCGGCGCCGTGCCGTTGGTGCTCTTTATCGGGATAGCCGCAATTGTTGCCATCTCCGCGACCGCAGGCCTGCTGCCGAAGAACATGATTGGCGGTCTGGCGGTAATCATGACCCTGGGGTTCGCGCTGGCTAAAATTGGCCGAATGGTGCCAATCCTCAAGGAGGTTGGCGGCCCGGCCATTTTGTGCCTGATGACGCCGTCGGTGCTGGTCTATTTCGGCATGTTCGAAGCGCATACCCTCGATACCGTGCACTTGCTGATGAAAGAGGCCAACCTCCTCTATTTCGTCATCGCCTGCCTGGTCGTCGGCAGCATTCTGGGCATGAACAGAACCATCCTGATTCAGGGAATGGTACGTATGTTTGTCCCGCTGGTGGTGGGGACCGGGGCGGCGATCTTAACCGGCCTGCTGGTGGGCAGCCTGTTTGGCTACAGTTTCTACCACACCTTTTTCTTTATTATCGTGCCGATCATCGGCGGCGGTATCGGTGAAGGGATCCTGCCCCTGTCGCTGGCCTATTCAGCTATTCTCGGGCAAACGCCCGACGTTTACGTGGCGCAGCTGGCGCCGGCTGCCGTGGTGGGCAACATTTTCGCCATCATCTGCGCCGGTTTTCTGGCGCGCATGGGGACGCGACGTCCTTCGCTCTCCGGCAGCGGAATGCTGATCCGCAGCCATGAAGATAACAGCGTCTTTGCGCAAAATCAGCGCGCGCAGCCCACGGATTTCCAGCTGATGGGGGCCGGATTATTAATGATTTGCGCGTTTTTTATCGTCGGCGGTCTGCTGGAAAAGGTGGTGCATATTCCGGGGCCGGTGCTGATGATTCTGGCCGCGGTATTTTGCAAATACGCGAAAGTTATCCCGGCGGCGATGGAACTGGGGGCGCACAGCTGCTACAAGTTCGTCTCCGCCGCGCTGGTTTGGCCGCTGATGATAGGCCTGGGAATGCTGTATGTTCCTCTGGAAAGCGTGGTCGCGGTCTTCTCGGTTGGCTACGTGGTGGTTTGTGGCTCAATCGTCATTGCGATGGCGCTAAGCGGCTTTCTTATCGCTTCTCGTTTGAATATGTACCCGGTCGAAGCGGCCATCGTCACCAGCTGCCACAGCGGGCTTGGGGGGACGGGAGACGTTGCCATTCTCTCGGCATCAAACCGAATGGGATTAATGCCTTTTGCCCAGATAGCCACCCGTATCGGCGGCGCGTCGACGGTGATTACCGCCACGCTATTGTTGAGCTGGCTTGCGTAGTTTAGCGGGCGAGGGGGCAAAAAAATACCTGCCAGCTGCGGCGCTGGCAGGTAGGTGGAGAGGCTTACTCGACGGTCAGAATGCGGGTGGTGTTGGTGCTACCGATGGTGCTCATCACGTCACCCTGAGTGACGATAACCAGGTCGCCGGTCACCAGATAGCCTTTATCACGCAGCAGCGTTACCGCGTCGTGCGCAGCGGCTACGCCTTCATTGACGCTATCGAAATGCACCGGGGTCACGCCGCGATACAGCGCGGTCAGGTTCAGCGTGCGCTCGTGGCGAGACAGCGCGAAAATCGGCAGGCCGGAGCTGATGCGGGAAGTCATCAGCGCGGTCCGACCGGATTCCGTCATGGTAATGATAGCGGTGACGCCCTTGAGGTGGTTCGCCGCGTACATGGCGGACATCGCAATGGCTTCTTCCACGTTATCGAACTGAATGTCCAGGCGGTGCTTGGAGACGTTGAGGCTGGGGATTTTTTCCGCGCCGAGGCAGACGCGCGCCATCGCGGCAACGGTCTCAGACGGATACTGGCCCGCGGCGGTTTCTGCCGACAGCATCACGGCGTCGGTGCCGTCCAGCACGGCGTTCGCCACGTCCATGACTTCGGCGCGGGTTGGCATCGGGTTGGTGATCATCGACTCCATCATCTGCGTCGCGGTAATGACCGAGCGGTTCAGCTGACGGGCGCGGCGGATCAGCGCCTTCTGGATGCCGACCAGCTCCGGATCGCCGATTTCCACGCCGAGGTCGCCGCGTGCCACCATGACAACGTCGGAGGCGAGGATCACGTCATCCATCGCGTCCTGATCGCATACCGCTTCCGCGCGCTCGACTTTGGCGACGATTTTGGCATCGCAGCCGGCATCGCGCGCCAGGCGACGAGCGTAGTTCAGGTCTTCGCCGCAGCGCGGGAAGGAGACGGCCAGGTAATCGACGCCAATTTTGGCGGCGGTGATGATGTCCGCTTTGTCTTTCTCCGTCAGCGCTTCTGCCGAGAGGCCGCCGCCCAGCTTGTTAATCCCCTTATTGTTGGACAACGGTCCGCCGACGGTGACTTCGGTGAATACCTTCATGCCCTGAACTTCCAGGACCTTCAGCTGTACGCGGCCGTCGTCCAGCAGCAGAATGTCGCCCGGAACCACGTCAGCCGGGAGCCCTTTATAGTCGATGCCGACTTTCTCTTTGTCGCCTTCGCCTTTACCCAGGTTTGCGTCGAGGAGGAATTTATCGCCGATATTGAGGAAAATTTTGCCTTCTTTGAAGGTGGAAACGCGGATTTTCGGCCCCTGTAGGTCACCGAGAATCGCGACATGACGGCCCAGTTTCGCCGCAATCTCACGGACTTTATCCGCACGGATCTGATGATCCTCCGCGGTGCCGTGAGAGAAGTTCATACGTACCACGTTAGCGCCTGCGGCAATAACCTTCTCAAGGTTGTTATCGCGGTCGGTAGCCGGGCCTAAGGTAGTCACGATTTTGGTTCTGCGAAGCCTTCTGGACATGTAATACTCCGTTGACTGAAACAACTTTGGTGTTGCGTGAACATGGATTCGGTAGCGCCGACGAGCAAAGTCGCTATACCGGAACGTTACCGACGGTGTAATAGGATAGTGCTTTGTTTCTACTTTTATTGGTCATTGCTGTGTACGCTGAGCTCTTTATCAAAGCGCGATTCCTTGAGCGCTTCCTTGACCCTCTTCAAGTTATCTCTGAATTTTGCTCCCCGCCGCAGGGTGAAGCCGGTCGCCAGGACATCAATCACCGTCAGCTGCGCTAAGCGGGAGACCATCGGCATATAGATATCGGTATCTTCCGGTACGTCCAGGGTAATCGCCAGCGTTGATTCCCGGGAAAGCGGCGTGCCGGGGGAGGTAATCGCGATCACCATCGCATCGTTTTCGCGGGCCAGCTGAGCCAGCTCCACCAGGCTTTTAGTCCTGCCGGTATGCGAGATAATCACCACCACATCATCGTCATTACAGTTCATACAGCTCATGCGTTGCAGGACGATGTCGTCGGAATAGATCACCGGCACGTTAAAACGGAAAAACTTGTTCATCGCGTCGTGGGCGACGGCGGCCGAAGAGCCCAGGCCAAAAAAGGCGATTTTCTTCGCCTGCGTGAGCAGGTCAACCGCGCGATTGATCGCCGACATGTCGAGAGAATGATGGACCTGATCTAAACTGGCCATGGCTGACTCAAATATCTTTCCCGTATAGGACTCAACGCTGTCGTCTTCATCGACGTTGCGGTTAACATAGAGCGTACCGTGCGCCAGGCTTTGTGCAAGATGCAGTTTGAAATCCGGGAAACCGCGCGTTTCCAGGCTGCGGCAGAAACGGTTAACTGTGGGCTCGCTGACGCCGGCTTCCAGCGCCAGGGCGGCAATACTTGAATGAATGGCCTGCGCGGGGGTAGCAAGGATGACTTCCGCCACTTTGCGTTCAGATTTGCTAAGGTGTTCCAGCCGGGACTGGATTTTTTCCAGCATATTCATGGGTAATCGGGCGCTCATCAATGGAAGCGATTTCATTAATGGGTGAAATCATCAGGCGTTTTAGCAAGAATATACCCCTCCGTAGTCGGAAACGGTGAGGAATGACCTGAAAATATGTTGTTTTTTTTCATTACATGATCAGAGTCGTATTTTACTAACTGATAATCGGTCGAAACAACGAACAATATTAGCCGCATGCCCAAAATCTCAGCCTCTATTTTCCACCCTGTGCGATTTAGCAGCGGGAACGGCCGCTGAGGGTTTCGGGAAATTCGTAAACACAGTACGATGCAGTGAAAGAAAATTACAAATACAACTATAGTCTGGCATAAGCACCGGGCTATCAACTAAGGAGAATGACATGGCGGTAACGCAAACGGCCCAGGCATGCGATCTGGTCATTTTCGGCGCGAAGGGTGACCTGGCGCGACGTAAATTGCTGCCTTCCCTGTATCAGCTTGAAAAAGCGGGTCAGATCCACCCTGACACCCGCATCATCGGCGTCGGTCGCGCCGACTGGGACAAAGACGCTTACACCAAGGTAGTCCGTGAAGCGATGGAAACCTTCATGAAGGAGAAAATCGATGAAGGTTTGTGGGAGACCCTGAGCGGGCGTCTGGATTTTTGTAACCTTGATGTCAACGATACCAAAGCGTTTACCCGCCTGGGCAAAATGCTCGATCAGAAAGAGCGGGTGACCATTAACTATTTCGCCATGCCGCCGAGCACCTTTGGCGCGATTTGCAAAGGTCTGGGTGAAGCGAAGCTGAACGCCAAGCCGGCCCGCGTGGTGATGGAGAAACCGCTGGGTACCTCCCTGGAAACCTCCCGCGAGATCAACGATCGGGTGGGTGAGTTCTTTGAAGAGTGCCAGGTCTACCGTATCGACCACTATCTGGGTAAAGAGACGGTGCTGAACCTGCTGGCGCTGCGCTTTGCCAACTCGCTGTTCGTCAATAACTGGGACAGCCGCACCATCGATCACGTCGAGATCACCGTGGCGGAAGAGGTGGGCATTGAGGGCCGCTGGGGCTACTTCGATCAGGCCGGGCAGATGCGCGACATGATCCAGAACCACCTGCTGCAAATTCTGTGCATGATTGCCATGTCCCCGCCGTCAGATTTGACTGCCGATAGCATCCGCGATGAAAAAGTGAAGGTGCTGAAATCGCTGCGCCGCATTGACCGCACCAACGTGCGTGAAAAAACGGTGCGCGGCCAGTACACCGCCGGTTTTGCCCAGGGCAAAAAAGTGCCGGGCTACCTCGAGGAAGAGGGGGCCAACAAGTCCAGCCATACAGAAACCTTCGTGGCGATCCGCGTGGATATCGACAACTGGCGCTGGGCGGGCGTACCGTTCTACCTGCGTACCGGTAAACGTCTGCCGACCAAGTGTTCCGAAGTCGTGGTTTACTTCAAGACGCCGGAACTGAACCTGTTCAAAGAGACCTGGCAAGAGCTGCCGCAGAATAAGCTGACCATTCGTCTGCAGCCGGATGAAGGGGTGGATATCCAGGTGCTGAACAAAGTTCCCGGACTTGACCACAAGCATAACCTGCAGATCACCAAGTTGGATCTGAGCTACTCGGAAACCTTTAATCAAACCCACCTGGCGGATGCCTATGAGCGCCTGCTGCTGGAAACGATGCGCGGTATCCAGGCGCTGTTCGTCCGTCGTGATGAAGTGGAAGAGGCGTGGAAGTGGGTCGATTCCATCACTGAAGCCTGGGCTGCCGATCGTGATTCGCCGAAACCGTATCAGGCGGGTACCTGGGGGCCGGTTGCCTCCGTGGCGATGATCACCCGCGACGGTCGTTCGTGGAACGAGTTTGAGTAATCGCCAGCTCCTCCGTCAGGGTTATTTTACCGGTAACATGATCTGACGCAGCAAGTCGCGTAATTTTTAATCTTTTAAGCCCCGGAGGATTCACCCCCGGGGCTTTTTTTATTACACTGCCTGCAGATATTTTGCCCCTGAGCCCCAGTACTGGTGCCCTAAGCCCCTAAAAGTACCGCTAAAGCGCTGCGGCCGGACAGATGAAATTTGAGGAGCCTTTATGAATTCTGAAATGTTACGGGTAACAAATCGCATCATCGAACGCTCGCGCGATACCCGCGAAGCCTACCTCGCCCGGATTAACCAGGCCAAAACCGACACCGTTCATCGCGCCCAGCTGGCATGCGGTAACCTGGCCCACGGCTTCGCCGCCTGCCAGGCGGATGACAAAGCCTCGCTGAAAAGCATGCTGCGCAATAACATCGCCATTATTACCTCCTACAACGATATGCTGTCCGCCCACCAGCCCTATGAGCGCTATCCGGACATTATCCGCAAAGCGCTGCACTCCGCGAACGCGGTAGGCCAGGTCGCCGGCGGCGTTCCGGCGATGTGCGATGGCGTGACGCAGGGGCAGGACGGGATGGAGCTGTCGCTGCTCAGCCGCGAAGTGATTGCCATGTCCGCCGCGATTGGCCTGTCGCACAACATGTTTGACGGCGCGCTCTACCTCGGCGTCTGCGATAAAATTGTCCCCGGCCTGGCTATGGCTGCGCTGTCGTTCGGCCACCTGCCGTCCATCTTTATCCCTTCCGGGCCGATGGCCAGCGGCCTGGCGAATAAAGAAAAAGTGCGCATTCGTCAGCTCTATGCGGAAGGCAAAGTGGATCGTATGGCGCTGCTGGAGTCCGAAGCCGCGTCTTACCATGCGCCTGGCACCTGTACCTTCTACGGTACCGCCAATACCAACCAGATGGTGGTTGAGTTTATGGGGATGCAGCTGCCCGGATCGTCATTCGTGCATCCGGATGCGCCGCTGCGCGAAGCGCTGACCGCCGCCGCCGCCCGCCAGGTGACCCGCCTGACCGGCAACGGTAACGAGTGGATGCCGCTGGGCAAAATGTTTGATGAAAAAGTGGTGGTCAACGGGATTGTCGCGCTGCTGGCAACCGGCGGCTCTACCAACCACACCATGCACCTGGTGGCTATGGCGCGGGCGGCAGGGATTATCATTAACTGGGATGATTTCTCCGATCTCTCTGACGTGGTGCCGCTGCTGGCGCGCCTCTACCCGAACGGCCCGGCGGATATTAACCACTTCCAGGCGGCTGGCGGCGTGCCGGTGCTGGTGCGCGAGCTGCTGAAAGGCGGCCTGCTGCATGAAGATGTTCACACCGTGGCCGGCTTCGGCCTCTCTCGCTACACCATGGAACCCTGGCTTAATAACGGCGAACTTGACTGGCGCGAAGGGGCGACCGCGCCGCTGGACGAACAGGTTATCGCCACGTTTGACAAACCGTTCTCTCGCCACGGCGGCACCAAAGTGCTGAGCGGTAACCTCGGACGCGCGGTCATGAAAACCTCCGCCGTGCCGGTTGAAAACCAGATTATTGAAGCTCCTGCGGTGGTTTTCGAGAGCCAGCATGACGTACTGCCCGCCTTTGAAGCGGGGCTGCTCGACAAAGATTGCGTGGTTGTCGTCCGTCATCAGGGGCCAAAAGCGAACGGCATGCCAGAATTACATAAACTTATGCCGCCACTTGGTGTATTATTGGACCGCCGTTTCAAAATTGCGCTGGTAACCGATGGTCGTCTCTCCGGCGCATCAGGCAAAGTGCCATCGGCGATCCACGTGACGCCAGAAGCGTACGATGGGGGCCTGCTGGCGAAGGTACGCGATGGCGATATCATCCGCGTCAACGGCCAGACGGGCGAGCTAACGCTGCTGGTCGATGACGCAGAGCTGGCCGCGCGTCAGGCGCATATTCCTGACCTGAGCGGTTCGCGCGTGGGAACCGGCCGGGAAATGTTCGGTGCGCTGCGTGAGAAACTCTCCGGAGCAGAACAGGGCGCAACCTGCATCAATTTTTAAGACGATTCGATTTATAGATCTGGCGAGAGAAAATCTGATGAAAAACTGGAAAACAACTGCAGAAGCAATCCTCACCTCCGGTCCGGTAGTACCGGTAATCGTGGTGAAAAAGCTGGAACACGCTGTGCCAATGGCGAAAGCGCTGGTTGCAGGCGGCGTACGCGTACTGGAAGTGACCCTGCGTACCGAGTGCGCGATGGACGCTATCCGCGCGATCGCCAAAGAAGTCCCGGAAGCGATTGTCGGTGCCGGTACCGTCACTAACGTTGAGCAGCTGAAAGAAGTGACCGAAGCGGGCGCGCAGTTTGCTATCAGCCCTGGCCTGACCGAATCCCTGCTGAAAGCGGCGACCGGCGAAGGCACCATTCCGCTGATCCCGGGGATCAGCACCGTATCCGAGCTGATGCTGGGTATGCAGTATGGCCTGAAAGAGTTCAAATTCTTCCCGGCGGAAGCAAACGGCGGCGTGAAAGCGCTGCAGGCGATTGGCGGCCCGTTCGCGCACATTCGCTTCTGCCCGACTGGCGGCATCTCTCCGGCGAACTATCGCGACTATCTGGCGCTGAACAGCGTACTGTGCATCGGCGGCTCCTGGCTGGTGCCGGCGGATGCGCTGGAAGCCGGTGATTACGACCGTATCACCAAACTGGCTCGTGAGGCGGTAGAAGGCGCGAAGTAATCTTCGCGCACTCACCAGAGGCCCGGTCTGCGACCGGGCTTTTTTTTATCCTGCGACCACGACCGCTGACGCCGCCGCTTTGGCGCGCGCAACAGCTTCCTCAACGTTATCGGCTATCGCCAGCGTCACGCCCAGACGACGCGAACCGTCAATTTCCGGCTTGCCGAACAGACGCAGCTGCAGTCCCGCGCCGACCGCGGCCTGAATATTGCTGAAAGTGACGTTCTGGCTGGTTAGCTGCGGCAGGATCACCGCCGAGGCCGCCGGGCCGTACTGGCGAATCGCGCCAATCGGCAGGCCGAGGAAGGCGCGAACGTGCAGGGCGAACTCGGATAAGTCCTGTGAAATCAGCGTGACCATACCGGTGTCGTGCGGGCGCGGCGAGACTTCGCTAAAAATCACCTCATCACCGCAGACGAACAGTTCGACGCCGAACAGGCCGTAGCCGCCCAGCGCCAGCACCACTTGACGGGCGATTTCCTGCGCGCGTTCCAGCGCCAGCGCGCTCATCTGCTGCGGCTGCCAGGATTCACGATAGTCGCCATCTTCCTGGCGATGACCGACCGGCGCGCAGAAGTGTACGCCATCCGCGGCGCTGACGGTGAGAAGGGTAATCTCGAAATCAAAATTCACCACGCCTTCAACGATAACGCGTCCGGCTCCGGCGCGGCCGCCCTGCTGCGCATACTGCCAGGCGTCAGCCAGCTGTTCGCTGGAACGAATAAAGCTCTGGCCTTTACCCGATGAGCTCATTACCGGCTTGACGATGCACGGCAGGCCTATCCCGGCGACGGCTTCGCGGAAGGCGGGTTCGCTGTCGGCAAAACGGTAGGCGGAGGTCGGCAGCTTCAGCTCTTCAGCGGCCAGGCGGCGGATCCCTTCGCGATTCATGGTGAGCTTTGCCGCGCGCGCGGTGGGGACGACTTTCTGCCCGGCCTGCTCCAGCGCGACCAGTGTATCGGTGGCGATGGCCTCGATTTCCGGCACGATAAAGTCAGGCTTTTCCTGCTCAATCAGCGCCTGCAACGTTTCGCCGTGCAGCATATTGATGACGTGCGAACGGTGTGCGACCTGCATGGCCGGAGCGTCAGGGTAACGATCGACGGCGATGGTCTCAATTCCCAGGCGCTGGCATTCAATGGCCACTTCTTTACCCAGTTCACCGGAACCTAACAGCATTACCTTTGTTGCCGCAGGGCGCAGCGCCGTACCTAATACAGTCATAACTCTCTTCCGCAGTAAAAAAACATGCGCCGCATTATAAACGAAAACGTTTGCGCATGTCTTTATGCGCGTCATTTGAGTTCGGGGAAGAAATTTGATATACTGTATAAAAATACAGTACTGAGAGGCTGCATCATGGCGGTTGAAATTAAATATGTAGTGATTCGCGAAGGTGAGGAAAAAATGTCTTTTGCCAGCAAAAAAGAGGCCGATGCTTATGACAAAATGCTCGATCTGGCGGAAGTACTGAACGACTGGCTGGTTGAATGCCCGCTAACGCTCGATGAAGAGCAGCGCGATAGCATGGCGATGTGGCTGGCCGAACGTAAAGACACCCTCAACCATATTTTGCGCTCCGGTAAGCTGCCGGAAGCCGAGGGCGCCGCCGAGGCGCCAGCCGATCGCGCAGAAGCAGAAGAGGGCGACAAGACCGACGACGTCGTCGAATCTGAAGCCCCGGCGCCGGCGAAGCCGCGCAAAGCGAAAGCGGCCTGAGCTACGCTGCCGCCGCCAGCGCTTCTGGCGGCAGGCTCCCGCGCTTCCCGGCGCGACATTTGCTCATCTTTAGCTGCCGATAACGTTTCCTGACGTCGCGTCGTTTAGGCTGGTGGTATCGCTTATCGCGCAACGAGGAAATGTATGGCTAACTGGCTTAATCAACTGCAGTCTCTGCTGGGTCAGCAGGGGCGGTCTTCTTCATCTGACGATCAATCAAGCGGCAAAAATTTACTCCTGCCGGGCGCGCTTGGCGGGCTGGCCGGGCTGCTGGTCGCCAGCAAATCATCGCGCAAGCTGTTAGCCAAATACGGCACCGGCGCGCTGCTGGTCGGCGGCGGCGCGGTTGCGGGCAGCGTTTTATGGAATAAATATCAGCAGAAGATGCGCGCCAGCGCGCAGCAGGCATCGGCTGATGTCGCGCCCGCACAGGCGCCATCTCCCGCACCGGCCGAACTCGACGCCCGCAGCGAACGGCTGATTATGGCGCTGGTCTTCGCCGCTAAAAGCGATGGACATATTGACGAACGCGAGCGGGCAAATATCGAAGAGCAGCTGCGTGCGGCAAACGTCGACGTCCAGGGCCGGGTGTTAATTGACCGGGCGCTGGCGCAGCCCCTCGACCCGCAGAGCCTGGCGCAGGGCATCTGCAGCGAGCAAGAGGCGCTTGAAGTTTACTATATCAGCTGCGCGGTCATTGATATTGACCACTTTATGGAACGCAGCTATCTGAACGCCCTCGGCGAAGCGCTGAAGCTCCCGCAGGAAGTGCGTGAGGATATCGAACGGGATATTCAGGCGCAAAAACAGGCCGTAACGCTCTAAATCCGCACGTTTCGCTTGCATCGCTGGCGACTTTTGCCACCCTTATATATTGTGTAGTCACGTCACCCTTCAGGCTGCTTTGAAGCAGCCTGAAAATTTTAGTACTCAATACAAGCCGCAGAAGAATAAGCAGATGCCACCAAAAGCGAAACGGATCCCCCATGCCATGACATTACATGGCGACACGCGAATCGATAATTACTACTGGCTGCGCGATGACGATCGCTCGCAGGCGGAAGTGCTGGATTATCTGCGCCAGGAAAATGAGTACGGCAAAAAAGTGATGTCTTCGCAAAGTAGCCTGCAGGACAGGGTACTCAAGGAGATTATCGACCGTATTCCGCAGCGCGAAGTGTCAGCCCCCTACAGCAAAAATGGCTATCGTTACCGTCAGGTCTACGAGCCGGGCTGCGAGTACGCGATTTATCAACGCCAGCCGGTAGTCAAAGAGGAGTGGGATGAATGGGACGTCCTGCTTGACGGCAACCAGCGTGCGGCCGGCAGCGAATTCTATACCCTCGGCGGATTAGGCGTTTCGCCCGACAACAGCCTGATGGCGGTGGCGGAAGACTATCTCTCCCGACGCCAGTATAGCCTGCGCTTCTTTCCCTTAAACGACGACCGGCAATTTGCGGAAGTGCTGGAGAACGTCTCGCCTGATTTTGCCTGGAGTAACGATTCGCAGACCCTGTGGTACGTGCGTAAACATCCCACCACGCTGCTGCCGTATCAGGTCTGGCGCCACCGTCTGGGGACGCCGGCCAGTGCGGATGTTCTGGTGTATGAAGAGCAGGACGATACTTTTTACGTCAGCGTACACAAGACGACTTCCCAGCAGTTTGTGGTGATCTATCTGGCCAGCGCGACCACCAGCGAAGTGCTGCTGCTCAATGCGGAAATGACCGACGCCGAGCCGGTCTGTTTTCTACCGCGGCGTAAAGATCATGAATATAGCCTCGATCACTATCAGCACGCTTTCTATCTGCGCTCTAACCGTGAGGGTAAGAACTTCGGCCTTTATCGTACTACCCTGCGCGATGAGCAGCAGTGGGAGACCCTGATCGCGCCGCGTCACGAAGTCATGCTGGAAGGATTTACCCTGTTTACCGACTGGCTGGTTGTGGAAGAGCGCCAGCGCGGGCTGACCAGCCTGCGTCAGATCAATCGTAAGACAAGAGAGTCCCAGGGCATTGCCTTTGACGATCCGGCCTATGTGACCTGGCTTGCCTATAATCCGGAGCCGGAAACCGCCCGCCTGCGCTACGGCTACTCCTCCATGACGACGCCGGATACGCTGTTTGAGCTGGATATGAATACCGGCGAGCGGCGGGTGCTGAAACAGCAGGAAGTCAAAGGGTTCGATGCCAGCCACTACCGCAGCGAGCATCTGTGGATCAACGCCCGCGACGGCGTCGAAGTCCCGGTCTCGCTGGTCTACCGTCATGAACATTTCCGCAAGGGCGCCAGCCCTCTGCTGGTGTACGGCTACGGCTCCTACGGCGCAAGCATGGATGCGGATTTCAGCGCCAGCCGCCTGAGCCTGCTCGACCGCGGCTTTGTGTTCGCTATCGCCCATATTCGCGGCGGCGGCGAGCTGGGACAGCAGTGGTACGAAGACGGTAAGTTTTTGTGCAAGAAAAATACCTTCAACGATTATCTCGACGTCTGCGATGCGCTGCTGGCGCAGGGCTACGGCGATCCGCGTTTTTGCTACGGCATGGGCGGCAGCGCCGGCGGTATGCTGATGGGCGTTGCAGTGAACCAGCGGCCGGAGCTCTTCCACGGCGTGGTGGCCCAGGTTCCCTTTGTCGATGTCCTCACCACCATGCTCGATGAGTCGATTCCGCTGACCACCGGCGAGTTTGAAGAGTGGGGGAATCCGCAGGATGAAGCCTATTACCGCTATATGAAAAGCTACAGCCCGTACGACGGCGTGCAGGCTCAGGCGTATCCGCATTTGCTGGTCACCACGGGCCTGCATGATTCGCAGGTACAATACTGGGAGCCGGCAAAATGGGTGGCAAAACTGCGCGAGCTGAAAACCGACGATAACCTGCTGCTGCTGTGTACCGATATGGATTCCGGCCACGGCGGTAAATCCGGCCGCTTCAAAAGCTATGAAGGCGTGGCGCTGGAGTATGCGTTTCTGATTGGCCTGGCGCAGGGGACGCTGCCGGGCCAGGCGGAGGTATAGCGCCGATTACTCCCCGAGATAGTGCTTCAGCGTCAGGCGCAGCTCGGGGCTCATGCGATCCAGGTTATTAAACAGCCAGCGTAAATAGCCAGGATCGTTTTCCGCCACTTCCGAGACCGGCTTGCCGCGGTATTTGCCGAAGGTAAAGGTGGAGAGCAGCGCCGGGCGGCCGGTAATGGTCGCCATCTCCTCAGGCGTCCAGCCGGAGGTGTTGATGATATCGAGCAGCAGGGCCGCGGTGATATAGCAATCGTACAGCGCCCGGTGATGATGCAGTCCCGGTGGCGTCGCGACGCTGAGCTTGCGCGATTTATACAGCCCCATATTGCTGTACTTGATGCCTGGCCACAGGCGGCGCGCCAGCTTCATCGTGCAGATCCACTCGCCCTGCATTTCCGGCAACACCCGGCGGTCAAAGCTGGCGTTATGGGCGACATACCACGGACTGCCCATATACAGCGGCACAATCTCCTCGATCCACGGCTTATCGGCGACCATCTCTTCGGTGATATGGTGAATCGCCATCGCCTGCGGGCTGATAGGCCGGTCGGGGCGAACCAGGTGGCTCATGGGATTGGTGATGTGTCCGTCGACAATATCTACCGAGGCGATTTCAACAATGCCTCCCTGCAATCCGCAGGTTTCTGTATCGATTACGCGCAGCATGGCTCGCTCCAGGCCAAAGAAACCAGCGTAATAGAATGCGCGGGTCTTGCCAACGTGGATGTCCGCAGGGGACGGGAATTATTTCTGTTTCGGTTCATAGGGCAGGCGAGAGAGCGAAACGGAGGCCAGTCGATGGGCGATCAGACGTTCGCGAAACCAGCCGCGCAGATGCTCGGGCTGTTCTCTTTCGACTAAGTCAGCCACCACCGGCATATTGTAGCGTTCTTTAAACGCGACGCCCGCCGCGGCGAGATCGACATTCACTTTGTCCATCTCCTCCTGGGATAGTTTAGCCAGGTTCTTTTCCATCGGTTTCTCCTCTGATAACGCCGCAAAAAGTACTAAGCACGCGGCAAAAAGGCAAGTCTCAGACGCTTAGCTCGACTGCGCCATTATACAGGGTTATTCTCTGTGCTACATACATAACAAAAAGGAATGACAACTATGCCAATCATCGCCGGGCGCGCGCTGCGTCTGTCTCTGTTTCTCGCCGGTTGCCTGACCGCAGCAGGCGCATCGGCCCACGCCCATCTACAACAACAGCTTCCGGCGGCCAATACCGTGGTGAACGCTTCACCGCAGGCGCTGACCCTGAACTTCTCCGAAGGCATCGAAACGCAGTTTAGCGGCGTAACCCTCACCGGGCCGCAGCAGAAGACCATCACCCTCGGTAAACCCGTCCGCAGCGACAGCAATAAGGCTCAGCTGACGGTACCGGTTGAGCAGGCGTTGACGCCGGGCGAATATACCGTTAACTGGCACGTGGTCTCCGTTGATGGCCACAAGACGAAAGGGCAATACACCTTTACCGTGAAGTAAGCCGATGCTGAGTGGAGTCTATGTCAGCTTACGCTTTATCCATTTCATTTCGCTGATCGTCGCTTTCGGCTGCGTCCTCTACGGCGCATGGTGGGCGCCGGTGGCCTTACGTCGTTTGATGATGCAGCGCTTCTATCCGCTGATGCGCTATTTATTATCAGCAAGCGCGCTGTCGGCGCTGCTGATGCTGATGGCGCAGGGCGGCTTGATGGGCAACGGCTGGCCGGACGTCTGGCAGCCGGCTATCTGGCAGGCGGTGGCCGGGACGCAGTTTGGCGGCGTGTGGGTATGGCAAATTTTACTCGCCTTTGTGGCGCTGGCGGTGGTCTGGCTGAAGCCCCGGCGACCGGGACGTTTGCTGCTGGTGCTGTTTTGCGCTCAGCTGCTGCTGCTGGCCGGCGTCGGGCATGCCGCAATGAACGATGGCTGGCTGGGGATAGTGCAGCGAACCAACCATGCGCTTCATCTGTTTTGCGTGGCCAGCTGGTTTGGCGGTCTGCTGCCGTTTATCTACTGTCTTCGCCTGGCGCACGGTCGCTGGCGGCAGGCGGCCATCTGCACCATGATGCGTTTTTCGCGCTACGGGCATCTGGCGGTTGCCGGCGCCATCGCCAGCGGCGTGGTAAATGCGCTGCTGATCCAGGGTGGACTTATCAGCACCTCGCCCTGGGGGCGTATGCTGTTGTTCAAATGTGCGCTGGTGGCGGCAATGGTGGCAATTGCGCTGGTGAACCGGTATGTTCTGGTGCCACGCATGTCGGCAGGCGGAACGCGAGCGGAGCAGCTCATCGTGCGCACCACGCAGATAGAAATTGCGCTGGGGGCGCTGGCGCTATTTGCCGTCAGCCTGTTTGCCACCTGGGAACCTTTCTGAATAAACTGGTTAAATCATGAAAAAAATCGTTCTGACAATGTTGTTACTGGCAAGTTCTGGCGCTGCGCTGGCGGCACCGCAGGTGATTTCCGTAAGCCGCTTTGAGGTGGGTAAGGAGAGCTGGGCGTTTAACCGCGAAGAGGTGATGCTGACCTGCCGTCCGGGCAACGCGCTGTTCGCCATTAATCCCAGTACCCTGGTGCAGTACCCGCTAAACGACATCGCCGAACAGCAGATGAAAGACGGTAAAACCAACGCGCAGCCGATTTCTGTGATCCAGATTGACGATCCGCAGCAGCCGGGACAAAAAATGAGCCTGGCGCCCTTTATTGAGCGCGCGCAGAAGCTCTGCTGATCGCCGCCTGCATCCCGCTGTATTTACATGAAAAAAACCGCCATCCCCCGATACCGGGCGTGGCGGTTTTTTGTTGGCATCAGCAATTTTGATACGAATTATTCGTCCACTTTTGTCGCGGACTGGAAAACCTGACACGGTAAACTATTCTTATAAGGCAAGGCGACTTAGCCTGCATTAATGCCAACTTTTAGCGCACGGCTCTCTCCCAAGAGCCATTTCCCTGGACCGAATACAGGAATCGTGTTCGGTCTCTTTTTATCTGTTTTTCACAAACCGCAGATTCCATTGCAAAACCCCAGTCGCTTTTTTCGGGGCTTTTTTCTTATACCACAACAATAATTTCCTAAACATTTCTTTTACAAAAAATCGTCTGCTAACGTTTTAGTAGCTCACGGTCACCAGTACGGTATCGCTGTAGGTTCCCGCAGGCTGGTTGCTCTGGGTCGGGTTAATCTTGAGGGTGTAGTTCGCGGACTGCGCGGCGCCGGAGCCGGTTACGCTGAGATTGTTGCTTTCCGTCCAGGCGCTGCCGTTGGGCTGGTAAAACTGATACTGCAGCCAGGCGGTTGGTTGGTTCGCAATGGGCTGGCTCATCTGCCGCCAGTCGCCGACGCTGGCGTTAGTGCTGGCGAGGTTGACGGTGTAGGCCGCGTTTTTAGTGCAGCGGATGGCAAGCTGGCCGCTGTAGTGGCTAAAACCGGACGGAAGGGCGGCAGAGGCAAATTCGACGTCCGGCGCGCTGTCGATATAGCAAACATTGGTCACCTTCACCGACACGTTGACCGTAGAGGTCAGGGTTCCGTTATTCGGAATACATATCTTAATGCCCAGCAGATCGAGCCCGACGTAGCAGAATCGGTACACCCAGGTGATGGTTAACACATCGGTATAGGTACCGGCGGGGACGTTGGCTCCCGGCGTGGTTCTGAAGTAGAGCGGCATGGTGCCATCGCTTGAGTTAAATAAACCCAGCAGTTCGAGCAGCGTTGTTCTGGACCAGCTAATCACGCCGCCGTCCTGATAGGCCGGCGAGCACGAGGCGTCAGAACAGACGCTATAAGGGATGGCGTCGCCCGCGCCATTAAGCAGCCGCGGAACGCCGTTGCTCTTGTTGGCCGACGCCAGAGTGGCGCTTAACGTATTGGTTGAGTTCAGCGCCACCAGTTCCGGGGTGCAGTAAAACCCCGCGCCGGCCATCACGCCCTGAGGCGCGCTGTTGAGCGCAAAGGAATCCACCGGGCCGATCGCTGGCGCACTGGTTTTGATACTGCAGGCGGCCAGCGCGGTGCTGGCTTGCCCGAGCGCTAAGAGCATCGCGAATACGAGGATAATACTTTTCAACGTTATCTCCGCTGTTAAGAGGGGCAACTGACCGGACCTATCCGCTGCGGAACCGGCGTTGAGGACGGAAGTTCGAACTGGACGCTGCATCGAAGCTCTCCGGCGTTTATTTTGACTTCGTTGTGGCGTCCAAGGTGCGAGAACCAGACCACGCCGTCATAGCCCACCAGGCCGCGCTGCTTGCTGTTAACCTCCTCGACCGGCGTACCGACCGGCAGCGGTTGCCCCCTGGCATCGACGAAGACGAGGGTTGCCGAGCGCACGCGGTTCACCGGGAAATCGACCAGCGCGCCGCTGCCTTCGCGCACGGCGATGCGTTTCTCCACCGTCAGAGCTTCGGTGTCCGTTGGCAGCGGTAGCGTATCGAGGGTGACTTTCCCCGGATACCACGCCGTCGCCCACGGGATCAGCAGATGACCATTTTTATCGGTCACGCCGACTTTGCGATTTTCATAATTCACCGCAATATTCGGGTAGTTGCCGGTGGAGACGACGATAAAGGCGTCGTTAATTTGCCGGGCGAAAAACAGACTGTTATCCATCAGCACCACCGAGCCCGCGGCCTCAAACCAGCTGTGACGATCGTCGCGCGACCCGTAGTAGCCTCCGCTCAGCGTTGACACGCGGTTGATCCAGGTCAGATCCGCCTGACTATAGTTATCGCCGCCGATCGAATGGGCGAGGTTCCAGCCCAGCCCGCCTTCTGCCGGAGCAGAGCGGCTGACGCTGATATTTTCTCCCCATTGTCCGGCGCTGGCGCGCTGGCCGCTTAGCTGGACGGAGGTTTGTGAATCGAAAGGGATGATGACCTGCAGCATGCTGGCGTAGCTACCTTCATGCAGATCGCGGTTGACGCTCAGGCTGAGGCTGCTGCTGAGCCACAGGCCGCGGCTCCAGGAGAGGTTCAGCAGCCGGGTGCGCGAATTATCCTCGGCTTTGATATCAAAGTAGCCAATGCTAAAAGAACCGAGGGTTCGTCCCCACGGACTCAGGCTCAGCGTGGCCTGGTCTGACTGACGGCTGAGCGTGGCGGTAGACCCATAGGTGCTGAGGTTGTCGTAGCCGGTGCTGCGGCGGATATGTTGATAGCTCACTCCCCAGCTACTGCCATAGTAAGAGTAACCCGAGGTGAACTGGTTTCCGTCTCCCTCGCCACGGCTGGCGCTGCCCGACAGGCTGAGGGTGCCCAGATTCCCCACGCCGATATCGCTGCCAATGCCGGCATTGGTTAACCCTTCGCGGTCTTCGGTATGCGTCGAAAGCGTGAGCCAGTTGTTGAATCCGTAGCGATAAATAGCGCTTACCGCGCCGGCGCCATAATCGGCACTCCTGATACCGTAGTTGTTGCGCAGGGCGCCGAGGGTGAAATCAAAATCGCTCAGTCCTTCCCGCAGCAGGGTATTGGAGACATAAAAAGGGATGCTGGTGGAGACCTGGCGACCCAGAGCGTCGGTGGTCACTACGGTGGCTTCGCCGGCGCCGCTGATCCAGGGAACGTTGGTCAGCGTATAGGGGCCGCCATTGATTTGCGCAGAGCTGCTCTTATAGCCGTTAATAAACAGATCGACGCTTGAAGGAACCGCCGCGCTGCCGGATAAGTTAAGCAGCGGATATGTCACCAGATCCGGGCGAACGCTGAAGTTGCGGCTCAGGCGTAGCCCCCCCATGCGCACGGAACTGCTCCACGTCAGGGCGTTACTGACCACGTCCCCGGCCTGGTAGCTAATCATTTGGTCGCTATCGCTGTACTTCCACAGGGTGTCGTAGCGCATATAGCCCTGCTGCTCGTAGCCCGTCGAAGACCAGTTTTGCCGAATCACGGCGTTATTGGAAAGGACGCCCGGCGGGCCGAAAAGGCGCGTTTCGGTGAAGGTGCTGGTGGTTTGCGAACCGCCGGATGAAAAGAGGCTGTAAGCGTCGTAGTTAAATAAAATTCCCGGGCTGCTTATCGCGGTCTGGCCAGGTTGTTCCGTAGTCCCCCCTATGTGCTGCTCGGGGAGCCATTTGTCCGGAACCTGGAGCTTGAGGATCTGACCCGGCTGGTCATATTCCACTTTCACCGAGGGTAGCGTCGTCACATCAACCAGCGCGTCGCCGGTTTGCAGGGGAATATGCGCTTGCTGCAACACGCTGGCCGCGATCCAGTAGTGGCCAGCGTTGACCTTTACCGGAACGGCGCCGGCAAGAATATTGCCGTTGACCGATACGCTGAGGTACAGCTCGTACTCCTGCTTTTCGCCGTAGGATGCCGCAGGCGCAGGCAGGGAATCATAGGTCGCGGCGCAGGCCGTTACCGACGCCATCGCCAGCAGCCCCCCGGACGCCGTCCTTTTCAGATCTCTCATTTTTAACGATTCGCCGGAATTTCCACCGCCTGACCGTTATCCGTTAATTTCGCGAACAGATGCATTCCTGACGGCACGGAAGCGTTTCCGGCGCTCGGGA
Organism: Klebsiella sp. PL-2018; assembly: GCF_019048985.1. Lineage (NCBI taxonomy): Bacteria > Pseudomonadati > Pseudomonadota > Gammaproteobacteria > Enterobacterales > Enterobacteriaceae > Klebsiella > Klebsiella sp. PL-2018. The sequence goes on from NZ_CP077673.1 coordinate 2,177,169, forward strand.
AACAGCTCTTTTTCTGCGCCAGAACGTAGCCGAGAAGACCATTAGCCTGGGGAATGCGCCCCTTGCCGCTCGCGTTCGCCCAGTAAACCGCGCTGAGGCGCGCGTGCTGATTGCCTCTGTTTTCGATGCACAGCGTCTGGCGGTTATTTTGCTGCGAGAGCGACCAGCGCAGCGTGGCCCTTACCGGTTCGACTGAACCCGCGTTCTTTAGCGGCGTGACGCCCTGCCCATAGGTAAACAGCGGCAGGACATAGCGCATGCGCATTTTCAGCCCGGCGGCGTTCTGTTCCGTCTGCGCCGCGGGTTGCGCGGCAGGGATCTCATCGATAACAATGCGATAGGACTGCTCTTTGCCGTTTGCGATGGGGGCGACGCGCATGAGCCGCACCAGCTGGCGCTGCCCCGGCGCTACCGTGGTAAAAGGCGGGCTGGCGACAACATCCCGCTGATCGGCGTAGACGTCCGCTGACGCTTTTTGATCCCAGGCAAACACGCGCAGCTGCAAATTAACCGGCGCGCTGCCGCGATTCTCCAGCCACAGTTCAGACCCTGTTTCGTGGCTTTCGATCGTTTGAAATATCGGCCATACCAGAACGGAGCTGGCGGCCAGCGCGGATGAGGGAAGCAATAAAGCGAATATAAACGGCGCAAATCTACAGCGAATCATAGTTAACCTGTGAATTATCTAATAGGTCAGCGTGACGGTGACCGTGTCGGTATAGGAGCCCACCGCCGGGAAGCCATTCGTGGCAAAAAGGCGGCCATAAACCGTGTAGGTTTGCGTGGTGCTCGGAAAGGATGCAACGCTCAGGGCCAGCGTACTGCTGCCCCAAACGTTAGCGCGGTTGGCGTCCTGATAAAGCTGGTACGCCAGCGTGCTGCTGTTGCCGTTCGACATGTAGCGCTGAGTGGCTGAGCCGCCGTTGACGCCATAGTCGAGGGCGATTGAAATAGCGGTGCCGGGCGTGCAGGTCACGATGATGGAACCTGCACCGGCGGTACTCGCGACATCCACGTTGCTGTAAAGCGATGACAGGGTGCCAAAATTCAGCGTGCCGAAGTCCGTCGTTTGGGAGCCGTCCCCGGCGCCCAGCGCGCAGCCAGCGGTTATCTGCGCGGAGACTTTGAACGTCTTTTGGGCAACGGCGGCATGGGCGCCCGAGGTAAAAAGCAGAAGTAATGTAAGCCACTCTGGTCGAAGCATGACGCCCATTTTCCTTATGCGGTTACCAGGCTAAGGTCGCGGTGACAATGTCGTCATACACATCGGCTGTCGGCGCGTTGACGCTCTGGTCTTCGGGGCGAATGCGGGCAAAAACAGGAATCGCCTGTGGATTCCCTGTGCCAACGATAGGTATCGTGCCGCCAGGCAGGATTTCGTTATTGCGGGCGGCATCCGAATAGAGCCGATAGGCAATCTGCTGGGTGCCACCGGCGTTTTTCATATAGCGCAGCGCAGCATCGCCAGACTGGCCGCCGTCAAGCGTCAGGGTCGAGGCAAGATCCTCGGTACAGGTCACGGTTAGGGCGCTTCCGCCGCCGCTGCCGGTGATCTCCGCATCAATGGAGTTGGCTAAATCGCCATAGGAGCCGAAATTAATGTTGCCCCAGCGGTTGTTTTCGCCATTGCGGACATTCGATACGCTGCATCCGCTGCCGAGCGCCACCTGGACGCCAATCTGGCCGCTTAAGGTTCCCGCTGCAGAAGCCGGTTGAAGAATGACTATGGCGCTCAGTAAGCCGCCCAGGAGACTGCGCGAGATCGTTGTGACGTTCATAGAGAACCTCTTAGTGGAAAGCCGCTGAAGAAAAACAACAATGTAGCGATAGACGTTGGTCACCGATTAAGTGCCGCGGTTTTGTTGGTTAACGTATAACTACTCCTGCAAGATATGTGTAATTTTATATTTATGGCTGGTTATGTGTTTTTTATTGGATTGTTGTTCTGCATTTATGCCTTTTATGTGGATGCAAACTCTTTTTGTTAATTAATTGTTGGTGTTATGTTTTTTAATTGTGTTTTGAAGGGGCGTGAAAATAGGGCGATTTTTTCTTAAATCACAATCTGGCGCAAAGTTTGCAACAAAAAATCTGGACAAAAAGGCGGGTATAGACACTGGAGGCGCCGTTGAGCAAGGGCGAGGAGAAAACACCTGCACAAAATCAGGCCCATAGTGCAGGTGAACTTTACGGGCCAACATCGGAAGTGACCCAGTATACACATTTGTATGACAAATGAAATAATAGATAAGAGACGGTTTTTCACTTTTTTGGCGGTTATTCTTCTGACCGCGCTATGGGTTATTGTCAGGGAGGCGAAGGGGGCGAACGAGGGCGTGAAAATAATGGGCAACGATTTATTCTGGCGCCACAAAAGAGGGGTACAGCCATGTTTCCAGAAAGCTCACCAGAAACCATATTTGTCCGCTAAAAATAAACCACAGAGCAGCGGTCAAAATAATCAACAGGATAGCCAGCAGGAGTAATTCTGTTTTGCTCATAACTTCACTAGCCGTCCGCAAGGAGTACAACGAAGTTATGATAGTAACTAAAGCGCCGTTGAAGATGCAAACGCCGTTGTGCTAAACGGCGTTGGCGAAGCGGCGGGAGAGCTAATCCATGAGTATCGCCATCTGAGCGGCCATATCATCCAGCAGCTGGAAGCGGCGACGATATTCGGCGCGTTTCTTACTGGCGATGCTCTCAAGCGTCTTTCTTTCCAGCTGCAGCGGCAGGCGCCAGCGCCAGGCGCCGTCGGCGACCCCATCGATAGAGTGCCAGAACTCGTTATAGCTGGCGTGAAAATGGCGCCCTTTACTCAGCCGATAGCGCAGCGCGCGGAAGACGTGGCCGCTGTCGCTGACCCCGTAAATGTGATGAATGTTGCAACGCGCCGCCATTAACCAGATAAATTCCATCAGCAGGCGTTTCGGGAACAGGCCGTAACAGGCGCGGGTCGCCCGTTTAATCACTTCGTGCGGAACGGTGCTGCGCGGCCCCTGCAGGCCGCCGATAGTCAACTGCCATTGCTCCTGCTGGCGGGTGACGCTAAAGGTCGCGCTGGCAAGCACAATCTCATCGCTATCGCGCAGCCACAGCGTCGTTTCGCCCTCGCGTTCGGCTTTGCCCGCCGAGGAAGCGGAGAGCGTAAACCGGCTGTCGTCTTTGCCTGTCAGCTCAAGCAGCGGCACATCTTTCGCGGCGGTCATGGCCCCGGCGAGGCGCGAGGCGCCCAGGGAATCAACGAACTGATAGTGGCTGATAATGGCCTGAGCGCGCTGGCTGGCGTTTAACCCGCGGGTTAAATACTGGCGATGGACTTTACCCGGCAGCGTCACCTGAGCGGCGAGCAGCTGATTGAAATCCGCACGCGCCGACAGGCTCTCCAGCATGCTGCGCGTTGGCGCATAAAATAATGCCGTGCGCAGTAAAAACTTAAGCCGGTAATGACGTTGTTGCCAGATGGGGGCGGGTGTGATCCGGCCCATCACCAGATCGGCAATGAGATTTGGGCGTCGCTCAACTACGCTGGCTGAATGCAGGCTGTTATCCGTCACGATGAATACCTCGGTGTTATTTAGCCTCTATTCTATGGATATATCGTGGGGAGCTTAATGCCCGGCCGGACTATATTTGGCTTTCGTTTAAAATCGATTGAGGTGCCAATTTACGGGCGGTGAAGCCGCAGGGTTTTCCTATAATTATGCGAGGAGGACGAAATATGTATCAGCGTATTTACGGTTGCGACTGGCGTAATATCTGGCTGGTGGGCGACCTGCACGGCTGTTTCGCACGCCTGATGGCGGCCCTTCGTGAGCGCAAGTTTGACCCTTACCAGGATCTGCTTCTTTCGGTGGGCGATCTGATCGATCGTGGGCCACAAAGCGCGGAGTGTCTGGATTTACTGCGCTATCGCTGGGTTTACGCGGTGCGTGGAAACCATGAACAGATGGCGCTGGAGGCGCTTGCCGACGGCGATATGAGGCTCTGGGAGATGAACGGAGGCGACTGGTATACGCAGCGTGCGGCGAGCCAAAAGCAACGCCTTACGGCGCTTATTGCCCGCTGCCGCCGACTGCCGCTGATTATTGAACTCCACAGCGGTGAGCAGGTGCACGTGATTGCCCACGCTGATTACCCCGCCGCGGTTTATCGCTGGCAGCGCGTTGTTGATGAGCACCAGGTGCTGTGGCGTCGGCAGCGTCTCACTGACCATCTCGCCGGGCGTCACGGGGCGATTGCCGGCGCTGACCATTTCTGGTTCGGCCATACGCCGCTGAAACGACGCTACGACAGCGATAACCAGCACTATATCGATACGGGGGCCGTGTTTGGTGGAGAGCTAACCCTGGTGGCGCTACAGCTGGCAGGCTAAAAATCGCTGTATTCTCGGGCGGGAAGCCAGAAACTATCGATAAAATCTTCTACCGGAAAGCAGCCGCCGTGGCGTATCCGCTGATCGTCCATGGCCGTTGTGCACTGCCGCTCGTTATCGTAAACATCGACAACGATATCTTCACAGCCGCCGTCCAGGTAACAAATAAACAGCACTAAGGCAAACATCCGAGCCTCATATCCTGAAAAACATAGCGTTAAGTGTAGGAGATGACGGAGAAGCGGGGAAATAAATAACCCGTCTCAGGCGACGGGTTCAATTGAGTCAGGCGAGGCGCATGACCCAGGCATCGGACTGGCGATCGTAGTGCTTACGGTAGAGGACGGAATGTTCACCATCAAGTATGGCGGGTACGCTGGTGTCCGCGTCCCATGCATCAAGCTGCATGCATAAATCCGGATCGGATTTGCAGGGGATGCTTAACGTTCGCTCTCCCTGCTGTTCGCCGTGCAGTTCGGCGTCGTCTATCTCAAACGCGCCGATACGTACGTTAGTTTTGGCCATAAATTCACCCCGTTTGTCTGCTGAGTTGTGGTACGACCAGTTAAGGCCGCCATTTTTCAGCGTAGACAAACGGGCGTAAAGCGCCAGTGAAAAAATGCTGTTTTTCGACGCGCCATCACGCTTTTTTGCTAAAAAGCTTACCGTCACGCACCAGTTCGCGGGGATAGCTATTTTTTAAACGCGACCCGACTTTTTTCGCCAGCCCGATCGGCGCGCCCTGATAGGTGACAATCGCATCATCCTTCTGCGGGAGCGTTTCAGGATAGATATCGCGACCGCGATACCACTCTTCCGCTTCGGCCTCCGTCAGCGCCAGGGGAGCGGCCGGCGCGGCAAGCGCAATCACCGCTTCGTGCTGCCAGCGGTAGCCTTTGTTATGGGTTTCGGCGAGCCGGATGCCGATGCGGGAAAAGCGCACTTTGCCGAATAACGCTTCGAGCGCCTGTGGGAATAACCAGATTTCTTTATCGCGCTGCCAGAGCGTATGGTCGGCGGTCCACTGCAAACCGACGGCGGCGGCGGCGGCAATTACGGCGGCGGATTCGCGGGTTTTAAGCGGCGTGAAGGGGAATTTCCCCACTTTATAACCCGGCGCCGGGAGCGGATCGATGGCCGCGGTTTTACGTAAACGGGCGACGAAGAACCCTTCGCAGTCAAAAATTTGCGGGAAGACGTGCAGGAAGCCCTCCTCGGTGAGGGCTTCGCTGGCCTGCGGGAACAGTGAGCCGAGCGGCAAGACTTCTACCGCCTGCGGATAGCGCGCCAGCAGCCCGTTGACCACCTCTTCGTTTTCTTGCCGGTTCAGGGTACAGGTGGAGTAAACCAGCGTCCCGCCGGGGCGAAGGGCGTGAAACGCGCTGTCAATCAGCTCGCGCTGGGTCACCGCAATTTCCGCGTTGCTTTCCGGCGACCAGTTTTTCAGCGCATTGGGATCTTTACGTACTACCCCTTCGCCGGAGCAGGGGGCGTCGAGCAGGATCGCGTCAAAGCATTCCGGCAGCGCGGCGCCGAATACCCGACCATCGAAATGGGTCAGCGCCACGTTGCTGATTCCACAGCGGCTGATGTTGGCGTGCAGGACTTTAACCCGGCTGGCGGAATATTCATTGGCCAGAATGCCGCCTTCATTACCCATGCGGGCGGCGATTTGCGTGGTTTTAGAACCCGGCGCGGCGGCGACGTCCATCACCCGCTTCGGCATCTGGCCGTCGGCAAACAGCGCGGCGACCGGCAGCATGGAGCTGGCTTCCTGAATGTAAAACAGCCCGCTAAGGTGCTCGGCCGTGCTGCCCAGCGGCAGGTCGTCTTCATCTTCACGCTCGATCCAGAAACCCTCTTCGCACCACGGAACCGGCGTGAGCTGCCAGCGGTAGGGGGCGACCAGCTGCAAAAAATCAGCCACCGTGATTTTAAGCGTATTGACGCGAATGCTTCGCCGCAGCGGGCGCTGGCAGGCGGCGATAAAGTCGTCAAAAGAGAGATGCGTCGGCATTGCCGCACGCATTTGAGCGAGGAATTCTTCAGGAAGATAGACAGCGTTTTGAGCCACGGGGAGCGCACCACAACGAAAAAAGGGGGCGTAGTTTACCATAAAGGCTCCGGCGGCGGACACCGGAGCCTGTTATGCTTAGCGCGGCAGGGCGGTGCCCCATTCGCGCCACTCTTTCGGTTCGCTCTCCAGCAGCAGGAAGTGTTTGCCATCCTGCGCTTTCGGCGCCAGCGGCGTACCCGGAGGCGTCGCAAACGCGATGCCGCCGCGAATGAACTGATTAAAGGTACCGGTTTTCACCACCCCGCCAATCAGGCCAAAGTCGAGGCTATAGCCGGAAGCCAGCCAGAATACCGAGTTGTTGCGCACCAGATACTGATAACGCTTGCTGATACGCAGCTGTACCATCACGCGATCCGACATCGAACCGAGCATCAGACCGGTCACCGTGCCGACTTCGAGCCCGCGGAACAGCACCGGCGTGCCGATACCCAGCGAACCCGCTTCCGGTACTTCGACGATAATGCTCAGGCCGTCGATATAACGTGAATCGCTGATCGTGGTTTCCTGTATTTCGAAATCACGGCGCGGCGCACCGCGTCCCGGCTCGACGTTGATATAGGCCTGGAAAAGGGTATCCAGATGTTCGACGCCCGCCGCGGATATCTGCGGCGTAATCACCGAGAAACGCGTCCCGGCGCGGGCAAAAGTATTGACGTATTCCGGGTAGAGAACCGCTTTCGCCTGCACTTCGTTTTTCGCGGTAATTAAATTCAGCGACTGGATCTGGCCAATATCAATCCCCAGGTAGCGAATTGGCATCCCTTCGGCGATTTTACCGGCGTCGAAGGCGTGCAGGGTTATCTGCCCACCCACCGCGCGGGCGGCGGTTTCTGACGCATACAGCACGCGTTTGTTATCGATCCGCGCGCTGGCGCTGGCGCCGCTGAGGTTATCAAAGCTAATCGCGCCCTTCAGCGCGCGGGAGAGCGGGGATGCCTGCACCGTCAGGCCGCTGCCGTTAAGCTGCACTTTCGCGCCGCCTTCGGCCCAGAACACGCTGTTGCTGGTCAGCAGATGGCGATATTCCGGCTTGATATGGATATTGATCTCAAAGGCGTTCTTGCGCGGCTGCACGGTGATGATTTCCCCGACCGCAAATTTACGGTACAGCACCACGGAGCCTGCCTGCACGTCCGGTAGCGTCTCGGCTGAGAGCGTAAGCGTGGTGGTCGGCAGATCGCTCATGCTGTTTTCCAGCGCCTTTTCCTGGTTCGCGTACAGCGGATAGCGGCTTTGCATCGCCCCTTTGTCGCCCGGGATAACGCGGATCCCGCCGCTGACCCATTCGCTGGCGCTGGCCCCGAGGAACTCCACGCCATCGATGCCGACTTTAACATCGATGCGGCTGTTGACCACGAATTTGCTATCGCCGCGTACCAGAGAACGGTACTCCGGCATCACCGCCACCTGGAACGTGACGCCATCGGCGTTCAGCTTGCGTTCCAGAACCTGGCCAATCTGCACGCCGTGCAGAATCAGCGGCTGCCCGGCGTCAATGCCGTAGCTTTCCGGCGCGGTGAGCGTGACGGTCGCGACATCCGGCTCTTCCAGAATGGATTTATCGGCAGGCAGCACCGCAAACTGGTTGCGGGGTTCACCCTCGCCGGGGACCAGCTCGAAGGTGGTGCCGGTCAGCAGGGCGCTGACGCTGGGGTTATCCAGCGAGATTTTTGGCTTCTTCATCTGAATAAGCGTCTTCTCGCGCAGCAGGCTGACGACGCTCGGGTCGACGGTCATTTCGCCGGTCACTTTCCCGTCGCCATTGAGATTCAGCTTACTGAGCTGGCCGACCTCCAGGCCCTGGTACATCAGCGGCGTAGAGCCCGCTTTTAAGCCTGCGCCATCCGGGAGATCCAGTTTAACCACCACGCCGCGCTGGCTGTGCGCCAGGTCTTCGTATAAGTGATAGTCCGTGTTTTGCTGAGCCTGTGGAGAATCATCCGGGGAATCAAAGGCGATAGCGCCGTTCACCAGCGCCGAGAGGCTGTCCAGCTGGACTTTCGCTCCGCTCAGGCTGACGTCCGCCTTCACGCCGGATACGTTCCAGAAACGGCTCTCTTTGTTCACCAGGTTAGTGAAACGCCGCTCGATCAGCACATCAATGGTGACGCCCTGATTGTTCGGATTAATGGCGTAGTCATATACCCGGCCGACCGGAATCTTACGGAAGTAGACCAGCGAGCCGCTGGTTAACGAACCCAAATCCGCTGACTTGAGATGAATCATCAGCTCGCCGTTATTGATGTGGTACTTCGGCTGGGTATCGAGGGCGACAAAGTGATCCTCGAGCTCGCCCTGGCCGGGCATCATGCCGATATAGTTACCGCCCACCAGCGCATCCAGGCCGGACACGCCGGCAAGCGAGGCTTTCGGCGTCACCAGCCAGAACTGCGTCTCCTTGCGCAGCGCATCTTTCATATCGCCCTTGACGCTGGCGGAAACCTCAATTTTGCTCAGATCTTTACTCAGCGAGATGTTCTCCACCGTACCGACTTCTACCCCCTGATAGCGGATAGGCGTGCGGCCAGGAACGATACCGTTAGCGGACTGGAAGTCGATAACGATCGTCGTACCGCGATCCTGGTAGCTGGTCCATATCAGCCAGCCGGCAATCAGCAGCGCGATGACCGGCAGCAGCCAAAATGGCGAGATACGGCGTTTAGTTTTAATTTTGGCTTCAGTCGGCGAAGCGGGCGTTTCCTGACTCATGTGCGTCCCAAAGTAAGCGGCTGTCCAGCCATTCAACAGCAAGGATAGTTAATATTACCGCGGCGCCAAAATAGACCGCGGCGGGCCCCATCGTAAACGCGAGGAGCTGATCGCGGTTGATCAGCGACATGGTTAATGCGATGACAAAAAGATCCAACATAGACCAGCGGCCGATCCAGGTAATCAGCCGCAGTAGCAGGATGCGGGTACGTAATCCCTGTTCACACTTGAATTGTATGCTGACCAGCAGCGTAAACAATACAATTACTTTGGTGAATGGGACCAGAATACTGGCGATGAACACGACGCCGGCGATAGCGACGTTGCTGCTGGCCAGCGACATAATGCCGGAAAGGATGGTGTCATCCTGACGCGCGCCGTTGACGTAGATAATCGAGATCGGCAGCAGGTTGGCAGGCAGCAGGAAAACCATTGACGCAATCAGCGCAGCCCAGCTCTTTTGCAGGCTCTGGCGGCGTCTGTGGCGCAGGGGAGTGTGGCAGCGACGGCAGCGGCCGCGCGAATCGCGATGGCCGGTATAATGGCAGCCGAGGCAAACCTGCAGGTTTTCATCCGGCCGCAGCGCCGGGCGCTGGGGGTAAAAACGCTCCCAGAGCTCCTCAACGTTCATATGGATAAGCGTCAGGATACTGAGCAGGGTGAGGGAGATATAGGCGATAAGCCCGATGCCCGGCTGCAGGAAGGCGTAATCCTGCACCTTAATGGAGGCGACGCCGATGCCGACCAGGTAAATATCCAGCATCACCCACTCTTTGAGCCGCTCCAGCATCAGCAGTATCGGGCGCAGATTCATGCCCAGCACGTTGCCCAGCCACAGATAGGCGATTGAGACCACCAGCAGCACCGGCGCCACGACCGCGCAAAATAGCACCATCGCCGCCGTGAGCGGATCGCCCTGGCCGGTCATTTGCCAGATGCCCTGAAGGACGTTAGCGTCGATACGCACGCCCAGCAGATGCAAACGCAGCAGCGGTTCGCTCCAGGCAAAAGGCATCAGCAGCAGCATCGCGATTGCCATGCTGCCCAGCCGGGTAAGCGACCAGTCGCGGCCATCGCGCACTTTGGCGTTGCAGCGGGGACACCAGGCGCTTTGATTCTTTTTTAGGACCGGTAAACGAAACAGCAGGTCGCACTGCGGACAGCGCTGATAGTGAGCGTGCTCAACGGGGGCGCTGACCGAGTAGACGACCATTTTTTTTGCTGGCGTAATCCTGGGTGTTTTTAGTGGCATTTATAGCTTACAGAAATGAGTGTATCTCTCTATCTTAACTCAGGAATGAATTCATCTTGAGCATGAATGCATTTAAAGCTTATTTTATTAGGCTGTAAGTGTAAGGTAGTAAGACAACTAAGCGACCAAATAATGAACAAATCAGAATTCTACGCGGATTTGAACCGCGATTTTCAGGCGTTAATGGCAGGCGAAACCAGTTTTCTGGCGATGATTTCAAATACCAGCGCGCTGCTGTTCGAGCGGCTGACCGACGTGAACTGGGCCGGTTTCTATCTTCTGGAAGGTGACACGCTGGTGCTTGGCCCGTTCCAGGGCAAGCTGGCCTGCGTGCGGATTCCGGTCGGACGCGGCGTATGCGGGACTGCCGTCGCGCAGAATTGCGTGCAGCGGGTAGAGGAAGTTCACGCGTTTGATGGGCACATCGCCTGTGACGCCGCCAGTAATTCGGAAATTGTCTTCCCGTTACGGGTGAACAATCAAACTATCGGCGTCCTGGATATCGATAGCACGGCGCATTCCCGCTTCACCGCTGAAGATGAGCAGGGACTGGCAGAACTGGTCGCGCATCTGGAAAAACTCATTTCTGCGACTGATTATCAAAAAATATTCACCCGCGTCGCAGGATAATCAACGGATAACGTAGCATTTACCGATGACGTCATTATAATGACGCCTGTTCATGCCTGCGGCTTGTTGGCTACGTCCGTTGTAATCAGGAAATTTCATGGAAAATCAACCTAAGTTGAATAGCAGTAAAGAAGTCATTGCGTTTCTGGCCGAACGTTTCCCTCAGTGTTTTAGCGCTGAAGGCGAAGCTCGCCCCCTGAAAGTCGGTATTTTTCAGGATCTCGTTGAGCGCGTTGGCGGAGAGATGAATCTCAGCAAAACCCAACTTCGCGCTGCTTTGCGTCTTTATACTTCGAGCTGGCGCTACCTGTACGGCGTTAAGCCTGGCGCAGTCCGCGTTGACCTTGACGGCAACCCGTGCGGCGAACTGGAAGAGCAGCACGTCGCTCATGCCCGTCAGCAGCTTGAAGAAGCAAAAGCCCGCGTCCAGGCGCAGCGCGAAGCGCAGCAGGCCAAAAAACGCGAAGCCGCTGCCGCAGCAGGCCAGCCGGAAGAGGGGGCACGTCGCGAGCGTAAACCGCGTCCTCAGCCTCAGGCGCGTCGTAAAGACGGCGCTGAGCAGCGTAAACCTCGCCCGGCAGCAGCAGCCAAAGCGCCGCGCGAAGAGCGTCATACCCCTGTATCAGATGTGTCTGTATTGACCGTTGGCCAGGCACTGAAGGTGAAAGCAGGCAATAATGCAATGGACGCCACCGTCCTGGAAATCACCAAAGATGGCGTTCGTGTACAGCTGACTTCTGGTATGTCAATGATTGTACGCGCAGAACACCTGGTGTTCTGAAACGGAGGCCGGGCCAGGCATGAACAAATTCTTTAAGCTCACCGCGTTGGCGGGCCTGCTGGTAATCGCAGGCCAGTCGTTCGCCGTGGACGATATCACCCGGATCGATCAAATCCCCGTGCTGAAAGAAGAGCCGCAGCACGCGACGGTGAGCGAGCGCGTCACATCGCGCTTTACCCGCTCTCACTACCGGCAGTTCGATCTTGATAATGCCTTTTCGGCAAAAATTTTCGATCGCTACCTGAACCTGCTCGACTACAGCCATAACGTGCTGTTAGCCAGCGACGTGGCCCAGTTTGCCGCGAAAAAGAATCAAATCGGCGATGAGCTGCGCAGCGGGAAGCTGGACGTTTTTTACGACCTGTATAACCTGGCGCAGAAGCGTCGATTTGAGCGTTATCAATATGCATTGAAAGTGCTGGAACGTCCGATGGACTTTACCGGCAATGACAACTTCAACCTTGACCGCAGCAAGTCTCCCTGGCCGAAAGATGAGGCCGAGCTGAATGCGCTATGGGATGCCAAGGTGAAGTTTGATCAGCTCAGCCTCAAGCTGGCTGGCAAAGATGATAAAGAGATTCGCGAGACCCTAACCCGTCGCTACAAGTTTGCCATTCGCCGTCTGGCGCAAACCAATAGTGAAGACGTTTTCTCGCTGGCGATGACCGCCTTTGCGCGTGAAATCGACCCGCATACGAACTATCTCTCTCCGCGCAATACCGAACAGTTCAACACCGAAATGAGCCTGTCTCTCGAAGGTATCGGCGCGGTACTGCAGATGGATGACGACTACACGGTGATCAACTCACTGGTGGCCGGTGGTCCTGCGGCGAAGAGTAAATCCATCAGCGTGGGCGACCGTATCGTTGGCGTTGGCCAGCCGGGTAAAGGCATGGTTGATGTCATCGGCTGGCGTCTTGATGATGTCGTGGCGCTGATCAAAGGTCCCAAGGGCAGCAAGGTTCGTCTGGAAATTCTCCCGGCGGGTAAAGGCGCGAAAACGCGGATTGTGACCCTTACGCGCGAACGCATTCGTCTTGAAGACCGCGCGGTTAAGATGTCAGTCAAAACCGTCGGCAAAGAGAAGGTTGGCGTGCTGGATATTCCGGGTTTCTATGTTGGCCTGACGGACGACGTCAAGGTTCAGCTGCAGAAACTGGAGAAACAGAACGTTAGCAGCATCGTTATCGATCTGCGCAGCAACGGCGGCGGGGCGCTGACCGAAGCGGTTTCGCTTTCTGGCCTGTTTATTCCATCCGGCCCGGTTGTCCAGGTTCGCGATAATAACGGTAAGGTGCGTGAAGACAGCGATACCGACGGCGTGGTGTACTACAAAGGCCCGCTGGTGGTGCTGGTCGACCGTTTCAGCGCCTCGGCTTCTGAAATTTTCGCCGCCGCGATGCAGGATTATGGCCGCGCGCTGATCGTCGGTGAGCCGACCTTTGGCAAGGGGACCGTCCAGCAGTATCGTTCGCTGAACCGCATTTACGATCAGATGCTGCGCCCTGACTGGCCGGCGCTGGGGTCCGTACAGTACACCATCCAGAAATTCTACCGTATTAACGGCGGGAGTACTCAGCGCAAGGGTGTGACGCCGGACATCATGATGCCGACCGGAACCGAAGAGCGTGAAACCGGCGAGCAGTATGAAGATAACGCGCTGCCGTGGGATAGCGTCAATGCAGCAACCTTCGTGAAGTATGGTGACCTGACGCCGTTCGGACCCGAGCTGCTGAAGCGCCACGATGCGCGTATCGCCAAGGATCCTGAGTTCCAGTACATCATGAAGGACATTGCTCGCTATAACGCGATGAAAGACAAACGCAACATCGTCTCCCTGAATTACGCGCAGCGTGAAAAGGAGAATGAAGAAGATGATGCGATTCGTCTGGCCCGCGTTAACGATCGCCTGAAACGCGAAGGCAAGCCGCTACTGAAAAAACTGGAAGATCTGCCGAAGGATTACCAGGAGCCTGACCCGTATCTTGATGAAACGGTTCATATTGCGCTCGACCTGGCCCATGAGGAAAAGGATCGGCCAGCGGTCGAGCCGCCGGCCAGTAAATAATCCCCCAACGGGCACACTAAGTTGTGCCCGTTTTCTTTCTCGCCTTTCCCAACGTTCATTGCCTGATTTCAACAAAATGTCAACGCTTTTGCCCAGCGTCAGCAATATGCTACAAAATGTAAAGTTGTGTCTTTCTCGTGACTTAGCGGGGCCTGATGGTTGAAAATTGGCGTTCTACCCATACCATGTGGGTAATCGCATAGTGCGTTTTGTTAAATCGAGGTTAAAAGAAAATTATGATGCGAATCGCGCTTTTCCTGCTGACCAACCTGGCAGTGATGGTGGTGTTCGGGCTGGTGCTGAGCCTGACGGGAATTCAGTCAAGCAGCATGACCGGGCTGCTGATCATGGCCCTGTTGTTTGGTTTCGGCGGCTCAATCGTTTCGCTGCTGATGTCGAAATGGATGGCGCTGAAATCGGTGGGTGGGGAAGTCATTGAGCAGCCGCGTAACGAAACCGAGCGCTGGCTGATGAATACCGTCGCGCAGCAGGCGCGCCAGGCGGGCATCGCTATGCCGCAGGTCGCTATCTACCATGCGCCGGATATTAACGCCTTCGCGACCGGCGCGCGCCGCGATGCGTCGCTGGTGGCGGTCAGTACCGGGCTGCTGCAGAACATGAGCCGTGATGAAGCGGAAGCGGTTATCGCCCATGAGATTAGCCACATCGCCAACGGTGATATGGTCACCATGACGCTGATCCAGGGGGTAGTGAACACCTTCGTTATCTTTATCTCGCGCGTTATCGCGCAGATTGCGGCGGGCTTCCTCGGCGGCAACCGCGATGAAGGTGAAAGCAGCAACGGCAACCCGCTGATCTACTTTGCGGTCGCCACGGTGCTGGAGCTGGTATTTGGTATTCTGGCCAGCATCATCACTATGTGGTTCTCCCGCTACCGCGAGTTCCATGCGGACGCCGGTTCAGCGAAGCTGGTAGGGCGTGAGAAAATGATCGCCGCGCTGCAGCGGCTGAAAACCAGCTATGAGCCGCAGGAGGCCAGCAGCATGATGGCGTTCTGCATTAACGGCAAAGCGAAATCCATGAGCGAGCTGTTTATGACTCACCCGCCGCTGGATAAACGTATTGAAGCCCTGCGCAGCGGCGAATACCTGAAATAACCGTCGCGCCTGGCCCTGAAAACAAAAATCCGCAACCTTCGGGCTGCGGATTTTTTTATGCCGGTTTTGCGTTACAGCCTGACGCGCGGCTGCGTGACGCGTAGCCCGCTGACGGCGGCCGCGACGACGGCAAACGTTCCGGCCAGCAGAAGGGCGGTGTGGGTTCCGCTATCGCCCAGCAGGTTAAACAGCAGCGCCACCAGCGCGGCGCCAGTGCTCTGTCCAAGCAGGCGCGCGGTCCCCAGCATGCCGCTTGCGCCGCCGCTGCGATGAGCCGGCGCTGACGAGACGATGGTGTGATTGTTGGGGGACTGGAACAGACCAAAGCCCGCGCCGCAGAGCGCCATTCGCCAGATAATATCCAGGTCCGACGGCGCGGAGGGCAGTAAAGCCAGGCCGAACAGGCCGCAGGCCATGATGATTAGACCCATCGCGCCCAGCAGCCCGGCGTGAACTTTCTCAATCAAATATCCCGCCAGCGGCGCCATGACCATAGTGGCCAGCGGCCACGGCGTCAGGAGCAGACCGGTTTCCACCTCGCTACGCCCCATCATTGACTGCAGGAAGAACGGCAGCGAAACCATCGCCAGCATCTGGGCGCAAAAAGAGCATATCGACGTACAAATTGACAGAGAGAATAGCGGAATGCGCAGCAGGTCAACCGGCAGCAGGGGGACCGGCATTTTGAGCTGGCGGCGGACAAAAAAGAACCCGACGACCAGCATGGCCATAACCTCCGCCGCAACCAGCGCGCCTGACTGGCCCTGAGCGAACCCGCCGAGGGCGGTAATCAGTAAGCCAAAAGTGAGGGCATTCATGATGGCGCTCGGCAGGTCGAAGCGGGTAACCTTGCTGCGGCCGGTGTTAGCTGGCAGATAGCGCATCGCGAGAAGCAGTGAAATAATCCCCAGCGGAACGTTAATCAGAAACAGCCATTGCCATGAAGCCATTGAGAGAATCGCGGCGGCGATGGTCGGCCCCGCCGCGGAGGAGACGGCCACCACGAAAGAGTTGATCCCCATCCCGCGGCCGAGAAAGCGCTGAGGATAAATCAGGCGAATCAGCGCGGTGTTAACGCTCATCAGCGCCGCGCCGCCGAGCCCCTGCGCCACGCGCGCCAGGGTCAGCATTTCCAGGCTTCTGGAGAGCGCGCAGGCCAGTGACGTGAAGGTAAAAAGCACCAGGCCGATTTTATAAATACGCCGGTAGCCGACCATATCGCCGAGGAAAGAGAGCGGCAGCAGCGCGATAACGATAGCAATTTGGTAGGCATTAACTATCCAGATTGAAGAGGCCGGGGATGCGTTTAAATCGCTGGCGATGGTCGGCAGGGCGACGTTGGCGATAGCGCCGTCCAGCACCGCCATCGCCAGGCCTAATACAATGGTCAGAATGGCGCCGTAACGCTGCGGTAAAGGCAGCCCATCGGAGATGTTTTTATCCATGTGAAGTCTGTATCTTATCGGGAACTATTAACTGGTTAATAATTTTAGCATTGATTATTCAGCGGCATGTCGCAGATTTGTAACGAATCGGCAGAAGAACGATTGCGGGTAACGGGATGCGAATTTATAATAAAAACCGGTTCTAATTTTTATAAAACAGTTGCGATGAGGTGATAAATGGCAGTTGCAGATTTGGATAAACAGCCAGATTCTGTCTCTTCGGTATTGAAGGTTTTTGGCATTCTGCAGGCGCTTGGCGAAGAGCGTGAAATTGGCATTACCGAACTGTCCCAGCGCGTCATGATGTCAAAAAGCACCGTTTATCGCTTTTTGCAGACCATGAAATCGCTGGGATACGTAGCTCAGGAAGGTGAGTCCGAGAAATATTCTCTGACCCTGAAACTCTTCGAACTTGGCGCGCGGGCTTTGCAGAACGTTGATTTGGTGCGCAGCGCTGATATTCAGATGCGCGAGCTTTCACGCCTGACGAAAGAGACCGTCCACCTGGGCGCCCTGGATGAAGACAGCATTGTTTACATCCACAAAATCGACTCAATGTACAATTTGCGCATGTATTCGCGCATCGGGCGTCGTAACCCGCTGTACAGCACCGCGATCGGTAAAGTGCTGCTGGCCTGGCGCGATCGTGCCGAGGTTGAGCAGATTCTGGAAGGGGTGGAGTACAAACGCAGCACCGACCGAACTATCACCAGCACCGAAGAGCTGCTGGCGGTTCTCGATAAGGTCCGCGAGCAGGGGTATGGCGAAGATAACGAAGAGCAGGAAGAGGGACTGCGCTGCATCGGGGTTCCGGTTTTCGACCGCTTCGGCGTGGTTATCGCGGGCCTGAGTATCTCTTTCCCGACGCTGCGTTTCTCGGAAGAGCGCCTGAACGAGTACGTGGCGATGCTGCACACGGCGGCGCGTAAAATTTCAGAACAGATGGGCTACAACGATTATCCGTTCTGACCTTGTGCGTAAATCGGGCTACAGCGTCTGTAGCCCGATCGTGACTAGCCGTTATCAACAACCGTGGCGCTTTTTCGCAGGATAGGGCAATCGGTAATGCCGATAATACCGCTGCTGGAATGAACATATTGTGCGGTACTGATGCCGCGAGCCGTGAGATATTTACACTGCAATCCCAGCCCCCCGGCATTCTCACTGCTGCCCATTAATACGCCGTAGCCGCTTAATAATACGCCAATCCACAAGATAGCCAGCACCACAATGGTACGAATGATCAATCGCATTGTTGCCTCATTATTTGTATTATCCTTGCGTCCATTCTGGCATGAACATCGTTTGAAACAAGTCTATGATTCCTAAACTTGCCTTTCGTATTACAGTTAGCCGCGGTTTAAGAAGGTCATGTTATCCTGGCGACATCTGGTACTGATGCGGAGTGTGGAGTGAAAAAATTACGCTGGGTTTTGCTGATAGTCATCATCGCAGGTTGTTTACTGCTATGGACTCAGATGCTTAACGTAATGTGCGATCAGGATGTACAGTTCTTCAGCGGCATCTGCACTATCAATAAATTTATTCCCTGGTAAGACATTTTTAATATGACTGATTTTCTTCTGCCGCGCGGGTGGTAGAATAAACGCCTTCTCTTTGAGGTGGTGAAATGAGTGAGTTACTAAATCCTGGGATTGTAAGCCTGGCATCCGTGGCGCTTTCAGTTGTGCTGTTGCTTGTCGGCCTGTTGTTATGGTTTTTTGTTAATCGCGCCAGCTCGCGCGCTAATGAGCAGATAGCGCTGCTGCAGGCGCTGCTGGATCAGCAAAAGCGGCAAAACGCGCTGCTGCGCCGTCTCTGCGAGGCCAATGAGCCAGAGAAGGAGAGTGCCGCAGAACCTTCCATCGCCGAGAAGGGGAAAGGCGACGACGACTTCATTCGTCTGGTCGCAGAGCGCTAATCTGATTGTCAGGTGTACATCGTGACGGTGTGCGCCTGTATCTCCCCCGGTGTATAACGTATCCTTATCGATAAATTCTCTTCCGAACGTAAACCTGCCCACCGGCAAGCGGAGGCGGCGCGTTTATGCTCTCTTTAATTAGTTTGTTTAATTCATCAAATAAAAGAACAGGAAAGACCTGACTGTCATCAGGCGTTCATTATTGCGATGAAGTATAGACAATATTTTAAGTACTTCAATTAACGCGCTTCGATATTATGCCATGGGCCTGTAAAGCAATTTTTCAACTATCGATATGAGCTTTTAAATGCATCTTTATGCAATGCTTTCTGACTCCCCCTAAAATTGGCAGCTTGGCTCTACGCGGGGCCCGGCAAGCTGAAGTCATTGAGCAATGGCGGATAAACTCCCAGGCAGGGGGCCGTCTCAGCGGCGCCAGCGCGGAGGGAGAAGGATAAGCCAGAGGAAGCAAAGTCGCATAAATGTGCAGGTGATCAAATGATTCCCTTATAATTTGTGCGAGCGATCGAGAGCCGTCTAAAAATGGCTTGCCATTATTTACGTAGTATGTGATAACACGTTTCGGGTTAAACGAGGTACAGTTCTGTTTATGTGTGGCATTTTCAGTAAAGAAGTCCTGAGTAAACACGTTGTCGTTGAATACCGCTTCTCTGCCGAACCTTATATTAGTGCCTCATGCAGTCATGTGTCAGTTTTATCTATGTAAGTGCCCCACGGGCGAAGAAAACAGTCTAAGGAATTTTGCAAATGGCAAAGATTAAAGGTCAAGTTAAGTGGTTCAACGAGTCTAAAGGTTTTGGCTTCATTACTCCGGCTGATGGCAGCAAAGATGTGTTCGTACACTTCTCCGCTATCCAGGGTAACGGCTTCAAAACTCTGGCTGAAGGCCAGAACGTTGAGTTCGAAATTCAGGACGGCCAGAAAGGTCCAGCTGCAGTTAACGTAACTGCTATCTGATTTAGACCACTGAATCTTGTAAGAAAGCCTCGCAGCCGCGGGGCTTTTTAGTCTTTATTGCAAATCATGTCATTTTTCCTCCCTCTGTTGCGCTTTGTTGCAAAACAACATCCTTATTAGCACTGTTTAGCAACCTGTTTTGTATATATCTGTTAAATCAGGTGGTTGCAAAATAATGATGGAGCTAAGGTGCAAAAGAACAAACTTAAGTCAGCCGCCAACTTTACCCCTCTGCGGTTTGGGTTGTTATGCGTGGCCATTCTTTGCTGTATGGGTCTGCTGCTGGCCCGGGTAGGCTGGCTGCAAATTGTCTCTCCCGACAATTTGGTTAAACAAGAAGATATGCGCTCCTTGCGCGAAGAGCCTATCGACGTGCAGCGCGGCATGATTAGCGATCGCGAGGGCCGCCCGCTGGCGGTTAGCGTGCCGGTGAGCGCCATCTGGATCGATCCGCAAACAACTCTCGCAAAAGGCGGCGTCGGATATGGCCCGCGCTGGCAGGCGATGGCGCAAGCTTTACACCTCAACCTTAGCGAGCTTGCCCATCGCGTGCAGGCGCATCCTCATGCGCGTTTTCTCTATCTGGCGCGCCAGATAAACCCGGAGCAGGCGGAGTGGATCGACAAGCTGCACCTGCCGGGGATTAATCTGCGCGATGAGTCGCGTCGTTTTTATCCCGCGGGGCACGTTGCGGCTAATCTGCTGGGCTTTACCAATATCGATAATCAAGGAATCGAGGGGGTAGAGAAAAGCTTTAATGCCCAGCTAACCGGTCAGCCCGGGCGTCGCCTGGTGCGCAAAGACCGGCACGGCAACGTCATCGAAAATATCACCGAAGTCCCGGCGGTCCCGGCCCACAATTTGCAGCTCAGTATCGATGAGCGTCTGCAAACGGTGACCGAGGACGCGCTGGATAACGCCGTGCGCTGGAACAAAGCGGAATCAGGGGCGGCGGTATTAATTAAAATTGATACCGGGGAAATCCTGTCGATGGCCAGCTACCCCGATTTCAACCCTAACAATCGCGATGACGCGAAGCTGGATGATTTCCGCAATCGCGCGATTAGCGATACTTTCGAGCCGGGGTCGACGGTTAAGCCGCTGGTGCTGATGACCGCGCTCCAGCAGGGCATTGTTCAGCCGGATAGCGTGGTGGATACCCATCCGTTTACCCTCGACGGTCATCGTATTCGCGACGTCGGTTACTACCCTGAGCTGTCCCTCACCGGCATTCTGCAAAAATCCAGCGATACCGGCGTTTCACATTTGTCGCTGGCCATGCCGATTCAACATCTTATCGATACCTATAAAGCGTTCGGTTTCGGCGACTCTACCGGTCTGGGATTAACCGGTGAAAGCGCCGGGCTGATGCCGCAGCGTCGCTACTGGGGACAGCTGGACCGGGCGACATTCGCCTTCGGTTACGGCCTGATGGTTACGCCGCTCCAGCTGGCGCACGTTTACGCAACTATTGGCAGCTACGGTATTGAGCGTCCGCTATCGATCACGCGTATCGATCCGCCGGTCATGGGCACCCGAGTGATGCCGGAGCAGATTGTGCATGAAGTCGAACATATGATGGAGAGCGTTGCCTTGCCGGGCGGCGGGGGCACAAAAGCGGCGGTGCGCGACTATCGGGTGGCGGTAAAAACCGGTACCGCCAAGAAAATTGGCCCTGACGGGAAATATATCGACAAATACGTGGCCTACACCGCAGGGGTGGCGCCCGCCAGTAACCCAAAATTTGCGCTGGTAGTGGTGATGAACGACCCCAGCAACGGTTCGTATTACGGTGGGGCAGTGTCGGCGCCGGTATTCAGCCAGATCATGGGCGATGTCCTGCGCCTGGAAAACGTGATGCCAGATGGGATGCCGCAGGGTTCTGAAAACCTGATCGTCATGCATCATGACGGCGTGCTGCCGCCTGCGCTGTAACGGTGGCCTGGAGGGGCGAATAGCGCTACACTTTCGCCCTTTCAGCACACCGGAGTTGCCATGTCTTACAGTTGCCCACTTTGCCACGCGCCGCTTGAGCGCCGCGATAATAGCTTTATCTGCCCGCAGCGGCATCAGTTCGATCTGGCGAAGGAAGGGTACGTCAATTTACTGCCGGTGCAGTTTAAGCGCTCCCGCGATCCGGGCGACAGCGCTGAAATGATGCAGGCCCGGCGGGCGTTTCTCGATGCGGGTCATTATCAGCCGCTTCGCGACGCGATCTGCGCTTATCTGCACACTTTCGCTCCGACCGATTTACTGGACATCGGCTGCGGGGAAGGCTACTACACCCACGCTTTTGCCGCCATCGCCAGCCGCAGCTGGGGTCTGGACGTGTCGAAATCCGCTATCCGCGCGGCGGCAAAACGGTACCCGCAGGTCAACTTTTGCGTCGCCTCCAGCCAGCGTTTACCGTTTGAGGATGCAAGCCTGGATGCGATAGTACGTATTTACGCCCCCTGCAATGCCGTTGAGCTGGCGCGCGTTGTCCGCCCCGGCGGCTGGGTCATCACCGCGACGCCGGGGCCTCGTCACCTGATGGAGCTGAAAGGGTTGATATACGACGAAGTGCGTTTGCACGAGCAAAACGCGGAAGAGATGGCAGGGTTTACGCTACGTCACCAGCAGCAGCTGGCCTATCCGATGCAGCTTAACGGCAGCGAGGCGGAAGCTTTACTGCAAATGACGCCGTTTGCGTGGCGGGCTAAGCCGCCGGTTCGGGAAGCGCTGCGTCAACAGGTGGGATTTGGCTGCCAGACCGATTTCGCCATTCACTGCTGGCAGCGCGACGCCTGAGGATCAGCCGGCGAAATGGCTCCAGAGGATCTGGGCGCCGATGCCAATCAGCACGATACCGCCTAGGATTTCTGCCCGTTTGCCGAGCAGCGGGCCGATAAAACGTCCCACCATCATACCGAGCGTCGACATTATCAGCGTGGCGCAGCCGATAGCCAGCGCGGTGGCGATAATGTTGACCTGCAGAAACGCCAGGCCAACGCCGACGGCCATGGCGTCAAGGCTGGTAGCGAATGCGGTGGTCACCAGCAGCCAGAAACCGTGGCGTCGCGGAGTTTCGCAGTCGTCGTCGTTGCCGCCGCGAAACCCTTCGATAACCATTCGACCGCCGAGAAACACCAGCAGCACAAAGGCAATCCAGTGGTTCCACTCGAGAACGAACTGGCTGGCAAGCATCCCCATTCCCCAACCGACCAGCGGCGTGAGCGTTTCGATAGCGCCAAAGATAAGACCCGTGCGCAGGGCTTCAGAAAATTTAGGTTTATGGAGAGTGGCGCCTTTGCCAATAGAGGCCGCGAAGGCGTCCATGGACATGCCGAAGGCAAGAAGAATTGTAGCGGATACATTCATGAGAGCGTCCTGACCGGGGATAATCCATATGACACATCGCCGCCCCCAGTAAAAATACGCAGCCCATCCTGAAGATGAGGCGCCGCGTACAGCAGCGATGCGTCTATGGTCTCGCCTGATTGAAGACGTTCTTCTTCAACCCGTACGTGCCACGTTTTGCAACGAGTATGTTGACACGTACATTTTCTGGCAGGCAGAAAATTGGCTACTCCCCAACGACGGGCGCAACCTTAACATAATTTTAGAATATAAAACAATAACAGAGTCAGGTTATTTTGCTAACCAAATGATAACGATTTTCATTTAAATTTAGAAGTGAATAATTCGTTAATAAATATCGGCGAATTAAACGAATGGAATATAGCCGCGGCTATATTCCATTCGCCGGGGAATGACAAAATATAGCGCAGGCTATATTTGTAACTCATTGAGTTGAAATGAGAAGTTTGTATATTTTTTCCAGGTCGTCGATATTTTGTACGCGAATTAGCAGGCGACGCTGCTCTAATTGCATAACCAGCACGCCATCTTCCGATAAATTCATCTCTTTAATACGCTTATATTCGATCCAGATATTGGCGAAAAAAAAGCCTTCTTTTTTGAAGATGATTTTGGGTGAACGGATCCAGAAAAGATATAACCCCATCAAGGCCAGGGCAGATAATAGCCAGGTGGTGATAAGTTCGCCCTGGCTGGCAATATTGTTATAAATCAGGATAGCAATGAGGCCGACGAAGATAATGCCATCGACGCGATTGCGGCGGAGCAGGGGGATAGCCAGCAAAACGGGGCCATTGCGGCGCGGCATGATGAACTGATCGTAAATCGCAAACGCGAGCAGAACGAGAATAAACAGGATTAACACCAGGTCCGTGATTGTCATCCATCCTCCAAATAAAAAAGCCGGGGGCAAGCCCCCGGCGCACAGCGTGTAGATTACTGGCCCAGCAGGCCGACAGCGTAGCCCGCGATACCGATGACGAAGAAGCCAACGATGATCCACAGGGCGTTAACTTTCTTGCGCAGCAGCCACATACAGGCGAAGGTCAGCAGCAGCGGCACCAGGCCCGGCATCAGCTGGTCAAGGATAGTCTGCACGGTGGTTACGCGCGTCTGGCCATCCTGACCGGTGATGGTGGAAACCACCAGCGGGATGTTCACGTGCGTCCACTTGTTAACCAATGCCCCCATGACAAACAGGCCGAGAATTGACGCCCCCTCGGTCAGTTTCTGCAGGAAGCCGCCGCCCATATCTTTAACGATATCGATACCTTTACGGTAACCGTACGCTACGCCGTAATAACGGGTCAGCAGACGCACCGCGTTAAACAGGATAAAGAACAGCAGAGGCCCGAGCAGACTGCCGCTCATGGCGATACCTGCGCCCAGCGCGGCGAACACCGGACGAACGGTACCCCAGAAGATAGGGTCGCCCACGCCGGCCAGCGGGCCCATCAGACCAACTTTGATACCGTTGATAGCACCATCGTCGATCTCTGCGCCGTTAGCACGCTGCTCTTCCATCGCCAGCGTTACGCCGAGAACCGGCGCCGCAACGTAGGGATGGGTGTTAAAGAACTCAAGGTGACGCTTAATCGCCTGTTTACGCGCATCGTTGTTCTCCGGATACAGGCGACGAATAGCCGGCACCATGGAGAAGCAGAAGCCCAGCGCCTGCATACGTTCGAAGTTCCATGAACCCTGGAACAGGTTAGAACGAATGAACACGCCACGAATATCACTCTGAGTCAGTTTTTTCTCGGTGGTATTTTTAGTCATATCAACCATTTCGCTCACCTGTTAGTCCAGTTCGTTGTCGAGATCGTTATTACCAGCAGCCTGCACAGGCGCACCCGCTACGCGGTTGTATTTCGGGCTCAGCTGGATGTAGAGCACCGCCATCACGGTACCAATTACACCCAGAGCAACCAGGTTGAAATCGGTGAACGCGGCGGTCACAAAGCCCAGGTAGAAGAACGGCATCAGGTAGCCTGCGCGCATCATGTTGATGACCATCGCGTAACCGACGACCACGATCATGCCGCCCGCGATGTTCAGACCGCCGGTAACCACTTCTGGAATGGCGTTCAGCATACCCTGTACTTCGCTGGTGCCGACGGAAATCGCCACGATAACGGCAGGGATAGCGATACGCATGGCCTGCAGGAACAGCGATGAAACGTGCAGCCAGGATATGGCCGTCAGGTTTCCATTCTCCGCGGCCTTATCCGCCGCGTGCTGGAAGGCAACGGTGATGGTACGAACGATAATGGTCAGAACCTGGCCTGCCGCGGCCAGCGGGATTGCCAGCGCGATACCGGCACCGATGCTTTGATGGCCGGCGATAACCAGAACGGTAGAGATGATAGAAGCAAGGGCGGCATCCGGCGCAACGGCCGCACCGATGTTCATCCAGCCCAGGGCGATCATTTCCAGGGTACCACCGATAATAATACCGGTTTTCATATCCCCGAGAACGGCGCCAATCAGCGTACAGGCCACCAGAGGACGGTGGAACTGAAATTCATCAAGTACCGACTCCATACCCGCAATACACGCGACGATGAACACCAGCACAATCTGAAGAAAGGTAATCTCCATTGTACTTCTCCTGTTGATTAAGTCTTAAGTTGAAAATTGCGTTGCGATCCGCGGGGTGACTTATTTCACCTTGGCGATCAGATCCATCATTTTCAGTTTCTGGTCGGTGGAAACTTTGCGGGCCTCCAGTTCGATACCGCGGGCATTCAGCTTTTTGAACGCTTCGATATCTTTCTCATCGACCGAAATGGCGTTGTTCACCTGCGTTTTACCCTGGCGGAAAGCCATGCCGCCGATGTTGACGCTGGTGATTTTCACACCGCCTTCAACCACGCGTTCAACGTCCGTTGGGTTAGTGAACAGCAGCATAATGCGCTCGCCTGCGTATTTGGGATTGTTATAGACGCGGATCATTTTCGCGACGTCTACAACGTGGGCGGTAACGCCCGGAGGAGCAACCTGAGTCAGCAGCGTTTTACGTACGGTATCCGCCGCAACTTCGTCGCTGACGACGATAATGCGGGAAACGTTGGTTTCTTTAGTCCAGCGAGTGGCGACCTGGCCGTGGATTAAACGGTCATCGATACGCGCAAGCCCGATAACCATGTAGTCGTTTGGACCCATTGGTTTCAATGGCGCAGCCGCTTTCGGGGCAGCCGCCTGAACCGGAGCAGGGGCGGCCTTTTCCACCGGCTTCGCTTTCAGCGCCTTAACGCCCTCGCGACCGGTTTCTACCGCCAGGGCAACCAGCTCATCGAACGACGGGTTGTCGTCACGCGCCATCAGCGTTTCAACCAGCATCGGAATATTAACGCCCGCGATGACTTCATAATGTTCTTTATCGACGACAATGCGGCTGGCCGCGTTAAACGGGCTGCCTCCCCATGTATCGACGAGAAATAACACGCCTTTTGCTGTATCCAGCTTTGCCAGCTGAGCGTTGTACTTTTCGATTAACGTTTCTGCGTTTTCGCCAGGGACGAAATCAATCCAGCCAAC
The DNA here is from genome assembly GCF_019048985.1 of Klebsiella sp. PL-2018. Classification (NCBI taxonomy): domain Bacteria; kingdom Pseudomonadati; phylum Pseudomonadota; class Gammaproteobacteria; order Enterobacterales; family Enterobacteriaceae; genus Klebsiella; species Klebsiella sp. PL-2018. The sequence goes on from NZ_CP077673.1 coordinate 2,203,423, forward strand.
GTTTTCCTGTTCGCCCAGCAGCATTTCTGCCGTTTTTAACAGCTGTTCTGCAGCCCAACCATGTGTGCCTATTACAATAGCAATCGTCACTTGCTACCTCCTTTATAATCGTGAATGCATCATCTGTTCTGATACATCCTGAATCACTCTTGCGAACAAAATCGATTCAGTAAGGGTGTAAGATATAAAGTAATTACTACAGCGAATTATTTTAGACAGTGAAAAAATAATTAATGTGATGAAGCTCCGCTAATTATGCATCTGTTGGTAATTATTTTGCAGCGCAAAAAATAGTCTTAGCTATTGCAAAGACAGGTAAATTTTTTCCAATTATGCTCTATATTTTGCTATGTTTACGTTCCGTTTAATTACTCAGGAGTATAGGGCATAGCCCGCTATATGGACCGTCACCGACGTCTTTTCACCTTCCGGCACGCGTTTGCCGCCGCCACCTGCTACGTCTTTTCACCAGCAACAAGTGTCTCGTCTGTGCATGACACAGCGATGACTACGCCTGTCGTTAACTGGAGCTGCTCATGGAATTCTTAATGGATCCCTCTATTTGGGCCGGTTTGCTGACGCTTGTCGTCCTTGAAATCGTACTGGGTATCGACAACCTGGTGTTTATCGCCATCCTTGCCGACAAGCTGCCGCCAAAGCAGCGGGACAAGGCGCGCCTGATCGGCCTCTCGCTGGCGCTGTTTATGCGCCTGGGTCTGCTGTCGGTTATTTCGTGGATGGTGACCCTGACGAAACCGCTTTTCAGCGTTGCCGATTTCTCGTTTTCCGGACGCGACCTGATCATGCTGCTCGGGGGGATATTCCTGCTGTTTAAGGCGACCACCGAACTGCATGAACGGCTGGAGAACCGCCAGCATGACTCCGGTCATGGTAAAGGCTATGCCAGCTTCTGGGTGGTGGTACTACAAATCGTGGTACTGGACGCCGTGTTCTCGCTGGACGCCGTGATTACCGCGGTCGGGATGGTTAACCACCTGCCGGTGATGATGGCGGCGGTGGTGATCGCGATGGCGGTGATGCTGCTGGCTTCGAAGCCGTTGACTAATTTTGTCAACCAGCATCCGACGGTGGTAGTGCTCTGTCTGAGCTTCCTGCTGATGATCGGCCTGAGCCTGGTGGCTGAAGGTTTTGGTTTCCATATACCGAAAGGTTACCTGTACGCCGCGATTGGCTTCTCGATTACCATCGAGTTTTTTAACCAGATTGCGCGCCGTAACTTTATTCGTCATCAATCGACCCTGCCTCTGCGCGCGCGCACTGCCGATGCGATCCTCCGTCTGATGGGCGGGCGTAAGCAAAGCGCCGCGGCGCATGATAGCGATAGCGCGTCCGTCGTGCCGATCCCCGAAGGCGCGTTTGCGGAAGAAGAACGCTATATGATTAACGGCGTGCTGACCCTGGCCCAGCGTTCGTTGCGCAGCATTATGACCCCGCGCGGGGAAATTAGCTGGGTAAACGCCGTGCAAAGCGAAGAGGAAATTCGCCGTCAGCTGCTCTCTTCACCGCACAGCCTGTTCCCGGTCTGCCGCGGCGAGCTGGATGAAATCATCGGTATCGTGCGGGCGAAAGAGATGCTGGTGGCGCTGGAAGCGGGTGACAATGTTGCCGCTCTGGCTTCCGCCTCGCCGGCGATTGTGGTCCCGGAAACGCTGGACCCGATCAATCTGCTGGGCGTGCTGCGCCGCGCCCGCGGTAGCTTTGTCATCGTGACTAACGAGTTTGGCGTCGTACAGGGGCTGGTTACGCCGCTGGACGTACTGGAGGCGATTGCCGGCGAGTTCCCGGACGCTGACGAAACGCCGGAAATTGTCATCGACGGCGACGGTTGGCTGGTGAAAGGTTCAACCGACGTGCATGCGTTGCAGCAGGCGTTGGGGGTAGACGATCTGGTTGATGAGGACGAAGATATTGCCACGGTTGCCGGCCTGGTGATTGCCGTCAACGGCCATATTCCGCGTCCGGGCGACGTGCTTGAGCTATCACCTCTGCAGTTCACGATTGTTGAAGCCAACGACTATCGCGTCGATCTGGTACGCGTCGTCAAGCTGCGACAGTATAACGACGAAGAAGAGTAACGGCTGATGCCCGTCGGCCCTCGGGCCGACGGGCATTTTTAAGCGTTCAGCTCCCGACCCTTTTCCGCCGCCAGCCACTGCGGAAAGTCCTCTACCGGCATCGGCCGGGCGTAGTAAAATCCCTGCAATAAATCGACGCCGTTGCCGCGCAGATACTCTTCCTGATCCCGGGTCTCTACCCCTTCCGCGACCGTCACAATCTTCAGCCGATGGGCGAGAGCAATGATCATGTCGGTCACCGTTGCGTTGACGCTATCAATCCCAATTGCGCTGGTGAAGGATTTATCGATCTTCAATACATCAGGACGCAGCTTTTCCAGCCAGGAGAGGGAGCTGTTGCCGGTGCCGAAATCATCGATAGCCAGCTGCACCCCTTTGAAATGAAGATGCTCGGCCATATGGTGGTCGCCATCCTGAAGTACGTCGCGTTCGGTGAGCTCCACCACCAGCTGCTGTACCGGATGGGCGCTGAACCAGTAGTGATGCAGATCGCGCAGCAGTTCGCCGTTGGCGAAATGGCGGGCGGCGACGTTGATGCTGATGTGAAAATGTTTGTCCTGCGGAAAAAGGGCTAATTTGTGGGCCGTCTGGGAGATGACATAGCGGGTGAGGGGAACGATCAGATTATAACCTTCGGCTATGGGGATAAATACCTCCGGCGAAATAGCGCCTCTGCGTGGATTATTCCACCGCAGCAGTATCTCCACGCCGCAGCACTGACGGGTGCGCAAGTCCTGTAGAGGCTGGCACCAAAGCGTGAACTCGTGGGCGGCAATACCGAGATTAATTTCCCGGGAAAAGCTCATTCTTCCCGCGGTCGCCAGCCAGGCGATGCCGGTCATTAACAGGCTGATTATCAGCGCCAGGGGCAGTTCGGCCGGTAGCTCATTGAGGGCGACCGCTGAGGCGCCCGGCCCGCTGACGTTAATGGTGAAGGGAAACTGCGTCGACGACTGGCGGTAGATGATTTGCTCGCCCGGCAAGGACTCCTGTTTAATCAGCCCGGAACCGCTAATAAAGCTTTTATCGCCAATGCTGAGGCCAATTCCGGTAATTAATGGCGATTTTGCGTTAAAAATTAACTCGCCCAGCAGCTCGATATTGATCACCAGCAGCACGCCGTCGGCGCCGCTAAGCGAAGCGGGATACCACTGGATAAGCACCGGCGTCCCTTTAAGCAGCGATGCGTCGTAGCTGAAGGTGAGCAGGGCGTGATTGGCGGGGAGCGCCGGCTGTAACTGGTGAACCGGAATATTTCGTTGGCCAAAAATACTCGAGCAATAGAGCAGGTCAGACTGGACCAGCGCGATGGAACGTACCGTTTGCAGCGATGCCGCCAGCTTACGTAACGTGAGGTGGACGTCCTGACAGGGATGGTTCACAAGTTGCAGCAGCGTGGCGTGCTGGGCCGCCAGGGGCCGCAGAATATTATCCATCGCGGCCACCATTTTATTGGTGCTGAGCTGGACGCGCTGCTGATTTAAGCTACGCTGCGAAATAAATCGTATCACTAATGTTGTCGTCAGGGTCAGTAGCGCGACCAGCAAGCAAACCAGGATACGTTTCCTGCGGTAGGTTGTGATAACTTTTTGTGCAGTCTGCATGCGCGACGCCCTGTCGGCTAAAAGTGTTAATGAGAGTAACAGCCGTTATAGAGCAAGTGTAGTGGGCGCAGATAATAATATAGCGTGGAAAAAGAAGAATGCGCCCGGGGGCGCATTCTGTAGGACACGGATTAGTCGCACTGAACTTTAATTGCCAGGCCGCCGCGCGACGTTTCCCGGTATTTGGCGTTCATGTCTTTACCGGTCTCGTACATGGTCTCAATGACTTTATCGAGCGAGACGCGCGGCTCGCTGGTGCGGCGCATGGCCATCCGGCTGGCGTTGATCGCTTTGACGGAGGCAATGGCGTTACGTTCGATGCACGGCACCTGTACCTGGCCGGCCACCGGGTCGCAGGTGAGGCCAAGGTTGTGCTCCATGCCGATTTCCGCCGCCACGCAGACCTGCTCGGGGCTGGCGCCAAGGATTTCCGCCAGGCCCGCAGCGGCCATCGAGCAGGCCACGCCCACTTCGCCCTGACAGCCCACCTCCGCGCCGGAAATGGACGCGTTCATTTTATACAGCGTGCCGATAGCCCCTGACGCCAGGAAGTAACGAATATAGATATCCGGGCTGACGGACTCGATAAAGTGGTCGTAGTAAGCCAGCACCGCCGGTACGATGCCGCAGGCGCCGTTCGTCGGTGCCGTCACCACGCGGCCACCGGCGGCGTTTTCTTCGTTGACCGCCAGCGCGAACATGTTGACCCAGTCCACCACGTTCATCGGATCGTGGGAGAGTTTATCGCTGGCAACCAGCATCCGCCGCAGCGCCGAGGCGCGACGAGGCACGCGCAGCGGGCCGGGCAGAACGCCTTCGGTATTCATTCCGCGATCGATACAGGCGCGCATGGTCTGCCAGATATTGGCAAAATAGTCTTCAATCTCTTTTTTGCTGTGCAGCGCCAGCTCATTCTGCATCACCATGCCGGAGAGCGACATGCCGGTCTCTTTGCAGTAGCCCAGCATTTCCTGAGCAGATTTAAACGGATAGGGTACGGCGAGTTCGCTGGCGCTCTCTTTGCCGAAATGCTCTTCATCGACGATAAAACCGCCGCCGATGGAGTAATAGGTTTTGCTGTAGATTTCTTTCTCGCCAGCCCAGGCATGAATGGTCATGCCGTTTTCATGCAGCGGCAGGTTGTCGCTGCGAAAACGCATGCCGTCATTCTGCGGGAAATCGACTTCATGCTGCCCCTGGGCCAGCAGCAGGCGACCGCGCGTTTCAACGTCGCGGATAAATGCCGGTATCGCGTCAATATCGACCGTATCGGGCTGATTGCCCGCCAGTCCCATAATAATGGCGATATCCGTATGGTGGCCTTTGCCGGTTAATGACAGTGAGCCGTAGACGTCAACCGCCACGCGCGTCACTTCATTAAGCAATCCCTTTTCGACCAGGTCATCGACGAACTGTTTACCGGCCTTCATCGGCCCTACAGTATGGGAAGATGAGGGGCCGATCCCCACCTTGAACATGTCGAATATACTAATCACGCTAACACTCCTGACAGGGTTGTCGCGGGTGCGACAACGATGTAATCACTGCGCATAGTGTAAGAGGGAACCGGGTCATCAGCTTATCTATTCACATGAATTAAACTAATGGATAACCCCGGATTTACTAATGCTGAGAACGCCGTCTCAGTTTGAGTATAGCTAAGGACGGGCGCCTATCTGTAGCGCCAGCTCGCGAATAATGCCGGCGGTCATTCCCCAGACAAAATAATGCTGGTACCAGGAGAGCCAGACGCGATGCGAATTGCCGCGGCGATGGATATCCAGCGGATGGTAGCGCCCCAGGCGCAGCGCTTCGGCCAGCGGCATTTCGAACACCGCGGCCACTTCATCCTGGCTGGCGTGATAGTGCAAATTGGGTGGGATAATCCCTACCACCGGAGTAACCTGAAAGCCGGTCACGCTATCGACCGGCGGCAGAACGCCAATCACCTCAACCGACTCCGGCGGGATCGCCACCTCTTCCTGCGCTTCACGCAGCGCGGCGGCGATTAGCGTTGCATCGCTGTTATCTACCGCGCCGCCGGGGAAGGCCACCTGACCCGCATGCTTGCGCATCAGCGGCGAACGCTGGGTCAGCAGCAGCCCCGGCTGCGGGCGGCGAACTATCGGTACCAGCACCGCGGCCTGGCGCTGGTTGAGCGCGTGGCGCGTGGGCTGCGGACGCAGAAGCTGAAAACGTGAGAGGAAATCGTCAAGTTCGAGGGCGCTGTCCGCCATGTTCTAGCTCTCCAGTTGATTCAGGATACGATTAACTTTATCAAAAGTTTCCTGATATTCCGCTGCCTCTTCGCTATCGGCCACAATTCCGCCGCCGGCGGAGCAGTAGAGGTGTCCCTGCCAGGCCGTCAGCGTACGGATAGTGATACTGGTATCCATGTTGCCGCAGAAGCTGAGATAGCCGATGCTGCCGCACCACGCGTTGCGCCGCTGCGGTTCCAGTTCATCGATGATCTCCATCGCTCTGACCTTCGGCGCGCCGGTGATTGAGCCGCCGGGAAAGGCCGCGCGCAGCAGGTCGGCGGCGTGCAGATGAGCGGGCAGCCTGGCGGTGACGGTGCTCACCAGATGATGCACGGCGGGGAAGGGCTCCACCACAAACAGCTCAGGAACGCGAACGCTACCGGGTACCGCAACCCGGCCAATATCGTTACGCATTAAATCGACGATCATCAGATTTTCGGCGCGGTCTTTTGGCGAGTTCGCCAGCTTTTGCGCCTGCAGCGCGTCCTGCTCAGGGTCGGTCAGCCTGGGTAATGTCCCCTTAATGGGCCGGGTCTGAATGTCGCCTTGCCGGAGCTGAATAAAACGCTCGGGCGACAGGCTTAATACAGTCCCTTCATCCAGGCGAATAAAGGCGCTGAACGGCGCGCGATTGGCGCGGTTAAGCTGACGGAAGGCCTGCCACTCATCCCCGCGATAGCTCGCCGTAAACCGCTGCGCCAGGTTGACCTGATAGCAGTCGCCGCTGTGCAGATAAGCCTGAATCTGGCGGAACTTCTCGCCATACTCCTCGCGGCTCATATTAGCGCGCCACGCTGAGGTCAGGGTAAAGGTTGCAGCGACAGGCGCTGTCTGTGCTTCCAGCCATGCCAGGCGCGCCTGCGGATCGTCATAGCTGAATAACGACACCTCCCGGCGCTGATGATCGACGATTAACGCCCAGTCATAAATACCTACCGCCATATCCGGCAGTTCGATATCCGCATCGGCCCGCGCCGGCAGATGTTCAAAACGACGACCCAAATCGTAGCCGAACAGTCCCAGCGCGCCGCCGAGAAACGGCAGATGCGGATGAGGCTGCGGCTGCAGGTTACAGTGCGCCAGCTGCTGATGCACCAGCGTAAGCGGATCGGCGGCGGAGGTTGAGACGGTTTCCCCTTCGCGTAGGGTGGTTAGTTGACCGTGAGTCACCAGCGTGGCGCGCGGCTGGGCGACAATGATGTCAAAACGGTTATGCGCATGTTCGGCAAAACCGGAATGCAGCAGCATCGCCCAGGGCTGGGAACTTAACGGGCTAAAATAGTATTCAGCGGCATCCGGACGCCAGGGCAGGGAAATCATTGCGGGGGACAACATCGTCTTCTTCAATCCTGATCGTTACCGTCCGCTGGTATACGCGCGGACGGCGTGAAATAATTACGCCCCACAATGTAGCAGGAGTCAGTCATGTTTGCAGGTTTACCTTCGCTGAGCCACGAGCAGCAGCAAAAAGCAGTGGAACGAATTCAGGAGCTGATGTCGCAGGGCATGAGCAGCGGCCAGGCGATTGCTTTAGTGGCGGATGAACTGCGCGCCTCGCATACCGGGGATCGGATTGTGGCGCGCTTTGAGGATGAAGACGAGTAAATCCCCCGTTGCGATCAGATGCCGCTTTCCGGGAGCGGAAGGATCGCATCAGGTCGTTTCCCGGGATCGTCGTACAGCGTCACGTGCGTTACGCGATCGCCGCGCCAGAAGGTAATGTGCGTACCGGCTGGCGTATGATGCACATTCACCTCCGTCAGCGGCGCGCGGTTAGCGAAATCCCACAGGCAGACGAAACGCGCCTGCGGCAGGTGATTGCGCATCACCAGATAGCTGAGATCGCGAATCGCCGGGTTATCGGGCGCCAGCCCTTGCCAGAGTTCACCATCGCCGGAAAGCCAGAGCGCAACGGTGTCTTTGTCGCGCGCAAAGTGGCGCGGCTGGCAGCCGTTCAACGGGGTCATGGTGGCATTGGCCATATGCCGCAGCGGTCCGCTAAGCGAAAAAGGCTGCGGCGTACCGCTCTGGTCCAGCGCCCGCGCCGCCAGGTGCAGTGTCCAGTCAAGCTGCTGGCGATGCGGATTTTCCACGGTAGAGAGATCGATCAGTACCTCTTCAAGCCACAGCAGGCGACGGCGAAAGCGCACGCCTCGCCAGGCCGCCGCGTCCCACTCGACGCGGCTATGGCTGTTGAGCTCCGGCGGCGGCTTCCCCCAGTCAACCTCGCTATCCAGCCACAGAGAGTCGCTATCCATATGCCAGCCTAGCACCTGCGGATTGGCCGGAGGCTGGTTGGTCTGATTGACCGAAAGCGTATTGTGGGTGGCGCTGTTTTTGTAATAGTCATAGTGCATTTTTGCACCGTAGCCGGTGGTGCCCATATCCGTGAGCAGCCAGCCGTCGCGATGCCAGAGCATCAGCCCCAGCCTGTCGTAATGGTCGTGCTCGCCGCCCCAGGGGCTGTGCTTAATCAGCAGCGCCTGCTGCGGTCGCCGCCATAACGTCAGGCCGGCGCCGGGCGCAAACAGCGACTGCTGCGGGATCAGCGGCAGGGGCGTTTCCGGCAGGGGGCGTTCGCGCCACAGTAAGGTTTCACGCTCGTCGGGCGTCGTTTCGGTAAACTGCAGCACCGCGGCGTACTGCGGGTCACGCCAGATAAACCAGGCGAACTCGTAAAGATCCCGATGGTTGAGCTTCTCCTGCCCGGCGAGGCAGTCATTAAGCCGCGGGAAGGTGCCGTCCGGCAGCAGCAGCGACAGCGGGAACGTCAGCATCGCCTGATACCACGGGCCGTCCAGCAGGCTCCAGCGGGTGCCGCGCGCCAGCTTCTCAAAGGCCAGAAAGCCCTGCAGCGCGTAGTAGTGATAGTGAACGGAGCCTTCAAACCATAGCCCCTCCGCCAGCAGGCCATTTTCCAGCTGCCAGCGCAGGCCGTACGGCTGGTTCACGGCAAACTCCAGCAGCGTCTCATCTTCGAGGATGAAACCCAGTACGCCAAGCGCCGCGCTGATTTTAACCTCATGGTTGTGGATCTGCGGGCTACGATGGTCGCGCAAAAACGCTGCCGCGCAGCGCAGCAGGTTTTCACTGATGTGCCGCTGCTCGCCGGGCGCCAGGCTGTCGCGAATGAAGTCATAACCCAGCGCCATTTCCAGAATGCAGTTGGCTTCGCACAGCGTCTGGGCGTTCATCTTGCCCGGTCCGTTGTTGGGAATATCGCCGTGGATCTCATAGCCGGGATAGACATCCGCGTAGCCCATCAGCAGCGTGCGAACTTTATCGCGATACGCCGTTTCGCCGGTCAGCCGCCATAACAGGCCAAGCTGCTGACAGGCGCTGGCGTTACGGCCATTCATCTCGCGCCACCATGCGCCATCCCACGGTTCACCGCTAAATATTTCCCCATCGACCGGGCAGGCATGCTGGTGGGGCGTATCCGCCCGCCACGCCAGGCGCACGCCGTGGTGCGGACAAAAGTAGTAGAGATTCCAGCTGGCGATCCCTGACTGCGGAATGCGAATCGCTGCATCTAATACCGGCTGAGCATCCTTCACCAGCCGTTCAAGCAGTCCGCTATTCGCGGCTGCACGTCCGACAATGTCGGGCCAGAGCCCGGAGAATTGTTTCATTAGCGGTTATCCCTGACCTCTGACGATGCGGAAAGCGGGGCGATGAGCGTAGTGATATCGTCGGGGTATTTCGCCCGCAGCCACTGCGCTTTGTCACGGAACAGCGGATCTTCCGGCCAGGCGTGCGCGGCGGTGGCGATATTGCGCAGCGCTTTCTTGTCATCCATTTTATCCAGGTCCTTCCAGGGCCACGGCGTATCGCTGTTAATAAACCCGGCGATGTACTGATAGCCTTTGCGCAGGCTATGGTCGTCGAGGGTGAAGTTCCAGATATCGACGCCCGCCTTCTCGCCGAGCCTTCCGAGGCGGTTGTAGGCTTCAAGATTAAAATTGCTGTAGTGCCACGGGCGCGTGCGCTCCAGTTCGGCCATCTGGCGGCCTTCAATATCAAATTGTCCCGCAATACGCCGCAGCTGGGTGATGTACAGGCGCTTCTTCGCCTCGTCGATTTTCCCGCTGAACAGGGCGAAGGCGGCGGCCTGCATATCGAAATAGCTGCCGTGATTGTTATGCCAGTTCTCTTCTTCAAAGCCGTTCTGGCTGGTGGTCATCCAGTGATAATAGTCACCAAACCACTGCTTCAATGCGCTAACGTCGTTTTCGCTCAGCGCATCGGAGGATTGCAGCAGGGCGATGGCGTCAACGACGTCAACCAGCGCGCGGCTATCAATAATGCCGATACCGCGTCCGGTATTGATGCCGGGAATGGCCTGGGCATGCTGCAGGTTGGGGGTCATGCGCGTTTTGGGATCGAGGAACCAGGTCTTTAACTGCGCCGCCGCCTTTTGCGCGTAGCGATCGTCGTGAGAGAAGTACCACGCCAGCGCCAGCGTTGACACGTCGTTACTCATCTTCACCAGCCGGTTCTTATCGGTGGCGTCGCTATTGGCGTCAGGGTTGGTTTGCCCATCTTTGCGAATATAAGGAAGCCCGTCTTTGGTATCGGGATTCGGCCACCAGTAAGGCGGAAAGCTGTAGTAGTCGTGCTTATTGCCGCTGGCGGCGACCAGCGTTTTATCCATCACCGAGAACAGCGGATGATTGAGCGCCAGATCGGCTTTTTTTAGCAGCGCCGCTTGCGCCTGAACAAATAGCGGATCTTTCGCGGCGATCTGCTGCCGGCTAAAGGCTAAATCCTTTCCGTCTAGCGTGTACGGCTCGGCGGCATACGAGGCGGCGCTCAGGCCGGAACAAAACAGCGCAATGCCTAACAAACCTCGGCGAGGTATTGAGTTCATCGTGATAACCCTTCTGCAAATATGAGAAAAGATAACAACAGAATTATACCTGACGCGTATTTAAAGAACGCGTGAAACAGGCGGTGTAATTAAAAACAATATATTTAAATATTCGATGGCGAGCAGTGTAAAAGACAAAGTGATTTTTTTTGTGATGTCCTTCAAGTTTAACGTTTTGGATAAATAATGACGCTTTTAATGCAGTGTACATCACGTTTTTTGCCGTTTTTCTCTATTTTTTGAATCTTTTAACAAAATCAGTAAAATTATAATAAATTGATTTATATGATTATTTATTTTTTGTCACTTTTTTTGTCACTTCTCTGTGTGATCTGTCTCAATTTTCTTGTTTTTGAAACGCAATTTCTTTTTTATACGGTTGTATTGGGAAATACATTTCTATCTAATGAATGGAAATAATTCTTGCGCCAGCTGTATTAACGCCTGAGCGATATTCAAATTCTTTTACGTGTATTAATTGAGAATTTAATTACCTTTGTGCCCTACAATAAAGGATATGCCATCATGTCTGCCTGTAAATTACGTTCACTGTTACTTCTCACCGCACTCGGGCTCGGCGTTAGTCAAAGTTACGCCGCCACCACTCTCAACGTCTGGATCCGCGCCAGCAATGACTCGAAGAATATCTACAAACAGGAGGCGGAAAAATTTGAAGAAAAAACCGGTATCAAAATCGCGTATTTCAACGCCACCACCGACTTTGAACAGCGGCTGGCGCGCGCCACGGCGGGCAACGCCTTACCCGATTTGATTTTTAACGATGCGGCGTCGCTAGGGCAGTTCATCCAGCTGGGTATTGCCGAAGAAATTGACCCGCAGGCGATCGCGGGCGGCGACCAGCTATTCCAGACGGCATGGAAGAGTACCCGCTATATCGACGGTAAGTACTACGGCGTGCCGACCTCGGCGCAAACTTTCGCGCTCTTCGTGCGTAAAGACTGGCGTGAAAAACTGGGGCTGCCGCAGCCTAAGAGCTGGGATGATATCCAGACGCTGGCGAAAGCCTTCACCACTCAGGATCCCGATGGTAACGGCAAAAATGATACCTACGGCTTTATCGTTCCCGCTTCCACGACGCGCGGCTACGCCAGCTGGTTTATGAGCAGCTTTATCTGGCAGGCGGGTGGTGATTTCGTTAAAGAAGAGAACGGAAAATTCAGCGCTTCGCTCAATACGCCGGAAGTGGCTCAGGCGATGACCTTTATGCGCACCATGATGTGCGACAAAGTCACCCAGCCGGGCGCGATTAACGCCACCACCGCCGACGTTATTCCCTCCTTCCGCTCCGGGCAAAGCGGCATGTTCTTCAGCGGGCCGTACCATATCGCCCTGTTCGATAAAGACCCCGGTAAAGACAACTTCGAAGTGATCCCGGTGGCGGGGCCGAAAGGCGAAGCCACCCTCGCCGAGGGCACCACGGTCTTTATGATGAAGAGCAGCATACAGAAAGAGGCGGCGCGAAAATTTATCGAATTTATGATCTCTGCGGAAGGTCAGGAGATCGGCATGGGTAAAGGCAGCCAGCATATTCCGGTAGTGCGTCTGCCGGTGAATAAGAACGTCGACGTCAAAGCCGTGTATCAGGATGCGCGCTGGGAAACTTTCGCCAGACTTTACAACGAACAGGGACGCTACGTGCCGCAAATTCCCAACTGGACGCCGGTGCGCCAGGTGGTTGCCGACGGTTTTAACCGGATTTTTGCCGACTGCGGCAGCGATATTCCCGGCGAGCTGAAGACGCTCGACGGCAAGGTGAACGCTGAGCTGAAAAAACAAAATGTGCTGGCTAACTGAGGACATAGGTTATGACGCTGCATGAGACGAAGTCCTCGCCGATAAAGCAGGCCGCTTCGCCTGACTCGACCGGATGGCTGAGCGCAAAGCGTAAGCGGGCGCTGATCCCGTGGCTGTTTTTAGCGCCTGCGCTGATTATTTTTAGCTGGTTTAAGTTTATCCCGATGATTCAGGGTCTGGTGATGAGCTTTTACAAGGTTAACTTTAATCAGCCCAACGAGTGGGTGGGGCTCGATAACTTCACCCGCGCTTTTGCCGACGCAGAGCTGCACGCGGCGGTGGTGAATACCCTGCTTTACGTGGTGGTAACGATGTTCGCCGCGGCTATCCTGGCGTTTTTCCTCGCCATGCTGCTGGAAGGCCCGGCGCGCCATCTGCGCTTTATTCGAACCGCCATCTTTTTACCGGCGGTTACCAGCGCGGCGATCGTCGCCGAAATGTGGCGCATTTTGTTTAACCCGACGCCCAACGGCGTGGTTAACCACATCCTCAGCTGGTTTGGCGTCGCCGACCAGGGCTTTCTTGCCAGCTCCGATCAGGCGCTGGGCGTCATCATGCTGCTGCATATCTGGAAAGCGGTGCCCTACAACATGGTGATCTTTATTGCCGGCCTGGCGGGAATCAGCCGCGATTTATACGATGCGGCGAACGTCGACGGCGCCAGCTGGTGGAACCGCCTGCGCTACGTCACGCTGCCCGGCATGATCCCGGCGCTCTCGGTGGTACTGATGCTCTCCTTCATTCGCGGTTTCCGCGTGTTTGCCGAGGTGTACGCCACCACCGGCGGGGGACCTTCTAACGCCACGGAAATGGTCATGACCCACATCTACAAGCTGGGCTTTGAGCAGTTTGACTATGGCTACGCTTCGGCGGTGTCGTTCCTGCTGTTCACCTTCACGGTTATCTTAACCCTCTGTCATCTGACGCTGAAAAAAAGTATCGCCCGTTACTAAGGAGCCGCGATGTTAAGCAAACGTTGGGATACAGCAGGGCGCTGGTGCATCTACGCGCTGCTGCTGATTGTCTTTGTCGGGCCGTTCTGGGGCATCGTCGCCACGGCATTCAGCGGCGCGCCGGTGAAGCCGGGCGAGCTGCTGGCCTGGCCGCATCAGTTCTCGTTGGAAAACTTCATCTTCGCGTGGATGGATATCGGCGTCTGGCAGTATCTGCTGAACTCCATTCTGGTGGTGTTCTTCGGCACCGTTCTGCAGGTGTCGGTCAGCGCGCTGGCGGCGTACGCCCTGGCGCGGAAGAAGTTTCGCGGCGTAGCGCTGGTGAGCCTGGTGATTTTGTCCACCATGATGCTGCCGGAAGAGGTCATCGCCATTCCGCTGTACATGATTATCAACTGGCGGCTGCCGCTGATCGACGCCTCGCTCTACAACAGCTATCTCGGAATGATTTTACCGGTCGTCGGCTGGGCGTTCTCCATCTTTGTCCTGACCGAATTTATGTCAGCGATACCGAAAGAGCTGGAGGAGGCGGCGCGGATTGACGGCGCGAACGAATGGCAGATTTTCTTCCACGTCATTCTGCCGCTGGTAAAACCGGCGCTTGGCACGGTGGTGACCTTCGGCTTTATTATGATTTGGGACCAGTACCTGCTGCCGCTGATTGTGGTCAACCAGGACAGCCTGAATACCATTCCGGTGATCCTCGGCACGCTGCGTACCGATGAGAGCATCACGCCGAACATTTTTATCGCCATTACGCTGCTGGCGATGCTGCCCAGCATCATCGTCTATCTGGGTCTGCAAAAACATTTCAATCGCGGGATTATGTCCGGCGCGGTCAAAGGATAAGGGGTTAACGATGGGATCGGTTGTATTAAATAGCGTGCGCAAATCATACGGGGATGCCCACGTCATTAAAGATGTGTCGCTGACGATTCCGGACGGCGAGTTCTGCGTCCTCGTTGGCCCCAGCGGCTGCGGCAAATCCACGCTGCTGCGCATGATTGCCGGGCTGGAGGAGATCTCCGGCGGCGAAGTACATATCAACGAGCGTAACGTCACCGAGGTGGAGCCGAAGCTGCGCGACATTGCGATGGTGTTCCAGAGCTATGCGCTCTACCCGCAGATGACGGTGCGTGAAAATATGGGCTTTGCCCTGAAGATGGCTAAGCTGCCGAAAGCGGAAATCAGCCAGAAGGTGAATGAAGCGGCGGCGCTACTGGGGCTGGAGCCGCTGCTGGAGCGCCTGCCCAAAGATCTCTCCGGCGGCCAGCGCCAGCGCGTGGCGATGGGGCGGGCGATCGTGCGTAAGCCGCAGGTGTTCTTGTTCGATGAACCGCTCTCCAACCTTGACGCCAAGCTGCGAACCCAGGTACGCGGCGAGATCCGCGAACTGCATCGTCGGCTGAAAACCACCTCGGTGTACGTCACCCACGATCAGATTGAAGCCATGACCATGGGGCAGATGATTGTGGTGCTGCGCGACGGGCGAATAGAGCAGGCGGGGACCCCGCTGGAACTGTACGACCGGCCGGCGAATCTGTTTGTCGCCGGGTTTATCGGCTCGCCAGAGATTAACCAGCTGCCGGGCGTCGTGGTCTTGAACGGTAGCGCCACCAGCCTGCGTCTGAAAGATGGCTCCCTGTTGGCTTTGCCCGCCGGTTTACGGGTCACCGATGGCCAGCAGGTGGTGTACGCCATTCGCCCCGAACAGGTCAACGTGGTTCATGAAGCGCGGGACGATGCGCTGGCGGCGAAGGTGACGGCGGTGGAGAACACCGGCTCGGATATGCAGCTCTTCTGCGATACCGGCGGCGGGGCGTTTACATCGGTGTTCAAACAGCGTCTGGCCGTAAAAGAGGGCGATAAGATCTGGCTGCAGCCGAAGCTCGCCGGCGTGCACCTGTTCGATGCGCAAAGCGGCCAGCGCATAGCCTGCCGGGAGGGAAATTAAGGTGGCGATGAAGCTGTACACCCTTGACGAAACCTGCCTGGAAAACGCCCGGGCGGGCCTGAAGCAGCCCTTCTCGCCGCTGCAGCTGGCGCTAAGCAAGCTGGTATCGGAGGCGGATATCCTGCGTCGGGAAGCGCCGGAAAGCGTGGTACATAAAAAGCTGCGCCCGGCGAGCGGCGACGCGCACGATTACTACAGCCTGGGGACCTACTGGTGGCCAAACCCGCGGCGGCCCAACGGGCTGCCCTATATTCGCCGCGACGGGCATATTAATCCGCAGTGTGAGAACAACGACACGGATACCTCGCGCATTATCCGCATGTGCGAACGGTGCCTGACCCTCGGGCTGGCGTGGTACTTCACCGGTCAGCGCCAGTACGCGCAGGCGGCGGCTGCGCAGATCCGCTGCTGGTTCCTTGATGCGGAAACGCGGATGAACCCGCATCTGAACTATGGCCAGGCGATCCCGGGGATTGTTTCCGGTCGCGGTACCGGGCTTATCGATACCCGCTTAATGTGGATGGTGGTGGACACCATCGGTTTGATTAACGCGGCGAGCGTGCTTGATACCGACGATATCATCGGCCTGCACCAGTGGTTCCGCGACTTTAACCACTGGATGTACTACAGCGACATCGGCCACTCTGAGTACGTCTGGCACAACAACCACGGCACCTGGTACGACGCTCAGCGGACGGTTAACGCGCTATTTTATGGCGATAAAGGGCTGGCGGCGCGGATCATCGAGCAGGGGATCACCCAGCGGATGGCGGCGCAGATTGACCAGGACGGCAGGCAGACGATGGAGCTGGAACGTACCATTCCGTTCCACTACTCGCTGTTTAATCTGGAGGCGCATCTGCTGCTCAACCGCTACGCCGAACACGTTGAGTTCGATCGCTGGAACGCCATCCGCGATGGGCGAGGCGTGAAGCAAGGGATTGATTACCTGGTGCCGTTTATCCGGGAACCGGATCTCTGGCCCTACAGCGACCTGCAGGGAATCGTGTGGGATAGCGCGCTGCGCGTGCTGTTGCAGTCAGTGCGGGGCTATGCAAAACAATCTGCCAGCTATCGTGAAGCGCTGAAATGTGTGCCGCAGGAGACGCTGCAGCTGAAGGAACAGCTGATGTGGTGTCCGGGCTGATAGAACAATGCTTCTTGCCTCCCGACGGCGCTGTGCCCGATCGGCCTGGCTGCTATGTAGCCCGGATAAGGCGTTTACGCCGCTATCCGGGGAATGCGCCGGATAACGGCTTTGGCGCGGCTTCTTCCCGGGCGGCGCTACGCTTGCCCGGGCTACGGGGCCACGCTGTCTTACACGGCGGCGATGATTTTAATCTCGACTTTGTACTTCGGATTCATCAGCTTCGCCTGCACCGTACAGCGCACCGGGGCATGACCGGCGACGACCCACGCATCCCAGGCCTGGTTCATCGCCGCAAAGTCTGCGCCGTCGGCAAGAAAAATCGTCGCATCAAGAATACGCGACTTGCTGCTGCCCTGTTTCTCCAGCACGGCGTCAATCTGCGCCAGGGTATCGGCGGTTTGCGCGCAGGCATCGGCATCAAGGTTGGACGGCACGCCGGTGTAGTACAGCGTCTGGTTGTGAATCACCACATCAGACCAGCGGGCTTCGGCATCAATACGCGTAATGGTCATGTTTATTTCCTCTTTGTTCCGGTTCATTAAGCTGCGGCAAGACTGCCATAATGTTTCACCTGCGTCACTACCCGCACTGGCGAAAACGACTCCACCCTGACATAATCACTGTCCAAATAACCAGGGGGTAATGTGATCGACGATTTTGCAGCAGACGGCCAGCTGGCCAGCGCGATTGCGGGATTTAAACCACGCGAGCCGCAGCGTCAGATGGCTTTCGCCGTCGCCAGCGCGATTGAAGAAACCCGTCCGCTGGTGGTTGAGGCGGGGACCGGGACCGGGAAAACCTACGCCTACCTGGCGCCTGCGCTCCGCGCCAATAAGAAAGTCATTATCTCCACCGGCTCGAAAGCGCTACAGGATCAGCTCTACAGTCGGGATTTACCCACTGTCGCTAAAGCGCTGAAGTATACCGGTAAGCTGGCCCTGCTGAAAGGGCGTTCGAACTACCTGTGCCTGGAGCGGCTGGAACAGCAGGCGCTCGCCGGCGGCGACCTGCCGGTGCAAACCCTCAGCGATGTCATTCTGCTGCGTTCGTGGTCTAACCAGACCGTTGATGGCGATATCAGCACCTGCGTTAGCGTGGCCGAAGATTCCCAGGCCTGGCCGCTGGTCACCAGTACCAACGATAACTGCCTCGGCAGCGACTGCCCGTTATATAAAGACTGTTTTGTGGTGAAGGCGCGGAAAAAGGCGATGGATGCTGACGTGGTCGTCGTCAACCACCATCTGTTCCTCGCCGATATGGTGGTCAAAGAGAGCGGATTTGCCGAGCTGATTCCCGAAGCGGAAGTGATGATCTTCGACGAAGCGCATCAGCTACCGGACATCGCCAGCCAGTACTTCGGCCAGTCGCTCTCCAGCCGCCAGCTGCTGGACCTGGCGAAAGATATCACCATTGCTTATCGCACCGAACTCAAAGACACCCAGCAGCTGCAGAAATGCGCCGACCGCCTGGCCCAGAGCGCGCAGGATTTTCGCCTGCAGCTGGGGGAACCCGGCTATCGCGGCAACCTGCGCGAGCTGCTGGCGGATAACAACATTCAGCGCGCGCTGCTGCTGCTTGATGATGCGCTCGAACTCTGTTACGACGTGGCAAAGCTGTCGCTGGGCCGCTCGGCGCTGCTCGACGCCGCCTTTGAGCGGGCCACCGTCTACCGCGGCCGCCTGAAGCGGCTCAAAGAGACCAACCAGCCCGGCTTTAGCTACTGGTATGAGTGCACTTCGCGTAATTTTACTCTGGCGCTGACTCCGCTGACGGTAGCGGATAAGTTTAAAGAGGTGATGGCGCAAAAATCGGGGAGCTGGATTTTTACCTCGGCGACGCTCTCGGTCAATGACGATTTGCACCACTTTACCGATCGCCTGGGGATTGGCGAAGCGCAAACGCTGCTGCTGCCCAGCCCCTTTGATTATGCCCATCAGGCGCTGCTGTGCGTACCGCGCAATTTACCTTTGCCGAACCAGCCCGGCGCGGCGCGCCATCTGGCGGCGATGCTCAAACCGCTGATTGAGGCCAACGACGGGCGCTGCTTTATGCTCTGCACCTCGCACGCCATGATGCGCGATCTGGCGGAACAGTTCCGCGCCACCATGACGCTGCCGGTGCTCCTGCAGGGAGAAACCAGCAAAGGTCAGCTTTTACAGCAGTTCGTCAGCGCCGGAAATGCGCTGCTGGTGGCGACCAGCAGCTTCTGGGAAGGGGTGGACGTGCGCGGCGATGCGCTTTCGCTGGTGATTATCGACAAGCTGCCGTTCACCTCGCCGGACGATCCGCTACTCAAAGCGCGGATGGAAGATTGTCGCCTGCGCGGCGGCGATCCTTTTGACGAGGTCCAGCTACCGGACGCGGTGATTACCCTTAAACAGGGGGTGGGGCGCCTGATTCGCGACATCGACGATCGCGGGGTACTGGTTATCTGCGACAACCGTCTGGTGATGCGTCCCTACGGCGCGGTCTTCCTCGCGAGCCTTCCGCCTGCGCCGCGCACGCGCGATATCCGCCGGGCGGTGCGTTTTCTTGCGGTGCCGCCGGCGAGGTAATCCGGCGCAAAATGTGGTAAGCTGCGCGCCATTTTGTCAATCTGCTAGAGCGAGAGCGCGACAACCCATGCGAATTTTAGCTATCGATACCGCCACGGAGGCCTGCTCCGCGGCGCTGTGGAATGATGGCACCCTCAGTGCTCATTTTGAAATCTGCCCCCGTGAACATACCCAACGTATCCTGCCCCTGGTGCAGGATGTCCTCAATGAAAGCGGAACGCTATTGACCGAGCTTGATGCGCTGGCCTTTGGCCGCGGGCCGGGGAGCTTCACCGGCGTGCGTATCGGCATCGGTATCGCGCAGGGGCTGGCGCTGGGGGCCGGGCTGCCGATGATCGGCGTATCTACGCTGGCGACCATGGCGCAGGGCGCGTGGCGGAAAAACGGCGCCACCCGCGTGCTGGCGGCCATCGACGCCAGAATGGGCGAAGTCTACTGGGCGGAATATCAGCGCGATGAGCAGGGCGTCTGGCACGGCGAAGAGAGCGAGGCGGTGCTGAAGCCGGAAGCGGTTCGCGAGCGGCTTCAGCGGCTGGAAGGCGAGTGGGCCACCGTGGGCACCGGCTGGCAGGCGTGGCCGGATATGGCTCGCGACTGCGGTTTAACGCTCGTCGATGGCGACATTCAGCTGCCTGAGGCGCAGGATATGCTGCCGCTGGCCTGCCACCTGTTTACGGCGGGAAAAACCGTGGCCGTCGAACACGCTGAGCCAGTTTATTTACGTAATGAAGTGGCGTGGAAGAAACTTCCTGGCCGCGAGTGAATCTCAGTAACTATATGTCTGAGAAGAAGGAAGGAGTCGCGTCATGGCGGGTCAAAAAAGGGTAGTGCGTTGGTTAGTCGCGGCAGCAGTCGTTGCTGCGCTGAGCGGGTGCGCTTCGGTGCCGGATGCCATTAAGGGCACCACCCCGACGCCGCAGCAGGATTTAGTCCGCGTGATGAACGCGCCGCAGCTGTATGTCGGCCAGGAGGCGCGTTTTGGCGGTAAGGTTGTCAGCGTGCAAAATCAGCAGGGTAAAACTCGCCTGGAAATTGCCACCGTTCAGCTTGACGACGCCGCGCGTCCGGAGCTGGGCGAAGCGTCGCGCGGGCGTATTTTTGCCGACGTGAACGGCTTTATCGACCCGGTGGATTTTCGCGGACAGCTGGTTACCGTGGTTGGCCCGATCGTCGGCGTCGTCGACGGTAAAGTGGGCAATACGCCGTATAAATTCATGCTGATGAACGCCACTGGCTACAAACGCTGGAACGTAGTCCAGCAGGTGATCATGCCGCCGCAGCCGATGATGGACCCGTGGATGTTCGGCCCGCGTCCGTGGGGCTACGGGTACGGCGGCTGGGGCTGGTATAACCCCGGTCCTGCCGAAGTCAGAAACGTTGTAACCGAATGATTTTGTAGTCTTTGTAAGCAAAAAGAAACAGCGGCTGGTCCGCTGTTTCTTCGTTTTCAGTCAAATAAGAAAAATAAATAGTGACGCGCTTCGCAACCTGTACAACGGCTAATTAATAAACTGGTACGCTGAGTTAATATAATGTTAACAAAATGTTTGTTGATCAGGGGCTGTGATGACGACGAATAACTATTTCAGAGGTGATGCAGTGAAAAAGGTTTGGCTAAACCGTTATCCCGCGGACGTTCCTGCGGAGATAAACCCTGACCGCTATCAATCCCTGGTTGAACTGTTTGAACACGCCGTCCGCCGCTATGCCGATCAGCCGGCCTTTATCAATATGGGCGAGGTGATGACCTACCGTAAGCTGGAGGAGCGCAGTCGGGCGTTCGCCGCTTATCTACAGGAAGGATTAGGCCTGCAAAAAGGCGACCGCGTCGCCCTGATGATGCCTAACCTGCTGCAGTATCCGGTGGCGCTGTTTGGTATTCTGCGCGCCGGCATGATCGTGGTAAACGTTAATCCGCTTTACACCCCGCGCGAACTGGAGCACCAGCTCAACGACAGCGGCGCCGCCGCCATTGTGATCGTTTCCAACTTCGCGCATACCCTGGAAAAGGTGGTTGATAAAACCCAGGTCAAGCACGTGATCTTAACCCGCATGGGCGATCAGCTTTCCACGGCGAAAGGGACGCTGGTTAACTTTGTGGTGAAGTACATCAAACGGCTGGTGCCAAAATATCATCTGCCGGACGCCATCTCGTTTCGCAGCGCGCTGCAGCACGGCTACCGTATGCAGTACATTAAGCCGGAAATCGTCTCTCAGGATCTCGCTTTTCTCCAGTACACCGGCGGGACCACCGGCGTGGCGAAGGGGGCGATGCTGACTCATCGTAATATGCTGGCGAACCTTGAGCAGGTCAACGGCACCTACGGGCCGCTGCTGCACCGCGGTAAAGAGCTGGTTGTTACCGCGCTACCGCTGTACCACATTTTTGCCCTGACCATGAACTGTCTGCTGTTTATAGAGCTGGGCGGGCAGAACCTGCTGATCACCAATCCGCGCGATATTCCAGGCCTGGTCAAAGAGCTGGCGAAATATCCCTTCACCGCGATGACCGGGGTCAACACCCTGTTTAACGCGCTGCTCAATAACAAAGAGTTTCAGCAGCTAGACTTCTCTTCACTGCATCTCTCCGCCGGCGGCGGAATGCCGGTACAGCAGGTGGTGGCGGAGCGCTGGGTTAAGCTGACCGGGCAGTATCTGCTGGAAGGCTATGGCCTGACGGAGTGCGCGCCGCTGGTGAGCGTCAATCCGCACGATATCGATTATCACAGCGGCAGTATCGGCCTGCCGGTGCCCTCCACCGAAGCGAAGCTGGTGGATGATGACGATAATGAAGTCGCGCCGGGAGAACCGGGAGAGCTGTGCGTGAAAGGGCCGCAGGTGATGCTGGGCTACTGGCAGCGTCCGGACGCGACCGCTGAAATTATCAAGGACGGCTGGCTGCATACCGGCGATATCGCGGTGATGGATGAAGAGGGCTTCCTGCGTATCGTCGATCGCAAAAAAGATATGATTCTTGTCTCGGGCTTCAACGTCTATCCGAATGAAATCGAAGATGTGGTGATGCAGCACGCCGGGGTTCAGGAAGTGGCCGCGGTCGGCGTGCCGTCCGGCAGCAGCGGTGAAGCGGTGAAGATTTTCGTGGTCAAGAAAGATCCGGCGCTGACGGAAGAGATGCTGATCGCTTTCTGCCGTCGCCAGCTAACCGGCTACAAGGTGCCGAAGCTGGTGGAGTTTCGCGATGAGCTGCCGAAATCCAACGTCGGGAAAATTTTACGTCGAGAACTGCGTGACGAAGCTCGTGCTAAAGTAGACAATAAAGCCTGAGCTAAGAGTGAATCGCCAGACGCCGGCTAAGCCGGCGTTTTTTATGGGCGCAAGTTAAGAGAGTATGATTTGAACTATCAGATGATCACCACCAACGATGGCCTTCGCGCCGTCTGCGACGCGGCAAGCGCGGTTTCCGCCATCGCGCTGGATACGGAATTTGTCCGTACTCGTACCTACTACCCGCAGCTCGGTCTGCTCCAGCTGTTCGACGGCAGCCAGGTTTCGCTGATTGACCCGCTGGTCATCACCGACTGGGAACCGATGCGTGAACTGCTGCTGAATAAAGATGTGACCAAATTTCTGCACGCCGGCAGTGAAGATCTGGAAGTATTCCTTAATGCTTTTCATTTGATGCCGCAGCCGCTGATCGACACGCAAATTCTCGCCGCTTTTTGCGGCCGCCCGATGTCGTGGGGCTTTGCGTCGATGGTGGAAGAGTTTACCGGCGTGGCGCTGGACAAGAGCGAGTCCCGCACCGACTGGCTGGCGCGCCCGCTGACCGAACGCCAGTGCATTTATGCTGCCGCCGACGTCTGGTACCTGCTGCCGATTGCCGGAAAGCTGATGGCTGAAACCGACAGCGCAGGCTGGCTCTCCGCCGCCCTGGATGAATGTCAGCTGATGCAGCAGCGGCGTCAGGAGATTCAGGATCCCGCAGAGGCGTGGCGCGATATCGGTAATGCCTGGCAGCTGCGTACTCGTCAGCTGGGCTGCCTGCAGCTGCTGGCGGAGTGGCGTCTGCGCAAAGCGCGCGAGCGCGATCTGGCCGTCAACTTTGTGATCCGGGAAGAGCATTTGTGGAACGTGGCGCGCTATATGCCCACCAGCCTCGGGGAGCTTGACAGCCTCGGACTCTCGGGCAGCGAAATTCGTTTCCACGGCAAGACGCTGATCGGCCTCGTCGAGAAAGCGCAGGCGCTGCCGGAAGAGGCGCTGCCAGAGCCGCTGCAGAACCTGATCGACATGCCGGGCTACCGCAAGCTGTTTAAGGATATCAAAGCGCTTGTGCAGACCGTGAGCGCCGAGAAGGGCGTCAGCGCGGAGCTGCTGGCCTCAAGAAGACAGATTAACCAGCTGCTGAACTGGCACTGGGGGCTTAAAAACGGCAACGGGCAGCCTGAACTGGTTTCCGGCTGGCGCGGAGAATTGATGGCCGATCGCCTGAATGCGCTATTGAGCGACTACCCGCGCTAGCGCCGAACGGCATAGTGAAAAACCGGCTTCGCGCAGCGTTGCCGGTTTTTTTATACCTTCAGGCTCAGGACTTCGACTCTTCAGTTTCCGGCAGGGTCACGTTCAGCTCCAGAATCGAAATATCACCGTCCCTCTGCTCCAGCTGTACGCTGACCATTTCCGGGTCGATTTGCACATACTTGCAAATCACTTCGAGAATGTCTTTGCGCAGCTGCGGAAGATAGTGCGGTTCAGCGTCGCCGCGGCGGCGCTCCGCGACGATAATTTGCAGGCGCTCTTTCGCAATGTTGGCCGTGTTCTTTTTCCGCGAGAGAAAAAAGTCGAGTAATGCCATAATTTATCCTCCGAACAGGCGTTTGAGGAAACCTTTCTTCTCTTCTTCTACGAAGCGGAAAGGGCGTTCTTCTCCGAGCAGACGTTCAACGGTATCGGCATAGGCTTTACCCGCATCCGAGGCGTCATCCAGAATAACCGGTTCGCCCTGGTTAGACGCGCGCAGCACGGACTGATCTTCCGGAATCACGCCCACCAGATTGATGCGCAGAATTTCCAGCACGTCTTCCATGCTCAGCATGTCACCTTTGTTCACGCGGCCTGGGTTATAGCGCGTCAGCAGCAGATGCTCTTTAATCGGATCTTCGCCCCTTTCCGCGCGGCGGGATTTGGAGGCCAGGATGCCAAGGATACGGTCGGAGTCGCGAACGGAGGAGACTTCCGGGTTGGTGGTGATGATGGCTTCATCAGCGAAGTACAGCGCCATCAGCGCACCGGTTTCGATGCCTGCAGGGGAGTCACAGACGATAAAATCAAAATCCATTTTTTTCAGTTCTTCGAGAACTTTGTCTACGCCTTCGCGGGTCAGGGCGTCTTTGTCACGCGTCTGGGAGGCCGGAAGGATGTAGAGGTTCTCCGTGCGCTTGTCTTTAATCAGCGCCTGGTTCAACGTGGCATCGCCCTGGATGACGTTGACGAAGTCATAAACGACCCGGCGTTCACAGCCCATGATCAGATCGAGGTTACGCAGGCCGATGTCGAAGTCGATAACGACCGTTTTCTTTCCCTTCTGGGCCAAACCAGTAGCGATGGCCGCGCTGGAGGTGGTCTTGCCAACGCCTCCTTTACCCGAAGTCACAACAATAATGCGTGCCATAGAAATTCCTTGTTAAAAAGGGATTAATTCAACGATTGAATCGTCAAAGCGTTGTCGTCTAAACGTAGACGGGCCGCTTTGCCATAAAATTCGGCCGGAATGTTATCACTCAGCCAGTATTCCCCGGCGATGGAAACCAGTTCCGCCGAGAGGTTGCTGCAAAATATTTGGGCGTCTCTGTCGCCGCCGGCGCCGGCAAGCGCACGTCCCCGCATCATGCCATATACATGGATATTACCATCGGCAATAAGTTCAGCCCCGGCACTCACATGGTTTGTAACAATTAGATCACAGTGTGGCGCATAAATACGCTGACCGGAACGTACCGGCTGATCGATCAAGCGCGTTTTTGTGATCTGATTAACAGCTGGCGGCGGGGCAACGGGTTCTGGCGCGGCCTGACGGGTAATTTTTTCTTTCCCTTCGGTTAATAAAGGGATCCCGGCGCGGTCAATTTCGGTTTTCAGCCGAGGAAGTTTACATCCGCTTACGCCCATAATACGCAGGCCGGTGGCCGCGATAGCCTCATGAAGAGGGCGCCAGTCGACGTCATCTTCAATGCTGCTGATATTCACCACCACGGGGGCATGACGTAAAAAGGCGGGAGCCTGGGCGATTTTGTCTTCTAACGCCTGACGAATAACCTCGGGATTTGCATCGTGCAAATGAATCACAGATAAGGTGAAGCTACTGCCCTTAAGTTCGATTGGCGTATTTGACATCCTGGCCTTACTCAATTTGCTGTTTATCACTCGCTGAAGTGCGGTGATATTCCGAAGACTAAAAGGCATGTTATAGTCACTCATATATAGAGGCAAGTGACCACAGGTCTAATTCCGAGTAAAACTATGTTTTGTGTGATCTATCGAAGTACTAAACGTGAGCAAACCTATTTATATGTCGAAAAAAAGGACGATTTCTCCCGCGTTCCTGACGAATTAATGTATAGCTTCGGTACGCCCAAACTGGCAATGATTTTACCGCTTGATGGGCGAAAAAAACTCATCCACGCCGATTTGGATAAAGTGAAACAGGCGCTGGCCGATCAGGGCTATTACCTTCAGCTCCCTCCTCCGTCTGAAAATTTACTCAAGAAACACCTGGCGGAACAGGGGAATAAATCTGATTAACCCACAGAGGGAAAACAATGTACCAACATCATAACTGGCAGGGTGCGCTACTGGATTATCCGGTAAGCAAAGTGGTGTGCGTGGGCAGCAACTACGCAAAACACATCAAGGAGATGGGCAGTGCGACGCCGGAAGAGCCGGTGCTGTTTATTAAACCTGAGACGGCGCTATGCGACATCCGCCAGCCGTTGGTGCTTCCTGAGGGGCTGGGGTCGGTGCACCACGAGGTTGAGCTGGCGGTGCTGATTGGCGGCACGCTGCGTCAGGCGACGGACGATCATGTGCTCAAAGCCATCGCCGGCTATGGCGTGGCGCTGGACCTCACCCTGCGCGATCTGCAGGGCAAAATGAAAAAAGCCGGGCAGCCGTGGGAAAAGGCGAAAGGCTTTGATAACTCCTGCCCGATTTCGGGGTTTATTCCCGCCGGCGAATTTCACGGCGACGCGCAGAATACGCCGCTGAGCCTGAAGGTAAACGGCGAGGTGCGCCAGCAGGGCACGACGGCCGACATGATTCATAAAATTGTGCCGCTGATCGCCTATATGTCGCGCTTCTT
The DNA here is from genome assembly GCF_019048985.1 of Klebsiella sp. PL-2018. Classification (NCBI taxonomy): domain Bacteria; kingdom Pseudomonadati; phylum Pseudomonadota; class Gammaproteobacteria; order Enterobacterales; family Enterobacteriaceae; genus Klebsiella; species Klebsiella sp. PL-2018. The sequence goes on from NZ_CP077673.1 coordinate 2,229,999, forward strand.
CACCCTGAAAGCCGGTGATGTGGTGCTGACCGGCACCCCGGAAGGCGTGGGGCCGCTCGCCAGCGGCGACGAGCTGGAAGTCGGTTTTAACGGGTTTTCGCTGACCACCCGCGTGCTGTAACGACCGCTTGCCGCCTTCTCCGGGCGGCAAAACTTGCATCGGCGTGCCAGACTGGTTATAAGGTGCACCCTGAACTGCAATGACGGACATCCCAATGAGCGAACAACCTTTCTGGCAACACAAAACACTGGATGAAATGAGCGATGCGGAGTGGGAATCACTTTGCGACGGCTGCGGACAGTGCTGCCTGCATAAGCTGATGGATGAGGATACCGACGAAATCTACTTCACCAACGTCGCCTGCCGTCAGCTTAATATCAAAACCTGCCAGTGCCGTAACTATGAGCGCCGTTTCGAATATGAACCGGACTGCATTAAGCTCACCCGCGACAACCTGCCTACGTTTGAATGGCTGCCGCCGACCTGCGCCTATCGTCTGCTGGCGGAAGGTCAACCGCTGCCGCACTGGCACCCGCTGTTAACCGGTTCGAAGGCGGCGATGCATGGCGAACGCATCTCCGTTCGCCATATTGCTGTGAAAGAATCCACGGTGGTTGACTGGCAGGATCATATCCTGAACAAACCAGACTGGGCGCAGTAGGCGCTCAGTTAGCCTTTCTTCGCGTGGAATAGCCCGCTTTCACCGTCGGCGTCATCTGCAACCCAAAAGTTAATATTGAACTGCGCGTCGTCGCTAAGTTCAATGCGGTGCCAGTACTGCGGCGGGCTGGTCGCGAACTGTCCGGCGTTGATAACGACCTTTGCTTCAGGCTCTGTCGCCTGTTCGTCGGCGAAACCATAATAGGTTACCGTACCTTCCATCACGCAAAGCTGGCCGAAAACACCCGCAGCGGTGTTGTGGTGCGTCAGCAGAGCGGCAGGGACGTTCTGTTTGGTAAAGAATGGGGTGGAGCGTTTTACCTTCCAGCTAGCGGGAATACGCAAATGAGACATCATGTGCTCCTTAGTTAACATCTATAAGTTGCATTTAATATGCAACTTTATGTGACCGACGTCAACGTGCAGGCAAAAAAAACGCTCCCGGAGGAGCGCTTTATCAGCAATCGTTCTTAGCGACCAAACAGATCGCGCTTTTTAGGTTTAAACGGCTGTGCGATAAGCACCAGCGCGCCGACAACCAGATAGGCGGCGAAGATCCCGACCAGCCACTGCGGCATTTCCAGCGTCAGGAATTCCCACTGGCGTACGGAGCAGTCACCGGTGGCGACAAATACCTGAGGCAGCCATTTATCCAGTGGCAGCCACGTGGGGAAACGAGCGGCGAAATCGCAGGTCTGGAAGGGGGAAGGGTGAAGCTGAATCATGGTGTGTTCCCATGCCAGCTGCAGTCCGCGCAGGGCGCTGTAGAGCCAGATAAGGATCGCCACATAGCGCAGAGGCGATTTTGGCGCGATGGCGCCGACAATACCGGCACCCATAATGCCAAAAAGCGCGCAGCGTTCGTAAATACAGAGTACGCAGGGTTGCAGCAGCATGACGTGCTGGAACCACAAAGCAACCAATTCAAGAACAAACGCGGTAAGCGCCATCAGGAGCCAGGCACCGCGTCCCCTTGAGCACTGGTTTAAATATCGCAACATAATCATTTCCCTGGAACATGCTAAATCATGGCAGTGTAAACGAAAACCGAAGCGACGCCAGCAGCTAGTCTGAAAATATTACGTAAGCGAATATGGAATACCCGGATTTTTGATCCGGGTATTGCTTTTTTATTTCAGCAGCTGAGGCGTCACCAGCCAACCCTGCTCCAGCATCCACTGGGTCGCCGGCATCAAGGTAAACTCGACGCACGCCAGGCCCACCAGGGTCAGGACGAGAGTATACGGCAGCGCCATCCACACCATACGGCCATAGGAGAGGCGAATCAGCGGGGCCAGCGCGGAGGTGAGCAGGAACAGAAACGCGGCCTGACCGTTCGGCGTGGCGACGGATGGCAGGTTAGTACCGGTATTAATGGCCACCGCCAGCAGCTCAAACTGCGGCAGGCCGATCGTCCCATGCTCCAGAGCCGTCTTCACTTCGTTGATGTACACGGTGCCGACGAAGACGTTATCCGAAATCGACGATAGCAGGCCGTTAAACAGATAGAACAGCGATAGCTGGGCGTGCGGCGAGGCCTGGAGAACAAATTCGATCACCGGGGCAAACAGGTGCTGATCGATGATCACCGCCACGACGGCAAAAAAGACCGTCAGCAGCGCGGTAAACGGCAGCGCTTCGGTAAACGCTTTGCCGATGGCGTGTTCGTCGGTGACGCCGGAAAAAGTCGTTGCCAGAATGATGACCGACAGGCCAATCAGGCCGACTTCCGCCAGATGCAGCGCCAGCGCAACGATCAGCCAGACGCCAATAACCCCCTGGGCGATAAGACGCAGGCGATCCTGACGGCTGCGGCTCTGACGGCTACGATCGTCGAAATCCTGTAGCACTTTGCGCACCGTAGGCGGCAGCGGTTCGCCGTAGCCAAACAGGCGGAATTTCTCCAGCAGCAGGCAGGTGAGCAGGCCGCATACCAGCACCGGTAAGCTTACCGGCAGCATGCGTATGAAGAATTCACCGAAGTGCCAGCCCGCGGCTTTGGCGATAATCAGGTTCTGCGGTTCGCCGACCATCGTCATTACGCCGCCGAGCGCGGTGCCGACCCCGGCGTGCATCATCAGGCTGCGCAAGAAGCCGCGAAACTGCTCCAGAACATCGCGATAGTGCTGCTCGATATGGCTGTCGTCGAGCATGTTGTCATCGTCCGGCCGCGCCGAAGCGGCTTTGTGATAAATACCGTAGAAGCCAACGGCTACGCTGATCACGACGGCGACAACGGTCAACGCGTCGAGGAAGGCGGAGAGGAAAGCGGACGCGACGCAAAACGCCAGCGACAGCAGCATCTTGCTGCGAATGCCGAGCAGCAAACGGGTGAAGATAAACAGCAGCAGCTGCTTCATGAAGTAGATACCCGCCACCATAAACATCAGCAGCAGCAGGACTTCAAGATTACTGGCCACTTCTTCGCGAATATGCCCGGGCGTGGTCATACCGATAAATACCGCTTCAATAGCCAGCAGGCCGCCCGGCAGCAGCGGATAACATTTAAGCGCCATCGCCAGGGTGAAGATAAATTCGATAACCAGCAGCCATCCGGCAATAAACGGATGAAGATAAAAGACCAGCGGATTAACGATCAGGAAAATGATGAGAGTGAGTTTGTACCAGTCCGGGGACTGACCAAGAAAGTTGCGCCACAGGGCGCGGCCATACGACATTTCCACGACAGACATCCTTTCTCCGTCAAATTCTGAAACATGATTTTATGCGTAACTATACGCAAGATTACCAGTTGCGCAAAACGAGACGCAACTTTCTTCGCATCACGTTCTTTAGCCACAGAAAGTGTGAAATGAAAAGTTGAAAATGAAACGGCGATCCCTTTTTAATTACTTTCTGGCGCTATCTGCCTTATGGCCGCTCTGGTATGATGAGTCGAATAGCAACGCTGTGTAATGGAAATCTTATTATGGTCATTAAGGCGCAAAGCCCTGCGGGTTTCGCTGAAGAGTACATCATTGAAAGTATCTGGAATAACCGCTTCCCTCCTGGTTCAATTCTTCCCGCTGAACGTGAACTTTCTGAACTGATTGGTGTTACCCGTACAACCTTACGTGAAGTGTTGCAGCGTCTGGCCCGCGATGGCTGGTTAACCATTCAGCACGGTAAGCCTACCAAAGTGAACAACTTCTGGGAAACGTCAGGTCTGAATATTCTCGAAACCCTCGCGCGTCTCGATCACGACAGCGTTCCGCAGCTGATTGATAATCTGCTGTCCGTGCGTACCAATATTTCGACTATTTTTATCCGCACCGCTTTCCGTCAGCACCCGGATAAGGCGCTGGAGGTTCTGGCGAGCGCGCGTGAAATTGAAGACCACGCCGATGCGTTTGCCGAGCTGGATTATAATATCTTCCGCGGTCTGGCCTTTGCTTCAGGTAACCCCATCTACGGCCTGATCCTCAACGGGATGAAAGGTCTGTACACCCGCATAGGTCGTCACTATTTTGCCAACCCGGAAGCGCGTAGCCTGGCGCTCGGCTTCTATCATCAGCTGGCGAAAGTATGTGAAGAAGGGCTTCATGAACAGGTTTATGAAATCGTTCGCCGCTACGGGCATGACAGCGGGGAGATTTGGCATCGTATGCAGAAGAATTTGCCGGGTGACCTGGCGATTAATATGCGCTAGACCCCGCCCACGAATAAACAACGCCCGGTGCTGTCACCGGGCGTTTTGCTTTATACGCGCTACAGCGGATTGGGCCGCGGCGGCGTACGTTCCAGCAGCTCAACGCTACCATCGGCGTTTTGCTGCTCCAGAAGAACGTCAAATCCCCACAGGCGGTGGACGTGCTTCAGCACCTCGCGGCGTCCTTTATCCAGCGGCACGCGGTTGTGCGGCACGTAGCGCAGGGTGAGCGAACGGTCGCCGCGCAGATCCACATTCCATACCTGAATGTTCGGCTCGAGGTTGCTCAGGTTGTACTGCGCTGAAAGCTTCGAACGAATCTCACGATATCCCTCTTCATTATGAATGGCGGATATTTCCAGATAGTTGTTGTGATCGTCATCGAGCACGGTAAAGAAGCGGAAATCGCGCATGATTTTCGGCGACAGGAACTGGCTGATAAAGCTTTCATCCTTGAAGTCGCGCATGGCGAAGTGCAGGGTTTCGAGCCAGTCGGAGCCGGCAATATCCGGGAACCAGTACCTGTCCTCTTCCGTCGGCGACTGACAAATACGTTTGATATCCTGGAACATGGCGAAACCCAGCGCATAGGGGTTAATGCCGCTATACCACTGGCTGTTATAGGGCGGCTGGAACACCACGTTGGTGTGGCTGTGCAGAAACTCCAGCATAAAGCGCTCGGTGACTTTTCCTTCATCATAAAGATGATTCAGGATGGTGTAGTGCCAGAAGGTCGCCCAGCCTTCGTTCATCACCTGAGTCTGCTTCTGTGGATAAAAATACTGGCTGACCTTACGCACGATACGCAGGATCTCACGCTGCCATGGCTCCAGCAGGGGCGCGTTTTTCTCCATAAAGTAGAGCAGGTTTTCCTGCGGCTCAGAGGGATAGCGGCGCGCCGCTTCAATGGTCTTTTCCTCTTCGCGCTTCGGCAGGGTGCGCCACAGCATATTCACCTGGCTTTGCAGATACTCTTCCCGGCTTTTTTGCCGCGCCTTTTCCTCCTGCAGCGAGATTTTCTGCGGGCGTTTATAGCGGTCAACGCCGTAGTTCATCAAGGCGTGGCAGGAGTCGAGCAGCTTCTCGACTTCATCAACGCCGTAGCGCTCTTCACATTCGGTGATGTATTTACGCGCGAAGATGAGATAGTCGATGATGGAGCTGGCGTCGGTCCAGCTGCGAAAGAGGTAGTTATTTTTGAAAAACGAGTTGTGCCCGTAGCAGGCGTGCGCCATCACCAGCGCCTGCATGGTGATGGTGTTCTCTTCCATCAAATAGGCGATACAGGGGTTGGAGTTAATGACGATTTCATAGGCCAGCCCCTGTTGCCCGTGCTTATAGGCCTGTTCGGTCTCAATGAATTTTTTACCAAACGACCAGTGCGGATAGTTAATCGGCATCCCGACGCTGGAGTAGGCATCCATCATCTGTTCGGAAGTAATGACTTCGATTTGGTGCGGATAGGTGTCAAGACGATACAGCTTCGCCACCCGATCGACTTCTGCCAGATAGGTCTCCAGCAGCTCAAAAGTCCAGTCGGGTCCATCGCTTAAACGGGTTGTGTCCTTGTTCATGGAATCAATCGTAGCCATTAGCGCGCCCTCGTTGTTGATGGTTCTCTCTGTACGGAAAACCTCTTAACAAGCATAGAACACGGCGTCGCAAACTGCGTGCATCCACATTTTCTTTTCTTCGCGATTTCACAATCTTAAAGGCGTTGTTTTACGGTTTAAACAGGATTTTATTCTGTAGAAACTGAGGCGCAGCAGGAGATGGTAAACCGACGGGGGCAGTGCTGGCGCAGAACCCTGTGAGATAAGTCACCATAAATAAAGCGTATGTTGAATAATATTTTCATCTGAGTTATCAATTTGTAATCAGATGATTGTTCTTTAACGATTACGGAGCCGCTATGCGCGTCGTCATACTGGGAAGTGGGGTAGTTGGAGTGGCTAGCGCCTGGTACTTAAGCCAGGCAGGACATGAAGTGACGGTTATCGATCGTCAGCCGGGGCCAGCCGAAGAGACCAGCGCCGCTAACGCCGGGCAGATCTCTCCCGGCTACGCTGCGCCGTGGGCGGCGCCGGGCGTACCGTTGAAGGCGATTAAGTGGATGTTCCAGCGCCACGCGCCGCTGGCTATCGGGCTGGATGGCACGCCGTTCCAGCTGAAATGGATGTGGCAGATGCTGCGCAACTGCGACACTCGCCACTATATGGAAAACAAAGGGCGTATGGTGCGCCTGGCGGAGTACAGCCGCGACTGCCTGAAGGCGCTGCGCGAGAGCACCGGTATCCAGTATGAAGGCCGGCAGGGCGGCACGCTGCAGCTTTTCCGCACCGACAAGCAGTTCGAAAACGCGACCCGCGATATCGCGGTACTGCAGGAGGCGGGCGTGCCTTACCAGCTGCTGGAGGCAAACCGTCTGCTGGACGTTGAACCGGCGCTGGCGGAAGTGAGCCATAAACTGACGGGCGGTTTACGTTTACCCAATGATGAAACCGGCGACTGCCAGCTTTTCACCACGCGTCTGGCCCTGATGGCGGAACAGGCGGGCGTGACTTTCCGTTTTAATACACCGGTGGATGAACTGCTCTATGAAGGGGATCTCATCTCCGGCGTGAAGTGCGGCGCTGAAATCATCAAAGCCGACGCTTACGTGATGGCATTCGGATCATATTCGACGGCCATGCTGAAAGGGCTGGTGGATATTCCGGTCTACCCGCTGAAAGGCTATTCGCTAACGATTCCGATCGCGGAAGAAGACGGCGCGCCGGTTTCGACTATCCTTGATGAAACCTACAAAATCGCTATCACCCGTTTCGACAGGCGTATTCGCGTTGGCGGAATGGCGGAAATTGTTGGATTTAATAAAGAACTGCTGCAGCCGCGGCGTGAAACCCTGGAGATGGTGGTGCGCGATCTGTTCCCGCGCGGCGGCCACGTTGAACAGGCAACCTTCTGGACCGGACTGCGTCCGATGACCCCGGACGGTACGCCGGTGGTGGGCCGCACGGCGTATAAAAATCTGTGGCTCAACACCGGCCACGGCACGCTGGGATGGACCATGGCCTGCGGTTCAGGCCAGCTGATCAGCGATCTGATCTCCGGGCGTACGCCGGCGATCCCGTATGACGATCTTGCCGTCGCCCGCTATAGCCGAGGCTTTACGCCTGCCCGCGCTCAGCATCTGCATGGCGTTCACAATTAACAAGGAGCTTTCATGTCTCGTCCTGTAAAGGCCAGCATTGATATGTCAGCCTTACGCCAGAATCAACACATTGTTCGCCGCGCGGCGCCCGGCTCGCGCCTGTGGGCGGTGGTCAAAGCCAATGCTTATGGCCACGGCCTGGCAAGGGTCTGGAACGCGCTTAGCGCCGCGGACGGTTTCGCGATGCTCAATCTTGAAGAGGCGATCCTGCTGCGCGAGCTCGGCTGGAAAGGGCCGATACTGATGCTGGAAGGTTTCTTCCATGCCGATGAGCTGGCGCTGTTTGATAAATACCGATTGACTACCAGCGTGCACAGTAACTGGCAAATCAAGGCGCTGCAGCAGGCGAAGCTGCACGCGCCCCTCGATATTTACGTCAAGGTGAATAGCGGGATGAATCGGCTGGGTTTTATGCCGGACCGTTTGCACATCGTCTGGCAGCAGCTGCGAGCGCTCGGTAACGTCAGCGAAATGACGTTAATGTCGCATTTCGCCGAAGCGGAAAACCCGGACGGCATTGTCGAGCCGATGCGGCGCATTGAGCAGGCGGCGGAAGGGCTGGATTGCCCGCGCTCGCTGGCGAACTCGGCGGCAACCTTGTGGCATCCGGAGTCGCATTTTAACTGGGTGAGGCCGGGGATCGTGCTGTACGGCGCCTCGCCTTCCGGCCTGTGGCAGGACGTGGCCAACACCGGGCTGAAACCGGTGATGACGCTAAGCAGCGAAATTATTGCCGTACAGAACCTGAAAGCCGGTGAAGCGGTCGGCTACGGCGCAACCTGGCGCACGGCGGAGGAGCGGCGTATCGGCATCGTTGCCTGCGGTTATGCCGATGGTTACCCGCGGCTGGCGCCGAGCGGTACGCCGGTGCTGGTTGACGGCGTACGCACCGTGACGGTCGGGCGCATCTCAATGGATATGCTGGCCGTGGATTTAACCCCATGCCCGCAGGCAGGGATCGGCGCGCCGGTTGAGCTGTGGGGCAAAGAGATCAAAATTGACGATGTCGCGGCCGCTTGCGGCACCGTCGGATATGAATTAATGTGCGCGCTCGCGCCGCGCGTACCGGTTGTGACGGTGTAACTTAGCCTGAGGCGGATCACTCCGCCTCATCTTCCGCCATCCGTACGCCAACCCGCAGTACGTGATCCTCTTCTTTTTCCGCCACCGTCCACACCATCCCGGCAAATTCCACCTGGTCGCCGACCACCGGGGCGGCGCCTAACAGGTGCTGTATGACGTCACCCAGCGACTGCTGGCGATCGCGAAACTCTTCTCCCCCGTCAATGCCGTAAATCTGCGCGACGTCGGCAAATCTGGCACTGGCATCGAGAATAAAATCACCGAAGAAGCGCTGATCCAGCGCCACCGGCGGCGACTGGCTGAACAGTTTACCCAGCGCGGGCAGGTCACGTTCGCGGCCAATCACGCAGAGAATATCGCCTTCCAGCAGCCGGGTACTGCCGGTAGGGTGCAGGAGTACGTTGTCGCGAAACAGCGCGGCAATCCGCGTCTCCGGCGGCATATGCAGGTCGCGCAGCGCCGCGCCGACGCACCATTTTTCGGCGCTAAGCTGGTACACGAACTGCTCCCACGGGTTTTCCGGATGGATATCCAGCCCGACGCGGGAGATGGGCGAGCCGACCGGCGGCACCACCACTTTGGCTTTCTTCGCCGCCCAGGAGAGCGAGGTCCCCTGTAAAAGCAGCGAGACCAGCACCACGAAGAAGGCCACGTTAAAGAACAACCGCGCATTCTCCAGGCCCGCCATCATCGGGAAGACGGCGAGAATAATCGGCACCGCGCCGCGCAGGCCCACCCAGCTGATAAATATCCGCTCGCGCAGGTTGAAGCCGCGAAACGGCAGCAGACCGGCAAACACCGACAGTGGACGGGCGATAAAGATCATCCACATCGACAGAATGAGCGCCGGGATGGCGATAGGCCACAGGTCGGACGGGGTGACCAGCAGGCCGAGCACCAGGAACATGGCGATCTGCGCCAGCCACGCCAGGCCGTCGAAGTTTTGCAGGATACCGTGGCGGTTGCGAATCGGCCGGTTGCCGAGCAGGAATCCGCACAGGTAGACCGCGAGGATGCCGCTGCCGTCCAGCGAGGTGGTGGCGGCGAAAATCATGATCCCGCCGCTCAGCGCCAGCAGAGGATAAAGCCCGGCCGGCAGCACAATGCGATTAATCATCTGCAGCAGCAGATAGCCGCCGCCGAGGCCGATAGCGATACCCAACCCGAACTGCTGCACGATATGCACCGCGAACATCCAGCTCAGGCCGGTCTCGTGCTGCTGAATCATCTCGATAAGGGTAATGGTCAGGAACACCGCCATCGGATCGTTGCTGCCGGATTCAATTTCCAGCGTCGAGCCGACGCGTTCGTTCAGCCCTTTACCGCCGAGGAGTGAGAACACCGCCGCGGCATCGGTTGAGCCGACGATAGCGCCGATCAGCAGCCCTTCAATCAGGTTGAGATGAAACAGCCAGGCCGCCATCAGTCCGGTCAGGGCCGAGGTGATCAACACCCCGACCGTGGCGAGCGAGAGGGCGGGCCACAGCGCCACGCGAAAAGAGCTGGCCTGGGTGCGCATCCCGCCGTCAAGCAGGATAACCGCCAGCGCCAGGTTGCTCACCATGTAGGCGAAAGGGTAGTTGTCAAACGGAATGCCGCCGATACCGTCAATGCCCGCCAGCATCCCAATCGCCAGGAAGATAACCAGAATCGGGATGCCGAGGCGTGAGGAAAAGGAACTTAATAAAATACTACAGGTTACTAAAACAGAACCCAGGATAAACAGACTGATGACCGCAGCGGCGTCCAATGTTGACGTACTCCTTACCGGCGTGAAGATAAATTAAAAACTACACCATTTTAACAATCTGACGCCGATCGGGATATGCGTTAGAGGAATTTTTATTCCGCCAGAACCGGGTGGCCGCTGATGCTTAACGTGGTGATGGATGCGTTGTTGACCAGCAACGCTCTGGCGCCAAGCGGCAGGGTGACCGTACGCTGCTCGTGACCGAAATCCAGGCCGCTGATGACCGGAATGTTAAGCTGCTGGCGAAGGTAGTCGTATACCATCGGCAGATCGTATCCGGCATCGTAGTCGTTGGCGTTTGCGCCGGTAAAACTGCCGAGGATAATCGCCCGCTGGCGCGCGAGAATACCGCTGTTGAGCAGCTGTAATAGCATGCGTTCGACGCGGAACGGGTGTTCGTTAATATCTTCCACCACCAGAATTCCGTCGCTAATCTGCGGCATCCACGGAGTGCCGATAAGCGAAGTCAGCATCGCCAGGTTGCCGCCCCACAGCGTGCCGTCGGCGCGACAGTCCGGGCCTTCACCGTGCCATTCGAGCGTAAACGCCGGGTTGCGCAGCGCCTGCCAGAAATGGTGCTCGGTAAATTCGTTCAGCGTTTCAGCGCCGAAGTTTCCCGCCAGCATCGGCCCGCTAAAAGTGATTATGCTACCCTTTGCCAGCAGCCCCAGCTGGATGGCGGTGAAATCGCTGTGGCCGCAAATAAGCAGCGGATCCTGCTGCTGGCGGGCGATCAGCGCCTGCCAGTCAATCTGCGGCAGCAGGCGAGTCGCGCCGTAGCCGCCGCGTACCGCCAGCACGATGCGGTTTATACCGGCGAGGGCAGCGAGCTGGTTGATATCGGCAAGGCGTTCATTCTCAGTTCCGGCAAAGCGCAGCGCCCGGCGGGGAATGACTTCCTGGTGCGCGACCTGGTGCCCGGCCTCCTGCAGACGCTGCACGCCGCGATACGCCGCCTCCTGGTTGATGCAGTAACCGGAAGGGGCGACGAGATAAAACTGAGACATGACAATTCCTTGCTAAGAATGAAAGGGTTATCATGCCGCCTGGAGCGTTTATTGTCATCTCCGTGCGGCAAACTTCAGCCAATAAGGATAGATGTGTGAAATTGAGATGGTGTGTTTTTTTATGTGTATTGTTGGCCGGTTGTAGTTCAAAACACGATTATCGTAACCCGCCGTGGAACCCGGAAGTCCCGGTTAAGCGGGCGATGCAGTGGATGCCAATCAGCGAAAAAGCCGGTGCGGCGTGGGGCGTCGATCCCCAGCTGATTACCGCCATCATCGCCATTGAGTCCGGCGGTAACCCGACGGTGGTCAGCAAATCCGGCGCGGTTGGCCTGATGCAGCTGAAGCCCTCGACCTCCGGTCGCGATGTTTACCGGCGGATGGGCTGGAGCGGGGATCCTTCGGTGAGCGAGCTGAAGAATCCCGAGCGCAATATTTCGATGGGGGCGGCCTACCTCAGCATCCTCGAAAACGGTCCGCTGGCGGGGATTAAAGACCCGCAGGTGATGCGCTATGCGGTGGTGGTGTCCTATGCCAACGGCGCGGGCGCGCTGCTGCGGACGTTCTCGTCCAATCGCCAGGATGCGATTGAAGAGATTAACGATATGGACGCCGATGATTTCTTTGAGCACGTGGTGAAAAAGCACCCGGCACCGCAGGCGCCGCGCTATATCTGGAAGCTGCAGAAGGCGCTGGACGCCATGTAAAGGGCGCTCCCCGCAGGCTCAGCTTGCCGGGGAGCCATCGGCCCGGCCGATTCTGGAACTGCACATTGATAAAGACGCGCGGCGGGCCCCCGCCGCGCGGAGGTTTACGGCGCGACTTTTTTCTCCTCTACCGCAGCCGGCTGCTGAGCGGCAGGCTGCGCCGAGACGTCCGCCGCTTTGCCGTTGTCGTCATTCGCCGCCGGGCGCGCGGTGGGGACGGAGTCACACGGCTTCTCTTTCGGACACACCAGGTCCAGCATCTTCAGGGTGACGCCGTTGGTCCAGCCAAAGCCGTCCTGTAGCGGATACTCTCCGCCACCGCCGCCGGTTCCGGTCGAGCTGACATCATATTTTTCCACCAGCTTCTGTTCGCTATTGTAGGTGTGCTGAACGTTGCTGAGGAACCGCCAGCTCACCTCCATTGCGATTTTCTGCTGGCCATACTTTTGCAGGCCTTCAGCGGCGACCCACTGCAGCGGCGCCCAGCCGTTCGGCGCATCCCACTGCTGGCCGCTATTGACGGTCGTGGTGGTCAGGCCGCCGGGCTTGAGCAGTCGCGCTTCGGTGGCGGCGGCGACCTTCGCGGCGCGTTCGCTGGAGGCGGCGTTGACGTACAGCGGGAACAGCGCCGCGGCGGTCAGCTGATTGCGCACCTTATGACTTTTCAGATCGTAATCGGCGTACCAGCCCTCTTTATCGTTCCACAGATATTTCTCCAGCGCTTTCTGACGGGCGTTGGCTAATGCGTCATACTGCGCGGATTTAGCGCTATCCCCTGCCGCTTTACTGGCGCGGGCGATGGTTTTTTCCATGTGGAACATCAGCGAGTTCAGATCGACCGGAACAATCGAGGTGGTGCGGATGGTGCCGAGCTGCTGCGGGTTATCCATCCAGCGGGAGCTGAAGTCCCAGCCGGATGCCGCGGCGGAGCGCAGATCGCGGTAGATTTCAGTGGCCGGGCGGTTGGGATTGTTTTTGGCGGTTGTGACGTCGTCCAGCCAGGATTCCGGACGCGGCGTGTCGTTATCGTCCCAGTAGCGGTTGAGCAGGGCGCCGTCGGCCATCCGCACCACGCGCTTACTGGCGCTGCCGGGCTCAAGCGCCTCAGCGCCATCCATCCAGTACTGGTACTCTTTCTCCATCTGCGGCAGCCATTTTTTGAGCGCCTCATCGCCCTCGTGCGTGGCCAGCAGTTCAACCATAAACGGGAAGAACGGCGGCTGCGAGCGGCTCAGATAGTAGGTGCGGTTGCCGTTGGGAATATGGCCCCAGGCGTCGATCTCCGCGGCGAAGTTGGTCACCATATCTTCAATTTTATCCCAGTGGCCGCTCTCAGCGAGACCGAGCATGGTGAAGTAGCTGTCCCAGTAATAGACTTCGCGAAAGCGTCCGCCGGGCACCACGTAGGGCTTTGGCAGCGGCAGCAGCGAATCCCATTTTTCGACGTCGACGGTACTGCGGGTCAGTACGGGCCATAATCCGTTGATATGCTGGCGCAGCGTTTGTCCTTTTGGCGGAACGTACTGGTCGTTTTCGCGAGGCAGGGTAAAGTTGAGTTCGACGAAGTGCCGCAAATCAAAGCTGGTCTGGCTTTTCTGCATACGATAATCGGCAAGGATCATCAGCGGGTCGCCGTTCGGAATGGCGTCAGCAAACGTTTTCTGGTCAGAAAAAAGTTTCGCGCTTTGCACATCGTTAAATAGCGGACCGAGCAGGATATCGGGTGATTGCGGGGTGGGACGGGTTTCTTCAGCCTGAGCCGTCAACGTCGCCAGGGCGACAAACGCGCCTCCTAGCGCCAGACGAAGAGCAAAAGGCAGGGTAGCGGGGCGACGGGAAACGGGGCTCGTCATAGATTGTTCTCCTTATCATTGCAGACTATGTGCCACTGCATTCGGCCATCAGAAAACCTTAGACGAATATCCGCCGCTGCGCGTGTCCGAGGTAACATTTTACGCGAAAACAGAGTATTTACCGGGCACTGCTCTGTTCCGCACCGACAAAATATTGGCGGTTAAAACAGCGCTGTCTTGTAGGGTACTTCGGGGGATATTTTCGCTGAATATCTGGCAATTGATAAAAAACATAATCCGCGAATAAGAAAAATAAATAGACAAGCGGCATGGTATTCCTATATGGCATTTTTATCTGCTCATCCCTGTCGCCTGAAAAAAGTTAGCGAAGTATTAAAACATGTGATCTGCCAAACAAAAAAACGGGTTCTAATACCATTGAAGGCTGACAGGATCACATAAATAAAAAAACATAAATAATTAATAAAAAAACATAATGGCATCTGTAGGAGAGAAAAGTAAAAAATGCAGACATTACAGAAACCGGTTTCATTTTTTCGTAAAGGAGTGATGTATGTCTGCTGGCGACAAAATTTCTGTCAGAGAAAAAGTAGGTTACAGCCTGGGGGACGCAGCGAGCCATATTGTATTTGACTCCTCCGTTGCCATCTTAGCCTACTTCTATACCGATATTTATGGTCTACCGCCCGCCGTGATGGGGACGATGTTTTTGCTGGTTCGTCTGCTGGATGCGATTACCGATCCGATTATGGGGGCGATTGCGGATGCCACCTCAACCCGCTGGGGGCGCTTCCGTCCGTGGCTGCTGGCTATCTGCGTACCTTTTGCCGTGAGCTGCGTGCTGGTTTACTCCATACCGTCTTTCTCCGACTCGGGGAAAGTGGTTTATGCGGTTGCGGCATATATATTTATGACGTTGATGTACACCGCCATTAATATTCCTTACTGCTCGCTGGGTGCGGCGCTGACTTCCGATCCGCGTGAAAGCCTCTCTCTGCAATCCTGGCGTTTTGCCATCACGCCGATTGGCGGCGCGCTGGGTACCGCGTTTATTTTACCGCTGGCTGATCTTCTTTATCCTGGCGATCGGGCGACGGGTATTCAGGTCTCCATGGCGATATTTGGCGTTATCGGCTGCCTGATGTTTGTCGTCTGTTTCGCGACCACTAAAGAGCGCGTCCAGCCGATAAAAGAAGAAAATCTGAATATTGCCCGCGATGTGAAAATTCTTTTCCGCAACGATCAGTGGCGTATTCTCTCCGTTTACAACTTTATGATGCTGGTTGCCGTGGTGATTCGCGGCGGGGCGGTAGTATATTACGTCAATAGCGTGCTGAATAAAGGTGCGGACGTTATTACAATATTCATGCTCGGCGGGATGTTTGCCTCCATGCTGGGTTCGGTGCTGGCAAAACCGTTTGGTACGCGTTTCTGTAAGGTCAGACTCTCTTTCTGGATTAATCTCGTCACCGCTGCGCTGGGCGTCGTATGCTTTATGGTGCCGGTACAATATTGGGTGCTGGTGCTCGGCGTGCATATTCTGATCTCCATTATTCAGGGCGGCAACGGCGCGCTACAGTGGTCAATGATAACCGACGTTAATAACTATGGTGAATGGAAAACCCAGCGTCGTATCACTGGAATGAACGTCGCGGCGAATATTTTTGTGATTAAGCTCGGCGTAGCCGTTGGTGGTGCGATTCTTGGATGGGTGCTGGCTTACTACCATTACGCGGCTAACACCACGGTGCAACCAGCCTCTGCGGTACATGGCGTAGTGCTATTGTTCACCCTGGTACCGTCAATTTTCTATGTTCTTACCGCAGTCTCTATTAAATTCTATGGCTTAACAGAAAATAGAATGAATGGCATTGTTGATGATTTGAAAAAAGGAACTTTTGCCGAGTCCTGAAAATAACAGAATAACACTTGTGGCGTTGTGAATTCATCTTCACATAGCCACAGGTGTATCCTGAATGAAATAAACAATAATTAATTTAGGGATATTCAAATGAAAATAAAATATATGGCTTTGGCTATTGGCGCCATTATGTCCTCTAATGTGATAGCAGCAAAAAATAATACCTCTGCCGATATTGACCAGCGCCTTGCGCAACTGGAGCAAAGATTAATTAACGCTGAACAGCGCGCCGCGGACGCTGAAGCGCAGATACAAACGCTTAAACAACAGCAAACAACGCCAGCAAAAACCGCGCCGGCGGTGAAAGTCGATGCCGCTGAGCCGGTCGCTCCCGGCGCGACTCCTACGAAACTTACGCTCTCAGGCTATGGCGACCTGAAGTTTTATGGTGATGTGGAATTCAATATGGATGGTGCCAGCGGTAGCGGTAGCCTGACGTCGGTAAAAACCTCTTCGAATAAAAACTGGGCGCCGGGTACTAAAGAACGTTGGGATATTAACGGCCGTATTCTGCTGGGCTTCGATGGTATGCGCAAAATGGATAACGGCAATTTTGCCGGTTTCTCCGCCCAGCCGCTGGCTGATATGACCGGTAAAATGAACCTTGACGATGCGGTATTCTTCTTTGGCAGGGAAGATGACTGGAAGGTGAAAGTTGGTCGTTTCGAGGCCTACGATATGTTCCCGCTGAATCAGGATACGTTTATCGAATATTCCGGCAATACGGCTAACGACCTCTATAGCGATGGCTACGGCTATATTTACATGATGAAAGAGGGCCGCGGCCGTAGCAGCAGCGGCGGCAACTTCCTGCTCAGTAAAACGATAGATAACTGGTATTTCGAACTTAATAACCTGGTGGAAAACGGCAGTACGCTGTTCCAGGACTCCAGCTATCACGGCAATACCCTGGAAAATGAGAAAAACGTCGCCTATTTACGTCCGGTGATTGCGTGGAATAGCGGTCGCTTCTCTACCGCAGTAGCGATGGAAAAGAACGTCGTGAAGAATGCTTACGGTTATTACGACAATCGCGGCAGTTGGGTCGACCAGTCGGACCGTACCGGCTATGGCTTGACGATGTCATGGAATGGACAAAAAACCGATCCGGAAGATGGGGTCACCACTAACCTGAACGTGGCCTATATGGATGCCTCCGATGAGAAGGATTTCACCGCAGCTATTAACTCCCTCTGGCATCGTTTTGAACTGGGTTACATCTACGCCCACAACAAAATCGACAAGTTTAACTCGGCTAATTATGTCTCTACCTGCGACGATGGCTGCTGGATCTCCAACGTGGGTGACTACGATATCCACACCATTCACGCATCGTACCTGTTCCCCAATGTCATGGATATGAAGAACTTCAACATCTACCTTGGCGCTTACGCCTCGTGGATTGAAGCGAAACCAACGGATGGCGACAAACATGAAGACTCCCGCTACGGCGGCCGTCTACGTTTCAAATATTTCTTCTGATCAAAGCAGAGCCCGCATTGTGCGGGCTCTGTTCATTATGCCATTACGCCTCCTGCGGAGGCTCGAGTTAACAGGACTACACCATGTTTGACAGTAAAGCGGGCACTCCGCTGGAAGGGTTTGCCGAATTTGCCACTGCCGCTGCCGCCGAAGGCGCGGTATTGCTGAGAAACGATCGCGGAATGCTCCCACTTAATCCTCTGCAACCGGTTTCACTATTTGGCCGTACGCAGATTGACTACTATCGCAGCGGTACCGGTTCCGGTGGGGCTGTTAACGTGGTGAGTCGTACAACTTTGTTGCAGGCAATGCGGGAGCGAAGCGGGGGCAGGCTCAATGAGCAACTGGCCGCGCTTTACGAAAGCTGGATTGAACAACACCCCTTCGACAACGGCGGAGGGGGCTGGGCAGCGGAACCCTGGTATCAGCAGGAGATGCCGCTGGGCGATGAGCAGATTCGTCAGGCCCGCGCCGTCTCGACCCAGGCGGTTATTGTCCTTGGTCGTACGGCGGGCGAAGATCAGGATAATGCCGATGTTGAAGGCGGGTACCGGCTCACGGCCGATGAGAAGCACATGCTACACCAGGTATGCCGAGAGTTTGATGAAGTGGCAGTCGTGTTGAATACCGCCGGGCTTATCGATCTCTCATGGGCTGACGATCCGCTGCTGCGTCAACGCATTCGCGCGCTTCTGTATGTCTGGCACGGTGGCGCGCACGGCGCACAGGCCGCAGCCTCGTTGCTATACGGTGATGTGACCCCTTCAGGTAAGCTGGTTGGCAGCATTGTGATATCGCTGGACGATCATCCGGCATCCCCCTGCTGGGGTGCGGAAGAAAAAAATCTCTACCAGGAAGATATCTACGTTGGCTATCGCTATTTCGAAACCTTCTCTGCGCAGAGCCTGCAGTTCCCCTTTGGCTTTGGTCTCTCATACACCTCTTTCACCCTGCAATCGGCGCGGGCGGAGACCTTTGGCGACCTGATCAAGGCGACCGTCACCGTGACCAATCGCGGGGAGCGCTTCGCGGGAAAAGAAGTGGTGCAAATCTACCTCCAGGCGCCGCAGGGGGCGCTCGGCAAACCGGCCAAAGCGCTGGTGGCTTTTGCCAAAACTCGCCTGCTGCAACCGGGGGAAAGCGAGACCTTAACGTTATCAATTCCGCTGGAACGCTTTGCTTCTCTGGACGATAGCGGGGCGACCGGGCATCCACACTGTTATGTAATGGAGCCAGGGCTTTATCGCTTGCTGCTTGGTAACAGCGTGCGCGATCTACAGCCGCTGCCGGTTGACGGCGAGGCGGGGTACGCGCAGAAAACGCTGCGAATCCTCTCCTGCCATCAGCAGGTGCTGGCGCCGACGGTGCCTTTCGTACGTATAAAACCGGTCGCGGACGGCGATGATGGGCGCTATCAGATCGAGTGGGAGGACGTGCCGCGGCGGGAGATTAATCTGCGCGCGCGCATTGAGGAGCGTTTGCCAGAGGCTATCACCCTTACCGGCAACCAGGGACTGACCCTCAACGACGTGGCTGAAGGGCGTACCACGATGAATGCCTTTGTTGCTCAGCTGTCTGTTGAGGAGCTGGCCTGCCTGGTGCGCGGAGAAGGCATGTGTAGCCACAAAGTGACGCCCGGCGTCGCGTCGGCTTTTGGCGGCGTAGCCGACAGCCTGCTGGAAAAAGGTATTCCTCTGGCATCGACCGCCGACGGCCCATCCGGGATTCGCATGGATAACGGCGCGAAGGCCACTTTGCTTCCCAGCGGTACATTATTGGCCTCCAGCTGGGACCCGATCCTCGTGGAACGCTTATACGTGATGGAAGGCAAAGAGCTGCTGCGCAACGGTATCGACCTGCTTTTAGGGCCGGGGATGAACATCCAGCGCCATCCGCTGAACGGGCGTAATTTTGAGTACTTTTCCGAAGATCCGCTGCTCACCGGGATGATGGCGGCGGCGGTGGTTCGCGGCATTCGCAGCGGCGGCGGGATTGCCACCCTCAAGCACTTTGCCTGCAACAATCAGGAGTTCGCCAGAGCCAAAGCGGATTCGGTGGTGTCAGAGCGCGCGCTGCGTGAAATCTATCTCAAAGGTTTTGAGTATGCGGTGAAATCCGGCGGCGCAAATGCGGTAATGACCGCTTATAACCCGGTCAACGGCCACCATGCCGCATCCAACTACGATCTCACCACCACCGTACTGCGCGAGGAGTGGGGCTTTCGCGGGATCGTGATGACCGACTGGTGGGCAACGATGAACGATCCCATCGATGGCGGCGCGGCGAGCACTCACAACACCGCGGCGATGATCCGCGCGCAGAACGACCTTTATATGGTGGTCAATAATAACGGCGCGGAAGTTAATGCGGGGGGAGATAATACCCTGGCGGCGCTGGCGACAGGCGAGCTAACGCTCGGTGAGCTTCAGCGCTGCGCGATAAACATCCTCGACTTTATGCTGCAGACGCAGGTCTTTAAGCGCGGGGAGATGCCGCGGGCGGGGATTATTCGCCTGGCGGCGGATCCTGCGTGCGATGGGGCCTGTCCTGGCGCAATTAAAATCGCCGAGCAGTCGCGGCTGCGCTACGACGAGGAGCTGGTGCTGAGCGTTGAGCGAACAGCGGTTTATGACGTGCTGGTGAGCGTTCACGCTAACGGTGCGCCGCTCGCACAAACCGCCTGCAACCTGCTGCTTAATGAACAATTTGTGGCGACGATCCAGACCAACGGTACGCTCGGTCGTGAGATTGTGCAGAAGCTGTGTCGGATTGAGCTACAGTCGGGGAAATATCGTGTAGGCTTTGATTTTATCAAGCCGGGTCTGGTGGTGGACTGGCTGGAACTCAAGCTCGTTAATGACTAATTTCCGTCTCAGGAGCCGCCGATGAACCGACGCCAATTTTTGTTTTTAAGCGCCGCCGCGCTGCTGGCGGACGGTCGTCTTCGCGCCGCTGAAAGCCAGCAAACGATCCGCCTGTGGCCCGGCGTGCCTCCCGGCGGCGGCGGACCGGACGGCCCCGTTCGCTTATCGGCACGCGGCGCGCTAAGCCATATCGCCCAGCCTGAACTGACGGTATGGCGTCCCGCAGCGCCACGCGGTCACGGCGTATTAATTGCTGCCGGCGGCGGCTATCGACGCATTGAAATGGCGAAGGAGGCCTGGCCCGCTGCGCGCTGGCTAACGATGCGCGGCTATACCGCGTACGTGCTGACCTATCGTCTTCCCGGGGAGGGGTGGCAAGCGGGCGGCCTTGCTCCGCTGCAGGACGCTCAGCGGGCGCTGCGCCTGATTCGTCAGCGGGAAGCCAAAGTCAGCCTTCTGGGGTTTTCCGCCGGCGGACATTTGTCGGGAATGGCTGCCTGTCGCGCCGATTTTGCCTCTTACTCGCCGATCGACGGCGTGGACGACACCCCGCCCCGGGCCGACGGAGCCGCGCTGATTTATCCGGTGATTTCCCTCGAACCTCCGTACACCCATACCGCCACCCATCGGCTCCTCGCCGGGCCTCACGCCGCGGAGGAGGTCGATCGCGCCTGGTCGGTACAAACCTGGGTCAGCGGGCGGACGCCGCCCTGTTTTCTGGTTCAGGCGGAGGACGATAATGTCTCCGATCCGCACAATACGTTGATAATGGCCGCCGCCTGCCGTCAGCATCAGGTCCCGGTCACCCTGTATCGTTACGCCAGCGGCGGTCACGGTTTTGCGCTGGGCCGGGCCGGTACGCCCAGCGTCGAGTGGCCCGAGCGCTACGCAGCGTGGCTGGCGGCGCGTTAGTATCGCGTGAATCGACTTGCCCCAAATTGGTGCGCTTTAAGCGAAAAACAGGCCATAAATAAGCAAAGCGTCTGATTGTTTTTTATTCAATTCAGCGTCATGGCATAACAGCGTAACGCCGCGCCGCCGCGCTGCGTTACCTGGCATAATTAATGCTTATCTCTTACCGGGATTACCTCAAAGTGAGTACAACCGGAGGAGACGGCCATGATAAAAATAACGCTTCCTGACGGGCATTATTATGATGAGATGCTTACCGCACAGGGAGAGCAGCGTCAGCACTATAACGCCTGGTGGCAATGGTTTCGCAGTACCGATCAATTCTCTATCCGGCAGAAGAAAGAGCAGGCGGAGCTGCTCTTTCACCGCATCGGCATCACCTTTAACGTCTACGGCGAGGATGAGGGCACCGAACGACTGATCCCTTTCGACAGCGTGCCGCGTATTATTCCTGCCGGCGAGTGGCAGCGGATTGACCGCGGCATCCGCCAGCGGGTGAAAGCGCTCAACGCTTTTCTTTACGATATCTACCACGATCAAAATATCCTTCGCGCGGGGCTGATCCCGGCCGAACAGGTGCTGGCGAACGAACAGTATCAACCCTGTATGCAGGGGATAAATTTACCCAATAACACCTACGCCCATATCACCGGAGTCGATATGGTGCGCAACAGCGACGGCCAGTATTACGTGCTGGAGGATAATCTGCGCACCCCCTCCGGCGTCTCCTACATGCTGGAAAACCGCAAAATGATGATGCGGCTGTATCCCGAAATGTTCGAACAGCACCATATTGCGCCGGTAGAACGCTACCCCAGCTATCTGCTGCAAACGCTGCGCGAAAGCTCGCCGGTGGACGATCCGTGCGTGGTGGTGATGACCCCGGGGCGGTTTAACAGCGCCTATTTTGAACACAGCTTTTTGGCCCAGCAGATGGGCGTTGAGCTGGTGGAAAGCGCGGATCTGTTTATTAAAACCGGGGCGGTGTACATGCGCACCACCGAAGGACCGCGGCGCGTGGACGTCATTTACCGGCGTATCGACGACGCATACCTTGACCCGCTGGCCTTCCGCGCCGACTCCATGCTAGGCGTTCCGGGGCTGCTGTCGGTGTATCGCGCCGGGGGCGTGGTGCTGGCCAACGCTATCGGTACCGGCGTCGCCGACGATAAATCGATCTACCCCTTCGTACCGGAGATGATCCGCTTCTATCTGGGCGAGCAGCCGATCCTGAGCAATATTCCCACCTGGCAGTGCCGTAAGGCGGAAGATCTCAGCTACGTGCTGAGCAATCTTGAACTGATGGTCGTGAAAGAGGTTCACGGCGCGGGCGGCTACGGCATGCTGGTTGGCCCGCGCTCGACCAAAGAGGAGCGCGACGCGTTTCGCCAGCGCCTGCTGGCGAATCCGGCCAACTATATCGCCCAGGACACCCTGGCGCTGTCGACCTGCCCAACCTTTGTCGACGAGGGGCTGGCGCCCCGCCATATCGATTTACGTCCCTTCGTCCTTTCCGGCCAGGAGATCCGCCTGGTTCCCGGCGGGCTGACGCGGGTGGCGCTAACCGAAGGCTCGCTGGTGGTGAACTCGTCGCAGGGCGGCGGCACCAAGGATACCTGGGTGATGGAGGATGATGAATCATGTTAAGCCGCACAGCGAGTGAACTCTTCTGGATGGCGCGCTACCTTGAGCGCGCGGAAAGCTATGCCCGGGTGCTGGACGTGACCTGGAAGCTGTCGATGATCCCCCGTCACAGCCAGCAGTCGCGGGATTTAGCCTTGCCGCTGAATCTGTCGCTGACCCATGAGCTGTTTCAGGCGCGGCACGCGCGTTTCACTATGAGCAACCTGCTTAATTTTTTCGCGCTCGACGGCAACAACCCGTACAGCATTTTCAGCTGCGTCGAGATGGCGTGGAACAACGCCCATGCGGTGCGCGGCAGCCTGTCGGCGGAGGTGTGGGAAAGCATCAACGCCACGCGCATTGAGCTGCGAAAGCTGCGCCAGCAGGGGATCGGCGAGCTGGGCAACGACGCTTTCTTTGAGTGGGTAAAAGAGCGGGTACATCTGTTTCGCGGGGCGATCCTCGGCACGCTGCTGCGTAACGACGCCCTGAGCTTTATCGGGATCGGGACGCTGATCGAGCGGGCATCCGCCACCGCGCAGCTGCTGTTGATTAAGGATCAGCAGTTGAACAGCGATCCCGATCCGGTACGCGAGTACTACCGGCTGGATACGCTACTTAATGCGGTCAGCGCCCGCGAGGCCTACAACAGCATTTACCGCCAGCCGGTCAGCCGCGAAACGGTGATGGAGCTGCTGATCCTGCGCAACGATGTGCCGAGATCGCTGAGAGCGAGTATTTCCGACCTCGTCGGGCAGCTGGAACAGATTGCCAACGACCGCTCGCACTTGCCGCTGCGGCTGGCGCACCAGCTCAACGTCGACCTGCGTTTCAGCACCCGCGACGATCTGGCGCAGGCCGATTTACAGGTCACCCTTAATGCACTGCTGGCGCGGATTAACGCGCTTTCCGACAGCATCAGACAAACCTATCTGGAGGCGTTATGAAACTGGTTATCGATCACCTGACCCGCTACGGCTACGATGAAGAAGTGAAGTTTTCGACCCAGTATCTGCGCCTGACGCCGCGCAGCAGCGGTCGGCAGAAGATCACCGCCTGGACGTTAACCCTGCCGGACGGTTCCGCCGTCGCCACCACCGACGCCTGGGGCAACGTGCTGCACGTGCTGACGCTGGATAATCCGCATAAAGAGATTACCATCCGCGCCAGCGGGATCGTCGATATCGCCGAAGAGGGGGACGACATCGGCGCGGAGCCGCAAGAGCTGCTGTCGCCGCTGGTTTTCTTGCGCTGTACGCCGCTCACCCGCGCCGACGGCCCGATCCGCGAATTCGCTCAGCGCTGGTATCAGCCGGAGGCGCAGGAGGAGAGCCTGAACCGGTTAATGGCCGAGCTGCTGCTGAGAATGCCCTATTCGCCGGGCGCCACCCAGGTGCAGGACTCCGCCGCCGATGCCTTTGCGCGCGCGAAAGGGGTTTGCCAGGATCACACCCACGTGTTTCTCGCCTGCTGCCGGGCGCTGGAGATCCCGGCGCGCTACGTCAGCGGCTACGTTTACAGCGATAACGCCGAGCACGTTGCCATGCACGCCTGGGCCGAAGTGTGGCTCAACGAGCGCTGGCAGTCGTTTGATATCACCAATAACACGCGCAGCCTGAATCAACATTTGCGGCTGGCGACCGGGCTGGACTATCTTGATGCGTGCCCGGTACGCGGCACCCGCCTCGGCGGCGGGGGGGAAATCATGTTAACTAACGCTGAAGTGCGCGAGCATTCGCAGCAGGCGCAGCAGCAATAACGGCAGGAACAAAAAACGATGACCTACTGTGTGGCCATGTGTTTGTCAGATGGACTGGTATTTGCCTCAGACTCCCGCACCAACGCGGGAGTGGACCATATTGCAACGTTTAAAAAACTGCACGTTTTCCATCAGGATGGCGAACGGGTCATGGTCCTGCAGTCGGCGGGCAACCTGGCCACCACTCAGAGCGTGATTAGCCTGCTCAGCGCCCGCATTCGCACCCAGCAGGAGCCTAACCTGATGCAGGTGACCTCGCTATACGACGCGGCGATGCTGATCGGCAAAACCTTACAGGAGGTGATTCAGCGCGACAGCAGCAATCAGCAGAACTGCGGCAATACCAACTTCAACTGCAACCTGCTGCTCGGCGGGCAGATCGCCGGCGAAACGCACCGGCTGTTTCATATCTATCCGGAAGGCAACTTTATTGAAGCCACGCGCGACACGCCCTATTTCCAGATTGGCGAGAGCAAATACGGCAAGCCGATTATCGACCGGGTTCTGACCATCGATACTCCCCTGGAGCAGGCGATGTGCTGCGCGCTGATTTCGATCGACTCCACCCTGCGCAGCAATCTTTCGGTGGGGCTGCCGCTGGACACCCTGCTGTACCGCAGCGGTAGCCTGAGCAGCGCCGAACAGCATCGGATCACCGAAAACGATCCCTATTTCAATACCATTCGCAAAGCGTGGTCCGAAGGGCTGCAGAGCACCTTTCTGAAGCTGCCGCCGTTCACGCCGGGCGGCCACCATCAGGCGGAAAAATAACGCCCCGGCGTCATGCCGGTCATGGTGCGGAAGAAGTAGATAAAGGCGCTGTCGCTGGCGAAGTCGAGCGCCTGCGCCGTATCGGTAATCCGCTCCCCGGTTGCCAGCATCTCGACCGCTTTCATTAATCGCCACTGTTGACGCCACTGCTGGTAGGACATCCCGGTATCGCGGCGAAACAGTCGGCTGATGGTTTTTTCGCTGGCGCCGCAGCGGGCAGCGAGCGTCCCAAGCGGCGGCGGCAGCGCGTCGCCGCAAACCATCGCCAGCCGTTTATCCTGCGGCAGCGCGAGCATCATCGGCTCCCGCGCGGCGGCGCGAATTTCCGCCTGGCACAGGGCGGCGAGATGTCGCGCCGGCTCGGCCTCCCAGTCGGTATCCCAGGGGCTGGCGCTGATGCGCTCTAATAGTTCGCGCAGCAGCGGCACCACGTTGAGTATCGCCGACTGCGTTGGCAACTGAGGGTAACGCTGCGGCTGAAACCAGACGGAACGATAGTCGACAATGTTTTTCATCTCCGCGCGATGGCTGACTTCAGCGGGGATCCACGCCGCGCGCCCCGGCGGCAGCAGGCACAGCAGGGCGCCATCGTCGAGCGTTAAACGCACGCATCCCTGACGGGTAAACAGGATCTGCGCCATCTTATGCCGGTGGCTGCCGGAGTCGTGGTTACCGAGCGCCGACTGCACGCCAATCAGGCTACTTTTCAACGCATCCGGATCGAATGCCGCGTCAGCGTCAAGCCAGGCCATAATGTCTGATTTCCGATATTTAAAGTCATTATGTTTATAATGTTCGATAAACGGCTTCCCTACAATAGCGCCTCTTGTTAATCAGGAGGTGGATATGTTGGGACGTGCCGCGCTGGTGCTGGTGACCGCGCTACTGATGTTTCCGCAAATAGCGGAAACGATTTATAGCCCGGCGCTGACCGATATCAGCGCCCGTTTTTCCGTGAGCGCGCCGCAGGCGGCGCTAACCCTTTCCGTGTACTTTATCGGTTTTGCCGTCGGCGTTTTGCTGTGGGGCGGATTCAGCGATCGCTACGGCCGGCGTCCGGCCCTGCTGGCGGGGTTAGGGGTTTACGCATTGGGGTGCCTGATGGCGCTGTGGGCGACGGATTTTTCGCTGCTGCTGGCGGCACGGATCGTCACGGCCGCTGGCGCGGCAACCGGTTCAGTGGTGACGCAGACGGTCCTGCGGGACTGCTATCGCGGGCGGCAGCTGGCGGGAATTTTTTCGTTTATCGGCCTGGCGCTGGCGGTGAGCCCGGCCGTCGGGGTCTATATCGGCGGCGGGTTGACCGCCCTCTGGGGGATGCGCGGCGTATTCAGCGCGCTGGCGCTTTTGGCCGCCGCGCTTCTGCTGGGCTGCCTGGCATTGATGCCGGAAACGCGTCCGCAAAACCTCAGGAGAGGGCCGTTTCTTCACGTGCTGCGGCGGATGGTGGGCGATACGCGTATCGCCCTGGCGGCAATCCTGGTGGCGGCATTTAACGTCAGCCTGTTCAGCTACTACAGCCTGGCCCCGTTTCTGTTCGCCCGATTCGATCTTGATGCCCTGACGTTTGGCTACAGCGGCATGGCGCTTGCCGCGGGTTCGCTGCTCGGCGCGCTGCTTAACCACCGGCTGCTGCGTCGGAATGTCTCGCTGGGGCGGATTCTCGCCATCGCCTGCATTCTGCACTTAGCCGGCGGCGTCGCGGTGTACGTGCTGCGGGAATCAATCTGGTTTGTGGCGCCGGTTGCGCTGGTCACCCTTGCCTGGGCCATGGCGATCCCGCTGGTGCTGGGGTCGGCGCTGAGCGCCTACGGCGACTGTCGGGGCACCGCCGGCGCCTTTTTCGGCCTGTTTTATTATGTCCTGATTGGCGCCGGTCTGCTGGCGGCCGGGTGGGGGCAATCGCTGGGGGCGTCGCTGCTGGCGTGCGCGGGCGTGAGCATGCTCGCCGGGTGGCGATATATCATCGTGCTCAACGAGGGCTAAGGTGATTTTCTGGCAAAGCTAAGCGATTTAAATTCTTTGTTATTTAACGCGTTATCTCACATCTTCGGAGGATCAAACGATAACGCGAAAAGGCAGTGGCAGGAATGGCAAAAAGCAGGTCGGTCTATCTGCATCCGCAGCAGCGCGAGCGGATTCATCAGTTTTCCCGTAGCTGGCTGTGGCGCAGCGAGCTGCCCACCTGGCTACTGATCGTTGCCGTCTACGGCGGCTGGTTTGCCTCGCTGGCCTGGTGGCGCGAGCTGGGCATTTTCCCCGCCACGCTGCTGCTCATCTGGTTCACCGCCTGGTATATGTCATTGCAGCATGAGCTTATTCACGGTCACCCCACGTCGCGACCATGGTTTAACCAGCTGCTGGGGACCCTGCCGCTGGCGGTCTGGTATCCCTACGGGCTGTACCGCGACTCGCACCTGGCGCACCATCATCATCATTTGCTGACGCAGCCGGTTGACGATCCGGAATCCTACTATTTTACGCCGCAGAGCTGGCAGCGTTTTGCCCCCTGGCAGCGTAGCCTTATTCATCTGCGCAATACGTTTATCGGCAGGCTGCTGGTGGCGCCGCTGCTGGATATTGCCCAGACGCTCGGCAGCGCGCTGGCGGCATTTCGACACCGGCGGGTGAACACAATAGCGATGTGGCTGGTTCACGGCCTGCTGCTGGCGGCGCTGTTCGCGTGGATGAATCACCTCGGCTTTTCGCCGCTTTACTTCGTGCTGGCTATCAGCTACCCGGCGCTGGCGTTGACCAAAGTGCGCTCTTTCCTTGAACACCGCGCCGCGGACGATCCGCTGGCCCGTTCGGTGATTAACGAGGCGGGGCTGGTCTGGCGGGTGCTGTTCCTCAATCTCAACTACCATTCAGTGCATCACGATTTGCCGGGGGTACCGTGGTACGGGCTGCGAAAAATCTATCTGCATAATCAGGCGGAGTATCAGCGGCGCAACGCCGGGTTTGTGGTGCGCGGCTACGGTGAATGGCTGCGGCATTTTTTTGCCAGGCCGGTGGCGGTGAATGCCCATCCCGGGTTCAACCAGCAGGGTAAGGCGGATGAAGAGCATGAGTGAAAGGCTGGCGTTTCCGATGTACGCGGTGAATGACGAGGATACTCAGGCGCTCTGGCGGGCGGTGTGGCAGCTGCTGGCGGCCCGCGGCGTGGTGGAGGAGGATACGCTGTCGTATCAGGTACCTGAGGATCTGCTGACGCACTGGCGCCATCCGGCGCTGCTGTTGAGCCAGACCTGCGGTTATCCGCTGATGACGCGGCTGCCGGCAGTGCAAACGGTCGGCTGTTTCCACTATTCGGCGCCCGGATGCGAAGGGCGGAATTACCGCAGCCTGCTGGCGGTACGTGAGGCGGACGGTGGTCAGACGCTGGCGGATTTTCGCGGGCGCCGGGTAGCGTGCAATTCGCCGGATTCCCAGTCCGGCTATAACGTGCTGTTAAAAATGGTCGCGCCGCTGTTGCGCGATGGGCGTTTCTTCTCGGCGGTCGCGTTTAGCGGCAGCCATCGCCAGTCGCTGCGTGAACTTCAGCAGGGGACGGCGGATATTGCCGCTATTGATTGCGTGACCTGGGCGCTGCTGCAGCGTCATCAGCCGGAGGCGCTGGCGGGGCTGGCGGTGATTGCGCGCAGCCCGCTCGCCCCGGGTCTGCCGCTGATTACGTCGGCGACGACGTCCGCGGCGACGCTGGGGCTGCTGAGAGAGGCATTGCAGCAGCTGGTGAGCGATGAACGCTACCGGCCGCTTTGCGAAGCGCTATTTATCTGCGGCTACAGCGATATGCGGCGCGCGGACTATCAGCCGCTGCTGGCGTGGCGTGATGAGGCGGCGGCCAGGGGCGTTGTGCGGCTGTAGGCGGCAATTTCCCCGGGCCGCGGCGCAAGCGCCTTGCCCGGGCTACCGGCCCGCAGGCGGTTGTGAACCCGTAGCCCGGCTAAGCGCAGCGCCACCGGGAAGAAAACCGCAGCAAAGCATCCGGCAGCGCACCTTTCCCGGAGGCGGCGCGTTGCGCCTGTCCGGGCTTGTATGATTACTCCGTCAGAAAGAACCGGCCAGTTCTCTCTGATGGCGGTCCGGATGCCGTGTCCGGGCTTAGGCTTTCGCGCCTGTTCCGTAGATCCTTTGCACCGGACCGCCGTTCTTTCTCATGTGATAAACCGGACAGTATCATGGACCGGCTTTCACCGGTAACCCGTATTTGCAAGGTTGGTTTCACTATGGAAA
Source organism: Klebsiella sp. PL-2018 (assembly GCF_019048985.1). Classification (NCBI taxonomy): domain Bacteria; kingdom Pseudomonadati; phylum Pseudomonadota; class Gammaproteobacteria; order Enterobacterales; family Enterobacteriaceae; genus Klebsiella; species Klebsiella sp. PL-2018. Next base: position 2,259,449 of record NZ_CP077673.1, read on the forward strand.
ATGAACTCCACTTCATCGGTATTGATGTCGCCAAAGCTAAACTGGATGTCGATATTCTTCGCCCTGATGGCCGGCATCGCTGTAAAAAATTTGACAATACCCTCTCCGGACACGAAGCGCTGGTCCGCTGGCTTCGCGGCCATGACGTGAACCGTGCCCATGTCTGCATGGAGTCCACCAGCACCTACATGGAAGACGCGGCCGCGCATCTGAGTGATGCCGGGTATACCGTGTCCATCATCAACCCCGCCCTCAGTAAAGCTTTCGCACAGAGTGAGGGGTTGCGCAGTAAAACTGACAAAGTGGACGCCCGTATGCTGGCTCACTTCTGCCGGGAAAAACGCCCGTCAGCCTGGGAGGCCCCTCATCCGACAGAGCGGGCACTGAAAGCCCTGGTGTTAAGGCATCAGGCGCTGACAGAGATGCAGACGCAGGAGAAAAACCGGCGGGAAACCGCGCCGGAGGTTCAGCTGGCCAGCATTGACATCCTGCTGGGATGTCTGAGCGCGGAGCTGGCGCGTATCGAAAAACAGATAAAAGACCTGACGGATAACGACCCGGATATGAAACGACGGCGGAAGCTGCTGAACAGTATCCCGGGCATCGGGGAGAAAACAGCGGCTGTTCTGCTGGCGTATACGGGCCTGAGGCTGAAGTTCGGTACAGCGCGGCAGTTCGCGGCGTATGCAGGACTGACGCCGGTGCAGCATGAGTCGGGCAGCAGCGTGATGCGGGCGAGCCGGATGAGCAAAGCGGGGCCGGTTCAACTGCGCAAGGCGTTATACATGCCAGCGTTATCGGCGCTGTACCATACGGCGTGGGGAAAAGCGTTCAGGAAAAGGCTGGAAGAGAGCGGAAAGGGGGCAAAAGTCATCATAGGGGCGATGATGCGAAAGCTGGCGCAGGTGGCTTATGGAGTACTGAAGTCAGGAAAGGCGTTCGATGCCTCACAGCATGAGCTGTTGATAGCGTAACAACGTTCCCTGAGAAAAAACGACAGCACCAGAGAGTGCTGTCGTTGGTGTGCCTGTCATCCGGGAGCCGGAGAAAGTATCGGCAACTAAAAATGGTTGCAGGCGTTCACAGTATCTACCGATCCGCAGGCGGTTGTGAACCCGTAGCGCGGCTAAGCGCAGCGCAAGCCGGGAAGAAAACCGCAGCAAGGCATCAGGCAGCGCACCTTCCCCGGAGGCGGCGCGTTGCGCCTGTCCGGGCTACCGATCCGCAGACGGCGGTGAACCCGTAGCCCGGCTAAGCGCAGCGCAAGCCGGGAAGAAAACCGCAGCAAGGCATCAGGCAGCGCACCTTTCCCGGAGGCGGCGCGTTGCGCCTGTCCGGGCTACCGATCCGCAGGCGGTTGTGAACCCGTAGCCCGGCTAAGCGCAGCGCAAGCCGGGAAGAAAACCGCAGCAAGGCACCAGGCAGCGCACCTTCCCCGGAGGCGGCGCGTTGCGCCTGTCCGGGCTACCGATCCGCAGACGGTTGTGAACCTGTAGCCCGGCTAAGCGCAGCGCAAGCCGGGAAGAAAACCGCAGCAAGGCACCCGGCATCGCACCTTCCCCGGAGGCGACGCGTTGCGCCTGTCCGGGCTACCGATCCGCAGGCGGTTGTGAACCCGTAGCCCGGCTAAGCGCAGCGCAAGCCGGGAAGAAAACCGCAGCAAGGCATCAGGCAGCGCACCTTCCCCGGAGGCGGCGCGTTGCGCCTGTCCGGGCTACCGATCCGCAGACGGTTGTGAACCTGTAGCCCGGCTAAGCGCAGCGCCACCGGGAAGAAAACCGCAGCAAGGCACCAGGCAGCGCACCTTCCCCGGAGGCGGCGCGTTGCGCCTGTCCGGGCTACCGATCCGCAGACGGTTGTGAACCTGTAGCCCGACTAAGCGCAGCGCAAGCCGGGAAGAAAACCGCAGCAAGGCACCCGGCATCGCACCTTCCCCGGAGGCGACGCGTTGCGCCTGTCCGGGCTACCGATCCGCAGGCGGTTGTGAACCCGTAGCCCGGTCAGCGCAGCGCCACCGGGAAGAAAACCGCAGCAAGGCATCCGGCAGCGCACCTTTCCCGGAGGCGGCGCGTTGCGCCTGTCCGGGTTACCGATCCGCAGACGGTGTGAACCCGTAGCCCGGCTAAGCGCAGCGCAAGCCGGGAAGAAAACCGCAGCAAGGCATCCAGCAGCGCACCTTCTCCGGAGGCGGCGCATTGCGCCTGTCCGGGCTACCGATCCGCAGACGGTTGTGAACCTGTAGCCCGGCTAAGCGCAGCGCAAGCCGGGAAGAAAACCGCAGCAAGGCACCCGGCATCGCACCTTCCCCGGAGGCGACGCGTTGCGCCTGTCCGGGCTACCGATCCGCAGACGGTTGTGAACCCGTAGCCCGGTCAGCGCAGCGCCACCGGGGAACAGCCGCGCTATGAAGCCAGCGGTTTGCCATCCCCGCGGGCGAAGCGGTTTTCGACGACCGGCAGACCCAGCTTCTCGCGCAGCGTGCCGGTCGGATAGCGATCCCGCATCGCGCCGCTGCGCTGCAGAATCGGCACTACCTGCTCAACGAAGCGGTCGAAGTCCCCCGGCAGCAGCGGGAACATCAGGTTAAAACCATCGGCGGCGCCGGCGCGCCAGGTTTCCGTCAGCGCGCTGGCGATCTCCTCGGCGCTGCCGATGAGCAGCCAGCTATCGGAGCTTTGCAACAGCAGCTTGCCCAACGCCAGGATCGTCAACTGCGGATCGTAATCACGAATCAGCCTGAGGGCGGTGCGGATCCCATCAAAGGTCTCTTCCTCCGGCAGCGGCGGCAGCGGTTGGTCGACGGGATAAGCGGATAAATCCATGCGCAGATAGGAAGATAGCAGGTCGATGGCCATCTGGTCGCTCATTAGCTGCTCGTTAAGCCGCTGGCGCTCTTCCTTTTCCGCGTTTGAATTCACCACCACCGGTAAAACGCCGGCGATGATTTTGAAATGCGCCGGATCCCGGCCGTGGCTGCGCAAACGCTGGTTCATCTCTTCGCGGTAGGCCAGCCCCTCAGCGATAGATTTGATAAACACAAAATGCATATCTGACCAGGCGGCGGCGAGGTTTTTACCCGCCTCCGACGAGCCGGCCTGCACCAGGACCGGGTGCCCCTGCGGCGGGCGAGGGACGTTCAGCGGCCCGCGCACGCGGAAGAACTCGCCCGCGAAATCAAGATGATGCACCTTGCTGGAATCGGCAAACAGCCCGCTGGCTTTGTCATAGCGCACCGCGCCGTCTTCTCACGAGTCCCACAGCTGAGTGACCACATCAATAAACTCACCGGCGCGCTGGTAGCGGCTGCCGTGCTGCGGCAGGTGGTCAAGGCCGAAGTTGGCCGCCTCCTCCTCCAGCCATGAAGTGACGATATTCCAGCTGGCCCGCCCGTTGCTGAGAAAATCGAGGGAGGCAAAATAGCGGGCGAGATTATAGGGCTCGTTATAAGAGGTGGACGCCGTGCCCATCAGGCCGATATGTTCCGTCACCGCCGCCAGCGCCGAGAGGAGAGTGATGGGCTCCAGCCGGGCGTTAGCGTAGTGGGTTAAGCCGCTGGGCACCGTGTCCCAGATAGCGATATGGTCGGCGATAAAAATGGCGTCGAGCGTCGCGGCCTCAGCTTTACGGGCCAGATCGGCATAGTACTTGAGGCTGAAAATTTCCTTCTCCGGCGCCTGCGGGTGACGCCAGGAAAAGCGGTAGTCACCCTGGGGATTGAAGAAGAAAAGGTTCAGGATCATAGGATTATTTGGCATTTTCTCGGCTCAGTTGGAGGTGATGCCTTCCCTGGCATGGCGGCAATCAGTTGCCGTTGAGGTGCGTTTTGACCCACTGTTCGGCCACCGCCGCCGGATCTTTATGCTGCAGATCGACCTGCTGGTTAAGTTCGATCAGCGCGGCGTTGTTCAGCTTGCCGGAGACCTCATTGAGCACTTCGCTGATTTTCGGCGTCAGGCTGGCTTTGCGCACCAGCGGCACCACGTTCTGGCTCGGCTGCTCATGCTTATCATCCTCCAGGACCACCCAATCCTCTTTCGCGAGGTTGCCCTGAGTAGAGACGACCGTGGCGACGTCGATTTTGCCGGAGTTCAGCGCCAGACGGGTCAGCGGCCCGCCCATATCCAGAGATTTCACCGCCTTAAATTCAAGCCCGTAGACGCGCTTAAGGCCCGGCAGGCCCAGGGCGCGCACCGGGAATTCCGGCGGGCCGCCGATAGTCAGCTGATGGGCCACGGGCTGCAGGTCGGAAAGCTTGCTGAGGTGATATTTTTTTGCCGTTTCCGCGCGCACGGCCCAGGCGGTAATGGACGAGGCCGGGGAGGGGGTGAGCAGCGTAAAGTCCGCCGGCAGCGCTTTAGCTAACTCAGCGCTAACGTCGCTCTGGCTGGTAGCCAGCGTTTTGCCGTCATAATAGTTCAGCAGGGCACCGAGATATTCCGGAACAATATCAATTTCGCCGCTCTGCAGCGCCGGAATAATAATCTCGCGATTACCGAGATTAAGACGGGTTTTCACCGCAATATCGTTTTTCTTTAGCGCGCTGGCGTAAATATTGGCAAGGATTGAACTTTCGGTGAAATTCGCTCCGCCAATGGTGACGTCCTGCGCCAGGGCGTTAAAACTTAAGCTTAATAATCCCGCGGTGAATACCGAAAGACGCAAGCGGCGACGATGCGCGGAAATGCTAAATAGCTGCTTCATAATACCTCTTTACCTGCAGGTGGTTTTTTGTTGTTGGGAAATTAATTTATTTGCGTGACCGGCGCCGGAACGATGCGCCGGGAGAGTAATGAAAAAAGCAGCTCGCAGCCGATGGCCAGCAGCGATACCACTAGCGAACCGGCAATGACCTGGGGAATATCGCGCTGGCCAAGTCCGTCGATCAGAAAGCGCCCGAGGCCGCCAAGGCCGGCGTAGGCGGCGACGACGGCGGTCGCGATCAGCTGTACCAGCGCGGTCCGCAGGCCGGCGAGTATCAGCGGCGCGGCGAGCGGTATCCGCAGCTGCCACAGGCTCTGGAGTGGCGTCATGCCCAGCGCTTTTGCCGCATCGCACAGCTGACGGTCGGCATGATAAATGCCAACCCAGGCGTTGGTGAGGATCGGCGGAATCGACATCGCCACCAGCGCGGTAAAGACCGGAATATCATTAAAGCCAAACACAATAATGCATAAAAGAATTAAACCTAAAGAGGGAATGGCGCGACCAATATTAAACAGATTAATAATCACAAACGCGCCCTTGCGCCAGTAGCCGAGAATAATCCCCAGCGGCAGCGCAATCGCCGAGGCAACGACGATGCTAATCAGCACATAATAAAGATGCTCGCGCAGGCGAAGTAATATTCCCGCGTCGCCTGTCCAGTGCTGCGGTTGTAATAACCAGTGAAATGTTGCTTGCAGGATATCCATTAGCGGGCCCACGGCGTTAGCCAATAGCCGACGCGGGCAATCAGCGAATCCAACAGCAGAGATAGCACAACGCTGAGCACCAGGCTGACCGCGATAGGCGTGACAAAGTTCTGGTTAAACCCGGCTAACAGAAGCTGCCCGAGACCGCCCTGGCCAATTAAGGCGGTGACCGTCACCAGCCCGACCAGCGTCACCGAAGCGATGCGTAACCCGGCGAACAGCGAGGGCAGCAGCAGATGCAGCTCTATATCGACAAAACGAAACCAGCGGGTATAGCCCAGCGCGCGCGCCGACTCCAGCACCGTCGCCGGGAGTTTCTCTATTCCGGCGATAACGTTGCGCAGCAGGATCAGCAGCGAGTAGAGCGTCAGGCCGATGATTGAGGTCATCAGCGACAGTCCGGTAAACGGCAGTAATAGAATATACAGCGCCAGAGACGGGATGGTGAACAGTATCCCGCACAGGTAGATCAGCGGCTGGGCGGCCGCGGGCCAGCGCAGCGTCAGGCTAATCAATACGCCGGTGAAGAGGGTGCCGAAAAACAGCGAAACGATCACCAGCTGTACATGCTGCCAGAGCAGTTCACCGATCATGATTTTGTTGTCGAGGATCCACGGCCAGTCAATCATAGCGGCGAAGATCCACGTGGCCTTCCAGCACGTTCTGCAGCAGAGCGTGGGAGATGCTGCCCTGATATTCACCGTCGGTATCGACATGAACCACTACGCCGCCGGGCGCATCCAGCAGCGCGCTGTAGGCAAAGCGCAGCGTGTTGATGGCCGCCAGCGGCGCGTCGACCGGCAGCGTCCGGCGCTTAACCGGATCGAACCAGTTCAGCGGACGCCGTTTTTTGTCCAGCACCAGGCGCAGCGGACTGGCGACCGGCGGATGCGGGCTGGCGATGGGGGAGAGGCTCTCATCAATAAGCGGCACGTCATGACGCGGGAGCTGTCCGACCTGAATTCTCCCCAGCCGCTGCAGATTCGGTTCGGGGCCGATAAAACGGCGCACAAAGTCGCTGGCCGGATGCGACAAAATATGGTCAGGCGTGGCGAACTGCGCCAGCTCGCCGCCCTCCTGGAAGATAGCGATTCTATCGCCAAGGCGAATAGCTTCATTGATATCATGGGTCACCAGGACGATCGTTTTGCGCAGGCGCTGTTGCAGCAACAGCAGCTCGTCCTGCAGGCGCTCGCGAACCACCGGGTCGATGGCGGCGAAAGGTTCGTCCATCAGGAGAATAGGCGGATCGGCGGCCAGCGCTCTGGCGATCGCCACGCGGCCCTGCTGGCCGCCGGAAAGCTGGTGCGGATAGCGGGGCAGGACGTTGCGGTCGAGAGACATCAAATCCACTAATTCGTCGATGCGCGCCTGGATATGCTTTTTGCTCCAGCCGAGAAGGCGCGGAACCGTGGCTATATTTTGCGCGACAGTACGATGCGGAAAGAGGGCGGCGCTTTGCATGACAAAGCCAATTTGGCGGCGCACCTGAATAATATCGGCAGCGGCAAGCTTAACGCCCTGAACGTATACGTCACCGGCATCAGGAATATCCAGCTGATTAATCATCCGCAGAATGGTTGTTTTTCCGCACCCGCTGGGGCCAACGAAAGTGCACAGTTCGCCGCTATTAATCACCAGATTAAGGCCGCGAATAGCCGCATGCGCGCTGCCGGGGTAGGTCTTGCGAATATTATCGAGTTTAATCATAAAGCCGTTGCGTCCTGAATGTTCTTTCATGAAAAGCATGAATAGAGCACAAGCTACAGAGGCGCTGATTAACGAGCAAATATGATATTTGCATTTGCAATGCCGCGATTCGAATTAAAGCGTCGACGTCAATCAGCGTGCGGGAGAGATTCGGTAAAAGGGCTGGTGAGCGGGAGAGTTAAAACCCGCTGGGGCTTATCGCATCGATCCGCTCTCCGCTAACCGGATGCACGAAATGCAGTTCGCCGGCGTGCAGCATCAGACGCGGCGCCTGTTCTGTTCCCGGAAGCAACAGACCGCAGCCCAGAATAGGGTGGCCAAGCCACTGGCAGTGGATACGCAGCTGATGGGTGCGGCCGGTTTCCGGCGTCAGCTGGACCCGCGTCACCGGCACGCTACCTTGATAGCGCAGGCGCTCAACCACCCGATAGCCGGAGCGGGCAGGCTTGCCGCGGCGCGGGCAAATCGTCATCAGCGGAAACAGCGCCGGATCTTTGGCTATCGGAGCGTCAACGGTTCCTTCATCATCCGCCAGATGCCCGCACAGCAGCGCGCTGTAGACTTTGCTCACCGCACGCTGGCTGAACTGCTGGCAGAGCGCGGCGTTGATGGCCTTGTTGCGCGCAATCACCATCAGTCCGGAGGTGCCGAAATCAAGACGATGCGCCAGAGTGCAGCCGGGAAACCGCTGTACCAGCCGATAATGCACCGAGTCGAGATTACGCGGATTTTTCCCCGACAGACTCAGCAGGCCCGAGGGTTTATCGATCAGCAGCAGATGGTCATCCTCGTAGAGGATGTCGATTTCAGCGTGGCACGGCGGGGCGATAAAGGTATCGATAATCGTAGACATCAGGCTGCACGGAGAGGGAGTGGATGCGGATGATAGCGAATTTCCCGCCGCCATGCGAGTTATGCGGTCACGGTATTCATAGACTTAATATGCTGCCAGAAGCGCTCGGCTGACTGGTTGAGCCGCGCGCCGGAGCGGTAAATATAGGCGCCGATCGGCAGCGACAGGCTCTCATCCATAATCGTCAGGCGGCCCTCCTCAAGCTCGCGCTTGATAGAGTACTGAGGCAGCCAGCCCACGCCGTCGCCGTTGAGGATCATGCGTTTTAATAGCTCGCTCATCGAGGAGACAAAGGTCAGCGAGAAGGTGATCTCCGGCTTGCGGTCGATCACCTGATTCACCTGGCGCCCCATATAGCTGTCGTTGGCGTATTTCATCAGCGGCAGCACCCCGCGGTGTAAATGAAAAAGCGGCCTGCCGTGTTTATCGCAGGGAGAAACGAGGTGCAGCGCCGAGTCAAAAATTTTGTGATTGATAAACGGATAGTTCATCAGCTCTTCATTATAAAACGACAGGATAAAATCACTTTTGCCTTCTTTCAGGTTGAACACTGCATCGTTGACGTTAATCGATTCAACATGAAAAGTTTTATTCTTTCGGTCGGTATAACCGGCGATGATTTCCGGAAGTAATAAAACGGAAAGCGACGGCGCCGCGTCGATTCTTATTTTCTGGGTGGTGTTGTTCAGCCCTTTAATTCGGCTAATCTGGAAGTCCATGTCGTCGAGCATATTTCGCGCATAGCCGACAAAAATCTTCCCGCGGTTGGTCAGCTGCAGCGGGTTTGCCGAACGGTCGAAGATGCTGAAGCCCAGCGACGCCTCGAGCGCCTGGATGCGGCGGCTGAAGGAGGACTGGGAAATATTGCGGCTTTTTGCCGCCAGGGTAAAGCTTCTGGATTCCTCAAGGGCAATCACATCGTAAAGCCATTTTACTTCAAGATTCGCCAGCACCGATCCGTTCCTCTGCCCTGCAATAATAGCTATGCAATTTTAGCATGATGCATAGAAACTATGCAATTAACATAATTATCTACAGGTGTTAACATTTTTTGCAGAGTTAGCTTATGACTTATTCGTGCAAACGATATTTCTAAAGTTCAGGCGACACCCTACACGAGCACGATTTTACATCGCCGGCTCTGGTCTGTTCATCCTGTTTATTTAATTTCACGATGGTTTTTTTATTAAAATAAATCCATCTGCTTAGCTGACAGGTTGAAATACCCTAATAGCATCTTATCCAGCCAATAGTTTGTCAGGAGTGCCATGTCACGTATTGAATCAGTAAAAGACGCTCTTCTTTCGCTCGGTATTCAGGAGAGCAGCGAGCTGTTTTATAACCCCGATTACGACTTGCTGATTGCGCATGAAACCAGCCCGGAATTAACCGGCGCGGCGCGCGGCGTCATGACCGAGTCCGGGGCCGTTGCCGTGGATACCGGGATCTTTACCGGGCGCTCGCCGCGCGACAAATATATTGTCAGGGACGATCTGACGCGTGACACCGTCTGGTGGGCCGATTCCGGCCTTGGCCGCAACGACAATAAGCCGCTATCCACCGAGATATGGGCAGATCTGAAGGCGCTGGTCGCCGGACAGCTGAGCGGCAAGAAATTATATGTCGTTGATGCGTGGTGCGGCGCCAGCCCGGCAACGCGCCTGGGCGTCCGCTTCGTCACCGAAGTGGCCTGGCAGGCGCACTTTGTCAAAAACATGTTTATTGCGCCGAGCGCAGAGGAGCTGGCTGAATTTACGCCGGACTTCGTCGTCCTCAACGGCGCGGGCTGCACCAACGATAAATGGCAGGAGCAGGGGCTCAACTCCGAGAACTTTGTCGCGTTTAACCTGAGCGAAAAAATTCAGCTTATCGGCGGCACCTGGTACGGCGGCGAGATGAAAAAAGGCCTCTTCTCGGTGATGAACTACCTGCTCCCGCAGCAGGGCATCGCCTCGATGCACTGCTCGGCGAACCGCGGTGAAGCGGGGGACGTGGCCCTGTTCTTCGGTCTTTCCGGCACCGGTAAGACCACGCTTTCCACCGATCCGCTGCGTCAGCTGATCGGCGATGACGAGCACGGCTGGGATGGTGACGGCGTGTTCAACTTCGAAGGCGGCTGCTATGCCAAGACGATTAATCTTGACCCGCAGGCCGAGCCGGAAATCTATCGCGCGATTCGTCGTAACGCGCTGCTGGAAAACGTGGTGGTCAGAGCCGATGGCAGCGTGGATTACGCCGATGGCAGCAAGACCGAAAATACCCGCGTCTCTTATCCGCTATCGCATATTGAAAACATCGTGAAACCGGTGTCGCGTGCGGGCCATCCGTCGAAGGTGATTTTCCTTGCCGCCGATGCCTTTGGCGTCCTGCCGCCGGTATCCCGTCTGACGACCGAGCAGATGCAGTATCACTTCCTGTCTGGCTTTACCTCGAAGCTGGCCGGTACCGAACGCGGCATTACTCAGCCCACGCCAACGTTCTCTGCCTGCTACGGCGCTGCGTTCCTGCTGCTGCACCCGACGCAGTACGCCAGCGTTCTGGCGGCCAAAATGGCGGAGGCCGGCGCCGAGGCCTGGCTGGTTAACACCGGCTGGAACGGCGAAGGCAAGCGCCTTTCGCTGCGCGACACGCGCAATATCATCAGCGCGATTTTAAACGGGACCACCGGCGAGCTTCGCGAAGAAACGGTACCGGTATTCGGTCTCGCTATCCCGCAAAGCGTGCCTGGCGTGGACAGCGCGCTGCTTGACCCGCGTAGCGGCTGGCCTTCTGCCGACAAATGGCAGGAGAAGGCCGAGAGTCTGGCGCAACTGTTTATGGATAACTTTAAGCAATATACCGATACCGATGCCGGCGCGCGGCTGGCGTTAGCCGGCCCAACGCTGACAAAATCAGCCGTCACCGCCTAAACTCTTTTTTCAGTGACCAACCCGGGCAGCCGCCCGGGTTTTTTACGTCAGCCCTCGCCGGGGGAGTGGCGCAGGAACTTGACTCTGCCTGGTTAGCGATTATAAATAAAGGGATGCAGGGCTAAGTATTGGGGCTAAATAATTTCATGACATCATTGTTATGAGAATTATCCTGGCAACCCTGCGGCGATGACTTCCCCGATACGCTGATATTAATAAATAAAGGAATGACTATGAAACTCTGGAGTAAAACGCTGATCGCTTCTGCCGTTTGCTTAATTCTCGCCGGCTGTGATGATTCATCAAAAGTTGATGCAAATCTGGATAAAGCAAAAGATAACGCGCAGCAAATTAAAGAGGCGGCGTCCGATAAAGCCGAAGCAATTAAGGATGAAGCGGATAAACACATTGATGCGATAAAAAAACAGGCGGCGGATGAGGCGAACAATCTCAGCAGCCAGGCCTCCAGCATCAAGGCGGAAGCGGATAAAAAAGCGGAAGCTATTGCTCAGCAAGCCCAGGCCCAGGCTGATGCCGTGAAGCAGGATGCCCGGCAGAAAAGCGACCAAATCGTGCAGGAAGCGGGAAAAATTAAAGACAGCGCGATTGTTGATGCCAATAACCTGGCCAACGATGCGGCGAATAAAACCAAAGAGATTAAAGAGAGTATCGCTCCCGCTAAAACCGCAGAAGAGACGGCCGACTCCAGCCAGCCGTCATCGCACTAATTATTTATCGTCTTCCGGCCTTATCGCCACACTATCTTCAGCTCGTTGGTTCGCTGAAGATAGTGTGGATTCAGCCTGTTACCCGTGGTTCACCCAGACTAATTTTTCTACCGGGAAGCCGAGATCCCGCGCGATGCGCAGATACTCCTGCTTGATGGATTCCGGGATGGCCGGCGTGCGCGACAGGATCCACAGATAGCCGCGATCGGGACCGCTGACCAGCGCATACTGATACTGGCTATCCAGGGCGATCACGTTGTAGCCGCCGTAAAACGGGCCAAAGAAGGAGACTTTCAGCGCGGCGGTGGTCGGCGCCGCGGTAAAATACGCTTTACCTTCGCTCTCGCTCCATTTCTGTTTCTGCGGATCGTAACCGCGGTTAACCACGCTGATGCCGCCATCGCTGCGCTGACCATACGTTGCGGTAACCCGCTCAAGGCCGCGTTCAAAACGATTTTCGAGCCGGGCAACCTCATACCATTTCCCCAGATAACGGCTTGCGTCAAAGTTATTTATCGGCTGGACCCCCTTGGGCGGAGTGGGGGATTTACAGGCGACAAGCGTCAGGGCGATAGCCACACCCGTCAGAACTGGCCATATCTTCATGTGAATTCCTTTTGTGAACGCGGAAGAAAATAAGTATAGCGCAAGCGCGCGGGCCTTTATTCACGCCCCATGGATGCACCTTATATTCAGATAATTCTATCACTTCGAATGGGCTGTTGCCCTGCTCGCTATTTTCCTCGTCCTGCTTCCGTTAAGGTGATTATCACAAAAAGTTGAATATATTTTAGCAGCCCAGGTGCTAACGTTTGAACGTTATTATTCACAACGGGAAAACATCGTGAAAAAATTATCCAGTCTGATTTTGTTATCTGCTATGTCTGTGGCTCCAGCCGCATTTAGCGCCCCCGTCGGGACGCTCAGCGTGCATATTCTCAATCAGCAGACGGGTCTGCCTTCATCGGGCGTGACGGTTACTCTTGAAAAACAGCAGGCGAATAAATGGACAGCGCTGGCCACCGGCGTCACCGACAACGATGGTCGTATTAAATCGCTCTATCCAGCTGAAGGGGATATGCAGCCGGGGATTTATAAAGTGACCTTCAAAACCGGCGATGACTTCAGCAAACAGAAACTGGCCTCGTTTTTCCCGGAGATCCCGGTTCTCTTCACCGTCACGCGCACCAATGAAAAGCTGCATATTCCACTGCTGCTCAGCCAGTATGGTTACTCCACCTACAAAGGCAGCTAATCGCTACGTCCATCCTGAATAAGCAAAAAGCCTGCGCGCAAGCAGGCTTTTTTCGGGCGACTATCGGGAGATAGCCGTGCTTAGTGATTCTGCTGGAGGATCCTTAAAAAATCCTCTTCTCTGGATTATTATCTGGAAGCGTGCTATCAACCGCATCCCCTGTCGGGGATTATGGCGCAGAAGACCTTGCACATTAAAAACCAGAAACAGGTCTGGGCTCGTTGACCGGACCTGCTTGCGTGGCGGCTGGATATTAAAACTGCCAGGTCATGCCAACGCCAAAAGTGTCGTCGGTCGAAACACTGAAAGGCGTATTTTTATCCAGCTGATTTATTTTGTAATCGACATAGGTAAAGAAATTCTTGTTCAGGAACCAGGACAGGTTAATATCGAGATATTTCATTAAATAGATATCACCGCTATTCTCGATATCTTTTCCTCGCGACTGGAACCAACCAATGCCGGGAATAATGCCGTTATCAAAAACATAGCGGGTATAAACTTCGAAGTTTTCACTTTTATTCGCATAGCCATAATTTTTGATAGGCGTAATATTATATCCTTGAGAATATTTTACCGCCGCATAAAGACTGCCAGAATCGTATTTAAAACCGGTAGCCCACATTTCCGCGTGCTTACCACCACCGTAGGCCAAAGCCTCCTGCTCCGCCGTGCGTCGTGAGTTGCCGTAAGCGGCCAGCAGAGAGCCGCCCCAGTCGAAATCGTAGCTAACCGATGCGCCTGCGCCATCACCGTTAGAACCATAGACTGAACGGCTGCTATTGTTACTCCCGGATCCGTTCTTTCCCTGATATTGCAGAGCGAATTTAAGGTTATCGTTCAGGCCGAAGAAGTTGGTGTTGCGCCAGGTTAACAGCCCGTTGGCTCTGCCCGTAAGAAAGCCATCGGTATAGCTATCGGTCATGATGTCAAAGATTGGCGCATAGTCGGTTATGCTGGCGACGTCATAGAGCACGCCGGAATTTCTTCCATAGTCGATGGAACCCAGGTCAGCGTATTTTAACCCGGCATAAGCATAGCGGGTTTTGGTACCGTCTGAACCGTCAGATTCCGCGCGATTTCCCTGAATATTATATTCCCATTGACCAAAGCCGGTGAGCTCGTCATTAATTTTAGTCATGCCCTTAATACCTAATCTGAAATAGGTATTATCGCCATCAATGGTTGTATCATCGCTAAAATAGTGGCGAGCACGAATGCTACCATATAGGTCTAATTTATTGCCATCCTTATTATATATTTCTTCCGCAGGGGCTGCTGCGGACGTAAGAATAACCACCGCAAGCAGTGTGTTTTTATACATTTTCATTTTTAGCGCCTCATCATTTTAGAATAAAGGCGGTATGGCACCGCCTTTGCATTAGTTATCTGTTTAGTGAGCGTGGCCTTGCGTCTTGAGGAATTAGCGAGCGGTACTCTTCGTGGTCTCTTTGCTCAAGGTGTTCTTCCTTCGCTTGTGAAATGATCGCTGGGGTGGTGAGAACGCGAATTGCCGAGGCGGCCATCACACGACCAGCCAGCAGCAGCCCCTTGTGGGCGTAGGAGGTTTTTCCCTGGGTAACCATCTGCCATGAGTGTGGTGGTGTGCCCCAGGCGCAGGTGGTGATATAAACCTGGCCGACAGGCAGCAGCCAGCTCACGTCACCAACGTCCGTTGAGCCATTGAGGAAATCAGGTTCCTGGCGAAACGGCGTGATGTCTTCGGATAGCGTGCGGCCCCTTTTGGCGACTTTGCGCTTTTCTTCCTCAGAAAAGGTCTCTTGTATCGCCTGGGCGAAGGCTTTTTCTTCAGGGCTAAAGGTGACCGGGCCAGTTTTGAGCAACTCTTCGTTCATTACGCTGGCGAGGGTGACGTTAGGGATAAGATCGGCCGAGGCCGCATCAAATTCAATGGTGACTTCCGTTCCGGTCATCAGCGCCGCGCCGCGAGCGACATCGTCAACGCGCTGAGTGATTTCTCGAACTTCCTGCATTTTGGGTGAGCGTACTTTGTACAGCACATGGGCCTCAGACTGCACCACGTTTGGCGCGTTGCCACCCGCGTTGGTGATGGCGTAGTGGAGCCGCGCTTCAGGAATAATATGTTCACGCAGGAAATTGGCCCCAACGTTCATCAGCTCAACGCCGTCAAGCGCGCTGCGGCCCATGTGCGGACTGAATGCTGCGTGGGTGCTTTTGCCTTTAAACAGATATTTCACCTGGTTAGTCGCAAGCATTCTGGCGTTGTAGGCCAGATTCTCGTCCCACGGGTGCCAGGTGAACGCGACGTCAACACCGTCAAACAGCCCGGCACGCGCCATATAGGCCTTGCCGCCGCCGCCTTCTTCAGCCGGGCAGCCAAAGTATTTCACCGTTCCCGCCAGGCCGAGTTCTTGCATACAGGCTTTGGTCGCTAGCGCAGCTGCCAGCGCACCTGCGCCAAGAAGGTTATGCCCGCAGCCGTGGCCGTTTCCCGCAGCGACGACGGGAGAAACAATATCGCAATTGGCCTGCTGGCTTAATGAGGGCAGGGCGTCATATTCGCCGAGAAAAGCAATGACCGGTTCGCCGCTGCCGTAGCTGGCGACAAACGCCGTATCGATGCCGCCAGCCTTTCGGGTGACCTGAAAGCCATTGTCTTCAAGCGCTTGCGCCATCAGTTCAGCAGACTGCGCTTCTTCATAGCGCACTTCGGCAAATTCCCAGATCTTGTCGCTAACGGCGGTAATACGTTCACGTTGTTGTTCAATCGTACGTTCAATAATCGATAAGTAGTTCATCGTTTCTCTCTTTTATTGGGATACATTCGATGTCGCTTCGGCCTGAGCCGCGCCAGTAGAATGAGTAATGGACAGTGCGATCAGGCAGGTGATGACCGCGCAGGCAATGATCGACAGGAAAGCGGTGGCGTAGTTTTGTTGGGTCAGCTTCAGTAAGTATCCGATCATAAGCGGCGATAAGAAGGAGCCTATCTGCGCAATTGAGTTAATAAACCCCGTTGCGGTACCTACTGAGGCCTTTGGAAATTGTTTGATGATGGTAACGAACACGCTGATGCTGATGGCGTTAAGGAATATGTTAGATAGCGAAAGCCAGGCAAAGGCAATCGGCACGGAAGAGGCGTTAAACATCAGCCAGATGAACAGCGCTGAGACAGAAGAGCCCATCGCAATCAGGTATTTTTCGCGACCCTGAAAATACCTGTCGAGCAGCCATCCACAAAACAAAAATGAGGCAAAGCCCAGGGCCGGCGGCAGCATTGACCATGCGCCCATGGATACCATGCTCATCCCTTTGACTTTCACCCAATAGGATGGCAGCCAGGACTGCAAACCCCAGAATACAATATTGGTAAAGAAGTAGCAGGCGGCGATTTGCCATGTTAATGGGCGGCGAATAATATTCAACAAACGCTGCTTTTCTGGGATGCTACCGTGCGCTGCGGATGGTTGTGGCATCGTACCGCCAGCGGTGTCCGGGGCGCTGGAGCGCAGGACGTACCACAGGCAGAAAGCCAGAATCAGGCCAGCGATACCCAAAACAAAGAACATGATTCGCCAGTTGTACCAGGTAATCAGCGTAGATACGACCACCGAGCCAACGGCGAACCCGACCGATGCGCCAGATTGCAGAAATGATTTAGCGCGCGCCATTTTGCTTCTTTCAAACCTTTGGGCGATGACAACGGAGCTTCCTGCAGGGAAAACCGCTTCCCCCATTCCGACAAAAAAACGCGTAACTGCCAGCGTGAAAACGCTGCTTGCCATTCCGCCCATAGCGGTGGCAACGGACCACAGGGCAACCGCACCGGTTAAGATGGTTTTACTGCCCATCCGGTCAACAAGGTAGCCGCCAATAAGCTGGGTGAGCGAATAGGCAAGGAAAAAACCGCTGATGACCATACCGGTTTGTTCACTTCCCAGTCCAAAATCAGCAGAAATTGGAATGATCGCAATATTAATAGCGGCTTTATCGATAAACCCTACGACCCAACACAGAAACAATATCAGGATTATCAAATTGTTTTTATTCTTGAATGTAGCACTGAGCATAAAGTTCCCTCATAAGACATGAGATGATGTGATTTTGTCCTTGCTACCCTTACAGAAGTGATGATAAATATCTATGTGTAACTATACACTCAAGAGATGATTTTTATGTACAATCCTACATTTGATAATAATTCTGACTCATTACGTAAATCCTTGAGTGTTGTGTCTGTACGGTATTTTCCACAGTCGAATGTGCATATTGAACATTCCGATTTACGTTACGACTCGCTAATGGCGGGAGATACGTCCGGTTTTGAAGATAAAAATGAATCGTACATATTAATTCGTGAAAGGGATGGTGATTGCATGGTGATTAATATTATTTGCCTGCATATTGAATCATTGCGTATTGCCATCCGGACGGAACACGCGCTACTAAGTGAAGAAAATGTCAGAGTATTTCTCAGTGAAGTGAAAATACTACTTTTAACTGAAGTAATTAATTATCAAAATACGATGTTCACGAAGATTAGCGACAATACCTGGCATCTCGCCTCCGGTCTTTCGCATGAGGTTGTTACGCAGCATGTTATTGACGGCGCGCTGAAGACTATTGCATATAGCGATGCGGCAATCTTTCGTATTTATGATGATAAAAGCGACCGGCTGGTTCCGGTTGCAATGACAGGATTTAAAAATAATTATTATGATTATATTGTAGGTCTGCATGAATCGATATCCGGTAAAGTGTTTAAATCAATGCAGACGGCGGTCTTAAACTCACGGGAAGAAATTAACCACAGCTTTACGGCAAGCTCTTCCTTGCGTGATGAAATACTTAAAGATAACCCGCTGGCAACTTCGCTTATTTGCGTCCCGGTATACGATCAGTCGGCATGCTATGGCACATTGACTATGCTTTCATTTAGCCGACAGTTTGTATTTAACTCTTTAGCAAAATCGCTACTCGAAACCTATTCATCGCAGGTGGCGCTGGCCTGGCGCAATGCCCGTCTCTATGATGAACGCACGGAAAGTCTGCGAGTCGTTGAAGACCTACGCAATCAGCTGCAGGCGCAAAACACGTTGCTGAACGCGAGCGTGGATTTTTATAATTTGATGGTCTCATTGTCTATTAAATACAATAGACTAGGCGATTTTATCGCGGCGATCGCTTCACATCTCTCTTTGGATCTTAACTATCTGGATGTACTGGGAAACCAGAGTTTAAGTGAATCGCTTAGTGCATTGACGTGGAGTCACTTGCGCGCCTCTGCTGGCGAAAAAAATGTGTCGACAATCATTGTGGGCGGTAGAGACTATTGTCTGCTTCCTCTTGAAAATGAGGGGCGCTTGCTCGCCTTTTTTATCATGCGAAACCCGGACTTAAATGAACATGTATCATCGATTATCTCCAGACTAAAAGAGTTTGTGATAATGGAGATCGTCAAGCAGGCGGGTTCTGTTGCGCTGGAGAATAAAAAGAATCTGGATCTTATCGCTGAGATTATGGTGATTGGATTGACGGCAGAAAGTGAAATATCATTTGCCCGCAGGGGCATCGTTCTCCATAAATCAGTACTGTGCATTAAGCTAACAGCACCACAAGTGACCAGCGATGAAATACACTATTTGTCGACAATCAACGTTCTCACCAGAGACTTCGCATTGAAAAACGTTTTTCATTATTTTGACGCTGACGTGATAACGTTAATCATATTTGATATGAATGAGCAAAAGCTTTTCGCTCTTGAGGAAAAAGTAATCGCGCGCTATCAGCAGGACAAGCTTTATAAAGTGGGGGTGAGTTCAGTTCTGCGACGCCAGGAGGTTATCACCAGCATTAAACAAGCTAATACTGCGCTTGATGTTCTTAAAACCAGAAATAAAAGTGGCGTAATGAGTTTTCGTCATTCAGGTATTGATCGCTTGTTTATAAAACATACCCCTGAGGAACTAAAAGACTTTATCCTGGATCTGTTTTCACCTGTGCTGGAAGAGAATAACAAACCTGGTATATTGTTGGTGACGATTATCTGTTTTTTAAAAAACAGGCAGTCCGCAGTGAATACTGCAGAGGAGATGGGCATCACGTCAATACGCTGTATCAACGGATTAAGAAGTTCGAAACGCTAACCGGTTTAAGCCTCAATAATGCAGACGAATTTATTATGATTGCCCTGACGTGCCATATGAGTCGGTTTTATCTTAGTTAAATGGTAGCCGGTAACTGATTGTAATGCATCCTGTCGTTGAGCGAGCACGCAATGAAAAGCAATCGGCTGACCGGCGTTAAGCTATTTTTTCTGTGAGACGTTGATACCCGCATTCGGCGCAAGCCGCGTCATATCATACACTCCGAGCGCAGTGATAATCGCGATGACGACAAATCCCAGGCGAAACCCCATTCCAGGAACAGTGGCGTAACCAAGATCCTCACTGAGGATGCTGCCCATGCGAATACTTAGCGCTCCCATTGTCACTCCCAGTCCGCTGGCGAGCTGAAGTGAAGTACTGAACAGCGTATTGGCTGAGCTCATCTCCTGTGACGGAACTTCAGCGAAGGCCAGTGAACTGATACCGGTGAACTGCATGGAACGGCTTAATCCGCCGAGGAACAACAGCACCAGCGTTATCAGATGCGGCGAGTCAGGCGTTAGCAGTGCGCAGAGTAACAGCGTCAATACGCAGGCGACACCGTTACCGATAAGCAGCTTACGGAAGCCAAAATAGCGAATTAGCGGCGTTGTAGCGGGTTTCATCGCCAGGTTGCCTGCAAAAACGGCCAGTACCATCGAGCCGGCTTCAAACGCGTTCATTCCGAAACCAACCTGAAACATCAGAGGCAGCATAAAGGGGGCTGAGCTAATCGTCGCACGAAGGATAAATCCTCCGCGCATGCTGATGCGAAATGAGGGGACTGAGAGCGATGACAGGCCAATCAGCGGCGTTTTACTGGTCAAAAGATGATGAATACTCCAGACCAGGGTAGCGAAGCCAACAGTAATGGTTACTGCCGCCCCGATCAGGCTAACGTTTTGTTGGCTGAGCATTTCCAGCCCTGCAACCAGGCACAGCATCGTTACGCCAGTGGCGACAAATCCTGTAAAATCAAACGGTCTGCGTTCGTTAGCCGATTGGTTTGGCATCATCTGCAATGATAGTACAATGGCGATCAGCCCCAGGGGGACGTTGAGAAAGAAGATCCAGTGCCAGCTGGCGTAGGTGGTAATAAATCCACCAAGCGGCGGCCCAATGATGGGGGCCACCAGCGCGGGCCAGGTTAGCGTGGCAATGGCCTTAATAAGCCGATCTTTCGGGGTGGTGCGCAGAACGACCAGACGTCCTACAGGAACCATCATCGCGCCGCCAATCCCCTGAAGGATACGCATCAGAACGAACTCAGTCACATTATGGGTCAGACCGCATAGCAGGGATGAAAGCGTAAAAATGCACAGTGCCAGAGTAAAGACGTTTCGTGCGCCAAAACGCTCCGCAACCCAGCCGTTGGCCGGGATCAGCACAGCCAGAGTTAATAGATAGGCGCTGATACCAATATTAAGGTCTATCGCTGTGACGCCAAACGCCTTTGCCATATCCGGCAGAGCAGTAGCAATCACCGTTCCATCAAGAAACTCCATAAAAAATGCGCTGGCAACCAGCAGCGCTAGCCCCGAAATCCTCCCTGAGCCAGAGCGTTCCTGCCGGGGCGTTTCGTCCCGCGATGAATCTGTTAAAGCCATATACCGTCCTCAGCGATTCGCTACGACGTGGTAAAGGTGTGACAAGATGGGAAGTTGTTATACCAAATAAGTAAATTTGCTGAGAACTCATTTTTAATCCCTGTTATATAAATCTTGATATTGGGCAATGAATGTACGCGTTTTATAGATACCAATCCGTTACCATCACCAAGGTAAATTATATGAATATTGATATCGGTTCAGCGCGGAAGATGATTTTGGGTGGGATGGCCCTGATAAGCGTATTTGGTTTGGTCAACGTCAGTAAAAAAGCCTGCTCGCGAGCAGGCTTTTTACAGGGATTACATGGATATACTAAGCGTTTTGACCGGTGATGAATCATTGGGGTTGGCTACGACACTCAATTTCTGTTCGTATCAAATATATCCTCCACCCTCAGTTTTGTTGCAGGATCCGCAGGAAATCCTGCTTGCTGGAGATTAATGATAGCGCCTTGGCGATAATTTCATCACTAAAAATAGAAGCAACTTCTCTCAGTACATCAATATGCTCACTTTCTTTGGCAATCACGCCAATGGCAATGAACATGACATTACTTCTGTCCCAGATAACGCCATCGGGGAACTGATAAATTTCAACCCCGGTTTTAGCAATGATATTGGTTGCTGATTTAGGCAGGTGCGGCAGCGTAATGCCATTGCCTAAAAAGGTGGAGACCTGACGCTCTCTTTCAGCAAGAAAAGTAACGCAATCTTCACTGACATAGCCTTTAGATTTAAATTCAGCGCCAATCATGGCCAGGACTTCTGCTTTATTTTTCGCCCGGCACGACAGATGGAGATTATCCTGCGTAATAGTATCGATCATAATCCGTTTTCCTTGGTGGCCGTATTGAATCCCGCTGCAGATTTATTTGCTGAAAGCTCCTCTTCCAGCTGCTCCAGCGATTTATTGGACGTTTCAGGCAGCGCCGCGATGACAAAAACAATCGCCAGGTAGTTAATCGCGGCAAAAATCAGGAATACCGGACCTAACCCGAGCTTGGCCTGCAATAATGGGAACAAATAGCTGACGATGGCGTTCATCACCCACATGAAAAATACCGATATGCCCATCGACAGTCCGCGGAACTTGAGCGGGAACAGCTCAGCCAGCACCACCCAGGTGATAAAGCCCATCGTTCCCTGCATAACGCCAACGAACATCGCGCCGAGCAGCCAGATGGCCGTGGCTTTGATGTCGCCGACCAGCGTGTAGTCTACGCCGGCAATGATAAGGTGCAGGGTAGCCATGATCGCGAAACCATAAATAATGATGGTTTTACGTTTAAAACGATCGACGAGGTACAGCACGCCAAATAGCATGCCGCCGACGGAGAACACGCCATTGAGTACGTTGCAGATGAGGGAGGTTCTTTCTGAGAATCCGGCGCTGCTGAGGATCTCAGTACCGTAGTACATAATGACGTTGACCCCGGTGGTCTGCTGCAGCGCCGCCCAAATGACGCCCACCAGCAGGAGTTTGAAAATCCATGGCGTCTGGAGAATGGTGACAAAGGCGTTCTGCGAATGAAGCTTTTTGTCCGCTTCGGCCTTAATTAAGGTGGTGATATCGTTGAATTCTTTGGTTGCGCGTTCCAGAGGGCGGATTTGTTTTAATATTTCCAGCGCTTCTTCATGACGGTTTTTACTAATCAGCCAGCGCGGGCTTTCCGGCGATCGCAGCATACCGATAAACAGGCAGATGGCGGGAATGGTCTGCACCATCAGCATATAGCGCCAGACGTCGGGGAGATGGCCCCAGAGGATGCCAATAATGGCGTTGATGGCAAATGCGGCGAGCTGCCCGATAACAATGGCGACTTCGTTTAAGCCGGTCAGTTTACCGCGCATTTCGGTTGGCGCCACTTCGGAAATAAAGGTGGGGGCGGTCACCGAGGCGCCACCCACGGCATAGCCGAGGATGAAACGTGAAATAAGCAGTACGGTGATATCCGGCGCCAGAGCGGACATTAATGCGCCGATGAAAAAGATAAAGGATAAAAAGAGCAGGTACTTTCTTCTGCCAAAGAAATCCGCGAATTTTCCCCCGAATACGCTGCCTAACGCGGCGCCGATCAGCAATACGCTCATGACCAGACCTTCTGTAGTCGGGGTCAGGGCCATATATTGTTTCAGAGAGGAAAATGCGCCATTAATAACGCCGGTGTCATAACCGAATAGCAGGCCGCCAAATGTCGCAACCAGGGTTATCTGGTGTAATCGTTTTCTCTGCTGTAGGTTCAGATTCATAATAAGAGACATTTTTATACCTTTTGTTTTGATTAACGGCACGAGATAAAAACGTGTCATCCCATCCTCGTCACGGCCTGCCTGTGCGCCTGGCGAAGCGCGGCCGGGATGAAATGATTTTTTGTTCTTAGTGCAACTATTTAGCGCGATTGCTATGCGCTAAATAAAACCGATCAAAGAGGTTTCTTTTTGATTAATGATGAATCATCGGTAGATGCGGGGCTGGGGCCTCCGGGGTGGTTGACGTTCAGAAAGTCCCCGGCAGCGTGAGGGTGGAAAAGGGGCGGGCCAATATAAACGGTTCGGATAAGTCCTGATCTCACTTCCTTCATTGCATCCTCCGGGGGGTTAGGATTTCTGCTGCGCCATCAAGGCGGGCAGAGTGCGTTTAGTGAGAGATGATTATTACCGCTATAAGTGAAATAAAAATACAAACAGATCACATTTTGAAAGTTTTATTTCGGTTTGGTTTTGTGGGCTATGTGTAACAGCCTTGTGTATAGAATGGCTATTTTTATAATTAATTGATATATATGGCAATTTTTAGGATTGTTTACGGGGGGCTGGCCCGGTGGCAGGAAAATGAATTGTTAAAATTATGATATATATCACATTTGTAAACAAGTTCGTTTATGAAATTTAAATTTCATTATTGCGTCTGTTTTATTTTTTATTCGAAATCGGGGGGGCGTCAAAAAGCTTCATCACCTCGATACGCGTTTTGCCGCAGGGTGACGGTTGCGCTCAATGCCCGGCGGCGGCAGGAGCTGCGGATGCACCGCTGGCGTCACCCTGGAAACACAATTGAGAACCGCCAATTATCATAGTGATACGCATGCTCTCGTTTTGATAATCAGCGGCGACCTCATTCGCTTTTTATTCTTTAACCGGCCGCTATTTTTAGATGCGCCTCACATAACTCAGCCTGAAATAACCCTTTATTTATAGGTGGCATAGCCATTGCTTTAATCCGTTATCTTTCTTTGTGAGTGGAGACTGAAAAATATGGATACATTGCTAGTTGGCAGTGAGGTGCCCCGCGTAGACGGGCTCGCCAAGGTGACGGGTAAAGCGGTCTACGGCGATGACATTATTATGAACAATATGCTGTATGGCGTCTGTCGCTACGTGGATATTCCTGCCGGGCGCATCGATGCGCTCGACCTGTCGGAGGCGGAAAAAGTGCCCGGCGTCGTGCGTATTGCCACCTGGAACGATATCCCCGGTCAGCGCAAGCTGGGAGCGATTGTTCCCGATCATCCGCCGATTATCGACAAGGAGATCGCCTACCGCGGCGACGTGGTTGCCGTGGTGGCGGCGGAAACCTACGAGGCAGCCTGCATCGCCGTCGATAAAATCAAAATCACCTACACCCCGTGGGAGCCGATTACCTCCCCGGAAGAGGCGATGAAGCCCGGTGCGCGCCTTATTCACAGCGAACTCGATAGCAATATCATCAACCGCCACCACACGGCGAAGGGCGATATTGATGCCGGTTTTGCCGCCTCCAGCCATATTTTTGAACGTGAGTATGAGGTGGGGTTCCAGGAGCACGGCTATATTGAGCCGGAATCGATTACCGCCTACCTGGACAATAATGAACAGATCATGACCATCGAAGGGTCGATTCAGAACGCTCACCGCACCCGGGCGGTGATTGCCAAATATCTCGACCTGCCCCAGGCGAAGGTCAACATTAAGCGCTCCGTCCTCGGCGGCTCCTTCGGCGGTAAAGATGACATTATCGATAACGTCTCCTGCCGCGCGGCGCTGCTGGTGCACCTGACCGGGCGGCCGGTTAAGATCTCCTATAACCGCGAACAGTCGATGCGCGAGAGCTACAAGCGCCATCCTTATAAGATGAAATACCGCATTGGCGTGGACGACGACGCGCGCATTCAGGCGATTAAAATCGACATTATCGCCGATGGCGGCAGCTACTGCGGCCAGACGGTGTTTGTCACCTGGCGCAGTTCCGTGCAGGCGGCGGGCCCCTACAACATTCCTAACGTACGCGTCGATCTGGTGGGCGTTTACACCAACAACAACTATACCTCGGCCTACCGCGGCTACGGCGCGCCGCAGGTCATTTTCGCCAACGAATCGCTGATGGATGACGTGGCGGGCGAACTGGGCCTGTCGCCCGTTGAGTTCCGCCTGCGCAATATTCTCAAGCAGGGCGATACCAGCATGGCCGGGCAGGTCTTCAGCGAGCATACCGTCTCCGCGCGGGAGGTGCTGGAGAAGACGCTGCTCAAGGCCGAATACGAGGCCAAACGCGAGCACTACAAAAAGCTTAACGCGGAAGGCGGCCCGATCCGCTACGGGATTGGCTTCGCGCTGAGCCATCGCGGCTGCTCTCTGGGGGCCGAGGGGCTGGATGCGTCCTCGGCGCTGATTCAGGTGAATGCCGACGCCAGCGTGAACATCTCCACCTCGGTATCCGAGAACGGGCAGGGGCTGCAGACCACCATGTCGCTGCTGGCGGCGGAAGCCTTTGGTATTGGGCTCGACCGGGTGATGTTTAGCGAACCGGCCACCGCGATGATCGCCGACGGCGGCTCAACGGTCGCTTCGCGCGGTACCCTGATGGGCGGGCAGGCGATTCTGAGCGCGGCGAACAAAATTAAACAACGCATGGCGGACGCCGTCAGGGAAACGCTGAAAGCGCAGAGCATCGACGATATCGCCTGGCAAAATGGCAAAGTGTTTAACCGCCACAGCCCGGAGCTGAGCCTCAGCTTCCAGCAGGTGTGCGATATGACCCGGGCTACCGGGGCAAACCTCTCCGCCTACGGCTGGCACGTGGCGCCGAATATTCACTGGGATGAAGAGAAGGGCTGCGGCAGCCCCTATTTCACCTGGGTGTACGGCTGCCAGCTGGCCGACGTGGCGGTGGATATGCGCACCGGCAAAATCACCGTCAATAACGTCGTCGCCACCCACGATGTCGGTAAAGTCATTAACCCGGTTGGTTTTAGCGGCCAGGTCTACGGCGGCGTGCTGCAGGGGATGATCGGCTACGGCATGCTCGAGGATTTCAACACCGAGCACGGCGTGGTGAAATCGGAAAACTTCGATACCTATCTGCTGCCGACCATCAAGGATATGCCGCACATCGATATCATTGCGGTGGAAAACTACGATAAAGCGGGCCCGATGGGGGCGAAAGTTATCGGCGAACCGGTACTTGAACTGGGCGCTGCGGCTCTCAATAACGCGGTGAGCTTCGCCATCGACCGCCCCAACCGGACCCTGCCGCTGACCCTCGAGCAGGTTCGCCTGGGTTATAACCTCAAGAAGCCGGAGCGCCAGAGCGAGCAGATGCTGGAGTCTGGCGATAAGAAACAGGTTCACCGCCTCAACACCCTGTCGCTGAGCGTCCCGCAAACCCTGAAAGAGGCCCTGACGCTGATGGCCGAGAAGGGGGCAATGCCTATTGCCGGCGGCACCGATGTGCTGGTGCAGGCCCGGATGCTGTCCGGCGAGGTGCCGCTTGTCAACATCGCCGGACTGGCGGAGCTGAAAGAGATTTTTGACGTTGAGGGCGGGATCTCCATTGGCTCCGGCGTCTGCTTTACCGACCTGGTTAAGCATCCGTTGATTCAGCAGCGCTATCCGCTACTGGTTACGGCCTGTAAAACCGTCGGCTCCCTGCAGCTGCGCAACCGGGCAACGATCGGCGGCAATATCGTCAACGCCGCCCCGTGCGCGGACTCCATGCCGCCGCTCATTATCTACGATGCGGAAGTAGAGCTGCGCAGCGCGCGCGGAACGCGCCGGATGCCGGTCAGCGAATTTGTCGTGGGCGGCTATCGCACCCTTCTTGAGCCTGATGAGCTGGTTGTCCGCTTTATCCTGCCGGCGCCGACGCAGCAGCCGCTGATCAATCGCTATCTGCAGCTTGGCCGGCGCAATGCGTTGAACATTACGCGCCAGAGCTTAACCGGGCAGTTTATGGTCGATAAGGGCGTGGTTCGCCTGTGCCGTCTGGTGGATGGTGCGCTGATGGCCAAACCGCAGCGGTTGACTGAGGTTGAGCAGGCGCTCACCGGGAAGGCGTTAGACGCCGCCGCCATTGACTATGCGGCCGGGGTACTGCACGACAAGGTAGAAAAAGCCATCGGCGGACGCTGGTCTGCGCCTTATAAAGTCCCCGTATTTATCGATATGTTCCGGCAGATGCTGCAGGAAGTTATGACAGAGCAGAAAAAATAAGGAGCCATGAACATGAACCATATTGAGCTAAAAGTGAATGGCATCCGCATTGCCCGCGATGTGAAAGACAATGTCCGCCTGATCGATTTTCTGCGCGAGGAGCTGAAGCTCACCGGCACCAAAGAGGGCTGCTCGGTGGGCGAGTGCGGAGCCTGCACCGTGATTATGGACGGCAAATCCGTCTGCTCCTGCCTGCTGCTGGCCGCCCAGTGCAACGGGGCAGAGGTCACTACTGTCGAAGCGCTGCATCACGATCCGGTCGGTAAAAAATTGCAGAACGCCTTTATTCGTCACGGCGGCGTTCAGTGCGGCTTCTGCACGCCCGGCGTGTTGATGAGCGCCAAGGCGCTGCTGGATGCCAACCCGGCCCCCAGCGACGATGAGCTGAAAGAGGCGCTGGAGGGGAATATCTGCCGCTGTACGGGTTATCAGCCGATCATTACCTCGATTAAAGCGGTGCTGAAATCCTGATCGCCGCAAGCGCCGCCGTCGCCAGCCGACGGCGGCGTTGTATTCGGCTTCAGGGGGAGGATGACGATGAGCAAAAAAATGGATAAACAGTGCGTTATGCTGGCCGCCGGGCTCTCCAGCCGGATGGGCAAATGGAAAATGATGATGCCGTGGGGCGAGGGAACGATTCTCGATAGCGCCCTTGCCAGCGCCCTGGCGTTCTGCGATCGGGTGGTGCTGGTGACGGGGTTTCGCGGCGACGAACTGGCCGCGTGCTATCGGGATCATCCGGGCGTTGAGGTGGTCTTTAACCCGCAATATCAGGACGGTATGTTCTCTTCTATTCAGTGCGGGGTAGGCCATATTCGCGCTTCGCGCTTCTTTCTGGCGCTGGGCGATATGCCGGAGGTCACGCCGGGCGTCTACCGCCGGCTGTGGGCCAACGCCGACGCCGGGAGCTGCATTATTCCGGCCTACGATCGCGGTAAAGGCCATCCGGTTCTTCTGCCCCAGCGGGCGATTTCTCTGATTCGTCGCGCGCCGCAAGGGGCCACCCTGCGGGACGTTATCGGTCAGATGGCGGCGCGCGTTATCCCCGTGGCGAATCAGGGGATTCACTGGGATGTTGACACTCCGCAGCAGTATCTTGAGGTCGCGCGCCGCTGCCGCAAAGATCTGGCCGCCGTCGGTTAGCGCTGGCGGAGGGAAGAAGAAAAGACAATATCGCCCCGGAGCGCACAGCGCCGGGGCGATATTTTTTACCCCGCGGCGCTTTCGCGCAGACGGGCTTTCAACTGGCTGTATTCCTCACTGACGTACCGTTCGGCGGCGCGCTGATCGGCAATACGCTCAACGTTAACGGCGCAGTACTTGTACTCCGGGGTTTTGGTTATCGGGCTGAGATTCTCGGTGACCAGCTCGTTGCAGGCGCCGATCCACCACTGATAGGTCATGTAGACCGCCCCTTTATTCGGCCTGTCGCTGATTTTCGCCCGGGAAATCACCTTGCCTTTGCGCGAGTTAACCCACACCAGCTCTTCGTCCTCAATGCCGAGCCGCTTGGCGTCGGCGGTGTTGATCTGGATGTAGCCCGGTTCGTCCGCCAGTTTGGCCAGCGCAGCGCAGTTGCCGGTCATCGAACGGCAGGAGTAGTGGCCTACTTCGCGCACCGTGGAGAGCACCAGCGGATAGGCATCGCTCAGCTTATCGACCGGCGCCTGCCATTCGCAGGTGAAGAACTGCGCCAGCCCGTTCGGCGTGGAGAACCGTTCCGCAAACAGATACGAAGTGCCCTGGTCCGCCTCCGACTCGTCGCGGCACGGCCACTGCACGTAGCCCAGTTCTCCCATCTTCTCGTAGGTCGCGCCGAAGAAGTTGGGGCACAGATGGCGGAGTTCATCCCAGATCTGCTGCGTGTTGTCGTACTTCATTGGATACCCCATCCGGGTGGCGATTTCGCAGATGATTTGCCAGTCGGTCTTCAGATCCCACTTCGGCTCCACCGCCTTGAAAAAGCGCTGGAAGCCGCGGTCCGCTGCGGTATAGACGCCCTCATGCTCGCCCCACGAGGTCGAGGGCAGAATCACATCGGCCGCCGCGGCGGTTTTGGTCATAAAGATATCCTGGACAATAACCAGCTCCATCTCTTCGAAGGCCTGACGTACGGCGGAAAGCTCGGCGTCGGTCTGGAGCGGATCTTCCCCCATAATGTACGCCGCCCGCACTTCGCCGTGCGCCACGCGGTGCGGCAGCTCGCTGATGCGATAGCCAGGGCTCTCCGGCAGGCTCTCAACGCCCCAGGCGTTGGCGAACTTCTCCCGGTTTTCCGGGAATTTCACGTACTGATAGCCGGGATAGGTGTCCGGCAGCGCGCCCATATCGCAGGCGCCCTGGACGTTGTTCTGGCCGCGCACCGGATTGACGCCGACGTGCGGTTTCCCCAGATTACCGGTGAGGATCGCAAGGCTGGTCAGGGAACGCACCGTTTCGACGCCCTGCCAGAACTGGGTTACGCCCATCCCCCAAAGAATCATGGCGTTTCCGGCGCTGGCGTACAGCCGCGCGCATTCGCGAATCTGCCTGGCGCTGATGCCGGTGATGGCTTCCACCGACTCCGGCGTATAGCCTTCGACGATGTTGCGATACGCTTCGAAGCCTTCGGAACGCCCGGCGACGAAGGATTTATCGTAGAGATCTTCTTCGATAATCACCTGCCCGATGGCGTTGAGCAGCGCAATGTTGGAGCCGTTTTTCAGAGCCAGATGCAGGTCGGCGATGCGCGCGGTTTCGATTTTACGCGGATCGCAGACGATGATTTTGGCCCCGTTGCGTTTGGCATTGAGGATGTGATTCGCCACGATCGGGTGCGAATCCGCCGGGTTATAGCCGAAAATAAACACCAGATCGGTATTATCGATCTCGGTGATGGCATTACTCATCGCGCCGTTGCCGACCGACTGGTGCAGACCTGCAACCGAAGGGCCGTGTCAGACGCGTGCGCAGCAGTCGACGTTATTGGTACCAATAACGGCGCGCGCAAATTTTTGCATGATGTAGTTGGTTTCATTGCCGGTGGCGCGCGAAGATCCGGTGGTCTGAATCGCATCCGGCCCGTACTTCGCTTTTATGTCGCTGAGGCGGTTTGCCACGTAATCGAGCGCTTCCTCCCAGGAGACGGACTCCAGCTTACCGCCGCGCCGGCGGCGGATCATCGGGGTTTTCAGGCGCGGGGTGAGGATCTGCGGGTCGTCAATAAAATCCCAGCCGTAGTAGCCCTTCAGGCACAGGGTGCCCTGATTATTTTTCCCCATCGCAGCGTCGGCGCGGGTAATTTTTCCCTCTTCTACCGTGAGCTGCATTTTGCAGCCGGAGGCGCAGTAGGGGCAGACGGTCGTGACTCTTTTCATAGCAGTGGTCCTTAAACTTAGAACAGCAGGGCATAGCTAAAGCGGCCGTTCAGGCCCTGCGCGATACCCTGCTGCACGACGGGAATCGCCAGCAGCAGCAGGGTGATCAAGGCAAACAGGAGTCTGGTGAGCATCATTACCCCTCCTGCGCTTCTTCAGGCTGTCTCTCCTTCTGAACTTTGCGCAGCAGGAGCCACATTCTGACGGTTCTGACGGCCATGTTGCGCGCCGCCGAGCTTGGCGGGGCCGGATCGGGGACCGGCGTTTCGTGGTTAACGCGGAATGGCACGCTGCCGTTGAGGGTGAGGTTGGCGACGATAGCCGTCAGGGTGCCAATCGTAATCCCGCTGTGCAGAAACAGCTGAACCATCGGCGGAAACTGGGTAAACAGATTGGGCACCAGCACCGGCATCATGCCGAGGCCGAGCGTTAATGCCACCACCATACCGTTATTATTGTTGCGGTAGTTGACCTGTCCCAGGGTACGAATACCGGACACCGCCACCATACCGAACATGACAATGCCCGCGCCGCCGAGGATCGGTTTCGGTATCAGCACCACCAGCGCCGCCATCCTCGAGAACACGCCCATCAGAATCAGAATGATGCCGGAGACCGACACCACAAAACGGCTGCGCACCCCGGTTAAACCGATCAGGCCGACGTTCTGCGCGAAGGCGGCATAGGGAAACAGATTGAAGAAGCCGCAGATAGTGGTCGCGATACCGCAGGTGTTGAGGCCGTTGCGCAGCATCTTCGCGTCCACCTTTTTCCCGACGATATCCCCGGTGGCCATCATCGAGGACATGGTTTCCACCATCACCACCACCATCACCATCGACAGCAGGGCGACGGGGATAATATGAAATTCAGGTTTGGCGAAGGGCATCAGGATCGGCAGATGGAGCCAGGGGGTGGCGTGGACGAGGCTAAAGTCGAGAGGCTTAAAGCAGCTCCAGAGTACGGTGCCGATGATAAGACCGATCAGCACCGACGTGTTTTTCACGACGCCGGAGGCAAAGGTGTAAATATTGAGAATAATCACCAGCGTGATTGCCGCCATCAGCAGCGAGAAGGGGGCGCCAAAGCCGCTCATTTCGCTGCTCCCGCCGCCAATCCACCCGCCTGCCACCGGCATAATAGACATGCCGATAAGCGTGACGATGCTGCCCATCACCACCTTGGGAAAGAAGCGGATGAGCTTGCTAATCCACGGCGCGCAGCAGAGGATAAAAATACCGGACACGATCACCGCCCCGGAAATACCGCCGATCCCGTACTCCTTACCGATCAACACCATCGGGATCAGCGCGGCGAAGGTACAGCCCTGGATAAGCGGCAGCCGACAGCCGAGCCACTTACCGACCCCCAGCGACTGCACGATGGTGGCCGCGCCGCAGATAAACAGGTCGGCGCTGATCAGTAAAATAATGTGCTCCGGCGGGAGCCCTACCGCATTACCCACAACGAGCGGAACCGCCACGGCGCCCGCGTACATCACCAGCACGTGCTGTAGCCCATAAAGAATCATTTGCGTAACGGGTAAAATTTCATCGACCGGTGCGGTCGAGCTCCCGTTTTGTGAGGCGGAATTGGCGATATCTTTCATGAAGTTGTTATCTCCTGTACGACTTCACTCTGTATAAACATGAACAGAGCCGAAGTTACGATTCGAAGGCCGCTGCCTCCCTGAGCCGATGCGTTCATCAGCGTGTTGCGCGCACGAGAAGTAATATGCGTAAGCTGTGCCAAAAATAAGCGCCTGGAGAATTGAAGGAGAATTGTGTGAAATAACTCACGAGAAAAAGGCGGGAATATCGACGCGCTGCGAAACTTCTCAAATAAATCTCGTGGTGAATAAACGCGCGCTATCACATTGAGACAGGGAGCGTCTCATTTTGGTATCACGCGCGATACGTTGAATTATCAACATGATTAAACCCTGAGCGCGGAGAATAATTTTTGTTCAGCGAGAGCGGATATATATCGCGCCGCTAAGTGGGAGTGGGCCTGTTTTTTTGAGACGGCTCGCAAAAATAAGCACCATATGAATACCCTGAACAAAAGCGCCTGATTATTGCATTGCTTCCCGGTGAGTCCTGGAATAATAAAGGGAAGCAAATGAATAAATTTATTGTTGCCGATTCTGCAAACTGTATTGGCTGCCACGCCTGTGAAGTGGCCTGCGTCACCTCTCATCGCCAGGACAGCTGGCCCCGGCAGCGCAGCGACTTTCTGCCGCGCATTCGGGTGTTCTTCCACCGCCACGCCAGCAGCGCGACGACCTGCCGCCACTGCAACGACGCGCCCTGCGTCGGCTCCTGTCCGACCCAGGCGCTGCGCGTGGCGAACGACAGCGTTCAGTTTACAGAGGCGCTGTGCATCGGCTGTAAAAACTGCGTCATCGCCTGTCCCTTTGGGGCCATTGAGATGGTGGCCAACGATGACGACGCGCCGCAGCTGGCGCAGAAATGCGATCTTTGCAGCCAGCATCCTTCCGGTCAGCAGGCGTGCGTGGCCAGCTGTCCAACCCAGGCGCTGCAACTGATGGATGAGGCCGCCGTTAACCGGCTGCGTAGCGCGCGGCAGATTCGCTCCGCGCTGGAAACCCCGCTGGGCACCGTTCGCGGCGCCAGACGCAGCGCGATACTCAATAAACCTCCGCGGGTGGGGGCGAAAAAAGTGCCCGCCGATGACCGCATCCAGCACTTCGGCGAAATCTATCAGCCGCTGAGCGAGTGCGATGCGGAGTATGAGAGCGAACGCTGTCTCTACTGCGCGCAGAAAGCGTGGTGCAACTGGACCTGTCCTTTACATAATCATATTCCCGATTTCATCCGCCTGGTGAACGAGGGCAAGATTATCGAGGCGGCGGAGCTGTGCCATCAGAGCAGCTCCCTGCCGGAGATTTGCGGCCGCGTCTGTCCGCAGGACAGGCTGTGCGAAGGGGCCTGCACCTTAAAGAACGAAGGCGGCTCGGTCGCCATTGGCAACCTTGAGCGCTATATCACCGATACCGCCCTGGCGATGGGCTGGCGACCGACAATCGGCACAGTGGCCCCGCGCCCGGAGCGGGTGGCGGTGATTGGCGCCGGGCCCGCCGGACTGGGCTGCGCCGATATTCTCGTGCGCGCGGGCGTGCACGTTGACGTGTTCGATCGCCATCCGGAAATCGGCGGCCTGCTGACCTTCGGTATTCCGCCGTTCAAGCTGGATAAAAACGTGCTTGAGAAGCGACGCGACGTTTTTAGCGCCATGGGCGTCAATTTTCATCTCAACCAGGAGGTGGGGCGCGACGTGGCTTTTGCCGATCTGGTGAAAAACTATGACGCCGTCTTCCTCGGCGTGGGCACCTACGGTCTGATGGCCGCCGGCCTGGAGGGAGAGAACGCCCCCGGCGTGATTCAGGCCCTGCCGTTCCTGATTGCCAGCACCCGCGAGGTGATGGGGCTCGAAGAGAGCCCCGAGTATCCGCTGACCGACATTAAGGGGAAACGGGTGGTAGTGCTTGGTGGGGGAGATACGGCGATGGACTGCCTGCGCACCGCCGTTCGCCGCGGCGCAGCGAGCGTGACCTGCGCCTACCGTCGCGATGAGCTGAGCATGCCCGGATCGAAAAAAGAGGTGGTGAACGCGCGGGAAGAGGGGGTGAAATTTGAGTTTAACGTGCAGCCGCAGCGCATTCAGCTCAACCGCAAGGGGCAGGTCTGCGCGGTGGAGATGATCCGCACGAAGATGGGCGAGCCGGGCCCGGACGGCCGCCGCCGGCCGCAGCCGATCCCGGATTCCGGGTTTGAACTTAAAGTCGATGTGCTCATTATGGCGTTTGGCTTTCAGGCTCACGAGATGCCGTGGCTGCGCGGCCACGGGATAAAGCTGGACCGCTGGGGGCAGATAGTGACCGGCGGCAAAGGGCGCGGAACGACGCAAACCAGCCATGACAAAATCTTTGCCGGCGGCGATGCCGTGACCGGCGCGGACCTGGTGGTCACCGCCATGGTTGCCGGGCGGCAGGCGGCCAGCGAGATGTTGATGCAATTCACGGCCCGGGAGGAGATATGACTCGTTTTATCGTTGCCAGTTCGCAGGCCTGCATCGGCTGCAGGACCTGTGAGGTAGCCTGTGCGCTGGAACACGTGGCGCCGGGGGCGGAGTTTCATCCTCGCCTGAAGGTGATGCGCCTCGACGAGCTTAGCGTGCCGGTGATGTGTCATCAGTGCGAGAATGCGCCCTGCGTGGGCGCCTGCCCGACCGGGGCGCTGAGCATGGGGGCGGAGAAAGTGGAGGCCGACGGCGGGCGCTGCATTGGCTGCCAGAGCTGCGTGGTCGCCTGCCCGTTTGGGGCGATTACCATTGAGGTGGAGGCCGGTGTGACGCCGGTTATCGTTAAGTGCGATCTTTGCGGCACCCGGGAGCGCGGCCCCGCCTGCGTTGATGTCTGCCCGACGGCGGCGCTGAGTATCATGACCGAAGAGCAGCTCAGCGCGCTGCAAAAGCAGCGCAATATCGCCACCGCCGCGCTACTGTCGCTGTAAACCTCGCGCCCGGCGGCGCGGAAGCTGCCGGGCAATTTCATACGCCCGCGTTCTGTCAGCAAAAAAAACCGGCCTGCCAGGCCGGTTTAGCGTTTTTACGCGGGCTACGCGGGGAGCGCATCCATTCGCGCCCACATTTTTTTCGCCACTTTCTGCGCTTCGCGGAATATCGGCCCGCAGTCGAAGCTGAACTGGCGATCCTCGTAGATCATCACGCCGTTCACCATGACGCTGCGCACGCTGTTTGCCCCCAGACCGAAGGCGATATGTCCGGCGATGTTTTCCGCGATAAGCGGCGTCGGCGCCATATAGTCGCAAATGGTGAGGTCCGCTTTATAGCCCGCCTCAAGGCGGCCAAAGCGGGCGTTGAAGTTGCGATTCAACAGTTCATTGCCGTTGCTCAGCGCCTTCGCGAAGCTGTCCGGCCACAGCGGCCCGCCGGCGTCGCGGTGTTTAAAGAAGGCAAACTTCATCTCCTCGAACATGTCGGAACCGATGCCGTCGGTGCCGAGCGCCAGATTGCGCATCTGCGGCAGGCGGGGGTTGTAGCCGACGTGGTTGTTCATGTTGGAGCGGGCGTTGTGCACCAGGAAGCCGTCCTGCGCGTTGAGCAGCTCGACGTCGGCATCGGAGATGTACAGGCCGTGGGCAATCAGCGTCTTACTGTTGATAAGGTCGAACTCCGCCAGCCGCACCAGCAGGTCCTTACCGTAAAGGTGATGGCTGTGAGAGACATCGTAGCGGTCTTCCGCCGCGTGGATATGCAGGCCGCGGCCGGTGGCTTTTAGCGCTTCGCGCAGCATCGCCAGACCCTCATCCGGCACGGTGAACGGCGCATGGGCGCCGATATGGGCCTCGACCAGATAAGGCTGGTCGCCCTTTTCGCGCGCGGCGTCGATCTCTCTGGCGAAGCGAATGTTCTCCTCAACGCTGTCGCGCAGCTCGCGGCTGCCAAAGTTGCGGTCGGTGGTTTCGAAGCAGGTCATCCCGCGCAGCCCGATTTTGAGGAAGGCGTTGCGCAGCTGGCTCAGGGAGCCCGCGATATAGTGGGGCGACGCATGATGATCGACAACCGCCGTGCAGCCGCTGCGCACGGCCTCCATGGCGCAGATCAGCCCGCTGTAGTAGAGCGACTCTTCGTCCAGCGCCCGGTCAAGGCGCCACCACAGGTTTTTCAGCGTGGAGATAAAGTCCGGGCTGGGGGCGATATTGGCCTGAATCCCCCGGGACAGGCCGGAATAAAAGTGATTGTGGGAGCAGACCATGCCGGGCATCACCAGCTGCCCGCGCATCTCTTTCACCTGCGCCTGCGGATAGCGCTGGCACAGGCCGGGGCCGACAGCGAGAATTTTATCGCTCTCAATGGCGATATCGACGTTCTCCCACACTTTCGCCGGATAGATCTGCGCGGCGGTGGCATTTTTCAGGATCAGGATACTCATACTTCAACGCCTCCCAGAAGATAGCTTTGGTGCTGATGAATATGGCTTATGATGCGGCACATGGCGTCCAGCTGGGCCGGTACCTCGTTAAACTGGCCGCGGTCGTTAATTTCCAGCTGCCACGTCTGGTCGTCCTGACGCACTTTGACGCTGGCGCCTGCGACGAAGAAGCCCGGATTGGTGCTGTTGACAAAATCCTGCTCCAGGCTGAACACGGTGATTTTGTCTTTATACGGTTTTCCCTGCCACGGGCAGAACTGAGCGCAGTTGCCGCATTCGTTGCAATAAGCATCCAGATGCAGGGTCTGGAAGCGATTCTGGAAGCCCGGCACGGCCACGGAAATATTGGCGCGGTTCGGACAGACGTCGACGCACTTGCTGCACACGTAGTTGCACTCCAGGCAGCGGCTGGCTTCCTGCTCGACAAAAGCCTCGCGCTGGTTTTTATCCACCAGCGTGACGGCGATGGCGCCTTTACGCTGGTACACCTTCGCCGGATCGACGTTGTTCCAGACTTTGTTTCCGTAGCTGCTGGCGATATTTTCCCGGGCCAGGATCGCGTCCGTGGCCCGTCGCGCGTTGCCGATAGCGGAGACGATAGAAGAGGGGCCGCGCTGAACGTCGCCGATCAGGAAGACGTTCGGTTTGCTGGTCTCGCCATCGGCGTTGACCACCGGCCAGCCCTGCGGGTCGAGTGGGATCCCCATTGCCGACAGCGCTTCGCCGTCCTGCTGCTCGCCGATGGCGGTAATCAGAGAGTCGACTTGCAGGGTGCGAATCTCATCGGTTTCCACCGGGCGGCGGCGGCCTTTCTCATCCGGCTCGCCGAGCTTCATGACGCGTACGACGAGCGTCCCGTCGGCGTTAAACTGTTCCGGGTTGCATAGCCACTCGAAGTCGACGCCGTCGAGCAGCGCCTCATCGTACTCTTCGCGCCAGGCGGGCATCTCTTGCTGCGAGCGGCGATAGACGATGGTCGCGCTCTGCACGCCGGGCACGCGCAGCGCCGCGCGGGCGCAGTCCATGGCGGTGTTGCCGGCGCCGACCACGGCCACGCGTTTGCCCAGGTTCAGCTCGGCGCCGCGGTTAAACTCGCGCAGGAACTGCAGCGACTTATGCACGTTCTGGTTATCGCCGCCCAGCTTCACGCCGCTGTTTTTATCGGTACCGGTGCCGACCAGCACGTAACGAAAACCCTTCGCCTGCAGTTTTTCCACGCTCAGATGCGGATCGCAGCCGTACTCAATTTTGACGCCGTGGGCGACGACAAAATCGATATCGTGCTGGATAAGCTCGCCGGGAATGCGGAACTGCGGAATGATATTCTTCACCACGCCCCCGGCGCTGGCTTCGCGTTCAAAAACCGTGACCGGATGGCCGGCGCGGGCGAGGAAGTATCCGGCAGCGAGACCGGCAGGGCCCGCGCCGATCACCGCTACCGGGTGCCGGGAGCCGGATCCCGCGGGCTTATGCCAGCGGCTGCGGTACTCGTCCCAGCCTTTCTCCAGCGCCACTTTTTTCAGCTCACGGATGTTGAGCGCGCTGTCGTAATCCAGTCGCGTACAGTTGTACTGGCACTGGTGGTCGCAGATATGACCGGTGATGGCCGGCAACGCGTTGCGCTGATAGATCAGCTCCAGCGCGTCGGCGTAGCGATGCTCGCCCAGCAGGCGGATATACTCCGGAATATCCTGCTTGATGGCGCAGGCCGTCACGCAGGGGGCGACGTAGCAGTCCAGCAGCGGCAGCGGCTCGCCGGTATCAATGCGCTCTTCCGGCTTCCACTGTTTCTGGGTGTAGTCCATGCTCACCGCTTTTTCCGCCAGCGCGTTGAGGCGCTCGACGTCGATCTGCGTCATGTTCCAGCCGTCGGCTTTCTCCAGCTCGCGCATGCACTCGCTCAGGCGCAGATATCCTCCCGGCTTCAGCAGGTCGGTGGCCATGGTGATAGGGCGAATGCCGGTGTCGAAAATCTCGCGAATGTTGAGCTGGCTGGCGCCGCCGGAGTAGGAGATCGGCAGCTTGCCGTCAAACGCCCGCGAGAGCAGGGCGGCTACGTTGATCGATAGCGGGAATAGCGCGCGGCCGGACATATACATTTCATCTCCCGGCAGCGCTCCCTTGTTGTTGACGGTGCCGAGGGTGTTGGTCAGCTTGACGCCAAAGCCGAGGCTGCGCGCTTTCGCCAGCGCCATCAGGCGCGTCAGCATCTCCAGCGCCCGGTCGATCTTAAGGTCGTGGTCAAACGACGCTTCGCTAAGGCCGATATAGCCGAAGCCGCAGGCGTCGAGGATCTGGCGAACGCGCGGATAGCCGAGCAGGGTCGGGTTGAGCTTCACAAAGGTATTGAGATTTTTCTCCGTCAGCATATAGCGGCAGATGGCTTCAATCTCGTCCGGCGGGCAGCCGTGCATGGTTGAGAGGGTGACGCCCTGAACCAGCCTGGCCGGCACGCGTTGAGCCAGATTGTCCAGCCCGTCTTTGCGCGCGCAGGTTGGCAGGCTGTCGATAAAGGTTCTATTTTGCAGCCAGCGGTTCAGGGTGTCGCGGTACTGGGCGAATTTAGGATGGGCGGAAGCGTCCATCATGTTGTCGATAAATTCCTGCATTGGCGGCTGCTTAATACCGTCAAGGTTGTAGCCGACGCTCATATTGAAAATAAACGACTTGCTCTCTTTATGGGTGCCCAGCGGAAAGACCTGCTCCAGCAGATGCAGCGTGAACCAGGCTTTCAGGTACTCATCCCAGGCTTTTTTGAGGGTAAATTCGGTGGACCACTCGGTGTTGAAGCACTCATCTTCGGCATCGATGCAGGGCTTTTCCAGCTCCAGGCGGTCAAGGATCTGTACGGTTTTCAGCTCGATAAACCGCCCGCCGGTTAGCCAGGCGGTAATAATGTTCTGCGCCAGCTGGGTATGCGGCCCGGCTGCCGGGCCGAGCGGCGTCGCGCAGCTTTCGCCGAATACGCCGATCGACCGCTGCGCCTGCGGCGTATAAAACTGTTGCTCGGGAATGCCAAAAATAGTCTGCTGACTCTGATACTCGTCGAAAATGCGCGTTAAAAGCTCCTCAAACGGCACGGGACGCATTATATCTCCCATAACCCTCTCCTTAGATATCATTGTAAGATCGACATTGCCGGTGGTAATCATCCCGACGGATAACGAAAGAGGAGCAACAATCACACCAGTTATTCAAACCGCGGCGGTAGAATAATTAATTTGTGAACCAGGTCGAAACTCGACGCGAATGCGTGAATAATTCCACAGCGGGGAAATGAGAACTCAAATCAATACGCTTTATCATTCGGCGAGATTTCTCAAAATCAGATCCTGAATATCAGAATGATAATTTATGCCGGCCGTTCGGCGGTGATTTCAGCGGGCGGCTTTCTTTTACCGCGGCGACAGAGGAAATATTCGGCGTAGGATCCCTGCCGCAGCATCATTACGGCTAACGAAATGACCTGTCTCACAATTTGCGATGAAAAACGGCGGCTAAGTATAAATATTGCATAGTCGATACGGGTCGCTGCGACGCTATTTCAACGCCGGGTAAACTCTCAAACTGAGAACCCGGGGAAATATCGCAGATAAACAAATATACCCAAAATAATTCGAGTTGCAGGACAAAACGGTTAACCGTTTTGAACAGCGCTTGCGCTGGCCCTGAAAGGGTGAGTCCCGTAGGGGCGAATCACGCGGCAACGCAGTGAATCCCCAGGAGCTTACTCTAGTAAGTGACTGGGGTGAGCGACAAATCTGCCGGGAGCAGATTTGAACGTCGCTTGCGACGGCCCGTGAGGGCGAGGCCCATGGATGGGCCGAGTAATCCGTAGCCAACGCACATGCAACTTGAAGTATGAAGGATATAGAGCCGTAAACATCGCCTTTGAGGTTAGTATGAATATTTTTGCAGAAGCTGCACGACTTGAGGAGCAGAACCGTCCCTTTGCCCTGGCGCAGATTGTCGAAAGCCGGGGCTCTACCCCCCGACACTCCGCTCAGATGCTTATCCGGGAGGACGGTTCGATTGTGGGCACCATTGGCGGCGGGATGGTGGAGCGTAAAGTCATCGATGCGGCGCTGGAAGCGCTGCGCGAACGGGCGTCGCGAATGTTTCACGGTCGCATGGCGCGCACCGGCAGCGACGCCGTGGGCTCCGACTGCGGCGGCGCGATGTCGGTTTACATCAGCGTGCACGGCCTGCGCCCGCGCCTGCTACTGGTCGGCGCCGGGCACGTCAACCGCGCGGTTGCCCACGCCGCGGCGCGGGTGGATTTTGACATCTGCGTCGGCGATATCTATTCCGCCAGCCTTTGCCCCGACGCTTTTCCGCTTTCGGCGCGGCTGGTGCACGCTGCCAGCTTTACGGACGTAGTGGAGGCGATGGCGGTCCGGCCGCAGGATTTCGTGCTGATTGCCACCAACAACCAGGATCGGGAGGCGCTGGACAGGCTGATAACCCAGCCGGTGGCGTGGCTGGGGCTGCTGGCCAGCCGGCGGAAAGTGCAGGCCTTTGTCCGCCAGATGCGGGAAAACGGCGTAACGGAGGCGGATATCAGCCGTCTGCGGGCGCCGATTGGCTATGACATCGGCGCCGAGACGCCAAACGAGATTGCCATCAGCGTGCTGGCGGAGATCCTGCAGGTGAAAAACGGCGCGCCGGGGGGGCTGATGAACCAGGTGAGGCAAGCGTGCCAGCCGGATTGTCTGGCTGAGGCGGTTGAGGTCTGAGCTTCTGCGAGGGGAAATGTTGCCGGGAGGTTCCCGGCAACCCGTGGCGTACAGCTTATTGGCTAATAATGGTGCCCGTTTTTCCTTCAATCCCCTCTTTGGCTTTGCTCAGCATCGTGATCAGCGCTTTACGCCCCGGCCCTGAGCGGGCGAAGGCGGCGGCGGCTTCCACTTTTGGCAGCATTGAGCCTTTGGCAAAGTGCCCCTCTTCGATAAAGCGTTCGGCATCGCGCAGGGAGAGGTTATCCAGCCACTGCTCGTCAGGTTTACCGAAGTTGATCGCCACCTTTTCTACGGCGGTGAGAATGATCAGCAGGTCGGCGTCGATCATCTCCGCCAGCTTCGCGCTGGCCCAGTCCTTATCGATAACCGCGCTGGCGCCGCGCAGATGGTTACCCTCGCGAATCACCGGAATGCCGCCGCCGCCGACGGTGATCACCACGTGGCAATCATCCATCAGCGCTTTTACCGTTTGTTTCTCGATAATATCTACCGGCATGGGCGAGGCGACGACGCGACGGTAGCCGCGCCCGGCGTCCTCTTTCATGATGTAGCCGTTTTGGCTCAACTTTTCGGCCTCTTCTTTGCTGAAGAACGAGCCGATGGGCTTGGTCGGATTAAGAAATGCCTTATCGTTAGCATCCACTTCCACCTGGGTTATCAGGGTCGCCACCGGGATATCCAGCTGGCGCGTTAGCAGTTCTTCACGAATCGCGTTCTGCAGGTCGTAGCCGATGTAGCCCTGGCTCAGGGCCACGCAGACCGACATCGGCAGCATGGGCGTATGGGCCTCGGTTTTTGCCGCGGCCTCGAAGGCCTGGTTGATCATGCCCACCTGCGGACCGTTGCCGTGAGTGACCACCACCTGGTGGCCAAGGGCGATAAGATCGACGATCGTCCGGGCGGTGTGTCGTACGGCCTGCATCTGTCCGGCGAGATCGTCGCCCAGCGCATTCCCGCCGAGAGCGAGAACAATTTTTTTACTCATAGCTTCCTCTCATTACGTTTCTGTTCCGCTGACGGCCTGGTGAGCGGTGGAAAAGGGTTGTCGGCGTAAAAAGCGGCCCTGTCCGGCTATGCCGGTAAAGGTGCCGTTATCAAAGATCACTCTGCCGTGGGAGAGCGTCTGGCGAATCGCGCCCTGACAGATAAAGCCTTCATAGGGTGAATAGTCGGCGTTGTCGTGCAGCATGGCATGACGGATGGTGGTGGTACGCTGCGGATCGATGATAACCACGTCGCCATCGGCGCCGGGCGCCAGCAGCCCCTTCTGCGGCCACAGGCCAAACAGCTTCGCCGGGTTGGCGCTGGTGAGCGCCACAAAGCGCTCAGGGGTGATGCGCCCGGTCATCACGCCGTGCGAGAACAGCAGCAGCAGCCGGTTTTCCACCCCCGGCAGGCCGTTCGGGCAGCGGCTAAAGTCGCCGCCGGAGATCTGCCTGCGCTGCTGCGCAGAGAACGCGCAGTGGTCGGTGGCGACCGTGTCAATATCTCCATCATGGATACCGCGCCATAGCGCATCGTTGTTGCTGGCGTTGCGCAGGGGAGGGCTGAGCAGATAGTTAAGCGCGTCTTCGCGCTCGTAGCAGCGCTCGTCCAGCAGCAGATACTGCGGACAGGTCTCCACCCACACCGGCTGGTGGCGTCTTCTGGCCAGGCGCAGGTACTCCAGGCCCAGAGCGTTGGAAAGATGAACAATATAGAGCGGCGCGTTTCCCGCCAGCTGCGCGAGGTTGATCGTTCGGGCGATGGCTTCCGCCTCGCACTCCAGCGGGCGGCTCTGGGCGTGATAGCGCGGCGCGGTTTTACCGGCGTTGATAAATTCCGCCCGGCGCTGGGCGATGGCGGCATCGTTTTCCGGATGCACCGTCGTCAGCGCGCCGGCGCGCTGCAGGTGGCGCATCGCCTGCAATATCTCATCATCGCTGAGTTTGTACTGGTAGGTCAGATAGAGCTTAAAGCTGCTGATGCCGCTATCCACCATCATCGGGATCTCGTCGAGAATGCCATGGTTAACGTGTTGGATAACGCCGTGAAAACTGTAGTCGATAACGGCTTTATAGGCGGCGTAGCCGCGATAGACCTCGAACTGGTGGCGCAGGTGGCAGCCGACGGGCCCGAAGCCCATATGATCAACAATGGTGGTGGTACCGCCGCAGGCCGCGGCCCGGGTGCCGGTAAAGAAATCATCGCAGCTGCGGGCGAGACCCACATCAATATTGAAATGCGTATGAACGTCGACGCCGCCGGGCATCACGTAGCAGCCCTCGGCGTCAATCACTTCGCAGGGTTGTTCTGCCTCAATAGAACTGGCAAGGCGCTTGACGAGGCCATCTTCAATGAGCAGGTCCTGCTTTACCTGTCCGTCGGCGTTGACGACGAGGCCATTTTTAATCAGTACGCGCATAGAAACCTCAACATACCGCCGCAGAGCGCGGCGGCAGACAGGACGAACAATTACTCCGTGGCCAGCCAGCTCAGCGGGATAGCGGCATACATCGCGGCGCAGGTTACCAGATGCGATTTCCAGGTTTTCTCATTCGGCGCATGCGCCTCCGGCTCTTTCCCAGGCCCAAAGCCGATAACCGGAATGCCGTGGCGGCCCATAATGGAGACGCCGTTGGTGGAGAAGGTCCACTTATCCACCACCGGCGCTTTGCCGAACAGACCTTCATAGGCGTTGCTCAGGGCGCGAACGGTGAAGTGGTTCTCTTCCACTTTCCAGGTCGGGAAGTAGCATTCGGTCGGGTAGACCAGGCCGGTCCAGGAGGGGCGCTCGTAGTTGTACATCGAGACCACCGCGGCGGCTTTTTTCACCGCCGGCAGCGCGCGGATCTCTTCCAGCGCGCCTTCCCAGGTTTCGCCCCAGGTCAGACGGCGGTCAATGGAGACGGCGCAGCTATCCGCTACCGCGCAGCGGCTCGGCGAGGTGAAGAAAATCTCGGAAACGGTCAGGGTGCCTTTGCCGAGGAATTCGTCATCGCCCAGCTTGTGTGAAAGCTGTTCCAGCTCGGTGAGAACGGGCGCCATTTTGAAGATGGCGTTATCGCCGCGCTCCGGGGCGGAGCCGTGGCAGCTGACGCCCTGAACCTCCACGCGGATCTCCATACGCCCGCGCTGGCCGCGGTAAATCTGGCAGTCGGTAGGTTCGGTGCTGACCACGAATTCCGGACGTATACCGGATTGTTCAATAATGTACTGCCAGCACAGGCCGTCGCAATCCTCTTCCTGAACGGTACCGGTCACCAGCAGGGTATACTCATCTTCCAGGCCCAGATCTTTAATGATTTTACCGGCGTAAACCATTGAGGCCATTCCGCCCTCCTGGTCAG
The DNA here is from genome assembly GCF_019048985.1 of Klebsiella sp. PL-2018. Taxonomy (NCBI): domain Bacteria; kingdom Pseudomonadati; phylum Pseudomonadota; class Gammaproteobacteria; order Enterobacterales; family Enterobacteriaceae; genus Klebsiella; species Klebsiella sp. PL-2018. Next base: position 2,303,921 of record NZ_CP077673.1, read on the forward strand.
ACGCGCCGCGTCCGCCGATCAGCTCATCGGTCTCCATACCTTCGTACGGATCGAAGTTCCAGTTCTTGATGTTGCCAATGCCGACGGTATCAATGTGCGCGTCCATGGCGACCAGACGCGGGCCGTGGCCGATGTAGCCCAGCACGTTACCCATCGGATCGATTTCCACTTTGTCGAATCCGACTTTCTCCATCTCCTCTTTGATACGGTGCACCACGCGCTTCTCATCGCTGCTTTCGCTGGGGATGGCGATCATATCGCGCAGGAAGCGGGTCATCTCTTTTTCGTATTGTTTTGATTTTTCCAGGATCGCGTTGAACGGAATTTGCTTAGCCATAAGGATGTTCTCCAGTTCTGAATACGGGGGTCCCGCCGGGCGGGAGGAATGTTGATCAATCGGCTACTGCGCGGCCGGATGTTTGCCTTCCCAGACGACTTCGCGATAGTGCTTAACGTCGGTGTCGCCTTCGGTGCTAATCACCAGCACCACGGAATCGCTATCCAGCTTGAGCTTGTGCATCAGCGCTTCGCGCTGCGGATGGAAATAAATCGCCGCCAGAAGGCCGAGACCGACGGCGCCGGATTCGCCGGAAATAACGCGCGGATCCTGGCCCGCCGGGTTTCCCAGCACCCGCATGCCGAGGGCGGCGACGGCGTCCTGACAGGAGACAAACTGCGTGGCGCAGTTGCGCAGCACTTCCCAGCCCAGCGGGTTGGGCTCACCGCAGGCGAGACCGGCCATAATGGTGGCCATATCGCCGCTGACGTTGACGATCTGGCCCTTTAGCGCAGAGCGGTAGAGACAGTCGGCCAGCTCCGGCTCGACGATAATGGAATGGAGATGCTTCGCGCCGTAGACATCGGCCAGGTAGCCCAGCACGCCGCCCGCCATCGCCCCCACGCCGCCCTGCAGAAGCACGTGCGTCGGACGGGCGATACCCATTGAGGAGAGCTGTTCTACCGTTTCATCGGCGAGGGTGGCGTAGCCCTGCATAATCCAGGTCGGAATTTTTGTGTAGCCTTCCCAGGCGGTGTCCTGCACCACCTCCCAGCCGTTTTTCTGCGCGGTCTGCATGGTAAAGCGGACGGTGTCGTCGTAGTTCATGTCGGTGACGATACACTCGGCGCCGAGGCGCAGTATGGCGTCAACCCGCTCCTGCGCGGAGCCTTTCGGCATATAGATGACGGCGTTCTGGCCTAACTGGCGGGCTGCCCACGCCACGCCGCGGCCGTGGTTGCCGTCGGTCGTGGTGGCGAACGTCATCTTCTCTTTGATGCTGGATTTGAGCGTTTCGAAGGAAAGATCGTTGATATCTAAATGATATTTTTCACACAGCAGTCGGGCGATAGCATAAGAGCCGCCGAGCATTTTGAAGGCGTTGAGGCCAAAGCGCCGGGATTCATCTTTAACGAGGATTTTTTGTACCCCAAACAGCGCGGAAAGTTCGTTCAGCGCCACCAGCGGCGTAGGCTGATAGCCGGCGATCTTTTGATGAAAGCGGCGAGCCTGCTGCGCCTGCTGGCGTGAAAACAGCGGTGAAGTCTCTCCGTTAAAAAAACGGTTTTCGGCAATATCCATTTTCAGTGAGAAAGCAGACATACTCGATCCTTATCCTTTTTGAAATGCGAAAGTCGTGGGGCTGGCCCGCAGGCCAGCCTGGGGATTATTTGATGCGTTTCTGCGCTTCCTTGAGCAGCTGCTCCAGCACCTTGCCCGGGTTCGCGTATTTGCGGCAGACGATCATCGCGGCGATGATGTACGGCTTCCAGCTGGCCTCTTTGTAGGTCGGGATCCGGTACTTCTCGAAGACTCCCTCGGTGACTTCGCCCGCGTCGCAGGAGACGCCGGTGATATCCGCCGGCAGGCAGTGCATATACAGCGCGTCACCGTCGCGGGTGTGCTTCATCATCTCTTCCGTACAGTGCCAGTCTTTATGGCCGGCGTTCTGCTCAAGGCAGGCTTTCTCCAGCGCCTTCAGACCTTCATGGTCATTTGCGCGCAGCAGCTCGGTGCGTTTTTCCATTACCTTGTACGGCGCCCAGGATTTCGGATAGACGATATCGGCGTCTTTAAAGGCTTCCTCCATGCTGTTCACCTGGCGGAAGCTGCCGCCGGAGGCCTGGGCATTGTTTTTTGCCACTTCGATAACGTCAGGGATCAGGTCGTACCCTTCCGGGTGGGCGAGGGTGACGTCCATACCGAAGCGGGTCATCAGGCCGATAATGCCCTGCGGCACCGAGAGGGGCTTGCCATAGCTCGGCGAGTAGGCCCAGGTCATGGCGATCTTCTTACCTTTCAGATTCTCCAGCGAACCGAAGTGCTCGCGCAGCCAGGCGAGATCGGCCATGGATTGCGTCGGGTGGTCGATATCGCACTGCAGATTGATCAACGCCGGTCGCTGCGGCAGGACGCCCTGCTTGTGGCCGTCGTCCAGCGCTTCGCCGACTTCGCGCATGTAGGCGTTGCCCGCGCCAAGGAACATGTCATCGCGAATGCCGATGGCGTCGGCGCAGAAGGAGATCATGTTGGCGGTTTCACGAACCGTTTCGCCGTGGGCAATCTGCGATTTCCCCTCATCCAGATCCTGTTGCGCCAGACCTAACAGGTTGAGCGCGGAGGCATAGGAGAAGCGGGTGCGGGTTGAGTTATCGCGGAACACGGAAATACCCAATCCGCTGTTAAACACTTTGGTGGCGATATTTTCAGCGCGTAGCGTTTTTAGCGCGGCGGCGACGTCCAGCACCTGTTTCAGCTCATCCGGCGATTGTTCCCAGGTCAGCAGAAAGTCTTTCTCACTGAGATGAGAGTTAAGTTTATTGATATCCTTAATCAGTTCGTTAACAGTTTTCATGTTTCAATCCTGGTCGTGAATGACGGCTTATTGATTGCTGTGCGGTCGGATATGCAGAGTTGCCGAATTAGCGACTGCCAGCGCTGTATTACCACTAACAATAAGCGTGCCAAATCCTCCGGGAGAGGCGGCGGAGAGGATTGAATAGTTAAGATTATGCCAGGTCTGTCACGAATTCAGGCGAGTTATCCCGGGAAGAGAAAGGTGAAATTTTTCCCCCGCCGTCCATTTCAGCGGGACAGGCGCGGGTTGCCGCCGTAAATAATGCGATTATCATCTTCACATTGCGCCAATATGATAAAAACCGCTGCAAATTTATCATAATGATAAGAAACTGTGATAGCTCTTGCATATTTAAGATAAGGTGGGGGAATTGGCCCTATCTATATCAACGCGGGTGGCTAAAAGGAGTGGTATCATTCCCCGCAGATAAATAAAGCCGCTTCGCTTGACGCCGAACAGGTGAGCAATAATAGAAGGCCGATAGACATGATACCGTCCAAAGCACCCTCCATTTTAATGCAGATTCAGCCTACAATTCAAAAGTTTGCAAGGATGTTATCCAGCGTGCTGCAGCTGGAGGTCGAGATTGTTGATAACGAATTATACCGGGTCGCCGGAACTGGCGCTTATAGTAAACAGATTGGCTATAAATTAAATTCAAATTCACGGCTTCTGCGTTACATTATTGAAACACAGACCGAGAAGGTCGTTACCCACTCCCGCTTCGACCCCCTGTGTAAAGACTGTAACAATAAGGAGAAATGCGAAGAGAAAGCCTTTCTTGGCACGCCGGTGATGTATCACGACCGCTGCGTCGGCGTTATTAGCCTGGTTGCGCTGACGCGCGAGCAGCAGGAACGTATAAATGCGAATATCCAGGAGTTTTCTGATTATGTTCGTCATGTCTCAACCATATTCGTTTCCCGATTTTTGCAGGAGCGGGCGGTCGGCGACAATATCCATAAAATATTTTTAACCATGATCGAAAATATGGATCAGGGCGTACTGGTCGTGGGCAACGATCAAAGAGTCAAATTTGCCAACCAGGCCGCTTTGAAAATAATGAGCGTCACTCAGGGACAGGTGATTGGTAAGTCAATCCAGTTTCAGCCGTTGACCTTCGAAGATAATTTCAAGCACGGCCATATGCAGCACATTATCTCCTTTGACGATCGCAAGGAGCTCATTATCGGCCAGCTGCACGCGGTGCAGGATCAGTGGTTATTTTTAATGGCGTTCCATCAGTCGCACTCTTCGGCCGATTTCAGCTGCGGGCAGGAAGGGCCGCAGATTGAGGCGATGGTGGGAGAGTGTCGACCTATGCGGCAGCTTAAAAAGCTGATCAGCCGCGTGGCCCCGAGCCCCTCCAGCGTAATGATTGCCGGTGAAAGCGGGACCGGGAAAGAGGTGGTTGCCCGCGCTATCCACAAGCTCAGCGATCGCCACGCGAAGCCCTTTATCGCGATTAACTGCGCCGCGATACCCGAGCAGCTGTTAGAAAGCGAACTGTTTGGCTACGTGAAGGGGGCGTTTACCGGCGCATCGGCAAACGGTAAGACCGGCCTGATTCAGGCGGCCAATAGCGGGACGCTGTTTCTTGACGAAATTGGCGATATGCCGCTCACTCTGCAGGCCAAGCTGCTGCGGGCCATTGAGTCACGTGAGATTCAGCCGGTGGGCGCCAGCCATCCGGTTCAGGTCGATATTCGTATCATATCCGCGACCAATCAAAACCTGGAACAGTACATCGCGGAAGGGAAGTTCCGCGAAGATCTCTACTATCGTCTGAACGTGATTCCGCTGCGCCTGCCGCCGCTGCGCGAACGTCAGGAGGACATTGAGCTGCTGATTCACTATTTCCTGCATCTGCATACCGGTCGTCTCAATCTGGTTTATCCCGGCGTCGCGCAGGACGTGATCGATTTCCTTAAGCGCTATCGCTGGCCGGGCAATATTCGTGAACTCAGCAACCTGATGGAGTACCTGGTTAACGTGGTGCCGTCGGGAGAAATCATCGATATGTCGCTGCTGCCGCCGAATCTGTTAAGCAGCGGTGAAGCGGCGAGCCAGGCGACGTCGTCGGCTTCAGCGTCAGCGACACTCACTCAGGAGGAGAACGTGACGGCGCTGGAGGAGATGGAGCGGCAGATGATCCGCGATGCGCTCTCTCGCTACAGTAATAAAAAGCAGGCGGCGGATGAGCTGGGCATCGGCATCGCCACGCTGTATCGCAAAATAAAGAAATATTCGCTGGCGGCGGGTCAGAACTGACGGGAACTGCGGGCAATAAAAAATCCACGCGAGCGCGTGGATTTTGTGGAGGGCATCACGGCGAAGAAATGCTTAGACGTTGAACAGGAAGTTCATCACATCGCCATCTTTCACGATGTAGTCTTTACCTTCAGCGCGCATTTTCCCGGCTTCTTTGGCACCCTGTTCGCCTTTATAGGTAATAAAGTCTTCATAGGCGATGGTCTGCGCGCGGATAAAGCCTTTTTCAAAGTCGGTGTGGATTTTACCCGCGGCCTGCGGGGCAGTGGCGCCGACGGGGATAGTCCAGGCGCGCACTTCCTTCACCCCTGCGGTAAAGTAGGTCTGCAGGTTCAGCAGCTCGTAGCCGGCGCGGATAACGCGGTTCAGGCCCGGCTCTTCGAGACCCAGCTCGGCCATAAACTCATCGCGGTCGGCATCGTCCAGCTCGGCGATATCGGACTCAACGGCGGCGCAAACGGCGACCACCACAGAACCTTCGGCGGCGGCAATTTCGCGAACTTTATCGAGATAAGGGTTGTTCTCAAAGCCGTCTTCGTTGACGTTGGCGATATACATGGTCGGCTTCAGGGTCAGGAAGCTCAGGTATTTAATCGCCGCTTTGTCTTCTTCAGTCAGGTTCTTCAGCGAACGCAGCATGCCGGCGTTCTCAAGGTGCGGCAGGCATTTTTCCAGCGCCGCCAGCTCGGCTTTCGCGTCTTTATCGCCGCCTTTGGCTTTCTTCTGCACGCGGTGGATAGCGCGCTCGCAGGTGTCCAGGTCGGAGAGCGCCAGCTCGGTGTTGATAACGTCAATATCGTCAGCCGGATCCACTTTATTGTTAACGTGGATGATGTTGTCGTTTTCGAAGCAGCGCACTACGTGACCGATAGCTTCGGTTTCGCGGATGTTGGTCAGGAACTGGTTGCCCAGGCCTTCACCTTTCGACGCGCCTTTAACGAGGCCTGCGATATCAACGAATTCCATCGTGGTCGGCAGAATACGCTGTGGTTTGACGATTTCAGCCAGTTTGTCCAGACGCGGATCGGGCATCGGCACGACACCGGTGTTCGGCTCAATGGTACAGAAGGGGAAGTTGGCCGCTTCAATACCCGCTTTAGTGAGCGCATTGAACAGGGTGGATTTGCCGACGTTGGGCAAACCGACGATACCGCATTTGAATCCCATGATTTAAATCACCTTAATCTTTGGATAATCAACCTGTTACAGTGAACAGATTGCAGAAAAGTAAATAGCTTCGCCTATTATACACGGTGCGTGACAAAAATTCCGCACGCCGACCGGTTATTGCGCTTTAAAAGCGTGTAAACGGTTGGTCGCCTTGGTCAGGCCATCCTTCAGCCACACCTCGGTGCAGCGTACCGCTTCGTCAACGGCCTCATCAATCAGCTTCTGTTCACTGGCGGGGGGCTTGCCCAGCACAAAACCGACAACTTTATTTTTATCGCCCGGATGGCCGATTCCCACGCGTAAGCGGTGAAAGTTCGGGTTATTGCCCAGCTTGCTGATGATGTCTTTCAGGCCATTATGGCCGCCGTGGCCGCCGCCCAGCTTGAACTTAGCCACGCCTGGCGGTAAGTCGAGCTCATCGTGGGCGACCAGGATTTCGTCCGGGTTGATGCGAAAGAAGGTCGCCATCGCGCCGACGGCTTTGCCGCTCAGGTTCATAAAGGTGGTCGGCACCAGCAGGCGGACATCCTCGCCGGCAAGGTTAATCCGCGAGGTGTAGCCGAAGAATTTGCTCTCTTCGCGCAGCGGCGCGCGGTGGCGTTCAGCCAGTAAATCCACGTACCAGGCGCCGGCGTTATGTCGCGTCGCCGCGTATTCAGCGCCGGGGTTCGCCAGGCCGACAATTAATTTTATGCTCACTTTTTTATCCTGCTTGGATCGTTCTCTGGCGCGTAGTGTACTGTCTGCGCGCGCGGTTGACAAAATTCTGCCAGCGAAACGCACCTGCCACAGATAATCACGGGTTTGAATAATTAGAATTTGATGTTGTTCAGTGGGTTATTTGTAAACTTTTGTTGGCAAGATGTTCGCTTCTGTGATCGTCCACGCAATCGCTATATTGGCCATTGTCTATACTACACCTATAAGATTTGGGGATATTCCCATGCAACCCAAGGTTCCGGAGGTGACATATGAAACGCAGAAACGCTTCGTTACTCGGTAATGTGCTGATGGGGTTGGGGTTGGTCGTCATGGTTGTCGGCGTTGGTTATTCTATTTTAAACCAGCTTCCGCAGCTTGACCTGCCGCAGTTTTTCGCACACGGCGCGATCTTGAGTATCTTTGTCGGCGCGGTACTGTGGCTGGCTGGCGCCCGTATCGGCGGTCATGAACAGGTTAGCGACAGATACTGGTGGGTTCGCCACTACGATAAACGCTGCCGCCGCGATCAGCATCGCCACAGCTGAGTGAATTCCAGACCGCCAGCCGTTGTGAACGGCTGGTGCGTTTTCATGCCGCCCGTTCAGGCTGCCCGCCTGTTGGTGTCTCAAATCCTCCTTTCTCTCTTCGTCTTTCTTCGGCACCGCCTGCCTAATACAATTCCTGTACAGAACGCTTGACCCTGACGTCACGTCAGGCAGCAGAGTGGCGCCACTGGTAAACGAAAGGAGCAGTCATGTTAATTCAGGTGGGTGAACTGGCGAAGCGCGCCGGCATAACCGTCCGCACGCTACATCACTATGAACAAACGGGACTGCTGGCGCCTTCGGCCAGAAGCGCGGCGGGTTACCGGCTCTATAATCTGGCGGCCGTTCAGCGACTGCATATGATCAAAGCGCTGGCGCAGGCCGGGCTGGAACTCGCCACTATCAAGGACTATCTCGACCGGGACGCCTTCTCGCTGTCCGACCTGTTGGTCAAGCAGATCGCCACCCTCGACCGGCAGCTGCAAACCCTCTCCACGCTGCGCCAGCGCCTGGCGCTGCTGCGTGAAGAGCTGGACAGCGGAGACGAGCCCGACCTGGAGTCCTGGCTACAAACGCTGGAGCTGATGAAAATGTACGATCGCTGGTTTAGTCAACAGGAATTACAGGTGCTGCCGTTCGCAGAACAGGATGCGCAGCGTAACCAGATATGGCTGGAGCTGGTGGGTGAAGCGCAGCAGCTTATGGGCGAACGCTGTCCGGCCGATGAGCCTCGGGCGATTGCGCTGGCCACCCGCTGGATGGCGCAGCTGGAGCAGGATACCGCCGGCAGGCCGGAGTTTCTGACTCGCCTGAATGAGATGCACGCCGCCGAACCGCAGATGCGCGAGCAAACCGGGGTGACGCCGGAGATGATTGATTTCATTACCCGTGCTTTTGCCGAAAGCAAGCTGGCCATCTGGGCGCGCTATCTGAACGCCGAGGAGCTGGCCTTTACCCGGCAGCACTATTTCGATCGCCTGATGGAGTGGCCGGCGCTGGTGGCCGAGCTGCATCGGGCCTGTCGTGAGAAGCGGGAGCCTGCCTCCGCGGAAGGTCAGCAGCTGGCGCAGCGCTGGCTGGCGCTATTCCAGTCTTACGCGGGAAAGGATCCGCACACGCAGCAGAAGTTTCGTTATGCCATGGAGCGGGAGCCGCATTTGATGAAGGGAACGTGGATGACGCCGGAGGTGCTTGGCTGGCTTCAGCAGGCGATTGGCGTAATGATGCGGCAGGCGCCGGGGCCTGCCGCCGGGTAATTAAATATCCGCCAGCGCGGCGCTGCGGTCCGGGTAGAAGCTCAGGCGGCCCGGAATCGGCTTAACGCCTGCCCGCGCCAAGGTACGCAGCGGCTGAAATTCCAGGTTCGACACGCGTAGCTCACAGCCTTCCGGCAGCTTATTCACGAAGCGCTGGAAGGCATCCAGCCCGCCGGCATCCAGCACCGGCACCGCATCCCACTTCAGCACGACGATACGCTTGCCAGCAATCCGCGTTTCCAGATCGGTAAACAACCCTTCCGCGGCGGCGAAAAACAGCGGACCAATGACGCGCAGCACCAGTACGTCATCGGGAACCTCGACGTTGACCGGTGCGAGGCGGGTCATCCGCGCGATCCGGCGCATAAACAGCAGGGAAGCCAGCACAATACCGACGCTAATAGCGATGACCATATCAAACAGGACGGTCAGCGACATACACATCAGCATGACGATAATGTCGTCTTTTGGCGCATAGCGCAGCAGGTTAACGACCTTGTGCGCTTCGCTCATATTCCATGCCACCATCAGCAGCAGCGCCGCCATCGCGGAAAGCGGCAGCCAGGAGAGCAGAGGGGCAAGCACCAGCAGCGCCATGATCACCAGCAGCGCGTGGATCACGGCGGAAACCGGCGAGGTCGCCCCGGCGCGAACGTTGGCCGCCGAGCGGGCGATAGCGGCGGTGGCGGTAATGCCGCCGAAGAACGGCGCGACGATATTGCCGAGCCCCTGGCCAATCAGCTCGCTATTGGCCTTGTGTTTGGTGCCGGTCATGCCGTCCAGCACCACGGCGCACAGCAGGGACTCAATCGCCCCGAGCATGGCCATGGAAAACGCCGCCGGCAGCAGCGCCTGCAGTGAGGACCAGCTGAGGGTGAAGTCTGAACCGGGCATATCCCACGGCAGCACCAGCTGCGGCAGCAGCTGCGGAATACCGTTGCCCTGGCTGCCGTCGGCGAGAATATAGTGGAACTGAGAGCCGATGGTGGCGACGTGCCCGCCAAGCAGGTTGACCACGCCCATCACCGCGCAGCCCGCCAGCAGGGCCGGCAGGTGGCCCGGCAGACGAATCCCCAGACGCGGCCAGATAATCAGCGTGCCTAGCGTGACAACGCCGATGGCGGCATCGCCGGGGTTAATGGTCGGCAGCGCCATCGCCAGCGCGCCGACTTTCTGCAGATAATGTTCAGGCACGTGGGCCATCTGCAGACCGAGAAAATCTTTAATTTGCATGGTACCGATGGTGATACCGATCCCGGAGGTGAAGCCGAGGGTGACCGATAGCGGAATATACTCAATCAGGCGGCCAAAGCGCGCCAGGCCGAAAAGAATCAGGAAGATCCCCGACATCAAGGTGGCGACCAGCAGCCCGGCGAGCCCGAACTGCTGCGAGACCGGGTAGAGAATCACCACAAAAGCGGCGGTTGGACCGGACACGCTGAAGCGCGAGCCGCCGGTTAACGCAATCACGATCCCCGCCACCGCGGAGGTATAGAGACCGTACTGCGGCGCCACCCCGCTGCCAATTGCCAGCGCCATCGCCAGCGGGATAGCGATAATCCCGACGGTAATTCCGGCAATCACATCACGAGTAAACCGCGAAGCGGTATATTTTTCTTTCCAACAAGCGTCGATGAGGGCGCGGAAAGGCATCACATGTGAGGAAAATAATCTGTTCACAATAATGTTTCATCCATGAGCGCATCATCTGTCAACTAAATGGCAGGTGAAGGAGGCATCGGTCATTTCCACGTCATCCTTCGGGATGCCTCTGTGTTGGCTGCGTTCATTTATCCCGGTCTCGTACTGCCTGTACGCTGCCGGAGATTCATTCACTTGCCGCCTTGACGCATGCCGAATGATTTTGTGGAGAATAAAAGGTTCAGAGACAAAAAAACCCGCCGCAGCGGGTTTTTGAGCCGGGCTCGATTAATGTTCGAACATAGCAGAGATAGATTCTTCGTTGCTGATACGACGAATCGCTTCGGCCAGCATACCAGACAGCGTCAGAGTACGTACCTTTTCCAGCGCTTTGATTTCCGGCGTCAGCGGAATGGTATCGCAGACGACGAATTCGTCAATCACAGAGTTTTTGATGTTCTGGATGGCGTTGCCGGAGAAGATCGGGTGCGTGGCGTAGGCGAATACGCGTTTCGCGCCGCGCTCTTTCAGCGCTTCCGCAGCTTTACACAGGGTACCGCCGGTATCGATCATATCGTCAACCATTACGCAGTCACGGCCGGCGACGTCACCGATGATGTGCATCACCTGAGAAACGTTAGCGCGCGGACGGCGTTTGTCGATGATAGCCATATCGGTATCGTTCAGCAGCTTGGCGATAGCGCGAGCGCGAACCACGCCGCCGATGTCCGGAGAAACCACGATAGGGTTATCCAGGTTCAGCTGCAGCATATCTTCCAGCAGGATCGGGCTGCCGAATACGTTATCCACCGGAACGTCAAAGAAGCCCTGAATTTGTTCTGCGTGCAGGTCAACGGTCAGAACGCGGTCAACGCCGACGCTGGACAGGAAGTCAGCAACCACTTTCGCGGTGATAGGCACACGAGCAGAACGAACACGACGGTCCTGGCGAGCATAACCGAAGTAGGGGATAACAGCGGTGATACGACCTGCCGAAGCACGACGCAGAGCATCAACCATAACAACCAATTCCATCAGGTTGTCGTTGGTGGGAGCACAAGTGGACTGGATGATGAAAATATCACCACCGCGTACGTTTTCATTGATTTGTACGCTGACTTCGCCGTCGCTAAAACGACCTACAGCGGCGTCGCCAAGAGAAGTGTACAGGCGGTTGGCAATACGTTGTGCTAGTTCCGGGGTGGCGTTACCAGCAAAAAGCTTCATATCAGGCACGAGAAGAACCTCAGGCATGCGTCCAGTGGTGGATGAAATGGGCCAAAAACGGTGCGGGTGGGCACGATTTCATCCAGGCGGTGTATTTAAAGAGCCCGATGCAACGTCTGGAACAGGGTGACGTTGTCACCGTAACTCAGTTTCCCCGGCGTTTTCACCAAATTTGCTATAATGAGCAGAACTTAGCGCAGCGCCTGCTTGAGCGGAGAGATATTAACACCTCGCGCTACGAAGCCATGCAGCCATGCCGGGGCTTTTTCAAGCACCTGACGAGCGGCGGATTCAGTGTCAAATTCAGCAAACACACATGCACCGGTGCCAGTCAGGCGCGACGGCGCATATTCTAACAGCCAGGAAAGCGCTGCATCAACCTCACGAAAACGTTTTCTTGCGATAACCTCGCAATCATTGCCGAATTTACATTTTAATAACGTATTAATTGACCTTGACGGGGTATTGCGCGGGAGTTCCGGATCGCGAAAAATGATCGGCGTGGGAATGCTCACTCCCGGATGGGCCACCAGATACCATTTTTCCTCTGGTTCGGCCGGGGTGAGAATTTCCCCGACGCCTTCGGCAAAGGCCGCATGGCCGCGCACGAACACCGGCACGTCGGCGCCCAGCTGCAGACCCAACGCCGCCAGCTCATCTTCCGAGAGATGGCAGCCCCATAAGTGATTCAGCGCCACCAGTACGGTCGCGGCGTTGGACGAACCGCCGCCGAGGCCGCCGCCCATCGGAAGAACCTTGTCGATGCTGATATCGGCGCCGCTGCCCGCAGGAAGCTTCCCGGCCTGGGCTGCGGCCTGCATTAAAAGCCTGGCCGCGCGAATAATCAGGTTCTCTTCATCCGGCACGCCGTCAACCGGCGTCAGCAGACGCAGCTGGCCATCGTCGCGCGGTTCAATCGTCAGCGTGTCGCCATAATCCAGAAACTGAAACAGCGTCTGCAGGGTGTGGTAACCGTCGGCGCGCTGCCCGGTAATATACAAAAACAGATTCAGCTTTGCGGGAGAAGGCCAGCGGGTCATCATTTCACAATCCAGTTATCCATTTTCAGCTTGATGCGCTGACTGCCGTCGTTAAGCTCCATATTGGCCGGTAGCGAAGGTTTGGTGTCCGAGGTGTAGCCGCCGTAGGTGACGTGCCAGGTTTTGCCGTTTTGCGTGTAGTTCAGCTCGCGCAGGCGGTACTGGTCGTCAAGCGAGTAGTCGGTGGCCTCGCCCGGCAGGCCAATAATCCACTGGCGCAGGCTGTTAAGCGGAATCGGCATGCCGGTCAGGCGGCCAATCATCTCTTCGGCGTCGGTCGCCGTGTAGGTCTGGCCTTTATTGTCAATCAGCTGCACGCTGCCCGGCTGGGCGGTTAACGACAGCTCGGTGCTGCCGAGGGGGTTAGTCAGCAGCAGGCGGTAGCGGTCCTGGCCGGTTTGCTGCCAGAAGAAGCGGGCATAGACTTTTTGCTCATCAGAAAGATAAGCAAAAGCGCCGCGCGTCTGGAACTGATTAAGATTGCGGACATCTTGCTGGTGCTGACGCCACTGTGGAGAATCCGGGCTTTTACCCGGCCCTTTCGGAGCATTAATCGCACAGGCGGTCAGAACGAGGCTTGCCAGCGGCAACAGGCGGAACAGTCGATTCATAATGATGACAAATCCTTGATGTCTACAGTGAAATGCGGCGAATGGGAGAAACAGGCGGCCGATTTGTGTAGCGGGTTACAATTATAACCATTAATGCTAGCGTTGCCGGACGGTAGCGTCTACGTTCAAGTTGTCTGAAATCAAAAAATTACCGTTAATGGCTATTACAGATTAGCTATTACTCCAAAAGGGGAGCCTCTCTTTTATTGATTACGCGCATCCTGTATGATGCCTGCAGACTAACCTTAGCAACGCTGGTACTACTCCCTCACAATGACGCTTTTAGCTCTTGGCATTAACCACAAAACAGCTCCTGTAGCGCTGCGAGAACGCGTAACGTTTTCGCCGGATACGCTCGATCAGGCGCTGGAGAGCTTGCTGGCCCAGCCAATGGTGCAGGGCGGGGTGGTGCTGTCGACCTGTAACCGCACGGAACTCTATCTCAGCGTCGAAGAGCAGGATAACCTTCAGGAAGTGCTTATCCGCTGGCTGTGCGACTACCACGGTTTAAATGAAGACGACCTGCGCAAAAGCCTCTACTGGCATCAGGACAACGAGGCGGTTAGCCATCTGATGCGCGTCGCCAGCGGCCTGGATTCACTGGTGCTGGGCGAGCCGCAGATCCTCGGGCAGGTGAAAAAAGCCTTTGCCGACTCCAGCCGTGGTCACCTGAACGTTAGCGAGCTGGAGCGCATGTTCCAGAAGTCGTTCTCGGTGGCCAAACGCGTGCGTACCGAAACCGATATCGGCGCCAGCGCGGTCTCCGTGGCGTTTGCCGCCTGTACCCTGGCGCGACAAATCTTCGAATCACTCTCCAGCGTGACCGTGCTGCTGGTTGGCGCCGGTGAGACTATCGAGCTGGTGGCCCGCCATCTGCGCGAGCATAAGGTGCGCAAGATGGTGATTGCTAACCGCACCCGCGAGCGCGCTCAGGCGCTGGCCGATGAAGTCGGCGCGGAGGTGATCGCCCTGAGCGACATCGACGAACGGCTAAAAGAAGCGGATATCATTATTAGTTCTACCGCCAGCCCGCTGCCGATTATTGGCAAAGGGATGGTGGAGCGCGCGCTGAAGGCGCGCCGCAATCAGCCGATGCTGCTGGTGGATATCGCCGTTCCGCGCGATGTCGAACCGGAGGTTGGCAAGCTGGCGAACGCCTATCTCTACAGCGTGGACGATCTGCAAAACATCATTCAGCACAATCTGGCGCAGCGTAAAGCCGCGGCGGTGCAGGCGGAAACCATTGTCGAGCAGGAAGCCAGCGAATTTATGGCCTGGCTGCGCGCTCAGAGCGCCAGCGAGACTATCCGCGAATATCGCTCCCAGGCCGAACAGGTCCGCGAGGAGCTGACGGCAAAAGCGCTGGCTGCGCTCAATCAGGGCGGCGATGCGCAGGAAATCATGCAGGATCTGGCGCGTAAGCTGACTAACCGCCTGATCCACTCGCCAACCAAATCTCTTCAGCAGGCCGCCCGTGACGGGGATGATGAACGCCTGCATATTCTGCGCAACAGCCTCGGGCTGGAATAGCGCACCTTTCTCTCTTTTTTAGGACAGGGTGAATTCACGCCTATGAAGCCTTCTATTGTTGCCAAACTGGAAGCCCTTTACGAACGCCATGAGGAAGTTCAGGCGCTACTCGGCGATGCCGCAACCATCGCCGATCAGGATAAATTTCGCGCATTGTCGCGCGAATACGCACAGCTGAGCGACGTCGCCCGCT
The DNA here is from genome assembly GCF_019048985.1 of Klebsiella sp. PL-2018. Classification (NCBI taxonomy): domain Bacteria; kingdom Pseudomonadati; phylum Pseudomonadota; class Gammaproteobacteria; order Enterobacterales; family Enterobacteriaceae; genus Klebsiella; species Klebsiella sp. PL-2018. Next base: position 2,318,962 of record NZ_CP077673.1, read on the forward strand.
GCTACACCGACTGGCGTCAGCTGCAGGATGATATCGAAGCCGCGCAGATGATGCTCGACGACCCGGAAATGCGCGAAATGGCGCAGGAAGAGCTGCGCGAAGCGAAAGAAAAGGGTGAGCAGATGGAGCAGCAGCTGCAGGTTCTGCTGCTGCCAAAAGACCCGGACGATGAGCGTAACGCGTTTGTTGAAGTTCGCGCCGGTACCGGTGGCGATGAAGCGGCGCTGTTCGCGGGCGATCTGTTCCGTATGTACAGCCGTTACGCGGAATCACGCCGCTGGCGCGTGGAAATCATGAGCGCCAACGAAGGCGAGCACGGCGGCTTTAAAGAAGTGATTGCCAAAATCAGCGGCGACGGCGTCTATGGGCGACTGAAGTTCGAATCCGGCGGCCATCGCGTACAGCGCGTGCCGGCTACCGAATCCCAGGGGCGTATCCATACCTCCGCCTGCACCGTGGCGGTCATGCCGGAGCTGCCGGAAGCCGAAATGCCGGATATCAACCCGAGCGATCTGCGCATCGATACCTTCCGCTCCTCCGGCGCGGGCGGTCAGCACGTTAACACCACCGACTCGGCGATCCGTATTACCCACCTGCCGACCGGCATCGTCGTCGAGTGTCAGGACGAACGTTCTCAGCACAAAAACAAAGCCAAAGCGCTGTCGGTGCTTGGCGCGCGTATTCGCGCCGCGGAAGTTTCAAGGCGCCAGCAGGCGGAAGCCTCAGAGCGCCGTAACCTGCTGGGCAGCGGCGATCGCAGCGATCGTAACCGCACCTATAACTTTCCGCAGGGCCGCGTGACCGATCACCGCATCAACCTGACGCTTTACCGTCTGGACGAAGCGATGGAAGGCAAGCTGGATATGCTGATTGAGCCGATCGTTCAGGAATATCAGGCCGATCAGCTGGCCGCCCTTTCCGAGCAGGAATGATGACTTTTCAGCAGTGGCTGACGCAGGCCATCGTCCGCCTGAGCCAAAGTGAAAGCCCGCGCCGGGATGGCGAAATCCTGCTGGGTCACGTGACCGGCAGGGCGCGGACCTATATTCTCGCCTTTGGCGAAACGGCGCTGACGGCGGCGCAGGCCGCCGAGCTGGAAACGCTGCTCAGCCGTCGCGCCCTGGGCGAGCCGGTGGCTCATCTGGTGGGCCAGCGCGAATTCTGGTCGCTGCCGCTGTTCGTTTCTCCCGCCACGCTGATCCCGCGTCCGGATACCGAATGCCTGGTTGAACAGACGCTGGCGCGGTTATCCGACAAGCCGTGCCGCATTCTCGATCTCGGCACCGGCACCGGGGCCATCGCTCTGGCGCTGGCCAGCGAACGCCCCGATTGCCACGTCACCGCCGTTGACGTAATGCCCGACGCGGTGGCGCTGGCGGCGCGTAACGCTGAACATCTCGCTATCCCTAACGTCAGGATACTGCAAAGCCACTGGTTTAGCGCGCTCGCCGGGCAGCAGTTCGACATCATCGTCAGCAATCCGCCCTATATCGATGAAACCGACCCGCATCTTGCGCAGGGCGATGTGCGCTTTGAGCCGAAAACGGCGCTGGTCGCCGCCGATGGCGGTCTGGCCGATCTGGCGCATATCATCCGCGAAGGCCGCCGCTATCTGGCTGCCGGCGGCGTGATGCTGCTGGAACACGGCTGGACGCAGGGGGAAGCGGTGCGCGCAATCTTTCGCGCGGCGGGTTATGGCAATATTGCCACCTGTCGCGACTACGGAGACAACGAGCGTCTGACGCTCGGGCAATATCAGGGAGGCGTATGAATCTGTTTAACGCGGTACTGTATCTGCATATCGCCTGCGTGGTGGTTTCGGTGAGCCTGTTCGTGCTGCGCTACTGGTGGAGCTGGAGCGGAAACCGTCTGCTCGACCAGCGCTGGGTTCGTATCGCGCCGCACTGTAGCGATACGCTGCTGTTTCTCAGCGGCGCCGGACTAATGGCAATAACGCACTATCTGCCGTTTACCGAAGAGGGTACATGGCTGACTGAGAAGCTGTTTGGCGTTATCATTTATATCGCATTGGGATTTATCGCGCTGGGCCGTCGTCGCCAGCGCAGTCAGCAGAGCCGGTTTGTCGCCTTTCTGCTGGCCCTGGTGGTGTTGTTTATCATTATTCAACTCGCCATCACAAGAACACCGTTACTGGGGTAAGGCATGAGGTCGTTAGCTGATTTCGAATTTAATAAAGCGCCGTTATGCGACGGCATGGTCCTCATTTCTGAATTAATCCGCGACGATTTTCCGACGCACTATGTGCAGGATGAGCTGGAGCGGCTGCTGGGCCTGGCGCGTGAGGAGATTGCCGCTTCGTGGGACCAGGAGCGCCAGATAGAACGTCTGCTGGAGCTTTTCTATCATGACTGGGGCTTTAGCGATTCGCGCGGCGTTTACCGCCTGTCCGACGTGCTCTGGCTTGATAAAGTCCTGAACAATCGTCAGGTTAGCGCGGTATCGCTAGGCGCAATCCTGCTGTGGATTGCTCAGCGTCTGGCGCTGCCGGTGGTGCCGGTGATTTTTCCGACCCAGATGCTGCTGCGCGCCGACCCTGAAGAGAGCGAAGAGATGTGGCTCATTAATCCATTTAACGGCGAAACGCTTAACGAGCATACGCTGGAAGTGTGGCTGAAGGGCAATATTAGTCCGGTCGCCGAGCTGTTTAACGAAGACCTCGATGAAGCCGACAACGCGGAAGTGATCCGCAAGCTGCTCGACACGCTCAAATCGGCGCTGATGGAAGAGCGGCAGATGGAGCTGGCGTTACGGACCAGCGAAGCGCTGCTGCAGTTCAATCCGGAAGACCCGTACGAAATTCGCGACCGGGGACTGATATACGCCCAGCTGGATTGCGATCACGTGGCGCTGCAGGACCTCAGTTACTTCGTTGAACAGTGCCCGGAGGATCCCATCAGCGAGATGATCCGCGCGCAGATCAACACCATTTCGCACAAACAAATTACATTGCATTAGTCTGAAACCATTCCGGTTACACCCTGATAAGGCGAACTTATGAAACAAAAAGTGGTTAGCATTGGTGATATCAACGTAGCAAACGACCTGCCATTCGTGCTGTTTGGTGGCATGAACGTGCTGGAATCCCGCGATCTGGCGATGCGTATCTGCGAACACTACGTGACCGTCACGCAGAAGCTGGGCATTCCTTATGTGTTTAAAGCCTCTTTTGATAAAGCTAACCGTTCTTCCATCCACTCCTATCGCGGGCCGGGGCTGGAAGAAGGGATGAAGATTTTCCAGGAGCTGAAACAAACGTTCGGCGTGAAAATCATCACCGACGTTCACGAAGCCAGCCAGGCTCAGCCGGTCGCTGACGTGGTGGACGTTATTCAGCTGCCTGCGTTCCTCGCCCGTCAGACCGATCTGGTTGAAGCGATGGCGAAAACCGGCGCGGTGATCAACGTGAAAAAACCGCAGTTCGTGAGCCCGGGCCAGATGGGCAATATCGTCGATAAGTTTATCGAAGGCGGCAACGACAAAGTGATCCTTTGCGATCGCGGCGCGAACTTCGGCTACGATAACCTGGTCGTCGACATGCTGGGCTTTGGCGTGATGAAGAAAGCCTCCAATAACTCACCGGTTATCTTCGACGTTACTCACGCTCTGCAGTGCCGCGACCCGTTTGGCGCGGCCTCCGGCGGACGCCGCGCGCAGGTTGCCGAACTGGCGCGCGCCGGGATGGCGGTGGGTATCGCCGGCCTGTTTATTGAAGCGCATCCGGATCCGGAGCACGCGAAATGCGACGGTCCGTCCGCGCTGCCGCTGGATAAACTGGAGCCGTTCCTCAAGCAGATGAAAGCCATCGACGATCTGGTTAAAGGCTTCGATGAGCTCGATACCAGCAAGTAACCGTCGCTGAAATGACAAAAGCCTGCCCGTTGCAAAACCGGCAGGCTTTTTTTATCTCCCCGACAGGCGGACGCCGCCGGGGAAGGTTCAGGCAAAAATGGTCATCAGGTAGGCGGCGAACAGCGCCAGGTGCGCCGCGCCGTTCAGCACGTTGGTACGCCCGGTAGAGAACGATATCTGGCACAGCAGCAGCGAGGCGACCATCACCACCATTTCCGGCGCGCCAAGGCCAAAGCGCAGTTCGTTGCCGGTGAGGAAGGCGATAAGCGTCACCACCGGCACCGTCAGGGAAATGGTGGCCAGCACGGAGCCGAAGAACAGGTTCATCGCCCGCTGGACCTGATTGTTCAGGACCGCTTTCAGCGCGCCAAGGCCTTCCGGAGAGAGGATCAGCAGCGCGACCAGGAAGCCGGTAAAGGCGACGGGGGCATTCATGCTGGTCAGCAGCGTCTCCAGCGGATTGGCGTTCATTTTAGTCACGGCGATAACCGCAACCAGGTGTATCAGCAGCCAGGCGGTGTGCCACTTACTGCTATGGGCCGACGGTTTGCCGTGATGCGGATCATCGTCGTCGCCGTCATCCTCGTGTTCGTAAACAAACAGGCTCTGGTGCGTTTTCGTTTGAATCAGCAGGAACACGCCGTACATGGCGGCGGAGATCAGCGCAACCAGCAGCGCCTGGCCGGTGGTGAAATTAGCCCCGGGCAGCGCCATGGGAAAGACCAGGACGATGATCGCCAGCGGAAAGAGGGCGATGAGGTACTGTTTAAGGCCGAACAGATTCATATACTGGGTGGCGAATTTGCGCCCGCCCAACAATAAAGAAAAACCTACCAGCCCGCCGGTAACAATCATGATGATTGAATAAAGCGTATCTCGCATCAGGGTCGGCGCGGCGTCGCCGGTGGCCATTAATGCGGAAATCAGGCTGACTTCGAGAATAACTACTGAAAGGCTTAAAATTAACGAACCATAGGGTTCGCCAAGGCGGTGCGCCAGAACGTCGGCGTGGCGAACAACGCTGAACGCGCTGCTCAGAATCCCGACCAGCGCCAGGATATTAATGGCAACGACCACTGGCAGTGACTGGCTGCTTCCCCAGAAAAACAGCACCGCCAGCGCCAGAACCGGAAAGGCGAGGGTGGTCTCCTTGTGGCGGGTTTTCACCGCCTCATGTGCATCGGTCATGAATTATCTCCAGATGTGCAGGTGTTATAATTATAGATACTGTAAGTTAATAAAATAACAGACATTGATCGAACTACTTTGTTTTTTTACTTAAATTTACCACTCTGACCATGGAAAAGTGGTAGATTGCCATAAACTGCGGTTACTATCGTTTTGTATTTATTATTCAGATAATTACTAAAACATCTTTCTCATTTATCCATCGCCTTGCCAGCCGGTAAATCGCCTGACAGACTGACTATTCACCCTAAATCTGGAGGTCGCCATGCCCTATAGCAACAAAAGTGAATTACCCGACAGCGTTCAGCACGTTCTGCCTGCGCATGCCCAGGAGATTTACAAAGAGGCCTTTAACAGCGCCTGGGACCAGTATAAGCATAAAGAAGACCGACGCGATGACGCCAGCCGTGAAGAGACGGCGCACAAAGTCGCCTGGGCGGCGGTGAAAAATGAGTACCAAAAAGGCGATGATGATAAGTGGCATAAGAAGAAGTAATCGCTTTTGCTACCTCATGTGCTGCCTGAGCCCTTGCCCGCGGCTCGTTCATTGCTTATTGTCAAATAAAGCTGGATAATAATTCGGCAATACTTCACGGATGGCACCAGATAATCGCCGGGAAGCGGGCAGTGGCGGAGGTAGTAGAAAGTGTTAACGCGTGATTTCTTACTGAATGCGGATTGTAAAACGGCGTTTGGCGCTATTGAGGAATCGCTTCTTTGGTCGGCAGAGCAGCGGGCAGCCTCTTTGGCGGCGACCCTGGCCTGTCGTCCGGACGATGGCTCGGTGTGGATCTTTGGCTACGGTTCGCTGATGTGGAATCCGGCGCTGGAGTATCGCGAGTCCTGTACCGGTACGCTACCGGGCTGGCACCGCGCGTTTTGCCTGCGGCTCACCGCCGGACGCGGTAGCGCCACTCAGCCGGGTCGAATGCTGGCGTTGAAAGAGGGCGGGCGCACCACCGGCGTTGCCTACCGCCTGCCTGATGACACTCTCGAAGAAGAGCTGACCCTGCTGTGGAAGCGGGAGATGATCACCGGCTGCTACCTGCCGACCTGGTGTAAGCTGGTTCTGGACGATGGCCGCACCGTCAATGCATTAGTTTTTATTATGGACCCGCGTCATCCGCTGTTTGAGGCGGACACCAGCGCGCAGGTGATTGCGCCGCTGATAGCGCGCGCCAGCGGCCCGCTTGGCACCAACGCTCAGTATCTGTTCTCGCTCGATCAGGAGCTGCGGAAACTCGGGATGTACGATGCCTGCCTCGACGATTTAGTCGGCAAGGTGCGTCATCTGCTGGGGGAAAGCAGCCAGCCCGGGCTGGCTTAAGAGTATATCGCCCGGGTTTCCCCGGGCGTTTGCTATCAGGCGGGAACGTAGCTGATGGAGTGCTCCAGCGACTGGCTGTGGCTGTCGATGAGAACGTTCCAGGTGCCGCTGTAAGGCACGGTCAGATACGCGCTATCTCTGTCCTGCACACTCAGAATATCCGCATGACTATCGCCAGGCACTTTGGCGCTCATCAGGTGAATGTGGCAGCGTTCGGAACAACGCACCACCAACGTATCACCGCCAAACAACGTTAAACTTGCTTTTACCATTGCCATTTAATCTCGACCCCGTTTCTGTCTACAGCATCCTGCCAGCCCATTAACCCGCGTGATATTGTTCACACTTTGCTCTGTGCATAACACCAAAGGGGAGGGGGGCAGATGCTGATTTTGATCAAAAAAAGGAATAAAGATTAAACAAAAATGACGTTGTGCCTGAAAGCATTCAGCTGACATTGTTTTCGGTTAACAAACGCCGCCAGCTTAATATTTAATCCCGTTCAATGGCGGATTTTTAGAAGGTCAGGACTTTATCCGCCGCCAGCGTCCACTGCGCCAGCTCGACGAGGGTGCCAATCTCCACGCCATCAATCAGCGGCAGCGCGCCGATCCCCCGGCCGTCAGCGCAGGTTTTACACAGCTTCACCGGCACGTTTTGCGCGGTGAGGATCTCCAGCATCTGCTGAATGTTGTAGCCTTCCGCTGGCTTCTGTCCGCGCAGGCCGGCGGTCACCGCATCAGACATTAAAAATAATTTCAGTTCGAGGTCAGACTGCTGCTCGCGCAGGGCGATAGCCAGACGCAGGCTATTGAACAGGGATTCGCTGCCGTAGGCGGCACCGTTAGCGATAATCACAATACGTTGCATAAGGACTCCTTCTATAAGGCACGGTTATTGCTTGGCTGAAGTATAAAGCGTTAACCCGGGGGAAGGGTATGAATAATGTGGCGGGTAATACGCCTGAGGTGGTCGACTGGTTTGCGCGCGCGCGTCGCTTACAGAAGCGGCAGTTGCACCAGCTGGCGCAGCAGGGGGCGCTGGCAGGCCAGATAAGCGCGCTGGTGCATATGCTGCAGTGCGAGCGCGGCGCGTCAAATATCTGGCTATGCTCGGGCGGCAGACTATACGCGGCGGAGTGCCGGGCGGGCGCGGCGCTGGTTGATGAGCAGCTCACGCGGTTTTATGCGGCGCTGGAACCTGCCCGCGATGCCGCCAGCAGCGCGCTCTGCTGGCGCATTGCCTGCGCGGTGTGGTATCTGACGCAGCTTGTCGCGTTGCGTAAACGCGTGCGCGGCCTGGAGATTGCCGCCGAAGAGGCCACCGGGCAGTTTAGCCGCATTATCCGCCACCTGTTGAATATCGTTCCGCAGCTCAACGACAGTATCGACGATCCGCAAATCGCCGGGCGGATGGTCGCGCTTTACAGCTTTATGCAGGGGAAAGAGCTGGTCGGACAGGAGCGCGCGCTGGGCGCGCTGGGCTTTGCCCGCGGACTGTTCAGCGATGAGCTGCGCCAGCAGCTGGTGGACCGCATTGACGGCCAGCAGCCCTGTTTTGACACTTTTCAGGCTTTAGCCAGTTCGCCGCAAACCGTTCTGTTTGTTGAACAGTGCCAGGCCGGCCTGGAAATTGAACAGCTGCGGCGGGTCGCCTGCACCCGCCAGCCGCCGCCGGACGAGGGAGAAACGGCGCTGCGCTGGTTTTGCGTTCAGACCCAGCGTCTTGAGCAGCTGCGCGGCGTGGAAGAGCGGCTGATCGCAGACCTGCTTAACGCGGCCGATGCGCTGCTGGAGGGAGACGATCGGGAGGTCCAGGTGCCGCCCGCCGACTGGCAGGAGGACGGTATAGCCCTGCGGCTGGATAAGCAGCTGTTGCCGCTGGTGCGCCAGCAGGCCCATGAGCTACAGCAGCTCTCCGCCCAGCTCGCGTCGTTAAAAGATGCGCTTGAAGAGCGCAAGCTGATTGAAAAAGCCAAAAGCGTGCTGATGACCCACCAGGGAATGCAGGAGGAGCAGGCCTGGCAGGCGCTGCGTAAAATGGTGATGGACAAAAATCAGCGCATGGTTGAGATAGCCCGCGCGCTGCTGACGGTGAAGTCGCTATGGCAAGTACCACCTAAGGAGTAGATGCACAATCAGTGGGCATATGTTGCCAGCCGACGGTGCAGTTTTTGCCTCAAACGCCCCCGGCAAATGAGCCAACGCGCGTGAACCGGGCCTCCGCAAATCTGGCATTGGCTTTGCATTAAATAAAACGAGTGAATAAAGGTTTTGGGCAGCGGGCCAACGGCGGCACGTATGTCTAAGGATAAAGGCGTCCAGCGGTGCGTAAGCACCGCCGGACGCTTTTTTTTTGCGCGTTTCTGGAGCGGGTATGGGCGATACGTTTTCAATTTCACGGCGGCGTTTATTACAGGCGGGGGCGGCGCTGGGCGGCGCGATGCTGCTCCCCGGCATGATGCAGGCGGCATGGGCGGCAGGGTCGGATAAGCCGGAACAGACTACCGTGCGGGTCGGTTTTATTCCGCTGACCGACTGCGCCCCCTTAGCCATCGCTTCCCTGAAGGGGTTCGATAAAAAGTACGGCATCACCCTCGTCCCGAGCAAGGAGGCCAGCTGGGCGGCGGTGCGCGACAAGCTGGTTGCCGGGGAGCTGGACGCCGCGCACATTCTGTACGGCATGCTCTACGGCCTTGAGCTGGGGATCGCCAGTAAACCGCAGGCGATGGCCAATCTGATGACCCTTAACCGCAACGGTCAGGCGATAACGCTCTCCAGCGAGCTGCAGGAGAAGGGCGTCACCGACCTGGGCGGGCTGAAAAAACTGATCGACCAGCAGGCGCCGGGCAGCTACACCTTCGCCCACACCTTCCCAACCGGCACCCACGCGATGTGGCTCTACTACTGGCTGGCGAGCGGTGGAATTAATCCCTTTGACGATATTCGCACCGTCGTGGTGCCGCCGCCGCAGATGGTAATGAACATGCGCATCGGCAATATGAGCGGCTTTTGCGTTGGCGAACCGTGGAACGCGCGCGCGATAAACGATCGTATCGGCTTCACCGCCGCCACTTCGCAGGATATCTGGCCGGAGCATCCGGAAAAAATTCTCGGCACCCGCAGCGAATGGGTTGAGCGTCATCCCAACACCGCGCGCGCGCTGGTGGCGGCGCTGATAGAGGCCCAGCGCTGGATTGACGCATCCGCCGAGAACACCCGCGAAACGGCGCGCCTTCTCGCCAGACGCGCGTGGCTGAACACCAAAGAGCAGTACCTCAGCGGGCGCATGCTCGGCGAATACGACAACGGTATCGGCCGCCACTGGCAGGACGCGCACCCGATGCGCTTCTACGAACGGGGAGAAGTGAGTTTTCCGTGGCTCTCGGACGGCATGTGGTTTTTGACCCAGTTCCGCCGTTGGGGATTGCTGAAGTCGGCGCCGGATTATCTGGCGGTGGCCCAGCGCATTAACCGGATTGACGTCTGGAAAGAGGCCGCGCAGGCGGTCGGCGGCATCAGCGCGCCGACGCAGGCGATGCGCAGCAGCACGCTGATCGATGGCAAGGTCTGGAATGGGACCGATCCGGAAGGCTACGCCCGCAGTTTCGCGATTCAACGTAAGGGGGCATGAGATGAAACACGCATATAAACCGCAACCGCAGGCCGGCGCCGACAGCGCGCCCGGCGAAGTCATTACCCTGCCGCCGCTGCAGGTGCGCAAAACCACGCCTCCGCTCAGCCGCTGGCTGCGGGATGTCACCCAACGTCTTCTGCCGCCGCTGCTCGGGCTGGGATTGCTGCTGCTGGGCTGGCAGCTGGCGGCGATGAACAGCAAAGGCTTTCCGACGCCGCTCAGCACGCTGGATTCCGCGCTAACCCTTTTCGCCGACCCGTTTTATCAGGACGGGCCGAACGATATGGGCATCGGCTGGAACGTGCTGGCGTCACTGCAGCGGGTGGCGGTGGGATTTGGCCTTGCCGCGCTGGCGGGAATTCCGCTCGGCTTCCTGATTGGCCGCTCGCTCTTTTTCGCCCGCATGTTTAACCCGCTGATCGCGCTGCTGCGCCCGGTCAGCCCGCTGGCCTGGCTGCCCATCGGCCTGCTGCTGTTCCAGAAAGCGGAACCCGCCTCCAGCTGGACCATTTTTATCTGCTCGATCTGGCCGATGGTCATTAACACCGCCGAGGGCGTGCGGCGTATTCCGGAAGATTACCTCAACGTCGCCCGGGTGCTGCAGCTGTCGGAGTGGACGGTGATGCGCAAGATCCTCTTTCCGGCGGTATTGCCCGCGGTGCTGACCGGGGTTCGTCTCTCCATCGGTATCGCCTGGCTGGTGATTGTCGCCGCCGAAATGCTCACCGGCGGCTTAGGGATCGGCTTCTGGATCTGGAACGAGTGGAACAACCTCAACGTCGAAAACATCATCATCGCCATCGTCATTATCGGCGTGGTCGGGCTGCTGCTGGAACAGGGGCTGATGCTGCTCGCCCGTCGTTTTAGCTGGCAGGAAAAATAGGGAGTCGCAGATGAAACCATTAATTCAGGTCCAGGGCGTCAGCCAGCGTTTTAACACCGCCAGCGGCGAATTCCTGGCATTGCAGAACGTCTCCTTCGACATCTACGAAGGGGAGACCATCAGCCTGATCGGCCACTCCGGCTGCGGTAAATCAACCCTGCTGAATCTGATAGCCGGGATAGCCCTGCCGACGGAAGGCGGCCTGCTGTGCGACAACCGTGAAATCGCCGGGCCGGGGCCGGAACGCGCGGTGGTGTTTCAGAACCACTCCCTGCTGCCGTGGCTGACCTGTTTTGACAACGTGGCGCTGGCGGTGGATCAGGTCTTTCGCCGCAGCATGAGCAAAGGCGAGCGCAAAGAGTGGATTGAGCACAACCTCGAGCGGGTACAGATGGGGCACGCCCTGCACAAGCGCCCGGGAGAAATCTCCGGCGGCATGAAGCAGCGCGTTGGCATTGCCCGGGCGCTGGCGATGAAACCGAAAGTGCTGCTGCTGGATGAACCCTTTGGCGCCCTTGATGCCCTGACGCGGGCGCATTTACAGGATGCGGTGATGCAGATCCAGCAGTCGCTGAATACCACCATCGTCATGATTACCCATGACGTTGATGAAGCGGTGCTGCTTTCCGACCGGGTGCTGATGATGACCAACGGTCCGGCGGCGACGGTCGGGGAGATCCTCGACGTCAATCTGCCGCGACCGCGCCATCGCGTGCAGCTGGCGGACGATAGCCGCTATCACCATCTGCGCCAGCAGATCCTGCACTTCCTCTATGAAAAACAGCCGAAAGCGGCATAGGGGGCGGCGATGAGGCGGCAACTGGTGATTATTGGCAACGGTATGGCGGCCACGCGCCTGGCGCAGGCGCTGGTGGAGCGCGATGCGCAGCGGTTTAGCATCACCCTCATCGGCGATGAGCCGTGCCAGGCCTATAACCGCATTCAGCTGTCGCCGGTGCTTGGCGCCGAAAAAGCGGCAAGCGAGACGCGGCTGCTGCCCGCGTCATGGTATCCGCGGCATAACGTGACGGTACGCGCCGGTGAAACGGTTACGGCGGTGGATATTGCGGCCCGTACGCTGCAAACCACCGCAGGCGAACTGGGCTGGGATGAGCTGGTGTTCGCCACCGGCTCACTGCCGTTTCTGCCGCCGCTGCCGGGCATCACCCAGCCGCACGTTTTTGCTTTCCGCACCCTGGCGGACGTTGAGGGCATCCTGGCCATCGACGGCCCGGCGGTGGTCATTGGCGGCGGCGTACTCGGCGTAGAGGCCGCCGCGGCGCTGCGGTGTCATGGTGACAGTGTCACTTTACTCCATCGCGGAAGCGGGCTGATGGAGCAGCAAATCGATGCTTTTGCCAGCGAGCAGCTGCAAATGCTGCTTGCCGAGCGCGGGATTCGCTGCGTGATGGAGAGCCGTATCGCCGCCATTGATGAACATCAGGTGCAGCTGGAGGACGGGCGCGCGTTTGCCGCCTCGCGGGTGGTGGTGGCGACCGGCGTGCAGCCGAACAAACGGCTGGCCGAGCGCAGCGGGCTGGCCTGCGCCCGCGGCATCCTCGTTGACCGCCAGCTGGCAACCGCGCAGCCGGGCGTCAGCGCCATCGGCGAGTGCTGTGAAATCGACGGTCAGACCTGGGGGCTGGTGGCGCCGTGTCTGCGCCAGGCGGAGGTGCTGGCGGACCGCCTGTGCGCGACCCCTGGCGAGGATTTCAGCTGGCAGGACAGCGGCACTCGCCTGAAGGTCACCGGCATTGAGCTCTTCAGCGCCGGCGAGCTGCGGGCCGCCGAACAGGATGACGTATATACCAGCTGGGATCCGCTGGACCGCCACTACCGTCGCCTGCTGCTGCGCGACGGCAAGCTGCGCGGCGTACTGCTGCTGGGCGATTGCAGCAGCGCCGCGCCCCTCACCGCTCTGCTGGGGGCGCATGCGCCGGCGCCGGCAGAGTGGCTCTTCGATCCCTCTTCAACGATGCAGCCGCGCGCTGCGGGACAAACTACGATGACAAAACCTGTATTAGTGCTGGTCGGACACGGTATGGTCGGCCACCATTTTCTTGAGCAATGCGTCGACCGTCACCTTCATCAACAGTATCGGATTGTGGTGTTCTGCGAGGAGCGCTATGCCGCTTACGACCGGGTTCATCTGACTGAATATTTCGCCGGACGCAGCGCGGAATCGCTGTCGCTGGTTGAGGGCGATTTTTTCGCTCAGCACGGTATTGAGCTGCGCCTGAGCGAATCGGTCGCCAGCATCGACCGCGAAGCGCGGGTGGTGCGCGATGCCTTCGGCCACGAAACCCACTGGGATAAGCTGGTGCTGGCGACGGGGTCTTACCCGTTTGTTCCGCCGGTGCCGGGTCATAATCTCGAGGGCTGTTTTGTTTATCGTACGCTAGACGACCTCGACCAGATTGCCGCCCGCGCCGCAACCGCCCGACGGGGTGTGGTGATCGGCGGCGGCCTGCTCGGGCTGGAAGCGGCCAACGCGCTGAAGCAGCTGGGGCTGGAAACTCACGTTGTCGAGTTTGCGCCGAACCTGATGGCGGTGCAGCTGGACAACGGCGGCGCTGCGATGCTGCGGGAAAAAATCAGCCAACTGGGCGTCGGGGTGCATACCAGCAAGGCGACGACGGAAATTGTTCGCAATGAGCAGGGGCTGCAGCTGAACTTCGCTGACGGCACCTCGCTGGCGACCGATATGCTGGTGTTCTCCGCCGGTATTCGTCCGCAGGACGCGCTGGCGCGCCGCGGCGGACTGAACGTAGGCGAACGCGGCGGCATATGCATCGACAACCAGTGCCGTACCTCCGACCCGGACGTACTGGCGATCGGCGAATGCGCCCTGTGGGAAAACAAAATTTATGGTCTGGTGGCGCCCGGCTATCAGATGGCGCGCGCCGCGGCGGCCACCCTGGCGGGCGAGGCGGGCTGCTTTAGCGGCGCGGATATGAGCACTAAGCTGAAGCTGCTGGGCGTCGATGTCGCCTCGTTCGGCGACGCCCAGGGGCGCACGCCGGGCTGTCAGAGCTATCAGTGGACTGATGGGCCGCAGCAGATCTACAAAAAAATCGTGGTCAGCGCGGAGGGCAAAAAACTGCTCGGCGGGGTGCTGGTCGGGGATGCCAGCGACTATGCCACGCTGCTACAGATGATGCTTAACGGGATGGCTTTACCCAAACACCCGGAAAGCCTGATCCTTCCGGCGCGGGAGGGCAGCGCGCCAAAAGCGCTCAGGGTAGCGGCGCTGCCGGACAGCGCGCAGATTTGCTCCTGTCACAACGTCAGCAAAGGCGATATCTGCCAGGCGGTGAGCGGCGGCGCGGGCGATATGGCGGCGATAAAAAGCTGCACTAAAGCGGCAACCGGCTGCGGCGGCTGTAGCGCGCTGGTGAAACAGGTGATGGAGTACCAGCTTGCCGAGCAGGGCGTCGAAGTTAAAAAGGATATCTGCGAGCACTTTCCGTGGTCGCGGCAGGAGATCTATCACCTGGTACGCGTCAACCATATCCGCACCTTCGAACAGCTGATTGCCCGCTATGGACACGGCCACGGCTGTGAAGTCTGTAAACCTCTGGTGGCCTCGGTGCTGGCCTCCTGCTGGAATGAATATCTGCTGAAGCCGGCGCATCTGCCGCTTCAGGACACCAACGATCGCTACTTCGCCAATATTCAGAAAGACGGTACCTATTCGGTGGTGCCGCGCATGGCGGCGGGAGAGGTGACGCCGGACGGGCTGATTGCGATCGGCCAGATCGCCAAACGCTATCAGCTATACAGTAAGGTGACCGGCGGCCAGCGTATCGACCTGTTCGGCGCGCGCCTGGAGCAGCTCCCGGCAATCTGGCGCGAGCTGGCAGAGGCGGGATTTGAAACCGGCCACGCCTACGGCAAATCCCTGAGGACGGTGAAATCCTGCGTCGGTTCGACCTGGTGCCGCTACGGCGTCCAGGATTCCACCGGCCTGGCGGTCACCCTCGAACATCGCTACAAGGGGCTGCGCGCGCCGCACAAAATTAAAATGGCCGTCTCCGGCTGTACCCGCGAATGCGCGGAGGCCCAGGGGAAAGATATTGGGGTTATCGCCACGGAGAAGGGCTGGAACCTGTACGTTTGCGGCAACGGCGGCATGAAGCCGCGCCATGCCGACCTGTTCGCCAGCGATCTTGATGAGGCCACCCTTATTCGCAGTATTGATCGGCTGCTGATGTTCTACATTCGTACCGCGGATCGCCTGCAGCGCACCAGTACCTGGATGGATAACCTTGAGGGCGGGGTCGACTATCTGCGCGACGTGATCCTCGAAGACAGCCTCGGCATCGGCGAAGAGCTGGAGCAGGAGATGGCGCGGGTGGTCGAGAGCTACCAGTGCGAATGGCAAACCACCCTTAACGATCCGCAGCGGCTGGCGCTGTTCCGCTCCTACGTGAACAGCGATGAGCCGGACGAAAGCGTACAGCGGCAAACCCTGCGCGGCCAGCCGCAGCTGGCCCCGTTCGCGGCGCAGGCCGAACCGGCGCTGCCGTCCCGCCCGTGGCAGGCCATTTGCGATCTCGACGCCATTCCACAGCAGGCGGGGATTGGCGCGCGGCTCGGCGAGCGGCAGATTGCGCTGTTCCGCTTCGGCGACCAGGTGTATGCCCTCGATAACCTTGAACCGGGCAGCGAGGCCAACGTTTTGTCGCGCGGCCTGCTTGGCGATGCGGGCGGCGAACCGATCGTGATTTCGCCTCTGTATAAGCAGCGCATCCGCCTGCGCGATGGCCGCCAGTGCGACGGCGGCGAACTGGCGGTACGCGCCTGGCCGGTCAAAGTGGAGAACGGTAAAGTGTGGGTTGGCAACCAGCAGCTGCTGGCGCGCGCGGAGGCCTCCTGATGACGGAAACCAGGACCACGTGTCCCTATTGCGGAGTCGGCTGCGGCGTTATCGCCAGCCTGAATGCCGATGGCCAGGTTACCGTACGCGGGGATGAGCAGCACCCGGCAAACGTTGGACGCCTGTGCGTGAAGGGGGCGGCGCTGGGCGAAACCGTCGGCCTGGCGGGAAGATTGCTCTTCCCGGAAGTCGACGGCGAGCGCGCAACCTGGACCCAGGCGCTGGCGGCGGCGGGTTCGCGCCTGCGGGAGGTCATCGACCGTCACGGGCCGCAGGCGGTGGCGTTTTATGCCTCCGGCCAGCTGCTGACCGAAGACTACTACGCGGCGAATAAGCTGATGAAGGGGTTTATCGGCGCGGCAAATATCGATACCAATTCGCGGCTGTGCATGTCTTCAGCGGTTACCGGCTACAAACGGGCGCTGGGCGCTGATGTGGTGCCGTGCAGCTATGAGGACGTGGAAAACAGCGATCTGGTGGTGCTGGTCGGGTCGAACGCCGCCTGGGCGCATCCGGTACTCTATCAGCGGCTGGCGCAGGCGAAGCGCGACAATCCGCAGATGCGGGTGGTGGTCATTGATCCGCGTCGGACCGCCACCTGCGATATCGCGGACCGGCATCTGGCGCTGGCTCCCGGCAGCGACGGCGGGCTGTTTGTCGGCCTGCTGAACGCCATTGCCGCCAGCGGCGCCATCAGCGGTGATTTCAGCGATGCGCCGCAGGCGCTGGCTATCGCCCGGAACTGGAACATCAACAAAGTAGCGCAGTTCTGCGGCCTGCCGCGACAGCAGGTCGCCGAGTTCTACAGCGAGTTTATCGCCGCTCCGCGCGCCATCACGCTCTATACCATGGGGATTAACCAATCCGCCAGCGGCAGCGATAAATGCAACGCTATCATCAACGTTCACCTGGCGAGCGGGAAATTTGGCCGCCCGGGCTGCGGGCCTTTTTCGCTGACCGGACAACCTAACGCCATGGGCGGGCGCGAGGTGGGCGGGCTGGCGACCATGCTGGCGGCGCAAATGAATTTTGAAACCGATGATTTACGGCGTCTGGCGCGCTTCTGGGGGACCGAACGTCTGGCGCAAACGCCGGGGCTGACGGCGGTGGATCTGTTCGCCGCCATTGGCCGCGGCGAGGTGAAAGCGGTGTGGATTATGGGCACCAATCCGGTGGTGTCGCTGCCGGACAGCCATGCGGTAAGCGAAGCGCTGGCGGCCTGTCCGCTGGTCATCGTTTCCGACGTCGCCGCCGCTACCGATACCGGACGCTTTGCCCATATCCGCTTTCCCGCGCTGGCGTGGGGAGAGAAGAGCGGCACGGTAACCAACTCCGAACGGCGGATCTCACGCCAGCGCGCTTTCATGCCGCCGCCGGGGGAGGCCAGAGCCGACTGGTGGATCGTCGCCCGCGTGGCCCAGGCGCTGGGCTTCGGCTCCGCCTTTGCCTGGCAGCATCCGCACGAGGTGTTCAGCGAACACGCCGCGCTTTCAGGATATGAAAACGATGGCCAGCGGGCGTTTGACATCGGCGGACTGGCGGATCTCAGCCGCGAAGCGTGGGATGCGCTGGAACCGGTGCGCTGGCCGGTGAGCCGCAGCCATGCAAGCTGGGGTTTGCTCAAGGGGTGGCACCGCAGCGGCAAACTGCGCATGGTCCCGGTGACCCCACAGCCCACTCGGGCGGTCACCGATGCGTTCTATCCGCTGATCCTCAACAGCGGGCGGATCCGCGATCAGTGGCACACCATGACCCGCACCGGCGCGGTGCCGCGTCTGATGCAGCATATTAGCGAACCGGTGGTGGAAGTCGCGCCAGCGGACGCGACGCGCTATCAGCTGCTGGAAGGTGAACTGGCGCGGGTCCGCTCACCGAATGGGGTGATGGTAGCAAAAGTGACAATCAGCGCTGGCCAGCGTCCCGGGTCGCTGTTTGTGCCGATGCACTGGAATGATCAGTATGCTCGCCAGGGACGGGTGAATAACCTGCTGAGGGCGGTCACCGACCCGCACTCCGGGCAGCCGGAGAGTAAACAGGCGGCGGTAGCGATAGCCGCCTGGCTGCCGGCGTGGAAAGGCGAGCTTTTTGCTCGCCAGCCGGTTCCGCTCCCCGCCTCGCTGCACTGGCGGCGGCGGGCGGCGCAGGGCGTTATCCATCTTTCGCTGGCGGGGGATATCCGCTCCCGCGACTGGCTTGTGGGCTGGTGTCAGCGACAGGGATGGCAGATGCAGGTAGCCGAAGGCGGCAACGTCTGGAACCTTCTGGCGTGGCAGGGGGGAGAGCTGATGCTCGGCTGGTGGAGCGACGCCAGCGAGCCGGCTATTGATGCCGAGTGGATTCACGCCGCGTTTCGCACCCCGCCGCAGAACGCCGCCCGGCGCCACGCACTATTGAGCGGCAGAAAAGGCGGCGATGAGATGCCGCGCGGGCGCATTATCTGCAGCTGCTTTAGCGTGGGCGAACGGGCGATAGGCGAAGCGATTGCCAGCGGCTGCCGTACGCCTGCCGCGCTGGGGGCGAAGCTCAAATGCGGCACCAGCTGCGGTTCCTGTCTCCCGGAGCTTAAGGCGCTGCTGGCGGCGAAGCGGGTTCAGGCCTGAGATTCAGCATATTCCTGGAATCGCGCGAGAGGCTGCGAGGGCGGGCAAAAAACGATAAACTTAGGTTTTGCCGCCACCACTTCGTGAGTAGACGTAACCGATTTGAGCTCCTTGTCGTTCCGCATAACCCCGTATTTACCGCTTCTTCTGCTGCTGGCAGGCGCGCCCGCCCGCGCGCTGCAGGATAATCAGGCGTTCTCCGGCGCGCCTGAGAGCTTACCCGACCTCGGCCTGGCGCCGCAGGTCGACGACGACGCAAAGCACTTTGCCGAGATGGCGAAGAAATTTGGTGAAGCCAGTATGAGCGATAACGGGCTGACAACCAGCGAACAGGCGCGAGTATTTGCCATCGGTAAACTGGGGAACGAGGTCAGCCACCAGCTGGAGAACTGGCTTTCGCCGTGGGGCAACGCCAACGTCGATCTGCTGGTCGATAAAGAGGGCAATTTTACCGGCAGCAAAGGGAGCTGGTTTGTCCCTCTGCAGGATAACGGCGACTACCTTACCTGGAATCAGTACTCGGTCACCCAGCGGGATACGGGTCTGGTCGGCAATATTGGTCTCGGCCAGCGCTGGCGGATGGGCTCCTGGCTGCTGGGCTACAACTCTTTCTACGATAAAGCCCTGGACGATCGGATGGCGCGCGGCAGCGTCGGGGCCGAAGCCTGGGGTGAGTCGCTGCGCCTGTCGGCGAACTACTACCAGCCGCTCGGCGGCTGGCAGCAGGGGAGTAGCCTGACCCAGCAGCAGCGTATGGCGAGCGGCTACGATGTCACCGCCCAGGCGCGGCTGCCGTTTTATCAGCACATTAATACCAGCGTCAGCGTGGAGCAGTATTTTGGCGATAGCGTCGATCTGTTCCATTCGGGTACCGGCTACCATAACCCGGTCGCGGTGTCGGTGGGGCTGAATTACACTCCCGTTCCGCTGGTGACGGTCACGGCTAAGCATAAGCAGGGCGAGAGCGGCGTCAGCCAAAATGATGTCGGGCTGAAGCTGAACTATCGTTTCGGCGTCCCGCTGAAGCAGCAGCTGGCGGCCGATGAAGTCGCCGTTAGCCGATCGCTTCGCGGCAGCCGCTACGACAGCCCGGAACGGGATAACCTGCCGGTCGTTGAATATCGCCAGCGTAAAACGCTGTCGGTTTATCTGGCGACGCCGCCCTGGGATCTTCAGCCCGGGGAAACGGTGCAGCTGAAACTGCAGATTCGCAGCCTGCACGGCATTAAGTCGCTGAGCTGGCAGGGGGATACCCAGGCGCTAAGCCTGACTTCGCCAATTGAGGCGAACAGTACGGACGGCTGGACCGTGATTATGCCGCGCTGGAGCAGCGAAGCCGGGGCGAGCAACCGCTGGCATCTTTCGCTGGTGGTGGAGGATAAAACGGGTCAGCGCGTCTCATCCAATGAGATCGCACTGGCGCTGACTGAGCCGTTGGTACGGGTACCGGCCGAGGGCGTGTCGTGGCAGCATCTGCCCTAAAATACGCGCTCCTGATGGACCCAAACCGCCGCTTCCACGCGCGATTTCAGCTTCATTTTCTTGAGCATATGCTTGACGTGGACTTTGACGGTACTTTCGGTGATGTCCAGACGGCGGGCGATCATTTTGTTCGGCAGGCCCTGGGCAATCAGCTTGAGAATATCGCGCTCGCGCGGGGTCAGCTGGCTGATGTCGCGGTCCGAGGTGGCGCGATTAGCGCGCAGGCTGGCAGCCAGCACCGGGGTTAACGCTTCGCTGAGCACCATTTCGCCTGCCGCGGCCTGCTGCAGCGCCTTCAGCAGATCTTCCGGCTCCATATCCTTCAGCAGATAGCCGTCGGCGCCGCGTTTCAGGGCGGTCACCACGTCTTCTTCATGATTGGAGACGCTAAATACCACCACGCGGCCGGAAAGCGACTTTTCGCGCAGCTTGTCGAGGGTTTCCAGACCGTTCATGCCCAGCATATTGAGATCCAGCAGAATCAAATCGGGATCTAATGATTCCGCCATCGCAATCCCTTGCTCGCCGTTGCTGGCTTCGCCGATAACCTGGATGTCCGGGGCCATGCTGATCAGCTGTTTGACGCCGGTGCGCAGCATCGGGTGATCGTCGATGAGAAGGATGGTTGCCCGTTCCTGTTGACTCATGAAGTTCTCCTTATTGGATTGAAAACGATTTTTCAGGGATAAAAGTGACCACCACTTCGGTACCGCCGGTTTCCCGACGCCGAACCTGACAGTCCCCGCGCAGGCTCTGCGCGCGATCGCGCATGATAATCAGGCCGTAGTGGTTGCTGCGCTCCGCGTGATCCGGCACGCCGCGACCGTTATCGGCCACCGTCAGCCGGACCTGATTGTCCCGCAACGCCACGGTAACGCTGACATCGGTGGCATTGGCGTGCTTCAGCGCGTTGCTGAGCGCTTCCCGGGCGATTTGCAGCAGATGAATGGCCTGATGCGATGGAACAAAACGCGGCGGCAGCTGATAATCCAGGCGTACCGTGAAACCGAAGTGGGCGCTGTATTCCCGGCAGCTGGCCTCCAGCGCCGGGCGCAGCCCCGGTTCGGTGAGCTGTAGCCGGAAGGTCGTCAGCAGTTCGCGCAGCTGGGCCCAGGAGGTATTGAGTTCATTACGGATTTGCCCCAGCAGCTGGCGGCTCGCTTCCGGCAGATCGTCGCCCTGCATCTGCAGGCAGCTAACCTGCATTTTCATACAGGAGAGCGACTGGGCGATGGAGTCGTGGAGCTCGCGGGCGATAGTGGCGCGCTCCTCCATCACGATAAGCTGCTGCTGGCGCTCCTGATGGCGATCGAGGGCGAGGGTGCCGGTGAGTTGTTCAACCAGCGTATCCACCAGCTGCTGCTGATCGTGGCTCAGATGCCGCCCGGCGGGCAGGGTGGCCAGCAAAATACCGTACTGATTATGGGCATCCGACAGCCGCCATTTTAAGGTGGTGCCGGTATCCGGCAGCGGCGGCAGATCGCGCGGACACAGATAGCAGCCTCTGTCGTCGCACTGAATATCGGAGTGGCAGGAAAACTCCTGATGGTTGTCTTCATCTTCCATATCGTAAACGCGAACTTCAATATCGCGCAGCAGGGTTAGCCCCTGTAACCCGTTAAGAACGGGCGAAATGCGCTCGCAGAGCGGCGCGTTCGAGTGCAGTCGGCGGTTGGCCTGCCACAGGAAGGCGAGGATCTCGTTTTTCTGCTCCAGACCGGCGGTTTTTTCCTGCACCCGGCGTTCAAGCACCGAATAGCTCTCCGCCAGCTCTTCAGACATATTGTTCAGCGCCATACCGAGCGTCGCCATCTCGTTGCGCCCGCTAATCTGCGCGCGCTGGGTAAAATCGCGTCGGCTCACCGCTCGGGCCATGCCGAGCAGCTGTTTCCACGGGCGTAGCAGACGGGCGCGCAGCCAGACGATGGTAAACACCAGCAGCAGCGCCATCCCCACGGCCATGATGCGCTGGATCCAGACCACGTGTTTAATCCGCTCCTCGGTGGTGTGATCGAAAGCGGTCACCAGTTGGTCGATGCGATCGACAAAGCCGGCGACATCCGTCGCGACCGAGGCCTGATTTTGCGCCCTGCGCATCCCCGGCGCCAGCTCCAGCTGCCAGTAGTGCTGTAACGCCTGAAGCTGGCGCTGCTGATCGTCATGGCGAGCGGCGTACTGCAGTTCCGGGCTAAAAACGGTGGCCGTCATTTCATCAAGCAGCTTTTGATCGCTTTCGCCCAGCGGTACTGCCGCCAGCAGGCGGTAGCTCTGCATGCGCAGCGAGCCGGCTTTGTTAATCGCATGCGCGCTGCCCTGAACGCCGTGCACCAGGCGAGAAGAGATCGCCATTCCGGCGACGCCGATGACCGTGGCTAACAGAACGATTAACGCGAGTTGATTAACAAGCGTTAGCGGCGTAAAAAGACGTTTCAACATGGGGTATGAGGCTCCTGACCGGCAAATCATCCGGGAGTGGCGCTTATTCTCGGACATCCCCTGGAGTATACCCATACCCCTAAAGGATTACCCCTTAATTGTCAGGGTGTGATGGGCTGGTGGCAGACGTTCGGACAATGCCAGCACTGGCGTGAAAAACCACACTTTTTTACGCAGAAATAGCTACTCACTTCGGGTGATGCGTTTTTTTTAGCCAAATTAGCGCCAACTTTTCCTTTGATTTATATCAACTTACCGCCGTCTGTAACCCATAAGGTAGCCAGGGTTAATATGAATTATTAGAGGTGTCTATGAGTCACTCTTCAATCCCGGAGAAGATTAACAGTTCAGTCATTAGCGACTGGCGTCCCGAAGATCCTGAATTCTGGCAGCAGCGCGGTCATCGCGTCGCCAGCCGCAATCTGTGGATCTCCGTCCCGTGTCTTTTGCTGGCATTCTGCGTCTGGATGTTGTTCAGCGCCGTTGCCGTCAACCTGAATAAAGTCGGCTTTCAGTTTACCACCGACCAGTTGTTTATGCTGACCGCGCTCCCGGCGCTCTCCGGCGCGCTGCTGCGCGTGCCTTACGCGTTTATGGTGCCGCTGTTCGGCGGACGTCGCTGGACCGCGTTCAGTACCGGGATCATGATCGTGCCCTGCGTCTGGTTAGGCTTCGCGGTACAGGATACCTCTACGCCCTTCAGCGTTTTCGTGATTATTTCTCTGCTCTGCGGTTTTGCGGGGGCGAACTTTGCTTCCAGTATGGCTAACATCAGCTTCTTCTTTCCGAAACAGAAGCAGGGCGGCGCGCTGGGCATCAACGGCGGCCTCGGGAACATGGGCGTCAGCGTAATGCAGCTGGTTGCCCCTCTGGTGATTTCGCTGTCGATCTTCGCCGTCTTTGGTGGTACCGGCAGCGAGCAGCCGGACGGCTCCATGCTGTATCTGGAAAACGCGGCGTGGATCTGGGTGCCGTTCCTGATTATCTTCACCCTGGCGGCGTGGTTCTTTATGAACGATCTGTCGGCGTCGAAGGCGTCGCTGAGCGAGCAGCTACCGGTACTGAAGCGCGCCCATCTGTGGATTATGGCGCTGCTCTATCTTGCCACCTTCGGCTCGTTTATCGGCTTCTCGGCGGGCTTCGCCATGCTGTCGAAGACCCAGTTTCCGGATGTGCAGATTCTGCATTACGCGTTCTTCGGGCCGTTTATCGGCGCCCTGGCGCGCTCGACCGGCGGGGCGATCTCCGACCGCCTCGGCGGGACTCGCGTGACGCTGGTGAACTTCGTGGTTATGGCTATCTTCTGCGGCCTGCTGTTCCTGACGCTGCCGACCCACGGCGAGGGCGGCAACTTTATTGCCTTCTTCGCGGTATTTATGGTGCTGTTCCTGACCGCCGGTCTGGGCAGCGCGTCTACCTTCCAGATGATCTCGGTTATCTTCCGCAAAATGACCATGGATCGCGTTAAGGCGCAGGGCGGCAGCGAAGCGCAGGCCATGCGTGAAGCGGCGACCGATACGGCGGCGGCGCTGGGCTTTATTTCGGCGATTGGCGCGATTGGCGGCTTCTTTATTCCAAAAGCGTTTGGTATTTCGCTGGATTTAACCGGCTCACCGGCCGGCGCTATGAAGGTCTTCCTGGTGTTCTATATCGCCTGCGTGGTGATTACCTGGGCAGTCTACGGACGCAAGCAGAAATAATATTTCTTTCTGAGTTTCTGCAAAGGGCGCAACGGTATTTGCGCCCTTTTTAGCGTTTATTTTTTAGTTACAACATACTAATGGTATAGGGTAATTTTAAAAGCCCCCTGAAGTCACAGAAAAAATGACTTCAGGGGTATCTACCCCTTAATACCATGGCGGATCGCTAATCCTTATTTTCTGCAGGCTTTTATGAAAAATATCTTTGTTAATCAATAAAATAAAAAATAGAAATAAATACTACTTTGGTGGTAATTACTGTGTTAACCCGTTTTTATAAGCCATATCGTCTTGATCGTTATCAATTCTCTCCCTCTTTCATAGCGTTACCTTCGCTGCAAATCCAGCAATGTCGATTTATCAGAGAGCCGTCAGGCTCCACACAGGAGAGACCCGATGAGTAAATTCCTGGACCGGTTTCGCTACTTCAAACAGAAGGGTGAAACCTTTGCCGATGGGCACGGCCAGCTTCTAAAAACCAACCGGGACTGGGAGGATGGATACCGTCAACGTTGGCAGCACGATAAAGTTGTGCGCTCCACCCACGGTGTCAACTGCACCGGTTCGTGCAGCTGGAAGATTTATGTCAAAAATGGCCTGGTTACCTGGGAAACCCAGCAGACAGACTATCCGCGCACCCGTCCGGATATGCCAAACCACGAGCCGCGCGGCTGCCCGCGCGGTGCCAGCTACTCCTGGTATCTTTACAGCGCCAACCGCCTGAAGTATCCGCTGATGCGCAAACGCCTGATGAAAATGTGGCGTGAAGCGAAAGTTCAGCACAGCGATCCGGTGGATGCCTGGGCCTCTATTATTGAAGACGCCGACAAAGCGAAAAGCTTTAAGCAGGCGCGCGGCCGCGGCGGTTTCGTGCGTTCGTCCTGGCAGGAAGTGAACGAGCTGATTGCCGCCTCTAACGTCTACACCGTCAAAACCTACGGCCCGGACCGCGTGGCCGGCTTCTCGCCTATTCCGGCGATGTCAATGGTCTCCTATGCCTCCGGCGCGCGCTATCTGTCGCTGATCGGCGGCACCTGCCTGAGCTTCTACGACTGGTACTGCGACCTGCCGCCTGCGTCACCGCAGACCTGGGGCGAGCAGACCGACGTGCCGGAATCCGCCGACTGGTATAACTCCAGCTATATTATCGCCTGGGGTTCCAACGTTCCGCAGACCCGTACCCCGGATGCCCACTTCTTTACCGAAGTGCGCTACAAAGGTACCAAAACCGTTGCCATCACCCCTGACTACGCCGAAATCGCCAAGCTCTGCGATCTGTGGCTGGCGCCGAAGCAGGGTACCGATGCGGCGATGGCGCTGGCGATGGGCCACGTCATGCTGCGCGAGTTCCATCTCGACAAACCGAGCCAGTATTTCACCGATTACGTGCGCCGCTACACCGACATGCCGATGCTGGTGATGCTTGAAGAGCGCGACGGCTATTACGCGGCGGGCCGCATGCTGCGCGCGGCTGACCTGGTGGATGCATTAGGTCAGGAAACGAACCCGGAATGGAAAACCGTCGCTTTTGATGAGAAGGGCGAAATCACCGTACCGAACGGCTCTATCGGCTTCCGCTGGGGCGACAAAGGCAAGTGGAACCTGGAACAGCGCGACGGCAAAACCGGCGAAGACGTTGAGCTGCGCCTGAGCCTGCTGGGCGGCCACGACAATATCGCCAACGTCGGCTTCCCGTATTTTGGCGGCGAAGGCACCGAGCACTTTAATAAAGTCGAGCTGGAAAACGTGCTGCTGCACAAACTGCCGGTCAAACGCCTGCAGAAGGCCGATGGCTCTAGCGTGCTGGTCACCACCGTCTACGACCTGACCATGGCGAACTACGGTCTGGATCGCGGTCTTGGCGATGAAAACTGCGCCAGCAGCTACGATGACGTCAAAGCGTATACCCCAGCGTGGGCGGAGAAAATCACCGGCGTTTCCCGGGCGCACATTATCCGTACCGCGCGGGAGTTTGCCGATAACGCCGATAAGACCCACGGCCGTTCGATGATTATCGTCGGCGCCGGTCTGAACCACTGGTTCCACCTCGATATGAACTATCGCGGTCTTATCAATATGCTGATCTTCTGCGGCTGCGTCGGTCAGAGCGGCGGCGGCTGGGCGCACTATGTCGGCCAGGAAAAATTGCGTCCGCAGACCGGATGGCAGCCGCTGGCGTTTGCTCTCGACTGGCAGCGTCCGGCGCGTCATATGAACAGCACGTCGTACTTCTATAACCACTCCAGCCAGTGGCGCTACGAAACCGTGACCGCACAGGAACTGCTGTCGCCGTTAGCGGATAAATCCCGCTACAGCGGCCACCTGATTGACTTCAACGTGCGCGCTGAACGTATGGGCTGGCTGCCGTCGGCGCCGCAGCTGGGCACCAACCCGCTGCGCATCGCGGAAGAGGCGAAGAAAGCGGGCATGACGCCGGTCGATTACACCGTCAAATCCCTGAAAGAGGGTTCCATTCGCTTTGCCGCAGAGCAGCCGGAAAACGGTAAAAACCATCCGCGCAACCTGTTTATCTGGCGTTCTAACCTGCTGGGCTCTTCCGGTAAGGGCCACGAGTACATGCTGAAGTACCTGCTGGGTACGGAAAACGGTATTCAGGGCAAAGATCTCGGTAAGCAGGGCGGCGTGAAGCCGGAAGAAGTGGAGTGGAAAGACAACGGTCTCGACGGCAAGCTGGATCTGGTGGTGACACTCGATTTCCGTCTGTCGAGCACCTGCCTCTATTCCGACATCGTGCTGCCGACCGCCACCTGGTATGAAAAAGACGACATGAATACCTCGGATATGCATCCGTTTATTCATCCGCTATCAGCCGCCGTCGACCCGGCCTGGGAATCGAAAAGCGACTGGGATATCTACAAAGATATCGCGAAGAAATTCTCTGAAGTCTGCGTGGGGCACCTCGGCAAAGAGACCGACGTGGTGACGCTGCCTATCCAGCACGACTCCGCCGCCGAACTGGCGCAGCCGCTGGACGTTAAGGACTGGAAAAAAGGCGAATGTGACCTGATTCCTGGGAAAACCGCGCCGCATATTCTGACCGTCGAGCGCGATTATCCGGCGACATACGAACGCTTCACTTCTATCGGCCCGCTGATGGAGAAAATCGGCAACGGCGGGAAAGGCATCGCCTGGAATACCCAGAGCGAAATGGATTTGCTGCGCAAGCTCAACTACACCAAAGCGGACGGCCCGGCGAAAGGCCAGCCGATGCTTAACACCGCAATTGATGCGGCAGAGATGATCCTGACCCTGGCGCCGGAGACCAACGGCCACGTGGCGGTGAAAGCCTGGGCGGCGCTCAGCGAATTTACCGGTCGCGACCATACGCATCTGGCGACGAATAAAGAAGAGGAAAAAATCCGCTTCCGCGATATTCAGGCCCAGCCGCGCAAAATTATCTCCAGCCCGACCTGGTCCGGACTCGAAGATGAGCACGTTTCCTATAACGCCGGCTACACCAACGTTCACGAACTGATCCCGTGGCGTACGCTTTCCGGCCGCCAGCAGCTGTATCAGGATCATCAGTGGATGCGTGATTTCGGCGAAAGCCTGCTGGTCTATCGTCCGCCAATTGATACCCGTTCGGTGAAAACGGTGATGGGGGCGAAATCCAACGGCAACCCGGAGAAGGCGTTGAACTTCCTGACGCCGCACCAGAAGTGGGGTATTCACTCCACCTACAGCGACAACCTGCTGATGCTGACGCTGTCGCGCGGCGGGCCGATTGTGTGGATGAGCGAAGCGGACGCCAAAGATCTGGGGATTGAGGATAACGACTGGATCGAGGTGTTCAACAGCAACGGCGCGCTGACCGCCCGCGCGGTGGTCAGCCAGCGCGTGCCGGCCGGGATGACCATGATGTACCACGCCCAGGAGCGTATCGTAAACCTGCCGGGTTCCGAGATCACCGAGCAGCGCGGCGGGATCCACAACTCCGTGACCCGTATTACGCCGAAGCCGACCCATATGATCGGCGGCTATGCCCAGCTGGCCTACGGCTTTAACTACTACGGCACGGTAGGGTCTAACCGCGATGAGTTCGTGGTGGTACGTAAGATGAAGAATATTAACTGGTTAGATGGCGAAGGTAATGACCAGGTACAGGAGAGCGTAAAATGAAAATTCGTTCACAAGTCGGCATGGTGCTGAATCTCGATAAGTGCATCGGCTGTCATACCTGCTCGGTCACCTGTAAAAACGTCTGGACCAGCCGCGAGGGTATGGAGTACGCGTGGTTCAACAACGTTGAAAGTAAACCGGGCGTCGGTTTCCCGAACGACTGGGAGAATCAGGAGAAGTGGAAGGGCGGCTGGATCCGTAAGATCAACGGCAAGCTACAGCCGCGCATGGGCAACCGCGCGATGCTGCTCGGTAAAATCTTTGCTAACCCGCATCTGCCGGGCATCGACGACTACTACGAGCCGTTTGACTACGACTACCAGAACCTGCACAACGCGCCGGAAAGCAAACACCAGCCGATCGCCCGCCCGCGCTCGCTGATCACCGGCCAGCGGATGGATAAAATCACCAGCGGTCCAAACTGGGAAGAAATTCTGGGCGGCGAGTTCGAGAAACGCGCCAAAGACCAGAACTTTGAGAACATGCAGAAGGCGATGTACGGCCAGTTCGAAAACACCTTCATGATGTATCTACCGCGTCTGTGCGAGCACTGCCTGAACCCGGCGTGCGTGGCGACCTGCCCGAGCGGCGCCATCTACAAACGTGAAGAAGACGGCATCGTACTGATCGACCAGGACAAGTGCCGCGGCTGGCGTATGTGCATCACCGGCTGTCCGTACAAGAAAATCTACTTCAACTGGAAGAGCGGGAAATCGGAGAAGTGCATCTTCTGCTACCCGCGTATCGAATCCGGGATGCCGACCGTTTGCTCGGAAACCTGCGTGGGGCGTATTCGCTACCTCGGCGTGCTGCTGTATGACGCGGACGCCATTGAAAATGCCGCCAGCACGGAGAATGAGAAAGACCTGTATCAGCGTCAGCTGGACGTGTTCCTCAACCCGAACGACCCGAAAGTGATTGAGCAAGCGCTGAAAGACGGCGTGCCGCAGGGCGTTATCGACGCAGCCCAGCAGTCGCCGGTGTACAAAATGGCGATGGACTGGAAGCTGGCGCTGCCGCTGCATCCGGAATATCGCACCCTGCCGATGGTCTGGTATGTGCCGCCTCTGTCGCCGATTCAGTCGGCCGCCGACGCG
Source organism: Klebsiella sp. PL-2018 (assembly GCF_019048985.1). Lineage (NCBI taxonomy): Bacteria > Pseudomonadati > Pseudomonadota > Gammaproteobacteria > Enterobacterales > Enterobacteriaceae > Klebsiella > Klebsiella sp. PL-2018. The sequence continues at coordinate 2,348,200 of NZ_CP077673.1, forward strand.
GGGGAACTGGGCAGCAACGGTATTCTGCCGGACGTGGAAAGCCTGCGTATCCCGGTTCAGTATCTGGCCAACCTGCTGACCGCGGGCGATACCCAGCCGGTGCTGCTGGCGCTGAAACGCATGCTGGCGATGCGCCACTTCAAACGCGCGGAAACCGTCGACGGCGTACTGGATACCCGGGCGCTGGAAGAGGTAGGCCTCACTGAAGCCCAGGCGCAGGAGATGTATCGCTATCTGGCTATCGCTAACTACGAAGACCGTTTCGTGGTGCCGAGCAGCCACCGCGAGCAGGCCCGCGACGCCTTCCCGGAGAAAAACGGTTGCGGCTTTACCTTCGGCGACGGCTGCCACGGTTCTGACAGCCAGTTCAATCTGTTTAACAGCCGCCGTATCGATGCTATCGACGTCACCAGCAAAACGGAGCCGCACCCATGATTGAACTCGTCATTGTGTCGCGCCTTCTCGAGTACCCTGACGCTGCCTTATGGCAGCATCAGCAGGAGCTGTTTGACGCTATCGCCGCTTCGGAAAAGCTCGCGCCGGAGGATGCCCATAAGCTGAGCGTTTTCCTGCGTGACCTGACCGCTCAGGATGTGCTGGACGCGCAGTCTCGCTATAGCGAACTGTTCGATCGCGGCCGCGCGACCTCGCTGCTGCTGTTTGAGCACGTGCACGGCGAATCCCGCGATCGCGGCCAGGCAATGGTTGACCTGATGGCGCAGTATGAGCGCCACGGTCTGCAGCTGGATAGCCGCGAATTGCCGGATCATCTCCCGCTGTACCTGGAGTATCTGGCGCAGCTGCCGGAAGCGGAAGCGCTCGGCGGATTGCAGGACGTCGCGCCGATTCTCGGCCTGCTCAGCGCTCGCCTGCAGCAGCGCGAGAGCGGCTACGCGGCGCTGTTTGAGCTGCTGCTCAAGCTGGCTAACGCGCAGGTCGATAGCCAGAAAGTGGCGGAAAAAATCGCCGATGAAGCCCGCGACGATACGCCGCAGGCGCTGGACGCCGTCTGGGAAGAAGAACAGGTGAAATTCTTTGCCGATCAGGGCTGCGGCGAGTCGGAGATCTCCGCTCACCAGCGTCGTTTTGCCGGAGCCGTTGCCCCGCAATATTTGAATATCTCTAACGGAGGACAGCAATAATGCACTTCCTGAATATGTTCTTCTTTGACATCTATCCGTATATCGCCGGTACGGTGTTCCTGGTGGGAAGCTGGCTGCGTTATGACTACGGGCAGTATACCTGGCGTGCGGCCTCCAGCCAGATGCTGGACCGTAAAGGGATGAATCTGGCTTCGAACCTGTTTCATATCGGGATTCTGGGGATCTTTGCCGGTCACTTTCTCGGTATGCTGACGCCGCACTGGATGTACGAATCCTTCCTGCCGGTCGACGTGAAGCAGAAGATGGCGATGATTGCGGGCGGCGCCTGCGGCGTGATGACGCTGGTGGGCGGTCTGCTGCTGCTGAAACGTCGTCTGCTGAGCCCGCGCGTGCGCGCCACCACCACCGGAGCGGATATTCTGATCCTCTCCCTGCTGATGGTGCAGTGCGCCCTGGGCCTGCTGACTATTCCGTTCTCCGCTCAGCATATGGACGGTAGCGAAATGATGAAGCTGGTCGGCTGGGCGCAGTCGGTGGTGACCTTCCACGGCGGAGCATCTTCGCACCTGGACGGCGTGGCGTTTATTTTCCGCGTGCACCTGGTGCTGGGCATGACGCTGTTTGTGCTGTTCCCGTTCTCCCGTCTGGTGCATATCTGGAGCGCGCCGGTGGAGTACCTGACGCGCAAATACCAGATTGTTCGCGCCCGTCGCTAATTCTATTTCGAGTAAAGCTAAACCCTGCTGCGGCAGGGTTTTTCATTTGTGCGGTCTGCTCCCGGCGGCGCTACGCTTGGCCGGGCTACAGACTGCATGCCCTTGTAGCCCGGCCAAGCGTAGCGCCGCCGGGGCACATATGGCAGAAATACAGAATCAGTTCTGGAGAAATAAAAGAGCTAACTAAGACGGTTTTGATAATTTGATTTTGCTGAGGTACTGCAGGGAAGTGATGGTGGTGGGGGAAGGATTACTCGGCGCGTTGCGCCTCGCCCTTCGGGTCGTTGCCTGCGGCAACGCTTTCTCGCTCCGCTCGAATCGAACCTTAGTCGAAGCTTCTCATCCTTCCCGCATGGGATGGATATGGGGCACTTAGCGAAGTGTGAATTCAATACGACATGGAAGTGATGGTGGTGGGGGAAGGATTCGAACCTTCGAAGTCGATGACGGCAGATTTACAGTCTGCTCCCTTTGGCCGCTCGGGAACCCCACCAGGGGTAATTCAAATTTTGAGGTCAAGCTGAGAGATGGTGGTGGGGGAAGGATTATTCGTCGCTTCGCTCCTCACCCTTCGGGCCGTTGCCTGCGGCAACTTTGTCTCGCTTTCGCTCGACTCGAACCTTGGTCGAAGATTCTCACCCTTCCCGATAAGTGCAAACATCGTTTACGTTCATCGGTATTACCACAACAACGTGGTAAAGAATGGTGGTGGGGGAAGGATTCGAACCTTCGAAGTCGATGACGGCAGATTTACAGTCTGCTCCCTTTGGCCGCTCGGGAACCCCACCACGGGGTAATGCTATTTACTGGCCTGCTTCCTGCTGGAAGCGGGGCGCATCATATCAAATGAGACGCCCCTGTAAAGCATTCCTTTAGGGAAATGAAGCTGTTTGCCTGCTTTTTATCCGCAAAGGTGCAAAGCTAATCAATTCATTTCCCTGAGATTAAAGAATAATCGTCCGGTTACCGTAAACAAATACCCGCTGAGCAAGAACCTGATACAGCGCGCGGCTCAGAACGTTTTTTTCGACGTCGCGGCCAGCGCGCATCATATCTTCCGCGGTGTAGGTATGATCGACGTGAATGACGTCCTGCATAATGATTGGGCCTTCATCCAGATTATCGTTCACGTAGTGTGCGGTGGCGCCAATAATCTTCACCCCGCGGTCATAGGCCTGGTGATACGGACGCGCGCCGATAAAAGCCGGCAGGAATGAGTGATGAATATTAATAATTTTATTCGGGAAACGAGAGACAAACTCTGGGGTCAACACCCGCATGTATTTCGCCAGCACAACGTAATCCGGCTCAAGGGCGGCGATCGCGTCGCCCATCTGTTTATCATGCTCTTCGCGAGTTAAACCCTCATGGCTCACCAGCTGGAAGGGAATATCAAACCGTTCAACCAGCGAGCGCAGCGTTTCGTGATTGCCGATGACGGCGGCGATTTCTACGTCCAGGCCGCCGTAGTTAGCTTTCATCAGCAGATCGCCGAGGCAGTGCGCCTCTTTGGTGACCAGAATGACGACCCTGCGGCGCCCTGCTGGATTGAGTTCACGAATTGAACCTTCCGGCAGCGCGCTGTCGAGGTCCGCCAGCAGGATTGAATCATTGAAAATACCCTCGAGCTCGGTGCGCATAAAGAAGCGGCCGGTTCGGTGGTCAACAAACTCATTGTTCTGCACGATATTCAGTTCGTGCTTGTAGCAGATATTAGTGATACGCGCGATGAGGCCTTTCTGATCAGGGCAAATAGTGCGCAGTACTTTACGTTGTTGTGAATGCATCGCGGGGAAAATCCTGTAGTGTTTGCTATTTCTGCTGCTGGCTTACTGACCGCAGCATTTTTTAAATTTTTTACCTGAACCGCAAGGGCAGGGATCGTTACGACCGATTAGCGGTCGCGTGCCGTCAATATAATACCACTGTCCGTTTTCTTTTAAGAATCGGGATCGTTCAATAATGGCTCCGGAGCGGTTATCGTCAGCGTAACGAGCGATAAAGCTGACAAAGCCTTCATCCGGGTTCTTGCCCGTCTCGGCGGCAAAGACGGTGAGACCCTGCCACTGTGTGCGGGTAAAACCGTTTTCCAGGTCTGCGCGAAACTGCTGCGCTTGACAGGAGGGGTGCCAGGTTTTAATCAGATAGTCGGCGTCTTTCATAACAAACGCGCTATAGCGGGAGCGCATCAGCTGTGACGGATCTGGCGCCAGCTGCGCGCCAGCCAGATAAGGCTGACAACATGAGCTATACTCCAGAGCGCTGCCACAGGGGCATAATGGCGACAAAACGGCCTCCACAGGAAAAAGAAAGACGGCGCTACGCCGCCAAAGCGCATTATGTTAACTGAGGTATGGCGATGATGCCATGCCCGGAGTGGAAGGATATGTTTCGGTACTCATGAGAAAGCTTAAAATTGGCCTGGCGTTAGGGGCTGGCGCCGCTCGCGGGTGGTCGCATATCGGCGTGATTAATGCCTTACGGCGGACGGGTATCGACGTCGATGTTATCGCAGGGTGCTCCATTGGCTCGCTGGTCGGAGCGGCGTACGCCTGCAATCGGCTTCCGGCCCTGGAGAAATGGGTATGCTCCTTTAGTAACTGGGACGTACTGAAGTTAATGGATCTCTCCTGGCAACGGGGTGGCCTGCTGCGGGGCGAGCGCGTGTTTAGTCAATACCGCAAACTCATGCCCGTCAGCGAGATCGAGCGCTGCGAACGTCCTTTCGCGGCGGTCACAACGAATTTAAGCACCGGTCGTGAACTGTGGTTTACGGAAGGGGATCTGCATCTGGCGATCCGTGCGTCCTGCAGTATGCCGGGTTTGATGGCGCCGGTGATGCATAATGGCTACTGGCTGGTGGATGGCGCGGTGGTTAACCCCGTGCCGGTGTCTCTGGCTCGCGCCATGGGCGCAGATATCGTCATTGCCGTTGATTTGCAGCACGATGCGCATCTGATGCAGCAGGATTTGCTGTCAATGGAGGTGCCTCGTCCGGAGAGCGAGGAAGATTTTTCGTGGCATTCACGGCTGCGCACGCGCCTGGCGCGTATGACGTCACGTCGGGCGACGAGGGCGCCAACGGCGATGGAAATCATGTCGACGTCAATTCAGGTTCTGGAGAATCGCCTCAAGCGAAATCGTATGGCGGGCGACCCGCCTGATATCCTGATTCAGCCCTTTTGCCCGCAAATCTCCACGCTTGATTTCCACCGGGCCGGCGAAGCTATCGCCGCCGGACATCTGGCAGTGGAAAAGAAAATGGATGAACTATTACCTTTAGTGCGTACCCCCGTGGAGCGCATTTGATGCATACTTAAGTAAATTCTGACAGGCGGTAGCGTGAATATCATGCCACTATTAAATTATCGTCAGTCAGGGGAGAGATCATGACGCAGCCATTGGCGGGAAAACAGATTCTGATAGTTGAAGACGAACCCGTTTTCCGCTCTCTTATGCACACCTGGTTAGCTTCACTTGGTGCGACCATCGTACAGGCGGAAGATGGTATAGATGCACTGCAAAAAATGGCGGAGTCAAAACCTGATTTGATGATTTGCGATATCTCCATGCCGCGAATGAACGGACTGCAGCTGGTAGAACATGTACGTAACCAGGGCGAGCAGTTGCCGATTCTGATGATTTCAGCGACGGAAAACATGGCGGACATCGCCAAAGCGTTGCGCCTGGGCGTTCAGGATATCCTGCTCAAACCGGTTAAAGATTTCGATCGCCTGCGAGAAACCGTGTATGCCTGCCTCTATCCCAATATGTTTAATTCGCGTGTCGAAGAAGAAGAGCGCCTGTTTGAGGACTGGGATGCGCTGGTAAGCGATCCTAGCGCGGCGTCGAGGCTGCTTCAGGAGCTCCAGCCGCCGGTGCAGCAGGAGATGTCGCGTTGCCGTATTCACTATCGCCAGCTTGTCTCTGTCGATAAGCCAGGGCTCGTGCTCGATATTGCGCCGCTATCAGAAAACGATCTGGCGTTTTATTGTCTGGATGTCACACGAGCAGGTGATAATGGCGTTCTGGCGGCCCTATTGCTGCGCGCGCTGTTTAATGGGTTACTGCAGGAGCAGCTCGCTCATCAGGGGCAGCGTTTGCCGGAGATGGGTAGCCTGCTAAAACAGGTTAACCAATTGCTGCGGCAGGCAAACTTACCCGGGCAATTCCCATTATTGGTAGGGTATTACCACAGCGGCTTGAAAAATTTAATTTTAGTCTCCGCGGGTTTGAATGGCACCTTGAATACGGGAGAACATCAAATTCAGATTAGTAATGGCGTTCCGTTAGGCACTTTAGGTAATGCATACCTCAACCAAATTAGTCAACGCTGCGCATCATGGCAGTGCCAAATTTGGGGGGCTGGCGGACGTTTACGCCTGATGTTGACCACGGAGTGAACAATTGTGCTTATTTTTAGGCTCGTGGGATTACCACGCGATCTTTTGTGGTGGTACTATCGCCGGGTTTAATGCGTAAAATTCCTAATTCGAAGATATCTAATCCTTTTCGGAACAGCTTTGACTGAGCAGGCTGATATACTCGATACCATATTATTAACGAGAAGTTTAAAAAACGAACAGTCCAGGAGATTTCAATGGCTGCGCTTAATTCAAAAGTAAGAAAAGCTGTCATCCCGGTTGCGGGATTAGGCACCAGGATGCTGCCCGCTACTAAGGCTATTCCGAAAGAAATGCTGCCGCTGGTAGATAAGCCATTAATTCAATATGTTGTTAACGAATGTATTGCCGCCGGGATTACCGAAATTGTTCTGGTTACGCACTCTTCGAAAAACTCGATTGAAAACCATTTCGATACCAGTTTTGAACTGGAAGCGATGCTGGAAAAACGCGTAAAACGCCAGCTGCTGGAAGAAGTCCAATCTATTTGTCCGCCGCACGTGACTATTATGCAAGTCCGTCAGGGGCTGGCTAAAGGTCTGGGCCACGCTGTGCTTTGCGCGCACCCGGTAGTGGGTGATGAGCCGGTCGCGGTTATTTTACCGGACGTTATCCTTGATGAATATGAATCCGATCTGTCTCGCGACAACCTGGCCGAAATGATCGCTCGTTTCGATGAGACCGGCGCAAGCCAGATCATGGTTGAACCGGTTGCTGACGTTACCGCATACGGCGTTGTCGATTGCAAGGGCCTGCCCCTGCAGCCGGGTGAGAGCGTACCGATGGTTGGTGTCGTCGAGAAACCGAAAGCGGACGTAGCGCCTTCTAATCTGGCAGTTGTTGGTCGTTACGTGCTGAGCGCGGATATTTGGCCGCTGCTGGCGAAAACCCCTCCGGGAGCCGGTGATGAGATTCAGCTGACCGACGCCATCGATATGCTGATCGAAAAAGAAACGGTAGAAGCCTATCATATGAAAGGCAAGAGCCACGACTGCGGTAATAAGCTGGGTTATATGCAGGCTTTTGTTGAATATGGCGTACGCCACAAGTCCCTGGGCGCTGAATTTAAAGCCTGGCTGGATAAAGCCGTAGCGAAGTAATCGTTCGCGGCAGAATGCGAAACCGGGAGCGAGATTCGTTTCCCGGTTTTTTTATGCCCGCCCGGAACCGGTCCCGAATAACGGATAAAAAAAATCCCGCCGCAGCGGGATTTTTAAACGAACAGGATGGCTTATTACAGCAGGAAATCGTCCAGGGATTTACCTTGCTCATCCATCGCTTTCTTGATCACTGCCGGAGTACGACCCTGACCAGTCCAGGTTTTAGTTTCGCCATTTTCGTCAACGTAGCTGTATTTAGCCGGACGTGCAGCGCGCTTGGTTTTAGTTCCCGCTTTAACTGCCGCCATGGTGCTCAGCAGTTCATTAGGATCAATACCGTCAGCGATCAGCATTTCACGGTATTGCTGCAGTTTACGAGTGCGTTCTTCAATTTCCGCAGCCGCAGCGCTTTCTTCTTCACGACGTTCGTTAACGACAACTTCTAATTTTTCCAGCATTTCTTCGAGCGTTTCAAGGGTGCATTCTCTTGCCTGCGCACGAAGAGTACGGATGTTGTTCAAAATTTTAAGTGCTTCGCTCATTGTAGTAATCTCAAACTTATATTGTGGGGTGGTTTGTTGGACTAATAATAGAGCGATAAATTCAGATGTGCAATAGGGGAGAATGTAAGGAAGTCAAAATAACTTGTTATTTGTCTCGGGAATTAATTCATTTAACTTAAATTTTATGTGCGGGTTCACATCTTTTTCGCTTATAGGATGATGGAGAGGATAAGCTAAAACCCTGAGATAGTATGCTTTTTCCGATGCGCAGTGGGAAAAATTATACTTTGCATGGATAAATATCATTGTGGGTATTAGCGCAGCAGCGACGATGATGTTTAATATAAAACACTTGTCCAGCGCGGTTATAGCTATCCGAAAATGGCTGATAAGCACAAAAGGGCAATAGTGACGTCTGCGTGGCCGCCTGGGTCGTACGAATAGCAGGCATTACCATTCAATTAACAGGCTTAATCTTTCAGGTCTCCGCCGAGTGAACGTTCCCGGCAATACCCACACGGCGAGGGCTGATAGCGTGTGAATATATGATACAATTTTACTGCTAAAAAACACATTGATTGGGGTTACGCGGCCGATGGCACAACTTTATTTCTACTATTCAGCAATGAACGCAGGCAAGTCCACCGCTCTGTTGCAGTCATCATACAATTACCAGGAGCGAGGGATGCGCACGGTGGTTTATACGGCAGAGATTGATGACCGCTTTGGTTCAGGGAAAGTGAGTTCGAGGATCGGTCTCTCATCGCCGGCGCGGTTGTATAATACCCAAACTGCGTTATTTACCGACATTGCAGACGAACATAAGCGTCAACCCATCCACTGCGTATTAGTTGATGAGAGCCAGTTCTTAACCCGGGAGCAGGTGCGCGAGCTGTCCGAGGTGGTGGACCAGCTCGATATTCCCGTATTGTGCTATGGATTGCGGACAGATTTTCGCGGCGAACTTTTTACGGGCAGTCAATATTTGCTCGCGTGGTCCGATAAGCTGGTTGAATTAAAAACTATCTGTTTCTGCGGCCGTAAGGCGAGTATGGTTTTGCGCCTCGATCAGGAAGGTAGGCCGTACAATGAGGGGGAACAGGTGGTGATTGGCGGCAATGAGCGCTATGTATCCGTATGCCGTAAACATTATAAAGAGGCGCTGAGCGAAGGCTCTCTGACCGCGGTGCAGAACAAACAGCGCAGCTGCTAATACCCACCCTTTAAATCGTCTCAGGCGCTTTTACAGCGCCTTTTTTCATTTACTAAGCCTTTGGCACATGATTATACGTTTCGGCTGTCTGAGGCGTTTTGTCGGCTGCTGAACGACAGAGACAAAAAAGCCCCATCAAAAGATGGGGCTCAGCGTTACTGACTTTACGGCTGTGGAATTAAGCGGATTTTTTCGCTTTCTTCTCAGCTTTAGCCGGCGCGGCTTCTTTTTTCTCTTCCACGCCGCCTTCAACGTAATTACGTCCGTAGAAGGTATCCAGCAGAATCTGCTTCAGCTCGGCGATCAGCGGGTAGCGCGGGTTAGCGCCGGTGCACTGGTCGTCAAATGCGTCTTCAGACAGCTTGTCAACGTGGGCCAGGAAGTCAGCTTCCTGCACGCCAGCTTCGCGGATAGACTTAGGAATACCCAGCTCAGCTTTGATTTCGTCCAACCAGCCAAGCAGTTTTTCGATTTTCGCTGCGGTACGGTCACCCGGTGCAGTCAGACCCAGATGGTCCGCGATTTCAGCGTAGCGACGACGTGCCTGCGGGCGGTCGTACTGGCTGAATGCTGTCTGTTTAGTCGGGTTATCGTTCGCGTTATAGCGAATAACGTTGCTGATCAGCAGGGCGTTCGCCAGACCGTGAGGAATGTGGAACTGAGAACCCAGCTTGTGCGCCATTGAGTGACATACTCCGAGGAAGGCGTTCGCAAACGCGATACCGGCGATGGTCGCAGCACTGTGCACACGCTCACGCGCTACCGGGTTCTTAGAACCTTCGTGGTAGGACGCTGGCAGGTTTTCTTTCAGCAGTTTCAGAGCCTGCAGCGCCTGGCCGTCAGAGAACTCGGAAGCCAGTACGGAAACGTAAGCTTCCAGGGCATGAGTCACCGCATCCAGACCACCGAAAGCACACAGTGACTTCGGCATTTCCATGACCAGGTTGGCATCAACAATCGCCATATCCGGAGTCAGGGCATAGTCTGCCAGCGGGTATTTCTGACCGGTTGCGTCATCGGTAACAACGGCGAACGGCGTAACTTCAGAACCGGTACCGGAAGTCGTGGTGATGGCGACCATCTTGGCTTTCACGCCCATTTTCGGGAACTTGTAGATACGTTTACGGATATCCATAAAGCGCAGCGCCAGTTCTTCGAAGTGGGTTTCCGGGTGCTCGTACATAACCCACATGATTTTCGCCGCATCCATCGGGGAACCGCCGCCCAGCGCGATAATCACGTCTGGTTTGAACGAGTTCGCCAGCTCAGCGCCTTTACGGACGATGGTCAGCGTCGGGTCAGCTTCTACTTCAAAGAAAACTTCAGTTTCAACGCCAGCCGCTTTCAGCACAGAGGTGATCTGGTCAGCATAGCCGTTGTTGAACAGGAAGCGGTCGGTCACGATCAGCGCGCGTTTGTGACCATCAGTAATCACTTCATCCAGCGCGATTGGCAGTGAGCCACGACGGAAGTAGATAGATTTCGGAAGTTTGTGCCACAACATGTTTTCAGCTCGCTTAGCAACGGTTTTCTTGTTGATCAGGTGCTTAGGACCAACGTTTTCAGAGATGGAGTTACCACCCCATGAACCACAACCCAGAGTCAGGGAAGGTGCGAGTTTGAAGTTATACAGGTCACCGATACCACCCTGAGAAGCAGGGGTGTTGATCAGGATACGTGCGGTTTTCATCAGCTGACCGAAGTAAGCAACGCGTTCTGGCTGGTTGTCCTGGTCGGTATACAGGCAAGAGGTATGACCGATACCGCCCATTGCCACCAGTTTTTCAGCTTTATCAACCGCGTCTTCGAAGTTCTTCGCACGGTACATTGCCAGCGTCGGAGACAGTTTTTCGTGGGCAAACGGTTCGCTTTCATCAACGTCGGTGACTTCACCAATCAGAATTTTGGTGGAAACAGGGACGGTGAAGCCGGCCAGTTCAGCGATTTTATACGCCGGTTGACCTACGATCGCGGCGTTCAGGGCGCCGTTTTTCAGGATGATATTCTGAACAGCCTTCAGCTCCTGGCCCTGCAGCAGATAGCCGCCGTGGCTGGAGAAACGTTCGCGAACGGCATCGTATACGGAATCTACAACCACAACGGATTGCTCAGAAGCACAGATAACGCCGTTATCGAAGGTTTTAGACATCAGGACGGAAGCAACGGCACGCTTGATATCAGCCGTTTCATCGATAACAACAGGCGTGTTACCTGCGCCTACGCCGATGGCAGGTTTACCGGAGCTATACGCCGCCTTAACCATGCCCGGACCGCCGGTCGCAAGGATCAGGTTGATATCCGGATGGTGCATCAGCGCATTTGACAGTTCAACGGAAGGCTGGTCAATCCAACCAATCAGATCTTTCGGCGCACCGGCTGCGATAGCTGCCTGCAGTACGATATCAGCCGCTTTGTTGGTCGCATCTTTAGCACGCGGATGCGGAGAGAAGATGATGGCGTTACGGGTCTTCAGGCTAATCAGAGATTTAAAGATAGCGGTTGAAGTTGGGTTAGTGGTCGGGACGATACCGCAGATAATACCAATCGGCTCAGCGATGGTGATGGTACCGAAGGTGTCATCTTCAGAAAGGACGCCGCAGGTCTTTTCATCTTTATAGGCGTTATAAATGTATTCGGAAGCAAAGTGGTTTTTGATCACTTTATCTTCGACGATGCCCATGCCGGATTCGGCAACGGCCATCTTGGCGAGAGGGATTCGAGCATCTGCAGCGGCCAGAGCGGCGGCGCGGAAGATTTTGTCTACTTGTTCTTGAGTGAAACTGGCATATTCACGCTGGGCTTTTTTTACGCGCTCGACGAGTGCGTTAAGTTCAGCGACATTAGTAACAGCCATAATGCTCTCCTGATAATGTTAAACTTTTTTAGTGAATCAGTAGCTCGATTCGACAGTATAGACAGTGTGTTAACGGCTTGCATTTAAATGTTAACGTAAAGAATTTTGTGCTTCTGACTTCACCGATTGACTAAAAAAGCTTTTGTTTTTTCTTTCAGGTACCGCTGCTTTGCCTCCTCTTCTGTGTGTAAACAAGGTTACTCACTTCTGAGTACAATTTATGTGATCTAAATCAATAATCAGCCAAGCTGATACCTTTCAGCAGTTCATTTTTTGACCTGTTTGATCAAGTGTAATGATACGGTATGCTAATTAAAGACTTAAATAGCATTGCAGAAACAAATAACTAACATCCGAGCTTAAATTATGCACTTATGCGTCAACAGGGATGAATTATGCTTTCAAACAGCGTATCTTCTCGCGGATATTTTATGCCGGTAACTGTCAACAGCCATTTTTAATGATGCTGCGGAGCACCCTGTGATTCAATCATTGTTTGATTTTTCAGCCTACTTTAAATTTTTCATTGGGCTATTTGCGCTGGTAAACCCGGTTGGCATTATCCCGGTTTTTATCAGTATGACCAGCTACCAGACGGCGGCGGTGCGTAATAAAACCAACCTGACAGCCAACCTGTCGGTCGCCATTATCTTGCTCACGTCGCTGTTTTTAGGCGATGCGATCCTCCAGATCTTCGGTATTTCCATTGACTCCTTCCGTATTGCGGGTGGGATTCTGGTGGTCACCATCGCCATGTCGATGATCAGCGGCAAGCTCGGCGAGGATAAACAGAACAAGCAAGAAAAATCAGAAACGGCCATTCGTGAAAGTATCGGCGTCGTGCCGCTGGCGCTGCCCCTGATGGCGGGACCCGGGGCCATCAGTTCAACCATTGTCTGGGGCACGCGTTACCATAGCATCGCCCACTTTGTGGGATTTTCAGTTGCGATTGCGCTTTTCGCGCTGTGCTGCTGGGGCATTTTCCGTATGGCCCCCTGGCTGGTTCGCCTGCTTGGGCAAACCGGCATTAACGTGATTACCCGTATTATGGGGCTGTTGCTGATGGCTCTCGGCATCGAGTTCATCGTTACCGGAATAAAGGCGCTCTTTCCTGGCCTTGTGAATTAACCAGTGTTGCCGCGCGGAACAACGTGTTCCGCGTTTGCTCATTATCAGCAAAACATATCAAAAAAAGTGATTTATCGACCTGCGATACTATTTTCTAATGTTTTGATATTGTTATTTATTATCAATAAGTTATCCATTTCATTTGCCACGAGCGCGACCTTTTACCCACATTAATCACTGTTATTTTCCTCACACCATTCTCTGGTGCTTGCCGTCCGATAATTGAAATGATATTAGTAATTTCACTCATGAAGCAGATGAATGTGCTAAATAATAAGCGATTGTTAATTTTTCGTACAAAAAAGCATCTATTCGGCGATGCAGGGCACATAGTGCGAGATATTTATACTAATTGATTGATAAATAGAATATTAATCATTTCTGGCATGCGCGAGGGGTGATAAATCTTCGCCGCCAGAAGGCCACAAAAGAGAATCCGGTAACATATTTGCAAATTGCATTGGCGGACAATAAAGCGTTTTGGTACTTTCCGGCGTGATCTTTAGCGGAATATGTACGCAAATGAGAATTTTTATTATATAGCCCATCGGGACTACATCGCCCCCGGACAGGGGGGCAAGAATCGACGTCAAGGCTGCCGTTTGAGCGGTCGTAATAAATAAGTCGGTGATAGCAAGCAGTACTCTCTGACAGCAGCATAAACTCCTGCACTGTTCAGAATCCAGAAAAGAGAAAACAGGCTGGTTAAATAGCCAGTAATTATAATGATTGGAGTAACAAACACATGACCATCATCACGAAAAAAAGCCTGGTTGCCGCAGGAGTCCTCTCTGCGTTAATGACCATCAACGCCGCCGTTGCGGCAGATGTACCGGCAGGGGTACAGCTGGCGGACAAACAAACGCTGGTACGTAACAATGGCTCCGAAGTGCAGTCTCTCGATCCGCACAAAATTGAAGGCGTGCCGGAGTCCAATATTAACCGCGATTTGTTTGAAGGGCTGCTGGTGAGCGACCTCGACGGCCATCCGGTCGCGGGCGTTGCGGAAAAATGGGACAACAAGGATTTTAAAGTCTGGACCTTCCATCTGCGTAAAGATGCAAAGTGGTCCGACGGCACGCCGGTCACGGCACAAGATTTCGTTTATAGCTGGCAGCGTCTGGCGGATCCGAAAACCGCGTCTCCTTATGCAAGCTATCTGCAGTATGGCCATTTAGCCAACGTTGATGACATTATCGCCGGGAAAAAACCCGCGACCGATCTGGGCGTAAAAGCGCTGGACGATCATACCTTTGAAGTGACCCTCAGCGAGCCGGTGCCGTATTTCTACAAACTGCTCGTTCACCCATCCGTTTCACCCGTACCTAAATCCGCTATTGAGAAATTTGGTGACAAATGGACCCAGCCGGCCAATATCGTCAGCAATGGTGCGTATAAATTAAAAGATTGGGTTGTTAACGAACGCATTGTTCTGGAGCGTAATACCAACTACTGGGATAACGCCAAAACCGTGATTAATCAGGTCACCTTCCTGCCGATTTCTTCTGAAGTCACCGACGTCAACCGCTACCGCAGCGGCGAAATCGATATGACCTATAACAACATGCCGATCGAACTGTTCCAGAAACTGAAAAAAGAGATCCCGAAAGAAGTTCACGTCGATCCGTATCTGTGCACTTATTATTACGAAATCAATAACCAGAAAGCGCCGTTTACCGACGTTCGCGTGCGTACTGCGCTGAAGATGGCGCTGGATCGCGACATTATTGTCAATAAAGTGAAGAATCAGGGCGACCTGCCAGCCTACAGCTATACGCCGCCGTACACCGATGGCATGAAGCTGATTGAGCCTGAATGGTTCAAGTGGTCGCAGGAAAAACGTAATGAAGAAGCGAAAAAATTGCTGACCGAAGCTGGCTATAGCGCTGATAAGCCGCTTACTTTCAATCTGCTCTATAACACGTCCGATCTGCACAAAAAACTGGCTATCGCGGTGGCGTCTATCTGGAAGAAAAACCTCGGCGTAAACGTGAAGCTGGAAAATCAGGAATGGAAAACCTTCCTCGATAATCGCCATCAGGGCACCTTTGATGTTGCGCGCGCCGGCTGGTGTGCGGACTACAACGAACCGACCTCCTTCCTTAATACGATGCTGAGCGACAGCTCAAACAATACCTCGCATTATAAGAGCCCGGCTTTCGATAAGATTATCGCTGAAACGCTGAAGACCAGCGATGACGCGAAACGCGCGGACCTTTACGCGCAATCTGAGCAGCAGCTGGATAAAGACTCCGTCATCGTACCGGTCTTCTATTATGTCAACGCCCGTTTGGTTAAACCGTGGGTCGGTGGCTATACCGGCAAAGATCCGCTGGATAATACGTATACAAGAAATATGTACATTGTGAAGCACTAATGGCAATACGTGGGGCAGGCGTTACCGCTTGCCTCACGGTGTCTTATTTCATCGCACTATTGAAGGCACACGCCAGAAGGTACGGGCAATGTTAAAATTTATCTTACGTCGCTGTCTGGAAGCGATTCCGACGCTATTTATTCTTATTACTATCTCTTTCTTCATGATGCGTCTTGCGCCGGGAAGCCCCTTTACCGGTGAACGCACGCTGCCGCCAGAAGTCATGGCGAATATTGAAGCAAAATACCATTTAAATGACCCCATCATGACCCAGTACTTCAATTATCTGAAGCAGCTGGCGCACGGTGATTTCGGTCCTTCCTTTAAATATAAAGATTACTCGGTCAACGATCTGGTGGCGTCCAGCTTCCCGGTGTCCGCTAAATTAGGCTTCGCCGCATTTTTTCTCGCGGTGGTGCTTGGCGTGAGTGCCGGGGTGATTGCGGCATTGAAGCAAAATACGAAATGGGACTTTGCCGTAATGGGGGTGGCAATGACCGGGGTTGTGATACCGAGTTTCGTGGTCGCGCCCTTACTGGTCATGATATTTGCCATTACGCTGCACTGGCTGCCGGGCGGCGGATGGAACGGCGGGGCGCTGCAATATATGATTTTGCCTATGGTGGCCCTCTCCCTGGCCTATATCGCCAGTATCGCGCGTATTACCCGCGGCTCGATGATCGAAGTGCTGCACTCTAACTTCATTCGCACCGCCCGGGCAAAAGGCTTACCGATGCGCCGCATTATTCTGCGTCACGCGTTAAAGCCCGCGCTGCTGCCGGTGCTCTCCTATATGGGGCCCGCGTTTGTCGGCATTATTACCGGCTCGATGGTCATTGAAACCATTTATGGCCTGCCGGGAATTGGTCAACTGTTCGTCAACGGCGCGCTGAACCGCGACTACTCGCTGGTACTTAGTCTGACCATTCTGGTTGGCGCATTGACCATTCTGTTTAATGCGATTGTTGACGTGCTGTATGCCGTTATCGATCCGAAGATCCGTTACTAACGCTGGGGTTCGCCATGATGTTAAGTAAGAAAAACAACGAGGCGCTGGAAAACTTCAGTGAAAAGCTGGAAGTCGAGGGGCGCAGCCTCTGGCAGGACGCCCGCCGCCGCTTTATGCATAACCGTGCTGCGGTTGCCAGCCTGATTGTGCTGGTGATCATCGCGCTCTTTGTCACCATCGCGCCGATGGTATCGCAGTTTTCCTATTACGATACCGACTGGGGCATGATGTCCAGCGCCCCGGATATGGAGTCCGGACACTACTTTGGGACCGACTCCTCGGGCCGCGACCTGCTGGTGCGGGTGGCGATCGGCGGACGTATCTCGCTGATGGTCGGCGTGGCTGCAGCGCTGGTGGCGGTGATTCTGGGGACGCTTTACGGGTCGCTTTCCGGCTATCTGGGCGGCAAGGTGGATTCAGTGATGATGCGCCTGCTGGAAATCCTCAACTCCTTTCCGTTTATGTTCTTCGTCATCCTGCTGGTGACCTTCTTTGGCCAGAATATCCTGCTGATTTTCGTTGCCATTGGGATGGTCTCCTGGCTGGATATGGCGCGTATCGTTCGCGGTCAGACCCTAAGCCTGAAGCGAAAAGAGTTTATTGAAGCCGCGCAGGTCGGCGGCGTTTCAACCGGCAATATCGTTATCCGCCATATCGTGCCTAACGTGCTTGGCGTGGTCGTGGTGTACGCCTCCCTGCTGGTCCCGAGCATGATTCTGTTTGAATCCTTCTTAAGCTTCCTCGGCCTGGGTACCCAGGAGCCGTTAAGTAGCTGGGGCGCGCTGCTCAGCGATGGCGCGAACTCAATGGAAGTGTCGCCGTGGCTGCTGCTGTTTCCTGCCGGTTTTCTGGTGGTAACGCTGTTTTGTTTTAACTTTATCGGCGATGGCCTGCGTGATGCCCTCGACCCGAAAGACCGCTAAGGAGCGCCGACATGAGTACGATGGAAACGGCGAAAGCGCCGCAGGCAGCACAACAATCCGGATTGCTTCTGGATGTGAAAGATCTCCGCGTCACCTTTGCGACTCCCGATGGTGATGTGACTGCGGTCAACGATCTCAATTTTAATCTACGGGCGGGGGAAACCTTAGGCATCGTAGGCGAGTCCGGTTCCGGTAAGTCGCAAACCGCTTTTGCGCTGATGGGCCTGCTGGCCGCCAACGGCCGTATTGGGGGGTCAGCGACCTTTAACGGGAAGCAGATCCTTAACCTCCCGGAGCGCGAGCTGAATAAGCTGCGCGCCGAGCAGATCTCAATGATTTTTCAGGACCCGATGACGTCGCTTAATCCGTATATGCGGGTAGGCGAACAGCTGATGGAAGTCCTGATGCTGCATAAAGCGCTGAGCAAAGCCGAAGCCTTTGAAGAGTCGGTGAAAATGCTGGATGCGGTCAAAATGCCCGAGGCGCGCAAACGGATGAAAATGTATCCGCACGAGTTTTCCGGCGGGATGCGCCAGCGCGTCATGATTGCGATGGCGCTGCTGTGCCGGCCTAAGCTGCTGATTGCCGATGAGCCGACAACGGCGCTGGACGTAACCGTGCAGGCGCAAATAATGACATTGCTTAATGAGCTCAAGCGCGAGTTCAATACGGCGATCATTATGATTACCCACGATCTCGGCGTCGTCGCCGGGATCTGCGATAAGGTGCTGGTGATGTACGCCGGACGCACGATGGAATATGGTCAGGCGCGCGACGTCTTCTACCATCCCTCTCATCCTTATTCTATTGGCCTGCTCAATGCGGTCCCGCGCCTGGACGCAGAAGGCGACGCCCTGTTAACGATTCCGGGCAACCCGCCGAATCTGCTGCGTCTGCCGAAAGGCTGTCCATTCCAGCCGCGTTGCCCGCACGCGATGGAGATTTGCAACAGCGCTCCGCCTCTGGAGGAGTTTGCGCCGGGCCGCCTGCGCGCCTGCTTTCAACCGGTGGGGGATTTGCTATGAACGCCGTAACGGAACAAAGAAAAGTCCTGCTCGAAATCGCCGATCTGAAAGTACACTTTGATATTAAAGACGGCAAACAGTGGTTCTGGCAGCCGTCGAAAACGCTGAAAGCGGTAGATGGCGTAACGCTGCGTCTGTATGAAGGGGAAACGCTGGGCGTGGTCGGGGAGTCCGGATGCGGAAAATCGACCTTCGCGCGCGCCATCATCGGTCTGGTGAAGGCCACCGACGGTAAAGTCGCCTGGTTAGGTAGAGATTTGCTGGGGATGAAGGCCGACGAGTGGCGCGACGTACGCAGCGATATTCAGATGATCTTTCAGGATCCGCTGGCGTCGCTAAACCCGCGCATGACTATCGGGGAAATCATCGCCGAGCCGCTGCGCACCTATCATCCCAAAATGCCGCGCCAGGAAGTTCGCGATCGCGTTAAGGCGATGATGATGAAAGTGGGGCTGCTGCCGAACCTGATTAACCGCTATCCGCATGAATTCTCCGGCGGCCAGTGCCAGCGTATCGGTATCGCCCGCGCGCTAATTCTTGAACCGAAGCTCATTATCTGCGATGAGCCGGTGTCAGCGCTGGACGTGTCGATTCAGGCGCAGGTAGTGAATCTGCTGCAGCAGCTGCAGCGGGAAATGGGACTGTCGCTGATTTTTATCGCCCACGATCTGGCGGTCGTGAAGCATATCTCCGATCGCGTGCTGGTGATGTATCTTGGCCATGCCGTGGAGCTCGGCACCTATGATGAGGTGTATCTTAATCCGCTGCATCCCTATACCAAAGCGCTGATGTCGGCGGTGCCGGTTCCGGACCCTGATAAGGAAAAGAATAAAACGATCCAGCTTCTGGAGGGGGAATTGCCATCGCCGATTAACCCGCCGTCGGGATGCGTATTCCGCACCAGATGCCCGATTGCCGGGCCGGAGTGCGCTAAGACGCGACCGGTGCTGGAGGGCAGTTTCCGCCATGCGGTTTCCTGCCTGAAGGTGGACCCGTTATAATCTCAGGGGCTGACGTTAGTCAGCCCTTTTTTTAGCGAGGTTAACGTGGCTTTTCATATTCATGCCGCTCGTCTGCGGCTGTATCATTTACTCTTCGATCAAAACCGACGATCCGGTCGGCATTTCGAGGGACTTTGCGGCGTATTTGCCCTGCTTAGCGTGCTGGTGATATTTATCGAGTCCGGGCTCGGAACGCAATATCATCTGACCTTAGACGAATGGCATATTTTCGTCTGGCTCGAACTTGTCGTGACGGCGGTTTTTACCTTTGAGTATTTTCTGCGCATTATCAGCTGGCCGAATCCGCTAAAGTATATTTTCAGCTTCTGGGGCATTATTGACCTGGCTACCATTTTACCGCTTTACGTTATGTGGCTGTGGCCCGAGATCAGTATTGAGTACGTGTTTGCCTGGCGGGCCATGCGCGCTATCCGCGCGTTGCGTATCCTTAAGCTGCTGCGCTTTATGCCGTCGTTGAATATTTTCTGGGCCGCTATCGTCAGCGCTCGCCACCAGCTGATCCTGTTCTATTCTTTTATTGCCATCGTCATGGTGATCTTTGGCTCCCTGATGTATCTGGTTGAGGGGCCGCGATACGGTTTTACTACGCTAAACGCGTCGGTTTACTGGGCGATAGTGACGATAACCACGGTAGGGTATGGCGATATTACGCCGCATACGCCGCTGGGGCGAATTTTGGCCTCCATTCTTATCTTGATTGGCTACTCGATTATTGCGATCCCCACCGGCTTAATTACCAGCCATATGACCACCGCATTTCAGAATCGCCGGACTCAGCGCCAGTGTCCGCATTGTCAGCATAACGTTCATGAAAAAGACGCTCGCTACTGCAACGCTTGCGGCAGCGAACTGCCTGAATAACTAAAAAAGCCTGCCCTGGTTAACTCAGGCAGGCTTCTTCTTTTATATATAAGCTATTTGCTTAAGAAAGAGCTTATTCGCGCCACAGGATATGACAGAGCTTGTGGTCTTTTTCACGGCACAGCAGCACGCGCGCAAAAATATCGTTAATTTCGCCGCCATCTTCATCGGCCAGACCAATGACCACTTCAGCAAAGAAGTCAGGGTTGAGGTCAAAATCGACGTGCTCTTCCCAGTCAGGCGCCGGATCGAAGAGCTCGGCGCCGCCGCGTTCTTCAAACTGCAGGTTGAACAGAATGACATCCGCCGGATCGAGGTTGTCGACGGCCAGTTCGAGGAAAATGTCGTAAGCCTGTTCAAGCGTTTCGTCTTCGGTCAGGCGATTGTTTAAATCCATATCCATGATTGCTACCCATTAAACATCTGATTGGCACGTTTTACAGCAACGGACTGAAGAAGTAAAACAGTCGCTCGGCGATCCGCTGCCACAGCGGACGTTTTAACCACAGCCTGGCGTCCAGCAGGCGCGAGCGGGAGATGTAATCGTCCTGCACCGCGGCCAGATCGCTGCCAAATCCGGCATCGTCAATCACCAGCGTAATCTCGAAGTTGAGCCACAGGCTGCGCATATCGAGGTTAACGGTGCCCACAAGGCTAAGTTCGCCGTCAACCAGCACGCTCTTAGTATGCAGCAGACCGCCTTCAAACTGGTAAATCTTTACCCCGGCAGCCAGCAGCTCGGTAAAGAAGGCGCGACTGGCCCAGCCCACCAGCAGCGAATCGTTTTTGCGCGGCAGGATGATGCTGACATCGACGCCGCGCTGGGCGGCGGTACAGATGGCATGCAAAAGGTCGTCGCTGGGCACAAAGTAGGGGGTCGTCATGATCAAATGCTCTTTGGCCGCGTAGGCGGCAGTTAGCAGAGCCTGATGGATCAAATCTTCCGGAAAACCCGGACCCGAGGCGATAGTGTGAATTGTGTGCCCGCTGGCCTCTTCGAACGGCATAATATTCGCGTCCGGCGGCGGCGGTAAAATACGTTTGCCGGTTTCAATCTCCCAGTCGCAGGAGTAGACAATGCCCATCGCTGTCGCTACCGGACCTTCCATTCGCGCCATCAGATCGATCCACTGGCCAACGCCGGAGTCCTGCTTAAAGAAACGCGGGTCGACCAGGTTCATACTGCCGGTATAGGCAATATAGTTATCGATCATGACCATTTTACGATGCTGACGCAGGTCCATACGGCGCAAAAAGACGCGCATCAGGTTGACCTTCAGGGCTTCGACGACTTCAATGCCGGCATTACGCATCATGGCGGCCCAGGGGCTACGGAAAAACGCCACGCTCCCGGCGGAGTCGAGCATCAGCCGGCAGTGTACGCCGCGCCTTGCCGCCGCCATCAATGACTCGGCGACCTGATCGGCCATGCCGCCGGGCTGCCAGATATAGAACACCATCTCAATATTGTGACGAGCGAGCTGGATATCGCGGATGAGCGCCTGCATGACGTCATCGGATTCGGTGAGCAGCTGGAGCTGATTGCCTTTGACGCCGCCAATGCCCTGCCGACGTTCGCAGAGCTTGAACAAGGATTCCGCGACCGGACTATTCTCCTCGGCAAAGATATGCTTACAGGCTTTAAGGTCCTTTAACCACTTGGCCGTTGAGGGCCACATGGCCCGCGCGCGTTCGGCGCGGCGTTTACCCAGATGCAGTTCGCCAAACGAGAGATAGGCGATAATGCCCACCAGGGGAAGAATATAAATGACAAGCAGCCATGCCATCGCTGACGGGACCGCGCGCCTTTTCATTAATATCCGTAATGTTACACCGGCGATAAGTAGCCAGTAACCGAGTATAACCAGCCAGTTCACCACCGTGTAAAAGGTTGTCATAGATGAAAAATCCTTTTGAATGACTTGATGACATGAGTTTACGCATCATCATCCATCTGGCAAATAAAAACGCAGCGAAAGCGTTGGTTAGCCAGATTCATCGGTCTATAATGCAGGCTGTTTTTACTTGTAGAGTAGTTGCAATGAAGCGTAGTAGAACGGAAGTAGGGCGCTGGCGCATGCTTCGGCAGGTGAGTCGCCGTAAAGCACGCTGGCTGGAAGGCCAGTCGCGTCGTAATATGCGCATCCTCTCCATCAGAAAGGAGCTGGTTAAACGGCAACGTCACTCTCTGCTGTTCACCTTCTCTGAATGTTGAGAGTCGAAACAAAAGGCACCGCTCGCGGTGCCTCTTTTTCTCAGCGTTTCGTTCTTAGCATACATTCTTATACTGTCATCTCTCTTTCTTCTGCCGGCGAAACACGGTTTCTCACATGCTCTTGCGTTATTGTTTGCATCAGCAGCGGCGGGCAGGAAGTTGCATCGCGCCATACCTCATAAGACTGGCCCAACGCGTATAAACGCAAAAAACGGGAAGTGCCATGCATCAGCACATGCTACTTATAATGTCCTTAAGGCTTCTATTATTGAGAGGTATCTATGAGTCAACTTTTTAGTCCGGTGCGAATCGGTAAGCTGGAACTTGAGAACCGTATTGTCATTGCGCCAATGTGCCAGTACTCCGCCGACAATGGCAAGGCGACGGCATGGCATCGTATTCATCTCGGACAGCTGGCCTTTTCCGGCGCGGGCTTACTGATTATCGAAGCCAGCGCTGTAGAGCCCGCCGGACGCATTACCCCGGCTGATCTGGGCTTATGGAATGACGAAACGGAAGCCGCATTACGCACCGTGCTGAACGATATCCGCCAGTACGCTTCAATCCCCATCGGTATCCAGCTGGGCCATGCCGGACGAAAAGCCTCTTCCGCAGCCCCCTGGCTGGGGGGACACCAGCTGGCGCATGATTCTGGCGGATGGGACACGGTTGCGCCATCAGCGCTGGCCTATGGTGAAGGTGAACGACCTCCGGTTGAACTTACTCAGGACCACATGAAACGCATCAAGCAGTCATTCGTAGACAGCGCCAGACGCGCTGAGCGGATGGGTATTGAATTGATTGAACTGCATGCCGCGCATGGTTACCTGTTGCACCAGTTCCTTTCACCGCTCAGTAACCAGCGTACCGACGAATACGGCGGCTCGCTGGAGAACCGTTTGCGTTTTCCGCTCGAGATATTCCGGGCCATCCGTGAGGCCGTCAGTCAGGACATCGCGGTGGGCGTCCGACTTTCAGCAACAGACTGGGTGGATGGCGGCTGGGATAACGCACAATCGATTATCTTCAGCCAGCAGCTTGAGGCGCTTGGCTGCGACTATATTCATGTTTCCAGCGGCGGGCTGTCGCCTCATCAGGCAATTCAGGTGGGGCCCGGCTATCAGCTGCCGTTCGCGCGTGAAATCCGCGAGAAGGTGAATATCCCGGTAATCGGTGTGGGTCTGGTGACGGAAGCGCAGCAGGCGGAAGAGGCGCTACAAAATGGCGACGCCGACCTCATCGCCATTGCCCGCGCCGTGCTCTACAATCCGCACTGGCCATGGCATGCCGCGGCAGCCCTGGGCGCTCAGGTGAGCGTTCCGCCGCAGTATCTTCGCTCAGAACCGCATGGTCTTAAGGGAACGCTGAAGTCCAACAGGTAATTAACCATAGAAAGTCGGCGGTGCTGATGCACTGCCGGCAAATGGCTATCATCAGGGCGCGACCTAAAGAGATCGGAATGCAGAACCGGGGAAGTGGAGAGACATAAGGATGGCGACCATTCCGTACTCGCGTACTTAGAAACGTCCTCTAATGAACGATCGCCATAGATTAAATTTTAATCGCGTTCTTATTGCTTAAGCATTTTATAGGCTAAAACACCTTTTTATACGGTTTCACCGAGACTTTCTGATAAACCCCTGCGGCGATATAGGGATCGTCATTGGCCCATGATTGCGCCGCTTCCAGCGATTCAAATTCCGCAATGACCGTTGAGCCGGTGAAGCCCGCCGCGCCGGGTTCATTACTGTCTACGGCAGGCATTGGGCCGGCGGTCAGTAAACGACCTTCATCATGTAATAATTGCAAACGCGCCAGATGGGCGGGACGTACCGATGTCCGTTTTTCCAGAGAGTCGGCGATATCTTCAGCGTAGATAACGTAAAGCACGGCATGGCTCCTTATCAATAAATTGGCGAATCACGTTAAGTGAAACCGTCGTTGACTGCAATGCAAAGATGATCACGATCCCCAGAATGCCACGTCCCGGGAGCTTTTTGTCAGAAAACAGGGCAAATTTTGATACAAGCCAACAACCCTAGTTGAATATGATTGCTATTTGCATTTAAAATCGGGGCATCATTTTTCAACAGAAACGACTATGAGCGCAATGACCTTTGATTTACCTCGCCGCTTTCCGTGGCCTACGCTACTGTCTGTGGTTATCCACGGCAGTGTTATCGCGGGGTTGCTCTATACTTCGGTACATCAGGTTATTGAACGGCCGGCACCCTCACAGCCCATTGAAATCACTATGGTGGCCCCGGCAGATCTGGAACCGCCTCAGGCGGCTCAGCCGGTCGTTGAGCCCGTTGTTGAACCGGAGCCAGAACCGGAACCGGAAGTGATGCCTGAACCGCCAAAAGAGGCGCCGGTTGTTATCCATAAACCAAAGCCAAAACCGAAGCCAAAGCCTAAACCGAAGCCGGAAAAAAAGGTCGAACAACCGAAGCGTGATGTAAAACCGGCGGAAACGCGCCCGGCCTCGCCGTTTGAAAATACAAATACGGCGCCGGCGCGCACCGCGCCGAGCACCTCAACCGCGACCGCTAAACCCACCGTGACGGCGCCTTCCGGGCCGCGGGCGCTAAGCCGCGGAGAGCCGGGCTATCCGGCTCGTGCCCAGGCGCTGCGTATTGAAGGAAACGTGCGGGTTAAGTTTGACGTCACGCCGGACGGGCGCGTGGACAACGTACAGATCCTCTCCGCCCAGCCTGCCAATATGTTTGAGCGTGAAGTGAAAAACGCTTTACGTAAATGGCGCTATGAACCGGGTAAACCGGGAACCGGCATTACCATGACCATTCAGTTCCGTCTGAAAGGCGTACAAATTAGCTAATCCTCAAAAACAAGGCCCCTTAAGGGGCCTTATCCATGAACACCTCATCAAGCGCTTTCTGCGCCGTCACCAGATGCTGTCCGCCAAACAGAATCGCCCGATTCAGCAGCGTATAGAGCTGGTAGATGGGCTGCCGCTCGAGAAAGCCGAACGGCAGCGGCGATACGGACTGATAGCCGTCATAGATTTGCGGCGGCTGTTCCGGATGCAGCGGGAGCATCGCCAAATCGCATTCGCGATCGCCCCAGTAGCAGGCAGGGTCGAAAATATAGGGCCCGTTTGGCCCGAGCGCGCAGTTACCGGACCATAAGTCACCGTGAAGCAGCGACGGCTGCGGCTGATGACTGCTTAGCCGTTGCTGAACAATATCAACAAGATGATCGATATCACCAAAATGCAGGCCTTTCTCGGCGGCGAGTTCCAGCTGCCAGCCGATGCGCTGTTCGGAAAAGAAAGTGGACCAGCGACGCTGCCAGGCGTTCGGCTGGGGAGTGGTGGAGAGGTCGTTGTCAAAATCCAGACCAAACTGCGGTTGGTCGCTCCACTGATGTAAATGGGCAATTTGCTGGCCTAACAGGAAAGCGTTGTGCGCATCCAGCGGGCGAGGAGGGAGGTATTCCATCACCAGAAAGCTGTAATCTCGATCGCTGCCCACGGCAAAAACCTGCGGTACGTTCACCGTTTTACTTCGCGACAGCAGCTCAAGCTGGTCAGCCTCGGCCGTGAAGATGGGTAACAGCTCGCGTTCGTCGAATTTTACGAAGTAATCTCGCCCGCCATAGCGTAAATGCCAGGCAGCGTGTATCTCTCCACCGGGTAGTTCGTTTCGCAGTTCGATTTCAGCTGCTTCGGTATGCAAATCGCGTAACAAATTGCTGATAGCTTGCCACATGCCGTCTCTCCCCATGTTTTCCAACATTTCATAAGGTTAGCGCATAACCCCGGCGTAAAATTCGAACTGACGCACAACTGGACGTTTTCCGTCGCGTCAATCGCACTTATTGAGCTTTTAACCACTCGCTGAATGTGACCACGGTGACGTCGACGGGTCTTCCCAGCGCGGTTTCGGCTAACCCTGCGCTTAAGGCGTTGACTTCCTCGGCATTCTGCATAGAAAGCAGGCCGAAGGTGTTGGTGCCGAGCTCGTGGACGTTCCCTTCATCATCGTTTAAGACGAGGGTAAATCCGGCGCGGGTGAGGTGATTACTGAGTTCGTTAATTTCCGTTAACGTCTCTTCGTGAAAACGAACCGTGACGACCCAGGCAATAATTTCGCTACTCATTTTTCACCCCGTTGTTATCCATGGCATTTTTAGCATAGACCATCATGCTGATTTGGCGACTCCCTCTGTCTTCCCAGAGGGAGCGAAAGCGTTATCAACCGCGCAGATAGGTGTAGATTTTTTGCGTATTATCCAGCGAGCAAAGGCGGGTGCCCTGATTGATGGTTGCCGCACTACCCGCCGCAACGCCAAAGCGAACCATATCTTCAAGCGAGGCGTTTTCCGCCAGCCTTAAGGTCATTGCGCCGACCATACTGTCACCGGCGCCGACGGTGCTCTGGCTTTTCATCGGCGGCGGTACTACCTGAACGCTACCCTGGGCATCAACGCCGAGCGCACCCTGGGCGCCGAGGGAGACGACGACACGCTGGACTTTGCCCGACCGAATGAGCTCCTGCGCCGCAAGACGCACATCATCCGGCTGGCTCAGATCCCGCTGTACCAGAGCGCTAAGCTCTTTCTGGTTCGGCTTAACCAGCTCGATATTGCCGACATCAAGCGCTGCGGCGAGCGCGTCACCGGAACTATCAACAATACAGCGCAATCCATGCTGCTGAGCGTTTTTGACCAGCTGCGTCAGATTATCGACGCTGATGCCGGGCGGGAGACTTCCGCTAATCACCAGCAGGGAACCCGGGGCGATGGCGAGGACTTTTTCCTCAAGGAGCTGGAGCTCCTCCTTAGTTAACGCTGCGCCCGGCATCACGAAACGATATTGCTCGCCGCTGGCGTTCACATGCACGTGAAGATTCTGCCGCGTCCAGTCATGGGTCTCTACCGTATCGACGGGAACATGTTCATCCGTCAGCAGCGCCGTCAGGTGTTCGCCTGTCGCCCCGCCGACGGGAAAGATGGCTGTGGCGCTGCCGCCAAGAAAAGTGATGGCTCGCGCAACGTTAATTCCGCCGCCGCCGGGTTCAAACACGGGAGCGCTACAGCGCAGTTTGCCTTCCGGGTAAATTTGCGGGGTCTGGGTTGCGCTATCGAGCGAGGGGGCTAACGTGAGCGTATAGATTTTGGTCATCCAGTTTCCTCCATAATACGAATTTAGCTGCTCTAGTTTTAAGCATGGCACTTAAAGGAGGGAAGGGGAAGCGACGCGCCACTTATACAACGCAACCTCTTTTTATCTTTATGAAATAAAAATTGTTTTGAGAAGCGTCTTATACAAAAAATGAAAGAGTAATTGATTGCTAAGTTAATCGTGCTTTTTTATAATTTACTCCCTTTCTTAGGACCGGCTATCCGCGATCCTCGCGAAAGCTCCCGGGACCCTCCAGGTCTCCTTATAGGTTGTACGGACTTAAAATTAAATGAAGCTTTTGAAGACAGTACCCGCAGCGGCGTTGCTCGCGGGAGGGCTTTTTGCGTCTGCGTGCGCAATGGCCGATGATTCCGTTTTTACTGTCATGGATGACCCATCTTCTGCTAAAAAACCTTTCGAAGGTACTGTTAACGCCGGTTATCTGGCGCAGTCCGGCAATACGAAAAGTTCCTCAATGACCGCCGACTCCACGTTGACCTGGTATGGCAATACCACCGCATGGTCGCTGTGGGGGAATGCCAGCAATACGTCGTCAAACGATCAGCGCTCTTCGGAAAGGTACGCGGTGGGGGGACGTAGTCGTTACAACCTGACTGACCAGAACTATATATTTGGCCAGGCCAGCTGGCTGACGGATCGTTACAATGGTTATCAGCAGCGGGATGTGTTTACCGCAGGTTATGGTCGACAGATTATGAACGGACCGGTACACAGCCTACGTTTTGAATTTGGTCCTGGCGTACGCTACGACGAGTATACCGACGGCGATACTGATACTCAGCCGTTGGGCTATGCTTCCGGCACTTACGCCTGGCAGATGACCGATAACGCCAAATTTACGCAAGGTGTTTCGGTATTCGGCGCTGAAGATACGACGCTGAACTCCGAAAGCGCGCTGAACGTTGCCATCAATGCTCACTTTGCCCTCAAGGTCGCCTATAACCTGACGTGGAACTCTGAGCCGCCGTCATCGGCGCCGGAACACACCGATCGCCGTACCACGCTATCGCTGGGTTATAAAATGTAATATTTCAGGCCAGATATTCTGGCCTGATTGTTTTAAATTTGGCAATAAGTGACATTATTATTT
Organism: Klebsiella sp. PL-2018; assembly: GCF_019048985.1. Classification (NCBI taxonomy): domain Bacteria; kingdom Pseudomonadati; phylum Pseudomonadota; class Gammaproteobacteria; order Enterobacterales; family Enterobacteriaceae; genus Klebsiella; species Klebsiella sp. PL-2018. Next base: position 2,376,909 of record NZ_CP077673.1, read on the forward strand.
TTGGTCTCTCGTTTTGTTTTTTATAAAAAGAAATCGTCTTCATAATTTCCCCACAATTGCTATTTTGCTGACAAATATGCAGTTAATTTGACACGAAAAGATAAATATTGGGTCGGACAAAAATGTGATCTGGATCTATACTGTTGCACACAGGCGGCGATAACGACGCCGTTCTATTTATCTGAAACAAATAAGAGAATGACTATCATGAGAAATAGCAAAATCGCACTCGCGGCCGTGATGCTGTGCACGCTGTCTTTTGGCGCATTTGCCGCCGCTCCCGCACCGCAGCCGGGTAATAACGAGCATACCCAAGTTGGCATTGCCAAAGCTACCGATGTCGAAGCAGGCTCCAACATAGCGCCGGGCTCACAGTCTACCGGGCAGTCAATGAATGATGCTTTTGATGTTCATAAACTTGTCGCCGGCGAATGGTCCTGATATTTCATTGTACTTGAACATCATCCTTTAATTATTTCGTGAAGCAGCAAGCCGGGTAATGCCGTACCGGTTTTGCTTTCCGCACTTTGTGTTAAACATGCATAATTGATGTGAAAGCATAAATATTCTTTATGCGTCATATCGTCCTGCCGCGCTCTTTTGCCGCACGGTTCCGCAGCAATTACGCTGGGTTTGTTGCGCCGCGACCTTTTTTTTCCATCAGCAATAACCATTTAGTCTCATGTGACTTTTATCACGCACTAATGATGTGTAAACTAACCGTCGGTGTTATCAACAGGCGGCTGCAGGTGGGTACGCGTCGGTGAACGAGCGTGCACATATTTTCGCAGAGTGAAGCGGGAACTGGGCCTGAACGTGTTGATAATTATGATTATATTGTTTTGTATGTGCTCTTTCGTGTGGGGCACCACTGCAAATAAGGACATGAAATGCCTGTAATTACGCTTCCTGATGGCAGCCAACGCCATTTTGATCACGCTGTGAGCCCGATGGACGTCGCTCTGGATATTGGCCCCGGTCTGGCGAAAGCCACCATCGCCGGCCGCGTCAACGGCGAACTGGTTGACGCCTGCGACTTAATTGAAAACGACGCGACGCTCTCTATCATCACCGCGAAAGATGAAGATGGACTTGAGATTATTCGTCACTCCTGTGCGCACCTTTTGGGGCACGCGATTAAACAGCTGTGGCCAAATACCAAGATGGCGATCGGCCCGGTTGTTGACAACGGTTTCTACTATGATGTCGATCTGGACCATACCCTGACCCAGGAAGATATCGACGCGCTCGAAAAACGTATGCACGAGCTCGCCGAGAAAAACTACGACGTCATTAAGAAGAAAGTCAGCTGGCACGAAGCGCGTGAAACCTTCGTGAAGCGCGGCGAGAGCTATAAAGTCTCCATTCTTGATGAAAACATTGCACATGATGACAAACCCGGTTTGTATCATCATGAAGAGTATGTCGACATGTGCCGTGGGCCGCACGTGCCGAATATGCGTTTCTGTCATCATTTCAAACTGATGAAGACCGCTGGCGCCTACTGGCGCGGCGATAGCAACAATAAAATGCTGCAGCGCATCTACGGAACCGCATGGGCAGATAAAAAAGCCTTAAATGCCTATCTGCAGCGTCTGGAAGAAGCCGCTAAGCGCGATCACCGTAAAATCGGTAAGCAGCTCGACCTGTATCATATGCAGGAAGAGGCGCCGGGCATGGTGTTCTGGCATAACGACGGCTGGACTATCTTCCGCGAACTGGAAACTTTTGTGCGTTCTAAGCTGAAAGAGTACCAGTATCAGGAAGTTAAAGGCCCGTTTATGATGGACCGCGTGCTGTGGGAAAAAACCGGCCACTGGGACAACTATAAAGATGCGATGTTCACCACCTCTTCCGAGAACCGTGAATACTGCATCAAGCCGATGAACTGCCCGGGCCACGTGCAGATCTTCAACCAGGGGCTGAAATCCTACCGCGATCTGCCGCTGCGTATGGCTGAATTCGGTAGCTGCCATCGTAATGAGCCGTCAGGCGCGCTGCATGGCCTGATGCGCGTACGTGGCTTTACTCAGGACGACGCCCATATCTTCTGTACTGAAGATCAGGTTCGCGATGAAGTGAACGCCTGTATTCGCATGGTCTACGATATGTACAGCACCTTTGGCTTCGAGAAAATCGTCGTCAAGCTGTCGACTCGCCCGGAAAAACGCATCGGTAGCGATGAGACATGGGATCGTGCTGAAGCGGATCTGGCCGTGGCGCTGGAAGAGAACAACATCCCGTTTGAGTATCAACTGGGTGAAGGCGCGTTCTACGGTCCGAAAATTGAATTTACCCTGTATGACTGCCTCGATCGTGCATGGCAGTGCGGTACTGTACAGCTGGACTTCTCCCTGCCGCAGCGTTTAAGCGCCTCTTATGTGGGTGAAAATAACGAACGACAGGTACCGGTAATGATTCACCGCGCGATTCTTGGTTCGCTGGAGCGCTTTATTGGCATCCTGACCGAAGAGTTTGCGGGCTTCTTCCCGAGCTGGCTGGCGCCGGTGCAGGTTGTGGTCATGAATATTACTGATTCTCAGGCTGAATACGTTAACGAATTGACGCGTAAACTACAAAATGCGGGCATTCGCGTAAAAGCAGACTTGAGAAATGAGAAGATAGGCTTTAAAATCCGCGAGCACACTTTACGTCGTGTCCCTTACATGTTGGTCTGTGGCGACAAAGAGGTAGAAGCCGGCAAAGTTGCCGTGCGTACCCGTCGTGGCAAAGACTTGGGCAGCCTGGACGTAAATGAAGTTATCGAGAAGCTGCAACAAGAGATTCGCAGCCGCAGTCTAAAACAACTGGAGGAATAAGGTATTAAAGGCGGAAAACGAGTTCAAACGGCACGTCCGAATCGTATTAATGGCGAGATTCGCGCCCTGGAAGTTCGCTTAACTGGTCTGGAAGGCGAAGCTTTGGGTATTGTGAGTCTGAGAGAAGCGATCGAAAAAGCTGAAGAAGCTGGAGTAGATTTAGTTGAAATCAGCCCTAACGCCGAACCGCCAGTTTGTCGTATCATGGACTACGGCAAGTTCCTTTATGAAAAGAGCAAGTCTTCTAAGGAACAGAAGAAAAAGCAAAAAGTTATCCAGGTTAAGGAAATTAAGTTCCGTCCTGGCACCGACGATGGCGATTATCAGGTAAAACTCCGCAGCCTGATTCGCTTTCTGGAAGATGGCGATAAGGCCAAGATCACGCTGCGTTTTCGCGGCCGTGAGATGGCCCACCAACAGATCGGTATGGAAGTGCTTACCCGCGTCCGTGACGATCTGAGTGAACTGGCAGTAGTCGAATCCTTCCCAACGAAGATCGAAGGCCGCCAGATGATCATGGTGCTCGCTCCTAAGAAGAAACAGTAAGGCCTTCAAGTAGCAATGTCTGTGGAGCCTGCGGGTTCCGCAGCCGTTGTTCGCCTATGTTTCGTTTATTAACAATGCGAAGTGGAAGTTATTAAAATGCCAAAAATTAAGACCGTACGCGGTGCTGCTAAGCGCTTCAAAAAAACCGGTAAAGGTGGTTTTAAGCACAAGCACGCTAACCTGCGTCACATTCTGACCAAAAAAGCTACCAAGCGTAAACGTCACCTGCGTCCGAAAGCCATGGTTTCTAAAGGCGATCTGGGCCTGGTCATCGCGTGCCTGCCGTACGCATAAGTCGTTAACCCTTTTAACTTTTTAATTAGAATAGATACAGGAGAGCACATATGGCTCGCGTAAAACGTGGTGTAGTTGCCCGTGCACGTCACAAGAAAATTTTGAAACAAGCTAAAGGCTACTACGGTGCGCGTTCTCGCGTATACCGCGTTGCCTTCCAGGCTGTTATCAAAGCTGGTCAGTACGCTTATCGTGACCGTCGTCAGAAAAAGCGTCAGTTCCGTCAACTGTGGATTGCGCGTATCAACGCAGCAGCACGTCAGAACGGTATTTCTTACAGCAAATTCATCAACGGCCTGAAAAAAGCCTCTGTTGAAATCGACCGTAAGATCCTGGCTGACATCGCCGTATTCGACAAATTAGCGTTCACCGCGCTGGTCGAAAAAGCGAAAGCAGCTCTGGCATAAGCCAGTTGAAAGAGGGAGCTTGTCTCCCTCTTTTCGTTTCAAGACTATCAATACATTGACTTTTATCCGCGTAAGCTTTTCAATATCGATCTTACGTTTTTTACCAGACAAGGTAATGCAAGCATGAATGCTGCTATTTTCCGCTTCTTTTTTTACTTTAGCACCTGAACTCAGGAGGCTAGCGCGTGAAAGAAGAAACGGAAAACAGCGCCAAAAAGCCTCCCACTGTGGAGGCTTTTTTTGTATCTGAACTGGCTTGTTCTATTTCAAGCTCCAGACGTGTGGATTGACCGGGTCATTCGGGCAAATGGCGAATGACCCGCCGTCTGCGGCTCGAAATAGTGAAAGCAAAATAATAACCATAACCGGTGTCTGCACCGACATAATGAGGAAAACCATGTCACATCTCGCAGAGCTGGTTGCCAGTGCGAAGGCAGCCATTAACGAGGCATCAGATGTTGCTGCGCTGGACAACGTCCGCGTGGAATACCTGGGTAAAAAAGGGCTCCTGACCCTTCAGATGACGACCCTGCGTGAGCTGCCTGCTGAAGAGCGCCCGGCAGCCGGCGCGGTTATCAACGAAGCGAAAGAGCAGGTCCAGCAGGCGCTTAACGCGCGTAAGTCAGATCTTGAAAGCGCCGCTCTTAACGCGCGCCTGGCCTCGGAGACCATCGATGTCTCTCTGCCGGGGCGTCGTATTGAGAACGGTGGCCTGCATCCGGTGACCCGTACCATCGATCGTATTGAAAGTTTCTTCGGTGAGCTCGGCTTTACCGTCGCGACTGGCCCGGAAATCGAAGATGACTACCACAACTTCGATGCGCTGAATATTCCTGGCCACCATCCGGCACGCGCTGACCACGACACTTTCTGGTTTGATGCCACGCGCCTGCTGCGTACGCAAACCTCAGGCGTGCAGATCCGCACCATGGCTAACCAGCAGCCGCCGATCCGCATTATTGCGCCAGGGCGCGTCTATCGTAACGACTACGATCAGACCCACACCCCAATGTTCCATCAGATGGAAGGCCTGATCGTTGATACCAACATCAGCTTTACCAACCTGAAGGGAACGCTGCACGATTTCCTGCGTAACTTCTTTGAAGAAGATCTGCAGATTCGTTTTCGTCCGTCCTATTTCCCGTTCACCGAGCCGTCGGCCGAAGTCGACGTTATGGGGAAAAACGGGAAATGGCTGGAAGTGCTCGGCTGCGGGATGGTGCATCCAAACGTACTGCGCAACGTGGGTATCGATCCGGAAATCTATTCCGGCTTTGCCTTCGGCATGGGTATGGAGCGTCTGACCATGCTGCGCTACGGCGTGACCGATTTACGCGCGTTCTTCGAAAACGATCTGCGTTTCCTCAAACAGTTTAAATAAGGGCAGGACAGAACAATGAAATTCAGTGAACTGTGGTTACGCGAGTGGGTTAACCCAGCTATCGATAGCGAAGCGCTGTCGGACCAGATAACGATGGCCGGCCTTGAGGTTGACGGCGTTGAGCCGGTTGCGGGCAGCTTCAACGGCGTTGTCGTTGGGGAAGTGGTTGAGTGCGCTCAGCACCCTAATGCTGACAAACTGCGCGTCACAAAAATTAACGTCGGCGGCGAACGCCTGCTGGACATCGTCTGCGGCGCACCAAACTGCCGTCAGGGCCTGAAGGTTGCCGTTGCAACCATCGGTGCCGTACTGCCGGGCGATTTTAAAATTAAAGCGGCAAAGCTGCGCGGCGAGCCGTCGGAAGGCATGCTGTGCTCCTTCTCCGAGCTGGGGATCTCCGACGATCACAGCGGTATTATTGAACTGCCCGCCGACGCGCCGCTGGGTACCGATATCCGCGAATACCTGAAGCTCGACGATAACACTATCGAAATCAGCGTCACGCCGAACCGTGCCGACTGCCTGGGTATTATCGGCATTGCCCGCGATGTCGCCGTGCTCAACAAGGCGCCATTGAATGTCCCGGAAATGACCCCGGTGGCCGCGACCATCGACGACGTTCTGCCAATTCAGGTTGACGCGCCGGAAGCATGCCCGCGCTACCTGGGCCGTGTGGTAAAAGGCATTAATGTCAAAGCGCCGACGCCGTTATGGATGAAAGAGAAGCTGCGCCGCTGCGGCATTCGCTCCATCGATGCCGTGGTTGACGTGACCAACTACGTTCTGCTCGAGCTCGGCCAGCCGATGCACGCCTTCGATAAAGACCGCATTGAAGGCGGAATTATCGTGCGTATGGCGCATGAAGGCGAAACCCTGGTCCTGCTCGACGGCTCCGAGGCTAAGCTGGATATCGATACTCTGGTTATCGCTGACCACCAGAAAGCCCTCGCCATGGGCGGTATTTTCGGCGGCGAGCACTCCGGCGTAAACGATGAAACGCAAAACGTTCTGCTGGAATGCGCGTTCTTCAGCCCGCTATCTATTACCGGCCGCGCCCGCCGTCATGGTCTGCATACCGATGCTTCCCACCGCTACGAGCGCGGCGTGGACTCCGCGCTGCAGTATCAGGCAATGGAGCGTGCTACCCGCCTGCTGATGGATATTTGCGGCGGTGAAGCGGGCCCGATTATTGACGTGATCAATGAAGCGACTCTGCCGAAGCCTGCGACCATCCGTCTGCGCCGCAGCAAGCTGGATCGTCTTATTGGCCATCACATTGAAGATGCGCAGGTTAGCGACATTCTGCGTCGTCTGGGCTGTGAAGTTACCGAAGGCCAGGATGAGTGGCATGCCGTGGCGCCGAGCTGGCGTTTCGACATGGAGATCGAAGAAGACCTGGTCGAAGAGGTTGCCCGCGTTTATGGCTATAACAATATTCCTGACGAACCGGTGCAAGCGGGCCTAATCATGGGCAGCCACCGCGAAGCGGATCTGTCGCTTAAGCGCGTGAAAACGCTGCTCAACGACAAAGGCTATCAGGAAGTGATTACCTACAGCTTTGTTGACCCGAAAGTACAGCAGTGGATCCACGCCGGTGAAGAAGCGCTGATTCTGCCGAGCCCGATCTCCAGCGAAATGTCGGCGATGCGTCTGTCATTATGGACCGGTCTGCTCGGGACGGTGGTCTACAACCAGAATCGCCAGCAGAGTCGCGTCCGCATCTTTGAGAGCGGCTTACGCTTTGTTCCCGATACGCAGGCCCCGCTGGGTATTCGCCAGGACGTGATGCTGGCTGGCGTCATCTGCGGTAACCGCTATGAAGAACACTGGAACCTGGCAAAAGAAACCGTCGATTTCTATGATTTAAAAGGCGATCTGGAGTCCGTTCTCGACCTCACGGGTAAACTGTCCGACATCGAATTCCGCATCGAAGCCAATAATGCGCTTCATCCGGGCCAGTCGGCGGCGATTTATCTGAAAGGTGAACGTATTGGTTTTATTGGGGTTGTTCATCCCGAGCTGGAACGTAAACTGGATCTGAACGGCCGCACGTTGGTGTTCGAGCTGGAGTGGAACAAGCTTGCAGACCGCGTGGTGCCTCAGGCGCGTGAAGTTTCTCGCTTCCCGGCGAACCGTCGCGACATCGCTGTCGTTGTGGCAGAAAACGTTCCCGCAGCCGATGTTTTAGCCGAGTGTAAGAAAGTTGGCGTAAATCAGGTAGTTGGCGTAAACTTATTTGACGTGTACCGCGGCAAGGGCGTAGCGGAAGGTTTCAAAAGCCTCGCTATCAGCCTTATCCTCCAGGATACCAGCCGTACACTCGAAGAAGAGGAGATTGCCGCTACCGTCGCCAAATGTGTAGAGGCATTGAAAGAGCGATTCCAGGCATCATTGAGGGATTGAACCTATGGCGCTTACAAAAGCTGAAATGTCAGAATATCTGTTTGATAAGCTTGGGCTTAGCAAGCGGGATGCCAAAGAGCTGGTAGAGTTGTTTTTCGAAGAAGTCCGTCGCGCTCTGGAAAACGGAGAGCAGGTAAAACTCTCCGGGTTCGGCAACTTCGATTTGCGAGATAAGAACCAACGCCCGGGCCGTAACCCGAAAACGGGAGAGGATATTCCTATTACAGCCCGGCGTGTGGTGACCTTCAGACCCGGACAGAAGTTAAAAAGCCGTGTCGAAAACGCTTCACCCAGAGAGAAATGATCTGGACTGACTAACCAAAAAGGCCGCTATGCGGCCTTTTTTCTTTTCCTGGCCGAATACCGTAAAATCAATCACATCCTTTTTTTCGACTCAGAAATCTATGCTGACCTTTGCTCAAACTCAACGGCGCCGCAACCGGCGCTGGCTTGCGGTATTAACGTTGCTGCTGCTGGTCACGTCGACCATCAGCCTGTGCGCGGGCGACCAGTGGATTGGCCCCGGTGAATGGTTTAGCGCCAAAGGCGAGCTGTTTATCTGGCAGATTCGTTTGCCGCGCACCCTGGCCGTCCTGCTGGTGGGCGCGGCGCTGGCCCTGTCCGGCGCGATTATGCAGGCGCTGTTTGAAAACCCGCTGGCGGAGCCCGGGCTGCTGGGGGTATCAAACGGCGCTGGGGTTGGTCTGATAGCCGCCGTCTTGCTGGGAAAAGGGCTGCTTCCGGGCTGGGCGCTGGGGCTGTGCGCCATCGCTGGCGCACTGGTCATTACCTTTATTTTACTGCGTTTTGCCAGGCGGCATCTCTCGACCAGCCGCCTGCTGCTGGCGGGCGTGGCGCTCGGTATCATATGCAGCGCGCTGATGACCTGGGCGGTCTACTTCTCAACCTCTTTCGATCTCCGCCAACTGATGTACTGGATGATGGGCGGCTTTGGCGGCGTGGACTGGCAGCAGCTGTGGCTGATGCTGGCCCTGCTGCCGGTGCTGGCCTGGGTGTGCCTGCAATCGCAGCCTCTTAATCTGTTAGCGCTGGGGGAGGTTTCCGCACGCCAGCTGGGGCTGCCGCTTTGGCTATGGCGTAAAGTGCTGGTGGTGGCCACCGGCTGGCTGGTGGGCGTCAGCGTGGCGCTGGCCGGCGCGATCGGCTTTATTGGTCTGGTTATCCCGCATATTCTGCGCTTGTGTGGTTTAAGCGATCACCGCGCGCTGCTTCCGGCCTGTTTGTTAGCGGGGGCCAGCGCGCTGCTGGGCGCGGATATTATCGCGCGTCTGGCGCTTTCGGCGGCGGAATTGCCGATTGGCGTGGTCACCGCCACCCTGGGCGCGCCGGTGTTTATCTGGTTATTGCTGAAATCAGGCCGCCCGCAGTGAGGGGCGGCCGTAAGCGGTTGATAGTATTACCAGCCCTTAATCGCATCGCCTTTGTAGACTTCCGCTGCCTTGTCGGCAACCTGCTGAGTCTGGAAGGCCTCTTTCAGCTCCTGGACTTTTTTGCTGTCTTTATTATCTTCGCGCGCAACAATGGCGTTGACGTACGGCGAGTCCGGGCCTTCCATAAATAGCCCATCGCGGGCAGCCGAGAGACCGGCCTGAGCGGAGAAGTTGGTGTTGATGATCGACAGGGCGACGTTCGGGTCATCAAGCGTGCGGGTCAGCTGCGGCGTGTCGACTTCCACGATTTTCAGCTGCTTAGGATTATCGATAATGTCCAGCGTCGTCGGCAGGTAGCCTGTACCCTCTTTCAGCTTGATTAAACCTTGCGCCTGCAGCAGCAGCAGGCTGCGGCCCAGGGTTGTGGTTTCGTTAGAGATGGAAATCGTCGCGCCGTCAGGCAGTTCGCTGATATTTTTGATTTTCTTCGAGTAGGCGGCGATGGGGAAGACGAAGGTTTTACCAACAATGGCAAACTTATAGCCGCGCTCTTTTGATTGTGCCTCAAGGTAAGGCAGCGTCTGGAAGGCGTTAGCATCGACGTCTTTATTGTTCAGGGCTTCGTTCGGCAGAACGTAATCATTAAATGAGATTACCTCGACGTCGAGGTTGTATTTCTCTTTGGCCACCTGTTCTACGACTTTCCAGATAGCCTCATCCGGCCCGGTATTAATGGCGACTTTAATCTTATTATCTTCATCCGGCGAGCAGGCCGAAAGCAGCGTAACGGAGGCCGCGATTAACACCGCGCTAAACATCTTCTTCATCAATAAAACTCTCTTAAATTAACAATTAACGAAATGCTATTACATCCATCCACCACTGTACACTGAATTGCGCGCTCCCGGTGTTGAGATGAATTCATGTTGTGCTGCCTGTTACATCAAGAGACACTCCCGGGGGATTCAAAGTAGAATGACCCAGTCTGAATCCGCTACAGTAGATAGGGATCACCTGAAGCAGTTACCGGTATATTCACTGAGGGAAGGCTATGCAACACGATATTCTCAATACTGAAGTCACCACCATCGATGGTGAGAAAACAACGCTCACCCCGTGGGCAGGCAAAGTCCTGTTGATTGTCAACGTCGCGTCAAAATGCGGCCTGACGCCGCAGTATGAGCAGCTGGAAGCGCTGCAAAAAGATTTAGAAAGCGAAGGTTTTAGCGTACTGGGCTTTCCGTGCAACCAGTTTCTGGGTCAGGAGCCGGGTAGCGAAGAAGAGATTAAAACGTTCTGTAGCACGACTTACGGCGTGACTTTCCCGATGTTCAGCAAAATTGACGTCAACGGCGAACATCGCGCGCCTCTGTACCAGAAGCTGGTTGAGGCCGCCCCGCAGGCTATCGCCCCGGAAGGCAGCGGTTTTTATGAGCGCATGGCCAGCAAAGGCAGAGCGCCGCTGTACGTGGATGATATTCTGTGGAATTTTGAAAAATTCCTCATCGGCCGCGATGGTCAGGTCATCGGCCGTTTCTCACCGGATATGACGCCGGATGATCCGCAGCTGGTGGCCGCTATTAAAGGAGCTTTAGCCAAATAATGCCGTTTTTGATGCAGCTACAGGATGTAGAAGAGGCGGGGCGGCTGGCGCCGTTTTCAGCCGATATCCGGCCGGGAGAGATCGTTCATCTGGTGGGGCCAAACGGGGCGGGGAAAAGCACGCTGCTGGCGCGTATGGCGGGGCTCTCTACCGGCCCGGGTCAGGTAAAACTGAATGGACGCCCGCTGAATGACTGGCTGGCGCCGGAGCTGGCGCGTCATCGGGCCTATTTAAGCCAACACCAGATGCCGCCTTTCGCCATGCCGGTTTGGCATTATCTGTCGCTGCATCTCCAGGACGACGCGCACAACGGGCTACTGACGACCATCGCGGAGAAGCTGGGCTTAGGCGACAAGCTTGGGCGCCAGGTGAATCACATCTCCGGCGGGGAGTGGCAGCGCGTGCGCCTGGCGGCGGTAATACTGCAGATTCATCGTCAGGCTAACGCGTCCGGACAGTTGCTATTGCTGGATGAACCGATGAACAGCCTGGACGTGGCGCAGCAGGCCGCGCTCGACCGACTGTTAAGCGAACTCTGCGCCTCGGGGATTGCCGTCGTGATGAGCAGCCACGACCTGAATCATACCCTCCGACACGCCCATCGCTCCTGGCTTATCTGCCGGGGGGAGACGATCGCCTGCGGCAGCACCGCCGAGGTATTAAGCGAAGAGAATTTAACCGCCGCCTATGCCATGGACTTCCAGCGGGTCGAGGTGGCGGGTCATCTTATGCTCGTTGCGTCACAGTAGCACGCAGTCAGCTTGCCAGCGAATTGATAAACAAGGTAAATTATCCTGCTATCAGGATAGGGAACAGAGGATTCGTCTGAGATGCGTTTTTGGCTCGTTTTGTGTGTTGCGTTATTTCTGGCGGGGTGTAGCAGCCACCGGGCGCCGCCGCCCAATCCACGGCTTGCTGATTCGATTACCGTTGTTGCTAACCTGAATGAGCAGCTAAGGAACTGGCGGGGAGCGCCGTATCGCTACGGCGGCATGTCGCCGCGCGGCGTTGATTGCTCCGGGTTTGTGCTGATGACCTTCCGCGATAAGTTCGCGTTGCAGCTGCCGCGTGAAACGCGTGAGCAGGCGGAGATCGGCACGAAAATCGATAAGAGCGAACTGCTGCCCGGCGATCTGGTCTTCTTCAAGACCGGTTCCGGAGAGAGCGGTCTGCACGTCGGTATTTACGACACGGATAACCAGTTTATCCACGCCTCTACCAGCCAGGGCGTGACGCGCTCGTCGCTGGATAATGTCTACTGGCATAAAAAATTCTGGCAGGCGCGAAGGATCTAGCCTCGATACGTCAAAGCGTAGCGTGGCGTTTTCTTGCCCGGCGGCGGTAACGCCTTACCGGGCAGCGCCACAACGCCCGTCTAGTCTTTTATCGCAATAACCCATCCAATCCTCCGTGTTAATAATTTGTTGAAAGCACTACACTGAAGACAGGAGGAACCATGACCCTGTCTTTTACTACCCACTGGCGTGATGAACTGCCGGATTTTTACACCGCTTTAACCCCTACGCCGCTGGAGAATGCGCGGCTTGTCTGGCACAACGCTCCGCTGGCGCGAACGCTGGGCGTTGACGCGTCGTTATTCAGCCCGCAGAAGGGCGCTGGCGTATGGGGCGGCGAAACGCTACTGCCGGGAATGTCGCCGCTGGCGCAGGTTTACAGCGGCCACCAGTTCGGCGCCTGGGCCGGGCAGCTCGGCGACGGGCGCGGTATTCTGCTCGGCGAACAGCAGCTCGCTGATGGTCGTCGCTTTGACTGGCACCTTAAAGGCGCCGGGCTCACTCCCTATTCGCGAATGGGCGATGGGCGGGCGGTGCTGCGCTCGACGATCCGCGAGGCGCTGGCCTCGGAAGCGATGCATGCGTTGGGCATTCCAACCACCCGCGCGCTGGCGATAGTGGCCAGCGATACGCCGGTATACCGCGAAACCGTCGAGCGCGGGGCAATGCTGATGCGGCTGGCGGAAAGCCACGTTCGTTTCGGCCATTTTGAGCATTTTTACTACCGTCGCGAGCCTCTGAAAGTGCAGCAGCTGGCGGATTACGTGATTCGTCACCACTGGCTGCATCTGCAAAATGAAGCGGATAAGTACCTTCTGTGGTTCAGTGACGTTGTCACTCGAACCGCGGAGATGATTGCCTGCTGGCAAACGGTGGGCTTTGCCCACGGGGTGATGAATACCGACAATATGTCAATTCTCGGCCTGACGATGGACTACGGTCCGTACGGTTTCCTTGATGATTTCCAGCCTGGCTTTATCTGTAACCACTCCGATTATCAAGGGCGCTACAGCTTTGATAATCAGCCGGCGGTAGGGCTATGGAACCTGCAACGTCTGGCGCAGACGCTCTCGCCGTTTATCAGCGCTGAGGCGCTGAACGGCGCGCTGGATAGTTACCAGCAAGCCCTGCTGACGGCGTATGGCCGCCGCATGCGCGACAAGCTCGGATTGTTTACCCAGCAAAAAGGGGATAACGAACTGCTGGACGGCCTGTTTACGCTGATGGAACGCGAGGGCAGCGACTATACGCGGACCTTCCGGATGCTCAGCGTCAGCGAGCAGGAGAGCGCCGCCTCGCCGCTACGCGATGAGTTTATCGACCGCGAGACGTTCGATAGCTGGTTTACCGCTTATCGCGCGCGCCTGCGCGATGAACAGGTTGACGATGCGCAAAGGCAGATGCGGATGCGCAGCGTGAACCCGGCGATCGTGCTGCGTAACTGGCTGGCCCAGCGGGCCATTGAACAGGCGGAGCAGGGGGATATGAGCGAGCTGGAGCGCCTGCATAGCGCACTCTCTCACCCCTTTGCCGATCGGACGGATGAGTATATTCAGCGTCCACCGGACTGGGGAAGGCGTCTTGAAGTAAGCTGTTCCAGCTAGCGATCGTTATCCATGCCTTTATCGGCGGGGATAATTATTTGGTCAGGATCAGCTTACCCGAATGGGTCTGACGCAGCAGGTAGCGCTGACCGCGATGTTCAATCACCACCCGTCCCTCGCTGCCTAATAATGTCCGGCTGCTTATCTCTTTGTCCGTCGGCACCGGATACGGGGCATTGTCTGTTGTTTTTTCTGCTGTGGCAGTGTTATCCATACGCGTCATAGCACTAAAAATAAAAATCAAGGTAACAATGATAATCATTATCAATAATGTTGTTTTTCACGCAAGCTTTATTTAGCGGAATACCAGATTTAGCAGGTGTCGGGCCGGTCGATGGCGGAAAATCGCTCCCCACCGCGCGTACGGTGGGGAGGGGAACTACAGGCGGGTGGCGGTGGCGGCGGCTAATTCATCCAGCAGCCGTTCGCTATCGTCCCAGCTCAGGCAGGGATCGGTAATCGATTGTCCCCAGGTCAGCGGCTGGCCCGCGACGACCTTCTGCGTGCCTTCCTGAAGGAAACTCTCGGCCATGATCCCGGCGATGGCGGTCGAGCCGGCGCGGATCTGCTGGCAGATATCGGCGCAAACGTCCAGCTGACGGCGGTGCTGTTTCTGGCAATTGCCGTGGCTAAAATCCACCACCAGCTGTTCCGGCAGGTCGAACTCCGCCAGCGCTTCCCCGGCGGCGGCGATATCGGCGGCGTGGTAATTCGGCTTTTTACCGCCGCGCATAATGATATGGCCGTACGGATTGCCGCTGGTCTGGTAGATGGTCATCTGTCCCTGCTTATCCGGCGACAGGAACATATGGCTGGCGCGGGAAGCGCGGATCGCATCAACGGCGATACGGGTATTGCCATCGGTACCGTTCTTAAAGCCTACCGGGCACGAGAGCGCCGAGGCCATTTCGCGGTGGATCTGGCTCTCGGTCGTACGCGCGCCGATAGCGCCCCAGCTTATCAGGTCGGCAATAAACTGCCCGGTCACCATATCGAGAAACTCGGTGGCGGTCGGCACGCCCAGTTCATTGACCTGCAGCAGCAGGCTACGCGCCAGCTCAAGGCCGTGATTCACCCGATAGCTGCCGTTCAGGTCGGGGTCGGAGATCAGCCCCTTCCAGCCAACCACCGTACGCGGCTTCTCAAAATAGGTACGCATCACGATTTCCAGCTGCGGCTGGTAACGTTCGCGCATACCCTGCAGGCGGCGCGCATACTCCATCGCCGCATCAATATCGTGAATGGAACAGGGACCGATCACCACCAGCAGGCGGCGATCTTCACCGTTGAGGATTTTCTCGATTCGGCGGCGTGAGGCGGAAACGTGTGCGGCAACGTCGGCAGACACTGGATGCCGCTGAGCCAGTTCCGCAGGCGTTACCAGGCTTTCAATGCGCGCGGTACGCAATTCGTCTGTTTTATTCATTGGGGTCTCAAAATCTGTTTCTTCCGCGGCGAAAATGCCGGGAAGTGATGCGCATCACGATAAACCAATCCCCGCTTATTGCAAGAGCAGGGCATGATCCTGTATAGGGCTCAGGTGATAGCATAAACAAATTTTTAATAATGTACTAGTGTGTTAGTACATTCTGCGGCTTAACCCCATAATATCCATGATTTTGGTAGCGATCTCTTCCACGGAATAGTTGGTACTGTTCAGGCAAGGTATCTTGTTTTTGCGGTAAAGCGCCTCGACTTCGGTCACTTCCATCCGGCACTGGCGCATGGAAGCATAGCGGCTGTTTTCCCGCCGCTCTTCGCGGATGGCCGCCAGGCGCTCCGGATTGATCGTTAAGCCGAAGAGTTTGTGCTGTAGCGGCTTAAGCGAAGCCGGAAGAATCAGGTTGTCCATATCATCGGCGATAAACGGGTAGTTGGCGGCGCGGATACCGTACTGCATCGCCAGATACAGGCTGGTGGGGGTTTTCCCGCAGCGCGAAACGCCGAGGAGGATCACCTGGGCCTGATCGAGATTACGCAGAGAAATTCCGTCATCGTGGGCAAGGGTGTAGTCGATAGCGGCGATACGCGCGTCGTATTTGTTCAGGTTACCGGGCGTCAGGCCGTGGGTGCGGTGAGCGATTGGCGTCGGATCGAGGCGCAGCTCCTGCTGCAGGGGGGCCACCAGCGCCTGGACGATATCCTGACAAAAGCCTTCGCTTTGTAGGATGATGTCGCGGATTTCCGGCAGCACGATGGAATAGAACACCAGCGGTCGAATGCCGGTCTGCTGGAAAATCGCGTCGATTTGTTCCTTCACGGCGCGCGCGCGGCTAATATTTTCGACAAACGGCAGGGTTACGCTGCTGGTGGCGACCGGGAATTGCGACATGACCGCATGACCCAGAACTTCCGCTGTAATAGCGGTACCGTCGGAAATATAAAATACGTGGCGATCTACAGCACTTTCCATTTTGACCATCCGGTATAATGAGTTTAATTGTCTGAAAGCTGATATTAAATTTAAGCATAACGCTCCAGGCTTTGTCTCATATTTAAAAAATGAAACGCTATTTTTATTTTTAATGAAAAGGTGAGTTCATTTTTCGCAACTGCGTATCTTTTGTATCAAATTTCATCAGATTTCTGAAGAATCATTAGCTTAGCTATATCTGGCAAAGAATCCTAAAAACGAAAAAATAATTTGCTTGAACGATTCACCGTTTCTTTCAGCTGGATAAATATGTCAGGATAAATCTCGTAGTCGATCGTGAATTATTTATCACTGGTATTAAATCACAAAAGGATTGTCTCGATGTCCAACAATGGCTCGTCACCGCTGGTGCTTTGGTATAACCAACTCGGCATGAATGATGTAGACAGGGTTGGGGGCAAAAATGCCTCCCTTGGTGAAATGATTACAAATCTGTCGGGTATGGGCGTGTCCGTACCGAACGGGTTTGCCACCACCGCTGATGCCTTTAATCAGTTTTTGGACCAAAGCGGTGTTAACCAGCGCATTTATGAACTGCTGGATGAAACCGACATTGACGACGTTTCCGCATTAGCGAAAGCGGGCGCACAGATCCGTCAGTGGATCATTGATACGCCGTTCCAGAGCGAACTGGAAAATGCGATTCGCGATGCCTATACCCAGCTGTCCGCCGATGACGCTGAGGCCTCCTTTGCCGTGCGCTCCTCCGCGACGGCGGAAGATATGCCGGACGCCTCCTTCGCCGGTCAGCAGGAGACATTCCTTAACGTGCAGGGCTTTGACGCCGTGCTCGTCGCGGTGAAGCACGTGTTTGCTTCGCTGTTTAACGATCGCGCCATTTCCTACCGCGTGCATCAGGGATACGATCACCGCGGGGTGGCGCTCTCCGCCGGGGTGCAGAGGATGGTGCGCTCCGATCTGGCCTCGTCCGGCGTGATGTTCTCCATCGATACCGAATCCGGTTTTGATCAGGTGGTGTTTATCACCTCCGCCTGGGGGCTCGGCGAGATGGTGGTGCAGGGGGCGGTGAACCCCGATGAGTTCTACGTCCATAAACCCACGCTGGAAGCGGGCCGGCCGGCAATCGTACGCCGCACCATGGGGTCGAAAAAAATCCGCATGGTTTACGCCCCTACCCAGGAGCACGGCAAGCAGGTGCGTATCGAAGACGTGCCGCAGGCGCAGCGCGACGTCTTCTCGTTAACCGATGCGGAAGTGCAGGAGCTGGCGCAGCAAGCGGTTCAAATCGAGAAGCACTACAACCGTCCGATGGATATCGAATGGGCGAAAGACGGCCATACCGGTAAGCTGTTTATCGTGCAGGCGCGTCCGGAGACCGTCCGTTCCCGCGGCCAGGTGATGGAGCGCTATACCCTCCATGCGCAAGGACAGATTATTTCGGAAGGGCGCGCGATCGGCCATCGTATCGGCGCGGGTCCGGTGAAGGTCATTCACGATATCAGCGAAATGAACCGCATCGAGCCCGGCGACGTGCTGGTGACCGACATGACCGACCCGGACTGGGAGCCGATCATGAAAAAGGCGGCGGCGATCGTCACCAACCGCGGCGGGCGTACCTGTCATGCGGCGATTATCGCGCGTGAGCTGGGGATCCCGGCGGTAGTGGGCTGCGGTAACGCCACCGATCGCATCCAGGAAAACCAGAATGTGACCGTCTCCTGCGCCGAGGGCGATACCGGCTACGTGTATGCCGAAATCCTCGACTTCAGCGTCAAGAGCTCCACCGTTGGCGATATGCCGGATCTGCCGCTGAAGATCATGATGAACGTCGGTAACCCGGACCGCGCCTTCGACTTTGCCTGCCTGCCGAACGAAGGCGTGGGCCTGGCGCGTCTGGAGTTCATTATCAACCGTATGATTGGCGTCCACCCGCGCGCGCTGCTGGAGTTCGACGATCAGGAGCCGGGGCTGCAGAATGAAATCCGCGAGCTGATGAAAGGCTACGACTCGCCGAAAGAGTTCTACGTCGGTCGCCTGACCGAAGGGATCTCCACCCTTGGCGCGGCATTTTTCCCGAAACGGGTGATTGTGCGTCTTTCCGACTTTAAGTCTAACGAATACGCCAACCTGGTCGGCGGCGAACGTTACGAGCCAGAAGAAGAGAACCCGATGCTGGGCTTCCGCGGGGCCGGCCGCTATGTGTCAGAAAGCTTCCGCGACTGCTTCGCGCTGGAGTGTGAAGCGGTTAAGCGGGTGCGTAACGACATGGGCCTGACCAACGTCGAAATCATGGTGCCGTTTGTCCGGACCGTCGCGCAGGCAAAAGCGGTGGTTGAAGAGCTGGAACGCCAGGGCCTCAAGCGCGGCGAAAACGGCCTGAAGCTGATTATGATGTGTGAAATCCCATCGAATGCGCTGCTGGCTGAACAGTTCCTCGAATACTTCGACGGCTTCTCTATTGGTTCTAACGACATGACGCAGCTGGCGCTGGGGCTGGATCGCGACTCCGGCGTGGTCTCCGAGCTGTTCGATGAGCGTAACGACGCGGTGAAAGCGCTGCTGTCGATGGCCATCCGCGCGGCGAAGAAGCAGGGCAAGTACGTCGGTATCTGCGGACAGGGTCCGTCTGACCATGAAGATTTTGCCGCCTGGCTGATGGAAGAGGGGATCGATAGCCTTTCCCTGAACCCGGACACGGTCGTGCAAACCTGGCTCGGCCTGGCGGAGCTGAATAAGTAAGTTCTCGCTAAAACAGGCAACTGGATACTCCCCGTCAGCTCAGCAGTGGCGGGGATTTTTTGTTTTTGGGGAACTGAAAACGGACAAAAAAAAGCCCATCGTGGGAGATGGGCAAAGACTACACACAGCAATTCGTTGTTTCACTCAGGGGATTTCCATGCTTATAAATCAATGCGTTGATTTATAACCGTGAGCTAATACTAGGCACTGAGGCTTTTTGCGTCGATCGGATTCCTCTCAATAGTTAAATTAAGGTAAAGAATCTGCGAAGCAAATGCGGTTAGCAGGCAGCGGGTGGTGGAATGACGTGAAAGATAGATTAGGATTTCTTAAGCTTTAAGGCTGTCGTGCCCGACATTGATAGGGACAGAGGGGCAAAAGGCGGGTTTCCCCGCCTTTTCACTTACTTATCCTGAGCGGCTCGGGTATTGAGCTCGCTCAGCTCCTCAAGCACCAGGTCGGGGTCCTTCGGCGGCGGCGGCGCTTCGTTAACCCACGCATCGTACAGTCGCCAGGAGACCGCCAGCAGCACCGGACCGATAAACAGCCCAATCATGCCGAACGCCACCAGGCCGCCGATAACGCCGGAAAGGATCAGAATCATCGGCAGGTCGGCGCCCATACGAATCAACAGCGGACGGATAAAGTTATCCATGGTGCCGACAACGCAGCTCCAGACCAGCAGTATGGTGCCCCATGTGGTATCACCGCTCCAGTACAGCCAGATAATTGACGGTACCAGAACCAGCAAAGGACCCAGCTGCACAAGGCAGGTAAAGATCATCACCACGGTGAGCAGCGCGGCGTAAGGCACGCCGCTGACCGCAAGGCCAATACCGCCAAGCACCGCCTGGGCCAGGGCGGTGACGACCACCCCCAGCGCCACGGCGCGAATCGCCTGGCCGGCGAGGATCACCGCCGCATCGCCGCGTTTGGCCGCCAGACGGGTGGCAAAGTGGCGGAACCCATACGCAACCTGTTCGCCTCGCCAGTACAGCAGGGCGCTAAACAGCAGCATGAGTCCGCAGTAGACCAGCAGCTTGCCGATGTGCGCCGCCTGGCCAACAAACCATGTGGTGGTGGTGCCGAGATAGGGGCGAATTTTGACCATAATCGCCGTTCCCCCCATCTCCAGTAAATTGTGCCAGCCGGTATACAGCTTATCGCCAATCAGCGGAACGCTATTTAGCCACGCCAGATCCGGCGGCGTAAAGTTACCGCTGGTAATCACTTTTATTAATGGCGTGCTGTTATCCACCAGGCTGTTGACCAGCAGCGCAATAGGGATAACGAACAGTAAAAAGAGCAGCAGCGTCATCACCAGCACCGCCAGCGCGCGCTTGCCGAACAGCAGGCGCTGCAGGCGCAAAAGCACCGGCCAGGTGGCGATAACCACGGTACCGGCCCAGGCAAATGACAGGATAAATGGCTGAACGACCCACAGGCAGGAAATAATAATCAGGGACAAAAACAGCACCGACAGCAGAACTTGCGGTATGTCCCGGGGCTGATTGGGGTTAATCATGATAAAGTTTTACCTTTGCAGTCGCGTCACAAGGCTGACGCAGCGTAATTCCATGTACTGATAATAATATCAATATCTTCGCGCGCCTGATTTTGCCCTTAATTCTGGCGGGCGCATATGAAAAAAATGTGATAAAAAGTTGTGTGCACTACGCAAACGTTTAATCACTTACAACACAACATAGTCAGGCAGGGTCGAGCGTCATGATCCCACAGATTTCTCAAGCGCCAGGTGTCGTTCAGCTGGTGCTGAATTTTTTGCAGGTACTGGAGCAACAAGGTTTTACCGGCGATACCGCCACCAGCTACGCCGACAGGCTAACGATGGCGACTGATAACAGTGTATATCAACTGTTGCCGGATGCGATTTTATTCCCCCGCTCCACGGCAGACGTCGCTCTGCTGGCAAGACTGGCGGCGGAAGAACGTTTTAAATCACTGATCTTTACCCCGCGCGGGGGCGGTACCGGCACCAACGGTCAGGCGCTCAACGCCGGGATCATCGTCGATATGTCCCGCTATATGAACCGCATTATTGAAATCAACCCCGAAGAAGGGTGGGTGCGGGTGGAAGCCGGGGTCATTAAAGATCAGCTCAATCAGTTCCTTAAACCGTACGGCTACTTTTTTGCGCCGGAACTGTCGACCAGCAACCGCGCCACGCTTGGCGGGATGATCAACACCGATGCTTCCGGGCAGGGCTCGCTGGTCTACGGGAAAACCTCCGATCACGTGCTCGGCGTGCGCTCGGTGCTGATCGGCGGCGACATTCTGGATACGCAGCCGATTCCGGCGGCGCTGGCGGAAACGCTGGGCGCAGAACAGTCGGCGATCGGGCGTATTTACCGCACGGTCTATCAGCGCTGCAAAGCGCAGCGGCAGCTGGTTATCGATAAATTCCCCAAACTTAACCGCTTCCTGACGGGCTACGATTTACGCCACGTCTTTAATGACGAGATGAGCGAATTCGATCTGACCCGCATACTGACCGGTTCAGAAGGGACGCTGGCGTTTATTACCGAAGCGCGGCTGGATATTACCCGCTTACCGAAAGTACGCCGCCTGGTTAACGTTAAGTACGATTCCTTTAACTCCGCGCTGCGCAACGCGCCGTTTATGGTCGAAGCGAAGGCGCTGTCGGTCGAGACCGTCGACTCAAAAGTGCTTAATCTGGCGCGGGAAGATATTGTCTGGCATTCGGTCAGCGAGCTCATTACCGACGTTGCGGATAAAGAGATGCTGGGGCTGAATATCGTTGAGTTCGCCGGTGATGACGCCGAACTGATCGACGGCCAGGTGACAACCCTGTGCCAGCGCCTGGATGAGCTGATGGCGCGCGGCGAAGCGGGCGTTATCGGCTGGCAGGTTTGCCACGATCTGGACGGCGTTGAGCGCATCTACGCGATGCGGAAAAAAGCCGTCGGCCTGCTGGGGAATGCCAAAGGGGCCGCTAAACCGATACCCTTTGCCGAAGATACCTGCGTGCCGCCGGAGCATCTGGCCGACTATATTGTGGAATTTCGCGCGCTGCTTGACGGTCATGGCCTGAGCTACGGCATGTTTGGCCATGTGGATGCCGGCGTGCTGCACGTGCGGCCGGCGCTGGATATGTGCGATCCGCAGCAAGAGATGCTGATGAAGCGCATCTCCGATGACGTCGTAGCCTTAACCGCCAAGTATGGCGGCCTTCTGTGGGGGGAACACGGGAAAGGCTTCCGCGCCGAATATAGCCCGGCGTTCTTTGGGGCAGAACTGTTTGGCGAGCTGCGCAAGATTAAAGCCGCGTTTGACCCGGATAACCGTCTGAACCCCGGTAAAATATGCCCGCCGGAAGGCGTGGATGCGCCGATGATGAAGGTGGATGCGGTTAAGCGCGGGACCTTCGATCGGCAGATCCCCATTGCCGTGCGCAGCTCGTGGCGCGGCGCGATGGAGTGTAATGGCAACGGTCTGTGCTTCAACTTTGATGCCAAAAGCCCGATGTGTCCGTCGATGAAGGTCAGCAACCACCGTATTCACTCGCCGAAGGGGCGGGCCACGCTGGTGCGAGAATGGCTGCGCCTGCTGGCGGATCGCGGCGTCGACCCCAATCAGCTGGAAAAAGATCTGCCGGAAAAACGCGCCAGCCTGCGTACCCTGGTGGAGCGCACCCGCAATAGCTGGCACGCGCGTAAGGGAGAGTACGATTTCTCGCATGAGGTCAAGGAGGCGATGTCCGGCTGTCTGGCCTGTAAAGCCTGCTCGACCCAGTGCCCGATTAAGATCGACGTTCCGGAGTTCCGGTCGCGTTTCCTCCAGCTTTACCACAGCCGCTACCTGCGGCCGGTCCGCGATCATCTAGTGGCGGCGGTCGAATCCTACGCGCCGCTGATGGCGCATGCGCCGAAGACGTTCAACTTCTTTATTAATCAGCCGTGGATGCGCAAGCTATCGGAAAAGCATATCGGTATGGTCGATCTCCCGCTGCTCTCCGTCCCGTCGCTGAAGCAGCAGATGGTCGGCCATCGTTCGGCAAATACCACGCTGGAGCAGCTGGAAGCGCTGAGCGCAGAGCAGAAAGCGAAAAGGGTACTGGTGGTTCAGGATCCGTTTACCAGCTATTACGATGCGCAGGTGGTTGCCGATTTTGTTCAACTGGTCGAAAAGCTAGGCTACCAGCCGGTGCTGCTGCCGTTTTCGCCAAACGGTAAAGCCCAGCATATTAAGGGCTTCTTGACGCGATTCGCGCGCACCGCGCAGAAAACCGCCGATTTCCTGAACCGGGTGGCCCAGCTCGGCATGCCGATGGTGGGGGTCGATCCGGCGCTGGTGCTCTGCTATCGCGATGAATACAACCAGGTGCTCGGCGACAAGCGCGGCGATTTCCGCGTGATGCTGGTGCATGAGTGGCTGCCGCAGGCGCTGTCGGCAACCGCTGCGCAGGAGCAGGGCGGCGAGTCGTGGTATCTGTTTGGCCACTGTACCGAGGTCACGGCGCTTCCCGCTTCCACTAAACAGTGGGCGGATATCTTTGCGCGTTTTGGCGCGAAGCTGGAAAACGTTAACGTGGGCTGCTGCGGCATGGCCGGTACCTACGGTCATGAAGTGAAGAACCACGCCAATTCGCTGGCTATCTACGCGCTCTCCTGGCAGCAGGCGATGCAGCGCCTGCCGCGTAATCGTTGTCTGGTCACCGGCTACTCCTGTCGTAGCCAGGTGAAGCGTATTGAAGGCAGCGGCGTACGCCATCCGCTGCAGGCGCTACTGGAGATAATGGGATGATTTGGAAACGTCAGAGCACCCTGGAACAGCTGAACACCATGGGCGACGGTAATATGGTCGGCCTGCTGGATATTCGTTTCGAGGCCCTTACCGACGACGCCATCGAGGCCACCATGCCGGTAGATAGCCGCACCCATCAGCCGTTTGGGCTGCTGCACGGCGGCGCGTCGGTGGTATTAGCGGAAACCTTAGGCTCGGTGGCCGGTTATCTGTGCAGCGAAGGCGAGCAGAAGGTGGTGGGGCTGGAGGTCAATGCCAACCATATCCGTTCGGTGCGCAGCGGGAGGGTTCGCGGCGTGTGCCGCGCGCTGCACGTCGGCTCCCGTCATCAGGTGTGGCAAATCGACATCTCTGATGAACAAGGGCGCCTTTGCTGTTCGTCGCGGCTGACAACCGCAGTCATCTAAGTTAGCAAGGGGGAAATTTCCCCCTTGCTGCTTTTGTATTCCGCTTCCAGTTTCACTTTTAATAAGAAAAATCCTGGCTTATTGCTGCCTCTCCCGAGGTTTTAATTATTCACGATGCGATACTTCCGCTTGCTGATTATTTGCCCGGTACGCGTTCAGGGCGTAGACCATTATCCCCGTGCTGACAAGTCTATGTATGCTAAATATAATTTTATGAAACATCATTAATATTTATGCTAATCTTTCTATACCAGATATTTACAAGGTAACAAGAGGACGGAGTTAGCTATGGGTATCATTTCATGGATCATTTTTGGGCTTATTGCCGGTATTTTAGCCAAGTGGATTATGCCGGGGAAAGACGGCGGCGGATTTATCGTTACCGTAATTCTGGGTGTCATCGGTGCAGTTGTCGGGGGTTGGATTAGTACTTTCTTCGGCTTTGGCCGTGTAGATGGTTTTAATTTCGGCAGCTTTGTCGTGGCGGTGATTGGTGCGCTGGTTGTCCTGTTTATCTACAGGAAGATCAGGAGCTAATTCGCTCTTCGTATCAGTAACGCCATAAAGTGAAGAGGCTGCCACCATCGTTGGCAGCCTTTTTAATATTTGCACCATGCCCGACAGGGCAATATCCCCTCTCTGAACGCTTATCCCGGAATACGCTGGCAGGTCAGGCCGCGCGGGGGAACGGTACGATTTCGATTTGGATCGGGTTCGTAGCGAATAGACTGGCCTGTCCGGCGACGGCGAGTCGTACTGATTTTACGGGGGGGAAGAGGTTAATCGAGCAACACGCTAATAATTAACAACACGACCATACACATCGACATGACATCTGTTTCTATATCCATAATTCAGTACTACACAGGTTCCCGAACGGTCGCCAGGGCGACATTGCGTAAAAGATGAAGGAAATTTAGCAGCGCATTCTACATGAGCCAGTCAGCAGTGAATAAATCTTTATTTCTGTGAAATGACAATACTTATAATGAAAACGAATAGAATTTGTTGCATGAATGCATTTCGGCGCGCAGGCCGGATCGCGAGAGGGCCGAAAGCCCAATCCGCATAATCAGTACTTAGCAGGAAGTTTGTTGATTTTTATGAGTTTCCCCTCTTCCATTTCGATAAAACCACCGGTTTTCAGCGCCGCCAGAATGCGCATTACGCCGCTGCGGGAAAGCCGGGTTTTCTCTCTGATATATCTTTCAGCCGTCACGCTGTAGCGATAACCCTCCTCTTCCTCCATGAGCTTGATCAGCTGCTGGCGAATCATCTCGTACGCCGTTGGCGTGCCCTGGGGCATAACGTTATGATAGAGGCGGTTATAGACAAACATCAGCTGTTTAGAGAGCAGTCCCCATAGCGCCTTCTCTCTAATGATTTCCTCGACGCGACGGGTTGTGAGTACGCCAATCTGGCACGGCGTGACGGTTTTAAAATAGTCATCAAAGTAAATGTCCGTCAGGTTAGCGAGGCCGAAAAGGGCGGGACTGAGCGCCGTGGAAAGCATCATATTGTCACTTCTTCGGTATATCGCTATCGTCCCCTCCAGAAGGAGATAACACATCCCCTGACCGTTAACCTGAAGATCAAACTGCTCGCCGCGGCCCGTTCGGTACGTCGTGCAGTAGGGCTGCAAATGAGAAATAAATTCCTGTGCGTAAGGGGAGCCGCGGAAGGGTTGATTTGCAGATGGCATAGTCAGAAAATCCTGAAGGAGATCGGACTTATTATAACCTCGCGCGTATCTCTTGCCACTCCGAAGATACATGAACAATCAATACTTTCGCGGCAGGTGGTGGATGTCAATCAGCACTCCGCGCTCCATGGTAATGTATTTACCCGTTCGTAGCTCTGCGAGGATGCGCATAACGCCGCTGCGGGAAAGATAGGTTCGACTTTTGATATAGGCCGCCGCGGTGATACTTTGCCGGATAGCTTCGGGCTCTTGCATTAATTCAACAAGTTGAAAACGAATGATGTCATAGGCTGACATTTGCGATATTTGCGCGCAGTGCTCATAAACCCGCGATGCGGTATAGATCAGCAGCTTTGAAAAATGCTCCCATAAGTTCTGTTGCGCCACTACGCGATTAAACGTTTCCAGCGAAACGGCCGCAATTTCCGATGTTTCCAGTACCCTGACGTAAAGTCGTTCAGAGGAAAACTGGCTACACACGCCGAGAAGAAATGGCGATGACTCAGAATTTAAAACAATCCCGTCTCCGCGACGATGCAGCGCGACGCTGCCCTGGATAAGTAAAAAACACTGACGAACGTTATTATCGTAATAATGGACGATCTCCCCTTTCGAGACTATTCGTCTCTCGGCGTACGGCAGGACATTATCAATTAATTTCTCAATGTGCTTAAAGGGTTTTATCTCAAGTACTTCCGCTGGTTCGTTGCCGAATTCAGGAATAATTCTCGTGTTCATAAGATACCTCACTAACTTATGCGATCGTTTTTTGATCGATGTTGGGAATTATCTTAAAAAACAGCATCTCAGGGAATATTGGCGCCGGGTCTAATAATAGACTCGGGTGGATTATGGTTATAATCAATTGATTTTATTGATTTTATTGATTTTGTCTCGCCAGTCCAAAAGTAGACCGGGGTCAGTATGATTAAGTAATTTCTTAATTTGAATGTTTTATTTTTGTTAATTTCGAGTCTACATTTAGACCGCGAAATAGATTGTGCGCTGAAAAAATGTTGTATAAATTTTGTCTCGTCGGCAGGGGTAATCCGGTTTTAATAAAATGAAATAGTGGTGTGATATATACCACTGTTTCCCGGCAATATATTAAAGCAATGGCAAAATGCGTTTATTAAATATTTTGCCTGAATGTAAATAAAGTAAAACAGGATGTGTCGTTATGAAAAAGAAAATTGTTATTGCGATACTTGCAGCAGGTTCTGCATTATCAATGACTCAGGCTTTCGCAGCAGCGGGTACCGTTAATTTTAATGGCAATATTTTGGATGCCGCCTGCGACATCGATGTGGCGTCAAAGGACCAGGTGGTTGTTTTGGGCGATTATTATAAAACTGAATTTCCGGTAGCCGGTTCGAGAACCGCCGCGACGAAATTCGATATTATTTTGAAGAACTGTCCGGTGACGGTTAACAATGCCAAAGTCCGCTTTGATGGCACGCCTGATTTAAGTAACTCCAGCCTGCTGGCTATTGACTCGTCGGTCGCTGGCGCAGCCTCCGGTGTCGCGATTAATCTGATGACGGCGGATAAAGCCGATCTGCCTCTGCACGGCAGCAACGGTTACTCCTACCCGCTCACCAGCACCGCTGATAATACGCTGAATTTCTATGCTCAGTATGTGTCGACCACTGCGACGGTGGTTGCCGGCCCAGCTAACTCGGTCGCGAACTTCTCAGTGGTTTACAACTAAGTTTCTGCAGTAATCAGTAGGGGGCCGGCCCGGCCCCTTTGTTTTAAGAGGTATTAAATGCGTTTTATCAGAACAATTGGCCTGGCGATAACAATGTTAACGCTGGTGCAGGCAACCGCCACTGCCGGGGTAATTATTGGCGGCACGCGGATCATTTTCGATGGTGCAAAAAAAGAAGCGTCAATCAGCGTTAATAATCCTGATGCGACGCCTTATTTAATTCAGTCATGGATAGATGAGCAGGAAGGTGGTTCTGGTAAAGCGCCTTTTATTATTACACCGCCGATGTATCGCCTCGACAGCGGACAAAAAAATATTGAGCGAATTGTCGCGACAGGTTCACTGCCTCAGGCCAAAGAAAGTTTATTCTGGATAAATATTAAAGCGATTCCCTCGGCATCAAAGCAGATGAACTCCCTGCAAATTGCCGTAAAAACGCGTATCAAGCTGATTTATCGTCCCGTTACGCTTCGCGCCTCAACGCCGGAGGAACAGGCAAATAAACTCACCTGGCAAAGAAGGGGCAATGAACTTCAGGTTAATAACCCAACGCCTTACGTCATTAATTTCAATGAAATTACCGTGGGCGGAAAAATGCTTGCCCAGGTGACCTACGTCATGCCGGGTTCGACCACCCGGTTCCGCTTGCCGGACGGGGCCTCCGGCAATGCCCTGACATTTAAAGTTATTAATGACTACGGCAGCCCCGGTCCGTCACATCAAGCCAGTTTGTAATCCCTGAACAAATGGCAAGCCCAGCGTTAAATAGGTAATAGCGATGACAATAAAAAATAATAAGTTGCGACCTGCTCGTCTGGCTACGCTTATCGCCATAGTGTTGAGCGGTTTCTCTCCGGAACTGTATGCCAGTGATTCGTTTAATACGGCCCTGGTAGAGCTGGATAATCCCGGCGTGGGCAAAGCGGATTTATCGGCTTTTGAATCGGGCTCTCAGGCGCCGGGAACATACCATGTGGATATTATTCTTGATGACCAGTTAATGGACACCCGGGATATTCCTTTTTCGATGGCAAAGACCGGGGGCGGTAATGAGGTATTGCAGCCCTGTCTGAGCGTGGAACAATTAAAACAGTGGGGAGTGAAAACCGAACTTTTTCCCCAGCTGTCGGTAGAAAATAGTGATTGCGCCAATCTCCAGGCTATTCCGCAAGCCAGCGCTGATTTTCAGTTTGGCGCCCAGCGGCTGGTTATCAGCATTCCCCAGGCGGCGATCGACCTGCCGGCCAGGGGCTATGTACCGCCGGAAATGTGGGATGAGGGGATTACTGCGGCATTGCTCAATTACAGCCTGAGCGGAGCGAACACTCGGGCGAAAACGGGCCAGGGCGGCAGAAGCGACAGCCAGTATGCGAACCTGCGTCCGGGGATCAATATAGGGCCGTGGCGTTTTCGCAACTATACCACCTGGTCACGGGAGTCCTCCGGCCAGGATAAATGGGATACCGTTTATACCTACGCGCAGCGGGCCATTATTCCTCTGAAAGCCCAGCTTACCGTTGGTGACAGCTCTGCGCCTGCCGACGTGTTCGACAGTATGCCGTTTCGCGGCGGCCAGCTGGCATCCGATGACGACATGCTGCCGGATTCTCTTAAGGGCTATGCGCCCGTAGTACGCGGCATTGCCCGAACCAATGCGCAGGTCGTGGTGCGCCAGAACGGCTACCAGATCTACCAAAGCTACGTTGCGCCGGGCGCCTTTGAAATCACGGATATGTATCCTACCGGCGGGGCAGGCGATCTCGACGTGACGATTAAGGAAGCCGATGGCAGCGAACAGCACTTCACGCTGCCCTACGCCTCGCTGCCGGTACTGCAGCGGGAAGGCCGGTTCAAATACGCCATCACCGGCGGGCAGTATCGTTCATATAACAGCAGCGTGGATAAAACCCCTTTCGGGCAGGCAACGGCAATTTATGGCCTGCAGCATGGCTTTACCCTCTATGGCGGCCTGCAGGAGTCAAGCAAATATCAGTCGCTGGCATTCGGCGTGGGTAAAAATATGGGGGCGTTAGGCGCAATCTCCACGGATGTCACGCAGGCCTGGTCAACGCCGGATAAAACGGAAAAATCGCGCGGCCAATCCTGGCGAGCGCGATACAGCAAAAACTTCATCGATACCGGGACCAACTTTTCCATTGCGGGATACCGCTATTCCACCAGCGGCTATTACGGGATGCAGGAAGTTCTGGACTCATATGGAGACAGCAGCGCGCTGCAGGACCGCAGGCGTAACCGCGCGGAGCTGACGATGAGCCAGACGCTGAGCCGCGAACTGGGATCGCTAACCCTCAGCGCGGCGAGGGAAGATTACTGGAACTCCGCCAGGTCGATGGCTTCGTGGAGCGTCGGATACAACAACTACTGGCGCAATATCAGCTACGGCCTGACCTGGACATACAGCAAAAATGGCAGCGCGACGTCAAACGACAGCGCGAATAACAGCGCCCACGACCAGCTGCTGGCGTTTAACGTCAGCGTACCGTTGGATAAATTCCTCCCGCAAACGTGGGCCAGCTATGGCATGAACGCCAGCAAGAATGGTGGAACGACGCATAATATCGGCATGAACGGGGTCGCGCTGGAGAACAACTCGCTGAACTGGAACGTCCAGCAGGGTTACGGTACGGATGGCGTGGGTTACACCGGCAATATGAACGGTGACTATAAAGGGACGTACGGCGAAGTGACGGCGGGGTATAGCTACGACAAAAACAGCGAGCGGCTTAATTATGGTCTGCAGGGGGGCGTTATCGCCCACGCCGATGGTATCACGCTTTCCCAACCGCTCGGTGAAACCAATGCCCTGATAAAAGCCCCCGGCGCACACGGCGTGAATATTCGCAACCAACCCGGCGCGCGCACGGACTACCGGGGATATACGGTCGTCAGCAATATTTCCGTCTATCGAAAAAACGACCTGACGCTCGATCCGCAAAATATGCCTGAGGATGTAGAGCTGGAGATAAACACCGACACGGTTACCCCGACGCGAGGCGCGGTGGTGCGCGCCGATTATCTTTCCAAAGTGGGGCGCAGGGTCCTGATGACCTTAACCGACAATAACCGCTTCGTGCCGTTCGGGGCGGTGGTGACGCTTGCGGATGATAATAAGAGCAGCTTTATCGTTGGCGATCGCGGCCAGGTTTTTTTAAGCGGAATGCGCGAGCAGGGGGCGATCTTCGTCACGTGGGGCCGCCAGTCCAGCCAACAGTGCCGTGCTGATTTCAGCCTGCCGAAACAATCAACCTACGCTGGAATAACAGAAGTTAGCGCCAGTTGCCACCAGGAACGTTAAACATGAGATTGATTTACTCTGTTATTTTGCTCGGCTTGATAGCCGGATGGAATAGCGCGCGTGCCGGAACCTGCACCACCATTACCCCGCAGATCTCCACTCTGTCCGTGGGAACGATTACCGTACCGCGTGATGCGCCGGTCGGGACCGTTATTTTTTCGGGGGGCGGGACATATACGGGCTCTTACCTTTCCGGCTGTACTAACCCACTCATGCTGGGTTTCAGCATGCGATATAATAATGCGACGCTGAGCAGCTACGGTAATCACGTTTACAACACTAATATTAGCGGTATTGGTATTCGTTTTTCATCAAACGCTTATTTTGAAAATCCGAGTAATACATTCTCCTATAACGCACAGACCTCTTATGTCGACTGGTACGGCGGTAACATACAGCTGGTGGTGACCGGGCAGGTATCATCAGGCGCATTAACGCCGGGAACGATCGGGGTGGTGACGCTCCAGGGCAGCGACGGCGTCTACCGTGATGGCCTGACCGCAACGCTGACCGATGGGACAATCAACGCCCTGGCCTGCAGTATCACTACGCCTCAGTTGAACTTCATCATTGGCGATATTCCCGCTTCAACGTTCGGCTCGACGGTAGGCACCACGCCCGCTGGCGCGCAGAATACGCAAAATCTGGGGTTAAGCTGCAGCGCCGGCACCAATATCACCGTTTCGCTGAGCGGCGTACAAAATCCCGATAGCGCCAACCCCAGCGTAATGGCATTAACGGGGCAGGGCAGCGCCGGGACGGCAAAAGGCGTCGGCGTGCAGCTTTTATATAATGGCGCGCCGCTGTCCATCAATAGCCCGCTGTTATTAAAACGGTCATCGGGCGGGCAAGAAACGCTGCCGCTGACGGCCCGTTATTATCAGACCTTAACTTCCGTTGAGTCCGGCTCGGCAAATGCGACCGCCACGCTTAATTTGACGTACCAGTAACGGGTGAAAAAATGAAAATACGCCATAAAAAATTGCTTATTCTGACGTTGCTGTGCTGGAACGTTTTTTCTGCCGACAGCGTGACGATGGGGGTGACGGGAAATATTGTCGCCTCGCCCTGTATATTCAATGGGGGAAACAGCAACCTCGATGTCAATCTGGGCGATATTCAGGCAACCAACATGGCCACGCCCGGGTCATCCTCCGACCCTGTGGCCTTTAATTTGCTGTTTACCAACTGTCCGGCGGGAACGCGCAGCGTAACGGCCTCCTTCACCGGCACTCCCGATCCGCTTGCCGGTCCTGACTATTATCTGAATAGCGGTACGGCAACCAACGTGGCGGTAGCGATGAGTGAAGCGGGCAGCGGCGCGCTAAAGGGAACGGGTTCCAGCATCACCCACAATATCGCGGCTGACAGAACCGCAACCCTGGCTATGCAGGCCTCGGTAAAATCGGTGTCAGGCGGTGCGACGCCCGGAAGCGTCAGTGCCGTTGTGGTCATGACGCTGCAGTACAATTAAACGGGCATCCGTTTAGCGATACGCGGTAGCGCCTTGATCGCCGCCATGGCGCTGCCCTTTTAATTTCCGTGGTTATCGCGGTCTTTTTGCCTCATGACCGGGAAAGATAACGTCCGCCATTTCTCCTTTTTACCCGCAGTACGTGATTGTGACTCTTTTGCCCTTCACGGCGGGTTCTGTGCAACGCAAATTCGCTATCTCAAAAATAGGTATTTCCGATGCATATTTTAACTTTCCTGCAATTTCTACCTTTCTGTCACTGAAATGCATTATTAATCAATGCATTGAACAATTTATTCCATCTCCGATATCTCTTCTGTCAGGGTCTATGCTTATAAAAAGCACTGAATGGGGAAATACCCCTTCTCTGCATGGGTTGAAGTGATAATCATTATCACTAACATAGCGATATGGCCCGATGGCGTCAACCTATGAGGTAGAGCGATGAATTCACATGCAGGAACTTTCAATCCCGAAGATTTTAGCTGGCGTGGGCTGGTCATGACCCCAGCCGCCGCCGCCCATATTCGCGATCTGGTCCGCAAACAGCCGGATATGCAGGGGCTGCGGCTTGGCGTTAAAACCAGCGGCTGCGCCGGTTTTGGCTACGTTCTCGAGCTAATTGCTGAACCGGCGAAAGACGATCTGTTATTTGAGCGCGATGGCGCGAAGCTGTGGGCGCCGCTGCAGGCGATGCCGTTTATCGACGGCACCGAGCTCGATTACGTTCGCGAAGGCTTAAATCAAATCTTCAAATTTCATAACCCTAAAGCCCAGCACGAATGCGGCTGCGGCGAAAGTTTTGGCGTTCAGGCGGAGTAACTATGTCTCGTAATACTGAAGCAACTGACGATGTCAAAACCTGGAGCGGCGGGCCACTCAACTATAAAGAGGGCTTTTTCACTCAGCTACGGACCGATGAGCTGGCGAAAGGCATAAATGAAGAGGTGGTCAGGGCGATTTCTGCGCGCCGCAATGAGCCTGAATGGATGCTGGAGTTTCGTCTGAACGCGTTTAAGGCCTGGCAGGCGATGGAAGAGCCGCACTGGCTGAAGGCGCACTACGACAAGCTGAACTATCAGGATTACAGCTATTATTCAGCCCCCTCCTGCGGCAACTGCGATGATACCTGCGCCTCTGAGCCCGGCGCGCTGCAGCAAACGGGGTCCAGCGCGTTTCTGACCAGCGAAGTCGAAGAGGCGTTTAACCTTCTCGGCGTGCCGGTGCGGGAAGGACGGGAAGTGGCCGTCGACGCCATTTTTGACTCGGTTTCGGTGGCGACCACCTATCGCGAAAAGCTGGCGGAACAGGGGATTATTTTCTGTTCCTTCGGCGAAGCGATCCACGATCACCCGGAACTGGTGAAGAAATACCTCGGCACCGTGGTGCCGGGCAACGACAACTTCTTTGCCGCCCTCAACGCGGCGGTGGCGTCCGACGGCACCTTTATCTATGTGCCCAAAGGCGTACGCTGCCCGATGGAGCTGTCGACCTATTTCCGCATCAACGCGGAAAAAACCGGCCAGTTCGAACGCACCATTCTGGTGGCCGACGAAGGCAGCTACGTGAGCTATATCGAAGGCTGTTCGGCGCCGGTACGCGATAGCTACCAGCTGCACGCGGCGGTGGTCGAGGTGATTATTCATAAAGACGCCGAGGTGAAGTACTCCACGGTGCAAAACTGGTTCCCCGGCGACAACAATACCGGCGGGATCCTCAACTTCGTCACCAAGCGCGCCCTGTGCGAAGGCGAGAATAGCAAAATGTCGTGGACCCAGTCGGAAACCGGCTCGGCGATCACCTGGAAGTATCCGAGCTGCATTCTGCGCGGGGATAACTCCATCGGCGAATTCTTCTCGGTGGCGCTGACCAGCGGCCATCAGCAGGCGGACACCGGCACCAAGATGATCCATATCGGCAAAAACACCCGTTCGACGATTATCTCGAAGGGCATTTCCGCCGGCCACAGCCAGAACAGCTATCGCGGTCTGGTCAAAATCATGCCGACGGCGACCAACGCGCGCAACTTCACCCAGTGTGACTCCATGCTGATTGGCCCGGACAGCGGGGCGCATACCTTCCCGTACGTGGAATGCCGCAACAACAGCGCGCAGCTGGAGCACGAAGCGACCACCTCCCGTATCGGCGAAGATCAGCTGTTCTACTGCCTGCAGCGCGGAATCAGCGAAGACGATGCGATTTCGATGATCGTCAACGGTTTCTGTAAAGACGTCTTCTCAGAGCTGCCGCTGGAGTTTGCCGTAGAAGCGCAAAAATTACTGGCGATTAGCCTTGAACACAGCGTCGGCTGATAACAAAGGAAATAAGATGTTAAGTATAAAAAATTTGCAGGTCGCCGTTGAAGACAAAGCGATCCTGCGCGGGCTGGATCTGGAGGTTCGCCCCGGCGAAGTGCACGCCATTATGGGCCCAAACGGCTCCGGGAAAAGTACGCTCTCCGCTACGCTGGCCGGGCGTGAAGACTATGAAGTGACCGGCGGCAGCGTGGCGTTTAAAGGCAAGGATTTACTGGAACTCTCCCCTGAAGATCGTGCCGGTGAAGGCATCTTTATGGCCTTCCAGTATCCGGTGGAAATTCCCGGCGTCAGCAATCAGTTTTTCCTGCAAACCGCGCTCAACGCCGTGCGCAGCTATCGTGGCCAGGAGCAGCTTGACCGTTTTGACTTCCAGGACCTGATGGAAGACAAAATAAAGCTGCTGAAGATGCCGGAGGATCTGCTGACCCGCTCGGTTAACGTCGGCTTCTCCGGCGGCGAGAAAAAGCGCAACGATATCCTGCAGATGGCGGTGCTGGAACCGGAGCTGTGCATCCTGGACGAGTCCGATTCCGGGCTGGATATCGACGCGCTGAAGATTGTCTCTGACGGCGTCAACTCCCTGCGCGACGGCAAGCGCTCTTTTATTATCGTCACCCACTATCAGCGCATTCTCGATTATATCAAGCCGGATTACGTCCACGTGCTGTACCAGGGGCGAATCGTCAAATCCGGCGATTTTACTCTGGTCAAACAACTGGAGGAGCAGGGCTATGGCTGGCTTACCGAACAGCAGTAACGCGCTGCAGCAGTGGCACCATCTGTTTGAGTCCCAAAGCGGGCAGCGCAGCCCGCAGGCGCATCAGCACCTGCAACAGCTGCTGCGCCTGGGGTTGCCAACGCGTAAACACGAAAACTGGAAATATACCCCGCTGGACGCGCTACTAAATCAGACCTTTGTCGCCGCTCAGCCGCAGACGCTGACGGCGGCCCGGCGCGACGAACTGGCGCTAACGGTAGAGGCATGGCGGCTGGTGTTTGTTGATGGTCAGTTTAGCGCGAGCCTGAGCGACGATCTGGCCGCCAGCGGCTATGAAGTGCAGGTGGATAACGAGCGTCAGCAGCTGCCTGACGCCGTTCAGCCCGAAGTGTTTCTGCATTTGACCGAAAGCCTGGCGACCACCGTTACCCATATTCGGGTCAGGCGCAACCAGCGCCCGGATAAACCGCTGCTGATTATGCACCTGACGCGCGGGCTGGCGAGCGATGAAATGAACACCGCCCACTATCGCCACCATCTGGCGCTGGAGAGCGGCGCGCAGGCGACCATCATCGAACACTATCTGAGCCTTAACGATGAGCGCCACTTTACCGGCGCAAGGCTGACGATGACCGTGGCGGATAACGCCCACCTGCAGCATATCAAGCTGGCGTTTGAGAACGCGCAAAGCTACCACTTTGCCCATAACGACCTGGCGCTCGGGCGCGACGCCTCCGCTTTTAGCAGCAGTTTTCTGCTCGGTAGCTCGGTGCTGCGCCACCACACCAGCACGCAGTTGAAGGGGGAAAACAGCACCCTGCGGATTAACTCGCTGGCGATGCCGGTCAACGGCGAAGTCTGCGACAGTCGCACCTGGCTCGATCATCAGGTTGGGTACTGTAACAGCCGCCAGCTGCATAAAACCATCGTCAACGATAAAGGGCGGGCGGTGTTTAATGGCCTGATTAACGTCGCGCAGCATGCGATCAAAACCGACGGCCAGATGACCAACAACAACCTGCTGCTGGGCCGCTTATCCGAAGTGGATACCAAACCGCAGCTGGAGATTTACGCTGACGACGTGAAGTGCAGCCACGGGGCGACCATCGGGCGTATTGATGACGAACAGCTGTTTTATCTGCGCTCGCGCGGCATTACGCAGCAGGCGGCGCAGCAGATGATTCTTTACGCCTTTGCCGCGGAGCTCACGGAAGCGATCGACGATGAGGCGCTCAGGCAGCAGATACTGGCGCGTATAGGCCAGCGTTTGCCGGGAGGTAAGGCATGACATTTTCTGTGGAACGCGTGCGCGCGGATTTCCCGCTTCTCAATCGCGAGGTTAATGGCCAGCCGCTGGCCTACCTCGACAGCGCCGCCAGCGCGCAGAAGCCGGAGGCGGTGATTAACGCCGAGGCGGAATTTTACCGCCACGGCTATGCGGCGGTGCATCGCGGCATTCATACCCTCAGCGCGGAAGCTACGGCGAGCATGGAGCAGGTGCGCCAGCGGGCGGCGACGTTCCTCAACGCCCGCTCGGCGGAGGAACTGGTGTTTGTTCGCGGCACCACGGAAGGCATTAACCTCGTAGCGAACAGCTGGGGAAACGCCAACGTCGGCGCGGGCGACAACATCATCGTCAGCGCGATGGAGCATCACGCCAATATCGTGCCGTGGCAGATGCTGTGCGCCAGAGTGGGGGCGCAGCTGCGGGTGATCCCGCTGAATCAGGACGGTACGCTGCAGCTGGATGCGATCCCCGGCCTGTTTGACGAGCGTACCCGCCTGCTGGCCATTACCCAGGTATCGAACGTGCTGGGAACCGAAAATCCCATCGCCGCTCTGACGGCGTTGGCCCATCAGCACGGCGCCAAAGTGCTGGTGGACGGCGCGCAGGCGGTGATGCACCATCCGGTGGACGTGCAGGCGCTGGAGTGCGACTTTTACGCCTTCTCCGCCCACAAGCTGTACGGTCCCACCGGCATCGGCGTGCTCTACGTCACGCAGGACATTTTGCAGGAGATGGCGCCGTGGGAAGGGGGCGGGTCGATGATCGCCACGGTCAGCCTGACGGAAGGCACGACCTGGGCAAAAGCGCCGTGGCGCTTCGAGGCGGGAACGCCGAATACCGGCGGCATCATCGGGCTGGGCGCGGCGCTGGATTACGTCAGCGCGCTGGGGCTGACGCACATCGCGGAATATGAACAGACCCTGATGCGCTACGCGCTGCA
Source organism: Klebsiella sp. PL-2018 (assembly GCF_019048985.1). Lineage (NCBI taxonomy): Bacteria > Pseudomonadati > Pseudomonadota > Gammaproteobacteria > Enterobacterales > Enterobacteriaceae > Klebsiella > Klebsiella sp. PL-2018. The sequence continues at coordinate 2,414,445 of NZ_CP077673.1, forward strand.
GGCGCTGGAGAACGTGGCGGATTTAACCCTTTACGGCCCGCAAGATCGCCTGGGAGCGATCGCCTTTAATCTCGGCAAACATCATGCTTATGATGTCGGCAGCTTCCTCGATAACTACGGTATTGCGGTGCGGACCGGGCACCACTGCGCCATGCCGCTGATGGCGTTCTACGGCGTGCCGGCCATGTGTCGGGCATCGCTGGCGATGTACAATACGACGGAGGAGGTGGACCGACTGGTAGCGGGGCTACAGCGGATCCACAAATTATTAAGCTAAAGGAAGCAACTATGGCGGCGTTACCGGACAGAGACAAACTGCTGCGCAACTTTAGCCGTTGTGCAAACTGGGAAGAGAAGTATCTCTATATTATTGAACTGGGTCAGCGCCTGGCGCCGCTGAGCCCGGAGGAACACACCGCGCAGAACATCATTCAGGGCTGCCAGAGCCAGGTGTGGATCGTGATGACGCAGGAGCAGAGCGGCGCGATTGCGCTTCGCGGCGACAGCGATGCGGCCATCGTCAAAGGCCTTATCGCTGTGGTGTTTATCCTCTATGACCAGATGACGGCCAAAGATATCACCGCGTTTGATGTGCGTCCGTGGTTTGAAAAAATGGCCCTGACGCAGCACCTTACCCCCTCGCGGTCGCAAGGACTGGAAGCCATGATCCGCGCAATTCGCGCGAAAGCAGCAAATCTTAGCTAGAATAAAACAGTAGATTTCATTCTGTTATGCACGACGGGAGGCTCGCCTCCCGTCGTGCATAACAGGCCTGGCGTTTTATCAGCGAAAGAAGGAATCTCAGTATGAAACGCGCTTCTCTTATCACCATTGCCCTTCTGAGCGCCCTCAGCGCGTCCCACGCCGCCTGGGCCGTTGATTATCCCCTTCCTCCTGCCAACAGTCGTCTGATTGGTGAGAACCAGTTCTGGACGGTACAGGAGGGTGACCGCAACCTGCAGGCGATTGCCCGTCGTTTTGATACGGCGGCGATGCTGATCCTTGAAGCGAACGATACCATTGCGCCGGTGCAGCCTAAACCGGGTACTCAGGTGCTGATACCTTCGCAGATGCTGCTGCCGGACGTGCCGCGCGAGGGCATCGTCGTCAACCTGGCCGAGCTGCGTCTGTACTACTTCCCGCCGGGCGTCAATCAGGTGCAGGTCTATCCCCTGGGGATTGGTCAGCAGGGGCTGGAGACGCCGGAGATGACGACCCGCATAGGGCAGAAAATCCCGAACCCCACCTGGACGCCGACGGCGGGCATCCGCGCCCGTTCGCTGGAGAAGGGGATTAAACTGCCGCCGGTCGTGCCCGCAGGGCCGAATAACCCGCTAGGCCGCTATGCGCTCCGCCTGGCATACGGTAACGGTGAATATCTGATTCATGGCACCAGCGCGCCGGACAGCGTGGGTCTGCGCGTCAGCTCCGGCTGTATGCGCATGAACGCGGCGGATATCCAGTCTTTATTCAATCAGGTGAAAAGCGGGACGCCGGTACGGATTATCAACCAGCCGGTCAAGTTCGCCGTGGAGCCGGACGGTAAGCGCTATGTTGAAGTTCATCGCCCGTTGACGCCGGATGAGGCCAGCAATGCGCAGACCATGGCCTATACGCTTCCGGCGGAGTTTCATCAATTCTCGGGGGATAAAGCGGTTGATGAGGCGCAGCTTAAACGCGCGCTGACCCGGCGGGCAGGATATCCGGTGGTGGTATCGGCTAGCGGAAGCACCGCGTCGAGCCTGTCGGTACAGAATAATACGCCGGTAGATGAAGCGAAAAGGGTGCAGTAGGCGGGAAAAGGTAAGGCAAAAAAAATGGCGCACAATGTGCGCCATTTTTATTACACAGATACTATTACTTGCGGTATTTAGTAGCTGCGTTGTCCAGACGCTGGTTAGCGCGAGCTGCGTCATCTTTAGCAGCCTGAACGTCGGAACGCATTGCGTTCACGTCGTTGCTCAGCTGGTCAACTTTAGCGTTCAGAGTCTGAACGTCAGAAGACAGCTGATCGATTTTAGCATTGCTGGAGCAACCAGCCAGCAGAGTAGAACCCAGGATTACCGCGCCCAGTACCAGTTTAGTACGATTCATTATTAATACCCTCTAGATTGAGTTAATCTCCATGTAGCGTTACAAGTATTACACAAACTTTTTTGTGATGAGAATATTTTTTTACCTGAATGCACTTATTTTTGATCGTTCGCTCAAAGAAGCATCGAAATCATCACGTAACTTTAAAAAGGCGAGTGAAAACAGCGCGCTTCCATCGGATTCATCTTAGATAATCTCGCATTAAATAGTAAATTCCGATTTGCATTTTTATTAATAGCGGCTAGTGCCAGAATAAAAAAAAGCGCCCCGAAGAGGCGCTTTTAAAGGAAATACTAATTAACCTGTAAATTATTACAGCACGTGCACGGAAGCGGTATTGGTGGTTCCGCTCGGGACCAACGCGCCGGAGACCATAACAACCACGTCGCCTTTACGCGCCAGGCCGCTCTGCAGCGCCAGCTCTTTACCCTGGATATAGAAGGCATCGGTAGAAGAGATATCTTCAACCAGCTGCGCCACAACGCCTTTGCTCAGCACCAGCTGACGCGCGGTCGTTTCATTGGTGGTCAGCGCCAGGATGGTGGCATCCGGGAAGTATTTACGTACGGCGCGCGCGGATTTACCGCCCTGGGTTGCCACAACGATCAGCGGCGCTTCCAGTTTTTCAGCCGTTTCAACCGCACCGCGGCAAACCGCTTCGGTGATGCGCAGCTTACGGTTGTCGTTGTTGTATTCAAGACGGCTGGTCATCACGCGGTCGGTACGCTCGCAGATGGTCGCCATGATGGTGACCGCTTCCAGCGGGTATTTACCTTTTGCGGATTCGCCGGACAGCATAACTGCGTCGGTGCCGTCGAGGATGGCGTTAGCCACGTCGCCTGCTTCCGCACGGGTCGGACGCGGGTTTTTGATCATAGAATCCAGCATCTGAGTCGCGGTGATAACGACTTTACGCGCGCGGATACATTTTTCGATCATCATCTTCTGCGCGAAGATCACTTCTTCAACCGGGATTTCAACGCCCAGGTCGCCACGCGCAACCATGATGCCGTCAGAGGCTTCGAGGATCTCGTCGAAGTTGTTCAGGCCTTCCTGGTTTTCAATTTTGGAGATGATCTGGATCTTCTCGCCGCCGTGGGCTTTCAGGTGTTCACGGATTTCAACAACGTCAGAACGCTTACGGATAAAGGAGGCCGCAACAAAGTCAACGCCCTGTTCGCAACCGAAGATCAGGTCCTGCTTGTCTTTTTCGGCCAGCGCTGGCAGAGCGATAGACACGCCCGGCAGGTTAACGCCTTTGTTCTCGCCAAGGTCGCCGTTGTTCAGTACTTTACAAACAACTTTGTTGCCTTCGATAGCGGTGACTTCCATACCGATCAGACCATCGTCAACCAGTACGGTGTTGCCGACGCTCAGGTCGCTGGTGAAACCTTCATAGGTCACCGCAACGATTTCGTTATTACCGACAACGGATTTGTCGGTGGTGAAGGTAAAGGTCTGGCCCGCTTTCAGAGAAACGTCGTTGCCGCCTTCCAGCTTAATGGTACGGATTTCCGGACCTTTGGTATCCAGAAGGATTGCCGCTTTCTTACCGGTTTTACTCATCACATTGCGCAGGTTCTGGATGCGCTGACCGTGTTCCGCGTAATCACCGTGAGAGAAGTTCAGACGCATAACGTTCATGCCAGCGTCCAGCATTTTGGTCAACATCTCTTCGGATTCGGTTTTCGGACCGATGGTGCAAACAATTTTGGTCTTTTTCATGACAGTTTAATCTTTAAGTTGTGAAGGATAGGGATGGGGAATCTGACTCCGTGGGCGCACTGCCGCAGAGTTAAACCTGTATTACGAAAGTTGCTATGCCACGCTCTAAGGATAGGTGACAACAAAAGAGCGTGCAGAAGAATGTGTGCTGGCGGTTCAGCCCATGAAAAGAGGCAACGTGTTATGCGTTTAGTCATGCAATCCAATGCGCTGAAACCATTCAATAAGAATTTGTTGGGCATTATACGTTGCCAAATCCAAAAAAGAAAATGAAAACCATGTTTCATTTCTATAGTTATATACTTAACAAAATGCAAACTAATCCTACGCTTATGCGCAACACAGTTTTTCATCACCTGACAAGATAAAGAGGGCGGAAACGCGGGTTTATTCACAAGTTTGCCAGGGAAAAGCGGTCTCTGAGGCACAAACGCGGAGCTGGTTTGATTTACTCAGGAAATATATCAATAATGATTTGATTGATAATGAAAAAATTGAGAGTGAAATAGAATGGGAAACACAGCCAAAGATGAGGCGCTGTATCAGGAAATGTGCCGCGTAGTGGGCAAAGTCGTGCTGGAGATGCGCGACCTGGGTCAGGAGCCAAAGCATATCGTTATCGCCGGCGTGGTGCGTACCGCCCTGGCGAACCCGAAAATCAAACGTTCCGCGCTGACGCAGGAAGCGATGGAGAAGGTGGTCCATGCGCTTTCCGGAAACTAGCCGCCGCCGGGCGTTTCCCGCGCGCTTCAGGAAATCACAAAGCGAATAACCGCCTTGACGGCAATATCGCAGTGGTGGGCGACCATCGCTTCATCATCAATAGCCGGCATCGGATCGTCCAGGTAGAGGCTGCTGAACGTATAAAAGTTTGATACCTGGTAGAAGCTAAAGCTACTGATTAATCGATGCACATCGCGCGCTTCCAGCCCTGCCTGAAACACCCCTTGCTGCTGCCCGCGCTGAAGAATATCTTCCAGGATCGACAGGGCGGTGCGGTTCAGCGGTTTCAGTTGACCTGAACTTTTCAGCCATTTCCCGCGCTGCATGTTTTCCATACAGATCACCCGCATATAGTCAGCGTGCGTGGCGTGATAGCGCACGCTCCACTTCACCAGCTGCACCAGCGCCTCTACCGGCGGTACGTTTTCCAGCCCGAGCTGCTGCTCGGTTTCGCGGATCCTCGCGTAGACGTGCTGCAGCACGGCCTGATAAAGCAGCTCTTTGGTCTTGAAGTAGTAGACCACCATGCGTTTGGTGGTCTGCGCTTCGGTGGCGATTTGCTCCATCCGCGCGCCCGACAGTCCATGCTCGGCGAAAACGGTAATGGCGGCGGCGAAGATCCGCTCTTTCAGAGACAGCGCTTCATCATGAGCAACGACGGACATAACGGCTCCTTTTCTTGAGATGCAAAAAATACACATATTGATCACAATTTTGCAACCAATCATGGCGCATTTGAACCAAATGATACATATTCAGGTCACTAAGTCAGCTAATGACCCGAGGACTCTATGTTGCGTTCCATCGCCACCGTCTCGATCTCCGGTACCTTACCCGAAAAGCTCCATGCCATCGCAGCGGCGGGCTATCAGGGCGTCGAGATCTTCGAAAACGATCTGCTCTATTATACCGGTACGCCGGCCGATATCCGCCACCTGGCGGCAGATTTAGGGCTAAAAATCACGCTTTTTCAACCATTTCGTGATTTTGAAGGCGCCAGCCGCGCCCAGTTCGCCGCCAACATGGAACGCGCCAGGCGCAAATTTGCGCTTATGCACGAGCTGGGCTGCGACACCCTGCTGCTGTGCAGCAACGTTCAGCCGGACTGTTCCGCCGATGTCGAGCTGCAGGTCGCCGACTCTTGCTGCGCTGGCGGAGCGGGAACACATCACGATTGGCTACGAGGCGCTGGCCTGGGGCACCCACGTCAACCGCTGGCATCAGGCGTGGGCGCGGGTCAAAAGCGTCGATAGCCCGGCGCTGGGCATCGTGCTCGACAGTTTCCACGTGCTGGCGCGCGGCGATACGCTGGCGCAGCTGGCGGACGTGCCGCTGGAAAAAATCACCTTTGTACAGATGGCCGACGCGCCGCTGATGAAAATGGATATTCTCGAATGGAGCCGCCACTTCCGCTGTTTTCCCGGCCAGGGGCAGCTGCCGCTGGTGGAGTTTGCCTGCGATCTTACCCGCCGCGGCTACTGTGGCCCCTGGTCGCTGGAGATCTTTAACGACAGCTTCCGCGCATCGCCCAACGGCGCGACGGCGAAAGATGGCTATCGCTCGCTGCTGTGGCTGGAAGAGCAGGTCCGTCAGCGGCTGCCGGAAAGCCGGGCGCCGCTGTTTTCCCCCGCTGAACTGCCCCTCTACGCCGGGCTGGAGTTTATCGAGTTTGCCGCCACGCCGGCGCAGGCGGGCGAACTCGGACACAGGCTGACGCAGCTCGGCTTTGCCGAAGAGGGGACGCATCGCTCAAAACGCGTCGCCCTCTGGCGCAACGGTGGGGCGAGGGTGGTGGTTAACGCCCAGCCGCATAGCTGGGCCGATCATTTTCACCAGCGTCACGGGGTTTCCCTCTGCGCCATGGCGCTGCGCGTCAGCCAGAGCGCGGCGATCGTGGAACGCGCCCGCGCCTTAGGCTACGCCACCTGGCAGGGCGATGCCGGGCCGAACGAAAGCCCCATCCCGGCGGTTTGCGCCCCGGACGGCAGCCTTATTTATCTGATTGAGATGGGGGACGATATCTACACCCGTGATTTTCATCTGCGCGCGGACGTCACGCCGCGCAACGATTATCGGGGTATCGATCACCTGGCACTCGGCATGGAAGCGGACAGCCGCGATAACTGGATTATCTTTTTCCGCACCGTATTCGGCTTTACGCTCGAACATGAGCAGACCCTGCCCGATCCTTACGGGCTGGTGCGCAGCCTGGCGGTGCGCAGTCCGCAGGGCGATATTCGTCTCGCGCTCAATATTTCGCAGAGCCGCGCCACGCAAATTGCCCGTTCGGTAGCCTGTTATCAGGGAGCAGGTTTACAGCACGCGGCGTTTGCCTGCCACGATTTACCCTCCACGCTCGCCAGCCTGGCTCCGGTTGCGGTCAACGCGCTGCCGATCCCGGGGAACTACTATGAGGATCTGTTGGCCCGTTTTGGCGAGGATATTCAGGTCAACCTGCTGAAGAATCATCAAATTCTTTACGATCGTGACGGAAGCGGCGGTGAATTCCTGCACCTATATACCCGCCCGTTTTCTGCCGGACGCTTTTTCTTTGAATTGACCGAGCGGCGCAACGGTTACGCACTTTATGGTGCTGTAAATGCAGCTGTACGCTTGTCAGCAATGCAGTACACCTAGTAATGTAGCAAATGGTTCACAACCCAACGTCGCAAACACAATAACAACATCCGGCTGTACCCTATGACAGGAAACGACTATGAACTCTTATAGCCATAATCACACGACGGCCGCCGCCGCGTCCGGCGCGCGGCCTTCCCGGCGGCGTATCGGTATTCTTGCGCTGCTGGCGGTCGGCACCATGATCAACTATCTCGACCGCACGGTGCTGGGGATTGCCGCGCCGCAGCTGACCGCAGAGCTGGGTATTGATGCCGCGATGATGGGCATCGTATTCTCCGCCTTTGCCTGGACCTACGCGCTGGCGCAGATCCCCGGCGGCATCTTCCTTGACCGCTTCGGTAATAAAGTCACCTATTTTCTGGCGCTGACCCTGTGGTCGCTATTCACCATGTTCCACGGCCTGGCGGTCGGCCTGAAAACCCTGCTGCTGTGCCGTTTTGGCCTCGGCGTCAGCGAAGCCCCCTGTTTCCCGGTGAACAGCCGGGTGGTGAGCGCCTGGTTCCCGCAGCAGGAGCGCGCCAAGGCGACGGCGGTCTATACCGTCGGCGAATATCTCGGGCTGGCCTGTTTTGCGCCGCTGCTGTTCTGGATAATGGGCAGCTTTGGCTGGCGCGCGCTATTTATTAGCGTCGGCGCCGCCGGCGTGATGTTCGCGCTGGTGTGGTGGCGCTGCTATCGCGAGCCGCATGAGGATAAACACCTCAATCAGCTGGAGCGCGAGCACATCGTCAACGGCGGCGGAATGTCCACCGGCGCAGAGCAGCATACCGCCTTTAGCTGGCCGCTGATCCGCCAGCTGCTGGCGAAACGGCAGATTCTCGGCGCCAGCATCGGGCAGTTTGCCGGTAATACGGTGCTGGTCTTCTTCCTGACCTGGTTTCCAACCTATCTGGCCACCGAGCGCCATATGCCGTGGATTAAGGTCGGCTTCTTCGCCATCATGCCGTTTCTGGCGGCGGCGGGCGGCGTGATGTTCGGCGGCTGGGTCTCCGATAAGCTGCTGAAGGCCACCGGCTCGGCGAACCTCGGGCGTAAGCTGCCGATCATTGCCGGTCTGCTAATGGCGAGCACCATTATCTCCGCCAACTGGCTGACCAGCGATCTGGCGGTGATTCTGGTGATGTCTTTCGCCTTTTTTGGTCAGGGGATGGTCGGGCTGGGCTGGACGTTGATCTCCGACATCGCGCCGAAAGGCCTTGGCGGTCTGACCGGCGGCCTGTTTAACTTCTGCGCTAACCTCGCAGGGATCCTGACGCCGCTGATTATCGGTTTCATTGTTGCCGCCTCCGGCAACTTCTTTTACGCGCTGATTTATATCGGCGGTGCAGCGCTGCTGGGCGTGGCGGCTTATGTCTTTATCCTGGGCGATGTCAAGCGTATCGAACTTTCGCAGTAACGTGATGCAGTCGTTGTTAAAGGAGCAGGGAATGGTGATTAGTGGAAATACGCGGCTGATAGCGCATCTTGGCTATCCGACCGCGAAGTTTAAAGCGCCGATGATTTACAACCCGTGGTTGGCTCATCAGCAGGTTGACGCCAAAGTGGTGCCGATGGGCGTCAAGCCTGAGGATTACGCCGCCTTTGTGCCGATGCTGTTTAAGATGACCAATATTATTGGCGCGCTGGTCACCATGCCGCACAAAATCGCCACCTGCGGGCTGGTGCAGCATCTTAGCCCAACGGCGGCGATAGCGGGCGCCTGTAACGCGATCCGTCCCGAAGCCGACGGCACGCTGAGCGGCGATATGTTTGACGGCGAAGGCTTTGTCCTCGGTATCACGCGTAAAGGTTTCCAGACGCGAGGGGCGCGGGCGCTGGTGGTGGGCAGCGGCGGCGTCGGCTCGGCCATTGCCGCATCGCTGGCGGCGGCGGGCGTCAGCGCCCTGACGCTGTACGATATCTGTTCGCAGACGGCGGAAGCGCTGGCCGGGCGTCTGCTTGAGCACTATCCTCGGCTGGACATTACGCTGATGCAGCGCGATCCGCAGGGGCACGATCTGGTGGTTAACGCCACGCCGCTGGGGATGAAAGAGGGCGATCCGCTGCCGCTGGACCCGCAGCGCCTGACGCCGGGCACCTTTGTCGGTGAAGTGGTTATGGCCCAGGAGTTCACTCCGCTACTGCAGGCGGCGCAGGCGGCGGGCTGCCCCATTCAGCGCGGCACCGACATGCTGTTTGAAATGATCCCGGCCTATCTGCGCTTCTTTAACCTGCCGGTGGCAACGCCGGAACAGCTGCGCGAACTGGCGGAAATTCGCTACTGAAATGGCCTGAACCTGCGTTATTATAGCGCTGTATTTATGACTATATAGCGATGGTTCTTATGACTCCCTCCCTAACGCTGCTGGCGGCGGGAAGCCTGAAAAGCGCTTTCATTCCGCTGCTGGCGCGCTTTCAGCAACAGACCGGCATCCCGGTCGAGGTCCATTTTGGTCCGGCAGGGCTGCTGCGCGAGCGCATTGAGGGCGGAGAGCCGTGCTCGGTGTTCGCCTCGGCCAATAGCCAACATCCGCAGGCGCTGCGTCAGGCCGGGCTGGCCGGGGCGTGCTATCTGTTCGCCCGGAATCAGCTGATGCTGACCGCCCGCCGCGGCGCAACAACCGAGACGCGGGAGTGGCTGGCGCTGCTCAGCGACCCGGACTTACGCCTGGCAACCTCAACGCCGGGCTGCGACCCTTCAGGCGACTACACCTGGCAGCTTTTCTCCCACATTGAAGAGCGCTGTCCCGGCGTCGGTGCCGCCATCATGGCGCGCGCGCGTCCGCTGGTAGGCGGCCGCGACTCGCTGCCGGTGCCGGCGGGAGAAATCGCCGGGGCGTGGCTGATCCGTGAAAACTTAACCGATCTGTTTATCGGCTATGCGCACTACGCCGCGCAGATGGCGGCGTGCAGCGATCTGCGCACGCTGCTTATTCCGCCGGCGTGGAATGTTCGCTGCGACTATCTGCTGGCGCAGATTGAACAGAGCGCCGGGGCGCAGCGGCTGTGCCGCTTTATCCTCGGCGCGGAGGGGCAGCGCTTACTGAAAGACGCCGGTTTTTTGCCTATCAGCGACGAATCGTAAACTGCGGAGCCAGCAGCGGCAGCGCCGACCCGGGGGGATGGACTTTGCGTACCGCTAAACCATACGCGCGCTGAAGATTCGCTTCCGTCAGTACGGCGGCTGATTCTCCCGCCAGCCATTCACCGTCGGGCAGCAGCAGCAAGGTCTGGTTCGCCACCTGCAGGGCGTGGGTCGGATCGTGCGTGGTAAACAGCACCGTCCGCTTCTGGCGATGGGCCAGGTCGCTGATGAGCTGCAGCACCAGCTGCTGATTGGCCAGATCCAGCGCCGAGCAGGGTTCATCCAGCAGGATATTCTGGCTGGCGCCCACCAGCGCCCTGGCGATAAGCACCAGCTGCTGCTGGCCGCCGGACAGCGCGCAAAACGCCTTGTCGGCCAGCGCCGCGATCCCCAGCTGCGCCAGCGCCTTCTGCACCTCACGTTCGTCTTCCGCTGTTGGCTGAGCGAACAGATTAACGTGGCGCGCCCGTCCCATCAGCACCACGTCGCGCACCTGCCAGCCAAAAGCCGGGCGAAAATGCTGCGGCACGATGGCGAGACCGCCCGCGCAGGTAAACCCACCGCCGAGCTGCGTCAGTACGCCGGTCAGGGTATCGAGCAGAGTGCTTTTGCCGCGGCCGTTAGCGCCGAGCACCGCCCAGATATCGCCGGAACGGCACTGCAGGTTCAGCGGTGCGAACAGCGGTCGGCTGTGGCCGTAGAGCAGGTCGCTTAACTGTAGGGAAAGGGTCATCAGCGCGCGCCTGTGCGTCGCGACTGCACCAGCAGCCAGGTAAACAGCGGCGCGCCAAGAAGCGCGGTGATGATTCCAATGGGGATTTCGGCCTGGATCAGCGTGCGGGCGAGGTCATCGACGACGATCATAAAACCGCCGCCGAGCCAGAAGGCGGTAGGGAGAAGACGCCGGTGGTCGGCGCCGGCCAGCAGCCGCGCCAGATGCGGGATCACCAGCCCGACCCACGCGATGCTGCCGCTGACCGCCACCTGAGCGGCGACCAGCACCGCGCAGCACACCAGCACCCCGCGACGCAGCCCGGTCACCGCAACCCCGAGACCGCGGGCATCTTTCTCCTCCAGCGCCAGCAGGTTAATCCGCCAGCGGAGCTTAAACAGCACCATCGCGGCGCAGGCTACCGGTAGCGCCATCAGCAGGACTTTGTGCCAGCTGGCGGTGGCGAAGCTGCCGAGCAGCCAGAAAACAATATTCGGCAGCGTCTCTTCGCTATCGGCCAGGTACTGCATCAGGCTCACCAGGGCGGCAAAAAAGCCGCTGAGGATAATGCCTGAGAGGATCAGCACCAGGGTGCTTTCGCGCCCCTGCAGCGCGGCTATCAGATAGATCAGCATCAGCGCGGCAAGGCCGAAGAGAAAGGTCGAGGCCATCATCAGCGCGGCGTTCAGCCCCAGCAGAATCGCCAGCGTCCCGCCGAAGGCGGAACCGGAGGTGACGCCGATGATATGCGGGTCTACCAGCGGATTCTGGAACACGCCCTGTAAGGTGGCCCCGCATAGCCCCAGCGCGCCGCCGGCCAGCAGCGCCATCACGATCCTCGGCAGCCGCACCGACCACACCACCTGGCCGGCGACGCCGTCGAGGGGAGGAAGATGCGCCAGCTGGCGAAAAACTTCCGCCAGGCTTAACGGATACTGCCCGAGGCAGAGTGAAGCGATTGCAATCACGATCGTCACCAGCCCGAGGGTACATTGCAGCAGGGCCGGATGACGATGACTACGCATCCGGCGTCCACTTCACGCGGTAGAAACGCTGATAGTACTCCCGCGCCTTCGCCTCGACATCGACGCTGTTGTAGCGTGAGGGGTAGAGTTTTTTCGCCATCCACAGCTCGCCGATCGCCAGCGCCTCCGGCATCGGGTAGCCCCAGGCCTTGGCGTATTCCGGCATCAGCCACACGCGGTGATTTTTGACCGCGTCAATGCTCTGCCACTGCGGGTCGTTTTGTATCTGTTTGACCACCTCCGGGTAGCGGTCCTGCACGAAAATCACCTGCGGATCCCACTGCAGCACCTGCTCCAGCGAGACCTGGCGCGCGCCCTTTACGCTGGCGGCGGCAACGTTCAGCGCCCCGGCGTGCTTCATCATCAGGCCGGTATATTTGCCCGAGCCGTAGGTGTTGAGGTCCGGATTGGCCATATATACCCGCACCCGCTCGTTTTGCGGAATATCGGCAACCGGCGCGTTAGCCAGCCTGCGCGCGCTGAAGGTGTATTGAATCAGCGCTTCGGCCTGAGCCTGACGCCCGACCACTTCGCCAATCAGGCGGATCCCCTGTTTCAGCCCCTCGTTATAGGCCTGCTCTTCATCGGCCATCGTCGGGTTCATTTTGTTTTTCTCACCCGCGGCATCCTGGCGCAGAGAGACCGCCACCACCGGGATCCCGGCGCCCTGGATCTGCTGGATCATCGCCGGCGGCGCGTAGTTGGCAACGAACACCACCTGGGGATGCAGCGCCAGCAGGCTCTCGATATTGACCTGCGTCAGATCGCCCGGCATCGGTAGTGTCTCAATAGCCGGCATAAAGCGCGCAAACTGCGGGCCAAGCTGCTTTTTCCAGCTGCTCATGACGCCGACGACGTCGTCAGCGGCGTTAAGCTGCACCAGCAGGTTTAAGGTCTGATGCTGGAGCACCACGGCGCGGGTGACGTGGTCGGGGAGGGTGACTTCACGACCCAACTGGTCGGTGAGGGTGCGGTCGGCAAAGGCCTGACCGGTGAACAGGCTGGCGCTTAACAGCGCCATAGCAAAGAAAACGCGCGGATGTCTGGACATGGTGGGCTCAGCGGCAAAGGAAGAATCGTTGTATATTAAAATATATAACAAAGCCGGGCGCAATGGCTGGCGGGCTATTTACCGCCTATGGACAAGGTTATTGGTAAAACACCTCTTCATCGGACATCCGTTCTTCTATGCGGGTAGCGACCTTCTGCAGCGGGGCGAGGTACTTTTGCGCCGCCTGGTCAATGGTCATGGCTTTAGCCATATAGACCAGGTTCAGGCAGCCGATAACCCGCTGCTGGCGGCGAATGGGGACGGCAATGGAAGCGATTTTCTCCTCCTGCTGCCAGCCGCGAAAGTTTTCGCCGTAGCCGTTTTGCCGGGTGCGTTCGAGGATGGCGGCCAGTTTTTCCGGCTCGCGCGCCAGCTGATACTCCGCTTCCGGTCGGGCGGCCAGCATCTCAACAATCGGGCTTCGTTCGTGTTCCGGCGCGAAGGCCAGCCAGGTTAATCCCGAAGCGGTCAGCAGCAGCGGCAGGCGGCGGCCGACCATCGCCCGGTGGAAGGAGAGGCGGCTGAAGCGGTGGGTGGTTTCGCGCACCACCATCGCATCGACGTCCAGGGTGGTGATGTCGGTCGGCCATAAAACCTCGCGCAGCAGTTCGCCAAGCAGCGGCGTGGCGAGGGCAGAAATCCAATGTTCGTCACGAAATCCCTCACTTAACTGACGCACTTTAATCGTCAGGCGAAAGCTGTCATCGGAGCGGCTGCGGCGCACGTAACCCTCGTCCTGTAGCGTTTCCAGCAGCCGCCTGACGGTCGTGCGATGCAGGCCGCTAAACTCGGCCAGGGTGCCGACCGTCGCGCCTCCGTCGAATTTATTTAACAAATTTAATAACAATAATCCGCGGCTCAATCCGCGCACCGTTTTGTAATCTGCCGAAGCGTTTTCGTTCATGCGTCCTCAATAAAAATCATTATAAACAATCATGTGCACCTGGTGCACATCCGGTAATGTTTTGATTGTAGCGCAAATCACCGACCCTATACTGACCTCACAATAAAAATAAATTCACATTTAGTTAACAAATTGCCCTGCTGAAGGTTGTGCGGTGACGGCAATTTGTCCGAAGCGTGAGGTTTTGAAAATGACAACATCCAATCCTGATATCCAACCCGCGGTACAGCACAGCGCGCAGGTCGCTATTGCCGGCGCCGGTCCGGTTGGCCTGACCATCGCCAACTACCTCGGGCAGATGGGCGTCAGCGTCGTGCTGATTGAGAAGCTCGAGTCGCTGATCGATTATCCCCGCGCCATCGGTATCGACGATGAGGCGCTGCGGGCGATGCAGGCGGTGGGGCTGGTCGACAACGTGCTGCCGCATACTACGCCGTGGCACGCGATGCGCTTTCTCACCCCGAAAGGGCGCTGCTTTGCCGATATTCAGCCGATGACCGACGAGTTTGGCTGGTCGCGCCGCAATGCGTTTATTCAGCCGCAGGTGGACGCGGTGCTGTACGACGGCCTCAGCCGTTTCCCCCACGTGCGCTGCCTGTTTTCCCGCGAAGTAGAGGCCTTTAGCCAGAATAGTGACGGTGTCACCCTGAACGTCAAAGGCAGCGACGGCGAGCGGGAAACCGTGCGCGCCGACTGGCTGGTGGCCTGCGACGGCGGAGCCAGCTTCATTCGTCGCGCGCTGAATATACCCTTCGAAGGCAAAACCGCGCCGAATCAATGGATTGTTATTGATATCGCCAACGATCCGCTGGCGACGCCGCACGTCTACCTGTGCTGCGACCCGGTGCGCCCGTACGTCTCCGCCGCGCTGCCGCACGGGGTACGGCGTTTCGAATTTATGGTCATGCCCGGTGAAACCGAAGCCCAGCTCAGCGAGCCGCGCAAGATGCGCCAGCTATTGAGCAAGGTGCTGCCGGACCCGGATAACGTCGAGCTGATTCGCCAGCGCGTCTACACCCACAACGCGCGCATCGCCGAACGCTTTCGCGTCGATCGCGTACTGCTGGCGGGCGACGCGGCGCACATCATGCCGGTGTGGCAGGGGCAGGGCTACAACAGCGGTATGCGCGACGCCTTTAACCTGGCCTGGAAGTTGGCGCTGGTGGTGAACGGCAAAGCCGGAGAGGCGCTGCTGGACAGCTACCAGCAGGAGCGGCGCGATCACGCCAAAGCGATGATCGACCTGTCGGTCACCGCCGGCAACGTCCTGGCGCCGCCGAAACGCTGGCACGGCGCGGTGCGCGACGGCGTTTCGTGGCTGCTCAACTATCTGCCGCCGGTTAAACGCTACTTCCTTGAAATGCGTTTCAAGCCGATGCCGCAGTATCGCGACGGCGCGCTGCTGGCGGAAGGCGAAAGCAAAACGTCCCCGGTCGGCAAAATGTTTATCCAGCCGAAGGTGACGCTGGAAAACGGGCAGGTGACGCTGCTCGATGAGGTGATTGGCGCCAGATTCGCCATTATCGCCTGGGGCTGTAATCCGCAGTGGGGGCTCAACGATGAGCAAATAGCCCGCTGGCGCGCGGTCGGGGTGCGCTTTATCCAGGTGGTGCCGGAGGTGCAGATTCATTGCGATCAGGACAACGTGCCCGGCGTTATCCGCATCGGCGATACGCAAAACCGCCTGAAAAGCTGGTTCGCGCAGCACGATACCGCCATTGCCGTGGTGCGTCCGGACCGCTTCGTCGCCACCGTGGCCATCCCGCAAACCCTGAGCAAAAAGCTCGACGCGCTGGCGAGCAAGATGCAGCTGGCTTCCGCGCAGGCGGCAACAACGATTGAACAGGTGGCCTGATATGAACGCATATCTTCATTGCCTCTCCCATACCCCGCTGGTGGGCTACGTTGACCCGGAACAGGCGGTGCTGGACGAAGTGAACGGCACCATCGCCGACGCGCGGGCGCGCATTGCCGCCTTCGACCCGGAGCTGGTGGTGCTGTTTGCTCCCGATCACTACAACGGCTTTTTCTACGATGTGATGCCGCCGTTCTGTTTAGGCATCGGGGCGACCGCTATCGGCGACTTCAGCAGCGCCAGCGGCGTCCTGCCGGTGCCGACGGCGCTGGCGGAGGCCTGCGCCCACGCGGTGATGAAAGAGGGCATCGATCTGGCGGTCTCCTACTGCATGCAGGTGGATCACGGCTTTGCGCAACCGCTGGAGTTCCTGCTCGGCGGGCTGGATACCCTGCCGGTTCTGCCGGTGTTTATCAACGGCGTGGCGTCGCCGCTGCCGGGCTTTCAGCGCACCCGCATGCTGGGCGAAGCCATTGGCCGCTTCCTGACCACCCTCAATAAACGGGTATTAATCCTTGGCTCCGGCGGCCTGTCGCATCAGCCGCCGGTACCGGAGCTGGCGAAGGCCGATGCCCATATGCGCGACCGGCTGCTGGGCAGCGGCAGGCAGCTGCCGCCGGACGAGCGTGAACTGCGCCAGCAGCGGGTCATTAGCGCGGCGAAGCAGTTTATCGAGGACCAGAACTCGCTCTATCCGCTCAACCCCGTCTGGGATACCCGCTTTATGAGCCTTCTGGAGCAGGGGCGGCTGGCGGAGCTGGATGCCGTCAGTAACGAAGAGCTGTCGGCAATGGCCGGGAAATCGACGCACGAAATTAAAACCTGGGTGGCCGCCTTTGCCGCGCTATCCGCATTTGGCCGCTGGCGCTGCGAAGGCCGCTATTACCGACCAATCCCCGAGTGGATTGCCGGATTTGGCTCGCTGAGCGCCGCCGCGCAGAACTGAATTAACGGGAGAATATGATGAGCTACCAACCGCAAACCGAAGCCGCCACCAGCCGTTTCCTCAACGTGGAAGAGGGCGGAGAAACATTACGCATCCATTTTAATGACTGCGGCGAGGGCGACGAAACCGTGGTCCTGCTGCACGGCTCCGGCCCCGGGGCTACCGGCTGGGCCAACTTTAGCCGCAATATCGACCCGCTGGTCGAGGCGGGCTACCGGGTCATTCTGCTGGACTGTCCCGGCTGGGGAAAAAGCGATTCTATCGTCAACCGCGGCTCCCGTTCCGACCTGAACGCCAGGGTGCTGAAAAGCGTGATTGACCAGCTGGATATCAGCAAAGTGCATCTGCTGGGCAATTCGATGGGCGGACACAGCGCGGTGGCCTTTACCCTCAGCTGGTCGGAGCGCGTCGGCAAACTGGTGCTGATGGGCGGCGGAACCGGCGGCATGAGCCTGTTTACGCCGATGCCGACGGAAGGCATCAAGCTGCTGAACGGCCTGTACCGTGAGCCGACCATCGAAAACCTGAAAAAGATGATGAACATTTTTGTCTTCGATACCCGCGATTTGACCGACGCGCTGTTTGAAGCGCGCCTCAATAATATGCTGTCGCGCCGGGAGCATCTGGATAATTTCGTCCAAAGCCTGGAAGCCAACCCGAAGCAGTTCCCGGATTTTAGCCCGCGTCTCGGCGAAATCCGCGCGCAGACCCTGATCGTCTGGGGGCGTAACGATCGCTTTGTACCGATGGACGCCGGGCTGCGCCTGCTGGCGGGCATTAACGGTTCCGAACTGCATATCTATCGCGACTGCGGTCACTGGGCGCAGTGGGAGCACGCGGAGAGCTTTAACCAGCTGGTGCTCGATTTTCTGGCGCGTACCTGAGGAGTGCTGATGACAACCTTATCTCTTGAACAACTGGCGCAGCGTCTGCGTGAGGCGGAACGCCGCGGCCAGGCGATTGAACCGCTGCGCGATGCGCTCGGCGTTGACAACGCGGAAGCGGCCTACGCCATCCAGCGGATGAACGTGCAGCACCACGTGGCGAACGGCCGCCGGGTGGCGGGACGCAAGGTGGGGCTGACCCATCCTAAAGTGCAGCAGCAGCTGGGCGTTGACCAGCCGGACTTCGGCACCCTGTTTGCCGACATGTGCTACGGCGATAACGCCGATGTGCCGTTCTCCCGGGTGCTGCAGCCGAAAGTGGAGGCCGAAATCGCCCTGGTGCTGAAACGCGATCTGCCGCATGCCGATACCACCTTTGATGAACTGTACGCCGCCATCGACTGGGTGCTTCCCGCGCTGGAGGTGGTCGGCAGCCGTATTCGCGACTGGTCGATTGGCTTTGTCGATACGGTCGCCGATAACGCCTCCTGCGGCGTTTACGTGCTGGGTAGCCCGGCGCGGCGCCCGGATGGGCTGGATCTGAAAAACTGCGCGATGCGCATGACCCGTAACGAGGAAGAGGTCTCCAGCGGGCGCGGCAGCGAATGTCTTGGCCATCCGCTGAACGCGGCGGTGTGGCTGGCGCGCAAAATGGCCAGCCTCGGCGAGCCGCTGCGGGCGGGGGATATCGTGCTGACCGGGGCGTTAGGCCCGATGGTGGCGATTACCGCCGGCGATCGTTTTGCCGCCCATATCGACGGTTTAGGTTCAGTGGCGGCGACCTTTGTCGCCAAAGAGGAAGAGAGTGATGAGTAAACGTAAAGTCGCCATTATCGGCTCCGGCAATATCGGCACCGATTTAATGATCAAAATTCTGCGCCACGGGCAGCACCTGGAGATGGCGGTAATGGTCGGCATCGACCCCGAGTCCGACGGCCTGGCCCGCGCCCGGCGCATGGGCGTCGCCACCACGCACGAGGGCGTTGGCGGCCTGATGCAGATGGCGGAATTCGCCGATATCGATGTGGTTTTTGACGCCACCAGCGCCGGAGCGCACGTGAAAAACGACGCCGCGCTGCGGGAAGCCAGGCCGGGGATCCGGGTGATCGACCTGACCCCGGCGGCCATCGGCCCGTACTGCGTGCCGGTGGTCAATCTCGAGGCCAATCTGGCCGAAGGCAACGTCAATATGGTGACCTGCGGCGGCCAGGCCACCATCCCGATGGTGGCGGCGGTCTCTCGGGTGGCAAAAGTGCACTATGCGGAGATCGTCGCCTCAATTGCCAGCAAATCCGCCGGGCCGGGGACGCGCGCCAACATTGATGAATTTACCGAAACCACCTCGCAGGCCATTGAGAAAGTGGGCGGCGCGGCGAAAGGCAAAGCGATTATCGTGCTGAATCCGGCGGAGCCGCCGCTGATGATGCGCGACACCGTTTATGTCCTGAGCGAAGCGGCATCGCAGCAGGCGATTGCCGCGTCGATCGCCGAGATGGCGGCGGCGGTGCAGGCCTACGTGCCGGGATATCGCCTGAAGCAGCAGGTGCAGTTTGAGGTCATCCCGGAAGATAAACCGGTAAACCTGCCGGGCGTCGGCCGCTTCTCCGGCCTGAAAACGGCGGTTTATCTCGAGGTCGAAGGGGCGGCGCACTATCTGCCAGCCTACGCGGGTAACCTCGATATTATGACGTCGGCGGCGCTGGCGACGGCGGAAAAAATGGCCCAGGCGATGAACGACGCGGCGGGAGAAGCAGCATGAACGGCAAAAAACTCTATATTTCAGACGTGACCCTGCGCGACGGGATGCACGCGATTCGTCATCAATACTCGCTCGACAATGTGCGCCAGATTGCCCGGGCGCTGGATTGCGCGGGCGTCGATTCGATAGAGGTGGCCCACGGCGACGGTCTGCAGGGTTCCAGCTTTAACTACGGCTTCGGCGCGTACAGCGACCTGCAGTGGATTGAGGCGGCGGCGGAGTCGGTCAGCCAGGCGAAGATCGCCACTTTATTGCTACCCGGCATTGGCACTCTGCACGACCTGAAAAACGCGTATCAGGCCGGGGCGCGGGT
Organism: Klebsiella sp. PL-2018; assembly: GCF_019048985.1. Lineage (NCBI taxonomy): Bacteria > Pseudomonadati > Pseudomonadota > Gammaproteobacteria > Enterobacterales > Enterobacteriaceae > Klebsiella > Klebsiella sp. PL-2018. The sequence continues at coordinate 2,434,140 of NZ_CP077673.1, forward strand.
GGTGCGCGTGGCGACCCACTGCACCGAGGCGGATGTTTCCGCGCAGCATATCGCCTTCGCCCGCGAGCTGGGCATGGACACCGTCGGCTTCCTGATGATGAGCCATATGACCTCCCCGGAACAGCTGGCGCAGCAGGCGCTGAAGATGGAATCCTACGGCGCCACCTGTATTTACGTGGTGGATTCCGGCGGGGCGATGAACATGAACGATATTCGCGATCGCTTCCGCGCCCTCAAGGCGGTGCTGAAGCCGGAAACCGCCACCGGGATGCACGCGCACCATAACCTCAGTCTCGGCGTGGCCAACTCCATCGCCGCGGTGGAAGAGGGCTGCGACCGTATCGATGCCAGCCTGGCGGGGATGGGGGCCGGGGCGGGTAACGCGCCGCTGGAGGTGTTTATCGCCGCCGCCGATAAGCTCGGCTGGAATCACGGTACCGATCTGTATGCTCTGATGAACGCCGCCGATGAGCTGGTGCGCCCGCTGCAGGATCGCCCGGTGCGGGTTGACCGCGAAACGCTGGCGCTGGGCTATGCCGGGGTTTACTCCAGCTTTCTGCGCCACAGCGAAGCGGCCGCCGGGCGCTACGGCCTGAGCGCGGTGGATATCCTCGTCGAGCTCGGCAAGCGGCGGATGGTGGGCGGTCAGGAGGATATGATCGTCGACGTCGCGCTGGATCTGCTTAACCGCAGCAAATAAAAGCAACGCGCGGCTGGCAACGTATCAGCCGCCATTCACCTGCTCCGCTTGTCCGGATATCGCAAAGGTACCCTATGACCCAAACAACGACTGCAAGCAATTCGCGCCTGATGTTAACCGTCGGGCTCTGTTTTATGGTGGCCCTGATGGAAGGGCTGGATCTGCAGGCGGCAGGCATCGCCGCCGTAGGCATGGCGCAGGCGTTCGCGCTGGATAAAATGCAGATGGGCTGGATTTTCAGCGCCGGGATCCTCGGCCTGCTGCCCGGCGCGCTGGTGGGCGGCATGCTGGCGGATCGCTATGGCCGCAAGCGAATTCTGCTGGGCTCGGTGCTGCTCTTTGGCCTGTTCTCAATCGCTACTGCGCTGGCGTGGAATTATCCCACGCTGCTGCTGGCCCGGCTGCTGACCGGCGTCGGCCTGGGCGCGGCGCTGCCGAATCTGATTGCCTTAACCTCCGAGGCCGCCGGCCCCCGCTTTCGCGGCAGGGCGGTCAGCCTGATGTACTGCGGCGTCCCCATCGGCGCGGCGCTGGCGGCGGCGCTGGGCTTTTTCGGCCTTGCCGCGGCCTGGCAAACGGTGTTCTGGATCGGCGGTATCGTTCCGCTGCTGCTGGTGCCGCTGCTGCTGCGCTGGCTGCCGGAATCGCCGGTGTTTCAGCGCAGCGCGCGGGGCGTGCCGCTGCGCACGCTCCTCGCGCCGGGCAACGCTACCGCCACGCTGCTGCTGTGGCTGTGCTATTTTTTCACGCTGCTGGTGGTCTATATGCTGATCAACTGGCTGCCGATGCTGCTAGTCGGCCAGGGGTTCAGCCCCAGCGAGGCGGCGGGGGTGATGTTTGTCCTGCAGTTCGGCGCCGCCTGCGGCACGCTGCTGCTGGGGGCGCTGATGGATAAGCTCAGCCCGCTGTGGATGTCGCTGCTGATCTATACCGGCATGCTGGCGTCGCTGCTGGCGCTGGGGACCGCGTCCTCGCTGACCGCAATGCTCTTCTCCGGCTTTGTCGCCGGACTGTTTGCCACCGGCGGCCAGAGCGTGCTTTACGCGCTGGCTCCGCTGTTCTATCGCACCGAAATCCGCGCCACCGGCGTGGGGACGGCGGTGGCGATTGGCCGTCTCGGCGCGATGAGCGGTCCGCTGCTGGCGGGCAAAATGCTGGCGCTGGGCACCGGCACCGTCGGGGTGATGGCCGCGTCCGCTCCCGGCATTCTGCTGGCGGGCGCGGCGGTGTTCTGGCTGATGAGCCGACAAAAGCGCACGGCGCTGGCCTGAGCATTTTCGCTGATTCCCGGGGGCGGCGCGGTAAAGCCGCGCCTTGCCCGGGCTACCGGACTGGTAGCCCGGGAATCCGCCTTGCGCATCTCTCTACTTTGGCATAGGTTAAATCATCATCCATTGATTCTTCCGAGCATCATGTCTTTTACATCCCGCTTACTGAGCGATATCCCCGGTATCCGCTACGCCTTTCTCGACGTTCATGAAACCGCCGCCTTTCCCTATAGCGAAATGGCGCCGGTTAAACTGGTTCACAGCAATATCGTACATGAGTATCGGGCGCCGCAGGCGGAGCGCCCCCACGCCGATGCGATGTTTACCGCCGTCAGCGGGCAAAAGATGGGCGTGGTGACCGCCGACTGTCTGCCGCTGCTGATGGCGTCGCGTGATGGGCGCTATGTCTGCAGCGTGCACGCAGGCTGGCGCGGCGCGGCCAGCGGGATTATCGAAAATAGCCTTGCGCTGTTTCAGCGTTATCACGTCGACCCGCAAGATCTGGTGGTGGTGAGCGGGCCGCATATTCACCCCTGCTGCTATGAAGTCACCGGCGACTTCTACCAGGCGCTGCTGGCGATGCCCGCCGGCGAGCTGGCAAAACGCCATCGGGAGCAGCTCTTCCAGTCCCATCAGGCGGCGTCGGAGGGGGAGCAGGCGAAAGCGACCGCGGGCGACAATGCGTGGTTCGATCTGCGGGCTTTTGCCCACCTCCTGCTGCGCAGCGCGGGCGTGCCGGAGGAAAACATGGAGTGGCTGGGGAGCTGCACCTACTGCACGCCGCAGCGGCTGGGGTCGTTTCGTCGGCGCACGCATTTCCCGGCGCCGAAGTCATTTCAGTACTCATGGATCATGCGCGAGCCTGATGGGGCGGGCCAATGAGACGAAATGATGTTTGATGATGTGTAACATCGGCGGGCGTTTGCTATCTCTGCACTCCTTCAAACAAGGAGGATTGCAAAATGAAATTGAACGCGTTCACTTTAACTCTCGCGCCGCTGCTGGTTGCCGGCGCGTTTTCCGCTCATGCCGGCCCGCAGGCCCACGTGGTCTGCGCTTATCACCATACGTTGGGCGATGACGCCATCATGATGTTCGGCAAACCGAATCAGGCCATGTGGCATGATTTTTTTGGTAATACCCATACCGATGCGGTTTCCACCTATCAGACGCTGCGCGACCAGCCGGAAACCACCTGCGATAACAAGGCCGACGGTTCCGCCTACTGGGTGCCGTCGATGAAGCTGCCGGATGGTCAGGTGGTGACGCCGGCGTATCAAAAAACCTACTATCAGACCACCAAAGTGGAACAGTATCCGCTGCACCCGTTCCCGGCGGGTCTCGAACTGCTGGCGGGCGATCACCACGGTTCGGCGCCCAGCTCGCGCATCACCTTTTTGTGCGCTAACGGCAAAGGCTACAGCAACAAGGCCGGGGAAGTCTGTGGGCTGCGTAAAGGTGGTGATGCGGTACAGTTTAATATCGGTATTCAGTTCCCCAACTGCTGGGATGGGGTCAACCTCAAACCGGCTCACGGACACAGTAACGCGGCATACGACGTCAACGGCGCCTGTCCGAGCGACTATCCGGTGAAAATCCCGACGGTGAATATGAATGTGGCCTACGTTCTGCCGCAGATTACATCCCTGGATACCGCGAAGATTCAGCTCTCCCTGGATCCGATCATGGACGGTGAGAAGCGCGAAGAGCGCTGGGGCAGTATCTATACGGCGCACGCGGATTTTATGAACGGCTGGACGGTGGAAGGGGCGCACTATATGACCGAGCGCTGCATGAACAAAGGGATCGACTGCGGCAGCGCGGTGCCGTATCGCTTCACGACGGTGAAGGAGAATGCGCTGGTGGACAGCACCGCGCCGACGGTCACCCATCCCGCGCCGGAAAACCTGGTGGTCAGCGATAACTGGCAAAACGGCGGGCGCACGCACAATCCGGAAACCATGACGCTGGTGAAATTCCCTATCCCGCCGCTGCCGCAGGATCAGGACGCCTCGCTGTTTAAATATCAGCTGCGGATCTACGGCGGAAAAGTGGAAACCAACGGCGCGGATCAGATCTTTTTCTATCCGGCGAGCAACGACTGGAGCGCGAACAGCGTGACCTGGAATCATCGCCCGCCCTGCAACTACAGCTCGGAGGCGTCGCTGTACCTCAATTCCAAACGCGAATACCGGATGGTGGATGTCGATAAAGCGGTGCGCAAGGCGCTGGCGGAAGGCAAAACCGAGATCTCGTGGTATATCGGCGGCGACCGCCAGGGCAATCGCTACCATTTCGACCCGGCGGACTCACAGCAGGAGCCGATGCTGATGCTGATGGGCTTTAAAAATACCCCGGAGATCTGATTGCGGCCCTTCCCCGGGCGACGGGTTCGCAGACGGCGGTGGACCTGTAGCCCGGGCAGGCGCTTGCGCCGCCCCCGGGAGCAGAGCGCAGTGCGGCATAATTTCCCGGAGGCGATGCTGCGCATCTGTCCGGGCTACGGTATGGCAGACGGCGGTGGACCTGTAGCCCGGGCAGGCGCTTGCGCCGCCCCCGGGAGCAGAGCGCAGTGCGGCATAATTCCCCGGAGGCGATGCCGCGCATCAGTCCGGGCTACGGTATGGCAGACGGCGGTGGACCTGTAGATACTGTGAACGCCTGCAACCATTTTTAGTTGCCGATACTTTCTCCGGCTCCCGGATGACAGGCACACCAACGACAGCACTCTCTGGTGCTGTCGTTTTTTCTCAGGGAACGTTGTTACGCTATCAACAGCTCATGCTGTGAGGCATCGAACGCCTTTCCTGACTTCAGTACTCCATAAGCCACCTGCGCCAGCTTTCGCATCATCGCCCCTATGATGACTTTTGCCCCCTTTCCGCTCTCTTCCAGCCTTTTCCTGAACGCTTTTCCCCACGCCGTATGGTACAGCGCCGATAACGCTGGCATGTATAACGCCTTGCGCAGTTGAACCGGCCCCGCTTTGCTCATCCGGCTCGCCCGCATCACGCTGCTGCCCGACTCATGCTGCACCGGCGTCAGTCCTGCATACGCCGCGAACTGCCGCGCTGTACCGAACTTCAGCCTCAGGCCCGTATACGCCAGCAGAACAGCCGCTGTTTTCTCCCCGATGCCCGGGATACTGTTCAGCAGCTTCCGCCGTCGTTTCATATCCGGGTCGTTATCCGTCAGGTCTTTTATCTGTTTTTCGATACGCGCCAGCTCCGCGCTCAGACATCCCAGCAGGATGTCAATGCTGGCCAGCTGAACCTCCGGCGCGGTTTCCCGCCGGTTTTTCTCCTGCGTCTGCATCTCTGTCAGCGCCTGATGCCTTAACACCAGGGCTTTCAGTGCCCGCTCTGTCGGATGAGGGGCCTCCCAGGCTGACGGGCGTTTTTCCCGGCAGAAGTGAGCCAGCATACGGGCGTCCACTTTGTCAGTTTTACTGCGCAACCCCTCACTCTGTGCGAAAGCTTTACTGAGGGCGGGGTTGATGATGGACACGGTATACCCGGCATCACTCAGATGCGCGGCCGCGTCTTCCATGTAGGTGCTGGTGGACTCCATGCAGACATGGGCACGGTTCACGTCATGGCCGCGAAGCCAGCGGACCAGCGCTTCGTGTCCGGAGAGGGTATTGTCAAATTTTTTACAGCGATGCCGGCCATCAGGGCGAAGAATATCGACATCCAGTTTAGCTTTGGCGACATCAATACCGATGAAGTGGAGTTCATTTTCCATAGTGAAACCAACCTTGCAAATACGGGTTACCGGTGAAAGCCGGTCCATGATACTGTCCGGTTTATCACATGAGAAAGAACGGCGGTCCGGTGCAAAGGATCTACGGAACAGGCGCGAAAGCCTAAGCCCGGACACGGCATCCGGACCGCCATCAGAGAGAACTGGCCGGTTCTTTCTGACGGAGTAATCATACAAGCCCGGGCAGGCGCTTTGCGCCGCCCCCGGGAGCAGAGCGCAGTGCGTCATAATTCCCCGGAGGCGATGCTGCGCATCTGTCCGGGCGACGGTATGGCAGACGGCAGTGGACCTGTAGCCCGGGCAGGCGCTTTGCGCCGCCCCCGGGAGCAGAGCGCGGTGCGGCATAATTTCCCGGAGGTGATGCTGCGCATCAGTCCGGGCGACGGTATGGCAGACGGCGGTGAGCCCGTAGCCCCGCTAAGCGCAGCGCGAGCGGGGGACATCACAATACTTTAAACCCGTGCGTGCCATCCCGCTTCAGCTGTTCAACCAGGCCGAACTCCCAGTCGAGGTAGGCCTGCATTGCCGCGGGTGAGTTATCGGTACCTTCATACGGGCGCTGATAGCGATCGCTGCGCGGCGTCGCCAGATGCGTCTCGCCATGCTCCAGCGCCAGCCCGGCGTCAATCCACGCCAGCGTGCCGCCGCTCAGCAGCTGCACCGGTTTACCGGTTAACGCCGCAACCTCAGGCACCGCGTAGCGGGCCAGCAGGCTGCTGCCGCAGGTGACAACGTAACGCTCGGCGGAAGGCAGCACCTCCAGCGCCTGGCGCAGCTGTGAACGCACCAGCCAGTAAGCGCCGGGAATATGCCGGGCGACGTAGTTGGCGCTGGTGGTAAAGTCCAGCACCACGGTTCCCGGCTCCCTCAGCTGTGCCGCCAGCTGCTGCGGGGCAATCTCCTCCGCCTGCGGACCCGGCGGTACGCGGCCTGCGGGGGTACCGCGCTCGCTAAAATCTTCCGCGCGCGCATCGCGTAATACCGCCACTTCCCACCCCATCTGCGCCAGCCAGGACGCCGTTATCGGCGCGCGTATCTCGTCATCGGCAATCAGCACAATGCGCGCCCCGCGCACGCTGGCGAAATGGTCGGTTTCCTGCACCAGCTGCCCGCCGGGCGCGCTAACGCTCAGCGGCAGATGACCTGCGGCGTACTCCTCCGGGCTGCGGACGTCGAACAGGTAAGTGGTGCGGGCGGGCTGCCGCAGCCAGCGCTGAAGGGTTGGGCTGTCTATAAAGGCGACGCCGGCGCGCTCCGCCAGCTGCCTCACCGCCGCCGCGCGTTCGGCTGGGGCGCGAAAATCGGCGTCATAACGCCGCTGCTGGCCGCGCTCAAGGTCAAACCCGGCTAAGGTCCAGCCGATGGTACCGTTGCGCAGCGCGTAGACCGGATTGGGCAAACCGGCATTGCGCAGCGACTGCGTGCCGATAATACTGCGCGTGCGCCCCGCGCAGTTGACGATCACCGTCGCCTGCGATGACGGAATCAGGCCCTCAATGCGCAGCGCCAGCTCCCCGCCGGGCACGCTGATGCTGCCGGGAATATTCATGGTGTGATACTCATCGAAACGGCGCGCGTCGACGACAACCACCTCCTGTTGACCATCGAGCAGCGCCTGCACTTCCCCGGCGCTCAGCGAGGGGGTATGCCGCTCGCTCTCCACCAGCTCGCCGAACGCTTTGCTCGGCGAATTCACATCCTGGAACAGCTCTCCGCCGCTGCGCTGCCACCCCGGCAGGCCGCCTTCCAGCAGGGCGACATCTTCGTAGCCCCAGCTCTGCAGGCGCTCGACGGCCCGCTCCGCCAGACCTTCGCCGCCGTCATAGATGGTAATCGGCGTCGTCAGGCGCGGCACGCGCCGAAAAATATCCAGCTCCAGCTTGCTGAGCGGCAGATTAGCGGCAAACAGCGGATGGCTGCGGGCAAAGTCGGCCTCTTCGCGAACGTCGATCAGCGCCAGCTCGGCGCCGTCAAGCAGCGCCTGGCGCAGCTGGGCGGCCGGGCGATAAGAACAGGTGGGCATATTAATTATCCTTTGAGAGATCCCAGATATTGGGTAAGTGGCGGTTGGAGTAGCCGGAGACAAAAGGTTTGACGAGGCCTTCCGGGGTATAAACCGCTCGCCTGACGCCGCCGATATTGCCGCCGTAAACGTGAATACTGATCGAGACGCTATCCGCGAGAGCGTTGCTCACCCGGTGAATATCGCCGTCGCGGGAAGAGATTTTTTCCACTTCGCCTGGGGAAAGGCGTTCAGCAAGGCCGCTGACCACCGGCTGGCCGCGCTCGTCCAGGCGGTAGCGCTGATTCTCCTCCGCGCCCCGCAGCATGCCGATGGCGCCCCACACCCGATGATCGTGAATCGGCGTCGATTGCCCCGGCCCCCAGACGAAGCTGACAATGGAAAAACGCTGTCCGGAATCGGCATGCAGCAGATACTGCTGATAGTGGTGGGGATGCGGCAGGGTGTACTCCTCCGGCAGCCAGTCATCCTTTTTCACCAGCGCGGCCAGGCGCAGGGCCACGGCGTCGAGCAGGGGCTGTTCATCGGTAAATTCGCGATGCAGGGCATCAAGGTCTTGAATAAACTGGCGTAATTTTTCCACTCGCGGTGCGGTCATGGTCGCTTCCTGTTGTCGGGACTGGTCTTTACGCTAGCAAAGGCGTTAATATAATTAAAATGCAATTTCCGCATATATTAATATGCAAAAATAACATTGATAGCCTACCCATCAAGCGTTATTGGCGTAGACAGTTTGAACACGGCCAGCGCGGAAGAACCGGAGCGTACACGTAGTACGTGAGGATTATTCGCTACGCTCCCCCTTCGGGCCGCCCTGAAGGCGTTCAAAACTCTATGAGTTTTGTCTGAGCACTGCCCAGGTTCAAAATGGCAAGCAAAATAGCTCTGATGGGCCAGGCTTTAAGGACGCTATGCGCATCGACGACATTGACGCACTGCTGGCCACCGTGCAGTTCTCCTCGCTTAACCAGGCCGCGGAATATCTCGGTATTACCCAATCGGCGATTACCCGTCGTCTGCAGCGTCTTGAGCAAACCCTCAACGTAACGCTGCTGGAGCGTCAGACCCGGCCGCTCACCCTGACCGCCGCCGGGCACCGGGTTTACGAGCAGTGCCTGAGCATCAAGCGGGAGACCAAAAAGCTGTACGGCCTGCTCGACCCCGAGGCCGAGCCGCACGGTATCCTGCGTCTCGGGGTCCCGCAGAGCGTGGCGGAAATTGCCCTGCAGCCGGCGCTGAGCGCGCTGCGCCAGCAGTTTCCCGCCCTGCGACCGCAGGTGACCTGCGGCTGGAGCGGGCTGCTGCAAAAGCGCCTTGAAAGCGTCGAGCTGGACGGCGTACTGGCGATGGGGCCGGAACAGCAACGCTTTGCTGAGGGCTACGGCGGGCGCCTGCTGTGCCCGCTGGATATTGTGGTGATTGCGGCTAAAAGCTGGCGTCTTCACGCCGGGGCGCTGCGCGACTGCGCGGAAAAAGGCTGGGTGCTCAATCCCGACGGCTGCGGCCTGCGGGCCGGGCTGATCCGCGAGCTGCATTCCCAGGGGCTGCGTCTGGCGCTGAATGTCGAGACCGCGGGCGCCCAGCTGCAAATCAGCCTCGTGGCGCAGGGGCTGGGGCTTGGCCTGGTGCCGCGCGCCGCGCTGGCCGCCAGCCCGTGGCGCGACGAGGTGACGGTATTGACGCTGGCGGATTTCCAGCCCGAGGTGCATCTGTGGCTGGTTCACGCGCAGAATCTGGCTAATCTGAGCCAGCCGCTGACTTTTTTCGCCGGCAAAGTCGTTCAGCAGCTAAACGTATCTGGCTGAAACGTATATATAATTTTTATAAATGCTTATCTCGCATATTAAGATATGATAAAAATGCATTTTGTTCATTAAGAGCCCGTGTATAGGGTAAAGAAAACGCGCCGCCGCGGCGGCCCACTCATTATCCTGCTACAAGGAGTTCTGCATGAGCATTCAATTTCTCGGCATGATCGGCCACCGCCTGTCTTCGGAAACCATCGCCCCGGTCGGCCCGATTTTTGACCGCGATTACATCGTGCGTTTCGCGCAAACCCACGAGGCCGCCGGGTTTGACCGCCTGCTGGTGGGCCACTGGTCCGATCAACCCGACGGATTCCTGGTGACCGCGCTGGCGGGCCTGTCGACGCAAAAGATCGGCTTCCTGTTGGCTCATCGTCCCGGTTTTGTCTCGCCGACCCTCGCCGCGCGTAAGTTCGCTACCCTTGAACACCTGCTGGGCGGCCGTCTGGCGGTGCATATCATCAGCGGCGGCAATGACGCCGAGCAGCGCCGCGACGGTGATTACCTCGATCACGACCAGCGCTATGCGCGTACCGATGCCTTCCTTGAGACCGTCCGCAAGGTGTGGACCGCCGAACAGCCGGTGGATATCGCCAATGACTTTTATCAGGCGGAACAGGCGTGGTCGGCCATTCGCCCGCTGCAAAAACCGCATATCCCTCTCTATTTCGGCGGTTCGTCGGAAGCGGCCATCGCCGTGGCCGGCAAGCACGCCAACGTCTTCGCCCTGTGGGGGGAGTCGCTGGCGCAAACCGCGGAAACCATCCAGCGCGTGCGGGCCGAGGCGGCGAAACATCAGCGCGAAATCGACTTCAGCGTCTCGTTCCGGCCGATTATCGCCGCGACCGAAGCCGAGGCCTGGGAGAAAGCCGAGCATATCCTGCACGTCGCCACCGAGCGGGCGGCGCAGAGCGGAGGCGGTTTCAAAGCCAAGCCCGACAGCGTCGGGGCGCAGCGTCTGCGGGCGACGGCGGCGCAGGGCAAGGTGGTGGATAAACGCCTGTGGACCGGGATCGCGCAGCTGGTAGGCGGCGGCCACAACTCCACCGCGCTGGTGGGCACCCCGGAACAGGTCGCCGACGCGCTGCTCGATTACTACGACCTCGGCGTGCGCAACTTCCTGATCCGCGGGTTCGATCCGCTCAACGATGCTCAGGAGTACGGTAAAGCGCTGCTGCCGATCGCCCGCGAAAAAGCCGCCCTGCGCGCCGTGGCGGAGCGCGCCTCGTGATCGGTCAGACAAGCGATGACTGGGCGCGGCGGTTGAGGGAGGTTCGCCAGCTGATGGCGGAGCAGGCGGCCAGTCTCGACGCCAGCGGCAACTTTCCCCGCGACAATATCGACCGTCTGCGCCAGCGCGGTTTTTTAAGCCTCGCCGTGCCGCAGCAGTACGGCGGGGCAGGTGCCGGCTTAGCTGAGCTTCAGCAGGCCATTGCGGCCATCGCCTGGGGCGAACCGGCGACGGCGCTGATCGTCTGCATGCAGTACCTGCACCATCTGCGGCTGGCGGAAAACGAGAACTGGTCCGAGCCGCTGCGCCAGCGGGTTTTTCACGATGCCGTCGAGCGGGGAGGCTTGATCAACAGCCTGCGCGTGGAGCCGGAACTGGGCTCCCCGGCGCGCGGCGGCCTGCCGCAAACCGTGGCGACCCGCCGCGCGGAAGGGTGGCAGATTAACGGCCATAAAATCTATACCACCGGTATTGAGGGGCTGAGCTGGCTGGCCATCTGGGGCCGCAGCGACGACGCTCCGCCGCTGGTCGGCACCTGGCTGGTGCCCCGCGACAGTGAGGGCATTACCGTGGTGAACAGCTGGGATCACGCCGGAATGCGGGCAACCGGCAGCCACGAAGTGGTGCTGAACAACGTCCGGGTGGCCGCAGAGCACGCGGTGGACGTGTGGCCCGCCGATGCGCCTCCCGCGCCTGATGCGGAACAGTTTCGTCTGTTTGCCAACCGCCATACGGCGCTGCTGGCGGCGATTTACGACAGCATCGCGCGGGCGGCCCGCGACTGGCTGGTAACGTGGCTGGGTTCGCGTATTCCGGGCAGCCTTGGGCAACCCCTTTCCAGTCTGCCGCGGGTGCAGGAAAAAGTCGGCCAGATTGACGGCTGGCTACTGGTCAATCGCACTCTGCTGGAAAAGGCCGCACAGCTGGGCTTTTCCGCCATTGAGGCGAATCTCGCGAAAGTCACGATTACCGACAACGCCATTCAGGCGGTGAACCTGGCGCTGGAGCTGACCGGCAACCATGGCCTGAGTCGGCAAAATCCTCTGGAGCGCCACTATCGCAACGTGCTGTGCGGGCGGGTACATACCCCGCAGAGCGACAGCGCGTGGCTGGCGGCCGGCAAACACGCTTTTCAAAAATAAGGATAATTCATATGCGCAGACTTAATGTTACCGGTTTAGCCGGGGTGGTTATGCTGCTGGCCCTGAGCGGCTATGCGGCGGCTCAGGAGCGAATCACCTTGCGAATCGCCGATCAAAAAGGCGGCATGCGTTCGCAGCTGGAGGCAGCCAACGCCCTGCAGGATCTCCCTTACGAGATTAAATGGGCCGAGTTTCCGGCCGCCGCGCCGCTGGCGGAAGCGCTTAACGCCGGGGCGGTGGATGCGGGAATTATCGGCGATGCGCCGCTGCTGTTCGCGCTGGCTAACGGCGCGCCGGTTAAAGCCATCGCCGTCGATAAAAGCAACCCGGCCGGCACCGCGGTGCTGGTCTCGCCCGGCAGCGCGTTGAAAAGCGCCGCGGATTTAAAAGGCAAACGCATCGCTACCGGTAAAGGGTCGATTGGCCACTTTGTGGCGCTGAAAGCGCTGGAGCAGGCGGGAATTTCGCCGAAAGAGGTGCAGTGGGTGTTTCTCGGTCCGGTGGACGCCAAAGTGGCGCTGCTCAACGGTTCGGTGGACGCCTGGGCGACCTGGGAGCCCTATACCACGCAGCTGGTGAAGACCGCCGAGGGACAGATTCTGGTCAGCGGCAAAGGGCTGCTGCCGGGTAACACTTTCCTGGCGGCAACCGATGATGCCCTTAAGGATCCGCAGAAGCGCGCGGCGCTGCAGGATTACCTAAATCGCCTGGCCGGCGCCGAGCGCTGGGCCTACGCCAATCTCGATAGCTACGGTAAAACGCTGGGGGAAATTATTCGTTTCCCGGCGGATATCGCCCGCGCGCAGTTTGCCAATCGCCAGTCGCAGTGGCTGCGTCTGGACGCGAAGACGGTCGCTCAGCAGCAGTCGACGGCGGACTTTTACCTCGCCAACGGGCTGATCCGCGCAAAGCTGGACGTGACGCCGACGTTTGATAACGGCTTTAGCGTGCCTGCCGCGCAGGCCCATGCGGAGGTGTCGCCATGATGACATCTCGCCGTCGTTTCTTACGCTTGACCGGCAGCCTTGCGCTGGCCGGGGCCTCTCTGCCCCTTTGGGCTCACGATATGGCGGCCATGGCGAGCGGTGAGGAACACCCGGCCCTGCGCCTGGCGCAGCCGTACAAAATCAAGCTGGCGATTAACAAAAGCGCGGTGTGCCTGGCGCCGGTTGCCGTCGCGGAGCAGCAGAAGATCTTCAGTAAATACAATCTCGACGTGGAGTTCGTTAACTTCGGCAACTCGACGGACGTGCTGCTGGAGGCGATTGCCACCGGCAAGGCCGACGCCGGCGTCGGGATGGCGCTGCGCTGGCTGAAGGCGCTGGAGCAGGGCTTCGACGTGAAGCTCACCGCCGGAACCCACGGCGGCTGCCTGAACCTGCTGACGGCGAAAAACTCGCCGTTCGGCGGCCTGGAGAGCCTGAAGGGGCAAACCATCGGCGTCACCGATATGGCCGGGCCGGATAAAAACTTCTTCGCCATCTTGCTTAAGCGCCACGGCATCGATCCGATAAGCGATGTGCAGTGGAAAGTCTATCCGGCAGATTTACTCAGCGTGGCGCTGGATAAACGCGAAATTGCCGCCATCAGCGGCAGCGAACCCTTCAGCTATCGTCTGCTGGACACCGGTAAATATCAGCTTATCGCCAGCAATATGACCGGCGATTACGCTAACCTGAGCTGCTGCGTACTGGGGGTCAGCGGTAGCCTGGCGCGCGATCATAAACCGGCCGCCGCCGCGCTCACCCAGGCGATTCTTGAGGCGCACAGCTATGCCGCCGCGCATCCGGAGAGCGTGGCGCAATCCTTCCTCGCCCATGCGCTGAATACCAATGAGGCGGAGGTCAGCGGAATTCTCCACGGCCAGGGGCACGGCCATCATGCGGTGGGCGAGGCGTTTGTCAAAGAGCTGACCCAGTACGCCGTGGATCTTCAGCGGGTGCAGGTCATTAAACCGGGAACCGATCCCCATCAGTTTGCGGAGAGCATTTATGTCAACGTTTTCGCCTGAACGGGTGCTGACGCGCCCGGCAAGCGGTAGGCCGCTGTGGAAGGAAGGCTGGCTTGCCGCCGCGCTATGGCTGCTGGGCGGCCTGTTTACCCTGGCCTGGCCCGATGCCGGGCGGCGCTGGCCGTTTAGCGAAGGGTGGGCGCTGGCGCAGTTCACCCTTGGCGGCGGACTGTTGCTGCTGGCGCTGAGCTACCGCTACTGGCGGCAGCGGGGGACTCGCCTGCAGCATGCCGGAAAGTGGCTGGCGCTGCTGCCGCTGCTTTTTGCGCTGTGGGAGGGACTGACGGCCAAGACGGCGTTTTTGCCGGTGCCGTTTTTCGCGCCGCCGCAGGCGCTGATTGAGGTGCTGCACGATGACTGGCCGCGCCTGCTTGATAGCCTTCTGCATTCGCTGGGGCTGCTCGGGCTCGGGGTGCTGCTGGGCACCAGCTGCGGTTTTATCAGCGGGCTGGCGATCGGCTGGTCCCAGCGGATCGGCTACTGGGTGCATCCGGTGTTGCGTCTGCTGGGGCCGGTGCCGTCCACCGCGCTGCTGCCGCTGTGCCTGTTTATCTTCCCCTCCAGCTTCGGCGCCAGCGTGTTTCTGATCGCGCTCAGCACCTGGTTCCCGGTGACCGTGCTGACCTGGTCCGGGGTTATCGGCATCGATAAGGCGTGGTATGACGTGGCGCGAACCCTGGGCGCCAGCCAGCGTTTCCTGATCCTGCGCGTGGCGATCCCCGCCGCGTTGCCGAACGTTTTTGTCGGCCTGTTTATGGGGCTTGGCGCATCGTTTTCGGTGCTGATCGTCGCCGAAATGGTCGGCGTGAAATCCGGTATCGGTTTTTATCTCCAGTGGGCGCAGGGCTGGGCGGCCTATCCCAATATGTACGCGGCGCTGCTGGTGATGGCGCTGCTCTGCTCCGGCCTGATTAGCGGGCTGTTTATGGTGCGAGACCGGCTGCTGAGCTGGCAGCGGGGAGGGATGCAATGGTAACCGCGAACGCCACTTCTCAGGCGGCATCGACCGGCGCGGCGGTGTCGATAAGCCATCTGCATCACGCTTTTAGCCTTGGCAAACAGACGGTGCCGGTGCTGGAGAATATCAGCCTGCAGCTGCGGCCCGGAGAGAGCGTCGCGCTGCTCGGTCCTTCGGGCTGCGGTAAATCCACTCTGCTGCGGCTGCTGGCGGGACTGGAGCCGCAGCAGGCCGGGCAAATTCAGATTGATGAGGCGGCGATGGGCGGACCGGGGCCCGAAAGGATACTGGTGTTTCAGGATCCGACCCTTTATCCGTGGCTGACGGTGCGGCAAAACGTGCTGCTGGGACCGCAGGCGCAGGGGAAAAAGGGGCTTGAGCCAAAGGCCGATGCGCTGATTTCGCGAATGGGGCTGCAGGCGTTTAGCGAAGCGTGGCCGCGCCAGCTTTCCGGCGGGATGGCGCAGCGTGCGGCGCTGGCCCGGGCGCTGCTGAATGAGCCGCGTCTGCTGCTGCTCGACGAGCCGCTGGGCAAGCTGGATTCCCTTACCCGCATCAGCATGCAGCGGGAGCTGATCGCCCTGTGGCAGCAGCAGGGCTATACCAGCCTGCTGGTTACCCACGATATCGAAGAGGCGCTGCTGCTGTGCGATCGGGTGTTAATCATGTCGCCGCGACCGGGGCGGATTATCGCCGAGTTTGCGCTTCCGCTGACGTATCCCCGCCATCGCGACAATCCGCTGCTGCTGCAGCATCGGCAGGATATTTTGCGCATTCTTGGCCAGGGTGAGGACTGGTAAGGCAAGGCGTTATCCGGGGCGTGCTGATTCTGACCGTTTGGCGGAGATTCCCGGGGGCCGCGCCGCCCCCGGGCTACAGTGTGCTAGCCCGGAGAAGGCGCCGCACGCCGCGATCCGGGACAGGGATGAGGCTTAAAAATCCATCTTCACCGTAAACTGTACTTCCCGCGGATCGCCGATCTGGTTGCCGAGGTTATTGGTGCCGATGGAGGAGGTGTAATAGGTCTTATCGAACAGGTTCTTCACGTTAACCTGCAGGGTCACCGGATATTGCAGCTTCATCTTATAGGCCGCAAACACATCCGCCACCGCATAGCCCTGCAGATAATAATCCGCGCCGTTGGTGCCGGAACGTTTGCTCACCGCGCGACCGCCGCCGCCCACCGTCAGCGTATTGCTGTCGTAGACATTGTGAATGTCGTAGCTCAGGAACAGCGAACCGGTGTGTTTCGGCACGTTCGGCAGCGGTTTGCCTTTGTAATCCGGATCGTCGGTGACCTTCGCATCGGTATAGCCGTAGCTGGCGATAACGCTCAGGTTATCGGTCAGCGACCCGGCCACGTCCACTTCGACGCCGCGGGAGCGCACTTTACCGGCGGTTTTTGCCACCGTCTCATCGCCCACGGATTCCGTGTAGAGGACGTTGCGCTTATCAATATCAAACAGCGCGATATTGGCGGTGACGCCGTTGAACAGATCGAACTTCGCGCCCAGCTCGTAAGACGTCGACTCTTCCGGCGGCAGATTGCCAATATAGCTGGCGATAGAGGACTGCGGCATAAACGACTGCGCCACGTTACCGAACAGCGAGACGGACGGCGTCAGCTTATACACCAGGCCCGCTTTCGGCGTCCATTTCTGGTCGCTGCTGTCGGTATTGACGTTAAACGGGCGGCCCTTACCGGCGTACTGGGTGTAATACTGATAGCGCACCCCGGCGACGGCAATCCACTTATCGGTAAGATAGAGCGCGTCCTGGAGGTAGCCCGCGTAGCTCTCCTGCTGAATACGCTGGTCGCTGTCGGATGCCGAAACGCTGGAGCATTTGCCAACAGTGCCGTAGACCGGATTATAGATATTGAAACCCTTGACGTTCTTACAGCGGATCATATCGGTGCGCAGCAGATCGTAATTCTCATAGGCCAGGCCGGTGAGGATCTCGTTGTAGAAACCGCCAATGACCACGTTGCCCTGTAAATCCGCCCGCGTAGTGTGCATTTTCTGGGTGGAACCGTGGGTGGCATCGACGCGGCGGGTCAGGTTGCCGGTCGCCGAGTCGTAGGCCATTACCCTGGCCTGATCGTCGTTGTAATGATCCTGGCTGTAGCTGTAGTCGAAGCGGGCGGTCCAGGCGTCGCTGAGACGGTATTCGGCATTCAGCTGCGCGAGATCGGAATAACCGTCGGTAATATTAAACGGTTCATCAAAACGCGTTTTGCGATCGACGTTCACCGCATGGCCGGTATTCAGATCGAAGATGGTGCCGCGATCGAATGGGGCACTGTAGTCACGGTGCGAATATGAGACGTTCACCGTCGCCCGCTCGCCGAACCAGGTCAGGGAGGGGTTAATAAAGCTGCTCTTCTCTTTGCCGAAATTACGCCAGTAATCTTCATGCTGATATTCGCCAATTACCCGATACGCCAGCTGAGTCCCGTCGATGGGGCCGGTGACGTCAAACTGGCCGGTACCGCCGCCAAAGCTGGTGGAGGTGGCGGAGACGGAGCCGCCGAAGCTGCGCTCCGGGCGTTTGGTCACCACGTTGATTAATCCGCCGGGGTCGAGAATACCGTACAGCGTTGAGGCCGGGCCTTTGAGCACTTCGACGCGTTCGGTGGCGGCGGTGAAGCTGCGCGGCAGCACGGTACGCAGGCCGTTGGTCATGATTGAACCATCGCGGTTAGCGCCGAAGCCGCGGCGGGTGAAGGCATCCTGGGTCCCGCCGAGGGTATTGGTTTGTACCACGTTGGCGACGTTATACAGCGCTTCATCGAGGTTCGTCGCATGCTGATCCTCGAGCACCTGCTCGCTGACGGTATTGACCACCTGCGGAATATCCAGCATCGGCATAGTAGTCAGCGTGGCGGTCGAGGTATTGACCGGCTGATATCCCTGGGTGGCGCGTTGCCGAGTGCCGTCGGCCACGACCGTTATGGTCTCGTCAGCGGGTTTCTTTGTTTTATCGGCGCTATTAACCGCTGCCAATAATCCCGGTGAGGTGAAAAAAATCAGTGAAAAAAGCGCACGCCCTTTTAATGCCGAATAAGGGACATTGAGTGGAATCATTTTTGTGTCTCGTGAACGAACCTCGCCTTTGCGGAGAGGTAAAGCCAATAAAATCATTGCCCTGAAAAATAAACCTGGCTGTTTTTTACGCCGCAACGCGCGCCAGATATGTAATTGAGAATCATTCAATCATGAAGGCATGTAGTAGTAAACGTTATGTAAGATAAAAAACTGACGAAACAAATAATCAATCAATTAGCGAGGAATGGGCTGGGTGAAAATTTCATATATTATTGTTTTAATTGATTATTAAAGTCATTTTATGTTGTGCAGATTTTGGTAGTAAACCCGCGCGGCCGGCGCCGTCATAGGGTATTGACTACTACATTCATCCACCGCATGATCAAAAGAGAATGAGATTTATTTTTGTTTGAGTGCGGAACGAGCGGGCCTGGCGCCACGCCGTTGCGGCGCGGGAGCGAGTTATGCCACAGCGGGTGTTGCCTGCAGAGCAGGGGATCGTCCTTGATTCCCTGTCGGCCGGATATGGCCAGACGCTAATTGTCGACAATATTCATCTGACCATCCCCCACGGGAAAATGACGGTACTGGCCGGCGCCAACGGCTCGGGGAAATCGACGCTGCTGTCGACTATCGCCCGGATGCTCAAGCCGCTGGGGGGCTGCGTACGTCTGGACGGCGAGGTGATTCATCAGATGCCGACCCGGGAGGTTTCCCGTCGGCTGGGCATTCTGCCGCAATCGCCGCTGACCCCGGAAGGGCTGACGGTTTTTGAACTGGTTTCGCGCGGGCGCTACCCCTGGCAGGGGCTGATGCGACAATGGTCCGAGTCCGATGAACGGGCGGTAGAAGAGGCGCTGCGGCTCACCGGTACCGCAGAGTTTGCCCACCTGGCGGTTGATAGCCTCTCCGGCGGCCAGCGTCAGCGCTGCTGGATCGCGATGGCTCTCGCCCAGCAAACGGCGACGATTCTGCTGGATGAGCCCACCACCTGGCTCGATCTGCGCTATCAGGTCGACATCCTTGAACTGCTGCAAACCTTAACCCGCGATCACGGCCGCACGGTGGTCACCGTCCTGCACGACCTGAACTTCGCGGTGAACTACGCCGACCTGCTGGTGTTTCTTAAAAAAGGCGCGATCGCCGGGGTGATTAATGAACAGGAAATCTGCACGCCGGAGCTGATCAAAACCGTCTTTGACGTGGACGTGCAGATGTCGCTCAACCCGCAGACCGGTAAGCCCTTTTTTATGCCGTTCCGCGCCCGTGAGGAGAAGGCATTATGAGCGCCTCCGCGCTGCTGCTGCCGCGCCGACAATCCCGCCCCCGGCTGGCGCTGGTACTGCTGAGCCTGCTGCTGCTGGGCGGCTCGCTGGTGCATCTCGGGCTCGGCGCGCGCTGGATTGCGCCGCAAACGGTGCTGCAGGCGCTGCTCCATTACGATCCGCGCAATTTTGACCACCGAATTATTGTCGATTTACGCCTGGTACGTCTCGCGGCGGCGCTGCTCACCGGCGCGGCGCTCGGCGTGGCGGGGCTGCTGCTGCAAACCGTGATCCGCAACCCGCTGGGCGAGCCGCATATTCTCGGCCTTAACGCCGGCGCTTCGCTGGCGGTAGTGGCGACATCGGCGCTGGGAATCAGCCTCGGCGGCGTAGCGTTAGCCAGACCGCTCACCGCCGCCTGCGGCGCGGCGCTGCTGTTTGGCGGCGTGATGCTGCTGTCGTCGTCCGGGCGCGGCGGCGTCACGCCGCTGCGCATTACCCTGTGCGGGGTGGCGCTGTCGGCCTTTGCCTCGGCGGTCACCGCGGCGATTCTGATCCTCGATGAACAAACGCTGCTGGCGATGCGCACCTGGCTGGCGGGCGATCTTGCCGGGCTGAACTGGCAAACGCTGCGCGCTGCGCTGCTCCCGGCGCTGGCGGGAGTGACGATCGCGCTGGTCATCGCGCCGCGTCTTAACGTGCTGGCGCTGGGCGATAAGGTCGCGCTGGGGCTGGGGGTAAAGATTGTTCAGACCCGCCTGCTGGGGCTGACCGCCATTGCGCTATTGTGCGGCTCGGCGGTGGCGGTGGCCGGGCCGATCGGCTTTGTCGGGCTGGTGGTCCCCCACGCGGTGCGCCGGCTGATTAGCGAAGATATTCGCCTGGCGCTGCCGCTGGCCGCTCCGGTTGGCGCTCTGGTGCTGCTGCTGGCGGATATCGCCGCTCGTACCCTGGTTGCGCCCCAGGAGCTGGCAACCGGCGCGATGACCGCGCTGGTGGGGGCGCCGGTATTTATTTTTATCGCCGCGAGGTTTTTTAAATGAAAAGCGCCGTCCGTCGCGCTGGCTTTCGGCCGCTGACCTGCGGCCGCTGGCACATTCTGCTGCGCCCTGCGGCGGTAAGAATCGCCGCTGTCGCGCTGCTCGTCATCCTGCTGCTGGCGCTGTTTGGCCTGACCCGCGGCAGCTTCCCGATGCCCTCCGGTACCCTGTTCCGTGCGCTGCTGGGGGCGGACATCGTGGGCGAACAGCAGCGATTTATCCTCTTTGATATCCGCCTGCCGCGGCTGTTTATGGCGCTGCTGTGCGGGGCGATGCTCGGTCTGGCCGGCGCGGCGATGCAGAGCATTACCCGCAACGGTCTGGCGGATCCCGGGCTTATCGGGGTGAAGGAGGGGGCCAGTATTGTCGTTCTGGCGCTGGTGCTGTTCTTCCCGGCGGTGGGCCTGGTCTGGCGGCCGCTGGCGGGAATGCTCGGCGGCGTGCTGGTGGCGCTGCTGGTTCTGGCGCTGGCCCGCGACTGTTCGCGCCCGCGCTTTATTCTCATCGGCATCGGCGTGTCGTGGACGCTGGCGGCGGCGGTGGGCATTTTTATGACCACCGCCGACGTGCGCGATGTTCAAACGGCGATGATCTGGCTGGCGGGCAGCCTGCACGCGGCGACCTGGCCGCTGTTGGCCGTCGCCTTCTGCTGGGCACTGCCCGGGGCGCTGATCCTTTTTTTGACCGCCAGGGCCGCCGATGCGGCGCTGCTCGGCGACCGCACTGCCATTGGTCTCGGCGTACGCCTGCAGCAGCTAACCCTGCTGCGCTTTTTCGCGCCGGTGCTGCTGACCTCCGCCAGCGTTTCCTGCGTCGGAAGCCTCGGCTTCGTTGGCCTGATGGCGCCGCATATGGCGCGGTTTCTGCTGCGCGGCGGCCAGGTGGCGCTGCTCTGCGGCAGCGCGTTGGTTGGCGCGCTGCTGGTGTTAGCCACCGATACAATTGGCCGACTGGCTTTCGCGCCGCTGCAGATCCCTGCAGGGATCGTGATTGCGCTGGTCGGCTGTCCGTTTTTTATCGTTCTGCTCTGGCGTCGCCGTGACGCCCTGTAAATCAAAAAGGATCGCTATGCGTTGGTTCGTTTCTCTGCTGGTGCTGTTGGCGGGCGTCGCCTCGGCCGCCGATACGCAAACCTTTACCGATGATTTGGGTCGTACGGTGACCGTTCCGCTGCACCCGCAGCGCATTGTGTCGCTGCACGATCTGGATATCACCATCCCGCTGATCGAGCTTGGCGTCCCGCCGGTGGCCAGCCACGGGAGGACGCGTCCGGACGGCAGCCACTTTTTACGCGCCAGCGCACAGCTGACCGGCGTTGATTTCGATAACAGCGCGATTCGGTTTATCGGCACGGCGGATATCGATCTCGAAGCGGTGGCCGCCGCGAAACCGGACCTGATTATTACCGAGCCCAGCCGTCACGTTTCGGTGGAGCAGCTGGAGAAGATTGCGCCAACGGTCAGCATCGACCACCTGCAGGGCAGCGCGCCGCGCATCTACCGCAAGCTGGCGCAGCTCACCGGTACCCAGCCGCGGCTCTTAATCCTCGAACGCCGCTATCAGGCGCAGATAGCCCAGCTAAAGGCGATGGTGGATACGCAAAACATCGTAGTCTCGGTGATTCAGGCCAACAACGGCAAGGTTACCGTGCATCACGCCTATCATGCGCTGGGACGCGTGCTGCGCGATGCCGGATTCCGCTTCCCGCCGCTGATTGACAACATCCCCGATGGCCAGCGTATTGACGTCAGCGCCGAGCAGCTGCCGGCGCTGGATGCCGATTTCGTATTTGCCACCTGGCGTTCCGATACCGGCGGCAGGCCGCAGGATGAGCTGCAGGCGATGGAGGGCGTGATGCCCGGCTGGTGCGACTTTATGCGCGCCTGCCGCACCGGGCGCTACATTCTGCTGCCGCGCGAGGAGGTTATCTCTAACTCCTACGCCGCGCTGTCGCTGATGGTCGCCCAGGTACAGTCGCACATTGCCGGTCGTCCTTTGCCCGAGGGGCTGAAATGAAAACGGTGGTCAAAAGAGAGAAGGGGCGGGTTGACCTGTTCGGCGAACGTTTTCGCGCCCGCGCGCATCAGCTGTCGCCGCGTCTGCTGGCGGTGGTGAGCTATATCAACGAAAACCGGGAAGCGGTGCTGGAGCGCACGGCCATGGAAATCGCCGCCGCGACCAATACCTCGGACGCCACGGTGGTGCGCGCCATCCAGGCGCTCGGCTTCGCCGGACTGCGGGAGCTGAAGCAGACCATGGAGCGCTGGTTCGGCCCGTCGGCGACCTCGTCGGAAAAAATGATCTCCACGGTGAGCGCCTTATCCAGCGACGTCAATTCGAGCATCGATTTCGTGCTGGAAGGGCATCAGCGGGCCTGCGAAGTGCTTGCGCGCCCCGACAACCGCGCCGCGGTGGCCCAGGCGGTGGCGCTGCTGACCGACGCGCGCCAGGTGGGGATTTTTGGGATCGGCGCCTCGGGCATTCTGGCGGAGTATACCGCCAGGCTGCTGAGCCGCATCGGCCTGCCTTCGTACGTAATGAACCGCACCGGGTTTAGCCTCGCCGAGCAGCTGATCGGCCTGCAGCGCGGCGACGTGCTGATTATGATGGGGCAGAAGTCGCCGCACCGGGAGGGGATGACGACCCTGCGCGAGGCCCGCCGTCTGGGGATCCCGACGATTTTACTCACCCAGGCGCTGGACTCCCGCTTTAGCCAGGAGGCGCAGGTGGTCATTGAGGTGCCGCGCGGCGGCGATAATGGGCGGGTGCCGCTGCACGGGACGGTGCTGGTTTGCCTGGAGATGATCGTGCTGTCGGTCGCCTCCACCGTGCCGCAAAAAACGGTGAAATCGATGAAGCGGATCAATGAATTGCATCGGGCCATCGGGAAATCCGGCGGTAAACGAAGCTAAACGGCAGATAATTTACCGTCGGGAAGGTTTCCGGTTGCATGCCATGCTGACAGTGTGTATTTTTATGCAAAATTAATGCATAAAACGGAGTTGTCATGGTTAAGAAGTGGATGAAAGCATGCTGCCTGGTGGCGGCGATGATCGGCACCGCCCACGCGGCTCAGCAAACTTACGTGGTGGGATCCGGCGGAACCTATCGCCCGTTTGAGTTCGAGAACAGCCAGAAACAGCTGGAAGGTTTTGATATTGATATCATCAAAGCGATCGCCAAAGCGGAAGGCTTTGATATCAAACTGGTCAATACGCCGTGGGAAGGGATCTTCGCCACCCTCAACACCGGCGACCGCGACATTATTATCTCCGGGATCACTATCACCGATAAGCGTAAGCAGATGGTGGATTTCTCCGCCCCTTATTTCCCGGCCGAGCAGTCCATCGTCGTGCCGGCGGATTCAAAGGTCTCCTCCCTTGAGGCGCTGAAAAACGAGAAAGTCGGCGTGGTGAACTCCAGCACCGGCGATATCGTGGTTTCCGACGTGCTGGGCAAGAACAGTACCGCGATCAAGCGTTTTGATAATACTCCGCTGATGCTGCAGGAGCTGTTTGAAGACGGCGTGAGCGCGGCGGTCGGCGACGTCGGCGTGGTGAAATACTACATCAAGCAGCACCCGGAGAAGCAGTTCAAGCTGGTGCCGGATGCCAAATTTGAGCGCCAGTATTTCGGCATCGCGGTGGCGAAAGGCAACAGCGAGCTGCAGGCGAAGATCAACGCCGGTTTACAGAAAATCATCGCTGACGGCACCTACGCCAAAATCTATAAAACCTGGTTCGACGAGAATGTCCCGACGCTGCCAGCGCAATAATTCGCATTTTTATTTTCATCACGGCTATCGACTCTGGCGATAGCCGTATTTTTTAGGGAAGGGCTATGACGGGATTCCGTTGGGAGATCATTGAGGAGTACGGTCCGCTGTTTATGGACGGTGCCCTGATGACCATTAAATGTACCATTATCTGCGTGATCCTCGGCACCCTGTGGGGGCTGACCCTCGGGCTGGGGCGGATGGCGAAAGCCGAGCACGGGGTATGGAAATACGTTCTGCGTTACCTGGTGCAGTTTCCGGTGCGCTTTTACGTCAGCGCGTTTCGCGGTACGCCGCTGTTCGTGCAAATTATGGTGGTGCACTTCGCGCTGGTGCCGCTGTTTATCAACCCGCGCGACGGACTGCTGGTGACCAGCGGCATGATGAGCGCTGATTTCGCTCGCGAGCTGCGCTCAAACTACGGCGCGTTTCTCTCCTGTATCGTGGCGATTACGCTGAATGCCGGGGCCTACGTGTCGGAGATCTTCCGCGCAGGGATCCAGTCGATCGATAAGGGGCAGATGGAAGCTTCCCGCGCGCTGGGAATGCCGTGGTGGAAAACCATGCGTCAGGTGATTCTGCCGCAGGCGTTTCGCCGCATTCTGCCGCCGCTGGGCAACAACGCTATCGCCATCGTTAAGGACTCCTCGCTGGCGTCGGCCATCGGTCTGGCGGATCTGGCCTACGCCGCGCGCACCGTTTCCGGCGCCTACGCCACCTACTGGGAACCCTACCTGACCATCTCCCTGGTTTACTGGGTTATTACTTTCCTGCTGGCGCAGCTGGTTAACCGTCTGGAAAAGAGGTTTGGCAAAAGTGATTCACATTCATAATTTACACAAGCGCTTCGGCGACAGCCACGTTCTGCGCGGCATCAGCTGCGACATTAAGCCGCAGGAAGTCGTGTGTATTATCGGCCCGTCCGGTTCCGGGAAAAGCACTTTTCTGCGCTGCATGAACGCGCTGGAAACCGTCAGCGAAGGCGAGGTTGAGGTAAACGGCTTCGCTGCCCACGATCGCGCCACCGATCTGAATAAGATGCGGGAAAGCGTCGGCATGGTCTTTCAGCGCTTCAATCTGTTCCCGCACAAAACGGTGCTGGAAAATCTGATTATGGCCCCGATGAGCCTGCGCGGCACGGCGCGCGCGGAGGCGGTGCGTCTGGCGGAAGAGCTGCTGGCGAAGGTCGGGCTGAGCGACAAGCGCGACGCCTGGCCCTCCAGCCTCTCCGGCGGGCAGCAGCAGCGGGTGGCCATCGCGCGCGCGCTGGCGATGAAGCCGTCGATTATGCTGTTTGATGAGCCCACTTCGGCGCTCGATCCTGAGCTGGTGGGCGACGTGCTGGAGGTGATGAAAAACCTCGCCAGCGAAGGGATGACCATGGTAATCGTAACCCACGAGATGGGCTTTGCCCGCGAAGTGGCCGACCGGGTTATCTTTATCGACCAGGGCATCATTCAGGAAGAGGGGAAACCGGCGCAGATCTTTAGCGCGCCGACTAACCCGCGCACCGCCGCATTTTTAAGTAAAGTGCTGTAACGGCTCCCGGCGCGCGACTGCGCTGCCGGGGAGAAGACCCTGCGCGGGCGATGAGGGAGCTTTCGTTCTGCCGAACCGTGCCTGCCCTTAAGCGTTACTGCGCCGCCTCGCTAATATCATCCATCTCTTCTTCGCGCTCGCGTTCGTCCGCCAGCAGGGCTTTTTCGCTTTTACCCAGGCACTGAATCAGCAAGAACAGCGCGCCGCTGACAAACAGCGTCATCAGCAGACCATCATACCCCGCAACGCTGATCAGCAATCCGCTCACCACCGGTCCGGCGACGCTCCCCGCGGACCAAAAGAACCCCAGCAGGGCGTTGATCATAATCAGCTTTTGTCCGGAGAAGGTCTTCCCGGCGCGGACCAGCGACAGGGTATAGAGCGCCCCCGCCGCAGCGCCGAGAAGCAGGCAGCCGACAATCAGCTGGATATGCGACACCAGCAGGAACGGTAAGGCCAGCAGGGCGAGGCAGAAGACCACCGCGCAGGTCAGATGTACGCGGCGGATACCGAAGCGGTCGGCAATCCAGCCCAGCGGGGCCTGGAATACGGCATCGCCGGTTAATACCACGGTGACCAGCAGTACCGCCGTCACTTCACTCAGCCCTTTATCCATACCGTAAAGCGGCAGCAGCGCCAGTATGCTGGCATCAAAAAAGGCGAAGCAGAATACGCCGGAAGCCAGTACTGGCAAAAAGGCGCCGAGGCTGCGCCAGCTGGCGCGTTCCGCCAGCCGTTCGCGGCTGCCGGAGGGCAAATGGCGGAGCATCAGCAGACAGGCGAGGGTCACCAGTCCGACGAGCAGCAGAGTCCATGATTGATACGCTTCTCCGGCGGAGATCAGCAGCGGCCCCGCCAGCTGGCAGCCGGTAAAGGCGGAGGCATAAATGCCGGTCAGGGTTGCCCGGTTTTTACCCGCCGCGCCGCCGGTGATCCAGCTTTCGCCAATGACGATAATCACCCCTGACGCCAGGCCGGTCACCAGCCGCGGCAGCAGGAGATGAACCATATCAAACGACAGGCAGGAGGCGATGGTTGCCGCCGCCAGCGCCACCAGGCTGACGGAGAGCAGAAGCCCCATCTCGAAGCGCCGGCACAGCGCGGGCGAGAGGAAGGAGGAGATCATCATCCCCGCTGGCGGTAGCGCGGCCAGCAGGCCGACGTAAACGGTATCAACCTGCTGCTGCGCCAGCTCCAGACTGATTAAGGGCACCGTGTATCCGGTGATAAATCCCACTAATGAAGCCGCCATGATCATCGCCAGCGTGGGGGCAAGACGATTCTGCTCTGGGTTGAACATTTTATTTCCGGTTAAGGAGGTCTGTAGAGTGAATTATTCGGCAAAACGCCAGTATAGCTGCATAATAATTAATCGCACGCCTTATGTCACCGTTGATATGACTACAAAAAAACGCAGTGCAGGCGGGATGCCGCGCAAAGGCGCGTTGGCGCAGGGTTTGGCGGCAGTTGTCAGCGAGCGGGCGAAAGGATATAACCAATAGGCTAGCGGGTTACCTGTAGCCCTAACGTATTGCATAAAACACTCGTTCAGCGCTGAAGCTGTGCAGGAAAGGAGTAAGACATGGCTGTATCCCCTTCACTGATCGCCGAGGCCATTCGCTGGCGACGTGATTTTCATGCTTGCCCTGAGCTGGGGTATCAGGAACAGGAAACCTCTCGCCGGGTCGCTGAACTGCTCGCTTCATTTGGCCTTCAGGTGCATAGCGGTCTGGCGGGCACCGGCGTGGTCGCGACGCTGGAGAACGGCCCGGGTCCGGTAATTGGCCTGCGGGCCGATATGGATGCGCTACCGATCACCGAGCAGAGCGACGTCGACTATAAATCGCGTAATCCGGGCGTGATGCACGCCTGCGGCCACGACGGCCATAGCGCAATGCTGCTGGCGGCAGCGGCGCATCTGGCGCAAACCCGCCGCTTTCGCGGCACCGTTCACTTTGTTTTCCAGCCCGCTGAGGAGAACCTGGGCGGCGCGCGTAAGATGGTGGAAGAGGGGCTGTTTGCGCGCTTCCCGATGGATGCCATTTACGCGCTGCACAACTGGCCGGGTATGCCGCTGGGCCAGGTGGCGATCGGCAGCGGGGCGATGATGGCCTCTCTCGATGCGTTTGAAATTACCCTGACCGGCAAGAGCTGCCATGCGGCGATGCCGGAGCGCGGGGCGGACCCGATTGTCGCCGCGGCGCAGCTGATTATGGCGCTGCAAACCATTCCGTCGCGCCGCCTGTCGCCGCAGGAATCCACGGTGGTAAGCATTACCCAGATTTCCGGCGGGGAGGCGATCAACGTGCTGCCGGATAAAGTGGTGCTGCGCGGAACCTTCCGCTGTCTGAATAACCAGGTGCGTGAGCGGGTCAGGGGGCTGATTGAAAGCTATGTCGCCGCCCAGCCGCAGGTATCAGACGTGGAAGGCAAAATCGCCTGGTATCCCGGTTATCCCGTCACCACCAACCACCCGGCTGAAGCACAAAAGGTTCGCGAGGTGGCGACCGCGCTGCTGGGGGAATCGGCGGTGAGCTGGAACGGCAATCCCTCTATGGCCTCGGAAGATTTTGCCTGCATGCTGGAGGCCTGCCCGGGCGCCTATTTCTGGATTGGCACCGATGGCGAGACGGCATCAAAGCCGCTACATAACGCCGGATATGATTTTAACGATGCGCTGATCCCGCACGGCGTGGCGCTGTGGACGGCGCTGGTGGAGAAACTGTTGGCGTAAGAGACCGATCCCGGAGGCGATGCTGCGCATCTGTCCGGGCTACCGGCCCGCAGACGGCACTGAACCTGTAGCCCGGGCAAGGCGCGTTGCGCGCCGCCCCCGGGAACAGAGCGCAGAGTAGCTGAATTTCCCGGAGGCGATGCTGCGCATCTGTCCGGGCTACCGATCCGCAGATGGCGGTGAATCTGTAGCTAGGGCAAGGCATGTTGAGCGCAGCCCCCGGGAGCAAAAGTGGATATGAAGGGAGACGCGCGCATCTCCCCGCGTTGTTTTACACGTTCACCGCCGCTTTCAGGCGGGCTTTCATCTCACTATAGCTTGTCCAGGCATACTGCTCGGCCCAGCGCTGATCCGCGATAGCCTCCACCTTCACCGCGCAGTATTTGGTTTCCGGCGTTTTCGAGATCGGGTCGAGATTATCCTGCGTCAGCTCATTACAGGCGCCGACCCACCATTGATAGGTCATATACACCGCGCCTTCGTTAATGCGATCGCTGATGTCGGCGCGGGTAATCACCTTACCGCGCCGCGAGCTGACCCACACCAGCTGCTGGTCGGCGATACCGAGGCGCTGCGCGTCGGCGCGATTGATTTGCAACCGGCCCGGCTCATCGGCAAGCGATTGCAGGGCCGCGCAGTTGCCGGTCATCGAACGACACGAGTAGTGGCCGACTTCGCGCACGGTACAGAGCACCAGCGGATACGCTTCATCCGGCGTCTCGGCAGGCGCGCGCCACGGGGCGGCGAACAGCTGGCCTTTGCCGGTTGGCGTATCGAAGAGGTTATCTTTATACAGCCACGGCGTACCGGGGTGATCCAGCGTCGGGCACGGCCACTGGACGTGGTTCATATCGCCCATTTTCTCGTAGGTGACGCCGTAGAACAGCGGACAAAGCTCGCGCATTTCGTCCCAGATCTGCTGGTTATTATCGTAATGCATCGGATAGCCCATTTCGCTGGCCAGCAGGCTGATGATTTCCCAGTCGCGCTTAACGTTACCGGTAGCGATAATCGCCTGCTCAAAGCGCTGGAAGCCGCGGTCGGCGCAGGTAAAGACGCCGCCGTGTTCCCCCCAGGAGGTGGCGGGCAGCAGTACATCGGCGATTTCGGCGGTTTTGGTCATAAAGATATCCTGCACCACCACAAAATCGAGCGCTTCAATCCCCTTACGCACCAGGCCTAAATCGGCTTCGGTTTGCAGGGGATCTTCACCCATGATGTAGTAGGCTTTGATTTCGCCAGCCAGCGCTTTGTGCGGCACTTCGGTGATCCGGGTACCGACCTGGTCGTCCATGACAGCCGGGTTAACGCCCCATGCTTTGGCAAACTTATCGCGAACGCTGGCGTCGGTGACGTCCTGGTAGCCGGGGAACATATTCGGCAGGACGCCCATATCGCAGGCGCCCTGGACGTTGTTTTGTCCGCGTACCGGCCCCACGCCGACGTTGGCGCGTCCGAGGTTACCGGTTAACAGCGCCAGGCTCGCCAGCCCTCTGACGACGTCCACCGCCTGGCCGAACTGGGTGACGCCCATGCCCCACATAATGGTGGCGGAAGGCGCGGCGGCAAACATGCGCATCGCCTGGCGAATTTCAGCGGCCGGCACGCCGACGATCCCTTCGACGGCTTCAGGGGAATAGTCTTTCACCGTTTCGCGATAGGCGTCCAGCCCCTCGGTAAAGCGGTCGACGTAGTCGTGGTTATACAGATCCTCTTCCAGCAGCACGTGGGCGAAGGCGTTGACCAGCGCCATATTGCTGCCGTTATTGAGCTGCAGATGGCGATCGGCGATGCGGGCGGTTTCGATACGGCGCGGGTCGCAGACGATGATTTTCGCCCCGTTTTCGCGAGCTTTAATCACCCGGCGGGCGACGATAGGGTGGGAGTCGGCGCAGTTATAGCCAAAGACCAGCAGGCATTTCGAGTTTTCGATATCGCTAATCGAGTTGCTCATCGCGCCGTTACCGAGCGCCAGCTGAAGCCCGGCTACCGACGGGCCGTGGCAAACGCGGGCGCAGCAGTCGACGTTGTTGGTGTGGAGCACGCCGCGGGCGAATTTCTGCATCACATAGTTGGTTTCATTCCCGGTACCGCGCGATGAACCGGTCGTCATAATGGCGCGCGGGCCGTGCTTCTCCTTTATTTCACGCAGTTTATTCGCCGTATAGCGGATAGCTTCCTCCCAGCTGACCGGGGTGAACTTACCGCCTTTCTGATAGCGAATCATCGGCTGCTGCAGACGCGGCGTCAGTAGCTGGGTGTCGTTGAGGAAATCCCAGCCGTAATAGCCTTTCAGGCACAGCTGATTTTGGTTGGTGACGCCATCGGCGGCTTCGGCACGGAGAATTTTATTGTTTTCGACGACCAGCTTAAGTTTGCAACCGGCCCCGCAATAAGGGCAAACGCTCGTGATTTTTTTCATCAGTAACAGACCTGTTAACAGAGAATAAACAACAACGACAGACCGGGCCCGGCCCGCCTTTGTCAGGGCGTCATGAGCCAGCGCACCGGCAAATGACGGGAGCGTTATGCATACGCTGTGCCAAAACTTAACTTATTGAATTTGTATAGAATAGTTGATCAGGCGGGGCGGGCGGCGGTGATGTCGACACTAATGACGATGACATGACGCCCGTTCGGGCGTCATCGAGGAAAAATCAGGCCATCTTCTGGCGCAGCTGCGCGAGGGTGTCGGCGGGTAAACCGACTTCTTCGGCGGCGGCGCAAATCGCCTGCCAGCTGCCGGCGTCCAGCGGTATCCCCTGCGCCAGACGCTGCTGGCGGTTAGCCTCTTCCCACTCGCCCGGGGCCAGAATCGGCGCGTCCGGGTCGTGCGGCGACCGTTTACACCAGTCGATAAACGCTTCGGTCTCGCGCTGCATATCCGGCGCATCGAACGCTTCCGGGCTGAGAATAATGGTGGTCATGCAGTTGAAGATAGCGTCCACGCTGCCCTGCAGCGTCTCCTGATGCGAGGTTTTACCGCCGGATACCGCGCCGCCGATAATTTCGCACAGCGTCGCCAGCGCGTAGCCTTTATGTTCGGCAAAGGTCAGCAGCGCCCCCAGCGGCGACGTCTGCATCACCGCCGGGTCGGTAGTGGGGACGCCGTGAGCGTCGATCAGCGACCCCGCCGGTACCGGGACGCCTTTATGCCAGGCGACGCGGGTTTTACCGAAGGCGATGGCGCTGGTGGCGTAATCCAGCAGCAGCGGCGGATGGCCGGCGCGCGGGAACACCACGCACAGCGGGTTAGTACCGAAGCGGCTGTCTTTCCCACGGAACGGGGCGACCATCACGTTGCCAACGACGTTAACGAAATGGATAGAGATCATTCCGGCGGCCGCGCACTGTTCCGCCCAGTAGCCGATGCGGCCAATATGGTGCGCATTGCGCAGCGCCACGGCGGCCATACCGTGCTCTCTGGCTTTCTTAATGCCGATCTGCATGGCTTCATGGGCCACGACCTGGCCGAAGCCGCCGTTGCCGTCCAGCGTGACCACCGCGCCCGCGTCTTTCATCACGCTGGCGTGGCGATTGAGCTGGAGATAGCCCTGCGCGTGGGAGCGTACGTAGCTTGGGATCATGCCGACGCCGTGGGAATCGTGCCCGGCCAGGTTAGCGGCAATCAGATGGTCGGCGATAAGCGATGCTTCGGTGAGGGAGCTTCCCATATGGGTGAAAAGGGTTTTAACAAATTGATGCAGATCCGTAGCCTGGAAGCGATGTCCTGTTTGCACTGATTCTCTCCTGTGATTGGGTTGCGAATTCTTGTTTTAGTGTGTTTGCATTTCCATGCTGCGCTGAGCCACGGAGAAGATCAAGGTTTTGAATCTGTGGCGGTAAAGAGAAGGGCTGAGGGGGAAAGTGCAGCGTTGAGGCCGGGCAGTCTGGTTATGATATGAGGGATCATTAACGCTGAATGTTCTCTCTGGCGACTTGTCTGGGATGGCTCACCGTAGAAAGACGCTGTCTCTCTCTGTCCACGGGGAGGGCGCAAGGAAGGTTATAGGGCATGATATGAGTGAGAGGCATTATTGTAAGTTGTGTTTTAATATATCCGCTGAATAAAATGCCGCTATTTCTTTTTCGCTCAGCGCGACTCTATACGTTGTCCGGTTTAACCATCGATACCGGATATCTGACAAGTATTATTTGTAAGTTTTATATTAATCCTGTCAGCCATTAATTATAACCATGTTCATGCCCAGAGCTGGGTTTTTCATGTCCTGTGAAGAATAAAAAATAATTTATTTCTTACGCCCCTGCTCGCGCGCTTTTCAGTATTCGGAATGACCAGTATTTGCGTTACATATTGATTTGCATCAATCAACTCTGTGTATTCAGATATGAATTTAATTCATATTGCTGCATGAGGTATACATTCTGCCTTTATTGTAAGCAAATGGTTGTTATTACATACCGGCTTTGTTTGTCTCATGCATTTCATTTTTACATTTGCCTTAAGATGCCTGAGGAAAGTCTTATAATGGACTTTGCAACAGGCTGGTTGATATTTTTTGGCGCTTTGCTCTACTATATCCGGGTCATCACACACCGTTATCTTTAATACATTATTCCTCACGGGAAGGGACCGCTATGGCTGATACGTTCCAGAATGAGGTGCCCAAGGCACGCATTAATTTAAAGCTGGCTCTGCACACAGGAGGCGCGCAGAAGAAAGTCGAGCTGCCGCTGAAACTCCTCACCATCGGTGATTTCAGTAATGGCAAAGAAGACCGGCCATTATCGGAAAGAGCAAAAATCAACGTCAATAAAAATAACTTCAACAGCGTACTTTCGGAATTCAGCCCGGAAATCAGCCTCACGGTACAGAACACGCTGGCCGGCGATAGCGCCGAAGAAAATATTCAGCTCCGCTTCGCCGATATGAAAGATTTCGAACCGGAGCAGGTGGCCCGCCAGATCCCCCAGCTCCGCGCCATGCTGGCGATGCGGAATTTATTACGCGACCTCAAATCCAACCTGCTTGATAACGCCACTTTCAGAAAAGAGCTCGAGAAAATCCTGAAAGATCCGGCGCTGACGCAGGAATTACGCGACGAAATGAGCGCGCTGGCCCCGAAATAAACGGCGTGCGTTATTTAATGGATTAACCGGGAATATGCTGATGTCTGTAAATACTGAAACCGCCCCCGCGCAGGGGCAGACTGCTGTACTGGAAAAAGAGAGCGTTTACGCCTCCCTGTTTGACAAAATCAACCTGACCCCGGCGTCCCGCCTGGGCGATATTAACGACTTTCTGGATGATGCCGCGCTGTCCGACGCCCCGGCGGGCGAACGACTGACGGCGGCGATGCAGGTGTTTATGGACTGCATCCGTCAGTCCGGAAAGACCGTGGAGAAGCTCGACAAGACCCTGATTGACCACCATATCGCGGAGCTGGACTATCAAATCAGCCGCCAGCTGGACGCGGTGATGCACCATCCTGAGTTCCAGAAGGTGGAATCCCTGTGGCGCGGCCTGAAGCAGCTGGTGGACAGCACCGACTACCGCCAGAACGTCAAAACCGAAATTCTGGACGTCTCCAAAGACGATCTGCGCCAGGACTTTGAAGACGCGCCGGAGCTGATTCAGAGCGGCCTCTACTGGCACACCTACACCGCCGAGTACGACACCCCGGGCGGCGAGCCGATTGGCTCGGTGATCTCCGCGTATGAGTTCGACGCCAGCCCGCAGGACGTGGCGCTGCTGCGCAACATCTCCGGCGTCTCCGCCGCGGCGCATATGCCGTTTATCGGCGCCGTGGGTCCGGCCTTCTTTCTGAAAGAGTCCATGGAAGAGGTTGCCGCCATCAAGGATATCGGCAACTACTTCGACCGCGCCGAGTACATCAAATGGAAATCCTTCCGCGACACCGACGACGCGCGCTATATCGGCCTGGTGATGCCGCGCGTGCTGGGCCGCCTGCCGTATGGACCGGACACCGTGCCGGTGCGCAGCTTCAACTACGTCGAGCAGGTGAAAGGCCCGGACCACGAGAAATACCTGTGGACCAGCGCCTCGTTCTCTTTCGCGTCCAACATGGTGAAAAGCTTTATTAATAACGGCTGGTGCGTGCAGATCCGTGGCCCGCAGGCGGGCGGAGCGGTGAAAGATCTGCCGATCCACCTCTACGATCTGGGCACCGGCAACCAGGTGAAGATCCCGTCGGAGGTGATGATCCCGGAAACCCGCGAGTTTGAGTTCGCCAGCCTCGGCTTTATCCCGCTGTCGTACTACAAAAACCGCGACTACGCCTGCTTCTTCTCGGCCAACTCGGCCCAGAAGCCGGCGCTGTACGACACCGCCGACGCCACCGCCAACAGCCGCATCAACGCCCGTCTGCCGTATATCTTTCTGCTGTCGCGCATTGCGCACTACCTGAAGCTCGTTCAGCGTGAAAACATCGGCACCACCAAGGATCGCCGCCTGCTGGAGCTGGAGCTCAACACCTGGGTGCGCGGTCTGGTGACGGAGATGACCGACCCGGGCGACGAGCTGCAGGCCTCACACCCGCTGCGCGACGCGAAGGTGGTGGTGGAAGATATCGAGGACAATCCGGGCTTCTTCCGCGTGAAGCTGTACGCGGTGCCGCACTTCCAGGTGGAAGGGATGGACGTGAACCTGTCTCTGGTCAGTCAGATGCCGAAAGCGAAAGCGTAAGGCGGGGGCAGGGATGAAAATTTATCGTCCGCTGTGGTGTGAGGGGGCGCTGCTGTCCCCTCAGCAATTCCAGCAGCAGTCAGCGTGGGAATCTTTTCGCAGCACAGGCGTTGCGGCTCTCTCTTCGCCGTTTTCATGGGGGGTTGAGCGGGTTGAATTCGATGAGAGGCTGCTGGGCTCGGGCCTGATTCAGATCTCTCAACTGCGGCTCTGGCTGCCTGATGGCACGCTGGTGGATACGGCCGTCAGCGATCTGCCGCCTGAACCTCGGGAACTGGAGTTAGCGCAGCATTCAGACGCGGTCACGGTGATGATTGCGCTGCCGCTCATGCAGCCTGGGCTGAATAATGTGCAGCGGGAATCGGCTATGACCGAGCGGCCGCTCCGCTACCGTGAGGAGTGGGTGAATGTTCAGGATGCGTTTGGCAGCGAGGAGGAGTCCGTTGCCGTTGCCCGCTTTAACCTGGCGATCCGTTTTGACCATGAAGATAACGCGTCATGGCAGTGCTGCGCGATCGCGCGGTTGATCCGCGATCGACAGGGATGGTGCCAGGATCCGACATTTATTCCACCCCTGGCATTGTTCTCTGCCAGTCCGGCGATGCGTGAAAGACTGGCGCTACTGAATCGTCAGCTTCGTTCCCGCCGTCAGCGTTTGATGTCCATGCGCCGCGAGAGCAACGAACGCCTGGCCGATTTCGCTGTGGCGGACGTCTCTCTTTTCTGGTTGCTCAATGCGCTTAACTCCCATGCGCGCGTGCTGGTGGAGTTTGAACGTTCTCCTGCCCGTCATCCGGAGCAGGTGTGGGCAGAGCTCGTCCGTCTGGCGGGCAGCATGCTGACGTTCTCTCTCGACAGCGATCTGGATGCCATTCCCGCCTATGACCATGCAGAACCTGAAAAAACGTTTCCTCCACTGTTTGAACTCATCACTGCTTTGCTGGAGGCCAGTTTGCCGTCCCGAGTGGTCGCACTGGAGATGTCCCGACCGGACGAGCAGACGTGGAAAGCCGCGCTGCACGACGCTCGCCTGCGCGAAGACGCCGATCTCTATCTTTCTGTCCGGTCTGATGTTCCGGCCTGGCAGGTAGCTGAGAAATTCCCTGCGTTATGCAAGGCGGGTTCACCGGATGAGGTGAATGCGATTTCCGCCGTCGCGCTGCAGGGGATCCCGCTCATTGCCGTTAGCCGCGTTCCGGCAGCGTTACCTGTGCGGATGGAAAACCAGTACTTCGCGCTGGATATGGAGAGCTCTGCGGCCCGGGACATGCTGGAGCAGGGGGTATGCATGTTTTACGTGCCGGCCCTCCTGGGACGGCTGGAACTTGAACTGTTTGCGGTACTGCGATCATGAGAAAAGACATTGATATTGATGAACTCATGGCGGAAACCTGGCTTACCGTCACCATGCTTAAGAAAGGGGCAACAACGCCCGACGGCAGCGCGTTATATGACACCTGCTGTAAACACGTGGAAGGCGTGCGCGAGGCGCTGGAGCGCGCCGGGTACGATGAGGCAAGCATCGGGCATATCTCTTATGCGCAATGTGCGCTGCTTGACGAAGTGGTAATGAGCAGAACGCTGAGTGCAGGTGCCGAAGCTGATGCGGGTCAGGCGGCATGGCGAAAAGCGCCGCTACAGGCGCGCTATTTCGGGTCATTACACGCAGGCGAAGCCCTCTGGGATCGTATCACTGAGGTCTTACGGCAGCCTGCGCCGAATATAGCCGTTCTGACCTGTTATCACCGGGTGATCGCGCTGGGGTTTCGCGGATTATACAGCATCAGTTCAGTTAGCCAGTCACAGCGGGAAGAGGTGATTAAAGCGCTTTCTGAGCAGGTGCCGCCTCTGAATGCGGATATCTCTCTGGTGGTTCGCCGGACCCGAAAACATCGCTATAGCATCCTGCGTTCAGTCTGGTTCTGGGCTGCTACGGCTGCGGTGATCGCTGCCGTGGCATGGTGGGGAGGCCACCTCTGGCTCCAGGGGCTGTTATCCGCTCAGTTACCGGAGTTACCTCATTGATGCGTAAATCGGTCATGGTTTCTCTGATACTTCACGTTCTGGCGGCTGTCGCCGCGTTTCTGTGGCTGCTATGGGGATTCATTCCGGCAGGCACGTTGTTTAAGGGCGTGATGACGGTGTGCATTGTCGCACTGGCCTTCTGGCAGGTCTGGAGAAAGCGTTGCCCTGTTCAGACGATGGCGGAGGGTGAAATGTCCACCTGTGAACTGCTGCTGTTTGATGCCGGGGGACCTGTTGTTCTCGTTTGTGGGGATGAGCTGGACGCGTTGTTCCAGGGGCAAACACTGCGCAAAACCGCGCAGGGCTGGTGGCTGAGGGTGAATGACGTCAACAGGCTAAGCGACATTGTTCGCGATATTCACGAACAGCAGCCGCATCAGGGCGGACAGCTCGCCGTTATGTATTCCTGCCAGCCCGACAGACATCAGGATGAAGCCGTACTGCGCGCGTCCCTGAAAGCGTTGCGTCAGCAAATGAAGCTGCTGGGTCAGATAATTGGATTCACGCCGCCGATGGTTCTGAGCGGTGAATTTTCCGGTCCTGCAACGCCGTGGCTTGTTGTTTGTGGCGATAAGCTGGCGGTATATCCGGCTGATAAAACGCCGCAGGCGGTGGATGACTGGCAACAGGACGCTCAACATCTTGCGTTGATGCCTGTCCTATGGGAGGCCTTT
Source organism: Klebsiella sp. PL-2018 (assembly GCF_019048985.1). NCBI lineage: Bacteria > Pseudomonadati > Pseudomonadota > Gammaproteobacteria > Enterobacterales > Enterobacteriaceae > Klebsiella > Klebsiella sp. PL-2018. The sequence continues at coordinate 2,471,806 of NZ_CP077673.1, forward strand.
GCTGTTATGCGCGCCATTCTGGCGGATGAACTGACGAAGGAAGATCGGCTCCTTCCGGCGGTTCACCCGTTTGCGGTGGTGATTCGAAGCGGTGTGGCTTCTGCCGATCGTGCTTCGCTGTGGTCACATCGCCTTTTTCGCCTGACCCATCTGATTTTTCCGCAGGCAGAGGGGGCGGCGGAAGTAACGGAGCATTTTCCTGATGCGGTATTACCGATGCTCGCGCCTTACTGCGCTCCAGTACAGGGGGGGCAACGCTCTCGTCGTCTCGTTTTATGGGTTCTGGCGTGCGCTCTGGCAGCTCTGGCTTTTTCTGCTGTGAATAACGCGGCGCTGATTCGCCAGGTCTCAACGGATCTCCAGCGCTGGTATGCCATTCCCGAGAATCATGATGAGCCCAGGGCTCAGTCCCTCCTGGCGTTGAAACAGGATGCTCTTCTGCTGGAGCGCTGGCAGCGGCAGGGCGAACCACTCCGGTACGCGCTCGGCTATTACCCCGGCCTGCGTGTATGGCTGGCGCTTCAGAAGGCTATTGATACGTATGCGCCACCGCCGGCACCTGCGCTAAAGCCACAACCGAAAATCATCCGCCTCGACAGCATGTCGCTGTTCGACACCGGCAGGTGGGCGCTGAAGCCCGGCTCGACAAAGCTGCTGGTGAACTCACTGGTGGGCATCAAAGCGAAGCCCGGCTGGCTGATTGTGGTGGCGGGCCATACCGACAGCACCGGCGACGATAAATCCAACCAGATACTTTCGCTTAAGCGTGCCGAATCGGTGCGCGACTGGATGCGCGACACCGGCGACGTGCCGGAGAGCTGTTTTGCGGTGCAGGGCTACGGCGAGAGCCGACCCGTTGCCCCCAACGACACGGCCGAAGGCCGGGCGCATAACCGCCGTGTCGAAATCAGTCTGGTGCCGCAGGCGAATGCCTGCCAGCCACCGGGCATGACCCCCGCGCCATCGCAGGATGATGGCGCTTTTTAAAATGATACACACAGTCATTCGGGCTGCCTCGCGGCGGCAACTGAATGCGTCCCCGGGAGCATAGTTCACTATGTGACCGGGGCAAATGAAGGCAGCCAACAAAGAGGCAGCCTGAAGGACGACGTGTATAAATGGAGAAGTAATATGGCAATTCCAGTCTATCTGTGGCTGAAGGACGACGGCGGCGCGGACATCAAAGGTTCCGTGGACGTGAAGGACCGTGAGGGCAGCATCGAGGTGGTGGCGCAGGAGCATAACCTGTACATCCCGACCGACAACAACACCGGGAAGCTGACCGGCACGCGAATCCACACGCCGTTCCTGTTCACTAAGGAAATCGACGCCTCCAGCCCGTACCTGTACAAGGCGGTAACAACCGGCCAGACGCTGAAGTCGGCGGAGTTCCGCTGGTACAAAATCAACGACGCCGGTCAGGAAGTGGAGTACTTCAACACGAAGCTTGAGAACGTGAAGGTGGTGAAGGTCAGCCCGCTGATGCACGACGTCAAGGACCCGTCCTACGAGAAGCATAACCACCTCGAGCAGATTGAGCTGCGTTACGAAAAAATCACCTGGACCTACAAGGACGGCAACATCATCCATTCCGACAGCTGGAACGAACGTACCACCGCGTAATCCTGATGCGGACAGGTTTTCCTGTCCGCGTTTTTTTGCTGATTACCTGAGACGCGGGTACTCGGCAAAGAAAAACTCAATCTGCTGCCTGACCTGATGCGCTTTGGTGAACAGCGAGGGGCGGTAGCGTGCCCAGGAACCGACAAAGAGAGAGACTCATGGATAATCCCGCCATCCCTGTGATAAACGATGCGGCCAGTCAGGCAAAACAACGATTAGGTCAGTCACGCTACCGGCTGGACGTGCATGGCTGCACAGAATTTCTTGATGTGCTGAAATTCAGTTCGGTTGAGTCGCTCAGCAAGCCCTGGAGATTTGGTATCTCCGTGACCTGCTCGACACCGGATATCGCCAGTGATTTGGTGCTGTTAAAACTTGCGTCGTTTACGTTTCAGACCCCGCAGTTTTACGGGGCTCCGGCCGTACCCGTTCGTTCCGTTTATGGCGTGGTGGCGTCATTCGAACGCCTGTCCACGTCCAGAGAGGATACCGTTTATGCGCTGACGCTGGTTCCACGTATCGCTCTGTTAGCACATACGAAAGGCAGTGAAATTTTCCTCAACCAGACTGTGCCGGAAGTCGTGGAAAAGGTGTTGCGTAAACACGGGCTGGAAGGCGCGGACTTTGAGTTTCGGCTGTCCCGCGAGTATCCGGTGCGAGAGCTAATTACCCGGTGGCGGGAAACCGATCTTGAGTTCATTGAGCGTCTGCTGGCTGAAGTCGGTATTTACTGGCGCTTTGCGATGTGTAGTGGTCAACTAATTTTGGCCACACGACCTGACTGTTCGTGGAACAGCCGCTCTGATTCATTTGGCGTTAACCCACCGTTATACCAGTGGGGCCGGATGGCACTGTAATAGCCCGTGATGTAGCGGATTATCGCGCTCTGAGCTTCTTTGAAGCTGTTATAGCCCTTCGTCGGCACCCATTCGGTCTTCAGGCTCCGGAAGAACCGTTCCATAGGGGCATTATCCCAGCAGTTACCGCGTCGACTCATGCTCTGCTTTATTCGACAGCGCCACAGAGCCTGCCGGTACTGGCGGCTGGTATAGTGACTGCCCTGGTCACTGTGGAACATCACTCCTGTTGGCTTCCCCCGATGCTCCCAGGCCATCTGCAACGCTTTGACCGTGAGGGCCGAGTCCGGCGACGTCGACATCGCCCAGCCCACAGGTTTACGGGCGAACAGATCCAGCACGACGGCCAGATAAGCCCAGCATTTTCCCGTCCAGATATAGGTCACATCGCCGCACCAGATCTGATCCGGCGCTGTTACCGCGAACTGCCGGTCGAGATGGTTAGGTATTTCAACGTGTTCGTTCCCGCCGCGTTTGTATTTATGCGCCGGGGCCTGACAACTGGCGATATCCAGCTCTTTCATCAGCTTACCTGCAAGCCATCGCCCGAGTCTGACGCCCCGGCCGCTGACCATCGTGGCGATACTTCTCGCGCCAGCAGAGCCACCACTGGCATTCCAGACTTCACTGACGAGACTCCGTTTGACGGCCCGCTCAGCGTCAGAATCCCTGCCATTTTTACGAATGTAACGATAACTGCTTCGGTGAACACCGAACAGCCGGCACAATGGCGCTACCGGGTAGTGCGCCCTAAGACTGTCGATTATCGTGAACTTTTCAGGGAGTCCGACATCAAGAGCGCGGTAGCCTTTTTTAGGATTTCATTTTCCATTTCAAGGCGTTGTATTTGTTTTCTTATTTCCCTGAGTTCCGTCTGCTCAGGCGTCAGAGGCAGCCCCGGTGGCGTTTTCCCCTGGTGCTCCATACGTAACGATTTAACCCAGCGGTTGATGGCGGAGAGGCTGACGTTCATCGCTTTAGCCGCTTCACCGTGAGTGTAGTTCTGATCAAGGACCAGTTTTGCCGCTTCGGCTTTAAATTCAGCAGTAAATATTTTGCTCATTGGTTCACCTGTAAGATGTTGAGGTGAGCATATCACCTCTACTCAGGTGGCCAAATTCAGTGTGCCACTACAATGGATAGCCGCCTTGAGCAGGATGTGGTCATTTTTCAGGACTCTCAGGAGCAGTATCAGTTTGGTGTGACCCTGCCGTTTCGTAACCCGGCAGGCATGAGTGACAGCGGGCAGGAAAGCATCTGGGATATTCAGACCGCATACAATGTGGTGAGCGGAAGTGTGGCCACCCGTGACTACAACTATCGCGAAGCGCTGAAACCTCAGGGCAGCACTGAAAGCATTTTTAGCAAAGAAGGGATCACCGCCGGAGAAACGTACCATTATGCGGAACCCTTCCTGACAGCAGGTGACGCTGATAGCCCGGAGACCGGGGCATACTTCGCCCGTCTGCGTCACGAACGCATTCTGAATGCGCAATATCACGTCACCGGGCATTCCTCCAGCCCTCATCTGGCTCCGGGTCAGGTACTGGAAACGGACGGAACGCTTCCCGATGCCGTCAGGGAAGGCATCGTCATCACCACGGTGCGCACCAGTGGTTCGCGCAAAAGTAGCTTTACGCTGACGTTTGAGGGCATCCCCTACAGTGAAACCGTCTGTTATCGTCCGGCACTGCTCAATCGACCGGTGATATCCGGCTCGCTGCCTGCCCGGGTGGAAAGCACACAGAAAGGCGACACCTATTCCTGGCTCGACCCGGACGGGCGATACCGGGTAAAACTGGACTTTGACCGTAACAGTCCTGAACAGGGTTATGCCTATTTGTGGCTGCGGCTGGCTAAACCGTATGCCGGTGATACGTACGGATTCCACTCCCCGCTTATCGACGGAACGGAAGTGGCCGTCGTTTTTGACGGCGGAGACCCGGATCGTCCCTACATCGCTTATGCCCTGCACGACTCAGAACATCCGGACCATGTCACCAGTGACAATCATACGCGGAACGTGTGGCGCACTCCGGCGAACAATAAGTTGCGGATGGAGGATAAGCGCCAGGAAGAGCATATCAAGCTCGCAACGGAATATGGCAAAACGCAACTGAACATGGGACACCTGGTCAATGGCCAGCGTGAAAAGCGCGGCGCCGGTTTTGAACTGCGTACGGACGAGCATGGTGCGGTTCGTGCGGCAAAAGGGCTGTTCCTGACGGCGGATGCCCAGTCCAAAGCCCAGGGCCCGGTGCTGGAAATGGCGCCAGCGATTAACCAGATTAACCAGGCCAACAGCCAGATGCAGGCGCTGAACAGCGCTGCTGAAGCCGCAGGAGCCCTGGTCTGTGACATCAATACCCAGATTAGTCTCGTGACCGACAAAATCAAAGATCTCCGGTCTGCGGTCCTGCTGGGCAGCGCTCCGCAGGGGGTGGCACTGACCTCAGGTGAACACCTTCAGCTCAGCAGCACCCGCAACACCATGGTCAATGCCGGTCAGCATCTTGATATCGGTGCGATGAAGAATCTGTCTGTAACGGTAGAAAAAGCCCTGGGTATGTTTGTCTATAAAGAAGGGGGTAAGCTGGTCGCCAACCAGGGAGATATCGAAATTCAGGCTCAGCACAACACAATGGTGCTTATGGCAAAGCAGCAGGTGGCGATAACCAGTAGTGAGGATGGGATTTCCATCAGCACGCCGGAAACGCTGACGCTGAATGGCGGCGGATCGTATATGAAGCTGAGTAAAAACGGGATTGAGCATGGTTCTGAAGGGATGATGGTGATGAAAGTGGCTAACTACCTGGTTACCCGTACCGGGGCATCATTGAAAGGTGTCACGGAGGCGTTCAGGAAAACTACACTGGAACTGGTTCCTCCCCAGCGGCGTGGAAGGATTTCAAGGTAATAATTTCATATGAAAATCAGTTACCCCCTCAGGGACACCAGCGATAAAGAATTTCGCTCACTGGAAGATGTTATGCGGCTTATCGACGGGGAAGCGCACGGGACCTGGCTGCTGGGGGCGAATGGCCTGTGGCATGGCGGGATCCATATCAGCGATATCTCTAATCCCTTTTCCGCCCTCAATCCAGATGCGACTAATACCGGGGAGCCTGTACCGCTTCAGTTTATGGCAGACGGTATTATTGTGGCGTACCGGGTAAACAAAGAATACCTGACAGCACCCTACTGTGGACAACAGCTGCGCTACAGCAGCAGCTTTGTGCTGGTGAAATCGCAGTGTAAACCTGATCCACAAAAGGAAAAGAGCTGGCTGGAGTTTTACAGCCTGTATATGCATCTGGCACCGGTTGCTGATTACCCGAAATCTCCCTGCTATAAAGTCAGGGGCGGTCACAGTGGCATACTGTTACGCCAGTATAAAAACGGGCAAAACGGGTTGCCCGAGGGGGAGCCGGACAACGGTGAGGCCGGGACATATGCTGCTCCGGCAAAAACGAAAAAGAGCCTGAAGGCGGGGGATCGTTTTGTCTCCTCCCGGACGAGGCGTTTTTACGTCACGAAGAATGGCAAAGCCACCCTGACAACCTTTGGCCTGGTCCGTTTGCTGAAAGAGAATATTCCGGGCAAAGTACAGTACTGGGTGACGCTGGATCCAGAACTGATGGAGCCGGATGGTGAAATGCAGGCGCTGATGCCTGGATGGATGCAGAGGGCAAAACAAAAAGGCGCTTTTGACTCTGTGGAGCTAACTGGCGAAACGGAAGAATGGAATGTCAGCGCCGGAACGCCTGTCGGGTTTATGGGATGTACGGAATCGCCCGGTGAGGGAAATACCCTGCTGGATAAAGAGTGGTTCGTGCATCTGGAGGTGCTGAGTACAGACCCGAACATGCCGGGATTTTTATCTAACCCTGAAAAAGTGAACGGTGATAAACGCTCCGTTCTGGCAGCAAAGGGAAACGCCCTGTTTATCCGGCAGGATACGACGGGACAACCCGTCTTTACCGCGACATCAGCACGACTGAGCGCACAGTGCCTGCTTCCTCGGGAGTCAGCAACGCCAGTCGGGGATGAATCGCAAAAATGGTGGTATAAGATCAGCGGAAGTGGCTGGCTACCGCAAAGTGATGTGGAAGAAGTGAGTCAGTACGACCTGCTGAAACTCGGGTTTCAGGCGCTGGAGGAAAGCAGCGGCGGCGATGTAATGAACAGCCCGTATGAAAGCTGGATACCTCAGGCGTTTGGGACGATAAGCCAATCAGCGGAGCAGGGAGCCGATTATCAGTACGGCCTGGTGCCGCCGTTTTATCGTGACCTGATGGCGGAGATGGACAGCAACCGTGACGGGAAAGTGACGGCAGAGGAAATCAGGCAGGCGCTGGCGGTGCGTGATCCGCTGGTGAAGAATGTGGTCAACCGGCTGGTGGTAAAACATCACAGCGAGTGGTGCGGTGGACGTTCGACGGGGCGCTGGGAAGGGTTTTATAAGGCTCTGGACTTGCTGGAAGTGAAATACTGTGAGAAATGGCAGGCGGATCTGGAATGGATGAGTAAGGTGCCGCCATTTGATAAGGATGAGGCGGTGTGGCATTTTCATCCGGTAATTTTTTTGGATTCTCTGAAAGATAAATCAGAGCTAATTAATGTTGATGCTTTTATTTCCCAGTATGAAAACGAACATGTTTCCTTTGCTCCAGGTACGCCGATTCTATCCCAAGGTTCAAAAAATAATTTGCGAAAAATTTTGGAAAGTATAAATGAATTTTACCCTCACCATATGGAGTATGTGCCGAATTTATATGGAATTTCGTATATGCTAGCTACAGCGAGGCATGAGACATATTATTTCCCAACCGGCGAGTATTTTAGTGAACAACCAGAAGTAGGTAGTGTGATTTATTTTAATAAATACGATCCAGTACTTGCTGCAACACAAACATTAAAGAAAAGAGCAATAGCTAACGGCAATACGCAGCAGGGGGATGGATATAAGTATCGAGGTAGAGGTTGTGTGCATCTTACCTGGAAAAATAACTATCAGAAAGCGAAAGATAAATTTGGAGTAGATTTTGTGAATCAACCAGAACTTGCGGCTGATTTTAAGCATGCTGTGCGAATTATGATTTGGGGTATGGAGGAAGGTATATTCACTGGGAAAAAACTTTCCGCATATATGATTAATAATGGAATGGATTATGAGGGTGCTCGGCAAATAATTAATGGCAATGATCAAAAAACTCTAATAGCTTCCTATGCCAAGAAGTTTCAATCAATTTTAGAAAACACATCCTCTCTTTCCAGTGGGCTTTAAATATGAATAAATATATTTTTTTGTTGGTGTTTTTTTTAAGTGGATGTTCCATGCTAAGTTTTGCGGATGGCTCAATAAATTATGGCTATGATAAATCAAATGATTTAATTTATGCAAAAAAAGACGGCAAAGAAGATGTGTTGAAATTTATTGAAGATTATACAGGTAATCCATCCTACTCATATGATTTTTTTTCAGGTTCCCCTGCGATTATAGCTGATAGTAGATCTCTTCATGATTCTACCGTTTATGCGACATTGAAATATAACGACAATAAATTCATCATTGATTGTTTGTATTTGAATGTGAAAAGTAAAAAGAACGGAGTCTTGGTTAAAAAGGGTTTTTGTAGCTTAGATATGTCGCCAGCGAAAAATTACGCTGATTTTATAGAGGAGAAAGTAGGTAAAACTGAGGATGACATGGATTCTATAGATACAGGCTTAATCTTAAGTGGCAAAAAAAATTATCTACCCATTGTTATTTATAATAGTAAAAATAAAATGATATACCAATTGTATCGTAATAAACAAGCATTGTTAGATGACGATTATTCTGTTTTTATCTTAGGTAGCGATGGTGAGTGTGATGTTTTTGTAAATTCCCCATGGGTTGTATACAACAATAAGGAATTAGAGGGGGTTGAAATTATGAGTGAGAGAATTTCAGATGGTAAGATTGCACTAAATAAATTAGTCCCACATAAAGTCGATTCTAATGAATGCTCATCATATCCTGCGATAAATGTCATAAAACTTAAATCCTATTTTTATGACTCCTCGTACAAAATAAAGAAATCTTACCTTGTTAAAGGAGATAAGGTTAATTTGTTATCTATTAGTGCAGATGGTAAATGGTGTAAGGTAAACTATATTAACATTAAAAACATATCTACTAATAACATCATGTTGTGTGCGGATCTAAGTATTTAGTTTGTTCTTACAATTTTTTTTGTGAGCGTCATGTGGACAACAACTGCGCTACAGCAGCAGCTTTGTGCTGGTGAAATCGCAGTGTCAACCCGAACCACAAAAGAAAAAAACTGGCTGAAGTTTTATAGTCTGTATATGCATCTGGCTCCGGTCGCTGATTATCCGAAGTCTCCTTGATATAAAGTCAGGGATGGACACGGTGGTATACTGTTACGCCAGTATAAAAACGGACAATACGGCTTACCGGAGGGGGAACCGGACAACGATGAAGCCGGGACATATTCTGCTCCGGAAAAACGAGAAAGAGCCTGAACGCAGGCGACCGTTTTGTTTCTTCCCTGACGGGGCGTTTTTATATCATGAAGAATGGAAACACGATCCTGACAACCTGTGGCCTGGTCCGCTTACTGAAAGATAATATTCCGGGCAAAGAACAGTACTGGGTAACACTGGATCCGGAACTGATGGAACCGAAGGGCGAAATACAGGGCTGATGCCGGAATGGATGCAGAAGGCAAAACAAAAACGCGCTTTTGACTCTGTGGTGCTAACGGGTGAAACGGAAGAATGGAAGGTCAGTGCCGGAACGCCTGTCGGCTTTATGGGATGCATAGAATCACCCGGCGGGGGAAATAAACTCGTGGATAAAGAGTGGCTTGTGCATCTGGAGGTGCTGAATGCAGATCCAAATTAGAAATGTTGTTGTTCTTCTTCGATGGCATGTAAATTATAAAAATAATAACATCTAGTATCCATATTATTATGAGGTTAAAATATATAAACACGCACGAAGTGCGAGGGATATAAAAATTTTGGATGGGGAAAAAGATCCTGAATTATCTGGTTATCAAATCAAAAGCAACGGAAATATTAAAAACTTTCCATTGGATAATGCGGTGAAATAAATCACTTTTTGCGCGTGAAGTATAGTATGCGATTTTATATCTACTGTGTAAAAGAGCAGGATTAGAACAACCTGATTTAGTGATAAGCAATACTGAATATGGTGTAGAGTCAGCATTTTCCTTCTGGGTAAGTAAAGGATTAAACAAAACTGCCAAAACATTGAGTGTCCAAGATGTCACACAAAAAATTAATGGTGGGCAGAATGGTTACTCTGATCGCCTACAGAGGTTTAATGCAGTGGCCCCATTATTGAGAGTAGATAAGGAGTAATTTATGTGTGGCTTTATTTTGGGGTTGTCCTTATTGATTTCTTCTTTTTATGCACTAGCTAAAGCCAACATAGCGCAAGGACCATTCAAAATTCATTTTTTAATTCTTTTGTTGTTTTTTTCTTTTTTGCCAAAGATAGCCATTTCTGATAATGGGGTAGATCATAAGCTGTGGGTGCATGAAAAAGTTTCTGCTGTTGATGTTTTTGGTAAGCGTGATTTAGATACGATCAAAAAATTAGATGAAATATACAGTAAAGTAACTTTTACGTTTAGTGGTAAAACGCTAACAATAAAAATGATTTTCTTGAAGATAACAATGTGTGTTCAATTGACTATGTTAAAATTAAAAAAAACACCCATATCATATTATTTGTTTGAGAAAACAGTAGCATTATATGAATGGCTTTTTAAGTATGAAGATGTGTCTCTGCCTAAGTATATTTATCTTTTGATAGCTCTTTTACCGGGGGATGAATGTCCACTTCACTTATAGTGAGATCCTCGAAGTTAATGATTATCTGATTGTTTCGGATCAAAGCTATGTTTTATTTTTTAAAGAAGCGGATGCAAAGAATAATAATCAAAAAAAAGATGGCTGGGCAACTTATTGTCAGAAGGGAAATCCTACCCACGAATATGATGGTATAAGTGAATACTCTTGTTTTTTTCTGATTTGAAATTAAGAGATGCTTATAGGGAATTCAGGAGGATTCAATGTGATAATACGCTCTTGAAAAAAACAACCCCCGGTACAAATAAAGCCGATAAATTTAATGATACAATGGTTAGTTATGAATGGCAGGAGAGTAATTCGTTAAAAATAACAGTAATAAGAGATAATGAGAGTACGACTTTTTATTTTAATGAAGATTCAACGGGAACCAGCCTTGAAGTTACAGAAGAAACTCAATATTAAATTTGAAGAAATATATTTTGCCTGACCAAGAAACATTGTACGGATATTTAACTGGCAGACAGAAGGAGCAATGCAATGAACGGATCACGGATGAATAAAGGACTCAGTCTGACAGAAAAGCTGATCGGCCAGTCACGGTATTGTGTTGACGTTCATGGCTGCACGGAATTTCTGGATGTGTTGCGTTACAACGCCGTTGAATCACTCAGCCAGCCATGGCGCTATGACGTGGCGGTCACCTGCTCTTCTGCGGATATTGCCTGTGACGCGTTACTGTTGAAGCCCGCGTCATTTACTTTCCAGACCCCGATGTTTGACGGAACACCGGCCCTGCCGGTCAGGACGGTATTCGGCGTGGTGGAGTCGTTTCGCCGCGTGTCCACCTCGAATGATGAGACCCGGTACGCGCTGACGATCGTTCCCCGTATTGCTCTGCTGGGCTATACGAAAGGGAGCGAAATCTACCTCAATCAGTCGGTTATTGAGGTGGTTGAACAGGTCCTGCGTAAACACGGGCTGGAGGGGGCGGACTTTGAGTTTCGGCTGTCCCGCGAGTATCCGGTGCGGGAGCTAATTACCCGGTGGCGGGAAACCGATCTTGAGTTCATTGAGCGTTTGCTGGCTGAAGTCGGCATTTACTGGCGCTTTGCGATGGACAGTCGTCTTGAACAGGACGTGGTGATTTTTCAGGACAGCCAGCAGCAGTATGAATTTGGCGTCACCCTGCCATTGCGCAACCAGGCCGGGATCAGTGACAGCGGGCAGGAGAGCATCTGGGGTATTCAGACCGCATATAAGGTGGTGAGCGGGAGTGCGGCCACCCGGGACTACAACTACCGTGAAGCGCTACAACCTCAGGACAGTGCCGAAAGCATATTCAGCAAGGAAGGGATCACCACCGGAGAAACGTACCATTATGCTGAACCCTTCCTGACGGCAGGTGACGCTGAAAGCCCGGAGACCGGGGCATACTTCGCCCGTCTGCGTCATGAGCGCATTCTCAATGAGCAGTATCGCGTCAGCGGGCGTTCCTCCAGCCCTCATCTCGCTCCGGGTCAGGTACTGGAAACGGACGGAACGCTTCCCGATGCCGTCAGGGAAGGCATCGTCATCACCACGGTGCGCACCAGTGGTTCGCGCAAAAGTAGCTTTACGCTGACGTTTGAGGGCATCCCCTACAGTGAAACCGTCTGTTATCGTCCGGCACTGCTCAATCGACCGGTGATATCCGGCTCGCTGCCTGCCCGGGTGGAAAGCACACAGAAAGGCGACACCTATTCCTGGCTCGACCCGGACGGGCGATACCGGGTAAAACTGGACTTTGACCGCAGCAGTACTGAACAGGGCTATGCCTATTTGTGGCTGCGGCTGGCTAAACCGTATGCCGGTGATACGTACGGATTCCACTCCCCGCTTATCGACGGAACGGAAGTGGCCGTCGTTTTTGACGGCGGAGACCCGGATCGTCCCTACATCGCTTATGCCCTGCATGATTCAGAACATCCGGACCATGTCACCAGTGACAATCATACGCGGAACGTGTGGCGTACCCCGGCGAACAATAAGTTGCGGATGGAGGATAAGCGCCAGGAAGAGCATATCAAGCTCGCGACGGAATATGGCAAAACGCAACTGAACCTGGGACACCTGGTCAACAGCCAGCGTGAAAAGCGCGGCGCCGGTTTTGAACTGCGTACGGACGAGCATGGCGCGGTTCGTGCGGCAAAAGGGCTGTTCCTGACGGCGGATGCCCAGGCCAAAGCCCAGGGCCCGGTGCTGGAAATGGCGCCTGCCATTAACCAGCTTAACCAGGCCAACAGCCAGATGCAGGCGCTGAACAGCGCTGCTGAAGCCGCCGGAGCCCTGATCTGTGACATCAATACCCAGATTAGTCTTGTGACCGACAAAATCAAAGATCTCCAGTCTTCGGTCCTGCTGGGTAGTGCTCCGCAGGGGGTGGCAATGACCTCAGGTGAACACCTTCAGCTCAGCAGTAGCCGCAATACCATGATCAATGCCGGTCAGCATCTTGATGTCGGTGCGATGAAGAATCTGTCTGTAACGGTAGAAAAAGCCCTGCGTATGTTTGTCCATAAAGAAGGGGCTAAGCTGGTTGCCAACCAGGGAGACATCGAGATTCAGGCTCAGCACAACACGATGGCACTGTTTTCTGAAAAGCAGCTGACGGTGACCAGTAGTGAAGACGAAATTATTATCAGCACGCCGGAAACACTGACACTTAACGGTGGCGGGTCTTACCTGAGGCTGAGTAAGAACGGCATTGAACATGGTTCATCAGGTGAGTTCATTATGAAAACGTCTGACTATCTGGTACCAGGCACCGGCGCGAATCTCCCCAACGAAACACCTAATTTCAGCCTGACGGATATCACCCAGGAAAATAAAATCAGCAGCAAATCTTTTAATGACTAAGGGCTGATGATGGATCCATTAATTCCTCATATGCGTAATGTGTTTTTATTTGCATTTTTGCTTTGTTTATCAAATTTTACACAGGCATCCGAGCAAACAAGCCCAGAAAGCATCGTGTACAATTTTTATAAGTCATATTTGAAAGAAGAATCATCGGACAACAGTCGATTTCTCAGTCAATATGTTTCTGATGAATTAATGAAAAGCATTAACGACTCTATGATGTGTAATTATGATTCTGATGATTCAGCGTCGGCAGAAGAACTCGAAGGGAAATGTTCACAAAAGCGCGAATGCAAGCAGTTTAAAGGGCGTTATATTTGTAACTGGCATGGTGCTTGGGTTGATACTGATGTTGATTATTTTACAAAATCACAAGATGTGTATCCTTCATGGAAAGCAAGTATAAGTACCTTTGATGTATATCGGAAAGAGAATGACTCTTCAGTCAACGTTATTTTAGGAGCAGGTTCCGAGCCTAAAGTTAAATTTAAGGTTGTGCTAGAAAGAATTGATGAGAAGTGGAAAATCACCAGCGTAACGGAACAATAAGAACGTGGTCATTTTCTAAATTTCTCACCTCGACTACTTATACAAATACCAACATATCTACGGAGAGACGTTCATGTTGAAGAAGATTATTTTTGCTTGTTGCTTATTCTGCGTGGCCAATATAGCCTCAGCTTCAGCAAACGATAGTTCAATGCCTCGGGAAATTGTTGCAAAATTTTATCATGATTACCTTGTTGCGTCTGAAACGCCTGATATGGAATCAGCTGATAAACTAACTCAAAAAGCTATTTTTGAATATACAACTGAGCATCTCAGAAGTCTGCGGGATAATGATGAATCGGGTGCTGATTATTTTGTCGATGCTCAGGATATTTGTGAAGAATGGAAAGACAGCATTAATGTGGAAACTGTTTCAGAGAATGACCAGGTCGCACAAGTGAAGCTAACATTAGGATATGGTAAGGGCGTATCCCTGTATGCCGTTAACCTGGTTAAAGAAAAAGGGAACTGGTTAATGGATTCTGTTAAGCCCATATCTCATAGTAGTATTTATTGCCCTCGACAAGCAGAGGGGGGAGAATAAATGCTGGACAAGAATGTAGCAGTTAGTGTTTTAAACACTCAAGCCCTGGCCAGAGCGAAAATTAACGCTGAAAATTTTAAAAATGGCATAGATAAAAAGCTTAAATATGGCGAGTCAAAATGTGCCCGCTATGTTAAAAAAGCATTAATCGCTGGAGGGGCATCTGCAAAAAATTCAGGAATTGAATCAGCTAAAAATTATGGCCCATGGCTGCTTGAAAATAACTTTAAAGTTGTGGATAACGCTACAACAGTGCGTACTGGCGGTGTATTCACAATTTCTGGTCAGCAAGTGGGGGATGTTGTCGTAATCCAGGCAGCACCACATCATGTGCATGGTCATATGGCGATGTTTAATGGTACACACTGGGTATCTGATTTTGTCCAGGAAAGGGGGTTCTATCCTGCCCAGATATATCGTGATCAAAACATACCCTATGCACTTTATCGTTATGGCGCTAATACCACATCAGAGCAGAACGCCACGGCTATCCGAAAAGGAAAAATCAAAATAGTCTGGCCGATCCCCTCCAACAGTCGGGGAAGTGAGTTCAAAAATCAGGAAGAGATCCTCTCTCATATTGGGGGGGAATCCACCGGGCAGTATATGATTGGTCGCAGTGGGATGTGGCATGGCGGGATCCATATCACGGAAGCAACGACCCCGTGGTGTGCTCTGAGTGGCAAGTCTCCTCTTGAAGCATTAGATTTCCCAGTTCCCTTTAAAGGTGAGCAGGCTGTGCGATGCATGGCTGACGGCGAAGTGGTTGCTTATCGTGTCTGCAAGGATTATCTGACGCTTGCATGGGAATCCGGCCCACTGAGCTTTTCTGGTTCGTTTGTTCTGGTTAAACACTTTATTCAACCGGGGGAGAAAGAATCCAGCGGGCTGCATTTCTACACCCTGTATATGCATCTTGCGCCGTATTCAGCTTATGAGGCTGAAGCAGAAAATCAGTGGGCCATTCAGAATACTCTAAGAGCATATTCTGAAATGGACTGGCTGACGGCAAAACTGACTTCAGATAAAACTTCTCCACAAATTGCAGGGCACATACCTAAAGGGGCAAGAGTGGAGTGGGACCCGGCAGACAGCAATCTTAACGCCACAGGAAATAACAAGCGAAAATATGGTCTTGTAACACTGAAAGGATTACCAGAAGAAACCAGCAGTACCCTCACACCTGGTCAGCGCTATTGGGTTGTTGTGGATAACAACAATATTAAGCCAGCGCCGGGGGCTGGTCCAGGCTGGTGGCGGCATTTGCTTCCTCCCGCAAAGGAAGTCATGGTATTCGATAAGACAGTAAGTCTCAGTTTTCCATTTGCTATTAAGGCCGGTGACCCGATTGGCCACATGGGCTACTATCAGGCACCAAAAGATGGTGGTTATGAGGCACGATACCAGGTACATATCGAATGCACGAGCATGGATGATAATCTGGAGAATTTCCTGACCAACCCAGAAAAAGTGGGGGAGAAAAACCCGCTCTGGTTGAAGTATTCTCCTGGCCTTGCTCTTTTCACAAAAGATGTTGCGAAGGGCACTTTCGCAAAGGGCTCGACGTCGACAACGCGGACAGGCATTCTACCGTTGAGTAAGGTCACAACTGAAACTGATACCTCAACAAAGCAAGAATACTGGCAGCTGCGACCAGAAAATGCTTACGTCCCCAAAGGCCAGGCGGAACCTCAACTCTTGTCGCAGTATGATCTGGCAAAGCTGGGCTTCAGAACTGAAACCTCAGAGCCTACCAGTTTTGATTACTTGGATGGAAAAAACCAGCCTGTTGGATTCTTCCGCAGCCTTATCAACTCGCTCTATGAGGTTGCGACCAGTGATACGCGAACCAGTCATGCCCTGGTTAAGCATAATTATCAGCGCCTGCTGGATAAAATTGATAGTGGAAGCGACCGTTACTCTCCGATGGAATACTGGAGAGCACTTCATAATCCCGACTATCGTGACACCATCCAGAAAACAATCGTAAAACATCCCAGCGATTGGTACTTCAAAAAAGATGATGCTATCTGGCAACCTTTCCTCAATGCGCTGAAAAAAGAAGCCCCAGAATGGAAGAAATATAGCGAAGATTTTCTTGATAAAATGGCATGGATGCAGGATGTGTCCACTGAGAAACTAGGGCCTTCACTGTGGCATATGCATCCTATCCTTTTTTTGGGTACGTTAAAAAGTGCTAACCGGATTACTATCGTCTACAAGAATTACGATTATACTTTAGATTATGCCTTGAACAAGCAAATGTCACTTACTGGCGATAGTGTTCCTACATATGGCAATTATGGTGCCGTAACACGTGAGCAAGTTCGGGACTATATGAATCCTGAGCTTCATCAGGAAAACAGTGAAATATATCAATTCCTCGACATTTCTGCACCTTCGGGTATTTCTCGCGAAGATTTAGGTAAGTTACTTTCCGGTCAAGGTGTGTTATCAGGGAAAGAAGATGTATTTATTGCTGCTGCACAAAAATATAATGTAAGCGAAATTTATTTAGCATCACATGCAATTCTGGAAACTGACCGTGGTAGACATGCGTTTGCCAATGGAAGCAAAATGTATAACAACAGGCATGTTTATAATATGTACGGTATAGGTGTTTTTCCTGGCAACACTCAAAACGGGGTTGTAGTTGCTTATAACAAAGGTTGGTTCTCAGTAGATGAGGCTATCGATGGTGGCGCAAAATGGATTTCGGAAAAATTTGTTAATAATAGTAAAAACCAACAAAACACGTTATATAAAATGAGATGGAACCCATCCAATCCCGGAACCAGGCAGTATGCAACATCGATAAACTGGGCTCTTATACAAAAAACTGACATGAAGAAAATGTTTGATCAGTTCCCGGATGCAAACTTACGTTTCGAAATACCTGTTTATAAGAAGGGCTAAAAATGATGAAAATCTTGCTATTAATAATGTCTATGCTGTCATTTCATTCTTATGCTGC
Source organism: Klebsiella sp. PL-2018 (assembly GCF_019048985.1). Taxonomy (NCBI): domain Bacteria; kingdom Pseudomonadati; phylum Pseudomonadota; class Gammaproteobacteria; order Enterobacterales; family Enterobacteriaceae; genus Klebsiella; species Klebsiella sp. PL-2018. Next base: position 2,489,102 of record NZ_CP077673.1, read on the forward strand.
TTGCGATGAGTCTTGGAAAAAAGCTGACTACGAACAAAACATACACTCATATAAAGTGATTAACAAAACTTTTTTCCATTCAACGCCAGATGACAACTCAAGAAATAATAAGCTTTTTCTAATTAGTAACAACACGTTTGTCGGCTTTTTGAAATCCGGAGGATATGAGTTCGGGAGATATACAAGAAAAGATGGCAGCATTGTCATGGGATGGCTTAAAGACGATGATCTCTCTGAAACGGAAAAAACAAACACACCAGAATTTAATGGCGCTGACTTAAGCATTTACTCCCCAAATGGAAATATAGAATTAAGCTCTTCGTTCGAAGGGTTTTATAAAGCATGGGGTAGGTGTGGGAAAAAAGAGCAACTTGAAACGGGGGCCTGGAGCAACTATATATCGAAAGGTGATGAAACGTACAAGTATTTTGATAACTACTGGAAAGGATTCATTGTTCGCTCTTCAAATATAAACTACAAGCATTTTGGTGATGATTTTGATTTATATCGAATTACTACCATAACTGTAATAAATAATAAGTACATCACTGGTCGTGGTATATATGTTGGCATGAATGAAAATGAAATAATAAATGCTTATGGAGAACCCACATCAAGAAGCAAAGACAAAATAAGCTATCATTTCAAAAATAACACCCTGAGTTTCATGCTAGATAATGATGTAATTAAAAATATCATTTTGGAAGAGAGCATCCTGTAAATCCCCCCTATAAATAAAAGGCATAGTATGCTTCAGATAATACGTAAAGGCGATAAAACCACTCACGGCGGTTCTGTACTGACCGCTTCTGAAACGATGAAATTCGGTGGTATTGGTGTTGCCCGCAAAGGCGACAAAGTGTCCTGCCCGGTTCCGGGACATGGCCCTACAACTATCATAGAAGGCAATCCTGATTATCTTGATCATGGTATCCCGGTTGCATTTCACGGCCACAAATGCGCCTGTGGTTGCACGTTGATCAGTTCATTTTCCGCTGCAAAGGTTGCCTGATTATGCCCGTTTGGCTGGATGCCATCCCTGAAAAGGCTCCTAAGGTAGCGCGTCCCGGCACCGGTCGTTGGTTGCTATTCCTCGCGTTTATCATGCTGGGGGGCATAGCGCTCACGCTATGGTGCTGGACGTCAGAGAGAACCGGATTTGTCTTCTGGTTCACCGCTTTGGGTCTTCCATTTTGTACCTGGGGGCTTATTTTCGGCTTACGCCGGTTTGCCTACAAAGCCGAACAGGTGGGGGCCGAGTCCCGAAATGTCGAGCGAGAAGCGCTTATTGACAGTGAAATTCTGCGCGGTCAACGCTGCGCCTGGATCCTCGGTACTTATATTCAGAGTCCGGCCGGAAACAGCGCTGATGACCTGCTGAAGGCAATGAAAGTCGCGGCCCCCGCTATCGACTTCTCTCGCCCAAGAGGATATGACAAACCGGTCAGATACGCGGCATTAACAGAATACCAGACTGATTTAACAAAGGCCCTGACAGCGGCGGTGACTAAACTGACAACGCGTGTAGAAGGGATCGTTCAGCCGCTTCCGCCGGAGTTGCCATGCTGGCTGGTACTGGATTGTGATAACGACCTGTACCCCTTGATTGAAGAGCAGCTTAAGGCCGCTCTCTCACTAAAGACCGGCAGGATTTTTCGCCTGATGGCCGGAAAAGGTCTGGGGGCGTTTGATGCCTGGCTGGACAAGCGATGGGACAACCCGGGCATTCTGGTTGCCATTACCGTGTCGTTACCGGCGTATCCCCGGGAAGAAGATGCTGATGCTGTCTCAATGGTGGTATTAAGCAACCGCAAAGCCCATGCCTGGCCGGATGCTCTCCGCCTTCATCGCCCCGAAAGGGGAACAGAAACAACGCTCACAAAGACGCTCACCCGGGCGCTGCTCTGGTCGAAGACCCTGCCCAATGAACTCAAAGGAAGCTGGATCTCCGGTCCCACATTGACGTCGGACAGCGGCTGGAATAATGCCTGCGAAGAGAGCGAAGTGGAATTTAGTCTTTCAGAAGACAATTCCAGTATCGATCCCGTGCTGGGATATACCGGCCATGCTGCTCCATGGCTGGCCATCACGCTTGCTAATGCTGACGTTGAACAACGAGGGGCGCAGGTTATCGCCGCACAACCCGCCGCTGATAAGGACGACATCTGGGTCGCCGTCATCACCAAAGAAGAAGTTCGCAAGGAATCGCCTAAGAATGTCTAAGGTAAAAGTAAAAACTCTCATCGGCTCGGTTGTGACTGTCGCCTTTTTCCTGACAGTCATCGTGGCATTTTTGTTTTATGCCTTTCCGGAAAATGTGGCCTCAGCCACCGGCTTCGGACCGTATGACGGTCAACGGATACTCACATTCTGCGCCATACTGGTTGCCGCGATATTTTTGATCGGCTGGCTAATAGAGAAGGCTTTCGACCACGCGGGTAAATCCGGGTTGTATTTCCAGTGGGGCCAGAAAAAGGCTGAGAGTATCACTCCGGTGACGAACACCATTCTCAGTGAAGAAGATGACGATGAACCGGTCTTCAGCGAAGACGCCGTGTCCGAACACCTGCGCTTTCGCTATGGACGCCGCTGGCAGCGTAAGGTGCGACTCCTGCTGGTGATGGGCAACCCGGACGATGTCCATAAAGCAGCCCCGGGTCTGTGCCATGACCTCTGGCAGGAAGGTGACGGCAACGTACTGATTTATGGCGGTGATGCGCAGTCACTTCCGGATGAGATCTTCCTTTCAAAACTGAAGCGTCTGCGATCTGGCCAGCCGGTTGATGGCATTATTCAGGTGATGAGTACTTCAGCCCTCCCGACGGATAGCGAACGGGATGCTTTCTTGCGTTGCCGCCAGAAAGCCGATCATCAGCTGGGCTGGCAGGCGCCTGTCTGGCTGTGGCTGACTGATAAAGCGAAAGGTGCTCAGCAGGACGCGGACACGGCTGCGACAGGGGTGATATTCGGACCGGAAGGCACTATAAAAGAGGCGGATAGGGCATTGACTACGCTGTCTCAGCGCCTGCAAAAAGCCGGTATGGCACAGATACTGAATAATCCGGCTCATAACGGCCTGCTCCAGTTATCTTCCCGTCTGCAACACGAACTGAAAGCCAGTCTGACCGTTTTGCTCAGTGGGTTGATGCAGGGATCTGCGGCCTGGCGTTTACGCGGTGTCATGTTCAGCCCTGAACTGGCCGTTGCCGGAACGGTACCGAACACGCGCCTCGACACACCGACATGGAAAGCCGTCATTGATGACTGTGATGCCATCAGCGGCAGGAAGCTGGGCTTCGACTGGCAGAAGATGCTGAGGTTAATTCTGCTTTCCCTGATTGTCCTGTGGGGGACCGGTACATTGCAGTCCCTGATCGTTAACCGAACCCAGATTTATGAGGCACAGGAAACGGCGAGGCAGGCAGCGGATACCGCAAAACCACTTGCTGAACGCCTGCACAACCAGCTCGTACTCCAGCAAGCTATTGCCCGTCTGCAACATCGTGAGGCGACCGGAGCTCCATGGTACACCCGTTTTGGTCTTAATCAGGACAGCGATACGCTGGCCGCACTTTGGCCCCTGTATGCGAAAAATAACGCACAGCTGATGAGGGATGCCACAGCCGATAGTCTCAGGCAGCAGCTGAATTCGTTTGTGCAACTTCCTCCTGCCAGTGATGCCCGAACGCAGGGCACACAGCATACCTACGACGTGCTCAAAAGTTATCTGATGCTGGCCCGTCCTGACAAAGCAGACGCAGACTGGCTGGCAAAAAACGTCCTGAAAGCCTTACCGAAACGTCAGAATGTGCCGGATGGCACATGGCAGGACCTGGCACCGAAACTGCTGGGCTTTTATGCGCAGAACCTCCCGGCTCATCCGGAATGGAAAATTAAGCCTGACGCTGAATTAATCAGCACGGTCCGTCAGATCCTGCTCAAGCAGATTGGCCAGCGGAACGCTGAGTCCGGGTTATATCAGGACATGCTTAAGCGCGTGGCCAGCAACTGGCCTGATTTAACGCTTGCCGATATGACCGGCGACACCGATGCCTCAACGGTATTCAGCACTGACGAAGTCGTCCCGGGTATGTTTACGCGTCAGGCCTGGGAAGAACAGGTTCAGGATGCGATTAACGAGGTCGTCAAGACACGCCGCGATGAAATTGACTGGGTACTGACGGATAAGACGCACCAGACAGGGGGCGATATCTCCCCGGAGGCGCTGAAAGCCCGTCTGACAGAACGCTATTTTACCGATTTTGGTAACGCCTGGCTGAATATGGTCAACAGCATTCAGTGGCAGGATGCGACTTCGCTTGCGGAAGCCATTGCCCAGCTCAGCCTGATCGGCGATGTGCGCCGGTCGCCCCTGGTGGCCTTGATGAACACCCTCAACTACCAGGGAAAAACGGGCGAGAAGGGCGAAGCGCTGGCGGATTCGATAGTGGATTCGGCGAAAAAACTGGTTGGCCGGAAAAAATATGCCCGACAGTTCATTGAGCAGGCGCAGGGGCCGAAGGGGCCGCTGGAGGACGTTTTTGGTCCCCTGACGGGTTTCATGGAAGGAAAGGAGGGGACCGGACGTAATGGTAATCTGAGCTTCCAGTCCTGGCTTGCCCGTGTTACACAGGTCCGCCTTAAACTTCAGCAGGTCACCAGTGCGCCGGATCCGCAGGCGATGTCCCAGATGCTGGCCCAGACCGTGTTTCAGGGCAAAGCTATCGATCTCACCGATACGCGTGACTATAGCAGTCTGGTGGCGGCAAGCCTGGGTCAGGAGTGGAACGGGTTCGGTCAGTCATTGTTTGTTCAGCCACTGGATCTGGCATGGCGACAGATACTTGCTCCGGCAGCAGGAAGCCTTAATACCCGCTGGCAAACAACTATTGTCGATCAATGGAACAAAGCGTTTGCCGGTCGCTACCCATTTAAAACTACCGGCAGCGATGCCTCATTGCCTCTGCTGGCTCAGTTCCTGCGCAGCGACTCAGGTCGTATTGCTACGTTCCTGAAAACTAATCTCGGCGGCATACTTCACCAGGAAGGGAATCGCTGGGTCGTCGATCCTTCAGCAAGTCAGGGGATGGAAGTGAGCCCGGATTTCCTGCGGGCCATCAATCAGCTGGCTGAACTGGCGGATATCATTTTTGCTCAGGGAGATGCGAGCGTTCATTTCGAATTGATGGCGCGCCCTTCCCGTGATGTAGCCCGCATGCAGCTGACGCTTGACGAGCAAAATCTGGACTTCTTTAACCAGATGGAAAGCTGGCAGAGCTTTACCTGGCCGGGAAACACGTACTACCCGGGCGTCAGCCTCCGCTGGCGTAGCGTAAATAGCGGGATGCAGCTCTATGCTAATCACCAGGGCAACTGGGGATTCATCCGCCTGCTGGACAAAGCCCTGCTCACTCCCCTTGACGCGAGCCGCACGCAGCTGGTGTGGATCACCCCGGACGGCAATCCGCTGAAGTTTGTGATGCGCAGCGAGTTGGGTGATGGCCCGCTGGCCTTGCTGAAGCTCCAGGGCTTTAAGCTGCCCGAAGCCATCTTCACGGTTGCAGCCAGCGCTGAATACGTCGAATGATGAGACAAGGGAAAATGCGCTCACCCCAAATCCTTGTATCGGCATATGCCACAAATCACGAACAGCAGTAAGGCCTTATCGAAAGCGCCTCCAGCACTTTGTCTCACTCTGGATAACGAGCTAAAACCCGTCAACCCTGAAACGGAAACGGACGATGCTCCAGTTTATGACGATAATTTTCCGCTAATGCACACAGAGCTTAATACGCTCTCGGGTACCGATCCGAAGCAGCTCTGTACACGGGCGAAAATAGTGTGTGAACCCGCTAAAGCTATCCGCGTCGACACCTCTGCGAGGGATGTTCTACCGGCGAGGCGGGTTGTTGTCGAACCGGCCAGAACCAGCGGTTGTGTTTGGCTAATATTTTGTTAACTATCAGGAAATTTGTGCATGGATGATTTAACCCTGCGCTACTATGAAGCCGAAATGCGCTATCTGCGCGAAGCGGGTAAAGAATTTGCCCGGGCCCATCCGGACCGGGCGGCGATGCTTAATCTGGATAAACCCGGCGCGCGCGATCCTTATGTAGAACGTCTGTTTGAAGGATTTGCCTTCCTGATGGGCAGACTGCGTGAAAAGCTCGATGACGATCTGCCGGAGCTGACCGAGGGGCTGGTGAGTCTGTTATGGCCACACTATATGCGGACCATTCCGTCACTTGCCATCGTAGAGTTTACGCCGGACTGGCGCAGCCTGCGTCAGGCAGAAACGCTGGCCGAAGGCTTTTCTGTTCTTTCGCGCCCGATTGAGACAGAAAACTTCCGGCTGCACTGTGCGCCGGTTATCAATCTCTTTACCCTGGAAGCCGATCCGCTGACGCTTAATCCTCTGGATAACGAATACCTGCTCAGGCCGCTGCGTCTTCAGGATGGCCACACCGAGATTTACAGCGTCGATAACATCCATGGCGCGGTGAAGAATGGCAAACACCCCTATGTACCGTTCACCAGCTTCCGGCACCGGGGCGGTATGATGCGTCATGATGCCCCTGAACGTTATTACCACACCCGCGTGAAACGCGGCCCCTCTGGTCTGTATGACACCTGGTTAATTCTCGGGGGGCGCTCGTTCGAGCTGGAGCAGCTGTCCGATAAACTAGAATCCCTTTCGATGCGAATAACCGGTACCAACGGGCAACTTCCGCGAAAAGCGCTGGAAAGTACCCTGCTGGACAGGGTGGTCAAAACCGGCAAAGTGCCCGTCAGAGTATTAAACGTCACAGCACCGACAATGCCGCTATATCCCCCGGCAAATGACCGTTTTCACTGGCGAGTGATGAGCCACCTCGGATCAAACTTCCTCAGCATGATGGACAATCCGGAGGTTCTGCGGGGAACGCTGGCGCTCTATGACTGGACTGACGATGAGATGAACCGCCGTCGGCTTGAAGCAATCGTCGCCGTGAAGCACACCCTGATCCGCCGTTTTGAGAAGGGCTTTATGCTCAGGGGCGTGGACATTGAGGTTACGCTAAATACGGATAATTTTGCAGGCGAGGGCGATGTGAATCTCTTCGGGGAGATGCTGCACCGGTTCTTTGCGCTCTATGCCGATATTCACCTCTTTAACCAGCTCACGCTGGTACTGCAACCGACAGGGAAACGACTGAGATGGCGCGAGAATCACAGCCAGCACGTACCCGGCTGACGCTGGCCCTTAACAAAGATATCTGGCGGGCCAATTTCTATCGTTTCTGCCAGCTGCTGGAACAGGAAAATCCGGACGCGCCCAAACTGGGCGCCACCAGCCATCCGGGCGACGATCCGGTACGATTCAGACCCTGGCCTGGTATGGGTTTCCCGGTCAGTACCCTGAAGGTGGTGGAGACCGACGAAGACCATCCGACATTACCCCCAACGGTCCGCACGACATTTCTGGGGATGTATGGCGTGGACTCCCCTCTGCCAACGTCCTGGCTGGACGACATTGCGCAGCGCCGGGAAGGACACGAGGCGGTCACCTTATTCCTGGACATTTTCAGCCACCGCATCACCACGCAGTATTACCGGATCTGGCGAAAATACGCGTATCCGGCCACCTTCGAGGCCGGTGGGCGAGATGCCATATCACAGTGTCTGCTGGGGCTGGTGGGACTCGGTATACCGGGTACGTCTGAGCAGGTGGCAACGCCGGTGTCCCGTTTCCTGGCCCTGCTGGGCACCATGCGTTTGCCCACGCGTAATGCCGAGGGCATCCGGGCTGTGGTGAGCCTGCTGGCGCCGAATACCCGGGCAATTATCACCGAACCGGATCCGGTTAAGGTCCATATCGATAATCGCAGTGGGCTGGGGGCCGGAAACCGTATCCGTCTTTCGCAGCGGGCCACGCTGGGTAAAACGGCCAGGGAAGCATGCAGCCGGGTACTGGTGACGCTGGAGACAGCGGATCCGGACGAGGCGGAAGGCTGGTTACCCGGTGGTGTCCTCCATACCGATTTTCTTGTTCTGTTACGCGTCTATCTCGGCTACCGCAGTGACGCCCGACTGCGCCTCACTGTACCCGTACGGCTGTTGCCTGAGCCCCGCCTTGGCAAAGGCAGGCGTATCCAACTGGGCCGCACCGGTTTGCTGGGTCTGAAAGCAGGCAAACTCAGCAACAGCCAGGAGAGTCTGACCGTCAGTCTGGGCTGTTATGAAGGGTTGCAATGGTCTGTGTTACCCCCTGCTGAAGACGGACATTACCGCTTCGACTAATCATCAATCATTAATTCTCCCCAAAATAATTCTGATTGCAGGAAGGCGGCAAACGCGTGAGTCCCCGGGAGCATAGATCACTATGTGACCGGGCGGGGCGAGTGCGTGCAGCCAACGCATCTGCAATCAGAAGTATGAAGGGGATAAAAGGAACTTTTGAATGGCAACAATAACCCGCTGGCGGGTGCTGACGCTTATTGCCTGTGGTCTGCTCGCAGGCTGCGGTCTGACGCAGACCGTCACGGACGGTACGGTCAGCATCACGAAATCCATCTTCTACAGGAAAATTAAAACGCTGCATCTGGATTTTACCCCGCGCACGGCCATTAACGCCGATGGCGCACAGACGCCGCTGGCGACCATGGTGCGGGTTTATCAGCTCAGGGATCGTAAAGCGGTTGATGCCGCCGATTACCAGACGCTGCTGCGCAAGGCCGATACGGTACTTAAGGACGATATGCTTGCGTCAAAATCGCTGCTGGTGATGCCCAACGGCAGCGTGACGCTCAATATGCCCATGGATGAAGATGCTCAGTTCGTGGCGGTGGTGGGATTATTTAACCGCCCGGATCAGAAGGACAACCGCTGGCGCCTGGTGCTGACCCGTGACGACCTCGACCCGGACAAACCCCGCACGATTGAACTGGGTGATGGCTGGCTCAGCCTTGTGCCGGTAAAGGAGTGACGTAATGGATAACTGGTCAGCGCTTTTCGACGGACAGACCCGATACTTTCTGGATATCAATGACAGCACAGTGAAGCCGGATGTCCTGCGCTTTTACGGCAGGGAAGCCCTGAGCGAGCCGTTCAGATGGGACATTGAGTTCACCACGCTGCAGGCGAACATTCCCCCGGAGCAGGTGCTGATGAAATATGCCTCTTTCCGGATGCGTGGCGGCAAAAGCGTTCATGGCATGGTGACCCGCCTGGAATGGCTTTCCACCTCAAAGGATCAGTCTCACTACCGGCTTACGCTCAGTTCGCGCCTGGCGCTCCTGGGATACACCCGACAGTGCGCGGTATATCAGAATCAGTCCGTTCCTGAGGTGGTTGAGCGGGTGCTGCGTAAACACGGTCTGGAAGGTCCAGATTTTGAATTCAGACTGGAGCGCACCTATCCGGCGCGTGAAATTATCACTCAGTGGCAGGAGACGGATCTGCAATTCATCCAGCGCATTCTGTCTGAGGTGGGAATTTACTGGCGCACGGAGATGGACGACGTGCGCGGTCTGGATACGTACATTTTTGCCGACAGCCAGCTTAACTACCAGTTTGATGTGCGCCTGCCGTACAGCGAGCCATCGGGGTTGTTCGACGGCGCGGCAGAATCGGTCTGGGATGTGCGGACCTGGCACAACATAGCCACCGGCACTGTCGTCACGCGGGATTACAACTACCGGACCGCCACCACGCCGATGGATGCGGCGGTGAGTGTGCGCAGTGATGCGGTCACCACCGGGGAGCATTACCGCTACGCGGCACCTTATCGTGAAGCGGGCGATAACGCCAGCCCGGAGCCGGAAACCGAATCTGGCGCATTCTACGCCCGACTTCACCACGAGCGGGAGCTCAACAAATCAGCCCGTATCCACCTGTTCAGCAACGCCTCACACCTCACTCCCGGGCAGGTGCTGGAGCCGCAGGGCGATGTCATTACGGCCCTGCAAGAAGGCGTGATCCTCACGCTGGTGACCTTCCGTGGCGCCCGGGATTCCCGTCTGCATGTGTCAGTCTGGGGCCAGCCTTACACCGAACGTTACTGTTTCCGCCCGGCGGAAATCCCGCGTCCGGAAATTCACGGCACGCTTCCGGCCCGGGTTGAGAGCCGGGAGAAGAATGATATCTACGCTCACCTGGATGAGCAGGGGCGCTACCGGGTGAAGCCGGACTTCGACCGGGAGAGCACGGAGCCGGGCTACGGCTATCTTTGGCTGCGGATGGCGAAGCCGTACTCTGGTGATACATACGGCTGGCACACCCCGCTCACCGACGGTACCGAAGTGGCCATCGCGTACAGCAGAGGCGACATCGACCTGCCGTATATTTCCCACACTTTACATGACTCTGAACATCCGGACCCCGTTACCCGTGACAACCACACCCGCAACGGGCCACAGCCCCGGCAAACAACACGCTGTGGATGAGGGACTGCCGGGGAGAGGTCCGGTCAAACTCGCCACGAACTCCCTTTATCTCGTCTCTGTGGGTTGTGCCCACCGCCATTTCAGCTCCTGAGCGCTTTCGGGCTCGTCAACGCATTCTTCCTCCCGTGCTCGTTTCTTGTTCACGATGGCGATGACATGGTGAACAGCGATCTTTTCTTCAAAACAGTGGCTTCAGCGTGTTTTTGTGATTTTTGTCATATTCATATCAGCTGTCATTTTTTAGTTCATTTGATGAAATGCCTTTTCATTACGTTATTTAACAGCTCAATTGTAAGGCCGATCGCAAAATTTACCCTGATGGCAATATCCATAAGCGCGATTGATGTTCGCCCGGTGCCAGCGGGTGTTATTTTTGTGTGTAAGAAAACGCAATACTGAGGGGGTAAGAAACAGAAAAACTTAATCTTTTCTTAATATTTCCGCCCAACAACCTTTATCTCTTTAGCCGCGCCCCACGAATCTTCCTTTAAATTACGCCAGCGTCACAAAAGCCGTAAAAAAACAAACCCCGGCGTTGCAAGGCTCTGGCGTCCCGCTATATGTTAAATTTAAGTTTAATAATTGATATCTAAAGGTTGATTTTATGTATATGAAAATTAGTGGGTTAGTGATTTCACTGACGGCAGCTATCTCCGGACAGGTCCTTGCCGCAGTTCCTCAGGGCTATCCGGCGGATTATCAAAAGGTGGTGGATGCCGGGATTAAAGAAGGCAAAGTGGTTATCTATTCAACGACCGATACCAAGGCCGCAGGCCCGTTAATTAAAGGGTTTGAAGCGCAATATCCCGGCATTAAAGTTGAATATAACGATATGAACAGCACCGAATTGTACAACCGCTATATCAGCGAACAGGCGGCGGGCGGCGGCAGCGGCGACGTGGTCTGGAGCTCTTCCATGGATACGGCGCTGAAGCTCGCCACCGATTACGCCGAAGAGTACGCCTCGCCGGAGCGGGATAAGCTGCCAAAATGGGCGGTCTGGCAACAGAAAGCCTACGGCACGACCTACGAGCCGGTGGTCTTTATCTACAATAAGCGGCTGATCCCTCAGGGCGAAGTACCGGACTCGCATACCGCGCTGGCGAAGCTGATCGCCGGCCAGGCCGATAAATTCAAAGGTAAGGTCACGACTTATGACATTGAAAAATCGGGTCTGGGTTTTATGCTGGCGGTACAGGACAGCAAAGCCGATGCCAGCTACTTTGACGATCTGGCGGGCATAGCGAAAGGCGGCCTGACCGTGCAATCGTCCACCGGTACGATGATGGAGCGCGTCTCCTCCGGGGAAAACCTGATTGGCTACAATATTCTCGGATCCTACGCGGAGGCGCGGGCCAAAAACGATCCTTCGCTCGGCATCTCCTATCCGAAAGATTATGTACTGGTGCTCTCGCGGGTCTCTTTTATTACCGCAGAAGCCGAGCACCTTAATGCCGCGAAGCTGTGGTTTGATTACGTGCTGTCGGAAAAGGGACAAAGCATCCTGGCGAACCAGGCCGATATTCCCTCCCTGCGCAATGATATCGAAGGTAAAAATGATATCGACGGTATGACCAAAATGCTCGGTAGCGCGCTGAAGCCTATTCCGGTCGATGAAACGCTGCTGGCGTATCTTGAGCCGAAACAACGACTGGAATTTATCAAACAGTGGCGCACCGCCGCGGCGAAATAACCCCCGGGCGCTGCGCATCATTTCAGGATGCGCAGCCCGCTTAACGCCCGCCAGGTTTAAAGGGATCGCTTATGAATGTCTTACGTCGAAAATGGCAGGGTTTGCCGCGCGGTATCGTCGTCGTGATGACGGCGCTGGCGATTTATGTTCCGCTGTTATTTATCGTGGTGCAGAGCTTTCTCTCGGCGCCTTTTTTTGCCCGCACGAAATCGTTCAGCCTCGAAGCCTTCGCCTTCATCTTTAGCGACCCGGATTTTTATCTGGCGCTCAAGTCCGGGTTTATTCTGGCGTTTGGTCTGGTGGCGATTGCCATCCCCCTCGGCGGGATCCTCGCCTTTTTAATGGTACGTACCGATTTACCCGGGCGGCGGTTTATCGAGCCGCTGATTCTGGTGCCGATTTTCGTTTCGCCGATGGTACTGGGCTTTGGTTACGTGGTGGCGGCCGGGCCGGTGGGCTTCTTTTCGCAGTGGGCCGAGCAGCTGATCGGCTTCGTGCCGTGGAATATTTACTCGATGTTCAGCATCGTGGTGATTGCCGGGCTGACGCACGTTCCGCATGCCTATCTCTATATCTCTTCCGCGCTGCGCAGCGTCGGATCGGATGTCGAGGAGGCCGCGCGGACGGTGGGCGCATCGCCGCTGCAGGTGATGACCTCGGTGAGCCTGCCGATGGTGCGACCGTCGATACTCTACGCCTGCGTACTGCTGTTTTTCCTCGGCCTGGAGGTATTTGGCCTGATGCTGGTGCTGGGCGATCCGGAAGGCAACATGGTGCTGGCGACCTATCTCTATAAGCTCACCAACAAGCTCGGTACGCCTTCTTATCACCTGATGGCGGCGGTGGCGGTGGTCCTGATCTGCATCACCGTTCCGCTGGTGATGCTCCAGCGCCGCCTGATGCGCACCGCCAACCGCTTTGTCACCATGAAGGGAAAAGCGTCCCAGGCCCGCGCGCTGCCGCTGGGGAAATGGCGCTGGGTCGCCGGGATTGTGGTGGTGGCATGGCTGACGGTCACCATTGGGGTGCCGCTGATCGGCGTGGCGCTGCGGGCCTTTATTTCAAACTGGGGCGTGGGCGTTTCGCTGTGGGATGAACTCTCGCTGGCGACGTTCCGTAACATCTGGCAGCAGCCGAATCTGCTGCGCGCCATCGTTAACTCCATGGCGATTGGGGTGATTGGCGGCGCGCTGGCGGTGGTCTGCTATCTGTTCGTGGGCATCGCGATGCACCGCAAACCGGATAACGTCACGCGCTTTCTGGACTATAGCGTGCTGGTGCCGCGCGCGGTGCCCGGGCTGCTGGCCGGGCTGGCGTTTCTGTGGGTATTTCTGTTTCTGCCGATGTGGCTCGATCAGTCGCTGAAAAACGGCTGGCTCTCGGCGCTGCCGGTGGCAGACTGGCTGCGTGAACATCTGATCGTTCAGCTGCGCGCGCTGCGTAACACCATTTTTAGCGTCTGGCTGGCCTATACCGTCGTATGGATGGCATACGGGCTGCGGCTCATCTCCTCGACGCTGCTGCAGGTAGCGCCGGAGCTGGAGGAGGCCGCACGCAGTACCGGCGCATCGCGCGGGCAGATCACCCGCCACGTCACGGTTCCGCTGTCGCGCTACGGCTTAATCGGCTCCTGGCTGCTGATGTTTCTTATCTTCGAGCGCGAATATTCCACCGGGGTTTATCTGCTCTCTCCGGGCACCGAAACCATCGGTTCGATGCTGGTGTCGCTGTGGGCGGCGGGGGCTATCGATATCGTTGCCGCGCTCTCCTTTATTAATATTCTGCTGGTGGTCGTGGGCCTGGGTATCGCCCTGCGCTTTGGAGTGAAATTACATGATTGAATTATCGGTAGAAAACCTGCATCTGACCTACGGTGATAATCCGGTGCTCAAGGGCGTGTCAATGGAGCTGAATCGGGGTGAGGTGGTCTCGCTGCTCGGGCCATCGGGCAGCGGAAAAACCACGCTGCTGCGGGCGGTCGCCGGGCTGGAGAAGCCGACCAGCGGCATTATCACCATTGGTAAAACCCGCGTTTATGACGGCAACCCGCGTAGCGAAATCCCGGCGGAGGCGCGCAACCTGGGGCTGGTATTTCAGTCCTACGCGCTGTGGCCGCATAAAACGGTGTTTGAAAACGTGGCGTATCCGCTGAAGCTGCGTAAGGTTGCCGCCGCGGAGATCAAGCAGCGGGTGCAGACCGTGCTTGAACAGCTGGGTCTGGGGCATCTTGGCAATCGCCATCCGCACCAGCTCTCCGGAGGGCAGCAGCAGCGCGTGGCCATCGGCCGGGCGCTGGTTTACAACCCGCCGGTAATTCTGCTGGATGAGCCGCTGTCGAACCTTGACGCCAAGCTGCGGGAAGAGGCGCGGGTCTTTTTGCGCGAGCTGATCGTCAAGCTGGGGCTGTCGGCGCTGATGGTCACGCACGATCAGAACGAGGCGATGGCGATTTCCGATCGCATTCTGCTGCTCAATAACGGGGTGATCGAGCAGCAGGGAACGCCGCAGGAGATGTACGGTAGCCCGAGAACGCTATTTGCCGCCGAGTTTATGGGCAGCAATAACCGGCTGCATGGCACCGTCACCGCTCTGGATAATGGTCGGGCGCGAATTGAGGGCGCCAGCTGGGCGCTGTGGGGGATGGTCGGGGAGGGGGTCAAGGTGGGGGAAGAGGCGACGGCGGTGATCCGCGTTGAACGCCTGCGCATCGCCTCAGCGCCTGAGGAGAATATGCTGGCACTGCCGCTGCTGACCAGTATGTATCTCGGCGACCGCTGGGAGTACCTGTTTCGCACCGAGGGCGATGATTTCGCCATTCGCGCCTACGGCAGCGCGCTGCGCGATGCCGAGCGCTGCCATCTGGCCTTGCCCGTCAGCGACCTGTGGATCTTCCCTAAAGGATGAGATAAAAAAGCCCCGGCGCTGAAGCCGGGGCAAACCATGTCAGAGCTTATTTATTATTAGCTAAATACCATGCCGCCATCGATCAGCAGCGATTGGCCGGTCATATAGCTGGAGTCCGGACCGGCGAGATAAGAGACGCAGGCCGCGACGTCTTCCGGCTCGGAAAGCCGTCCAAGGGTAATGCGTTTGGCGAACTCCTGGGTCCCGTAGCCCAGCGGTTTACCCGCCGCTTCGGAAACCTGACGGTCGATTTCCGCCCACATTGGGGTTTTAACGATCCCCGGGCAGTAGCCGTTAACGGTAATTCCCAGATGCGCCAGATCGCGGGCGGCGGTTTGCGTCAGGCCGCGCACGGCAAACTTACTTGAGCTATAGACCGCCAGTTCCGGGTTACCCACGTGGCCCGCCTGGGAGCAGGCGTTGATGATTTTGCCGCCGTGGCCCTCTTTTTTAAACGCCTCTACCGCGGCCTGGATACCCCAGATAACGCCTTTGACGTTGATATTGTAGACTTTATCGATCACGTCCTCGCGAATCTCTTCGATAGGCGTGGAGGGGGCCACCCCGGCGTTGTTCACAATCACGTCAAAACCGCCCAGGCCCTTCCGCGCCTGTTCTACGGCGGCAAAAACCTGGTCGCGTTTAGAGACATCCACCTTCACCGCCAGCGCCTGACCGCCGCCGCGGTTAATTTCATCGGCGACCGCCTGTGCGGTGGCGTCATTGTAATCGGCGATAGCCACGGCAAAACCATCTTTAACCAGGCGAAGGGCGATAGCTTTCCCGATGCCCTGGCCCGCGCCGGTCACGAGTGCGACTTTTTTCATTGCTGGATTCCTTCTGTAGTGACTCAAAGTATTTGACTGAGATGAAGCTGGCCCATCAGCAGCGGGTTGTCGCTGTAATCAACGGGGATGGCGACCACGGCGGGGCCGTCGACGTCCATCGCCGCCCGCAGCGTCGGCTCAAGGGCGGCAGCGCTCTCTACCGCAAACCCTTTGGCGCCGAAGGCTTCGGCGTAGGCTTTAAAGTCCACCGGACCGAACTCAACGCCGGAGAGCCGCTGGTATTTTTTCTCTTCCTGAATCGCCACCATGTTGTAGCCGTTATCGACCCAGATGATATGCAGGACGTTAGCTTTTAGCCGTACGGCGGTCTCCAGCTCCATACTGGATTGCAGGAAGCCGCCGTCGCCGGAAACCGAAACCACTTTGCGCTGCGGGTTCACAAGCCAGGCGCCAATCGCCCACGGCAGCGCCACCCCCATGGTCTGCTGGCCGTTGGAAATCATGACCTGACGGGCGCGGAAGCTGTAGAGATAGCGGGCGATCCAAATATGAAAGCTCCCCATATCGACGGTCAGCGTCACGTCGCTGTTGACGATGTCCTGCATGGCGCGAACGATGCGCAGCGGATGAAGGGCAAACTGGTTCAGCTGCGCGCCGCGGCGGTCGAGCAGCTCCCGCTGATGCTGGCGGTCAACCAGGATCTCGGCGGCCTGCGGCGACAGCACCAGCTGGTGGTCGATACGCTGAGAGAGTTTGTTCAGGGTGGCGGCAATATTGCCGACCAGCTCGATGTCCGGGGTATAGTTGCGCTCTTCGTAAGCCGGCAGTACGTCGATATGCACCAGCGTGGCGTTGCCGTTATTCCACATGGCCGGTTCGTACTCCACCGGGCTATAGCCGATGCAGATGACCAGGTCGGCGAGATGCAGGAGTCGATCCCCCGCCTGGTTATTGAACAGCCCAACCCGCCCGGCGAAGCGGGTAAAGTGGTCCTGATTCACCGCGCCGGCGGCCTGATAGGTGCTGGTAACCGGGATATGGCTTTTTTTCAGCAATTCACGCAGCGCCGCGCTGTTTTCCGCCTGGCTGGCCATCAGGCCGAGCAGGAATATCGGATTTTTAGCGCCGGCAATCATCTTCGCGACTCGCTCAATGGCTTCGTCCGGCGCCGCGCCGGTCTGCGGCGCATCGCTGGCGGGCAGAACCCTGGCGTGGACCGGCCCGTCGACCACGTCCTGCGGCAGGCTGACGAAGGCGCTGCCGGGGCGTCCCTGCTCGGCTGCGCGAAACGCGTTGGAAACCACTTCCGCCAGCGCTTCCGCGGCGGTGACTTCCACCGAGTATTTGGTTACCGGACTAAACATCGCCACCGTATCCATACTCTGGTGCACCTGTTTGGCCTTGTCGGCGCGTTTTACCGCACCGCCCAGCGCCACCACCGGGTCGCCTTCGCTGTTTGCGGTGGCCATGCCGGTAATCAGGTTGGAGCAGCCGGGGCCGGACGTGACCAGCGCGACGCCCGCTTTCCCGGTGATGCGGCCAACCGCGGCGGCCATAAACGCGGCGTTGGCTTCGTGGCGTACCGGAATAATGCGAATGGAGGAGTCCAGCAGCGAATCGAAGACTTTATCGATTTTGGCCCCTGGAATGCCGAACACCTGTTGTACGCCCTGCGCCTCAAGCTGGCTGACGATAAGGTCGGCGCCGTGCGCCCACTGGCGCGGTTGATGTTGATTATCCACGAGAATCTCCTTAGTTTTCGACTGAGCGAATGGCGGCATCAAGATTGTCAGGATGCAGATCCGCCTGCAGGAAGGCGCTATCGGCAGGAAGGTCAATCATCAATTTGTGGATCTCACCAAAGGTCAGCACGCCGTGGTCGAGCTGATAATCGAGCAGATGGCCGCCGCCCTGGCGGTCATCGGTGATGAAGTGTTCGTGGTAGCCGGCAACGTTAATGCCCTGCATATGCTGCGGCGTGCGAAACCCCACCAGTACCCCTTCGCGCTGGTTGAAGCGGAAAACGGGCTGGTCGTCGAGCACGTCGGTCATCGCCCGGTAGGGCGGCGTCTGGCGCGGTACGGTGCGGGTATGGGCGTGGCGAAAATGGCCGTTGATACGCAGGGCGCAGAACAGATTATCGGAGGGGATTTGCCGGTCGATAATGTCGTGCAGCTGTTCGCGGCTGACCGGTTTATCAAACGTTTTGCGGTACTGCGGCTGAAACCAGGTCATCACCGCGAAGGGCGTACGCTGCTCCATGCGGGCTTTGCGGGCGCTGCCGTCGGCGCGCAGCTGGTAAACCTCGCTGCTAAACGCGATCAGCTCGCCGTCCAGTTCATTAAAGGTGCCCAGGCCGAAATCGCCGTGGGTGAGCAAATCGGCGATGGTGGTATTGCCCTCATAAACGCCGCTCAACAGCGCGCTCATCAGAGAAGTCTGGTAGATGACGCTATCGGGATGTTGCGCGGAAAATCCTCGTAGAGTTTCACACAGGCTCTCTTCGCAAGAGCATTCAGCAGAATGGTTCATTACCCGCTTCCTCGTTCAACGAATATCAGAAAGGTTAAATAAATGTTGACCCGATTCAGCTCACAGTTCCAATATAGAATCTATGATTGTTTGAGACGTTTTCGATATGGAACTTCGTTATCTGCGCTACTTCGTCGCCGTCGCCGAGGCGCGACACTTCACTAAAGCGGCAAAAGAACTTGGCATCTCCCAGCCGCCATTAAGCCAGCAAATACAGCGACTTGAACGGGAAGTTGGCACGCCGCTTTTCCGCCGTTTAACCCGCGGCGTCGAACTGACGGAAGCGGGAGAGTCGTTCTATGAGGATGCCTGCCAGATCCTGGCATTAAGCGACGCGGCGCTGGAAAAGACCAAGGGGATCGCCCGCGGCTTGAACGGCCGACTCTCGCTGGGCATTACCAGTTCTGATGCCTTTCATCCGCAGATCTTTAGCCTGCTCCAGCAGTTTCAGCACAGTCACCCGGGAGTCACGTTGCATCAGGTCGAGGGCAATATGGCGACGCTGATGGGGGCGCTTGGCGAAGCGGAGCTGGATATCGCTTTTGTGCGCCTGCCCTGTGAAAGCAGTAAAGCGTTCAACCTGCGAATTATCGACCAGGAGCCGATGGTGATTGCGCTGGCGCGTTCGCATCCGCTGTCGTCCCATAGCGAGCTGACGCTGGAGCAGTTAACGGACGTGGCGCCGATTCTTTTCCCGCGGGAAGTGGCTCCGGGGCTGTATGAGCTGGTGTATAACAGCTATCTGCGCGCCGGTATTGATATGCAACGAACGTATCAGTCATCGCAAATATCGTCGTCGTTAAGCATGGTGGAGGCCGGATTCGGCTTTGCGCTGGTGCCGCAGTCCATGACCTGCATCACGCTACCTAACGTCAGCTATCACCCTTTGTCGGGCACGCCGCTAAAAACCGATATTGCTATCGCCTGGCGACGCTACGAGCGCTCGCGCACGGTGAAGCGTTTTCTGGCCATGTTTTAATCCGCTCGGTAGCGCCTGGAGCCGGTGTTTATGAAAGATAGACATTGGCGGCGGTTGGCCCTCGCAGTCCGTTAACGCGACGAAATTCAACGCGGATTCCTGGGCTGATTGTGGTGGGTTCGCCGGGCGATAATGCGGAAATATGAACCTGAACGTCTTTACGACCATCGGAGGGGATTATCAGGCCTTTGCCTGTTTTATTATCAAATGCTTTGACAATACCTGTCATTTTTTGGAACAACGAAATACCTTTTAAATATGAAAACCGGCACGACTATACAGTAAGCGCGCGGGAAGTCTATTCAAATCAAAATAAAACCCGCGCTGGCGGGCTTTTTTTCGCCAAAAGAGATCGGCGCTGGCTGATTATTGCTCAACCATGCGCGGCAATCGGCATCTGGCAAGAGAAAATTATGCAGCGGGTCGTGATGAGGACTGAAAGAGTTTATGGCAGTAGGGACAAATGAGTTGCGCACCTTTTTGGACTCGGCTGAAGCTGTGTTCTGAATCCTGGGAGCAGTTAGGGCAGGAGCATTTAACGAGATAATTACGGCGAGTTTTAGCGTCTTTGCGTTCTGACATATGATATTTCCTGATTTAAGAGCGTATGACCATACAGCATTCTACAGAAAATAGCTCTAACTCATTCTTCGCAGCGGTGGTTCAGGCTGTGAGCGGCAGGACGAAAAAAAAGATCCAGCGGAAGCGTGCAGGAGAGGATTTTTCCCCTATTTTTTGTGATTAACATCACTCTTTAAAATAAAATCAATTTATATCAATTAATTAGCGATCATCGATTTTGGCGTGTAGAGAACATTTTTCTCCATTTTTCCCGGAATAGAGTGAAAATAGGCAAAATTTTCTTCCTCGTCTGATATACATTTTAATAGTGATTGAAGGACGCAAATCACGCTGTTAATGATGAAATAGCTATTCCTTTTTGGCTATTAAACGGAGTTTTGGCTGTTGTTTTATTCGCCAGCTCCGCCGAAGGCGTCAATAAAAAATCACGACCTTTATGTCTAATAATAATTTGAGTGTACTCTATGAAAACCAAAACTAAAGATATTGCAACCCTGGCGGTACACGCTGGAAATCAATCCGATCCGGTAACTAACGCTATATTTACGCCGATCGTCACGGCCAGCTCATTTATTCAACCTAACCTTTATGAAGGCGGCGATTTTTGTTATTCCCGGGTCTCTAATCCAACGCGTCAGGCTTATGAATCGGCGCTTGCCGAGCTGGAAGGCGGCATTTACGCCACCGCCACCGCATCGGGAATGGCGGCCACCAATATCGTGATGGAACTCTTGCCCAAAGATGCCCATATTATCGCCATGAAAGGCGTCTATGGCGGAACCTGGCGGCTGTTCGAAAAATTAAAAACGCGTACCACCGGCGCCACGATTTCCTATATCGATTTGAATGATGAGCAAAGCCTGATGGCCGCTATTCAGGAAAATACCGCTTTAATCTGGATTGAAACGCCGACCAATCCCTTACTGGAACTGGTCGATATCGCGAAAGTGTGCCGTATTGCTAAAGCACGCGCCATTACTACCTGCGTCGATAATACCTTTGCCAGCGCCTGGAATCATAAGCCGCTTGAAATGGGCGCGGATATGGTCATGCTCTCTACCAGTAAATATGTCGGCGGACATTCAGATTTAATTGGCGGCGCGGTAATCACCAATAATGAAACGCTGGCGTCGAAGCTCGACTTTATTAAAACCACCATCGGTTCCATTGCCTCGCCATTCGATGCCTATCTTGCCCTGCGCGGTATGAAAACGCTGGATCTACGCATGGCGCGTCAGTGCGGCAATGCGCTGCGGGTGGCTGAATATCTGGAAAACCATCCGGCGATTGCCAGCGTCTATTATCCCGGCCTGCCGTCGCACCCGCAGCATGCGCTGTGCAGAAAGCAAATGCGTTCAGGCGGCGCGGTGGTAACCGCAACGCTGAAGGGGGATATCCAGAGTCTGAAACGCTTCATCGGCGGTCTGCACTATTTTGTGCTGGCGGAATCGCTTGGCGGGGTGGAGAGCATGATCAACCATTCGGCTTCTATGTCCCACGGGTCGATGTCAAAAGAAGAGCGGGAGGCTATTGGGATTTACGACACGACGCTACGTTTCTCCGTCGGTATTGAACATATCGATGATTTGCTGCAAGACCTTGACAGCGCCTTCGCCGCGATGGGCATCGCACAGGATAATCATCATGCATGACTATGGCATCTGGACGATTATTACCCCGCTGGTCACCATTATTCTGGCTATCCTGACTCGCCAGGTGATCCTTTCCCTGCTCACCGGCATTTTCGTTGGCTACGCGGTGATTTACCACAGTATTATCCAGGGCGTTGGCGCTACCCTGAACGGGATTATCGAAACCTTCGCTTCCGCCGGTAATGCGCGAACGATTGTTTTTATGGTGATGATCGGCGGTATTATGCGGCTGATTGTGGTGACCGGCGGCGTGCGGAAACTGGTGCAGTTTCTGTCGGAAAAAAACGATTTCGTCACCAATAAAAAATCGGTCCAGCTGCTGGCGATGCTGGTGACATCGTTGATTTTTATCGAGAGCTCGATAAACCAGCTGATCGCCGGGGCATCGACGAAAAACCTTGCCCGACGCTATAAAGTCTCACCGGAAAAGATGTCCTATATTATCCAGACATCCTGCGTCTCCGTCTGCTCATCGGTGATGATCAACGGCTGGGGGGCGGCGATGATGGGCGTTATCGGCGTACAGATTGCGCAGGGGTACCTGACCGGCGGGCCATTTGAAGTCCTGGCAAGCTCAATGATCTGGAACACGATGGCCTGGTTTTCATTAGCCTCGGTGCTGTTTTATATTCTCTCCGGCTGCAGCTGGGGGCCGATGAAAAAGGCGGAGGTGAAGTTTGAAACGATCCAGACCGAAATAGAACAAGAGCATGGCGAAGAGGAGGCGGACTCGGTAATTGACCATCCGGCCTGCAATTCATTGCTGAACTTCTTTATTCCCATTCTTTCCACTGTGTTAATGGTTCCGGTTGTTCTGTATATTACCGGCGACGGACAATTCTCAAAAGGCAGCGGCTCGATGTCGGTCTACTCCGGCGTTATGTTTGGTACCGTCGTCTCTTTTATCTGGTTCCGCGCGTGCGGTATTCTGAACGTTGAGAACTTTTTCAAAGAGCTGTATATCGGCTACGCCAGCATGGTTAAAATTAGCTCAATCATGATCCTGGCTTTCCTGATGGGGCATATTTCAGCGGAACTGAATACCGGGCAGTATATCGCCTCCATTACCTCCGGCGTTATTCCATCCGGTTTCGCGATCGGCTTTATCTTTCTGATTGCCGCGGTGATGTCGCTGGCCACGGGCACCTCATGGGGGACCTTCGCCATTATGATTCCGATTGGCGTTCAGCTGGGCGTCTCAATAGGTATCGACCCGCACTTTATGATCGGCGCGGCGATTTCCGGCTCAATTTTTGGCGACATGACTTCCCCTATCTCCAGCGATGCCATCGTGGCCTCGATGGCGACCAGCTGCGACCATATTGAGCATATTCGTACCCAAATGCCTTATGCGCTGGTGACGGGTAGCCTGGCGCTCGTTGTTTATTTAATTGTCGGTTTTACGCTTTAACCTACAGATTTAAGGACGCAGGGCGGCGCCCGACCGGTAAAATGGGCGCGTTGAAGGCGTTTTTATATCCGTCCCTGGAGAGAGGCAGGTAAAAAAACCGGCAGAGCTGCCGGTTTCGTCGTTAGATCTTACAGGCGTCGCCGCAGTCATCGTCGGCAACAACGGCCTGCGCTTTTTTATCGGCCTCTTCAAGGCGCTCAGCGTTGCGCTCTTGCGCTTCTTCCAGCCCGCTAAAGACGAGGTTATCGAGATCAATTTCCATGCGTTACCCACTTAAGTTCTGTTTTGACCGTGAGCAAGTATAGGCAAAACGCCGGGGGGATGCACCCGGTGTGAACCCGTGTAGCACATAGCGATAAGTGCGGGTGTGTTATTGCGTGCTGTCGGGAGCGAGCGCGGGTCGGGATCCTACTAATAATAATAGTTGAAAGCATGTTTTATAACCTGCCGGTGATTATTATAGTCGCGATCAAATTATTTATTAAACGAATCGACAACGAGCGCTGGGTTAGACATTGACTTGTATAAAATATGCTAATATTGACCGGCTTATGGATGTATCTATGGATTATGGTCAATGGTCTCGACAACAGCAGTAGCCGCTATCAAAGAATGGCGGAAAACTAATAAATTTATTTGTCACGTTAAACTCAACTATAAAAAGGTATTGCGGAAATGCAGAGAGATATCTTTAATTGGAGGGAAATATAAGGAATATCAGACGTTATGTGAAAATTACGCTTGCGCAAAACTAACAGGAGCAACCGAGGGGCTGGTTAACTTTGAAGATAAACCCTTTAAGGCCTATTTAAATAAAAAGATGTCAAAAAGAGCGAAGCTCAATATTGCTCATGGCGCTTTGAATTTTATAGAGAAAACCTTTCTTCCCGAGGCGTTGCCGCAGCTGTACGATATGAAAGCATTTGGTCGTTCGCTAATCACTATTCCGCTGAAAAACGGTACCTGCATTGATGTGAAGCTGCTGGCATCGCCTTTTCAGGAGGAGGGGGAGCTGATGCTATTAATGTTCCTGGGTGATAAACGCGTCTACAGTATCTGTTTTTCCTGTACCGAAGATGGCCGGGCCTGGATTGGCGGCATCCAGGGTGGGAAAGACATTGATAATGAAGAAGTGAAAGCGCTGACCAAGGAGCTTTACGGCATCCGACCTAAGAACTTAATTATCACGCTGCTGTACGGTTTTTTGTCGCATTTCAATATCAAGGAGATCTATGCGATCGACAGCCATTACCATGTTAAAAGCGACAGAGTAAAAACCAGCTATTCTGAGCTTTGGCTGGAAATTGGCGGTGAGAAGCATCGTCGCGGCTGGTATAAATTACCGGCGAACGAGATAAAGAAAAGCCTGGAAGAGGTTAAAAGCAAGCACCGGAGCCAGTTTATCAAGCGAGAAGGCTTGAAAGAGCTGGCCCAGCTGGATATGGCCGCCGCGCTACGCGACATTAGCGTGGATCGTCACTGCTGATTATCCTCGTTTCGCATTTGCCGGTGGGCAGGGGGCTGCCCACCGGCAATGGCGGAGTCAACGCAAGCTGAATGCGGCCGGCGCCTTCATCGCGGTGGCCGCTCGGCGAAAGACGTTATTCACTAAGCTTTAGGCTGGGAGGCAGTTGATTCATCGTCACCAGAATCCCTCGATGGAGCTGAATAGCGCCCAGCTGTTTTAATTTGGCCAGGGTTCTCATGACCCCACTGCGCGACAAAAAGGTTCGCGACAGAATATAATTGGCGGCGGTGATTTTATTTTTGATCGCTTCCGGTTCATTGTTTAATTCTATAAGCTGATGAACGATAATTTCATAACAGGAAAGTTTAGAAACCTTAAAGCAGTGGGCGTAGACTTTTGCCGACGAATATTCCAGAAGTCGTGAGACATTTTCCCATAATTGCTGTTCGGCGATGATCTTATGCGCCTCGTTAATTGATATCAGACCAATAGAAGATGTTTCCTGGGTGCGCAGGTAAATATGCCGAGAATAACGTAGCTGACTATTCATGCCAAAGATGAATGGACTCGTTTCGGAGTTGATGATGAGTCCATCGTTGTTGCGATATAAAGACATCGTGCCACGGAACAAAACCAAGCATTGATGCTGGTTTTCTTTTACTATGCCGATGTTTCGTCTTCCATCCATTAACATTTGGTTACATTTGGGTGCCAGGCAGCGAATGAGTTTATCAATGTCGTCTATGGGTTTGGTGATGGTCCGGAGCAGATCTGTGTCATGTTGCACACGAGGGATTGTTTCCATGCTTATGATTTCCTTATAAAAAAGAGAACTCCCAAAAAACAGCAAACTGTAGCCAAAACATTATCGATGACGCTGAGGGGGCGAATAAACCCCCAATGAGTCTACACATAGACTTAAAAAAACTTGCCGCCTCATCAGACTTAAGATAAATATTAATAGCATAAGCTTATAAATCTCCTTATTTACATAATAGCTAAATCTATTTGGTTTTAATTTTATCGATGTGGCATTTGGGCTATTCCTGATATTTGATATTATTGGGCGGTAGCGTTTATGACTATTAACAGTGTTCAGGACTTGCAGTTATCAAGGATTGCTCGACAGTGGATTGCCAGTAGCCATGAGCAGAGTCAATAAAGGAGCCAAATCTCAGGGGCTCCATTGAAGAAACCGTCAGGTTGGCTATGAAAAAACGAAAATATTTAAGTAAAAAAGAGGTGCAGGCATTAATTGATGCTTCGCAGCAGCAGGATGGCTCGCTGCGTGATTATTGCATGCTCCTCATGTGTTTTATTCACGGACTGCGCGTAAGTGAATTACGTTTTTTAAAAGTGAGCGATATTGATTTATCCAGCCAGCGGATCGCCATTCGGCGTTTAAAAAATGGCTTTTCAACTATTCATCCTCTTCAGCCCCGTGAACAGCTGGCGTTAAGCCAGTGGCTGGTTAAGCGCACGAGCTGTTTAAACGCCGATCTTCCCTGGCTGTTCCTGTCGCGAAAAGGCACTCCGCTTTCCCGACAGCACATTCACGTTATGATGCGAAATTATGGCGTGCAGGCCGGCATTGCCGTTCCGGTACACCCGCATATGCTGCGCCACGCCTGCGGTTATGCGCTTGCGGAAGAGGGCGTTGATACACGCCTGATTCAGGATTATCTCGGCCATCGCAATATCCAGCATACCGTCTTGTATACGGCGAGCAATCCGGCGCGCTTTAGCTCGATTACCCTCTGAAGCCGGAGTATCTGGCTCGATAAGAGCCAGATACCCTTTAGTTATAGGTAAAGTTCATAACGACCATCGCGCTGATATGACCCGCGGTGGCGTCCCCTGCGACGCTAAATATGCGCGCGCGCATATCGAATATGGCCTGACGGTTATTATCGACGTCGACGGCAATAGATTTTCCGCTGCCTGCATTAATTGAACCGGTTATACGCTGAAGTTCTATCGCGACATTGCGTGAACTGTCCGGGCTGCTCACGTTGGCATATAAATCAGGGTCAGCTCCGTCGACAGGGCCTGTAAAGTGAGCGGTAACGCTTGATGTTCCTACAGGGCAGTGGCTCAGCGTGACGTAAAATTCTTTCCACTCGGAGTAAGAGTTGGCCGCGCTAAGCCGGCGGCTGGGAATATTTTGTCCGAGATCGATATTATAAATACCGTTGTTTTCGACGGTGCAGGAAGACGCAACAATATCGCCGTTGATATAAAGAGTGACATCCGCGGCATAAGCGGGTAATGACGACGAAATCGCCGTAAATAACGTTATGACGGCCGGGCTGGCGATAATTCTCATTATCGACTCCTTAAGTAAGCAGTGAGAAACGAGAGCGGGATAAACTCAGTTGTACATCATCGTTAAGGTGGCCACCGCGTTGGCGTGGCCGGGATGGATCTCCGGCGTGTTCTGGTAATAGCGAAAGGTGAGCGGCAGGGTTATCGATGCGCCAGCCTCAGGGATGGTGCCGACCGGGAAAAAACGATCGAACTGGACGGGCGAGCCGTTATAAAGCACCTGAACGCCGACCCCCTGGGCTACGCCGGTTTCATTGCTTAAGGCCACTACGCCGAGCGTCGGGGAGAGATAACCTTGACTGCTTATTGACGTATTCACGGCGACCTTATCGTCGCACCGCACCGGAATTGACAAACTCTGCTCGCCGCTGGTGCTGCCCGGACCAGAGAATTGGCCCACCGGAACAGCACCCATGTTGACAGTTAACGTCGAGGGGACGGTGCAGCTTACCGCTTTATAAACAATATCTCCGGCATAGCCGATATAGTTTTGCTGCCCCTGGCTGCCGATGCCCAGACCGGTATCATAGACCCCCATACCAAATTTGGTTTGCGCGACATCGAGAGTGCCGCTCGTTGCCGTATCCCCCGTTTTTACCAGCGTTAGTGTGACCGTATATCCAAAGGTCATGCTGGCGTCGCGGGAGATATACCCCAGCGCCTGCGCGCGCGTATCGCAATCGCTGCCGATACCACTCACCCTTTGGCCGGCGCTATTTTGCAGCGCAATACCGATGCCTTCGACGCCGGTTTCATAGACCCCCGGAAAACCCGCGACTTCTTCGCCGCTGCCGTAATAGCAGGCGATAATGGGGTGCCCCGGGGTGACATCCGCCCAACCGCTGCGGCCTTTGCAGTTTCCGTTAAAGGTGAAGACCCGCTGCGTGCCGGGAATATCGCTGCCTACCGGCAGCGCCCGCGATACCGCGATCTGCGCGAGCTGCTGGGTAAACGGCGTGGGCGGAGAACTGGGACAATAGTTGTTCTCCGCGTGGGCAGCGCTGGCGATCAGAGTAACCAGCATAAGGGGGACGTTGACTCGTTTCATATCGTCATGCTCCTGCTATAAACACTGTGCATTAAGGTTGATGATCCCGCTGGCGCTTTGCGTCAGGCTGTAATTCACTCTGCACCGGCCATCAGGGTCGTGACTCCAGCTAACCTCCAGCTGACCCGCGTCTTTTAGCCCCGTCAGATAAACCTGTCCTCCATCGCCTACGATGAAGCTTTTTGGCGTCGGGGAGGCGGGATCGATAACCGTTGCGCCGAACGGTACCGACGCGCCGTTGCGTTTTCTCAGGGTCATCAGGACCCGTTTACCGAGGCTGGTTTCATAGCTGGCCTTCACCAGCGCGCCGCGCGTGGGGATGACCGTCTGCGTTGCCAGCGCCAGTTCGGCATCATCGGCCAGGGTTTCGGTATTCAGCGTGAGATCGTTTTTGCGATAGGGGCTGAGGTAGGGGACGACGGTGTAGCCGAAGCGATCGGTTTTGACGCCTGACTGCCCAAGCACCGCTACGTTTTGTGCGCCGGGCGCGGCGATCAGCGCCATCGTTTCGCCGAGGGGCTGGCTAAAGGTGAGGCCGTTGCGATGCGCCACGATCCCGCCCTGCAAACCATAGTTAAAGCGTTCGCTGTAGCGATCGCGGGCGTAGCCGACGAGGGTCTCGGCGTAAGAGGCGCGCCAGTCGGCATTAATCCCGCTATTGCTTCCCTGGCCCTGAGAACCATAGCCCTGCATGACGCTCCAGCTCAGATTGTTATCGGCCAATAAGGTACCGCCCAGGCTCAGATTATTGGTGGTATTCCCCTGCTTACTGGTATTCATCATGTAGCTGACGTAGGTGGGATGGCCGCCGAATAATTTCTCCAGAGGAATGCTCATGGTGAGCGCAAACAGCCCATCGCGGTCGTAGATGCGCCCGGAGCGCTGGCCGTAGCGTTCCGCAGAGTGAATGTTATAGCTGTAGCTCAGACCGAAACTGATGCCTTTATACGAACCGTTGTAGCTCGCGCTATATGACTCCATGCGCTTGTTTGTATCCCAATAGTCTTCCACGATGGCGCTAAGCGCGAGGTTGCCTGGTATCTGAAACAGGTTCTGGCTGACGGTTAACTCGGCGCGGTTGCGCCTGCGTTCCGGCATCACGTAGCGCCGCCCATCGCGCCAGGTATTAAGAACGTCCTGCATATCCCAGTAGCCGCTGGTGGCATAGCGATAGCCCGCGAAGGTGAAGTTAGTCCCGGTCTGCACCAGGTTTTTGCTGTAGCGAATACGCCAGGATTGGCCTTCTTCTCGCGGTCGATTTTTTTGCTGCGACCAGGCCTGGGTGATATCGGTGGACAGGGCGCCAATGGAGCCCAGGTTTTTACCTATGCCCAACGCTAACGCCTGGTATCTGTTACTGAACTGGCCGCCGCCGTATACGGTGTAGCCGGCGGGAAGGCCATAAATCGCCGTGCCGGCGGCCAGCGGGGCTTTATCGATGCCGTTGTCATAGGCGCGGTATACGCCGGTGGTCATGGCGTATTTTAACCGGCCTTCGCGCTGCAGCACCGGGACCGAGGCGTAGGGCACCACGAGGAATTGTTCGCTGCCGTCAGACTCTTTGATGGTGACGTACAGATCCCCGGAACCGCCGGTGGGGTACATATCGGTGATTTCGAAGCTGCCGGGCGAAACGTAGGTCTGATAAATGATGTATCCGTTTTGTCGGATCGTGACCTGGGCATGGGTACGGGCGATCCCCCGCACTACGGGGGCATAGCCGCGCAGGCTCTCCGGCAGCATATCGTCGTCAGACGCCAGCTGGCCGCCGCGAAACGGAATACTGTCGAAAATATCGGAAGGCGTGGTGCTATCGCCCAGCGTCAGTCGGCTCTTCAGCGAGCGTATATCGCGCTGGGCGTAGGTATAAACGGTATCCCATTTTGTTGAGGTGCCGCTTTCACCGTTCTGGCTGTTGCGGTTCCAGGTGGTGTAATTACGCAATCGCCAGGGACCGATATTAAGACCGGGGCGTAAATTAATGTACTGCGCGTTTCCGCCGCCGCCGCCGCCTTTTTTGTCCCGGTTGTTGGCGCCGCTGACGCTGTAATTGACCAGCGCCGCCGGAATGCCGTCATCCCACCGCGCCGGATCGACCCAGCCGCGCGCGGCGTTGGTAAGGGAAGATTGGGGAAAACTTAACAGCAGCTGCTGGTGCGAGAAACGAAAGTCGGCGCTGGCCTGAGGAATCGCCGACAGCCTTGCGCAGCTGGCATCGGGCTGGCCTAACGTCGGATAACGCTGGATCATGACGCCCCATGAGGCCAAATCGTTCAGGGACAGGCAGGGCTGTAATGTGTTCTGTCCCTGCGCGTTTTGCTGTATGCGGAACTCAACGTCCCGGGTATCCACCTTGCTGTCATTGACATAAATATCCACCCTGTAGCGTCCGGGCTGCTGCCCGCCATGCTCCTCGAAGGCGGAGAGATCGGTGGTGGCCAGCCCGCCTGCGCCGGTTTCCAGATGGGCGGGGTTGAACCGTTCCCGGGCGTTAGCTGAGGGGCTTATCCCCACAATCAGGGCAATCTGGGTGGCGATAAGGTAAGCTAAATTCAAGGGCGAGTCGCTTGAGGTTCTTTTGTTCATCCTGAAATGCTCCTTAGCTGACGGCAAATCGCCGCAGCGCAAACCGTCGGCAGCGGCGGGTTAGCGAACCTGCGTGTGGCTTTTTCCCACGCCGCCAAAGTCGCTAATGATTTTCCATGACACCAGGCCGGTCACCTTGCCAGGGGTAGCAAACGTGGCTGAGCTCATTGGTGCGACAAAGGTGGCTTCGGTAATGGGATGATTGCCCACCGTGACCTCGTTGAAATTCATGTAAAACGGCGTCGGATTCGATACCGTTAGCCTGCTGCCCGTCAGGCTCCATTTCAGCTTATGGGTCACCTCTTCCGGGATACCCTTCAGCGTTTTGGGACGATAAATAAGCTTGAGGCGCGTTCTTACGGCGATTTGCAACGTGTTCGCGTCTTCCGGGGCGGTATTTGTCGGAATAGCTTTGACGTTTAGCCAATAAAGCGACTCGCGATCGGTAGGGAGCTGGCCGCCGGTATTGACGATCCGCAGCAGGTTTTGCTGATTGCCGTCGAGGCGGAACAGCGGCGGGGTAATAATAAACGGCGGCCTGGCCGGATCGTTATTGCGCGGCTCCACCCACGACTGGATCAGATATGGGCCGGTATCCGAATTGCTGACGCTTAAAGAGGCCTCTTTTTTGCCGCCGTCAAAAATCAGTCGCGTGCCGCCAATTGTGACGCCGCCGCTTTCTGTCGCCGCCGCTAATTCGCTCGCCAGCACCAGGAGGAGAAGGGGAAATATTCTATATCCTTTATGCATGATAGCTATTGACTCCACAAATACGAAAAGGGACGGACCGGCCGCTGCCGGTCCGCGGAAATAACGCCAGCGCAACAGAAATACGCCGACGAAATATCCGTTAGTTGTAATTGAGGGTAAATGTGCTGGTAGAGTTAGCGAACCCTGCGTTTACGGTGCTTGATGTCGCATAATAGCGGGCGACGAAAGCGAGACTATTTTCGCCCGGCTGCAGCGGGTAAGCGGACGAGGCGGTATATAATGGGACGACGACGTTTTTATTGTCCATTAACTGGATCCCGACGCCCTGTGCCACGCCAGGCTCTTGGGTGAGCGCCAGAATAGTGCCGACGCTGCTGTCCGCCGTGCCGTCGAATTTTACCGTGGCCGACTTAGCGGATTTCGGGCAATCTTTCAGCTCAATAATAAATTTGGTCGCCGAGGCCGTGGAGCCCGCGCCGTTGAAGGCTTTGCTGGAGACATTCCCCATCATAACCGACAGCGGGTTGGTCATATTATTGATCACGGTACAGGCGCTATCGGTGATGGAGCCGTAAAAATTAATACGGCCATCATCCGCGAATACGGAGGCGGACATGACACCGGCTAACAGACCAACAGCAATAAGACTCTTGTTCATAAGGTAGTCCTTATATGCAATATAGAAAGGTAATAGCCTCACAGAAATAAATTTCTCATGAGCCTTTATTAATCTGATAGCCAGATGTCGTGCTGAAATAGATTCAGTGACGCTGAGGTTTATTTCTGCAGAAGACATTTTGTATCAAAGTGTCATGTTTAGTTTTATCTATTTTGTTTGTTGATTTTTTAGATGTAGATGCCAGGGATGGCGTTTTTTGCAATATTAAAAACCATAAATTCAGGATTGGATGGTAAATAATCTGGTGTTTCGGAGGGTGACGTCTGAGGTCAGGGTTTGCTGGAAAATGCGCGTCAGTTTCTAATCTATTGATAATTAATGTTTTTAATTTTTCGAGATGCGAAAAACCTTACTGGTTGACAGGTTATTGGCGATTTATTATGTTAGTGACAATCTGATACATTATGTCAAGTAAGAAATATATTGGTTATTGCGTCACCATATATTTTTAAATCTTGCAGCATTGCTCGCAGTATAAAGCACCGTATGCTGAATATTTCTGTGACCGAGATAATCCTGAATTAGCCGGGTATCCATGCCCTTATCGGCCAGCGAAAAACCGCAGGCGTGGCGCAGCATATGCGGATGGGCCGCAATCCTTAAACCCGCACTTTGGCTATAGTGGCTAATCAATACGTGGATCCGCTGACGCGATAGCGGCGTTCCTTTTTGCGAAAGAAATAGCCAGTCGCTGTCGCTGTTGCGATAGTTTTTACGCGCCGACAGCCATTCACGGATAAACGTCATCTCGCTGGAAAAGAGAGGATGCGTGGTGGAAAACCCATTTTTAAGCCGTTTGACGTAAATTGAGTGGTTATGCAAGTCAAGGTCAGATAGCCGCCAGTGGCGAATTTCGCTGACGCGGCAGCCGTGAATGAAGCACATCCAGATTAAACAACGATCCCTCTCCGGGTTCGCTCCCTTATACGCCTCGTTGATGATTTTTTTTATCTCAGTTTCGGTGAGATATTTTCGTTTATTCATGTTTACTCTCCTGAACAGCCATGAAATTTTTCCCCTTCAGGTGTCAAGGCGAATGGCTTCGCCCGATGTAAGCGGTCAAATGAACGCGCCGGGTATGATTAAACAGCGGGGGGAGGATAGCAAGACGATCGGACTGATTCGCCTGGATCGAAACGGGCTTAACAGCGGATGCAACGCGGGCTTTGCGGCTTTCGTTATAACCCATCATTCGTTCAACTTACTTTTATAAATTAAAAAATTTTAAACATTTAATGCCTGATAGTTTTACATTATTTTTACAAATACATATAATTCCTTACGTTCTTCGCTCTGTCCGAGAGCGTCCAACCAACATGATATGCGGTATGCGCTTTTCTTGGTCTGATAACGCGCTGTTTATATGAGATGTTTTGGTTTTTTCGACTGACGTCGTATGGGATGAAATATGGACGAACAACAAGGTAGCGGTAGGGGCCTGTTCTTTACCGTTTACCGGGTACTTTTTGCATTACTGAGCTTTGGCACTGGACTCTTTTTCACTATCTGGGGGGGCAAACTCTTCTCTCTCGGCGGCAGCGCCTGGTATCTGTTAGCCGGTCTCGCTTATCTGCTTATCGCCGTCGGCTATCTTGTCCGCAGCCGCTATGTCCTGCCTTTTGCCATTCTGACTTTCCTGTTGACCCTTTGCTGGGCGCTGTATGAAGTGCAGCTCAGCTATTGGGGCCTGATCCCCCGGCTGGTCGTTCCCGCGCTGATGCTGATGCTGGCGCTGTGGCTGGCGGCGACGCTGCCGATCCCGCCTGCGCGCAGACGCTACGCCAACTGGAGCGCCTCGGCGATTTTCCTCCTGCTGCTGGCGACGCTGGTTTCCACCTTCTACCCGCACGGCGGTATTCATCACGGCGTGGTGAAAGCGAGCGACGACAGCACGCCGACCCTGGCTGCCAAAAGCGATAACTGGGCGTTCTTCGGCCGCGATGCCTCCGGCACCCGTTTTGCGCCGTACGATGAGATCACGCCGCAAAACGTCAAAAACCTGAAAGTCGCCTGGACGTATCACACCGGCCGCCGGCTAACCGGCGCCGGGATTGGCGTCGATGAAAATACCCCGCTGCAAATTGGCGACACGCTGTACTCCTGTACGCCGCTGAACGTGGTTACGGCGCTGGATGCGGATACCGGGAAAGCGCGCTGGCGTTTTGACCCGCACGCAAGTACCGCCGAACACGTCACCTGTCGCGGGGTCGGCTATTACGATGTACAAAGCGATGATTCGCTGAGCGCAGAAGAGAAGGCCAGCCCGGCGCTGCAGCAGTGCCCGCAGCGTATCCTGGTGTCTACCGTCGACGCCCGTTTGATCGCCCTGAACGCCAAAACCGGCGAACTGTGCGATGACTTCGGCGATCACGGTAGCGTCGATCTGAAACAGGGTATGGACAATACCGAAAACAGCAAACGCTACCACCCGACCTCAACGCCGGTGATTATGGGGCATATTGCGGTGCTCGGCGGCTGGGTGCGCGATATCGTGCACGGTGAACCGTCCGGGGTGGTACGCGCGTTTGACGTACGTAACGGAAACGTGGTGTGGGCGTGGGACGTCGGCCAGCCGGAAAACGTTACCGACCCGGTAAAAGGTCGCGTCTATACCCTCGAAACGCCGAACGTCTGGACGGTGCCGGGCTTTGACAAAGAGCTGAACCTGATTTATCTGCCGACCGGTAACGGTCCGCCGGACTACTGGGGCGGCGATCGCAACGCGGCCAAAGAGAAATACGGATCTTCCGTGGTGGCGGTGGACGCCAGCAGCGGCGAGACGAAGTGGGTCTTCCAGACCGTGCATCATGATATCTGGGACTATGACCTGCCGTCGCAGCCGGTACTGTTCCATATGAAAAACGAGCGGGGCGAAGAGGTTCCGGTTCTGATCCAGACCACCAAAACCGGGCAGATTTACGTACTCGACCGGCGTACCGGTAAGCCGGTGACCCGCGTGGAAGAGCAGCCTGTCGCCCATGACGGCGCGGAAGGCGAGCATCTCTCCGCCACCCAGCCTTTCTCCACCGGCATGCCGCAGCTGGGCGTCGAGCCGCTCACCGAGAAATCGATGTGGGGCGTGACGCCGTTCGATCAGCTGATGTGCCGTATCGACTTCAAAGCGTCGACTTATCTGGGCATGTACACGCCGCCGTCAGAGAAGCCGTACATCGAGTGGCCAAGCCTGCTGGGCGGCATGAACTGGGGCGGTATCACTATCGATGAGCGCACAGGAACGCTGTTCGTCAACGATATGCGGATGCCGTTGAGAATGTCGCTGGTGCGCAAAGAGGATATGGCGAAATATAACGTCTCCACCGACGAGGTGCCCGGCTTTATGGGAACCGTGCGGCCGCAAATTGCCGGGCCATACGGCGGCGTGCGGATCGATATTTTGCAGTCGGCGCTGGGCGTTCCCTGTAATACCCCGCCGTTTGGCACCATGAGCGCCATTGACCTCAACACTCGCCAGCTGTTGTGGCAGGTGCCGATGGGGTCGGTGGAGGATACCGGTCCGCTGGGGCTGAAAACGCACATGCATATCCCGCTGGGTATGCCGACGCTGGGCGGCCCGACGTCAACCGCTTCCGGACTGGTGTTCTTCGCGGGAACTCAGGATAACTACCTGCGCGCGCTGGATTCCGCCACCGGTAAAGAGCTGTGGCGCGCTCGTCTGCCGGTTGGGGCAGTGGCGGCGCCGCTGATCTATAAATCACCGAAAAGCGGTAAAGAGTACGTGGTGATCTCCGCCGGGGGCGCCAGCCACTCGCCGGACGTGGGCGATGATATTATTGCCTTCGCGCTGGAAGAGTAGCCGCAGCCGTTTCGCTCTTGCGCAAGTAACCGCCCCCTGTGGGCGGTTTTTTTATGGTCCGAAGCCTGGCCGGCGCTAAACCGCGTGACAGGCGACGTGGTGGCCGTCGGCGACCTCCCTTAATAGTGGAATATCGCGACGGCAGCGGTCGCTGGCCTGCGGGCAGCGGGAGGAAAAGTGACAGCCGGAAGGCGGCCGGGACGGGTCGGGAATTTCACCTTGTACCACCGCGACCGGCTCGCTGTCCGGATCGAGGGTCGGTACCGCCGCCAGCAGCGCCCGGGTGTAGGGATGCAAAGGCCGGCTGAATAGCGCATCGCGGCTGGCAGTCTCCACCAGTTGCCCGAGATACATCACCGCCACGTCATCGCAGAGATGTTCTACCACCCCGAGATCGTGGGAGATAAACAAAAACGTCACCCCATGATCGTCGCGCAGATCGGAAAACAGATTAATAATCTGCGCCTGAATCGACACATCGAGGGCCGAAATCGGCTCATCGGCAATAATAAAATCCGGGTTTAAGATCAGCGCCCGGGCAATGCCGATGCGCTGACGCTGGCCGCCGGAAAATTCGTGCGGGAAGCGGTTGTAATGCTGCGGGGCCAGCCCGCAGATGCGCATCACCTCAAGGGTTTTGTCATACAGCTCCGCCCGGCGACAGAGCTTGTGCTCCAGCATCGCCTCGCCAATGGCGTCGCCGATGCGAATGCGCGGGTTTAACGAACTGTAGGGGTCCTGAAACACCAGCTGGATTTTGGGCCGCAGCGCGCGCATTGCCCGCGGCGGCAGTTCGGCAAGTTCCTGACCGCGAAACTTGACGCTGCCGGCGGTCTTCTCATACAGCCCCAGTAGCGTACGGCCAACGGTGGTTTTCCCGCTGCCGGATTCGCCCACCAGGCCAAAAATCGTTCCCCGGCGAATCTTAAAGCTCACGCCATCCACCGCCCGCAGTACGCCGGTCTGCTGACCGAACAGCCCATCGCGCAGCGGGAAGTGTTTTTTCAGCCCATCCACTTCAATCACGTATTCATGACTCATGTCACGGACTCCGAAAGTTCACTGTAAAAGCAGGCGGCCTGCCGGTCTTGCCCTGACAGCGGCGGAATGCTCTGTCGGCAGCGCGCGGTGGCTTTTGCGCAGCGCTCGGCGAAGGCACATCCGGCGGGAAGGGCGGCGAGGTCCGGCACCTGGCCGGGGATTGAATAGAGGCGTCGGCGCCGGGCCCCCGGCACCGGCCGCGAGGCAATCAGCCCCTGGGTATAGGGATGCTGCGGGTGACGCAGAATCGCGGCGGTCGCGCCCTGCTCGACGATACGCCCGGCGTACATCACCACAACGTGCTCGGCCATCTGCGCGATAACCCCGAGATCGTGGGTAATCAGCATCATCGCCATCCGGTTGGCCCGCGCCTGGTCGCGCAGCAGGCGCAGGATCTGCGCCTGCACGGTGACGTCCAGGGCGGTTGTCGGCTCATCGGCAATCAGCAGCTTCGGCTGGCAGCTCAGCGCCATGGCAATCATCACCCGCTGCAGCATGCCGCCGGAAAGCTGATGCGGATAGCTGGCCATCAGGCTCTCCGCGCGCGCCAGCCCGACATCCGTCAGGCGCTGGGTAGCGTGCCGCCATGCGGCCTTCGGCGGCTCGCCGCGGTGGCGAATCAGCGGTTCGCAGAGCTGCTCGCCGACGGTGAGTACCGGATTCAGGGCGGTCATCGGCTCCTGAAAAATCATCGCCAGCTGATTGCCGCGCAGGTCGGCCATACGGGCGTTTTTCAGCCGCAGCAGGTCCTGGCCCTCAAAAAGAATTTCCCCGCCGTCAATGCGCGCCGCCTGCGGTGGCAGCAGACCCATTAACGACATGGCGGTGACGCTTTTGCCGCAGCCGGATTCGCCGACGACGCCAACGGTCTGCCCGGCGCGAATAGTGAACGACACATCCTGTACCGCGCGTACCC
Organism: Klebsiella sp. PL-2018; assembly: GCF_019048985.1. Lineage (NCBI taxonomy): Bacteria > Pseudomonadati > Pseudomonadota > Gammaproteobacteria > Enterobacterales > Enterobacteriaceae > Klebsiella > Klebsiella sp. PL-2018. The sequence continues at coordinate 2,526,655 of NZ_CP077673.1, forward strand.
GGTTTTTGTCGGCGGCAAAAGAGACCGAAAGCTGATTAAAGGTGATTAATGCGCGACTCATTTCAGCCTCTGTTTCATTTTAGGGTCCATGGCGTCGCGCAGGCCGTCGCCCAGCACGTTAATGGCGATGACGGTGATAAAAATGGCGATCCCCGGCGGCATCCACAGCCAGGGCCGGCGCTGAAAGTCGATCAGGCTGTTGGCGGCGTCCATCATATTGCCCCACGACGGCGTCGGCGGTACCACACCAAGCCCGAGGTAGCTGAGCGCCGACTCGCTGAGGATGGCGTTCGCCACCGCCATGGTCGCCATGACCACCAGAATCGGTACCGTATTCGGCAGCAGATGACCAAACAGACGGCGTCGCGCCGACAGTCCCAGCACCTGGGTCGCCAGCATAAAGTCGCGCTCGCGCAGGGAGAGGCACTGCCCGCGTACCAGCCGCGCCAGCTTCGGCCACTCCAGCAGGCTCAGCATAATCACCACCATATAGATGCGTGAGTCCGGCGAGAAATCGAGCTCCGAGAGCATCGCGCCCGCGACAATCAGCAGCGGCAGGCCGGGGATAGTCATCACCAGATCGGCAAAACGCATAATAAGTTTATCGGTCAGGCCGCCGGCGTAGCCCGACAGCGCGCCGAGCAGATAGCCAAGGGTGACCGACAGCAGCATGGTCAGCAGGCCGATAATCAGCGAAATGCGCCCGGCCAGCAGCAGGCGGGTGTAAATATCGCGACCGAGAAAGTCGGTACCCAGCCAGTGTTCCGCGCCGGGCGGCCTGTTAATCATCAGCGCGTCGGTGGCATCGTCTTTCCACGGCGACCACAGCGGCCCCAGTATGCACCAGAGGGCCATTACGACCAGCAGCAGCAGGCACAGCATCGCCAGGCGATTGCGGCGCAGCGCCTGCCAGGCCTGACGCCAGGGGGATGGGGTCACCTGCGCCAGCGCCGGGATTTCCGCCTTGCGCAGGCGTCGGTTAGCAGAAAACAGAGAGCTGAGCATCAGGACCTCACGCGAATGCGCGGGTCGACCCACGCGTAAAGCACATCGGCAATCAGGTTGCCAAGAATGGTCAGCACCGCCAGAAACAGGGTGAAACCCATTAACACCGGGTAGTCGCGGGCGGCCAGCGAATCGATATGAATATGCCCGGCCCCCGGCCAGTTAAACACTTTTTCGGTGATGATCGCCCCGGAGAACAGCCCCGGCAGCTCGAAGCCGAGCAGGGTGATGATCGGCAGCAGGGCGTTACGCAGGGCGTGCTTGAGGATAACCGTGCGTTCGCGCAGCCCTTTCGCGCGGGCGGTGCGGATAAAATCCATTTTCACCACGTCGAGCATGCTGGCGCGAAAATAGCGGGTCAGGCTGCCCGCCTGGAGCATCACCAGCGCCAGTACCGGCAGCACCAGATGGGCGGCGACCTGCAGCACATACCCCCAGCCGCTGTCGTCGCTGCCGGTATTGGTCATGCCGCCCACCGGCAGCCAGTGCAGGTCGACGGCGAACCACTTGATGAGCAGCAGACAGAGAAAAAAGGTCGGGAACGACATGGCGGCGAACACCGCGACGCTCACCAGATGATCGAACGCAGAATTGGGCTTCAGCGCTGAGACCACGCCCACCGTCAGGCCAATTCCCCAGTAAAATACCAGCGCCACGCTGGCCAGCAGGAAAGAGTTCCAGATGTACTGGTTGAGCAGCTGGCTGACCGGGATCTGGTACTGCAGCGAAAACCCGAGATCGCCGCGCAGCAGCTGGCCGAGCCAGTGGATATAGCGGGTGAGCAGCGGCTGATCCAGGCCGTAAATGGCTTTCAGTTCGGCGGCGCGGGCGGCGGTGAGGGTGATATTGCCGTCGATAAAATCGCCCGGCGTTTTGGCAAACAGCATAAAGATAATAAAGGAGGCCAGCAGCAGCATCGGCAGCGTTTGCAGCAGCCGTCTCAGGATGAAATTTCTCATGACATTCTCACGTCAGCCGCCGGTCATCCCGGCGGCCGGGGATTTACTTAACGATTTTGACATCCGGCAGGCTGCCGGTCAGGCCGTTGTAGATATCCGGTTTGAAGCCGGTGACCCGGGCGCTGCTCGCCGAGAGAATTTCACGGTAGCTGAGAAGGATCACCGGCGGGTCCTGCGCCAGTACCTGATACAGCTGGTGGTAGATAGGCTTACGCTTCTCGACGTCGAGCACCGAGTTACCTTCGGTAATCAGCTTATCGACCTGCGGGTTGTTATAGCCGGACTCTTTCGCTTCCGCGCTGTAAAAATCCCACACGCCATCATGCGGGTCGTTAAGGGTGCTGGTGCTGAACGACGCCAGATCGTAATTACCCGACTTACGCTGCGCCATCAGGGCGTTGAAATCGACGACCTGCGGTTTTAACAGGACGCCAATCTGCTGCCAGTTCTCTTTGGCGATGGGGATCAGCGCATCGTTGAGCACTTTCTTGCTCACCAGCAGCGTTAACTCCAGGCGTTTGCCCTCTTTAACGCGGATACCGTCCGGCCCCGGTTTCCAGCCGGCTTCGTCAAGCAGCTTTTTCGCCTGCGCCGGGTCGTAGTGATACGGGTTTACCCCGTCGGCGTTCCAGGCCCAGGAGATCGGCGCGATAGGCTCAATCGCCACCTTGCCGTAGCCCTGGTAGACCACATCAATCAGCTTCTGGCGGTCGAGGCCGTAAATCAGCGCCTGGCGTACCTTCACGTCCTTCAGCGCCGGGCGGCGGACGTTAAATTCCACCTGGCTGTAGTCGCTGGAGCCGTAAAGGTTGATGTTGGCAAAGCCGAGCATTTTCAGCTGTTCGATATCGTCAGGACGCGAGGTAAAGGCGTCGTAGTCGGTTTCACCCGTCTGGAAGAGCTGGAAGTTGGTTGACGGGTTGGTCACGCGATAGATAAAGCGCGGGGTGGGCGGCGTACCGCGATAAAAATGGCTGTTGGCGTGGAAACGAATCTCCTGGCCGGGGATGTATTTGTCGTAAACGTAGGGACCGTTGCCCAGCGGTTTGCCGTGCAGGGTGCGCAGATAGTCGAGGTTGCCGCGCTGGTAGCCTTTGCCGTAATAGGCTTTGGAGAGTACCGGACCGCCAATTTTTGCCAGCGTCGTCGCGCCCGGCTGGGTGGTGGTCACCTGCAGCGTTAAGGGGTCAAGCACTTTCAGACCGCTGACGCTATCGGCTTTCCCCGCTTTGTACTCCGCGCCGCCGGCAATATTGGCGAGCGTGATATCGGTATCGCCGTCGTATTTCGGATCCAGCAGCACGGTAAGGGTAAAGGCGACATCGTCGGCGGTCAGCGGCGAACCGTCGCTAAAGGTCAGGTTGGGGCGCAGCTTGATGGTGTAGACCTTGTTATCCGGACTCACCGTCCAGCTTTCGGCGAGGCCCGGCACCAGATTGCCGTGGCTGTCCCAGTCGATCAGGCGAGAGAAAATCACGTTGGTGACGTTCTCATCCCAGCCGTTGACGAAAAAGTAGGGGTTAAAAATGCCCTGCGGCTCGGAGATGCCGGCCACGACGGTATCTTTGCGCAGCTTCGCGGCGGCGGGGATCTGGCTGGCATCGCTGGCCGGGGTGATCCCTTCTTTTAAAATGTCGTCGGCGATGGCGACCGAAGAAAATGCCACCGCGCCGCCGAGCAACGCGATTTTCAGAGCAAGCGCGAACCGCGTCTGTTTGGTTTTTAACCCGTGCAGTAGTCTGGACAAAAGTGCTCCCTCATCAAAGAATTGCGTAAAATATTTACAAATCATGACGAAAGATAAGAGGCGCACCGCGCACTGTCTAACACCGAAAAGCTATGGCTTATAGCGATTTAGCATTAGCAATAATTCAGCATTAATCTGTCATTTTTGCGCTAAGCGCCAGCATTCTCTGCTGTCGGTTCGCCGGAGAAGGTCAGGCGGTCTGCTACCCAGCCGGCATGCTGCGCTAAGCGCTGATTTGCCAGCGGTGTCGCCAGGCGTACCCGCAGCTGGCCAATCACCCGTCCCTGAATCTGCTCGCAGCTGCCGTAAAGCAGGCGAGCATCGTCGCCCAGCAGGGCGGCGATATGCTGTAAGTTGGGTTCATGTCCGCTGCTGCCGTCAAAATGCAGCGTGACCAGCTGCTGATTTCCGCTCAGCGGCGGACGCTCGTCCGGGCGGTCATGGTGCAGCGTGCCGAGCAGGCTTTGGGTGACTTCGTGCCGGGGATGGCCAAATACTCGCCACACCTCCCCCTGTTCGATAATTTCTCCGCGCTCAAGCACCGCGACCCGGTCGCAGAGGGTGCGAATGACGTCCATCTCATGGGTGATCAGTACGATGGTCAGACCGAGGCGCTGATTAATCTCTTTGAGCAGTTTTAGCACCGCCAGGGTATTTTCCGGGTCGAGGGCCGAGGTGGCTTCGTCGCACAGCAGGATCTCCGGCTGCGTAACCAGCGCGCGGGCGATGCCGGTACGCTGCTTTTGTCCCCCGGAAAGCTTAGCCGGCCAGCTGTCGCGCAGGGCGCTGAGGCCGACCAGCTCCAGGATCTCATCGACCCGTCGCCGCCGCTCCGCCCGCGGTACCCCGGCCATTTTCAGCGGCAGCTCAACGTTCTGCGCCACCGTTTTGGTGGCCATCAAATTAAAGTGCTGGAAGATCATCGCGACCCGGCGGCGCAGGTCGCGCAGCTGGCTGCGGGAGTAGTGCCGCGTATGCTCGCCGTGAATGATAATTTCACCGCTATCGGCATTTTCCAGGCGGTTGAACAGGCGCAGCAGGGTTGATTTTCCGGCGCCGCTGCGCCCGATAATGCCGAAGATTTCTCCCTGCGCGATCTGCAGATTAATAACCCGCAGTGCCTGCACGCCGTTGGGGTAGGCTTTACTTATCTGGCTTAGCTGAATATGCGTTGTGGCGTTGGGTTTTTGCGTCACGATAGCGGCTCTGTTAACGAAATTAAGCGGCAGCCCGCAGGCTGCCGATGAACATCCGGCGATTAAAAACCGGGCAAAATTTTGCCTTTATAGCGGGTGAGAATAAAGCTGCGCACGCGGTCTGAGTTCAGGGCTTTCGCCAGCGTCTGAATGCCGGGATCGTTGATGTTGTCGGGACGCGCCACCAGATACTCGACGTACAGGTCGCTGCCTTTTTCCACCAGCAGCGCCTTGTCGGTATCAATTCCGGCCTCCAGCGCATAGTTGGCGAAAATAAACGCCAGATCGACCTGATTCACCGCCCGCGCCAGCATCGCGCCTTCCAGCTCGCGAATTTTAAAACGGTGCGGATTAGCGGTGATATCTTTGGTCGCCGACTGCGGATCTCGCGGGTTTTTCAGGGTAATCAGCCCGGCATTGCTGAGCATCACCAGCGCGCGACCGGTATTCACCGGATCGTTCGGAATGGCAACGGTGGCGCCATCCGGTACCTCTTTGAGCGTTTTATATTTACTCGAATAAGCGCCAAAGGGTTCAATATGCACGCCGACCACCGGCAGCAGATGGGTGTGGCGGGTCTGGTTGTAGTTATCGAGGAAAGGGCGGTACTGGTAGTAGTTGGCGTCGAGATTTTTCTCCGCCAGCTGCTGGTTAGGCTGGATAAAGTCGTTAAAGACTTTAATTTTCAGATCGACCCCCTGTTTCGCCAGCTCGGGCTTCACGAACTCGAGAATTTCGGCATGGGGGACCGGCGTCGCGCCCACGGTCAGCGTCTCGTTGGCGCTGGCGGATAAAGCGAAGAGGGCCAGGAGCCCGGCTGCGAGTGTTGTTTTTTTCATTGTCTTATTCCTGAAGCTATTGTTATTTGCGGCTCATCGCCTTCACCAGACGATCGCCGCTCATCTGTACTATCTGCACCAGAGCAATCAGCAGCAGAACGGTTATCACCATCACGTCCGTCTGGAAGCGCTGATAGCCAAAGCGGATGGCCAGGTCGCCCAGCCCGCCGCCGCCGATGACCCCCGCCATGGAGGTATAATCGACCAGTAAAATCGCGGTCACGGTCACGGCGGCAATAAGCCCGGCGCGCGACTCCGGCAGCAGGGTGTGCCAGATTAGCTGCCAGGTGTTGCCGCCCATTGACCAACTGGCCTCCACCAGACCGTGCTCCACCTCGCGCAGCGCGGTCTCAACCAGCCGGGCAAAGAAAGGCGCGCAGCCGACAACCAGCGGCGGGATGGTGCCTTCAACGCCGAGCGAAGTGCCGGTAATCAGCGTCGTCACCGGGATCATCACGATCAATAAAATGATAAACGGCAGCGATCGCAGGACGTTGACCCCCAGCGACAGCAGGCGATAGAGGCGCGGCGCGTGAAGCAGGCGAGGCTGGCCGCTGAGATAGAGCACAATCCCCAGCGGCAGGCCAATCAGCACGGTAAAGCCCAGCGACCAGCCCAGCATGGTCAAGGTATCGACGCTGGCCTGCGCCACGTCGCCCCAGTCGATATTCGCGAAAAAAGCCAGCGCGCGGTTCATCTCAGTTCCAGTCATGGCGTTGCGGACGAATGCCGTTGAGCACCCAGTTGCCCAGCAGCTGATATTTCCAGCGCACCGGGTCGTGCAGGGTGTGGACGCGCCCGTTGCGCCAGTGGCGGTCAAGATTGAGGGCGATGCTGGTCGAGCGAGTGCCGCTAAGCTCAAACAGGCGGCTGGCGGCTTCCAGCGCCGCTTCGGTGGTAAAGACCTTGGCGCGCGCCACGGCGATAGACGCCTGGGCGACGTTATCCTCGCTCAGATCGTATTTATACCGGTCGAGCACCTTCCCGGCCCGCTCCAGCAGCGCGTCGGCGGCCGCCAGGCGGCTGTCAAGCTGGCCTATCTGATAGATAGTCAGCGGATCGTCGCTGGCGCGCTCAACGCCGGCATCAATCCACGGCCGGGCGAATTCGCTGACAAAGCTTACCGTATCGCTAAGCGCCGCGCGGGCGATCCCCAGATCGATGGCGGCGGTGGTGAGCTGGGCAAACGGCCCGGCAAGGGTTGGCGTCGCGTAGGATTTCCACGTCGGGAACAGGTGGAAAGGCTCGACGGCCAGATCCTCCGCCAGGACCGTCCCGCTGGCGGTGGTGCGCTGGCCGAGGCAGGCCCAATCGTCGATGACCGTCAGCCCTGCAGATTCGCGCGGAACAAACGCCAGCTGCGCGTTATTCTCCGCATCCAGCGCCAGAATGCCGATCCAGTGGGCGTAAAGAGATCCGGTGCAGTATCCTTTACGACCGGTGATGCGCAGACCGCGATCGCTGGCCTCCAGGCGGGTGCGGATATCAAGCACCGTCTTACCGCCGGTCTCAGAAAGGGCATTGGCGAAGCGATAGCCTTTCAGCACCTGAGCGAAGAAAAAGGCCTGCTGCGCTTCGCTGCCCTGCAGACGAATATCCTCCAGCAGGCAGTAGTGGTTCTGCGGGATTTGCCCCAGCGACGGGTCGGCGGCGGAAATAATCGCAATCACCTGAGCCAGCGTCGCGGCAGAAACCTCGGCTCCGCCCCACTGCCGCGGGACGGTAATCCCCCACAGGCCGCTGTTGGAGTAGGTATCGATAATCTCCGGCGGCACGCTGCCGCTGCGATCGCGTTGCGCCGCGTCGGGCTGCAGTACCGCCGCGATCTCATGGGCGATGGCGATCGCTTCGTCATCGCTGCGGATAACGTATGCCTTTGGCGTCTGGCGGGTATAGCGAAGGGTTAGTTTTTCGTCGGGCATAGTCACATCTCACGGTTCAATAAACGGTATATGCAAAAAATAACTATCTAAATAGTTAATAATTCCTGTGGGTTATATGACAGCTAAAGCAAAGGCTATGCCAGAACGCATTTCATTTTTAATGTTTATTAATCAGTGAGATAGGTTTTGTGGAAAGCGCGCGGGCTGCTGCAATTGCAACCTGAGGCAACCCGCGTGTTGGATTTGCAGCAGCGCAGGGAGGGGAAGCCGCCCCGGGAAAGGTCGGGGCAGGGGAATGACAGGGACGATATTTATTCTGCCTGCCAGAGGGTCTCCGGCTCGGCGAACCCCTCTTCGACTCGGGCAAAGAAGCGGCTGGCGTGCAGGCCGTCAACAAAGGCGTGATTGAATTTGCCCGCCACCGGGATGATGCCGTTTTTCAGCTTGCCCCAGGTGAGGGCGGGCACCGCCGCGCCGACGTAATACTCCGCGTGAGTGATGGCGCTGAAATGCAGCCACGGCAGGCAGCTGGCGCAGAAGAAATTCTCGCCGTTGACGATAAGCGGCACCGGCGCGGTATGTTTCGCCGCTTCAATGTTCGGCGTGGCGGCATGGCTGAAGGCGGCAAAATCGGCGGCGTTGTCGCACCAGACCTGGCGAAAGCCTTCCTGGGCGGTCATCACCGGCGTCATTACCGCCAGCTGGTCATATTCGATAATATCGTCGCCCAGCAGCCGCTGTTTCAGCTGCGGCACCCCGTTCGCCGCGCGAACCAGGGCGTAGAGCGCCAGCTGGAAAAACGAGACGCCGCGATCTTTCGCGCACTCATATAGCCGCTGCGCCTCGACAGGAACGCAGAGATTAAAGCTGGGGTTGGCAAAACCGCGATAAAAATCAAAATGATCTTTACGCGGCCAGTTTTGTTTGTCGATTACGCGATAGTTGGCCACGGGCGTCTCCTGTTGAGTCAGTGCCTGATACTATGCGACGATTTCAATCAGGTTGCCATCGGGGTCTTTAATCACCGCTTCACAATAGCCATCGCCGGTGGTCCGCGGCGGCGAGACCAGAATCCCCTGCGCGGCGGCGCGGTTTGCCAGCGTATCGACCTTTTCAGCGCCGCCAACGGTAATCGCCAGGTGTACCCAGCCGGTGTGGTTGTTATCCGCCGTCTGCGCGACAAGCCCCGGCTTGGTCATCAGCTCAATGGCAATGCCGTCGCCAATCTTGACAAAAAAGGACTCAAAGCCCGGGTTGGTTTGGCTGCAGTACTTCTCATTAATCTCGCCGTCGAAGAAGGCCACCCAAAAGCGGGCCTGTTGCTCAAGCTGGCGGGTCCATAGGGCGATGTGGGCAATTTTCATAGCAAACCTCTTTATAGGGTGTATTGACAGTCAGGGTCTGAATGCACGATCATGCACTTTGTTGCTCGATAAAGATTTTATCAGGAGTTATTTGTGCTCGATTATGCTGCTTTTCCTAAACAACGACAAGCGCTTATTTGCCAGATCCTGCAGGAGAACGGCAGGGTGGTTTGCGCCGAACTCGCCAGCCGCCTTAACGTCTCCGAGCATACTATTCGCCGTGATTTACATGAACTTAGCCGCGAAGGGTACTGTAAAAAGGTCTACGGCGGCGCGGTGATGACCCTGCCGGAGGCGGGGGACTATAGCGAGCGCAAAGAGAAAAATACGGCGACAAAAAGCAGGATCGCGCAGAAGTGCGCAAAGCTGGTGAAGCCCGGCGGCTGCATTTTTATCGATACCGGCACCACTAACCTGGCGATGGCGGAAGCGCTGCCGGCGGAGCTGGCGTTAACGGTGGTCACGAATTCTCCCGAGATCGCTGCCGTACTGCTCAAAAAACCGCTGTATGACGTGGTGATGCTTGGCGGTCAAATCCAGCGGGCAAGCGGCGGCTGCGTGGGCGCCTCCGCCGTGGCGCAGATTCAGGGCATGCTCTTCGATCAGGGATTTATCGGCGGCTGCGCCATGGCGCCTGAGTCCGGTCTGACGGGCTTTGACTACGCCGACTGTGAATTTAAAAAAGCGGTGATAAAACAGTGCAGCGAAATCATCGTCGGCCTGACCTCGGACAAAATCCCGGCGGTGGCGCGCTTTGTGGTGGTCGAAAGCAGCGCCATTGACGTGCTGGTGGTCGAGGAGAATATCAGTCGCGAATATCGCGACGCGTTTAGCGAACACGATATTCGTATTTATACCGTTTAAACGGTTTGCTGGCCTACTTTGACAGCGAAGTGGCAATCAGGCGCAGGCCGAGCGCGCCCAGCACGGTGGCGGTGACGATATCGATCTTACGCTTCATGCGCAGGTAGACGCTGCGCGGTCGCGCGGAAGAGAGCACCAGGGCCACCAGCGAATACCAGCTGACGTCAATCAGGAAGCTCATCAGCGGCACGATATAGTAAAAGGCCAGCGGGATGCGCTCCGGCAGCAGGGCGGTAAAAATAGAGGCGAACACCAGCGCCGTTTTTGGGTTGCTGAGCTGGGTATAGAGGCCATCGCGGAAGGTTTTCAGCAGGGAATGTTCCGCCGCCATGCCGCCTGCCGCAAAATCCATCGGCTGCGCCGCGCCGCGGTAGATTTTATACCCCAGCCAGAGCAGATAGAGGCCGCCCGCGACCTTCAGGCCAATAAACATTTCCGGCACTGCCGTCAGCACTTTTTGCAGCCCCATCATGGCCATAATCGAAAAGATAGCCGCCCCCGTCCCGGTTCCCAGCGCGGTGACCAGACCATGCATCCTTGAGCGCGCAACGGCGTTGCGGGCCACGTAAATAAAGCTTGGGCCGGGGCTGATCACGCCCATGATGAGTACGGCGGCAATGGCCATCAGGCTGGATAAAAACATAAACGCTCCTGGTTGATGTTGAGCGCTAAAGTCGCATCCGGCTCCCGCTCATGATTGTTTCACCGTCAAAAAATAAACAATCTTTAGCGCGCTGTCACCCGACTTTACGGCGCGATGTTTCATCGCCTGTTCGAATAACGATTCCCATTTCGCGCGTCGGTGATAAACTGGCTAAATGTGATCTTTGTCATATCGTCATTAAAACAGAGAAAAGAGACACTGCTATGCAACATATCATTGAGGGCTTCCTCAACTTCCAGAAAGAGATTTTCCCGCAACGTAAAGAGCTCTTCCGCAGCCTGGCCTCCAGCCAAAATCCTAAAGCGCTGTTTATCTCTTGTTCCGATAGCCGCCTGGTGCCGGAGCTGGTGACCCAGCAGGAGCCGGGCCAGCTGTTTGTGATCCGTAATGCCGGGAATATCGTGCCCTCTTTCGGTCCTGAGCCGGGCGGGGTTTCCGCGACGATCGAGTATGCCGTCGTGGCCCTGGGCGTGACCGATATCGTCATTTGCGGCCACTCCAACTGCGGCGCGATGAAAGCCATCGCCACCTGCCAGTGCCTGGACCCCATGCCTGCCGTTTCCCACTGGCTGCGCTACTCCGATGCGGCGAAAGCCGTCGTGGAGAAGAAAACCTGGGCCAACGAGACCGATAAAGTCAACGGTATGGTGCAGGAAAACGTTATCGCCCAACTGAACAATATTAAAACCCACCCGTCGGTTGCCGTGGGTCTGCGGGATAGCACGTTGCGTCTGCACGGCTGGTTCTACGATATTGAAAGCGGTGACATTCGCGCTCTGGATAAAAACAGCAAAACCTTTGTGTCGCTGTCGGAAAACCCTGACGTTTATTTCGAATAAACTTCTCTTTCAGGGCACGGAAGCCCTGAGATGCTCACCTCCTGCCATAAATTCCCTGTCTGCCATACTCATTACGGCTCCCTGAATGATTTCTTAAGGAGAAGTGATGATTAAGCTGTGCGCAACCTGCGGGACGTCCTACGACGATCGCGGCAACACCCTGAACCATTGTCGTATCTGTGAGGATGAACGCCAGTACGTCCCGGCCAGCGGGCAGGTCTGGATCAAGCCAGACGATCTGACCGAGACGCATACGAATACGTGGCAGCAGCATAACGATCGGCTGTTGAGCGTCAGGACGGTACCGAAATTTGCAATCGATCAGCGCGCGTTTCTGCTGCTCACGCCGCAGGGGAATATTCTCTGGGACTGCATCGCCAATCTTGATGCCGCCAGCAAAACGCTGATTACCGCCCTGGGCGGGATAAACGCGATCGCCATCTCCCATCCTCATTACTACACCACGATGCAGGACTGGGCCGACGCCTTTAATGCGCGAATTTATCTCCACGCCAGCGATCGCGAATGGATTATGCGCGATAGCCCGGCCATCACGCTATGGGAAGGAGATGCGCTGGAGATCCTCCCGGCGGTGCGGCTGCTGCGCCTGGGAGGCCATTTCGCCGGAGGAACCGTTCTGCACTGGGCGAAAGATGACGGTATTATGCTGGCGGGCGATATTATCCAGGTGACGCCGGGGGCGCGCGCCGTTTCGTTTATGTGGAGCTATCCCAATTTGCTGCCGTTGGCGGCCGCCAGCGTGGAGAAGATCGTTGAACGTCTGGGCGATACGCCTTTCGGGGCGCTGTACGGCGCCTTTAAGGGGCAGAACGTCCCCAAAAATGCCCGGCAGATCGTTCTGGACTCAGCGCAGAAATACCTCGCCTGTCTTAAGACGACGGCGCACCGCTGAGGGGCGCGCCGCCGCGCGGGATTTACAGCACGCCGTCGCCGCCGTCGGAGCACCACACCTGGCCGGAGGTGAAGGAGCAGGCATCAGAGGCAAGGGTAACGTACAGCGGCGCAATCTCTACCGGCTGCCCGGGACGCCCCAGCGGCGTATCGGCGCCGAACTGACGCACCTTCTCATCCGGCTGGCCGCCGCTTGACTGCAGCACCGTCCAATAGGGACCGGGGGCGACCGCGTTTACCCGGATACCCTTCGGCCCCAGCTGTTTGGCCAGCGATTTCGTGAACGCCACCAGGCAGGCTTTGGTTTGCGCGTAGTCCAGCAGGATGGGGCTCGGCTTAAAGGCCTGCACGGATGAAGTATTAATAATCGCGCTGTGTTCTTTAAGATGTCGCAGGGCGGCTTTGGTGATCCAGAAGGCCGCATAAACGTTGGTTTTGAAGGTGGCGTCAAAGTCGGCGGTGGTGAGTTCTTCCAGTGATTCGCAATATTGCTGGCGTCCGGCGTTATTGACCAGAATATCCAGCCCTCCGAGTTCGCTGGCGGCCTGTTCCACCAGGGTTTCGCAGAAGGATTCGTCGCGCACATCTCCCGGAATCGCGACGGCTGTACGTCCTTCGGCCTGAATCAGGGCAATCACGGTTTCCGCATCGGCCTCCTCTTCCGGCAGATAGTTTATCGCCACATCGGCGCCTTCGCGGGCGAAGGCGATCGCGACCGCGCGCCCAATCCCGGAATCGCCGCCGGTAATCGAGGCGCGCTTACCGGCGAGCCGCCCGGAACCGACATAGCTCAGCTCACCGTGATCCGGCTGCGGCTTCATCTCTTCGGCAAGACCCGGCGGCGATTGCGGCTGGTCAACAAAGGGGGGACGGGGATACTTCGCGGTATTGTTAGCGTTGTCGCTCATACTGACCTCCTCGTGTTAAAAGAGTAAGCGTAGTTGCCTGGTCAGCCTGCCGTGGAATATTGAAGAATAATTGAACGGCTTCGCTGTTATAATTTTGGCGCTTTGATTCCTCTCCCATCGGTAATTTACTGATTGCCGGGAAACTTTTCAAAATGAGAGGCGCCAGCGGCGTTTGGCATTTTAGGATTATTCTATCGCAAGCCTGACGGTATATTTAGCGCCTTTTTAATGCTGTCCGGCGCGCATATTTACGCGGGCGGTGAAGTCGTTAAAAATATTTCCCGGGCGACTCACCAGGTACGGAACTTGTGAAAATGAACATCAGCAACCAGACTTATTAAGACAAGACAAAAATATGCCGGAGGTATGGTTGATGAAAAAATTACTGCCCGTTATTTTCTGTGCGCTGATGGCTCAGGGCGTTTATGCCGCGGATGACGGGGGATTTAAAAAAGATGCCGCTCCGCCGCCGCCGCATAAAATTGACGATGGCTACCGCGGGACGGAGGACGGACGAATTATGACCGTGCGCCAGGCCCTGGAAATGCACGATGGGGCAACCATCTCATTACGCGGCAATCTTATCGAGCAGCACGGTAACGACCGCTATAGCTTTCGCGATAAAACCGACACCATCGCAGTGATTATCCCCGCCGCGGTTTTTGATGGCCGCGAAGTGAAGCCCGATCAGATGATCAGCATCAACGGCAGCCTCGATAAAAAAATGACGCCGCCGGTAGTGCGGGTGGACCGGATCCAGAAATAACCGCTCAAGCAGGAGGAATTGATGTCCGTACAGCATCCAGCCGACCCGGATAAGCGGGGCCGTCATCCGTCGAAAGAGGACCCGCGCGAGCAGGGGGAAGTGCCGCGTAAAAGAGACGACAGCGAAGATCATAAAAAAGATCCCTGGCATCCCCAGCCTGAAAAGCGTTAAAAATAGCCGCCCGTCAACGGGCGGCTATTTTTCTTTCCTAAAGATCGAGCGGGGATAAACGCCTGCGCGAGCGGCTTGCCGGCTGGGATATCGCTTTCGCTATCGCCGCGCCGATCTCCGCGCAGGCGGTGATACCCTGAACGAAAGGCTGATCGTGCATCAGCCAGGGAATGGCGGCGAACGCGATGCGCCCGCGTACTTCGGGCGGTTCCCGCAACGTATAGTCGTCTCCGACCTCAGGAATCTCTTCTCCGGTCGCCAGCAGCTGCTCCCTTAAATGCGGGAAGGGAAGATCTTTATTTTTCAGCGGCTTTTGCCCTCTGGCATCAATAAATACATCAAACGTATAGCGATTTTGTTCGCTGGTAATCACCGTTTTTTCCTGCTCTACCGCCATCTCATAGTCATGCCCTAAGGCGAGAATACTGATGACGCCCGCTTCGCGCAGCGCCAGCAGCCGGCGGATAGACTCTGAAGGAATGGCGGCATAGCAGTCGATAAAGACCCGCGCAAGACCATTTTTGAAACGCTCCCGGTCATGGTCATTTAGGTGAGGCACCATCGCCTGAACGGCTTCATGCAGCCGCAGGATCGCGTAGCGCCAGGGAACCGTATATCGCGCGCGTTTGTTGCGCTCAACCTCTTCAAGGTTATCCAGCGCCCAGTGGAACGGATTATGCTGCTGGCGTTTAGCAAACCACGCCTCGCTGAAGCTGTCGGCGTTAAGGCTGTGAAGGGCGATATTTTCGCTCCATAGGGGGTCGGCAAGCGTGATTTCCTGCGCCACCAGCTCAAAGACGCGATCGAGCAGACCGTCGCTGCCCGCGGCGATGGCTTGCTCCATCGCGCTTTCGCTGACGATGCTCAGCGGCTCCCAGGGAATAGGACAGTAAAAATCCGCTTCCGGCAAAATGCCGGAGCGCGACATCAGCGCGATGCTTAGCGCCTCGCTTGCCTCGTCCAGCCTGAAGGCGAGGGCGTCATCGTCGGACCCGATAAACCGACCGTGCTGGACGGCGACGGCCATCGCGGCGTCAATTCCGCTTAGCGAGGTGCCCATAATGCCCACCCGGCAAGGGTGAATGCTGGCCTCCATGAGGCCAGACCACGGGCTGGGAAACCAGGTGCGGGTCGACTCTTCTTCATCGGGCCAGACGTGTCCGGTGGCGATCACCGCGAGGTCAAAGGCTTCGGCGACCGGCTCATCCTCAACCCACAGTCTGACCCCTTCTTCGGTCGCCTGCAGGTCGCTGACCCGGCAGGACTCATTGACCCGGATGCGAAAGCCCTGCTCCCTGGCCTCTCCGACCAGCGCAAGAAACTGGTCGCGAAAGTATTCACCCAGCAGGATGCGCGGTAAAAATTGACGATCGTGCAAAGCGTCGTAATCCACGCCGTAGCGCGCAAGGCGGGTCCGGCTCTGGGCTTTCAGCCAGTCGAGATAGCTGCTCTGAATGGGGGGGATTTCAATGCTGGCGATATTGGCCAGCATCATGCGCGAATTCTCTTCATCGCTGTAGGGCATGCCCACGCCCGCTTCCTCGGCCTGCTCGTAAATTGACACGTCCAGCGGCTCGCCCTGTTTGAGTAATGAGAACAGGGTATAAATTCCGGTTGGACCTGCGCCGATAATGGCAATTTTCTTCATAATGACTGACCCGCCGTTGTTGTTATCACATTTGTTGTCGGTGGCCTTCCGCCAGTTGAAAAGCTCCACGATAGATCATTTCCGGGTAACGGAAATCTGGCCCAATAATTGTGGTTCAAAATGAGGAAGAGGGCCAATTACTGGCGCGCCTCTTCCTCGGGGTTAGTCAAAGAGGCAGGCTTTCAGAACCAGGTTTCGAGCTGGGCGCCGAAGAATAACGTCCCCGCGCTATGGTATCCGGCGCTGCCGAAGGTGTCCGTCGAGGAGTAGTCATCCAGCGATTTGTCCCAGCGCATCCAGGTGGCAAAAAAGCGGATTTCCGGGCGTTCAAAGAAGTCCGTCACGTTCTGCATCTTGAAAGTAGGAGCAAACGTCAGCTTGTAATAGCTGCCGCTGGCAGCTCTGTTGCCATTAAAGCCTTTCGGATCGATATCCATATACTGATAGCTGGTTTCGTACTGCAGGGCGAAGTTCTGCTTAATCTGCTGAATTATTCTCGCGTTCAGGGTCACCCAGTCGTAATGGTCTGAATCGATATAGCGGCTATTGCTGCTTTGGGCGACGATCAGCGGCGCGAAGCTCAGCCTGTCGGTGAGGGACGTTGTCCCGTAAGAGGCAAACTTGACGGTCCATGCCGGGTTTATCAGATAGCCGTCGGAGCCCGGGCCGCGAACCTCCGCTCCCAGCGCGCGGCCATAAAGCAGGGCCGTTTTGGTACTGCCGGGACGCAGGCCGTAGAAGCTGTCGCCATGGTACGCCAGCATGGTGTTGAACCCCTGCGAGGCCGCTTTATCCGACGCCAGGCCATCGTTAATGCGTTTATCGTTGTCCTGCGAGTATAACCCGTTGAGCATCCACTGCCAGCTGTCCAGCCGGTTATTCAGCGAGAAGGTGTAGTTTTGAATATAGGTGTTATCCGCGCCGGTCATGTTGTTATATTCAACGTTGTCCATCGTATCGATATCGTTGAAATTACGCCCGTATATGGCGAGATTGGTTTTGATATCGCCCCACAAGTTCACGTCATAAATACCTGCGCCGGTACCGATTAAATTCATCATATCGGAATCAAGCCAGTGAATATCAAAGTTATCCCGGTCTTCACGCTTGCCGGCCCACAGCGTGGCCTGTTTAAATGCGCCGCTAAACGAAGGCATATCGCTCATTTCGACAAACGCCTGCCGTACGTTCATCTGACCGTTGTATGAACTGTCGGTATTATACGTTTTATCCCACTCGGCGATTTTCATGTAATAACGCAGCTGGCTGTTATTATCATATTTTCGCCGGTAGTTGATATCGGCGGTTACGTAGGTATCTGATTCATTGCCCAGGCGCCCGACGCTGCCGCCGGTACTGCCCGCAGGCGTCAGAGAGGGGCCTACGGTGCTGGTGGTGCCTTTGCTGGTCAATATTCCGCTGCGCGCGTAGCCGCCGAATTTAATCTCCCGATCCTTCTCTTGTGCGATAAGAGGCTGCGACGGTTTACTTTTTATTCGCGCCAGGTCTTGCTCGGTTTGCTGTTCGACAAACTGTAATCTTTCTTGCGCGCGCGCCGCGTTTTTTTCGGCGCTGGCCGCTCTTTTTTCCGCAGCGTCTATTTTTCGCGTCGCATCCTGTAATTGGATGCGCGACTGTTTTAATTCGGCCTCAAGCCTTTCGAGTCGGGCGTTAATTTCATTCAGGGTCGTATCCGCCGCAGCGGCGGATGCTGGCAAAGCCAGCGCGCAGAGCGTAAGCATATAGGCTTTCATCATTAATACCTGTACAGGGGTAGCTGTGCTCTGGACGCGCGGGCGCAGAGCACAGGTTACTGTGCCATTAAAATGGGATGTATATTGGGGTGTTAAATTAATAGTTGGGCTTTATTTTTTTCAGGCCTCTTTGGTCGCTTTATCGGTTTTGACAAAAATGAACGTGATAATAAAGGCAAAAATAAAGACCGCGAGTCCGACGGTAATATAGGTAACAAACTGATAGCGATCGTAGAGATACATCAGCGGCGACAGAAGGACCGCCAGACCGTATGAGTTCGCTTTTATCGACAATAGCGACAGCACCATGCCGCCCAGCGCCGAGCTGGTGAGCATCACCATTATCGCCCGTAGCCCGGATTGCATCACGATACCGAATAAAGCCGGTTCCGAAACGCCTAATAGCTGAGTAATGGTCGCGGAAATCCCGGCGGTTTTAAACGCGATATTTTTCGCCTTCAGTGAAATAGCCAGACATACGGCGGCGTTGGCAAAGCCGTACATCGCGCACACCGTAATTAATGGATTAAACCCGGTACCGGCAATCAGCGAGGTTTCAATCATAATAAACATATGATGCATCCCGGTCATCACGGCAATGGGATAGATGAAGCCGATTAACAGACCGCCAATACCCGCAGGCAACGTCAGAAATTGCTGAATAGCCATCACGGCATAATGTTCAAACGCATGCACCAGCGGCCCTAAAACCAGTAAAGCGATGGCCACCGCAATCAGGATGACGATAAACGGCGTAAAAATCAGATCCATCGAGTTGGGCATCACCCGGCGGAAAAAAATTTCCAGCTTAGCGCCGATAATGCCGGTGATCAGGGCGGTCAGAATAGACCCCTGATAGCCGACCAGAGGAATAAAACCCAATACATAAATTGGGCTGCTGTTGCCGTACGCCACGTCATAGGCGTTCGGCAGCGCGGGGGAGACCAGCATCAGGCCGATTAAGAAGCCGATAATTGGCGTACCGCCAAATTTCTTAAACGCCGACCAGCAAATAAACGCCGCCAGAAAGGCGAAAGCGGTGTCGCAAAGCACCGTGGTCAGCGTTTGCAGCGCCACCGGAACCTGATGAACGCTGCCGCCAAACCACGCCTGGACGGTATCGTTAAAAATGACCCCCTTCAGGCCGAGAAACAGGCCGGTGGCCCCGAGTACCGGGACAATCGGCACAAACACGTCTGATAAATTGCGAATTCCCCGCTGTAACCGGCCCGTACTCTGCTTCGTCATTTCATCCTTGCTGATTTCGGCAACCTGGAATTCGTTAACAAACGCCTGGTAAACCTTATTGACGATCCCGGTTCCGAGGATTATCTGATACTGGCCAGCATTAAAAAATACGCCTTTGACTTCGCTAATATTGCGGATTTTATCATCATCAATTTTCTGTCGATCTTTTACCTGTAAACGTAAACGGGTGGCGCAGTGGGTGGCTGAGGCAATATTTTCCTTGCCGATGATATTCACGATCTCAACGGCGATATTTTTATAGTTGTTCATATTTGACTCATTCCTTAACGAGAAGGGTTTGATAGGGTTTCAGGGGAGTCTCAGCGTCGGCATAATTATTGAGGACAATCTCACCCGCCGGGAGCGTAAAGGGCAGAGGCTGTGCGCTTAAATTGGTTATCGAGATAAAACGCTCGGTCGCCGTTCTCCGTTCGTAGGCAATGATGCGATCGTCAACGTCTTCTATGGCGGCGAATGAACCATAGATCAGCGTTTGCGGATAGTGCTTATTTCGCAAGGCGATCATCTTCTGGTAAAACGCGAATACTGAATCCGCATCGTTTATCTGGCTTTGCGCGTTGACGCTGAAGTCAGCTGCGGAAAACGCCAGCCAGGGCCGCGCGCCCCGGTTAAATCCGCCGTTGGCGCTATCTGACCACGGAAAGGGCGTTCGCGAATTGTCCCGCGAGCGCTGGTTGATAAAGCCTAACGCCTGCTGTTCAGAGAAACCTTCCGCCAGGGCGCGGTGGTAGTTATCAATACTGGAAATATCGTCAAATTCCGCGATCGATTGTCGGCGGAAATTTTTCATCCCCAGCTCCTGGCCCTGATAAATAAACGGCGTTCCGGCCATAAAGAAGTACATCGCGGCCAGCGCTTTGGCACCGACGTCATTTTGATAATCCGCGTCGCGGATGAGCTTGGACAGCGCGCGGGGCTGGTCGTGGTTTTCAATAAACGTCGTTCCCCAGCCGGCCTGGTAAAAGGCCCGTTGGCTGGCAAATAGCGCCTCCCTGAATTCGCGAACGTTCCAGTCGCGCTGCTTAAACCATTCAGAACCGTTTTCGACATCAATATCGGCGGCGTGAAAATCGAAAATCATATTAAAGTAGCCGTCTGGCCCAATATAGCTGTCGTACTCTTCCAGAGGCACGCCCGGCGCTTCGCCCACGGTTACGCAGCGGTGACGACGGAAAGTGCGCTCTTTTAGCTCGTGGAGAAAGCGCTCGATGCCCGGACGGTTGCGTGATTTCGCTTTAATCGATGCCAGACCATCAATACCGTCTGCGGGCAGAGAGGCGTAGTCCTGATCTTTTTTAATAAAGGTAATTGCATCGATGCGAAAACCGGCGATGCCTTTATCCAGCCACCAGTTAATCATGGCGTAGATTTCCTCGCGCAGCTGCGGGTTTTCCCAGTTGAGATCCGGCTGCTTTTTATGAAAAACGTGCAGATAGTAGCACTCCTCGCCAGCGACTTTTTCCCACGCGCTGCCGCCAAAAATCGATCGCCAGTTATTGGGCGCGCCGCCCGCCGCGGCGGGTTTAAAGATGTAATAATCACGATATTTCGATTGAGGGTCGGCCAGCGCGGCCTGAAACCAGGGGTGTTCATCGCTGGTATGGTTAACCACCAGGTCGACCATTACCTCAATGCCCAGCTCGCCAGCCTGTTTAATCAGGTTATCAACGTCCTGCATCTGGCCTAAATCGGGATTCACCGCATAGTAGTCCGCGATATCGTAGCCGTTATCTGCTCCCGGCGAGCGGTAGAACGGCGAGACCCAAATCAGGGTGATGCCCAGCGTTTTCAGATACGGCAGTTTAGCGATAATACCCGGGATATCGCCAACGCCATCGTTATTGCTGTCATAGAAGCTTTTTGGGTACACCTGATAAATAACCGATTCTTTCCACCATGCGCTTTGTTGTGATTGATTCATCATTTCTCCTGAGTATGAAATCGATACCATATTGAGTGAAAAAAATTACGCCGAGGCTCTGATAACCAGTTCCGATTTCAGGTCTTCCTCGTCATAGCGATACTGCGTGTGGTTGATCAGGGACAGCAGGCGTTCTACAGAGATGCGGCCCAGCTGCTCAATGGGCTGGCTAACGGTAGTGAGCGGAATATGCACCATCTCCGCCACGGGAAGGTTATCAAAGCCCATGACCGCCAGTTCGCCGGGAACGCTGACGCCGTGGGCCGATAGCGCGGAAATCAGGCCGCAGGCGACCTCATCGCTGCCGGCGAAAATCGCATCGGGACGTTCGCTTTTCGTCATCTGCAGAATTTGCTCAGCCAGGCGCTGCCCGTCGCGCCAGGTGTGGACATGACGAAAAATAAACCGCTCGTTAATCGCCTGCTGTCCGTCTTGCATAGCGGCAATAAAGCCGCGGTTCCTTCTGCTGCCGTGGCCCTTTTGCTGGAATGCGCCACCGGTGGAGTAGGCGATTTTTTTATACCCTTTGTTAAGCAGCCAGCTGACGGCGTTATAGGTTGCCAGTTCATCGTTCATTCTGACGACGGGCAAAGTGGTATTATCTATGCTGGTGTTGCACAGCAGGATAGGGCCATATTTCTGATATTGCTCAATGACGTCTTTGTCACTCTCTACGGCGCATAAGATCAGCCCGTCGATGATTTTTTTCTTCAGCAGATCGAGACAGTTTTCTTCTTCGCCCGCGCTATTGTGGTTCTGGACGATCAGCACCGAATAGCCGTTTTTTCGTGCCGTAACTTCAAGGGTGTCGACCAGGCTGGCAAAAAAAGGGTTGGTTATCCTTGAGATAAGCACGCCAATCCGGTGGGTTTTCACCCCGCGCATCTGCTGTGCGACGGTGCTCGGCTCGTAATCCAGCTCTTTCATGGCCGCGAGGATTTTTTCCTTTTTATCTTCAGAGATATAAGGATGATTGTTGAGGAAGCGGGATACCGTCGTGACCGACAGGCCGGCTTTTACAGCGACGTCTTTTATGGTTGCCATGGTTCTTATGAAATCGATATCACATGGGCATAAAATATTTTCGCGCAGGAGCCGGGTCAACCTCATTTTTATAAAACATGACCTGACTCACAATAAAGTTAACGACACGCCTGCTGAGCGGTACGGATGGCGTCGCGGGCAACGGCCTAAGCTCGAGACAACATCCGTGCACCCGCCGCGCTAAATGGAAACATCTTCCTCCGGATGGAGGCGGGGGAGATGCTCAACGAATAACAAGCGAGATGTCCCGTTTAGCTATTATTCCGGCTTTGGCGCGACGAACTTGACATATTAAACCGGGTTGCTATTCCTTAAACTGGCGCTCCGATAATAAGCGCAACGGTGAGGTGAAAAATGGCAAGTGAAAAAGAGAGGCTGCCCGGGATTAAAGAGAACGAATTTTTTCTTAATTTTGAATGCGCTGCCCGCCAGATAGGCCTCGGAATATTATTGGCGATCATACTGGCAGCCCTTTTGGGTCTCTTTTCTGGAGGCTATTTTAGCACTGCCGAAAAAAAAACTGCGCAGCGCAATTTAACGGTGGCCTATGACCGCTTCGGTCGTTTGCAAACTGAATTCAGGTTAAAGATTACCGCCCATCCGCGGGTCGCGGATAAATATATTTTTAGCCTTGGCGGTGATTTTACCTCTTCTTTTGAACCAGGCAGTATCTGGCCCCGGCCAGACAGGATGTACAGTCAGAACGACCGGCTCTTTCTGGTCTATAATGATTTGAAAAGCATGAATAATTTTTCTATATGGCTCTACGTTACGCCCACCCGCCCAGGTAAGTTGAACCACTCTTTGCAGCTAAACGGCGAACCCGAAATCCGCTTCTGGCAATTTATTTATCCTTAGGAGGATGCGATGGAGATGGTCTTGCGTGCGTTAGCGATATATTTAATTTTGCTGGTGGTGTTTAAAATCGCCGGCCGCCGGGCACTATTACAAATGACCAGCTTTGATCTGATTTTATTACTTATTATCAGCGAGGCTACCCAGCAGGCGCTGCTGGGGAACGATTTTTCGGTGACCGGCGCAATGCTGACGATTATGACGCTGGTGGTCGTGGATATGCTTTTCGGATTAATGAAGAAATATTCCGCTGGCGCAGAGTCAGCGCTTGATGGTTGCCCGGTGATTTTAGTCGAAAATGGCGTGCCGTTAATTGATAAGCTGAAAAAAGTGGACGTCTCCTGTGATGATATCCTGGTCGCCGCGCGGCAGAATCAGGGTATTACGGAATTAAGTAAAATCAAATATGCCATACTGGAACGGAATGGCCACATTTCTATTATTCCTGCTGAGAGTTAAAAAGGTCTTTTTATGTCAAATAACCCTTATAACCAGGCGAAAACCACCGGCGAGTTGACTAAACAGGTCGCCAGCGCGCTGATTGACCGTCGTTTACGCTTAACCACCGCGGAATCCTGCACCGGCGGTAGCCTGGCGGCAGCGCTGTGCGCGGAAGCGGATACGGCCGCATTCTACGATATTGGCTTAATCACTTTTAGCGATCGGGCGAAACAGCAGCTTCTCGACGTCAACGCCTCAACGCTGGAGAAATATAGCGCCGTCAGTCGGCATACCGTTGAAGAGATGTCCACCGGCGCGCTGGCGCGTTCCGGGGCGGATATCAGTATCGCCATTAGCGGATACGCGGGGCCGGACGGCGGCGATGACGGGACGCCTGCGGGGACCGTCTGGTTCGCGTGGAATTTTCGCGGCAGTATCGACGCGCATAAAACGCTGTTTTCCGGCGAGTGCCAGGATGTTGTGGAGAAAGCCGTGCGCTATTCACTGGCGATGCTCATCGAGAAACTGCCCAGCTGGCAGAGCGCATAACGCTTTTATTGCGGAGGTTTATATGGCAGTCATGGCGATCACTGGCGGTACTGCGGGAGTCGGTAAAGCAACGGCCCTGCGCTTTGCACGGGCAGGCTATGACGTCGGCATTATTGCCCGCGATGGCCGAAGCCTTGAGGCGACGAAGCAGGAGCTCCTTCGTTGCGGCGTTCGGGTGCATACCGTGCAGGCCGATGTGGCAAATGCCGATGCGCTCTTGACCGCCGCCGGCGAAATCGAAAATCGGCTCGGGGCTATCGAGGTATGGGTCAATAACGCGATGTGTGCGGTGCTGGCGCCTTTCAGAGCGATGACCCACGACGAATTTAGACGGGTAACCGAGGTCACCTACCTCGGCTACGTCAACGGGACTCGCGCCGCGCTGGCGCTGATGACGCCCCGCGATCGCGGAGTGATTATCCAGGTTGGCTCCGCGCTCGCCTATCGCTCCATTCCGCTACAGTCCGCCTACTGCGGGGCAAAGGCCGCGATTCGGGGTTTTACCGATGCGGTGCGTACGGAGTTGATGCATGAAAATAGCGGCGTGAGTATTGCGATGGTACAGATGCCGGGGCTGAATACGCCGCAGTTCGAGTGGGCGCGCAATAAGTTTGCCTGGGCGATGCGCCCGGTGCCGCCCGTATTTCAGCCGGAAGTGGCCGCCCAGGCTATCTTCAACGTCGCGCGCCGGCCCGTACGCGAACTCTGGGTAGGGAGCAGCACGATTCAGTCCATTATTGGGCAATTTCTTTTCCCGGGCTTCCTTGACCGGCTGATGGTCAAAAAAGCGTGGGAAGGGCAAATGACCCGGCGCTTGAATGCCGACGACCGTCAGGACTATCTCGAACAGCCGGTCAGCGGATTGCATAAAACGCACGGGCGTTTTTCCTCTGAGGCGAAATATCGCGCCACCGCCATCACTTCCGGCGTGCCCGGAAAAGCGCTGCTGGGCGGCGCGGCAGCGGCGGGGGTACTTTTAGCAAAATGGTTTATCTCGCGTAAAAAACGCTAACGCAGCGCGCTACTGCTGGTCCAGAACCATCGATAGCCATATGCGCTAATCTCCAGCTTAGCCTGCTTACCGGGAGTGAGGGCGTCCGCGTAGGTTTTGTCGGCCAGGCAGGGCGTCCACACCGCCGCATAGATCCCTTTCGCGGTAAAACGCAGCGGTTTATCACTGAAATTAAGAAAGGCGATAACGCTGCGCTCGTGGTCATCGTAGCAGATCCCGAGAATCGCCTGCCGATCGGTGCTAATGATGCGGAAAGGCGCAACGGCGATTTCCGGGAATTCTGACCGCGTATTGGCGATATCAATAATACGGTGCAGGAGAGAATGGCGGTGCAGCAGGGAATCAGCGACGTTGACTTTCTGATAGCGAAACGGTCCCCGGTCGATCATGGGAGCCACAAACGTCTGCGGATCGGCTGCGGAGAAGCCGCCGCCCGCTGAACCGGCCCACTGCATCGGCGTACGCACCGCGTAGCGCTCTTCCAGCGCCAGGTCGTCACCCATGCCGATCTCATCCCCGTAGCGCATGATCGGTACGCCGGGCAGCGAAAAAAGCACGGCATGACAGAACGCCAGCCGCCGCCGGTCGCCGTTCAGCATGGGCGCCAGCCGACGACGAATACCGCGCTGATAAACGTTCATCTCCTTATCCGGCGCGAAGGCATCCAGCACGGTCTGCTTGTTCTTGTTACCGATCCCTTCAAGATCCAGTTCATCGTGGTTGCGCAGCCAGTTTGCGAAGCAGCAGGCGTCAGGAGGCACCACCATTTTCTTGATGGCGTCGCTCAGCGGGTGGGCGCTCTGGCTGGCGAGGCTGACGTAAAAATATTTGTTCAGCCAGAAGTTAAGTACCATATTAAGTCGGTTATTATCGCCAAAATAGTCGCGATACTGCGCCACCTCAACGTCGACTTCGCCGAGCAGTATGGCCTGCGGATTATGTCGTTCAACCAGCCGACGCAGATGTTCCAGGAGCCATAGCCCGCGTTTCTCCTCGCCGCGTCCGGCCTGTTTCGTCAAATGCGAGGCGGCATCCAGACGAAAGCCGGAAACCCCCAGCTTCAGCCAAAAGATAACGATATTTTCGACTTCTTTGATCACCGCGGGAGAGGCCAGATTGAGATCGGGTTCATGGCGGTAAAACATATGGCGAAAATATTGCCCGGCTTCGTCATCCCATGACCAGATGCTCTCTTCGACGCCGGGAAACATGGGCTGCGTATCGTCATCATCGCTATCTGCCCACAGATAATAGTCGCGGAACGGCGAGCGACGGCTGCGCCGCGCTTGTTGAAACCATGGGTGAGCGTCGGAGGTGTGCTGGATCAGCAATTCAATAATAACCTGCATGCCTAATTCGCGGGCCTGCTCGATAAAAGCAATGATATCCGCCAGTTGACCAAATCGCGGATCGACCTGCAGATGGTCGCTGACATCGTAACCCTCATCCAGAAACGGCGTCAGGTAGAAGGGCGTTATCCAGATCACCGTCGCGCCCAGCCGGCGAATATAGCGCAGCTTCGCGGCGATCCCGGCGATATCGCCGCAGCCATCGCCGTTAAGATCGTAAAACAGCGCTGAATCAATCTGATAGATAATGGCCCGCGTATGCCAGTCAGCCATAGCCCACCTCAGTGATAGCCTTCATTTCCGGAAACTTTGCCGCGGAATACGTAGTAGCTCCATGCGGTGTAAACCAAAATCACCGGAATGATAAGCAGGGTTCCTACCAGCATAAATAGCTGGCTGGCCGGCGGCGCGGAGGCTTCCCACAGCGTGATATGCGGAGGGATGATATTGGGCCACAGACTGATGCCCAGGCCGCTGAAGCCGAGAAAAATAAGCCCAAGCGTCAGGAGGAAAGGGCGGGCGTGGCTTGCGGGATGAGCGCTCAGGCGCCAGATCCACAGGCTAAAGACAAGTACCAGAATGGGAACGGGCACAAACCAGTAGAAATTAGGCAGGGTAAACCAGCGTTCAGCAACGGACGGCCAGCCCAGCGGCGTCCAGACGCTGACCACGGCGATAACCGCCATCAGCGCCAGAAGCGTGTGACGGGTCAGCTCACGCATGCGCTGCTGCAGCGCGCCTTCGCTTTTCATGATAAGCCAGGTGGTGCCGAGGAGCGTATAAGCCACCACCAGCCCTAAGCCGCAGAACAGGCTAAAGGGCGTCAGCCAGTCCAGCGCTGAGCCGATGAACCTGCGGTCGGCAACCTCGAAGCCGCTGATGACCGCGCCCACGACTATCCCCTGGCTAAAGGTGGCCAACAACGAGCCGCCCACAAATGAGTAATCCCAGAATTTTTGATGAGAGGGGGTGGCCTTAAAACGAAATTCGAAGGCGACGCCGCGAAAGATCAGGCCAATTAACATGGCGGTGAGCGGAATCGTTAGCGCATCGGTGATGACGGCGTAGGCCAGCGGAAAGGCGCCGAATAGCCCCGCGCCGCCCAGCACAAGCCATGTCTCATTGCCGTCCCACACCGGGGCGACGCTGTTCATCATCACGTCGCGCTCGTTGGCGTTGGGCACAAAGCTGAAGACGATTCCGATGCCGAGATCGAAGCCGTCCATAACGATATACATCAGCGTGGCAAACACTATGATGACAAACCAGATAACGGGGATATCGATGCCCATTAGCGAGTCTCCTCTTCAGGCACGGCCTCTGCGGCGGAAAGGGGGCGAGCCGGCGTACCGGAGGTTGTCGATGTCAATTCGCTGACGGGCTGAGGCCCTTTCTGAATCAGCCGGATAATGTAGTAATAACCTACGCCAAACACCGAACAGTACACCACGATAAAGACCAGCAGGCTGACGATCATTTGCGCTGTGCTGTGGAGAGAGACCGCATCCCGGGTGCGTAATAAACCATAGATGACCCATGGCTGGCGTCCCGCTTCGGTCGTGATCCAGCCGGCCAGCAGCGCCAGCAGCCCCGCCGGCCCCATCGCCAGCGCAAACCACTGAAAGGCGCGGGAGTGAAAAAGACGCTGCCGGTAGCGGAGCCACAGGCTCCATACGCCGAGGGCAATCATCAACATGCCCATGCCGACCATGATGCGGAAAGACCAGAAGACGATAAGGGAGTTTGGCCGATTCTGCGGCGGAAAATCTTTCAGCGCCGGGACCTGCTTGTTCAGGCTATGGGTGAGGATCAGGCTGCCAAGCGCAGGGATTTCCAGCCCGTATTTGGTGCGTTCTTCATCCATATCGGGCACGCCAAACAGCAGCAGCGGGGTGGCTTCTCCGGGTTTGTTCTCCCAGTGGCCTTCTATGGCAGCGATTTTTGCCGGCTGATGTTCAAGCGTGTTGAGCCCGTGCATATCGCCAACGATAGCCTGGACCGGCGCGACCAGCAGGGCCATCCACATCGCCATGGAAAACATTTTTCGTATGGCCGGCGTATCATTGCCCCGCAGAAGATGCCAGGCGGCGGAGGCGCCGACGAACATCGCGCTGCTGAGAAAAGCGGCAATCGCCATATGGGACAGACGATAGGGGAAAGAAGGGTTAAAGATAATCGCCAGCCAGTCCTGGGGAATGACATGACCGTTTTCAATGGTAAAACCCTGCGGCGTCTGCATCCAGCTATTTGACGCGAGGATCCAGAAGGTTGACATCAGCGTTCCCAGCGCCACCATGCAGGTGGTGAAGAAGTGCAGGCCGGGAGGAACTTTGTTCCAGCCAAAGAGCATAACGCCTAAGAAACCGGCTTCGAGAAAAAAGGCGGTGAGCACTTCGTAAAGCAGCAGGGGACCGGTAATACTACCGGCAAACTGTGAGAAACCGCTCCAGTTGGTGCCGAATTGATAAGCCATGACCAGGCCTGAAACCACGCCCATCCCGAAATTAACGGCAAAAATTTTCAGCCAGAAATTATACAATGAGCGCCAGACGTCATCTTTTGTCCGCAGCCACATCCCCTCCAGCACCACCAGATAGCTGGCCAGTCCGATGGTAATCGCCGGAAAAAGGATATGAAAAGAGACGGTAAATGCGAACTGCAGCCGAGCCAGATTAAACGCGTCGAGTTCAAACATATTCCGGACCCCATCACAGAACACCCCCCCGAATTGAGCAGGGGGAAGTGATTAACAGCAGGTTATCGAGGACCAGGGCTTTTCTTGCCTGCGCCGAGCTCTGCGCCGGTCAGAGGATCGCCATCCGGATCGGATTGGGTCCGTTTCGCCATGGTTTTCGCCAGGGCCTTTTGTTTGGCCGTTAGCTTAACGCTGGCGCCACCCTCTCCGCCATCCACTGCAGGCTGTGGATTTGCCACATATTCGAAGTGCCTATCGCTATTCCAGCTACCGCGAATGTCGTCGCCCTCTGACATATTGTAGTAGGTGCTGGCGTATTCAGGGACGGGCGGTAATTTTCCTGGCGGATAGTTATTTCTGATGGACTGGAGCGCTTTTTCGAAAGAGAGCTGATGAGCGGCTTCCCGGGTCATCAGAAAGGCCAGCGCATCCTTCACTCCGTGGTCATCAGTGACGTTGATCAGGCGCTCATAAATGATTTTGGCCCGCGCCTCGGCCGCCACGTTGGAGCGTAAATCCGCGGTTGGCTCACCAATCGTATCAATATAGGCAGCGGTCCAGGGCACCCCGGCGGAGTTGGTCAGCGGCGTGCCTGCGCCATATAGCAAAGAGGTGATATGGCTGTCGTTACCGTTAGCGGTAAGCGAGCGGTACAGGTCGGCTTCGTTTTCCGCGCCTTCCGCCAGGGCGCCTTTGGCCCCTTTATTGAGCATGCCAACCAGCGAGCCGATAATTTCAAGGTGGCTCAGCTCTTCGGTGGCAATGTCCATCAGCATATCTTTACGGCCCGGATCGTCATCGCTCAGGCCCTGAGTAAAATACCGGCATGCGGCGGCCAGTTCGCCCTGGGGACCGCCGAATTGTTCCAGAAGAAGGTTCGCCAGTCCCGGATTCGGCTCGGCGACCCTTACGGTATACTGAAGCTGCTTAACGTGTCGGAACATAGGCTCTTATCCTTATTGCTTATTTTTTCGCTTCAACGCCTTCGGCTTCAGAGCGCAGAAGGAACTCTTCCGTTGTTTGCGGAATATGTTTCAGCAGCCAGTCGGCCATGGCCCGCTCTTCTGCCAGAATCGATTCGATGGCGGGGATTGAGGCGGTGTCGCCGGCTTTATTCGCGGCGGCAAGCAGGGAGGTATAACAGGCAATTTCAAACTGCTCAAATACATAACCGCTAATTGACCCTTTAACGATTTCATCGGAAGGGAACATCCCGCCAATGGATTGGCCCAACGCGGCCATTTTGCTCATGGAATCCTTCAGCACCGAGCGTGATATATTATTACGATCCAGAATCTCCTCCAGTACCGTAATTTGGCGTTTGGTTTCAGTTACGTGCTGTTGAATTCTGCTGCGCAGGTCAGGATAATTATCGATGCGGCTCGCCATGGATTCCAGCATAGATTCTGCCTGCTTTTCCATTGCATGCGCATCGCGTAGCCAGTCGTGATAATGTTCAAGATAATTCATAATCAACTCCTTAATATTGGTTTACCATCTGGCTATTTATTTTGGGCGTCTTTATTAATGTTGCCGACCGCCAGGTCAGTTAATTTAAGGTCGGTTGATTTTTCTTCTTCTAACGTTTCCGCTAAAAGTTTAACCGCTTTTTTATAGCCAAGCTGTTCTGCTAAAGTGGCGAGAGTGCCGTAGCTGGCAATTTCATAATGTTCAACCTTTTGCGCAGCGGCAATTAATGCCGCATCCCGCACTTCATTTTTCTCCGTGCTCTCAATAACTTCGTTAGCTTCTTCAATCAGCCCCTCCATGGCCACGCATTTCATCCGTTTAATTTTGATATCAGGCTCTTGCTCGACAATTTGATCGATACGTTCAATTTGCCCCTGAGTCTCCTCCAGGTGGGCCTTGAACGCGGCGCTAAGCTGTTCGCTGGACGCCGCTCTGGCGAGTTTCGCCAGGCCGCGGGTTAATTGTTTTTCTGCGCTATATGTATCCGATAAAAGATGAATAAAAACGTCTTCTATGCTCTTCATATTCATATTAATTACCTTTATAAACGGAGAATAACTGCGAGTCCGCAGACTCGCAGGATACTCTTTTAGTTACAAGAGAATGAGGCGATTAATATCAGGAATTATCAGATTTACGCCCGCCGCCATGGCTATTTTGGCCGCCTTTCTTACCGGCCTCAGATGCGCGCTGCGGATCGTTTTTAAAGTTACCACCGCTGTGCTGACCGCCTTTACGTCCTGCTTCAGATGCTTTATCACGGTCTTCAGCGAAATTACCGGAACCACCACGATGTTCTGCCATATTTTCATACCTCTGTTGTTGAGTTTATGTCAGGAAGATACGCTTCAGGTACGTATCCGTTGTCGTTCAGAAATTAAATTTAGTCGTTATTTTTGAACAGTCAAACCGGTTTGTGGTGATATTTTTTGAAATACTCTGAATTGCGCTGCTGTTACCGTTTCGCTTGTTTTTAATGAATGTCAGCATAACGGGTTATGATCTAACGAAAGATTTTTATTCGCGAGGGAATATCGGCGGGGCCGCTGCGTTAATAAATGCAGCGTAGACGCGGCGCAGGGCTTTACGTCAATTTACATAAGCGCAGGAAATAAGTTGTCGGAATGGTGAAAGATATTAAGGACGCGACCGGGAAAAATCAGAAAATAGCGTATTGCCAGTGCTGAGAGTAATTTTCGGATATTTCAATGCGGGAAATAAAAGGCACCACATCACGAGGCTGTGAAATGGTGCGTCCGAGTGGACTCGAACCACCGACCCCCACCATGTCAAGGTGGTGCTCTAACCAACTGAGCTACGGACGCATTATGGTGCGTTTAATTGGACTCGAACCAACGACCCCCACCATGTCAAGGTGGTGCTCTAACCAACTGAGCTATAAACGCATTATGGTGCGTTCAATTGGACTCGAACCAACGACCCCCACCATGTCAAGGTGGTGCTCTAACCAACTGAGCTATGAACGCAATGTTGCAGTGGCAACGGGGACGCATATTAGCGGGAGGGAGGGGTTGTGGCAAGAGGCAAACGTCACTTTTCTTCCAGATTTCTCACGATCGCAGAAGTTTTATCCATATTGGTTATATTTTACTGATGCAAAAGAATATTTCTTCACCAGCTTGAGAAAACGGCGCTGAATCAGCGCCGTTGGATAGCGACTTCTCTTCCGTGACGGGCTAGCGCGCCGCGCGTTGTAAAATGACGCTGGAAGGCTGACGCTGCAGGAAACGCATGCGCAGCATCATCATTACGGCGGCGGAGGTGAGGCCAATAATAAAGCCGCACCAGAACCCGGCGGGGCCCATGCGCGGTACCACGATATCGGTCAGCGCCAGCAGGTAGCCGCTCGGCAGTCCCAATACCCAGTAGGCGGTAAAGGTGATAAAGAAGATGGAACGCGTGTCTTTGTAGCCGCGCAGAATCCCGCTGCCGATCACCTGAATGGAGTCGGAAATCTGGTAGATCGCCGCCAGCAGCATCAGCTGGGACGCGAGGGTAACCACCTCGGGATTATCGTTATACAGCAGCGCGATTTGCTTGCGCATCAGAATGGTGAAAACCGCCGTGAAAACGGCCATGCACACCCCGACGCCGACGCCGGTTCTGGCTGAGGTCTGGGCCTCCAGCGTGGAACCCTGCCCGAGACGGAAACCGACGCGAATGGTCACCGCTGCCGCCAGCGAGAGCGGCAAGACGAACATCAGCGAGCTGAAGTTGAGGGCTATCTGATGCCCGGCGACGTCAACGATCCCCAGCGGCGAAACCAGCAGCGCCACGACGGCGAAGAGGGTCACTTCGAAAAACAGCGCCAGCGCAATCGGCAGGCCCAGCTGTACCAGACGCTGGATGACGGCAAAATCCGGTTTGCTGAAGCGCTCTGTGTGATGAATATCGCGCATCGAACGCGCGCGGCGCACCCAGAAGAGCATGCTGAAAAACATGACCCAGTAAACCGATGCCGTCGCCACGCCGCAGCCGATACCGCCGAGCTCCGGCATACCAAAGTGTCCGTAGATAAAAATGTAGTTCACCGGAATGTTGACCAGCAGACCGATAAATCCCATTACCATACCCGGCTTGGTTTTCGCCAGGCCTTCACACTGGTTGCGAGCGACCTGAAAGAACAGATAGCCGGGCGCGCCCCACAGCAGCGCCCGCAGGTAGCCGACCGCCTTCTCTGCCATCGCCGGGTCGATGTTATGCATTGAGCTGATAATGTAACCAGCGTTCCACAGCACGACCATCACCAGCAGGGAGACGAAGCCAGCCAGCCAGAACCCCTGGCGTACCTGGTGAGCGATACGCTCGCGACGGCCGGAACCATTCAGTTGGGCAATAACGGGCGTCAGGGCCAGCAGCAGGCCGTGGCCAAAGAGGATCGCCGGTAGCCAGATAGAGGTGCCGATGGCGACGGCCGCCATGTCGGTGGCGCTATAGCCACCCGCCATCACGGTATCGACGAAGCCCATGGCGGTTTGCGCCACCTGGGCGAGTATAACGGGTATAGCCAGTGCTAATAACTGACGCGCTTCAATAAAATACTTCTGCACGTAAACACCTTTATATTGTTGTTATTGGAGGACTAAAAAAGCCGCCATATGTGGCAGCAAGAAGAAAAGCAGAGGGATTTGCCAGACTATTGTAGCGAGGATTAGCCATTTAGCCAGTGAAAAAATTCCACTGCACGTTGTGCGCTGGCAACCTGTTTTGCCACCTGTTATTGTTCGTCATAGCCTAAAACGGTACTGATACCGTCACGAATTTATACAGGAGCAAAATATGTTTACCGGTATTGTGCAGGGGACCGCCAAAGTGGTGGCGATCGATGAAAAACCTAACTTTCGCACCCACATCGTGGAGCTGCCTGAGCATATGCTGGCGGGGCTCGAAACCGGGGCTTCCGTGGCGCACAACGGCTGCTGCTTGACCGTCACCCATATAGACGGCGCGCGAGTGAGTTTTGACCTGATGAAAGAGACCCTGCGTATAACTAATCTGGGCGAGGTTGGCGAGGGCGACAGCGTTAACGTTGAGCGCGCGGCGAAATTCAGCGATGAAATTGGCGGTCACCTGATGTCCGGCCATATTATGACCACCGCGGAAGTAGTGAAAATTCTCACCTCGGAAAATAACCGCCAGATCTGGTTTAAGGTTCAGGACCCGACGTTGATGAAATATATCCTCTATAAAGGCTATATCGGCGTAGATGGGATTAGCCTCACCGTCGGTGAAGTGACGCCAACCCGCTTTTGCGTTCATTTAATTCCGGAAACGCTGCAGCGCACCACGCTTGGGGTGAAAAAGCTGGGCGATCGGGTGAATATTGAAATCGATCCGCAGACTCAGGCGGTCATCGATACCGTCGAGCGCGTGCTGGCGGCGAAAGAGGCGGCACTGAAAACGGCGGCAGAATAGCGCTATTTCGCAGCCCGGGACGAGCCCCCGGGCTGCCATTTTACGCCATCAAATATCCATTGCTGCATGGTGGCCTTGATAAATCGCGGTAGTAATTGTCGATACTTTTACGCAATCTCCCACCTGAGCAACCCACGGAGCGCAATCGCGCAGCTGTTCAATTGTTTCATGGCGCGCGCGCTGTCCCAGGGCGCAAATCACGCCTTTCCCGGCAATCTTTACGTTGCTGCCGCTACTGTCTATGCATATCACCCCGTCGTCGGTGATTTCTTGCGCCCGGTACTGGCAGAAAACGGCAATCCCGGATTTAGCGATTTCTTCCAGTAGCAGCGGACGGTGGCGGATATTGGCATCGGGTGAGAGCGAGTCATTCATCTCCACCAGTTTGACTTGTTTACCCTGACGGGCAAGATGAATCGCCACTTCACAACCGGCCAGACCGCCGCCGAGAACAATAACTTCATCGGGAAGCGTCTGATGATGAAGGTGATAATTATTGATCAGCACTACGTTGTCGTTATGGATACCTTTGATTGGCGGAACGTTGGGCTCAGAGCCAGCGGCGATAATCAACGCATCCGGGGTTAGCGCGTTTGCCAGCGCGGGGGTGACCGCAGTATTTAAGCGAATATCGACGCCCGCATCGGCGCAAAGTTTACCCAGTGTCACGCCCAGCTGATACATTTCATATTTGAAGGGAATGGCCTGCTCACCAATAAGAATTCCGCCGACCTCATTATTTTTCTCACAGAGGATAACGTCGTGCCCGCGTCTTGCTGCCGTCCAGGCTGCCTGTAGTCCGCCAGGGCCAGCCCCAACCACCAGAACACGCTTTTTCTGCGGCGCTGGCTGAATTTCAAGTCCATCGCGCTCCCGGCCAATAAGCGGATTAACGGTGCAGCGGCGGGTTGAGGTTTCCGCGCGTTCTGCCATACAGGTAAAGCAGCGCAGGCAGCGAATAATCGTTTCGTCCTGGTTGGTCATGACTTTTTTCGGTAGCTCGGGATCTGCAAGCAGGGCGCGGGCCATTTCCACAATATCCGCCTTACCTGAAGCGATGATCTCTTCCATCATTTGCGGATCGTTTAATCCGCCGACGGTAGCCACGGGAACCTGGACATGTTTTTTTATTTCGGCGGCTAAATAGACGTTGCTGCCGTGCGGTAAAAACATTGAAGGGTGCGTTACGCCAAACCCGCGCTGATAGGTCCCGGCGGAGACGTGAAGAATATCAATGTGACTTTCCAGCAGTTTGGCTATCTCGATGCCTTCCTGTAAATCATATCCGCCCTCGAAGAGCTCCGAGCCGCTCATCCGAAATTCAATAGGGAAGTCTTTACCTACCGCGCGGCGTACGCTTTGCAGGACTTCAATGGCGAAGCGGACCCGGTTTTCCCGTGAACCGCCATAGCAATCGGTACGATGGTTAAACCACGGCGAAAGAAACTGATTGATAAGCCAGCCGTGCCCGCCGTGTACCATCACCATCTCAAATCCGGCTCTTTTAGCCAGCGCAGCCTTTTCACCATAGGCCTCGACGATCTCGTGGATTAGCTCAGGCGTCAGTTCATGAACTGCCCGGCCGTCGGGGCGTGTACCCTGGCTCGGTCCCCATTGATACAATCCTTCTTTCTTATTTTTATCCGTTAGATAGGTTCCCGCATATTGACCTGAGTGCGATAGCTCAACGCTGGCGATTGCGCCATGGCGGCGGATGGCATCGGCGGTGTAGGTAAAGCTGGCCAGCGAACCGGGAGTTTGCAGATCCAGATGAAACATATGCGAACCTTCGGTTTTCGGGTGTACCACCAGTTCGCTGACGGTGACATTAGCGACGCCGCCCTTCGCACGGTTTTCATAAAATGCCGTGGAAGCCGGACCAATGGTGCAGTCAGCGGTAATATCGGTCCCTCCCATTGGCGCGCCAAACATACGGTTTCGGAAATAGACATTGCCGATTTTAATTGGCTGGCAGAGATGGGGATATTTTCGGGTGATAGTCATGCGTTAATTCTCCGGAAATTATTTAAGCTGAGCGTTTATATTTATCAGGCGGAAGATGAGGGCGAGCAGCAGCGCGGCAACGCTGAATGCGATACCGATCGGAAAGGCGCTGTGGTAACCGCGCGTTGCGGCAAACGTTGAGGTCATGATGGTTGGCCCGACGTATCCGGCGATAGCAAAGCCGCAGAACATGATGCCGAAGTTCACGCTGTTATGCTGGGCGCCGAACTGATCGGCCGTAAAACCGGGGAAGACGCCCATAAACGCGCCGAAACAGAGGCCGATAGCGGAGATGCCGGTGTAAAACAGCGCATCGTCGCCAATACCTGTGCAATAGAGGGCGTAAAGGCCTGGAATCGAGAGAATACAGGCCAGCATCAGGGTGTTAATTCGGCCAATTTTGTCCGAAATACTGCCTGCCAGTATGCGACCCAGCACGTTGAAAAGCGCAAGGATGGAAACGGCCAGGGTTGCTGCGCCGGTGGACATCCCAACCATAAGTTTTGCCAGCGGGGAGGCCAGCGAAATACACATCAGCCCGGCGACCGCGCCGCAGGTCAGCATGATAAGCATCAGATAAAAATTGAGGCTGGACAGCATTTGGCGCCAGTTTTTATTCCCTGACGGCGCCCCGGTTCGCGCCTGTTGTGGCGGTTGCCAGCCGTCCGGAATAAAACCGTTTGGACATTTGTCGATAACAAAAGCGCAGGCGCAGACAATAACGGCGAATGCGAGTCCGATGATTTTAAAGGCGGAAAGAATTCCGGCCTGCGCGGTAATTAATGCGGCAATAGGGGGAATAATGACGGAGCTGATACCAAACAGCGCGGTGGTGACGCCGCCGACAAAACCGCGTTTATCCGGGAAAAACTTAATGGAGGTACCGATCGTTGCACCGTACACCATGCCTAAGCCCAGCCCGGTTAAGATCCCGTATGCCAAGATCAGGTGGCTGATTTCTGAAGCGAAGCCGCAGAGGATCATCCCACCACCAAACATCAATCCGCCGATAAAAATAACCAGCCTGGGGCCGAGCGTATCGTTTATTTTTCCGCCAGCGATCATCGTAATAGGGCCAACGGAGTTACAGATAACAAAGACGATAGCCAGGTTGGCTGAGGTTATGCTGGTGTTGTGTAGCTGGGAGAGGTAATCCGCCATTGGCGCGGCAAAAATGCTCCAGGCGTACATAGACCCCACACATAGGTTGATAAAACAGCTGGCTATCAGGATCCGCCATCTTTTCCTTGAGTAATCCATTATTTATCCTCGATATAATTTTTCTATTCAGCAACAAAATCAATGTTTTATTAACATGTGCTGGTTTTAAATGATCCTGACGAAACGCTAAACCACACAAATAATCATGTCAATATTTACATGTTTTTTTTGACATGATTGTTCAGGGGGAAAGAAGGAGAAATGAGGAGGAGGACGCATGATATACTGCGCATGAAAAGACCACGGGTGAGGCGCAATGAGAGTTTTAACTTATGCCATTCTTGGCTTACTTAACCGCACGGCGATGACCGGCTACGACATCAGTAAGGCGTTTAACCACGAGCTGGCAAAGTTCTGGCACGCCAAACATAGCCAGATCTACGGCGAGCTTAAGAGCATGTATAACGACGGGCTGGTGACTTACGATATTGAGATTAGCGGCGATATTCTGGAAAAGAAGAAGTACAGCATTACCGATAGCGGGCGGGATGAGCTCCTTCGGTGGCTGCATAAGGACGAGCCGATAGAGAAAACGGCGAAAGATGTTTTTCGGGTTCGTATGTATTTTTCCCACTATCTGGACTTGGCCACGCGCATCCATCTGCTGGAAAACCAGCGCATACAGCATCTTGAGCGATTGAATATTTTACAAAAAACGATGGAACAATATCCGCAGGTTCCGCCTCTTGAAAGCGACAGGTTTGGCGATTTTATTGTGCTTGAAGGGGCAATATGTCGTCAGGAGAGCGTCCTGCGTTGGATTGATAAATGCATTGGCTATTGCCGTAGCGGCAAGTAAGAGAAGAAAGCACCTGCGCCAACAGCGCAGGTGAGGGAGCGATTAGCGGGCCACGCGCAGGCCGTGTTCGGCCCCGCGAGAAAAAACCACCTGCCAGAGCTGAATATCGCGCGCGCGGAAAGCGCCAGCGCAGGCATTCAGATAATAGCTAAACATACGTTTGAAGCGTTCCGAGTAGTTGTCGGCGATTTCCGGCCAACTGGCGAGGAAGCGCTCATACCAGGCCATCAGCGTCGTGTCGTAGTCGGCACCAAAATTATGCCAGTCTTCCATAACGAAATGCGATTCGCTGGCTTCGGCAATATGGCGCACCGACGGCAGGCAGCCGTTAGGGAAGATATATTTGTTAATCCACGGGTCAACGCTATGATCGGTTTTTTTCGAACCGATGGTATGCAGCAGGAAACGACCGTCGGGTTTCAGATTACGATCGACCACATCAAAATAGGTGGCGTAATTTTTAGGCCCGACATGTTCGAACATGCCGACGGAAACAATACGATCGAAGCTTTCGTGCAGGTCGCGATAGTCCTGGAGCAGAATGGTGACGTCGAGGTCCGCGCAGCGCTGCTGCGCCATTTTCTGCTGCTCTGCCGAGATGGTCACGCCAACCACGCTGACCTGGTAATGTTTGGCCATGTAGTAAGCCAGCCCGCCCCAGCCGCAGCCGATATCCAGCACCCGCATCCCTGGCTCAAGCTCAAGTTTACGGCAGATCAGATCTAATTTTGCCTGCTGCGCGTCATCGAGAGTCTGCGCGTCTTTCCAGTAAGCGCAAGAGTACTGCATATAGGGGTCGAGCATGCGGCTGAACAGATCGTTACCTAAATCGTAATGCTCTTTACCGACAATCCAGGATCGTTTTTTACTTTGCAGATTGAATAAGCGTGCGCTGGCGATACGCAAGGTATCTTTGAAATGATGGGGAAGCTGATTTTCCAGACCGGCGCGTAAAACTTTATGGAAAAATATATCCAGCCGCTCACAATCCCACCAGCCGTCCATATAGCTCTCGCCTAACCCCAGCGACCCTTCCTGTAAAACGCGCTTAAAAAAGAGAGGGTTTTTAATTCGCAGGTCGGAGGGAGCAGGACCATTAATTTCAATGCCCGCACGGCCTAATAATTCAGCTGCAATTCGGTACCAGTCATCATTTGGTACACTTACTTCTTCTATACACGATGAACTCATAGCTTCTCCATCACGCCCAAGTGATCAGAACCTTAAAACAGCGTAGACGCTTTTTTGGCTTTGTGAGAAATCTCACGGATAATCCGTGAGGCTGCTATCCGACGTAGAACAGAGGAAGGGAGATAACCCTTGCCGAAAGGCCTTCCATGGTGAAACGGGATGCATCCTGCTCCCGTTAAAATCAATTAGTTTTCTATTTATGTGATGCCGGATCCAGTATAGGCCGCTAAAAACAGGCTTTCAACAAAAATATCTTAGCAAGCTAATTACTGGATCTTATCACTATCAGCACATTACCTTAAGCATGTGACGATTTTGTTGCCAGATGCGCGGCTTTGTGCTGCATGCGGTAGCCCATCCCGGCCAGCACGATGGAGACCAGCATCACGCTGGTGGTCGTTTGCAGCGGGGTGGCAATCAGCGTCGAGACCAGCAGGCTGGTAAGGAAACAGAGGCCAAGCTGCAGGGTGTTTTGCAGCGCAGCGGCGCGGCCGGTCGCCTGCGGGAATGGCTTCAGGGCCTGCGCGACGACGATAGGGTAAATACCGCCATTCACCACCGCCATGGCGCAGAACGGAATCATCAAACCAACGAGCGTGGCGTTTTCCCGCAGGCCTACCAGCCAGGTGGCGGCGACGCTGAGGGCGAAAATAGCCAGCAGCCAGGGCAGAATTTGCTGGCCCTGCCATTTTTGCAGCGCCGCGCGGCAGCCATAACCGCCCACCAGAAACGCGATAGTTTGCGGAACGTAGCTCAGGCCGATAACGGTCGGGCCATAGCCCATTTCATGAAGAATAAACGGCGACCCCGTCAGCCAGGCAAAAAAGCTGGCGGAACAGGCGGCGTAGATGAGCACGTTACCGCTATACTCGCGTGAGCGCAGCAGGGTGAGAAACGTGAGCTTCTGCTGGGCGCTGGCAACCGGTTTGTTCGCTGGCTTCAGGCGCAGGGCGGGCAGCATCAGCAGCAGGGTAATCGCGAACAGCACGGCAAAAATAGCCTGCCATTCAAAATGGACCAGCAGCCAGCTGCCGAGCAGCGGCGCCAGCGCGGGCGATAAACCGACCAGCGGCATAATGGCG
Source organism: Klebsiella sp. PL-2018 (assembly GCF_019048985.1). Lineage (NCBI taxonomy): Bacteria > Pseudomonadati > Pseudomonadota > Gammaproteobacteria > Enterobacterales > Enterobacteriaceae > Klebsiella > Klebsiella sp. PL-2018. Next base: position 2,567,012 of record NZ_CP077673.1, read on the forward strand.
GCGAAAATCCGGTTGGTTCTTTGCGCTGGATAATAATCGGTGACCATCGCCTGCCAGGTCACCGCGGCGGCGCAAACCCCCAGGGCCTGAATAAATCGCAGCGCGAGCATCAGGTTGGCATCGCGAACCCACAGCATCCCCAGACAGCCGATAGCAAAAATGGCCAGCCCGCTCAACAGCACCGGCTTGCGGCCATAGCGATCGGAAAGGGGCCCCCAGAAAAGCTGGCCCAGCGCAAAGCCTGCCAGGAACAGGCTCAGGCTGGCGCTGACGGAGGCCGCAGAAGTGTTCAAATCTTGTTGCATGGCGGCGAAAGCCGGAAGATACATATCGGTCGCCAGAAAGCCCAGTACGCTGAGTCCAGCCAGCCAGACTAAAAATCCTTTCCCAGGTTGTTGCATCATCTTCTCTTTTTATTGTTGCAGGTACGATGGCGCAGAGTGTAGGGAGTGCATTAAGGCTTGTGAAACGCTAATATTTGTCAGGTGAATTCAAAAATTTTGCAGGCAGAAAATGTGGTCCGAATACTCGCTTGAAGTTGTCGATGCTGTCGCCCGCAACGGCAGCTTTAGCGCCGCAGCGCAGGAACTGCACCGCGTACCCTCGGCCGTCAGCTATACCGTGCGTCAGCTGGAGGAGTGGCTGGCGGTACCGCTGTTCGAACGCCGTCATCGTGATGTGGAATTAACGCCGGCCGGCGTCTGGTTTTTACAGGAGGGGCGTTCTGTTATCAAAAAAATGCAGATCACCCGCCAGCAGTGCCAGCAGATAGCCAACGGCTGGCGCGGGCAGCTCTCTATTGCGGTGGATAATATCGTTAAACCCACGCGCATGCGGCAGATGATCGTTGATTTCTATCGTCATTTTGATGACGTCGAACTGATTGTTTTTCAGGAGGTGTTCAACGGCGTCTGGGATGCGCTCGCCGACGGTCGCGTGGAGCTGGCCATCGGCGCGACGCGCTCAATTCCGGTAGGGGGCCGCTACGCCTTTCGCGATATGGGAATGCTGAGCTGGGACTGCGTCGTCGCGAGCCACCATCCGCTGGCCAAAATGGCCGGGCCTCTGAGCGATGACGTCCTGCGCAACTGGCCGTCGCTGGTCAGGGAGGATACCTCGCGCTCGCTGCCGAAGCGGACCACCTGGCTGCTGGATAACCAGAAGAGGGTGGTGGTGCCGGACTGGGATGCCTCAGAAACCTGTCTCTCCGCCGGACTGTGCGTCGGTATGGTTCCCGGGCATTTAGCGCGCCCGTGGCTTGATAGCGGCGCATGGACGGCGCTGGAGCTGGAGAACCCCTTCCCGGACGCCGCATGCTGCCTGACGTGGCAGCAAAGCGATGCCTCGCCGGCGCTGCTATGGCTGCTGGATTACCTTGGCGATAGCGAAACGCTAAACCGGGAGTGGCTGCGGGCGCCGGAATGACCGACGCCGCGGGAAAGGTTAACGGCGATAATCAACAAACGGGCCGTCGGCCACGGAACGGCGCTCGACCAGGCGAGGGTGGACTTCAATCGACTGCGAGATTTCACGCTTATTAACGATGCGGTCCAGCAGCATGTTAAACGCCGCTTCGCCAAGAGAGTCTTTAGGCTGATGAATGGTGGTCAGCGCCGGGCTAAAGTAGCGGGCGTTGCGCACGTTATCATAACCGATCAGCGAAATATCCTGCGGCACGCGCAGACCCATTTCATCCGCCGCGCAGATGGCGCCCATCGCCATAATATCCCCGCCGCAGAAGATGGCCGTTGGGCGAGGATGCTGGCCGAGAATCTGCTGCATGGCGCGGTAGCCGGATTCCGGCTCAAAATCGCCCTGCACAATCCAGTTTTCCGGAACGCTAATATGCGCCTCTTCCATCGCTTTCATAAAACCTGCCAGCCGGCCTGCGCCGGTGTTACGCTCCAGCGGGCCGGGGATCACGCCGATATCGCGATGCCCGCGTTCAATAAGGTAGCGCCCGGCGATATAGCCGCCTTCAAAGGCGTTATCGACAACCGAGTCGGTGAAGTCGGCTTTTGCCTCGCCCCAGTCCATCACTACCATCGGAATATGACGATACTCTTCCAGCATGCTTAACACCGACTCCGGATACTCGGAGCACATCACCAGCAGGCCGTCTACGCGTTTCTGCGCCATCATTGACAGATAGGCGCGCTGTTTCTCAGGGTCGTTCCACGCGTTGCCGAGGATCAGGGTGTAGCCCTTCTGGAAGCAGCTCTTCTCGACGGCTTCGATAATCTCAGCGAAATAGGCCGCTTCGCTGCTGGTTGCCAGCAGACCAATAGATTTGGTGTGATTGACCTTCAGGCTGCGGGCAACGGCGCTGGGGGAGTAATGCAGTTCTTTTATTGCCGCCCACACCGCATTGCGCGTCTCTTCCGCAACGAATCGGGTTTTGTTAATCACATGTGACACTGTTGTAGTGGAAACGTTTGCGCGCTTCGCTACATCTTTAATAGTTGCCATTACTTCTCACTCCAGACCTTGACCTGATCGTCTGTTTATCGGTACGTAAACGTTTGCCTGTACACACCCTGGCGCCAAAATTGAGCATGGCATCACGTCGGGAAAACGACACAGAACGACAGGAAGGGGTCAATGGCCGATACGCTTTCAAATTAGCGTGGGATTTTGTCCGATCTTGGGGCAAAGGGGAAGAGCAAAAATGTGCATCACTCTAAATCTCGGAAGATTTTTACGCTATTCTGTGTAAAAATGAGCAAGCTCACTTTTCATGTGGGGATAATCAGGGGGAAAAATTGATGGATACAAATTTAAAGTTTTCGCTGACGACGACGATTATTGTTCTGGGTTTGATTGTTGCCGCAGGTTTGACCGCCGTACTGCACTAATTATGCGATAAGGGAGGGGCCGCTCTCCCTTTCTCTCCGCCATTATTATCATTTTCGCAAAAATCTTTTGCCATTTCGTTCACTTTTGTTTTTCTGTGATTGATGTCATGCTTTTGACTTCTGATGAGATGCCGTCGCGGAAGGCGGCCTGATGGAGTCCCTGCATGAAAATCAATTTTCCCCTGCTCGCGCTGGCGATCGGTGCCTTTGGTATCGGCACAACCGAGTTCTCCCCGATGGGGCTATTACCGGTTATCGCTAAAGGCGTGGACGTTTCGATTCCGGCGGCGGGAATGCTGATTAGCGCCTATGCCATCGGCGTGATGGTCGGCGCGCCGCTGATGACTCTGCTGCTCTCCCACCGCGCGCGCAGAAATGCGCTGATCTTTCTGATGGCGATTTTTACCCTCGGTAACGTACTCTCTTCCATTGCTCCGGATTACACCACGCTGCTGCTGTCGCGCATTATTACCAGCCTTAACCACGGCGCCTTCTTCGGCCTGGGTTCAGTGGTGGCGGCGAGCGTTGTGCCAAAACACAAACAGGCCAGCGCCGTGGCGACGATGTTTATGGGGCTGACGATAGCGAATATCGGCGGCGTTCCCGCGGCGACCTGGCTGGGCGAAACCATCGGCTGGCGGATGTCGTTTCTTGCCACGGCGGGGCTGGGCGTGATTGCGATTATCGGTCTGTGGTTTTCTCTACCGAAGGGCAGCGCCGGCGAGCGCCCTGACGTCAAGCAGGAGCTTTCCGTGCTGATGCGTCCGCAGGTGCTGTCGGCGCTGCTGACGACGGTACTGGGGGCAGGGGCGATGTTCACGCTTTATACCTATATTTCTCCCGTTTTGCATACCATCACCCACGCCTCTCCGCTGTTTGTGACCGCCATGCTGGTGCTGATTGGCGTCGGCTTCTCGCTGGGTAACTACCTTGGCGGTAAGTTTGCCGACCGTTCCGTTAGCGGGACGCTGAAGGGCTTTCTGCTGCTGCTGATGGTTATCATGCTGGCGATCCCGCTGCTGGCGCAATCGCAGGTGGGCGCGGCAATCAGTATGGTGGTCTGGGGCGCGGCGACCTTTGCGGTGGTGCCGCCTTTGCAGATGCGCGTGATGCGCGTCGCCCACGAAGCGCCGGGGCTGTCATCATCGGTCAATATTGGGGCTTTTAACCTCGGAAACGCGCTGGGCGCGGCGGCGGGCGGCGCGGTGATCTCTGGCGGCCTGGGCTATGCCTTTGTCCCGGTGATGGGGGCGATTATCGCAGGCGTGGCGCTACTGCTGGTGCTATTCAGCGGCCGGGCGCAGCCGGAAGAGGCGTTCGCCAACCGTTAATATTGCGTGAAGTCATACAATAACCGCAGAAGCTGCAAGGCTTCTGCGGTTTGCTTTTATGCAGCCAGATTAGCAGCAACAAACTTCCAGTTTACCAGCGCCCAGAAGTGCTCCAGATAGTTCGGACGGGCGTTACGGTAGTCGATGTAATAAGCGTGTTCCCAGACATCCACGGTCAGCAGCGGAGTTGCGTCGCTGGTCAGCGGCGTACCGGCGTTGCTGGTGGAGACAATAGCCAGGCTACCGTCGGCGTTTTTCACCAGCCAGGTCCAGCCTGCGCCGAAGTTTTTTACCGCTGCGTCGGTGAATTTGGCTTTGAAATCAGCGAAGCTGCCGAAGGACTTAGCAATAGCCGCCGCCAGTTCGCCTTGCGGTTCGCCGCCGGCGTTCGGCGCGAGGCAGTTCCAGTAGAAGGTGTGGTTCCAGACCTGAGCTGCGTTGTTAAAAACGCCGCCATCGGAAGAACGCACGATCTCTTCCAGGGTTTTGCCTTCAAACGGGGTGCCTTTGATCAGGTTATTCAGGTTGGTGACGTAGGCCTGGTGGTGTTTACCGTAGTGGTATTCCAGGGTTTCTGCGGAAATGTGCGGCGCCAGGGCGTCTTTTGCATATGGTAATGCAGGTAATTCGAACGACATTGCTACTCTCCTTTTTATAGTTTGCCTGCGTAATAACCATGTATTACGCAGGGTAATAATAGTAGCAAATTAAAAGATGTGGCAAAAGAGAGAGTTACCCTGCCGCCGCAGCGACAAGGCACAATTAGCGAATGGTTTTCGGCGTCATGACGCGACGCGCGCCAACGTAGTGGCGTACCCAGTAATCGTCGCTTAATGAGGTGATCTGAATATCGCGGCCGGTACGCGGAGACTGGATAAATTTGCCGTTGCCAACGTAAACCCCGACGTGATCGGCAGTGCCGCGCCCGCGGGTGCGGAAGAAGACGAGATCCCCACTTTGCAGCTCGCCGCGATCCACCGGACGGGCGTCGCGCAGGTGATACATCTCATTGGCGGTGCGCGGAATGTGAATTTTAACCAGGTCCTTATAGGCGTAATAGACCAGACCGCTACAATCAAACCCGGTACGCGGAGAGGTGCCGCCCCAGCGATAGGGTTTGCCAATCTGATCCATCAGCTTGGACATGGCGGTGCTTTGCGCCTTTTGTACCCGAGCTTTATGCGCGTCGGCAATGGTCAGCTGCGGCTCGTCGGCAACCGGTTTGCAGCGGGTTTTATAGCCTTTACGCACCACGCACTTTTTCTGCACGCTTGCGGTTGCCAGCTTGCTTTCCGCTATCGACCTTGTCGAGCTGGCGCACAGTTTTTTATAGCCTTTGCGTAGAACGCATTTTTTTGTGGCGCTGGCAGTCTGGCGTGACGCGGTTGATTTGCTGCGGCTGGCGGTCGACGTTTTCTTGCTGGGGGTTTTGGCGGTGGTTTTACTTTTAGAACTGGCTGCTTTTTTCTTACGCTCTGCGGTCGTGCCCTTGGCCGGATGCGCTTTTGGCGTGGCCGAAGCGTGCGTATGCCCGGAAGCATGCGCCAGCGGCGTAAGTGAAATAGATGTGAAAAGTAATGCACAGAGCGAAATCGCGATTTTGTTAAGACGCGCCACTGAGCAATCCCCTGATTAAATTACAGACATATACAGATGCCTGACGATGAATGACAAACCGCATCGATTCTAAAGCATAAAATCGTGGAGAGTTACTACTCTTTTGTATCTAACGTCTCGTTTGGTTAACATTTGCAAAAAAATGCTTCCGTCAGCGGTACCCGCGCGTGAAAAACGCGCAACGCGTTGCCGCGTATAGCAATAAAATGATATTTTTAAGGCAACTTATGCCGACAGAAGATAAAATGTGGCAAGTGAAAAAAATGTTATTATCGGTCCTGCGCCCAGGGCGCTACAATGACAAATTACTGCCGTAAAGAAGTTTAAGGAAGCACGACAATGAGCACGACTTTAGAAAAAATCCAACGTCAAATCGCTGAAAACCCGATCCTGCTGTACATGAAAGGGTCGCCGAAGCTGCCAAGCTGCGGTTTCTCCGCTCAGGCCGTTCAGGCGCTCTCCGCCTGTGGCGAACGTTTTGCCTACGTCGATATCCTGCAAAATCCGGACATCCGCGCAGAGCTGCCGAAATACGCTAACTGGCCGACCTTCCCGCAGCTGTGGGTTGACGGTGAACTGGTCGGCGGCTGTGACATCGTGATTGAAATGTATCAGCGCGGCGAACTGCAGCAGCTGATCAAAGAAACGGCCGCGAAGTACAAGACTGACGAACCGAAAGCCGAGTAATTCGGCTGCCAATAAAAAAGCGACTTCCGGTGAAGTCGCTTTTTTTATCGCTTACTCTTCGGCCACGGGTAATGGCCAGCCGCCAAGGCGCTTCCAGCGGTTGACGATTTCGCAGAATAGCTGGGCGGTTTGCTGGGTATCGTAAAGCGCCGAGTGTGCCTGGGTACCATCAAATGCCATTCCCGCGGCAATACAGGCTTTCGACAGCACCGTTTGACCCAGAGCCAGGCCGCTCAGAGCCGCGGTATCGAAGGTCACGAACGGATGAAAGGGGTTACGTTTCAGGCCAGCCCGCTCTGCCGCCGCCATGGTAAAGCTGTGATCGAACGTGGCGTTATGCGCGACCATAATCGCGCGGCTGCAGTCGCTCTCTTTCATTCCCTTGCGGACCATTTTAAAAATCGCGTGCAGCGCATCGTATTCGCTCACCGCGCCGCGCTCGGGATCGTTAGGGTTAATACCATTAAAAGCCAGCGCTTCGGGCTGCAGGTTGGCGCCTTCAAAAGGCTCAACATGAAAATGCAGCGTTTCGTCCGGCATCAGCCAGCCTTCCTCATCCATTTTCAACGTAATAGCGGCGATCTCCAGCAGGGCGTCGGTTTTGGCATTAAACCCGGCGGTTTCAACATCGATTACCACAGGATAAAAACCGCGAAAACGGTCGCACAGACCATTAAGTTGAACGTTCTCGGACATCAGATTCTCTTAGCTGGAAAAAAGTAGCGCGCATTATGGCAAATTTTGCCGCGGCTTGCAGCAGGAAGGGGATAAAACAGCAGGCACCGCGGGTGCCCGCAGCCGATCAGTTGCCGAGGCCTTTTCCGGCGTCTTTCTCTTCAATCAGTTCAATTTTATAGCCATCCGGATCTTCGACGAAGGCGATGACGGTGGTGCCGCCTTTGACCGGGCCGGCTTCACGGGTCACGTTGCCGCCGTTCTGGCGGATACGCTCGCAGGCTTCGGCCGCGTTTTCAACGCTGAGCGCGATATGGCCATAAGCGCTGCCGAGATCGTACTTATCAACGCCCCAGTTATAGGTCAGCTCAATCACGGCGGTATCGCTCTCTTCGCCGTAACCCACGAATGCCAGCGAGTATTTATACTCAGTGTTTTCGCTGGTGCGCAGCAGTTTCATGCCCAGCACGTTGGTGTAAAACTCAATAGAACGTTGCAGGTCGCCAACGCGCAGCATGGTGTGAAGTAAGCGCATAATGTCCCCTATGCAGTTTATTTTGATACATCAGAGCGTTGAGTATAGCGGCGATAACCCGCCGCTATCAATGGAGGGATTACAGGGTAGGGTAATCGGTATAACCTTCCGCGCCGCCGCCGTAGAAGCTTTCCGGACGCTGCGGATTCAGCGCGGCCTTCTTCTGCAGGCGCGCGACCAGATCCGGGTTGGTAATATAGTCGCGACCGAAGGCCACGGCATCGATCAGGCCTTTACCGATCAGATCGTTTGCCTTTTCCACCGTGTAGGCGCCAGCGCCGATAATAGCGCCCGGGAAGCGGTCGCGGACTTTCTGACGGAATTCATCGCTGTACGGTTGGCCGCCAGCCCAGTCCGGCTCGGACATATGCAGGTAAGCAATACCGCGTTTGGCCAGCGCTTCGATGAGATAGAGCGCGTCGGCTTCTTCATTCGGGCCATTATCGACGTTCTGGAAGCTGCCGATAGGCGAGACGCGAATCCCGATACGGTCGGCGCTCCACTCTTTACTCGCCGCATCAACCACTTCCAGCACCAGGCGAGCGCGATTTTCCACGCTGCCGCCGTACTGGTCAGTACGATGGTTGGAAGAAGGGGAAAGGAATTGGTGCAGCAGGTAGCCGTGCGCGGAGTGCAGTTCGACAAGGTCAAAGCCGGCATCGCGGGCGTTGCCTACCGCCTGGCGGAAATCATCAACGATCCCCGGGATCTCGGCGGTTTCGAGCGCGCGCGGCATCGAGGTGTCTACGCGAATAGCGTGGCCGTTTTCATCACGCAGCGAGGTACGGGTGCCCGCGCTAATGGCCGATGGCGCAACCGGCGCGGCGCCACCCGGCTGGATGCTGCTGTGGGAAATGCGCCCGGTGTGCCACAGCTGAACGGCAATACGCCCGTTTTCGGCGTGTACGCCGGCGGTAATTTTTTTCCATGCGGCAATCTGCTCCGGGCTGTGCAGGCCCGGTGCGCCCGCGTAGCCTTTAGCCTGAGCGGAGATCTGGGTAGCTTCGGAAATAATCAGGCCTGAGCTGGCGCGCTGGCGGTAGTATTCGCCCATCAGCGGGGTAGGAATATCGCCCGGTTCAATGCTGCGCAGACGCGTCAGCGGAGCCATAAACACGCGATTCGGTACGGTTACCGCACCCACTTTCAACGGGGTAAACAACTTTGATTCTGACATAATGACTCCTGAGTAGACCGGTCGTCTTGAAACGGGGTAAATAAAAACGCCTGTTAAACGGCAGGCGCAGCAATAATACGTTTGGCGTGGGCAAGGGCGCTTTCCAGCGGCGTTGCGCTACGCGTAATTTTAGCCTGCAGATTCGCCCCCAGCCACAGGGAGTAAAGCACCTGCGAAAGCGTTAAGGCGTCGCCCTCAAACGCAAGGCTGCCCTCCTGACGGCCTTTCTCCAGCGCATCGCCGAGGAGAACGATGATCTGGCTGGCGCCTTTATCCATCGCGGTGCGCATATCTTCCGACAGATCGCAGACCTCTGCCGACAGCTTCACCGTCAGACAGCCGCTGATGATGCCCTGCTGGCAAAACTGCGTCAGCGTATGCTGATAGTAGGCCAGGAGGCGGTCGCGATAGTTCCCCTCGCCGTGGTCAAAATGATCGACCAGGCGCTGAAGATATCCGGCGTAGTGATGGTCGAGCAGCGCAACGCCAAAGGCTTCTTTAGAGCGAAAATAGTGATAGAAAGAGCCTTTCGGCACCTCCGCTGTTTTCAGCAGTTCGCTCAGACCCATACCGGTAAACCCCCGATGCATGCAGAGCTGCTCGCCGGTGGCCAGGATATGTTCGCGGGTGTTACATTCACTGTGCTTGTTCATGGCGCTCACTGTAATAGACCGATTGGTCTAACGCAAGTCATATTTAAAAATGCCGCCTGGCGCAGAGGCTGATGAACAAAATTTGCGTACGGCGGATGAAACGTCTTCAATAAAGAAAGAGATGAGCGGCAGGAGAGGCGAAGTGGCTGAACAACTGGAATTCTTCCCGGTACAGAGTCCGTGCCGGGGGATTTGTCAGTCTGATGAACGCGGCTACTGTCGGGGGTGTATGCGTAGCCGCGACGAGCGTTTCAACTGGCAGAAAATGAGCGATGCGCAAAAGCAGGATGTTTTGCGTCTGTGCCGTCAGCGGCTACTGCGCAAATTACGCGCAGCTAAGCAGGATAGTGCGGAAGAACCGCAGCAACCCTCACTGTTTTAAGCCTAAAATTGCGTATACTCAGGGCACTTTTTTATTGAGGAAGCTGTTATGGTTCAGCGTATTGCTATGGCTCCGCAGGGGCCGGAATTCTCTCGTTTTGTGATGGGCTACTGGCGTCTGATGGACTGGAATATGTCCGCTCAGGCGCTGATGGGCTTTGTTGAGCAACACCTGGATCTGGGCATTACCACCATCGATCATGCCGATATTTACGGTGACTATCGCTGCGAGGCGGCGTTTGGCGAAGCGCTAAAGCTGGCGCCGCATCTGCGCAGCAGGATGGAAATTGTCACCAAGTGCGGGATTGCCACGAAAGCGCGGGCGGAAAACACCATCGGCCACTATATTACCGACCGCGACCATATTGTTCTCAGCGCGGAGCAGTCGCTGCGTAACCTTGCCACCGACCATATTGACCTGCTGCTGATTCATCGTCCGGACCCGCTGATGGATGCGGATGAAGTGGCGGAAGCCTTCCTGGCCCTTCACCATAGCGGCAAGGTTCGTCACTTCGGCGTATCGAACTTTACCCCCGCCCAGTTTACCCTGCTGCAGTCGCGCCTGCCGTTTACCCTGGCGACCAACCAGGTGGAAATTTCTCCGGTTCATCAGCCGCTGCTGCTTGACGGTACGCTGGATCAGCTTCAGCAACTGCGTATTCGCCCGATGGCCTGGTCCTGCCTCGGCGGCGGTCGTTTGTTTAACGACGACAGCTTCCAGCCGCTGCGCAATGAGCTGGCGCGCGTTGCTCAGGAGCTGAATGCGGAGAGCATTGAGCAGGTGGTGTATGCCTGGATCCTGCGCCTGCCGTCGCAGCCGTTGCCGATTATTGGCTCAGGGAAAATGGAGCGCGTGCGTTCCGCGGTGGTGGCCGAAAAGCTGAAGATGTCCCGCCAGCAGTGGTTCCGTATCCGCAAAGCGGCGTTAGGTTACGACGTTCCGTAAACCCCATCACCTCCGCAATGGCCTACACTTAGTAGCGACAGAGCCATTAAGGAGGTGTTATGCAACGATGTATTCTCGCCATACTTACCCTGGCCGCGTGCGCAGGCGCGCAGGCGGCCAGTGAAAGCGTCGATATCAATCTTGTCACCAGCCAGAGCGTCGGTCAGGCTATCGGTAGCGTTAAAATCAGCGAAACCGCGAAAGGCCTGGAATTTACGCCAGACCTGAAGGCGCTGCCTCCCGGCGAGCACGGCTTCCATATCCACGCCAACGGCAGCTGCCAGCCCGCGATTAAAGAGGGTAAAGCCGTCGCCGCTGGCGCGGCAGGCGGGCACTACGATCCGCAAAAAACCGGTAAGCATGAAGGTCCCGACGGCGCCGGTCACCTCGGCGATCTGCCGTTCCTGGTGGTCAATAACGACGGTAAAGCAACCCAGCCGGTGGTCGCGCCGCGCTTAAAAACGCTGGATGAGGTTAAAGGGAAGGCGCTGATGATTCACGTGGGGGGCGACAATATGTCCGATAGCCCGCAGCCCCTTGGCGGCGGCGGCGAGCGGTTCGCCTGCGGCGTGATTAAGTAGTTCTTTCCGTTAAGGTGCCGGCAATGGGCGCCTGTTCCAGCTGCGACAGCGCGCACCACAGTCGCCAGATAACCGCCGCCAGCTCTTTGGCTGCCGGCTGGTGGTGGTGATTAAGCGCGTCGCAGATGCGCTGCAGCTCCTGCAGCGTCGAGGCGAGTGGCCGCTGCTGTACCCCGCGCTCGCTCATCACATCCCGCAGCAGGCTGATGCATAAATCGCGCACCTGCGATAGCGGGTCGGAACGGGTTTCCCACTCGCGAAGCTGCCACACCACGTGGGAACAGTTGAGCAAAACCACGCCCCAGCGCAGCAGCCAGCGGCGCGCCAGCGCATCCTGGCTATTGCTGAGCTGGCTGATGTGGTGATAAACCAGCGATTCAAATTCATGCTCGCTATGCTGCGGGCGGCGGCTTAGCTGGTCGACAAAGTGACGCCGTAACGCACGGATATGACGGCGGCTTTTACGCGCGTCTGAACCCGGGCTGATGATGGCGAACGCCAGCCAGGCAAGGCCGACGCCGATGATTTTGCCCAGATTATCGTTAAGAAACGATGCGTAGTCGTAGACCGGCGGGTTGGTCACCGAAATAAACGACCCCATAAATACAATCAGCTGCCCCCACAGTCCGGCGAGCTTAGGCATCTGGAGTTTCAGCAGCTGCATGGTGGTCAGCAGGGGAAACAGAAACAGCAGGAACTGCCATAAATCGGTTATCTGCACCATCAAGCCAAACTTCACCACAAAGCTAAAGAGTGAAAGCAGGATCAGGGTACGCATCAGCAGCGTTAGTGACTTAAACGGCGAAGGAGAGACCGAATAGAGCACGCAGCAGATCGCCGCCAGGGTCAGAGCTGCGGCGCAGGCCTGCCATTGGGTGCTAATTCCCCAGGCGCCGACCATCACCAGCGCGCAAAAGGTGCGTACGCCGTTCCATAAGGCTTCGGCCTGATCGGTATGGCGAGCCAGCGCTGGCGCGGAAGGTACGTTAAATTCGGTTATCGCGCTGGCGTTTTCGATGCGCCTGAGCCAGCGGCTGCTCTCCAGATAAAGACGACAGAAGTAGCGCAGACGCTTCCAGAAGGCGATATGCCGGTAGTCAGCGTCCGCGGGGGGCGCCAGCGGAGCGATGATGCGGGCAACGCTCAGGGCGTCGGCGTTGGCATGAGATAACTCGTTGAGCAACGACTCCAGTATCTCGCGGGTGCGGGCGGGCGCGGTGGGCCAGTTGAGCAGCATTCGCCGCAGGCTCGAAATCACGCTGGTCATTCGCAGCTGTTGATGCAGCAGGTAGTTCAGCAGCGGGTTTTGCCGACGAAAGCGATAGTGGCTCCAGAACGCCTGAATGCGCAGCAGATTCATGGTCAGGATTTGCCCGATCACGCTCTCGTGCGCGGTGCGAATGGCATCGGTCGTTTCCGGCACCCACAGCAGGCTGGCGTGTTCCAGCAGGCGCGCATGCATGTTTTTCAGCGCCGTCAGCAGCGTAGCGCCATCGGAGGTGCTCGGTAAGATCATCATCATCAGCCCGCCGCACAAAATACCGACGATGACTTCGCAGACGCGCGACTGGGCGATAGTCCACAGTTCGTTCGCGTCGGTGATATTGATAACCGGGAACGCGATAATCGCGCAGGTGTAGCCCGCAAGCTGGAAAGCGTAGGCGACGTTATTGGTAAACATCGCGCAGGCCCACGTGCAGAGGGCTATCCACGCCGAAATGCTGAACAGAAACAGCCACGGATCGTTGAGCGTATGCCCGGCCAGCAGCAGCGCCGCGCAGGCGCCGAGCAGGCTGCCGGCAATACGCCCGAAGCTTTTGCTGATCACCCCGCCGACGGTGGGAAAGCTGACCACCGCGGCGGAGGTCATCGCCCAGTAGGGTTCGTCAAGATTCAGCCAGTAGGCGACGCTCAGCGCCAGGCACATGGCAATCCCGTTACGCAAGGCATAGCGCCACTGCGGACGGCTGGCCTTAATCCACGGGAGCGAGCGCCACGTCAGAGCCTGCAGCTTCATTATTGCGCGCCGATGGCTACGGTGCAGGTGGTACCGGAGACCAGGATGGTATCCGGCGGCAAATGATCAAACTCAATACGCACCGGTACGCGCTGGGCAAGTCGGACCCACGGAATATTCGGTTTAATGTTCGCTACCAGATCGCCGCCGCTCTCCACGCTCTGGTCGACGATGGCGCGTCCGATGCTGCTCACGTGACCCTGTAACTTCTGCTTGCTGCTATAAAGAATGATCTGCGCGCTGTCACCGGGACGGATATTGCGCAGTTTCGTTTCTTCGAAATAACCCACCACGTAGAAGGAGCGGCTGTCCACGAGGGCGAAAACCGGGTGGCCAACGGCGGCGTAGTCGCCAACCCGGGTTGAGAGATTGGTAACCCAGCCGTCAACCGGCGCTTTTATTTCCGTCTGCGTGAGCTGCCATTGGGCGTGATCGAGAGTGGCCTGCGCCACGCCAACCACGGCCTTAGCGGCTTCGAGGTTGGTCGTGGCGGTATTCAGCGCGGTGTTGGCGTTTTCTAAATCTTCTGCCGAGATAAAGTTCTGTGAAAGATGGCGCCGACGGCTGGCATCGCTGGCGGCTTTTTTCTGTTCTGCCTGCGCGCGGGCGACTTCCGCTTTGGCTTTAGCAAGCTGCGCCCGGGCGTTGAGCAGGGCGATTTTATAAGGCGTGTCATCGATTCTGAACAGCACGTCTCCCGCTTTAACCAGCTGGTTGTCGCGCACGTTGAGCTGCAGGATGCTGCCGGAAACCTGGGGCGTGACGCCAACCTGCTCGGCGCGGACCTTGCCGTCGCGGGTCCACGGGGATTGCGTGTAGTAATTCCAGACCAGCCAGGCGGCAATAATAGCCAGCGCGGCGACCAGCAGCGTGGATAAGTATTTTAGTTTCTTCATGTAATGAACATTACCAGATAGTCAGTAAAACCAGCGCCAGACAGACGGAGAGCGCAAAGAAGGAAAGGTCCATTAGCAGGGGATGCCAAATCTCGCCTGCATACATCCAGTCCCGCAGCTGGCGGTGGATAATCAACCAGATAAAAAAGCCCAGCAAAACGGCTTTAAAGACGGGAGGGAAATAGACAGAAGCGCCGAACACCAGGTCCTGGAGCGACAATCCGGCAGTGTTAAGACTCAGTTTCACAAGCAAAAATCCTTTGCCGTTGCAGGAAGAATGTTCAGGTTATGCGATTATTCACATTGTAAATCATTGTTCTGATTTTAGTGAATCGGGTAATTCATTTGTTTTGGTAATTTAAATGCTGCACACTATTCTAAAATCAGTATAATAACTTAGCAAGCTAATTATAAGGAGATGAAATTGGAATCGCCACTTGGTTCTGATCTGGCACGTTTGGTGCGCGTCTGGCGCGCGCTAATCGACCATCGCCTGAAACCTCTGGAGTTAACGCAGACGCACTGGGTCACGCTGCATAACATTCACCAGCTGCCGCCTGAACAGTCGCAGATTCAGCTGGCGAAAGCCATTGGTATTGAGCAGCCGTCGCTGGTTCGCACGCTCGACCAGCTGGAGGAGAAAGGGCTTATTTCTCGCCAGACCTGTGCTAACGATCGGCGGGCAAAACGTATCAAGCTTACCGAAAAAGCCGAGCCTCTGATCAACGAAATGGAAGAGGTTATCGGCAAAACGCGTGATGAGATTCTGGCCGGCGTATCTAAGGAAGAGGTGGAAACGCTGCTTAATTTGATTCGTAAACTTGAACACAATATTCTCGATCTCCAGGCAAAAGATTGACCTTAGCGAGGCCTTGAGGACTCTCAAGGCCTCTTTTTTGTTTATTCACGCCAGACCACTACGCGGTTACGCCCGCTGTTTTTCGCTTCGTACATCGCGGTATCCGCGCGCTTAACGCACTCTTCTGCCGAAACGTGCGCATCCTGCGTGGTGAACACGCCCATACTGATGGTCATTCTCTCCGGTAATCCCTCCTGCTTCTCGCTGACCGACAGGCGGATACGTTCGGCGATTGCCAGCGCTTCGTTGGCGCCGATATTCACCAGCAGCACGGCAAACTCTTCCCCGCCGATACGCGCGGCAGCGTCGTCCAGGCGCACGTTGTTCTGCAACACGCTGGCAGCAAACTGAATCACCTTATCTCCCTGCACGTGACCGTAGGTGTCGTTGATGCGCTTAAAGCGATCGAGGTCGCAGACGATAACCGACAGCGGCTGTGAAGCGGAAGCCTTCGACAACCGCTGAGTCAGGGTGTCATAGAAATAGCTGCGGTTATACAGCCGGGTCAGGGGATCGCGAATCGAGTTCTGGTAAGAGCGGACGTATCTTTCGTTTGATTCGCGATAGAGTATAAAAACGTCACCAAGCAGAATTAAAATCAGAAACAGGGTGCTCAGCGTTTCAAAAAGTCGCGCCTGATTCCACGAGTGAGCGTTACCGCTAACCGTGGAGAGCAGCACCAGCAGCGTAAAGATATAGGCGGTACAAAAAAAAGCGCCGCTGTACCAGAATATATTACGCAGCCGAGTCAGGCCGATCAGTAAAATCAGCGTTAATGACCATATGATAATTAATAGCCAGCCAATGCGATTATGCCATAGTGGCGTAAAGGTGTAGGTTAGATTGTCAATGAATTCAATGCTTAGCAACGGCGAGTTGCTTGAATGAACCCACGATAATATGAGCGTTGCGGTGATAAAAATAAAACAACTACTGAGCACCGCACCGTGAATTTTTCTTGAGTGGCCGGTAATGTGTCGGATGCGATATAAAACAATTGAGGTTATAAATAAAACAGCCATCATCACGTTGCGGAAAAAATAAAAAATCAGCGCGTCATTTTGATTGATCTCGCGCCCCTGAGCACAGACCAGCCAGTCGGGATAGCTGCCTATCGTTCCCAGCATCAGCAGGGCCGAGCAGGTAAACGCGAAGGCTATCGGGGCCAGGTACAGCTGTTTTTTATCACACAGATATTTCATGCCCATAAAGCAGGCAATCATAATATGAAAACCCATCAGTGAAATAGTCAGCACGGGGAAAAGCATGGATGATGTTGTAGAGATACGATGAATTAATGAGGTAGTGATAAAATTAACCACAGCAATGGATAAACCGCACGCGACAGCGTAAATAAATATCCGGTAGGGTAAGCTTTTTATATTAACGCGCATAGTCATCATCCCTGAGAAGTGCGAAGGTAAAACGACAAGATAGTCGTGAATGCTTTTAAATAATACTGACTGGAGAATACGTGATGGTGGCGGGCAGAATATTGCGCGGGCGCAAATTAGTGTATGTATAAAAGGAAAATATAAATATATATGAATTATTTATTTACGATGGGAAAATAATGCGTATTTTATATCAATAAGCGGCCCGTCCGGGCCGCAGAGAGAAGATTTAGCGCGGGGAGACCGTAACCTGGCTGCCGCTGCCGGCAATGGCTACGCGCTGGCCGACGGAGAACGGCGTGCTGCCTTGCTTTTGCACTACCATGATGGTGTTACCGTCATCTTTGCGGATTTCCAGCTCAACGCCCTGAGTTTTGTTCATCGCGCCCTGTACGCCCTGACCGGCTACGCCGCCGGCGACAGCGCCTGCCGCCGTTGCCAGGGAGCGACCCGTGCCGCCGCCAATGGTGTTACCGAGGAAGCCGCCGAGCACCGCGCCGCCGATAGCGCCGATGGCGTTGCTGTCATCTCCGCCCTGAATCTGCACCGCACGGGTATGCACAATGGTGCCGTAGGTCACGCTCTGGACCTGTTTGGCTTCAGATGCGGAGTAAACATCGCCGGACAGGCCGCTGCTGCTGACGCAGCCTGCAAGCGTAAAACCAATCATCGAGACAGCCAAAACACGTAAAATCATTTATGAATCTCCTGTTCACCAAGAAGCGTTCTGTTGAACTTCCTTGTAGCCAATTATATGGCATTTAAGCGTCTGCTGGCATAGCAGATGCAACGACTATACAAAAAATAATAATCAGAGTCGTCTCAACCTAAACTAAACACAAGTTCTTTACCCTAAGAACCGGCAGCGCTGCTTGTATTGTTAAAAAGTATTATAGCAGCGTAGCTTTGCCCCCTCGTTTATGATGGAGTGTGGGGATATACGAGAGTCATGGAATGAAGGAAAGCGTATGAAATCAGGCCGCTTTATCGGCGTTATGTCCGGCACCAGCCTTGATGGTGTTGATGTTGTTCTCGCAGCAATTAATGAAAATCTGGTTGCCCAGCAGGCCAGCCTGACCTATCCCATCCCCATCGCGATTAAAGAAGATATCCTGGCCATCTGCCAGGGGCAGCCGCTGACTCTCTCGCAGCTGGGGCGGCTCGATACGCGCCTGGGACGGCTATTTGCCGATGCGGTTCTGGCATTGATGGCTCAGGAAAAGCTTAAGGCGGCGGACATCATCGCTATCGGCTGCCACGGCCAAACGGTCTGGCATGAGCCAGCAGGCGATGCGCCGCATACTCTGCAGATTGGCGACAATAACCAGATTGCCGCGCATACCGGCGTGACGGTGGTCGGGGACTTTCGCCGTCGCGATATGGCGCTCGGCGGGCAGGGCGCGCCGCTGGTCCCGGCGTTCCACCACGCGCTGCTGGCGCACCCGGTTGAGCGTCGAATGGTTCTCAACATTGGCGGGATCGCCAACCTCTCTTTGCTGGCGCCAGGTCTGCCGGTGCGCGGCTACGACACCGGCCCGGGCAACATGCTGATGGATGCGTGGGTCTGGCGTCAGTGCGGTAAACCCTTCGATAAAGACGCACAGTGGGCCAGCGAGGGTAAAATTGTGCTGCCGTTGCTGCAGGATATGCTAAGCGATCCGTGGTTTGCGCTGCCGGCGCCAAAGAGCACCGGTCGTGAATACTTTAACTACGGCTGGCTGTCGCAGCATCTGGCGCGTTATCCGGGGCTTCGCGCCCAGGACATTCAGGCGACCCTTGCGGAGCTGACCGCCGTCAGCATCAGTGAACAGGTGCTGCTCAGCGGGGGATGTGAACGTCTGTTGGTATGCGGCGGCGGGGCGCGCAATCCGCTTCTGATGGCCCGTCTGGCGGCGCTGCTGCCGGGAACCGAGGTATCGACGACCGATGAGGCGGGGATCAGCGGTGATGATATGGAGGCGCTGGCTTTCGCATGGCTGGCGTGGCGGACGCTTGCCGGACTACCCGGCAATCTCCCTTCCGTGACCGGCGCGTCGCAAGCTTCCGTGCTTGGCGCGATTTTTCCGGCCAATCCGCCGCAAAATCAGAGTTAACTGAAATCACCCGCGCCGGTTTCTTCGTAAACTGGACAGCGTTGAGGGAGGGCGTTATGCCTTCCCGGACCGGGAAAGTCGAAGGCAAATTGATGAAAAAAATTCTTATTCTTGCTGTACCTTTTATGCTGGCGGGCTGTAGCTATTACAACCAGTTTGTCGAGCGGATGAATACGGACACCCTCGAGTATCAGTGTGACCAGAAACCGTTGACCGTCCATCTCAATCATACTCGCCAGCAGGTCAGCTTTATTTACGATAATCAGCAGCTCAATTTACAGCAGGGGCTCTCCGCTTCTGGTGCGCGCTATACCGATGGCGTTTACGTCTTCTGGTCGAAGGGCGATAGCGCCACCGTCTATAAACGGGACCGTATCGTGCTGGAAAACTGTCAGCTGCAAACCGCCAAACGTTGAGATTTCAGCCATGGGGGCGCACAATAACGCTACCCTTTGATTATTTTCTCAATTGCCATGTCTGATAACGACGAATTGCAGCAAATCGCGCACCTGCGCCGTGAGTATACCCGTGGTGGCCTGCGTCGCCACGATCTTCCCGCCGAACCTCTGGCACTCTTTGAGCGCTGGCTGCGTCAGGCCTGTGACGCAAAGCTCGCTGACCCAACGGCGATGGTTGTCGCGACCGTCGATGAAAACTCGCAGCCTTACCAGCGCATCGTGTTGCTCAAGCACTACGATGAGAAAGGCCTGGTGTTCTATACCAACCTCGGCAGCCGCAAAGCCCATCAGATTGAAAAAAATCCCCGCATCAGCCTGCTTTTCCCATGGCATATGCTGGAGCGTCAGGTGATGGTTATCGGTAAAGCGGAACGTCTTTCAACGCTGGAAGTGGTGAAATATTTCCATAGCCGTCCGCGCGATAGTCAGATTGGCGCATGGGTGTCGCAGCAGTCAAGCCGTATCTCGGCGCGCGGCATCCTTGAGAGTAAGTTCCTGGAGCTTAAGCAAAAATTCCAGCAGGGCGAAGTGCCGCTGCCGAGCTTCTGGGGCGGATTCCGCGTCAGTATCGAACAGATGGAGTTCTGGCAGGGCGGCGAGCATCGTCTGCACGATCGTTTTCTCTACCAGCGGCAAAACGGCGGCTGGCAAATCGACCGACTGGCGCCATAAAGGACGCAAAAATGTTGTGTTAAGCGCTGGTGCATCGTGGCCCGGCGCTTTATTCTATACGCTTCATTTTTCAAGCTGCATCTTTGTTAGCTGCGCCTGCCTGGCTCTGTCGCTTACCTGAGTAAGTTCCCTGGGCTTTCACATGCTTGCCGCGGCGACGCAGCTTGAATAATTTTGCGTAGATATTTTTTTCGCGTCTGGCGAAAAGTCGTGTACCGGCAGAGGTGCAGTCGTTTTATAGATGGAGAATTTGATGGCAAGCAGTAACTTGATTAAACAATTGCAGGAGCGGGGGCTGATAGCCCAGGTGACGGACGAAGAAGCGTTAGCAGAGCGACTGGCGCAAGGCCCGATCGCGCTCTATTGCGGCTTCGATCCCACCGCTGACAGCTTGCATTTGGGGCATCTTGTTCCATTGTTATGCCTGAAACGCTTCCAGATGGCCGGCCATAAACCGGTTGCCCTGGTGGGCGGCGCGACCGGTCTGATTGGCGACCCGAGCTTTAAAGCCGCGGAGCGTAAACTGAACACTGAAGATACCGTGCAGGAGTGGGTAGATAAAATTCGTAAACAGGTCGCGCCTTTCCTCGACTTTGATTGCGGTGAAAATTCTGCCATTGCCGCCAACAACTACGACTGGTTTGGCAGCATGAACGTGCTGACTTTCCTGCGTGATATCGGCAAGCACTTCTCGGTAAACCAGATGATTAACAAAGAAGCGGTGAAGCAGCGTCTGAACCGCGACGACCAGGGCATCTCTTTTACCGAGTTCTCCTACAACCTGCTGCAGGGTTACGACTTTGCCTGCCTGAACAAGCTGCACGGCGTGGCGCTGCAAATCGGCGGTTCTGACCAGTGGGGCAACATTACCTCCGGTATCGACCTGACCCGTCGTCTGCACCAGAACCAGGTCTTTGGCCTGACCGTTCCGCTGATCACCAAGGCGGACGGCACGAAATTCGGTAAAACCGAAGGCGGCGCAGTGTGGCTGGATCCGAAGAAAACCAGTCCGTACAAGTTCTACCAGTTCTGGATCAACACCGCGGATGCCGACGTTTATCGCTTCCTGAAGTTCTTCACTTTTATGGACATGGCTGAAATCAATGCCCTGGAAGAAGAAGACAAAAACAGCGGTAAAGCACCGCGCGCCCAGTATGTGCTGGCCGAACAGGTGACCCGCCTGGTGCACGGTGAAGAAGGTCTGGTGGCGGCAAAACGCATTACCGAGAGCCTGTTCAACGGTAACCTGAGCGATTTGAGCGAAGCCGATTTCGAACAGCTGGCGCAGGATGGCGTGCCGATGATCGAAATGGATAAAGGCGCCGATCTGATGCAGGCGCTGGTGGATTCTGAACTGCAGCCGTCCCGCGGTCAGGCGCGTAAAACCATCGCATCCAATGCGGTGACCATCAACGGCGAAAAACAGTCCGACCCGGAATACGTATTTGTTGATGCCGACCGTCTCTTTGGTCGCTACACCTTACTGCGTCGCGGTAAGAAAAATTACTGTCTGGTCTGCTGGAAGTAATTGCGTAAAGGCAGGGGCGTGGGAAACCGCGCCCCTTATTTTTTGCTCTCAGGTAATCAAGATGAAGAATATCCTCGCCATCCAGTCCCACGTTGTGTTTGGCCATGCGGGCAACAGCGCCGCTGAATTTCCGATGCGCCGCCTTGGTGCCAACGTCTGGCCGCTTAATACCGTACAATTCTCCAACCATACCCAATACGGAAAGTGGGCCGGCTGCGTGATGCCGCCAGCGCATCTGACGGAAATTGTTCAGGGGATTGCCGATATTAACCAGCTTCAGCGCTGTGACGCGGTATTAAGCGGATACCTGGGATCGGCGGAACAGGGCGAACATATTCTTGGCATCGTGCGTCAGGTGAAAAGCGCCAATCCGGCCGCGAAATATTTCTGCGATCCGGTCATGGGGCACCCTGAAAAGGGCTGTATCGTAGCGCCCGGCGTCGCGGAGTTTCATGTACGCTATGCGCTGCCGGCGAGCGATATTATTGCGCCAAACCTGGTTGAGCTGGAGATCCTCTGCGGGCATCCGGTGGCGAACGTTAACGAAGCGGTGCTGGCCGCGCGCGAGCTGATTGCACAGGGGCCGGAAGTGGTGCTGGTGAAGCATCTTTCGCGGGCCGGGCTGAGTATGGATCGTTTTGAAATGCTGCTGGTCACCGCGCAGGAAGCCTGGCACATCAGCCGTCCGCTGGTGGATTTTGGCATGCGCCAGCCGGTGGGCGTCGGCGATGTCACCAGCGGGCTGCTGCTGGTTAAGCTGCTGCAGGGCGCGGGACTGCGCGATGCGCTGGAGCACGTGACCGCCGCGGTGTATGAAATCATGCTGGCGACAAAAAATATGCAGGAGTATGAGCTACAGGTTGTGGCGGCTCAGGATCGCATCGCGCAGCCGGAGCACTACTTCAGCGCCACGCAGCTTTAAGAGGCGTGAGAACAACTTGCCCGACCTGCGTCGGGCAAGCATCGGCTTCACTTCAGCCCTTCAGCCTCGAGGGCGGCGGCTACCGCAGGCCGCGCGGCAACGCGCTTCATCCAGGCCGCAATATTGCTATAGCCTTCCATATCCAGCTTCACGGCGTACGCCCAGCGCAGCACGGTAAACAGGTAGCCATCGGCGATAGTGAAACGGTGCCCGTTAATCCACTCTTTATCTTCCAGGCATTCGTTCACGTACTGCATTTTTTTGTCCAGCAGCGCGCGAGCGACAGGTTTGTAATCCTCCGGCGTATCCGGGCGAAACAGCGGAGTAAAACCTTTATGCAGCTCCGTCGCCACGTAGTTTAGCCACTCCAGCGTCTGATAGCGGGCGATGCTTCCCACCGGCGCCAGCAGCTGGCGGTCCGGCACGCGATCGGCGATATATTGCATAATGGCCACGCCTTCCGTCAGCAGCACATCATCGTCCAGCAGCAGCGCCGGTACCTGACCCTTCGGGTTGATCTGCAGATAATCATCCCCGTTTTCGAGACGTTTTTTCATCACGTCAACGCCCTGCAGGGTGAAGTCCAGCCCGCTTTCGCGTAGCGCGATATGCGAAGCAAGAGAACAAGCGCCGGATTTGTAGAACAGTTTCATCGGTAACTCCTCGTGGCTGCGGTTTCCTGTATGTTAGTCCGCCCAGGGGTAAAAAAAAAACCGCTAACAGCGCGTTAGCGGTTTAAATTTATGGGTTTTCCCGGGGAGCTTAAGCCGTAGCGGTATCGCTGGCTTTTGCCGTTTTATCGTCGTCCTGGGTCATACGGTTCAGCTTCGGCGCCGTCATGAGCATCAGGATGGCGATAATGCCGGTGGCGACACCGATATGCAGGAACACGCGACCGTAAACTTCCAGCGACATCAGCGGGTCAGTCACGTTATCCGGCACCGCCATCATGTTCGCCACGTAGCCGCCGATCAGGTTGGCGCCAGCGGTAGTCAGGAACCAGCTACCCATAATGAAGCCCATCAGGCGCTGCGGAACCAGCTGTGCCACCATCGCCAGACCCAGACCGGAAATCATCAGTTCACCGATACTCTGCAGGCCGTAGCTGATCACCAGCCAGCTGACGTTTACGATGCCCGCATCGCTGGCGAACTTAGCGCCCAGCGGCAGGACAAGGAAGGCGCCGGAGCACAGGACCATACCAATAGCAAACTTCATCGGCATCGGCAGGGTATCGCCCATCTTGTTATAAATGGCGGCCAGAATCGGGCTACCGATAATGATCCAGAAAGGGTTCAGCGCCTGGTACTGCTCAGGCTCGAAAGCGATGCCCAGCAGAGAGTGTTCAACGTTGCGAATCGCAAAGAAGTTGAGGGAGGTTGGCATCTGGCTGTACAGAACGAAGAAGATAATCGCCTGCAGCATCAGGATGAAAGCGACGATCATTTTGCGACGGGCCGCGCCCTGCATCGCGAAGGCTTCTTTAGCGAAAATAACGATGATGCCCAGCGCAACCACGCCCAGCGCCATACGTGCAATACCCTGGTTGTGCAGCAGCCAGGTTGCAATCGCGATGAGAACCACCACGCCAACGATAGTCGCCAGCAGCTTGCCTATCTGCAGCGGGGCGAAGTCAGGCTTCGAGCCGTACTGTTTAACCCAGCGCTGGCAGAAAGTGAAGTTGACGATGGTGATCACCAGGCCGACAAAGCTCAGGGCGAAAGCGACGCTCCAGCCGAACTTCGCCGCCAGCCATGGCGTGGCCAGCATAGAGAAGAAAGAACCGATGTTGATGGACATGTAGTACATGGTAAATGCACCGTCCAGACGCGGGTCGTTCTTTTCATAGCAGGTTGAGAGCAGGGAAGAGGGGTTAGCCTTAAACAGGCCGTTACCGACGGCAATCGTCGCCATACCTATATATACGATGCCTGCATCGTGCCCTGACCACGCCACCAGGCCGTAGCCGATAGCCAGAACGATTGCGCCGAGCATGATGACGCGCTTAGTGCCAAGCACCTTGTCGCCCAGCCAGCCGCCAATCGCCACCAGACCGTAGACCAGGGCGCTAAAGGAGGAGAACAGAGTAATAGAGTCCGCTTCTGACATACCCAGCTGTTTAACCAGGTAAACGGCCATGATCCCTTGCAGGCCGTAGAAACCAAAACGTTCCCACAGCTCAATAGAGAAGATGAGATAGAACGAACGTGGTTGTTTGAAAGCGTTTAAACTTACGCTTTCTGTTGGTTTATTGTTTGCAGTCGACACAAATACCTCTTTTTTTACATCCCATATTAACGGGGGGTGTTCGGGGCGCAATCTTCTCAGACCGCCGCCTTTATAGTTATTCTGGAGGGAAAACGGCAGGTAATGTTCACTATCCTGCCCCTTCAGGCAATAGCTTTGCAATAATCTGTTACACATATTCCATGCGGCATAATACACCGCCTACTCAAATGTTATTCAGAGTTAAATTTCAAGGTTTAGCCAAAGGGAGAGTTTTTATCTGTTGGAATCCGAAGTTTTTCGCATAATGGCGATATGTTCGGCTGTATGCGCTTGCATCCAGTGATATAGCCCGTAATCCTAAAAATTGATGGGTTATTGTTTTGGTATTTAACTTAAGGGTATTTGAATCAGCAGGTTTGCACGCAAAAGCGTTAACATTAAATCAACAATAAATTGACCAGGTGATCTCGATCACAAATGTATAGAAATTTTGCCTCTAAAAAAAATGAATAAGCTGGCCGATGATTATATAACCGCATAATCACCCGCAACAGCGCGAAAATGATGGCGTGAATGTCGATGAAGGCGGGGGAAAAGCAGCGTCATCACCCTGATGGATAATGACGCGGTGCGTGTTCAGAGATCGACCTTCTCTTTGTACTCGCAAAGGTCTTCTATCAGGCAGGAGCCGCAGCGCGGTTTGCGGGCAATACAGGTATAACGACCGTGTAGGATTAACCAGTGATGGCAGTCGACTTTAAATTCCGCTGGAACCACCTTTAACAGCTTTTCTTCGACCTGTTCAACGTTCTTACCGGGCGCAAATTGTGTCCGATTGCAAACGCGGAAGATATGCGTATCGACGGCGATTGTCGGCCAGCCGAAGGCGGTGTTGAGTACCACGTTCGCGGTTTTACGGCCGACGCCGGGAAGCGCCTCAAGGGCCGCCCGATCTTCCGGCACTTCACCATTGTGCTGCTCAAGCAGGATACGACAGGTCTTGATGACGTTTTCTGCTTTGCTGTTAAACAGGCCAATAGTCTTGATATACGACTTCACGCCCTCAACGCCCAGCGCCAGCATGGCCGCCGGCGTGTTGGCGACCGGGTAGAGTTTTGCCGTCGCTTTGTTGACGCTGACGTCGGTGGCCTGCGCCGAGAGCAGGACGGCGATCAATAATTCAAACGGCGAGTGAAAATTCAGCTCCGTGGTGGGGTGCGGGTTGTTATCCCTGAGCCTGGTGAGGATCTCCAGGCGTTTACTCTTATTCATTCCAGGCTTTTCCCGTCACATCAGACGGCGCAACGACATCGGCTTGTACCGCTTTAGCTTTGCGCTGTTTGCTACGTTCATCGATAAGGTATTTTACCGCCAACATCATGCCGAGGCCAATAAATGCCCCCGGCGGCAGCATCGCCAGCAGAAACGGCGTATCGGTATGAAATACTTCAATGCGCAGAACTTTAGCCCAGCTGCCGAGCAGGCTATCGGCACCGTCAAACAGGGTACCGTTGCCGAGAATTTCACGCATTGAGCCGAGCACAAACATCGCGCAGGTTGCCCCCATACCGATGGAAAAACCATCCAGCGCCGACAGCGTCGGGCCTTTTTTCGCGGCAAAGGCCTCAGCGCGCCCAACCACGATACAGTTGGTGACAATCAGCGGGATAAAGATCCCCAGAGACTGATAGAGGCCGAACGCGTAGGCGTTGATCAGCATCTGCACGACGCTCACCACCGAAGCGATGATCATGACGTAAATCGGAATACGGATTTCCGCCGGCGTCCAGCGGCGCAGGCTGGAAATAGTCAGGTTCGTCAGGGTGAGCACCAGCGTCGTCGCCAGCCCAAGGCCAAGGGCGTTGGTGGCGGTCGAGGTCACGGCGAGTAGGGGACACATCCCCAGCAGCTGAACCAGCGCGGAGTTGTTTTTCCACAACCCCTGAACAATAACGTCTTTTACTTCGCTCATGATTTAGTCTCCACAGGGAGTGAATGCGGAAATCTGCGCGGGCAGCGTTTGTGCGTACAGGCCGGCGCGCTTGACGGCATTGACCACCGCGCGCGGGGTAATGGTGGCCCCGGTAAACTGGTCGAAGTCGCCGCCGTCTTTTTTCACGGCCCAGTGGCTGTCGTTTTGCCCATGAATCACTTTACCGGCAAAGAGGGTGATCCAGTCGGAAATTCTGAGTTCGATTTTATCGCCCAGCCCCGGCGTCTCATGATGTTCGGTGACGCGGGTACCCAGCACGGTACCTTTAAAATCGGCGGCCACCAGCAGCTGAATGGCCCCGGAATAGCCGTCCGGTGCGGTGGCTTCCATCACCGCAGCCACCGGTTTTTCGCCATCCTGAGCGATCCAAACCTTGTGCTGGCCTTTTCCCAGCGCCGGGGCGGTAACTTGATAACAGCTTTTCAGCAAGTCGTTGTTATAAAGATTAGCCGGCATAACCTGGTCAAATAAGGCTTTTTGCTGCTGGGCAGCCTGGTCTTCAATGGTGCTTTTGGTCAGCTCGTTAATCGCGGCCGTCAGCCCGGTAGACCCCGCCGCAAAGAGGGCCAGCGTGATGCCGTGTTTACGCATGCTTTGTAACATGTTCGGGTCCTCAGCGGTGGCCGTACGCGCGCGGGCGCGTATAGTAATCGATCAAGGGAACGGTAATATTGGCCAGCAGAACGGCAAAGGCCACGCCATCCGGATAGCCGCCAAAGCTGCGAATTAGCCATACCAGTAATCCCGCCAGCGCGCCGAAGATCAGGCGTCCGCGATTGGTGGTGGAGGCGGTTACCGGATCCGTCAGAATAAAGAACGCGCCCAGCATGGTGGCGCCGGACAGCAGATGAATCTGCGGCGAGGCGAGGCTTTCCGGGGAGAACAGCCATCCGAGGGTAGCGCAAACGGCAAGGCTCAGCAGAAAACTGACCGGAATATGCCAGCGAATGGCTTTCTGCCATAACAGGAACAGACCACCCGCCAGATACGCCACGTTAACCCACTGCCAGCCGAGGCCGGCGAGCGCGCCGCCGTAGACAGGATACTGGAGAATCTCTTCAACCGCGTGACCGGCATGAAGCGAGGTTTTGAAGGTATCCAGCGGCGTGGCCTGGCTGATACCGTCAATGCCCATTCGCAGGCTGTTCATGTCTCCACTGCTCGCCGTATGGCCTGTGAAAATCATCCGCAGCGCGTCGCTAAATCCGGGAACATTGGCGGCTATCTCATGCGGCGGGAGCCACGAAGTCATCTGGACCGGGAAGGAGATGAGCAGGACGACATAGCCGATCATCGCCGGGTTAAAAGGATTATGACCCAGACCACCGTAGAGCTGTTTAGCGATGATCACCGCGAACGCGGTCCCCAGCACCACCATCCACCAGGGAGCAAAAGGCGGAATACTGATGGCCAGCAGCAGGCCGGTCAGCAGCGCGGAGTTATCGGCGAGGATCGCGGGAATATTTTGTTTGCGCAGTTTAAGGATGGCCGCTTCGGCTCCCCACGCCGTGATGGCGGCAAGGATAATTTGCAGCACGGTACCCCAGCCGAAAAACCAGGTCTGAACCGCGATGCCGGGCACGGCGGCGAGCAGCACCAGCAGCATAATCCGCGAAGTCTGGCGCTGATTGTGGGTATAAGGGGAACTTGCGATTCTGAAAACCATTTAATCCTCGTTAACTGCCTGCCGGGATGCTTTCCGGGCCTGAACGCGGGCGATTGCTTCAGCGACTGCCGCTTTGCGGGCGTCATCATTGGCTGCCGACGGGGGAACTGCTTGTTGCTGTTGTTCTGCTTTACGCGCTTTAGCCCGGGCGATGGCGGCCTCAACGGCGGCCTTGCGCGGGTCAACGGCGGCGGGCTGCTCCGCTGGGGCGTCTTCTGCCAGAGCGGCCTGCTGTTGGGCTTTACGCGCTTTAGCCCGGGCGATGGCGGCCTCAACGGCGGCCTTGCGCGGGTCAACGGCGGCGGGCTGCTCCGCTGGGGCGTCTTCCGCAGGAACCGCCTGCTGTTGGGCTTTACGCGCTTTGGCCCGGGCGATGGCGGCCTCGACGGCGGCTTTGCGCGGGTCACTGGCGGCGGGCTGCTCTGCTGGGGCGTCTTCCGCAGGAACCGCCTGCTGTTCGACTTTGCGCGCTTTGGCTCGGGCGATGGCGGCCTCGACGGCGGCTTTGCGCGGGTCAACGGCGGCGTCAGATGACGGCCCGGCGACGTTGCTTTGTGCCTGTTGCTGAGCTTTGCGTGCCCGGGCCTCGGCCTTGCGGGCTTCGCGGGCGGCAATGGCTTCGCTGTTATCCGGTTTGGCGCCGGAGAGCACGATAATCGGCTGCGCCGCGTCACGCTGCTTTTCCCGTACCCGGGCAAGGGCGGCGTTAATCGCGTCCTGATCTTTCGCCGCGGGCTGGACCGCGGCCTGCTTATGCCGTTCCAGACGTGCGGCTTTATCGCGCTCAAGACGCGCCTGACGGGCCTCAAAGCGTAATTTCGCCTCCGCCGCGCGTTTCTCTTCCTGAGCAAGCGCGTAAATCTCCGCTTTTTCCTGGCGGAAGTACTGCACCAGCGGGATATTGCTTGGGCAGACCCAGGCGCAGGCGCCGCACTCAATGCAATCCGCCAGGTTATGGCTGGTGGCTTTGTCATGCTGCTGGCCTTTGCTGAACCAATAAAGCTGCTGCGGCAGAAGATCGGCCGGGCAGGCGTCCGCGCAGGCGCTGCAGCGGATGCAGCCTTTTTCCTCTTCCGGCTCGCCCACTTCGCTCGCCGACGGCGCCAGCAAGCAGTTGGTGATTTTCACGACCGGCACGTCGAGCCACGGTAGGGTGAAGCCCATCAGCGGCCCGCCCATAATCACCATAGGATCGCCGCTCGGACAGAAACCGGCATCGTTGAGCAGATGGCTGACCTGAGTGCCGAGGCGCGCCCAGACGTTGCCCGGACGCGAGATCGCTTCCCCGGTCAGGGTGACGACGCGCTCGGTCAGCGGCTCGCCGTCGATTACCGCGCGTTTCACCGCATAGGCGGTGCCGACGTTCTGCATCAGCACGCCGATGTCAGAGGAGCGTCCGCCGTGAGGCACCTGCTTGCCGGTGAGGATCTGCGTCAGCTGTTTCGCGCCGCCGGAGGGATATTTCGTGGGGATCACGCGCAGGGAAATACCGTGCGTGTCGGCTAATACCGCGCGCAGCATCGAAATCGCCTGCGGTTTATTATCCTCGATGCCGATCAGTACCTGAGCTGGCTGCAGAATATGGGCAAGGATGCGAATACCCTCGACGATCTGCGCCGCGCAATCCTGTATCAGACGGTCGTCGGCGGTAATATAGGGTTCGCACTCGGCGGCGTTGATAATGAGTGTGTCGATTTTGTCGCCGCCGCCGCGCAGCTTGGCGCCGGTCGGGAAACCCGCGCCGCCCAGTCCGGCCACGCCAAACTGGTGAATACGCTCAATCAGCGCTTCGCGGGATTTATTCTGGTAATCGTTCCAGCCATCGCGTTCAATCCAGCGGTCTTCGCCATCGGCATCAATAATCACGCTCATTTCCGCCAGCGCGGAAGGGTGGGCGGTAGAGTGGGGAGCAATGGCCGCCACCGTACCGGACGTCGGGGCGTGCACCGGCAGCATTCTGCCCCAGCCGCGCGTTAACGGCTGGCCGCGCAGGACGCGATCGCCAGGCTGAACGCAGAGCTCACCTTCCGCGCCAATATGCTGTTTTAGCGGAATGACAAAACGCTGCGGCAGTGAAACCTGACGCAGCGGGGTACCGTTGGACTGGGTTTTCATTTCTGGCGGATGGATGCCGCCGTTGAAGTCCCAGACTTTATCTTTGCGAAAAGCGGAAAATAACTTAAACATGTTGTTCCACGGGAATAATGCGTACCGGGATGGTCTGAAGATCCCATTTCCAGGTTTCTGTCGTCGGCGCCACCGGGCGCAGTTCAATACATTGCGTCGGACAAGGCGCGACGCAAAGATTACAGCCGGTACAGAGATCGCTCATCACCGTATGCATGGCGCGCGTGGCGCCGACGATGGCATCGACGGGACAGGCCTGAATGCATTTTGTGCAGCCGATGCAGTTCGCCTCGTCGATCACCGCCAGCATTCGCGCCGGTTCGGCTTCCTGCGCATCGCCGTCTGTCGGCTGCGGATCGACGTTCAATAGCTCGGCGATTTTCAGCATCACCGCTTCGCCGCCGGGGGCGCAGCAGTTGATTTTCTCGCCCTGGGTCCCCACCGCTTCAGCGTAGGGACGACAGCCAGGATAGCCGCACTGGCCGCACTGGCTCTGCGGAAGCAGGGCATCAATTTTTTCCACCACCGGGTCATCCTCCACCTCAAAGCGGCGGGAGGCGTACCCCAGAATTAAGCCGAAAATTAGCCCCAGCAGGCTAATGGCGACCACGGCTATCCAGACAGCGTTCATTACAACTTCACCAAACCACTAAAACCCATGAAAGCAAGGGACATTAAACCTGCGGTGACCAGCGCAATCGCGTTACCGCGAAACGGCGCGGGAACATCCGCTACCACCAGTCGCTCGCGAATGGAGGCGAAAAGCACCATAACCAGCGAAAAACCGACCGCGGCGGCAAAACCGTACAGCGCCGATTGCAGGAAATTATGCCCAAGGTTAATGTTGAGCAGCGCCACGCCGAGCACCGCGCAGTTGGTGGTGATCAGCGGCAGGAATATGCCCAGCAGGCGATACAGCGCCGGGCTGGTTTTACGCACGACCATTTCGGTAAACTGCACCACCACGGCGATGACCAGGATAAAGGCCAGCGTACGTAAATAGACCAGATCCAGCGGGATAAGGATCCAGGTATCAATTAACCAGGCGCAAATAGAGGCCAGCGTCATCACAAACGTGGTGGCGAGCCCCATCCCCATAGCGGCTTCCAGCTTTTTGGAAACCCCCATAAACGGGCACAGTCCAAGAAACTTCACCAGCACGAAGTTGTTAACCAGGACAGTGCCAACAAAGAGCAGTAAATAATCAGCCATCATTCGACCTGAAATAGAAAAAGCCGTCTATTATCGAATAAATCGATACCGGCGACAACAGGTTAACTGTGTGGTTATTACGGATTCACAAAGGTCCGCTTAACCCGTTGAGAACGCCTGAAATAGGGCGCAAGCAGCGCTGCGGCGAGGAGAGGGAATAGCAGCTGGCGCAGCGCGAGCGCGTCGGAAATCGGGGAAAAGGCAAAGGCTTTTACCGCCAGCAGAAGCGTGATCAGCAGCCAGATAATGTAGTGCTTCGGTACCCCTTTCCGCCGTTTAAAGAAGGCGATGGTCAACCACAGCGTGTAGTACCACATGGCGATCGCAAAGGCTAAGGAGGCGATCCACAGGGCGAGATGTTCGATACTCATCGCGCTCAGCAATGTGTAAGTCTGGGAAGACATCAGGGCATCAGCAAAAAACAGCAGCGACAATGAGGCGCTAAGCAGGGCTACCAGGAGCCATGCCAGCGGTGCCAGAAGCCATCCGCCAATACGTTCCACAGAGTCAGAAGACATTATTACTCCAAAATTCAACGCCAGTTATAAATAAAAGCAGGGCGGAAGTATAAGCAACTGGCGTGAATGATGACAGTCTTTATTGCACGTAGCGCCAGACGGACTTGGGCACTTCGCCGATGTTGAACAATTTGCCGCCAGAAACCAGCTCCGCCCGGCGATGGTCGGCCGCGCGATACATGTTGACGATCTCTTCGTTATCGGTCAGGGAATAGTTAAGGTGATCAAAAAGTTTTTCCAGACTTTCCAGCGAACTGATTTTACGAAATTTTAATAAGTAGTCCTGAACGGTCATTTGCGTATCCATTTTATAATCGGAATAAATTAAGTTGAATATACCCATACTGAGTAAACCTGTTCTCAACCGGCAGTTCCTTTCTAAGATAAACTGTATGCAATTATTTCGGTTGTAAATACCGGTGACAAGAACAGATGATGTTTCCGGCCTGGTAAAAAGAAATTTAAGAGTATTCCAGAACTGAATCAGGCGCCGGAAGGCGCCTGGGAGAGAAGATTAACGCTGTTCGCCTCGGCTGGCAATAACGTTTTGGTACCAGAAAAAACTCTTTTTCCGTTTACGCGCCAGATTTTGCTGGTGATCGACATAAACGAATCCGTATTGTTTTTTATAACCGTTCAGCCAGCTCAAAAGATCAATAAAGGACCAGGGGTAGTAGCCGCGCACGTCGGCGCCCTGTTCCAGCGCTTTTTCCAGCGCGGTAATATGGCTACTGAGATAGTCAATCCGCGGGTCGTCGACGATTTCGCCATTGATAATCGGGTCTATTGCCCCCAGGCCGTTTTCGGTGATGTAGATCGGAATATCACCGTAGCGCGCTTTAATCATCATGATCCCGTCGGTTAAGCCCTGAGGCCAAATTTCCCAGCCCCATTCGGTATAGGTGCTTTGCGGGTTGCGCACGAAGTGGAAGAGCCCATCCACGCCCGGCTCGCCGCCGGTCGGTACTTCAGGAGGCTGCGCCGACACGGTTTCACGGCGATAGTAGTTCAGGCCGATAAAGTCACAGCGGTTGTCACGCAGCAGCGCGTCGTCTCCCGGTTCAAAGACCGGAACCCCCCACAGCGCCCGGGTCTGCTGCAGTAGCTCTTCGGGATAGCCGCCTTTTAATACCGGATCGTAGAGCCAGTGGGTATGGATGGCGTCCGCCATCTCTGTCGCCCGCTTATCTTCCTCACTGTCGGTTAATGCGGTGTGCGGCTGCAGCACGTTGACAAACCCTATCTCCCCCGCCACGCCCATTTCACGAAACGCTTTCACGGCCAGCGCATGGGCGATAAAGACGTGATGGCAGGCCTGAATGGCGCGCGCCGGATCGCGCACCGCAGGAGGATGGAGGCCGTTAATGTAACCGTGGCCGATAAAGACGATAGTCTCGTTAAAGGTTGCCCACAGTTTGACCCGGGAGCCAAAACGTTGATAGCACAGGCGAGCGTACTCAGCGAAGGCTTCCGCGGTACTGCGCGCCTCCCAGCCGCCTTCATCCTGCAGCGCCTGGGGAAGATCCCAGTGGTACAGGGTAATCATCGGTTCAATGTTATGCGCCAGCAGTTCGTCAATCAGGTCGCTGTAGAATTGGACACCAGCCTCGTTCACTTCACCGCGGCCGCCAGGCAGCAGGCGGGGCCAGGAAATAGAAAAGCGATAGCTTTGCAAACCCATTTCCGCCATCAGCGCTACGTCTTCGCGAAAACGATGGTAGTGGTCAACGGCGACGTCACCGGTCGTCCCCTGATAGGTGGTGCCCGGAAGGTGAGAATAAATATCCCAGATAGAAGGGCCTTTGCCGTCGGCATCGTGACCGCCTTCAACCTGCCAGGCCGCGGTCGCGGCGCCCCATAAAAAGTGTTGCGGGAATTTGGACATGAAGAAACTCCTTATCGATTGATAAAGAGAGTGTAATAAAGGCGTATGCAACTATGCAACCGGTTTCAGAAACCGGTTGCATAGTTGCGAAGCGGGTCACTGTTTATTTCGACAGCGGCTTCGTCTGAACAGCATCAACGGCAGGCGGGGACTGGTAGTTATCAATATGATGAGCGATAACTAAAAGCAGGGCCGAAACGCCCAAAACAATCCAGCCAATAAGTTCTACAATACGGTTAAAAACGTTTTCCATAACTCTACGGCAAATGGTGAAACCAGACTGAAATGGTACTCAACGACTGAAGTAACGCAAGTGTTACATGATCTTAGCTGCGCAAATGGCGTAAAGCTGAGCAACCGGTGCAGGGGCAAACGCGTCGAAGATGCGTTCAGAATCGCGGTGTTAGTGCGGCTGCGACATTTCGTTAAGGGGGCAGAAAAATGAGTGACCCTATCCGGGTAGGTTTAATCGGGTACGGCTATGCGAGCAAAACCTTTCATGCGCCGCTGGTCAGCGGTACGCCGGGGATGACGCTGGCGGCGGTCTCGAGCAGCGATGAAACGAAAGTGCTGGCCGACTGGCCTGCGGTGAAGGTGGTGACCGCACCGCAGGCGCTCTTTAGCGACCCCGATATCGATCTGGTGGTGATCCCCACGCCCAATGATACCCATTTCCCGCTGGCGAAAGCTGCGCTGGAAGCGGGCAAGCATGTAGTGGTGGATAAACCGTTTACCGTGACGCTGTCACAGGCTCGCGAGCTTGAGGCCATTGCCAAAAGCGAGGGGCGACTGCTGTCCGTGTTCCATAACCGCCGCTGGGACAGCGATTTTCTGACGGTGAAGTCGCTGATTAACGAAGGCCTGTTAGGGGAAGTCGGCTATTTTGAGTCGCATTTCGACCGCTATCGACCGCAGGTACGGCAACGCTGGCGCGAGCAAGGTGGGCCGGGCAGCGGCATCTGGTACGATCTTGCCCCGCATCTGCTGGACCAGGTGGTAAATCTCTTCGGTCTGCCGGTGAGTATGCAGGTCGACCGGGCTCAGCTACGGCCTGGCTCCCAGTCCACAGACTATTTTCATGCGGTGTTGGCCTGGCCGCAGCGTCGCGTGGTGCTGCACGGAACCCTGGTGGCCGCGGCGGAAACGGCGCGCTTTATCATCCACGGTTCGCGGGGAAGCTATGTGAAATACGGCCTTGATCCGCAGGAAGAACGGCTGAAAAGCGGCGAGCGCCTGCCGCAGGAGGATTGGGGGTACGATATGCGCGACGGGCTGCTGACGCGTGCCGAAGGCGAGGAAATCACCGAGGAGTCGTGGCTGACGCTACCGGGCAACTATCCGGCCTATTACGCCGCCATTCGCGATGCGCTTAATGGCATCGGCGTTAACCCGGTTCCGGCAAGCCAGGCGATTCAGATTATGGAGCTGATTGAGCTTGGGCTGGAGTCGGCCAGGCATCGGGCGACGCTGTGCCTGTATTAGGCCGACCTGACGAAACGCGCTGGCCAGGCGCTGATTGAGCTTCCCCCCGTGCTGGCACGGGGGAGAAACATCAAGCCTGCTGCACGCGCTGGATCAGCGCCGCTTTTTCCTGGGCGCTTAAAAAGGCGAGCTCCAGACCGTTTCTCTGCGCCTGGCGAATTTGCTCGCGGCTTAAACCGGCAGCCGGGGCGGCGACGGTGTATTCGTGGATAATATCGACGCCCTGAACGGCAGGGTCGTCGGTATTGATGCAGGCCAGCACGCCGTGTTCAAGGAATGTTTTCAGCGGATGCTCGGCCAGGGATGGCACGGTGCTGGTCTGAATATTAGAGGTCAGGCAGGACTCAATCCCGATTCGCTGCGCGGCGAGATAATCCATCAGCGCCGGATCCTGCACCGCCTTCACGCCGTGGCCGATACGCTCGGCGCCCAGTTCGCGAATCGCCTGCCAGATGCTTTCCGGGCCAGCGGCTTCGCCCGCATGTACGGTGATGCGCCAGCCCGCATCGCGCGCGCGGCTGAAGTGATCCATAAACAGATTTCCCGGGAAGCCGAGCTCATCCCCGGCGAGGTCGAGGGCGGTGATGCCATCGCGATGGGCGAGCAGGGCCGCAAGCTCCTCTTCGCAGGCCGCTTCGCCAAAGGTGCGGCTCAGAATGCCGATCAGGCGGGCCTCAACGTTAAAGTCGCGGCTGCCTTCTTTAACGCCGGCGATCACCGCTTCGACTACGCCCGCGACCGGCAGCTGGTGGGTCATCGCCATATAGCGCGGAGAGAAACGCAGTTCAACGTAGTGCAGGCCGTTGCGAGCGGCATCTTCGAGGTTTTCATAAGCGACGCGGCGGCAGGCTTCCAGCGAGGCCAGCACCTTTACGCCCCAGTCAAGCTTAGCGAGGAAGCTGACCAGGTCAGGCTCATTGCTGGTGACCTGTACATGAGGACGTAAGGTGTCGAGGGTGTCTGCCGGAAGGGCGAGGTTGTACTGGCGGCCAAGATCGAGAATGGTTTGGGCCCGGATATTACCATCAAGGTGGCGATGGATGTCGGTTAATGGCAAAGTTAAATCAATCATGGTCGCACTCTTTTTTTAGTTAAAGTGCGCGTCATTGTACATCAGAACGATAAATGGTTAAAAGCGGAGAAAATTACCGAACAATACAAGGGAAAACGGTGAGGGAAGGGAAGATTGCCCTCTCAAAGGGAGCAATGACGAAATCGCTCATAGCAAAACGCTATTAATCATAGACAATCAGTATTTAATTTCGCGCCCGAGATTTTCTATAGTCTCAGGCGCTGGTTTTCCTGCAATGAATGGCAGGCAATTTTAAAAAGGACTCTGGGAATATGATCTTCACGTTAAAAAAAGTCGCGGTACCGCTGGTTGTCGCAGGCTCGCTGCTGCTGGCCGCCTGCAAACCTGGCGAGCAGGACCCCAACCACATCAAAGTGGGCATAAGCGCAGGCGTTGACCAGGAAGTCTGGGCGGTGGCGCAAAAAGTGGCTAAAGAGAAGTACAATCTCGACGTTGAGGTGGTGACGTTTAATGATTTCGTCCTGCCCAACGAGGCGCTGAACAATGGCGATCTTGATGCTAACGCTTTCCAGCATAAGCCCTATCTGGACAAACAGATCCAGGAGCGCGGCTATAAGCTGGTTCAGGTTGGCACCACGTTCGTTTATCCGATAGCGGCCTATTCGAAGAAAATCACGTCGGTCGCTCAGCTGCCCGATGGCGCGCAGGTGGCGGTCCCCAACGATCCAACTAACCTCGGCCGCTCTCTGCTGCTGCTACAAAAGCAGGGGCTGATTACGCTGAAGGACGGCGTGGGTCTGCTGCCCACCTCGCTGGATATTATTAACAACCCGAAAAAGCTAAAAATCGTCGAAATTGAAGCGCCGCAGCTCACCCGCGCGCTGGACGACCAGCAGATAACCATGGCGATTATCAATACCACCTTCTCAAGCCAGGTCGGGCTGTCGCCGTCGCGCAACGGCCTGTTCGTGGAAAGCAAAGATTCTCCTTACGTGAATATTTTCGCCAGTCGTATCGAAAATAAAGACAGCGAAAAGGTGAAAAACCTTGTGAAGGCCTACCAGAGCGATGAGGTGGCCGCGGCAGCAGAGCAGCTTTACAAAGGCGATGCGGTTAAGGGCTGGTAATCGTTGACGTTTTCAGGCCCGTGACGCGCGGGCTAGCGCATGTGATGCGGAAGGCAGCCGGTAGCCCACTACCGGCTTTTTTCTGGCTACTTTTGAATCAAATAGCGGATGGTTGGCCCATCCTGCTGAATGTCGAGCACGGTGTAGCCGTGGTTTTTGGCATCCAGCGGGATATTGTTAATCGACTGCGGACAGTCGCTGACCACTTCAAGTATCTCGCCTTTCTTCAGCGAAGGCATGGCTTCCAGCGTGGCGATGGCCGGATAGGGGCAGGGTTCGCCAACCATATCGAGGCGATAATCGGGGACCAGAGTTTTCATGCGCTTTCCTTAACGGTCGAGGGGGCGAGAGACTGGCGGCGGAAAAACCGTTTTTCCCAGCCAATCACCAGAATCAGCGCGATCAGCAGCAGGAGATAGGTCACCAGCAGGCCGCCGAATGGCCCGAAGGTCGCCAGCAGGTTGATTTTATCCCAGCTTGTGGCCAGCGCCGGAGAGAGCCCGTCCCAGTAGTAGGCGAGGATCGTTGAACCGATAACGTTGCCCAGCCCGACCCACCAGTAGTGCACCTGACCTTCCACCGCGCGGTACATCCAGCCGGTTTCGCAGCCGCCCGCCAGGACGATGCCAAAGCCAAACAGCAGGCCGCCGATAACCGCGTTGGGCCCCGCCCACATGATTTTCGGCTCCATACCCAGCTGCACGTAGCTGAAGATCCCAATAGCGCTGGCGGCCATGCCGAAAATAATCGCCTTCGCCATATTGGTACGTCCGGTGATCCACATATCGCGAAAGGCGGAGGTGAAGCAGATCTGCGCCCGCTCGATGAGCAGGCCAAATCCGACGCCAAACAGCAGCGCCAGGCCGAGCTTCGGCCGATCGGCCGCGGTGAGCAGGCCCCAGGCGATCATGGCGAAAAAGACCACCATGCCGAGACGGAACCGGCGCCGCGCCTGGTCAGGTTTTTGCGTCAGCGGCGAGGCCTGGGACACTTTCTGCATTTTTACCGGAATACGGAAGATGGGCAGTAAGGTAAAGCGCGCGCCGAACCAGGTTCCGATAGCGGTAGCGATGGCAAAGAACCAGGCGTGCAGGGAAAACTGTGGGATACCGGTAAAAAATGCGGCCAGATTGCAGCCCATAGCCAGACGGGCGCCGAAACCGGCGATGATTCCCCCGGCGACGGCCTGCAGAATGCGGATCCGGCTGCGGGGGAAGCGCAGCTTGACGTTATTTGCCCACAGCGCGGCGGCGAAACAGCCGCCGAACATGCCGATGATCATCATGCCGTCGATACGGGTGAGCGGGGTGCCTTCGAGATGAATGAGCTTATAGTAGCCCCACTCTTCGCTGTGCACGCCGACGAGCTGCAGCAATTGCCCACCCCAGCGGGTGAATTCGCCGGTGACGGCCCAGAAGGTGCCGGTAATGCCGAAGTAGTAGGTTGAGAGAATACCCGCGGCGATAACGGCGGGGACGGGCGACCAGAATTTAATCAGCCACGCCTGTTTGAACTGTTGCCATGTCATGAAGATGCCTCTGAACTCAGAAGGTATATTACCCGTAGCGGGTAGAAGAGGGGCGATAATACGCTGCTTATTAATGTAAAACGCTCGATGGGATCAAATTGAACGATAAAGAGAATATCAAAGGCCACGCTTGGGTGGCCTTTTACGCCTGCGGATCCGCGGTCAGATATTGATGACGGATATTGCGATTAATTAAAGCCCAGGCGAATAAGGTTTAGCGGGCAATATAAACCCTGATGTCCGTCTATTTCCACGCAGTCCGCCCGGCGGAGCTGCTCCGCCGTTTTACCCTCGGCGTGGATGGCTTTGATGACGCCCGTCGCGCCGCTGTCGGCCACCATAACCATGCTGCCGGTAGCGATAGCGTTACGGTTACGATCGTAGGTGTTCATATTTTTCCTCCTGGTGAATATTTTGACGGGAATTAAAAACGGCATTTAAATACACCTTTGTGAAATAGCGTTTTTTGAGTCTCGTCAAAATATCGTTTTATTGTACCGGGAGGACGGATGAGTGAGCGGATAGTCAGCGGTAGCTAAAACAGTTAGCGCAGCGAGCCCAGGGCGGCAATTAATCCCTGCATGCCTTTTTCCAGCTTTTCACGTGGGCAGCCGGCATTCAGGCGGACAAAACCCTTACCCTCATCGCCGTAGGTGTCTCCTGGCATAATGGCGACCTTCTGTTCCTCAATAAGTGCTTTTTGCAGGGCGCGATCGTCCACCGCCAGCGGGCGCAGGTCAATCCACGCCAGGTAAGTCGCCTGCGGCGGCTGCCAGTTTAGCTCGGGAAACGCCTGATTCAGTTCGCGTGCGATGTAGCGCATATTCTCCTGCAGATAGCCGCGCAGGGCATCCAGCCAGGCGGCGCCCTCGCGATAGGCGGCGATATGCGCCACCAGCGCCGGTACGGAAGGGGAAGAGAGGCCATCGCGGGCCTTAAGTGCGTGCAAATAGCTTTCGCGCGCCGCGGGATCGTCAATCAGCCCGTATGCGCCGGTAAACGCCGGAATGTTGAAGCTTTTCGATCCGGAGGTGAACAGCGCCCAGGGGCTGCGCGCTACCTCGCACCACGGGGTGTGCTGGTGTTCGTCCCACACCATGTCCATGTGGATCTCGTCGCTAATCACCTTCACGCCGTGCTTCTCGCACAGCCGCGCCATAGTTTCCAGCTCTTCGCGGGTCCATACCTTGCCGGTGGGGTTATGCGGACTGCACAGCAGCAGCACGGTATTACGCGGCTGAGCCAGTACCCGTTCCAGCTGCGCCATATCACAGCGCCACTGATGGTTGTCGAGGGAGAGCGGAACCGCCGCGACGCGCCGCTGGTTGCCTTCAATGGTTTTATAAAAGGCATCGTAGGCCGGAGTGTGTACCACAATACCGTCACCCGCTGCCGACCACTGACGAATCATCTCCGCCACCATATAGATAACCGATGGCCCGTAAACAATTGCTTCGCGGTCGATTGGACTATGAAAACGGCTGGCGAACCAGTGGCTCACCGCGCCGAGGAATTCATCGTTTTTCCAGCGGCTGTAGCCAAAAACGCCGTGG
This sequence comes from Klebsiella sp. PL-2018, assembly GCF_019048985.1. Lineage (NCBI taxonomy): Bacteria > Pseudomonadati > Pseudomonadota > Gammaproteobacteria > Enterobacterales > Enterobacteriaceae > Klebsiella > Klebsiella sp. PL-2018. Next base: position 2,607,642 of record NZ_CP077673.1, read on the forward strand.
GCCAGGCGTTTGCTGACGGCATCGATGATGCAGGGGGCGGTGGCGAAATCCATGTCGGAGATCGTAAAGGGCAGCAGGTCGGCCGCGCCAAAACGGTCGGCGACGTAATCCCACTGGGTGCACCAGGTGCCGTGACGGTCGACCGGCGTTGAAAAATCAAACATCTGCACTTCCTTCATCATGTCCCCCTCCTGTACGGAGGGGGGCGGAGTCTATGCCTCGACGGTATTCATCAGGACAGCCATTTCATCTTTTACCGACTGCACCTGCGGGCCAATCACCACCTGCAGGTTGTGCTGGTTAAGCTGCACCACGCCGATGGCGCGATTCGCTTTCAGCGCGGCGCTGTCGACTTTGCTCATGTCGTTAACCGACAGACGCAGGCGGGTGATGCAGTTATCGAGCGAAACGATATTTTCCGCGCCGCCGAGCGCCGCCAGAATCGCCGGAACGTTGTAGCCTGATTTTCCGGTCACGCCGGTGACGGCCTTTTCGAAAGCGCTATTGGTTTCAATATCGCGTCCCGGGGTTTTCAGGTTAAAGCGGGTGATAGCGAAACGGAAGATGCCGTAGTAAACCGCAAACCAGATGGCCGCGACCACCGGTACCAGATACCACTTGGTTGACAGACCGTGCAGAATGCCGAACACCACAAAGTCGATAACGTTGCCGTCGGTGTTGCCGATAGTCACGCCCAGAATGGCCATCATGGTAAAGCCCAGTCCGGTGAGGAGCGCGTGGATAACGTACAGCACCGGGGCGACGAACAGGAATAAAAATTCCAGCGGCTCGGTCGTGCCGCCTACCACGCAGGCGATAACGCCGGAAATCAGCAGCCCCTTAATTTTATGGCGGTTTTCCGGGCGAGCGCAGTGGTACATCGCCAGCGCCGCTCCCGGCAGGCCGCCGAGGAAGGCCGGCATTTTGCCTTGCGAGAGGAAACGGGTCGCGCTTTCGGAGAAGCCGTGGGTGGTTGGGCAACTGAGCTGGGCCTGGAAAATCGTCAGCGCGCCGCTGACGCTATGGCCGCAAACGTCCATGGTTCCGCCCGCCTCGGTAAAGCGGATCAGCGCCACCAGAATATGGTGCAGGCCGAAAGGCAGCAGCAGGCGCTCTCCGGTACCGAAAATCATCGGTCCGAAATCTCCCGCGCTATTGATGACGTGGCCGAGGGCATTAATCCCCATGGCGAAGACGGGCCAGATCAGCGGAATGACCAGACCGACCAGGCCGAGAACCACGGTGGTGATAATCGGTACAAAGCGGGTGCCGCCAAAAAAGGCCAGCGCGTCGGGCAGGCGGATATTGTGAAAACGCTCATGCAGCATCCAGACGATGATCCCGGCGATCACCGCGCCGAGGATCCCGGTGTCGATCGATTGAATGCCGATAATATTCTGGATGTTGTTCGCTTTGAGGACGGCGGCATCGGTGGTCGGCAGAATGCCTTTGGCCGTCAGCCAGAAGTTAACCGCCAGATTCATCACGGCATAGCCGACAAAACCGGCAAACGCGGCGACGCCTTTGTTTTCCCGGGCCAGTCCTAGCGGAATGGCGATACAGAACATCACCGGCAGAAAGCTGAAGGCGAAGGAGCCGACTTTGCCCATCCAGATGAATACGGCCTGCAGCAGCGGCACGTCCAGCCACGGCAGGAGCGTCAGGACATCATGGCTGCTCAGAGAGCTGCCGATCCCCAGCATGATCCCGCAAAAGGAGAGCAACGCCACGGGTAACATGAAGGTTTTCCCTAACTGCTGGAAAAACTCCCACAGGGTAATTTTGGTTGCTGTTTTCGCCGTCATAACACGAATCCTGGTTCTTTAAGTTATCGGTAGGATGTAACGCCACGGAAAGATAAAACGTTTTACCAAATTTTAGTGCGATAAAAATCACATATTCCGGCGATAATAACGTTTATAAAGAGAGTATCTTGATAAAACGTTTTATCGACAGCCAAAGGGAGTCGGCCTGCAGTTATGGCTATCGCGAAAAAAATCACCATTAATGATGTCGCCCAGGCGGCAGGCGTGTCGGTCAGTACGGTATCGCTGGTGCTGAGCGGCAAGGGGCGTATTTCGTCGGCCACCGGCGAGCGCGTCAATCATGCCATTGAACAGCTGGGCTTCGTGCGCAACCGCCAGGCGGCGTCGCTGCGCGGCGGCCAGAGCGGCGTTATTGGCCTGATCGTCAGCGACTTATCGAAGCCTTTCTACGCGGAGATGACCGCCGGATTGACCGACGCGCTTGAGTCGCAGGGCAGAATGGTGTTTCTCACCCAGGGGGGGCACAGCGGTGAAAAAATGCTCCAGCGTTTTGATACCCTGGTGGCGCAAGGGGTCGACGGCGTGGTGATTGCCGGGGCGATCGACCAGGGAGCGGAGCTGCGCGATCGCGCGGCGCAAGCTGGAATGCCGCTGGTGTTTGCTTCCCGCGCCAGCTATCTCGACGATGTCGACCTGATCCGCCCGGATAATATGCAGGCTGCGCAGATTGTCACCGAGCACCTGATCCGCCGCGGCCATCAGCGCATTGCCTGGCTGGGAGGGCAGAGCTCGTCCCTGACGCGCGCCGAACGGGTAGGCGGCTACTGCGCCACCCTGCTGAAGTATGGCCTGCCGTTTCATAGCGAGTGGGTGCTGGAGTGCGAGTCGAGCCAGAAGCAGGCGGCAGAGGCGATGGCGGCGCTGCTGCGGCAAAACCCAACGATTAGCGCGGTGCTGTGCTACAACAGCGTGATTGCCACCGGGGCGTGGTTTGGGCTGATGCGCGCCGGGCGCCAGAGCGGCGAAGCTGGCGTCGAAAGCTATTTTGAACAGCGGGTCGCGCTGGCGGCCTTTGCGGAGTTACCCGAGGAGGCGCTGGACGATCTGCCGCTGACCTGGGTGACGACGCCCGCCCGGGAGCTGGGACAAAGCCTCGCGGAGTGTATTTTACGGCGTATGGAAGAGGGGCAGGGCGCGGCGAGAAACCAGATTATTTCTCCCCGGCTGATTACCCGAAAATAGCCCCTGGGCAGGGGCTATTTGCCGTTTATTGCTGCGGCGCGGCGGGTGGCACCACGTCTTGCGGCGCGTCATCTTGCGGCTGAGTTTCCTGCGGCGCTGCGGGTTCAGAGACGGCGGGAAGCGCTAAACCGAACATTCCGGCAAACTCATCCAGCGGCATTTTCTGTCCGTTCAGCGTAACCTGGCCGTCAGCGTACTGCAGACTTGAGGTAATGGCGTTATCTTCCATGGTGGTGATGCGGAACATCTGCCCCATCGCCGCCAGGCCTTTCACCTGCTGATCCGCAAGCTTAGCGGCGTCGGCGGGCTGATAGCCTTCCAGCCCGGCAATCTGGGTCATAAACGCCGTCGCCATATCCACCGGGATCACCAGTTTGCCGTCGAGCGATTTAACGCTACGATCCACTTCATCCGCCAGCGTCTGCGGCGGGGTGGTGGTCAGCGACGGGTCTTTGAGCAGAATCGAAAGATTCAGGGTGGTTTCCCCCTTCGCATTGCGCCAGCTCAGCGGCGAAATGGTCAGAGACGGGCTGCCTTTCAGCATCATCGGCAGCGCGCTAAAGAAGGTTTGCGTTAACGCCTGCTGATAGAGCTCAGGATTCTGCGCCAGCTGCGGATCCGCCATCAGCGCCTGCGCTTCAGCGTTGTATTTTTGGCTGAACTGATGGAAGGCTTCGCCATCGATATTGTCCAGCTTCAGCGTCAGCCGGCCGCTACCGATATCCTGATTTTGCAGCTTGAGGCTGTTGACCGTGTAGTCCAGCTGGCTGTTAATACCTTTACCGTCGGCAGTCAGCGACGAATTGCCGTCAATTTTCATCCCTTCGAACAGCGCCAGCTCTTTGCCTTCAACGCCAATCGCCAGCTTGTCCAGCGAGATAGCCTGTTTACCGATACGCTCGTTGAAGCTGGCCATTTCGGTAGAGCCGTCGGTTTTCAGGTTATTAAAGGTGAGCTGAACTTTCTGGTTGTACTCGTTAACCGCGTTAATCTGCCCGCTACCGGCTTCGCCGCTCAGGCTGAGGGTTTTCCCTTCGCGGTCAGCGTCCAGCTGGAACTGTCCGCCGCTGAAGGTCACCTTCTCATCGCCTTTCGCGTAATCAAGCGGGTTGAGCACAATAGCGGATGTGTTGTCGCCGCTATAAGCGATACGGGTATCAATGGTGAACGGCGTTTCGCCTTTAGCGATGTCGAACAGCGCCTTGCTGGCGTCGTTATTGGTCAGGGTGGTTTTGACGGACGCCATCGCCGGGGCGAGGTTAAAGGATTTGAGCGAAGCCAGCGGGAAAGGGCCGTGATCGACGACTTCATCAAACACCAGCGACTGTCCGGCGGCAAGCCAGCGGGGCGCCTTGCCGGCAGCAGGCTTCAGCACCAGCTGTAAATGGCTGCGGAACAGTCCGCGCTGATAGCCCTGATACGTCAGCTCCACGCCAGCCTGCGGCGCGCTGCTTTGCAGCTGAGCATTAGCCTGCTGCACCATGTCGGCAATGCGGCTTTCCAGCTGCTTCCCCGTATACCACGCGCCGCCCGTCCAGACGACGCCCAGCGCAATGATAACTCCTGCTGCGACCAGCGATTTTTTCATAGCATTTGTCCATAAATGAAACCAGGCGGATCGGGCCGCCTGGTTGTGTTGTCATGATGGGTGAAAGTCTAGCAACTGTGGCTAAAAAGTTCAGTAACTTACTGGAGCTTATTAAACACGCGCGCCACGCGGCCGCGGCCGCTGACCTGCACCGGTGATTCATTACAGCCGATAAACGCGGATTCACCCGGCTTCAGCGTCAGGCGCTGTTCGCCTTTGGCAATCGTCGCCTCACCCTCGACGCAGAACAGGATCGCCGCGCTCTGCTGGGCGATGGTTGACGCCTGCGCTGACAGGTCGTGCAGCGAGAAGGCAAAATCGTCAACCGGGATGGGGAAGTCCAGCTCCGCGCCGTGAATTACCGGCTGGGTCAGCAGTTGGCCCGCGGGTTTTGGCTCAAATTTGACGTTTGCCACCAGTTCCGGAATATCGATATATTTCGGCGTCAGGCCCGCGCGAAGCACGTTGTCAGAGTTGGCCATCACTTCCAGCGCCACGCCCTGCAGGTAGGCGTGCGGGGTTTCCGCAAACAGGAACATCGCCTCGCCGGGATTCAGTTTGACCACGTTGAGCAGCAGCGGAGAGAAGAGGCCGCTATCGTCCGGGTAGAACTCGGCGATCAGGCGGATAGTCTGCCAGGGCTCACCCTGCTCGCTGTCCAGCGCCGCCTGCAGCGCCCGTAAGGCGTGCGCTTTTTCATCGCCTTTCATATTCAGCAGGCTGGCGAACAGCTGGCTCAGATGCCCGGCGTCAGGCTGCGCAAGGAACTGGGCAATCGCCGGATGCGCATCGGCAACCGGCTGCAGCAGGGTGACGATTTCGGCAAACTCGCGGAAGGCGTTCATGGCGAGGAACGGCGTTAAGGCGAAAACCAGCTCCGGCTTGTGGTTCGGATCTTTATAGTTACGTTCGGCGGCATCAAGCGGGATCCCGGCAGCGTTCTCTTTGGCAAAACCGATTTCCGAGGCCTGCTTGTTAGGGTGCACCTGGATAGAGAGCGGCTGCGCGGCGCACAGAACTTTGAACAGGAACGGCAGTTCGCCAAAACGCTCGGCGACTTTCGCGCCAAGCAGGGTTGCTTTATCGCTTTCGATCGCGTCGCGCAGAGAGCGCGGCGCCCCGCTATTATCCACAATCTGCGAGCTGCTTTTGGGATGCGCGCCCATCCACAGCTCCGCCATCGGCAGGTTGTCCGGGTTAGCAATCCCATAAAGTTCGGTTAAGGCGGTATGGCTTCCCCAGGCGTAGTTTTGCACTGAGTTAATGAGCTTTTGCATTCTCAATCCCTGTTTCCACTTAATAGTCATGGCACTATTAAACCAGCAATCGACCGATAAGCAACCGGCGCGAAGAAAAAGTCGTCCTTGTCTCAGTTTTTGTTAAAAAATTGTGTAAAATCGATCGACTCGCTTTTCCACGGGCAAATGGAGTGTCTGCCTGAAATATAATCAGCTAAGCAGTAAGTGAGAGCACAATGTCGAATAAACCGTTTGTATATCAGGATCCTTTTCCACTGAAAAAGGACGATACCGAGTACTACCTCCTCAGCAGTGATTATGTCTCCGTCGCCGAATTCGCCGGCCAGGAAGTTCTGAAAGTTGAACCTCAGGCGCTAACTTTACTGGCACAACACGCTTTCCACGACGCCTCCTTTATGCTTCGCCCGGCGCACCAGCAGCAGGTGGCCGATATTCTCAACGACCCGGAAGCCAGCGAAAACGATAAGTACGTGGCGCTGCAGTTTCTGCGCAACTCGGATATCGCCGCCAAAGGCGTGCTGCCGACCTGCCAGGATACCGGTACCGCGATTATTACCGGCAAAAAAGGCCAGCGCGTGTGGACCGGCGGCGGCGATGAAGCCGCGCTGGCGCAGGGCGTTTATAACACCTATATCCAGGATAACCTGCGCTATTCGCAGAACGCGCCGCTGGATATGTATAAAGAGGTCAACACCGGCACTAACCTGCCTGCGCAGATCGATCTTTACGCCACCGACGGCGAGGAGTACAAATTCCTCTGCATCGCCAAAGGCGGCGGCTCGGCGAATAAAACCTACCTGTACCAGGAAACCAAAGCGTTAATTACCCCGGCGAAGCTGAAAAACTATCTCGTCGAAAAGATGCGCACTCTGGGAACCGCCGCCTGCCCGCCGTACCATATTGCTTTCGTCATTGGCGGCACCTCGGCGGAGTCCACCCTGAAAACCGTTAAGCTGGCCTCAACCAAGTACTACGACGGCCTGCCGACCGAAGGCAACGAACACGGCCAGGCCTTCCGCGATATTCAGCTGGAGCAGGAACTGCTGGTGGAGGCGCAAAACCTCGGTCTCGGCGCACAGTTCGGCGGCAAATACTTCGCCCACGATATCCGCGTCGTGCGCCTGCCGCGCCACGGCGCCTCCTGCCCGGTGGGCATGGGCGTCTCCTGTTCGGCGGATCGCAATATCAAAGCCAAAATCAACCGCCACGGTATCTGGATTGAGAAACTGGAGAGCAATCCGGGCAAATATATTCCCGAGCATCTTCGTCAGGCCGGCGAGGGCGAGGCGGTCAAGGTCAACCTCAACCAGCCGATGAGCGATATTCTGGCGCTGCTGTCGCAGTATCCGGTGTCGACCCGCCTGTCGCTGAGCGGGACGATTATCGTGGCCCGCGATATCGCCCACGCGAAGCTGAAAGAGCTTATCGACAGCGGTGAGGCGTTGCCGCAGTACGTCAAAGACCACCCGATCTACTACGCGGGCCCGGCGAAAACGCCCGACGGCTACGCGTCCGGCTCCCTTGGCCCGACGACCGCTGGCCGCATGGACTCCTACGTCGACCTGCTGCAGGCGCACGGGGCGAGTAAAATCATGTTAGCCAAAGGCAACCGCAGCCAGCAGGTGACCGATGCCTGTCATAAACACGGCGGTTTCTACCTCGGCAGCATCGGCGGCCCGGCGGCGGTACTGGCGCAGCAGAGTATCCGCAGCCTCGAGTGCGTGGCGTACCCGGAGCTGGGTATGGAAGCCATCTGGAAAATTGAAGTCGAAGACTTCCCGGCGTTTATCCTCGTGGATGACAAAGGCAACGACTTCTTCCAGCAAATCCAGAGCTCGCAGTGCGCCCGCTGCGTGAAATGATTTCAGCCGCCCTTCGGGGCGGTTTTTTTATGCCGCTTAGCGGCACGAACCACCAAAACAACTTATAAATCTGACCCATACTTTACCCTTTGAGCAGGTGAGCTTTGTCGCTATTACGCACGTTGAATCCAAGGAGACAGTCATGACAACGCATCGCAGTGAAAAAGACTCAATGGGCGCCATCGATGTGCCTGCCGACAAGCTATGGGGCGCGCAAACCCAGCGCTCGCTGGAGCATTTTCGTATTTCGACGGAAAAAATGCCGGCCGAGCTTATTTATGCGCTGGCGCTGACCAAGCGCGTAGCGGCGAAGGTGAATAACGATCTCGGCCTTCTGGCCGCGGAGAAAGCGCAAGCGATTATTCAGGCCGCGGACGAAGTGCTGGCAGGCAAACATCCGGACGAGTTTCCGCTGGCTATCTGGCAAACCGGCTCCGGCACGCAAAGCAACATGAATATGAATGAGGTACTGGCCAATCGCGCGAGTGAACTGCTGGGCGGGGCGCGCGGGATGGAGCGTAAGATTCACCCCAACGATGATGTCAACAAGAGCCAGAGCTCTAACGACGTGTTCCCGACGGCGATGCACGTGGCGGCGATGATTGCCCTGCGGGAGAAGCTGATCCCGCAGCTCAACGTGCTGAAGCAGACCCTGAACAATAAAGCCGTTGCCTTCAGCGATATTGTCAAAATAGGCCGCACCCATCTGCAGGATGCGACGCCGCTGACCCTCGGTCAGGAGATCTCCGGCTGGGTAGCCATGCTGGAGCACAATTTAAAACATCTCGACCATAGCCTGCCGCATCTGGCCGAGCTGGCGCTGGGCGGGACGGCGGTGGGAACCGGGCTCAATACCCATCCGGAATATGCGGTACGCGTCGCCGCCGAGCTGGCGGCCTTAAGCGGCCAGCCGTTTGTCACCGCGCCGAACAAGTTTGAAGCGCTGGCGACCGTTGATGCGCTGGTGCACGCGCACGGGGCGCTGAAAGGGCTGGCCGCTTCGCTGATGAAAATTGCCAACGATGTGCGCTGGCTGGCCTCCGGCCCGCGCTGTGGGATTGGCGAAATTGCGATCCCGGAAAATGAACCGGGTTCGTCGATTATGCCTGGCAAGGTGAACCCGACCCAGTGCGAAGCCCTGACCATGCTGTGCTGTCAGGTGATGGGCAACGATGTCGCGGTGAATATCGGCGGTGCATCGGGCAACTTTGAGCTCAACGTCTATCGCCCGATGGTGATCCACAACTTCCTGCAATCGGTGCGGCTGCTGGCTGACGGGATGGCGAGCTTTAACGAGCACTGCGCGGAAGGCATTGAACCGAACCGTGAACGCATCAGCCAGTTGCTGAATGAGTCGCTGATGCTGGTAACCGCGCTGAATACCCATATCGGCTATGACAAAGCGGCGGAAATTGCCAAAAAGGCCCATAAAGAGGGGTTAACCCTGAAAGCGTCGGCGCTGGCGCTCGGCTACCTGACGGAAGCCGAGTTTGACCGCTGGGTGCGCCCGGAAGAGATGGTGGGCAGTATGTCTACTCGCTAGCCAGCCACAGGTGCAGCCGCGGAATCAGTAGCCTGAGCGACTGCGCCTGCGGTTTGTAGCGATACTGCACGTTATCGGCGTCATAGTTCAGGAGTTCACCGAGGTCCGGCACGCTGACGCCCTTGGTGCCGGATATCAGCGCAATCATCGGTCCCGGACAGGCGTATTGCACCTGTTTTTGTTCCCCGCTGTACCAGACCCTGGCGATGGGCTGCACCTTCACCGGCCGCTTTATTTTCAGCTTTGCCCGCTGCGGCAGGGCGGCAATATCCTGATACTCTCGCTCCAGCTTGCTTTGCCACTGCTCGCGGGTCCACGGCGGAACCGCCCGGGGCGATTGAAGGCTTTTTTCCAGCTGCATGAGTACCCGATCGCGGGTGAGATTTTTAATCACGTGCTTATTGGCCCAGCCGAAGCGGATGGTGCTCGGATCGAGGAGGGGGGTTAGCGTGCGATAGGCGCTCAGCGTAATCAGCCCCGGCAGGTGGCGATGGACCCACTCAAACCGCGCGGCGGCAGGCAGGCCGGAATCCACGGTGATAATCTTCTCGAAGCGCGCTTTGAGGGCGTTGATATGGGTGATTTTGTCTAAGAGTTCAGCCTGTTCCCGGGCGTCAGTTTGCAGACAAATCGCGCCGGGTAAACGCACGGCGGCTTTGCTGCTGCGGGTTTCCGACTGCTGCTGGATAAACAGATGACTATAGTGCCTGAGCGCCATCTCCAGCGCGGTTTTGCCGGTGTGCTGAACCACGTTGATGCTTTCCAGCGGCTGGTGTTCAGCGTCTTTACTCACCGGCGGCAGCTCAAAGACGCGGGCGGCCAGCAGGCGGCACTGGCTCAGGGCGTGTTTTAGCGCCTGTAGTTCATGCTCGAGCTGGCGAAAGGTGTCGTTCAGACGTTCAACAAGGTCATAGCTGGCCATATTTCCCCACCTTAGTTACAACATACTTAGCGATTTTTTAACTATAGCAGGCCTCAGCATTTGCGCAAAGGCGTATCAGGCGGAGGTAAAATCCGGCAACTGATGATAGACCGGCCAGCTAAAGCAAAAACAGGCCCCGCCCAGCGAACTCGCTTCGCAATGCACTTCCCCGGCCATTGCCTGGGCGATGCTGTGGACGATAGCTAAACCGAGGCCACAGCCGCCGGTCGCGCGATCGCGGCTCGGGTCGAGGCGTACGAAAGGCTCGAACACTCGCTCACGTTCATCAGGCGCAATTCCGGGGCCATCATCTTCGACCCGCAGCGTCGCGCGCGAAGCCTGCAGCGTCAGGCTGATCTGAATACGCTGGTTACTGTAGCGCAGGGCATTATTCACCAGATTATCCAGCACCCGTTCCATTAAGCGCATATCCAGCGCGCCGTAATTCCCGGCCACGACGTCGGTTAGCGCAATCTCGCGCTGGGGATTAACCGTCTGAATATCTTCCACGTGATCGCGGATCCACGCCGGAAAATTGGGGGTCGTTAGCTTCAGTTCGTTCTGCGGGCGATCAAGCCGGGCGTAGGTCAGAAGTTCTTCAATCAGCGCCTCCAGCTGGCCGATATCGCGATTCAACGCCTGCGATTCGGCTTCGGTAAGGTTCTCGCTCATTTCCAGGCGATAGCGCAGACGCACCAGCGGGGTCCGCAGCTCATGGGCGATGCCATCGATCAGCTGTTTTTTGCTGGCGATAAGCGCGTTGATGTTATCGGCCATCTGATTAAACGCCACCCCCAGCCGCGCGAAGCTGGACATGCTGTCGAAATGAATGCGTTCAGTAAGATGTCCGTCGCCGAAGCGCTGGGCGGCGGTCTCAATACGCAGCATCTCCTGCCAGTGAGGACGCATCCAGATAAAGACCGGAAAGGCCAGCGAGATGGCGATAAAAGCCATCAGGGCCAGATCGAGCAGGCGCATCTCATGCAAAAAATAGAGATACGGCACCGGACCGACGGAGAGCACGTAGTGGCTGCGCGGGATCCGCTGGATAAAGGTGTACTGATCGTCGAGGGCGACGATATCCCCGGCGCGCAGATGCTGCATCGAGTTTTCCGAGAGCTTGAATTTGCTGATGGGCTCGATATGCAGATCGAAAGAGAGATTGAGGTCCAGCTCTTTGAGCGTTTTGCTCCAGTCGCGCGGCGGGATCTCCCGCAGCTCGCTGCGCATCAGATACAGCGAACTTTTCATCAGATCGTCCAGCGACTGACGCCCTGCGCGTTCGGCGGTGAATTTGTACACCAGGCCCACCATCATGGTCATGACCAGGAAGCAGACGAACAGCAGGAGGTAAAACTGCACAAACAGCTTTTTCATTAAATCTCACTCAAAATCAAAAGGTTAAATTCCTGCTTTTACCTGCAGGGGCACTGCGGGGGCATTTATCCAGGCGCAATCTACGTCAAAAGTCCTTGTTGCGTTTTATGCCCATTTGATTTGCTATGAAAGCAGGGTTCGCTGCGGCTGACAACATCCAGCACGCATAAGTATGATGGTGTGGGTTGAAGCCAAATCAGAGAAGAATGTAATGTACCTCGGTCGGCGCCGATGTGCGAAGCGTTCTCTGTTTTAATCCGTTTTATTCCACCCTCATCCCGCCAGGCTGAACAGGCGTACTTAAAGGAGAATAAAAGCATGCATCTTGAACGACACAGCATTGAACGCGTCGGATGGTTGAGGGCTGCTGTACTCGGGGCTAACGATGGTATTGTTTCGACAGCGAGCCTTGTTCTTGGCGTTGCGTCTGCTAATACGGGCTCTTCCGGGGTTTTACTTGCGGGCATTGCCGGGCTGGTCGCGGGGGCGATGTCGATGGCCGCGGGGGAATATGTTTCCGTCTCATCTCAGGCCGACACGGAAAACGCGGCTCTCGCTCAGGAAAAGAGGGAACTGGAAACAGATTATCAGGGAGAAGTACGCGAGCTGACTTTACTTTATGTGCAACGCGGACTCGAGCCAGAGCTTGCCCAAAAGGTTGCCGAACAACTCATGGTGAAAGATGCTCTGGACACGCATGCCCGCGAGGAGCTGGGACTGACGGATACCAATTCTGCGCGCCCCCTGCAGGCTGCCGTTTTCTCGGCGCTGAGTTTTTCCGCTGGCGCAACGTTGCCTTTAGTCGTTGCATGGCTTTCTCCAGCAACGCTGGTTTTTCTCTTTGTTATTCTCTCCTCCCTTTTTTCACTGGCCGCTCTTGGCTATATATCTTCAATTGTCAGCAGAGCCTCCCCTCTCAGGGCGATCGGCAGAATTACTTCCTGGAGCACCCTGGCGATGTTTTCGTCGATGGGAATAGGTCATCTTGCCGGGCAGGTATTGTTTTAATAGATTGCTTAACTCGCAGAAAAGAGAAATATCTGGCGTGTGGTGGGCTGAAAAATGAGTGATTTGTATCGCGTGCGCGGGACTTATTCCTAACCCATTGTCATTTTTCCAGGCGCACTTCTGGCGCGGAACGAACATTCACTCGCGCACAGGCAGTGGTCAGGGAGGCAAAAGATTTAAATCTTTAGTGCGGCAAGGATGGCGGTCTCCATTTTCTCCGGGGTGGTGAACGGCGCGAAACGCGTGAGAGGGGTGCCGTCGCGACCGATCAAGAACTTCGTGAAGTTCCATTTGATCCGCCCGCCCAGCACGCCGGGTAACTCATCTTTCAGGTAACGAAACAGCGGGTGCGCGCCGGCGCCGTTGACCTCCACTTTCTCGAACATCGGGAAGCTTACACCGTAATTGATCCGACAGGTCTGCTCGATGTCATCGACGCCGCCGGGCTCCTGCTTACCAAACTGGTTGCAGGGGAAACCAAGCACTATCAGCCCCTGGGCAGCGCATTTCGCGTAGAGCGCTTCCAGCCCTGCATATTGTGGCGTGAAGCCACAGTGGCTGGCGGTATTGACTACCAGAACGAGCTTGCCAGCATAGTCAGCCATTGAGATGGGCTGGCCGTGCAGGCTGGTGGCAGTCAATTGGTAAAAGGTAGTCATATCGTGTTCCTCAGTGCAGCGCCCGTTGCGCGTCTTTATCGCTGGATTGGTTCATAGACTGAAAGAACATTGAAAAGAGTCGTTCATCTCAGGATTGCTTTCCCAGGTCTGCCTTTCTGGCGCGATACCATGCGGCAAAATCAACGGAGACCATCGGCCGGGCATAAAAATATCCCTGAACCTCATCGCAGCCCAGGCTGCGTAAAATCTCAACCGTTTCGAGATCCTCGACGCCTTCGGCAAGGACGACGTAATCGAGCTGCTTGAGGAGCCTGATAACGTTGTGCACAATAATGCGGCTGGCTTTCTCATGGACTATATGCCTCACAATAGACCGGTCGAGTTTGATGATGTCCAGCGGGATTTGCCGCAGGTAATTAATGTTGCTGTATCCCGATCCAAAGTCATCCAGAGAAATTTTAAACCCGCGTTTTTTGAGCATGTCTAGTCCGTTCAGCGCGGCCGGACTTTCAAGCATCTTCTCAGTCTCCAGACACTCCACCCCCAGCAGGGCTGGGTCAAGACACGCCTCCCGCAGTTTCTGCTCAAGCTCCTCAGCGAAATCGGGTCGAGAAAAATCGCTGGCGGCGAGATTAATTGAGACGGGAAGAGAAAGCCCCCGATCCCGCCAGTCACTCAGTTGCGCGATAGTATGATCGATAACCCAGGCCGAGAGTTCGCGCATCAGGCTAGTCTTTTCGACCAGCGGAATAAATTCACCCGGCAGCACTTCGCCATTGATAGGATGCTTCCATCTTATCAAGGCTTCAGCGCCCGTCACGTCTCCCGTCGTCAGCGAAATTTTTGGCTGAAAGACCAGATATAACCCCTGGTTTCCCTGCAGCGTTTGCCTGAGTTCGGTGAGCAGGCTGAAATCTCGCTTCTTGCGGATGTCCAGTGCGTCATTATAGGTCGTAAAACGGTGCCCCTGGCTTATCGCTTCATGCAGTGCGCTCACCGCGCGCCGCAGAATTTCATTTGGCGTCATGTCGCTATCGCAAATACCGGAGTCACCCATGTGAATATTCAAATCCAGGGGAACGTCCGGGCCGATCCTGGCCTGGGTTCCCTGAAGCCGTAGTGCTATACCCTCCAATGACAGCGCCATGGGTTCCGGGGTGAAAAAGGCAAAGCGTCCCACCGCCACGGCGTAAAGTTTGCTCGCCATGGGCAGGCGCGCCTGCAGCGCGACGGTCATGTCACGAAGCAAATTCTCTACCGCCAGCATCCCCAATGAGCGGGCCATCTCGTAGGCAAATGGCATATCAATGCAGTCAATAATGACCAGCCTGAAAGTACCCTCCGCCGACACCTCAATGTCCTTGAGCAGGCGCTGCCGATTGGGTAAAAGCGTGACGACGTCGATATACCCCACTGAGTGCCAGGAGGCTAAGAAATCCGATATCAGCTCGGCCAGCGCCTTAAAAATAGCGATCTGCTCATCTGAAAGTACCCTGGGTTGCGTATCTAAGATACTCAAGGTACCCACGGTCACTCCGTCGCGGGTTTTCAGCGGGCATCCTGCATAAAAGCGAATGAATGGCGCTTCTCTGACCGCCCGATCGCGATGAAAGATCGGGTGCTGATGCGTATCAGGACAAAGGAAAGTCTCACCCTGTTTCAGGGTCTGTTCGCAAAATGCTCCGCCCAGGCTGGTGTCAGTGGGGGCGATATTCTGAGCGGATTTGATGTACTGCTTTTCATCGTCAAGGATTGACACAAAACTCATTGGCATTTTTAGCAACTGGCAGACCAGATGAGTGTATTTTTTTAACGCTTCGTCTCGCCCTTCGTCCGCGTTTTTTAACAGGTCAATCGCCGCGCGTCTTTTGCTTTCATCGCTGCTGAGATCGTTCAACATATAGATGCTCCCGTGCAGTAGATATTGCGGTCATCCCAACCCACTGAAGGTGTGAATCTCTATACTCACGACGGGTGTCGATACTGGCCAGGCGCCAGCGCTATCACTCCACAGTAGAATGTTTTCCGTTGATTGTCTGCAAAGAGTATCACCCGCCCGGCAAGTCGTGAGGCGGGCCGCGCGGTGAAGCGCGGGTTTTGCGTGGGAAAAGCAATTTCACCCCCTATTTTAAAAATAATTAACAGGAGGTTGAATTGGCTCTGACGGCTAACTCCGCACAAACAGCTATTCCATCGCCACATGCCTGAATTAGTTGTCCCAGGCGTGCGGGGCGAACAGGTAACCTTTATTGCGTACCGTTTTGATACGATATGGCTCAGTCGCATTATCGAGAAGCTTTTTACGCAGCCGCGAGATGGCGACATCGACGCTGCGGTCCATACCATCGTAGCTGACTCCGCGCAGATTTTTTAATAACGCGTCCCGATCCATAATTTGTCCAGCATGGGTCGCTAACTCCCACAGGAGATCGAAATCCGCAGTGGATAAGGCGACGCTTTCGCCGCCGAGCATCACCTGTCTATTCACCGGGTCGATACTCAGGGAGCCAAAAGCGATCGCTTTATGCGGGGTGAGCGAGGAGGGGACGCTGCCGTCCGGCACGGCGATATGCTGGCGCAAATGCAGGCGCAGGCGAGCTAACAGCACCGCGGGCGGCGTGGTTTTCAGGATATAATCGCTGGCGCCCATTTCGAGTGAGAGAATATGGTTCATATCGCTGTCCAGTGAAGTGAGCAATACGATTGGCCCCTGCCACTGGCCGCGTAAATCGCGGCACAGCGTCATACCGTCTTTACCCGGCAGCATGATATCCAGCAGCACCAGGTCCGGCTTTTCGCGCGCGATAACCTCTTCCGCCCGATCGCCGCGCGGTTCTACCACCACGTCCATATCGTGTTTGCCAAGGTAGGCCGCAATCAGTGCGCCGACCTCAGCATCATCCTCAACGAAAACAATTTTATTCATATTGTGTATGCTTGCACTCATCTTTTAATCGCTTGAATCTCTTTACCTGCATCGCGGCTGAGGTGGCGCATTCAGTATCTGAAGTCAGGTGCCTATTCATTCGCTACCGCCATTGTAAACCATCCGGACATTAATATGAGCTATATATTAGCCATGAAATTCGCTATGATTCCCGGAGCTGCGGTTCAGGACTATTTTTTGCGGAGCCAGACAATGATTCAGATACGAACAGAAGCATTGCGCATTAAGGGAACAGGGTGCGGCACAATGTGGGCACGGGCTGTCAGGACAGCGCGTGCCCACATAGAAAATAAGTACCGGTACGCTAGCGCGAATGATGGGGAAGCCTTATTGCGGCCTCTTTTGCCTGGCGCCGTAGGGGCACAAGGCGAACTTGCAGAGGCTTCTTCGATTGCAGATGAGCAGCATAGGGTTCTGATTACCGGGGCATTCAATATTCTTTGAAAATGTTGACCATAAATTTTCCGTATAGGGGAATGCATGAATAACCTGTAAATCGCCGGGCACACCATTAATGAAAACTTCATTTTGTGTGATGTTAATAACCGAACCAATGCTCAAAAAATAATCCCCACTATACCAAATAATTAATTTCAGATTTTTGGCACTTGCCGCAACTGAAAAACCTGTTCCTGTTACAGGACATACAAGGCTATTTTCAATATTCCACTGCATGCTTGACGCTCTCCGGTAATTTACGAGCATTTTCGCGTTGATGAATATATTTTGATTAAGTTCATGGCCATTTTTACTTTGCGTGAAGCAGGTCCGAACATGGAGATTCCTTTAACTGGTTCTTATGCTGATTAATATAAAATAATAACAATTAGATGAGTGTCTAATACTAGTAATGATAATAGCAACAAGTAAAAGATTCGAAAAACTGGCATGAGCTGAACTAAATGGCTGCATTGAGGATTGTGAATAGAATAAAATTCTGTTCTGGATATCAGGAACAGATCGAAAGATTGTGAAATCATATAATTACGATCATATCTACTACCGCGCCTGTTATTAACGGCAAAGTATGCTTCCTTATGAAATCGGTTTTATATTGATGTAAATCAAAATAATTGGTTTTATTTAGCCATTTTGCTAAAAAATGGCTATGTGCGCTTATTCAGGATTTGCGCAAAAAGAATAATTTCAAAATAACCTCTTATGATAAAAATCAACCATATCAATTAACCACTTTCACTCTATTTTGCCAGTATTGATTTGAATCATTTAGTGCAAAACAATAGCTGCACTGAAGCGGTGCGGTTATTGAGCTGGGCATTTTGTAAATGCCCGCCAGGCAAGCGCGCCAGACTTTAAAATCTGTGTAAATACGTGAGGAAGAGATGCGCCGAAAATAGGCTAATTTGATTTGTATCTAAAAATACGAAAAATAATGTGTTATACGTATAACTCAATAATCAGAAAAAACATTCTCTTTTTGATTTAATGAATGTATTTAGCCGAAGAGTTTTTAAGGCAGCAAAAACGGCCATCTAATAACGCGCTCCGCTTGCCAGGGATATCATCCTTGCGAACGGTTATCGCCAGGAGCGGATATTCGGCATAGGGGGGGCGGCAGTGATGAGACCGCTAAAAAATAGGTCTTTTGCTTCTACACGGTATCGGCCGCTCTTGCGCGTTTATAATTGTCGGCGCTTCCGTTATGCTGCGGGGTCTTGTTGTTTAAATGTTAAGGCAAAAGGAATGGGGTTGTTGATAAAAGCGCTGCTCGGCGCGCTGGTCGTTGTCCTGATTGGCGTGCTGTCTAAAACGAAGAACTACTATATCGCCGGGTTGATTCCGCTCTTTCCGACTTTCGCCCTGATCGCGAACTATATCGTTGCCAGCGAGCGGGGGATCGAAGCGCTGCGAACCACCATCGTATTCGGGATGTGGTCGATCATTCCGTACTTTATCTATTTGCTCTCGCTATGGTATTTCACCGGCGTTATGCGCCTGCCGTTCGCTCTGGCAGGCGCAGTGGGGTGCTGGAGCCTCTGCGCGTGGCTGTTAATTATCGGCTGGAGCCGTTTCCACTAGCGCAGATGGCGGCCGCCGTCGACGGCAAATGAGCGACCGGTCACGTAGCGGCTGCTGAACAGGTATTCGATCAGGTCGCTAATCTCTTTTTCACCTGGCGCGATTTTCATCAGCGATTTATCAAGCGCCTGCTTGCGGTATTCCGCGTCATCGCCTTCGTTAAATAAAATCAGCGAAGGGGCGATAGCATTGACCTTAATTTCCGGCGCCAGCTTGCGGGCGAACGAGCGGCTCATATTATCCAGCGCCGCTTTGCTGGCGGCGTAGGCAATGTGTTTGTCGCTGCCGCGCTCCACAACGTAGTCGGTGATATGGATAATGTCGCTGGCCGCATGGCCGTGGCCGCGCAGCAGGCTCTCCAGGGCATGGTTGAGCAAGTAGGGGGCGTTGACGTGAATTTGCATCATGCTGGCGAGCACCGTGGTTAACGGCACCCCGGGCTTTTCCGCCATCCAGCCGCTGGCGTTATGGATGATGGCGCGCAGACCGCTGCCGGCGTGCGCCTTCACCTCTTCGGCGAACGCCAGAATGCTATCGTCAGTGCTGAAATCCGCGTGCAGACAAACGGCGCCCGCTTCACGTAGCGCGTCGATGGCGGGATACCAGGTGCGGTAGCTGATAATAACGGGCTGCTGCCGGGCCAGAAAATGGCGGGCCAGGGCGAGGCCGATACGACGGCCCCCGCCGGTAATCAGGATTGGACGAGGCTGGATGTCAGCCATGGGTATCTCCTTTGAGTTCAGCGGCAGGGTAACCGCTTACCCTACCAACATCCACGTTGCCGGTACGGCGGCAACCAGCAAAAAACCAATTAATGCCAGGTCACGGCGTTTGAGCGGGCGATCGTGCTGGTGTGTACGACGGGCATACAGGAAAACCAGAAGACCCGGAGCGTAAAGTATCACTGACAACAATAAATGCACAGGGCCGGACGCATATAATAACCATAAGCCATAAATACAGGCACCGACACCGACGGCTTTGTGTAGCGGGCGCTCAGCAATCTTCAGCAAAAATGCGCCGACGAGAAAGTAGGGCACCAGGATCATCTCAGAGGCGATGGTCAGCAGCGTGTTGTAATCTGAGCCGGTAAGCCAAATCAATACCAGCGAAGCCTGTACGCTGACGTTGGTGAGCCACAGCGAAGCCGACGGGGCATTGTTTTTATTGGTCCGGGCAAACAGGCGCGGGAAGGCTTTATGCGTTGCTGCCAGATAGGGCACCTCCGCCGCCATAATGGTCCAGCTCAGATACGCGCCGCAGACGGAAATAATCAGCCCGGCGGCAATAACAATCTCCCCCCATGAGCCCATCATGTTGACCATCAGCCCGGCCATTGAGGGGTTGCGTATTTCCGCCAGCTCGCTACGCGGCACGACGCCTAACGAGAGAAGCGTCACCAGCAGATAGACCGCCAGCGCGGAGAGTACTGCCAGCAGCGTCGCGCGGCCAACATCCTGTTTATTACGCGCGCGTGCGGAAACAACCACCGCGCCTTCGACGCCGATAAAAACCCACAGGGTGATCAGCATGGTGTTTTTCACCTGCTCCCATACCGGTACGCCCAGCGCCAGGCCGCTGAAATCCAGGCGGAATGTCTCCATACGAAACGCGATGGCGGCCAGCGCGATAAACGCGCCGAGGGGCAGCAGTTTGGCCAGCGTCGCGGCCAGGTTGATACCCGCGGCCGTTTGTACACCGCGCAGCACCAGGAAATGGACAATCCACAGCAGGACGGAGGCGCCGACGATGGATTGCCAGGTGTTGCCGTCGCCAAACAGGCGCAGCTCGGGGGTATCGGTAAAGAAGCTTAGCGCAGAGAAGACGATAACCAGATAGGAGACATTGGCAACAACCGCGCACAGCCAGTAGCCCCAGGCGGAGCAGAAGCCTATCAACTCGCCAAAGCCTTCCCGGGCGTAGGTAAAAATACCGCCGTCGAGTTCGGGGCGAATGCGGGTGAGCAGCAGCATGGCAAAGGCGAGGAACAGGATCCCCACGCCGGTGATACCCCAGCCGATAAGCAGTGCGGAAGGGCTGGCGACGGCTGCCATATTTTGCGGCAGGCTGAATACGCCTGCACCCAGCATTGAGCTGAGAACCAGCGCGGTCAGGGCGCTAAGGCCCAGTTTCTTTTCCATTGCATTCCCGAGGTGACAATCATCAAACTAAGAATATTTATTTGGCGAAATCGCATAAAAATGGAGGATTGCGCTAAGGCGCGGGATTTTACGGAGTGTTTTGTATGCATGCAATGGCGAGAAATGAAAAAAAGAAAAAAGGCGGCAGATCGCCGCCTTTTTGTTCAGCTCAGACGCCGTTATTTATACAGGTCGGCGCTGATGGTGATGTTGCCACCGCGCTCCTGCCACTGGCGGGTAATATGGTAGTACTTCGCGCCTTTCTTCGCCGCGCGCTTAGCCGTCTGGTAGGAGATTTCCGTCATGTTACCGTAGTTACCGGTGAACTTGATGCTGTCGTATGGCACCATCTGCGCGGCGGTGATTTTGTTCACTTCCTCGACTTTGGTACCGTCCGGCAGAGTGACGGTGTAACGCCCGCCTTTAGATGATTGCGTTTCAAAGAAGCGGCCTACGCCGGTGCCGGAACCGACCGCTGCGGTGGTCGCTACGCCCGGGATCTCCACTTTCTTCGCGGCTTCTCCGCCTTCAGCCAGCGCAGCGCGACCGGCTTCTGAATCTGCCGGGATAGCGTCCGGGCTTTGCAGAACGCGTTTTTTGGCATCGGCTTTGTAGATATAGGCGGTGATGCGCTGGTTGCCGCCCTGGTTGGCATCAACCTGGCGCACGATAAAGAAGGAGGCGGCGCCCTTGGCCTTAGCGGCTTTGGTGATGGCGTCGTTAACTTCCGGCTGGCTGCGGTAGAAGCCCTGTACGGTGACGGTATCAAACGGCTCCAGCTCGACGGCCTGGTCCTTCGGTAATTCCATTACGCCGTTAATCACACGATTTTTCGGCGCGTCGGCCTGCGGGGCATTTTCTTTATAAAAATCGGCCGTTACGCGCAGGTTGCCGCCGCTGCCAAAATCAGACGTGTCGACAACATAAAAGGATGCTGCGCCTTCTTTGTCCGCTTTACGGGAAACGGCCTGCACCGCGTCGCCAATGGCGTTAAAACGGCCGGTAACAACTACGCGATCGTAGGGCTTCAGCGCTGCCGCCTGCTCCGGAGTCAGCTCGGTCGCTGCATGGGCAGACAACGCGGTTGTAGCCAGAAGAGCAGACGCCAGGAGTGAGTTCTTAAGCTTCATAAAAATAATCCTTTGCCTTGCGCAAACCATGTACTGGTATTGTTGTTGACTGAAAACATTTGATTATTGCATTTATCGTGAGTGACTGTCTGCGTCAATTTTCAGTTGTCGCCCTAAACGTATACTGCAGAAATATAACATTTTTCGATATGTTGAAAAAACAGCCGCTTGACCAGCAAAATCGATAATCGATATCACTTTCATAAGTTAACGTAATGTTAATGCGATGATCAAGACGGCGATAAATGGTGAATTAACCCCTCTGCCAAGCGGATTATCAGGCGCTGGCATAAAAATAAGGTAAATATTGCTGCCTGGCACGGTTAGCCGTGCGTTTTACCAATAAAATCAAAATTTCTGTTTTATTGCTGTAGATCACAATCGGTATTTTCAGTAGGTTATAAAAAGTTTGTTACTGTTTTATTTTTTCAGACATATGTTGGAAGGCACGTTCATCCGCCTTCGCGACGGTCGTTTGTAAGAAAAGTAAACCATCATCAAAAACCGATGGAAGGGAAAACTATGCGTATTGGTGTACCAAAAGAGAGACTAGCCCTGGAAACCCGGGCCGCCGCCACGCCGAAAACGGTGGAGCAGCTGCTGAAACTCGGGTTCAGCGTCGCGGTAGAAAGCGGCGCAGGTAAGCTGGCCAGTTTCGACGACGAGGCCTTCGTTCAGGCTGGAGCGGAGATCGTTAGCGGCGATGACGTCTGGCAGTCCGACGTCATTCTGAAAGTGAACGCGCCCGATGACGAAGAGATCCTGCTGCTTAATCCCGGCACGACGCTCATCAGCTTCATCTGGCCGGCGCAAAATCCGCAGCTGATGGAAAAACTGGCGGCGCGTAATATCAACGTGATGGCGATGGATTCAGTGCCGCGTATTTCGCGCGCTCAGTCGCTGGATGCGTTAAGTTCGATGGCTAACATCGCCGGCTATCGCGCGATCGTTGAAGCCGCCCACGAGTTTGGCCGCTTCTTCACCGGGCAGATCACCGCGGCAGGTAAGGTTCCTCCCGCGAAGGTGATGGTTATCGGAGCCGGGGTTGCCGGTCTGGCGGCCATCGGTGCGGCTAACAGCCTCGGCGCAATCGTCCGCGCGTTTGATACCCGTCCGGAAGTGAAAGAACAGGTGCAGAGTATGGGCGCCGAGTTCCTTGAGTTGGATTTTAAAGAGGAAGCGGGCAGCGGCGACGGCTATGCCAAAGTCATGTCTGAAGCCTTTATCAAAGCCGAGATGGCGCTCTTTGCCGCGCAGGCCAAAGATGTCGACATCATCGTTACCACCGCGCTGATTCCGGGTAAACCGGCGCCGAAACTGATTACCCGCGAGATGGTTGACTCCATGAAGTCCGGCAGCGTGGTGGTTGACCTGGCGTCGCAAAACGGCGGCAACTGTGAATACACCGTGCCGGGCCAGGTGGTTACCACCGCCAACGGCGTGAAGATTATCGGTTATACCGATCTCCCGGGTCGTCTGCCGACGCAGTCCTCACAGCTGTATGGCACCAACCTGGTTAACCTGCTTAAGCTGCTGTGCAAAGAGAAAGACGGCAATGTCGTTATCGATTTTGATGATGTCGTTATCCGCGGCGTTACCGTGGTTCGCGAGGGTGAAATCACCTGGCCCGCTCCACCCATTCAGGTATCTGCTCAGCCGCAGGCGGCAGCGAAAAAGGTTGAAGCGCCAAAAGCAGAGGCGAAACCGAACTCGCCGCTGCGCAAGTATGCGCTGATGGCGCTGGCGATTATTCTGTTTGGCTGGCTGGCAAGCGTGGCACCGAAAGAGTTCCTCGGCCACTTTACCGTTTTCGCGCTCTCCTGCGTGGTCGGTTACTACGTCGTATGGAACGTCTCCCATGCGCTGCATACGCCGCTGATGTCGGTCACTAACGCGATTTCCGGCATTATCGTGGTAGGGGCATTGTTACAGATAGGCCACGGCGGCTGGGTCAGCTTCCTGAGCTTTATCGCGGTGCTGATCGCCAGCATTAATATTTTTGGTGGTTTCACCGTCACTCAGCGCATGCTGAAAATGTTCCGCAAAGGATAAGGGGTAACAAATGTCTGGTGGATTAGTTACAGCTGCATACATTGTTGCCGCGATTCTGTTTATTTTTAGCCTGGCGGGGCTTTCCAAACACGAAACCTCCCAGCAGGGGAACTACTACGGCATTGCCGGGATGGCGATTGCGCTGGTGGCGACCATTCTGGGGCCGGATAGCAGCAACGTCGCGTGGATCCTGCTGGCGATGGTTATCGGCGGCGCGATCGGTATTCGTCTGGCGAAGAAAGTTGAAATGACCGAGATGCCGGAGCTGGTGGCGATTCTGCACAGCTTCGTGGGCCTGGCGGCGGTACTGGTTGGCTTTAACAGCTATCTGCAGCATGAAACCGGTATGGAACAGATTCTGGTCAATATTCATTTGACCGAAGTGTTCCTCGGTATCTTCATCGGCGCGGTGACCTTTACGGGTTCCGTTGTGGCGTTTGGCAAGCTGTGCGGCAAGATGTCTTCTAAGCCGCTGATGCTGCCGAACCGTCATAAGCTAAACCTGGCGGCGCTGGTCGTTTCTTTCCTGCTGCTGATCGTTTTCGTGCGTACCGACAGCATCGGCATGCAGGTACTGTGCCTGCTGGTGATGACCGTGATTGCCCTGGCGTTTGGCTGGCACCTGGTGGCCTCCATCGGCGGCGCGGATATGCCGGTCGTGGTATCAATGCTGAACTCCTACTCCGGCTGGGCGGCAGCGGCGGCGGGCTTTATGCTCAGCAACGACCTGCTGATCGTAACCGGTGCGCTGGTAGGTTCTTCCGGTGCAATTCTGTCCTACATCATGTGTAAGGCGATGAACCGTTCGTTCTTCAGCGTGATTGCCGGCGGTTTTGGTTCTGACGGCACGGCGTCCACAGGAGATGAAGAAGTGGGCGAGCACCGTGAAATCAGCGCCGAAGAAACCGCTGAGATGCTGAAAGGTTCTCAGTCGGTCATCATCACCCCGGGCTACGGCATGGCGGTTGCGCAGGCCCAGTATCCGGTCGCAGAAATCACTGAGAGGCTGCGCGCGCGCGGAATCAAAGTGCGTTTCGGTATCCATCCGGTTGCCGGGCGTCTGCCGGGCCATATGAACGTCCTGCTGGCAGAAGCGAAAGTCCCGTATGACATCGTGCTGGAAATGGATGAGATCAACGATGATTTCTCCGATACCGACACCGTACTGGTCATCGGCGCTAACGACACGGTGAACCCGGCCGCGCAGGACGATCCGGGCAGCCCGATCGCCGGTATGCCGGTGCTGGAAGTGTGGAAAGCGCAGAACGTCATTGTATTTAAACGTTCAATGAACACCGGCTACGCTGGCGTACAAAACCCGCTGTTCTTTAAAGAGAACACCCACATGCTGTTTGGCGATGCCAAAGCCAGCGTCGATGCGATTCTGAAAGCGTTGTAAGGCCTGGTCGTTTAAAACCAGTGCTTCTTAAGCCGTCTCTTCTGAGACGGCTTTTTTATATAGGTAACGAAGGGGTTATTTGCTCATAAAATAATCAGGCGAAGGTGTTACAATAGGCCGTTTTTCACCCAAACTGAGGATATTATGGATACCGAGTTAACCCCCACGCAACTGGCCATCGAATTTCTGCGCCGTGACCCCGCTGCTTTAACCCCCGCGCAGTATCTGAAAAAGCTGAAATTGCTGGAACTTGAGTTCGCCGACTTAATGGCGCTTTCGTCCATGGAGCTTAAAGAAGAGATCGATCACGCCTGGCGCTTAGGTATCCACTAACGATTTCGTTACCCACAAAGCTGTTGAAATCGGGGCCAAATGGCCCTTTATTTTTGTTAATGGGATGCAAAAAAATCCCCCGCGCGGGCGGGGGATGACGTCTTATTACCACGAATGAAGTCAACGAACTAATCGTCTTCTTCGTCGTCCAGCTCAACCGGCGTTTGGTACTGGTCCGGCTTCAGCGCCAGCAGGTCGCAGCGCAGGTGGTCAATAACCTGTTCAGCGGTATTGCCGAGGAAGGCTGCCGAGAGTCCGGTTCGACCAATCGTACCCAGTACCACGATCCCCGCCTGAAGATGCTCTGACAGGTCGGGAATGACCTCCTCAGGTAACCCTTTTTCAACGTGGGTGCGGCCTTCATCGATGCCGAATTTTTGCCGCAGCGCTTTCATGGCCAGCAGATGCTGACCGCGAATGGCGTCGTTATAGACGCTGGGGTCAAAATCAGGGAGCTCAATCGCGATATTGATGGGCGTGACGGGATAGGCGCCCACCAGGTGCACCTCTGTATGGTTTACCTGTTCCGCCAGCTCAATGGTTTCTCTGACCAGTTTTTCATTGAGCGCGTTGTGGTAGTTCTCTTCACTGGCGAGATTGACCGCCACCAGCGCTTTACCGCCTTCCGGCCACGGCTGATCTTTGACCATCCAGACCGGGCATGGGCATTTACGCAGCAGGTGCCAGTCCGTTGGGGTGAAAATCACCGCTTCCAGCTTGTCGTGCTGGTGCGCCATCTTCAGCACTAAATCATGCTTGTCGCTGATGATTTCCTGAATAATGGCTTCGAAGGGACGATTGTGCCACACCACTTTAATATCAATGGGCACGCCGGACTCTATATAGAATTTTGCCTGCTCGCGGATCCAGGCGGTACGCTGCCCGATGACGCCCTGACGCATGGCCGTGCGTTCGTCGGGGGAGAGCAGGGTGGTCATTTCATAAGAAAAATCATAGATCGGCAAAAAGGCTTTGATGCGGCCACCAATCCGTTG
The DNA here is from genome assembly GCF_019048985.1 of Klebsiella sp. PL-2018. Taxonomy (NCBI): domain Bacteria; kingdom Pseudomonadati; phylum Pseudomonadota; class Gammaproteobacteria; order Enterobacterales; family Enterobacteriaceae; genus Klebsiella; species Klebsiella sp. PL-2018. The sequence goes on from NZ_CP077673.1 coordinate 2,633,866, forward strand.
GTGCAGATACACCGCGCGCCGCAATGCAGGCTGGTCGTCCTGATTGGGGTCGATTACTACCAGCATGTTCTGATACTTCGCCATACAGGGTCTCCTTACAACTGTAACTACAGTCTGTATTAAAAAGATAACCTATATGGATGAAATGAAACAGGGGATGAGCCTGGCCAGATCAACAAATTAGAAAAAAATTCGCGATCCGGCCGGATACGGGAGGACTATCAGGCGACGTTGCGGGCCTGGCCAGCAAGCTGCGCCAGCAGGTCGCTGTTTTCGATGGTGATATATTTGCCTTTAACCGCCAGCATACCGCTTTTCTGGAAACGTCCCAGCAGGCGGCTGATGGTTTCTACCGTCAGGCCCAGATAGTTGCCGATATCGCCACGGGTCATGGTGAGGCGGAACTCACGCGGCGAGAAGCCGCGCTGCGCGAAACGGCGGGACAGATTGTAGATAAAGGCCGCCAGGCGCTCCTCTGCGTTCTTTTTGGAAAGCAGCAGGATCATATCCTGATCGCCTTTGATCTCGCCGCTCATCAGACGCATCATCTGCTGACGCAGGTTCGGCATCTTACCGGAGAGGTCGTCCAGCGTTTCAAACGGAATCTCGCAGACCATTGAGGTTTCCAGCGCCTGGGCAAAGCTCGGGTGGTGGGCGGTGCCGATGGCGTCAAAGCCGACCAAATCGCCGGCCAGATGAAAACCGGTGATCTGCTCATCGCCCTGTTCGGTGATGGTGTAGCTTTTAATGGTGCCAGAACGAATTGCATACAGCGATTTCAGCTCATCACCGGCTTTGAACAAGGTCTGTCCTTTCTGGATAGGCTTTTTCCGCTCGATGATGTTATCAAGCTGGTCAAGCTCATGCTCGTTCAGAGTAAAAGGGATGCAAAGCTGGCTAATGCTGCAATCCTGGCAATGGATTGCACAACCGCCAGACTGAATGCGTCGTATAATTCGCTTTTCCGGGATCATAAGTCTGCTCAGGCTTTAATTGATATTGGTCAATTTTAACATCTTTTTGGTGAGCAGGTAAGTCTCGAACCCCTGAAACACGTAATATTAAAAGGGTAAATCAGTTACCTATTTTATCTCATTGATTATGAATAAGTTATCTGGCGATGTTGGATTGTAAAATTACCGGAAGATTCCAGAAAAGGCACTTACGGTCAAAGGAGCAGATAGCCTTCGTGACGCAATAGCCACTCTTTTCGCTGCACGCCGCCGGCGTAACCCGTCATGGTGCCGTTACGCCCGATCACCCGGTGGCAGGGCACCACAATACTGACAGGATTTGAACCGTTGGCGGCACCCACGGCGCGCGCCGCGCCCGGACGTCCCAGCGCCTCCGCGAGCTGACCGTAGTGCATGACCTGGCCGCAGGGGATGGTGCGCAGCGTTTGCCAGACTTCCCGCTGAAACGGCGTCCCGCCGGTGGCGGTAGGTAAGGTGTCGATAACGGCGAGATCGCCCGCGAAGTAATCGCTAAGCTTACGGCTCAGGTTACCGGGATTACGCGAATCAACGCGTTGGTAGCCTTCACGGCGATAATGCACATCCAGCAGTTGTTCCATGCGGTCGCGGTGCTGATCCCACTCAACGGCCCGCAGGTTAAACTGCTCATCGCAAATCACCCACAGCGGCCCCAGCGGGGTGTCAATTTTATCTTGCAACAGCGTGAGCATCGGTCCTCCTTCAGCGAGGTTATTTTGGCAGGGCATCACCATAGCACGACGCGATGTGGGCAAACCATACTCCGAAAAGGTCAACAAACAGGGTCAGCATGGACTATTAATTATGAGGTGAGGAAAGCGATGTTTATTTTTACATTCACTCGCAGACGCGTTGGCAAGGCGATTTTGCTACCTTTATCCGGCGGCGAATTCACCGGCAACCATCCGGCGCGGCAGATAAACAGACTGGCTTTCCTTGAGTCCATGATTTCCCGGCGTTTCTGCGCGGGTTTTTACCAACAAAGGTGGTGATATGCAATATATGATGACTGGCGTTGTAATTGTGATTATCAGCGGCTTAGTAATTCATCTGATCGCTTTGGCGATTGAAGGACTGTATAAAGTCATCAGTAACCGCACGACCTGGCGTTAACGTTTTTGTGGCCTTCCCTGGCCTGTCGCGACGTTAAGGTAATCGCGGATAAATACCCGGTCCGATGGGCAGCCCCACGAGGTACCAGCCAACCAGCAGCAGTAGCCAGACGGCAAGGAATATTAATGGATAAGGCAAGACCAGCGAGTAGTAGGTTCCAAGCTTAGCGTCGGGCCGGTAGCGCTGTAAGAAGCCGAGAAATAGCGGCACAAACGGCGATACCGGCGCCAGCGGCAGCACCGATGAGTCGGCGATGCGAAACAGAATCTGCGCGAATGCCGGGTGAAAGCCCAGCAGCATAAACATCGGCACGAAAATCGGCGCCAGAATCGACCAGATTGCCGAACCGCTGGCGATAAACATACACAAAAAGGCGGATAGCAGCGCCAGGCCGACAAACGCCGGTACGCCGTTCATTCCCGCGCTCTCCAGCAGATCCGTCAAGCCGACGGCCATAAATTTCCCCATATTGCTCCAGTTGAACATGGCGACGAACTGGGCCAGCGGGAAGACCATCACGATAAAACCTGCCATCTCTTTCATCGGCTCAATCATCAGCTGAGGCAGATCGGCCTGGCGGCGAATTTTGCCGGTGGCGATGCCGTAGGCCAGTGAAACGACGAAGAAGAAAAAGATAATGAGCGGGACGATCCCTTTTATAAACGGCGAAGGCATCACGGTATGCTTGATGGGATCGCGCAGGATACCGTTTTCCGGCACGACCATCAGCGCGATCGCCGCCACGAATAACAGCGCGGCCACGCCGGCCACGCGCAGGCCGAAGCGCTGTTCCGGCGTCAACGTCTGCAGCGTTTCATCGCTGTTGCCTTGCCATTGCCCTAACCGCGGTTCCACCAGTTTATCGGTAATCAATCCGCCAACCAGAGTGAGAACGATCACTGAGGTTGCCATAAAATACCAGTTATCAATCACGCTGACGTGGAGCGAGGCGTCAAGGGTTTTTGCCGCTTCGGTGCTGATGCCAGAGAGCAGGACATCGGTGGTGACGATGAGCAGATTGGCCGTGAAGCCGCAGCCGACGCCGGCGATGGCCGCCAGCAGCCCGGCAACCGGGTGGCGGCCGACGGCGAGGAACATCAGGGCGCCCAGCGGCGGCATAATCACCAGCGCGGCATCGGAAGAGATGTGGCTAAAGAAGGCGATAAAAAGCACCATATAGCTGGCGTAACGGGCGCTAACGTGGGATGACATTTTCACCATCAGCGAAGGCAGCAGGCCCACTCGTTCCGCAAAACCGGCCCCCAGCACCAGAGCCAGAATGGCCCCCAGCGGCGCGAAACCGCTGAAGTTCTTAATGACGTTCGGCAAAAACCAGTGCAATCCTTCAACGCTAAGCAAATTTTTCACCACCACTCGCGAGCCGTCGGTGGGGTTCTGTACCCCGACGTTCAGCGCCGACAGGATGGCGGTGGCGACCATTAACGCCACAATCAGATAGATAAACAGTAAAAACGGATGCGGGACCTTGTTACCTATTTTTTCAACCCAGCCATAAAGCTTACCGGTGGGGGAAGGCGACGGTATGGATGACATACTCATGGGCGTTCCTCAGTTGTCGTTGTTGTGTTGGTTGTCTCTTTACCCCAGGGCGTGTCAGCCGTTGTTTTTTTGGCGATTACCGCGTTGCCGTACTCCATCCACGGGGCTTTTATTATTTTAAAATCGACGGCTTGACCTCCTGTGGAATGGGGCACCGGTAGGGCCTTTCGGCTAAGACCTGCGCCAGTTCCTGCTGGCTGGCGGTCAGTAACGCCCTGTCGCTGAACAGACGAATGGCCGTCGCGCCCAGCACTTTCCCCGCCAGCAGCATCCCTTTGTGGGCGATGGAGGTTCTGCCCTGGCTCACCAGTTGCCAGGAGTGCAGCGGCGTCCCGACGGCAAAACAGGGGCTGAAGCACTGGGCCACGGGGGCCTTCCAACTCACGTCGCCGACGTCGGTAGAGCCCGCAAGGATGTTGTCCGTTGCCGCCCACGGCGCCACTTCATCGATCAGGCGCGTTTCGCGGTGGCGGCGGGCGAACGCTTTCCCGTCCTCGCCGCCGGTGTCGGCAATGTTTTTCAGGCTGTTATTGATATCGTTCGCGCTCAAGGTTGCGCGAATTTCGGCGGCGAATGCGCGCTCTTCCGCGTTCCAGGGCGGCGTGCCGTAATGGCAAACCGCCTGATACATCGCCGCTTCCAGCGTGCGGTTGGGCAGATAGCTGGAACAGGCTTTTTCGAAGCGAGAGCTGACGCGGGTCTCGGTCATCAACGCCGCGCCCTGGGCGATTTTCTCGATCCGGGCGAAGATTTGCTGCGCGTCGGCCATTTCCGGCGCGCGAATGAGATACAGCACCTCCGCCTGCGCCTGAACAACGTTGGGAGAGACGCCGCCGGTATCGGTGATGGCGTAGTGCACCCGCGCTTTTTCGATAATATGTTCGTTAAGGAAGTTGCTGCCGGTGGTCATCAGCGTCACGGCATCCAGCGCGCTGCGGCCCAAATGCGGCGAGTTTGCCGCGTGCGCCGCGGTGCCGGTAAACCGCCACGCCGCCTGAATGTTGGCAAGGGTGCGGGTGCTGAACATCCCGGCCCAGGCTTCCGGATGCCAGGTCAGAGCGGCATCGATGTCATCGAATAACCCCTCGCGGACCATGAAGGTTTTCCCCGAGCCGCCTTCCTCGCCGGGACAGCCATAGAAGCGAAGCGTGCCGGCGCCGCCCTGTTGCTGCAGCCAGTTCCTGGCGGCGACCGCGGCGGCGAACGCCGCCGTACCAAGCAGATTATGCCCGCACCCGTGGCCGTTTTCTCCCGGCGTCGAAGACGCGGGTTCCGCGCAGTGGGCCTGCTGGCTGAGCCCCGCCAGGGCGTCAAATTCGCCGAGGAGGGCAATCACCGGTTGGCCCGCGCCGAAGCTGGCGATAAAGGCGTTGGGGATCCCGCCGGCATTGCGGGTCAATTGAAAGCCTTCCGCTTCCAGCGCATCGGCCAAACGCGCAGCGGACCAGAATTCCTGAAAGCGGGTTTCCGGATGGTCCCAGATATCATCGGCAATGGCGCAAAAATCGTTGCGCCGCCCCTCAATAACGTCATCGACAAATTGATAAACGTGTTCCATTACACACCTCGCTGCCAGGGAAAGTTCAGGGCGACGCGTGCCAACGTTTCGACGGCCAGGGTCATCACGTTCTCGTCGAAATCGAATTTTTCATTGTGGTGACCGGCGCTCAGTTCCGTGCCGAATATCATGTATGAGGCGAGACCGCCGCGCTCCTGGACCCGGGCCATCATCAGAGTGGCATCCTCGGAACCCGCCGGGGCAGCGATACGATCGACAGCCTGTTTAACGCCGGGGACCTGGGCCGTCTGCTGGCGCAGATAGTCCACCCACGCCGGCGACGGGGCGCTGGAGGTGGCCGCGCCCATCAGCTGCAGCTGGTAACTGGCTTCATACATGGTCGCCGCGCCGGCGATCGCCTGTTTAGCCCGCTCAAAGACGTACTGGTTAATGGCATCGGTTTCGCCACGGGTTTCGACTTTTAATAGCGCGGAGGAGGGAACCACGTTACGTCCGGTACCGGCCTGCATGACGCCGACGTTAACCCTTGATGCCCCGGCGCTGTGCGGCGCGATGGCGTGCAGGGCAAGGGCGGCCTGGGCCGCTGCCAGTAGCGCGTTACGGCCATCTTCCGGTTTACCACCAGCGTGGGCGGCGACGCCGCTGAACTGCACATCGAATTTGGTGGTGGCCATAAAGTTATCGCCGCCGCAGACGACGGTGCCGGCAGGGACACCGGTACCGATATGAATGGCGGTAAAGTAATCCACCTCATCAAGCACGCCCGCCGCGACCATGGCGCGCGCGCCGCGGGTACCTTCTTCCGCCGGCTGGAAAATCAGCACCATCGTCCCGTTGAGCTGCGCGGCATACTCCTTCAGAACGTGCGCCAGACCCAGCCCGATTGCGGTGTGACCATCGTGGCCGCAGGCATGCATCATGCCGTCGTTGCAGGAGGCAAAACGATCGCGATGCGGACGGTGACTATCGTCATGCTGCTCGTTGAGATCGAGCGCATCCATGTCGACGCGAAACGCCAGCGTCGGCCCCGGCCGCCCGGTATCGAGGGTCGCCACCACTCCGGCGAAGCCGCCTTCAAACGCCGGTAGCCAGCGTTCAGACGCACCCTGCGCGCGGGCGCGCTGGAACGCCTGCGCCAGGGTCTCTTCATCAGGCAGGCCCATACGGCTATCGGCATCGATAACGTCGCGCCCCAGCGCCAGCTGATAACCCAGACCGTCTAATACTTCCGCCACTTTGCTGGCGGTGCGGAACTCCAGCCAGCCGGATTCCGCATGCAGGTGAAAATCGCGACGCCATTCGGTCATTTTTGGCGCCAGCTGGTTGATGAAATCATAAAGTTGCGGCATAACCTTTCCCGTTATAAGCAAAAACTGTGATGGTGTTCACGAAGTGATAGCCTTTACTTATCACTCATCACTTTCATGCACTCTCATCCTTAACCTGCCACAGCACGATCGATTACAGTAGATGTCATTTTCTTCTGTCTGATAAACACTGGTTATCACTCACAACATGTCATTTCAGATTAAATTTCACCACATTCGCGCCTTCGTTGAGGTCGCGCGCGAAGGAAGTATTCGCGGCGCCAGCCGGGCGTTGGCGATTTCGCAGCCGGCGTTGACCAAAGCGATTAAAGAGCTGGAAGAGGGGCTCTCCGCGCAGCTGTTTGTGCGCCGTAGCCAGGGGGTGGCGCTGACCGAAAATGGCGAAAGCTTTTATCAACATGCGAGCCTGATCCTGGAAGAGCTGCGGGTGGCGCAGGATGAATTGCTGCAACGTCAGGGCGAGCAGGCCGGGCAGATTAATATCGGCCTTGGCGCCAGCGTAGCGCGATCGCTGATGCCTTCGGTTATTTGCCGCTTTCATCAGCAGCATCCGCTGGTGAAGGTGCGGATTATGGAAGGACAGCTGCTGGCGATGATTAATGAACTGCGTCAGGGTGAGCTGGATTTCACCATCAATACTTACTATCCCGGCCCCTACGATCATGAATTCAGCTTTGAGAAGCTATTTGAGAAACCCTTCGCGGTATTCGCCCGCGCCGGTCACCCGGCGGCACACGTCACTTCACTGACCGAGCTGCTCGATCACCACTGGACGATGCCGACGCCGCGCGGTAGCTACTTCAAACAGCTGCAGGAGATGTTTAACCAGGCCGGACTGGCGCCAAAGGTGGATATCGTTTGTGAGACCTTCTCTTCGTGCATTAGCCTGGTGGTGAAAAGCGATTTTCTCAGCATTCTGCCGGTCGAACTTGGCAACGACCCGATGATGGCGGATAAGCTGGTGATGATCCCCATTCGAGAAGCGTTACCCAAAGCCACCTATTTTCTGATTCAGCGCCGCGATACGCGGCAAACGCCCTTAACCGCGTCATTAATCACGCTGTTTCGTCGTCAGAGCCGACAACTATTTCCATAATCGCGCAGAGGTGGCTAAACGCGTTGAGGAGGCGCCGCGAGACGGCTATAGTAACCACCCGGTAGTAGCTGGAGGAGCGCGCATGAACCTTGACGACAAATCCCTATTTCTTGGCGCCATGGAGGACGTTCAGCCTCTGAAACATAATCACGACGTTCACTGGCACCCCGCGCGCAATACTCGCGCCGCGCTGCGGATTGATCCCCTGCAGCTGGATAACTTTCTGACCACCGGCTATCTCGATATTGTGCCGCTGGCAACCGCCCTTGAGTTTAAGCGGGAAGGTCTGCAAAGTGGCGTCCTGGAGAAGCTCCGGCGCGGCAAATACGGCCAGCAGGCAAGCCTCAATCTGCTGCGCCAGCCGGTGGAGAAGTGCCGACAGAATCTGTTTGCTTTTGTGGTCCAGGCGCAAAAAGAGGGGCTGCGTAATGTGCTGATCGTGCATGGCAAAGGGCGCGACGATAACGCGCACGCCAATATTATTCGCAGCTACCTGGCGCGCTGGCTGGTGGAACTCCCGGAAGTCCAGGCGTTCTGCGCGGCGTTACCGCACCACGGCGGCAGCGGCGCCTGCTACGTGGCCCTGCGGAAATCGGCGGAGGCAAAGCAGGAAAACTGGGAGCGCCACGCCAAGCATAGCCGCTAGCGCATCAACAGCGTCAGTTCCCGGGCTGCTTTCTGTAGCTCGGGTAACACCCGCTCCAGCATCTCGTGCGTGGAGACCTGCCCGGCGTGTACGCCGACGTTCAGCGCCGCCTGAATCTGCCCCTGAGGGTTAAAGAGCGGCACCGCCAGCGAGCGCAGCCCCATCTCGAGCTCCTGATCGTTAAGCGCGTAGCCCTGCTGGTGCACGCGCTTAAGTTCGGTACGCAGCTTTGCAACCGAATCAACGGTTTGCGGGGTATAGCGAATCATCGTGACCCGGCCCAGCATATCGTTCAGCTTCTCCTCCGGCTGATAGCTCAGCAGCACGCGTCCCATGGAGGTCGCCCAGGCGGGCAGGCGGCTGCCGATGTCGAGATCGATGGTCATAATGCGCGAACTCGACGCGCGAGCGATATAAAGAATGTCGTCGCCGTCGAGAGTGGCGATGGAGCAGGACTCATTGAGCATTTCGCTTAAATGCTTCAGCACCGGCTGCGCCGAACGCGCCAGCGGCGTGGAGGCAAGCCAGGCGTGGCCCAGCGCCAGAATTTTCGGTCGCAGCTGGAAATTTTTACCATCTTCGGCGTAAACAAAGCCCAGTTTGCTCAGCGTATACAGGCAGCGGCGCACCGCCGCGCGCGGAATGCCGGTCTTTTGGCTGATCTGCGAAATTGAGAGCAGCGGGCGCTGCGGAGTAAACGCCTGGATCACCTCCAGCCCGCGCGCCAGCGAAGCCATAAAGTTCGGATCGCCCTTAAACGGATCGCTATCGCCCGTCAGTAAATCATCTGGATGCTTCTCCATTTTCTTCTCCGTATTTGCCGTCGATCACATTCTTTCGCTAAACATACACGATGTTCGATTATCGCACCATATTTCGATTATCGCCCTTGACCAGCATCGTTAAGCGGGTCACATTTTGTGCGAACAACGAATAAAAGTGCGATTACCGCACATACAGGAGCGACCTGATGATTGATAAAAGCGTGTCGACGCTACGTGATGCCATCGCCGGGATCCACGACGGGGCGACCATAATGATTGGCGGTTTTGGCCCCGCCGGGCAGCCGACGTACCTGATAGATGCTCTGATAGAACAGGGGGCCCGTGATTTAACCATTATCAATAACAATGCGGGCAATGGCGAAGTCGGCCTGGCGGCGCTGCTGAAGGCCGGTCGGGTGCGAAAAATGATCTGTTCGTTCCCACGTCAGGTTGATTCGCAGATTTTCGATGACCTTTATCGCCGCGGTAAAGTTGAGCTGGAGCTGGTACCGCAGGGCAACCTCGCGGCGCGGATCCAGGCGGCAGGCGCGGGCCTCGGCGCGGTGTTTACCCCCACCGGCTACGGCACGCCGCTGGCGGAGGGGAAAGAGACCCGCGAAATCGACGGGCGTCATTACGTGCTCGAATACCCCATCAGGGCCGACTTCGCGTTGATCAAAGCCCACCAGGGCGACCGCTGGGGAAACCTGGTTTATCGCAAAGCGGCGCGCAACTTCGGCCCGATTATGGCGACCGCCGCGAAAACCACCATTGTAGAAGTTTCGCAGCTGGTGCCCTTGGGCGATCTCGACCCGGAAAGCATCATTACCCCGGGCATTTTTGTGCAGCGCGTCTACTCCCTGGAAAACCTGATTGCCGCTAAAAGCGCCTGAGGAACTCTTAATGCAAAAACTGACTCGCGATGAGATGGCCCAGCGCGTGGCCCGCGATATTCCCGAAGGCGCTTACGTCAATCTGGGGATCGGCTTGCCCACCCGCATCGCCAACTATCTTCCTGCCGATAAAGAAATCTTCCTGCACAGCGAAAACGGCCTGCTGGGGATGGGGCCGAAACCGCTGCCGGGGGAAGAGGATCCGGAGCTGATTAACGCCGGGAAAGAGTATGTGACTCTGCTCAACGGCGGCTGCTACTTTCACCACGGCGACTCCTTCGCCATGATGCGCGGCGGGCACCTCGATATCTGCGTGCTTGGCGCTTACCAGGTTTCCGCCAGCGGCGATCTGGCGAACTGGAGTACCGGCGCGCCCGACGCCATTCCTGCCGTCGGCGGAGCGATGGATCTGGCCATTGGCGCTCGTCAGGTCTTCGTGATGATGGATCACCTGACCCGCGACGGGGAGTGCAAGCTGGTAGAGCACTGCACCTATCCGCTGACCGGCGTCGGCTGCGTGAGCCGTATCTACACCGACCTGGCGGTCATCGATATCAGCGAAAGCGGCCCGGTGGTGCGGGAAATCTTTAACGGCCTCTCTTTTGAGGAACTGCAGCGCATCACGCCGGTGGCGCTGACTTTTGCACAACTGGCGGAAAGCGCGTAAGGAACCTATGATGAATCAGGCATTTATCTGTGATGCGGTGCGGACGCCGTTCGGCCGCTTTGGCGGTACCCTGGCCACCCTGCGCGCCGACGATCTGGCGGCGCTGCCGCTGAAAGCGCTGCTGGAGCGCAACCCGGGACTCGATCCGGCGCGTATTGACGATGTGATTTACGGCTGCGCTAACCAGGCGGGGGAAGATAACCGCAACGTCGCGCGCATGGCGCTGCTGCTGGCCGGTCTGCCGGAAAGCGTACCGGGCAGTACCGTAAACCGCCTGTGCGGTTCCAGCCTTGATGCGATCGGTATCGCAGCGCGCGCGATTAAAAGCGGCGAAACTCAGCTGATGATCGCCGGCGGCGTGGAGAGCATGTCGCGCGCGCCTTTTGTGATGGGTAAGGCCGAAAGCGCCTTTAGCCGCACGATGCGGATGGAAGATACCACCATCGGCTGGCGCTTCATTAACCCGCAGATGAAAGCGCTGTACGGCGTGGATTCGATGCCGGAAACGGCGGAAAACGTGGCGGACGATTTCGCCATTTCGCGGGAGGACCAGGATGCATTTGCGCTGCGTAGCCAGCTGCGTACGGCGGCGGCGCAGGAGGCCGGACGCTTTGCCGACGAGCTGATCGCCGTCTCGGTGCCGCAGCGTAAGGGCGAACCGCTACTCTTTAGCCGCGATGAGCACCCGCGCAGCACCACGGCGGAGGCGCTGGCCAGGCTGCGCGGCGTGGTGCGCGCCGACGGTACGGTGACGGCAGGTAATGCTTCCGGAGTCAACGACGGCGCCTGCGCGCTGCTGCTTGCCAGCGAGCAGGCGCTGGCCGCCAATGATTTACAGCCGCTCGCCCGCGTGGTGGGCGTCGCGACGGCTGGGGTGGCGCCGCGTATTATGGGATTTGGCCCGGCGCCGGCGGTACGTAAGGTGCTGGCGCAAACCGGGCTAACGCTTGGGCAGATGGACGTCATTGAACTGAATGAGGCCTTTGCCGCTCAGGCGCTGGCGGTAACGCGCGATCTGGGTCTGCCCGACGATGCGGCGCACGTCAACCCTAACGGCGGCGCGATAGCCCTCGGACATCCGCTTGGCGCCTCCGGCGGCCGTCTGGCAATGACCGCGGCGTACCAGCTGCGCCGTACCGGCGGGCGCTATGCGCTGTGCACCATGTGTATCGGCGTCGGTCAGGGGATCGCGCTGATTATAGAACGCGTTTAAGGAGCCATAATGAGTTTGTTGACCCCGATGATGCGCACCAGTCCGCTGACCGCCTTGTTCAGCGATGCGCAGCGGGTACAGGGGATGCTGGATTTTGAAGCCGCGCTGGCTCGCGCTCAGGTCGAATGCGGCCTCGTGCCGCAGGCGGCGCTTAATCCCATTATCGAGAGTTGCCGGCACGAAAACATCGACTTTGCCGCGCTGGGGCAGGCCGCCGCCAGCGCCGGGAATCTGGCGATCCCGCTGGTCAAACAGCTGACCGCGCGCGTTAAACAACGGGATGACGCGGCGGCGCGCTACGTACACTGGGGGGCGACCAGCCAGGATGCTATCGACACCGGCTTTATCCTGCAGCTGCGCGGCGCGCTGGCGGAAACGGACTCCCTTCTGCAGCAACTGCTCGACGCGTTAGCCCATCAGGCGGCGCGCTATCAGGATACGGTGATGCCCGGGCGTACCTGGATGCAGCATGCGCTGCCGGTCACCTTCGGTCTGAAACTGACCGGGACGCTGGATGCGCTGCTGCGCTGGCAGGTGCGTCTGCGAGAGATGCGCTCAAGGGTGCTGGCGCTGCAGTTTGGCGGCGCGGCGGGCACCCTCGATTCCCTTAAAACGCAGGCGCCGCGGATCGCCGGCGCGCTGGCGAAAACCCTCGACCTGCAGCTTCCGGACGCGCCGTGGCACAGCCAGCGCGACCGGCTGCTGGAGGTGGGGGCATGGTACGCGGGCGTCTGCGGCACGCTGGGTAAATTCGCCAATGATTTTTCTCTGCTGATGCAAACCGAGGTTGCAGAGGTGGGTGAACCGGTCGCCGAAGGGCGCGGCGGATCGTCTACCATGCCGCACAAACGCAATCCCATCTCCTGCGCCGCTATTTTGACCGCCGCCCAGCGTACGCCCGGGCTGGTGGCAACGCTCTATGCCGGGCAGATCCAGCAGCACGAGCGGGCGCTGGGCGGCTGGCAGGCGGAGTGGGAAACGCTGCCGGAGCTGATAACCCTCGTTGGCGGCGCGCTGGCGCAGAGCGAAACGCTGGTCCGCGACATGCAGGTCTTCCCGCATAAGATGCGCGCCGACCTCGATATCACCCATGGCCTGATTATGGCCGAGGCCGTCACTCTGGCGCTGGCGGAGTTTGTCGGCAAAGCCGAGGCTCATCACCGGGTTGAGGCGCTGTGTCGCCAGGCGCTGGATGCGTCACGTTCGCTGTTAAGCGTGCTGGAAACCGATCCGCTGGTCAGCGAGCATCTCTCCGCCAGCCGCTTAACCCAACTGCTGGACCCGACAACGGCGACCGGCAGCTCAGCACTCTTCGTGCGCCAGGTTGTGGCGCGCTATAAGGAGCAACGTTATGAATGTTGATTATCAGATAGACGGGCCGCAAGACGCGCCGGTCATCGTTCTCTCTAACTCGCTGGGCACCACCCGGGCGATGTGGCAGCCGCAGCTTGAGGCATTAACGCAGCATTTTCGCGTGCTGCGCTACGATACCCACGGCCATGGCGCCACCCGTAAAAACGGTAAGGTGACGCTGGCGCAGCTCGGCGAAGATGTGATTGCGCTGCTCGATCATCTTAATATCGCTAAAGCCTGGTTCTGCGGAATTTCAATGGGCGGCCTGACCGGCCTGTGGCTGGGGCGCTTTGCCCCTGAACGTTTTCAGGGGCTGGTCGTTGCCAACACCGCTGCGCGTATTGGCGACCAGGCCGGCTGGCTGTCCCGCGCCCGCACGGTGCGTCAGGAAGGGATGGCAGTGGTCGCCGCAGGCGCCGCGGACCGCTGGTTTACCCACGCATTTCGCCAGAAGACGCCGGAAGTGGTGGAGGCGTTGTGTCACCAGCTGACCCATATCGATGCTGAAGGCTATGCGGCCTGCTGCGAAGCGCTGGCCGCCGCCGATCTGCGTGGGGAGGTCGCGCAGATCGCGATTCCGGTGCTGATCGTCGCCGGAGAAAGTGACCCTGTCACAACGGTGGCGGACGCCAACTTCCTGCATCAGCAGATCCCGGTCTCTGAAGTCGTCGTGCTGGCGGCTTCACATTTATCGAATATCGAAGCGCCGCAGGCGTTCAGCTCGGCGCTGCTGGGTTTTGTTCAGGGGGAAAAGCATGGACGATAAACAGCGGTATCAGCGGGGAATGGAGGTCCGGCGGAAGGTGCTCGGCGATGCTCACGTCGATAAGACGCTGGAAAAGCTGACGCCGCTGAATGAAGCGTTCCAGGATTTTATTACCCGCTACGCCTGGGGAGAGACCTGGACCCGGCCGGGGCTCGATCATCATACCCGCAGCATGATCACTATCGCCATGCTGATTGCGCTGAACCGCGAAGCAGAGCTGAAAATGCATCTGCGCGCGGCGTTTAATAACGGCGTCACCCGCGATGAGCTGAAAGAGCTGATTATGCACTCCGCGCTCTACTGCGGCCTGCCCGCCGCCAACGCCACGATGCATCTGGCGCAGCAGGTGTTTGACGAGATGGATGCCGTTTAGCCGCCAGGCAGGTTTGTCGCACATCTCAGGCCGTCATGCGACGGCCTTCGACGGTTACCCGCCGCCAGGGGCGGGTAATATCATCCTCTTTGCTGCGAACAGCCTGCGCACTGCTTATTCTGGATCTGCTGGAAGAAGTCATTGCCTTTGTCATCCACCAGAATAAACGCCGGGAAGTTTTCCACTTCGATTTTCCAGATGGCTTCCATCCCCAGTTCAGGATAGGCCACGCACTCCAGGCTCTTGATGCTCTGCTGCGCCAGCACCGCCGCCGGACCGCCGATGCTGCCGAGGTAAAAACCGCCGTGTTTATGACAGGCATCGGTGACCTGCTGGCTGCGGTTGCCTTTGGCCAGCATCACCATGCTTGCGCCGTGGGATTGCAGCAGGTCGACGTAAGAGTCCATTCGGCCTGCGGTGGTCGGGCCAAGGGAGCCGGACGCATAGCCTTCCGGGGTTTTCGCCGGGCCGGCGTAGTAGATCGGATGATCTTTGACGTACTGCGGCAGTTCTTCACCGTTATCGATAAGCTCTTTCAGCTTCGCGTGGGCGATATCGCGGGCCACAATAATGGTGCCGTTGAGCGTCAGACGCGTCGAGACCGGATGGGCGGAAAGCTGGGCCAGAATCTCGCTCATCGGCTGATTAAGATCGATGCTGACGACCTTGCCTTCGCCCTGCTGGCGCAGATGTTCGGGAATATACTGACCCGGGTTGCTCTCCAGTTTCTCAATCCAGATCCCCTGGCGGTTGATTTTGGCTTTGATATTGCGATCCGCCGAACAGGAGACGCCCATGCCCACCGGGCAGGAGGCGCCGTGGCGCGGCAGGCGGATGACGCGGATATCGTGGGCGAAGTATTTGCCGCCGAACTGCGCGCCGAGACCGAGGTTTTGCGCCTCCACCAGCAGTTCCTGCTCCAGCTGAATATCGCGGAAGGCCTGGCCGTGTTCGTTGCCTTCGGTCGGCAGTTCGTCGTAATAGTGGGTAGAGGCCAGCTTCACCGTTTTTAGCGTCGCTTCTGCCGAGGTACCGCCAATCACAAAGGCGATATGGTACGGCGGGCAGGCGGCGGTACCGAGCGTGCGCATCTTCTCAACGAGATAGTTTTTCAGCTTCGCCGGAGTGATTAACGCTTTGGTTTCCTGATACAGATAGGTTTTGTTGGCCGAGCCGCCCCCTTTGGCCATACAGAGAAATATATATTCGTCGCCGTCGACGCTGTAGAGGTCGATTTGCGCAGGCAGGTTAGTCCCGGTATTGACCTCTTTGTACATATCCAGCGCGGCGTTCTGTGAATAGCGCAGGTTATCCTCGGTATAGGTGTTATAGACGCCGCGGGCGAGGGCCGCTTCATCACCGCCGCCGGTCCACACGCGCTGGCCTTTCTTACCCATAATAATCGCCGTGCCGGTATCCTGGCAGGTGGGCAGCACGCCTTTAGCCGCGATTTCAGAGTTGCGCAGGAACTGCAGCGCCACGTACTTATCGTTATCGCTGGCTTCAGGGTCGAGAAGGATCTGCGCGACCTGTTTTTGGTGGGAAACGCGCAGCATAAACGCCGCATCATGGAAGGCCTGCTGTGCCAGAAGGGTGAGGGCCTGAGGGTCTACTTTGAGGATCTCCTGGCCTTCAAATTCGGCCACGGACACGTGCTCTTTGCTCAGCAGATAGTATTCAGTCTTATCTTTTGCTAGCGGAAAGGCTTCCTGATAGACAAATGGTTTAGTCGACATTGCTTTGCTCCCTAAGAGTAAAACCGCCGGGGTTCGGCCCGACGGTTATGAATCAGAACATCATGGACATCCACGGATAGCCAATCAGCAGCAGGGCGGCCAGGAAGATGGCGCCGAAAATGGTGCCGAGACGCCAGTAGTCTTTGGTCGGCAGATAGCCGCTGCCGTAGTAGATTGGGCTGGGGCCGGTACCGTAGGGGGTGATAATCCCCATCACGCCGAGCGAGGTCACCATCAGCAGTACGAACACCTGCATATTCATCCCCGGAATGGTGGAGGCGATAGTCAGCATGGCCGGCAGCAGCGCGGTGGTGTGCGCGGTGGTGCTGGCGAACAAGTAGTGCAGCAGATAGAACGCCAGCAGCAGGACGACGGTCGCGACGCCCGGGGAGATGCCGCTCATCAGCGCGCCGCCTTCTTTACCCAGCCAGGCGATAAAACCGGTGGAGGAGAGGCCGTCGGCCAGCGCCACCAGGGTCGCGAACCAGGCAAAGGTATTCCACGCCGCTTTGTTGCTGGTGATATCGTTCCACGAAAGTACGCCGGTCCACAGCATCAGCACGATAACCAGCAGGGCGGCCAGCGCCGGTTCAATCCATTCGGCGGCGAAGATCCACATCATCAGCGCAAAGCAGACGAAGACCAGCAGCAGAATTTCATTGCGCGACAGGCGGCCTAGTTTTTCCAGCTCGCGGGCGGCCCACAGCGGCACTTCATCGTTGACTTTCACTTCCGGCGGGTAGAACCAGTAGGCCAGCAGCGGCATTGCCAGAATCAGCAGGATACCCAGCGGCAGGAAGGCGATAAACCAGGTGCCCCAGGAGATATTAATGCCGACGATGCTTTTCACCAGCGCCAGCGCCAGCAGGTTCGGCGCCAGTGCGGAGAGAAACATCGAGCTGGTGATACAGGCGGCGGTAATGGCCACCCACATCAGGTAGGAGCCGATACGGCGCGCGCTCGGGTCGTTGGGCTTAGAGCCGTACAGCGGCGGCAGGTTAGCGATAATCGGGTAGATAGTCCCCCCGCTGCGCGCGGTGTTGGAGGGGGTAAACGGCGCCAGCAGCAGGTCGGCGAAGGTGATGGCGTAGCCCAGCGTCAGGCTGCGGCGGCCGAGGTACTTCACCAGAATAAGCGCCAGACGGCGGCCAAACTGGGTCTTATCGTAGCCGGCGGCAAACATAAAGGCGCCGAAGATAAGCCAGACGGTGGAGTTACCGAAACCGCTCACCGCCCATTTAAAGGAGGCGCCGGCAAGCTTGAACCCTGGCGCGGCCAGCTGTTCAGGGCTGAACAGCAGCCACTGGCTGCACAGCGCAATCACCACCACGCCGGTAATACCGATGACCGCGCCGGGCAGCGGTTCGAAGATCAGACCGACGATCACGCCGACGAAAATGGCAAAGTAGTGCCAGGCGTAAGGAGGAAGGCCGTCGGGCACCGGGACGAATAAGAGTAAGACGGCAACGATAATGGGCATCGCCATCATCAGCAGACGTTTATAAGCAGCATTTGTTGCTGCACCGGCAGGCGGTATGGTTGTCTTTTTCTCTTTCATAATGAGTATCTGCAAGTAGTTAAAAATAGGGTTTGGTCATCGCTTAACCGTTCGATTTCTTTAGTTGCAAAACTTTCTTTAATTATTAATTGTCGATTTTGGTTATTGCGCTGACCATTATTTAACGCGCTTCGTTGGGCGTTAAATTAAAATATTGGGTTATTTATATATTGCGCTTTCATGCGCCGTTGCAATTGATTTAGATCAAAAAAAGCGGATTGTTAGCCACTTTTTTATTATTGCGGATAACCCTGTTTAGTGAGGTGTTTATTTGTCTGAAATTTGGCTTAATGTTAAATCACGAATGATTCCATGAACTGATAATGTATTTATCTTATTGAATTTTATTATTTTATATTGATATCCTCCTGGCGGTACATGTTAAAAATGGTTTCAGATTTGTTATTGACTATATCCACTATGTGAACGAATTATATTTAATTAATAATACAAAGGAGGTATCGATGTTATTGTTGGTATTAAATAGTTTTTTAACTAACGTAATTATTTTGGTAACTAAAAAAAGCGCTATATTATTGGCATGACTTAAGGGATTACCAAATACAAACAAAAACAATTCCGTCACCCAATTCTCAATTTTCAATATTTAAAATCTGGAGCGTCATTATGACCAGTCATCCACGAATTTTGCGTCCTTTTACTTTACCGAACGGTACTGAGCTTAAAAACCGCCTGTTAATGGCGCCGATGACCACCTGCACCGGTTATTTTGACGGTACCGTGACCAGCGAACTGGTTGAGTACTACCGCGCTCGCGCAGGCAGTATCGGCACCATTATCGTTGAATGCTGCTTTATTGATGACTACGGTCTGGCGTTCCCCGGCGCCATCGGTATCGATAATGATGAAAAAGTGGCTGGCCTGGCGAAAATTGCCGCCGCCATCAAGGCGGAAGGGTCAAAAGCGATTCTGCAGATCTACCACGGCGGCCGGATGGTCGACCCGCAGCTTATCGGCGGACGCCAGCCGGTGGCCCCGAGCGCGATTGCCGCGCCGCGCGATGGCGCAGCAACCCCCCGCGCGCTGAGCGGCGCTGAAGTCGAGGGCATGATCGCGAAGTTTGGCGAAGGCGTACGCCGCGCCATTCAGGCCGGTTTCGACGGCGTCGAAATTCACGGCGCGAACACCTATCTGATCCAGCAGTTTTATTCGCCAAACTCTAACCAGCGCGACGATGAATGGGGCGGCAGCCGCGATAATCGCGCGAAATTCCCGCTGGCGGTACTGGACATCACCCACAAAATGGCCCGCCAGTACGCCGACGATGCCTTTATTATCGGCTACCGCTTCTCCCCGGAAGAGATGGAAGTCCCCGGTATCCGTTTTGCTGACACCATGTATCTGCTGGAAAAGCTGGCCGCCCGCGGCGTCGACTATCTCCACTTCTCGGTTGGCGCCACGCTGCGACCCTCGATTGTCGATACCACCGATCCCACGCCGCTGATTGAAAAATATTGCGCCATGCGCTCCGAAACCCTGGCTCAGGTGCCGGTGATGGGCGTGGGCGGGGTAGTGAACGCGGCCGATGCCGAGCAGGGTCTGGATCACGGCTACGACCTGATGGCGGTGGGCCGCGCCTGTATCGCGTATCCTGACTGGACGGCGCGCATTGCCGCTGGCGAAGATCTGGAGCTGTTTATTGACAGCACCCAGCGCGAAGCGCTGAACATCCCGGAACCGCTGTGGCGCTTCTCGCTGGTGGAGGCGATGATCCGCGATATGAGCATGGGCGACGCCAAATTCAAACCGGGGATGTTCGTCGAAACCGTTCAGGACGACGCTAACGAGCTGGTGATCAACGTCAGCCTGGAAAACGACCGCATTGCCGATATCGCACTGGCGGCAAGCCCGGTACAGACCGTCGAGTTCACCACCAGCTTTGAAGAGATCCGCGAGCGGATCCTCAGCGCCAACACCCCGCACGTGGATGCGATTTCCGGCGCAACCAGCCAGAGCGAAGCGGTGAAAAAGGCGGTTTCCAAAGCGATGCTGAAGTCCAGTAAAGCGCTGGCCGCCGAAGAGGGCGCGGGCGATGCGGCGCCGAAAAGCTACGATGTGGTGGTGGTCGGCAGCGGCGGAGCCGGTCTGGCGGCCGCGATTCAGGCACACGATGAAGGTGCGAGCGTTCTGATCGTTGAAAAAATGCCGACCATCGGCGGTAACACCATTAAAGCTTCTGCCGGGATGAACGCCGCAGAGACCCGCTTCCAGCGCGTGAAAGGTATTGAAGACAGCAAAGAGCTGTTTTACCAGGAAACGCTGAAAGGCGGTAAGAACAAAAACGACCCGCAGCTGCTGCGCCGCTTCGTGGAGAATGCGCCGGAGGCCATTGAGTGGCTGGCGCGTCGCGGCATTATGCTTAACGATATCACCACTACCGGCGGGATGAGCATCGACCGCACCCACCGTCCGCGTGACGGGTCGGCGGTCGGCGGCTACCTGATCAGCGGCCTGGTGCGTAACATCACCAAACGCGGTATCGATGTCCTGCTGGATACGTCGGTGGAAGAGATCCTGATGACCGACGATGAGGTGAGCGGCGTGCGCCTGCTCACCGATGAAAACGAATCCGTAGTGGTACAGACGAAGAGCATCGTGGTGGCTACCGGCGGCTTCAGCGCCAACAGCGCGATGGTGGTGAAATACCGCCCGGATCTGGCGGGCTTTGTGACCACCAACCATAAAGGGGCGACCGGCGGCGGTATCGCGCTGCTTGAACGCATCGGCGCGGGCACCGTGGATATGGGCGAAATTCAGATTCACCCGACCGTCGAGCAGCAAACCTCGTACCTGATTTCCGAGTCGATTCGCGGCGGCGGGGCGATACTGGTGAACCCGCAGGGCAACCGCTTCTTCAACGAAATGGAGACCCGCGATAAGGTTTCCGCCGCGATTATCGCGCTGCCTGAGCACTTCGCCTATATCGTCTTTGACGAGCACGTCCGGGCGAAAAACAAAGCCGCCGATGAGTACATCGCTAAAGGTTTCGTCACCAGCGCCAGCTCGCCGCGTCAGCTGGCGGAGAAACTGGGGATGGATTACCATGCTTTTCTCAATACGCTGGAACGCTACAACGGCTTTGTTGAAAAACAGCATGACGATGACTTTGGTCGTACCACCGCGCTGCGTGCGCCGATCAATGAAGGCCCTTACCATGCGATTCGTATCGCCCCGGGGGTTCACCACACGATGGGCGGCGTGACCATTAACACCGATACCGCGGTGCTGAATGCCGGTCATCAGGTGATTGCGGGCGCTTTTGCCGCGGGCGAAGTGGTTGGCGGCATTCACGGCGGTAACCGCATCGGCGGTAACGCGGTGGCCGATATCATTATCTTCGGGACCCTCGCGGGCCATCAGGCGGCGAAACGCGCCAGAGGTTAAACGTCAGCGACACCCGCCGGGCTGGCAAATAGACGGCCCGGCTTCTTATCTCTCTAGGAGTGCGATATGTCCGACAACCGCGTCTACAGCTACTCCGCCGTACTGATGGGTTCGCCCATCCTCCTCAAGCTCTACGTTCACGATGAACCGCTTGCCTCCCGCGTCTTTCAGCTGATTAAAGGCTATGAAGATCTTTTCACCGTTAACCGCGCGCACTCCCAGGTGATGGATATCAACCATGCCGCCGGGCGGCATCCGGTGACGGTGAGCCGCCCGGTGTATGCGCTGATTAAATGCGCCAAAGCCGCCAGCATGGTGCGGGACAGCGCGTTTAACCTGGCGATCGGCCCGCTGGTGAAGCTGTGGCGCGTTGGTTTTCAGGGCCAGAGCGTGCCCGACCCGCAGGATATTGCCGCTCGCCTGACGTTAACGCGTGCGCAGGATGTGATCCTCGATGACGCCGCCAGCAGCGTCTACCTTGCGCGGACGGGAATGGAGATCGATCTTGGTGCCATCGCGAAAGGCTATATCGCCGACCGGGTGCGCGACTATTTGCGGCAGCAGGGCGTGAACGCCGCGCTGATTAATCTCGGCGGCAATGTCCATACCCTGGGCGAATGGTCAATCGGGCTGAAAAAACCGTACTCAGCGGCGGATGCGCTGATTGGCAGCATTGCGGTGGCGGGGCAATCGGTGGTGACCTCGGGCATTTACGAACGCTACTTCGAGCAGGACGGCAAACGCTGGCACCATATTCTCGACCCGCGCAGCGGCTACCCGCTGGATAACGAGCTGGAGAGCGTAACGATTATTTCCGCCGACTCGCTGGACGGCGATATCTGGACCACCCTGATCTACGGTCTTGGCGTAGAGAAAGGCTGCGCGGCGCTGCGCCAGCGCGAGGATATCGAAGCGATTTTCGTCACTAAAAATCGCGACGTTATCCTCTCTTCACAGCGTCGTTTCCGCTTTCAGCTGCTGGATGACGGCTACCGGCTTACTGGCTGTACTGCTTAAGCAGGCCGTACTGTTCCGCTATCAGGTGGTAGCGGTACACCGGACGTCCCGTGGCGCCGTAGTGGATACTGGTGTACAAAATATTAATTTGCGCCAGCCAAATCAGGTATTTGCGGCACGAAACCCGGGATATATTTACCGCTGCCGCCAGTTCGTCGGTGGAGAACTCCACGTCCGGATGGGCATCAATCCACTGACAGAGGGTGCGCAGCGTCTGGGGCGTCAGGCCTTTCGGCAACTTGCGGGCGTCAGCGGCTTCCGGTACGCCGCCGTGCAGCAGCCGGTCGACATCCGCTTGTTCATAATAGGGTTGACCGGTCATCAGCTTACGCTTTTCGCGCCAGGCGGTGAGCGCCTCTTCAAACCGTGGAAACTGGAAGGGTTTGATCAGATAGTCCACCACGCCGTAGCGCATCGAGGCCTGAACCGTCGAGGCATCCGCGGCGGAAGTAATCATAATCACGTCGATGGCCCGTCCGGACGCGCGAATGGCGGGCAGCAGATCCAGACCGCTGTCCTGCTGCATATAGACATCCAGCAGCACCAGGTCTATCTCCAGATCCTTGTCGTTAATCATCTCCCTGGCTTTACTCAACGTAGACGCCGTGCCGCTGCAGCGGAAGCCGCTGACCCGTCCCACGTACAGGCGGTTCAGTTCGGCAACCATGGCATCATCGTCAACAATTAATACATTTATCACGCACTTTTCCTTTTACTGTCCCACGGGAGATGAACAAAAAATTGAGTAAATACGCCGGGTTCGGATTCCACGGCCAGCGATCCGCCCAGTTCGCGAAGCTGCTGGCTGGCGAGAAACAGCCCGACGCCGCGGTTTTCGCCTTTGGTGGAGAAGCCTTTATTAAAAATATCATCGATAAACGCTTCCGGGATACCGGGACCATCATCGCTGACTTCGCCGCTTAACCAGCCGTTCTGGTAATGCAGCAGCAGGCCGACTTCGCCTTCGGCCTGGCCGCTCATGGCATCCAGCGCGTTCTCGATTAAATTACCCAGAACCGTAACCAGTACGGTGACCTGTTTTTCATTCGGGCAGTCCGGCACCAGGCTCTCATCGGCGAGAGTGAGGGTAAAACCCCGCTCCTTAGCGCGCTGAATTTTACCGATCAAAAAGCCTGCCACTACCGGTGATTTAATCCGGTGCTGGATTTCGCCGATATCCGCCTGATAGGTGTGGGCGGTCTGCAGCACGTACTCTTCCAGCTTATCGTAGCTTTTCATATTCAACAGGCCGAGGATCACGTGCAGCTTATTCATAAATTCATGGGATGTGGTACGCAGGGCGTCCACATAGTTCACCATCCCGTCAAGCCGCTGCAGCAGCTGGCTGACTTCGGTTTTGTCACGGAAGGTGCTGATGGCGCCGACCACGTCATCCTCGTCGCGGACGGGGACCGTGTTGCTGATCAGCAGCAGACCGTTACAGCCCAGCTCCCGATCGTAAATCGGCTCGCCGGTTTGCAGCACTTCCTGCAAATCCGCCAGCAGCGGCGTTTGCGCGATATCGTTCCCGGGGCCGTTAAACAGAATGTCGCGCGCGGCGGGGTTAATCAGCGTCACCTTGCCGTCCGTATCCACCGCCACGACGCCCTCTTTTAATGAGTGCAGCATCGCCTGGCGCTGCTGGAACTGCGTTGAGATCTCCTGCGGCTCAAGGCCCAGCAGGACGCGCTTCAGGCCGCGAACCAGGCTCCATGTACCGACGGCGCACACGAGCGCGCTGAACAGCACGGTCAGAATCACATCCCAGCGGCTGGCGGCGATCTGCGTATCGACTTTGCTCAGCGAAATGCCAATCGCCACCACGCCGATTTGCCGGCGGCTATCGTCAAACACCGGGGTGAAGACGCGCAGCGCCGGAGCCAGCACGCCGTGGTTGACGGCAACGTTCTCTTTGCCCGCCAGCGTGGGCCGGATGTCATCGCCGATAAAAGGTTTGCCGATAATCTGGCTATTGGGATGCGAGTAGCGAATGCCGTCCATATTGGTGACGACGGCAAACAGCAGGCCATTGCGCCGGGTGACGGCCAGCGCCAGCGGCTGAATAATGCCGCTGTCCGGCGGCAGCGTCAGGCCGCGCTTGACTTCCGGGGTGTCGGCCAGCGTCCGCGCCACCGCCAGCGCCGTATCTTTCACGCCGTCGCGGGTGGCGCCGCTAATCTGCATAAACCACAGGGCATAGACCAGAATCAGTACTGAACCGATGACGCTGCCGATCATTAAGGTCACGGCGGTGCTCAGCTTCATGCTCATTGCGCGTTTACGCGCGGGCTGCTGCGCGAATTCATTCATACCGACCCCAGGAGAAAACGGATAGAGGCGTATTATCGCTGAATGCGCGGTTTTCATAAAGCCGCGTAATACAAGCAAAATCAGCCAGACGGCAATTCTGGCGGACGCGATTTGCCGCCGACGGCCAGCAGATAGTCAATAAACGCCCGCAGCGGCGATGCCATCTGCTTACGGCTGGGGTAGTAAACGTAAAACCCGGGAAAAGCCGGGGTCCACTCTTTCAATAGCTGGACTAGCTGGCCTGTCTCCAGCCAGGGATCGACCTGATGGGCAAACTGATAGGCAATACCGGTGCCCTTGAGGGCTAACGGCGTCAGCATGGCCGGTTCATCGACGACGATCGGCCCTTTGACCGCAATCTCGTAGCGTTCGCCGTCGCGCTGAAACTCCCAACGATAAACGCTGCCGTCGCTGGGCCTGCGATAAGTCAGACAGGGGTGCTGTAGCAAATCCTGCGGCTTTCTCGGCTGCGGCGCTTGCGCCAGATAGTGCGGAGAGGCGACGACTTTCATTTCAAGGTCGCCGCTCAGCCTGACGGCAACCATATCCTGATGGAGCTTTTCACCGAGACGAATTCCGGCGTCAAAACCGGAAGAAACGATATCGACTAAAGCATCGTCGGTAACAATATCCAGCTCAACGTTGGGATAGCGTTGCATAAATCCGCCCAGCAGCGGCGCCAGATAATGAATCGCGGCGATGCGCGACACATTGAGGCGCAGGCGGCCCGCGGGCGCGCTGGCCGTCCGGGCATCGGTAACCGCGTCTTCCAGCGCCGCCAGCGCAGGAGCCAGCCGCTGCATCATGCGCTTGCCGGCCTCGCTCGGCGCGACGCTGCGCGTTGTCCGGTGCAATAAACGTACGCCGATGCGCTCCTCGAGACGACGGATGGTTGCGCTTAAGGTGGAGGTCGTGACGCCGAGATGCGCCGCCGCCCGGGTAAAACTGCCTTGCTCAACGACCATCGCGAAGGCTTTTAATTCAGCAAAATCACTTCCGCGCATTATGGCTATTACCCCAAACAGTCTTGTTGATAATACTGGTATTATCAAACAGTTCTCCGCAGGTTACCATCCTGATAAATGTGATTACGCAGAGAGGGGCAATGACCATGGCGAGATTTAGCGCAAAAAGAGTTCTTATCACCGGTGCGACAAGCGGAATCGGGCTTGCCGGGGCAAAGCGCATCGATAGCGAAGGCGGTTGGGTGATCGCCACCGGGCGCGATCCCAGACGGCTGGCGTCTCTTCGCCGGCAGCTATCGGATCGGGCGCGGGTCATTGACAATGATGCCAGCGATCCGCTGACCGGCGAGGCGTTGGCCGAGGCGATCGATTCATCCGGCGGGCTTGATGGCCTCTGGCTCAACGCCGGATACGCAGCGGTTGGGGAGCTGTCGCAGGTGGATGCCGCGGCCTTTGATCGCATGATGGCGACCAACGTGCGCGGGCCGGTTCTCCAGATGGCGGCGCTCGCCGGAAAGCTTAATGCGGGAGCCTCGGTGGTGGTGACGGCGTCCACTTCCGCTTATGAAGGGGCCGCGGCGGCAAGCCTCTATTCGGCGACCAAAGGCGCGCTGATTTCGTTAACCCGCTGCTGGGCCTCGGCGTTAGGGGAACGAAATATCCGCGTTAACGCGCTGGTTCCCGGCCCGATTGACACCCCATTTCGCCATTTTATGCGCGACGAGGTGCGCCGCGAATTTGAAGCCTCGGTGGTGAGCCGCCTGGCGCTTCACCGCCAGGGGACGGCGGCTGAAGCGGCTGATGTGGCGCTGTTTCTGCTTTCCGACGCGGCGTCCTTCGTGAGCGGTAGCCAGTATGTCGTGGATGGCGGCCTGACGTTGCGCTAATAGCGCATTGGCCTCGCCTCGCAACCTCGGCGCGCCGAACGCGCCGCTGGTTGGATAACGACCAATCGGCAGCTGAATGGCTTCAGGGGGATGAAAACTGTGACTCCGGTGGCGGTAAAGCGCGTCGCTTAAGCTTTACACTGCCATTAATAGCCATGGTCAATGAAAGGGTTTGCCTCAGGCCTGCGCTTTCGTCCCGGAAGGTTCTTTCGCGTTTAAATGGAGGTTTTTATGAGCAGTAAGCCAACCGCTTCAATGATGGAACGACGCCACCCTGAAACCACCCATATTGATAGTCTTGCCACCCTCGATATGCTGATGCTGCTGCATAAGGATGATAAGCGGATTGCCGATGCCGTTGAGGCCTGTTTGCCGGCGATCGCGCGCCTGATGGATAACGCGACGGCGACGCTCAGCCGGGGAGGGCGGCTGGTGATTGTGGGGGCCGGGGCATCGGGTCAAGCCGCCGCGCAGGCGGTGAATGAATTTACCCCGGAGGGAAAACATTCGCTTGTCGCCCTTATCGCCGGAGGAGCGACCGCCGCGCGGCAGGAGATGGAAACCGCCGCGAGTCATTACGATCTTGGGGCTTTCGAACTTGAGGCTCTACGATTCAGCAACCAGGATATGCTGCTGGCGCTGACGGTTAGCGGCAAAACGCCGTGGGTCTGGGGCGCGATGCGCCACGCCTGGTCGCTGGGGGCGCCGATTGCGGTTGTGACGCAGCAGCCCGCCAGTGAAGCCGCGCAGCTGGCGGATATCATTATCGCCCCGCAAACCGGGCCGGAAGCGGTGGCGGGTTTCGGGAATCCGAAAGCGCGCATTGCGCAGCGGCAGATCCTGACGATGCTGACCACCGGGCTGGCGATTCGCGAAGGACGGGTCTATGAAAACCTGCGCGTCGATCTGCAGGCCAATACGCCGCACGAGGCCGAGCGGCAGATAGCGATCGTGATGGCGGCAACGGGGGGCTCGCGCAGCGAGGCCAAAGCCGCGCTGGCCAGCTGCAATCAGCACTGCCGGACGGCAATACTCATGCTCCTCAGCGGGCTGGATGCCTGGCAGGCGCGCGAGCTGCTGGCAGAGCATAACGATCATCTGCGGATTGCGCTACGCGCGGCGCAGACGGTTGCCTGAACTTAACCCGACGGCGCGTATTTCCACAATACGCGCCGGATAACGCAAAATAATCTGGCCATCAACAGCATCGTTATTCCATACTCTTCATCCGCTTACCCGGGTTTAATTCCCCTTTTGAAAATGGCGATCGCAAGGCGTATTTATTGCTGCTGGCGAGGGATTTACTTTTTTAAGTTAAAAAACCAGGTTAACAATAATTAGCTATGTGTGCGGATGTGTAAATGATATTTTAAAATAAAGTAAAAGTGCGTTAATATGCACGCTCTTATTACACTTGTGCTATGTGATATTTCTATTATGCCTGCAATTAAAAATACGATTATATCTATGACCGCATTAGCGATGTTCGTCAGCTCGGCGACCTTCGCAAATGACGATACCTCGAAAAAAACCGATTTCCTGCTGATTGGCGGCGGTATTATGAGCGCGTCGCTGGGGACCTGGCTGCAGGAATTACAGCCGGACTGGAAACAGGTGATGGTTGAGAAGCTGGATGGCGTCGCGCTGGAGTCCTCTAACGGCTGGAACAACGCCGGTACCGGGCACTCCGCGAATATGGAGCTGAACTATACGCCGGAACGCCCGGACGGCACCATCGACGTCAGCAAAGCGCTGGATATTAACGAACAGTTTATGATCTCCCGCCAGTTCTGGACGGCGCAGGTCAAACGCGGCATTTTACACGATCCGCACTCTTTTATTAACTCCACGCCGCACATGAGTTTCGTCTGGGGAGATAACGTTGATTATCTGCAAAAACGCTACGCCGCGCTGCAGCAAACGACCTTATTCCAGGGGATGAAATTCTCTACCGATCACGCGCAAATAAAACAGTGGGCGCCGCTGGTGATGGAAGGGCGCGATCCGCAGCAGCGCGTTGCGGCAACCTGGACTCCGGTGGGTACCGACGTTAACTATGGGGAAATAACCCGCCAGCTGATCGGTAGCCTGAAGAAAAATAATAACTTCACGCTGCAGACCTCTTCAGAAGTCACCGATTTTAAACGCAATGCCGATAATTCATGGCACGTGACGATTAAAAACGTTAATAGCGGTGAAGAGCAGGCGATCGATGCGAAATACGTATTTATCGGCGCCGGCGGCGGCGCGCTGAAATTACTGCAAAAAACCGGTATTCCGGAAGCGGATAACTATGCGGGTTTCCCGGTAGGCGGCTCTTTCCTGATGACCGAAAACCCGGCGGTGACCAATGCGCACCAGCAAAAAGTTTACGGTCAGGCCTCTGTAGGCGCACCGCCGATGTCGGTCCCGCATCTTGATGCCCGTTTCCTCGACGGCAAGCGCGTGGTGCTGTTTGGGCCATTCGCCACCTTCTCGACGAAATTCCTGAAAAACGGTTCGTTCTTCGACCTGCTTAGCACCACCACCACCGATAACGTCCTGCCGATGACCCACGTAGGTCTGGACAACTTCGATCTGGTGAAATACCTCATCAGCCAGGTGATGCTGAGCGACGACGACCGTTTTGCGGCGCTGAAAGAGTATTATCCTGGCGCGCGTAAAGAGGACTGGAAGCTGATCCAGGCCGGTCAGCGCGTGCAGATCATCAAAAAAGATGCAGAGAAGGGCGGCGTACTGAAGCTGGGTACCGAAGTGGTGGTCGATCAGCAGAAAACCCTCTCCGCGCTGCTGGGCGCTTCGCCGGGGGCTTCTACCGCCGCGCCGATTACCCTGAACGTTCTTAAGCAGATGTTCCCTGAGCAGTTCCATTCAGCGGAATGGCAGCGCCGTATTCACGATATCGTCCCGAGCTACGGCCAGAAGCTGAACGGCAACGTCGCGCTGACCCAGCAGGTTTGGGATGATACCGCGGCGGCGCTGCAGCTGACCAAACCGCCGGTGATTGAGATGAACGCCACCGCGCCGGTGATGACCGCCAAACCGGCAGAGCCGAAGGCGGAAACGTCGCCGCAGCACGATATGGCGCTGTAAGCCCACGTCGTTGACATTGCCCGGTGGCGGCTGACGCTTCACCGGGCCTACTGGCCTCTCTTCGCTGCCCCGGCGAAAACGTGACATTGCTCTAATCTCTCCCCCCGCGCTGATATCCCCCTTCCGGCTAATCCTTCATTCGTTAATTGTGGTTATACTGTCTTGAAATCACGAAAGAAAATGCTAATGAAGACCGAAACGCGGAGCCCAGGGCAATGAAAGACGACATTAATCAGGACATCACCTTCCGCAAGCTGTCGGTATTTATGATGTTTATGGCGAAAGGGAACATCGCCAGAACCGCTGAGGCCATGCAGCTGAGCGGCGTCAGCGTCCACCGGGCGCTGCATACGCTGGAAGAGGGCGTCGGCTGCCCGCTGTTTATTCATAAAGGGCGCAACCTGCTGCCGCTCCCGGCGGCGTGGACGCTGCTGGAGTACTGTCAGGACGTTATGAGCCTGATGACCCGCGGCCTGGAAGCGACGCGTAAAGTAGCCGGCGTCGGGCAGGGGCGGCTGCGCATCGGCACGCTTTACTCCCTGACCCTTGAAACCGTGCCGCGCATTATTATGGGCATGAAGCTGCGTCGGCCGGAGCTGGAGCTGGATCTCACCATGGGCTCCAATCAGATGCTGCTGGATATGCTGGAAGATGACGCGCTTGATGCGATCCTGATCGCCACCAACGAAGGTGAATTCAATAATTCGGCTTTTGATGTGGTCCCGCTGTTTGAGGACGATATCTTCCTCGCCGCCCCGGCGACGGAACAGCTGGATACCACCGCTCCCGCCGAGCTGCGCGATTACGCCAGGCGCAAGTTTGTTTCGCTGGCGGAAGGGTTTGCCACCTATGCCGGATTTCAGGACGCCTTCCAGGTGGCCGGATTCGAGCCTGAAATCGTCACCCGGGTTAACGATATCTTTTCGATGATTAGCCTGGTGCAGGCGGGCGTAGGCTTTGCGCTGCTGCCGGGACGAATGAAAAAGGTGTATGAAAACGACGTACAGCTGCTGAAGCTGGCGGAGCCGTATCAGATGCGCCAGCTGATCTCCATTGTCTACTCACACCATCGCGAGCGCGACGCCGACCTGCTGGCGCTGGCGGCAGAAGGGCGGATGTACGCCCGCAGCCTCAGCCGTTAAGCCGGTTCGCCAGGTGACGGGCAACGTCGATACCGCTGCGCTCCAGCGCAATACACTCCCCCTGCCAGCCCGCCTGGCGGGTGAGACAGGTCAGCACGCCGCCGGGCGGCATCTCGATCGCCAGCCGCGCGTCCCGTTCATCAGCGGCGATCATCGCTTCCTGCCAGCGCACGGTTCGCGCCATATTCCGCGCCAAATCGTCGGCAATGCTTAACGGGTCCCATAAAACGCGCGCCGTGGAGCCGCTCAGATAGGCGCAGCGCGGGCGCTGCAGCGTGACGTCAGTGAACGCTTTTGCCAGCTTAGCCGCCGGTTCATCCAGCAGCGCGCAGTGGGAAGGTACGCTGACCGCCAGCCGCTGTGCTTTACCGGCGCCAGCCGCCAGCGCCAGCCGGGCCACGCGGGCCATCTCGTCGTCGCGTCCGGCAATGACAATCTGCGTTTCCGCGTTCAGGTTGGCAATATAGAGGTCGCTGTCGGCAATCAGCTTTTCCACGCGGTCGAGCGTCAGGCCCATAATCGCCGTCAGCCCGTAGCCGTGAGGATAAGCCTGCTCCATTAAATCGCCGCGCAGCGCCACCAGCCGCAGGGCGTCGGTGAAATCCAGCGCGCCGGCCATCACCGCCGCCGGGAAAGCCCCTATCGACAGGCCGCTGACCATGTCCGGATTTACTCCCTGACGCTGCAGCTCCCGCGCCCAGGCTGTGCCTGCGATCAGCAGGCACAGCTGCACCGCACGGGTATGTTTTAACGCGGCGGCGGTATCTAAATGGTCTACTTCATCGCCGAGCACGGTTCGCGCTTCAGCGAGGATATTCTGGCGGTCGGGAAGCGCGGCGAGCATATCCGGCCGCTGGTTTCCCTGACCGGGAAAGGTAAAGAGAATTTTCATGCTTCCTCCCTGTTCCACGGCGCAGCGGTCAGGCGCGCGCCGCGGGACGTTTTCAGCAGGACGCGGCCATCGCGCAGCCACTCATTTAGCGCGAAAGCCCCTGCGGGCGTTTCGACCTGGGTATCCGCCCGGCAGGGCAGCTGCGCGACGCGGGACTGCCAGGCGAGCAGCGCTTCGCGTGCGATCGGCTGCGGCGCGCGGATCAGCAGATCGAGATCGCTGGCGGCGTGAAGCACCGGAATCTCGGTGGCCAGCGCGTAGCCGGTGCTGCCGGTAATGCCCCAGCGCCACGGCCAGGGGTGTAAGGTCAGTGATATCGCCGCCTGTACCGGCGGCTGGGAGACAAACGGCGAGCGCAGGAGCTGTTGGCGATCGGCGAGGGTTTCCGGGCTGACGGTACGGACGATATTTTCCCTCTGTACCCAGGCTGCGGCCCGCTGATCGCGCTTCATCCCCCGTACGCCCACCGGAATGCGGGCGTTAGCATCAACGTCGCGTCGTACCACCACCGGCAGGCTAATACGCCAGTGCTGCGCGACCCAGGACTCCTCAATCGCCTCCAGCGCGGCGGCATTATTCAACCAGACTAAATCATGAGGACGCGGCGTTGATGACATCGTTAGATTCCTGACGTTAAGGTGATAAACAGCGGCAGCGACAGAATACACAGAACCGAGCTTAACAGCAGCACCGCTTCCGCATCCGGCGACTGCACGCCAAAGCGGTTGCCGAAGACCACGCCAAAGAAACCGGCCGCCAGCGCAATCATCAGAATGGCGGTAATGGCGATAGAGCCGTGCAGCCCCAGCAGCATCACCAGACCCCAGGCGATAAACGGCTGCACCAGCAGTTTGACAATAGTGGAAGTGGCAATCAGCGCATTGAGCTGCAGCTTACGCGCCGACAGAATCACCCCGGTCAGGAACAGCGCGGCGGCGGTCGCCGCCAGGCCCAGCGGTTTGATAGAGGCCAGCAGCAGATCCGGCATTTTGATACCGATGGCTGAAAGCACGACCCCCAGCAGCGGACCCCAGACAATCGGTTTTTTCACCGAACGCCACATCAGAACCGGCAGCATTGCCAGCGTCGAGCCGCTGTTCTCTCCGGCGGCGAGCGCTTTTTCACGTTCCAGAATCAGCAGGCAGAACGGCGTCATCAGTACCGATCCGCAGGCGATGGAAACGGCGACGGAGAGGGAGGTGGAGGCGCCTTCGCCGAGCACGCTGCCCAGAATAGGCAGGCCAAGCGCGGCGTAGTTAGGCAGCGCGACGGTCAGGGTCAGCACGGCGGCATCCTGCGGCGAGCGCTTGAAGACGCGGGTCGCGAGGAAGTAGATGGCCGCATAGGTAATCCACATCGCCCCGGTCAGCACCAGCACCAGCGGCGATTGCGCGACAATACCGCTCCACGGCGTTTGCACCGTGGCGCTGAACAGCGTGGCGGGCAGGGCGAAGTCCATCACGAAGATGTTGAGTAAAGAGACGTTTTTGTTATCGACCATTTTGGCCTTGCCGGCCCAGAAGCCCAGCAGCATGATGACAAAAATCGGCGCGAGGGCATGAATAATCACATAAGTCATAAATCACCTGTAAATGAAAATAGAGTACTGGCGCGATTGTTATAATTTCTAAAAGCGGTTTCTTTCCGGGGCGCGCGATGGCGCCCCGGGCGGCCGCTTCCGGCAGGTTTTCTTCTACTTAGGGACTGACTACCAGCTGGCGCGCATGCGATCGCGCACCTGTTGGGAACTACGGCGGTTCTCCGCGCCAAGGCGGCACTTCAGCGAGACATCCCGGCGGGCGTCAGCGATGGCGTCGCGCAGGGTGTCGGTGACCAGCGTCAGATCGCGGGCGTCCGGCGCGTCAGGATTGCTGATATCCAGCAGGGCGGAGAGCAGGCCGAGCGTTGCGTAGTTGCTGACGTCATAGGCCATCGGAGGGATGGTTGCCGCCAGTTTCTCCAGCGCCTCAACGGTACGTAGCGTGATGCGCGCGGCGGACGCTTTGCCCATCGCGTGCACCAGCACGCCGGCGTCGTTAAAGGCGATCAGACGATTGGCCTGGTAGCCGTGGGCGAGAAACGCCCCGGACATCGCTTTGCCGACGATCAGGCCAATCACCGGATGTCCGGCAAGCCGCGCCTTGGCGTAGGCGCCCGCGGCGCCCGCCAGCGCCTGATGAATACCGAACGCTTCTTCGCGACGGCCATAGGCCTGGCTGGGGACATCGATAACCGCGATAATCGGGCGCTTCACCGCGTTATCGGCATCGGCGTCGATGGTTTCGTTGACCACTTTGGCCAGCGTCCAGCCTTCGAGCAGGCCGACTTCACCCTGAGCGGCGCGTGGATAATGGTTATTAGCATCCGGCACCACGGCGATAAAACGGGCGGTTTCACCGTTAAAATCGGCATCGGCAACCTGCACCGAGGGGCACAGACCGGTCATTAGTGGGGCGTTCGGCGCCAGCTGGTTTAGCCACAGCGCGGCGCGGTTTGTGAACTGGTTCATTATTTCTCCTCCCGGGCGAATAGCTGTTTGATCTGAGCGGTATCCGCCTGCTGGCGGGTATCGAAATGGGTCAAACGGGTCAGGAAATCTTCATATTTGTCGCTGCGATGCTGCGCGGGCACGCCTTTGGCAATGGCTTCGTTCATCGCGCTTTTCACCGCGTTGATGCCATCGCCCACCAGGGCATCCACCAGACCGCTGGCGTAGCGAATTTCGCCGCCGGTCATGCTCCAGATAAACGGACGGTCGCGGGAGTCGTACTCTTCAATCCCCGCTTCCTGTTCAATAACCTGCGGTCCGTTGAGGCCCAGACGCGCTTCACGGGTGACAATCAGGTAGCTGCACAGCGCCGCGGCGATGGACATCCCGCCGAAGCAGCCGACGGTACCGGCGACAATGCCGATTACCGGGGTGTAGCGGCGCAGGTCGACAATCGCGGCGTGAATATCGGCGATGGCGGCAAGGCCCAGATTGGCTTCCTGCAGGCGTACGCCGCCGGTTTCCAGGCACAGCACCGCCTGGGTAGGAATGCCGTTGCGGTTATCTTCCGCCGCCAGCTCAAGGGCGGCGGCCATTTTCGCGCCGGAGACTTCGCCCATGCTGCCGCCCTGGAAGGTACCTTCGATGGCAATGACTACCGCCGGCTGGCCGTTAATGGTGCCTTTTGCGACGACCATACCGTCGTCGGACTGCGGGACGATGCCCTGCGCGCCGAGCCACGGGGACATAATGCCGTCAAAGGGATCCAGCAGTTCGCGATAGCTGCCGTCATCCAGCAGGGTGCGGGCGCGTTCACGGGCGCGGAGTTCAATAAAGCTGCGATCGTTACGCATGAGCCACCTCCTCAAAAACCTGTTCAATACGGATCCGCGCGACGCCGGGCGTGGCGCCGAAATCGTGGATGATCAGCTGTCCGCCGGGCAGGCCGTTAATCAGGCTCAGTCGTTCGAACAGCGCGTTCCAGCGCGCCTGGCTGTTGTCCACGGAGGTGGTGATTTCGACGTTGAGCGTATCGCTCTGTCCGGCGGTATAGAGCACTTCCATATCGCCGGAGCCGACAACGCCTGCCAGCGCTTTGCCGCTGAGGGCGCGGTTGGCAGGGAATGACAATTTAATCTGTTCCATAACATCCTCTGAATGCGTTAAGCGGAAACCCGGTCGAGAAACAGGGTGGCGGCAAGAAGATCCGCCGCGCCACCCGGCGAGGCGTTCTGCGCCAGCATCTGCACGTCGAGACGCGCCAGCGCGGCGCGCCCCCTGGCTGTCGCACATCCTCCTGCCGCCAGCACCTCGCCTGCGCCTTGCCGCATCGCCTCCAGGCCCGCCATTCCGGCGCGGGAGAGCACGCAGGTATCGCTAAGCGAGGTCATAATCGCCATCAGCGCGTCAAGCCGGGCCTGATCCTCGCTGGCCCCCGCGGCCCGGCTGCGCAATAGCTGCGGCAGCGCCAGGGTGGTGATGTGCGGAAAAGCGCGCTGCGCTTCTTCCCGGGCGCCGGGAACCTGCCAGCGGCGGCTGGCGCGCAGACCTTTACTGAAGGTCCTTGGCGCGCAGGCGTCCGGCAGACGGGCCAGGGCGGCGGCGGTTTCCGTAATTCTCTGTGCCTGACCCTCCCCCCCGAGCATCGCCGTCGCGCTGACCAGCAGGCCCAGCGCCCAGATAGCGCCGCGATGGGTATTGACCCCGGCGGTCGCCTGCATCATCCGCGCTTCGCCTTCGCGGCCAAGCCGGCCAACGGTTTCGCGCAGGGCAACGTCGGCCGGACGCCGCCAGCTCTGCTGAGCCAGCGCGTGAAACGTCGGCTGCAGGCTGTGGGCCGAACGCTCCATCAGGGCCAGGTTCAGGTCCTGATGCGCGCCGTTGCTGCGGCTATCCACCAGGCCCGGCTTGGGGCTGAGTCGCGCTTCGTCAACCAGGCAGGCGCTGGCGGTCTGGGCCAGCCAGCGGGCCCGGGTTTCAGCAACGTGGGGAGAGAGTTTTTTCATTACCAGCTCCGGAATTTTGCCGGTGGGTTGTACAGACCGTCGGACCACTCCACCAGATCGGCTACGCTGCCGGCGGCGAGCAGAGAGCGGGTGGCGTCGCTGCGGCGGATACCGATATCTTCCGGATAGACGACTTTGCCGCTTTGGCGCAGTGCGGCCACGCGTTTGGCGTCAACGCCGAGCCCGATATCGGTGATCCCGGCCACGGCCGCCACCATTGCCCGGCGCTCTTCCAGGCTTTCCGCCCGATAGAGATAGGCGATGCCTTCTTCGGTCAGCACGTGGGTGACGTCATCGCCGTAAATCATCACCGGTGCCAGCGGCATTCCGGAGGTTTTAGCGACCTCAACGGCGTCGAGTTTTTCCACGAAGGTCGGTTTCACGCCCGCCTGGAAGGTTTCCACCATCTGAACGACCAGCTTTTTACCGCGCTGCATCGGATCCGGTTCGGTGATCATGTTGAGCCATGCCGGCGTAGCGTGGCGTCGACCGTGCGGGTCGTGGCCCATATTCGGCGCGCCGCCGAAGCCGGAGAGGCGGCCGCGGGTCACCGTCGAGGAGTTGGCGTAGCCGTCAACCTGTAAGGTCGAGCCGATAAACATATCTACCGCATACTGTCCCGCCAGCTGGCAGAACGCGCGGTTGGAGCGCATGGAGCCGTCGGCGCCGGTGAAGAAGATATCCGGACGCGCGCGAATGTACTCTTCCATTCCCAGCTCTCCGCCGAAGCAGTGCACGCTCTCGACCCAACCGCTTTCAATTGCCGGAATAAGGGTGGGGTGCGGGTTCAGCGTCCAGTGTTTACAGATTTTGCCCTTCAGGCCGAGCTGTTCGCCGTAGGTCGGCAGCAGCAGTTCGATGGCGGCGGTGTTAAAGCCGATCCCGTGGTTCAGGGATTGCACCTGATGCTCGGCGTAGATGCCTTTAATCGCCATCATTGCCATCAGGATATGTTCCTGCTTAATCAGGCGCGGATCGCGGGTAAACAGCGGCTCGATAAAGAACGGTTTATCCGCGACGACCACGTAGTCAATCCACGAACCGGGTATATCCACGCGCGGCAGATCGCACTCGTCATCGACCAGTTCGTTAACCTGCGCAATAACGATGCCGTCATGGAACGCGGCGGCTTCCACCAGCGCCGGGGTATCTTCGGTGCTCGGCCCGGTGTACAGGTTGCCCTTGCGGTCGGCTTTGTAACCGGCGATCAGCGCGACGTTTGGCGACAGGTCGACGTACAGGCGAGAGTAAAGTTCGATGTAGGTGTGGATAGCGCCGATTTCCAGCAGGCCATCTTCCAGCAGCTGCGAAATACGCAGGCTTTGGGTACCGGAGAAGGAGAAATCAAGCTTGCGGGCGATACCTTTTTCGAAGAGGTCCAGATGCTCGCTGCGCCCGACGCTCGGCATAATCATATGCAGGTCGTGAATTTTTTGTGGGTTAACTTCCGCCAGCATCCGCGAGAGGAAATCAGCCTGTTTCTGGTTGTTGCCTTCCAGCACCACCCGGTCGCCGGGGGCCAGCAGCTGCTCAAGAACGGCGACCAGCTGGTCGGTGGGGATCACTTTGCCCGAGACCTTCGCCTCGGTCAGTCGCCGCTGTTTTTCCGTACGGCGACGGTTCCAGACGCGTCCCGTCGTTTGTTCGGCACTCATTATTAACCTCCTGATTCGACGAATCGTTTTGATTGTCCTGGTGTGGAAGTAAGTGTGCGTCGCGAGGTGGCGGGCATCAATTAAGGCCAATGGCGAATCGTTAGCGTAAGAGTAATGATTGGCGGGGCAGAGATGTGATGACGATCAATAATGATTGCGAATGATTGGTCTACGAGCAGGGGACGTACCGGGTTGAGGCATTGGCGCGGCTTCCCGGCTCGCACTGCGTTTAGCCGGGCTACGGGTTAAGGGCGTCTGCGGGCCGGTAGCCCGGACAGATGCGCCGCATCGCCTCCGGGGAAGTTCAGCGGCTCCGCGCTCTGCTCCCGGGGGCGGCGCAAAGCGCCTGCCCGGGCTACAGGTTAAGAGTCGTCTGCGGGCCGGTAGCCCGGACAGATGCGTCAGCATCGCCTCCGGGGAAGCGTGCGCAATGGCGTTAGTTTTTACTCAAATCACTCAGCAGAAAGGCAATACTTTGCCCGGCCACCGTCTGTTCGAGGGCGATTTTGACGATAATCGTCAACGGTACCGAGAGTAGCATACCCACCGGGCCCAGCAGCCAGCCCCAGAAGATCAATGACAGGAAGACCACCAGCGTCGACAGCCCCAGCCCGCGGCCCATAATGCGCGGTTCAAGAATATTGCCGAACACCAGGTTAATCACCAGATAGCCTGCCAGGACCACCAGCGCTTCGTACAGACCGCCAAACACCAGCACCTGCAGGATCGGCGGGATCGCCGCGAGCACCGAACCAATGTTGGGAATGTAGTTGAGCGCAAAGGCCAGCAGTCCCCACATAAAAGCAAAGCGGACGTCCAGCAGCACCAGCATTCCCCAGACCACCAGGCCGGTCACCAGGCTGATGGCGGTTTTTAACACCAGGTAGTGGGAGACGCTATCCAGCGCGCGCTGAATCGCGCCCATTCCCTCCACCGGCCGCGACATCAGTTGCTGCAGCTTCGCGGGAAGCTGCGGCACTTCCAGCAGCATAAAGACCACCGTCAGCAGCAGCAGGAAGATAGAGGACATCGCGTTGGAAAGCTGGGTGAGCAGGCCGGTCACCAGCGTCATCACCGCGTTGGGGTCAATATACTTGTTCAGCTCCACCACCGACACGGTAAAGCCGAAGCGCTGTAGCCAGGGCGCAACGGTCTGCATCGGTTCATAGAGATAATTACGGTACTGCGGCAGGGTGCGCGCAAGCTCGTTAAGCGACGTGCCGAGCGAGGCCAGCAGCACAACGGCCAGCAGGACAATCACGCCGACCAGGAGCGAAATAGCCAGCACCCGCGGTACCCGGCAGCGCACCATGAGCTGAACCAGCGGGTTTATCACCACCGCCAGAAAGATCGCCAGAACAAAAGGAACGATAATATCCGCCGCGAAGCGAATGCCTGTCAGGATGATAACCAGCATGCCGAGCATGATGACTATTTTTAAGCCGTTAAGCGTGATGATGGGTTTGGCCATACCGCTCCCTGCGAGAGAAAAAATGGGGACTAATGTGAGTCATTGTAGACGTTGGCAAAGTCGGCGTCTCAGCGCGTCGCGTCCGCTAAAATGAAAAAAAAACGACCAATTAATCAATAATGGCCGGAACGATATCATAATGGTGATTGCGATCGGAAAAAACTAATCCAAATCAAATACCAGAGGTAAAGAACTGCAAAGACTTTGAGTTAAATGTGGCGTTATGGTACAAATCTGCGTGTGTATAACTACAGAGGACAATTTTGATCCGCAAATGACGAGAAGCAATACCGCGGATAATTGTAATTTTATGGACAATCAGTTCAGGATGTATATTTCTTTTCACCCTGCAGTATCCCTCTCTCACTCCCGCTTTCTCGGCGAGCAGCACTGGCGCTCGGCGCTTTAGTCTTCTTCTCTCTGCCTGAGCTGGCGCGCTGCGCACGGCTAATTTAACGTCAGAATTTTTCCGGTTTACTTCTCTGTAAGCCGCCATGGATTATATTCTCAAGCAGGAGAAGGGATCATGTTTTATTGGATTTTATTAGCTTTAGCTATCGTTGCTGAAATTACCGGCACGTTGTCGATGAAATGGGCAAGCGTAAGCGGCGGCCATACTGGTTTTATTTTAATGCTGGTCATGATCGCGCTTTCTTATATTTTTCTGGCTTTCGCGGTGAAAAAAATCGCCCTCGGCGTGGCCTATGCCCTCTGGGAGGGGATCGGCATTTTACTGATCACTATCTTCAGCGTCCTGCTGTTTGATGAGACGCTGTCGACGATAAAAATCGCCGGCCTGGTGACCCTGGTCGCCGGGATTGTCTTGATTAAATCGGGGACGCAGAAAGCGGTGAAGCCGGGCAAGGAGAAAGCGCATGCAACAGTTTGAGTGGGTCCACGCCGCCTGGCTGGCGCTGGCGATTGCGCTGGAAATTTTGGCCAACGTTTTTCTGAAATTTTCCGACGGCTTTCGACGTAAATTCTACGGCATTATGTCGCTGGCGGCGGTCCTGGGCGCCTTTAGCGCGCTTTCACAGGCGGTCAAAGGAATTGACCTGTCGGTGGCCTATGCGCTGTGGGGCGGTTTCGGTATCGCGGCGACCATTGCCGCCGGCTGGGTGCTGTTTGGCCAGCGGCTGAATCATAAAGGCTGGGCCGGTCTGCTTCTGCTGGTGGTCGGCATGGTGTTAATTAAACTCGCCTGATATGATGCCGCCTGTGAATGCGGGCGGCAAATTCTGCTCTCTGTATTACGCTTAAAAAAGAGCCAGTTCGGCATATTTTGCTGCCGGCCGATATGAGGGCAGAACATGATTCATTTGCCAGGCTGGCGCAATATTCCCTCCGCCAGAACGCTGTCCATCATGATTGTCCTCGCCGGGATCGGCTTAATCGTGTCCATTGTTTCGCTTCTTTATCTCACCCAACACCTGATCGGCCTGAAAGCAAACGAAATTGATAAGCATCGTTCCGTGTTATCGGTGGATGGGGCGGTGCAGACCTCGGTGAACCGCGTGCTGTCGCTGGTGATGGATAACGCTATCTGGGATGATGCGGTGCATCAGACCTATGCCGACAGGCTCGATCCGCAATGGCTCTACAACTCATGGGGATCGGGTTTTAAAATCAATAATCTCTATGACGGCACTTTCGTACTCGACCAGCACTATCGGGTGCTGTGGGGATCGTTTCGCAGTGAGAGCTTTACCGAGCAGGATACCCAATTCCTCGGCAACGGTTTTCGTGCGCTTATCTCGCAGCATGCCGCCGCGCTGCGCAGCGGTAAAAGCGCTTATGCCGGCATCACGCGAACCCGCGCCGGTATTGCGTTTATTGGTATTGGCCTGATTCGCCCGACGGCAGGGCGGCTACAGGTGCATGATGATACGCGTCGCTATCTGGCGATCACCCGCCATATCAACTCGCAAATGCTTGAGCGCCTGGGCGACACGTTTCAGATTCGCAACCTGCACGTCACGCCAGGCGGCGGTGAATACAGTATTCCGCTGCGCACCCAGGCCGGGGAGATCGTGGGTTACCTGAGCTGGCAGCCGGGGCTTCCCGGCGCGGAAGCCGCGCGGGCGGCCTCCGACAGTATGCGGCTGATTGCCGCCGTGGCGGCTGGGCTGATCCTGCTGTTTATTCTCTTCAGCTACCTCGGGCTTTACAAGCTGGCGCGCGGCGAAAAGCTGGCGCGCGACAGTGCCATGACCGACTGGCTGAGCCGCCTGCCAAACCGACGGGCGCTGATCGAACGCCTTAACCAGGTGTGCGAAACCTCCCAATACCAAATGCAAAGCGTGGTATTTATCGATCTCGACGGCTTTAAGGATGTTAATGATAACTACGGCCATGACGTTGGCGATGCGCTGATTATTCATATCGCTAAAGAACTTCGGGAGCGCGTTCCGCCTGAAGGGATGCTGGCGCGTATGGGCGGCGATGAGTTCGCGATGACGGTAAGCGGCGAACAGGCGGTAAATCAGGCGCTGGCTTTTGCCTGGGCGGTACTGGAACTGTTAAAAGCGCCCGTTATCCTCAACGAGCGAAAAATTTATATCAGCGCCAGTATCGGTATCGCCAGCGGCCTCCCGGCAAGCTGCTCCAGCACCGAGCTTTTTCGCCGCGCTGATATTGCCATGTACCATTCGAAGAAAACCGGCAAAGGGCGCACGACCTGGTATGACGAAGCGCACAGCGACGCGCGGCAGTATCAGCTGAATATCGAAAATGGCATTCGTCAGGGACTGGAGAACGAAGAGTTTGATGTCTGGTATCAGCCGATTGTCAACGCCGATACGCTGGTTATGGAAGGCGTGGAAGCGCTGCTGCGCTGGCCGCGGCGTCCTCAGGGGGCACTGCCGCCGGATGCGTTTATCGGTATCGCCGAAAGTAGCGGTTTGATCTACGCGCTTGGCCAGTTTGTGCTTGAACGCGCCTGTAGCGAACTGCAGCCACTGGACGATCTGCTGCTGTCGGTGAATATCTCCCCGGCGCAGTTCCGCGATCCGGAGTTTGAGTCGCGGGTGGTGCAGGTGCTGGGCCGCTGTCATTTCCCGGCCCGTCGGTTACAGCTCGAAGTCACGGAGAGCTACGTTCTGGAGAATCCCGAGCGGGCGAAGTCGGCCATTGAGAACTTAAGGGCGCTTGGCATCGCGGTGGCGCTCGATGATTTTGGCACCGGCTATTCCAGCATCGGCTATTTACGCAGCTTCAGCTTCGACAGTCTTAAAATCGACAAATCCCTGGCCGGGCTGGTGGATGTGGATACCCAGGCGGCGGAGCTGGTGCGCGGGACCGTCCGTATTGCCGGAGCGTTAGGCATCACGGTGGTGGCGGAGGGCGTTGAGAATCAGCAACAGCTGGCGCTGCTGCGGCGGGCGGGATGCGACAGATTGCAGGGTTTCTTCTTCAGTGAGCCGATGCCCGTCGCGTCGTTATTGCAGCTGCGCCAGCAGCAAGGCTGACCGCTTACTGGGCAGCCAGCGCTTCAAGCTTATCGCGAAAGCCGGTGACGGAGATGGCGCGGTTGTCCGCCCGCCAGCGATCTTTTGGTCCAGGCGCCGAACTCTGCACCGCAATCACCTGCCAGCCGTCGTCGGTTTTCAGCAGCAGCGGCGAGCCGCTATCCCCCGGCAGCGTATCGCACTGATGAGAGAGCACCGATGTCTGCGCCCAGCCGGTGACTACGCAATCCTGGTGGGTATAGAGATTATCCAGATGATCTTCCGGATAGCCAGACTGAGTCACTTTTCGTTCTGCGGTTTTTAGCGCGGCGGTCAGATCGGCTTTGCTGCCGCTAAAAATCGGCACCGGCGTAATGCCGGAAGGGGCGTAGCGCAGCACGATAAGGCCAAAATCCCACGGCGCCGCGGCGCTGGGAACTATCCAGCCATCGCCGTCCGCCTTAAGCCGTTTCCCCAGCGAAGGATCTACGCGGCCTTCAATACCGTGAATTTCGTACACCCAGCCGCCTTTACGCGAGATAAAACGCAGCGCGACGGGTTTATCCGGTTTGCCTTTGGGCGGCGTGAGCAGGCAGTGCCCGGCGGTGAGCGCCAGATTGGGGGCGATAAGCGTGGCGGTACAGAGATTACCGCTGGCGGTTTCCAGTTGCCCAATCGCATCCCAAGGATCGTCCGTGGGGTTGCTGACCGGTTTTCGGTCGTCATGACCAAAAAACAGCGTCTTAATATCTTTTGCACTCATACCATCATCGTCGGCCTGGACCAGCGCTGGAAACAGGGAAATTGAACACAGTAATAACAGGACGTCTCTACGCATATCACTCTCTGGGGAGATAATTATGTATTGAAAGTAGCAGCAGATTTAAGTTTATGAAAGTTAAGAATAATTTTAATTAAGCCAGGCGGCAGGCGAAATCAGCAAAAAACGCCAGTCGCTTACGGATGAAT
Organism: Klebsiella sp. PL-2018; assembly: GCF_019048985.1. NCBI lineage: Bacteria > Pseudomonadati > Pseudomonadota > Gammaproteobacteria > Enterobacterales > Enterobacteriaceae > Klebsiella > Klebsiella sp. PL-2018. The sequence goes on from NZ_CP077673.1 coordinate 2,677,189, forward strand.
GGCGTGAATTCAATATGTTAACGCCATTTTCCTGCGGCGTTATTTCCGCAGAATAGGGCAGCGGAAGCAACATAAATCGTGTATCCGAACGTACAACCGGCGGGTGCCGAATAAAGGATTTGCGGTTCAGCTTTTTCTCAAGGCAGTTAATGGCGAAAACGGCCAATATCACGCAAAAAAAGAGATATCTTCACAGGAAAATCGGACTTCTTTACCTGTTTATCACTTACTTTCAAAGCGAAACATTTTCTCACCGAAAACGTTGTTATTGCTATCACCTTGTTGAGCAAACAGAGATGTTATCCCGGCGATGATATCTGCAATGTCAAACACCCGATGTACGGGAGGATTTATGTCTAAACAAGGTATTCGCGCATTGGTTTACGTTTCGCTGGTATCAGCAATGATTTGGGGCGCGACGGGCTATCTGCTGGTGACGGCGGTTCACGTTCTTTAATCCGCGACCTCACCGTGGTGGAACCAGGCATGTTTAAGCGGCGGGCTGAGCGCGTTTTGCGGCCAGCGCCGCCCGTTCCGGCGTTTTATTGATAGCTAAATCCCCGGGCAGGCCGCCGGTGTTCTCGTCAGCAAAATCTTCGTCCCTTACATTTTCTCAGCGCTAACGCTGCCGGCAATATTGCGTGAAGGTGCCGTTGCGCAGCAGGTGGCAACAAAGCGTAGCGGGTGATGGCAGGTTTGGTGACCGCATTAAGCGACCCCAACGATATTCTCTTTTTTCCGCAGTCTATTCATATCGCCGACGGTATCGGCTGCTGTCTGGGGCTGTTGACGGCGGTGTGGGTGCGTATCGACCGGAGCGTGCTTTCGCTTGATATTCTGGCGGTTCGTCGTTGGCTAACGGCGCGTTACGTCAAACGTTTGACGACGGTCTCGGCGACAACCTGTGGCAGCAATAGGTTTAGTAAAGAAAAAAACGGCTGGCGACCAGCGCGCAGATAATCAGCAGGATCAGGATGAGCTCAAAACGATAGCGCCGCAGCATGGTGCTCTCCAGAAAAAAACGGCGCTGAAGCCAGCGCCGATATCATATCACATCGCTTAACCCGGGAGATTAAGCAGCCGGTTGTGCAGCTGGTTTAGCGGTATGATGTTTGGTGGTTTTGTGGTGTTTTTTCGCTGCCTGTGCTTTCTGAGCTACTGGTTTAGCAGCGGCTTTTTTGTGTTTCTTAGCGGCCTGAGCTTTCTGGGTGGCAGCCGGTTTAGCTTCTGCTTTTTTGTGCTTTTTAGCGGCCTGCGCTTTCTGGGTGGCAGCGGGTTTAGCGGCTGCTTTTTTGTGCTTTTTCGCAGCCTGCGCTTTCTGCTCAGCAGCCGGTTTCGCAGCGGCGGTATGGTGTTTCTTGTGGTGGGTCGCTTTAGCGGTGGTGCTGTGAGTTGCAGCAGCCGGCGCCGGAGTCGTGGTGGTGGCAGCATCGGCAGCGAAAGCAACAGAAGACAGACCCATTGCAGCGGCAACGACCAGAGCTAATACTTTTTTCATTCTGATATCCTCGAAAAGGTTTCTTGTTTCAACCCCACTGCGGGGCCGTTGAAAGAACTATATGCCTGTCTTATCGAGGTTTCCGTGAGTGTTTGGTATCGGCGTGTAACCATATGTACAACGCGCTGCTACAACAATGGGACACGGCGTCGGGCGCGGCCCGACGCCGGTGATTTACAGATAACGCGAGGTAAGGTGCTGGCGGAAATAGTCGCTGTTAAGGTCTTCTCCGGTTGCATGCTGAATCAGCTGCGAGGTGGTAAAACGGCTACCGTGCTGCCAGATATTTTGCCGCAGCCAGTCAAACAGGGCGCTGAAGTTACCGTTGGCGATATCGCTTTCCAGCTGCGGCAGCGCCCGTCTGGCGGAAGCCATCAGCTGAGCGGCGTACATCGCGCCAAGCGTGTAGGAAGGGAAATAGCCAAAACCGCCGTCGGTCCAGTGGATATCCTGCATACAGCCGTCGCGATAGTTGCCGAGGGTGGAAAGTCCCAGCCAGTGCTGCATTTTTTCATCCCACAGCGCCGGAATATCCTCGACCTCAATATCGCCATCAATCAGCGCGCGTTCAATTTCGTAGCGCAGAATAACGTGTGCCGGATAGCTCACTTCGTCAGCGTCGACGCGGATAAAGCCTGGCTTGACGCGCTGATTCCATGCGATGAAGTTTTCGTGGCTAAAGGCCGGCTGTTCACCAAAGTACTGGCGTACCGTTGGCAGCAGGCGCTGCAGGAAGGCGTCGCTACGGCCAAGCTGCATCTCGAAAAACAGGCTTTGCGATTCATGGATCGCCGTGGAGCGGGCGAGGGCAATGGGCTGATCGAGCCAGTTGCGCGGCAGGTTTTGTTCATAGCGCGCGTGGCCGGTTTCGTGAATGACGCCAAACAGCGCGCTGAGCAGGTCGTTTTCGTTGTAGCGCGTGGTGATACGGACGTCCTGGGGCACGCCGCCACAGAACGGGTGGGCGCTGATATCCAGGCGTCCGCCGTCAAAATCAAATCCCAGCACGCGCATCGCCTCCAGCCCCAGCTCGCGCTGGTCGGCAATCGGAAACGGCCCTTGAGGTTCGATGAGCGGCGTTTGCGACTGCTTTTCAACCACCTTCTCCAGCAGCGAGGGAAGCCAGGATTTCAGGTCCGCGAACAGTACGTCAAGACGGGCGCTGGTCATATCGGGTTCAAAAATATCCAGCAGCGCGTCGTAGCGGGAGCCGCCTTTTGCCGCAGCCCGAATCTGCGCCTCTTCGCGACTCAGTTTGACGACGTCACGCAGGATCTCGGCAAAACCCTGCCAGTCGTTCGCCGGACGCTGACTGCGCCAGGCGTGCTCGCAGCGGCTACCCGCCAGCGATTTCGCTTCCACCAGGCTTTCCGGCAGCAGCGCCGCCTGTTCGTACTGGCGGGTCATTTCGCGCAGGTTGGCCTGTTCCACATCATTTAGCTCTTCCTGAAGCGCATTCTGCAGCCATTCACCCACTTTTTTATCGGTCAGGATCTGATGCTGCAAAACGCCAAGCTCGGCCAGCGCTTCGCCGCGGGCCGCGCTGCCGCCGGGGGGCATCATGGCGAACATATCCCAGCCGGCGATGGCGGAAAGATGCGAGAAGCGGGAGAGTCGCTGGAAGGTGCGGGTAAGCTGATGATAATTTTTATTTTCGGTCATGTTTACACTCTGACGGTGGCAAGTGAACAAAAGCTTTTTCGTGGGCCTACACTATCGCGATCCGCCGATGGGGTCGAGGGATGCGGGCGCTTTCGACATAAATCACCCCGACGTTAATGGGAAATTGCCCACAGCGTCGGCTCGCCCGCTCGACGCAAGCATCAGCATAATGTAGTGATTAATCGATTGCGTATTTTATGTTTGGCTCGAAATAATCCAGATGTGCGTAAAGTAGCAGACGCTTTCTCTGAACTACGGCTAAACTTAATGCAGGCACAGGCCGCCGATGCGAGGTGGATTATGAATCCGTTTACCTGGCTGTTTATAGCACTGCTTTCCGTCGATGCCGTTAGAGAACTGTTGGGAATGTCGTCGGTACTGGGGATGTGGTGAAGAGCGTGGCCCGTTTCAGGCCACGTTAATCTGCGTTATTTCAGTCGCTTGTGTAAACACGCGCCGGTGAGCAGCGCCGCCAGCAGCATCAGCGCGATAAACCCACCTACGCCGTTCCAGCCGTAGTTATGCCAGAATACGCCGCCTAACGTCCCCGCCATGCTGGAACCCAGATAGTAGCTGAATAAATAGAGCGATGACGCCTGGCCGCGGGCACGACGCGCGCGCGGGCCAATCCAGCTGCTGGCCACCGAGTGGGCCGCGAAGAAACCCGCGGAAAACAGCAGCATGCCGATAAAAATCAGCCACAGCGACGAGAACAGGGTCAGCAGCAGGCCACCGAGCATCACCGCAGTCGAGAACAGCAGCACCGGGCCGCGACCGTAGCGAACGGTCATGGCCCCGGCTTTCGGCGAACTCCAGGTACCGGTCAAATAGGCCACCGATAGCAGGCCAACGACCGCCTGGCTGAGGGACCACGGCGAAAGCATCAGGCGGTAACCGATATAGTTAAACAGCGTCACGAATGACCCCATTAACAAGAAACCCTCAAGAAACAGCAGCGGCAGCCCGCGATCGCGCCAGTGCAGGCGGAAGTTGATCAGCAGCGATTTTGGCCGCAGCGAGGTTGGACGGAAGTGGCGCGATTCCGGCAGGATGCGCCAGAACATCAGCGCGGCCGCCAGCGCGAAGCCGCTAATGACCGCCAGCGCTATCCGCCAGCCGAAGAAATCGGTAAATACCCCCGTCAGCAGACGGCCGCTCATGCCGCCAATGGAGTTTCCGCTGATATAAAGACCCATTGAGAACGCCACCACGCTGGGGTGAATCTCTTCGCTCAGATAGGTCATGCCGACCGCCGCCACGCCGCTCAGCGACAGGCCGATCAGGGCGCGCATCATCAGGATCCCATGCCAACTGGACATCATCGTCGACAGCAGTGAGCAGCAGGAGGCCAGCACCAGCGCGGTAACCATCACCTGTTTGCGGCCAATAGCGTCGGACAGCGGACCGGTAAACAGCAGGCCGACCGCCAGCATCGCCGTGGAAATCGACAGCGAGATACTGCTGCTGGCCGGCGAGACGCCGAATTCACTGGAGAGGACCGGGAGGATCGGCTGGACGCAATAAAGCAGCGCGAACGTCGCCAGTCCGGCAGAAAAGAGGGCGAGAGTGACGCGAATAAATTGCGGAGTACCGCGTTTGATAAACTGGTTTGGCTGAGGAGCGATGATGTCGCTGACGTCGTTTGCCGGGGCGGTGTCAACGGTAGTTGTACGACTCACGGAAAAATCCTTGCTGATATACAGAGAGTTAAGTGACTGCAATGGCCACTTATTCAGGGTATGAAAATGTAAATATTCTGTCTAATATATTAATAATCTCAAATAAGACGTTTTAAATATGAATATTGAACTGCGCCATCTGCGCTATTTTATTGCCGTGGCGGAAGAGCTCCATTTTGGCCATGCGGCGGCGCGGTTAAATATCTCTCAGCCGCCGCTTAGCCAGCAGATTCAAATCCTTGAACAGCAAATTGGCGCGCGTCTGTTTGCTCGTACTAATCGCAGCGTCAGCCTGACCGAAGCCGGGAGGCAGTTTCTCGCCGATAGCCGGCAGATCCTCTCGCAGGTCGATGATGCTGCCGCGCGCGCGGCTCGGCTTCACCACGGCGAAACCGGCGAGCTGCGCATTGGATTTACCTCATCGGCCCCCTTTATCAAGGCGGTTTCCGACACGCTGTCGACCTTTCGCCGCCGCTATCCCGATGTACATATTCAGACGCGGGAAACCAACACGCGCGAGCAGATTGTGCCGCTGAACGAAGGCGCGCTGGATCTGGGACTGATGCGTAATACCCAGCTGCCGGATACCCTGGTCTGGGAAAGAGTGCTGCGCGAACCGCTGCTGGCGATGGTGCCCCGCGATCATCCGCTGGCCAGCAAGCCGCGCGTAAGCCTGCGGGAACTGGCGCGGGAGCCGTTCGTGTTTTTCGATCCCCATGTGGGTACCGGGCTGTATGACGACATTCTGGGCTTGATGCGCCGCTACGACCTGACGCCAGCCATCACCCAAGAGGTGGGGGAGGCAATGACGATTATCGGCCTGGTGGCCGCCGGGCTTGGCGTGTCGATTTTACCGGCGTCCTTCAGGCGGGTCCAGCTGTTGGAAATGTGCTGGCTGCCGATCGAAGAGCAGGACGCGGTGTCGGAAATGTGGCTGGTGTGGTCGAAGCATCACGAACAGGGGCAAGCGGCCCGGCGTTTTCGTGAATCGCTGCTTGCCAGCGCCACATGAGACATTTAGGACAAATAACGGCTAAAAATGTGCGGTAAATCACAAGGCTAAGCAAAAATTTGACGAGTACCGTTGAAGTGCTTCACCATAGCCATCAGTTTATTTCGAAGCGCGAAAATAAAGGGAGTCAACGGTGGTAGCGGACAGTCAGCCAGGCCATATCGATCAAATTAAGCAGACCAACGCGGGCGCGGTTTATCGCCTGATTGATCAGCTTGGCCCGGTGTCGCGCATCGACCTCTCGCGCTTCGCGCAGCTGGCCCCTGCCAGCATCACCAAAATCGTCCGCGAAATGCTGGAAGCGCATCTGGTCCAGGAGACGGAAATCCAGGAGCCAGGGAGCCGGGGAAGGCCTGCCGTTGGCTTGATGGTTGAAACCGAAGCCTGGCACTACCTCTCTATCCGCATCAGCCGCGGCGAGATCCACCTCGCGCTACGGGATTTAAGCAGCGCGCTGGTGGTGGAAGAGCAGCTGGAACTGGCGTTACAGCACGTTCAGCCCTTCGCGAGCCGGCTGCTCGATCAGGTTGACCAGTTCTTTATTCGTCACCAAAAGAAGCTGGAGCGTTTAACCGCCATCGCCGTCACCATGCCGGGGATCATCGATACCGAGCACGGTATCATCCACCGGATGCCGTTTTATGAAGACGTTAAGGACATGCCGCTGGGCGAAATCTTAGCCAATCATACCGGCGTATCGGTTTACATTCAGCACGATATCAGCGCCTGGACCATGGCCGAATCGCTGTTTGGCGCCTCCCGGGGAGCGCGAGATGTGATTCAGGTGGTGATCGACCATAACGTTGGCGCGGGCGTGATCACCGACGGTCGTCTGCTGCACGCGGGCAGCAGCAGTCTGGTCGAAATCGGCCACACCCAGGTCGATCCGTATGGTAAACGCTGCTATTGCGGTAACCATGGCTGTCTGGAAACCATTGCCAGCGTGGAGAGCGTGCTGGAACTGGCGCAGATCCGCATGGCGAAGTCGATGAGCTCAATGCTGCATCAGCAGCCGCTGAGCGTTGAATGGCTATGTCAGGCCGCGCTGCAGGGGGATTTACTGGCGCGGGACATTATCAGCGGCGTCGGGAACCACGTTGGACGGATTCTGGCGATTATGGTTAACCTCTTTAACCCGCAGAAAATCCTTATCGGCTCTCCCTTCAATCTCGCCGCGGATATCCTGTTTCCGGCAATATCTGATTGTATTCGACAACAATCGTTACCAGCCTATAGCCGACATATTGCCGTGGAAAGCACCCAGTTTTCTAACCGGGGAACGATGGCTGGCGCGGCCCTGGTAAAGGATGCCCTCTATAACGGATCGCTGCTGATACGACTGTTACAGGGTTAACATTTTTTCATATTCACACCAAAAATTGCGCTATCTCAAGCTGGCTTCCGGCAGCATCGCGTAGACTTTTTCCACAGTTGATTATTTCTCTCCCGTATATTTCATCAACATAACTGTGGGGTTAGTGATGTTTAAGCGTTTCTTCATAACAGGTACTGACACCGCTGTCGGCAAGACGGTGGTTTCCCGTGCGCTGTTGCAGGCACTGGCTGCCAGCGGCAAAAGCGTCGCCGGGTACAAGCCTGTGGCGAAGGGCAGTAAAGAGACGCCGGACGGACTGCGGAACAAAGATGCGCTGGTCTTACAGAGCGTGTCATCGCTGGTGTTACCGTATGAAGCTGTCAATCCCATCGCGTTAAGCGAAGATGAAAGCAGCGTGGCGCACAGTTGCCCGATCAACTACGGACTGCTGTCGGATGGTCTCCAGCGCCTCAGCGGCCAGGTTGAACATGTGGTGGTTGAAGGTACCGGCGGCTGGCGCAGCCTGATGAACGACCTGCGTCCGCTTTCGGAATGGGTGGTGCAGGAACAGCTGCCGGTGTTAATGGTCGTCGGCATTCAGGAAGGCTGTATCAATCATGCTCTGCTGACCGCGCAGGCGATTGCCAACGACGGCCTGCCGCTGATCGGCTGGGTGGCCAACCGGATTAACCCAGGCCTGGCGCATTATGCTGAAATCATCGAGGTGCTGAGCAAAAAGCTGCCGGCGCCGCTGATCGGTGAACTGCCTTACTTACCGCGCGCGGAGCAGCGTGAACTGAGCCAGTATATCGACTTATCGATACTCGGCGAGGTGATGGCGGTAGATAGAATCCCGGCGTAACGTCCGCGACAGCACCGACGCCAGTACGCTGGCAATCAGTAAACCGGGCAGTAAAACGTATTGTCCGGTCATTTCACAAATCATCAGCGTGGACATAATCGGCGCGTGGGTGGTGGCTGCCAGAAACGCCGCCATGCCGGTTAAGCCAACCACTATCGCGATAGCCTGGTAATCAGGTAGCCATAGTCCGGTCAGGCTGGCGAACAGCATGCCAATCCCCAGCCCAACAAACAGCGTTGGGGTAAAAACGCCGCCCGGCGCGCCGGAACCGCTGCTGGCCAGCACGGCGAGCAGCTTGCAGACAACCACCACAATCATGGCGCTGAAGAGCGGCGGCGAAAGAAGATAGCTTTGCACAACGCTATAGCCATTTCCCCAGACGGCCGGCGCGAGCAGCGACAGCAGACCGACGATAAGTCCGCCCAGCGCCAGCTGCCACGGAGGCGACAGGCGCAGCCGGACAAAGCACCGGTGGCTATAGCTCATCAGCCAGATAAACAGCGGCCCGCAAAGCCCGGCCAGCAGCGCCGTCGCCAGCATCAGCGCATAGTGCGTCGCGCTCAGGGTTTCGTGGAATTCAACGTGATACAGCGGAGCCGAATCGCCGTTCAGCAGATTGGTCAGCAGCAGGGCCACCACCGCGGCAATCACCACCGGGCCAAGCGACGCCAGCATCAGGGTGCCGAATAAGATCTCGGCGATAAACAGGCTCCCGGCCAGCGGAGCGTGGTAAGCGCTGGCCATCCCGGCGGCGGCGCCGCAGGCTACCCATAGCTTCCACTCTTCTTTTGGCGTAAAGCGGCGGGCGAACAGCGACGCGGCCAGCGCCGCCAGCAGGATCATCGCCCCCTCGCGACCGATGGCGCTGCCGGTCGTCACCACCAGCAGAGAGGCCAGCGATTTTACCAGGCTGGCTGGCGTATCAAACACACCGTCGCCGGTCTCGAGCGCTTCCATATAGTCGGTTGGTGCACGGGGCCGCGCAAGGGTGCGGCGCTGCCAGAGCCAGAGCAGGGCGCCAGCCGCAAGGCCGCCAAGCGCGGGCGTCAGCAACCGACGCCATGGTGGCAACGACTCGGCGGCGTTCACCAGGCTTCCGCTGTCATTGCTCAGAAACAGGCTTTCCAGACCGGTCATCGCATGGCGAAACAGGGCAACCGCGAGCGCGGCGAGGACGCCGACCAGCATGGCGATAACCATGCGGCGAAACATAACCTGAACATCAGGATAAGCGTGAAGACGATGCATCAGCGAATTCGGTTAACGGGGAATGGGGCTTATTTTTACCGGGAATAAGCATAGACGCAAAAGCGATAAGTGCGAAAGAGGCTAAAGGTGACGTTGTCACTAAATGCGTTATGCCCGGCGGGCGGGCATAACGTCAGGGCATTAGCGGTAGAGCGGCTTATCCGCGACCGCGCAGGGCAGCCGCGCCTGCCATCGCGTCAGCGTTTCTTGCGCCAGCTGACCAAGAGCCTGATAAAAAGGGTTTCCCGCCCCGGCAATAAACACGCTCAGAAAGCGGCCCGACCACGGGAGAAGATGCCAGGCCAGAAGCTGGTTAAATGCCTCATCCTGACCGGATTCACAAAGCCAGGCCGCCAGCAGCAGCAGCGTACCGAAGTGGTCTTCCGGTTCAGCGCGTTGCTCAGACAAACCGATGCCGTTAGCCCGCATCCACTCGCGCAGCGCCAGCGTAGAGTCGCCAAACAGCACGCTTTCTTTATCCAGCCAGACGGAGCCCCACGGCGGCGCAGGCAGCGCCCACGGGCCGATGAACAGCCGCTGCCAGGCGTCCGCCAGCGGTTCATCGTCTTCGAGAGCGAACTGCGCCGCCAGGCCGTTCGCGACCGGCCAGGGCCACTGACTTTGCCAGCTGCCGTCGCGCAGGGCGGCAACCAGCGGAGCAGCCTGCTCGCTGCCCGGAGCATAGGAGAACAACGCCCCCAGCGTACGGGCGCTGAGTGCGACGGCATCGCGGTCTTGCGATTGCATCATATCTATTCCTTACTGCAGAGGGTGCCGCGGCACCCATTCATTAACCGGCAATCGCCGTACCGACGGTCATATGTAGGCCATAAAACAGGCCGCGACCGATAAACTCGCCGAGTAATACCAGTATCAGTCCGAGCAGCAGGCTGGCGATGCGCGGGTTTTTCTTTCTTGCCAGCGGGCAGATCCAGCAGCCAAGGCCCAGCGCCAAAAATGCTAAACGCAGGATTTGTAGCCAGCCGTAGTTTGGCAGCAGGGCGCTGGCCTGCTGCACGGAACTGCGGATCTCCGCCAGTTCGCTGTTCTGCAAAATGACCACGGCCAGGCTTGCCAGCAGCGCGAGGACGCTCATCGACGCGAAGACCGTGCCGTTAAAAGGCACGTTGGCTACCCGCAGCAGCAGGGCGGCGAAAAGCGGCCCGCACAGCACCATCGTCAGGAAGAAGGCGGCGGTGGTGTAGGCATTATACCAGGTCGGCACGGTATTAATTTGATAGACCAGGGTCATCTCCAGGACGAACAGGCAGCCGAGCAGCATGGTGAGCAGAAGCCAGGCCTTGGCCAGGATTGCCGGCATTTTGCCGAGAAACGTCAGCAGCCACCAGACTCCTCCGACGGCGAAAAACAGCGCGCCGCTGGCGATTTCATTACTTAACGCCGATGCGCCGACCCGGGTAAGAGAGTTAAATGCCCGCAGCGGCGAGCCGAGGTGGATAATCGACGCCAGAAAGCCAATCCCCATGACCAGCCAGATAAAAAACATGCAGCGCACCAGGCGCTGCCGGGCTTCGGAGTTATTATTCAGCGAAAGCCAGCCGAGCCCGCTGACGATTATCGCCCCTGCAACGCTTTGCCCCAGCACCGTAAACAGCACCAGCGGCCATTCATGCCATCCATTTCCCATTTTACACCTCCTTCGGATTGGCCAGATAGCCGGTGGTATCACCGCACGGACGCGAGTTGGCGTTCGGTTTGATCGCGATACTCGGCCTGGTGAAGTGCGCGGACGGCAGCGGGGCGACGGCGGCAAGCTGACCGTGCTTTTCGCGCAGTTCTTCGATGGGACCAAAGTCGAGCGCCCGCAGCGGGCAGGACTCGACGCAAATCGGCTTTTTACCCTCGGCGACCCGGTCATAGCAGCCGTCGCATTTGGTCATATGGCCCTTTGCCGCGTTGTACTGCGGCGCGCCGTACGGGCAGGCCATATGGCAGTAGCGACAGCCGATGCATACCTCTTCGTTCACCACCACAAAGCCGTCATCGCGCTTGTGCATGGCGCCGCTGGGGCACACTTTTGTGCAGGCCGGGTCTTCGCAGTGGTTGCAGGCGATGGACAGGTAATAGGCGAAGACGTTTTGCTGCCACACGCCGTTGTCCTCCTGCCAGTCGCCGCCCGCGTATTCGTAGATGCGGCGAAAGCTTACGTCAGGCGTGAGGTTTTTATAATCCTTGCAGGCCAGCTCGCAGGTTTTACAGCCGGTGCAGCGGGCGGAATCGATAAAAAATCCATACTGAGCGCTCATGGTTTACTCCTTAAACCTTCTCGATTTCGACCAGATTGGTGTGCTGCGGATTGCCTTTAGCCAGCGGCGAAGGACGGTGCGTCGTCAGCGTATTAATACAGGAGCCGCGATCGATACGATCGCCATTCATGTTGGCGTCATGCCAGGCGCCCTGGCCCATCGCCGACACGCCGGGCATGATGCGCGGGGTCACCTTAGCCGGAATGCGCAGCTCGCCGCGGGCGTTGAATACGCGCACCATATCGCCGTTCTTAATCCCGCGCTTTTCGGCGTCCAGCGGATTTAGCCACACCTCCTGACGACAGGCCGCCTGCAGGACATCCACGTTGCCGTAGCTGGAGTGGGTACGTGCTTTATAGTGGAAGCCGAACATTTGCAGCGGGAATTTCTCGCGCAGAGGATCGTCCCAGCCTTCGAAAGTAGAAGCGTATACCGGTAATGGACTGATGGTTTCGTCTTTTTCCAGCTGCCATTTGGCGGCGATATCCGCCAGACGGCTGGAGTAGATCTCGATTTTACCCGACGGTGTTTTTAGCGGATTGGCGACCGGGTCTTTGCGGAAGTCGCGGTAGGCCACAAAGTGACCGTTGGGGTCTTTACGTTTGTAAATTCCCATATTTTTCAGTTCATCGTAGCTCGGGAGCGCCGGGTCTTTCGCCAGCATCTTCGCGTACAAATGCTGCAGCCACTGCTCCTGGGTACGGCCTTCGGTAAACTTCTGGTGGACATCCTCGCCAAGCCGTTTTGCCACTTCGCTGAGGATCCAGTAGATAGGTTTGCGCTCGAATTTAGCGGAGGTAACTGGCTGAATAAAGATGAGATAGCCCATATTGCCGGCGTAGTCGTTGGGAATAATGTCTTCCTGCTCGACGGTCATCAGGTCCGGCAGCAGGATATCGGCGTATTTGGCCGAGGAGGTCATAAAGTTTTCGATAACCACGATCGTCTCGCACTTGCTTTCGTTCTGCAGGATCTCGTGGGTCTTATTGATATCGGAGTGCTGGTTAATGATGGTATTGCCGGCGTAGTTCCAGATGAATTTAATCGGCACGTCCAGCTTCTCTTTCCCTCGAACGCCGTCGCGGGTGGCGGTCATCTCCGGGCCGCGATCGATGGCGTCGGTCCAGCTAAAGCAGGAGATGGCGGTTTTGACCGGGTTGGTCAGTACCGGCAGGCGTTCAATGGTGATGGTATAGGTGGATTCGCGGGCGCCGCTGTTGCCGCCGTTAATGCCGACGTTGCCGGTCAAAATAGGCAGCATGGCGATCGCCCGGGAGGTCAGCTCGCCGTTAGCCTGGCGCTGCGGACCCCATCCCTGGCAAATGTAAGCCGGCCTGGTGCTGCCGATTTCCCTGGCCAGCTTGATGATGCGGTCGACGGGAATGCCGGTGATCCGCGAGGCCCATTGCGGCGTTTTCGCCACGCCGTCATCGCCCTGTCCGAGAATATACGCTTTGTAATGCCCGTTCTTCGGGGCATCTGCCGGCAGCGTTTTTTCATCGTAGCCGACGCAGTACGTATCGAGGAACGCCTGATCGACCAGATTTTCATTAATCAGCACCCAGGCGATGCCCGCCACCAGCGCGGCGTCGGTGCCGGGGCGAATCGGGATCCACTCATCCTCCCGCCCGGCGGCGGTGTCCGTGTAGCGCGGGTCTATAACGATCATTCGCGCGTTAGAGCGCTCTCGCGCCTGTTCTAAATAGTAAGTGATCCCGCCGCCGCTCATGCGGGTTTCCGCCGGGTTATTGCCGAACATCACCACCAGCTTGCTGTTTTCGATATCGGAGGTGCTGTTGCCGTCATTGCTGCCGTAGGTGTAGGGCATGGCGCAGGCAATTTGCGCGGTACTGTAGGTCCCGTACTGGTTTAACGAACCGCCGTAGCAGTTCATCAGGCGCATAACCGGTGAGGCGGTGGGCGACGATCGCGTCATATTGCCGCCGACAATCCCGGAGGAGTAGTTAATATAAACCGCTTCGTTGCCATACTCTTTGACGATGCGTTTGAGATTGTCGGCGATCGTATCCAGCGCCTCCTCCCAGCTAATGCGGACAAACTTGCCTTCGCCGCGTTTGCCGACGCGCTTCATGGGATAGTTAAGGCGGTCGGGATGATTAATGCGGCGGCGGATGGATCGGCCGCGCAGGGAGGCGCGCACCTGGTGATCGCCATAAATATCCGCGCCGGTATTGTCGGTTTCGACCCAGACGACTTCATCGTCACGCACGTGTGAACGCAGGGCGCAGCGGCTGCCGCAGTTGACCGAACAGGCGCCCCAGACGATACGCTCCTCGCCGTGAGCGGCTTCTTGCACCGCGGCAGCGGCGTGACTCAGGCTGAAAGGCAGCGATAAACCGCCGGCGGCGAGAGCCAGCGAGCCAAGGGCGGTTGATTTGATTAGCGTTCGACGGGTAAGGCCGTCGGTATGTTCCTGGTTAGACATTGCTCACTCCATGATTTTGTTATAATGGCGTAATGCCAACGCCTTCGTAAGGTCGGCGTGGAGAGTGAGGAATCATACTTAAAATGGAGTAGAGAGATCTTATCCCTGGTCAACCGAGGGATAAGACTTCTCCAGACATTCGGCGAGGTTACTGCGCACCGCTGTCGCGGGTATAGATGATTTTAAAGGTGTCGTTGGCGCAGTGGCCGACAACCTGTGCGCCGGGCCGATCGGGCTGGTCGTTCGGGACTATCGTCAGGCTGAAGCCCGATTCCGGGACGCCGTTGTTGATGATTTTTTGCTGAATATCGCTTTTTACCCGCTCGCAGGAATCCGGCGCCGCGAAAGCAGCCGTCGAACCCAGCAGCAGAGCCGCACATAGCCAGGGTGATAGTTTCATCATAAACTCCTTATTAACGTTATCCAGATTTAAGCATAGCAGAAGTGGTGTAAACAATTGTATTTGCTAATATGATTGAACTATGCACAAAAGGAATCGCGCGTGAAAAAACGGTTGTTGCTGTTACTGGCTGTCGGGGCGCTTAGCGCCTGCGATGAAAAGGGCGCGCCGCAGGCCTTCACCCCGGAAATGGCCAGCTTTTCTAACGAATTTGAGTTCGATCCGCTGCGCGGGCCGGTGAAAGCGTTTAGCCAGACGCTGTATGACGAACACGATCAGGTGGTGAAGTGGGTTAAAGGGCGTTTATCCAGCGAAGGGTGCTTTGACCTGCTGGCATTTGAGGATCGGGAGAATAAAACCGGCGCGGCGTTGGTGCTGGACGCTAACTACTACCTGGATGCGCAAAGCCACGAAAAGCGCCTGCGTTTACAAGGCAAATGTCAGCTGGCGGAAATGCCCTCGGCGGGGGTCTCCTGGGAAACCGATGATAACGGGTTTGTCGTCACCGCTCGCGGCAAGGAGAGTACAGCGACGTACCGCTACGATAGAGAAGGCTATCCGCTGGGCAAAACCACCATGGCCAAAGGTGAACAATTTACGGTGGCCTCAACGCCGTCATCCGATCCGCGCAAAAAAATGGACTACACCGCAGTGAGCACCTTCAATGACCGCGCGCTGGGCAACGTAAGCCAGACCTGCGATTACGACAGTCACGACAACCCGGTAAGCTGCGAGCTTAAGGTTGTCGACGACAGCGTGCAGCCTGCGTTAACCCGCCACTACACCATCAAAAGCACTATTGACTATTACTGAGCCGTCGGTTTCAGCAGCGTCTGGCCCTGCGGTTTATGCTCGGCCAGATACTGGTGCTGGAACAGGCACATGCGGATGGTATTGCGGTATTCGCCGTTAATAAAGAATTCATGAATCAGCTCGCCTTCCACCATAAATCCGAGCTTGCGGTAGATGTGGATCGCTTTTTCATTTTCTTTATCGACGATGAGGTAGAGCTTATACAGGTTGAGCACCATAAAGCCGTAGTCCATCGCGAGCTTAGCGGCGCGGGTGGCCAGACCTTTCCCCTGATAATCGGGAGAGATAATGATCTGAAACTCGGCGCGGCGGTGCACGTGGTTGATTTCAACCAGCTCAACCAGTCCGGCCTTTTCGCCGTCGCATTCAATGACAAAGCGGCGTTCGCTCTGATCGTGAATGTGTTTGTCGTACAGGTCGGAAAGCTCAACAAAGGCTTCATAGGGCTCTTCAAACCAGTAGCGCATAACGCTGGCGTTGTTGTCGAGCTGGTGGACAAAGCGAAGGTCTTCGCGCTCAAGCGGGCGGAGTTTGACGTGATAAGCGTCAGTCATGGGAGTACCTGTGTGTTATAGCGAAGTTTTGGTGATTGTGGCGCCCGTGCGGGCGCCATTCATTACGGGGTAATGGTGCGACCGGTGCGGCGGTCAAGGCAGCGCAGGGTGTTAGGCTCCCAGTACGCGTTGACGTTCGCGCTCTTCTGGCAGTTGTCCTGGGCGTCAAAAGCCACGTCGGCTTTATCCCACTCTTTTTCGGCGCGCTTGTTGACCTTCTGGCGTAAAGTGCGGGTGTCATTCCACTGCTCTTTTTCCATGGCGGCCTGCTGGCGGCTCTGGGCGCTGTCGCCGGATTCGATGACCAGCTTGTCCGTTTTGGCGAATGACGATGCGGTAAAGACCACCGCGCTCAGCGCCAGTAGGGCAGTCAGGCACCAGCGTTTGTTCAGTGTTGTGTTCATCACGATTTCCTTTAAGCGATTCCCTTGGATTGAGTTTACTACATCTCCTTTCGACGGCATACCCGACAAAACAGAGTAAACGACGGCCATTATTGCGTAGAATGCGTTAACGCTTGTTCAACTTACGACGCTTTGCATGTTAAAAACCACGCTGCTTTTCTTTGCTACCGCCCTGTGCGAAATCATTGGCTGCTATTTACCCTGGCTCTGGTTAAAACGCGGGGCGACGCCCTGGCTGCTGATGCCGACGGCCCTGGCGCTGGCGCTTTTTGTCTGGCTTCTGACGCTGCACCCCGAGGCCAGCGGACGGGTTTATGCCGCTTACGGTGGGGTGTACGTGTGTACTGCGCTGCTGTGGCTGCGCTTTATCGATGGCGTCAAACTCAGCCACTATGATTGGGCCGGCGCGCTGGTTGCGCTGTGCGGCATGCTGATTATTGTGGCCGGCTGGGGACGCGCATAGCCTCTTTTACTGAGTGAGCCGGGCCAGGTGATGCTGTCCCGGCCCATCTCTTCCTGCCTTCTCGCTCGCTTTCTCTGTTCACGCCGCTTGTATCCCCGATGGGATACTGTGATCTGCCGCGTCTTTTTCGATCATTATACTTGTATGGTAGTAGGTCTGATGGTTTACTTTTACCCACTAACCGCACAGAAGTAAGGAATGAGAAATGAAGATCGTTGCCGCTGAAGTTTTCGTCACCTGTCCGGGACGCAACTTCGTCACCCTTAAAGTCACCACTGATGACGGGATCGTCGGATTAGGTGACGCGACGCTAAACGGTCGCGAGCTGTCCGTTGCGTCCTATCTGCGGGATCATCTCTGTCCGCAGCTGATTGGCCGCGACGCGCATCGCATCGAAGATATCTGGCAGTTTTTCTACAAGGGCGCCTACTGGCGTCGTGGTCCGGTCACGATGTCGGCGATTTCCGCTATCGATATGGCGCTCTGGGATATCAAGGCGAAAGCCGCAGGCATGCCGCTCTACCAGCTGCTGGGCGGGGCTTCGCGCGAAGGCGTGATGGTCTACTGCCACACCACGGGTCACTCCATCGATGAAGTGCTGGATGACTACGCGCGCCACAAAGAGATGGGGTTTAAAGCGATTCGCGTGCAGTGCGGCGTGCCGGGGATGAAAACCACCTACGGGATGGCGAAAGGTAAAGGACAGGCCTACGAGCCGGCAACCAAAGGCCAGTGGCCGGAAGAGCAGCTGTGGTCTACCGAGAAGTATCTCGATTTTACGCCACAGCTGTTTGCCGCCGTACGCGAAAAATTTGGCTTTAACGAGCATCTGCTGCACGACATGCATCATCGCCTGACGCCGATTGAAGCGGCGCGTTTTGGTAAGAGTATTGAAGATTACCGCCTGTTCTGGATGGAGGATCCGACCCCAGCGGAGAATCAGGCGTGTTTCCGTTTAATTCGTCAGCATACCGTCACGCCGATTGCCGTCGGAGAGGTGTTCAACAGCATCTGGGATTGTAAACAGCTGATTGAAGAGCAGCTGATTGACTATATCCGCACCACCATTACCCACGCAGGCGGGATTACGGGGATGCGTCGGATCGCCGATTTTGCCTCGCTTTATCAGGTACGCACCGGTTCACACGGGCCGTCCGATCTTTCTCCGGTCTGCATGGCGGCCGCGCTGCACTTCGACCTGTGGGTGCCGAATTTTGGCGTCCAGGAATATATGGGCTATTCCGAACAGATGCTGGAAGTCTTCCCGCACAGCTGGACGTTTGATAACGGCTATATGCATCCGGGTGAAAAACCGGGGCTGGGAATTGAGTTCGATGAAAAACTGGCCGCGAAATACCCCTATGAACCGGCCTATTTGCCTGTAGCGCGTCTGGAAGACGGCACGTTGTGGAACTGGTAAAGAAGGAAGTCAAAATGAAAAGTATCGTGATTCGCCAGCCCAACGAACTGGTGATTGAAGAGCGTCCGATCCCGCAGCCTGCCGCGGGCGAAGTGCGGGTAAAAATTAAGCTGGCGGGGATATGCGGTTCCGATAGCCATATTTATCGCGGCCACAATCCGTTTGCCAAATACCCGCGCGTTATTGGCCATGAATTTTTTGGCGTTATCGACGCCATCGGAGAAGGGGTTACCGACAAAGCCATCGGCCAGCGGGTCAGCGTTGATCCGGTCATCAGCTGCGGCCATTGCTATCCTTGCTCGGTGGGCAAACCAAACGTTTGCACCTCTTTGGTGGTGCTCGGCGTGCATCGGGATGGCGGCTTTAGCGAGTACGCGGTGGTGCCGGCGAAAAATGCCTGGCAGGTTCTGGACAACGTGACGGACAGACATGCGGTGATGATTGAGCCTTTCACTATCGCGGCCAACGTTACCGGGCACGTTTCGCCAACCGATCAGGATATCGCGCTGGTCTACGGCGCCGGGCCAATGGGCCTGACGACCATTCAGGTGCTGAAGCGGGTGTATCGCGTTAAGCAGGTCATCGTGGTGGATCGCATTGATGAACGCCTGGAGATGGCCCAGCGTAACGGCGCGGATTGGGTGATTAACAACAGCGTCGTGCCTCTGGCGGATACGCTGAAGGCGGAGGGGGTACTACCGACGCTGATTATCGATGCGGCCTGTCATCCCTCGATTCTACAAGAAGCGGTCACCCTGGCTTCTCCGGCGGCGAGAATTGTTTTAATGGGATTCTCGACGGAGCCTTCGCAGGTTGCACAGCAGGGTATTACCGGCAAAGAGCTCTCTATTTTCTCGTCGCGTCTTAACGCCAATAAATTCCCGGTGGTCATAAAGTGGCTGGAACAAGGCTTAATTAACCCGGAGGAGCTGATTACTCATCAATTTGCTTATCAACATGTTATCGATGCACTGGAGCTTTTTGAAAATGACAGGAAACGTTGCTGTAAGGTTTTATTAACCTTCAGCCAATAACAACAGGTGCGGACTCTGTATTCTACAATTAGAGATAATCATTATGACTACCGTAAAAAATGAGAGAACCACTTCCGATCTCATTCGTGCAGCCGTATCTGGTTGGTTAGGCACGGCACTGGAGTTTATGGATTTCCAACTCTATTCCCTTGGCGCAGCGCTGGTTTTCCATGAGATTTTTTTCCCGGAGCAATCCGCCGCCATGGCGCTGATTCTGGCAATGGGAACCTACGGCGCGGGCTATATTGCGCGGATCGTCGGCGCCTTTATTTTTGGTAAAATGGGCGACAGTATTGGGCGCAAGAAGGTTCTGTTTATTACCATCACTATGATGGGGATCTGTACCACGCTTATTGGCGTGCTGCCAACCTATGCCCAGGTTGGTATTTTAGCGCCGGTGTTGCTTGTGACTTTACGTATTATTCAGGGGTTGGGCGCCGGGGCTGAAATATCAGGTGCGGGTACCATGCTGGCGGAATATGCGCCGAAAGGTAAGCGTGGAATTATCTCTTCGCTGGTGGCTATGGGCACCAACTGCGGTACGTTAAGCGCCACGGCTATCTGGGCGGTGATGTTCTTCGTGCTGGACCGTGAACAGCTCGTCGCGTGGGGATGGCGTGTGCCGTTCCTGGCAAGCGTAGTGGTGATGATCTTTGCCATCTGGCTGCGTCTCAATCTGAAAGAGAGCCCGGTTTTTGAGAAAGTGAGCGAAGACAGCGTCCTGCAGAAAGAGATAGCAACCCAGGAAGGTACCTTTAGCGCCATGCTGAAAAGTAAGTCCTTCTGGCTGGCGACGGGTCTGCGCTTCGGACAGGCGGGAAATTCAGGATTGTTGCAAACTTTCCTCGCGGGCTATCTGGTACAAACATTACTGTTTGATAAAGCTATCCCTACCGATGCGTTAATGATTAGCTCTGTTATCGGCTTTATTACCATCCCATTCCTTGGGTGGCTGTCAGATAAAGTGGGGCGTCGCTTACCCTATATTATCATTAATATTTCAGCCATTATTCTGGCGTATCCCATGCTGTCGATTATTGTGGATAAGAGCTATAGCGCGAGCACCATCATGGCGTCACTGATCGTCATTCATAATATCGCGGTATTGGGTCTGTTTGCGCTGGAAAACATCACCATGGCGGAAATGTTCGGTTCACGTAACCGCTTTACCCGCATGGCAATTTCAAAAGAGGCGGGGGGATTAGTCGCCGTAGGCTTTGGCCCGGTGCTGGCCGGTATTTTCTGCAATATGACCGGTTCCTGGATGCCCATTGTTGTGATGCTGGTGTGCTACTCCATCATTGGCTTAATTTCCGCCATTCTGATGCCTGAAGTGCGCGACCGCGATCTGAGCTTGCTGAATGACGCCGCAGACTGCGCGCCGCAAAATAAAGCGGTGGGTAACGGGCAATATATTTAAAAAACACAAACTCCGCACCGAATGATGATCGCCGTAAATAACATTCTGCCGGGCCATTAGCCCGGCATTTTCACTCTTTTATTCCCAGAAATACCGAAAGTATAACTCGTCCGTCTTCTTGTATGGTAGTTGATAAAAGTCAAAGATATCATACCAATTGCATGAGATGGTTTATTTCACCAGCCGGTTCCCACTTACCGTGGGGATCCAGAAATCATAAGTATGAGAGCCACCATGGAACATATGCTATTAACAGCGAACGCCACGCTGCCAGCTTACGATCGCAACCGTCTTATTCCACGCATCGTTCATTTGGGCTTTGGCGCATTTCATCGCGCTCACCAGGCGGTATATGCCGATATTCTGGCGACAGAACACGGCAGCGACTGGGGCTATACCGAAGTGAACCTGATCGGTGGCGAGCAGCAAATCGCCGATCTGCAACAGCAGGATTTACTTTACACCGTCGCCGAAATGTCGGCGGATGCCTGGACCGCCCGCATTGTTGGCGTGGTCAAAGAGGCGATGCATGCCCAGGTCGATGGTCTGGAAAGCGTGCTGGCAAAAATGTGCGAGCCTCAGGTCGCTATTGTGTCATTGACCATTACCGAAAAAGGCTACTGCCACTCGCCGGCCAGCGGTGAACTGCAGTTAGATCACCCGTTGATTGTTGCCGATTTGCAAAACCCTCATCAACCGAAATCCGCGCCGGGCGTGGTGGTAGAAGCGCTGGCACGCCGCAAGGCGGCAGGTCTGCCGGCTTTCAGCGTGATGTCCTGCGACAATATGCCGGAAAACGGTCACGTCATGCGTAATGTCGTCTGCGCCTATGCCCGCGCCGTCGATGCCGAATTAGCCGAGTGGATTGCGCGCAGTGTCACTTTCCCTTCTACCATGGTTGACCGCATCGTACCGGCGGTGACGGCCGAAACGCTGGAGAAAATTGAACAGCTCACCGGCGTTCGCGACCCGGCCGGCGTCGCCTGCGAACCGTTTCGTCAGTGGGTCATTGAAGACAACTTTGTCGCCGGTCGTCCGCAGTGGGAAAAAGCCGGCGCTGAGCTGGTGTCGGACGTGCTGCCCTTTGAAGAGATGAAGCTGCGCATGCTGAACGGCAGCCACTCGTTTCTTGCCTGGCTGGGCTATCTGGCGGGATACCAGCACATTAATGACTGTATGCAGGACGAAAACTACCGTCGCGCCGCGCGTGCGCTGATGCTGGAGGAGCAGGCGCCGACGCTGAACGTGCAGGGTGTGGATCTGGCACGCTATGCCGGTCTGCTGATCGAGCGCTATAGCAACCCGGCGCTGAAGCACCGCACCTGGCAGATAGCGATGGACGGCAGTCAGAAACTGCCGCAGCGGATGCTGGATTCGATTCGCTGGCACCTGGCGCATGGCGGCGACTTTACGCTGTTGGCAATGGGCGTCGCGGCCTGGATGCGCTATGTCAGCGGGGTGGATGACCAGGGGCAGGCGATTGAAATCTCCGATCCTTTACTGCCGGTGATTGCGCAAACCGTACAGAATAGCGCAGACGGCGAAGAACGCGTGCGCGCGCTGCTGGGTATTGAGGCTATTTTCGGTGCCAGTCTGCCCCAGGAGAGCCGTTTCGTGAACGCGGTGGTTCGCGCTTATTTATCCCTGCAGCAGCACGGCGCAAAAGCGACCGTAGCGGCCTGGGCTCAGGCAAACTAATTTATTTCACCCGCGTGCCGCCGGTCCCGGCGGCATTGCCCTCATGCTTTATCCCTGAACGCTTTTCCCGCCAGAAATATATTTCGCGTCAGGCGCAATCTTTGATCCAGATCGTTGAATATACATAACTTTATCTAACAACAGTTAAGTATAAATAACTGATGTTTATTTTAATGAATTAAATATTTATCTGGGTGATTATTCATTCTCCTGGTGAAGTAAATATGGCATGATGAGTTAACTTACTAAGTTTCCTCAGAAAAAAGGAGAACGGACTATGTACAAAAAAATTTTGCTGCCCGTAGACGTTTTTGAAATGGATTTAAGTGACAAAGCGGTTCGCCATGCTGAGTTTTTAGCATCAGCGGATGAAGGGGAGATTACGCTGCTCAACGTTCTGCCGAACAGCAGCAGCTCAATTTTACGCGGTTTTGCGGCCGATATACGTAAGTTTGAGGCCTATATGCGTGAGGAATCGGAGAAAAAGATGAAGACAATATCCCGTCTGTTCTCCATTCCCGCCGAGCGGATTCATTCCAGAGTAGTCTTTGGCAACGTGCGCGATGAAATTCTGGCGGTGAGCGGCAATGAGGATTTTGACGTTATCGTTATTGGTTCCCGCAAGCCGGGTATATCCACTCATCTTCTTGGTTCAAACGCTGAGTCGATTTTACGTCACGCTAAAATACCGGTTCTGGTTGTCAGGTAAGTCAATTTCTCGCGGCAGATAACCTGTTCTGCCGCAACTCGTTTTATTTCTCGCTGAACCAGTCGCTGTTTTCCTGACGAACAAGCAGCACGGACTCGCTAATTTCTTGCAGATGCAGGCGCATGGCTTTTTCAACCGCATCCGGATTGCGGGCGACCAGCGGCTGGAAAATATCATAGTGCTGACGCAGCATCATATCGGGTGGGGTCACATGATCGAGGCTCATATAGCGCACCCGGTCAATGGTGGCTTTAATATTCTCGACGGTATCCCAGGCGAGCTGGCAGTCGGCGATTTGCGAGAGCTTCTGGTGAAATTCGTCATCCAGCTGGAAAAAATCCGTTAACTGCTGCCGCTCCACCGCCGTACGCTGCTGATTGAGATTTTGCTCAAGCTGGTAGAACTGTTCATCATTCACCATTCCTGCGGCGCGTCGCACCACGGCGCATTCGATGGCCTGGCGGACAAAACAGCCGTTACGCACCTGCGAGAGCGAGATTTTATTCACATAGCTGCCGCGCTGCGGACGGATCTGAATTAAGCCATTTTCAGCCAGTTTGATAAAAGCTTCGCGTACCGGTTGCCGGGAAACGTCAAAGCGCACGGAGACTTCTTTTTCCGAAAGAGGGGTGCCTGGCGGGATCAGACAATGGACGATATCCCGACGCAGGATACGATAAATTTGCTGATTAACGGGCTGTGTCGGATTCAGTTGTGCTTCTGCGGCCATGGATGATTACTTTTATATGAGGTATTTGCGCTATTTTACGCGTTTTTTGTCTTCCAGCCCAGACCCGGCCCGCGGGCCGGGTTACAGAGCTTAGCCCTGGCGGTGCACGTTCAGTCCGGCAAAACTTTGGCTGACCGGCATGATTTCCAGGGTATTAATGTTGACGTGTTTTGGCAGGGTTGCGACCCACCAGACCGCTTCGGTGCCGTCTTCCGGAGTCAGAGCCTGGGTATTTTCGTAAGCTTTCTCGGCTTTAGCGTCATCACCTTTAAAGCGCACGTTAGAGAATTCGGTGCCACCGACCAGACCGGGCTCAATATCGGTCACGCGAAGGGCGGTACCGTGAAGATCGGTACGAAGATTGAGGCTGAACTGACGCACAAACGCTTTGGTCGCGCCGTAGACGTTACCGCCAGCATAAGGCCAGGCGCCGGCGACCGAACCGATATTGATTACGTGGCCGCGATTACGCTCAACCATTCCCGGCAGAACGGCGCGGGTCATATACACCAGCCCTTTGTTATTGGTGTCAATCATGTCTTCCCAGTCTTCAATGTTGGCTTTATGCGCGGGCTCCAGTCCCAGCGCCAGCCCGGCATTATTGACGAGAACATCAATCGCCTGCCAGTCTGCCGGCAGTCCGGCAATCAGCTCTTCAATGGCTGCACGGTTGCGCACGTCCAGCTGGGCGGTATAAAGGTTCTCGCCCAGCTCATCTTTAAGCGTTTTCAGGCGTTCTTCGCGACGCCCGGTGGCAATCACTTTGTGACCGTTAGCGATAAAACGGCGAGTTATGCTTTCACCAAAACCCGCTGTTGCTCCGGTAACCAGGATAATCATCTTACTGTTCCTCAACGATTTTTGTGTCTTCATACCATAGCACGCGATCCCGGCGACGGGTAATGGAAATCACCAGACCTCTCCGCCGAACGCGGCGGTGAACAGAGTAATCATTGCGGTCAATCAATGAGTTGCCTAATCTTACAGAATAATCGTGTTCAGGAGATGAAGATGTCGGAGAACAATCCTTTTTTTAGCGTCAGTCTGCTGCCTTATCAGGCGCCGCGTTTCGATTTGATTGACGTGAGTCATTACCGTCCGGCCTTCGACGAGGGCGTTCGTCGCCAGCGCGCAGAGATTGCCGCTATCGCGAATAACCCGCAGCCGGCTGATTTTGCCAACACGCTGGAAGCCCTGGAACAGAGCGGCCAGCTGCTGGCTCGGGTAACCAACGTCTTCTTCGCTATGGCGGGCGCGGAGACCAATCCGGCCATTCAGGCGCTTGATGAGCAGTTTTCCTCTGAGCTGGCGGAACTGGCGAATGATATCTGGCTCAACGATGCCCTTTTTCAACGCGTGAAGCAGGTGTGGGAGCGGCGAGAGTCGCTCTCCCTTGACGCCGAATCCCGACGTCTGCTGGAGGTGACCTGGCAACGCTTTACCCTTGCGGGAGCCACGCTTGCGGACGATCAAAAAGCGGCGCTTCGCGCGCTGAATACCGAAGCGGCAGCGCTGCAAAGCCAGTTTCAGCAGCGCCTGCTGGCGGCGGTAAAATCTGGTGGTCTGGTGGTGGATTACGCTCATCAGCTCGCAGGGCTTAGCGACGATGAGATAAGCGCAGCGGCAGAAGCCGCGCAGGAGAAGGGATTAGGTGGTCGCTGGCTGCTGCCTTTACTCAATACGACCCAGCAGCCCGCGCTGGTTTCGCTGCAGGACAGGCAGACGCGAGAGAATTTGTTTGCAGCAGGCTGGACGCGAAATCAGAAGGGCGATGCGAATGACACTCGCGAGCTGGTACTGCGGCTAGCGGAGCTCCGCGCGCGCAAAGCGCAGCTGCTGGGCGCTGATGACTTCGCCAGCTGGTCAATGGCCGATCAGATGGCGGGCGATCCGGCAGAGGCGTTTGCCTTTATGCGGCGAATCGCCCCGGCGGCGAAGGCGCGGGCCGAGCAGGAGCTGGCGGATATTCAGCAAGTTATTGATAATGAAGGCGGTGATTTCCGCGCGGCGGCGTGGGACTGGCTCTATTACGCCGAGCAGGTGCGCAGGGCGAAATTTGCCATCGATGAAGCGCAGCTCAAGCCCTATTTTGCCCTCGACCGCGTCCTGCGCGACGGCGTGTTCTGGACGGCGACACAGCTGTTCGGTATTCGCTTTGTCGAGCGATTCGATATTCCGGTTTATCATCCGGACGTGCAGGTATGGGAAATTATCGACGCTAACGGAGAGGGAATTGCGCTGTTCTACGGCGACTACTTCTCGCGGGACAGCAAAAGCGGCGGGGCGTGGATGGGCGTATTTGTTGAACAATCCACCCTGCGTGCGCAGCATCCTGTAATTTATAACGTCTGTAACTACCAGAAACCCAAAGCCGGACATAGCGCGCTGCTTTCCTGGGATGAGGTCATCACCTTATTTCACGAATTTGGGCATACCCTGCACGGCCTGTTTGCCAGCCAGAAGTATGCCAGCCTGTCGGGAACCAATACGCCGCGCGATTTTGTTGAGTTTCCTTCACAGATTTATGAACACTGGGCCAGCGAGCCGCAGGTATTTGCCCACTATGCGCGGCATCATCAAACCGGGGAAATCATGCCGGCCGCGCTGCGCGACAGCATGTTCCGCGCGGCGAAGTTTAATAAAGGCTACGACATGAGCGAACTGCTCGCAGCGGCGCTGCTGGATATGCACTGGCATAGCGTGAGGGAGGATAAACTCCCGGACGATGTCGATGCGTTTGAAGCCGCGTCCCTGCGTGCGGAGAATATGGATCTGGCCGCCGTGCCGCCGCGCTATCGCAGCAGCTACTTTTCGCATATTTTCGGCGGCGGATACGCCGCGGGCTATTACGCTTACCTGTGGACCCAAATGCTGGCCGATGACGGCTACCAGTGGTTCGTTGAGCAGGGTGGTTTAACCCGCGCAAACGGCCAGCGCTTCCGCGAAGCGATTTTGTCTCGCGGCAATAGCACTGATTTAGCAGAACTTTATCGCCAGTGGCGCGGACACGATCCGCAGATTGAACCGATGCTGGAAAACCGCGGGCTGAGCTAGCCGAGCGTTGTTTAGAGCAGAAGAAGACCGGGCGCAGCGCCCGGTTTTTTGTCTAATTTTTTCTTCCCCAAAATCCCTGCAAAACTTTTCACCAAAATAAATCTTTAAATTCAGATAAAATATGGTGTACCTCATCTGTAGGAGATTTGCTCCAGATAGCCCGCCACTGAGCGGTTTTTTTTATAGCTAAAAATCACGTATTTCCCCTTTCAGTTCATTTTTTCATACTGGTTATTCCGAACAGAACTATCTATATTTAATTTTGCTGAGAGATTTGGTAAATCAGCAGGGTATACGCGGATAAGCCAGGTTTGTTTATCCAGTTAACTAATCAACCGACCACGACTGGCTATATATAAGGAATAAAATTATGGCTCAGATTCCAGCATTACTTGAATCAGGAATTGTTATTGGTGGCGATTTGGAAGAAAATCAATGGGTTGTCATTCCCTACGATGAAATGAATGTTTCAGTGAAATGTAATTTTCCAAAAGTTGTTCATACCGGTTATAAAGGATTGGTGTATGGAGATGTTCTTCCAACCTATTGGGAGGCGGTTGCTTATCCTGATGAGCCCTTTATGCCCGTAGAGGCGCCGGGAGAATTTGTTACAACAGGAAAGGAATCGAAAATATGGGCAGGTAATGGTTCATCCACTGTGGCCATGGGTGAGCAATCGCGAATTATTATCGGTATCGAATATAGCCCTGAAGATGAAGAGGAACACACTATTAATGGTTGTAAGGCATTTGCTCTTGGTGATTCCTCCAGTGCCAGTTTTAAAAACCCACCAGGCAGCGATAACTTATTAATCACCGCTGGTATAGATAGTTATATCGATCTTGGCGAAGCTACCAAATCGGTTGGAATGGTAGCTGGTGATAACAGCACTCTTTATGCCCGCGACGCCAATGATAATGTCGCAATAGCCACGGGATATCATTGCGATGTTAATGCTGAAAATACAAATAATACAGTCATCATCACCGGTGAAAATTCGAGCGCCGCAGTAGGCGAACATGGTATTATTTTTGCCTCACGTATTCTTGAGTCTTTCACTATCGGTAAGGGCGGTGTTGCCTCGGTGGTGTGGCACGATGGTGAGCGTAATCGTATTAAAGTGATTTATGAGGGGGAGGAGGGTATTGAGGCGGGAAGATATTACAAGGTTGATGAGAATGGGCAAGTAATTGAAATCTAATATAGTTAACCCGTGAAAACGGCCAGCGCTTCCGCGAGGCGATATTGTCTCGCGGCAATAGTACTGATTTAGCAGAACTTTATCGCCAGTGGCGCGGACACGATCCGCAGATTGAGCCGATGCTGGAAAACCGCGGACTGAGTGAGTAGCGCGGTTGACACGTAACAGGACCGGGCGCAGCGCCCGGTTTTTTATCCAATTTTTCCTTCTCCAAAATCCCTGCAAAACGTCTCTGCCCAATTTAGCGCCCTCGGAATGGTTTGTCCTGTTATGGTAATCCCGTGCATCGACGCGCTGGCCACTTTTGCTTAAAAACATGAAGCCCGGCATAAAGTGTTTTTTAGCGAAAAATAATATTAATATATTAAGTATAGCTTCCTTGCAATATTAGGAGTTTACTTACATTGTTGCATGGATTTCTTAAATTTAATAAGCGAACTTGCTCTGTGAATGTTCTTCAATCTATCATCTGTCTTATCTCTTGCATATCTTTTATTGAACGGATTAAGTATGGCTAATATATTGCTTCTGGTATTTGCGGTTTTTTTATTGCTGGTTTCACTGATTTCTGGATTTTCGTATTTTAAAGACAGAAAAAAGCAAAAGTTGAGTTTTAAAAGCAAGCGTATGAAATTCTAATTAAAATAGAGAGATGTTCTTCTCATAACGATGGAAGAGAATCTGATAAGCTCCTGGTTGTTTTCTAACTGGAATTTCTTCATTATTCGCAATTTATGGGAGTATACGGTTCTGTGATCGATGCCCAGGTTTTTTGCTGTTTCATTATTGTTAAGGCCAAGATTTATGGCATTAATGATTTTTAGTTGCGAACGACTCAATGACTGATGCGGGCATTTTAAACAGCGATTCTTCTCTATCGTTATACGTTTCTTATCGCCCGCGACAAATTCATCAAAGAGAATGGACAGGTTTTTTTTGATCGTTTCAAGGCTGCTTTTATGAAATAAAATGACAGCATTTTGAACGCATAAAGGCAGCAGGGAAGAATTAAATGTTATTTCTTTTTTGGTGAAAATTACCACCGCTGGACACTCTGATTTATATCTCTTCATTTCCTGGCATAATAAATATTCGCCAACTTCCATCTCAGTAAAAATTATGTCTTGTTTTTTGAAGTGATCTTTTATGTTATTGCTTTGAAAACAAAGGTCGCTTATACCTTTGGTGCTCGCAATTTCTTGGGTAAGTTCCTCTATAGCCTTTTCTAAATAAATGTTTTTGGTGATGATGGCGATTTTTAGCATGATTTTCTTATTTTTAAAAAGACGGTGGAAAAAATTTCGACCGCCGCATGATGTTTTATTTAAGTAACGCCTGATGAGATTAGGATATTTCTTATTTAATATAATGGCAATAGGTTTAAAGAAAGAGTGGCTTTACTTTTTAATAAAAATTCGCAGCCAAATCAGCAGCTTGTGTAGGTGATTTGTTTGTTTTTCAGCGTTTTTAATCGCACTAAATGCCAAGATTTGTTATGCCAGTATTAATTTGCATTCACGGTTTTTATTAATTAATGACAATCATTCAGAAAATCATTATGAATATAGCATCCAAAGCTAATCTTTAGCGGCGTCCATTGAATCATAGGGCGAGGCGCTATTCGTCATTTAACGGCATGCATGCCGTTGATTTGATACTTCCACCGCGTAGCTATCCGGGACGCGTTGAGCAGGGTGGTTTAACCCGCGAACAGGGCCAGCGCTTCCGCGAGGCCATTTTGTCTCGCGGCACGGGTTTTGATTTAACTGCGCTTTGTCGCCAGTGTCGCGAGCGCGCGCTTAAGATTGAGCTGAGGCTGAAAAAC
The DNA here is from genome assembly GCF_019048985.1 of Klebsiella sp. PL-2018. Classification (NCBI taxonomy): domain Bacteria; kingdom Pseudomonadati; phylum Pseudomonadota; class Gammaproteobacteria; order Enterobacterales; family Enterobacteriaceae; genus Klebsiella; species Klebsiella sp. PL-2018. Next base: position 2,706,903 of record NZ_CP077673.1, read on the forward strand.
CGCGGACTGGGTTAGTCCGGCGATTGTCACGTAACGAGGACCGAGCGTCGGGTCCGTTTTTCCTTCCCAAACTGAAGCCTTACATTCATCAAGATGGGGAAGTGATACTGTAGAGGTGCCAGGGCATGGTTAAAATGCATTCGCATTCGATTTGACCTTAGCGATAAACTCTTCTGTAAGCGACAAGCCTTCGATGATTTCCTTATCGACTACGGTAATTCCGTATTGGACAATTAACTCCAGCAGTCCGTCATAGGTCTGTATGAGCTCCAGAAGGCTGTAGATTGTTTTGCGATCGGAAACTGAGGGCATCTCAGAGTTTGCTGAAGATTGATTAACAATCCACTCAAGATTGGCTTTGATTTTTTCTATATCAAGGTAACTATACATATTTCATGGGCTTAAATCCTCATTTCAAGATTTTTTTGAGAAAACGCGTTTCTGACTTCACAGGAATAAGCTATTGAATAACATCCAAAAACTCTGTTACTGAGAGATGTCGATGATCAAGCCGAATGGGGGCTAGCTGCAGAAGCGGTTATGTCCAAAAGCGCTGCTACTGGCGTATCCCCTAAAGAAGGGCGCGATGTGCGTAGACTTCATTATGGAACGGATCGCCGATATATCAAGAAATCAGCGGATACAATGTGAATAAGTAAATTTTACTGCGGATAAGGCTGCTCACCTGCAAACCGTATGCAAGAGCTGCAGGTGAGCAATGTGCTATGGAGGCAGTACCATAGCGGCAAAATTTTAGCCTCGCGCTGCGGGCAAAACCAACAAACCGTTTACCGCCGGGAACATTTTAGGACTTACCTTACTCATCACCGTGCGCAAGGTAAATGAAAATAGGGTATCAACCGGGCTCAATATGATGTCTGCCTGCGGCCTCGCCCCTTCGAGGCCAGCGTAAGCGCTGTTCAAGGCACGAGTGCTTTGTCCTGCAACTCGAATTATTTAGGGTAGTAATAACCTTTTTTAATAGCTATTGCGGATTAGCGTATTTTGCGTCATGTTTTTACGGGCATAACGCGCGCGCGACTGGAATAAACCGAGAGGCAGGCGGATATTGGCTGAGGGAGGAGAAAAATTATCTGGTTAATAAAGGACGCAGAGCCCGGCGTCCCATTGCGGATAAAGAACAGAACGGCTGGAATTACCTAACAGCGCTTCGCTTGCACGAGTCCGAAGAAATTGCGCGGCAGGTTGTGACTCTGGTATTGGCAGGCCGGGTAAGGCGTCAACCGCCACCCGGTGAAGAACCGGGGAAGATGTTTAAACAGATTTGTCATCACTCCCAAACCGGGCACAGAGCCCGGTTTGTTGAGCCGTACGCTTTCACACCTTAAGCAGCTTTACCGTGGCCTCAATGTCTATCTCATCTTCCGAGAAGATGAGGGTGGTTCCCTGGAAGGTGGTAATGGCCAGCTTTTTCACCGAACGCATTTCGCCAGGCTTAGCGGTGGATTTTGGCCTGATATTTCCCATCAACAGGCCTACGGAAAGGACCGCATTCTCTTTGTCGATGCGGGCATCGGCGGGCTCTTCCTCGCTGTACACCAGGAAAGATTTGATCGATGTAAGCTTAATCCGCTCGCCTGCAATATAGATATATTTGCTTTCCGGCAGGACTTTTACCGCATAGGCTGACAAACCCTTGTTATTGGTGGTGGGTTCGAAAGTGACTGCTGCATCTTTTTTAATGAGTTCAGGGTTGGCAACCTTAATCACATGAAAATAGCGATTATCGCCGTTTTCATCTTTGATAAATCCAAAACCTTTATCTTTAAACCACGTTGTGATCGTTCCGTTCATCGCCGTTACCGCCTGGTTAATCGTTTATCTACTCAATTTTTGCCGCGCGCAGTGTAAAGCACAACGCCTGCGCAGACCAGGCCTGAATCGCCGGTCTGCGCAGGCCCGCATTGCTTACCACATCAAATCATCGGGAACTTTAAAATCAGCATACGGATCGTCTTCGTCCTGCTCTTCCGCACTTAGCGCGCTGTTTAAGACAATGCTGCTGGCGTCGCGCTGGGCGATTTTATCGGCGACGCTCGCCGGGATAATCGCGTATTTGCTCTCGCCGTCGTTATCGCCGGCCAGACGCGCAATGGCGAGACGGCCGCTAATCAGCTGTGCCTGGGTGAGTTTATCCACGGCGATTTTTTTAATGAAGTTGTTATCCGTGAAGTTAAAATCAATATTGCCTTTTGAAATATCGATTTTATTCATTTCAATAAGCTGCTTAACCTGCGCTTTATACTCTTTCGAGAGCGCCGCCTGCTTTTGCTGCTCGCTAAGCTGCTTATCTCGCTCAAGCTGCGCTTTTTTATTCTCTTCCACTGCTTCTCTGGCTTCACGAGCCTGAACGCGGGACTTTTTCGCCGTTCTCTGAACTTTGGCCATTTTTTTGCTGGTCACTAACCCGGCTTTAAGCATTTGTTCTTGTAAGGTGAGTTTTGTCATCTTCGTGTCTGAATCCGCTGAATAATGAGTGAGATTATACCTGCAAATGTCCGGGATGTACCAGGCGGTATGATTCGCATAAAGCAATTGCATAAAAAATCACTATTATCGCCATTTATTTGCTATAAAAGCATCTTTATTGCTTTTTTATGAGGTGTGGAGATGATTGTCAGAACCTGGCATGGTTGTGTTCCCGTTGAGTTTGGCGATGCGTTTGCGGTTCATTTGCAGGCGACAGGCGTACAGCATTCCCAGGGCATCAGCGGCAACGCGGGGGCGTTTGTCAGACGGGAAACGCAGGGGGAGTGGGAACACTTCTTCCTGGCAACGTACTGGCACAATCTGGATGCGGTCATCGCCTTTGCCGGTGAAGCGTATCATGTCGCAGTGACCTATGCGGATGATGAGCAATTCCACCTGTTGTCCGACCCTTACGTTTTTCAGTTTAACGTAGCTGAAGTCGTGGCGATTTAAGTCAGCGTTAGCATAAGCGCGCCGCAGGCAAAAAATTAAGGCCCGAAGGGCCTTAGAATGGGTTATTTCCGTCCCGCCAGTAAACCAATCACCAGCCCGATAGCGCCGGCCGCCAGCAGCCCGGTCAGCGGATTTTCCCTTACGCGCTCGGAGACCTCTGAGACGGCATCCGACGCCTGAGCGGCGTACTTACGGGCCGCGCCTTTTAGCTGATGTTTAGGCGAATCAACCGCATCACCAAATTGCTGCTGGGCTTCCCCGGCGAATTCATTGACTTTGTTGCTCACTTTGTCCGCCAGATTCTGCGCGTCGTTTTCATACTCTTGTGATGACATGGGAGTCTCCTTTCGTTTGACTTATTTAAGTCTAGTGGCTAACAAGCGAAGTACAAATGCTCAGCCGTCGGTGAGCCTCACTCCAGGAATTTTCCACAACGTCCGGGATATAAACCAGGTCGCTGTTTCTGCCACAAAAGCGCTACACTCTGGCGAAAAGAAACGTCGCCAGAATGGGGGGATTGCCGTCATTTCAATTGATTAAGGTAATTCCTGGATATAAGATCCGTCAGGCGCGGGGGCAGGAAAGGCGGCAATTCATAAATAAGAACTATTGATGTTCACAATTCCTCTTTTTTCCTTCATCATTTGTCAGCTTTTACTCCTAATAATCAGCGCTTAGCTCAGCATAAGAAAGAAATTTTTTTACTCAAGGCCGGTATGAACTATAAGAAAGTACTGAAGAACACGTTGCTGCTTGCTCCCGTGGCGATCCTGAGTCTGCAAACCCCTGTCTGGGGCGCAGAGGCCACGAAAACGGCGACCTGCCAGAAGGCGTCGCCTGCGGTGGACAAAGAAGGCGTGCCGTTACCGCCCGTTGTTGGTAAAGAGGGCGCTCAGCCGGCCTCCGCTAAAGACAAGTCCGGCCACGGCGGCGCAACGACCAACTGTCAGCCTGCGGCCATCGAAAATTAATCATTGACCTCAACCCGGGAGGGACATGGTGCACCCGTTAATTAAGGTGATGCTGGTTGGAGGGAAGGGCGACGGCCTGATGGTTAGCGTTGCCGATAACGCGACGGAGATTTCCGTGACGCCTGCGCAGTACGGCGCGAAATCCGGCCAGCCGCTGAGCTACAGAATCGTATCGCAGACCATTGACGATGAACGCTATTTTTTCGGCGTTTTCAACGAGAGCCATGAGGATACGGACAAACTCAAAAGAGTCGCGCTGACCCGCGGCATGAAAAAACTCTTCAGCTAAGCCGGAGCCGGGCGGCAAGCTGTCGTCCGGTCCGCGCCTGTTTTGTTTTCCTTTCGCCTCCGATACAGTAGCGCCAAACGCTTTTATCAGTTTCGGGAATCTATGATTAACCATATCCGGATAAAAAATTTCAGATTGGTCAGGGATATTGAGCTGGAACTCGGTGCGCTGAATATCGTCTTTGGCCCCAACGGCTGCGGTAAATCCAATATCTATAAAGCCATCCACCTGTTAACCGCCTGCGCCGACGGGAAGTTTTCCGGCTATATCAGCGATGAGGGCGGGCTGGAAAACATTATGTGGTCCGGGCCAGGCGCGCCGACCGACCGCTTTCCGCGGCGGCTGCAGATTGGCTGTCTGACCGACGAGTTTGACTACCAGCTGCAGGTGGGTTTTCCGGAAAAGCTGCCTTACCCTACCCAGTTTCAGCTGGATCCGATCGTTAAAGAGGAGTCGATCTGGCTGGCGGGATTTTCCCGACGTCCTTCATCGCGCGTGCTGGAGCGTAAAAACCAGGCGGCGTTCCTGGTGGATGTGAATGGCGAAAAGAGTACCTTTACCGACGCCATTTACGAGAATGAATCGATTTTTGGCCAACTGGGCGAGCCGCACCGTTTTCCGGAGGTCTCGCGGGTCAGGGAAACCATGCGCCACTGGCGCTTTTATCACGAATTCAATATTGGCAGACTCTCACCGCTGCGACACCCGACGGTAGGCTACCGCTCGCCGGTGCTCGACAGCGATGGGCATAACCTCGCCGCCGCCTTTCAGACCATCGTGGAAATCGGCGCCGAAGAGCTGCTGCATGAGATCCTCGGCGAAGCGTTCCCGGCGTGTACCTTTTATTGTGAAAACGAAAACTCGCGTTTCTCGATGAAGATGCTCCGTAACGGCGTCTGGCGGCCTTTACTGGCGGCGGAAATGTCCGACGGCACGCTGCGCTTCCTGTGCCTGGCGGTGGCGCTATTAAGCCCGCGCCCTCCGGCATTTCTGGCCATTAACGAGCCGGAAAACAGCCTGCATCGCCAGATGTTCCCGGCGCTGGCCCGGCTGATTGTCGAAGCGTCCCGCTATAGCCAAATCTGGTTAACCAGCCACTCCGCCGAGCTGGCTGAGCTGATTTCATCGATGGCGGAAGCGCGCCTTTACGGGCTGGAAAATAGCGACGGGGAAACGCGGATCGCCGGCTAGCGGCAACTGCCTTACCCGGCGTCTTAACGGTGTATTGCCGACGCGCCGCCGGAGGGTTTCCGGCGGCCTGGCGTTATGCTGCGGCCGGGAGCAGGGTTTTGCTGCCTTTCAGGGTAAACAGCGAAATGACGGTAAAGCTCAGGGTAATACAGCCCAGGATCAGATAAGCCTGATGGAAGCCGACGGTATCATACATCCGTCCTACCCACGCCGAGAGCACAACGCCCGACAGCTGTTTCGATAAATTAAAGCCGATCAGGAACAGCGTCGCCGAAAGTTTTGGGTTAAATGCCGACGAGATATATTTAAAGGTGCCAACCAGCAGGAAGGGGATCTCAAACATATGCAGCATTTTTAATATAATCACTTCCACCGCCGAGGTCGCGAAAGACGAGCCTAAAATTCGGACTGACATAATTACCCCGGCAATTAACAGGGCATTCTTGGCGCCAATTCGGTTAATAATTGCCGGCGCGCAGAACATGATCAGCGCATTGAGTAATTCCCCACCGGTGGTCACGAAGCCAAACACTTCGGTGCCGCGCTGCGGGCTGGCGAAGAAGCCTTTAAAAAAGTTGGCGAACTGCTGGTCGAAAACGTCATAGACGCTGGCGACGCCAACGACATAAATAATAAAGCCCCAGAAGCGCGGCATCCGCAAGAGCTCGGCGGCGGTGCGCATGGAGAAAGCCTGACGGTTGACGCCCAGGGCGTCGATAACCTCGGCGCTATTGCTGCTTTCCGGCTTCGAGACCCACAGCAGCACGCCGAGGATCAGCGCGAAGCCGGAGGCGATCCAGAAGGTGATATTGGGGTCGATACTAAACAGAATGCCGGTGATTGAGGCGCACAGCGCCCAGCCGACGCAGCCGGAGACGCGCACTTTACCGTATTCAAAACGGTTGGCGCGGCTGACGCGTTCAATATAGGCTTCTACCGCCCCGGAGCCGCTGGAGAAGACGATCCCCAGATAGATCCCGCCCACCAGCGCGCCCGCGATGATATTCATCTGCAGCAGCGGAGAGAAAACAAAAATAAAGAACGGGGCAAACAGGATTAATAAAATCGTAATCGTCCACAGCAGATGTTTGCGCAGGCCGAGCTTATCGGAAATCAGGCCAAACACCGGCTGGAAAATTATCGCGAATAGCGAAATGGAGGAGAAGACAATCCCCGTTTCGGTTTTGGTTAAATGGTTTACTTCCGCCAGCCATACCGGGAAGAAGGGGAAGTAGGCTGACATAATGAAATAGTAGAAGAAAAAGAACAGCATGAAATATATAAAATTATGCCGTTCTCGTGGCGCGAGTTCAGAGAGTTTCATTGTGAATATTCCATATTATTATGCCTGTAAGGTTGGGGGCTGGCGCCCCCGATTATTATTGGAAATGAATCGTTAACTGATATTGCCATTGTGTCTCAAGCAGCAGCCATTGCTGTAGTACGCTGGGTGTCCAGGAGTCATCGCCGCCGATGCCCATGTGTTGAGCATCGAGCGCGATCCAGACGCCGTTTTCCGGCTTCATCCTGTGCCAGTGATCGGTCTCCATTAACTGCGCGGTGCTGTAGGGCTGTACGGAGAAGTGGAAATCGCCCGCGACGTGCCAGCGCCCCCAGTCCAGCGCTTTGTTATCGCAGCGCAGGCCGTTTTCCGTCGGGAAAATGTACGGTGTGGTCATCTCTTCCAGCGGCAGCTGCCAGCGGGAGAAACAGGCGCTGGTGCGGCGGTCCGGATAGTTTTCATGCGGGCCGTAGCCGAGCCAGGAAACCGGTTGATGCTGGTCCGGAACCTGGAAATTCAGCCCGATGCGCGGCAGCGGCGGCAGGGTGCCGGCGCGTTCACCATTGACCGCCAGATGCAGCTTGCCTTCGCCATCAAACGTCATCCGCCAGTGGCTGACAATCACCACTTCGTCGCCGCGCAGATAGTGCCAGCGGCTATCGATAACCACTTCATGGGCCAGGCGCTGGGCGTCGCACTGTACGCAGCGGGCGCTGAGGCCGTAGAGCCCGGCGCTCTTCCAGCGTTCAACCCAGGCGTTGGGGTCGATGCGCTCCACTTCGCTGACGCCGATATCGTTATCCAGCGGGGCGCGCACAAACTGGTCGCGCAGCGGCGTCAGCAGCTGTTCCACACCCTCTACCTGCCAGTGGGTCAGCAGGCCGCTCTCCCGGTCGATAGTCCATTGCTGCGAGCCGCTGCGTACGGTCCAGGCCGCGTCGCTGCTCTCCAGCGCTGGCGCCGTGCCGACGGGGGAAGGCAGGCGCAGCGCCAGCGGGGCGGCGAGCGGGAACTGCTGCCAGGCGACGCGATGCCCGGCGTCGGACCAGGCGGTGGCCTGCGGCTGGACAACCTCCAGCGTCAGCCACACCGCTTCGGCGCCCACGGGCAGCGTCAGCGCATCGCACAGCGTCAGCTCGCTCTGGCCTTCAGGGCTCAGCTCAAGCTTCACTTGACCCTCGGCAAAGGTTTCTCCGGCGGCCTGGACCTGCCAGCGCAGCGCTTCGTTATCGGTGGCGCGGAACAGATATTCGCTGCTGATGCTGATACGCAGCGGGGATTGCGCAAGCAGGGTAAACTGGAAGTACTGCTGCGCGTGTTTCGCTTCAATTAATGAAGGGTGCGGGCGGCGGTCGGGGAAGACCAGGCCGTTCATACAGAACTGGCGATCGTTCGGCGTATCGCCAAAATCACCGCCGTAGGCCCAGCCGACGCTGCCGTCGTCGAAGGTTTTGCTGATGGCCTGATCCGCCCAGTCCCAGATAAACCCGCCCTGCAGGCGCGGATAGTCGCGGAAGGCCTGCCAGTAATCAGCAAAGTTGCCGAGGCTGTTGCCCATCGCGTGGGCGTATTCGCAGAGGATCAGCGGGCGCTGCTCGCCCGGCAGACTGATCCACTTTTTGATCCCCCATTTCGGCACCGTCGGAATCCGCTGATCGCGCTCAACGCGGGCGTACATCGGGCAGATAATATCGGTGGTGGTGCTGTCGGCGCCTCCACCCTCGTACTGCACCGGGCGGGAGGGATCGTTGCGCTTCAGCCAGTGATACATCGCTTCATGGTTGCCGCCGCCGCCGGATTCGTTCCCCAGCGACCAGATAATAATCGACGGGTGGTTGCGATTGCTTTGCAACATCCGGCTGACGCGGGCGCTGAAGGCCGGCAGCCAGGCTGGATCGTCGGAAAGACGATTCATCGGCACCATGCCGTGGGTTTCAATATTGGCTTCGTCAACGACGTACAGGCCATAGCGATTGCACAGCTCGTACCAGCGCGGGGTGTTTGGATAATGCGAGCAGCGCACGGCGTTAAAGTTGTTCTGCTTCATCAGCAGGATGTCCTGCACCATATCCTCTTCGGTCACCACCTGGCCGCGCTGGTGATGGTGCTCGTGACGGTTGACGCCGCGGATCAGCAGCGGTTTGCCGTTTAACAGCAGCAGGCCGTTTTTGATTTCAACCCGGCGAAAGCCGATATCCCAGGCTTCAGCCTCGATCGTTTCATCGCCGCGGCACAGGGACACCACCGCCCGATAGCAGTTTGGCGTTTCCGCGCTCCACAGCGCCGGTCGCTCTACCGGCAGACGAATCGCCGCGCGTTCGGCATAGCTTCCGCGCTCATCGATAATCGGCGAACCCGGCGACTGCTGGTGACTGGCGACCAGACGATCGTCATCCCACAGTTCGATCTTCACCGTCAGCGCCTCCAGCAGCGCGACCGGCGCGGCGACGCTTAAGTTCACCAGCAGCTCGGCATCCCGATAGAGCGCATCGAGCTGCGGCGTAAGCTGAACGTCGCAGAGGTGCAGGGTCGGTTTGTTCAGCAGCCAGACCGAACGGAAGATGCCGCTCATGCGCCACATATCCTGGTCTTCAAGCCAGGTACCCGCGCTCCAGCGCATCACCATCACGCATATGCGGTTATCGCCCGGCTGAAGGTAGGGCGAGAGATCGAAGGCCGCAGGCAGGCGACTGTCCTGCGAATAACCGACCCATTCGCCGTTGCACCACAGATGAAAAGCCGAATTAACGCCGTCGAAGATAATCTGCGTCTGGCCGTCGGCTCGCCAGCTCTCATCGACGCTGAACGTCAGCGAGTAGCAGCCGGTCGGATTCTCCTCAGGCACGCGCGGCGGCGTAGTGTCGATCGGGTAGCGGACGTTGGTATAGATCGGAGCGTCGTAGCCTTCCATTTGCCAGTTTGACGGCACCGGCGTACTGCGGCTGTCCGGCAGATCGTCTTCCAGCCAGCGGGCATCCACGTCAAACGGGCTGCGGGCCCAGGAGAACTGCCACTGGCCGTCAAGCCGGCGGCGGAACGCCGAGGGCTGGTTTTTTTGCGCCGCGTCGGTATCGCGCCAGCTGGCGAAAGCCGGGTGGGCCGGTAAACGGTTGAGATGGGTAATGGTCTGGTTCTGCCAGTCTTCGCGGGCGAGAATCTGATGGAACGTTGCTCCTGCGGCGGAAAGAGAGTCGTGTTGTTGCATACGTATTCCTGACGGATAAGTGATAAAAATGTCATTCGCTAGACAATATGATTTTGTTATCAGTTATTTTCGCTATAGCCGCAATATTGGCGAAAATGAAACCCACTGGCGATCACGAAAAGCTGGAAAAACAGCTGATTTTTGTCGTCTTTTAAACATAAAATGTTAGCGGACGACATTGAGGTTTTGATTCAGAAGGAGTGCACTATGCAGCGTCGCCTGGCAACGCTTGACGATGTGGCCCGCGAGGCCGGCGTGTCTCAGCAGACGGTCTCCCGGGTGCTGAATAATCCGGACGTGGTGTCTGAACGAACCCGCGATAAGGTCATCCGCGCGATGCAGGCGCTGCGCTACGTACCGAACCGTTCCGCTCAGCTGCTGGCGGGGAAATCCGCGCCGTCGATTGGGCTGATAACCGCTTCGCTGACGCTGCACGCGCCTTCACAAATCGCCGCGGCGGTGAAAAGCTACGCCGGTCTGCATCAGCTTGAGGTCTCGATTGCGATGCCGGTGCAGGTCGACTATCCGTCGCTGCAGGCGCGGCTTAATGAGTTTCGCGCCCAGCATATTCGCGGCGCGATTATCAGCCTGCCGCTCGAAAGCAGCCTCGCGGAGCGGCTGGTGGTGGAAAACCCCGATATCGCCTGCATGTTTCTTGATGTTTCGCCGGAGACCGACGTGTGCTGCGTGCGTTTCGATCATCGCGACGGCTGCGGCGCGTGCGTGCGGCATCTCTGGGACGCCGGGCACCGGGAGTTCGGCCTGCTGGCCGGGCCGGAGAGCTCGGTCTCCGCGCGCATGCGATTGAGCAGCTGGCGCGAGGCGCTGCATCGGCTGGGCGTCAGTAATGCGGTGACGGTGTTTGGCGACTGGAGCGCCGCCAGCGGCTGGAACAAAACGTTTGAGCTCCTGCATCATCATCCGCGCATTAGCGCCATCGTGGTGGCTAACGATCAGATGGCGCTCGGGGTACTGAGCGCGCTGGCGCAGTTGAATCGCACCGGCAGCCAGGCGATCTCGGTCACCGGCTATGACGATACCGCGGACAGCCTCTACTTCCAGCCGCCGCTGACCACCGTCGCCCAGGATTTTAACGTTCTGGGAAAAAGGGCGGTTGAGCTGCTCATCCAGCTAATGGCTGCCCCGCAGATGAAGATCCGCGAGCTGCTGCCGACGCGCCTGATTATCCGCCAATCCACCTGGCCCTGCGCGGGCGCCACGCAGGAGGAGAAAGAGGGTCTTGTCGCGCAGATCAAAGCGCTGGTGGAAAAGCTGTAAGCAACAGTCCGTTTAGCTTTCATTGATGTTGCGCGTGATAGCTTATCGGACAAGCGTACTCAGGGGGTTATGCCCTGAACGTAAAAATGCAAAACACAATCTATCCATGCAAGCATTCATTCACCGCCAGTCACATGGCGGTTTTTTTTTGCCCGTTTTCGGTCGTTGGAATATGGCGTTATTTTATTTAATTCTACCAGCAGGTCGATTACTCGCCGCTGTTAAGCATAAATGCGCTGTTTTCACGCCGCGGTGTCAGAAAATTTCCCCGGCTTATACTTTTTTATCCAGCATAAAATGCTGTTGACCGGGGGCGGCAGGGCGCGCTTTTTTTAGCGCCATTCGGCTATGCTGAAAGCCAAAGCAGGCGAGTGAAAGGCAACGTCATGATGATATTAAAAGATAAAGAGCACGTGGACTCGGTTGACTGGCAGACGGTGGCGGAGATTATCGCCGCCGCAGGTCTCAATCAGCGGGACGTCGCGCTGGTGGAGCGCGCGTTTCGCCATAGTACCTTTTGCTGGTTTGGCTATGAAAACGGGCAGCTTATTGCCGTTGCCCGGGCGATTAGCGACCTGACCTGGTGCAGCTATCTGGCGGATGTCGCGGTGCACCCGCGCTGTCAGGGAAAGGGGTACGGGCAGCAGCTGATGCAATCGGTTAGCGATCGGCTGCGGCCGTTCGGCAAAACCTTCATCTACTCGGTGGTGGATAAAGTCGGCTTTTATCGCCGCTTTGGTTTTGAAACGCTGACCACGGGCATGGTCTGCGCCAGCGAAGAGGCGATAGCGCGCATGCGCGAGCAGGGATTTGTTGGCTAGTAAATACCGCTTAAAAAAACGCATTTACCAAACGGTTTAAATGGCTACTGAATGAATCACTGCCATTACCCGCGCCGCTGAGGATTATTTCGCTGGCCCTTGCCGGTTGCTGCCGTAAATAATCGGATAAACTTAGTCGGCAACAGCCGGTCCAGTTAATTATGACAGATAGCCTGGGTTAAAAGGGTAAACTGTGTTACACAGTTCCATTCTCCTGGCAAACATCTGGATGGGATTATGCTGACAACTCTGATTTACAGAAGTCAGATGCATTTAACACAAGAAACCGATCTCATACTGCTGGTTGAAAAAGCGAATGCTGAGAACGCAGCACGCGGGATTACGGGCATACTTCTTTTAAAAGATAATGTTTACCTTCAGATACTTGAGGGGGATGAGTGCGTGCTTGAGCAGCTATTCAGCACGATCAAGCAAGACGATCGCCACCATCAGGTTGTCGAGCTGATGCGTGATTACGCGCCGCGCCGGCGCTTTGAAAACGTAGGGATGATGTTTTTTGACCTGAATAAACTGCAAACCGCTGACGTCCTGACAAAGGTTCGCAAGCTTAGCCAACTGAAAGGTTATCTTTCCACCGAAGAGCGCGTCTATAAATTTATCCATACTTTTATCAGTCAAAAAAGCGCTGCCGCGCCGTCACCCTTTTTACGGCCTGACAAATGGTCGCTTCATTCGCGTAAACATGCATTTCATGCGCCGCAAGAATCGTTTTTTGCCAGTCAATGCTGTCAGTTTGCTTTCCAGCCCATTATCGAACCGTTGGCCGGGAATATCACTTCGCTTGAAGCGCTTATTCGTGATAAAGACGGCGGTAGTCCCGCCAATTTCTTTGCCTCGATTCCGCCAGAGCAACGTTATGAAGTTGATCTCAAAGCGAAATCAGTTGCCTTTGCCCTGGCGAAAGAAATCAATATTGGCGACCATAAAATATCCATTAATATCCTTCCGATGTCTCTGGTTGTTATTCCTGATGCCATTGAATACCTGCTGCGGGAAATAAAAAAACAGGGTCTTGAACCCGAACAGGTGATCGTGGAGGTGACGGAAGATGAAATGATCTCCGGTTTTAGCCAGTTCAGCAGCGCGATAAAAAAACTGCGCGTCTCTGGTATGGGGCTGGCAATTGATGACTTTGGCGCCGGATATGCTGGACTCTCGTTGTTGACAAAAATTCAGCCTGATAAAGTTAAAATCGACCGCGAGATTATTACCGATATCCATCAGAGCGGCCCTAAACAAGCGGTGGTAAGATCGATTATCAACTGCTGCCGTGAACTTGAGATTGCGGTGGTTGCTGAAGGCATAGAGCGGATAGAGGAGTGGTGCTGGCTCGAATCTGCGGGTATTAAACGTTTCCAGGGCTTTTTATTTGCCATGCCGAAAGTCAACGGCGTCGGTGACATACGTTGGCCTGGGGAAAAGTGAAGCCTGATTTGCCTTAATGTACCGAGCGGTTTGCCTCCAACAGCAGCGCAGGCGAGTAGACATTGCGTATTCCGCCTGGAGTATCCCTATTTTCTGAAGCTGAACCGGCCAATAGTCGCTGATGGCCGGTAAGCTCATGACTAACCGCAAGCCCTGCATATTCTCAATCTATAACAGACTGACCCTTGTTAATCATCGAGCCTGTCATGACTGATTTCATCTTCGTGGGTGCTTATCAACTGCGTGAGCGCTATTTGTTCCTGAAACTTGGTCAGAAGCAGTTCTGCGTCCGTCTTCAGAACGTCTTCAGATGATTCCAGTACCGAATTTATCGCTTTCGTTACGCTGCTAACTAATTCCGCGACGCCGCCTTCCTTGCCGATAGCGAGCATCAGCGCGCTAATGAGCAAAGACTGCGCCTCGACCTGGGCAGCAAGCTGCTTACTTTCGGCATCCATGGCGGAAATTTTAGCAATTATGCTGAGAATGACATTATTCATTGTATCCCTCAAATCAATAAGTTAGAGCGGGTTGTTGATGGCTATATTCGCTGTTGATAATCCGAATTAACCATAGAACATAAATATGCCAGAAAAAATATCGGTAGCGTTAGTCAGGTTTTGGACATCACCAAAGTAAAGCATGAAAACGCGCCGGTCCCACTTCCATTTTCCTCCAACGATCGCGCCCGACAGAGCGCAAAGGAGCATGAAGAGAACGGTTGTTGAAAAGAAAGACGCCAGGCTTGAGGTCGTGTTTAGCCTGGCCGACCTCTGATGTTTCTTGCTTCAGCATCAACTCATACAGGCGACAGGAAAATGTACGGATGTTTAACCGGCAGGACAAGCTCGTTGGCAAGAGCGGCTGGCTCTGTTCAACGAGATACAGCATGGGCTGACGCCAGACCATGAATATGGCTCATGTTGTAATGAAATTAACTCGCTTTCACTCATCTAATGGCTCTGGCATAACATGCTGTATTCGATATAGATAATATGAAGATGAAGACTGCTTATGGAAGCCTGCGCCAGCCTGCAACCATCAGAAAGGACTGCAGTTTTTATCTCAGAACTTAGGATGCACATCTGCGATGAATCAACAATTTACCTTTACTATTAAACGCACTCTCTTTGATGAAAACTATAACCCCTCAGAAAATACGCGTATTACAACCAACTTTGCTAATTTAGCAAGAGGGGAAAATCGCCAGGAGAATCTGCGCAATACCTTAGTCATGATTGACAATCGTTTCAATACGCTGGCGCACTGGGATAACCCCAAAGGCGATCGCTATGCCGTTGCGCTGGAAATTATTTCAGCCGAAATGAATATCAGTGCCACCGGCGATACCTTTCCGGTGATTGAAATATTGCAAACCAGCATTATTGATAAAAAGACCGATGAACGTATTGAGGGTATCGTTGGCAATAATTTCTCTTCGTACGTTCGCGACTACGACTTTAGCGTATTGCTGTTAGACCATAATAAAGGACGCGCAGGTTTTAGCCTTCCGGAAGGATTCGGCGATTTGCACGGCAACATATTTAAACATTTCGTCAATTCAGCGGAGTACAAGGCCAATTTCAAAAAATCACCGGTCATTTGCCTTAGCGTCTCCAGCAAAGACACCTATCACCAGACCGGAAATCAACATCCTGTCCTGGGGCTCGAATACCGGCCAGAGGGTTCATCGTTGACTGAGCAATATTTTGGCAAAATGGGCCTGAAGGTTCGCTACTTTATGCCGAAAAACAGCGTTGCGCCTTTGGCCTTTTATTTCTCAGGGGATTTGCTGAGCGATTACACGAGCCTTGAGCTGATTAGCACCATCAGCACGATGGAGACGTTCCAGAAGATATACCGCCCGGAGATCTACAACGCCAACTCTGCCGCAGGACTCTGCTATCAGCCCGATCTGCATCATCAGGACCATTCATTAACCAAAATTGTTTACGATCGTGAAGAGCGCAGCCAGCTGGCGGTAGAGCAGGGGAAGTTTACCGAAGAGCACTTTATTAAACCGTATAAAAATATTCTGCAGCAATGGTCTGCTCATTACGCTCTTTAAGACATCGCATATATAAGGCTATCGATAATGACAAAATTATTACCCACTTCAACAGCCGGCAGCTTACCGAAACCGTCCTGGCTTGCAGAGCCTGAGAAACTGTGGTCCCCATGGAAACTGCAGAATGAAGAGTTAATTGCCGGGAAAAAAGACGCGCTGAGCCTGTCCTTATTTGACCAACTGCGCGCCGGCATCGACATCGTCAGCGATGGCGAGCAAACCCGTCAGCACTTTGTTACTACGTTTATTGAGCACCTCAGCGGCGTCGATTTTGAAAAACGCGAAGTCGTTAAAATCCGTAATCGCTATGATGCGAGCGTTCCGACCGTCGTGGGCGCCGTCGAGCGTCAAAAACCCGTTTTTGTCGAAGATGCGCGTTTTTTACGTCAGCTCACCAGCCAGCCGATTAAGTGGGCGCTGCCGGGGCCCATGACCATGATTGATACGCTCTATGACAATCACTATAAGAGCCGCGAAAAACTGGCCTGGGAGTTTGCGAAGATACTTAATCAGGAAGCCAGGGAACTGGAGGCCGCCGGCGTCGACATTATTCAGTTTGATGAGCCAGCCTTTAATGTGTTTTTTGATGAGGTTAATGATTGGGGCATCGCGGCCTTAGAAAGAGCCGTTGAAGGGCTAAAATGCGAAACTGCGGTACATATCTGCTATGGATACGGCATCAAAGCGAATACCGACTGGAAAAAGACCCTGGGAACAGAGTGGCGACAATATGAAGAAGCGTTTCCTAAGCTGCAAACCTCCAGCATCGATATCATCTCGCTGGAATGTCATAACTCACGTGTTCCCATGGATCTGCTTGAACTGATTCGCGGAAAAAAAGTGATGGTTGGAGCCATCGACGTGGCGACCAATGCGATCGAAACGCCGGAGGAAGTCGCCGCGACCTTACGTAAAGCGCTGCAGTTTGTGGATGCCGATAAGCTTTATCCTTCAACCAACTGCGGCATGGCGCCGCTATCGCGTCCGGTGGCGAGCGGTAAGCTCAATGCGCTAAGCGCCGGGGCGGCAATTATCCGCCGGGAGCTTCTGGGTAAATAGTTCTCATTATTTTTAATCCCGGCGAAGACAGGAAAATCAAGCATCAACGTCAGTGTAGAAATAAAACAATATCCAGTCGTGGACGCTGACTGGATGTTCTGCGCTTAATTTTACCATTCTGTGAATTTCCCGGGCTCTTGCTTAAACCCGGGAAAAATAATGTTGACGGCAGGCTATCGGCTACCAATATCCGATAGCCTTCATCCATGCCCCACCAAGTAACAGCCATATTAGAATCGATACAATCGAAACCACAAAACTCACTCCCCACCATTGCCCGGTTGAGTTGTAACCTGAGCCAAACAGTGCTGGACCCGGTCCGCCGGAATACTGAGTCAACCCCATAGAGAGGTTAGAAGTATAGCCGAGCACGAGAGCTGCAAATAGCGGCGGCGCACCGACGGAAATTGCGACGGCAAGAAATGCCAGATACATCGCAGAAATATGAGCCATTGCTGACGCGAAAAAATAGCGGGTATAGAAGTAAATGAGTACCAGCATTAAGAATACGGTCAGCCATTCAAAATGGCTGACATATCCTACAATCCCTTTTGATATCCATGATATCATTCCATACTTATTCAGAGCATTCGCCATCATCACTAGTACGGCAAACCAGAACATTGTATCCCATGCTGTTTTCTCTTCTATAATATTTTTCCATGACATAATGTTTGACAGCAGAAGTATTGCCAGACCAATAAAGGCCGAAAGTGTCGCGGGAATAGAAAAGAAAATGTCACCTACGGTCCATAGAAGAATCAATAACATGAAATCGAAAGCCAGGATTTTTTCAGCCAAGGACATCGGACCCATTTTTTTTAATTCTTCTCGGGCAATGCCTGGAATTTCTGGCGTTTTTTTCAACTGTGGCGGGTATATAAAGTAAAGGGTTAAAGGAATGAGGATCAGTGAAGCAATACCGGGAACGATCGCCCCAACAAACCAGGTCGTCCAGCTAATTTCTATACCCTGGCTTCTGGCCAGCTCAGCGATTAACGGGTTTCCCGCCATTGCGGTCAGGAACATCGTGCAGACGATGGCATCTATTTGTGACACACAGATCATCAGAAAAGCCCCGGCCCTTCTTGCTGTAGCGCCTGGCTCTGAATTATACGCAGTGGCAATAGACTGAGTAATGGGATACATAATTCCACCCCCGCGGGCCGACGCGGAGGGGATACCTGGGCCAAGTACGAGATCGGAGAGCGCGAGACCATAGGCCACACCAAGCATGTTCGAGCCACATTTAGAGATAAACCATAGAGCAACGCGCCTTCCGAGTCCGGTTTTAATAACAGCACGCGAAATAAACATTGCTATACCAATCAACCAGATCGTCGCATTAGCAAAACCAGAAAGCGCACCGACCGTCTCCCCCTTTGCTGAAAGCGGAGTAACGCCGGTAAGTGCAGAAAAGATGAGCGCAATCATAGTGACTGCCCCCATCGGCATGACTTTCAGGATAATCGCAAAGATAGTGGTCGCAAATATTGCAAACATATGCCATGCATTAGCAGAAAGACCTGACGGTGGCGGAATAAACCAGAGTATTATTCCAAATAATAAAGTAATTACTCCCTTCTGCAGAGGAAATGCTAATTTAACGTCAATGGTATTATTAGAATTGTTCATCTGATGCCCTCTTTTTCGCCCATCTTTAGGCCTGGTGTAATTATCCGCATTGATGTAAATCAATTATTAGTCTGCAGACAAAATTGATTTCTCTTCAAGCAATGCTATTGCCCAGAAATTCCATATTTATCCATTTGTTTTGTGTGGTTGTATTGGCTTGAATTAACATTGTTGCGCTGGGAAAAATATGGATACTCTGCATCGGTTTAGATATCGTTGCGCGATCGGCTTTGACATCAGAAAGGACATCATGACTATTTTTGATGAGATGAAGTGAATATTCTTATTAGAGCCGTCGTGTGCCGGAATGATTACCGCCAAAAAATTGAGCGTTCGCTGGGGACGGGCGCTTTATCACTGAAGTTAAAATACGGACAGTGAAACAGATTTGAGTGACAGTCAGGGGTCTATTGAAGTCCTGCAAACCAAAAGCAGAACGCCCCCTGGTGCATCGGCAGCAGGGGGCGTTTACGGGTGGGGATTATCGTCGTTCATCAGTCATCCCATTTGTGGCTCAGGTATGCGGCAAGAAACCCAAAGAACAGAATGGTTCCCAGAACTGCCATAAATACATGCATATTTCCCAGCATGATTAACCTCCATTAGTTTTGCTATGCGCTATGTTGTCCTCATTGAACGGGTTTACGGTTGTTGGATACATCTTAACCCGACTAATCTAAACAAATGCTTAACAAATTGCCCGGCGTGACTATTATCCATGTGAATCACTCTCCCTTTTTACCCGCCAGCGCGCTTTTCCTGTACTGCAACGGGCTAAGGGCAAACTGCTGGCGGAAGTGATGGCGCAGGGTGCTGGCGTTTGAGAAACCGCAAAGCTCGGCAATCTGCTCAACGCTCAGCCGGCTGTGGGTTAAGTGCTGCGTGGCGCGCTGAAGGCGCTCGTCAAGCAGCCAGCGGGCGGGGGTTTTGCCGGTGGCGTCTTCGAAACGGCGTAAAAACGTGCGCTGCCCCATGCCGGCTCTTTCCGCCAGCGAGGCCACGGTGTGGCCAGCGGCGAGATTCTGGTGCAGGAAATCAAATAATTGCCCCAGCCTTTGGCTCTCCCCCGCTTTGGCCACCGGGCGAACAATCTGCTGCGCCTGCCCGCCGTCGCGATGGGGGGAAACCACTAACCGTCGGGCGACAAGATTCGCCGCTTCGACGCCGAAGTCCTCGCGCACCAGGTGCAAACATAAATCGATACCCGCGGCGCTGCCTGCGGAGGTCATGACGCCTTCGGCGCCGACGTACAGCACGTCATCGATCACCTCAATGCGCGGAAACCGCGCCCGCAGCTGGTCGGTATAGCGCCAGTGGGTGGTCGCCTGGCGGCCGTTCAGCAGCCCGGCCGCGGCCAGAACGAAAACCCCGGAGCAGATAGAAATTATCCGGCAGCCTCGCGCATGGGCGGCGACCAGCGCCTCGCACAGCGCTGACGGCACGGGGGAGTCAATACCGCGCCAGCCGGGCACCACGATGGTGTCCGCTTCGCCTAATAGCGCCATACCGCCATCGGTCATGAGCCGAATTCCGCCGGTTGCCCGCAGCTCACCGTCGTCGACGGCGGCCACGGCAAAGCGATACCATCGTTCGCCCATTTCCGGGCGCGGCAGGCCGAAGATCTCTACGGCGACGCCAAATTCAAAGGTACACAGGCCATCGTAGGCGAGGGCGACAACCCGGTGGCGTGACAACGTCACGGATGAGATTGTCAGGATTTCAGCGTTTTCAGTCATGGTTCTCGGCAGATGTCGCGCAGGCGGTTAATTAAAGTAGTGGTATCACAGACAAGGAGAAGATGCCATGAGTGTTGTAACCGCTATTGCCCCCGCCAGTTCCACCGACGCTGCCGCCTGGTTTCGTCATAAGCTAAGCCTCGAGACTGACTGCGCCGATGTCTACAGCGCGATGCGCGAAGGAGAAACGGATTTTGTTCTGCTGCACGTCGTCGGCAGTGAGGAAACCTTTGCCCGTCGTCATCTCCCGGGCGCCCTGCATTTACCGCACCGACAAATTGATGAAACCAGAATGGCGCAGTGGCCTGATGACACGCTGTTTGTGGTCTACTGCGCCGGGCCGCACTGCAACGGGGCGGACGTCGCCGCCATGAAGCTGGCTCTGCTGGGGCGCCCGGTAAAAATGATGCTCGGCGGCCTGAGCGGCTGGGAAGATGAAGGGTTGCCTTTCGCAAAGTGAATTTATTTCATGTGCCATGAAATATTGTCGTTTGCCGATGAAACCTCTGCATGCCAGTATCTGGACATATAGCCATCCAGAAGTCTATAAATTCAAATAATGAACTATCACGGTGGGTAATTAACTTTGCCCGCCGCTAAGGAGACACCATGCAACGTCATCAGGCCCCGTTCCGCGCAGATATTGTCGGCAGCTTTTTACGTCCGGACGCCATCAAACAGGCCCGTCAGCAGCTGGCCGCCGGCACCATCGACGCGCAGCAGCTGCGGCAGATAGAAAATGAGGCGATTCGCGTTCTGGTGCAGCAGCAGTGCGAGTGCGGGCTGCATGTGGTCACCGACGGTGAGTTCCGCCGCGCGTGGTGGCACTTTGATTTCTTTGACGGACTACAGGGCGTTGAGCGCTACGATTCAGAAAAGGGCATTCAGTTCAACGGGGTACAGACCAAAGCGCACGGCGTTCGCGTCACTGGTAAACTGGCCTTTGGCGATCACCCGATGCTGGAAGATTTTCGCTATCTGAAGAGCATCAGCGGCAGCGCTCAGCCGAAGATGACCATTCCCAGCCCGAGCGTGCTGCACTTCCGCGGCGGCCGGAAAGATATCGACGCGACGGTGTATCCGGATCTCGCCGACTATTTCGATGACCTGGCAATCACCTGGCGCGATGCCATTCGTGCCTTCTACGATGCGGGCTGCCGCTATTTACAGCTTGATGACACCGTCTGGGCCTACCTCTGCTCCGATGAGCAGCGACAGCAGGTGCGCGAGCGCGGCGAAGACCCGGATGAGCTGGCGCGCATTTATGCCCGCGTTCTGAATAAGGCCCTGGAAGGGAAGCCGGAGGATCTGACCGTTGGCCTGCACGTGTGTCGCGGTAACTTCCGCTCGACCTGGATCTCCGAGGGCGGCTACGAGCCGGTTGCGGAAGTGCTGTTCGGCGGCGTTAACATCGACGCGTTCTTCCTCGAATATGACAATGACCGTTCCGGCGACTTCGCGCCGCTGCGCTACGTTCGCCCCGGCCATCAGCAGGTGGTACTGGGCCTGATCACCACTAAAAACGGGGAGCTGGAAAACCCGGAAGGGGTGAAGGCTCGTCTGCAGGAGGCGGCGCAGTACGTCCCGCTGGCGCAAATTTGCCTCAGCCCGCAGTGCGGTTTTGCTTCCACCGAAGAGGGTAACTCTCTGACCGAAGCCCAGCAGTGGGATAAAGTCCGCCTGGTCACCGGCATCGCCGCGCAGGTCTGGTAATCTCTCCATAGCGCAGCGTTGCACTATTTTAAGGCAATGCTGTGCACCCGCCTTTATTTTCCCCGTATTCTGCCGCGCTTTCAGACGCTTTCACAACCTGGCATCGTTTTTGCCTTATCACTTCCGGTGAGTCGTTAATTCATTTTTTTGTTTTTGCGCTATTCAGGAGTGACACACATGCAGCGTCGAACACTATTAAAAGCTTTTGCTCTCTCCGCCTCTGTTATTAGCATGGGCTTCTCCTTACAGGTTTATGCCGCCGACACCATTAAAGTCGGCATTATGCACTCGCTTTCCGGGACGATGGCGATTTCTGAAACCCCGCTGAAAGATGTCGCCCTGATGGCTATCGATGACATCAACGCCAAAGGCGGCGTGCTGGGTAAAAAACTGGAACCGGTCGTGGTGGATCCGGCATCAAACTGGCCGCTGTTCGCCGAAAAAGCGCGTCAACTGCTGACGCAGGATAAGGTGGCGGCGGTGTTCGGCTGCTGGACCTCCGTATCGCGCAAATCGGTTCTGCCGGTATTTGAAGAGCTGAACGGTCTGCTCTTCTACCCGGTACAGTATGAAGGCGAAGAGATGTCGCCGAACGTCTTCTACACCGGCGCGGCGCCAAACCAGCAGGCGATTCCGGCGGTGGAATACCTGCTGAGCGAAGACGGCGGCGGGGCGAAACGCTTCTTCCTGCTCGGTACCGACTACGTCTACCCGCGCACCACCAACAAAATTCTCCGCGCTTTCCTGCACGCCAAAGGCATTCAGGATAAAGACATCGAAGAGGTCTATACCCCGTTCGGCTATAGCGACTATCAGACTATCGTCGCCAATATCAAGAAGTTCTCCGCCGGCGGTAAAACCGCGGTGGTCTCTACCATCAACGGTGATTCCAACGTTCCGTTCTATAAAGAGCTGGCTAATCAGGGGCTGAAGGCGACGGACGTGCCGGTGGTGGCCTTTTCCGTGGGCGAGGAGGAGCTGCGCGGGATTGATACTAAACCGCTGGTGGGCAACCTCGCGGCGTGGAACTACTTCGAGTCCGTCGATAACCCAACCAATAAACAGTTTGTTGCCGACTATCGCGCTTACGCCAAAGCCCACAAGCTGCCAAACGCCGATACCGTGGTAACCAATGACCCGATGGAAGCGACCTGGGTTGGCCTGCACATGTGGGCGCAGGCGGTGACGAAAGCAGGATCGACCGATGTCGACAAGGTGCGTGATGCCATGGCCGGCCAAACCTTCAAGGCGCCGTCAGGCTTTACCCTGACCATGGATGCCACCAACCATCACCTGCACAAGCCGGTAATGATTGGCGAAATCGAAAGCAACGGCCAGTTTAACGTGGTCTGGCAGACCGAAGAGCCGGTACGCGCCCAGCCGTGGAGCCCGTGGATTGCCGGGAATGATAAAAAGCCGGATCACCCGGTTAAAACCGTCAGCAACTAAGCGTTAGACCCCGGCGCTGCGCCGGGGGGAATGATTCAGTCTTCCGGGCCCGAAGCCCGGATTTCCCCGAAAAGGAGAACGACCATGAACGCATTACGCCTCATGTGTTACTTCGCGCTGCTGATGGTCTTGATACCGTGGCGGGCGCAGGCAGCGGACGCCGACGATTTTGTGGCGGCCAATCGCAGCCAGCAGGCTCAGCTGCTGGAACAGTGGGCCGCCGCGCCCGAAGCGCCGCGTTTACCGCTGCTGCGGGCGCTGAAAAGTGAAACATTGCAATCCGATAGCGGCGGTCATGCGTTCAGCAAACAGGGCGACAGCCTGCTGGCGCTGGGCGCGGTTCCGGCGCCCGTCGGCCCAACAAAACCGGTGCGCCTGACCAACCGCCTGCGTAACCTGGCGGCAGGCGCGCTGGCGACGCATCTCCTGGTTAGTGACAACGTCACGGAAAGGGCCGCGGCGGCGAAAACCCTGCAGCGCGAAGCGACGCCTGAGATGGCGGGGCTGTTACAGCAGCGTCTGACGGCGGAAACCGACGGCGCGGTGAAGTCGCAGCTGGAAATTGCGCTGGCCCGTTTACAGCTTGTCAGTCCTCAGCCCGCACAGCGGCTGGCGGCCATCGCGCTGCTCGGCCACTCCGGTGACCCGGAAACCCAGGCGCTGCTGACGCCGTATACCGATGCCCGGCATGAGCCGGACCCGGCGATTCGCGCGGCGGCCCAGGAGAGCCTGAGTAAAATCCAGCACCGCCTGCTGCTGGGCGATCTTCTCGGCCAGGCTTTTATGGGCCTCTCCCTCGGTTCTGTCCTGCTGCTCGCCGCGCTCGGTCTGGCCATCACCTACGGTCTGCTCGGGGTGATCAATATGGCCCACGGCGAGATGCTGATGATTGGCGCCTACAGCTGCTGGCTGGTTCAGCAGGCGCTGGCGCAGCTGGCGCCGCAGTGGCTGGCCTTCTATCCGCTGATTGCGCTGCCGGTGGCGTTCCTGATCACCGGCGGTATCGGTATGGCGCTGGAACGCACCGTGATCCGTCATCTGTACGGGCGCCCGCTTGAGACGCTGCTCGCCACATGGGGGATCAGCCTGATGCTGATCCAACTGGTACGGATGCTGTTTGGCGCGCAGAACGTTGAGGTCGCCAATCCGGCATGGCTCTCCGGCGGCGTGCAGGTTCTGCCGAATCTCATCCTGCCGTGGAACCGTCTGGCGGTACTGGTTTTCGTGCTGCTGGTGCTGCTCTTTACCTGGCTGACGCTGAACAAGACCCGGCTAGGGATGAACGTGCGGGCGGTGACGCAAAACCGCGCGATGGCGGCCTGCTGCGGCGTGCCGACCGGACGGGTCGATATGCTGGCGTTTGGCCTCGGTTCGGGGATCGCGGGGCTGGGCGGCGTCGCGCTGTCGCAGCTCGGTAACGTCGGGCCGGAGCTGGGCCAGGGCTACATTATCGACTCCTTCCTCGTGGTGGTGCTCGGCGGCGTTGGTCAGCTGGCGGGCAGCGTGGCGGCGGCGTTTGGTCTTGGCATCTTTAACAAAATCCTTGAACCGCAGATGGGAGCCGTGCTGGGTAAAATCCTGATTCTGGTCTTGATTATCCTGTTTATCCAGAAACGTCCCCAGGGACTGTTCGCCCTCAAAGGGAGGGTTATTGACTGATGAGCCAACCTATTACCTTAACGCTGGCGCGCAAAGCGCCGCGCCCGCTGCGCTGGTTCGGCGTGCTGCTACTGCTGGGCCTGCTAAGTATGCCGTTTCTGGCGCTGCTGCCCGCCACGCATCCGCTGGCGGTCTCCACCTGGCTGCTGACGCTGACCGGCAAGATCCTCTGCTACGCCATTGTCGCCGTGGCGCTGGATTTGGTCTGGGGCTATGCCGGGATGCTCTCGCTTGGCCATGGGATCTTTTTTGCCCTCGGCGGCTACGCCATGGGCATGTACCTGATGCGCCAGGCGGCGGGCGACGGATTGCCGGCCTTTATGTCGTTTTTGTCGTGGAGTGAGCTGCCGTGGTTCTGGTGGGGCACCCAGCATTTCGCCTGGGCTATGCTACTGGTGGTGCTGGTGCCCGGCCTGCTGGCGCTGGTTTTCGGCTGGTTTGCCTTCCGCTCGAAAATCAAAGGCGTCTATTTTTCGATTATGACCCAGGCGCTCACCTACGCCGGGATGCTGCTGTTTTTCCGTAACGAAACCGGCTTTGGCGGTAACAACGGTTTTACCGGCTTTACCACGCTGCTCGGTTTCTCAGTCACCGCCATCAGCACGCGGGCGGCGCTGTTTATGGCCACGGTACTGCTGCTGTTGCTCACCCTGTGGATTGGCTATTTGCTGGCGCAAAGCAAATTTGGCCGCGTGCTGACGGCGGTGCGCGATGCTGAAAACCGCCTGATGTTCTGCGGCTACGACCCGCGCGGCTTTAAGCTGCTGGTATGGACCCTTTCCGCCGTACTGTGCGGCCTGGCGGGGGCGCTGTACGTGCCGCAGGTCGGGATCATCAACCCCAGCGAAATGTCGCCGACCAACTCTATCGAAGCGGCCATCTGGGTGGCGCTCGGCGGTCGCGGAACCTTAATCGGCCCGGTGCTCGGCGCGGGGCTGGTCAACGGCGCGAAAAGCTACTTTACCGTGGCGATGCCGGAGTACTGGCAGCTCTTTCTGGGACTGATTTTTATTATCGTGACGCTGTTTTTACCGCGTGGCGTTATCGGCCTGCTGCGTAAAGGAGATCGCTGATGCCATTGGATGAAGAGCTATTTACCCGCCAGCTGCCGACGGACCGCTTTCGCGAGCAGACCGATCCGGTACTGCAGCTGGAAGAGATTAACGTCAACTTTGACGGTTTTCAGGCGTTGACCAACCTGTCGCTGCAGATTGGTGTGGGCGAGCTACGCTGCGTGATTGGGCCGAACGGCGCCGGTAAAACTACCCTGATGGACGTCATCACCGGCAAAACCCGGCCGCAGAGCGGCAGGGCGCTTTACGATCAGTCGGTGGACTTAACAACCCTCGATCCCATCGCCATCGCCCGCCAGGGCATCGGGCGCAAGTTTCAGAAACCGACGGTCTTTGAGGCGCTGACGGTGGCAGAGAATCTCGAACTGGCAATGAAAGGTGATAAATCGGTGTGGGCCAGCCTGCGGGCGCGCCTGAACAGCGAGCAGGCCGACCGAATCAGCGAAACCCTGCGCCTGCTGCGGCTGGAGGGCGAACGCTATCGGCCGGCGGGGCTGCTGTCGCACGGGCAAAAGCAGTTTCTGGAAATCGGCATGCTGCTGGTGCAGGAGCCGCATCTGCTGCTGCTGGACGAACCCGCCGCCGGGATGACCGATGCGGAGACAGAATATACCGCCGAGCTGTTCCGCACCCTTGCCGGGCAGCATTCGCTGATGGTGGTCGAGCATGATATGGGCTTTGTCGAAACCATCGCCGACAGGGTGACGGTGCTGCATCAAGGACAGGTGCTGGCGGAGGGGTCGCTGCGCGAGGTGCAGGCCAACGAACAGGTGATTGAAGTTTATCTCGGACGCTAAGGAGCGCGGATGTTACAGGTTAATCAACTACATCAATATTATGGCGGCAGCCATATCCTGCGTGGAGTGGATTTTGCCGCTCGCCAGGGCGAGATCACCTGCCTGCTCGGGCGCAACGGGGTGGGGAAAACCACCTTGCTGAAGTGCCTGATGGGGCTGATCCCGGCGCGCAGCGGCGAGGTGCTGTGGCAGGAGAAGAATATCACCCACCGTAAACCGCACCAGCGGGTGCAGTCGGGGATCGCCTACGTGCCCCAGGGGCGGGAGATTTTTCCGCGTCTGACGGTCGAGGAGAACCTGCTGATGGGGCTGTCCCGCTTTCCCGCCCGCGACGCGCGCGCGGTGCCGGAAGAGATTTATCAGCTGTTTCCGGTGCTGAAAACCATGAAGCAGCGGCGCGGGGGCGATCTTTCCGGCGGGCAGCAGCAGCAGTTGGCCATTGGCCGCGCGCTGGCCAGCCGTCCGCAGCTGTTGATTCTTGATGAACCGACGGAGGGCATTCAGCCGTCGGTGATTAAGGAGATTGGCGAGGTGATTCGTCAGCTGGCGAACCGCGGGGATATGGCGATTCTGCTGGTCGAGCAGTTTTATGATTTTGCCGCCGGTCTGGCGGATCGCTATCTGGTGATGTCGCGCGGCGCGATTATCCAGCAGGGCAACGGCGGCGATATGGAAGCCGAAGGCGTCCGAGGGATGGTCACCATTTAACTCGCCCCGGATGGGGCCACCCCCGGCTCGCGCTGCGCTTAGCCGGGCTACAGGTATACAGCAGTCTGCTGGCCCGTAGCCCGGGCAAGGCGCTTTGCGCCGCCCCCGGGGAGTTCGCCACAGGGCGCATTGGATATGATTTCCCGGAGGCGATGCTGCGCATCTGTCCGGGCTACCGCTCGCACACGGCGATGAACCCGTAGCCCGGGCAAGGCGCTTTGCGCCGCCCCCGGGGAGATCGCCACAGGCCGCATTGGATATGGCTCCCGGAGGCGATGCTGCGCATCTGTCCGGGCTACCGCTCGCAGACGGCGATGAACCCGTAGCCCGGGCAAGGCGCTTTGCGCCGCCCCCGGGGAGAGCGCCATAGTCCGCACTAGATATGGTTTCCCGGAGGCGATGCTGCGCATCTGTCCACGCTACCGCTCGCAGACGGCGATGGACCTGTAGCCCGGGCAAGGCGCTTTGCGCCGCCCCCGGGGAGAGCGCCATAGTCCGCACTAGATATGGTTTCCCGGAGGCGATGCTGCGCATCTGTCCGCGCTACCGCTCGCAGACGGCGATGGACCTGTAGCCCGGGCAAGGCGCTTTGCGCCGCCCCCGGGAGAAGCGCGCAGAGGGCTATTTGCGCAGCAGCCGCTGCAGGCGCGCCTGACGCCAGCGATTGATCCATTCGCCAAAAACAAACAGGCGCAACCCTTTAACCACCAGCAGCGCTCCCCAGACGATCGCCACCCATGCGGACCAGTAGCTCTCTGCGCCGCTCAGCCAGTTCAGCAGCGCCAGCAGAACGCAAACGACGACGGCCACCGTCAATGAACGGTAAAAACGGCTCTCGCGTTCGACGCGCGCTTTGGCTTCCTCAATACGTAAATCCAGCGACGCTTCGTGGCCCGCCGGCGATTCGCCGCTAATCTCGGCGACGTTAACTTCAAATACCGCCGCAAGCGCGCTGAGCGTCTCGAGGCCGGGACGGTCGCCGTTCTCGATGCGCTGAATGGTGCGCACGCTGACGCCGGCCAGTTCGGCAAGCTGCTCCTGCGACCAGGCGCGCTGCAAACGTAATTGTTTAACCTGATGACTACTGTTCATTGTTTCTATCTCCGGGTGAAAACCTGAGATGGAGTATCATCGAGCGGGCTGTCGGGCACCACGATCGAAACCCGACAGGGACGCGACAGCAACCTGACAGCCGCACGGCGCCCGGCATCAGGCGCGGGCGACCGCGCTACCGTTCCACGGACGAACGTTCATGCCGCGGAAAATCATCAGCCATGCGGCGATAATCGCCAGCATCAATATCACAAACAGCGACCAGTGCGGCAGATGGGTCAGAATCGTCCCGGTCAGCATCGGGTTAAACGCCGCCCCCAGCCAGCCCAGCGACTGGGCGGAAAAGTAGCTGGCTTTCATGCCCGGCGGCGCAATGTTATCGATCAGCATATATTCCCCCGGCGCGTAGATAACCTCTCCGAGCGTAAAAATGGCGGCGGAGACGCCCCACAGCAGCAGGCTGTTATCGGAAATAACAAAACCGCCCAGCCCGAGCACAAAACAGACCGTTCCAAAGGTCATCAGCGGGCGAATATTGCGGGCGGTAAGGCGACGACCAACCGCATACTGCAGCGCCACCACCACGGCCGCGTTAACCGGCAGTACCACCGCAACCACTTTTTCGGCAAAATCGCTGTCCGCTACCACCAGCACATACTGAGAAATGCAGGAAGCGAAAGAGCCGCCGACAAAGGAGGCCAGCAGGCCGGAAAGGGTAAACCACAGCAGAGCGCGATCGCGCAGCAGCACCGACGGCGACCACTGGACCGCGTTATCCTGAGCAATCGCGGCGCTGGTGCGCTGCACAAACAGCTGAATAAATACCAGCGGAAGGGCGGCGCAGCCGGCCGCCAGCCAGAACGGCAGGTTAATACTGTGCATGACCAGCAGAGTGCCGATAGGCGGTCCAACGGTCCAGCCAATATTGAGAAAGGTGTAGTTAAGGGAAAAAATCTGCGCCTTCTTTTCCGGCGACAGCACGTCGGCAAACCACGCTTTCAGCACGGTAGAGAAGACGGAGTAAGCGCAGTTAATCAGCGCGAAGAAAAACACCACCAGCGCGACGCTATTGACCAGAGGAATAGCGATAAAGCCGCCAATAAACGCCAGCACGGCGAGCGTCATATAGCGCTTTTTGTCGAACTTATCGGCGAGAATGCCAAAACCCATGCTGAACAGCACCCCGACGATCAGCGCGCTCGACAGCGCATAGCCGATTTTATCCACCTCCAGATGGTACTGGCGGGTGAGGTAGATCGTCATAAAAGGTAACGTTGCGCCGCGGCCAATGGTTAACAGCAACGACGAAGCCAGCAGCGCTGCGGTTGAGCGCCTGAGAGTCGGTATCATTTTTTCCTTGCCTGATGTGATGTTATTTTTGTTGTCACGATCACAAATAGCACGCTAACCGGGGCTTGTATAGTTCCCGGGGGTGATGAAAAGCACGCCAGCGCCCTACCGAAAATAATGATCTATGCGGCGGACGAATTATTCGGTAGTTTGATTTTGTTCGCAAAAATTCCAATAACAACCGAGGCGGGTATGACGCGTAAAGACGGGCTGCTGGCATTGCTGGTGGTGGTGGTATGGGGGCTGAATTTCGTGGTGATCAAGGTGGGGCTGCATAATATGCCGCCGCTGATGCTCGCCGGACTGCGCTTTTTGCTGGTGGCTTTCCCGGCGCTGCTCTTCGTCGCGCGGCCAAAAATTCCGCTGAGCCTGCTGCTGGGCTACGGCCTGACGATTAGCTTCGGTCAGTTTGCGTTTTTGTTCTGCGCGATTAGCCTCGGCATGCCTGCCGGACTGGCATCGCTGGTGCTGCAGGCGCAGGCCTTTTTCACCATCATTCTCGGGGCGTTTATTTTCGGCGAACGTTTGCAGGGGAAACAGCTGGCGGGGATTGCGCTGGCGATTTTCGGCGTACTGGTGCTGGTCGAAGCCAGCCTCGGCGGCCAGCATGTCCCGCTGGTGGGCTTTATGCTGACGCTGGCCGCGGCGCTGAGCTGGGCCTGCGGCAATATCTTCAACAAGAAAATTATGTCGCATGCGAGCCGGCCGCCGATTATGTCTTTGGTGGTATGGAGCGCGCTGATCCCGGTGCTGCCGTTTATGCTGGCGTCGTGGATCCTCGACGGCCCGCAGGTCATGGCGGAAAGCCTGCTGCATATCGACCTGCTGACGATCCTGTCGCTGCTCTATCTGGCGTTTATTGCCACTATCGTCGGCTATGGTATTTGGGGGGCGCTGCTCGGCCGCTATGAAACCTGGCGCGTGGCGCCGCTGTCGCTGCTGGTGCCGGTGGTCGGGATGGCCAGCGCGGCCTTATTGCTCGGCGAGACGCTGAATAGCCTGCAGCTGCTGGGCGCGGTACTGATTATGGCCGGGCTGTATATCAACGTATTTGGCCTGCGGATCGTGCGTCCGGGCATGGCGCGGGGGTAAAAAAAAGCCCCGGTCACGGGGCTAAAGGGATTTTACAGGCTTTGCTGGTTGTAATAGGGCACGCCCAGTTCATCTGATTTATCACTGCCAGAGGCCATGTGATTGAAATCAAAAGGCGAATCATTATGTTCGGAAGGAATAATCATCGCATCCCGGTTGTTGTGGCGAACCGGGGTGCTGGTTTGCTCCGCATAACTTTGGCTCGAGACCAGCGCCAATAGCACGATGGCGGCGGAAGCGAATAGTTTCATGATTTCCTCAATACGTCTTTTTGCAGGCGGTTAACAACAGTTATTTAATGGGAGCAGGTAGCGCGACTCGCCCGGCACGTTGGTAATACGATACTGGTGCGGCGGAACATCGAAATAGTTCTTAAAAGTTCGCGTCAGCGTTTGCTGCGATTCAAAGCCATAGCGTTCGGCCAGGTATAAGATAGGCTCGTTGCTCTGCTTCAGCTTCTGCGCGATCTCGGTCAGCTTACGGCTGCGGATATACTGTCCCAGCGAGTGACCGGTCTCTTTCTTGAACATTCTTTGCAGGTGCCACTTGGAGTAACCTGAGCGCTCTGAAACCTTCTCCAGCGACAGGGGCGATTCCAGGTTATCCTCGATCCACGACAAAATACTATGGATAGTGATGGCGTCGTTATTGCGTCTGGACATCATCTTACCTCTTCTTATTACGACAGAACTTTTTTGAGTAAACACTCAAGAGTGGCCACTTCATCCGTCGACAGATTTTTTGTTAGTTCCTGGTGCAATTTCTGACCCACAACCTGATGACATTGCTCACAAAGGGCTGCGCCGTCTGGCGTTAACTGTACCAGCACGCCACGCTTGTCAGTCGGGTTGGGTAACCGTTCAATCCAGCCTTTACAGACCAGGCGGTCGAGCATGCGCGTCATTGCGCCTGGGTCGACCGAAAGCACGGTTTTCAGCTCAACGGGGGTAATACACACTTCGCAACGAATGGAACAGAGCACCCGGAACTGGGTGGAAGTAATATCCATCGGCGAGAGATAGTCGTTGAGCAGGCGATCTTTTTTCTGGTTAACCATCTGGATCAAGCGGCCAAGAGGGATCATTTCGTTAAACAGGTCGCTTGTACTTTTCACAATGGTTGCCCAGGCAATGACTTAGTTGCGGGAGATATTATTGCCTAGGCAAATATAAGTCAACCTGATGAATTACCCGATGCCACGATTTGCTAAAACGAATTGTTGTGAGGCAGGTCACTCTATTTCACGTTGTTATCTTATGATTTGAGGGAAGGGTGAATGCGTCCTGAGGAGAACGGGTACAATCTGGCAACAGACGATATACTCAGCACGCGTCATTTTTTTGATAATCCAATATTGACAGGACCTTAATTCACTATGATGGATCTTTTTAAAGCGATAGGCCTGGGACTGGTAGTGATTCTACCGCTGGCGAACCCGCTGACTACCGTGGCGCTGTTCCTTGGCCTGGCCGGGAATATGAATAACGCCGAGCGTAACCGTCAGTCGCTGATGGCCTCGGTTTATGTGTTCGCCATCCTGATGGTCGCCTGGTATGCCGGCCAGGTGGTGATGAACACCTTCGGAATTTCGATTCCCGGTCTGCGTATTGCCGGCGGCCTGATCGTCGCCTTTATCGGCTTCCGTATGCTCTTTCCCCAGCAAAAAGCCCATGATTCGATGGAAGCTAAGCTGAAATCAGAAGAGCTTGAGGATGAACCGACGGCGAATATCGCCTTCGTTCCGCTGGCGATGCCGAGCACCGCAGGGCCGGGGACAATCGCGATGATTATCAGCTCAGCGTCTACGGTAAAGCACGGGGCGAGCTTCCCGGACTGGGTTGTGCTGGTCGCGCCGCCGATTATTTTTGCCCTGGTCGGGATTATCCTGTGGGGCTGTCTCCGCAGCTCCGGGGCAATCATGCGTCTGGTCGGGAAGGGCGGCATTGAGGCGATTTCCCGCCTGATGGGCTTCCTGCTGGTCTGTATGGGCGTGCAGTTTATTATTAACGGCGTGCTGGAGATTATTTCCACTTATCACGCCTGACGGTCATCGCCGTCCTGATACCAGACGTAAAAAAACCTGCCGATCTCACGACCGGCAGGTTTTTTTAGCAGCACGATCAGGAGTGATGCGGCTGCTGATCTTCCAGCGACACCGGCCAGCGGCGGAAAATCATCACCGCCCACACTAACGCGACGACCGCAGGGATCGCCCCGACATAGCCAATGGACGCCATTGACAGATGGGTACTGACCTGGCTGCCCACCAGCGCGCCCGCGCCGATGCCGATATTAAAGATCCCCGAAAATAACGACATCGCCACGTCGGTCGCGTCCGGCGCCAGCGCCAGCACTTTGACCTGCATACCGAGACCGATAATCATGATCGCCACGCCCCAGAAGACGCTCAGCAGCATCAGGTGGTTGGCGTTGTGCGAGGCGGGCAGCAGCAGCAGCAGGCACGCCAGCAGCAGGCCAATCGCCGCGTTAATTAACCCGGACGCATGCAGGTTGCCGAGCTTACCAAAGAGGATGCTGCCGACGATGCCCGCGCCGCCCAGGGTCAACAGCAGCACGGTAGCGAAGTTGCCGCTCAGGCCGGCGACCGTCTGAACGAACGGTTCAATGTAGCTGTAGGCGGTATAGTGCGCGGTCACCACAATCACCGTCAGCAAATAGATGCTCAGCAGCGCAGGGCGACGGAACAGCACCGGCAGGCTTTTCAGCGACCCTGAGTGCTCGCTCGGCAGCTTAGGCAGCAGCTTGATCAGGCACACCATGGTAACCAGCGCACCGAGGCCGATGACCAGGAACGTGGTGCGCCAGCCAAAGTATTGCCCGACGATACGGCCAATCGGGATACCGAAGACCATCGCCAGCGCGGTACCGGTGGCAATCAGGCTCAGCGCCTGCGCGCGTTTACCCGCAGGCGCCATTCGTATAGCCAGCGCCGAGGTGATTGACCAGAACACCGCGTGGGCAAAGGCGATACCGATACGGCTGATCACCAGCACGTTGAAGTTCCAGGCCAGGAACGACAGCACGTGGCTGGCGATAAACAGGATAAACAGGCCAACCAGCAGGCGACGGCGCTCCATCTTGCTGGTCAGCAGCATAAAGGGCAGCGACATCAGGGCGACAACCCAGGCGTAGATCGTCAGCATAATCCCAACCTGCGCCGTTTCCATGCCAAAGCTGTCGGCGATATCCGACAGCAGGCCCACGGGCGCAAATTCGGTGGTATTAAAGATAAATGCCGCAATCGCAAGCGTGACTACGCGCAGCCACGCGACCTTGCGTGAAACCGTATTTGTCATCATAAGTTCAGGGCTGGTTACAAAGAGGAAAGAAGTGGGACGATCTTAAAACGATTGCTGCTGAAAATACAACCATTTTGTGATCTACATCTCATTTTCACTTCAGCCAGATTTTCGGCACTAACGGATTAATTTTTCTATTAAACGTGTGGATTTCTCACGTTTATGTCATGTTATCGATAAGTAAAAAAAATAGAGGGACAGAACAATGCAGGAAATTAGCTTTTATCTGGTGGATGCCTTCAGCGATCGGAGCTTTGGCGGCAACGCGGCGGCCGTTTGCCCGCTGACCGAATGGCTGCCGGACGAAACGCTGTTGAAAATGGCGCAGCAGCACAATCAGTCGGAGACCGCGTTTTTTGTGCGTACGGATGAGGGGTATGAGCTGCGTTGGTTTACCACGCTGGATGAGATCAACCTCTGCGGCCACGCGACCCTGGCGGCCTCGCACGTCATTTTTGAATATTTTGACCACCCCTCATCGACAATCGTATTTAGTACCCGCTTTGTCGGTGAGCTTCGCGTCACGCGCAGCGGCGACTGGCTGACCCTGGATTTCCCAGCCTGGGCGACGACCGCCGTTGAGCAGCCGCCTGCGGAGCTGCTGGCCGGGCTGGGGCTGAGCGACGCGGTGGAAGTCCGCGTGGCGCGTGATTACCTGGTGGTTTTAGCCGACCGTCAGCAGGTGGAGGCGGTGCGTCCGGATATGCAGCTGCTTGAGCGCCTCGGCAAAATGATCTGTATCAGCGCCCCGGACGAAGAGTATGACTTTGTCAGCCGTTTCTTCTGTCCGGGCGAGGCGGTGGCGGAAGACCCGGTCACCGGCTCGGCGCACAGTATGCTGATTCCCTACTGGGGCGAGAAGCTCGGCAAAACGGATATGCAGGCGCGGCAGGTGTCGGCCCGCGGCGGCGACCTGCGCTGCCAGTGGCGGGGCGACCGGGTTCTGATCGGCGGTCAGGCGACCACCTACTTAATCGGCACGATTACGCTTCGTTAAGGAGGGACGGTGACGGAAATTCCTTTTTATCTGGTGGCGGCGTTCAGCGACCAGCCTTTCGCCGGCAACCCGGCTGCGGTATGCCTGCTTAAAAAGTGGCTGCCGGATGAGCTGCTGCTCAAAATGGCGCAGCAGCACAACCAGTCGGAAACCGCGTTTGTGGTACCTGAGAGCGATGGTTTTGCGCTGCGCTGGTTTACCACCCGCAATGAGGTCAATCTCTGTGGCCACGGCACGCTTGCCAGCGCGCACGTGATATTTCATCACCTGGATTATCCTGATGCGCTGATTCACTTCGCGACCGCTTCCGGTCGGCTGACCGTGAGCCGCGAGGGCGACTGGCTGACCCTGGATTTCCCGGCGGGAGAAACGGAAGAGCGCGAGCCGCCCGCGGAGATGCTCTCCGCGCTGGGGATTGAGCGCTACCTGCATGCCCGCAAGGGGCGCGCATGGCTTATCGAACTGGCCTCCCGTGAGCAGGTCGAAGCCCTGCGGCCGAATATTGCTGCGATGACGCCTGGCGAACATAAAGTGACCGTGACCGCCGCGGGCAGCGGGGAATATGACTTCGTTAGCCGCTTTTTCTCACCCGGTGAAGCGGTGTGGGAAGATCCGGTAACCGGTTCGGCGCATACTATGCTGATCCCCTACTGGAGCGCAAAGCGCGGTAAAACTCAGCTGCTGGCGCGCCAGGTTTCCGCGCGCGGCGGCGATATGCGCTGCGAGCTGAAAGGAAAACGCGTATTGATGAGCGGCCAGGCGGTGACCTATTTAAATGGCGTAATAACGCTACGCTAGCTCACCCGTCATCATAAGACGGGATCGGCAACAGACCCGCCGATCCCGAATCCGAGTGGGTTACCCGGCAAACTTATCCTGCGCGCTATTCCTGCGAAACCTGCATGGAAAATAGGCCATCACGGTAGACGGGCGATATTGGCTTTAATCACTTCGATAGAGTGGCGGAATTTCTCCGCTTCATCATCGGCCAGCTGCAGTTCAATAATCTGCTGCACGCCGCTTTGCGTCAGCACCGCGGGAACGCCAGCCGCCGCGCCGGTTACGCCATATTCCCCGTCAAGAATGCACGACACCGCCAGCGCGCGATGGCTGCCGGTGAAAATATTGCGGCAGATTTCGGCGATGGTTCCGGCGACGCCGTACTCCGTGCAGCCTTTGCCGGCGTAAATCTCAAACCCCAGCTTGCGCACCTTTTCGGCAATCAGCTCCCGGTCGAGAGCCTGGCCGGTATGTTTTTGGTAAACATCGGCGATGGCGGAGCCGTAAACCGCCGAGTGTGACCACACCGGAAACTGGGTATCGCCATGCTCGCCAAGAATAAAGGCGTCGATGCTTTGCGCGCCGATATCCAGCGCCTGGGCCAGTACCCGGCGTAAGCGCGTCGTATCCAGCCAGACGCCGGTACCCAGCACCTGGCCGCGCGGCAGGCCCGAAAGCTGCCACACCTGCCAGGTGATGATGTCGCAGGGGTTGGTGGCAACCAAAAAGATGCCGTTGAAGCCGCCGCGCATCATCTGCGGGACGATGCTTTTGACGATTTTTGCCGTGTTGGTCAGTTCGTCCAGCCGGGTTTGACCCGGCTTGAGCGCGCCGCCGGAAACGGTGATAACCGCGATATCGACATCGGCGCAGTCGCTGGCTTCCCGGGTGGAAATCGTCATCATGCCCGGCATGTAGGCGGCCGCGTCGCTCAGGTCCTGAGCGTGCGCTTCGGCGCGTGAGGTATTGAGATCGACAAGGATCAGCTCCTCGCAAATATTCTGGTTTAACAGGGCGTAGGCCGCTGAGGCGCCGACGTTTCCGGCCCCGATAATCATCACCTTGCGCGCTTTGGTATTCATCGTATTTTCCTGATAAAAGACGTTATGTCGCAAAATTACTGCCTCTCAAGGGGGGAGCGCAAGTCGGGTCAGAAGCTATAAGTTAATGCTATGGCGGCTCCGCGGACGCCCCGCGCTACAGTACGCTCAAAAAAGGAGCTTCTTTATGTACACTATCGCCGCGACCCCGCTAAATCACCCGGATCTGACCGCCTTAATTGCCGAGCTGGACGCATACCAGCAGACGCTCTACCCGGCGGAAAGCAATCATCTTATCGACCTGAGCGCGCTACCGGCGGCGTCGGTCATCGCGCTCATTATCCGCGATGCGCAGCACCGGGCCGTCGGCTGTGGGGCCATCGTGCTCGGCGAAGAGGGGGTTGGCGAGATGAAAAGGGTATTTATTCACCCGGCCCATCGCGGCCAGCAGCTGGGGGAAAAACTGCTGGCGGCGCTGGAGAAAGAGGCGATAAATCGCGAATGCCATACCGTACGCCTGGAAACGGGCATCCATCAGCACGCCGCCGTCGCGTTATACACGCGCAATGGCTACCAGGCCCGCAGCGCCTTTGCGCCGTATCAGCCGGATCCGTTAAGCATTTTTATGGAGAAGCTGCTGCTTGTCGATCTTCGTTCAGCAGCGCTATAAACGCCTCGAGCTGGCGAGTTTTCGCCCCGCGCCGCCAGACCAGCCAGGTCGTCAGCCAGCGCCACTCTTCGGCCAGCGGCCAGGCGGATACCTGCTGATGGCCCGGCATACTCTCCAGCATGCTGCGCGGCATCAGCGCCAGTCCGGCGCCGGCAATGACGCAGGCCAGCATCCCGTGGTAGGACTCCATCTCATGGATCCGCCCCGGGGTGGCGCGATCGGCGTGGAACCAGCTCTCAAAATGACGGCGATAGGAGCAGTTGGCGCGAAACGCGTAGACGCTGGCGCCGTTCACTTCGCTGGCGCGGGCAATGGGCGGGTGGCCAAAGGGCGCGACGATCATCATCTCTTCCGGGAACACCGGTAACCCTTCCAGCCCCGGGTGCACCAGCGGACCGTCAACGAACGCCGCGCTCAGATTTCCCTCAAGTACGCCGTCGATCATGGTACCGGAAGGACCGGTGGAGAGGGCCAGGTGAATCTTGGGATAGCGCTGATTAAAGTGCGCCAGGGTAGGGGAAATGCGCACGGCGGCGGTACTCTCCAGCGAGCCGAGCGAAAACAGCCCCTGAGGTTCATCTCCGGCGACCACCATCCTCGCTTCATCAACAAGGGCGAGGATCTGCTGGCTATAGCGTAAAAAGCTGTGCCCGGCGGGGGATAACCGCAGCCGCTGATTTTCGCGAATAAACAGTTCGACGCCGAGATCCGCCTCCAGCTGGCGGATGCGTGTGGTCAGGTTTGACGGCACGCGATGCACCTTCTGCGCGGCCTGGGTAATGCTGCCGGTGCTGGCGACGGCGTTGAACATCTCAAGCTGGGTCAGATCCATAGCGTTCTTCTTTTGTGAATGGGTTGCTTAATATTATTCATTTTTAATGAAAGGAAGGGTAAGCCAGAATAAGGTCACTTCGCAATCAACACAGAGAGAAAAACGATGAATTTATCTGCTACTCATGCGATTTCCGTGAGTCCGACCACCGGTGAAACTTTGTCGTCTGTACCCTGGGCCAGCGAACAGCAGGTCGATGCGGCCATTGCCCTTGCGGAACAGGGGTATCGTCAGTGGCGCAACGTCAGCGTGGCGGAGCGCGCGGCGACGCTGCGTAACGTCGGTAGCGCGATGCGCGCCCGTGGCGAAGCGCTGGCGCAAATGATTAGTCGCGAAATGGGTAAACCGATTGCCCAGGCGCGCGGCGAAGTGGCTAAATCCGCCAATCTTTGTGACTGGTATGCTGAACACGGCCCGGCGATGCTCAATACCGAGGCGACGCTGGTTGAAGACAATAAAGCGGTGATTGAGTACCGCCCGATGGGGGCTATCCTTGCTGTCATGCCGTGGAACTTCCCGGTGTGGCAGGTGCTGCGCGGCGCGGTGCCCATTCTGCTGGCGGGCAACAGCTATCTGCTTAAGCATGCGCCAAACGTGCTGGGCAGCGCGGCGATGATCGGCGAAATTTTTGCCGCTGCGGGCGTGCCGGACGGCGTCTTTGGCTGGGTGAACGCCACCAACGACGGGGTTTCGCAAATGATTAACGATCCGCGCATCGCCGCGGTGACCGTCACCGGCAGCGTGCGCGCCGGGAAGGCCATTGGCGCACAGGCCGGCGCGGCGTTGAAAAAATGCGTGCTGGAGCTGGGCGGCTCCGATCCCTTTATCGTGCTTAACGATGCCGACCTTGACGAGGCGGTGAAAGCGGCGGTGATAGGTCGCTACCAGAATACCGGTCAGGTCTGCGCCGCGGCGAAGCGTTTTATCGTCGAAGCGGGCATCGCCGAGGCCTTTACGCAGAAATTTGTCGCCGCCGCTGCCGCGCTGAAAATGGGCGACCCGCGCGATGAGCAGAACTATATTGGGCCGATGGCGCGGTTCGATCTGCGCGATGAGCTGCACGAGCAGGTGAGCGCGACCCTAAAAGAGGGGGCGACCCTGCTGCTGGGGGCGGAAAAAATCGAAGGCGCCGGCAACTACTACGCGCCGACGGTGCTCGGAAACGTTACCGCGGAGATGACCGGTTTCCGCGAGGAGCTGTTTGGCCCGGTGGCGACGATTACCGAAGCCCGCGATGCCGATCACGCGCTGGCGCTGGCTAATGACAGCGAATTTGGCCTTTCAGCAACGGTTTACACCACCAGTGAAGCGCAGGCCCAGCGTTTTGCCGATGAGCTGGAGTGCGGCGGAGTGTTTATCAACGGCTACTGCGCCAGCGATGCCCGCGTGGCGTTCGGCGGCGTGAAGAAAAGCGGATTTGGCCGCGAGCTCTCCCATTTTGGTCTGCATGAATTCTGCAACGTGCAGACCGTCTGGAGAGATCGCCGCTAGCCTGCGGAAAAATCCCCGGGTTGCGGTTAACGCCTTTCCCGGGCTACCGATTCGTGCGATTTGCGGGTTTGGTAGCCCGGGCAGGCGCCCCGCTGACGAGCGAACCATCCCCCTGGCGACGCGAGGGCGAGAAAGAGGCTGTTTCTTCGCGTCCCGTGCGCCTATAATTACCGCCCGAATTTTGTTGTTGGCAAGGAGCCGCGCGTGGCGACGGTAATGAATAACGCAATGCTCGATGCCATTTTGGCTGAAGTCAGGCCGCTAATTGGTCGCGGTAAAGTGGCGGACTATATTCCGGCGCTGGCCAGCGTCAGCGGCGATAAGCTCGGCGTGGCTATCTGTACGGTCGACGGTCAGCACTACAGCGCCGGCGACGCGCACGAGCGCTTCTCTACCCAATCTATCTCGAAAGTCCTGAGCCTGGTGGTCGCGATGAACCACTATCAGGAAGAGGAGATCTGGCAGCGGGTGGGTAAAGATCCCTCCGGCCAGCCTTTCAACTCGCTGTTGCAGCTGGAAATTGAACAAGGCAAACCGCGCAACCCGTTTATTAATGCCGGGGCGCTGGTGGTCTGCGATATGCTGCAAAGTCGTCTCAGCGCGCCTCGCCAGCGGATGCTGGAAATCGTGCGTCGTCTGAGCGGTGTGGGCGATATCGCCTATGACCCGGTGGTTGCCCGCTCGGAGTTCGACCATTCGGCGCGCAATGCCGCGATAGCCTGGCTGATGAAATCCTTCGGTAATTTCCATAACGATGTCGCCACGGTGCTGCAAAACTATTTCCACTACTGTTCGCTGGAGATGAGCTGCGTAGAGCTGGCGCGCACCTTTCTGTTTCTTGCCGACCGAGGTATCGCTCCGCACCTTGAGACGCCGGTTATCGCCCCCATTCAGTCGCGGCAGGTCAACGCGCTGATGATGACCAGCGGCATGTATCAGAACGCCGGTGAGTTTGCGTGGCGCGTCGGTTTACCGGCGAAATCCGGCGTCGGCGGCGGGATTGTGGCCATCGTTCCGCAGGAGATGGCGATTGCGGTCTGGAGCCCGGAGCTCGATGACGCCGGGAACTCGCTGGCCGGGATCGCTTTACTGGAAAAACTCACTCAAAAACTGGGGAGGTCGGTATTCTGATGGTGCCCATAGAAAACCTGTTTGCCCGCCTGCAGCGCTCCACTTTTCGCTCCCGTTTTCGCCTCGGCGTGAAAGAACGGCAGTATTGTTATGATAAGGGCGCGGAGGTTATCGACCAGCACGCGGCGGACTTTATCGCCAGTCGGCTGGCCCCTGCGCAAATTCCTAACGACGGTAAGCAGACCCCGATGCGCGGACATCCGGTGTTTATCGCCCAGCATGCCACCGCGACCTGCTGTCGCGGCTGTCTGGAAAAGTGGCACGCGATCCCGCGGGGGCGCGGCCTCAGCGACGAAGAGCAGCGCTACGTGGTGCAGGTGATTCACCACTGGCTGGTGATCCAGATGAATTCGCCGGACCGCAGCAGACCGTAATTCATCGGGCGGCGGTATATGCCTGATAATTATTCTCATGATATGATGAACCGCTTACTAATTATTAACATAATAATTGCCTGAAACAATTAGACGGATAATCATGAATGTCTCCACTGTCGATTCGGTCATTCACGCTGTTTCGTGAGGAACAGCCCGTGCGTGATGCGCTGGTGTTGTTCACTTTAACGCTACTACTGCATTTCTTTGGCGCGATGCTGCGTCTGGTACAAGAATTGTCGTTCTTCTGGCCGCTGAACGCGGTAATGGCGGGGATTTTTGCGCGTTATATCTGGCTAAATCGCAGCTATTTTTACGCCGTTTGTTTTGCCGCCATGCTGGTATATGACGGTTTAACATCTCGTTGGGGAATGGGGTTCGCCTCCTTTCTGATCAACTTCTCCAATATCGTTTTTATCGTCACCCTGGCGCAGCTCATTTTGTGGGATAAGCGCCGGGCTGATTCGATGCCGGGACCGATAAATGCGCTAAGCCTGTTTTGCTACTGTCTGCTGGCGGCGCTGCTCTGCGCAGCCGTCGGGGCGCTGGGTTCGGTAGATGTGGAACGCGCCACGTTTATTCCCCAACTGGCGGACTGGTTTAGCGAACAGTTTTCGACTGCTGTGCTGATCCTGCCGTTCATTTTAACCCTCACGCTCCCTTCGGCGTTCGGGCGTTTTCGCCTGCGTCAGCTGTTGCCGGCGATTGCGCTGGTGCTGTCGATTGTGCTCGGCGTGGCGGTGGGCGGGGCCGGGAGCATAACCTTCCCGTTACCGGCGCTGATTTGGTGCGCGATTCGCTATCCGCTACCGTTAACCTGCCTGTTGACCTTTATTACCGGGATTAGCGAAATTCTGCTGGTGGCGAACTCGCTTATCCATCTCTCCCCCGATACCCGGATGCAGCCGTGGCAGCTGTTTTCAACGCGCCTGGGGATTGCTGCGATGCTGATCAGCCCCATCATCGTCGCTTCCAGCGTTGAGGCGATTAATAACCTGGTCAAACAGCTGGCCCTGCGCGCTGATTTCGACTTCCAGACCCGGGTCTATTCTCGCTCCGGGCTAAGCGAAGCGTTGAAACGTCAGCCGATCGCGGAAAACGAGCTGCTCACCGTGATGGTGCTCGACATCGACGGCTTCAAGCAGGTTAACGATCGCTGGGGCCACGAGTGCGGCGATTGTATGCTGGCCCAGTTTGCGCAGCAGGTGCGGC
This sequence comes from Klebsiella sp. PL-2018, assembly GCF_019048985.1. NCBI lineage: Bacteria > Pseudomonadati > Pseudomonadota > Gammaproteobacteria > Enterobacterales > Enterobacteriaceae > Klebsiella > Klebsiella sp. PL-2018. The sequence continues at coordinate 2,749,568 of NZ_CP077673.1, forward strand.
AGCTGGTGGGTGAAGAGGGCATGGTGGCGCGTATTGGTGGGGAAGAGTTTGCCGTCGCGGCGCTGACCTCATCCGCGCGAGACGGAGTGCTGCTGGCGGAAAAAATTCGCCAGGGCATCGAGTCGCAAACCTTCACCTGGGGGCAAAACAGGATCCAGCTGACCATCAGCATGGGGCTGGAGAGCCGGGCGCCGGGTTCAGCCAGAATAACGGATCTGTTCAACCAGCTGCTCATGGTCGCCGATGATTCTATGATTCGGGCAAAAAAAGCCGGACGCAATCGTATTTTTACGCAAGAAATGGTCTGAATCGTACATAAGAAAATACGATGGTAATTCCGCTTGTGTTAAATATAAGTTAAAAACATAGTGATGTGGTCAATTTCAAGGAGTTACCTATGACCACATCCTTTTCTCTGCGCACGCTGTCGCGTGACGATATTCTTGAACACCTTCCTGAATTAACCGACATCCTCGTCAGCTGCGTCAACGGCGGGGCCTCGGTGAGCTTTATGCTGCCTTTTTCCCCGGAAACCGCGACGGCGTTCTGGCTGCGAATGGCGCAGAGCGTCGCCGCCGGTGAGCGCATTGTTCTCGCCGCAGCGGATGCGCAGCAGCGGCTTGTTGGTACGGTACAGCTGATTACCGACCAGCCGGAAAACCAGCCGCACCGCGCCGATGTCGCCAAACTTCTGGTTCACCAAAATGCGCGGCGTCAGGGGCTGGCGAATGCGCTGATGGCCCGACTGGAAGCCATCGCGCGCGAGCAGGGTAAGAGCGTTCTGGTGCTGGATACGGCGACCGGCAGCGGAGCAGAAAACTTTTATGTACAGTGTGGTTGGGAAAAAGCCGGGGAAATTCCACGCTATGCGCTGATGCCCAACGGCGAGCTGACGGCAACATCGCTGTTCTATAAATTTCTGTCATAAATTGTATATTGCATACAGCTTTGATCAAAACAGGGTTTCACTTGCGTAAAAACCTGATAACTTATTGGACCAATTACTCAGGTTGTATGACTACTCTATGAGGGAACCCTTGTGAAAACACTAAACCGTCGCGATTTCCCGGGCGCGCAGTACCCTGAACGTATCATTCAGTTTGGCGAAGGTAACTTCCTGCGCGCGTTTATCGACTGGCAGATCGATCTGCTGAACGAGCATACCGACCTGAATGCCGGGGTGGTGATCGTGCGTCCGATTGAGAGCTCATTCCCGCCGTCGCTCAGCACCCAGGATGGCCTCTACACCACGATTATTCGCGGCCTGAACGAGAAAGGGGAAGCGGTCAGCGATGCGCGTCTGATTCGCTCGGTAAACCGCGAAATCAGCGCCTATGCGGATTACGATGAACTGCTGCGGCTGGCGCACAACCCGGATATGCGGTTTGTGTTTTCCAATACCACCGAAGCGGGTATTAGCTACCACGCGGGCGACCGCTTCGACGATGCGCCTGCGGTAAGCTATCCGGCAAAACTGACCCGCCTGCTGTTTGAGCGCTACAGCCATTTCTCCGGCGCGGCGGATAAAGGCTGGGTCATCGTTCCCTGCGAGCTGATTGATTACAACGGTGAAGCGCTGCGGGAACTGGTGCTGCGCTATGCGCAGGAGTGGGCGCTGCCGGAAGCGTTTGTGGCATGGCTGGATGAAGCCAACGCTTTTTGCTCTACCCTGGTAGACCGTATTGTGACCGGCTATCCGCGCGATGAAGCCGCGCAGATTGAAGAGCAACTGGGGTATAAAGACGGTTTCCTCGATACCGCCGAACATTTCTACCTGTTTGTCATTCAGGGGCCGAAATCCCTGGCCGCCGAGCTGCGCCTCAATAAGCTACCGCTTAATGTGCTGATTGTTGACGATATTAAACCGTACAAAGAGCGTAAAGTGGCCATTCTTAACGGCGCGCACACCGCGCTGGTGCCGGTCGCCTTCCAGGCAGGCCTGGATACGGTGGGCGAAGCGATGAACGATGCGGAAATCTGCTCATTCGTCGAGAAGGCGATTTATCAGGAGATTATTCCGGTTCTCGATCTGCCGCGCGATGAGCTGGCGTCCTTCGCCAGCGCGGTAACCGGTCGTTTCCGTAACCCGTACATCAAGCATCAGCTGCTGTCTATCGCGCTGAACGGCATGACTAAATATCGTACCCGCATTCTGCCGCAGCTGCTGGCGGGCCAGAAGAAAGAGGGGGCTCTCCCGACGCGCCTGACCTTTGCGCTGGCGGCGCTGATCGCCTTTTATCGCGGCGAGCGTAACGGTGAGAACTATCCGGTTCAGGATGATGCCGAATGGATGGAGAGCTATAAGGCGCTATGGGCCCAGCATCGGGATGCGCAAATCACCACCGGCGAGTTGGTAAAAGCCGTACTGTCCGTTGAATCCCACTGGGAGCAGGACCTGACGAAAGTGCCGGGTCTGGTTGATCGGGTCACGCAGGATCTGGATGCTATTCTGCGCGACGGCATGCGCGCCGCCGTTAAGCCATTATGCTGATACTCTAAAGCCCGCTGACGGACGACCAGAATAGCGTCGATTGTGTCGGCCGGGTAAGGCGTCAGCCGCCGCCCGGCACTCATCCGGGCACATTCCTGAAGCGATGGAGCATCACTCTCAACCCGGCAGCTGCCGGGTTAGTTTGGCATTCGCATTAGTTACAACATACTTACGTGTTTTTTTATAAACGCAGGTCTGAAAGATTGTGCCCATTTCGTCCGGCAGCGGAAACAGGGGCAATTAAGAGAAAAAGATGAATTGTGCCCCCGGCGGTTGAACTAATTATCTGACTGGAAAATAATGGCTTATCCAAACGAGGGATGAGACCCATGGTCATTGAAATTCGTGAAGTGAGCCAGCAGGACAAAGCGCAGTGGCTACAGCTTTGGGAAGGCTATACCCGTTTCTACGGTAGCCCGCAGCCATCCGACGTCACGGAATATACCTGGCAGCGGATGCTTGATTCCGCTTCTCCCATGCTGGGCCGGGTTGCCCTGGCGGATGGCAACATCGCTGGATTTGCGATTTGTGTCCTTCACGAAGGCACCTGGGTAAAGACGCCTGTTTGCTATCTAGAAGATCTGTTTGTTGCCCCGCCGATGCGCGGAAAAGGCATCGCCAGGGCGTTGATGCAGGCGCTGCAAGCGGAAGGGAAAGAGAAAGGGTGGTCGCGGCTGTACTGGCACACTCGTACTGATAATCCGGCCCGGCGTCTGTATGATGAATTTACGCCCGCCGATGACTATGTTCGTTACCGCGTGACGCTCTGAAAATCTGAGATTAAGAAGTTATTAAGATTTCCCCTGTAAAACAGGGGAAACGACTCAGGAGTAACAAAATGGAAAAACGCATAGAGACGGTTGTGAACCTCATCATGTTTCTTTCGCTGCTGGCCACCGCATGGGATCTCTCTCTGGTCCATCATCTGTCCTGGTAAACCTGGCCTACGGCGCCTGCTTCCTGCGCCGTAGCGTTCTCTCCCTCTTTTTACACTCCGATGGCGCTAGCGGCGCGCGACGATAAACAGGCGCGGAAATCGCAGCAGTACCTTTCCGTTACACTGTAACGGATAGTGCTGTTTCAGCCGCTCCAGATAGCGTCCGAGAAACGCCTGGCGCTGCTGTTCATCAAGCGGTTGTAAAAACGGTCGCAGGCCCGTTGACTGTAGCCATTCAATAATGGCCTGGTGCGATGCCAGCGGGTGATGGTAGGTGGTGCGCCAGATATCCACCTCGCAGCCGCTGGTGGTCAGCATATCGTAATACTCCGACACATCCGGCAGCGGCTGCCGCCCACTGGCCGGATGCCCCAGCTCTTCAGCAACCTGACGCATCAGCACGTGCGAGGGCTCTTGCCAGTTCACCGGCATTTGCACCGCCAGTACGCCGTTTTTCGCAAGATTGCTGACCAGATATGGGAAAAGGCGCTGATGATCCGTGAGCCACTGCAGCGAAGCATTGGCATAAATCACGTCCGCCGGCCGCTCGGGGCGAAATGTAGCGATATCCGCCTCGACGAACCGGCAGTCCGGTAGCCGCCGGGAGGCCTCTTCCAGCATGGCCGGAGAATTATCAACGCCGATAATCGTGGCATCTGGCCAGGCATCGCGCAGCAGAGCGGTACTGTTGCCAGGTCCGCAGCCCAGATCAACGGCCAGCGTGGCGGGATGGTGGGCGATGCGGGCGAGAAGCTCGGCGGCGGGCCGCGTACGCTCAGCCCCGAATTGCAAATAAAGTGAAGGATTCCAGTCTGCCATAGCGCGCTCCGGTTAAGAGAAACTCGTTCATCAGCATAGACGGCAATGCTTATCTGGCAACTAAACAGAATCAATATGTTACTTTGTTGTGACGCTGTCACTTTTCCTTATGCAGGGTTCATCACGGCATCCCCGCCAGCGGTTGGCTACAGTAGGCGTCGCAAACCAGGGGGATGGTCATTAAATGGCGTTAATCATTAAGGTGTTACTCGAAAACCGGCTCGGCAAGGGGCAGGACAGCCTGCTGCAGGCGAAACCCGGATTAAGCCTGCTTGTGGAGGATGAAACCAGCCGGGTGCTGTTTGATACCGGGCCAGACGGCACGTTTCTTCATAATGCGCAGCGTATGGGCGTCTCTTTATCTGACCTGACCGCCACGGTGCTCTCCCATGGACATTACGATCACTGCGGCGGGGTGCCGTGGCTGCCGGACAACAGCCGTATTATTTGTCATCCGCAGATTGGACTCACCCGCTACTCGGCGTTATCTCTCGCAGGACGCAACTGGAAAGTCAAAAAGCTGTCGCGAGATATCGACTACTCCCGCCACCGCATGGAGTACAGCCGCGAGCCGGTGGCGATCGGCGAACGACTGCTGTGGTCCGGTGAGATTACGGTCGCTCACCCGCGTGCCTATGGCCTCCTGACGGGTCAATCCCAGGGTGAGGACTATATTGTCGATGAAGGCGTCCTGATCTACCGCTCGACGCGAGGGTTAGTCATTATCTGCGGCTGCGGACATCGCGGATTGATCAATACCGTTCGCCACTGCCAGAAGATCACCGGCATCCAGCAGATATACGCCATCATCGGCGGTCTTCATCTGCGCAGCGCGCCGCCGTGGGCAATTCGTCAGCTTAGACAATTCTTGCGCCAGCAGAAGGTCGAGGAGGTGATGGCCTGCCACTGCACCGGTTCATGGGGGCGCTGGTGGCTAGCGGAGAGTAGCGCGCCGGCAACCGGCGATACGTTGGTGCTGGAATAATAATCGCGTTCACTTTTGCTAATTACATATAAATAACATTTTTGCTATTTATTAAATACATTATCCGCCGGCTATACACCTTCCCCCAAGGGGAAGGTCAAATACTGATATCCCTTTTTGGTGTAAATATTTATAGAGAAACTTCATTCTATTTAACCTGGAGTTTTCTCTTTGAAATATCGTTTAATTCTTGCAGTGAGTATGATTTAATCCAGCGGTCGTCTAATTGCGAATATCACTATGATTCAGTCACTACAGGCATTATTTAAACAAGCAACCCGGCGCCGGCTTCGTATCCGCGCAGGGCTTGTTATTGCCTGTTGGTTACTGCTCAACCTTCAGCTCGCCGTCGCGGCGCACCATGGCGGCCAGCAGCAGCCCGCGGCGCCGCAGGTGCAGATTCACCATATTGTCGATGGCATGATGAACATGCCCGGCATGGAAAACGTCGGCCAGAAAGTTATCTGTGAGAAGCACTGCGACCCCGATACCGCGCAGCCTAACTCTTTAACCTCTCTACAGCTGAACGCGCTCCCCTCCGAAACCGCGCTACTCGTGGTTTCCCCGCAGCAGGAGACCTGCGCTGAACGTATGGACTGGCGCACGCCGCCGGTCACCGGTCCGCCGGTTGAGATACGCTTCTGCCGTTTCAGGGAATAACGCACCGTTAAAAACATCCATCAGATCTGCCCGGTCTGCGGGCGACTTTATGTTTTTTTCGGAGACTTTATTATGCGTTCGACCTCTATTTTTCTGCTTATTACCAGCGTACTGACCTTTTCCTTCAGCGCATTTACCGCCAGCGCGGAAGACGCCGCGATGCACCATCACACCATGTCCTCCATGGCGGATATGCCGGAGATGAAGAAGGCGGATGATTCCGCCACGCTTTATTCGGCCAGCGGGGTCATTAAAGCCTGGCGCGACGATGCCGTCGTGATTGCCCACTCTCCGGTTACCGAGCTGAACTGGCCGGCGATGACCATGAGCTTTGCGCTCGCTGATAACCACGATAAAAAGCTGGCAGTGGGAGAGCAGGTCGATTTCACCTTCCGCCAGGCCGACTCCGGCTACGCGATCGTTTCAATTACCGCGCGATAATTCCGGAGTCATTATGCACATCTTCAATAAGGCGGCCTGCGGGCTGCCGCTTTTACTATCGCTGATGTCCACCAACGGCTGGGCAACGACGCTCGCGGAGGCCCTGTCGGCGGCGGAAAACTACTCCGCCGAGCTCTCCGCCAACGATCATCAGGTTAACGCTTTGAAGAATATGGCGGATTCCGCGATGCAGCTCCCCGATCCGAAGCTGAAATTTGGTATTGAAAACGTCCCGCTGGGCGGCAATAACGCCGGCCGTCTCACCCGCGAGGGGATGACCATGCAAAGAGTTGGCGTGATGCAGGACTACGTCAGTAGTACCAAGCGTGAACGGAAAGCCGACTCCATTACCGCCGAGGCGCGCCAGACCGCCGCTAATGCCGATGTTATTCGTGCCCGGCTGCAGCGGGAAACCGCCCAGGCGTGGCTGGCGCTGGCGCTGGCGCAGAAGTCGCTGCGCTCAGTGCAGACGTTGATTAGCGAAACGTCCCGGCAAATCGACGTACAAAAGGCCGGCGTCAGCAGCGCCAGCGCCAGTCCCAGCAGCGTGCTGGACGTTCAGCTGGCGCTGAATGCGATGAAAAATGAGCAGGATAACGCCCGCCGCGATGTACAGATCGCCCAGGCGCGCCTGTTGCAGCTCACCGGGAAGGAGGTCCGCGATATCTCCGGCCCGCTGCCGCGCATTGAACGTCTGCCTGCCGACGAAGCCGACCTAATGGCCGGGATTAAACTTCACCCGGAAGTGATCCAGGCCGCCAGAGAAGCCGATCTGGCGAAAGCGAAATCAGGTCAGTCGGAAGTCGCGGCGATCCCCGACGTGGGCGTTGAGGTTTATTACGCGCGACGCGGTGATGATTATGACGACATGGTGGGGGTCATGTTTACCGTCGATATGCCTATTTTTCAGGGCAAACGTCAGGACAAAGACCACGCAGCGGACGTCTCCCGTACCTATGAAGCCAACGATCGGCTGACGTTATTGATGCGCGAACATCAGGCGCAGCAGTATCAGCTGATTTCGCAATATAACGCCGCGAAAGCCATTTACGATCGCCAGCAAAGCGAGGTGCTGCCGCTGCTGCGCAAGAAGGTGAGTCTCGTCAATGCCCAGTATCGGGGCGGCAGCTCCGCGCTGCCTGAGCTGCTCGCCGCCCGTCGCGATCTCCTGAGCGGAGAAATTGCCAGCAACAATGCGGAGAAAGCGCTTGCCGATGCGTGGGCCGCTATTCGCTACCTTATTCCACAGGATGTTAAATAATGAAGCTTAAATCTGCTCTTACCCTTGTGGCGCTGGCCGTCGCCCTTGCCGCCGCGGGCGGCTACTGGCTGGGTTCGCGAAGCGCGCCGATGCCCGCCGCTGGCGGCGGCCAGGCGGAAACGGGCCGCAAAGTGCTGTACTGGTATGATCCAATGGCCCCCGCTACGCGCTTTGATAAACCGGGTAAATCGCCGTTTATGGATATGGATCTGGTGCCGCGTTACGCCGATGAAGGCGCGGGAGAAGACGCCGGGGGCGTGCAGATTAGCGCCCGCCAGCAGCAAAACCTTGGCGTCCGTACGGCGAACGTCTCCCGCCAGACGCTGGCGATGAAGCTCAATGCTTTTGCTACCGTGGCCATTGATGAGCGGGGCGTTGAAACGGTACCGGCGCTGGCCAGCGGTCTGATTGAGAAACTTTACGTCAACGCCTCCCAGCAGTTTGTGAAAAAGAACGAGGCGCTGGCGGAGCTGTGGATCCCGCAGTGGGCGGCGGCGCAGCAGGAGTATCTGGCGGTGAGGCGGCTGGGCGATAGCGGGCTGACCGCCGCGGCCCGCGACCGCCTGCGGCTGCAGTTTATGCCGGAAGCGGTTATCCGTAGCGTTGAGCGCAGCGGTCAACCGCAAACCCGCATGACGGTGCGCGCGCCGCACGATGGCTACGTCAGCAAGCTGGATGTGCGCACCGGCGCGCAGGTCACGACAGCCCAACCGCTGTTCGAGCTGGCCAGCCTCGATCCGGTCTGGATCGTGATTGATTACCCGCAAAGCCAGGCCAGCCTGCTGCGCGAAGGCAGTAAGGTGACAGCCACCACCGGCAGCTGGCCCGGTATGGCGTTTCAGGGAACCGTCAGCGAACTGCTTCCCGACCTCGAAGCCACCACCCGTACGTTGAAAGCCCGCGTAGTGCTGAATAATCCGCAGCATCGGCTCAAGCCGGGCATGTATTTGAACGTTGAGCTGGCTGAGGCGCAGCAGGAGAGCGCCGTTCTGGCTATTCCGGAAGAGGCATTAATTGCCACCGGCACCAGCAATCGGGTGCTGATCGCCGACGGCGAGGGGCATTTCCGTCCGGTCGAGGTGACCGCAGGGCGAACGCAGAATGGTCTGGTTGAGATTAAATCCGGCCTCGAAGCGGGCCAAAAGGTGGTGACTTCCGGGCAGTTCCTGATTGACTCCGAAGCCAGCCTGCGCAGCGCGCTGCCGCAAATGGCCGGGCAAGAGGAGGAAGCAAAAAGCTACTCAGCGCAGGGCGTTATTAAGGCCGTGAGCGATGAGGCGGTAACCATCGCGCACCAGCCGGTACCGGCGCTGAAATGGCCGGCGATGATCATGGATTTTGCTATTACGCCGCAGCTGCGGGAACAGATGCGGCCCGGCGAGTCGGTGATGTTTCACTTCGTCCTGACCGATGAAGGGGCGCGAGTCACCTCAATGATGCCGCTGAACGGCGCTAAGGAGCAGCCATGATTGCCGCCGTTATCCGCTGGTCATTGCGCAACCGTCTGCTGGTATTGCTGGCGACGCTGATTATGGCCGCCTGGGGCGTCTGGTCGGTACAGCAGGCGCCGCTGGACGCGCTGCCGGATCTCTCCGATACCCAGGTGATCATTCGCGTGAGCTATCCGGGGAAAGCGCCGCAGATTGTCGAAGATCAGGTGACCTACCCGCTGACCACCACCATGCTGTCGGTGCCGGGAGCGAAAACCGTGCGCGGCTTTTCGATGTTCGGCGATGCTTATGTCTATGTGCTGTTTGATGATGGAACGGACCCGTACTGGGCGCGCTCCCGCGTGCTGGAGTACCTGAGCCAGGTCCAGAGCAGCCTGCCGCCGGAAGCGAAAGCGTCGCTGGGGCCGGATGCCACCGGCGTCGGCTGGGTGTTTGAATATGTGCTTACCGACAAAAGCGGCCAGCATAGCCTCGGCGATCTGCGGGCGATTCAGGACTGGATCCTCAAATATGAACTGAAAACCGTGCCGGATGTTTCGGAGGTGGCCAGCGTCGGCGGAATGGTCAAAGAGTATCAGGTGATCCTTAATCCTGACCGGCTGCGGGCGCTGAACGTCACCCACGAGCAGGTGATTAGCGCGATCCAGAGCGCCAACCAGGAAGGGGGCGGTTCGGTGCTCGAACTGGGCGAAGCCGAATATATGGTGCGCACAACCGGCTACCTGAAGTCCATCGACGACTTTAACCAGGTGGTTATCGCTGCGCGCAGCGGCGTGCCGGTGCTGCTCTCCGACGTCGCCAGCGTGCGCCGGGGACCGGCGATCCGGCGCGGCGTCGCCGAGCTCAACGGCCAGGGCGAGGTGGCGGGCGGGATAATCATTATGCGCTCGGGTAAAAACGCGCTCAGCACCATTAACGCGGTAAAGGCCAAACTGGCGGAAGTGCAAAAAAGCCTGCCCGCAGGCGTGGAGATTGTTCCGGTCTACGATCGTTCGCAGCTGATTAAAAACTCCGTCGAGACCCTGACCCATAAGCTCATTGAGGAGTTTATCGTCGTGGCGGTAGTCTGCTCGCTGTTTCTGTTCCACTTCCGCAGCGCGCTGGTGGCGATGATCACGCTGCCGCTGGGGATCCTTGGCGCGTTTATTGTGATGCACTATCAGGGCGTCAGCGCCAATATGATGTCGCTAGGCGGGATTGCGATCGCCATCGGGGCCATGGTCGATGCGGCAATCGTGATGATAGAAAATATGCATAAGGTACTGGAGCAGTGGCGGCACGAGCACCCTGAACGCCAGCCGTCCTCCGCCGACTACTGGCAGATTGCCCAGCACGCGGCGTCGGAAGTGGGGCCTGCGCTGTTTTGCAGCCTGCTGATTATCACCCTGTCGTTTATTCCGGTGTTCACCCTCGAGGCGCAGGAGGGCAAGATGTTCTCGCCGCTGGCCTTCACCAAAACGTATTCGATGGCGGTGGCCGCCGGACTCGGGATCACCCTGGTGCCGGTGCTGATGGGCTACTTTATTCGCGGCAAAATTCCTGATGAAACCGCCAATCCGCTCAACCGCTGGCTGATTCGCGCCTATGAGCCGCTGCTGGATAAAGTTTTGCAGTGGCCGAAGGCGACGCTGGCGGCGGCGGGCCTGCTGCTGGTTGCCACGCTGTGGCCGCTGGCGCAGCTCGGCAGCGAATTTCTGCCGCAAATTGACGAGGGCGACCTGTTGTATATGCCCTCCACGCTGCCGGGGATCTCCAGCCGCGAAGCGGGACGCTTGCTGCAGCAGACCGACCGTCTGATCAAGACCATTCCTGAAGTGCAAAGCGTATTCGGCAAGGCCGGGCGGGCGGACAGCGCTACCGACCCGGCGCCGCTGACCATGCTGGAAACCACGATTCAGTTCAAGCCGAAAAGCGAATGGCGGCCCGGCATGACCATGGATAAGCTGATCGAGGAGCTCGACAATACGGTGAAGGTACCGGGGATAGCCAACGTCTGGGTACCGCCGATCCGTAATCGCCTGGACATGCTGGCGACCGGCATCAAAAGCCCGGTCGGCATCAAAGTGAACGGTAACAATCTGGCGGAGATCGAAAAGACCGCCGAAGAGATTGAGCGCATCGTGCGTAGCGTACCGGGGGTGACGTCGGCGCTGGCGGAACGCCTCGACGGCGGCCGCTATATCGATATCGCTATCGACCGGGTGAAAGCCGCCCGCTACGGCGTGTCGGTGAAGGAGCTGCAGTCAATCGTCGCCAGCGTCGTCGGCGGCGATAACATCGGCGAAACCATCGAGGGGCGAGAACGTTACCCGATCGGCGTCCGCTACCCGCGCGAAATGCGCGACTCGCTGCAAAAGCTGCGCGATCTGCCGGTAGTGACCAGCGGCGGGGCGCAGGTAGCGCTCTCGGAACTGGCGGACATCACCATTACCGACGGCCCGCCGATGCTGAAAAGCGAAAACGCCCGCCTGTCGGACTGGATCTACGTGGATATTCGCGGGCGCGACTTAAAATCCGCAGTTGATGAAATGCAGAGCGAGGTCGGCAAACGGGTCAGGCTGCCGGAAGGCATCTCGCTGACCTGGTCCGGGCAGTATGAGTACCTTGAGCGCGCCACCGCGAAGCTGAAAATCGTGCTGCCGTTTACCCTGATGATTATCTTTATCCTGCTTTACGTCACTTTCAGTCGCGTTAAAGACGCTCTGCTGATTATGGGAACTTTGCCGTTTTCGCTGATCGGCGGCGTCTGGCTGCTCTGGCTGCTGGGCTACAACCTGTCGGTAGCCGCCGCCGTGGGCTTTATTGCGCTTGCCGGCGTGGCGGCGGAGTTCGGGGTGATTATGGTGCTCTATTTGAACCAGGCGATCGCGAAACGCCGCCCCGAGCTGAACGATCGCGCGCTCAACGAGGCGATTCATGAAGGGGCCGTGCTGCGCGTGCGCCCGAAAGTGATGACCGTGGCGACAATCATGGCCGGACTGCTGCCGATTATGTGGGGAGGGGGCACCGGATCGGAGGTGATGCAGCGTATCGCCGCGCCGATGATCGGCGGGATGATCACCGCGCCGCTGCTCTCGATGCTGGTGATCCCGGCAGTCTATCTCCTGACGCACCGTAACAAACGCTAAAGTACAACGCCCGGGCCAGGCGGCTCGGGCGTGAATCAGTCGGCGTTCTTAAGATCTTCCGCGCGTTTGGCGGTGGCGTAGACAAAATCGAGCATGGGTTCAAGGTCGGTATCGTAGCCGGCCTGAATGATTTTGCCGCGCAGCCATTCGATCTCGCTGGTAATATCCGGGTGGAATATATTGTTGTCCTGCGCTTTGCGCAGCCACTTGAGCAGGAAATTATTTTTCCCGCGGACACCGCCTGATTTCTTCGATTTTGCGTGTATTTTCAGCGCCACCAGAATGCAGTAATAGAAATGAACGCGCTGATTAAAACTTTGGTGCATGTCTTTGTTCCCGCCAGAATCAGGTTGCGGACGGGCATGGACCTTAAACATGCGGTCTCTGATATTCACCCGTACCACCATCGCGCCGCTTGCCGGACGCTGAGGCGATGGTGGCACGGAAGCCGAATTGCCGTCAATTATTGATTAATTTTTTACCCATATTTGCGCCGGTTATCTTTCGACGATGCCTCCTCAGGTTCGCGGTAAAGCAGCGCGTTGTTGCAGGTAAATGCGCAAAATCAAGATAAATGCCAGCGCGACCACCGCCGCCGCCAACAAATAAATAGTCTCCAGATCGTAATAACCGGCCACCCAGCCGGCGACCGGGCCGGTTAATCCCAACGCCAGATCGAGAAAGGCCGAATAGGTACCCAGCGCGGTGCCCTGATTCTGTTCTTCAACCTGTTTCACCGCTTCCACGCCAAGCGCCGGGAAGACCAGCGAAAAGCCCGAGCCGGTGAGAAAGGCGCCCATTCCGGCCATCCACGCCGAGGAGGCCGACCAGATGATCAGCAGGCCGATACATTCGATCGCAAAACAGATTAACGATACCCGCACGCCGCCGTAGCGGGTAATGGTGTTGCCCAGGATCAGGCGGATGCAGATAAAACCGATGCTGAACAGGGAGAGGGTAAACGCCGCGCCTTGCCAGCTATGGGCGGAGAAGTAGAGGGTAATAAAGGTTGCGATAACCCCAAAACCGACGGTACCCAGCGCCAGCCCCAGCCCGTAGGGCCAGATTTTGCGCGCCACCACATGAAACGGCGCTCTGATCCCCGCCGTCACGCTGACGTCCTGCCGCGTACGGGCATAGAGCAGGCCAACCGCCGCCGCCAGGATCACCACGGCGGCAAATCCGCTGATGCCAAAATAGCCGTTAAGCACGACACCCAGCGGAGCGCCGACCGCCATGGCGACATAGGTCGCCACGCCGTTCCACGAGATCACCCGCGAAGTGTGAATCGCACCGACGGTTTTGATCCCCCAAAGGGTCGCGCCGGTGGCGGTAAAACTTTCCCCGACGCCGAGGAAAATGCGCCCCACCAACAGCGCGGCAACGGCCAGCGGCGGCGAGGATTGCAGCAAGACCGCGAGCAGCGTGAAGAGACCGCTGAGCAGGCAGCAAACAATCCCCCGACTGACGACTTTTTTCGGCCCCCAGATGTCGGTGTAGCGGCCCGCATGCGGGCGGCTGATCAGGGTTGAGATGTACTGAAGGCTGATGACCACGCCGGCGATAAAGGGGCTATAGCCCAGCTGATAGTGGATATAGCCCGGCAGTACGGCGAGCGGCAGGCCAATAGAGAGATAGCAGATACAGGTAAAAACAACGATAGAAATAATACGCAGATTAAGCTGAGTGGTGCAGGCGGAAGTGGTCATAACACGAAGTATTGAAAACCAAAGGGAAGCTAAGCATAGCGCAGCGCCGTCGGGCGCAACGAGCAGAGCATGCGTTTTCTCAATGATTCAGGCAAACGCACTAAAAATAGTCATGAGAAAAGAGGATTCTGGGCAAGTCGTGCGCGGCAGAGTATAAAATCTGTTAACGCATCACGGATAATGACAGGAGAGAGTATGGAATACGATTTAGACGGTATGGATGTGCTTTTTGTCGCCGGCTTTGGGCCGATAACGCAATCGACGCCGGCCAGCAGGGAGTTTTATGTGGCTGCGCTGGGCCTGCCGCTAAAACCGATGCCCGGTAACGAAGAGTATCTGCTGACCGAACATGACGCCATCGGCGGGGTAAAACATTTTGCCCTGTGGCCGCTGGCGCAGGCGGCGCGCTCCTGCTTTGACGCCGATCTCTGGCCTGACTATCTGCCGGTGCCGCAGGCGTGGGTCGAGTTTGAAGTGCGCGATATCAACACCGCCACCGACGCGCTGAAGGCCAGAGGCTATCGTCTGCTGGTGGACAACCGCATTGAGCCGTGGGGGCAAACCGTCACGCGGCTGCTGAGCCCGGAAGGGCTGCTGACAGGGATTACCGTCACCCCGTGGCTGCGCGAGGGCAAAGCCTAATGGCATGCATGAGCCGCCCATCATCCCCTGCGATCGGCAGGGTGATGGAATGCTGATTTATGACGTATTCGGGCGCCATATTGGCGTCCAGCGCCAGGGCGAACGCTGGCTACTTTTCCGCGTCGATCTGAACGAGCAGAAATGTTCGCCGCTGCGTGGGATCATCATCCCGGACGATCTCCCGGAGGCGGAAATTCCCGGCTGGCTGGGCGATATTTTTCACGAAGCGGCAAGCCCGCGCCATCCTGACGTCCGGCTTATGGAGTAGCGTCTATGGCCAGCTTCTGTTTTGCAGCACCACGCGATAACCGTCGCCGTCGACAAAGGTTTTACCGTTCACATTCCAGTACGGATTGAACGCGCTGACCGGCGCAAAACCGGCGGTCAGCATTTTCGCACACTGTTCCCGCCATTCCGCGGCTTCCGGGTAATAAAGCACCAGCAAATCTTCCTCGCCCGGAGAGGGCTTCACCGGATGATGATGGCAGAGGGTGAATTCAAGATGCCAGCCGAGATCGCGGCGTCCGACCATCACGCCGCTAAAGCCGGCATGATCGGCAAACTGCGCGATCTGCTCCAGCCCAAGGCCCGTGCAGTACATGTGGCAACTGAGTGAAAGGTCGGTGACCGGCCTGGCGATGCGGATAGCGTTAAGCGTCATAACAGCCTGTATCGATAAAGGTTTGGTCGATTGACTGTATCCGCTTTTGCGGCGGCCATTTGTCACAAAGAGCTTTTAACGCGCCCGGCAAAGCGAATTTATTCGATTGTCTCTGCGGCGCGTTTTATCTAGAATCTTCGCTTTCGGAGAGAGAAAATGTCCGTTGCTGATTCCCTTCTTGCTTACTCTTTTGCTGCCCTGTTGCTCACCCTTACCCCAGGCCTGGATACCGCTTTAATTCTGCGAACCGCGACCGTTGAAGGCGGAAAAAAAGCCTTTCAGGCGGCGCTGGGCATTGATACGGGATGTTTTATCTGGGGGGCGGCGGTCGCCTTCGGTCTTGGGGCGCTGCTGGCGGCATCGGAGCTGGCGTATGACCTGCTCAAATGGTGCGGGGCCGCCTATTTATGCTGGCTGGGCATTCAGTTAATTCTCAAGCCGCGCGGTCATTTTGTTCATCAGGACAGGGCGGCGGTGCCGGCAAGTAACTGGTTTTTAAAAGGGATGATGGGTAATGTGCTCAATCCGAAAATGGGGATCTTTTACGTCTCTTTCCTGCCGCAGTTTATTCCGGCCGGCCACTCGCCCATCGTCTGGACGTTCCTGCTGGTCGCCATCCATGTGGCGATCGGGACGCTCTGGTCGTTAACGTTAATCCTGACCAGCCGTTCTGCCGCTCGGCTATTAAAGACGCCGCTATTTATTCGGTGGATGGACCGCGCAACCGGCGGCCTCTTTATGTTATTTGCTGCCAAACTGGCTTTTAGCCACCGTTAAATCCCTCTGGACAAGGATGTCCAGCGCCTCACTCCACATTTCGTTACTCGCCGAAGCATCCCCCGGCCGTTGCCGTAAAGTTTCTCCCCGCAGGCCGGGCGCTGCCGCATGGCGCTGCTTGCGCATCGTGGTAAGCGAAATCATAATAAATAGAGAATTATTGTTAGTTATAATTCTTTATTTGAGAATAATAATGGAGGGGAGTGGGTGAACGTTTTTGCAACCAAGCCGGAATGGAAGGCCTTTCTGCTGGCGCTGGCCGGTTCGGTCGTGCTGATCGTTGGCATGGGCTATGGCCGGTTTGCCTATACCGGGATCCTGCCGCTGATGCTCAATGAGCAGCTGCTGACGCTGCGTGAAGGTAATCTTGCCGCTTCGGCGAACTATGCCGGCTATCTGGCCGGCGCGCTGCTGCTGGCGAAAGCCAGGCCCGCGGACGCCAGGTGGCTAAGCCTGCTTTCCGCACTGTTGACGCTGGTGTGCCTGGCCTTACTGGCGTTCCTGGTTTCCCCCCTGGCGATTATTGTGGTGCGCGGAATTGCCGGATTACTCAGCGCGGTGACGCTGATCGCCGCCTCCCTCTGGCTACTGCAGCATATGAAGCACCCTAACGGCGCGCCGGTGCTTTTTTCTGGCGTCGGAATGGGGATATTCTTGTCGGCGGAATTTATCTCCCTGGGGAAGGCGCTGGCGCTCTCCAGCCAGCAGATATGGCTGATATGCGCGATAAGCTCTGGCGTGCTTTTTGTTCTCGCGCTGCGTCTGCTGCTGAGCCCCGCCGACTACCTTATCGCTTATCAACCCGCCGCGACCGCACACCGCGAGGAGGGCGAGGGGCGGGTGCGGGAGGCGTGGAAACTGCTGCTGATTTATGGCCTGGCCGGCTTCGGCTACATTATTACCGCCACCTATCTTCCGCTGTTTCTCAGCGGTTCGCTGAACGTTATCGATCCGGTGCAGATCTGGGCCATTTTCGGCCTCGCCGCCGTACCCTCCTGCTTTATCTGGCACCGGCTGGTCATCAAGCTCGGCTACCGACGCGCGTTTACCCTTAATTTGCTGATTCAGGCAATCGGCGTCATTCTCCCGGCGTGGAGCCATGCGTTACCGTTTTGCATATTGAGCGCGCTGCTGGTGGGTTGCACCTTTTTGGGCACCGTGACCATCGCGCTGTCCGAGGGGCGGCGGCTTAATCATCTGGTTTCGTTCAATATGATTGCCGCCATGACCGCGACCTACGGCATCGGGCAAATCGTCGGCCCGCTGGTTGCCGGAACGCTGTATGACCGCAGCGGGTCGTTTAATCCTTCGCTGAGCGCGGCCGCCATTGCGCTGCTGGCTGCCGCCGCGCTGGTGGCGGCAGGGGCGGGGCGAGCGTCAAAGGTCGGAGGCTGACTCCAGAAGCTGGCGCATTTTCTCGAGAGCGGGGGACGCGTAGCCTTTGCGCCAGATAAGCTGGGTGATCGCCTGGCCAACCGGCCGCAGCTGGCTGGCTTCGGGCAGCGTCAGGGTATCGAGCACGCTCTGCGGCACGATACCGGCATAGCCGCCGGAGGCGACGCAGGCGAGCATCGCGTGATAGGAGCCGACGTCCTGGATCTCGCTCTCCACCTCCTCTGAATGCGCCAGAAACGCTTCGCCCATCGCCCGGTAGGTACAGCCCTCCGCAAAGGCGGCAAAGCGAAAGCGCTGTGGGCTGGCGGGAAGCACCAGCAACAGCTGTTCTTTAAAGATGGATACGTACTCCAGATCATCGGGCGGAGGCGTTCCCTGCGGCAGGCTCACCAGCGCGCAATCCAGCGCGGCGTCCAGCACCTGTTGGGTCAGCTGACGGGTGGGCTGGGTTTTGAGGGTGAGCGTCACCTCCGGGCACAGCGCGCGAAACCGGGGAAGCAGCGGCGGCAGGCGGCTGGCGGCGGTGGCGTCCATCGCCCCCATGCGTAAATTGCCGCCCGGCGTCGCCGGATGCAGCGCCTGTCTGGCCTCTTCGGCCAGGCTGAGGATCTTCAGCGCGTAGCCCAAAAAATGTTCACCGGCGGGGGACAGCAGCATCCTTTTATTGCCGCGGGCAAACAGCTCCACGCCCAGCTCCTCTTCCAGCTGGTGAATGCGGGTGGTGATATTGGACTGGGCGCGCCCCAGCCGCTTTGCCGCGCGGGTGACGCTGCGCTCTTGCGCCACCGTTTTAAAAATCTCTAATGTGGTGTGGTTCATATTTTTATTCTTAATTTGAAAATAATGTTGATCTTATCATCTCTAAAAGAGATTTTAATGGCCCGAACGCACAAATTTCAACAGGGCAAACCATGAGCAACAGGCTTACGCAGCAGCTTGATATTGATTACCCCATTATTCAGGCGCCGATGGCCGGCGTGTCGACGCCGGAACTGGCGGCAGCGGTCAGCGGGGCCGGCGCGCTCGGCTCGCTGGGACTGGGCTCGTCAACCGTAGAGCAGGCTGAAACGCTGATTAACCGGACCCGGCGCTTAACCACCCGTCCGTTTAACGTCAATCTGTTTTGCCACGCCCCGGCGGTAAGGGATCCGCAGCGTGAAGCCCGGTGGCTGGCGCGGTTGCGCCCGGAATTTGCGCGCTTTGGCAGCTTGCCGCCGGAGACGCTGGCGGAAATTTATCTGAGTTTTCAGCAGCAGCCGCGGATGGCTGAGCTGCTGCTCGACCTGACTCCGGCGGCGGTGAGCTTTCATTTTGGCGTGCCGGATCGTGAAACCCTTCGCCGACTGCGGGAAAAGGGGATCGTCACCCTGGCGAGCGCGACCAGCGTGGCAGAGGCGCTGCTGGCCGTAGAGCAGGGAATCGATATGGTGGTGGCGCAGGGCTACGAGGCCGGCGGCCATCGCGGCATCTTTGATCCGCTGGCGCCCGACGGGCAGATGAGCACCTTTACTCTGGTTCAGACGATAAGACGGCATACCGATATTCCGCTTATCGCCGCTGGCGGCGTGATGGACGGCGCGGGAATTAACAGCGTAATGAACCTGGGCGCAGACGGGGCGCAGCTAGGGACGGCGTTTCTGCTGTGCCCGGAATCGTCCACGGATGGCGGATACCGTGAGGCCCTTAAAAGCGCATCTGACGGGCAAACGGTTTTAACCTCAGCCATTTCCGGACGCCCGACGAGATGTCTGGTTAACGGTTGGCGTGAAATAAACGATCCGCCGCTGATTCCGGCTTATCCCGTGGCTTACGACGCCGGGAAGGCGCTGGCATCGGCGGCGAAAGCGCAGGGAGATCGTCAGTACGGTGCGCACTGGGCCGGGCAGGGAGTGAGCCTGATTCGCGAGCTGCCGGCAGCGGAGCTGATACGCACCCTGGTGCGCGAAAGCGGGTTTTAATCGCGGATGGCGCGCGGCCATCCGCTTATTGTTAACGACGGTGGGCGAGGCCGCGGACCAGACGGTCGCCGGCCATCTGCACGCCCTGCACCAGCGCGACCAGAATGAGCACGGTACCGAACATCACCTCGTTATTGAAGCGCTGATAGCCGTAGCGAATGGCCAGATCGCCCAGTCCGCCGCCGCCAATCACGCCCGCCATCGAAGAGAAGCCGATCAGCATAACGATGGTCAGCGTGATGCCTGCCACCAGCGTTGGCAGCGCTTCCGGCAGCAGCGATTTAAAGATCACGTGCCAGATATTACCGCCCATCGATAAAATCGCTTCGATACGCCCGTAATCCACTTCATCCAGCGCGTTCTCCGTCAGCCGCGCAAAGAACGGAAAGGCGCCAATGGTGACCGGAACCACCGCGGCGGTACTGCCGAGGGTGGTGCCAATAATCAGCCGGGTGAATGGGATCAGCGCGATCAGCAGCACGATAAACGGCAGCGAACGACCAAAGTTGATAATCGCGCCCAGCACGGCGTTGAGCTTCGGCATCGGCGCCAGGCCGTTGCGGCGTGAAACAAACAGCAGCACGCCGGTCGGCAGCCCGAGCAGCACGGTAAACAGCGCCGCCAGGCCGACCATATAAACGGTATCTACCGTGCCCTGAAGCAGCAGCGGCCAGAGATCTTCCCAACTCATGCTACTCCGCATAATGGCCTCCCGTGAAAACCGTGGCGAGCGAGGAAATCCTGCTCTGCCTGAGGATCGTGCAGCAGCGACTGCCGTAGCCGCGACCATGGCGCCACCAGCAAATCGGCAATTCTGCCGCTTTCAATAATCTCCCCGTGCTCCAGCAGCGCCGCGTGGTCGCAGAGGGTTTTCACCACTTCCAGCTCATGGGTGATCAGCACGATGGTGAGGTTCAGCTTTTGGTTGATATCCGCCAGCAGGCTGAGCACCGAGGCCGTGGTCTCGGGGTCGAGGGCGCTGGTGGCCTCATCGCACAGCAGCACATCCGGCCGCGCGGCCAGCGCGCGGGCGATCCCCACGCGCTGTTTTTGCCCGCCGGAAAGCTGTGACGGAAAGGCGGCGGCTTTATCCGCCAGCCCGACCAGTTCCAGCAGCTCCGCCACCCGCGCCTGGCGGGCGGCTTTCGGCACTTTGGCTATCTCCAGCGGCACCGCGACATTGTCGGCGACGCTGCGGGCGTGAAGTAAATTAAAGTGCTGGAAGATCATGCCGGTACGCAGCCGGTACTCGCGCAGCGCGGTTTTATCCATCCGGGTAATATCGTTCCCGTTCACAATAATGCGGCCCGACGTGGGCCGCTCCAGCAGATTCAGGCAGCGTATCAGCGTACTTTTGCCTGCACCGCTGCGGCCGAGGATGCCGTAAACGGCTCCTCTCGGCACCTGCAGAGAGACATCGTTTAGCGCCGGTCGGCCTGTTCCGGCATAGGTTTTACTCAGCCCGACAATCTCAATCATGACTGAGGAGCAACCGGGATCACCGAGCCGTTATACTGCTTACGAATAAATTCGGCGACCTGCGGCGAGGTGAGGTCTTTGGCCAGCGCCTTGATGCGCGGATCGTTCGCCAGCGCCGGCGTTGTCACCAGAATGTTGGCGTACGGGTTGTTGGTCGCGCTCTCCAGACCCAGCGCGTCTTTGGCCGGCACCAGCCCGGCTTCCAGCGCGTAGTTGCCGTTTATCACCGCCAGGTCAACGTCATCCAGCGACCGCGGGATCTGCGGTGATTCAATCTCAAGGATTTTCAGGTGCTTCGGGTTTTCCACGATATCTTTCGGCGTCGCCAGGGTGGTCGCCGGGTCGGTAAATTTTGCCGCCAGCTTAATCAAACCCTGATTTTGCAGCAGGAACAGCGCGCGGCTCAGGTTGGTGGTGTTATTCGGTACCGCCACGGTGGCGTTCTCGGGCAGCGATTTAAAATCTTTATGCTTGCGCGAATAGATCCCCAGCGGCTCAATATGGACGGTCGCCGCGACGGCGAAGGTTTTGCCCAGCGCTTTCTCCTGATCTTTCAGATAGGGGACGTGCTGGAAGTAGTTGGCATCGACATCGCCGTTGGCCAGCAGTTCGTTGGCGTTAACGCCGCTGGTGAGTTCGACGATTTTCAGGTCGAGGCTGGGATCGATCTTCTTAATGTAGTTAAGGATCTCGGCGTGCGGCACCGGGTCCGCGGCGACGCGCAGCGCGGCGGCCTGGGCGGAACTCCATGACAGAGAGAGAGACAGTGCAACCCCTGCCAGTTTAAATGCGGCATATTTCATCATCTTATTCCTTGTGTTGTTGTTATGTTTATACCCGTCATACTTCAAATTGCATGTGCGTTGGCTGCGCGCGCTCACCCGAATCACTTACCAGAGTAAGCTCATCAGGATTCACTGACTTGCCGCCTGCCTGCAACCCGAATTATTTAGGGTCTACACGATCAATTGCTCGGCGCGTTCGCGAAAAACATCCTGGTAGTAGCGCTCGGCGACATCAGGATGCGAACGCAGACGCCCTTTCAGGTAATTCCAGCCCACCTCGCGCAGCAGCGGGTTTTGCGGGTCGCTATCCGGTCCGAGGGCTTCGCGGGCCAGCTCGTCGGGCAGCGTGTAGACGGGGACCACGGCATCCAGCTGGGCGCCGAGGAAGAAAGCGATCGACAGCCGCTGCTGGTCGGCAGGCGGCGAAACGACCCGGTGCACCGTTGCCCGCAGATAGCCGTTGGTTGCCAGCTCCAGCAGCTCGCCGATATTCACCACAAAGCTGCCCGCCAGCGGGGTCGCGTCAATCCAGCGGTCAGGGGAGACTTCGACCTGCAATCCTTTCTGCTCATCCTGCAGCAGGAAGCTGAGGAAGCCGGAGTCCTTATGCGCGCCAACGCCCTGGGCGCTCTGGGTCTCCTGCTGGCCGGGATAGCGGATCAGCTTGATATGTTCATTGGGCTTATCGCCATACAGGCCATCGAAGGCATCCAGCGGCAGGCGCAGCGCTTCGGCGAAGGCGCGCAGCAGGGTGATCCCAACCTGGGTCATTTCCCGTTGCCAGGTCAGTAATGTGGGTTTGAGCGAGGGCAACGCCTCTGGCCAGAGATTCGGCCCCTGCAGGCGCTGCCAGCGCGGCGCGCGTTCGCTAAGCTGCAAGGCCGGGCGCTCGGCGCCGATATCGAACTGCTCGCGCCAGTCGGGTTGACCGCGGGTTAACTCAGAAGCGGCGCGGTTGTAGCCGCGAAAATGCGGAGAGTGAATCATTGCCACCCTCTGCTTTTGATCGTCGGGCAGGGCAAAAAAGGCGCGGGATTGCTGCTGCACGGCCTGCTGCAGCGACTCATCGACGCCGTGGTTGATCAGATAAAAGAAACCGATATCGCGGGCGGCATGGCGCAGGTCGGCGAGAAACGCCGCTTTTTCAGCGGGGTCCGCGTAGCGGGCCAGATCCAGTATCGGTAAGGTTGTCGCGTTCATTGTGTTCTCCGAAGGCGGTATTCAGGTGTTTTCGTCGATTCAGATTCAGGGTTCGGGGACAACAACAGCGCATGATCGATTCCTCAGTCGGGTGGTTGAAGCCAGCTTGCCTTAAGCGAAAATAATCAACCAATAACGTTCTTTTCTAATTTATGACCGTGGAGGGTTCTGTGCTTTTGCGAATTTTGGATAAGGGGGAGGCGGGGCTGTTGCGATTGGCGTCGGGAGCCAGTATGGTGAGCGAAATTTTTAATTCAGGTAAAGAGACGCAATGCAGCACCCAAACGATCCTCTGCACGGCATCACGCTGGAAGCGCTGTTAAACGCGCTGGTCGCGCAATATGGCTGGGCCGAACTGGCGAAACGCATCAACATCAACTGCTTTAAAAGCGAGCCGAGTATTAAGTCGAGCCTGAAGTTTTTACGCCGCACGCCGTGGGCGCGTAAAGAAGTGGAAGCGTTGTATATCGATTCGTTGTCCGATACCGATACGGCAAAAGCGGAAGCGCCGGCGGATAATCCGTGGGCACACTGGCAGAAAAAGTAAGGCGCGCAGCGGATAATTCCGCGCGCGCCCTGTGCTGTGTGTTACTGAAGATTGCCTGCAGTCAGGCTCTCTTTATCAAAGGCATGGCTGACATCAATATGATTCTGATGCACGGACGTGTCGATATTTGAACCTGCCTCCGGACGCGCAAAGCTATTCTCTGCGGCCATCGCCCCGGACGAAAGTGTAGCGGCTAACAGCAGTGCGGTGACTACGCCGATATTTTTCATATTCTGTTCCTTATTTCATCGTGTTGTCGCTGTCGCCTGTGTCTTCCGGCGGCCCGGCAATGTTGTCGATTTTATTTAGTCAGCTCAGCGGTCATATGCACGCGGTTATTGAACTGAGCGCTGGTGATTTTGTAAGAGGCGCCTTGCTCTGCGGCCTGAGCGGCAATTTTGGCTTCTGCGCGGTCCAGTGTGGAAGCGCTGGCGCTGATGCTCTGCGCAAAAGTACCGAAAGAGATCATAGAGAGTGCGGCAACTGCAACGAAAGTTTTGATGGATTTCATGGTCGTATTCCTTAAGCGTTTTGTCAGTGTTGGAGCGTTGTTGCCCCGATGTGATAAATAATAGTCCGACGAAGCGATGATTAAAATCGAAACAATTTGCTCTCATTGTTCAATAAATTTGAATGAAAATATCGGTTACCGCAATCCTGTTTTGCAAATAAGGTTTGATTACAATCAAGCCTCATTGTCATAACAAATATATAAAAAGTTATTTTTTGACTTTCGATAGATGATTTTCTTGTTTGCTATCATCTGAACGGCGGCAATATAGTTTTTGTACAGCAATAAATGCCGATGTGCGGCAAATAAACATTATTCACGAATATCTCATTATGATAACGCTCAATAAGATCAGTAAAAGCTTCTCCGGTGAAAGAGTGCTAAAAGAGGTATCTCTCAGCATTCATTCCGGCGAGATTATTTGCATTATTGGCCCCAGCGGCTCGGGGAAAACCACGCTATTACGTACGCTTAATTTCTTAGAGCCTGCCGATAGCGGGCAAATAAGAATAGATGATGTGGCGCTGGATTGCGCAAAAGCGGGAAAAAAGGAGATTGAAAAACTACGGTCAAAAACCGCTATGGTTTTTCAATCGTGGAATCTTTTTCATAACCTCACCGCACTGCAAAATATTACCGAAGGACTGATATACGCTAAAAAACGCCCGCGGCAGGAGGCACTGGCTATTGCTGAACGACTCTTAAAGCAGGTGGGGTTGCTGCATAAAAAAGACCACTATCCGCACAGTCTCTCCGGCGGCCAAAAGCAGCGTATCGGTATTGCGCGTGCGCTGGCCATTGACCCCGCCGTTCTGCTGCTGGATGAGCCGACCTCAGCCCTGGATCCGGAAAAAGTCGGTGAAGTGCTGGAGCTTATTCAGACCATTGCCGCCGCGGGCCAGACGATGATCATCGTGACCCACGAAATGGCGTTCGCCCGTCAGGTCGCTTCCCGGGTGGTATTTATGGAAAACGGCGAAATCGTTGAACAGGGCCCGGCGGAACAGATATTTGGCGCGGCGCAGCAGGGCCGAACCCGGGCGTTTCTTGCGCAACTGCACTATCATGCCTGAGGCTGATGATGAACAATAACCCGCTGTTTAGCTGGCAGGATATCGCCGGAATAGTGCCGAAGCTGCTGGAAAATTTACCCGTGACTCTCGGCATAACGCTGGCATCGCTGCTGCTTGGTTTAACGATCGCGCTGCTGATTGTGCTGCTGCAGTTTAGCCGCTTTACGCCGCTCAGCGCGGCGGCAAATGGGTATACCGACATTCTGCGCGGCGCGCCTCTGGCGCTGCTTATCCTGCTGTTTTTCTTCGGCGGCAAATTAATTTTGACCGCGCTGGCGCTGCCGCCGCTGTGGATTAGCGATACCACCTTTGCGGTGCTGTCTATTTCGGTCAGCATCAGTCCCTACTTTGCAGAAATGATGCGTTCAGCGTGGCGCGCGGTGGATAGCGGCCAGAAAGAGGCCATTATCAGCCTGAATATTCCCTGGCATCATGGAATACGGCGGATTATTTTCCCCCAGGGGCTTATTATTGCTATTCCCGTCTTTGGCAATCTTTTAATTAATCTCGTGAAAATGACCTCGCTGGTCAATATTATTGGTATTGTGGATGTTTTTGGGCGGGCACAAAAGATTTCGCAAAATAGCTACGGGGCTAAACAAGTCGCGGCATTTATTAGCGTTATTATCGTCTACTGGGTGCTGAATAGTATTATTCTCTATTTTACCACTCGTATTGAAAAGAAATATCAGTTCCTGCTGGAGTGATAAATTAACATGTTTAGCCTGGCGTTCATTCGCGACAATTTTACGTTTATTTTAAGCGCGCTGCCGGTCACCCTGACGATAACGTTATTATCCTTACTGTTTTCCACTTTGCTGGGCGCAGCGCTGGCGTGGGCGATTATTCGTCAGGTACCCGGCGTTCAATGGCTGGCGAGGGTATTCCTCTCCTTTGGCCGTTCGGTCCCGGTCCTGGTGATGCTGTATTTCTTTTTTTACGTCTGGCCGTGGATTGCCGCTGGACTGTTCGGCGGCCCGCAGGACACGATGTACCGCTATAAACTCTCGCCGCTGGCGGCGGCGGTCACCGCGCTGTCGCTGATCTTCAGCGCTTATTTCGCCGAAACCTTTCGCGCGGGATGGAATGCGGTTGATAAGGGGCAGCGCGAGGCCGCATGGTCAATCGGGCTAAGCGGATTCACGCAGTTCCGACGCATTATTTTTCCACAGGCGGCGGTATCCGCGCTGCCGAACTTTACCAGCGTGCTGATCGATCTGATTAAAGACACCTCGCTGGTTTACACCATCACCGTTGTTGATCTGATGGCGAAAGCCAATATCGCCGCCGCGCGCGGGTTTCATTTTGTCGAAGCCTACTGCGTCGTGCTGGTGATTTATATCGTGCTGTGCCTGGCGATTGCCAGAGCATTGCGCAGTGCAGAAAGGTTTCTGAGCGCCCGCTGGCAAGGAAACGCAGAAAAGAGTGTTCCACGGTTATCATTTTGGGGAAGGTATTTTGAAAAATAAAATTTTACTGGTGAGTGCGCTGGCGTTGGCAATGGGAATGAACGCCGCGCAGGCGGTTGAAAAAAGCGCAAACGCGAAAACGGTTGAGGTTGTCGTCAATGCTAACGGTTTTCCCTTTAGCTTTGTTGACGATAACAACAATATTACCGGTTACGATGGCGACCTGTTAAAGGTGCTGGACCAGCGTTTAACCGACTATACGTTTCATTTTAATGCGGTCTCGCGCGATGCGATGATCGTCGGCCTATCGACCGGCGCCTATACCCTCGCGGCGGATCACTTTTATCTCACCAAAGAGCGGGCGGAAAAATACGACCACTCCGGCGAGCCGACCGGGATCAGCGATTTGCGCCTGATTGTGCGTAACGATGAGAACGATATACATAATCTCGGCGATCTCGCCAGCGGGAAGAAAAAGCTGGTGCCGATTCATACCTCCGACGCCCGTTATACGGTGATTGAAAACTACAATAAAAAACATCCAGGCCAACAAATTAACCTGCAGCCCAACGGCGAGCAGTCCGCCGCCGATATCTTTAAAGCGGTAGCCTCCGGGGAGTACGATGCGGCGATTTACCCCATTGGCGCGCTGCTGGCGTTAAATAAGGCGCTAAATCTTAATCTGAAAGCGTCGGATTCCGTCGGCCTGTTTCCTAACGTCTATTTGTATAAAAAAAATACCGATCCGCAGCTAATCAAAGCGATTGACGCGCAGCTGGTTGCCCTGAAAAAGGACGGCACGCTCGCTGAGCTCTCGCGGAAATGGTACGCCGAAGATGTGTATGCCCTGCCGGGCGCCAGCGACGTGAAAGTGAATACCGACTGGGAATAAGCGCATGACGCAAATAAGCTCGGAACCGGCGCATAACGCCGCCACCTTAAACGATGAGGTGACCCTGGCGCTGCGCGCCATTACTGAAAAACGCGCGGCAACGATCGGTTACCTGTTGGACGAAAGCCGACAACGCCATATCGCGGATGATTCTGTCCGTGAAGCAATACGCCGCTATGGCCGCGATATCGGACATCAGCTGCGCGCGCAAATGCGCGATCGAAAAGATTTGCAGGAGTTTGCCGGGCTGTTTACCCGCGGTCTGGAATCTCAGGTTTATGAGATGGAGCCCGTTAGCGCCAGCCGGGACGAATTTATCGTCCTGTTTCACTACTGTCCCTATGTCAACTGCTGGCGGCAGCAGGGGCGAGGCGCCAGCGAAATTGAGACGCTGTGCGATATCTGCATGGAAGGCGATCGTGCGCTAACCGACGCGTTTCCGGGGCTGCATTTAGAGGTGCAGACCGCGCTGGCTCGCGGCGATGCCGCCTGTCGGCTGCGTTTTTATCAGGCAGAGGAGCGGGAGGGCGAATGGCAATCTTAACGTGGGACCACGCGGTCCAGTTTGTTAATCAGCCGGAAGCGGCGATTCAGGCGCTGAGCGGGCAACAGCTCAACGCGGTGGCCGGTGGACACCACCCGGGCTGGGGGACCAGGAATGCGCTGAGCTATTTCGGCCTGACCTATATCGAATTTCTGGCGATTGCCGATGATGCAGAGCTGCTTTCCGCCGCGGAGAAGTTTTTACTCTCCCGGGATGCGTCGCGGCTGCTGCCGGATAATGAAGCGCTGTATCGGGTGGCGCTGCGTAGCGACGATATTGAGCGCACGCATGCGGAGTTGCACGAGCAGGGCCTGCGGGTTTCGCCGATCGTCAACGGCCAGCGCGACGATCCGCAGGGCAACGTTATCCGCTGGCGGATCTTCACCATTGACGGCGATTTTGACGGCCTGGTCTATCCCTTCATTCTGCAATGGGGGGAAGAGGATGACGCCCGGTTGAGCCGCCTGCAGGCACAGGGTCTCGCTGCGCCGCATCCGCTGGGAGAGATTGAACTGCAGCGCGCGGTTTTCACGGTACAGCATCCTCAGGCGGTGCGCGACCGCTGGCAGCTGCTGTTTGGCTTTGCCCCGCAAGGCGAGCAGGGGCTGGCGGTGGGCGGTCGAGAGTTTCTTTTCCGTCAGGGCGCGGCGAACCAACTGACTGAACTGGTGCTTCGCGTTGCTGACCCGGCGCTCAAAGGCCGACGCTTTCGCGTTGGCAACGGCGAATATCTTTTTGAATAAGGAGTAAGACTCATGACCAGGGTCCATTTTATTGGCGCCGGACAGATGGCGGAGGCGATTATTCGCGCGTCATTAAGCCACGGTGCGCTGCGGGCGGACGCGATCTCGCTGGAGGATATCGACAGCGCGCGAGTCGAGGCTCTGCGCGCCCGTTATCGGCTGTCGGGCGACGGTGGCGTAAACGAGGCCTCTTTGCTGGTGCTGGGGATCCGTCCGCAGGACGATCTGGCGGGGGTGGCGAACCGCGTGCGCCCGCAGCTAAACGGCTCGACGACGGTGGTTTCTCTGATCGCGGGGGTGACCCTGGAAAAGCTGGCCTCCCTGTTTGGTGCGGCAACGCCGATTGCCAGGGCGATCCCCAATACCCTGACCGATACCGGATTTGGCTATAGCGGCGTAACCTTAAACCCCCACGCCAGCGCGGCTGAGATCGAGCCGTTTCTGCGCGGCTTTGGCAAAGTGCTGTATCTGCCTGAGCGGTTGATCGATATCTTTACCGGCTTTGGCGTCGCGGGCCCTAACTATATTTACTACTTTATTGAGTCCCTTACTGATGCCGGCGTGCTGGCGGGGCTGCCGCGGCCCCAGGCAACGGAGGTGGTGCTGGAAAACCTGCTCGGCGCGGTCGAGATGCTGCGCCAAAGCCAGAAGCATCCGCGCCAGCTTCTGGATATCAACAATTCCCCGGGGGGCGTCGGGATCCACGGTCTGTATGAGCTGAACAACAGCGATTTTGCCGCTGGGCTTCAGCGCAGCGTACTGGCGGCGGTCAGGCGCACCCGTGAACTGGGACAGCGCTAAAATCCTTCTTCCCGCGACAGATCGCGCAGCGCGCCCGGCGCCTTTCCGATAATGCGTTTAAAGGCGCGGCTGAAGGCGGCATGAGAACTGTACCCCAGCCTGAAGGCCACTTTTTCCAGCGCCTGACCCTCATGGGAAATGTACTGCACCGCGAGGCGCATACGCAGCTCGGTGAGATAGCGGGCGGGCGTGGTGCCGGTGGCGGAGAGGAAGCGTTCAGCAAATACCGAACGCGAGATTCCCGCCTCGCGGGCCAGATCCTCGACTTTCCAGTTAATGCCCGGCTGCTGATGCATCACGTAAATGGCTTTAGCCAGCTTAGGATCGCGCAGCACCTGTACCCAGCCGGTGGCGTTGCCGCAGCCGCACTCCACCCAGCCGCGGACAATCAGCGCGGCGACCACATCGGCCAGCCGCGCCAGAATGCCGGCGTAGCCCGCCTGTCGAGTGAGGCTTTCGCGTTCCATGGCCGCCAGCATCGGCGGGATCTCCGGACGGCTGGTCAGCAGGCTGCTGACCAGCATCACTTCGGGCATCGCTTTGACCAGCGGCTGCATACCGCCCAGCTCAAAGTCCATACAGGCGCTGAAGATAATGGCGCTGTCGCTTTTCGCGTCGTCGCAGGCGTTTTTGACGCAGCTTACCGAGCCGCAAACCGGTTCGCTGGGCAGTCTGGACACGTTAACCACCGTTGCCTGGTCATCGGAGAGCAGCACGTGACCATCGCCGTTCGGAATAAACAGCGCATCGCCGCTCTGCAGCATCAGGCGCTGACCGCTGACCATGCGCAGCAGTACCGGTCCCCGGCTGATAAAGTGGAACTGCGCTTTACCAGGTACGAAGCCGAATTCGACGCCAAAAGGACGGGAGGTTTCGATGCGGCGGTAGTTGACGCCGGAAAGGCGCATGCCGCGCAGAAGTTCGCTGGTGAGATCGAGGGCGTGCTGAGTCATAACATCATTCCCGGACGAATTATCAATAATCAAGGAGTATGCATCATAGATCGTCCGAACAGAACCGCCTAACCTTAACGAAATGTTAATTGTTCTGGAGAGATGTTTATGAGTTCCTGCATTGCAGCTGAAGAGAGCCAGACCAACGCCAGGCCCGCGTGGCGCGCCGTCTATGCGCTGGCGCTGGGGGTGTTTGGCCTGATTGTCGCCGAGTTTCTTCCTGCCAGTTTGTTAACGCCGATGGCGGCAAGCCTGGGCGTTAGCGAAGGTATGGCGGGGCAGGCGGTGACCGCGACGGCGCTGGTGGCGTTAGTTACCGGGCTGCTGATCACCACCGCGACGCGAAATATTGACCGCCGCTGGGTGCTGATGTTCTTCTCCGTTTTGCAAATTATCTCCAGCATGATGGTGGCCTTCGCCGGTTCGCTGGAGTTTTTGCTGCTTGGGCGCCTGCTGCTGGGGATCGCCATCGGCGGCTTCTGGTCGATGTCGACCGCGACCACCATGCGTCTGGTTCCGGCGGCGATGGTGCCGAAAGCGCTGGCGATTATCTTTTCCGCCGTTTCCATCGCGACGGTGGTTGCCGCGCCGCTGGGCAGCTATTTCGGCGCGCTGATCGGCTGGCGCAACGTATTTCTTATCTGTGCGCTGCCGAGTGTGGTTGCGCTGCTCTGGCAGCTGTGGGTTCTGCCTTCCATGCGTCCGGAGAGCGTCGGCAGCTTCGCTACCCTGTTTAAGGTGCTGCGTCGGCCAGGTATGATTGGCGGCATGCTCGCGACAATTCTGATTTTCAGCGGCCACTTCGCCTTCTTTACCTATCTGCGTCCGTTCCTCGAAACCGTGGCGCAGGCCAGCGTCGAAGGGGTTTCTCTGATCCTGCTCGGTTTTGGGGTAGCGAACTTTATCGGCACCTCGATTGCCGGACATCTGTTGGCCCGAAGCCTGCGCCTGACGCTGGCGCTGGTGCCGCTGGCAATGAGCGTGCTGGCGCTGATGATGGTAACGTTCGGCCACGTCGCGCTGCTGGACGGTCTGCTGGTGGCGATGTGGGGCTTTGCTTTTGGTCTGGTGCCGGTGGGCTGGTCGACCTGGCTTGCCACTACGGTGCCGGATGAAGCTGAAAGCGCGGGCGGCCTGCTGGTGGCGTCTATTCAGCTGGCGATTAGCGCCGGTGCGGCTGGCGGCGGTGCGGTATTCGATCTCAACGGCGCGAGCGGCGTTTTTGTCGGCAGCGGCGTGCTGCTGGTCAGCGCCATGGTGATAGTGCTGTTTGCGGTAAGAGTCAAGCCAGTCGTGAGCGAGGAGTAGGGCCTTTCAGGGCTACAGCACCGCAGATTGCTGTCAACCCGTAGCCCGGGTAAGGCGTTTACGCCGCAACCCGGGGAATATGCCGTGACGGGGTATTGTTGCGGCTTCTTCCCGGCTTGCGCTGCGCTTAGCCGGGCTACAGGGCCGCAGATTGCTGGTAACCCGTAGCCCGGGTAAGGCGTTTACGCCGCAACCCGGGGAATATGCCGTGACGTGGCATTGCTGCGGCTTCTTCCCGGCTCGCGCTGCGCTTAGCCGGGCTACCGGGCCGCAGATTGCTGGTAACCCGTAGCCCGGGTAAGGCGTTTACGCTGCAACCCGGGGAATATGCCGTGACGTGGTATTGCTGCGGTTTTTTCCCGGCTTGCGCTGCGCTTAGCCGGGCTACAAGGCCGCAGATTGTCGGTAACCCGTAGCCCGGGTAAGGCGTTTACGCCGCAACCCGGGGAATATGCCGTGACGGGGTATTGCTGTGGCTTCTTCCCGGCTTGCGCTGCGCTTAGCCGGGCTACCGGGCCGCAGATTGCTGGTAACCCGTAGCCCGGGTAAGGCGTTTACGCCGCAACCCGGGGAATATGCCGTGACGTGGTATTGCTGTGGCTTCTTCCCGGCTTGCGCTGCGCTTAGCCGGGCTACAAGGCCGCAGATTGCTGGTAACCCGTAGCCCGGGTAAGGCGTTTACGCCGCAACCCGGGGAATATTCCGCGACGTGGCATTGCTGCGGCTTCTTCCCGGCTTGCGCTGCGCCTGCCCGGGCTACAAGGCCGCAGATTGTCGGTAACCCGTAGCCCGGGTAAGGCGTTTACGCCGCAACCCGGGGAATATGCCGTGACGGGGTATTGCTGTGGCTTCTTCCCGGCTTGCGCTGCGCTTAGCCGGGCTACCGGGCCGCAGATTGCTGGTAACCCGTAGCCCGGGTAAGGCGTTTACGCCGCAACCCGGGGAATATGCCGTGACGTGGTATTGCTGTGGCTTCTTCCCGGCTTGCGCTGCGCCTGCCCGGGCTACCGGGCCGCAGATTGTCGGGAACCCGTAGCCCGGGTAAGGCGTTTACGCAGCAACCCGGGGAATATGCCGTGACGGGGTATTGCTGTGGCTTCTTCCCGGCTCGCGCTGCGCTTAGCCGGGCTACAAGGCCGCAGATTGCTGGTAACCCGTAGCCCGGGTAAGGCGTTTACGCCGCAACCCGGGGAATATGCCGTGACGTGGTATTGCTGCGGCTTCTTCCCGGCTTGCGCTGCGCTTAGCCGGGCTACAAGGCCGCAGATTGCTGGTAACCGTAGATACTGTGAACGCCTGCAACCATTTTTAGTTGCCGATACTTTCTCCGGCTCCCGGATGACAGGCACACCAACGACAGCACTCTCTGGTGCTGTCGTTTTTTCTCAGGGAACGTTGTTACGCTATCAACAGCTCATGCTGTGAGGCATCGAACGCCTTTCCTGACTTCAGTACTCCATAAGCCACCTGCGCCAGCTTTCGCATCATCGCCCCTATGATGACTTTTGCCCCCTTTCCGCTCTCTTCCAGCCTTTTCCTGAACGCTTTTCCCCACGCCGTATGGTACAGCGCCGATAACGCTGGCATGTATAACGCCTTGCGCAGTTGAACCGGCCCCGCTTTGCTCATCCGGCTCGCCCGCATCACGCTGCTGCCCGACTCATGCTGCACCGGCGTCAGTCCTGCATACGCCGCGAACTGCCGCGCTGTACCGAACTTCAGCCTCAGGCCCGTATACGCCAGCAGAACAGCCGCTGTTTTCTCCCCGATGCCCGGGATACTGTTCAGCAGCTTCCGCCGTCGTTTCATATCCGGGTCGTTATCCGTCAGGTCTTTTATCTGTTTTTCGATACGCGCCAGCTCCGCGCTCAGACATCCCAGCAGGATGTCAATGCTGGCCAGCTGAACCTCCGGCGCGGTTTCCCGCCGGTTTTTCTCCTGCGTCTGCATCTCTGTCAGCGCCTGATGCCTTAACACCAGGGCTTTCAGTGCCCGCTCTGTCGGATGAGGGGCCTCCCAGGCTGACGGGCGTTTTTCCCGGCAGAAGTGAGCCAGCATACGGGCGTCCACTTTGTCAGTTTTACTGCGCAACCCCTCACTCTGTGCGAAAGCTTTACTGAGGGCGGGGTTGATGATGGACACGGTATACCCGGCATCACTCAGATGCGCGGCCGCGTCTTCCATGTAGGTGCTGGTGGACTCCATGCAGACATGGGCACGGTTCACGTCATGGCCGCGAAGCCAGCGGACCAGCGCTTCGTGTCCGGAGAGGGTATTGTCAAATTTTTTACAGCGATGCCGGCCATCAGGGCGAAGAATATCGACATCCAGTTTAGCTTTGGCGACATCAATACCGATGAAGTGGAGTTCATTTTCCATAGTGAAACCAACCTTGCAAATACGGGTTACCGGTGAAAGCCGGTCCATGATACTGTCCGGTTTATCACATGAGAAAGAACGGCGGTCCGGTGCAAAGGATCTACGGAACAGGCGCGAAAGCCTAAGCCCGGACACGGCATCCGGACCGCCATCAGAGAGAACTGGCCGGTTCTTTCTGACGGAGTAATCATACAAGCCCGGACAGATGCGCAGCATCGCCTCCGGGGAGGGTGTTAACTCTCTTCGATATCGTCGAGCAGATGCTGAATCAGTAGCGGAATCGGCCGGCCGGAAGCGACGCTTTTACCGCCTTCGCGCCACAGCGCCGTGCCGCTGACGTCGAGATGGGCCCAGGGGATCTCCGGCGGGCAAAAATGGTGCAAAAGCCAGGCGGCGGAGGCGCTGATGGCCGCATTATTGCCGGGCGTATTGCACAGGTCGGCGATTGCGCTTTCGGTCTGCTTCTTCAGCCTGCTATCCAGCGGCAGCGACCAGACCTCATCCCCGCTTTTTATTCCTGCCCGGGTTAACCCCGCCCGCAGCGCGTCGCTTTGCGTCATCAAGCCGCTCAAGTCGTAACCCAGCGCCTTAACTACCGCGCCGGTAAGGGTCGCAATATCAATAATATAGTGCGCCTGCGGATGCCGCTGGCTCGCCCAGGCAATGGCATCGGAAAGCACCAGGCGGCCTTCAGCGTCGGTATTATTGATCTCTACCGTCAGGCCATTACAGGCCCGGGCGACGCTGCCCGGCTGCATAGCGGCGGGGCCAATCGCGTTTTCCGCCAGCGCCAGTACGCCCATTACCCGCACCGGTAGCGCCAGCTCGGCGATGCTCAGCATCAGGCCAAGGACGTTGGCCGCGCCGCACATATCGTACTTCATGGTGTACATCCCGGCGCCTTCCTTGAGCCACAGTCCGCCGGTATCAAAGGTGACGCCTTTACCGACGTAGCAGCGAACCGGGCCCTCGCTGACGCCATCATAATGAATCGCCAGCAGGCGCGGCGGGCGTTCAGCGCCTTTACCCACCGCATGCAGCAGGCCGAGCCCTTGTTCGACGATCGCTTTTTCATCCAGAACTTCGCAGCGCAGCGTGGGGATATCCGCGCACAGACGCCGGGCTTCTTCCACCACGTACTGCGGGGTACACTGCTCCGCAGGCAGATCCGCCAGCCGCCGCGCGGCGAGCATGCCGTGCGCCTTGGCCCGTTGACGATGGGCGAGGGTGTCCAGCGCCGACCGCTGTTCGGGTAAGGCATAGAGGGCGAGCTGGCGCAGGCGTGGCCTGGCGGCTTTCACCTGATGCAGGCCCAAATCATCAAGCTGCCAGTCGAGGTTAAACAGTTCGCGCAGCGCTTTGGTTAAAGCGCCGCTGCTCTCTTCCAGCGAAGCGTCGAGGATAAGCGTTTCGCTCACCGGCTTTTTGCATAGCGGCCGCAGCGCCTCGGCCAGGCCATCGTTCAGCATATCCCTCCACAGGGGGAGCGGAATGAGGGTGATGCGGGCGAAGGGGGAGCAGCCGAAGCGGGTATCCGCCACCTCGCCG
Organism: Klebsiella sp. PL-2018; assembly: GCF_019048985.1. Taxonomy (NCBI): domain Bacteria; kingdom Pseudomonadati; phylum Pseudomonadota; class Gammaproteobacteria; order Enterobacterales; family Enterobacteriaceae; genus Klebsiella; species Klebsiella sp. PL-2018. Next base: position 2,785,055 of record NZ_CP077673.1, read on the forward strand.
CGGGCGGCCTGTTCCACCATTTCCGCGAGCAGGGGAACGGCATTGAGCGGGGCCTGGGCCAGCAGCGTACTGCCGGGCCAGGTCACCAGATGCGCGCCGGTGCAGGCGCTATCCAGTTGATTAATCAGACGATAATCTAGCATGGCTTACTCCTCGATGGGGGCGCGAATGCGTGCGGCATAGGCCTGCATCCATTCGTCGTCCACCGGCCGGTAATGGGTTTTCTCCCGAACGCGCTCGGCGCAGAACACGGTCAGCGGCTGCGTCGCGCTGGCGACGACAAAGGAGAAGGTTTTGATATTGGTGGCGGCGCCGAATTCGCCGCGCCGGTTCATGCACACCACCGAAAGGTCGCCCGCGCGGCCAAAGCGCGACATCAGTTTGTCTTCCAGCTCGCAGACCACCGAGTCCGCCGCCTGCTGCGGCGTCATTCCCTGGGCCATTCGCCGGACGATTTCGTAGCTGGTGCAGCCTTTCATCAGATCTTCACCGACGCCGGTCGCCGTGGCGGCGCCGGTCTCGCTATCGCAGTAGAAACCGGAGCCGATAATCGGCGAATCGCCCAGCCGCCCGCGCTTTTTCATAAACAGGCCGCTGGTGGAGGTGGCAACGCTCATGGAACCCTGTTTATCAAGGCCAATAATGCCCACGGTATCGTGGCCGTCGTAAGGACTGAGGCCCTTATCCAGCGTTTCGCGACAGCGCTTCCGGTAATGCTGCATCGCGCGTTCGGTCAGCATCGCTTTGGCGGCGAATCCCTGGCTTATGGCCCACTCTCTGGCGCCCTGGCCGACCAGCAGACTGTTGTAGCGCTGACGGCTCAGGGCGTGGGCGACTTTCACCGGGTTGGCAATATCCACCAGATTACCCACCGCGCCGAAGGCCAGGGTATCGCCATGCATAAAGGCGGCATCCAGTTCGACCTCGCCGTTTTCCGTCGGCAGGCCGCCGTAGCCCACCGATTTGTACAGCGGAAAATCTTCTACCGCCGCCACCGCATTGACCACGGCGCTGGCGGTATCAGCGCCGGATGCCAGCGCCGCCGCGGCTTCGGTTACGCCTTCCAGCGCCATTCGCCAGGTGGCAATCATTCCCCACATTGGTTTACTCCTGTTTTGCAAGCGTGTTGTCCGTTTCAGCACGGGCGGTGACTTCCGCCGCGCGATACTGCTTATCGACGATGCGCATGAAGGGCAGGTACAGCATGGCGCCAATCAGCAAATTGAGGATCTGCATCACGCTGCCGCTAAGATGCCCGGTGACGATAAAACCGCTGATCACCGGCGGCAGCGTCCAGGGGATAAAGACGCCGGTGGTGACGGCCACCGCGCCGATCTTCATCGCCGCGTACTGCACCGTGACCAGCACCAGCGGCACGAGGTTAAACGGAATCAGCATAATCGGGTTCATGATCACCGGCAGGCCGAAGAGGATGGGTTCGTTGATATTAAAAATGGAGGCGCCGGCGCCGAGGCGGGCAACTTCGCGCATATTTTTGCTGCGGGCGAAAATCAGCATCGCTATCACCAGCGACAGCGTTGCGCCCGCGCCGCCCATCCAGATCATATCGAAGAACTGCTCGGTGATAATGTGCGGCGGGGTGACGCCGGCCTGGATAGCGGCGATGTTGTCGGTCTGATTTTCCATCCACAGCGGACGAATGATGCCGTTGATCATCGAACCGGAGTTAATGCCGACCGACCACAGAATGGTAATGCTGAAAACGGTCATCAGCGCGCCGAAGTAGGAGGTACCGTAATGGCGTACCGGCGAGGCGACGACCTCATAAATAAACTGGTGGATGGTGGCGTAGTGCGTGTGCGCAAACCCGATGCGAACCGCCAGGATCAGAATCATCACCAGCAGCGCCGGGATCAGCGCGGCGAAAGACTCCTGCACGGCGGGCGGAACGCCGTCCGGCATCTTAATCACCAGCTTTTTGCGTTTTAGCCAGCAGAAGAGTTCGGTCCACAGCAGCGAACCGATCATCGCGACGAATAAACCTTTGGTGCCGATCCACTCCACGGGGATCACCGTGATGCCGCCGTTTTCTGCGACCTTAATGAACGGCGTGAGGATCAGAAACCCCACCAGCGAGAGGATGCCGCAGGAGATGCGGTCATCGCCGTAGTGCTCCGCCAGACGGTAGGCCACCAGGAAGCTGATAAACAGCGACATTGTGGAAAATACCGCGTTGAACGGGATTTCGATAATTGCGCTCCAGCTCGCGCCGAAGGTGCTGGCCATAAACTGCTGGTAGCTCTGATTGGGGAACGACGAAATCACCAGCAGAATGGAACCGACAATAATAAAAGGCATGAATGAAACGTAGGCGCCGCGAATAGCGCCGAGGTGACGCTGCTGAGCGGTTTTCGCCGCCAGAGGCATCAGTTTGGCTTCAAGAAATCCCAGAACATTGTTCATTGTGAACTCCGTACAAGATCGACAGGGCTGTGTGTGTTATCTATGGCGGATTATGAGAGAAAGCGGTGGGCTGAAAGGTGAAGCGGTTCACATTGTATTCTCTGCAATAATATATATCTCATATGATTAGTTATATTTCCTGTAGAGGATCGTATGGAAATTAAGCTGCACGCTAATGCCACCACCACCCCCAGAACCCGTAAATATCTTCAGGAATCGACGAAAAGCGACCGGGAACTGGCGCAGGAACTGGGGATTTCCATTACTACGGTTCGCCGCTGGCGCAACCGCAGCCAGATTTCCGATAACCACACCACGCCGCATTTGATACACAAAGTACTGAGACAAGAGCAGGAGATCCTCATTAACGCCCTCCGCGATGCGCTGCGCGCCCCGCTGGACGAACTGCTGTTTATGGTGAATGAGGGTCTGGGCATCGCTATTTCCCGCGCCACGCTAAACCGCTATCTGCGTCCGGCCCATGAAGGACGGAAAAATGCCGCGCTGCAGGGGAAAAAAGCGTTAAAGGCGGGAATGCGCGCGGATACCCTGACGCTGCACTATCGCCAGCTGGCGCTGTCGATGGACGACGGCGGTGAACATCATCTGCTCTGGGCGCAGGAGCCGATCAGCGGCTGGTGCTTTGGCCGCATCTATAGCGGGATCTCTCCCGCGCTGGTCGATAGCTGGCTGACCGAGGCGCTGAACGCCTGTCCGGCGCGTATACAATGTCTTGAGATTTATGTTCATAAAGGCTTTCAGCCCGCGCGCGCGGATCTCTCTTGCCGGACGGTGGCGATGGCGGAGCGCGGAGCGGTACAGCTCAGCGAACGATTAGCCGACGTTATTCCGGCGCTGGATGAACCGGACGCGACGCTGCAGCGGCTGTGCGCGCTGTGGAACCGGGGACGGGCGCAAAAAAAGCTGGGCGACACGACGCCCCAGGGCTTTCTTGAGTCGTTGAATCAGAACTAACGGTGGCGTCGGAGGCAGGCACGGCAGCCGCGTTTTGCCCGGGCCCCAGAATCTCTGCGACAGCAAAAGAGAGCGCGTTTTTTGTTGGGCCACGCCAGCGGCCCTGGAGGGTCAACCGTTTCGCAGGCCATCAATCGCGCTGTCGCTCAGCAGCATAACCGTTTTTACGCTGACGCTGATCCTGTCGATAATGGCCTGTCGCGGGCCTTCGCGCCAGGCGGGGCTGCTGTAGAAGCGCGCCTGGGATGCGTTTAAATGCGTCAGGTCCTCATAGGCCCGGATCAGGTAATAAGCGTCGTTGTCATCAACTGAATTGCCGAAGGAGACGATATCCATTCCGGCGGCGCGATGACAGGGGGCGCTTTGTTCCTTCATTATCCGGTGAAACTCGTTCCCGGTCCCCGGTTTAAGGGTGTAAAGCAAAAACTCTACCGTTTTCATCCTGACGTTTCCTGTTCACATTCACTGAGTTTGCTGCAAGAGAGCACTGTCCGGCTATTAGAACAACTCCCCGTGGTTTTGTCGCTTCTCTTTGCCATGACGGCAGCGCGGGTTGCATTTCTTATCTCTTTTTTGATATGTTATATCATAACATTTATGGCATTATAAAATATGTGACTATTTACCTTTCTTTTTAAATGATAATGATTATCATCACTACCTGCCGATCAAAATTCAAAAGAGCGCGTGTTTCGCTCATCCACGCTGAAGAGAGAGGGAGAGGCGGCTAATGGAGGAGAGTTTGACAAAGAGTGGAAAAGCCGATGATCCCGTGCTTAGCGTCAATATCGCATCATTACCGCGGCCCGGCGGCGGGGAAATGCTCTCCGGCATTCATTTCAGCGCCGGTAAAGGAGAGTGTCTGGCCGTCATTGGACCCAACGGCAGCGGGAAAACCACTTTATTACGCGCGATAGATTGCCAACTGCCGTCGCGGGAGGGCGACGTTCGGTTATATGGCCGCTCCATTGCCGCATTAACCCGGCAGCAGCGAGCCCGGCAGATCGCGGTGCTTGCGCAGAATGATACCCCCGACCTGCGTCTGGCGCTTGAGGATTATGTCGCCCTCGGGCGGATTCCCCACGCCCGGGATATGTCGCGTCGCGAACACGACATCATCGTAACCCGCGCGATTAACGATACGGGATTGCAGAGGCTGCGCAAGCGACCGCTCTCCGCGTTATCCGGTGGTGAGAGACAACGGGCGGCGCTGGCGCGGGTACTGGCCCAGGCGCCAAAACTGCTGCTGCTGGATGAGCCCACCAACCACCTTGATCCCCACGGCAGAGTGGAGCTGCTGTCATTAGTGAAAAGCCAGGGAATCACGGTCGTTGCGGTATTGCACGATCTTTCCCTGATTGACGCCTTTGCCGATCGGGTTTTGCTTTTATCGCAAGGGCGCGCCGTGGCCTGGGATGTGCCGGAGCGCGTGCTTGTTTCACAACGGCTTTACCCGGTCTTCGGCTTGACCAGCTTTACCGTACCGCATCCCATGACCGGGAAGGCGCTGCGGATTTTTGAGGTGCCAGGCTATGCCTGATAAATTACCGGAGGATAACGCAGCATGAATAAATGGTTTGCAGGGTCGATAGCGTTTCTTTTTATTTCAGCGGCGAACGCGGCGGATTTTCCCGTCACGATTGACAGCTGCGGAACGCCGGTGACCTTCACTCAGGCGCCGAAAAGGGCGGTCATCCACGACCTTAATATGTCTGAAATGGCTTTTGCTCTCGGGTTGCAGGACCGCATCGTTGGCTTAACCGGCATTACCGGATGGTACAAAATGACCCCGGAATTTAAACATCAGATGGGATCAATTCCCGAGCTGGCGCCGAAATATCCCTCTCTGGAGACGCTGCTGGCGGCAAATCCTGATTTCTTTTTCGCCGGCTGGAATTACGGCATGAAGGTCGGCGGGGAGGTCACGCCTTCCGTGCTCGAAACATACGGCATCAAAACCTTTGTGCTGAGCGAGAGCTGCGTCTTTACCGCCTCTCAGAAACAAAAAGCGAGTATGGACCTGCTGTATAACGATGAGCTGACGCTGGGTAAGATTTTTGGCAAGCAGCCCGAGGCCCGTACGCTGGTCGACGGCTGGAAAAAAACGCTGAATGCGCTGCCTAAGCCGCCTCAGGGCGTGCAGCCATTAAAGGTGTTTGTCTATGATTCCGGCGAAGATAAGCCCTTTACCAGCGGACGGTACGCCATGCCGACCGCGATTATCGAAGCGGCGGGAGGGAAAAACGTGATGGACGACCTGGAGATGAGCTGGGGGACCACCTCCTGGGAGAGCGTGGCGACGGCGGAACCCGATTTTATTATTCTTCTCGATTATCAGAGCGGCAGCGGCGCTGATTCGCTGCGCCGTTTCCTCGAAAATCATCCGTTAATGAAACAGACGCCGGCGGTGAAGCAGCAGCGTTATTTGAAGCTGCAATATGCTGAGTTGACGCCCGGCCCGGCGAATATCAACGCGGCCGAAAAGCTGGCTCATGCGATGTATCCTGCGGCCCACCAATGAGCGGGACTCACTGTCGCTACTACTGGGCCGCGTGGGGGGCGCTGCCGTTATTAGCCGGCTTGATGCTGCTCAGCGTGGCTAAAGGCAGCGTGCCGCTGTCGCTTACCCAGGTTCTCGGCGCCTTGCGGCTGCTGGATGTGCCGGTTTCGGAGATGATCGGACGTATTGTCATTGATTTGCGCGTGCCAAGAACGCTGCTGGCGGTGCTGGCGGGCGCGGTGCTGGCCATCGTGGGCGGTCTACTACAGACCACCACGCGCAACGATCTGGCCGATCCTTTTTTATTCGGGCTTTCCTCCGGCGCATCGGCGGGAGCGGTACTGGTAATCACCCGATTCGGTGAGCGGCTTGGCGCGCTGACGCTGCCGGTGTCGGCATTCGTTGGCGGCATCTGCTCGGCGGTGGCGGTGATGCTGCTGTTTCATTTTAAAAAGCAGCGTGGCGCAGAGCACCTGGTGATCTGCGGGTTGGCGATCTCCTTTTTATTCGGCGCGCTGACCAGCTATCTGATTTTCTCGGGCGACCAGCGGGCCGCCAGCTCGGTGCTGTTCTGGTCGCTGGGTGGGCTCGGTCTGGCGCGCTGGGATAATTTGCTCTACGCCCTGTTCAGTCTGCTGCTTCTCGGCGCATTCATACTCCTGCGCTGGCGCTCCCTGGATGGCTTACTGGCAGGTGAGCAGACCGCGCAGTCGCTGGGCATTAACGTTACCCGCCTGCGAATGGAGGTGTTTTTCTGCTGCGCGTTAGCAACGTCGCTGCTGGTGGCCCTGACCGGGGTGATTGGCTTTATCGGCCTGATGGTGCCGCATATGTGCCGCTATTTTTCTGGCGTAAAACATCTGCTGCTGCTTCCTTTATGCGGCCTGTGGGGCGCGGTGCTACTGTGCGGCGGCGATATCGTCAGCAGGACGCTGCTGGCTCCGCAGGAGCTGCCTATCGGGATCATTACGGCCGGCATCGGCGGACTCTTCATTATTATTCTGCTGGCCAGAAACCGTTCATAAACTGAGTCGCGCCGGGTCGCTGCCTGGCGCAGACTTAAACGAAGGGCAAACAAATGCCCGGAAGTCAGCGCGCGCATGCGCTTCGGTTCATGCGCAATTTCCTCATTGGTAGTTTTATCTTTTGATAAATTAATTTTTTCAATGTTATTCGTTAAGTATCATCTTTGTCGTAGAGTGATATGCTGCTGATTTCTCTTTAACCGATGTCTCGTAAGAAAAATCCTAAAGTAAGCTTGGGGATGAGTGCTGCCTCCGGGCCAGTGAAAACCCCATGGTTTACATTTCGCAGGGATTTTTCTGAAATTCACTCGTCTGGACAATAAATATTAAACAAACTTATAATTCACCCACTTCACTCATGGGTATATCCCCATGGCGCCTATTATACGCATTTCTATAAAGGATGATTGCACTTTCATGAGGGAAAGGAATGTTAACTATTTTCAGCCATAATCATTTTTTTAAGAAAGCCATACGTCTGAAAATAAACGACATAAAAGCGGTCAGAAAGGCGAATCTGGTCGATTTGTGCTTAACAAAGTACGCATCCAGCAGCTGCGCGCAGTTCCATTTTTTGATAAACAGCTTTGAAATGAAAAAGAATTTTGTTTGTTTCCGGGTTGAAGGTAATATTATTTGTTTGATAAACAAAAGGCGCACCGCACATATCGCCAGTATTATCGCCAGAGTGACTGATGGCATCCCCGTGGGAGAGGACATCACGTTAACAGAGAGAGAATTTCAGTATATTTTTATTATGAAATTTACCGTACTGGCAAAAGATTACCCGGAGCTGCTCGGCATTTCGCCCAAGGCCTACAGCAGCTATAAAAGAAGATTAATTGAGAAGTTCGGCTTTAACTCATTTCATGCGCTACTGGGTAATGACTCCAACTTACTGATAGTGTTTTATGTTCAGATAATGCCCGATGACTTTGTCATGCAGCTCCACCGATTTTGAGAACGACAGTGACTTCCTGCCCAGCCTTGCCAGATGCTGCCTCAGATTCAGGTTATGCCGCTCAATGCGCTGCGTATATCGCTTGCTGATAACGTGCAGTTCTCCCTTCAGGCGTGATTCATAAAGCGGCCAGCCATCCGTCATCCATACCACGACCTCAAAGGCCGACAGCAGGCCAAGAAGACGCTCCAGCGTGGCCAACGTGCGTTCACCGAATACGTGCGCCACAACCGTCCTCCGTATCCTGTCATACGCGTAAAACAACCAGCGCTGGCGTGATTTAGCGCCGACGTAACCCCACTGTTCGTCCATTTCCGCGCAAACAATGACGTCACTGCCCGGTTGTATGCGTGAGTTTACCGACTGCGGCCTGAGTTTTTTAAGTGTCGTAAAATCGTGTTGAGGCCAACGCCCATAATGCGTGCACTGGCGCGACATCCGACGCCATTCATGGCCATATCAATAATTTTCTGGTGTGTACCGGGCTGAGAGGCGGTGTAAGTGAACTGTAGCTGCCATGTTTTACGGCAGTGAGAGCAGAGATAGCGCTGATGTCCGGCAGTGCTTTTACCGTTACGCACCACGCCTTCAGTAGCTGAACAGGAGGGACAGCTGATAGAAACAGAAGCCACTGGAGCACCTCAAAAACACCATCATACACTAAATCAGTAAGTTGGCACCATTACCCGCTACTGGCGCTGTCTAATTATTTACACGCTTTTTCGCTGCTCGATAAATTTACGCCGGATTAATTGCTGCACCTGCATGCGTGACTATACCTTTATCTTCGCACTCTCATCTTATTTTTCCGCCTGCCACGACTGTTAAGGAGCGCACTCACAAAGTGTCTCTTTTTCATGTCATCTATCCCATGTCTTGCCTCAAAGGGCGAGCGGGGGACAAAGGAACCCCACCACGATCTGTTCTCGTCATTTCTGGCGCTTTGGGACCGCGGCATCAGCGTCTATAATCCGCACAGCGATGTGTTCCGCGAGCGGCGAAGCTAATCGTCTGTTGAAAATAGCATTAAGCCTTACGACAACCTGATTGCCGTAAGCTGCCCAACTACAATAAAGGCTTATATGAAACAAATGACGTTGAGTGACCTTCGGCAACAAAGCGAACAGGCTGTAGCTTCGCCTCGCTTGCGTGCCCATCGTAATTTCCACCCTGACTTAAGCGATCCGGTGCAACGCCTGGCCGTCGCTATGGAGCCGGGTACCTATGTTCGGCCTCACCGCCACCCGCACACTTTTGAACTGCTGACATCCCTTAGCGGACGTTTTGTGGTGTTGACCTTTGATGATGCTGGCAACGTGACCGAGCGCGTGGTGTTAGGCGAAGAGTGTAAGGTGCTGGAGATGGCGGCGGGTACCTGGCATGCCGTGCTGTCGATGGATAAAGGCGGCGTAATTTTTGAGGTTAAATACGGTGGTTACCAGCCGGTTTCTGAGCAAGACGCGGCCCCGTGGGCGCCAGCTGAAAACGCGCCGGGAACCGCCGAGCTAATGAAGTGGTACGCCCGGGCGCAAGTGGGTGATGGCGGTTTTACCCTGTAATCCAGGCATTGCGCGGGGAGCAGCCCCGCGCCAGCTTCCTTTACCCCCGATACGGATAAGCCGTTCCCGGCGCGTCAGCGGCTTATCAAACTGGTGACAAGCTCCTGGCTCTATTTATTCATAGTATTTATTCATAGTTAAATTTATCCCCTGAAATAGGGCTGGCGATATCCCTTTCACGAAAGTGTTAAACACATCTTAAACCACTATGCTATAATTTTTACGGTCTTTGTAAAGAATCTTCAATAAAGAAATGTGGTCATTTCGGCACTATAATTTATCTGCGGGGAAGGATCGGAATATACTTGTTAATAGCCGATCAGGGGAATCAGTGGCTTTATGAATAAACATTAATGATTGCTTGTATAAATTATAAGCTATTGATTTTTATTGTTTTTAACAAATTGCAATCTTTAATTTATCTAATCATTAGAATTTCCTTATGATAATTTATCTATTTTAGTCAAACCTTCTGCATCTCTGGGTTGCGTAAGGCGTGATTCAGAATATTTGCCAACGCAATCAGTGAATGATTGATGTACATCAATTAACAACCGCTGTTGTCGTCACAGTTATGGTATTTGGTCTAAAAAACTGGAACTTTTAATTTCAAGTCTCTTTGCGAATTATCGCATAATAGCCTCACTCAGAAGGCATCTGAGATTTGATATTTTATTAATAGTTAGGGACGAAATAATATGAAATTAAAATTACTAACAGTGGCCGTCTCTACACTTCTTGCTGCAGGAACCGTGCAGGCAGCTGAAGTGTATAACAAGGACGGAAACAAACTCGACCTCTACGGGAAAGTGACCGGCCTGCATTATTTCTCCAGCGATAAGTCAGAAGATGGCGATCAGACCTATGCCCGTCTGGGCTTCAAGGGTGAAACCCAGATCAACGACCAGCTGATCGGCTACGGCCAGTGGGAATATAACTTCAGCGCCAATAACGTTGAAGGCGACAACTCCGGCGACAAAACGCGTCTCGCGTTTGCAGGCCTCAAGTTTGGCGAATTTGGCTCTCTGGACTACGGCCGTAACTACGGCGTCGCCTATGATATCGGCGCCTGGACCGATATGCTGCCGGAGTTCGGCGGCGATACCTGGACCCAGACCGATGTCTTCGCCACCGCGCGTACCACCGGCGTTGCCACCTACCGTAACAGCGGTTTCTTCGGCCTGGTTGACGGCCTGAACGTCGCCGTACAGTACCAGGGCAAAGAAGAGGGCAACGGTCGCGATCTGGCGAAACAGCATGGCGACGGCTGGGGTCTGGCCTCGACCTATGAGTACGAAGGATTTGGCGTAGGCGCGGCCTACGCGGCATCCGATCGCACCGATGCGCAGGTCAGGGAAGGTCGCGTGAATCCTGACTTCTACGCCCGTGGCGAAAAAGCGGAAGTGTGGGCGGCCGGTCTGAAGTACGATGCTAATAACATCTATCTGGCAACCACCTATGCTGAAACCCGCAACATGACGAAGTTTGGTAAAGGCTATATCGCCAATACCGCGCAGAACTTTGAAGTGGTTGCTCAGTATCAGTTCGATTTCGGCCTGCGTCCGTCCATCGCCTACCTGAAATCAAAAGGCAAAGATCTGGGCCGCTACGGCGACCAGGATCTGGTTGAATACGTTGATGTCGGCGCGACTTACTACTTCAATAAAAACATGTCTACCTATGTGGACTATAAAATCAACCTGCTGGATGACACCAGGTTCACCAAAGATGCCAGCATCAGCACCGATAACATCGTTGCCGTGGGCATAACCTACCAGTTCTAAAACAACGCCTTTTATTGAACCATGCCTGCCAGCTTACCCTCCTGGCAGGCATTTTTTATACTTGAACGCAGGGCGAGACGAAAAAGCCCGACGCCGTTTCCCGCGCCGGGCTGAGTGAGAAAAGAGGGAGTTTACGGCGCGGTACTGAAAAACTCGCCGAATTTCACCGCCAGCCAGCCCACCGGGGTGGTGGCTCCGCCCACGATATTAGTGATTTCCGCCATCCCTTCCGGCACCGGAATGTTAGAGTTGACCGCCGCCTGGGTGTATTCCCGCGAAATATCCGTCCCGACGTACAAAATACAGGTGACCACCAGCGTGCCGGTGATAAACATGCGGAACATATTGCGTTTGCAGAACGGCGTCACCATCGCCAGCAGGAACATCAGCGAGGCCAGATCGACAAACGGCAGCACGCGGTTGCCCGGCAAAATAATCGCCAGCACCACCGCCATGGGGATCAGCAGCAGCCCGGTCGCCAGCACCGAGGGTTCGCCAATAAGCAGCGCGGTATCCATGCCGATATAGAAGTCGCGGTTGGGAAATTTCGCTTTCAGCTTCGCTTCCGCGGCATCGCGCACGATAAGCAGACCCTGCACTAAAATTTCGATCATTTTCGGCAGCAGCAGCATGGCGGCGGAAACTTTAATCGCCAGCGACACCGCGGCTGCAACATCGTATCCGGCAAGGAAGGCCAGCAGCAGCCCCAGCACGAAGCCCAGGGTCAGCGGTTCACCGAAGACGCCGAATTTTTTATTAATACTTTCTGGGTCGAAATTAATTTTATTAATCAGCGGGATCTTATCAATAATATAGTTACAGGCAATACCAAACGGCACGTAGGTTATACAGGTAAGATGGGGGAATGATATCCCTTTAAGATTATAGTTTTTTTGCAAATACGGTGCGGTTAAATCCGCCGCCAGCAGGGTTAAGATAAATATGCCGAAGGTAATGCCAACGGAGAGCCAGTAGTTACCGGTGCCGGCATACACGACCGACCCCATAATCAGGAAAATCCAGTAGTTGAATATATCGATATTTACCGTCTTGGTTAATTTAAGCAGCAGCATGGCGATATTGATAACAATAAATCCCACGACCACTGGCAGCATCAGCGGCGAGCCCCAGCCGATAGTGGAGGCGGTCGGCCAGCCGGTATCGACCACCGTCAGGTGCAGACCGATGCGTTCAACCATGGCCTGCGACGCCGGGCCGAGGTTGGTCAACAGCAGGCCGATCACCAGACCCACCCCTTCAAAACCGATACCGACCAGCATCCCGGCTTTAAATGCGGTGCCAATTTTAACGCCGAAGCACAGGGCGATAATAAAGAATATTACTGGCATCATCACTGATGCCCCCAGACTAATAATGCTGTTGATAATATCCATAATATTTCCTTAAAAGGCGGCCGAATTGGGCGCGAGCGAACCCGTGCCCAATGGGCCGTAGCAAAAACCTTACGCGGCTCTTTTAATATTTAACCGAGTTGCTTCAGCAAGATCTCAGAAAAAATCTTCGGCGAATTGCTGAAGGCATCAATAGTACTGCCGGCAATATGCGGCGTTATCGTGACGTTATTCAGCGAATAAAACGCGCTATCGTCCGGCAGCGGCTCATCATCAAAAGTGTCGAGGGCGGCGCCCATGATTTTACCGTCCTGCAGCGCGGCGATCAGATCGCCTTCATTAATTAAGCCGGAGCGTGCGGTATTGACGATAATGGCGCTCTCCTTCATTAATTCAAAATGATGTGCGTTAATCAGGTTTTCCGTTTCCGGGGTCATGCGGGCATGCAGCGAAATCACATCCGCACGGCGAACCAGCTCATCGAGAGAGTCCACCTTTTCATAGCTGTCATGGCCGGGGACGTACTTATCGTAAAAGATAATCTCGCTGCCGAAACCGCGCAGGAAGCCGGCCACCAGCTGAGCGATATGCCCCAGCCCGACCAGACCCACCACTTTGCCGCCCAGTTCAGGAATGGCCCGGTGGTTAGGACTCTCTTTGCGCCAGAACTTATCGCGCAGCGCATCGTGCGAGCGGGCGATGTTGCGCATTTCCGCCAGAATCATGCCGACGGTAAACTCCGCCACGCTGCGGGCATTACGCCCCGGCGTGTTCATTACCTCAACTCCGCGCGCTTTGGCCTCCGCCTGATTAACGTTTTCAATGCCGCCGCGCAGCACGCCAACGTATTTAAGCTTTGGCAGCTTGTCGAATACCGCCGCGTTAACCGGGGCGAACTGGACGATCAGGATCTCAACCTCCTCAGCGCCCTGAAGCAGGGCGGCAGGCAGCGCCACCGCTTCGGAGCCTTGCTGTTCAACCAGTAAATTATCCTCCTGCAGTTTTTCAATCGACTCGTGCGACCATTCGCGCACTTCCACTGTAATACCTTTATCTTTCAGCGCTTTCAGCCCCGCGTCCATCATCGCTGCATTGATAAACAGATCGGCAATTGCCAGACATTTCATAATGATTCTCCATAAATTAACGCATCAACATACCGCCGGTGACATCCAGAGTCGCTCCCGTCATATAGCTGGTTTTCGGAGAGACCATGAAGACGCCGATGTCGGCAATTTCGTGCGGCTGGGCTACCCGGCCCACCGGAATACGGCTGACGTAATAGTCAGGATTCTGCTCAATGTTTTTACGGATCATCGCGGTATCCATAATGCCGACGGCGATGTTGTTGACATTGATTTTCTGTTTCGCCACCTCGCGCGCCAGCGAGATAGAAAATGCCACCAGGCCCGCTTTACTGGCCGCGTAATGTGCATGACCGGTGGTCGAACCGTGGAAGGCCGCCTGAGAAGTGATATTCAGAATGCTGCCGGCCCGATCTTTCGCCAGGCAGTGGTTGACAAACATCTGGCTCAGGTGGAAAACCGCCTTCAGGTTGACGTTCATCACGCTGTCCCACTCCTGCTGGGTGATTTCAGTGACGTAGCCGCTTAGCCAGATCCCGGCGTTGTTGACCAGAATATCGGCGTTCCCCAGCCGCTCAATGCAGGTCGCGAACAGATTCTCCCGGCTTTGCTCATCGGAAAGATCGGTTTTCACCGCAATAATCTCGACGCTGGCGCTATTTTTTACCGTATCGATCAGCTGCTCCGGGCGCTCCTCATCACGCATATAGGTGAAGCAGATGTTGACTCCTTCTCTAGCGAGGGAAAGGACAAACTCTTTGCCCAGTCCCGTTGCGCCGCCGGTGACGATAGCCGTGCGGTGGTGTAAATTCAGATCCATACTTTCCTCGCTTAATGCGTGATGTAGTTACTGCAGCTTTTCCACGGAGACTGCATTTCCGATAGCAGATTTTTGTAGAGCTGATACTTATCCTGATAGACCTTGTTATTGTCCGGGTTTGGCGTGACCGTTCGCGAAACGTGAACCATCTCATTTGAGGCGGCAAAGACGTCATCAAACCAGCTAACCATGACCGCGGCGGTCATCGCGGTGCCCAGGGTGCCGTGCTCTTTCACGTCGACAATCTCCAGAGTGGACTGGAAAATATCGGCGAATATCTGCAGCCAGACCGCAGAGTTAGTGACACCGCCCGCAATCCGAATGGTGCGGCTTAGATCAGGGTTGATGTTGCGCAGACGTTCGGTGTGATAAAGGTGGCTGAAGGCGACCCCCTCGTAGATAGCGCGCAGAAAATGCGCTTTTTTATGGAAGCTATTCAGGCCGATAAACCCCGCGGAGGCGTCCGGGATGGTGTTGGAGCCGAAGACAAACGGGAAGAACAGCAGGTGGCTCTCGGCGGGCGTTGTCGTGGAGACCAGCTCATTGCACAGATCGTAGACTGACGATCCCTGCGCTGCCGCGGCGGTGCGATCGCCTTCCATAAAGTTATTGATAAACCACTCCAGATTACTGGCGGATGTGGGGCTGGCCTCGGTAATTAACCATTTGCCCTCAATCGGATAAATCGAGGTCATAAAGAGATCCCGGTCGATAACCGGATGGTCGGTCACGTATTCATTGATGCTCCAGGTGCCGGTAATAATCGCCAGCTTATCCAGCGTATTGATGCCGGAAGCGATGGATGACGCCGAGATATCAAACACGCCGCCCGAGACAGGCGTGCCGGCAGACAAACCGGTTAGCTGCGCGACGTCGTCGGTAATGTAGCCGCAGCAATCGGTGGAGCGTTTAATGGGCGGAAGCTTGTCGCGCAGATCGCCGAGCCCCCACCAGGCCAGCAGCGAGGCATCATAGTCACGGTCGCGAACGTTGATCAGGTTAGTCCCTGAGATATCGGTAAGTTCGAGAAAGGCTTCGCCGGTCAGATAAAAACGAATCAGATCTTTGACCATGAATATGTAGCGCGCGTTGTTCAGCGCTTCAGGCTCGTTCTCTTTCAGCCAGGCGAGGAGGGCGACGGGCTGGCCTGCCCAGATGGACTGCATGGTTTTGGGCAAAATGTCGCTGACAAACGTCGGGTCGCGGTACCACTTTTCAACCCAGCCCTTAGCCCGGCTATCGGTGGAAATGATCCCGTTGCGCACCGGGGCGCCCGTTTCATCCACCATATACAGCCCGTTGCCGTGGCCGGTGACCGCCACGCCTTTGATCTGGCTGGCGTCGATCCCCGACTGCGCGAGGGCCGTTTTAATGACTTCAACGTTGGCCGCCCAGAGTTCGTTGATATCTCGCTCGGTGTGAAATTCCTTCGGGGTCAGCATTTGCGTAGACTTCGACGCGCTGGCCACCACGTTGCCGGCGCGATCGTAAATCGCCGCTTTTGTGACGGTGCCGCCGTTATCAATGCCCATGACGTAGTGTTGTTTCATTGACGTGGACTCCTTATGCGTTACCATAAACCGGGTTCGCTGGTAGTAATGCCTTTAAATCCGGCATGGAAAATTTTATCTACAAGGTATTTCCGCTTTACAAAGCCTCCGGCGATGAATATCACGTCAAAGCCTTTTAAATTCCGGCTAATCAATTCCAGACACTGGCAGGCATATTCAGCAGGTAGGATTTCAATAGCATCTGGCGGGTTATGCTTAACAATATCGATGGAGTGATCCAGCGAACGCGAGTCGATGAGCAATACCCGGAAGATAGTTAACAATCCCTCTTTTTTGGCATAGCGTAGGGCCGAGAGATTGGACGAAATAACACCATCAACCTTGTAGTAATTTTTGAGCAGACTGATCCCCGCCTGGTCGGGTTTAAAACCGCCCAGTAGCTCCAGGTGAATAAGCACTTTTTTGCCGCGCTGATGGCATTTGCCAATCAGCGATTGCAGGTTGCCGATATTTGCTTCGGACAGCAGTACGTATTCTGATGCGCAGGCCAACGCCTGTTCAAAATGTTTATATTTTCTGACGGAAGGAATGATGGTGTTATTTAAGAACATATTAATATCCGATGTTATTTAGCCATGTAGAGGCTGTAGGCATCTTCCGCTGTGGCATTTTCATGGATGATGGCGTTCAGACCTGCTACTACTTTTGCCGGCTGTGGGTCCTGAGTAATATTGCGGCCCACCGCCACGCCTTTTGCACCCACCTGCATACAGTGCTGCACAAATTTAAAATAACCGTCGATGCCGGTTTTCGGGCCGCCCAGCGCGAGTACCGGCACGCCGGCCGCTTCGACGATAAGCCGATCATCTTCGGTACCGGTAAAGCGGGTTTTGATCACGTCAGCCCCCAGCTCTACGGCGATGCGGGCCGAGGCGGCGATAACGGCCGGGTTGTTGGAGTCGTCGCTGGTCACGGGATAGCCGTACGGCAGGGATTCCACGATCAGCGGCACGTTCCAGCGATCGGCGGCCTGCGCCAGCTGCATCGCCATGATGTGCGTTTTCTCTTCATTGAACGCGCCGGGGAAGGTCATGCACACCACGCCTTCCGCAGCCACTTTCAGCGCATCCTCAATGGAAAAGACGGGGGTCGTATCGGGAACGGTATTATCAAAAATATTCACTGTGCTATCGACGCGTAATACAACGGGAACGCAATTGAAAACTTCGCGGAAATTTTTCAACATGCCATAAGTGACCAGCGCGCAGTCCAGGCCGCTTTCAACAAGGGCCGGAAGCTGATTTATCGTATTATCAATACCATTTGTTTTGCTTGAAAAATAGTAGCCATCCAGCGCCAGCGTGACGGATTTACCATCTTTTGCGAAAATGCGAGAGAGACGACGTTCTTTAGACATTTTTTGACTCCTGAGATAGAAAAAAACAAAAAAGGCCCTCAGAGACTTTCGTCTCTGAGGGCCTTCGATTCACTTACCCTTTTGATAATCGTTCAGTAATCCAAACCATTATCAATTAATTTTTCAGCCTGACGGGTAGGGTTTAAATGGTGTTTAATTTAAATCCGTTCCCTTGCTTGAATTAATTACTAGCATGCCTGCGTTCTTTCTGTCTAGCCGTTGTTGATAAACTGAGATGCTTATCACGAATTAAACTTGAGTTTAATCTTATCGGCGCTTGCGAATTTGAACACCAACAGCCGATTTTATTGTGCTTATGCTAAGAGTAAAAACTCTATCGTCAACTGCGCCAGCAGCAGCAGCAGGGCAATCAGCGCCAGCCATTTCGCCGGACGCAGCTTATGCTGCGGAATAGAGGTATTACGCAAACGCACGAACCATGGATTGTTTTTCATTATTGACGTCCTGTCCCTGATGTCTGTTAACGGGATCGACAGAAACTGAATGACGATCTAATTAGCTGATATTAATGGATTAGTCGGCAATAACCCATGAATAAATGAAGCTGGTTTAGCTTTCATTCAATAATTGGGACTCAAATCATATACAAAATAAATCAGGATAAGGGTCCGTCAATAAATGCTGTTTCAGACCCTCATCTGGCTATCGCTTGCTGACAGGGCGTCCGCTGTCTTCAGAGTTCATGATCCCAGGGCGGGTTAGCGCCCGGCCTGGAAACCGTCACCGCTGCGGCGCGCATCCCCAGATCCACCGCCTGGCGAACCTGCTCGCGTGACAGTGTCACTAGTTTCTCCTTCTCCAGGAGCCCGGCCTGCGAGAGGCTGGCGAGAATACCGGCATTCACCGTATCGCCCGCGCCGACGGTATCGGCCACCGCTACGCGAATAGCGGGCACATGCAGATGAAAATCAGCGGTCCAGGCATCAGCGCCGTCAGCGCCGCGGGTGACCACGATGAGCTTCGGCCCCCGCGCCAGCCAGCGGCCTATCACCTCATGCTCTTCGCCGGGTTCGGCAAACCACGCGAGGTCCTCATCGGAAAGCTTGACGATATCCGCCAGCGCAATCATGCGCCTCATGCGCGCCAGGTGTTTCTGCCGGTCCGGGATGAAAATTTCACGAATATTAGGGTCGAGGAACATCACCCGACGCGGCGCTTCCCTTACCATCAGCGCTTCATAAACGCTGCCGCACGGTTCGGCGATCAGGCTGATGCAGCCGAACAGAACGGCGGAGACGTCATCCCCGAACGTCGGCAGGTCGTTTTCAGTCAGCATTCGACCGGCGCTATTCTCATCGTAAAAGGTATAGCGGGCCTGACCGCCTACCAGCCTGACGAAGGCGAGGGTGGTGGGCAGCGGCGCGCGGGTTGAGGGCGAATAATCCACGCCGGAGGCGTCAAGCGTGTGGCGCAGCATGTCACCCATAAAATCGTCCGATAAACCGGAAAACAGCGCGACCGCCATCCCCTGGCGACCCAGGGCGACGGCGGTATTGAACGCCGCCCCGCCAACGCAGGGAGTAAAGGCGGGGGCATTCTCGCGGCTCCGACAGGGCAGCATGTCGATGAGGGCTTCACCGCAGCAAAGGATCATGGCTTTTCTCCCTGGCTCACCGCGACCGCCGGCGGGGTTTCCAGCCGATCGGCTACCTGCATCCAGTTTTCGGCAAAACGTCCGCAGGCGGTCTTGATATCGACGCCGACGGGGAGCTCCGGACACTCGTTTTCGCCGTTGCTGCCCCAGTTAACCCATCCGGACTGGCGGCGCTGGACTATCTGAAACGCGCCGGAGGGGCGGGAGGTCCACCAGATCATCGCCCGGCCGCTCGCTGAATCATACTCGACGGTTTTACTGGCCGGCCCGGGAAAGATGGTTTCATCCGCGACGGCGGAAACGTCAACGGGCGAATCGGTCAGCAGCCATTCCCGCTCGGTGAGATCGGCTCTGCGATGCGCCCGGGCGCGAACCTGGCTCAGCCGTTCGCGAATCTCCGCCTCATCGAGCACGTTCTCCCAGCGGCAGAACATCCGCCAGTAGAGATCCCAGTGGGCGGAGGCCATATCGGCGAGCTGTTCGCGGAATTCGGTAAATTTCGGGCTCTGGTTTTCCGAGGTGGTGACGGTATTGGCCACCATGGCGACCAGCTCTTCGGCATAGGGGTCGCCCGCGCGATAGCGGGTGCCGCCGTACGCCGCGAAGCGATCGAACAGCAGTTTTCCCGGGCCGCTCTCAAATTCGTCGCCGACGGTGATCTTGTTGGTCACCGAACGGCCGTTAATCACCGTTGAAAAATCATCTACGCAGTAGCGCCGCTGAAACCAGGGCGTGTTCCAGCTAAATTTCCAGTCGATGGAGAAACGTTTACCGCGCAGCTCCGGTAATAATCCGTCGGGGATCGCGCCGCGCATGCGGTAGTGATGATAGACCGGGCCTTCCTCGAGGATCTCAATATCAACGAGGGTATGCTCCGGCGGGTTTATCAGCCCATTTTCCGGGGTGAAAAACGGGCCGTAAAACCCGCCAATGGCGTTATTTCCGGAAGGAAGCAGCTCGACGTTGTCCTGCAGCGCGCGAAAATGGCGCAGCCCCCACTTGGATGCACCGACGCCCTGGGCGGTTCCCCGACACATTTCCAGATCGAAACAGCCGGTATTGAGACGGACAAAACAGTCCTTTTCCCGGCCAGGCAGCCGGTGGATACCGGCGATTTCACCGACTTCCGCCGCCGTGAGCGGGCGGTCAAGCCGCATCTTGAGGGTCCCGCTGAAGCTGACCGTCGCGATAAAAGCGGTACGGCTTGCCGACGACTCCTGCTCAAGGCGCTGGCACAGGATCCGCGCATCCTCGTCGGTAATCGCCCACCACAGGGGCTCCTGCAGTTTCTCCGGGAGAGTAAACGTAATCGGTTCGCGATCCCGGGTACCGTTCATCGGGTCCGTCAGCGTAATGTGATATGTCATGAGGGTATACTCCATTAAAATTTAAGCGTGCGAAGACCCGCCGCCAGCGCGGCGGATAAACAAAGCGTCAGGGAAAGCTAGCGGGTACGGGCGATCTCTTTTTTCCGCCAGAAGGTAAACAGCTCCGGATGCTGCTTCAGCCCGTCAATCGCCACGGCAAGAATGATGACGATGCCTTTAATCAATAGCTGGGTGAAAAAGGGCACGCTCAGCAGAATCAGGCCGGTGCTGAGTACGCCAAGAATAATCGACCCAATCAGGGTGCCGATAATCCGCCCGCGTCCACCGGCGAGGCTGGTGCCTCCCAGCACCACCGCCGCAATGGCGTCCAGCTCATATCCCGTACCCGCCGTGGGCTGGGCGGAAATCACCCTGGCGGCGAAGATAATTCCCGCCAGACCCGCGCAGACGCCGGCAATCATGTAGACCGCCGCCAGCACGCGTTTGACCCGTACGCCGGCCAGGCGCGCGGCCTGGGCGTTGCCGCCGACGGCATAGATATGACGGCCGAACCGTGTGCGCTCAAGAATGAACCACGCCAGCAGATAAACAATCAGCATAATAATGACCGGCACGGGGATACCGGCAAAATAGCCATTTCCCAGCTCGCGGAAGCTCAGGCTGCTCGACACAATAGGCTGCCCTTCGGTAATGGTGTAGGCCATACCGCGCAGGAAGGTCATCGTGCCGAGAGTGACGATAAAGGGCGCGAGAGCGAGATAGGCGGTGAGCACGCCGTTAAGCAGACCGCACAGTGCGCCCACGCCAACGCCGGCCAGAATCGCCAGCGGCGCAGGGAGCCCGGCCATCGCCGCGACCACTGAGACTACACCGGAAACGGCGACGATTGACCCGACGGATAAATCAATGCCGCTGGTTAAAATGACGAAGGTCATGCCCGCCGCCAGAATAGCGTTGACGGAAATCGAGCGGGCGATATTCAGCAGATTATCGACGCGGTTAAAGTTTGGCGCGAAGGTGGACATCAGGATCAGCAGCACCAGCAGAACGATTAAGATCCCCACCCGATCCCACCATTTCGCAAAATCAAACGGCGCTTTGACCGGCAGTTCCGTCACAGGTTTATTGTTGTCCATGGCATTCTCCGGATTGACTGGTAAAGGTTCCTGTTGCGTGCAGCATCACTTCTTCTTCCGTGGCTGAAAACGAGGGTAACTGATGAACGATTCGCCCGCCGCGCATGACCAGCACGCGGTCGCTAATGCCGATGGCCTCCGGTAAATCGGAGGAGATCACCAGAATGGCTTTCCCGGCGCGGGCGAGCTTGTCGATCAGTTCGTAGATTTCCCTTTTGGCGCCGATATCCACGCCGCGGGTCGGTTCATCGAGAATAAGCAGCCTCGAATCGCGCAGAAGCCAGCGCGCCAGCGCCGCTTTCTGCTGGTTTCCGCCGGACAGGGCGCTGACGGGCAGTTCAACCGCATTTTCCCGCAGCCGCAGCCTGCGCATCTGCTCAAGGACGGCGGCGCGAATCGTCTTGCGTTTCACCACGCCGCCGGCGACAAAGTTATCCAGCGAGCTGATATCAATGTTGTGCTCAACCGAATGCCCCAGAAACAGTCCCTGAGTTTTGCGGTCTTCGGTCACCATCCCGATACCGTCGGCGATAGCGGCGGTGGGGTCTACCGGATTGCTCGTCCGGCCGTCAATGCGCACGCTTCCCCGGGTGCGCGGGTCGGCGCCGAAGAGCAGGCGAGCGACTTCGGTTCGCCCGGAGCCCACCAGACCGGACATGCTGACCACTTCGCCCGCGTTGACCTCAAAGGAGACCGGGCCGGTCGCACTGCCTGCCAGGTCCCTGACTTCCAGCAGTACCTTGCCGGGCGTACGCGGCTCGTGCTGATAAAGATCGACGATTTGCCGGCCGACCATCATGCGGACGATATCGGTGGTTGAGACGTTGCCGAGGATTTCCGTGCCGATCCACGTGCCGTCCCTGAAGACCGTGACCCGGTTTGCCAGCTGCCATACCTCTTCCATGCGGTGCGAGATATAGACCATCCCGACGCCATCCTGACGCATCTGCTCGATCAGCCGGTATAGCTGGAGAGTCTCCGCCCGCGACAGGGCGGCGGTCGGCTCATCAAGCACCAGCACTTTGGCGTTTTCACTGACGGCGCGGGCGATCTCGACCATTTGCTGACGCCCGATACTCAACGAGCCGAGCGGCGCCTGCGGGTCGATGTCCGCGTTAATCCGATCCAGCTTCTCTCTGGCCTCCCGGTGCATCCGTTTGCGATCGAGAATACCGGCGAAAGCGGTCGGTTCCTGGCCGAGAAACAGGTTTTCCGCCACCGTCATATCGGGAACCGTATTCAGCTCCTGGTGGATAATGGCGATGCCATATTTGCGGGCATCCCTGGGCGTGCGAATATCAATCTCCTGCCCGTCGATAAAAATAACGCCGCTATCGCGCTGCTCGTTACCGGAGAGGATCTTCATCAGCGTGGATTTGCCCGCGCCGTTTTCCCCCATCAGGGCATGGACCTCTCCGGCGAATAAATCAAAGCGTACGTTGTTCAGCGCCAGGGTCGCGCCGTAGCGTTTTGAAATCCCTTCCAGCCTGAGCAAGGGAGGTGATGTTGTATCGGCCATTGTCTTTGCCCTCCGGGATGAACCTGAGCGTCATCCCGTTTTTGCCTCTTAAAGTGACGAAGTGATTACCAGCCCGGATAGCTGTCGACGTTATCGCGGGTGACCAGTACGCTGGGGATCAGGACGGTATGGGAGGCGATCGGTTTGCCGTCGACCATATCCTGAGCAAGCGTGATGGCCTGGCGCACCATTTCGCCCGGATTTTGCGTTGCGGTACCGATAAACGGCGAGCCGCTGCGCTTAAGTTCTTCAACCGCTTCCGGGCTACCGTCGACGCCGGTAACTTTGATCGCGCCCGCTTTGCCCGCCTGTTCAACGGCCAGTACCGCACCGAGCGCGGAAGGATCGTTCATGCCGAAAATACCGGCGACGTCCGGATTGGCCGTGAGCATGTCGGTGGTCACCATCAGGCCGGAAGCGCGGTCGTTGCGCGATGCCTGCTGGCCGACGATTTTGATATCCGGGTATTTTTGCGCGACGTTTTTACAGCCTTTGATGCGGTCGATAATGGTCTGAATCGGCGTGCCATCCACCAGCAGCACTTTGCCTTTGCCGCCCATCTGGCTGAACAGGTATTCGCAGGAGGTTTCCCCGGCCTGGATGGCGTTGGTCATGATCGCCGCGTCTGCGCCTTTCGCGGGCGTATCGACCGCGATAACGATAATTCCGGCGGCTTTTGCCCGCTGAATGGCCGGCTCGATCCCGGACTCATCGACGGCGGAAATAATAATGAGATCCACTTTCTGCTGAATAAACGCGTCAATCTGCGTGTTCTGGTTTGCCAGATCGACCTGCGCATCCTGTACGTTAAGGGTTGCGCCGATTTGCGCCGCGGCCTGCTTAGCGTTCCTTTCCATTGCCGAGAAGAAGGGGTTGGACATGTCCTGCACCATTAAGCCGATGCGGGAGATTTTTTTGCCATCCTGCGGCGCGGCGCTGGCTGCGGGAATAAACCCTGTCATGGTGGTGATTACCGCGCTAACCGCGACAGCCAGCCATGCTTTGCGAAGTTTGGTCATATTCTGCTCCTTTCATTATCGTGTGGTATAAGGTACGGCCAGGTGTGGGGAAGCCTCAGAAATAATCCCCTGATGTTGTTTTTCGGTAGCGACTGAAATTCAGCCGTTATTTACATCGCTAAAATGATGAGCGCGTATAGCACGCCGTAGCCCGCTTTTTTGTCGGGTGGCGCCTTACCCGGCCGACGAAAACCGCAAGCGCCGTTTCTGTCGGCCCGTGCAGGGGAAGCGCCGCCGGGCAATGCCGTCCGGGCGGTACGTTGTCAGCAATCTTTTTAATAGTTATTCATTTTCTACAGCCGCAGGACTGGCGAATAACCAGTTCGGCGGGAACTTTACGCTGGGTATTAATTTCTCCTTTTCCTTCCGGATTAATTAACTGGATAAGCATTTCAGCCGACTGCCTGCCAATCTCTTCGCTGTTTTCATTGAGCACCGTTAGCGGCGGATTTAATAGCGGCGCCCAGTCGAATTCATCGTAGGCGATAAGCGCCATATCGTTGGGGATGGCTATCTGGCGCTGCTGAAGCTGTTTAAGTGAACCCAGCAGAATAGGGTTGTTACCGGCAATAAGCGCGTCCGGCAGCGATGTCTGGCGGTCCAGGTATCGGCTCAGGGTGTCCGCAGCCGACTGCGCGTCGTTCTCCGTTTCGACAACTTCAAGCGTTGCGCCGCAGCGCTCTGCGGCCTCGCGAATACCGCGCTCGCGTTCAAAACGCGTGGTCCAGCGGTCCGGGTAGATGAGGAGCAGCCAGCTTTTATAGCCGTGCTGCGCCAGATGGTTCCCCACCAGCAGGCTGGCCTGATAATTGTCGGTCGTGACGCTGGGAAAGTTGTGCTCGCCGCGGGGAGGTGAGTCAACGAAGACGACCGGAATATCCCATTTCGCCAGCAGGCTCAGGCTTTCCGGCTGAAGCGTCACCGTCGAAATGATCCCGGCCATTCGCGACTCGATCAGGCGGTTAATCATGCGATCTTCCTGCGCGCGGTCGTAGGTACCGTTGACCGCGATATCGCCAAGCACTACGGTCCACTGCGACGGCTGCAGCATCTGCTGAATACCGGACATCAGGTTGAGGTAGTAAGAGTTCGAGGCATGGGCGGTAATCACCGCCACCGAGTCTCTGCTTGAGCGGCGTAGCGCCTGGGCCGCGCGGTTAGGTACGTAGCCGAGTTCTCGCGCCACTTTTAAAATCAGCTCCCGGCTGTCGTCAGCAACGCCATCGCCACCGTTTAGCGCGCGTGAAACGGTAAACATAGAAAATCCCGTCGCTTCACTTACATCCCGCATCGTTGCTTTACGCATATTTCGCTCTCTGCATTTATGAAATTACCCGCGATACAGACGGCTATTTCCTTGACCTAAACGTTTATGAGACTAAACATAAACGTTTAGGTTTGTTTGATCAGTGAGCCGCTTCTCGTTTTGTGAACAGAAGGTAAACAACGTCGTTTGTGAATGATTTCTATGTATTTATTGATTTAATGCATATTTAGCCCGCTTGCCGCTTTGCTACTCTTGAACGCATTCATTCACGGTCAGACAGGGTCGTCGCGTTGGAAATCTTTTTTTAACCCACTGAAAAGTATTCTCTAAATATTTTTCACATCGCAAAAATCACGGTCCGTTTTCGACGGATCCGCTTTTGTATGGGTTAAAAAAAGGTTCACCATGAAAATTACATGGAACGTCAGGCCAGTCGGCTATCAGCTGATTAGCAAGCGCTGCCCCGCCTGTCATGGGCAGCAGGATTTCACCCCGTCCGGCGCCTTCCGGGTCAACTCGCAAAAAAAAGTGCTCGATGTCTGGAGTATCTATAAGTGCGTGCGCTGCGCGTATACCTGGAACATCAGCCTGTTCTCGCGTTTGCCCGTCAGCAAAATCAATCCGCAGCTCTACGCGCGACTTATCGCTAACGATAAATCTGCCGTCGAGGCTTACTCTCACGATCCGGTCGTTCTGCGGCGTAATCGCGCGGCGCTATCGGGTACGCCTGACTTTGTGGTTCAGGAACGCTGGCGCATCAACCTTGTTCGCGCTTCTCAGGTGAGGGTGGATGTCAGAGTCACGCGCGCCTTTCAGACCAGCCTGCTGTCGGTCCTGAGACGAGCGCTGCGGCTTAGCGGTAGCGCGATCCGTCAACGTCTTCAATCGGGAGATATCGTCGGTATTACGCTGAAAGAACTGCGGGCGCCCAGGCTGCGGCCGGAGGGATATACGCTGTACATCACGAGGGAGGTTCTCCTGGCGCGCAGGCCTATTTCATTAAACGCGGGCTCAGCGCGCGGGAGACGATAGCCATTGCCCCGGATAGTTTTCTATCCGGGGAGCTGACTCGCAAAAATCGATTCGGGTTGCCGCAAGGGGCAAAATAGCCTTGCCTTTTATACTGTGAATTTATACAGTTTTTGGCGGCAGTACGGCGATAGTGTCCATCGGTACCCCGGATGCTGCGACGGCAAATTCTGTTAATAAAAGGAGAGTGCGATGTCTATGGATACGCGTAAAGAAGTGCTGTTTGTCCTCATCCAGGAGTACGCCGACTGGGAGTTCGCGCTGCTGGCACCGGGGCTGCGCCGCGGGTTTGGCGTATGGGAACCGCGATACGAAGTCAGAACCGTGGCTGCCGATGAGGGGCCGGTGAGGTCAATTGGCGGGGTGCGCTGCCTGCCGGATTATACCTTCGAGACGATACCCGATGATTACGCCGCGCTGGTGCTGGTGGGCGGAATGAACTGGTGGGGAGAGGAGGCCCGGCGGGTTGTACCTTTGGTAGAACAAGCGCAGGCCCGGCAGATTGTGGTAGGCGCGATATGCGACGCTTCGGCCTTTCTTGGCGCGCATGGCTTTCTCAATGATGTCGACCACACCTCGAACGGGCTGGCCTACCTGCAGAGCCGGGCGGGGTCAGCCTACAGCGGCGCCGCGCGGTACAGAAACGTGCCTTCTGTTCGCGACGGTAACCTGGTGACTGCCAACGGCGTTGGCTTTGTGGATTTTACCTGCAATATGCTGTCTGCCTTAAAGGCGGCCCGCCAGCAAGAGATCGAAGCCATGAGGGAGACGTTCAGGTCGGGAATGTTTACGGAAGGCTGATGCAGACAAGGCCGCGATTTGCATGGCCATTTGCCGAAATCGAATCATCTGGCTGAGAGCATCCGTCGCGATATTGAGAGATGCGCAGGGTTTCGCCATGCGCTAACCCTGCCTTAACTTTCCGGCGTGGGGCTTAGTCTGTGTTTGCGTAATAAACAAACGCCAGCTTGTTGCCGTCCGGATCTCTGACGTAGGCGCTGTGGAAACCTTCACCGTACTGCGGGCGGTGTCCTGGGGCGCCTTCATCACTTCCTCCCAGGCGTAGCGCCAGCTGATGCAACTGCTGAATATGCTCAACCGAACGTGCGTTCAGGGCCACCATAGCGCCGTTGCCCGCTGTTGCCTGTTGCTGGTTGAACGGTTTGCCAACGCACAGCCCGATGGTGCGGTTTCCGCTGAATGTCCCCCACGATGCGCCTTGCTCGCTGCGGCCGCTCCGGGGCTGCCCCAGCATCTCCATCAACGGGTCGTAAAAACGAATCGCGCGCGGCAGATCGTTAGTGCCGAGCATGATGTAGGAAAACATGACTCCTCCTCATTTTTCGCCTGAAGGTTGCTGCTGCCAATCTAGCAGCAAGGCGCGAGCACGGGCAGCCCGAGGAGCCAGAAATCATACCTCCGTCGCGATTCTTCAGCGATTTTGCCCGCGCGCGAGCCGACTGCTCAGCTCAGATCGTGCAAATCTTTATCATTCGGCGGCAGCAGTGATATCTGGTCGAAAGTAACCCGCAGGCCGCTGCGCTGCGGCGTGCAGCACATGATGCCGACCTTCGCCGCGCCGCCCGGAAAAGGGCACAGCCGCAGCAGCGGCCACAGTTGGCCATCCGTTGAATACTGCAGGCGCAGCGCTTCTCCGCGGCGGGTCAGACGCAGCCAGAACTCACCGGGGTCGCCCGGGAAAATACCGGTTGCCCAGTCTGATGTTCCCTGCGTCAGTACGCTACCGATAGCGGGCGCGCCGTCGTTGTACTCGATACCGGCCTTAATCCAGCGCCTGGCGTCCTGCATTAACATGATCCCTGCCTGGTCATACAGCGTACTGAAATCTGCTCGCACCCTTACCTGAAAGGTGAAGTCCCCCGCGGCTTCCGTGGCGTAGATATGCCCGGAAAAACGCTCAAACCCGTACCAGGTTTCGCGCCAGAAGTCGGTTTGCGCATCGGTGACGACGCGCAGTTCGCCGTCCTCTTCTGACCATGTCGCGGGTTCGTTAATCCATTGAAATATCTGATGCATCAGGCCTCCTGTCTTTGCTGAATAAGCGTTAAAAACCGCAGCGTGTCTTCGTCCGCCTGCTGCGCAAGGCGCGCATCCCACGCCGGACTGTCGGCATCGCAAAAGCCGTGCTGCGCATTGAACATCCGGCAGGCCACGGAGGGATATTTCTCCAGCTCGTTTTGCAGGGCGCGGGGATCGAACGCCGGCTCATGGCGGGCGAGAATCACCTGCGTTGGGCACGGAGGCGCCGCATCGCAGTACTGGCGGATCCGTGAACCGTAGTGGCAAACCGCACCGTCGCAGAGTCCGCTTCTGGCGGCCAGCCAGGCTAAGGTGGCGCCCACGCTGTAGCCGATAAGGATTAGCGTGCCGTATTTCGCTCTTAGCTCGGCCAGCAGCGACACGATGGCGGCGGTATCAAATCCGACGTTATCGGAAAAGTGGCGCCAGGCCTGCTCCTGCTGCTCATAGGCGAACGGCGCAGAGTGAGGGAAAAGCGCTGGCGTGTACGCATCGAAGCCGCGGCTGCGCCAGGTCGCGGCGGATCGCTGAATATGCGCGTTGATGCCGTAGATTTCATGCAGCAGGACGATGGCTTTATCGCAATCAGGTAACATAAATGCGCCTCGGTCGGATAAAAGAGGATTGCCAGATGGCCGAATGATGGTATCCGGGAAACCTGGCTAAATTTTGCAGCACTTAGGTCAGAGCAGCAAGCTCGCTTTTTACGCCATACCCTGCTCATTCCTCAGCGGTCAGGCGATATTGCCGGTGATTGATATTAATCATCACCGGCATTTTGCCGCATTAACCCCGCGCTATGTTAGCCTGACGGTGGCTGCTTTCAGGCTGCGGGCGAAAGCCTTCAGCCGACTGAGTAACGCCTCCCGATCGTCCTTATGTTGTTCGATGATTTTCACGATTGCTGAGCCGGAAATAGCCCCGGAGGCTCCCGCTTTCATGGCATCCGCCACCTGTTCCGGGGTTGAAATACCAAACCCCTGAATCGCCGGTGGCGCCTGATAGTCACCAAGCTTAGAGACCAGATGCTCCAGCGGCAGCGCGGCGCGGTTTTCCGCGCCGGTTACGCCCGCGCGAGACAGCAGGTAGGTGTAGCCGCGGCCGTGAGCGGCAATGTGTCGCAGCAGCTCATCGTCAGCGTTCGGCGGGCAGATAAAAACGGGCGCAATATTATGGTGCATCGCAGCCTCGCGGAACGGTACCGACTCTCCGAACGGGACGTCTGCTACCAGTACAGAATCGACGCCAGCACGGGCGCAAGCGGCATAAAACGTCTCGATTCCCCGGTTATACACCAGGTTTGCGTACATTAGCAGACCGATGGGCAGCGCCGGATACCTGGCGCGAATGGTGGCCAGCATGTCGAAGCAGCGCGCAGGGGTGACGTTGGCTGCAAACGCGCGCAGGGCGGCGTTTTGTATTGTCGGGCCGTCGGCCAGCGGATCGGAGAACGGTATCCCCAGCTCCAGCGCATCGG
Organism: Klebsiella sp. PL-2018; assembly: GCF_019048985.1. NCBI lineage: Bacteria > Pseudomonadati > Pseudomonadota > Gammaproteobacteria > Enterobacterales > Enterobacteriaceae > Klebsiella > Klebsiella sp. PL-2018. The sequence goes on from NZ_CP077673.1 coordinate 2,814,898, forward strand.
CTCCGCCCTCGATCAGCGCATCGATAATCTGCAGCGACAGCTCCGGATTCGGGTCGCCGAGCATCACGAAGGGAATGAACGCGCCTTCTCCCCGAGTTTGCAGTTGCGAAAACATATCGTTATAGCGTTTCATCACATTTCTCCTCGCGCTTGCAGAATGTCGTGCACGGTAAAGATGTCCTTATCGCCGCGGCCGGAGAGATTCACCACCAGCAGCTGCTCTTTATGCGGATTGTCGCGCATCATTCTTAAGGCGTGCGCGAGGGCGTGGGATGACTCAAGCGCCGGAATAATGCCTTCCGCGCGGCTCAGGATTTTAAATGCCGCCAGCGCTTCATCGTCGGTGACCGAAACGTATTCTGCGCGGCCAATACGTTCAGATGGGCATGCTGCGGCCCGACGGCCGGGAAATCGAGGCCGGCGGAAATGGAGCAGGACTCTTTGATCTGGCCGTCATCGGTTTGCATCAGAGGCGTTTTCATACCGAAATAGATGCCGGTACGTCCGTGTTTCAACGGCGCGCCGTGCTCCCCAGTCTCAATCCCCAGGCCAGCGGGTTCAACGCCAATCAGCCCGACCTGGGGCGTATCGATAAAGTCAGCGAACATGCCGATGGCGTTGGAACCTCCACCAACGCAGGCGATAACCGCATCCGGCAGGCGACCCTCTTTTTCGAGGATCTGCGCTTTGGTCTCTTCGCCAATAATGCGTTGAAATTCGCGTACGATAGTCGGGAAAGGATGCGGGCCAGCGGCGGTGCCCAGCATAAAGTGGGCGGTCTCATAGCTTCCGGACCAGTCGCGTAGCGCTTCATTCGAGGCATCTTTCAGAGTGGATGAGCCGCTGTGCACCGGGATCACCTCCGCCCCCATCAGGCGCATACGAAAGACGTTCGGCGACTGACGTTCAATATCTTTCGCCCCCATGTAGATGCGGCATTTCAGGCCCAGCAGCGCGCTGGCCAGAGCCGAGGCCACGCCGTGCTGACCGGCGCCGGTCTCGGCAATAATCTCGGTTTTACCCATACGCTTTGCCAGCAGCGCCTGGCCAAGCACTTGATTAGTTTTATGCGCGCCGCCGTGCAGCAGATCTTCACGTTTGAGATACAGGGTTGTGCGGGTACCCTGTGTTAGATTACGGCATCGGGTCAGCGCCGTCGGACGACCGGCATAGTTTTTCAGCAGCCGGGTTAATTCAGCCTGAAAGCGCGAATCCTCGCGGGCGCTAACAAACGCCTCTTCTAACTGGCGTAGTGCGGGGACGAGGATCTGCGGAACGTACGTACCGCCGAATTCGCCAAAGTAGGGGTTGAGTAAGGTATTCATTATTGCTCCTTGTTGTATGCGCAGTGCCTGATGATTCGGGGTCTATTGATTCCGGAGAGGACGCTGCACGTGAAGTGAAATCAGGTACTGCGCAGCGACTCCTGGCTGCTTTTTCTACGGTAGATGTACCGTAAGCGTAAAATCTGGACGAAAAAAAGCCCGCGCTTTGGCGGGCCGGGTATCGGTGTGCAAACTGCAGACGTAGCGATACTGCCCGTTATCGGGAAGTACGCCACCAGCCGTGCAAATTCATATTGTTTACGTGTTGCATTGTTCACTACCCAGGAATTTATTTTGTACCAGTAAACTAGTTCTGTAGATCAATGTCAACGACATAATAATTGACACGCAGAATGAATCGTTGCCGTTTTTCCGGCCAGGGCAGGCGTAACGCGCCAGATTGCTTTACGCCATCACATCAAAGTAACGTTGTTTTTTCAGCTTAAAGTCTATCCAGTTAGCGAGACCGTATGAATATAACCCGTGCCGACATGGCCGATCTTGTCTATTTTTTCGCCATAGCCCGCCATCAGAGTTTTAGTAAAGCTGCCGTTGAACTTGGGGTGAGCGCATCGACGCTGAGCCACGCGATCAAGGGATTTGAGGCGCGGCTGGGCGTGCGTCTGCTGAACCGTACGACCAAAAGCGTAACCCTGACGGCGGCAGGCGAGAGTCTGGCCAGCGCGGTGAGCGAGCCGGTGGCCGCCATAGATGGCGCGATTGAACAGCTCAACCAGTTTCGCGACTCGCCTGCGGGACATATTCGGCTCAACGTCGCCGTTGAGGCGGCCACGCTGCTGCTGGCCCCGGTCCTGCCTGCTTTTGCTGAACGTTACCCCGATATTGAGCTGGATATCGTAGCCAGCAACCGCATTGTTGATGTAACGGAAGCGCGGTTTGACGCAGGGATCCGCTATGGCGGAACCGTGCCTGAAGATATGGTGGCGCAGCGGCTGTCCGCCGATGTGCGCTGGGTGGTCGCCGCATCCCCGGAATATCTTGCCCGCTTTGGCGAGCCCCGGCATCCTCACGATCTTCAACAGCACCGCTGCGTCAGCAATCGTCTGGGAAACAACCGCATTTATAAATGGGAGTTTGAACGTGGCGAAGAGCAGCTCACCGTCAAAGTACCGCCGCTGTTAACGGTCGATCTGGCCGAGACGGGCGTGGTGGCCATTCTGCAGGGGTTTGGCCTGATGTACCTGCCGGAACCGCTGATAGCAGAGCACGTCAGCGCAGGGAGCCTGCGTCTGGTGCTGACCGACTGGGCCTCATACGGACCGGGATTCTATATCTATTACTCCAGCCGTCATCAGGTTCCCACCGGGCTGCGCCTGTTAATCTCCCTTGTGCGGGAAATGAAGCCGCTCGGTCTGTAGCCCGATTGATGAAAATAACTCACAGCCCCATTCGATAGCGAGGGCTGGCTCCTTCTTATTCCGCGCCTTACCCTGTGGCAAAAGAGAAGGAGAGCTTGATGAACTATTCGCACCGCTGTATTCCCGGTCTGTTCTGGCTTTTGGCCGTCACCGCATTTCTGTTTAGCTTTACCTCTACCAGCCGCGCCGCAGAGGCTAACACGCTGGTTATCGTCTCTCATCCGTATCCCGAGCAATCTGTCATGACCAAAGGTCTTGAGGCCGCAGCGCAAAGCGTACCCGGCGTGACCGTACGCAATCTCGAGGCGCTTTACGGTTTTGACACCCGAAATATCAATGCCGATGAAGAGCGACGGCTCATGCGGGAACACTCGCGCATCGTTTTTATCTTCCCGACCCACTGGTTCAACATCACTCCGATGATGAAGGCCTGGTTGAACGATACCTGGGGCAGCGTAGGGCCGGGAGTATGGCAGGGCAAAGAGATGCTGATTGTCACGACGGCCGCAGGCGGTGACGCGACATACGGCGAGACCGGGCGAACGGGCGTCAGCCTGGCCGACATCTTTACGCCAATGAAGGCCAGCGCGCTGCATGCGGGAATGACCTGGCTGCCTCCGCTGGTTTTTCAGCGCGCCAGCCGCGATCAACTGCCTGAATACCAGCGTCAACTGGTGGAAAGGCTGAAGAATTAACGTGTCGGAAAGGTGTTCAGGATGAAAGCTTTTATTGCCGTAGCTGCAATGTCGTTAATGCTGGGCGCGCCAGCCCTGGCAGAAGAAAAAAGAGGTGAAAAAATGGCTCCACGTAGTCCATCCGTATTGTCCGCTGAGGATATTCAATCTGTCGCGCCGGCGCTTGCCCGTTTCTGCAGCGAGGTGCTGATAGGGGATCTCTGGCAGAGAACAGAACTCTCGCGTCGCGACCGCAGCATCGTGACCGTGGCGATTCTTATCGCCCGTAATCAGCCGGCGGAGCTAAAACATAACGTTGAAGTTGCTCTGGATAACGACGTCACGGCGGCTGAAATCTCAGAGATCGTCACGCATCTGGCTTTTTATTCCGGCTGGCCCAACGCGATGGCCGCCGTTGCGGTGACGAAAGATATTTTTGTCGCGCGCGGCATTGGCCGCGAGCAGCTGGCTGCTGCCTCCCCGGAGCTGCTCCCTCTTAATCAGGCGGCGGAGAACCAGCGTTCAACAACCGTAGAACAGAACTTCGGCGCGATTTCCCCTGGACTGGTGAAGTTTACGACTCAACCGCTGTTTCTTGACCTGTGGCAGCGACCGGGGCTGAAGCCGCGCGACCGCAGCCTGGTCACGGTCAGCGCGTTGATTGCCGCCGGGCAAAGCGCGCAAATTGGCTACCACCTTAACCGGGCGATGGATAACGGCCTCACCGCGCAAGAGGCGGGGGAGATCGTTGCGCATGCTGCTTTCTATGCCGGCTGGCCAAATGCCTTTTCGGCGGTAGCGGTGGTGAGTGAAGTCCTGCGCGCTCGTGGCCTGGCAGGGTGAGCGGATGTTCAACTCTCTTAGCGCCACGTTATTGATTTTTATTGCTACGACGGGGGCGGCATTTGCCGCCGGGCGGGAGAACGCGGTGAAGATTCAGTTTGAGTTCAATGGCGCCACGGTTGTCGGCTCGCTGGATGAGAGCGCAGCGGCTAATGAGTTCCTGGCGCAGCTGCCGATGACGGTGAAGCTCGAGGATTATGGTTCCACGGAAAAAATCGCCTGGCTGCCGACGAAACTGCGCCGCGCGGATTCTGGCGCCTCAATGACCCCACGGCGCGGCGACATCGCCTATTACGCGCCGTGGGGCAATCTGGCCATTTTTCGCGAGGATTTTCGCCACTCCCCCGGGCTGATAAGCCTCGGGCGGATAGAGGAGGGCCTCGCCGCGCTCGACCAGGCGGGAACCGAAACGGTAACCATCCGGCGTTATTAAGTTCGTCCTGCGTTAAATTTTCCTTCCTGCATGCTTAAATGGGCTGTTTACAGCCCATTTATCGGATACAAAGCGAACGCTCAGTATCGGCAAAAATCATCTACACTTTTCCAGCCAGGTCATTTTCACACCTAACGAGACGCTATCGTCCAGACGTAGCATCCCGCCTTAAGACCCGACCCACTGCAGGCGTCAGGCCCGCAGCCTTGTTTTCTCACGAGAGGAGTTTGTAACATGGCATTTGTGACAACCAAAGACGGCGTCAATATCTTCTTTAAAGACTGGGGCCCGAAGGAGGCGCAGCCGATCGTATTTCATCATGGCTGGCCTTTAAGTGCCGATGATTGGGATAACCAGATGCTGTTTTTCCTGGCAGAAGGGTTCCGGGTTATTGCGATTGACCGACGCGGTCATGGTCGTTCAGATCAGGTGAGTGACGGTCACGATATGGATCATTATGCCGCCGATGCCTCAGCGGTGGCGGAGCATCTGGATCTGCATAATGCCGTGCATATCGGGCATTCTACCGGCGGTGGGCAGGTTGCGCGCTACGTTGCGCAGTATGGTCAGCCGCAGGGGCGCGTGGCCAAAGCGGTGCTGATCAGCGCGGTTCCGCCATTGATGGTAAAAACGGAAAACAATCCGGGCGGTACGCCAATCGAGGTCTTCGATGGTTTTCGCAAAGCGCTGGCCGCCAACCGCTCGCAGTTTTATCTCGACGTGGCGTCCGGGCCGTTCTACGGCTTTAACCGTGAAGGCGCGGAGGTGTCCCAGGGCACAATTCAGAACTGGTGGCGGCAGGGCATGACCGGTAGCGCAAAAGCGCACTATGAGGGGATTAAGGCGTTTTCGGAAACCGACCAGACCGAAGATTTAAAAGCCATTACGCTGCCGGTGCTGGTGATGCAGGGCGATGATGATCAGGTTGTGCCTTATCAAAACGCCGCGATACTGCAGGATAAGCTGCTGCCGAACAGCCAGCTAAAAATTTATCCCGGCTTTCCGCACGGTATGCATACCTCGCACGCCGATGTGATTAACGCCGATCTGCTGGCGTTTATTCGCTCGTAGCCTGGTGCTATAAGAAGGCCGCCATCCGGCGGCCTTCTCGTTTACATCAGGCTTTCATGCTGGAGGATTTTGAGCATTTCGTCCTTCAACATAAGTTTTTCTTTCTTCATCTGTACAAGCTCGAGACTGTATCCTTTGCCATCGACTCCTTCTATGCGGGAAATGTCGTGATCGAGTGCATTATGTTTTTCGAATAGCGACTGAAAGCGCGGATGCGTGGTTTTCAATCGAGAAATCAGCTCTCTGTATTCTGGAAACATGTACCTTCCTTGTTGATGGTGAAAAGTGTGTACGCTGACACACACATTCAGATTACCCATATGAATAAAATGGTAATGCGAACGAAGTCGCGTTTATGTTACGTACTAATGAAATCTCAGGGGCCGGAAGCGGCCTGGAGGCATAGATGACAGTTGAAGAACCCACCGTTGCGCTGATCGGTCCGGGCGCAATTGGTACCACCATCGCCGCGGCGCTGCACGAGGTTGGCCGTACGCCTCTGGTATGCGGCCGCCGTGCGCACCCGCAGCTTTCGTTGCGTTTTGATGGTGGAAATATTGTGGTGCCGGGGCCGGTCTTGACGGAACCGGCATCGGTCGCCGCGCCGTACGACCTGGTATTTGTGGCGGTAAAAGCGACACAAATTGCGGCTATTGCACCGTGGCTGCAAGCGCTGTGTCACGATCGAACGGTAGTCTGCGTGCTCCAAAACGGCGTTGAACAAAAAACGCTGTTCGCGCCGTACGTGGCGGAAGCGGCCGTGCTGCCATCGGTCGTCTGGTTCCCCGCGCAGCGTGAGCCTGAAGCGTCAGTCTGGCTGCGGGCGAAACCGCGCCTGACGCTGCCGGATGTTGAGGGGGCCGAGCGGGTGCGACACGCGCTACGGGACACGCGCTGTGAAGTGGATATCAGCGCGGATTTTCTCTCCGTTGCGTGGCGTAAACTGCTGCAGAATGCGGTCGCCGGTCTGATGGTGCTGGCGGGGAGGCGGGCAGGGATGTTTGCCCGCGACGATATCACGGCGCTTGCTTTAGCCTATTTGCAGGAGGGGCTGACGGTGGCGCGCGCCGCAGGCGCCAGCCTGGACGACGGCGTGCCGCAGGAAATTCTCGCCGGTTTTCACCGTGCGCCTCCGGATTTAAGCACTTCAATACTGACGGATCGCGAGGCCGGGCTGCCGCTGGAGTGGGATATTCGCAACGGGGTCGTTCAGCGATATGGCCGTATTCACCATATCCCCACGCCGTTAAGCGATGTGATTGTGCCGCTGCTGGCCGCCGCCAGCGACGGGCCGGGCTAAAGGCGCGGGACGCCGGCGTGATAACGTTCCCCGGGATCAGATTGATTCCGCCAGCCGGTCGACAACCACTTTGCCGCTATTATCAAACTGGGTGATGCGGTAATTCACGCAATAGGAACGGCGGGTGGTAAATTGATTGAATAACGCCACCCGGCCTTTTTTATCACCATTTTTATTCACAATAATCCATTCGGTGACGTCCGTTGAATTCGCTTTACCGCTGCTGGCGTCCTGTTGTTCGACCAGACGATCCTCTTTTTCTACCTTCAAAAAATCACGTAACATTTATTTATCTCCGCTCATCATTGTTTTTAACAATACTCTCTTTATCGATTCATTCAATTAAACATTTTAATCAAAGCTATGAATTATTAGTCAGGAATGCATTGGCTTGGTGAGTGTGTATCCCATTGAATTTAATTAACATAAATTTAATCACCTCACCCGGGATACGTATGTTTTTCCATGAGTAACGGTTTTTTTATCCCGAATCCATTTATGTGACAACGTCACATAAATGTTAATGTCGACCTACCTCACAGATAGAAATTTTATATGACTGATGCGAACTTGATCACTTGACTGGTCAAGTGGGGCGCGCCTATGTTGAAAGCACCTTCTTATCCGTTCCGGGGAGCAAGAAACATGGGCATCATTCGAACGTTAAACGGGGATATTTCCGCTAATCAGCTGGGCGTCACCTACAGCCATGACCATATCTACTGTATTCCGCCCTATTGGGCCGAGCGTCAGGATGACGATCTGTTACTCGACGATCCGCAGGCTTCAGAGCGTGAATTAAGCGACTTCCGCCGGGCGGGTGGTAACGCCATCTACGACGCCACCGCGCCGGATTATGGCCGTCAGGCCGCAGCCGTCGCCGCCATGGCGCAGCGCCAGCAGCTGCACATTATCGCCACTGCGGGTTTTAACAAAGGCTTTCTGTGGAGCAGCAAGCGGCCGGGCTCCGCGCAGACTTTCGCCGAGTGGATTGCACATTCAGACGTTGATGAACTGGTTGAACATGTCTGTCGCGAGGTCACTGAGGGGATAGAGGGCACCGAACATCGGGCCGGCGTGGTGAAGTGCGGTACCGGCTATAACGCCATTTCCCCTCTGGAACAAAAAACCATGGAGGTTATCGTTCGCGCCCAGCAGCGCACCGGGGCGCCGATGCACAGCCATACGGAAATGGGGACGATGGGACTCGAGCAGGCGCAGCTCTTTAAAAAATGGGGGCTGGATCTCTCCCGCTTATGTTTTGCTCATATGGATCGTAACCCCGATCCCTGGCTGCACCGTCAGATCGCCAACACCGGGGCGTTTCTCTCTTTCGACGGTATCAGCCGCATCAAATATCACCCAGAGCACATCCGTACCCAGGCCATCCTGGCGCTCTGCCAGCGCGGTTATCAAAAGCAGATCTTAATCGGCGGCGATTTTGCCCGTAAATCCATGAGCGCGCATTACGGCAAAGGGGGGCTGGGACTGAAATTTATCCTTAGCGACTGGCGGCCAAGATTCATTGACGAGGCCCGGGAAGCCGGGTTTGACGGCGAAGCGCTGCTGCATGATTTCTTCGTCGACAACCCGGCGCATTACCTCGCTTTTGCCTGAGGAGATGTTATGAAGCTGCATCGTTTAAACGAAAGCGAGGCCCGGCGGGCGTTACAAAAGGCGCGGATCGCCTTATTGCCGCTAGGCGCCGTCGAGCCGCACGGCGACCACCTGCCGCTGGATACCGATAACCTGCTGGCCGAGCGGTTTTGCGCGCTGCTTGACGAGCAGCTGGGCGAGTGCGCCCTGAGCCTGCCGGTCGTTTCCTACAGCCAGGTCTGGTCCCTGCGCGGCCACGCGGGCGCGATTGATATCGGTCATGAACGGCTGACGTCGCTGCTGGTGTCGCTGGCGGAAAACATGGCCAGCTACGGTATCACCACCACGGCGGTGATTAACGCGCATTACGGCAATTTTGATGCGATGAAAGCGGCCTCCCGGCAGCTAAAAGAGCAGGGTATTACCTTGCTTAACTATAGCTGGGCGGGGATGGAGGAGGAGGTAAAACGACGGCAAACCACCGCGGTGGCTTACCCCGGCTATATGCATGCTGATGAGGTCGAAACCTCGCTGATGCTGGCGCTGGCGCCAGAGTTCGTCACCATGACCAACGCCCGCGCGCACTATCCGGCTTTCCCGAACAATTTTCGCTATCAGCCGATACCCTGGACCGAGTTTTCTGACTATGCGGTGCTGGGCGATCCAACTGCCGCCAGCGAAGAGAAAGGGCGCGCGTTCGTCCAGCGGGCGCTGGCGACCACGCTTGCCTCTATCCGTCATCACTTAACCCAAGGAGCCTCCGATGATTGAGCGTCAGGCGATACGTGTAGACTGCCCGGCCGCTACCCCTGAGGAGGCCATCCGCGAGGCGGGGAACGCGTTGTGCTGCGCGGGAGCCTGTAGCCCGCAATACGTCCAGGCAATGGTCGATAGCTACCGCGAGCTGGGCCCCTATTTTGTCATTGCCCCCGGGCTGGCGCTGCCGCATGCCCGCCCGGAGCAGGGGGCGATGAAAGCGCAGATCAGCGCGGTCAGGCTGCGTGAACCGCTGGCGTTTGGTCATGCGGAAAACGACCCGGTGCAGGTGGTGCTGGGGCTTTCGGCAACCAGCAGCGATGCCCATATCCACCTTATCCAGCATATCGTGACCGTACTCAGCGATGAAAATAACCTGCATACCCTGATGCATTCGAACGATCCAGAACAACTTTATCGGCTGTTAGCCAGCGGCTCGCAGCGTTTGTAGCGTGATGAACACGGAGTGAATAGCGATGAAAATTCTGACAGTCTGTGGTTTAGGTATGGGCTCCAGCCTGATTTTAAAAATGAACGTTGAGGCGGTGTTGAAACAGCACGGGATTCAGGCCTCCGTGGAACATATGGATGTCTCTTCCGCCGCTTCGGCCAACGCCGATGTGGTGATAACCAACGCGGAGCTGGTGGACAACCTTAAGCATCTGTCCTGTCCGGTGGTGGTGGTGAACAACTATATCGATAACGCCGAAATCACCGCGGCGCTGACCCAGGCGAAAATTCTGCCCGCAGGAGAGCCGTCATGAGCGAGTTTCTTGGCGTGCTGCGCTGGATCACCATCAATATATTTGGTGAAGCGTCGATCTTAATTGGCCTGATTGTGCTGCTGGGGCTAGTGCTGCAAAAGAAATCGCTGGCGGACATTGTGTCCGGCACCCTGAAAGGCATTCTGGGCTTTCTGATCATCGGCGCGGGGGCCGGGATTATCGTCTCCGCGCTGCTGATATTTCAGCCGATCTGGACCGAAGTTTTCGGTCTCAGCTCCATGAACCTGACCAATATTATCGGCCAGGCGCGCTTCAGCGAACGCTACGGAAGCAGCGTGACCATCGCCATTGCCGGCGGATTCGCCATCAATTTGCTGCTGGCCCGGCTGACGCGCTTTAAATACATCTACCTGACAGGACATATGATGTTCTGGACGACGATGATCTTTGCCGGGGTGATGGTGAACACCGAGCCCGCTATTTCAGCGGTGCAGCTGACGCTGATGCTAACGGTGATTATGGGGCTCTACTGGACCCTACAGCCCGCGCTGGTTCAGCCCTGGGTGCGAAAAATCACCGGCAACGACAACGTGGCGCTGGGGCATACTTCCGCCTCCGTCGCGCTGCTGGGGGCGATTTTTGGCCAGATTTTCGCCCGCAACAAAATCAGCTCCGAAGATATCAAAGTCCCTAAAAAGTTGGGTTTCCTGCGCGACTCCAACGTGGTGACGGCGTTGACCATGGCGCTGCTGTTCTTTATTGGCACCTTTATTCTGCAGATTAAAGGTACGCCGAAAGCGGCGGAGATTCTGGCGCAATCCGGCGACCTGAGCTTCTACATCTATGCCCTCAAACAATCGCTGATGTTTACCGGCGGCATTGCCGTCGTGCTGCTCGGCGTACGGATGTTTATTGGCGAAATGGTGCCGGCGTTTAACGGCATCGGATCGCGGCTGGTGCCCGGCGCAAAACCGGCGCTGGACTGCCCGATACTGTTTAACTTTGCGCCAAACGCGGTGGTGCTGGGGTTTGTCGGCGCTTTTGTCGGCTCGCTGCTGTGGCTGACCCTGATCGGCCGCTATACCGGCTACGTTTTTATTCCCAGTATGATTGTGATTTTCTTTCACGCTGGTACGGCGGGGGTCTTCGGCAATATTACCGGAGGCTATAAAGGCGCTCTGCTGGCGGGGTTTATCACCTCGACCGTGGTCGCCTGGGGGCAGTATTTCTGCGTCACCGGCTTTATCGACAATACGATCCCGGATACCGCGCTATGGGCAGGCGACAGCGATATGTTTGTCCTCGCGCCAGTCATTCATCTTTTGACCCGCCTGTTGGCGTTCTGATATCGGGAGGAAGTCTATGAGTCAGGCCCTGAAACAGTACTACAGTCAGATCCGCCAGAAGCTGGCTTTTCTTGAGCAGCGCCCCGATGAACTCACCCGGGCGGCGGAAATCATGTCCCACAGCATTATGGGGCAGCGCAACATCTTCGTCTTTGGCGCCAGCCACGCCGGGATTCTGGCGGAGGAGATGAGCTATCGCGCGGGCGGCCTGGCCATCATCAATCCGCTTTTTACGCCTGCGCTGATGCTTAACGTCAGGCCGTTAACCCTCACCAGCGCGGTGGAAAATGTGGAGCACCTCGGTCGGGTACTGGTGGAGCAGTCGCCGCTAAGGGCTGAAGATACGCTGCTGATCCATTCGGTGTCGGGACGCAACGCGATTACCATTGATGTCGCGCTGGCGGCGAAAGCGTGCGGCGCAACGGTTATCGCGATTACCAGCCTGGCGACGGCGGCGCGCGTCACGTCGCGCCACTCCAGCGGCAAGCTGCTGGTGGATGTGGCCGATATCACCATTGATAACCACTGCGAATATGGCGATGCGGCGGTGAGCCTGCCGGGGATGGCGCAGAAAGCCGCGCCGCTCTCCACCATCATGGGCGCGACCATCGCTAACAGCCTGGTATTACGTATTTGCGAAATCATGCTGGAAAATGCGCGCACGCCGCCCATTCTCGCCAGCGCAAACATAGACGGTAATCAGGAGATAAATCAGGATATACTTAGCGCTTACAGGAGCCAGATACACTACCTCTGAGTTGGAGCACAAGTATGTTTGAGTCGGATGGACTCCCTCTCTATTTAAGGATAAAAGACGTTATCCTGCAGCGGATCCTCTCTTTTACCTATGACGATAAACTCCCGGGCGAACTGCTGCTCGCCGGGGAGTTTAAGGTCGCGCGCGGTACCATTAAACAGGCGATAGATTCGCTGGCCAGTATTGGCATGGTGTACCGCGAACAGGGTAAAGGGACGTTTATTAACCGCGATGCGCTGCAGAAATACTACACCGACCTCCCGGACGTACTGACCACCTTTGCTCCGCCGGGGGAGATAGCCGTGGAAGTGCTGTCGCTGATTTCGACCATGGCCGACCGCCAGGTGGCGGAGCAAATGGGGCTGGATTTAGGCTGCCAGCTGATGCGTCTGGAGCGGCTGTTAGTGCAGGGCGATCGGCCGGTTGGCCATGTGCTGACCTGGCTTAATGGCCGTATCTATAACGATCTGAGCCACGTGGACGGCAGCCGATCGCTGTATAAGCAGCTGCGGGAAACGTTCGGCTACTCGCCGGCCAACGCCACGGAACGCTATACGCCGGTGTGCTGCGATAGCCGCACGGCGGGATTGCTCAATATTGAACCCGGCCAGGCTCTGTTTCGTATTGAGCGCGTCGCCCGCGATCTGGATGATGTGGTGCTTGAATACAGCGTCACGCATACCCTTGACGCCAGCCTGTCGCTGCAAATCGCCACCAGCCAGAGCAGCATGAGCCAGCAGTGGGCCTGCACGATCGAGAAAGGGCGTTAATCCGCCTCCCAGGCGAGAATATCGCCTGGCTGGCACTCCAGCGCCTGGCAGATTTTTGCCAGCGTATCGAAGCGGATGCCTTTCACCTTTCCTGATTTGAGCAAAGACAGGTTTTGCTCGGTAATCCCTACATAGGCCGCCAGCGCTCTGGACGTCATTTTCCTCTCTACCAGCAATTTGTCCAGATTAACCACTACCGCCATAGTCAGATGAACTCCTTATTCTCATTTTCCGCTCTGATCCCTTCGAGCATGGAGTGAAACGTCACAAATAACAAGCCGCCGGTCAGCAACAGGACAAAATCGCTAAGTAAAAGAACGATCTGGGTATAAGGATGCGGCCAGTAAAAAACCAGCGGCACCAGGAAGCGAAACAGCGGCAGCAGGAGCCCCATCCCCAGCATCGCCAGCGCGATTTTTCTTACCCTCAGCGCCAGGTCGAGGCTCAGAATGGTGCGTTTTCTGACGTATTGAGTGACGCGGATCCCCTGCCAGATCGCCCAGGCGAAAAGCCCGGCGGGTAAATAGAGTATCGCCAGCAGCGCCAGCAGTTTAAAAGTCGGTGCCGTCAGACCGCTTTCATTACCGAGCGGAACCTCGGCAAACTCAAGCATATTCGCGAGGAAAAACGACTCGCCGGTAAAATAGATCCACGCTGGCGTAATGACCGCCAGAATAAAAAACAGCGGTAATATTCCAGCCAGTAAGAACAGGCTGAGTTTGTTTCGTGCGTTTTTCACCTTTAACCTTCCTGAATAATGGTGCGATTACAGAACCAGCACGCCTAAGCATGACATAAGGAGCAGAGATAAGACAACGTGTAGTCCGGCCGCCCGGCGCGACGGGCCGCGGAACCACGGGCGCTGCCAGACGCTAAACAGGCCGATGGCAATACACGCCGCCTGTATTGTCCAGGTCAACATTCGCATCAGGTAGCCTGTTTTACTCAGGTTATCGATGGTTTGTAATGACTCGGCAATATAAATAACAATGAAGGTGAAGAGAACATAATTAATAAGGCGTACTTTGTACCGTGCAAACCCGTTTCCGGAAATAAAGACCGCCACTGACAGCAGGGTCAATATCGCCCACAGCATATTAATCCAGTTCATCGTTCTTCCTTAACGTCGGATAGCGTGGAAAGCAGCAATTTGATTGCCGGCACAATTACCGGCCATGCGGTATCTGAGAGGATCACGACGGCGGTTTTACGCTCGGGGTCAAAGGCCATCACGGCGGCATAGCCCGCGGACTGACCATCGTGCCAGATAATATCCCGTCCCTTGATAGCGGTGGTGAACCATGAATAGCCTACCCGTGAATCGGGATCGTCGGTCGCGAACCGCGGCGCCATGCCCTGGCTTCCGGCCAGTTTTCCTGCCATAAGCGCCTGGGCATATTTCGTCATATCGACAATAGTGGAACGTACGCCGGCCGCAGGCGAGAAGGCGTTTAAGATCCACGGCGCTTCGCGTAAACCTGACGCTGACCAGCCCGGCATAAATGCCGCGTCAGGCGGCGTCGTCTCTTGCGCCACAAGCGAACGGGTCATCCCGGCCGGTGCAAAAACGCGCTGTTCCAGCAACGCCGCGAATGTACGGTGAGAGGCGCGTTCCAGCGCTAGCCCCAGCAGGGCAAACCCGGAATTGGAGTAATCAAATATTTTGACCTTCGGTATCCGCGCCCGGTTAATCATTTCCGCCAGCTCCTGGCGATCGTAGCTCCACGGGTTTTCTCGTCTCACAATGGCGGTAAGCATGGCGATTTTCTGCGTGAGCGATGAGGCGAACGGAGGCAGGCCCGAACGATGCGAGACGAGCTCCTCAAGGCTAATATTCCGCGCCGGACCGACGAGCTCTGGCACCAGATCGCCGACCTGCGTCGTGGCTGTGACTTCGCCGCGCCGGATGGCATCAATCAGCAGGCTGGCGGTCAGGGTTTTGCTGAGGCTGCCAATCTCAAACTGCCTGGCATAATCATTGCCCCAGATACCATAGCGCACGCCGCCTGGCGTGATGAGCGCTGCGGCGACGTGACCGTGCGCGCCTTTGAGCAGCGGCGTTAAAAAGGCAACCAGCGCTTTGTCCCCGGATACCTGGGTGGTCAAGGGTCTGAAGCCGGGTTGCAAATAAATGCCTGCCGCCATCACCGCGACAAAAGCCAGGCCTGAGCACAGGATTTGCCAGTCACTGCAGTATCTGCGGTATCGATACCCGATCATGCTTTCTCCTTAAAATGAGTACAACCGCAATGAATACAAGGTGTACTGGACCCTGAATAGCGTGGAGCAACTGACGCGCCCGTCCCGGCAAATCCTGACATCTCGGCTGACATCGCCGGCGCGCGCCGCAGCGCCCCGGAGAGTAACCCCCCGCGCAGCATACTTCTGTTCATGACTTGCCTCTCCTGGCAATCTGGTCGGTGAAAGAGCGCGCAGATTATCCTGGTGTTTATCGTTTTACAATAAACTTTTATCGTTTTATATTTAATTAAAAAGCGGGGAGAGCCAGAGCGCGAAGCGCGAGTCGCGCGCGAAAAACAGAAGCGTGGGTTGATCGCGCGGCGTTAATGGCTCTTTGAGAGTGGCAGAATATCTGTCTGGCGGAGGCGTTATCAGGGGATAATGCGCGCGGCTCTCAGCTGAGCGAACAGGCGGAAAAACATATCGTCGGTGGCCTGCATTTCAGTGAAGCCCGCCCGGCGCAGTTTGCTGCCATCGCCAAACATGTCGTAGTTCCAGCCAAAGACGAAATCAGCAAATTTACCGTCGCTGAGCCTTAAGATGTCCGCTTCCACCAGACTCTGCCCGGCCAGTTCGCGCCAGTGCGAGCGGTAATCCACAAACAGCTGGTTAAATGACAGTCTGACCGGCGGGGCGGATGCCAGTTCAAACCAGCTCGCGATGCGCGGCCACAGCTCGCACCAGCGCCAGATGTCGCCGTTATTGACGTTGAACGCCTGGTTTTGCGCCGTTGGCGAGGTCGCGGCCCAGAGCGTGGCATCAGCCAGCAACCCGGCGTCCGTGTGATCGACAATGCTGTGCCAGGTTTTTTCCGAACCGGGGAAACGCAGCGGTAGATCCTGCGCTTTACATAGCGAAGCATAGATCGCGATGCTGAGTGCGAGATTCATGGCGTTGCCGGGCACCGTACTGCCGACCACGCCCGGCCTGATCGCGTTCCAGCGCCACGTTTTTCCGCGCTGGAAATGGCTGAGCCAGGTGAGCTGAGCGGCGTTAAATTCGGCCCCGGGTACGCCGGGATCGCTTTCACGCGCCGGGGTTTTGAACGGACCAAGATGCGCGCCGTACACTTTGTATCCCTGCATCAGGCTTACCGTCCGTAGCGGTGCGGTTTGCTCGATGTTGCTGACCAGGTTGCGCAGCATGGTGACGTTCGGTTCAACCATTTCCGCCCAGTTCCCGGCGTTGGCCCATGCGCTGTAAAAAATGTGGGTGACGCCGTTGAGCGAATGCAGTTTTTGCGCGCTGTGCTGCGCATCCAGTAAATCGACGTGAATGAAGGGAATGTTTTCCGGGTGGGACGATGCATGGCGGCTGAGGCCGATAACCTCCCAGCGATTGCGTAACAGCGTTTTCACCAGTTCTCTGCCAATAATGCCGCTGGCGCCGGCGACCAGGGCGATTTTGGGTTGCGGTATCTTATTCACGTTGCTTCTCCAGGGTGGGTGACAGAGGCAGTGTGGTATATTATTTTTTTCACGCATATCCCGTAAAACTGATGGCACTTATAAGCAGAATCATTAAATGAATAATAAGCTCAACGCCATTGCCACCTTCCTGCGCGTGGTAGAAGCGGGATCCTTTTCAGCGGCAGCCCGCCAGTGCGGAATGAAACAATCCGCCGTCAGTCAGCAGATCGCGGCGCTTGAGGAGGAGCTTGGGGTGGTGTTGCTGCACCGAACCACGCGTGCGATGGCGCTGACCGAGCAGGGAGAAATTTACCGGCGCGATATGCAGCTTTTGCTGGAAGCGATGCATGAAGCGGAAAGACGCTTACAGCCAACCGATCGCCAGTGGCAAGGCCGGGTGCACGTGCAGCTGCCGAGCGGCCTGGGGCAGCTCTTTTTGCCGCATCTGCTGGCGCTGCAGAAAATGCACCCCGAGCTGCGTCTGACGCTTTCTCTTGATGACCGCATTGCCGATCTGGTTGCTGAAGGAGTGGATGTCGCGCTGCGGTTGAGCAGTGAACCGCCGCCGGGGAGTGCGGCGCGCGTGCTGGCGCGTATTGAAACTGCGCTCTTTGCCGCCCCCGGTTTTAAAACGGTGCATGCCGTCAGCGAGCTGGCCGCCCACCCGCACGTGCGGTTCAGCGGCATCGCGCAGGACGCGCCGCTGCGGCTGGTCTCGGGTGATAAAACGGTTGATATGAAAGTCAATACCGTGTTTCGGGCTAACACCAGCGAAGCGCTGCTGCAGGCGTTAGAGTCCGGCATCGGTATCGGCGGCATGCAGTTACCCCTTGCGGCCCACGCTTTGCAGTCCGGCAGGCTGGTACCGGTATTACCCGCCTGGCGATTACCCGATCGCGTTCTCTATGCGGTCTATCCTGACGCCCGCTTTATCCCACCGCGGGTAAGAAGTATTATCGACGTGATTGAACAATTGCTGCCTGAGATGACGGAGCGTGTCTGACGGTTGGTTTTTCTCCTGCCTCTACCGCGCGTAAAGTGACGAGCGTTGCTGCTGACAAAGGCGTCTTGATTATGAACCGCTATGAAAAAGAGTATCGGCAGTTGCTGGCAAATGGCGCTATCGCCTGGGCTGGCGAAGGTTATTCCCGGGCCAAAGAACAGCAGGAGCGCGTTTTTAGCTGGCTTCACTTACAGCACTATTTCCCCCAACCCGGCGCGCCTGTCCTTGAGCTGGGGTGCGGGAATGGCGCGATGGCCGCGCAGTATTTTGCGGAACGAGGCTACTCGGTGTGGGGGATAGATTGGTCCGAAACCGCGATCCGATGGGCACAAAATCGTTTTCAGCAAGCGGGTCTCCCGGCAAATTTTTTTGTCGGAGATGTCTGCCATATTCATCAGTGTCAGGATGCGACGTTTGAGCTCATTGTTGATGGCAGCTGTGTGCATTGCCTGATTGACGATGCCCGCCACCTCTGCTTTGCCGAAGTCAGAAGATTACTGAAACCCGGAGGACGGCTGGTGATCGGCTCCATGTGCGGAACCCCGCGTCATCCCGAGGATATTCTCGCGTACGATCCTATCCGCCATCATTTACTTAAAGAGGGCAAACCCTGGCGTACGTTGCGACCGCTCCAGGCCCTGCTGGACGAGATTCGTGCGGAGCAATTTACGGTTCTTGAGGTGAATATTAATGAGAACGCATGGTGGGATCATGCCACCGTGGTATGTAGAGTCGATTAACCTTCACGCCTCCCGTCCGCTCGGGCCTGGAGCGGACGGGAGCCAAATCGGCGTTAATGCAGTGCCTTCGCTATCGCGCTAAACATCAGCGAGGCTTCCAGCGGTTGGGCGCTGAAGGCGGGCTCAGCCTGCGGCCAGGTCGACCACTGGACGATGACCAGATTTTCCGCCTGATTAACCATTATCATCTGACCAAAAATGCCCAGCGCCCACAGCGAATGTTGAAGGGATGCCTGCGGCGCAGGTTCAACGTTGGTCGCATTGGCCGGCACTTCATTGTTCCACCACTGGTAGCCGTAAATACCGTATGGATGCGCCGCGGACACCGAGCCTGCCGCCCGAGTCCAGCGTGATGACTCGGCAACCCAGTTTTCCGGCAAGATCTGCTCGCCGTTCGGCAGCACGCCGTTATGCAGAATGAACTCACCGAAGCGCCCCCAATCCTCTAACGTGGCGTTAAAGCCGTGCGCGCCCACATCGTGCTCACCTTTTGTGTAGGCATGCCACACGCCGTCGCTCGCCATACTGTAGGGTTGCCAGATACTTTTTTCCAGATATGCCGCCAGCGTCATGCCGGTGGCGCGTTCCAGCACATCCCCCAGCAGCCATGCGCCGCCGGAGGAGTAAGACCAGTTCTCGCCGGCAGGATGCGCGCGGCGCAGGCCGGACACCAACTGACGTACGCAGTCATAGGCGCCGGGTCTGGCTTCACACTCGGTAAGCCGGGCGAAGTCCGATTGCGGATTAGTGTAGTCCTCATTCCACGCCACCCCGGAGGTGTGGCTAATCAGCTGCTTCAGGGTCACACCGTCCCAGGCGGTGCCTTTCAGGTCGGGTTCATACTGGGTGATGAGATCGTCGAGCGAGTGAATTTTGCCCTGTTTAATCGCCACGCCCACCAGGGTGGCAACCACGGATTTGCCCACCGAGCGCGATGTCCAGAGAGTGGTGTCGGTATTGCCTTCTGCCAGATATTTCCAGGCCACTTTGCCATTTTTCAGCACCAGCATGCCGCTGACGTTCTGGCGCCGCAGGTAATCCTGCAGATTCCAGGTTTGACCGTTCACCCGATAGCTTGCGTCGGTTAAGCGTTTCGCCGCGGCCTGCAACGGCACGGCATTACCGTGATGAAACACATCGCCAGCGTAATTGCGGTAGTCGTTACGAAAGCCGATTACCCGGTCGGTCTGGCTCCAGGTGAGCATGTTGTGGGGATCCGGAAGCGGCGCATCAAAGGGGGCGGGACAGACGCTGAGTTCGGTGCCGGTACAGGCGGCCTGCGCGGCGGGCGCCAGCAGGACGCTGCAGAGACTGATAACAACGCCAGACAGCAGGCCAGGGTTAAACACTTTGCTTTTCATATTTTTACTCGTTCAGCTCAGGAAGGTGTTCAGCTTAAAAAAACGCGGCCTATAATAAAAAACGCATCATGGGGGAAAATCCCCCACAACAACTGAATGGAGGGCCGTATGCCGAGCCTGATATATTCTTTTGCCCAGCTGGAGGCCTTCACCGCCGTGGTTGAGTGCAAAAGCCTGGCGAAAGCGGCGCGCCAGCTGGGCAAGGACCGGACGACGCTGCGCGATTTAATTGAGTTCCTCGAAGATGGCCTGGGGTATGCGCTGTTCCTGCGCGAAGGGCGAAGCCTGCGCCTGACGCCGGAAGGTGAGCAGCTGCAGCGGCAGGCGCACCTGCTGATGCGCCAGGTGAAAGCGTTTGAAGCGTTTGCCAGGGCGGTGCCGAACAGCGCCACGCAGGACATGACCCTGGTCTACGATCCCTTTACCCCCAGAACGCTGCTGCAGGGGCTGATTAGCGCTATGGCCCAGCGCAACGTTCGTCTGAGTCTGATAAACGCGTCGCGCGACGAGGCGGAAAAGCTGCTGGCGAGCGGGCAGGCCGACCTGGGGATCTGCCAGGCGCGCCATCGTAGCGTGGGAGACGCTATGGAGTGGCGCGCCTTAGGGGCAATCGAGATGGATTTTTACGCCGCCGAAGCGCTTTTTCCCGGCGCTAAACAACCGCTATCCCTGCTGGAACTTTCGCTGGCGCCGCAGGTGATTATGCACCCGGATACTGACGAGCCCGTGGCCCGCCGTCTGCAAATTTCAGGACATACCATCTTCACCAACGACCTGGAGATGCTGCGTGGCCTGCTTGAACAGGGCTGCGGCTGGGGATTCTTGCCGACGCACATGAATGCGGCGCGCTGGAAAAACGTCACAACCTTGCGCACCGAAGTCGGCAATCAGGGGATCGGCCAAACGATGGTCACTATCTGGAAGCCAGGCAACGACAGGCGGGCGCTGGTAGCTGACACGCTGGACTTGTTGCCGGCATTGTGGTGAAAGCCGGGCCTCGCTGCTGGCATTTCGGCGACAGGGCGAGGCGTAAATCGATAAATACGCTACCTTGCAGAGCTATTGAGCAGACGAAAATTTTGCCGCGATCGCTTCAGCCGTGGGCTGTATGCCGCCCAGACTCCACTGTTCCGGCTCATGCTCATCAATGCGAACCCAGACTGAACGGCGGAACTCGGGATCGCCTTTCCCTTCAATTTCGACAATCAGATCGGTCATGCGGCGTAAAAGCTCTTTTTTTTGCTCCGGGTTCATTATTCCTTTAATGGTTTGTACATTGACGAAGGGCATTGTATTCTCCTTGGTAAGCTAGGTCTAAAATTCATACTCAGATTAAAGAGCGAAAGCGGACATGTCAAAAAATAATTCAGTTGCCTACCTATTACCGGAGCTTTGCGGGCTTTCTGCGGCAGCGGAAATCCTGGGAGATCGGTGGGTTTTGTTGATTTTAAGAGAGGCTTTCTACGGCGTGACGCGCTTTGAAACGATCCGCTCGCATACAAAAATGCCTAAGCAGACGCTGGCAAACCGGTTAAAGAAAATGACGGAACTGGGTTTACTGAGCAAAACGCCTTATCAGGAAGAAGGCGTGCGCGAACGTTATGAGTATATCCTTACGCCAAAAAGCCGCAGCCTGGCGCCGATCCTGTTTTCCCTGATGGCGTGGGGGCATAAAAATATCCTGCATGATGAACCGCATATTGCGCTGGTGGATAAAGAGAGCGGGGACGTCGTCCACAATGCATTTGTGACGACGAAAGGCACCGTTGTGGAACCTCGTAACATCCAGATAGTGGCTCTGAACCTTAACCAGCCGTAGCGCGGGCGACATAAACCGCAACCCCATTTTCTGCTTTCTGACGGCAAACGTTGTCTGCTTGAGCGGGGAGGCGTAATATACGAAACATATATAAATTGTAACGGTACGTATAAATGGGCATTGTAAAAATTTCCGACCTGCTGCACGACGATATTCGTGACGCCAGCAAGGCGATGTCGCGTTCGGTCAACGCGCAGGCGGAGTACTGGATCCGTCTGGGTATGATGAGCGAGCTCTATCCCGAACTTAACCATCAGCAAATTAAGCTGCTGATGCTCAAGTCCGGCTCTGACCGGTTGCTGGAGGTGATCAATGCTATCAATTCCCATTAAGACCGCGGACGAGCTGGCCAGACAGCGCCGCGCAGGTGAGCTGCTGGCCTCGGTTTTCGACATGCTGGATACCTTTATTCAGCCCGGTATCTCCACCATGGCCATCAACAACCGGGTGGAGGATTTTATCGTCAACGATCTGCATTCGCGCCCGGCCAGCAAAGGGCAGTATGATTTCCCCTACGTGCTGAATACGTCGATCAACGAAGTGGTTTGTCACGGTATGCCAAAGGAGAGCGAGCATCTGAAATCCGGCATGATCGTGAATGTGGATATTACGCTGGAAAAAGAGGGGCTAATTGCCGATTCCAGCAAAATGTATCTGATTGGCGAGGTTTCACCGCTGGCCCGTCGGCTGGTGCAGAAAACCTACGAAGCGATGTGGAAAGGGATCAAGGTCGTCAGGCCGGGTGCGACGCTGGGCGATATCGGCCATGCGATCCAGACTTATGTCGAAGGTAACGGCTACAGCGTGGTCAGGGAGTACTGCGGCCACGGCGTCGGCAGAGAGATGCACGAAGATCCCCAGGTGCTGCATTACGGCATACCCGGAACCGGCGCCGTGCTCAAGGAGGGGATGGTATTTACCATTGAACCGATGGTGAACCAGGGCGATAGCCGGATTAAAACCAAAAAAGATGGCTGGACGGTGGTCACCCGCGATAAAAAACTGTCCGCGCAGTGGGAGCACACCGTCGCCGTCACCGCGGATGGATTCGAGGTCCTGACCCTGCGTAAAGAGGAAGCGATCCCCTAGTAGCCCAAACAACAGGTTTCACGCCCGGGCAGTGAAACCTGTCAGACAGCGACTACGCGGGCATCTCTTTGCGCCCCACATAACGCTCTTTCCATAATGCGCCCGCCACCCCGATATCGAGGAATGGCGAAGGCGGCATAACGTTCGCCTGGCCGAGCGACTGCATCGCGGCGATCAGCGGGTTGTCCTGGCCCATCGCCAGATCGGCAAGCAGCGTCCCGGCGATAGTCTGTTTAGATACGCCGGCGCCGTTACAGCCCCCGGCGGTCCAGATCTGCGGCGCAAGACGCCCCCAGACCGGCGCGCCGTTGCGGGTGACGCTGATGGTCCCGGACCAGGTTCGCTCCAGCGGCACATCCTGCAGCTGCGGATAGGCCGTATGGAACAGCGCCAGATGCTGGCGCGCGGCGCTGGCGGTCTGTCCGGCGGTAATCACTCCCCGCAATGCCGGATCGACATGCTGGCGGACCAGAAAACGATGATCGTGGGTATAGCGTAGCGTGGCGCCGGCGATCGCGTTGACCGGCGTTAATCCCCAGCTTTCCATTGCCGGCAGACGCTGGCGCTGTTCAGGGGTGAGCGGGGCGGTAATGCTGGCGTAGGTCGCCATTGACGCCTGGCGGCTCACGGTGGGCGAGAGTTCGCGCGAGAGCGCGTTGGTCGCCAGCATCGCCTGGTCGGCGCGGATCGTGCCCTGCAGCGTCGTCACCCTGACGCCGCCGTTTTCCTGGCGCATAGCCAGCGCCGGGGTTTGATGGTAAACCGTGACGTTTTCCGGCAGATGACGCGCGAGGCCCGCAATCAGTTTCGCCGGGTTCACCAGAATACAGCCGGGGGTGTAAATACCTTTGCTGTAGAGGCGGGTTCCCAGCTTCTGGTACAGCGCTTCGCCGTCCAGCAGGCTGTAAGGCTCCTGCATCAGCTGCAGGTTATCCACATACTCCTGCATAATGGCTTCGCTGGACGGATCTATCTGGCAGTGGTATTTCCCGACGTTTTCCCATTCGCAGGCAATCTGGTGCTCGGTCACCGTTTCATCGAGCAGGCGGATCCCCTCCTGGAGCAGGGTGCGGTAATCCTGCGCTTTTTTCAGCTCGGCGGTAGAGCTGCCGATATTGTGCGGCAGGCCGATGATAAAGCCGGAATTTCGCGCCGAGGAGCTGGTCGCGGCGCATTCGGCGTCGATGAGCACGATGTTCAGCTGCGGATTGAGGCTGGCCAGCCTGCGGGCAAAGCTTACGCCGGCATAGCCGGAGCCGATAATCACCCAGTCAGCTTTAATGTCTCCGCTCAGCGAGGGCTGTCGATAAAGATCTTCTTCATTAAGCGGCCATCCCACCTGATTTTGATTGAAAGGCACTGATGCAAATCTCACGGTTAATCTCCCTGTGGAAAAAACACCTGCAGGGCAGGTGTGAATGGGGTTGCCGCTCTCCGCGTTTTTGGTCTGGAGTGTGAGTCGGCAAGCGCCAGGGCAGCGTCTGAAAAATCACCACGCTGAATGATAATCACCTGGACAACAATTCAGCAGAATAACAAGGAACAGGCAAAATAACACCTCTTGCTATAGGGGTATGCGGTTTTCTCTGGCCTGCGATATCACCCTGACGGTTCACTACGGCAGCGAGTCGGCTACCTGGTTATTCCTTTCCTCTAACCCTGCAAGATACCGCATAAGATATTGCTGTGGATCATGATCGCATGACCAACATCCCTATAAGGTTATTTCTTCCGCAGAGGGAATTTTGACCAACTGGTAAAATATAGCCTCTCCGCGCTCCTCTCTATAAAGAAACCCTGCCCTTTCATAGGATTTTTCAGCTTTTAAACTTCGCTTCCTACAATATGTATTAGGAATTTTCTTACGGATGAGTCCTAATATTTCACAAGCACATCGATCTTTTGCAATTGTATGAAATACATGGTTTTTTTAATTGCGTGATGCTGTCGATGAAATTTTTTTAAGTTGTGCATATATTTTTTTAAATTATTGGTGATATTTTTACATACATTGTCGTATTAAACTGCTTTTGCGAGATTTTATCCTGCAAATTATTTTTTAATGAAATTATTAGCTCGTAATTACCCATTTGGTAGATGCATATGTTCAATTGTAAGCTTTTTCAAGTTAGTATGATTTCGCTGTCAGGAATACACATAACTCAAGAGGATATAGCGGTATTTTGTCAGCATAAATATGCGTTATTATCTTCTGATGTTATTTTCAGGATGGTTATCCAGTAACTTTTAATATAACGGAATGTATTATGAAAATTAGCAAAATTGCATCTGCTGTTGTTCTCACTATGGGTGTCGCCTCTTTCGCAGCTCAGGCCGATCAGGGAAGCGGCAAGGTGACTTTCTGGGGTTCCATTATTGATGCACCATGCTCAATCAAAAATGGTTACGGCGATCAGCGTATTGAACTGGGTCAGATTTCCAATACTCATTTAGATAACGGCGGTATTTCCACTCCTCGTCCGTTCGACATCGAGCTGGAAAACTGCTCCTTCGAGAAGGATTCAAACGGCGACCCGATGTATAACACCGTTAAAGTGACCTTTGCTGGCGGTAATGTCCCAGGAGATATGACCATGTTGGCTATTTCCGGTCAGGCCGCTGGCGCCGGCGTGCGTATTGAAGATGGTTCTGGTCAACCCGTGACTTTATTGGTACCTACTAGCGGTCGCGGCCTGGGCATTGGCGACAATACCCTAAACTTCAGCGCTTACCTCGAAAAAATCTCTACCGTAACCAACGTCACTCCGGGTGATTTTGAAGCAGTGACCAACTTTACCCTGGCTTATGAATAAGGTGAGTCCTGTTCTCATGTAGCTTTATTCGGGCTGCATTTGCAGCCCGATATTCAGGAGCACAGTCATGGTAAATATATCGCGTTCTCTGATGTTGAGTTTGTTATTAGGCATATCACCGCTGTCTCAGGCATCCGACCAGGGGCGGGGCCTGGTTACAATGAATGGTCAAATTCAGGAGTCGGCCTGTTCTATTCATACCGACGATATCTGGCAGGAGATTCCATTCGGCGTGATCTCGTATAGCGATCTTAATCAGGAAGGCAAAGCGGTCATCAAACCTTTTGCGGTTCGGCTGGTGAATTGCTCACTGGAACGGATTCGCGGCGGTTTATGGCAAAGCGTAAATATTACCTTTAGTGGCGAAACGGAGATATTCCGCCCGGATATTTTTAAAGTCAATGGCGAGGCGCAGGGGCTTGGACTGCGTATCCACAATCAGGCTGGCGATGTGGCGCGTGATGGAATACCGATGCCTGCCGTCATGATCCAAAATGAAAATAATGAATTACGTTATTTATTATCGTTAGTGCGCGGTGGAAAAACGTTGTCAGAAGGCGACTGGTACGGAATTATTCGTTTCATGGTGACCTATCAGTAGCGGGAAATATGAATGATAAAAACAGATGAGCCTCTCATCTAAATTATTTCCGGGATTGACACTTCCCGCCGGTGAATTCTACCAGGCAATAAATGGATTTTAAAAAATGAAAAAAAGCAGACCACCAGCTTTTTACCTGCGACGTCTGGGTATTTACATTGCTATTGCCATTTTGGGTTCTACATCACCGGTAGTGGCGGTAGAATTTAATATTGATATTCTGGACTCGGAAGACCGGGAAAATATCGACTTATCGCGCTTTTCCCGGGCCGGCTATATTATGCCCGGAACCTATACGCTCAGCATGCGTTTAAATGAGCACGGTATTTCTGACCAGGAAATTTCTTTTATTGAAAGAACCCGTGACGATGGGGTGGTTGTAGAAACCTGTCTGACGCCTGCGCAGGTCGAACTTCTCGGTCTGCGGGATGACGCGCTCAACATGATTAAGTGGCTCGACGAGGGGCGTTGCGCTGATTTTTCCGCTCTTGAAGGCGTCGTCCTGCGCGGCGATCTGTCAGAATCTTCCCTGCAAATTGCGGTCCCCCAGGCCTGGCTGGAATATCAGGATGCTTCGTGGCTGCCTGTTTCCCGCTGGGAAGAGGGCATCCCCGGGATGTTGGTTGACTATAACCTGAATACCAACGTCACCTGGCCTCGTCAGGGTAATCAGAGCCAGAGTGCCAGTATCAGCGGTACAACGGGTGTTAACCTGGGTGCCTGGCGCCTGAGGGGGGATTATCAGGGGAGCTATTACAATACGACCGGACGCGCGGATAAAAATTCACGTAATTTTGACTGGAGTCGTTTCTACGCCTATCGCGCGTTACCTGGAATGATGTCGAAACTCACCGTTGGTGAGGATTATCTCTCTTCCGATCTCTTTGACTCCTGGCGCTATACCGGTTTGTCGCTGGCGAGCGATGAAAGCCAGCTGCCGCCTAAACTTCGAGGCTACGCGCCTGAAGTCTCCGGCATTGCCCGTACCAACGCCAAAGTGACGGTCAGCCAACAGGGTCGAGTCATCTATGAAACGACGGTTGCCGCTGGCCCGTTTCGTATTCAGGAACTCAACAGCGCCCTGACCGGACGTCTGGATGTTCGCGTTGAAGAGCAGGATGGCTCCGTGCAGACATTCTCGGTTGAAACGGCTCAGGTTCCTTATCTGACGCGCCCCGGCCAGCTGCGTTATAAAATGACCACCGGTCGTCCGCGCGATTATAACCACAGCACTCAGGGACCATACTTCGCCACAGGTGAGCTCTCGTGGGGGCTTACCAACGCGTGGTCGCTGTACGGAGGTGGCATTTTTTCCCAGGACTACAACAGCCTGGCGGTGGGGGCGGGTCGTGATATGAACGCCTTCGGGACACTTTCTGCTGACGTGACTCATGCCAGCGCGCGTTTCCCGGATGATAAAAACAGGCAAGGGCGATCCTGGCGCCTGAGCTACTCCAAACGTTTTGATGAAATCAATAGTGAAGTGACGTTTGCCGGCTACCGTTTTTCTGAGCGCAACTATCTCACCATGGGTGAATATCTGGATATGCGCTATCGGGAAGGCTACGTCGGGAATAGCAAAGAGCTTTATACCCTCCAGGCGACCAAAAATTTCGCAGACCTGCGCCTGTCGACGCACATCAACTGGTCGCATCAGACTTACTGGAACCGCCCGGCGACCGATCGCTACAGCGTGTCGCTGAATAAATATTTTGACCTCGGCGACTGGCGGCATCTGTCGTTGTCCCTCAACGCCGCCCGCAGTGAATTTAACGGGCGTAAGGACGACAGCGCCTATATCTCACTGACGATGCCGTTTGGATCGGGAACCGTTGGCTATAACGGCAGCATGAGCCGCGACCGCTATACACAAAATGCCAGCTGGAGCCAAAGGCTGGATAACAACGACTATTACAGCATCAACGCCGGCAACAGCGTCGGCGGTGGGGAAGGAACTAGCAGCCAGATGAGCGGGTACTACTCGCACCTGGGCAATATGGCGGATGTCACCACCAACTTTAACTGGGCGCAAAGCCAGTACTCCTCGTTTGGTATTTCCGCCAGCGGCGGTATGACCGCGACCGCTGAAGGCGTGGCGCTGCACCCTGGTGGGGTACAGGGTGGGACTCGTCTGATGGTCAGTACTGATGGGGTAAGCGGTGTTCCGGTGGGCTTTCAGGGCCATACCAATGCTTTTGGCATCGCGGTAATCCCTGGGGTGCCAAATTACTATCGAACCCGCGCTGAGATTGACGTTAATCGTCTGCCAGACGATGTCGAGTCTGGCGGAACGCCGGTTGTTGAACTCGCCCTGACTGAAGGGGCCATCGGGTTCCGTCGTTTTGATGTGCTGAAAGGCTCTAAGGTCGTGGCCATCCTCAGCCAGGAAGATGGGCGCCATCCGCCATTCGGCGCCACGGTACATAACGCAAAAGATCGCGAACTGGGGATGGTCAGCGACAGCGGACTGGCCTGGTTGACCGGCGTGAATCCGGATGAACGCTTAACCGTGCACTGGAGTGGTTCCGCTCAGTGTGAAGTCGTACTGCCACGGGTTATCCCTGCACAGCAGCTATTGCTGCCGTGCAAGCCGGTCACTCGCGGCTGAGAAAGTGAATGGTGATGTAATGAAAAGCAAAAAGATAGCGATGACGATAGTGCTGGCAAGCCTGGCGGCAGGTCTGGTTAACGAAGCCGGGGCAGCGATTGCGCTGGACAGAACGCGGGCGATTTTCCCCGGTTCGGAAAAGAGCATTTCCCTGAGTATTACTAACGACAGTACGTCAATGCCGTACCTGGCGCAGGGATGGATTGAGGATGAACACGGGAAAAAAATCAGCGGTCCTCTGGTGGTTGTTCCGCCGCTGCAGCGTCTTGAAGCGAAAGGGAAGAGCATGATGCGTATCAACGCCATGCCGGATGCCGCGATGTTACCTCAGGACAGAGAGAGCATTTTTTATTTCAACGTGCGCGAGGTGCCGCCAAAAAGCGAGCGACCCAACGTGATGCAGCTGGCGTTACACACCAAAATAAAATTGTTCTATCGCCCCAAAGCCATTCTGCCGGAGAAGTATAGCCGCTGGGATAACCAACTGGTGCTGCATAAAGTGAACGGCGGTTATCGGGTAGAAAACCCGACGCCCTATTACATGACGGTGATCGGGATTACCGCTGCGCCGAAAGTGGCGGTGGCCAGCGGATTTCAAACGGTGATGGTACCGCCGAAGTCCACCTCGATGGTCAATAGCGCGCACTATACCGTGCCGCATGTCACCACGATTAACGACTTCGGCGGTAAGCCAACCCTGCGGTTTAGCTGCAGCGGTAACATCTGCCGGGCTGCGGATACCCCGGCAAGCTGATGGACGCCGAAGCTGAACACAGGAGAAGCCTGATGAAACAAGGATTTGGTCATACCACCCTCATGTTGTGGCTTTTGATGGCTGGAGTCGTTTCCGCGGCGAGCGCCGCTAACTGGGATACCGATGGCCTGAATGGCGGCATTCGCGCAAGCGGAACGCTTGTTGCGTCACCGTGCGCGCTGCTGCCTGAGTCGGCAGAACAAGAGATCGATTTGGGCAGCACCGTTGCCTGGGGACTGGAACGGCCGGGTAGCGTTACGCCATCAGTACTGGTGTACATCAAATTAGATCGTTGCCCGGGAGAATACTCGTTTATGCGCGATCGCCAAATGATGCGCGGCGCCACGATGTTAAACGGACAGTCTGCGGTAAGACTGACTATCTATGGGGAAGCAGAACCGATAGATGACCGCTTTTTCCGGGTGCATGGTGGGGTAGAAGGGGTCGCGTTACGCCTTAGCGACCGACAGGGAGAACTCTTACGACCCGCGATCCAGAGTCGACCGCAGATTCTCTATCCGGGACGCAACGATTTGGTGGTGCAGGCACAGCTATGGCGTCTTCCCGCGCCGCTGATGGCTAATGAATGGCGCAGCGTGGTGAATATCGGCCTGGAGTACGAATAATGAAAAAAAATATCGTGCGCGTACTCAGCCTGGCAAGCTTTCCTCTGCTGCTTTTGCTGGCTGGTGTGTCGGTCACTCATGCCGATACTGACGTTCATTTCTCCGGGAATCTGATTGCCGACCCTTGTGAATTACACGTGGATTCGGAAGATCAGATTGTCGATTTTCGTAACGTGCCTTCTAAGACATTTATGAAATATCCCCGCAGCGAACGCGAGCGTTTTTCAATCTGGTTGACGGAGTGCGATCTCTCGCTGGGCGACACGGTGACCGTAACCTTTATGGGAACTGAGGATAGCGCTCAGCCAGGGCTATTCGCCGTCAGCGGAACGGCGAGTGGTATTGCCATTGCGCTGGAAGATGAGAACGGTACGCCGGTAAAACCCAATGTCCCTATGCGGCCGGCAGCATTGAAGGCGGGAGATACTTTTTTAAATTTTCAGGCCTTTATTTCCGCACCAGTACATCATCTGGTCAGAGAGGGAGATTTTGAATGCGTCACCACTTTTCTTCTGGAATATGATTAAAACCCAGGCTGATGAGTTATTACTGCTTTACGCAAAATGTCAGTTGGTTAACTTTTCTGGGCTGCTATTTATTCATGGATCAAATAACCATTTGAATGTTCTTTATAAGAATCTGCTTGCTACCTGTTGTTTTATTTTCAGGAAAGAAGGCATTAATAAGTCATATACTGGAGTGCATTAAATAATGTTTAAATCAGGATGTATAGCAGCGATCATCGCAGGTACATTTTTAACGGGTTGCGTCGCAAAAAACATTCCGTCACAGGTTACCTCTTCCATGGAATCCGTGGATCCCCCCACGACTTCAGACGGGGAGTTGGATATGGTGCAGTGCGAAAAAGAACTCAGGGCGCTGGAGTCGATTAACCCTATTAAACATGTCGAGCTCAAGTCTCGCTTTGAGCGAGTGATGCTCGGCGCTTCCGGCTATACCAACGTACGAAGTTCCGTTAATCCTGAAACGCGTAATGCCATTGACGCTTTGTATAAGTTTCAGGCGGTAAAATTATGCTCGGAGGTCCGCGCCGAAATGCTCAATAGCCTCGCCGTGAAGCCAACGGGTGAGAATATTTAATGGATCGTAGAGCAGGGAACGTTTTGGTCCTGATGATGGGTATCGTTTTGATTTCATCTTCACGGGCGGATGTGTTGAACTATGCTCGTGAATGGACGTCACGCAATGATGAAAATAAAGCCATTACATCCCCGTCTCAGCCACAAGCGGAGGAAGACAAATCTTCTGCGCCGCGTCAAAAATCTGCTGTACAGCGATCGCTGCCCGGTGAGAAATCTAAAGCTCCGCCTCCGGCGGCAACAAGAAAAAAAAGAGTACCACCGGCTGTTGCCGCCGATAAGCGAATGACATCACCTGCGATTACGCCTTCTAAACCGACGGATAAGCAGGCGCCAACGGTAGCGGAAGACCGGGACAAGTTAGTGGCTGGGGCCAGTAAGAATCCCTCTTTACCCGATCCCCAGATTTTGGGGCGCTGGTTTAAGGCGTTAAGGCAACATGCGTCACTGAGTCCCGCAGAGATTGATTTACGCGAAAATTTCCAGCTATCGCGCAATGAGGTAGAGAGAGTGAAGGCTCAACTCGCTTTGCGACACCGTGAAGTACAGCAGCAGTTCGTTACCCTCCAGGCGGCTTCTGAACAGCTCGCCGCGGCAATGGAGAACAATGGCAAGCAACAACAGGAGCTCCAGGCGCTCACCGTGCGTGCCAATCAGCTGGAAGAGAAAAATGCGCAGTGGCAAGTAGTAACCAGAAAATTGCAATCGAGCCTTAAGCAAGCACAGCATCCCGCACTGCCGGCAACCGACGATGAACTGGCCGATTTTGCCGCAGGGATGGCGATGGGGTTTGACATTTTGGGCGTACTCGAACAGCGGAATGAACAAGATGTTCATGTTGATAAGGCGGCCTTTCTGGCCGGCATTAGCGAAACGATACGCGGCGAACGCCGGTTATCTCAGGAGGAATTTGAGCGCCATCTTAACCGCGCCAATCAGCGAGTCGAGGTTGCGATGCACAAGATCAAGCAGCAAAAGGAAGCGCGGGATAACGCATGGCTGGAGAAATTTCGCCGGGAGGAGGGCATACAAACTGCGGGTGAGCAGGCCTGGTATAAAGTCATCCATGCGGGTGAGCCGCTGTTCGAGGATGAGCACTCTGAAGCGGCGCTAACCATTTCGGTCAATCGCCGTCTGTCAGATGGTACCGTGATTGCGGACACCGATCTGACGGGTCTGGTATTACAGGAAAAGTTGTCCGATCTTCCTGAATGGCTTCAGATTGTGGTGAAGGATATTCGTCTTCATGGTGAAGCAGAGTTAGCCGTTAAGGTTGATGAGTATGGCGATCCTCGAAAATACGGGAATTATATTGAACATTGGCGCATCCGGGTAATTGAATCGCATGCAATGTAAATAATTTCAGTAAAAATTTACGTTACTTTTAAAATATAGCTCGCATGGCCGAGAGAGTGAGTGGGGCATCAATTGTATAATTATTTTAGTGTTTATTTATGTAGAGATATTAATTGTTCGGGAAAGAGGAGAAAATATGATGGATGACACCAGGGGTACCTATTTGCCGGTTTATGTGGCAACTGAGAATAATTATTTTTCTCAGGGGGTGGTCTTTCTCCTTGAGGAGTTATTTGAGGATGAGTTTAGCGGCAATATTACCGTATCCTTAGTCAAAAAATTGCAGGAAGCCGATCTCATTGTGCAAGTGCAATCTCCTGGGGAAAAAGCCTTTGACTGGGTCGATTGTCAACGATTTCGCGCCCACAATGACTATAAATTTAAGCTCCTCAAGAAAAAGTGGTTAAGCGTTTATCCAAGAAGTGAACACTATGATAAAAACTTTCATTGCCCGGTTGTTAGTTCAGTTCTCGCGATGAGGAACTCAGTGGCGACCATCCGGCGCAAACTGTTCATGCTGTTTTTCGCCGATCTCATGTGCGGGCCTCCTGACTTACGTAAACCAAATTGTAATAAATGTCCTGGCCCCTACCAGTTGACATGGCGTGAACAGCTAATGCTAGGCTATTTGAGCCAGGGCTTAGGCCACGATGAAATTTCTCGCAAAATGGGCTGTAGTATTAAGGCGCTCAGTGGCTATCGACGCTCGATTATGCGGAAAGTCAATATCACCAGATACAGTGATTTCGTTTCGTGGCTGGGTACCAAATCGGTTTCTGATAAATATGCTGAGGTTGTTAATAATCACGAACGTGATGCGGATGAAGATCAGCTAATATGGAAAACCACGTTGTCCGGTGATATGGAGAGACAGCTCGATGATAAAGAGCGAGCTTTACAAAGTATAAAACGCTTGACCAAAAAACGGTTACGAAAAAGCGAACTGGATGATGAGGTATGGCTGACAACGCGAGAAATAGCCAATGAGATGGATATCAGTATCTACAGCATGCGTTATTTATTATGCCAGATGGAATCAAACGGTAAAGTGATCAGTATCAAAACCGGAAAAGGGAGAAGTCATACTCTCCGCTGGAAGCTGGCAAGTTAATTCTTGTCCAGGACAACTGTCTCGGCTAATAAGCAGGGACGAAAATGAATATTAATAATGGGTGGGGTGCAAATTTAGGAATGTTCATCATGCCATTTCTGAAAATGGATCTCCCCCTTAAAAACGCATATGTACAGATAGACATAAAATGTAAATTATCTGCTAGATGAAATAACTCTGGTCCTGTAAGTGATACGACAGGTGAAAGTATGAAACTTAAATTAACGTCTTTTCTGGGTATTCTACTGTTTACCGGAAGCCAGCATTCAGCTCAGGCTGCATTATCTGTGGAACGCTCCCGGGTTATTTTCAATGAAGGGGACAAATCTGTCGGATTGAGCGTGAAAAATAATAATACGCAGGATCCCTATCTCGCCCAGGGGTGGATGGAAAACGAGAAAGAAGAAAAAATAAACGGCCCTCTGATGATTTTACCGCCCGTACAGCGTATTGAGCCCGACGGTAGAACGATGATCAGGGTACAGCAGGTTGCGGATGCCTCTTCACTGCCCAACGACAGAGAAAGCGTATTCTGGCTTAACTTACGCGAGATCCCGCCAAAATCCGACAAGCCTAACGTTCTGATGCTGGCTATGCAGACGCGAATGAAAGTGTTCTGGCGACCAAAGGGGATTAAGGTGGATCCCCTGCTTGATGCGGTGCCCGGCGTAGAAACGCTGACCCTCGCTCGTAAGGGGGACCGCTATGAGGTTAATAATCCGACACCGTACCATTTTTCATTTGTTGAAGCGCGTGACAGCCTGAACGGAAAAGCGCTGGACGATTTCGAGCCCGTGATGGTTTCTCCAAAAGATAAAGCGGCGCTGACGCTACCCACCTTGCGGTTGGGAAATAATCCAACGCTGATGTTTATTAATGATTATGGCAGCGCGCGATTATTACCGTTTACCTGCACCGGGACGCTGTGCCGGGCGGGAAAAGTGGCACTACCAAAGGAAGGCTGATATGACGCGCCAACACTCAATAACATCCCGAGCGTATCTGATGATGGCTGGAGCCTTACTGCTTTTTTCCGGCGGACAGGCGAAGGCCGCTGAAGGAGATACCACCACTATCACCGTCAACGGCACCCTGATCGATGGGCCGCAGTGCGTTATTGACGGTAACAACACCGTAGACGTGAAGTTTGGTGATGATCTGATTACTCGTCTGGTAGACGGAGTGAATTATAAGAAAGAGATTCAATATGGCCTCACCTGTACTGGCCTGAACAGTAATGCCCTCAAACTGACGATTCGAGGGTCTCTGGCGAGTTTTGGCAGCGGTCTTTTGTTGACCAGTAAAGGGGGCCTGGGCATACGGCTGTACAGCGGAAGTGCCGGCACCACGCTCATGACTCCCGGCAATTATGTCAACTTCAATGGCACAGCCAATAAACCCAGGCTGTGGGCCGTACCCGTGGCTCAGAATAACGCCACGCTTACCGCAGGTCCGTTTTTCGGCACAGGCACCATGGTCATTGACTACCAGTGACGCGAGAGGAGAGAGACATAGTGACCCCCATAAATCTGCGTGGCCTGGTGCTTCCCCTTACGTTGTGCTTTGGCACCAGCGCGCTGGCCGACGCAACGGTTAACTTTAGCGGCACCTTAATAGAAGCGCCTCCGTGCGTGGTACATAACAATAACGTTATCACCGTCAACTTTGGCAACGAGGTGATGACCACCCGTATCGACGGGACGCAATACCGGAAGCTGATTGATTTCGATTTAGATTGCTCCATGGCGGTATCGTCAAAACAGAAAGTGCGCATAACGGGGACAGCGGCAAGCTTTGACAGCACGGCGCTGGCGGGAGGTCAAAGCGGGCTGGGCATCGCCCTGTACAATGGTGATACCCGCCTTAACGTTGGCACCTGGCTAAATTTCACCGACCCCAATATCCCCAAGCTTTACGCCGCCCCCATCAAACAAAGCGGAGTGACTCTGAGCGGTGGGCCGTTCAGGGTCATGGCTTCGCTTGTCGTGGAGTATCAGTAAATGGCGCAGGGAAACAACATGATGAAATTGAGCGGATATGCCCCCTTGCTGTTGGTCGGCCTGATGATGACGTCATCTCTTCAGGCGGCAGACCCGGAAAACCTCGAGTTTATCGGCACTCTGGTGACGCCACCGGCTTGCTCAATAAGCGAAGGCGGCCCTGTGTATGTGGATTTCGGTGATGTCCGAATAAAAAAAATCGTGGAGGGAAAATACCGTGAAACCGTTCCACTAACCCTGAAATGTGAAGACAGCACCCTTGCATGGCAGCTGCGGCTTAGCGTACGCGGTAACGCGGCCGGGTTTGATGCCGACAATGCCACCGTGGTGACCCCTGAGCAGGCCAATCTTGGCGTGAAAATCTACCAGAACGGCCAGCCGTTTAAGCTGGGCGAGGCCATCAACATCAATAGCGTGACGCTGCCGAGTATTGAAGCTCTCCTTGTTCAGCGCAACGGGGTGGAGTTGGTGGAAGGATTATTTAGCGCCACCGCAACCCTGCGGGCCGAATACCAGTAACGCTATTTTATGCACAGGAGAGTGCAGGTGAAGAAAAAGCTATTTCAGGCAGTCTTAGCGGCAGCCATGATCGTGCCGGTTTCTGTACCCGTGTACGGTGAAAACTATCGGTGGAAAACGGTCACCGCAGTAAGGTTGGTCCCTTTCGGTACGGGTACTGAGTGGATTATCACCACAGGTGATATTACCGTGAGTTCAGGTAGCGTCAGCCTGGATACACCAGCGAACTTAGGCAGTAATGGCGGGCTTTTGGTTGCAAACGCGCTGACTGCGAATGGCGACTTTTGGGGGACATCGGATGTTGCCACGAGTTATCCTCCGCCCGGCGTCCCGTATAAGGGAACCTGGCGAGAAGTGCTTAACGCGAGCGTCGATAGCGTCAGAAATCAAATTTCCATCCGAAATTACAGTGTCGTGGGAGGCTCTTCCACCGTCTGCTTTGGATACACGCTTCGTGAAGCTAATGGTAACTTTAATTTTTCCGACCTTGTTTATCCGCCGGGAGCCGGTAGCGGTATAAACTGCATGACGGCGCCACCGCTAAACGAGTGGTGCGCCATGTCTGTGCCTCAGGTAACGCTAAGTTTCGGTACGCTAATGCTTGACCAGGCGGCGGGCAAAACGGCTGATAGTACGGTGGGCGTTTCCTGCACGTCTTCCTCGGTTAGCTATGTGTTAAAGCTACAAACAGGCAATACCTATATCCCGCTCAGCAACGGCATGCGTGCCAATCTGGGACTTGGGGCAGCTAACTCAGCGCCGGGTAATACCACCTACTCCGGCTCTCAGTCCTCGCTACGGTTAAGAGGAACGCTGGCTGGGACGCCCACCTCGACCGGCGCCTTCAACGGAACCGGCGTGATGATGGTGGTTTATAACTAATCATGGCCGCCTCGATACCGGTACGCTAAGGAGCACAACCCTGTACGTACCGAAGCGGTCTACACCCGCTCAATCCTTGCCGGCAGCCCCTGACGCACCGCCGCGCCGGAGACCCAGTCCAGCCAGGTATTGCTCACCTCGCGGGTTGGGTCGGCAAATCCCAAATCGTTAAGGTTAATGCCGGCTTTAATCTGCGCCGCGAACGGCATGGGCTCACCGTCGAGGATGTGCCGCGCCGCGCCCATTTCGCGATGCCCGTAGCCGTGTTCAATCGCGATGACGCCGGGCATCACGCCACTTAACAGGCTAATGACGGCTTCAGCCTGGCCGCCGGGCGTGGAAAT
This sequence comes from Klebsiella sp. PL-2018, assembly GCF_019048985.1. Lineage (NCBI taxonomy): Bacteria > Pseudomonadati > Pseudomonadota > Gammaproteobacteria > Enterobacterales > Enterobacteriaceae > Klebsiella > Klebsiella sp. PL-2018. Next base: position 2,852,249 of record NZ_CP077673.1, read on the forward strand.
TCGTACGCGGTCGCCGTGCGCCAGGCCGTAGCGCTGGCCGTCCAGCGGATTCAGCGCCACCAGATTGGTCGGCTTAAGGTGATGCAGGCGCGGGATCACCGTCGAGGCGCTGGCCATGGTATTGGATTTAAACGAGATCAGCTTCAGCGGCCACTGCTGTCGCGGGAAAAGCGCTTCGACAGCGCGTCCGTCGGACAATCTGGCCGGATACCATGCCGGGCAGCCGCTGTAGCGCTCGCCGGTGATGGCGTGGCGGTGGGCGGCAACCTCCGCGTTCCATATTTGCAGCGGTTTTTCCCACAATTGACCGACGCGATTCTCCGCTCGACCGCTTGTGTCCGGCGCGAAGCGCCCGCCGCGGGAGTAGACAAAGGCTACCCGGCTCACTTCGTCCGCTTTCAGGGTCTGGTTGATAACCGGCAGAATACGCTGCACCCCGGTCAGCGTCAGATCCTCGCTAATGGCTTCGGCAACCGGCGCGTTACCCAGAAACGCAATGTTCGCGGCCATGCGCAGGTAATAGTCCTCAGCCCGGTGGAGTGGATAGCGGTTACCCTGAGCATCGGTAATGGCGTTTTCGCCAAATCCGGGCAGATTAAGACGCTTCGCCACCGCAATGCAAAATGCTTCCATTGACGCTGGCTCACCGTCAGCGGTTTTTGCGGTGGCGGCAGGGACGACCGGCCAGCGGGCGGTGGTGGCCTTACTGGCGACGCCGGCCCACGGCGCGCTGAATCCCCAGCTTTCGAAATTATGCGTATCCGGAACGATATAGTCGGCCAGAGCGGTGGTTTCATTCATAAAGGCGTCAATGGCGATAAACAGCGGCAGCCGCTGCGGATCCTTTAGTTTCTCTTCCGCAACCGCGCGTAGCCCGGGCACGCCATACAGCGGGTTGGTCATATTGGAAATCCACGCTTTCAGCGGATAGGGGTAGCCTTCGAGCGCCGAGGTCAGCAGCTCGGTCAGCTGTCCGGCGACGAACGGATACCACGGGGCTCTGGCCGGATAGGGGGAGACGCCCGCCGCCGCCTTGCTGCGATACTCTTCGGAGGATTCATACGCGGTTTTGCTGCGCGCGATGCTGAGCCCTTTCGGCTTCACTTTACCGGCAAAGCTCTCCAGGTTGTAACGCGGGCCGTCTGTCGCGCCGTTGAATTTGCCGCCGCCGACAAACACGCCGCCTTCCAGGCTGAGATTACCGATTAGCGCATTAAGCATCATGACCGCCCAGGCGCTGTAAAATCCGTTGCCGGCCATCATGCCGCCATGGGTAATGACCGCGGCTTTACGACCATGACGGGCAAAGGCATCCGCCAGCGCCGCGATCTTATCTTCCGCGACGCCGCACTGCTGGCTGTACTGTGCCAGGGTGAGCTTTTCAGCGGACTCTTTCAGCAGCTGGAAGCCGCTTTTGACCGTCACGCTGAGCCCGTCCGGCAGGGTTAGCGTTAGCTGGCGCGTTACAAAGAGCGCGCCGCGCGGGCAGCCGCTGGCGGCGACAACGTCACCGCTTTCGTTAACCACCACCGGTTCACTGGCGCCCTCCGCATTCAGGTGAGCAAGGGTTAAATGCTGTCCGGCCAGCTCCGGCTGGTCATCGGTGATGACCAGGTGTGTCGCATTGGTCCAGCTCTTTTCAGCGGCCTGCCGCATCGCCTGCGCGCCCGGTAGCGCCAGGTAATCGGCGTTGTAGCGCCGGTTTTCGATAATCCAGCGAATCATCGCCATTGCCAGCGCCGAATCGCTCCCGGGGATCACCGGCAGCCAGTGCCCGCGATCGTCTGCCATCACCGTGGTGAGCGGCAGCGCCGGCGCGACCACCACATACTGAAAGTCATTGCGCAGGCGGGCGCTGGCGAGCTTCCTGGCCTGGCGTTTAAAGGGGTTGCCTGACTGGGCGGGCGACGTTCCCATAAACAGGGCGAACTCAACGTTATCCCAGTCGGGCTTCACGTGCGGGTTTTTATCCAGATCGCCCATTAAGGCGCCGGAGCCCGCGCGATAGGCCAGCCCGCAGTAGGAACCATGTGCGCCGAAGTTTTTACTGCCGAAGCTGTTCAGCGCAAAACGGCGTAAAAAGGTATCGCGCCCGTCGTCGCTGGTGTTGGTGACCAGTAGCTGGTTGGTTTTTGGGCCGAATCCCGGATGCCGCGGGTCAACGGGGGCGATCGGATCGTGAATCGCGCGCAGACCATCAACGTGCCCCTCGCCAAACAGATCGCCGCCTTCAACCACCTCTTTCACCAGTTGTTCAAAGCTGATGCGCTGCCATTTCCCTTCGCCGCGTTTACCCGCGCGCTTCATCGGCTCAAGGAGCCGCAGCGGGCTATAGAGTCCCTCGAGCTGCGTGGCGCCGCGCGCGCAGGCGGTAGAGCGGGCATCAAGTCCGCTTTCACCCGCCAGCTGCGCCATGGCGGTTGAAAAAGGAATGGAAGAGTCGAGGTGGTGCTCATGAGAAAGCGGGTGATAAGGGTTGCCGGCAATGCGCAGTACCTCGCCTTTCTCGCTATCCACCCGCACCCGAACGCCGCACTGCGTCCAGCAGCCAAAACATTGGGTCATCGAGATAACCTGCCGAGAATTTTGTTGCCAGCCGGTATTTGCATTGGCTTCCGGGATCAGCGCATTAGCGAAAATACGATCGCGGGTCACTTTACCGGATGTACCGCTGAGCAGGCCGTCAAGGGCGCGCTTTGCCACCTCGCGATAGCTCAGGGCGAAAGACGCCAGACCGCCTGCGGCGAGGCCGACTTTGAGCCACTGACGACGGGTTAAATTAGCCATGTTGCCTTCTCCTTGCGAGTCCGTTTACGGTTTCACGGACAATAATGAGCAGCGCAATCCACAGGCCGAAGGTGCCAAGGATAGCGAGCCAGCCGTCGGTACCGACCGGCAGGGTATAGGGATTAAACTGGGCATTAAATTTGGGGATGGTTTGCCCCTGAATCAGCAGCGTCCAGCGCATCAGCCAGCTCAGCGCCATGGCGCTGACGGCCAGCAGGGCGCGAACGGGCAGCGTCAGTGGATAACGCAGGGCAAGCGCGCAAAAGATCAATGAAATAAGCCAGCATGCCAGCCAGCCGATCGCGTAATGACGAGCTGAAGGCGAAATGACCAGCCACTGACGAATAGCCGAGCCGGAAAGGGTATCACCGCTGACCCAGATCGCCACGATGACGGCCAGCAGCATAAGCGCTGAGAGCTGCCATATCGCCAACTGCCTTTGGCATTGAAAATCATTGCGTACCGCGACAATCAGCAGGGCGAAAAAGGTTTGCAGCGCGCTAAAGAACATCGCCAGCACAAAGGCGTAGCTGAACCAGACCGGGCGGGCCTGAACCACGGAGACTTCGCGTCCGGTGTAAAGCAGCAGCCCCGTCGCGGTAAGCGCGCTGGCCAGCGCCAGCCATTTTGTGACGCTGTCACTTCTATTGCGCAGCAGACCTAACTGCCGTACCGCAAACCACAGGCCCAGAAAGAGGGTGAATAGCGGCAGAAACAGCGCCCCCCAGGGCATCCACGACCAGGGCGTGGGATAGGCGTAAAAGTGCCAGAAGCGGGCGGTTTGATGCAGGTCCGCCGTCAGCGCCAGCGGCGCGGTAATCGCGCAGGTCAGAGCAATCAGCAGCGTCAGCCGTTCCAGCTTCGCATCGTGTCTTTTGCGCCAGTGAAGCAGGCAGCCAAACAGCGCCGCGCAGGCGGCAATGCCGATGAAAAAGAAATACTGCACCGCCCACGGTAGCCAGCTCACCTCCTGCGGACGGGCCAGCACTTCCTCAATGATCATGGTTTGGCTCATTCATACCTCCTGCCAGAGCGCGGGTTGGGCATGTCCCATCAGCGGGGTAACAAATGCCTCGTCCAGTCCGAGATAGAAAACGTGGGGGACGGTACCGTTTTCCGGCTTCAGCACCTTGATGGCGTCATGGTGCAGGGCGAGCGTCTGCGAGATACGGCTTTGACGGTCCTGGATATCGCCGACGATCCGCGCGCCGCCGACGCAGGACTCGACGCAGGCGGGGAGCAGCCCGGCTTCCAGGCGATGAACGCAGAAGGTGCACTTATCGGCGGTTTGTGTCTCATGGTTGATAAAACGCGCGTCATAGGGGCAGGCCTGGACGCAGTAGGCGCAGCCGACGCAGCGGGTGTTATCCACCACCACAATGCCATCCTGGCGCTGAAAGGTGGCCTGCACCGGGCAGACCGGCACGCAGGGCGGGTTATCACAATGGTTGCACAGCCGCGGTAGCAGGACGTTGGTGACCCGATCGCCCAACTGCACCTGATACTGATTGACGTGAGTACGAAACGCCCCCTGCGGCGTCTGATTTTCGATTGCGCAACTGACGGTGCAGGCCTGGCAGCCGATGCAGCGTCGCAGGTCAACCAGCATGGCATAGCGATGACCGGAGGCGCCTTCGCGGCGGGCCGGCGAAAAGGGAAATTTCGCCTCCGCCAGCGGCACCAGAGACGCGCCGGCGGTGAGAACGCCCAGCTGCGCCAGAAACTGTCGTTTACTGCTGTCCATATTTTTCCCTCGCGCAGCAATAACTAAACATTTGTCACGTCATTGTTTTGCATGTGATGAATAAGCAATGTTGATGATTTACAGTGTAAAAATCGCGGCGGGGTCAGCTCTATTGTGGTTAACCACATACCCGGCGGGTTGTTGATCTAAAACAACATAATGAACAGGGATAATCGGGTGAGAGCGAAAAATGTGCAGCGTCTGGCGCTGCTGGTGACGGCGTTCCTGCTGAACAGCAGCGGGTGGGCGGCGTCGTGGAATATCGGCGTTCTGGCCATGCGCGGCGAGGTCTTAACCCGCAGCCACTGGCAGCCGCTGGAGGTGATGCTCAATCAGCAGCTTACGGCTCAGCAGTTCCATATTCAGCCGCTCGATCTGCAGCAGATGCAGGAGGCGGTCAATAACGGCTCGGTGCAGTTTGTGGTGACCAATCCGGCGCAGTTTGTCCAGCTGAATAGTCATTCTTCGCTGCGCTGGCTGGCCTCTTTGCGCTCTTCACTCGGGACAAGCAACGTTATCGGCAGCGTCATTTTGACTCGTCGCGACAGCGGTATTTCGTCGCCGGCCGACCTGATCGGCAAAACGGTAGGGGCCATCGATCCTCAGGCCTTCGGCGGCTATTTATTGGGATACAAGGTGCTGAGCGATGCCGGGCTGCGGCCGGAACGCGATCTGCATCTGCGTTTTAGCGGATTCCCCGCGGATGCGCTGATCTATCTGCTGCGTGAACGGGCAGTGCAGGCGGCGATTGTTCCGGTGTGCCTGCTGGAAAAAATGGCTGATGAGGGACTGGTAAATAAAGCCGATTTTACCGCGGTCATCGAGGGGCCGGCGGCGATACCTTGTTTAACCAGTACCCCGCTGTATCCCGACTGGTCGTTTGCCGCGCTGCCGGCGGTGAGCGACGCGCTGGCGGATCGCGTGACCCGCGCCTTGCTCAATGCCCCGGATAACGCCGTCTTTCACTGGGGCGCGCCCGCTTCGACCCGTCAGGTGGAAGCGTTGCTGAGCGAAGTTCAACAGCACCCTCAGCAGCGACGGCTGTGGCTGGAGGTGAAAAACTGGCTTATCCAGCACCGGTTAATCATGGGCGGCATCGGGCTGGCGCTGCTGTTGCTGACGCTGAATTATATCTGGGTGATGCTGCTGGTGCGGCGGCGCGGCAGGCAGCTTGAACGCAACGCTATCCGGCTGCGTGAGCAGGAGCTGGCGCTGCAAACGGCAAGACAGATGAGCGTATTGGGTGAGATGACCTCAGGCTTTGCCCACGAGTTAAATCAGCCGCTGTCGGCCATCCGCCACTATGCGCAGGGTTGTACGATCCGTTTGCAGAAACAGGATTCGCAGCATCCCTTACTGCCCGCGCTGGGCCACATCGATCAACAGGCTCAGCGCGGGGCGGAAACGCTGCGCAATCTGCGCCATTGGGTCAGCCAGGCGCACGGGGAGCCAGGACGAGCGGAGAACTGGGAACGTATCAGCGTTCGTCAGGCTATTGACCATGTCTGGCAGTGGCTGCGAATGCCGCAGCAGTTTCCCGGGCTGTTGCTCAACAGCGATGTCGATCGCCCGTTAACGCTCGTCTTACCGCCGGTTCTGCTTGAACAGGTGCTGGCGAATCTGATCCTCAATGCGGCGCAGGCCGGGGCGAAGATGCTGTGGATTGATGCCGTTCGCGATGCCGGAGGCGTGAAGATCGTCCTGCAGGATAACGGCGGTGGTATCGCCGGGGCGCAGCTTGCTCAGGCATTCCAGCCGTTTGTGACCAGTCGACAAGAGGGGATGGGGCTTGGGCTGGTTATCTGTCAGCGGCTGGTCCGCTATGTCCGGGGGGAAATAAGCCTGGCAAATCAAACGGCGCCCGATGGACGACCCGGTGTCACCGTGGAACTGACATTCATGCAACAAGGAGCGCGGAGCGGCAATGGCGATAATTCATCTACTGGATGACGACCTGGCGGTGACCCAGGCATGTGCTTTTTTACTGGAAAGCCTGGGTTACGAGATAATGTGCTGGGCAGAGGGGGACGTCTTCCTCGCGCAGGCCGATCTCTTCCGGACCGGCGTTGTCCTGCTGGATATGCGGATGCCGGCGCTGGACGGTCAGGCAGTACATGAGGCGCTGCGTCAGCTCGGCAGCACCCTGGCGGTGGTTTTTCTGACCGGACATGGCGACGTACCTATGGCGGTAGAACAGATGAAACGCGGCGCGGTGGATTTTCTGCAAAAGCCGGTGTCGGTGAAGCCGCTACAAACGGCGCTGGAACACGGCCTGGCGGCCTCAGGCGAGCGGTTTGCGCGGCAAAAGAACGTGGACTGCTATCAGCAGCTAACGCCCAAAGAGCGGGAGCTTGCGCTGCTGGTGGTGAAAGGGCTGATGAATCGGGAGATTGCGGAGATAATGAACATTGCCGTACGCACGGTGGAGGTCCATCGGGCGAGGGTGATGGAAAAGATGCAGGCGGGGAGTCTGGCGGAGTTAGTCAGCATCTTACAGCCGGTTATCGCGTGATTTTAATGATTCCGATGAATGAAGCGTGGCGAACTCCCGGCGGGAACAAAAAACGGCGGTTAATATCAGAACACAAAAATTGGTAGGGAAGATGGAGATGAATGCAATTGCAAATGATATTTATTTTCATTAGTGTTTGCATTCCGTAAGCTACTGTAAAGAAAAATTACATGTCTACCGCATCCCTGAAGCAGGCCGCGCGCCTCGCGCTGGTCATTTCGTTTTCCCTGCATGCTCTCTCCGCCTCGGCTAAGGATTTCACCGAGCGGGACTTCCGCGCTCAGGCTCTCGGCCACGGCGTTTACGAGCTGGCCTATGATAACGGCCAGAAGACGCTCTACGCTGCCTCCGCGCCCTCGTTTGATAAAGATAAAACCGCGGGACTGGTCTTTCGACTGGCGGCGGATTCTCTGCGGATTGATGAGAAAATCGTTACCGAACGCCGCGCCTTCGCGCTCTCCCTGGATGAAGAAAATCACATCCTGTATTTGGGTAACGCGCTGGATGGCTCGCTAACGCTTCTGGATACGCTGACCAATAAGGTGATTAACACTATTCAGCTCAGCGATGATTCAGATCCTGCGAAACAGGCCCACGTCCGCGAAGTGGTGCTGGATAAGCTAAACCAGCGTTTGTATGTGTCAGGGATCGGGCGCAAAGGCCAGGGCCTGCTCTGGGTGGTCGATACCCGCAAGCAGCAGCTGATTGACACGCTGAACAACATCGACCCCGTAGGGTTTGCCGTTGATGCATCGGGCGAAAAAGTCTATGCGGTCACCGGCAACGGGGAGTTGGCTACCCTTGACGGCAAAACGTCGACGTTAATTTCCCGCGTGAAGGTCGATCCGGCTGACGCTGAGCACTATTTCCTCAATATCGCCCTGAACAGCGCCGCCGGAGTCGGATATATCGCCGATACCAACACCCGTGATGTGCTGGTGGTGCGGCTGGACTCCGGCAAGCTGGTCGATCGTATCGCTTCGCCAAACTCGGTCGCTGTGCTCTATAACGCCAAGCGTGAAGAAATCTACGTGACCCATCGCAACGATCGCTCGATTAGCGTCATCGATGCGCGAACCCATCGTCTCAAGCACACCCTCAAAACGGCGGCGATGCCCAACAGCCTGGTCCTTTCTGCGGATGGCGGAACGCTTTACGCCAGCGTCAAACAGGACGAAAAAAGCGATCGGCCTGACTACGTTCTCAAGATCGATCTCACTCAATTCTAAGGACTTTTTGTGGCGATGAAGACACGCATAGACGTGGCGATGGCGCTCGCCTTCGTCAATCTGCCCGCGGCAGCCTACGCCGCTGATGGCGCAGGGATAAATGAAGAACAGATGGTAGTGACCGCCACGGGATTCAGCCAGGAGAGGCGCGAGGCGCCGGCGACGATCTCGGTGCTCGATGAGAAGGCGCTGAATACCCGTTCCAATCAGAACGTCACGGAAGCGTTGCGCGAGATGCCGGGCGTGCTGGTGGGCAACGGCCACGGCAGCCTGGCGACCGGCGATGTACAGATGCGCGGTATGGATTCGACCTATACCTCGTTTATGGTGAACGGTATCAAGCAGTCTACCCGCGAATCGCGACCTTATGGGCATCACATTGGGTCTGAAGCCGCTTTTATGCCGCCGCTGGCCGCCATTGAGCGGGTGGAGGTGATTCGCGGGCCTATGTCATCGCTGTACGGCTCTGACGCTATCGGCGGTGTGGTCAACGTCATCACCAAAAAGGCGTATAACCTCGAAAAATGGACGGGGGTGCTGGAGGATAATTACTTCCTGCAGGAGAAAAGCGAATACGGCAATACTAACCAGACAAACGCCTTCTTTATGGGGCCCGTCGTACCGGGCAAACTCGGCGTCAGCGTGGGGGCTGACTATCTTGACCGTCGCGATGATGACAGCCCGACCCAAGAACGTTTTGTTAAGCATCAGGCGGGGAATCTGGACGCCACAATTTCTCTTTCGCCAACCGATACCCAGCTCTGGGATCTGAACGCCGCCAAAGGCAATCAGGAGAAAACCCATAACGATAAAGCGTGGTACTGGGGCTTTGACCGCGATGCGGTCTCGCTGTCACAGCATGCCTGGTACGGTGATGACCTGGTGGAGGTGAAGAACTTTATCAGCTACGAAAAGGCCCGCACGGAGTACCGCGTGCCCGGCATGGACTCGCAGTTTATCAAGCAGAATAATTTTGAGGCCAATAGCGCGAACACCTTTACGCTGGCCGATCACAAGCTGACGCTAGGCGTAAACTTCACGCGCAATGAGCTGAATGACACCTTTGGTATTGCGGACAAGCAGGCGCCCGGCGTCACCCCGGTGAGTAAAATCACCCGTCACGGCTGGGCGGTTTTTGCTGAAGACGCGTGGATGATTGTACCGGACTTCACGTTGACCACCTCTGCGCGCCTGGATCATGACAGCTATTTTGGCTATCACGTTACGCCTAAGCTCTACGGCAACTGGACCATTGACGAAAGCTGGGCGCTGAAAGGTGGCGTATCCGCCGGCTATAAAAAACCGGACCTGCGCCAGAACAACGCCGGCTTTACCAGCGTCTACGGCGCTTATCCCTATTCTGAGATTGGTATCGGCAACGACGATCTCAAACCGGAGCAGAGCATCAACACCGAGCTGGGCGTGTACTGGCAGCAGGATGCGCTGGCGCTCGACGCCACGCTTTTTCATACCAAATTTAAAGACAAAATCAGCGACCATACCATCTGTACCGCCTCGGCTACCCGGCAATGCCAATACAACGGCTATACCGCGGATAGCGTGTCGCAATACATTAACGTCGGGGATGCGGAGATCTACGGACTGGAGCTGAACGGCGACTGGCAGGTGACCGCAGCGCTGAAAGCGAACGCCAACTATACCTATACCCACAGTGAACAAAAAAGCGGTGAGTATAAGGGTTATGCGCTAAGCGATTTCCCCAGCAGTATGGCCAACATTTCGCTGACGTGGAACACCGCTTCCGATCTTGAACTGTGGACCAAGGCGAGCTGGCGCAGCAGATCGCCGGATATCGGCAAGTCCAGCTCAACGGATGCCTATGCGCTGGTAGATCTAGGCGTGCGTTATCGCCTGAGTAAGCACGTCACGCTGATGAGCGGTATTTACAATCTGTTTGATGTGAACCCGGTTTACACTACCGCTTACCGGCAGAAGGCGATGCTGGAAGGGCGACGCTATAATTTCGGCGGCCGCGTGGAGTTCTGAAAATCGTGCAGGGGCCGAATAGCCCCTGCGATAAAATGCAAAAAAAGCTCTCAGGGCCTGAAGTCCAGAACCACATGACTGAATGTCTGATAGGTTTTTTCATCTGGCGCGGGCGGAATTTTGGCTTCTTTCAGCGCGGACATTACCGCCGCGCATAACGCCGGATCGCCGCTCTCGACCGCTGGATTATGCACCGTCCCGTCACGCTGTAGCGTTAAGCGCACCGAGCATTTTTGCCCCTGCCAGGACGCCGGCTGGTCTATTTTCGCGAAGATAGCCCTCTGAACCTGCGTCAGATAGCGTGAGACGTTGGCCTGCGGTGATTGATCTGAACCCGTTTGATAATCGCGAAACATCTTATCCACTTCTGCCGATACTTTCGCGTCTTCGGCGCTATCCGGCGCAGAAGCACTACCCGAGCAGGCGGAAAGAAGTAAAGAGAGAGTGCAAATGAGCACCGGGCGGATTTTCACGGACATGGTAATGCCTCCTTGCTGGTGATGATGCGTTTCTGACGCGAGACGGTTATCCTCTGTTATTCCGCGATATTATTCAAACGCCGATCGCCTGGTATGCGCTTTAAAGTGACACTGTCACTCATTCTTTGCCTTCGCCGCGGGCGGCTACGCCATCCAGTCGCGGATAATGTCTCCGTATAGCTGCTCAGCCTCCTCCAGCCGGCTGAGCAGGCAGTACTCGTCGGTCTGATGGGCCATAGACGGCTCGCCGGGACCGAGAATAATACAGGGTGGATCGGCCAATGCAGGCAGCAGCAGCGAGGCGTCGGTAAAGTAGGGCACCACGCGCGGTTCAATCGGCTTAGCGTGCAGCGGCTGGCAGCGCTGATAAACCTGTTTAATCCACGCATGATCCTCCCGGCTCAGTACGGCGGGCAGGTCGACCAGCGTGGATACCGTGACGCTTTCGCCAAGCAGCGTGGTCAAGCGCTGCCGGATAGTGGCGTGCTGTAAATTGGGCGCGCTGCGGATATCGACATCAAAACGCGTGCGGTCCGGCACGGAATTAATATTGAGTCCACCTTCGATGCGTCCGACGTTGAGGGTGGGCTGCTTCATCAGCGGGTGCGCCGCGCCAGGGGAAAAATGCTGAATCTTACCCAGCGCATCCGCCGCAAGATAGATAGCATTTATCCCCAGCTCCGGCATCGCGCCGTGGGCGGTTTTTCCCCGCGTTTCGCAGCGTAGCCAGAGCGCGCCTTTATGGCCGATCGCCGGATAGTTGGCGGTGGGCTCACCGACGATCAGCGCGCCCACGTCCGGCAACGTCGCGGAGGCGATCAGCGCCCGTGCGCCGTCGCAGCCGGTCTCTTCTCCGCCGGTAATCAGCAATACCGCGCCGCGTCCGGCGAGGATCGTTTCCCGCTGATGAACGCAGGCGACGGCAAACGCCGCTATCGCCGCTTTCATATCGCTGGACCCGCGGCCATAAAGACGCCCGTCTTCTATCTGCGAGCCGAAAGGATCGTACTGCCACCGGGCATTTCCCAGCGGCACGGTATCCAGATGACCGGTAAAGGCCAGCGGTTTACCGGTCTTCGCCCCGGGCAGCCTGGCGATAAGATTGCAGCGTCCCTCGCCGAACGACGACAGCGAAACCGCAAAACCGCGATCGTTAAGCCAGTCGGCGAAGAACCGCATGCAGTCTGCTTCGCTGCCCGGCGGGTTGATGGTGTTAAAGCCCAGCAGCTGCCGGGCGAGCTCAAGGGTGGCGGCCATCAGCGACGTTCCGTCAGCCAGTCAAGGCAGTTAATCCACAGCTGGCGATAGCCGGGCCATTGAGCAAACTCTTCCGGCAGCCAGTGTGCCGACATATCGCTGGTCCACACCAGCGAGCGACCCTGCTGATACTCGCGAATGGCCAGCAGCGGATGACCGGTACCGGCGACCGTCGCCAGCAGTTTGCCTTCCGGATGCATTTCTACTTCGTTATAGCCCAGCAGCCACGGCCATTCGCCCGGAATATCGTTGAACAGGGCGTGGGATTCCGTCACTTCGGCATAGCAACCCTCCGGGGTTTCAATGCGATCGTCCCACGCCAGACAGCGGACCGGCAGAACTTTCTCCACCGCGGTATGGCGATAGCGCGCGCCGCCGTTAATCCCCTGGAAGCTGTAATAGCCGCCAATCATCATCAGCGAGCCGCCGCCGGCCACGTAGTCATGCAGCAGCGTCAGACGGTTGGCGGTTCGGCGGCTTTTCAGCCAGGTGTCCGGATGCAGCAGCAGCGTATTGGCGCCAATATCCGAAAGAATAATCGCATCCCACTGCTGCAGCGCTTCCAGCGTCAGCGGAAAGTCTGTCGCCGCCGCGTGGGCGGGCATATAGGTAATGGCGTAGGCACTGTCCGCGAGCGCGGCCAGAAAATCCGTTGCGCCGGTGTGCCAGGTGGCGGTGGCAAACTGGTCGAAGCCTTTAACGTGCGTTGAGGTGCTGGTCCAGGATTCACCGACCAGTAAGATTTTTTTCTGCATTATGACTTTCCTTTTATCCGCCAAAGACCCGTTGGGGATTTCCAATCATCAAGGTTTCAAGCTGTTCGCCGCTGACGCCGTGGCGCCGCAGGCGGGGAACAAAATGCTTGAGTATGTAGCCGTAACCGTGGCCGCCGTAGCGGGTGAGCATGGTTTTCAGGAAGACGTCCTGCGACAGCAGTATTTGCTGGATATAGCCGTCGTCAATCAGTTCGCGAATCGCGCGGACGTTCTCCTCGTCGGAGGGCGACTGCGCCGACTCGTCGGCGTAGTAATAGCTCATGCCGATCATGTCGTATTCGAGAAACGCCCCGCGCTGCGCCAGCTCCCGCTGGTAGCGCTTATCGGCAAAGCTGGGATTCATATGGCACAGGACGGTATGGCGTAAATCGGCGCCTTCCTGTTCGAGAATATCCAGCACCCGATGACCCAGCCGCTCCCAGCCGGGCAGATGGACCTCGATCGGCACGCCGGTCGCGGCGCTGGCCCGGCCCGCAGCGCGCAGCGATTTCTCCTCATCCGGCGTAAAGCGGCTCGAGATCCCGATTTCGCCGATGAGCCCGGCGAGCACCTCCGGTTTCTCCTCTGCGCCGCCCAGATCGTAAATCAGCCGTTCGGTCAGCTGTTCGACGCTGCTGGTTCTTACCCACTCGGGGTGCGAAGGTTCCAGATAGAGGCCGGTGCCCATAATAATGTTCAGACCGGTCAGACGGGCGATGCGCGCCAGCGCTTTGGGATCGCGGCCGATACCGATATTGGTCGGGTCGACTACCGTTTCTCCGCCAAGGGCGCGATATTTCGTCAGCTCTTCAATCGCGACGTCGACGTCAAACAGCTGGCAGTTATCGCGACTCATTAGCGGGTTCAGCGACAGTTCGCCGAGGTTTTCCATTTTCACCGGCATTTCGGCAAGATGGCGATCGCTACAGCAGCAGGGCGGTACCCATTTGCCGGAGGCATCCAGCAGAATATGCTCATGCATCAGGGTAACCCCCATTTCGCTAATCGGCAGCGGGCCAAGCACCGTCATCACGTAACCGCTGCTGACGCCAAGCGGCAGCGGAGTGGGGTGGCGAAAAATTGATCCTTTCATCAGCTATCCTTTTGCCGCGGAGCGCGTGGGGTTGAGAATGCGGGTGTTCAGCCAGATCGCCAGCAGGATAATGGTGCCGGTGGCTATCTGGGTGTAAAACGGAGAAATATGCGACAGGATCAGCCCGTTCTGAATGACCGCAATCGACAGCGCGCCCAGCAGCGTACCGATAATGGTACCGAAGCCGCCAAACAGGCTGGTACTGCCAAGCACAACGGCAGCAATAACCTGCAGTTCAAAGCCTTCGCCCTGGTTGGAGGAGCCGCTGCCGAGGCGCGCGGTAATGATCATCCCCGCCAGCGCGGCGGCCATCCCGCTGATGATATAGACCTTCATGGTGACCGCTTTGGTATTAATGCCGCTGCGTCGCGCGCCTTCGGCGTTAGCGCCGATAGCGGTCACGTAGCGGCCAAAGCGCATATGATTGAGAACAATATGCCCGATAACCAGAATCATAATGCCGATCAGCGCGGGCATGGGGATACCGACTACCCACGCGCGTCCTATAAAGGTAAACAGGCTGTCAGCCGGAACTGGAATCGAGTAGCCCTGGGTGACCAGCAGCGCGATGCCGCGAACCACGGCCAGGGTGGCGAGCGTGACGATAAACGCCGGAATGCCTTCATAGGCGATAAAGAAGCCGTTGATGGCGCCCACCAATCCGCCGAGCAGCAGGCCGCCGAGCAGAACCACCGGCCACGGCAGCCCCCAGTTATTCAGGGCGATAGCGGAAAGCGCGCCGACCAGCGCGAGGGTGGAGCCCACCGACAGATCGATACCGCCGGTGGTAATGACCAGGGTCATCGCCGTCGCGACAATCAGCAGCGGGGCGCTCTGACGGATGATGTTGAGCCAGTTGGTGCCGGTGAGAAAGTTGCTGGTGATCAGCGAAAACACCACGCAGCAGAAGACGAAAAAGAGCGCGATGCTGACCACGCCGGAGTGGTTATGCAGCAGGCGGCGCGGCAGCGAATGCTGGATCATGCGGGAGCTGCTTAAGTTCATGATACTCATCCTGTTACCTCAATGTGCAGCCGCAGAGCGGGCGGTGAATTTTTCGCCCACAATCAGGTTAACGATATCGCTCAGGCTGGTGTCGGCCACCCGTCTGTCGGCGACGTTGGTACCTTCATACATCACCATGATTCGGTCACAGACCAGGAACAGGTCCTGCAGGCGGTGGGTAATCAGAATCACGCTCACCCCGCGAGCGGAAACGCGGCGAATAAGCTCCAGCACCGCTTCGACTTCCGCGACGGCCAGCGCGGCGGTGGGTTCATCCATAATCAGCACCTTCGGGTCAAAGGCCGCCGCGCGGGCGATGGCAATGGCCTGGCGCTGGCCGCCGGAGAGATTTCGCACCAGCAGCCGGGTATCGGGAATGGAGATCCCGAGCCCTTTTAGCATCTCCCTGGCATCGGCGTGCATTCTCGCCTCATCGAGGAAGGGGATACCGAGGCGTGATTTCATCGGCTCGCGGCCCATAAACAGATTGCCCGCGACGTCGACCGTGTCGCAGAGCGACAGATCCTGATACACCATCTCGATATGGCAGCGGCGCGAATCGGCCGGATTCGTAAAATGCTGCTGTTCACCGTCGATACGAATCGTGCCGCTGGAGGGGATCACCGCGCCAGAGAGCACTTTGGTCAGGGTCGATTTCCCCGCGCCGTTATCGCCCACTAAGCCCAGCACCTCGCCCGGAGCCAGCTCAAGGTTGACTCCGCGCAATGAACGTATCGACCCGTAGGTCTTGGTGATATTGATCATCTCCACCCTTGGCGGGGTAGTTTGTGGCTGCTGCATCTGATAACTCCCATCGCTGTTGCCGGGAAAATGTTCGCCATCCTGCGGGAGAGATGCTATCCGACACGGTTTACATGCTAGTAAACCGGTTTACCTGCGGAATAGAGCACTCGCCAGCACAGTCAGGACAAACGCTATGTAAGATATTTGTTCGCCAGTAAGCACATTGCAGCATCCGTGCCAGGGCAGGAACAACACAGCAGCCCTGTGATTTAACCTTATGTAATAAATAGAGTGTATTCATTACGCTCCGGTAAACCGGTTTACTGATTATAGTGAATAAAATGTTAATTGATCGTTTTTTGTGCCAAAAGTGGGCGCTTTTGCGCCATTTTGGGACGTGCTTAACAGATCTTGATCGAGTCGCGGCCAATCCACTCTACCGGCAGGCGGGTTTCCGCCGGGATATCCCGATCGTCGTTCAGCAGACGCATCATGATGTTCACCGCGGTGCGGCCCAGTTCCCGGGCGGGCTGGCGGATAGTGGAAATCCGCGGCTGGGTAAAATCGGCATAGTTGGCGTCATCGAAGCCGACTAACGATAGCGCCTCCGGCGCCTGGAGCCCGCTGGCGCGCAGACCGTCGAGCAGGCCGAGCACCAGATAGTCGCTGGCGGCGAAGACGGCGGTCGGGCGAACCGACTGGCTGAACAGGGTCCGCAGCGCTTGCTGGCCAAACTCGCGCTGGTAGTCACCGTACATCACCCATTCGGGCGGCCAGCTCAGGCCGGCCTGCTCCATCGCGGTGCAGAAGCCCTGATAGCGCTCGCGTACGCTCATCAGCTTGTCCGGGCCGCCGACGAAAGCGATATGGCGATGCCCGGCGGCGATCAGTTTTTCGGTGGCGATCCGCCCGCCCTGGACGTTATCGGCAAACACTTTCGGCACCTTACTGCCGGGAATATCTTCATCCAGCAGGACAATGCGTTCGTGACGCTGGACTTCTTTGCGCAGCAGGCCGTTATCGGGGCGGTTGGTGGTGAACAGCAGGCCGTCGACCTGGCAGGTATCCAGCCAGCGGATAAACTGGCACTCTTTTTCCGGGTTGTTGCGGGTGATACACAGCACCAGGCTGTAACCGCTGGCAGAAGCGGCCTCTTCGGCGGCATCGGCCAGTTCGGCAAAGAAGGGGTTGGTAATATCGGGGAGCACCAGGCCGAGCGTTTCGCTGCCGCCTTTGCTAAGACGGCGTGCAAGGCTATTGCCGCGATAGTCCAGTTCGCGAATGGCGGTTTCGATGCGATCGATGGTGTCCTGCGGTAGCACAATACTGTTGTTCATATAGCGCGACAGGGTTGCCTTCGACAGCCCCGCCAGCTTTGCCACATCGGATAACAATACGCGTTTTATACTCATTTCCTGCGCCATTTCTGCCAGAATCGGCTATCTGTAACATAGTTAAGCGCGGTGGATACAGCAATTTCTCTGCTAACAATAACCGGAAATAAATGCTTGACAAAATTTAATCTGCGGAGAATTGTATAGGCAGTTTACCGCATCATCCGGGAAGTCATTCCCAAACCCGTTTAACTCATTCCAGTCGCGCACCGACACGGACCGGTTGCCGGAATGAAATTAAGCAGGTATCCGCCGAACGGTCGATGATTGTTCTGGCCATATAGACGATATTTGCCCGCCAAAAAATAATCCTTCTGCGTTCGCATGCGGCGCGGAACTCTGCTGGCTATCAACTATTCCCGACGAGGATACTGATGATGTTATTTCACACCGGAAAACTGCGTTTACTTGCTGTTGCCACCACGATGCTGGCATCCATGAGTTTTATTTCTGCCGCCGGCGCCGCCGGTCCGACTTATGCGCTGGTACAAATCAATCAGCAGGCCCTGTTCTTTAATCTGATGAATAAAGGCGCGCAGGATGCAGCCAAAGCCAGCGGCAAGGATTTAGTTATTTTTAACTCTAACGATAATCCCGTGGCGCAAAACGACGCGATAGAAAACTATATTCAGCAAGGCGTTAAAGGCATTCTGGTTGCCGCTATCGACGTTAACGGAATTATGCCCGCGGTAAAAGAAGCGGCCGCCGCTAACATTCCAGTGATTGCGATTGATGCCGTATTACCGGCCGGGCCGCAGGCGGCTCAGGTCGGCGTTGATAATATCGAAGGTGGCAGAATTATTGGTCAATACTTCGTGGACTACGTGCAGAAAGAGATGGGCGGCCAGGCGCGGCTGGGTATTGTCGGCGCGCTGAACTCGGCCATTCAGAACCAGCGGCAGAAAGGGTTTGAAGAGACGCTGAAAAGCAATCCGAAAATTACCATCGCTAACGTCGTCGACGGCCAGAACGTACAGGATAAAGCAATGACCGCGGCGGAGAACCTGATTACCGGCAACCCCGATCTGACGGCGATCTATGCCACTGGCGAACCCGCTCTGCTGGGTGCTATCGCCGCCGTGGAAAACCAGGGGCGCCAGAAAGATATTAAAGTCTTTGGCTGGGATCTGACGGCGAAGGCGATTTCCGGTATTGACGGCGGCTACGTCACCGCCGTTCTGCAGCAGGACCCGGAAAAGATGGGGGCCGAAGCCCTGAATGCGCTGAACACTATCACTGCAGGTAAAACCGTGCCGAAAACCATTCTGGTTCCGGCCACGGTGGTAACCAAAGCGAACGTCGATACCTATCGTTCGCTGTTCAAGTAGGTCAGCGCGCGCCGTTCACGGCTAACAGAGCGGTGAGTTCGTGGCCGTCGGGAAACGCGCTGAGCGTCCCCCGACGGCTGACGGTAATGGCGGCAGCGCGGCTGGCGTGCGCCAGCGCCAGCGCATCCGGCGCGATGCCGCGCAGAATCGCGGACGCCAGCATCACCGCGAGGAACGTGTCGCCAGCGCCGGTGGTGTCTAGCGCCTCGGCGGGGACGGCGGGGCAAAACTGGCGCTGACCCGCCTGAACCAGCCAGGCGCCTGCCGCGCCCTGGGTTACCACTAAGGTTTTCACGCCGTAAGGCTTAAGCTGCTCGGCCTCGGATTCATTGACCACCGCGATGTCGATGAGCGGCCACAGATGGCAAAAGTCAGGATTGACAGGCGAGGGGTTGAATACCGTTGTCATACCGCGGGCTTTGGCGAACTGGAACAGCGCCCGGGTTTTATCCAGGGAGAAATTGCCCTGCTGTAGCAGAATATCGCCCGCGGCGGCCTCCGCCATATGCGGAATAATATCATCAAGGCTGAACGTATCGGCTGCGGCCGTCGTGGTAATGATGGCATTGTCGCCATCAGCGCTATTTAAAATAATCGAGGTGTCGCTATGTTGATTGAAATGGCCGTCGGGTAGTAGCGTCAGTGGTTCATTTTTTATCTGCTGACGGATCCACTCGCCGTTGCTGTCATTTCCCGTGGCGGCAATTAATCGCGTGTCGATTCCGCAGCGGGATAATATAATCGCCTGATTCGCGCCTTTACCGCCGATATCCTGCGAAACTTTAATGCCGTGAATGGACGCGCCTTTTTTCGGTATATCCGGAATGGACCAGGTTTCATCTACGGTAATATTACCAGTAACGTAAACACGCATAGTGTTCCCTTAACAGGATGGATAAGATGGTTTCTATCTCAGCAGAAAAAACGAATGCAATACAAGCTATTTTTTCACGTAATAAAGTTGTTATTGGTGTTATTCATTGCGATCCTTTTCCCGGCACGCCGAAATATCGAGAGAAATCAGTCTCCGGTATTGTTGAACGTGCGCTTCGCGATGCCGAAAATTATATTTCGGGCGGCGTTCACGGCCTGATTATTGAAAACCATGGTGATATTCCTTTTTCCAAACCTGAGGATATCGGTCATGAAACCTCTGCGCTGATGGCGGTGATTACCGAGAAAGTTCGCGAGCGTTTTGGTGTGCCGCTGGGCATTAATGTCCTGGCGAACGCGGCGATCCCGGCGATGGCGATCGCCCTGGCGGGCGGGGCCGATTTCGTCCGCGTAAACCAGTGGGCCAACGCCTATATCGCCAACGAAGGATTTATTGAAGGAGCGGCCGCTAAGGCGCTGCGCTACCGCAGCATGCTGCGCGCTGAACATATTCGCGTCTTTGCCGATAGCCACGTCAAGCACGGTAGCCACGCCATCGTTGCCGATCGTTCGATTCAGGAGCTCACGCGCGACGTGGATTTCTTCGAGGCCGACGCGGTAATTGCGACCGGCCAGCGCACGGGCGATAGCGCAACGATGGAGGAAATTGACGAGATCCGCGCGGCGACGGAGCTACCGCTGCTGGTGGGCTCCGGGGTGACGCCCGCCAACGTGAGTCAGATCCTCGGGCGGACCCAGGGGGTCATTGTGGCCAGTACGATGAAGGTCGATGGCGTCTGGTGGAACGATGTTGAGCTGGCCCGGGTGAAGCATTTTATGTCGGTCGCTCAGGCCGCGCTGGAGGATGCGTAATGGAAGCGTTTAGCGAACGCCTGCTGCGTGAACATCAACCGGCGTGGCAGGCGATGCAGCAGCACCGTTTTGTGACTGATATCGAACAGGATCGTCTGCCGACAGCCGTCTTTAACCGCTATCTGGTGTTTGAGGGCAACTTTGTCGCGACGGCAATCGCGATTTTTGCTCTCGGGGTTAGCAAGGCGCCGGGTATTCATCAGCAGCGCTGGCTTATTGGCGTCCTGAATGCCCTGGTTGACACGCAGATTGCATGGTTTGAACAGGTGTTATCAGAACGGCGGATAACTCCCGCTGATTATCCGGACGATCTGCCCGGCGTGCAGCGCTTTCGCGACGGCATGCTGCGGACGGCCCGGCAGGGAAGCTATGAGCAGATCGTTACCCTGATGTTCGGTGCGGAGTGGATGTATTATTTCTGGTGCCGACGGGCGAGCGAACATCGCCAGAGCGATGCTGACGTGCGTCGCTGGGTGGAAATGCACGCGGAGGACGAATTTTATCAGCAGGCGCTCTGGCTGAAGAACGAACTCGACCGCTGCGCCATGGCGCTGAGTGAAAGCGAAAAGCAGGCGCTGTCGGCGCTTTACGGTGATGTGCTGCAGTGGGAAATTGATTTCCATCACGCTGCGTACGAGGAGTAGTCGTGCGCTAAACAAAGGGGTCGCCGAAGCGGCGCCCCCTGAACATTGATACTATGATTGGACGCATACTCAGGTTAATCACCGTTTCAGGGAAATCATGAACTATCAGGATGAATTGCAGAGATTATTGTTAAACGACCCGATAAGAATGAACGCGCTTTACGCCGTTCAGGCGCTGGAACTCAGCGATGGCTGGATTGGCGCCGGCTTTGTCAGAGATGCGGTCTGGGATCATCTGCACGGCTACGGGCAAAGGCCAGTTTCGGGTGATGTGGATGTTGTCTGGTTCGACGCGAAAAGCGGCAGCGCCGCCGACGATAGGGCGCTGGAAGAGAGGCTGAGCCAGCAATCATCCGCCTTTAACTGGTCGGTGAAGAATCAGGCCAGAATGCATCAACGTAACGGTAATAAACCTTATCACTCCACGGAGAATGCGTTGCTGTACTGGCCTGAAACGGCGACGGCTATCGCGGTCAGAATGGGACGTTCAGGGCTTATTGAGGTTATCGCGCCCTACGGGCTGGACGATCTGTTTGCACTCCGTCTGCGGCCCACGCCGGTATTTGCGCAGCATAAGCTGGCTATTTTCAGCCAGCGCGTCGCGGAAAAACGCTGGCTGAAGCGCTATCCAGGCCTGCAGCTGATTGTCCCGACCTGAGCCGTTTTCGCCATCACTGCGGGTTAACGCCTGATTTTATGTCATGCCCGCTGGGCAGAGTACCGATTTTCCTGCCGTATCCGGGCAAATATCCTGCACGTTGACGCTTATTGATTATACTTTGATGGCAGGTTGTGCTGCTTCAGGCGGTTGCCGCTCTGGGGTAGCAGAACCGACATCCTGGAAATGGGCTTAACCGGTCTGATGAATATTTGATCGTGAAACAGTAATGGAGGTATGGAACGATGGGATTATTAAATTTTGTCAAAGAAGCGGGCGAGAAAATATGGGACGCCGTCTCCGGCGGCAGCAAGGAAGATAAGGCCGACAAGCTGAAAAAACATATTGATGGTCTTAATCTGCCCGGTGCCGAAAAGGTCAATATTGATGTTGCGGACGACGGCACCGCGACGGTTACCGGCGATGTCGGTTCGCAAGAAGATAAGGAAAAAATTCTGGTGGCGGTAGGTAACGTCACCGGCGTTGGTCAGGTTAATGACAGCGTGAAGGTGACGCAAAGCGGGGCGGAAAGTCGTTATTATACGGTGAAATCCGGCGACACCCTGAGCGCCATCTCTAAAGCGATGTATGGCTCTGCTAATGACTACCAACGTATTTTTGAAGCCAACAAACCGATGCTGACGCACCCCGATAAAATCTATCCGGGTCAGGTGCTGATTATTCCGGCGAAGTAAGCGCTGAATTCCTTCGGCAGCAGCAGGCCGATGGAATTATCTTCAAGGCCGGCCAGTGACAATATAGGTTTTGTTGCTGGCTGGGGTTGTCCCAGGCGTTTTCCTGACGTCAACGAGTTAAATTCGGTGATGACAGGGATGCGATTATTGCATCCCTGTATCGTTGGATCAGAAGAAATCAATTCGCGTATTGATACCGACGGTGCGGCCCATATTAACCTGCGCGACGGCGCTGCTGCCGTTCATATATCCATAGGTACGGTAACGACGGTCGAACAGGTTATCGACATAGACGGAAATATTCATCCGTTCCGTCGCCTGCCAGCCAATGCTGCTGTCCAGGGTGGCGTAGGCGCCTTGCCGCAGCTGGTTGTCGCCATCGAAATAGTGCGGCCCCACCAGATTAACCGCCAGCCGGGGCATCAGTGCGCCATAGCGCGTATCAATCACGCCATTCACGCTGCTTCCCGCGCCGTAACGCGGTACGAACGGCACCCGGTTGCCGTGGTACAGCTCGCTGTCGTTGGTGAATTCGGAACGGATCATGTTGCCATTGATATCCCATGACCAGCCGGGGGCAAACCGCCATTTCGCTTCCAGCTCAACGCCGGTGGCGTCGGCTCTCCCCGCATTGCTTAAGGTCTGCATTCCGACCGGGCCAGAGTAGAGCTGCATATCTTTGGTGTGGGTATAAAAGGTGGCGGCTTGCAGCGTGACATCGGCGGTGTCGTAACGGGTGCCAATTTCATAGTTGATGGATTTTTCCGCGTTGAACGGTTTGGCATCAAGACCTGCGGTAGGCACGATATTATATCCGGAAGGTTTATATCCCTGGGCGACGCGGGTATATACTCGCCAGTCGTCGGTCAGCAGATAGCCTGCGGAGAGCTGTCCGAGCACCCGGTCGTCATTGCTTTTACCCTGGTCGCCAAATGGGTTTCCCAGCATGCTGCCGTGATACTGCGTGCTGGCTTTATCATGCGAGAAACGCACACCGCCGCCGATGTCAAAACGTTCGGTTAAATGCCAGGTCAGATCGCTGTAGGCGGCAAGGGTTTCAGCGGTGGTATAGCCGGTGCTGCTTAAATAGGGCATCGTCGGCATATCGTAGGCGGAATTTAGCTTTTCGCGGGTGTTCTGCCGGTACAACCCAAATACCATATCCACGGTACGCGTATCGCCGAGGGTGGCGGCGCGTAGCTCCTGTACATCCTGGTTCCAGCGCTGGGGCATATTGACGATCAACGAGCCGGAAGGGAAGGTCCGGGAATAATTCTGCTGCTGCCAGGCGCCGATCAGATTGAACACCCAGTCATCGGTAGTGTATTTACCGCTTAGCGTCTGGCTGTCAGTACAGCGCCGTAGGTACGGGTCCGGTGAACCCTCGCCGAGAGATAGCGTACGGCTCTTGAGATCATTCCATGCCACGTAGGCATCCTGTGTAGCGCGAGTGCATTCGCGCGAGGCGGAAAACCCCATTTCCCAGGGCTGGTCGTCCGGCGCCAGACGCAGTTTCACATTCCCGATACTGGCGCGGGTACCGCCTAAATCATCGCTACCGGTCGAGGGGTTAATCATCTCGCCGTCATCAACCTGGCGTAAAAGGGTCACGCTGCCGTATAACAGGCCATCCTGAATCGGGCCGCTCAGGTTGAGTTTGCTTCGATAACTGTCACGACTGCTGACGCCGCCTTCAATATAGCCGCGCGGCGTGCTGTCCGGCTGCTGGGTGACGATGTTAATGATCCCGCCCTGGGCGCTTTTGCCATACAAGGTGCCCTGCGGTCCTCGCAGCAGCTCCACGCTTTGCACATCGGTCAGCGCCTGGATGGTGTTGGTCGAAAGCTGCGGGACGCCATCGACATACAGGGTAACGGCGGGGTTATAAAAGTCCTGGGCCGAAGAGATGCCGCGTAGGGAGATCGTTGAAAAAAGCATGTTGCCGCTATTTTCAATATTCAGCCCAGGCAACACTCTGGGGAGTTTGTCACTGGCGGTAACGCCCGCGTCGCTTAACTCCGTCGCGCTGATAACGGTAGAAGAGACATTATTGGCTGATGCCGAGCGGGAAGACTGTTTGCTGGCGGTGACCACCAACGTGCTTTCGTCTTGCTGTGAGGTTTGGCTATGAACAGCGGCCGGGAGTAAAAATCCCCCCAGAACCAGAGGATAAAACCGTGTCATTTTCATTGTTATGAATCCCTGAAAAACGGCGAGACGCCAAAATACCGATAATGGTGAATTGAAAATGATAACTATTTCTAATTGCACTGCTACCCGAAACGGGTTTATTTCCACCTGTTTCGGGTAGCGGGGCGCTTATTGGGCTGAATGGCGATAACGCTCAATGGCGAGCGCCGTCAGGCGCTTTTTATCTACCTTGCCGACGGCGGTGAGCGGCCAGTGGGTCAGAAACTCAATTTGATCGGGAATCTTCCACGCGCTGATCCCCATTCGGACCAGCTTTTGACGCAGCTGTTGATAGTCAGAGGGAGTGCGTTGCGCGATGATAAACGCGCATATCCGCTCGCCAAGCAGCTTGTCCGGCGCGGCGACCACGGCGCAATCCTTTACGTCTTCCAGACGCATCAGCACCGATTCCACTTCCGCAGCGGCTATTTTCTCTCCGGCGCGGTTGATCTGCTCTTTTATACGCCCCTCAACGTACAGATTTCCCGCCTCATCGAGCCTGACATTGTCGCCCGTACGGTAAAATCCTTGCGCGGTAAAGGCCCGCGCATTGTGCTCGGGAGCGCGATAATAGCCCGTAATAGTATAAGGACCGCGCGTTAATAACTGTCCCGTTTCGCCGGGCGCAACGTCGTTCTCCTCTTCGTCAACGACGTGAATTTCATCCAGGGGAGACATAGGGCGCCCCTGGCTGTGGAGAACGGTGGCCAGAGGATCGTCCAACCGGGTAAAGCAGAGCAGGCCTTCCGCCATACCGAATACCTGTTGCAGGGGACAATCAAACGTCGAGATAACCTGCTCAGCAAGCGTTGGGTCAAGCCGGGCGCCGCCCACCTGAATGACGCGTAGCGAAGAGAGATCGCTGTCTTCCCACTCTCTGGCCTGCACCCAGAGCTGCGCCAGCGCCGGTACCAGGGCGACGTGGGTCACGCCTTGTTCAGCGATTAAAGGCATCACCTCATCGCAGCTGGCGCTGTCGGTCAATACCACCTTTCCGCCGCAGGCAAGGGTTCCCAGAATACCGGGGCAGGCCAGCGGAAAGTTATGCGCCACGGGGAGGACGGCGAGATACACGCTCTGTGGCTTAAGGCCGCACAGTTCGGCGGAGGCGCTGAAGTTATAGCTATAGTCAGCGTGCCGTCGCGGGATAAGCTTTGGCGTCCCGGTGGTGCCGCCTGAGAGCAGCAGCAGCGCGGTGCCGGCAGCATCGGGCTGCGGCCACGCCTGCCGTTCGCCGCGCAGCGAGAAGAGCGGCGTAAAATCGTCGCCTTCGGTCTCACCTGCGACCAGAACTTGCCGCAGGCAGGCGTGTTTGCGCGCCATCTGGCGGGCCAGGTCCGCGTGGCTTTCTCCGTGAATCACATAAGCGGCCGGTTGCGCCAGCGCGATCAGCGCGTCAATATCCAGCGCCCGCTGCGAGGGCATCGCCAGAACAGGGATAACGCCCAGTCTTAACAGCGCGAACAGCAGGATCACAAATGCGTTGCCGTTGGGGAGCTGGATAAGCACATGTTCTCCCGGACGCAAACCCAGCGAGTCTAACCCTGCAGCAAGCTCATCGACCCGAAGATCGAGCGCGCTGTAGGTCAGCGAGCCTTTGGCATCAACGACAGCAGTTCGCGAGGGATAGCGAGCCGCCCAGTGGCGCAGCTGTTCAGCAATGGGGAAGGGATACTGTTTTATTAGAGAATCAAAAGAAGAGTGCATGCGTCACCTTTCTGAAGTGCAGGACCGATTTTGCAAAGCGGTCGTCGCAGAAAATACGTGGGGAAAATGGTGAATAATCTGCGTAAAAAAGGCCCTGGATTGTTGCAGCAGATAAAAATGGTCGCCGTCAATCACCACCTCGCCTGCGATATGGTTCAGCCACGGACGCCAGGCCTCCATCTCCGGCCAGGAGGCTTCACGATCGCGGCTGCCGCACACGAGCAGCGCAGGCGTGCGCAGCGGCGGAAAATCGTCGAGCGAGTCGTAGTGATAGTGCTCAGTAGCGTAAAAATCAGCGCGCAGAAGAGGAAGAAATAGCGACAGTAGCTCCTTGTTTTCCTGTAGTTCAGGCGAACATCCGCCGATATCGATCAGTTCAGCGATAAAGTCGGCATCATCGCGGTCGCTGAGCCTGCGCCGGGAATGCAGATGAGGGGCATGGCAGCCGGAAATAATCAGCCCTTGCGGGGGAAGCCCCCGTTGTTCCAGAAGCCGGCAGGTTTCAAACGCCACCTGCGCGCCCATGCTGTGCCCGGCAAGTAAAAGCGGGGCGTCAGGCGATACGCTCTCTTCCAGTTCGTCCGCCAGCAGCGACGCCAGTTGCGTAATGCTGCTGAGCGGCGCCAGATGGCGCAGGCGATCGCGCCCCGGCCAGGTCACCAGGGAAAGCGCGATCTCCGCCATGGGGTGGTCTCGCCAGCGGCGAAACGCGCTACTGCTGCCGCCCGCGAAGGGGCACATCACCAGATGCGCCGTACTGGCGTTGCGGGCGGGCCATAACGGTATACACATGGTAGATTGCATCACCGGGACTCCTCATCGTGGCGGTAGAAAGCCGTTAACCGGTCGTGACGTGGCGGCTTCAGGTGTCGGATCTCGGCATTGCCGGTCGCGCGTAAAATCTGCTGCCATAGGTACGACACCGCCAGCTGATGAGCGGAGTGGCAGGCCGCCGGCAGATTTCCACCCGCCAGATGGCAGCGCAGCTGCTGTAGCAACCTGCCGACCCCCTCCGGTCCGGCGGTTTCACAGCAATCACGCCAGCTCAGGGGAGCCGCGCTGCGCGTCTGACCCGGCGGGTCGCGCAGGATCTCCGGCCTGCGGTAGAGACTACGAACATTCGCCTGATGTTCTGCGACAAACAGGCTGGATGACCAGACTACGGGGCCGTAGCTTGCCTCCAGCGAAAGATGACCTTCCGGCCAGCCCAGCAGCAAACGGTGCATAATCAGGCTGTGCATATCAGGATCGTCAGGATCGAGATAGCGCTGAAGTAGCAGACAGGCTTCTCCCGCCGGCCAGAAAAGTCTCAGACAGTGAAAGTCGCTAAAGCTACCGACCACTTCGCACGCCACGCTGGCGGCATCAACCTCTAGCGCCAGCAACAACAAATCCAGCGTGGAGTAGAGCAACTGTCGGCTGGTGGTAGCGTGAGCAACCGACGGCGCCTGATCCAGGCTGCGACGTAACCGCTGCGCATCCCCGAGCCAGGCGCGACCCGCACGCGCGTGCGGATAAAACGTGTTGACCCAATAGCAGCGGCCCCGTTCCTGCGCCAGCGCTTGTAAAGAACGGACGTCATCCGGGTGGAGGGGATGCTCCTGAATCACGTGCACGCCGCGGGTCAAAAAGTGCCGGGCAAGCTGGGTTCCGCTCCCGCCGGCGACGGTTGAGCGCACGACGATACAGGCGATATCCGGCATCTCGGCGATCTGTTCCGGCGAGGTATACAGCGGGATTCCAAACGCATAGGCCAGCTCTCTCGATCGCGCGCTTCCCTGGGACAGAAGACCAACCAGTTCCAACCCCTCCTGGGGCTGCATAAAGGCGTTGAGGTACATTTCGCCAAATTTAGCGCCCACAATCAGTACGCGTAGCTTAGGGGCGGCGGACGACATCATAACGTGTTCTCCGGTTGCGTTGAGGTTGCGCCGAGCCAGCGCTTGATATGCTGCGCACAGGTCTGAACGTGGGGGGGCTCCAGCATGATTTGCCAATGGCTGGCTTTAATCGCATAGCTGTCGGCGCGGTCTATCCAGGTTTGCCATTCGGTTTCCGCTGGCGTCCAGCGCGCGGGTCTCATCGCGGCATGCACGATGAGACAGGGGAGCGGAACGGTTTCGTCCGGCGTATGCTCGGTCAGTAAGCGCAGCAGATGCGCGATGTTGTCGATCCACGCTTCCGCCGCCTGTAGCGTCAGGTTTTGCGCCATTATTCCCGCTGTTCTGGCAAGGTCGATAAAATAGGCAAGCTGGCGGTCGGGCGTCAGCCGATCGAAATGTTCCGGCAGCGCCAGCGGCGTATCTCCTTCGGCTAACAGCCGCAGCAGGGCCGTCCGGTTTGCGCAACGAAAATCCTGTCGACACACGGGATCGATTAACGCCAGCCGTACCTGCTCGCCTTTGGCATCCAGGCGCTGCGCGGCGCCCGCCGCAAGAAAAGCGCCATACGACCAACCCGCCAGAACATAAGGGCCGTGCGGCTGCTGGCGGCGGATACTCGCGACATACTCATCGATCATCCGATCAAGCGTGGCAAAACGCTGCGGCGATTTTGCCTGCAGGCCGAAAACGGGCATATTCAGCGCGCTGGCGAGCGGCAGCCAGGCGCTGATATCGCCGTCTGAAGCATGGAAAACAAACAACGTTTCGCCGCCACCGCCCTGGCAAATGGGCACAGGATTCTCCTCTGCCGACGAACAGGCCTGCAGATGGGCGCAGAAGTCGCTGAGCGTTGAATGGGTGAACAGATCCTGAAGGCTGGCGCTGGCAATTCCTCTGCGGTTCAGCTGCGCGACCATCCTTGTCGCCATCAGGCTGTCGCCGCCCAGCGCGAAAAAGTCGTGATGTCTGGACACGGGGCGAGACAGCAGCGTTTGCCAGAGTTCAGCGACCTGTTTTTCCAGCGCCGGATCTCCCCCGGAGCTCGGTGTCGATTCAGCTGGCGCAATCTGTGCGTCAGGCGGGGCCGATAGCGGAGTAAATAACGTTTCTCGCTGCCGGATCTGCAACGCGGGCAGGGTGGCGCCAAAACGCTGCTGCAGATAGCGGCTCACGGCTGCTTTATCCGGGCGATTCACCCCAGGCGAACGTGCGACCAGCAGATGCTGGCGCAGCGGCGACGATTCCTGCGGCGGCCAGGCCAGTTCGTTGGCAAAACCGGCCTGCACAAGCACTTCCTGCCATGCCGAACGGGTGAGCATAGGTTTTTCATCCCGGCGGCGGAAATCGCGGTATCCGCTTAACCCTTCGATAAAGCCGACGCTCGCCAGCTGGAATACGCTGTTTCGTTCCGTCGCTTCAACGATCAGCAGACGTCCGCCGGCTTTCAGCAACCGCTTTAATCGGCGCAACGACTGTACGACATGGCTGGCGTCGTGAAGCACGTTGACGGCAATAATCAGGTCGTAACCCGCCTCGGGGTGGGCGGTAAAATCCAGCGGCTGGTTGATATCGAATAAGGCGTAAGACACCCGCGATTCATCGTGGAAACGGGTTCGGGCGTCGTTGAGGAACTGCGCGGAGACATCCGTGAAGTGGTATGACAGCCGCGTGTTTCGCGTGGCCTTCAGCACCGGTTCCGCGGTGGCTGCGGTTCCGGCGCCCACCTCGAGGATCCGTTCTGCGCCGCAAAGGGCGGCAATCTGCGCGGTATAGCGATTCAGACAAGCGCTGGCGGGGTTTTCGCGATACAGCGCGTCGGTTACGCGCAACGACTCGTTGAACAGCAGTTCCAGCGGCGAACACTGCCCGGAGAAGAGGTCGTCGTGCCGGGCGATGCAGGCGTCAAGATACTGCGCCAGCGCCTGGCTCCAGTGGGTTTGCGGGCAAGCTTCGTGAGGTTCGGGAATTTCGCTGAGCGGAATGCGGCAGCGCCAGCTATCCCCCTCGCGCACTAACCATTCTCTTTCCGCCAGACACTGCAGCCACTGGCGTAGCAGGCGCCGGTGTGACGCTTGCGCGCCCAGCGCCTGTACTATTTTGCCAAATGGGTGGGCAACCTCCGGGGTGGTGAACAGACGGTGGCGATGTAGCGTTGCGGCAATCCCCTGCAGCGCACGCGCCTCCAGCCAGCGCCAGGTCGCTTCCAGCTCGTCAAGTTGCGTCTGTTCAGGCAACGGCAGCGCCAGTGAGGCGAGATCGTGCTCATCATGTAACGGCGCTGAGGGCGGTGGATCCTCGGTCATAACGATATCCAGGGTTAACGCGCCATTTTCGCTTAATTGCGCTCTGGCCTGTTGGATGCCGGGGTATTCCTGCGCCGCTTGCTCAATATCCCGCAGATCGTAGTCTGTCTGCGCGTTCAGCGGCCAGCGGCGGCGGGGAATGTGTTCGGCAATGCCGCTGTCCATGGTCTTCAGGCCTTCAGGGGTGGCAATGGCGGCCTGCAGGATGGCGCAGTAGTCATTAAACATCGCTTCAGCCGCGCCCGGTTCCAGCACGTTATCCATGCAGTACCAGCTAAACGTCAACGCGCCATCGCTCTCCATCAACTGATGATCCAGCCAGACCTGCGGCGTTTGCGTAAAGACATAGCAGGGTTCGCCGAACAGATGACTCATTGCCCGGTCGATAGCCATTCCTTCCAGCGTCATCCCCAGCATGCTGGTGAACACCACCGGCATCAGCGGTTGACGCTGGGATCCGCGCTGGCGCCCCAGCTCGCGGATCGCCTCAACGCCGTTCACTTCGCTGTGCGCCATGTTTTGCCAGAGACGCTGCTGGGTCCGTTGCATCTGCTCCTGCAGCGTTAGCGGCGTTGAGAAGTTAAAATCAACCAGCGTGACGGAGGTAAAATCCCCGATCAACTGATTGATTTGCGGGTGGATCGGCTGGCGATTGAAGAACGTCAGGTTCAGCGTAAATGCCGTGGTACGGCTCCAGCGCTCAAGGGTGGCGGCAAACAGCGTGAGCAGCGCGGCGGAGGGGGTGAGGCCCTGCTGCTGCCAGCGTTGTTTCGCCGCCTGCCACTCTTGTCTATCAAGCGTCGAAGTGAACGTGGTGAAGTGCGGGGTTTCCGGCGGAGTCTCCACCACCGGCAGTTCCGGCGCTGAAGGCAGTTGCGGCAGTTTTTCCTGCCAGTAATCCCAGGCATCGTGCCATGCTGTTGTTTGTCGGCGCGCCTGTTCAGCCATCACGTAATCGCGGAAGGTGATATCGAGCGGCGGCAGCGTTTCTCCGCGCCATACCTGGGCCAAATCGTCCATCATGACTTTAAAGCTCTGCACATCGAACTGCAGAAGATCGAGGTTCATGTGCAGGCGGTAGCGGCAATCGTCGATTTCGCTGACCACCAGCTCAAAGAGCGGCCACTGGTCGGCAGGTAAAACGCGATAGCTCAGTTCATGGCGCCGTTTTTCCAGCGCCTGGCACTGCTCTTGCGGGGAAAGCGCGCGCAGATCGTCGCGCGGGATACGATACGTCGGGGTTGTCGCCAGAACGCGCTGTTGTCCATCTGCATCCACCACCATCCGCAGCATATCGTGGCGGGCAATGAGCTGGTTCCATGCTTTCTCCAGTACGGCGAGATCGAACTCATCGTGGCGTTTATCCCATTCAAACAGCACGTGACAGGCAACGCCGCCATAGCCAATAAGATGGGTTCTGCCCAACCAGTAGGCATGCTGAATCGGCGTCAACGGGAAGGGCGCGTAACGCTCAGCGGCATCGTGCTGCAACGCTTCCGGCGGCGATACGGCAGGCGCCGTCTCTGCCTGAGAACAGATAAGCTGTGTGAGCCCGTGCGGCGAGAGATCCTGCCACGCCCGTTCCGCGTTGATGCGTACACCCAGGTCATGTTGAATATCGCTGCTGAGTTCAAGAAAGAGCAGCGAGTCCATTCCCAGCTGTAACAGATCCTGATCTGCGTTCAGCGAAGCAGGATCGTTCAGTCTTAGCTGCACCGCAATGCGATTTTTCAGCCATGTCATCACCGCCGCTTTATCGCTGATGCTACCGTGAAAAGCATGGTTATCAGCGGGAGTCGCGGCCGGAATCGCGGCGTGTTCTGTTGCTGCGGCGTTAAACAGAGCCTGCTGCAGCGGGGGCATTTTGTCGGTGAAAACGCGCATGGCCAGTCGCCAGGCGGCGCCGCGCATCACCGCTTGTTCAAGGTGCCAGCGCCCCTCGGCATCGCTTAACGCGCCCATGCCACGATCGGCAAGGGTCGTCAGCATCTCTGTCGTAGCCGCCCGGCCGCTTTCTCCCCATGCGCCCCAGGCGATGGAGAGCACTTTCGGCGTATCAAGGGAGGAGAACTGCTGGGCGAGCCCGTCAAGATAACCGCAGGCCAGCGCATGGGCGCTCTGGCCTGGCGCGCCGAGGGCGGCGGCAGCGGACGAATAGAGAATCAGATAACGGGCGTCGTGGTTGCCCAGCGTTTGTAATAGCTGGCTTGCCGCCTGCGCTTTGACCGCGAAAACGGCGGCCAGCTGGTGGTCATCGAGTTCCTGCAAGGGCCCATCAGCCAATACGCCAGCGGTATGAATCGCTCCGGCAATGCCGCCGCTGGTCACCAGTTCATCAAGAACACGGGCCAGCTCTCCGGCATCACCCACATCACAACGGCAGACGCGAATCTCCACGTCCGCTGTGTCGCCTGGCCATGACGCATCCACGCGCGGCGCCAGTAGCGCGATGCGGCGCGCCCCTTTTTCTCTGAGCCAGTTCACGGCAAGGCGGCCCAGTCCGCCAAACGCCCCGGTCACCAGATGCCAGCGGTTATCGCCGGCAAACACCTTCGCCGGTAATTCGGCGGCGCATCCCGCATTGGGCGCCAGCGAAGGGAGCCAGAAGCCGTTATCCCGGGCTGCAAGCCAGCGTTGTGACAATGAAACAGCGCTTAATCCTTGACGCAGCGTTTCCCACGAGGCGTTTTCAGCCATATCGATAGCGGCGATTAACCGTTCCGGCTGTTCGTTGGCCGCGACGCGAAGCATAGCCCACAGCGCGTGATGGGCCGCTGATAGCGCCTCGTTTTCCTCGATTCGCCACGCGCGGCGGGTGACGACAATCAAGCCGCCTGGGCTGGCGGTGAGCGCCTCTTTCACCTGCGTCGCTAACGCCAGCGTCTCCTCGCTCTCGTCGACAATCATCAGGACAGAAGGGGCCTGCGGATCGTGAAGAATGCCGTATTGCGCCA
This sequence comes from Klebsiella sp. PL-2018, assembly GCF_019048985.1. Lineage (NCBI taxonomy): Bacteria > Pseudomonadati > Pseudomonadota > Gammaproteobacteria > Enterobacterales > Enterobacteriaceae > Klebsiella > Klebsiella sp. PL-2018. Next base: position 2,885,363 of record NZ_CP077673.1, read on the forward strand.
GCGCCTCTTCGTAGGCAAGGGTACCGGCGCTGAGACGGAATACCAGCGGGCGGCTATTACTGTCGATGCAAAGGGGCCTCCAGCGCCAATGATAATGCGTCTGCGGCGCAGGAAGAGGCGCGTCGGGCGCCAGCGGCAGCCACTTGCCGTCTGGATGACGGGCTTCCACGCGCATCTCGCCGCGGGAAAAGGCTGCGTTTCGCCAGCTTAAGCGCACCTCCCCCAGCCATTGCGGGGCGGTAACGAGGGGCGGTTTCACGGGGGAATCGTCGCCGTGCCGCGCGGAGAGGCGCCGCCAGGCCTCCTGCCAGCGGGCGGTAAACCGTTCCGGCTGACCTGCGCAATCGGACCAGTCGGCGAGATAATCAGGGTTATCCGGCAACGTCTGTTCCAGCGCGGATTCTGATGACGTGGACATCTCCTGGCCGGGCAGGGTGGCGAGAATGATATGTTCGCTCATACCGGCGGTCGGGCTGTCGTCCTGCGGTAGCCACGCTATTTTGCAGAATCCGGCGCGGCGGCACTGCTGCTGCCACTGATGGGGGGTGAGGAAGAGCTCGCCTTCGCGGGCGTCGATATCCTGTAGCGGGAGGACCAGCGGGCCGAAAACGAAATCAAACAGACGCATTGGCTGGGTGATTTCGCGCATCAGCAGGCGCCCACCCGGCTTGAGCAAGGGACGCAGATTATCGAGGGTTCGACCGATATGGCGCGTGGCATGGATCACGTTAGCCGCGACGATAAGATCGTAAGACTGCGCCGCAAAGCCCTGAGACTGCGCCTCTTGTTCGAGATCCAGCTCGTCGTAATGCACAAAGTCATAGTCGGCGAATTTCTGCTGCGCGCGGCGGGTGAACAGTGCGGAGATATCGGTGAAGTGGTACTCCAGCGCCGGTACGTCTTTGAGTTCAGGCAGCAGCCATGCGGTGGTGCCGCCGGTTCCGCCGCCGACTTCAAGAATGCGCAGCGGCTGATGGGGCTGACGCGCCTGGACGATACCCCGTAGTACCCCGGCGGCAATCTGGTTGAAATAGCGGCCAAAGCTGAATTCCTGATATAGCACCTCTACGCCGTCGGAAGCGCCTTGCGGGAAGATAATCGCCACCGGCTCTTCCGCGCCGCTCATCATGTCGTATAACCGATCGCCGGCACGGGCGATGGTATCGGGGATAGCCTGATAACCTTCACAATAATCGGCGAGTTCCGTCAGCAGAATTTCCCGCTGCTGATGTTCAATGGGGCGGGCGCGGTAGTAGCGCCCCTCAGCACAGCGGTAGTCGCCGTCGACCACGCAGTTATTTAGCAGGCGCTGAAGCAGCTGCTGGTAGCGGGGCATCAGTCGTCCATGGCGCATAATGGTGATGGCGTCCACGCCGTTATCTATCGCATCGCCCGTACAGCGTTGTACCAGCCGATCGACATAGATGGCGTGCAGTCGCGTGGCGCACTGTTTAAGCGCCTCCAGACGGGGGAGTTCGAGCGCTGTCGCGGCGCTGTTGGCCACCTCTAATCCAGCGGCAAGCACAGCATCGGCAGGCTCGCAGGCGGAGGTGGCGCGTTCTTTCCAGTAACGCTCGGTCGCAAACGGATAGCATGGCGCGGAGATACGTTGCCCATCGCCTGCCAGAAGATCGGCCCACGGTAAGGTGACGCCGGCCGCGTATAGCTGGAGAAGCGCCTGATTCAGGACAGCGCTCGCCTCCTGTTTACGCCGGGCGCTGGCTATCCAGTAAGCGTCATCGCGGTATTCGCGCTGTCCGGAGGCAATCAGCTGGGCGTCGGGCCCCATTTCAACAAAAACGCGGGCACCGAGCTTGCGCGCCGCCTGAATACTCTGAATAAAACGTACCGGCTGGCGCATATGGCGGCGCCAGTAATCCGCCTGGTTGAGCGTCGCCTCGTCAATGACTTCGGCGGTAAGCGTGGAAATCAGCGGTATTTGTCCCGGCTCGGCGAGCAGACCCGCGCAGGCCTCCTGGAAGCGATCGAGTATTGGTTCAAGTAAAGCGGAGTGCGCCGCGCCGGTTACGCTCAGGCGACGATAGTCGATCTCGTGTTGCGAAAGCGCGGCGCAAAACTCCGCGATACGGGCTTCCGGCCCGGAAAAGACCGTATGCCGGGTGCCATTGTTGGCGGCGAGATCCAGCTCGAACTGACGGGCCAACGGCATCAGCGCCTCTTCTTGCGCAAATACCGCCACCATCGCGCCGCTTGCGCACAGCTGCATCAGCGCGCCGCGCCGACATACCAGCGGCATGACCTGCTCAATGGTATAGTGTCCGCAGACAACGGCAGCGGCAAATTCGCCGACGGAGTGACCCATGGCGAAGTCGGCCTTCAGTCCTTCAGCGCGCCAGTGGGCCGCCATCGCGATTTCGAACGCGACAATCGCCGGCTGGGCCCAGGCCATATTGTCAAGCTGCGCTGAATCGGGATTAAACATCGCTTCCCGTAGCGAAGGCGTGAGCATGTCGCGACAGGCGGCAAAACAGCGCTCCAGCGTATCGGCAAACGCCGTTGAGTGCTGGTACAGAGACTGGCCCATAGTGCGCCAGTGCGAACCCTGCCCGGTAAACAGCCACACCTGTTTGCCGCTGGCGCCGTGGCCGCTATAGACCGGCGAAGTCGATTTCGCGCCAGCCCAGGCGCTGAGCGCGGCGGCGGTGTCATGATTTAATGGCGCCGCCAGGCGGAAGGGAAGATCGAGACGGCGCGCGCGTAACGCCGTGAAGGCCAGATTGTTGGCATCCGCGTTTTCCCTCAGCGCCGCGGCATAGTCCGCTGCCAGCTGCCGCAACGCGGTGTCGCTGGCGGCGCTGAGCAACAGCGCGGAACTCTTGCTGCCGTCATCCGCGGCGGGGTAGCTTATGTTGAGTTCGTCGGGCAGCGAAGCGACGATCATATGGCAGTTGGTGCCGCCAATACCGAAGGAGGAGACGCCCGCGTAGCGCACTTCGTCCTGCCACTCCTGCGCCGTCACCGGCACGGTAAAGGGGCTTTCCTCGAGCTTAAGCGCCGGGTTTGGCGTGTGAAAATTCAGCATTGGCGGAATTTTTCCGCGACTGACCGCCAGAACGGTTTTCAGCAGTCCGGCAATGCCCGCCGCGGTATCCAGGTGACCAACGTTGCTCTTCACGGAACCCAGCGCGCAGCGCTGTTGCGGCGGGCGGGGAGCGTAGACGTTGCGCAGGGCTTCTATTTCAATCGCGTCTCCCAGCGGCGTGCCGGTACCGTGGGTTTCAATGTAGCCGATCTGCCTGTCGTCGATGGCCGCCAGCATTAACGCCTCTTCGATGACCGCTTGCTGTCCTGCCACCGACGGCGCGGTATAACCCACTTTTCTGTTTCCGTCGTTGTTGACCGCGCTGGAGAGGATCACCGCGATAATCGGATCGCCTGACAGCAGCGCGTCCTTCAGGCGACGCAGCACCACGCAGCCGAGACCGTTGCCGGCCCAGGTGCCCTCTGCCGAGGCGTCAAAAGGGCGACAGTGGCCGTCGGGAGAGAAAATCATCCCGGGCTGGTAGCGGTAACCCGCCTGTTGGGGGAAGGAAAGCGCCACTCCGCCGGCTACCGCCATATCGGATTCGCCTGCGCGCAGGCTTTCGCAGGCCAGATGGACCGCAACCAGCGAACTGGAGCAGGCGGTCTGTACCGATAACGCCGGGCCGTGCAGATTGAGTTTGTAGGCCGCGCGGGTGGCTATATAGTCCTTGTCATTGCCCATCAGAGACTGCAGGCCTTTGACCTGTGCGACCTCTGTCACGTTCAGGGCTTCGCGGCCGGGATAGGTGCTCATCCGCGAAGAGGCGAAAACGCCGGTCTTATGGGGGACGGCGCCCGGGGCGTAACCTGCATGCTCCAGCGCATGCCAGACCGCCTGTAAAAACAGGCGCTGCTGGGGGTCTATCGACTCCGCTTCCTGCCGCGAATAGCCAAACAGGGTGGCATCGAAGCAGTCAGCGTTGTCTAAAACCGTTCCAATATTGACGTAACAAGGATCGTCAATAATGGCGGTATCCAGCCCGGCGGCCAGAAGCGCTTCGCGCGTAAAGCGTCGGCTGCATTCGCGGCCTTCCAGCAGATTTCGCCAGAAGGTTTCGCCATCCGGCGCTTCAGGAAAATGGCAGGCGTAGCCGATGACTGCGACAGGTTCGCAGTCCGGGTAGCGTTGAGCGATCGATGCATCAATGGAATCTGCTGTTGGCGCAGAAGAGAAGCGCAAGTTATCCATAATCGGTCCCGTTTCCTAAATTGACAAAGTCAGTGGCGCGCCATGCGTTGGCGATGGCGTCCGGGAAAAGTCAGTTTGTTTCGCGTCAAATGCGCCGCTGACGCCGGCGAACCGGCCGCACGAGTTTGGTTTTCTCCTCCAGGGCTACGCCGGCGAGATAATTGGCCAGCGCGACAGGAGAAGGGTGAGTGAACAGGTCAAGTAGCGTCAGGGCGGCGAATTCGTGACGTTGTAACAAGACGTGCAGCTGCACCAGATTCAGCGACGTGGCGCCCGCCTCAAAAAAGTTCTCTGCGGGTGCGACAGGCTCGCCAACCACCTCGCGAAAGGCGTCGCAAATCAGGCTGACGCTGCTCTCGTTCGCCGCGATCCGCGGTTGAGCGCGCTCAGGGCGTAGCCGGCGGGCGCGTTGCTCCGTGATCTTAAGCGGGGGGGCCAGGTCGGCGAGCGGCAGTTGCCAGCTGCAGTCATCCTCCGCCATTCGGTTAAGCAACGCGCTATACTGTGCAAACTGGCGCTCCACCTGCCCGTCAGGAAACAGGGCGGCGACAAAATCCCAGTTAAAGCGCAGTTCCCCTTCGGATTCATAAACCTGGTGATCGAGCCAGACCTGCGGCGTCTGGGATATACCCCACACCGGTTTGAGCAGATTGCGCCGGGCAAGGAAGTTATCCTGCTCAAAGCCCAGCGCGCTGGTAAAGACGACGGGCATTGGGACAGCCGGTACGTTTTGCCGCCGCGCCAGTTGCCGCATCACGCGTATTGCCGACACATCGCGGTGGTTGAGGCTCTCGCTTAGTCGCTGCTGTAATAACCGCGCGCTTTGCAGCCAGCTCTCGCCGGGATGCCAGCTCAGCAGCATCAGCGAAGTAAAGTCGCCCAGGATCTGGTTGATTTGCGGGTGCAGCGGTCGTCTGTCGAAAAGCGTAAGGTTAAGCGTGAAATCGGGCTTTGCGCTCCATGCAGCAAGAACCGTTGACCACACGGATAACAGTACGGCCGACGGGGTGAGATGAGCGTCAGCCGCCCGCTGTTTCAGGCGACGCCAGCGCGCGCTGTCCATTGCCCCATTGAGCCGTGCGAAGCGCGGCGTCTCAACGTCCTGAGGCAAGCAGCGTAGCGGTAACGCAGGCGCCGGAGGAATATCATCAAGCTGCGTTTGCCACCATGCCAGAGAGTCGGGATTGGGCGTCCGCAGCGCGGGTTGCTGCAGATAATCCCTGAAGGTAACAGGAAGCGGCGGCGGCAGCTGCTGCGGATAGCGATAGCCGTGTTCCAGTTCCGACAACAGGATCTGCATGCTCAACCCGTCAAGCAACAGGTTATCCAGACACAGCCACAGGCGGGCGGGCATCCCGTCGACGAACCCGACCTGGAGATCGAATACCGGCCAGACTTCAGGGTTGAGAACCTGATGCGCCAGTCTGTCGCGTACCTGCAGCGCCTCTTCGGGGCTGTGCAGGATGTGCGCGGGTATCACCCACGGGGGAGTCTGTTCGAGAACCCGCTGTTGTCCATCCCGCACCACGGCGCGCAGCATATCGTGGCGGGCGATTAACCGGTTCCAGACCTTCTCCAGCCGGTGAATATCCAGATCGGCAATTTCAAATTCAACAAAGAAGTGTGAGCCTACGCCGCCAAGGGCAAAGCCCGGCTGACGCCCGACCAGGTAAGCCTGCTGCACATCAGTCAGCGCGAAAGGCCGGTAGCGTTCTTCAGGGGAGTGGACAAAGGGTTGTTCAACAGGGAGGTCGGTTTTACGCAGCGTGGCGGCAAAATCAGCCAGCCGGGGGTGATTAAACAGGTCGCTTAATCGTGCTTCATAACCCGCCTGGTGGAGCTGTCCGATCAGCCTGGTGGCTAGCAGGCTATCACCGCCATGCTGGAAGAAGTCGGTTTCTCTGCTGACGGCGCCCATCGACAAGAGCGGCTGCCAGATGACGGCAACCTGCTTCTCAATATCGCCCAGGGGTAAATCCGCTTCAGTCCGGTTTTCAGCTTCCGGGGTATGACAGCGCTTTAGCGTCTGATAGTCAATTTTGCCGTTCGCCGTCAGCGGTAAGGCGTCAAGTAAGAAGATCCGTTTCGGTACCATCCACCCCGGCAGACGTTCGGCGAGAGCGGACTGCAGCTGACGAGGATCGCGGTGTACCTGGCTAACGGGGCATTGTACGAGGAAGCGCTGCAATCCCTCGACTTCATCGCCGTGCTGGCAGTTGAAAGCGGCGGCGGTAAATATCGCCCCCCAGTCAGCGCTATTGTGAAGTAAGGCTTCGGGCTGACCATCGGTTAACAGAAGCGTGCTGAGCAGGGCGGAGGGCGTTAACTGACGAAACTCCAACACATAGAGCAGCGCGCCTGGAACGGCCAGCTGCTGTAATGCCGCGAGGAGCCCGGGCTCTTCCGGCAGCAGACGATGCAGGGCGTTATTCAGCCAGATAATGTCCGCCGAATGAGCATGCGCCGCCAGCGTGTCTGCACTCCAGAGGGCCAGACGGGCGTCAGACCACGGTGCAAGCCGCTGTCGGGCGCTCAGCAGCAGCTCCTGGCTGTGCTCAAGCCCGACATACTCAATCTCGTCAGCGCTGAGCCGGGTTAGCAGGCACTCTGCGGCGCGGGCGGTGCGGACACCCACCTCTAGCAGGCGTACCGGGCGCTGTAAACGCCGGGAAAGCTGTTGACAGATTGTCGCCAGTTCCTCGATATACAGGGCGCTGGCCGGATGGTCGAAAGCCAGACTTTCCGGCGACCACCGCGCATCGTTCAGTAATGACAGTTCGTGGCGAACGCCGCGAAGGATTTGCGTTAAGGTGAGGTCATGCCCGCTGAAAGAAGGAGGGTCATTGTCCGGCGCTTCCCCCGCACAAACCTGATAACCCTCAGCGGCGGGCTGCAGCCGCTGTTGGGTCACGAGAAAGGCTAACCAGCGTTCCACCACGGCCCGCCAGCGAGGCTGGATAGCGAGAGCATTCATCAGGGGAAGAGGATCGGCGCCAGGAGTTTGACCCGGTTTCAGTTTTAACAGGCGATGCTGAAGAAAATCAGCGACCTGGCCTGCGGAGATTTCCGGGGGGCAGACACAGCAGGGCAGCGTTCCGGCAAGCCCGCGCCACTCCTGGGGCAGCGCCGGGTCCCGATGATGGGTAACACAGAAAGCAGAACCCTGAGGCACAACCCAGGCCGCCAGGGTCTTTTCTTTTTCGCCGATCGCCACAACGGTTGACTGTTTCACTCCCGCCAGCTGGCTGAGCGCGCTTTCGATTTCACCCAGCTCGATGCGATATCCCCCGACTTTGACCTGCTTATCGCGACGACCGAGGAACTCTAACGTACCGTCTGGCCAGTAGCACCCGAGATCGCCGGTGCGATACCAGCGCGCGTTCGATTGCGTTACAAACTGCTGCTCGCTGCGTACAGGATCGTTAAAGTAGCCTTCCGCGACCCCGATACCGCCAATCCACAATTCGCCCGGTACCCAGTCCGGGCAGTCCCGGCCCAGTTCATCCACCACCCGGTAACGTTGGTTGGCCAGCGGAAAACCATAAGGGATGGCGCGCCAGTGGTCAGGGACCCGGTTAATTTCACAGGCGTTAGACCAGATAGACGCCTCGGTGGCGCCGCCCATGGCGATAAACTGTCCCTGGGGGTGGAAGGCGTGATAGCGGGCAGGAAGATCGAGGCCGATCCAGTCGCCGGAAAGCATGACCGCCCGCAGTTTCTCCGGCGCGGCGTCGGCGAAACCTTCACACCAGGTCAACAGCATATCGAACAGCGCCGGGACGCTGTTCCAGAGCGTAACCTGATGACGCTGGATCAATTCGCACCATGCGCGGGGATCGCGCCGTTGATTTTCCATAACGATAACCAGCGCGCCGCCTGCGCTCAGAACGCCAAAAATGTCGTAAACCGATAAATCAAAATGCAGGGCGGAGAGGGCCAGCACTCTGTCCCCGGGACCCACCTGGTAACGGGTATTGATATCGCAGCAGGTATTCAGCGCTGCACGGTGAGAAATGACCACGCCTTTCGGCGTGCCGGTCGACCCGGAGGTATAGATAATGTAGGCCGGCTGCGTCGGCGCGCGCGCCGCCTGGTCGGCTAGCGGCTCCGCCTCGATGGCCTGCTGCCAGGTCAGGTGGGAAATATCGTCTGACCAGGCGCTGGCGTCGTGCTGGCAGGTGAGCACCAGCCGGACGTTGGCGTCGGCGTAGATTTTCCCGCGCCGCGCGGCGGGCTGGTCGAGCGAAACCGGAACGTACACCGCCCCGGACAGCAGAACGGCGAGGACCGCAACCAGCTGTCCCGCGCCTTTCGACATTGTAATAGCGACATTGTCGCCGGGCTGAACCCCGCACGCGATTAACCTGCCAGCGCAGCGGCGCGCATTCTCGGTCAGCTCACGATAATTCCACTGATAATGCGCGTCCGTTACCGCCAGCGCCTGCGGTTGCCGGAGGGCGATGCGGAAAATGCCTTCATGCAGCAAGCCCTGAGGAACGGGAGCGTCGGTTGCGTTAACCCGTTGACGTATCTCCCGCTGGCTTTGGGGCATCCTGTCCGCGAACGACTTCTTCCAGGCGCTTTCATCATCGCAGAGTTGGTTAATCAGCTGGCAGTAGGCGTTGAACAACGTCTCGACCAGCGCCGGTGGGAACAACGCGTCATTGCTATCCCATTGTAGCCAGACCTCGCCCCGATGCTCGAACGCCAGATGATCTATCCAGACCTGCGGCGTCTGCGAGATGCCCCATTCCGGTTCGCCCAGCGGCGACTCGGCGCGGCTGCTGTACAGGGAGCGCCCCAGATTGCTGGTAAATACCACCGGGGCGCCGTGGGGATGGCTTTGCTGGCGTTTGAGTTCACGAAGGAGCTCGACGCCGGACCAGTGGCGATGATCCCAGTCCTCAGTAAACGTGAGCTGGTTTTTACGCGCCAGGTTGCTGACGGTATCGCCATCGCAGGCGGTATCCAGCAGAAGAATATTGGTGAAGTCGGCAAGCATTTCGTCAACCGCCGGGTGCAGCGGCTGGCGGTCAAATAACGTGATATTGAGCAGCAGCCGCGTCAGGCCGCCCCAGCGCCCCAGAACGGCAGCAAAACAGGTCGCCAGCGCCATTGTCGGCGTCACGCCATTCTCACCGGCCCGTTGGCTAAAGGCGTTCCAGCGTGTTGTCGGGACAATCATGCGGCGTCGGGTATTACGGACTTCACGCAGCGTGGCGGGTTCGCAGGCTAGCGGTAAAACCGGCGCGGGTGGCAGCATCAATGCTTTCGCCAGCCAGTACGCGCGCGCTTTGTCGAGCAGCGGCTGATTGATCTTCTGCTGATGCAGCAGATAAGCGCGGAAATCATAGCGGGGGTCGCCGGGCGGCAGCGACTCTCCGGCCAGCAGGGCGTTAAGTTCATCGAAAAACAGCGTAAAGCTGGAAGCATCCATAATCAGCAGGTCGATATTGACATGGAGGCGGTGGCGATTGTCCGGCAAGAGCGTCAACTGGAAATCAAAGGTTTCGCCCATTTCCACGCGTAAAAGACGGTGGCTCAGGCGCTGGCGCAATGTTTCCAGATAGGCCTGGCGGCTTGCCTCGTCGGTCTGGCGTAAATCATGAACGGTGACGCCGTTCCAGTATGGCTGCGGTAGCCAGACCTGCTGCCCGTCGGCGCGAAAGGCGATATGCAGCATCGGGTGGCGTTGCAGTAAGATCGTGATGGCCTGCTCCAGCTTTGGCGCCGTCAGATCATGGCCGGCAAACTCCTGATACAGATGGCAACCGACGCCGCCCAGCGTCTGTCCGGGCATTCGGCCCGTCAGATAGGCATGCTGTACCGGCGTCAGCGGGAAGGGGGTACCCTCGCTCATGACTGGCCACGCCGCGTCCGCCGGGGAGCTTGCATCATCCGGTTTTTCACCCGAACGGCTGCGCATCAGCTGGCGCCATGCTGCCAACGTGGGGGCGGCATACAGCTCGCGAAGGGTGAGGCGGTAGCCCTTTTTACGAAACCAGTGTAACCATCTCATTAATCTTATGGAGTCCAGGCCCGCCTGGATCAGATTGCTCTCTTCCTGTAACTGCTGCGGCGCTACATTCAGTTCCTGTATTAACAGTTCGCGTAATTGTTGATAATCGGCCGCTTCGCCGTTGTCCGATAACAGCGGATCCTGAGAGGGGGCGCCAGAAATCATTCTTCCTCCTGATGGCACGTCATACCAAAAGCATTGCTTATATGAGAATAATTATTATTAACAATTGAGCGCTACCCGAATCGGGTTTATTTGTGCCCGTTTCGGTTTACGGTCGGCAAAAAACAAGGCCCGGATGGCGAATCCGGGCCTTGTTAACGGAGGAGTTTCTGGGGTAAGCCCTGGTTAGATCAGACGTTTGAAGGTCGACGGGGTGACGCCAAACTGCTTCTGAAATGCGGCGGAGAAATGGCTGGCGTTGGCATAGCCTAGATCCGCCGCCACCGTCATAACGGAAGTATTGCCATTGGCCAGCCGTCTTCTTGCCTCCTGCATGCGTTCAGCCTGAAAAAGACCATAGACGCTGTTGTTGAACAGAACGCGAAATCCCCGCTTAATTTTAAGCACGCTTAAACCGGACTCTCTGGCGAGTTCGGTGACCCCCGGCGCCTGCGTCAAATCGGCCAGCAGCAGATCCTTTGCCCGCAGCAGTTTCTGGCGTTCCATCGGATTGAAGTGGCAGGAGGAACAGCTGGCGTCCTCGCGATGTTCATCCAGCACCAGGCTGAGCATCACCAGACTTTGTCCCTGTAGCCATAACGTCGACGGTTTTTGTTCATGACTGAAGCCGCCGTGCATCCGCATCAGCGCGTGACGCAGGGCCTGAGCCGTTAGGTGGGTTTCAGCATTACAACGCTGCTGCTGGCAACAGCAGTGGGAGTCGATCTTATTTTTAATGACCGAGCTAATATCCGGCACCCACAGCGCGAGGGCTTCAGGGCTGAAAGAGAGCGTAATGCTCTCGAACCGGCCGCAGTAGGAGGCGCTGCCGCGGCAGTCTGGCGTATGGGTAATGTAATGACGATCGCGCGCGAGTTCCCAGTCGGTGTGGCGGCTGAGCCCCTGGATCGCAAAGCGCGATGTGCCTTCCAGAATGCAAGAGAAGTTAATCCTGCCCAGGTCGTCGTGCAGCTGCAACGTCTCGGGCTGAGCAAAGTGGCCCCGCCAGAGCAAAATATCCATACCTTCCTGCAAAGAGCAGCGCAGCAGCTCACACTGGGCAGGAATAGCGCCATCGTTCGCGGGTTTTCCAACCACTAGCTGGTGAATAGAGATTGCAGATTGCGTTTGTGGTGACTCCGTCATGACCGGGTTATCTCCCTGTGGCTTAGACCAATGCGGGTATAAATAGAACCGAATGGGGTAGATGAGTAATTGATAATGGTTATTATTCACATTAATTCCCGGAACGCCACCTTGAAATAGTGTTTTTGGCGTCCATAAAAATTCATCAGGAAAATCAGCCACTCCCATGTCATCTCACTCATCCAACACTGAATCGCTGTCCCGATTTCCTCTTTGGCAGGTGATTACCCCGGTTCGCCGGAAGGTGCTCCTGGCTATGGCGCTGGCGGGGCTGGCGGCCTTCACCAGCCTGGGGGCGCTGCTTTTTCTGGCATGGTGCCTGCGCGATCTGCGCGGGGCGCCTGACATCATCCCCGTCTGGCCGCTGAGCGGCGTAGTCGGCTGCGTGATAGCGACCTTTATCCTGCGCCTGCAGGCGTTCAATACCTCTCATTATGCGGCTTTCCATCTGGAGAATATTCTGCGCAGCAGATTAGCCCGCAAGACCCTACAGCTTGCGCCGGGCGCGTTACAGCAAATGGGCAGCGGATCGGTGGCGAAAGTAATGCTGGATGATGTGAAGTCGTTACATATTTTTGTTGCTGACAGCACGCCGCTCTATGCCCGCGCCATAATCATGCCGCTGGCGACTGTTGTTCTCGTATTCTGGCTGGACTGGCGACTGGCCATCGCGACGCTGGGGGTACTGGCGTTTGGTTCGGTGGTGCTGGTACTCGCCCGTCAGCGCTCGGAAAACATGGCTCAGCGCTATCATCAGGCGCGTGAACGGGTCAGCGCCGCGGTGATTGAGTTCGTACAGGCCATGCCGGTGGTGAGGACCTTTGATAGCGGCAGTACCAGCTTTTTGCGCTATCAACATGCCCTCGAAGAGTGGGTCGATGTGCTCAAAAGCTGGTATCGGCAGGCCGGATTTTCAGCGCGCTTTTCATTCTCAATTCTGAACCCGCTGCCGACCATATTCGTTCTTATCTGGTGCGGATACGGCCTGCTGCACGCTGGCAGTCTCGATTTTATCGCCTGGGTAGCCGTTTTACTGATAGCCAGCGGAATGGCCGAAGCGGTAATGCCGATGATGATGCTTAATAACCTGGTCGCGCAAACGCGTTTAAGCGTTCAGCGTATCTATCAGGTTCTCGCGATGCCGGAACTCTCGCGCCCGCGAGCCGATCGACAGCCGAAAGAGGCGAGTATCACCTTTGAGCAGGTAAGCTTTCATTATCCGCAAGCGCGGACTGGCGCCGCGTTGCAGGAGGTGAGCTTTCATGTGCCTGTCGGGCAAATTGTGGCGCTGGTAGGGCCAAGCGGCGCCGGGAAAAGCACCGTGGCGCGGCTGCTGCTGCGTTACGCCGATCCCGACAAAGGCCATATTCGTATTGGCGGCGTGGATCTGCGCGATATGCGGATAGAGACCCTGATGAAGCAAATCTCGTTTGTGTTTCAGGACAACTTTCTTTTTGCCGACACGATCGCCAATAACATCCGTCTGGGCGCGCCGGATACGCCGCTGGAATCGGTGATAGCGGCGGCCAGAGTGGCGCAGGCGCATGAGTTTATAAGCGCGTTGCCGGAGGGTTACAGCACGCGGGTCGGGGAACGAGGGGTATTTCTCTCCGGCGGGCAGCGGCAGCGCATCACCATCGCCCGGGCGCTTTTGCAGGATCGTCCCATTCTGGTGCTTGATGAAGCGACGGCGTTTGCCGATCCGGAAGGTGAAGCGGCGCTTATCAAAGCCCTCGCGGCGGCCATGCGCGGCCGGACGGTCATCATGGTCGCGCATCGTCTCTCCATGGTGACTCAGGCCGATGTGATATTGCTGTTTTCCGACGGTCAGCTCCGGGAAAGCGGGAGCCACGGGCAGCTGTTGGCGCAGGGTGGCCTGTATCAACGGCTATGGCAACGCTATCAGCAGGCGCAGCAGTGGGCGCCGGGTGGAACGCAGGAAGAGGCGGTGCAAAATGAAAGACACTAACCCGGCGGATAATCTGGCCTGGCGCGCGATCTGGCGCCAGCTTATCTCCAGCGTGGGCAGTCAGGCGGGAACGCTGCGGCGCAGTCTGGTTGCTCTGCTGCTGGCGGCATTGATGCAGGGGATCGCCTTCGCCTGTCTCTATCCGATCGTTGATGCGCTGCTACGGAATGAAGCATCGCGGCTTCTTCACTGGGCTTTGGCCTTCAGCATTGCGGCGTTGCTGACGCTGGCGCTCCGCTGGTATGGGCTGGGCTTTGAATACCGCGGGCATCTGGCGCAGGCCACCCATGAGCTGCGTCTGCGCCTGGGCGAACAATTACGCCGCGTGCCGCTGGAGAGGCTCCAGCGCGGCAGAGCGGGCGAAACGAACGCCTTGTTGCTGGGCTCCGTGGATGAAAACCTCAATTATGTGATTGCGATAGCCAATATTTTACTGCTGACCATCGTCACGCCGCTGACGGCGTCGCTGGCGACATTGTGGATCGACTGGCGGCTGGGGCTGGTGATGCTGCTGATCTTCCCCTTGCTGGCGCCGTTTTATTACTGGCGCCGCCCGGCGATGCGGCGACAAATGCAGACCCTGGGCGAAGCGCACCAGCGGCTGAGCGGGGATATTGTTGAATTTGCGCAGGGGATGATGGTATTGCGTGCCTGCGGTAGCGATGCCGATAAAAGCCGGGCGCTGCGGGATCATTTTGATGCTCTGGAAAACTTACAGACCCGCACTCACCGCCAGAGCGCGGGCGCGACGATGCTGATCGCCGGCGTTGTGGAGCTGGGACTACAGGTGGTGGTGTTGTGCGGAATTATCTGGGTGGTCACGGGCACATTGAACCTCGCCTTTCTGATTGCCGCCGCCGCGATGATTATGCGTTTTGCTGAACCGATGGCCATGTTTATCAGCTACACCTCGGTGGTGGAACTGATTGCCAGCGCCTTACAGCGTATTGAGCAATTTATGGCGATCGCGCCGCTTCCCGTTGCCGAACGCGGGGAGATGCCGGAATGTTACGATATCCGCTTTGACAATATTCAATACCGCTATGACGACAGCGGCGATCCCGCGCTCAATGACCTCTCTTTGACCTTTCCGGCGGCCAGTATGAGCGCGCTGGTGGGCGCTTCCGGCGCAGGTAAAACCACGGTCAGCAAACTGTTAATGCGCTATGCCGATCCCCAGCAAGGGCGGATTTCTATCGGCGGCGTCGATATTCGTCGCCTGACGGCGGAGCAGCTCAACAGCCTGATTTCCGTCGTTTTCCAGGATGTCTGGCTGTTTGATGACACATTGCTGGCGAACATCCTGATTGCGCGCCCGCAGGCGACCCAGCAGGAAGTGGAAGAGGCCGCCCGCGCGGCGCAGTGTCTTGAATTCATTACCCGCCTTCCTCAAGGCTGGCTGACGCCAATGGGCGAGATGGGCGGACAGCTATCGGGCGGCGAGCGCCAGCGGATTTCCATTGCCAGGGCCTTATTGAAAGATGCGCCAATCGTCATTCTTGATGAGCCGACCGCCGCGCTGGATATCGATAGCGAGCTGGCGGTACAGAAAGCTATCGATAATCTGGTTCACAACCGGACGGTGATTATTATCGCCCATCGCCTGTCTACCATCGTCGGGGCCGGAAACATCCTGGTGATGGAGGAGGGAAAAGTGGTTGAACAGGGCACCCATGGGCAGCTGCTCTCTCTTCATGGGCGTTACCAGGCGCTGTGGCACGCGCAAATGGCCGCCCGCGCCTGGCGCGCCGAAGGGGGTTCCACGTCAGAGGAGGTGGCGCATGAGTGACGTTCCGTCGAATGTGAAACCGCTGACGTTAACCACCGGGCGGGTGATTTTCGCCATTGCCGGCATCTATGTGACACAGAGTCTGGTATCGGCGCTCTCGATGCAGTCCTTGCCCGCGCTGGTGCGCGCTGCTGGGGGATCGCTTGCGCTTGCCGGGGCGACAACGCTGTTTATGCTGCCCTGGGCGCTGAAGTTTATTTGGGCGCCGTGGGTCGAGCGCTGGCGGCTACCTCCTGGCAGCCCGCAGCGCCGTTCCCACATGCTGATCCTGCGCGGGCAGGCTGCGCTCGCGGCGATCCTGGCTATTGCCGCCGCGATTGGCGGGACAGGGCGAGAAGGCGGATTGCCCGAAACGCTAGTCGTCGCGCTATTTGCGCTGTTTATGGTGGCGGGTACAGTCGCCTCCACTATTGATATCGCCAGCGACGGTTTTTGCGTCGATCAGCTGACCCGCGCAGGGTACGGTTGGGGAAACAGCGTGCAGGTCGGCGGCAGCTATCTGGGAATGATGTGCGGCGGCGGGGTGTTTCTGATGTTGTCGGCGACCGTCGGCTGGCCTGCGGCCATGCTGATGATGGCGGCGCTGATCCTGGTCTTATCCGTACCCCTGTGGCGCATTGCCGAACCAACGCGCGCAGCATCTGTTCCGCATGTTCCGGCATTGGGTTATGCGCTTAGAAGGCGACAGGCTCGTCTGGGCTTAATGCTGGTATTGATGCTGAATTCCGGCATGCGGTTTGTGCTGCCTCTTCTGGCGCCGCTGCTGTTGGATCATGGTCTGAGCATGTCAGCGCTCGGCGCGCTGTTCAGCGGCGGTAATATTGCGGCGGGCATAGCCGGAACGCTGGCGGGTGGATTGCTGATGAAATGCCTCTCACCCGGCAGAGCGCTGTTTGCGGCTTATGGCGTGCAGGGCATCGCGCTGCTGGCGGTAGTGATGACGCTGCTGATAGCGCCGGGTCCTCTACTGCTGCCGATTCTCCAGGGGTTGATCGTTGTTCAATCTGTTTCGCTGGCCTGCGCGTTGGTCTGTCTTTACGCCACGCTGATGGCGCTTTCTTCGCCTTTGCAGGCCGGTGTCGATTTTACGCTCTTTCAATGTACTGACGCCGCCATCGCCATTCTGGCCGGCGTAGTCGGCGGCGTTGTCGCGCAGCGCTTTGGCTATGCGGCCTGCTTCCTGTTTGCCGGCGTATTCACGTTGCTGGCGGCGTGGATTGTTTCTATCCGACTGCGTTCGGCAAAAGAACTGATGACAAGCTCAATTGATTGATCCGGGAATAACACAGAGAGGTAAGGGATGAAAATCAGTGAATTTTTACACCTGGCGTTACCAGAGGAGCAATGGCTACCGATGATTTCTGGCGTCTTACGTCAGTTCGGAGATGAAGAGTGCTATGTCTATGAGCGCCAACCTTGCTGGTACATAGGTAAAGGATGCCAGGCGCAACTGCAGATTAATGCCGACGGCACCCAGGCGACATTCATTGATGATGCCGGAGAACAAATGTGGGCGGTAGATTCGATTACCGACTGCGCGCGTCGTTTTATGACGCATCCGCGGGTGAGAGGATGCCGGGTATATGGCCAGGTTGGGTTCAACTTTGCGGCCCATGCGCGGGGTATGGCCTTTGATGCCGGCGAGTGGCCGCTGCTAACGTTAACCGCTCCCCGTGAAGAACTTATTTTTGAGAAGGGAAATGTTACCGTTTACGCGGACTCCGCCGACGGATGCCGCCGTCTGTGCGAGTGGGTAAAAGAGGTCGATACGGAGACACCATGCGGGCCAATGGTTGTGGATACCGCCCTGGACGGTGAAGCGTATAAACAGCAGGTTGCGCGCGCCGTTTCGGCGATCCGCCGCGGCGATTACGTTAAAGTCATCGTCTCACGCGCGATTCCTCTGCCAGCGCGAATTGATATGCCCGCTACGCTGCTATATGGACGACAGGCCAACACGCCCACCCGTACGTTTATGTTTCGCCAGCAAGGACGCGAGGCGCTGGGTTTTAGTCCGGAACTGGTGATGTCGGTGACGGGAAAGAAAGTGGTCACTGAACCGCTGGCGGGCACCCGCGATCGCATGGGCGATACGGCGCATAATCAGGCAAATGAGAGGGAGCTGCTGCACGACGGTAAAGAGGTGCTTGAGCATATCCTCTCGGTCAAAGAAGCCATTGCCGAACTGGAGGCGGTTTGCCAGCCCGGCAGCGTGGTGGTCGAGGATTTGATGTCGGTTCGCCAGCGCGGCAGCGTCCAGCATCTGGGGTCTGGCGTCAGCGGCCAGCTCGCGGAAGATAAGGATGCCTGGGATGCGTTTACCGTGCTGTTTCCGTCAATTACCGCGTCAGGTATCCCTAAAAAAGCGGCCCTCAACGCGATCATGCAAATTGAAAAAACGCCGCGGGAGCTCTATTCAGGCGCAATCCTGCTGCTGGAAGATACGCGCTTCGATGCGGCGTTAGTACTGCGTTCCGTGTTTCAGGATAGCCAGCGCTGCTGGATACAGGCGGGGGCGGGTATCATCGCGCAATCTACGCCGGAACGCGAACTGACGGAAACCCGGGAGAAATTAGCGAGCATTGCGCCCTATTTAAAGGTGCCCGCGTGACGGTTATCGACCCAGTTTAAGGTTAAAAGTGCCAGCAGGCTGGCACTCTCTTTTGCCGGGTTCAGGCGCTTATTGTGCGTCGGCCAGCGCCAGCATCCATGGGCTGCACGGAGGTCAGAAACTTCGTCATTAGGCACAACAACGATCGTTCCATGAATCACGATAAATAATATTACCCTCCGTATACTTCCAGGTAATCGCCTCATAACGCAATTCGAGTGTTTCCAGATGTGTGCTACTCATGCCATTAGGGGCAAGGTATGGGGAAACCGTCGTTATTTTGACGTTTTCCAGGATGATATTGAAATATTCTGACTCAATGCCCGATTCCAGTATTCGGTACATCTTGATTGTTGCTTTTTTCAGTGTTCGGCCTTCACATACGGCGCGATACAGAACAGGTGTCGTTTGGTCAAATTCTTTCACTATCGTGATCGGGCTATGAACGCGCGTTCCAGTAAGTTTGCCCCAACTGGGGTCTACTGGAATGGTTACACCATGCGAAAATGATTTTAATTCGATAGAACCTAAACGCAGGGGCATTAAACAACTGCCAACAATCGGCGATCCGTTTTCATCTTCAAGCCATAAATGAGCGGGAGTAGACATATAATTTCCTTATCAGTGATGATTTAAATAACAGTGATATTCACCCTGTCACCATTTACAATAACGCGTAAAAACAACAATCATAATCATGGCAAATACGCCTATAGGCCAAACAGGGCTCTCAGGAAAAAAATACCCCTGAAGCAGCGCAAAAATAATCGTGAGGATCACAGGTCCGTACAACGATGATAAAAACCTGAGTTGCCACAGTAGAAATTTCTTTAGTGATTGAATCATGATTATCTAATCATCCGGGTGATAATATTTGCTATGCCAGAATCAGACACCCATTGCGCTTCAAAGGCACCTGCGCGCTCGAATAGGGGCTCAATCAAAAAATACATCATATCTAGTTGTTGCATGTAAAGTGCTGAATAATAGGCTGGGTATTGGACGTGTAAACGATGGGCGCTATCCGCCGCTTTCTGAACCAAACCATATGTAGCCAAAACCCCCGCAACCGTACCCGCAGCGCGTCCCGTAAGGGCACTGAGTTGCATACTTAGATTCAATCCAATACGAATGCTGGTAGCGACCGCTAAAGCGTACCCTGCACCTGTAAGGGTGCTGGCAGCGATATGGACATTCACGGCCATAAGCGCTTTTTTAATATGCTCTAATTGAGCATTAGTTTTGTATTTGAATATTTCCTCAAAGTAGACCCGAAGCATTTCAAAGACAACGTCACCATGCTGGATAATGCGTATAACAGCATTCCTGAAGCGCAAATCTTCTGTCTTTTGCTGCTGGCAAACATCGTTGTATTCATCGGTGAAACAGGACGTGTAATACAGCAGGCGGGTTGCCCCCTTCCCTAATGCATCAACCTGGTTTCTGACCTTTTCGCCGACAGCAGAAACAGCATGATCGAGCTTCAGCGCAAGAATCTTGTTGGCTTGTAGATAACTGATGACTTCATTGTTGTTGTACATAATCGCTCCTTGCTGATTTTTATTAAATCCTGTTTTCCATTATTTCCCCGGGAAAGCGTCCGATAGACCGTGGGGCGGGAGACGGAGAATAATTCAGCCAGATCGCTGATAGAGCGTTCACCGCTTCCGTGCATCCTGCAAAGCTCTTTCTGCTGTTTATCTAACAGCGTCGACTGCTTCCCCCGCAGTTTTCCTTGCCCCGGGCAATAGCCATCTCTTCGCGCGTGCGAAGACGTATCAAGTCTCCTTCGAATTCGACAAACGTTGCCAGCACGTTAAAGAACATCTTAACCATCGAATCCGCAGGGTCGTAGAGGCTGTTGCCCAAAGCAAGCTTTACGCCACGGGCCTTTCTTGTCCGTCATTTTATGGCCTGAGTAAAGAGCACTACAAGGGCTTTTAGCGAAAATTGAGGGGGAGGGTGTCTATTTCCTTGCCCCTGATTTTTTGCGTTTTATTAATCGTATGACAAATAGTGGTTGTTATCTCTGCACGTGAATTATATAAATATCCAGCACGTTAAGTACACCCATATAAATAATAACGTATTAAAAATGATACTTTAAAAAATAATAAGATTTCAGTACTAATTTTGATGCGTTAAAAGGTGCCACTATAAATCAGGTTATGTGATCGCTGTTAGTGAATCAGCATAGTTGCATTTTATAAAATAGCCAAACAAACACAGCGTTTTTATTACCTGAATCAGAGTCAAATTAATTTGACCCTACTCTATATTACTGAGGCCATATTATGGAAACCGTTCAAAATACCCTCGTTGCTCGCGAGAGCAGCGGCTGGAGAAAAAGTGATACCGTGTGGATGCTGGGCCTGTACGGTACCGCAATTGGTGCAGGGGTGCTTTTCCTGCCAATTAACGCCGGGGTCGGCGGTTTAATTCCGTTAATCATCATGGCCATTCTTGCCTTCCCGATGACCTTTTTTGCCCACCGTGGTTTAACCCGTTTTGTCCTGTCGGGCAAAAATCCGGGAGAAGATATTACCGAAGTGGTGGAAGAACATTTCGGCACCGGTGCAGGTAAGCTTATCACGCTGCTTTATTTCTTCGCTATTTATCCGATTCTGCTGGTTTATAGCGTTGCTATTACCAACACCGTCGATAGCTTTATTACTCACCAGCTTGGTCTGGTGTCTCCGCCGCGCGCTATTTTGTCGCTGATTTTAATTGTCGGCATGATGGGGATTGTCCGTTTTGGCGAAAAAATGATTGTTAAGGCCATGAGCGTGCTGGTGTTTCCGTTCGTGTTCGCGTTGATGATATTGGCGCTGTATTTGATCCCGCAATGGAACGGCGCGGTACTGGATACGTTGTCGCTGAGCAGCGCTTCGGCAACGGGAAATGGTCTGTGGATGACCCTGTGGCTGGCCATCCCGGTCATGGTCTTCTCCTTCAACCATTCGCCGATTATCTCCTCATTTGCGGTGGCTAAACGTGAAGAATATGGCCAGGACGCCGAGCGCAAATGCTCCCGTATTCTGGGCTTCGCCCACATCATGATGGTGCTGACGGTGATGTTCTTTGTGTTCAGCTGCGTACTGAGCCTCTCCCCGGAAAACCTGGCGGAAGCGAAAGCGCAGAACATCTCCATCCTCTCATATCTGGCGAACCACTTTAACGCGCCGGTGATAGCCTGGATGGCGCCGATCATCGCGATGATTGCGATTACTAAATCCTTCCTCGGCCACTACCTCGGCGCGCGTGAAGGCTTCAACGGCATGGTGATTAAGTCACTGCGCGGAAAAGGGAAATCGATCGAAATCAACAAACTGAACAAGATCACCGCGCTGTTCATGCTGGTGACCACCTGGATTGTTGCCACCCTGAACCCCAGCATCCTGGGGATGATTGAAACGCTGGGCGGCCCGGTCATCGCGATGATTCTGTTCCTGATGCCAATGTATGCCATCAACAAAGTACCGGCCATGCGCAAGTACAGCGGCCACATCAGTAACGCGTTTGTGGTGGTAATGGGACTGATTGCCATCTCCGCTATTTTCTTCTCTCTGTTCAGCTAAGTTTTCAGCGCCGCCTGTCACCGGCGGCGCATCCGTTTTGCTATGTAACCGCGTGGGTGCCATATGATTAGCGTTTTCGATATTTTCAAAATCAGCATCGGGCCGTCCAGCTCACATACCGTTGGGCCGATGAAAGCGGGAAAACAGTTTGTTGATACCCTGCAGGAAAAAGGCCTGCTGCATAAAGTGACTCGGCTGGTGGTGGATGTGTATGGTTCCCTCTCATTGACGGGTAAAGGTCACCATACCGATATCGCCATTATTCTTGGTCTGTCAGGGTATCTACCGGATACCGTTGATATCGACGCCATTCCGGGCATTATTCGCGATGTCAACACCATGCATCGTCTGTTTATTGAAGAAGGCCAGCGCGAGATACAGTTCCCGGTGGCGGAATGCATGCGCTTTCACAATGAGTTTCTGCCGCTGCACGAAAACGGGATGAGCATTACGGCGTTTTGCGATGGCAAAATCGTCCACTTCCAGACTTACTATTCCATCGGCGGCGGTTTTATCGTCACGGAGGAAAACTTTGGTAAGAACCTGGAGGCGGAGGTTGATATTCCGTTCCCGTTCTATTCTGCCCGCAACCTGCTGGCGCACTGCCAGAACAACTGCCTGTCGATTTCCGCCGTGATGATGAAAAACGAGATCGCCCGCCACGGCCGGGAGAACGTTGAGCAAAATATGGCGAAAATCTGGGAGACCATGAGAAACGCCATTAACCGGGGGATGAATACGGAAGGTATTTTACCGGGGCCGCTGAAAGTGCCGCGCCGGGCTTCTGCGCTGCACCGCGTGCTGGCGCCGCAGAGCCAGTCGATTACGCCACTGAGCGCGATGGATTGGGTCAATATGTTCGCCATGGCGGTGGGGGAAGAGAACGCGTCGGGCGGGCGAGTGGTAACCGCGCCGACCAACGGCGCCTGCGGCATTGTTCCGGCGGTACTGGCCTATTACGATCGTTTTATCAAAGAGGTGACGCCGGAAATCTATATGCGCTATTTCCTGACGGCGGGCGCGATAGGCATTCTGTACAAGATGAATGCCTCCATTTCCGGGGCAGAAGTCGGTTGCCAGGGCGAAGTGGGCGTGGCCTGCTCGATGGCGTCTGCCGGACTGGCCGAGCTGCTGGGTGGCAGTCCGGAGAAGGTGTGCATCGCCGCGGAGATCGGCATGGAGCATAACCTCGGCCTGACCTGCGATCCGGTGGCCGGCCAGGTGCAGGTGCCGTGCATCGAGCGTAACGCGATTGCGGCAGTGAAGGCGATAAACTCGGCCAGTATGGCGATGTACCGTACCAGCGATCCAAAAGTCTCCCTGGATAAAGTTATCGAAACGATGTTTGAGACGGGCAAAGATATGAACGCCAAGTACCGTGAAACCGCCCGGGGCGGTCTGGCGATTAAAGTCGCGGTGTGTGAATCCTGAGTCCCCTAAAAACCGCCTGCCTGAGCCGCAGGCGGTTTTCTCTTCCCTGATCTTTAAAATCATCTGAAGCCTGTTAGCTTTTTTTCTCTCCGTCGGACGGCGTAAAAGACCACACCACGCTGTTAGAAGCCGATGAGGTGTACCATTCGTTAATCGTGGCATCAGCCTCGTTGGTCTGGGCAGCGGCGGGCAATTTCTCTTTTGGCTGATGCGTTTTTTTCCGAATACGGATACGGGAAGGGGGTCCGGCATTGAGCTGCGCCTTAAATGTACGCATGTGCGAGTCAAATAAAATCGACTCCAGCTGATGCAGCCGATCGAGACCGCGCAAAATACCAATCAGCGTACTGAGGGTAACGGATTCGCCTAATTCAACGCGTTTAATGGTTGCCGCGCCGACCTGAGCGCGTTCGGCCAGCTCAATCTGTGACAGGCCCAGCTGTATACGCGTTTCTTTAATTCTTCGGCACAGTTCAGAAATAATTTCACTGTCGGGCATGGTACTGAAACGCATCTTAATTCCTCTACTGCGTAATAAAACCTGACCAATTATTTAGCAAGCCAATTTATAAATAAAGCGAATAATTTCTCTTTTGCGATAGCGGCGACAATGTTTTTTGCCAATGCCATCAAAGAGTTGGGTATAGGGTCATTCCTGAAAATCCCGCGGTTTCAGGCGCCGAATAAAGAGGCTTCGGATCATTCGCCTGGGGCGATACTCCGTGGCGCAGGGATGAGCCTCCGTCTCTGCCATAATGCAATTACGGCGAATTATGGTTATATATATCCCTTTCTGCGGCCCGGTTTCGCCGCAGCCACTCTTACGGATGATAACGATACGCCATGAATCTTCGTGAAAATATTGTGAGCCAATTCAGCCTGCTGTCGCCCGAACTCCAGCGCGCGGCGGAATTTTCCCTGCAAAATGCCAACCAACTGGTGGTGCAATCAATGCGCGCTTTCGCCGCGGAAGCCGGCGTTAAGCCTGCCACGCTGCTACGCCTGGCGCAGCGTCTGGGCTATAACGGTTGGCGGGAGCTGAAAAGCGCATTTATCGACGATCTCGGCTTAGGAAATGATACATATGTATCTAAGGCTGAAAAATTGATCGCCAAAGGGACGCAGCCCGCGCTGTACGAAGAGGTGTTCCTCGCGCATCAGGCCAATCTGGCATTCACTCAGGCAGAGAATCAACACGCTATGCAGCAAGCGGTGACGTTGCTGGATGAAGCGAAGCAGGTCTATATTTGCGGCTTCCGCGCCAGCTTTCCTATCGCCTGGTCGTTGTTTTATGTCTATCGATTGTTCAATCGCCAGGTGTCGCTGATTGACGGGCTGGCCAGTAATATCGAAGTCTTCACCCGTGAGATCAACGCGGAAGACTGCCTGCTATTGACCAGCTTTTCTCCCTATTCCCGCGAATCTCTCGACGTTCTCAATGCTGCCAGGCAGGCCGGGGCACGGATTATCGCCATCACCGACTCTCCGGTTTCGCCGCTGGCGCAAGCGGCGGACTGCACGTTGCTTTTCTCCCTCAGCAGCCCCTCTTTTTTCCCTTCGATAGTGTCCGGTATGGGCGTCGCCGAGTGTTTGCTGGCGATGCTGGTTGCCCGCCACGGTAGGGAGGCGGTGAATAAAATTGAGAGCGCAGAACGTTATCTGCAACGCTCCGGGGCGTATGTGATGCCCGATAAGTCCTGATAAATGATTCATTTGCTTTTATCATAAGAAAATTAAATACATTTGAATCATTATTGAATTGACGAGATTCAAATGGATCCTGCAAGATGCTTTCAACTTACGCGAAAGCGATTTCTTAAGCAGGATAAAAGCATGAGTCAAATCATTCACCGCAGCCTCCGTACCACCCCGGCAGTGGCAGTCAGTGCCCAGGGCGCTTACATCACCGATGCCAGTGGTCAACGCTATCTGGACGCCTGCGGCGGGGCGGCGGTTTCTTGTCTGGGTCACGCCCATCCGGATGTGCTGGCGGCGATGCACCGGCAGATCGATCGGTTGGCCTATGCCCACACCAGTTTTTTCACCAGCGATACGGTGGAACAACTGGCAGAGCAGCTTGTCCGCACCGCGCCCGGTTCCCTGAACTATGCCTATTTCGTCTCCGGCGGATCGGAAGCGGTTGAAACGGCGCTGAAGCTGGCGCGCCAGTATTTTGTGGAGATAGGGCAGCCGGATCGCACGCTATTTATTGCCCGTAAACAAAGCTACCACGGCAATACGCTGGGTGCGCTGGCCGTTGGCGGTAACGAGTGGCGCCGCCGCCAGTTCGCGCCGCTGCTGATGGATGTGGTGCGCGTGTCGGCCTGTAATGAGTATCGTGACCGTGAGGCGGGTGAAAGCCAGCAGCAATATACCGAGCGCTTACTTGGCGAACTCGAAGCGGCAATTCTGGACGCCGGGCCGGAAAAAATTATCGGTTTTATCGCCGAAACGGTGGTTGGCGCAACCACTGGCGCAATGCCGCCTACGCCGGGTTATCTGCAAGGCGTTCGTCGGCTGTGTGATAAATACGGCATTCTGTATATCGCCGATGAGGTGATGTGCGGCATGGGCCGTACCGGCACGTTGCACGCCTTTGAACAGGATGGCGTTGTCCCTGACATCGTGACCATCGCAAAAGGTTTAGGCGGGGGTTATCAGCCCATTGGCGCAGTGCTGGCCAGTGAGCAAATCGTCGCCGCGCTGCAAGCCGGTAGCGGAATGTTCCAGCATGGTCACACCTACATCTGCCACCCGACAGCCGCAGCGGCTGCGCTGGCCGTGCAGCAGGTTATCGAGCGAGATCGTTTGCTCGAGCAGGTGCAGCAGCAGGGCGCGTATTTGCAGCAGGCGCTGCATGATGTGCTCGGCGGATTACCGTATGTCGGTGATACGCGCGGTCGCGGTTTGTTCGCCGGCGTGGAGCTGGTATGCGATAAAGAGCGCAAAACGGCATTCGATCCGCTGCTGAAGCTGCATGCGGCTATCAAAGCGCAGTGCATGGCGCACGGGCTGCTGGTCTATCCGATGGGCGGAACCATTGATGGCCAGCGGGGCGATCATATTCTGATTGCGCCGCCGTTTATTGTCAGCCGGTCAGAACTCGATTTCGTGGTGGATACACTGCACAAGGTCATCAGCGAAGAGACGCATAAACTGATGAGACGTCAGCCATGAACCGTTTACCTGCGCTGTCAGAACAGCAGTGGAGCGATGAACAACGCCAGCTTGCGGAGGAGATTATCAACGGGCCGCGCGGCGCGCTGCTGCCGCCGTTTGAACCGTTGTTGCGCAGCCCGGAACTGATGGCCCATGCGCAGCGAATGGGGGAGTATCTGCGCTACCGTAGCGCGCTGGGGCAGCGGTTGTCGGAACTGGCCATCCTGCTGACCGCGCGTCACTGGTCGCAGCCGGTTGAATGGGCTATTCATGCGCCAATAGCCAGGGAAAAAGGGATCCCGGCGCAGGCGGTGCAGGCAATCAATGAACGGCGTCAACCAGAGACGCTGGCGGCTGATGAATGGGTGGTTTACCATTTTTGCCAGCAGCTGCATCAGCATAAAAAAGTCAGCGATGATATCTGGCAACAGGCAATCGATCTCTGGGGGGAAAAGGGCGTTGTCGATCTGATTGGCATCAACGGTTATTACAGCTTTCTTTCAATGATTATGAACGGCGCGCAGACGCCAGTACCCGACACCAGGGATTTTATTCTTCCCGCATAAATAATTCGCACGCCTTCATTTTTATATCGCGTGCGAATGTAGGGATACTGTTTTTATTCTCAACGCCAATATCAGTTTTAGGGTATTGCGTGAAAACTCATGTCTGCTGTCTTAATTACGCTGAGGATTATTATGTCTGCATTATTGAAAAAATTAAAGATTACCCTGGCACTGGTTGCCTGTTCGGCGAGTTTTGCCGTCATGGCACAAGATAAATTATTAGTCGGTGTGGATACTGCCTTCGTTCCCTTTGAATTTAAACAAGGCAATAAATATGTTGGTTTTGATATCGATTTATGGGAAGCCATTGCGAAGAAAATGAATGTCAGCTACGAATTACGCCCTATGGATTTTGGCGGTTTAATTCCTGGGCTGCAATCGCGTAATTTAGATGTGGCAATGGCCGGGATCACCATTACCGATGCCCGCAAACAGGTCGTTGATTTCAGCGAGGGTTACTACGATGCGGATCTCTTAATGGCGGTGAAAAGTGGTGATAATTCCATCACCAAATTCAGCGAGCTTGCCGGTAAAAAAGTGGGGCTGAAGCAGGGCACCGCCGCGGCCAGTTTTATGAAATCCAAATATAAAGCCAACTATGTCGAATTCCCCAATATTGATAACGCCTATCTCGACCTGCAGGCAGGCAATCTGGACGCGGTCGTTCACGACTCCCCGAACGTGCTCTACTACGTGAAAACCGCAGGTGGCGGTAAGGTAAAATCGACCGGGGAAACGGACAGCATTCTGCCGCAGAAATACGGTTTTGCCCTGCAGAAAAACAGCAGCCTGACGCCGAAGGTCGATGCCGCGTTAAAGGCATTACGCGCGGATGGCACCTACGACAAGATTTATTTCAAATGGTTTAACAAGCAACCTAAATAATCCCCGCCGGGCCGGGTAACCCCGGCCAGAACCGAGAGTAATAGACTGCATTATGAATTTCGAAACGAAATATATATGGGAATCCCTGCCGTTATTATTACAGGGGCTGCAGCTGACAATATTGATCTCTATGGTCGGTTTGGCGGGCGGCTTTATCATCGGTCTGCTGGCAGGAATCTGTCGTGCACTGGGAGGCGGTATCGCGAAAACATTATCATTAATTTTTGTCGAGCTGATTCGCGGCACGCCAATTATGGTACAGGTGATGTTTATCTATTTTGCCTTGCCAATGATTCTGCCTGTTCGTATCGACCCTATCACGGCCGCGATGGTCACCATTATTATTAACTCCGGCGCGTATATTGCGGAAATTACGCGCGGCGCAATTTTGTCCATCAATAGAGGATTTAAAGAAGCCAGTCTGGCGATGGGATTATCGCAGCGCGCAACGCTATGGCATGTGATTATGCCGCTGGCCCTGCGCCGCATGATCCCGGCGTTGGGCAACCAGTGGATTATCAGCATTAAAGACACCTCGCTGTTCATTGTTATCGGCGTCGCGGAATTAACGCGCCAGGGGCAGGAGATCATCGCCGGGAACTTCCGTGCCCTTGAGGTCTGGACAGCGGTAGCCCTGATTTATCTTGCCGTCACCCTGTGCCTGAGCTTCCTGCTGAAGCAACTGGAGAAAAGGATCCATATTTTATGAGCATGGTTGAATTTAGCGCGGTCGCTAAACATTTCGGCACCACCCAGGTGCTGCACGATATCAATCTGAAAATTGATGCCGGTGAAGTGGTCGTGATTATCGGTCCTTCAGGTTCAGGTAAATCGACGCTGCTGCGTTGTATCAACAAGCTGGAAGAGATCTCCTCCGGCACTTTGTTGGTTGCCGGAATGCACCTGACCGATCCTCACGTCAACGAGTGCGAAATCCGCCGCGAAGCGGGGATGGTATTCCAGCAGTTTCATCTGTTTCCGCATCTGACGGCGCTGGAAAATGTGATGTTTGGGCCTATCCGCGTACGCAAAATGAGTCAAGCGGCAGCCCGCGAACAGGCGCTGGCGCTGCTGGAACGTGTCGGCCTGGGCGAACGGGCCGAGCACTATCCGTCGGAGCTTTCAGGCGGCCAGCAGCAGCGCGTGGCTATCGCCCGCGCGCTGGCGGTGAAACCGAAAATGATGCTGTTTGATGAGCCAACCTCTGCGCTCGATCCGGAGTTGCGCCATGAAGTATTAAAAGTGATGAGTTCACTGGCGGATGAAGGGATGACCATGATTATAGTGACGCACGAGATTGGCTTTGCACGCGATGTGGCCTCTCGATTGATTTTTATCGATGGTGGAACCATTGCTGAAGATGGCCCACCTGATATCCTGCTGAATGCCAGTAGCAATCCGCGCCTGAAAGAATTTTTACAGCACGTTTCCTGAACATAAGTGAATCCATCACATGAAGAAAATAGACATCAGTGGTTCCCCGTTTGAGATTGGCCTGCGCCTTGGCGAGCTTGGCCGTGAAGCATGGCATCAGAAACTGATGCTCACGTCATTGTGGCAAACGGTGATGACCCTGCAGGCATCCCCTGAGACCCGATTAATGCGCGCTGAGGTGCAGCGGCATTATCCGCACATCTGGCAGGAGCTGGAGGGGTTGGCGCAGGGGCTGGAGGCCAATGTTGATCAGGTCTTTGCCTGGAACTGCCGTGGCGATCTGGTGCGCTCAACGTCGGATGGCTGTACGACGGTGGCCGGGGTAAACGCCGCAGGCGAGCGGATTATCGCGCACAATGAAGACGGTTTTCCTCAGTTACGGGATGAATGCTTGCTGGCTACCATTACCCCGAGTCGCGGTCTGAGCTTTACGAGTTTTGCCTATCCGGGGTCGATTTGCGGCCACACCTTTGCGGTGAATGAAAAAGGTATCGTTAACACGGTGAATAACATCCGTGCAGTGCATCGTCCGCAGGGATTACCGCGTCAGATCCTGGCTCGCGCCTCGCTGAATGCGAACACCCTCGACGAGGCCATCACTATACTTATCGGCCAGCCGCGATCCGGGGCGTTTCACCATACGCTCGGGCAGCTGGGCGATGCGCGGCTGTTCAGCGTTGAGGCCACCGGGCAAGGCTGTTCCGTTCTCCCCCTGACGACGGTAACCGGGCATGCCAACCATCTGGTGCATGCGGCACTGGCTGGCGTTGAGCAGATCGTTACCGACAGTTCAGCGTCGCGGCAGTTACGCCTCGTGCAGTGGCGGGAAACGCAACCTCCGTTTGACGCCGCGGCGGCAAAAGCCATTCTCTCAGATACCCATGATGCCAAACTGCCAATTTACCGGCTGGCTGCCGACGATCCGGATGAGGAGAACACCCTCGCCACGGCAGTTTTCACCCTCGATGCCAACCACGTCAGGTGGCAAATTTTCGACATTAACCGCGACGATGCTAAATTTCAGGGAGAAGTGCGTGGGTGAGATAGCTGGTCGTCAGTCATAAAGGGCAGGGTACCGGCGTTCGATAGTACCGTCCGGATACTGCCCGATATAGGCGTCTTGAGCGATGTCCTGAAGCGCGGTGTCCGGAATTTCAGGTTTGTGTCTCTATACGATTCGGGCCATCGCCGTTTCTCATCTGCCTCGTGCGTGCCGAAGCATACTCTCACGGACATACTACGAAAAACAAAATGTCTTGTTCAGTTAAGTATGGCTTTCAGGACATCGCCTGTTAATTAGCCCTTACACCTTAGTTGATGATTTCAAGGTTACCGCTGTTTCTGCTTTTTTATCCTTTCGTATGTCGCCTGCATCTCACTAAAAAATTTATACAACTTTGTCAGAGTTACACATTTTTACGTATTAACTTTTTTTTGCCGCGCTTAAAAACGCTTGACAAAATCAACGCCAAAGTTAAATTTGAGCGAGTGCTCTAATTTTATGTCATGTATTTAGAATGGTAAAAATGGTTCTTAATGATTTACAAAACACTCTATAACAAGGGGAATAGCGTAATGCCACTTTTTTTCCAGGAAACTCAGTTGAAGAGAGCAAATATGATTACCCTTGCTCTGGCTTTTACTTTCTCTATTTTTTCCGCACCAACCTCAGCAAATGCCTCACCATCAAAAACTTATCGTATCGCTATTTATAGGGGAGATGGGTAATGGTGCCAACTTACTGATTTAGTGTATGATGGTGTTTTTGAGGTGCTCCAGTGGCTTCTGTTTCTATCAGCTGTCCCTCCTGTTCAGCTACTGAAGGCGTGGTGCGTAACGGTAAAAGCACTGCCGGACATCAGCGCTATCTCTGCTCTCACTGCCGTAAAACATGGCAGCTACAGTTCACTTACACCGCCTCTCAGCCCGGTACACACCAGAAAATTATTGATATGGCCATGAATGGCGTCGGATGTCGCGCCAGTGCACGCATTATGGGCGTTGGCCTCAACACGATTTTACGACACTTAAAAAACTCAGGCCGCAGTCGGTAAACTCACGCATACAACCGGGCAGTGACGTCATTGTTTGCGCGGAAATGGACGAACAGTGGGGTTACGTCGGCGCTAAATCACGCCAGCGCTGGTTGTTTTACGCGTATGACAGGATACGGAGGACGGTTGTGGCGCACGTATTCGGTGAACGCACGTTGGCCACGCTGGAGCGTCTTCTTGGCCTGCTGTCGGCCTTTGAGGTCGTGGTATGGATGACGGATGGCTGGCCGCTTTATGAATCACGCCTGAAGGGAGAACTGCACGTTATCAGCAAGCGATATACGCAGCGCATTGAGCGGCATAACCTGAATCTGAGGCAGCATCTGGCAAGGCTGGGCAGGAAGTCACTGTCGTTCTCAAAATCGGTGGAGCTGCATGACAAAGTCATCGGGCATTATCTGAACATAAAACACTATCAGTAAGTTGGAGTCATTACCCGGCGTTAAATCTAAAATAAAAAATGGTGTCGATTTCTACTATGTACCCTCTCAATCAGCAGAAAAAACAGTTTTGCCGAAATTCAGCTACACCTATAAACCCCTGTACCGGTCTGTCGATTATCTGGCATCACAGATGAAATCATTAGCCAGTGATGGTGGTCAGTTCTCTGGGGGGGGTGAGAAAACGGCCGCTGATATGTTAGTTTTTTACGGTACAAGATCTGAGATCAGGCGGGTTTCTGAGGCGTTGCCATTGGTAGATATTCCGGCTGATGAGGTTTTGGTGTCCGGTTATGTGTATGAGGTACAGAGTACGTCGAAAACGGGTTCAGGTCTGCAACTGGCTGTTAATTTATTGAATTCAAAATTGAATTTACAGATTGGTGGCAGTTCAGCGAGAGGGTATGACAATTTTCTGAAAATCGGCACGGGTTCACTTAGTGCGTTGGTTGAGCTGTTTAACACAGATTCGCGGTTTTCTACTGTTTCGGCCCCCACATTGCGGGCGCGTTCAGGTTCGCAAGCGGAATTTTCGGTCGGCAGTTCAACTCCTACGCTGGGAACTGTTAGTTATCAGGGGCAATCGGCTGTTCAGTCTGTGAACTATAAAGATTCCGGGATTATTTTTAAAATTCTACCGCAGGTCAGATCTAGTGTTATCGACCTGAATCTGTCTCAGGAGCTCTCGAATTTCACCACTACTGATAATGGTGTTAATGAGAGTCCGACGCTTATTAAACGGGCAATTTCTACCGATATATCATTGAAAGATGGGGATATTATTCTGATTGGTGGTCTCGCTGATAACAAAAATACTGATACTAAAACGGGATTTTCGTTGTTTCCGTTTCTGACCAGCAAGGGTAGCGATTCAACAAAAACTGATATCGTTATTGTTTTACAGGTACGAAAAATCCGGTGACGCGCTCACCGCAGCGCGGGCGAGGAGGGCGCGTCACCGGATTTGGAGAACCGTATAATAATTCACGGCTCTGTTCATTGCCTGTATGTCTCAACCATTATAATTAGCATTGCAAATATACATACAAAGGCAGCAGGTAATATGGCTTTCTTTCTTAAGTGTTTGTTTTTTATGCTAAACATGGTCATCATTCCTTGCTGATTTTTTTGCTGGTTAAGTGGTTGCTTTCGAATAATATTTTATCTGAAACCCCGGTCGGTGCCAGAATTTATTCTGGTGCTGTCCGGGGTTGGCCGAGCGTAGCGCTGGCAAAACATTTTTATGAGGGTACTATGCCATGCAGCAGTTTTCAAAAGTTGAGGTTTTGTCTCTATCCGCCAAAATCTGCGATCGTTGCGGGCGTCGGGCTGAACTGGCGACCTCGGAATTTCAGGAGTTTTTGTCTGTAGACCGCGTTGCAGGTTATGGATCAGTTTTCGGTGACGGAGAGTGTCTGAGGCTGGATCTGTGTCAGCATTGCACAAAAAAACTTTTGGGGGCGTGGATTCAATCAGGCAAAATTGCCTGATTGGTTGAACGACCCTGAGTTGATCGGGTTCAGGAAAACGCGTTCATTTTGCGGTAGTTAGCCGCAATCAGGTTATGAGCCATCGCGCTACCGCAAAAATTCTCCGTCCTATGGCATCGCAGTAAAAACCGCTCAGCATAAATCGTTCACAAATCCATTATAGAGTCCATCGGTGAGCGGTGAGCATAAAAAGTGTTTTTGTGCGTCGATCATCGTATGTTATTGCAAGCTTAAAATGTCACCTGATTTTCCCAGTTTCAAATGTCACCTGAAGTTACATGGACAGGGGCGGAAGTTTAGTTCTGAAGGGAAAGGGTGATAAGAGATAAAATATCTGGCCTGCGGTAGCAGACCAGATTTATTACTCTACACAGTAATCAATTCTGCAATTTTTGTTGCGACAACTTCCAGCGTGTCTTCTCCCGTGTCCAGACCGCTTCGGGATGCGAGCAAGGGACTGACATTACGGAGAGCTTCATACGTTGTGTTATGAACGATCGGTACGAGTTGGTTCCCGGCCAGTAAAGCTGAAAGCTCTTTATCAGCAACGCCTTCTTTGGGCAGTCGGTTTAACAGCGCTGGAGTCACTAATACCAAACCGATTCGAGAATTTGCTAATCCTTTATCGATGGCGCGCATCATAGGAACGCCAAGAGCAAGATCCTTTTCGCTAAACCATACTTTGACGCCTGCAGCCTCGAGCAAATCGTGTAGCTCTTTGGCTACGCCTTGTCGATCATCCCAAGCGTGGCAAAGGAATACATCACGCAAATCCGGCTTCTCTGCGACAAGTTTCTCTACCGTTTGGCGAATCGGTGTGAGGGATTGTACCTGGGCGGTTGTATAGGAAACGGAAGAACCCGATTTTGACCAGCGGGGCTTTGTACCGCTGCTGGATCCACCGCCACTGCTTCCACGACTTCCGCCAGCGCTGCCTGACGAGGAGTAGGACGGATAACTATCATAACTGTAGCTGCTGCGGCGATAACCACTGCGATTGCGACAGGCTGGACAGGCAGCAGCGGCTGCTGCTGAGCTATGTCCACGTACAGGAGCCGTACATCTGGCCATGTTCTCATTTCCCCTTAATATTCTGGAATATATCCGCTGTGATAGTAAAACCAGATAAGTAATGGGGATTATTGGTTGCAAACTCAACTGCCATGTTTTCAAAAGCTTGTACTTCATCACACTGCCACAGCTGAACTATCCAAAACAACCAAAAGAGCAGGGGGCTAGCG
Source organism: Klebsiella sp. PL-2018 (assembly GCF_019048985.1). NCBI lineage: Bacteria > Pseudomonadati > Pseudomonadota > Gammaproteobacteria > Enterobacterales > Enterobacteriaceae > Klebsiella > Klebsiella sp. PL-2018. Next base: position 2,919,571 of record NZ_CP077673.1, read on the forward strand.
CTTCCGACTGGCCCTGAATTCATCCGGATTTATCAGAACCGGGTTAATCGCCCTGAGTTGTTCCTGAACTCTGGCCTGGGCCCGTCGTTTGGGCATCTTTTTGCTCCGGTCACGCTTGCCATCGCGTTCGAGTTCATCCATTTTGCTTTGCGCCAGTTTTAAAACAGCTCCAAGACGTTTGTTATCAACGATTTGCCCCTGATCAACGCATTCCAGTTTGTCGAACACCTGATATTTGAGTGAACGGTAACCGTATTTGAATGCCAGTGTGCCGTCAGGATAGTCGTAGACTGTTATTTTCTCGCCAGCGATACAAGCGTTTTCTTCTGTTGGGTCAACGAGATATATCATTTTGTCATATCGGAATGTCAGTGTTTTCGATAGCTTGCGCGATTCCTGCCATGCAAAGATATCATCCAGCTCTTCGCCACTTTCTGCCACCGGGCGATGCAAATCTTTGGGATACTTTGCGGGCCTGGCGAAACGACGATTGAAGTCAGCTATGAAAGTAGCCAGCCAGGCGTTCGCTGCTTCAATGCTGCTGATTCCTTCAAGACGCATTTCCTTGATAAGTCGGTCCTGAAGTGTCTGATTTGCTCGCTCCACGCGGCCTTTAGCCTGCGGACTGTTGGCACAAATCAGCTCGATCCCCAGTTCAGAAAGCACACGACCAAACTGTGTGATGCCGGTTGTGGTTGAACCACCATTATTGACTCTGAAAATGCCGTGCTTGTCGCTGTAGAACGCCAAGGGCTTGCCGTGTTGCTCGAGATACTCGCGGGTGGTCATCATGTAATCAAAGGCTGATTCAGTCTCACCAAAGCGGAGGTGCATCAGGCGACCAGTCGCGTCATCAATAAAGACGAGCAGGCAGCATTTCGGCGCACGACCTTCAAACCAGTCGTGCGGAGAACCGTCAATCTGAACAAGTTCTCCGAGGCAGTCACGCCGGTATCTGGGTTGATGAACACGGGGCCTGCGACGTGAATAAGGAATCCAGAGTCCATCAGCTGTCATCCATTTTCTGAGCGTTTCAACAGATACTGTGATGTTGTGACGTTCGCGTAATTTTTCTGCGGCCAGTGTTGGTCCAAAGTCGCTGTAATGATCGTGAAGTAACGACAGAACACGCAGCTTCAGTGACTCAGGAAGCCTGTGATTACCAGGGCGTCCACGCCGTAGGTTTGCCAGACCTGCGGCACCAGACTCACGAAAACGGTTCATTAACCGCTGTGTCTGACGTTCGGTCAGAACAAGCTGATGAGCCGCATCACGACGGCGCATGCGCTTTTCAACAACTGACTGAATGACGTTGATCCGGCTGAGTTCTTTATCTGACATGGTCACAAGCATCCTGATGTCTCCATGGCCTGAGGATTGGATCCTTTATGCCAGAAAAAGTGACATCACTAAATGGGTTAAAAGTGACATCAGAATATTGGAGTTACATCGTAGGTGCGCATAATGTATATTATGTTAAATGACGGGCTGCAACACGTAATCCGCTTGTAATCTACGTTAACTCAGGAAAAGCCTTCCTTTCCATGAGCATAATCGTATATGTAGTCCACTTATAATGCAACTACAAACAAGCGACCAACATCACATCCCCGCCCTTTTCATTCAACCATCCAAATTATCAATCATTTACGGGCATTAATTGATCCGTTTCGATCACTCAACAGATCGCGTTACCGCGTCGTATGTGCGTTCGCAGACGCTCCCGGCACTTGCTGCTGCATCAGCATATTTAGCGATTTCTCCCGCGCGACGGTCTGATTCTTCGTACAGGTCGGCAAGCAAACTTGCGGTTTCGGCGGCTGTCTGCCTTCTGGCGGCATCTGCGGAAATCCTGCCTGTTTCACTGGTTGCGAGTTCACGCCTGATTTTGGCGAGTTGCCCGCGCAACTGGTCAGCAGCATTATCAGCGTCAGCAGCATCAGCCAGTGCCTTTTGTTTTTCCCGTTCTGCATCATTTACAATTTCCTCTGTTTTCTTCTTACGCCGGAGTTCTTCTTCACGCTGCGCTTGCTCTTGTGTCAACTGCGCGTCTTTATCGGCCTTGTCGCGCTCTGACCACCTCAGTTTCCATTCTTTATCGTTATCCTTTTTCCCGGCCTCAAAAGCTGATTCATGGATGACATAACCAGCGCCACCTAATGACGACGCTACAATCAGGCCAATTAATACGGCATATTTTGTTTTCATTTGTCCATGCCCCAGCAAGTTAGCTCTGATTCCTGGTCTCTGCGGATAACCTGACCATAGCAATTATTCTCCCGGATGCGACAATCACGCCCGGCATCCCAGACCCAACGCTTAATTTGCGCACAAGCTCCTTTAAAGTTTCCCGAATTCAGGTCACGATAAAAACCAGATGGAAAACATTTGCCGGGGCCAATATTCCACGGACAAAATGAAGCAATTCCAACTTTTTGCGGCTCCGTTAATTGCACGTGGACATTTCTATCCACCCATGCCAGCGCCTTAGCTTGTTCGGCTTTATCAATTTTATCGCACTGTGCTCGCGTCAATTTCATGCCCTTGATTACCGGCTTACCATCAACGTAAGTCACACCGCCGCAAATAGTCCATATGCCCCGGCTTTTGTCCTGGTAAGCTGTCAGGCTGGTTCCTTCTTTTTCGTGCTGAAACTGCGCCATCAATACCGGAGCGCTTGCCCCGGCAGCAATTAAACCCAGCATAACGGCACTTAATTTGCTCTTATTTCCCACGTACACCCCCACTTAAAGCGATTAGGTATTTTTTGCGCTCGTAATACCAATTAACGAGGCAAGTCACCACAGTGCATAAAATGCCGATAATTACTGCCCATTCATTAAGAGAAAGCACCGCAAGAGCCGCCGTAATAATTCCCACCCTGTATTTAAACCAGTCCCAAAACTTAATCGCTCCCAGCGTGAACCCCACCACCAAAGCCAGTAGCACCCCCAGCTTTTTAGGCGAAAGTGATTCAATAAATCGCTTCCAGAGTTTCCCCACTTAATCACTCTCCAGTTCGTCGTAAAAGAAAAGGCCAAAGCCCCCATCAAAAGCGTTAACGTCTCCAAATTTTTCATTTGGTCTAAGACGAGCAACACCAATCGCTCCCGCGCCAGCATAGCCCGGCAATTTTCCACTAAGGCCGTGCCAGACTCCCGGACGCAAGCAAATTTGTGACAGTGTAACTGTCCTGTCTGCGTTGGACATTTCAAGCCACCACAGCTCTGTGGTTGTTGCGAAGAACAGGCGCATATTCAAAACCACGCCGTTTAGTGATGATGTGAATTCCTGGTCTGGGATAGATGCGATAACACCAATCTCGTAGTAAGAAGGCTCCATTTATGCCCCTCCAAATACACGGCGCATTTTTTCGAGCGCATAAACTTTTTGCGGCTCTTTGCTCGCGTCTACCGTGGTGGCGCTCTTTTTACCTGCGGAGGTTTTCCCCTTCCCTGCCGGCTTAGAAGTTTTTGCTTGCGCTGATTTTGTGCGTGAGCGCTGAAATGTCACCGTATCAACTTTCTGAGCAGTGAGCTTGACGGTATAGCTGTTTTTCTTAGGGGCAGCTTCAATTGAAAGCGATGTGATACGGCATTGAGGCATTGCCATGAAAGATGTATAGACCGATACAAATTCCTTCGTATCGTATGCTGCCTGAATGGCCTGAGCCTGATTCATGGCTGAAATCATATGCAGAGGCGCAAAAGGCAAATCAGTGCCGGTGATGATTCCCTCAAAACTGGCAACCTTTGAATCGTCTACTTCACCATCCGATATTTTATAACCCGTCTCAATCTTCCCCTGAGCAATGGTTCGTTTTGCCGAAACTTCCTCACGTGTTTTGAGCCTAAGTGACACCGTCACTCCTGATTCAAACACCATGACAGCCCGTTTATCGTGTGGCGCACTAATCGCCGCGTCCATACCTTCAGCCATAAAAACCCCAAAAAAAATCCCCTTCGTAGAGGGGATTTTCACATCTTAGCTGTGTGGGTTACATGCCGTTACCGCTGGCGGTTAATCGCTCTTTTTTGCCTCTGCCGCTTCACAAATTCGGCGTAGATACTCGTTATTTTTGAATGAAACCATGATTAATTCAAAAATCACCCTCGTAGCCACTAGAGATACAGCAAAACTGATACTCATACCTTCGCTTTGACGTAACCAGCTTAAAATGCTGCCGAGGATGAGAAGCACTGTAACTAACCAGTAAACAACAGTGATTATTTTTGGTGTTATGAGAGTTTCGAAGGTTGCAAAATCCTTAAACTCATTCTTTGGCATTACCTTATCCTTATCTTGCCCCTGTTGACTCCGCGATATTACCACCAATATCACCAGATAGAGTACCCGGCTCATCAATATTATTTACCGTATCAGCTGCCTCTTTTGGACTATTAACAATAATGGTAGTTGTTTTATTTCCACTATTGCTAATGTTTGGTGTACCTGTAGCCGTTGAAGGAAGGATACCAAGAGCGCTTTCTATGCCCGGTAAGGGATTGAGGTCAAACATATCACTTAACCCACCCAATGACCTGAATGTATTCGGCAGCGGCGTAAGGTTATAAAGCCCCTGAAAAGCCGTCATCCACGGATTTTCAATAGCATCGGATATAATCCCGTTGCTTCCATTTTGCTTAGTTGCGTTGTCTATACCCGAAGCAGCTTTTCCAGCCAAATCAATAATCGTTCTGAGGGCTGCTATAAGATTTGGGTAACGCCGTTCAAATTCGTCAAAACTGCCAAAAACACTATCAAAAATGGTACCTCCCTTGCCATCTAACCATGCTTTCCATTCTACAAACGCTTCATAAACTACCCATACAGCGGCACCAATCGCAAGGAAAGGCCATACAGCTGCAATAACTGGAATAGCCAACGCGGTAAAAGCCGCCCCAACAGCGCCAAGAATACCTATCAGAATCGCCGATTTACTTTCGTCTGCGAGCGTTGACCAGAACGCGGCAACCTCTTTTTCCGCACTTCTAAGAACAGGAATCAAAGTATTGGATGCCCAATCTGTGAATTTTTGCCAATCTCCACCTATCGTTGCTTTGGCAAGAAAGTTTTGCCAGTCATTTCGCATCACCGTTAATGTTTGTCCCCACGTCCATCCTTGCTTTTTAAGAAGGTCAGCATTATTTGCGGCCATTTTTTCAAAGGCCTTTAGCATCGTTTCCGCTGTCAGCTTCCCGGCCTCTGACATTGCCCGCAGCCCTTTTACATCTGTGCCGAAAGCCTTCGCGACTTCCGGGGCCATTGTGCCAATGGCCTCCATGAAGGATCTAAATTCATCCCCGCCGAACCGGTCAGAAGAAAATGCCTGGCCCATCTGGTAAAGCGCTGCGTTTACTGCTTCAGCACTGCCACCACCTAACTGTAATGCGCCCACCAGCCCCTGAGTCGCTCGGATTGTTTCCTCCTGAGACTTCCCAAGTTTCTGCGTGGCGGTCGCCATATTGGTATAGGTTGAGATAAACGCTCCGCTATCGCTTCTTACTGCGCTTGCTGCCTCATTTAAAGCAAAGAATGCATCTTTCGCATCACCTGTTGTTTGTGCAAGTCTTGCAATTTGCGCTTGTTGCTGCTGAATAGAATCTAGGTCATCAGCCAGTGATTTCCCAATAGCAATAATGCCTGCCGTTAGACCGGCTCCCGCCAAGAGATTTTCAGCACCTAAGCCTTTCCCGTCGCCCCCTCCACCAGCAGATTCATCATTTCCTTTTGGGTTGAGTGGGTTTCCTGAAAAACTCCCTGCTGAAAAGTCATACCTAGAAAGCGGATTTATCGTTGAAGGATCAAACAATCCACCACCATTCCCTGAAGGAGAGCTACCCCCGTGGTATGGAATGAAAAGCCTTCCCCCTCCTGAGCCTCCCATCAATGGTAAACCAACACCACTCCCCATGCCTTCTACTGCCGCACGTGCAATTTTTTGTGATTCCCTTTTAACCGTATTAGCCAGCGGCGTATGGACAATCAAATTAGAGCCTGTAGCGGCTACTGTGGCTATTGCTGCTGTAGCGGCGGCTGTCGGCGCTGTTGATGCACTGCTGGGCGCATAGGGGCTTGCAGGCTTCAGGTTGTTGACACGCTTGATAGCGGCGTCAAGCTGATTAACCTTTGCGATAGCCTTATCAATCGCAGCATCAAAGCTGTTGAGCCCGTCAAGGTCGGGAATAACGTCAATTTTCGTTACGAGATCGGCTGACTGGTCTGTCATTTTTTCACCTTACTAAGCGCGTGCTGAACCGCATTATCAAACTGGATAACGGCGGAGGCTCTCATAATGGAATCAAAGGAGGCGCGGCCTGACACTACATCGCTGAAGCTAATCAGGCCGCTTTCTATCACTCGCCAGATGACAAGTTCTGTGCGGACGGTTCGGTCAAGGTTTTCAGCAAGGCGCTGAACAGTTGTCGCATGGCTCCCTGCATCGTTCCCGCTGTGTCCAGACCAATATTTTTTTTTAAACCTGCTGTAACCGGAAGAATGGAGAGCTTCAGGCACTCCAGCGCCACCAGATAAACATCGGCGATGTTGGCAGCGGTGAAATTGGTATTCACTGCGTCCCAGCTATCCAGAAACTCGCCATTATCGACCAGTTGAGCGCGGGATTTTGCCAGCAAGGTAAATAACAGTTCGTCGTGGTCTTCCCGGTTAAGCACCCCGAAAATCTTCGACGACATAGAAAGAATGCTTTCTACCTGGCTGATACCGTGTTTGGCAAGAATCTCCGCCACGCGCAAATTAAAGTGAATGGCATCAAAAGCGCTCATTCGGACTACACAGAATTTACGCCCGTTGATTTCAACGTGTTTGATTGAGTCGTCCATCAGGTAATATTCACTCCATTAATGACCGAATCCACCTCGCCAGTAACGAGTTTCCATTCCAGTGTTTGAGCACCAGCACCATTATTTGCGCCATCAGTAGGCTGACGGGCAAACATCGCGTAACCCATGCGGTGTACCGACAGATTACGCGTATTGGTTAGCGTGACGGGTACTACAGACTTCGTTTTCTGCATCAGAAAAAGAGCCGTGTTAACCGGAGAATTTCGCTGTGTGACGAAGGTTAAAGACCCTTCCTCAGTTGGATTATCAATAAAAGACCAGTCACCGCCGATGCCGGAAGAAACGGTAATCTGGTCATCCGTCATTTCCAGCGTGATATTGCTGTCTTTAGCCAGACCGATTACCGGCACAACGCCTACGGTAATCAGCCAGTCTTTAGAGGACATTACGCCTAAATACATAGTTAAACCCCGTAAGTCATTGCGGTGCCAACAGCATCAACGTGCTTAATGGCGTAGCGGAGATAGAAATAGAATTTAATGGTTATATCGCCTTTGATACGCTGCACGGCGCTGATTTCTGACATCGTCGGACGCACTACAGTAAATCCACGGACATAATCGCCGTTATCGTCCGTAAAATTCTCCATAATGCCGCCAGCAGTCTGGCCCGCCTTCAGCGAGCTTTCCATCTGGTTAGAGACCAGTTCATAGCCCGGCATGTCGTGCCCTACTTTGTTGCGGTTGATATGCAGCGTAGCAAGGTCTTTTTGCATCTTGTCGGCCTGCCAGTAGCAGAAACGAACAACTTCAATCGCTTCTCCGTCGCCACACGTGCCGGGGTAAGTTACCGTGACACCGGAACCATAATCTTCAAAGGTATTACCGTTGAGCGCCTTAATTTTCTGGTAATCGGTTTCGGTGAATCCATCACTTTGAACGGCGTTAAGTGTCTTGAGCGCCCACGTTTCTGAGCCCGGTTGCATGACAAGACAACGCCCGGCGATAGCAGCGTCGAGGAAGTTCTTTTCCAGCTTCGTAGAAATGGCAAACGAACCCGCCATGTTCTTATCGAAAAGGTATTTCGTAATGTTGTCAGTCGCCCAGGTGGAAGACGTGTAGTCGTCGATAAACACCGCCATTTTATCAATCTGCGATTCGATCCAATCAGCAATAGCTTTCTGAATCGACAGATTCCGCGACGGCGTCATGCACATAAAGAACTTGTTGTACTGGTTTTTGATGGAAGCAATCGCAGCACTGACGCCAGCCGCCAGCGCTGTAGATTTAGCATGGACAACTTCAGCACCTTCCAGATAGACAATGCGACCATCAACCAGAAACTGACCTGTAGTCGTTGCATCAGCAACGATATCAGCCGCTGCGCCAGTGCTCCCGGCCCAAGTAGTGCCGTTATAACTGGCGTAGCGATATTCCGTACCTTTCACATAGCCGATGGTGGCCTTTGTAGTTGTAGGTGCGCCGGAAACCGGAACCCCCGTCAGGGCAATCATAGTTTTGCTGTAAGCGGCGGAGAAATCGCCGACAACCAGCGTATCCGGTGACGGACTTTGAGAGAAATACGCCTGAACCGCCAGAAGATTATCGCCGGATACGCCGTCTGAAATGGCATCATCAGCGCTGGTATATACCCGGTAGAGATCGGCAAAATCCGCGACGACAGCGGATTCGTAATCTGTGAATTTTTTCCCGAAAAATGCCGCGCCCGGCGCGAGGATTAACCCGACACCAAACACGCCATATTGAGCGGCGGTAGTTTGACGCCCAATTTTTACACTAAAAAGCCGACTTAAATTCGCCATTTAATAGCCCCTGATAGCGAGAGTGACTTTATCGCACGGTGTGACCGTCGCGCTTTCAATCCAACTCTCTCGTTTGTAATGCTGGTACACAAATGTCAAAGACAGCGTTACCTGTGCCATCTGCTGGTAAACGAGGTTATCAATTAGAGGGGAGCTATTCTCGAAATCGCCCGAGCGGTCAATACAGCAGTTATTTTCGAACTGCCAGAAGTCACCTTCAGTCGAATCGACCTGATTCAAAAAATTTTCTAGAAATGCCTGAGCGTCATCTGATGACCGGATAACGATAATTTTCGCTTCACAGTTGTAGTGATAAACACGGTAATCGCCATCCCATGACTTTGCGAATGCCTGCGGCTCTCTCGATGACGTGAGAAGATGAACTGCAGTAAACGGATCCTTTGACTCTGGAATCTTCTGTTGCGCGTAAATTGGACTGTCGCCCACCAACTCAATCATTGCCTGTCTTGCCCGTACCATTGCAACGTAGGGCGCACCGCTCAGGATTGTTGGTCTGGCCTGTGTATCGGTTTCTTTGAGTGTGCCAGCCGGAAATTTGACAACATCGCCAACATCCAGCCGGAAATCAGCCGAAATATTGATAGTGGTTCCGCTGCCATTATCCAGCACAACAGAACTGACCACAGACGGATCCCGAAAATTATATGGCGTGAATAAAATATCTTTGCTGTTACCGTTAGCGGAGAATGTCGCCTTTTCTGCGCGATAATCAGAATATGATAATTCCCCGTCAACGGTCATTAATTTGACCGTATAATTAGTCATTATCCCACCAGCGCGAGCGCGTCCCGTTCTTTCATACCAAATAGCAAATATTCGTAGTGGTTAATAACGCCGTTTTGCCACTCCTGCCGCTGCACCACTTCGTAATATTTACCCGCACACAGGACTATAGCGCCGTTATGCTCGCCCTCTTCTGTAACCTCTAAATCCGTTTCGCCCATGGCTTCCATGTAATCTTGAGGTTTGCGCCCGGTTAGGTACGCCCGAAATGAACCGCCACCATCAACCGGCTGCATACTGAGGAAAGCGGATTGTTGCTCCGAATATCCCTCGCGTGGCATACCTCCAACTATCTCAATCGGTAATGGACGCCAGTAATGAATTAATCGTCTCATGCAAAAGCCCTGTAATTGACTGTCTGAATAAGCGTACCGCTATGAATAAGCGGCTTTGTTGAACCCTTGCGGGCGATGGTGATATCTGAGTTAGGACGGTATAGCGCGGAATCAGCGATTGTTTTTCTGGTAATTTGAACAGCCTGAGCACCTATGCGAGCAATAGCCTGTTGCGGAGTAATGCGACCTCGCGCAACATCACGCAAGACCTCCTTGTAAGCGTCTGTACGCATCCAGTCAGCTATTCTGTCTGCCGCAAATCGCATAAATGGACGCTCTGGTATTAACTCCCATCCCATAGCGTTCTTTGTGCCGAAGTTATTCCAGGCTCCATACAGCGCAACATCGACGCCCTGATTCATTTTCCCTCTGTGAATACCAACGGTAAGCTTGACGCCCGCCAGCGCATTCACGCGCTGACGGATTACGCGGTCAAAGCCCTTTGTTTCAAACTTTGCACCTCCACGCATGGATCAAACTCCGTTAAACGTTTTCAAATATCAGAATATTTATCTTCAAAATCGAGCGTTGACCCTCTTTTTATTGCTGATGGCCAAGCTGGCCAATCGCATTTTTTAGAATAAAATCCCGTTAATAGGCGTGACCGATAAGGATGCAACCGCCTGTCAAATCCCCCATTGCGTCTAAAAACTCCTGCCCCCACTGCGTACCCTGCCAGCCAGACTTTTGCGCGGCTTCTGTGAATGTCACCGCAACTTTCCCTTCCCGGCGACTTGCAACACCGCGAACACTTGCGCTTATGCCTTCTACTGCTATTGGGGCGAGATTGGCAGCAACATACAGCGCTTTCAGGCGCTCAATGTCGTAACCGTACTCCGCAGCGGCCCGCAGGTTGTAAAGCCGCTCACATTGAGAAGAAAGGTCGCTAATAGCGCCCTCATCAAGTGTCACCCCCGGTAGCAGAATGGCGAGCCAGTCATTTACCGTCATGCTATGCCCTTACTCGTCGTCAGAATCAACTACGCCGTCATGCTCTTTATTGAGCTTTTTGGCTTCAGCGGCTGAAACTTCTTTTAACCATCCTTCGTCCAGAAACTGCTTAACGCCGCCGATGGTCAGTGTTGCGCTGTCCACCTCGACCGCCTCCAGCGGAGCGATTGAGATAGTAATAACGGTGCCTTCACTGTTTTTTGCACCGATATGAATCGGTGCCTGAGTAGTGTTAGTCAGAAAAACTTTTTCTTTCTCAGCCATGAGTTAAATCACCTTAGAGGATTTGGCAGCAGCCAGCGGCGCACGGACGATAACGCCAGCAGAGCGCGACAGGCACGGAATAGACAGGTCTAACCCGCTACGCTGAACCGGCAACTGACGGAACAGCACAGGAGTAGCCTGGGCGAAGTGGCGACGATTGTTTGCCAGCGCGATACAGATACCGTCATCATCCAGATCGGAGTTTTTGCGGAAAGTAACTTCCGGGTAAGAGCTACGCAGGAATGACAGCACCGTGCCGAGCGTACCACTCAGGCGCAAGCCCTGAATTCGCGCCCACGCCTTAGACGGCATATGGAATTCATTCACTTCGTAGATTTTCGTGGTGTTTACTGCAGCAATAAGCGCTGATGCGTCGTCGCAAATCTTATCGCCGTCAGAAGTCGCCCAGGCACCTTGCAGCGCCACCAGCGGAATATTCGGATGTTCGATAAAGCCGATAATCTGATATTCCTTGTTACCGCGCCACAGCAGATTAGAAACGGTGCGTTCATGCGCTTCGCGGGTATTGAGCGCCAGAATGTTATCAAGCGGAGTACCGGACATTGCCGCCGCCATAACGTCACTGTAGGTGTAGCCATAGCCCAGCCCGATATCGTACATCAGCGCGAAGTATTCCCGGCCTTTGGCGCTCATCATTGGCATATCTGTACCGAATGCCGCCATGATTTTAGCCATGCCCTGAGCGGAATACATGCGATAACCCGCCCACTTAGCGCCCTCGTTGATGCCCGGCTCCTGCTGGAACATGGTCAACGCGACCGGCGCGGGCATTTCTTCCATGTAAACATCGTTTGACATGGAAATAAGGTCACGGGCAAAAATTAGCCCTTGCTCGTCAACGTTGATACCCGGCACCGCGCCAGCTACCTGAGCTTCGGTAAAAAGCTGCGCCATAAGCGCGGCTAAATATTTCTCATTCATCTTTTGGGGTTTCCCTGTTAGCTAACGGTGATTACAGCGGTGTCAGTGAAACCACCGTCTTCAGTACGTACCGTAATGGTTGCCGTCTGTCCGGTTGTTGCCCCGCCTTTCACCGTGGCAAGGCCGGATGCGTCTACTGTTGCTACGTTCGCATTGCTGGATGCATAGGTAACGTCTTTATTGGTCGCACCTGCCGGAGAAACTGTCGGCGTAAACTGCTGAGTCGCGCCAGCGGCTTTAGATGCTGTTTTAGGCGACAGCGCAACGCCAGTTACAGCGACTTCGCGGGGATATCCGGCGCTGAGTAGTTCGCCATCAATGACCATCACAATTGCCGTACCACCGCGCTGAGTTGGCGATTCAAAGCGGAAGCGGCTTTTATCGCCGGATGCAGCAACACCCCATTCCATATAACCGGTAGTGGCGTTACGGCCTTTCGGCACGGCTAAATCACCCACCTTCGGCGATTCACCCGTTTTGACCGCTACGCGAATCGGGCCATTTTCGACAATACCAATCGGGCAATTGATAGTGACCACACCAATGCGCGTGTTGCTACCAAATCCCGGTGTGGCGGGCATATTTGAATGCGCGGTAACAGCAATGCCGATGGCATCCGTAACATCTCCATCATCAGGTAAAGCAACGCAGGTTGAATCATTACCGGAGGTAAGTTTCACCGCATCGCCCGGCGCAACTTCACCACCAGCGCGACGGGAGGTTACCCGAGCGGAGGAACGGAAAGACGGCAGCACCGCCAAATCACCCGGCAAGCCCGCGTCAAAATCGTCTTTAATCGTGGTCTGCATTATTTGCCTGCCTCTTTTTTGCCAAAGGTGCGAGCCAGATAATCCTGATGGGCTGACTTCTGAGCACCCTGCTCATCGGTGTTAACTGCTGCGCGGGGATTACGCGGGGTTTGTTCGAACTTCTTACCGCAGGCAACCAGCGCCATTGACAGCGCAACATCCACCTGCTCATCCGTCCAGCTATCCATGTTTACTTCAGGGTTTGCCTTACGGATGATGGCCTGTTTGACCAGATTGATATCGCCCAGGCTGTCGGTGTTGATGTTCAGGCGTTTAGCTGCTGCTTTCAGGTCATTTTCCTGACGACCATCAGCAACACCGCGCTCGTAAGCTTCGTTGCTGGCTGAGTCCATATTCACAAGGCGCGTATTTGCTTTCAGCAGGTCGCCCTGTGTTTTGCTTAAATCAGTCGTAAGCGTTTGATTTTTCGCTTTTAGACTCTCAATTTCGGCTAACGCCTCTTCTAATTCCATCGATTCACCGTCCAGATTAAATTTTGCATTTTCGTATCGGGGGTTATATACAATGCTCATATGGTTGTATTTAATCCCCCTTTGCAGCGTGTCGTGCTCTTTTCCGTCAGGTGACAACCCTATAACTTTAGGCTTCTCATCACACTGATAGCCCAACGACGCCCCTCGCAATTTCTTGTCACGCTGTATCAGCCGTATAGACTTCTCATCCTGAATTAGAGCGCGAGCAAACAACTCATCACCCTGACGCATAACAGCAGTAACAACCCCCGCAGAAACGGCCCGGTAGTTTTTGGACGTCACCAGACCATTGCGAGGATGTGACACCGTCACAGGCTTGCCGATTAAGGTATTCATTGAGTCCTGGTTAAACAATTCATCGGCTGAGCGGTACTCTTTAGCCGTGAATGCATCACCGCGCTTGCGGTCATAAACCAGTACGCCCGGACGGGCGACAGGGATATCAATCTGGAGATAACCTTCCGGGGTTATCTCCCATTGCTTGATGGCGTCAACGTTGACCTGTGTTTCTTGCAGCAATTTCTTTCTCCGCTTCTTCAACGTCCGACGCAGAGAACAACCATTCAGGGAAGCAGCGGCATAAATGCGGTTGCCCCGGATTCCCGTCCTGTGGCGGTCTGGTCGGCTCGTATGCCTTACCTTCGCGCTCAACATGCAATTTTCGCTCGCGTTCGTCTAACATCCCCCGCCAGCGGTATATTTTCATCCCGGCAATACGGGCGTTGGCTTCCTCCAGATTCCAGGCCTGATTACCTATCTCATTGCGGGCGACGTTGCGGGCTCTCCGATAGGGAATTTCCATTTCGGTTGCCAGTTTGTCGGCGATATAGTCAACTCCCCGCCCCTCGCGTAACCCCTGCTGTACGACCTTAATTCCGCGCTGTAGCGCCTCATCGGTGACGTTATCCATTCGCCCCATGCTTTCCGTGAGCCAGTCAGTCGTTTGCTCCAGCAGTTTTTTATCGCCGTCATAAATATCAATGGATATCAGGTCAGCCATATTTTCTGTTGGCAGTTTGATACCCGGTGCCAAATCAATATCGGCGGCAGCGCGAACAATCAGCCGGAAATCGTCAACCGCCGAGTTAGCAAGCTGGGTATTTACCGCTTCCATAGCCGGTAATGATGGAACCGTGCTCGCTGCTCTCATCGGATCCGTTAAGCTGGCGAGCGGCTTAGATATTGCCCCCGCTGTATCTGGTGTGGCTGATAGCCCTGTTTTCAGGTCAATAAGATTCACACCATCGACGCGGAAACGCTGGTAATAGTTCTGGTAATACTCGTCAGTCAGGCCAAATTGACCATTTACAATAGCGGCCTGAACATCATCAGCGGTGCGATTGATAACACGAAGGTAGGTATCGGGCTTTGAGCCGGTCACTCGGGCGAAGTCTTTAGCCAGGCTGATTCCTGCCTGCCGCCTTACTTCACTGAATGCATAGGCGGGAACAGCCCCAAACTCACCATCTTTCAACAGCGCCGGAATAGCTTTAAGGAATATTGATGCATCCGGCAAAAGTTCCTGAGCAACAGACCTGACAAGCCTTTCCTGCTGCTCACGCGTCATTCGTGAATAATTGCTTCCGGCTTTCTTCTTAATATATACGCGCACTTTTTTGACCGTTGCGGCGGCGATGAAATCCCCCAGCAGGTCATCAACGGAAATATCTTTGCCATCTGCGGCATCGGTATTGAGCACCGCGCCGGATTTACCGATTGCTCTGTATGTCTTTATGCAGGCATCGCGAACCCATTTACCAATAAGCCGGGCGTTATCGCCCAGCCTTTGAGCGTAAACCAGTTCGATAGCCAGCGGATACCCGGCGTCGTAACGTGGTTCACTCTTCGCCATTATTGGCCTCGTCGTTGTCTTTTTTGGCGCTATTCCGGTTCAGATTCTCGTTGTTCTGGTTCGAATCGTCGTCATTCTGGTCATCAATGGTGCCAGTTGCGGGCGGAGTGGTCGCAAGCATAACCACCGCTCCAGTTTCCTGCGCCGTTGCGCGGGCCTCTTCGCTGGTAATAGCTCGCATTGAATAGTAAAGCTGTGCCGTTTCCGCTCGTTTCTTGTCCCGGTCTACCTCGCGGTCTATTTGCCCCTGAGATTTATTCGGCACAAAGTCAGCGCGGATCCCCGTATAGCGAAAAGCCAGCTTTTTCAGTGCCGGAATGATGTAATTGGTGTTGATATGAGAAACAAGGTTTTGCCATTGTGCATCGGCGCTGGTATCGCTATTGGAAAGACCGCCTTTACGCTCTGCCAGCATAGCTATGGGGAAACCTGTTTCTGCGCATACCAGCTTAATAGCCATATCAACAAGGTCGGCTGTTCCGGTCATGGTTGACTGTAGGCGGTTAATTTCCTCTTCAGCATCAATCGCGACCATGTCATTTAACTGACGGGTTGCCGCTATCCCTGCCAGCCTTCGGGCTGCTGTAGCCTCTCCTTTTGCCGTTTTCAGGTCTTCCGCTAAGTCATTCTTTTTATAGATATCCTGAACGGAAAGGGAAAGAATGCTGATGATTAGCTCATGCGAAAGCCCCAGACGTTGTAACGCTGCATAAGGCTTGCAGAGCAATGGTTCGCCAAATTCGATACCGACCATCGCGTAAATCGGCTGATAGTTTTTATCGCCAAAGAGGATCGAATCTTCCTGCTCAATAAACACTTCGCCACCGATGGGGCTTTTAAGCTGGATACGCCAGCCTTCCGGCAGGCCAAAAAATGGCGAATTGTAGTCTGCAAACCAGTCATTCGACGGGGTAATCCAGTGTGAGCCGTGGCAGCGTACCCACTCTTCCCCCATAACCAGCACAGACCAGCCATGATGACGCTTCAGAATAGCGGCGTTTTCCACTACCTGCCACGCACCCATTTCGTCAAAAATCTGCTGAATACGTTTTGAATCATCAGGATTTTCAGTAACCACTGTGAATCCGTTCAGCATTGCGGCAGCAACCGGTTCGCTGATAATGCGCCAGCCTATGCCGGATAGCTCCCCGGTCATTGCAGCCACCAGCGGAATCATCCCCTCTGCGGCGCGAGCCTTCATGCGGTTGGCTGTCGGTGAACTCATCCCCGCCGCACCCTTTGAGCTTGCCGCTGCGCTGGTCATCATACTGACATAGCCGTCAACATTGTAATTAGCCGGCTGCAAGCCCTCTTTCGTTAAAATCCCCTCAGTGGGAATCAAGCTGGTTTTGTTCGTCATTCGATAATTCCTGATTTCATGCGTACCAGATGTGGGAATATGGCGTCAGCGTAGTCAGTGGACACGCCCAGCCGTTTTTTAACTTTTTTCTTCGCTTCAATAAGGATTTTGTCGTCAGGAGTGGTTTCCCACATGACGCCAGTAGAATCAGAAAGGATGCGGTCGAGATATCGACGCGGTATCTGGTCAGAAATCGCGAAAAGGCCATCAGGCGGCATAATGTCTGTCTCTATCCAGCGCACAGAGTCGTTAACTGCATCCCGATACGCCCACCACGCCTGCGCTCGCAGGTTGTGGAAGGTATCTTCGTTCGGCCTCCCGCCGCGATATCTGGACTTTTTGCGCAACACTTCGCCCTGAGCGACGAATTTACGAAACTCAATCTCTGAATCTTCGTATTTGTTTAACTCGCCTTTAACACCAGAACCAACGCCGACAGAGTCGTAAATCAGGACGGTACAGCCTTCTTCCGTCGCCATCTTTAACGCCTGTTGCGCAAGCTGAACGGTGTCACGTGCCTGTAATCGCTCCATACGGTACAAAAAACGCCCGTCAAAGAACGACAATACCGAATCATCGTCGCCATCATCAGCAACATCGAGCACCGCCGTTTTAACGCCAGTTCGACACGCTTTCGCCAGCTTCGAATCTGGCGAAACAACTAACTTTTCAAGATGGCCACGGTTAACAACAGCGCCGGGTAAATCACTGACGGGAACGCCGTTCCAGATGTTGTCGTACTTGTCCGGGTAATACTTCAGCGTATAAAGCCGCTCTTTATCCAACGTCGAATTGAAATATGGGTTGTGATACCAGTTCACCTCCTCAATAAACCAGTCATCCTCTGCATTGAGAACATATCTGACATAGGTTTCATCCCACGCAAAAGCCGGGTTGAAGGTAATCCATAGTTCAGCCCCGTTGCGGCGCAATGTCGGGGCCAGCGTTTCCCACGCTTCAGCCGAAATCGCGTGCGCTTCTTCCACCCAGCAAATGTCCACACCTTCAATGGATTTAATGCTGTCGAGGTTCGACTGAAAGCCCAAAAACCGGAATTCAGCGCCGGATTTAGCCTTGATACTGTTTTGAGTTATCGTGAACTCTGATTCATACCCCAGACGGCGTATCGTATCGCTGAGCAGCTTATGTGATGATGCGTCGATAGATTTTTGCACCCGGCGCAAGCACAGAATGCGCAGGTCATATCGCACAGTGAGCTGAATCAGTGCTTCGGCAATCCTCCATGACTTACTGGAGCCACGCCCACCGCGCAGACATTTAACGCGGTGCGGTTTTGTCGTGAGCGAACGCATGACGCGCCGCCACTCTGCCATTTTCTTTTTCTCTGACAGCCAGTAGCGACGGCGCTCTAAATCATGCTCAGGTGCTATCTCAATCGCCGTCATCGAATCCCATATCCCGGTAAATTTCGGTCAGTGTTTCTCTCGCGAGGCGCTTACCTTCGTCGGTTATCGGCTTGCTGATATCCACCCCGGCAAGCGTAAGGATCCGCGCGGCAAGATGTGACTTATCCAGCCCCTCAACCTGCCATCCGTGCTTTGTTCTTTTGATGTTTTTAACTGCACGGGTATCAATTGCCGCCATGCGGCTGCGGAACACCTCCGGTTCAAGCCTCATTTTCTCCAGCGCCTGCAATTCCAGCATTACCGCTGTTGAATCCGGCGCACGGAAACGCGCCGAAAGGTCAATTAACGCCTCCTGACGCCCCACGATATCCGCTGCAATGATGTGCTTTTTGTAAACGCTGACGGCCTGCTGTATGTCGTCATTTTTAAGTAACTTTTCAGCCTGAAAATCATCGTTAAAGCCCTTGTAATCACGGTTGCGCGACTTTGCATAGCTGAACCCCGGCGCTTCCCGCGCTTCAGCCACCAGCTTTGCAAATGCATCATCACGCCTGTTTATTTTTATTGTCACAATTCCCCCCTTGTGAGGCTTGCAGCGTAGCGAGGAAAGAAGAGGATCAAAAACAGCGTTACCGCTGGCGTGTAGTACAAATAAAAAAAAGCCACTCCGGGGGCGGAATGGCTGAAATCACAAGGGTAATAACAAAGGCTTAAAGGTAACAGGCAATGCTTCCTGTCCGTGGCAGGTGCCATTATGGTTTTTTACCTGGAGGATTCAAAAGATGATGCGAGAGGTAACGCCAAAGAAAAGCCGCCCCCGAAGGAGCGGCGTTTAAAGGTGCTCAGGCCATGCCAGACAACCAGAAAGGCGGGGACGGATCCCCGCCCTGATTTAGCGACTCTCCTTAGCTTCGTAGGCAAACTTTGCCGCTACCTGCACACCTCCCTGACCTATGGACGCTTCGCAAAGCGTCCGGTTAAGGGCGGTATACGCCAGTAACGCCGCGATAAATATCGCGATAAACAAAAAAACTCCTTTGTAAAACAAAGTTGCCTCCTTCGCTTTTGGGAGGCTATAATCGTGTTGTCACGCAAGATTAGAGGCCTCGTTGGTTAATGAAAATTGACCTTCGGGGCTTTCTTCTATCTGCCACATGGTGACATGAGGCAGACAGCCTCAAGCACCGGGCGAGATTATACCCATAAACAATCCCTTACCGCAAAAAACACCCCTTCTTCCTTTCGTCTTATTTGTAGTTAATATAAGATAATCCCGCATCAGCAACGCTTGCTCAGCCACCAAAACCACAGGCATGTAAGCAGGTTTCCGATTGATATACCTAATGCCAGAGTAGCCGCAAAGTCAGCATAGGACATAAGGATAGCCTCATGAGTTACAGTGATGTAGTGGCAACGATAGCGCTTTTTGTTTCGTTTATCGGCACTTTTGCCAGCGGTTACATCAGCTATCACTATGCTATCAAGGGGGAAAAGCGGAAAGAATTTAACTCTGTTGCAGACAGAGTAACGCTTTCACTTATGCAGCAACGAGACACTGCAACCAATGGAACATTCCCAAATGTGACGTTAGGTAAGACTGACCTTCACGCCCTTCTCATTGTCACCAAACACGCAGAACGGGCCGGGCTACAAAAAGCCTTTTCCGACTATGAGGCGGCGTTAAAGTCTTGTGGTGAGTGGAAAGCCGGTTTCTATAGTTTCAAATCATCCGACACGTTGAAAGCCGCAATTGATGAACTTCTCAAGTTTGCCGAGCGCAAATAAGCCCTTGCTTCTAATTTGTAGTTGTCTTAAGATCTATATCAGGTGCTCAAAACACCAATCCAAAGCGGTACATCACCCCGTCAGCGTGATTTTTTTGTACCCAGAATTTATGCTCTGGTGGCTCCGGCTACGCGAGTGCTGAATTATGGGGTGGAGTGCGACGAATAGCAGGCCTCTCCGTCTGTGAATAAGTCCGCCGACTTTGGACGGTTTTGAGCTCCACCCCGCCCCATCTCAAAAGTGGGGATTCAGTCTCATCCAAAGGAGCAACCACAATGAGTACATTACTCACTATCCCCGACGCCGCAGAACTGGCAGTACATACAATGATGGCACTTAAAGCCGCTGGTTATGCAACTGCCGCTATGATTCCCGTTCACAAAAATGCCTCAAATGAAGTCGAAAAAACGGAAGTGACCGCGCCGGAAGTCTACGTAGCGCCCGGCAAACAGTACGCCAATGCTCAGGAAGCGCTGGCGCATCTGGTGCGCGAACTGAAAAACCCGGAACGCGACAACTATAACGAAACGCTGGACTTCACTTTTGCATCACTGGCGCAACTGCTGGACATGCTACGCGAGCCTATCTATCAGCATGGCCTGATGCTCAAACAGGAGTTTGAGAAAGGTGACGAACTTCCGCTGGAAATGGTGACAACCTTTATCCATATCCCAACCAGCACGGAAGTATCTTTCCGGCTCCCGGCCTTTATCAAAGAGGATAAGCGCCTTGATGAATGCCAGCGCGTCGGCGCGTCCTTCACCTATTTTCGCCGTTATGGTCTGCGTCAGGCGCTCGATATTACTGATGGTGATGACGATATCGACCAGGCAGACAGTAAACGCGAACGCCGTAAAGCCCGCTCTCTGAACAGTAGCCGCAAATGGAAGCCAACCAAATCAGAACGCACTAAAGCGGAATCTATCCTGAATATGCTGGTCGCGGCTGGTGAATTCACTGGCAGCGCGGTAATCGCCCAGGCTAAAGCCCGCAACCCGTTTCTGCGCACACCGTCAGAAGTTGCAGAGGATGTTATCCATTCCCGCGACAATTCCAAAGACGATGACGCAATGGCCCGCGATACAGTGTTGCGCTATGGCCTGACGGATGAACACTGGCAGAGTTTCTACAAACAGGCCGGATTCTTTCAGGTAGACGGCGACGAACTTATCGACACCAGAACCGGCGCACACGTCAGCGCTGAAGTCGCTATGGATATCGCAGAATCCCTTTCTTCTGTTGCGATTTCCAGCGCTGATTCAAACGATGTGCATGATACCCGCGATATGTCAGCGCCAGTCGCCCGGACGTTTATTCCTGACTGCACCCTGCTTGATGAGGATGAAGAGGCTTTTGTTGCTGCCGTTGAAGCGGGGCACGATTCGGAGATTATCGAAATTGCTATGCGTCAAATGGAAGTTCACGTGTCGCACGGTCTGGATATGCGCTCAGTACACAGCGACACAAGCTATCACCGCCGTAACTGGTATAACGCCTGCCGCGAGTTCTATACGCTGGCGCTGATGCGTGGTGATGTGAGCTTTGAAGCGCTGGCAAATCCTGAAATGAAAGTTGCCCGCACCATCATGGATATCGTCGGCGCTGACGGCGATAACGAGGCCAGCGAATCCACCATTGCAGACGCACAAGCGCAACTCCCCGCCGATGCGATGCAACAAAAAGTCGATATTGCGCAGGAAATCGCGACGGGCAACGCTGACACCGATATCAAGCTTCAACAGCTTAATGAAATTGCGCGTCGCTGCGATACGTACACCGCTGGCTATATCGAAACTCTAATCCTTCATGTTGAAAGTGGTGGCTTCAACAGTGAAATTCCGGCGTATGTCCCTGAATCTGACCTTCCTTACTAATATGCGGGGTTCTCAACATGAAAACCGTACAGGAAAAGTTACAACGTCACGTTGAAAAGCAACGTGAGTATCAGCAGCGGGCTATTGCCCGCCAGCGCGAGAAACAGGCAAACCCGGAATGGCGACAGGCTCAGTATGAAAAACAGCGGGAACGACAATCCCGCTATATTGAACGGGCAAAAAATAAACCTTGTGCGCGTGGCTTGAAAGGACGAACGCCCCGCGCCGCTGAACGCTCACTGATGGACAAAATCGGCGCTCTACCCTGCATTGCCTGTTACGTTCATGGGATTATTAACGATGTGGTCAGCCTACACCATATCGACGGGAGAACAGCAGCAGGCGCACACGCCCGCGTATTGCCACTGTGTGGCCATCACCACCAGCACGCAGCGCCAGCAGCAATACGCGCGGTTTATGCCTGGCTGATTCCGGTTCATGCTGATGGAACATGTGGAGGAAAAGCCGCATTTGAGGCGTTAAACGGCACTCAGGACGATTTATACGCCCAATGCCTTGAAATGATAGCCTGATACTCACCAAACGCCGCCATGCCCTATCTGGCGGCGTTACCGCTCGCCCGCTTTCTGTATCATCCCCGCCCCATCCGGTTAAATCGCACCTGTTAACAAACATGAGGTGCTTATGTCCGAAAATAATTATGGTGCGCTGATGATGAAATCGGCACTCAGCGCCAATGTTGATATTGATAGTGTACTCCAGCCGGGAATATATCCCGTTCCTTCGGGCAACACTTCATCTCCAGACCCTAACGGGGGAATCCTTACTATTTATCCAGACCCTTCCAAGCGTCGGATTTTTGCTTCCAATCGCTTCATTACTACACCTTCAAGCTATAACACATTGCTAAAACAATGGGATGAATGGGAAAGCTTAATACTTCACTCTGAACTTTCAGATGATAACGGCTTTAAACTGGTAGGTCAGGTGCACAGCGCAGCAGCACTGGCAGTACTGGCCGGTGAAGACGGAGACCGTGTTTTACTTCTCGGCTACCATGATGGCTGGGCCGCGTCCCGCAGCGAGCTTTCAGGCGGCGGTGAGTTCCATTACGTCAGCTCTCTTGCGGATGTGAACAACGGTGTCACGATTTTTAACGGATGGTGCCGTAAATTTACAGATACCGTTATCACTACCTACGATGCCGGGCTTGGTGATAATGACGGCATTGATGCGCGGGAACGTCTGACGACGCTGTTTAAAGTGGTGCCGGACGGGTTTACGGTCAAAATTCGCGGCCGTCACCTGACGTCAGGCCCGGTGAAGTGTGAAGGTAAACCCGGTCTCATCATTGACGGCATGAGCGGCGTTATTTCAGCAAAAGAGCTCCGCGACGTTTATACCGTTTATGACGTTGCTGAAACAGACCCCAGAGTAGCGATGACAGGGGTTCTGTCGTGCCTGGATTGTCCTGGTATTAAAATATTTGGCCTTGAGATTCAGGGGGCGATGAAGCTCTCCGTCAGAAATGAAGACGGTACACATAAGGGAGAGGAGCATGCATTAGTGGTACGTGCATGTGACGGTGGTGAGATTTGGGATACGCACCTTCATAACGTATTCGGGTATGGGTGTCGGGGACTATATCAGAGCAATGTTAAATTCCATCATAACTATGTCCATCACTGTCTGCGTGAGTCCGGCGTAAACTTAGTTACGGGTGGGAGTCACGGTTACATTTATTGTAATCGCTTTGAGTATATTGGTTTGTACGGTCGGTAATGGTGCCAACTTACTGATTTAGTGTATGATGGTGTTTTTGAGGTGCTCCAGTGGCTTCTGTTTCTATCAGCTGTCCCTCCTGTTCAGCTACTGAAGGCGTGGTGCGTAACGGTAAAAGCACTGCCGGACGTCAGCGCTATCTCTGCTCTCACTGCCGTAAAACATGGCAGCTACAGTTCACTTACACCGCCTCTCAGCCCGGTACACACCAGAAAATTATTGATATGGCCATGAATGGCGTCGGATGTCGCGCCAGTGCACGCATTATGGGCGTTGGCCTCAACACGATTTTACGACACTTAAAAAACTCAGGCCGCAGTCGGTAAACTCACGCATACAACCGGGCAGTGACGTCATTGTTTGCGCGGAAATGGACGAACAGTGGGGTTACGTCGGCGCTAAATCACGCCAGCGCTGGTTGTTTTACGCGTATGACAGGATACGGAGGACGGTTGTGGCGCACGTATTCGGTGAACGCACGTTGGCCACGCTGGAGCGTCTTCTTGGCCTGCTGTCGGCCTTTGAGGTCGTGGTATGGATGACGGATGGCTGGCCGCTTTATGAATCACGCCTGAAGGGAGAACTGCACGTTATCAGCAAGCGATATACGCAGCGCATTGAGCGGCATAACCTGAATCTGAGGCAGCATCTGGCAAGGCTGGGCAGGAAGTCACTGTCGTTCTCAAAATCGGTGGAGCTGCATGACAAAGTCATCGGGCATTATCTGAACATAAAACACTATCAGTAAGTTGGAGTCATTACCCAGGATTGGGCGCGGAGAGATTTCCTTAATATACGTCATCAGCGGGAAATTCATAAAGGACATCGGCGTTGTCACGGACCATGAGTTTCCGGAGTTGACGGCACGTGGATGATATCCGCGTTTGGTCATATAGTAGTCCGCGTATTCCACGAGGAACTGCGCTTCGCCGCCCTTCAGTTTATTGTAAGCTGGCTGATAGGCCGGTTGACCGGTTGACCGTTTGCCGCATCGTCCCAGCGCTGAAGGCTCATCTTCTCAAGCGCCTGCTCGCGTTGCGCCGGCGTTACGCTGTCATTGTAGCCCTTTGACATCACGCGGCTCATATCATACATGGTGCTGGCAACAACCGCTTTTACGCGTTTATCCACGACAACAGCGTTCAGCGCGATCCCCCCCATACCGCAGATACCGATGACGCCGATACGTTCACGGTCCACATAAGATTGCAGCCCAATAAAATCAACGGCTGCCATAAAGTCTTCGGTATTAATATCGGGTGACGCGATATTGCGCGGTTCCCCACTGCTTTCGCCGGTATAAGACGGATCAAATGCCAGCGTCACAAATCCGCGCTCGGCTAAGGTTTGCGCATAAAGACCTGAGGCCTGCTCTTTTACCGCGCCAAAGGGCCCGGAAATAACCAGTGCCGCAAGCTTCTTGTTTCCGCGATCTTTAGGAAGATACACATCTGCGGCCAGCGTAATGCCGTAACGGTTTTTAAAAGTTACTTTTTGATGATCCACTTTGTCGCTCCTTGGGAAGGTTTTATCCCACGTCTGAACCAGGCGTACTGAAGAATCTGCTGTGCCTGCTGCCGGCTGGGCGACCGCAGATTCTGTTGAAATCATGGCCAGCGCTCCGGCAAGGAGTGCGCCATTAAAAAAGCGGGTTGAAGTTTTTAGCGTCATGATAGTCATACCTTCATTCAAATTGGATGCGGGTTGGGTTGTAGTCAGCGCCTCATTTCGGTATGGCTATTTTGGATGTCGCTAATGAAATCTGTTATTAAAATACTCTGTATTATTTGCCTGATCCTATTAACATGATGCCAAAGCGTATATTTCACTTTTCATAACGGGTAAGTTGACGACGTCGCACAGACTTAACAAATATGAGGCGTGACGGAATGATTTCAGACAAATCGGTTGAGAGACGACTCGGCAAGCTCTCCCGGGATATTGCTCAGCGCACGCCCGGTACCGGTGATTTTCCCACCGCGGTTGAAGGGCTGGAACTCTTCCGGCGCAACGAACCCGCCCCTCCGGTGAGCTGCCTGGTTCCTCCGAGTATCGTCCTGGTGGCTGATGGCGCGAAGATCATGTGGGTTGGCGGTGAAGCTTATGAATATAATACGGAAAAATTCCTGATCACGTCTCTCGACTTGCCAGCCAGTTCGGAAGTGTTACAGGCATCGCCATCACGGCCCTGCGTCGGCGTCGCCTATAAACTTGACCAGCGCGTACTGATGGAATTAATTGCCCAGGGATGCCTGCCGCCAGTCAAAAAACGAGATGCGGGAACGGGGGTCGGTATAGGAACCATGACTGATGTTTTACTGGAGCCTTTCTGCCGCCTGCTTTCACTGCTGGACGAACCCGAAGCCATTCCCGTTCTCGGCCCGCTGATTCAGAGGGAGATACATTACCGACTGTTGATGAGCGATCGATCCGATCGTCTCAGACAGATTGCGGCAGTCGACGGCCATGGCTACCGTATCGGTAAAGCTATCGACTGGTTAAAGACCAATATTGCTTCGCCTCTGCGTGTCGAAGAGCTGGCAAGTCGAGTGCAAATGAGCACGCCCTCCTTCCACCACCATTTCAGACAGCTTGCGGGAATGAGTCCGCTCCGCTATCAGAAATGGCTGCGTCTCAATGAAGCAAGGCGACTGATGCTGAATGAGCATTACGATGTCACCACAGCGGCCTATGCTGTCGGCTACGAAAGCTTATCCCATTTCAGCCGGGAATATACGCGGATGTTTGGGGAGTCACCCAAGAGGGATATTACTGTGCTGAGAGAGTCTGCCGGTAAGATTTAATGGTACCGATTTTCATCGTTAATCCCGGGGTGAAAGTGAGTCGTCGTTTTTATCACTCCGTAGCGGCTATCAGAAAGTCGATCAGGGTTTTCACTCTTTTGGTTTTACCGGCGTTTTTCGGGTAATAGAGATAAACTGGCGGATAGGTTTTCCAGTAGCTCTCCATCACGGGTATAAACTGCTCTCGATCGGGCTGTAACCGCCAGATGGGTTCGAACAAGCGCCCTATCCCCAGCCCGTGGCGAATACCGTCTGCCATAACGTCAATATCGTTGCTGATTAACTGTCCGGGCATTTCTAAGGTCAATGGTTCTCCGCGATCGTTAAGGATCAGCGGAAGAATGCGGTTGTTGGTGATGAAACGATAGCCAATCAGCCGGTGATGGCTGAGATCGGCTGGCGCCTCAGGCATTCCATATTCGGCGAGATAGGCTGAAGACGCATATAACCCTTCACGAAACGGTTTCATCAACGGGCGTGCCACCACCCCGCCTTCAAGGATATCCCCAAAACGAATCCCCAGGTCAAAACGCTCCTCGATAATATTCACGGTACCGTCGTAGACCGAAATTTCCAGCTTTATACCCGGATATTGCCGACAGAATGCCGCCATTGCGGGTTTAAGAATGAGCTGGTAGGCAAAGCGCGAGAGCGTAATCCTCACCGCGCCGGAGGGCTCCCTATTCTGGTCACGGAGACTTTCCAGCGATTTCTCCAGCGAATCCACCGCGGCGGCGGTTTGCTCCAGCAGCTGTTGCCCGGTTTCCGTTAGCTCAATGCGCCGGGTCGTGCGCACAAAAAGCGGATGGCCAATATGTTCCTCCAGCAGCTTGAGCGCATTGCTGACGGAAGGCGGCGTAATTTCAAGTTTCCTGGCGGCTGCCGAAATATTGCCTTCGCGCGCAATGCTCTGAAAGATACGTATCTGATTATAAAGGGCGTTATTCATAGCATTTTCCTTAGCAAACCTCGGCTGATTATTAAGTACAGGCTAAATATGCTTAAGTCAATGCCCGCCTAATCTTCTGCGAATGAGGCGCTTATACTTTTTTCTCTTTCCGCTGAAAACTGAGTACAGGAGACGATGATGCGAATTTTATGTCTGGATATGCCCAACCCTGGCGCAACGCCGGAAAAATATGCGCCACACCTTACCGCTGAGGCCCTGCACGCCTGGGGGCTGTATAAATCCGGCTTTATCCGCGACATCTA
Organism: Klebsiella sp. PL-2018; assembly: GCF_019048985.1. NCBI lineage: Bacteria > Pseudomonadati > Pseudomonadota > Gammaproteobacteria > Enterobacterales > Enterobacteriaceae > Klebsiella > Klebsiella sp. PL-2018. The sequence continues at coordinate 2,946,792 of NZ_CP077673.1, forward strand.
TTTCCGTCAGGACAGGCCCGGCGTCGCCATTTTCCTCGAATGTGACACCGTGGAAGAAGCCAGTAACGTGATGGCTGAATTCCCGCTGGCAAAGGCGGGCTTATTAACGTTTGAGTGCATTCCTCTCGGATCCTTTATTAGCTGGGAAAGTCTCTTCTCCGCAGAATTTAAAAATCAAAAATGAAGGAAAGGTGATGACCGACGAACGCCTTAATACAGAGCGGATGGCGTGAGCATGGCGCGGGTGCATGCGCGCCACCAGCCAGCGTAAGGCGGCAGAAAGCATTGCATTCTTATCCACGCCTTTGGCCGCAAGCAGCGCTTCGGCCTTTTTAAGGTGCTGATTATTAGCTTCTGTCTAAAAGTGATTGAGCCTTTACTGCGCTAAAAAATAATCCTGCATCCCTATACTGAGTTAATCTTTATCAACGGACTTAACTGATTGAAATGAAAAATATCCTCATCGTATCCGGGCATCCCGATGTTAACCATTCCGTCGCCAACGCCACCATCCTTGACGAGGTGGCGACCGCCCTGCCCGACGCTGAAATTCGTCGTCTGGACTGGCTTTATCCAGACGGCAAAATCAATATCGGCGCGGAGCAGAAAAGTCTGCTGAAAGCGGATGTCATCGTCTGGCAGTTTCCCTTTTCCTGGTATGGCCTCCCGGGGCTGATGAAACAGTGGCTGGATGAGGTTTTTGTTCACGGCTTCGCGCACGGTTCGGCGGCGAAACTGGGCGGTAAAAAGCTGCTCCTCTCCTTCACAACGGGTGCGCCGCAGGCAATGTATACCTCTGACGGCTTCTTTGGTCACACCATTGAGGAGTACCTTATTCCGTTCGAGACCACGGCAAGGCTGTGCCGGCTTGACCTGCTGACGCCGGTTTATACCTGCGGTATCAGCTATGCCGACCGGGATGCCGATAAAATTGCCCAGCAAAAGACGCTCGCCAGGGAGCACGCTTCCAGGCTGATCGCGCAGCTTAACGCCCTTCCTGAATAAACCCACGAGGGAAATGAAGATGCAGTATACCCGACTCGGCAAAAGTGACTTACTGGTCTCCCGCATCTGCATGGGGTGTATGGGATTTGGCGATCCGTCTACGGGCCAGCATCGCTGGACGCTGAATGAAACGGAAAGCCGGAACATCATTCGCTACGGTCTTGAAAAAGGTATCAATTTTTACGATACCGCCATCGCCTATCAGAACGGCTCGAGCGAGCGGTACGTTGGCCGGGCGCTGCGAGATATGGCAAAACGCGATGAGATCGTCCTTGCTACCAAGTTTCTGCCGCGTACGCCAGCGCAAATTGCGCAGGGTATGAGCGGAAAACAGGCGATTACCCGTTCGCTTGAACAGAGCCTGCAGAATCTTGGTATGGACTATATAGACCTCTACATTTACCACCTCTGGGACTATAACACCCCCGCGATCGAGGTCCTTGAAGCACTGCATGCCGCCGTCACCGCCGGCAAGGTACGCGCCATTGGCATTTCAAACTGCTATGCATGGCAGCTGGCGAAGATGAACGCGCTTGCCGAACGCGAAAGGCTCACGCCCTTTGTTTCCGTGCAAAGCCACTACAACCTGATTATGCGCGAAGATGAACGCGAACTCTTGGGGCTGTGCGCTGAAGACGGCATCGCAGTGACTCCCTATAGCGCACTGGCAAGCGGTCGTCTTTCCCGTAAGGAAGGCCACACGCGGCGGGCCGCTGAGGATGACTATGCCCGCGGGAAATATGACCGCACGGCGGAACAGGACAGCGTCATTATCGAGCGGGTCGCTGAGCTTGCCGAACGGCATCAGGTGTCCATGACGGAAATCTCACTATCCTGGCTGCTTAATAAGGTCACCGCCCCGGTCGTAGGCGCGACCCAAAAAAGGCATGTCGACGGCGCGGTTAACGCCGTGAATTTTCAATTGAGCGCGGAGGAAATCGGGTATCTGGAAGAGTCCTATCAGCCGCATTTTCTGACAGGGATTATGGCGCAAAACACACCGCAGACCAAAGACGCCAGGCAGGTATGGACACGATAGATGCCGCGAATCTGATACGCTGAAAACCGAATGACAGTTCCAGAGGATTTCCATCAGGCTATCGCGTGGCAAAAGAAACCCGGCATTCAGCGCCGGGTTTGTCTGAGGCTTTAAGGCCGTCTGAAAAGGGCAATGCTGCGCCCGGCCAGAACAAAATCAATTGTCTCGGTAATGATGACGCCGTCCGTTTTTTCTTCAGCGGTCGACAGCTCAAGAACCCAGCCGCCTTCGCCAAACTGCGGGATCTGGAACGGAACGTCGCCCTCAAAGGGATTGAACAGCATCAGCACGTCATGCCAGATGCCCTCCTCCTGTTCAAGATCGGGTCGGCTGATGGCGAGACCTAACGTCGAACCTTCATCCCATTGTTCAGATTGCTGCAGACCGCCGCCGGCGTTAAACCAGCGTATCTCGAGCCCGTCACGCCAGCTTTCACGGCGTAAAAGCGGTTGCTCCGCACGCAGCGCTATCAGACGCTGGGTGAAATGGCGCAACGCATGGTCCTGATCGGACAGTGCTTCCCAGTTGACCCATGAAATCTCGCTGTCCTGGCAGTAGCCGTTATTATTGCCCTGCTGAGAACGGCCAAACTCATCGCCGGCCAGCAGCATCGGCGTACCGTGGGAGAACAATAACGTGGTCAGGAAATTCCGCTTCTGGCGTTCGCGGACGGCGACGATATCCTGGTTTTCTGTCGGGCCTTCTTCGCCATAATTGCAGGAGCGGTTGTCATTATGCCCGTCGTTATTGTCCTCACCGTTGGCTTCATTATGCTTCTCGTTATACGAAACCAGATCGTTCAACGTGAAGCCGTCATGGGCGGTAATAAAATTGACGCTGGACCACGGACGACGGCCGCGTAAATCGTACAGATCGCCGGAGCCCAGTAAACGGGCGGCAAAGTCGTTGGAAACATTATCCCCCTTCCAGTATTCCCGCACCGTATCACGATATTTGTCGTTCCACTCGCCCCAGCCAGGCGGAAAACCGCCGACCTGATAACCCCCGGGACCGATATCCCAGGGCTCACCAATCAGTTTAAGCTTCGATAAAACCGGATCCTGGGTTATCGCATCGAAAAACCCGCCTCGCGGATCGAAGCCTTCGGGTTCGCGCCCGAAAATGGTCCCCAGATCAAAACGAAAGCCGTCGACGTGCATAGCTTGCGCCCAGTAACGTAGCGAATCCATGACCATCTGCAGCACCCGGGGATGCGAGGTATTCACCGTGTTCCCCGTCCCGGTATCATTTATGTAATAGCGATGCTGGTCCGGCATCGTCCGGTAGTAGGAAAAATTATCAATGCCTTTAAATGAGAGCGTCGGTCCCAGCTCATTGCCTTCCGCGGTGTGGTTGTAAACCACGTCAAGGATCACTTCGATACCGGCATCATGAAATGCGCGCACCATGTCGCGGAAGCCCGCGATACCCGCAGGTCCATAGTAACGGGACGCGGGAGCGAAGAAGCCCAGCGTATTGTAACCCCAGAAGTTTTTTAGCCCTCTGTCGAGCAGATGCCGATCGTCCGGAAACCAGTGTATGGGAAGCAGCTCAACAGAAGTGATGCCCAGGCTCTTGATATAATCGACGGAAGCCTGATGCCCAAGCCCCTCAAATGTGCCGCGAAGCTCCGGGGGAAGCGCCGGATTGCGCTGGGTAAAACCCTTCACATGCGTTTCGTAGATAACTGCATGCGGCCAGGGGACGTCGGGACGATTTTCCCCCTGCCAGTCGAAGGCATCCGGGTCGACAACCTTGCATTTTGGCGTAAATGGCGCGCTATCGCGGGTATCAAAGCTCAGATCTTTCTCCTCATGGCCCAGCTCGTAGCCGAAATGCGCATCGTTCCATTCAATATCGCCTTCCAGCTCCCGCGCGTAAGGATCGATAAGCAATTTGTGTGGATTAAAGCGATGGCCGTTCTCCGGATCGTACGGCCCATAAACCCGATAACCGTATAAGGCTCCGGGCTGCAGACCGGGTACGTAGCCGTGCCAGATTTCGTGTGTATATTCAGGTAGTTCAAGCCGGGCTATTTCCTTTTTTCCGCAAGGATCGAATAAGCACAGCTCAACCCGCTCAGCGTGCGCTGAAAACAGCGCAAAGTTCACGCCCTTTCCGTCAAAATTAGCCCCCAGCTGCTGGCCGTCCCCGGGCTCTATTGCAAACGTTTCTTTCATTGACACTATTCCTCTCTACTTTTCTTTTCACTAATAAGCGTTACTAACCACCCCGTTGCTGACGCCAGATCGAGCGCCTCTTCGACCAGACGGTTTTCGCCGGTTAACGCATCGCGATAATGTCGTCCTGCCAGATCTTCGGGTATGGCTACCGCAGTGTTGCCCCACAGCCTGACCGGGGAATCAGCCAATCCGTGCGCCGCGACGTCAAACGCCAGGCGAGGAACCACCACGATAAGGGCCTCCTCGTCGTTGATGCGCGCGTAGGCGATAAGATTCTCTTCCCTGTCACCGGTGACCTTTAATGGTACCCAGTCACCATAATGGAAGAGCGCGGAATGCCGCTGCCTTAACCTGAGAAACGACGCGGTGACGTACTGCTTCAGCTGCCCGTCTCGCCATGCGTTTTCGCTATTAAACAACTCAGGGCCTTCGCTATCGAGGTTATGCGCCAGGACGGCGAAGTCAGGTTCACGTCGGTTATCCGGATCGACAAGGCTGAAGTTCAGCGCCTCGCTCCCCTGATAAATATCCGGTACGCCGGGCGCGGTCAGTTTGATGACCGTCTGGCTGAGGCTGTTCACCAGGCCAGCACGGATAAAAGGCTGCAGGGCGGTGTGAAAATCGTTGAGAAAGAGCGAATTATCCGCAGCGAACAGCTGTTGCGCATAGTTCAGCACAACGCTTTCATAGCTTTCATTGCTGTCGATCCAGTCGGTTCTTTGCTTGGCCTCGCGCAGCGCTTTTTCCATAAAAGCAAGAAAACGCGTCTCGAGTTCTTTCAGCCCTGCGGTATCGTCGGGCAGCAGCGTTGCAGGCCACACGCCGGCGAGCGCCTGATAGATCATCCACGTATCCGCCGCGTTCGGCGCCGTACCGTCGTTCAAAAAACGCACCTGGGTTTGATTCATCTGACGCCAGCGCGCAAGGTTTTCCGCCCACAGCAGCGGGGCTTCCGTCAGGGTGTAAAGCCGGGCGCGCGCATCTTCCCCGCGTTTAGTATCGTGCGTCGACGTTCCCAGCAGCGCGTCGGGCTGGCGGGCAAGACGAATGCGCATCTCCTGGTGAAAACGAGAGAGAGAAAAAGCGCGAGGAGTAGGATCGGCCCCGACTTCGTTCAATGCCAGGTCGAGGTTATGGCGAAAGAACAGCGTATCCTCGACCGATTTAGCCATCAACGGCCCCGTCAGCTGCTGAAAGCGGGTCCTGAAGAGTGACGCGGTGTCGAGGCTACTTTCGTGCAGATTGCCGGTCAGGATGGCGATAATGACCTCAAGCGCCCTGGCATCGGGTTTGTCTTCCCTGGCGTTCACCTGGTCAACCACCCGGTTTAACAGCGTAATATCGCCTGCGGTCAGCCCTTCGGCGGTGCCGTAGGTACGATAGACCGGGAAGGCCAGCAGCAGTTCACGCAAGGCATGGCGCAGCGCGTCGCTCTCAACCGCCATGCTATTACGCTCCGCCAGTTCGGTGGCCAGCCGCAATAAGGTGGTAAATTCACCCTCAAAATTGCGATCCACCATCAGTCCTTTCGCCTCGCGCAGCGCGGTATGGCGATCTATCGCTCCGCCGAGCGCTTCGTCATGAACCTGCTGCAGCTGATCGAGGTTATTGTCATCCACCAGCACTTCCGCCAGCGAAGCGATAAACTCATATCCTGTGGTGCCGGAGACGGGCCAGTCGGCGGGCAGCTGCTCGCCTTTGGCGAGGATTTTTTCCACCGTAATGTAGCACTCTGGCCCGGTTGCCTGGCGCAGGCGCTGCAAATACCCCAGCGGGTCGGCAAGGCCATCGATATGGTCAATGCGCAGACCATCGACGATGCCAGAATGCACCAGTTCAAGGATAAGGCGGTGGGTGTCGTCAAACACCGCCGGGTCTTCAACCCGGACGCCAATCAGGCCGGTAATTTCAAAAAAACGCCGCCAGGAGAGCTGCCTGGGCGCCTCCCGCCAGGACATCAGCCGCCAGCTTTGCGCCTTGTGCAGCGCCAGAATGGCGTCGCGATCCGAGGATGTTAGTAGTTGCTCACCTGTCGCCAGGGTTTGAGGATTCAGGGGCCAGGCCTGGTCATAGTAGACGAACGCCGGCTTCCCGGTTTCCGGATCGCGTTTTAGCGCGAGCGCCCCGCTCTCCAGCTCTGCCTCAAAGGTATCCCCCAGAAACGGCAGCGTAACGGGACGCGTCCAGTCAATATCGAAATAATGGGCCCAGGCGCTGTTTTTGCCCTGCTCGATGACGTCCCGCCACCAGCGATTCTCCAGCGAGGTCGCCATATGGTTGGGAACAATATCCAGAATCAGGCCAATTTGCGCGTTTCGCAGCGCCTTCACCATCCGGTCAAACCCTTCGCGGCCCCCGATGGCCGGATCGATCTCGTTAGGATCGGTAATATCATAGCCATGGGTTGACCCGCTGGTTGCCGTAAAAATCGGCGAGGCGTAAAGATGGCTGATACCCAGGTCTTTGAGATATGGCGCCAGCGCCGCCGCGCGATCGAAAGTCATGCCGTTACGGAACTGAATACGATAAGTTGCGGAAGGGATCATGATGAGGCTTCTCCATGTGCAAAACGGACAACAATACTGTTTGGCGATAACGCCTCCTGCCGCTCCGGCCAGCTAAAAATGACCTCGCCCGGTATTTCCGGCATCGCGGTCCGCTCCTCGCCGATATTCAGCGCCACCGAGAGCGTGCCGCCGGAGAATTGCCAGCTCACCGCCAGCGCCTGCGCCGCCGCGTGCAGGATCATGCCCTCCGCGGCCCCTCCCGCCGCGAGCAGCGGGACAATGTAGCGATGGCGCAGCTGGATAAGGTGGCGCGTGAAGCGCAGCCAGGCTTTCCCCTCCTCGCTTGCCGCCTTCTGCCAGTCGAGCTTAGAACGGATAAAGGTCCGGGGATCGTTCGGGTCAGGGACTGATGCATCGTGTCCCGCGTGCCCGGCAAACTCTTTAGCCCGCCCTTCCCGCACCGCCTTCGCGAGGTCGCCATGAAAATCGGTAAAGAACAGAAAGGGGTTCGTCTCCGCAAACTCTTCGCCCATAAACAGCAAAGGAATGTGGGGCGACAGAAGCAATGCGGCGAGAAGAACGCGCGTTTTCCCGGCGCCGGCAAGAGAAATCAGCCTCTCCCCCTGCGCACGGTTCCCGGTCTGATCGTGATTCTGAATAAAGTCGACAAAAAACTGCGGCGGCTGAGCGGCGCAGGCCACGCCGCGTGGCTTTCCGGTTTGCGCAGAAAGCTCACCCTGGTAGACAAACCCTTCGGCCAGCGCCCTTGCGACATTCTTTGCCGGCTGATGCGCAAAATCCTGATAATAGGCGTGCGTTTCGCCGGTCGCGAAAACGTGGGCGGCGTTATGAAAGTCATCATTCCACTCGGCGGTAAAGAGCGGCGTCTGTCCGTTCTCATCGCGCGGATGGAGGAAAATCACGTTCCGGCTGTCTTCAGTGGTGAGGTGGATGTGGCGGTCGGGAATCGCGGCGCGGATATTTTCGGCTATTTCTATCAGTACGTGCCTGGCGGAGCGATCTTCAATCTGATCGATAGCATCAAAGCGCAGCCCATCAAGCTGGTATTCGGTCAGCCAGAACAGCGGCGCCTCGGTAATATACTGCCGCACGGCCTCGGTTTCATAGGCGATAGCGTTACCCCACGGGGTCATCCGGTCCTGATGAAAAAAGCCCGGCGACAGCAGAGAGAGATAGTTGCCTTCCGGGCCAAAATGGTTCAGCACGATATCGAGAACCACCGATAGCCCTAACCCGTGGGCGGCATCAATAAAGGCGTGAAAATCCTCCGGTGCGCCATACGCTGCGTGCGGCGCATAGAGTAATACGCCGTCGTAACCCCAGCCGCGGGAACCGCCAAACTGGGCTACGGGCATGACCTCTATCTGGGTGATCCCCAGCTCCGCCAGATAAGGCAGCTTTTCGATGGCGGCCAGAAAGGTGCCATCCGGCGTAAAGGTGCCCGGATGAAGTTCATATATCACTGTTTCTTCCCACGGACGCCCTTTCCAGCCAGCGTTAACCGGCTGAAAACGCCTGGGGTCGATGACCACCGAAGGGCCGTTAACATCATCGCGTTGCGCGCGCGACGCCGGGTCCGGAATGCGCGTGCCGTCGGCTAAACGGAGCATATATTCATCACCATGCTTTACGCCGGGGACGTCAATCTGGAACCAGCCCTCTCCCGCGGCGTCCATCGGAATATCCCGGCCCGTCAGGCTCAGCGTCATCGTTTTTTGACCTTCGGCCCAGACGCGAAAGCGGACCGTGTCCGCGGCAATGAACTCCGCCCCCCAATGTTTTTTAAATACTCTGGATTCCATTAAATATCCTCAAATGACCTGTGGAAAATGCGGCATGAATATAAGATTAGACCAGGTTTAAACGCGTGCGCTGTTGATGGCGAGGCTGTTATTTTTAAAGACGTTGTCTATGATTAATAAATCGCTTAAAAAACAAGGAATGCTATGCAGATTCGTAAAGGATTAAATTCTGACCTGGCTCGTCTGGAATATTGTGATTTTTCCTTCACCGTCAGCCAGATTGCCACCGGCCCCTTTGTCAATAATGATCTGAAAATTGAAACACTTCCCAGCGCTTATAATAAAACCTATGAACTGGACATCCAGACGCTGGAAAACCACTGCGTTAATCCGGATGCTATATTTTTAATCGCGGAAACCGACGCGGGGCAAGTCGCCGGATTTATCACCGCTTCCTTGATCTGGAACAAATTTATTTCCGTGGATTATATCGCCATCGAGCGCTCACAGCGCAGAACGGGCGCGGCCAACAAGCTCATGGCGGCAGCCCATATATGGGCTCGGAGCATGAGCGCGGCGGGATTAAAGCTGGAAACCCAGAACGTCAACGTTCCCGCCTGCCTTTTCTACCGAAATTATGGCTTTACCCTGGGCGGATACGATCGTTATCTCTACAGCGCGTTACCGGAAAAAGATGAAATTGCGTTGTTCTGGTATTACATGTTGACTTAAAAGCCAGGTAAATAATTCCTGGTTTTACGATGTTAATTATTCCTGGTTTACGCTTTTTTTATCGCCCAAACGCAGTCATTGACTAATCTTAAATTTCATTTATTAAGGAGGCCGGTATGACAACAGGAAATAACCCAACGCTACACTATCCACTTCCGCCGTTTGTCGAGCAGCCGCAGCAGCCCCCGGGGCTGGCATCCGAAATGAAGCCCCTTCCCGATCACGGTGAGACCAGCTATACCGGTTCCGGAAAGCTGGCGGGGAAAAAAGCGCTGATTACCGGCGGTGATTCGGGGATTGGTCGGGCTGTCGCGATTGCCTACGCGCGGGAAGGCGCGGATGTCGCTATCGGCTACCTGCCGGAGGAGGAGTCCGACGCGGCTGCCGTTATCGCGCTGATCCAGGCCGAGGGAAGAAAAGCCGTCGCCATTCCCGGCGATATTCGGATTGAGTCATTTTGCGATACCCTGGTTGAAAAGGCGGTCGCTGAGCTGGGCGGGCTGGATATTCTGGTTAACAACGCCGGCAGGCAGCAGTATTGTGAATCCATTGAGACGTTAACGACCGCCGCGTTTGACGCCACGTTTAAAACCAACGTTTATGCGCCCTTCTGGATAACCAAAGCCGCGCTTCGTCATCTCTCGCAGGGGGCGGCGATCATTAACACCTCTTCCGTGCAGGCGTTTAAACCCAGCGAGATCCTGCTGGATTATGCCCAGACCAAAGCCTGCAACGTGGCGTTTACCAAATCGCTGGCTAAGCAGCTTGGTCCGCGCGGTATCCGCGTTAACGCCGTGGCGCCCGGCCCGTACTGGACTCCGCTGCAGTCAAGCGGCGGCCAGCCGCAAGAGAAAGTTCAGCATTTTGGTGAGGATACGCCGCTCGGCAGACCGGGACAGCCGGTCGAGATTGCGCCCCTTTACGTTCTCCTCGCCTCAGATGCCTGCTCGTACGCTTCCGGTCAGGTCTGGTGCTCAGACGGCGGTACCGGCGTCGCATAAAAGAAGCGCTCGCCGCTGTCGCGCGCTGTTCCAGCTCGCCGCAGCGGCGAACGCCAGGTGCGTAAAAAGAATCTGGCGAGAGATACCAGCATAAAAATTTAAGCCTCATCCTGGAATAATCTTATATATGTCAGAAAGGTGAATTGGGGCTTTTCTATTTATTAAATATGTAGTAACGAGGTGCGGGTAATATTAGCAGTCTTATTATTCAAAAAGTTAAAATTTGCAAAAACAGACGCAACCGCTAAAATAATTATGAGCTAACTCACTTAACAGGGAGATATTATGGGTTTTTGGCGAATTGTGTTGACGATTATTCTACCCCCGCTTGGCGTACTGCTGGGTAAAGGCTTTGGTTGGGCGTTTATCCTCAATATTATTTTAACGATCCTCGGCTATATTCCAGGCCTTATCCACGCTTTTTGGGTTCAGACCAAAAACAGCTAATCAGAGCCATTATCACCGGTCATCAAACGGAATCAGAAAGTTCGCAGGAGCAATTTTATGCTTAAACACTTAACCGCTATCGCTTTTCTGGCTGCATCCACCCACGCCATGGCGCAAACCGATATGACGCTGGACGGTCTGGCCGAAAAGGAACCGGCAGCCTTTAGCCAGATGGTTAAAGGGCATACCCTGCCCGCCTGGATAAAGTCCGGCGGCACGGGCTCGCCTGCCCGGACGGTGAAGCTTGGCGCCGAGGTCTATCAGGTATTCAGCGTCTGCAAACCCCACGACTGCGCAGCGGAGCGCTTCGCCGTGCTGTGGTCGGAAAAATCCGGACAGATGTCCGGGCTTTATTCCGCCGTTGACGAAAAAACCGCCCAGGAGACACTGACCTGGCTGAATGTTAGCGATGAGCGCTCTATCGATGGCAAGACGGTGCTCTTTGCCGCCCTGAGCGGCAGCCTGGAGAACCATCCGGATGCGTTTAACTACCCGTAGTAAAACGCTGAGGCAATAATTTCGCGCCTTCTGCCGTACAACCCCAGGGTCTGGACGGCAGAAACTCTCCCCCGATGTTCAGCGCAGCCTACAGCGAGATGCCGGCGAACGACATAAACCCCAGCGACATTAAGCCGGCGGTAATAAATACGCTGCCTAAACCGCGTAAGCCTTTCGGCATATTGGCATATTTCAGCTTTTCACGAATGCCGGCCAGCGCCACAATCGCCAGCGCCCAGCCAATACCGCACCCGGTGCCATAAGTCAGTGATTCAAGGAAGCTGTATTCACGCTGCACCATAAAAATCGTCGCGCCGAAAATGGCGCAGTGGATAGTTAACAGCGGCAGGAACGGCCCCAGAGCATGGTTTAACGCGTGGAAATATTTGTCGATCACCATTTCGAGGATCTGCACCAGCGCCGCAAGAACGCCGATAAACGTGATGAAATCGAGGAAGCTCAGGTCAACCCCTTCGATCAGGGCGTTCTCTTTCAGCAGGTAATGGTAAATCAGGTTGTTAATCGGCGTCGCAATGGCCAGCAGCGCCGTCACGGTTACCCCGAGGCGAAATGCGACATCGATTTTTTTGGAGATAGCGAGAAAAGTACACATCCCGAGGAAAAAATTGAGCGCCATATTTTCAACGAAAACCGCGCGGATAAAAATATTGAGATGAGTTTCAAACAAGACAACCTCCATGTTGTTGAGTTGTTTCTCAATAATGCCAAATTTTCAGCTTGAACGGGTTATTATTACTCGGTTTTGCCGAGTCGATCACCTTTTAATTTCCTGTGTTTTTGCGTGGGCAAGAGCGTCGCCTTTAGGGCCTTCCTGACTCGCTAAACGAGCGAGGAAGCATCTGAATAAACGCATCGACCGGCACCGGTTTAGAAAAGTAATAGCCCTGATAGAGGGTAATCCCCATATTTTTGAGCATCGCGAGCTGCTCCTTATCCTCGATGCCCTCAGCAATAATCTGGCAATGAAACTTCCTGGCCAGATTAACCATATTCTTCACCACCAGCGCGGAAGCCGTGTTGGTCACAATGTTGAGGGTAAAGACCTTATCGATTTTGATAATCTCAGGATTAAATTGCTGGATGTAGCTGTAGTTCGCGTAGCCGGTACCAAAATCATCCAGCGAAAACTGGACGCCGATACGCCTGAGTTTGTCCGTCACCGCTGATGTTTGCCGGGTATTTTCGATCGACTCCCGTTCGGTGATCTCCAGAACAAGGCGGACTTGCGCCTCTTTCATCTGCTGGATAAACGTCTGGCACAGGGTCACTATTTCGTCGTCCTGAAAGTTTACCGAACTGGTGTTAAAGCAAATAAACAGCCCTCCAGGGATAACGGATTGATGGCGCCGAAGCTGACGGATCACCTCGGCAAAGCAAATCGCCGTCACGTCTTTAATCAAGCCGGTCTGCTCTGCCACGGAAATAAATTTATCCGGCGCAATAAATCCCTGCTTCGGATGTTCCCAGCGCACCAGCACCTCACCACCGATAACCGCTCCGCTGTCATTGTTGATAATTGGCTGAATATAGGGCTTGAGCTGCTTCAGTTCGATAGCCTTTCTGAGCTGATACTCAATCGTATTACGGTAGCGGAGGTAGTTTCTGAATAAAAAGGTGAGCAGCAAGGAGGCCAGAATAATGGCGATAAGCGTGTGTTGCTCATAGCGGATAAACGCACCGACGCCAGAGGCGTAGCCGCGGTCGGCAATAACCGAATAGGTAAACAGCTCAGAGGCCAGGCGCACGGGAACCTTGATATCCGGCGTCGCCGTCACTTCCCCTTTGCGGGTCATTATCCGATCGCCAACCTGAAGATAGAGATGCGCATCGCCATCAAGAACGGTCAAAATGTTGTATAAATAATAGCCGTCAACGCCAACCAGAATCGTATTTCCCCGCTCATCCTGTTCGCTGTAAACCATCAAGGGATGAAACGGCGTGATTTCGCTGCCGCTCAGCAGGCGCAGAGCGCCATGCGTATACTGACGGCGATCGAACTGAAATTTACGCCCGCCAAAAACCGAGGTGCAGTATATTTCGTTATCCTTACCTAAATTCACCGTGCGCACATCGGGAATGGTGGCCACCAGCGTGCGCAGCTCCGTCAGGACATTCTCGCTACAGCTTTTACCATAAAAAGGCTCAGCCAGATCGGCTGCCTGCTCCGCATGGGAGACGGTCACATCGAGGCTGGCTATCGCCTGCTGCAGGCGCGAATGGATATCTTGATCCACCTTTTTTTGCATTTGCCAGTAGCAAAGCCCGGTTCCCAGGCTCAGTAACGCAAGCAGAAACAGGAGTATCCACAGACGATGGCGTGATGATGAGTAGTTCATTGTGCTAATCCAGTTTGACTCGCCGGAAAAGGCCAAAGGTCAATTGTTTGGCCAAATTTTAATAAATCCTGTTTATACTCGCCCTGAACCGATCAAGTTTTAATGCATATCAATGATATATCATGGCAAACCATTGCGCGGCGCAGGAGGCGTTTTCTGCGTCTGAGGTTTGCGTGCTTATGCCGCCGCATCTGTAGCTAAATGATTGACTTAAAGCCGAATAATACGAAAATGACTCTTTTGTGCGATGACCAGAAAAGCTGGCAAATATGATGACGATCCGCTCTCGTAAGTTTATTCTGAACAAGGTGAAAATATCCGCGGTAGCTATAGCTGCCGCGCTGCTGTTAGCCCACTGCGGTAGCAAACCGCCCGTTTCTCTTGTCACGCCCATGCCGCCCGCGGCCCGCCAGCCGACGTTGCCCAAAAGCCAGGAGCCGGTGCGCGGCGTCTGGCTGACGACCGTGTCGCGCCTCGACTGGCCGCCGCTGGAATCCGTCAATGGCGGCATTAGCGCCGAACGGCGCATCGCCCTGCAGCAGCAGGCGCTGGTTGCCAAGCTGGATAATTTAAAAAGCCTCGGCATTAACACCGTCTTCTTCCAGGTGAAACCGGATGGCACCGCGCTCTGGCCATCGAAGATTCTGCCGTGGTCCGATATGCTGACCGGCAAAATCGGTGAGGATCCGGGCTACGATCCGCTCAAATTTATGCTGGATGAAGCCCATAAGCGCGGCATGCGCGTTCATGCCTGGTTTAACCCCTATCGCGTCTCGGTCAATACGCGGCCGAAAACCGTCACCGAACTGAACAGCACGCTGTCGCAGGTTCCCGCCAGCGTATACGTCCTGCACCCTGAGTGGATTCGCACCTCCGGCGATCGCTTCGTGCTCGATCCGGGCATTCCGGAAGTCCGCGACTGGATCACCAGCATCGTGGCCGAGGTTGTGGAGCATTACCCGGTTGACGGCGTCCAATTCGACGATTACTTCTACACCGAATCACCGGGATCGGCCCTTAACGACAACCGGACGTTCCAGCAGTACGGCCAGGGCTTTGCCGCGAAAGCGGACTGGCGGCGGCACAACACGCAGCTGCTGATTGAGCAGGTTTCCCGCACCATCAAGCAGCTGAATCCCGATGTTGAATTTGGCGTCAGTCCGGCAGGCGTCTGGCGCAACCGCTCCCACGATCCGGCGGGTTCAGATACCCGCGGCGCAGCGGCCTACGATGAGTCGTATGCGGATACCCGCCTCTGGGTCCAGCAGGGATGGCTGGACTACATCGCGCCGCAGATTTACTGGCCTTTCGCTCGCGACGCGGCCCGCTACGATGTGCTGGCAAAGTGGTGGGCTGACGTGGTGAAACCCACCCATACCCGCCTCTATATCGGCGTGGCGCTGTACAAAGTTGGCGAGCCATCGAAGAATGAACCTGACTGGATGATTAGCGGCGGCGTGCCGGAGCTGAAAAAGCAGCTTGATCTGAATGAATCCATGCCGCAAATTCAGGGCACGATTTTATTCAGAGAGAATTACCTCAATCAGCCGCAAACCCAGCAGGCCGTTAACTACCTGAAAAGCCGCTGGGGAAGCTGATGCACTCACCTGACAGGCCAGGAGCCTGGTATCAACCCCACCGGAGGATGTATGTTGAAAAAATCGATCGTCGCCTTTTCCTTGTTCTGCGCTCTGACGCCCGCCGTTTTTGCGGGCAACAGTGAAAATGAACAGCTGAATAAAAAGAATGTTATTGATTTTTATAATAAAGCGTTAAATGACAAAGACTTTGCCGCCGCCAGACCCTATCTGGGAGACCGCTACGTACAGCATAACCCGATGGCGAAAGACGGCGTTGCAGGCTTTGAGCAATTTATCGCCTTCCTGAAGAACAAATATCCCGACTCGCACAGCGAAATTAAGCAGGCGTTTGTCGACGGCGATCATGTGATCCTGCACGTTGAGGTCACCGGCCGCGAGCCGGGCGTGACGCGGGCGATTATCGATATCTTCCGCGTCGACGAGCAGCATAAAATCGTTGAACACTGGGACGTGACCCAGAACGTTCCGCAAAAAACCGCCAGCGGCAACGGCATGTTTTAAATCCTGAGCAGGCGTATCCTGCTCATCCCCCCTCGCTTTCCCCGTTTACTCTTCGTACAGATGAACGCTTGTTTAAACAGTTTATTTACTTTACTGTAAAGTAAATAAACTAGCGGAGTGAATCTGATGATTAACAAAGAAAAATGGGGAAAGCTTTTTTATTTCATTGCATTAGCCATTTTCCCCTGCGCGATGAACGCCGCTTTACCCAGCCTGCCCGCGCAGGGCGCCCCGCTCTATGACGCCTGCTCGCACCTACAAGAACCGTCCGAGGCCTGGCGCTGTCGCGCCCTGCTTATTAGCCAGCGCGTGGAACAGCGGCAACGCTATCTGCACTTTTTACTGCAGCAGAATATTTTCAGCATTCAAACCTACGACTATCTGTGGAGTGAGTACCAGCGTACGACGTCATGTTCTGAGATCGGCGCCTTCTTGATGAGCAAAGTCCACGATGAGGCATTCCATGGGCTGCCCTTTACCCCGATTCCGCCCGACGATGCGATAAACGCGCCGCCCGCCGTGTTTGCTCTGCAAGCATCCCTTAACTGACCGAAGGTGCACCACGATGCTGGCTCGCTTTTTTGTGTTTCGCCCGGTTTTCGCCGTCGTCATCGCCATCTGTATTATGGCGGCCGGCACCCTTGCCCTGCTGACCCTGCCGGTTGAACAGTATCCGGATATCGCCCCGCCCGGCGTCAACGTCACGGCAAACTACCCCGGCGCCTCGGCTGAAACCGTGGAAGACAGCGTGACGCAGGTGCTGGAGCAGCAGATTAAAGGTATCGACGGCCTGCTTTATTTTTCCTCCAGCAGCAGTTCAGCGGGCCAGGCGCGCATTAGCCTCAGTTTTGATCAGCGCATTAACCCTGACATGGCGCAGGTACAGGTGCAAAACGCCGTCAATCAGGCTATCACGCGCTTACCGCAGGAGGTGCAGCAGCAAGGGATCGCGGTGACCAAATCACAGGGAGACAGCCTGATGGTGGTGGCCCTGTATGACCAAAGCCGGTCGTTAACCAGCCTCGATATTAGCGACTTTCTCGTCAGTTCCCTGCAGGAGCCGCTGAGCCGGGTTGAAGGCGTCGGAGAAACCACCGTTTTCGGCGCCCAGTATGCAATGCGCATCTGGCTCAATCCGCTGCAGCTGACCAGCTACGGTCTGATGCCCTCCGACGTGCAGGCCGCCATCGAGGCGCAGAATTCGCAGGTCACCAGCGGTGAAATCGGTTCGCTGCCCACGCTGGAGGGGCAGTATCTGAACGCAACGGTCACCACCCAGTCCCGCCTTGAGCGTCCGGAACAGTTCGAAAATATTATCCTGCGTACCCACAGCGACGGCTCGGTGGTCTATCTGCGCGATGTCGCCCGGGTGGAGATCGGCGCGGAAAACTATCAAAACCAAACCACGCTCAACGGTTTCCCCTCCGCCGGGATCTCAATTCAGCTGGCATCGGGGGCTAACGCGCTGGCGACGGCGGAGAAGATCCGGGCGGAGGTCGAACGCCTGACGCCGCGCTTTCCGCAAGGCGTTGTCGCCGCTTACCCGCGCGACAGCACGCCGTTCGTGACGGTCTCTATTGAAAGCGTGGTGCGTACGCTGATTGAGGCGATTCTTTTTGTGGTGGCCGTCATGTACCTCTTTCTTCAGAGCTGGCGGGCTACGCTGATCCCGACGCTCACGGTGCCGGTGGTTCTGCTCGGCACCTTCGGCATCCTCAGCCTGCTGGGCTACAGCATTAATACCCTCACCCTGTTTGCGATGGTTCTGGCAATCGGTTTGCTGGTTGATGATGCCATTGTGGTGGTGGAGAACGTTGAACGCCTGATGGCGGAGGAGGATCTTACCCCGCCTGAAGCCACCCTGCGCTCTATGAATGAGATCGCCGGCGCGCTGATTGGCATCGCGCTGGTTCTCTCTGCGGTATTTATCCCGATGGCGTTTTTCGGCGGCTCGGTGGGGATTATCTACCGCCAGTTCAGCGTCACCATCGTCTCGGCAATGGCGCTCTCTGCGCTGGTGGCGTTAACCCTGACGCCGACGCTGTGCGCCCATCTGCTTAAACCCGGGCACCTTAAAAAAGGGCGATTCTTCACCTGTTTCAACCGCGGCGTCGCCGCCAGCCAGAACCGTTACCTCGCCATACTCCGGCGGATAATCGTTCGCCCGCTCCGCTTTGTGCTGCTGGCCCTGACGCTGACGCTTTTGATGCTCTGGCAGTATCAGAAGCTGGCCAGCGGCTTTCTGCCCGAAGAGGATCAGGGCGCGGTGATGGTTCAGTTTACGCTCCCATCCGGTTCGCCGATGGCGATGACCGAGGCGGTCGGCACGGACATTACCCGCTATTTCATGGCCGAGGAGGAGGATAACCTCAACGTCATCTTTATGGTCACCGGCAGAAACAACGCCGGCAGCGGGCAGAACGTCGGGATGGCCTTCGCCGAACTAAAGCACTGGGACGCGCGTCCCGGGGAACAGAACAGCGCGCAGGCGATTATCGCGCGGGCGAACCGGTACTTTTTAAAAAACGCCCGGCTGGCCACCATCAGCGTCATGTCGCCGCCTACCGTACGCGGACTCGGGCAGTCGAGCGGCTTTGAACTCTGGCTGCAGGACAGCGCGGAAAACGGCCGCCAGGCGCTCATCGAGGCGCAAACCACCCTCCTCACTGCCGCCAGGCAAACGCCGACGCTGGACGCCGTGCGAATTAACAGCCTGGAGGAGAAAGCGCAGCTGCAGGTGGATATCGACAGACAAAAAGCCCAGGCCCAGGGGCTGGATCAGGCCGCCATCAATAGCACCCTCTCTGCGGCCTGGGGCGGCGTGTACATCAACGATTTTATCGACCGCGGGCGCGTCAAGCGCGTGTATATGCAGGGGGATGCGGCCTGGCGTTCGACGCCGGATAATTTATCCGCCTGGTTTGTCCGCGGCGACAGCAACAACATGGCCTCCTTCGACAGCTTCTCATCATTCCGCTGGACCACCGGGCCGCAAATGCTCCAGCGGTTTAACGGACTGTCGGCCGTGCAGTTTCAGGGAAACGCGGCGCCGGGAGTCAGTTCCGGTGCGGCGATGGCGACGATGTCCGAACTGGTGGGCGAGCTGAGCGGGTTTGAAAGGCAATGGAGCGGTTTATCCTGGCAGGAGCAGACCTCCTCAGTGCAGACGTTATGGGTATACCTGGCGTCGCTGGCCTTTATGTTTTTGTGTCTCGCCGCCTTATATGAAAGCTGGTCGATTCCTGTCGCCGTACTGCTGATCGTCCCGTTAGGCATTCTTGGGGCCGTGAGCGCTTCGTTGCTCGCCGGATACGAAAACGATATCTACTTTCAGGTCGGTATGCTGACGACCATGGGGCTTTCCGCCAAAAACGCGATTCTGATCGTTGAGTTCGCCCTGGCGCGGTTTCAGCAAGGTAAAACGCTGGCCGACGCGGCGCTGGAGGGCGCTCGCCTGCGCTTGCGCCCCATCGTGATGACCTCACTTGCATTTGTTGTCGGCGTTATCCCTCTGGTACTCTCTACCGGCGCCGGCGCTTCCAGCCAGCGTGAGATTGGCGCCGCGGTGATCGGCGGTATGCTCACCGGGACGCTGCTGACCTTGCTCTTCGTTCCACTCTTTTTCCTGCTGGTACAGCAAGGAATGATGCGCCTTAAAGGGCGCAAACGGTAAGGACTCAATTGATGGGAAATCAACGCGGGCGGCCAATGAAAGCCCGCCCACGCATTTTACAAACCGCCCGTGAGCTGTTTCTCAGCCACGGGCTTGATGTGTCGCTGGATACCATTGCCGCCGAAGCGGGTACCACGCGCCCGACCCTGTACAGCCATTTTCCCGGCGGCAAAGACGCGCTGCTGCTGGAGACGTTCGCGTTTCTCAATGACACCATGCAGCCGCCCCTGCGCCAGCTTTTGCAGGATCGTCAGCAGGATCTTCCCGCGCTGCTGCGCGGGTTTGCGAAAGTGGTGCAACAACACTTTTATGCGCCGGAGAATATTCACTTTCAGCGCCTGCTGATCCAGGTGCTGGTGCAAAAGCCCGAGCTTTACGTCACGCTCGAACAGCGCCCCTCAGGCCGCGTACTGCAGGCGCTGAGCGATATCCTGGCGCAGAAACAAGACGAAGGTCTGCTGACCCTCAGCGAGCCGGAGCTAGAGGCGACGGCGTTTCTCGGCGCGATTATGGGCTATCCGCTGCCGGGGGCCTTAATTGCGCAAAAAGCGGTGGCGCCAGAGAGGCTGGAGCAGCTCGCCGAATGCGCGATTAGCGCCTTCCTCACGGCCTGGGGCTACAGGCAATAATTCAATCAGCGGTTTAAACGCACCTCTCCGGCCCCTGCAGCAGGAGCCGGAGAATGCCTAACTGGCCAGCAGTTCATCGTACAGCGCGCGCAGGCGGGTACGAAGGTAGAGTACCGCTTTATGCTTACGTGAGAGCAGCGCCTGTTCGCTGACGCCGGACTCCTCTGCCAGCTCCCGGTAGCTGTAGCCATGCAGTTCGGTTTTCTCAAAGGCTTCACGCTGGGCGGGCGGCAGCTCCGAGAGCGCCTGACTTAATTCCTCCCAGAGCAGCGCTTTCAGATACTCATCCTCCGGCGTTTGCGCAACGCCAAACAGCGTTTCGGCCAGCTCATCCTCGGGAAAATCGCCCTCCTCCTCGTCGCTGAAACCGCCCGCCAGCGGCAGCTCGCGCTTTTTTCTTGCCCTGTCGGTCATCTCGTTACGCGCCGCCCGGAACAACCAGGCGGCGATATTCTCCACCGGCTGCTCGACGCGAATGAGCTGATACGTCACTTCCTGCAGGATATCGTCCGCCTCATCGCGCAGCGGGGTCCGTCCGCGAATAAAAGCCTTCAGCCGCGACCGGCAGGCATCGAGGGCGGAAACAAGCCGTGATGGCGCCACGATCCTGTTTTTCATTGTGCTCACTCGGGATCCGCGCTTTTAGGCGAACTCTCCTGCTGCGGAGCATGCTCGCTGCGGCGGTCGCGCCAGCCGCAGTGGCCGCGATGCCCGCGGTGGCCAAAGCGCTGCACAAACTCATCGCGCTGCTCCGGGCTCATGTTCATCCAGCGTTCATGCATCCGACGCCGCGCGTTACCGATGCCGAACATTCCCGGGCGAAAGCCGAGACCGCCGAACAGGATCCGCGACAGCGCCAGCACACCTAACGCCTGCCAGAAGCCAATGCTCTTCACCCCAAGGATGGCCGGCAGCAGCGCATTCCACAGCGACATCACCAGCAGCCCAAGTATGGCGATTAGCGCCACGCCGATAAGAAGCGGCTTCGCCATTCTGTGGCGGCCAAAGCGGTGATGGTGGTGCTGACCGTGCATATCGATATCTCTCATCGTCTGTTTACCTCATTACGCTATTGAATAATTACCCTGTGCGGAGGTAGACGAATGAGCGGGCAAAATATTGCTGAGAAGAGTAAAAAAATTGACACACTTTATTTGTATGACAAATATTTTTTATGTGATCTCTATCACCTACATGCAGGCGCGACGGCGGTAACGTTACCCGGTGATTCATTGAAAAAGAGGAACTTATGAACGCGGTAAAATCACTAAAAGCCGACTGGGCGATTATTACGCTGATGATTGTTGTCGCCGTCGTTATGTATGGCTATCTGATCCCCAAATACTGGTAATCGACGCCATACCTGTACTGAACCGCCCCTTGCTCAGGGCGGCTCATCATCCCTTCGCCGCTACCGCTTATCGTTGAGCGTCTTAATCAAAAACGGCACTGAGTCGCGTATAGACGGGTTAACCGTACCGCTATGATCCAGCCCCTCATAAATATGCACGTCCGCACGGGTTCCCGCGCTTTTCACCGCGTCCGCAAAGCGTTTTTGCATTGCCGTCGGCACGTTAATATCCGCGCTGCCGATACCGATAAACACCGGGTGATCGATTTTCAGCGTCGGGTAGAGCATGGCGCCCACGCTGGCGTTTAACAGCGAA
Organism: Klebsiella sp. PL-2018; assembly: GCF_019048985.1. Lineage (NCBI taxonomy): Bacteria > Pseudomonadati > Pseudomonadota > Gammaproteobacteria > Enterobacterales > Enterobacteriaceae > Klebsiella > Klebsiella sp. PL-2018. The sequence goes on from NZ_CP077673.1 coordinate 2,968,395, forward strand.
TCCACCCCCGGCTTCAGGGCGTTAGCCGCATTCAGACCGGCCTTCATCACTTCATCGTTGAGCGGCGTAATGCATAAATTGCTCGCCTCTTTCAGCAGCGGCAGCGCTTTATCCTGGAAATAATCAGCCGGATTGAGCTGCGGGTTGCTATCGGCAGCCGAGAGGTAAATATAGAAAATATAGGGTATTTTCGGGTCGCCGCCGATCGGCGCTTTGCCGACTGCCGGCGGAAGAATGTCGGCTGCGGTGGTCCCCTTCTCAAAATACGGCGTCCCGGTCAGCACCGTTGCGCGAACATTCAGCTCCGGCGCGTAGTGGGGTTGATATCCGGCGCTGGCGAACGCGGCGTGCGCGCCCTGCGACTGTCCGACCAGAATGAGTTCATTTTTCAGCGGGAACTGTTTCAGGGCGGCGCGAACGCTATCAAGCACGCTCCACGCTTCGCCGCGGGCATTAAGATAATGGTGCAGGCCAGACGAACCCAGACCGGCATAATCCGGCGCGACCACCGCGTAGCCCAGCGACAGCCAGGTGTTCAGGTACTGCTTATCGCGATCGCTGCGCGGGTTTAACGACGGCGCGCAGTGATTAGCCACGCCCACGGTACCGTGGGCCCAGACCACAACCGGCCATCCCCCTTCCGGGGTGGCGCCAAACGGAATAAAGACCGCGGCGGTATCTTCGCGGGCGGTTTTGCCGTCCACGCCGCTGCGGGAGGGATAGCGCAGGAGATACTGCTTTGCCGCTTCGCTTAAGCCATTTCCGGCGCTGAGCGGAGAGACCGCGTCGCTATTATCGGCGGCGGCGCTGGCCGGGACCGCGCTCATGGAGAGCAGTAGCAGCGCAGAGGTGGCGGCGAGGAATTTTTTTGAGAGGGAATACGTCATAACATCCTGTTCCTGAGTGGGGATGCACTTAGTGTAGACCCTGGCGGTTGAATATCAGGTCAATGAAGCCAGTGCGGCGAAATGATTTTCCTGAAGTCTGACCCGCCTCGCTGTTTGCCTGTCACAATAATGATAGCTTTTTATCATTACCCTCAAAGGAAGAGAATCATGTCAGCAAAAAAAGTCACCATGGCGGATATCGCCAAAGAGGCCAGAGTCGGTATCGCGACGGTGGACAGGGTGCTCAATAAACGCACGCCCGTGAAAGAGAGCACCGAACGTAAAGTGCTGGAATCCGCGCGGCGCTTAGGCTTCGCGCTGGAGCAATCCCGCTATCGGCTGGCGGCGGATCGGCCGGCGGTAGCCCTCAGAATGGGCTTCATTCTGCTACAGCAGTCACACTCGTTTTACCATCAGCTGGCGCAGGCGCTGGAGCAGGCGGCGTTACCGTGGCATAGCCCGGCGCAGGCCCCCGCTTTCCTGCATTATGATATTAACGCCATCGACGATATGGCCGCCGCGATCGCCCGTCTGAGCGATACGGTCGACGTTATCGGTATTGTCGCGCTGGATAATCCGCTTATCCGCCATGCGGTCGTGCAGGCCATCGAGAAAGGCGTCCGCGTCTTCACCCTGCTCTCCGATATGAGCATCCCGCAGCGTACCGGCTATATCGGGCTGGATAACCAGAAAGCGGGCCGCACCGCCGGTTGGGCGGTGGACAGGCTGTGCCACGAAGACGGCGAAATTGGCATTATCGTCGGCGATAACCGGTTTATTTGTCAGGAAAGCTGCGAGATAAGTTTCCGCTCCTACCTGCGTGAACAGGGCAAAGGCGATCGGGTGCTTGAACCGGTGCGCAGCCACGAACGCGCCGATGTCGCGCGCCAGGTTACGGAAGAGATGCTGCAACAGTACCCCGATCTGAAGGCCATTTACGCGCCCTGCGGCGGCGTGGAAGGGATTGTCGCCGCCCTGCGCGCGCGCCAGCGCCAGCATCAGGTCACCCTGATTTGTCATGGCCCGGTGGATAGCGGCGAGCTGGCGCTAATTGACGGCACTATCGATCTCATGCTTACCCATCGGCTTGACGAATTTGCCGCCGCCACCATCAACGCGTTTGTCCACGCCGCCAGCCAGCCGCAGGCGGCGTTTATCAACGCTCTACAGCCGTTTGACCTCCTCACTAAAGAACACCTCTGATTGCCGCAGGCGCGGGTAAAGTTGCCGCGCCCCGCTTCAGCGCTGCGTTTGATAAAAAACTATCATTTATGCCATCAAAATAAACCTTGAATCCCATCAAAGAATTTAAATTTCATCATTGTTGGATATGAAATTTTCATTCAATACTGGTCATGTTTTCTCCTCATCTGAAAAGGAAGCCATCATGACCATACATATTGCCAACGCGCCGTGCAGCTGGGGCGTCGATGATCCCAAAAATCCTTATCTGCCGCCGTGGTCCAAGGTACTGGAAGAAGCGGCGACCGCCGGTTATAAAAGCATTGAACTGGGCCCGTGGAGCTATCTGCCGACCCGGGCCGATGAACTCAGCGCAGCGCTGAATAAACAGGGGCTGTCGCTGGTTGCCGGAACGATCTTCGACGATCTGGTCAGCGAAGAGAACTTCGCGAATATTGTCGAACTGACGCATAACCTCTGCCGCAACCTGTCGCAGGTGCCGTCGGCGGAAAAGACGCCGGGCAACCCCTTCCAGCCGCCTTATCTGGTCATTATTGATTTCGGCAATCCGCAGCGGGCGAAATATGCCGGGCGCGGCGAGCTGGCTCCCCGCCTGTCACCCGCCGACTGGCAGCGGATGGTCGACCACATTGTGACCATCAGCCGACTGGCGTGGCAGGAGTACGGCGTTCGCCCGGTTATCCATCCTCACGCCGGCGGCTGCATTGAGTTTGCCGATGAAATCGATCTGCTGGCGGCGCAAATCCCCCATGACGTAGCCGGTTTATGTCTCGACACCGGCCATCTCTTCTATTCGGGTATGGACCCCATCAGCTGGCTGGATCGCCATTTTGATCGCCTTGACTACCTGCACTTTAAAGATGTCGACCCGCAGGTGTTCAGGAGCGTGATTTCCCGCGGCATCGACTTCTTCTCCGCCTGCGCGGAGGGGGTGATGTGCCCGCTCGGCAGCGGCGCCATTGATTATCCGGCGGTGCGCGCCTTTCTCGACAAGCGGGGCTATCAGGGCTGGATCACCATTGAGCAAGAGCGCGATCCGCGCAACGTCGAGGGCAGCCTGCAGGCGGTCACGGAAAGCCTGCGCTACCTGCGCTCGGTTGGTTTTTAATCGGGAGAAAACACATGATTAACGGTATTAAACCTGTTGGCCGCTCCTTGCGCTGGGGTATGGTGGGCGGCGGCGGAAGCAGCCAGATTGGCTATATTCACCGCTCTGCGGCGCTGCGTGACGGATCGTTTACCCTGCTGGCCGGAGCCTTTGATATTGACCCACGGCGCGGGCGCGAGTTTGGCCAGCAGCTGGGCGTGGAGGCCGGGCGCTGTTACCCCGACTACGAAACGTTGTTTCGCGAAGAGGCGGCGCGGGAAGACGGCATTGAAGCGGTCTCCATCGCCACGCCAAACAACACCCACTACGCCATTTGCCGCGCGGCGCTGGAGGCCGGACTGCATGTGGTCTGCGAAAAACCGCTCTGTTTTACCGGCGAAGAGGCCGATGCGCTGGTGGCCCTGAGCGAAAAGCAGCGCAAAATCATCGGCGTCACCTACGGCTACGCCGGGCATCAGCTGATTCTCCAGGCGCGGCAGATGATTGAACAGGGGCTACTGGGCGAGATCCGCATCATCAATATGCAGTTCGCCCACGGTTTCCATAACCAGCCGGTAGAGCAGGATAACCCCAGCACCCGCTGGCGGGTGGACCCGAAATTTGTCGGTCCCAGCTACGTGCTGGGCGATCTGGCCACCCACCCGCTGTTCCTGGCGGAGACCATGGCGCCGAAGCTCAATATCACTCGCCTGATGTGCTCCCGCCAGAGCTTTGTCAAAAGCCGCGCGCCGCTGGAGGATAACGCGCATGTGCTGATGGAGTACGACAACGGCGCCGTAGGGTCGATGTGGTGCTCGGCGGTCAACAGCGGCTCAATGCACGGACAGAAGGTCCGCATCGTCGGGGAGAAAGCCAGCCTGGAGTGGTGGGATGAACAGCCGAACCAGCTGCGCTACGAAATTCAGGGCGAGCCGGTGCGCATCCTCGAACGCGGAATGTCCTATCTCGATCCGCTGGCCCTGCAGGACGACCGGATCGGCGGCGGCCATCCCGAAGGGCTGTTTGAGGCCTGGTCGAATCTGTATCGCCGCTTTGCCATCGCCATGGATGCCACCGACCGTCGCGACGCGGCTTTGCTGGAAAACTTCTGGTATCCGGATGCCAGAGCCGGGGCGCTCGGCGTGCACTGGGTCGAGAAGTGCGTACGTTCAGCAGACAGCGGCGCCAGCTGGGTAGAATTTCACTGATCCTTTGATAATACGCGCCCGGCAAGGCATCAGCCGCCGCCGGGCTGCCGCGATGTACAAAGCCCTTTCTCGCGACACTCACACGTGACAACGTCACCTTTCCTCATAAAATTCACAGCATTGTAATCAAAAAGGGAATGTCGTATAACAGGGGCCAAACCGAGGGGTGTCCCGTGAGGGCTGAGATGGCGTAAGCCGAACCCTTTGAACCTGATCTGGGTCATGCCAGCGAAGGGACGGGTCGGCATTTCCGCCAGTTTTGCGCCATTGCCTGTTCACACTTCTTTCAGCACGCCCGGATCTCCCTTTTTTTCAGGAGGTCCTGTGATTCTTCCCGCGTTTACCCAGGGTATTTATGGTCGTCTGCGTCAGCAGGCCGGCGCCGACTGGCAGCACTACGTCGCCCACCCCTTCCTGCGCCAGCTCGCCAACGGTACCCTCCCCGAGCCCGCTTTTCGCCGCTATCTGACGCAGGACTATCTGTTTCTGATCCACTTCGCCCGCAGCTACGCCCTGCTGGTCAGCAAGCTGCGCACCCTGGCGGAAATGCGCGCTGCCGCCGCGTCGATGAACGCCATTCTCGACGAACTGCCGCTCCACGTTGGCTACTGCCGGGAATGGGGGCTGGATGAAGCGACGATGGCCGCCGAAACGGAAGCCGCGGAAACCGTCAACTACACCCGCTACGTACTGGACATTGGCCACTCCGGCGACGCCCTGGATCTGCTGGCGGCGCTGATGCCCTGCGTGGCCGGCTACGCGGAAATCGGCCTCGGCCTGCTGCACGATCCGGCGACCCGGCTGACCGCCAATCCTTATGACTCGTGGATCCGCAACTACGGCGATGAGGGTTACCTGAACGGCGTCAATAACGCCATCGGCCTGCTGGAAACCCTCTGGCAGCAGCGCGGCGGTGAGGCGCGTTTCGCTGAACTCAGCGCTATTTTCACCACCGCCACGCGTCTGGAGGCTAACTTCTGGCAGATGGGCCTTAACGCCGTCGCGGAGCGCCCGGCGTGACGGCTCCCGGAATTGAGGTGCACGGCCTGGGCCTGCGCTTTGGCTCGCGGCAGATCTTCGACAATCTGACGTTCACTATCCCCGGCGGCCAGTGGGTATCGCTGCTGGGGGCCAGCGGCGCCGGAAAGACCAGCCTGCTGCGTATTATCGCCGGGCTGGCAAAAGCCACCGCCGGTGAGGTTCGCGCCAGCGACGGGCAGCCAATAAACAAGCGGCTGGCGTGGATGGGGCAAAAAGATCTGCTGTATCCGTGGTTAAGCGTGCGCGACAACGTCTCGCTTGGCGCGCGTCTGCGCGGGGAGCGCGTGGACCATCGGCGGGTTGCCGAGCTGTTACAGCAGGTTGGCCTTGAACACTGCGCCGGCGACCGCCCGGCCGCCCTCTCAGGCGGCATGCGCCAGCGTGCGGCGCTGGCGCGTACGCTCTACGAAGACCGGCCCATCGTGCTGATGGACGAGCCCTTTTCCGCGCTCGACACGATTACCCGCACGCGCATTCAGACCCTGGCCGCCGGGCTGCTGGTAAACCGCACCGTCGTGCTGATCACCCACGACCCGATGGAAGCCTGCCGCCTGAGCCACCGTCTGCTGGTCCTTTCCCCCGCTCCCGGCGGGATTGACGACGGGCATCACCTCTCCGGCATGCCGCCGCGAGCGCCGGACGACCCGGCGCTGTTGGCCAGCCAGGCGGAGCTGCTGCAACAGCTCATAAGGGCTAACGGATGAGCGCAAAACTGTTTCGCGCCGCCGTGGTGTTCTGCGGCCTGCTGCTGCTCTGGTGGCTGGCGACCCGCAGCGGCATTCCCGCTTTCCTGCTGCCTTCCCCCTCGGCGGTGGCAAGCGCTCTGTGGGTCAACCGCGCGTACCTCGGCGAACACATGCTGATCACATTAAGCGAGATCCTCAGCGGCCTCGCGCTCGGCGTTCTGCTCGGCGTGATCCTGGCGCTGTGCATGATTGTCTCGCCTCGCCTTCAGCGCTGGCTGATGCCGCTGGTGCTGACCAGTCAGGCGATCCCGGTTTTCGCCCTTGCCCCGCTGCTGGTGCTGTGGTTCGGTTTCGGCATGAGCGCCAAGGTCATGATGGCGGTGCTGGTGATTTTCTTTCCCGTCACCTCGGCGTTTTTCGACGGTCTGCGCCGGGTTAACCACGACTATCTCGATCTGGCACGCACGATGGGGGCCTCTTTTGGCGCGCAGCTGCGCCACGTTCGCCTGATGGCTGCCCTTCCGGCCCTCGGTTCCGGCCTGCGGATGGCGGCCGCCGTCGCCCCCATCGGGGCGATCATCGGCGAATGGGTCGGTTCAGCCGAAGGATTGGGCTACGTGATGCTTAACGCCAACGCCCGTCTGCAAACCGATATCTGCTTTGCGGCCCTGTTTATTCTGGTGCTACTGACCGTCCTGCTCTGGCTGGCGGTGGATGCTTTCTTACACCGGCTGATTAACTGGACGCCGGAATAACGCTCTTAAATAAAAGGACTAATCATGCGTAAACGTGTTTATGCCGGTATGACGATTGCCGCGCTGTTCAGCGGTCAGGCGCTGGCCAACGAGAAACTCACCCTGGTGCTGGACTGGTATATCAATCCCGACCACGCGCCGATCCTGGTGGCCGAACAGATTGGCGCCTTTAAAGACGCGGGGCTGGACGTCAAGATTGTGCCGCCGTCCGACCCGGCGCTGCCGCCGCGGCTGGTCGCCGCCCGCCAGGCGGACCTGGCGATTACCTACCAGCCGCAGGTGCATTTTTTTGCTGATGAAGGGCTGCCGCTGGTCCGCGTCGGCACGCTGATTAATTCGCCGCTGAATACGGTGATCGCGCTGGATAAAAGCATAAAATCTCCCGCCGATCTGCAGGGCAAAAAAGTGGGGTATTCGGTGAGCGGCATCGAACAGGCGACGCTGGCCACCATGGCGCAGCATGCGAAAATCGATCCCAAAAGCATCAAGCTCATCAATGTTAACTTCCAGCTGACCAGCGCCCTGCTGGCCGGACAGGTCGACGCGGTCATTGGCGGCTATCGTAATATCGAAGCGCTGGAGCTGAAGCTGCAGGGGAAAGATCCGCAGGTGATGAACGTTGAGGATTACGGCGTACCGGCCTACGACGAGCTGGTGATTGTCGCCAACCGGGATGAAGTCCACGCGGCGAAAATCAGGGCCTTCCTCAAGGCGCTGCAAAAAGGCGTCGCTTACCTGCGCGCTCACCCGCAGGAGACCTGGCAGGCGTTTGCCGCCGCGCATCCCGAGCTCAACACCGAACTGAACAAGCAGGCATGGCTGAAAACCCTTCCTCTGTTTGCCAGCGATCCGGCGGCGCTGGATAAACCACGGTATGAAGCTTATGAACAGTTTTTATATAACAATAAGTTGGTGAAAAAAGTCACACCTTTAACAAATTATGCGGTTGAGCTGCATTGAGTCATGCCATTGCTGGCGGAAACTTTTCGCCAGCAATGCCCGCCCGGCAGTATTAAAAAACGAGAAACTTCCTCACTAATAATTACAATTTTAAAGGTCTTTTATCCTTTAAAACACCTGATTTAAATCAAATGGTTACGTTGGTTTTTGCTTGTGTAAAAATAACGTAAATATACCTTAATCAATAAAACGTTGAATGCGTATCTAAAAAGCCATATATTGTGCCCGCTTTAATGTATGGCGATTCAATTTCTTACACCAATTTATTCAACCAGCGCTCAACCGTAACGCTGGTTGTGGGAGTGATATGATGACGGATAAAGTCCGTATTGATACTTTAGGCGCAGATTTATTAGATGCAAACAACGATACCTTTTTGGCCCGTCAGGCTGAATTCGAATCGAATGTCAGGAGCTACCCGCGCAAGCTGCCCCTTGCGATTACCAAAGCGGAAGGCGTCTGGCTGACCGATGCGGATAATAAACAGTATCTGGACTGCCTTGCCGGCGCAGGTACTCTGGCACTCGGCCACAACCACCCTGATGTGCTGCAGAGCATCCAAAGTGTCATTACCAGCGGCTTGCCGTTACATACTCTCGATCTGACCACTCCGTTAAAAGATCGCTTCTCTGAATACCTGCTTTCCCTGCTGCCGGGCGAAGGCAAAGAATACTGCCTGCAGTTCACCGGTCCGTCCGGCGCTGACGCCGTGGAAGCGGCGCTGAAGCTGGCGAAAAAATACACCGGCCGTTCTTCCGTGATCAGCTTCTCCGGCGGCTACCATGGAATGACCCACGGCGCGCTGTCCGTCACCGGCAACCTGTCGCCAAAAGCGGCGGTTAACGGCATGATGCCGGAAGTGCAGTTTATGCCTTACCCGCACCAGTACCGCTGCCCGCTGGGTATCGGCGGTGAAGCCGGCGTGAAAGCGCTGACTTACTACTTCGAAAACCTGATCAATGACGTCGAAAGCGGCGTGCGTAAACCGGCGGCGGTGATCCTGGAAGCCGTTCAGGGTGAAGGCGGCGTGAACCCGGCTCCGGTCGAGTGGCTGCAGCGCATCCGTAAAGTGACTCAGGAACACGGCATTCTGCTGATCATCGATGAAGTTCAGGCTGGCTTTGCGCGTACCGGTAAATTCTTCGCCTTCGAACACGCGGGCATCGAGCCGGACATTATCGTGATGTCGAAAGCCGTTGGCGGCGGTCTGCCGCTGGCCGTTCTCGGTATCAAAAAGCAGTTCGACGCCTGGGAACCGGGTCACCATACCGGCACCTTCCGCGGCAACCAGCTGGCGATGGCCACCGGCCTGACCACCCTGCGCCACCTGAAAGACAATAACATTGCGGATAAAACCGCCGCTCAGGGCGAATGGCTGAAAGGCAAGCTGGCCGAGATGCAGAAACGCTATCCGGTTATCGGCCACGTTCGCGGTCTGGGCCTGATGATCGGCATCGAGATCGTTAAACCGAACGAAGCGCCGGACCACATGGGCTGCTACCCGGCGGATGGCGAACTCTCCGCGCTGCTGCAGAAGAAATGCTTCGAAGCGGGTCTGATCCTCGAGCGCGGCGGCCGCCACGGCTGCGTGCTGCGTCTGCTGCCGTCCCTGCTGATCAGCAACGCTGAGCTGGAAATTTTCTTCGACAAATTTGAACAGGCCCTGCTGGCCGCCGGCGTAAAACCGGTCTGAGTGGAGTAAGTGACCGCAATGTCCAAGTTGAATCCGATTCTTGCTGGTTCCGCGCATAGTATTGATGCCTACCAGCAAGCGATCGCCCAGACCAGCCAGGCGGTAGCGCAGTGGCTGCAGCAGCCTGAAATGTATCAGGGGAAAAGCGTTGACGAACTGCGTGAGCGCATCACCCTTGATTTCAACGAACAGGGTCTGGGCAACCAGGCGGCGATTGAACGTGCGATCGAGTACTTCCTTAAAGACAGCCTGTCGGTACATCACCCGCAGTGCGTGGCGCATCTGCACTGCCCGAGCCTGGTGATTAGCCAGGCGGCGGAAGTGCTGATTAACGCCACCAACCAGAGCATGGACTCCTGGGACCAAAGCCCGTCAGCCACCATCATCGAGATCAAGCTGATTGAATGGCTGCGCGCTCAGGTCGGCTACGGCGCCGGCGATGCGGGCGTTTTCACCAGCGGCGGCACCCAGAGCAACATGATGGGCCTGATGCTGGCGCGCGATGCCTTCTTTGCCCGCCGGGGTCATTCCATCCAGCAGGATGGTCTGCCGGGCGATATTCGTCAGTACAAAGTGCTGTGTTCAGAAAACGCCCACTTCTCGGTGCAGAAGAACATGGCGCTGATGGGCCTCGGCTACCGTTCCGTGACGCTGGTGAAAACCGACGAATTCGCGCGGATGGACGTGGCGGATCTGAAAGCGAAAATCGCCGAGGCGCAGGCTAACGGCGAACAGATTATGGCCATCGTTGCCACCGCCGGCACCACCGACGCGGGGGCAATCGACCCGCTGCGCGAGATTGCGGCCGTCGCGGCTGAGCACCAGATCTGGCTGCACGTTGACGCGGCCTGGGGCGGCGCCCTGCTGATGTCCGACAAGTATCGCGATCGTCTGGACGGCATTGACTTAGTGGACTCCATCACCCTGGATTTCCACAAGCAGTTCTTCCAGACCATCAGCTGCGGCGCGTTTCTGTTAAAAGAAGCCCGCCACTATGAGCTGATGCGCTATCAGGCGGCCTATCTGAACTCTGAGTTCGATGAAGAGCACGGCGTACCGAACCTGGTATCCAAATCGCTGCAGACCACCCGCCGCTTCGACGCGCTGAAGCTGTGGATGGGCCTGGAGGCGCTGGGCCAGAAGCAGTACGCGGAAATCATCGATCACGGCGTGACGATGGCGCTGAACGTGGCGGATTACGTCAAAACGCAGCCGACGCTGGAGCTGGTCATGCAGCCGCAGCTGGCGAGCGTGCTGTTCCGTTCCCGTCCGCAGCAGATGGCGGGCAGCGACGATGCCGCGATCGCCCTGCTCAACCAGCGGGTTGGCGATGCGCTGCTGGCTTCCGGTCGCGCTAACGTCGGCGTGACCGAGCACAACGGCGTCACCTGTCTGAAGCTGACGCTGCTGAACCCGATCGTGACGTTAGAGGACGTGAAGGTGCTGCTGAGTCTGGTAGAACGTACCGCCCAGGAGCTGCTGGCGCAGTAAATTTGTTTTCGCATTAACCTTGAAAGCCGATAACTCACCTTATCGGCTTTTTTATTGGTTTTTCGCCCTGAATTTGTGACGTTGTCACAATATTGAGGCTACCGGCCTGAAGATGGCTGTGAACCTGTAGATACTGTGAACGCCTGCAACCATTTTTAGTTGCCGATACTTTCTCCGGCTCCCGGATGACAGGCACACCAACGACAGCACTCTCTGGTGCTGTCGTTTTTTCTCAGGGAACGTTGTTACGCTATCAACAGCTCATGCTGTGAGGCATCGAACGCCTTTCCTGACTTCAGTACTCCATAAGCCACCTGCGCCAGCTTTCGCATCATCGCCCCTATGATGACTTTTGCCCGCTTTCCGCTCTCTTCCAGCCTTTTCCTGAACGCTTTTCCCCACGCCGTATGGTACAGCGCCGATAACGCTGGCATGTATAACGCCTTGCGCAGTTGAACCGGCCCCGCTTTGCTCATCCGGCTCGCCCGCATCACGCTGCTGCCCGACTCATGCTGCACCGGCGTCAGTCCTGCATACGCCGCGAACTGCCGCGCTGTACCGAACTTCAGCCTCAGGCCCGTATACGCCAGCAGAACAGCCGCTGTTTTCTCCCCGATGCCCGGAATACTGTTCAGCAGCTTCCGCCGTCGTTTCATATCCGGGTCGTTATCCGTCAGGTCTTTTATCTGTTTTTCGATACGTGCCAGCTCCGCGCTCAGACATCCCAGCAGGATGTCAATGCTGGCCAGCTGAACCTCCGGCGCGGTTTCCCGTCGGTTTTTCTCCTGCGTCTGCATCTCTGTCAGCGCCTGATGCCTTAACACCAGGGCTTTCAGTGCCCGCTCTGTCGGATGAGGGGCCTCCCAGGCTGACGGGCGTTTTTCCCGGCAGAAGTGAGCCAGCATACGGGCGTCCACTTTGTCAGTTTTACTGCGCAACCCCTCACTCTGTGCGAAAGCTTTACTGAGGGCGGGGTTGATGATGGACACGGTATACCCGGCATCACTCAGATGCGCGGCCGCGTCTTCCATGTAGGTGCTGGTGGACTCCATGCAGACATGGGCACGGTTCACGTCATGGCCGCGAAGCCAGCGGACCAGCGCTTCGTGTCCGGAGAGGGTATTATCAAATTTTTTACAACGATGCCGGCCATCAGGGCGAAGAATATCGACATCCAGTTTAGCTTTGGCGACATCAATACCGATGAAGTGGAGTTCATTTTCCATAGTGAAACCAACCTTGCAAATACGGGTTACCGGTGAAAGCCGGTCCATGATACTGTCCGGTTTATCACATGAGAAAGAACGGCGGTCCGGTGCAAAGGATCTACGGAACAGGCGCGAAAGCCTAAGCCCGGACACGGCATCCGGACCGCCATCAGAGAGAACTGGCCGGTTCTTTCTGACGGAGTAATCATACAAGCCCGGACAGGTGCGCAGCACCGCCTCCGGGTATTCTGCCACTCAGCGCTCTTCTCCCGGGGGCGGCGCAAAGCGCCTGCCCGGGCTACCGGCCCGATGATAGCTATGCGCAGCACCGCCTTCCAGAGGCGTTGTATCTGCGCCGGGCGTGACATGGCGGGATGTTGTCGCACCGTGTATCGACTCTCCTTTCCGATACACGGTGCGACAAACTCACGATCGCGACAGGTAACGGGCCGCGGGTTCAGATTGCGCAAAGCCGGGGAGCATGGCCTGACGCGTCGCGTTCAGCGTCTGCCACTGCGTTTCATCATGCAGCGGCGGTATGGTCACCGATTCGCGGCGGTCGAACCCCACCAGGGCGGCATCCACCAGTTTATCCACCTCCATGACGCCAGGAATGGTATCCACGTCTTTGCCGCTGTGCTGCCAAATCTCGGTGCGCGTTGCCGCCGGCAGTACCGCCTGAACGTATACGCCTTTCGCGCTCAGCTCAACGTCGAGCCCCTGCGAGAGAAACAGCACAAAGGCTTTCGTGGCGCCGTAGACGGTCAACCGCATTTCCGGACCCAGCCCAACGACCGACGCAATGTTGACAATCGCCCCCTCTCCGGCCTCGGCCAGACGCGGCGCGATCGCGTTCGCCAGGCGAGCCACAGAGGTCACGTTGAGGGTAATCAGGCGAGTGATATCGTCACTGCTCTGGTGGAGGAAATCACCGGGAATCGAGGTGCCGGCATTGTTGACCAGAATCCTGATACGCGCGTCTTCCCGCAGCCGCTGCTCCACGGCGGCGATGTCGCTATCCTGGGTTAAGTCGGCCTGCAGGATGTCGACCTGAACGCCGGTTTCGTCGCGCAGCCGCTCGGCCAGCGCCGTCAGCCGCTCGTGATTACGCGCGACCAGCACCAGGTCATGGCCGCGGCGGGCAAAACGTTCGGCATAGACTGCGCCAATTCCGGTCGATGCGCCGGTTACCAGCACCGCTGATTCACTGCTCATAGGTGTACTCCTCAATTTATACATGATGGTCGTCATGTATAATGGCACGGGCTGGGTATGCTGTAAATAATGTTATATGATGGTCATCATAAATAATTTCGCAGCAGGACGACGCCATGAGAGTGAGCAGAAAACAGGTTGAAGAGAATAAGCAGACAATCCTGACCGCCGCCGGGCGGTTGTTTCGCGAGCGGGGTTTTGACGCGGTCACGGTCACCGATATTATGAAATCAGCCGGTCTGACCCACGGCGGATTCTACGGCTACTTCAAATCGAAGGATGACCTGATCGCCCAAACCCTCGCGGAACTGAAGATAGAGAACGACGCGGCGAAAAACGACGTCGTCGCGCAAATCGAGCGTTATCTTTCCCCCGAACATCGGGATAATTTTGCCAGCGGCTGCCCGCTGGCGGCGCTGGCGGCGGAAACCATCCGCCAGTCCGAACCCGCGCGTGACGAAATGAGTGCGCGGCTGCAGCAGCAGATAGCGCAGCTCAGTGAAGCGATGGATGATCGGGACGCTCAAGCCAGCCGCCGCGCGGCGATTGGCAGCTGGTCGGCCATGGTCGGCGCGTTAATTCTGGCGCGGATGACCGCAGATTCAACGTTTTCCGACGAAATCCTCGGTGAAACGGCGGCCTGGCTCGCGGAAAAACAGCGCTGAGGTTAAGCCGGGTTCAGGTCTGGCTGCAGGTAGCCTGCGACAAAGCGGATCAGAATCGCCGAGGCCACCGGGCTCTCCACAACGTCACGACTCATCCTGTCCGGGTCAACCCCCTCGTTGCGCAGCGCCGCCTGGCGGAACGCGATCAGCGAGCGGGCAATCGCCGGGGTGATCTCCGGATGAAACTGCGTAGAAACGGCATGCGTGCCGTAGCGTACAATCTGGTGAGGGTCGTGCTGCGACGAAGCCAGCACCTTCGCCCCTGGCGGTAATCGGGTGACCGTTTGCATATGCGTGAGGTGCGCGCTGAACGGCGCCGGGTGGTCAGCCAGCAGACGATCCGCCAGGCCGTGTGCGGACAGCGAAATGGTTTTACTCCCGGCTTCGCGTCCGGCTGGATGGTAGTCCACCTCACCCCCCAGGGCGTGCGCCATCAGTTGATGCCCGTAGCAAACGCCAAACAGCGGCATCTCTATCGCCATCGCCTCGCGGATCCAGGCCGCGGTCATTTCACTCCACGGCAGGCGTTCGGTCACCATATCCCAGGAGCCGGTAATCACCGCGATGGTCGCGTTATCCGGCACGGGAAGCGGCTCTCCGGCATAGACGCGCGCCACGCTGATTTTTTTGCGCCACGGCGCCAGTAAATTGCCAAACCAGAGGGGAAGATCGCCGTGGTCGGAGACGATTTCATCCGGCGGAGTCCCGGTTTGTACAAGAAGAAGCGTATTTCGGCTTAACGACATCAGAGCGCCTTTTTTCACAGCAATACAGAACGCTACTATGAGCAAAAGCGCCGGCGGCGGCAAATAACCAATCCGCTAACGCTTATGCTCAGAGTGAATAACGTTTACTGCGCGTCGGCGCTCTCCACCTGCGGCACCGTCGACGTCGCGCCCTGTTCCGCCGGCGCGTTGGCCGGGTCGAAGATATGGTCGAGGATGGCGCGCGCCGTCGGTCCCGCAACCACGCCATCGCCGCCGCCGTTCTCCAGAATCAGCGCCATCGCCACCTTCGGATGCTGATAGGGGGCAAACAGGGTATAGAAGATATGGTCGCGCAGGCGCACCGGGATCATCTTCGCGTTGTAGGTCTGGTTCTCCTTCAGGCTGAAGACCTGGGACGTCCCGGATTTTGCGGCGATCTGGTACGGCGCGGTATGGAACAGCTTATAGCCGGTGCCGTTTGGCAGGTTCGCCATGCCGTACATGCCGTTGCGCACCACGCCCCAGTACGGCGAATGCGGATCGCCAACCTGCGGCAGATCCTGCGGCGGCTGATAGCGCTCGACCTTATTACCCTGCTTCATGGAGTAAAGCAGATGCGGATTTTGCACTTTGCCGTTGTTAATCAGGGTCGTCAGCGCCTTGACCATCTGGATCGGCGTGGCAATCCAGTAGCCCTGACCGATACCGACGGAAATGGTATCCCCCTGATACCACGGTTTTTTATGCACCCGCTGTTTCCACTCCCGGCTCGGCAGCACCCCGGCATACTCCTCGTTAAGATCGATGCCGGTAGACTGACCGTAGCCAAACTTGCTTAGCCACTCGTGAATGCGGTCGATACCCATCTCAAACGCCACCTGATAGAAGAAAGTATCCGCCGATTCTTCTATCGCTTTGGTGACGTTAAGCATGCCGTGGCCGCTCTTCAGCCAGTCGCGGTAGCGGCGCTGGGTCCCCGGCAGCGTCCAGGTCGGCGCGCCGAAGAAGGAGGTGGTTGGCGTGATCACGCCCGCCGACAGCGCCGACAGCGCCATGTAAGGCTTCACCGTCGACGCGGGCGGATAGAGGCCCTGGGTGACCCGGTTAATCAGCGGCCGGTCCGGGTTATCGAGCAGCGAACGGTAGGCCTGATAGCCGATGCCCCTGACAAAGGGATTGGGATCGTAGCTGGGGCTCGACACCATGGCCAGCACGCCGCCATCGCGCGGATCGACGGCCACTACCGCCGCGCGCTGCCCCTTCAGCACCGACTCGATATACTGCTGCAGGTGCAGATCCAGCGTCAGGTAGATGTTCTTCCCGGCCACCGGCGGGACCTCTTTTAGCAGACGCACGACCCGCCCGTGGTTATCCACTTCCACTTCCTGATAGCCGGTGGTGCCGTGCAGCGCTTTCTCGTAGTAGCCTTCAATGCCCTGCTTGCCGATATTGTGGTCGGCGGCGTAGTTCTCTTCTTCCCCGGCTTTGGCCAGCTTTTGCAGATCGCTGTCGTTGATCTTCGAGACATAGCCAACCACGTGCGCCAGTTCGGCGCCGTAGGGGTAAGCGCGCTGCTGATAGCTCTCCACCGTGACGCCGGGGAAGTGAAACTCATTGACCGCAAAACGCGCTACTTCAACATCGCTCAGGTCCGATTTTAACGTCACCTCTTTGTAGCGGCTGTTGTGGTGCATATCGTCGCGGAAGTCGGCGATATCCTGCGGGGTTAAATCAACGATCGGCGTCAGCTGCTGCAGCAGCGCCGTCATATCGGCGATTTTGCTCGGGATCACCTGCAAACGGTAGAGGGTAATATTTTGTACCAGCGGGATGCCGTTGCGGTCGAAAATCAGCCCCCGGCTCGGCGCGATAGGCAGCATTTTAATGTCGTTCTGGTTTGAACGCGTCTGATAAAAGTCGTGCTGATCCACCTGCAGGCGGTAAAGATTAAGGATCAGGATGGCGAAGCAAATCACCACCAGTAGAAACGCAATGACGGCACGGCGGATAAATAGCATCTTTTCCGCTGAATGGTCGCGAATTTCATCTCTCATTAGGGACATTAGCGGTCATTTACCTGGGTTACAAAGTGCCTGAAAAGGGAAAAGCGGGGAAGAATAGCGTTATCGCAGCGGGAGCCCTACCGAAAGGTTGCTAATGATCTGGCAGAAATGTTTCAGCATGTTAGAAATTTAAGGTGACACTGTCACTAACCCCCTCCATCGCTTCTTGATGTAGGGGGTTGTAGTTTAGCGTGCCAGCCAGGCGCGCCAGCCGCCGTAGGCGGTAATCTCCGTGGCTTCGCCTAATCCGTTGGCTTCGCAGATAAAGCCCGCTAACCGGCGTCCGTCGGCAAGCTCAACTTTTCCCAGGCCTAGCGGCGCGGGGATGGCCGCCAGCAGCGAACCGACCTCCGCGCTGGGTAGCTCCCACACTTCAACCGCGATCGACGCCCCGCCGCTATCGGCGCGAACCATCGCCGGGCGTTTGCCGTCCGCGAGAGCGTATAAACGATAGTGGGGCGCGCTGCGGGTCGCCTGCAGCAGCCGACCGCCCCGCGCCAGCAGCTGGCCGTTAAGCGGCAGGCCAGAAAGATGAGCGCCGCAAACAACCAGCGCCATTCGGTCATGCCCGGCGACGCGTTCAGGCGGCGGGGTCTCCAGCCGCGCTCCGCCCGCCAGCGGCAGCCGCTCAGCGCGCTGAAACGCATCGGCCAGGCCCAGTAAATACTGGTCGGTAAAGGCCCGGCCAAACAGCGTGACGCCCGAAGGCAATCCGTCCGGCATAAATCCGCATGGCACGCTCACCGCGGCATAGTCCAGCAGGTTCATAAAGTTGGTGTAGTACCCGAGATCGGCGTTGCGCGCGATCGGCTCCGCCTCCAGCTCGTCAAGCGTCACCGGGCGCGGATAGGTGGGCGTCAGCACGCAGTCCAGGGTCTCGAGTATCGCGTCGCACCGGGCTTTGTACTGCTGTAGCTGATAGATCGCCGTAAAGGTCGCCGTGGCGTCGGTGCCCGGCGCTTTTGCCAGCACGTCGCGAATAACCGGCAGTACCGCCTCCGGCTGCCGCGCCATCAGCGGACCGACCACCGCGTAGCGTTCGGCGACCCACGGCCCGTCATACAGCAGCCGGGCTGCCGCCAGAAACGGCGTGAAATCAATCTCAACTGCCACCCCGCCCAGCGCCGTCAGCCGTTGCCGGGCCTGGGAAAACAGGCGTTCGCTTGCGCGGCAGCCGAGGAAATTGAGCTCGCGCGGAACGCCAAAACGAAACCCCGCGGACGGCCTGCCGAACGCCTGACGGCTATTCCACTGAGGATTACGGCGGCTCCAGGCGTCCTGCGGATCGCACTGTGCGACGAGCGCCAGCAGCTGGCTGGCCTCGTCGGCGGTGGGGCTGAAAAAGGTCACGCAGTCTAACGTACGACAGGCGGGGACCACCCCTGCGGTGGATATCAGCCCTTTACTGGCCTTCAGACCCACCAGGTTATTCAGCCCTGCCGGGACGCGGCCGCTACCGGCGGTATCCGTGCCCAACGAGAAGCTGGCAACGCCCAGCGCCACCGCCAGCGCGGAACCGGCGCTGGAACCGCCGGAGGGATACTCCGCATGATAGCTATTGCGGCAGCGACCGTACGGCGATCGGGTACCGTTCAGGCCGGTAGCGAACTGATCGAGATTGGTTTTACCGACCGGCACGGCGCCCAGCGCAATCAGCTGAGCGACAATCGTCGCGCTCTGCTCCGCCCGATACGCAAACGCCGGACAGGCCGCGGTGGTGACAATCTCCGCCAGATCGATATTGTCTTTGATGGCGAACGGCACGCCGTACAGCGGCAGCGCGGCCGGCGAAAGGCCATCCAGCGCCGCCAGAAACGGCTCCTGCTCCTCTTCGCTCAGAATATGGATAAACAACCGGAACTCGGGGTTCAGCGCCTGCGCCCGCTGGCGGATGTCCGCCAGCACGCTGCGCGGTGTGGTTTTACCGGTGCGATAACGCTCCGCCAGGGTTGCCAGGCGTAAATCAAACGTCTGCTGCATCATGCCTTCTCCTCAATAATCACCGCCACCCGCTGCCCGGCGCGTACCGCGCTGCCCGGCTGCACGTGAACCTGTTGAATAACGCCATCGCAGGGGGCCAGCAGCGGGATCTCCATCTTCATCGACTCCAGCACGACCAGCACATCCCCCGCGCGGACCCGGCTGCCTGCCGCCGTTTGTACTTGCCACAGGTTTCCGGAAATCGGGCTTTCCACCCCCTGTTCGCCCTGCCGCAGCGGCGCGTCTCCGCCCTCATCCACGGCGCTCTCCTGGCTGTCAAAATGGGCCTGCCCGCTGGCTATCCAGCGATCGCGTTCGGCGTTAAATGCCTGCTGCTGATGCTCGCGAAACGCGCCGATGCTGTGCGCTTCACGGCGGAGAAACTGCTGGTATTCCGCCAGCCGCAGCGTGCTGTGCTCAATGCGCAGCGGGTAGCGTCCGAGCGGGAAATCGCGGCGAATCTGCAGCAGCTCTTCGGCCGAAACCGGATAGAAACGCAGTTGGTCGAAGAAACGCAGCAGCCAGGGCTTGCCGGCAAAATCCGCTACCTCGCGATAGCGATTCCACATCTGCAGGGTCCGGCCAACGAACTGATAGCCGCCGGGCCCCTCCATGCCGTAGACGCACAGATAGGCCCCGCCGATGCCGACCGAGTTTTCCGCCGTCCAGGTGCGCGCCGGGTTGTACTTGGTGGTAACCAGGCGATGGCGCGGGTCAAGCGGCGTCGCCACCGGCGCGCCGAGATAAACATCGCCCAGCCCCATCACCAGATAGCTGGCGTCAAATACCGTATTCCATACCGCCTGTTCATCGGGCAGATCGTTGATGCGACGTATAAATTCCAGATTACTCGGGCACCAGGGCGCGTCCTGGCGCACGGTGGTCATATATTTATCGATTGCCCTGCGGCAGGCCGGATCGTCCCAGGAGAGCGGCAGATGCACCACGCGCGTCGGCACCTGCAGATCGTCACTCAGGCAGACCGTGGACCACTCGCTGCGCACCCACGCCAGCAGCGTCTCAAGGGGCAACGTTTCCGGCTGAAAATGGATTTGCAGCGAGCGAATCCCCGGGGTGATATCGATCGCGCCGTCTCTTGATTGCGCTTCCAGGGCCTGCATCAGGGCGTGAATGCGGAAACGCAGAACCAGATCCAGCTCCGGCTCCCCGGCTTCCAGCAGCAGATGCGTATCGCCGGAGAGTCGCGCCACCAGGCGTTTGTCCGCCTCGCCGCAGGTCATCACGACAGGCGACGTCAGCGGCACGGGCTGCCAGGCTATCGCCTGGTGACTTAGGGTCGCCAGCTCGGCGCGCCGCCCTTCCGCCAGCCGCCGGGCGGTGGGTAAATCCACCGCCACGAAACGTACCTTATCCCCGGCCTTGAGCTGGCCTAACTGCCAGAGGTCGGCTTCAATCACCGTGACCGGGCAGACAAAACCGCCGAGGCTCGGCCCATCCGGTCCAAGGATCACCGGCATATCGCCGGTAAAATCGACCGCGCCCACCGCGTAAGGGTTATCGTGAATATTCGACGGATGCAGCCCCGCTTCGCCGCCGCTGTCGCGGGCCCACAGCGGCTTGGGGCCAATCAGGCGCACGCCGGTGCGGCTGGAGTTAAAGTGGACCGCCCACTCCGTGGCGAAGAACGTCGCAATATATTCCGGCGCAAAGAATTCCGGCGCGCCGTGGGGGCCGTAAATCACCCGCAGCGTCCGCACCTCAGCCAGCGCTGTGCGTAGCGCGGCGGGTAGTTGATCCCCGCATCTGGCGGCGGCGTGCGGCGCCAGATGCAGCACGTCGCCTCCGCGCAGCGCCCGTCCACCGTGGCCGCCAAACTGGCCGAGGGTAAAGGTGCTTTTACTCCCCAGATAGTCCGGTACCTGAATGCCGCCGCTCAGGCAGAGATAGCTTCTGACCCCCGCGCCGCTTATCGCGCCCAGCTTCAGGGTCGCCCCCGCCGGAATAGTCAATACGCAGTCCAGCGGCTGGTCTACGCCATCGAGCGTCACCGCCAATGGCGCGCCGCACACCACCGCCTGAACGTCGGTATTAAATTTCAGGGTCGGCCCGTTGAGGGTGATTTCCAGCGCGGCCGCTCCCTCGGCATTGCCCAGCAGGCGGTTGCCGAGACGCAGGGCGCGATCGTCCATCGGCCCCGACGGCGGTACGCCCACCGCCCAGTACCCCAAACGTCCCGGATAGTCCTGCACGCTGGTCTGGGTTCCGGCGCTCAGCACCTCTACGGTCGCCGCGCGGTAGCGCAGCTGCTCGAGGCAGCGGGTCCAGGGCTCGCCTTCGGTAAAGGGCGCAAAGCCAAGAATTTGTTGCAGGTACACGCGGTTAGTTTCTACGCCGTACAGGCGGGTCTCCGCCAGCGCCTGCGCCAGGCCGGCAATAGCCTCATCGCGGCTGGGGCGCCAGGCGATCGCTTTCGCCAGCATCGGGTCGAAGAACGGCGGGACTTCGCACCCGGCTTCCACCCAGCGGTCAATACGCAGGGCTGCGCCGTCCGCCGGAGGAAAGAAGACGTCCGTTAACAGTCCGGGAGAAGGCTGGAATTGACGCCCCGGATCTTCGGCGTAAATTCGCGCCTGGATAGCGTGGCCCTGGGGCCGTAACCCGGCGGCCAGCTCAGGTAGCGGAGGCAGTTCCCCCGCCGCCAGCTCAATCATCCAGCGCACCAGGTCAACGCCCCACACCTGCTCCGTGACGCCGTGTTCGACCTGAAGCCGGGTATTTACCTCGAGGAAATAAAACTGCCGCGCCGCGCTGTCATAGACAAACTCCACCGTCCCGGCGCTGCGGTAGCTCACCGCTTTACCCAACGCGATAGCCGCCGCGCATAGCGCCTGCGCCATCCCGTCAGGCAGATTCGGCGCGGGCGTCTCTTCAATCACTTTCTGGTTACGCCGCTGGACTGAACAGTCGCGAACGCCGAGCGCGATGACCTCTCCCCGCCCGTCGCCGAAGATTTGTACCTCCAGATGGCGGGCGCGTTCGATATATTTTTCGAGAAATACCCCGCCGTCGCTGAAGTTGTTTTGTCCCAGCCGCTGCACCGCGGCAAACGCCTCAATCAGCTCACGGGCGTCGCGACAGACGCGCATGCCAATTCCGCCGCCGCCGGCGGTGCTTTTGAGCATGACCGGATAGCCCACCGCCTCAGCCGCCCGGCAGGCTTCGCCGCTGTCGGCCAGCAGCTCGCTGCCTTCCAGCAGCGGCACGCCCTCGGATTTGGCTAAGGCGCGAGCGGTATGCTTCAGGCCGAAGGTGCGCAGCTGTTGCGGAGTGGGGCCGACAAACGCCACCCCCGCCGCCTCGCAGGCCTCGGCGAAGGCCGCGTTTTCAGACAGAAAGCCGTAGCCGGGGTGGATCGCTTTGGCGCCGCTCTGCTGCGCGGCGGCCAGGATCTTCTCCGTCACCAGATAGGTTTGCGCCGCCGGGCCGTCGCCGAGGCTTAACGCTTCATCCGCGTCGCGGATATGCAGACTACTCAGGTCGGCTTCGGAATAGACGGCGACGCCCTTCACCTGCATCGCGCGCAGGGTGCGCAGAATGCGGCAGGCGATGGCGCCGCGGTTGGCAATCAGTAAGGTATCAAACATAAGCGGAACTCACAGGGTCGCGGGTCGTCCCGCAATAATTCGATGTTCCCCTGAGGTCGTCCCCGGGGTGAACCGGCGCTTAAGGTTTGCGCGTCGGCGTACTGTTCAGGCGGTCTGCGCGGACGGCGAAGAGCCGAAAGGCCAGCAGACGCCAGCGCTGCCAGCGGGTCAGTTCCATACCAGCACCTCGGCGGGCGTGGGGTTCCAGCCGTTGCAGGGATTATTTAACTGCGGACAGTTGGAAATCAGCACCACGGCGTTGCACTCGGCGCGCAGCTCAACGTATTTCCCCGCCGCCGATATCCCGTCCTCAAAGGTCAGACCGCCTTCCGGCGTTACCGGGACGTTCATGAAAAAGTTAATGTTGGCACCGATATCGCGTTTATGCAGGCGGCCATCGTGCAGGCAGGCGCAGAGGAAATTATCCCGACAGCTGTGCATATAGCGTTTATCCTGGGCGTAGCGCACGGTGTTGCTCTCCTGGGCACAGGCGCCGCCGAGGGTATCGTGGCGACCGCAGGTGTCGGCAACGATGGTCAGCAGTGGATTGCCCAGATTGGAATAGAGTACGCTGCCGGTGGTCAGATAGGTATTGCCCTGGCGGCGCAGCGTGCGCTGCGGATCGTAGCGTTCTCGGGGGTTATCGGCGTTGTAAAACAGGGTATCAATGGCCTGGTTGCCTTCGAGGTCAAGCAGGCGCAGGGTTTGCCCTTTTTGTACCTCAAACAGCCAGGGTTCCCCTGCCGGGATCACATGGCGATAGACGGCATCTTCGGGACGACGGTTACTGGCGATCAGGGTCATCGCAGCCTCCTTACAGGGCAAAAAGTTGGGTGTTGAGGAACGCGCGCTGGTTTTCATCGCGGGTAAAGAGCGCTTCCGCGGCCGCCTGCGCATCGTCAGCCTGGTACCAGCTCAGCTGGATCGGCCGCGGGGCGTACTCAGCGGCAGGGTCCTGAGGATGCGGCAGCGCGGTCAGCACCATGAGGACATCCATCGGCGCAAACAGCTCAACGTAATCTCCGGCGCGGCTGTTGGCGGAAATAAACTGAAAACGGCCATCCTCATCGACGGTGACTTTGCTGAAGAAGTTAACCACCATCAGCAGGTCCTCCAGGCCCAGATCCCATTTACCCATTTCAACCAGCAGGTTATCGACGCCGTTGCGGTAGAAGCCGTTTCGCAGCTCCTGGTAGCGTCCTGCGCCATATTTTTCACGCGTCTCGTCGGCGTTGAGTATCCCGCCGAACGGGTCGTGCCAGCCGCAGCTGTCGGCAACAATCCCGGCCAGAACGCGCCCCATATCGGAGTAGAAACAGTGCCCGGCGGTCAGGCGCGCGGTGTGCTGCCCCTTGAGGGTATCCGGCAGATTCAGGCGCTCACTCTTCTCATGGGGATTCAGCATCATCATGCTGACGTTGGCTCCGCCGTCGATATCGGTCAGGCGCAGAATCTGCCCTTTGCGCAAAATCAACGAGGTGTGCGCCCCGCCGGGTAGCCGCTCTTCGCGCAGGCTGGGGGATGAGTGAAAAAGTGCGGTCATCAAACTATCTCCTTAATGCGTAAACGTTATTGTCGCTGCCGGTGGTTATCTGCGACATTCGCGCTTCATTGAGCGGAATATCGTAGGTAACGCGCGCACCCCAGGCGTTGGGCGCCTGCGGATCGATGCGCACTTTGTCGAAAACCAGCAGCCGGGTGCCAAGGTTGAAGCCCTCCGCGAGGTCGTGGGTGACCATAAATACCGTCATCCGCGTTTCGCTCCACAGCTGGAGCAGCAGCCCGTGCATATCCTTGCGAATACCGGGATCCAGCGCGCCGAAGGGTTCATCAAGCAGCAGTACGCGCGGCTGCATGACGAAAGCCTGGGCGATCGCCAGCCGCTGCTGCATCCCGCCGGAGAGCTGCGCCGGATATTTATTCAGCGCGTGCCCCAGCCCGACTTTCTCCAGCATCCGCTGCGCCCGTTCGCGCGCGTCGCGTTTCCTGCCGGCAAACAGCCGGCCAAACAGCGGTGACGCCGGGAGTTCGAGGCCAATGGCGACGTTATCCAGCACGTTGAGGTGCGGGAAAACCGAATAACGCTGAAACACCACGCCGCGGCTGCGGTCCGGCTCCGCCGCCAGCGGCTGGCCGTCGAGGGTGATTTCCCCGCGAGTCGGCTTTTCCTGGCCGAGCAGCAGGCGTAAAAACGTCGACTTCCCGCAGCCGGACGCGCCGACCATCGAACAGAACTCGCCCTCTTTCACCTGCAAATTGATGCGCTCCAGCACCACGTGGTCGCCGTACTCCTGCCAGATATTTTTGATGTCGATAAAGCTCATGCCCGGCCTCCTTCCGCCCACGGGAAACAGGCTTTGTGCAGCTGACGCAGCGCCAGATCCATCAGCCATGCCAGCAGGGTTATCCAGATGACGTAAGGAATAATCACATCCATCGCCATATAGCGGCGGACGAGGAATATGCGATAGCCGAGACCGGCGGTGGCGGAAATGGCCTCGGCGGAGATCAAAAACAGCCATGCGGAGCCCAGCAGCAGGCGCAGGGAGGTTATCAGCCGCGACAGCAGCTGCGGCAGCACTACCCGCAGCACCACCGTCCAGCTATTGGCGCCGAGGGTTTGCGCTTTGATAAACAGCTCCGCCGGGATTTCCCGCGCCCGCTGTTCAAGGTCGCGCGCCAGCATCGGCGTAATGCCAATGACGATAAGCATCACTTTTGATAGCTCATCCAGGCCGAAGACGATAAACAGCACCGGCAGGATCGCCAGCGGCGGGATCATCGACACCACGGTCATCAGCGGCGACAGCGCCGCGCGGTACATCGGGAACACGCCGGCGGCGATGCCGATGCCCAGGCCAATCAGCGACGAGAGCGCCAGACCAATCAGCAGGCGGCTCATACTAATCAGCGTGTCGGCCCACAGCAGATACTCGCCGCTGCGTTTATCCGGGGTGAAGGCCATCCGATCGATGGCCGCGATCATCTGCGACAGGCCGGGCAGCAGCTTATCCTGCGGGTTGGCTTCCAGCCGCACCGCCGAACCGATAAACCAGGCGGCGATCATCAGGACGAAGGGCAATAGCATCAGCGTCAGGCGCATACCCTGCCGGGGATAGCGGTTAATGTGGCGCATGGCGTGGACTCCCAAGGTCAATCATTACAGCTGCCCCGCCGCGGCCAGCTTCAGATAGCTGTCGTCAAAGCGCAATTTGCTGTTGGCGGTATCGCCGACGGTGACGCCGCCGGGGAAGGTCATGCCGATAAAGTCAGCGCTCTGCGCCCCCTCTCCCAGCAGCCCTTTATCAAAAGAGAACTGCGCCACCCGCTGCATGGTTTTTGCCAGCGCCGGCGAGGAGATAAACGTCAGGGTATCGGCAGGCGTCCAGAAGAGATGGGTTGTTTTTAGCTGCGCCCGGTAGCCCGCGAGGTCGGTGCCGGAATCGGCGGCCATTGCGCTTAGCGCCTGCGTATCTCCGGCCTGCATTTTGGCCATCATCTCGAACCAGGCGCCGGTCAGGGCTTTACCCAGCGCCGGGTTATCTTTCAGGGTCTGAGTATTCACCACCATCATGTCGATCAGCTCGCCGGGAACCTGCGAAGAGCTAAAGACCTCCGTGGTTTGCGGCGTCTTTTTGATAACCGAAAGCTGCGGATTCCAGGCCACCGCCGCGCGTACGCCGCTGGTGCCAAAAGCCGAGACGATATCCGCATCCGAGGTATTGACCACTTTGACGTCTTTTTCCTGCAGCCCGGCTTTTTCCAGACCGCGAACCAGCAGGTAGTGCGATACCGAAAGCTCCGGGAGATACACCGCCATGCCTTTCAGATCGCTGAGCTTTTTATCCGCCCCCTTCAGCACCACGCCGTCGTTGCCGTCGGAGTAGCTGCCGGTAATGAGCGCCGTGGTATCAACGCCCCCCGCCGCCGGAATGGTCAGGGCATCCATGTTGGTCATGGTGCAGCCGTCAAACTGGCCCGCGGTGTACTGGTTAATGGATTCGATGTAGTCGTTCAGCTGAACGATATTGATTTTGATGCCGTATTTGCTGGCCCATTTATCGATGATCTTTTCGTTGCTGATGGTGCCCCAGGGCATCCATCCGGCATAGATAGTCCAGCAGATGTTGAACTCTTTTTTGACGGCGGCAAACGAGGGGACGCTGGCCAGCAGCGCCAGCGACAGGATAAGAGAGCGGAGGATCGGCGGTGTCTTCATGGTGGACCTCTGGTTAGCACGAGAAACGGGGGCAGCGCGACACCCAACGGTGCTGCTGTCTCCCGGGCTTTTGTCCCGCCGTGTAACCTCGCAGAGGTCGCCAGCTCTCGGACCAGACGTTCACCTGAGTGAACCGGAACCCTAGCCAGCTATTGTGTTATCTCAATTGTCTGTTGCGCTGCCTTCTGAACAGGAGTGTGCAAGGTCTATGCCAGGCGCGCAGCGCGCGTAAAATCAGCCCTACGGCGGCAGGCGCCGCCGCGGCTCCCAAAAATGGGGAGTGATGATGGGGCATTGCATGGATTTGGTGCGTATGGCGTGAAGGCGGCGAGCGGTCGGGACGATAGCCGCTCGCCGGGAAACGCTTGCTAGCGCGCTTTTTCGCTCACCGTCATGGTGAATCGCGCGATCTTATCCCCGGCGTTAGCGTAGCTATGCGGGGCGTCGGTACGCGCGACGGCGGAATCCCCCTCTCGAATCAGATAGACCCCGTCGTTAACCGTCAGGGTTAAGGCGCCCTCGGTCACGAAAAGCAGCTCAGTCGTCCCCTCCCCGTGCCCCGGCGATGTGAACATTTCTCCCGGATTGAGGCTCCACTGCCAGAGCTCAACCATATCCGGACCGCTGGTACCGGCAAGGAGCCGCGCCTTGCCGCCCTGCTCGCCCTGCCACAGCGTGGGAATCTCGCCTTCTGCAATCACCTTTACCGGCGGCGCGGTGGCGACATTGACAAAATCGGCCACGGAAACGCCCAGCGCCGAGGCCAGACGGCACAACAGCGCAATGCTGGGATTGGCCCTGCAGGCTTCAATGTCTACCAGCATACCTTTGCTGACGCCCGCGCGTCGCGACAGCTCATCCAGGGAGATCTTCTTTTCCGCCCGGTAGCGCTTAATGCGCGCCGCAACGGCTTCATTAATCATGGCGGCATCGGCGCCCGCGTCGGTCGTTATATTGACTTTATTGGTCATCGGTCGATATTATGCTTTAAAATGGTCGTTACAGGATTATCCAATGAATAGCGTATTACCGTCAATCAGCCCGCAGGTCTCCGCGCTGGCCCCCGGCTTTCGCGCCCTGAGCATTGATGTCGTTTCCGCCGCCGTACGCGCCCCCCTGGTCGGGTCCGATGCGCTCCGCTCCGCCTGCCAGGCGGTTATCGCCGGCGAGCCGCAGTGGGCGGAGGCGCACCTGCAGGCCTGGAACGAGGTATTCCGCGCCTTTGGCGCAAAACCCAAGCGGACGCCCTGCTCGGCGGAAGCCTTGCGCAGGCGGGTGCTGCGCGATGGCGAGATGGCTGCGATCGATCCCATCGTCGATCTCTATAATGCGGTGAGCCTGCGCTACGCCGTGCCGGTCGGCGGCGAAAACCTGGCGGCTTACGTTGGCGCCCCGCACCTCAAGCTCGCGGACGGCAGCGAACCGTTCGATACCGTCAAAGAGGGGCAGATCGTTCACGAATATCCCGACGCGGGAGAAGTGGTCTGGGGCGACGATCGCGGCGTGACCTGCCGACGCTGGAACTGGCGACAGGGAGTACGTACTCGTCTGAGCGTGGAGAGTCCGCGGATGTGGTTTATTCTTGAAAGCCTGCCGGAAATGCCGCTTAGCGCGCTGCAGGAGGCGGGAGAGATGCTGAGCAACGGCCTGCTGGAGATGATGCCGGAGGCGACGATCCGCTCACAGCTGATAGGGCCAGGAGCCTAAAGCCATTCCTTGCGCCCGGCAGCGTAGCACCGCCGGGCGCAGCGATTACTTCCGCGCCTCGAAGGCAATTTTCACCGCCATCCCCGCCAGCACCGTCGCCATCAGCCAGCGCTGAAACTGCTGCCATAACGGGCGCCCCGCGAGAAACAGCGACACCTGCCCGGCCATCACCACAATCAGCGCATTAACCGCTACGCTAATGAGCGCCTGCGTCCCTCCCAGCACCAGCGACTGCGCAAGGATGCTGCCGTGTCCGGGAGAGATAAACTGCGGCAGCAGTGAGAGATACATGATGGCGATTTTAGGGTTCGCCAGGTTAGTAATAAAGCCCATCATAAACAGCTTACGGCCGCTATCGGCAGGCAGGTCGCGCACCGCAAAGACCGAGCGCCCGCCGGGCTTCACCGCCTGCCAGGCCAGATAAAGCAGATAGACCACGCCGCTGATGCGCAACGCGTCGTAAGCGTAGGGAACGGCGAAGATCAGTGCGGTAATACCGAAAGCGGCGCACAGCATATAAAACACAAACCCCAGCGCCACCCCGCCGAGGGAGACCAGTCCGGCCCTTCTTCCCTGGCAAATCGAGCGCGAAATCAGATAGATCATATTCGGCCCCGGGGTCAATACCAGGCCAAGGGCAACAAGCGCGAAGGTCAGCAGCGACGGTATCTCAGGCATAGCGTATCTCCGGTAAAGTGATGTGATGCCCAGGCGCGCGGCGGCGATCCCCATGCTCCCCGACAGTACCTGTCTAAAGCGCCAGTCACAGGGTGACGAACAGTATGACCGCGGTTGGCGATGTGCGACAACTCACCTGAACAGGTGGGCTAACTCTCCTTATCTTCAGCTTTTGCCGCCGCGCTGGAGCGGTAAATAAAGAACAGCGCCAGCCCCAGACAGACGATGGCCCCCAGCCGCCCCGCTGAAAAGGCAATGGCGTCGTTACCCAGCCAGCCAAAATTATCGATCAGCAGACTCATGGCCAGTTGGCCAAAAATCACCGCCACCGTGGCTGTCGCGGTACCGATACGCTGCACCGCCACCACCATAATTACGATATAGGGAACCCCGCAAAATGCGCCCAGCAGCTGCCATTTCGGCACATCCAGCAGCGTTGTCGACTGATGGGGGGCAAAATAAAAAATCAGCAGCGCCGTGATCAAGGCGCCCACCGCAAACGTGAGAAACGCGCTGCGAAATACGCCCACCTGGCTGCCCAAACGGCCATTAATCGCCGCCTGCATACTCAGCATCGCGCCGCCGACCAGCGCCAGCAAAATCATTATGCTACTCATGTTAACTCCTCAGCTTGTGGCGATCAGAATCAGGGCGACGATGATAAACAGCAGCGCGATAACCCGCCGTCCATCGATTTTACGTTTTGCCGAACCAAACAGACCGTAGTGGTCAATCAGCAGGCTTTTGCATACCTGACCGGCCAGAATGCCGATCATCGTCATGGCGATACCGATAACCGGTACGGCGATGGTTAAGATGACGACGTAAATGGGCCCCAGTACGCCCCCGGTAAGCTGCCAGCCCGGTAAGGAGAAGAACGAGGGACCCTGCCTGGGGCCAAACAGCAGCATCAGCAGAAAGGTTAGCGCGCTCCCGACGCTAAAAATGCTGAAGGTGGCCCACAGGTCCCCTACCTGACCGGCAAGCGGCCCGAGTAGTCCGGCTTCCACGGATAACCCCATGCCGCCGGCAATCACAAGAAAAATAAGTAATAACTGCATCGTTGATATCCGATTATTGATTGGGTGGCAGAGCATAAAGCAGCGAAGTAATGTGAAAAACGATACAATCAGGTAAACACTTTTGCGGATATTGCATTAATGAGCGATGCGGGTAATGTAAATTTTCGGGCGCTACAGCTGTTTATCGCCGTCTATGACAGCCAGAGTTTCTCCGTGGTGGCGAGGCGGGAAGGCGTTTCGCCCTCGATGGTGTCGCGCGTCATTCACCAGCTTGAGGATGCGCTCGGCCAGCAGCTCTTTTATCGTAATACCCGGGCGGTGGTTCCCACCGAAGCGGGACGCCTGTTTGCCGAACATGCCAGAGGGCTCGGCGAACGGTTCAGCGTTGCCAGGCGTGACCTGCAGGACCGTCGTCTTGAGCCGGGTGGACTGGTGCGGATCAACGCCCCGGTCTATTTTGGCCAGCGCCATATCGCGCCGTGGCTGCCGGGGCTGACGCAGCGCTATCCACATATGCAAATTGCGCTGGCGCTGACCGATGATTTTATCGATCCGCACCGCGAAGCGACCGACCTGATTTTCCGCATCGGCAGCCTGCCGGACTCCAGCGTTCATGCCAGAGTACTGGGTATGCAGCATCACTATCTGGTTGCGGCTCCGGACTATCTGCAGCGCTGCGGCACGCCGGAGAAACCGGAAGATCTTCGCCACCACAGCACGCTGGTCTACAGCGGTTCAAATGGACCTAACCGCTGGCTGTTCCGCCTCGGGGAGGGAGAATGGGTTCACTATCCGCAAACGCCGCGGCTGGCATCAAATAACGCCGATGCTCTGCTGACCGCTGCGCTGGGAGGCATGGGGGTGGTGCTCTTTCCCGATTGGATGGTCAATGAAGCCATGGGGGCTGGAAGGCTGGTTCAGCTGATGCCTCACTACAGCGCGGCGATCGGCAGCAGCCCCTCGCCGGTGTCGGCGATCTACCCTCACGCCCGTCATCCTTCGTTAAACGTACGTGCGGTAATAGACTATTTTATCGACGTTTTTGGTACGCCTTTATACTGGCAGCGCTAAGCCGTTTTACGCACTAAAATTGTCGTAACTCAAACAATCGGTCTTCGCTGGCGGGGATGATGTCTTAACGATTCCTTTACGCGTATGTTACGACTATTGTGGTTGAGTCAATACTGAACAATCAATCATTGAACAATGATATATGTTCGGTTTTTACAAAGGCATTGAACGGAAATAACTATTAAATCCGTAGACTCATTCAAATATCGCTTATTGGTAGCAGTGTATATCGTAATGGCATTCACAAAAGCAAACGGAGCCTGATATGAGCACGTCAAACGATCCTTCGAATACCCCGTCGGCAGGGAAATGCCCTTTCCACGCCGAGACGGCGACGCCCACCCAGAGCGCGGGCGGTGGCACCGGCAACCGCGACTGGTGGCCAAATCAACTACGGGTGGATCTGCTGAATCAGCACTCCAATCGTTCAAACCCGCTGGGCGAACACTTTAACTACCGCGAAGAGTTTAAGAAGCTCGACTACTCGGCCCTGAAGGCCGATCTGCGCGCCCTGCTCACCGATTCTCAGGAGTGGTGGCCAGCGGACTGGGGTAGCTATATCGGGCTGTTTATTCGTATGGCGTGGCACGGCGCCGGTACCTATCGTACCGTTGACGGACGCGGCGGCGCGGGCCGCGGCCAGCAGCGTTTCGCACCGCTCAACTCCTGGCCGGATAACGTCAGCCTCGACAAAGCCCGTCGCCTGCTGTGGCCGGTAAAACAAAAATACGGGCAAAAAATCTCCTGGGCCGACCTCTATATGCTGGCAGGCAACGTGGCGCTGGAAAATGCCGGTTTCCGTACGTTTGGCTTCGGTGCCGGTCGTGAAGACGTTTGGGAACCGGATCTGGACGTCGACTGGGGTAACGAAACCGAATGGTTGGCCCATCGTCATCCGGAAAGCCTGAATCAGCAGGCCATTGGCGCGACCGAAATGGGGCTGATTTACGTCAACCCTGAAGGCCCCAACGCCAGCGGCGACCCGCTCTCCGCCGCCTCCGCGATTCGCGCGACCTTCGGCAATATGGCAATGAATGATGAAGAGATCGTCGCGCTGATCGCCGGCGGTCATACGCTGGGCAAAACCCACGGTTCCGCGGTGACCAGCCACGTTGGCGCAGAGCCGGAAGCGGCGCCGATTGAAGCGCAGGGACTCGGCTGGGCGAACAGCTACGGCAGCGGCGCGGGCGCCGACGCGATCACCTCCGGTCTGGAAGTGGTCTGGACGCAAACGCCGACCCAGTGGAGCAACTACTTCTTCGAAAACCTGTACAAATATGAGTGGGTGCAAACCCGCAGCCCGGCAGGCGCGATTCAGTTCGAAGCGAAAGATGCGCCGGAGATCATTCCTGACCCGTTTAATCCGGAGAAAAAACGCAAGCCGACCATGCTGGTCACCGACCTGACGCTGCGCTTCGACCCGGAGTTCGACAAGATTTCCCGCCGCTTCCTTAACGACCCGCAGGCCTTTAACGAAGCCTTTGCCCGCGCGTGGTTTAAACTTATCCACCGCGATATGGGGCCGAAGTCCCGCTACATGGGCCCGGAAGTGCCGAAAGAAGATCTGATCTGGCAAGATCCGCTACCGGCGGCGGTCCACACCCCAACCGCAGAGGATATCGCGACGCTGAAAACCGCCATTGCCGACGCC
Source organism: Klebsiella sp. PL-2018 (assembly GCF_019048985.1). Lineage (NCBI taxonomy): Bacteria > Pseudomonadati > Pseudomonadota > Gammaproteobacteria > Enterobacterales > Enterobacteriaceae > Klebsiella > Klebsiella sp. PL-2018. Next base: position 3,001,197 of record NZ_CP077673.1, read on the forward strand.
GGCCTTTCGGTCAGCGAGCTGGTTTCCGTGGCCTGGGCATCGGCCTCCACCTTCCGCGGCGGCGATAAACGCGGCGGCGCCAACGGCGCGCGTCTGGCGCTGGAACCGCAGAAATCCTGGCCGGTAAACGCCATCGCGTCCCGCGTGCTGCCGACCCTGCAGGGGATTCAGCAGGCATCCGGTAAAGCGTCGCTGGCCGATATTATCGTTCTGGCCGGCGTGGTGGGCATTGAGCAGGCTGCCGCGGCGGCGGGCGTTCAGGTTAGCGTTCCCTTCGCCCCTGGCCGCGTCGATGCGCGTCAGGATCAGACCGATGTGGAAGCGATGGATCTGCTGCAGCCGCTGGCCGATGGTTTCCGCAACTATCGTCGCGTTGGCGGCGGCATCTCTACCGAAACGCTGCTGATTGATAAAGCGCAGCAGTTAACGCTGACGGCGCCGGAAATGACGGTACTGGTGGGCGGTCTGCGCGTGCTGGGCGCGAACTTCGACGGCAGCCGACACGGCGTGTTTACCGACCGCGTGGGGGGGTTGAGCAATGATTTCTTCGCTAACCTGCTCGATATGGGGACCGTCTGGAAAGCCGCTGACGAGCACGCTGAGCTGTTTATCGGCCGCGACCGTAAGAGCGGCGAAGAGAAATATACCGCGACCCGCGTTGACCTGGTGTTTGGCTCCAACTCCGTCCTGCGCGCCCTGGCTGAAGTGTATGCCTGCAGCGATGCGCGGCAGAAGTTCGTGAATGACTTCGTTGCCGCATGGACCAAGGTGATGAACCTCGACCGCTTCGATCTGTAATCCTTTCCCCGGCAGAAATGCTAAACCCGGGCCAATGGCCCGGGCTCCTCTTATCTAATCCAGATTGTCAGCAGAATAATGATGGCCGCAATAATCGCCACCTGAATAAAGACTTTATCCAGCGATCCTCTGCGCATCGCGCCCCCTTTTTCAGAACAGGATTTGCCAGATAGCCAGCAACAGCACCAGCAGACCCACCAGGAAAAATATCAGCGCGATGAGGGTGTCCGGAGAACGATTCATCTCTGCGCCTCCTTATCATCAGAACCACTGACCAAAGCGTTTGATATAGAAACGCTTCATGCCCTGCGCGACCAGGCAGTAGCTGAGCAGCGTCGCGATCAGCCACGGGAAGTAGCTCAGCGGCAGCGGCTCCAGCCCGACCATCGCCCCCAGCGGCGAGAACGGAATGTAGATGCCCATCGCCATAATGACCGCGGTGGTGAGCAGCACCGGCAACGTCGCCCGACTCTGGATAAACGGAATTTTCTGCGTTCTCAGCATATGCACCACCAGCGTTTGCGACAGCAGCCCTTCAATAAACCACCCGGACTGGAACAGCGCCTGGGCTTCGACGTGATTCGCCGCAAACACGTACCACATCAGCGCGAAGGTGGTGATATCAAAAATGGACGACGTCGGGCCAATCCACAGCATAAAGCGGCCGATATTTTTCGCATCCCACTTGCGCGGCTTACGCAGGAATTCCTTATCCATCTTGTCCCACGGCAGCGAGAGCTGAGAGAGATCGTACATCAGGTTCTGGATCAGCAGATGAATCGCCAGCATCGGCAGAAACGGAATAAACGCGCTGGCCACCAGTACCGAGAAGACGTTGCCGAAGTTAGAGCTGGCGGTCATATTCAGGTACTTAATGATATTGCCAAAGGTCTCACGCCCTTTGATCACCCCTTCTTCCAGCACCATCAAATCCTTTTCCAGCAGGATGATATCGGATGCCTCTTTGGCGATATCCGCCGCGCTGTCGACGGAAATACCGACGTCCGCATCGCGCAGCGCCGGCGCATCGTTGATGCCATCGCCGAGGAAGCCGACGGTGTGGCCGTTTTTCTGCAGCGTTTTCAGGATGCGCGACTTCTGCAGCGGCGTCAGTTTGGCGAATACCGAACGCGTTTCCACTTCGCGCTCCAGTTCGTTATCCGTCATCGCTTCAATCTGCGCGCCGGTCAGGATACCGTGGGCATCAATCCCCACTTCCAGGCAAATACGCGCCGTGACCACCGGGTTATCGCCGGTCAACACTTTGACCGCCACGCCGTTATCGCGCAGCGCGGTAATCGCTTTTCCCGCGCTCTCCTTCGGCGGATCGAGGAAGGTCAGCATCCCTTCGACCGTCAGCCCTTGCTCATCCGCGGCGCACAGCGGGGTTGTCAGGGCGGAGTCATCCAGCTTGCGGGTCGCGACCAGCAGCACGCGGAAACCCTGGGCGTTGTAATCCTGCGTTTTGGCTAACAGCAGATCGCGGCGGGTTTCATCCAGCGCAACCACGCGGTCGCCTTCGCGCAGATGCGTGGCCACCATCAGCATCTCTTCAACCGCGCCTTTGCAGATCAGGCTTTTATCGCCGTGGCGGACATCTTCCACCGACACCGAGACCCGACGGCGGACAAAATCAAACGGCAGTTCATCAAGCTTTACGAAGCGCTCTTTGGTCGCTGGCGCAATCCGCCCCTCGCCAAAGCGCAGCACCGCCCGGTCCATCAGGTTGCGCGCCCCGCTCTGGCTGCTGCTGTTGAGCCACGCCAGCGTCAGCACCCGGTCGCTCTCGCTGCCGCTGACGTCAAGATGATGCTCAAGAATGATATTGTCCTGCGTCAGCGTGCCGGTTTTATCGGTGCACAGCACGTCCATGGCGCCAAAGTTCTGAATAGCGTTCAGCCGCTTGACGATCACTTTGCGTCGCGACATGGCGATAGCGCCTTTCGCCAGGTTTGAGCTGACGATCATCGGCAGCATTTCCGGCGTCAGGCCCACCGCGACCGCCAGGGCAAACAGCGATGCCTCAACCCAGTCTCCTTTGCTGAAGCCGTTAATCAGCAGCACAATCGGCACCATCACCAGCATAAAACGGATCAGCAGCCAACTGACGCTGTTTACCCCACGGTCGAACGCCGTCTGGGTGCGCGTACCGACAATGGACTTCGCCAGCGAACCAAACCAGGTGCGGTTTCCGGTAGCCACCACCACCGCCTGCGCCCTGCCGCTGGTCACGTTGGTGCCCATCAGACAGATATTGCCCATCTCCAGCAGGCTTTTATCTTTGTTCGGCTCGGGAAGCCTGTCGCACCCTTTGCCGGACACGCTGGCCAGAACATCATACTTTTCCACCGGCAGCGATTCGCCGCTAAGTATCGACTGGCTGACGAACAGGTCCCGGGACTCCAGCAGGCGGACATCCGCCGGAACCAGATCCCCCGCAGCCAGGAAGATGATGTCACCGGGCACCAGTTCCTCAATGGCAATCTCCTCCTGCGCCGGCCCCATGTTACCAGGACCGCGACGCAGTACCGTCGCCGTGGTACGAACCATGGATTTCAGCGCCTGCGCCGCTTTGTTGGTGCGAAACTCCTGCCAGAAACGCAATAACCCGCTCAGGCTGACCATCGTGACGATAATGATAATCCCGGTCAGATCGGTCTCTTCGCCGTTACGCAGCGGTAGCCAGTAATCGGTCACGAAGCTGACGGCGGCCAGCGCCATCAGGACATAGATAAACGGGTTATTGAATGCCTGCAAAAGCTGGATTAGCGCCGGCGGCGCCTGCTCGTGCGCGACTTCATTGCGGCCGTATTCATTCAGCCGTTCAAGGGCATCTTCGGTGGTGAGCCCCTGACGGCTGCTGTTGAGCCGCGCCAGCGTATGATCCGGGCTGTTAAATGCCTCGGTTTCAATGGCGAAGCTTTTTTTATGCTGCTTATCATTTTCTGACGCAGACCGGTTTATTTTCCGGTTTTCTATTTTCATGTCAGTCATGATTATTCCTCAAATTTAAGACGTCGTTATCCCTGCATAATTGACTTATGCATAATTCATTTTTACGTTATTAAACGCTTATTACTTTAATTGCCTGGGAATATCCATCATTCCCTCCTTAGACAAATCATTGCCAGAGTAGAATATCAGGGAGGCTAACTCCCCTCGACGCACCAGCGCACTGACGTAATGTTTTCGTCACCGCCAATTCTTGACATAATAAGATCTCGCGCTTTGCGGGAGTCGGTATTACCAACCAGTTCGATGCGGATTTCTTTATGCCCTTGTTCTTTTGCTGCTATCGACACCAGCCCCTGCAAGCTGAGCGTCATCTCTTTACTGATATTAAGCAATAGCTGACGAATCGCGTTTTCATGTTCGCTATGACAGATAATATTCAGGACGTAGCATTTTTCTTCTTCTGTCGCGCCGGGGATCTGATTAATTCTCTGCGCCGCTTCGCGCAGTAGAATATTGGCGCACAGGATGATCAGCGTTGCCGCCGCCGCTTGCCAGAACTGGCCTAAGCCACACAGTACGCCAATCGCCGCAGAGCACCACAGGGTTGCCGCGGTATTCAGGCCGCGCACGTTCATGCCTTCCCGCATGATGACCCCGGCGCCGAGAAAACCAATTCCGGAAACCACCTGCGCGGCAATACGTCCCGGACTATCCGGCGATGTGGAGATAGAGCTCAGAATAAAAACCGCCGCGCCGGTGGCGACCAGCGCATTGGTGCGCAGGCCAGCCATCCGCTGACGCCACTGTCTTTCGGCGCCAATCAGCGCGCCCAACAGCATCGCGGCGAGTAAATTTGCGATATAAGGAAACATCAACATAGCTTCCTCCATTTTTGCTGGAAGAATTAACTACGTGCTTTATTAAGCACACGACAAATTGTCGCCAGAGAGGCGATTAACGTCGCGTTGACGGTGGAGGGAATAATGTATTTTTAAACATGAACATGACGATTATCCTCGCAGCTATGCTGCGTTATTTTTTATGGGATGCAATCGTCTGGATGAGGAGATTGCTGCCCGCCGGTTGGCAAGCAGCGCAGAAAAAATAGCGTCAGCTTGCCTTGATGTTTAAGTAAGGGTGACTGTCCAACATATTTCTCCTGTGTGAATTTGTGCTCATTATAGTCATTCAATTATTTGAGTAAAGTTAAAATCTCGCTTTAGTGACGATTTGTTTAGAATGACCTTAATGCGCTAAGCCTGCCCGCCAGGATTAACCCCGGCGCGAACCGGGGTTAATTCACTAGTCAAAGACGCCATTAATTATCGACGTCACGATCGCCGTACTCAGCGCGATCAGCACTAAATCCTGGCCCACCACGCGCCATTCATAGCCAGGATAGTAAGGCAGTTCGTTGAGCATCGATGCCGGAACCGCTTTTTTTGCAATCCCCGGAGGTAAGGGTTTACCGCGAGCCAGATTTTTGGCGATTCCCGGCGGCAGCGACTGATAGCCGGTTAAACCGTAGTTTACCGCCAGCGAACGCGCTCTGGAGAAGCTGATATCAGCGGAGACATGATCGGGTTTGCCGTAGTTTTTTCTCTGCCCCGGATTTCCTTCTTTATGACCCTGGTTGCCCTTATCAACGTTGTTTTTACCGCTATTGCCGTTGTTACCGTTATTGCCATGGTTACCGCCGCCGTTGCCATTACCCGGGTTGGCGAAAACCGGCGTAGCCATCATTGACAGCGAAAGCGCCGCGGCCAGCGCTGCCTGTAGGACTTTCTTACTGGACATGATTTTTTCCTGAGTGGGAGTACTCGCTTTGAATGTAGGTGAATAACCTTAGCGCAACAATCTCTCGTTATCTTAAATTTATTTCAGGTCAAACTTGGCGGCCCGATGGTGAATTCCTTCACTCTGCGGCCGGGCCACAGGCGAAAACCAGCACACAACGCCAGCCAAACCACATTGGCATTATTTTATTCTGCAAATCTCTCTCCCCCGATGCGATTAAAAATTTAAAACCATTAACAATCAAATAACATTAGCAGGCAAACATTTTATCTGAGGAAAATAATAATATGTCTACCACCCAGGTTCTGGGCGACGCCGCGTTCGCCTCCCCAGGACATCCCCACTCCAGCCTGACCGCTCGCATCGATGCGCTCCCCGCCTCCGTTGGCCTGTGGTCTTTTATCACCCTCCTGGCGCTGGGCGGCTTCTTCGAGCTGTACGATCTTTTTCAGACCGGCTATATCAGCACCGGGCTGCTGGCAGAGGATATTTTCCATACCGGCGAGCAGGGTATCTTCGGTATCTCCGACCAGGCCGCCTTCGCGTCGTCCACCTTTATGGGGCTGTTTATTGGCGCCAGCCTGCTTGCGCCGCTGGCGGATAAGCTGGGCCGCCGCCTGACGTTTATGTTTGCCCTCGCCTGGTACGGCGTATTTTCGCTGATGATGGCCCTGCAAAGCAGCGCTGAAGGGGTTATCTTCTGCCGCTTTCTGGTCGGCGTCGGTCTCGGCATTGAGCTGGTGACCATCGACACCTATTTAAGCGAATGGGTGCCGACGCATCTGCGCAATAAAGCCTTCGCTTTCGCCTTCTTTATTCAGTTTTTATCGGTTCCCGCCGTGGCGCTGATGTCGTGGCTGCTGGTGCCGATTACCCTTTTCGGCCTGACCGGCTGGCGCTGGGTGATCATCTTCGGCGCGCTCTGTTCGCTGATTATCTGGGTTATCCGCAAGAAGCTGCCGGAGTCGGCGCGCTGGCTGGATGAAAAAGGCCGCCACGAGGAAGCCCATAAGGTGATGTGCGAAATGGAACAGCGCTGCGGCGTTTCTCCCTCGCCACGCCACCAGGTTGAGAGGCAGGATAACCCGCGCAGGCTGGGAAGCTTTAAAGCGATCTGGGCGCCGCAGTACCGCAAACGTACGATCATGCTGATGGTAATGAACTTCTTCCAGGCCATCGGCTTCTTTGGCTTCGGCAACTGGCTACCGGCCCTGCTTTCCGGCCAGGGGGCGAGCATCACCCACAGCCTGCTGTATGCGTTCTTTATTACCCTCGCCTATCCGATTGGCTGTCTGTTCTGCACCCGCTTCGTTCATCGTTTTGAAAACAAATGGCAAATTGTGCTTTCCGCGCTGATGACGGTGGTGTTTGGCACCCTGTTTGCCCTGCAGAACAGCCCGGTGCTGCTGGTGATCTGCGGGTTTATGATCACCTGGTCAAACGCCTGGCTGACCATTAGCTATCACGCCTACCAGGCCGAAGTTTTCCCGACCCACATTCGCGCGCGGGCGGTCGGCTTCTGCTACTCCTTTAGCCGGCTGTCGACGGCGATCACCAGCATTTTGATCGGCATTATTTTGCAATACGCCGGTACCCCAGGCGTGATTAGCTTTATCGTCGCCAGCATGCTGATGGTGATGCTGTCGGTGGGCATCTTTGGTCCGAAAACTCGCGGGATCAGCCTGGAGAATATTTGATGGTAGCCGCCGCCGGGTTAGCCGGCGGCGCGCGTGGCTAATCTTTTCTCCTGAACCCGCAGCAGCCACGGCAGCGGCAATGCGCTCAGGGCGCAGAGCAGCAATATCCCCTGCATCGCCCGCTCGCCGTTGCCGTCAACCGAGAGCACCCACGACGAAAGCAGAAAGGCCGCTGCCGTACTTAATGACATCAGGGTATTCTGTAAAAGCGTAAACCCGGACCTGGCGCTATCCGCTGGAAAACGCATTGCCACAGCCGATGAGGCCACCAGACGACAGTAGGCGGCGGCCAGAAACAGCACCATAAACAGTGCGCCGCCGCGGTTGCAGGTAAAAGCGATGCTCAGGCTCAGTATAAACAGCAGACTGGCCAGCAGGCTGATGCGGTAGCCGCTGTAATGCTGGCATAGCTTGCCGGTGAGTTTAGTTGCGCATAGTCCGGCCACGCCTCCGCCGAAAAAGAGCCACGGCAATTCATCGCCGCTGGCCCCCATTTTCACCGTCAGTAACGGTATCAGCAGCGGAATGATTAACATCGGACTGAACTGCGCGAGCGCGTTGCCGGAGGCGTAAAACAGCACCGATGACGACCAGCGCAAACCCGCCTGACGGCTCGCCTCGATGGGTTGCTCCGGCAGCGCCAGTTGTATCAGCGGTAACGCGATTAAGCAGAGTCCGCCGATCGTCGCGGGGGCTATCTGCCAGCCGATTTTTGCACTGAGAAATAGCATCGTCGGCATACCGACAATACTGACCAGCGAGAATGCGGCAATCGTGGAGGCCAATGCCCGCGGGCGCAGGTGCGGCGGCATATTGTTGATTAACAGACTGCTGCCCACGCCCATTGTGGTCCCGCCAACCAGACCGGCAAGAAAACGCCAGAACAATAATACGTCAAACCGGGTGGTGGTCAGCGTCATCATCGTTAATCCCCCCAACAGGGCCATATTGCAGAGCAAAAAGCGCCGCGGTTTAACGTTACCGACCCATCGCCAGACGCTTACCCCAGCAATGACGGAAGCCAGCGTATAAACGCCGGTGACGTAACCCGCCTGGCTTACCGGCACCTGAAACGTCGGCGCCATCCAGGTAAATAAGGGATTAAAAATCATATATTCAAGGGCGTTGATGAATTGAACAAAGGCCACGATCAACGTTATTCGTACCAGATATCCGGGCATGTAAGACTCCTGACTATGTAATGCGGAGAGTCTAGCGTCTGGCAAAACCGGGCATAAGACGGTAAAAATGACGTTGTTAATTATCAAAATCGGGATAATCGAGAGTGAAAAAATTGGATCTCAACGCCCTGCGGGTCTTCGTCACCGTGGCGGAAAATGGCTCCTTTCGCGCCGGAGCAAAAGCGCTGCAGATGCCCTCATCGAACGTGAGCCGACAGATTTCGCAGCTTGAGGAGAGCCTTCAGCTACGCCTGATACAACGCAGTACCCGGCACATGAAGCTGAGCCCTGCCGGTCAGACGCTGCTCGCCAGTATGCGACCGGTGCTGGAGCAACTTGCCGCTACGGAAGCTGAACTGACGCAGCAGCAGGCCGAACCCGAAGGGCCTCTACGCCTGTGTCTTCCGAACGAAATTGGCCCCTCGCTGTTTGCGCCGCTGATGGCGCAATTTGCCATGCGCTATCCAAAAATAATCGTCAGCTGTACCACGAATCTGGCGGGAATGGAGGTGTTAAAAGAGGATGTGGATATTGCGGTGATTATCACCCGCGGCAAAATGGAAGACGCCAGCGTCATTGCGCGCCCGCTCTTTTCGTTTCCCTGCTGCGTGGTCGCTTCTCCGCAGCTGATTGCCAGAACGGGTATGCCGACACACAGCGAGCAATTAACCGCGCTACCCTGCATTACCACCGTCAGCGCCCTCGCGGGGCAAGCCTGGCAATTTGCCGCGGCGGACGGTAGCTTTAAAAAGGTTAACGTCAACGGGCACTATCGCGTCAACAGCGGCGAAATGGCGCTGCATGCCGCGCTTGCCGGCGTTGGCTTTGCTATTCTGGGGGAGAAACCCTGCCGCCCGTTTATCGATCGCGGTGAACTCCAGGAAGTCGCGCTGGAGCTGCCGCCGGCGCCGTTACAGCTCTCCGCCCTCTATCGGGAGCGCCACTTTATGCCCGCCAGAACGCGCGTCTGGCTTGAATTTATCCAGTCGCAGATGGCCAGCTAAGCGCCGTCAGCCGACTGGCGTTCGCTAAAAATCACCTGCGCATCGGCGAAGCATTTTTCCGCCAGCGACGACACCGGCTCTTTGTTGCGCATGATCAGCGCCAGCATCGAGTCGACCTCCGTCTCGGGGATCGGCCTGATTTCCAGATTATCGCTTAGCGCTTCGAGGCCGTTGTTCAGCGGCATAATCGCACAGCAGATCCCGGCCTGCACCGCCTGGATGATCTGAAACGTAGAGTCGCTTTCAAAAACGTATTTTGGCGCCAGCCCCTTGGCCTTAAAGCTCATCTCAATCGATTCACGGTAGTACATGCCCTTGGTCAGAAAGCCCAGCGGCAGCGCGGCCAGGGTATCCCACTCAGGCGTCGCGTCGGCAAACTGATAATGACGCCTATCGTGCAGCAGCCCCATGCGGGTATTCGGCAGCCAGACCACGTTGAACAGTTGGCTATCGACGTGGTGCAGATAGCAGATCCCCAGATCCAGCTGGTTGCGGCTAACGCCGTCGATAATCTGTTCCGAGGTCATGGACAGCAGACTGAACTGCAGCTCCGGGTATTTATCCGCCAGCGGCTTGATCAGCTGCATCGGATTCAGGCTGGCTAAAGGCACCATCCCGACTCTTAGCTGGCCGACCATCTGCCCGCGACAGATAGCCGCCTCCGCCTCCAGCCCGTCGTGCGCCGCCAGCAGCGCTCGCGCCCAGGCCAGAATACGCTCGCCCTCTGGGGTAAACCCTTCAAACCGCTGCCCGCGCTGAATCAGCGTCAGATTAAGTTCTTCTTCAAGATTGCGGATACGCATCGATAGCGTGGGCTGGGTGATATGGCAGGCCGCCGCGGCCTGGCCGAAATGTCGTGTTCTGTCGAGCGCAATCAGATACTTAAGCTGTTTAATATCCATTATCATCCACTGTTTGCGCAATCTGCTGGCAGCGCAGCAGGCAAAATGTTAGCTAAATGTTATGTTCTGCGTTGATGAAATTCAAGCGCCGGTCGACCGTTGCTCGTCCCGCGTGCCTGAGGCTACACTCATGCTATGCCCCGGCAGGAGAAACCGTTGAAAACTCGCCTTCATCACGTTCAGCAGCACCGGCTCACCATGCCGGGACTGGAAGCCATGTCGTTAGTCACGGAACAGAGTTTTCCGCGCCATTCCCACGACCAGTTCGGCATCGGGATTTTCACTCAGGGCGCGCAGCGTTCGTGGAGCCATCTGGGCAAAATTGAGGCCGCCGCCGGAAATATCATTATGGTTAATCCGGGGGAGATGCACGACGGTATCCCGCTGAATGGCCCGCGCAGCTGGCAGATGATCTATCTCGATCCCGAGCGGGTTGCCGCTGAATTTCAGGGGGCGATAAAGGCCGAAGATATTCTCCTGCGCCCGGTGGTCGAGGACCCGCAGCTGCGCGGACTGATGCTGCGGCTGTTTAGCGAGATTGTCGCCAGCGCCCCTGAGGATACCGCCGTAGAAGAGGCGCTACTGCTCTGCCTGATGCGGGTGAGCCGATACCATCTCTGCGCACGGCGGCCTGATAAAAGCGGTACCCCCTCCATCGCGCTGGCCAGGCAATATCTCGATGATGCCCCCGAAGAGAAAATCTCTCTCGAGGTGCTTGCTACCCTCTGCGGCCTCAGCCGCTTTCAGCTGATACGCGGCTTCGCTCGCGAAACCGGCATCACGCCGCACGCTTATCTGGTACAGGCCCGCCTGCGCCTGGCGCGCCGCCTGCTCGCCGAAGGTCACTCCCCCGCCGATACCGCCTTCATGGCCGGCTTTGCCGATCAAAGCCATCTGACCCGCGCGTTTCAAAGGCAGTTCGCCATGACCCCAGGCAGCTATCAGGCGAGCCGCTAGCCGACGCTGTGCAATTTTGTTCAATACCGGCGCGCGGCTTTGCGAAATACTCAGGGCCTCGATTCTCTGCAACAGGAATGACATCATGGCGTTCATCACCCCTGAGTTTCTTTTGACTTCGCTGATTGTGGTCATCGCCCCCGGCACCGGGACGCTTTACACCATTGCCACCGGCCTGGCGGCGGGCAGAGGCATGAGTTTTGCCGCGGCCTTCGGCTGCACGCTGGGCATTATTCCGCATATGCTGGCGGCGATAACCGGGCTGGCGGCCATCCTCCACAGCACCCCCGGCGTCTTCGAGCTGGTGAAGTACGCCGGCGTCGCCTGGCTGCTGTACCTCGCATGGGCCACCCTGACCCAGCGCGGCAGCCTGAACGTGGAGGGCGTCGAGCAACGCAACCCGCGCCAGGTCATCAGCCACGCGATTCTGATTAATTTGCTTAACCCTAAGCTGCCGCTCTTCTTTCTCGCCTTTCTGCCGCAGTTTATCCAGCGCGGCTCGGCTTCGCCGATCGGGGAAATGCTGATCCTGAGCGCCGTTTTTATGCTGATGACGCTGCTGGTTTTTATGCTCTATGGCGCCTTTTCGGCGGCGATGCGCGGATACGTGCTGTCGCGTCCGCGGGTGTTACAGGGGCTGAGAGCCTGCTTTGCCGCCGGTTTTGTCGGGCTGGGGATTAAGCTGATTCTGGCGCAGAGGTAGCGATTTTGCCCACGACGCGACGATCGCCGCGGGCAAACGGCGTTTTAGCGAAGCCCCGCCAGCGCGCGGATCTCTTTCGAGCGCAGCGTTAAACGGACGGGCGCCGATTTATACGACGGCGTGCCGCTCTCTTTATCGAGATAATCCAGAGGGACCAGCACGTTGGCTTCGGGGTAATAGGCGGCAACGGTGCCCGGCGCGATGCTGTAGGCGACCAGCGTGATATCTTCCAGCCGCTGATGGTGGCCCGGCAGCGCGGAGCTGATATCCACCCGATCGCCGTGTTCGAATCCCTGCTCAGCCATATCCTGCTCGTTCATAAACAACACGTCGCGACGGCCAAACACGCCGCGGTAGCGGTCGTCCATGGCGTAAATGGTGGTGTTGTACTGATCGTGGCTGCGCAGCGTCACCAGGCGCATCACGTCATGCCCTGCTACCTGCTGGTTTTCGTGCACCCCGTGAAAAACGGAAAACATCGCTTTGCCGGTCGGCGTCGGCCAGATACGCTCCGTCGGCGGCAGCGGCATGCGAAAACCGCCGGGATGGCGAATACGCTGGTTGTACTGGTCAAAGCCGGGAATGGTCTGCTCGATCAGATCGCGAATGCGATCGTAGTCGGCGACCAGCGACAGCCAGTCAACCTTGCTTTCCGGCAGCGTCGCCATGGCCATCCCCGCGACAATCGCCGGCTCCGATCGCAGCTCTGGCGAACCGGGTTTCAGCTTGCCCGACGACGCATGCACCATCGACATCGAATCTTCCACGGTGATTGACTGGCGTCCCGTCTCCTGAATATCGAGTTCGGTTCGGCCAAGGCACGGCAGGATAAAGGTCTCATTGGCCACCAGAAGATGCGAGCGATTGAGCTTGGTGCCAATATGCACGCTCAGATCCAGCCCCCGCATCGCCGGAAAAGCCCGTTCGCTATCCGGCATAGCCACCGCGAAGTTCCCGCCAAGGCAGAGCAGCGCTTTCGATTCGCCGTCGATCATCGCCTGTAGCGCTTTTACCGCATCGTGACCATGCTCCTGCGGCGGCGTAAAACCAAACACCCGCTGCAGGCTGGCGAGAAACTGGGGGCTCGGCTTTTCCGTGATGCCGACGGTACGGTTGCCCTGTACGTTGGAGTGCCCACGCAGCGGGCAGATCCCGGCTCCCGGCTTGCCGATATTCCCGCGCATCAGCAGCAGGTCGGCTATCAGGCGTACATTAGAGGTGCCCTTATTGTGCTGGGTGATGCCCATACCGTAGGTGATAATCGTGGCGTTAGATTTAGCGTAAGCCGCCGCTACCCGTTCAAGATCGCCGCGCGTCAGGCCGGACTCGCGTTCAATATCCGGCCACGGCGTCGCATTCACATCCTGCGCAAATTCGGTAAAGCCCAGCGTATGCTCATCGATAAACGCCCGATCCAGCACCTCGCCCTGCTCTGCTTCCAGCCGGAGCAGCGCCTTCGCGATACCCTTAAGCGCCGCCGCGTCGCCGCCCGCTTTGACCTGGAAATAGGTCGACGCGATGTTGGTTGAGCCGTAGGTCGCCATCTCAATGACGTTCTGCGGATCGGCGAAACGCTCCAGCGCCCGCTCTTTTAGCGGATTGAAGACGATAATCGGCACCCCCCGGCGCGCCAGTTCGTGCAGCGTACCCATCATGCGCGGATGGTTGGTTCCGGGATTGTGGCCGATAGAGATAACCAGCTCGGTCTTATCAAAGTCATCGAGGGAGACCGTCCCTTTACCGATGCCGATGGACTGCGGCAGGCCGACGCTGGTCGACTCGTGGCACATATTGGAGCAGTCCGGAAAGTTGTTGGTGCCATATTCGCGGGCAAACAGCTGGAACAGGAAGGCCACTTCGTTAGAGGCGCGCCCGGAGGTATAAAACTCGACTTCATTGGGCTGCAGCGTACGAAGAATGGCGCCGATGCGGGTAAACGCCGCGTCCCATGAGACCGGACGCAGGGTATCGCTGGCCTTATCGTAGGCCAGGGGCTGGGTTAAGCGCCCGTAGCCTTCCAGCTCAAAATCGCTGCGCGCCAGCAGCGACGTCACGGTGTTAGCCGCGAGAAACTCAGCCGTGACCCGTTTACTGGTGGCTTCCCAGGTCACCGCTTTGGCGCCGTTTTCGCAGAACTGAAACGTCGATTTATGCTCTTTGTCGGGCCAGGCGCAGCCGGGACAATCAAAGCCATCCGGCTGATTGGTCCGCAGCAGCGTGGCGGGGGCATCGAGCGCATCCATTTGCGTACGAACGGCGATAGCGGTGGCTTTTAAGGCACCCCAGCCGCCCGCCGGACCATCATAGGGATGGACGCCGGGAACGACGCGTCTTCTGTTACTCATGTTCACTCCTGATGCGCTTTCGGCGGCGTATGGCAGGTGAAACGCCGCACGATCTCTTATCACCCGTTACCAGCCAGGATAACGGGCGTTTTTTGTTAACGAAAGCATAACAATCAGGGCGGTGACTGTATAATCAATGTTATCTATCACGCGTTAGATTTAACTTATTTAACTAATAATAAACATACAAAAATCAGGTCAGATTGTAGTGGCGATCCGGCGCCAGTTTCTCCGGTAAGGGATGCTGGCCGGTCATATCCAGCAGGTTGCGCTCAATGGTGTTACACATCGCGTTCAGCGGCAAATCGTTGGCTGCGGTACCGAACGGGTCCTCCAGCTCTTCCGCCAGCGAATCCCACGACAGAAAGGTGTAGGAGATAAACACCGACACGAACGGCGTCATATAGTGAAGATCGCCGACCAGCGCAAACGGCAGCAGCGTACAGAACAGATACACGGTGCGCTGCAAAATGAGCGTGTAGGCAAAGGGCACCGGGGTGCTGGCGAGGCGCTCACAGCCGCCCAGGGCGTGCCCCAGCTCATCAAGCTTATTGTCCATCAGGCTGAAGGTGACATCGCCGATCTTCCCTTCTGCGCGCAGGCGCCCAAGCTCATCGCCTGCCAGCAGCAGAATGCGGTTGGTTGGCATCGAACTGGCGAGAATTTCCGCCACGCTTTGCGCCGGCAGCAGACGCGCTAAATCGGCGCTCGGATCCGTCTTGCGCAGCTGATGCTTCAGGCTCCAGCTAAACGCCACCAGGTAGCTCACCAGGCGTTGATGGGCTGCGCTTTCCGTCGGCAGAATATTTTTCAGCTGGCGCACCAGCGTTCTCTGGGCAATCAGCACCGTTCCCCACAAATTGCGCGCTTCAACAAAGCGGTTGTATCCGGCGCTATTGCGAAAGCCAAGAAAAATGGCAATGGCGATCCCCAGCAGGCTAAACGGCGCGACGGTAAGATGGATACCCAGCTGTTCGTACCATTGATAGCTGACGATCGCGATAATCGACATCATCAGGTTAAGCAGCAGGCGAAAGACGATTTTTGACAGCACGGAGCCGTGCCAGTCAAACAAGCGAAGGAACCAGTGTTGTTCTGGCCGGATAATCATTGTTTTACTTCCTGAAGTTTCGAACGAATAATAGATACTTTCTATTATGCGATTGCCTTTTTATATTGTTTAAAAACACGACACGGCGTCAGCCGGCTATTTATCAGCGATGAAAGAATAGCCGCTGGATTATGGTCCTTTTTTATTTCACAGGCAATATTATCCGCAGGCTGACAAAGCCCTTAAGCGTTCAGGGGAATAACCTAAGCGATAATCGCGTCGCTATCCGCGCGGCAAGGGTCAATATGAATCATCATATGCAGCACGTTTTGGCTGTTTAGCACCCGCGCGCGGGCCAACAGCGCAATATCGTGCCCTTCCGCCACCGATAAATCTCCCGGCACCTCGATATGTACATCGACCAGGATCCCATCGCCGGCGCGTCGGGTTTTCAGGTCATGCAGCGCCACGACGCCGGGCGTTGCCAGAATAGTGGTGATTATCTGCTGCTCGCTGTCGCTATCCACTGACCGATCCATCAAGTCATGGAGGGCGTCATACGAAAAGGTATAGCCCATGCGGGTGACCAGCGCGCCGACGGCCAGCGCGGCCACCGGATCGAGCCAGGCGAAGCCGGCCAGGTTACCGATGATGCCGACCGCGACCACCACCGACGACGCGGCATCCGAGCGGGCGTGCCAGGCGTTGGCAATCAGCATGGACGACTGAATTTGTTTAGCCGCCCTGAGCATATAGCGGAATAACATCTCTTTGGCGGTCAGCGCGGCGAGCGCCACCCACAGAGCGGTAATATGCACGCTCGGGATAGACGCCGGATGCAGCAGTTTGCCGCAGGCGGACCACAGCATACCCGCGCCAACCAGTAACAGCAGCGCGCCAATCACCAGTGAAGCGCCGTTTTCATAGCGCCGGTGTCCGTAGTGATGATCGCTATCCGAGGGTTTGCCGCTTTTATTATTGGCCAACAGCACGACGAAATCAGCGACTAAATCGGAAAGAGAATGAATACCATCGGCAATTAATCCCTGCGAACCGGAAAAAACGCCCGCCAGAACCTGGGCGCTGGATAAAAAAAGATTGACCACCACGCTGACCAGCGTCGTTTTACGCGCAACCTGGGCGCGCTGACCATCGTCAGTCATTTTCGCCATGATGACTCCCCCGTAAAAAAAGAAATAACGTACGCGATTTGGCTTAATTTTTCCTGAATAATCCGCCGCCGTTAAGAGAATATTTACTTATTTTTATTGCTGTCAAATATATAAATGAGAATAGTTTGTTTTTAAAAAACATAGCCATGACAATAATAGCCATGGCTATATTTTTGGCGTAAAAACGCAGCCTGAATAATTAAAACTGATTCATCCGGCGCATTGCGCAATGATACGCGCCGTTACGCACCGACGCGCGCAGTACGCGGGCGACGCCGTGTACCGCAATTCGTGCGCTGTGCCGCTGCAGCGCGCTCATCGGCAAATTGAGCATCGCCTGCGCCCACGGCGGCAGCAGGTCAATCCCGGCGCGCATCATCATTCGCCCGACGGGCTGACTCAGGCGCCCCGGCAGGCGGGTCGATAGCAGGACGTCGGCAATTTCCTGCGTTCGCTCATCGCAGCGCAGCGTTGGGCGCATATCCTGCAGGTAGTCGGCAACCTGACGCGGCGTTACCGGGATATCCCGAGCGCCAAGGCGGCGGGCAATTTCGGCGGCCTCCTGATAATACTGCTCCTGGCGGGCGGCGCTGACCACGGTCCGCTTGTAGCGCAGGTGCGAGGCCATAAAGCTGCTGCATTCGGCGACATGAACCCAGGTGAGCAGCGCCGGGTCGCTGGCCTGATAGGGCGTGCCGTCTTTATCCTTGCCGCTCACCCGCAGGTGGATCCCCTGCACTTTTGCGATCAGCCGTTCGGCGTCGGCGGTGGTACCAAAGGTGGTGGCGGAAATAAACTGGCTGGTACGGCGCAGGCGGCCAAAGATATCTTCGCGGAAGTTTGAATGATCCCAGACGCCCGCCAGCGCCAGAGGATGCAGCATCTGTAACAGCAGCGCGCTGACGCCGCCGCAGAGCATGGAGGTAAAATCGCCATGAACCTGCCAGATGGCCGACTGCGGACCAAATAGCCCCGGTTCGCCTTTGGGGTGTTCAAAATCGATCTCTTTTAGCTCCATGCCGGTTAAGCCCAGAACCTGAGCTTCAATCATTCCGCGTATGCTGGTCATTACCCACCTGCTCTGTTCCGTGAGCGAGAAAGATAGCATTTATTAACGCCGGGGGCATTTGCCAACGATGGCTTTTAGGGCAGGAGCGCCCGCCGATAGCGGGCGCCAGTGAGCTTATGGATTGAGCTGGTAGTCGAGGCTTATCTCCGCGTTCAGCACCTGCGACACCGGGCAACCGGCTTTGGCTTTTTGAATGATGCCGTCAAACGCATCGGCCTCGATGCCTGGCAGCACAATTTTACTCTGCAGCGCGATTTGGGTGATGGCGAAGCCGCCGCCGGACTTATCCAGCGTCACCACCGCCACGGTATCAATGGAGGTGGCGGTGTAGCCCTCTTCACTCAGCATCAGCGAGAGCGCCATGGAGAAACAGGCGGCATGGGCGGCCCCGATAAGCTCTTCCGGGTTGGTGCCCTTGACGCCTTCGAAACGGGTGTTAAAACCATAAGGCTGCTGGTTCAGCGCGCCGCTCTCGGTCGAGACGGTTCCTTTTCCGCTTTTCAGATCCCCTTCCCAATGCGCCTGACCTTTCTTATGGATTGCCATAATATCGCTCCTTTTTTGATATGAAAGGGTTAAGTATAGAACCCCCTAAGGCATTTGGGCGGCGCGCGGCGTTTTTCAGATCAATCCGTCGGGATATTTTTACTCATATTAACGCCGGTAACGCGGAAACCCGCGGCGTCGTAGAGATGGCGCGCGCGCTGATTATCCCCGGCCACGCGCAGTTTAATTTGGCCGATCCCCTGGCTTTTCAGCGCATGCTCAAAAGCCGCCATCGCTTGTTTACCCAGGCCCTGTCCCTGAAACGCCGGATAAATATAAAAATCGCAGATAAAGGCGGAGCGCATTTCTTCGTCAGGCTTGTACCAGAGATAGCCGACCCGCTTTTCTGCGCCGTCACTGTCATCAAATAAGCAGCATAAAACCTGGCCGCGAGTATTGACGCCGTCGGGCAGATCCGCGGCGATTTCGCGCTGCGCCTGGGCTAACGCGGCCGCCGGCGAGAGCGCGTAATTGGCGGAGATTTCCGCCGCGTAGTCGGGGATAAAGTAGTCGAGATACGCGGGGTACTCCGTATCGCGCATTGGGCGAAGCACTATCATTAAAGGGTTCCTTTTATATCGTGAGTTTGCGCCAGTTTCTGCTGAATCTCACCGAGAAACAGCGGCAGCGCGCTTGGCTGATAGTCCCGTGAAAGGTAAATACCATATACGCTTAGCGCTTTTGGCCGCCAGGCCGGTAAAACCTGTTTCAGCGCCCCACTGTTGAGCGCCCGCTGCGCCTCCAGCTCCGGCAGCATCGCGATGCCGCAGCCGGCGACCGCCGCCTCCATCAGCAGCGAGGAGATCCCGGCGCTAAGGTTGCCGGAAACCGCCACCGCCACGTTTTCGCCGCTGGCGTCGCTAAACTGCCAGGTCTGGCTGGCAAAATGGCTGTAATGCAGGCAGTTGTGACGAGTGAGATCTTCCGGCGTTTGCAGCGGACCGTTCTGCTGAAGCCAGCGCGGCGACGCGCACAGCACCGAACGACACACGCCAAGGCGGCGGGCGATAGCCCCGGGCTCCGGATTGTCGGTGATCCGAATCGCCACGTCGATCCGTTCGCCGATCAGGCTGACCGGGTGATTATTGATATCCAGCTCAAGGCGCAGCTGCGGATAACGGGCGAGAAAATCGGGTAGCAGCGGCGAAATCAGCTGCATCGCCGTAAAGTGAGCGCAGGCGACGCGCAGCGTCCCGCTGGGGATCGCACGCTCGCTTTGCCCGGCGATCTCATCCGACAGCTGCGTCAGGGTGCGCGTTTTTTGCAGCACCTTTTCCCCCGCAGCCGTGAGCGTCAGTTTGCGGGTTGAGCGATGGACCAGCCGGGTTCCCGCCCACTGCTCCATCTGTTCCAGATAGCGGCTGACCATCGGACGCGACATCCCCAGCGCGCGGGCGGCGGCGCTTAAGCTCCCCAGTTCACAAATGCGCATATACACCTGCGCGGCAATAACCCGATCCATAACTGATTTCCATCTGCACGTTTTATGAAACTCAGCATCTCTTTTTTCAGGAATTTTCGCAAATCATGAAATCCGTACAATAGCGCCTATTCACCTGACCAAGAGAAAACGAATATGAAATTATCTGCCCTTGCTATCGCGACCACGCTGTTCAGCACGTCAGTTCTGGCCGCGCCCCTAACGCTGCAAACCTACAACCCGCAGGAGAACGGCATTTTCGCGGTTAACTCCACCCTCGCCTCCGGCCCGCATGAAGCGGTGCTGTTTGACGCTCAATTCAGCGTCAAAGATGGCGAGAAGCTGGTTGAAATGATTAAGAAAAGCGGTAAAAAACTGACCCGCATCGTGATTACCTCCGGCGATCCGGACTTCTATTTCGGCCTCGAGCCGCTGGTAAAGGCTTTCCCGGATGTCAACGTGGTGGCGACCGCGGAAGTGGTTAAACACATTAACGCAACCAAAGCGGCCAAACTGGCCTACTGGGGCCCGCAGATGAAGGACGGCGCGCCGAAGCAGGTTTACGTCCCGCAAGCGCTGACGGCAAACACCTTCACCATCGACGGCGAAAAGGTTGAGATCCACCAGCCGCAAAATTATGCCGCCTATGTCTGGATCCCGGCGAATAAAGCCATTCTTGGCGGGACCGGCGTGGCGTGGGGCATGCACGTCTGGACGGCGGATACCCAGAGCGTCGAAAGCCGCCAGCAGTGGATAAGTACGCTCGACGAGATGGCCGCGTTGCATCCGCAGCAGGTGATCCCCGGCCATTACCTCGGGACTCCCCCCGCAGGCGACCGCGCGATTACCTTTACCCGCGATTATCTGACCCAGTTCGAGCAGGCGCTCAACGCGCACAAAGATTCCGCCGGCGTTATCAAGGCGATGAAACAGCGCTGGCCGGGACTCGCGGAAGAGAGTTCGCTGGATCTGAGCGCCAAAGTGAATACCGGCGAAATGAAGTGGTAAGACTGGCTAACGTGCGGGTCTTTGTGCCGGATGGCGGGTGACCACCTGCCCGGCCGACGAACCGGGGTCCGCTAAAAAGACTGTTCTTAATCTGCCGACTCAACGTTGCTAAACCCGGCAAAATGGGCCACGATGATTATCGCCGCGCTAAAAATGCGCGGCGTACTTAAGGGTTAAATTTCGTCCGACACCCGTCGGGCTTGTCCTTGAAACCGACACAGGATAAAGGAGTAAGAATGAAATCGAACCAACAGGCACGTCATCTTCTTGGTCTGAACTACAAGCTTTCTCAGCAGAAAAAAGTGCTGCTGGAAGGCGATGCGGAAACCACGGTTAACCATGTTCGCGCCACCGGCCGCAAGCGCCGCGGTGGCTAACTTTTCAGCTGAATGATGATAAAAACACCGTCCTCTCCCCGGGATGGTGTTTTTTTAAGACTATCGGCCTCATGTTTACCCTCCTTTGATGTCTTCTGCTTTATACTCTGCCCGCTGCCATTCCCTGCCAGCCCCCGCCTGTCGCCGAGCCCGGGCTGAAGCGATTATCAAGGAGTTAGTGCGATGCAATTCACTCATAAGAAAAACCGCTCTCTATACATCCCTTACGCCGGCCCCGTGCTGCTTGAATTTCCGCTGCTCAACAAAGGCAGCGCCTTCAGCATGGAAGAGCGCAGCAGCTTCAACCTGCTGGGCCTGCTGCCGGAAGTGGTCGAAACCATTGAAGAACAGGCCGAACGCGCGTGGATCCAGTACCAGGGATTTAAAACCGAGATCGACAAACACATCTACCTGCGCAATATCCAGGATACCAACGAAACGCTGTTCTACCGCCTGGTCGGCAACCACCTCGACGAAATGATGCCGGTTATCTACACCCCAACCGTCGGCGCCGCCTGTGAACGCTTCTCTGAGATCTATCGTCGCGCCCGCGGCGTGTTTATCTCGTATCAGAACCGCAATAACCTCGACGATATTCTGCAAAACGTACCGAACCACAACGTTAAGGTTATCGTGATGACCGACGGCGAACGTATTCTCGGCCTCGGTGACCAGGGTATCGGCGGGATGGGCATTCCTATCGGCAAACTGTCGCTGTATACCACCTGCGGCGGCATCAGCCCGGCCTACACGCTGCCGGTGGTGCTGGACGTCGGTACTAACAACCAGCAGCTGCTGGACGATCCGCTGTATATGGGCTGGCGCCACCCGCGCATCACCGACGACGAGTACTATCAGTTTGTCGACGACGTTATCCAGGCGATTAAAGCCCGCTGGCCGGACGTACTGCTGCAGTTCGAAGACTTCGCGCAGAAAAACGCCATGCCCCTGCTCAACCGCTATCGCCACGAAGTGTGCTCCTTTAACGATGATATCCAGGGCACCGCTTCGGTCACCGTCGGTACGCTGATCGCCGCCAGCCGCGGCGCGGGCAGCCAGCTGAGCGAGCAGAAAATTGTCTTCCTCGGCGCCGGCTCCGCGGGCTGCGGTATCGCAGAGCAGATCGTCGCGCAAATCCAGCGCGAAGGGTTAAGCGAAGAGGAAGCCCGTAAACGCGTCTTTATGGTTGACCGTTTCGGTCTGCTGACCGACGCCATGCCGAACCTGCTGCCGTTCCAGAGCAAACTGGTGCAAAAGCGTGAGCATCTGCAAGCATGGGACACCACGAATGATGTGCTGTCGCTGCTCGACGTGGTGCGCAACGTCAAACCGGATATCCTGATCGGCGTTTCCGGGCAGCCGGGGCTGTTCACCGAAGAGATTATCCGCGAGATGCACAAGCACTGCCCGCGGCCAATCGTGATGCCGCTCTCCAACCCGACCTCCCGGGTGGAAGCCACGCCGCAGAATATCCTCAGCTGGACCGACGGCGCGGCGCTGGTCGCCACCGGCAGCCCGTTTGCCCCGGTCACCCTCAAAGGCAAACAGTACGTTATCGCCCAGTGCAATAACTCCTATATTTTCCCGGGAATTGGCCTCGGCGTTATCGCTTCGGGCGCATCGCGCGTGACCGATGAGATGCTGATGGCCGCCAGCGAAACCCTGGCGAAACATTCGCCGCTGGTGAATAACGGTGAAGGCCCGGTTCTGCCGGAGCTGAAGGATATTCAGAGCGTTTCGCGCGCTATCGCGTTTGCGGTGGGTAAAATCGCCCAGGAACAGGGCGTGGCGGTGAAAACCTCCGCCGAAGCGTTGCTGCAGGCGATCGCCGATAACTTCTGGCAGCCGGAGTACCGGAACTACCGCCGCACGTCGATTTAACCGGTAGATGAGTCATACAGGGGGCCTGCTTTGCAGGCCTTTTTTTATTCTCATCTGGTCAAAACCGCTTTCTCCCTCTACACTGCCAGCACCCATCAACTCACTGAATAAAAAAGGAGGATCCCATGTCGTACTGTGAAATGTTTTTTTCACGTGCATTTGGCGATCGCACCTGCTCAAGCGTTATCGGTATCGTGCTGCGATAACTTCAGCTTGAGCGAAGAAACCATAGACTAACTCCCTTCCCTCGGGCTTACCGGGTTATCGTCAGCGATGTTTGACGAGGCATTCACATGCCTGTAACTCTTGAGTAAGTTCACAATGAGCACATTACTAACTGCACAATCTCTTCATGTTGATACGGCGTTTGGCCCGCTGTTCACAAACCTCTCCTTTACCCTGAAAAAAGGCGACCGTATTGGCCTGATTGGCTATAACGGCTGCGGAAAAAGTACCCTGCTACAGGTGCTGGACGGCACGATCGTGCCCAGTTCGGGCAGCGTGGCGCTGGCCAGTCACTGTCTGATGGCGCGTGTGGAACAGCATCTACCCGATGCGCTGTTAGCGCAGCCCCTGCTGCAGGTGGTACTGGCGAAACTTCCCGCCCCTGAGCGTGAGAGTCAGCGCTGGCAAGCGGAGAGGCTATTGGCAGAGATGGGCTTTACGCCAGATGAGGCCGCGCAGCGGGCGTCAACCCTGAGCGGCGGTCAGCATACCCGGCTGCTGCTTGCCAGGGCGCTGATTCAGCAGCCGGATCTCCTGCTGCTGGATGAGCCGGGAAACCACCTCGACCTGCCGACCCTCCTGTGGCTGGAAAGCTTCCTGCAAACCTGGCAGGGGAGCTTCGTTCTGGTGTCGCATGATAATATCTTATTGGATGCTGTAACTAATTCCAGTTGGATCCTGCGCGACAGAACGCTGCACGCCTTCTCCCTGCCCTGCAGCGCCGCCCGCCGGGCGCTGGAAGAGCAGGACGCCAGCGATGCGCAGCGCCATAAAGCCGAGCAAAAGGAGATCGACCGGGTCGCCGCCAGCGCCAAACGGCTGGCTATCTGGGGTCGGACCTATGACAACGAAGATCTCTCCCGCAAAGCCAAGCAGATGGAGAAGCAGGTTCAACGCCTGAAGGAGAGCCAAACCGAGCTGACCATGGGCACCCCCTGGCGGCTGGCGCTCCACGGCGACATGCTGCGGGCTGACCGACTGCTGGAGATGGAACAGCTCCCCGTTCCCCCCGCGCCCGGTCTGCCGGCCCTGTTTACCGCGGGCCTGGCTCGCCTGAAAAGCGGCGATCGGGTGGCGGTGATGGGCCGTAACGGCGGCGGCAAGTCTTCGCTGCTGCGTCTGCTGTGGCGGCAAATGCAGCAGGAAACGGCGGAGAGCGGTTTGCGCCTGCATCCGCGGCTGAAGCCGGGTTATTACGACCAGACCCTGCATCAGCTGGCGGATGACGATACCCTTCTCGACGCGCTGGAGCCCTTTGAACCAGGCCCGGATGCGCGCAGGCGGGCGCTGATTTCCGCCGGATTCAGCTGGCCGCGTCACGGGCAAAAGGTCGCCACCTTAAGCGGCGGCGAGCGTTCGCGCCTGCTGTTCGTCGGCCTCTCTCTGGCGCGCTATAGCCTGCTGCTGCTGGATGAGCCTACCAACCATTTAGATATAGATGGCAAAACGGCGCTGGCGGCTACGCTGAGCGACTATCCCGGCGGCCTGCTGCTGGTGAGCCACGATCGCGAGCTCATTAACCGCAGCTGCAATCGCTTCTGGCTTATCGACGAGCGCGGGCTGAGCGAATGGCACAGCAGCGAAGAGGTGTATGAGATTTTGCGCACCGCCGTTCGTCGTCCGGCGACGCAGGCCGTGATGGTGAACAGTAGCGAACCGGAGGAGGACCAGGATGCGCTGCTGGAGCGGTTAGTCACGCTTGAGCAGCTGCTGGCCGACGATCTGGCGCGCAAGCCAAAACATCAAAAACCGCAGCTGCAGGCGCAGTGGCGTAAGGAGATAACAACGATTGCGACGTTATTAGGCTAACAGGCGCTCTCCCGGCGCGGCGATCCGCGCCGGGAGATTATTCCGCGCCGGCAGGCGAACTGGGTTTGACCCGACTAAACTGCTGCTCGGTCATCATCCGCCCCCACTGGTCCCCCTGCCACGCTTTATCCAGCGTAAAGCCGAAGGATTCATACAGCCTGCGGGCGGCGTTCAGCCCGCTGAAGGTCCACAGCCGCACCGCGGCGAAGTTCTGGCTATCGCAAAAGGCCATCGCTTCATTCAGCAGACGTCGGCCAACACCGCTTCCCCGGCAGCTATCGTCGAGGATAAACCAGCGCAGATGCGCTTCATTATTACCAAGATCCTCGCCGTCAATCGCCACCGATCCGACAATCTGCCCACCCTGAACGGCAAGCCAAACCCGGTTGCACGGTTTCTCAAGACGACCGGAAAACTCCGCCAGCCCGCTGGCCACTTTGCTCTCGAAAAAGTGACCAAATTCATAATGCTTCGCATAGTACTCGCCGTGCATCTGCGTAATGCGGCCAATCATTCCCGGACGATAGCCGGTAACGATATCAATCGCCTTTTTCGCGGCGGTCGCCTCAGCGTCGCGACATTTTTCCAGCGCCCCGGCCCAGGCGGTGAGCCCCTGCGCTACACATTGTTTCTGCTCATCGCTCAGGTGCGCCAGCGCGTTGACAACCCGCATTGCGCCGTAGGCGTTAATTTTATCGACTGTCGCCGCGCCTTTGGCGGTTAACGCAAGCTGCTTGAAGCGCCCGTCGCCGGCGGAGGGTTTTTCCTGGAGCTCGCCGGCGGCCAGTAGTCGGGAAAGCATTCGGCTAACGCTCGATTTATCGAGCCCGAGGATCTGTACCAGCTGCGCGGCGGTCATCGCCCCGCGGAGCGATATTTCCAGTAAGGTGTGCACGGCGGAAGGTGAATAGTCCGTGGCGGCAAGCGTCGCGCTCATAAAGCCCAGCTCTCGCACCATCAGGCGCGACGCGATACGAATTTCATCAACAAGCGGGGACGTCGTCATGGTCAGGCAGCCTGGTCAGCAAATGGTTGCACCATACAACCATCATCCGAACGCGGCTGTCAATGCCCGGGGCTTCCCGGCCGCCCGGCAGGGTTAGCATCATGTCGGGGGTAATCAGCGCTTTCGTAGCGTATTACCTCACTCTGCGGATAATAGGGCGAAGAAAAAGCGACAGGCACCGGGCGATGCCTGTTTTTCCGCTTATTGCGGATTTTTCTCTTTCCAGGCATCCCATGCCGCTTTAATTTCCTGCTTCGCGGCGGCGGCATCGTTAAAGCCGTTCAGCTCCACTTTTTTACGCCCTTCCGGCAGCTGTTTGTAAACGCGGAAGAAAGCCTGCAAACGCTCCTGCTCGATTTTCGGCAGATCGCCGATGGTGTTGATGTCATCGTAGGTTGGGTCGATTTTGCTTGCCGGAACGGCAATGATTTTGTCGTCCTTCTCGCCGCCATCAATCATCTTGAGCACGCCAATCGCGCGCAGCTTAATCAGCGTTCCCGGCGCCATCGGCGCGCGGGTATAAAACACCACGTCCAGCGGATCGCCATCCCCTGCCAGGGATTGCGTCAGCGAACCGTAGTTAGCCGGATAGACCACCGGCATTGACTGGAAACGATCGGCGATCAAAAAGCCGGTTTTGGCGTCGGTTTCATATTTGATAATGCCGCCCGCGGGAATTTCGGTCACGGCATAAAACTCTTCAGGGTTGTTTTTCGGCTGCGGGAAATCCAGTACGTTCTGCGCCTGAACGGTAGCGGAAAGCAGAAGGCCTGAGGCAAGGAGTGTTTTTACCAGATGCATTGTCGTGTCGCTCTATCGTTATAAGAAATTGAAAAACAGAACGATAGAGGCCGCAAATGAAGCGTGTATGACGTAACGATGACAGTAATGTGACGCGAATTTCATTAATAATTCTGATTAAAAAATCGGCGCACCAAGCTCACCCCGGCAAGGAATATCTATTATTTCCTTGATTTAATGAAGATTTAAGCTAAACCTTAGCATGCGTAAAAAACAAAATTGTGTTAATACGCTTATGTTCAATAAGGAGAACAGAATGAAAGCTGCTGTCGTCACGCAAGATCATCAGGTCAATGTTACGGAAAAAACGCTTCGTCCCCTGCAACATGGCGAAGCCCTTTTAAAAATGGATTGCTGCGGCGTATGTCATACCGACCTGCACGTTAAGAACGGCGACTTTGGCGATAAAACCGGGGTCATTCTGGGCCATGAAGGCGTGGGCGTTGTGCAGCAGGTCGGCCCCGGCGTTCATTCTCTGAAGCCGGGCGATCGCGCCAGCGTGGCGTGGTTCTTCGAAGGCTGCGGGCATTGTGAATATTGTAACAGCGGCAACGAAACGCTGTGTCGCTCGGTGAAAAATGCCGGCTACACCGTGGATGGCGGTATGGCGGAAGAGTGTATCGTCATGGCCGATTATGCGGTCAAAGTGCCGGACGGGCTCGATTCTGCGGCGGCCAGCAGCATCACCTGCGCGGGCGTCACCACCTATAAAGCGGTCAAAGTCTCACATATCAAACCCGGCCAGTGGATTGCCATTTATGGCCTCGGCGGCCTCGGCAATCTGGCGCTGCAGTATGCCAAAAACGTGTTTAACGCCAAAGTCATCGCCCTTGACGTTAATGATGAACAGCTGAAGCTGGCCGCGGAAATGGGCGCGGACCTGACCATCAACTCCCGCAGCGAAGACGCGGCCAAAATTATTCATGAGAAAACCGGCGGCGCGCATGCCGCGGTGGTAACCGCCGTCGCCAAAGCGGCGTTTAACTCAGCGGTGGATGCGGTTCGCGCCGGCGGACGCGTGGTGGCGGTGGGCCTGCCTCCGGAAGCGATGAGCCTGGACATTCCGCGTCTGGTCCTCGACGGTATTGAAGTGGTGGGTTCGCTGGTCGGTACCCGTCAGGACCTGACCGAGGCCTTCCAGTTTGCCGCGGAAGGGAAAGTCGTACCGAAAGTGACCCTGCGTCCGCTGGGCGATATCAACGCCATCTTCAAGGAGATGGAACAGGGACAGATTCGCGGCCGTATGGTCATTGATTTCCGCCGCTAATCTTCGGACCTCTCCCGCTACGGGAGAGGTTTAATTGTCCCTTTACACGCACGGCCCCGTTGCGCAACCGTACATCATCACCAGCGGAAATAGCGGCACCAGCGGAATCAGGGCGATCTCTCCCAGAGGGCTAATGGTCTGCGTTTTATCGTTAATTGACACGACGACGGGTCTGGCAAGGCGATAAGCGTCATCCAGCTCATTGGGATCAACGGTTGACCAGAAACCGGTCGCTTTAAACAGTACGCCAAGATGGTCGTTGTCCAGCGCGGTCGCATGATACTGGGTGGTTAACAGACTTAGCTGACTGGCATCCAGCCTGCGCTTGTCGAGCACCACCAGATATTCCGCAACAACCTCATGCTGTTTCACGACAAAATTCACCCGTACGCCGGATGCGACCTTATTGAAGCGTTCGTAGAAAGTATTATAACGCTGGTACTCCTGCGGCACCCCTTTACGGAAGAATCGATAGCTGTATTTGTTTGAATTGGCAATGATGCCCGACTCAATAGGTTTAACCTTAATAATGGTATCAGTAGAGGGCAAATTGGGTGCGCTGGTACAGCCTGCCAGCACCGTCATCGCCAACATCAGTAAATACTTCAGCATCGTCGCTATCCCTTTATTACGCTGACTATCTCTCAGTCATTAAATTATCCAGCATGAGTTTCAGCTGAAAGGTATGTAAATACCAGCCCCTAAAAATCGAGCCGGGTATAAATGCTTTTTATGCAAATGCTTAGCGCAAATCCTTACTTCCTTTGTTAAAACGCGCGCCCGATGATGGCCAAACAAGAGATAACAAAGGAATTCACCATGCACACCCGTTTTCGCCTGCCCGCGCTGGCGGCATTTTTTTTGAGCGGCGCGTTTTCCGCGTGGGCCGCCGACGCGCCGGTTAAAGGCGGCACGTTAATTTATCTGGAGCAGCAGCCGCATACCAATCTTTATCCCCCGGCCGGAGGCTTTTATCCTAACGGCGGTATTCTTAATCAAATAACCGATAAGCTGACCTGGCAAAATCCAAAAACCTTACAAGTCGAACCGTGGATTGCCGAAAGCTGGAGCGCCAACGCGGATAAAACCGAATATACCTTTAAGATTCGCCCTGGCGTCACCTTTTCTGATGGCACCCCGCTTGACGCCAATGCGGTTGCCAAAAACTTTGATACCTACGGTCTCGGTAACAAAGCGCACCGCCTGCCGGTGTCCGAGGTGATTAATAACTACGATCGCAGCGAAGTCATCGATCCGCTGACGGTTAAGTTCTACTTTAAAAAGCCCTCGCCGGGATTTCTGCAGGGCACCGCGACCATAGGCTCCGGGCTGGTTTCCCTGAGCACCCTGGCGCGAAATTTTGAAGAGCTGGGCGACGCCCGCCATATTATTGGCTCCGGGCCTTTTACGGTTAAAGATGAAAAGCCGGGACGTGAACTCGCTCTGGTCGCACGTCAGGATTATCAATGGGGGCCGAAAAGCCTCGCCCAGCAGGGGCCAGCGAATCTCGACGGCATAACCTATATCGTCACCCCGGAAGATGGCGTACGCGTTGGCGCGCTGCTGGCAGGCCAGGCCGATTTTATTCGCCAGGTGCAGGCCTATGATGAAAAGCAGGCAACCGATCGGGGCTTTAAAATCTATGCCGCCCCGACGCGCGGCGTTAACGACAGCCTGAGCTTCCGCCCGGATAATCCGCTGGTTGCCGACCTGCGCGTTCGTCAGGCGCTGCTGCACGCCACCGACGCCAGACAGGTGGTTGAAACCCTGTTCTCCGCCAACTACCCGCAGGCGACCTCCGTCGTCGCCAGCACCGCGGCCGGATACGTTAACCTTAGCGATAAGCTGGCTTTCGATCCGGCCAAAGCGAAACAGCTGCTTGATGAGGCGGGCTGGAAACCGGCCGCCGACGGTATACGGGTCAAAGATGGCCAGCGCCTGGCATTAACCGTCTATGAATCCCTGCCCCAGCCGCAAAACAAAGAGGTACTCCAGCTTGTCGCCCAGCAGTGGCGCCAGGTCGGCGTTGCGCTGGCGGTCAAAGCCGGTGATGCCGGCAGCCGTACGCTGGACAGCCTCGACCCGTTGAAAACGCCGCTTACCGTGTCGGAAGTGGGCCGCGCCGACCCTGACGTGGTGAAAAGCATGTTCTTCCCCGCTAACCGCGACGCGCTGCTGCAAAAAGGCGGCTCCAGCGACAAAGTCCAACGCTTCCGCGACGATAAGCTCAACGCGCTGCTGACCGCGATCTCAGCCGAAGTCGAGCCGCAAAAACGCCTCCAGCTCACCGGCGACGCCCAGCGCTACCTGCTGGACAACGCCTACGTAATCCCGATATTTGAAGAGCCGCAGGTCTTTGCCGGCGCGCCGTGGGTGAAAGGCGTCAGTTTTGAAGCGGTAGGCCGCCCGTCGTTCTACGGCGCGTGGCTGGAAAAGCACTAAGGAGCCCGCGATGAGCCACTATCTTCTGCGGCGGTTCGGTCAGGGTTTACTGGTACTGTGGGCCGCGTTTACCCTCTCCTTCGTCCTGTTACAGGTGCTGCCCGGCGATGCGGTACTGATCAAGTTTCAGAATCCGGATCTGGGGCTCAGCCCTGAGCAGATCGCCGAAATGCGCCTCGCCTACGGGGCCGATAACCCGCTGTGGAGACAGTACTTCCACACGCTGATGGCCATGCTGCGTGGCGATTTTGGCTATTCGCTGCAGGCCGGGCTGCCGGTCAGCGCGCTTATCGCCAGCAACCTGCCGGAAACATTAAGCCTGGCGCTGCCCGCCTTTGCTCTGGCGGTGGCGCTGGCCTTCGCCCTCGCCTTCGCCTCACGGCTGCCGGGCCTGCGCTGGCTCAGCAACGCGCTGCAATCCCTGCCGGCGCTGTTTATCTCGCTGCCGACGTTCTGGCTCGGCATCGCCCTGATTCAGATTTTCTCCTTTCAGCTGCGCTGGATCCCGGTGATCAATCCCGGGCCGATTGAGGGGCTGATTTTGCCCATTATTGCCGTCGCGGTGCCGATTTCCGCTCCGCTGGCGCAAATCCTGATACGCAGTCTGGATCAGGTCGCCGCGCAGCCGTTTGTCGCCGTTGCCCGCGCCAAAGGCCTGAGCGAAACCGGCGCCCTGTGGCGGCACGTTACCGGCAACGCCCTGCTGCCGGTGCTCAACATCGCCGGTCTGCTGCTGGGGGAACTGATCGCCGGCGCGCTGATTACCGAAACCGTGTTTGGCCGCGGCGGTCTGGGGCTGCTGACGCAGCAGGCCGTCAATAATCAGGATATCGCGGTACTGCAGGCGGTGGTGATGATCTCTGCCCTCGGTTTCGTGCTGATTAATCTGCTGGTCGACCTGCTGATGCCGCTGTTCGATCCGCGCCTGAAAACCGTTATCGGAGGTGCCGTATGAGCCTGGTGGATTACGCAACCGCCGCGCGCCGCCGCACGTCAAACTGGCGTACGCGGCGCGTTCAGCCCGGCCTGCTGCTGGCCTGGGCGGTGATGATCGCTGCCGCGCTGATGGCTATCGCTCCGCAGCTGTTTACCGCCTATAGCCCGCTGGAAGGGTTCCCCGGCGCCCAGCGGCTGGCCCCGCAGGCCGGCCACTGGCTGGGAACCGACCAGCTGGGCCGCGATCTGTGGAGCCGCATCGTCTTCGGCGCCGTTCATTCGCTTTCCGCCGCGCTGGCGGCGGTGGCGATCGGCCTGTTTATCGGTACCGCGCTGGGCACGCTGGCCGGCGCGCTGGCGGGACGCGTGGAGTCGGCAATCATGCGCCTGGTCGACGTGCTGCTGGCGATCCCCTCTTTATTGCTGTCGCTGACGGTCATCATTCTGCTCGGTTTCGGCACGCTCAACGCCGCCGTCGCGGTAGGCGCGGCGGCCGTCGCCAGCTTTGCCCGCCTGGCGCGAGCGGAGGTGGTCCGCGTACGCCACAGCGACTTCGTCGAAGCGGCCTACGGCAGCGGCGGCACCTTTTTCGCCGTTTTCTGGCGGCATATTCTGCCCAACTCGCTCACCGCGGTGCTGGCCTTTGCCACCCTCCAGTTCGGCCAGGCCATTCTGGCGCTCTCGACCCTGAGTTTTCTCGGCTACGGCACGCCGCCGCCGGTCCCGGAGTGGGGTCTGCTGATCGCCGAAGGCCGCAACTATCTCTCCACCGCCTGGTGGCTGACCACCCTTCCCGGTATTGCGGTGATTGCGGTCGTGCTCGCCGCCAACCGTATTAGCCGTCAATTTAGCGGAGAACGCCGATGAATGTTTTAAGCGTAGAGCATCTGCGCATCAGCTATCGTTCACAGCGTGAATGGCGCGAGGTCGTGCACGACGTGAGTTTTCAGGTCAAACGCGGCGAAATGCTGGCGTTTGTCGGTGAATCCGGCTCGGGTAAAACCACCACCGCGCAGGCGATTATTGGCCTGCTGGCGGATAACGCGCGCCGGGACAGCGGGCGTATCTTGATTAATGGCGAAGATATCAGCGGCTGGTCCGCTAAACGCCTCGACGGCCTGCGCGGCGCGCGGATTAGCCTGGTGCCTCAGGATCCGGGCAACTCCCTGAATCCGGTGAAAACCATCGGCGCGCAGGTGGGGGAAATCCTGCGTCTGCATCAAAAAAGCAGCGCCGCGGCGCGTAAAGCGCAGGTGCTGGCGCTGCTGACCAAAGTTGGGCTGAGCCACCCGGAACAGCGCATCGATCAATATCCCCACCAGCTTTCAGGCGGTATGAAGCAGCGGGTGCTGATTGCTATCGCGATCGCCCTGAAACCCGACTTAATCATTGCCGATGAACCCACCAGCGCCCTCGACGTGACGGTACAGAAAAGGATCCTCGACCTGCTGGATACGCTTCGCCGGGAGTCCGGCACGGCGGTACTGTTCGTCACCCACGATCTGGCGCTGGCGGCGGAACGCGCCGACCGCCTGCTGGTCTTTCGCCACGGCGAGATTCAGGAACAGGGCGCGACCGGCGACGTCATACGTACGCCGCAGCATACCTATACCCGCCAGCTGCTGAGCGATCTCCAGGGTTCGACGCTAACCATTGCCCCGGCCAGCGGGCGCGTGCTGGCGACCCCGGCGATCCGCGTGGAGGGCATCAGCAAGCGCTTCTCATTAGGCCGCGCGCATTTGCAGGCGCTGGACGCCGTGAGCTTCGAGGTGAAGCGCGGCAGCACCCACGCGCTGGTCGGCGAGTCCGGCTCCGGCAAAACGACCCTTGCGCGGATCCTGCTGGGATTCGAAAAGGCCGATAGCGGCCATATCGCTATCGACGGTATCGATGCCGGGCATCTCAGCCGCGAGGCGCTCCGCCAGCTGCGGCGTAAAATTCAGTTCGTTTACCAGAATCCTTTTGCCTCGCTGGACCCGCGGCAAACGCTGTTTGAGATTATCGAAGAGCCGTTAAAAAACTTCGACCGCCTCAACGCCGAAGTGCGGCGCCAGCGCGTCGAAACGGTCGCCGCCCGCGTGGCGCTCGCTCCGGAGCTGCTGTCGCGAACCGCCCGTGAGCTTTCCGGCGGCCAGCGGCAGCGGGTTGCCATCGCCCGCGCCTTAATCCTTGAACCGACGATCCTTGTCCTCGATGAAGCGACTTCGGCGCTGGACGTCACGGTGCAGGCGCAAATTCTCGCGCTGCTGCAGCAGCTTCAGCAGCAGCTGGGGCTGAGCTATCTGTTTATCACTCACGATTTGGCGACGGTGCGCCGTATCGCCCACAGCGTGACGGTGCTGCGGGCGGGCCAGGTGGTTGAACACGGCGACGTCAGCCGACTGTTCAGCGCCCCGCAGCATGACTATACCCGCGAGCTTATCGCCGCGATTCCCCACTTTTCATCCCCGAGCAAGGAGGTTGCATGACGCGTAAACGACTGGGCTTTTTCACCCGTCTGCTGGACCACGCCACGCCTAAAGAGCGCTACCGGCTGGCCACCGAGCAAATTCGCCACGCGGAACGCCTGGGATTCGACAGCGCGTGGATCGCTCAGCACCATTTTCATGAGCACGAAGGCGGCCTGCCGTCGCCGCTGGTCTTTCTCGCCCACGCCGCGGCGCACACCGAGCGCATTCGTCTTGGCACCGCCATTATCACCCTGCCGATGGAAAACCCGCTGCGGGTGGCGGAGGATGCGGCGGTGCTGGATCTGCTCGCCGATGGACGGCTGGAGGTGGGCTTCGGCTCCGGCGGCACCCCCACTTCGTTTTTACCCTTCGGGCTGACGATGGACCAGCGCAGCGCGGTATTTGCCGAACACCTGCATCTGATTCAAAGCGCCTGGCGCGGGGATTCGCTCTCGCACCCGGATAATCATCTGTACCCTCAGGCGCCGCAGCTGGCGGAGCGCATCTGGATTGCCACCTTTTCCATTGAGGGGGCGGTTCGCGCGGCTCAGGCCGGGCACGGGCTGATGCTCTCGCGCACGCAGCCGCGTCCGGCCGGACAGCCCACGCTGCCGCTGGACGCTATCCAGAATCCGATTATTGACGCCTATCTCGCCGCGCTGCCGGCGGGCGTCGAGCCAAGGATCCTCGCCTCGCGGACGGCCTTTGTCGCCGATAGCCAGCAGTATGCGCTGCAGGTCGCTGAACCCGGCCTGCGCCAGCAGGCTGCCCAGCATCGCGCCGCAGGTCATGATATTATTGGTGACACTGTCACTGATTTTTTGCCGCAGCTTGACGCACACGTTGGCGACCCGCAGCACGTCGCCGCTTCGCTGGCCCGCGATAGCGTCCTGCGGCGGGTAACCGATATTTCGTTTCAGGTGCACTCCGTTGAACCCTCGCACCGCGACACGCTTCGTTCCATTGAGCTGATCGCTCAGCATATTGCCCCGCAGATACGATAAGGAGTCACCATGACGCTCAGTCAGGATATATTGGCCGAACTGGCAGAAATTGCCCCCGATTCCGCCTTAGCGGCGGCGCGAGCCGTGCGCGAGGCGGCCACCCGCCATGCTCAGGGAAGTTATGAAACGCTGTTTGGTCAGCAGGATAACGACTTTCCGCTCGACGAGCGTTTTGCCGTGGCCGCGAGGGTGGCGAAGCTGCATGAGAGCGATGCGCTGGCCGCCCACTACGCCGGCTTTGGCATTGCCGACCCCACATCGCCGCGGCTGGCGCCGGCGCTGGCCTTTGCCCGGCTGTTGACCTTTACGCCCGTGGAGGCCACGCCGTCGGCGCTTGAGGCCTTAATCCGCGCCGGATGGAGCCTGCGCGGCATCGTCACCCTCGCCCAGCTTATCGCGTTTGTCAGCTTCCAGAGCCGGCTGGTCGTCGGGCTGCGCCTGCTTAACGGCAAAAATATCCACGTCGCACAAACCCCGACGGTGGCGGGATTCTGGCATACCTCGCCGCAAACCATCAGCGGTAAGAAGGCGCCGGTGCACTTCACCCGCGATGAACTGCACTGGGAGCCCTGGCTGGCGGCTAAACCGCTGGCGGAATTTACCCCCGACGAGCAGGCGCTGCTGGCGAAATTCGGCCACAGCGATTCGCCCTACTTCCGCCTGCTGGCGCGCAACCTGCCGGTGCTGGAGCAGCGTACGTTAACCGACAAAGGGATCTTTTATACTCCCGGCGGCCTGCCGCGCGCCGAGCGCGAGCTGGCGGCAACGGTGGCGAGCAAAATCAACGGCTGTATTTATTGCGCCTCGGTGCATGCGCGCAAAGCGGCACAGCTGGCCAAAGATGAAACGGCGGTAGAGACGCTGCTGGCGGTGACGCCGGGAGAGCAGTTAAGCGACGGGCAGACGCCGGGATGGCAGGCGCAGATCGATTTCGCCGCCGCGATTTCCGTTACCCCTCCCGCTCTGTCCGTTGACCACCTTGCCGCCGTCGAGCAACAGGGGCTGGATACCCTCGCCCGACTGGATTTACTGCAATCGGCGGCTTTCTTTGCCTGGGCCAACCGGTTAATGCTGACCCTCGGCGAGCCGTGGCAGGAATAGCTGCCAGCGGGCTTAATCAGGCCAGACGCCGCTGATGGCGGGCATAAATCAGCAGCGAACTGAGCGCAAGAAACGAAAGCAGCGCGGCCGGTAAGGCAACGAAACGCCAGCCAGGACCGGCCGTAATCATCATCCCGCCGAATAGCGCCCCAATGGCGCTGCCGAGATTAAAGGCGATCTGGCCGCCCGCCGCGCCCAGCATCTCGCCGCCCTTCGCATTTTGCAGCAGCAGAATTTGCAGCGGTGCCGACAGGGCAAACAGGGCCGCGCAGCAAATAAACGCGAGGGTTAATGCGGCGGCTTTATTCTCACCCAGCAGGAACAGAAGTAATACGGTCACGACAATCACGCCATTCGTCACGGCGGCAATACGTAACGGGCTATAACGGACGGAGACTTTACCGCTGAATAAATTCCCCAGAACCATCCCCAGCCCCGCCAGCAGCATAATGGCTATGATGGCGCTCTCACCAAAACCGGAGACGTTAATCATAAACGGCTTAATATAGCTAAACCACGCGAATACGCCGGCATTGCCGAACATCGTCGCGGCAAAAATTAACCACGGTGCGGGCGATGTTAAAAAATGAAACTGCGAGCGCAAGCGCGTCGTCGGTTTATCAAACAGCGTGGGCACCCACCAGGCGATAGCGACCAGTACGGCGATGTCAAACACCGCAATCGCCAGAAAGGTATAGCGCCAGCTAAACTGATGGCAAAGCCAGGTTCCGGCGGGAACCCCCAGCAAATTAGCGACCGTCATTCCGGCAATCATTCCCGCCACCGCGGCGGTGACCTTCCCCGGCGGCGCAATTTTCGACAGAACGATCGCCCCCACCCCAAAGAAGGCGCCGTGCGGGAAACCGGAGATCAGGCGCCCCAGCGCCAGCATCGAATAGCTGGAAGATAGCGTAAAGATGGCATTGCCGATAACGCACAGCGCCACGAGGAACAGCATCACCGATTTTAACGAAAAGCGGCTGGAGAACAGCGCCATCACCGGCGCGCCGATGACGACGCCAAGCGCATACCAGGAGATCATATTGCCCGCGGCGGGAATAGATATTCCGACGTCACGGGCAATTTCAGGTAATACGCCCATGATGCCAAATTCCGCCATTCCGAGACCAAAAGTGCCAAGCGCTAACGAAAAAATAGTCTTTTTCATACAACTAATCACTTGTTATAAAACATACCGCCGGCATTATTGTGCATTATTAAACGGCAGACCAGATAAAAACGCCGGGTGGCATATTTATCCATAAAACGGCGTGATTATTTCATAGGTTCACTGGCAGATTGATTATTCAGTTCCTGAGGTAAATATTGAATTTGAAACGTTTATGCTTTGTTCGCCGATGATGACAAACCTTAATAATAAGCTGATCAAGCGCGAAGATTTTATCTGTAACTTAAAAAGCGCCAGAGGCGAAGTTATTTCCGCCATTGACGCCCTTGTTACCAATACCCGATCCGCTCCGGCTTCAGCCAGAGCGGGTTGCTCAGTTACGCTTACTTCAGCCCTTCACAGCTCTCTTTCTTCGCTTCCTGACGCTCCACCTCGCGATACCAGCGCGGATGATGCTTCTTCGCCCAGCGGCGACTCACCTTCCCTTCGATCATGCCTTTAATCGATCCCTTCACCCAAAACGCCATATACATGTGGATCAGAATCGCATGAATAAGAATAATCGCCGAGGTCGCGTGAATCAGCAGGCTATAGCGAATAACCTGAATCGGGAAATAGTGGGCAAACCAGGGCCGCCAGATAATCACGCCGGTCACCAGCAGCACAAAAATCATGCTCATGATGGTCCAGAACATCATTTTCTGCCCCGCGTTATATTTCCCTACCCGCGCCACTTTATGCTCGTTGCCTTTCAGTACCTCAATAATGCCCTTTAGCCAGGGGATATCCTGCTTGTCGGGAATATTGTGATGGACAAAACGCACAAACATAAACATCAGAGCCACGAAAATCAGTACCCCGAAGAACGGATGCAGAATTCGCCCCATCTGCGGCGTACCGAAGGTTTCGGTCAGCCACTGCAGCGTCGGGAAGAAAAACGAGATCCCCGATAGCGCCACCAGGAAAAAGCAGATGACCACCGTCCAGTGACAGGCGCGGTCAATAAACTTCGTGCGCACAATCATTTTCGATTTACTCATCATGCTCCTCCTCATCGTCATCCGCTTCTTTATTCGGCCCAATCCCGATGTAGTGATAAATCAGCCCGGCAAAGGTGGCGATAAACCCGACCGCCGAGAGCGGCTTCAGCGCGCCTTTCCACAGGTTGATCGACGTATCGATCTGCGGCTCTTTCGGCAGGTTGTGGTACAGCTCCGGCTGGTCCGCATGATGCAGCACGTACATCACGTGGGTGCCGCCGACGCCCGGCGGGTTATACACCCCGGCATGGGGATAGCCGCGTTTCTTCAGCTTTTCCACGCGCTCGTTGGCCACTTCCAGCATCTCTTTCTTGCTGCCGAAGTGAATCGCGCCGGTTGGGCAGGTTTTCACGCAGGCCGGTTCCTGGCCGACGCTGACCCGGTCAACGCACAGGGTGCACTTATAGACCCGGTTATCCTCTTTATTGAGGCGCGGGACGTTAAAGGGGCACCCGGCGATGCAGTAGCCGCAGCCGATGCAGTTCTCCTGCTGAAAGTCGACGATGCCGTTAGCGTACTGAATAATCGCCCCGGCGGACGGGCACGCCTTCAGGCAGCCCGGGTCCTCGCAGTGCATGCAGCCGTCTTTGCGTATCAGCCACTCCAGCTTGCCGTTCTGTTCGGTTTC
Source organism: Klebsiella sp. PL-2018 (assembly GCF_019048985.1). Taxonomy (NCBI): domain Bacteria; kingdom Pseudomonadati; phylum Pseudomonadota; class Gammaproteobacteria; order Enterobacterales; family Enterobacteriaceae; genus Klebsiella; species Klebsiella sp. PL-2018. Next base: position 3,039,898 of record NZ_CP077673.1, read on the forward strand.
GCTAAAGCGCATTACCGTCCAGGATTTGGCGCTCAGATCGGCGGGGTTGTCGTACACCCCGACGCAGTGCCCAACCTCATCGCGGATATCGTTCCACTCGGAACAGGCCACCTGGCAGGCTTTACAGCCTACGCAGGAGGAGACATCGATCAGCTTCGCCACTTCCGCCTTAAAATCCCGCGCGCGCGGCGCGGGCGTGATCGGGTTGGTGGCGGAGCGTTTGATAATGTCCTGGGTTTCCATCGCCATGCATTCGCTCCTTACGCTTTCTCGATGTTGACCAGAAACGCCTTGTACTCCGGCGTTTGCGAGTTGGAATCCCCGACGTTTGGCGTCAGGGTATTGGCGATGTAACCTTTGCGGGCTACCCCTTCAAAACCCCAGTGCAGCGGGATCCCGACGGTTTCAACCTGCTGGCCGTTAACGTTGAGCGTTTGCAGACGACGCGTCACCACCGCTACCGCGCGAATAAAGCCGCGCTTGCTGCTGACCGTCACCCGATCGCCGTTGGCAATCCCCTTCGCTTTCGCCAGACCTTCGCTGATTTCGACAAACTGTTCCGGCTGCGCAATCGCATTGAGCCGCGCATGCTTGGTCCAGGTATGAAAATGCTCGGTCAGGCGATAGGTGGTGCCGACGTACGGGAATTTATCCTTCTTACCTAAACGAAGGGCATCCTCTTCATACAGGCGCACCACCGGGCTGGAGACCACGTTCGGGTGCAGCGGGTTGGTGCCAAGCGGCGTTTCCATCGGCTCGTAGTGTTCCGGGAACGGACCTTCCGCCAGCTTATTCAGGGCAAACAGGCGCCCCAGTCCTTCCGGCTGCATAATAAACGGCCCGGTTTTGCTGCCCGGCGGCGCGGTATTGAAGTCCGGAATATCGTTGCCAACCCACTTGCTGCCGTTCCACTGGATCAGCATCCGCTTCGCATCCCACGGCTTGCCGTTAATATCCGACGACGCGCGGTTGTACAGCACACGCCGGTTGAGCGGCCACGCCCATGCCCAGCCGAGCGTGTTGCCAAGGCCTGACGGATCGGCGTTATCGCGGTTGGCCATCTGGTTGCCCTGCTCGGTCCAGCTGCCGGTATAGATCCAGCAGGACGACGCGGTGGTACCGTCATCGCGCAGCAGCGCGAAGCTGTTCAACAGCTGGCCCTTCTTCGCCAGCGGCGCGCCGTTAGCGTCGAAGAGATCCGCCAGCGCGTAGCCGTTGTTCTCTTTCGCGACCTCTTCTGATTCCGGACGATCCGGCTGCTTGTAGTGCCATCCCATCTTCAGCAGCGGCTCGACGCCTTTGCCGCCCTCGGTGCGATACAGCTCGCGCAGACGGTGGTAAATGCCGGCCAGAATTTCGCCGTCGTTGCGCGCTTCGCCCGGCGCGTCCTGGCCTTTCCAGTGCCACTGCAGCCAGCGCCCGGAGTTGGCGATTGAACCATCCTCTTCGGCGAAGCAGGTGGACGGCAGGCGGAACACTTCGGTCTGAATCGCCGCCGGGTCAACATCGTTCGACTCGCCGTGGTTTTGCCAGAAGGTCGACGTTTCGGTCACCAGCGGGTCGATAACCACCATGTACTTCAGCTTGCTCAGGCTGCGGACCACCTTGTTTTTGTCCGGGAACGAAGCCACCGGATTGAAGCCCTGGCAGATATAGCCCGTGACGTTACCGTTATCCATCATATTGAAATATTTGATAACGTCGTAAGCCTGGTCCCATTTCGGCAGCCAGTGGAAGCCCCAGTCGTTCTCTTTTTGCGCCGCGTCGCCGTAGAACGATTTCATCAGGCTGACGAAGAACTTCGGATAGTTGCTCCAGTAGTTCACCTGTTCGGCCAGCGTCGCCTTCGGCGTATTGGCGGCGAGATAGCTTTGCAGATCCGTCTGCTGTTCCGACGGCAGCGTCAGGTAGCCCGGCAGGCTGGTCGAGAGCAGGCCTAAATCGGTTAGCCCCTGAATATTGGAGTGCCCGCGCAGCGCGTTGACGCCGCCGCCCGCCATCCCCATATTGCCGAGCAGCAGCTGAATCATCGCCATGGTACGGATGTTCTGCGCCCCGACGGTATGCTGCGTCCAGCCCAGCGCGTAAAGGAAGGTGGTGGTTCGGTCCGCCGCGCTGGTTGACGCCAGCACTTCGCACACTTTGAGGAAGTCCGCCTTTGGCGTACCGCAGATATTCTCCACCACCTCCGGCGTATAGCGCGAAACGTGCTGCTTCAGCAGGTTCCAGACGCAGCGCGGATGCTGCAGCGTCTCGTCGCGCATGGCGTAGCCGTTTTCGTCGAACTGATAGTTCCACGACGATTTATCGTACTGACGCTTTTCGGCATCGTAGCCGCTGAACAGGCCATCTTCGAAGGCAAAATCGTCGCGCACCAGCAGGTTGGCGTTGGTGTAGTGTTTAACGTACTCGGCATTGATTTTGTTATTTTCGATCAGGTACAGCAGCACGCCGGACAGGAAGGTAATGTCCGTGCCGGAGCGAATAGGCGCATAGATATCGGCCACCGACGCCGTGCGCGTAAAGCGCGGGTCGACGACAATCAGCGTCGCATCGTTGTTGTTTTTCGCCTCCATCGCCCAGCGGAATCCCACCGGATGGGCTTCGGCGGCGTTACCGCCCATCACCACCACGACGTTAGCGTTTTTGATATCAACCCAGTGGTTGGTCATCGCACCGCGACCAAATGTTGGAGCAAGACTTGCTACCGTTGGTCCGTGTCAGACGCGCGCCTGGTTGTCTACCGCCAGCATGCCGAGGGAGCGCACAAATTTTTGCGTCAGCATGCCGGTTTCATTATTGGCCGCAGAGGCACATAACATCCCGGTGGACAGCCAGCGGTTAACCGTCACGCCCTGTTCGTTCTTTTCAATAAAATTGGCGTCGCGGTCGGCTTTCATCAGTTTGGCGATGCGGGTAAACGCGTCATCCCAGGAGATGCGCTGCCATGTATCGGAACCCGGCGCGCGGTACTGCGGATAGCGCAGGCGGTTGTCGCTATGAACATAGTCAAGCAGCCCCGCGCCTTTCGGGCACAGCGCGCCGCGGCTCACCGGATGATCCGGGTCACCTTCAATGTGGTAAATCGCTTCTTTCGCGTTTTTCGCGCCGTCGCCCAGGCTATACATTAATAGCCCGCAGCCCACGGAGCAGTATGTGCAGGTGTTGCGGATCTCTTTGGCGCGCAGCAATTTGTAATTACGCGCCTGAGCCAGGGCCATTTTGGGCGCAAAACCCAATGCAGCGGCTGTTGTTCCGGCCATACCGCCTGCGCAGATTTTAAAAAACTTTCTGCGGCTGACGTCCATTGTTCCCCTCCATGCGGGATGTTTATTCATTGCGGGAGTGGAAATTAACAGCAATAACCCTGTTTTATTTGCGTCAAATCAATGTCCTGAACCCATGACCCCTTAATAGTCAGCCGCGTTGAATTTCGTTACTCCATTAGGATTAAGCACGGTGGAAAATATCCCCCGGAAGCGAAAAAAAAGTGTTATAAAACCCGACTGCGTTTGAACCAACATCAGGTTAAATATGGAGAAGAAGAGAGCCACGCTCATTGGATTGGCCGCTATCGTCTTGTGGAGCACCATGGTCGGGCTGATTCGTGGCGTAAGCGAAGGGCTTGGTCCGGTGGGCGGCGCGGCGATGATCTACAGCCTGAGCGGCCTTTTGCTGATCTTTACCGTCGGCTTCCCGCAAATACGCCAGATCCCTCGCCCCTATTTACTGGCAGGGAGCCTGCTGTTCGTCAGCTATGAAATTTGCCTGGCGCTGTCGGTCGGATTAGCCGGTAGCCGCCAGCAGGCTATTGAAGTGGGCATGGTTAATTATCTGTGGCCCAGCCTGACGATTTTATTCGCCATTCTGTTTAACGGCCAAAAAAGCAGCTGGTTGGTTATTCCGGGATTATTTCTCGCTTTATTCGGCGTCACCTGGGTATTAGGCGGTGAGCATGGTCTGAATGTAGATGAAATTACCCGCAACGTGGTTTCCAGCCCGCTGAGCTATATTCTGGCGTTCATCGGCGCGTTTATCTGGGCGGCCTACTGCACGGTCACCGCTAAATACGCGAAGGGCAAAAACGGGATTACCCTTTTTGTTCTGCTTACCGCCCTGACCCTGTGGCTAAAGTTCCTGTTCAGCGAACAGCCGCCCATGGTCTTTAGCTGGCCGGTGATAGCCAAACTGATCGCGCTGTCCGTTGCTCTGGGATTAGGCTACGCGGCGTGGAACGTCGGGATCCTGCACGGCAACGTCAGCCTGCTGGCCGCCGCCTCCTACTTTACGCCGGTGCTCTCCTCGGCGCTGGCGGCGGCACTGCTCAGCGCCGCGCTGTCGTGGTCGTTCTGGCAGGGCGCCGGAATGGTGTGCGCCGGCTCCCTGCTTTGCTGGCAGGCGACCCGGCGCTAACCGAGATCGCCGCCGGCGACCGGCAGCGTCACGCCGGTGATATAGCTGGCCTCATCGCTGGCGAGAAACAGGATGGCATTGGCCTGCTCCGCCAGCGTACCGTAGCGATGCATCAGGCTGCTGGCCACCGTCTGATCGACCACCTGCTGATACCACGCCTGCTCCTGCGCCGACGGCAGCTCCTCATTCCGCGGCGTCCGGCGCGCTGGCGCCTCGGTGCCCCCCGGCGCCACGGCGTTAATGCGGATCCCGTTTGCGCTATATTCAAGGGCTAGCGAACGGGTCAGCGCATTAACGCCGCCTTTCGCTGCGGAATAAGGCACCCGATTCACGCCCGCCGTCGCCACCGACGAAATATTAACGATACTGCCTTTGCCCTGCTTCAGCATCCACGGTAGCGCAGCCCGACAGCCCCACAGGGTCGGAAACAGCGAGCGACGAATCTCCTTCTCTATTTGCTCCGGCTGATATTCCGCGAACGGCCGCGCCCAGATGGTGCCGCCGACGTTGTTAATCAATACATCCAGGTGGCCAAAATGGGCCACGCCGTCGGCAAAAGCCCGCTCGGTGCTTTCCCATTGTTCAAGATCGGCTTCCAGCGCCAGCGCCTGGCTACCGGCGTCGTTCAGCGCCGCCGCCAGTTCATGAACATAGCGAGAGCGGTCAATCAACAGCAGTCGCGCGCCCTCACGCGCCGCTTGCTCTGCGGTCTGTCGGCCAATCCCCTGCGCGGCGCCGGTAATAGCCACGACTTTATGGTTAAATCGCATCGTTGCTCCTTATGCCGCCGCGCTCTGGCTGGCGATAAATTTTTCATACCAGAACCCCGACGGCGAAATTCCTCTCTCGCGCAGCGCCGTGGCTACCGCATTGACCATCGGCGGGGGCCCGCACAGATAGATATCCACATCCCCGTCGTTGAGTATTGCGTCATTAAGATGTTCGGTAACAAAACCGCGCTGCGGGCATTGGCTTTGCGCATCAGCAACCACCGGCAGCCAGCGATACGCGGGAAGCTGACCGGTAAATGCCTCAAGCTCGTCAGTTTTCACCAGATCGCAGTCGCGGGTCACGCCATAGAGCAAGGTGATGGGTCGGGTGCTGCGCTGGCTGGCCAGCGTTTGCAGCATTGATAGCAGCGGCGCTAAGCCGGTGCCCCCCGCCAGCAGTAGCAGCGGACGCTCGCCGCCGCGCAGGTAAAAGCTGCCCATCGGGCCGCTTAGCGTCAGACGATCGCCGGGAATGGCCCGCTGCGTCAGCCACTGGCTCATCAATCCGCCGGGCACGTTACGGATCAGGAAGCGCCCCTCACGCCCACCCGGCAGGGAGCTAAACGAATAGGCGCGAACCTGCGGCGTTCCGGGAACCTGAATATTGATGTACTGACCCGCCAGGAAGTCCAGCGGTTCATCCAGCACGATCGCCAGCTCAATGGCGGTGTCAGACAGGAGATTGACCGCTTTCACCGTCGCGCCCACGCTCGCCAGCGCGGTCTTGCAGCGGGCTGCCGCCGCCGGTACATCAATGACGCAATCGCTGGTTGGCACCATCTGGCAGGTCAGCACCTGGCGCTCTGCGGCTTCCTCTTCGCTGAGCGCCTCTTCAAGAAACTCATTGCCCAGGCCATATTCGCCGCTGACGCAGCGGCACTTGCAGGTGCCGCAAACGCCGTCCGAACAATCCATCGGCAGATTGACCTGCTGACGATAGGCGGCATCGAGAACTTTCTCCCCGGCGTTACACTGAATAAAGCGGGTGATGCCGTCTTCAAAATTGAGAGCAATATTAAAGGTCATAAGTGCCTCTTAAATATGGTAAACGTCAATCACATGACGGATGTAATCGTTATTCAGGCGCACGGTTTTACGGATGATTTGCGGTTTGCCGGAGTCCTCACTCAGCGTGCAGCAGGTCGAACCAAACCAGGTATCCGTCTGCTGATACCGGTGACAGTAGGTGACCCAGCTGTAGCGTACTTCCATGCCCTGTTCGGTTTCGCCAAGCAGTTCAACGTTGCCGATCATATGGGTGGTGCGCGGTTCCGGGGTGCTGGCCCCTGAGCGCTCGGTTTTGATGCGGTAAACCCGGTCTTCGAGGCCGTCGCGGCTCGGGTAATAGATCAGCGAAATTTCACGCTGAGGATCGCGGGTGAGCTTGTCGTCATCCCCCCAGGCGGGCATCCAGTACACCACCTGTGGACTGTAGCAGTTCAGCCACTCATCCCACAGGCGGTCGTCAAGCAGGCGGGCTTCGTAATAGAGAAACTGGCGAACCTGTTCGAGAGTGAGCATCAGACCACCTCCACGCGTTGTGTGATCGACTGCTCGTAACGCCGCTGCTCTGCTTCCAGCGCCGCCAGCATCACGTTTTGCCAGTGATGATGGTGGGCGATATACAAAGCTTCGTCTTCCGATTTCACGCCGCTCAGCAGCGGCCGCAAGCCGGCCTGCCGGGCGTGTTCGTCCGGACCATCGACCCAATGTAGCGCCCCGCGGCTGAGGTCGCTCCATGCGAGATTTTCCCCGAGATAGCCGCGCTGGCAGGCGCTGAACTCTTCCAGATCGTCAGGCGTTCCCATGCCGCTGACGTTAAAAAAGTCCTCATACTGGCGAATACGCAGCGCCCGCGCCTGGTCAGATTCGCCCTTCGGCGCAAAGCACCAGATGGTGACTTCGGTTTTATCCACCGCGATGGGGCGTATCACGCGGATCTGCGTCGAAAACTGATCCATCAGGTAGACGTTTGGATAGAGGCACAGGTTGCGCGTTTCGTTGACCATCTGCCCGGCGCGAGACTCGCCGAATTCCGCCTGCAGCCGTTCACGATGTTCGTAGACCGGCCGCACTTCCGGGTTCAGCACCCGGGTCCACAGCAGCATATGCCCATTATCAAAGCCGTAACCGCCGCCGACGCTTTTCGACCAGCCGTTTGCGTCTACCGCGTGCGTCCCTTCCGCTTCGTAGTTGCGGCGCGACATGGTGGAAGCGTAGTTCCAGTGGACCACGCTAACGTGATAGCCGTCAGCACCGTTTTCCGCCCCCAGCTTCCAGTTGCCTTCGTATACATAGCTCGACGATCCGTTAAGCACCTCCAGCCCTTCCGGCGCCTGGTCCACGATCAGGTCGATAATTTTGCAGGTTTCGCCCAGGTACGCCTCCAGCGGCTGCACATCGGCATTCAGGCTGCCGAACAGGAAGCCGCGATAGGATTGAAACCTCGGCAGCTTCTTTAAGTCGTGGGAGCCTTCATGCTTGAAAGTCTCCGGGTAACCGCCGGTACTTTCATCTTTGGCTTTTAAAAGCTTGCCGTTATTACTGAACGTCCAGCCGTGAAACGGACAGGTAAATGAACTTTTATTACCGGTTTTGCGACGACATAGCATCGCCCCGCGATGGGCGCAGCTGTTAATTAGCGCATGTAGTTCGTTCTTTTTATCGCGCGTTATTATTACCGGCTGGCGCCCAAGGGTCAGGGTGTAATAATCTCCAGGCTGCGCAATCTGGCTTTCATGAGCAAGGAACAGCCAATTCCCTTCAAAAATATGCTTCATTTCAAAATCAAATAGCTGCGGATCGGTAAATATTGAGCGATGGCAGCGATAAATATGTTTTTCACGATCAACAATTAATGCATTGTTGATTTTATCTTTTAATGTGGTGAACATTTTTTGCATGAGTCGGCCCTCCTGCATAATTCAGGAATAGAAAAACGGTGAAGTCGCAATTTCGCTTTATTCTCCGACCACGGCCTGGCCGGAGAAGAGAATTAACGCCGCGCGTTACTCCTGCGCACGCAGGCGCGTACCGCGGTGTTCTTCATCGGCGTTAAGCGCTTTACACAGAGTAAAATCAAAGCGCACTTCGGTATGTTCACCTTCCAGCTCACGCCGCTGAATAAGCTCGCGGTCGCTGACTTTTACCGGATCGGCAATCAGGCCGTCGCGGGTAGCGAACGCGAAATCATCCCACAGGTATTTGTCGCCGTTGAGATTGATTTGGCTGGTCAAATGTTTATGACCCGGCGCGGAAACGAAGAAGTGGATATGCGCCGGACGATTACCGTGACGCCCCAGCTGGTCAAGGAGTTTTTGCGTTGGCCCATCCGGCGGGCAGCCGTAGCCGGATGGCAGAATGCTGCGCACGCTATAGCAGCCATCGGCGCCGGTACGAATGCGGCGACGCAGATTATATTCACTCTGGCTTTGATCGAAGAAAGAGTAGTTCCCGAGGGTATTGGCATGCCAGATATCAACGATAGCGTTAGCTACCGGGTGGCCCTGGGTGTCGCGAACCTGGCCATAAAGCCACATCACCTCCCCCGCATCTTTACCATCATCCATGCGGGTATGTCCGTCTGCCAGCGGCGCATTCGCCACGTACAGCGGGCCTTCAATGGTACGAGGGGTGCCGGTTTCCCGCTGCGCTGCGGCATCAATCGCGTCCTGGCGCAGGTCGAGGAAGTGTTCAAGGCCGAGGCCCGCCGCCAGCAGTGCCGCTTCCTGGCGGCCGCCTAATTCATGCAGATAATTCACCGCATGCCAGAACTCTTCTTCAGTGACGTTATAGTCATCAATCAGCGTGCAGAGGTTTTCCAGCAGACGATGAACAATCATTTTAAAACGCTCGTCACCACCGGTTGCATTTAAACCCGCACTTTCACGCAATAAATGTTGCACAGCATCTTGTTGTACGAATGCATTACTCATAATATTTCTCACTTATCGTTGTAGGATATTCGCCGAATAGTTTCGGCGCGAGGTTAGTTATTATTTTTTATTAACGGTCGTCTTCGCGAATCGAGGAGGGATGACGACAGAGCGCCTCCACGCGAATTTGCATAAAGGGATATAATGGTAGAGCCATTAAAATTTGATGCAGCTCTTCAGCATCTTTCACATCGAAAATACTGACATTGGCGTAAAGGCCGGCGACGCGCCAGATATGTCGCCATTTACCTTCGCGCTGAAGTTGTTGTGAATACTTTTTTTCTCGCTGCTTAATTTCCTCAATTTCGTCGGCAGGAAATCCCAGCGGAATATTCACGGTCATATCGACTTTAAATAGCATAAAAATCCTCCATTATCCTTTGCGGCTATAGAAGCGCAGTTTGTCTTCATCCAGTTCAGCGCCAAGACCCGGCGCTTGCGGTAGCGTCACCTCGCCTTCGGCGAACGTTAGCGGCACGCTGACAATATCGTCCTTCAGCAATAGCGGGCCAAACATCTCGCTGCCCCACTGTAGGGGTAGCGTCGACCAGGCGTGCAGCGAGGCCAGTGTGCCAACGGTCCCCTCAAGCATCGTGCCGCCGTAAAGCCCAATTCCCGCCGCTTGCGCCACCTTCGCCAGCGCCAGCACGCTGTTTGGCCCGCCCGCTTTGGCAATCTTCAGCGCATAGGCCCCGCTGAATCCCTGCTGCGCCAGGCGATAGCCTTCGTAATGGGTCGCTACCGCTTCATCGGCCAGAATAGCCGCGTCGATGTGATGGCTGAGGCGCACCAGCGCAGCGTTGTCCTGAGCGCTGACCGGCTGTTCAATCAGATCGACACCCATCGCCGCCAGCTCGCGGCAGCCCTTTGCCGCGACGGTGGCTTCCCACGCCTGATTCACGTCGACGCGGATGCTGGCCCGATCGCCCAGGGCTTCAACAATCGCGCGGGTGTGGCGCAGATCCGTCGCCAGTTCGCGCGCGCCGATTTTTAGCTTAAACGCGCGATGGCGACGCTCCGCCAGCAGCCTTTCCCCCTCGGCAATATCTTTCTCGGTATCGCCGCTCGCCAGCGTCCAGAGAACCGGCAGCGAGGTCGTCAGCGCGCCGCCAAGCAGCGCGGAAACCGGCAGGCCAAGCGCCTTACCCTGCGCATCCAGCAGCGCGGTTTCGATCGCTGATTTGGCAAAGGTATTGCCTTTAACCGCGCCGTTTATCCGCGCGGTCAGGACATTCAGATTATCGGCCGCCTGGCCCTTGAGCAGCGGCGTCAGGTAATGATTAATCGCCGACACGATAGCTTCCGGGCTCTCCACGCCGTAGCTCAATCCACCGATGGTAGTGGCTTCGCCAATACCGCAAATCCCGTCCGAACGGGTTATGCGGACGATCGCCAGCGTCTGACAGCCCATCGTGGTCATGGAGAGTTTGTGCGGTCGAATGGTCGGGATATCTACCAACCAGCTTTCAATACGTTCAATGGTCGCGGTCATCTTTTTTTCCTGGTGATGAAATACATAACTTTTCATACCCCTGTTCATAACGCGGGGTAACGATTCTGTTGACAATAGGTCTGCCCAATCGTGACGGTCAACGGCGATAATCGAAATGTTGTGCGATTATCGACGCGGTTGTTAAATTGGGGTTAATAATGTGATCGACGTGGTAAAACCAGAACAAGGAATCGCCGCGTTTTTCACCCGCGATATAGTGATGCCCCATGAACTTTTATCTTCAATAAAAGAGGGGTTGTATGAGCGAAAAAAAACCAGGTACTCTCAGCGCCCGCCAGTCTGAACACGACCCTAACTTTATGCTGTCCCTGGCGCGCGGGCTGGAAGTCCTTAACGCGTTTACCCCGCAGCGGCAGCGCCTGACCATCTCCCAGCTTAGCCAGAAAACGCAGATCTCCCGCGCGGCTGTGCGCCGCTGCCTCTATACCCTCGCCGCGCTGGGTATGGTGCATAGCCCGGATGGCCGCAGCTATGAGCTGCTCCCCCGCGTGCTGGCGGTGGGCCACGCCTACCTGGCCGGAACGCCGCTGGCGAAAGTCGCGCAGAGCGCCCTGGATAATCTGGGCAAAAACCTCGGAGAATCCTGCTCCGCCGCCACGCTGGACGGCGATAACGTCCTGTATATTGCCAGAGCGGCGGTGAATAACCTGCTCAGCGTGGATATCGGCCGCGGCAGCCGTCTGCCTGCGTGGGCCACGTCGATGGGACGCGTGCTGCTTAGCGCGTTGCCGGAAGAACAGCTTGAAGTGACACTGTCACGAGCCAATCTGATCCGCTATACCCCGTATACGCTATGCGATATGCCGGGTTTACGGCAGGAAATCACCAGAGTGCGCATGCAGGGCTACGCGCTCGCTGACCGGCAAATTGAGGTGGGATTATGTTCGCTGGCGGTACCGCTGCTCTCCCGCAGCGGCCAGGTGGTGGCGGCGCTTAACGTTGGCGTTCCGGCAGGCTATACCAACGCCGCCGCGCTGAAAGAGAAAGCCCTCGCCCCGCTACGGCGGGCGGCGATGGCGCTTTCTCTTCAGCTGTAAGGGTTAATTCAGCTCAGGCGCTTTTGCCAGACTACGCCAGATGCCGGCCGCCAGCAGCAGAAGCAGGACGCCAGCCGTCGCCAGCACGATGCTGTGCGAATGAATAAACGCCGCCTTCGCCGCTTCAAGCAGGCTTTGCGCCGGTATGGCGGGCAGCGACTGCGTCAGCTTAATCGCCTCGCTGATGGAGGACGACGCCTGCTCCGCCGCCGCGCCCTCAATTCCACCCGGCAGAACAATTGACGAGGTGTAGCTGCGGGTCAGGATCAGGCCAAACAGGGCAATCCCCAGTCCCGCGCCCAGCTCATAGGCCATGGTTTCGATGGCCCCTGCCGCCGCCGCTTTTTCCTTCGGCGCGGCGGCCATGATCGCCGAGCTGGAGGCCAACAGCGCGCTGGCGACGCTGAAGCCCAGCAGCGTCATCAGTCCCCAGGCCTGCCACTGCTGGGTACTGAAATCGGTCATCGACAGGCCGAGGAAGCTCAGGGCGCTGAGCAGCATTCCGCCGGTGGCGACCTCGCGCAGCCCCAGCCGCGATACCAGCATGCCGGCAATGGGCCCGCTGAAACCGCTCGCCACCATCACCGGCAGCATAAACAGCCCGGCTTCAAAAGGCGTTTTGCTGTGCACAAACTGCAGCTCCTGGGCCATCAGCAGTTCAAAACCCACCAGCGTAATCAGCGCGGTCATCGCCATCATCACGCCGCTTAAAATAATGCGATGGGTAAACAGGCGCATATCGACCATGGGACGCGATGCCGAGAGCTGTTTGCGCACGAACCAGAACAGCATCGCGGCGCCAGATAGTGCCACCAGCCCGGTTAACCACAGCGCCATTTGCCCTTTGAGCGCCGTTTTAGCACTAAAGACCAGCATCAAAATGGCGGCGATCAGGATTAGCGCCTGGAAAAGATTCAGCGGCTGCTCGCGCCGCGCGGGCTGACGCGGCACCACTTTGGCATTAATCGCTATCACCAGCAGGACGATCGGCACGTTGATCAGGAAAACCGATCCCCAGTAAAAATGCTCCAGCAGCATGCCGCCAACCAGCGGACCGAACGCCGCGCCGCCGGAACCGACAGCTGCCCACAGACCAAGCGCCATATTACGCTGGTGCGCCTGCGAAAAGGTGCTGCGGATCCCGGCCAGGGTCGCAGGCACGATCATTGCCGCCCCCACCGCCAGCAGCGCGCGGGATGCAATCAGCGTCTCTGCCGTGGGCGAAAACGCCGCCGCCAGCGACGCGGTGCCAAAAATACCGCTGCCGAGCAGCAGCAGCCGTTTAAAGCCGATTTTATCGCCCAATGCGCCCATAGGCAGCACCATACCGGCCATTACCAGTGAATAAATATCAATAATCCACAGCAGCTCGTTACCGCTGGTCCCCAGCGCTACGCTGAGCGTTGGCGCAGCCACGTGGAGAACAGTGGCGTCAATCGCCACCGGAATATAAACCAACAAAATCGCCATCAGCGTCAACCATTGCCGAGACATACTACTTTCCCTCAACGTTAAAACTGGACAAGCGTCCAGGAAACGGATCCTGCCGGATTGTTGAACGAGTGTCCAACTTTTTGTTACTATCGCCAAAAAAACCGGGGTCACTAACGTTATGGGCTACTTAAATCGCGATGCGCGTCGGGAAGTTATTGTGCTGGCAGCCATGCGCGTAGCGCTTCGTGGCGGGTTTAGCGCTATGACCGTCCGCCAGATTGCCGCCGAAGCCGGCGTCTCCGCCGGTCAGCTGCACCACCATTTCACCTCCGCGGGCGAGCTAAAAGCCCATGCCTTCATACGGTTGATCCGCGAAATGATGGATATGCCGCTGGTCGCCGACGACGCCACATGGCGTGAACGCCTGTTTTCTATGGTGGGCAGCGACGACGGCAGGCTTGAGCCATACATTCGCCTGTGGCGCGAAGCGCAGCTGCTGGCCGATAGCGACAGCGATATCAAGGGGGCCTATCTGCTCACCATGAACATGTGGCATGAAGAGACCCAGAAGATCATCCGCCAGGGAACCGCTGCCGGTGAGTTTAAGCCAAGGGACGATATGGAAAGCATTGCCTGGCGGCTCATTGCTCTCGTCTGCGGCCTCGACGGTATTTATGCGCTGGGAATGCAGGAAATAGATGATGCCGCCTTCAATCGGCATATCAATTATTCTATCTCGATGGAACTTTTTTAATTTTAAGTTACATTTAGTAACAAATAATCCTGAGCTAATATTCGCGCGTCTTCTTTCGGCGCGCTTTTCTTATCTATTCTTCATTTATTACAACAGATACATCCCCATCCCTGATTTTATTTCTTTTATTAATTTGCTGTTTTACCAGTTTATTCTTTTTTGACGGGTTACTGTGCATTCGAGGGCAATATGCTGAGCAAAAATGAGAAAAAGAATCATTATCTTTTAAAAGAGTGGAAACCAGAAAATGCGGCGTTTTGGGAGAATAAGGGAAAGCAAATAGCGCGCAGAAATCTTTGCATTTCCGTAGGTTGTTTGCTACTCGCCTTTTGCGTCTGGATGCTATTCAGCGCCGTCGCCGTCAATCTCAATAAAGTCGGATTTAATTTCACCACCGATCAGCTCTTTTTATTAACCGCTCTACCCTCGCTTTCCGGCGCAATATTACGCGTCCCCTACTCCTTTATGGTACCTATATTTGGCGGGCGCTACTGGACGGTATTAAGCACGATTATTCTGGTGGTGCCCTGTATCTGGCTGGGTATCGCCATTCAAAACCCCGCTACTCCATTCTGGGTATTTATCACCATTGCCCTGCTGTGCGGTTTTGCCGGTGCGAACTTTGCTTCCAGCATGGGAAATATCAGTTTTTTCTTTCCCAAAGCGAAACAGGGCAGCGCGCTGGGTATCAACGGCGGCCTCGGCAATCTCGGCGTCAGCGTGATGCAGATGATCGCGCCGGCGGCGATTTTTCTGCCCATCTTCGCTTTTCTTGGCATCCATGGCGTGCCTCAGGAGGATGGCTCTCTTCTCGCGCTGAGCAACGCCGCCCTCGTCTGGGTTCCGCTGCTGGTGATAGCCACCTTCGCCGCCTGGGTAGGAATGAACGACATCGCCAGCTCAAAGGCTTCGATTCGCGAGCAGCTGCCGGTGCTGAAACGCCCGCATATGTGGCTGCTGAGCCTGCTCTATCTGGCCACCTTTGGCTCGTTTATCGGCTTCTCCGCCGGTTTCGCCATGCTGGCGAAAACGCAGTTCCCTGATGTTAACATCCTTAAGCTGGCCTTCTTCGGGCCGTTTATCGGCGCGCTGGCGCGTTCTTTCGGCGGGATTATATCCGACCGTCTCGGCGGCGTACGCGTCACGCTGGTGAACTTTGTGCTGATGGCGCTGTTCACCGGCCTGCTGTTTCTCACCCTCCCCGGCAGCGGCTCAGGCAGTTTTCTCGCCTTTTACGTGGTGTTTATGGGGCTGTTCCTGACCGCCGGTCTCGGCAGCGGTTCCACCTTCCAGATGATCGCCGTGATCTTTCGCCAAATCACCCTCGACAGCGTGAAGAAACGCGGCGGCAGCGACGAACAGGCCCAGCACGAAGCGGTGACCGACACCGCGGCGGCGCTCGGCTTTATCTCCGCCATCGGCGCGATTGGTGGCTTCTTTATCCCTAAAGCCTTCGGTACCTCGCTGGCGATGACCGGCTCCCCGGTCGGGGCGATGAAGGTCTTCCTGGTTTTCTACGTGGTTTGCGTGCTGGTGACCTGGCTGGTCTACGGCCGTCGTAAACCGGCAAAACAATAACGGCATATTCATCGGGTGGCGGCTGACGCCCTATCCGGCCTGGGGATCGTACGGTCTTTTCAGGCCGGACATTATCGGAGCAGGAGGAAGGTCATGAGTAAACTACTGGATCGCTTTCGCTACTTTAAGCAGAAAGGCGAGAGCTTTGCCAACGGCCACGGTAAGGTGTACAACACCAACCGCGACTGGGAAGACAGCTACCGTCAGCGCTGGCAGTTCGACAAAATCGTCCGCTCAACGCACGGCGTGAACTGCACAGGCTCCTGCAGCTGGAAAATTTACGTCAAAAACGGGCTGGTCACCTGGGAAACTCAGCAAACGGACTACCCCCGCACCCGCCCGGACCTGCCCAACCACGAACCCCGCGGCTGCCCGCGCGGCGCAAGCTACTCCTGGTACCTCTACAGCGCTAACCGCCTGAAGTATCCGCTGGCGCGCAAGCGGCTGATTGCCCTATGGCGCGAAGCGCTGGCTCAGCACCCGGACCCGGTGCAGGCGTGGGACAGCATCATGCAGGACCCGGTCAAAACCCTCAGCTACAAGCAGGTACGCGGCAAAGGCGGGTTTATCCGTTCAAGCTGGAAGGAGCTGAACCAGCTGATTGCCGCCGCTAACGTCTGGACCATCAAAAACTACGGCCCGGACCGCGTGGCGGGCTTTTCGCCGATCCCGGCGATGTCGATGGTATCTTACGCCGCCGGCACCCGGTATCTGTCGCTGCTCGGCGGCACCTGCCTGAGCTTCTACGACTGGTACTGCGACCTTCCCCCCGCCTCGCCAATGACCTGGGGCGAGCAGACCGACGTTCCCGAGTCCGCCGACTGGTACAACTCCAGCTATATTATCGCCTGGGGCTCCAACGTCCCGCAGACCCGAACCCCGGACGCCCACTTCTTTACGGAAGTGCGCTACAAGGGCACCAAAACCATCGCGATTACCCCGGACTTTTCGGAGGTAGCCAAGCTCAGCGACCAGTGGCTGGCGCCGAAACAGGGTACCGACAGCGCGCTGGCCATGGCGATGGGCCACGCGATCCTCAAAACGTTTCACCTTGATAACCCGAGCGATTATTTCCTCAACTACTGCCGCACCTACACCGATATGCCGATGCTGGTGATGCTTGAGCGTCGCGAGGAGGGTTTCTACGTTCCCGGCAGGATGGTCCGCGCCGCCGATCTGGTTGACGGGCTGGGCGAAAGCAATAACCCGGAGTGGAAAACCGTCGCCTATAACAGCGCTGGTGAACTGGTGGCGCCCAACGGTTCGATTGGCTTCCGCTGGGGAGAGAAAGGCAAATGGAACCTTGAACAGCAGGCCGCCGGGCAAGCCATTGAACTCAAACTATCGCTGCTGGATAGCCGTGACGACGTGGTGACGGTGGGCTTTCCCTACTTCGGCGGCAACGAAAACCCGCACTTTCGCAGCATCAAGCAGGATCCGGTGACGCTGCATCAGCTGCCGGTTAAGCAGCTCCCGCTGGCCAACGGTGAATCCGGCCTGGTGGTTAGCGTCTACGATCTGATTCTCGCCAACTACGGACTCGATCGCGGTTTAGACGATCCCAACGCCGCGCAGGACTTCGGCGAGATGAAAGCCTATACCCCGGCGTGGGCCGAACAGATTACCGGCGTCCCGCGCCAGCACATCGAGCAGATCGCCCGTGAATTCGCCGATACCGCGCATAAAACCCACGGACGGTCGATGATTATCCTCGGCGCTGGCGTCAACCACTGGTATCACATGGATATGAACTACCGGGGGATGATCAATATGCTGGTGTTTTGCGGCTGCGTCGGCCAGAGCGGCGGCGGCTGGTCGCACTATGTCGGCCAGGAGAAGCTGCGTCCGCAAACCGGCTGGCTGCCGCTGGCGTTCGCCCTTGACTGGAATCGTCCGCCGCGCCAGATGAACAGCACCTCCTTTTTTTACAATCACGCCAGCCAGTGGCGCTATGAAAAGCTGACCGCCCGGGAGCTGCTGTCGCCGCTGGCCGATGCCAGCCAATTCAGCGGCCATCTGATCGACTTTAACGTTCGCGCCGAGCGCATGGGCTGGCTGCCCTCCGCGCCGCAGCTGGGCGTCAACCCGCTGACCATCAAGGCGCAGGCCGCCGCGGCCGGACTGACTCCCGCCGACTACACCGCCCGGGCGCTGAAGTCCGGCGAGATCCGCTTCGCCTGCGAACAGCCGGATAACGGCAAAAATCATCCGCGTAATCTGTTTATCTGGCGCTCCAACCTGCTGGGCTCTTCCGGCAAGGGCCACGAGTATATGCTCAAATATCTGCTGGGCACCGACAGCGGTATTCAGGGCGATGAGCTGGGCGCCAGCGATGACGTGAAGCCCGAAGAGGTGGAGTGGCAGACCGCGGCCATCGAAGGCAAGCTCGACCTGCTGGTGACGCTCGATTTCCGCATGTCCAGTACCTGCCTGTTCTCCGATATCGTTCTGCCGACCGCCACGTGGTATGAAAAAGACGATATGAACACCTCGGATATGCATCCGTTTATCCACCCGCTCTCAGCCGCCGTTGACCCGGCGTGGGAGGCGAAAAGCGACTGGGAAATTTACAAAGATATCGCCAAAACCTTCTCCGAGGTCTGCGTCGGCCACCTCGATAAAGAGACCGACGTTGTGCTGGTGCCGCTGCAGCACGACTCCCCGGCGGAGCTGTCGCAGCCCTTCGACGTGCTGGACTGGCGGAAAGGGGAATGCGAGCTGACGCCGGGTAAAACCGCGCCGTCGATTGCCGTCGTTGAGCGCGATTATCCGGCGACGTATGAGCGCTTTACCTCCCTCGGGCCGCTGCTCGACAAACTGGGCAACGGCGGTAAAGGCATCACCTGGAACACCCAGAACGAGGTCGACTTCCTCGGCAAGCTTAACTACGTCAAGCTTGATGGCCCGGCCAAAGGTCGTCCGCGCATCGACAGCGCCATTGACGCCTCGGAAGTGATCCTCGCCCTCGCCCCGGAAACCAATGGCCAGGTGGCGGTCAAAGCCTGGCAAGCGCTCGGCGAGTTTACCGGCCGCGAGCATACGCACCTGGCGCTGAATAAAGAGGATGAAAAAATTCGCTTCCGCGATATTCAGGCCCAGCCGCGCAAAATTATCTCCAGCCCGACCTGGTCCGGCCTCGAGAGCGAGCATGTTTCCTACAACGCCGGCTATACCAACGTTCACGAGCTGATCCCCTGGCGCACCCTTTCCGGCCGCCAGCAGCTGTATCAGGATCACCCCTGGATGCGCGCCTTTGGCGAAAGCCTGGTGGTTTATCGTCCGCCCATTGACACCCGCAGCGTCAGCCAGATGAAAGCGATTCCGCCTAACGGCTTCCCGGAAAAAGCGCTCAATTTCCTGACGCCGCACCAGAAATGGGGCATCCACTCCACCTACAGCGAAAACCTGCTGATGCTGACCCTGTCGCGCGGCGGGCCGATCGTGTGGATCAGCGACACCGACGCTCGCGAGCTGGGTATTGAAGATAACGACTGGATCGAGGCCTTCAACGCCAACGGCGCGCTCACCGCCCGCGCGGTGGTCAGCCAGCGCGTACCGCCGGGGATGACCATGATGTACCACGCGCAGGAGCGCCTGATGAATATTCCGGGCTCGGAAGTCACCGGACGGCGCGGCGGGATCCATAACTCGGTCACCCGCGTGTGCCCGAAACCGACCCATATGATTGGCGGCTACGCCCAGCTGGCTTACGGTTTCAACTACTACGGCACCGTCGGCTCCAACCGCGACGAGTTCATCATGATCCGCAAAATGAAAAATATTGACTGGCTGGATGACGAAGGTCGCGATGGGGTACAGGAGGCGAAAAAATGAAAATACGTTCACAGGTCGGTATGGTTCTCAATCTCGATAAATGCATCGGCTGCCACACCTGCTCCGTCACCTGTAAAAACGTCTGGACCGGACGCGAAGGGATGGAATACGCCTGGTTTAACAACGTCGAAACCAAACCGGGCATTGGCTATCCGAAAAACTGGGAAGATCAGGAGGTGTGGGAAGGCGGCTGGGTGCGCGATGTTAATGGCAAAATACGCCCGCGTCTGGGCGGCAAAATGGGCGTCATCACCAAAATTTTCGCCAATCCGGTGATACCGCAGATCGACGACTACTATGAACCCTTTACCTTTGATTACCAGCATCTGCACAACGCGCCGGAGGGAAAACACCTGCCCACCGCCCGTCCGCGTTCGCTTATCGACGGCAAGCGGATGGATAAAATCATCTGGGGCCCCAACTGGGAAGAGCTGCTCGGCGGCGAGTTTGAAAAGCGCGCCCGCGACCGAAACTTCGACAAGATTCAGAAGGAGATGTACGGCCAGTTTGAAAATACCTTCATGATGTATCTGCCGCGCCTGTGCGAGCACTGCCTGAACCCGAGCTGCGTCGCCACCTGCCCCAGCGGCGCCATCTACAAGCGTGAAGAAGACGGCATCGTGCTGATCGACCAGGACAAATGCCGCGGCTGGCGTCTGTGCATCAGCGGCTGCCCGTACAAGAAAATCTACTTCAACTGGAAAAGCGGCAAATCGGAGAAGTGCATCTTCTGCTACCCGCGTATCGAGTCCGGACAGCCCACCGTCTGTTCAGAAACCTGCGTGGGACGTATCCGCTACCTCGGCGTGCTGTTGTACGACGCCGACCGCATTGAAGAGGCTGCCAGCACCGAGCGCGAAACCGACCTCTACGAGCGGCAGTGCGAGGTGTTCCTCAACCCCCACGACCCGGCGGTGATTGAAGAAGCGCTGAAACAGGGGATTCCACAAAACGTGATTGATGCCGCCCAGCGCTCGCCGGTGTACAAAATGGCGATGGACTGGAAGCTGGCGCTGCCGCTGCATCCGGAATACCGCACCCTGCCAATGGTCTGGTACGTGCCGCCGCTGTCGCCGATTCAGTCCTACGCCGACGCCGGCGGTCTGCCGAAAAGCGACGGCGTGCTTCCGGCCATCGAAAGCCTGCGCATTCCGGTGCAGTATCTCGCCAATATGCTCAGCGCGGGCGATACCGGCCCGGTACTGCGCGCGCTGAAGCGCATGATGGCAATGCGTCACTACATGCGCTCGCAAACGGTGGAAGGCGTCACCGATACTCGCGCCATCGAGGAGGTGGGCCTGAGCGTTGAGCAGGTCGAGGAGATGTACCGCTATCTGGCGATCGCCAACTACGAGGACCGCTTCGTGATCCCGACCAGCCACCGCGAAATGGCGCGCGACGCCTTCCCCGAGCGCAACGGCTGCGGCTTTACCTTCGGCGACGGCTGCCACGGCTCCGACACCAAATTCAACCTGTTCAACAGTAGCCGCATTGACGCCATCAACATCACCGAAGTACGCGATAAAGCGGAGGGGGAATAATGCAAATCCTCAAAGCGATCGGCCTGCTGATGGAGTATCCGGATGAGTTTCTTTGGCAGTGCAAGGACGAGGTGCTGAGCATGGTGCGTCACGACGCCCCTGTGCTCAACGACTTCGCCGCGGAGATGCTGAATGCCCCGCTGCTGGACAAGCAGGCCGAATGGTGCGAAGTGTTCGACCGGGGCCGCGCCACGTCGCTGCTGCTGTTTGAACACGTGCACGCCGAGTCCCGCGACCGCGGTCAGGCGATGGTCGACCTGCTCGCTCAGTATGAAAAGGCGGGCCTGGTGCTCAACTGTCGCGAACTTCCCGACCACCTGCCGCTGTATCTGGAATACCTCAGCATCCTGCCGGAAAACGAAGCGCGCGAAGGTCTGCAAAACGTCGCGCCGATTCTGGCGCTGCTGGGCGGGCGGCTGAAGCAGCGCGGTGTCCCCTGGTATCAGCTGTTTGACGCCCTGCTGAGCCTAGGCGGGATCCCGCTATCAAGTGACAGTGTCACTCAACAGGTCAACAACGAGTCCCGTGATGACACCCGGCAGGCGCTGGATGCGGTCTGGGAAGAAGAACAGGTGAAATTTATTGAAGACAACGCTACGGCCTGTGACAGCTCACCGTTACAGCAATATCAACGACGCTTTAGCCAGGACGTGGCGCCGCAGTACGTCGACGTCAGCGCGGGAGGCCCGAAATGATACAGTATCTGAACGTCTTTTTTTACGACATCTACCCCTACATCTGCGCGACGGTCTTTTTTCTCGGCAGCTGGCTGCGCTATGACTACGGCCAGTACACCTGGCGCGCCTCCTCCAGCCAGATGCTGGATAAACGCGGGATGGTGATCTGGTCGAATCTGTTCCATATCGGCATACTCGGCATTTTCTTTGGCCATCTGTTCGGCATGTTAACGCCGCACTGGATGTATGCCTGGTTTTTACCCATTGCGGTCAAGCAGCAGATGGCGATGGTGCTCGGCGGCGTCTGCGGCGTCCTGACGCTGATTGGCGGCGCCGGTTTGCTCTGGCGTCGTCTGACCAACCAGCGCGTTCGCGCCACCTCGACCGCGCCGGATATCATCATCATGAGCATTCTGCTGATTCAGTGCCTGCTCGGGCTGAGCACCATCCCTTTCTCGGCGCAGTATCCGGACGGCAGTGAAATGATGAAGCTGGTGGGCTGGGCGCAGGGCATCGTCACCTTCCGCGGCGGCTCGTCAGAAATGCTCAGCGGCGTGGCCTTTGTTTTCCGCGTGCATCTGGTGCTGGGGATGACGATTTTCCTGCTGTTTCCGTTCACCCGGCTGGTTCACGTCTGGAGCGCGCCGTTTGAATATTTCACCCGCCGCTACCAGGTGGTACGTTCAAGACGCTGAACAAAATCCGCAATCATCCCGGGTCGCGGCAAAAACGCCTAACCCGGGCGACAGGCTCGCCCCGTAGCCCGGCTAAGCGTAGCGCAAGCCGGGTAACATCCCCGTTTGACCGTCATCCCCTATCCAGCCAACGGCTCCTGTACGATATTTATTTTCCGGCCTCGGGATGGGTATCAAACGCCGCCATCACCGCCGCCAGCTCCGCTTCGCTAAAGCCGTATTTGGCATCATCCACGCCAAGGCCAAAACGCGTTTGCAGCGCCTCATACAGCGCCGGAACGTCCGCTAAATCGAGCTTTTCGACGACGTGGTTTTTATCCCAATGGGTAAAGTGGAAATTGGTCAGCGTCATTTTGCCGCCGTCCGGCAAGTGGCGGCACATCAGCAGATGATGGCGGAAGTGCGACTGCGGCCAGTGCGCCGACCAGAAGTTGCCCATCACATAGTCGGAAGCGTACTGGCGACCTAAATCAAAATGGTACATCGACTGCCAGTGACCGTGATGGCTGAACTGCAACGCCCACTCTTCTCCTTCGTAAATCAGGCGATATTCGCCGTGCGGGGTGGATTGTTCTATATCCGCCAGCAGCTTAATCGGCGCGGTCAGCGTCTGGCCGCCGAAACCAACGTCGGCAATCCAGCGTTCCCCCTCCACCTCCACCAGCAGCAGCCGATGGGTACGCGGCGGCATATGCGGCGGATTGGCCAGCACCACACGCCCCAGAAGGCTGCGCACGGTAAAGCCGATCTCGCGCAGCGCTCTTTCCAGCAGGCCGTTTTGCTCGAAGCAGTAGCCGCCGCGACGACCGTGAATCAGCTTCTCTTCGAGGGTGCGATCGTCGAGATGTATCTCTCTGGGCAGCAGCACATCCAGATTTTCAAAGGGGATCGCGCCGTTATGGTGAATATGCAGTTCGCGCAGGGTGTGAAGTGAAACGTCCGGGGTGCCCGTCCAGCCCAGACGAGAAAAATAGGCGCTTAAAAAGGGACTCATCAATGCCTCCAGCAATCGGTGTCCGACATTTATAGCCTGTTTTTCCCGCCTGACCAGCTATTTTGTGCGATCGTATTTATCCGCGCGTGCCCCGCTGCATCAGCGCCAGCGCGCAGAGCATCAGTCCCAGACCGGTAAAGAGCGTCAGCGATGCCATTGCCATTCCCTCTCCCGCCGAGCCCTGCTCAAACTGGCGCCAGATAAACACCGCGACGGTTTGCGTTCCTGCTGGCGCGAGCAGCAGCGAAGTTACCAGCTCGCGGGAGGCGACGGCGAACACCATCAGCATCGCCGCCAGCAGCGCGGGAAAGACCAGCGGCAGAACGATCAGACGCAGCGCCTGTAGGGCCGTCGCCCCATGTACCCTTGCCGCAGGCTCAAGATTATTGCCAAGCTGACGCAGCGCGCTGCTGACGTAGCGCACCGGCCAGGGCAGCAGCAGACAGCAGTAGGAAAGCAGCAGCATAAACCAGGTGTTGTAGGGGGACACCGGCCAGAACGGCTGGTTCCACAGCAGAATCAGCCCGACGCCCACCACCACGCCCGGCAGCGCCGCCGGCAGCAGCGATAGCGCATCAACAAAGGCGCTCCCCTTCATTTTTTGCACCACAACCAGCCAGGCGGCGAGCAGCCCCACCAGGCCGACAACCCCTGCCGAAGCCAGCGCCAGCGAAAGGCTGGTTGCCAGTGCCGACAGCGCGTCGCCCTGCTGAGCAAACAGCGCGGCAAAATGACGAAGGGTAACATTGTCAGCGTGGATACCGCCCGACAGCGTGCTCATCAGGCTGGTCAGCACCATCGACGCGCCCGGCATCACCACCGCCAGCCCCCCGACGCCCGCCATCACTAGCACCGCCGGAAGCGTCAGCCAGCCCAACTCCGCCCCGCTATTCTCTCCCGGCTTGCCGGTGACGCTGGTGACCTCTTTATCGCCAGTCAGCCGTTTTTGCAGCCACCAGGCCAGCAGCGCCACCGCGATCAGCAGCAGCGAAAGCAGCGACGCGCCGGGCAGATCGACAGGCCAGTCGGCAAGCTTTTTCTCAATGCCTACGGTCAGCATGACCAGCCCTGCCCGCGACCCCAGGGCCGCCGGAACGCCGTACTCTTCAATGGCCAGGGTAAACGCCAGCAGCATCCCCGCCGCCAGAGCCGGAGAAAGCATCGGCAGCGTGATGTGCCAGAACGCACGCCAGGCGCTGGCGCCGTGCACCCGAGCGACAATCGCCAGCCGCTGACCGCTGGCCAACAGGCTGCGCGAGACGGCAAAGTAGACCACCGGAAAGATATTGAGGGTCATCACCAGCACGATCCCGATGCGGCTAAAAAGCAGATCGTTAAGATCCCAGCCGGTCAGCTGCTGGAGATAGCCATGACTTTGCAGCATCAGCATCCACGACAGCGCGGCAATATAGGGCGGCGTCAGAAACGGGATCAGAAAGAGCAGATCCCACAGCCGCGGCAGCGGGATAGTAAACAATCCCCGCAAGACGCCCAGCGGTAGACCGATGACCACGCTCATCAGCGCCACGCCGCAGGCCACCCACAGGGTACCGCCGAGCATCGTCGGCAGCTGCGGGTCGGCAATCAGCGTTGATACGCCGCTAAACGCGCCGCCCAGCGAACCGGCGCTAAAGTGGGGAAAAATTGCCTGGAGGACAATAAAGAGCAGCGGCAATGCCACCAGCACCAGTAGCGCCGCCAGCGTGCCCGCTGAAATCAGTCTCTGTTTCACGGTATTTTCCTGGATACGATCTTACCCGGCTCGCGCTGCGCTTAGCCGGGCTACGGGTCACAGCCGTCTGCGGTCCGGTAGCCCGGACAGGCGCGCCAGCGCCGCCTCCGGGGAATGTGCCCGGGCTGATGCCCAGGCGTTGCCTCTTCCCGGCTCGCGCTGCGCTTAGCCGGGCTACGGGGTCACAGCCGTCTGCGGTCCGGTAGCCCGGACAGGCGCGTCAGCGCCGCCTCCGGGGAACGTGCCCGAGCCAACTTTCGAAGCCCGGGGGAAAAGTCAGTTTACTGGGCGAAAAGCGTATTAAAGCGGGAAAGCACCGCGCTACGTTCGCTAGTGCCCTCGGCTGCGGTCGGCAGAATTTTCAGCTCGTTGAGCAGCGGGCGCTTCGCCGGAATATCGCTGCGGGCGGGCATAAGCCAGGCGTCGGCGACCAGCGCCTGGCCTTCCGGCGACAGCACATAATCAACGAAGGCTTTTGCGTCGTCAGCATGCTGGCTGGTTTTGAGGATCATCATCGGCCGCGGTGCAATGACCGTGCCGCTGGCCGGGAAAATCACCTTTAGCGATTCGCCCTGATGGATATTGCCGTAAGAGACATAATCAACCGCGCCGAATACCGCCGCTTTCGCCCCCTGCATCACCGGCGTTACCGCCTGGGCGTTCGGCCCGCTGACCACCATGCCATTCTTCTTTAACGCATCAAATAGCGCCCAGGCTTTATCGCCCATGCCATTCTGTAACCCGATCAGCAAATCCAGCGACGCGCCGGAAAGCGCCGGGTCCGGCGTCGTCACTTTGTCTTTGAACGCCGCTTCGGTCAGGTCGCGCCACTCTTTCGGCTCCGGAGTGCCGCTTTTGGTATTCCAGACGATCCCCAGGGCCGAAATACCCTGAGCAACGTAATCGGCGGATTTCAGGTTCGCCGGGACCTTATCGGCATTGGCACTCTGATACGGCAGCAGCCAGCCGCGGTGATGCAAATCTTCCGCCGTATCCCACGAGGCGGAAATCAGCACATCCGCCTGCGGGTTAGCCTGCTCGGCCTCGAGACGCGCCATCACCTTACCGGTGGTGGCCTGGAAAATATTTACCTTAACGCCGGTTTTCTTCTCATAGCCGCTGGCAAGGCTTTTCGCCAGCGAGCCCGGCCCGGCGGTGTAGACGGTGAGCGCCTGGGCGCTGGAGATCGTGGTGGCGGACAACATCATCGCGAGCGCGGCTCCTTTGGTAACGGTGATAACGGTTTTCATACGGATTCCCCTGAGGTTGAAGTCACGTCGCGGACGGCGGCAATGCAGCCCGCAGATAAATGAATAATTTTGTCGGCCAGCAGTTCGGCTTCGCGACGGTCGTGGGTGACGTAGACAGCAGTGATGCCCAGCTGGCGCAGCAGGCGGCTCATTTCGAGGCACAGCGACTCGCGCAGCTCGCTGTCGAGATTGGAGAGCGGCTCATCGAACAGCAGCACGCGCGGTTCTGCGACGATGGCGCGGGCCAGCGCAACGCGCTGCTGCTGACCGCCGGAAAGACCCGACGGTTTGCGGTCGGCGAACCCGCTGAGACCGACCATCGCCAGCGCCTCCTCGACCCGTTGCTGTCGCTGCTGACGCCCGACGCCGCGCATACGCAGCGGGAAAGCCACGTTCTGCGCCGCCGTCATGTGCGGCCACAGGGCGTAATCCTGAAAGACCATGCCGAGATCGCGCTGCTCCGGCGGCAAGCCCCAGCCGGTTTTCGCCACCAGGCGATCGCCAAAGTGAATGCTGCCGCTGGCGGGTACGGTTAATCCGGCGAGCAGGCGCAGCAGCGTGCTTTTACCGCAGCCAGAAGGCCCCAGCAGCGCAACAATGCTGCCCGCATCGATATGCAGATCGATCTGATTAAGCACGGTGTGAGCGCCGAAGGCGAAAGAAACGCCGTCGAGTTTAATGCTGGTAAGCGCGCGCATTATCGCCCTCCCGTTGGGAAAGCGAGACTCTGCCCGCGGTCAACATCCGCCGGCGCGCGCTCACCTGAGACAAATTCAGGGGAGCTAACATATTGTTATCCTCTTTGGGACTTAGTGACGCCGACTATAGGGACCCTCGATGACGTATTGATTACATTTTCATTGCGGATTAACGTGTTGTCTGGCATCAGACCCATTTACCAAGGAACGCATATGAGCCGTTTTCGCCACGTGGAACTTCAGTACGCCAGTCGCCTGCTCAACCATGGCCCAACAATTTTGATAACCAGCTATGACGCCCACTCTCAACGCCGTAACGTCATGGCCGCCGCTTGGTCGATGCCAGTGGAGTTCGCTCCGCCGAGGCTGGCCATCGTGGTAGATAAAAGCGCCTGGACGCGGGAAATTATTGAGCGCAACGGCGCATTTGGCATCGTCGTTCCCGGCGTCGAGGCCGCCAGTTGGACCTACGCGGTCGGCAGCATCAGCGGACGCGATGAGGATAAATTTAACGCTTACGGCATCCCGGTCGTGCAAGGTCCGGAGCTGGGCTTGCCGCTGATTGAAGAGAAGTGTCTTGCATGGATGGAGTGCCGACTGCTGCCGGCAACAGCGGCTCAGGAGCAGTACGATACGCTGTTTGGCGAAGTGGTTTCCGCCGCCGCCGATGAGCGCGCGTTCGTCAGCGGACGCTGGCAGTTCGACGACGATAAGATCAATACCCTCCATCATCTCGGCACCGGCAACTTTGTTGCCAGCGGCCGCCACGTCCGCGCCAATACCCCGGAAGAATAGCCCCCGCTCGCCTCCGGGGCAATTCTTCACCACCCTGCGCGTCTCTCCCGGGGGCGGCGCACAGCGCCTTGCCCGGGCTACCGGACCGCAGACCGCTGAGGGCGCGTAGCCCGGACAGATGCGCAGCATCGCCTCCGGGAGGTGAACTAGCGCAGCAAACGCCGCCGGTCTTCGCTGGGCGTCAGGCCAAAGACCTTTTTATATAAGGTGGTAAAGTGGTTGCTGTTGGCAAAACCGCATAAATAAGCCACTTCGGTAATCGTCATATCGGTCTCGCGTAATTTGACGCGCGCCGAAACTAAGCGCAGACGCTTTAAATAATTATCCGGCGTCAATCCCGTCGCCTCTTTAATATGGCGAAAAGCGGTCCGCGTGGTCAGGTGGAATTTCTCCGCCAGCTGCGGCCAGTTATGTTCTTCAAAACAGTGCTCCTGTAGCCAGGTCAGCAATTTATGCAGCTTATATTTGGTGGTGCTATATTCGGCTTCGGTTTCCGCATGCAGAATCGTCGTCACCAGCTGGAAAAAGGCGGCTTCGCGCAGGGCAATATTTTGCCCCCGCCGCAGCTCGGCAGAAAATATTTTATCTACCAGTTCCTTGCAGATATGGCGGGTATCCGGCGCCAGCCAGCCGTAGCAGGAAGCCTTTCGTGCGGAGAACGTCTGCAATAAGGTGTCGAGAGGCTGTAAATAATGAAATTCTACCAGTGGGTTAATTAATACGTTAATTAACTTAAGCGTTCCCAGCTCATCATAATAGTGAACATCGCCCGGCTGAACGTAAAAAACGTCGCCCTGCTGTATATATAATGGCCGGCCATTAATAACGTGTAAGCCGTGTCCTTCTTCAACGATCACCAGTTCAGCAAACTCGTGACTATGTTCATGGCTATTATCTTCCGGATCGCTGGCGTACATTCCCAGCTTATCCTGCGGATGGGTGAAATAATACTCAACGGTTAGCATCATCGATCGGGTCCAAAACGGCATACGGCGCAGGGGCAAGATAATGCATTTAACCGGCCGCCACGAGCAAGATTTATGGAATTGTGATCGGCGACCCGCTCATCTCATTATCAGTGCCATTTTGCCAGATGCATTGGCATTGCCAGAGTGGTTGCCGCGGGCGGCGGCGTCTTATGCTGCGGACAAATCAACACAGAGGACGCAGTATGTCACAGGCAATTCAGCATAATTCTCAGGTCATGATGACCCGCCACCCGAATTTTTTACGTACCGCCGAGGCGCTCCGGCCCGCGCTGAGTCGTCAGGCACACCCGCCGATCGCGGTAGTCGAAGCCCACGCCGACGCCGCGGCGCTCTTCGGCTGGCGCGCCGAGCCGGTGAGCACCCTGGCCGCGCTTTACCAGCGCGAGCTGAGTAGCGGCGATAGCGTCATTATTGATTTTGGCAGCCACTACGTTGGCTACCTGCATTTTCTCTGCCAGAGCGCCGGGAGTCCGCCGGACGCTCCGGCCCATCTGCAGTTGACCTTCGGCGAAACGCTGAGCGAAGTGTGCGAACCGTTCAGCGACTATCAGGGCTGGCTCAGCAGCAGCTGGCTGCAGCAGCAGGATCTGTGGCTTGATGTCCTGCCCGCCGAAATTGACCTGCCGCGCCGCTACTGCTTCCGCTATCTGAAGGTGGAGGTCAAAGCCGTTTCGCGCAAGTTTCGCCTGCAGTTCACGCAGATTGAGGTTAACGCGGTCACCTCGGCCAGCGGCGCATGCCCGGCGGCGACAACCTCCGACCCGCAGCTCCGGGCCATCGATAACGTTGCCGTGCTGACCCTGCAAAACTGCATGCAGGAAGTGTTTGAAGACGGCCCCAAACGCGACCGCCGCCTGTGGCTCGGCGATTTACGTCTGCAGGCGCTGGTCAACGATGTCACCTTCGCACGCCACGATCTGGTGCGCCGCTGCCTGTACCTTTTTGCCGGGCATACTCGCGAGGACGGCATGGTATCGGCCAACGTGTTCGTGCAGCCGGATGTCATTGCGGACGATACCTTTCTTTTTGATTACTCATTGTTTTTTGTCGACGTCCTCTACAACTATCTGCAAAGCGCGGAGGATATGGCCACGGCCCGCGAGCTGTGGCCCACGGCGCGTCGTCAGGTAGAACTGGCGCTGACCCGCTGCGACGCCTCCGGCGTTGTGCGCGATAGCGACGACTGGTGGGTGTTTATCGACTGGCAGGCGTCGCTGAATAAACAGGCGGCGGCGCAGGGGGTACTGATTTACTGCCTGCAGCGCGCTATCTGGCTGGCGGAGCGTTTCGAACCTGAACAGGCCGCAAGCTATCGCCAACGTTTACAGCAGCTCAAAGCGGCGGCCCTCGATGCGTTATGGGACCCGCAGCAGGGCTTTTACGTCAGCGGCGCCCGGCGGCAGGTCTCCTGGGCATCGCAAATCTGGCTGGTGCTGGCGGAAGTCGGCACGCCGCAGCAGCGCCGGGAGATCATGCGCAACCTGGAGAAAAATCCCCCCGCGGTCGCCATGAACACACCCTACCTGCGTCATCACTATATCGCCGCCCTTCTGCAGTGCGGGCTGCGCGACGAGGCAATTGCGCAGATCAAAGCCTACTGGGGAGCCATGGTCGACTACGGCGCCGATACCTTCTGGGAAATCTTCGACCCGGCGCATCCTGATTTTTCCCCTTATGGCAGCAAACTGATAAACAGTTATTGCCATGCGTGGAGCTGCACCCCGGCCTGGTTTATTCGCCAGTACGGACTTTAACAACAACGATAAGCGAGTGTATTTTTATGGCAGAAACAACCTTTACTCTGTGGCGGCAGCGCCTTGGCTATGGCATCGCCGACCTCTCCTGCAATCTCGTGTGGCAGATGATCTCTCTTTATCTGATGTTCTTTTACACCGACGTGATGGGCCTGCCCGCCTATTACGTTGGCCTGATGTTTCTCGTGACGCGTCTGGTGGATGGCGTTGCCGACGTGCTGATGGGGCTGGTTATCGACAATACCGCCACCCGCTGGGGACGCTGTCGTCCGTATCTGCTTATTGGCGCGATCCCTTTCGGATTGCTGTGTATTCTGGCCTTCTACGTGCCGGATTTCGGCACCATCGGTAAGCTGATCTACGCTTTTGTCACCTATCTGTGCCTGTCGTTTCTCTATACCATCGTCAACATTCCGTTCTGCGCCATGCTGCCATTTCTGACGAACGACTCGCGGGAACGCACCACGCTGTCGGCGGTGCGTATTCTGCTCGGTTCGCTCGGCGCGACCATCGTCGCGGTCGCCACTCTGCCGCTGGTTGGCGCGCTGGGGAAAGGCAATCAGCAGCACGGCTTCTTCTACACGGCGGTGGTTTTCGGCGTTATTGCCACCTTCTTCCTGCTGGTGAGCTTCCGGAACGTTAAGGAAAATATCAGCATTACGCAGGAGCGCATGACCTTAAAACGCGCCTGGGTCAGCCTGCGCGCCAACCGGCCGTGGTTCGTCTTCGCCATCAATATTTTCCTGATGTGGGGCGCGTTTTTCTTCCAGACCGGGGCGCTGGTCTACTTTTTCCATTATTACGTCGGCAATAACGATCTCACGGCGATCGTCGCCGGGATCTCCACCTTCGTGCCTCTGCTGGGTACCCTCACCGTGCCGCTGCTCGCCAGCCGGATGAAAAAGCGCCACGTTTATCTGGTCGCCAGCGCGATCAACCTGGTCGGCATGGGCATGATGATGGCGGCAGGCGTTAACAGCTGGGGCCTGGTTGCCGGTGCGGTGGTGCTATCGCTTGGCGCCGGACAGCGCACGGCAATTTACTTCTCCATGCAGGCCGATCCGGTGGATTACGGGGTGTGGAAAACCGGCATCAATACCGCCGGCATCTTAACCTCTATCAACGGCTTTCTTGGCAAGGTGGCTATGGCGGGCGCGGGCGCTATTACCGGGGTACTGCTCTCATCCGGCGGCTATATCGCCAACCAGGCCCAAAGCGACGGCGCGATGCTGGCGATAAAAGCCTGCTACCTCTATATCCCGGCGCTGCTGATTGTCGCCTCAATGCTGTGGATTGGCCGCTTCTATCGCCTCGACGACCAGTATGAACAGATCCGCGCCGACCTTGATGCCGGACGCCGCGCGCCGTCGGACACATCTTCAGTCGCCGGAGAAAACCACGCCCTGTAAGGCGCAGCACACCCTTCATACCTCTGAAAAAAATAAGGATTAATATGCGTATCTCTTTGATTAGCGCGGCGGTTTGCTGCGCCCTTTTTTCGGCTTACGGCGCAAATGCGGCCCCGCTCACCGTCGAACAACGGCTAGCGCTGCTGGAGGCCCGGCTTAATCATGCGGAGCAGGAGGCCGGAGAGGCTAAACGTCGGGCGCAGCAGGCGGAGCTGCGCACCAGCGCGGCAGAACAGCGTGCGGCGGCGGCGGAAAAACAGGTGCAGACGTTAAGCCAGCGCACCGATGCCACGGAGCAAAAGCAGCAGGCTGCCGACAAACAGCTGGCGAAAAGCCGCCTTACCGACGGTTTTGAATTTAACGCCTACGCCCGCTCCGGAATGCTGGTCAACAGCCACGGCAAAGGCGCGCGCGGCGGTCCGGGGATCTCGCCGGCCAGTTCGCTCAACGGTGACGCCCACGTTGGCCGTCTCGGCAATGAGAAAGATAACTACGTGGAGCTCAGCTTCGGCAAAAAAATGACCTTCAGCGACGGGTCGTGGGCGCACTTTAAAACCATGCTTGCCGACGGCGCGACCAACCCGGATCCGTGGGTGCAGGATAACGACAGCCACCATCTGAACGTGCGCCAGCTGTACGTCGAGATGGGTAATTTCGCCGATTTTTCCGGGCCGTTCAGGAGCGCCTCCATCTGGGCGGGCAAGCGTTTCGACCGCGATAACTTCGATATCCACTTTACCGATAGCGATATTATGTTCCTCGGCGGTACCGGCGGCGGGATCAATGACGTCAACTGGAACAGCACGCTGCGCGGCGATTACTCGGTCTATGCGCGCAGCTTTGGCGACCTGGGCAGCGATAACTATCAGGATAACGATATACAGAACCTGATGTTTACCGCCAACCACTTCTGGAACAACTGGCAGCTGATGACCACGGCGATGACCGCCCAGGGTAACGATGACCTGAAAGATACGACGTCGACAACCGGCAGCTACGCCCTGCGCAGCGATAATACGGCGAAAAACGGCTACTACGCGATGCTGGCGTATCACGACAAACAGCGGTTTTATGGCCTGGCGCCGGGCGTTTCGGAGAGCGCCCTGCAGTACGGCGGCGGGCTGGGCGCCGAAGCGCGGCAGCCGGGCAGCGACGGCGATCTTACCGAAAACGCCAAATCTCTGCGCTTTGCGTCATACGGTATTTTGCCGCTGGGGAAAAACTGGCAGCTTGCGCCATCGGTTATCGCCCAGCATAGCGAAGACCGCTATCGCGACGGGGACCGCTACGATTGGGCAACCTTCAACCTGCGGGTTTCCCAGGGGATCACCCGCAACTTCGCCCTGCTGTACGAGGCGTCCTGGCAATATATGGACCTGAATCCCAACGGACGAACCTATCGCTACGACAGCGGCGTGCATCAATACCAGGCGGTGAGCGGCGATTTTTACAAGCTGACCTTCGCCCCGACGTTTAAAGTGGGCGATGTATTGGATATTAAAGCGCGGCCGGAGATACGTTTCTTTGTTACGTGGATGAACTGGGATAAAGATCTGGATCGCTACGCGATCAACGATGATTTCGGCAGTAAAGGCTTTACCGCCGGGGGGAACTGGAACTTCGGCGTGCAGACGGAGATTTGGTTTTAATAAAATAGCCCGTCCGGAGCAAACGCCTGGGCGGGTTTATTTAAATACGCGTTCTTACTTTGTCACTATGCTAGTTCAGTATAAAGTACATTAAACTAATAAAATAAAAACCATAAAATATGAGCGCTCTATTTCTCGACTTCTGTCAAAATAGAATCATTGGTTTCCATACGTAATACTCTCCTTTTTAAAGGCGCTGGTTACGAAATGGGGCAAACTCTGTCATTTTCCTTGCGAAGAATAACGTTTCAAATAACCTTCAACAAGTTGATAATCAATGGATTGCCCTGAAGCAATAAAAGCAGCTTCCTGGATGCACCGGTTGGATGACGTCGTTTCGTTTCCCAGCTTTTAACCAGCTCATAGCTAACGCCAACGGCGGCGGCGAAGTCCTGCTGTTTTAAACCTGTGGCTTCGCGTATCGCTTTCACATCAACTTCGCTGAAGGTATGAACGTGGTGCACCTTCGGCGTTTGTTCACCCTTCTCAATCCTGACCATTTCTTCTGCACTAGCCAGCAGATCGGCAAACAATTCGTCTTTCATACACACCTCAGTTGGCTCTCTGGCGCTATCAATGTATCGATCATTAATAGCTCAGCCTCACTTCATGTTTATTGGCTAGTTTAATAACTCAGCAACCTGCCTTAACATCTTTTTCTGCTCCTGGCTTAACTCATCCTGTTCATTTTTAGGATAGATGAGCGCCAGGTAGATTCTTCCCTTTATCGTTACATTATAGTAAATCACCCGCACGCCGCCGCGCTTTCCCGTTCCGGGACGACTCCAGCGGATTTTACGAAAACCTCCGGTTCCCGAAATGGTGTCACCTGCCTCAGGATCATTGATCAGGATTTCCTGGAAGGCCCGAAATTCATCATCCGGTAACAGCGCCTGGCGTCGTTTACTGAAACCTTGTAGTTCAATAAAAGTAAACATCTCATTCCCTGATGTCCTTACGACTTATCAGACAAAATACATGTACAGGGTACATTAATCAAGGGGTTTTATGTACCCTGTACATGGTGACGCGTTTACCCATGACAAGATGCATCGCTCATGACTTCGCTTCAGTGCCCCCCCGCCCGGGGGCGGCGCAGAGCGCCTGCCCGGGCTACCGGACTGCAAACCGCCGGGAACGCGTAGCCCGGACAGATGCGCAGCATCGCCTCCGGGAAAGAAACCGGGTTACATGCTATAGCCCGGTTTCTTAATCAACTGTTCCATCTGCGGGGCGATTTCGCTGTCCCACACCTGCTGCCAGTCGCTCGGCTCAACCTGCTTCAGGGCCACGCTCACTGAACTCTCTTTGCTGTTGAGGTGGCGAATCAACACCTCGGTAATATCGGCGGCCAGCGCCGCTTTTTGTTCATCATTCAGGTCGCGGGGAAAACATTTAATATCAACGTGCGGCATAGCAGGCTCCTTTATTGTCTGGACGATAAAACTAGCATAACCCGCGTCATCCGGATCGCTTTTTGTACTTTAAATCAGCTCGTTGCGGCGCAGAACGGCTTCGAGTTTGGGATGTCGATACACCGCATCCGCCACGGCGAAGAATTTTGGCGTCTGCGCCGCAAACCACTCCCGGCGCGGGCCCCAAGCGCACATCGCCGCAATATAGCAGTCCAGCAGGGTTATCTCCGTCCCCAGCGCATACGGCGCGGCGGCAAGCTGCTCCTCCAGCCATAGATAGAGCGATTTGCGATAGCTGATGCAGCTTTCCCGCAGCTGTTCTGGCGCATCGGCGGCCCAGCGCTCCGGGTAATCCGCAAAGGTAAAGGTGGGATAGACGTTCGCCACCAGCCAGATGAGCAGACGCTGAAAGGCATGCCGCTGCGGCGATCCCGGCGCCGGAGCCAGATCCGGTCGAACGTCGAGGATCATCAGGGCAATCGCCGCGGATTCGGTCATCACGCTGCCGTCTGCAAGCGTCAGGGTCGGCACCTGACACAGCGGGTTTATCTTTTTGAGGCGGTCGCGCTGCGGGCCCGGCTGGTCAAAGCCCTCAACGTTAACAAAATGGTACGGGATATCGGCCAGCGTCAGCATCAGTTCACTAATTGTTGAGCCCCAGCCGGGTACGCCATAGACGGTGATCATATTCTGCGCCCTCGATGAATTTGCCGCTCAGGAACAGAGCGGCGACGGGTTTAGCAATTTTGCAGTATAGATTTGATTACGCCATGCCGCTATTGAGGCCCCCTCGCACATGCGAAACGGCAGAGCTACGCCGACTCGCGCGCCACCAGGTGAAAGCCGATAT
The DNA here is from genome assembly GCF_019048985.1 of Klebsiella sp. PL-2018. Classification (NCBI taxonomy): domain Bacteria; kingdom Pseudomonadati; phylum Pseudomonadota; class Gammaproteobacteria; order Enterobacterales; family Enterobacteriaceae; genus Klebsiella; species Klebsiella sp. PL-2018. The sequence goes on from NZ_CP077673.1 coordinate 3,075,614, forward strand.
CAATAATCGCTTCCCCTTCTTCTCCGCCTTCTATGCGGTCGGCAAGCAGCGTGGCCGCCTGCTCGCCGATGGCATGACGGTCGACGCTGACGGTGGTGATGGCCGGGCGGTTGCTGGCGGCGAAGTCCAGATCGCCAAAACCGATCACCGCCAGATCCTGCGGCACGCGCAGCCCCCGGCTTTCGGCTTCCATAATCGCCCCCTGGGCAAGGGTATCGGAGCTGCAGACGATAACGTCAAACTCGCCGCCGGCGAGCAGCTCGGCCAGCCCGCGACGCCCCAGCGCCAGCGATGCCGGAAGCGGCACCTCGACCTGCGGCGCATCGTCAATGCCGTTTTTGGCCAGCCGGGCGCGGAGCCCCTGCTTTCGCAACGTCGCGCGCGCATCGCCGGCCCACAGCAGACCCGGGCGGCGGTAGCCTTTCTCCAGCAGGTACTCGCCAATGGTTTCGCCGACTTTTTCATGCGAAAAACCGACCAGCATATCCAGTGGCGTCGGGGTGAGATCCCAGATTTCCACCACCGGCGTGGCGGCGTTGAGGATCGTCTTCTTCAACGCCGGGGCGTGCTGAATGCCGGTCAATACCACGCCATCCGGACGCCGGGAGAGTAAGGTTGCTACCAGCTCGGCTTCGGTCTGTCGGCTGTAGCCCGCCACGCACAGCAGCATATGGTAGCCGCGCGCCGCCAGGGTATCGCTCAGCGCCTGGATGGTATCGACAAACATATTGTTATTGATTTGCGGCACCACCACGGCCACCAGCTTGCTGCGCCTGGAGGCCAGGCCGCCGGCCAGCGCGTTAGGGATATAGCCCGTTGCCTGCACCGCCTGCATCACTTTCTCGACCGTTTTTGGCCTCACCAGCTGCGGCGTATTCAGCGCCCGGCTGACCGTCATCGACGACAATCCGGCGCTACGGGCTACGTCATCCAGCGTCGGCGCGCGCGTCGGTTTTCTGCTTTTCACGACTAAGCCCCTGTGTTGAGTCGTTTTCTGTGGGCATTATTGATGATGGCCCGCGCAATTGCCAGCGCTCACCTCGACATCCTCAATAGAATCAAATACCTGAAACACAAAATGTTATCGCTATCATTTTGATTTGTGATTTTTCACAAACATTTTTGGATCGTGACCTGAGCTGCATAATTTTACCCTTTATAACCGCTAATTGTGATCGTTTGTACAAATTAAAATCACTGTCGTAGCGCCAGGACAATTTCACGATTAAAAATGTTAGCGCAAACATTTTACCACTGAAAAGGAACTGACTATGACCTCGAGCGCTAATTCCGAGTCCGTGACCTACGCCAAAGCTTCCGGCGTCAAAACCGCCGCTGAAACCGGCGACCGCATTGAACACGTCAAACTGTCGCTGGCCTTTCTGCCGCTGGCGACCCCCGTTAGCGATGCAAAGGTTCTGACCGGTCGGCAAAAACCGCTTACCGAAGTAGCGATCGTTATCGCGGAAATCCGCTCCCGGGACGGCTTTGAAGGCGTTGGCTTCAGCTATTCCAAGCGTGCGGGCGGCCAGGGCATTTACGCCCACGCCAAAGAGATCGCCGATAATCTGCTCGGCGAAGATCCGAACGATATCGACAAGATCTACACCAAACTGCTGTGGGCCGGCGCATCCGTTGGCCGCAGCGGTATGGCGGTACAGGCCATCTCCCCTCTTGATATTGCGCTGTGGGATATGAAAGCCAAACGCGCCGGACTACCGCTGGCGAAACTGCTCGGCGCGCACCGCGATTCCGTTCAGTGCTACAACACCTCCGGCGGCTTCCTGCATACGCCGCTGGATCAGGTGTTAAAAAACGTGGCTATCTCCCGTGAGAACGGAATTGGCGGGATTAAGCTGAAGGTCGGTCAGCCGAATACCGCCGAAGATATTCGTCGCCTGACGGCGGTGCGTGAGGTGCTGGGCGATGACTTCCCGCTGATGGTGGACGCCAACCAGCAGTGGGATCGCGAAACCGCCATCCGCATGGGGCGCAAAATGGAGCAGTTCAATCTGATCTGGATTGAAGAGCCCCTTGACGCCTACGATGTTGAAGGCCACGCGCAGCTCGCCGCCGCGCTGGATACGCCGATTGCCACCGGCGAGATGCTGACCAGCTTCCGCGAACATGAGCAGCTTATCCTCGGCAACGCCAGCGACTTTGTCCAGCCGGATGCGCCGCGCGTCGGCGGGATCTCCCCGTTCCTGAAGATTATGGATCTGGCGGCGAAGCACGGTCGCAAGCTGGCCCCGCACTTTGCGATGGAGGTACACCTGCATCTTGCCGCCGCCTACCCGCTCGAGCCGTGGCTGGAGCACTTCGAGTGGCTGAACCCGCTGTTTAACGAACAGCTGGAGCTGCGCGACGGGCGGATGTGGGTTTCCGAACGCCACGGTCTGGGCTTTACCCTGAGCGAACAGGCCCGCCGCTGGACCCAGCAAAGCTGCGAGTTTGGTAAACGCCCTTAACCGAATTCCCCGGATGGCGGCACAAGGGCTAAAGGCCCCTTAACCCGGGCAAGGCGCGTCAAGCGCCGCCCCCGGGAGAATATCGCGTTTTCCCGGAGGCGATGCGGCGCATCTGTCCGGGCTACCGGTCCGCAGATGACTGAAAACCTGTAGCCCTGCCGGGGAAATACCTCTTATTGACTGTACCCACAATAAACAACCCTGCAAAGGAGTTGAAGATGACTACCCCCTTAAAACGCAGCAACGTGCGTTACGGCATATTACTGTTTTTATTTCTGGCTACCGTATTTAATTATGCCGACCGGGCAACGCTGTCCGTCGTCGCGCCTATTATGAGCAAAGAGTTAGGCTTTGATCCCGAGGCGATGGGGCTGGCCTTTTCAGTTTTTGGTATCTCCTACGTCATTATGCAAATACCCGGCGGCTGGCTGCTGGATAAATATGGTTCGCGGCTGGTCTACGGCTGCGCGCTGATTGGCTGGTCGATCGTCACCATGTTTCAGGGAACGATCTATCTGTTCGCCAGCCCATTGATCGTACTGGTGATTCTGCGTCTGATGATGGGCGCGATTGAAGCCCCCGCCTTCCCCGCTAACAGCCGTCTCAGCGTACAGTGGTTTCCCAATAAAGAGCGTGGATTCGTCACCTCGGTCTATCAGGCCGCGCAGTATATTTCCCTGGGAATTATTACGCCGCTAATGACGATTATTCTGCATAATTTAAGCTGGCACTACGTATTTTATTATATTGGCGCTATCGGCGTGGTGCTGGGGATATTCTGGCTGGTAAAAGTAAGAGATCCCTCTTACCATCCAAAAATTAACCAACAGGAGCTCGACTATATTCGCGAAGGCGGCGGCGAGCCGGAATTAGGTACGAAAAAAACGCAGCAGAAATTAACCCTCGCGCAGATTAAAAGCGTCTGCGTTAATCGCATGATGATCGGCGTGTATATCGGCCAGTTCTGCGTAACGTCCATTACCTGGTTCTTCCTGACGTGGTTTCCCACCTATCTCTACCAGGCCAAAGGTATGTCGATCCTCAAGGTCGGTTTTGTCGCCAGTATCCCGGCCATTGCCGGATTTATCGGCGGACTGCTCGGTGGGGTATTCTCAGACTGGCTGCTCAAACGCGGCTACAGCCTGACGACCGCCCGCAAGCTGCCGGTGATCTGCGGCATGCTGCTCTCCTGCGTGATTGTCGTCGCCAACTACACCACCTCAGAAGTGGTGGTGATCGCCGCCATGAGCCTGGCCTTCTTTGCTAAAGGTTTCGGTAACCTCGGCTGGTGCGTGCTGAGCGACACCTCGCCGAAGGAAATGCTGGGAATTGCCGGCGGGGTGTTCAACATGTGCGGCAACCTGGCGAGTATTATCACGCCGCTGGTTATCGGCGTGATCCTCGCTAATACCCACTCCTTTGATTACGCCATCCTGTACGTCGGTTCCATGGGCGTGCTGGGCCTGTTCTCCTATCTGTTTATCGTCGGGCCGCTGGATCGTTTGACGCTGACCCCGCGCGCCGCCTGATTTAAAACCCTGGCGAGCATTCGCCTCCGCTGTTTCGCATCACACTCCTGCGAAACAGCGGTTTTTTAGTAGGTTATCCCCGGCGGATTCACTTCCGATTGAGTCACCTCTTCGCCCTGCTCTCCCCAGCGTGCCAGCACTTTCTGATACTCGCCGCGAGCAATCGCGCCGTTCAGCGCCGCCTGCAGCGCCGGAGCCAGGCCGTTGCCCTTTTTGGTCGTGGTGGCAACGTACGCTTTTTTCGGCCCCAGGCCGACGACTTTGGTTTTGCCGCTGAGCGCTGCTTTATAGGCCGCCACCGACTGCGGCCCAAAGAACACGTCCGCGCGACCGGACTGAATATAGAGGTTGCCCGAGGCGTCATCGGTCAGGTAGACCGGCAGCGCGGGTTGCCGCCCGGCGGCTTCGTTTTCGGCGTTCCAGCCGAGCAAAATCCGCTCCTGGTTAGTCCCGGACCCGACGATCACTTTTTTACCCGCGAGATCCGCCGGACCGCTCACGCGGGCGATATCGCTGGTTGATTTCACGGAAAAGGCCAGAGAGTCAACGCGATAGGTGGCAAAATCAAACTTCTCTTTCCGCTGCTCGGTCACCGCAATATTGACCAGCGCGACGTCGTAGCGTCCGGAAGTAATCCCCAGCGGCCAGTCCTCCCAGGCGGTGGGCACCAGCTTTAGCTTCAGCCCGAGGCTGCCGGCCAGCAGCCGGGCAATATCCGGGTCGCTGCCGATACGCGTGCGGTTATCGCTGGCCAACAGCGCCAGCGGCGGCGAATTGAGCGCCGAAATCGCCACCGTTAAGGTACCCGGCTCGACGAAGGCGTAATTTGCCGGGATCTTCGCGATCGCCTGCTCATCGCGGGTCACCGGCAGCGGCTGCTCGTTGGCGCGCAGGTCGATAGCCGCCTGCGATGCCGCAGATAAAGAGAGTAGTGTCAGGGCCAAAAGTCCGTTTCTCATGCCGCTAATACCCTCGATAAGAACTGCCGCGTACGCGGATGCTGCGGTTGGTTCAGCACGGCGTCGCTGCTGCCCTGCTCGACTATCTTGCCGTCGACCATAAACACCACCCGGTCCGCCACCTCTTTCGCAAAACCGATTTCATGGGTGACCACCACCAGCGTGGTGCCGGAGCGCGCCAGCTTTTTAATCACGTCCAGCACTTCCCCCACCAACTCAGGGTCGAGCGCGGAGGTCGGTTCATCGAACAGCATTACCCGCGGGTTAAGCGCCAGCGCCCGGGCAATAGCGATGCGCTGCTGCTGGCCGCCGGACAGGTGCCGCGACCAGGCGTCGGCTTTATTGCGCAGTCCGACCACGTCCAGCAGTTCATACGCCCGCGCGATCGCCTCTTTGCGGGTCGCCTGCTTATGGGCGATGGGGGCCTCAATCAGATTTTCCAGCACCGTCAGATGCGGGAACAGGTTGAAGTTCTGAAATACGTAGCCGACGTTAACCCGCTGGCGGAGGATCTCTTTCTCTTTCAGCTCGTAGAGCTTGTCGCCTTTACGGCGATAGCCGATATAGTCGCCATCGATCTGAATAAAGCCTTCATCCACGCGCTCCAGATGATTAATCGCCCGCAGCAGCGTCGATTTTCCCGAACCGGACGGCCCGAGGATCACCGTCACCGTGCCGGGTTCGATTTCCAGCGATACGTCATCAAGCGCTTTATGGCGGCCAAAATATTTGCTGACGCCGGTGATGGAGATATGGCCGTTACGAGAGTTGGGCATGGGCGGACTCCTGGGGTTGTGGGCGACGAATGGACTCAACGCGGCGGCTGCTGCGGGCGCTATTGACCGCCGAGCGGCGTTCGCTGCGGGCCAGTCCGCGCTCGACCAGATACTGGATCAGCGACAGCACGCTGGTGATCGCCAGATACCAGGCGGCGCCGACCATCAGCAGTGGGATAACTTCCTGGGTGCGGTTATAGATCATCTGGATGGTGTAAAACAGCTCCGGCATCGCCAGCACGTAAACCATCGCCGTCCCCTTGGCGAGGCTGATAATTTCGTTAAAGCCCGCCGGTAAAATGGTGCGCAGCGCCTGCGGCAGAATAATGCGCAGGGTCCGACGGCTGGCCGGAAGCCCCAGCGCCGCCGCCGCTTCATACTGCCCGTGATCGACCCCGAGAAAGCCGCCGCGGATAATTTCGGCGGTGTAGGCGCTTTGCACCAGGGTCAGCCCGACAACGGCGGTAGAAAACTGCCCCAGCACGTTGATGGTCTCAAAGCTGGCCCAGCGAATCGCGGTGAACGGAATGCCTATCGCTAGCGTGTCGTAAAGATAGGAGAAGTTGTAGAGAATAATCAGCACCACGATCAGCGGCAGCGAGCGGAACAGCCAGATATAGCCCCAGGCCAGGCTGCTCAGCAGCCATGAACTGGAGAGCCGTGCCAGCGCCAGCAGGCCGCCGAGAATAACGCTCAGCGCCGTTGCCAGCAGGGTCAGCAGCAGCGTCTGCCCGAGACCTTCAAGGATCACCGGGTCAAAGAACCAGCGGGCAAAGACGCGCCACTCCCAGCGCGGGTTAAAGGCGACCGATTGAATCACCACCGCCAGCACCAGCAGCGCCAGCAGCGCGCCTACCGCCCGCAGCGGATAGCGCGCGGGGACAACCTTAATCGTTTCCTGGGTATGCATATTGGCTCCTTAAGCGCTCTGGCTCAGCGCGCTGACCGCCAGCGCTTTCGTAAAGCGCAGTCGACCATCGAACGGCGGCAGGCTGTACTCTTCCGGATCGCGGCTGAGGTCAAACTGCGCCTCGTAGCCTTGGCTCAGGTAGAGCCGCACCGCTTCCGGCTGCCGAAAACCGGTGGTCAGATAGATATGGCTGTAGCCCGCGAGCAGCGCCCGTCGCTCCAGCTCCTGCACCACTTTCGCCGCCAGCCCCTGCTGGCGCAGACGACGATGGGTCCAGATACGTTTGATTTCTGCCGTATGGGAATCTTTCGGTTTGTACGCGCCGGTGGCGATAATTTCCCCTTCGCGCTCCAGCACGATAAACAGCCCCTGCGGCGCCAGATACCATTCAGTCAGCTCGATTTCGGCATCGCGGGAGAAATAGTCGCCGTAGCGCGCGGCGTACTCGCCGAACAGGCCCTCAATAATCGGCTGCAGCTCCGGCGCTTCCGGAGAGACATCGCGGAATAGATCGCTCATCATGCCTCCTGTTAGTCGCCGAGTCCGGCCGGGTTGATTTCCGATTGCGGAATGCTCTCCACGCCTTCCCCCCAGCGGTTCAGCACCTTCGCGTAGTCGCCGCTGCGGATTGCGCCGTTCAGCGCCGTCTGTACCGGTTCAACCAGACCACTGCCTTTTTTCACCGTCACGGCAATATGCGCCGCCTTCGGCCAGCCGCCGTCAACGCTGCCTACCAGCTTGGTTTTGCCGGTCAGCGCCGCTTTCCACGCGCCGATCACGTTGGGACCGAAGAAGGCGTCGGCGCGCCCGGACTGCAGCGCCAGGGTCTGGGCGGCGTCGTCTTTGGTGTAGACCGGCGTAAACGGCTTCAGCCCCTTCTTGAGATTCTCGGCGTTCCACGCCAGCAAAATGGCTTCCTGATTGGTGCCGGAGCCGACGATAATCCGCAGCCCGGCAATATCTTCCGCTTTTTCAATTTTGCTCAGCGGACTGGTGCTCTTGACGTAAAAACCCAGCGAATCTTTGCGGTAGGTGGCGAAATCAAACTTCTCTTTGCGCTCTTTGGTCACGGTGATATTGCTGACCGCCGCATCATATTTGCCGGAAGCGACGCCGAGCGGCCAGTCCTCCCACGAGGTGGGTACCACATTCAGCTCCAGCCCGAGGCTGTCGGCCACCAGGCGCGCGATATCCACCTCGCTGCCGAGCAGGGTTTTGTTATCGTCAGAAAACACGGTCAGCGGCGGTGAGTTCAGCGCGGCGACCGCGACCGTCAGCTTACCCGGCACCGCCAGGTGGAGACCTTTCGGCAGCTGCGCGATAGCCTGCGGGTTTTTCGCCGTATGAATCGGCGTTTTGTTGGCTTCGAGGCTCACGCCGGTGCCGTTGATCGTGACGTTCTGCGCCCAGGATGACGCACTAACGGCCAGCGCCAGCGCCAGTAATAGCGATTTTTTCTGCGTTTTCTGCATAGCGGGTGTTCTCTATTATTGTTTTTGGAATTGATTCACGGGCTCTGCCAGCCCTAAGCTTTCGCGCAGCGTGGTGCCGGGATATTCCCGGCGGAATAGTCCGCGCTGCTGAAGAATCGGTACCACCTGGTCCACAAAGCGCGGGAAGGTATCCGGCGTACCGCCCTGGATAATAAAACCGTCCGTCGCGCGCTGTTCAAACCACTGCTGCAGACCATCCGCCACCTCTTCAGCGGTTCCGGCAAAGCGCGGTCGCGGGCTGGCCGCCTCCAGCGCCACCTGGCGCAGCGTCAGGCCGCGTTCGCGGGCATTGCGTTTTATCTCGTCGGTGGTGCTGCGAAAGCTGTTCTGCCCGAGGTCGCCGATATCCGGGAACGCCTCATCCAGCGGATACTGAGCAAAGTCGTGATGTTCAAAATAGCGGCCGAGATAATTCAGCGCGTCTTCAATCGACACCAGCGCAGCGGTGGTCTGGTATTGCTGCTCCACATCGTCGGCGCTGTCGCCAACGATGACGCTGACGCCCTGGAAGATATGCAGTTCGCTCTCCCGGCGGCCGTGCGCTGCAAGCTGGCTTTTGACGTCGCGATAAAAGGCCTGCGCCTCCGCCAGCGACTCCTGATGGGTAAAAATAGCGTCTGCGTGGCTGGCGGCTAACTTTTTACCGTCATCGGAGGCGCCCGCCTGAAAGATAATGGGCCGGCCCTGCGGCGTGCGGGCAATATTTAGCGGACCGGCTACTTTAAAGAAATCGCCGTGATGATTAAGCGTGTGCAGCTTGTTTTTATCAAAGAACTGGCCGCTCTCTTTATTACGAATAAACGCGTCCTGCTCCCAGGAGTCCCACAGGCCTTTGACAACCTGCAGATATTCATCGGCAATACGGTAGCGCAGCGCATGATCGGGATGCTGGGCGCGGGAGAAGTTTTTTGCTGAGCCTTCCAGCGGCGAGGTGACCACGTTCCAGCCCGCGCGGCCGCCGCTCAGATGATCGAGGCTGGCGAACTGGCGGGCGGTGGTAAAGGGTTCGCTGTAGGAGGTCGACAGGGTACCGACTAGGCCTAAACGCGAAGTTACCGCCGCAAGGGTAGATAATACGGTGAGCGGTTCAAAACGATTTAAAAAATGCGGGATCGATTTTTCATTAATATATAAGCCATCGGCAACAAAAATAAAATCGAGCTTGCCCTCTTCCGCTTTTAACGCCGTCTGCTTGACGAACTCAAAGTTAATACTGGCGTCGGCCAGCGCGGCCGGATGACGCCAGGCCGACATATTTCCCGATGCGCCGTGTAATATAGTACCAATGCGCAGCTGCCGTTGTTCAGACATCGTTAATCCTTAGTCAATGACCCTGAATAATTAAAGTGCTTTTAATGCCTGCTCTGCCAGATCGGCAAAGTAGTGCGCCGCCGGGGCGATTAAACGCTCATCCGGGTTAAACGCCGGATGGTGAAGACCAAATTCGCTGGCGCTGCCGATGCTGACGAACGCGCCGGGAATATGCTGAAGATAAACGGCAAAATCCTCCCCGCCGAGATGGAGATCCGCATGGTGCGTGCGGTAGCCAGACTTATCGGCCACGTCGCTGGCGAAAGCGGCCCAGCGCTCATCATTAACCAGCGCGGTCGGTCCGGCGTACCAGAAGACATCTATCTGCGCGCCGAAGGCGCTGGCGAAGCCGGCGGCAATCTCGCTCACCCGCGCTTTCACCCGCTGCTGGACTTCGCTGCTGTGGGTGCGCAGCGTACCTTCCAGCTCGACGCTTTCCGGCAGGACGTTCCAGGTATTGCCGCCCTGAATCCGCGTGACGCTAAGCACCACGGAATCGAGGGTATTCACTTCGCGGCTGGCGACGCTTTGCAGCAGGGTCACCAGCTGGCCAGCAGAATGGCGTCCTTCCCTTCATGAGGCCGGGCGGCGTGAGCGCCTTTGCCGGTCACCTTAAACACAAAGCGATCGACGTTGGCGTAAAACGCGCCGCCTCGGGTGGCGAATTCGCCCACCGGCAGCCCCGGTTCATTATGCATACCGAAAATGGCGGAAACGCCCTCCAGCACGCCGGCGCGAATCAGGGTTTTCGCGCCGCCGAAGCTCTCCTCCGCCGGCTGGAACAGAATACGGACGCGTCCCGCCAGCTGCGCTTCGCGTTGTTTCAGCAGTAAGGCCGCGCCAAGGATCACGCTGGTATGAATATCATGCCCGCAGGCGTGCATCACGCCGGCATTCAACGAGCGAAACGGCACGCTGGCCGCCTCTTCGATAGGCAGCGCATCGATATCGGCACGCAGGGCTATCACCTTATCGCCGCTGCCCACTTCGGCAACCGCGCCGGTTTTCAGTTCATAAGGCAGAAGGCTGATGCCGCCGCTCTGCAGCCAGTCGCGAATACGTGCGGTGGTGTCGACCTCCTGCAGCGAGAGCTCGGGGTACTGGTGCAGTTCGCGCCGCCAGCGAATTAACTGTTCGGAAAGGCTCATGGCTGCACCTCCGCGCTCAAATGCGCCCGGGCCAGCAGACGCAGGGAGTTAAGGCGCGCCGCGCCATCGTTAATGGGCGTGTCGATAATAAATTCGTCGATGTTCCAGGCCGACTGCAGGGCATCCAGCTGCGCTTTCACCTGTTCCGGGGTGCCGAACAGCACCGTCGATTCCCGCCGGGCGATGCACGTCGGCCTGCTGCCCGCCTGACGGGCAAAGGCGGCCGCCTGCGCTTAGCTGCCGACGGTGACCCGCTGGCCGTTTTCCAGCTCAACGCCCCACGTTTCGACGGATTTTGCCAGCTCCGCCGCCGTCGCGGCCTCTTCGGCCACGATGACCTGGACGGCAATAATCGCGTCTCGACGGCTCAGTTCACGCCAGCGGGTTAACACCTCGCGCAGCAGCTGCTTATCGCCGTTGAGATGGGCGGCGAAGACGAAGTTCCAGTCCAGCTGCGCCGCCAGCTGCGCGCTCTCCAGGCTGGCGCCGAGCAGAAAGCCGTCGGCGCGACGCGGCGGGATCGGCGTTGCGCGGACGCTCTCCTCACCGTCGGTTTCGGTCAGCGACAGCCAGTTGTCGAGCTGCGCCAGCTGGTCGGCAAAACGCCCCTTTTGCTGGGGGTCAAGCCCCTGCTGTAACGCGCGAGTGGAGAGCGGCAGTCCGCCAGGGGCTTTGCCCACGCCCAGATCCACGCGGCCCGGAGCGAGGGAAGCCAGCATATTGAAGTTTTCCGCCACTTTATACGGGCTGTAGTGCTGCAGCATGACGCCGCCGGAGCCAACGCGAATCCTGCGGGTCTGGCCGAGGATCCAGGCAATGGCCAGCTCTGGCGACGGACTGGCGAGCTGGTCAGTATTGTGGTGTTCGGCTATCCAGAAGCGATGATAGCCCCAGGCTTCCGCCTGTTGCGCAAGCGTTAATGTACGCGCCAGCGCCTGGGCAGCCGTTTCTCCGGCTGCCAGCGGGCTTTTATCCAGGATACTGATTCGATAAGACATTTCGCAGGCTCATGTGGATTAACATGACTGCATTATTAGAAGCGCCCGCGGCTGGTGAGAAACAATTTATTTACATGTGCTCTGCCGGAAATTAGATATGCGGTGAGGTAACTGCCCCGGAGGCGATGCTGCGCATCTGCCCGGGCTACGCGTCCTCAGCAATCTGTGGGCCTGTAGCCCGGGCAGGAGCAGCGCAAGCCGGGAAGAAGCCGCAGCAATGCCAAGTTACGGCATATTCCCCGGGTTGCGGCGTAAACGCCTTACCCGGGCTACGGGTTACCAGCAATCTGTGGCCCTGTAGCCCGGCTAAGCGCAGCGCAAGCCGGGAAGAAGCCGCAGCAATGCCACGTCACGGCATATTCCCCGGGTTGCGGCGTAAACGCCTTACCCGGGCTACGGGTTACCAGCAATCTGCGGTTCGGTAGCCCGGCTAAGCGCAGCGCAAGCCGGGAAGAAGCCGCAGCAATGCCACGTCACGGCATATTCCCCGGGTTGCGGCGTAAACGCCTTACCCGGGCTACGGGTTACCGACAATCTGCGGTCCGGTAGCCCGGCTACGCGCAGCGCGAGCCGGGGGATTATCGGCTATTCTGCCGAAGCTCGTGCACCAGCGCCTCGGTCTGCTGCTGGTTGCGTAAACGAACAAAGCGAATGTGTTGATACTGCGGGTCCTGCATATCCGCCAGGTAACGCCGGCGATTGTTGCGCCAGGTTTTCAGCGTCCAGAGAATAATAGAGTCCCGGCTAAAGAAAGAGCGGCGGAAGGTTTCGCAATTGCCGGTGCCGGGCCACAGCTCCTGCCGTCGGCTTGCGCGTGAAGCCGCGCGACGGACCGCCTGGCGGATCGTGCGCCAGAAGCTGTAGTCCACCCATACCACCAGATCCACATCGCGCCATTTTACCGGGCGGCTGCGGTTATAGTTGCCGTCCAGCACCCAGCCGGGCGTGGCGAGCGCGGCGGTGAGTTTGGCGTAGAACTCATCGTCCGGCGTCCCTTGCCACTCGGGCAGCCAGTAGAGCACATCCATTTCAATATAAGGCAGTGACAGTTCCTGAGCCAGCCGACGCGCGAGGGTGGATTTGCCGACGCCGCTGGTCCCTACTACGTTGATTTTCATCGTGGTCTCTCGGGCAAAACGCGGGCGGAGAATAATAGCGCAATAACGTTAAAACGATGAGCAAAATTTCCCCATCATGCGCGAACGCCGAAAAGCTCCCGATCTCATTGATATTTAAGCAAGTGCTGTCCGCAAATCTTTTGCGTGCGTCCATTTTCCGATACGTGTAGGATTCTCCGCCATGCTCGCTTATCTCATTCCTCAGAATGATGAGAGAGCCAGCAGCACGAACCACTTCATGGACATTGACAGGAAAATAGCGACATCAATGAATACAAAACACTCTAGCGTGGCGGAGCAGCACGCTGCCAAACGCCACTGGCTGAACTCGCAGGAGTCGGGCTACCACAAGGCGATGGGCAACCGTCAGGTGCAGATGATTGCCATCGGCGGCGCGATTGGTACCGGCCTGTTCCTCGGCGCGGGCGCGCGCCTGCAGATGGCCGGACCGGCCCTGGCGCTGGTTTATCTGGTCTGCGGCCTCTTCTCGTTCTTTATCTTACGCGCGCTGGGCGAGCTGGTGCTTCATCGCCCCTCCAGCGGCAGCTTCGTCTCCTACGCCCGCGAGTTCCTCGGCGAAAAAGCGGCTTACGTTGCGGGCTGGATGTACTTTATCAACTGGGCGATGACCGGGATCGTCGATATCACCGCCGTCGCGCTGTATATGCACTACTGGGGCGCGTTTGGCGACGTTCCACAGTGGGTCTTCGCCCTCGGCGCGCTGGCGATTGTCGGCACCATGAACATGATCGGCGTGAAATGGTTCGCCGAGATGGAGTTCTGGTTCGCGCTGGTGAAAGTTCTGGCGATCGTCGCGTTTCTGGTGGTCGGGACTATTTTTCTTGGCAGCGGAAAGCCGCTGGATGGCAATGCCACCGGTTTCCACCTGATTACCGATAACGGCGGCCTGTTCCCGCACGGCCTGCTGCCGGCGCTGGTGCTGGTACAGGGGGTGGTGTTCGCCTTCGCCTCTATCGAACTGGTGGGTACCGCCGCTGGCGAGTGTAAAGATCCGCAGACCATGGTGCCGCGCGCCATTAACAGCGTTATCTGGCGTATTGGTCTGTTCTACGTTGGCTCCGTGCTGCTGCTGGTGCTGCTGCTGCCGTGGAATGCCTATCAGGCCGGGCAGAGCCCGTTCGTCACCTTCTTCTCGAAGCTGGGCGTGCCGTATATCGGCAGCGTGATGAATATCGTGGTGTTAACCGCCGCGCTCTCCAGCCTCAATTCCGGCCTCTACTGCACCGGGCGTATTCTGCGCTCCATGTCGATGGGCGGTTCGGCGCCGAAGTTTATGTCGAAAATGAGCCGCCACCACGTGCCCTACGCCGGGATTCTGGCGACGCTGGCGGTGTATGTCGTTGGGGTATTCCTCAACTACCTGGTGCCTTCGCAGGTGTTTGAAATTGTCCTTAACGTCGCGTCGCTGGGGATTATCGCTTCATGGGGCTTTATTGTGGTGTGCCAGATGCGCCTGCGTAAGGCGATCAAGGAAGGCAAAGCGGCGGACGTTAGCTTCAAGATGCCGGGGGCGCCTTTTACCTCCTGGCTGACCCTGCTGTTCCTGCTTAGCGTGCTGGTATTAATGGCTTTCGATTATCCGAATGGGACTTATACCATCGGTTCGCTTCCGCTGATTGCCGTTTTGCTGGTCGCCGGCTGGTTTGGCGTGCGCAAGCGCGTGCATGACATTCATAGCACCGCGCCGAATATTGAAAAACAGCAATAAATCACTTTGCGGTTTGCCTCACGGGCAAACCGCAACCGCACAACTTAATTATCTTCCACCAGCTGGGCCACATCGCTGCTGTTAATCTGGCGCTTATTGCCCGACTCATCAGTATAGCTGGTCATTCCGGTATCTTTATCCAGCTTCGGCTTGCCCTGCGTTACGATAGTCTGCCCGCTTTTTGTCGTCATGACATAGTTTGAGCTACAGCCCGCCAGAAGAGCCAGCATCGCGCCGGCGCAAACAACCATTAATGATTTTTTCATCTTTTCTCCAGGATTAATGCCACCGTCCCGCTTGCGCAGGAAAGCCGTAAGTTTATAGCCATTACATTTATCAGGCTAATAAGTGTTTGTAACAGAGGGTGATATCTGGATGGGTGCGGTTTTCGGTCAGACAGCAAACAGTGCATTTTGTAGGCCGGGTGAGGCGTAAGCCGCCACCCGGCTGCAGTGCGAGCACACTGATGGCGGGAGAGGTTGCCCCCTCCCGTCAGGATCACAGCGCGATGCGGATAACGTCATCTGGCTGGGTCGCCTCTTTCTGACGCGTCGACTCCTGCTTCACGCTGACGTACAGCGTTTTACCATCGGCGGAGAGCGTCAGGCTGTTCGGATGAGTCGGCGTTTTGAAGGTCTTGACCACTTTGTAGGTCTTACCATCGATCACACTCACTTCGCCGGCTTTACGGTGCGTCACGTAGGCTTCATTGCGGGTCGGGTTAAACAGCACGGCCAGGGACTCCGGCGCGGCGATTTTCTCCAGCACTTTGCCATCGCGAATATCGACCACCAGTACTTCCGGCTGTTTACCGTCGGTGATAAAGGCGCGATGTCCGGCGGTATCCAGGCTCAGGTTGAGATAGAAGTGCTCTTTGCCATCATCCTGCAGCTTTTTACGCGACAGGATTTTGTTGCTGGTGCTGTCGATAGTCACCAGTTCCCCATCGGCATTGGTGGTATAGATACGGTTCGCTTCCGCGTCCAGCGCCAGACCGGTCGCCATTGCGCCAGTATTGGCGATGGTGTCTTTCAGCGTTAGCTTGTCGCCATCCACCACCCAAATCACGCTCTCTTTACCCAGCCCGGTGATGTAGACGGTGTTGGTTTTCTCGTTGACCGCCAGCTCGCGCGGGGCCAGCGGACGTACGGTTTCGCTGCGCTGGCGGGCGTCAAGCACCAGACGCCCTTTCACTTTCCCGGTTTTAGCATCAATGGCGGTGACGGTGCTGTCGGTGGTGTTGCCAAACCACAGGGTCTGAGTGGCGTTATCGATCGTCGCGCCGAAGGGTTTCAGATCGTTATGAATAATCTGCGTGACTTCGAGAGTCGTCGGATCGAGACGGTAAACGATACCGCCTTTATCCAGCGAACGGCTTTGCGAGGTGGCCACCCACAGCGCATTCTCCTGCTGGCTATAGGCCATTTCGTATGCGCCCTTGCCGACGGCTTTGCGCAGCATTTCTTCCGCCGCGTGGGCGCTAAAGCTCCCCGCCAGCAGTAACGAAGTTAACAACAGTGAACGGCGCAGACGCGGCGCGGACAGATGACGTAATGACATGACGACTCCCTTTGATAAAACAAATATATGCCTGCTCGACAGTGCTTCCGGGGCGCAAAATCATCGCTTTGCGCTCTTCTTTGGAATGCGAATAGTAATCATTATTTATCGCAATGTGGAGCGTTAATTACCCGTAGCGCTTTCGGCATCACGCAATTCTTGCTATTTGTTAACTCAAATTCCGTTAAGTCTTTTCAAAAAATTTACAAAAGAGCTAACATATATACATATGTTCCGTTTGGTTCGTTTTGTGAGTAACTTTGATGAAAATCCTTTCCGTGCGCGCCGCCGCGCTCCCCGCTCTGATTTTGCCGCTGGTCTCCGCAGGGCCAACCGCTCTCGCCGCTGAACAGACCATGGTGGTTACCGCCGCGCCGTCGGCGGTTTCCGAACTCGATACCCCCGCCGCCGTTAGCGTGGTTAACGGCGATGAGATGCGCCAGGCCGCGCCGCGGGTAAACCTCTCCGAGTCGCTGGGCGCGGTACCGGGACTGCAGGTGCAAAACCGCCAGAACTACGCGCAGGATCTGCAGCTTTCGATTCGCGGCTTCGGGTCCCGCTCCACCTACGGCGTGCGCGGGCTGCGTATTTACGTCGACGGTATCCCGGCCACCATGCCCGATGGCCAGGGGCAAACCTCGAATATTGATATTGGCAGCCTCGATTCGCTCGAGGTGCTGCGCGGGCCTTTTTCCGCCCTGTACGGTAACTCCTCCGGCGGGGTGATCAACGCCACCAGCCAGACCGGAAGCCAGCCGCCCACTATCGAAGCCAGCAGCTACTACGGCAGCTTTGGCACCTGGCATTACGGTATGAAAGCGACCGGCGCGGTGGGCGACGGCAGCCACGCGGGCGACGTCGACTACGTGGTTTCCACCAACCGCTTCACTACCCACGGCTCCCGCGACCATAGCGGCGCGCGTAAGAATCTCGCCAACGCGAAGCTCGGCGTGCGCATCAACGACGTCAGTAAGCTGACCCTGCTGTTTAACAGCGTGGATATTAAAGCTAATGACGCGGGCGGCCTGAGCTATGACGAATGGCAAAATAATCCGCGCCAGTCGCCAAGAGGCGATGAGTACAATACCCGCAAAACCATCAAACAAACCCAGGCCGGTTTACGCTACGAGCGACAGCTGAGCGAGCAGGACGATCTGAGCGTGATGATGTACGCCGGTGAACGTGAAACCACGCAATATCAGTCGATTCCTCGCGCGCCGCAGCTCAAACCCACCCATGCTGGCGGCGTTATCGACCTGACGCGTCACTACCAGGGGATTGATACCCGCTGGACCCACCGCGGCGAGCTGCTGGTGCCGGTCACCTTAACCACCGGTCTTGATTACGAAACCATGAGCGAGCGCCGCAAAGGTTACGAAAACTTTGTTATGAGCAACGGCGCGCCGCAGTACGGTGAAAAGGGAGACCTGCGCCGCAACGAGCGTAACCTGATGTGGAACGTCGATCCCTATCTGCAAACCCAGTGGCAGCTCACCGAGAAACTCTCTCTGGACGCGGGCGTGCGCTACAGCTCGGTTTGGTTCGATTCCAACGATTATTACATTACGCCGGGCAACGGCGATGACAGCGGCGAGGCCAGCTATCATAAATGGCTGCCGGCAGGCTCGCTGAAATATGCGGTAACCGACGCGTGGAACGTCTACGTCTCCGCCGGCCGCGGTTTCGAAACGCCGACCATTAATGAGCTTTCCTATCGCTCCGGCGACCAGGGCGGGCTGAACTTTGGCCTGCAGCCGTCCACCAACGAAACCGTTGAAATTGGCAGCAAGGCGCGTATCGGCAACGGCCTGTTGACCGCCGCGCTGTTCCAGACCGACACCGACAATGAGATTGTCGTCGACGCCAGCAGCGGCGGGCGTACCAGCTACAAAAACGCCGGGAAAACCCGTCGCCAGGGGATGGAGCTGGGGCTGGATCAGCAGTTCGGCGAGAGCTGGCGTTTAAAAGCGGCCTGGACCTGGCTGGATGCGACCTATCGTACCAACGTCTGTGATGATGCCAGCTGTAAAGGCAATCGCATTCCGGGGATCGCCCGCAACATGGGCTATGCCTCCTTTGGCTACCAGCCCGAAAAAGGCTGGTACGCGGGCAGCGATATTCGCTATATGAGCGATATTATGGCTAACGATGAGAACACCGCCAAAGCCCCATCCTGGACGGTGGTCGGCCTGACGACCGGCTATAAATGGAGCTACGGCAAAATGGATATGGATCTGTTTGGCCGCGTCGATAACCTGTTCGACCGCAGCTACGCGGGCTCGGTTATCGTTAACGAATCCAACGGCCGCTACTACGAACCGGCGCCGGGCCGTAATTACGGTATCGGTCTAAATCTGGCATGGCGGTTTGAGTAACGCTTAATTGCGGGACCTCAACGGGATCGCTCGCAGGATCCTGTTGAGGGTTAGCCGTGGATGCTCGATGGCGTTAAATCACGTTTCTTAACGACAATTCGAAAATGATCTTTTCCGCCTGGCAGGAGAAGGCAATCGAAGCCTCAAGCTTTGCCTCATCGCCGGCGGCCACGATGGTATAGTCGACCTGCGGCGGCTCGCTGGCGGGCGCGGCGGCCAGGGCACGTTCGCGGACGGCCGCGATGGTGGACTCGGCCTCTTCGCGGCTGGCGAAGTTTTTCTCTACCCGCCAGACGCAGTCCTCATTATCAATAATCGAGCCCACGTCAATGGCGCAGCCTTTGGTACTGCATTTATCTACAACATCTTTCATTGCGGTTACCTCTTGAAGTTTTCTTTAGAATAAGAATCCGTTGGCGGAAAGCAAACCATGAATATTTGTATGGTTGAGTCGTTTTATCATTATAGGCCTCCGCGAGAAGCGACTTTTTGCGCCACCGCATGGCTACCCCCTGATTGCGCAAGGATCAGGCAGATAGATTGGCAAGGCGTCGCGCGATATCGGCGCTCAATCGTGCACGTCATCACACTATCCTGCGCTAAGCCTCGTCTATACCGCTTTACGGCGTTACCCTTGTCACAAAATAACGCCAACAAGGAGCTGCTATGGCACTGCCAGTGATTATCGATTGCGATCCGGGTCATGATGACGCGATTGCCCTCGTTCTTGCCCTCGCCTCACCCGAACTCAATGTTAAAGCCGTCACCTCTTCCGCGGGAAATCAGACCCCGGACAAAACCCTGCGCAACGTCCTGCGGATGCTCACCCTGCTTAAGCGCCCGGATATTCCGGTAGCCGGCGGCGCGCTCAAGCCGTTGATGCGGGAGCTGATTATCGCCGATAACGTGCATGGCGAGAGCGGTCTTGACGGTCCGGCGCTGCCGGAACCGGGCTTTGCCGCCCAGACGTGCACCGCCGTCGAGCTGATGGCCAAAACCCTGCGCGACAGCGCCGAGCCGGTCACCATCGTCGCAACCGGCCCGCAAACCAACGTCGCCCTGCTGCTCAACAGCCACCCTGAACTGCATGCCAAAATTGCCCGCATCGTGATAATGGGCGGTGCGATGGTGCTGGGTAACTGGCAGCCGGCGGTCGAGTTTAATATCTACGTCGACCCGGAAGCGGCGGAGATCGTTTTCCAGTCCGGCATTCCGGTGGTGATGGCCGGGTTAGACGTCACCCATAAAGCGCAAATTCACGTTGAGGATATTGAGCGCTTCCGCCGCATTGGCAACCCGATATCCACCATCGTCGCCGAACTGCTCGACTTCTTCCTTGAGTACCATAAGGATGAGAAATGGGGCTTTGTCGGCGCGCCGCTGCACGACCCGTGCACCATTGCCTGGCTGCTGAAGCCGGAGATGTTTACCACCGTTGAACGCTGGGTCGGCGTGGAAACGCAGGGGAAATATACCCAGGGAATGACCGTGGTCGATTTCTACAATCTGACCGGCAGGAAGCCGAACGCAACGGTGATGCTCGATGTCGATCGCCAGGCGTTTGTTGACCTGCTGGCGGAGCGGCTGGCGTTTTACGCGTAAATCATCATAAAACCGGCAGGCGCGATGCCTGCCGGGAAAAAGCTACTCGTCAGGAGAGACGCGAACCACCACTTTACCGAAGTTCTCGCCCTTCAGCAGACCGATGAGCGCCTGCGGCGCGTTCTCCAGGCCGTCAACCACCTGCTCGCGGTATTTGATTTTCCCTGCCTGCACCCAGCGCCCCATCTCCTGCTGGAACTCGGCAATCCGGTGCCCGTAATCCTGGCCGATAATAAAGCCCTGCATACGGATGCGTTTTTTGAGGATTGTCGCCATCAGCAGCGGTAAACGATCCGGGCCGTCGGGCAGCGCGGTGGCATTGTAGCCGCTGACCAGGCCGCAAACCGGCACGCGGGCCGAGGTGTTCAGCAGCGGTAGTACTTCATCAAACACTTTCCCACCGACGTTCTCATAGTAGATATCGATCCCCTGCGGGCAGGCTTCAAGCAGTTTGACGGCGAAATCGGGCGCGCGGTGATCGATGCAGGCGTCGAAGCCGAGGGTTTCTACCGCATAGCGGCACTTCTCGCTGCCGCCCGCGATGCCCACCGTACGGCAGCCTTTCAGCTTCGCAATCTGTCCGACCGTTGCGCCAACCGGCCCGGTGGCGGCGGCGACCACCAGCGTTTCGCCCGCTTTCGGCTGACCAATATCCAGCAGCCCCATATAGGCCGTAAAACCCGGCATGCCGAGGATCCCCAACGCCCAGGAAGGGTGTTCCGGGCTCTCGCCTAACTTCACCAGCCCGCTGCCGTCGGAGAGTTCATAATCCTGCCAGCCGCCGTACCCCAGCACCCAGTCGCCGGGCTGATAATCATCATGGTTCGATGTCACGACGCGGCTCACGGTGCCGCCCACCATCACCGCGCCAACGGCGACCGGCGGCGAATAGGAAGGCGCGTCGCTCATCCGCCCGCGCATATAGGGATCTAAAGACAGAAAGACGGTGCGCAGCAGTAGCTGTCCCGGCCCGGGAGAAGCGACCTCACCCTCTTCCAGGCGGAAGTTTTCCCCGGTCGGCTCGCCGTGCGGACGGGATGCCAGCAGCCAGCGGCGGTGGCGTTGCGGATTGAAAGCCATAACAAACTCCTCTTTTGACAAGTCTGTATTGAGGCTAGCTGCTTTCCCGGCAACGCGCATTGACATTATGAGGCAGATTGATTGAGCCGGACCACCAGATAGATGCAGGGCTGCGTGGTTTCATTAATAAAGCGGCAGTCGTTCGGCGGCCCGAGCTCCAGGCAATCCCCCGCCTGCATTTCGTGGCGCGCGTTGCCTTCGAGAAAGACCAGTTCGCCCTGCTGTAGCCAGATGAGCTGCCGGGCCAGCGCATAGGATGACGCGGGCATAGGAACGTCGCTGCCAGCCGGAAGTTCCACCTGCACCAGATCGATAGGCAGGTCGCTACGCGGGGAAACGTGACGCCGAAGATAGTGGCTCTGCGGATCGTGCCACACCGGCTGATGAGCAAAACGCAGCAGCTTGCCTTCCTGCATCTCCGCCCTGGCGATCAGCGTCGACATGCTAATGCCGAAGGCGCCGGAAAGTCGTCCAAGCATCGACGCCGTCGGGCTGCTTTCGCCGCGCTCGATCTTGTGGATCATCGCCCGCGACGCCCCAGCCCGCTCGGCGAGTTCGCTGAGCGACCAGCCGCGGGATTCCCGCTCGATTCGGATGCGTGCGCTGATGCGCTGGTTGAGGTTGTCTTCTATAGTATTCATAACGTGACACTATAGTGTAGCCCTACTGTTTCTACAACCAGACGCCGATAGCGGCGATTATCGTGAAAAGGCCCGGCGTAATACACCGCCGGGCAAGGCAGAAAAGGATGCAATCCGTAAACTAAAGCACCCTCAAGACCATAAATGAAAAGAAAATGCCCGTCAGATAAAGACGCGCAGCCCCACTGCGCCGAGATTGTCGTCAATATTCCACGCTTCATTATCGTTGCCCCAGGCTTTTTCGTAGCCGTATTCAAGATAAGTCACCGCGTTTTTCCCCAGCCAGTAATCGGTACCCAATACCGTCGACTGGAAGTGCTGTCCCTCCATCGCATCGCCGCCCTGCGACCAGTTAAAATCAACGTAGACGCTCCAGGCCGGGGTGATTTTAAATTGCGAGTCATATTCCAGACCGAGAACCGTTTCCTGGTCATCCCCCTGCTGGTTATTATGTTCGTAATGGCCGCTGGTCGCCGCTGTAACATCATTCACTTTATTGAGGTAATAAGTCACTTCCGCGCCGTTATACCAGGCATGATCGCCAACGCTTGTCGTATATTTCGCGTTCATGCCCATGCTATAAGTATTGCCGTCATAGGCATCGCCGTTATTATCGGTGTAATTAAAACAGTGGCCATTCGGGCCAAAATTCTGGCAGCCGCTGACTGACCCGCTATTTACCGTGTAATTGTTATACGCCACCGCGCTGGAGACGGAGAAGCCGTTATCCCAACGGTACTGCGCGGCAACCGCGGCGCCGCCGTGAACGGTGGCTGAACCATCGCGGTAAGCATCATGCAGGTTCGGCCCATCGCCGTAGGCCGCAAAGCCGATGCTGTCGACGTTGTCATTGCCTTGCCCCATGACGCCAATCGTCATATTTTTATCATTGTAATAATAGATTGCCGCGGAATTAATAATATCCGTCGACATTCCGGCGGTATCATGTTTCGCTTTACCGCCCCAGGCATAAGTCGTATCAATACCCAGCCCCCAGTCCGTGGGAGCATACTGTTTGCCGAAGGTCACCACGCCATAGCGGTCATTGCCAATACCGGCATAAGCCTGCCGGGTATAAACATCATTGCCCTGGTCATCGGTGGCGGAATCTAAACCATGAACGCCGGTCTCATAATAACCGACGGCATAATTACTCAGGCCGTTCAGGTCAAAATTATGCCGCACGGCAACCCCCAGCCGCGAGTCATTATTCTGTATATTATGTTCCTGAGTATGATTAGAGTCCGTTTTGGCCATTAAACGTACGGATCCTAAAATACCAATTGCCGTATCGTCATTGCTCCACAGCGTCTCCCCTTTAGTCTGCGTCGCGGTATAAGCCGGTGCTGCCTGTAGCGCGGTGGTTTCAGCCGCCATAGCGGAATTGCCCAATATAGCCCCCATGGCCATTGCCAATATTGACGGCATTAATTTCTTCATATTTTGTGTACGCGCCATTGCTTCACCCTTGTTAGCAAAATCATTCCCTGCGTATAAATACGCATAATAGTGTAAACAGAATATCGTTATATAAAATCCAACAGAGCCACATTGAATAACTTCTCGACATGCACTCTGCTTAACCGAAATATATCTTCAGGGGTTAGACTAGTTCTATTGGGTGAAAATAAAAAGCGGACTGCCATCACAATGATTTACATCATCACCAATATAATCAAGGATTTATGATAAAAGTAATTTCTTTTCTGCATGTCAGGAAAATCCAAATCCGGTAAATAAAAATGTAAAATATGACGGCAGATTAACAGTAATATATTTAATAAATCCTCCAATCATGAAATATAAATACGAATGATGTTTCTGCGAAGGCAAGCCAGGGTCGCGCAGTCATCGCACACAACGGACCCGGCCGGCCAGAGGAAAAATTTATGGCTAAAACAGATGACAGCCTTGCGTACATTATTGTAATAATATCGTACTACTATAGTGTACAAGCCTGAGGGTTACCATGAGCATCCGCCATGCCAGCAAAGACGATTGCGCGGCAATCGCTGAAATCTACAACCATGCGGTCGTCCATACCGCCGCCATCTGGAACGACAAAACCGTCGATACCGACAACCGTATTGCCTGGTTCGAAGCCCGGCAGATAGCCGGTTATCCCGTGCTGGTGAGCGAAGAAAACGGGGTGATTACCGGTTACTCCTCCTTCGGCGACTGGCGCGCCTTTGACGGCTTTCGCCACACCGTCGAACATTCCGTCTATGTCCACCCCGATCATCAGGGGAAAGGGCTGGGCCGCAGCCTGCTCGTCGCCCTCATCGCCGAGGCGAAACGGCTGAATAAGCACGTCATGGTCGCCGGCATTGAAGCGCAAAACGAGGCTTCATTGCATCTGCATGAAACGCTGGGCTTTATCACCACCGGGCATATGCCGCAGGTCGGCACGAAATTTGGCCGCTGGCTGGATCTGACCTTTATGCAGCTGCAGCTTGACGATCGCCGCGATCCGGACGGCAGCGCATGAATCAAACGCTGACCCTGGCCTGTTTAATCGCCGCTGGCGTCGGGCTGGTGCTGCAAAACACGCTGATGGTGCGCATTACCCAGTCCGCATCGACCATCCTGATCGCCATGCTGCTTAACTCGCTGGTCGGCATCGTGATTTTTGTGACAATACTGCTGCTTAAGCACGGCGCGGCGGGGTTTCAGGAGCTGGCGGTCAGCGTAAAGTGGTGGACGCTCATTCCCGGTCTGCTGGGCTCGTTCTTTGTCTTTGCCAGCATCAGCGGCTATCAGAACGTCGGGGCGGCAACCACGATTGCGGTATTGATTGCCAGCCAGCTGGTTGGGGGCTTAGTGATAGATCTGATTCGCGCGCACCACGTCCCGCTACGCGCGCTGGTTGGCCCGCTCTGCGGGGCGGTGATGCTGGTTATCGGCGCCTGGCTGGTGGCCAGGCGCCAGTTCTAGCGGCGTAACTAGTGAATCTCGCCGCCGCGGGTCAGCTGCTCCCGGCGAGCTTCCTGCTCCTCGTGCTGCTGGCGGCCGTGGTGGGCGATGGCGTTACGCAAACGCTGCTGCTGAACGTAGCGCTCTTCCCGCCCCAGCCCCGCGTCATCGCTCAGCGCGATCAGCAGTTCATTCATATGGCTAATAACGCTTTCGGCAATCGCGGCGTCCACGCGCGCGACGACCTCATCCAGATGCGACATGCTTCTCTCCTTCCGGCTTAATTGAGTTTAACTTTGGAAAAATCGCTGCCCATCAGGCTCACGCTGTAGCCGCTCACGTTGCTGCGCGTCGCGTAGAAGGTGTTACCGGTCGCCAGGGTGATCCAGGGGGCCTGCTGCTGAAAAATCTCCTGCGCCTGAGCGTAGAGTCCGGCGCGCACCTGCGGGTCGCTGACCAGGATAGCCTTTTTCACCAGCGCATCGTAGGATTTATCGCACCAGCGGGCAACGTTAGAGCCGGTTTTAATGTTATCGCAGCTTAACAGGGTGCCGGCGAAGTTATCCGGATCGCCATTATCAGACATCCAGCCAAACAGCGCGCTGTCGTGCTCGCCTTTGCGCATGCCGGCGAGGTATTCACCCCATTCATAAGTAACGATTTTGGCTTTGATCCCAACCTTGCTCCAGTCATTTTGAATCATCTCGGCAATACGTCGGGAATTGGGGTTATACGGCCGCTGCACCGGCATCGACCACAGGGTGACCTCGGCCCCTTTTTCCAGCCCGGCCTGCTTAAGGAGATCTTTCGCTTTTTGCGGATCGTAGTCGTAATCAGGCAGATCTTTCTTATAGCCCAGCATATTGGCGGGGATCGGCGATTTCGCGACGCTGCCGGAGTCCAGGAAGACCGCTTTCACGATTGCCTGCTTGTCGGTAGCGTAGTTCAGCGCCTGGCGCACCAGTACGTTATCAAACGGCTTTTTCTCGGTATTAAAGGCCAGATAGCCAACGTTGAGCGCCTCAACCGCATGCAGCGCCAGATCTTTATTGCCCTTAATCACCGGGAACTGTACCGGCGACGGCGCGGGGATAATCTGGCATTCATTGGTTTGCAGCTTCGCAAGCCGCGTCTCAACGTTCGGTGTGATCGAGAAAATCAGGTGTTTGGTCGGCACGTCACCGTCCCAGTAGTGCGGGTTAGCGACATAGCGGATCAGCGAATCCGCTTTATATTGCTGCAGCGCGTAGGGTCCGGTACCAATAGGCCAGGTATCGACATACTCCGGGGTGCCTTTTTTCAGCATCGCATCGGCATATTCGGCAGACAGAATCGACGCAAAATCCATTCCCCAGTCGGCGAGGAACGCCGCGTTCGGCTCGTTCAGCACAAACTGCACGTGATAATCATCGATTTTTTTGACGTCTTTGATCAGCTTATCCAGCCCAACGTCGTGGAAGTATTCGTAATGTCCCTGGGAAACATTATGGTACGGATGGCTGGCATCTTTCTGCCGCAGCACCGAGAACAGCACGTCATCGGCGTTGAAATCACGGGTCGGCTTGAAGTATTTGTTGCTGTTGAACTGCACGCCCTTACGCAGGGTGAAAGTCCAGGTTTTACCGTCCGGGGAGACGCGCCATTCGGTGGCCAGCGAGGGAATCGGCGTATTTTTGACCGGGTCAAAGTTTATCAGGCGGTTATAAAGCACCTGGGAACTGGCGACGAAAGATGGGCCCGAGCTGGCAATCTGCGGGTTGAAAGATTCCGGCGAAGCTTCGGAACAATAGACCAGCGTATCGTTGCCCGCCGCCCAGGCGCCTGCCGCCGGCAGTAGCGCGCTCAACGCCAGCGCAAGAAACGTTTTCCCTGTAGACATGGTTATAAGCCTTATGAATTTGTTATAAGTCCTTTAATAACAGCACAGGAGAATTCAACCGGCAAATAATCAATTGCTATCAGGTTATGCTAAAAACCGCGTTTTCGACGATAAATTCAACATCCTCTCAATTGGCGTCATCGAACTTCTTCATAAATGTGAACCCTGCGCAAAGTTACGAAAAAAGCGGGCGATAACCGCCCGACCGCCACCGCGCGGCGGCGCAACCCGATACACTCGGCAAATCGTAACGCCAGGAGAAGCCAATAATGACAATAACCTGCAATCTGTACACCAACGGCCAGTGGCATGATGCTGAAGGTCATGCCACCTTTACCCGCGATAATCCGCTCACGCACGAACGCGCCTCCGTTGCCAGCGCCGCCAGCCTGGCGGACGCCCGCCGCTGCGCCGCTGCCGCCGGCGCGGCGTTCCCGCAGTGGCGCGATACGGTACCCGCCGAGCGCCGACGCCTCCTGCTGGAGGCAGCGGAAGAGATGCTGCGTCGTGAGGCGAAATTTATCGCCGCGATGGCGGCGGAGACGGGAGCCACCGCGCACTGGGCCGGTTTTAACGTTCATCTGGCCGCCGATATCCTGCGCGAAGCCGCCGCCCTGACCACGCAAATTGAGGGCCAGGTGATCCCTTCCAACGTGCCGGGAAACCTGGCGTTGGGCATCCGCCAGGGTGCAGGCGTGGTGCTTGGCATGGCACCGTGGAACGCGCCATTAATCCTCGCGACCCGCGCTATCGCCACGCCGCTGGCCTGCGGAAATACGGTTATCCTCAAAGGCGCGGAGCTTTCACCGGCGACCCAGGGGCTGATTATCGATGCCCTGGCGGCGGCAGGCTTTCCCGCGGGCGTGGTCAATTATCTGACCTGCGCCCCCGCCGACGCGCCTGCGCTGGTGGAGTTACTGATTGCCCACCCCGCCGTACGCCGCATCAATTTCACCGGCTCCACGCCGGTGGGACGGATAATCGCCCGCACCTGCGGCGAACATCTGAAACCCGCGGTGCTGGAACTCGGCGGCAAAGCGCCGCTGCTGGTGCTGGATGACGCCGATCTCGAACAGGCCGCCGCAGGCGCAATTTTTGGCGCATTCGCCAACGCCGGACAAATCTGCATGTCCACCGAGCGCATCATCGTTGACGCGACCGTCGCGGAAGCGTTTGTGGCGCAGCTGGCCAGACGCGCCGCCGCCCTGCCCGCCAGCCTGCTCGGCCCGGTGGTGGACATGAAGACCGTCACCCGCTGCAATGCCTTGATAGAGGACGCGCTGGCGAAGGGGGCGCGCCTGCTGGCCGGCGGCCTATCCGATTCGACGCAAATGCGCGCCACCCTGCTTGATGGCGTCACCCGGGAAATGCGCATCTGGCATGAAGAGTCGTTCGGTCCGGTGAAATCGATTATTCGCGTTAAGGACGAAGCCGAAGCGCTGGCCGTCGCCAATGAAAGCGAATATGGCCTCTCGTCGGCGATATACAGCCGGGACAGCGCCAGGGCGTGGAACCTGGCGCAAAATCTGCAAACCGGCATTTGCCACATCAACGGCCCCACCGTACACGACGAAGCGCAAATGCCGTTTGGCGGCTGCAAATCGTCAGGCTACGGCCGCTTTGGCGGCCGCGCGGGAATTGCCGAGTTTACCGAGCTACGCTGGATAACGCTGCAAACGGTCCCGCGCGAGCTCCCGTTTTAAGCCTCAGGGCTGCCAGCGGTTATTGAATTCCCACAGGCGATTGAAGGCAACATCATCAAGCTGCCGTTCTGCGGAAGTGTTGCCGCGGAACGGCCGGGCGGTGGTGGCCGCAGCGCCCCAGGGGGAAAGCCGATCGTAGCTTTGATCGATAGTACTGTTGGCAATAAGCACCTGCCCGTTAGCGGTTTTACCCGCTAAATAACCGGTCTTCCCCGCCCCCTGATCCCAGGCGCGGCCCAGCTTCGCCTTGAAGTTGCCCTGATAGCCGCCGTCACCGGTAAAGCGGCTATTCTTCACCAGAAAGCCGTATGGATTATCCGGCAACGTATTCGGCGCAAGCACGTATGCCTCGGGCGAGCGGCGCGTTGAGACGGTGTGAAAATGGACGTTATCAAAAACGGCGTTCGCCCGGCCAAAGACGTAGTCCACATCCCCTTCGACGTAGCTGTCTTTCACGTATACCCGGCTGATACGGTCGGTTACCGCCTCATTGCGCCGATTGCTGGTATTTACGTAGAGCGTGTCCTGACGTCCGAGCAGGCGGACGTTCTCCAGCTGCACGCGATCGCCGTCCGTCCGCAGCGCCACGCCCTGATGAGTCCCACCGTCGACGGTATCCAGCAGGCTATTGGCTACGCTGAGATTCAGCAGCTGAAAATCCGCACTTTGCGACCAGACCACCGCCGCGCAGTTGGTGCCTATCGTCTTGCTGGTTCGCCCGGCGCACAGCGCATACTGATACCATGCCGGATCGCCTTCGCGGTATTGCTGTTGGCTATTTACCCGCTGGCGATAGCGCGCTACCGAGAGCTGCGAGTCTATTACCAGCTCAATTCTCACCTCTTCAGGACTATCTCCGGCGCCGTAGAGGGTTATCGGCGGCGCGCCTTCAGGGATATAGACCGTCTCCCGATAGATGCCCGGTTCGATGCGGATATAGATGCGCGCCTCCTGCGCCCCATGCTGGTCTATTGCCGCGTTAACCGCCTGCTGAATGCGGGTGAACGGCGCTCCCGAGGGTGCCACGCGCCACGCACTCTCGGTTTGCGGGAGGTGAACTGCCGATGGCGACCAGGGGCCATCGGGGGCACTTAACGCGCCGCCTTGCGCAAAATAGCGCTCAATGGTGAAGGTTGCCGCTTCTGCCGCCGTAAGCTGCGGACGGGAGGTCGTCCCGCGCGGAGTTTGCGTCGCGCACCCTTGCAGAAGCAGCGGTGTAAAGAGTAAAGCCGAGATACCCAGGATAGTGATTTTTCGCATTTCACGCTCGCCATGAATAAAAGAAACCATATATCAAAATAAATGAAATATAGTTTCTTTTTATATGCGGCGATCACGAATCAGGCTTCTGCCTCTATGGTGGAGTAAAAATCGGCCAGCGTACGGGCCAGCGCCGATGGGTTTTCCCACGCCATTGAGTGCCCGGCCTGGGGTATCACCAGCAGCGGGATCCCGGCGGCTTCGCTATCCGTCGCTTCCCGGGCCGGTAGCGAATCTTCACCGTATATCAGAGCCTTAGGACAGGATAAGTGGATAAAGCGGCTAAACCAGGAGGGATTAACGCCCTTCACCAGGCTGGTCGCGCCGCGCCATACCGCCCAGGGGGCGCTGTTTTGCAGACAGCCGGCCCAAGGCGAAGCGTCGGCGGACAGCATGTCGGCGTAGCCGCGAGCAATAAAGCGTTCTTCAGTTTGTTCGGCGATACGTCTGCTGTACATGCCGCCCCCGGGATAGAGATTAGGCTCGGCCACCAGCAGCGCCCGCACCCGTCCGGCGAGCCGCTCGGCCGCTTCAATCGCGACGCTGCCCCCCATGCTGTGGCCATAAAGATAGCAGCGCTCAAGCCCTAAGCGGTCCAGCAGCTCAACCACCACCCCGGCCTGATCGCCAATACGGTAGCCGAAGGACTCGGGTTTATCGCTGTAGCCGAAACCGGGTAAATCGACAAGAATCATTCGCCGCCCGGCCAGCGCCGGGTCGGCGGCAACGCGCGGATAGTCATAGGTCGAGGCGCAGCCCAGGCCGTGGATAAAAACAACAGGGTCGCCGCGACCGGGCAGGTCGAGCCAGCGCACTATAGCGCCAGCCTGTGAAGAGTAAAAACTAAGCATCGAAAAGGCTCCGTGAGTGATGACTGTTTTTTTATACAGTCATAACCAAGAGTGAGCCATCGATTTTTCCTTCAAAACAGGGAGACCAGCAGCGCCATGGGAAAACTGAACGGCCATGTCGCACCAATCAACAGCGCCGCCAGCAGGCGGATCCAGCGGCTCTCTTTCGTTAAGAACCAGCTGATTACCGCGCAGATGAAGCCCATAACTCCGTAAAGAATCAGCATTTTCTGGTATAACGTCATTTTTCTTCTTCCTTCCCTGACTGGCATTTTCGCCGACCGCGATGCCTTTTCGCACCCCCAGAGTGCGTCAGAGATTATGGTATTTTAAAACAGGTAACAGGGTTAATTTCAGAAAAACGCCCGATTCGTCTTTGTCCGATAGCGCAAACTTTGAGCTCGTACTATAAATGTAGAGGCTTATTTATAAAGGTGGCGTTATGGATGTTTCCAGCAAAACCGTCCTTCTGATAAATGTCGGCGCGGCACTTGCGCTTATCGGCCTGTTATCCGTTCGTTTTGGTTGGTTTTAGCGATTTTACTCAGCAATGAAACCTAAAAAAGCAGCCCGTGAAGGCTGCTTTTTTACGATTTGAAAGACCCCGGCTCCGCAGCAGACAGGGTCTTTTGCGCGGTAATCAGCTTCTGGACGTCGGGATTCCAGG
The DNA here is from genome assembly GCF_019048985.1 of Klebsiella sp. PL-2018. Lineage (NCBI taxonomy): Bacteria > Pseudomonadati > Pseudomonadota > Gammaproteobacteria > Enterobacterales > Enterobacteriaceae > Klebsiella > Klebsiella sp. PL-2018. The sequence continues at coordinate 3,106,584 of NZ_CP077673.1, forward strand.
CCGGCAAAAGATCGACTTTTTCACTATCCCATGCGGCCGCCATGCAGACCGGTTCCGCGACGCCCTGCTCTTCACAGCCCATAATCTGTTTGGCCGGAAAATTCCCGTAAAGCATCGCCGTGGCGCAGGCCACAAAAAGGAAACACGCTATTTTTTTCAAAACAATATCAACTTCGAAGCAACAAATTGCGCCGAATGTTCGCATGAGCGGCTATAGAAAGTCAAACCTGCGTCCTTTCTCTTATCCACGTCCTGGATATGCGTAATATTTAACATAAATATTACTATTACACAGAATCTAAAGATTATCGCGCGCGAATAAATATCACCGGATTTATATTGCCGATCGCAGGCATAATAATTTCATCTGCCGCGTTCAATAACATGATTATTAATAGGGTTAATGCCGGACCTTAATATCATCCCGGCACGACCACCTACGCTTAACGGTACAGTGAAAAACAAAGGCGCTTTTCATACCGGTGGGGAATTGTTTACTGTTCTTTATACTCGCCTGGACGCGATGCCGGTATGCGATCATCATTATTAGCAGGTTCCAGGGCAGCCAGGATTGCAGTAGAATGAGCCCATAATTAGAAATTATTTATACATCAATAGATTACAACGACAGCAAACAGCCAGACATCCCCGCCAGGTTTTAAATGATAAGAAATATCATTTGCGTTATTTAGCACAAAATCATACATTCATAATCACAAGTTATGCGAAGCTTGTTTTTTACTCATTTATTTTTGAGGTGGTACATGTCAGGAATCGCCGTTCTCATTGTGGCGCTTATTTTACTCATTGCTGCAATTTATAATCTTTTTTCCTATGTTCGCGAACGTCGCCAGGCGAGTTTACCGAGCAAAAAAACAAAACGTTAGTCTGATAATCATTTTCGAAAAACCAGATGACCTGATACGTAATAAATTGATGACGCTACGATATCAGGCGCACTCGCAGTAACAAACCCGCAGCGACCGTACAACAAAAAGCCCCTGCATATCATGCAGGGGCTTACGAATCATTATCAATCGTTGCAGTGTCCCGTTAAGGGTGCATCCTGCACCCTGGGGGGTACCAGCCCCATCCGGCGCTTATCTCCGGCACTCATCATGGCTTAGCTCTTGAAGGGGCATGAGAATATTCTCATAAACCAGCGCTTCCGTTTTAGCTTTTTTTGCTATGACTAACTATTAGCAGGGTAATCTGTCCGCTTCGCGATTATCACGAACGCGTCCTATCCGTGCTTAATCATGACGTGCCGGATCGTGGTGTAATCTTCCAGACCGTACATCGACATATCCTTGCCGTAGCCCGAAAGCTTCTGCCCGCCGTGCGGCATTTCGCTCACCAGCATGAAATGGGTGTTAACCCAGGTGCAGCCATACTGCAGACGCGCGCTCAGGCGATGCGCCCTGCCGACGTCCCTGGTCCAGACCGACGAAGCCAGACCATACTGCGAATCGTTGGCCCAGCTCAGCGCCTGTTCTTCGTCATGAAATGAGGTAATACTGATCACCGGGCCGAAGACCTCGCGCTGGACAATCGCATCTTCCTGCTTCGCTCCCGCCAGCAGCGTCGGCTGATAGTAGTAACCGTTGCCTGGCCCTTTGCTGCCGCCGGTGACCACCTGAATATGCGCTAGCGCGCGGGCGGCATCGACGGCGGCGCAGACTCTGTCCAGATGCGCCTGCGAGCTCAGCGGCCCCAGCTCTGTCGTTTCGTCTTCCGGCGGGCCCATCTTCAGGCTGGCGACCGCGGCGCCGAGTTTTTCCACCAGCTGGTCATAAATTCCGGCCTGGGCGTAAATCCGGCAGGCGGCGGTACAGTCCTGGCCGGCGTTATAGAACCCAAAGGTCCGTACGCCCTCCACCACCGCGTCGATATCCGCGTCATCAAAGACGATAACCGGCGCTTTCCCGCCCAGTTCCATATGCGTACGTTTAATCGACGATGCGGTATGGCCGATGATATGCGCGCCGGTGGCGATCGAACCGGTCAACGACACCATGCGGACCTTCGCGTGAGCGGTCAGCGGATCGCCGACCGTGGCGCCGCGGCCAAACAGCACATTAAGCACCCCGGCGGGGAAAACGTCTTTTGCCAGCTCACCCAGCTTGAGTGCCGTTAAAGGGGTGATCTCCGAGGGTTTGATCACCACGCAGTTGCCTGCCGCCAGCGCCGGGGCCAGCTTCCATGCCGCCATCATCAGCGGGTAGTTCCAGGGCGCGATGGAGGCCACCACGCCAACCGGGTCGCGGCGAATCATGGAGGTGTGGCCTTCGAGATACTCACCCGCCGCCATGCCCGGCAGACAGCGGGCCGCGCCGGCAAAGAAGCGGAAGACATCGGCGACCGCCGGTAGCTCATCGTTGACCACGCAGTGCAGCGGCTTACCGCAGTTGAGCGATTCAAGCTCAGCCAGCGCCTGCGCATGTTCAGTAATCACGTCCGCCAGCGACAACAGACATTCGGCGCGGAACTTCGGCGTGGTCTGACTCCAGCTAACAAAGGCCCGATCCGCAGCCTCAACCGCAGCGTCTACCTGCGCCGCCGTGGCCTCAGCAATCGACAGGATCTCATCACCGGTGGCGGGATTAAACACCGGCACGGTCTCGCCTTCTCCAGCCACTAACTTACCGTTAATTAAAAGGTTATTTTGCATAGCATTATCCTGTATCGATATTTTACTTTCCGTTTTCAGCGCTGACGTCGCCGTCACGGGTGAGCCACCAGGCCCCCAGAATCGGCATCATCGTCACCAGCATCACCAGCAGCGCAACCACGTTGGTCACCGGGACATCGCGCGGGCGTCCGAGCTGATTGAGCAGCCAGAGCGGCAGCGTGCGCTCGTGCCCGGCGGTGAACGTGGTGACGATAATTTCATCAAACGACAGGGCAAACGCCAGCATGCCTCCCGCCAGCAGCGCCGAGCCCAAATTGGGCAACACCACATAGCGAAAGGTTTGCCAGCCCGTGGCGCCTAAGTCCATCGACGCCTCCACCAGGCTCCAGGAGGTCCGGCGGAAGCGGGCAATAACGTTGTTAAACACCACAACGACGCAGAACGTCGCATGCCCCACGACGATCGTCAGCAATCCGGGTTCCAGATTGACGGCCTTGAAGGCAGTGAGCAGCGCCAGTCCGGTGATGATGCCGGGCAGTGCTATCGGCAACAGCAGCAGTAGCGAGACGGCGTTCTTGCCAAAAAACGTGCTGCGCCATAGCGCACCTGCAGCCAGCGTGCCAAGTAGCAGAGCGATAGCGGTGGAGAGCGCGGCGATTTTAAGTGACAACGTCACGGCATCGATAATATCCCCGCGCCCCGCCGCCTCGCTAAACCAGCGCAGCGTCAGCCCCTGTGGCGGAAAGCTGAAGGCGGCGTCTTCGGTATTAAACGCATAGAGCGCGATAATCAGCAGCGGGAAATGGAGAAAGATCACCCCTCCCCAGGTTGCCACTTTCAGGAGCAGCGGTGCGCGTTCAGAGTGCATCAAACGCTCCCAGACGTTTCACAAACGCCAGATAAAGGGCAATCAGCACGATGGGCACCAGGGTAAACGCCGCCGCCATGGGCATATTGCCAATCGCCCCCTGCTGGGAATAGACCATATTGCCGATAAAGAACCCCGGCGGCCCCACCAGCTGCGGTACGATAAAATCGCCGAGCGTCAGGGAGAAGGTAAAAATCGAACCTGCGGCAATGCCGGGAATCGCCAGCGGCAGCACCACGTAGCGGAAGGTCTGGCGCGGACGAGCGCCCAGATCGGCAGAGGCCTGAAGCAATGATGGCGGCAGGCGTTCCAGCGCGGCCTGCACCGGCAGGATCATAAACGGCAGCCAGATATAGACGAACAACAGGAAGCGACCCAGTCCGGACGTCGATAACGTATTGCCGCCGACCGCCGGAATCGTCAGCACCATGCTCAGTACGCTTTCCAGGCCAAGATGGCGCAGGAACCACTGCGCAACGCCATCTTTCGCCAACAGCAGCGTCCATGCATAGGCTTTGACGATATAGCTTGCCCACATCGGCAGCATCACGGCGATGTAGAAAAACGCCTTCATCTTGCCCCGGGTATAGCGGGCCATGTACCAGGCCATAGGCAAGGCCAGAATCGCGCTGGCGACGGTCACCGACAGCGCCATCGTCAGGGTACGAATAATGATGTCGTAGTTCGCCGGGTTAAACAGCGCCTGCAGATTGGCCAGCGTCAGGTCGTGAGTGACCGACATGGTGAAATCGTCGAAGGTGTAAAAGCTTTGCCATAGCAGAGTCAGCAACGATCCCAGATAGACAATGCCAAACCACATGAGCGGGCCAAGCAGAAGCAAAAACAGGGCCAGCGAGGGTTTACGCCAGAACAGCGCGGATACGCGCCCGGTGGTGGCGGACGGAATCGCCATCGTCATATCAGCCTCCGCTCTCCAGCGGCACCATCGCCGCTCGCGACCACGAAGCCAGCACCGTTTGCCCTACCGGCGGCGCGTTTAGCGCGGCATGACCATCACTATTCGCCTGGCTCACCAACAGTTTCTCGCCGTTCGCCAGCTTGAGTTCGACGCGGGTCGCGGCCCCCTGATACTGCACCGCCTGCACAACGCCCTCCGTCTGGATCTCCCCGGCAACGTTCAGCCGGATATGTTCCGGGCGCAGCGACCACGTTCCCGCCATCGCGCACAGCTTGTGCGCCTGCTCGCTGCTGAATACGTTGGCGGTGCCGACAAAGCCGGCCACAAACGCCGTTTTAGGCCGCAAATAGAGGTCCTGGGGCGCATCAACCTGTTCGATTCGCCCATTATTAAACACCGCCACGCGATCGGACATCGACAGGGCTTCGCCCTGATCGTGGGTCACAAAAATAAAGGTAATGCCCAGCGCCTGCTGCAGTTTCTTCAGCTCCAGCTGCATCTGTTCACGCAGTTTTAAATCCAGCGCCCCGAGCGGCTCATCCAGCAGCAGGACGCGCGGCTGATTCACCAGCGCGCGGGCGATCGCCACCCGCTGGCGCTGGCCGCCGGAAAGCTGCGATGGCCTGCGCGCGTGGACAAACGCGAGCGCGACCTTCTCCAGCGCCTCCAGCGCGCGGGCATGCCGCGCTTTCTTACCGACGCCTTTGACCATCAGCCCGTAGGCGACATTATCGAGGACCGACATATGAGGAAACAGCGCGTAATCCTGGAACACCGTATTCACGTCGCGCTGCCACGGCGGCAGTTCGCTGGCCGCTTTACCAAAAATGCGAATGGCGCCGCCCGAAAGCTGTTCAAACCCGGCAATCAGGCGCAGGCAGGTGGTTTTGCCGGAGCCGGAGGGCCCCAGCATGGAGAAAAATTCGCCATCGCGAATGGCGATGCTGACGCCGTCCACCGCCCGCACGTCGCCGTACAGCCGCGAAACATTATCGAACTCTACCGCGTGCATGTTCTTCGCCTCCGGCGACTTAACGACCGCCCATAATCGCAATGTAATCCTGGGTCCAGCGGCTATAGGGAACAAATTTCCCGCCTTCCGCTACCGGCGTTTTCCAGAACGCGATTTTGGCAAATTCGTTGTAACCATTGGTCTCGCAGCCTTTGTCCCCCAGCAGCGCGCTGGCTTTGCACCCCTCGGGTACCACCGGTAGCGAACCAAACCAGGCCGCGACATCTCCCTGCACTTTCGGCGTCAGCGACCAGTTCATCCATTTATAGGCGCAAACCGGGTGTTTCGCGTCGCTATGCAGCATGGTGGTATCCGCCCAGCCGGTGACGCCCTCTTTCGGGAAAACGGTCGCAATCGGCTGACCTTCCGCCTTCAGACCGTTGGCCTGATAGGGCCAGGCGCTGGAGGCCACGACACCTTCGTTTTTAAAATCGCTCATCTGTACGGTGGTATCGTGCCAGTAGCGATGAATCAGGGCGTGCTGATCGCGCAGCACCTTGAGTACCGCCTGATATTGCGCTTCGGTAAGCTGATAGGGATCACTGATGCCCAACTGCGGCTGGGTGGCTTTGACGAACAGCGCGGCATCGGCAATATAAATCGGCCCGTCATAGGCCTGCACGCGGCCCAGGTTGGTTTTACCGTCCGGCAGGTTTTGTTTGACGAACACCACGCTCCAGCTGTCCGGCGGCGTCGGCAAGGTTTTCGTGTTGTACATTAGCAGGTTCGGCCCCCACTGGTAGGGAGTGCCGTAAACCTTACCGTTGACGTTGAACCACGCGCCATTTTCCACGCGCGGGTCGAGGGATTTCCAGTTAGCGATCAGCGCGGTGTCAATCGGCTGCACGCGCTTGCCCATAATCAGGCGCAGCGAGGCGTCGCCGGACGCGGTGACCAGGTCATAACCGCCTTTCGCCATCAGGCTGACCATCTCGTCGGACGTGGCGGCGGTTTTGACGTTGACCTGACAGCCGGATTCTTTTTCAAACTGGGTTACCCAGTCGTAGCTTTTATCGGTCTGTCCCCGTTCGATATATCCCGGCCAGGCGATAATATCGAGACGGCCTTCGCCTTTATCGAGAGATGTCGGCGGCTCGGCGGCCTGCGCCGTCAGGCATACCATACCCAGCATGCAAAGGCTGCCACGGGCAATTTTTTTGCTCATCAGGTCTTACTCCTGTCACAAGAAAATGAGCGGCAGCCATGCCGTAAAAATATCTCCCTTAATAACAGTAGACGGCGCGCTATGGCCTCCCGGGGAAATTTATTCAGGTTGTGACAAGGGGCGCATTACGCACAAAACGTGCGACACGGGCTGACTTTGCGGATTATAGACAAGCGGTTAGCGAGTTAATATGACTATGCAAATTTCATATGGTTTACCGCGAAACAATAATAACGGGCATGATATTCAGCCTGCGTCAGCGGCATATTTTTAAGGAAAGTGATAACCGCTGGATATAAACAAAACCCCGGATAAATGAAAAAACCGTTTTCTCTGCCGCCGCGGTTTTTTGCCGGGTGGCGGCCGGACCGGTCAGGGATATTCTGCGCTTGCCCGGGCGCCAATAAACTTCCCCTGCCCGGGCAAGCGGACCGCCATCCCAGCTACGCCAGCATCTCGCGAATCAGTTCGCCCAGCCGCTTAACCCCCTGCTCCTCTCTTTCGCCCCAGCCCCACGCGGTATTAAAGCGAAAAAATGCGGTCCAGCTGGCGGAGGTGGAAAACATTTTCCCCGGCGCAATGCTGATATTATACGCCAGCGCGCGGGCGCTCAGCTCCCCCGCGTCGCTCCCGGCGGGGAGCTCAAGCCAGAGAAAATAGCCGCTGTCGCTATGATGGATTTTCACCTCAGCGGGCAGATGGCGCAGCAGCGCCTGCCAGGCCAGCTGCTTGCGCTCGGCAAGCTGGCGGCGCAAACGCCGCAAATGGGCGTCATAGCGCTTGGTCGAGAGGTAATCCACCAGCGCCAGCTGCATGGGTGAACTGGTTGAGAGCGTGCTCATCAGCTGTAGCTGCTGAATGCGTCGGGCGTGCCTGCCCGCCGCCACCCAACCAATGCGGAACCCGGGCACCAGGCACTTGGAAAAAGAGCTGCAGTGCAGCGTCATATCGTCGCGATCCCAGTACTTTGCCGGCAGCGGTTTCTCGCGGCCGAAATAGAGCTCGCTGTAGACATCATCTTCAATCAGCATCACCTTGTAGCGCGCCAGCAGCGCGACCAGCTGCGTTTTTTTCTCCGCGCTGAGGGTAAAGCCGAGCGGATTTTGCCCGTTGGTCATCAGCCAGCAGGCTTTAACCGGGTAATTCTGCAACGCCTGCTCCAGCGCGTCGAGGTCAATGCCCTCTTTGACATCGGTCGCCACCGACAGCGCCTTCAGGCGCAGCCTCTCCAGCGCCTGCAGCGCCCCGTAGAAGCAGGGGTTTTCCACAACGACCCAATCGCCCGGTTCAGTAACGGCCTGCAGGCTAAGGTTCAACGCCTCCAGCGCTCCGGCGGTGATGACGATTTCATCCGGCGAGATATTCATTCCCTGCAGCGCGTAGCGGCGGGCAATGGCATGGCGGAGTTCATCATTCCCCGGCGGCAGGTTTTCAATCACGCTCATGGCGGTGGCGGTTTTGCTGACCTGCGCCAGAGAGCGGTTAAGCTGCGGCAGCGGAAACAGGCGCGGATCGGGAAAAGCGGAGGCAAAGGGCAGCATGGACGCCTGACGGCTGGCCTGCAGCACCTCGAAAATGTAGGTGTTGATATCAACGGACTCATCGCGCGTCACCTGGGCGGGCGGCTCAGGCTGGCGCTGTTTGATCGGCTGCGGCGCGACATAATAGCCGGACTGCGGGCGGGCAATGATCCGGCCCTGGCTTTCCAGCAGCTGGTAGGCGTGGCTGACGGTCATGAAACTCATCCCGCTGCTGACCACCTGTTCACGCAGTGAGGGCAGCCGGTCGCCGGGTAACCACACCCCAAGGCCAATCTGTTCGGTAATCTGCTGCGCCAGCTGCTGGTACTTTTTCATATAACAATCCGCAAGAAAATGTCAGCACAATTGTATATCAGTTTATAAAATAGGCCAGTATTTATATACTGACCTATTTACAAAGATTGGCATTGGCGATAGCACGAATTACTTAGAGCTAAGCCATTCGTTTATTGCTCATATATCCACCTGATGCAGAATAAACTCAGGTGATTAAACGATAAGCTATTATTTAAAATAGCATAACCATCCCACTAACAACCAGTATCCAGAAAAAAGTCATAATTAACAAAACAGTACATAAGCTACGAAGTCCATTAGTCGACACAATCACATCCTCTGTAAAATATAATCAATAAATACACTATCCAATAACAACCCATAAAATTACGGGTATGTATTAAACATATCCTTAACTCAGCGCTCAAATCAGGCTGAGTTAAAATCCCAGATTAAAACCCACAGCATACGAAACCAGCGTTAATGAAGGCATACGTGCGTGCAGTAAAAACAATCAATTATTTTATTGTAGGATTGATACACAATTTATGAATTATTCAGCACATCTATATTTATAATAGATATATAAATATTGCTTACCCAAAGGAACGTTTAAATGCTGACTTGCAGCCCTAACGTCTAATTAAAATAACATACTATCCGCGGGTGTGAAATAGCTTGATTTTAGAAAAAAGGATTTATCACAAGATAACCGAAACTCAAATCCATAACTGTTATAGATAAAAACAGGGTTTCTGTTCCTGCTAACCGCCATGGTGGAGGCCTAGAATTGCGCTGAATCAATTTTATTGCGGAGTTCTGCATGTTCGGTCTTGATGCATTCCACCTGGCGCGGATCCAGTTCGCCTTCACCGTGTCATTTCATATCATCTTCCCCGCCATCACCATCGGGTTAGCCAGCTACCTGGCGGTTCTCGAAGGCTTATGGTTAAAAACGAAAAACCCGACCTGGCGCTCGCTCTACCACTTCTGGTCGAAAATTTTCGCCGTCAACTTCGGCATGGGAGTGGTCTCAGGTCTGGTCATGGCCTACCAGTTTGGTACCAACTGGAGCGGATTCTCCGAGTTTGCCGGGAGCATAACCGGCCCGCTGCTGACCTACGAAGTTCTGACCGCCTTCTTCCTTGAAGCCGGATTCCTCGGCGTCATGCTGTTCGGCTGGAACCGCGTCGGGCCGGGCCTGCACTTCTTCGCCACCTGCATGGTGGCGCTGGGGACGATAATCTCCACCTTCTGGATCCTCGCGTCCAATAGCTGGATGCAAACGCCGCAGGGGTTTGAGATCGTCAATGGCCAGGTGGTGCCGGTGGACTGGTTCGCGGTTATCTTTAACCCGTCGTTTCCCTACCGTCTGCTGCATATGTCGGTGGCGGCCTTTCTCAGCAGCGCGCTGTTCGTCGGCGCATCGGCAGCCTGGCACCTGCTGCGCGGCAACAACACGCCCGCCGTTCGCGCGATGTTCTCCATGGCGCTGTGGATGACGCTGATTGTCGCCCCGGTTCAGGCCATGATTGGCGATATGCACGGGCTGAATACGCTCAAGCACCAGCCGGCGAAAATCGCCGCTATCGAGGGGCACTGGGAGAATATCCCCGGAGAACCCACCCCGCTGCTGCTGTTCGGCTGGCCGGATATGCAGCAGGAACGGACGCGCTATGGTCTGGAGATCCCGGCCCTCGGCAGCCTGATCCTCACCCACAGCCTGGATAAACAGGTTCCCGCGCTGAAAGAGTTCGCGGCGGAAGATCGCCCGAACGCCACCATCGTGTTCTGGTCCTTCCGTCTGATGGCCGGTCTCGGCATGCTGATGATCCTGCTCGGCGCGCTGGCCCTGTGGCTGCGCTATCGCGGTCGCCTCTATCACTCCCGACCCTTTTTACGCTTTGCGCTATGGATGGGGCCATCAGGGCTTATCGCTATCCTCGCGGGCTGGGTGACCACCGAGGTGGGCCGCCAGCCGTGGGTCGTCTACGGCGTACAGCGTACCGCAGATGCCGTCTCCGCTCACGGCGATCTGCATATGTCCATCAGTCTGCTGACGTTTATCGTCGTCTACGCTTCGGTATTCGGCGTCGGTTATAGCTATATGCTGCGTCTGATTCGCAAAGGGCCGCAGGACGCGCAGCCGCCTGGCGCCGGTACGCCTGCCCGCCCGCTTTCCGCCGCAACGGACCATGTACAGCAGAAGGAGTCCTGGTAATGGGTATCGATTTATCGGTTATTTGGTTTGTCATCATCGTCTTCGCCACCCTGATGTATATCGTGATGGACGGCTTCGACCTGGGCATTGGCATTTTATTCAGTACCACGCGGGACGCGGCGGATCGCGACGTCATGGTGAACAGCGTCGCGCCGGTCTGGGATGGCAATGAGACCTGGCTGGTGCTCGGCGGCGCGGGCCTGTTTGGCGCTTTTCCGCTGGCCTATGCGGTAATTATCGACGCGCTGGCAATCCCCCTTACCCTGATGCTGATCGGGCTTATTTTCCGCGGCGTCGCTTTTGAATTCCGCTTTAACGCGACGCCATCGCACCGCCCGTTCTGGGATCGCGCCTTTATGGGCGGTTCGATTCTGGCCACCTTCACCCAGGGGATGGTCGTCGGCGCGGTGATCAACGGCTTCGCGGTCAGCGGCCGCAGCTTCAGCGGCGGGATGTTTGACTGGTTTACGCCGTTTACCCTGTTCTGCGGCCTGGGACTGTGCATTGCGTATGCGCTGCTGGGCGCCAGCTGGCTGGTGATGAAGAGCGAGAATGCGCTCCACCGCAATATGCGCGTGACCGCGCGCGGTTTGCTGCTGGCGCTGCTGGCGGTAATTGTCGCCATCAGCATCTGGACCCCGCTGGCGCAGACGGCCATCGCCGAGCGCTGGTTTAGCTTGCCAAATCTCTTCTTCCTGCTGCCGGTACCGCTGCTGGTCGCGGCGATAAGCGCCTGGCTGTGGCGAGCGCTGCGCAACAGCGCCAGCCACCTGCTGCCGTTTGTCCTCACGCTGGGGCTGATCTTTCTCGGCTTTAGCGGGCTGGGGATCAGTATCTGGCCGTATATTATTCCACCGGGCATCACCCTCTGGCAGGCCGCCGCGCCGCCGCAAAGCCAGGGCTTTATGCTGGTTGGCGCGCTGCTTATTCTGCCGGTGATCCTCGGCTACACCTTCTGGAGCTACTACGTTTTTCGCGGCAAAGTTCAACACGGCGAGGGGTATCACTGATGCAACGAGTATGGCTTAAGCGCACGTTATGGATGGTGGTCCTGTGGGGAGGCAGCGTACTGGCGCTGGCGGCGGTAAGCATGGGATTTCGGCTGCTGATGACGGCCGCCGGGCTGAAGGACTGATCCGCCCGTCACGTTATGTTATTCGGCCCGATGGCGACACCATCGGGCTTTTTTTCGCCATCCGTCAGGCGATGCTGACAAAGCCTTTTCTCTTCTTTGACAACCGACGTAATAAGCTCACCCAGCCCCTGGCATAGTAGCCTCATTCGCCGAAAGCATGGAAAAAGAGATGTTCAGAAGAAGCGTTTCAACATTACTGCTGGCGTGCGCCCTGTTTTCCGGGCACGTGCTGGCCCGCCAGCACGGACACGATTTCTTCCCGGTACAGAGTCTCGAACAGCAGTTACAGCACGAAGCCGATAGCGACGAGCTGCGCAGCCAGGCGGAAGACGCCGCCTCCGATCTGCGCGAGCAGCACCACTGGCAGAATGCGCGGAAACCAAAAATGCATCACTACCAGTAGCGATTTCGTTATCAGGCGCCCTTGCGTTTCGGCAGGGTTTTCATCAGCTCATCGGGACTCACGGACGCCACGATGCTGCCCGGCAGCGGCATTTTCAGGATATGGTTTTTTATCTTACCGACCACGTGCATTTCGCATGGGCGGCAGTCAAACTTCAGCGTCAGCACTTCATCGCCGTGGATCAGCTGCATTGGCGTCGCTTTCCAGCTTTTAATCGAACCTTTGGCCTGTTTCGGACACAGGTTGAAGGCAAAGCGCAGGCAGTGCTTGGTAATCATGACCGGCACGTCGCCCTTCTCTTCATGAGCTTCATAGGCGGCGTCGATCAGCTGGACGCCGTAACGTTGATAAAACTCGCGCGCTTTGTGGTTGTAGACGTTAGCCAGAAACGACAGATGCGTTTCCGGATAGACCGGCGGCGGCACCGAAACCGGCTTGCGGCTGCCGCGCACCACGGCCTTCAGACGCGCATCATCAAGCATTTCCGCCGTTTCACGGCGCAGCTGGTTCAGCAGACTGTTTGGCACGAACAGCGCGCCGGGCAGGTTAATCTCAACGTTGCGCGAATAGTAAAGGGTCTGGCCGAGCTTCGCCACGCCATCGCGCAGGTTCGCCAGCGCTTTCTCCGCCTGGGTCGCCTCGGCAAACTCGCCGTCCAGCGTGTGGGTGACGCTCACGCCCTCTTCGCTGGTCATCGTCAGGACCAGCTGCTCCTGCCAGCCGCTCAGTTCGATATCGACGGCGATGCGGCGCTCGCTGGAGGTTTTCAGCAGCGCCTGCTGCCAGTTATGATCGAGGTTGCGGTTTAACGGCTGATGCGGACGCACTTTGTGTAAATCCGCGGGCATCTCGTTCGGCCATACGCGATAGCGGTTTTCGCCGGTTTTCTCCACCGTGTTGGCGCGAAAGCCGACGATTTCACGTTTGATCATCACGTTCAGGCCGTCGCCGTTGGTCAGCGTTTCGCTCACCTCAACGTCGAGAAAATCTTTACCGACTTTCAGGACTTCCCCCACCGGCAGACCAATAAACTTTGGCGAGTCAAACGCGCCAATATCGCCTTTGCGCGCGTTGACAAAATAGTCGGTGCTGCCGCGATGGAAGGTCTTATCCGTTGACGGAACAAAGAAGTGTTCGGTACGCCCCGCCGAGGCGCGGGCCAGGTCGCCGCGATCGTCAATAATGGCGTCGAGCATCTGGCGATAGTGCGCGGTGATGTTCTTCACATAGCTCATATCTTTGTAGCGGCCTTCAATTTTGAAGGAACGTACCCCGGCATCGATCAGCGCGGCCAGGTTGGCGGTCTGATCGTTGTCTTTCATCGACAGCAGGTGCTTTTCATACGCCACCACGCGGCCCTGGTCATCTTTCAGGGTATAGGGCAGACGGCAGGCCTGCGAGCAGTCGCCGCGGTTGGCGCTGCGCCCGGTCTGAGCATGGGAAATATTGCACTGGCCGGAATAGGCCACGCACAGCGCGCCGTGGATGAAGAACTCAATGGTCGCGTCGGTGTTATCGTAAATCGCTTTGATCTGCTGAAGATTCAGCTCGCGGGCGAGCACGATTTGGCTGAAGCCGACGTCGGAGAGAAATTTCGCTTTCTCAACGCTGCGGATATCGCACTGGGTGCTGGCGTGCAGCTCAATCGGCGGAATATCCAGCTCCATGACCCCCATATCCTGGACAATCAGCGCGTCGACGCCGGTTTCATACAGGTCGGTTATCAGGCGCTGCGCCGGCTCCAGCTCATCATCATGAAGAATGGTGTTCAGGGTCACGAACACTTTCGCGCCGTAGCGATGGGCAAACGGTACCAGACCGGCGATATCGCTCAGGCTGTTGCTGGCGTTGTGGCGCGCGCCAAAGCCCGGCCCGCCGATGTAGACCGCATCCGCGCCGTGTAAAATCGCTTCACGGGCGATCCCGGCATCGCGGGCAGGACTCAGTAGTTCAAGATGATGGTTTTGCAGGCGCATACGCTCGTCGTTATCCATTATAGGGGGTCGAAATGGCGGCTATTGTAGTCAGAACCTGGCGCAGACCAAAACATTTTCCATCGCCGCCGCGGAAGGAATTTTCAGTTTTTAGCAAAGCATTGAAGGAAAAGATATTTCCCAGAAAAAGTGCCTGAGGATAGAGTCATCACATATTCCGGATTTTCCTCGTCAGGTTGTGATTTGTTGTCTCAGTCATTTGCCTGGCCGCGAGTTTACTCGCGGCTTTTTTATTTCGGGTAGTGGATCAGCGAATGAAAATGGGCAGTCTGCCCACCGCTATTGCGATAGGCGTGCGCTAAATCGCCGGCGAAACGCCGCCCTTCCCCTGGCTGCAGCGATTGCCAGCTGTCCTGCAGGCAAAGATCCAGCACGCCGCTAATCACCACCACATGTTCGATAACCCCTTGCTCATGCGGCGTTGACTCACTCAGCGCGCCCGGGGCCAGGGTGATGGAGAAGTGATCGAAGCGCAGCACCGGGTCCCAAGGGAATAGCGGCGTGACCACCATGGCCTGCTGCTGGGGATCAAATGCCGTCGGTTCACCGGCCTCATCGGCAACGATAAAGGCGGAAAACGGCACGTTAAGCCCGGTGGCGATTTTCCATAACGTCGCTACCGTCGGGCTGGATTCGTTGCGTTCAATCTGGCCCAGCATGGCCTTCGACACGCCGGTCTCTTCCGCCAGGCGCGACAGGCTCCAGCCGCGCTGCTGGCGCAGCGTTTTTAACGTTGCCGACAGGTGTTGCGCAATATCCATTCAACCTCCCAATAATATCTGAAGGAATTATACGCACATTCACCTGATTCTACAGGGAATTGACGTATAGCGCTCGCCCGGGCTCCGCTATCCGGGTCTGGCGTTGCCGAAAAGCCAGTTGTGCGTTATAACGCACAATGCTACATTATACCGACCGTTATAACGCACAAGACACCCCCATGCGCTCTTTCACTCTCCCTTTTCCGAGTCTACTCGCCGGCTTCGTCGCCGTGCTGGTCGGCTATGCCAGCTCTGCCGCCATTATCTGGCAGGCAGCGGCGGCGGCAGGCGCCGATGCTGCGCAAATCGCTGGCTGGATGACCGCCTTAGGTCTGGGAATGGGCATCAGCACCCTGGCCCTCACCGTCTGGCGAAAGGTGCCCATCCTGACGGCCTGGTCAACGCCCGGCGCGGCGCTGCTGGTCAGCGGCCTGCAGGGGGTCACGCTCTCCCAGGCGGTTGGCGTCTTTATTTTTGCCAACGCCTTAATCGTGCTTTGCGGCATCACCGGCATATTTGCCCGGCTCATGAAGATTATTCCCCATTCGCTGGCGGCGGCGATGCTGGCCGGCATATTGCTGCGCTTTGGCATGCAGGCTTTCGCCAGCCTGCAGGCTAATCTGCTGTTATGCGGCAGTATGTTAGCCGTATGGTTACTGTGCAAAGCCTGGCTTCCCCGCTTCGCGGTTGTCGCCGCTCTGCTGACAGGAAGCGCGGTGGCCGGATTGAGCGGAGAAGTGACAATGTCACAAATAAACTTCAGCATTGTCGCCCCTTCCTGGATCGCCCCTGAATTTACGCCAGCGCTGTTGATCAGCGTCGGTATACCATTTTTCCTCGTCACCATGGCGTCGCAAAACGCCCCCGGCTTCGCCACCCTCCAGGCCTCAGGCTATCGGGTCCCCGCTTCAACGCTTATTGTCGCCACCGGCGGCCTGGCGCTGCTGCTGTCGCCTTTCGGGGTCTACTCGATCTGCATCGCCGCCATTACGGCCGCGATTTGCCA
The DNA here is from genome assembly GCF_019048985.1 of Klebsiella sp. PL-2018. NCBI lineage: Bacteria > Pseudomonadati > Pseudomonadota > Gammaproteobacteria > Enterobacterales > Enterobacteriaceae > Klebsiella > Klebsiella sp. PL-2018. Next base: position 3,122,517 of record NZ_CP077673.1, read on the forward strand.
GAGCCCGGAAGCCCATCCGGACCCGCAAAAACGCTGGCTCGCGGCGGCGGCGGCGGGCGTTTTTTATCTGCTGGCGGGGATATTTGGCGGCTCAATCACCTCGTTGATGTCGGCGCTGCCGATAGCATGGGTCCAGATGCTTGCCGGTCTGGCGCTGCTCGGTACCATCGGCGGCAGCCTGTTTCAGGCATTGAATCATGAGAGTGAGCGCGATGCGGCGGTAGTAACGTTTCTGGTCACCGCCAGCGGCGTGACGCTGGCCGGTATCGGCTCAGCGTTTTGGGGGCTGGTTCTCGGCGGCGTCAGCTACGTTTTGCTGTCAACGCTGCGCCGCGCGTAGCTGCGAGGGCGTCAGGCCGGTGGCGCTTTTCACCCGGTTGCTGAAGTGGCTGGCGCTGCTAAAACCGCAGGCCATGGCGATATCGGTTAACGGCAGCCGACTCTGGCTAATCAGCGCCTGCGCTTTAACCATCCGGCGCTGCATAACGTACTGATGCGGCGCCATCTTCATCGACTGGCGAAACATCCGCGCAAAATGGTATTCGCTTAACGCAGCTTCCTGCGCCAGTTCGGCAAGAGTGAGCGGCTGGTCGAGGTTCTCCTCAATCCATGCCAGCAGATTGCGCAAGACGTGCGGCGCCAGCCCGCCGGTCACCGTCGGTAAACGCCACTGAACGTTCGAATAGTGCTGAATCAGGTGGGTGAGCAGCAGCGTGCTGGCCGAACTCAACGTTAGCTGATTCGCCTGCTGCTGCCAGTCGTTGTCGAGGAGAAACTGGCGGTAGACGGCGGTGATTTTGTCATCGCTGGAAAACGTTTTCTCCTGCAGCGTGAACGAGGCCGGGCTGCGGTCCCAAATCTGCTCGCCTACCCGGCGCAGGTGCTCATCGGTGCAGTAAAGATGCACAAAAGAGAGATCGCCGCGGATATCCCAGGTGCTCTCATCGCCTTTCGGCATCAGGCAAAAACGATCCGGCCCGCCGCCGTTTTTCCAGCCGTGGGGCGTTTTTTGGTAGCTTTCGTAGCCATCGGCAATATAGAGGCTCAGGGTATGGTGGTCACTTTGTACCGTGATGGTATCAAGATTGTTATACCACGCCGCCAGTTGAATACCGGAGTTGAGGTTCACCGTCCCCCGCAGCACGGCATTTTTTTGACGCAATGTTTCGAAAGTCCCGTAAGCCATAGCCTTCACAGTTCAGATTCCGCAGATCGCTAGTCTAAGAAGAGTCGCCGGCAGATACCAGCATTCCCCCGCCGCTAATGAAAAATAAGCGCAAGAATTTGCAAGTCGGCGACAAGCTGATGACAGCGCCGAATTCGCCCGGGCCGCAAAATGACCGGTACAACACTCACAGGAGAGACATTTTGAACGCATTACTCTACGGGTTGGTCGTGGTTATCTGGGGCACCACCTGGATTGCTATCTTTTTGCAGCAGGGGCCGGTTGCCGCGCCGGTGTCTATTTTCTGGCGCTTCGCCGTCGCCAGCGTCGCGATGTTGACCATTCTGCTGGTTACCCGCCGCCTGCGCCCGCTGGCCGCGCGCGACCATCTCTTTTGCCTGCTACAGGGCTGCTGCGTTTTCTGCTTTAATTTCTGGTGTTTCTATACCGCCGCCGCGTATATCAATACCGGGCTGGAGTCGGTGATCTTCTCCATGGCGGTGTTGTTTAACGCCATCAATAGCTTTCTCTTCTATCGCCAGCAGCCTCCGGGCCGATTCTGGCTGGCCGCCGCGCTGGGGCTGGCGGGGATCGTGACGCTATTCTGGGATGATTTATGGGCCAGCGGCCTGAACGCCTCGCTCCTGCTGGGTATTGCCCTCAGCGCATTGGGCACCTATGGGTTTTCGCTCGGCAATATGCTCAGCATCCGCCACCAGCGCCGCGGTCTGGAGACGTTGACCACCAACAGCTGGGCCATGCTTTACGGCACCCTGGTCATGGGCGCGATCGCGCTGGTTCGCGGTGATAATTTCGCGCCGCAGTGGACCCTCAGCTATATGGGCGCGCTACTGTATCTCGCCGTGTTTGGCTCGGTGATTGCTTTTGGCGCCTATTTTACGCTGGTGGGGCGAATCGGCGCGGGTAAAGCGGCATACAGCACCCTGCTGTTTCCACTCGTCGCGCTGACCATTTCGACTTTTTATGAAGGTTACGTCTGGCACAGTAGCGCCGTGGCAGGACTGGCGCTGATCCTGGTCGGAAATCTGGTGATGTTCGCTCGCCCGGAGCAGTGGCTGCTGCGGCGCAGGCTGGCCTGGGTTCGCTCGGATCGCTGCTGACGCTCGCGCTGCCGTCGAGGAGAAATGAAAAAGGCGCTATCAACCACTAGCGCCTTTATTCACGGATACGCCTGATTAACGGTTATTGGGGTCGAATTTCACCGCGTCAATCGCCATATCATCAATGACCTGCTTCAGGGTCTCGACGGTGAGCGGCGTATTTTCGTTGGACAGGTTTTTACCTTCGCCCTTACGGACCACTTTGATAACCGGCTTTTTGGTCGCCGCATCAATCAGCTCCCCTTCAAAAAACAGGTTGGTGTCCATGGTACGGTGGCCCGTTGCCGCCTGCGTACCGGCGATAATCATCGCCACCGGAATCACTTCGTAGAACTGCAGCCCTTCTTTGCTGGAATCCACGCCGGTGATGGCGCCGCGGAAGATCAGGCTGCGCTTGCCCGGGGTGGTTGCCAGCGGTTTACGCTCGGAAATAGCCTGTTTCATCTCTTTATTGGTGTAATTCAGGATATCCCTGAGCGCCTTCTCGCCCACCTGGGTGGTGGGTTTTGGTACCGGGTAATAGGTGATCGGGTTATAGACGATATTGTCATAGTTGCTCGGATTGTAATCCGGCGAAATCCAGCGCAGTTCCGGTTTGCCGGACGCCGAGGTGGTTTCTTTTAAGTTAGAGTAATCTTTTAAAAATCCCGAATATTGTTCCGGCTGAGCGATTTTGGATGAGCAGCCGGCCAATGCTAACAGGCCAGCAAGCGCGGCGACTTTAAAAAATAACGGAGTACGCATATAGGTTAATCCCTGTGAATACCATTTATCGGCAAGAGTTATAGCAAATAACAGGGGTAAGTTTTGTGGCAAAAGCGGTGCTACGTCAAGTAGCTGGAAAAAATAAACCCGCCGTTACCGGCGGGCCGTGATTGGCTGTTTATCTGATATCAACCTGATAAAAAATATGCTTGCCGAAGGGGTCTATTTCGTAGCCTGACACGTTTTTACGCACCGGTTCAAATATTGTCGAGTGGGCAATCATGACTGCCGGCATCTGGTCATGCATCATCTGCTGCGCCTGGCGATAGAGCGCTTCGCGTTTTTGGCGATCGGTTATCGATTTTGCCTCGGCGATAATTTTATCAAACGGCTGATAGCACCATTTTGCCGAGTTTGACCCGCCGTTCGCCGACTGGCAGGTAAAGAGTGGGCCGAAGAAGTTATCCGGATCGCCGGTCGCGGTCGTCCAGCCCATCAGCGCCGCCTGATGTTCGCCATCCTTCACCCGCTTTAAGTATTCACCCCACTCATAGGTTGTGATTTTCGTTTGCACGCCAATTTTCGCCCAGTCGGCCTGGATCATTTCGGCCATGCGTTTGGCGTTCGGGTTATAGGGTCGCTGCACCGGCATCGCCCACAGATCGATGGTAATTGGCCCCGCAACGCCCGATTCCGCCAGCAGCGCTTTGGCTTTCTGCGGGTCGTAGTCATAATCCTTCAGCTGGCTATCCGCGCTCCATACGCCCGGCGGCAGCAGGTTTTTCGCCGCCGTACCGGTACCGTGGAACACCGCTTCAATGATCGCCGGTTTATTGATCGCCATCGCCAGGGCCTGACGCACCTTAACGTTGTCCAGCGGCGCTTTTTGGGTGTTAAACGCCAGGAAACCGGTGTTAAGGCCCGCTTTGCTCATCAGGTTGATCGCGTTGTTCTCTTTCATTCGCGGCAGGTCGGCCGGATTGGGGAACGGCATCACCTGACACTCGTTTTTCTCCAGCTTGGCGTAGCGCACCGAGGCGTCCGGCGTGATACTAAAAATGAGACGATCGATATGCGCCTTCCCCTGCCAGTATTCCGGGAACGCGGTGAAAAGAATTCGGGAATCTTTTTGATATTGCGCGAGTTTGAAAGGTCCGGTACCAATCGGGTCCATATCCACGCGCTCTGGCGTGCCGGCTTTTAGCATCGCATCGGCATATTCCGCCGATAAAATAGAAGCGAAATACCAGGCAAGATCGGCCACAAAGGGCGCTTCGGGATGGGCCAGCGTGAAACGCACCGTATATTCATCAGGCTTATCAATCGCGGTAATTAACTGGCCAAATTCCAGGCTTTCAAAATTGGAGTAATTGCCGCTGGAGATATTATGATAAGGATGGTGAGGATCTTTTTGCCGCATAAACGAAAAAATAACGTCGTCGGCATTAAAATCGCGGCTGGGTTTAAAATATTTATTACTCTGGAATTTAACGCCTTTGCGTAAATGAAAAGTATAAACTTTCCCATCTTCGCTGACTTCCCAGCTTTCGGCGAGGCTCGGCACCAGTTCTGTGGTACCGGCTTTGAAATCGACCAGTCGGTTATAGACCGGCACCGCGCTGGCGTCCACGCTGGTCCCGGAGGTGTAGAGTTGCGGGTTAAAGTTTTCCGGCGATCCTTCTGAGCAGTAGACCAGCGTTTTTGCGCTAATGGCCGAGCTGGCCGTCAGGGCCGCTAACGCCAGAGCAAGCGTCGTGAATCTGCGTTGCATAGGTTTTCCTTTTTCATTTGTCAGCTAATGAATAGCTTGTTGTTTTCCCTTCCATACATAACACTAAAGCCTGATTGCAAACACCTGAAAACTCGAATAAAGAAGGAATCACTATGTCATCAGCCCTGGCCAGTCAATTAACCCAACGCTTCTTTCGCTACCTGGCGATAACCAGCCAAAGCGACCCGCGAGCCACGACGCTGCCTACCACCGCCGGGCAACACGCGATGGCGCAGGCCCTTGCGGATGAGCTACGCCTGCTGGGGCTGGATGAGATTGTGATTGACGAGCGCGCCACCGTCACGGCGGTGAAAAAGGGCAACGTCGCAGGCGCGCCGCGGATTGGCTTTATTACCCACATCGATACCGTTGACGTCGGTTTGTCGCCGGATATTCATCCACAAATTCTGCGTTTTACTGGTGAAGATCTCTGTTTGAACAGGGATAAAGATATCTGGCTGCGCGTTGCGGAACATCCGGAAATCCTCGCTTATCCCAATGAAGAGATTATTTTCAGCGACGGCACCAGCGTGCTCGGGGCGGATAACAAGTCCGCCGTTACGGTGGTGATGACGGTGCTGGAAAACCTGACGGCGGAACACCGCCACGGCGACATCGTGGTCGCGTTTGTGCCGGATGAAGAAGTGGGCCTGCGCGGCGCGAAGGCGCTGGATCTCGCGCGCTTTGCCGTCGATTTTGCCTGGACCATCGACTGCTGCGAGCTCGGCGAAATCGTCTATGAGAACTTTAACGCCGCCGCGGCGGAGATTCGCTTTACCGGCGTGACCGCTCACCCTATGTCGTCAAAGGGGGTGCTGGTGAACCCGCTGCTGATGGCCACGGATTACATGAGCCATTTCGATCGCCAGCAAACGCCGGAGCATACCGCCGGACGCGAGGGCTACGTTTGGTTCAACGGTATCCAGGGCGATCAGAACAGCACCCTGCTGCAGGCCAGCATTCGCGATTTCGACCTCGAAAGTTTTCATCGCCGTAAGCAGCAAATTAGCGAGGTGGCGCAGAAAATCGCCGCGCAGTATCCGACCGGAAAGGTGGAATTTCACATCAGCGATACCTATAGCAACATCAGCAATGCCATCGGCGAAGACCGCCGCGCCGTTGATCTGATGTTCGAAGCGATGGAAAGCTTAGGCATTACGCCGAAACCGACGCCGATGCGCGGCGGCACCGACGGCGCGGCCCTGTCGGCAAAAGGCGTATTAACGCCCAACTTCTTTACCGGCGCGCACAACTTCCACTCGAAATTTGAGTTTCTGCCGCTGCGCGCCTTTGAGGCCTCTTATCAGACCGCATTACAGCTCTGCCTGTTAGCGGCGCGTTAAGCCGGTTTGCGCGCCAGCATCGTGGCGAAACGCAGCTTAATCCGGTTCCCGCTGGCGTCGGTGCGGTGGAGTTCACCGACGTCTTCGTTATATTTGAGTAACGTCCAGCCTTCATAATTATTGCGCAGCTCTCCCGGTTTAAACGCGAACGGGAAGCCGACGCTGCACGGATAATCGTCGGTATCCATAGCCGCAACAATCAGATTGTAGCCGCCGGGTCTGGTGCAGCGCTGCATGTTAGCAATCAGACCCGGGATGGTCTTCGCGTCGAGGAACATCATCACCACGGTCGAAAGAATAAAGTCATACTCGCCGTCAAAGCTGAGGGCGTTAAGGTCCTTAATCGCCGTCCGCAGATTCTCCAGCCCTTCCGCCTGACGAATGCGCTCAAGATTTCCGATGCTGGCCGGATTTATATCCCACGCGGTGACATCAAACCCGTTGGCCGCGAGGTAGAGGCTATTGCGCCCGTTGCCGCAGCCCAGATCCAGCGCCTTGCCCGGCGCGATCAGGGTGGCGGCGTGCAGCACCTCAGAGTGGGTGCGGGTCATCCCGTATTTATCGGTGAAGTAATTTTCGTCACGAAGCGTCATGGTTAATCCTTATTTTTTAATAATGTGTCGCGCTCAACGCGAATCAGCAGTTTACCGCGCATCAGCAGCAGGAAGGTACGAATCAGCAGCAGCCCGACGATCAGATTGGTGAAGAGAAACAGCGGGAGCGCGAGAGTATGGAAAAAGCCGTCCGGATGCTGATGACCGAGATGCAGGCCGGTGGTCGCCAGCGCGGAGATGCCGAACGAGAAGCTCCAGAACGAGGCGTTAAACGGCTGGCGCAGGTACCACGGCATCAGGCGCAGCATAAACAGCAGCTGCAGCAGACCATAGCCGAACAGCAGCTTAGCGAAGGTATCCGCCTCGCCGCCGTTCACGCTCAGCCAGGCGCTGCACGCCACCAGCGCCGGCGCCAGCTGAATGCCGAGGGCGGTGCGCATGGCCATCGGCAGTTCGCCGTCGCTGCGCAGGCGCTGCAGAATCACCGGTTCAAGGCTAAGCCAGGAGAATAAGCCGGCGCCAAGAAACACCAGACCGGCGTCGGTAAAGCCCAGCGCGCCGCAGGCCATGGCGCTGATAAAGTTATTCGCCACCGCCGGCAGATAGAGACCCGGGGTGGTCGCCTCATTGGGATGCTTCCCCCGCCATAGCCCGGCGCTCTGCCAGGCCGCATAGCTTAGCTGCAGCACTACGCCAATCGCGAATAACACCAGCGAGAGCGGCCGCAGCCAGGGAACAAAGCCGATGGCCACCAGCATGGTCGTCGCCGGAAACAGGCTGACAAAACTGCTGGCCACCGGATGGCGCATCTCCTGCAGTACGCTGTGCGGGAAACGGACCGCCCGGCTGATAAACGCCAGCGCCAGCAGCGCCCAGATGACCGTCGCCGTGACCACCAGACCGTCGCCGACGATCCGGCTCACCGGCCAGATCGTGCTGGCGTAGCGCCAGGCGAAGCCCATGCCGATAATGCCCAGAACCATACCAAAATAGCCCGCCGGGAGATTCAGCACCCGGCTTGTGCCCAGCTTTTTATTCATTTTGTTTAAATTTTCAATTTATCTTAAGTTGCATTCTAAAGGAACCTTCAAAAACGCGCTACGGCGTTTTTTGCTATGTTTATGTTAACCATACGTAATGAGAAAGGCAGATGCGCAAATATTACCTCAGCGAGAAGGTTCGCCAGTTTCACTATGACGCCGACGGAAACAAACATAGCGTCAATCTGCGGCAAATTGTCGCCTTACGCGATTTCGCTGACGTGAAGCGCGGCGATGAAGGCGGCTGGCTGGACAATGAAGCAGCCCTGAGCCACGAAGGCGAGTGCTGGATTTATGACCCGAATAGCGCGGTGTTTGCCGGTGCGAAAATCGAGGGCAATGCCCGCTTAACCGGCGAGTGCATTATCAGCCATGGCGCCATCGTCAGCGATAACGCGCGACTGGACAGCGTGCAGGCAAGCCACTGCGCGCGAATAAGTGACAACGTCACCGTTTCGCATTCGCAGATTCGGGGTTATTGTCACCTGGCCGACAATGCGCAGATCCTCCCCCACTCGCTTATTATCGCCGCCCAGGGTCTGACCGCCGACAGCGACAAAATCCTGCGCATTTATCAGCGGGCAACGGTCAGCGCTTCGCGCATCGTTCACCAGGCGCAAGTTTACGGCGACGCGTTTGTCGAACACGCGTTTGTTGAGCATCGGGCGGAAATCTTCGATTGCGCGCGGCTGGAGGGTAACGACGAAAACGACGTCTGGGTCTGCGATAACGCGCGAGTTTATGGCCACGCGAGGATTATCGCCGGGCGGGAAGAGGACGCCATCCCCACCCTGCGCTACAGCTCGCAGGTGGCGGAGCACGCGGTGGTCGAAGGCAACTGCCTGCTGAAGCATCGGGTGATGGTCGGCGGGCATGCGCACCTGCGCGGCGGGCCGATTCTGCTGGACGATAGCGTGTTAATTGAAGGGCATGCGGTGATTTGCGGCGATGTGGTGATTGAACATCAGGTGACGATCGGCGACAGGGCGCGAATTGAAGCCAGCGCGGGCGACGCCATTTCTATCAGAGGGGAGAAAGTGATAAACGGCGACGAACTTTTTACCCGCACGCCCATTGTCGGCTTTCTATAACCTTTGCTCCCGACCGCGTGGTTTATCAGCTTCAGGCCCCTGCGCGCTGTTCCCCGGGCTACATCTCAGCGCGGCCCGTAGTCAGCCGCGAGCCGGGAATTGCCCGGTGTCACAATCAATAATGCGCCCGTAGATATTCTGGTCATCGTACGAACCGTTCAGATACTCGGCCTGCTTCAGGCACCCTTCGAGGGTGAAACCGTTACGCAGGGCGACCTGATTGCTTCTCTGGTTTGCTACCCGACATTTAATCACGAAGCGGCGAACCGTCCCGCTGCGGGCAAAAGCGTCCATCAGCGCCTGCAGCGCCTGAGAAAGCAGCCCCTGCCCCTGGTGGCTTTCATCTATCCAGTAGCCGATGTATGCGGTCTTATTGATCGGCTCAATCTGGTTAAACGACAGCACGCCGACGATCTCTTCGCGCAGAAAGAGCAAAAACATTTTGGCGTAACCGCGCTGGTGCAGCATCACGTTGCCCTGCACGTGGCGGCGGGTTTCGTCTTCGTGACTGACGTCAGCGGGCCAGCTCAGCGATTGCTGGAGCCAGCGCTGGTTCTTGATCACCAGCTGATGCAGCTCAGCGACGTGGCTTTCATCCACCGCGTGCAGAGAAAGCGACTCGGTGACGGGGATAGTTTCTCTCGCAGGCGCGTTTTCGTCAGTCATAATGGACTCTGATTAATAGTCTGATTAAAAAACAAACGCCCGCTAAGTTACCTTAACGGGCGGAATAAAGGGCAATTATTTCATTACCCGATCGTCAACATAGTTACGCTTGTCTGGCGCTGGCGGGAAGTACTGATAGAGCCAGGTTTCGCTGATCGCTTCCCCCTGGCAGCGCAGGAACATGCGCATTTCGACCGGGTCGGTCGAATCCGAGGTCGGGTACCAGTCAAACTGGATGCGATAGCCATCAAACGGTTCCACGTAGAGAATTTCTATCTGCTTCGCTTCGCCGCTCGACAGGGTAATCACCGGCTCAATGCCTCTTGGCGCCGCGGCCTTCAGGTCGCCGCCGACAAAATCGATAGCAAAACGACGGGTCCATTTATCCGGGTAGTGCTCACCCGGCGCCCAGCCTTCAGGGAAACCGCCCATTCCGGTGCGCGTGGCCAATACCCGCGCCAGCGGCGAACGGACCGGCGGCTGCGCGCTCCAGTAGAGTCGATAGCGGAAGTCCAGCTCATCCCCTGCTTTAACCGGCTTCTCGGGCTGCCAGAAGCAAACGATATTGTCCAGCGTTTCACCGGTCGTCGGGATCTCCATCAGGTTGACGGCCCCTTTACCCCACTGGTTGCACGGCTCCACCCACAGGCTCGGGCGCTTGTTGTACCAGCCCATGATGTCCTGATAGTGGGAGAAGTCGCGATCCAGCTGCAGCAGGCCAAAACCGCGCGGATTTTTATCCTGGAAAGCGTTGAACTGCAGCTTTTGCGGGTTGTTCAGCGGGCGGCATACCCACTCGCCGTTGCCCAGCCACATCGACAGGCGGTCGGAGTCGTGGATCTGCGGATGGATAGTGTCGCACATCCGCCGTTCGTTATTGCCGCAGCTGAACATACTGGTCATCGGCGCGATGCCCAGCTGTTTGATGTCTTTACGCGCGTAGATGTGGTTTTCCACATCCATAATCACCTGCGTCTCCTGACAGTTCACCACGAACTTATAGGCGCCGGTGACGCTTGGGCTGTCGAGCAGCGCATAGACGGTAAAGACCGTCGCCCCCGGTTTAACGGTCTCAAACCAGAAAGAGGTGAAGTCCGGGAACTCTTCCGGCGTATCGGTAAAGGTATCGATCGCCAGGCCGCGGGCGGAAAGACCGTACTGGTAAGTGCTGTCTACCGCGCGGAAGTAGCTCGCGCCGAGGAAGGCGACGATATCGCGGCGCGCCAGCTCCGGCGCCTTAAATACGCGGAACCCGGCAAAGCCGAGATCGCTCTGGCCTTCCAGCTGTTTGGTGTCGACGCCGGCGTCATTATATTTAAACAGCTCGGGACGGAAGTGAATTTCCCGCGCCTGCTGGGTTTGTGAATCCAGGGAGAACATCCGTACGCGGCGGCGGAACCCCATCCCGACGTGGAAGAACTGAATATCCAGCTTGCGCTCTTCGATATTACTCCACAGGGAGTGCGCAGCATCATACTGAATGCTGTTGTAGGCCTGCGGGGTCAGGTTTGCCAGGGTTGGCGGCAGATCGCGCGGCGCGCCGCCCCAGGGCTGACGCGCAAGATCGTGGGCCATCGACTGAAGTACGGAATAGTCAAAGCGACGGGTCTGGCCGTCGGCAATTCCCGAGTCCTCGGCGAAGGCCGCTTTCGAGAATAGAGAGGCAACTCCTGACGTTCCGCATACGGCGGCAACAGCCATGGAAGATTTGAGAAAACGTCTGCGGTTCATGCCTGAGAGAGCATCCTTCTTCATATGTGAATTGAGACGCGACGTAACAAACCCATGCGTCGTGAATGTCGCTCACTCTAGACAAAAATGATTGATAATCCAATTGTTGACGGCAGAAATGCGTGAAAAAAATATGTCCACCGGACCAGACCGAATTACCGATATCCGGGGGCGGCGATGATTTCGCCAACCGGCGGCGTTTCATGCTGAATCAGGAAGCGGCCAGACGAACGCTGGCCGCGCAGGCGATTATTTTTGCTGCAGAAGGTTAAAACTGGTCATCAGGTTGCGATAATCCGGAATATGGTTGGAGAACAGCGTTCCCAGCCCTTCGATATCATTACGCCAGTCGCGGTGTAGTTCACAGGCAACGCCAAACCACGACATCAGCTGTACCCCGGCCTGCGACATACGATCCCAGGCGGCATCGCGGGTAATCGGGTTAAAGGTACCGGAAGCGTCGGTCACCACAAACACCTCAAACCCCTCTTCAATGGCCGAAAGCGCCGGAAAGGCCACGCAAACTTCCGTCACCACCCCGGCAATAATCAGCTGCTTTTTGCCCGTCGCTTTGACTGCTTTAACAAAATCTTCGTTATCCCAGGCGTTAATATTACCCGGGCGCGCGATATAGGGCGCATCGGGGAATTGCGCTTTCAGCTCCGGTACCAGCGGGCCATTGGGGCCGTTCTCAAAGCTGGTGGTTAAGATAGTAGGCAGACCGAAGTACTTCGCCAGGTCGCCAAGGGCAAGGACGTTGTTCTTGAATTTATCGGGATCGATATCGCGTACCAGAGAGAGTAATCCGGTCTGGTGATCGACCAGCAGCACGGCGGCATCACTTTTATCCAGACGAACATACGGTTTGGCCATGGTTTCTTCCTCATTTTAACGTCAGATCTTCCGTCAGAACGCAGGTTCTGCGGATGCAGGGTTAACAGAGCCGATCTTAGTGTAATCGCTGGCTGAGGATTAGCCGCCTAAAGTGGGACGCATTGTTCCATTTGCAGAACGTACCGCGGCAAACGGAGATCTTCCGGACAGCGTTAATCCAGCGTCACATGGTGCTTCATCACCCGCCGAAACAGCGCCAGACGCGCGCGCATAAAACGGTTTTCCACTTTAAAACCGGCCCGCTTGTGCAAACCGATGCGCAACAGACGGTCCCGTCCGCGCACGCTGGCGGGCCAGCGCACCGGCCCGGATAGCTCGTGGCAGCCGTTACCCGCTACACGGGCAAAGCTAGCCCAATAATCGGCAACCCGGGCGGCAAAGGTCCGGTCGCGCTCGTTCGCATACTGTCGTACCGGCTCGGCAAGGTCGAGGTTGTCAAAAACGTACGCCACTTCATTACCGTGCCACGCGCCGTGCGGATAGGTTTGGTGTTCCGCCTCGGCAACGTAGTCAAACCAGTAGCGCCAGCACGGTTGCCCTACCCGCTGCTGCGCCTGCATCACCACGTAACCCAGGGTGGTAAAGGCCATATCGCGGCAGACTTCACGCCCTAATGCCTCATCGCCCTTGACGCCGGGATAGAGCAGCTTAATCAAACCGAGACCAAAACGGCGTTCGCGGCGAAGCTTCTGGATCTGCCCGGCGATATCGACGCCAAACACCGCCATGACGCTGGCCTCATCGCTGTTCGAGCCAATCATCACCGGCAGCGGGTGCTGACGCCCGCTAAAAAAAGTCTCCAGCATCGGCTGCGGCAGTACGGCATCGCCAACAATGGGCGCCGGGCCGATGGTAAGCGGTGCGGTCAGCGACCAGAACGCGTCCGCCGGAATCGCCCGCAGCTGTTCGGCGCTGGCCTGCGGTAAAGAGAAGTGCTCCGCGATGAGCTGCCCTTTGGCCAGCGCCTTTTCCCGCGGCAGATCCGGCAAGGTATAGCCGCTCTGAATAATCGCCTTATGGAACAGCCCTCTGGATTTTGGCGAAACCATGAGCGACAGCACGCTGCGCGCCCCGGCGGACTCGCCGAACAGCGTCACGTTGGCCGCATCGCCGCCGAAGGCGTGAATGTTCTCCTGAACCCACTGCAGGGCGGCGATCTGATCGAGCAGCGCAAAATTATAGATGCGCTCCCCCTCTTCTTCCTCCAGCGCCGGATGGGCAAAAAAGCCCAGATGCCCCAGCCGGTAGTTAACCGTGACTACCACTACGTCACGGGACGCTAAGGCTTTACCATCATAGGGCGGTAAGCTTCCCGCGCCGATGGTATAGCCGCCGCCGTGCAGCCAGACCATCACCGGCAGCGGCTGCGCGCGCGAAGCGGGTGACCAGACGTTAAGGTACAGGCAATCCTCGGAAAAGCGGCCGGGATCGCCGCCGCCGAGCTCACGACAGTACTCAATATCCTGCCAGCTGGAGGCCGAGAAACTCTCCGCCCGGCGCACGCCCTGCCAGCGGGCGGCAGGCTGCGGCGCGCGCCAGCGGAGATCGCCGACGGGCGGCGCGGCATAGGGTATACCGCGCCAGATATGCATGTACTCTTCAGCGGTGCCGGATAGGGTGCCCTGCCGGGTTTTCACCAGCGGGGTAGACGGATTCTGCATGACCTGCTTCCTTTAACGACTCATGCCAGCAGAGTACTGATTTTACAGCAGACCGCAACGTCGTTTACTGCGCTCTTCCGCCTGTTGATAAAGGGCAAACTCATCATAAACCGGACAGCCCAGCGCCTCCTCAAAGGCCTGGCGGCTGGCGTTGCCGTGGCTGCGGGTCTGTATCTCGTTGCCCAGGTTAGACTGAAAAATCCCGGCGGCGCTGACCGGCAAAAAGTCTTCATAAATAATCGGTTGTGCGATGACCCAGCCGCGTTCAATCAGCGGCTGCGGATCGTCGCCCGGACGAAACGCCTGACGGTGCGCTTCGCCGGCGGGCGTCAGGCGATAGCGAAAGTACGCCAGCCCCTGCTGACGCAGCAGGAATTCGCTGTCCGGGAACGGGCTAAACACCTCCTGCAGATGACGCTGATGGGTGAGATTATCCTTGCCCACCCCCGCCTCGCCAAGCAGTCGGTCGTACAGGGCGCGGCCCTTCGGCGTTAAGGCGATACCGCGCTGCTCAATTTCGCCAAAGCGAGCCGTATGCGTGCCTCTATGCTCTCCGGCAAACATCACCGGTTCCTCAAGGGCCTTAAAGCTGGTCTGGCGCAGTAAAATGGGCACATCGCGGCGCGGCGGCCCTTCTATCAGCGCTTTTGGCGCGATACCGCACTCGGGCATTAACGCCTGCACCCGGTCAATATCCAGGGTGCGGGGCGTCAGATGATTAATGTGGCAGCCGGGGAAACAGACCACATCGGCAATCAGCCGGTGCTCTTCATGCAGCGCGTGATAGGTTTCCTCATCGACGGTGGCGTGTCGATGCCAGCGAAAGGTTTCCAGCGCCTGTTGCACAAACTCGCGGGCCTCTGCGGCGGTAAACTCCCCTTTCTGTTCATGTAACGCGATCAGTTCACGACAGCGCGGCGTGAAGATATCGCGTCGGGAAAGGATATCCGCCGCCCGCTGACGCAAAGCTTCATTGGCGATAAGTTCAAGTCGCAGAAGCGAGGTAAAAACGCGAAACGGATTGCGCGCCAGCGCGGCGTCATCTATGGGGCGAAACGCGGTGGAGTGAACCGGTACGCCGGCCTGCGACAGATCGTAATAGCTGACGGGATACATTCCCATAATGGCAAACATGCGACGCAAGGTCGCCAGTTCCTCCGCCGTACCGACGCGGATCGCGCCGTGGCGTTCAACGTTCAGCCGCGCCAGTTCATCGGCGTTGGCCAGTTGTTCGTGCAGCGTCGGGTTATTCTCCAGTATGGCCAGGTTAACGTCGGCCACCAGCTCCAGTAGCGTCCCGTACTGCGGAACTTCCTGCTGGTACATCGCCGACATCGCCTGCGAAAAGCTTTCCCGAATCTCATCAGCCGTGATGGTGTTCGCCATGATGTCTTACCTCCAGTGAATTCTCCCTGGAGTGTAGGAAAGCTCTCTGCAGACGGCGGGAAGAATTTACAAACTGTGATGCCGGTAGCTGGCCGGTTTATTTTCACCCGCTCACTTCATAACCGCCGGTTATGTTAAACACCCTTTAATTTCACTTTAAATTAACAAAGCATTTACACACACTGCGAGTGGCGACATTACAACAACATGCCTCTCTACCGATAATATGGAGTACCCTCATGAACGACAAATGGTCACCGCGCGAGGTCCTGCACCGCGACTACAGCAGCCATCCTCCCGCTTACGCCCCGGGCTATAAAACCAGCGTGCTGCGCTCGCCGCGCAATGCGCTCATTTCCCTGCAGAATTCCCTTTCTGAAATCACCGGACCGGTGTTCAGCAGCGACGATCTCGGCGCGCTCGATAACGACCTGATCCTCAACTACGCCAAAGACGGCCTGCCGATTGGCGAAAGGATAATCGTCCACGGCTACGTTCGCGATGGATTTGGCCGACCAATGAAAAATACGCTGGTCGAAGTCTGGCAGGCCAACGCGGGCGGACGCTACCGGCATAAGAAAGATCAATACCTGGCGCCTATCGACCCGAACTTTGGCGGCTGCGGACGGGTGCTGACCGACGAAAACGGCTACTATTGTTTCCGCACTATCAAGCCCGGCCCCTATCCGTGGCGCAACCAGGTAAGCGACTGGCGTCCGGCGCATATTCACTTTTCGCTCTCCGGCGACGCCTGGGCACAGCGCCTGATCACGCAGATGTATTTCGAAGGCGATCCGCTGATTAAACAGTGCCCTATCGTCAAAACCATCAATAACGATGATGCCATCAGGACATTAATCGCCGAGCTGGATACCCATGCCGCCGTACCGCTGGACTCTCTGGCTTACCGTTTTGATCTCGTGCTGCGCGGCCATCGCGCAACGCTGTTTGAAAACCGCACGCAGGGGGCCGCCCGATGAAAGATTATTTACCTGAAACCGCGTCACAAACCGCCGGCCCTTATGTGCATATCGGCCTCGCGCCGGACGCCGCCGGTTTCCATATCTTTGAGAAAAATTTTGGCCCGACGCTGACAACGGCAGACACCGAGGGCGAACGCATTACTATCGAAGGCAGAGTCATCGACGGCTCCGGCACGCCGGTGCGCGATGTGCTGCTGGAAATCTGGCAGGCCAACGCCGCCGGGCGCTATAACCATCCCGACGACCGACAGCAGGGCAAGAAGCTGGATGCGGCGTTTCGCGGTTGGGGACGCAGCTGCTCGGACTTCACCAGCGGCGTCTGGCGCTTCGAAACCATTAAACCCGGGGCCGTGGTAGGTCGCGATGGGCGCACCATGGCGCCGCACGTCAATCTGTGGGTGGTCGCCCGCGGGATTAATATTGGCCTCAACACGCGGATGTACTTTTCCGACGAGCAGGATGCCAACCAGGTCGACCCGGTGCTGAATCTGATTGAGTGGGAAGTGCGTCGCCAGACCCTCATCGCGCAGCGCGAGGTTCGCGGCGCGGAGATCGTGTATCGCTTCGATATTCACCTGCAGGGCGAAAACGAAACCGTCTTCTTCGATATCTGAGTTTTTTCTTCCTTTTTCCGCCCCTGCCGGTCAGGGGCGACGCTATATGGCAAACTCAATAAAATCAACTTGTAAAATAATAATATAAAATGTTAATAATATTTTGCTATGAAGTTAACAATTTTAATCGCCCTTACTTGTCACTGGGACGCCTCTGTTTTTAACATTGATTATGCAAAAAAATGGTCTTTTCAGTCAGCGCATTCGCTTGCGCCATCTACATACTTTCGTGGCCGTCGCTCAACAGGGAACTCTTGGGCGCGCGGCTGAAACCTTAAATCTGAGTCAACCGGCCTTATCCAAAACGCTAAACGAACTGGAGCAGCTGACCGGTACCCGGCTGTTTGAGCGTGGACGCCTCGGCGCGCAGCTCACGCTGGTCGGCGAACAGTTTCTCACCCACGCGGTTAAAGTGCTCGACGCGCTCAATACCGCGGGACAGGCGCTAAACCGTAAAGAAGGCCTCAACAGCGATATCGTGCGCATCGGGGCGCTCCCCACCGCCGCACTGGGGATCCTGCCCTCGGTGATCGGCCAGTTCCATCAGCAGCAAAAAGATATCACCCTGCAGGTGGCGACCATGAATAACACCATGCTGCTGGCCGGACTAAAATCGGGAGAAATCGATATCGGTATCGGACGGATGTCCGATCCGGAGTTGATGAGCGGGTTGAACTATGAACTGCTGTTTCTCGAATCCCTGAAGCTGGTGGTTCGTCCGGGGCATCCGCTGCTGCAGGAAACGGTTACGCTGAGTCGGGTCATGGAGTGGCCGGTGGTGGTTTCGCCCAAAGGTACGCTGCCGCGACAGAACGCCGAAACCCTGCTGCAAAGCCAGGGCTGCAAAATTCCGTCTGGCTGCATCGAGACGCTGTCGGCTTCCCTGTCGCGCCAGCTCACCGTCGATTACGACTACGTCTGGTTTGTCCCCTCCGGTGCGGTCAAAGACGACCTGCGCCGTGGGCTGCTGGCCGCGCTGCCGGTGCCCACCCAGGGCGCGGGCGAACCGATAGGTATTCTCACCCGGGTGGACGCCACGCTCACCGCGGGAACACAAACCCTGCTGAGCGCCATTCGTAAATCGATGCCCGTCTGATCGCCCTCTCCCCGACCGTTATCCGCGTCGGGGAGATCTGACCGCCTGATTTCCTTTTCGCACCCACCATATTCACCACAATAATCAATTAGTGCGAAATCATTCGTTAACAATTGCGTAAATTTCTTTAACAGATCTATCATAGCCACGATTTCACCAAATGGTTCACTCGAAATCAATAACAGTAAAAAACCTGCTTTTATGAAGGTCAACATCGCTTCATTCAAAAGCCTTCACTTGAGAAATTGATTCATCTGGTTCACGCCTGTTCAGGGGTGGTTAAGGAGAAAAAATGGCAACTGGCAACGCGCCGCGAGGATTCCCCCGGGTCCTGCAGTGGCTTCTCGCCGGGCTGATGCTGATCATCGGCCTGGCTATCGGTATTCTTGGTGCAAAGCTCGCCTCCGTTGGCGGGACCTTCTATTTTGCGATTATGGGCCTGGTGATGGTTATCGCCGCGGTGCTCATTTTCCGCAGCCGTCGCGGCGGTATCATACTGTACGCGATAGCGTTTATCGCCTCGATCGTCTGGGCCATTAGCGATGCCGGCTGGACCTACTGGCCGCTGTTCTCGCGCCTGTTCGCGCTCGGCGTACTGGCCTTCCTTGCCGCGCTGGTCTGGCCGTTTCTGTCCCGGCAGCCGGCGAAAAAAGGGCCGGCGTTTGGCCTGGCAGCGGTGCTGGCGGTGGTACTGTTGGTCAGTTTCGGCTGGATGTTTAAATCCCAGCCGCTGGTCAGCGCCAGCGAGGCGGTGCCGGTTAAACCGGTCGCCGCGGGCGAGCAGCAGAAAAACTGGGCGCACTGGGGCAACACCACCCACGGCGACCGTTTCGCCGCCCTCGACCAGATTAACAAACAGAACGTTGACCAGCTGCAGGTTGCCTGGGTCGCCCACACCGGGGATATCCCGCAGAGCAACGGCTCCGGCGCGGAAGAACAGAATACGCCGCTGCAAATTGGCGATACGCTTTACGTCTGTACACCCTACAGCAAGGTGCTGGCGCTGGATGTCGATAGCGGTAAAGAGAAATGGCGCTATGATTCAAAAGCTACCGCGCCGAACTGGCAGCGCTGCCGCGGCTTAGGCTATTACGAAGAGAGCCAGGCCCAGGTTTCCCCTGCCGCCGACGCGCAGCCGGCCGCCTGCTCCCGCCGCCTGTTCCTGCCAACCACCGACGCCCGTCTGATCGCTATTGATGCCGATAACGGTAAACTGTGCGACGCCTTCGGCGACCACGGTATTGTGGACCTGAGCGTTGGCATGGGGGAAATCAAAGCGGGTTACTACCAGCAGACCTCCACGCCGCTGGTGGCGGGTAACGTGGTCGTGGTTGGCGGTCGCGTGGCGGATAACTTCTCCACCGGCGAGCCCCCGGGCGTCGTTCGCGCCTATGATGTTCATACCGGCAAACTGGCGTGGGCATGGGATCCGGGCAACCCGAACCTGACCGGCGAACCGCCGGCCGGACAGACCTACACCCGCGGTACGCCGAACGTCTGGTCGGCCATGTCCTATGACGCGAAGCTGAATCTGATTTATCTGCCGACCGGTAACGCGACGCCGGACTTCTTTGGCGGCGAACGTACCGCGCTGGACGATAAATACAGTTCCTCCATCGTGGCCGTTGACGCCACGACCGGCCAGGTACGCTGGCATTATCAGACCACCCATCACGATCTCTGGGATTTCGACCTGCCTTCCCAGCCGCTGTTGTACGATCTGCCTGACGGTAAAGGCGGCACCACGCCGGTGCTGGTGCAAACCAGCAAGCAGGGCATGATCTTTATGCTGAACCGCGCCACCGGTGAACCGGTCGCCAAGGTTGAGGAACGTCCAGTCCCGGCGGGCAACGTCAAGGGCGAGCGCTACTCGCCGACCCAGCCCTACTCCGTCGGCATGCCAATGATCGGCAACGAGACGCTGACCGAGTCGGATATGTGGGGCGCGACGCCTGTCGACCTGCTGCTGTGCCGCATCCAGTTTAAAGAGATGCGTCACCAGGGCGTTTTCACCCCGCCGGGCGAGGATCGTTCGCTGCAGTATCCCGGCTCGCTGGGCGGGATGAACTGGGGCAGCGTGTCGGTTGACCCGAATAACAGCCTGATGTTCGTCAATGATATGCGCCTTGGCCTCGCCAACTATATGGTGCCGCGCGCCAAAGTGGCGAAGGACGCCAGCGGTATCGAAATGGGGATTGTGCCGATGGAGGGCACGCCGTTCGGCGCCATGCGCGAACGCTTCCTGTCTCCGCTGGGCATTCCGTGCCAGAAACCACCGTTCGGCACTATGTCAGCGGTTGATTTGAAAACCGGCAAACTGGTGTGGCAGGTTCCGGTGGGCACCGTTGAGGACACCGGCCCGCTGGGGATCCGCATGCACATGCCAATCCCTATCGGTATGCCGACGCTGGGCGCCTCGTTATCAACCCAGTCCGGCCTGCTGTTCTTCGCGGGCACCCAGGACTTCTACCTGCGCGCGTTTGATACCGCCAACGGGAAAGAGATCTGGAAATCGCGTCTGCCGGTCGGCAGCCAGTCCGGCCCGATGACCTACGTATCGCCGAAAACCGGCAAACAGTACATCATCATCAACGCGGGCGGCGCTCGCCAGTCGCCGGACCGCGGCGATTATATTATCGCCTACGCGCTTCCGCAGCAGAAGTAACCACCAGGGCCCCAAACGGGGCCCTTTTTGCGGCCCGGGAACCGCCCGGTGGCGGCTGGCGTGAAAGCAAAATCATCTTCAGCCCCCTAAGCAAGCCATTTTCATTCAGCTATGTTACTATTGCGAATGGTTATCAATAATAACAACTGAACAAGGATAATGGATGAAAAGTTCACCCTGCCGCCTGCTCGCAGGCACCTTCATGTTAGCCGCCGCCTCGGCTCAGGCGTTAAAAGCCCCGGAAGTGGACCTGCGCGATCCGACGATTTGGGAAGAGAAAGCGGCGTCTCCGCTCACCGCCAGCCCACAGCCCTGCGAGGTGTTCAGCGGCCCGCACTGCGCAGTCTGGGAAGATGAGAAATCGGATATTCAGCGTGAACGGGAGCGGCGGGAACAGCGGCGATGGCAGAATGGTTATGAAAACCTGCGGCGGGAGTAATCCCTCTTAAACGATAACCCGGGCATGCCCGGGTTATTTTTCACCAGGAAAATCAATTCTCGCCGAAATGAATGACGGTACGAATGGATTTACCTTCATGCATCAGATCAAACGCTTCGTTGATTTGATCCAGCGGCATACGGTGGGTAATAAACGGATCGAGGCGAATTTTCCCCGCCATCGCCTCTTCAACCATTCCCGGCAGCTGGGTACGCCCTTTCACGCCGCCGAACGCGGAGCCGCGCCAGACGCGCCCGGTGACCAGCTGGAATGGGCGGGTTTTAATCTCCTGGCCCGCGCCGGCAACGCCGATGATGACGCTTTCGCCCCAGCCTTTGTGGCAGCACTCCAGCGCCGCGCGCATCACGTTGACGTTACCGATACACTCGAAGCTAAAGTCGACGCCGCCGTCGGTGAGTTCAACAATCACATCCTGCACCGGCTTATCGTAATCATTCGGGTTGATAAAGTCGGTCGCGCCCATCTCTTTCGCGAGTGTGAATTTTTCCGGGTTGGTATCCACCGCCAGAATGCGCCCGGCTTTCGCCTGTACCGCGCCCTGGATCACCGCCAGGCCGATCCCGCCGAGGCCGAAGACGGCGACGGTATCGCCCTCTTTTACTTTCGCCGTATTGTGCACCGCGCCGATGCCGGTAGTGACGCCGCAGCCCAGCAGGCAGACTTTATCCAGCGGCGCCTGCGGGTTCACTTTTGCCAGCGAAATTTCGGCCACTACGGTGTATTCGCTGAAGGTGCTGGTCCCCATATAGTGATAAATCGGTTCACCGTTATAGGAGAAACGGGTGGTGCCGTCCGGCATCAGGCCTTTACCCTGAGTGGCGCGCACCGCCTGGCAGAGGTTAGTTTTGCCGGATTTACAGAACTTACACTCGCGGCATTCGGCGGTATACAGAGGAATAACGTGGTCGCCCGGCTGCAGGCTGGTCACGCCTTCCCCCACTTCGACGACAATCCCGCCGCCTTCATGGCCCAGTACCGCCGGGAAAACGCCTTCCGGATCGTCGCCTGAGAGGGTAAAGGCATCGGTGTGGCATACGCCGGTATGGGTGATTTTGACCAGCACTTCGCCTTTTTTTGGCGGCGCGACGTCAATCTCAACGATTGAAAGCGGCTGGCCTGGGCCAAACGCGACGGCTGCACGTGATTTCATATCTCTCTTCCTCGTGGTGATTTTATTTTAAATAGGACCGTAGCAGATGCCCGACTTCCGCCATTCTGGCGGCGCGCTGGTCTGGCGTCGTTTCGCCGCTGACCAGTTCATCCTGCAGATGAATTTCAACCATCTCTCCCATCAGGCCGTTGGCGGCGCCGCGAATTGAGGCGATTTGTTGCAGAATGGTCATACAGGGTTCGCCGGATTCCAGCGCCCGCTCGAGCGCTTCAACCTGGCCACGGATGCGCCTTACCCGACTGAGGGCACGCTTTTTATCTTCAGGTGAATGTGGCATGGTGACGCCCTCCATATCATATAGGGGGGTATACTATATTTATTGTTGCCATGAGGCAAATGGCTTCGCCGCTTTAACCGTAGCATAGCGGCGAGAATTTGCGCTTAGCGGAAGTTGAGGCCCCCGAAGAATGAGACAAAAAAACCCGCCGAAGCGGGTTTATCGAGGTTTAACGCCTGCGCGGCATCATCCTCAGCAGCGTGTTATCTTTCCAGAAGTAGTGGTGCAACAGCGCCGCCAGCGCGTGCAGGCCAATGATAAAGTAGCCGGTATTGGCCAGCAGCTCGTGCCACGCTTTCAGGGTATCCACCAGCTCAAAGTTGCTTTCCGCCGCGTGCGGCATGGTCAGGCCAAACGCGAACCACGGGTTACCGCGGGAGTACATCATGACCATGCCGATGGCCGGCAGCGCAATAAACAGCAGA
This sequence comes from Klebsiella sp. PL-2018, assembly GCF_019048985.1. Classification (NCBI taxonomy): domain Bacteria; kingdom Pseudomonadati; phylum Pseudomonadota; class Gammaproteobacteria; order Enterobacterales; family Enterobacteriaceae; genus Klebsiella; species Klebsiella sp. PL-2018. Next base: position 3,145,336 of record NZ_CP077673.1, read on the forward strand.
TAGATAACCAGATGCCCCAGATGAGCGAAGCCGGTCATCATCGGCGACGGCTTAGGCACAATTGGCGGCGCCGGGGATTTGAGACGCACCAACAGGCGCACCACCATCAGAACAAAAATAGAAATCCCGCAGGAGACGTGAATCATATTGATGACGGGCCGCGCGCTGCGGGGGAAAAAGCCCCGCAGCTCCATCGCCGCGTAAGCGCCTATCACTAAAAGAAACACCAGCCAGTGGATGCCAATTTGCAGGCCAGAATATTTATCGCGCATGAGAAACCCTTAATAAAACGGTGATATCGCCAACATAAACACCTTTTATTAAAAATTCATTAACTTTTACGTACTTATAAAAAACAATTGTCGGTTTCACGCATTTAATGCAAAAGCGGCGAGTTATCCCCGGCGCAGGAATACGGGGAACGTATACCTCGGCCTTGACGCTGTATATAATCACAGTACAATACTCCCTGCTATTATCATCAACGGGATAAAAAATGTTCGTAGAGCTGATTTATGACAAAAGAAATTTCGAGGGATTGGCCGGCGCTAAAGAGATCATTCTTAATGAACTGACGAAGCGAGTGCATCGCATTTTTCCCGATGCCGACGTCCGCGTTAAGCCGATGATGACCCTGGCTTCCATCAATACTGACGCCAGCAAGCACGAGAAGGAGCAGATCAGCCGCGCTGTGCAGGAGATGTTCGAAGAAGCCGATATGTGGATGCAGGAAGATTAACGGACGAGTGTTGAGGAAACGATGAATACTTTCAGCATAATAGCCATCCCCCTTTTTGCCGCAGCGGTGGTGATGTTGACGTTGGGGGCGACCCGGAAAAACCGTGCCTGCGCTATCGTCGGCGGCGTTTTGATGGCCGCGACCGTGGTTAACGCGGTGACCGGCATGGCGCTACAGGGCGGGTAACAGAATGAGTTTTGTCTGGTACATGGCGCTGATATGCATTGTGATAGCGTATCTTATGATGACCTTCCTCCCCGTTTAATCCCGGGTTTTCGCCTACCCGGGCTTCTTCTACCGGCGGGATCATACCCCCTTGCGCACCAGCGTTGCCGCCTGCATAAAAATCTCGTCCTCGACGCCATCCCCCTTCTGTCTGCCCAGCCTCACCAGTTCTTCAACAATGCTTTCCCGGTTGATTGGCTTCTGGCCAGAGACCAGGCCAATAACCGCCGCGCCAATGGCAAGACCAATCAGCCCCGTTTGCTCTTCTTTGTTCTTCATCGTTCCGCTCCGTTATGCCCGAAAAAAGTTTAGCAGCCGCATCAGCGACTGCAACCCGGGCCTCCACGGGGGTTGATACCCGCGAAATCGTCTTCAAAAGCAGTACGGATTCCGGGTCAGGCAAAGCCTGCCTACGGCTCGTTGGCCCGTTGAGGGACGCTAAAAAGTGTGAAGTTGATCAAAAACAACAAAATGACGGGCCGAGAGGCGTATTGGTATTACGTCCGCGCCGGGGGCAGCCCGGCGCGAGAAGCGATTGTTACCACCCGATGATTAAAAGGAGAAATCAGCATGATCACTTACGATCGTAACCGCAATCCTATTACTAACGGCAGCCAGGTGATGATTAACGGGACGGGTAAAACCGGTAAAATTATCGCTATCCACGCGACGGGCTTAACGCCAGCCCAGCTGCGCCGTAATAAGACAGTCGAAGTGGAAGGGACGGAAGGTAAGTTCGAGCCCGTTGAACTGATCCGCCTTGGTCTCCACTAAGGAAGCGCAAGCCGCCGCGGCATCAGCCAGACGCCGAATATCGGCTGGCGACGCCGGGCGGTTCCCTACCGGCGCTCGGCGCCATGGCTGGTCTTCGCCTGATACATGCGCCGGTCCGCCACCGCAACGATCTCATTGAGGCTATGATGCGTTGCAGGGTCGTATTCAACGCAGCCCCAGGAAAAGGCCAGCTGCCACGGATTGCCCGCCTGTTGATTATACTCAGCAACGTTATTGCTTAGCTGCGCCATCGCGATGCCCGCCGCCTGCTGGGCAGTATTAGCAAGCAGGATAATAAACTCATCTCCGCCCTGCCTGGCAATGATATCCGACTCCCGGAAGGTGGCTTTCATCAAATCAGCCATCGCCGTCAGGGCTTTATCCCCCTGTTCATGACCCCAGGTATCGTTAATCAGCTTAAAGCGATCGAGATCGATAAATACGAGGCTCGCCGGTTCATTGCGCCGCCTGGCCGTCAGCAGCGCGTACTCCGCTAACGACATAAAACCCCGGCGGTTGAACAGCCCCGTCAGCTCATCGGCGGTCGCCGCGTCGAGCACCTTGAATTCATCTTCAACGATGGCGGCCAGGTCGCTTAATATTTGTATCTCATGCACGGAAAAGGCGCGCGGCTTGTGGTCCATCAGGCAGAACGCGCCGACCGTCGCGCCGTCAGGCAGCTGTACCGGGTATCCGGCATAAAAGCGGATAAAAGGCGCTTCCGTGACCAGCGGGTTATCGTGAAAGCGCAGATCCTGCTGCAGGTCATTAACGATTAAAGGGTCGGTCTGCAGGATAGTATGCGCGCAGAACGTGATATCCCTCGGCAGGGTATCGACTTCAAGTCCGGCGCAGGATTTAACATGCAGGGTATTTTCTCCCACGAGGCTAACCGACGCCACCGGCAGATCGTAGAGCGTACGCGCAAGCCGGGTCAGGCGATCGAAACGCTCTTCTTTTCCGCTATTAAGTAATCCGGATGCCCGCAGCGATTGCAGGCGACGCAGTTCATCGGGATGGAGTCCGGCTAATTTCAATTTTTCTCTCTTACGTTATCAGGATAGATGACGCTGCGCTTACCATTGAAGCGCGCATCAGGCTGTTAACAGACGATTCACATTTGTTGTCTCATGAGTTAAGCATATTTCGCTGACTCGTCAAACGAGACATCAGGTTCGTTCCGTCGCGGCCCACTCCCTCAGCCTCTCTTTCAGCCACTGGCTCGCGCCGCGCTGCCCGCTCCGCTTGTGGGAATAGATTTTCACTTCAAACGGCGGAACCTCAAACGGTAATTCAAAGACCTTCAGCGTCGCCGCGTCAGTCATTTTTGCCGCGGCAGAGCGCGGTATCGCCATAAGCAGTTCACTTTGCGCAATAATAGCTGGCGCGCTCAGCATAGAGGGGGTTTTGATGGTGATATGCCGCGAGAAGCCCATTTTCGCAAGCTGCACGTCGAGAACGCCCTGGCTTTCATTCCACGGGGTGACTACCAGATGCTGTGCTGCCAGGTAGTCCGTCAGCGTGAGCCGGGATCGCCTGGCGCTGCTTATCGCAACATAATCATCTTTCAGCCAGCAAATCTCATCCAGCTCCGGATGCTCTGCTTCATCCAGCGCGCTAAATCCCAGCGCTAAATCCACCTCGCCGGCCAGCAGTTCCGTCAGCGCCGGGCTGTGCGGCAGATAGCGCAGTTCGAAACGCAGGCCTGGCGCCTGTTGCTGTAGCCTGGGCATCAGCGTCGGGAAAACGCACTGCGCGGTGAAGTCCGTGATCGCTATCTGTAGGCAGTCGGTACTGGCTGAGGCAACAAACTTCGGCTGCGGAGTAAGCTCCTGATCTAAAAACTTGAGCGCCGAAGCGATGGAAGGCGCGAGCTGGGTGGCGTATACGCTGGGGCACATACGATGACCTTCGCGATAGAAAAGCGGGTCGTTGAGCGCGGCGCGCAGTCTGGATAGCGCGTGGCTTAACGCTGATGTGCTCATCGCCAGCTCTTCCGCCGCCAGGCGCACCGAACGATAGCGGTAGACCGCCTCAAATACCGGCAGCAGATTCAAATCAAGACGGCGAAGCGCAGGATGCATAATATTCATCATTGGGTGATTTCATTGCACTTAATTCTTCTAACCTTAACGTTTATGCTTGGCGGTATCAAACTCACGATGGCACAACAGGTACTCCAATGAATATGACCATTCGTCAGGCCCGCCCGGCGGACGCAAAAGCAATTTATGACATGATTTACGAGCTTGCGGTTTATGAAAAAGCGCCGGAGCAGGTGGTCACCACGGTAGATGAAATCCAGGCATCGCTTTTCGCCAGCGACAGCAAAACGGAAGCGCTAATCTGCGAGATTGACAATAAGGTTGCCGGGTACGCGGTGTTCTTCACCAGCTATTCCACCTGGCTCGGTCGAAACGGCATCTATATGGAAGATCTGTACGTCACTCCCGAATTTCGCGGTCGCGGCGCTGGAAAAGCGCTATTGCGAACCATCGCTCAGCTGGCGGTAAAAAGAGAGTGCGGTCGCCTGGAGTGGAGCGTGCTCGACTGGAACCAGCCGGCCATTGATTTTTATCTGAGCATTGGCGCCGTTGCGCAAAGTGAGTGGGTTCGCTATCGCCTTGACGGCGCCGCGCTTGCCGCTTTTGCTGAACGGGGCGGGAACGCCGAATAATCGGCCACCCGGCGGGCCCTTCCCGGGCCCATCTTTTCAACCCCTTGCCAATATGCCCGCGGCGTATAAAGCTGAAACAAAAAATTATTAACCCTTAATGCCCCGCCCACAACCCGCCGAATTTATTCACTTTTCCGTACACGTTTTTATCAGCATATAACGGCGCCGGAAAAATCGTTGGTTGCCCTATTCCGCCAGCTGAACTAAGCCTGGAGAAGTTTTCACCTGACAGTTCAACTGACCTGGAGATTCTTCATGAGTAAACTCGGGATTAATGGATTTGGGCGTATTGGACGTTTAGTACTGCGCCGATTACTGGAGGTTAATAGTCCTTTAGAGGTCGTCGCTATCAACGACCTCACCTCCCCCAAGGTACTGGCCTACCTGCTTAAGCATGATTCTAACTACGGACCTTTCCCGTGGAGCGTCGATTTTACTGAAGATGCGCTTATCGTTGACGGCAAAAAAATTACCGTTTATGCCGAAAAAGAGGCTCAGCATATTCCGTGGAAAGCGGTCGGTGCCGAGCTGATTGTCGAGTGTACGGGTTTTTATACCTCCGCGGAAAAAGCGCAAGCTCATCTGACCGCCGGCGCTAAAAAAGTGCTTATCTCCGCGCCCGCTGGCGATATGAAAACCATTGTCTATAACGTTAACGACGACACGCTGGAGGCAAACGATACGATTATTTCCGTGGCCTCCTGCACCACCAACTGCCTGGCGCCGATGGCGAAAGTGCTGAATGACGCCTTTGGTATTAAGGTGGGGACCATGACCACGATTCACGCCTATACCGGTACGCAATCGCTGGTTGACGGCCCCCGCGGCAAAGATCTACGCGCTTCCCGCGCGGCGGCGGAAAATATCATTCCGCATACAACCGGGGCGGCGAAAGCTATCGGGCTGGTTATTCCAGCGCTTAGCGGCAAGCTGAAGGGCCACGCCCAGCGCGTGCCGACGAAAACCGGGTCGGTGACTGAGCTGGTGTCGGTGCTGGAGAAAAAGGTCTCCGCCGAAGAAGTCAATCAGGCGATGAAAAACGCGGCGACGAACAACGAATCATTCGGTTACACCGAAGAGGAGATCGTCTCGTCGGACGTGATTGGCAGCCATTTCGGTTCCATTTATGACGCCACGCAGCTGGAGATTGCCGAGGTTGGCGATCTCCAGCTGGTGAAAACCGTCTCCTGGTACGATAACGAGTATGGCTTCGTTACCCAGCTTATCCGCGTACTGGATAAGTTCGCCAAATAAATCCCGGGGGCGGCTGACGCCTTGCCCAGGCTACAGGTACGTGCGGCCTGCGTTTGGGTAGCCCGGGTAAGGCGTCAGCCGCGACCCGGGAGGCGGTCTGCGGGCTGGGTAGCCCGGACAGATGCGCAGCATCGCCTCCGGGAAGCCCACCGGTTCTCTGCTGACTCAGACCTGCAGATAGACCACCTGGGTTTGCAGATACTCATTCAGACCATGACGCCCGTCGGCGCCGCCGATGCCCGATTTACGCCATCCGGCATGGAAACCCTGCATCGCTTCGAAGTTCTCGCGGTTAATATAGGTTTCACCAAACTTCAACCCTTTGATCGCCTTCATCGCGACGTTCAAATCGCGGGTATAGATTGACGACGTCAGCCCGTAATCGCTATCGTTGGCCATCGCCAGCGCCTCTTCAAGGGTATCAAACGCCACCACCGGCAGCACCGGGCCGAACGTCTCTTCATGCACGATATCCATCTCCTGGCGCACGTCCAGCAGCAGCGTCGGCGGATAGAAATAGCCCTTACCCGTCACCGCTTTCCCACCCAGGACGACGCGCGCGCCCTGGGCCACCGCTTTCGCCACCTTCTGCTCCACGCGCTCCAGCGCGGCGGCGTTAATCAACGGCCCCATTGCGATATCGTCGCGAGACGCCGGATCGCCAAACTGCACCGCCTTCAGCGCTTCACCCAGACGGTTAACGAAGCGATCGTAAATGCCCTTTTGCACATATACGCGCTCAACGCAGTTACACACCTGCCCGCTATTAATTACGCGAGAATCCACCACCGCCTTAACCGCCAGCTCAAGATCCGCATCGTCCATCACGATAGCGGGCGCTTTACCGCCCAGCTCCAGACACACTTTGGTGATGTTTTTCGCCGCCGCGGCCATAATCTTCTCGCCCGCGGCAACGCTGCCGGTCATGCTGACCATCGCCACTTTCGGATTGCTCGCCAGCTCCTGGCCCACGGTTTCGCCGCGCCCCAGCACCAGGTTAAAGACCCCTTTCGGCAGGCCGATATCATGGACGATTTGCGCAAAAGCGATGGCGTTATTCGGCGTAAATTCACTCGGTTTAATCACGATGGTATTACCGGTAATGAGCGCCGGCGCCAGCTTGCGGGCAATCAGGAAGAACGGAAAATTCCACGGCAGAATGCCGGTGGTCACGCCCAGCGCGCGCTTGAATACCAGAATATTTTCCCCCGGCCGGTCGCTCTGTACAATTTCACCTTCATAACGGCGCGCCCATTCGGCCATATAATCCAGATAATCGGCGGTAAAGGAGACCTCCACCGCGGCCAGCTGCTGTATTTTTCCGCCCTCGGCGACGATCAGCGCGGCGATCTCCTCGGCCCGCTCGCGGATACCGGCAGCGATTTTGCGCAGCCACCCCGCTCGTTCAATCGCCGGCAGGGCTTCCCAGCCCGGCTGCGCGCGCTCAGCGGCCAGAATCGCGCGCCGGGCATCTTCCGCGCTGCCGTCGGGAATACGCGAAATCAGCGCTTCCGTCGCCGGATTGATCACATCAATCCATGCATCACCGCGGCCGGGTTCAAACTGGCCGTCAATATACATAGGGTGTTGAACGGGTGCTGTCATGGTCTGCTCCTCAGGATTATTGTTTTTAACAGGTGAACTAGATGTTAAAAATTATCGCCCCTCAGGCAAAGGGACAGCATGAGCGCTTGTTTTTGTGAGATATTTCATAAAAACGGAGCAATCCGGGGCGTAAAAAATCACAATTCAATAACAGATGATGCCCGTTTGCGATATCGCTAACGCAAACGGGCAGGATGAGAGTTACCGGCTAATAGGTCCTGCGTTCGAAGGGGAAACGCGGGCTGGCTATCATGGCATGCCGCGCCATTCCCTAAGCCAGCTGACGCGCGCTTAGCGCATCGGAGAGCAGGCGGTCGTCGCGCAGCGTCTGCCACGCCTGAGCGATGTGCGGCGGAATATCCACATGAGCGATAAATCCCTTACCCAGGGGGCCGTAGCCCTGCGGGTTATCCGCCAGCCGCGGCAGTTCACCGAGGATTAGCGCCAGATAGCGCCCCACCGGCCACAGACCCGCCTCTTTCCCGCTGAACGTGACGCCGTCACGCCCGTTACACAACACCGGTGAACCGCCCGGCGCGCTGTACCACGTAGGCGCACGCGGGTCGTCTTGCCAGACGCGGGCAAATGTCGCCATCGTTCGCCGCTGCATGGTCGGATCCTGAACCACCACGCCCGTACGGTGCGCAATGCCGTTGTGCTCCAGCATCTGCCGGGTAAAACGCGCGTTCTCGCCGCAGTTGGTGGAGCGGTCTTCCACCACGATTCGTTGGCGCGGAATCGCCCAGAACTGATGGGCAATGTCGGCCAGAATATGCGCCTCGGCGCGATCGTCTACCGGAATGGTGCTGTAGCGCGGGTCATTCAACACCGACTGGTATAAAAACGAGGTGGAGTGGCCGATACCGCCGCTGATCAGCAGAGGAACGGCGTGATGCGCTGCCAGCCGGCAGGCGAAATCAATGGTCGGGATCACCGCATTGCCTGCCAGCACCACCAGCTCTATTTGCGGATCCTGCGGTAAATCATCCTGCGCCAGCCAGGCCCCCAGCTGGTTCGCCGCGGCCAGTACCGCCTCCGGCAGCGATGGAAAATGCTCTGACATGTTCTCTCCTTTTAGCGTTCTTAGCCTGACATTATCGGCCACCATCTTAGACGGTACAGCGTACTTTGGGGTAATAAAGTGCGAACAGAACACCCACGCCCGTTAAGCAACAAAGTCAACACATATACATAGCGTTTTATTCACTTTTTGAAGAGGGTCAAGATTCTGATAAATAGAGATAAAGGGTCACAACTACGGCTTTAATGCACAAAGGTGCATATTCATCCATTGATGGCCTTGTTTTCCGTTTTTTTATTCATAAAAAGCCGAACCCCAGCCGCAACGACAGCATATTCTGCATTTTTGCCAAATACCGTCCCATTAAATTGGTGATAACATTCTCGTTACAGAGTTTATAGCTGCACCTTTCCACGGTTAACAAAATAATTATCACTGCGAAACAGGACTCTTATGGAAAAGTTATCTTACGCTTCTGAAAGTAGTACATCTCCATGGACCACCTACCTGCGTCAAATCGATCGCGTTGCGCCCTATCTCGGCGATCTCGCCTACTGGATCGAAACCCTGCGCCATCCGAAACGCGCGCTGATCGTTGATATTCCGGTACAAATGGATGATGGCACTATCCGCCACTTCGAAGGCTACCGCGTCCAGCACAACCTCTCGCGTGGACCGGGTAAAGGCGGCGTGCGCTACCATCCGGATGTCGATTTGAATGAAGTGATGGCGCTTTCAGCCTGGATGACCATCAAGTGTGCGGCAGTCAATATTCCCTACGGCGGCGCCAAGGGCGGTATCCGCGTCGACCCGTTCTCACTATCAGAGGGTGAACTGGAACGTTTGACCCGTCGTTATACCAGCGAGATCGGCATTATCATCGGGCCGCAAAAAGATATTCCGGCGCCGGACGTTGGTACCAACGGTAAAGTGATGGCCTGGATGATGGATACTTACTCCATGAACCACGGCACCACCATCACCGGCGTGGTCACCGGCAAGCCTATTCACCTCGGCGGTTCGCTGGGCCGTGAAAAAGCCACGGGCCGCGGCGTATTCGTCACCGGTCGTGAAGTGGCTCGCCGCAGCGGTATCGAAATCGAGGGTGCCAAAGTCGCGCTGCAGGGTTTTGGTAACGTGGGCAGCGAAGCGGCCCGCCTGTTCGCAGGCGTCGGCGCGCGGATTGTGGTGATCCAGGACCACACCGCCACGCTGTATAACGAGGGCGGCATTGATATGGCCGCGCTGACCGCATGGCAGGCGGAGAACAAGCAAATTGCCGGCTTCCCGGGCGCCCGCGAAATTGAAAAAGAAGCGTTCTGGACGACGCCGATGGATATTCTGATCCCGGCGGCGCTGGAAGGTCAGATTACGCGCGAGCGCGCGGAAACCCTCAGCTGCAAACTGGTGCTTGAAGGCGCTAACGGCCCGACCTATCCGGAAGCGGACGACGTGCTGGCCGAGCGCGGCATCGTGGTGGTGCCGGACGTTATTTGTAATGCCGGCGGCGTCACCGTGAGCTACTTCGAATGGGTGCAGGATATGGCCAGCTTCTTCTGGAGCGAAGAAGAGATCAACGCCAAAATGGACCGTATCATGACCGATGCGATCGTTCACGTTTACGAAAAAGCGGTGGAAAAAGCGTGCTCTTTACGTACCGCCGCCTATATCGTGGCCTGTGAGCGAATTCTGATGGCGCGTAAAGATCGCGGTATTTATCCGGGATAATCCCCCTTCTCAGCCCGGTTAATGCCGGGCTGAGATCAGAACTCTCTTCCCCCCTCCCAAAGCATCTTCCACAATAAACGCACATACCGTTAACCTGTTTTTATCAATCAGGCTTGAATTCTCGTTCTGGTCAGGCAAAAATCATTAGAGCTCTAACGATATTGCAGACTGACCTATGGATAACCGACAGCTTAACTTTTCCCATCTTTTATATCTGACCGCCCACCACTGGCGCCTGGCGGTCAACCGTCGGCTCAAGGACCTCGGCATGAGCCAGGCCAGCTGGGTCGCCGTTTCCGCCATCGCGCGCAACGAAAAGCCGCTATCGCAAAGCGAACTGGCCCAGGAGCTGGGCGTCGAAAGCGCAACCCTCGTACCGCTGCTCAACCGGCTGGTCGATCTCGGTCTGGTCGAGCGGGTGAAAACCGAACGCGACAAGCGTAAACGACTGCTGATCGCTACCGCCAAAGGCCTTGAGGTGTATCAGCAGGTGAAAACGGTGGCCGATGATTTGCGGGAGGAGATCCTTACCGCCATTACCCCCGAAGAGCAGCGGCAGACGCAACGGGTACTGGAGAAGCTGCTGCGCGAGGTTGAGAAAAAATAATGCCGCGTCGTCACGCTAATCCCTATGTTCCTCACGACTGGGCCCCGCACGAAAAACCGGCGATCCTCGGCTCGCCGTCGACCCCCATCCACAGTACGCCAAAACGTATTGCCTACGGGATCGTCGGGCTGCTGGTCTGCCTGACGGGCGCGCTCGGCAACGCGGTGGTGACCGCCAATCTTCAGCTGTTACAGGGTACCTTTGCCGCCTGGTCAACCGAGATTGCCTGGCTCCCGGCGGTCTACGTGATGACCAACGTCTCCATCAACCTGCTGCTGGTGAAGTTTCGCCAGCAGTTCGGCCTGCGCGCTTTTACCGAGGGTTTTCTCGTTCTCTACGTGCTGGTGACCTTTTTCCACCTGTTCGTCAACGACCTCAGTTCAGCGCTGATGGTGCGCGCCGCCCACGGCATGGTGGCCGCAGCGCTAAGCTCGCTGGGGATTTATTATCAGGTGCAGGCCTGGCCCGCCCGCCATCGGCTCAAAGCGCTGACCATCGGCATCACCGGTTCATCTCTGGCGATCCCGCTGGCGCGCCTGTTCTCAACCGAGCTGCTGCAAATCGACGAGTGGCGCGGGCTGTACTTCTTTGAGCTGGGGCTGGCGCTGGTGTCGCTGGCCTGCGTGATCGCCCTCAAGCTGCCGCCAAGCGATCGTAAAAAGGTGTTTGAGAAGAAAGACTTCATCACCTTCTTCCTGCTGGCGCCGGGGATGGCGCTGGTCACCGCGGTGCTGTCGCTGGGACGACTGGACTGGTGGTTTGAAGCGCCGTGGATCGGCTGGGCGCTGGCGGGCGCGGTGGTGCTGATTGTCTCCGCGATTGCCTTTGAGCATAACCGCAGCAACCCGCTGCTCAATATCAAATGGCTCTCCAGCGGCAGTATTCTGCGCCTCGGGCTGATTATGCTGCTGATCCGCATCGTGCTGGCGGAGCAGAATACCGGCGTTATCGGCTGGCTGCAGTACGTCGGTTTGCAGAATGAACAGATGACCAACCTGGCATGGTCAATTTTTGCCGGGATCGTCTGCGGCATCGTCGCCAGCTGCCTGACGCTCAACCCGCAGCGCCTCTACTGGCCCACCGCCACGGCGCTGGCGTTGATTATGGTTGCCTCGCTGCTCGACAGCCAGTCGACGATCCTCACGCGACCGGAGCAGCTGATGTTCAGCCAGTTTCTGCTGGGCTTCGGCAGCGCCTTTTTCCTCGCCCCGGCGATGCTGGCGGGGATTGGCGGCGTCATTGCCGACCAGCGCAACCTGGTGAGCTTCTCGGTGCTGTTCGGCATGAGCCAGAATATCGGCGGCCTGCTGGGTTCCGCTATTCTCGGCACCTTTCAGACCTGGCGGGAGAAGTTTCACTCCAGCCAGCTCGCCGACCAGCTCACCACGCTCAATCCGCTGATTACCGAGCGCTTGCAGCAGTACAGCCAGATGTATCAAAACCAGATTGGCGACAGCACGTTGCTCAACGTTCAGGCCACCACGCTGCTGCAAAACGCCGCCACCCTGCAGGCCAATATTCTCGCTTACAATGATACCTATCTGCTGACGGCGGCGATTTCAGCCGCCACGCTGGTATGGGTTTTCTGGCGCTTAATAAGATTACGTATTACCGCTCGTATCGCGCTGAAGCGCGCGACGGGAAGCAAATAAAAATTTTCACTCTGGAGTTATTATGAGTCAGCAGGATGCGGCCAAACAGCAGGCCAATACCCGAAATAATATTCGCATCGTCTCTATTTTTACCGCCGCCGCCATTGGCATCGTTGGCGTACTGGTTATTCTCTACGCCTGGCAGCTGCCGCCGTTTACCCGAGAAAGCCAGTTTACCGATAACGCCTACGTTCGCGGGCAAACCACGTTTATCAGCCCACAGGTCAACGGCTATATCACCGAGGTTAAGGTCCAGGATTTTAATCAGGTGAAAGCCGGCGACGTGCTGTTTCAAATCGACGACCGCATCTATAAGCAGCGCGTCCATCAGGCGGAAGCTCAGCTGGCGATGAAAGAGGCGGCGCTGAAGAACAATCAGCAGCAGCGTAAAAGCGCCGAAGCGGTCATCACCCGTAACGAAGCGGCGCTGCAAAACGCCCGCGCGCAGAATCTGAAAACCCAGGCGGATTTAAAACGCGTTCAGGAGCTGACCGTCGACGGCTCGCTATCGATTCGCGAACGCGATTCCGCCCGCGCCAGCGCGGCGCAGGGCACCGCGGATATCGAGCAGGCCAAAGCAACGCTGGAGATGTCGCGTCAGGATTTGCAATCAACCATCGTTAATCGTGACTCGCTGCTCGCCGACGTCGCCAATGCGAAAGCCGCGCTGGAGCTGGCGCAGATAGACCTGCAAAACACCCGTATTATCGCGCCGACGGACGGTCAGCTTGGGCAAATCTCCGTTCGCCTTGGCGCATACGTGACCGCCGGGACGCATTTGACCTCGCTGGTGCCGCCGCAGCACTGGCTGATCGCTAACCTGAAAGAGACCCAGCTGGCCCAGGTGCGCGTCGGACAGCCGGTGACCTTTACCGTGGATGCGCTGAACAGCGAGAAATTCACCGGTACGGTGCAGAGCATCTCCCCGGCGACCGGCGTGGAGTTCAGCGCTATTTCGCCGGATAACGCCACCGGTAACTTTGTCAAAATCGCCCAGCGCATTCCGGTACGCATCGCCGTTGATGAGGGGCAGAAAAACGGCCAGCGCCTGCGGCCGGGCATGTCGGTGCAGGTCACCATCGATACCCGTGCGGAGGAGCAGCAATGATCCGTCCGCTCGCTCTCGCCGTTATGCTTGCGCTGGCCGGCTGCCAGTCCGCCGACGTTCAACGGGCCGCGCCCGGGCTGCAGATCCCCGCCGCCTGGCGGGCGGATGTCGGCCCCTCCAGCCCGGTTGAGGGCGTGTGGTGGCGCAACTTCCACGACAGTACGCTCAATCTCTACGTTGACCAGGCGCTGCGCTACAACAGCGACGTGCTGATAGCCCGCGAACGGGTCAACGAGTACCAGGCGCGGGCTTACGCCGCCGATAGCAGCCTGTTTCCCTCCCTTGACGCCGGATTGACCGGCACCCGCGCGCGGTCACAGTCGGCCGCTACCGGCCTGCCGGTCCACAGTACGGTGTATAAAGGCGCGCTAACCGCCAGCTACGATGTTGATCTCTGGGGAGTAAACCGCAGCGCCGCCAGCGCGGCGCAAGCCAGCCTGGAGGCGCAAAAGGCGGCTGCCGCAGCGGCGAATCTGACCGTCGCCTCTTCGGTAGCGGCCGGCTATATCACCCTGCTCTCGCTGGATGAACAGCTGCGGGTGACGCAGCAAACGTTAAAATCGCGCGAAGATGCCTTCAACCTGGCGAAGCGCCAGTTTGAGACGGGCTATACCTCACGCCTGGAGCTGATGCAGGCGGACTCCGAACTGCGCTCCACGCGCGCGCAAATTCCGCCGCTGCGCCACCAAATCGCCCAGCAGGAAAATGCGCTCAGCCTTCTGCTCGGCGCCAATCCGGACGCCGTTAAGCGCAACGCGTTCGCGCAGCTGTCGCCGCTATCGCTACCTTCCCAGCTGCCGTCAACCCTGCTCAACCGCCGACCGGATATCGTTCAGGCCCAGCGTCAGCTGGTGGCCGCCGACGCCACCCTGGCGTCATCGCAGGCGCAGCTGCTGCCGTCCATTAACCTTACCGCCACCGGCAGCCTGCAGGATCGCACCCTGCCCGACCTGCTGGATAATCCGCTACGCTTATGGAGCCTCGGCGGCAGCATTCTGGCGCCGCTGCTCAACCGCCAGGCGCTGAATGCCCAGGTGGACGTTTCGATGGCCCAGCGCAATCAGGCGCTGTTTAGCTATGAGAAAACGGTACGCGGCGCGTTTAAAGAGGTGAATGACAGTCTCGATGCCATCGGCCGCTACGGCGAGCAGCTGGCGGAGCTGCAGGCGCAGGAGAAGGTGGCCCAGGAGACGCTGCGCATCGCGCAAAACCGCTATCGCAACGGCTACTCCTCCTATCTGGACGTGCTGGACGCCCAGCGCACGCTGTTTTCCACCCAGCTCAGCGTGGTACAGGTGAAAAACAACCTGCTGCTGGCGCAAGTTGATTTGTACCGGTCGCTGGGAGGCGGCTGGTCTGATTCATCAGGGATGTAATACGGGAAACCTGACATGCAACAACAGTGGTCGGCAGTAGATAATTATCTCGTGACAGCGTTAATCCCCACCGATCCGCTACTCAGCCAGGTTCTGGAGAATAACCAGCGCGCCGGGCTTCCGGCTATTGACGTTGCCGCTAATCAGGGGCAGTTTCTGGCCCTGCTGGTGCGCATGACGGGCGCCAGACGCATCCTCGAGATTGGCACGCTCGGCGGCTACAGCACCATCTGGATGGCCCGAGAATTGCCCGCCGATGGCGAATTACTTACCCTGGAGGCCGACGCGCATCATGCCGCCGTCGCCCGCGAGAACCTGCGCCTGGCGGGCGTGGACGATCGCGTTGCGGTGCTGGAAGGCCCGGCGCTGGCCAGCCTCGAAACGCTGGGAGAGCGCCCGCCGTTCGATCTCATTTTTATCGATGCGGATAAGCCCAATAATCCCCACTATCTGCGCTGGGCGTTACGCTATTCCCGTCCGGGGACAGTGATTGTGGGCGATAACGTGGTGCGCGATGGCGAAGTGACGAATCCGGATAGCGCGGATGAGCGGGTGCAGGGCGTCAGAGCGTTTATCGACATGATGGGCAGCGACCCGCGACTGACGGTCACGGCCCTGCAAACCGTGGGCAGCAAAGGCTGGGATGGGTTCACCCTCGCGTGGGTGAACGCCTGACGCTATCCGCCTTCCCCGGCAGCCTGCGCCACCGGGGAAAGCTTCGGCCTAGGCCGTAATCTGCTCCATTGCCTGCAGTACCCGCTTGTCGGAAATCGGATACGGCGTGCCGAGCTGCTGGGCGAACAGGCTGACGCGCAGCTCTTCAATCATCCAGCGGATCTCCTGCACGTCGTCATCCTGACGGCGCTGAGGCGGCAGCTTATTCAGCCACTGCTGCCACGCCTGCTGGATGCTCTCCACTTTAAGCATCTGCGCGCGGTCGCGGTGCGGATCGATGGCCATTTTCTCCAGCCGTTTTTCAATCGCCTGCAGATAGCGCAGCGTGTCTCCAAGGCGGCGGAAGCCGTTACCGGTGACGAAACCGCGATACACCAGCCCGCTCATCTGCGATTTGATATCCGACAGCCCCAGCGCCATGGTCATATCCACGCGCCCTTTCAGGCGTTTGTTGACGTTAAAGACCGCGGTCAGGATCTGTTCGACCTGTTTGGCAATGTCCACAACCGTCTCGTTCAGCTCGGCGCGCACCTTTTCATGCAGCGCGGCAAAGCCCTCTTCGCTCCATACCGGGCCGCCCGCTTCGTCAATCAGCTTATCCACGCCGCAGGCGATGCAGTCATCGATCAGATCCAGCACTTTACCGTAGGGGTTGAAATAGAGCCCCAGCTTGGCTTTATTCGGCAGCTTTTCGTGCAGATACTTTATCGGCGACGGGATATTCAGCAGCAGCAGGCGGCGCAGGCCGCGCCACATCTCCTGCTGCTGCTCCAGCGGATTATCAAACAGCTTGATGGCCACGCTGTCGCGTTCGTCCACCAGCGCCGGCCAGGCCTTAACTTTGTAGTTGCCGCGCTTCTGCTCGTAGCTCTCCGGAAGCCGGCCAAAGCTCCAGATATGCAGCCCGCTCTGCTCGATACCGTCATCGGCGACCGCGGACAGCGTCTCCTGCACCTTACCTTTCAGCGCTTCTTTCAGATCCTGCAGCGAACGCCCTTCCTGCAGCTTCTTGTTTTTCTCGTCCACCACCCGGAAAGTGATTTTCAGGTGATCGGGCACCTGATCCCATTGCCAGGCCTCGCGGTCGATAGTCACGCCGGTCATCCGCCGCAGCTCGCGCTCCAGTGAATCCAGCAGCGGCAGCTCCAGCGGCGTCGCGCGACCGAGAAACGCTTCCGCGTAGTTTGGCGCCGGGACAAAATTGCGGCGCACCGGCTTCGGCAGCGATTTAATCAGGGCGATAACCAGCTCCCGGCGCAGCCCCGGGATCTGCCACTCAAACCCGGCCTCTTCCACCTGGTTGAGCAGCGGCAGCGGAATATGCACCGTCACGCCGTCGGCGTCGGCGCCCGGCTCGAACTGATAGGTCAGACGCAGCTTGAGGTTGCCCTGATGCCAGAAGTTCGGATAGTCGAGCTTGCTGACCTGCTCCGCGCCTTCCTTAATCAGCATGCTCTTTTCAAAGTTGAGCAGATCCGGCGTCTCGCGGCTGGCCTGCTTCCACCATTTATCAAAGTGGCGCGCGGAGATGACGTCATGGCTGATGCGCTGGTCGTAGAACTCAAACAGCGTTTCGTCATCGACGAGAATGTCGCGACGGCGCGATTTATGCTCCAGCTCTTCAATTTCGTTGCGCAGCTTCAGGTTTTCGCGGAAGAAAGCGTGGCGAGTCTGCCAGTCGCCCTCCACCAGCGCGTGACGAATAAACAGCTCGCGGCATAGCGCCGGGTCAATCTGGCTGTAGTTGACCTTGCGGGCAGCGACAATCGGCAGGCCGTAAACGGTCACCTTCTCCGTCGCCATCACCGCGCCCTGCCCGCGCTCCCAGTGGGGTTCGCTGTACGAGCGTTTGATCAGATGCTGCGCCACCGGCTCGACCCACTCCGGCTCAATGCGCGCGGCGATGCGCCCCCACAGGCGGCTGGTTTCCACCAGTTCGGCGACCATCGTCCATTTCGGCGGCTTTTTAAACAGCCCCGATCCGGGGAAGATGGAGAAGCGGGCGTTGCGCGCGCCGGTAAACTCCTGCTTGTCGGCGTCTTTCATACCGATGTGCGACAGCAGACCGGTCAGCAGCGCGGTGTGAATTTCGCGATACTCCGCCGGCTCGCTATTGACCGGCAGGCCGAGCTCTTTGACCACCTGACGCAGCTGGGTGTAGATATCCTGCCACTCGCGCACGCGCAGGTAGTTGAGAAAATCGACCCGGCACTGGCGGCGGAACTGGTTCGAGGAGAGCGCTTTTTGCTGCTCGCCCAGGTAGTTCCACAGGTTGACGAACGCCAGGAAGTCGGACTCTTTGTCGTGGAAGCGGCGGTGTTTCTCGTCGGACGCCTGCTGCTTGTCCATTGGCCGCTCGCGCGGATCCTGAATAGAGAGCGCCGAGGTGATAATCATCGCCTCGCGCACGCAGCCGTGTTTTTGCGCTTCCAGCACCATGCGCGCCAGACGCGGGTCCACCGGTAGCTGGCTCAGCTGGCGGCCCATCGGCGTCAGCTTATAGGCGGTCTGCTGTTCGTCAGTGGTAATCGCTCCCAGCTCTTCCAGCAGGCGCACGCCGTCCTGAATATTGCGTTTGTCCGGCGCTTCAACGAACGGGAACGCGGCAATATCGCCGAGCCCGAGCGCGGTCATTTGCAGAATAACCGACGCCAGGTTGGTGCGCAGAATCTCCGGGTCGGTAAACTCCGGACGCGACAGGAAGTCGTCTTCAGAATAAAGACGAATACAGATCCCTTCGGAGACGCGGCCGCAGCGGCCCTTGCGCTGGTTAGCCGACGCCTGGGAAACCGGCTCAATCGGCAGGCGCTGTACTTTGGTCCGGAAGCTGTAGCGGCTGATACGCGCGGTGCCTGGATCGATAACGTACTTGATGCCCGGCACGGTCAGCGAGGTTTCCGCGACGTTGGTGGCCAGCACTATCCGCCGCCCGCTGTGGGCCTGGAACACGCGATTCTGTTCGCTGTTGGACAGTCGCGCATACAGCGGCAGCACTTCGGTATGGCGCAGATTCAGCTTATTGAGCGCATCGGCGGTATCGCGAATTTCGCGCTCGCCGCTCATAAAAATGAGGATATCGCCGGGGCTTTCACGCCCGAGCTCATCAACGGCGTCGAAAATCGCCTGCAGCTGATCGCGCTCGGTGTCGTCGGCGTCTTCAACGATGGGTCGATAGCGCACTTCTACCGGGTAAGTGCGCCCGGACACTTCGATAATCGGGGCGTTGTTAAAGTGGCGCGAGAAGCGTTCCGGATCGATGGTCGCCGAGGTGATAATAATTTTCAGATCCGGGCGACGGGGCAGCAGTTCCCGCAAATAACCGAGCAGGAAGTCGATATTGAGGCTGCGTTCGTGCGCTTCATCGATAATGATGGTGTCATACTGCATCAGCAGCCGGTCCTGCTGGATTTCCGCCAGCAGAATACCGTCGGTCATCAGCTTAACCATGGTGTTATCGCTGACGTGGTCGCTAAAGCGGACTTTATAGCCGATGCAGCCGCCGGGCTCCGTTTGCAGCTCTTCGGCGATACGGTTGGCGACGGTACGCGCGGCCAGGCGACGCGGCTGCGTATGGCCAATTAAGCCTTTAACGCCGCGCCCCAGCTCCATACAAATTTTTGGCAGCTGGGTGGTTTTCCCCGACCCGGTTTCCCCCGCCACAATTACCACCTGGTGATCGCGAACGGCTTCGAGAATCTCCTGTTTTTTCTGGCTAACCGGCAGGTTTTCCGGATAAGCGATCGCCGGCCGCGCGGCTTCGCGCAGCAGGACTCTCCCTGCCGCCTGTTCAATTTCTTGCGCCATCTCCTGAAGAATGGCCTGTTGGGCATCAGGATTTTTAACCTTCTTCACGCCGTGCAGGCGACGGGCGAAGCGCGACTTATCGCGCAGCATCAGGCCATCAAGCCGTTCAAAGAGCGATGAGAAGGTCATTTTTTGTTGTTCTGTCATAGCGTTATCGGGCAGCGCACTGCCGGGAAAAATCTCTTTTGAAGTATTGCGTTAGAGTACCACATCCGCGCATTTCGTGCCTTGTTCAAAAAAACTGAATACAGAGTTCGATTTATTGCGCTTTCTCTGTGGCATGATTGTGAATAGAGTGTCAACAAGCACCAGGGCATCGGCCCGTCAATCACATTAAAAAAGGAAACACCCATGAGCAAAGTATTAGTTCTGAAATCCAGTATTCTGGCAGGGTACTCGCAATCTGGTCAGCTGTCCGACTATTTTGTTGAACAATGGCGTGAAAAGCACGCGGAAGACGTTATCACCGTGCGCGACCTGGCTGCAAACCCAATTCCGGTACTGGACGGCGAGCTGGTTGGCGCTCTGCGTCCGAGCGACGCGCCGCTGACGCCGCGTCAGCAGGAAGCGCTGGCGCTTTCTGACGAACTGATCGCTGAACTGCAGGCGAACGACGTGATTGTTATCGCGGCGCCGATGTACAACTTCAACATCCCGACCCAGCTGAAAAACTACTTCGACCTGGTGGCGCGCGCTGGCGTGACCTTCCGCTACACCGAGAAAGGGCCGGAAGGTCTGGTGAAAGGTAAACGTGCGGTTGTCGTCACCAGCCGCGGCGGTATCCATAAAGATACCCCGACCGATCTGGTGACCCCTTACCTCTCCACCTTCCTCGGCTTTATCGGCATTACCGATGTGAACTTCGTGTTTGCTGAAGGCATCGCCTACGGCCCGGAAGTCGCAGCGAAAGCGCAGTCTGATGCGAAAGCCGCTATCGACAGCGTTGTAGCCGCATAAGAGTTGACTCCTCCCGCTTCCCGGCGGGAGGAGAGTTTCACTTTTTCTCGTAGCGCAAATACCCCACCACGCCACCGCCGCCATCTTGCGGATGATTCACGCCGTCGTTGACCTCCACGCAGGGAAAATCGAAGGGCGACACGCCGTCAATGCAGGCCACATTCACGCCGTACTGCTGCGGGTTTGAACGCCGCTGATGAAAGGTGTAGATCCCGCATACCGAGCAGAAAAAGTGCACGGCTTGACCGGTATTAAAACGATACTCCGTGAGGTTATCCCGTCCGCGCACCACCTCTATTCCTGAAAGCGGCGCGGAGACCGCAACCGCCCCACGCATCCGGCAATATGAACAGTTACAGCGGCGAACGGTGTTGAAACCATCGCTAAGCTCAACGGTAAACGCCACCGCGCCGCAGTGGCACTGAGCGGATAATTTCTCTGCCATGATTTTCCCCTCAGGATGATGATTTCGGCCGCAAATTCTCGTCAAAGATCAGCCGCTTTCTGTCCGGCTCTGCTTCTTTGAGCGGTTCCACCTGATGCAGCGTCTGTTTGCAGCGCTCCACCAGCACCTGATACTCCCGCGTCCCCTGCTTCTTCCAGGCCAGCTCCTGTTCGCTTAATGTACGAATGGCTTTTGCCGGACTGCCGACAATCAGATGGTTGGCGGGCATTTCGGCGTTGGCTTTCACAAAGGCCGAAGCGCCGACGATGCTGTTTTCCCCAATCCTGGCCCCGTCAATAATCACCGCGCTCATCCCCACCAGCGCGTTGCGGCCGATGGTGCAGCCGTGCAGAATCGCGCCGTGGCCGATATGCCCCTCTTCTTCCACCACCGTATCCTGGCCGGGAAAGCCGTGCATCACGCAGTTATCCTGGATGTTAGCGCCATCTTTCACCACGATACGGCCAAAATCGCCGCGCAGGCTGGCGTTAGGGCCGACGTAGACCCCTTTGCCGAGGATCACGTCGCCAATCAGCACGGCGGTGGGATGAACATAGCTTTCGTCCGGTACAACCGGCGTCATACCGTCAATCTGATAAATGGGCATGGTGCCTCCTTATACGCCCGACAGCCCGCCGAAGCGCTGGAAATAGAGCGGCCCCGGCGCGGGAAGTTCCCCCACCGAGCTTTCGCCCTTCTCGCCGACAAACGCCAGCGCGCCGGGCGCAACGCGTTGATAAATATTGATGCACAGCTGGCGCGCGGTTTGTCCGGCCCAGTGCGCGGGGAGCAGTTCTTCGGGCAGCAGCGGATCTTTCAGCACCACCCGGCGATAGAAGTGAATCAGCAGGAGCTGAATTTGAAAGCAGCGTTCAGGCGTCAGCTCCGCGGGCTCGCAGTCGCGAAGCAGCGGCAGCAGCGGTCGAAACAGGGTGATAAACGCGTCATACATCGCGTTCTGCTCGGTGAGATGCCAACACTCTTCAACGCGATCGCGCAGCGCCGCCCGGGAGAGCGCCAGCGGGGAATGCGCTTCGAAGCAGATAACATTCTCCGCTACGCCCGCTTCGTGCAGCAGAGATTGCACGTCCGCCAGCTTCTGCGATGGCGAAGCCAGCAGGCTCGGCGCCAGCGCGCCAAATCCCTGCCACAGCAGCTGTTTTTTGACTTCCGCCAGAGTGCTCTTCTCCAGCCCTTCCGACAGCAGCAGCAGCCAGGTACCGTCCCACTCCGGGGCGCTGGCGCGATAGATTTTATGCTCCGCCCGGCGGGTCAGGCGCAGGCCTTTGTCGCTGAGGCGGTAGAAGCTGCGGCGGCCAATGCGCACCACATTGAGCCACTCTTCTTTATTCAGGCGGAACAGCGCGGTACGCACGAATCGTTCGCCGAATCCGAGCCCTTCCAGCAGCGCCGCCACGCTGCCGAGCCAGACCTCTCCGCCGCGCTGGAGCAAGGCGTCGCCGTATAAAGAAGCAATAAGCGAGGTCCCGCTAATGGGCATCGCGGCGACGGCCTGTTGAATAAAGGTGTCGAGTTTACTCATCTGATTCATTCTGTTGTGATTTTTGTCCTTTTTGAATCATAGCACAGGAAATCCCGGAGGCGGTGCTGGCGCACCTGTCCGGGCTACCGGCCCGCAGACGACGGTGAATACGTAGCCCGGCTAAGCGCAGCGCGAGCCGGGAAGAAGCAGAGCTGATACATCAGCCCCGGCACACTCCCCGGGTCGCGGCGTAAACGCCTTACCCGGGCTACCGACCCGCAGACGACGGTGAACACGTAGCCCGGCTAAGCGCAGCGCGAGCCGGGAAGAAGCTGAGCTGATACATCAACCCCGGCACACTCCCCGGGTCGCGGCGTAAACGCCTTACCCGGGCTACCGGACCGCAGACGACGGTGAATACGTAGCCCGGCTAAGCGCAGCGCGAGCCGGGAAGAGGCCGAGCTGATACATCAGCCCCGGCACACTCCCCGGGTCGCGGCGTAAACGCCTTACCCGGGCTACCGGCCCACAGAAGACGGTGAATTTGTAGCCCGGCTAAGCGCAGCGCGAGCCGGGAAGAAGCTGAGCTGATACATCAACCCCGGCACACTCCCCGGGTCGCGGCGTAAACGCCTTACCCGGGCTACCGGCCCGCAGACGACGGTGAATACGTAGCCCGGCTAAGCGCAGCGCGAGCCGGGAAGAGGCCGAGCTGATACATCAGCCCCGGCACACTCCCCGGGTCGCGGCGTAAACGCCTTACCCGGGCTACCGACCCGCAGACGACGGTGAACACGTAGCCCGGCTAAGCGCAGCGCGAGCCGGGAAGAGGCAGAGCTGATTCATCAACCCCGGCACACTCCCCGGGTCGCGGCGTAAACGCCTTACCCGGGCTACCGCCCCGCAGACGGCGGTGAATTCGTAGCCCGGCTAAGCGCAGCGCGAGCCGGGAACAGGCCGAGCTGATACATCAGCCCCGGCACATTCCCCGGGTCGCGGCGTAAACGCCTTACCCGGGCTACCGGCCCACAGAAGACGGTGAATTTGTAGCCCGGCTAAGCGCAGCGCGAGCCGGGAAGAAGCTGAGCTGATACATCAACCCCGGCACACTCCCCGGGTCGCGGCGTAAACGCCTTACCCGGGCTACCCGCCCGCAGACAACGGTGAATTCGTAGCCCGGCTAAGCGCAGCGCGAGCCGGGAAGAGGCCGAGCTGATACATCAGCCCCGGCACACTCCCCGGGTCGCGGCGTAAACGCCTTACCCGGGCTACCCGCCCGCAGACGACGGTGAATTCGTAGCCCGGCTAAGCGCAGCGCGAGCCGGGAAGAAGCTGAGCTGATATATCAGCCCCGGCACACTCTCCGGGTCGCGGCGTAAACGCCTTACCCGGGCTACGGGAGTTACGGCATCGGGTAGCCCGGACAGGTGCGCAGCACCGCCTCCGGGAGAATGCGTTATCCGTTAGCAGCCACCTTGCGCAGATCGAACACGCGGCAGGCCTTACCCTCGGAGCGCGGAATGCTGCCGCAGTTAACAATGCTGATATCGGTCGAAATCCCCACCATCGACTTGATCCGGTGGCGCAGCTGGTGGCAAATCTGACAGCGCTGCTCGTGGTTCAGCGCCAGACCGCTCTCTTTTAGCTCCACGCGCACCGAAAGTGAATCAAGATGGCCCCGGCGGTTGACTTCCAGCTGATAGTGCGGCGCCAGATGTTCGAACTTGAGGATCTCCTCTTCCAGCTGCGACGGGAAGACGTTCACGCCGCGGATAATCAGCATATCGTCGCTGCGCCCGCTGATGCGATCCATCCGGCGCATGGTGCGGGCGGTGCCCGGCAGCAGTCGCGTCAGGTCGCGGGTGCGGTAGCGGATCACCGGCAGCGCTTCTTTGGTCAGGGTGGTGAACAGCAGCTCGCCGTGTTCGCCGTCCGCCAGCGGCGTACCGGTGTCCGGATTCACCACTTCAGGGTAGAAGTGATCCTCCCAGATCGTCGGACCGTCGGCGGTTTCCAGACACTCCATCGCCACCCCCGGCCCCATCACCTCCGACAGGCCATAGATATCCAGCGCCGAAATCCCCAGACGACGCTCGATTTCCGCCCGCATCGCATGGGTCCACGGCTCCGCGCCGAACACGCCCACCCGCAGGGAGCAGCCGCTGGCGTCGCCGCCCATCTGGCGCTCCAGCTCTTCAATCAGGTTCAGACAGTAGGACGGCGTCACCATAATCATATCCGGCTTAAAATCGCGGATCAGCTGCGCCTGTTTTTCAGTCTGCCCGCCGGACATGGGAATGACCGTCGCGCCTAAACGTTCCGCACCGTAGTGGGCGCCCAGCCCGCCGGTAAACAGACCATAGCCGTAGGCGACATGAATTTTGTCTTTTGCCGTCCCGCCCGCCGCGCGCAGGGAGCGGGCGACAATATTGGCCCAGTTATCAATATCGTTTTGCGTATAGCCCACCACCGTCGGTTTGCCGGTGGTGCCCGAAGACGCGTGGATACGCACCACCTGCTCCATCGGCACCGCAAAGGTATCAAAGGGGTAGTTGTCGCGCAGATCCTGCTTGGTGGTGCAGGGAAACTTGCTCAGATCGCTCAGTTCGTGAAAATCGTCAGGATGAATGCCCGCCGCGTCAAATTTACGGCGATACATCGGCACGTTCTCATACGCATGCTTAAGGGTCCACTTCAGACGCTGGGTTTGCAGGGCCTGTAGCTCGTCGCGCGATGCGGTTTCAATCGGGTCTAATTGAGTTATCGTTGTCATTTTGTAGGGTACTCGCAGGTAGATTCGCTCACACTCGCTCAAGGATCATGGCAATGCCCTGACCCACGCCAATACACATCGTACACAGCGCATAGCGCCCGCCGCGGCGCTGCAGCTCCAGGCTGGCGCTTAATGCCAGCCGGGCGCCGCTCATTCCCAACGGATGGCCTAAGGCGATGGCGCCGCCGTTGGGGTTAACATGCGGGGCATCATCCGCCAGCCCCAGCTGTCTGAGCACGCCCAGCGCCTGGGCGGCGAAGGCTTCATTCAGCTCAATCAGATCCATATCGTTTATACTCAGCCCGGCGCGCTCCAGCGCTTTACGTACCGCCGGTACCGGTCCAAGCCCCATCAGCTTCGGCTCGACGCCCGCCGTCGCCATCGCCACAATACGCGCCCGGGGCGTCAGCCCCTGGACGATGGCCTGCTGCGAGCTGGCGATAATCAGCGCCGCGGCGCCGTCGTTGACGCCGGAGGCATTTCCCGCGGTCACTACGCCACCCTGACGGAACGGCGTTTTTAGCCGCGAAAGCTGTTCAATGGTGGTGTCCGCCCGCGGATGCTCGTCGTCGCGCACGACGTTTACCGCTCCTTTCCTGTCGACAACGTTTACCGGTACGATCTCCTGCGCCAGAATACCGTCGCGCTGGGCCTGAGCCGTCCGCTGCTGGCTGCGGAAAGCGAAAGCGTCCTGATCGGCGCGGCTGATATTTAACAATTCAGCTACATTCTCCGCCGTTTCCGGCATGCTGTCAGTGCCAAATCGCTGCTGCATGAGCGGGTTCACAAAACGCCAGCCGATGGTGGTATCAAACAGCTCGGCCTGGCGCTGCCAGGGGGCGCTGGCTTTGGCCATCACAAACGGTGCGCGCGACATGGACTCGACGCCGCCGGCGATCATCAGATCCGCCTCTCCGGCTTTGATGGCGCGTGCGGCGAAGCCGATAGCGTCGAGACCGGAGCCGCACAGACGGTTAATGGTGGTGCCGGGTACGGTGTGCGGATAGCCCGCCAGTAGCGTCGCCATATGGGCCACGTTGCGGTTGTCTTCGCCGGCCTGGTTGGCGCAGCCGAGAATCACATCATCAATCGATGCCGGATCGAACTTCGGGTTACGGCTCAGCAGTTCGCGCAGCGGGATGGCGGCGAGGTCGTCGGCGCGCACGCTGGCCAGCGCCCCGCCGTAGCGGCCAATCGGCGTGCGGATCCCGTCACAAATAAAGGCGTCGCGCATCAGACTTCTCCTGTGATTGTGCCGCCGATGCGGTGCGATTTACCGCGGAACAGAGCGACAACTTTTTGCTGTTGGTTAACAATTTCTATGTCATAGACCCCGGTCAGCTTGCCCTGATGCTTAACTCTCGCCGTCGCGGTCAGCAGCTCGCCGACAAAGGCCGGACGCAGAAAATCGATGCTCGCCGCCGACGCGACCGCCGCCAGCCCCTGGCTGTTGCAGGCGTAGGCGAATGCGGTATCGGCGAGCGAAAACAGCTGTCCGCCGTGGCAGGTATGGTGGCCGTTGAGCATGTTCGGGGTGATCGCCATGGTCATCTGCGCGTAGCCCTGGTCCATCTCGATAATTTCAATTCCCAGCGCTTTCGCACAGTTATCGTTCTCGTACATCGCGCGGGCGTTGTGCCAGGCTTCATTGCTCATGATGTCTCTCCATCAGCGCCTTCTGGCGCAGCAGGGAACAGGGGCGATAGCGCTCTTCGCCGTAGTGCTGCTGCAGGTTTTCCAGCAGCCGCAGCACCCGGCCCCAGCCAAGTGATTCACCCCACGCCAGCGGGCCGCGCGGGTAGTTGACGCCCAGACGCATGGCGGTATCGATATCCTCCGCGCTGGCGACGCCCTTCTGCAGCGCGTCCAGCGCTTCGTTAACCAGCATCGCCACCGTCCGCCACACCAGCAGGCCGGGATAGTCGGCGATCTGCAGCACCTTTTTGCCCTGCTGCTGAAAATAGAAAGTCGCTTTATCGATCGCCGCCTGAGAGGTGGTTTCCGCGCTGGCCAGCACCACCGTATCGCCTGCGCTATGGTCGTAGACCACCACCGGGCGGCCGTGCTGAAGGCTTAACGCCAGGGCGGTTTCACCGGTCGTTTCCAGCAGCAGCACCTCGTCCAGATCGGTGACAACGTCACGTTTTATGCGCTTTGCTGCGCGTTCTGCCGATACGGCGGCCAAGGCCAGCTCAGGCTGCGCTTCGCCAGGCCAGCAGTAGACCCCCTGCCCGCTCTTTTTACCCAGCCGTCCGGCCAGCGCCAGCTCCTGCTGCAGCAGCGACGGCAGATAGCGGCGGTCCTGCCAGAAGGCGTTAAATACCGAACAGGTCACCGCAAAGTTGACGTCCTGGCCAATCAGGTCGGTCAGCGCCAGCGGCCCCATGGGAAAACCGCCGCCGTCGCGCAAGGCGGCGTCAATCACCTCCGGCGCGGCGACCTGCTCCTCCAGCGCTCGCCACGCTTCGGCATAAAAAGGCCGCGCCACGCGGTTGACGATAAAGCCGGGCGTTGAGCGGCAGCGAACCGGCTGCTTTCCCCAGTCGCTGACCCGCTGGCAGAGCTGTGCGACGACTTCCGCCGAGGTGGCCAGGCCGCTGACCACTTCCACCAGCTTCATTACCGGGGCCGGGTTAAAGAAGTGCAGCCCGGCGACCCGCTCCGGGTGTTTTATTCCCGCGGCGATGGCGGTGATCGATATCGACGACGTGTTGCTGACCAGCAGCGCTGACGGGGAGCAGATTTCGGCCAGCTGTTTGAACAGCGCTTTTTTCACGTCCAGGCGCTCGGAGGCGGCTTCAATAACCAACTCCGCACGGGCTAAAGCGCTCAGATCCTCAGCCGGTGCCAGACGCGACAGCAGCGCCCCGGCCTTTTCCGCCGCCAGCTTGCCGCGGCTGACGCGGGAGGCCAGCCGCTGGCGAATCCCGTCGATGGCGCGAACCACCGCCTCAGGGGCGATGTCGTAAATCAGTACCGGATGCCCGGCGGCGGCGGCCACTTCGGCAATGCCGGCGCCCATGGTGCCGCTGCCTATCACCGCGACGGTAGGTAACGTTGTGCTCATCGGCTATTTCCCGCTGAAGTGAGGTGGACGCTTCGCCAGAAAAGCGCTGACGCCTTCGCGATAGTCCGCGCTGCGTCCGGCCAGGCGCTGGTAGTCGCGCTCCAGGTCAAGCTGCTGGTCCAGGGTCTGGGTTTCCGCCAGCCGCAGCGCGTTTTTAATCAGCCCGAGGCCATAGGTCGGCTGGGCGGCCAGGTGCCGGGCCAGCGCCAGGCTGGTGTCTTTCAGCTCGGCGTCATCCACCACCTGCCAGATCATCCCCCACTGCGCCGCCTGCTCCGCGCTCAGGCTATCGCCCAGCAGCGCCAGCCCCATCGCGCGCGCCCGCCCCGCCACGCGCGGCAGAAACCAGCTGCCGCCGCAGTCCGGCACCAGACCAAGCTTGCTGAACGCCATAACGAACTTCGCTGAACGCGCCGCCAGCACGATATCGCAGCCCATCGCCAGCGTAGCCCCCGCGCCCGCCGCGACGCCGTTCACCGCGCAAATCACCGGTTTCGGCAGCGCCGCCAGACGGCGCACCAGGGGGTTGTAGAAACGCTCAACCGAGAGCCCGAGATCCGGAGCCGGCCCGCTGGGGTCGACGTTACGGTCATTTAAATCCTGCCCGGCGCAAAAACCGCGCCCCGCGCCGGTCACCAGCAGGCAGCGTATGCTGTCGTCGCGTTCGGCCTGTTTCAGGCACGCCGCCAGCTGCTGGTGCATCAGGTCGTTAAAACTGTTCAGACGGTCCGGGCGATTAAGGGTAATCGTCATCACGCCCTGTTCCACTTCGCTGAGAATGAAAGCTTCCACGATTAGCGTCCTTTAAATTCCGCAGTACGTTTATGTAAAAAGGCGTCGATGCCTTCGCGGCGATCTTCGGTCGCGCTCAGCAAAGTAAACAGCTGGCGCTCCTGCTGAAGCCCGGCCTGCAGGCTCACCTCCTGCGACAGCCGCAAAGCCTGCTTAGCCGCGCGCAGCGCCAGCGGCGAGTGGCGAGCCACGGTTGCCGCCAGGCCGAGCGCGTATTCATCGGTGAGCGCTGGCGGATAAACCTCGCATACCAGCCCCGCCCGCTGCGCCTGATGGGCATCAATGCTTTCGCCGCTCAAGACCATCCGGCTGGCCAGCGCCTTACCGACGGAGCGGATCAGGCGCTGGGTCCCGCCCGCGCCCGGCATCATGCCGAGGGTGATTTCCGGCAGGCCGAAGCGGGCGTTATCGCCGGCGACAATCAGATCGCAGAGCAGCGCCAGCTCGCATCCGGCGCCGAGGGCATAGCCGTTAACCGAAGCGATCAGCGGTTTACTGAAGGCGTCGATACGCGCCCACAGCCGCGGGCGAATATCATCGAGCGTGGCGGGCAGATCTTTTTCCGCCATTTCGTTCAGGTCAGCCCCTGCGGCAAAGAAGCGTTCGTTACCGCTGATGACGCAGACGCCGACCGACGGGTCCAGCGCCGCCGCGTCGAGCACGTCGGCGATCTGCGTCAGCAGCGCGTTATTCAAAGCGTTGCGCGCCTGCGGGCGATTTAGCGTCAGCTGCAGTACGCGCGCGTGACGAGCAATGAACAGTTCGCTCATGCCATCCCCCGCGCGTCAAAGTCGACAACCACATCGTCGCTGGTGGGCAGCGCCTGACAGCTCAGCACGTAGCCCGCCGCCAGTTCGTCGGCTTCAAGGCTGTAGTTAGCGGCCATCGCCACCTCGCCGCGCAGCACTTTGCATTTACAGGTGGCGCAGACGCCCCCCTTGCAGGCAAACGGCAGGTCCGCCCCCTGGCGCAGCGCGGCGTCAAGAATGCTGTCATCCTCCGCGCTCAGGGCAATGATTCGGTCGCGGCCGTCCTGACGAATCGTGACCGCGCGGCCCTCCGCCTGGACGCCGGTAGCCCGCCTGGCGCGGCTGTCCGGGGTATTAAAACGTTCCAGATGAATCGCGTCCTCCGGTACGCCCAGCTCGCGCAGGGCGATCTCCGCTTCATCCATCATCGCCGCCGGGCCGCAGATAAAGGCGTGCTCGAAGCGGCTGAAGTCCAGCAGATGGGCGGCCAGTTCGCGCAGCTTGTCGCCGTTGATGCGCCCCTGCAGCAGATCGCTGTCCATCGACTCCTGGCTGAACAGGTGTACCACCTGCAGACGCTGCGGATAGCGGTCTTTCAGGTCGGCCAGCGCCTGACGGAACATCATGCTGTGGCTGCTGCGGTTGCCGTAAACCAGCGTGAAGCGGCTGTCGACTTCGGTGGCGAGGGTGGCGTCGATAATCGCCATCATCGGCGTAATGCCGGAGCCGGCGGCAATCGCCAGGTAGTCAGCGCAACGCCCGGCCTGCGGCTGGTAGCCGAAATGTCCCTGCGGCACCATCACGTCCAGCGCCATGCCTTGCTGAATGTCGCTCTGGGCATAGCGCGAGAAGCGCCCGCCGTCGATGGCCTTCACCGCCACGCTGATTTCACCCGGCGAGCGGCTGCGGCAAATGGAGTAGCAGCGCCTGAGCTCTTCCCCGCCAAGGCGCGCTTTCAGGGTCAGATGCTGGCCCGGACGGAAGGCGTATGCATTACGCAGCGCGTCGGGAATGGCAAAGGTGATGGTGACCGCATCGCGGGTTTCCGGCTCCACTTTCGCCACGGTAAGCGAATGAAATGTCGTCATCGCAACCTCAAATACATTTAAAGTAATCAAAGGGTTCCCGGCAGCTGTCGCAGCGATACAGCGCTTTGCAGGCCGTGGAACCGAATTCGCTAATCAGCGAGGTGTGGCGGCTGCCGCAGCGCGGGCAGACCACGTCCTCCGGCATGTGGGCATGGCAGGCATGGCCCTGCGGCGGACTGATGCCGTACTGGCGCAGGCGTTCACGCGCGTCCGGCCCCATCCAGTCGGTGGTCCACGGCGGGTCAAGCTGCAGCACGATATGCACCGGCGCGTAGCCGTTTTCCGTCATTGCCGCGCGGATTTCTCCCAGCAGATGTTCGGTGGCCGGGCAGCCCGAATAGGTTGGCGTGAAGCCAATCACCCAGCCATCGCCGCGGCGCTCCACGCTGCGCACCAGGCCGAGGTCGGTAATGGTCAGCACCGGCACTTCCGGATCGGCAATGGCGCCTAACAGATCCCAGACGGCGTGGACCTCCGGGGGCGCGATATCAACCAGACGTTGCATAATTCCCCCCTGCTACCACTGCTGGCCGGGATAGGCGCGCTGTAAATACTGCATCTCCGCCAGCAGCGGCCCGAGATGTTCGCTGTGCAGCCCCTGCTTACCGCCGCTGCGGAAAGCCGCTTCTTGCGGGATCTGCAAACCGGCGTCGATCAGCGCCGTGTGCACCGCGTTCTGCCATTCGGCCTGCAGTTCGCGCGGGTCGACGGCGATGCCCTGCGCACTCAGCTCAATTTCCAGCTCATCGGCCTGGAACAGCTCGCCGGTAAAGCGCCACAGGTTATCCACCGCGCTCTGCATTCTCTGGGCGGAAAGCGCCGTGCCGTTGCCCAGGCGCTCCAGCCAGCCGCGGCTAAAGCGCTGGTGGTAGCGCACCTCTTTCAGCGCCCTGGCGGCGATGGCGGCAAGCTGCGCATCGCGACTGCCGACCAGGCGGCTGAACAGCGCCACGTGCCAGACATCGATGAAAAACTGGCGAGCGAGGGTGTCGGCGAAGTTGCCGTTTGGCTGCTCCACCAGCAGTAAATTGCAAAACTGGCGCTCGTCGCGGCCAAAGGCCAGGGTATCTTCATCGCCGCTGCCGGTCAGTTCGGCGGCGTAGCTGAGGAAATGGCGCGCCTGCCCCAGCAGGTCGAGGCCGATATTGGCCAGCGCCAGATCGATCTCCAGCTCCGGCGCATGGCCGCACCACTCGCCCAGACGCTGGGCCAGCACCAGGCCGTTATCGCCGAGGCGCAGGGCATAAGCGGCAACGGGGTTATCGTTTTTCATCGTGGCCTCACATATGTTCCATGCCGTCGGGCACGGTGTAGAAGGTGGGATGACGATAGACTTTGCTCTCCGCCGGGTCGAAAAATGCGCCGCGCTCTTCGGGCTGCGAGGCGACGATTTCGCTGGCCTTCACCACCCAAATCGAACAGCCTTCGCTGCGGCGGGTATAGGCATCGCGGGCGTTTTCCAGCGCCATCTGGTCATCGGCGGCGTGCAGACTGCCGACGTGGCGGTGCGACAGTCCCTGTTTGCTGCGAACGAACACTTCATATAACGGCCAGTAGTTTTTGCTCATCTTCATTCTCCTTACGCGGCGTCGCGAGCCTGCTGTTTTTGCGCATGCGCCAGCGCGGCTTCCCGCACCCACGCGCCCTCTTCCCATGCCTTGCGTTTAGCGCCCAGGCGTTCGTGGTTGCAGATCCCGCGTCCGGCAATCACTTCGTTAAATTCGTGCCAGTCGATGGCGCCAAAGCGGTAGTGGCCGCTGGTTTCATCCAGCCGCAAATCCGGGTCGGGTACGGTCATGCCGAGGATTTCCACCTGCGGAATGGTGTTATCGACAAAGCGCTGGCGCAGTTCGTCGTTCGAGTGGAGCTTGATTTTCCACGCCATGCTGCGGGCGCTGTTTGGCGAGTTATCGTCACCCGGGCCGAACATCATCAGCGCCGGCCACCAGAAACGGTTGATGGCGTCCTGCAGCATCTGCCGCTGCGCGTCGCTGCCCTGCGCCAGCGCCATGCAGGCTTCAAACCCCTGGCGCTGGTGAAAGCTCTCCTCTTTGCAGATCTTGACCATTGCCCGGGCGTAGGGTCCGTAGGAGGTGCGACACAGCGCCACCTGATTGACGATGGCCGCGCCGTCCACCAGCCAGCCAATCACGCCGATATCCGCCCAGCTCAGGGTCGGGTAGTTAAAAATGGAGGAGTACTTCATCTTGCCGTCGAGCATCTTCTGATACAGGTCTTCGCGGGCGCAGCCGAGGGTTTCCGCCGCGCTGTAGAGGTACAGGCCATGCCCGGCTTCATCCTGCACTTTCGCCAGCAGAATCGCTTTGCGCCTAAGGGTCGGCGCGCGAGTGATCCAGTTGCCTTCCGGCAACATGCCGACGATTTCCGAGTGCGCGTGCTGACCAATCTGGCGGATCAGCGTTTTGCGGTAGGCTTCCGGCATCCAGTCCTGCGGTTCGATGGCCGTCTCCTGCGCGATGCGCTGGTCAAAGCGTTGTTCTTCTGTCACGTCATCACCTTTATGATTCCAATAAATTCGATTAAAAATAATTTTCGAATCACTTTGTTTTATAAAAGTTACATTCAGGTTAAATAAAACCACAAATTTTGTTTGTTCTTTTTGTGATAGCGACCGCAAAAGCTTTTGTAAAAACCCTTATTAACAGGGTATTAAGTGAATAACGCAGAACATCACCGATCACAATGTTAATAAATTATTAAATGTGAGCTTGATTTTTATGATTCACCAAAGAACTATTTATAGATATTTCACGTAACACATCTGGAGATAAACCATGCAGCAGTTAGCCAGCTACTTGTCCGGCGCGTGGCAGACCGGCCGGGGCCACGCGCGTACCATCCATCACGCCATCAGCGGCGAAGCGCTATGGGAAGTCACCAGCGCGGGTCTGGATATGGCGCAGGCGCGACGCTTCGCGATTGAGCGCGGCGGCAAAGCGCTGGGGGCGATGAGCTTTATTGAGCGCAGCGCGATGCTGAAGGCGCTCGCCAGATATTTGCTGGAGCAGAAGGCAGAGCTGTACGCGATCTCCGCCGAAACCGGCGCCACCCGCGCCGATAGCTGGGTAGATATCGAAGGGGGCATTGGCACCCTTTTCACCTACGCCGGTCTCGGCAGCCGCGAGCTGCCGGACGATATCCTGTGGCCGGAAGATGAGCCGATCCCGCTGTCAAAACAGGGAGGCTTCGCCGCCCGCCACGTGCTCACGTCAAAATCCGGCGTGGCGGTGCATATCAACGCCTTTAACTTCCCCTGCTGGGGCATGCTGGAAAAGCTGGCGCCCACCTGGCTTGCCGGTATGCCCGCCATCATCAAACCGGCTACCGCCACCGCGCAGCTGACGCAGGCGATGGTCAAAATGATTGTTGATAGTGGGCTGGTGCCGGAGGGGGCAATCAGCCTGATCTGCGGCGGCGCGGGCGATCTGCTCGACCATCTCGATAGCCAGGACGTTGTCACCTTTACCGGCTCGGCCCGTACCGGACAGCAGCTGCGGGTGCATCCCAACCTGGTCGCGAAGTCCATTCCCTTCACCATGGAAGCTGATTCGCTGAACTGCTGCGTACTCGGTGACGACGTCACGCCGGCGCAGCCGGAGTTCGCGCTATTTATTCGCGAAGTGGTACGAGAGATGACGGCGAAGGCCGGGCAAAAGTGCACCGCCATCCGGCGTATTATTGTGCCGCAGGAGCAGGTGAAAGCGGTGAGCGACGCGCTGATTGCGCGCCTGCAAAAAGTGGTGGTCGGCGACCCGGCGCAGGAAGGCGTGAAGATGGGCGCGCTGGTCAACCACGAACAGCGTCAGGACGTGCAGGATAACGTCAACCGTCTGGTGGGCGCTGGATGTGACGTGCTGCTGGGCGGCCAGGCCGATTTCAGCGCCGCCGGCGCCTTCTTCCCGCCAACGCTGCTGTACTGCCCGCAGCCGGACGAGACCCCGGCGGTACACGCTATTGAAGCGTTTGGTCCCGTCGCCACCCTGATGCCGTATCAGAACGTTGAGCACGCCATGACCCTGGCGCGGGCCGGCGAAGGTAGCCTGGCCGGAACCCTGGTGACCGCCAGCGGCGAACTGGCGCGGGCGTTTATTCTCGGCGCCGCCCGCGCCCACGGGCGTATTCAGATACTGAACGAAGAGTCTTCCGCAGAGTCCACCGGCCACGGCTCCCCGCTGCCGCAGCTGGTACACGGCGGCCCGGGGCGCGCCGGCGGCGGCGAAGAGCTGGGCGGCCTGCGGGCGGTGAAGCACTATATGCAGCGCACCGCGGTTCAGGGCAGCCCGACGATGCTCGCCGCCATTGGCCAGCAGTGGGTGCGCGGCGCGCAGGTGGTGGAAGACCGCATTCACCCGTTCCGTAAATATTTCGAGGAGATCCAGCCGGGCGACAGCCTGCTGACGCCGCGCCGCACCCTGACCGAGGCGGATATCGTCAACTTCGCCTGCCTGAGCGGCGATCACTTTTACGCTCATATGGATAAGATTGCCGCCGCGGAGTCGATTTTCGGCGAGCGCGTGGTGCACGGCTATTTCCTGATTTCCGCCGCTGCCGGGCTATTTGTTGACGCCGGGGTCGGCCCGGTGATCGCCAACTACGGAATGGAAAATCTGCGCTTTATCGAGCCGGTGAAGCCGGGCGATACCATCCAGGTACGCCTGACCTGCAAACGCAAAACGGTGAAACGTCAGCGCAGCGCGGAGGAGAAAGCGACCGGCGTCGTCGAGTGGGCGGTAGAGATTTTTAACCAGCACCAGCAGGCGGTCGCGCTCTACTCCATCCTGACCCTGGTGGCCCGCCAGCAGGGGGATTTTGCGGAGTAAATATTAGAAACTCGCCCATCTTTATCGCCATCTTCATGCCTCTGCGGAGGCATTTTTTGTAACTGGCAAAACTGACAAACAACCTGGCAAAAGCAGGCAAACGCCTCGGCGCTGACCGCTGTTAGGTTAACGATACACAAGCCGACATTCGCAGCGGCACTGCACAACACAACAATAAGGTGAGGTCTCAATGGCGATTCTTTCTCCCCGCAAAACGGCTCTGGCGTTGGCTGTCGCTCTGTTTTGCGCCTGGCAAAGCCCGGCGTTCGCCCACGGTGGCGAAGCCCATATGGTCCCGATGGACAAAACCCTTCAGGATTTTGGCGCGGACGTTCAGTGGGATGACTACGCGCAGATGTTTACCCTGATTAAAGACGGCGCTTACGTAAAGGTAAAACCGGGGGCGAAAACGGTCATCGTCAATGGTAAAACCCTGGAGCTGCAGGTGCCGGTAGTGATGAAAGACGGCAAAGCGTGGGTTTCTGACACTTTTATCAACGACGTGTTTCAGTCCGGTCTTGACCAGACCTTCCAGGTGGAAAAACGCCCGCATCCGCTGAACTCGCTGTCAGCGGCGGAAATCAGCGCAGCGGTCGCTATCGTTAAAGCCGCGGCGGATTTCAAACCCAATACCCGATTCACCGAGATCTCCCTGCGCGAGCCGGATAAAAAAGCGGTGTGGGATTTTGCCCTCAACGGTACGCCGGTCAACGCCCCGCGCGCTGCCGACGTGATCATGCTCGACGGCAAACACGTTATTGAGGCGGTGGTGGATTTACAGAATAAAAAAGTGCTTTCATGGACACCGATTAAAGACGCCCACGGCATGGTGCTGCTGGATGATTTCGCCAGCGTGCAGAACATCATCAACGCCAGCAGCGAATTTGCCGAAGTGTTAAAAAAGCACGGCATCGACGACCCGAGCAAGGTGATTACCACCCCGCTGACCGTCGGCTACTTCGACGGCAAAGATGGCCTCAAGCAGGACGCGCGGCTGCTGAAAGTGGTCAGCTATCTTGACGTTGGCGACGGTAACTACTGGGCGCATCCGATTGAAAACCTGGTAGCGGTGGTCGACCTTGAGCAGAAGAAGATCATCAAAATCGAAGAGGGGCCGACGATCCCGGTACCTATGGCGGCCCGCCCCTATGACGGGCGCGACCGCGTTGCGCCAAAGGTTAAACCGCTGGATATCATTGAGCCAGAGGGCAAAAACTACACCATTACCGGCGATATGATCCACTGGCAAAACTGGGATTTCCACCTGCGCATGAACTCCCGCGTTGGGCCGATTCTCTCCACCGTGACATATAACGATAACGGCAAGAAACGTCAGGTGATGTATGAAGGTTCGCTGGGCGGGATGATCGTCCCCTACGGCGACCCGGACGTGGGCTGGTACTTTAAGGCCTATCTCGATTCCGGCGACTACGGTATGGGCGCCCTGACCTCACCTATCGTCCGCGGTAAAGACGCGCCGTCTAACGCGGTCCTGCTGGATGAAACCATCGCCGACTATACCGGCACGCCCACGACCATCCCGCGCGCAATTGCCATCTTCGAACGCTACGCCGGGCCGGAGTATAAGCATCAGGAGATGGGCAAGCCGAACGTCAGTACCGAGCGTCGCGAGCTGGTGGTGCGCTGGATCAGCACCGTCGGCAACTACGACTATATTTTTGACTGGGTATTCCACGAAAACGGCACCATCGGCATTGATGCCGGGGCGACCGGCATCGAAGCGGTGAAAGGCGTGCAGGCGAAGACCATGCATGACCCGAGCGCCAAAGAGGACACCCGCTACGGCACGCTGATTGACCATAATATTGTCGGCACCACCCACCAGCATATTTATAACTTCCGCCTCGATCTAGACGTTGACGGCGAGAACAACACGCTGGTGGCCATGGACCCGGAAGTGAAGCCGAATACCGCCGGCGGTCCGCGTACCAGCACTATGCAGATCAATCAGTACACGATTGATAGCGAGCAGAAAGCGGCGCAGAAATTTGACCCGGGCACCATTCGTCTGCTGAGCAATACCACGAAAGAAAACCGGATGGGTAACCCGGTGTCGTATCAGATTATCCCCTACGCGGGCGGCACGCATCCGGTCGCCACCGGGGCAAAATTCGCGCCTGATGAGTGGATTTACCATCGTCTGAGCTTTATGGATAAGCAGCTGTGGGTCACCCGCTATCATCCCACCGAGCGCTTCCCGGAAGGCAAGTACCCTAACCGTTCGATTCACGACACCGGCCTCGGCCAGTACGCGAAAGATGACGAGTCGCTGGACAACCATGATGACGTGGTGTGGATCACCACCGGCACCACCCACGTGGCCCGCGCCGAGGAGTGGCCGATTATGCCGACCGAGTGGGCGCACGCGCTGCTGAAACCGTGGAACTTCTTTGACGAGACGCCGACGCTGGGCGAGAAGAAACAATAGGCACGTCACGGCCTCAGCGATGGGGCCGTTTTTATTTATCCGCGGTCAATGCACATGCAGCGGGCAGCAGGACCGGTATAGCCTGTTTTTCAACTTCTTTTGCCATATATGTTAGATGTCGGCGATTAACTTATATGGCATAAAAGCAGGCAACGAATATCAATGAGAATGGCTTTATGTCGCTTTACGATCTCAGAACCGAAGCGCAGGCATTGCCGGCGTCCTGGCGCTCCCGGATCTTAGGCCGCGTTGGGGCAACGAATCTCAAAGTCCTGCGCATAGATGCCCACTCTGTCGCTGAGGAGGTACATGAATATGACGAGGGATTACTGGTTATAGACGGACGTCTGGAACTGAGCGTGCAGGAGAAAAAAATTTCCGTCGCGCCCGGCCAGCTTTATATAGCCAAAGCGGGAATTCCTCATACGGTAGAAGCAGGCAGCTTTGGCACCCTGGTGATTATAGATTTACCAGACAGCGGTTTCAGCGGCGCATCCCCTGCTGATTAAGTGAAATGTGCGATAGACAGCGTTGTGCCAAAAGCGGATTTTTTTAGACAGCCATTCAATCTTTCAACGAGCTCAATTCTTCAGCGAGCCATTGTCTTAGAATGCTTATTTTAAAAGAGTCCTGATTATCTGAACGGTAGACTAAATCGTACCCCCGCTCAGCCTTAAGTTTGAACTGTGGAAACGGAACAACAAGCCTTCCAGCAGCGACATCATCTGCAATCAGAACGCTGCGTCCCAGAGCAACGCCTTCGCCACGTATAGCCGCCTCAGTCGCCATGCTGCCAAGAGTCCATAAGGGCCCCTGCTGGCAGCTAAAATTTTTTTCTCCGGCCATCTCAAACCATGCCTTCCAGTTCGCCTGCATTCTGTACTCATGCAGAAGAACGCAATTTAAAAGTCCCTTAATCTCTGTCAGACCATTATGTTTCTCAAGAAAATCTGGGCTACAGACAGGAGTGACTGTTTCATCGAACATACGTTCAGACGAAACATCTCGATAATTGCCAAGGCCGTAACGAATGGCAGCATCTACCTGACCATCATTAAGGTCCACATTAACGTCAGTAACATCCAGCTCAATTTCAAATTCAGGATATCTCTGCCTGAACCGACTTAAACGCGGTGCTAACCACTTACTGGCAAATGAAACCGTTGTACTTATACGTAAACTTTTTATCAGGTTTCTTCCTCGCAGACGCTCGGACTCCCGCATTAAATCACTCAAAAGACGGGTAACCAGTTGGTGAAATTCAGCCCCTTGCTCCGTCAGAATTATCTGCCGCGTCAGCCTGAAAAATAGCTTTAACCCCAGATGCTCTTCGAGCTTCCGGATTTGCCGGCTTATCGCGCCATGCGTAACGTGCAACTCCGCTGCCGCCAGCGTCATGCTTGAGAGGCGGGCTGTGGCTTCAAAAGCGCGCAGAGTTTGCAATGGGGGAAGGCGATCGAACATCATACGCGTGATAATAATTCACGCGTGTTGTGAGAACAAATGATTTGTCAGGCCAGAGTCCAAAAATCAAAATTAACAAAAAGAACATTATTATTTTCATAGCGATACCTGGAGGAATAATGGAAAGTTTATTTGTTTACGGGACACTCGGACCTGGCCGGCCTAATGCTCATATTCTTGAAAATATCGGGGGGACATGGCAGGAAGGCCACGTTGGGGGTTCTTTATTAGAGAAAGGCTGGGGTGCAGAGATGGGTTATCCGGGAATTGTACTGGATGACTCAGGTCATCGTGTACCGGGTTTTCTTTTCAAGTCAGAGAATTTACATAATTACTGGCACCTACTCGATGAGTTCGAAGGTTCTGAGTATGAACGGGTTCCTGTAGAGGTAACCACATCGAACGGTCAGACAGTGCAATCATATCTCTATATGCTCAAAGCATAAACTGTTAGCGGCTGGTCCTGGTTCAGGTCGAGATTTATAACTGTGTCTGTTAACAAATAAAGGTGACTGTCGGCCGGTTACAGGTAATCTGACGATGTCAGCAAGCCAGTTCATATATGGCTGATTGAACGACCAATGATGCTAAAACGCTCTACAGGTTCTAATACAGAGAATAAATCATCCTTGAATGCATCATGCACAAATCTTTAGCCCTATCTATGTCCGCTTCTCACTCATAGCGGACTGTAGTGGCACACTGAATTTGGCCACCTGAGTAGAGGTGATATGCTCACCTCAACATCTTACAGGTGAACCAATGAGCAAAATATTTACTGCTGAATTTAAAGCCGAAGCGGCAAAACTGGTCCTTGATCAGAACTACACTCACGGTGAAGCGGCTAAAGCGATGAACGTCAGCCTCTCCGCCATCAACCGCTGGGTTAAATCGTTACGTATGGAGCACCAGGGGAAAACGCCACCGGGGCTGCCTCTGACGCCTGAGCAGACGGAACTCAGGGAAATAAGAAAACAAATACAACGCCTTGAAATGGAAAATGAAATCCTAAAAAAGGCTACCGCGCTCTTGATGTCGGACTCCCTGAAAAGTTCACGATAATCGACAGTCTTAGGGCGCACTACCCGGTAGCGCCATTGTGCCGGCTGTTCGGTGTTCACCGAAGCAGTTATCGTTACATTCGTAAAAATGGCAGGGATTCTGACGCTGAGCGGGCCGTCAAACGGAGTCTCGTCAGTGAAGTCTGGAATGCCAGTGGTGGCTCTGCTGGCGCGAGAAGTATCGCCACGATGGTCAGCGGCCGGGGCGTCAGACTCGGGCGATGGCTTGCAGGTAAGCTGATGAAAGAGCTGGATATCGCCAGTTGTCAGGCCCCGGCGCATAAATACAAACGCGGCGGGAACGAACACGTTGAAATACCTAACCATCTCGACCGGCAGTTCGCGGTAACAGCGCCGGATCAGATCTGGTGCGGCGATGTGACCTATATCTGGACGGGAAAATGCTGGGCTTATCTGGCCGTCGTGCTGGATCTGTTCGCCCGTAAACCTGTGGGCTGGGCGATGTCGACGTCGCCGGACTCGGCCCTCACGGTCAAAGCGTTGCAGATGGCCTGGGAGCATCGGGGGAAGCCAACAGGAGTGATGTTCCACAGTGACCAGGGCAGTCACTATACCAGCCGCCAGTACCGGCAGGCTCTGTGGCGCTGTCGAATAAAGCAGAGCATGAGTCGACGCGGTAACTGCTGGGATAATGCCCCTATGGAACTGTTCTTCCGGAGCCTGAAGACCGAATGGGTGCCGACGAAGGGCTATAACAGCTTCAAAGAAGCTCAGAGCGCGATAATCCGCTACATCACGGGCTATTACAGTGCCATCCGGCCCCACTGGTATAACGGTGGGTTAACGCCAAATGAATCAGAGCGGCTGTTCCACGAACAGTCAGGTCGTGTGGCCAAAATTAGTTGACCACTACAAACCGCCTGACAAGGTCAGCGCTGTCTGCATGGAATGCGAACATTGTCCCGTTTCCCGCCGTTGCGGGATGCCGGTCAAAAGGAGGACAAATACAGAAGTTGAATACCTCATGTGGGTTATTTTCATCCCCCCACATTGCCCAGCTTTCTGTCCAGGCTGGCAGTCGTGAGTAGCCAAGAACTTTAAAAATAGCCTCATAAAAGTCCACGGAGCGCTGAAAGTCATTTGTACCTATAGTGATATAAGCCAGCATCTTAGTGCATCCTCTTCGCCCTTTTTTGAACAGACATGATATCTCTCTGAGTCGCGATGAACTATTTCCCCGGATGCGCCTGTTGCCGCTTTGAAACCTGAGCACCGACGGTTACGGCATAGCATGCCCTGTTAATCTCTTCGACTATAAGAGAAATAGCCGGAAAGACATTATCCCCGGGGTTGACACTGGCTTGCCAGCCAGCGACCTACTTCAGGCCATATTTTTTCCGCACATCGGGTACGGAAAAAGCCCATGTGGCCGATGACCGGAATACCATAATCCGCGTGCCGGATCTCGCGGCGTTCAATTTTTGCGTTTTCCACCGGCGCCATCAGGCGCGTAATCGCTGCAGAATTAGCCCAGGGATCGTCATCAAAACCGAGTACCAGAAGGGGTAACGTGACTTCGCTTGCCCGTCGGCGCGCATCCCAGGCGCGATCGTCATAAAAATAGTCGGGCATGGCACTCCAGCGCCCCCATTGCAGCATGACGGGCGCGGGTAAATCTTCCCCCAGCCCGAGGCGTCTGGCAGGCATATAGCCAAAGGTACGACACAGAACCGGCGCCAGAATACGTAATAAAAACCAGACTCTGAGCTTTTCCTGCGTTTGTTGAATTGTGCGGGTGACGCCAGCGTGCGAAGCAACAAGAACCGCCGCATGCAGCGACCGGGTGGCCGTTGAAAGCAGAATAGCGTGCCCGCCAACGCTGTGCCCTACCGCCATCAGCAGAAGATTGGGGAAACGCAGCTTTGCCCAGGCGGTAACGCAGCCGACATCCTGCTCGATCCAGTCAGACATTGAGACATGACAGTGTTGCAGCGTGCCTGACCTGGAATGACCTATCCCCCGATAGTCGTAGGTCAGAACATTGAATCCCATTGCGTAAAGGTACTCAGCGAAGTCCTTGTAAAACGCCTGTGATACCGCGGTGGCAGGATGGAGGATCACCAGCGCTTTAGCATCGTTTCTCTCCCATACTGTGGC
The DNA here is from genome assembly GCF_019048985.1 of Klebsiella sp. PL-2018. Taxonomy (NCBI): domain Bacteria; kingdom Pseudomonadati; phylum Pseudomonadota; class Gammaproteobacteria; order Enterobacterales; family Enterobacteriaceae; genus Klebsiella; species Klebsiella sp. PL-2018. The sequence continues at coordinate 3,187,868 of NZ_CP077673.1, forward strand.
AGCCAGAACATCCCCCTGCTTTACAGGGATTGTTATCAGGTTCATAAAAGATATCCGCCCACGTGGTCATACCAGTTAAATAATTTTAACTGTAGCCGCCACGGGCAAATCTGGCGATGTTTTTATTCCTCTATTAACGTCCTCTTCTCGCGCTGCACAGGCTCAGCGGTCTTTTCCCCCAACCACCAGCGCCAGAAGCGGTTGGTACTGATAAGCCACTCAATCTCTTGCTTTTTTTCGACCTGTCGATCATGCTCATCTCGTGCAGATTAAGCGCAGCGGTTCGAATACGGGACAGGCAGATGCCCCTCGCGCGCTCATGACGCCCCTTTATTTAATAGCAGGAGATCACCATGCTTGAACTTCGCCCTAATTGTGAATGCTGTGATAACGATCTGCCGCCAGAATCAACAAGCGCGTACATCTGTTCATTCGAATGCACCTTTTGCGTTGACTGCGTGACTCAGCGGCTGCAAGGCCGGTGCCCGAACTGTGGGGGAGAGCTGGTGCGCCGCCCAATACGCCCCGAATCAGCCCTCCTTCGGCATCCCGCCTCCAGCCTGCGCCGATATAAACAATAAGCCGGTTTGTCACTTATCGCTGACGATCCGGTTCGCCGCGTGCCCGCTCATCCTCGTTTACGTAGCGCGTTAAGTAGCGCCTGTGTTGCGCCGGAAGACGTTCCGGATGACGAACAGACCAGCCGAAACTCACGGTGTATGGCAGGCGTCACTGGCACCACGCACAGATTGCGCAACGCCTCTGGCAGGGCTGATTCAGGCACAATGGCGACTCCCATCCCTTCCGCGACCAGCTTACAGGCGCTAATCCAGTCGCGTACCGTCACGCGTATATCAACAAGTTGCAGACCCGCCTTTTCCATCAGGCTTTTACCATTAACGGCGCATCCGCCTGTCGCCAGAATAAAGGGCTGGTCTGCCAGCGCCTTTAGCGTTATGCCACACGTCCTGGCATGATGTGCCAGCCGATGAGTGGCTGGCAGTACCGCTACCCATGCATCCTGCCCTAATACAACGTCAGCACGGCCGGGTTCGGGATTCATGACTACCCCCAGCTCAACGGTATCTGCGGCCAGCCACTCCTCGACCTCCTCGTCCGAGCCTTCCAGGATGACGACGTCAATACCCGGATGCAGGCGCTTAAAGTCCCGCAGCAGTCCAGGCAACAAGGTGGACGTCACTGATGGAAAGCTGGCCAGGCGAATGCGCCCGCGATTTAAACCCCGTCTCTCATCGGCCAGTTCGCGGATGGCATTCAGCTGCGAAAGCATGTTTCTTGCGTGTTCAACAACCTGCCCGCCCAGCGCGGTCACGCCGATATATCGTCGCTCACGTATAAATACCGAAAATCCCAGTGAAGACTCTAGCTGGGCGATTGCCTGGCTGGCGCCGGACTGAGTCATTCCTATCTCCTCTGCGGCGCGCGAGATGTTGCCGGCATCCGCCACCGCCACCAGTAAGCGCCAATGTAAAAGGTTCATCATGATTATCAGTAGCTCAGCTAATAGTTATTTTCTTTATCATTAATTTTACAGCGCATTCCGCGTCAAATACAGTGAGCTCAGGACGTCCCCCGACCGCTTTTTACCTTTAACGGAGACAAAATGAAACTCTATTACGCCCCGGATACCTGTTCGTTATCGCCGCACATTGTGCTGCGCGAACTGCAACTTGAGTTTGAACTGGTTAGAGTCAACAACAGAAGCAAGATCACCGCTGATGGTCGCGACTTCCGCGCCATTAACCCTAAAGGTTATGTCGCGGCCCTTGAGCTCGATGATGGTCAGATACTCACTGAGGGCCCGGCCATCGTGCAGTACCTCGCCGATCTAAAACCAGAACACGGCCTGGCGCCGCGTGCGGACAGCTGGGCTCGGGTGCGTCTGCAGGAATGGCTTAACTTTATCACCAGTGAAATACACGCTGGCTCGGCACCGTTGTTCAATCCCGCGCTGCCCGAAGAGGTCAGAGCGATTTTTCGTGAGAAGCTGTTCCGACAGTTCGATTTCCTTCAGGCGACTCTCAACGAAAAAACCTATCTGACTGGCCCATCCTTCAGCGTGGCTGATGCCTACCTTTTCACTGTGCTGGGCTGGTGTAAATTCTTCTCAATCTCACTGGAGCGCTGGCCTGCGCTATTGGCGTACAGGGAAACGATCAATGCCCGTCCTGCGGTACAGGCCGCATTACTGGCCGAGGCGTCGCTTTAAGGTTGGTAATCGCTGATTGCGGGACACCGCTTTTGAGTATCTGCAAAATGGAAAGTCCGCTCCTCGTCCATGGCGGATTGCGCGTCCGATGGCCGTCTGCTGCGTGCCAGGAGCGGACATTGTCTTACCAGAAGACAGCATGCAGGAAAGCGCTTCACCTATGGGGTAAAATGCCTGAATGCATACCTGTTTACCACTTTGATTGTAAGGATTTCAAAGAAAGCTTTATGGATACGTTCAAGTTAAAACCCTGGCTAAGTCGCTGGAACCTCATTCCTGATGGCACTCCATTTATAACTCATACATCACAGTTGTATCCGGTCAAAACAGCAGCACATGGTATTAAAGCCATGCTAAAAGTTACGGATGACCTTGATGAACAAGCCGGTAATGCACTAATGGCATGGTGGGAAGGGAATGGTGCGGCACAGGTGATTGCACATGAAAATGAAGCAATTCTTCTCTCAAGAGCCACAGGTTCCTCCTCTTTATCAGCAATGTCCCGTGGAGATAAGGATGACGTAGCCTGTCATATTTTGTGTATGACTGCGAACCAAATTCATTCATGCGCAAAAAGACCGTTTCCCCAGCTTACGCCTTTACATGAATGGTTTAATCCTCTAAAACCAGCAGCCTTGAAATATGGCGGTATCCTGACACGTTGCGCAGAAATTTCAGAGGAATTGCTTTCTTCTCCTCGAGATGTGGTCGTATTGCATGGCGATTTACATCACGGAAATGTGCTTGATTTTGAAACATCTGGCTGGCTTGCCATTGACCCCAAAGGGCTAATAGGTGAACGGGGATTCGACTTTGCTAATATTTTTACTAATCCGGATCTTGGTAATCCAGTACCTCCTGTTGCGGCTGTACCGGAGACATTTAAACAGCGTCTAAGCATCGTCACCAGAATGGCTGACCTGGACAGAGAACGCCTGCTCAAATGGATAATTGCATGGTGTGGTCTTTCAACCGCCTGGTCCCTCTCAAGTAACGATACTGTTTCAACAACAATAAAAGTTGCCGAGTTGGCGATGACTGAACTGGAACGGTGAGTGGGAAGTCGACAATGGGGGTAATGGTTTCCTGTACGTCCGTTCCTCGCTCATAGCGGACCTTTGGCCCAGTTAGCCTGTCCGCTTCATGCCAGATGCAACCCTGGAGCGTCTCTATATTGTTATACGAGCCATCTCGGTACGATCAATGCAGCCCAGGCCCTGTAATGTCGCATGGACAGCTTCATCAAGAGGGGTGTGAGGCTCGGCACCTAAAAAATTCACCAGTTTCGTATTGTCCAGGCGAACCGGCTGGCGCCACAGGTACCGCATCTCCAGAAGTTCGCGTAAGGTTGCGTTGAAAGGTGCTACCAGGTACATCAACCACCACGGAAATGATTGTATTTTGGCCATGCCGCCATAGCGTGCCGCTGTGCGTTGAATCGCGCTGACCATTTCGCTGCCGTCGGCATCCCAGTGACCTTGCATATGAAAACGTGCAAAGGGCTCAAGTTCCTCGCGTCGTGCCAGCAGCGCAGCTATCGTTTCCGCGACATCAGGTAAGTAAGCCCACTGGTGACCGGTTGCAAACGAAGCTGGATTGGCAATGACGCCAGGCAGCTTGCCGGGCTTAATCAGACCTTGAGAAAACCAGTTATTACCGGCGCGTGGACCAAAAAAATCCCCCGCGCGGACGATCAATACCCGCCCGCCACGCTGCGAATAGGCCGCCAGTTCTTTCTCCATTTGTACCCTGATAGCTCCCTTCCTGGTGACCGGCGTCTGCTGAGCGTCTTCCCGTAATAGCGGAAAAGCGTCAGGTCCATAGTTGTAAACGGTCCCGGGAAGCACGATCAAGGCGCCGGTTCGTTCTGCTGCGCCAATCGTGTTGCGCAGCATAGGCAGCACCAGATGCTTCCAGTTTCTGTAGCCGGGCGGATTGACGGCGTGAACGATCGCGCTACAGTCTGCTGCCGCAGCGGCGACCTGCTCCGGGTCGAGAGCGTCGCCCCCTATCCACTGGATGTCACCACGTCGTTCACTGCCATGAAGTCCTCGTTTTAGGGCACGAACGTCCCATTTTTTCTGAATAAGCCGGCGCGCCGTTTCACCACCGATTCCGCCGGTTGCGCCAAGTATCAGGACCTTGCCTCGGGTTTCCATATTGTCTGCCTCTTTGCTGATTTGACCTTGACAGCGTACGTACAGGCAGAGCTAAATGGAATTGCATATCTTTATAGGGCAGCTATACAAATTTGTATGAATACATCTATCCCATGGGAGTGGTACCGAACATTTCTGGCTGTGCTCAGGGAAGGCTCGCTTTCCGGCGCATCACGCAGGCTTTCGATTACGCAGCCTACGGCGGGACGGCATATCGCTGCGCTCGAGTCCGCTCTGGGCCAGGTGTTGTTCACGCGGTCGCAGACGGGCTTGCTGGCGACTGAAACGGCGCTGGCGCTGAGGGTGCATGCCGAAGCGATGGAGAGCACCGCGAATACGCTAGCGCGCACAGCCTCCAACTTTATTCATAACAGCGCGTCCATTCATGGCGTCGTCCGCGTCTCCGCGAGTGACGTTATCGGCGTTGAAGTTCTGCCGCCGCTTATTGCCAGGCTCAGGGAGTCTCACCCACAAATAACGATTGAATTAGTTCTGTCGAACCGGGTTCAGGATTTACTGCACAGGGAAGCCGATATTGCTGTACGCATGACGACGCCAGTACAGGAACAGCTTATTGCGCGTCGCGTTGGCCGCATTGAACTCGGTCTCCACGCATCGACGTCCTATCTTGCACGACATGGCACGCCTGAAAATAGCGATGATCTGCTGAAACATGCGCTGGTTGGCTTTGATCAGGATACGCCTTTCATCCGTAAGGCCCTGGAAAAATTCCCTCAGCTAAGCCGGAATGCATTTTCCATGCGCACCGACAGCGACGTGGCTCAGCTGAATCTTATTCGTGCCGGTGCCGGCATTGGCATATGCTAGGTGCAGTTGGCCAATGGCTATGTTCCACTGCGGAGATTACTGCCGAATTTCTTTTCTATCTATCTTGATACCTGGATCGTCATGCACGAAGACCTGCGTAATAGTCTGTGCTGCAAATTGGTTTTCGATGTTCTTACAAAGGGATTAGAGGAATATATCGGCCAGAAACAGGCGCAGTGAATCGCCATGGAGAAATGGCCCCTTTAAAGTGCCTGTATACTCCGCGCGTTTTCTCCGGGAGGAATCCCGCTCCTCGGTCATGCCGGCCGCTACGCCCTCCTCCGGCAGCTCCGCGTCGATGCAGAAACCGCGATGACCATGGTTCTGCATGAGCGCAACACACGATCCTGCGCATTATCATTATCTGTCTTTACTCTCACAGCCTTAACGCTATAGCTAAATGGGCATTGGTGGAGTTTGGTAGACAGCGTTGTGCCTGGAGCGGAAAGCGGGTCCAATTAATACAATCAGCGCAATGCTTTTGAGAAACACACTGCTTCTGTCCTACCGACATAGGGGCCGTAATTTTCAATACGAATATATCCATTTTTCTCGTAGAAATTTACTGCCCGATGGTTGATGTGTCGGGTTTCCAGTCTGAGTTCGCTATATCCCATATCTTTTGCAGATGTTTCCAGAAAAGTGAGTAAAGCTCCCCCAACTCCAGGCACGCTTCGGTCTGAAAACATTCTTTTAAGCTCGGCTATATTTTGCGTTATCGGCCGAATAGCGCCGCATCCTATTGCTTCGCCATGAGTATTCTTTGCCAATACCCATAAGGCTTTGTCATCATTCATTGCTTCAACGGTGAAATTGCTTTTGCCACTATCCCCCGTAATAGCGGCAAGTTCAGCTGATAGCATTTCGATTAAGCGATGGGACTCTGAAGAAAATGGATCGGATTTCTCTACAGTTATCATGGTCGTATCCTATAAATGAGAGTAACCAGCATAAAGTATCCTGCCTCAGAAAGCATGAACCGAAACTGATGCTGGAAGAGTATCCTTTCCCAAACTATCCCGGGGATGTTATGTCTGCTATTAGCTCATAGCGGAGATTCAACTCAGTTAGTTCGTCCGCTCCGTGCCAGGATCAGACGTTGTCTTCTCCCTGGTTCGCTATTAAACAGTATACGTGTGACCGGGTTGTCCCCCCGGATTTCGAACTGACAGGGTTAGATACGTTTATAGATAGCCCATCAAAAATGGGGAACGTTTAATGAAGGGGCGCTCGATCTGGGAAACCATTCGTTTTTTGTTAGGTCAACCGCGTAGTTGCCATATAAGTAGCATCAACTTTGAAGGTCCCACTCGCGAAAAACTGGGAGATTAAGGCTCCATTTGGCGACGTTGAGCAGAGTGTTCAACTTCCATTCCTCGCTCATAGCAGACATTCGGTACTATTTTTCCAGTCCAGTTTGTGCGAGACCAGCCTCATCAGGCAACCCCATCCCGTCGACGTCACACCATCAGCGAGCGAGACGAGAGCGTCGCTGCGGTGGCAAAAATTTCCCCTTCCCCGTCTGTTCTGTTGACTTATTCTGTAAAAAGATTACTTTTCAGGACATGAAGAAGATACTTATTATTGTCCCGGATGGCGGCATGCTTTTTGAATCCGCCGGTATTGCCGACATTCTGATGCAGGCCAACCGTCTGCACCCGGAAGGCGCCGGGGAGCTTTGCTACCAGGTCCAGCTAGCGACCACCCAGCCGCATCAGGTGATCCATGGTCAGTCCGGTTTAAATCTGCTGGCCGATCATCGCCTTCATGAGATAGACCCTCGCGAGCCGCTCGATACCATCATGATTACCGGCAGAGGTCAAAACCCGCAGGAAGGGGTTGCGGTGGTTGACTGGCTGCGCCTTGCGGCTCCCCATGCCCGCCGCATTGCCTCCATATGCGGCGGAGCCCTGCTGCTGGCGCAAACCGGGCTGCTGGACGGCAGGCGAGCCACTACCCACTGGAAGCTACTGGATACCCTGCAGGCGGAATTTCCTCAGGTACGCGTCGAAGGCGGTCCGCTCTACATTCAGGACGAACACATATGGACCTCTGGCGGGGTCAGTTCCGGCTTCGACCTCACCCTGGCGCTGGTTGAAGAGGACTACGGCTTCAGCCTGGCGCGCGATATTGCCCAGGATTTCGTCATGTACCTGCGTCGTCCCGGCGGCCAGCTGCAGTTTAGCCGCTACAACCTTCAGCAGACCAGCGCCCTGGGCCCCATTAACGATCTGCTGGCGTGGTTGCTCGCAAACCTCACCGCCGATCTCAGCGTGGATAAACTGGCGGAAAGGGTCGCCATGAGTCCAAGGAATTTCACCCGCGTATTTACCCGGGAAACCGGTGCTTCGCCGGCGCGCTACGTCGCCGAAGCCCGTCTGGCCGCCGCGCGGCAGCGTCTGGAGCAAACTAACGAGACGCTGGATCGTATCGCCGAACAAACTGGATTTGGCAGCAGCATTAACCTGCGACGGCTGTTTGAAAAACAGCTTCACCTCACACCCGGGGAATATCGCCAGCGATTTCACTGTCGCAAAATGGCGTAAAGTGATCCTTTTTTGTCATTTACGCCAAAGCCTGCCCGGCCTACTCTGACGCCAGAGACAATGGATAAGGAGTTAATCATGGTAAAGGTCGGTATTAACGGTTTTGGCCGTATTGGACGCAACGTACTGCGCGCTGCACTGGGCAATTCGGATATTCAGATTGTGGCGATCAACGATTTGACGGACAGCAAAACGCTGGCGCATCTGCTAAAATACGATTCGCTGCTCGGTAAGCTCGACGCGGACGTTACCGCCGGTGAAGGGCAGCTTGTGGTTGACGGTAAACCCATAACCGTATTCAGCGAACGCGACCCGGCCAATATCCCGTGGCATCAGCGTGAAGTCGATATCGTCATTGAAGCCACCGGATTCTTCACCGATCGCGACAAGGCGGCGGTGCATATCCACAGCGGTGGCGCAAAGCGCGTGATTATCTCCGCCCCCGGCAAAAACGATGATTTAACCATCGTGATGGGCGTTAACGATGGCCTCTACTCCCCGGATAAACACTACGTGGTCAGCAACGGTAGCTGCACCACCAACGGTCTGGCGCCTGCCGCGCAGGTTCTGCACCAGCATTTCGGTATTAAGCACGGTTTGATGAACACCACCCACGCCTACACCAACAGCCAGGCCCTGCACGATCAGCCGGAAAAAGATCTGCGCGGCGCTCGCGCCGCCGCGCTGTCGATAGTGCCTTACTCCAGCGGCGCAGCGAAGGCGCTGGGCAAAGTTATTCCTGAGCTGGATGGCCGCTTAACGGGATACTCGCTGCGCGTCCCCGTGCCGGTGGTGTCCATTGTCGACCTGACCGTGACGCTGGCGCGAGAGGTGACGGCCGAAGAGGTGAACAATGCCTTTCGCGAAGCCGCCGCGGCGGGGCCGCTAAAAGGGATCCTCGGCTATAGCGATGAACCGCTCGTCTCCAGCGATTATCAGGGTGACCCGCGCTCGTCGATTATCGACGGTCTGTCAACACTGGTGATTGGCGGCAATATGGTTAAAATTCTGGCGTGGTACGACAATGAATGGGGCTTCTCTAACCGCCTCGTTGACCTGGCGCTAATGATGGCAAGGCGTGAGCGTTAATTCACTGCGGGTGTTATTGCTAGTTGACATCACTCTGTCGCGGAGAGCTTCCCTGGTGACGCGCAGCAGGCTCCTCTGAGCGCCTGATAAAAAGCATAAATGCCCTCGAAGGGCATTTATGCTTTAGCGGTAATGTGCGAGGGTCAGTATTTACTTAACCACTATTCCTGCGGGGCCGGAAAATAGTCAGTGCACAAATAGCGCGATTAAAATAATGATAGGGATTGGCACACCCAGAAAGAAAAGCAATATTGAACGCATAGGTTCCTCCCGTATAATGAGTATTAGACGTTATAAATCACGCTGACGGCCGCCATAGGTGGCACAGAGACTGGCAACAAAAGCGCCAATTAACAGAGAAATAAATGACCACAGAGTGACGTAGCTGGTGGTTTTTCTGGCAGCGTCTGCGGCCTGCTGCGCTTTATCTTTTGCCTCTTTCAAATTAGCCTGGGCTTTATCATAAACCGCCTGTACCCGCTGCTCGGCCTCTTGCTGACTGATGCCGGTATTCTGAGAAACCAGCTGCGCCACATAGGTCAGATCATCCTTGGGAAGCGCGCCAGAATAAATACTGTTAGCAAAAATGCCCGTCACCTCGGCTAATTGAGCGGGTGACTCCGCCTTTGGCGGCGCCGGCTGATTCATGGCCATAACATCATTGCCCGATGCGTTGCTGTTACCTGCCGGAGTGGAGCCGCTAGCCCTGAACAGCGAGCGGGTAAAATATTCCATCGATGACTTCGATAACATCGATGATCCCTCCCCCGCGTTATTCACGGCGGTTGCCGTCGCGCCCCCGGCAACGGAACCAATGACTTTTGCGCTGCCGCCGATGAGTGAACTGATGGTGGTGGTTAAAAGGACGGCTGATACCAGCAGCGCCACCGCCCACGTCAGAAAGCCATGCGCCGTATCGCGGAAATAGATTTCATTGGTATGCGTATCAACCCATTTAGTCCGAAGCCGTCCGGCCAGATATCCCCCCATTCCTGACGCCACAATTTGGGTAAACGTCAGCCAGGCGATGGCGGCAATACCGACGGTACCCGCCGCAAGACCTTGATTTTCCCAGGGAGAGATTGAGGTGAGGCCTAATCCGGCGCCAAGCATGAGCAGCATAAGCGCCAGCGAGGCGGCAGCGGCGGCGCCTGCAAATATCGCCCCCCATGAAACCGCGCTCGCGCTGTTTACAGCAGCCGCAGGCAAGTGCCTGGCCGCTTCCTGACTGCTTATATTGGTAGAGTCGTAGATATTCGTCATTTACGTTGTCCTTTGAAATAACTCAATTAGCCCGGTGTCGTTTTACACAAACGTCCAGAGCAGGAATTTACCTGCCAGACCCAGGGCAATATCGAGCGGGATAATTATCGTCAGCAGCTATCACCCGCTGCTTAAATTTTGGGCATTCGACACAGAGCCAATTATCTAAATTAATACGAACGAGCAGTGTATGAATTTAATCAACAATTTGATTTTAGTAGATGATTTTATTTTAACCATTCTTTATCGCCAAAAATATTGCCGCATAGCTGTAACTACTTGTTAGCAATGAATTTCCAGACGCAGGGGATTATGAGGCGAAAATATGTACTACGGATACGGATTGGCCAGCTCAGATAGAATTATCTTATTTTTGTAGTGGTAATTAACTGAATAGCCTTGTTTATTAAAAGTGGCGTTAGTTTTTTATTTGCATTATCTGCTATTTCATATACCCGCCGGCAACGTAAATAATCGCCCGCTGCTGATATCGCAGCAGATGAACAGATTGAGAGAGGCACGGGGAAGCGGTCACTCCCGCCTCATGGCGATCGCGATGGCTCCCCCGGCATCCCTGCTTCATGCCCGTTCCGCCCCGGACTCATTGGCCCTTTTGATTAATTAGCGGGCAGATAACGCAAAGCGCTGCTCAAGTACATGCGCAATCTCATCGTCTTCCAGCCGCTGCTTTTCTACCCGATCCGCGGTAATGCTCTTGAGCGTATTGCCCAGCAGAATAAAGCGCCCCTCGGGCTGATGCTGTATAACCAGCAGCTTTTGTACAAAGACCGCGTCGGGGTGCGTGGAGTTAAGGAAATTGGCCGGAGCAAAATCAATCCATTCCTGAGGTGACAGGTCAAAACCGTATTGGTTGGCCCAGCTTCCCTCAACTTTTGCCTGCAGCAGATAGTCGCCGTGCGCATCGCGGCTAAGCCGGAACGTATCGAAATCCTGGATAATGTCCGTATCAAGTTCATCCAGGGCCAGCGGCGCGCGAATACCGTAGCTCCCAAAGCCAAGGTCGCAAAGCCACTGACGGCCCTCGACTTCCGCGACGACCGCCATATGGGTTTTAGGCCGGCGCGCGGGATAAAACATGGGCCGCGCCGCGACAAACCGCCAGGCAATGCCCAGCGCTTCCAGCGCCATGGTAAACAGCCCGTTGAGTTCATAGCAGTAGCCGCCCCGTCTCTGCCGTAAGAGCTTGTTGGCAATATCATCGGGCTCCATCGACACGATTTTACCTGCCTGTACGTCCAGATTTTCGAAGGGGATGGCAAAGAGCTGGTGACGCATGAGCGCGTGTAGCGTTGCGGTATCCGCTGCCGCAGGCCCGCTATAGCCTATGCGGCGGAAGTAAAGTGAAAGGTCAAAACTGTCGCTGTGCATGTGATTTCCCCGGCTGGTTGGTGTGGAACACACTATAGATGGCGCCCCGCTTCGCCTGTATAGTCAGATTTATCAAAAAGCAGACTATACAGATGACGATGTCCGAAATATCCCCGCCGACGCCCCACTACCGCCGTATAGCCGATATGCTGCGGCTGACGCTTGCTTCAGGCGCTTTACGGGCAGGAGATCGCATTATCTCCGCGCGTAAACTGGCCGAACGCGAGCAGGTCAGCCTCCCCACGGCCCTGGAAGCGCTGCGTTATCTTGAGGCGGAGGGTCTGATTATCGCGCGACCGCGTTCAGGCTATTTTGTCCGCCAGCCAGCCGCCTCCGGAAATGAACAGCGCGCTGCCTCTTTGCCCGGTCCGGTGCCGGTGACTATGTCCGCCATTGCCCGGTCGCTGTTCGGTAGCGCTGAAGCGCGTCTGGTGCCGCTTGGCGCCGCGCTACCCGATCCCGCCTGGCTTCCCGTGGATGCACTACAGCGGGCACTGCACACCGCCGGTCGTCGGCTTGATGCGCGCGGGCAGAGCTACAGCCTGCCCCCGGGAAGAGCGGACCTGCGCAGAAAGATTGCCGCACGCGCTGCGCAGTGGGGCGCTCTTTTTGGCGCGGATGACCTTATCATTACGGCAGGCGCAACCCAGGCGCTACGTCTGGCGCTCCGCGCGGTATGCCAGCCGGGTGATGCTGTCGCGATTGAGCAGCCCGCCTACTTCGGCACGCTTCTGCTGCTGGAAGATCTGGGTCTGAAGGCGTTACAGATCCCCACAGACCCGATTGAAGGCTTATTGTTGGCGCCCCTTGAAGAGGCTGTCCAGCGCCACCGCCCTGCGGCCGTGCTCGCCTCACCCACGGTGCAAAATCCGCTGGGTGCCAGCATGCCCGTGGCGCGCAAACAGGCGCTGGTGGCGCTGCTAGCCGATAAGGGCATCCCGCTCATTGAGGACGATGTGTATGGCGATCTTGCCGGTGGCGCCCAGCGTCCGCCCGCGTGTAAAGCCTTCGACAGGGACGGAAATGTGATTTATTGCAGTTCGCTGTCGAAAACCCTGGCGCCGGGCTGGCGAATTGGCTGGATTGCTGCCGGACGCTATCACTCCGCGGTATTGCAGGCCCGCATGGCCGGAGAATGGGCAGGCGCGCCGCTGATTGAAGCCGCGGCAAACGAGATCCTCGCCAGCGGCGATTACGACAGGCACCTGCGGCATCTGAAGCTGCGGATTGCGGAAGGTATGCGCGCTATCATCACCCGAGTTGAAGCCTGCTTCCCACCGGGCACGCGCGTCGCGGCTCCGGAAGCCGGCTTTTTGATTTGGGTTCAACTCCCCTCCAGGATAGATGCGCTGGAGGTACATCGTCGCGCACTCGCCCTGGGCATTGGCGTCAGTCCGGGGCCGCTGTTTTCCCCGGGCGCGGCGGAACTGCAAAACTACCTGCGCCTGAACGGTGCGAATGAACCCACCCCCGCGCTTTTGCATGCCGTGGAACAGCTCGGTATCGTATGCCACGAATTGGCCAGGGAACATTGACAGCGGCTATTGCCCGGGGCCGGTCAATTGGAGATAAAACCAGGATAGGGTAACCAATCGGGACGGGCAACGTGTCGGCCGCCTCCTCGGGGTGAACCGCGCGCTTTTTTCAAGCGCGCGGACACAGGCAGACTGAACCAGCTCTTCGACAACCAGAACCAGCCCATAGCGCCACAGGCGTGTCAGATGTGCAGCAAGATGCTGACGGTCGCCGCTGGTCGTAATTTTTTTATCCTCATACTCTTATTCAGGACTCAGGATGACCGTCGATCGCTGCCTGAAGATCCCGGTACTCCTCGCAGCTATGGCCGCACAGCGTGGCGATAGTTTTCAATTGCTCTTTTGCCAGGTCAGGACGGCCTTTCGCCAGCCATGCTTCACCAAGGTATTCACGTACTTTGGCATAGGTCGGATCGAGCGCGATTGAACGCTGATAGTAGCCGATGCCCTCATCGGTACGGCCCAGCTTACGCGTGGCATAGCCCCGGTAATTCCAGGCTTCCGCGGTATCGCCATTTTTCAGGGTGTTGAGCAGGTCCAGGGCCGCCTGGTACTCCCCTTTTTTGGCCAGATGATAGGCATAACGCGTTTTATCTTCATCGCTGAGCTGGCTTGTTTTTTCAGGGACGCACTGTTTTTTCGTGCTGTCATACACCTGACCGCTGGGGCAGTCCGGCGTTTTGCTATTGGTACTATTGTCACCTGCGGCCAAAACCGGCGTGGTCAGCAGAGCAAACACCACGGGCAGCAGCAGACGTTGATTAATGGCGGAATGTAAAAACGACAACGTGTTCATAGTGAACTCCGGGTTAACGAAAAGAACGGCAAGGCAGCATACGACGCGGTATGCTGTCCCGTAGCAGATAGTGAGGGAAAAGCGCGCAGCAAATATGACCGGCCCGCCGCTTTTTTTCAGGGGCGTTCCCCGCTCCAGCGGCTCCCGGATATGTGCGCTTGCAAACAGGAAAATGACATTGGCTGCGGTGACCCAATGTCGTGCCAGGGTAAAACTATCGCGGCACTGTTGTGTTAGCGGTTGCGTTGTTGCAGTCATAAATGATGACTCCATCAGTACGTTGATGATGAGTTAACGCCACAACCTTTTAATCTATTCGATAAAAAATACGTTTTTTCGTTTTTTATCGCCGGGCTCAGGTACGATCCTTCTTCGCGCCCTCGTATGAGTATATATCCCCGTTTATTCCTTCACATTTCTGGCGACGCAGCGAAGAGGAGTATCTGGTCGCCAAATATCAGTGATAGCCAGCGCCGGGCTGACGCTGACGGAACGGCCCGGCATGCCCCTGGCCTCTGACGCGGTAAAACGGAGGCTTAAAAACCTAACGGGAATGTCACTCAGCTAAAAAACCACCATCAATGGGATAAACGCCTCCGGTACAGAACGCTGATTTATCTGACAACAAAAACAATATGAAGTCTGCGATTTCCTGCATTTTTGCCATCCTTTTCATAGGGTGGCTATTTGCGAAACTGCGTACGATATTTTCAGGGAATTCGCTTATTCGTGGGGTTTGGACATAGCCCGGAGCGACGGCATTGATGCGAATGCCTTGACATGCAAACTCCAGCGCTGCGGTTTGGGTTAAACCAATTATACCATGCTTAGCGGCGGTGTAAGGCGCCAGCCCAGGAATGCCAACCAGACCATTTACTGCAGATAAATTAACGATAGCGCCCCCCATCTTCATCATCTGAGGTATCTCGTATTTTAGGCAGTAAAAAACGCTGCTCAATGAGGTGGCAATGACCTTATCCCAGTTTTCAACTGTCTGCTCTGTTATCTTTTTACCATGCTCACCTGTTATGCCTGCATTATTGACAGCATAATCAAGCCTGCCAAAATAGTTGATAACGTCATCTATCATTTGCCGTACTTGTTCGGGCTGTGACACATCGCATCCGATCCCCATTGCTGGTTGTCCCTGTGAAGACAATTGTTTCGCTTTTTGTTTCGCCTCCTCTGACGAGCGGGATACAATGACGACCTTCGCGCCATGTTTGTGTAACTGCTCTGCGACTGCCTCGCCTATACCTGCAGTGCTGCCGGTGATAACAGCCACTTTATTTTGAAAATTCATAATCCCCCCTATGACGTAGCATTGAGTCTTACATCTGAGGAAGTATACAATTTCGCAGTGACAGTTTTTGTCAGTACTCTTTCTCCGGGCCGATCCCCTCTTTCATTCTCCATTTATTCAATAAAACTAACCTGCTTTCACTATACCTGGAATCCAGCGGCACAATGCCTTGTATTTTGTCCGTTCTAAAATGACGGAAATCCTTTCTCATTTCACACCATGCAACCAAAAGCCAGCATGACTCCATATATACCAATGCGATGGGCCATATGACTCGAGAAGAGTTAACATTGCTCTTATCACAATACTTTATTTTGATCCTCTTTCGTTTTTTAATCGCATTACGCAAGTCTTCAAAAAACACCTCATTCTTTTCTGTGGGACCGGTCAGATAGGATTGACTCTCAATAAGATTTTTTAATTCGCCGGGAATAACGGCATGTATTTTGGCAAGCGCATTCCTTGCGTTTTTTTTGAAATCATTATCCGTATTATGAGAAACCCAATTAAGCCCAAGTATAATAGCATTGATTTCTTCATGAGAAAGATTTAAGGGCGGCAAATGAAAGTCAGACTTAACGATATAACCAATTCCAGCCCCCCCTTCAATGCACACGCCTTGCTGCTGTAGCGTTTTTATATCTCTGTAAAGGGAACGCACGCTTATTTCTAATCTTTCTGAGAGAGCGGATGCCGTGATCGGATATCTTTGCGCCCTTAATATCTGTAGTAATTCGAGAAGCCTTTCTGTTCTGGTCATGCTGATAAATCCATCTTGATCCTGAGACGATATCTTAACGCCTCTGTTGGATAAATATCTTAGTATAAAGCAAACGTACATGCTTAAGCTGAG
Organism: Klebsiella sp. PL-2018; assembly: GCF_019048985.1. Lineage (NCBI taxonomy): Bacteria > Pseudomonadati > Pseudomonadota > Gammaproteobacteria > Enterobacterales > Enterobacteriaceae > Klebsiella > Klebsiella sp. PL-2018. The sequence goes on from NZ_CP077673.1 coordinate 3,203,859, forward strand.
TGGCTCCCCGTTGTTTAATACACCGCGACAGGACATAGGGTGAGTTTGGTAGGCAGTGCTTTGTGCCAGAAGCGGACATTATCGCTGGATAATATCCAGAAACCGGCTTCAAACGTTCACCATGCTACACTTTCGCCCTGAATCAGATAAACAAACGGGTAGTCACGTTGGATAACGGATCTCAAATACGATGAAAGTGATATGGGTGAGGCACGCAGAAACCGAGTGGAATCATAGAGGGATTATTCAGGGGCGTCGCGACAGCTTCGTAACCCACCGCGGTATGCAAGAAACAGCGGCGTTACTGACAGCGCTGACGAAAGAGGCATATCCGATAGAATGTGTTTACAGCTCCCCGCTTGGGCGCGCCTTGCACATGGGGCTGAAGCTGTCTGAAGGTCTTGGCTGCCCGTTAAAAGTTGAAGAATCTCTTAAGGAACAGTCGTTTGGTTGCTTTGAAGGGATATCTTTCGAGCACTTCAGGCGAGACAATCCGCGTGATGCAGATGCGTTGCTCGCCCTTGATGCAGCCTATTGTCCCCCGGAGGGAGAGTCGTTAGCCCAGGCGACTCGACGCGTGATAAATTTCTTACGACACCTGCAAAATACCAATGAACATCAGATCGTCGGTGTTGTTTCTCACGGGCATGTCAGTCAGGGCGTGCTGGCGTTACTTAAAGAGGGGACTCTCGATAACTTCTCTCGCTATGCTCACCCCAATGCGAGTTACTCTGTTTTCGATTTTACGGACGGCAAATGCGCCGCGCTCAGATGGGGGATGGCTACCCACCTCATTCAACTTCAACGATAAACGCCCATTAAGACCCCGGGGGTCCTGTGTGCCCGAGCGGGTATTAAATGCTGATACATTTTTCATCAGTGCCTCACGCCATGGCGTGAAGCGTCGGCTGGTCCCGCTCTCACTCACGCTTTTTTACCTGGTGGGAAAAGCGCAGATTGCTTCAAAAAAATTACCGTATTTGGTATATTGTTGTTTATTGCTTACTCACCTCTGCGGTGCCAAAAAGAACAAGATTCACCGCTACCCAGGATAAGAAAATGTTAGATTACCGCTTCCCGACAGCTTTGCAGATGGTTCTCAGCGTAGCAATGGCGGAGCAGTTGGGTGAACGTTCGACGAGCGCGATTCTGGCCTACGGCCTGGAAGCGAACCCGAGCTTTATCCGCAAACTCATGGTTCCTCTCACCCGTGACGGCATTATTGTCTCAACGCTTGGCCGCAACGGCTCTATTCATCTTGGCCGCCCGGCGGAAGAGATCACCCTGCGCGATATCTACGTCTCCGTTATCGAAGATAAAAAACTGTGGGCGTCGCGCCCTGACGTCCCCGCCCGCTGCGTGGTCAGCGCAAACGCGTGCTGGTACTTCAAATCTATCGCCGATGAAGCGGAGCAGGCTTCGCTACAGGTACTGGCACGCCACACCGTGGCAAGCGCGCTGGAAGAAGTGAAAAAAGCCGATACCAGCGGGTGCGATCCGGTGCCTGAACTTATCGCCAAATATAAAGAAGCCCATTAATTTTCCTTGAGCGAAAAAAAACCGCCTTCACAGTGAAGGCGGTTTTTTGTTATCTGCCGCACCCTACGCCGGCGAAACGTCCTCGACTGGTTTACCGCGCGTCACGAATTTACGCAGCGTCACGTAAAACACCGGGGTCAGGAACAGACCAAACAGCGTCACCCCCAGCATCCCGGAGAACACCGTGATCCCGGTAACGCCGCGCACTTCCGCGCCCGCGCCGTGACCGAGGATCAGCGGGATGGTCCCGGCAATAAAGGCGATAGAGGTCATCACAATCGGGCGTAAACGCAGGCGACACGCCTCCAGCGCCGCTTCCATGATCCCTTTCCCCTGGATTTCCAGCTCGCGGGCAAACTCCACGATTAGAATCGCGTTTTTACAGGCCAGCCCCATCAGCACCACCAGCCCCACCTGTACGAACACGTTGTTATCGCCGCCGGTCAGCCAGACGCCAAACAGCGCGGAGAGCATCGTCATCGGCACGATAAGAATCACCGCCAGCGGCAGCGTCCAGCTTTCATACAGCGCCGCCAGCACCAGGAACGCCAGCAGCACCGCCACCGGGAAGACGATCAGCGCCGTATTGCCCTGCGTGGCCTGCTGGAAGCTCAGATCCGTCCATTCGATATTCATCCCGTTCGGCAATATCTGGCCGGACATCTTCTCCAGCTGCGTCATCGCCTGCGAGGAAGAGAGTACGCGCGGATCGGCATCGCCAATCAAATCCGCCGCCGGATAGCCATTGTAGCGAATCACCGGGTCCGGCCCGTAGGTTGTGCTGATATTCACCATACTGCCGATTGGCACCATTTCGCCCTGATTATTCCGCGTGCGCAAATTGGCAATATCCTCCACGCTTTCGCGGAACGGGCCGTCAGCCTGCGCCATCACGCGCCAGGTCCGCCCGAACTGGTTAAAATCATTGACGTAAGACGATCCCAGATAGGTTTGCAGCGTACCAAACAGATCGGTGAGCGACACACCCTGCGCTTTCGCCTTATCACGATCGACCTGGACATCCAGCTGCGGCACGTTCGCCTGGTAGGTGGAGATCGGGAAGTGCATCCCCGGCGTCTGCATAATGGTACCGGACATCGCGTTTACCGCGCTTTGCAGCGCACCATAGCCAAGACCTGCCCGGTCCTGAATATAGAGCGAATAGCCGGAACCCTGGCCGAGCCCTAAAATCGGCGGAGGCAAAATAGAGAAGCCAAAGCCCTGCTGGATTTGCGCGATTTTCGCGTTGATCTCAGCGTTAATTTCCGCCGCCGAATGTTTACGCTGGTCGAACGGCTTCAGGCCAAAGAAGACCGTTCCGGTATTCGGCGTATTGGTGAACTGCAGCGCGTTAAGCCCCGGAAACGCGACCGCGTAATCCACGCCTTCGGTATTCATCCCGATTTCGCTCATTTTACGGATCACCGCATCGGTGCGCGCCAGCGAAGAACCTTCCGGCATTTTCACGCCGCCGATTAAATACAGTTTATCCTGCGTCGGTATAAATCCGCCGGGTACCGCTTTAAACATGACGCCCGCCGCGCAGAGCAGCAGCACATAGACCACAAACACCGCCCCGCGTCGTCCGAGCGTTTTTCCCACCAGCCCCTGATAGCCGTTCGAGCTGCGGTGGAAAAAGCGGTTAAACGGACGAAAAATCCAGCCGAAAAGACGGTCGATAAGCCGGGTCGGGAAGTCTTTCGGCGCGCCGTGCGGTTTTAGCAGCAGCGCGGCCAGCGCGGGAGAGAGCGTCAGCGAGTTGATGGCGGAGATCACCGTGGAGATGGCGATCGTCACCGCAAACTGCTTGTAGAACTGGCCGGTCACGCCCGAGAGAAACGCCATCGGCACAAACACCGCGCACAGCACCAGCGCAATGGCGATAATCGGGCCGGACACCTCACGCATCGCCTGATGCGCCGCGGCGAGCGGAGCCAGCCCTTCCTCGATATTTCGCTCGACGTTTTCCACCACCACGATGGCATCATCCACCACGATGCCGATGGCCAGCACCAGCCCGAACAAGCTCAGGGTATTCAGCGAGAAGCCCAGCAGGTAGAGAATGCTGAAGGTACCCACAACCGAAACCGGCACCGCGATCAGCGGAATAATCGACGCGCGCCAGGTTTGCAGGAACAGGATCACCACCAGCACCACCAGCACCACCGCTTCCAGCAGCGTTTGCACCACCGCGCGAATGGAATCGCGGACAAAAACCCTCGGGTCGTAAGGCGCCGCCCATTTCATATCCTGCGGGAAACGCTTCGACAGCTCGTCCATTTTGGCGCGCACCGCGTTAGACAAATCGATGGCGTTCGCCCCCGGCGACTGGAAGATACCAATCCCGACCGCGTCTTTATTGTTCAGCTGGGAACGCAGCGCATAGCTGCCGGAGCCCATTTCGATACGCGCCACGTCGCGCAGGCGGACGACCGTACCGTCCTGCGTTGTTTTCAGGACAATATTGCCAAACTCTTCTTCGGTATGCAGGCGCCCCTGGGCGTTAATGGAGATCAGAAAGTCGCTCTCTTTCGGCAGCGGCTCGGCGCCAAGCTGCCCGGCGGAAACCTGGACGTTCTGCTCCTGCATCGCCGTGACCACATCCGACGCGGTTAATCCGCGCGCCGCCACCTTGTTGGGATCGAGCCAGACGCGCATCGCGTATTCGCCCGAGCCAAAAATCTGAATTTGGCCGACGCCGGGCAGGCGCGCCAGTTCATCCTTCACCTTCAGCGTGGCGTAGTTACGCATATACAGGGAGTCGTATTTACCGTTTGGCGAAAACAGATGCACCACCAGCGTCAGCGTCGGCGACTGCTTCTGGGTGGTGATCCCCAAACGCCGCACATCTTCCGGCAGACGCGCTTCGGCCTGCGATACCCGGTTTTGCACCTGAACCTGCGCCTGATCGGGATCGGTACCCGGACGGAAGGTTACGGTGGTCACCAGTACGCCGTCAGAACCGGCGACGGATTTCATGTACATCATATTTTCAACGCCGTTGATCGCCTCTTCCAGCGGCGTCGCCACGGTCTCGGCAATCACTTTCGGGTTGGCGCCCGGATACTCCGCGCGCACCTGCACGCTGGGCGGCACGACGTCAGGATATTCGCTCACCGGCAGCAGCGGGATGGCGATTAATCCGGTGATAAAAATCAGAATCGACAGAACGGCGGCAAAAATCGGCCTGTCGATGAAAAAACGGGAAAAGTCCATGGGTTGGATTCTCAGGTCAAGGGATCAGTTGATGGCGGTGCTGGCGGTCATGGCCACGGTTTTCGCGTTAACCGGCATGCCCGGCATAAACACTTTCTGTAGACCATCGACGATGACTCTGTCGCCCGGCTTCAGCCCCTGCTGCACGATGCGCAAACCGTCGGCCAGACGGCCCGGCGTAATATCACGGCGCTGCGCTTTACCCTCTTTATCAACGACATAAACATATTTGCGATCCTGATCGGTCAACACCGCTTTATCATCGATAAGCGTGGCGTTGAATTCCGCGCTGCCCGGCAGGCGGACGCGGGCAAAGAGACCCGGCGTGAACTGACGCTGCGCGTTATCCAGCAGCGCGCGCATCCGGATGGTGCCGGTGCTCGGCGTTAACTGATTATCCAGAAAATCCACTTTGCCCTGATGGGGGTAGCCCTCTTCGCCAACCAGGCCAATCTCCACCGGCAGCGCCAGGTGATTGCTGGACGCGCCCTGCCCGCTGCGGGCGAGATTTTGATAATGGAGGTAGGTCGACTCGTCCACGTCAAAGTAGACGTAAACCGTCTTCTGCGACACCAGCGTGGTGAGCACGCTGGCGCTGTCGCCGGCGGTGACGAGGTTACCGCTGGTGATCAACGCCCGGCTGGCGCGGCCATCGATAGGCGCGGTCACTTTGGTGAAGTCCAGGTTAAGCTGCGCGGCGTCGACTGCCGCCTGGGCGGCGCGAATGTCGGCCTGCGCCTGGGTGGCCGCGGCGCGGCGCTGCTCCCACTCTTCGCGGGAGACCAGGTTGGTATTGACTAATTTATCGGTACGGTTAGCCTCGCTTCGCGCCAGGCTGGCCTGTGTTTTGGCTCGCGCCAGCGTCGCCTGCGCCTGTTCCAGCGCGGCGCGGTAGGTTCTGTCATCGATAGTGAACAGCACCTCCCCCTTTTTCACCTCCTGGCCGTCGGTGTAATTCACTTTGTCAATGTAGCCGGAGACGCGGGGTCGCAGCTGGACGCTTTCCACCGCTTCAATCCGACCGTTAAAGCTGTCCCACTGACTAATGGATTTGACGACCACATCAGCGGCGCTGACGGCGGGCGCCTGCGGCGCGGCGTTTTGCGCGACGCCCTCATCGCATCCAACGAGGAGCGCCGAGAGCAGCATCACGCCCGGCACAGTCAGATGAAAGTTACCCCAGTATTTTTGCAGGCTCATTATTTTTATTCCGGTATTGGTAGCCGCCGGGCAAGACGCAGCGGAAGACACCGCGCCACTTCCTTTGTCCGGGCTGGCTTAAGGCCATTTGTGTCGTTCATCGCCACAAAACTGTAACAGTTGCGAATACACTATCGCGGCGATTGTAGGAAGGCGCTAAATTTAGTGCAAGAATAATTGTTGCACTTTATGTGCTATTCCTGGCGCCTAAAAATGGCGCGTTTCCGGCATGGATTTAAATGCAACAATAAAACTTGCAATTAGTGCAAAAACGGGCCACCTTTAAATGCAACAGATAAAGATGCTTTTTTAGACGCTGCGTAGAGGTACATCAGATGAACACTGGCGCATTCATTCACGATTTACTCGACTGGATCGACAACAATCTTGATAGCCGTCTGGATATTGGCACCGTCGCCAGGCGAGCCGGCTATTCGAAATGGCATCTGCAGCGGCTATTTAAGGAGCATACCGGTTATCCTCTCGCCGAGTATATTCGCGCGCAAAAACTACAAAAATCGGTCGAGCGCTTAGCCCACAGCGACGAACCGATTTTGAATGTGGCGATCGCCCTGGGCTTTGACTCCCAGCAGTCCTTCAACCGCAGCTTCAAGCGTCAGTTCGGCCAGGCCCCCGGCGCATGGCGCCGCAGCATCGGCAACCCGGATACGACGGGATTACGCCAGCCGCCCCCGCCCTTCTCTGACTAAATTTTGCGCTCGCCGCGGCGCTGTGGCCGCGGCGGATATTAAGCGCCTCACTCCGCATCCAACCTGCGCGCCGCTCAGGGATCTGCCGTTCTTCGACCGGCAAAATAGTGTGCGGGGGTGCTCCCCATCGTTTTTCTGAACATGGTGATAAACGCGTTGACCGACTCATACCCCAGATTAGCCGCCACGTTTTGCACCGATACCCCGCTTGCCAGCTCCCGCAGGGCAATAATCAAATGCAGCTGCTGACGCCATCGCCCGAAGGTCAGACCGGTTTCGCGCAGCATCAGGCGTGCTAATGAGCGCTCGCTGAGCGCCAGCCGTTTCGCCCAAACTTTAAAGGTGCTGCGATCCTCCGGGTGGCTGACCAGCGCATCCGCCATGGCGCGGATCTTAGGATGCGCCGAAACCGGCAGACTCAGCTTCTGCTGCGGCATGGTGGCCAGCTCATCGAGCGTCACTCTGGTCAGCCTGCCGACATGGCTCTCCGCGGTGTAATCGACGTCCGCATTCGTTAAGCGGTCAACTAACGCTTGAATCAGCGGCGAAATCGCCAGCGTGCAGCATTTCTCCGGCAGCGCGGCGGCGCCGGGTTCAATAAACAAATAGTTGAGATGCGCATTCCAGGTCGCTTTGGCGCTGTGCGGGATCCCACCGGGGATCCACACCGCGCAGTCTGGCGGCACTATCCAGATATCGTTTTCCGCACGACAAATCACCGCCCCATAGAGGGCAACGATCAGTTGTCCCTTGCGGTGGGTATGAACCGGCACTTCTGCCGCGTAATCAACGAAATCAATATGCCGCGCGACGGCAGGGCTCGGCGTGCTATCGGGATCAAACAGGGTATGGGCAAGTCTGGATGGCATCTCATTGGCAACATTTAGGTATTTTTTGACAGAATAGAGTATTTAAGGAGACGCGCAAAGCGGGAATAATTCCCGGCATGAGCACATTAACTTCCCATCACAGCCGTTTTTTACACGCGATAAGCCGTTGGTCAGGCCGCATAGCCTCTCCCTCGCTGCTGAGCGACGCCCATGCCCTGCTCTATTCCGTCAGGAGTTTTGCCGCCGCGATGCTCGCCTATTACGTTGCCCTGGCGATTGGCCTTGAACGGCCCTCATGGGCCATCATCACCGTCTACATCGTGTCGCAAACCTCGGTGGGCGCGTCCCTGAGCAGAAGCCTTTATCGCCTGGCCGGTACCGTGGCCGGCGCGGGGGCCACGGTATTGATTGTGCCGACGTTTGTGAATACGCCAATTCTATGTAGCGTGATTCTGGCAGGCTGGATCACCTTCTGCCTCTATTTATCCCTGCTTGAACGCACGCCCCGCGCCTATGCCTTTGTGCTGGCCGGTTATACCGCAAGCCTGATTGGTTTTCCCGCCGTCGCCGATCCCGGCACGGTGTTTAACATCGCCCTCATCCGGGTACAGGAAATCGCGATCGGTATCGTCTGCGCCGCGCTGATTCACCGCTACATTTTACCTGCCCGGATATCAGGGCTGTTCAACAGCAAATTAGCCCAGACGCTGCACGCCGCGCGCCAGCGGATTGCCGACACCCTGGCAGGCAAGGCCGACGCGCAGTCAGAGCCGCTGCATCTGGCGCTGGCGCTACAGTTTCTGCAGGGTATCAGCCACCATATCCCGTATGATTTTGCCCTTTCGGTTCCGGCCCGCCAGGCCAGGAAAGCGCTCCATGACAGGCTGGCGCGGTTAGTGATTGTCAACGGCGAAGTGCGCGATCGTTTGCAGATCATCGCCGAGATGCCCGCCGCGATGCAGGCTCTACTGAATGACGTGCAGGTCTGGCTGACCTGCGACGATACCGGCCAACGCAAAAACGCCGCAGAAGCGCTGCACCAGCGCAGCGCGCAGTTAGCGCAGCGGCTCGCGGCGCAGGCGCTGACCTTTGAAGATGCGCTGCGGGTAAATTTCTTACGCTACATCGCTGAGTTGATTACCCTCCTGCAACAGTGTGAGCGGCTTTCGGAGGCCATTCATCACGCCAGGCCTGCGCCAGCGCAGGCGGAAGATCGTGCGGCGACAGGATACGTTTTCCATCGCGATCCCCTCAGCGCCGCCCGCACGGCGTTGGGCGCTTTTGTCATCATTCTGAGCGGCTGTCTGCTATGGATTTACTCTGCCTGGCCCGATGGCGGCACGGCGGTGTCAATTCTTGGTGTTTGCTGCACGCTGTTTGGCAGTTTCGACACGCCGGCCCCGCATATTGTGAAATATATTATCGGCTCTGTCTGGGGCGTAGTGATAAGCCTTATCTATAGCTTCGCCCTGCTTCCTCCGCTCAGCGATTTCCCCGTGCTGGTGGCGGTGCTTGCCCCGGTCTATCTGCTTGCCGGATCGCTGCAGGCGCGGCCCCCCACGACCTTTATGGCCATGGGGATCACCCTGACGCTGCCGGTACTGTGCGAGCTGGGCGCGCGCTACAGCGGCGACTTCGCCGACGCGGCCAACACCGCGATCGCCCTGTTTTTCGCGACTGGCTTTGCGGTTATCGGCATGAGTCTGCTGCAAACCGTACAGGCGGACGCGGCGATAAAGCGTCTGCTGAAACTGTGCCAACGCGATATTCGCCGCAGCGTGAGCGGCGTATTTAAAGGCGATGAAACGCACTGGACCAATCTGATGATCGACCGGGCCGCCCTGCTGCTACCACGCTTGCCGCGCAGCGGGCAGTCCTCCGCCCGGGCGCTCGATCGCCTGGTGCACTTTCTGCGCATAGGCCTCTGCGTGATGCGCCTGCGCCGTTGCGAAACGCCCGCCGGCAGCGATATCCACGAGGTGCTTTCTCGTCTTACCCGCACAACGGAGACCGAAGCCTTACGCGAGCGCATTGCCGCCATGGCGAACCGCTGCTTGCCCGCGAGGGATGAACAATCATGCCAGTTTGTCGACCGACTGGTCGATCTGCACTGCGCGTTACGGACGCAGAACGAGGAACCCACCCATGATAAATGACATCAATATCGGGGGCGTTTTTATCCCCGGATTGCTGCTGACCGCGCTCATTGCCCTGGTCTGTACGCTGTTACTCGTACCGCTTTTCTCCTGCAGCAGGCTTTACCGCCGCTTGCCCTTACGCCCGCTGCTTGATGTTTCAACCTATATCGTGACCTTTTTCCTGCTTTTGCAGGGCCTGACCACACTGGGGTTATTCGCATGAAATCTTTTTTCTCTTTGCTGGGCCGTTACGCGCTGACGTTAATCGCAGTAGCGGTAGCGGCCTGCGTGGCGTTTATTTTCTGGAAACAGTATACGCAGACGCCCTGGACGCGCGATGGCCGGGTTCGGGCAGATGTGGTGCAGATTGCGCCGGATGTTTCCGGGCCGGTGAGCAGCGTGGCGGTGCGGGATAATCAGTGGGTTAACCGCGGCGATGTGCTTTATGCCATCGACCCGCGCTGGCTGAAGCTGGCGGTGCTCAGCGCGCAGGCCGACGTCGAAGCAAAACGTCATGAAATGCTGATGCGCCAGGATGCCGCCCGGCGACGCGCGCTCATCAAAGGGGTCATTTCCGGCGAGGATATCCAGCAAACAGGCAGCGCAGCGCGCGTCGCGGCGGCCAATTATCAGGGGGCGCTGGCTGCGCTGGAACTGGCGCAGCTGAATTTATCCCATGCAACGGTGCGCGCCCCGGTTACCGGCTACGTGACGCATCTTCGGCTCCGCCCCGGCGACTACGCCGCGGCGGGAGAGACAAAGATCGCCGTGATCGATGCGCACAGTTTCTGGGTGGTGGGCTATTTTGAAGAGACTAAGCTGCGTCATATTCGCGTCGGAAGCGCCGCACACATTTCTCTGATGGGGTTTGACCCGCTCATCACCGGGCACGTGGAGAGTATCGGCCGGGGGATCGATGATAGCAATGACGAGACGGGCGGACTGGGGCTGCCGGATGTCAATCCCACCTTCAGCTGGGTGCGACTTGCGCAGCGAGTCCCCGTTCGTATTCAGTTAGATAAGATACCGGAAGGGATTGAACTGGTGGCGGGACTATCCGCCAGCGTTTCCATCCTGCCTGAAAACCCTGACGGCGGGCGTAGCGGAGGATCGGGCTACGTGGCTCAGGCTATCCACCCATAGTGGACCCGAGACTCAATGAGGAAACGACGCTTCCTGCAAAAATATCTGGCCCGAATATACCGAACTCGATATTCTGTAATGCTTTGTATTTTTTGTGAACAGGAAAAAGTATGCTTAGTACGTTACCCGATTTACACAGAAGTTTTGCAGAGCAACTCAAGCTTAACGTTCAGTCTGACGCCCGGATTCACTCCCTGCTCGGGGGCGGATCGCTTATTCATGGCGGATTTGATAAATACTCCGATTTGGATTTTGTCGTTGTGGTAGACCCTCTCTACTACGATGAAATCATGGAGCAGCGTGTGGCGTTCGCCGGAACAGCAGGCAACCTGCTGCATGCGTTCACCGGGGAACATGTCGGAGAGCCTCGCCTGCTGATATGCCTGTATGGCCCTGAACTCCTCCATGTCGATCTGAAATTTGTCACCCTGGACATGCTCACTCAACGCGTTGAGGAGCCGGTAGTGTTATTTTCTCGCGATCGCCATGCCCTGGAGCGACATCTGGCACAATTTCGTGCCCAGTGGCCTGACATGACGCCGGAGTGGTTTGAGTCCCGAGCCTGGATCTGGCTTCATTATGCGGTGGTTAAACTGGGAAGGGGCGAACTTTTCGAAGCGATGGGTATGCTGTCATTCTTCCGGGAGCAAGTGCTGGGACCGATGCTGTACCGCCGCGCCAATCTACCGCAGCGTGGGGTTCGTCGCATTGAATGCCACAATATCGATCCTGAGGGCCTGCTGACCTCCACGCTGGCCACGCACGATCGTGACTCCGTCAGCATCGCCATCAGCAAGGCGGTTGACGCTTATATCAATCTGCGCGCTGATGCGCTGCCTGAAAATATCGCGGACGATGCGGCACGACGGGCGCTCCTTGCCATGCTGAAAGCGTATTCTGAACGGGTTTAAACGATACTTCCGGCCGCTTAAGTGGCCGGAATGTAAAAGAGAGTCTGATACACATCATTGAAGGCCCGCTCCTCCTCATTGCAAACCCTGGCTTTGTTGAGTCTGGCAGCTATATGCCAGAAGCGGATGTCTTAAGCCTGTTCTTTCCTTTAAACGCGAATACCGCAGGATATCGACCTGAATATTATTGATTTCATATCAAATACTTGCAATGGATTTTTAGCTATGGAAGAGATAAAAATCGCTGATGCTATATGAAACATTTTAATAATGACGGAATCGGATGTTGTTCGTAATGACCTTTAATTTGGAATGAGATATAACGTGCCTCGAAGAAAATTAACATTCTCATAACGTAATTAGGGTTAAGCAAATGAAGCAGGTTGGCATTGTTGGTTGGCGAGGAATGGTCGGTTCTGTTTTGCTACAGCGAATGATCGAAGAGAACGACTTCGACAATATATCGGCGCATTTTTTCAGCACCTCCAGTGCAGGAGCCGCCGGTCCTGTCATTGATGGCGTCAGCTACACACTTAAAGATGCTAATTCCGTAAGTGCGCTGGCCGAAATGGACATCATCATAACCTGCCAGGGCGGGGATTATACCAAAGCAATATACCCTGCTTTGCTTAACCATGGCTGGGAAGGCTACTGGATTGACGCGGCCTCAGCGCTACGGATGGATGAGAAAGCCTGCATTATTCTCGACCCCGTCAACCGCAACAATATCGATCGTGCAATTAAAGAAGGTATTAAACTTTTTGTCGGCGGCAACTGTTCCATTACGCTGAGTCTTATGGGGCTGGCTGGGTTGATAAAGGCTGACTTGATCGAATGGATGAGTGTGATGACCTACCAGTCCGCATCGGGTGCTGGTGCACAGTATGTACGGGAACTCATTGCGCAAAGTGCCTACATAAGCCGCCATTTATCTCCGGATGAGCTGGCATCCTCAGGTTCAGTGCTTCCGTTAGTTAATAAGGTCAGTGAATTGATTAACAGCGCTGATATGCCGACCCAAAACTTCGGTGCACCTTTGATGGGCAGCATCATTCCCTGGATTGACAGCGATTTAGGCGATGGCAATAGCCGTGAAGAATGGAAAGGTGAGGCGGAAACCAACAAAATTTTAGGCCTGTCTCCCGGTACGATCCCGGTAAACGGCTTATGCATACGCGTCGGCGTGATCCGCTGCCACAGCGCTGCTATAACCCTTAAGCTCAAGCGTGAAGTCAACGAAGAGGAATTTGCCGAATTAGTGATGAATTCCCACCCCTGGGTTAACTATGTGCCCAATAACAAGGAAGAGAGTGTCCGTACCCTGACACCGGCCTGTATCAGCGGTTCGCTTAAGGTTGGTATTGGTCGTTACAAGAAAATGTCGCTAAACAATGAACCGATCTACTCGGTCCTGACGGTCGGCGATCAGCTATTGTGGGGAGCAGCGGAACCATTACGCCGCATGTTGAATATTTTGGCTGGCAAAGCGTGAATCATATTATGTGGACAAAACACCTCCCCCTAAACTCAACGGCATAGATACAAGCTGAATACGGAGCACTTGATGGTCACCACACATGTTTTTATCGCGGTCAGTCTTGATGGTTATATCGCCCGACAGGATGGCGATATCGACTGGCTGTTGCAGCGCGATGACCCGACAGAAGATCATGGCTATGCCGCATTCATCGCGGACAAAGATTGGATCGTTATGGGCCGGGGGAGCTATGAGAAGGCGCTGACTTTTGACCAATGGCCTTACGATCGACCCGTACTGGTTCTCTCCCGACAGCTAACCGATACCGCCATTCCCGAGGCGCTGAAGGGCAAAGTGCAGCTCTCAAGCCGCACGCCGGGCGAAGTGCTTGCTGACCTGGCGGCGCAAAACGCGCATCGCGTCTATCTGGATGGCGGGCAGGTAATACAGTCGTTCCTGCGCGAAGGTCTGGTCGCCGATATCGTTATCACGACCGTTCCTGTCCTGCTCGGTTCGGGAAAACCATTGTTCGGATCCCTGACCAGGGATATCGATTTGACGCTGTTATCAAGCCGCAGCTTCCCTTCGGGACTGGTGCAGTCGCACTATCGGCTGACGTCATAAACGGCATATAAACCTGACGGTGGCCTACGCTAAAGCAACAGTGCCGCCCTGCCAGCGGTACTTACCTTGTTCTTGCGATACCTATGGCAACTCCCTTTGCATTGAACAGCGCGAATTAGCTTTAACAGAAGCAGAGCCGGTAACTAAACAGATCGTAAACTTCCATGACATCTCCTCAGTTCTGCCTCACTATTTCCGGGCGACCATAACCATATTGTTTTCCACGTAATTCGTTTCTGAACTACTTAATATTTTTCACCCTGACGCAGGGGATCTGTTAAACCCGTGGCGATTCAGTATCATTATAGACTGTTGACTCACAGCCTATCGTTGATTTCTGTGTTGACTTATTTAATCAATTCTTTAAAGCGACCGATTAAGTTCGTATATTCCTCCGGTTTCTCAGTGAATAGTTTGGCGTATTTAGCTATAGCGTCCGGTGATACAAACAGGAACGTATTGCACTCCTGCAATTGTTCAAAGGTTGTAGTGACAGATTTGTGGCACGGCGATTGTATGATCGCACTGTGCGATTTTTTTGACGCAAAGAACAAGCGTACGGTCACGCTTGGAGCGCCGAAGAACTCTTCACAGATGAAAAGGATGTGGCCAAGTTTGGCATTTTCATCGCGCTCAACCGCCTGAAACTCACCATTTACTGCACTCAGTACACCTTTTGCAATCTCCATAGCGCTGCCGCCACTTAAATCAGGAAGGAGCTGCTGAATAATCTGAGTGTTAACGGTAACGCCGCTGTTTTTAATGGTCATCATGTTTCTGCTCTTTTGCACTTCAACAAAAAATCCAGATCCACCGATTAAATTCCTCCATGCTTCATAATCGAATAATGATTTTTTTGTCTCATGAAGCGCAGCGGTCATGGCAGCGAACAATACTGTGACACTATCAAATAGATCTTTAGTTCTGTAAGTAAGTTCCGTTGTAGTAGATACATAAAATATATTTCCCGTTTGGTTTATTCGGAATTGTACTTCCCTCGCAGTATCACCGTTACTCGCAGCCATAAAATCACCACCTGCATTTTTGGTGAGTGCAGATGATGAGAAAGTATATGAATCCAGCGGGACGGACCCTGCATTAACAGTTTTACAAATATCAGCCCCAACTAATTTTTCAATAATCATAATCCCCCTCATTAATAGATATATGATAGAAGTCATGGAAACGCCATAAATATGTAATATGCTACATATCCTTATGATTCGTGTACGGCCTTCATTAATAATGATACCCGTAAAAGAACGTTTAAAATGTGATAAGCATCTTAGATTTAGTGTATATATTATAAAAACCAATCAATTCTTAATGATTAATAGTTTACGTGAATATAATTTCACTGAAATATAAGTCACAATGATTTTTTAGGGGCATTCAAGATTATGATAGTGGTCTACAGCAAGCTATTTATTGAATGGGTTTACCTATCGCAATTAGGCCTACCCTGATGCGATAACCATTTTTGTTAAAAATAAGAAATCGAATAATTTATTAGGAATAACTATATGGCAAGGAGGCATATTTTTTCTCTGTCGGAAGAGAATCATTACTCGCATTGCCAGACGATGAATTAACGCAGTCCAAGTGGGCCATTCAGTAAGCATGATCTGGCCTTATAAGTGGTCAACGTAAACCCGCCAGCCGTTTTGGTTTTGCCGTCCTTCTTTGCTATCTGAAAAATTTCGGCTTTGCCCCGGATATCCCCCCCCTCTGATGCGCTACTGAAGCATATCGCCAACAGGTTAAAACTCACAGGGAACCTCTGGCCCGCTTACCTTTGCGGCAGGGATACGACCCATTGTGAGCATTCAATCGAACTTATGACAAAGCTGGTTGGCAACTGGAACAACCAGAAAAAGAAGAGGGAATGGGCTTTGGATCCCCTCAGTCGTAGAGTAAAAACATCTATCCGCAACGTGGTTGGGCACGCTACCGCGGCCAGACCTGCGGAAACTCATCGGCGACAAGCGGCTCTCCGTCGCGAAGCTTAAGCCCCGGAAACGGCGGCGACGTCACGCCGCCGCGGTCGGCGAATGTCGCATCATCCCCTACCCAACGGGCGGAAAATACCCGCCGCGCGCGGGCGGTTGAATTGCCCTTTGCCCCATGCAGCGTGCGGAAATGAAAAGCGACCGCATCGCCTGGCTCCAGCGCCCAGCTGACGATATCGTAATCCTCCTGATGGGCATCAATGTCCGGCAGCTCTTTAAAGCGCGAATGGGAATAGAGCTTTGAACCGTTAAACCGCGTTGGGCTGAACTCATCGTCCCAGCGATGGGAACCGCGAATACAGCGCAGCGAAATCGCCTCCGCTACCGGATCGAGCGGGATCCACAGGCTGACATTCTGCCGCCCCTCCACGCAGTAATAGGGCTGATCGTGGTGCCATGGCGTTACCGTACTGCCGCCGGGCTGTTTCACCAGCGTGTGCTCGTGGAAAAACTTCGCCGTCTGCGACCCCATCAGCGCCGCGGCGATCTCCGCCGCCGGCGACTGAAAAACAAAATCGCGAAATTCCGGGATTCGTTGCCAGTTGCAATAGTCCTGAAAAAACGGCGCCGAGCCGTCCTCGGGGATCACCGTTCGCGCGTGACCGTACTCGCTGGGGTTCGCCATCAGCGCGGCGACGCCGCGCGACAGGCTCTCGATCCACGGCGTGAACACGCCTTTAAGTAGCACGACGCCGTCGGCCTGCCAGCGGTCGATGGTCTGTTGATCAATAAGCGGGGAGTTCGGGTTTTGCATAGTCGCCATCCTGTGTTGATAAATCAGCGAAGAGAATCGGAGGGATCGGCGCGCATCCAGGCGCAAAGGTTTTCCAGCATCGCCATACAGCGTTCGGTCTGGGGGATACTGATATATTCGTCCGCCTTGTGGCCCTGAGCCATGCTGCCCGGCCCGCAGATCAGCGTCGCGACGCCCGCCTCGTCAAACAGGCCGCCTTCGGTGCCGTAGGCGACGGTGGTGAAATCGTCGCTGCCGCACCACTGCGCCAGCCAGCGGGCGAACTCTGACTGCGGGTCGCTCAGCAGCCCCGGATAGTGGCTCAGCGTCTGGAAATGAATATCGCTGCGCTGCGCCACCTTGCGCATCGCCGGAAGCAGCTGCTCGCGGGCATAATCGCCCAGGGCGTCGGTCACGGCCTGCGGGCGCGTGCCGGGTAAATAGCGAATCTCAAAGTCGAACCAGCAGGATTGCGGAACGATATTCAGCGCCGCGCCGCCGTGAATCGTCCCCACCTGCAGCGTGCCCGAGGGCGGCGAAAACCGGCTATCCTGCTGCTGCGCAAGGCTTTCACCCAGCGCGTCCAGCCGGGAAATCAGCCTGGCCGCGTAGCTGATCGCGTTAACCCCTTCCGGGGCGTAGGCCGAGTGGCAGGAGTGCCCTTCCACACGGCAGCGCACCGCGAGCTTGCCTTTATGGCCGTAGACCGGGCGCATGTCGGTCGGCTCGCCGATAATGCACAGCGCCGGTTTCCCGGCGGAGGCGCGGAGAAAATCCACCAGGCTGCGCACGCCCAGGCAGCCAACCTCCTCATCATAAGAGAATCCCAGGTGCAGCGGCATCCGCAGCGGCGCGGCAAGAAACGCCTCCAGCGACGCCAGCACGCAGGCGATAAACCCTTTCATATCCGCGCTGCCGCGACCGTAGTAGCGCCCGTCGCGTTCGGTAAGGGCGAACGGCGGCACCGTCCACGCCTGACCATCCACCGGCACCACGTCTGTATGGCCGGAGAGCATCACCCCGCCGGGGCCGGTTGGCCCAAGGCGGGCATAGAGGTTTGCCTTGCGCCCTTCGTCGTCATAAAACAGCTGCGACGTCACGCCGCGCGCGCGCAGAAAGTCGCCGATCCAGGCAATCAGCGCCAGATTCGACTCGCGGCTGGTGGTATCAAACGCCAGCAGCGCGCCGAGGATCTCACGCACGCGGTTATTCATCGCCCGGCACCCCGTAGGTCGGCGCTTCGCGCGGGTCAAGCGCGCGGGTGATGTACGCTTCCATCTGCGGCTCGTAGGCCAGCCACAGCGCTTCCAGCGCCGCTACCGGGCGTTCTTCCGCCCAGTCGACGCGTAAATCCACCACCGGCCAGGCGTAATCCTCCACGACTTTAAGCGCCGCCGAGTGCTCCGGCCCGGCTTCGCCGCCCGCATCGATACCCGCCTGCAAAGCCGCGATCAGGCGACTGGCCAGTTCGCCGCTGGCGGCTTCGAACGCCGCCGTCATGGCGGTAATCACCTGCGGGTTGGCCAGCATATTCCCCGCCGCCACGCAGTTCTCGCCCTGCGCCAGCTGCCAGATGCCGAGCGTATGCTCGCCGCTGAACACGGCGCTCTCGCCGCTGGCGTCGATGACCGCCACCTGGCGATAATCGCTAAACCGGTCTTCGCCCAGCGCCTGCGTCAGGGCCTGCTGCGGCGTGAGTCCCGCCTCAAGCCCGGCAAGGATCTGCGGTCCGAGCGCGGGCAGCGTGATGTTCTGGCTGGACACCGCGCCAACGCCCGCCAGCAGCCACGGGCAGCGGGCGCCGACGGCAATGCTGGATGAGCTAATCGCAATGCCCAGTTGACCTGACTCCGGGCACAGGGCGGAAATAGAGAGGGTCATGGTGCCTCCTGCGCATGCCAGTCGTCAGGGATCACCGCCGTAACGTCAATTTCCATCAGCCACTGCGGCTGCGCGAGAGCCGATACCACCACGCCGGTCGAAATGGGAAACACGCCTTTGAGCCATTTCCCCACTTCCTGGTACACCGGTTCGCGGTAGCGCGGGTCGATCAGATAGGTCGTCGTTTTCACAATATGCGTCAGATCGCTGCCGGCCTCTTCCAGCAGCTGTTTAACGTTCTTCATCGCCTGTTCTGCCTGGGCGCGCGGGTCGCCCAGGCCGATCAAATTGCCGTCAAAATCGGTACCCACCTGACCGCGAACGTACACGGTGTTTCCCGCGCGCACCGCCTGGCACAGATCGTTATTGAGCGTCTGATTGGGATAGGTTTCTTTGGTGTTAAACATCCGAATACGGGTATGGGTTGGCATAGGTTGCGTCCTCAAATCAGGCATTAGCAGGAAGGTTGATAGCGTTGATACTGGCGCTGAATGGCAATCTGATCGGCGATATATTTCGCATCGTGCCAGACGCCCCAGATAAAGGTTGAGCCACGGCGGGAGAGCCACGGCAGACCGAGGAAATAGACGCCCGGTTCGCTGGAAACGCCGCGATGATGCTGCGGGCGCTGCTGTTCATTAAAGGCGTTGACCTTCAGCCAGCGGTAATCGGTGGTATAGCCGGTAGCCCAGATAATGCAGCTCACCCCCGCGGCTGCCAGGTCGAGCTCGGTGAGGGGCTGGGTCAGGCAATCGGGGTCGGGCAGGAAAAAGCGCGCTTCCGGCTCTTCCGGCAGCGACAGCCCGTTGCGAGCGATATACTCATCCGCGGCGTCGAGCAGCGCCAGATAGGAGGCGTCGCCGAGACGAATGTTGTCCGCCAGATCGGCACGGAAAACGGCTTTGCCCTCGGTAAAGCCGTGCGTCTGTCCGACCAGGGTAATTCCCTGGTGCGCCAGCTGGCGAAAATCAACGGTATGACCGCCGCGCGCGCCGCTGACCGCAATCGTCACGTGCTCTTTGCCGGGCTGATTGGCCGCCGCATCCCACAGCCCTAACACCCCCAGCCACCAGCAAAAATCGCGCTGGCGGTAGCGGCGCGGCGGGCGATCGTGCGCGCCGACGGAGAGCCATACCGCGCGCCCCGCCCGGCGGAGCTCATCGGCGATTTGCACGCCGGACGACCCCGCGCCAACCACCAGCACGCCGCCTTCCGGAAGCTGCTGCGGGTTGAAATAGTGCGCAGAATGAATCTGCTGTACAGCGCTATCCTGCGGCGCGATGGCCGGTATCACCGGGCGCTGGAACGGCCCGGTAGCGGCGACGATACGCTGCGCCTCAATCACGCCCAGTGACGTTTCCACGCGAAACCCCGGACGGCCGTTTAAGCGCTCGGCGCTAAAGACCTCAACGCCGGTTTTGATCGGTGCATTAAAGGTTTTGGCATACGCGGCGAAATAGTCGGCGATTTGCTCTTTGGCGACAAAGCTGTCGGCGTCGCAGCCGGGAAAGGTCATGCCGGGAAACCGATCGTGCCAGGCCGGGCCGTTGGCCACCAGCGAATCCCAGCGGCCGCTGCGCCAGGCCTCAGCGATGCGCTTTTTTTCCAGCACCAGATGCGGAATGCCGTGATGCGTCAGATGCTCGCTCATGGCGACGCCCGCCTGCCCCGCACCTACCACCAGGGTATCGATCTCTGTAATCTGCTCTGTCATATCTGTGTCCTTCAAGCACGGTTGTCCGGCTTATCCGCCGGGATTGACAGAACTCAGGTTAAGTAAGTGTGATGAAATGGTAAATTATTATAAAACGATCGTCTGAATAGAAATTTACGAGGCTGAATGACGCGACAAAAAAAATAACGCTTTCGGCCGCGTTAATTAAATTACGCGTGCTGATGCGGCGTTAATTCTATGCTGCGGCAATAATCCATAAATAGCTGCGTCGGACGCGTGGGTTCATTATTGGCAAGATGCGCCATAATTAATGTCGATGCGGGCATTTCGTCGGCAATATCCAGCTGCACCAGCTTTTCGCCGTCATAGGTCATATCGCACAGCGGACGGGTAACCAGTACCGAAAAGCCTAATCCCTGCCCGACCATACAGCGCACCATTTCTATGGACGGCGAACTGTAGGCCACTTCCGGGTGATAACCTTTCTCTTTAAATATCGAGACAAAATAGTTTTTGCTGGGGACCGCATCGAGCAAAATCATCGGTTCCCGGCTTAATTCCTGGAGCGTGACGCATTTTTTCTGCGCCAGCGGATGAGAAGCGGGCAGCAAAGCATAGGGTTTATGCGGGGCGTTCAGCAGCTCTTTATGAATGGAGTGACCCAGCTCCAGGTCGTAGACCAGCGCCAGATCGAAGCGCCCGCGGTGCAGACCGTGCATCAGTTCATGCTGTTCGCCGTCGTAGAGCTGGAGAGTGATTTCGGGATACATTTTTTTAAATCCCGCCACCAGTTTTGGCATATACAGCGGCGCGACGGATTCAAAGCAGCCGACGGAAATAGTCCCGGATACCAGCTCTTTATCCGCCCGCGAGTTCTGCTCAAACTCATACGACAGCCGCAGCAGCTCTTTGGCTTTATCGTAGAAGCGCCGCCCGCTTGAGGTCAGGGATACGCCCTGCGCATGGTGACGAATAAACAGCTGCTGGTCGAAGGTACTTTCGAGGTTTTTAATCGCAATAGAGATCGACGGCTGGGCAATGTGCAGCTGACGGGAAGCCTCAGCGATACTCTCCGTTTCCACCACCGTCACGAAATATTTAAGCTGTTTGAGGGTAAATCGGTTCATCGCTTCACCATTGATAAAATATTGTCTTATTACGAACGGGCTTAGTTTTACGATAAGCAGCCTGCAAGCATCGTGCCATGCCGTTTGCGCTTTACCTCGTCGGTAAATAACCGCCGTTTCTATTTAATAACCCGCCCTCTTTTTTTGCCGGATTTCGCCTATTGCACCATAAAGCATCGCCCTGCACCTTATTCGCCCGCGGCGCGCCCCAATATTGCACAAATTGTCATTTTACGAAAAATCAGGTTTAAAAATAAGGGTGATTGTTTTTAAGTTGTTTCAATGCTGTTTCTCATTAATTGCGTTAAATTCCCTGAGGTTAATATAGCTGTATAGTTTTTTTAAACTTAAAGGCCAAAAATTTACTAATTGCCACCGGTCGAAGAGTGCCAGCATAGTGTCATGGCAAGATGAACGCCGGCGGCTCCCCATTTTAGAACAGGGGAATCGCCTTAATTTCCGTTAATTATGGCGAGTGAAATAGCCCATGACGTTTAACTGGAACTATATGTTAAGCCTGCTCAGCGATGTCGATTTCTGGCAGGCCACCTGGACCGTCATCAAATTAAGTTTGCTGACCTGGGCTTTCAGTATTGTGCTGGGGTTTATTCTGGCGCTGGCCAAACAGTCGCCGCGCAAGCTGTTTAACGCGCCTGCCCGCCTCTATATCTGGCTGTTTCGCAGCATGCCGCTGCTGGTACTGCTGATTTTTGTCTACAACATGCCGCAGGCGCTGCCCTCCTTCGCCCCGGTGCTGAACGACCCGTTCTGGGCCGGACTGCTGGCGATGGTGCTGAGCGAAGCCGCCTATATTGCTGAAATTCATCGCGGCGGACTGCTGTCGATTCCGAAAGGACAGAGCGAAGCCGCCCGCGCGCTCGGGCTGCGCTATGCTGGCACCCAGTGGCGTGTGGTGATCCCGCAGGCGCTGCGCGTCGCCCTGCCGGCGCTGGCTAATGAGTATATCGCCATCGTCAAGCTCAGCTCGCTGGTGTCGGTTATCTCCCTGACCGAGATCTTAATGGTCGGCCAGCGCCTCTATTCGCAGAATTTCCTCGTCATGGAAACCATGGCGGCGGTGGCGTTTTACTACATCCTGATCGTCACGGTGTTTGATTTCCTGCTTAAGCGCCTCGAGACCTGGCTCGACGTCACCCAGCGTAAGACCACGCGACCGGTGGATGAAGAAATGCAGCAGCTGGCCACCGCGCGGCGTCCGGCAATGGCCCGCAGCGTTAGCGTCGCGCAGGAACCGGCGCTGCAGGCGTCAAAGCTGCATAAAGCCTATAACAATGTCGAAGTGCTGGGCGCCGTCAGCCTGCAAATTCAGCCCGGCGAAGTGGTCTCCGTCATCGGCCCGTCCGGCTCCGGTAAAACCACGCTGATCCGCCTGCTGAACGGCCTTGAGCAGATTGATAACGGCGAGATCAAAATCAACGGCCAGCCTTTTATTCACCTTGACCGCCAGGGGCAGCAGAAGCCGCGTTTTATGGAGAACAGCGAGCATCGCCAGAATATCGGCATGGTTTTCCAGAGCTTCAACCTGTTCCCCCACCTGACCGTACTCGGCAACCTGCTGCTGGCGCCGCGCTATCACCATCTGGCCAGCGAAGGCGAGCTGAAGCAGCACGCCTGCGAACTGCTGCATAAAGTCGGCATGCTGGAACACGCGTGGAAATATCCGCATCAGCTTTCCGGCGGCCAGCAGCAGCGGGTAGCGATTGCCCGCGCCCTGATGATGCGCCCACAAATTATGCTGTTCGATGAGCCCACCTCGGCGCTGGATCCGGAAAAAGTTAACGAGGTTCTGCAGGTTATCGAATCGCTGGCCCATGAAGGCATCACCATGGTGATCGTCACCCATGAAATGAACTTCGCCTTTAAGGTTTCCGATCGAATTGTGTTTATGGAAAAAGGACGCGTGGTCTGCGACGACACGCCTCAGGCAATGCGCGACGGCCAGCATCCGCGCGTGGATGCCTTCCTGAAAGATGTCTCTTTGGCTTAACGCCTCCGTTCCCGAAAGGAGAAAAATATGATCGCGCAGTGGCAAATCGAACAGTTTCATCAGCAGGGTTTTCTGGTTGTCGAAGAGGTGCTTTCCGCCGAGGAAGTCGCGCTGCTGCAGGCCGATTTCGACGCCTGGGTCGAAGAGAGCCGACAGCATAGCGAGGTGTGGGGCGAACCCCTGGACGGTCGGCCGCGTTTCGACCTCGAAAGCGACCATGCGCCCCATCATCCGTCGCTGCGCCGTGTGAGTTCCCCCACGGAGATTTCCGCCGCCTACCGCCACGCCGCGCTTGATTCGAGAATGGCGGCGATTGCCGGCCAGCTGATCGGCGGCAGCGGGACCCGCTTCCATCACAGCAAAATCAACTCCAAGCTGCCGCACACCGCCACGCAGGTGAAATGGCACCAGGATTTTCTGTTTACCCCCCACAGCAATGACGACATCATCACCGCCCTGCTGATGGTCAGCGAAGTGACGCCGGAGAACGGCCCGCTCAACGTGGTGCCAGGAAGCCATCGGGGACCGCTGTGGTCCCACTGGCAAAACGATCGTTTTACCGGCGCCGTGGATCGGGAGGTTGAAGCGACCCACTGCCAGCAGCCGCAGGCCTGTTTTGGCCCGGCGGGATCGGTGTGCTTTATGCATACTCGTCTGCTCCACGCCTCCAGCCCCAATGAAACCGACCTGCCGCGGACGCTGTTTATCAGCGTCTACGCGGCGGAAGATGCCCTGCCGTACGGCGAAAATCCGCTGCCCAGCGCGCACGCCGGGCAGATGGTTGCCGGGGAAGAGAGCGGCCTGGTGCGCAGTACCGTGAATCATTTACGCCTGCCGCAAAAACCGCGCGGCGCATCCTTTTTCGTCCAGCAGGCCGGTACCGATCGCGCCAGCATGTAATTTGCCCACTCTCTGGAGGTTGTATGAAACGTTTTAAAGCTTTCCGCCCTGCTGCCCTGCTCCTTTGCACCGCCGGCGCCCTGTCGTCCTTTAGCGCCCAGGCCTTCCAGCAGCTGGGGAAAATCACCGCCGGTTCGGATATGACCTTTTTCCCGTATGAATATATGGAAAACAACAAGCCCGCCGGGTTCGATATCGAGTTTCTTGCCGGGCTGGCGAAAACCATGGGCCGCGAGGCGGTGAATATTGATACCCGGTTTCCGAATTTGATTCCGGGCTTGCAGGGCGGACGCTTCGATATCACCAACTCGTCAATGTACATCACCGCCGAGCGTCTGAAGGTTATCGATATGGTGCCCTATCTGAAAAGCGGCGAAGCGATCCTCGCGCTGAAAGGCAGCGACTATCAGCCGAAAACGCAGGAAGAGTTTTGCGGCCACAAAATTGGTTCAATGGGGGCGACGTCATGGCTGGCGCAGCTGCAAAAGCTCTCCGCCGACTACTGCGTGAAAAAGGGCCTGAAGCCGATAGCGCTCAGTGAATACACCACAGACCCGCAAACCACCCAGGCGCTGCTCTCGCGGGCGGTTGAGGCGCAAATCACCGATGCGGCGGTGGCGCGCGGCGTGATTGATAAGCTTGGCGATCGGGTGACCATCTCTTCCGAAACCTTAATTTATCCGGTGCTCAATGGCTTTGGGGTGAAAAAAGGCAATAGCGAAGTGAAAACCGCGCTGGAGGAAGGGCTGAAGAAATACAGCGCGACGCCGGAATACGCCGCGCTGCTGAAGAAATATAACTTCCAGGCCCCGACGCCAGAGGATCTGCAGACCCTGATGCCGAAAGCGGAGTAATCATATGGCCCGCTCTTATGAAGAACAGACGCGTATCGACCTGGCGGCGACCTTTCGCATCATCGCCCATCTCGGGATGCACGAAGCGGTGGCCAACCACTTTAGCGCGGCCATCTCGGCGGACGGCAAAAAATTCCTGCTGAATCCGAAGTGGAAACACTTTTCGCGCATCCGCGCCAGCGACCTGCTGCTGCTGGACGCCGATGATGAAGCCTGCGCCCGGCGAGCGGACGTGGACGCCACGGCGTGGGCGATTCACGGGCAGATCCACCAGCGCCTGCCGGAGGTGCGGGTGGTACTGCACCTGCATCCGGTGTATACCACCAGCGTTGCTTGCCTCGAGACGCCGCATATCCCGCCGATCGATCAGAACACGGCGCGCTATTTCAATCGGGTAGCCGTCGATAGGTTGTACGGCGGCATGGCGGACACCACGGCGGAAGGCGCGCGTCTGGCGTCGCTGCTGGCCGACAAGCGCCGGCTGCTGATGGGCAACCACGGCGTACTGGTGACCGCACCGTCGATTGGCGAGGCTTTCGATGATATCTGGACTCTGGAGCGCGCCTGCCAGATTCTGGTGACCGCCTGGTCAACGGGGCAGCCGCTGAAAGTGCTCTCCGCTGCGGTGGCGGAGAAAACCGCGCAGGACTGGGAGGGGATCGCCGACTTTTCACGCCAGCATTTTGCAGAGATGAAGCAGATGATGATCGACGCCGACCCGTCCTTGCTGGAGTGACGGTTTACTCCCGGAGAAAGGCGCCACCGGGCATACGGAGATAAGCCGGATTTGAGGTATCGAGGCGCGG
The DNA here is from genome assembly GCF_019048985.1 of Klebsiella sp. PL-2018. Taxonomy (NCBI): domain Bacteria; kingdom Pseudomonadati; phylum Pseudomonadota; class Gammaproteobacteria; order Enterobacterales; family Enterobacteriaceae; genus Klebsiella; species Klebsiella sp. PL-2018. The sequence goes on from NZ_CP077673.1 coordinate 3,229,640, forward strand.
ATTTTGCCGCAGGACTGGCGACAGAATCCGCAAGTTACGCGCTTGTAGCCCCGGTAAGGCGCCAGCCGCCACCGGGGAAAAGGCGGCTAGTAGCGCACGCAGACCGACTTTGTTTCGCACCAGTCGTCCAGCCAGTCGGGGCCGAAATCGCGGCCGGTACCGGACTGCTTCATGCCGCCGAACGGCAGGTTGGCGTCGATCAGCGTATGGCTGTTGACCCACACCGTCCCCGCCTGCAGGCGATCGGTATAGCTCAGCGCCTGGCTCAGGTCGCGGGTCCAGACGCTGGCGGTCAGGCCAAAATCGCTGTCGTTGGCCAGGCGCAGCGCCTCTTCCCCGTCGGCCACGCGTACCAGGTTCACCACCGGACCGAAAACCTCTTCCCGGCTAAGGCGCAGCCCGGCGTCGGGATTAATCACCAGCGTTGGCGCAATATAGTAGCCCTGCGCATTCGGCCCCACGTTACCGCTAATCAGCTCTGCCTTCTGCTGACGGGCTTCATCAAGATAGGCCGCCACTTTTGCGCAATGCACCTGCGATACCACCGGGTTAATCTGGCTGCTCTCGAGCATACCGGGCCCGACCTGTAGCGACTTCACCGCCTGCTCGAAGCCGCTCACCAGCGTATCGAACAGCGGCGCTTCGATATAAATTCGCGAACTGGCGGCGCACACCTGCCCCTGATTCAGAAAGCTACCGGTCATTAATCCCTCAATAACCCACTGCGGATCGGCATCTTTCAGCACGATGGCCGGGTTCTTGCCGCCCAGCTCCAGCGTGACCCGGGTAAGGCGGTCAGCGGCCACGCGGGCAATCTGTTTACCGGTAGCGGTCGATCCGGTAAAGCTCACCTTGGCGACCTGAGGGTGAGAGGTCAGCGCCGCGCCGCACCCGGCGCCGCTGCCGGTCACCACGTTAAAAACGCCGTCCGGCACGCCGGCCTCGGTTGCCAGTTCCGCTACCCGCAGCAGGGTCAGCGGCGTGGTTTCCGACGGCTTAATGACGATCGAGCAGCCAGCCGCCAGCGCGGGCATCACTTTCCACATGCCGATCATCAACGGGAAATTCCACGGCACGATCCCGGCCACCACGCCCACCGGCTCTTTTTTGGTCCACGCCTGATAGCGTGCGCCCTGCGGGAAGGGGATCGATACGTCGAGGGTGCGGCCGCTGATTTTAGTGGTCAGTCCGGCGGTATAGCGCATCCAGTTCAGCGTGCAGCCCACTTCAAAGGCGCGGGAAATGTTAATCGATTTCCCCTGTTCAAGGGTCTCCAGCTGCGCCAGCTCCTCGCCGTGCTGCTCCACCAGATCGGCGAAGCGCAGCAGGATCCGTTCGCGGTCGGCGGGCGTCCGCCCTGCCCAACTGCGGGAAACGAAAGCGCGCCAGGCGGACATCACCGCCCGATCGACATCCGCGGCGTTAGCATCCGCGGTGCTGGCGATAGCCTGACCGGTGGCCGGATCCCAGACGGTTAAGCGCTTTTCGCTCTCTGCCGCCTGCTGCGCACCGTCGAGATACAACCCATGCTGTCTGTCTAAAAACTGCTGCACGCTGGCGAGTAGCGCGACCTGTGATGTGGACATACCCCTTCCTTATTGTTCACGGATAGTGGTTTCAGTTTATGCCGGGGTCGCGATTCACGCTTTTTTCTCTGTGACATTCGCTGTTGCCGCTGTGACAGGCGCCGCAATTAAGTTGATGAGGCGGACAGAAAATGTGCAGCAGGTAATAGTTCTTTCATATACTCCGCCGTTGCCCCTTGCCTCCGGCATCATAAGTGCAACAATGCAAAAACATTATTATTACAAGGGATGCGCGATGAGTACGGCAAATCGTGAGCAGAACTACCAGCATTGGTTAGCAAAAATCAATCAGGTCTGCGGGCAGTTTGCCGCCCGTCCGCTGGCTGATAATTTCCACGGTGAGATCGACGCCAGCTATGCCGGCGACCTGAAAGTCAGCACGGTGACCGCCTGCGGCATTAATCTTTATCGCACCCGACAAGAGATCCAGCGCGATAACGACGCCTGGTTTTATACCGTCTTCCAGCTCGCGGGCCAGGCAACGATCGAGCAGGATGGCCGCCAGGCGATGCTGGAAAGCGGCGATATCACCCTGATCGACGCGTCTCGTCCCTGTTCAATTATCTGGCAGCAAACCTCGCGTCAGGCCTCCCTGCTGCTGCCAAGATCGCTGCTGGAGCAACAGCTGCGCGGCAGTGAAATCAGCATCGCTACCCGGCTGGCGAAAAGCCTGCCGATGGTCCAGCTCAGCCAGCGCCTGCTGCATGAAAGCATGAACAGCCCTGAACTCTCGGCCAGCGAAAGCAAAGCGGCGCTGGAGGCCATCGTCTGCCTGCTGCGCCCGATGCTGCATCATCAGGAGGCCCAGCCGTCCCGGCGCGATAAGCAGTTTCAGAAAATCATGGCGTTAATCGATGAGTCGATTCAGGCGGAACATCTGCGCCCGGAGTGGCTGGCCAGCGAAACCGGCATGTCGGTGCGCAGCCTCTATCGGCTGTTTGCGGAAAAGGGGCTGGTGGTGGCGCAATATATCAAGAATCGTCGGCTCGATTTGTGCGCCCGCGCGCTGCAAAGCGCCCATGATGACGAAAAGCTGGCGGGGATCGGCTACAGCTGGGGCTTCAGCGATCATAGCCATTTTTCCACCGCCTTTAAGCAGCGCTTCGGCGTCTCGCCGGGGGAGTATCGCAAGCGCTGCCGATAGCTATTTTTTCAGCCATTTGCCGTTAAGGCCCTTCACGTACTCGCCCGGCTGCGCCCTGGCGACCAGCTTCTGACCGGCCATTTTCGCCACCTGATCCACCGGTAGATTATTGTCATCCGCCAGCTGCTGATAGCTGTCGCTGCGGGCGGCGTTGATCTGTTTCACCAGCTCAAGGGTTTCTTTATCCTGACGCAGCGGTTCAAGATAGCCGTTGAGGGTTTCGCCAACCCGCCCCTGCTGGCGAGCCTCATTCAGGGTCAGGGCCTGCGCCTGAGCGCTGAACAGCACCAGCGCCAGCGCGGCGGTTATCAGTCGTATTCTCATCATCGCCTCAGAACAGATCGCTACGCGATTTGAGCAGATTCTCAACGTCTTTATCCAGCTTGATATGAATTTCATGCTCAATTTTGACGTTCATATTGATGGTGATCGGCTCTTTCGATGCCGCGATTTCAATACGCGGCGTACAGCCCGCCAGCAGCGCGGTGGCCAGAAAGGCGGCGAATAGTTTGATCATTATTGTTGTTCCTTACAGGTATGACTGTCCTGACAGCGCGGCGCGGGCAGCCTGGCGTTCTGCTCCAGCCACGCCTGCAGATTGTCGCCGAAACGCAAGCTGCGCCACAGGTCAAAAATATTCTCTTCATGGGAGTAGTTTAAGTGCACCGTATTGCTTTTGCCTTCTACCCGGCTGGTGCCGCTAATCGTCGCCTTCAGCGTCAGTACGCCGAGGTTATCGAGGTTGATCCGCGTCCACGAGGTGGCCACTTCCATATAGCGCAGCCAGTTAATGGCCGCCCCGGCGGAGACGTTGTCGGCCACCAGCGCGTCAGCGGTGTCTTTATCAAGACGCATCGTCATCGGCCCCGGATTGCTGAACCAGCCGTCCTTGATAATCCATTTATCGTTATCCAGCCACAGCGGCAGCGCGCCGTTAAACGGGCCGGACACGGCGAACTGCTTCACTTTAATCGCGCTAATTAACTCGCTGCTGGAGATGTTTTGCAGACGCAGCAGCGCCGGATCGTGCTGCGGCATCCGCAGCTGCTGCATGGTCAGCTTGCCGCCGAGAATATCGACGCTGACGTTGCTTAACTGTAAAGGTGCGTCTTCACTCCAGGGCCAGGCGCCCTGGAGATCCGCCGTCAGATTGCGCGCGGTGAACTGGTTGACGACTTCGCCGATGCGCAGCGATACCGGATGGCGGGTGCCAAGCTGCCAGGTGGCGTCGCTAAAGCGGAACGGCAGCACAAAATCGACGCCGTTGATCTGGTTATCCGGCATCCAGGCGCTGCCGTCTTTGAGCACACCGTGACCGCCCGCCACGAAGCCCTGTTCGGCGGCGGCAGAGAATGCCACCTGCGCGTAGAGCGTTCCCTCACGCAGGTTCATCTTCCACTCCGGCGGCACCAACGGCTGGAAAACGGTCAGCGACTGTTTTGGCCACCACGCCTCGCCGCGCAGACGTTCGCCGTCCCAGCGCCCGGTCACGCGCACGGGGCCAATTTTTTGCGCATGCAGGGAGCCGCTGAACCGGAACCGGGTCGGATCGCGGCCATCAATGTTGAACTTAAGCGTTGACGGCGGCAGTTCGCTGCCGCCGCTGAAGGTGGTTTTCCCGGCATCCAGCGACAGCGCGCCGGTCAGTTTAGGATGCTGCTCATCGCGCAGCCAGTGGATCGGTTTTTCCAGCGTCAGGCGCGGGGTACTCACCAGCATGGATCCATACTGCAGCTTATCGAAGCCGGTCGACAGGCTGTTGAGCACAATGGCGCTATCAACCCATTCGCCCGCGCCTTTAACATCCCAGCGCGCCTGCATCGGGGTGAAATGGCCATCGCCCCAGTAGCGCCACTGCCAGCGGCCGCGGTCGGGCATAAAGTTGTCGGCCTGGCCATCAAGATGCAGGATAAAATCCCCCATCTCCTGCTCATGGGCGCGCAGAATAGCCTGCAGGCGGCCATCAACGCCCTGTTGCGTCACTTTAACGCCCGCCAGCGGCCAGCGGATTTCATCGATATTCAACGAATCGATGACCCGCCCGCGCGAACGCAGCAGCGCGCCGGGGTGAAAATTGAGCACCGGCGCGGTAAGCGGCCCGCTCAGCTGCGCGGGCAGTCGGGCATAAAAAATCAGATCGCCGAGCTTGGCCTCGCCGGTCAGCTGTAGCGGCATGTCGCTGCTGTCCATGCTCAGCTTACCGGGGCCGATATTCAGCACGGCGTTGCCCTTCCCGGCCTGGCCCTGAGTGAGCACGTTAAGACGCCCGCTGACCTGCATCTGCTCGGTGCCCTGCTGCCAGTTGCCCAGCGAAAGCGCAACCCGGCCGCTCAAGGCGTTGCCCGCGTATTCGGTGTGCCAGCGGCCATCGCTGATGACGATACGATCCGGGGTGATTTCCCACGGCAGGTCAAGCATCGGCTCCACTTCACCGCGCGGCGTGACCAGCAGCTGCCCGCGGTTCTTCTGCCACTCCAGCTCGGCATCGACAAGACCGGGGGTTTGTGGAAATTCAAAGGTGCTGAACAGGTGGCCGTCGACCGGCAAACCGTCCGGCACCAGCGGCATCTGAAACTCGCCCACCAGCTTCACCGGCGCCTGGTCTTCCACCAGACGCGCGGAAAAATCGCTGACCGTCAGCACCTGGCCGCGCAGCCGCGCCTGGAGGGTAACCTCTTTACCGGCATAGCCGATATCCTGCTGCTGCGGCGTTAGCGACATCACCAGCCGCCCCTGCCATTTCTCCCACGGCGACAGGCGCAGATTGTCAATCGTCAGCCAGCTGTAAGGGAGCATTGATTGCCATTCGGCGAGGGTTTTCGGCGCCCCCGGCGCGGCTTCGCTTTCCGGGAGCTTGTTCAGGCAGGCGCTGTTTATATCCAGCTCGCTGATATGTAAACGCCAGCGGCTGGGACGCGAGAGCGAGGCATTGGCGACGCGCGCGATTTCGCAGTCGCCGACCAGGTAGCGCAGATCCGGAATACGCAGCGCGGAGCGCGTCAGTCGCGGGCTTTCATTAAGTGAGATTCGGGTTCCCGCCGGTAGCCAGATACCTGCCAGCGTGGGCACCCAGTGGGTGAGCGTTAATAGCAAAGCCAGCGGTAGCAGCACGAGGGCTAATAATAGCGCGATGGCGGCTTTATATTTACCCTTCATGGGCAGCTAATATCCTGATTCGAAATAAGTAAAAGCCGAGAGGCCGCTATTGTGGCACGTTCGACCTGTGAGTTAAAGTTTCCATCCCGTTTAAGCGTAGTCGCCGCTATGTGATTCACCAGCCGGCTATTTAACCGGGGTTTAGTTTTCGCCTGCGACACTGGTCCACACCTGCGAACGTAAACGGATGGTGCTGTGGACTTAATTATCTCGCTGATGGAATACGCTCTGAGCCGCTATTCATTGGTATTGCTGATGGTTTTCCTGCTGACATTCACGAAATCTTGCGCCGTTATCTCGCTGCTGATCCCCGGCACCTCCGGACTGCTGCTGTTCGGCACCCTGGCATCGGCCAGCGTCGGCCATTTTTTGTTAATGTGGATGAGCGCCAGCCTCGGCGCCATCGGCGGATTCTGGCTCTCGTGGCTGACGGGCTACCGCTACCGGCACCATCTGCATCGTATCCGCTGGCTTAATGCCGAACGCCTCGCTCGCGGCCAGCTGTTCCTGCGCCGCCACGGCGCGTGGGCGGTCTTTTTTAGCCGCTTTCTCTCTCCGCTGCGCGCCACCGTACCGCTGGTCACCGGCGCCAGCGGGACCTCTCTCTGGCAGTTTCAGCTCGCTAACGTCAGTTCAGGTTTACTCTGGCCGCTGGTCCTGCTGGCGCCAGGGGCGCTGAGCCTCAACTTTTAATGAAACGTATTGTCTTTTAAAGAGATTTCTTAACTCTACGATATGCTCTAGAATTAATACTATAACCTGCTGATTAAACTAGTTTTTAACATTTGTAAGATTATTTTAATTATGCTACCGTGACGGTATTATCACTGGAGAAAAGTCTTATGAAAATCGCTGTATACAGTACGAAACAGTACGACAAGAAGTATCTGCAGCACGTCAATGATGCATACGGCTTTGAACTGGAATTTTTTGACTTCCTGCTAACCGAAAAGACCGCCAAAACCGCCAACGGCTGTGAAGCGGTGTGCATCTTCGTAAACGATGACGGTAGCCGCCCGGTACTCGAAGAACTGAAAGCCCACGGCGTGAAGTACATCGCGCTGCGCTGCGCGGGGTTCAACAACGTTGATCTCGATGCCGCGAAAGAGCTGGGCCTGCGCGTGGTGCGCGTCCCCGCCTACTCACCGGAAGCGGTCGCAGAGCACGCGATCGGCATGATGATGTCGCTAAACCGCCGCATTCATCGCGCCTATCAGCGCACCCGCGATGCGAACTTCTCCCTTGAAGGACTAACCGGTTTCACCATGCACGGTAAAACCGCCGGCGTTATCGGTACCGGTAAAATCGGCGTCGCCGCGCTGCGCATTCTGAAAGGCTTCGGTATGCGTCTGCTGGCATTTGATCCCTACCCAAGCGCCGCCGCGCTGGATATGGGCGTGGAGTATGTCGATCTTGAAACCCTGTACCGGGAGTCTGACGTTATTTCCCTGCACTGCCCGCTGACCGATGAAAACTACCATTTGCTGAACCATGCCGCGTTTGATCGCATGAAAGACGGGGTGATGATCATCAACACCAGCCGCGGCGCGCTCATCGATTCTCAGGCAGCGATCGACGCCCTGAAGCATCAGAAAATTGGCGCGCTGGGGATGGACGTATATGAGAACGAACGCGATCTGTTCTTTGAAGATAAGTCTAATGACGTGATTCAGGATGATGTGTTCCGCCGTCTCTCCGCCTGCCATAACGTCCTTTTTACCGGTCACCAGGCGTTTCTGACCGCGGAAGCGCTGATCAGCATTTCACAAACCACCCTCGACAACCTGCGTCAGGTGGATGCTGGCGAAACCTGCCCTAACGCGCTGGTCTGATATTCCTTTCCCTTTTGTGCTCCTCCTCTGCGGGGGGCACATTCAGATAATCCCCACAGTAATCGCCTGCGATAAAGTTACAATTCCCTTCATTTATTAATACGATAAATATTTATGGAGACTAAATGAACAAGTTTGCTGCGCTGCTGGCGGCGGGAATGTTGCTATCGGGCTGCGTTTATAACAGCAAGGTGTCAACCAGAGCGGAACAGCTTCAGCATCACCGTTTTGTGCTGACCAGCGTTAACGGGCAGCCGCTGAATGCCGCGGATAAGCCGCAGGAGCTGAGCTTCGGCGAAAAAATGCCCATTACGGGCAAGATGTCTGTTTCAGGTAATATGTGCAACCGCTTCAGCGGCACGGGCAAAGTCTCGGACGGCGAGCTGAAGGTTGAAGAGCTGGCGATGACCCGCATGCTCTGCACGGACTCGCAGCTGAACGCGCTGGACGCCACGCTGAGCAAAATGCTGCGCGAAGGCGCGCAGGTCGACCTGACGGAAACGCAGCTAACGCTGGCGACCGCCGACCAGACGCTGGTGTATAAGCTCGCCGACCTGATGAATTAATAGTTACCGCAGCTTCCGCCTGCCAGCGCCTGCTCGCTGCAGCGCTTGCCGTTCGGCAATGCGCACATGCCGATAGCGGAGCCATCAAGCTGGCGGGCGACCGATAACGAGCCGCCAACCATGGCGCAGTTTGCCTGGCCGGAGCTGCTCATCGCGGCACGCATTCCGGGCGACACGTGCGCCGCCGTTGCCTGCTGAACAGGTTCATCATTGCTACTACACGCCGACAGTAACAGCGCAGCACATCCCACTAAAAACGCAGCTCGCATCTTCTCTCCCCTCAGATACATCTTAAAATGAACAAGCCTAAGGATAATAGGCAGCTCAGCGCGCCGCGTCGAGAGGCGAAGTACGTATTTATGCGTTGTATTAACATTTATTAGCAAATTTTTTGGTCGCTTTTATTCATCCTCAGTTTCAGAACGCAAAGCGCCCTCACTATGTCATCCATGATGAGGGCGCCGTTTCGGTTTGTATTTCAGGCTATTAAATTTAACTCACTGCGCAATCCGTGGTCTGGTAAATCATCACCTTAGAACAGAGCTTAGCCTTTTAATCACTTGAAACGCCTCGAATAATATTTGAATTACGCATAACAAACGCGTGAAAACGTGACAAGATTACGCCCGTCATACCACCGTTTCTGTCCAGATAGTACCCATAACGCACAACAGTCTGGCCGGTACCTGGCGGAACGATGAAGTCCATTGACTGAATTTCCATACTCCCATTTTCCTGCTTATATAAAACGCCATCAATAGAGAGCGCACAGGTCATGGGACCACCACCTGAAGTATCACCGGTACCCAGCATGAGAATACAGTACCCTAGTTTACCCATACTCAACGAGCCACCTTCATAACTCTTGTACTCCATACCTGCCGTTAATTTACCTCCACCCGTAATATTAATTGAGTCGTCCTGGCGAAGCGCGCCTAAAAGCTGCACTCGTTGCTCGAACGGCTGGCGATCAACAGCAAGCAAATCGAACCAGGCCCATTGTGCTTTCGCAATTCGACGGGAGCGGTGCTGAGCAATATTGATTGCCCACGAGCCGACGTCTCCAATAATCTTATTAGCCCTTACGGTGCCCAGGATATTACAACTCTCATTAATAACTACATTATTTAAAGTACCTGTATCAGCCTGTATTTCACCGCGAACAACAACGTTATTGAATTCACTACTTCCGCTCTTGGTAATACTCCAGCCTCTCCATCCGGCCACATAATTAGTAGAGGAAAGTCGATCTGTGATTTTGGCAATATCAATCGTGCCGTTTTTAATTCGCGCCGAATCAATATACAACTCGTTACCTTCCGCAATCATCACCGGCACGGCGGTTTTGCTGATGGCATTAAAAATAGAGAAACGATCAGCATTAAAAATGATGTCACTTGTCGAACCATCACTGGCTAATACCATCCCTGCGCCAACTCTCTTATCACCTTTTGTCTCAACTTTAATTGAGTACATCGAGTTAATTTTGCCTTCCGAATCCGCTATCGTCTCTCCCTGGGTCTTAACTTTACCCTTCAGTTCTCCGACCGTTATATCCAGGCCATCTACCTTCTCTACGCTAGCCTTTAATGTACCGTCGATTTCCTGCACATTGGCGTTCAGATCGCTCACTGCACTGGCCGTCGCTTTGGTCCCTAAATCAGCTTTCAGGCTTTTAAGCTCCCGGGTATTAGCCTCAATATTTCCTCCGTCAATTTTGACCTGTGTATTCAGGGCAGTAAGTGCCGAAGCGTTCGCTGTATTTGCCACTTGATCGCTGACATCAATGCAAAATACATCATCTGCATACAGATAACCGGCCGACAGGCTGGAACGCAGGGAAATAGTCAGTGCAGCATCGGAGGACGGTTTATAGTCCCCAAAGATCTCCGTCCAGCCGGTTCCGATGCTGGTTGTTATCGGAATATCTTTCAGCGGCCCTGAGCTATTACGGATGCTGATTTTAGTATTACTGGCATTGCTGACCGCAAAGTCACCCGACTTGCGCACCCACGCGCCAATGCGGTATGTATGCCCCGCAATCAGGTTTACGTTCTGATCGCAGGCCGTAGAGCCGCTGGATGTCTTTGTCGCCTGGATAATGTACTTTCCGGACTTAGGGTTCTGCGCCGCCAGTATGCTCCAGCCTGAGTTCACCCATCCGTCAAAACTGCGCTCGAATGAGTTATTCGCCAGCATATTTCCCGGAATCGCTTTTGCTGCGTCGGCATCCGACTGAGTGGCCGCAATACTGTTATTCAGCGACGTGACGCTGCTGCTCTGGCTCTCCAGCTTTCCTTCAGCACTCGTCACCCGGTTGGTCAGAGCAGCCAACGCGGCGGCATCCGCTTTGTGATTAACGTTGTTAATGGTGGTAGTCAGGTCGTTCGTCAACTCCGTGATACTGCTACCCTGGCTAGTCAGCTTCCCTTCAGCGCTCGTCACACGCGTGGTCAGGCTACTGATGGCCCCGGCATTGGCTGCGATATTTACTTCATCTGTAACATCAACAAAATAGAAGTCGTCAAAATACTGCGCGCCAGACTTCAGGGAGGAGTAGATCGCCACATCGACCATCCCGTCTACCGTCGCCTTCCATGTTCCGGTCAATTCAATCCATGATGAACTGGTTGGAAGGTTCGCGGTGTTGAACTGGCGATCGTACAACAGGGACGACTGACCAATACGCAGTTTGTTATTACCCTGGTCACTCATGACCGAACCGCCCTGCGCACGGGCAAACACACCGATTTTATATGTGTTGCCTTTGACGACCGGTACTTTCTGAGAGATCCCGGCCAGGCCCACACCACACATCGCTATTTTGCTGCCGTAGTTGGGCGATTGTGCACTGATAACGGACCCGACGCTTCCCCATCCTGTGAAAGCCTCCTGGCCGCGTTCAAATGAACCGTTGGAAATCAGGTTGCCGGGAATTTTACCATCAGCAGCCAGGCTGGCCGTGGCATCATTCAGGGAGTTATTCAACTGCGTCAGGCTGCTACCCTGACTGGCCATCGTTTTGCCCTGTTCCGTCACGGTATTCTGGAGCGTCTGCAGAGCGGTAGCATCGGCTTTTTTGTTGACGTTGCCGTTTGTCGTATTCAGCCCGTTTTCCAGCATGGTGGTCCGGCTTCCGACACTCGTCAGGATATCACCCTGCTGAGAGACTTGTGTCGTCAGGGAATCAACAGCTGAGGCGGTCGCGTCTGCCGTGCTCTGCGCATTGTAAGCGTCGGTTACATCTGTAATAACCATGTCGTCGATAAACAGATTATAACCCGGCGTGTTGCTGCCGTTCGCCCCGCGCGTAGAGATCCAAACAACGGCACGGGTTGCACCTTTCGCGGTGGCTTTTGCATACCCGGAAAATTTAACCCATTTGTCACGACCGGCCAGCGCTGTTTCGCTGACATTAGCAGCTCCCAGCCATGAGTTTGCGCCCGCATCATTTTGCACGTTGAGGCCGACCACGGTGACCCAGCCGCCTGAGGGGGTTTCACCGGATGGCATCATCGCCCAGAACTCAACCCTGAATACTGCCGCGTCGCGAATGGCAAGGCGTGAACCGATTAGGTCGTCGCTGTTACCGGTAGTGTTCGGTGCACGCGTCACGCGCATGCATTTGCCGCCCGAGTAGCTGACTCCGCTAATAACTCGCGCAGACCCACCCAGGTTCTGATTAACGTCATAAGTTTCAAACGTTCCGTCCAGCCACGGGTTTGAGCCTTTGCGGGCGTTAATATTCAGCGTGCTGTTCAGGCTGGTAATGCTGTCAGCCTGGCTGTTGATATCCTTTTCAGTCTGCGTTACACGATTAGATAACGCGTTTAATGCAGTAGCATCAGCCTTCTTATTAACATTCGCATTGGTGGTTGACAGATCATTCTGCAGCTTTGTAATAGCCGTCCCCTGAGAAGTCATTCCCGCCTCAGCACTGGTCACGCGTGTTGTCAAATCACTGACTGCGCTGGCGTTGGCCGAACCCACGGTTTCATCGGTAACGTCATAAACGGCAATGCTGTCGACGGCAACAACTGTCGCGGACGGATATACATAAAAAGCAATCCTTGCGTCTGTGGTGGTGGCCGGCAACGCGGGTATATCTACCGTCAGCGTTTCAAAACCATCTTTTCTGGTTACAACAGCCTGCGTCTGGGTGTAAGTACCAGCGGTCTTCGAATTAAAGATGCGGCATAAAATCCCACCTGAACCTGAGATTAATTTTGCACGTACCTTAAAACGGAACCGGCGTGATGAACTTACCGGGAACCATTTAGCGTTATTCGACATTAATCCAGGATTACTTGCGTCACCCGTATGCGTGATTATCACACCGGGAGCACCCTCCCCGTTTGATGCTCCCCACACAATGCGCCCGGCATTCTGCAGATTCCACGCATTTAATTGGTTTCTGAAATCATAGTTTTCAACCAGATTCTCACCGGTATCGCGAGCGCTATCGAGTGAAGCTTCTAGCTGGGTAATACTGTCACTTTGACTCGTCAGCTTCTCTTCAGCTTCAGTAACCCGGTTGCCTAACGAAGCGACGGCTGAAGCATCGGCTTTTTTCGCGATATTCTGGTCGGCAGTGGCAAGTCCGTTTTGCAGTTTTGTGATGGACTGACTCTGGCTCTCAAGCTTTCCTTCAGCGCTACTGGCCCGGTTTGTCAGATTGCTGATGGCGGTGGCGCTGACCGCAATATTGGTTTCATCAGTCACGTCTACCAGATAGAAATCATCAAAATACTGCTCTCCCGTCGCCAGCAGCACCATGAGCGAGACGTCAAGGACTGCGGTTTTCGTGGCTTTCCATGTGCCCGAAATTTCCTGCCAGACAGAACTCGTTGGCAGCGTCGCGGGGTTAAACTGAACCTCCTTCAGTGGCCCGTCAGAATCGCCAATACGCAGCTTATTATTGCCAGCGGTGCCTGACGGCATTGTTGTTCCACCTGAAACACGCGTGAAGATACCTATTTTGTAGGTGCGATCTTTGGTAAACGAAATCTTCTGAAGCAACGAGACGACACTGCTGCCTGGAACCACTTTAAGAATTTGGGTGCCACTATGCGGCGAAGAAGCTGTGAGTATTGACGTCGCTGATTGCCAGCCGTTGTAACCATCTTTACCTCGTTCAAAAGACGGATTTGTTAACAGATTTCCGACTATCGCCCGGGAAGCATCGGCATCAGCTTTTGTGGCATCAACAGCCGCGACAGTTTCCTTCAGGCTGTTATCCAGCTTCGTCAGACTGCTGCCCTGGCTGGTCAGCGTCTTGCCCTGTTCGGTGACTGTGTTCTGCAACAATTGCAGCGCGCTCGCATCCGCTTTTTTACTGACGCTGGCATTCGTCGTTGACAGACCGTTTTCCAGCGCCGTGGTCCGGCTACCGATGCTGCTCAGCGTATCGCCCTGCACAGAGACTGTTGTCGTCAGGGAGTCCACCGCTTTTGCTGTTGCATCAGCGGTTTTCTGTGCACTCTGCGCTGCAGTAACGTTGCGCAGATGCCAGTCTGCCGCATACCAGACCGTACCAAAGGGTGAACTCTGATTAACCTGCAGGAAGGGACGCATAAAATTCGTATCGGCCGGCACCGTAAAGCGCCATGTCACGCGTTTCCACGCTGCGGTGACTTTGGTATTCCCGCCGGAAAGTCTCGCTTTGATACCACCTGTCGCTGAAGTGGCATTAGCGATATAGAGATTAAAATCCGCCTGTCCGGTTCCGCAAGCAACCACCGCCGACATCTCGAAAACATCACCCGGAGTCACCGCAACATTGTTGATTTTAGGTACATGGTCGCGACCGGCCAGGCGAACCACATACGCAAACGGGCAATCTACAGGTACACCCGCAGCAGTGGCTGAAACGACGTCATAACCCATGCGGTCGTAGGAAGGTTCAAGCGCCGGGTTAGGAATATAATCATCCCCTGCAGCTTTTGCAGCACCAATCGCGCTGGTCAGGGAAGTAATATTACCATTCGCTGCAGTCAGGCCGCTTTCCGTCTTCTCCACTCGTCCGGTCAGTGACGTCAGGGCGCTTTGATCCGCCTTTTTACTTACGGTGGCGTTGGTCGTTGTCAGATCATTCTGTAGCTTTGCGATCGCCTGGCTCTGGCTGACCAGTTTCCCTTCCGCCGAGTCGACCCGGCTGGTCAGGTCTGTTACCGCCGATGCATTCGCTTTCTTTGACACCCCGGTCGATGAAAAGACGTCGACTTTACGGATATACAGACGTGCACTGTTTGACGGTGTCCAGCCCCCGGCGGCAAATCGCAGATAAACGTAACGCCCGGTAAAATTGGCCGGAATGGTCAGTTCCACGGTTTTCGTCTGCCAGCTGGTCGTTACCCCACTCAGCCACGGTGATATAGACGATAACCAGGCGATCGGATTGCCTAAATCCGCTATCACACCGACGGTGTCAGACGATACGCTGTTAACCGTTTCCGAAGTCCGGTACTCAAAAGAGACCGTGAGAGTCAGTCCGGCCTCAACGGGGATACGCGTGACGTTGGCGACGCGAATGGAGCCAGTCGTGGTTTTCAGGGCTTTTTCACCCGAATCATAAGTGAACGCCGAACCGGTACCGGAGTTTTCCCAGAAGGATAAATCAACATTCATTCCGCCATTGCTGACCAGGCTCCCCTCAGCCAGGGAGTTTTTCAGCATTGTCAATTGGCCAGACTGCGTGGCCAGGTTTCCTTCCGTCCCGGTCACTTGATTGGTTAAGGCAGTGACCGCACTGGCATCAGCCTTTTTACTGACGCTGGCATTCGTCGTGGTCAGGTCGTTCTGCAACTTTGCGATGGCGCTGCTCTGGCTGGTCAGCGTTTTATCCTGCTGGCTGACGCTGGACTGCAGGCCCGTAATGGCATTGCTGTTTGCGGCCACGCCCGATTCCGTTTTCCCGACGCGGTTAGACAGCGAGGTCAGCGTATTTCCCTGGCTGGTTAACGTGGTGCCCTGCTGTTCGACCTTTTGCGTCAGCGTCTGGAGCGCGGTTGCGTCGGCTTTTTTACCCAGACTGGTTTCCAGACCGCTAATTTTGCTGGCCTGCGCGCTCTGCGCTGTCGTCAGGGAGCTCAGTTCCTCCGCCACCGAGGATTTATTGTCGTTGAACTGCGCCTGCAGCGATTCTCTGGCCGTCACCTCTGCTTTATCGGCGGTGATACGCGCGTTCATCTCCTGATACAGCAGGCCGGAACGCAGGTCTGCAAGGCTGTTACTGTCAGAGGTTCCCCTGATCTGAGCCGCCAGCGTGGAACGTTTCAGCGCCTCTACCTCATCCGCTTGCGTCCGCGCCATCTCCTCATTACGCAGGGCCGCCGTACTTGCTGCCGGCGCCGGGCGCCCAACGGATATCCAGTGGATCAGAAAATAGTTGTCGGCATTCTGCCCCTGGGCCAGATCGAGACGAAAACGGCGAACCGTGCCGGACGCGTTCCAGTTCACGTCGGAAATGGCCACCACGCTGATACCCTCGCCATCAAACTCCTGCTCGGCGATAGTCACCGAGCGGGCATCACTCCAGCCGGTTTCCTCTGTACCAATCCAGTAAAGCCGCCCTTTCCATGCCGGATTACCCACGCGCTTAATACGCAGCATGACGGTGCGATAGGGGGAACCCGGGATTTTTTGCCCGTTTGGCGAACGGCAGGAGGCGGTGCTGTTCGATGATTTCAGCCAGCCTTCGTCCGTGATTTGCATCGGCACCTGACCGGCATCGTCCTCGGTCCACCCTTCATTGTCTTTATCGAAGTACCAGATACTGAACGAATCAAACTGCTGCCCACTACCGGCAGAGATTTCAGCGATCTGACGGGCCAGTGACTCGTCGCCATCCTGAATAATTGTCTGCAGATTATCGATGGCGGCCACCCGCTCATTTTTTTCATTGAGCAGCTGGTCTGCCGCCTGCGCCGCTTTCGCGTTGACGTCCGCAATGCGGTCAGCGGTCTCCTGTTTTACCGCTTTATCCCAGCCCGTATTTGCCTGAGCAATGGACTGTTTCAGGCCGTTTTCAACCGTCTGCAGCTGGGATTTTAACGCCGAGTCCCCCGCAGTCAGGGCTTTATTGACATCTGCTATCTGCTGGTCGACGGAAGTATTAATATCACTCACAGCATCGTTGATGCTTTTGTTTACTGTCGAGATGGTGTCATTGAGGGTCTGATTAACGAGGTCAATATTCTCTGTTATCGACTTATTGACCGTCGCTATCTGCCCATCAACCTGCTTACGGATCCCCCCGGCGGTCTCATTAATGCTCTGGTTTATTTCGTTAACCTGCTGCTCGACCTCTTCACGGATGGCATCAGCGGTTTCCGTCAGCGTTTTGTGGGTTTCCTCCATATCCCGCTGAGATTCTTGCCAGGCTTCGGTGTCCTTAATTGCATCGGTCAGCTTGTCGTAATACTCCCCGATATCGTCGCTGGCCATCCCCTGCACCCAGACGGTCCACGGACTTTCGTTACCAAGGCGATCGACAATGCGTGCCCGGTACCAGAACGTCGCCGCAATCTGCAGGCCCATCTGCTGATACGAGTTTCCCGGATACGTTACGTCAGAAAGCGCCATCGCGCCGTTGCCGGTTGGATTTGGGCTGTACTGCAGCTCGGTTTTTTGCGTATCGCCACTTCCCTCCGGGAACGCCCAGTTTAGTTGAACGCCATGCAGAAGGGATGTTGTGGTCAGCGAAACAGGTGCCGAAGGCAGGCCGATTTTGCCGGTCAGCGTTTTCTCTTGCGAATATGCCCAGCCGCTCGACACTTCCGCGGCATTGATAGCGCGCACCCTTACGATGTATCGGCCGGCATAAATTCCGCTGACATCAAACGAGGCAACGGAACTCCGGGGCACGTTTATCCAGTTGCCTTCATTGCGGCGCCACTGGGCTTCATAAGCAATGGCATTCTGTACTGCCGTCCAGTGAACCTGCAGCGTTTCAACGCTAATCCCCTGATTAACCACGGAATAAGACTCAACAACGATATTAGCTGGCGCGCTTTGCTTCCCTGGAGGAATAACGCTGATTGGCCGACTATCAATAATCGCACCGGAATCAATCCTGGCGTATTTATCCGGATCGTGAGCGGCTGCGGAAATTGTAAAGGTGCTATCGTTATTATCTTTAACACCCACAACACGATATTGCTGGACCCTCAGAGAGTCAGACTCAATGGCCCATACGCATTCCGGTTCTGGTCTTTCGGCATATTCAGCGGTGACGGTGACGACGTGTCCATCGACGCTCTCAATGGTTCGGCCTTGCGTCCCCCCCGATGGCAGGTTCAATAACAGACGGTCCCCGGCTTTCGCTTCCGTTTTACGATCGAGCGTAATAACGCAGCCATCCACTTCGCGGGTACGGCCACCGTTGACTTTTCCCGCCAGCATTTCGTCCGCCACCGCAATGATATAGCCGGGTTGTGGAATATTACCGTCCAGTCCGACTGAAAAAGTCACTACGCGATCTTTATTGTTGGTCAGAATTCCCCAACGCCCTTTACGGTTGGCCTCCGACTGACGGGTACAGCCAATCGCCGTAAGTTCTAGCTGATTAAATCCATAGCGGGCGACCAGCGGCTGCTCAAAAACCGGCTCCATCGCATCCGCATACTCATTCTCTGGATCAGACCATGAGACGAGCGCGTTGGTATAGCGCGTTTTGCTACTGCTGCTGGCATAGTGAAAACGACCATTGATGACGTTAGCCCTGGTGTAGGTGTAATCAATATCACGAGGCATATCCGCCAGAGCAATCACCCGATCGCCACTCCAGCAGGTCATGCCACGGAAAATGGCCGCAAAATCGCGTAACACCGTATAGGCATCGTTGCGATCCTGAACATAGACGTTACATAAATAGCGCGGCTCGGTACCCTCCCCACCTTTACCATCGGGGACGGGTTCATCGCAATATCGTGCTACCTGATACAACGTCCATTTATCAATATTTTCTGAGGTAAGACGATTCCCCAGGCCAAAACGATCGCTGACGATCAGATCGTAAAAAATCCAGGCCGGGTTATCCGTCCACGCCCATTTGAATGCTCCGGTCCAGATGCCTGAATATTGGCGGGTCTCCGGGTCATAGTTATCAGGAACGCGGATCACCCGCCCGCGAGGACTGCAGGCAATTTTTGGAATAGAGCCATTAAACTGACGAGAGTCAAATTCAACGTAAAGCAGGGCCGTGTTGGGATAGCGTAGTTTTGCATCAAGCACCTCAGCATAACTTTGCAGCATCATAACATCGCCAGTTTTTGAGGTATTTGCGTCTTCCGTGACCTTACGCAGGCGCAAAACCCAACCCGTCGTCGCCCGGGGGAGATCAATGCGGTGGCATCGTTCATAGCCGGAAGTGGTCTTTCCGCTTACCGCACTCTCCAGCACCGTCTGCCAGCTACCACCATCGGTTTGCAAATCAACGGCATAGCTGACGGCGTTCCCTACCAGATCGCCATTATCTTCCTGTTTCAGTAAAGATGGCCATTTTAAGCGCAGGCGGACGGCGGAAAGCTGGGTATTACTAAAAGAGCGGGACCAGGCCGTTTTGCTGGAGACTTCCACTCCTACGTTAATTTCATTTTCTGAACCGGGGATCCCCTGGATGTAATTCTGTGCCTGAGTTCCCGGTCGAAACTCCCAGGCGACACCGCTAAAATTTTGCGAGCCGTCGGAATTTTCCAGTGGCGTACCATCAAGGTAAATATCTTTTGCGGTAAGCGCACCGGCAAATTCACCCTCGCCCAGCGCAATGAGAATTTTTGCTTTCGCAACAGACTGTAAATCATCAGGCTGTTCCGTTGGGGTACGCGGGCTTGAACTCCCGCCCTTACAACCTTTAATGAGATGCTGTGTCATAGATATTTTGTCCATAAAAAAACCACCTCAAAGGTGGTCTGAAATGAGAGAAGCCGGATATTTTACTGCTGGTCTTCTACATAAATTCCCGCTGAAATAATTGCCCCGCCGATAAGCCGCTTGCCGTATAACAACGGTACCGGATATCCCTGAGCGGTGGTGTTCGTGACCCCGCCAAATGCGTAGGAGGCTTTATTTTCAGGAGATTGTTGACTGGCTAAACCTGGAACCTGAGGAGAAAGCATCTGAAGAACACCACCAAGTACCATTGAGGCCCCCAGCATTGCGGCACTTCCCCACCCGGAGCCGGCAGCAATCGCGGCGAATATCCCTCCAGTGCCCATAGTGGCGATTGAAGCGACCGCGATCAATGCAACACCTAATATCGTCTGTAGCACGCCAGCTTTTTTACTACCAATAACGACAGGAACAATTCGTATTACTTTATCGTTGATGGGGAAAGGAATATCATCCTCGCTAATGTTTTTCTTTCCTTTAAAAACAGCATAGGTTAATCCCATAGCTTTGCTGTTGTTCATGAATTTTTCAAATCCATTGATAGTACAACATAAAGCCCTTATCGCTTCAGATGCCGTTGCCACCATCCGACAATGAGATTTGCCAAATTTCTTACCAAGAATACCGCCCAACTCTATTCTGACCATATGTTCTTGCATAAATACTCCATCTGCAGCAGACATTATGAATAAATCATAAGCATCTATTCCGCCATTGATAATATCGTACGCTGAGTTGACTCGAGAGCAAGTCCAGCCCTCTGATGTTGAATCACATTCACTTGCTAACGCATTTCATATCGGGTGATTTAAAATCCCAACGTCTTTCAGATTTTTTCATTAGTCAACGCATTATCATTAATATGATAGCGCAAAACTTTCACCGTTCTTTCCTGCCAGTATCCCCCATACGGCACTCGCTGGCTTAAATGACCATACAGGTGATGCAGCAGCATATTTCCCTCAAGGAGAATACCCGCATGATTCCACTTATTTGCCTGTACCTGCATGATAATCATATCTCCCGGCTGCGGCGGGCCATCAAACTCGCGAAAGCCACATTCATACCAACAATCATGATAAAAGTTATCAGGGTAGCCATCTTCCCACCACGGATAATCCACACGATAATCCGTCAACTCAACATTATGCTGCTGGCGAAAATAGCTCATTACCAGTCCCCAGCAATCATAATGGCCAAGCACGAACGGACGTTCCAGCAGCGGCAATTCTCCTCGCGGATAAATGGTACGAAAATCGCCTTCCGGCCAGCTGAAAATATGCCAGGGTAACAACATCGCGTCACACTGAGCCTTATCCAACTCGCTTGGCTGGGTCGTCGCGTCGGGGTGACTGTGGACGATCCCCGTTACGGTGCCCCAATCCTCTACCCGTGCATAATCCTCCGGCGCAAGAACAAAATGCTCCTGTGGGGCATCGGCAATATTACGACAGGGGAAATAGCGCTCTACCCGCCCCCTTTGGGCAATCGCACCGCAGCATTCTCGAGGATATTGCTCCTGAGCATGCACCTGAATAGCCCTGATAACTTTCTGGCGCATGTTAGCTCCGAATTAAAGATGTGCCGGGAAAACCACCAAAAGGCAGCTCATTGTCTTCGCCAAAGCGTAATTTACAGGCCGACAAAGTGCCGTTACAAACATCCAGCGCCGGATCGGTAACAGGTGTATTATTGTTATCAAAATATCGCTGACCTGTATAATCACAACCATCGCCGCTGCGGTATTTATTCCTGATACACCAGGTACAGATAGAATGCAGCTGACGCGTTGGGATCATTATTCCTTGCAAATCCATTGGACTGGCAAGAGTGAACTCAATCGCTTCATTGGTCTCCTCACTTTTGGCATCAATAAAGAAGACTTTTCGTTTTTCCTGCGTGGGGTCGGCTCTCGCATTACCTTCAGGGAAATTACGTGCGTCGAGATATTTTGCCAGCGTATCGTGAATGGTGACTTTCGCCTGAACCAGGTCATCGTAATACAAGCACAGCGCGGTAATCGAAGCATCAATATTTGCCACCTTCAGCGATGGTTGCGCGTCCCGACCGCTGGTAGAGGATTCAATCCCGTCAATAATACAAGGCCATGGCATATATTCATTGCCCTGCCACCAAATGGATTTTGCAGGCAAACGCGTTTCGTCCCCTCCAGCAGCCTGGATTTCAGCTTCGCTATGGGCGATACTGTGCCCGTGGAAATATAAGACATCATCCATGCCAAAGACGCTGCCATCAATTTCCAGTAAACGTATTTCACTCCCGGGTTCAAGTTTTTGATAATCAGCTGTAATCATGGTGCATATGCCTGGTTAAATGTGGCGGTTACCGTCATTATCTGACTCGATAATGGCGAAAGTTTTAGTGAATCGGCGCTAACACGATAAAGCCCGGATTCCCCCGCAGGGGTATCCCAGATAAACGACTTCGTTACATGACGCCGCATAAATTCAAGCACGGCTAATATCTCTTCCTTTTCTCCGGTCAAGGTCACTGGCCAGCTTTGTTTTTCAAAATGTAGACCATCGCCGACGATCTGCTGATATCCGTCGCCAAAACGAGCCTCGCGAACGGTGAAATTAAAATCCCCCTGCAAACCCGCTTGTATTTGCGTTCGCCAGGTAAAGGTTTCTATTGCCATATCTTCTCCGGGAATCAAAAAATTAACGTGCGTGGTTTGCATTCCAGATAAGGCCACCAGGCCTCAATTCATTTGCCACGCCAGCGCGAACGGAACGGTCTATCGTCTGCTGCCAGGCGCGATTTAACGCGCCGTTATTGTCGGCCGCCTGCGGTTCTGAGCCCTGATTCTGAATAAGTACTGAGGTCTGAATGGTCAGTGGCCCTGCGCCTGAAGAACCCAGTCCCTGCATTGATGCCGTTCCCACATAGCCGCCGCCCGCATACCCCTGCGCACCGCGCATCATGGCGTAAAGGTTGCCAATC
The DNA here is from genome assembly GCF_019048985.1 of Klebsiella sp. PL-2018. NCBI lineage: Bacteria > Pseudomonadati > Pseudomonadota > Gammaproteobacteria > Enterobacterales > Enterobacteriaceae > Klebsiella > Klebsiella sp. PL-2018. The sequence continues at coordinate 3,251,778 of NZ_CP077673.1, forward strand.
CCTATCGCCGAGGTCGCCTCTTTGGTAAAAACAAATTCGCCGCCATGAACAATCCCTCTCGGCTCATATTTACCCCCGTCTCCGGTATAGCCTCCATCGGAGTGGCCCGTGAAAACTTTACCGATGGATACTACCCAGCCAATGCCGGAATTCGACATCGCGTTAAAGGAAGCCTGCATGGCTTTTACCAACAATAATTGGCTAAGCATCTTCAGCGTCCCTTTCAGAAAGGTCATCAGGAAATCACTAAAATTCGCCTTTCCTGTGGTTATATATTCCACCAGCGAGTTTCCCATTGAGCTGAAGGCGTCTTTAGCTAAATCCTTAAGCTTGCCATGAACGTTTTCTCCATCCTTAAGGAATTTATCCCACGCTTCTTTGGCTCCTGCCATTAAACCGCCGAGCCAATCGCTCTTCCCCCCTTTTTCCGTATCATCGTCAGAACGCTCTTCCATATTTGCGCCTGGGCGAAAAACTTTTGGCGTATTACCCAGTTCTTCTTTTGGAGGGCTACCTATTCCTGCCAGTGAATCCCAGTAACTTTTAGAGCCTGACGTTATATTGTAGGTCTCATCCTCAGATTTCTTTACCATATCCTGAAGTATGGGTCCCATTCTGGCTGGAGGAAGGGGTAACGTCTGTATTAACCTTTTCAGGCCATCCGTATGCTTTTTCTGGATATCTGTTGCAGCACGAAAAGTCTTATTAAACTCTTCACTTTTACGGCTGGCGACAGTTACTTTCTGTTGATATTTATCCAGAAGCTGATTGCTTTTTTCCAGTTCACTGTTATTCATGCGCAGTGTTATTGTTGTATCACCCGCCATTGATTATCTCCTGAAAGAATAAACCAACTACTTATCTGGTTTACATTGATTAATAATGTGAACATACTTCTGCTAAAACCCAGGCTAGTTCTGTAGTTTATTCAGGATATTCAAGGCCACCCGTTCCATTACCTGAATATCGTTTATTGCGGTTACCTCATCAGCTATATCATAAACCCTCATGAGCCATGCGAGGACACTGTAGTCCAGACCGATAACCCCTCCTGGACTGGTGCGCCACTGCGTGCTGGCCGTGCGAAAGACCACAAACGCAGGCCAGATATCGGGCCAGACGTTGATGACAATATCGTCATAGTCTTCGGCTGTCAGACCGAATGCGCTTAGCTCATCCGCTGATGGTTCAGGCGTATAGAATGCAGAGGCAACCGCAATCAGTTTTTTTCGCGATTTCCCGTCAGCTCCTGATAATAAGTAGCCATTATTGCTTTAACGGCCCCCGGATAGTTATCTACCAGCACGCCCATATTTTCTCGCGTACAGGGTTCAGATAATGCCCAGCCGTCGACGATCTCCAGTAAGAAATCACAGACCGTTTTTTCGTCAATATCTTCTAGCTCTGCCAGTTCTTTTATTGGCCGATGCTTAAACGTAAAATTCAGCACTCCGTCTTCTTCACCGGCACGAGGAATAGCAACATCAGCTTTAAAAACAGGGTTAGGTTGTAATTTGAAAATAGCGCTCATAAATACCCTTAAAAAAGGCTCCCGCAGGAGCCCAGTTGAATTTAATTTATGTTCCACAGATAAGGAGAACGATTAATCTTCCGATTTATAGAAAGTAATATCCCGAGAGTGAATGGAAAACGCGACTTGTACAGTTTCAACGCTATTCACCGCGGTCACTGGTTGCGGATCAAATGACGGAACGCCGGACCAATAGCGATACTCCTTCGCATTAGGCACAAACATGCGTAGCGGTAACACCTGGCCGTAGCGATCCGCCATGCCCAATACTTTATAGATCGGTAAAGAAGCATCATGCGCTAAGGTAAAGGTTTGGCTTTTAGCCGCCTTAAAGGTGCCAATATTACGCTGGCGATCGTCTGCCAGAAACTGTACCTGTGCATACTGCTGTTCACCACCCGACTGCGCGACTTCCGTAATCTGTGGAATCTCAGTCCACTCCGTGATTTTCTGTAATTTCCCGCCACCGGCATGAGCCGGGAAAAAATTCCGGTCGCTGGAGTTAATGACCGAAATGGTTACGCTATTTGTTGTTTGTGCGGTGATTCTGGCAACTAAACCATCGATTACACCCCAACCCGAAGAAATCAGCACGACATCATCAACCTTAAGGTTATGATTTTCAGCAACGGTAAATACCGCACCTTCAGCATTGGAAACCGTACTCACAGATACGGGAGAACCAAGACCGGAACCAACAAAAACGGTTGAGCCATTAGGCAGAGCAAAACCCATAATAATATCTCCATTATTGATATTTAAATATTTGAATGCATTTTATCAATGCGAATAGCTTGTTTAATTATGACTTATTGTTGCGCCATAGTGATTACGCTTTCACACCACATCACTTTTCAGAAATTTGTGTGGCTGCCGTTCTGTAATACGCTATCAGGGATACGTTTTGCGACCGGCTCATTTTCAAAAATTTTCATACCATACTGGCCGATCCAGGTTGCATTTTGGTTAACATTACTCAAAATAAAATCCATAACTTCAATCATTAACTCTTCAATGAGAGCCGCAGAATTATCACGCCACCAGGTTTCAATAGCGGCGAGAAGAGAGTCGGAGCCATTAGCAATAAACTGCTCGCCAATACTATAACGTTTCGCTTTATTTTCATCAGTAATACAGTGCAACTTACTGATTTGTAAAATTTCCGCTGATGGCCCCATGGTTTGAACGGTGAGCGTTGCGACTTTATTACCAGTTTCCTCAGCAATGGCAGATGAGTAAAACATTGAGAGGGTTAAATCATTAGATGTATACATATTCACTTTCTCCAGATTTCAGTTACTGAACGAATTAGATTAATAAAACAGAAAATTACATAGCTATCCGAGCCCTTAACCAACCATATATAAATGATTTATTAGCCTCACTTTTTTCTGTTAACTCCAGATAATACTGCCCCTGGCTACAGTTTAATGCCCGTAGCAGTACAAGCTCCCCTTCACTGCCTCTTCGAATAACATAATGGCTCAAGGCATTTAAGGTCCTGGGGCCAATAACACCATCGGTTATAAGATCCGGATAAAGTACCCCACGATGATTAAAAGCATTTAACCAGCGTTGAAGCCACTTACCCGGCAGAACAGGCCCTATATTGACCCCGGCGTCACACAGTTTTTCAGCGATCGCGGTAGATATTTCAGCAACATGATCGAACCGGGGCGCAATCCAATAGTCAGCGTTGAGAATATCCAGCGCCTGTTGGCGCGTCAGTTTTTGCATATCGCCATCATAACCATGAGCCCGTGCGGTGACTTGAGTAATCCCCCAGTTTGTCGGACCTCCTTTATCATCAGGATGATTTACATAACCGCCCTCCTTTTCCAGAATGGCATTAAAAATCTCATCTTTATTCATTTATTCCTCATTTATCGATTAAATGCGCAATATTCCCCCTCACCAGGAACACGGCAATAAAGACAAAAAAATTCACGGTAACAACCAACCAGTGGGTCGACGTATACAAGCCGAAGAGATAACGAAACGGTATGCTGGCATAGGTGATTACCAGTAAATAAGCCGTATACGATATCCATGGTCGATACCTTCTGTACCGGGCGCGCCGATAAAACATTAAGGTTAGGGTAATCAAAGCGCAGAGAACGGCATTAAGCAGCGCGGGAAGTTCATTTCCCATTCGGGCGCCCACTATTGTTGCGGGTTAGTATTTTGTAGAGGTCGGTTAGTTCTTGATTATTCAGGAACGTAAGTATCTTAATAATCAGCGCGGATATCAGCACGGCGCCTAACGCGTCTAAAGGTCGTTCATTGTATCCGGTCCAGATAGCCAGCTTCGTACCAATTAACCCGGAACCCAAAACGCCGACAATAAAAGAAGTCATAAAATAGGCGACGAGTCTAAAGCGCGTGATATTAACCGCCGTCGCAACATAAAATACCGCGCCAGCAAAAGCCCCAAAAACAACGCCATAATCAATACCTGTCACCAGGCCAAACATACCAGCGCCCATTAATCCACCAGCAACAATTATCGACGTACCGGAAACAGGATCGGACATATACCCTCCCTTCTTTCACTATGAGTTATGATGGTAAATAACGAAGCGCAGGGTCATTTTTCCTGGCACTAAGGCGTTACCTCGCCGTTACTTTCTTTCTTTTTTGCAAACCAAGCGCATAAATTGCCCTCTGGAAGAGCCAGGTTCCTGGCTGCGCATACTGGTGTGCAAATTCTTGCTGATAAATGATGGTCGCTCGCTCAATTTGCCGTTTATATTCCTCGCGCTGCCAAAAAATATCCTGTGCCACAAATTTAATCGGCAATGCGTCCTCAATACGTTCAGGCGTATGGTGCTTCCCTTTTGCCTGAATCTGAGCGCGGGACGGAGTGGGCCGATGGATAAGATCTGAACTGAGCGTTTGCGGATTTTGTAAGTGGGAGCGCTGCGCGCGACGTCGGCCCGCAGCGGAGCCATTAAACGCGGTTTTACGGGACATTGCGGTCTCCTTTAATGGGCTTTGGCGGAATGCCTTCGGCAATCGGATCCTTGCCAATGGCTTCACCCCAAAGCGCACTGCGCCATGGCGCTGGCTTTTCAGCCACGTAGATTCAGTTATGAATCGTTGTATTTCATCATCCGGATAGTGCTGTCTATCAAGCTGATGACAAAAGAATACCTCAGGGTTATTTAAAAATAAATACCCATAGGTATACTTTATGGAAAAAAACAAATTAACCAATTGAAAATATTGAAAATATTTTTGAAAAAATAGTGGCCTGACGCGTAAAAACAGCTGAAAAGGTCCGAGGCGGGTAGTGTTGAACAGCGGGTCACAGGATTGGGGGGTGAGAAGCCGCAGGTATGCCCGGCGTACAGGTGGCATACCCGGGTAATGCTTATGGCTGAGCTCAGGGTTTATGACAGAAACAGGATGGCGAAGCTGCGTGGCAATGAACGCCTTTAAACAAAGCGTTTAACGCTGTGGCTATAAATCACGCGACCAATGATCTTCAGATACTGTTCATGGCTTTCGCCAATCGTCCAGTCCGCATATTTGCTGTTATCCGAGTGAACGAGCAGCCCATCCGCCGTGAACTGAAGACGTTTCACCAGCACCGCGCCTTTAAAAGAAAAGACATAAATGCCGTCACCTTCAAAGTAGTCTTTCGAGACATCGACAAAAATGTAGTCACCGGTCTCAATGGTGCCGGACATGCTATCGCCGGAGACCGTGATCACCTTGATATGCTCTGCGGGCCGGTTACCAAAAAGCCGCAGCGCGCCGGCAGAGTCATAGGTGATGCTATTCACCGTTTCATCAACCTCACTGGAGACAATGCAGCCCGGCCCTGCGCTGGCCTGGGCATCCAGAACCTCAATGACATATGGCATCTGCGGCGAATCCTCTACCGGTTCTCGCTCGATATCAACATTACCGGTGATACCGTCCATCCATCCACGGGGCAGATTGAACGAAGATTCAATAAGTTCGACCATCTCGTCAGCTATCCTTTTCTTTTGCTTTTTGCCTTCGGGGTAGAGCATCCTTGAGACGTAAGAAGGCTCCCGTCCAAGGGTTCGGGCCACATCAACAGCCTTACCGCCGCATAAATTATCACGGATATAGAGCAAGCGCTGTCGTCTGATTTCGTATTTATCCATCGCAATGATTCTAACGCCATTTACCATCAGGTATCTAAAATATAGCAAAACTCGAATAAATTACCTACAGGTAATTAAGGCAGTATTGTCGGTCAGGAGGCTTTGACTGGCGAAATTCGCCACACTGCTACTTATGGAAAAATGACGCCACTGATTTTGGTGTAGGGTGTCGTTCATACGTAGGCACCTATGTAATACCTTGAATTAATTTATCTGAACTATGGATTTTGTCGCTACTGGAGATCAAAAAATCATGTTCCTCTGGGGTCTATACTTAAACAGTGATTCACAAACCCGGTCACCCTGCCCGTAGCGATGCAGGTAACGCAACCCCGTTACCAGGCAGGTGAGATACGAACTTATCCGCTACCGGTGGAATCGCGCCGATAGCGGTTTCGCAGAAGAGCTCAGCGAGTGCTCAGCGTGTATCAATGGGCATAAAAACTTTTTTATCAAAAATTTAGCAATGTGAGTATTGATATGATCACTATCGACGGTAATGGCGCGGTTGCTTCAGTCGCGTTTCGCACCAGTGAAGTTATCGCCATCTACCCGATCACGCCCAGCTCCACGATGGCGGAGCAGGCGGACGCCTGGGCGGGCAACGGGCTGAAAAACGTCTGGGGCGATGTCCCCCGCGTCGTCGAAATGCAGTCGGAAGCCGGGGCAATCGGCGCCGTACACGGCGCGCTGCAAACCGGCGCCCTCTCGACCTCTTTTACTTCATCGCAGGGTTTACTGCTGATGATCCCGACGCTGTACAAACTGGCCGGCCAGCTGATGCCGTTTGTTCTGCACGTCGCCGCCCGCACCGTGGCAACCCACGCGCTCTCCATATTCGGCGATCACTCGGACGTCATGGCCGTGCGTCAGACCGGCTGCGCGATGCTCTGCGCCAGCAGCGTCCAGGAAGCCCAGGACTTTGCGCTGATTTCGCATATCGCCACGCTGCAAAGCCGGGTGCCATTTATTCATTTCTTTGATGGTTTCCGCACCTCGCACGAAATCAACAAAATCGCCCCGCTGGCGGACGATACCCTTCTCAGCCTGCTGCCGCAGGATAAAATCGATGAACATCGCCAGCGCGCCCTGAACCCCGAACATCCGGTAATCCGCGGCACCTCAGCGAATCCGGATACCTACTTCCAGTCACGTGAAGCAACTAACCCGTGGTACGACGCGGTTTACGCGCACGTTGAAACGGCGATGAACGATTTTGCCGCCGCCACCGGGCGTCAGTACAAACCGTTTGAGTTCTACGGCCATCCACAAGCCGAGCGCGTTATCGTGATTATGGGCTCCGCAATCGGCACCTGTGAGGAAGTGGTTGATGAACTGCTGAGCCGCGGTGAAAAAGTCGGTGTACTGAAAGTTCGTCTTTACCGCCCCTTCTCCGCAGCCCACCTGCTGGAAGCGCTGCCGGTAAGCGCCCGCGCCGTAGCGGTGCTTGACCGCACCAAGGAACCGGGCGCCCAGGCTGAGCCGCTGTATCTCGACGTGATGACCGCGCTGGCGGAAGCCTTCAACCGCGGCGAGCGAGAAACCCTGCCGCGTACCATTGGCGGCCGCTACGGTCTCTCTTCAAAAGAGTTCGGGCCGGAGTGCGTCCTGGCGATATTCAACGAACTGAGCGCCGCTAAACCCAAGCCGCGCTTTACCGTCGGCATCTACGATGACGTCACCAATCTTTCGCTGCCGCTGGTAGAAAACACGCTGCCGTCGGAGGCGAAGCTGGAAGCCCTGTTTTACGGGCTCGGCAGCGACGGTAGCGTCTCGGCCACCAAAAACAATATCAAGATTATCGGTAACTCGACGCCGTGGTTCTCGCAGGGCTATTTCGTCTATGATTCGAAAAAGGCCGGCGGCCTGACGGTTTCCCATCTGCGCGTTAGCGAGAAGCCGATTCGTTCTTCCTATCTGATTTCACAGGCGGATTTCGTCGGCTGCCACCAGCTGCAGTTTATCGACAAGTATCAGATGGTTGAACGCCTGAAGCCCGGCGGTATTTTCCTGCTCAACACGCCTTACGGCGCCGAAGAGGTCTGGTCGCGTCTGCCGCAGGAAGTCCAGGCTACGCTGAATCAGAAAAAAGCGCGGTTTTATATCGTTAACGCGGCAAAAATCGCCCGCGAGTGTAGCCTTGGAGCGCGTATCAACACCGTCATGCAGATGGCCTTTTTCCATCTGACGCAGATCCTGCCGGGCGATAGCGCGCTGTCGGAGCTGCAGGGGGCGATTGCTAAAAGCTACAGCAGCAAAGGTCAGGAGCTGGTCGAACGCAACTGGCAGGCGCTGGCCCTGGCCCGCGAGTCGCTGGCGGAAGTGCCGCTGCAGCAGGTCGACGCCAACAGCCCGAACCGCCCGCCGGTCGTCTCCGACGCCGCGCCGGATTTCGTCAAAACCGTGACCGCCGCCATGCTGGCCGGGCTCGGCGATGCGCTTCCGGTCTCCGCCCTGCCGCCGGACGGTACCTGGCCGATGGGTACCACCCGCTGGGAAAAACGCAATATCGCCGAAGAGATCCCTATCTGGAAGGAAGAACTTTGCACCCAGTGTAACCACTGCGTGGCCGCCTGCCCGCACTCGGCAATCCGCGCGAAAGTGGTCTCCCCGGACGCGATGGAAAATGCCCCGGCCAGCCTGCATTCTCTGGACGTTAAATCCCGCGATATGCGCGGCCAGAAGTACGTTCTGCAGGTCGCGCCTGAAGATTGCACCGGCTGTAATCTCTGCGTCGAGGTTTGTCCGGCCAAAGACAGGCAGAACCCGGAAATCAAGGCCATCAATATGATGTCGCGCCTTGAACATGTTGAAGAAGAGAAAGTGAATTATGACTACTTCCTCAATCTGCCGGAAATGGACCGCAGCAAGCTGGAGCGTATCGATATCCGCACCTCGCAGCTGATCAGCCCGCTGTTCGAATACTCCGGCGCCTGCTCCGGCTGCGGCGAAACGCCGTATATCAAGCTGCTGACTCAGCTCTACGGCGACCGGATGCTGATTGCCAACGCCACCGGTTGTTCATCGATTTACGGCGGCAACCTGCCTTCCACGCCCTACACCACCGATGCCAACGGCCGCGGGCCGGCGTGGGCTAACTCGCTGTTCGAGGATAACGCCGAGTTTGGTCTCGGTTTCCGCCTCACCGTCGATCAGCACCGTCAGCGCGTAATGCGTCTGCTGTCGCAGTTCGCCGATAAACTTCCGCCCGCGCTTAACGACGCGCTGCACGCGGAAGCAACGCCTGAAGTACGCCGCGAACAGGTGGCCGAGCTGCGTAAGGTTCTGGCAAATGAAGCCGACGCGAAAGAGCTGCTAACCGACGCCGACGCGCTGGTCGAGAAATCGATCTGGCTAATCGGCGGCGATGGCTGGGCCTACGATATCGGCTTCGGCGGTCTTGACCACGTGCTGAGCCTGACCGAAAACGTCAATATTCTGGTGCTCGATACCCAATGCTATTCCAACACCGGCGGCCAGGCATCAAAAGCCACCCCGCTGGGGGCGGTCACCAAGTTTGGCGAACACGGTAAGCGCAAGGCGCGCAAAGACCTCGGCGTCAGCATGATGATGTACGGCCACGTTTACGTCGCGCAGATTTCCCTTGGCGCGCAGCTGAACCAGACGGTAAAAGCGATTCAGGAAGCGGAAGCGTATCCGGGCCCGTCGCTGATTATTGCCTACAGCCCTTGCGAAGAACACGGTTACGATCTGGCGCTGAGCCACGATCAGATGCGTCAGCTGACCGCGACCGGATTCTGGCCGCTGTATCGCTTTGACCCACGTCGCGCCGATGAAGGTAAACTTCCGCTGGCGCTGGACTCCCGTCCGCCGTCAGACGCGCTGGCAGAAACGCTCCTGAACGAGCAGCGCTTCCGCCGCCTTAACGCGCAGCAGCCGGAAGTCGCGGAACAGCTGTGGAAGGATGCGACGGCGGATTTACAAAAACGCTATGACTTCCTTGCCCAGCTGGCCGGTAAGGTGGAAAAACCGGCAACCGAAAGCTAATTTACTGACGCTTTTTTAGCCACCCATAAAAAAAGCCCGAATATTCATTCGGGCTTGTCATTTTACCGCTCAATAAAAACCATTCTCAGGAACGGAGGGCAACATAAATTCTTAGATGACAATAAAAGGCATATAACGGGCGGATAATACGATATTAAAATCACCGTGTATAATTTTTATTTTGTATGTATTTCACAAAATCATTCATTATAATTATCACCATTTCAGTTGAATTATTTATTTTAGATTTTACTCATATCGTAACAATTGATATTTACCATATCTTAATTTGCTCATTTAGCATGAGTTCACTTCCCAGGAGGAAGCTAAAACAAAAACCGTTAAAGGATTGTCTAAATGAAAAGAAAAGTACTGGCCCTCGTTATCCCGGCATTGTTAGCTGCTGGCGCTGCTCACTCTGCTGAGATTTATAATAAAGACGGAAATAAACTGGACCTCTATGGCAAGGTAGATGGTCTGCATTATTTCTCCGATGATTCATCTAAAGATGGCGATCAATCCTACGTCCGTCTTGGCTTCAAAGGCGAAACTCAGATTAACGATCAGCTGACCGGCTACGGTCAGTGGGAATATAACGTTCAGGCGAACAACACCGAAGGCGCCGACAACCAGTCCTGGACCCGTCTGGCGTTTGCGGGTCTGAAATTCGCTAACTACGGTTCATTCGACTATGGCCGTAACTACGGCGTACTGTACGACGTAGAAGGCTGGACCGATATGCTGCCAGAGTTCGGCGGCGACTCCTACACCCAGGCCGACAACTTTATGACCGGCCGCGCTAACGGCGTAGCGACCTACCGTAACAATGACTTCTTCGGTCTGGTTAACGGCCTGAACTTCGCCCTGCAGTATCAGGGTAAAAATGAAAACGCCGGCAGCGGCGAAGGCACCAACAACGGCGATCGCAGCGTACGTAACGCCAACGGCGACGGTTTTGGTCTGTCAACTTCTTATGATTTCGGTATGGGTATCAGCGCTGCCGCCGCCTACACCTCTTCTGACCGTACCAACGATCAGATGACCCAAACTACCGCACAGGGCGATAAAGCGGAAGCCTGGACTACCGGCCTGAAATACGATGCCAACAATATTTACCTGGCAACCATGTATTCCGAAACCCGCAACATGACGCCATACGGTAACGGCAACGGCGTCGCCAATAAAACCCAGAACTTTGAAGTAACTGCGCAGTATCAGTTCGACTTTGGTCTGCGTCCGGCGGTCTCTTTCCTGATGTCTAAAGGTAAAGATTTGAGCAAAACCGATGGCGACAAAGATCTGGTTAAATATGCTGACATTGGTGCGACTTATTACTTCAACCGTAATATGTCCACCTACGTTGATTACAAAATCAACCTGCTGGACGAAGACGATAGCTTCTATTCCAACAACGGCATCTCTACCGATGACGTGGTTGCTTTAGGCCTGGTTTACCAGTTCTAATCAGCGGGCCCGCTGGCAACGGCGGGCTTTCTCTTCCCCTCCCGGCCATCGACTGCATTCAAAGCAAAACAATATATCAATTGCTTTAAAATAATCGACCGATGAATGTTATATTGCTACCAGGAACCGCCGTAGCCGTAGAGGACGCCCGCCATGTACCATCATCCCGTGAAATCATCCCGTATCCATTCCATCGCCTACGATGAGTCCTCCGGTATTCTTGAAATTCGTTTTCGCGATAACAAAACCCTACAGTATCTCGGCGTCCCGCCGCGCATTTTCCGCGACTTTCTCCAGGTGGTTTCTAAAGGCCGTTTTTACGACGGCGTGATCAAAGGAAAATTTACTGAACGCCGCCGTGCCTGATGGCGAAAGTGTGATTGCGCTCAATGTACAATAATCAACTGGATGGCCTACACTTTAAGTGGTTACTTAAACAGGAGGTTTTATGAACAGAATGATTCTTGTGCCCATCGATATTTCCGATACAGAATTAACCGATCGCGTTATCAAGCATGTTGAAGCTGAAGCCAGAATCGATGATGCCGAGGTGCATTTCCTGACCGTCATTCCCTCCCTTCCCTATTACGCTTCGCTGGGAATGGCTTACACCGCAGAGCTGCCGGCGATGGATGACCTCAAAGCCGAATCGGAATCGCGGCTGAAAGAGATTGTGAAAAAGTTTACTATTCTCGAAGACCGTATCCATTTTCACGTTTCGGAAGGCTCGCCAAAAGATAAAATCCTTGCTATGGCGAAGTCTCTCCCCGCGGATCTGGTGATTATCTCTTCGCACCGTCCCGATATCACCACCTATCTGCTGGGCTCTAACGCCGCCGCCGTTGTCCGCCATGCGGAATGTTCGGTGCTGGTCGTGCGGTAAACCTACTCTGCCCGCCGCTGTGCGGGCTTTTTTTCCGCAATCTGAGCACTGGGCCGTACCCGCAGCATCGCAGATAGGGGAATCATTTACCTGGTACTATAAAAATTAGTACGTTGTGTCTTTTTCATTTTGCTGTATAAAACCTTTGCCCGAACATGGGTATGTTTTACAACAATTATAGGGATGAAATGAAAAAGTTAATTATGGTAGTTTTCGCCGCAGCCGCTATTTCTGGTTGCGCCCAGCAGAGCTTCTCGGTAAATCCTGGCGTCACCGTTCAACCTCAGCAGGTCACCACTCACCACTTCTTTGTCAGCGGCATTGGCCAGTCGAAGCAAATTGATGCTGCCAAAGTCTGCGGCGGCGCCGACAAAGTAGTCCGTACTGAAGTGCAGCAGACTTTTGTCAACGGCCTGCTGGGTTTTGTCACCCTGGGTATTTATACTCCGCGTGAAGCGCGCGTCTATTGCGCTAAATAATTGCCGGCGGCAGGCATCATCATTGCCTGCCCATTTCCCTTTCGGTTCAATTGCCTTCTCTTTGCCCGGACAAACTCATCTTTTCGCGCCCCTACCTGAAGGTTACCTGATGCATTCGTGAATCGTATCTTTGTTCGTGGCAGATTTTGCGCCACAGGTAGAGCATACGAGGAGATAAATGAAATGCCGGCACACGAGGATAAGCGCCTTGCATTTACCTTCGGTTTTTAGCAATTCCTGGGCGATCCCTTTGCGCTTGCCACAATCCATCCTCTGAAGCATTCGGGTGATATGGCCGTGGATAATGGAGTGCCCTCAGAGCGGGAGACACTCCATACTGATTATCGCGCGCTCCGGGATTAGCGAGTTTTGCTTGCTATATCCACGGGCGGTAATGATTTAGAATCGATATTGAAGTCCGGCTGTGATGGTATAGTTTTTATTTGCAATGCCGGCAGCATCTCCTCCAATTGAAGCTGATTCACCGCTATAGGTATCAATAATCTGAGTGCCTCCCTTACCCTCTTCATATTTACTATAGGTGAATTCAGTAAAAACCTTGGCATGAGGCGTGATGTAATACCCGGCATCAACCGATGTACCATAATAACGCGAATTAGTTGATTTCTCGCGAAAGGTCAACTCACGCATATAGTGTTCGTCGTTATCATGAGCTCTGACCCAATCACTGAATTTAAACAAGGCATTAAACTCAAAGTCATTGATACGATATTGACCCGCGAGACCGATATAGGGCATGGAGAATCTCTGGCTGTATCCTATCCCACGCTCACCGGTCGGAAAATTGCCAGTCGTCGCACCGTTATCATAATTGTAAGAACCTCCGGTAGCCGTCCAGCTGAAACGCGTTTCCTGATAACCCGCAATTACGCCCGCTTTATAATTGTCGTCCTGGAAAAGCCAGCCCTGCACGCTGAGATCGTATTCATTGGCATAATTGACATTGGTGCTGGGATGAGATGAATGATCTGTCCAACCGGACTGGTTATCGTTCATCCAGTCATAGTCATCCATATGTCCTGAACCTGAAGCCAACGACGTCCAGCCGCGGGCGGTCAGCGTCAAAAAGGAGTAGGCATCCCATGAGATATCACCTTTCACAATGGCGACATTCTTTATTTTCCAGTCAAGTTGACTGACCTTTCGCCCCGTATCCGCGTCATAAACTCTCTCCTGTGATTTCCCACTCAGCATCCCTGCAGACGTCGATACAGTAAAACTTTCCGCAGAAAAATTTGGGCTTAACTGCATTGACTCGGCATAAGCTGATCCTGAAAGAGTCGCTATCATCATTACTGCAACGGTACTTTTTTTCATTTTTATTCCCATAATCAAAGTTAATCCATAAGTTGCAGTGAAAGTTTAAATCTCATAAAAATATCAGGCAACTGTCAATTTTTGTAATTGCCTTATTCATAATCCGAGAAATACGAATGTGGGCTGGATAAGCGCTTCGTTTTGCAAGGAAAAACCCCATTGAGCAGGCACATATTCAGATTATTATCAGGAAAAAATCTAACTGCTCTGGCGTTGTAGGGAATCAGTGTGCATCAGGTTATTTTTACTCAAACTTTACCGCTGTTATTCACCTGCGCCAAATACCTTCGCTGTGTAATTATCAGGATGCAAATAATTATATCGCGATCCTGGCGGATTATGGCAAAAGCAGGAACAAGGCCCCTGCTTTAAAAAAAGCGAGGTACCTTGCCAACGCTTTTTGATTATCGCGAACAATAAATTCTCGCACCCTTTTACCAGATACACTCCATCACCGGGCGTGTGACGCTGGCGAGCCTGAAAACGACGTTTGTCTTTCTGCCCGGAGGGGGGATTGAGGCCAAAACTCGCCGCACTATCGTTAGCAGATGGAAAGCCGCCGTAAAACGCGCTGGCATTCGTCGTCGGAATCCGTACCATACGCGACATACTTTTGCCTGCTGGCTGCTGTAAGCCGGTGCTAACCATTGTTAACCAGATGGGGCATGAAAACGCAATAAATGGTGTTCAAAGTCGACAGTACAGGGATGGATGAAATGAACGGCGATCGGCTATCAATGCCTGACGCCGGGCTTGCACCGTGAAGTTAACTTTGCCCCTTACATGCCTTTTCGTTTCAGAGAACGTTTATAATGCTTGATAATCAGCAAGTTACAAAGAAAGAAAAATACAATATCGACAAATTGCAGAAGCGCCTGCGCCGTAACGTCGGCGAGGCGATCGCTGATTTTAATATGATTGAAGAAGGCGACCGCATCATGGTTTGCCTCTCCGGCGGTAAAGACAGCTACACCATGCTGGAGATTTTGCGCAACTTGCAGAAAAGCGCGCCAATTTCCTTCTCCCTGGTGGCGGTCAACCTCGATCAAAAACAGCCGGGCTTCCCCGAACATATCCTGCCGGAATATCTTGAGCAGTTGGGCGTTGAATACAAGATTGTTGAAGAAAATACCTACGGCATTGTTAAAGAAAAAATCCCGGAAGGTAAAACCACCTGTTCGCTCTGCTCACGTCTGCGCCGCGGCATTCTTTACCGCACCGCTTCTGAGCTGGGCGCGACCAAAATCGCCCTCGGCCACCACCGCGACGACATCCTGCAGACTCTGTTTCTGAATATGTTCTACGGCGGGAAGATGAAAGGGATGCCGCCGAAGCTGATGAGCGATGACGGTAAACATATCGTGATTCGCCCGCTGACCTACTGCAGGGAAAAAGATATTGAGCGTTTCTCCCAGGCGAAAGGTTTTCCGATTATTCCGTGCAACCTGTGCGGCTCGCAGCCCAACCTCCAGCGCCAGGTCATTGCCGACATGCTGCGTGACTGGGACAAACGCTATCCAGGGCGCATCGAAACGATGTTTAGCGCGATGCAGAACGTGGTGCCTTCCCATCTCAGCGACGTCAACCTGTTCGACTTTAAAGGCATTCAGCACGGCTCTGCGGTCGTTGACGGCGGCGATCTGGCGTTCGATCGTGAAGAGATTCCGATGCAGCCGGCCGGCTGGCAGCCGGATGAAGATGACGCGCAGCTGGATGAGCTGCGCCTGAACGTTGTGGAAGTAAAATAACGTCTTTGCGTCTCAGGCACGCGCCTGAGACGCCTTTTCCGCGCTTATTTCAGCAAACGAACCCGGCAGGCTTTACCTTTAATTTTCCCGTTTTGTAGCTGCTTAAACGCTTTATGCGCGACGCCCTGACGCACGGCAACGTAGACATGCGCCGGATGAACGGCGATCTTACCGATATCTGCGCCCTCAAGACCGATATCACCGGTCAACGCCCCCAGCACATCGCCCGCGCGCATCTTCGCTTTTTTGCCGCCATCAATGCATAGCGTGGCCATCTCTGCCTGCAGTGGCACAACGTTGCTATTCGTCGGCCCACTCATCCAGTTGAGCTTCATTTGCAGCATTTCGGCAAGGATATTTGCACGCTGCGCCTCTTCCGGCGCGCAGAGGCTAATCGCCAGGCCGCTTTCACCGGCGCGGGCGGTACGACCAATGCGGTGTACGTGAACCTCCGGATCCCAGGCCAGTTCATAGTTCACCACCAGCTCAAGCGACTTGATATCTAACCCGCGCGCAGCAACATCGGTCGCCACCAGCACGCGCGCGCTCCCGTTAGCAAAGCGCACCAGCGTCTGGTCGCGATCGCGCTGTTCAAGGTCACCATGCAGCGACAGCGCGCTTTGCCCGGCGGCGTTTAGCGAGTCGCAGACGGCCTGACAATCTTTTTTGGTGTTGCAGAACACCACGCAGGAGGCGGGCTGATGCTGGCTCAACAGCTTTTGCAGCAGCGCGATTTTGCCGTGTTGCGAGGTTTCAAAAAACTGCTGCTCGATAGCCGGCAGTGCATCAACGGCGTCAATTTCAATAGTCTGCGGGTTGTTTTGTACGCGGCCGCTGATTGCCGCTATCGCTTCCGGCCATGTAGCGGAAAACAGCAGCGTCTGGCGCGAAGCCGGCGCAAAGCGGATCACTTCATCAATGGCATCGCTAAAGCCCATAGCCAGCATGCGGTCCGCTTCGTCCATCACCAGCGTTTGTAGGGCATCTAACGATACGGTACCCTTTTGCAGGTGATCGAGCAACCGCCCCGGCGTGGCGACGATAATATGCGGCGCATGCTGTAGCGAGTCGCGCTGGGCGCCAAAGGGCTGGCCGCCGCAGAGGGTTAAAATTTTGATATTCGCCATGAAGCGCGCCAGCCGACGCAGCTCGCCGGCGACCTGATCCGCCAGCTCGCGGGTCGGGCACAGCACCAGCGACTGCGTCTGGAACAGCGAGGCGTCAACGTGCTGAAGTAGCCCGAGGCCGAATGCCGCCGTTTTACCGCTGCCGGTTTTTGCCTGCACGCGGACATCTTTACCCGCAAGAATCGCCGGCAAAGCCGCGGCCTGAACCGGGGTCATCGAAAGATACCCCAGTTCATTCAGGTTAGTTAGCTGGGCGGCGGGCAAAACATTCAGAGTTGAAAAAGCGGTCACAATTATTTCTCGCATTACATTTAGGGGCGGACAATCTGCTGGCGCGTATCGTCGCAGATCTCCGCTCCCGATGCGACAATTTAATCGGCTCATCGTCAGGCGGCGGGTCGGGTAACGGGCGTGGGCGAGGTTTGGGATCGTGGACCGGTACCGGATCGTTGGGTTCCGGCGGAATGGGAATTGAGTTCAGCTGTTTATTACGCATATTGACTCCCGGTTGTGGGCGGGTACACCCGTTAAGCGTAGAAGCTGAGAAACAGAGCGCAAAAAAAAGCCGACTCATTAAAGTCGGCGTCGTACGAATCAATTGTGCTATGCAGTAATTCAAAAAAGGAAGTAAGACAATATGGAGCGCAACGCCCATCGCTTGACGTTGCATTCACCTGCGAGAGAGATATTGCCCTGAATGGGTAGATGGTTTATTGATTTCGCTCAAACATTGCCGGGTTTTCACCATCATCATCGCGACAAAAGACGATTCTTTACAGCCATTTACTACGATGCAACCACCATGTAACACCCCCAATGAGAACGACTAACATTAGGCAGAAAATGGCAAAACCCATATGCCAGCTATTGCCGGGAATGCCGCCGAGGTTGACGCCAAAGAGACCGGTTAAAAAGGTACTGGGCAGAAAAACCATGGCCATCAACGACATCGTATAGGTTCTTCGCGATAGCGACTCCTGCATAATCTGCGCGATCTCATCGCTCATAATCGCCGTGCGGGCGATGCAGCTATCAATCTCATCCAGACCTCGCCCCAGACGTTCGGCAATGTCCTGCATCCGGCGCCGATGATCGTCCGTCATCCACGGCAGACGCTCGCTGGCTAATCTGGCATACACATCGCGCTGCGGCGCCATATAGCGGCGCATGACGATAAGCTGTTTACGCAACAGCGCCAGGAAACCGCGCGGCGGAACCTGCTGATCCAATAAATCATCTTCCAGATCGATAATCCGGTCGTGAAGCTGCTCAATAAACTCGCTGGCGTGATCGGTCAGCGCATCGCAGACCTCCACCAGCCAGCCGCCGCCGTCAACCGGACCGTTACCCTCGCGCAAATCGCCGAGTACATCGTCGAGCGCCAGGACTTTGCGCTGCCGGGTGGAGACAATCAAGCGCTCATCCATATAAAGACGCATCGCGACCAGCTGGTCCGGTCGCTCATCGGTACTGCCATTGATGCAGCGCAGCGTGATTAACGCCCCATCGCCAATCCTCGTCACTCGCGGACGAGTGCTCTCCCCGGCCAGCGCGTCACGCACGTTATTGGGCAGCAGCGGCGTCGATGCCAGCCATTCCGCGCTATCCACATGGGTATAGTTGAGATGCAGCCAACAAGGATGCTCTTTATCAATGGTGTCACTGTCGACCAACGGCTTTACACCGCCCTGCCCGTCGAACACCCATGCAAAAACGGCATCCGGCACATTCAGTTCCGATCCCTTAATGGCGTCCACTGGACCTCCGTTAACTCATGCACATTTCCGTAGTCTAGCCTTACGCGACGGTTACGCAAGAGCTATTCAGGGCATGCTGCTGAATTCACTGGCGAAAAGCGGGAGGGCTGAAAAAAAGAACCCGCCGGCGGCGGGTTGCTGATGAACTTTGCAATACGGTGTCTAGCCTGCATTATCACCTGCCGCCAGACGCTGGGCTGACGGGAAGGCAGGCTAGCAGGAGCCGTTCATTTTTTCTCTTCTGCGTATTGACGAGCGTTGTCATGCAAATTAGTACACATTGCTTTTTCCTCCATTTTAGTAAGCAAAATAAGAATAGAGCGATCTTGCCGGTTTGCAAGGTTAAGAATTATCTTTCGCAACCCGGCGTGCGTTATCCAGATGACGCAGCAATAGTACGAGGTCTAAATCATTGCGTAGATCAAATTTAGACATAATAAGACGCTTGTGGGCAAAAACCGTTTTATTGCAAAGCGATAGCTTTCTGGCAATCGTGTTCACCGTTAACCCCTGATAAATTGCCGCCGCGATGATTCTCTGCTGCGGGGAAAGCGTCCTCTGCGGGCAACTATCGCACCGGAGCGCCAGCTTTTCTTTTGCTGACGGAGGCGTCAGAACCCATGAAAGTTTAATTTTCGCAATAACCTGAGAGAGCTTCTCATCGCGCCCAACAAAAACTATCTCCTTCAAGCAGAGCGGCAAAGCGCCTCTCCCTCGATGATTTAGCCTGGCAACCACGCCGATCAGCAATCCCGGTTTACGATTTAACAACTCTGGATGACATACGAACTCTTCTCCGCGACATAAATCCAGTACGACGACGTCTGCATCACGCACGAGCTCTTCGTTAAGCGATGCGGTGACCTGTGTAGAGAACGAGTATTCCGGGAAGAGCGCTTGCAATAAAAAATGAAATCCCAAATTAAAGAACTGGTTATTATTTTTAATAACAATATTCAACATCGATTTAGCCTGCTGACGAAAGTAAATCAAGTATTATCCAGATAGCTAACGATACGCACAGTACAGCTATCGTCGTTTTAAAAAACACGATATAAATAAACATTATTTTTTGACCTGAGAACGGGCACTCAACGAACTTTAAGTAAAATAGCTATCTGGCGTGACGGGCATTCCCCTCACCAATTAACTTCGAGGTGCCCATCCGGGATTAATATTTTCAGCATTCAACCCAAACGGAAATAGTGAGAAAACGTCATGCCATCCATATGAATTATATTTCTGCCAACCGGACCGTCGCCAGCAAGTCCAGCTCACGACGAAGCGCTAGCAAAAACCAGCGCTATCGCTGCTGATAGTGAATTTTGATATAAACACACTCATTAACTCAAGTTATTTCTCGGTATCATTTTAGACTATTCATCTCTTGTCTTTTTCTGCAATCCCGACTTATCGCCTCGACGTCACGTGGATTCAAACGGTGATTTCAGCCCTTGATCTAGCCATCCCGTATAAAAGTCTTCATTAACTCATCCCCGCGGCCGCGCGTTGTGAAGATTTCTTTTTCCGCAAAATGCTGTATTATGCAAGTTATTGCAGCATTTTGCGGGTTCAAACGATGCATAAAACGGCCAGGCAAAAATATCTCATTGAGATCCTTAGTGAAAAAGGCCAGATCACGATCAGTGAGCTGGTAGACAGACTGCAGGTTTCTGCAGATACGCTGCGCCGCGATCTTAGCGACCTCGAAAAACAGGGGCTCGCCCAGAAAAACCACGGCGGCGCTATCGCGCTCAATCTCTCCGCCATGAATCGGCAGAACAGGAACACCCTGCTACCGGATACCAAGAAGCGCTTAGGTAAAATGGTGGCGGAGAAGATCCCCGGCGGATCCACGCTGTTTCTTGACGCCGGGAGCACCGTGCTGGCTGTCGCCACCCAGATACAGGGTCCAATGACGGTCATCACCCCCTCTTTAGATATTGCCCAGCACTTCAGCACCCGTGCGGATATTCAGCTTATTTTGCTGGGGGGGAAATGGGATATGCAGCAGCGCCTGTTTGCCGGTAGCGCTACGGTTTCGCTGCTGGAACGCTATCGGGCGGATATCGCTGTTCTCGGCACCTGCGCGCTCCACGCCGACCTCGGCCTCAGCGCCAGTCAGGAGGCGGATGCTGAAGTCAAGCGCGCCATGCTGGCGGCCAGCGCGGAACATTGGCTGGTGGCCGATCATATGAAACTGAATCACTGCGAACCCTGGCTGGTTGCCGGACTCGCCGACATCCATCAGCTCTTCCTCGATCGCCCCTGGGACGAACTGAAGGATAACGACTCAATACAGCTCCATATCGCTGATGCTTAATAACGCGGAGATGCTTATGACTACCGGTAAGAACATTAATATTGCCCTGATTGGCTACGGCTTCGTCGGCAAAACTTTTCACGCCCCGCTGATCCAGTCCGTCGACGGCCTGAATCTGGCGATTGTCGCCTCGCGTGATGAAGAGAAAGTGAAACGTGACCTGCCAGACGTCACCGTCATCGCATCGCCTGAAGAGGCCATCCAGCATCCGGATGTCGATCTGGTGGTTATCGCCTCTCCTAACGCAACCCATGCTCCGCTTGCCCGTCTGGCTTTACACGCCGGCAAGCACGTCGTCGTCGACAAACCCTTTACCCTCGATATGCAGGAGGCTCGCGAACTGATTGCCCTCGCGGAAGAGAAACAGCGGGTGCTGTCGGTATTCCATAACCGCCGCTGGGACAGCGATTATCTGGGCGTGAAGCAGGTTATCGAACAGGGGCTCATCGGCAAAGTTAAACATTTTGAATCCCATTTCGACCGATTCCGCCCGGAAGTACGCGTCCGCTGGCGGGAGCAGAACGTACCGGGCAGCGGCCTGTGGTTTGATTTAGGTCCGCATCTGATCGACCAGACGCTGCAGCTGTTCGGCCTGCCGCAGTCGGTGCAGGGAAATATCGCCACCCTGCGTGAAGGCGCGGAAATCAACGACTGGGCGCACGTGGTGCTGAACTATCCGCAGCACAAAGTGGTTCTTCACTGCAGCATGCTGGTCGCGGGCGGCGTATCCCGCTTTACCGTCCATGGTGATAAAGGTAGCGTCGTCAAACAACGCGCTGACCAGCAGGAGAGCCAGCTGCTGGCGGGCGTGGTCCCGGGCAGCGAAAGCTGGGGCGAAGATGACGATAGCCTGGCGGTGTTTGATGCCAACCTGCGCGCCAGTGAAATCAGCGCGCCACGAGGCGATCAGCGGCAGTACTATATTCACGTCCGCGATGCGCTGACCGGCAAAATCAGCAACCCGGTATCGCCCTTAGAAGCGCTCGCCGTCATGGCGGTACTGGAAGCCGCAGCGCAGTCTGCCGAAAGCGGAACAACGCAAACTTTAGCGCTGACCGCCGATGAACTGGCGGGCCTGCAATAAGCGCTGCGCGATATGTTTGACGGTTTGTCGTCCGGAGCGCCGCTCCGGATAACCACTCCCTTTCATACCAGCCTACAGTTTCACCCGCAGCAAATCGCTGAATCGGGTGGTGTAGGCTGGCGACAGCATATGCCGTTTCATCTCCCAGCTGCGCTCGATTCCCTGCCCGGCAAACCAGAGCTGGCCTTTTTCACGTCGGTTAACTAAATCAAGCACCGTCATCAGCTGTTCGCTATTCGCTCGCGGCTGATAGTCGTCAAACAGGCCTAACTGCGCCACCCCCTGGCTAAAGAAATCGCCCAGCATCACGCCGCACTTTTGATATCGGCATCCCTCCCGCCAGATAGTATCCAGGCATTTTAGCGCCGCAGCGACGATATCCCGGCTATCCTGCGTCGGGATGTGGATTTTCGTGCCGGCGTCTTTGCTGTAATAGACTTCATGACCGGCGAACGGACTGGTCTTCACAAAGACCGAAACATAGCGGCAGTACTGGTGCTCCGCGCGCAGCTTCTCGGCGGCGCGGACCGCATGGCTGCAGACGGCTTCGCGCATCGCCCCGTATTCAATCACCTTCTGACTAAAGGAACGCGAGCAGATAATTTGCTGTTTAGTCGGCATATACTCTTCCAGTTCAAGACACGGCTCGCCTCTCAGCTCCCGCACGGTGCGCTCCATTACAACGCTGAAATGTTTTCTGATCAGCGGAGCGGGCGTCTCGGCCAGCTGAAGAGCCGTCGTAATCCCCATATCATTGAGCTTTTTCGCAATGCGTCGCCCCACTCCCCAGATTTCACCGACGGCAACCTTCTCCAGCAGTTTTCTCTGCCTGGCCGGCAATGAGAGATCGACAACGCCCTCGAATTTTGGCCACCTTTTGGCCGCATAATTCGCCAGCTTGGCCAGGGTTTTCGTCGGCCCGATCCCGACCCCTACCGTCAAGCCGGTACTCTGGAGTAATGTACTACGCACGTGGCGACCAAACGCCTCAAGCTCCTCAGAACGATGGATCCCGGTCAAATTTACGAACGCTTCATCAATGGAATATTGATACACCGCGGGCGCCAGTTCTTCGAGAATCGTCATGACGCGATGGGACATATCGCCATAAAGGGCATAGTTGCTGCTAAACACCGCTACCTGATGACGTTCAAACTGTGATTTCACTTTGAAATACGGCGCGCCCATTGGAATTTCCAGCAGTTTCGCCTCGTGGTTTCTGGCGATGACGCAGCCATCGTTATTGCTTAACACCACCACCGGATGCCCGCGTAAGTCAGGGCGAAAGGCTATTTCACAGCTGGCGTAAAATGAATTCACATCGACCAGGGCAAACATCAGCGGAGCCTGTTGATGCTGAAAGTGACAACGCCAAAAATCTCCAGCGCTTCACCGTCGTTGCGCAGCACAATTGGCGGAAAATCCGGGTTCATCGGCAAGAGCTGCATGATGGGGTGCGTACAAAGACGCTTAACCGTGTATTCACCGTCGACTGAGGCAATGATGATATCCCCATGTTTCGCTTTCAGGCCGCGATCCACCACCAGCAGCGTACCTTCATAAATGCCGGCATCCACCATTGAGGTGCCTGTCGCCATAACAAAATAGGTTGCCGCGGGATGGCTGATACAAAGCTCATTGAGATCGATCCCCTTCTCAATATAATCCTGCGCAGGGCTGGGAAAACCGCATGGGACAAGGTCGCTAAACAGCGGAATCGACACAATCTGACGCAACTCAACCGGTTCATAGAACAACATAATAGATTCACCCGTTATAATACTGTGTTTTTATACAGTATCGATAGTTCATCTGAGTTTTTCAAGTCGCCTGTCGGAGATTGGCGTGAAGCCGTTGAAGTTGCGCTGAATTTTGCGTAAGGCGTTGCATAGCACGGGGCTGGAGAATGCCTCTCCCTACGTATTCCAGATGGTTTTGTACGGCATGCTGGAAATTTCCGCAAATTGGGAGGAGGATAGAATCCGTTGATGCGTGCTTTGCTCATCGCTTGTTGTTGTCCACCCGACATACTGAACCGGAGATTCATATGTATTACACGTTAGGAGACAAAACTCTCCACTTTTATCGTTATCAGTGCCGTTTTTATGTCGCTCATTGGGACGGAGGTCATGTGATGACGGAGAAGTTCAAACCGTTTATTGCCTCAATCACCGAGAAAACGGGCATTGAGGCAAAGAACGTTGAGGCGGCGGCACGGGACTACTTCAATAACGTCGACTGAGATTGAACCCCGGACCATCGCTATCGGCTTATCCATAGCGATGGCAACGGCTGGCGAACGGCAGAAAGCGCAAATAATAAGCCGTGTCACGCGATCGTAAAACAAAGCCTGTAGGATAGCCCCCGGACGCCACCAGCGCTAAAACGAGGTGAAGAGATGGGAACAGTAAAAGCCAGCAATCTGGAACAGGCAAAGCAGCTTCTGCAGTCCGGCGACGCCATTAAACTCGAACTGGATTTCGAGCTCGACTCTGATGAGTTTTTTAATTTTGCTATCGAGTACTGTACAAATGGAACGAAGCTCACGCGAGCCGGCGATCGCTTCCTGATTTCACGTAAAAAAAGGTAGCCTGAGAGTCATCCCTGCCATTCACAGCATCACAGAGGCATACGTTTTTCGCATCTGTGATGCTCTCCGTCATAATAAAAATATCCGCAGAAATTAACCTCAAATATTGATACATCGCGCATTTTCGTGAGTAAAGGAGGAATAGTGTAGCTTCGCTATCTCACCGAGGGTTAAATCGTGAAAAAACTATTAATATGCTGTCTGTTTGGCGAAACGGCAGGGATTATTGCCCGCAAAATGCAAAAAATTGCTGACGATCGGCAATTAGATTTATTAATCAGCGCCGTTGGGGTTGAAAATTTCTTTAGCGTCGCGCCTGCCTATGATGGCGTACTGGTTGCACCGCATATCCAGTATAAGGTTGAACAATTTATTAGCGCACTGCATTTACCACAAGAAATTGCCGTGATTGAAAGCTTGCCCTATGCCTCATTTGATGGCGAGAAGATCCTCAACTTCGCGCTGAATACAATGCCTTCATCTCTGTCCTGATCTCTACGTCCCGCCCCACACAACCCGCGAGATCGCGGGCTCTGTGGGGATTAATTATCTGAACGGCGCGTCAAGAGGCACTTCAGCGTCCGGTTCGTGGGTGATGCGGTTGCGAAGATCGCGACGAATCATCTCAATGGCCCAGAACCAAAAAATATGCCCCACCAGTTCCGAAATATATTCATCGGCAGGAATATTCAATAAAGAGGGGGTCAGGCCCAGTAACGGAAAGGAAATCCAGTGTACGGCGATAGTTGCGACAATCCCGGCCCATACCCCCTGCCATAATTTAACTTTCGGAAAGACCTCCGCGACGACACAATAGCCAACGGCAAATACCAATGAGAATATAATATGCGTAACCATCACCGGATTGATGATGTGTTCGGAAAAAGTATAAACCGTATGCGTCGGGTCAATGCCCAGATAGTCGCGTAAGAAAAGATAAGGTGGGTTAAATTCATCTCTGCCACCGGAGAAAGTACGCGGCGGTAAAGGAACTTCAGCGCCCCATTTAACAAATGCCGACATAATCCCTGCCACTACCCCGACAAATAATGCTACGCCATAACGACGGCGTCCAGGTGTGGTCTGTTTAAAAAAATCCTTAATTGCCATAAAATCACCATTAATATATTACATTTATTTTCCCTGTATCATATTTAAAGGCATTGGCGATTATCAATGTTGATCACGATCACACTTTATCGGGTCCTGTGGCTACCAGTTCTATACTGTAATTATGACCATAGGTATACCATTAGCAGATAAAGAGCCCCTTTTATTCAAAGGAGACTCTTCCCGTACGATGCGTTTATTGCCCAAAGCGGTAGCTAATGCCGGCCATCACGGAGCTCACATCGCTGCTCACGCCAATTTGGTTTTCGTTACCCACATTGTTGACCCACTGGTACTCCAGGCGCCCCGACCATCTGTCATTAAAGGCATATTCGGTACCGAAAGCCAGCACCGGACGCACGCCCGTATCAAATCGATTTTTTCCATTCACATCGGATTCCGCACGGTAGCCCATCAGGCCGGCCCGGCCGTACAGATCCCAGTCGCTGGTCAGGCTGTAGCTGGCCTTCAACGAAAGCTGTAGCCCCTGACTTTTCATTTGCGAACCGGCTGCGCCATGGCGACCATTGATGCCCATATTCCCTAAATAGTCATATCCACCTTCAATCGCCAGCCAGGGGTTAATCTGATAGCCGGTAAACACACCGCCGCCGACGTTATCACGGTCAACATCGACTTGCCGATCGGTGCTGGAGTCGCCGTAGTGCGACCAGCCAAATTTAGACCCCGCGTACCAGGTTCCAGTCTCCGCAGCAGCAAAAGCGGCAGTCGCCGTAAAAGTATGAGCAATAATTAACGTAATAAGCGTCTTCTTCATAATCATCCCATTGTCGACCCGTTGTCGAATAAATGTCATCGTCAAAAGTTAAGTGGGCCTACAATAGAATATTAGCGTCGCGCTGATAATCGTTTTATTATTTAATTTTGGACAAACTGCCAGCGCTAAAAACGCTCGGGTAATTTATTCACCCCCGTCAAATACCCTCCCCGTTTAAAAGCAATATAATTACCACTTTTTAACGCCGACAACACGTTTAATACACTGCTGCGAGATAAGTGCGTACGTTCCTGGATATAATCCAGGATAGATACCCGCATCCGGGTCTCTTCGGGTAGCTGGCCCATTTCCTGCAAATGATTGCGGATAACGGCGTAGGTTCGCTGCTGTACGACGAGCGCGTCGCGATAGAAAAGATAAGCCGTGTGGTACGACAACAGTGAGGCGACGTCTTCCCAAACGCCGTGCTGGCGAAAGGCTTCCATCGCTTTTTGCGCATCAACGCGCAGTATTGTCGATTCGGTTTCCGCACGCAGCTGATGGCCGCGTACCGGCTGGATCATCTCGGCAATACCAAACAGGTGTGGGTGGTAAACCGTGACAATCAACAGACCGTCCGAGGCCCGGAGTATGGAGAGCTCGCCGTCAAGGAAAAGGAACAACTGCGGTTGATTTTTATGCGTCCAGGTCATGCGTTTCCGCGGCACAACGACCATTTTTTCAGCAATTGGCATCAGGAGCGCCGTTAAGCGCTGGATACTCTCTTCCGGACGGACGGGCGGTAGGATATGCATAGAAATACCTGATTAGTTCTGGTTTAAGAATTATAGAACGCAACAAGATTTCCGTAAGAATTGCGTAGCTGCGCATTGACGCACATCGGCAAAGAGAAGAAAAGTACGGCGTGATTTAAATTTAAACAAACTAAAAAGCTGCCCGCAGGCAGCCCGATCAAAATGGTAATAATGCTTACTATACCCGTCATACTTCAAGCGGCTTATGTGTTTACTCGGTTCATCCATGAGCCTCGCCCTTACGGGCCGCCGGGATAAGGCGTTATCTATGCTTCTTGAAGCTCACGCCCTGGCCGCCTTTAAGCAACTCGAATTATTTAGGGTATTTGCAGATATCAAAGGCCCTTTTCGGGGCCTTTTCTTACTTCCGTAACGCCAGCGATGCCGAGTTTCTGGAAATATGCGGTGCGATGTTATCAAATGTAATCATTGCGGATTTACAAAAAATGCATTTCGCGCCAAACGGATTTTTTTCAGAAACATCGTAGGTGGATGTTCTGTACTGTGACCCATGACAGCATGGGCATCTGAAATGAATGTGGTCAATCATGATGTTAGCCTCTTTTTGCTACAACATTCTCTACCGCAGGGACATTTAGCCATATTTCACAGAAAACGCCTTCCCGGCTTTTCTGTCACAGCGTAAAAACGCTGCTCTGAATGGTTGAGAATAACAATGACATCATTGTCATTACTTCTTATAGAAACATCTGAAGCGCACTTCAGACTGAACTCTATTACTGCACCAGCGATTTTTTAATGTTGTTAATTTCTTAGTTTGCCCGAGGGCACGTAATGTTCGGTAGATTTCAATAAAATAATCGTGTGCTTTGGGATAACGCTATCTCTTATGCACTTTTCACGCTAAACGGGAGATACAAGGACTTTCCTTCACTATCACCGTTTGCGCCAGCTTCTGAGCCTGTCTACTCGGGTTTAGACCGTCATCGTTGTCGCAGGTTCAAAAAACTTTAACATTATTCGCGTCACAGAGCTTAATTAATCACGATAAGGAGAGTCTAAAGAAGGATTATCTGTGGATAACGCTTGAGATGAGAACTGCTTCGCTAAACCGTTTATTACCGCATCTGTGTAGTAAATCAACTTGCTATTTATCACACAGATGGCGATTGATAGCAAGCTTTATTTTCACGCCACGATGTTCGCCAGCTGGCGAGCTGGTAACGCGAATGAATCCAGGGCCCAGGCTGGAGAGGCCGCCCAGGGATGACCCGATGACCCCGGGAAGGTGTACAGCCGCCTCTCATTTGGCGTGATTTGCCACAATTGTGGCGCTTTATGAATGTTACCGCCAGGATTGAAACGTTATGCTCTTCTCCGGGAAAAGATTCGCTCCCTGACAACACTCATCCTGCGGAAACCTGACAATGGCACATAACCGTACTTTCTCTCTCAATATCGGCTGGAAAGCGCTGCTAAAAGATGCGGGTTTAGAGCCTCAACATCTACTACGCAAAGCAGGATTGCCCGACGACACGTTTTCGAGGACAGAGCGCGGCCTTAATATCGAGGAGTATATTCGTTTCTGGCGCGCCCTTGAGGTAGAAACAAACGATCCTGCTTTTCCCTTACCACTGGTAGAAAGAGTCTCTGCTGAAATCTTTGATCCCCCGCTTTTCGCCGCACTATGCAGCACCAACATGATGCAGGCAGTTCAGCGACTGGCCAGATATAAGCAACTCATTGCCCCAATGGTTCTGGAAATAGTTGTAGAACACAGCGGCATCCTTACCGTTTCACCGCGCTGGCTGTCAGCGACAAACATTCCTCCGTCCCTGCAGATAGCAGAACTTGCTTTCTTACTGCGGCTGCTAAAACTTGCCACTCGCGAACCGGTCACAGCAGTGAAAGTCACGCTCCCTCAGCTTCCCGCCAGAATACAGGACGGCCACCTTACCCGCTTTTTCGGTACCGCCGTAGCGTATGGAGAAAAACCGGCCATCAGCTTTTCCGCCGCTGATGCTCTCCGCCCGTTTTTAACGGTGAACGAAGGAATGTGGCAAATATTTGAACCAGAGCTGCGCCGCCGTCTCAGCACGTTAGATGAAACGGCCTCAACAACTGAACGCGTACAGGCGGTACTTCTTGAGCTTCTTCCCGGTAACGAAGCCACTATTGAGAAAACGGCGGAGCGTCTCGGTATGAGCAAACGTACGCTTCAGCGCAGACTTGAAAGTGAGGGAGGAAATTTTCGTACATTGGTCAATATTTGCCGGGAGAATCTGGCGCGGCACTATCTGAGTCATACCCATCTCTCCGGCTATGAGATTGCATTCCTGCTTGGCTTTGAAGATCCAAACTCCTTCTATCGCGCATTTATGGCCTGGACCGGACAGACGCCGGAAACCGTCAGAGGGAGCATGCGTCTTAATGGAAAGAACTCCTCAGGTTAAACAAACGAGATGACGCAGTTGTTAAGCACCGACTTGCCATAAGAATCGCGTTACCTCCTGTCGTTTCCACAGAAGGCGGCTTCCTTTCTGATCTGAAGCGAATGGCGCCGTTAGCAAGCGTACTGGCGCATAAGGCCAGATGAAAAGAGTCTGTCTGCAGGCAAACTGTAGCCAGTCCATGAAACGAGGTCCTTATGTTCGCTCCGGAAAAGAAAACCGCGCTGGTCACCGGCGCATCGTCAGGGATGGGCAAAGCTATTGCCCGTCGCCTGATTCAGGATGGTTACCAGGTATATGTTGCCGCCCGTAGCATCGATAAAATGGCCGATCTGGCCGAACTTGGCGCACAGCCGTTACGGATGGATATAGCCAGGGATGAGGAGATTGTCTCCTGTGTAAACGCCATTCTGTCGCAAACCGGGGGAGTGGATGTCCTGATCAATAATGCAGGCTTTGGCCTGTATGGACCCGTAGAAGAGATCGGTATTGATGAAGCACGCTATCAATTTGAGGTTAACCTCTTTGGTGCCGCACGGCTGACGCAGCTACTGCTCCCTGCAATGCGGGCCAGACGTAGCGGGCATATTGTCAACATCTCCTCGATGGGAGGGAAGATGTACAGCATCCTTGGTGCCTGGTACCACGCCACAAAACACGCGCTCGAAGGATGGTCAGACTGCCTGCGCCTGGAGGTCGCCGGATTTGGGATTAAGGTCACGATCGTCGAGCCGGGGGTGATAGAGACAGGCTTCGGTGATGCTGCCAGCGAAAGCATCGTCAAACGTTCACACAGTGGCCCCTATGGCCAACTGGTGAAAATGGTGGCCGCGTCGATCAAAAAAACTTACGGGCACGGGACAGGCAGCGATCCGAAGGGTATCGCGGATGTCGTTTCAAGCGCCATTAACAGTAAGAACCCACGTACGCGCTATGCCGCGGGTAGGTTTGCAAAAATGCTTATCTGTCTGCGCGTCTGGCTGGGCGACCGTATATTCGACCGTATTATTCTCAGTCAGACACGCTAACAAGCGGATGATTTAGCTGAACGGCCTGCGTCTCTTGGGGAGCACTAACTCACGGTTAACGCGTCGACCACTTCCGCTACGCTTTTGACGCTGCGGATGCTGCCGATACCCGTGCCGAGCGCGATATAGCCCTCATCGGCATTGCCTTCCAGCATGCCGACGCGCAGGCCGCGTAATCCCCCCATTGCTTCACCGAGCGCCTCGTTGCTGGCGCCGGCTTTATCCATCGCCACCAGTTTTTCGGCCAGTCTGCCCGGCAGAGAGCGATAGTAATGGGGCAGCGTGCGGAAAAGCAGCAAATCCAGGCCACTGGCGGCAATAATTATATTTTTGACCGACCGCGGCACTCTGCTTTCTTCCGTCGCGATAAAAACCGAACCGGCAAATATCCCTTCAGCGCCGAGCGCGTGCGCCGCTCTGGCGGTGCGCTTGTCGGTAATACCGCCTGCGGCCATCACCGGAACACGCTTCACCGCATCGGCGATCAGCGGCACGATAGAAAAGGTTCCCAGCACGGTCCCCGGCAATGTACCTCCCTCATCAAAGCCGGTCGCGACGATGATATCGGCGCCCGCATCTTCAGCAAGGCGGGTATTTTCAGGCGTCGGGTTAATATCGCGATAGATGATAGCAATGCCCGCCTCTTTTAATTCGTTGAACAGCGCCGGTATGAGCGCCCCTTCACCGTAGCCGGTATACACCACGGCCCTGACGCCCTCTTCTTTTATCACCTGCAAAATAGGCGGGGTCCAGATATCGTTTTCAGCCGCGGGGATCAGGTTCACGCCGAAAGGTTTTTCGGTCAGCCGTTTGGTTTTGCGGATCTCTTCACGCATTTTTTCGGCGGTTTCTTCCGGCGTGGACACCGCGGTCTCAGCGGTTAAACCGGCATTCGGCCCCAGCACACCAAGCCCGCCGGCATTGCTGACAGCGGCGACTAAACGGGCATCGGTCAACCACGATAACGGCCCCTGAATAACAGGTTTTTCTATATTCAGGATCTGGCAGATTCGGTTATTTTTCATGGGGTAATATCCTTCACAATAGCGCTATGGAGCGGTTCAGTTTCATGATGGAAGGAGTGTAGGACGTTATATTATTTAGAAAAATAGCCGAAAAAGTGCATCACTATTATAAAATCAATAACAATATGATATCCCGATCCCGGTAAAAGAAGCCCGCTATGCAAATAAACCTCTTTGAATCGATACGCATTTTTATTGAAATTATCGAGTCCGGTAGCTTTACTCAGGCAGCGGAGAACCTGCAAATTCATCGTCCTGCCGTCACTAAGGCATTGCAGCTGCTTGAGCAGCACTGCGGCACGCGTTTGATGCAGCGAACAACGCGGCGCATCAACCTGACGCCTGACGGCGAAGCGTTTTATCGGCAGAGTAAACCTTTACTGGCCCAGGCAGATGCGCTGCTGGAGTCGTTTGGGAGCGATAGCGTATTGCACGGCCAGCTTCACGTGGATATGCCCGTCGCTTTTGCGACGTTATTGGTCGTCCCCCATCTGCCTGATTTTTATCGCCAGCACCCTGGCGTCGAAATCATCCTCAGTAGCTCAGACCTCCGCCGGGATATGCTGCGCGATGGTCTTGATTGCTTACTGCGGGTGGGGGAACTGGACGACGGGGACTATATCGCCCGTAAGTTAGGCAATATTAAAATGACGACCTGCGCCAGCCCGTCCTATATTGCCAGCCACGGTGTGCCGCAAACGCTGGAGGATCTACAGCAGCATCAGGCCATCAACTGGATTAACAGCAGCAGCCGACAAATTATGCCGTGGACGTTTTCTACGCCAGAAGGAACAGTTGAAATGACGCTTCCCGGCAAGCTGGTCATCGATAACTCTGAAACCTATTTATCGGCAGGCCTGGCAGGGCTGGGATTAGTCCAGGGAATGAACGTTTTTTTACAGCCTTATCTCGATCGCGGCCTGTTAGTGGAAGTCTTACCTGACAACCCCACCCCCGATCGCAAATTGTCACTTCTGTATCCGCACCGCCATCTCTCACGCAAAGTGCGGGTGTTTACCGAGTGGTTAGAAAGCTTATTGGAAAAACGGGATTAAGGCACTCATCCCCGTGAAAAACCACAATGATTGATAAATGCTTGCGGTTACTGCCTTAAACCCAGTCAACGATCCGCGCCCCACTCTGGGTCCTGCTTGCTCAGATTCTCAGCGTGTCTATCACCGCCCGCAGCGCGGGCGACACATTACGATGGGGATAATAGAGAAAAGAGCCTTCCAGCCGCTGGCTGTAACGCTGCAGGACTCTGATAAGCGCGCCTCGCTCTAAGTCATCGGCAACCAGTTCCTGCGGGACATAGGCCAGCCCCAACCCCAGCCGGGCGGCCTTCGCTTCCATATAGCTGTCGGCAAAGGCCCACTGTCCCTGCGGCCGGTGGGTGATTTTTTTACCGTCCTGATTGAGTTCCCAGGCATAAATAGTCCCGTCGCCAAACTGGTACGCGATACAGGGATGAACCACCAGGTCCGCCGGCGTTTGCGGAAAACCGTAGCGGCGAAAATGCTCGGGCGTGCCGACAACGACCATCTCCATATCGGGTGAAATGCGCACCGCGACCATACCGCCGCCGACTTCCGGCCCCAGACGCACCCCGGCATCAAATCGCTCCGCGATAATATCGACAAACCGGCTTTCACTGATGAGTTCCAGCCGGATATCGGGATAGCGTTGTTTGAACACCGAAAGCTTTGGCAGAAGCACTTTATCAATGGCGTGCTGGCTGGCATTGATGCGGACGGTACCGGTGGGGGTGTTGCGATAATACGCCAGAGTGGAAAGCCCCGAATCTAACGCATCAAAGCCGGATTCAACGGTTCGATAGAGCTGCTCGCCGGCCTGGGTGAGCGAGAGTTTACGGGTGGTACGCACCAGAAGCTGTACCCCCAGCCTTTCTTCAAGTTCACGTACCGCACGGCTGACGCCGGATTGCGCCAACCCAAGCCGCTGCGCCGCGGCGGTAAAACTGCCCTCCCGCACCACCAGCATAAACAGGTACAGATCGTTATAGTTTTCCCGTTTTGCCATGATTCCTCCCGCGCCTGCGCCGTAATTTATAACAATATGATATGAATCTTAGCACTTTTCACCCGCTAATCAGCACTCTGACTGCTAACTATAATCAGCGCATTGCAACAAAGCACAGCAGCGTTGTCCGTATGAAACCTGTATCTGGAACCTGTTTTAGGGGAATGATTAATGAAAGCGTTTACCAGAAAATTGACGGCCGCCATGCCTGCCATGCTGCTATGCGCGTCACTAAGTGGAGTCACCACCATGAGCTATGCCGGGACAACCAATCCAAACGCGCCCGTTTCGCTGGTCGAAAAATGGGACAAAACCTTCGCGGAAAGCGCGAAAGTCACTCACCGTAAGGTGACCTTCCAGAACCGCTATGGGATCACCCTGGTCGGCGATCTCTACATTCCGAAAGATCGCGGCGAGCGCAAGCTGGCGGCGATTGCCGTCAGCGGCCCCTTCGGCGCGGTGAAAGAGCAGTCCAGCGGTCTGTATGCGCAGACCCTGGCGGAACAGGGCTTTGTCACCCTCGCCTTCGATCCTTCTTATACGGGGGAAAGCGGCGGCCATCCGCGTAACGTCGCCTCTCCGGATATCAACACCGAGGATTTCAGCGCGGCGGTAGATTTCTTAGGATTGCAAAACGAGGTGGACCGCAACCGAATTGGCCTGCTCGGCATCTGCGGCTGGGGCGGCATGGCGCTGAACGACGCCGCGATGGATACCCGGGTGAAAGCGGTGGCCACCAGCGTCATGTACGACATGAGCCGCGCGATGGGCCACGGCGTTGGCGACGGTAAAGACCGCTATACCACCGCCGATCGCCGCGCCGTCTTGCAGTATCTGAACGCGCAGCGCTGGAAGGATGCGGAAAGCGGCACCTTCGCGCCGGGCGGGCATGATATTTATGTCGATCAGAAAGGTCACGTCAGCGCAGGCGATCGTATTCTGCCGGAAACCTTGCCGGCCAACCCGAACCCGGTTTTGAAAGAGTTTTTTGACTATTATCGGATGCCGCGCGGTTTCCACGCCCGCTCCGTGAACTCAACCGGCGCGTGGAATGCAACCATGCCGCTGTCGTTTATGAATATGCCGCTGCTGAGCTATGCCAGTGAAGTCACTATCCCGACGCTGATCGTGACCGGAGAAAAAGCCCACTCACGCTATTTTGCCGAAGACGCCTTTAAGGCCATCGGCAGCAAAGAGAAAGAGCTGGTGATTGTCCCCGGCGCGAACCATGTCGATCTCTATGACAATGCGGCCGGTAAAATCCCGTTTGCCAGATTTGAACAGTTTTTCAAAACCAACCTGAGATAACGGCCGGAAGCCGCCCGATCGTCGCGGGCGGCTTGCCCTCGCCCGCGCATGACGTTTACCCACGTTTTAGTCGTTATTCAATGAATAGCGTCCGCTCCGGCCGCCCCCGAATCTGGCCGGAAAAATAAAGAGATCCCCCTATCATGTCCACACTGAGTCGTCGTACACCACACCCTCAACCGCACGCCCATTGGGGCGGCGTCTTTGCCATGACGCTGTGCGTTTTTGTCCTCATCGCTTCCGAGTTTCTGCCGGTCAGCCTGCTGACGCCGATCGCCGGAGAGCTAAACATCACCGAGGGGCTGGCAGGCCAGGGCATTGCCATTTCCGGCGCCCTGGCGGTGCTGACCAGCCTGACTATCTCTAACCTTGCCGGAAGTCTGAATCGTAAACACCTTCTGCTGGGGCTGACGGTGCTGATGGCGGTCTCGGGAATGATTGTCGCGCTGGCCCACAGCTATGCGATCTATATGGCGGGAAGAGCCCTGATTGGCATCGTTATCGGGGGATTCTGGTCGATGTCGGCGGCCACCGCCATCAGGCTGGTCCCCGCGCACCAGGTTCCCCGCGCGCTGGCGATTTTCAACGGCGGCAACGCGCTGGCGACCGTCGTGGCCGCGCCGCTTGGCAGCTATCTGGGGGCCACCGTCGGCTGGCGCGGCGCCTTTTTCTGCCTCGTGCCGCTGGCGATAGTTGCGTTCATCTGGCAATGCTTCAGCCTGCCTGCGATGAAAAGCGATAAAGCGAGCCGGCCGCGCGGCTCCGTGCTTCGCCTGCTCAGACACTCCATTGTCGCGATCGGTCTGCTGGCCTGCGGACTCTTCTTTATGGGGCAGTTTGCCTTATTTACCTACGTGCGGCCGTTTCTGGAAGCGGTGACCGGCGTCAGCGCCTCTGGCCTGTCCCTGATTTTGCTCGCTATCGGCGTCGCGGGTTTTATCGGCACCCTGGGCGTTTCAACACTCCTCAACGCCCGGTTTTATCAGACCTTAATGACCATCCCTTTATTGATGGCCCTCATCGCCGGCACGTTGCTTCTGGTAGGACACCACGCCTGGACCGTTGCCGTGCTGTTAAGCCTGTGGGGGATGCTGGCGACCGCGGCGCCAACCGGCTGGTGGACATGGATCGCGCGGACGCTGCCCGACGACGCCGAAGCGGGAGGCGGTCTGATGGTTGCCGTTATTCAGCTGTCGATCGCGCTGGGTTCGACGACGGGCGGTTTGGTATTTGACCGCCTGGGGTGGCAAAGCGCGTTTGGCTTAAGCGGCATACTGCTTCTTGCCGCGGTCGGGATGACGTTGTACACCAGCCGGCAAATGACGCAATAAGCTCACGCCATCCGAAGCGGGTAGCGGATTTTTCTCGCCGCGGGTAATGCGTATAATGCGGCTTCGATACACGCTAAAAATAACCGCGGCTCATATGATAAATCTCAATCGATGTTGTTATTTGCTCCTGATCTTCGCAGCGGTCGGCAGCATTTTTACCGCCTGGCCCTTTGCTACCTGGCTCCTGCTGGTCAACGCGCTGACCCTGGCGATCTACGGCGTGGATAAAATGGCGGCGCGCAGGGCCTGGCGCAGAGTACCGGAAGCCACATTGCTGGCGTTCGGGGTGCTGGGCGGCTGGGCTGGCGCGATAGCCGGCCAACAGCTGTTCCGCCACAAAACGCAAAAGCAGCCGTTCAGAACCCGATTCATCATCAGCACGATCGTCAGCCTCTCAGGGATGGTGGCGATTTATTTGTTCTCTCCTTTTTCTTTTCACTAAGTTCCGGCGAGGCTAACGGTTTGCAAACGCGTGGAATGCACTCAACCCGCAGCTATTCGTAGTATATTATTGAGAGTATTGTTGATTATCAGGTGTACCTTATGACCTACTCCATCGGAGAATTTGCGCAGCTTTGCGGCATAAACGCGACGACGCTCCGCGCCTGGCAGCGTCGCTACGGCCTGCTTAAACCACAGCGTACCGATGGCGGCCATCGCCTGTATAACGATGACGATATCCAGCAGGCGCTTAAAATCCTCGACTGGGTAAAAAAAGGGGTACCTGTCAGCCAGGTAAAGCCCCTGCTGGCGCGCCCTGGCGCACGGCGGACGAATAACTGGATCACCTTGCAGGAGAACATGCTCCAGCGGCTTAAAGAGGGGAAAATCGAATCCCTGCGCCAGCTGATTTACGACGCCGGTCGTGAATCCCCCCGCCCCGAGCTGGTCACCGAAGTGCTGCGCCCGCTGCGTAGCCAGGTTTCCGCCAACGTACCGGCCATCATGACGCTGCGCGAAATCCTCGACGGCATCATTATCGCCTACACCTCTTTTTGCCTCGAAGGGGACAAAAAGGCGCCCGGCGATAACTATCTGATCACCGGCTGGCACCTGACGGACGCCTGCGAAATCTGGCTCGAAGCGCTCAAACGCACCGGTCAGGGCCACCGCATCGACATCCTTCCCTCGCCCCCCGCGACCCTGGCGCCGGAGATCCTGCCGGATCGCAAATGGCTGCTGGTGACGACCGGTAAACTCTCTGCAGCCCGGCAGAAACAGGTTGAACGCTGGCAGCAACAGGTTGTCTCTCTGGAGATTGTTGC
Source organism: Klebsiella sp. PL-2018 (assembly GCF_019048985.1). Taxonomy (NCBI): domain Bacteria; kingdom Pseudomonadati; phylum Pseudomonadota; class Gammaproteobacteria; order Enterobacterales; family Enterobacteriaceae; genus Klebsiella; species Klebsiella sp. PL-2018. Next base: position 3,289,300 of record NZ_CP077673.1, read on the forward strand.
GCTGTAACTGCGTGCGCCACCGCTCCGTGGCGCAACGAGCAGGTCCCTCAGAATTGTCCCTCTTCTTTTTTCGCACAAGCCCGCTGACTCTTCTTTTCTCTCCAACACCCACAAAATCATGCACCAAATGAACATTGATAACCAACTGATATTAAATAAAAATAAAAAATATTTTAGCCAAAACTTGGACAAATAACATTAATTGTGTAAGTTTTAACTATGCCATATTGTTTACTCAGGAAGTGACCTATGAGTCCCTCGTCGTCCGCCATCAGTCGTTTTAGCGCGTACTACGCCACGCTGGATACCCAGCCGCCTTCGGCGCTGGCCGCGCTGTACCACACGAATGCGGTGCTGATCGATCCTTTTGGCCAACACCAGGGGCTGTCCGCAATCCAGGATTATCTTTCGCACCTGCTGGCCAACGTCGATCATTGCCGTTTCACCCTCGATGCCCCGCTCTGCGAAGGTCAACGTTTTGCCGTCGCCTGGACCATGCACTGGTCGCATCCGCGACTTGCCGGGGGAAAGGTGCTACAGCTTGCGGGCTGCTCGGTGGCCACCGTTGAAGACGAACGAATTATTCACCAGCGTGACTACTACGACGCCGGGGAGATGCTGTACGAACACCTTCCCCTGCTGGGCTGGGCGGTGCGCGGCGCTAAACGGAGGGTGCGGTCATGATGACGGTGCTCATCACCGGCGCCAGCTCCGGCATTGGCGCCGGACTCGCCAGGTCCTTCGCTGCGGACGGCCACCGGGTTATCGCCTGCGGCCGCGATCCGTCGCGTCTGTCGGCGCTACAGCAGCACAGCCCCCACATCAGCGTCCGCTCTTTCGATATGACGGACAGGGATGCCTGTCGCCAGACGCTCTCTGACTGCCGCGCCGATCTGATCATTCTCTGCGCCGGGACCTGCGAATATCTCGATCACGGAACGGTGGATGCCGGGCTGGTTGAAAGGGTCATCACCACTAATTTTCTCGGGCCGGTGAACTGCCTGGCGGCGCTTCAATCGCAGCTGTCAGCCGGGAATCGCGTGGTGCTGGTGAGCTCGATGGCGCACTGGCTACCCTTTCCTCGGGCCGAAGCCTATGGCGCCTCGAAAGCGGCGCTGACCTGGTTTGCCAACAGTCTGCGCCTGGACTGGGAGCCAAGAGGGATCGCCGTCACGGTCGTTTCGCCGGGGTTTGTTGACACTCCGCTGACGCGTAAAAACGATTTTTCTATGCCCGGCCAGGTGAGCGTGGAGCAGGCGGTTAAAGCGATTCGCCGCGGTCTGGCGAAAGGGCACGATCGTATCACCTTCCCGACGGGCTTTTGCCTGATTCTGCGCCTGCTGGCCGGGCTTCCTGAAGGACTTCAGCGCAGGCTATTGCGCAGGATGGTGCGCTCATGAAAATCGCGATTATTGGCAGCGGCATTGCCGGGCTGACCTGCGCCTGGCGCCTTGCCGGGCAACACGAAGTGACCCTGTTCGAAGCGGCGTCCACGCCGGGGGGACATACCGCCACGGTGGATATCGCCACGCCGCAGGGTACCTGGGCCATCGATACCGGATTCATCGTGTATAACGATCGCACCTATCCGCGCTTTATGGGCCTGCTTAACGAGCTTGGGCTGAGCGGTCAAAAAACGCAGATGAGCTTTTCGGTCCACAATCCGCAGAGCGGGATGGAGTATAACGGCCACAGCCTGAGCTCGCTTTTCGCCCAGCGGCGCAATCTGTTAAAGCCGGCCTTCTGGAGGTTGCTGACGGAGATCGTCCGCTTTAATCGCCTGGCGAAGCAGGCTCTGGCGGGAGCGTTCGACCCGGGCGCCACGCTGCAGACCTTCCTTGAGCGGCACCGTTTTAGCCCCTTTTTCGCACGCCACTATATCCTGCCGATGGGGGCCGCTATCTGGTCTTCGTCGCTGCAGGAGATGCGCCGCTTCCCGCTGGCGCTGTTCTTGCGCTTCTTTGATAATCACGGCCTGCTGGATATCCGCCAGCGCCCGCAGTGGTACGTGGTGCCCGGCGGCTCGCGCGAATACGTGCGCGCCCTGCTTGCCCGGTCCGGCGATCGCCTGCGCCTGCGCCTCAATGCGCCGGTGCAGAACGTGATCCGTCATCAGGATGGCGTCACGCTCCAGCTGGCAGCGGAGGAGCAGCACTTCGATCAGGCGATCTTCGCCTGCCACTCTGCCGAAGCGCTGGCCATGCTGGCGGACCCGACGCTCGCCGAACGCGAAATACTGGGGGATATCGGCTGGCAGCGAAACGAGGTGGTCCTGCACAGCGATCCCCGCTGGCTGCCGGTGCGCAAGCGCGCCTGGGCCAGCTGGAACTATCGCCTGAGCGAACAGGATCAGGCCAGCGCCTGCGTCACCTATAACATGAATATTCTCCAGGGCCTGCCTGCCGACGCCCCGCTGTTCTGCGTCACCCTCAATCCGCCAACGCCGGTGGACCCGCGCTTCGTCTGGAAGCGTATGGTCTATGAACACCCGCTATTTAATCCCCAAAGCTGGTCCGCCCAGATGCGGCGCGAGGAGATTAACGGCCGCCAGCGAAGCTGGTTCTGCGGCGCGTACTGGTACAACGGTTTTCATGAAGATGGCGTGCGCAGCGCCCTCGATGTGGTCAACGGCATTATCGCGGCGGAGAACCTCTGACATGAACAGCTGCCTCTATCAGGGCGTATTACGCCACCGCCGTCTTCAGCCGAAAGCGCACCACTTTCGCTATCGCATCTTTATGGCCTGGCTCGATCTGGATGAGCTGGATCGGCTCGGCGAAGCGGGTATCCGCCGCAATCGCTTTGCTGCCGCCTCTTTTTATGATGCGGATTATCCGCTGGGCACGCCGCTGAAAGCGCAGGTTCTGAACCGGCTGGAAAACCTGACCGGCGCGCGCCCGGATGGCCGCGTCATGCTGCTGACCCAACTGCGCTACCTGGGCTTTCATTTTAACCCGGTCAACTTTTACTACTGCTACGACGGCGCCGGTACCCTGCGCTGGGTGCTGGCCGAAGTGCGCAACACGCCGTGGAATGAGCGCCATTACTACGCGGTAGACGGTCAACGGGCGCGCCCGCTGGCGAAAGCCTTTCACGTCTCGCCGTTTAACCCGATGGATATGGTCTACCTCTGGCGCTTTAACAGTCCCGGTAAAACGCTGCACATGCATATCGAGAACCATCAGGCCGCGAAAGTCTTCGACGCCACGCTGGCCCTGAGCCGCGCGCCTTTAACGCGGGCCAGCCTGCGCGGGCTGCTGCTGCGCATTCCGCTGATGACGCTGAAAACCGTCCTCGCGATCTACTGGCAGGCGCTGCGGCTATGGCTCAAGCGCGTGCCGCTGTACAACCATCCTGTCAGCAGGAGTGAACGCTCATGACCGATCCAGTCTTTGCGCTTGAACCCGATATCCCGCGCAACGTGCGTATCGCGCGCTGGTTGCTCTTTCGTCTGTTGAGCGGCATTCGCGAAGGGGCGCTCACCGTACGCGAAGGGGCGCAGACCTTTCATTTTGGCGACCCCGCCGCCGCGCTGCGCGCCGAGGTGCACGTGCTCTCCTCGGGCGTCTACCGGCGTTTACTGACCGGCGGCAGCCTCGCCGCCGCGGAGGCCTGGATGGACGGCGAATGGGAGAGCCAGCAGTTGACGCCGCTGCTGCAGATCCTGGCGCGTAACGGCCAGGTACTGGGGCGGCTGGAGCGCGGCTTCCGGCTGCTGGGCAAGCCCGTCGAGCGGCTGCGCCACTGGACGCGCCGCAACTCGCGCGCGCAGGCGAAGGCGAATATCGCCGCCCATTACGATCTGGGCAACGACTTTTACGCCCACTTCCTTGACGACGAGCTGCTTTACTCCAGCGCGCTGTTTACCGACGACGGCCAGGATCTCACCCAGGCCCAGCGGGCCAAAATGGCGCGCCTGTGCGAGCGTCTGGCGCTTACGCCCGGCGATCATCTCCTGGAGATTGGTACCGGCTGGGGGGCGATGGCCGAATACGCCGCCCGCCACTACGGCTGCCGGGTCACCACCACCACCCTGTCGCAGGAACAGTTCCAGTGGACCAACGCGCGAATTGCCCGCGCCGGGCTGCAGGATCGCGTCGAGGTACTGCTCTGCGATTACCGCGATCTGACCGGCCAGTACGACAAGCTGCTGTCGGTGGAGATGATTGAAGCCGTGGGGCAACGCTATCTGCCGGCTTTCTTTCGCACCTGCCAGGCGCGACTGCGCCCGGGCGGCAGAATGGCGATCCAGGCAATTACCATCCAGGATCAGCGCTATCGCGGCTACAGCAAAAACGTGGATTTTATTCAGCGCTACATCTTCCCCGGCGGATTTTTGCCCAGCATCACGGCGATGAACGAGCTGATGACGCGGCACACCGATTTTGTGGTGCGCGATCTGTTCGATATGGGGCCGGACTATGCCCGCACCCTGGCCCACTGGCGGCAGCGATTTATCCACGCCTGGCAGGATATTGAGAAGCTCGGCTTTGACGATCGCTTCCGCCGCATGTGGCTCTACTACTTCGGCTACTGCGAAGCCGGGTTTAACGCCCGCACCATCAGCGTTGTGCAGCTTACCGCGGAGCGAACATCGTGAAACGCATTCTGACCCTTGGCCTCGCGCTGCTGATGCTGGCGCTGGCGGGCTGCAGCGCCGAAGTGGCCGACTACCGGCAGCAGCAGCCGGCGCTGGACATTTTCCACTACTTTCAGGGCAAAACGGAAGCCTGGGGGATGGTTCAGGATCGCAACGGCAAACAGCTGCGCCGCTTCCATGTCGCCATTGACGGCGACGTTGTTGGCGACACGCTGACGCTCCACGAACGCTTTATTTACGATGATGGCGAAAAGCAGCAGCGGGTATGGCGCATTCGCCGCGCCGGCGACCACCGTTATGAAGGCACCGCGGGCGACATTGCCGGCGTGGCGACCGGCCAGGCGGCGGGCAACGCTTTTCACTGGCGCTACAGCATGAACGTGACGGCCAGCGGTAGCACCTGGCTACTGCACTTCGACGACTGGATGTTCCTGCAGGACGACGCGCACCTGTTCAACAAAACCGAGATGAAGAAATTTGGCATTACCGTCGCCACCGTGACCCTTTTCTTCACCCGAACCGCACAATAAAAGAGGACTACGCCATGAACACACAACCTGTCATTGGGATCAGCGGATGTTTGACCGGTTCTGCCGTACGATTCGACGGCGGGCATAAGCGCATGGGCTTTGTGATGGACGAGCTGGCGCAGTGGGTGGCGTTTAAACCCGTCTGCCCGGAGATGGCTATCGGCCTCCCCGTCCCGCGCCCGGCGCTGCGGCTGGTGCAAACGACCGAAGGGGAAATCCGCATGCGCTTCACGCATGCACCGCACGACGACGTGACGGAGAAGATGGCCGATTTCGCCAGCGCCCACCTCTCGACCCTGGGCGAACTATCGGGATTTATCGTCTGCGCCAAATCGCCCAGCTGCGGCATGGAGCGCGTGCGGCTGTACGATGAAAAGGGCAATCGCGGGCGAAAAGAAGGCACAGGGTTGTTTACCGCCGCGCTGATGGAGAAATATCCGTGGCTGCCGGTGGAAGAAGATGGCCGCCTGCACGATCCGGTGCTGCGTGAGAATTTTGTCGAACGGGTCTTCGCCCTGCACGAGCTTAACTGTCTGCACAAAAATGGCCTGACGAGCCGCGCGCTGCTGGATTTCCATAGCCGCTATAAACTGCAGCTGCTGGCCCACCATCAGGCGGGATACCGCGAGATTGGCCCGTTCGTTGCCTCGCTCCACGAATGGCAGGATCTGGAGGCTTTCTTTGCGATCTACCGCGAAAAACTGATGACGATCCTGAAACAGCCCGCCTCGCGTAAAAACCACACCAACGTGCTGATGCATATTCAGGGCTACTTTCGTAACCAGCTAAACAGCCGCCAGCGCGGCGAGCTGCGGGAGGTGATCCTTAACTATCGCTCCGGGCTGCTGCCTATCCTTGCGCCGTTAACGCTGCTTAAGCACTATCTGGCCGAATACCCGGATCGCTATCTGCAGGCGCAGAACTACTTTGATCCCTACCCGCAGGACCTGGCCCTGCGCCTGACGGTGCATTGAGATAGCTGAACGCGCGAAGAGGCTGGCGCACGCCAGCCTCTTCGTTGTTGGATCCATCGGCTTCTAGAACCATGCCTCACCCCATCCGGAAGTCGTTGTTGATCCCCTGTTGCGGACGCTGATGGAAGTCACGGCCGGCTCCGATTTGGCATTGGGGTTAGACTCCAGCACGTTGGTGACGCCGACGTAGGCTTTTTTCAGGTTAACTTCATCGCTCCGGTGGGCAAACATGACGTTGATATCCCAGATAGCTCCTTTACAGCTGTTGAAGGCTTTGGTTATCTGGAATTCGCCGCCATTGCCTTCATTGCCTAAACGGCCGATCGCCGGTCTGGAACTGCGCGCCGTAGCGGGCCTTCAGACCGAAGGGGATCGCCATATCCGGCGTGGCCGCGGTGGTCTGCGGGTTGGTAATAACATCCACTTTTTTATCAGCACGGCGTCGATCTGTTCTTGAGTAAATTCTCGCGCGAATACGAAAATTGGGCACAGCGTGGCCACGACCGCCATCGGTAATGGAAGTTTTTTATCATTGTCATAATTATCTCAATATAGGTTAGCTTTATTCGGATAATAACAATCCCATTCTGGGCAATCAGAATATATTACGTTATTTCGCTTCGCTATTAAGAAAACACCCAAACGTGAGCCCACCCGCAGATATTATCGCCATTTACTCAGCGCGCGGACAACCCTGTAGAGTACATTTCCTGGAGTGGCCAGAGTAAAAAAAACAATAAAACAAAATGCCGGTTTTGCGGTGTTTTAAATCTACCGGGGTATAGCTTGTAACGCGTTAATCAACAAGTGAAATGGAGGGTCTGGAGGAGGCTTTGCTTCGATGATCACAGAAGTAAAAAAACATAATAAATTAATTTAAAAACGTAATAGATTCTTCGAGATCATTTATGTCAGAAATTGTTACACATCCACACAACACACCGGAGTCTGCTCAGAATGAGTAAAAACATAATGCAAAGCCGCCATGATGAATATCATAAATTAACGCGTGGAGAACGTATTGGTTATGGTATGGGCGACTTCGCTCAAAACCTGGTTTTTGGCACAATAGGCGGCTTTCTGGCTCTTCACATGCTGACGGTTAATACCATCAGCACGGCAACGGCAGGGTTTATATTTCTTTTTGTCCGAATCATCAATGTCTTTTGGGATCCGATGGTCGGCACGTATGTTGACAAAAGAACGTCAAAAGCAGGTAAATACCGCCCCTGGCTGTTAAGAGCCGGCGTACGGTAATGACTCCAACTTACTGATAGTGTTTTATGTTCAGATAATGCCCGATGACTTTGTCATGCAGCTCCACCGATTTTGAGAACGACAGTGACTTCCTGCCCAGCCTTGCCAGATGCTGCCTCAGATTCAGGTTATGCCGCTCAATGCGCTGCGTATATCGCTTGCTGATAACGTGCAGTTCTCCCTTCAGGCGTGATTCATAAAGCGGCCAGCCATCCGTCATCCATACCACGACCTCAAAGGCCGACAGCAGGCCAAGAAGACGCTCCAGCGTGGCCAACGTGCGTTCACCGAATACGTGCGCCACAACCGTCCTCCGTATCCTGTCATACGCGTAAAACAACCAGCGCTGGCGTGATTTAGCGCCGACGTAACCCCACTGTTCGTCCATTTCCGCGCAAACAATGACGTCACTGCCCGGTTGTATGCGTGAGTTTACCGACTGCGGCCTGAGTTTTTTAAGTGTCGTAAAATCGTGTTGAGGCCAACGCCCATAATGCGTGCACTGGCGCGACATCCGACGCCATTCATGGCCATATCAATAATTTTCTGGTGTGTACCGGGCTGAGAGGCGGTGTAAGTGAACTGTAGCTGCCATGTTTTACGGCAGTGAGAGCAGAGATAGCGCTGATGTCCGGCAGTGCTTTTACCGTTACGCACCACGCCTTCAGTAGCTGAACAGGAGGGACAGCTGATAGAAACAGAAGCCACTGGAGCACCTCAAAAACACCATCATACACTAAATCAGTAAGTTGGCACCATTACCTCATCGCCGGCAATAAATCGTTTGGCCCCAAGGGTAACCGCCTGGTAAATACGCACGCGTTTACCGACGATGGCCGTTTCACCAATCACCACGCCGGTTCCGTGATCGATAAAGAATCCGTCATCAATCTGCGCGCCGGGATGAATATCTATTCCGGTCTGGCTGTGCGCTTTTTCAGATATCATTCGCGCCAGCAGAGGCAGACCGAGCTGATGCAGCTCGTGGGCAAGACGATAGTGCATCACGGCATGAATTCCCGGATAGCAGAGCAGCACCTCATCCATGCTGCGCGCGGAAGGATCTCCCTGATACGCCGCGAGGATATCGCGATCGAGACGCTGGCGGATGACCGGCAAACGGTTGGCAAACTGCTGAACCCGCCTGACCGCCTCCTGCGACAGCGTGTGACTCGCATCCTGCTCATCTGACTGATAATAAAGTTCCAGGACCGCTTCTTCGGTCAATCGGTCTAGCGAGGTGCCTAGCAAATGACCGACGTAATAATCTTCGCCCTCTTTGCGTAATTCAATATCACCTAATCGCATCGGATAAAGCACTTTTATCAAGGTATCGGTGACTGAATTAACGCTTTCCCGGGAAGGTAAACTACGTTTATTACGATAATTATTTTTCGCATGTTCATCGCGCCACGCCTGACGAACGCGACGGAGTTCATCGACGACATTATTTAAATGCCAGTTATTTTCTCTTTTCGGCATGAGATACAATTCACCCGCTTCCGGCATAATAATATCCTTCTTAAAATCGCATCGATAAATCTTTTTTTTGCGTCACCTCACTTTTATGCATTACCCACATTAAAAACAAATAACCATATAGACTTTGAATAGCTAAAAAGAGTAAATACTTTTAAATCAACACATTCGACAATCAACCACACCCGGCGAATACGATCGATGCGTCCCTCCTTCGCCAGAGCGACTCGTTCGCGATGGTACGAAAATGTGGCGGGGTGAAAAATGGAGTCATTAACGCCACCGTTCAGTTGGACAATGAGGGAAAAGTTATAGCGAATTTATTGCAAAGCATAACTGATTTTTAGCTATTGATTATGAGGAATTAACGTAACATTTCCGTTATTAAATCATGATGTTTAAGGTTCCCTATGCGCGCTTTATCCGATGCTCCCGCTAATGAATTCGAGCCAGTACGTTTTGTCCTCACCGATATGGATGAAACGCTCACCTGGCAGGGCCGTTTGTCGGCCGCCGCCTATACCTCGCTTGAACAATTGCAGTCCGCCGGGATACGGGTGATCCCGGTCACCGCCGCGCCGGCGGGCTGGTGCGATCAGATGGCGCGGATGTGGCCTGTTGACGGCGTCATTGGCGAAAACGGCGGGCTTTTTTTCCGCCGCACCGCGGACGGGCATGGCATCGAGCATCATTACTGGCACGCGGACGACGCCACGGCATCCGTCGCCGCCCGGCTGCGGACCATCGCCGACCGGGTCCTGGCAGCGCTACCGGAAGCCCGTCTGGCGGACGATCAGCCCTTCCGCCTGACCAGCCTGGCCTTCGCGCGGCCTGCCGACCCGGTACTGGAGCGCCGCATCGTCAACACGCTGCGGCAGGCGGGTGCCGACGCTACCGTCAACAACTTGTGGGTGCTGGGCTGGCTGGGTGGCTACGACAAGCTGACCATGACGCGCCGTACTCTGGCTCAGCACTACGGCGTCGATATCGATCGGGAGCGGGAAGCTATTCTCTACAGCGGCGATTCAACCAACGACGCGCCGATGTTCGCTTTTTTCAAACACACGGTAGGCGTCAGCACCGTCCGGCAGTATCTGGATCACCTCCCCGTAGCCCCCCGCTGGGTAACGCTCGGCCCCGGCGGCGCGGGGTTCGTGGAGATGGCGCAGGCGGTATTCGGCCAAAAATCCCTCTGAAAGCAGCAATTTACCCACCAGCTTAACGATTCCCCGGCGCCCTGGTTTTTCTCTCTGGCTTTCAGAAAATGTTGCAGCGGTTGCCTGACGTTCGCAGGCAGCCGGTTCCCATCAGTGCTTCGTTATGTACACATCTCATAACACCATGTCTTATATTAGTTTTTTCTTACTGATAAAAACCAATACCGTCATTTTTACCGTATGCAAAAAAGTTTTCCGTTTGGTGATCTCCCGACGTTTCCAACGAAACACTATTGTTCATATAAATAGCGTCTGGAGGTTTCCATTTCCGGACAAATCGATTAAAAATGGTGCATTAATGGCGAAATTTCACGCAAATGATGCCATAAAACGGCAGGTAACGACGGCGGGTTTGCATCAAAAAAGAATGGCTTAGCTTTTTTCTATATAACGTTATTCGTATATATTTGTTTTCGCACACGGCGCAAAGAATATAATTCTCACTAATCCGGCCCCCAAATAATTAAGCCGGGCTAATAAAATATTCCGCCAGCAATTTCTGGCAAGATGCTATGTCCGGAAGGTGTGCAGTGCCAACATGGTTACCCTTAGCGATTGATTCTTTCTGGCCAATGCTTTCCGCGGGGCTGAAATTCACCATTCCCTTAACGCTGATCTCTTTTATTCTTGGGCTGTCGCTCGGGTTTGCGGTGGCACTTTTGCGTCTGTACGGCCCGGCCTTTTTAAAGCCGGTGATACGGTTTTACGTCTGGCTGATTCGCGGTACACCGCTGCTGGTGCAGCTATTTTTGATTTTCTACGCGTTGCCGAGCGCTGGGCTAACCATTGATGCCTTCCCTGCGGCGGTGATTGGCTTTACCGTCAATATTGGTGCGTATACCTCAGAAGTGATCAGGGCAACGCTGCTGGCCGTGCCGAAAGGGCAATGGGAAGCCGCCCATTCCATCAGCATGACATGGGCGCAGTCGCTGCGTCGTATTATTCTGCCGCAGGCCGCGCGCATCGCCGTGCCGCCGCTCTCTAACACCTTTATTTCGCTGGTAAAAGACACTTCGCTGGCGTCGGTGATCACCGTACCGGAGATGTTTCTTGCCGCGCAGCAAATTGCGGCAGTGACCTATGAACCGCTGATTCTGTACAGCGAAGCGGCGATTATTTATCTGTTCTTCAGTTCGGTGTTATCGCATTTGCAAGAGAAGCTGGAGCGGAAATTAGCGGGTACGACAGTAAAAGGTCAGGTCAATGATAACGCTCTCCAGCATTGAAAAAAGTTTCGACGGCAGCCGGGTGCTGAAGAACATCAATTTAACGATTGAAGAAGGCACGGTAACCACGCTGATTGGCCCTTCAGGCAGCGGGAAAAGCACCTTATTGCGCTGCATTAATTTGCTGGAAATTCCTCAGTCCGGGGAGCTGACCATCGGCAAAGAGCGCATCACATTCGCGCCGGACACTCGGATAAAAGGCCAGGATATTCGTCGCATCAGCCGCCAGACCGGCATGGTGTTTCAGAACTTCGCGCTGTTTCCGCATATGACCGCCCTCGACAACATCACCGAAGGGCTGATTACGGTGCATAAATGGGATCGCGAACGCGCCCGCCGCCGTGGTGAAGAACTGCTGGATAAAGTCGGCATGCTGCACAAATGCAACGCCCTGCCGAATACGCTCTCTGGCGGCCAGCAGCAGCGCGTGGCGATTGCCCGCGCGCTGGCGCCGTCACCGGCGGTGCTGCTGTGCGATGAACCGACTTCCGCACTCGATCCTGAGCTCTCCGGCGAAGTGGTGGCCGTGCTGCGCCAGCTGGCGCTGGAAGGAACAACCATGATCATGGCGACCCATGATTTACGTCTGGCGGCGAATATCGCCAGCCAGGTGGTGTTTCTGGAAGCCGGGGAAATTGTTGAGTCCGGCTCCGCTAACGATTTGTTTTTACACGCGAAGAGACCCCGAACTGCGGAGTTTATCGCCTCTTTAAGCACCGCGCTCCCGTAATCCGGGGCGAGTTAATAAAAACAACATAGGGTAATGCAGATGAAAGCACTCGCAACATTAGTCGTCGCCGGGATTATGCAGCTTGGTTTTGCCCACGCAGCGCTGGCGCAGGATGATTTGGCAAAGATTCAGTCCGCTGGCGTACTGAAAATCGGTACTGAAGGCACCTATCCGCCATTCACTTTCCACAATGCTTCCGGCACGCTGGAGGGTTTTGACGTAGAGATTGGCCGTGAAATCGCCAAACGCCTGAAAGTGAGCCCGCAGTTCGTAGAAGGGAAATGGGACGGCCTGATCGCCGGTGTCGATGCGAGCCGTTACGACGTGGTGATTAACCAGGTCGGCATTACGCCAGAACGCCAGAAGAAATTCGACTTCTCCGAGCCGTATATCGCGTCTAAAGCGGTGCTGATCGTCAATGACAAAAGCAGCATTAAAAGTTTTGAAGATCTGAAAGGCAAAAAATCGGCCCACACGCTGACCAGTAATTATGCGCAGATCGCGCGTAAATACGGGGCGGATATTGTGCCGACCGATGGCTTTAACCAATCTGTGGATTTAGTGGTGCAGGGCCGTGCCGATGCGACCATCAACGACAACCTGTCGTTCCTCGACTTCAAAAAACATAAACCGGATGCGCCAGTGAAAATTGTCGCAACCCAGTCTGACGCGGAGAAATCCGGCGTGTTGCTGCGCAAAAACAACCCGCAGCTGAAAGCGGCGATTGATAAAGCGCTGGAAGAGATCAAGGCCGACGGCACCTACGAACGTATTTCCCAGAAATACTTCGGTGCGGACGTATCGAAGTAATTTTTAACCCCGCGGTAAAAGAGAACCGTAAGCCCGGATCGGGTTTACGGTTTTTTTATCATCACAAGACTGTAAAATGCGCTAGCTACGCTTTCTGCGAAATGTTTCTTCAACTGACCGGGAACGCTTTTACAGACTTCCTGTTTATCGACGTCGGAGATTTATGATGCCGTACAAGCTCTATACAGCCGTGTTGCTTCTCGCTGCCGCAAGTTTCTCTGCAACGGCAATTTCTGCTTCAACCCCTTCGATTGGCAATTTGATCAATGAACGTTTGTCCTTGATGAAAGACGTTGCCGGATATAAAGCGCAACATCACCAGGCGATTGAAGATCTACAGCAAGAGAAGAAGGTTCTGGAGAGCGCCACTGCTGATGCTGATTCGCTGGGATTAAAAGGCGAGAGCGTAAGGCCATTTATTCAGGCGCAGATGGACGCCGCCAAGGCGATTCAGTACCGCTATCGCGCCGACTGGTTGGCGGCGCCGGAAACTGACTGGCAGCCTCGCCCGCTTCAGGATGTCCGGACGCAAATCGGCCAACTTAGCCATCGTATTCTACAAAGTGTGGCGGCACGATTAAAGTCCGGGCAACCTCTGACGGAACAGGGCCAGGAGGCATTTATGCACGCCGTGCAGCAGAAGAATTTACACGAGCAGGATAAGCATAGAATCTGGGAAACAATGAAAGGGATTTCGTTGAAAGATTAAGTAAAAAGCCCCGCTGAAGCACTGAGGAATCCCCATTCATGGGCAGGTGAAAAAGACAAGCATAGCGTTTTGTGATCTACTGATTGTGCAACCAATTCAATGAGATCACCCCTATGCTTGCAGTATCAGGGGGAAGAGAGCCCAGCCTGATTCAGCTGTTGCTCAAAATAAACTCGTAGCGTTCCGGACGAATGAAAAAGCGAGAGTTCTCAGCGCACTGCCCGTTTTCAAACCAGGATGTTCGCTCCAGTAGAAAAAGCGGCGCGTTTTTATCGGTTCCCAGCACGTCAACGAGTCCCTTATCCGCGAAGGCCAGCCGGATGGCAATATCGGAGCGACTGATGTGATGTTGCGTGGCTTTTTCTAACAGGACCCAGGTCGGTTCCTTCTCGGTCTCTTCCCAGCTCAGCTCATGAGGAAATGCCGGGAAATGACTGTAACCCACCGCAATGGGATCATTATCCACCAGATGCAGCCGTGAAATAAACGTCAGCGACCGGGACATTTGAAACAGCGATTGCAGCGACTCTGGCGTTGGCACCTCCTCTTTGACCAGCAAACGCATTGTGGTATTCAGCCCCTGCTGCTTTAGCGACTCATGAAAGCTACGCATGACGTTGATGCCATGTGCAACCTTCTTGCCCGATATGTAGGTTCCCTTTCCCTGCTTGCGCTCGACAATCCCCTGCTCTGTCAGATGCTTCAGCGCGAGCCGTACCGTCACCCTGCTGACCGCAAATCGCTGTTCAAGCGCAGCTTCAGAGGGCAGTTTTCCGCCAGGTTGAAAATGCCCGGCGGCAATTTCCTGCCGCAGGGTATCGGCAATCTGCCGGTAGAGCGATGTAATGTTTTCACGCACCAGTGTCATTCAGGTTCCGTCTCTCGTATTCCGTTCGGATCTAGTTTAGTCAGAAGCGATCTTAGATCAACTTGTATTAATACGTATTATAACCACATCTCATTATTTCTTATACGTGACGCTCAGCATGACGAATTCTCAACCATACGCACTGGCGGTAGACAATATCACTTTTCGCTATCCCGGCGGCGCGCCGGTATTCAGCCATTTCAGTTTTCATGCCCGCCAGGGAGAGTTTGTGGTGTTGCTGGGCCCCTCGGGGTGCGGTAAGAGCACGTTACTCAATCTGCTGGCCGGTTTCACAGAGCCAGAGCGGGGAGCCGTGCGGATTGGCGGTGAGCGTACCACGCCGGAAAACCATCGGCTTGGCTATGTTTTTCAGCAGCCACAGCTCTTTGGCTGGCTGACCGCGCTGGAGAATGTCCGGTTCGGATTGCGGATGCAAAGGCGCGAGGACGTGGCCTCTCAGCGCCGACGCGCTATGACATATCTGCAACGTGTGGGCCTGGTACATGCCGCACATCAGTTGCCGCACCAGATGTCCGGGGGCATGCAGCAGCGCGTGTCACTGGCTCGCGCGCTGGCGCTGGAGCCGGATGTTCTGTTAATGGACGAACCATTTGCTGCGCTCGATGCCATCACCCGTGGGGACATGAACGAGGAGACACTACGTCTCTGGTCCGCCATTGGGCAGACAACGGTCTTCATCACCCACGATATTGAAGAGGCTGTGTTTCTTGCTGACCGCGTCATCGTTCTGAATCGTGCACCCGGCGGCGTACACAGCGAATTGTCCATCGCCTTACCGCGCCCGCGAAGCAATCTGGAGACGCGACAGCTTCCGGCTTTTGCCATGTACCGTAATGAATTACTGAAGCGCATTACCGATGTGATGCAGCAGTCCGACAACCACTCACTCTAACAAAACGGAACATCAATCAAATGGGTAAATCATTTCTTGCTGTGCTGATATCAGGGGTTTTATTCAATGCTACTGACGCTGCGGATTCCCAGCCGCTGCGTATTGGCTGGGTCTATGCGCTGGCCAACGCGCCTGCACTTATCGCCGAGAAAGAGGGTTTTTATCAGCAGGAAGGGCTGACCGTCGAGCTTAAATCCTTTGGTGATGGTCCCGTCATCAGTCAGGCGCTGGCGGCGCATGAACTTGATGCAGCCTATATGGGTGCGACACCGGTATTCCAGTGGTTTTCGCGCGGGCTCAAGGGGCAAATTATCGCTAAGGTGAACAGCGGACAGGCCGCGCTGATCGTTCCCGCACAGAGTGCTATTTCCCGGTTGGCTGACCTAAAAGGCAAACGCATCGCTGGCGTCAAAAAAGGGAGCGGAATGGATGTTCTGCTGCGCGGTGTGGTGCTGCAACAGCAGGCAGGTCTGGTTGCTGACAAAGATGCTCAGATCCTGAGTATGCCCGCCGGTAACATGCCCGCTGCGCTGCAGCAGGGCGTTGTGGATGCAGCCTTCACCTGGGAGCCCTTTGTCAGCGAAGCACTGCTGCGCGGCGACGCCAGACTGCTGCTCGATGTAAACAAAGTCCAACCGGGTTATCCGTGGTATGTACTGATGGCGTTACCGGAGACCCTGAAGGACCGCCCGGACGATGTAGTGAAGCTTATCCGTGCGCATCAGAAAGCAGTGGATTTTATCAATCAGCATCCTGCAGAAGCCGATCGGATCATGGCCGATGCGTTTAAGCTGCGGGCCATTAAAACCGCTGACGGTAAAACGCTGCCGCCGGAGGCGCTGGTTCAGGAAGCCCGTAAACGTATTGAGTGGTCTGTGTCACTGACGAAGAAAGATGGCGCCTTTTTTGAGCAGCTGATGAAGGACTCACAGACGCTGGGCTACATGCAAAAGGCGCCAGAGCTGAATGAATTTGTTGATACGCAGTGGCTGACAAAAGCAGGGATAACGCAGTGAAGTTCAAACCAAACTGGGGCTGGGCTTCCCTGCCCGCGTTACTCATGGTCTGGGTTATCGTTGCGAGTCACTATCCCTCTTATGTGTTGCCGCAACCCTGGGACGTATGGCGGGAAGCCATACGCTGGTTCAGTGATGGTTCCATCTGGGGTCAGCTACAGGCCAGCCTGCTGGAAGAATTCACCGGCTTTATGACTGCCGTGCTGCTGGCACTGATTCTTGGCGTCAGCGCCGGACTTTCCGATCGCGTCAGGGAGTTCCTTACGCCACTGAACAGCCTGTTTATGGCTATCCCGCCCATCGCATGGGCACCGCTGATGCTGCTGATCTTCGGCCTGGGATTCGTTTCCATCGTGGTGGTGATTGTCATCGCTGCGCTGTTCCCGATGTGTCTGGCCATTCAGGAGGGGATCCGCGGCATCCGTGGCGGTGAAGTGCGTGCAGCACGCACGCTGGGAGCTCGACCGTTTCAACTGCTTCTTCATGTCTATCTGCCCAGTTCCCTGCCATTTATCACCGCCGCACTGCGCATCGGATTCAGCCAGGCGTGGCGTGCGCTGGTGGCAGCGGAAATGCTCGGCGCCTCTCAGGGCATAGGCTGGATGGTTGCCATGGGCGGACAGACGGGTAACAGCAGTCAGGTACTACTGGGAATTTGCCTTATCGGGCTTATCGCCTGGTTAATGGAAAATCTTGTTTTTCGCCGCATTGAACAGCGCTATCAGCGCTGGCGCGCCCAATAATTGTGAGGTTAATGTGAGTCAGTTCGATATCCGTGATGCAGGCGATTACATCGCTCCGAAGGGCTTGTATGAGCAGAATAAAGCCCGGCCGTTTCTGGGCAGTGTGGCCTGCTCGCATACTCAGTTGACTGCTGGTGCGTGGGAAGAGATCCAACTGGTATATACCGTGGGCGCCAGCGGGCTTGCTGACGGCGCATGGCTGAAGCTCGCCTTTAAATTTTACTCGGACTGGGCGCTGTTTCAGACCAGCGATCCCTCGGCAGCCAACTATGTCAGCGCCGAGTATCAGGCAGGCCCGCTAGTGCCAGGACAGAGCCCTGCCACGGTCCAGCATTTGAAGGTGCGTTTTGATCAGAAGGGGCACGAGCGTCCGTTCCAGAAAGCCATTCTGATCGACATTATTGATGGCTACATCAATCCGGGAGACAAAATCATTATCCGCCTGGGCGATCGGCGCCATGGCGGGGGCGGTACGCGTGTACAGAGTTTCGTTGAGAAAGATTTCCGCTTCCGCCTGTTTGTTGATCCGCTGGGGAGCTCAAAATTTGCTGAGGTACCCGGCGATACGCTGCTGGATATCGTGCCCGGTGAGCCCGCTTCTCTTGCCGCGATCGCGCCAAGGTTACTGGCACCTGAAACGCCTTTCTCCGTTATCGTCCGGCTGGATGACCGCTGGGGGAATACCTGCCGGAGCCTGCCGCTGGCAGGATGCCTGACGCTGACCTCATCGGGAGGTGAAACACAGCATCATGATTTCCGGCTGGCCGAAGAGGGCTGGGCGATTGCGCGTATCAGCGATTTGCATCTCTGCGCAGGAGAATGGTCGTTCAGCGCCGCACTGGGCACGCTGCCCTTGCTGGAAGGCAAAGGATGGATAACGGTGGAGGAAACCGCCACAGGTCTGCGCCCGCTCTATGCCGATCTTCATGTGCATTCTGATGACACGGTTGGTACCAACGACACGCTGTATAACCTCAGCTATGGGCGTGATGTCGCCGGTCTCGATATTCTTGGCTATACCGCCAACGATTTTAATGTGACTGAAGCGCGCTGGAAGCAGGCGGTAAAGCTGATTAATGCGCTGAACCAGCCAGACAGTTTTGTCTGCTATTCCGGTACCGAGTGGTGCGGTAATACCTGCGCCGGTGGCGATCATAATGTGGTGTTCCTTGAAGATGATGAACCTCAGTTCCCGTTTGATAATCAGGGGCGGCTGGTGCGTTCATTCGAGTGGAATGAGTTCACTGCCGGAACCATCAAACCGGGTGCATGGCCACTTGATGAACTTTATGCGGCCTACGCACGCGAACCGCACAAACATCTGTTAATCCCGCATGTTGGCGGGCGCCGCTGCAACCTGGACTGGCATCACCCGGAGCTGGAGCGCTTGATAGAAGTCGGTTCCGCCTGGGGGCAGTTTCACTGGGTCTATGCCGAGGCGCTCGAACGGGGCTATCGTCTGGGCGCGACCGCCAACAGCGATGAACATCAGGGGCGATGTGGTGGTGGCGTGCCTGCGACAGCCGTCTTCGGATCCCGTGGAGGCCTGACTGGCGTACTTGCTGAACAATTCGACAGAAAAGGTGTGGCTGCAGCGCTTCGTGCCCGCCACACCTATGCCACAACAGGTGAACGAAGCTATGCCGAGTTGCGTGCGGGCGATGCGCTGATGGGAGATGTAGCGGAATTCAGTTCAGCAGATGTACTGCGTTATCGTCTGTTAGGCGATGCGGGCTGGGAAGCGGTAACGCTTTACGATGGAGAAAGAGAGGTATGGCATCGCGATTTGCACGCGGAATTTGGGCGCTCTAAATATCAGTTCCGGGTGCGTCTGGGGGGGGCACGCATTAAGGACCGCTATCGGGGTGCTTACTGGACTGGACATATTGAGGTCACAGGGACACCAATCAATGCGTTTTCCCTCTCGGGCGCAGATCACCCGGAGCAGACCGTCTGGCGTAAAAGTCATACACAGATTGGCTTGCGGACCGACACCAATGGTGACAGCGACACAGTTACTGTCAGTACCGGTGGGCTGGCCGGAGCAAAAATACACGTTCATCTGGACATCAGTAGCTATATCAAAGTGGGCGATCCGCTTTTGCCACAACCACATGCCTGGGCGCCGGTTTTTGAAACGGATATTGATGGTCAAACGCTTCTGATTGCAGGCAAAGAGACTTTTACGCTTCCAGGCACCGAACTTCAGGTAGATATTGAACTGGTTACCGAACAGCCGCTTCCACGTGATATCAGCGGCGAAATTCCACTTTCTGAACTTATCCTGTCAGAAAAACGGGAACATCCGTTCTTCATCAGTGCCAGGCAAAAGGACCAGTCCCGGATTTGGACCTCAGCCATCTTCTTAACGCGTTAAAGAGTGACATGCGGCAGTTTCTTGCCGCATTTTCGGTAGCTATTTGTTGTTTAAGAGTCAGACCGTATTGCAATATCTGCGAAAAAGATAAGGATTGAGGGGAAGACTCTTCCGGAGTCTTCAATAATCCGATATATCTCAGTAAGGGAACACGATGAGAAAATTAATGTATCTGCAGATCCTGCTTCCGGTAATAACTGCCCTGCTCTTTCTGTTAGCAACAAACCATCTCATCGTCGCATATCAAATGGAGCACCAGGAACAGGTTGCAGGACGGTTACTGCATAATGCTGAGGAGGTCTCCGGGCAACTGGCTGGAGCCCTAAGCAAAGCGATAAGCGCAGGAAATGTGAGTTGTTCACCAGAAGGAATAAATGAACTAATAACGTGCAGAGATAAAAAAGACCAGCGTCGCCATTAATCAAACCACCACACACGCCTGCATCAGGCGCTTATTATCAGATTCAATAAAGGTAATACCTTTCCGGCTCACTAAATAGAGGGGGCAGGAGGCGTTCTACCGCACTCGGCTGAAGCTTGTTGCTTGCAAAAAAAAATGGAACCAGAAAATACTACCAATGTAGACAATATTCTCGAAGTGCAAAAAACAGAAAATAACAGTATTATTTCAGAAATAAAACGCCCCCCTGCCACCCTCAAAATAGTACTTTCTTTTCATTTCAATTGAAAAAAACATCTGGTCATACTCGCCCCCAGGACATGAATTATTTACCCCCCATACCCCTAATAGTTAAACCAGGAATGTAAAGCTAAAAAACGAATATAATGAGCAGTCAAAAAATGTTTTAAACCTGTCCGCAATTGAATATCTAAAATACGCATAACTGGCAGGATTGATTTTATTAACAGTTAATATAACGTCATTAACACTTCATTTTCACACATGCAATTAATAACCAGATGATTTAGCAGTCAGTAACTTTTGGTCGTTATGTGTATTTTTATCAGGGTAATTATGAGTAAACAAAGAGTGGCTGAGCCAGACGTAGCAGTCGCAGCTTATGCATTAAAAGCAGAGCTGGACAGGCTGGCCGTTACAGCGGATCTCCACAGCGATTATCAACTGGCGCGAGAGGCATTGTGCCGCTCGGGCCTGCTGGCACTACGTGTTCCACAGGCTGCAGGGGGATGGAGTGGCAGTCAGGCGCAGGTTATTGCTGTCAGCCGAATCCTGGCGCAGGCCGATGCCGGTATCGCGCAATTGCTACAGCCGCACTACGGCTTTACCGACACCATTCCCCTGCTCCCTTCAGTGGATGCACAACAGGTGCTGTATCAGGATGTGCTGAAGGGTGAACGTATCGCCAATGCAGCCAGCGAACGCGGCGGTAAACATTCAGCCGATTTTGCTACCACGCTGGTGCCCGAAGGTGATATTTACCGCATTAACGGGCGCAAATATTACGCCACGGGCTCCATCGGCGCCCGCTGGGTCACGGTAATAGGCAAAGCCGATCACGGCGGTCAGGCGCTGGCATATATCCGCACCGACTCTCCAGGTGTCACGCTGCTTGATGACTGGAATGGCCTCGGTCAGCGCGGCAGTTCCAGTGGGACACTTATCCTCGAAAACGTCACGGTACCCGCAGATTACGTCATTCCGGTATGGGACGAAGCGCATCGCGGCATTGCCTGGCATGAAAGCGGACGGCTGATCCATGCCGCCATCGACCTCGGTATCGCCGAAGGCATCGTGACGTGGGGGGTGCAAAGTGTGGCGACGGATAAGCGCATTCCCTTTGAATCACCTTATCAGACGCTGGCGGAAGATCCTGTTCTGCAATACCAAATCGGCCTGTTGAGCGCGCGGATTTTGTCCGTTGCGGCGCTACTGGAAAACACCGCGCATTTGCTCGATGAAGTGCAACAGGCCGATGCCAGCCAACAAACGCAACTTTATCCACAGCTCCGGGCACAGCTCTCCGCTGCCAAAGCACTGGCTGCGGAAGTCAGCCTGGCCGCCAGCAGCGATGTTTTTTCCTGGAGCGGTGCCCGTGCCGCTGACCGTGCCCTGCGTATTGACCGTTACTGGCGCAACGCCCGCACTCACACCCTGCATGACCCGGTTCGACTGCGCTATCAGGAACTTGGCCGCAGCCAGATTGCCCAGTTTAAGGAGCCTCAGCCATGAGCGAACCGCGCTCGCTGATTTTTAACGCATTTGAAATGAACGGCGTGGGCTACTACGCCCAGGGGAGCTGGACGCACCTGGATAGCCAGCGTCACCGCTACAAAGACCTCGACTACTGGGTGGAGCGCGCACGATTCCTCGACGAAGCCGGGTTTACCGCACTGTTTTTTGCCGATGTTCTGGGAGTGTATGACGTCTATCGTCAATCTCCCGATCCGGCCATCGAAGGGGCGGTGGATTTCCCGCTCAATGATCCGTTTATGGTGATCCCGGCAATGCTGGCGGCCAGCAAAAACCTCAGCTTTGCGGTTACAGCGTCCACGACCTATGAACATCCCTTCACCTTCGCCCGCCGTTTCGGCACCCTGGATCATCTGTCGAAAGGGCGAATCGGCTGGAACGTGGTGACATCTTACCTGCCGAATGCTGCGCGCAACTACGGCCTGCCGGATCAGTTGCCTCATGAAGTGCGCTATGCACGGGCGGAAGAGTTTCTGACGGTGTTCTACAAGCTGCTGGAAGGAAGCTGGGAAGAGGATGCCGTACTGTACGACAAAACCGCCAAACGCTATGCCGATGCCAGCAAAGTCCATCGTATCAACCACCAGGGCGAACATTTTTCCGTACAGGGGCCAGCGCTGACGGAGCCGAGTGTGCAACGCACGCCGGTGATTTTCCAGGCGGGGGCGTCTGCCCGTGGGCTGGCCTTTGCTGCACGCCACGCCGAAGTGGTGTTCGTCAACGGCATGAACCTGGATGCCCTGCGCATCAATGTCGATAAGCTGCACGCCGCCGCAGTGGAGGCCGGGCGCTCGCCAGAGGCAATTAAAGTGGTGACCGATCTCTCGGTGGTGACTGGACGCACTCAGGCGCAAGCGGAAGAAAAAGCCAATGCCATTCGTGCCGCTCAGTCACCGGAAGCACAGTATGCCGCGTTTGGTGGTGCCAGCGGCTTTGACCTCTCCCGCTATCACGATGACGACACGCTAACTTCGGAACCGCACAACTTCTCCCGTTCTGAATCGGCCCGATTCACCAGTGAAAAAGCACGCCCGGACAGCATCGCCGCCATCAAACAGCGGCTGGTGAACTTAAGCCCCTACGCCAGCACGCTGGTGGGTACGCCGGAGCGCATCGCCGATGACATTGAAGAAATCGTGCGTATCACCGGTGTGGATGGCTTCAACCTGCACGAATTCGTCAGCCCCCGCGACTTTAGCGAATTCGCCGAACAGGTATTGCCAGTGCTGACGGCGCGCGGCCTGTTCCAGCCGCCGCAACCCGCCTCCTCCCTGCGAAACCGGCTATTTGGCCAGGGCGACCGTCTGGCCGCTCCGCATCCGGCAGCCGGTTATCGCGGGCGTTTTACAAAGCAACAATAACAACAAATATAATTTAGGGGTAATACATGACAGCATCTGCAAAAACATCTATCAGCCTGGTGGCAGGCCTGATTTTCATTACGACAACGGTATCCGCCGCCACCATTCCGGCGGTGGAAAGCCTGAAAGCACCGGAGAAAAGTATCACCCTCAATTACTTCGGTGGTGCGATTCCGGCTGAGCGAGCCAACAAGATTATCGCGGCGTTTGAAAAACAGTACCCGACGATCAAAATCAGCTACCACGCAGTGCCATTCAACAGTTACAACGAAACTCTAGGCGCCCGTTTCGCCCAGAGGGAGGTGGATATTTTCGATATCGACCAACCCCAGAGTGCCAGCTACGCCGTACGCGGCTGGGAAGCCGATCTGACGGACGCCTTCGCCGCGAAACGTAACCTGATTGATCCACCGGCGCTGAAAGAGTCCACCATCAACGGCAAACTGCTCAATTTGCCGTACCAGATAGGTACCACCTTCCTCTATTACAACAAAAAAGTGCTGAAGCAGATTGGTGTGGCATTCCCGTCAAACAAAGCCGGGGAAGCGCCGACATGGGAGTGGGTGGAAGCGACAGCACGTAAAGCGGTGGCAGCGAAAGCCGCGCCTTACGGCATCACCTTCTCCACGCCGGATATGTATTACTACCTGCAACCACTGGCAGAATCCCTCGGCGCTGGCACGGGGGTGAAAGGTGACAATCAGCTGACCCCGGACATCAACAACGCCGGATGGGTCAAAGCCCTGAGCTGGTACGGCAAACTGTATGCCGATGGTCTGGCGCCGCGCGGCGTGCGTGAAACCGCGCTGGCCTTCGCCAACGGAGACAGCGCTTTCTTCTATGGCGGCATCTGGAATTCGCCAACCATCACCAAAAATGCCAGCCTCGATTTCGGCATCACCACCGCCCCGAAATTTGACGGTGGTCAGGATGCAACCACCAGCGGCGGCTGGGCGTTGGGTATCAGCGCACTGTCCAGCCCGGAAAAACAACAGGCCGCCGCGCTGTTCCTCAACTGGTATCTGTTTGGTGAAAACGGCGGTTTTGTCTCTGCTGACCCGGAAACGGAAAACGTACCGACCACCGACACCACCCGCGCGGTGTTCTGGAAAAACCCGATTTACGCTGATCCGCGCCTTAACGGTTTGCAGGATATCCTGACCTGGCAGGCGCAGCACTCGGCGCGGATCCGCCCGCAAACCGTTGGCGGTGCGGAGTTTACGCAACTGGTGAGTGCAGCTATTGCCGACATCACCAACGGCGCCGATGCAAAGAAAACGCTGGATACCACTAATGCGAAACTGAACGCTGCGTGGAGAAAATATCAGTGACCAGCCGTGCCTCCCGCCACGAATCACGCACCGCGCTGTTGTTGCTGGCTCCGGCGTTAGCACTGTTGTTGTTGTTGCGTATTATTCCGGCAGGCATGGCGGTGGTGGAATCGTTCTACACCTCGGTGCCGGGTAGCGTGATCCCGCCGAAATGGGTTGGCTGGCAGAACTATCTCGACCTGTTTGACGATCCCGGTTTCTGGGATTCGGTGTGGCGCACGCTGCTGTTCGCCGGGCTGGTCAATCCGCTAACGATGGTGTTCGCCCTGCTTCTTGCCTGGCTGCTGACGCGCAATGTGGCATTCACTGGCGTGTGGCGCACACTGGCCTTCTTGCCCACGGCTCTGCCGCTGATGGGCACGACCGTGGTGTTCGGCGTGTTGCTGCGTCCCGAAGGGGTGGTGAACAGCCTGCTGACGCTGGCACATCTGCCAGCCAGCGGCTGGTTTACCGATGTCAATGGCGCACTGGCCGCGCTGGTGATCCTCTCCACCTGGACAGCGGTGGGCTACTGGATGATTTTCCTGATTGCCGCTATTCGTGATGTGCCGCAGGACTATTACGACGCAGCGATGCTGGATGGCGCCGGGGAGTGGCGGCAGTTTATTAACGTCACGCTGCCGTTAATTCAACGCCAGTTGCTGTTTGTCCTGACCGCCAGCACCGTGTGGAACTTCATCCTCTACGCGCCAATCAGCGCCCTGACCAAAGGCGGGCCGCAGGGCTCCAGCAACTTTTTAATGTACGACATCATCACCCGCTATTACGCCCTCAGTTCACCGGGCGCGGCGCTGGCGGAGATGACGATGCTTTTCGTTTTAATGGGAGCAACGGTATGGCTGCAGTTTCGGCTGTTGAACCGCATGCGCAGCGCGCCATGACGCGGCGTGTTGTTTTGCGCCGTCGTCAGTGGCGACGAGTGCTGGCAACCAGCGTGGCTTTACTGATTTCACTGCTGTTTGCCGTGCCGTTTATCTGGCTGGTGGCCTCGGCCTTTCGCCCGGTAACGCAAACCTTTCAGGCCAGTGTGGATATATGGACCTTTATCCCGCGCACTTGGACGCTGGAAAATTTCACCTCCGCTTTCAACCGGGGATTCATCACCAATCTGTTCAACTCGTTATGGGTGACCGGAGTATCCGCGGCGATCGGCACGCTACTGGCGATTCTCGCCGCGTTTCCGCTGGCGGTTATGCGTTTCCCAGGACGTGACTGGCTGTTTGTGGTGGTGGTGTTCGCCTTCATGATCCCGTTTGAAGTGGTGGCGTTACCGCTGACCACGGTGTTCACGCAACTCGGGCTGGCGAACACCCTGACGGCGCTGATTGTGCCGGGGCTGGTACATGGCCTGGCCATCTTCAACCTGCGCCAGTTCTTTTTAAGTATACCGCGCGAGCAACTGGAAGCGGCACTGCTGGATGGCGCCTCCTGGTGGCGCATTTTGTTTCAGATTTACCTGCCCCTGGTACGCCCGGCGGTGATCGGCTCGGCGATGATTCTGGCAATGGCACAGTGGAACGCCTGGCTGTGGCCGTCGCTGATTATCACCGACAACAGTAAACAGACCGGCGCGGTGGCGATTGGTCTGTCGGATTCCGCCTACACCCAGGACTACGGCCTCGCTTTTGCCGAAGTATTTATTCTGGCGCTGATCCCGGCGCTGCTGATCTTCTTTGGTCAACGCTCTTTTACCCATTCGCTGAGTCATACCGGCGGCAAATAACATGAATTATGCAGGAGAATATGATGACACAACGCGTTGAATTTCTCGATGAACGCCCGGACCCGAATAACCCGTGGGCCGCGCCGGAGAACCGCTTTAAACGTTATGGCTACAATCGCGTCGGCAACAGCGGCCTGATTGTCTCGCCGATTGGTCTTGGAACCTGGTACAACTTTGGCGACACCACGCCGTTCCAGCAGCAGCGTGACATTCTCCGTTTCGCCTTTGAAAACGGCATCAACCATCTTGATATTGCCAACCAGTATGGCCCGCCGCTGGGTGCCGCTGAAGAAAATATCGGCCGCATTCTGCGCAAAGATTTTCACCCGTACCGTAATGAGCTGGTGATCGCCACCAAAGCGGGCTGGCCGCAGTGGCTGGGACCGAACGGGCGTCTGGGCGGCAAAAAGCACCTGCTGGGCAGCATTGATGAGTCGCTGGAACGTCTCGATCTCGACTACGTGGATATTTTCTATTCACACCGTTTTGACCCGGACACACCGTTGTATGAAACCATTGAAGCGCTGGATACTATCGTGCGTTCCGGCAAGGCGCTGTATGTCGGCATCTCTTCGTATTCTGCGCAGCGATCCCATGAGGCTTTCGCCATTGCCCGCGAACTGGGTACACCACTGCTGGTCAATCAGTCCTCTTATTCGCTGATCAACCGCTGGATTGAAGATGAGCTGCTGGACGACCTCGGCGAATCTGGCGGCGCAGCGGTGGCCTTTACGCCGCTGGCGCAGGGGCTGCTGGCGGATCGTTATCTCCAGGGCTTTGATAAGGTGCAGCGCGCGCAGCATCGTCCTTACATTTCCGCCGAGGCGCAGTCCGAAGACAACCTGAACCGTCTGCGTGGGCTGGCCGCGATTGCTGCTGAACGTGGACAGAGCCTGTCACAACTGGCGATAGCCTGGACGCTGCGGGACCCGCGCGTAGCCTCAACGCTGGTGGGCGTTTCCAGTAAGGAACAGCTGGCGGAGAACCTGAAAGCGCTGGACAACCTGGCATTCACCGCCGATGAGTTGGCACGGATTGATCGGTTCGCGGTGCATGATGGAGGTGTTAATCCGTGGAAAATTTCCTCCGAACTGTAAAAGGATGAGTGACGTGGCAGAGCAACAGTTTGATGTGGCGGTCATCGGCCTTGGCGCACTGGGCGCAGCGACGTTGTGGCGGCTGGCGGAACAAGGTGTCAAGGCAATCGGCATCGATCAGTTTACCCCGCCCCATGATCTCGGCGCGACGCACGGTAAAACCCGCTTGTTTCGTACTTTCTGCCTCGAACATCCGGTGCTCGGCGACTACGCCCGTTTATCGCGCCGCCTGTTTCAGTCACTGGAACAGAGCAGCGGTGGATCGCTGTTGTCGATCACCGGCGGCACCATTATCGGCCGCCCGGACTCACAGGCGGTGAGCGGCACTTTACAGGCAGCACAGCGCCTTGGAGTGCAATTGCCGGTGTGGTCGTCCACGGAGCTGGCAGCCCGTCAGCCGCAGCATATTGGGTTACGGTCTGATGAAGTGGCAGTGGTGGATAGCGAAGCAGGCGTGGCGAACCCGGAGTGCTTTATTCGCGCGGCATTGCAACGGGCGCAGCAGTTATCGGCGCAGGTGCTGACGCCGGTACGGGTGGATGCGGTGCAGGATCACGGCGCTGCGGTGCGTATTGTCACTTCCGCAGGTGAGATTCGCGCCAGTCAGGTGGTGATTGCTGGCGGCGCCTGGCTCACGCGTTTCGCACCGGATCTGCCGCTTGACCCTGTTCGCACAATAATGACCTGGTTTGATCCCGTCGCGGGCTACAGCCTGGACGCCTTCCCGGTATTTGTGCGTGAAATCAGCCCGCAGCTGACGCTGTGGGGCCACGGTGCGCAAGCTGGCGGCTTAGTGAAACTTGGGCTTGGCGATGTCGGAGTTCCACGTACCGCGCTGAATCTGGAGAACCCTGACAGGCATATTGCCCGCGAAGATACCGCTGAACTGCGCGCGGCCGTTCGTCAATGGCTGGAAGATATCAGCCCTGAACCGGCAAGTGCGCATCCGTGCATGATCACCCGAACGCCGGATGCGCAATTTATTGTCGGACGTTACCGGGGCAACATTCTGGTTGCGGGCGGTGACAACGGCCATGCTTTCAAACACGCACCTGCCATCGGCGAGGTGCTGGCCCGCCAGGCGCAGGGCAGTACCGTGGAGCTGGAAACGGCATTTATTGATCCGCGACGATTTGCACATTAACAGGAATAAAGATGGGACGTTTAGTTTTACAGAATGCAGGAAAAACTTATCACGACCTGAATGTGGTACAGGATATTAACCTCGATATTGAAGACGGGGAATTTGTGGTGATAGTCGGCCCATCCGGCAGTGGTAAATCCACCTTATTACGCATGATTGCCGGGCTGGAAGATATTAGCGCCGGGGAAATGTTTCTTGATGGCCAGTTAATTAATGACACCCTGCCGCAGGAGCGCAGCATCGGCATGGTGTTTCAGTCGTACGCCCTTTATCCTCACATGACGGTTGAAGAAAATATGGCATACGGCCTGACGCTGGCGAAATGCCCGAAAAAGGAAATTACCCGGCGTGTGCATGAGGCGGCAAATATTTTGCAACTTACATTGCTGCTGGAACGTAAACCGGCGATGCTCTCAGGTGGGCAACGACAGCGAGTAGCGATTGGCCGGGCACTGGTCAAGGAGCCCGCTTTATTGCTGTTCGACGAACCCCTCTCTAACCTTGATGCTGCCCTGCGTGTGGAAATGCGTGTGCAGATCGCCCGCCTTCATCAGAGACTGAGATCCACCATGATCTACGTCACCCACGACCAGGTGGAAGCGATGACGCTGGCCGACAGGATTGTCATGATGTCCTCAGGCCGCATCGCCCAGGTGGGCACACCGCTGGAATTGTACCATCGCCCGGCCACGCTGGAGGTGGCGACGTTTATTGGTTCTCCGCGTATGAACATCCTGCCAGTGACGATTGAGTACGGGGATAAGCAGCGCGTGCAGGTACGCCTGCCAGATGGCGTGCATTTAATCGTGGAGGTGGATGGCAGTAATGCTGCCGCGGGTGAACAGGCCTGGCTGGGCGTACGCCCGGAACACCTGGTGGTGGGAGAGCAAGCCGATGCACTGCTGTCTGCCACTGTAGTGCTCAGGGAAAACCTCGGTCATGAAACACTGGCGTATTATCAGGTGGAAGGTAGTGAAGAAACCCTGACTCAGCGCATTGCCGGAGATTCAGCGCCGGAAACCGGTAGCGCGGTGCAACTGGGGGTTAATGGTCGTCACAGCCATTTATTTACCACTGACGGCAGAGCGTATTGCCGATTGTGAATGCCGGAGGTCGGGCTCGAAGTACAGCGGTTCGGCGGTACCAATGGATGAGGGTTTCTCACCTGGGTGTTAGCCAGCCAGACCCGGCACGATCGCTGCCCCCAGTCGTCCATGATCCGGGGGATGCTCCCCCGCTCAATCGTGATGGGGGTGCCAACGATCCTTACGGAGAGGCTCCTTCGCCGTGTTTCTCAGCCCTGTGATTTCTCGCCGTCGCCAATCTGCCAGATAAAGGTTGGCGCTTCGCCGTTAACCAGCCAGTTACCGATATTTCGCGCCTTATAAATCACCGGATTGTGCGATGCCACGGTGCGCGCGTTGCGCCAGTGCCGATCCAGGGCCTTACTCACTCGCGTATCCGACGCGCCGAGGGCGTTGAACAGCTCGGTGGCCGCACGCGGGATCCAGTCGCTGGCAATCACCTGCGCCTGCGCCGCTTCGACTTCAGCCAGGCGATTGCGCTGTTCAATGAGCGCTTCGTCGCCGCTGGCATGCGCAAGGTAGGCCTGATGCAACGATTCCGCCGCCTGCAATACCGCCGCCCGCGTCGCCCAACTCCAGCTACTGATTTGTCCCACAACCTGGAGTACCTGCGCATCGTCGCGCGGCACGGCGGCATTGCCGTGGCTGTACATCCGGGTCCGCTTTTTCACGCCTTCGGCGACGTCACGCTCAACTGCCAGGCCAATTCCCGCCAGCGTCGCCAGCAGGATATGCTGATAAAACGCGGTCTGATAACGAAAGCGCTGCGCAAAGTCGTAGACGTGATCCTGCTCCACCTGCGCCTGTTTGAAGCGGGTCGTGCCGCTGCCGGTCAGACGCTGACCGAAGCCGTCCCAGTCATCCTCACGTTCAACGCCGGCCTGGCTCGTGCTGACCAGCGCAATCACATCGCCCTGGTTGTCGCTGCGCCGGGCGAAAACATCTATCCAGTCGGCAAACAGCGTACCTGTGCTATAGAATTTCTCACCGTCCAGCCGCCAGCCGCCTTCAACGGGCGTTACGCGGGTGAAAACCTCCCCCAGCCTGACCGCGCCGATTTCGGTCCAGCCGCTGCCCACCAGCTCGCCGTCGAGGAAGCGACGGAACCAGCGATCGCGCGCCGGCGAGTCAGGTTGATTGAGGCGGTCTTCAACGAAGGCGAAATGCGCCCGCAGCGCCTGCGGCAGGTTGGAGTCGGCCTGAGCCAGCTCAATAAGCAGCGCAATTAATTGCGGCAACGACGCGCCCCAGCCGCCCTTTTCCCGCGGAATGCGTACCGTGCCAAATCCGGCCTCTTTCAGCCAGCGGATCTGCTCATCGGGCAGGATGCGGTTTTGTTCGCGCCCCGCTGCCCCCTGCGCGATACGAGCAAAAATCGGTCGGAAGGTCGCCGCCAGCTGTTCATAGTCGGTGCCGGTAGAGAGTAAAGTCATTTTCTGTTCCTCAATGGTGGCTGTCGTCAATGTCATATTGGGTAGGCTCATGGCGTACCGCGAGCAGGAAGAAAATTGGGATAATGGCGGCCAGCGATACGACCCAGAACATTTGCGTACCGAGCGATGCCTGCAGCAGCGGCAGCACAAACAGCGCCAGCGCGCTGCCAATACCGGAAAGCGCGCGGCTGAAGCCAACCCCGGTGGCGCGAATCGCGGTTGGGTATGAAAGCGCCGGATAGATCATCAACTGCGCGCCGGGACCAAAGCCCTCGGCAAACAGCCACAGCCCCAGCATCGCAATCGCCAGCGCTACACCCAGCGCGGCCTGCGGCTGCCCCACCAGCGCGAGGACGATCAGGG
Organism: Klebsiella sp. PL-2018; assembly: GCF_019048985.1. Taxonomy (NCBI): domain Bacteria; kingdom Pseudomonadati; phylum Pseudomonadota; class Gammaproteobacteria; order Enterobacterales; family Enterobacteriaceae; genus Klebsiella; species Klebsiella sp. PL-2018. Next base: position 3,320,459 of record NZ_CP077673.1, read on the forward strand.
CGATAAACTGCAGTGCGAACCCGGCGATCGCGACGTGTCGCGACGGGTATTTCCATGCCAGGTGCATCCCCAGCAGCCCACCGGTAAAGGCGAACAGCGCATTGAGTCCCAGCGAAGCGGAGATGGTTTCGAACACGCCAGCACCAAGGAATTGGGCGAGAATGGACGGCAGGAAAAAGGCGATCGCCGTATACTCAAATGAGATACAGACGTTCATCACCCCGGCGACAATAGTGCGTTCGCGGTACGGTTTTGCAAATAGCACGCGAAAGCTCACTTTAAGCGGTGGAGCAGGACGTTCTGGCGGTGCTTCGTGAGCGTTGATCCCGTAAGAGTCGCGCAGAATACGAACAGCCGAGGTCAAATCGCCCTGGTTGGCCGCCCATAACGGCGATTCATTCATGAATTTGCTGCGCACGGCAATAATCAGCAGCGCCGGAACCGCGCCGAACAGCAGCGATGCGCGCCACAGCCAGTCCAGATGTTCTTTTGGCAACAGGAAATAGAGCCCAAAGATGATTAAAAAACAGACCGTCGAGGCGGCGTACCACATCGGACACCAGGCCGCGAGCCGCGCGGCCTTATTACCCTTCCCGCTAAAGCGGGAAAACTCGGCCAGATAAGACATGGCGACCGGGAGATCGATCCCGACGCCAATCCCCATCAGAAACCGCGCGCCGATTAATACCCAGACATTCGGCGCCAGTCCCGCCGCAATCGCCGATACCACAAAAAATAGCATATCGGCCATAAACACCGAATAACGGCCATATTTATCCGTCAGCCAGCCGCCGATTAAATTACCGATAATCGTGCCGACCATTATTGACGAGGTGACAATGCCGGTTAAAAGCGGCGAAAGCTGGAATTCCCGCACCACATCATCAATACCGTAAGAGAGCGTGGTTAAATCATAAGCGTCGAGGAATACACCGCCGAGCGCGAGGAATACAATCATCCGCGCATATTTACTCTGCTCCCTGCCGGAATTAATTAATCGCGCCACATCTCCTACGCTACTCACCGGTGCCGAAACGGCGCCAGCATTATCAACAGACAGAGTACTCATATTATTTACCTTATATAATTGTGCAGGTGACTCTGGTTATAAGCCGGGATTTAGCATATTAAAAACAATAAATAATTATATAATTATCAATATATTCAATAAGTTAATAAATAAAGACGCCAGTAACCGGGCGAGCAAAGCCCGTCCGGTTATTATCGTTTCATCAATGATGTCTTAGTTTGCTGAGACCGGAACCAGTACGTCTTTGACCAGCGGATCGTCAGTGGTCTTTAACCACGTCTGAATACGCGGATCGGAAAAAGCCTGTTTTAATTTGACAATATTCTCCTGCGATAAATACGGTGTACCGATGACTAACTGCGAGGCAAACGTTTTAGGCGCAGGCGGGAATAATATGCCTTTTTCCCGCGGGACTTTTCCGGCATCAAATTGTGAGACATAACCAATAGCGGCATCCACCGAATTCAGCGCACGCGGCATGGTTAATAAATCCAGCTCTTTAAAATTGAACTTGTGCGGGTTGCCGACAATATTTTTCAGTTTCGCCGTGCGCGGCTCAACCGCCGGATCGAGTGAGATTAACCCTATCCTTTGCAGCAACCATAATGCCTGCCCCTGGTTAGCGCCATCATCCGGTACGACGAGGGTCGCCCCGACGGGCAAATCCTGTACCGATTTATAGCGGTCGGAATAGATCCCGAAGGCCCACTGAAAAACCGGCACGGTCGTCGAAAGCGCAAAGCCGTTGGCGTCCACCACCTGCTTAAGCCACCACTGATGTTGATAGATAGTGCCGGCATACTGCCCCTCCGCCACGGCTCTGTCCGCCTGTACCGGATCCTGTACGCCCACCGCCTCCAGCTTCAGGCCATAATCGGGCGCAATATGCTGACTGATGTACTCAATAATTCGCTGCTCGCCCGCCATCGCCGGTTCGTAGTGAATTTTTAACGTCGTACCGAAAACGACCTGCGGCGGCTGCGCGTATCCGCGCCACCACCAGAACGCGACGGCCAGCGCCGCGATCGCTGCCAGCGCCGCCAGCCATGGCCAGCGGCGGGCTTTACGGAGTTCAAACTGTTCTGTTGTCATGAAGAAATCCCCTGAGTGTGGCGAAGCTTATTGACCAGACGGTCGCCAAAGAATTGAATGATCTGAATCGTGGCGATCAGCACGACAATGGTGGCGATCATGATGTGATTGTCGAAACGCTGATAGCCGTACACGACCGCCAGATAGCCGATCCCGCCCGCACCGATAGTGCCGGCAATCGCCGAATATTCGATCATCGACACCAGGTTAAGCGTGACCGCCGCCACCAGCGCAGGCAGCGCCTCGCTGAGCTGCGCGTGGCGGATTATCTGCCAGCGCGAACCGCCGCACACCAGCCCCACCGCGGTAACCTCCGCCGGGAGTTCGCGCAGGGCGTTTTCCACCAGACGGCCAAAAAATGGCACGCCAGCGGCAATCATCGGCACCACCGCGGCAGGGATGCCGATAGTGGTGCCCGTAAGCCAGAACGTAAACGGGATAATCGCCGCCATTAACACCAGAAAGGGCAGAGAGCGCCCCATGTTGACGCCCCAGTTAAGCACCTGGTAAAGCGCGGGATGCGGAAATAATCCTCGCGGCGAGGCGTTGAATAACACCACGCCCACTACGCCGCCAAGAGTCACCACAAACAGCATCACAATGGCAACCATCAGCCAGGTTTCCCCATAAGCAGGCAGCAGCAATGTATGGATTTCATGCCACGGCGTATCCTGGCTTATCACTGTCGGTTTCATACCGCCTCCTGTAGCTCGGGGGCGTGTGCAAGGATTTCCGCCGCAATGCCCAGCTGCGCTAAAAGCACGATCGTTCGATCCGCTGACAGTCGTTGTCCCTGAAATCGGACGCCGACCTGTAAACGCCCCGCCAGTTGACCGTTGATCACTTCCACATGGCCGCCGAGCAAATCTATCTGTAGCGCATGCTGGTGGCTCAGACGGCTGATCCAGTCAGTCGCCACCGGCACATCCCAGCGATAACTCAGGCGCAGCAGCAGATCGCTGTTAACAGCGATGGGCGACAGCGGCAATAGCTGCTGACCAAGCAGGGAATCCGGACGGGCCAGCAGCTCTTTCACCTGCCCGTACTGGACTATCGCGCCATCGCGGATTTCCGCCACCGCATCCGCCGCGGCGCGTACCGCATCCATTTCATGAGTAATCAGGACTATCGCCAGCCGGTACTCATCACGTAGCTGTCGGAGCAAACCCAGCACCGTGGCGGTCGCCTGGGGATCCAGCCCAGATGTGGCCTCGTCCGCCAGCAGTACCGACGGACGTAATGCCAGCGCGCGAGCGATACCAATGCGCTGACGCTGTCCGCCGGAAAGCTGGGACGGATAGGCCTCCGCTTTGTGACTCAGCCCTACGCTCTCCAGTAGTTCACCGACCCGCGCCTTAATGTCGCGTTCCACCACGCCCAGATACTCCAGCGGCACCGCGATGTTTTGCCACGCCGTTTTGCGATTCAGCAGCGCTGAGGATTGAAAAACGGTGCCGATCGCGCGCCGTTCACGCCGCAGCGCCTCCCCTGACAGTAATGACAAGTCTTTGCCGTTAACCTTGATACTGCCGCTATCGGGGCGTTCCAGCAGGCTGATGCAGCGCGCCAGGGTCGATTTCCCCGCACCGCTCGGCCCTACCACCGCAGTGATGGAGCTGGCGGGCACCCTGAGCGATAATCCCTTCAGAACCTCGCTGACGCGGCCATCCGCCGTGCGGTAGCGTTTATGCAGATTATCGATATCAATCATGCCGCCGTCTCCTTCGCCCCGACATCGTTTCGCACGCCGCGACGGTAGTCTGCCCCCGGATGCGGCGCGGTCAGGCGCGGCCCGGCGCCGAACAGTTTTTCGCGCAGCGTGCCTTGCCGGTACTCCTGCTTAAAGACGCCGCGTTTTTGCAGCTCTGGTATTAATAGCTCCACCACGTCGCGGAAGGTTTCATGCGTCACGGCGTAGGCCAGATTGAAGCCATCGACATCGGTTTCCTCGACCCAGGATTGCAGTTCATCGGCCACCGTTTCCGCACTGCCGACGAGCAGCGGGCCAAAGCCGCCGATACCCACCCAGTCCGCCAGCGCTTCCACCGTCCATTGACGATTCGGGTCGGCGGTGGAAAACGCCTCAACCGCCGACTGGATGGCGTTGGTATGCAGGTATTTCAGCACCTGGTCCGGCCGATACTGACCGAAGTCAATACCGGTCCAGCCGGAGATCAGCGCCAGCGCGCCCTCATAGCTAACGTATGATTTGTATTCCTGCCATTTGGCCTGCGCCTCGCGATCGGTTTCGCCCACGATCGCCGTTTGCAGATTGAAAATCAGAATGCTGCGCGGATCGCGCCCGGCTTCCGCGGCGCGACGACGAATATCCGCGACCGTCTTCTTCAACAGAACTTTCGACGGCGCAGCGACAAAAACGCACTCGGCATGCGTGGCGGCAAACTGTTTTCCGCGGCTGGAGGCCCCCGCCTGATAGAGAACCGGCGTGCGCTGCGGCGACGGCTCGCACAGATGGATGCCCGGAACGGAGAAAAAGTTGCCCTGATGGTTAATCGGATGGATTTTCTGCGGATCGCTAAAAATTCCCCGTTCACGATCGCGCAAAACCGCGCCGTCTTCCCAACTGCCTTCCAGCAGTTTATACACGACGTCGAGGTATTCATCGGCGTAGTCGTAGCGCGCATCATGGTCGGTCTGCGCCTGATACCCAATATTGCGCGCGCCGCTTTCCAGATACGAGGTAACAATATTCCAGCCCACCCGTCCTTTGGTCAGATGATCGAGCGTCGACAGCCGACGGGCAAATGGATAGGGATGCTCAAATGACAGCGATGCGGTCAGACCAAAGCCAAGGTGTTCCGTCACCAGCGCCATCGGGGTTATCAGCGCCAGCGGATCGTTCACCGGCACCTGCGTCGCCTGACGAATCGCCGCATCGCCGTTGCCGTTAAATACATCGTAAACGCCAAGCACATCGGCAATAAACAAGCCGTCAAATTTGCCGCGCTCCAGAAGGCGCGCCAGATCGACCCAATATTCCAGATCTTTATATTGCCAGGAGCGGTCGCGCGGATGGGCCCACAGGCCCGGCGACTGGTGACCGACACAGTTCATATCAAACGCGTTAAGGCGAATTTCTCGTTGCGATGGCATAGCGCTCTCCACGGTGTGTCCAGGTACTGGCACACGCTTATTAATGAAAAGGATAAAAGGGGAAAAAATCAGGACTCAGGACATCGGGCGGACAGGCTGAAACCCAGCGTCGCCAGCGTTTCTCCGGCAATGGCGGCAGCACGATCGGCCACCTGCGGCGCTTTCCAATAACGATGCACATCCCAGTAGCTACGTAGATGATGCAGGAAGCGCTGGCGCAGCGTTCCCTGCCGATAGTCGCCCGGCCATTCCTCGCTTTCTCCGCTAAGGTTGCTCTGCGAGAACAACCTACGGTGAGAGAACGCCAATATGTTGATATTATCGTCAGCTTTCTGCGTCATTATCCATTTCCTATATAACCATATTCGATATTTATCGAAGAGTTATTTTAATTTTGTTATATGGGTGTTAGCGATAATCATGCCAAAGGCTGCGCATTATTTAATTCATGTTAATCAATGGTTTTAAAAAATAGGCTTGCGCAAGAGCTGTTGCGAATGCGCCAACTGATGCACACAGCCTGTTGTATTAGCAACAGCCGGGCAAGGCGTGCCTCTGGTTGCTGGTGCCAGTACTATTACGTTGCGGCGCCTGCAACGCGTGCGAGCTAAAGTTGTTCACTGAGTTGACGGGCTCTGCTTTAATCCCGAACGAATAGCAGCATCGGAAAGTGGGAGTTTGGGGCTGAAACGACCTGGATGAAGATACTCAGAATGCGAAAGGAGACACTGGCGCTGTAAGCCGCGCCAGCTGTGGGTTTAGCGATGGTTGCCTGATGTTGGCAGGAGGTCAGTACGCATCAGTGCTTCACGATATACATTGTGCGGCTATAGGCCACGTCCTCCGGATTGGCTATCGGATACCCTTTCAGCCACGGTTTAATCAGACGTCCGTTGGTGTACTGATAAATCGGCGCGATGGGCGCTTTCGCCATAATGATTTTTTCCGCCGCGTTGTAATCGTCATTGCGCGCCTTTTCCGATGTTTCCAGCGCCGCCTGGGTCAGAATTTTGTCGTAGGCCGGATCGTTGAAACGGGAGATATTACCGCTGTGGGTCGAGGTGAGCAGCGACAGGAACGTCGACGGCTCGTTGTAATCCCCGACCCATGAGGCGCGAATCACATCGAAGTTGCCGGTATTGCGGCTGTCGATATAGGTTTTCCACTCCTGATTTTGCAGCTTCACGTCGACGCCCAGATTTTTCTTCCACATGGAAGCTACCGCAATCGCGATTTTCTGGTGGTTCTCCGAGGTGTTGTACAGCAGCGTCAGCTTCAGCGGACGGTTCGGACCGTAGCCCGCCGCCTGCAGCAGCGCTTTGGCCTGGGCATTCAGCTCGGCCTGGCTCATGCTCTCGATTTGCGTCGGCTGCGGGGTAAAGCCTGCGGTCACGTCCGGGGTGAAGCGCCAGGCCGGTTTCTCGCCGGTACCCAGAATTTTCTCCGCCATCAGACGGCGATCGATTGTCATGCTGAGCGCCAGGCGGACGCGCTCATCGGCGGTTGGCCCTTTCTGCGTGTTAAACGCGTAATAATAAGTACCCAGCTGCGGCGGGGTATAGACCTGCCCCGGAATATCCTTCAGCAGCTTCTGGTACAGATTTTTCGGGAACGACTCGGTGATATCGATATCGCCGGCCAGATAGCGTTTGGTGGCCGCCGATTCCTGGTTAATGGGCGTAAATGTGACCTGCTGGATCACCGTTTTGCCGTTATCCCAGTAGTGCGTATTGGGAACCACCACCAGCTTTTCATTCACCACGCGATCTTTTAAGACATACGCGCCGTTGCCAATCAGGCTTCCCGGACGCGTCCAGTTGTCGCCGCTCTCCACGTTAGCCTTCTGTACCGGATAGAAAGCAAAGCTCGCCGTCAGATTGCTGAACCACGGCAGCGGTTTATCCAGCTGCACGCGCAAGGTACGCGCGTCCACGGCGGTGACGCCGAGGGTATCCGGCGCGGCTTTACCATCAATAATATTTTGCGCATTGGCGATTCCGGCCAGCGCAGCAAACCAGGCAAACGGGGAGGTGGTTTTAGGATCAACCAGCCGCCGCCAGCTATAGACGAAATCCTCCGCCGTTACCGGCGTTCCGTCGGACCAGCGGGCGTTATCGCGCAGGGTAAATGTCCAGACGCGATTATCATTGCTCTGCCAGCGAGTCGCCACGCCTGGGATCAGATTGCCTTTCTCGTCCTGATTGACTAAACCTTCAAAAAGATCGCGGATAACCTGAATTTCAGGCAGACCGACGGCTTTGGCGGGATCTAAGGAGGCGGGTTCATCTTTAATGTGCCGCACCAGCACCTGTTTTTCGGCTAATACGGTGCCCGGCGGGACATCGGCCGCCCAGGCAAGAGAAGAGACGCTGGCTAACCACAGCGCGCCGCATGTCAATGTGACAGGATACTTCATAAGATCCCCTTTAAAATAAAAAAACCAGAGCTGGCAGTGCGATAATTATTTGTTTCATCACCTGAAATTGCAAACGGCTTGTGAAAGAAAGTTGACATATATGCTGATTTCGTCCTCGCTGGAAACTATTTGATTCCGGGACGGTTTTACACAACACTGCTGAAAAATAACCTGACAACAGGATGCCCTATGCCCGTTTCTCGTCCTCGCCCTCAGCGCGGTGATTTTCCGCCCGGCACACAACGCTATGGCCAGTCTCACCTCGGCGCACCGCTGCTGTGGTTCCCTGCACCGCTGGCCGATAGCCGCAGCGGCCTGATCCTTGCCGGTACCCACGGCGATGAAAACGCATCGATTGTCACCCTCTCCTGCGCGCTACGTACGCTCAAACCCGAGCTGCGCCGCCATCATGTCGTGCTGGCGGTCAACCCGGACGGTTGCCAGCTGGGGCTGCGCGCCAACGCGCGCGGCATCGACCTGAACCGGAATTTTCCGGCGGCAAACTGGAAAGAAGGCGAAACGGTCTATCGCTGGAACAGCGCGGCGGAACAGCGCGATGTGGTTCTGCTCACCGGCGAAAAACCCGGTTCAGAACCGGAAACCCAGGCGCTGTGCCAGCTGATCCACCAGATCCATCCCGCATGGGTGGTCTCGTTTCACGATCCGCTGGCCTGTATTGAAGACCCCGGCCACAGCGCGCTGGGGCTGTGGCTTGCCGGGGCGTTCAGCCTGCCGCTGGTGGGCAGCGTCGGCTATGAAACGCCCGGCTCCTTCGGCAGCTGGTGCGCGGATATCGGCCTGCCCTGCATCACCGCCGAATTCCCGCCGATATCCGCCGACGAGGCGACGGATAAATACCTTCAGGCGATGACGGACCTGCTGCACTGGCATCCTCAAAGATGAAGCACGCCGGTGCTAAAATGCAGCGCCGGCTCAACGTCCACCGCCAGCCAGGTCGGGCCATCGAGGTCGGCAAAACGGGCCAGCGGCGCCAGCGGCAGCGCCGCGCTGATCGCTCTTGAGGTACACAGCATGCAGCCCAGCATCCGCGCAAATCCCAGGCGCTCCGCCTCCTCAGCCAATAGCAGCGCTTCGGTCAGACCGCCGGTCTTATCCAGTTTGATATTGACCATCTCATAGCGGCCGCGCAGCGCCGCCAGGCTGTCGCGCGTATGACAGCTCTCATCGGCGCAAATGGGCAGCGGGTGGATAAAATTCTCCAGCGCTTCATCGGCCCCAGCCGGAAGCGGCTGTTCCAGCATCGCCACGCCGATATCCGCCAGCAGCTGACAGCGCTCGGCCAGGCCATCGCTGCGCCAGGCTTCGTTGGCATCCACGATGAGCGTTGCCTGCGGAACCGCTTCACGAATGGCAATCAACCGCTCGCTAATCAGATGATCGTCGAGCTTCACTTTCAGCAACGTGGCCCCTTTTTCCCACAGCGCCGCCGCGCTCGCCGCCATCTGGTCCGGCGTGCCGATAACCACCGTTTGCGCCGTAACCACCCGGTTGGGCAGCGTCACGCCCAACAGCTGCGCGATGCTCTTACCCGCGCTGCGCGCCTGACAGTCCCAGAGCGCGCAGTCCACGGCGTTACGCGCGGCCCCGGGGGGCAGCAGGTGCTGAATCTGCTCACGAGAGACGCCGCGTTCAATCTGTTCGCCAATCGCCATAATCTGCGCCATCACCGAGGCTATACTCTCTCCGTAACGAGGATAGGGCGTGCACTCACCTGTCCCCTTGACGCCATTCTCTTCAATCTCCACCACCACGACTTTTGCCTCGCTGCGGCTGCCGCGGGCGATCACAAACGGAGTATGTAACGGCCAGGCTTCTTCATAGACTCGCAGATTTCGCATTCCCTGAACCTCGCAGGTAAGTATTAAAAGGATTTGCCGTGCTGATGACGGATGTCATACACTAGCCGCGACGTTAACTATATGTAAACAGGAAGATAACCATGTCACAAACCGTGCATTTCCAGGGCAACCCCGTTTCTGTTCAAGGCACCATTCCGCAGGCAGGCGCTAAAGCGCAGCCGTTTACGCTGGTGGCCAAAGATCTCTCTGACGTCGCGCTGAGCCAGTTCGCCGGCTCCCGTAAAGTGCTGAACATTTTCCCAAGCATCGATACCGGCGTTTGCGCGGCATCGGTACGTAAATTTAACCAGCTGGCGTCTGAACTGGACAACACCGTCGTGCTGTGCATTTCCGCTGACCTGCCGTTCGCGCAGTCTCGCTTCTGCGGCGCTGAAGGCCTGAACAACGTTGTCACTCTGTCTACCCTGCGCGGCGCGCAGTTCCTGGCCGACTACGGCGTCGCTATCTCCGCGGGCCCGCTGGCCGGTCTGGCGGCGCGTGCTGTGGTCGTCATTGATGAAAATGACCAGGTTGTTTACAGCCAGCTGGTGAATGAAATCACCGAAGAGCCGGACTACGACGCAGCCCTGGCCGCGCTGAAAGCGTAATATCCTCGCTGAGTTATGTAAGCCCTCGTTAAACGGGGGCTTTTTTTATTCCCGCGCCGCATAGCGGGAGATGAAGCGCGCAATCGCCGGGCCGGTCAATAAGATGGTGAACAGGCGCAGCGTCTGCATTGCCATAATAAACGACATATCCGCCCGCGTACCGGCGGCGATAATCGCCACCGTGTCCAGTCCGCCCGGACTGGTTGCCAGATAGGCGGTCATAAAGTCCAGCGGCAAAATCTGCGTCAGCCCATAAGCCATCAGCGCGCACAGCAGGATCAGGCCGATAATCGATGCCAGGATCTGCGGCAGGGTTTTCAGCGCCAGCAGGAAAATCTGTTTATTAAACTTTAGACCAACGCTCCAGCCGACGGCGGCATAGGCCAGCGCCAGCAGCCATTCGGGAAGTTCGAGCAGCAGCCAGCCTTCTCCCTGCACCAGCGCGCCAATCAGCATCGGGAAGAGCATCGCCCCGGAAGGAAAGCGCAGCCGCAGCCCAAGCCACCCCGCCGCCGCCGTCAACAGCAGCGTAAGCGGCAGCTGCCGGCTGACCGGCGGAAACCAGGCGACCTGCTGAGTCATCTCCTGCGCTTCACCGCCGAGCGCGACGCGCACCACCAGCGCCGCGGCGCCGGCAACAAACAGCACCCGCAGATACTGCATCAGCGCGACCAGCCGGACATCGGCGCCGTACTCCTGGGCCATAATCACCATCGCCGAGGCGCCGCCCGGCGAACTCCCCCACGCTCCGGTGGCGCCGGGCAGATCGCTGTAGCGCACCAGCAGCCATCCCGCCAGCGCGCTGATAGCGAGCGTGGAAAAGAGAATCAGCAGCACCAGCGCCCAGTTTGCCAGCAGAACGCCGAAAATGGAGGGCGTCAGGCTGCGGGCAATCATGCAGCCGATAATCGCCTGGGCGGCAATAAAAAAGGGACGGGGTACGCGAATTTCCGCACCGCGCAGGCTCAGGCTGATGCCGGCAATCATCGGCCCCAGCAGCAGCGCGGCGGGAAGGTGAAACCAGAACAGCACAAAAGAGATCGCGCTGGAGAGCGCCAGCAGTTTCATCCATTGAAAAAAATGACTACGCCAGATCCACATGCGTATACCTGCCATAAAGAGGGTAAAAACGCAGTATATACCGATTCATTTGACGCCAGCCCCCCTCCCTTTTCTGGAAATGCCGGCCGGCGGCGCAGGCAGCCGGCCGACGGGCATTACTCATCGCCCTTTTTCTGGCTCAGGCCATATTCACGCAGCTTGTTGGCGATAGCGGTATGCGAGACGCCAAGACGCTTGGCCAGCTTACGCGTGCTGGGGAAGCTGCGATAAAGCTGGGTGAGCACCGAGCGTTCGAAACGGCGGGTAATATCATCCAGCGAGCCTTCCATCGCTTCTTCGCCTACCGCCAGCGAGGAGACGTCGTGATCCGGCAGCAGAATATCCTGAGGGCGCAGCTCGAAACCGTCAAGCTGCGTCAGCGCGCGATAGATCGCATTTTTGAGCTGGCGCACGTTGCCCGGCCAGCTGTAGCGCATCAAAACGCTGTTCAAATCAGCGGAGAGTTTCGGCCGCGGGATGCCCTGCTCATCGGCAAAACGCGCCACGAACAGCTCGGTCAGCGGCATGATGTCCTGCGGGCAATCGCGCAGCGGCGGCAGATACAGGGTCAGGACGTTAAGACGGTAGTAGAGGTCCTCGCGGAACAGCCCTTTTTGCACCAGCTCCACCAGGTTTTTCTGGGTAGCGCAGATCACCCGGACATCAACGTGGACTTCATGATCTTCACCAACGCGGCGGAAAGTTCCATCGTTGAGGAAGCGCAGCAGCTTGGTCTGCATGCGCGGCGACATTTCGCCAATTTCATCCAGCAAAACCGAGCCGCCGTTAGCCTGCTCGAAGAAGCCTTTCTTACCCTGAACGGCGTCGCCGAACAGCTCGCTTTCCACCGCGTCTTCCGGGATGGAGCCGCAATTCAGCGCCAGATAAGGTTTCCCCGCGCGCGGGCTGGCCAGATGGCAGGCGTGGGCCAGCAAATCTTTCCCTGTGCCGGTATCACCGACGATCAGCAGCGGCGCGCTGAGCATGGCCAGCTTACGGGCCTGCTCGACAACGTGGCGCATTTTCGGGCCTACGGCGAGGATCTGGCTAAAGGCGCTGGTGTCCTGAATGGTCATCGTTTGCAGCTGGCGCCCCATACGGACCGTCGAACGCAGCATCGCTACCGCGCCGGTTAGTACCTTCTCGCCGTGTTCGCCTTCGAGATAAACCGGGGTGATCTCCAGCAGGAAGTTCTGCCCGTTAACCACCACGTGCTCGACGTGGGACTCCTGCGGACTGTTTTCCAGCCAGCGCTGGACGTTAAAATCGGTAATCAGCTGCGCGACCGGGTGGCTGCGCAGCTTCTCCTGACTCTGGCCAAACAGCTGGCAGCTGGCCGGGTTAGCCAGTTCGACTTTTCCTTTGGTGTCGAGAGACAGCACCGGCTCAGGCATCGCCACCAGCAGCGCGCTGAGCGCCAGATGTTCGCGCTCTGACGGCATCCACGCCACGGTGCGCACGTCGGTGACGCCGGCGATACGACGAATTTCCGCCATCAGGCTGCTGAAGCTGGCGAAATCCAGCTCGGCGAAGTTGAGATAAATTCGGCCAATAGGGTCAATATCGATGCCCCGCAGGTCGATACCGCGCAGCACCAGTAAATCGAGCAATTCACGAGTCAGACCAAGACGGTCTTCACAAAAGACTTCAAGACGCATAGGCGTTTTCACCCTAAAGAGGCCAATAACCGATGAATGATAGGACAGTTATTTGCTGGCGTGAAGATAGCTGTCAACAATTATTGACAGTATGGCGGAAAAATGGCCTTTCTGCCGTAAAGTTATGCGCTCAGAGGAAAAATGACGATGAGATGAGCGGCTATCATCGCTTCTGCTTTTCTCCCCGACTTGCGCTGCGCGTAGCCGGGCTACAGGTTACAGCCTTCTGTGAAACGGTAGCCCGGCTAAAGCGTTCACGCCGCAAGCCGGGAATGCTTTAGCGACTTATTTTTCCGCGCTGCTTTTGCTCTTTTGCAACGTCTCTTTTAGCTGGCCGATCAGCTCGCGGCGAAAATCCCCCAGCCGCGGTTTATCGTCGGCGATCCACGGCAGCGGACGGCACAGCTCCATCGCCTTAATACCCAGCCGCGCCGTCAGCAGACCGGCGCCAATTCCCTGCGCCGCGCGCGCCGATAGCCTGGCCGCGAGATCCTGCGACATCCAGTCCATCCCGACTTCCCGCACCAGCTCGCTGGCGCCGGCAAAAGCGATATTCAGCAGCACCATGCGGAACAGGCGCAGGCGGCTGTAGTAGCCCAGTTCAATACCGTACAGAGTGGCGATGCGGTTGATCAGACGTAAATTACGCCAGGCGATAAACGCCATATCCACCAGCGCCAGCGGGCTGACGGCAATCATCAGCGTCGATTCCGCCGCCGAACGGCTAATCTCACGCCGCGCCTGCGCATCCAGTACCGGCTGCACGATCTGCGCGTACAGGCTCACCACTTCACGATCGTTCTGCGTTTCATGGATCGCCGCATACCAGCGCTGCAGCGCCGGGTGCGAGTGATCCAGCCCCGCCTGCCGGGCCAGCTTTTCGCAAAAGGCGCGCCCTTTGCCGACCGCATGGCTGTGCATCAGGTCCCGCGCCTCATCGCGCTCGTGGGCGCGCTGGCGTAGCCGCCACAGCCGGCGCCATTCGGTCGCCACCGAACCGACGCCCGCCCCGACGATCAGCGCGCCGGCAGCGCAGCCGCCGAGGGCGATCCAGTCCTGCGTTTGCCAGGCGGTCATCGTCCACTGCACGCCCTGCGCCACGACGCTGACGCCAAAAATAGCCAGCCCGGCGCTGACCATCTTTCGCCACAGGCTGCGCTTAGGTCGCAGCACCGATTCCACTGCCGCTTCCGCCGCGCCCTCTTCTTCTTCCGGCGCGTCGAGCCGCGCTGGAGCGAACTTCTCCGCATCGGCGCCGTCAAAAGCGCGCGCGGATTTCAGAATTTGCGCCTTTTCCACCTCCAGCGGGCCATCGAAATCGATACGCGGTTTTAAAGGTTCGGTCATCGCAATTTATCTCCGATCAAAAATTCCAGCGCCGCGTCGAGGCGAATATGCGGCAGCGGTTTATCAACGTCCATTACCTGCGGGCGAAAGTTTTCAAACTGAAAGCCCTGCTGCTCCCAGAAGGCCTGACCCGGCAGGCGCGCGGGCACTTCGCCGGGATAGACGGTCAGCGGCTGTCCGTCGCTTAGCCGATGCCCCCGCAATGCAGGGATCTTCTCGCCGTTCACCTCGATAAGGCCGCTCTGCGTCGCCTGAATCGACGCCAGCCCCAGACAATCCATGCTGATGCCTTCAAACGCCGCGTTCTGCCAGGCATCCTGAATCAGCTGCTGCAGCAGCGACACCATGTTGCTGTGCTGATCGACGGTGACGTGATCGGCTTTGGTCGCGGCGAACAGCAGCTTATCGATAACCGGTGAGAACAGGCGACGAAACAGCGTGCGCTGCCCGTAGTGGAAGCTTTGCATCAGCTGCGTCAGCGCGAGACGCATGTCGTTAAACGCCTGCGGCCCGCTATTAAGCGGCTGCAGGCAATCTACCAGCACGATCTGCCGATCGAAGCGCAGGAAATGATCTTTGTAGAAGCCCTTAACCACTTTCTCGCAGTAGTATTTAAAACGCTCGCGCAGCATTCCGGCATTGGTCTGTTTGTCCGCCTGCGCCAGCTTAGCTTCACCGGCGGCATCAACGTCCGGCCAGGGGAAGAACTGCAGCGCCGGCGCGCCGGCCATTTCGCCGGGCAGCACAAAGCGCCCCGGCTGAATGAAGTGCATCCCTTCGCGCTTACAGGTATGCAGATAGTCGGTCCACGCCGCGGCGATCTCCGCCAGACGGGTTTCATCAGCGGGCGCCAGCGGATCCAGTCCTTCGCATAGCTGCCGCCAGCGCGCTGACCACTCCGCCCTCTGCCCCTGCAGTAATCCGGTCATCTGCCGTGACCAGGTCAGATAGTCCTGGGCCAGCATCGGCAGATCCAGCAGCCACTCGCCGGGATAGTCGACAATCTCCAGGTAGAGGGTCGAGGTCTCTTTAAAATGGCGCAGCAGCGAATCGTTGGAGCGGTAGCGCAGAGCGAGGCGGATTTCGCTGACGCCGCGGGTGGGCGTCGGCCAGACCGGCGGCTGACCGTACAGCTGGGCCAGCCCTTCGTCATAGGTAAAACGCGGAATGCCGAAATCCCGCTGCGGGACGCGCTTGACGCCCAGCAGGCGTTCTTCACGCGCTGCGCTGAGCAGCGGCAGCCGCGCCCCGGCGTGAATATTGAGCAGTTGATTTACCAGCGCGGTGATAAAGGCGGTCTTGCCGCTGCGGCTAAGGCCGGTGACGGCCAGGCGAAGATGCCGGTCAACCCCACGATTCACCAGCGCATTAAATTCTGTTTTGAGTCGCTTCATCGCCATCCTGTTGAGCCTGAAGAACGAGGGAAATAGACATGAGGGCTAATCATAAAGTGCAATAGCCCCGCTGCGACGGGGCTGAAGATTATTTGCTGGCGCTTTTCGGCCTGGCGATCTGACTGAGGCCGCCGGCATTCACCACCTGCGTGTAGCCCATTTCGCTCAGCATCTGCTGAGCCTGGCCAGATTGCCGGCCAACGTTGCAATAGACGTGAATGGTATCGTTTTTATCCGGTACTTCAGCCGCAATCCGCGTTTTTAAATCCGCCAGCGGGATATTCACCGCCCCGTCGACGTGTTCTTTTTGATACTGCTGCGGAACGCGGACGTCAATCCAGTGCTCCGCCGCGAAGACGGGTAAGGCCATGGCCAGCGCTAAACCCAGAAGCAGTTTTCGCATTTTATCATCCTGATAGAGTGAGTTTTTAGGCACTCATAACATACGCCATCCGCGACGTTTAGAAAACCGCTGCGCCGCCCGGCTGAGCATCGGTTCCAGAACAAGCATCAGCAGCATTTTCAGCGGCCGACGCGCGACGGATTTTACCGCCCAGCCTGCGACGCCCGCCGGGCCGTAGCGCAGCGCGGTGAGCAGCACCAGCTTGCCTGCGATTTTCAGACCCGGTTTGACTTTTTGCCCGGCCTGCTGCCATTTCATGTTCATTATTAACCTCAACTTTCAGTTATAGCTGGCGAAAACGACTGCGTAGCGAAAAGGTGTCGGAAGTGACGTAGCGTTCCATTTCACGCAGACGACGCTCCCCTGTTGCCAGCTCCTTATCCGCGGCGGCCAATAGCTCTCCGCTGCTCGGCGTTTTTTCACCATACAGCTCGCTTTCCGGCATAGGATCCAGCGCAAACGAGAGAATGATGTAGGCCACCACCACAAACAGGAACAGGCCAAAAATCATTGCCAGTACGGTAATCAGGCGCACCAGCTTAACCGGCACGTCCAGATACTGCGCGATGCCGGCGCAAACCCCTTTCACCATGCCCTGCTGCGGAATGCGCCACAGTTTTTTACTCAGATCCAGTCCGCTCATTATTTCTCTCTCCAGTTCGGATGCTCAGCGTCAAGAATCGCCTCCAGCGCCTGAATACGCTCGCGCATACGCTTCGCGTCATCGGTCAGCTGCAGCAGGCGCTGCTGTTCGTTCTGCGATAGGCTGCCGCTGGCGGTGCGGTTGTTGTAATGCAGCCAGAGCCAGACCGGCAAAACAAACAGCACAAACAACGTCAAAGGGATGGCGAGAAAAAGCATGCTCATGTGAACTCCTTGCTGATGGCGGCGGCACGTCTTGGTGCCGCCCGAAGATATTACTGGTTATTTTGATTCATTTTGGCTTTCAACGCCGCCAGCTGCTCGCTGATTTCATCGTCCGCTTTCAGATCGGCGAACTGCTGATCCAGCGATTTATCTTTACCGAAGCGGTGGCTTTCGGCTTCGGCTTCCATATGATCGATGCGGCGTTCAAACGATTCAAAACGCGCCATCGCCTCGTCAATCTTACCGCTGTCCAGCTGACGGCGAACGTCGCGGGAGGAGCTTGCAGCCTGATGACGCAGCATCAGCGCCTGCTGACGGGCGCGGGTTTCGCTGAGTTTGTTTTCCAGCTCGCCAATCTCTTTTTTCATCCGCGCCAGCGTTTCATCAACCAGCTGCGCTTCGTTTTCCAGGCTGCCGATAAGGTCGGTCAGCTTCTGCTTTTCGATCAGCGCCGCACGGGCCAGATCCTCTTTCTCTTTACGCAGCGCCAGTTCGGCTTTTTCCTGCCATTCCGCCTGCTGGGCAACGGCCTGTTCAATACGACGGCTCAGCTGTTTCTTTTCAGCCAACGCCCGCGCCGAGGTCGAACGGACTTCAACCAGCGTGTCTTCCATCTCCTGGATCATCAGCCGAACCAGCTTCTGCGGATCTTCCGCTTTCTCCAGCAGAGAGTTAATGTTGGCGTTCACGATGTCGGCAAAACGAGAAAAAATACCCATAATTTCAATCCTCATAGTTCTGGTATCAGGCACCGGCCTGTGCCATGACTAATACAAATGCCGTGCCAAGTTTTTATCTTATTGATTTTAATGGAAGTGGTTGTTATCCGGCCAGCGCATTGCTAAAGTGACCTGGTGAATCACACTACTAAATGGCGAAATTCATCATGGCGGATTACAAGGACAACCTGCTCGGCGAGGCCAATAGCTTTCTTGAGGTGCTGGAGCAGGTCTCAAGACTGGCGCCGCTCGATAAACCGGTGCTGGTGATTGGCGAGCGCGGAACCGGCAAGGAGCTGATTGCCAGCCGTCTGCACTTCCTCTCTTCCCGCTGGCAGGGGCCGTTTATCTCCCTGAACTGCGCGGCGCTCAATGAAAATCTGCTCGATTCGGAGCTGTTCGGGCATGAGGCCGGCGCCTTTACGGGGGCCAGTAAACGTCACCCGGGGCGCTTCGAGCGCGCCGACGGCGGTACCCTGTTTCTCGATGAGCTGGCCACCGCGCCGATGCTGGTACAGGAAAAACTGCTGCGCGTGATTGAGTATGGCGAACTGGAGCGCGTCGGCGGCAGCCAACCGCTGCAGGTTAACGTCCGCCTGGTGTGCGCGACCAACGCCGACCTGCCGCAAATGGTGGAAGACGGACTTTTTCGCGCCGACCTTCTCGACCGTCTGGCCTTTGATGTGGTGCAGCTGCCGCCGCTGCGCGAGCGCCAGAGCGACATCATGCTGCTCGCCACCCAGTTTGCTATCCAGATGTGCCGCGAGCTCGGACTGCCGCTGTTTCCCGGCTTTAGCGAACGCGCCGCCATGACGCTGCAGAACTACCGCTGGCCGGGGAATATCCGTGAATTAAAAAACGTGGTTGAACGCTCGGTCTACCGCCACGGCAGCAGCGAGCGCGAGCTGGATAATATTATTATTAACCCCTTCCGCCAGCAGCACGCGGCAACGCCCGTCGAAGTGGAGAAGACGCCTGGCCCCACGCTGCCGCTCGATTTACGCGCTTTCCAGCAGGAGCAAGAAAAAAGCCTGCTCGAGAGAAGCCTCGAACAGGCGAAGTACAATCAAAAGCAGGCGGCCGAACTGCTGGGGCTAACCTACCACCAGCTGCGGGCGCTGCTGAAAAAACATCAGCTTTGACCTGTACGCGGAAGCAGCAGCGCGCTCACCGCCATTGAACCCAGGCAGAGCGCGGCGTTAAACCACAGCGCATACTGCGCCGCGCTGGCCATGCCGAGCGGTAAAAACAGCGCAAAAAGTGACGCCGTCACCGCAATGCCCATCGCCCCGCCGAGCGAACTGCCCATCTTATAGATCCCCGAGGCCACGCCTACCTTATTCTCGGGAGCGTTAACCACCGCGGTGTCCGTTGACGGGGTGGCGTAGCAGCCCAGGCCGAAGCCAAACAGCACGTTGCTGAAAAAGACCGTGACGATATAGGTCGATTTATCGAGGAAGGTGCAGGAGATAAGAAGAATACCGACCGCGGTAAAGACCGGGCCGCTCATCATCGGCAAACGCGCGCCGTAGCGTTGCAGCAGCTTCTCGCCCACCCGAATCATCGCCAGCACGGTAACCAGATAGCCGAGCGTCATCATTCCGCTCTCCAGCGGGCTCAGATGATGCCCCTGCTGGAGCCAGATGCTGGCAATCATCATCGTACCGATGGCGCCGTTGAGCATAAAGTTCGACAATACCGCGGCGCTGTAGGCCCGGTTGCGAAACAGCGCGAAATCAATCAGCGCCGCGTCGCCCTTACGCTGGCCGCTGCGGATAAAAAACAGCCCCGATGCCAGCGCGCCGGCCAGCATCGCCAGCGAGGTTGCGCTGGTCCAGCCCCAGCCGTGGCCTTTGCTGATAAACAGATTTAGCAGCACCAGCGCAAGGATCAGGCTGAGCAGGCCGCTGATGTCCAGCTTATGCTGCTGCGCGCTGGCGCTGCGGCTTTCCGGCGTACCGCGCAGCAAAAACAGCGCCGCCAGCGCTACCGCGATGGAGAAAACAAAGATCCAGCGCCAGCCCAGACCGGTGGCGATCGCGCCGCCGACAAACGAACACAGACCGCTGCCGCCCCACGAGCCGATGACCCAGAAGCTGACCGCCCGCTGGCGCGCTTTGCCTTCATACCAGGTTTTAATTAACGCCAGCGTCGCCGGCATGATGCAGGCGGCCGACAGCCCCTGTAAAACGCGCCCGGCGAGGAACAGCGCGGGTCCCTGAGAGAGCACCAGCATTGCGCTACCGACAATGCTGAGGATCAGGCCCAGGGTAGTCATGCGCATGCGGCCGAATTTATCCGCCAGCCCGCCGCTGGCGACCACGAAGCAGCCGCTGAATAACGCGCTCAGGCTCACCGCCAGGGTCAGGGTTTCCAGCGAAATATCGAGGCTGCTCTTCATCGCCGGAACCACGTTAATCACCGACTGGGCAAACAGCCAGAAGGTCAGAACGCTCAATACAATACCCGCCAGCAGACGATCGGTGCCGACGAACTGCGCTTCGCTTAGCGATACAGAACTCATAGCAGGGTCCTCTTCGTTGCGGACATTAACGCAAATAGTGTTCCGTCAGGGCGCACCACAGCGCGGCACCTTTCAGCAACAGCGCATCGTTGAAGTCGTATCCCGGGTTATGCACCATGCAGCGATCCGCTTCGTCCCCGGCCCCGATGGTGAAATAGCTGCCGTTCGGATTGCGCTCGAGCATAAAAGCAAAATCTTCGCTGCCCATAAACGGCTTCACCTCGCCGACCTGCGCCTCGCCAAACAGCGCGGTCGCCACCGTGCGGACCATCTCATTGGCAGCCGGATCGTTCCTTAAAACCGGGCTGCCGTTAACGTGGGTTAAGGCGGCGCTGGCGTTAAAGCTCTCGGCCTGAGCAACGGCGATATCGTGAATGCGCTGCAGGACGGTCTCGCGAACCTGTTCGTTTAAGGTGCGCACCGTGAGCTTCATTAACACCTTGTCGTTGATAATGTTCGGGGCGTGCCCGGCCTGAATGCTGCCCACGGTCACGACCGCTGGTTCAAACGGCGTGATGTTTCGGGAAACAATGGATTGCAGCGCCAGGGTGATATGACAGGCAACCAGCGTGGCGTCGACGGTATGCTCCGGTACCGCGCCGTGTCCGCCCACCCCTTTGACTTCAATATGGAGAGTATCCGAGGAGGCCATCATCGCCCCATCGCGCAGGCCGATTCTGCCTAACGGCTGCCCCGGCATATTATGCAGGCCAAAAATGGCATCGCAGGGGAACTGGTCAAACAGGCCGTCTTCCAGCATGACCCGACCGCCGTAGAGTAATTCCTCAGCAGGCTGAAAAATAAGCTGCAGGGTGCCGTTAAACTGCCGGGTGCGCGCCAGATATTCCGCGGCGTACAATAGCGTGGTGGTATGGCCATCGTGGCCGCAGCCGTGAAACCGACCGTCGACCCGGCTGGCCCACGCTTTGCCGCTCATCTCCTGCATCGGCAGGGCGTCCATATCCGCCCGTAGCCCCAACCGTTTTTTACCCTCGCCGACGCGTAAAGTACCGACCACGCCGGTGCCCGCCAGACCGCGGTGAACCTGATAGCCCCATTCGCCGAGCAGGCGGGCAACCTCTTCGCTGGTTTTATGCTCTTCAAAACCAATTTCCGGCTGCTGATGGAAACGGCGGCGAAGCGCGACAAACTGCGCCTCGTTAACCTGTAATGCCTCAATAATCGGGTGTGTCATTTTTATTATTCCTGTGTTGTGTTTGCACGACACTTTCGAGTTTATGCATCCCTGTTGGCTTTAAAATGCGCTTTTTTGTTTTATAGTGACGGATTATTAATGAGTGTTTTTCATACAAAACGGTTATGACAAAAAATGAGGTGCTGTTTTTTGTCTTCAGGAGGCGACGGTGGAGCATCATTCAGGCGACTTTCAGGTTGTGGTTCGCGATATCCGGCAGCTGAGCCAGCAGGAAAACGATGCTCTGACGCTGCTATGGCTGCTTGAGGGCAGCGTCGAACTCCGCGATGGCGAGACGGGTCGGTACCTGCAGGCCGATGAACTGGCGATAGTGAATCGTCATCGCCGCTGGAGCCTGCACAGCAAGACGGCGAACGTCGTGATGGTGCTGTCGCTGAACGCCGGATGGCTGACCCGCCTCGACTGCGATTTTTTTGCCTCCGCCTACCAGAGCAGCAGCGAAACCCGCGATGCCGAAGACACCCTGCGCTACCTGATGCGCCAGCTGCTGGTCCTCGGTCTGGTCAATCCGCAGGCCCACTACCGGCTGGAGGCCAACCGCTGGCTTAGCGAAATTGCTCTCCTGCTGGCGTCACGCTTCAGCCGTCCCCTCACCGCCCAGGCGTCTCGCGGAGCCGAACGCTGGAGCCAGCGAATTAACAGAGTGGTGGCGCGAATCGACGCCAACTATCAACGGCGCCTGTCGCTGCAGGAGATAGCCGCCGCGGAGTTTGTTTCTGAGGCCTGGCTCTCGCGTCTGTTCCGCAAAGAGGTGGGCGTCAGCTTTATGCAGTACATCACCGGGCTGCGCCTGCGCAAAGCCGCGGAGCAGCTGACGACGACGCGTCAATCGATACAGCAGATCGCTCAGCAGCAGGGCTTTGCCAGCAGCCGGGTGATGAGCGACCTGTTTCAACGCGAGCACGGCCTGACGCCGCGCCAGTTCCGCCAGCAGCACCCGCAGACGGCGGTCGAATCTCTCCGCCCGCACCTACAGCAGACCGAGCGATGGCAGCCGGTGTCAATCGATCGGCTGTACGCCCGGCTCAACGCGCCGCAAACCTACGGTCTGGATAGCCCGCCGCTGCGGCTCAGCCCCCAACAAACCCGCCATCTCGATGTTCGCGAACTCCCGGCGCGCGGCGCGCCGCTGCGTCACACCCGAATGGTGATTACCGTTCGTGAACTGGACGATCTGCTGCGCGAGGATGTCCGCCGCGAACTGGAACAGCTGCACGACGCGCTGCCGATATTCGCCATCGATATTCACGATCCGTTTCTCAGCAGCCGCCTGTTCGGCACCGGCTGGGACGATCCGCAAATGGCCGGGTATGCCTGCTGGTATAACCTGCAGCGCATTTTTAGCTGGCTGGCGACCCAGGGCTTGGCGGTGATACTGCATACCGGGCTCACCACCCGCGGCGACCTGCTGCAACGTTTCCTCTCTCTGTCCGCTAACCATTTTCCGCCGGCAACCCTCGCCAGCTGGCACTTCGTCTGGCACTGGTCCCCTCAGGCCAGCGACGAGGCCCGCCAGCACGCCTGGCGGCAACAAAAGGCGATCCTGCAGAGGCTATCGCCGCAGTCGGCGCTGGGGATCTGGCACCGTTTCCCTCAACAGGTGGAGGACGATCCCCTTCTGCGTTCACCGCTGCTGGTCGAGGCGGATTTTCTGGCCTGCCAGGCCGATGCTAATGAACTGCTGGATCTCGCGCAGGTGGATAGCCAGAAACTGGCCGCCAGCGAAAACTATCCGGTACACAAATTGCGCAAACTTCATAGCGCGCTGCGCCAGCGGCAGCTCCTGCTGCCGCTTTGGCTGCTCTCGTGGAATACCCTCACCGGCGATACCCGCGATACCAACGGCCGTTTCTTTCGCGGCGCGCTGCTGATGGATAATCTGCTGGGACTGGCGGATCAGGTTTGGCTCGCGGGGTTCTGGCTGAATTCAGGGCTGCAGGGGGAAGCCCGCGCCAACGGCAAGCTGGATACTTCCAGCCTGGCGCTGCACTATCTCCACGGTCTGCCGCGACCGGTCTACTGGGTGCTATGGCTGTGGCGCAGGCTGCGGGGCGAGGTGGTGATCAACGACAAGAACTTGCTGCTGCTGCGCCATAACGGCCATTATCAGCTACTGCTGCGCAACACGGTAGTTTTCAATCCCTGGCTTTCCAGCGAGGAGGCGTTTATCCAGCGCTTTAGTCAGCCCTGGAGCGTGCGCCTGCTCGGCCTTGAAGGACGCTGGCGAATCAAACATCACCTGTTCGATCGGCACCATGGCGCGCTCTTCCCGCTGTTTGAGGCCTTTCGCAGCCAAAGCGGACCGGACGATGAGGACTATCGCTGGCTGATGCACAGAGCGCGTCCGGCGCTGCGCGTCAGTGAAGAGACGCCCGATAGCGACCGCTGGCAGCTTGTCGATTCGCTGGAGAGCAATGCGCTGGCGCTTTATGAATTCACGCCGCTCGGCGATTGAAAAGTGACAGCGTCACTACCCTGTTTCTTTCTGCAAGCGGCCTGTGCCGTGAAAAATAGCTTTTGCTTGCGCGGCAGCCCGTTCGCATGGGGTTATAAAATTGTAACTAGCAAGATATCCTCATGTGAACTATCATCAGCGCATCATGACTCAATGGACTGAAAATAAAGATGATTCCGGTTAATCCTTCAACGCTCGGCCGCTATGCGGCGCACGTCAGCCTGGTCCATACCATGAAAAGCCACCGCGCGCCGGCGCTCTCGGTCATGATGATCTTTTCGGACCTGCTTATCCGCTCAACCGAAGATGCATATCGTCAACAGGGCTGGACAATTACGCCGCAAAACAGCGGCCTGGTACTGCGTACTTATGTTGCCCACCATCACGATGGCGAAAAGCTGGAAATTAATCCCAAAGATTACATCGCCCGCTATAACCGACTCCTTCCCCTGTAGCGCCTCGACCGCCAGCCAGCCGTACAGCCACGGCTGGCTGGAGAAACCGCCAATAAAAAGATACCATGTGGCGGATATCGGGGCTTCGACGCAAATACATGCTCAATACCCATAGCTTCCTCAAGCCGTGCGGCAGATGAATCGAAAATACGCTTTGCTCAACCCCTCGCTTGCCTGATGACAAACGTCGGATGATTTACGAGGTATACTCGAAGTTAATAAGCAGTATGAATTTGAATCAGTTGGTCAAATAACCGACGCAGCCCTCGCTTATATTATCTCCATGAGCAATAAGGTGGTGGTAAATGTTATTTAATATTAATAAGATAGAGCCTTGCTCTATAATCAAAAAGAAACTATGCGCCTGAAATTGTCTTCTCTCCTGGCAGCGGTATGTATGCTGTACGGGCAAGCTTTTGCCGCGCCAGCGCTGCCTGCGCACGCGGATATTCGCGATAGCGGCTTCGTTTATTGCGTGAGCGGACAGGTCAACACCTTCAACCCGCAAAAGGTCAGCAGCGGCCTGATTGTCGATACCCTGGCCGCCCAGCTCTATGACCGGTTGCTTGACGTCGACCCCTATACTTATCGCCTGGTTCCCGAACTGGCAGAAAGCTGGGAGGTGCTGGACAACGGCGCAACCTACCGCTTCCACCTGCGCAACAACGTGCCTTTTCAGACCACCGCCTGGTTCAAACCGACCCGTAATTTTAATGCCGATGACGTCATTTTCACCTTTGGCCGCATTTTTAATCGCGACCACCCGTGGCACAACGTTAACGGCAGCAGCTTTCCCTATTTCGATAGCTTACAGTTTGCCGACAGCGTGGAAAGCGTGCGTAAGCTGGATAGTCATACCGTCGAGTTTCGCCTCAAACGCCCGGACGCCTCGTTCCTGTGGCATCTGGCCACCCACTACGCCTCGGTGATGTCGGCAGAGTATGCCGCGAAGCTGGCGCAGAACGATCGCCAGGAACTGATCGACCGGCAACCGGTCGGCACCGGTCCGTTCCAGTTGGAGGAGTATCGCAGCGGTCAGTACATTCGCCTGCAGCGCCATCCGGCCTACTGGCGCGGTAAACCGCTGATGCCGCAGGTGGTGGTCGATCTCGGCTCCGGCGGCACCGGCCGCTTGTCAAAACTGCTGACCGGCGAGTGCGACGTGCTGGCCTGGCCCGCCGCAAGCCAGCTCTCTATTCTGCGTGACGACCCGCGTCTGCGCCTGACCCTGCGCCCGGGAATGAACATCGCCTGGCTGGCGTTTAACACCGCTAAGCCGCCGCTCGATAATCCTGAGGTGCGCCATGCGCTGGCGCTGGCCATCAATAATCAGCGCCTGATGCAGTCTATCTACTACGGCACGGCGGAAACCGCCGCGTCTATGCTGCCTCGCGCCTCCTGGGCCTACGATAACGACGCCAGGATCACCGAATATAACCCCACGGAAGCCCGCGCCCGGCTGAAAGCCCTGGGGCTGGAAAATCTAACGCTTAAGCTGTGGGTGCCAACCAGCTCGCAGGCCTGGAACCCCAGCCCGCTGAAAACCGCCGAGCTTATTCAGGCGGATATGGCGCAAATTGGCGTGAAGGTGATTATTGTGCCGGTCGAAGGCCGCTTCCAGGAGGCCAGATTAATGGATATGAGTCATGACCTGACGCTGTCCGGCTGGGCAACGGACAGTAACGATCCGGACAGCTTTTTCCGTCCGCTTTTGAGCTGCGCGGCGATTACCTCACAAACCAACTATGCTCACTGGTGTCATCGCGAATTCGACGAGGTGCTGCAAAAGGCGCTCACTTCGCAGCAGCTGGCCTCGCGCATTGAGGCCTATAAAGAGGCGCAGCGCATTCTTGCCAATGAACTGCCGGTGCTGCCGCTGGCCTCCTCCCTGCGCTTGCAGGCCTATCGTTACGACATGAAAGGCCTGGTGCTGAGCCCGTTTGGCAACGCCTCTTTCGCAGGCGTCTCGCGGGAAAAAGAAGACGAGGTGAAAAAACCATGATTATTTTTACTCTGCGTCGCCTGCTGCTGTTGCTGATTACCCTCTTCCTGCTGACCTTTGTCGGTTTTAGCCTGAGCTATTTTACGCCCCACGCGCCGCTGCAGGGCGCCTCGCTGTGGAACGCCTGGCTATTCTGGTTTGAGGGCGTGCTGCACTGGGATTTCGGCGTTTCCAGCATCAACGGTCAGCTGATTTCCGAGCAGCTTAAAGAGGTCTTTCCCGCCACCATGGAGCTCTGTATCCTCGCCTTCGGCTTCGCGCTGGTGGTCGGGATCCCCGTCGGTATGCTGGCGGGCATTATGCGCAACAAATGGCAAGATACCCTGATCAGCGCCCTCGCGCTGCTGGGCTTTTCGATTCCCGTCTTCTGGCTGGCGCTGCTGCTGACCCTGTTTTTCTCCCTTACCCTGGGCTGGTTTCCGGTCTCCGGGCGCTTCGATCTGCTGTATGAAGTGAAATCGGTCACCGGCTTTGCGCTGATCGACGCATGGCTATCCGACTCTCCGTGGCGCCATGAAATGATCGTCAGCGCGGCGCGCCACATGGTGCTGCCGGTGCTAACCCTGGCGGTAGCGCCGACGACGGAAGTGATCCGTTTGATGCGTATCAGCACCAGCGAAGTATACGACACCAACTATGTCAAAGCCGCCGCCACCCGCGGCGTATCGCGGCGGACGATTTTACACCGCCACGTCCTGCACAACGCCCTGCCGCCGGTGATCCCGCGCCTGGGGCTGCAGTTTTCCACCATGCTAACGCTGGCGATGATTACCGAAATGGTCTTTAGCTGGCCGGGGCTGGGCCGCTGGCTGATTAACGCGATTCGCCAACAGGACTACGCCGCGATCTCAGCGGGCGTGATGGTCATCGGCGCGCTGGTGATCATTGTGAACGTGATATCCGATATTCTGGGTGCTATGGCTAACCCACTGAAACATAAGGAATGGTATGCCCTACGATAGCGTCTATCTGGAGAAGCGCCCGCCGGGTGCGCTGCGCACCGTATGGCGAAAATTCTACGGCGATACGACCGCCATGATCGGCCTGTACGGCTGTGCGGCGCTGGCGCTGCTGTGCGTTTTCGGCGGCTGGTTCGCTCCTTACGGCATCGACCAGCAGTTTCTCGGCTACCAGCTGCTGCCGCCGTCCTGGTCGCGGTACGGCGAAGTGTCGTTCTTTCTCGGTACCGACGATCTCGGTCGCGACGTCCTGAGCCGCCTGCTGAGCGGCGCGGCGCCGACGGTCGGCGGCGCGTTTGTGGTGACGCTGGGCGCCGCCCTGCTGGGACTGGTGCTTGGCGTGATTGCCGGTTCTACCCACGGCCTGCGGTCGGCGGTGATGAACCATATTCTTGACACGCTGCTGTCGATCCCGTCCCTGCTGCTGGCCATTATCGTGGTCGCCTTCGCCGGGCCGCACCTCAGCCACGCGATGTTCGCCGTCTGGCTGGCGCTTCTGCCGCGGATGGTGCGTTCGGTCTACAGCATGGTGCATGACGAACTGGAAAAAGAGTACGTTATCGCCGCCCGCCTTGACGGGGCCTCGACGCTGAATATTTTATGGTTCGCGGTGCTGCCGAATATTACCTCAGGCCTGGTCACCGAGATCACCCGCGCGCTGTCGATGGCGATCCTGGATATCGCTGCGCTGGGCTTCCTCGATCTCGGCGCTCAACTGCCTTCCCCCGAATGGGGAGCGATGCTCGGCGACGCGCTGGAGCTGATTTACGTGGCGCCGTGGACGGTGATGCTGCCGGGTGCGGCAATCATGATAAGCGTCCTGCTGGTTAATCTGCTGGGCGACGGGATCCGCCGCGCCATCATCGCCGGGGTGGAATAATGCCGTTACTCGACATCCGTAATTTAACCATTGAATTCAAGACCAACGAAGGCTGGGTGAAAGCCGTCGATCGCGTCAGCCTGACTCTCGCCGAGGGGGAAATACGCGGCCTCGTCGGGGAGTCCGGCTCCGGCAAAAGCTTAATAGCTAAAGCGATATGCGGCGTCACCAAGGACAACTGGCGGGTAACCGCCGACCGCATGCGCTTCGACGACATCGATCTGCTGCGTCTCTCGGTGCGCGAGCGGCGTAAGCTGGTGGGCCACAACGTCTCAATGATTTTTCAGGAGCCGCAATCCTGTCTCGACCCTTCCGAACGGATCGGCCAGCAATTAACGCAGAATATTCCCGGCTGGACCTTTAAAGGCCGCTGGTGGCAGCGCCTGGGCTGGCGCAAGCGGCGCGCCATTGAGCTCCTGCACCGCGTGGGGATCAAAGACCATAAAGATGCGATGCGCAGCTTCCCCTACGAGCTGACTGACGGAGAGTGCCAGAAGGTCATGATCGCCATCGCGCTGGCTAACCAGCCGCGGCTGCTGATCGCCGATGAGCCGACCAACGCCATGGAGGCCACGACGCAGGCGCAAATCATCCGCCTGCTGACGCGGTTAAACCAAAACAATAACACCACCATTTTGCTGATCAGTCACGATATGCAGATGCTCAGTAAATGGGCGGACAAAATCAACGTGATGTACTGCGGGCAGACGGTGGAAACCGCGCCGAGCGAAGAGCTGGTGACAATTCCGCACCATCCCTATACCCAGGCGCTGATTCGGGCGATTCCCGATTTCGGCAGCGCCATGCCGCACAAGAGTCGGCTCAACACCTTGCCGGGGGCGATCCCCTTGCTCGAACAGCTGCCCATCGGCTGCCGGCTCGGGCCGCGCTGCCCCTATGCCCAGCGCGAATGTATCGAAACGCCCCGGCTGGTGGGCGCCCGTAACCACCTCTATGCCTGTCATTTCCCGCTGAACATGGAGAAAGAGTGAAATGGTCGAAACATTGCTTGAAGTGCGCAATCTGAGTAAGACCTTTCGCTACCGCACCGGCTGGTTTCATCGGCAAACGGTGGAGGCGGTTAAGCCGTTAAGCTTTACCCTGCGCGAGCGCCAGACGCTGGCGATTATCGGCGAGAACGGCTCCGGCAAGTCAACGCTGGCAAAAATGCTCGCCGGAATGGTCGAACCCAGCACCGGCGAACTGCTGATTGACGATCGCCCGCTGGCGTTTGGCGATTACTCTTTCCGCAGCCAGAAGATTCGCATGATCTTTCAGGATCCGTCGACCTCGCTCAATCCGCGGCAGCGTATTTCGCAAATCCTCGATTTTCCGCTGCGTCTGAACACTGACCTTGAACCCGAGGCGCGGCAGAAGCAGATTATCGAAACGTTGCGAATGGTTGGCCTGCTGCCGGACCACGTCAGCTACTACCCGCATATGCTGGCGCCGGGACAGAAACAGCGTCTGGGCCTGGCGCGCGCGCTGATCCTGCGTCCGAAGGTCATCGTCTGCGATGAAGCGCTGGCGTCGCTGGATATGTCAATGCGCTCGCAGCTGATAAACCTGATGCTGGAGCTGCAGGAAAAACAGGGTATCTCCTACATTTACGTGACTCAGCATCTGGGCATGATGAAGCACATCAGCGATCAGGTGCTGGTGATGCATCAGGGCGAAGTGGTCGAACGCGGCAGCACCGCCGACGTTCTGGCGTCTCCGCTGCACGAGCTGACAAAACGCCTGATTGCCGGTCATTTCGGCGAGGCGCTGACTGCCGATGCCTGGCGTAAAGACGGTAAATAAACCGAGGCGTAATTTGCACGGCGCTAGCGCCAGGTCGCCGTCATATCCGATGGTATACTCTTGTATACACGGTAGCCAAAGCGCGATATGACGTGGCGAATGGCAGAAAAATATCGTGACACAAGGGGTCGTCAGTGGGATATAATTCCCGGCTAAATTTGAGTTATTTTGAAATAACAATGCTAACCAAATGATTGTTAAAGTAAAAATACGCAATAACGATAAGGATTAAAAGCTATGGGTTTTCTTTCCGGTAAGCGCATTCTGTTGACTGGCCTTGCCAGCAAACTGTCCATCGCCTACGGCATCGCGCAAGCCATGCACCGTGAAGGGGCTGAACTGGCGTTCACCTATCAGAACGAAAAACTGAAAGGTCGTGTGGAAGAATTTGCCGCCGCGCTGGGCTCTAATATCGTCCTGCCGTGCGATGTCGCGGAAGATGAGAGCATCGAGTCTCTGTTCACCGAGCTGGCAAAAGTGTGGCCGAAGTTCGACGGTTTCGTCCACTCTATCGGCTTTGCGCCGGCAGACCAGCTGGACGGCGACTACGTTAACGCGGTGACTCGTGAAGGTTTCAAAATCGCTCACGATATCAGCGCCTACAGCTTTGTGGCGATGGCGAAAGCCTGCCGCGGTATGCTGAACCCGGGCTCCGCCCTGCTGACGCTCTCCTACCTGGGCGCAGAGCGCGCCATCCCGAACTACAACGTGATGGGTCTGGCGAAAGCCTCTCTTGAAGCTAACGTGCGCTACATGGCGAACGCCATGGGCCCGGAAGGCGTTCGCGTTAACGCCATCTCTGCCGGTCCGATCCGTACCCTGGCGGCTTCCGGTATTAAAGATTTCCGTAAGATGCTGGCGCACTGCGAAGCGGTCACCCCGATCCGTCGCACCGTCACCACTGAAGACGTGGGCAACAGCGCAGCATTCCTGTGCTCCGACCTGTCTGCCGGCATCTCCGGCGAAGTCGTTCACGTTGACGGCGGCTTCAGCATCGCCGCCATGAACGAGCTGGAACTGAAATAAGTTCGTTACCCTCCTCGCGCCCGCGAGGAGGGGTATTTCCCCCGCGCTTTCCTTCTGTTATTCCAATCCGCTATTTGTTAGCACGGATCAATATTTTCTCCCGCTCCAGGGTTAAGCCAGGATAGTTCCGCATAGCATGACCGCGAAACGGCGGTTTGCCACATACCGAACAAGGAACGCCCATGGAGCAACGCCGCGTTAACGGCAAAAACCACTGGTATCATGAGACCCAGTCAACAATCTGCCCGGTGGATGTATTGCCGCTCGTCCCTGAAGCCGCCCATGTCGAAGATCGTTTTCTACTCGATCTGACTCTCCCCCGGGAGCTGCTAGAGGCGCATGCGCGCTGGCTTACGCCGGCCCGTCGGCTGGCAGATACCCTCTTTCCCGCGTCAGTGACGGTTAACCGTCTACAGACATTTAGCGCCTATGACCGGCTAAGTACGGCGCTGACCGTCGCCCAGGTTTATGGCGTACAGCGCCTGTGTAATCACTACGCCGCTCGCCTGGCGCCGCTTCCCGGCCCGGACTCCTCGCGTGAGAGCAACCGTCGTCTGGCGCAAATTACCCAGTACGCGCGTCAGCTCGCGAGCTCTCCTTCGCTGATCAACGCGCTCGCCCGCAGCCAGCTGGACGAAGTCGGCCTGACCAGTCGCGATATTATCCTTATCAATCAGATTATTGGCTTTATCAGCTTCCAGGCCCGCGCTATCGCCGCCTTCCATGCCGCGCTGGGTTACCCGGTGCGCTGGATCCCCGGCATGCCGCAGCAGGAAGATGCCCCGGAAGCGCTTTTCGTCACGAGGGAGAGTGACTGGCAGCCAGGACTTGACGACGCGGACTTACGCTATGCCGACGATGAGCGCCAGTCTCTTTTAGCGAACTGGCGAAAACATCCGGGCCTGTTTGAACTTGCCCCGCTGCTGGCGGCTCAGGAACCTCCTCTGGCTCTGCAGGAACAGCTTCTGACCCACCTCAGCGATCGGCAACCGTTCGCCGCGCAGGTGGCGCTGATCGCTGCGCGGATTAATGGCAGCATCAGCTGCTTTAACGCGTGGGCCTCGCGATGTCCAGATTTAGCCGATCTCACGGACGCTTTGCGTGGTAATGAATCCGGCGTCCAGCCATGGGGAGACAACCCGTCAATGGAACGCCAGCTTCTACAATCCGTACAGCTTTTGACCCGCGCGCCCGACCGCTTCAGCGCCGCCCAGCTAACTCCCCTCACTGATTACGGGCTTTCCCGTAGCGCGGCTATCGATCTACTCGCCTGGTGCGGGCTGTGCGGTTGGATGAATCGGCTGAAAATCGCCCTCGGGAATGTACGTCAGGAGACGTAAAATGCTGAAACAGCGCTTGCTGCGGCAGGCATATTCGCGTAAAAATGTCAGCCGCTCTTTTAGCCACGAAAATACGAAATTATGTTTCAGGACAACCCGCTGCTAGCGCAGCTTAAACAGCAACTGCATTCCCAGACTCCGCGCGTTGAAGGGGTCGTTAAGGGGACGGAAAAAGGATTTGGCTTCCTCGAAGTCGACTCGCAGAAAAGCTATTTCATTCCGCCGCCGCAAATGAAAAAAGTGATGCATGGCGATCGTATTATCGCCGTGGTCAATACTGAAAAGGAACGCGAAAGCGCTGAGCCTGAAGAACTGGTTGAGCCGTTCCTGACGCGTTTTGTCGGCAAAGTTCATAAGAAAGACGATCGTCTTTCCATCGTTCCTGACCATCCGCTGCTGAAAGATGCCATTCCTTGCCGCGCCGCGCGCGGCGTAGAGCATGATTTTAAAGAGGGTGACTGGGCCGTTGCCGAAATGCGCCGTCATCCGCTGAAAGGCGACCGCGGTTTCTACGCTGAGCTCACCCAGTACATTACCTACGGCGACGATCATTTCGTTCCATGGTGGGTCACCCTGGCGCGTCATAATCTGGAAAAAGAAGCGCCGGACGGCGTGGCGACCGAGATGCTTGATGAAGGTCTGGAACGCCGTGATTTAACGGCCCTGGCTTTCGTGACCATCGACAGCGCCAGCACCGAAGATATGGACGATGCGCTGTACGTTGAGCAAACCGCTGACGGCAAGCTGCATCTGACCGTCGCTATCGCCGATCCGACCGCGTGGATTGCCGAAGGCAGCAAGCTGGACAACACGGCGAAAATTCGCGCCTTTACCAACTATCTGCCGGGCTTCAACATTCCGATGCTGCCGCGCGAGCTCTCGGACGACCTCTGCTCTCTGCGCCCCAACGAGGTTCGCCCGGTTCTGGCCTGCCGCATGATCCTCGCGGATGACGGCACCATCGAAGATGATATTCAGTTCTTCGCGGCGACCATCGAGTCGAAAGCGAAGCTGGCCTACGATGATGTTTCCGACTGGCTGGAAAATAACGGTGGCTGGCAGCCGGGAAGCGAGACTATCGCCCAGCAAATTAAGCTGCTGCAGGAGGCCTGCCTGCGTCGTAGCGAATGGCGTAAAAACCACGCGTTGGTATTCAAGGACCGCCCGGATTACCGCTTTGTGCTTGGCGACAAGGGCGAAGTGCTGGATATCGTCGCCGAACCGCGTCGTATCGCCAATCGCATCGTTGAAGAGTCAATGATTGCCGCCAACATCTGTGCCGCCCGCGTGCTGCGCGACAAACTCGGTTTCGGCGTTTATAACGTCCACACCGGTTTCGATCCGGCCAACACCGAGCAGCTCGCGGCCTTACTGAAGACTCACGATGTGCACGTTGACCCGGTGGAAGTGCTGACGCTGGAAGGCTTCTGCAAGCTGCGTCGCGAGCTGGACGCGCAGCCGTCTGGTTTCCTCGATAGCCGTATTCGTCGCTTCCAGTCGTTTGCGGAAATCAGCACCGAGCCGGGTCCGCACTTCGGCCTGGGTCTTGAGGCCTATGCGACCTGGACTTCCCCGATCCGTAAGTACGGCGATATGATTAACCATCGTCTGCTGAAAGCAATTATCAAAGGGGAAGCGATCTCCCGTCCGCAGGATGACGTTGCGATCCAAATGGCTGAACGCCGTCGCCTCAACCGCATGGCGGAGCGCGATGTTGGAGACTGGCTGTACGCCCGCTATCTGAATCCGCAGGCCGGCACCACTACCCGGTTTGCAGCTGAGATTATCGATGTCAGCCGCGGCGGCATGCGCGTGCGTCTGGTTGATAACGGCGCGGTTGCCTTTATCCCGGCGCCGTTCCTTCACGCCGTGCGCGATGAACTGGTGTGCAGCCAGGAAAACGGCACCGTGCAGATCAAAGGCGAAGTCGTCTACAAAGTCACGGATGTTATCGACGTCACGATTGCCGAAGTGCGCATGGAAACCCGTAGCGTGATTGCGCGTCCAGCCGCCTGATAGTTCACCTGTGCGGCTCCCTTATATGGAGCCGCATTTTAGCCCTTCCCGTTGTTTTTCTGCGCGTTGCCCACGAATCATTGTAGATGAGTTAGTTTGTGCGTTTTTTTCGCTTCTCTTTTTCATCCGTTTTTAGCATCATTGATTTTATTCACATTTGTAACCAGGATAACGCCATGTCAGATCTGAATGCCCGCCTGCTCGCCCAACGAATCGATACCGTGCTGGATATTCTGGTTGCCGGGGATTATCACTCCGCAATCCATAATCTGGAAATTCTGAAAGCTGAACTGCAGGCGCTTTCCAGCGACGAGCAGGAAAATAAACCCGGTCAGCCTAAAGCGCCGTGGGAAATTTGATAATCTTCATCGTCGCCATCGGCCATCCAGGGCCGATCGCGCCCAAATAGCCCTTAACTGCGAAGTTGCTATGAACGCCCGACAACAAAGTATTTTGCAAATGGTCATCGATAAAGGCCGTATGAGCGTGGCCGATCTCGCGAAGATGACCGGTGTCTCTGAAGTCACCATTCGCCAGGATCTGAATTCACTCGAGAAACAGAGCTACCTGCGGCGTACCCACGGCTTCGCCGTTCCGCTGGATAGTGAAGATGTGGAAACCCGCATGATGACCAACTTCGCCATTAAGCGAGAGCTGGCTGCGCGGGCCGCTACGCTCGTTTCGTCCGGGGAAACGGTGTTTATCGAAAACGGGAGCTGCAACGCCCTGCTCGCCCGTACGCTTGCCGAACGCGGCGATATCACTATCATCACCGTCAGCAGCTATATTGCGCATCTGCTGAAAGAGACGCCCGGAGAAGTCATCCTGCTGGGCGGAATCTATCAAAAGCGCAGTGAAAGCATGGTGGGTCCGCTAACCCGCCAGTTTATTCAGCAGGTCCACTTCAGCAAGGCCTTTATTGGCATTGACGGCTGGCAGGCTGAAACCGGATTTACCGGACGGGATATGATGCGTGCTGACGTGGTCAACGCGGTGCTTGAAAAGGGCTGTGAAGCGATTGTGCTGAGCGATAGCTCGAAATTCAACGTGGTTCATCCCTATCCGCTCGGCCCGATAGGGCGCTTCAACCGCATTATCACCGATGATAATCTCAATGATGCCGTGCGCAACCAGTTAACCCAGTGCGGTTTAGCCGTCGATATCGTTAACCATCCCTGATCCTTATTTCTGCCTTACCGCCGCTTTGCCGGGCTCTCCCCGGCATCGCCCTGGTCTGAGACTTTTCTGACACCTGAATTCAGACTTTTTACCTGCCTGAAAAATTTATAGAAAGTAGAATTAATGTTAGCGATATAACAGGAAGTAACTATCACCTGCGTGAATAGAGCAACACCTGCGCAACTAAAGCTTCATGGAATACTCCCCGGGCTGGCGTAACAAGCTATGCTTAAGGGAAGTTGTATCCATGAATAGATTATTCAGGAGAAAAAAATGATGACTTCAATGAACAAAAAAATGGCCGCTGTGGTTCTGGCCGTCACTGTTGCAATGTCTCTGAGCGCTTGTTCTAACTGGTCTAAACGCGACCGTAACACCGCTATCGGCGCAGGTGCCGGTGCACTGGGCGGTGCGGTATTAACGGACGGCAGCACCCTGGGTACCCTCGGCGGCGCGGCAGTCGGCGGGATTATCGGCCACCAGGTGGGTAAATAATATTAACCACGAACAATAAAATGAAAGTTTATATTTGCTGACCAGTACACCAGCACAAAAATAAAGGCCACGATATTTATCGTGGCCTTATTATTAATCAACCGCCAGCCAGCTTAACCTTCATGCCTTTGGCTTCCAGAAGCGATTTGAGCAAGTCACGCTTATCGCCCTGAATCTCAATCACGCCATCCTTTACCGCCCCGCCGCAGCCGCATTTCTTTTTCAACTCGGCAGCCAGCTTAGCCAGCGCGTCGTCACTTTCATCTATTCCGCTAATCAGACACACGCCCTTCCCCTTGCGCCCGCTGGTCTGGCGCTGGATACGTACGATACCGTCCCCTTTCGGACGCGCCTGTACCGCTTTGGGCTCATCAATACGACCGCTGTCCGTTGAATAAACCAGACGACTGTTGGAATCGCTCATCATACCCCCTTATTCAACGATGCGTTGATACCGCGCAGGGTGGCGGCCGGATCGGCAGACTGCGTTACCGGACGACCGATCACCATGTAATCTACCCCCGCCGCCTGCGCCTGTTCCGGCGTCATAATGCGCCGCTGGTCACCCGCGTCGCTACCTTGCGGACGAATGCCAGGCGTCACCAGCTTGAACGCCTGGCCCAGCTCTTGTTTAAAGCGAACCGCCTCCTGCGCCGAACAGACAACGCCATCCAGCCCGCAGCGCTGGGTCAGCGCCGCCAGCTTCGCGGCGTGGTCTGCCGGAGATAGCGTAATGCCCAGATCCTGCAGATCGCTTGCTTCCATGCTGGTTAACACCGTTACCGCAATTAATAGCGGCGCATCTTTTCCGAAAGGCAGCAAGGCCTCACGTGCGGCGGTCATCATACGCGCGCCGCCGGAGGCATGAACGTTAACCATCCAGACGCCAAGCTCTGCCGCTGCGGCGACCGCACGCGCCGTGGTATTCGGGATATCGTGAAACTTTAGATCGAGGAACATCTCAAAACCGCGCTGGTGCAGGTCGCGAACAAACTGCGGCCCCAGCAGGGTAAACATCTCTTTACCAACCTTGAGCCGGCAGTCGCGCGGGTCGATACGGTCGACAAACGCCAGCGCTTTATCACGGTTATCATAATCGAGAGCAACGACGATGGGAGAGGATGTGACAACGCGGGAAGAAGATGTTGCAGTAGACGTCATGACCGGACCTTAATTGTTGATGAGCGCCGGTTCGGCGCAAAAAAGGTAAACGGGCAGCATTCTACCTGCGATAAGCCGAAAATAACAGGCTGCATTTCCCTCCCTGCCGGACGCCTTAATAGCCGTAGCCGGAGGAGACGGACATAATAATCCATAAGTATGTTGTAACTAAAGTGCGGCTTTTTTTTAAAATTACTGCCCGTCGAGTCCGCGAATGGGCTTAATGGTTGACCACGACCGGCAGGATGGACAGTGCCAGTACAGCGTATGGGCGGTAAAGCCGCATTTCTGGCAGCGGTAGCGCGGCTTGCTGCGGACCTGCTCGCCCACCATGTGGCGCAGCACGCCCAGGCTCTCCTTCGCACGCCCCTCTTCGGCTTCATTGATGTGGTAATCGATGAGCTTATGGAAAACGCGCATCGTCGGATGACGCTCCAGCTGGCGAGTCACGTAGTTTTGCGCGGCGTCAACCCCTTCCCGCTGTTCGAGGATCTGCGCCAGCATCAGATCGGCCGTAGCGCCGGTATTTTCCTCCGCGCAGCGGCGCAAAAATGCTTCCCACTCGTCGGTTTTCCCTAACTGCTGGTAACAGGTTTGCAGCATCTCCAGGGTTTCACCCACCAGTTCTTTATCCTGCTCAATCACCCGCTCCAGGCTCTCTACCGCTTTGGCATAGTCGCCCTTCTCCATCCATACCCGACCCATCATGATGGAGACGCGAGCGCTGTTGCGATCCGCCGCGGCGCCTTTTTTCAGCAGCGCCATCGCCTTATCCAGATCGTTGCCCGCCATTTGCTGCAGCGCCAGTTCACACCAGAAATTGGCGATTTCGCCGCGATGTTTCTCTTTCCCCAGCTTAACCAGACGCTCGGCCACTTCTATCGCCGACTGCCAGTCGCTGGTTGCCTGATAAATTTGCAGCAGCTGCTGCAGGGCGCTCAGGCGAAAATCCGTTTCATCCACCAGCTGTTTGAACATCCCCTCCGCCCGATCGTAGAGCCCGGCGGCCATATAATCGCGCCCCAGCTGCTGAACCGCCAGCAGGCGCTGGTCGTAAGTCAGCGAGGCGCTTTCCATTAAGCTCTGGTGGATGCGGATAGCGCGGTCAACTTCACCGCGCGAGCGGAACAGGTTGCCCAGCGTCAGATGGGCTTCGACGGTGCCGGTATCCTCTTTCAGCATATCGAGGAACAGATCGACGGCTTTATCCTGCTGATTGCTCAGCAGGAAGTTGACCCCTGTAACGTAGTCACGCGACAGACGGCTCGCATCGTCCTGTTTGGACTGTTGTGCACTTCTGCGCCCCATGTACCAGCCATACGCTGCGGCAACGGGCAAAAGCAGAAACAACAACTCCAGCATAAATGATTATTCCTTCACCGCAGGAACACCGGCTTCCGCAGGCGTAGCGCTGGCTGGCGCGATCTGATGCTCCAGACGCTTAATTTTACGCTCAGCGCGCGCCAAAGAGACGCGAACGCTTAGCCAGAAAAGACCGCAGATCAGCCAGCCGATAGCAAAACCGGCAGCAAAAAGCACGGCCAGCAGCGTCGAAATACGGAACTCACCCTGCGCGAGGAGATAGTTGAACGTGACCACCTGGTCATTCTGCGCGCCCAGCGTCACTGAAATGACGAAGATGGCTAACACCAGTAAGAAAATAAGAAAATATTTCACATGACTTCCCGTTCTGTGGGTTGCGCGAAAAAATCCCGCGTTCAGCCCTATAAAGTACCATTTTCGCCGCAGCGGTGAAATGGAAATGCATGACACCAGTACAGGATATGCGGCCTGACAGGGGTAATATCAACATTATTCCGGCGCTGCCGCCCTTTTTTTAATATCCTGCGCCTCTTCTCCCGGCGGCGATAGCGGGCCGCAGAACCGCTGGGCAAGCCAGGTCGCCAGGGTCACCAGCAGCCAGGAAATCAGCGTTGCGACGATCAGATCCTGCGGCCAGTGCATGCCCAGCGCCAGGCGGCTGCCCATCACCGCCGTCGCCCACGTTAGCAGCAGCGCCAGGGTGACCCAGCGACGCCGCGGCCACAGCAAACCAACGCCGAGCAGCGCCCAGCTGGCAGCGAACATCGTATGGCCAGATGGGAAAGCGAAGCCGGTCTCTTTTTGCCAGTGCTTGCGCAAAAATCCGGGGATTTGCTGCTCTTGCGCCAGCTGCTCATGCACCAGTTTAGCGCGTTCTTTGCGTTTCAACGCGTAGAATTGCGTGACCGGCACCTGCTGCGTCTGCTCCAGCCAGATGACAAAGGGACGAGGCTCCTGAACGCGGCCTTTAATCCACGTCTTCATTCCCTGCCCAACCAGTATCGCTGCGGCCAGAATGAGAAACAGCATTATCGCCGCTCGCAGACGAAAACGCAGGCACCACAGAAACCAGGCGCATAAGATAACGTGCGTAATGATGCCCCATGGCTGCGTCACCGTTTCGGTCACCCAGTACAGCAGCTTCATCGTCCCTGCCGACAGCCCGGGATGCCATTTCCAGCCCGAAATCCAGATCGCAGCAGGCATGATTAATAACAGGGCCGCGCCAACGGCGGTTCGTCTGGCAATCAACAGCATCTCGTCTCCTTATTCATTAACCTCAATATCATAACGGAAAGTAGTTCGTTTGTGCGCTTTGCGCGCAGCTAACCCTACGCAATTAGGAGAACGTCGCGCCATTGTGGCAAAATAGCGGCAAACAGAAGCACAGTCAGGTGCTGATAGAATCTGGAGAATCACATGCAGCTTAAACGTGTGGCAGAAGCCAAACTGCCAACCCCATGGGGCGATTTTCTCATGGTGGGTTTTGAAGAACTGGCAACCGGGCAGGATCACGTCGCGCTGGTATTTGGCGATATTTCGGGGCAATCCCCGGTTCTGGCTCGCGTACACTCTGAGTGTTTAACGGGCGACGCCCTTTTTAGCCTGCGCTGTGATTGCGGATTTCAACTGGAAGCGGCGTTGTCGCATATTGCCGAAGAGGGGCGCGGCATTCTGCTGTATCACCGCCAGGAAGGGCGCAATATCGGTCTGCTGAACAAAATCCGCGCCTACGCGTTACAGGATCAAGGCTATGACACCGTGGAAGCCAACCATCAGCTGGGCTTTGCCGCCGATGAACGCGACTTCACGCTGTGCGCAGATATGTTTAAGCTGCTCAACGTCGACCAGGTACGCCTGTTGACCAACAACCCGAAGAAGGTCGAAATTCTGACTGAAGCGGGAATTAACATTGTGGAACGCGTGCCGCTGATTGTGGGACGCAACCCGAAAAATGCCCACTATCTGGATACTAAGGCTGCCAAAATGGGGCACCTGCTGAGCAAGTAATTCCGTTGAAAAATGAAGGGCCAGCCTGTGCTGGCCCCTTTTATATCAGACGCGGGTTTACAGCATATTGCGGATCACATAGTGCAAAATACCGTCGTTCTGATAGTAGGTCTTCTCAGTCGCGGTATCGATGCGGCAGCGGCATTCAATCACTTCCTGCCGGCCATCCGCACGCGTCAGCGTGACCGGCACCGTCATACCGGGCTGCAGAGCCTGCAGGTTGCTGATATCTATCCGCTCCTCGCCGCTCAGTCCCAGCGTTTTACGCGTCACCCCCTGCGGGAATTCCAGCGGTAAAATCCCCATTCCAATCAGGTTGGAGCGGTGGATACGCTCGAAAGACTCGGCAATCACCACCCTAACGCCGAGCAAACGCGGTCCTTTAGCCGCCCAGTCGCGGCTGGAGCCGGAACCGTACTCTTTGCCTGCGATCACCGCCAGCGGCGTGCCCTCCGCTTTGTAGAGCATAGCGGCATCGTAAATAGCGATAGGTTGGCTATCAGGAAGATGACGGGTCATCCCCCCTTCCACGCCGGGGACCATTTCGTTACGAATACGAATATTGGCAAACGTCCCGCGCATCATCACCTCATGGTTGCCGCGACGGGAGCCGTAGGAGTTAAAATCAATGCGTTCGACGCCGTGATTTTGCAGATAACGGCCCGCGGGGCTGTCGGCTTTAATGCTGCCCGCCGGGGAGATATGGTCGGTGGTAACCGAGTCGCCCAACATGGCCAGAATGCGCGCGCCGTGAATATCCTCTACCGGTTTAGGCTCAACGCCCATCTCATCAAAGAACGGCGACAGGCGAATGTAGGTGGAATCATCCTGCCAGTCGTAGGTATCAGAGCGATCCACTTTAATCGCCTTCCACTCGGCTGTCCCTTCAAACACTTCGGCGTACTCTTTACGGAACATCTCCGTTGAGACTTGCTCTACCGCCTGCGCGACTTCGATTCCGCTCGGCCAGATATCCTTCAGATACACCGGCTGACCATCTTTACCCGTCCCTAACGGCTCACGGGTCAGGTCGAGATTCATATTCCCCGCCAGGGCGTAGGCAACCACCAGCGGCGGCGACGCCAGCCAGTTGGTTTTTACTAGCGGATGAATACGTCCTTCAAAGTTGCGGTTGCCGGAGAGCACAGCCCCGACGGTCAGATCGCCCTGCTTGATTGCGCGCTCGATCGGGTCCGGCAGCGGTCCGGAGTTACCGATACAGGTGGTACAGCCATAGCCGACCAGGTTGAAGCCCAGTTCATCAAGATACGGCGTCAGCTTTGCGTGGGCCAGATAGTCGGAAACGACCTTCGACCCGGGAGCCAGCGACGCTTTAACCCACGGCTGCGGCTTCAGCCCCCGCTCAACGGCTTTTTTGGCCAGCAAGCCGGCGGCCATCAGGACGCTGGGGTTCGACGTGTTAGTACAGGAGGTAATGGCGGCAATCACCACCGCGCCGTCAGGCAGCGAATACTGCTGTCCGTTCAGCGTGTAGTCAATTGGCCGTTTATCTTTCGGCGCGTGATTAACTTCCAGCTCGGTGCTGGCGGCAAAGGCCTGGGGCACATCGCCGAGCGCTACGCGGTCCTGCGGGCGTTTCGGCCCGGCCAGGCTGGCTTCAACGGTTCCCATATCCAGCGCCAGCGTGCTGGTGAATACCGGTTCATCTCCGGGCTGACGCCACATACCCTGCGCTTTCGCATAGGCCTCTACCAGCGCCACCTGCTCTTCGCTGCGGCCGGTCAGACGCATATAGTCAAGCGTTACCGCATCGATCGGGAAAAAGCCGCAGGTCGCGCCATACTCCGGCGACATATTGGCAATCGTCGCGCGGTCCGCCAGCGGCAGAGAATCGAGGCCATCGCCGTAGAATTCAACAAACTTACCCACAACGCCGTGTTTACGCAGCATTTGGGTGACCGTCAGGACCAGGTCCGTCGCGGTAATGCCTTCACGCAGCTTGCCGCTCAGCTTGAAGCCAACAACGTCCGGGATCAGCATGGAAACCGGCTGACCGAGCATGGCGGCTTCCGCTTCGATACCGCCGACGCCCCAGCCCAGAACGCCTAAACCGTTAATCATCGTGGTATGGGAATCGGTGCCGACCAGGGTGTCGGGGAAAGCCACCCACTCGCCGTTTTGCTGTTCGCTCCACACCGCCCGGCCAAGGTATTCGAGGTTTACCTGGTGGCAAATACCGGTACCCGGCGGTACTACGCTGAAGCGGCTGAAAGCCTGTTGTCCCCAACGTAAGAAGACATAGCGCTCATGGTTACGCTCCATCTCAAGCCGTACGTTCTCTTCAAAAGCATCATCGTCACCAAAACGGTCTACGGTGACCGAGTGGTCAATCACCAGGTCGACGGGCGAAAGCGGGTTCACTTTGGCGGTATCGCCGCCCAGGCGTTTGACCGCTTCGCGCATCGCCGCCAGGTCCACCACGGCAGGAACCCCGGTAAAGTCCTGCATCAGGACGCGCGCCGGACGGTAGGCAATCTCCCTGTCGGCATGGGCATGCTTCAGCCATCCGGCCAGGGCATGAATATCTTCAGCGGTCACGGAATCGCCGTCCTGCCAGCGCAGCAGGTTTTCCAGTAGCACTTTGAGCGATTTGGGCAAGCGCGAGAGATCGCCCAGTTGTTTAGCGGCCAGCGGTAAGCTGTAGTAATGCCAGGTTTTATCTTTAACCTGGAGCGTATCCTTACTGGCTGCTCGTAGGGTTGACGACATAGCTCCTCCTTTACCTTAGGGATAGCATCCCCTGATCCTCCTCAGGGTCATTATTAAAGATAACACATCTTTGATGTAACATTTTGATAACAACCCAAATTGCTAAAATAGGCGTAACGCATTAAGACAGGAAATTTGAATAATGAGGGCGGATATATTGAGAAGGATTGAAGAAGTCAGTTTTGCGTCGGCGAGCGCGTCGTATTAGTACACGAGTACAAAGAAAGACTAATCGCCATTATTCTGGCGATTAGTCCAATAGAGAAAATTTATCGAGCGAGTCTAAAAAGGGAAAAATTATATCCTCCTTATTACCGCTATTTTATCAGATACAAATAATTCTCAATAATTCACTTGTCATAAAACTGACATAACCGCTGTGACTGGAAGGTGCTCTAGCTTAGTAACCAAACGTTGCAGACAACCAGAGCAATGACGCTCCAGAACATCGCAAGCCCAAGGATAACGGCGCTCCAGGCCTTACTTCTCAAAACTGGATCTATCTCAGTCTTGTCACGTTCCTGTGACATCGCAAACTTCATATAATCGATATCACTAATCATTTTTTCACCACCAATCGCTAAGAATTACTAACCACAGATAAATCTTAATTATGGATTGGCTATTAATCCAGTGAATTCGCTTTTCAGCAGATATCTTTCATCATTAATTTGATCGCGGCAGGTATATTTGCAAATGTGGTACGAGGAGTTAACGAAAATTGTGATTCAGACGAGGTTTAGATATTCCATTTCAGGCCATTATAGGCTTTGGCATCCCCGAGAGGATGCCATTATTTTTTCTGTGGTTATTTTTCC
This sequence comes from Klebsiella sp. PL-2018, assembly GCF_019048985.1. Classification (NCBI taxonomy): domain Bacteria; kingdom Pseudomonadati; phylum Pseudomonadota; class Gammaproteobacteria; order Enterobacterales; family Enterobacteriaceae; genus Klebsiella; species Klebsiella sp. PL-2018. Next base: position 3,364,459 of record NZ_CP077673.1, read on the forward strand.
GGTAATTTAATATCTTTGAACATCGCTTCAATATCTTCATTTGAGCGCAAAGCAACGGCGGTATCGACCACATCCCGGGTCAGATGCGGCGCAAATCGCTGAATAAAATCATACATATAGCTTCGCAAGAAGGTACTGCGACGGAAACCTATTTTCGTGGTGCTGTGGCTGAAAATACCATTGGCGTCCAGCTTCACCAGGTCCGGGTCGGAAACCGGATCCACCGCCATGCTGGCAATTACCCCTACCCCAAGGCCCAGACGCACATAGGTTTTAATCACATCGGCGTCGGTGGCGGTGAAAACGATGCGCGGCGTTAAGCCGGCGCGATTAAAGGCGGTATCCAGTTCGGAGCGGCCGGTGAAGCCGAAGGTATAAGTCACCAGCGGATATTGCGCCAGCTCCTCAATCGATACCGACTCTCGCGACGCCAGCGGATGCTCTGGCGTGACGACCACGGAGCGGTTCCAGTGGTAGCACGGCAGCATCACCAAATCATCATAAAGATGAAGCGCTTCGGTCGCGATAGCGAAGTCAGCATTGCCTTTCGACACCGCCTCGGCGATTTGCGTTGGCGACCCCTGATGCATGTGCAAGGAGACGCGGGGATAGCGTTCGATAAAGCCTTTGATAACGCCCGGTAGCGCGTAGCGGGCCTGGGTGTGGGTAGTTGCTACGTACAGCGACCCCTTATCAGGCCAGGTATGCTCACCCGCTACCGATTTGATCGCATCGACCTTCGACAGGACCTCGCGAGCGATGCGTATGATCTCCTGGCCTGCGGGCGTGACCTGGGTCAAATGTTTGCCGCTGCGGGCGAAAATCTGAATTCCCAGCTCATCCTCCAGCATGCGAACCTGCTTGCTGATGCCCGGCTGTGAGGTGTACAGGCCTTCGGCCGTGGAGGAGACGTTCAGATTATGGTTAACAACCTCAACGATATAGCGGAGCTGCTGTAGTTTCATGGCTGATATCCGATAGCACGTAAAATAAACCCGCTTAATACATTTTACGCTCAGGTCACTTGGCGGTGGACGGGCTAGCCCGAACCTCCCTGCGACTCGCCGTGTTGGCGCCACAACGTATCCTGATGACGGTGATGTATAAGACGATAAGATAATAAAAAAGGGATTAGCTATAACCACTATATCATTTATATCTACAGTGTATAGATACTAACAAAAAATAATAAGGCGGTTATAAGGCGAGAGGAGGAACAGAGTAATATCTTGGATATCAACAACATGTGATGTCAAAAAAGGGCCGCGGCGCGGCCCTTTTATCAGATGATAGCAGTTACTTCTTTGCTTCAGTCCATTTGCCATCTATATAGAAAGCTGACCAGCCGGTGGCTTTGCCATCTTTCTCTGAGGCAACGTACTGCTGCTTAGTTTTACGGCTAAAACGCACCATCGTTTTGTTGCCTTCCGGATCCTGCTGCGGCGCATCGGCCAGATAGCGCAGCTTCTCTGCCAGACGGTCGCGGAAGCGGTACAGTTCTTCCACCAGCGGCGCGCGGGTTTCGCGCGATTTCGGGAAGGTGTTGGCGGCCAGGAAGACGCCCGCCGCGCCATCGCGCAGAACAAAGTAAGCGTCCGATTTCTCGCACGGCAGCTCCGGCAGCGGCACCGGATCTTCTTTCGGCGGCGCCACTTCCCCGTTACGCAGGATCTTACGGGTGTTTTTACACTCGTCGTTGGTGCAGGCCATATACTTACCAAAACGCCCCATCTTCAGGTGCATTTCGGAGCCACATTTTTCACACTCAACGATAGGGCCGTCATAGCCCTTGATGCGGAACTCGCCCTCTTCGATCTCGTAGCCATCGCAGGTCGGGTTATTACCGCAGACGTGCAGCTTGCGCTTCGGATCGATGAGGTAGCTGTCCATCGCCGTGCCGCATTTTTTACAGCGGCGTTTAGCGCGCAGCGCGTTGGTTTCAGCGTCATCGCCTTCCAGCACGTTGAGCACTTCGTTTTCCGGCACCAGGTTAATGGTGGTTTTACAGCGCTCTTTTGGCGACAGCGCGTAGCCCGAGCAGCCGAGGAATACGCCGGTGCTGGCGGTACGGATCCCCATCTTGCGCCCGCAGGTTGGGCAGTCGATGGTGGTCAGCACCATTGGGTTCGGCTGCATGCCGCCCTCTTCCGGATCTTTCTCTGCCGTCTGCAGCTGCGAGGTAAAGTCTCCGAAGAAGCTGTCGAGGACCTGCTTCCACTCGGCCTGATGGTTAGCCACCTGGTCGAGGCGGTCTTCCATCTGCGCGGTGAAATCATAGTTCATCAGATCGCGGAAGTTCTCTTCCAGACGATCGGTGACGATTTCGCCCATCTTTTCCGCATAGAAGCGGCGGTTTTCCACCCGCACGTAGCCGCGATCCTGAATGGTCGAAATGATCGACGCATAGGTGGACGGACGACCGATGCCGCGTTTTTCCAGCTCTTTAACCAGCGAAGCTTCGCTAAAACGCGCCGGCGGCTTGGTAAAGTGCTGCGCAGGGGTCAGCTCGACCAGGCTCAGGCTGTCGCCCTTATTGACCATCGGTAACGTACGGTCTTCATCGCCTTTACGCAGGGCTGGCATTACTTTGGTCCAGCCGTCAAAGCGCAGCGTACGGCCGCGGGCTTTCAGTTTGAAATCGCCGGCTTTCACCGTCAGCGTGGTGGAGTCGTACTGCGCAGGCGTCATCTGACAGGCGACAAACTGGCGCCAGATCAGCTGATACAGTTTCTGCGCATCAGATTCCATATCTTTTAACGTTTCGGCCAGCACGTTGACGTCGGATGGACGAATCGCCTCGTGCGCTTCCTGCGAGTTTTCTTTGCTGGCGTACTGATTCGCGCTCTCCGGCAGATATTTCTTACCGAAGTTGTCGCCAATGTAGCCGCGCACCATGCTCAGCGCGTCCTGGCTCAGGTTCGTCGAGTCGGTACGCATATAGGTAATGTGGCCCGCTTCGTAGAGACGCTGCGCCATCATCATGGTTTTCTTCACGCCGAAGCCAAGACGCGTGCTGGCGGCCTGCTGCAGCGTGGAGGTGATAAACGGCGCGCCCGGCTTGCTGCTGGTCGGCTTATCTTCACGCTCCAGCACGCTGTAGCTGGCTTTCTCAAGCAGCGCGACCGCCGCCATGGTTTCATCACGGTTTACCGGACGGAACGGCTTATCGCCGTTATGCGTGACCTGCAGCGGTAACGCATCGCCGCCAGGGGTCGTGGTGCTGGCGTCAACTTCCCAGTACTCTTCCGGAACGAACGCTTTAATTTCGCGCTCGCGCTCGACCACCAGACGCACCGCAACCGACTGGACGCGGCCTGCTGACAGACCGCGGGCAATTTTTTTCCACAGCAGTGGAGAGACCATGTAGCCCACCACGCGATCCATAAAACGGCGCGCCTGCTGAGCGTTGACACGGTCAATATTCAGTTCGCCCGGCTTTTCGAAAGCCTGACGAATCGCATTCTTCGTGATCTCGTTGAACACCACGCGGCTATAGCGCTGTTCATCACCGCCGATAACTTCCCGCAGGTGCCATGCGATGGCTTCCCCTTCGCGGTCAAGGTCGGTTGCGAGATAGATGTGGTCAGCTTTTTCCGCCAACTGTTTGAGTTCAGAAACGACCTTTTCTTTACCCGGGAGTATTTCATAGTGCGCATTCCAGTCATGCCACGGGTCCACGCCCATACGGTTGACCAGAGCGCCGCGTTCATCCTTCTTAGGCTTTTTAGCCCCTTTGGTGGAGGTAGAGTCGGCGCTCTTTTTGGAAGCTGAGCCACTGGTCGGCAAATCGCGGATATGACCGACGCTGGACTTAACCACGTAGTCATTACCCAGATACTTATTGATCGTTTTGGCTTTTGCCGGGGACTCAACGATAACGAGAGCTTTACCCATATTCACCTTTACCTAATTTGATTCATCCAGGAATACATCGCACATTGATTCACCATCCACTGGCGACACGTCACAACCTATGTTGCGTCGTTATCGATGGATATCAACCCCTTGCACCGGTTTCGCATCCATAAAACCAGATAGCTGAGTTTGCTGGCTTTTTCTCGCCAGGCGACATAGCACGAATAATTTTTGGCCGAATGTCAAGCAAATCTGTTGCCAGATCGCTGAAAGCGTCACACTGTACCTGATAAAATTCGTTACGCAACTTTATTAGCATGCAAAAGCAAATCCCGCCACTAAACTGATGTTTATTAGGCTTCTGCGATTACCCCTGCAAGAACAATGGAAAATTTGCCCCTCGCCGCCGCGCGGCGTAGACTAGCCGCGAAGAAACACAGGAGGCATTTATGCAAGGTACAACCCAACCCATCGATCGCCAGACGCTTCTGGAAAAAGCCAACAAACTCATTCGCGAACATGAAGATACGTTAGCCGGGATCGAGGCCACCGACGTCGTTCAGCGTAACGGCGTGCTGGTGTTCAGCGGCGAGTTCTATCTTGACGAGCAGGGTCTGCCAACGGCGAAGAGTACGGCGGTATTTAATATGTTTAAATACCTCGCACACGAGCTGTCTGATAAGTACCACCTGGCGGATTAACCGCTGCCTGCAGGGCCATGACAACAACGCGAGGCCGAAGCCTCGCGTTGTTTGTTTACATCAGCGGCTTTTGCCCGCGCTGCCACCAGCGCAGCAGAAGTTTATCGGCGCTTTCCGCCGCGCTGCCGGTAAACCGCTCGAGCATTTTCTTACGCTGCTGATAGCGCACGCTGATAACCTCGTGCTTATCCATCAGCCCCAGCAGAAGTTCATCGCTGGTTTCCACCGCGTCCACAAGGCCTTTTTCCAGCGCCTGAACGCCGTACCAGTGTTCACCCGTCGCTACCTGCTCGATATCCAGCCCGGGGCGCATCTGGTGGACAAAATCTTTGAATAGCCGATGAGTATCGTTGAGGTCTTCGCGAAATTTCTGCCGCCCTTCTTCGGTATTTTCACCCAGCATCGTCAGGGTGCGTTTGTACTGCCCGGCCGTATGCAGCTCAATGTCGATATCTTTATTTTTCAGGAAGCGATTGATGTTGGGAATTTGCGCCACAACGCCAATAGAGCCCAGGATAGCAAAGGGTGCACTGACGATTTTGTTCGCCACGCAGGCCATCATATAGCCGCCGCTGGCCGCGACTTTATCGACCGCGACCGTTAACGGGATCTGCTTGTCGCGCAGGCGCTGCAGCTGTGAAGCCGCCAGGCCGTAACCGTGAACCACGCCGCCTGGGCTTTCAAGGCGAATAACGACCTGGTCGCGCGCTTTTGCCGCCGCCAGAACGGCGGTGATTTCTTCGCGCAGGCTGCTGACTTCATGGGCATCCATACTGCCTTTAAAATCCAGCACCCAGACGCGCGGTTTGACGTCCGGCTCCGGTGTGCCGAGCTTCGCCCGCGCCTTTGACGCCTTTGCTTCCTGCTTGAGCTTTTTCTTTTGCGCTTTATGCCACAGCTTCTGCTGCGGCCCATCGAGCAACGAAACCGCCAGCTCTTCCTTCATCTCCTTATATTGCTCGCTAAGATTGGTGACCCGCAGCTCGCCGCGCTGTTTTTTGCGCTGAGTCAGGTTAACAATAATGGCGACGATAACCGCAATTGCGACAACGATGGTCGCGATTTTGGCCAAAAACAGGCCATATTGAGCAAGTAATTCCACGTTTTCACCTTGTGTAAACCGCTGACGTTGGCGCACAGTGTACATCAGCCGTCGGCGAGAAGTCTTTGTGCTTTGTGTCGCACGCGAGGCGCCTTCCTGTTTTTTTCAGCGACGATTAAATCGTTGCAAGATATTAATTCCGCGAAGAGTTTCCGCTTCGCCGATTGCAATAGCGGGCGCTTTCAGGCATAAAGCGCAAAAGTGAGATACCGAACAGCAAGCGCGATCGTCAGCAGATCGCCCGAGGAGTCGCCGTGCACTATCAACCGCAACGTCACCTGTTACAGGACCGCATCATCCTGGTTACCGGCGCCAGCGACGGCATTGGCCGTGAAGCCGCCCTGACCTATTCCCGCTATAGCGCCAGCGTTATCCTGGTCGGCCGCAACGAAGAAAAGCTGCGCAGCGTCGCGCACGAAATTCAGCAGGCGGGCGGCATTCCCGCCCGCTGGTTTACTCTCGACCTGTTAACCTGCACGCCGCAGGAGTGCCAGCAGCTGGCGCAGAAAATAGCCATCCACTACCCGCGCCTCGACGGGGTGCTGCACAACGCGGGTCTGTTGGGCGACGTGTGCCCGATGGATCAACAAAAGCCGGAAGTATGGCAGCAGGTGATGCAGGTGAACGTGAACGGCACCTTTATGCTCACCCAGGCGCTGCTTCCTTTATTACTTAAATCCGAATCGGGTTCGCTGGTCTTTACCTCTTCCAGCGTCGGCCGCCAGGGACGCGCGAACTGGGGCGCGTACGCCGCGTCGAAATTCGCCACCGAGGGCATGATGCAGGTGCTGGCCGAGGAGTATCAGAACCGTCATCTGCGGGTCAACTGCATTAACCCAGGCGGCACCCGAACCAAAATGCGCGCCAATGCGTTCCCGACGGAAGATCCGCAAAAATTGAAAACCCCCGCTGATATCATGCCGGTTTACCTGTGGCTGATGGGCGACGACAGTCGTCGCAAAACGGGAATGACCTTTGACGCCCAGCCGGGCCGCAAACCAGGAATCGCACAATGAGTGATGAACGCCACCGCGAACGCCAGCAGCGGGTAAAAGATAAAGTTGACGCTCGCGTCGCCGCCGCGCAGGAAGAGCGCGGCATCGTGATCGTCTTTACCGGCAACGGTAAAGGCAAAACCACCGCCGCTTTTGGCACCGTCACCCGCGCCGTCGGGCACGGTAAAAAAGCCGCCGTCGTGCAGTTTATTAAAGGTACCTGGCCAAACGGCGAGCGCAACCTGCTTGAGCCGCACGGCGTTGAGTTTCAGGTGATGGCGACCGGTTTTACCTGGAATACGCAGGATCGCGAAAGCGACACCGCCGCCTGCCTCGCGGTCTGGGAGCACGGGCGCCGCATGCTGGCTGATGAAAGCCTCGACCTCGTTTTGCTGGACGAGCTAACCTACATGGTGGCTTATGATTACCTGCCGCTGGAAGAGGTGCTTACCGCGCTGCGCAACCGCCCGGCGCACCAGACGGTGATTATTACCGGCCGCGGCTGCCACCGTGAGATTACCGAACTGGCCGATACCGTCAGCGAGCTGCGCCCGGTGAAGCACGCTTTTGACGCCGGAATCAAAGCGCAGATGGGGATCGACTACTAGCCGCCAGCCGCTTGAGCAGCGCATGATTCAGCGGCAGGCACAGGCAATCCTCCCCCAGCGCCAGTTCGCTTTCGCGCATATTTTGCCGCGAGACGAAGCGCTTGCGGTATTCGGTTGGCGTGACGCCGCAGTATTTATTAAAGGCGGCGATCAGATACTTGTGTTCCTGAAAGCCGCAGCTGTGGCTAATCTCCGTGATCGGGGTGCGGGTATCGCGCAGCAGGGTGCGGGCTTTATTTAGCCGCACCAGCGTCAGATACTCTTTAAAATTATACCGGCTCACCTTTTTGAACAGCCGCGAGAACCAGGAGTAGCTCATCCCGCTATGGCAGGCGACCTCGCTCAGCGTCAGCGGCTGATCAAAGTGTTGATTGATAAAATCAATGCCTTTTTTGATCATCGCCTCGTCGCGCAGCGAGCTTTCGGCGCGCCGCGTCGGCTTTCCGGCGGAGACGACGGCATCCAGCAGCAGATAAATCGCCGCGATACGCTGAAACGGCGCGTGGTTATCGATCAGCTGTTCCAGTAGCTTCGCCAGCCGCTGGCGTACCTCGCTGTCTGCCGGAGAGTAAGGTCGTCCGCAGGTACTCCAGTCCAGCTGCGGCGAGGGCTGAAGTTCATCAAACAGGCCGGGTGAAAACTGTACGGTGAGCAGCTGGCTGCCCGCCTCCTCGGCGCTCAGCGAATGGACCTCTTCGGCATTGATATACAGCATGTCTTCCTGCGCCAGCTCCAGGCTTTGCTGGCCGACGACGAGGGTAAATCGCCCCGCCAGCACGGTAATCAGCTCCGGAGCCGGATGCCAGTGAGGCTCGCAGTAGCGAACCTCCGCGGCAAACACGTTCAGCTTCTCCGCGTCAAAGGCAATCAGCTCGTAGCCGCTGTTCGCCGTTTGCCGTCCGCTCTGGGTGACCGAGCGAGGGTGAGTCACTGAAAAAGGAAACATGCGCACTCTCCTGTCATTGGCAATGATGAGCGCCGGCCAGTACGGCGTTAAGCTCGTCGCGTTCGATATCCAGCGCCAGGAATTCGGTCAGCGCAATCAGCAGCCCGCAGAACAGATCCGGCGCCAGGCGAATCAGTTTTTCACGCACCTGCTCCGCCGGCATCTGGCTCTTATCGGCAATCAGCTTCACTACGCGGGCAAAGGCCTCCGGCTGCTGGATCAGCTGTTGTAGAGAGTTATCATCGCGCAGCGGGACGTACCGCTGCGGACAATCTACCTCAATCTCCGCGATCAACGGCAGATCCCGTGATGAGGCGCCGACGCGAACCTGCCAGATGCCCGGCGTCACAACCCAATCACCCAGGCCCGGATGATAGCAGGCCAGCTCGCCAATGGGCAGCTGCAGGCTCACGCGACGGGTCTCTCCGGCGGCCAGCGCCACTTTGCTGAACGCTTTTAATGACTGCACTTCGCGAATCAGCTCCCCCTTCGGCGCGCTAACGTACAGCTGGACGATCTCTTTGCCCGCATACTCTCCGCAGTTGGTCAGGTCGAACGACACGGTAAGCGTCTCGCCTGCGCCTGCACGGCGGGCTGACAGCGCGATATTATCGTACGCAAACCGGGTATAGCTTAAGCCAAAGCCAAACGGAAACTGCGGCGTCATACGACGTTTATCATAATAGCGATAGCCGACAAAAAGCCCTTCTCCGTAATGATGACGCAGGTTTTCGCCAGGATAGTGCAGCCAGGCCGGCGTTTCCTCCAGGGAATTAGGTACCGTTACCGTCAGTTTGCCGCAGGGGTTACGCTGGCCGAAGAGGATTTCCGCCACCGCGCGCCCCATCCCTTGCCCGGCAAAGAACGTTTCCAGCAGCGCTTTGCACTCGCCGAGCCACGGCATCACCACCGCATCGCTATTCGCCAGCACCACCACGATATTCGGCTGGACCGTCGCCACTTCACGAATTAACCGTTCGTGCACCGGCAGAATATGCAGATCCTGACGATCGCCGTTTTCGCCATCTTCGCCTACGGCGGTGCTGACGAAGATCACCGCCACGTCGGCCTCCTGCGCGACGCGGCAGGCCTGCGCCAGCGCCTGTTCATCGCAGCGCAGATCGTCCGGCGCGCCCACGGCCCAGGAGACGCTGAAGTCGTCGCCGGCGAGGTCGAAAATTTCATCCAGCGGCCGATCGAGCAGATACGGCACCGTGGTCGCGCATCCGGACCCCTGGATCACCGGCTCCTGAGCCGGTTTACCCAGCACCGCAACGCGCGGCGTTCTCTCCGGACGCAGCGGCAGCAGATTATCTTCATTTTTCAGCAAGACAATGGATTCACCGGCAAGCCGCTGCGCCAGCGCGTGGTGCGCCGTAAAATCGGCTCGCGTTTGCGGGCGGCGATGGCGCTGGACCTTGTCGAGCAGTTCCAGCATGCGGAGACAGGCACGGTCCACCACCGCCATCGGCACCTCTCCGGCTTCAATCGCCGCCAGCAGGGTTTGTTTATCGCGGCGGGTTTCGGGCATCGCCAGATCGTTACCCGCCATCAGCGATGCGGGACGATCTTTAATACCGTACCAGTCGGACATCACCAGCCCTTCATATCCCCACTCATCGCGCAAAACCTGAGTGAGCAAAAACGGATCCTGGGAGGTTTGCACGCCGTTAAGACGATTGTAGGAAGACATCACCGTCCACGGCCGGGATTTCGCAATCGCGCGCTGGAAACCCGCCAGATAGATTTCCCGCAGCGCCCGTTCTTCAATAATCGAATCCATTTCCGTGCGGCGGTACTCCGAGTTGTTCGCCGCAAAGTGTTTCAGGCTGGCGCCAACCCCCTCCTGCTGCAGGCCGTTGATCAGCGCAGCGGCAATATCGCCGCTGACCACCGGGTCTTCGGCGTAATATTCATAGCCTCGCCCGGCCAGCGGCGTACGGCGAATGTTAATTCCCGGCCCGAGCAGGATCCCGACGCCCATTTGCTGACACTCCCGCCCCAGCGCTTCCCCCATCTGATGCACCAGCTCCACGTCCCAGCTGCAGGCCAGGCTGGAACCATTAGGAAAGCAGGTCGCCGGTAGCGAAGTGCTGAATAGCGCTTCACTCCCCCCTTTCGCGGCGGGCTCTTCCGCGCTGGCCTGATCTGCGGTTTGGGTGATGACCGAGATAAAATCATCCATGCTCCACTTTTCCCGGCCATCAATCTGCGCGCTGCTGTAGCGCACGCCGTAGGTGCCGTCGGTCATAATGATATCTTCGATACCGTGCTGCGGCAGCGAGGCCGTCCGCCACAGGCCGCTGCCGGTCAGCAGCGCCACTTTTTCTTCCGCGCTCATCGCGGCGAGGGTGGTGTTAAAATCGTTATTCATCTCTCTGGCTCCCTGAGGTTAAAGCGCGTTCTGTTTGCGCAGGCTGATTTTTTGCACAATATCGCGATAGGTTTTTTCATCCAGCGAATAGCAGGCGACAAACAGTGCGCTGAGCGCAAACATCGCGCCGGGAAATAGCGTCATCAGTACGTTAATGCCGTTAATCGCGCTGGCAGTAATGTTGCCCGCGTCATAGTGGTAATAGTCCAGCATCCAGCCCGCGCAGCCGCCGCCGATGGCCATCGCTATTTTGGTGATGAAATTAAAGAAACCGTAAATTGCGCCTTCGGTGCGCACCCCATGGTGCCACTCGGCATATTCCACGGTATCGGCAATCATTGACCTCATTGAAACAAAACCCATCCCCAGCGTAATACTGTACAGACACACGCCGGTCATGATCAGCCAGATATTGTCGCCAGCGATAAAATATTGCATCAGTACGCCCGCAATGCCGATCAACAGCGCCACCAGCGTCATTTTCTTTTTACCTATCAACGCAATGATTTTTTCCGAAATAACGGTACCGACAATATAAGCTGCCGACTGAATCATAAAGAAGGTGGAAGTAAAACTTTCGCTACCAATTATATATTTGATAAAGTAAATAGCGATCGCCATCCACACGGTATAGGCAATATAAAAAAAGACGGTGAACATAGAGAGGTTAATTAGCGGCGCGTTGCCTGCCACCGCCTTCAACATTTCCCGCAGCGTTGGCGCCGGGGTCTCTTCCTCTTCTTCACCAACGCGCTCTTTGGTCATCCCGAAGCAGGCAAGGAACAAAAACGTCGCCAGCAGCGCAAAGCATGAGACGGCGAAGACGTACCCCAGCTGTTTATCGCTAAACGGGGAAATCAGCCTGTCCGCGGTAGTGGACACAATCAGATAGCCAACAATCGCCAGGACAAACCGGTATACCGACAGCGATGAACGGGAGGCTTCATGCTGGGTTAAACGGTTGGTCAGCGCCGAATAAGGCGTATTTACCGCCGTATAGGCCAGGCAATAAATAGTATAGGAAATCAGTGCGAAGTAGAATTTGGCCTCACCGCCGAAAGGCACAAAGCAGAGCACCGTTAAGAAGCCGAGAGGAATTGAACCATACAACAACCAGGGTCGAAGCTTACCGTAGCGGCTGTGGGTTTTATCGATGGCAAAACCAATAAGAATATTAAAGGCCGCATCAACCACGCGGGCAATAACAAAGATCAGGCTTGCCTGTACGGCGCTAATGCCGTAAATATTGGTATAGAAAAAAAGTAAAAACAGAGAAACGAAGCCGAAGGATAAATTAGAGGCGAAATCGCCAAAACCATATCCTATTTTTTCTTTAACGCCGATAACCACATAGCTTGCCGATAGTTTTCCTGCTGTTTCCATTTTAGGCTACCTGTTAATGTAATCAGTGGCCTCAGTATATGGCGTCGCCTGGCGCACCGCTTTGCGTTATTTGTCCGGGCATTTCCTGTTTTTTGTCTTTATGCAGAAGTGTGAAAGGAGTCACAGGAGGGAGAATTCCGGCGGTGACCGCCGGAACTGGAATAATTAACCGTTACCGTTATTACGGCTGCTGGAACGACGGTTGTTATTATTATTGCTCACCTGGCTGTGGCGCTTAACCGCGCGGCGAATCTGATTCGCCTTCATGCGACGGCGATCTTTTTCGACGGCGACCTTAGAGGTGGTTTCCGGCGTAAGCTCAACCAGTTCGCGCAGGTAGTTGGTTTGCGCCAGGTCCAGCTCGGTGTAGCCGCCGCGCGGCAGGCCTTTCGGCAGCAGAATATCGCCGTAGCGCACGCGGATCAGGCGGCTGACCTGTACGCCAACGGCTTCCCACAGGCGGCGAACTTCGCGGTTACGGCCTTCGGTCAGCGTGACGTTGTACCACTGGTTAATCCCTTCGCCACCGGTAAACTTGATGGTTTTGAACGCCGCCGGGCCGTCTTCCAGCTGCACGCCGCGAGAGAGCTGGCGCAGCTTGTCATCATCTATCTGGCCAAATACGCGCACCGCGTATTCACGTTCCACTTCGCGGCTCGGGTGCATCAGGCGGTTCGCCAGTTCACCGTCGGTGGTAAACAGCAGCAGGCCGCAGGTGTTGACGTCAAGACGACCGACGGCAATCCAGCGCGCGCCGCGCAGCTTTGGCAGACGATCGAACACCGTCGGTCGCCCTTCCGGGTCGTTACGGGTACAGAGTTCGCCTTCCGGCTTGTAGTAAGCCAGCACGCGACAAATCTGTTCCGCAGACTCTTTCACCGAAATCAGATGACCGTCGATGCGAATTTTTAAACCCGGGACAATTTCAACGCGATCGCCAAGCGTGGCGATTTTGCCATCGACGCTGACGCGGCCAGCTTCGATTTTGGCTTCGATTTCACGGCGGGAGCCGTGGCCAGCGCGGGCCAGCACTTTTTGTAATTTCTCGCTCATTGAGCTTCCTTAAGGTGTCGCCTTCCCAGGCGTCTGGTATACTTCGAAAAACAGGGCGTGAGGCAAAATGAAACCTAACACCCTGTTCTGTAAAATTTTTTTGCATCAGCGCGTGCCGTTATCTATGTTGCTACAGCAGACATAACAGAGACACGCCTTCTCGCGTGGGCGAACATGGTACACGAACTTTAAGATGAATGCTTCTTTGCGTTACGAGCATAGCACAACTTACCGCGCACCTCCGTCCGGGCGCATGGCGCGCTGATGGAAGTCAGGTAGCACAATGGGGTCTTTTGCAGAGGATGCACCATCAAAAGGCGCGCGGCATTGCGCCGCGTTGAACGGCGGCAAATAAAAGCGGCGAGCGGGGATTCATTACATGACGATTCCTTCCATGGAAACGGGCGTCATTACAGGAACGGCGTTACGTCCCCCACGCCTTCACGCACCACAACCGGCGCATCTTCAGTGAGGTCGATAACCGTGGTCGGCTGCTGGCCCAGATAGCCGCCGTGAATAATCAGGTCAACCTGCTTCTCCAGACGATCTTTGATCTCTTCCGGGTCGGATTCGGTAAAGTCGCTTCCCGGCAGCATCAACGAAGTGGAGAGCATCGGCTCGCCCAACGTTTCCAGCAGCATTTGCGCAATCGGGTTGGACGGCACGCGCATACCGATGGTCTTACGCTTATCCTGCAGCAGACGGCGCGGAACTTCTTTGGTGCCCTTGAGGATAAACGTGTAGTTACCCGGGGTATTGTTTTTAATCAGACGAAAGGCCACGTTATCAACGAATGAATAGGTCGACAGTTCGGACAAATCGCGGCACATCAGGGTGAAGTTGTGGCCGTTTGGCAGATTACGGATCCGGCAAATCCGCTCCATCGCGCCTTTATCTTCAATTTTGCAGCCTAACGCGTAGCCGGAGTCGGTCGGATAGACGATGACCCCGCCTTTACGCACAATGTCCACCGCCTGGTTAATTAACCGCGCCTGTGGATTTTCCGGATGGATATAAAAAAACTGGCTCATACTTCCCTCTCAATTTTGTTCTACGGCCACTTCCCAACTGCGCCAGATCCCTTCCACGCCCGCGGGTAGCCAAAGTTTGCGGCCCAGTTCGATCCACGGGCAGGGCTGATGAAAATCAGACCCCTGCGAGGCATCCAGACCATACTGCACGGCGTAAGCGGCAAGCTGTGCGCGCTCGTGAGGCGCCTGCTGACACTGCGCCACCTCCATCGCATCGCCCCCCTGCTCGCTAAAATGGGCCAACAGCCGTTTTAACCACTTGGCGGAGAGATCGTAGCGCCCGGGATGGGCAATGACCGCTTTACCGCCAGAATGATGAATGACATCAATCGCTTGTTTTATTGTACACCACTGAGGCGGAACGTAACCGGTTTTCCCGCGCGCCAGATACTTCTTAAATACATCAGCCATATTGTTGGCATAGCCGGCCTCCACCAGAAAACGGGCAAAATGGCCGCGCGTCACCGCACCGCCGTCCGCCAGCTTCAGCGCCCCTTCCCAGGCGCCCGGGATCCGCGCTTTTTCCAGCCGCTCGGCGATCTGCTGACCCCGCATCTGGCGACGCGATTTCTGTTCATCGAGCAGCGCGGTCATCGCCGGATGGTCGATATCGATATTCAGCCCGACAATATGAATTTCATGATTTTCCCACAGCGTGGAAATTTCCACCCCGGTAATCAGCGCCAACGGTAAACCGGCACGTTCAATTTCACGCTGAGCCGCGGGAATTGCCGCCACGGTATCGTGGTCGGTAATCGCCAGGGTGCCGACGCGCATCTGGTGGGCGCGATGGACAAGTTCTTCTGGAGTCAGACGCCCGTCAGAGGCGATGGTATGGCTGTGCAGGTCGTAAATCACTGCGTAATTGGTGTTGCTCAAGATGACTCCTGCTGGACATGAACCGGTACCCGTCATACTTTAAGTCACAGGCAGATTGACTGTGGTTCTGCAGCTTAAGTGATTAAGGATAGTAATAAGCGCATCATCATACCGACTGATAGAGAAAATCTGCAAACAGGGGTTGACTTTAATCCCTCGGACTAGTTAACTAGTACGCAAGTTCACATGAAGGGGTATCAACAATGAAAACGCAATTCATCACTCTGCACGGCTGGTGGCGCACCTCCTGTTATCGGGCGGCGTGATCGCGTTTTGCACTCAGCATACAGATACCCGGCCCGCCAATGAGCGGGCTTTTTATTGGACAAATTATTATAGCGAACAGGCGACAACAATAATGCAAACATCAAAACCGGCACTCGAGCTTCTCACCAGCGACGCCATCTATCGGGAAAACCCCACGGCGCTGTTCCACCAGCTATGCGGCGCGCGTCCAGCCACCCTGCTGCTGGAATCCGCGGATATCGACAGTAAGGATGATTTAAAAAGCCTGCTGCTGGTGGATAGCGCGCTGCGCATTACCGCGCTAGGTGACACTGTCACTATTCACGCATTTTCCGCCAACGGTACGGCGTTACTCGAACTGCTGGATAGCGCGCTGCCATCCGGCATCGATAACCAGCGTCAGCCAAATAGCCGGGTATTAACCTTCCCGCCGGTCAGCGCGCTGTTGGATGAAGATGCCCGCCTGTGTTCACTCTCGGTATTCGACGCTTTTCGCCTGCTGCAGGATCTGATTACCGTCCCGCAGGAGGAGCGCGAAGCGATGTTCTTCGGCGGCCTGTTCGCCTATGACCTTGTCGCTGGCTTTGAAGACCTGCCGCCGCTGGAGAGCGACACCGCCTGCCCGGATTACTGCTTCTATCTGGCGGAAACGCTGCTGGTTATCGACCATCAAACCAAAAATACCCGTATCCAGGCGAGCCTGTTCACGCCGCTGGAAAGCGAAAAACAGCGTCTGCTACAGCGGCTCGCTCAGCTTCGTCAGCAGCTAAACGAGCCGCCGGCGCCGCTGCCGGTGACCACGGTTGCCGAAATGAGCTGCGACTGCGATCAGAGCGACGAAGAGTACGGCGCCGTCGTGCGTAAAATGCAGCGCGCCATCCGCGCTGGCGAGATTTTTCAGGTCGTGCCGTCACGCCGCTTCTCGCTGCCCTGCCCGTCGCCGCTGGCCGCTTATGATGTGCTGAAGAAGAGCAACCCGAGCCCGTACATGTTCTTTATGCAGGACAACGATTTCACCCTCTTCGGCGCGTCGCCGGAGAGTTCTCTCAAGTACGATGCCACCAATCGCCAGATTGAAATCTATCCCATTGCCGGTACCCGCCCGCGCGGCCGCCGCGCGGATGGTTCGCTGGATCGCGATCTCGACAGCCGCATTGAGCTGGAGATGCGCACCGACCATAAAGAGCTCTCCGAGCATCTGATGCTGGTCGACCTTGCGCGTAACGACCTCGCGCGCATCTGTACGCCGGGTAGCCGCTACGTCGCCGACCTGACCAAAGTCGACCGCTACTCCTTTGTGATGCACCTCGTCTCCCGCGTGGTTGGCGAGCTGCGCCGCGACCTTGACGTGCTGCATGCCTACCGCGCCTGTATGAATATGGGCACCCTCAGCGGGGCGCCGAAAGTGCGCGCCATGCAGCTAATCGCCGCCGCTGAAGGCAAACGCCGCGGCAGCTACGGCGGCGCGGTGGGCTACTTTACCGCCCACGGCGACCTCGATACCTGCATCGTGATCCGTTCCGCCTACGTGCAGGATGGCGTCGCCACGGTGCAGGCCGGCGCCGGTATCGTGCTCGACTCCGTTCCCCAGTCAGAAGCGGATGAAACCCGTAATAAAGCTCGCGCGGTGCTGCGCGCTATCGCCCAGGCCCACCACGCGAAGGAGATTTTCTAATGGCCGACATTCTGCTGCTCGATAATATCGACTCTTTTACCTATAACCTGGCAGACCAGCTGCGTTCGAACGGCCATAACGTGGTGATTTACCGCAACTCCGTCCCGGCGCAGGCGCTGATTGAGCGCATCGGCACCATGAAAAACCCGGTGCTGATGCTTTCTCCGGGGCCGGGGACGCCGAGCGAAGCAGGCTGCATGCCGGAGCTGCTGACCCGCATGCGCGGCAAGCTGCCGATTATCGGTATCTGCCTCGGCCATCAGGCGATTGTCGAAGCCTATGGCGGCTACGTCGGTCAGGCCGGTGAAATTCTTCACGGCAAGGCGTCAAGCATTGAGCACGATGGCCAGGCGATGTTTGCCGGACTGAGCAATCCGCTGCCGGTCGCCCGCTATCACTCGCTGGTGGGCAGCAATATCCCGGCCGGACTCACCATCAACGCCCACTTCAACGGTATGGTGATGGCGGTGCGTCACGACGCGGATCGCGTTTGTGGCTTCCAGTTCCACCCTGAGTCAATTCTGACCACCCAGGGGGCACGCCTGCTGGAGCAAACCCTGGCCTGGGCGCTGCAGAAGCTGGAGCAGACCAACACCCTCCAGCCGATTCTGGAAAAACTGTACCAGGCCGAAACCCTGAGCCAGCAGGAGAGCCATCAGCTGTTCTCTGCGGTGGTTCGCGGTGAAGTCAAACCCGAGCAGCTGGCCGCCGCGCTGGTGAGTATGAAAGTACGCGGTGAGCATCCGCAGGAAATCGCCGGCGCCGCCACCGCGCTGCTGGAAAACGCCGCGCCGTTCCCGCGTCCGGATTATCCGTTTGCCGATATCGTCGGTACCGGCGGCGACGGCAGCAACAGTATCAATATTTCGACCGCCAGCGCGTTTGTAGCCGCCGCCTGCGGCCTGAAGGTCGCGAAGCACGGCAACCGCAGCGTATCGAGTAAATCCGGTTCCTCCGACCTGCTGGCGGCGTTCGGTATCAACCTGGATATGAATGCCGATAAATCTCGCCAGGCGCTGGATGAACTGGGCGTTTGCTTCCTGTTCGCACCGAAGTACCACACCGGTTTCCGCCACGCGATGCCGGTCCGTCAGCAGCTTAAAACCCGCACCCTGTTTAACGTGCTTGGGCCGCTGATCAACCCGGCTCATCCGCCGCTGGCGCTGATTGGCGTCTATAGCCCAGAACTGGTGCTGCCGATTGCGGAAACCCTGCGCGTGCTGGGCTACCAGCGCGCTGCGGTGGTGCATAGCGGCGGTATGGATGAAGTGTCGCTGCACGCGCCGACGGTGGTCGCGGAACTGAACCATGGCGAAATCAAGAGCTACCAGCTCACCGCCGCCGACTTTGGCCTGACGCCTTACCATCAGGAGCAGCTGGCAGGCGGCACGCCGGAAGAAAACCGTGACATTCTTACGCGCTTGCTACAAGGTAAAGGTGAAGCCGCTCACGAAGCCGCCGTTGCCGCCAACGTCGCCATGTTGATGCGTTTACATGGACACGAAGACCTGAAGGCCAACGCGCAGCAAGTCATCGATGTGCTGCATAGCGGAGCGGCCTATGACAGAGTGACCGCATTAGCGGCAAGAGGGTAAAAAATGCAGACCGTTTTAGCAAAAATCGTGGCCGACAAAGCGATTTGGGTAGAAGCCCGCAAACAACAACAACCGTTAGCCAGTTTTCAAAATGAAGTGGTACCGACGCAGCGCAATTTTTACGATGCCCTCGCCGGAACCCGCACCGCGTTTATTCTCGAGTGCAAAAAGGCCTCACCATCAAAAGGCCTGA
Organism: Klebsiella sp. PL-2018; assembly: GCF_019048985.1. NCBI lineage: Bacteria > Pseudomonadati > Pseudomonadota > Gammaproteobacteria > Enterobacterales > Enterobacteriaceae > Klebsiella > Klebsiella sp. PL-2018. The sequence continues at coordinate 3,383,095 of NZ_CP077673.1, forward strand.
TTCGCGAAGATTTTGACCCGGCTGCCATCGCCGGCGTCTACAAGCACTACGCCTCGGCTATCTCGGTGCTGTGCGATGAGAAATATTTCCAGGGCAGCTTCGATTTCCTGCCGATGGTCAGTAAGGTCGCGCCGCAGCCGATTCTCTGTAAGGACTTCACCATCGATCCTTATCAGATTTACCTGGCGCGCTACTACCAGGCCGACGCCTGTCTGCTGATGCTTTCAGTGCTGGATGATGAGCAGTATCGCCAGCTCTCCGCCGTCGCGCACAGCCTGAACATGGGCGTGCTGACCGAAGTGAGTAATGAAGAGGAGCTGGAGCGCGCGATTGCGCTGAAGGCGAAAGTGGTCGGCATCAACAACCGCGATCTGCGCGATATGTCGATTGATCTCAACCGTACCCGTACCCTGGCGCCTAAGCTCGGTCACGATGTCACGGTGATCAGCGAGTCCGGCATCCATACCTACGCGGAAGTGCGCGAACTGAGCCACTTCGCCAACGGTTTCCTGATTGGCTCAGCGCTGATGGAGCACGCCGATCTCAACGCCGCCGTGAAGCGCGTGCTGCTCGGCGAGAATAAGGTCTGCGGCCTGACCCGCCCCCAGGATGCCCAGGTGGCGTATGAATCCGGCGCGGTCTACGGCGGCCTGATTTTTGTCCCGACGTCGCCGCGCGCGGTGAACGAGGCGCAGGCGCAAGCGGTGATCGCCAGCGCGCCTCTGAGCTATGTCGGCGTATTCCGCAATACCCCGGTGGCGGAAGTGATCGCCCGGGCGGAAAACCTCGACTTAGCCGCCGTACAGCTGCACGGCAGCGAAGACCAGACCTATATTGATACCCTGCGCGCCGAACTTCCGCCGAAGGTGCAAATCTGGAAAGCCCTCAGCGTAGGTGAAACGCTACCGCCGCGCGATCTGCGCCATGTCGATAAATACGTTCTCGACAACGGTCAGGGCGGCACCGGCCAGCGTTTCGACTGGTCCCTGCTGCAGGGCCAGGACCTGCATAACGTCATGCTGGCAGGCGGCCTCGGCGCCGATAACTGCGTAGAAGCCGCCAAAAGCGGCTGTGCCGGACTCGATTTTAATTCAGGCGTAGAGTCGCAGCCGGGTATTAAAGATGCCGACAAGCTGTCCTCTGTGTTTCAAACGCTGCGCGCATATTAAGGAGCAATAATGAGTACTTTACTGAACCCCTACTTTGGCGAATTCGGCGGAATGTACGTTCCGCAGATCCTGATGCCCGCCCTGCGCCAGCTGGAAGACGCGTTCGTCAGCGCGCAAAAAGATCCGGCATTCCAGGCCGAATTTACCGACCTGCTGAAAAACTACGCCGGTCGTCCGACGGCGCTGACCAAATGCCGCAACCTCACTGAAGGCACCCGCACGACGCTGTATCTGAAACGTGAAGACCTGCTGCACGGCGGCGCGCATAAAACTAACCAGGTGCTCGGCCAGGCTCTGCTGGCGAAACGGATGGGCAAAACGGAAATTATCGCCGAAACCGGCGCCGGTCAGCACGGCGTGGCCTCAGCCCTCGCCAGCGCCCTGCTCGGCCTGAAGTGCCGCATCTACATGGGCGCGAAGGATATCGAACGCCAGTCGCCGAACGTTTTCCGCATGCGCCTGATGGGAGCGGAAGTGATCCCGGTTCATAGCGGCTCTTCTACGCTGAAAGATGCCTGCAACGAGGCCCTGCGCGACTGGTCCGGCAGCTACGAAAAAGCCCACTATATGCTCGGCACCGCCGCGGGCCCGCACCCGTTCCCGACCATCGTGCGTGAATTCCAGCGCATGATTGGCGAAGAGACCAAAGCGCAGATCCTCGAGAAAGAAGGTCGCCTGCCTGATGCGGTTATCGCCTGCGTCGGCGGCGGATCGAACGCCATCGGCATGTTCGCCGATTTTATCGACGAAACCGCTGTTGGCCTGATTGGCGTGGAGCCGGCAGGTCACGGTATTGAGTCCGGCGAGCACGGCGCGCCGCTTAAGCACGGTCGTGTGGGCATCTATTTCGGTATGAAATCGCCGATGATGCAAACCGAAGAAGGCCAGATTGAGGAGTCCTACTCCATCTCCGCCGGGTTGGATTTCCCGTCAGTCGGCCCGCAGCATGCTTATTTAAACAGCATTGGCCGCGCCGATTACGTGTCGATTACCGATGACGAAGCGCTGGAGGCCTTTAAAGAGCTATCACGCCATGAAGGGATTATCCCGGCGCTGGAATCCTCCCACGCCCTGGCGCACGCGCTGAAAATGATGCGTGAAAACCCGGAAAAAGAGCAGCTGCTGGTGGTTAACCTCTCCGGCCGCGGCGATAAAGACATCTTCACCGTACATGATATTTTAAAAGCGCGAGGGGAAATCTGATGGAACGTTATGAGACGCTGTTTGCACAACTGAAAGCTCGCCGGGAAGGCGCGTTTGTTCCCTTCGTCACCCTCGGCGATCCGAATCCGGAACAGTCGCTGAAAATTATCGATACGCTGATTGAAGCCGGTGCCGACGCGCTGGAGCTGGGTATTCCTTTCTCCGACCCGCTGGCGGATGGCCCGACCATTCAGGACGCCACCCTGCGCGCTTTTGCCGCCGGGGTGACCCCCGCGCAGTGCTTCGAAATGCTGACGGCGATTCGCCAGAAACACCCTACCATTCCTATCGGCCTGCTGATGTACGCCAACCTGGTGTTCAGCCCCGGCATCGATGAATTCTACGCCGCGTGCGAACGCGCGGGCGTCGATTCCGTGCTGGTTGCCGATGTCCCCGTGGAAGAGTCCGCGCCGTTCCGCCAGGCCGCGCTGCGCCACAATATCGCGCCGATTTTCATCTGCCCGCCCAATGCCGATGACGATCTGCTGCGCCAGATAGCCTCTTACGGTCGCGGTTATACCTACCTGCTGTCGCGGGCGGGCGTGACCGGCGCGGAAAACCGCGCCGCGCTGCCGCTGCATCATCTGATTGAAAAGCTGGCCGAGTACCACGCCGCGCCGCCGCTGCAGGGCTTTGGCATCTCGGCGCCGGAGCAGGTTACCGCCGCGATTGAGGCCGGCGCGGCCGGCGCAATTTCCGGCTCCGCCATCGTCAAAATCATCGAGCGGAACGTGAATGACCCGCAGGCCATGCTGGCGGAACTCAAGGCTTTCGCCCGAAGCCTGAAAGCCGCCACTAAAGCGGCTTAACGTGCCTGCCGTCCGGCCCCGGGCCGGGCGGTTATTTCAGCTGTAAGCTGTCGGCGTATTTACGCGTCAGGCGAAACAGCGCCATCACCTCTTCTTGCGTCCATCCGGCCAGCACCTCATTCATCAGCCGCGTTCTTGCTCCCGCGATACGATCGATCATCGCCTGCCCCGCTTCGCTGAGCGTCACCTCGCTAATCCGGCGATCTTTTGCATTGGGCTGCTTGAGTACCAGCTGCTGCGCTTCCAGCTTCTTCACCTGCCCTTTCCGCCGCCGATATCTCTCTCAATGGCGCGGTGCTACGCTCCTCGCCGCTGCAGCTGATGGGCAGCGGAATTGGCAGCCTTTCTGTGCCCCAGCTGCTGGCCGCCACCGGGGAAATGCTGCAGGCCGCTGGACGACAGCCAGAAACGCACCGTCTTTGTCGTCGATTAAAAAAATCGCTTCTGCACAAAAGTTGGGGTTGATATCTTAAATGAGAAATATTATCTTTCTCATTACTGAATAGTTGAGCAAACAGCTCAGGTATTCGGTACGACATTGCTCACATTGCTTCCAGTATTTTTGCCCGCACTTGTGCGGGCTTTTTTTATGGTTGTCGACACACTCTACGCACCAGCTGCCTTAGCCAGCGATGTGCCAATTCATGCTCGTGGCGAGGATGCCACATTTGTGACACCGTTATCTCCGGCGTACTCACCGGGAGAGGAAAAGCGACCATCTCTTTTCCCGCCGCGCTCTGCAGGCAGGAGGCCGGGACAACGGCGATGAACTGAGAATCCCGGGCCACGGCCAGCGCGGCGGAAAAACCAGGCACCACCGCGGCAATCCTGCGGCGCATGCCACACGCCGCCAGCGCGTCATCAACCGGCCCGCGTATCAACCCGCGACGGGAGGTAATGACGTGCCCCACGGAAACAAATTGTTCCCGCGACATGTCGGCAAAGGCGGCCAGCGGATGGTTTTTGGCCAGCGCGACGACAAAACGATCGCGAAACAGCGCCTGCAGGCGGATCTCCGGCCCCATATTTTTCAGTACGCCAATTTCCAGGTCCACCCGCCCCTCGCGTAAAAATCGGGCATCTTTCTCCGGCTTAGCGACAAATTCCAGCGTCACGCCCGGTGCTTCCCGCGCGGCGGCGTTCACCAGCGCCGGGCCAAAAGCGTCTATAAATCCCTCATTGGTACGCAAAGTAAATCGCTTCTCGAGGGTCGATAAACTCAGCGGCGCAGGCGAAGCGTTGAGCACCGCGCGCATCTCGGAGACAACGTTTTTTGCCCGCGCCTGCAGACTTTCTGCGTGCGGAGTCAGCACCATGTTTCGCCCGGCTCTGACCAGTAGCGGGTCGCCGGTGACCTGCCGTAGGCGCGTCAGCGTGCGGCTCATCGCCGAAGCGCTGAGCTTAAGCCGTTTAGCCGCCCCGGCAACGCTTTTCTCGCTCAACAGTACATCCAGCGCCGCCAGTAAATTGAAATCAGGATCGGTCATCTTTTCTCCACTCCAGGATAAGGCGTCTGATGCACTTTATTATTGCAAATGCTGCGCCTTCCGCCTGCTACAGCACCAGCCTATATTTACCCCATCATGTATTTGCTCAGGAGTTATGCCCATGGTCACTTCCCCTAAAACAGTATTGATCGCAGGCGCGTCACGCGGGCTTGGGCACGCCATGGCTGAACAGTTTCTGCTGCATGGCTGGCAGGTCATCGGCACCGTACGCGATCTCTCACAAACGACGCCGCTGCACCATCTGGCCGAGGCTTATCCTGGACGGGTGCGCATTGAGGCGCTGGATATTTGTGATAGCGACGGGATCGCGGTGCTGCGCAATGCGCTTGCCGATAGCGTGCTGGATATGCTGTTCGTCAACGCGGGCACCACCAACCGCGATCCCACACAAACCATCGGCGAGATCGCGACGGAAGAGTTTATTCACGTCATGCTGACCAACGCGCTCGCGCCGATGCGGGTCATAGAAAATCTGCAGGCGCTGGTGCTGCCGCAGGGGCTGATTGGCGTTATGTCTTCAGGACAAGGCAGTTTGAGCAATAATACCGGCGGGCAGCGCGAGCTGTATCGCGGGAGCAAAGCCGCGCTGAATATTTTTATGCGCAGCTTTGCCGCCCGCCCTGCCAGCGTATCGCATCCGATGGTGGTCATGGCGCCGGGATGGATCCGCACGGCCCTTGGCGGCGAGAACGCCCCGCTCACCATGGCGGAGACCATCCCCTCGCTGGTGAACGTGCTGCTGAAAAAACAAAATCGTCCCGGATTAGAGTATCTGGATTATCGCGGATATCACGTGCCGTGGTGATAAGTCTATGCGTATTAATGGCCTGCAGACGGGTTCATGGCAGTCAATTTTCGCTTTTTACTGGGCAAAGCTGCCATCATCTAAATATAACCGACCGGGACATAATAATGCAGGGTATAAATGGGCCGGTCGTTTCCTAAAGCAATATTTTCCTGAGGGACAAAACGTTCGATATCATAACCTTCACGTCGATACAGCCCCAGTTCAGGAAGGTATTTCAGATACACATGATTCGAAAGAAAAATAAATTCTTCCCATGAGCCACTAAATTCAAGACCAAGGTATAGCCCACGTTTAGCGACCCGTATCTCACGAAAAGAAGCCACCCGCGAATTAAACGGTGTGCCGATGAATCCATTGATCGCTGTTTTATATATATTGTGCGCAGCGGGAGAACATGCAGAGAGAATGTAGATATCGCGGTCTGCGCCTGTCGCGCCGCCGGCAATTTTTCTCCGGGTGACCTCTTTTCGCGTAGCGATATCATCAGTCAGAGATAGCGTATAGTTGAATCCATATCCAGCAAACGACTGCTCTTCAAGAAAACAAAGGTAAGGTGCCGGTACGCCGCCGCCCTGCGGTGCCACTTTCTGATAAAGTAACGACATATCCCAACAGGTCGAATCCCGGTACGCTCCGGGACTAAGCCCAAAGGTTTTTTTAAACTCACGGGAAAAGGTTTGATGAGAATCAAAGTGCAGTAAACAGGCAATCGATGAAATTGATTGCTGAGTCAGCTTTAGCTTACCGGCGGCAAGCGTCATTCTGCGCATGCGAATATATTTCCCGACGGGAAGGCCGGCCTGCTCATGGAACAGGTTATAAACAAAACGCCGGGAATACCCAACCCCACAGGCGATATCATCAACGGACGGATTGATTGTCAGGCGGGATTCAATCCACTCCACCACCTCATTAAAAATTGCCCGTTTCATTGCTTTTAAGAATACCCTGATCAATTCATCCTCAGCCAAAATCTTACCAGTAAAGCAATACGGACACTAAGCTTTTCGTGCACGACAAAAATAAATAAAAACGATCTCAGTTAAAAAAACCAAAAAGGCTTATTATCTATTTGAAAGATAAGATTTTTCCTATGAAAAATATCTGAATTCTCATTTTCTATAGAAATATTGCTTTTTAAAAAACTCTACAATATCTTATTTGCAGTTTGTTAAACCACTCATTACCGTTAGACCTCTTAGTTTTACGTATGGCCATCATCAGGCCCTGACACTATTTTAATTCTGATTTATTTATTCATAAGCATGTGAATCTTTATTTATGATAACCATTTTAATCAATACCAAAAATATCTACACCCGATATGCCATCAAGCAGCTGATGCAGGAAAGCGTAGCCCACGAGGAAAACCTCATTTTTGTAGATAGCTACACCCCCGGTAACATCGCAGAGGCTCACATCATATTCACCGAAATGGCACCCGGAGAAATATTTTTATGTCATGATGAGTTGAAATATAAAACCACGAAAAGCTTACTATTTATTATTCAGGAAAGGGAAAATCAATGTTCGGAAAGTGAACTCCCCAACTGTACTAAAGATTGTTTGTTTTTATATAAAGGTGATTCGCTTCCGGCGATAAGAAATAAAATAAAACTTCATGTTTATGCATTCACCTGGACGGACAATGAAACAGGATATCGCCCGCAGACTAGCCGCTGCATTAACTTTCCCTGTAAATCGCTTACCCAGGCGCAGTCAAAGGTCGTCTATGCCCTGAGTCTTGGGCTTAACCAGCTGGAAATCGCAAATAAATTGAACATTAACTATAAAACAGTGTATTCTCACAAGAAAAATGTCATGCATGACTTTAAGATTGAAAGCAATACCGATCTTAATAAGTTTCTAAACGTGCTAGAGAAAAGAAAACAGTTTATGACCTAGCGTCACGATCGTCAGAAGTATAAAAGCAACGAAACACATTACGTCGTCTTCTGATCTCATTAAAATAAGCCACGCCATTGTATACGGAAATAACCAATAGCAAGATGGAGATAAATAAAAGAAGTAAATTACTCATAAAACACCCTGGATATAAAAGAAAAGACATTTACAGGCAGAGGCATCATAGAGCACGGCGTATTATTCCAACAAGCCATTTGCTTTTATTTCAGAATCGATGGTGTCGCGGCAAGAGTTTTCTCATTAAACGTGCAGCTCAAATAACATAGCATTAGAAACCAGATGTTTAATAACTCTCCAAACGGAACAACCGTACCAATAGCCTTAATAAAGGCCAGCGCATGTCGCACGAACATCCTTACTCCCCGATGGCGGGGCGTTACCCTCCCGTTGCGCATAGTGTGGGCTAGTCATACGTTTTTCCGGGCGTTCCTGAGCTAAAGCCAGGCAGGGGTGATATTATTCAAGCCAGAAAATACAGGCACAACGTCAACCGGGAGCGATTTATGCACGAGGAAGTACCACTGAAATATTACGACATTGCGGATGAGTATTCGACGGAGTCCGCCGAGCCCGTCAGCGAGTCAGAACGTGAGCCCCTGGCGCGCTATTTTCAACTGCTGATTACGCGGCTGATGAATAACGAAGAAATCAGCGAGGAGGCGCAGGGAGAGATGGCCATACAAGCGGGCATCGATCGGCAGCGCATCGATGATATCGCGGTATTCCTGAATAAATGGGGTAATGAGTAGCGGTTGACGCGGACGTTCCGCGGAGTGCTTACGGCAAATGACGCATCGGCAATCGCAGCTGCGGACTTCGCGTCGGGACGTGCAATAAAGCTGGTCATTGCGACCAGCTTTACCTGAGACTTTAGAACCGGTATCCGGCAGAGAACATAAACACCCACGGATCCAGACGGATGCTGTCGTGCTGCTGCGCGCCCGCCAGCTTATAGTTGGCGGTGGTGTCGATATCCATGTACCACACCGACATGTTAATCAGCCAGTCGCGGTTAATCAGATAGTCCATCCCCACCTGTCCCGCCGCCCCCCAGGAGTCTTTCAGGCTCAGATCGGATATGCCGGTCTTTTTACCCGTATCGTTCACGCTCTCATCGAAGAAGGTCGTGTAGTTGATACCCGCGCCAATGTATGGACGCAGCTTGCTGCTGGAGTCGCCAAAATACCACTGCGCCATTAGCGTCGGCGGTAAATGGTGAACGGTCGCAATATTGCCGGTTGCCGCGGTCCCGACTTTATGGCGGAACGGCGTGGCGGCTAGCAGTTCAACGCCGATGTTATCCGTTGCCATATAGGTGAACGTCAAACCCAGTTGCGTATTATTGCTGACGTTAAAGCCCCCCAGGCTGCCTAACGTGCCGCCCGCGCCTTCGGTCGGTCTGACCGTTGCCGAACCCGCGCGAATAAAAAATTCACCGGCTTCATGCGCCCAGACGCTGCTGCCGGAAAGACTGCTCAGAATAACAACCGCCGCTGCTAACTTTTTCATACCCACTTCCTCATTATGGTTATTCAGCGCCAGAATATACCTACATTGAAGTATGTTTGATCCAACATAGATCACATTAAGTGGGCAAATTTAACATTTATTGATCCAGATTAATTTTCACTTTCTCAATACAATCAGTGAGAAGCGTGTCGTATCAAATTTCTTGCTTTATGACACTCAAGGCAGCGCGTCGCTGATTTCCTCTTCTATTTACAAAGATATACTTAGCGTGCAGGAGCAGAGACTGCTACCCAGCCGCGATTTGCGGTACAATCGCCGGCTAGTTAACACCTGCAATACTCAAGGAGAATGCATGTCTATCACGGCGAAGTCCGTCTACCGTGACACCGGGAACTTTTTTCGCAATCAGTTCGTTACTATCCTGCTGATTGCGCTGCTATGCGCGTTCATTACGGTAGTACTTGGCCATGCCTTTTCACCCAGTGAAGAGCAGCTGTCAATACTGAGCCAGGGCGATAGCCTGGCGGGTAGCGGCGGGCTGTTTGAACTGGTCCAGAGCATGACGCCGGAGCAGCAGCAAATCCTGCTGCGCGCATCTGCGGCCTCTACCTTCTCAGGGCTGGTAGGTAACGCCATTCTTGCCGGCGGCGTTCTGCTCATGATTCAGATGGTCTCCGCCGGCCAGCGAGTCAGCGCCCTGCGCGCGATTGGCGCTTCTGCGCCGGTGCTGCCAAAGCTGCTGCTGCTGATCCTGCTGACGACGTTTATCGTGCAGATGGGAATGATGCTGGTGGTGGTGCCGGGCGTCCTGCTGGCTATCGTGCTCTCTTTCGCACCAGTTATGCTGGTGCAGGATAAAATGGGGATTTTCAGCGCCATGCGTAGCAGTATGCGTCTGGCCTGGGCCAACGTACGTCTGGTGGCGCCGGCCATTATCGGCTGGCTGCTGGCGAAAACGCTGCTGCTGCTGTTTGCCTCCAGCTTCGCGGTCCTGACGCCAAACGTTGGCGCGGTGGTAATAAATACCCTCAGCAATCTTATCTCCGCATTGTTGCTGATCTATTTATTTCGCTTGTATATGCTCATTCGTAACTAACCTAATCCGGGGCGGGTGCTCCCTGCCCCAACCTGAACGACGGAATCGATGTATGAAGCAGTTTCTGGATTTTTTACCGCTGGTAGTCTTCTTCGCATTCTACAAGCTTTATGATATCTACGCCGCGACGACCGCGCTGATTATCGCTACCGCCATCGTGCTGATTTACAGCTGGGTGCGCTATCGTAAAGTCGAGAAAATGGCGCTGATTACCTTTGTGCTGGTGGCCGTATTTGGCGGCTTAACCATCTTCTTCCATAACGATGAGTTTATTAAATGGAAGGTGACGGTTATCTACGTGCTGTTTGCCAGCGCGCTGCTGTTTAGCCAGTGGGTGATGAAGAAGCCGCTGATCCAGCGCATGCTGGGTAAAGAGCTGACGCTGCCGCAGCAGGTGTGGTCGCGTCTGAATCTGGCCTGGGCGGTGTTTTTCATCCTTTGCGGACTGGCGAATATCTATATCGCTTTCTGGCTGCCGCAGAATATCTGGGTCAACTTCAAGGTCTTTGGTTTAACCGCCCTGACGCTGGTATTCACCCTGCTGAGTGGCGTGTATATCTATCGCCATATGCCGCAGGACGACAACCACTAAGCTGGCTTTCCCACGGCACGCCGGACGGCGTGCCGCGTTCTTCGCTTTTCCCCTCTCCGCATAAATCGCTTCAGCTGAAACGATTCGTAATGTAAGCTATTTCTCACAGGAGATGGCATTCCTCCTTGAACCGCCATGTGGCTAATGATGCCTGCTTTTTATTCCCGGACCGGGAATGGGCAGGCATATCTGAATTGCAGGCACCGCGTCCGGGAAGGTTAATCTTCTAAGGAACTGACGATGCGTGCAAACCGCTTTTCATCACTCTCTCTGCTTTTCTTCCTCGGAAAATGGCTGCTCCTCGCCTTTATCATCGCGGTGCTGGCGGGTACGGCATCGGCGTTTTTTCTTTTCTCACTGCAGTGGGCCACGGCAACGCGTGAAGCTCACCTCTGGCTTATCGGGCTCCTGCCGTTGGCAGGTTTTGCCGTCAGCTGGATCTACCTGCGCTACGGCACCCGCGTGGAGGCCGGCAATAACCTGATTCTGGAAGAGATTCACGACCCTCAGCGCATCATTCCCTTGCGCATGGCGCCGCTGGTTTTTTTCGGCACCGTTGTTTCTCATCTGTTTGGCGCCTCCGTCGGGCGTGAAGGCACGGCGGTGCAGATGGGTGCCTCGATTGCCGACCGTTTTACGGCCCTTTTCCGCCTTAACGACGATGCCCGGCGAATGATACTGATGGCCGGGATCAGCGCCGGTTTCTCTTCGGTTTTCGGTACCCCGCTCGCCGGAGCGCTATTCGGGCTCGAGGTCCTGGCTATCGGACGGATGGACTACAGCGCCATTCTTCCCTGCCTGTTTGCCGCGATTATCGCCGATCGGGTCGGCATCATGTGGGGCGTGCAGCATACGCACTACTTTATTACCGGCTTTCCCACGCTGACGCTCTGGACGCTGCTGGCCGTCATTATCGCCGGCTGCTGCTTTGGCCTCGCGGCGCGCATTTTCGCCGACAGCGCGCATGCGGTCGGCGCCTTCATGAAAAAACGGATTCACTACGCGCCGCTGCGGCCGTTTATTGGCGGACTGGCGATTGCCGGCGCCGTCTGGCTGCTGCACGGAGAGCGCTATATTGGCCTGGGCATACCGGTGATAGTAGACGCTTTCCAGCATCCGCTGGCGCCGTGGGACTGCTTCGGCAAACTGATCTTCACCGTTGTCTCTTTAGGAAGCGGATTTAAAGGTGGCGAAGTCACCCCGCTGTTTTACGTCGGCGCGACGCTGGGCAATGCGCTGGCGCCGCTGCTGCATATGCCGCCAGGTTTTCTGGCCGGGATAGGTTTTGTCGCCGTCTTTGCCGGCGCGGCGAATACCCCCATCGCCTCGACGCTGATGGCGATTGAGCTATTTGGCGCGGAAATCGGTGTTTACGCGGCGCTGGCCTGCGTGGTGGCATGGCTGGTCTCGGGCTATACCGGTATTTATCGTTCCCAGCGCATAGCCTGCCTGAAACAAAGCTATGTCCCGACCGGCATCAGACTGGCTGAGCTCCCGGCGTGGTACCAATCGCAAACACGCCGTCAAAAAACCGACAACGAAACCCCCACCTCCTGACGAACGTGCCCGGAAACCGGAGGGTTCAGGCTCGCCGGTTTCTTCATGATATCTACCACATGCCGGAAAGTTGCGGCAATTGTGAGGATTTAATGGAGATTAGCGTCTCTTTATTGAAACGATAATGATTATCATTGATATTCTCGATCTCAATTTTTTCATGATTTGATATGGATATTTATAATGAGAACGCAGAAAAATCACATAGCAACGCCCCTGGCCCTGGCCATTGCAGGCTTACTCAGCCCAGGGGTCTTCGCCGAAGAGGTGGAACAGGATACGGAGACCATGGTGGTTCATGGCACCGCCGAAGAGGCGCTGAAGCAGCAGCCGGGCGTCTCGATCATCACTGCGGAAGATATTGCTAAAGATCCCCCGGTTAACGATCTCTCAGAAATCATCCGTAAAATGCCCGGCGTCAACCTGACCGGCAACAGCGCCAGCGGCAGCCGCGGCAACAACCGTCAGATCGACATTCGCGGAATGGGACCGGAAAACACGCTGATTCTTATCGACGGCGTGCCCGTCACCTCCCGCAATTCAGTGCGCTATAGCTGGCGCGGCGAGCGCGATACCCGCGGCGACAGCAACTGGGTACCGCCGGAAATGGTGGAACGCATTGAAGTTCTGCGCGGCCCTGCCGCAGCGCGCTACGGCTCAGGCGCCGCGGGCGGCGTTGTCAATATCATCACCAAACGCCCCACCAACGACTGGCACGGCTCGCTTTCGCTGTATACCAATCAGCCGGAAAATAATAAAGAAGGCGCCACCAACCGGGCTAACTTCAGCCTCAACGGACCGCTGGCGGGAGATGCCCTGACCATGCGTTTGTACGGCAACATCAACAAAACGGAGCCCGATGCCTGGGATATTAACCGCGCGCAAAATGGCTCTTACGCGGCGGGCCGCGAAGGGGTACGCAACAAAGATATTAACGCCCTGCTGTCGTGGAAAGTTACGCCGCAGCAGATCCTGGATTTTAGCTACGCCTATAGCCGCCAGGGCAATATTTATGCCGGCGATACGCAGTACAGCAACAGCAACATGAGCCCAAATGGCCTGGTGGATACGCTGTACGGTCAGGAAACCAACCGGCTATATCGGCAGACCTGGGGCCTGACCTACAACGGGATCTGGGACTGGGGCCAGTCGAAGGCGGGCGTCTACTACGAAAAAACCAACAATACCCGCCTGCAGGAGGGCACCACCGGCCGCGTTGAAGGGATGATCAATAGCGATGTCTATGACACCAGCCGCCTGGAGTCGTGGCGCTCAACCGCTGAGGTTAATATCCCCTTCAACTGGCTCGCTGAACAGACCCTGACTTTGGGCATGGAATGGAATCGCGATGAGCTAAACGATCCGGCATCCATGCAGGCCACCACCACCACGGATGCTCTCCCCGGGATTTCTGGCGATCCTTCACAACGCAGCCCTAAAAACAGCGCCACCCTGACCGGTATCTATCTGGAAGACAATATTGAAGCGATGCCGGGCACCAATATTATCCCGGGTCTACGCTTCGACTATCATAACGACTTCGGCAGCAACTGGAGCCCGAGCCTGAACCTGGCGCAGGATCTGGGGGATATGTTTAAGGTCAAAGCGGGCATCGCCCGGGTATTTAAAGCGCCGAACCTGTATCAGTCGAGCGAAGGCTATCTGCTTTCTACGCGGGGTAACGGCTGCCCGATAAGTATTGCCGATGGCAACTGCTATCTGTTGGGTAACCCGGACCTCGATCCGGAAATCAGCATCAACAAGGAGATCGGCCTTGAGTTTAACCTGAACGGTTACAACGCCGGCGTCACCTGGTTCCGCAACGACTACAAAAACAAGATCGTCTCCGGCACCGAGATTCTGGGTAATACCGCGACCGGAGCGAATATCCTGCAGTGGGAGAACGGCGGGAAAGCGGTCGTCGAAGGCCTTGAAGGCACGCTGCTGGTTCCGGTCATTGCCGATACGCTCAGCTGGCGCACCAACGCCACTTATATGATCAAATCGGAAAACAAAGATACCGGAAACCCGCTGTCCGTTATTCCGAAATACACCATCAATACCCTGCTCGACTGGCAGGTGACCAGCAAGTTTTCGGCGAACGTCAACTGGACTTTGTACGGTCGGCAGAAACCGCGGGAATATGCGGAAATTCGTACTGAAAACGGCGTACTGGCCACCAATGAAGTGGGCTCCTATTCCGTGGTTGGTATCGGCGGCAACTATCAGCTAATGAAAGACCTGCGCCTGAACGCCGGGATCAGTAACCTGTTCGATAAGCAAATTTATCGTGAAAACGAAGGGGCTTCGACCTATAACGAACCGGGTCGCGCCTATTACGCTGGCGTCACGATCTCCTTCTAACCCCTCACGCCCGCTATCGCGGGCGTATTCCCTATTCTCTCAGCGTCATTTTCATAGTAGCATCCGCCTGATCATCTTTGACTAGTACAGAGTATAGAATGACAACAACAGATCTTACGCCGAAGGGCGAATTGGTATTACGCACCCTGGCGATGCCGGCGGACACCAACGCTAACGGCGATATTTTCGGCGGCTGGCTGATGTCGCAGATGGATATTGGCGGGGCGATTATGGCCAAAGAGATTGCCCACGGTCGCGTCGTGACCGTGCGCGTCGACGGCATGACTTTTTTACGCCCGGTCGCGGTCGGCGACGTGGTGTGCTGCTACGCCAGCTGCGTGAAGCGCGGCAATACGTCGATAACCATCAATATGGAAGTGTGGGTCAAGAAGGTGTCGTCTGAACCCATCGGCCAGCGCTACAAAGCAACCGAAGCGCTGTTTATCTACGTTGCGGTAGATAATGAGGGTAAACCGCGCGCCCTTCCCACCCAGTGATTCTGCCGGCCCGGCGCTTCCGGGCCGGTATTTTACAGAAAGCCGAGTAAAGAGAAGAAGAAGTAGCCCAGCACAATAATAATTACCGGCAGGACGTATAGCGGAAAATACTGCACCAGGATGGTATGGCGCGGCACCACAACGCGTTCAGAGATTTGTTCGCGCGTCAGCCCTTCGGCCCCTTTCGCCTGCTCCAGAATCAGCTGATCCTCAACGCCCTCGCGCAGAAACTTCGCCTGGCGCCCCATCCGCGCTCCGGAGGCCTGTAGCGCCATGCCGACGAACACCAGAATATAGATAACCCAGAAGCCGATATTCATACCGTGCTTAAAGTCCGGCAGCGGCGAGTTGTACCAGAAGAAATTCAGGAACGGCGTATTGAAACGCATCATCTCAATCATCACATGAGCAAAGTCCATCATCACCGCGTCAATGCCCGGTTTTTTCTCACTGTGCTCGTACATAAACTTCAGCACGGAGATCAGCGTCGAGATAACCGCCGGGATAAATACCACCCACCCCAAAATACGTTTAAGTACTGCAACGCGTCCAGCTTGTTGATACGTCATGGGTTCCCCTTGTTAAGACGCCTGTCTACCCTAAGTCTACCTTCGTCGGCGAATTTCGCCCAATAATGCGCGGTATGATATACCATGAGTGCCGATTCGTTATCTACTTACGCTACAGGAGAGGGACTTATGTCAGCCAGGCGCCAGATTCACGCCGCGATTTTTGATATGGATGGTTTACTGATTGATTCTGAGCCGCTGTGGGATAAAGCGGAGCTGGAGGTGATGGCAAGCCTCGGGGTGGATATCAGCCGCCGCCATGAAATGCCCGATATCCTGGGGCTGCGCATCGATTTAGTCGTCGATCTGTGGTTTGCCCAGCAGCCGTGGAAAGGCCCGGATCGTGCCGAAGTCACCGCGCGGATCATCAACCGCGCCATCCAGCTGGTGGAAGAAGCGCGTCCGCTCCTCCCCGGTGCGCGGGAAGCGGTGGCGATGTGCAAAGCCCAGGGGTTGAAAATCGGCCTGGCGTCGGCTTCGCCGCTGCGGATGCTGGAAAAAGTCCTCACCATGTTTGAACTGCGCGATCAATTTGACGCCCTCGCTTCCGCCGAAGGGCTGCCGTTCAGCAAACCGCACCCGCAGGTCTATCTGGACTGCGCCGCCAGACTCGGCGTCAGCCCGATGCACTGCGTGGCGCTGGAAGACTCGGTTAACGGCATGATTGCCAGCAAAGCGGCCCGAATGCGATCTATCGTCGTACCGGAAGCGGAAAACAGCCGCGATCCGCGCTTCGTGCTGGCGGACGTGAAGCTTGCCACCCTTGAATCCCTCACCCTGAGCGACCTGCTCGGTTAATCCTGCCGCTGATGATGAGATAGCGGCACCGTCTCATCATCACAAAATTAAAACAGTGTTTCATTTTTATTTGTTTTTTCTTCTCCCGCCCTCTATGCTTGTCTCAACGGCGTTATTTAACGCGTGAAATCAGCATACAGAGGTGCATATGGTACTGAACGCCTTTGACCTTACGGGCAAGGTCGCTATCGTGACGGGTTGTGATACCGGGCTGGGCCAGGGAATGACGCTGGGCCTTGCGCAGGCCGGGTGCGATATCGTCGGCGTGAATCGCCGGATCCCCCATGAAACCGCAGAGAAGGTTCAGGCGCTGGGCCGACGCTTTACCGCTATTCAGGCCGATCTGAGCCGGCAGGATGAGATTGAAACCATTGTCGATCGGGCCGTGGCCGCCATGGGCCGGGTAGATATTCTGGTCAACAATGCGGGAACCATCCGCCGCGCCGATGCGCTCTCCTTTAGCGAAAAAGACTGGGACGAGGTGATTAACCTGAATCTGAAGTCGGTGTTCTTTCTTTCACAGGCGGTCGCCAGGCAGTTTATTCAGCAGGGTGACGGCGGGAAAATCGTTAACATTGCCTCAATGCTCTCCTTTCAGGGGGGGATTCGGGTACCCTCCTACACCGCGTCAAAAAGCGGCGTACTGGGCATTACCCGCCTGATGGCCAACGAATGGGCGGGGCATCGCATCAACGTTAACGCCATTGCCCCGGGATACATGGCTACCAACAATACTCAGCAGCTGCGTGAAGACGCCGAGCGCAGCAAAGCGATTCTCGATCGTATTCCGGCCGGGCGCTGGGGCGTGCCGGATGACCTGCAGGGGCCGGTCGTTTTTCTCGCCTCCCGGGCGGCGGATTACATTAGCGGCTTTACGCTGGCGGTAGATGGCGGCTGGCTGGCACGCTGATGTTTTTGTGACAAAGAGTTACACCGTCACCTCTTCCGCACACTGTATAAAAACCCTATACTGTATGAATTGACAGTTTAGGGTGTTTATCATGACGGCGGAAGGCCACCTCCTTTTCTCTATCGCCTGTGCGGTATTTGCGAAAAACGCGGAATTGACTCCCGTGCTGGCTCAGGGCGACTGGTGGCACATCGTTCCTTCCGCCATCCTGACCTGTCTGCTGCCGGATATCGATCACCCTAAGTCGTTTCTCGGTCAGCGATTAAGCTGGATATCAAAACCGATAGCGCGCGCCTTTGGCCATCGCGGCTTCACCCATAGCCTGCTGGTAGTCTTTGGCGCGGTCGCGATTTTCTCATTGAAAGTACCGGAAAGCTGGATAGTGCCGGCAGATGCGGTTCAGGGCCTGGTTCTTGGCTACCTTAGCCATATTCTCGCCGACATGCTCACCCCGGCAGGCGTTCCGCTGCTCTGGCCCTGCCGCTGGCGTTTTCGCCTGCCCCTCCTCGCACCGCGCAAGGGTAACCAGCTGGAGCGCGCGCTGTGTATGGCGCTGTTTATCTATGCCGTATGGATGCCGCAAAACGTTGCCGAAAACAGCGCCATTCGCTGGTCATCGGACATGATTAATTCTTTGCAAACCACCTTTAATCGCTTAATTAGCCACCAGGCTGGACGATAAACCAGCGAATTATTCAATTGGTTATAATCAATTCCATTTGAATATAAGTAACGAATAACGCCTTCTGCTACCCTTGCCGTCATAAGAGCTGGTTATTGACCAGCCCGGTAATAAAAGATATCAGGAGAACGGGGATGAACTTTCCATTAATAGCGAACGTAGTCGTGTTCGCGGTTTTACTGTTGGCGCTGGCCCAAACCCGCCATAAACAGTGGAGCCTCGCTAAAAAAGTGCTGGTCGGTCTGGCGATCGGCGTTGTCTTCGGCCTGGCGCTACAGCTTATCTATGGTTCCGACAGCCCGGTGCTGAAGGATTCTATCCAGTGGTTCAATATCGTCGGTAACGGCTATGTTCAACTGCTGCAAATGATCGTCATGCCGCTGGTTTTCGCCTCCATTCTGAGCGCGGTCGCCCGTCTGCATAATGCCTCGCAGCTGGGTAAAATCAGCTTCCTCAGTATTGGAACCCTGCTGTTCACCACGCTGATTGCGGCGCTGGTCGGGGTGCTGGTCACTAATATGTTTGGCCTGACCGCCGAAGGGCTGGTTCAGGGCAGCGCGGAGACCGCCCGCCTCAACGCCATTCAGAGCAATTACGCCGGTAAAGTCGCGGACCTGAGCGTCCCGCAGCTGATCCTCTCTTTCGTACCGAAAAACCCGTTTGCCGATCTGACCGGCGCGAACCCAACGTCGATTATCAGCGTGGTTATCTTCGCCGCGTTCCTCGGCGTCGCGGCGCTGAAGCTGCTGAAAGATGACGTCGCCAAAGGCCAGCGCGTACTCACCGCCATCGACACGCTGCAGAGCTGGGTAATGAAGCTGGTGCGCCTGGTGATGCAGTTAACGCCGTACGGCGTGCTGGCGCTGATGACCAAGGTGGTCGCGGGCTCTAACCTGCAGGACATCATCAAGCTCGGCAGCTTCGTTATCGCCTCCTATATTGGTCTGGGCATCATGTTCGTGGTGCACGGTCTGCTGCTGGCGGTCAACGGCGTGAGTCCTCTGAAGTACTTCCGTAAAGTCTGGCCGGTATTGACCTTCGCCTTTACCAGCCGCTCCAGCGCGGCGTCTATTCCGCTGAACGTGGAAGCGCAAACGCGTCGCCTGGGCGTGCCGGAGTCTATCGCCAGCTTCTCCGCATCGTTCGGCGCCACGATCGGGCAGAACGGCTGCGCGGGCCTCTATCCGGCGATGCTCGCCGTGATGGTCGCCCCTACCGTCGGTATTAACCCGCTCGATCCGCTGTGGATTGCGACGCTGGTGGGCATCGTGACCGTCAGTTCCGCCGGGGTCGCAGGCGTGGGCGGCGGCGCGACCTTTGCCGCCCTGATCGTCCTGCCGGCGATGGGCCTGCCGGTCACGCTGGTGGCGCTGCTGATCTCGGTTGAGCCGCTGATTGATATGGGCCGTACCGCGCTGAACGTAAGCGGTTCCATGACCGCCGGTACCCTGACCAGCCAGTGGCTGCGTCAAACCGATAAAGCTATTCTCGATAGCGAAGAGGACGCGGAGCTCGCGCACCGCTAAGCGGGCCCGCACTTCAGGTTATTAAAAACAAAAAGCCGCTGATTTTCAGCGGTTTTTTTATTGTGCCCGGCACATTCAGGCGTCGATTTCACCTTCCTGCCTCATTTGCGTCGCCCAGCGCTGCGCCGCTTCCGGCACGTTAAAGGGCGGGGAGCGACGAAAATGTTCGTCTATTAGCACAAAAGCAACGTATTTACCCCGCAAAACCCAAACGTCGCGAAAACCATCCATTTTGACGGCGTGTTCCGGCGGCGCAGGCTCGACTCGCGGCACGTAGCTAATGACCTGACGATTTTGTTGGCGAAGTGGTTTCATCACAAATAGATTCACTAAACACAGCGGGAAACAGAAACCCCTATCATAGCCGAAAAAGCCCCCTTTCGTCGCCCCCAGCTTGCGGCCCTTTAGTAGTAAAACTCTTATAAAAATATATTCTTGAAATGATGTTCTACAATTAGAAGGGTTTTGGTTTAGCAACGACCATTTTCAGCAATGAAAGCAGGAGCGAGCAATGTCTGATAAACACCATAACCCGCAACCCCATCAATCACCGGTTCACGACGACCGGGAAGCAAAACCAGGTCTGGATGCCTTAGCCCCCGAAGATCAGAACTGGCGGCCCACGCCGCATCCCACCGCCCCAGGTGAAGAGCCGACCGCCCCGGGCAGTATGAAAGCCCCGGATACGCACAGCGAAAAGCTCGATGCCCTTGAAAAACAGCGTAAAGGCGGCGAGGATTTTGCGCTCACCACCAATCAGGGCGTACGCATCGCAGACGACCAGAACTCGCTGCGCGCTGGCAAACGCGGCCCCACGCTGCTGGAAGATTTTATCCTGCGCGAAAAAATCACCCATTTTGACCACGAGCGCATTCCTGAGAGGATCGTCCATGCCCGCGGCTCCGCTGCGCACGGCTATTTCCAGGCGTACAGCGATTTAAGCGATATCACCAAAGCGGCTTTCCTCTGCGATCCGCAGAAAAAAACGCCGGTCTTCGTCCGGTTTTCCACCGTTCAGGGCGGCGCAGGCTCCGCCGATACGGTGCGCGACATCCGCGGCTTTGCCACCAAGTTTTATACCGACGAGGGCATCTTTGACCTGGTCGGCAACAACACGCCGATCTTTTTTATTCAGGACGCGATCAAGTTCCCTGATTTCGTCCACGCGGTCAAACCCGAGCCGCACTGGGCCGTCCCGCAGGGGCAAAGCGCGCACGACACGTTCTGGGATTACGTCTCACTGCAGCCCGAAACGCTGCATAACGTGATGTGGGCGATGTCCGACCGCGGATTGCCCCGCAGCTACCGCACGATGGAAGGGTTCGGCATCCACACCTTCCGCCTGATTAACGCGGAAGGTAAAGCCACCTTCGTACGTTTTCACTGGAAGCCGGTCGCGGGCAAAGCCTCCCTGGTATGGGACGAGTCGCAAAAGCTGACCGGTCGCGATCCCGATTTCCACCGCCGTGATTTATGGGAAGCGATTGAAGCCGGCGATTATCCTGAGTACGAGCTGGGCTTACAGCTGATCCCGGAAGAGGACGAGTTTGCTTTTGATTTCGATCTGCTGGATCCCACCAAGCTGATTCCGGAAGCGCTGGTCCCGGTGCAGCGCGTCGGTAAGATGGTCCTCAATCGCAACCCGGACAACTTCTTTGCCGAAAACGAACAGGCGGCCTTCCATCCAGGGCATATCGTTCCGGGGATAGACTTCAGCAACGATCCGCTGCTGCAGGGCCGACTTTTCTCCTATACCGATACGCAGATCAGCCGCCTCGGCGGGCCGAATTTCCATGAAATCCCGATCAATAAACCCACCTGCCCGTACCATAATTTCCAGCGCGACGGCATGCACCGGATGGATATTGATACCAACCCGGCAAACTATGAACCTAACTCCATCAACGATAACTGGCCGCGGGAGACGCCGCCGGCCGCTAAACGCGGCGGCTTTGAATCCTATGCCGAGCGGGTTGACGGGGAAAAAATTCGCCAGCGCAGTCCGTCGTTTGGCGAATATTACTCGCAGCCCCTGCTGTTCTGGCGTAGCCAGACGCCTATTGAGCAGCAGCATATTATCGACGGATTCAGCTTCGAGCTGAGCAAGGTCGTCAGGGAGTGGATCCGCGAGCGGGTGGTCGATCAGCTGGCGCATATCGACCTGCAGCTGGCTCAGGCGGTGGGTAAAAATCTGGGTATTGAGCTCACCGACGAACAGCGCAGCATCACGCCGCCGCCGGATGTTAACGGTCTGAAAAAGGATCCGACGTTAAGCCTGTACGCCATTCCCAGCGGTGACGTAAAAGGCCGTGTGGTAGCGGTACTGCTTAACGATCGTCCGGTCGCCAAAGAGCTCCTGACGCTGCTCAAGGCGCTCAAAGCGCACGGGGTGCATGCCAAATTACTCTATTCCCGAATGGGGAAAGTGCAGGCCGATGACGGCACCGAGCTGCCGGTGGCCGGGACCTTTGCCGGGTCGCCATCGCTTACCGTGGACGCGGTCATTGTTCCCGGCGGCGATCTGCAAAGCCTGAGCAACAACGGTGATTTCCATTACTACCTGCTGGAAGCCTATAAACACCTGAAGCCGATTCTACTGGCAGGCGATGCCCGGCAGTGCAAAGCGCCGCTGCAGGTTGCCAGTCAGGGGGAAGAAGGCATCGTTGAGACGGACGCCATCGATAATGCGTCGGTGGATGCGCTGATTACCCTGATGGCGGCGCATCGGGTGTGGTCGAGAAGCGCCAAAATCTCCGCGATCCCGGCGTAAAAAAAGCCCGGCATTTCTGCCGGGCTTCTCACTTCTCTTTACTTACACATCGCGATAGGTGCCGAGCCGGTAGCCGCGCTCGGCAATCGCATACTTCAGCGACTCGGCGGTGAGCACGTCCAGTTCGGTCAGGCGCGGGTAGCAATAGGCGCTACCCATAATCGTGTTATCAACGAACGCCGGGTGGCACATCACCTCCAGCGATCGCTCATCACGCTGGATAGAGGCATCCAGGGTTTGCAGAAACAGCGCTTCCGAAACCCCTTCCCCGTAAAACTCGCTGGTAAACCCGTCGCTGCTGCGCGCCGCATCCTGCGCTAAACCTGACAGCGTCGCCAGCTGCCGATCGATCCGCAGCGCCATCCCCTTCTCGCGCACAAAGGCCGCGACGATGGGGTAAATCTGCGCAATCATATGCACATGGTGATGGCTGTCGATATGCGTCGGCTCATGGCCAAACAGCTCGACGAAGCGCCGGTACTGGCACTCCAGCTCGTGCGCGATCTCATCCAGCGGCAGGCTATCCTCTTCCGCCATCTGCCAAATCCACTTACCGAGACGACCTTCGCGGGTTAAGCCCGGCATCGCCGACAGCGGTTCGCCCAGCGTCAGGACAAAGTGCATCCCAACCGCCAGCTCAGGGACGCAGCGGCTAAGCTGGGCAGCGTGGCCGATCGCCGCGCCGTTGACCAGCGCCGTCGTGGAGGTGACCAGACCGTTCTTGCAGGCTTCGATAATGCCGTAGTTTTGCCCTTTGCTTAGGCCAAAGTCATCGGCATTGACGATTAACACGCGTTCCATAAGCCGCTCCCGTTACTGTTTCAGTTTTTCGATAGTCGCCGCAAAGTTTGGCAGCCACTGCTCGTGCGCAAGGATCATCTCACGCGCCAGCTGTTCGGCGTCACGATCGGAGTGGATCAGCGGGCTCAGGTTAAGCGCCAGCAGCACGTCATCCAGTTTACCGCTGATTGCCGCTTCGCTGGCCGCGACTTCAAAGCCTTTAATGGTGTAAATCAGTCCCAGCACTTTTTCGTCGAAATGCGTGATGCGCGGCGTCGGTTTCGCACCGTCGCGACCCAGCGTACAGGTCATCTCGACCGCCCAGTCGGCCGGGATGTTATCCACGTGGCCATGGTGCGGCACGTTCACGTAATGTTCGGCCTGCTTATCATTGTAAATGGCGTTAATCACTTCACAGGCCGCGTCGGAGTAATACGCCCCGCCGCGCTGTTCCAGCTCTTTTGGTTTAACGTTCAGATCCGGATCTTTGTACAGCTCAAACAGCTGTTTCTCAACCTTCTGCACCACCTGCGCGCGGGCGCCGCCTTTGTAGTACTCGCCCATTTCAATCGCCAGCATCTCTTTTGGCTTAAAGTAGTAGAGCAGATAGGAACAAGGGATCAGGCGCAGCGAACGGAGCAGCCCTTCGCTAAACGGCAAATCAAAGATATTTTTCACCGAGTTTGCGCTCAATCGACCCGACGCCACGCCGTCAAGCAGCTCGTCAAAGCGCGAAACGCCGTTGACCAGCACATCCCGCACGAACACCAGATGGTTCAGACCAAACAGATCGATATTGAGCTCATCGCTCGGGCTCAGCTTCAGCACATCGGTGATAAACATCTTCATGCCGATAGGAATATTGCACACGCCGATAAAGCGCTTAAAGCCGGTATGACGATAAACCGCCTCGGTCACCATGCCCGCCGGGTTGGTAAAGTTAATCACCCAGGCGTTCGGACAGACTTCCTGCACATCTTTCACAATGTCAAAAATGACCGGAATGGTGCGCAGACCTTTAAACAGTCCGCCCGCGCCGTTGGTTTCCTGGCCTAAATAGCCGTGGCTCAGCGGAATACGCTCGTCCTTTTCGCGCGCCTTAAGCTGGCCGACGCGCAGCTGGGTGGTGACGAAATCTGCGCCTTCCAGCGCCGCGCGGCGATCGAGGGTCTTGTAGACTTTCATCGGGACGCCGGCTTTTTCCACCATGCGCTGGCACAGCGCGTGGATAATATCGAGCTTTTCCTGCCCTTCCGCGACGTCCACCAGCCACAGTTCGCTAATCGGCAGTTCATGATAACGCTTCAGGAATCCTTCCAGTAATTCCGGGGTATAGCTGCTGCCGCCGCCGATAGTCACTACCTTCAATTTCTGGCTCATCTTTTTCTCCCTTGCGGATAGCGCGTATGCGGCACCCGCTCTCCGTTTAAATACGGACAGTTAATTTGAATATTTAGACCGCGCGGACTATTCCGCGCCCGGTTAATTAATACTGGTGAGGTGTTTCCGATAGCTGCTGGGGGTAAAGGAAGTCAGCTTCTTGAATGTTTTAATAAACAGACTTGGGCTACTGTACCCCGACTCATAGGCGATATCGGTCACCGAGTAGTTAGTTATCTCCAGCTGTTTTTTGGCGAAGTTGATGCGAATATCGTTAATCATCTGCATCGGCGTTTTGGCGTAATAACGCTGGGTCGCCCGGGTTAAGTATTCCTGAGTTTTCCCGGAAAGCTCGACCATATTTTCCAGCGCCCCCTCGCCAAATTTAAGCTTATCGTGCATACCCTCAACGGTATTTTTTAACCATTGCGGAATAACGTCTTCCGTAGGTTCTTCACGATAATGCCGCAAACGATTCAGGGTGTAAAAAGACACCAGCTCGATAAATTCGTCGAATTCAGTTTCGCGAAAATTCAGTGATGCAATAACCGACTCAATATAACTGAGAAAAGTACTTTTAACGGCATAGACCTGTGAGGCGACCAGACCAAACGGCAGCAGCGGCAGATAGTGTTTCTCAAAGAAGCTTTTGCTGATGCCAACGTTAAGAATGCGCGTCGCACCAAATTCATAAAAACTCTGGTGATGCGACCCCATTGGGATGAAGACAAAATCCCCGCGCTCCAGCAGCACCCGCTTGCCATTAATAACCTGATAATAGCGCCCGGTTAAAACGATGGTGTACTCGTAGTAATCATGCTGGTGAAGCCCGCTTACGCTCTCCGTTTTGTTATAGATGACCACATGAAAGTTCTTGCCGTTAAAGAGTTGTTGCTCCCGGGCGGTACTGATTTCAGTGATCATCATCTTTGGCTGCCTCATCGTGTCGATGACCTATTGTACCTTCTCGTGCAGCTCAATCAATTCGGCAACCAGCTCACGAGCCAGCATTGAGGTCATCAGATGATCCTGCGCATGAACCAGCACCAGGCTCACCTTCATTTTGCCTTCACCCTCATCGCTCTCAATCAGCTGCGTCTGCACAAGGTGCGCTTCGCTCAGCGCCATGCGCGACTGTTCCATCATCGTTTTCGCCGCCTCGAAATCTCCCTGCTTAGCCTGCTTCAGCGCGGCATAAGCCAGGCTGCGCGCTTGACCGGAGTTGATAATCAGCCCCATCACCACCTCTTCGAGGTCGTTTACCGCGGTCTCTTCTGCTGCGATGTTATCCAGATCAAACATAATGACTCCCTTATTTCCAGGACGGTACGGGAAACCTCCCGTACCGCTCAATGTTAGAATTTCAGTGCGTTAGCGATATCTTCTTCGCTCTCTTCCTGCTCAATGACGCCCTGCGCTTTGTTGGAAATCACCACAAACGGCAGGTAGACCAGGGTGGACACGGCAAGGTTGAACAGGGCCAGCAGCAGAGCGGCTACGCTACCGTTGGTGTTAAAGAAGGCGCCTAAACCGGTCGGCATGGTCCACGGCGCGATATTGGTAATCGGCGGGATGATGCCCAGGGTATAAGCCGTCATGGTGATAGCCGCCAGCAGAGGCTGAATCAGAATGAAGGGGATAAACATCACCGGGTTCATAATGATCGGCAGACCGAACAGAATTGGCTCGTTAATCTGGAAGATGCCTGACGGCAGCGCCAGTTTCGCCACCTGACGATGATCCTCGCGACGTGAAGCGATAAAGATGGCGATGATTAAGCCCAGAGTCGCGCCGGTACCGCCAAGGAAGATGTAGGAATCCAGCATCGGCTTGGCCCACATATGGAAGCTCTTACCCGCGGCCAGCGCGGCCTCGACGGAACCGTACTGCTGGTAGGTTGCAATGTTTTCCAGCGCCCACGGCGTCATGATTCCGCTATCCAGCGCTGACAGCGCCAGCGACCCGTGTACGCCGAAGAACCACAGCAGCGAGGTGAAAATGACGTATGCCCAGCCTACGACGGCGCCCATTGAAGCCAGCGGCGTGGAGATGGTGTCCATGATGATCTGGTGGAAGTTAGTCCCCCAGTGGGTCAACGCCCAGGAGATAATCCCCATAATCGAGAGGATAATAAAGGCCGGGATAACCGCAGAGAATGAACGGGAAACCGAAGCCGGCACGCTGGATGGCAGCGTAATCACCCAGTTGCGATGCACGATAAAGGTGAACATCTCGGCAACGACCAGACCGATGACAATACCAGAAATGATATTGGCGCCGCCTAACCAGTTCGCACCCACGGCATAGGCTTCACCGACGCTATAAGGCGTGACGGTCATAAATGCCGCAACGGCCAGTAAACCGGCGGCCATCGGGTCTACTCTCCGCTCCTCAGCTAAAGCAGAGCCAATAAAGAAAGGCGCCATGAGCGACATAATGCCAAGCGTACCGTTATAAACGTTACCGCCGATAGCTTTAAAACCGTTAAGCGTTTCTATTGTAGACGCATCCAGACGGATGCCCATTGAATAAAAGAATGAGCCGTCGCCAAAGCTCAAAAATACGTTGTTAATTAAAACAAACATCGCCCCGGCTAGCGTCAATGGCATTAACTTAATAAAGCCGTTTTTAATTGCATTGACGTGGGGCTGCCTTCCTATTTTGACGGCAAAAGGCAGGAGTACCTTTTCAAGCGAGTCAATCACTTTACTCATAATAAATACCCTTTAAGGCCGCAATATAATCATTGCGGCAATGATAGATGAAATTACTCTTTGACGGGAAAATAAACTCTGGGTATTTCGGACAGCGAGCAGCTAAAACACACCCTCACGAAATTCTAACCGCTGCTATCCGAAATATGTCGAGTTTTAAAATAAAATTATTGTGCAGCAGCTTTCTTAATGACCGCAACGGCCGCTTTCAGAACACCTAAACCATCGATCTTACCGTACAGAACAGAATCAATGACTTCTACGGGTTTATTTGGCAGTAAACGCTGAATGTCCGGCAGCATATAGGAAATTTGTGGGCCTAATAATACGACATCCGCATCAGGTCCTTTTTCACCGGCTAAGGTCTCCGGAAATGCTTCAATAATCACCGGCACTTCATACTTCTCGGCCTGGGCACGCATTTTCGATACCAGCAGTGATGTCGACATCCCAGCAGAACAGAACAGGTAGATATGTTTCTTTTCCATGAACGCTTCCTCAATTTGTGTGACCCGGTCCTCTCTGCATCATTGATGCCTGAGAGGCGGTAAGAGATGTTTCTTTGAATTAGTATTGTTTATGCATTGAGTATACGGCATCGATCGACAGCAGGATAATTCCTCCTTGAACAGAATTGTCTCTCATTGACCTCGCGTTTTGACTGCCTTCACATTTCCCTCAAATAATTCGCGCAATTAAATAAGCATCAGAACTCATAAAAAAACCCGACCACTGGTCGGGCTTTCGTAGGAATCAGCACTATGGCGGGGCGTTACTTACTGTTGCGTGGGTCGGTATCGTACTCGGCGCAGGTCTGATAACCAGAATTCATTACGCGGCCGGTTTCATCCAGCGCAACGAAGTAGGTTTCAATTTTACCATCGCGTTGACCCAGGATATATGTCTGGCAGGTACCGCGCGCGTGGATCATGGTGACTTCTGATGAAGGTTTACCGGCAATTTGCGCAACCTGCGCGCGGGTCATGCCTTTCTTAACGTCTTTTACCACGGGTTGAGTAAACTGATCTTTCGTACGGTCGTAGGCCGTACACCCTGCCAGCAGGGTCAATACTGCTGCTGCGCCCAGAAATCCTGCAAAATGCTTGTTCATATACCATCCTCTTATTTTTGGCGTGTTAATAAGCCTGGAATAAATATCGTTATTTTTCAAGCCGAAGGTGGAAATGAAGCGAAATTAAGAGCTTTCCAATAATAAATCCCCTCTTGTTGAGGTTGCCTGCTTTTGCTTCACTCAAAATTGTGATCCTTGTCGTTTTACCGGCAAAGAGGTAGGTTAAACCACTGCTGATTGGCAAACAGATTCACTTCCCGGAGGGCGCAATGACGCTACAACAAGAGATTATTCAGGCGCTGGGCGCAAAACCCCAGATCGATGTCGAAGCCGAGATACGCCGCAGCGTAGACTTTTTGAAGGCCTATCTTCAGAGATACCCTTTTATTAAATCACTGGTCCTCGGCATCAGCGGCGGCCAGGACTCAACGCTAACCGGTAAATTGTGTCAGTTAGCCATCAACGAACTGCGTGCCGAAACCGGTGACAGCAGCCTGCAGTTTATTGCCGTGCGCCTGCCCTACGGCGTGCAGGCGGATGAGCAGGACTGCCAGGACGCTATCGCTTTTATTCAGCCGGATCGCGTATTAACGGTCAATATCAAAGGCGCCGTGCTGGCCAGCGAACAGGCGCTGCGCGAGGCCGGGATTGAACTTAGCGACTTTGTTCGCGGTAACGAAAAAGCCCGCGAACGCATGAAGGCGCAGTACAGCATCGCCGGAATGACCCACGGCGTCGTGGTGGGTACCGACCATGCGGCGGAAGCCATTACCGGATTCTTCACCAAATACGGTGATGGCGGTACGGATATTAACCCTATTTTTCGCCTTAACAAACGCCAGGGCAAACAGCTGCTGGCCCAGCTAGGCTGCCCGGAGCATCTGTATAAAAAACTGCCGACCGCCGATCTTGAGGACGACCGCCCCTCCCTGCCGGACGAAGTGGCGCTGGGCGTGACCTACGAAAATATCGATGATTATCTGGAAGGCAAAGCGCTGGATGAGAAAATTGCGAAAACGATTGAAGGCTGGTATTTGAAAACCGAGCATAAACGCCGACCGCCGATTACGGTCTTCGACGACTTCTGGAAAAAGTAATTCGCCTCTCCCCCCTCCGCCCCGACCCGGTTCGGGGCGATTTTTTATCCTTTTCGCCTCTTCCTTCGGCTGCTATACTGGATAAATAACCAGCACCAGGAGCAAAAGTGGCAAGAAGGCAATCCGCCCCGCGTCTCGAATTTGAAGCGGCGGCAATTTATGAGTATCCCGAACATCTGCGCCCGTGGCTTGAGGCTTTGCCCAGGCAGCCGGGGGTGTATCTGTTCCACGGCGAAAGCGATACCCTACCGCTCTATATCGGGAAAAGCGTGA
Source organism: Klebsiella sp. PL-2018 (assembly GCF_019048985.1). NCBI lineage: Bacteria > Pseudomonadati > Pseudomonadota > Gammaproteobacteria > Enterobacterales > Enterobacteriaceae > Klebsiella > Klebsiella sp. PL-2018. The sequence goes on from NZ_CP077673.1 coordinate 3,412,665, forward strand.
ATATCCGCAGCCGGGTGTTGTCACATCTGCGCACGCCCGACGAAGCGGCGATGCTGCGCCAGTCCCGGCGCATTACCTGGCAACGAACGGCGGGAGAGCTGGGCGCACTCTTATTAGAGGCACAGCTCATTAAAGAACAGCAGCCGCTATTCAATAAGCGTCTGCGGCAAAACCGACAGCTATGTTCATTACGCCTGGCTGACGCCCGTCCGCAGGTGGTGTACGCCAGCGAGCTGGATTTTTCCCTGCAAAGCGATCTCTATGGTCTTTTTGCCAACCGCCGCGCGGCGCTGCAGGCGCTGCAAAAAATTGCCGACGAGCATCGCCTGTGCTACGGATTAATGGGCCTCGAGCCGCTCAACCGCGGGCGGGCCTGCTTTCGTTCGGCGCTCGGCCGCTGCGCGGGCGCCTGTTGCGGAAAAGAGAGCGTTGAAACACACCAGCAGCGTCTGGTCGATAATATGCAAAAGATGCAGCTGGTATGCTGGCCCTGGGCCGGGGCGATCGCGCTGGAAGAGAGCAGCGAGGATATGACCCAATACCACATTATTCAAAACTGGCTTTGGCTTGGCGCGGTAGAGTCTCTGTCGCAGGCGTCATCACTCACGCGCCTGTCGGCCAAATTTGACCATGACGGTTATAAAATATTGTGTAAGCCGCTGCTCAGCGGCCGCTATAAGCTCCATCCTCTGTGAGGCGAATGTCAGCCCCGATACTCTATCGGGGCAATTACCAGCCGCCCCCGCCGCCGCCGCCCGAGCCGCCTCCGGATGAACCGCCTCCGGAGGAACCGGAGCCGCTGTAACCGGAACCTGATGATGAACCGCTATCCGGCGTTGACATAGAGGCGGTTCGGCAGGCTTCGCTGAAGTGGTGGACGCTTCCCCAGTCGGCGCCGGCAAACGCATGCGACACGGCGCCTGTACTACTCAGGTAGTGGGCAAAGGTATTTGCCCATGTTTTCCCTACGCCAAGCGCCAGGGCAACCGGCAGCAGCGCTTCAAAATGGGAAATCATCTGCTCGGGCGGATAGATAATCTGATAACGATGCTTTTCGGCGGTGCCCAGATAGCGCATCAATCCTTTCGCGATAGCCAGTTCATCAAGCCCGCGCTGCGTATAGCGAGGCGTTTTCCAGGCAACGAAAACGCACAGCACCAGCGCGGCCATAAGCGCGCCAATGTATCCTGACGGAAGCTGGGTGATGGGCAGTATACCAAAGAGAAAAATCCCGCCTCCCAGCGTCGCGAAGGGGCCGAAGATCGCCCAAAAAAAGAGCGGCACCGGCCCCCAGGCACGCCACATTTCCCGCGGGCGGCATATAAAGCGCAGCAAACAGGCGAGCATCGCTCCGCCAATCAGCATAAAAACCGCGGCCGGTATCGTCAGCAGCGCGGCCTCCGTATTAACCCAAAGACCGCAGGCCACCGGCACCAACAGCGCAATGTAGATGCAGCGCCGCAGCGGCTGCCCCCATTTGCGAAATAATTTATCCCGCTGCGCTTCACAACGCTTTTCCTGCTCTGCACGCGCTGTCTGCATCGATCGCTGATGGGCCTTGCTGAGATCGATATTTTTTTGTTTACCTTTAAAGAGCGTACTTAATAGCTGCCTGTCATCATAGTTTAATTGCCGGTTTCCCTCGACGGGCAAACGGGTCAGCCGCTGTTTTACGCCGGCGTTCGCAAGCCACGGGTTAGGGGTGTGTTGACTGTCCCCGCTGACCGCCATTCCGCGTTTAGCCACCAGCGCTAATAAATCGCTACTAAAAGCCACATCATCATATTTACGCCGGGTGATAAAACGCAGGTAGCCCGGAGACATGCCGGGAGGCGGCGAATAAAGCGCAACGACCGGCGGCATTTTTAGCCCGGCTTTGGTGACGTTTTTTCGCCACCACATCAGGTAATAAGCGGCCATCAGCAGCAGAGGTAGCCAGACCACACCGGTTTTTAGGGTGGGGATAAGGAGATGCACCAGCGGCAAAGCGGCCTCCGGCGCCGGAGCGTCGGCAAGGATCGACCGAGGCCAGGTATAGACTACGGTCAGCCCCTCCCCCCGCGCCAGAGGCCGCAGGGTGCGGACGCTACCGTCAGGAAGCACCTGCGCGTTGTGTTCTTTCGCCCCTGCGACGCCGGTATAAACATCAAGCGATCGCACTCTGGCGTCCTTAGCGTCGGCGTTGAGATTTCCGGCGGCGTCCGGCAGTTCAAGACGAAAGCTGGCCTTGCTGATAGGCCACGCCCAGTCATTGCCCGTCACGTTCCAGTAAAGCTCATCCCATTCGGGAAAGCGGCTGAAATGGTTGCTGATTTGATAGCGAATCTCGTAGTTATAGATCCCTGGTTTCAGGACCCGTTCGCCGCTGCCAATGCGTACCGTCAGGTTTTTTTCTGCTTCATCAAGGCTAAACGGCTCAGGCACGCCATTGCGCAACACCGACTCGATCGCGTAATACACGCGAAAGATCTTGCCGTCCTGGCGGTTCCAGGTCAGGGGCAGCGTACGGAAAATCCCCCGCCGAATCTGTCTGCCCAGAGAAAGTACTTTGATATTTTCCCGCATCTCCATGCTACCGTCCGGGTTAAAGCGCGCCCGGGCATCGAAAGAGAGGATATGTTCATACGCTGGAATAGCGCCAGCGGGAAGCTGAGAAGCATCCTTAATGATGATCATGTCGCCGGCGGCAAAAGCCGCGCTGATGTTCAGAAGCAGCAGCAGGACGAGGGTACGCAGCCCCCGAACAAGTAAATTCGCCATTTAATCACGCCATCCGCGGCGATTTAGCTTCTTCTGGTGAGTCCAGCTCGAAGAAAACTTCCGTTTGAAAATTAAACAGTCGCGCCAGCAGCAGGCTGGGGAAAGACTCGACCAGGATATTGAAATCGCGCACCGTACCGTTGAAGTAGCGGCGAGCCATCTGCAGCTGCTCTTCTATTTCGCTGAGAGATTGCTGTAAGGCAAGGTAGTTTTCGCTGGCTTTAAGTTCCGGGTACGCTTCGCCGAGCGCGAAAACGCGCCCTAGCGTACCAGAGTACTGGCGTTCGCTGTCGGCGATCTGTCGGGTGCTGCCGACCAGTTCGCCGCGCTGGCGGGAGATCTCTTCCAGCAGTTCTTTTTCATGCTGCGCATAGCGTTTCACCAGGCTCAGCAGATTCGGCGCCAGGTCGTGGCGGCGCTTAAGCTGTACGGCAATGCCGCTCCAGGCTTCGTCTTTGAAACGTCGCAGGGAGATAAAGCGGTTATAGGTCATCACGACCCAGATGAGGACGACAACGAGGACGGCGAGGCCGATATACATTTCCATATGCAAGATCCATGAGCAGAGTAGGCTTTAGACCAGGACACCAGAGTCCGTGGCGATGGCACTCATACTGGCACATTCGTCCCTGCCGGGTAAATCAGCTTGTCGCTACAGATAAAGAAAAACCGCCGGTCCTGCCCAAAGCCTGTTGGCGTTATTGGGCAAGACCGGCGGTCTTAAGTCAGCGCGCTGAGTTATTCAGCAGGTGCAGGCATTTTACCTTCCGGCGCTTTACGATCTGTCAGATGCTTCTCAAAATTGGCATTGAACTGCTTTTTCTGTTCCGGCGTCAGAATGTTGTAAATCTTGTTCTGGGTTTCCAGACGAGCCAGCGCCATCTCTTTATGCTGGGCTTCCATCTTATCAATCTGCGCTTCCGCTTTTGCCTTATCGAAGGTATCGCTGGCTACCAGCTCATGCATCGCGCGGCGCTCATCCAGGGACGGACGCTTCATGTTGTCGCGCTGGCTCTTCATAATGTCGCGGATTTGCGTTTTCTGCGCATCGGTCAGGTTCAGCCCTTTAAACATCATTTCATGTGGGCCCGCAGGTCCGCGCTTATGATGCATCATCGGCGCGTTATCGGTTGGGGTTGCAGTAGCGTCAGCCGCGTGGGCCAGGTTAGCCGCGCCCAGAGCCAGAGTAGAGGCAACAAACAGTGCAGTAATCTTCTTCATAGTTCAATCCTTACTTTGCGTTATTCTTACGGCGCGTTGCCGTGTTGACGAGATTAACTTTACGACGTTTATCGTCAATTAATCAGAGCAAGCGTAAAACATTGAAAGTGTAAAAAACATTTTCTCGCCAATTATGGAGAAAATAAGGAAAATGAGGGGATAAATGCAATAAAAAATAAATAAGCAACTGTTTTAGTGGGAAATTATGAGGATTATAAATCAGCAGAGATTAAAAACAAAGCATTTAACCAGGAATAATCTGCAATCAATGGACAGAGCACGAAAAAATAAGATGACTGCGGAAAAATAAACGCTGAAATAAATGCCGCCGCCCGGACGGGCGACGGATTCACCGGAAGCGCTCCAGCATGAGCCCGGCGCGCTGGCCGAAGGCGACGCTGGGGTTGGGAAACAAAACGTACTCTTGCTCCCTTTCCACTACGTAGCGGGTATCGCCATCCTCAGCAAGCAGCGTCCCGGCGGCAAACGGCGTAAAGTTCAGCGTCTGCGCCGACATATGCAGCCAGAAACTGTCGCTGCTGCGGGTAATTTGCTGTACCACCCTGTAGCGCAGCGGCGCGTGCGCCTCTTCCGCCGCCACTTCTCCCGCCAGCAGCAGCGACAGCGCGCGTTGAGTCGCCGCGAACAAGCGCAGATCGTTTTCGCCAAAAGGTAGCGCCTTGCCGAGCTCCAGCGTGCAGGAGCGCGCGCCGAAGCGTTCGCAGCTGAAATGGGTAAAAGTTCCGCCAGGCTGCTGATGAAACACCAGCGCCTCCAGCCCTGCCGCCCCTAACCAGCGCAAAAACGCTTCATCCCACGGCGTATCCCGCGCCGGCAGGACACCAAAGCGGGTATGCAGCGAACCGCGTATGGCGGTATGTAAATCCAGGTGCCAACGCTCGCCGGGCATCCCGGCATAAAATCGCGCCAGCGCATGCTCCAGCTGCCGGGCGCGAACGGTTTCATCGCTGGCGCTAAAAGCGCGCCATCGCTCGCCGAACATCCGGTTGATATCGCTGTGCATATAGCGCTTGTTGGCCCGCAGCGCCGGAGGGTTACCAAAGATCGCCAGCAGCCGCCAGCGGAGCGGTATTTCCCCACGAAACAGCTGCCGCAGCAGTAAATCGGTGATTTCGACCGGTGCGGTTTCATTGCCGTGAAGCCCGGATGACAAAACCAGCGACCGATCGCAGGGTTCATGGGGAATGAGCTGCAGAATACCGCAGTCAATCCAGTGCCAGCGGAAATGCGCGGTTTGACCATGGAAATGGTGGGGCAGACGCCCCGCCAGAGTAAGTGCCAGAAAGTCGTCCACGACGCCTCCTTATTGCTGAAACGGATACACTGAGCCCAGGCGCAGGATTTGCGTTAAGCGGTCGAGCGCCTCGCGGCCTTCGCGCAGCAGCTGCGGGTCCGCGAGATCGACCTGGGTCAGGCGATCGCGATAGTAGCGGTCTACCCAGTCATTAAGGGTGGCGAACAGCGTATCGTTCATCATGACCGCCGGATTCACCGCCTGTCGCTCGTCCTCCGTCAGCACCACCCGCAGCCTCAGGCAGGCCGGGCCGCCGCCGTTGGCCATGCTTTCGCGCAGATCGTAAACCTGTAGCTCATCGATGGGGTTATCGCCCTCCACCAGCCGGTTCAGGTAGCGCCAGACGCCCGGGTGTTCCTGCGCTTCCAGCGGCAAAATCAGCTGCATCCCGCCTTCTTCTTTGCTCAGCAGCTGGCTGTTGAACAGATAGGTCGCCACCGCCTCTTCCACCGAAACCTGACTCGCCGGCACCACCAGTGGCGTAAAGCCGGAGACCTGCTGCGCCAGCTGCTGCAAGAGCTGCGGCTGGTCAACAAACGCCTGTTCGTGGCAAAACAGCACCTGCTGATTGCTTACCGCAATCACATCGTTATGAAACACGCCCTTATCAATCACCGCCGGATTTTGTCGGGCGAAAATCACCTGCCGGGGATTGACCTGATTCAGGCGGGCGACGACCTGGCTGGCCTCGAGCGTCTGCCGCGCAGGGTAGCGCAGCGGATTATCTTCGCCCCCCTGCTGGCGGCCGTAAATAAACAGCTGCACGCCGGGCGCGCCGTAGTCGCCGCCGAGGCGGTTATGGTTTGCCGCCCCTTCATCGCCGAACAGCGATACCTGGGGCAGCGCGCCGTGTACGGCAAACCGCTGCTCATCGGGGAAAATCGCCCGTAGCAGCGCTTCGGTGGTCGGCGCTTCGCTGGCGCGATGGAATTTATCGTTCAGGTTGGCGACGGTCAGATGCACCCGGCCATCCAGCGAATCGGCCGAGGGCGAGACCGTGGCGGCGTTAGCCACCCACATTGATGACGCGGAGCTGACCGCCGAGAGCAGTTCCGGCGCCTGGCGCGCCGCTTTTTCCAGCACCTGCTCATCGCTACCGCTAAAACCGATCTGCCGCAACAGCGGAATGTTTGGCCGCTCCTGCGGCGGGATCAGCGCCTGCGGATAGCCCGCATCCGCCAGCGCTTTCATTTTTTTCAGCCCCTGCTTTGCCGCCAGCTGCGGGTTCGACACCCGATAGCGGTGCTTCGTCGAGGCTTCGTTGCCGAAAGATAAACCCGCATAGTGGTGGGTCAGGCCCGGCAGCCCGTCAAAGTTCACTTCCCGGGCTTTCATTGTGATGTCTCCTTACGGAAATTCAGCCCGGGGCTGAGGGTTGCCGGCAGCGCCAGCTCCGGTGATTCGAGACTGGCCATCGGCCAGGCGCAATAGTCTGCGGCGTACCACGCCCCCGGCCGGTGGTTACCGGAAGCGCCGGTACCGCCGAACGGCGCGGTGCTGGCGGCGCCGGTTAAGGGTTTGTTCCAGTTAACGATCCCGGCCCGCGCCTCCAGCAGCAGCTGGTCGAATTTGTCGCGTTCGGCGGAGATCAGCCCGCAGGAAAGCCCGAAACGGGTCGCGTTAGCGAGGGCAATCGCCTCATCGAAATGGTCATAGCGCCAGACGCAGAGCAGCGGCCCGAAGACCTCTTCGTCGGCCACCTGCGCCACCGCGCTCATCTCGATAATACCCGGCGTCAGCAGCGAGGTTCCGGCCTGCAGCAGGCGCGGCTCCAGCAGGGTTTTTCCGCCGCTGGCCACGTGGGCCAGCCAGGCCTGATGTACCTTTTGCGCGGCCTGCGCTGAAATTAACCCGCCGAGGAACGGCTGAGGTTCAGCGTCCCACGCGTCGGGAATCAGCGTTTGTGACACCGTCACAAGCCGCTGAAGAAACGCATCGCCGGCCTCGCCGCGTTTAACCAGCAGCCGCCGCGCGCAGGTACAGCGCTGTCCGGCAGTAATAAACGCCGACTGAATGGTCAGATGGACCGCGGCGTCGATATCCTGTGGGTCATCGACGATCAGCGGGTTGTTGCCGCCCATCTCAAGAGCGAGAATTTTTTCCGGCTGCCCGGCAAGCTGGCGATGAAGTTGAAAACCCGTCGCAGAGCTGCCGGTAAATAGCAGGCCGTCGATGTCAGACTGGCCGCTCAGCGCTTCGCCGGTTTCCCGCCCGCCCTGGAGCAGGTTAAGCACGCCCGGCGGCAGGCCGGCTTCGGCCCATAGCTTCACCACCGCCTCACCGCTTTGAGGCGTCAGCTCGCTGGGTTTGAATACCACGGTATTTCCCGCCAGCAGCGCCGGAACGATATGCCCGTTAGGCAAATGTCCGGGAAAATTGTAGGGGCCAAAGACCGCCAGTACGCCGTGCGGCCGATGGCGCAGCGTCGCCTCTCCGTCCGCCATCGCGGTCTGCGCTTCCCCCGTACGGCTATGGTACGCGTTCACCGAAATGGCGATTTTGTTGATCATCGCGGTAATTTCCGTTGCCGCTTCCCAGCGCGGTTTGCCGGTCTCCTGGGCGATAATCCGGGTTAATTCGCCTTTGTTCGCTTCCAGTAACGAAGCAAACTTTTCCGCTATCGCTTTCCGGGCGGCAAACGGCTGACGCGCCCACGCGGGAAACGCCGCGCGCGCCGCGGTGACCGCCAGCGCCACCTGCCCGGCATCGGCATCGTTGCCCTGCCACAGCAGCGCCTGGCTTACCGGGTTATGTTTACTACGGGCCGGGCCGCGACCGCTTTGCCAGTCGCCGTTAATCCATAAACTCATGATTTTTTCTCCTCAGGGCACAGACGAACCAGGCGAATATGGTCGCCGGGGTGGCATTTCAGGGCATCCAGCTCGCGCGCGCTTAGCACCAGGCGGTCGCTCTCCGGGTCGGCGTGAACGAGCATGGCGCGAAACTGCTGGTACTGCTCATTAGCAACCAGACAGGCCGGCCACTCGCCCGGCGCGGGCTGGCCTTCGACGACGGTGACCAGCCGGCTTTTGCGAATGGCCCGCACCCGGTCAATTTCGCACTCCAGCGTCGGGCCGCCGTCGAAGATATCGACGTAGTTGAGATAGCGAAATCCCTCTTTCTCCAGCACCGCGCGTGCCGGCGCGGTTTGCGGATGGACCTCGCCGATGACCGCTCGCGCTTCGTCGCTTAAAAAGTCGATATACAGCGGGTGCTTCGGCATCAGCGCGGCGATAAACGCCTTCTGCCCGGTGCCGCACAGGTAGTCTGCGCGGGAGAACTCCATTGCGAAGAAGCGTTTCCCGAGACTCTCCCAGAACGGCGAGTAGCCGTGTTCGTCAATGACGCCGCGCATTTCCGCCACGACCTTATCGTTGAAACGTTCGCGAAAGGCGGCCATAAACAGAAAACGCGATTTCGACAGCAGATAGCCGTTGCCCTCTTTACGCCATTTTGGGTCCAGGAACAGCGTACACAGTTCGCTGCTGCCGGTATGGTCGTTACTGAGAAACAGCGTCGGCAGGGCGTTGTAGACGTTAAGCTCTTTCGATGCGTGCACCTGGGTACCGACGCGATAGTTGTACCAGGGGTCATTAAGCCCGACGGCCACCTCAATGGCGCAAATTCCCGCTACCGCGCCGCTGGCGCAGTCCTCAAGAACGAACACATAACCCTGCTCGCTTTTCGGCAGCTCGCCGCGCCAGGTCATCTGCGAACGTTCAATGCGCGCGGCCAGCGTGGCTTCATCGGCCGGCAGCGACGTCAGGCCGCCGCCGGTCTCGCCCGCCAGGGTCATTAGCCCCGGCAGATCGCCTTTTTCTACAGGACGGATCACCATCATGATGAGACCCCCGCGAGAAAGCGTTTGCAGGCCAGTTCGAAGCGATCCAGCCCGGCGTTGATCTCTTCTTCGCTGATAATCAGCGCCGGAGCGAAACGCACCACGTTGGCGCCGGCGATCAGCATCATCAGCCCCTCTTCCGCCGCCTCATTACTGATGGTCTTCGCCTTGCCGGCATATTCATCCTTCAGCACGCAGCCGATAAGCAGCCCCAGGCCGCGAATCTCTTTAAACAGGCCGTAACGCGATTGATGGCGCTGCTTAACGCCGCTGAGCACTTCGCGGGTGTTGACGATGGCAAACACTTCTCCCGCCACCGCGCAGGCCAGCGGGTTGCCGCCGTAGGTCGTGCCGTGGGTGCCGACGGTCATCACGCTGGCGCAGCGCTCCGATGCCAGCAGCGCGCCGATCGGGAAACCGCCGCCCAGCGCTTTCGCGGTGGAAAGCACGTCCGGCGTCACGCCGTAGTGCATATAGGCGTACAGCTCCCCGGTACGGCCGACGCCGGTCTGGACTTCGTCGAAAATCAGCAGCGCGTTGTGCGCATCGCACAGCTCACGCAGGCCGCGCAGGAAGTCCGCATTCGCAGGCACTACGCCGCCTTCACCCTGCATCGGTTCAACGATCACCGCGCAGGTATTGTCGTCGATCAGCGCCTTTGCCGAATCGAGGTCGTTATAGATGGCGTGCTGAATCTGCGGCGGCAGCGGCGCAAAATCCTGCGAATAGGCCGGCTGGCCGCCAGCGGAAACGGTAAACAGCGTACGGCCGTGGAAGGCATTCTTGAACGCCACGATGCCGCTTTTCTCGCTGCCGAAACGATCGTGGGCATATTTGCGCGCCAGTTTTAGCGCCGCTTCGTTGGCTTCGGCCCCGGAGTTACAGAAAAAGACCCGGTCGGCAAAAGTGGCATCAATCAGCTGCTTAGCCAGACGCAATACCGGCTCATTGGTATAGCCGTTACCGGTATGCCAGAACTTTTCCGCCTGTCCGGTCAGCGCTTTAACCAGCCGAGGATGAGCGTGACCGAGGGCGTTCACCGCAATGCCGCCGGCAAAATCGATATACTCTTTTCCCTGCTGATCCCACAGGTGTGACCCCTCGCCGCGTACCGGAATAAAAGCCGCTGGCGCGTATACAGGCATCATCCATTCATCAAAGTTGCTACGCGTTATTGACTGAGACATATCGACCTCTTCCGGTAAATAAAAAGTTTAAATAATGTTAATGAATATGGTTATTACGCTGTAAATGTAGATTGCACGGTTCGTGCCAGCCAGAGGTAAAAATGCATAAATCGAGGTCGCCAACGAAATATCAATAAGTTACGAAAGACCGTTATTCACATAAAATGCATAAAAAGTGAATAAAAATACTAAAAGAGGCTTTTGCAGTGGAATAAAAAGAAAGATTATGCAGGGGTAAGATATAATTCTGTAATTGTGATCCTTGACGAAATTTATCGGCAATAATCGCCCTTTTTTGGCGCAGCGCGTCCCAGAATGGTGCACAGTTTGTGCAAACAGGCTACCAACCGCTGCAATCGGCAGAATAAAGCGCCTTTGCGCAGCCAGCCCGGCGAATTTCTGCTACCATCCCTGCACTATTCACCTTGCACAGTGGCAGCGACTATGAAATTTGTCTCTTTTAATATCAACGGCCTGCGTGCCCGCCCGCATCAGCTGGCCGCCATCATCGATAAACACCAGCCCGACGTCATCGGCCTACAGGAAACCAAAGTTCACGACGATATGTTTCCTCTCGAAGAGGTGGCAAAGCTGGGATATAACGTCTTTTATCACGGGCAGAAAGGCCATTACGGCGTCGCGCTGCTGACCAAAGAGACGCCAATCTCCGTGCGTCGCGGTTTCCCAAACGATGGTGAAGAGGCCCAGCGCCGCATCATCATGGCGGAAATCCCTTCCCCGTTTGGCAACGTGACGGTGATTAACGGCTATTTCCCGCAGGGCGAAAGTCGCGATCATGAAACCAAATTCCCGGCGAAGGCGGCGTTTTATCAGAACCTGCAAAACTACCTTGATACCGAACTGAATAAAGAGAATCCGGTACTGATCATGGGCGACATGAATATCAGCCCGACCGATCTCGATATCGGCATCGGTGAAGAGAACCGTAAGCGCTGGCTGCGTACCGGCAAGTGTTCCTTCCTGCCGGAAGAGCGCGAATGGATGGAGCGCCTGCTGGGCTGGGGCCTGGTGGATACTTACCGCCATGCGAATCCGCAGGACAACGAACACTTCTCGTGGTTCGACTATCGCTCTAAGGGCTTTGACGATAACCGCGGGCTGCGTATCGATCTGCTGCTGGCAAGCACCCCGCTGGCGCAGCGCTGCATCGAAACCGGCATCGACTACGAAATTCGCGCAATGGAAAAGCCGTCCGACCACGCGCCGGTATGGGCGACCTTTAAAGTCTAAATATTCCCTCCGTCAGGCTCTCCCGTCCGGAGAGCCTGAGCCATATCAAAAAAAGCCGCCGTCAGAGATTGTGAACGGCGGCAAACTATTATACTGTCGCGCGCACTTCAGACCGCCGGCGCCATACAGGAGAACCCAATGCAAAAGAAGCCGTCATAAAGCAGAATATAAGCTGCTTTTTGTTGTGGTGATATTGAGCATTGTCGCCTGTCTTATTCAGCAGTCGGGTTTTGCCGGGCTGGTTACCCATTTTGATCGTCTGCGCGAAATGATCCGCCAGAGCGGCGCCTTCGGCTATACGCTCTATATTCTGCTGTTTATCGTCGCCACCCTGTTTTTGATTCCGGGCACTCTTTTAGTGATTGCCGGCGGGGTGATTTTCGGCCCGCTGGCGGGAACCTTGCTATCGCTGCTGGCGGCGACGCTCGCCTCCTCCGCGTCGTTTCTGTTCGCCCGCTGGCTGGGCCGCGAGCTGCTGCTTAAATACGTCGGGCAGACGGCGATTTTTCAGGCCATTGAAAAAGGTATCGCCCGTAGCGGCACCGATTTTTTAATTCTGACCCGGCTCATCCCGCTGTTTCCCTATAATGTTCAGAACTACGCCTATGGCCTGACGGCGATTCCGTTCTGGACGTTTACCTTTATTTCCGCCCTCACCACCTTGCCCGGCATATTTATCTATACGCTGATGGCCAGCGAGCTTATCCGCGAGGGTATCACCCCCCTGTTTATACTGAAGCTGACCCTCGCGGGGCTGGCCTTATTTGTCCTGATTCAGGCGGCGAAAAGATATGCCCGCTATCGGCGAATCGAGACATCACGGATACAGGCTCACGATGAAAAATAGCAACGCGCGCTACCGGATAGCCATCGGCATGACGCTGTTTGCGCTTCTGCTGGCATGGTGGCTGATACCCGGCGTCAATGAGTTTATGCAGCGCAGCCTCGCCGCTTTTGCCACGCTCGATCAGCAGGCTATTGAACGCTTTATCGACTCCTGGGGCCCGCAGGAGGCGCTGGTCTCCTTCGCCCTGATGATTTTGCAGGCGATTATCGCCCCGCTTCCCGCCTTCCTGATCACCTTCGCTAACGCTTCCCTGTTCGGCGCCTTCTGGGGCGGCGCGCTGTCGTGGGTGAGCGCGATGGCCGGCGCGGCGCTGTGCTTTTTTATCGCCAGAGCGCTCGGCCGCGACGCGGTGGAAAAGCTCACCGGCAAGAGCGTACTGCAGAGTACGGATGGCTTTTTTACCCGCTACGGCAAACACACCATATTAATCTGCCGTCTGCTCCCTTTCGTTCCCTTCGACCCGGTGAGCTACGCCGCCGGGCTGACGTCAATGCGCTTTCGCCACTTTATGCTGGCCACCGGTCTCGGCCAGCTGCCCGCGACGATAGTCTATTCGTGGACCGGCAGCCTGCTGACCGGCGGCACATTCTGGCTGGTGACCGGTTTATCGATCCTGTTTGCGCTGGCGATTGTGGTGGTGGTCGCGAAAGCGCTCTATCTTGAACAACAAAAGAGGCGTTCACGATGAGCTTACCCCCTCTGAAGTCCATTCCGCTGATTCTTCGCCCGCAGGCCTGGCTGCATCGTCGCCACTACGGCGAGGTGCTCAGCCCTATCCGCTGGTGGGGCCGTATTCCGCTGGTGTTTTACCTGGTGTCGATGTTCGTCGGCTATCTGGAACGCAAGCGTTCGCCCCTCGATCCGGTGCTGAGATCGCTGGTCAGCGCCCGCGTCGCGCAGCTGTGCCTGTGCGAGTTTTGCATTGATATCACCAATATGAAGCTGGCGGAACGCAGCGGCGGCAGCGCTAAGCTGCTGGCGGTCGCCGAATGGCGGGACAGCGCGCTATTCAGCGACCGCGAGCGGCTGGCGCTGGAGTATGCCGAGGCGGCCAGCATGACGCCGCCGGTGGTCGACGATGCGATGCGCGACAGGCTGGCAGGCCAGTTTGACGCCCGCACGCTCACCGAACTCACGGCGCTGATCGGTTTACAAAACCTGTCGGCGCGCTTTAATTCGGCCATGGCGATCCCCGCCCAGGGATTGTGCCGGATCCCAACTGATTCAAAACCATAAGGAGTGGTTATGCGCAGTGTGCTGGTCTTCGCTTTGCTGTTGCTCTCCCCGCTGGCCGCCAGCGCTGGCTGGCAATCCCTACAACAAGAAGCCCGCGGCCAGACGGTGTGGTTTAACGCCTGGGGCGGCGATCCGGCGGTGAACCGCTATCTCGACTGGGTCAGCGGTGAGGTGAAGCGCGACTACGCTATCGACCTGCGCATCGTGCATATTGCCGATGCCGCCGATGCGGTCAAGCGTATCCAGACCGAAGCCCGCGCCGGACGCAGTAAAGGCGGTTCCATCGATCTGCTGTGGGTCAACGGCGAAAACTTCCGCACCCTGAAAAACGCCAGGCTGCTGCAAACCCGGTGGGCGGAAACCCTGCCCAACTGGCGCTTTGTCGATACGCAAAAGCCGGTGCGCGAGGATTTCTCCATCCCCACCGACGGCGCCGAGTCACCGTGGGGCGGCGCGCAGCTCACTTTTATCGCCCGCCGCTCACAAACGCCCGACGGGCCCACCTCTCCGCAGGCGCTGCTGGCTTTCGCCGCCGCGCATCCCGGCAGCGTCACCTACCCGCGTCCGCCGGATTTTACCGGTACCGCGTTTCTTGAACAGCTGCTGCTGACGCTGACTCCGCGGCCCGACGCGCTACGCCAGCCGCCTGAGGAGGCCACCTTCGCCGCCGTGACCGCGCCGCTGTGGCACTATCTTGATCGGCTCCACCCTCTGCTGTGGCGCCAGGGCCGCGACTTCCCGGCTTCGCCCGCCCGCATGGATGCCATGCTTAAAAATGGGACCCTCAGGCTGTCCATCACCTTTAACCCGCTGCACGCGCAGCAAAAAGCGGTCAGCGGCGAGCTGCCGAAAGACAGCTACGGTTTCGGCTTCCGCGAGGGGATGCTTGGCAACGTCCACTTTGTGGCGATCCCGGCCAATGCCCGGGCGACGGCGGGGGCGAAAGTGGTCGCGAATTTCCTGCTCTCGCCGCAGGCCCAGCTGCGCAAGGCCGACCCGACGGTGTGGGGCGACCCCAGCGTGCTGGATCCGGCGAAATTAACCGAGACTGAGCGGCAGGCCTTTAACGCCGTTGTGCCGCAGAATATGCCGCCGATGCTGGGTGAACCGCACGCGGCCTGGGTTGACGCGCTGGAGCAGGAATGGCTGCGCCGCTACGGCACGTACTAAGGCTGCTGACCTGGGCCGCCGTCGCGCTGATCTATCTGCCGCTGCTGCCGGCCGCTGCGCTGATGGCGCTTCCGGCGCTCCGCCGCGCGCGCTGGCTGTCGCTGTTTGCCGACCCGCAATTCAGCCAGGCGCTGGCGGCGACTCTCGTCTCAACCCTGCTATCGGTTGGCGGCGCGCTGATCATCACGCTCACCGTCGTGGCCGCACTCTGGCCGTCGGGCGGCTGGCGGCGGCTGGCCGCAAGGCTCCCTCTGCTGCTGGCGGTGCCTCACGTGGCCTTCGCCACCGCCGCCCTGCTGCTCTTCGCCGATGGCGGCTGGCTCTCGCGCCTGTTGCCCTTTTTTACCCCGCTAGTTGACCGCTACGGCATTGGACTGGGCCTGACGATGGCGCTCAAAGAGAGCGCGTTCCTGCTGTGGGTGGTTTATAGCCTGTTAGGCGAGAATCGCCTGGCCGGACAGGCAACGGTATTAAAGAGCCTCGGCTACGGACGCTGGCAGTGCCTGAAATGGTTAGTCTTGCCCACGCTGCTTCCGTCGCTGTCGATAGCGCTGCTGGCCACCGCCGCCTGGAGCCTTTCGGCGGTCGACGTCGCGCTGGTGATTGGCCCGGGTAACCCGCCGACGCTGGCGGTGCTGGCCTGGCAATGGTTAAGCCAGGGCGATGAGATCCAGCAGGCAAAAGGCGCCCTCGCCAGCCTGGTACTGCTGCTGACGCTCGCCATCATGGCGCTGGCGGCGTGGGGAGTCTGGCGTCTCTGGCGACGGCGGATCCCGCAGGTGCAGGGGATCCGCCACCCACAGCCGCGGGCGCTCGCCGGGAAAAGCTTCGCCCTTCTTCTACCGCTGTGCGGCGTGGCCTGCGCCCTGCTGCTTGCCGCGGCGGCGCAGAATAGCCAGCCGGTCAGCGATAGCGTCGGCAACAGCCTGTGGCTTGGACTCTGCTCAGCGTCGCTCGGCGCGGTTATCTGCCTGCTGTGGCTGGCGTCTGGCCCTTCCCGTTTCGACGGATGGATCTGGCTGCCGCTGATTTTACCGGCTCTGCCGCTGGTAGACGGCCAATATCAGCTGGCGCTGTATACGTGGCTGGACGGCGAGTGGATCGCCGTTTTATGGGGGCACCTGCTGTGGGTCGTGCCGTGGATGCTGTTTATTCTGCGTCCCGCGTGGCGCGCTCGCGACCCGCGCATGGAGCTGCTCGCCCGCACCCTCGGCTGGCAACGAGGCCGCATCTTCTGGCTGGTTACCTTACCCGCCCTGACGCGTCCTCTGCTGACCGCGCTGGCGGTGGGCTTTTCGGTAAGCATCGCGCAATATCTGCCGACGTTATGGCTGGGGGGCGGACGGTTCCCGACGCTCACCAGCGAAGCCGTCGCGCTGAGCAGCGGCGGCGAGACGTCCACTCTGGCCGCGCAGGCGCTATGGCAGCTACTGCTGCCGGCGCTGTTTTTTGCCGCCACCGCGCTGCTGGCCTGGCTGACCGGCCGCTATCGACAAGGATTACGCTAATGTTGATCGTCAAAAACCTGGCTCTCAGCCTCAACGGAGAGCCGCTGCTGCGCAACGTCGACTTTTCCGTTGCTCCCGGCGAGATACTGACCCTGATGGGCCCCTCGGGCAGCGGTAAATCAACCCTGTTCGCCTGGATGGTCGGCGCGCTGGCGGAGAATTTTCGCGCCGCCGGCGAGCTGTGGCTGGATAACCAGCGCTGCGACAGTTTACCCACCGAGCGACGGCGCATCGGCATCCTGTTCCAGGACGCGCTGCTGTTCGACCACTTCAGCGTCGGGCAAAATTTACTGCTGGCGCTTGCCGCTGACGTCCGCGGCCCCCAGCGCAAAGCCCAGGTCGAACAGGCGCTGGAGCGCGCCGGTCTGGCGGGGTTTTATACGCGCGATCCGGCCACCCTTTCCGGCGGCCAGCGGGCGCGGGTCAGCCTGCTGCGCGCCCTGCTGGCCCGACCGCGGGCGTTGCTGCTGGATGAGCCATTTAACCGCCTCGACGTTGCGCTGCGCGCCGATTTTCGCCGCTGGGTGTTCAACGAACTGGCGCGGCAGGCGATCCCCGCGGTGCTGGTCACGCATGATGACCAGGATACGCCCGCCGGCGGGCGCTGTTTGCATATGGGGCTCTGGCAATGAAAGCCTGCGCTATCGCAAAGAATTCTCCGCGTTGTTCGCGGAGAATTGCCGCTCAATTTTCTACTGCCGGGCATTTCGATGAAACGTGTTTCTCAATTGACCGCACTCGCCCTGCTGATGGGGCTTGCTGCTGCTTCCACCTCCGCCGCTGACACCATGCCAACGCTAATGCTTTCCACGCTGCAACAGCACAACGGCGTCGCTATTGATACGCGCCTTAGCGCTTTCTATAACGGTTGGCCGCAAGGCGCCAACGGCCCTCAGGGCCATGAACCGCAGGCGCTCAACCTCGCCGCCAGCTGGCTTGGCTCGCTAAACGATGAACAGCTGAGCGCCTGGGCTAAGCTGCACAATCTGCAGGCCTCTACGCCGATTGCGCTGTACGGCAACGCCGACGACAACGCAAAAGTCGCGGCACGTCTTAAGGCGGCAGGTTTCACTCACCTCAGCTCGCTCGGCGACGCCCTGAGCCAGGCGGATCGCCTGCAGAAGCTGCCGCATTTTGAACAGCTGGTGTATCCGCAGTGGCTGCACGACCTCCAGCAGGGTAAACAGGTCACCGCCGCGCCTGCCGGGCACTGGAAGGTGTTCGAGGCCGCCTGGGGCGCGCCGAAGTTTTATCTGCTGAGCCATATTCCGGGCGCCGGGTATATCGATACCAACGAGGTGGAGAGCGAGCCGCTATGGAATAAAGTCTCCGACGCGCAGCTTAAATCGATGCTGGCAAAACACGGTATTCGCCATGACACCACGGTGATTTTGTACGGTCGCGACGTGTATGCCGCCGCCCGCGTGGCGCAGATCATGCTCTACGCCGGGGTGAAGGATGTGCGCCTGCTCGACGGCGGCTGGAAAACCTGGTCCGACGCCGGGCTGCCGGTCGAGCGCGGAACGCCGCCGAAGCAGAAGCCCGAGCCGGAGTTCGGCGCGCCGATCCCGGGTCAGCCGCAGCTGATGCTCAATACCGAGCAGGCTCGCGCCCTGCTGCACCGTCAGGACGCCTCGCTGGTGAGCATTCGTTCCTGGCCGGAGTTTATCGGCACCACCAGCGGCTACAGCTATATCAAGCCGATGGGGGAGATTGCCGGGGCCCGCTGGGGCCATGCCGGAAGCGACTCCACCCATATGGAGGATTTCCATAATCCGGACGGCACCATGCGTAGCGCAGATGATATCGCCGCGATGTGGAAATCATGGAATATTCTGCCGAACCAGCAGGTCTCTTTTTACTGCGGTACCGGCTGGCGCGCCTCAGAAACCTTTATGTACGCCCGGGCGATGGGCTGGAACAACGTCTCGGTCTACGACGGCGGCTGGTACGAGTGGAGCAGCAACCCGAAAAACCCGGTCTCGCGCGGGGAACGCGGCCCGGAAAGCAGTATGTAATTCGCCTGTTGGCCATATGAACCGCCGGGAAGCCTCCTTCCCGGCGCATTTCCCGAAGACGGCGCTGACGCACCGGACCGCTGACGACTGTGGCCCCGTAGCCCGGCTAAGCGCAGCGCGAGCCGGGAAAAACCCGCCCATCAATCTCTTACCTGCTTCAGGGTAAGGTATCCGCTCCACACCCGCGTAAAGGTCGTCAGCCAGCACAGCGCGCCAAACATCCACGCCAGCCACGCAAACCACGCCGGAAACAGGCAGCTCAGCACAAATAGCGCGATAGTTTCCGTCCCTTCCGTCAGCCCGCCGAGATAATAAAACGATTTGTGGGCGTAGCCCGGATTATCGATTTGATGCTTAGCCGCCAGCGCGGCAAAGGCGAGAAAGCTGCTGCCGGTACCGATAAACGCGAACAGCAGCCAGCCGCCCGCCAGCGCGTTGTGCGCCGGATCGGCAAGAATAAAGCCAAACGGCACCAGGGCGTAAAACAGGAAATCGAGCGAAATATCGAGAAAACCGCCCGCATCGGTTAATCCGCGTCGCCGGGCCAGCGCGCCGTCCAGGCCATCCAGCAGTCGGTTGAGCACGATCGCCGCCAGCGCCGCCGGATACCAGCCCAGGGCTAAAAACGGCAGCGCCAGCACGCCAATCGCAAAGCCAAAGAGCGTCAGGCCATCGGGAGAGATAGCCGGACGATCCAGCAGGGCGGCGGCGGCGTTGAGGACAGGTTTCAGGCGGGGATGCAAATGACGGTCAAGCACAAAGTCTCTCCAGCGAATTCAGGGTTGTTTGACGGGGACAAGGACGGTGATAATAGGCCATTATCCCGTACAGAACGATGATTCACATGCTAAAAACCCTTGATGTTGTTGCCGCCATTATCGAACGCAACGGGCAAATTCTGCTGGCGCAGCGGCCGCCCCACGCGGATCAGCCGGGAATGTGGGAGCTGGCCGGCGGTAAAGTCGAACCCGGCGAAACCCAGGCCCAGGCGCTGGCGCGTGAGCTCCAGGAGGAGCTGGCGATCGACGCCCGGCCGGAATGCTACATCGCCAGCCACCAGCGCGAAGTGTCCGCCCGCCTGATACATCTTCACGCCTGGTGGGTTCCGCATTTTAACGGCGAACCTATCGCCCGCTACCACAGCCAGCTGCGCTGGTGTTCACCGCAGGAGGCGTTAACCTTCCCTCTTGCGCCAGCCGATATTCCCCTGCTCGAAGCCTTTATCGCCCAGCGCGCCGCTCTCCATTCCCGCTAATTTTATCGGGTGGTTGTCATCGTTTTTGATTATGACCACCGCCTGATTATAAATTTTGCTTTCTGAACAATTTTTCCTTGCTTAACTAACGATTTCCGATGGTATAGTCGGAAAATCGGCTTTTTCAAGGGCCGAATCATAATAAATAGACGCAACCACAACCATAAGGGGAACTTATATCTATGGATCAGACGTGCACTCTGGAAGGTTTTCTCGCCCGCGTTCAACAGCGCGATCCAAATCAAACTGAATTTGCTCAGGCGGTCCGCGAGGTGATGACCACCCTGTGGCCATTCCTTGAGGAAAATCCGCGCTATCGTCAGATGAATTTGCTGGAACGTCTGGTTGAACCGGAGCGTGCTATCCAGTTCCGCGTCGTTTGGGTTGATGACCGCAATCAGGTTCAGGTTAACCGCGCCTGGCGCGTGCAGTTCAACTCCGCCATCGGCCCGTATAAGGGCGGTATGCGTTTTCATCCCTCTGTAAACCTGTCGATTCTGAAATTCCTCGGCTTTGAACAAACCTTCAAAAACGCCCTGACCACCCTGCCTATGGGCGGCGGTAAAGGCGGCAGCGACTTCGATCCTAAAGGAAAAAGCGATGGCGAAGTGATGCGTTTCTGCCAGTCGCTGATGACTGAGCTGTATCGCCACCTCGGTCCGGATACCGACGTGCCGGCCGGTGATATCGGCGTGGGCGGTCGTGAAGTGGGCTTTATGGCCGGAATGATGCGTAAGCTCTCCAACAACAGCGCCTGCGTCTTCACCGGTAAAGGCCTCTCCTTCGGCGGCAGCCTGATTCGTCCGGAAGCCACCGGTTACGGACTGATTTACTTCACCGAAGCGATGCTTAAGCGCCACGGTTTGGGCTTTGAAGGGGCTCGCGTCGCGGTGTCCGGGTCGGGCAACGTGGCGCAGTACGCGATTGAGAAAGCCATGGAGCTCGGGGCGCGGGTGATTACGGCTTCCGACTCCAACGGTACCGTGGTTGACGAATCTGGCTTCACCAAAGAAAAACTGGCGCGCCTGATCGACATTAAAGAGCGCTGCCACGGCCGCGTGGCGGATTACGCGCGCGAGTTCGGCCTGACCTACCTTGAAGGCAAGCAGCCGTGGTCCGTGCCGGTGGATATCGCTCTGCCGTGCGCCACGCAGAACGAGCTGGACGTCGACGCTGCCCGCCAGCTGATTGCCAACGGCGTGAAGGCCGTCGCGGAAGGCGCCAACATGCCAACCACTATCGCGGCGACCGATCTGTTCCTCGAAGCGGGCGTGCTGTTCGCGCCGGGTAAAGCGGCCAACGCCGGCGGCGTCGCCACTTCAGGACTGGAAATGGCGCAGAACGCCGCGCGCATGGGCTGGAAAGCGGAGAAAGTGGATGCCCGTCTGCACCATATCATGCTGGATATCCACCACGCCTGCGTTGAATACGGCGGTGAAGCGAAGCAGACCAACTACGTACGCGGCGCGAATATCGCCGGTTTCGTGAAGGTTGCTGACGCTATGCTGGCGCAGGGTGTTATTTAAGTCCATTCGCTGAATGAACCCCTGTATATGGGTTCGGAGCATAATTGAAAAACCCCGGTTTCCCGGGGTTTTTTATTGCGGGCTTTCCGCCGCAGGGCCGGCGGCGCTTTTTTTATCTTTCGCTTTGGCTCTGCCTTTTCCCTTGCTAAAGCTCTTCTTGCCGTCGCCCGGGGCCACAATTCCGCGGAAGCGGCGTACCGGCGTGCTCCTGGCCTGGTCGATAAGCTGGAACAGGGTACCGACCAGCGGCTGCATAAAGTCCTGATAGCGGCACTGTTTCTCGCTGATTTGCGTCAGAATCGATTCCCAGTGGGCGGTCATATCCGGGCGCGTCGCCATTTCAGGCAAAGAGTGGAACAGCGCCTTCCCGGCGTCGGTGGAGTGGATATAGCGCCCTTTCTTGGTTAAGAAGCCGCGTTTGAACAACAGTTCGATAATCCCGGCGCGGGTTGCCTCCGTACCGAGGCCGTCCGTTGCGCGCAGGATTTTCTTCAGGTCTTTATCCTGCACAAAGCGGGCAATACCGGTCATCGCCGATAGCAGCGTCGCATCGGTAAAATGACGCGGCGGCTGGGTCTGACGCTCCACCACTTCGCCTTTTTCGCACAGCAGCTCGTCATCCTTTGCCACCACCGGCAGCGGCATGCCGTCGTTCTCTTCATCGCGCTCTTTATTGCCCAGCAGGGTTCGCCAGCCCGCTTCTGCCAGAAAACGCGCTTTGGCAACGAACTTGCCGTTGGCGATATCGAGATCGATCTGGCATTTGCGGAACACCGCATCCGGGCAGAACTGCATCAGATACTGGCGGGCAACCAGGCCGTAAACCTTTTCTTCGTTGTCGCTGAGTTTAACCTGCGAACTGCGGGCGGTCGGAATAATCGCGTGGTGGGCATCGACCTTTTTATCGTCCCAGCAGCGGTTACGGATCTCCGGATCCACCACCGGCTGCGGCAGCAGATCCGCCGCGTGCACGCCGATCGCGTTCAGCACCGCATGGCGCCCGGCAAAATGCTCCTCCGGCAGGTAGCGGCTATCCGAACGCGGATAGGTAATCAGCTTATGGGTTTCGTACAGCTTCTGGCAGATATCAAGCACGTTCTGCGCGCTAAAGCCGAAGCGCTTCGCGGCTTCAATCTGCAGCGCAGAGAGGGAGAACGGCAGCGGCGCTGGCTCAGAGTCCCGCTTATCGTTATAAGCGGTGACCGTCGCCGGCTGCCCCTCAATGCGCTTGACGACGTGCTCGGCAAGCGAGCGATGCAGCAGTCGTCCCTCTTCATCCTGGTACGGTTCGCAGGCCTCGCTGGGCACCCAGGTAGCGACAAAACGCTCATCCTTGGGGGTAACAATATGCGCCTTGACGTCGAAGAAGTCTTTAGCGACGAAGTTTTCAATCTCTTCATCGCGGCGTACCACCAGGCCAAGCACCGGCGTTTGCACGCGCCCGACCGAGAGTACCCCCTGGTAACCCGCGTTACGGCCAAGGATGGTGTACGCGCGGGTCATATTGATCCCGTATAGCCAGTCGGCGCGGGCGCGGGCCAGCGCGGAGACGCACAGCGGAACAAATTCGCTGTTGGCGCGCAGGCGGTTAATCGCCCGCTCCACCGCCTGCGGGTTAAGATCGTTAATCAGGCAGCGCTGCACCTGCTGACGCTTTTCCGGCGCCAGCTGCAGGTAGTCAAGTACCTCATCCACCAGCAGCTGCCCCTCTCTGTCCGGGTCACCCGCATGAATGACTTCCTGCGCATCGCCGAGCAGACGCTTAATCACGTTAAGCTGTTTGGTCACCGACGGTTTAGGCTGGAGCTGCCACTTTTCCGGCACGATAGGCAAGTCGAGCAGGTTCCAGCGCGCATAGCGCGCATCGTAGACGTCGGGCTGGGCCTGCTCCAGCAGGTGGCCAATGCACCACGTGACCACCTGCCCGTTACCGCACTCAATGTAGCCGTCGCCTTTGCGATGCGGTTTTGGCAGCACATCGGCGATGGCGCGACCGAGACTCGGTTTTTCTGCAATAAACAGCCGCATGAAATCAACGGATCTCGATCATGGGGCGTCCGCCGCGGGCGGTAACCAGCTCGCCGATAGCGGTAAGCGTGATACCAAACTCAGCGGCCGCAGCCTGCACCTCAGCCTCGGCCTCCGGCGTTACCGCCAGCAGCAGACCGCCGGAGGTTTGCGGATCGCACAGCAGATCGCGCCACGCTGGCGGCATGTCGCCCATCAAATGGCCGTAGCTGGCAAAGTTACGCCCGGTACCGCCCGGCACCGCGCCCGCCGCGATGTAGGCTTCGACGCCGGGCAATTTCGGGATATCCGCATAGGTAAGCTGCGCCTGTACGCCCGCGCCGCGGCACACTTCGCTCAGGTGGCCCAGAAGCCCGAAGCCGGTGACGTCGGTCATCGCTTTCACGCCGTCGATATTAGCAAACGCCGAGCCAACGAGATTCATCTGACACATGGTTTCCGTCGCCAGCCCCTGGTGCTCAGGCTTCAGCAGCGACTTTTTCTCCGCGGTGGTCAGCACGCCAATACCCAGCGGTTTAGTGAGATACAGCTTGCAGCCGGCCTGCGCGGTGCTGTTTTTCTTCACCCGCTCGGTCGGGACGACGCCGGTCACGGCAAGCCCGAAGATGGGTTCCGGAGCGTCAATGGAGTGGCCGCCGGCAAGCGCGATCCCCGCCTGCTGGCAGGCAAAGCGCCCGCCCTCAACCACCTGACGGGCAATTTCCGGCGCCAGGGTATTGATGGGCCAGCCGAGAATAGCGATCGCCATAATCGGCTTACCGCCCATGGCGAAAATATCGCTGATGGCGTTGGTCGCCGCAATGCGCCCAAAGTCGAACGGGTTGTCGACGATCGGCATAAAAAAATCGGTAGTACTGACGATCGACGTGCCGTTACCGAGATCGTAGACCGCGGCATCATCGCTGGTTTCGTTGCCCACCAGCAGATTCGGGTCGATAAATTTAGCCTGGTCGCTTTGCAGGATAGTTTCCAGCACCTTAGGGGAAATTTTACACCCGCAACCGGCTCCGTGGCTGTATTGCGTTAAACGAATGGCTTGCTCGCTCATGGACATCTCCTGTCATTGCAATCCCGATATGGTAGCGCCCAAATGGCGGAGTGGTAAGTGCGACAGTCCGAAATCGCGTATGGTTGCTCATTAAGCAGACAAAAAACCGATTTTGCGATGCGGCCCCGCTTTTTCAACGTGATTTTACCCTTTACTAAAAAATGACAGAAATATGACAAGCATAAATTCTGTTTTCTCTGGACATATAACAACGTAAGGAAGTTTTCATGAAAAAGCGTGTTCTCGCCGTTTGCCTGGCCAGTCTCTTCTCCCTTAACGCTTTCGCCCTGGTTCCCGCCGGTAACGACGTCACCACAAAACCCGATCTCTACTACCTGACCAACGCCCAGGCCATCGACAGCCTGACGCTGCTGCCGCCGCCGCCGGAAGTGGGCAGTATCGCGTTTTTAAACGATGAGGCGATGTATGAGAAAGGCCGTCTGCTGCGCGGCACCGAGCGCGGTAAGCTGGCGGTTGAAGACGCCAACCTGAGCGGCGGCGGCGTCGCCAACGCCTTCTCCGGCGCCTTCGGCTCGCCCATTACCGCCAAAGATGCGCCGGAGCTGCACAAGCTGCTCACCAACATGATTGAAGATGCCGGCGACCTGGCGACGCGAGGAGCGAAGGAGAAGTACATGCGCATTCGCCCATTTGCGTTTTATGGCGTCGCCACCTGTAACACCAAGGAACAGGATACGCTGTCGAAAAACGGCTCCTACCCCTCCGGCCACACCTCTATCGGCTGGGCCACCGCGCTGGTACTGGCTGAGATTAATCCCCAGCGGCAAAATGAAATCCTTAAGCGCGGCTTTGAGCTCGGCGAGAGCCGGGTGATCTGCGGCTATCACTGGCAGAGCGACGTAGACGCGGCGCGTATCGTCGGTTCGGCGGTCGTCGCCACGCTGCATACCAATCCGGCCTTCCAGCAGCAGCTTCAGAAAGCGAAAGACGAATTCGCGAAGCGACAGAAGTAACATCGTCGCCGTTGAATGCCCCGAGGCGGCGTCTGAAACGCCTTGTCTGGGCGAAGGGTTCCCAGCCGTCCGCGGTTTGATAGCCCGGACAGGTGCGCCAGCACCGCCTCCGGGAAAGGTGTCAAGTCTGATAGACTGCCCCTGCTTCCACCCGGCTCGCGCTGCGCTTAGCCGGGCTACTCCCCCGGAGGAGCCGGTGAGCCGGGCCCGCCCGGCATAACGAGAACGGACTCAGAAGCGCGTCACGAACGGCGCGGTATCCGGCAAAGCGATGGTGGTTGACGCTTTGAGCTGCGGGGTCCCCAGATAGAGAAAGCCCACGATCTTATCCTGCTCGCGGCAGGCAAACCCTTCGCGTACAACCGGGCTTTCGGTTAACGCGCCGCTGCGCCAGATGCCGTTAAACCCCTGCGCCACGGCCGCCATCTGCATGGCCATCACCGCACAGCCCGCCGACATCTCTTGCTCCCACTTTGGCACCTTCGGATGATCTTCACAGCGCGCCACCACCGCAATGATCAGCGGCGCGCGAAACGGCGCGCTGCGCGCTTTTTCAATCGCTTTTTCATCTCCCCCTGCCGCTACCGCGCCTTTTTCCAGCAGCTGGCTGAAGCGCTCGCGCCCTTCATCGGCAATAATGAAGAAGCGCCACGGCTGCAGCGTCCCGTGGTCCGGCGCGCGCAGGCCAGCGCGAAGGATGTTTTCCAGCTGTTCGCCCGCCGGAGCCGGGTCGGTCAGACGTGAAGCGCTGCGGCGATTAACCAGTAGTTCGAGAGCATCCATCTGTATAACTCCTGTGATGTGATTTTTCATAAAATTAACATGCGCAAGGATTTTGTTACAGCCCAACGGGTGATTCCTGCTGACAACCGACGGCACTCTCATTAGGATAGCCAGACGCGGCAGCCCCTGCGGCTCGCCCATTTTTGATTATGGTTAGGGAGAATACATGCGAACTCTTTGGCGACTGCTCGCCGGATTTTTTAAATGGACATGGCGCGTGCTCAATTTCATTCGCCAGCTCGCACTGAACGTGGTTTTCCTGGTGCTGGTGCTGGCCTGCGTCGGCATCTGGGCCCAGTTCAGCAGTACAACGACAGAGCACGCTACCCGCGGCGCGCTGCTGCTGGATATCACCGGCGTGGTGGTCGATAAACCCTCGGCCAGCAGCAAGCTTGGCGTGATTGGCCGCCAGCTGTTTGGCGCCAGTTCCGATCGCCTGCAGGAAAACTCGCTGTTCGACATTGTGCAGACAATTCGCCAGGCGAAAGACGACCGCAATATCACCGGTATCGTGCTGGATCTGAAGGACTTTGCCGGCGGCGATCAGCCGTCGATGCAGTATATCGGTAAAGCGCTGCGCGAATTCCGCGATAGCGGCAAGCCGGTATATGCCATCGGCAGCAGCTACAGCCAGGGTCAGTACTATCTGGCCAGCTTCGCCAATAAGATCTGGCTCTCGCCGCAGGGCGAAGTGGACCTGCACGGCTTCGCGACCAACGGCCTGTACTACAAATCGCTGCTCGACAAGCTCAAAGTGTCGACCCACGTTTTCCGCGTCGGCACCTACAAGTCAGCGGTAGAGCCGTTTATCCGCGATGATATGTCCCCGGCGGCGCGCGAGGCGGACAGCCGCTGGATTGGCGAGCTGTGGCAAAACTACCTCAATACCATTGCCGCCAACCGCCAGATCACCGCTCAGCAGCTGTTCCCCGGCGCTCAGGGCGTGATTGACGGCCTGCGTAAAGTCGATGGCGATACGGCACAATACGCGCTGGATAACAAGCTGGTTGATGCGCTGGGCACCTCTACCGAGGTGGAAAAAGCGCTGACTAAACAGTTTGGCTGGAGTAAAGAGGACAACAACTACAGCGCAATCAGCTACTACGATTACACGCTGAAAACGCCTGCCGACCTGGGTTCCGCAATAGCGGTTATCTTTGCTAACGGCGCGATTATGGATGGCGAAGAAACGCCGGGTAACGTCGGCGGCGACACTACCGCCGCGCAGATCCGCGACGCGCGCCTCGATCCGAAAGTGAAAGCGATCGTGCTGCGGGTTAACAGCCCGGGCGGCAGCGTCAGCGCCTCCGAGATGATTCGCGAAGAGCTGGCTGCGGCAAAAGCGGCCGGTAAACCGGTGGTGGTCTCAATGGGCGGCATGGCAGCCTCCGGCGGCTACTGGATCTCCACCCCGGCGGATTATATCGTCGCCAACCCCAGCACCCTTACCGGCTCTATCGGTATCTTTGGGGTGATCAATACCGTCGAAGATACCCTCGGCTCAATTGGCGTCCATACCGACGGCGTGGCCACCTCGCCGCTGGCTGATGTCTCAACCACCAAAGCGCTGCCTCCGGAAGTGCAACAGCTGATGCAGCTCAGCATCGAAAACGGCTACAAGCGTTTTATCACCCTGGTGGCGAACGCGCGTAAGAGCACGCCGGAGAAAATTGACCAAATCGCTCAGGGCCACGTCTGGACCGGTGAAGATGCAAAAGCGAACGGCCTGGTCGATAGCCTTGGCGACTTTGACGACGCGGTGGCAAAAGCCGCCGAGCTGGCGAAGCTGAAACAGTGGCATATCAACTACTATCAGGAAGAACCGACCTTCTTTTCGATGGTGGTGGATAGCCTGACGGGTTCCGTTCGCGCGGCGCTGCCGGCAGCGGTCCAGGCGTATCTGCCCGCACCGGTCGCCGCGGCGGCCAATGCGGTGAAAACCGAGAGCGATAAGCTGGCGGCATTCAACGATCCGCAGAACCGCTACGCGTTCTGCTTAACCTGCGCCAATATTCGTTAATCCTCTGCCGCCCCATCCCGTGGGGCGGCATTTACTTTATTTTTTCTTCCGCCCCTCTATACTGCGCCTGTCTACGTTTAACCTAAGCGATGCTATGCAGAAGAAATCTATTTACGTTGCCTATACCGGCGGCACCATTGGTATGCAGCGTTCTGAACACGGCTATATCCCCGTTTCCGGCCATTTACAGCGCCAGCTGGCGTTGATGCCCGAGTTTCACCGCCCGGAGATGCCGGACTTCACCATTCATGAATACGCCCCGTTAATGGACTCTTCCGATATGACGCCGGAAGACTGGCAGCATATCGCCGACGATATTCGCGACCATTATGACCAGTACGATGGTTTCGTGATCCTCCACGGCACGGACACCATGGCGTTTACCGCCTCGGCGCTCTCCTTCATGCTGGAGAATCTGGGAAAACCGGTCATTGTGACAGGGTCACAAATCCCGCTTGCCGAACTGCGCTCTGATGGCCAGATTAACCTGCTCAACGCGCTGTACGTCGCCGCCAACTATCCGATTAACGAAGTGTCGCTGTTCTTCAATAATCGCCTCTACCGCGGCAACCGCACGACGAAGGCCCATGCCGACGGCTTTAACGCCTTCGCCTCGCCCAACCTGGCGCCGCTGCTGGAAGCCGGTATCCATATTCGCCGGCTCGGCACGCCTCCCGCGCCGCACGGCAGCGGCGAGCTGGTGGTTCACCCTATCACGCCGCAGCCGATTGGCGTGGTGACGATTTATCCCGGCATTTCCGCCGACGTGGTGCGCAACTTCCTGCGCCAGCCGGTCAAAGCGCTGATCCTGCGCTCCTATGGCGTCGGTAACGCGCCGCAGAACGGCGAGTTTATTCAGGTCCTGGCCGAAGCCAGCCAGCGCGGTATCGTGGTGATTAATTTGACCCAGTGTATGTCCGGCAAGGTCAACATGGGCGGCTACGCCACCGGCAACGCGCTGGCGCAGGCTGGCGTGATTAGCGGATTTGATATGACCGTCGAGGCCACGCTGACCAAGCTACACTATTTGCTGAGCCAGGATCTGGGCGTGGCGGCTATCCGTCACGCCATGCAGGAGAATCTGCGCGGCGAACTGACACCCGATGAGTAAGGAGAAGCACATGACCCAGCGCGCGCTGCTACTGGTCGATTTACAAAATGATTTCTGCGCCGGCGGCGCGCTAGCCGTCCCGCAGGGCGACAGCACGGTGGACGTCGCCAACCAGCTTATCGCCTGGAGCACGGCGCGGGGCGAAACGGTGGTTGCCAGCCAGGACTGGCACCCGGCGAACCACGGCAGCTTTGCCAGTCAGCATCAGGTCGAACCCTATACCCAGGGCGAGCTTGATGGCCTGGCGCAGACGTTCTGGCCGGATCACTGCGTGCAGAATAGCGAAGGCGCGGCGCTGCATCCGCTGCTCAAACAGCAGGCTATTGCCGCCGTGTTCCACAAAGGGGAAAATCCGGCCATTGACAGCTACAGCGCCTTTTTCGACAACGGCCACCGGCAGAAAACGCAGCTCGATGCATGGCTGCGCGAGCGCGGCATCAGCGAGCTAACGGTGCTGGGGCTCGCCACCGACTACTGCGTCAAGTTTACCGTGCTTGACGCCCTCAATCTGGGCTACACCGTCAACGTGATTACCGACGGCTGCCGCGGGGTGAATATTCAGCCGCAGGATAGCAATCTGGCGTTTATGGAGATGGCCGCCGCGGGCGCAACTCTCTATACCCTTGACGACTGGCTGGAAACCCACGCATAAAATACGCCGACAGGCATTGTCCTGTCGGCGTGTTATCTCAGGCCAGAGCGGAAATCTCTTCCAGCGACGCGTTGCGCGTTTCGATGCCAAAACAAAACAGAATCAGCGCGCAAAGCGCCGCATCACGCCTGGATGATAAAGCCCCTAATCGGG
Organism: Klebsiella sp. PL-2018; assembly: GCF_019048985.1. Classification (NCBI taxonomy): domain Bacteria; kingdom Pseudomonadati; phylum Pseudomonadota; class Gammaproteobacteria; order Enterobacterales; family Enterobacteriaceae; genus Klebsiella; species Klebsiella sp. PL-2018. The sequence continues at coordinate 3,442,569 of NZ_CP077673.1, forward strand.
TCATTGTTAGTCTCATTTTGCGTCATGGTCTGCATCCTGGCGTTTACTCCGAAGTGAACCTCATCGCACTACCGCTTCGCTAATGCAGCCGTGAACCGCTTCGCATTTTTGCGCAGCGGAAGATGCTAGGCTGCACGAGCTGTTTTTTTCGCCACGCCATTTCCGTGGCGTGTTTGCTTTTCAATGTCACTTTTAAGTCAAAGAGGATCCGCTATGAAACTTTTGCCTTTACTGGCAGCTTTACCCCTGCTCTGCGCAAGCGTTGTTTCCGCTAACTCACTGATGTCCGTCGGCTACTTTAACGGCGGCGGCGACGTCACTGCCGGTCCAGGCGGCGATATTGATAAACTGGACGTACGCCAGATTACCCATCTCAACTACTCGTTTGGTCTGGTTTACAACGATGAAAAAGACGAAACCAACGCCGCCCTGAAAGATCCAGGCAAGCTGCATCAAATTTGGCTGTCGCCGAAAGTGCAGGCTGATTTACAGAAAATCCCCAGCTTGCGCCAGCAGAACCCGAACCTGAAAGTCTTGCTTTCCGTAGGCGGCTGGGGAGCGCGCGGATTCTCCGGCGCGGCGGCGACGAAGGAAACCCGGGCGGTGTTTATTCAGTCGGCGCAGGCGATTATTGAAAAATACGGTCTCGATGGGATCGATCTGGACTGGGAGTATCCGGTCAACGGCGCGTGGGGGCTGGTCGCCAGCCAACCGGCCGATCGCGATAATTTTACCGCCCTGCTGAAAGAGCTGCGCGCGGCGGTCGGTAATAAAAAACTGGTGACCATCGCCGTAGGCGCCAACGCGGAGAGCCCAAAAAGCTGGGTGGACGTCAAAGCCATTGCGCCATCGCTCGACTACATCAACCTGATGACCTACGACCTGGCCTACGGTACCCAATACTTCAATTCCAACCTGTATGATTCAACCCGCTGGCCGACGGTCGCCGAAGCGGATAAGTACAGCGCGGACTTTATAGTGAACAACTACCTTGCCGCCGGTCTAAAGCCGAGCCAGATGAACCTGGGGATTGGTTTCTATGGCCGGATACCCAAACGCGCCGTCGAGCCGGGTATTGACTGGAGCAAGCCGGACGCGCAGAAAAACCCGGCCACCCGCCCCTACTTTGCGGCTCAACAGATTGAGCTGTTCGAATCGCTGGGCGTCGATCTGACCAAAGATACCTATGTGAAATATAACGATATCGTGGCGAAGTTAATCAACGATCCGCAGAAGCGCTTTACTCAGCATTGGGATGATGAAGCGAAGGTACCGTGGCTGTCGGTGCAGTCCGCCGACGGTCAAGCCCTCTTTGCGCTTTCGTATGAGAACCCGCGCTCGGTGGCCATCAAGGCTGACTACATCAAGAGCAAGGGGCTGGGTGGCGCGATGTTCTGGGAGTACGGCGCCGATGACCAGAATCAGTTAGCGAAACAGCTGGCCGAGTCATTGGGGATCAAACGCTGATCTGCGCGGTGTCAGCGCCAGCACAATAGGTTATGATAACCCCATTCCGCTGCGCCGGCTCCGGCGCAGCTTTTCATTTGCAACAAAAGGCATGGGTATTATGGCTTATATCCCGAAAAACTACGCCCGTCTGGAAGTCGGTTACCGCGAAAAAGCGCTGAAGCTCTTCCCCTGGGTCTGCGGACGCTGCTCGCGAGAGTTTGTCTATTCAAACCTGCGTGAACTGACGGTACACCATATTGACCACGACCACTCCAATAACCCGGAAGATGGTAGCAACTGGGAGATGCTGTGCCTGTACTGTCACGATCATGAGCACTCAAAATACACCGAAGCCGATCTGTATGGCTCGACGGTGGTCGCTGGCGAAGATGCGCAGAAAAGCGTCGGCGAAGCGAAATATAACCCCTTCGCCGATCTTAAAGCGATGATGAACAAGAAGTAACGTTGTGATGCCTCAGAGCCCGGCGCGCAGTTAGCCGGGCTGACGCAGGCCTTTTCAGTCTCAGGATTTAAAGGTCGCGATAGGCTGCGGCGTAATGCCGAAGTCAACTTTCAGCTGCTGTTTACTCTTCATCACCATCTGCCCGTTGGTATCGATGGTCATATGCTGCGCGTCAACGTTGTATCGCGCCTGCCAGAGCATCACCAGCTGCAGACAGTTCTCTTTCTGTTCGTCAGTCAACGCCACGCCGTCCGGCCATTTACCCAGCTCAACCGCCGTCGCCAGGCGCTGATAAACTTCCGGCGTCATACCGTCAATAATCCGCTCAATTTCCATCTTCCGCCAACCCCGTTTGGAATAATTTGCTGAATCGTTTTTTCAACCCTTAATTTGCTCACCGTTTTCATCATTGGTGAAGCTTAATGAGGCCGAATTAACACAAAAACGCTCTCCGGTGGGCTGTGGACCATCCGGGAATACGTGCCCAAGGTGAGCATCGCAGTTTCCGCAGCGAATTTCCGTGCGCTGCATACCGTGGGAGTAATCATTAAGGTAGCGGATAGCGTCATCGCTGACGGGCTCATAAAAGCTTGGCCAGCCGCAGCCGGAATCATACTTGGTTTGCGAGTGAAACAGCGCGGCATCGCACACCAGGCAGTGGTAGACGCCATCGCGTTTGTTGTGGAGCAACCGCCCGGTGAACGGCGGTTCAGTACCGTGATTCTGCGTCACGTAAAACTGCATCTCGCTCAAATTTTTTTTGAGCTCGTCCGAAGAGGGTTTATTCGACATTGGCTTGCTTCTCGCTGTGAAAGGACAACTTTTCACGTCAATTCTAACAAAATATTAACAATGAAGCGTGCACTTTTGTTCTAAACTTAGGCGACGCCAAAAGGCAGCCACACAATTGTGATGAATATCACATTTTTATCTTCAGTGACCTTTAAAATTCCGGGCGCAGCCCCCATATGGAATTGGGCTCAAAGGGAAAGTGGGATAAATCGACCGCGCAAAGGCATGCTCTGGATTGATTTGTCGCAATGATTGACACGATTCCGCTTGACGCTGCGTAAGGTTTTTGTAATTTTACAGGCAACCTTTTATTCACTAACAAATAGCTGGTGGAATATATGACTATCAAAGTAGGTATCAACGGTTTTGGCCGTATCGGTCGCATTGTTTTCCGTGCTGCTCAGGAACGTTCTGACATCGAGATCGTTGCAATCAACGACCTGTTAGACGCTGACTACATGGCTTACATGCTGAAGTATGACTCCACTCACGGCCGTTTCAACGGTACCGTTGAAGTGAAAGACGGTCATCTGATCGTTAACGGTAAAAAAATCCGTGTTACCGCTGAGCGTGACCCGGCTAACCTGAAGTGGGACGAAGTGGGTGTTGACGTTGTTGCTGAAGCAACCGGTATCTTCCTGACCGACGAAACCGCTCGTAAACACATCACCGCTGGCGCGAAAAAAGTCGTACTGACTGGCCCGTCCAAAGACAACACTCCGATGTTTGTTAAAGGCGCTAACTTTGACAAATACGAAGGCCAGGACATCGTTTCCAACGCATCCTGCACCACCAACTGCCTGGCTCCGCTTGCAAAAGTTATCAACGACAACTTCGGCATCATCGAAGGTCTGATGACTACCGTTCACGCAACCACCGCGACTCAGAAAACCGTTGATGGCCCGTCTCACAAAGACTGGCGCGGCGGCCGCGGCGCAGCTCAGAACATCATCCCGTCCTCTACCGGCGCTGCTAAAGCTGTAGGTAAAGTTCTGCCAGAACTGAATGGCAAACTGACCGGTATGGCGTTCCGCGTTCCGACTCCGAACGTATCCGTTGTTGACCTGACCGTTCGTCTGGAAAAAGCTGCTTCTTATGAAGAAATTAAGAAAGCAATCAAAGCTGCTTCCGAAGGCGCAATGAAAGGCGTTCTGGGCTACACCGAAGACGACGTGGTATCCACCGATTTCAACGGTGAAATCTGCACTTCCGTATTTGACGCCAAAGCGGGTATCGCTCTGAACGACAACTTTGTGAAACTGGTTTCCTGGTACGATAACGAAACTGGTTACTCCAACAAGGTTCTGGACCTGATTGCTCACATCTCCAAATAAGTTGAGATGAGACAGTAATCTGTAAGAGCGACTTCGGTCGCTCTTTTTTTTGTCTGAAGATAAAGGATTGCGTAATGATTAATAAAATTTTTGCCCTCCCGGTTATCGAACAGCTTACCCCTGTACTTTCCCGCCGCCAGCTTGATGACCTGGAGCTGATCGTCGTTGACCATCCGCAGGTGAAAGCGTCCGTGGCTTTCCAGGGCGCTCACCTGCTCTCCTGGAAGCCCGCTGGCGAAGAAGAAGTCCTGTGGCTCAGCGGCAACACTCCATTTAAAAACGGCGTTGCCCTGCGCGGCGGCGTGCCGATTTGCTGGCCGTGGTTTGGTCCTTCTGCTCAGCAGGGCCTGCCCTCCCACGGCTTCGCCCGCAACCTGCCGTGGGCCCTGAAAGGGCACGATGAAGACGACAACGGCGTGGTGCTGACCTTTGCACTGAAAAGCAGCGACGCCACCCGCCAGTACTGGCCGCACGAGTTCACCCTGCTGGCGCGCTTTAAGCTGGGCAAAACCTGCGAAATTGAGCTGGAGGCGCACGGCGAATTTGAAACCACGTCAGCCCTGCATACCTATTTCAACGTCGGCGACATTGCGGCAGTGAAGGTCAGCGGTCTGGGCGACCGTTATATTGATAAAGTGAAAAATGCGGAAGAAGGCGTATTAAGCAACGGCACAGAGACTTTTCCCGATCGTACCGACCGCGTCTATCTGAATGCCGAAACCTGCAGCGTGATTCATGACGATGCGCTGAACCGCAACATCGACGTTACGCATCATCACAACAGCAACGTAGTGGCCTGGAACCCGGGCCCGGCGCTTTCCGTCAGCATGGGCGACATGCCGGATGATGGTTACAAGACCTTCGTTTGTGTAGAAACCTGCTGCGTGACCGAAACGCAGAAGGCCAGCGAAGAGAAACCTTCGCGCCTGACGCAAACCCTTCGCGTGGTGAAACGCTAACGCCAGGAAGGTTGGCCCACGGGTTAACCGCGTGTGCGCCACATCTGCCGAATGACGGCTGAAGCCCCGCGAAGTCGGGGCTTTTCTTTAACGCTTGTTCAGACCATATCCAGCGGCGTTTTTCTGGCCGGCGCCGGGTAGGCGTTATCCAGAAGCGCAAGCTCCTCATCGTTCAGCACAATATCCAGCACCGCGGCATTTTGCCTGACATGCTCAATGCTTGACGCTTTCGGGATCGCCATTACGCCCCGGTGGCTTATCACCCACGCCAGCAGAATCTGCGCCGCGGTTACGCCCCGCTCCTGCGCAATATTTTTCACAACGGTATGATTTAAAAGTCCATTGCGCAGTCGACCGGCCTGAGCCAGCGGACAATATGCCATCACCGGCAGCCGCTGCTGCTGGCACCACGGCAGCAGGTCATGTTCAATACCGCGTGAGGCCAGATGGTAGAGCACCTGATTGGTCGCGCACTGTTCGCCGCCGTCCGCCTGCCAGAGTTCCTGCATATCATCGTAATCGAGGTTTGATACGCCCCAGCGGCGAATTTTTCCCTGCGCAACGAGCGCGTCCATGCCAGCAACCGTCTCCTGCAATGAATAGTCCCCGCGCCAGTGCAGCAGGTAGAGATCCAGATAGTCGGTATTGAGGCGGCGCAGGCTCTCCTCGCAGGCGCTGGCTATTTTGCGACCGCCAGCGTTCCACGGATAGACTTTAGACACCAGCACCACGCGCTCGCGCTGCCCGCGAATGGCCTCGCCGACAACCTCTTCGGCGCCGCCGTCGGCGTACATTTCCGCCGTATCGATCACCGTCAGGCCAAGATCGATGCCCGCGCGTAGTGCAGCAGACTCCTGCGCGCGCAGAGCCGGGTTTTCGCCCATGAACCAGGTCCCCTGCCCTATGAGCGGAACCGCTGAATGCTCGCCAAAACGGATTGTCCTTTCTGCCATGACATGCTCCTGTGTTTGATTGCACCACCGTAATGCAAAACAGGGCTTTACGCCCTGTTTTGATGCACAAATTGCACTGTAATAATGCACTATCAGAAGGAGTAAGTGATCCCGGTTGAAATCAGCCCGCTCCAGGATTTGTCCACCATCGGACTATCGGTAATTTCGTCAGACAGGCGGGTATAGCGCGCCACGCCGTATACGCTCCAGTCGCCGAGGAAACGATAGTTAGCCGACAGCTCGAGGTACGGGTTCCAGCTGCTGTCCGGATCGTAGCTGCGCATGCCGCTGCGATTCGATTCATGCTTCGAAACACCGTAGTAGTACTCGTTCTGGTTGTCGCTGTTCCACTCCACGCCAATACCCGGCGTAAGCGTCAGGTTGCCGTTGGTATAGCGATACAGCCAGGCCAGATCCCACACGATACCGTTGCTGTTATCGAGGGTGTCCCCCGACAGCGCGGTGCGCAGGAAACCGTACTGCGTATAGTGTTCGTAGGAAAGCCCTGCCATCACCGTGGACTTACGTTTATCCAGACGGCGCATCTGCTCGCTATCGCTGTCGCCTGGCTTAAAGTACATCGGCGACCAGTAGGCGGTCACGGAGAGCTTATCGTTGGTATCATTCCACAGGTAGAGGCCACCGCCCAGGCCGCGGAACCAGAAGTTATCGCTCTCGTAATTAATCACCGGCACCGGGTAAACATCAGCATCATATTGCTTGTACGGATGTTCAACGACGCCTACACCCGCCCCTAAAGTGAACTTCCCTTCAGCGTGTACGGCGGATGCTGAAGTCGCAATCAACACACCAAGTGCCAGAAGTTTGATTTTAGTCACGATCCATATTCCTGTTGTCAAATTATTAGCGCAGGCAGTTTAACGTTGTATACGTCATGCCTCAAATTCTTTACCAGTCATTACACTGAATTCACCAGATTCTCATCATCAGATGACCACCCGCTGACAGCTGAATGACAGCGTCATGACGCGGCGAAACCCAAGGTGCGAATGAGACGCTGCTTTTCCGGATGAGTTGTTGATAAGTCATTGAAATTGATTTTCTGCGCCATGCAAGTTTTCCAAATGCATCTACGCTTTAATTTAGAAGAAGTAAATGCGGGGCACGTTATCCCGAGACTTCGGCAACCTGGCATAAGGGTTGCTGGAGATTCAGAGAGCGCTGTGCAGCTTACCTCTTCCGGGGGCTCCCACTATTCATATGAACGGCTCTCAACCTGTGCTAAAAACGAAAGGACGGCATGCCATGAATATATTCGATCACTATCGCCAGCGCTATGAAGCTGCCAAGGACGAAGAGTTCACACTGCAGGAGTTTCTTACCATCTGTCGGCAAGATCGCAGTGCTTATGCTAACGCAGCAGAAAGATTGCTGATGGCCATCGGTGAGCCGGTCATGGTCGATACGGCCCTCGAACCCAGGCTATCCCGTCTCTTTTCAAACCGGGTCGTCGCGCGCTACCCGGCCTTTGAAGAGTTTTACGGTATGGAAGATGCCATCGAGCAAATTGTTTCTTACTTAAAACACGCCGCTCAGGGGCTGGAAGAGAAGAAACAGATTCTGTATCTGCTGGGCCCCGTGGGCGGCGGTAAATCATCGCTTGCCGAACGCCTGAAGTCCTTGATGCAGCGCGTCCCTATCTATGTGCTCAGCGCAAACGGTGAGCGCAGCCCGGTCAACGACCATCCGCTGTGTCTGTTTAACCCGCAGGAGGATGCGCAAATCCTCGAAAAAGAGTACGGCATTCCAAACCGCTATCTGGGGACGATTATGTCGCCGTGGGCGGCCAAGCGTCTGCATGAATTCGGCGGCGACATCACGAAATTCCGCGTGGTGAAAGTGTGGCCGTCAATCCTGGCGCAGATTGCCATCGCCAAAACCGAGCCCGGTGACGAAAACAACCAGGACATCTCGGCGCTGGTCGGTAAAGTCGATATCCGTAAACTGGAACACTACGCGCAGAATGACCCGGATGCCTACGGCTACTCCGGCGCTCTGTGCCGCGCCAACCAGGGGCTGATGGAGTTCGTCGAGATGTTTAAAGCGCCTATCAAGGTGCTGCATCCGCTGCTGACCGCGACGCAGGAAGGCAACTATAACGGTACCGAAGGGATCTCCGCCCTGCCGTTCAACGGGATTATCCTCGCCCACTCCAACGAATCGGAATGGGTGACCTTCCGTAATAACAAAAACAATGAGGCCTTCCTCGACCGCGTGTATATCGTCAAGGTGCCTTATTGCCTGCGTATCTCGGAAGAGATCCGTATCTATGAAAAACTGCTTAACAACAGCGAGCTGACCCATGCGCCGTGCGCGCCGGGCACGCTGGAAACGCTGTCGCGCTTCTCCATTCTGTCGCGCCTGAAAGAGCCGGAAAACTCGAGTATTTATTCAAAAATGCGCGTCTATGACGGCGAAAGCCTGAAAGACACCGACCCGAAAGCGAAATCCTATCAGGAGTATCGCGATTATGCCGGCGTTGATGAAGGGATGAACGGCCTGTCTACCCGCTTCGCGTTCAAAATCCTGTCGCGGGTATTTAACTTTGACCATGCCGAAGTCGCCGCCAACCCGGTGCATCTGTTCTACGTCCTCGAGCAGCAGATCGAGCGCGAGCAGTTCCCGCAGGAGCAGTCAGAGCGTTACCTTGAGTTCCTCAAAGGCTATCTGATCCCGAAATACGCCGAGTTTATCGGGAAAGAGATCCAGACCGCCTACCTTGAATCCTACTCGGAGTACGGGCAGAACATTTTTGACCGTTATGTCACCTACGCTGACTTCTGGATTCAGGATCAGGAGTATCGCGACCCGGATACCGGCCAGCTGTTTGACCGCGAGTCGCTGAATGCGGAACTGGAGAAAATCGAGAAGCCCGCCGGGATCAGCAACCCGAAAGACTTCCGTAATGAAATAGTCAACTTCGTGCTGCGCGCCAGAGCGCACAACAGCGGGCGTAATCCAAACTGGACCAGCTACGAGAAACTGCGCACGGTTATCGAGAAGAAAATGTTCTCCAATACCGAAGAGCTGTTGCCGGTGATTTCCTTCAACACCAAAACGTCAACCGATGAGCAGAAAAAACACGATGACTTTGTCGACCGCATGATGGAGAAAGGCTATACCCGCAAGCAGGTTCGCCTGCTGTGCGAATGGTATCTGCGGGTACGTAAATCATCCTGATAGACCAGCCCGGCAGGCAGCGGCTGCCGGGCTAATAATAACTGCGAAGACCCAATGACATTCAGCGCCAGGCATATTTCGGCGCCTGAATGGCCGGGGCATAAGTTGGCAAATGCAGTACAGGAGGGCATATGACCTGGTTCATAGACCGACGCCTGAACGGGAAAAATAAAAGCGCCGTCAACCGGCAGCGCTTTCTGCGCCGCTATAAAGCGCAGATAAAACAGTCGATCTCCGAGGCCATAAACAAGCGCTCGGTAACCGATATTCAGAGCGGAGAGTCCGTCTCCATCCCAACGGACGATATTAACGAACCGATGTTTCATCAGGGGCGCGGCGGCCTGCGCAATCGCGTACACCCGGGTAACGATCACTTCGTACAGAATGACCGCATTGAGCGCCCTCAGGGCGGCGGAGGCGGTGGAGGCAGCGGTCAGGGCCAGGCCAGCGCCGACGGCGAAGGCCAGGATGAGTTTGTTTTTCAGATTTCGAAAGACGAATATCTCGATCTGCTCTTTGAAGATCTCGCCCTGCCGAACCTGAAGAAAAACCAGCAGCGTCAGTTGACGGAGTATAAAACCCATCGCGCGGGCTATACCGCTAACGGTGTGCCCGCTAACATCAGCGTCGTTCGCTCGCTGCAAAACTCGCTGGCGCGCCGCACGGCGATGACCGCCGGTAAACGCCGGGAACTGCACGCGCTGGAAGAAGACCTGGACACCATTAGCAAAAGCGAACCGGCGCAGCTGCTGGAAGAGGAGCGGCTGCGTAAAGAGATAGCCGAACTGCGGGCGAAAATTGACCGCGTGCCGTTCATTGACACTTTCGATCTGCGTTACAAGAACTACGAAAAACGGCCAGAACCGTCAAGTCAGGCGGTGATGTTCTGCCTGATGGACGTTTCCGGCTCCATGGACCAGGCGACAAAGGACATGGCAAAACGCTTTTACATCCTGCTGTATCTGTTCCTCAGCCGGACCTATAAAAACGTTGATGTGGTTTATATCCGCCACCATACGCAGGCGAAAGAGGTCGACGAACACGAATTCTTCTATTCGCAAGAAACCGGCGGCACCATTGTCTCCAGCGCCCTGAAGCTGATGGATGAAGTGGTCAAAGAGCGCTATGACCCGGCGCAGTGGAATATCTACGCCGCGCAGGCTTCGGATGGCGATAACTGGGCGGACGATTCACCGCTGTGTCACGAACTGCTGGCGAAGAAAATCCTGCCCGTGGTGCGCTACTATAGCTATATCGAGATAACCCGGCGCGCGCACCAGACGCTGTGGCGGGAATATGAACACCTGCAGTCAACCTTCGAAAACTTTGCTATGCAGCATATTCGCGACCCGGAAGATATTTATCCGGTGTTCCGTGAACTGTTTCATAAGCAAACCTCAAAAGCGGACGGTTAAGCCTTTCCGGACAGCCAGCACAGACGCTGGCTGTTTTTTTACCCCACCTTACCCGGCTCGCGCCTGTTGCAGGGTGACGGGATCAATCTCCGACATTATCAGGTCGGGCAAGCTCTCCAGCTGGTATACCTTGCCGCATTTAACGATAATCTGCCGCGCGTTGTCGTACCCCGGAGCCCAGAGTCGATTATTCATCCGCACATCTTTGTAGACCGCGATAAGCGGTTTTTTCCACGCCGCCGCCATATGGACCACCGAGGTATCCGGCGAGATAACTAAGTCGGCCTCGGCGATAAGCGCCATGCAGTGGTGCAGCGTTTTAAACGGATTCACGCAGACCTTCTCCGGCAGGGGGATCCGGATTTCATTGCGATGATCGAGCAATATGATATTGACGTCCGGATAATCCTCACACAGCCTGGCCAGAAGCGTTGCCAGCTGCGCCTGCGACATGCTGCGGTCCTGATGCCCGGCAAAAATATTAATCACCACGTTACGCCCGTTGAGCGCCGCCAGATAATCACGAACCTGCTGGCAGATATCCTGTGGTATATGCAGATCATAAGATTGCAGAGATTTTTTATCCAGCTGCAGATAATCAGCGATAAAAGAAAATGTCTTACTGACGTGCCAGTTTTCACAGTCAAAATCAAAAGACTTGCTGTAGTGTTTAATAGAAGGCCACTTATTGAAACCCAGTACCGCTCTGGGCTTTATCTGTCGTAACAGCAGCATCCTGTGTACCGGAATATCAAACAACGACGGGTCGATTACAATATCGTACTTATTATTCGCAAGCTCAGTAATAACTGACTGAGGAACGTTATGGGTAAATTTGTGCAAATAATCCGCCGAGTCGACATTCTCGGCCTCATAGATATGGCGAATGCGCGGATTATAGCGCATGACCTGACTATTGGATTTGGTCAACAGAAAGTCAACGGTCATTCCCGCCTCGTGAAGACATTTAACCAGCGCTGAATCAACAACTACATCGCCGATCGCACCTTCATTACGCATTAACAGCACCGTTTTCGCGGAGGTTAAATCAGCTTCGCGGCGCGCGCGACTATCCCAGAACGCTTTAGCGATATAGACTCGCAGATCATTGCGTATTTTCTTAAAAAAATAATTTCGACGCCTGTTTAGCGCCCTTATTTTTTTAAACTTTCGAGGGGTTCCCTGCACCGCTGCGTTTTCCATCATGATAACCTCATTGCCGCTTTCAATAGTACTGTCTGTAACCCTGCTAAGGACTGGTAAAAATAAGAAAAGTTCGCTTGATAATTAACATTATTTCATTTGTAGCTGCACCAGGATAGCCATAGCAGCATCATTGCAGCATATTTCATTGAGGATAAAATGAGTGAAAAATGGATTTTGCAGGATATTTACGACAGCAATATTCATTAGCGCCCTCATATTTAATAAACTATTTATTTTCATTGCCGCGCGGTGGTGCCCGATTCCGGCACTGGATAGATAAACAGTCTGCCTGCCACCGAACGTGGCGTCCCTGCGCCGCACATGGTAGAATTGTCTTAATTGTGCTGGCGAAATTATCATCATGAAATTACAGAATAAATTACTCCGACATTTCATTTCTGCGGGGGTGGTTGTCCTGACATCTTCATTTCTGGTGTATGAATTAGTCGCCAGCCATCGGGATATGTCGGAATACATGCGCTACATCGTCGAGAAGGGCGAATCCGCCTTTCTGTACGATAAATATCAAAATCAGCTGGTTATCTCCCAGGTCGCGCGAAAGCTGGATACGCACCCCACTGCCGAAAAGGCCCAACAGGCCTGCGCTGGCGTGCAGACCAATGGCAACGTATACGGGCTCAATATCGCCGGGCATACCTTCCCCGGGCTTCACGGTACGCTCAGTACCACCCAGCCTTCGTGCGAGCCGTGGATTAACGATCTCCCGGCGCTGCAGGCTTTTGATGCCGCGATAGCCCAAAGCGATATTATCGCCGCGCTGAATTCGGCAACCTTCAAATCCGATAAACGCTTCCGCTATTACCTCGATTTAGACAATAAATACGCGTATTTCTATTCGCCGATTGAGATAAATAGCAGCCCCGTTGATAACTGGAACTTTCTTCACGACAGTAAACTGGGCATCACTCAGTTCAGTCTTAACGGTTTACTTCGCGGGCGTACGCTAATTTCCAGTATCTATGCTGACGCGCTAACCGGACAGAATATTTTGTCGTTCTTAACCCCGGTCTATCATCGGGATCGGCTGAAGGGCATTGTGATGGTGGACGTCACTCGTCACGATATTGAGAAGCTGCTCTATACCACCGACCGCCCCCTGGTCTGGCGCTATCTCGACATCACCTTAACGGACTCGGACTCAACGTCTGAAATCCGCGTTCACCGCAGCAACACGCATTTTTTCAGCTACGCCCACCATAGCCAGCAGGTGGCGGAAAACCTGCACATTTCGCTGTCGCTGGATATGTCCTATTTTCTGCTTAGCTCCTGGAAGCTATTTTTGTTTTACCTGATATCTACCGGCGTTCTGCTGCACCTGGTACGCATGCACTTTCGCCTGTATACCGACGTTTTTAAAGAAAACATTAGTGATTCTTTAACCGGTCTGTACAACCGAAAAATTCTCTCCTCGCTGCTGGAATCGCGTATGCAAAAGCTCACCGAGCAAGGCGTGAATATCGTGTTTATGGCGCTGGACTGCGACCGGCTAAAATACCTTAATGACACCTGGGGACACGATGAAGGCGACCGCGCCATCGTGCTGCTCGCCCAGTCCATTTCCGCCGCCATACGTAAAAGCGATTACGGCATCCGGCTGGGCGGCGATGAGTTCTTCCTGATACTGATCGATTATGAGGAACAGGAGGCGAAAAATATACCCGAGCGTATTCGCCAGCACCTGAAGGAAATTGACATTAACCAGCGCGTTAATTTCTCATGGGGGGCCTGCAGCATGGCGCCGGGGGATAGCCTGGCCGACGTCATGAAAATCGCGGATGCCCGGCTGTACGAAAATAAAAAGCAAAAAAAACACGCTTACCCGGGGCGAGAGGATTAATCTTGAGGTTTTATTTTTAAGGAAAAAAACGACATGAACGCGCCGGTAAAAGTGAGTATTCATCAGCAGCTGTTGGCGCTGCTTAACCGCGACCACGCCCGTTACCGGGTCGTGGAACATGAAGCCGTCGGAAAGTGTGAAGCCGTGTCGAAGATCCGCGGCACCGCGCTGGGTCAGGGAGCAAAAGCGCTGGTATGTAAAATTAAAGGACATGGGGTTAATCAGCACGTTCTGGCTATCCTTGCCGCCGATCTGCAGGCGGATTTAGCCCGTCTGGCCGAATACGTCGGCGGCAGCAAAGCCTCTCTGGCCAGTCCGGCGGAAGTTGACGCCCTGACCGCCTGCGTCTTTGGCGCCATTCCCCCTTTCAGCTTCCACCCCTCTTTACGCCTGGTCGCCGACCCGCTGCTGTTTGAGCGCTTCCCGGAAATCGCCTTCAACGCCGGGCAGCTTGATAAGTCCATCATCCTTGATACCGCCGACTATCTGCGTATTGCCCGTCCGGAACTGATCGCGTTTCATCGCGAAGCCTGATTGTTCCCTCTCCTGCGCCAGGGCGCGCATTGTACCGCGGGGGAAAATCGATCGTGCAGATGCCTCAAATCGCGAGTCTGCGATAAAAAACCTGTTTACTTACGCGATTATGCGTAGAGTAAACGGGCTGTTCTTTTTTATATTCTGGCAAGGACCTCTGCACATGCTCGACACCACCCTGTTAATACTGCTGGGCCTGGCGGCGCTCGGCTTTATTAGCCATAACACCACCGTAGCTATTTCAATCCTGGTATTAATTATCGTCCGCGTCACCCCGCTCAACGCCTTCTTTCCGTGGATTGAAAAGCAAGGGCTGACCATCGGTATTATTATTCTCACCATCGGCGTGATGGCGCCCATTGCCAGCGGCACGCTACCGCCCTCTACGCTGCTGCACTCCTTCGTGAACTGGAAATCGTTGCTGGCGATTGCCGTGGGAGTTTTTGTTTCCTGGCTCGGCGGGCGCGGCGTGGCGCTGATGGGCTCGCAGCCGCAGCTGGTAGCCGGACTGCTGGTCGGCACCGTGCTCGGCGTCGCCCTCTTCCGCGGCGTCCCGGTCGGCCCGCTGATCGCCGCCGGGATCATTTCGCTGTTTATTGGGAAGTCGTAGCCAGGCTGGCAAGATAGCGCCCCGGGGTTTGCCCGAGGCCCTTTTTAAACATAGTAATAAAGGCGGTGGTCGAGTCATAGCCCAGGCTCTGCGCCGTCTGCTGTACCGTCTGCCCGCGGATCAGCATCTGCAGGGAGAGGATCAGCTGCAGCTGATGTCGCCAGCGGCGAAAGCTTAAGCCCGTCTCACGCACCACCAGCCGCGCCAGATTGCGTTCGCTCATGGCAAACTCCGCCGCCCACTGCGCCAGCGTTTGCCAGCGGGCCGGGTCGACGGCCATCATGTCCACCATCTGACGAATTTTTGGATGCCCGGAGACCGGGAGCTGCAGGTGCTCCTGCGGCTGCTGCGGGAGTTCATCGAACAGCACCTGCACCAGGCGGTTCATTGCCGGTTTAGCGAGTTCGGCCCTGCCGCGCTCGGCCATAACGAGGATAAGCTCGCGCACCAGCGGCGAAATCTTTAGCGTGCAGCAGAAATCCGGCATCGGCGCCGCGTGGGGTTCAATAAATAAAAAGCAGACCTGCGCCTCCGGCGTCGCGCGATTGCTGTGCGGCACCTGTCCCGGTACCCACACCGCGTACTGCGGGGGCACCATCCACATCGCGTTCTCCACTTCGCAGGTCAGCGCCCCGTGTAGCGCCAGGATGAGCTGACCTTTACGGTGATGATGGCGCGGAATGTACTGCTCGTCCGCGACCACCTGAATACGAAAAGCCGCCGCCGCTTCGTGGCCGCTGTCCGGGTCGTAGCCGTCCAGGCCGAGTCCGATCATGATATTGTCCGATTTTAGCGATAATCTGTCATTTTAGCTTGATTTAAACAGGCGGCAAACAGGCTATGGTAAGCGCCACGTATTCTTGTTTGAGATAGCCATGAATTCTGTTTCACCTTCTGCCGGCCGCCGTAATCTGCTATTGATTACCGGTATTCTGCTTATCGCCACCACCTTGCGGGTCACCTTTACCGGCGCCGCGCCGCTGCTTGATGCCATTCGCAGCGAATATGGCCTCACCACCGCGCAAACCGGTCTGTTAACCACCCTGCCGCTGCTGGCCTTTGGCCTGGTCTCGCCGCTGGCGGCGGGTGTCGCCCGCCGATTCGGCATTGAACGTAGCCTGCTGCTGGCGATGATCCTGATTTGCCTCGGCGTGGGTCTGCGCTCCCTGCCCTTCGTCTCGCTGCTGTTTATCGGAACCGCGATTATCGGCTGCGGCATCGCCCTGGGAAACGTTCTGCTGCCCGGACTGATCAAACGTGACTTCTCGCAGCACGTCGCCAAAATGACCGGCGCTTACTCTCTCACCATGGGGGGCGCGGCGGCGCTGGGTTCGGCAATGGTCGTTCCGCTGGCGCTCGCCGGACTGGGCTGGCGCGGCGCGCTGTTGATGCTGATGGCATTTCCGCTGCTGGCGCTGTTTATCTGGCTACCGCAGGCGCGCAGGCAAGTCACCGCGCCGCTGACGGGGTCGGGCGCCATCCACAACCGCGGGATCTGGCGCTCGGCGCTGGCCTGGCAGGTGACGCTGTTTCTCGGGATTAACTCGCTGGTCTACTACGTCATCATCGGCTGGCTGCCCGCCATTTTGCAAAGCATAGGCTACAGCGAAGCGCAGGCGGGCTCCCTGCACGGGCTGCTCCAGTTGGCCACCGCGGCGCCGGGGCTGGCGATCCCGTTAATACTGCATCGGCTGAAAGATCAGCGCGGCATTGCGGTGCTGGTCGCCCTGATGTGTGCAGTCAGCGCGCTCGGTTTATGGTTTTTACCCGCTCAGGCGGTGCTGTGGACGCTTATCTTTGGCTTCGGTTCCGGCGCGACCATGATTCTGGGATTGACCTTTATCGGGCTGCGCGCCAGCTCGGCGCACCAGGCCGCCGCGCTGTCGGGAATGGCGCAGGCGGTGGGCTATCTGCTGGCCGCCTGCGGGCCGCCGGTGATGGGAAAAATTCATGATGCCAACGGCGACTGGCATATCCCGCTGATCGCCGTGGCGCTGATTTCCGTTGCGATGGCGGTATTTGGCGCGCTGGCCGGTCGCGATCGGGAGATCAACGGCTAGCGATATCGACGCCCGGCAACCGCCGCCGGGCGTTCGCTCACTGACTTGCCGCGCGTAAAAACGCGTGAACCAGCGGCGCAGGTCTGCCTTCCAGCGCATTGCGCTCGTGCTGAAATAGCGTGGCGACAAAGAACGGATGCGTCACCAGTTCTACCGCCCGAATCTCACCGTCATCATCCCAGCCCGTAACCCGCAGGTCGCCCTGCTCCAGCTCGCGGGCAAAATCGCTGGCAATCCCGTAGCTGCAGTGGTAACCCTCTTCAATACTGTCGCGGCCATAGGCGCGAGAGATCAGCGTATTGGCCCGCAGTTCAATGTTGTCCGACTTTTCTACCAGCGAGCAGCTAAGCGGCGCGATAACCATCCGGCCTTCGGTATCGGTTTCCGCATGTGCGGCATCCCGCCAGCCCATAACGTTGCGCGCGTATTCGATAATCGCGTGCTGGAATCCTCCGCAGGTGCCAAGGAACGGAATGCTGTTTTCCCGCGCGTGGCGTATAGCGATAAATGCGCCTTCGGCGTTTTTATAGGGGCTGGCGGGAACCACCCAGATAGCATCGTAATCAGCGAGATCGTCAGCGGACTTTATTTCGCTGGTGGCCAGCCAGTCATAACGCAGCGGCAGCTCCAGTACGGCGGCGGCATCATCAATTGCCAGGGGAATCGCTTTATGGGCAACTACATCAGGGTTGTAATCACCAACCAGGGCAATACGCAGGGGGGAGTTCATAGCAGAATCCTTATGTCAGAGCGAATATCAGGCAACACAAGGAGCCTCAGGTTAGCGATCTCAACGGCAGAACACAATCCTTATTTTGTCTGCTTCTGAACGCGGGTAATTTAGCCTGACTGGCGCTATGGTATAGGGCAGACAAATCGCTATGGATGCATGATGAAGGACAAAATTTTGGTTAGCGCCTGCCTGATGGGCTTTCAGGTTCGCTATAACGGCAGCCACAAAGCCCGGCTGGCTAACGCGCTGTCTCGCTGGCAGAGCGAGGGGCGGCTGGTCACCCACTGCCCGGAGTTGGCTGCCGGATTGCCCATCCCCAGGCTACCGGCGGAAATCCTTGGCGCGCAGGGAGCGGATGTCATGCAAAACCGTGCGAAAATTGTTGAAAGTGACGGCCAGGACGTCACTGCGCGCTATCAGCTAGCCGCCTGGCTGGCGCTAAAAGCAGCGCAGGAGGAAGGCTGTACCGCAGCATTGCTCACCGACGGCAGCCCAACCTGCGGCAGTCAGTTTATCTATGATGGTACCTTTAACGGACAGCGCAAACCCGGTGCCGGCGTTGCCGCCGCCCTGCTTCGCGAATACGGGATAACGGTATTTTCCGAGCAGCAGTTGCCGCAGCTGCTTGCCTGGATGGAACAGAGGGAGAGTGACGATGATTCAATGTAAACGGGTTTATGACCCGCAGGAAGCGAGCGACGGCTACCGGATACTGGTAGACCGCCTGTGGCCGCGCGGAATAAAAAAAGAGGCGCTGAATTACGATGAGTGGTGCAAAATCCTGGCGCCATCGACTGATTTGCGTAAAGCTTTTCACGGCGAGACGCTTGATTTTGCCCACTTTAGCCAGCGCTATCGCCGGGAGCTGGAAGCCCACCGCGATGAAGGCGAGCGCATGGCCGCGCTTGCCAGGCAGCAGCCGCTGACGCTGCTCTACGCGGCGAAAAATACCCGGCAAAACCATGCCCAGGTGCTGGCTGACTGGCTGAAAGCGCTATGACTTAGCCGGATGATCGCGCCGCCAGAGCGCCCATTCATCTAACGTTTCACCACTGGGTAGCTTGCACTCGGTGCGCACGCCCTGCGGGCTTTGGACAGGAACCTGTTTCCCTCCCAGCTGCTGGCAGTATACCGAAGCCGGGTTAGCCATCCCTATCGGGTGTGCTTGCTGCGCTGGCTGACTCTGCGCGCATCCGGCAAGCGCCAGAGGTAGCATGACTATCATCCCCTTCATTTCCCCTCCTTAATCGATTAAAACGGTCTTTCACCCTGAATCTCCACGGTTTCTCCATTTTAGCTGCACTTTTGCATCGTAGAGTAGCCCTGTTCTCGAATTGACCAGAGAACAGATCATTCCATAATCAATGAGTTTTCCCCGTCGCCCCCGACGGGGCTTTTTTTCCCGCCGCGGATGCAGGTATTCTCCCCCCAGATGTGTTAAATTTTGTGTATCTCTGTTAATTCTGCGCTGATTGTTTTTTAGCATCATTTGCTGGTAGTGACGATTAGCATTCGGGAGCCGTATTTCTCATGTCCGATTTTATTCTCGCTCGCGTGTCGCAAACGCTCGCTAATGAACACTCCCTCGAAACCCTGGTGCGACAGCTGCTTGAGATGCTGGAGCTGGTTACCCGAATGGAATCTACCTACCTGACTCGTATCGACTTCGACGCGCAGCGCCAGCATATTATGTACGCGCACAACAGCAGCGAAATGCAGATCCCCGAAGGGTTCTCCGTCCCGTGGAACGACTCGCTGTGCAAACGCGCGCTGGACGACCGCTGCATTTTTAGCAACGATGTTGCCGAGCGCTGGCGTTCGTGTCTCGCCGCCCAGGATTTGGGGATCGCCACCTTTTTCAGCATTCCCGTGCGCCTGACCGACGGCTCATTATTCGGCACGCTGTGCGCCACCAGCCGGGCAAGACAGCCCTATAACATTGAGGGTGAGCAGGTGATGAATCTGTTTGCCAACCTCATCTCCCATTACGTTGAGAAAGAGACGCTGGTACAGCAGCTTCGGGCGGCTAACGTCGCGCTGGAGATGCATTCGTATACCGACGAGCTTACGGGTTTGCCGAATCGCCGCTCGCTGTTTAAGCATCTTGCCGCACAGTTTTCGCAGGCCCGGGAACAGCAGCGCAGCGTGCTGCTGATTTTTATCGATCTCGATGATTTCAAAGCAATCAACGATCGATTCGGCCACCCGTGCGGCGACAGCTTTTTGATTCAGATCGGAGAACGCCTGGCCGCCCGCGTGCGCAGCGGCGATATTGTAGGCCGTCTCGGCGGCGATGAGTTTTTAATTGTCGGTCCGGGTCCCGATTCAGCCGACCAGCAGGAGTATATCGCCGCGTTACGTCAAGCGCTGGCGGGGATCTATTTCCTTGGCGAACACCGGATTAACTACCCCGGCGCCAGTTTTGGGGTGATTGAAGCCGACCCCTGGCAGATCGACGTAGAACTGGCGCTGCGCGCCGCCGATGAGGCGATGTATCAGGATAAGCAGTCTCGCCGTCAGGGGCGTTTTTTTCATATTGACTAATCTACGGTGAAATCCCGTATCATAGTCGACACGACTCGCACTTACAGGGGCTCAATAATGAGACTGGGTATTCTATTTCCGGTGGCTATTTTTATCGTTGCCGTGGTTTTTCTGGGCTGGTTTTTTGTCGGCGGCTATGCGGCACCAGGCGGAGCGTAATGAAAAAAAGCACCATAATTATGCTTATTGTCGCCATCGTCGCCGTGGCGGGTACGCAATTGGGCTGGTGGTAAATCCAGGATTATTCGCGCGTCTTTCCGGCAAGGATTGCAGAATTATCTCATCTACTCAATAAGTTAAAAGCATACACTCACCTCATCAGCCGATGGCGCATGCCCGTTTTTGCGCACGGATTTAACTGGAGAAGTGAGAAATGAAAAAACCGATCGTGTTGCCGTTGATTCTCGCGCTTTGCACGCTGTTATCGGGATGTATTGTCGACCCAGGCTATCACCATCAACACCGCCACCATCATCATGACGACAGAGACTGGCGATAGCCGTGGAAACATAATAAGGCGAACTTCGGTTCGCCTTATTGCATGAAATTAGTCCCGGCGGTCGGAACCTAAAAAGAGGAAACCCAGCGGGATGGAAAACAGCAGCGTAAACACAATGCTGTAAACCGTGACCATCGCCCCCTGCAGGAAGAACATTGACGTCGTCCATTCTGAATACGGCATATTGTATTCACTCACCACGCCGCCAAAGGTGGCGCGCCCAACCACGATAAGCGCGATGGCAAAGATCGCCGCGATCGACAAAAAGAACTTCTTGCTGTTTTTATTGCTGGTGAGTTTCTGCAGAATCATCCGGGTTCCCTTTTTTCTGAGCGATAATCGGCTGTATATGTAACACCAATGCAATCAAAATTGAAGGGATTTTGTTACGAGGCAGTGACAGTCACTATGGGGCCGGTCCCGCGTACCGGCCCCCAACGATTACGACTGGAGCGTCGCCAGACGGGCGGCAAAACCGACAAACACAAGGCCTATCAGACTGTTGCCGATTTTCGCCAGCTTCTTTTTCGTCTTCACGTAACGCGTGACGAAAGAGCCGGAGAGGATCAAAAAGCTCATATAGATGAAGCTGATTATCTCCAGGGTCAGCGCCAGAATAAAGAACGCCAGCCCGGGCGTTTTGGCGCTGACGTCAATAAACTGCACGAAGAATGAGACATAAAAAAGAATCGCTTTTGGATTCGTCAGGCTAAGGGTCAGCGAACGTTTGAGAATCGCGCTGCCCGGCTCGGAATCAGCAGACGAATGACCATCACGCTGGGTTAACACCGCGTAGAGCATCTTGCCGCCCATCCACAGCAGATAAATCGCCCCCAGGTAACGCACGATATTGAACAGCACCGGCGTAGTCTTGATGAGCGTCGCGACGCCGGCAAAAGCCAGAAACATCAGCACCGCATCGCCAATAAACACGCCTGCCGCCGCCAGATACCCTTTTTTAACGCCGTGGGCGATGCCGGTCTTGAGGACAAAAAAGGTATTCGGGCCGGGAACCAGGATGATAAAGATAGCGCCGACCAGATAGGTCAGGTAATTCAATACACCAAACTCAGCGAACACAACGCACTCCTTCGCTTACAACAAAAAATATGATCCCGCGCACGTTAACGCAACCGGGACCATTTTGAAAGCGCCGCGAGTGCGGAGGGCTTAATAGAGCGAAGTTTCGCCCAGCGGACGGGTTTTAAAGCGGCGGTGAACCCACAGGTATTGCTCCGGCGCGCGCAGGATCTCTTTCTCAATAACCTTGTTGATATAGCTTGCCGCATCCTGTTTATCTTCGCCAGGATAGTCGCTCATGACGTCGCTGATGTGCAGGCTATAACCTCTGCGGTCCGCTTTACGCACCATGCTGATGGTGAGCATTTTCGCGCCCGACAAACGAGAGAGTACGTAGGTACCGTTGGTCGTTGCTGCCTGCTGTACCGAGAAGAACGGAGCAAATACGCTCCCCTTCGGGCCGTAGTCCTGATCCGGCGCAAACCACACCGCTTCACCCGACTTTAAGGCATGTACCAGACCGGATAAATTACGACGGTCAATCATCGCCTTGTTCGAGCGCAAACGACCGCGCGTCTGCACCCACTCCATTAACGGGCTATTGTGCGGACGGTAGGTCGCCATCATCGGACGACACAGCCCCATCGTACGGCCACCCAGTTCAAGCGACATAAAGTGGACGCCAACGACCATCACGCCTTTTTGTTCGCTCAGAGCATTATTGAGATTGACCATACCTTCCACGTCAAACCATTTCTTAACGCGCTCATCGCTCCAGAACCATGCCATCCCTGTTTCAATCAGGCCCATCCCTAGCGACATGAAGTTCTGTTCGATAAGCTTTTCGCGCGCCGCGGGCGACATGGTGGGAAAGCAAAGTTCGAGATTGCGTCTGGCGATATGCTCACGGCGTTTCAGGAAGCGCCGGGATGCGCGACCGGCGCTGGTACCGATAAGATGCAAGACGGGATAAGGAAGCTGGACGATGAGCCAGAGCACGCCCAGGCCAAACCAGGTCCCCCAATTACGGGGATGAAGAAGTTTTTTATTAAAAGCGTAAGACATGTTTTTTCCTGTAAACATTAGAACATGAGGTAACGCTTAAGGAAAAAACGAGTCCCTTCATCTGTCATTAGGCGGTACGTGTAGCAGTTCAGACAATAATAATCCTGGTAAATTCACTCCGGCAAGTAAAAAAAGAGGCCAACATAAAAAAACACAATACCAGCACACCTGTAACAAAATGTAAATAAAAAAGTGAATAATAAACCTCAAATATCCACCGCAAGAATGATTAACGCGCTAATCATTCAACATAAAGTATGCGTCTTTTCCAACCAGAACGTCGCTGTGGTAACCCGCAGGCCGCAGCTGAAGCCGCGTCGAGGTACGGCTGCATCCAGATGAGGTCGGGGTAGCCTCTGCTTTCTGTTATCCTTTTCACAACGTTTGCGGACAGGCTATTCCTTTATCTTCCATAAGCCTCACTGACATAAAATAGCAATATTAAAAATGAGTGTCAGAGAAATGACTAAAATAAGAATCAGCTTATTTTACTTTCCTGACAATAATTAATATTTATCGACAATTATCCATATCGCCGGTGGGTTATTTCAGACTTTTTACCTCCGTTGCTTTAACAGAACAGCAGGCAATAAAGTTCAAATGCCTTTTATGACGTTGAAAAAAACGCAACATAGAGAAAAATCTCGGACGATTCTCGCGCTTCAACAAACCATTGCCGACAATTTTTAGCGCCTGTTTAAAACCTTCATCTTTCATCAACCCTCGCGGCGACATCAGCGACATCGGTCCATGATGAATGCTTACGGCATCAAAGCCGGTCCGTTGGAAAAGCGTCTGCCAGGCGGCGGCGCTCAGCGGGCTGACGTGGGATTTCACCACCCCCTGCAGCTGCCGCCGGGCGTCCTCTCCCAGCGCATCCTGCGTATACATGATATCGTGCGTCAGCAAACGACCGCCGGGCTTAAGAACGCGAAAATATTCCGCCACCAGTTTCTCTTTGGCTTTATCCGCATACATGGTGAGCATCGCTTCATTTATCACCATATCAAATGTTGCATCGGCAAATGGCAGCCGAGCGGCATTCGCCTCCATCACTATCACCCGATGATCCACACCTTCGCGAACGATATTTTGCCGGGCTTTCGCCAGCGCGTCTTTATCCATATCGATGGCGTAAACGCTGCAGTGAAAACGCTGCGCCAGCTCAATAGAGGTTGTCCCCATATTACAGGCTACCTCCAGAACTTTACTGTCGGCGGTAAAACCCGCCTGCTGAAATAGCCACTCTGTGGCTTCAATGCCGCCGGGGCGTAAACGGGTTTTCCCCAGGCTTGCCAAAAACGTATGTCCGGCTTTTTCGCTTGCGTTCATTTGACTTTCCTCACTCCTCATAAAATGCATTATAAATACAACATTAAGGTTAATGAGGGAATAATGATAATGAATTTTATTTGCATTAAGCAGAAAGGGAAAGAAATGATGCAATGAGGGGAAAAATCTATTCAATATTTAACAATCACTTATCGTTACTATGAGTCTATATGGCCCTTATCCCTGCCGCGCTTTATTGAAATGATAACCATTCTCATATTAACATATGCCGTATTGATCAACTCTCCTGAACCTGGCTATGTCACCTTCTTCCGCCATCGCCTCTCCGCTGACGCTTGCCTCGCTCTATAGCGACCATCATGGCTGGCTGAAAAAATGGCTTACCCATAAGCTGCAATCCGCTTATGACGCCGACGACGTAGCGCAGGACACCTTTGTCCGAATTATGGCCGGCGAGTCGCTGTTGACGATTCGCGATCCAAAATCTTTTCTCTGCACGATTGCTAAACGGGTGATGATCGACCTGTTCCGCCGCAACGCCCTGGAGCGCGCCTGGCTCGACATGCTCTCTCAGCTACCGCCAGAGCTCTCTCCCTCACCGGAGCTACGGCAGAGCCAGCTCGAACTGTTACAGCAGATCGATGCCATGCTGGACGGGCTTAACGCAAAAGCCCGGGAAGCGTTTTTGCTCTCGCAGCTTGAAGGGCTGACCTACGCCGATATCGCCAGCCGCCTGGCGGTTTCCGTCAGTTCGGTTAAGAAATATATCGCGAAAGCCACCGAGCACTGCCTGCTGTTCCGTCTGGAGAATGGCCTGTGAAACCGACGCTAAGCGAATCCCGTCGTCAGGCGCTGCGTTCCGCCTCGCACTGGTACGCAGTCCTCAGCGATGGGCGCGTCAGTCCGCAGCAGGAGGCCCGCTGGCAGCAGTGGTATGAGCAAAACAACGAAAATCAGTGGGCGTGGCAGCAGGTAGAAAACCTGCGTCAGCAGATGGGGCAACTGCCGGGCGGGCTGGCCAGCCGTGCTCTTCACGATAGCCGTCTGGCGCGTCGCCACGTGCTGAAAGGGCTGATGCTTTTGCTGGCGGCCGGAGGCAGCTGGCGGCTCTGGGAGTCCGAGCTGGCGGAGGGCCTCCGCGCCGACTACCGGACGGCGAAAGGGATACCGCGCCCGCAGCGGCTTGCCGACGGTTCGCTGCTGACGCTGAATAGCGAAAGTGCCGCCGACGTCCGTTTTGACGCGCGGCAGCGCATGGTTCATTTACGCTACGGCGAAATCGCCATCAGGACCGCTCACGACAGCCGGCAGCGGCCTTTTCGGGTGCAAACGCGGGAAGGCACTCTCACCGCGCTCGGGACCGAATTCACCGTCCGTCAGTTTGCCGGCGGCACCCGGCTGGCGGTACAGCAGCATGCCGTAGAAGTGGTTTTACCGTCCGGCAGCGCCCAACGCGTTAACGCCGGGGAAAGCCTGTGGTTTACCCGCGATCGCTTCGCCGCCCTGGTTAAGCTCAACGGCGGCGAGGATAGCTGGATCCGGGGCGTGCTGACCTTCCACGACGCCCCGCTGAGCGAAGTGGTCGAAACCCTCGCCCGCTATCGCTCCGGGGTGCTGCGCTGCGATCCCGCCGTGGCCGATTTACGCCTGAGCGGCACCTTTCCGCTGGGCGACCCTGATGCCATTCTGCAGGTTATCGCGCAAACGCTGCCGATTACATTGCGGTCTGTCACCCGCTACTGGGTCACGCTCGTTCCGGCCTGAGAAAAGAAATCGAAAAAATTCTCATTCTCTATTATCCCTTTTCCCCTGCTCGTTCGACTTATCTGATGAATATAACCAAAAACGATGGTGGAGAAGAGATGACGCCTTTACGCGTTTTACGCAAACCGATGCCTCTGGTGATGGCAATCCGTTTAAGCCTGCTGCCGCTAGCGGGGCTGGCTGCCGCGCCGGTATTCGCCGCCGCGCAGTATGATATTGCCGCCGGGGAGTTAGATCACGCCCTGAACCAATATGCCGCCCGCAGCGGTATCACGCTTTCCGCCGACGCCAGCCTGACGCGCGGCAAGCATAGTCCGGGCCTGCACGGCAGCTTTGAAACCGAAGAGGGTTTACGCAGGCTGCTGAACGGCAGCGGATTACGGCTCAAGCCGCTGGGCAAGAACGTCTGGACCCTGGAGCTGGATCCCGCGTCCGTCAGTGCAGAATCCACCCTAACCGTCGTCGGGGACTGGCTTGGCGACGCGCGCGAAAATGATGTCTTTGAGCACGCCGGCGCCCGCGACGTGATCCGTCGGGAGGATTTCGCCAAAACCGGCGCCGCCACGATGCGCGAAGTGCTGAACCGGATCCCCGGCGTCAACGCGCCGGAAAATACCGGCACCGGCAGTCACGACCTGGCGATGAACTTCGGTATTCGTGGCCTCAACCCGCGGCTTGCCAGCCGTTCCACGGTGCTGATGGACGGTATCCCGGTTCCCTTTGCCCCCTACGGCCAGCCGCAGCTTTCGCTGGCGCCGGTCTCGCTCGGCAATATGGACGCCATCGATGTCGTGCGCGGCGGCGGCGCGGTGCGCTACGGGCCGCAGAGCGTCGGCGGCGTGGTGAACTTCGTCACCCGCGCCATCCCCGAGGATTTTGGCATTCAGGGCGGCATTGAAGGGCAGCTCAGCCCCATCTCTTCGCAAAACAACCCGAAAGAGACGCATAACCTCGCGATCGGCGGCACGGCGGACAACGGTTTCGGATCCGCCCTGCTTTACTCCGGCACCCGGGGCAGCGACTGGCGCGAACACAGCGCCACGCGGATTGATGATGTGATGCTGAAAAGCAAATACGCGCCCAACGAAGTCCATACCTTTAACAGCCTGCTGCAATACTATGACGGCGAAGCCGATATGCCCGGCGGCCTCTCCCGTGCCGACTACAACGCCGACCGCTGGCAGTCCACGCGTCCTTATGACCGCTTTTGGGGGCGCCGCCAGCTCGCCAGCCTCGGCTACCAGTACCAGCCGGATGCGCAGCATAAATTTAATATTCAGGGGTTCTATACCCATACCCTGCGCAGCGGCTACTTGGAACAGGGTAAGCGCATTACCCTCTCCCCGCGCGAATATTGGGTCCGCGGCATCGAGCCGCGCTACAGCCAAAGCTTTATGATCGGCCCATCCGCCCACGAAGTCGGCATCGGCTATCGCTACGTCAACGAATCGACCCACGAGATGCGTTACTACACCGCGACCACCAGCGGCGAGCTGCCCAGCACCGCCAGTCCGTACGATCGCGATACCCGTTCCGGCACCGAAGCCCACGCCTGGTATATCGACGATCGCGTGGATATCGGCAACTGGACGATTACGCCAGGTATGCGCTTTGAGCACATTGAGTCTTATCAGGACAATAATCTGCTGGGCACCCGCGAACGGGTCAGCTATAACGCCCCGCTCCCGGCGCTGAATGTTCTTTATCACCTCACCGACAGCTGGAATCTTTATGCCAACACAGAAGGCTCATTCGGCACCGTACAGTACAGCCAGATTGGCAAGGCTGTGCAAAGCGGCAATGTGGAACCGGAAAAAGCGCGAACCTGGGAAGTCGGCACCCGCTACGATGACGGCGCGCTGACCGCAGAGATGGGGCTGTTCCTGATTAACTTCAACAATCAGTACGATTCCAACCAGACCAATGACACGGTCACCGCCCGCGGTAAAACCCGTCATAGCGGCCTGGAAGCGCAAACCCGTTACGCCCTCGGCGAGCTTTCACCCGCGCTTGATAATCTCTCTGTCTACGCCAGCTATGCGTACGTCAATGCTGAAATTCGCGAGAAAGGCGATACCTACGGTAACCAGGTTCCCTTCTCGCCGAAGCACAAAGGCACCTTTGGCGTCGATTACAAGCCCGGCAGCTGGACGTTTAACCTCAACGGCGACTTCCAGTCGAGCCAGTTTGCCGATAACGCCAATACCGTTGCCGAAAGCGCCGATGGCAGCACCGGCCGCATTCCCGGCTATATGCTGTGGGGCGCTCGCGTGGCCTATGACTTTGGCCCGCAGATGGCCAATCTCAACCTCGCGCTGGGGGTGAAAAACATCTTCGACCATGCGTATTACACCCGCTCGTACGACGATAACAACAAAGGGCTTTACGCCGGTCAGCCGCGCACGCTGTACCTGCAAGGATCAATGAAGTTCTGATGATAGAGCGTTGCCGGACAGCGCTATTCGCGCCCTGTCCGGCAAGCTGGAGTGAATAATGTTTAGCCTTGTTCGTCTGTGTATTTTCAGCCTGCTGTTTCTGGCGGGCCCGCTCTTTGCCGCCACCGTACAGGATGAGCGCGGTCGCTTTACGCTTGATAAAACGCCGCAGCGCATCGTCGTGCTTGAACTCTCCTTTGTCGACGCGCTGGCGGCGGTTGACGTTAGCCCGACAGGCGTGGCCGATGACAACGATCCGTCGCGTATTCTGGCGGACGTACGCGCACGTCTGAAGCCCTGGCAGTCGGTGGGCACCCGCGCCCAGCCTTCACTGGAGGCCATCAGCGCGCTGCATCCCGATCTGATCGTCGCCGATAGCAGTCGCCATGCCGGAATTTACGCCGCCCTGAGGCAAATTGCCCCGGTGCTGCTGTTGAAATCGCGCAATGAAACCTGGGAGGAGAACCTGCAGTCAGCGGCGATTATCGGCAAAGTAGTGGGTAAGGATAAGGAGATGCAGCAGCGTCTGGCGCTGCATCGGCAAAAAATGGCGGCGTTTTCCCGACAGCTGCCGGCTGGCGCCAGCGTGCTGTTTGGCACCTCTCGCGAACAGCAGTTTAATCTTCACTCAACGCAAACTTATACCGGTAGCGTGCTGACGGCGCTTGGCCTGAAGGTTCCGCCGCCAATCGGCGGCGCGCCGATGGCGGCGATAAATTTCGAACAGCTGCTGGCCCTGAATCCGCAATGGCTGCTGGTCGCTCATTACCGTACTGAAAGTATCGTGAAAAAATGGCAGCAGGACTCCCTGTGGCCAATGCTGCAGGCCGAGCAGAAAGGGCAGGTCGCCGCCGTCGACAGCAACAGCTGGGCGCGGATGCGCGGGATCTTCGCCGCCGAGCGTATTGCCAGCGATATGGTTAAAATTGTCCACCACCGGGCGGTTGATATCACGCCATGAAACCGTTCCGTCGCGCGTTTTTTATCTGGGGATGGCCGCTGCTGGCCCTCAGCGGCCTGTTCTGGCTGAGCCTGTTCTGCTATTCGCCCATCCCGATTTCGCCGCTCAACGCCCTTCACGCCCTGCTGGCGCCTGAGTCTCCTTCGCTTGCGGAGGCGCTGGTGCTTAATCTGCGCCTGCCCCGCAGCCTGGTGGCGGTAATGCTCGGCGCCTCGCTGGCGATGTCGGGGGCGTTATTACAAACGCTTACCCATAACCCGCTGGCATCGCCTTCACTGCTCGGCATTAATAGCGGCGCGGCGCTGGCGATGGCGCTGACCAGCGCATTCAGTCCGGCACCGCTGGCGGGCTTTTCGCTGGCGCTGATTGCCGCCTGCGGCGGCGGAATAAGCTGGCTGCTGGTGATGAGCGCCGGCGGCGGCTGGCGTCAGCAGCAGGATCGCCAACGGTTGATCCTCGCCGGTATTGCCCTCTCGGCGCTAT
This sequence comes from Klebsiella sp. PL-2018, assembly GCF_019048985.1. NCBI lineage: Bacteria > Pseudomonadati > Pseudomonadota > Gammaproteobacteria > Enterobacterales > Enterobacteriaceae > Klebsiella > Klebsiella sp. PL-2018. The sequence goes on from NZ_CP077673.1 coordinate 3,472,200, forward strand.
GCATGGCGCTGACCAGAATGACCCTGCTGCTGGCGGAAGATCGCGCCTGGGGCATTCTTACCTGGCTTGCGGGCGGCGTTTCCCACGTACGCTGGGCCGAGTTCTGGCAGCTTTTCCCTTTTGTCGCGCTGATCACCCCCGGCGTATTCCTGCTGGCCAACGCGCTTAATCTGCTCAACGTCAGCGATACCGCCGCCCATTCGCTGGGGGTGAATTTGCCGCGCCTGCGCCTGCTTATCAACGCGGCCGCGTTGCTGCTTACCGGCGCCAGCGTCAGCGTCGCCGGACCGATTGCCTTTGTTGGCCTGCTGGTCCCGCATCTGGCGCGTTTTTGGGCGGGTCACGATCATCGTACTTTTTTGCCGGTCAGCGCCCTGCTGGGCGCCCTGTTTATGCTGCTGGCGGATATGCTCGCCAGAGCGTTGGCCTGGCCGGGTGAACTGCCCGCGGGCGCGGTGCTGGCGCTGGCGGGCGGGCCCTGTTTTGTCTGGCTGGTCAGGAGACGCGGGTGAAACAACGCATCGTGTTTTTATGGCTCGCGCTCACGCTGTTAACCCTGTTCTCGCTGCGGATGGGGGCGATCCCGCTGCCGTGGCGAGCGCTGCTCAGCGGATGGCATACGGACAGCGAGTATCACTACGTCCTTATGCAATATCGCCTGCCGCGCGTGGTGCTGGCGCTGATTATCGGCGCCGCGCTGGCGGTTTCCGGGGCGCTGGTTCAGGGTATTGTGCATAATCCGCTGGCCTCGCCGGACATTCTGGGCATTAACCACGGGGCGAGCCTGACCTCGGTGGCGGCACTGTGGTTTTTACCGTCCCTGCCCCTGCCGTGGCTGCCGCTGCTGGCCTTTATCGGCGGAATGGTGGCGATGGTAATACCGCTCGCCCTTGCCGGTTTTTCTCGACCAATGCGCCTGGCGCTGACCGGCATCGCGCTGTCGGCCTGCTGGGCCAGCGTGACCGACTACCTCTTACTGTCGCGGCCGCAGGAGATCAATAACGCGCTGCTGTGGCTGACCGGAAGCCTGTGGGCCAGAGACGGCGCATTCGTCATCATCGTCCTGCCCCTGCTGGCGATTTTGCTGCCCTTAAGCTTCGCCCTCAGTCGCGATCTCGACCTGCTGGCGCTAGGCCATGAGCGCGCGGGAACGCTCGGCGTCAACGTGCGCTGGCTTAACGGCTACGGCTTAACGTTGGCGGTGGCCCTCGCGTCGATCGGCGTCGCGGTCTGCGGTCCTGTCGCCTTTATCAGCCTTGTGGTGCCGCATCTTGTGCGTCGCCTCTTCGGCGGCCGCCATCGCCGTTTATTGCCGCTCTCTGCGCTCACGGGCGGACTGGTTCTGCTGCTCGCCGATCTGCTGGCGCGAACGCTGCATCCGCCGCTTGAGCTGCCGGCAGGCGTGCTGACGGCGATTATCGGCGCCCCGTGGTTTATCTGGCTTCTTGTGAGAATGCGTTAAATGGAACTGCGAATAGAAAAGCTAACCGCTGGCTATGGCGGCAAGCGCGTTATCAACAATCTCGATCTGACGCTACCGGGCGGGAAAATTACCGCGCTGCTGGGGCCAAACGGCTGCGGTAAATCAACGCTGCTGAAGTGTTTCTCTCGCCTCCTGACGCCCATCGCCGGCGAGGTCTGGCTCAATGATGTCCCCTTAAACCGCCTATCCGCCCGTCAGCTGGCGCGGCGACTGGCGCTGCTGCCGCAGCAGCATCACGTTCCGGAAGGCGTCACCGTACGCGAGCTGGTCGGCTACGGCCGGAGTCCGTGGCTACCGCTGTGGGGGCGGCTTTCCGCGCAGGATCGACAGCAGGTCGACAGCTCGCTACAACGAACCGGCATCGCTGCGCTGGCGGAACGACCGCTGACCGCCCTTTCCGGCGGCCAGCGGCAGCGGGCTTTTCTGGCGCTGCTGCTGGCGCAGGATACGCCGCTGGTGCTGCTCGATGAGCCAACGACCTGGCTGGATATTCATCATCAAGTGGCGCTGATGACGCTGATGCGCGAGCTGCAGACGATGGGCAAGACCGTGGTCACCGTACTGCACGACCTGAACCAGGCCAGCCGCTACTGCGACCATCTGGTGGTGCTTGAAGGGGGCCGGGTGCAGGCTCAGGGCCTGGCGGAAACGGTACTGACGCCGGAGATGCTGCGGGAGATTTTTAACCTGGAGGCGGAGATTCACCCGGAGCCGGTGTCGCAGCGCCCGATGTGCGTGGTGAAATAACCCGGGTAAGGCGCGCTGCGCCCTACCCGAAGTTGATCAGTAGGTGTGAAAGTACTGCTGGATCACCTGCGGATTTTTCGTTTGCGTCAGCGCCGTCATCAGCAGGATGCGCGCTTTTGCCGGGTTGAGCGAATCGGCTACCAGCCCAGGCTGGCCGTCATCAACAGGCACGACGCCGCTGCCGGTACGCGAGGCGCGAACCACCACGATACCGGCTTTTTCCGCCTTTTCGATCCCCGCCGCGCTGCGTACGGAGACCGACCCCGCGCCGGTGCCCGCATAGATAATCCCGTCGGCATGGTGCGCGATCGCCGCGTCATACATATATTCAGGGTCATCCTGGTAGCCATAAATAATGACCACTTTCGGTAGCGCGTTAAGATTGCGGACGTCAAAAACCGAACGCACGGTGTGAATTTTATCCACGCGAGTTTCGAACTGCGGTTTGCCGCTCACGATAACGCCCAGATAGCCCTCCTCCGGCGCCTTGAAGGTATCCAGCGTCGTGGCGTTGGTCTTAGTGACAAAACGCGCCGCGCCGATGCGGTCATTAAGCACCACCATCACGCCGCGGCCCTTCGCTTCCGGGTCGGCCGCCACGGTCACCGCTTCCAGCAGATTCATCGGACCGTCGGCGCTGATGGCCGTGGCCGGACGCATTGCCGCCGTGAAAACGACCGGCTTATTGCTTTTTACCGTCAGGTTGAGGAAATAAGGCGTCTCGTCCAGGGTGTCGGTACCATGGGTAATCACTACGCCGTCCACATCATCGCGTGCCAGCAGTTCATTGACGCGCTTTGACAGTTTGAGAATGATGTCGCTGGTCATATTTTCGCTGCCGATATTAGCGACCTGCTCGCCGTCAACGCGCGCGACTTTGCTCATCTCAGGCACGGCATTAATCAGCGTCTGTACGCCAATCGCGCCGGCTTTGTACCCGGTAGTCTGGGTATTGCTGGCCGCTGAACCGGCAATCGTCCCTCCGGTCGCCAGGATTACGATATGCGGCAGACGCGTCTCACTCGAGGCGAAAGCGCTTATCGCCAGTAACGTAATTGCCAGTAATGCTCTAAAATTCATCATGACTCATCCCAAAATAGATATTAAATAAATTCGCGCAGAGAGAATGCAAACGGCTTGCCAGGATTTAATGTATTTTACTCGGTAAAAATGATTAACTATCGGACAAAAAAGGATTTTTACTTCGCCCGGAGCGCTACTTTGGTGCAGGGACGCGCTAAAAATGGGCAGGATAAAAATGCGAAACCCGAATGGACTTATTCAATCTATTTTGTCATGTCGGCATCGCTATCAACGAAATAGAGCAAAACGGTGCGGGTAATGCGATGGAGAAAAACGATGCATAATATCGCCTTAAAATCAGCATTGATGCTTACCACCCGCGTCATACAAATTATTAACCCTGAATTACACCTGCATATGCAACGAACGGCGCTGATCGCGCTGGAGCTTGCGCAGGCGTCAGGGCTCTCGCGTCAGCAGCAGCAGACGATCTTTTGCGCCGCGCTGCTGCACGACATTGGCGTTCTGGGCGATAAACGAGTGTTCTCCTCGCTGAACGCCATCGATAACCTCAACGATCCGCATCAGCACCGGGGAGCAGAAATGCTGGCCGGGTTAGCGACCCTGGCCCCCATCCTGCCCATTATCCGCGATCACCATTTTAGCCCACACCACAAAGGCAGCCTCGAACAGCATATCGTCTATTTCGCCGACGTTTTTGAACGCCTGCTTGCTGGCGATAAGCACGCGACAACCTTTCAAACCGATATGATTATTGGTAAATTTCGCGCGCTTTACCAGGCGATAGATCCGCCGCTATGCCAGACTTTGTGCCAGCTCGCACAAAAAGAGCATTTTTGGCTGCACCTCAATCCCGGACATATTCAGCGAATGCTGGAGATCATCGGCCCTATCAACCATGTTTATATCGATATCGACGGTCTGAAAGATATCTGCCTGTTAATTGCCAAAATTGTCGATACCTACAGCAGCTTCACCGCCAGCCATAGTCTGAAGGTCGGGCGAATTTCGCGCACCCTCGCCGCTTATATGAATCTGCCGGAGATGGAGTGTAAGAAAATTGAGATTGCCGGCTATTTACACGATATTGGCAAAGTACACATTCCGCTGAAAATCCTGGAGAAACAGGGCGAACTGAATGACGAAGAGCTGCTTCAGGTGCGGGAACATAGCTATATGACCGGCGAAATTCTTAGCACCTTCAGCGAACTCGGCGAAATAATTAACTGGGCCGCGAATCATCATGAAAAGCTGGATGGCAGCGGCTATCCGCTTCATCTCAATGAGCATTACCTGCAGCTTCCGGATCGGATTATCGCCATCGCGGATATTTTCACCGCGCTTACCGAAGACCGCCCCTATCGCCCCGGAATGAGCCGTCAGCAAGCGTTACAGCTGATAGAGAGTGATGTTATAAATGGCGCGCTGGATAAAGACGTGTACCGCATTTTGCATCACCATGCCGAAGCGCAGCACGCTATTATTACTCACACGCTACACCCGTAATCACCGTTTTTTTTCCGGTGAAGCCGGAGTGTGACGATAAAAAATAATTAATTCATCTGCACGCAAGGAATATCCGGTGAGAATCGCCACCATGACTAACTGGGCTAAGGGATCACCGTCGCCCTGACCCTCGCCTCAGGCATCGCCATGCTGATGGCCTCAAGTGCGGATAATGCCGAACGCCGCGCCGTCGAACAACGCCAGGCGTTTGACCAGCTAAGCGAAGAAGTAGAAAGCGGCGCCTGGGAGCTTTCCGATCTCGCGCGACTTTACATCATTCAAAAAAATCAGGATGTGCTGCAGGAGTACCGGCAGCAAGCCCAGGCCACCGCCGCCATTGAACATCGTCTGGAAAAGCTGAAAGACAATGGCGCAACCGCTGAAGAGCTGGCGCTGCTGCGCGAGGGTTTACAGATAGCCGATGAACTTCAGGATGAGCAGCAAACGGCGCTGGCGCAGGTTGCCAGGGGAGAAGAAAAAGCGGCGGTCAGCCTGCTTTACGGCGCTGCCTATGAGCAGGAGCTTGAGCGGGTCCAGACGCAGCTCGATCACTTTCGCCTGATGCTCGAAGGCCGGGTGAATAAAACCATTGCCGAGGCTACGGAGAAATCACGGATCTGGCGTACGCTTTCTGAGATCATGGTTGGGCTCACCGCGCTGATGTTCCTGTTTGTGCTGGGGTTTATTCTTAAGCGGCGGGTGCTCTATCCCGTCGTTCGCCTGAGCGACGTGGTGCAGCGGCTGGCATCGCAGGATTATGCGGTTGAGACGCCGCAGTTTACCCAGATTGATGAAATTGGCGATATGGCCCAGGCCATTCGTATCTTTCGCGAGAACGGGCTGGCGCGGCAGCGGCTGGAACAAGAGCGCGATGCGGACTGGGCGGTCCGCGAGCTGCTGGCGAGGATGACCCAGCGCTTGCAGGGCTGCGAATCGTTCGAGGATGTGATCAAGGTTGCCGAACTGTTCGCGCCAAATATCGCCCCGGAGATCCCGGGCCGGCTGTATATTCTCGATACCGATCCCTGGCAGATGCGCTGCGTGGCGCAGTGGCTTTCTCCGCCGCTTGAAGCCGACGTCTTCCATCCGGATAACTGCTGGGCCGTGCGGCGCGGGCTGAGCCATCCGCCGGTCAACGGTGAGCCGGATATCGCCTGTTATCACCTGTCGGAATCGCAGGCTCAACGGTCGCTATGCGTGCCGCTGATTGCGCAAGGAGAAGCGATTGGTCTGCTCTCCTTCAGCAACGTCACCTCCGCGACCGCCCCGTCCCGCGCCTATCTTGAACTGATGGCCGAAGCCCTGGGTCTGGCGCTGGCGAACCAGCGTTTACGCAACGCGCTGCTGGAAAAGGCGCTGTTTGATTCATTAACCGGCCTGCGCAACCGCCACCACCTGGATGACGCTCTGCATACTCAAATGAATCTGGCGGTACGCAACGGTACGCCGCTGAGCTGCCTGATGATCGATATCGATCACTTTAAGGCGATTAATGATAGTTATGGTCACGAAGCGGGCGATCTGGTCATTAAAAACGTCGCGGCGATTATTCAACGTGCGGTGCGCGATATTGGGATGGCCTTCCGCTATGGCGGCGAAGAGTTCCTGGTATTGCTGGGCGGAACCGATGAAGAGGCCGCGATGGCCTGCGCGACCGACATCTATCACAGCGTTCAACTGCTGACGCTACGCTATGGCCTGGCTGAAATTGGTCAGGTCGATGTGTCCATCGGCATCGCCAGCTACCCGCAGCATACGCAAAGCGATAGCCTGCTGCGCGCGGCTGACGCAGCGCTCTACCGGGCAAAAGAGCTGGGGCGGTCGAGAATTGTGAGCTTTGGGATGTTGAAGGCGGATTGAGTCGACAGTCACACCACCGCGTAAAACTGGACGAGAGACCGCTATACCCCTCCTTTTAGACCCGCGTAACGGACGCGATTCCCCCCGGAGAATAAAAAAACGGGAACCCATCGGCTCCCGTTTTTGTTTAACCCAGAGACTGGATTACATGTTCGCGATAATCGCGTCGCCAAACTCGCTACATTTCAGAAGTTTAGCGCCTTCCATCAGACGTTCAAAGTCATAGGTCACGGTCTTGGCGGCAATTGCGCCTTCGGTGCCTTTAACAATCAGGTCTGCCGCTTCGAACCACTGCATGTGGCGCAGCATCATCTCAGCGGACAGGATGATGGAACCTGGGTTCACTTTGTCCTGGCCGGCATATTTCGGCGCAGTACCGTGGGTGGCTTCAAACAGCGCGCACTCGTCACCGATGTTCGCACCCGGGGCAATACCGATACCGCCAACCTGCGCCGCCAGGGCATCAGAGATATAGTCACCGTTCAGGTTCATACAGGCGATAACATCGTATTCCGCCGGACGCAGCAAGATCTGCTGCAGGAAGGCGTCGGCGATAACGTCTTTAACGACGATCTCTTTCCCGGTGTTCGGGTTTTTAATCTTCAGCCACGGGCCGCCGTCAATCAGCTCACCGCCGAACTCTTCGCGTGCCAGCTGGTAGCCCCAGTCTTTGAACGCGCCTTCGGTGAATTTCATGATGTTGCCTTTGTGCACCAGAGTCAGAGAATCGCGATCGTTGGTGATAGCGTATTCGATGGCGGCGCGAACCAGGCGTTTAGTGCCTTCTTCAGAGCACGGCTTGATGCCGATACCGCAATGTTCCGGGAAGCGAATTTTCTTCACGCCCATTTCATCGCGCAGGAATTTGATCACTTTATCTGCTTCAGCAGAATCGGCTTTCCACTCGATACCGGCGTAGATGTCTTCAGAGTTTTCGCGGAAGATAACCATATCGGTCAGTTCAGGATGCTTAACCGGGCTCGGGGTACCCTGATAATAACGAACCGGGCGCAGGCAAACGTAGAGGTCCAGTTCCTGACGCAGAGCAACGTTCAGAGAACGGATGCCGCCACCGACTGGGGTGGTCAGAGGGCCTTTGATAGCAACACGATATTCACGAATCAGATCAAGAGTTTCGGCAGGCAGCCAGACATCCTGGCCATAAACCTGGGTCGATTTTTCACCGGTGTAAACTTCCATCCAGGAAATTTTACGCTCGCCCTTATAGGCTTTCTCAACGGCAGCATCAACCACTTTCAGCATCGCCGGAGTCACGTCAACGCCGATACCATCACCTTCGATGAACGGGATAATCGGGTTATTAGGGACGTTCAGCTTGCCGTTTTGCAGGGTGATTTTTTGACCTTCCGCCGGAACTACTACTTTGCTTTCCATTAACCTCTCCTTCGAGCGCTTCTGGTTCTGCTCTTCCCTCTTCACGCTAGCCGGGCGTTGGCTTTACTCGCCCACTCCCGTCATCGGAATATCCCGCTAACCGGAGATTTCGCGTCCGTGTCGCCTTCCTGTAATGCGAATCGGTTTGAGCAACCTTTTTGTTAATAAGTTGTAATGAGCATGTCAATACTACCTGAATGTTTGCATCCATGAAAGGCATTCGTAATTAGGCTATAATGCGGCAATTGATTGAGTCTGAAAATACCATGCAAAAAACTTCATTTAGAAAACATCGCGTTGAGCGATTCAGCACGCAACAAGTCACCAGACAACGCAAAGAACGCCAGCCAAAAACTGTGATCTTGTTCAATAAACCATACGATGTATTGCCGCAATTTACCGATGAAGCCGGACGCAGCACGCTGAAAGATTTTATTCCGGTTGCCGGCGTCTACGCTGCCGGTCGGTTGGATCGCGATAGCGAAGGCCTGCTGGTACTGACCAACGACGGCGCGCTGCAGGCGGCGCTCACTCAACCGGGTAAGCGCACCGGTAAAATTTATTATGTTCAGGTGGAAGGTGAACCCACGGCGGACGCGCTGGCCGCGCTCCGCGACGGCGTCACGCTTAATGACGGCCCTACTCTGCCCGCCGGCGTTGAGCGGGTTGCGGAACCAGAGTGGCTGTGGCCGCGGAATCCGCCCATCCGCGAGCGCAAATCTATCCCCACCAGCTGGCTGAAAATCACCCTCTATGAGGGACGCAACCGCCAGGTACGGCGGATGACCGCCCACGTCGGCTTTCCGACGCTGCGCCTGATTCGCTATGCGATGGGCGGCTATACGCTGGATGGCCTGGCCAACGGCGAATGGCGCAAAATTGATTAACCGTAGCCTAAGGAAAAACAATGTTTAAGCCGCACGTCACCGTCGCCTGCGTGGTTCACGCGAAAGGCAAATTCCTGGTTGTTGAAGAAACGATCAACGGAAAAGCGCTGTGGAACCAGCCTGCAGGTCACCTCGAAGCCGACGAAACCCTGGTTCAGGCCGCAGAGCGCGAGCTCTGGGAAGAGACCGGCATTCGCGCGACGCCGCAGCACTTTCTTCGCCTGCATCAGTGGATAGCCCCGGATCGCACCCCGTTTTTGCGCTTCCTCTTTACTATCGAGCTTAACGATACGTGCGTCACCGAGCCCCATGATAGCGATATCGATCGCTGCCTGTGGCTCAGTGCTGAGGAAATTCTTAACGCAACAAACCTGCGTTCTCAACTGGTTGCCGAGAGCATTCGCAGCTATCAGCAGGATCCGCGCTACCCGCTGTCGCTCATCGGCGAATTTAACTGGCCGTTTACAGGGGGTGCCTCGACGGATGACGCGTGCTAGAATACGCCGCCTCGAAGTTCAATGTAGTGAGTATTCCAATGTCAGAAAGCCAGAAAAAAGTGATCGTCGGCATGTCCGGCGGGGTTGATTCCTCAGTTTCCGCTTACCTGCTGCTCCAGCAAGGGTATAAGGTGGAAGGCCTGTTCATGAAGAACTGGGAAGAGGACGACGGCGAGGAATACTGCACCGCAGCGGCGGATCTTGCCGACGCGCAGGCCGTTTGCGATAAGCTGGGAATTGAACTTCACACCGTCAACTTTGCCGCAGAATACTGGGACAACGTATTCGAATTGTTCCTTGAAGAATATAAAGCCGGCCGCACGCCGAACCCGGATATTCTGTGCAATAAAGAAATTAAATTTAAAGCCTTCCTCGAATTTGCCGCAGAAGACCTCGGCGCTGACTACATCGCCACCGGGCACTACGTGCGCCGCGCCGACGTTAACGGCAAGAGCCAGCTGCTGCGCGGCCTCGACGGTAACAAAGACCAGAGCTATTTCCTTTATACTCTCAGCCACGAACAGATCGCGCAAAGCCTGTTCCCGGTAGGAGAGCTGGAAAAGCCGCAGGTGCGTAAAATCGCCGAAGAGCTGGATCTCATCACCGCGAAGAAAAAAGACTCGACCGGTATCTGTTTTATCGGCGAACGTAAATTCCGTGAATTCCTTGGCCGCTACCTGCCCGCCCAGCCGGGTAAAATTATCAGCGTTGACGGCGACGAAGTTGGCGAGCACCAGGGCCTGATGTACCACACGCTGGGTCAGCGTAAAGGCCTGGGCATCGGCGGCATCAAAGACGGCGGCGAAGACCCGTGGTACGTGGTCGACAAAGACGTCGAAAACAATATTCTGATTGTCGCCCAGGGCCACGACCATCCGCGTCTGATGTCCGTGGGGTTGATTGCTCAACAGCTGCACTGGGTAGACCGCGAGCCGCTGACCGGCACGCTGCGCTGCACGGTGAAAACCCGCTACCGCCAGACCGATATCCCCTGCAGCGTAAAAGCGCTGGATGACGACCGCATTGAAGTGATCTTTGATGAGCCGGTTGCCGCCGTCACGCCTGGCCAGTCTGCGGTCTTTTACCGCGACGAAGTCTGCCTCGGCGGTGGGATTATCGAACAGCGCTTGCCGCTGCAGGCTTGACAGACATATTAGCCGCGGAATGCCTCAACCGGGTATTCGGCGGTTTACAAGGAGAATGTGTGGCGAAGAATTATTATGACATTACGCTGGCGCTGGCCGGCGTTTGCCAGGCCGCGCGTCTGGTTCAGGAACTGGCGCACCAGGGGCACTGCGATAGCGACGCCCTGCATGTGTCGCTGAACAGCATCATCGACCTCGACCCGGATTCAACGCTGGCGGTGTTCGGTGGTAGTGAAGCCAATCTTCGTCTCGGGCTGGAAACTCTCATTGGCGTGCTGAATACCAGCAGTCGCCAGGGACTGAACGCCGAACTCACCCGCTATACTCTAAGCCTGATGGTGCTCGAGCGTAAGCTTGCCGCCAGCAAAGGGGCCATGGATACCCTCGGCAACCGTATCGGTGGCCTGCGCCGTCAGCTTGAACATTTCGACCTGCAATCCGAGACCCTGCTCAGCGCAATGGCCGGCATCTATGTTGATGTCATTAGCCCGCTGGGCCCGCGGATTCAGGTGACCGGCTCTCCAGCCGTGCTGCAAAGCCCTCAGGTTCAGGCGAAGGTTCGCTCTGCCCTGCTGGCAGGTATTCGCTCCGCGGTGCTATGGCACCAGGTCGGCGGCGGACGTCTGCAGCTGATGTTTTCCCGTAATCGTCTGGTTAACCAGGCAAAACAAATTCTTGCTCATTTAACCCCGGAGTTGTGATCTATGGAATTATCCTCACTGACCGCCGTTTCCCCAGTCGACGGCCGCTACGGCGACAAAGTCAGCGCGCTGCGCGGTATCTTCAGCGAATTCGGTTTGCTGAAATTCCGCGTTCAGGTAGAAGTGCGTTGGTTGCAAAAACTGGCCGCGCACGCAGCGATCAAGGAAGTTCCTGCTTTTGCTGCCGACGCAAACGGTTACCTTGATAAAATCGTCGCCGATTTCAGCGTAGAAGATGCAGAGCGCATCAAAACGATCGAGCGCACCACCAACCACGACGTCAAAGCGGTTGAGTATTTCCTCAAGGAAAAAGTCGCCGACGTGGCAGAACTGCACGCGGTCTCCGAGTTTATCCACTTCGCCTGCACCTCCGAGGACATCAACAATCTGTCCCACGCGCTGATGCTGAAAACCGCCCGCGACGAAGTGATCCTGCCATACTGGCGCAAGCTGATCGACGCGGTTAAGGACCTGGCGGTACAGTATCGCGATATCCCGCTGCTTTCCCGCACCCACGGCCAGCCGGCCACGCCGTCCACCATGGGTAAAGAGATGGCGAACGTCGCTTACCGTATGGAGCGCCAGTATCGTCAGCTGAATCAGATTGAAATTCTTGGCAAAATCAACGGCGCGGTGGGGAACTATAACGCCCACATCGCCGCCTACCCGGAAGTCGACTGGCACCAGTTCAGCGAAGAGTTCGTCACCTCGCTGGGTATCCAGTGGAACCCGTACACCACCCAGATTGAACCGCACGACTATATCGCCGAGCTGTTTGACTGCGTCGCCCGCTTCAACACCATCCTGATTGATTTCGATCGTGACGTGTGGGGCTATATCGCGCTCAACCATTTCAAGCAGAAGACCATTGCCGGCGAAATCGGCTCTTCCACCATGCCGCATAAAGTGAACCCGATCGACTTCGAGAACTCCGAAGGCAACCTCGGTCTGGCCAATGCGGTGATGCAGCATCTGGCAAGCAAACTGCCGGTTTCCCGCTGGCAGCGCGACCTGACCGACTCCACCGTCCTGCGTAACCTCGGCGTGGGCATCGGCTACGCGCTGATCGCGTATCAATCCACCCTGAAAGGCGTGAGCAAGCTGGAGCTGAATCAGGACCGCCTGCTGGATGAACTGGACCACAACTGGGAAGTTCTGGCCGAGCCGATTCAGACCGTCATGCGTCGCTACGGCATCGAGAAGCCGTACGAGAAGCTGAAAGAGCTGACCCGCGGCAAGCGCGTTGATGCCGAAGGCATGCAGCAGTTCATCGACAGCCTGGCGCTGCCGGAAGCGGAAAAAGTTCGCCTGAAGGCCATGACCCCGGCTAACTATATCGGCCGTGCGACCACCATGGTTGACGAACTGAAGTAAACCTTTCCACCCTCTTTCCGCCGGGAAAGAGGGTTATTTTTCCTCCCCCTCATCTGCTCGTCGTCATCCCCCGGGTCATCAACCAGAACAGCAGCGCCAGCAGACTGACCGAAGCCCCCAGCAGGCAAACGCCCTGCCATCCCGCGCGCGCATATACCGCTGTCGTACTCACCGCGCCCAAACCGCTGCCAAGCGCATAAAACAGCATATACAAACCGACCAGCCTGCTGTGCGCTTCGGGACGGGTACGGAAAATCATGCTTTGATTGGTGACATGCAGCGCCTGACCGCCGAGATCCAGTAGTACAATGCCGACCAACAGCGCCGCGGGCGACCATGCCATCAGCGACAGCGGCCACCAGGCTATCAGCAACATCACCAGGGCCGCGGCGCTGGTGCGCTGCCCATATCCGCGATCGGCCCATTTACCGGCACGACCCGCTGCCAGAGCGCCGATGACCCCGACCAGGCCCAGGGCGCCAATCTCAGTATGGGAAAAGCGAAAGGGCGGAGCGGTTAATGGCAAAACCAGCGCACTCCAGAAGATATTGAAAGCGGCAAACATCAGTAATGCCAGCACGCCGCGCACCTGAAGCACTTTTTCCTGGCGCAGCAGAGCCAGCATGGATATCAACAGCCGCGGATAGCTCAGAGGGTTCGGCGCAGCCGCCAATACCGGCAGCCGACGCCACAGCGGAAGCGCAATGCCCAGCATCAGTAAAGCGGCCAAGATGTACACCCCGCGCCAGCCGAAGAGATCGCTAATCGACCCGGAGAATACCCGCGCCAGCAGCAGCCCGATAAATACTCCGCTTTGCGCAGCGCCCACCACGCGTCCCTGTTCATGGGGCGCGGCGGCGCTGGCGGCATACGCGATTAGCCCCTGGGTCATCGCGGTACCCAGCAGGCCAACGGCAAGCATACAGCCCAATAGCATCACGGCGGTGGAAGCCATACTCACCGCTGCCAGGGCAGCGATCAGTAAAATCACCTGCGTCGCCATCAGGCGGCGGCGATTCACCCTGTCGCCCAGCGGCACCAGCAGTAGCAACGCCATTGCGCAGCCAATCTGGGTCGCCGCAATCACCCCGCCAATCGCGGCGTCGCCGATCGCAAAATCTCGCGCTAGCGCGTCGAGCAGCGGTTGCGCGTAATACACGTTTGCCACGCTCAGGCCGCTGGCGATAGCAAACAGCCAGACCAGGCTGCGAGGCATAACCGTTTGCGGATCGCTTAGCGTTGGAGATATCAGTGTCGCTTTCATGATGCCCACCTTGGTTACCTGGTTTCAAAATAAAACCAGTTGAAGGCTAGAACATCAAGTTTTAAAATGCAACTACTTACCAGGCCGTTCGGAGAGCCCATGCCAGCGCGTGAAAAAATGAAAAACGAAACCTGCCCCGTCGCCCGAAGCGTGGATATTATCGGCGATCGCTGGTCCTTGTTGATTGTACGCGACGCCTTTGATGGCATACGCCGCTTCAGCGATTTTCAGCGAAGCCTCGGTATGGCGCGTAATATTCTCTCTGACCGTCTGCACAAATTGGTAAACTCAGGTATTCTCACTATGCAATCCGCCTCGGATGGCACGGCTTATCAGGAATACGTACTGACGGCAAAAGGAGAGCGTTTGTTCCCCGTTGTCGTTGCGCTACGCCAGTGGGGAGAGCTGCATCTGTTTGCCCATGGGGAACCCCATTCCGTACTGATCGATAAACGTACGCTGCGCCCGATACCGATGATGTCGCCCGCGGCCGAAGATGGACTCGTCCTCACCGCCCAAGAGACCGAGGTACAAAAAATCGAATAAAATTCTTTATTTAACAGCTGTTTATATTAAAGGTGTATAATAAACGCTAAACTGTTCAATATCATAAATAAAATGGAGAACTGGCATGCGCGTACTCGTGGTTGAGGATAACGCTCTGCTGCGCCACCACCTGAAAGTTCAGCTGCAGGAGCTGGGACATCAGGTCGATGCGGCGGAAGACGCAAAGGAAGCGGATTACTATCTGGGTGAGCACGTTCCGGACATCGCCATCGTCGATCTTGGCCTGCCGGATGAAGACGGCCTTTCGCTGATTCGTCGCTGGCGCAGCCACGACGTGTCGGTACCGGTGCTGGTGCTGACCGCCCGCGAAGGCTGGCAGGATAAGGTTGAGGTCCTGAGCGCCGGAGCGGATGATTACGTCACTAAGCCGTTCCATATCGAAGAGGTTGCCGCCCGCATGCAGGCGCTTCTGCGGCGTAATAGCGGCCTGGCATCACAGGTTATCTCCATTCCGCCTTTCCAGGTGGATCTGTCGCGTCGCGAGCTGTCGGTCAACGACCAGCCCATCAAGCTGACGGCATTTGAATACACCATTATGGAAACCCTGATCCGCAATCGGGGCAAAGTGGTCAGCAAAGATTCGCTGATGCTGCAGCTCTATCCCGACGCCGAGCTGCGCGAAAGCCATACCATCGATGTGCTGATGGGACGATTGCGCAAAAAAATACAGGCTGAGTATCCGCAGGATGTGATTACCACCGTGCGCGGTCAGGGCTATCTGTTCGAACTGCGCGGATGAAAGGGGTGCTGCGGCATATTCTGCCGCTGTCGTTACGCGTTCGCTTTCTGCTGGCGACGGCCGCCGTGGTGCTGGTGTTGTCACTCTCCTATGGCATGGTCGCGCTGGTGGGGTATAGCGTCAGTTTCGATAAAACCACCTTCCGCCTGCTGCGCGGCGAGAGCAATCTGTTCTATATGCTGGCGAAATGGGAAAACAACACCATCGATGTTGATATCCCCGAAAACCTGAATATGCAAAGCCCCACGGTGACGCTCATTTACGACGCCCGCGGCCAGCTGCTGTGGGCACAGCGCGACGTACCCTGGCTGGTAAAACGTATTCAACCGGACTGGCTCAAAAACAACGGCTTTCACGAAATTGAGGCCGACGTTGACAGCAGCAGTATGCTGCAGCACAACAACCATGAGATTCAGCAACAGCTGGACGCCATTCGGCAAGAGGACGATGGCTCCGAAATGACCCACTCGGTGGCGATCAATATCTATCCGGCCACCAGCACCATGCCGCAGCTCAGTATCGTGGTTGTCGACACCATTCCGGTAGAGCTTAAGCGCTCCTACATGGTGTGGAGCTGGTTTATCTATGTCCTCGCGGCTAACCTGCTGCTGGTGATCCCGCTACTGTGGGTCGCGGCATGGTGGAGCTTGCGCCCTATCGAATCGCTGGCCAAAGAGGTGCGCGAACTGGAGGAGCATCACCGCGAGATGCTCAATCCGAATACCACCCGCGAGCTGACGCGGCTGGTCAGCAACCTCAACCGCCTGCTGAAAAGCGAACGCGAACGCTATGATAAATACCGCACGACGCTGACCGACCTCACCCACAGTCTGAAAACCCCGCTTGCGGTGATGCAGAGCACGCTGCGTTCCATGCGCGGTGAGAAAATGAGCGTCAATGAAGCAGAGCCGGTGATGCTGGAGCAGATTAGCCGCATCTCGCAGCAGATTGGCTACTATCTGCACCGCGCCAGCATGCGCAGCGGCGGTTCGCTGCTCAGTCGCGAGCTGCATCCCATCGCTCCGCTCCTCGACAGCCTGACCTCGGCGCTGAATAAGGTCTATCAACGTAAAGGCGTGAACATTACCCTGGATATCTCGCCGGAAATCAGTTTTGTCGGTGAAAAGAATGATTTTATGGAGGTTATGGGCAATGTGCTCGATAACGCCTGTAAATACTGCCTTGAGTTTGTGGAAGTCTCCGTCCGGCAGACCAACGACAACCATCTGCATATTCTGGTTGAAGATGATGGCCCGGGGATCCCTGCCGCGATGCGCAGCGCGGTGTTCGACCGCGGCCAGCGCGCAGATACGCTGCGCCCCGGACAGGGCGTCGGTCTCTCGGTTGCCCGCGATATCGTAGCCCAGTACGATGGCCGCATCCTCGCCGAAGAGAGCCTGCTCGGCGGCGCCTGCATGGAAGTTATTTTTGGTCGTCAGGCCCTGGAAGATAAAGAGAGCTAAAACCGTCGGTTTTTTAACGGCGCCTGCATCATGCTGGTGCCGCATCCGTTATAATCCCTAACAGACACCTGCTGTGGAATATAAATATGGATTATCAATTAACGCTTAACTGGCCCGACTTTATCGAACGCTACTGGCAAAAACGCCCGGTGGTGCTGAAACGGGGCTTTGCTAATTTCGTCGATCCGTTAAGCCCGGACGAACTGGCCGGACTGGCGATGGAGAGCGAAGTCGACAGTCGCCTGGTCAGTCATCAGGACGGTAAATGGCAGGTCAGCCACGGCCCCTTTGAGAGCTACGATCACCTGAGCGAGAATAACTGGTCGCTGCTGGTACAGGCAGTCAATAACTGGCATCAGCCAACGGCGGCGCTCATGCGTCCGTTCCGCGCCCTGCCCGACTGGCGCATCGACGATCTGATGATCTCGTTTTCCGTCCCCGGCGGCGGCGTCGGTCCGCATCTCGACCAGTACGATGTGTTTATCATTCAGGGTACCGGCCGCCGCCGCTGGCGCGTGGGTGAAAAAGTGCCGATGAAACAGCACTGCCCGCACCCGGACCTGCTGCAGGTCGACCCGTTTGAAGCCATCATTGATGAAGAGATGGAGCCGGGCGATATTCTGTATATTCCGCCGGGGTTCCCGCACGAAGGCTACTCGCTGGAAAACTCGCTCAACTATTCAGTTGGCTATCGCGCGCCTAACGCGCGTGAGCTGTTCAGCGGCTTTGCTGATTATATTTTGCAGCGTGAACTGGGCAGCCAGCGTTATGCCGACCCGGACGTACCGTCTCGCGAGCACCCTGCGGATATTCTGCCCGCGGAGCTGGATCGCCTGCGCGATATGATGCTGGGGCTGATTAATCAGCCGGAGCACTTTAAGCAGTGGTTCGGCGAGTTTATCACCCAGTCCCGGCACGAGCTGGACGTGGCGCCGCCGGAGCCACCGTATCAGCCGGATGAAATTTACGATGCCCTGCAGCAGGGAGATAAGCTGACGCGTCTTGGGGGCCTGCGCGTGCTGCGGATTGATGGCCAGGTATTCGTCAACGGCGAGAAGATCAACTCTCCGCACCGTCCGGCGCTGGATGCTCTGGCAACCCACCTGACGCTAAACGCTGAGCATCTCGGCGATGCGCTGGAAGATCCCTCCTTCCTCGCCCTGCTGGCCGCGCTGGTCAACAGCGGCTACTGGTTCTTTGAGGACTGAGTCTTCGACTGCCCGGTGACGGCTGACGCCTCACCGGGCCCGTAGCTTATAGCCTTCATGCGCCTCGTTTCGCCGTCAGCTCCGCAATACGTACAATCACCTGCACCGCCTTCTCCATGCCTTCAAGCGTCACAAACTCATGCTTGCCGTGGTAGTTATAGCCGCCGGTAAACAGATTCGGACACGGCAGCCCCATGAAGGAGAGCTGCGCGCCGTCGGTACCGCCGCGAATCGGCTTCATCTGCGGATCGATCTGGCAATCCACCATCGCCTGACGGGCAATCTCCACCACGTGCGGGTGCGCCATCACCTTTTCATGCATATTGTAATAGCTGTCTTCGATGACCAGCTCAATATAGCAATCCGGATGCAGCCCCTTGCCGACCTTCTTGGCGATCTCCATCATTTTGCGCTTGCGGGCCTCAAACTGCTTGCGGTCAAAATCGCGGATGATGTAGTGCATATCGGCCCGATCGACCGTGCCTTTGATGCTGGCCAGATGGTAGAAGCCCTCATAGCCTTCGGTGGTTTCCGGCGCTTCGTCCGCTGGGACTTCGGCATGAATGCGCGCCGCCAGCGACAGCGCGTTGACCATCACCCCTTTCGCCGTACCGGGATGAACATTGTTGCCAACGATCTTAATCGTCACCGACGCGGCGTTAAAGTTCTCGAACTCCAGCTCACCCACGCCGCCACCGTCGACGGTATAGGCCCAGCAGGCGTCAAACGCGGCAACATCGAAATGCTTCGCCCCTTTGCCCACCTCTTCATCTGGGGTAAAGGCCACGCGAATATCGCCGTGAGGAATATTCTTCGCCTTTAGCGTCGCCAGCGCGGTCATGATCTCTGCGATACCGGCTTTATCATCGGCGCCGAGGAGCGTTTTACCATCGGTGGTGATCAGCGTCTGCCCGAGCAGCTGGTGCAGTATCGGGAACATCACCGGTGAGAGAACCTCATCGCCAATACCAAGCGCGATATCGCCGCCGCGATAGTTTTCTACGATCTGCGGATTCACGTGCTTGCCGCTGAAGTCAGGCGACGTATCGACATGAGAAATAAAGCCAATGGCCGGAATATCACCCTCAACGTTAGCTGGCAGGGTGCCCATGATCGTCCCTTTCTCACTCAGCGTCACATTCACCAGTCCCATTTCTTGCAGCTGCGCCTGAAGCAGACGTAGCAGCTTCCACTGACCTTCCGTGCTCGGTACCTGACGCACGCCCGGTTTCGACTGCGTGTCTAAAGAAACGTACTGCAAAAAACGCTCAAGCAATTTATCCATGTAGCCACCCTCTTTTTTTGTGACAACATTATTGATAAGCCGGAAAAACCAAATATTGCGTCAGGTCATTTTTAGCCCGGCAAATGAGAATTTAATACATTTCACACGATAATGTTGTAAAGGTAGTTCATCATGGCGCATCAATCATTGGCGATTACAATCGTTTGCCGTAGAATGCTCGGCCTTATTATTATATGTGCAAAACCAAAGGTGGTTAACCACAAACCCCGCATCGGTAAGCTTTCCGCTGCGTCTACATGGGACAGAGTCGAAAATTGAATACACAACCGCGTTCGCGTTCTCCGCTGGTTCAGCTGGCGGGAATTCGCAAAAGCTTTGATGGTAAAACGGTTATCTCCGACCTCAATCTGACCATCAACAACGGTGAGTTTCTCACCCTGCTTGGCCCCTCTGGCTGCGGTAAAACAACCGTTCTTCGTCTTATCGCCGGACTGGAAAGCGTCGATAGCGGCCAAATCCATCTCGAAGATCACGATATCACCCATATCCCGGCGGAAAACCGCCATGTGAACACCGTCTTTCAAAGCTATGCGCTGTTTCCGCACATGACGGTGTTTGAAAACGTCGCCTTCGGCCTGCGTATGCAGAAAACCCCGACGGCGGACATCGCTCCCCGCGTCCACGATGCCCTGCGCATGGTGCAGCTTGAAGCGTTTGCTCAACGTAAACCGCATCAGCTGTCCGGCGGCCAGCAGCAGCGCGTGGCGATTGCCCGCGCGGTGGTAAATAAACCGCGCCTGCTGCTGCTTGATGAATCCCTCTCCGCCCTTGATTATAAACTGCGCAAGCAGATGCAGAACGAACTGAAGGCGCTGCAGCGTAAGCTCGGCATCACCTTCGTCTTCGTGACCCACGATCAGGAAGAAGCGCTGACCATGTCCGACCGTATCGTGGTGATGCGCGAGGGTAAAATCGAGCAGGACGGTACGCCGCGCGAAATCTACGAAGAACCGAAAAACCTGTTCGTCGCCAGCTTTATCGGCGAAATCAACATTTTCAGCGCCACGGTCATTGAACGGATTGACGATCGGCGGGTGCGCGCCAGCGTCGAAGGCCGCGAGTGCAATATCTACGTCAACTTCGCCGTTGAAAAAGGCCAGCGGCTTAACGTTCTGCTGCGCCCGGAAGACCTGCGCGTGGACGAGATCCACGACAGTAATGACGCCGATGGCCTGATAGGCTATATCCGCGAACGCAACTATAAAGGCATGACGCTGGAATCGGTGGTTGAACTGGAAAACGGTAAAATGGTGATGGTCAGCGAATTCTTTAATGAAGACGATCCTGATTTTGACCACTCTCTCGACCAGAAAATGGCCATTAACTGGGTAGAAAGCTGGGAGGTTGTGCTGGCCGATGAAGAACACCAGTAAATTCCAGAATGTGGCGATCGCCACCATCGTGGGCTGGCTTGTGCTGTTTGTCTTTCTGCCCAACCTGATGATCATCGCCACCAGCTTTCTGACCCGCGACGATACCAACTTCGTCAAGCTGGTCTTTACGCTGGACAACTACGCGCGCCTGCTCGACCCGCTCTACTACGACGTGCTGCTGCATTCGTTGAATATGGCGCTGCTGGCGACGCTGGCCTGCCTGGCGCTCGGCTACCCTTTCGCCTGGTTCCTGGCCAGGCTACCGGAGAAGGTGCGCCCGCTGATGCTGTTTCTGCTGATCGTGCCGTTCTGGACCAATTCGCTGATTCGTATCTACGGCCTGAAGATTTTCCTCAGCACCAAGGGCTACCTTAATGAATTTTTGCTGTGGCTGGGTATCATCGATACGCCGCTGCGCATCATGTACACCCCTTCGGCGGTGATTATCGGCCTGGTCTATATTCTGCTGCCGTTTATGGTGATGCCGCTCTACTCGAGCATCGAGAAGCTCGACCGCCCGCTGCTGGAAGCGGCAAAAGACCTTGGCGCCGGTAAGCTACAAACCTTTATCCGTATCATCATTCCGCTG
This sequence comes from Klebsiella sp. PL-2018, assembly GCF_019048985.1. Lineage (NCBI taxonomy): Bacteria > Pseudomonadati > Pseudomonadota > Gammaproteobacteria > Enterobacterales > Enterobacteriaceae > Klebsiella > Klebsiella sp. PL-2018. The sequence continues at coordinate 3,493,348 of NZ_CP077673.1, forward strand.
ACCATGCCGGGGATTATCGCCGGCTGCCTGCTAGTGATGCTTCCGGCCATGGGGCTGTTCTACGTTTCCGACCTGATGGGCGGCGCGAAGAACCTGCTGATTGGTAACGTGATTAAGAGCCAGTTCCTCAACATCCGCGACTGGCCGTTTGGCGCGGCGACCAGCATCACGCTCACGCTGGTGATGGGTCTGATGCTGCTGATTTACTGGCGCGCGGCGCGTTTACTGAATAAAAAGGTGGAGCTGGAATGATCGGTCGACTGCTGCGCGGCGGCTTTATGACCGCTATTTACGCGTATCTCTATATTCCCATTATTATTCTGATCGTTAACTCGTTTAACAGTTCACGCTTTGGCATTAACTGGCAGGGTTTTACCACCAACTGGTATAGCCTGCTGATGAACAACGACAGCCTGCTGCAGGCGGCGCAGCACTCGCTGACCATGGCGGTGCTCTCGGCGACCTTCGCTACGCTTATCGGCTCGCTGACCGCCGTGGCGCTGTACCGCTATCGCTTTCGCGGCAAGCCGTTCGTCAGCGGGATGCTGTTTGTGGTGATGATGTCGCCGGATATCGTGATGGCGATTTCGCTGCTGGTGCTGTTTATGCTGATCGGTATTCAGCTGGGATTCTGGTCGCTGCTGTTTTCCCACATCACCTTTTGCCTGCCCTTCGTGGTGGTCACGGTATTTTCGCGCCTGAAAGGTTTTGACGTGCGGATGCTGGAAGCAGCGAAAGATCTCGGCGCCAGCGAACTGACCATTCTGCGAAAGATCATTTTGCCGCTGGCGCTGCCCGCGGTGGCCGCAGGGTGGCTGCTGAGCTTTACCCTGTCGATGGATGATGTGGTGGTCTCTTCATTCGTCACCGGGCCGGGTTATGAGATCCTGCCGCTGAAGATCTATTCGATGGTTAAAGTTGGGGTATCGCCGGAGGTTAATGCGCTGGCGACCATTCTGTTGGTTCTGTCGCTGGTGATGGTTATTGCCAGCCAGATAATTGCACGTGATAAAACTCAGGGGACGTTAAAATGAAAAAATGGTCACGCCACCTGCTCGCTGCGGGCGCTCTGGCAGTCGGTATGAGCGCCGCGCACGCGGACGATAGCAAAACGCTCTATTTCTACAACTGGACCGAGTATGTCCCGCCGGGGCTGCTGGAACAGTTCACCAAAGAGACCGGTATCAAGGTGATCTATTCGACCTACGAGTCGAACGAAACCATGTACGCCAAGCTCAAAACCTATAAAGACGGCGCCTACGACCTGGTCGTGCCTTCTACCTACTTCGTCGACAAAATGCGTAAAGAGGGCATGCTGCAGAAGATCGACAAAAGCAAACTGAGCAACTTCAGCAATCTTGACCCTGAAATGCTCAACAAGCCGTTCGACCCCAACAACGACTACTCCATTCCGTACATCTGGGGCGCGACGGCCATTGGGGTGAATAGCGAAGAGATCGATCCGAAGACCGTCACCAGCTGGGCGGATCTGTGGAAACCCGAGTATAAGAGCAGCCTGCTGCTGACCGACGACGCGCGCGAAGTGTTCCAGGTCGCGCTGCGTAAACTGGGCTACTCCGGTAATACCACCGATCCGAAAGAGATTGAAGCGGCCTATAACGAGCTGAAAAAACTGATGCCGAACGTCGCGGCGTTCAACTCCGATAACCCGGCGAACCCGTATATGGAAGGCGAGGTCAACCTCGGCATGGTGTGGAATGGCTCCGCGTGGGTTGCGCGTCAGGCCGGTACGCCGCTGGAAGTGGTGTGGCCGAAAGAAGGCGGCATCTTCTGGATGGATAGCCTGTCGATTCCGGCAAACGCCAAAAACGTCGATGGCGCGCTGAAGCTGATCAACTTCCTGCTGCGCCCGGAAGTGGCTAAACAGGTCGCGGAAACCATCGGCTACCCGACGCCAAACCTTGCCGCGCGGAAGATGCTAAGCCCGGAAGTCGCCAACGATAAATCGCTCTACCCGGACGCCGCAACGATTCAGAAAGGCGAATGGCAGAACGATGTCGGCAGCGCCAGTACGCTTTATGAAGAGTATTATCAGAAGCTGAAAGCGGGTCGTTAATCACCTCACAGGTCGGGTAGCATGGTGCTTACCCGACCGCTTCGGGAAGTGCGTTTCTAGCTTCTCAACGGATGAATTCTTGATTTAACCAGCGCGTCTTCAACGTCAAAATCGGCCAGCGGATAGTTGGTCGCCACCAGATAAAATCGCCCATCCTGCGCCGGATATTCATGGACGTTGTAGTTCACCATTTTTGGCTGCTCGGCAGAGGCGTCTCCCCGGACGGAACCGGCTGCGTATTTCGAACGGACCCGGAGAGAGTGGCTTTTAATATCCCTGTGGATTTCGCCGTGATGCTCGTCGCCGAGGATCAGGTAGTCAACATATTCAGTGGCCATGGAGTTATTCCTTCTCTGTTGTCCGAGTGAAGAAACATGCCACAAATGTCTGTCTGATACTGTTTTGTTAATCACAGCGTTACATATATGTGAAATATATTAACGGCCAAATTAATACCAGCGCTGCCGCTTTGGCAACGGTGCCATGCACGGTGAAGCCAAACTCTTCAAACAGCGGCTCCGCCGGCGCAGACTCACCGAAGCTGGTCATGCCAACAATCGCGGTCGCTCCTAGACAGGTTCTGCGGATTACGATTCAGGAAAGCACGCCACAGGACTTCGGCAATGTCAGCCATACCCATCGGGGCACCCGGGTGAACGGTTTTGGCTTGCTGTACTGCGTTCATGCTCAGCGTACGAATAGCGTTAGCAAGTTCACATCTTGCGAACATCATACTGCTCCTGGCAGACAGAAAGGTTACAGCGTCCCCAACGCAACTGCGGCAATGCGGGAAAACAGAAAGCCGGACCGGTTAAATAGACCTCTGCTTAAACCCGTATTGACGTGCCGATTGAGGACGCTGTAAATTTTATGCGTTAACCTCACCCTCGAAGAGAGTCATCCTATTATCCCAGGCGTAGCCGGGCTCAGTACCACGCCGCAGCGGAATAATCTCTTCCGGGTGGTTAACCATCAGATGCACATCAACGAGGGTGAAAACTGAGCAGCCGTATCCCTCCGCCAAAAAAATCAATTAATTAAACCAGGCCACAACGTGTCCGAGCACGATGCCAACCACGCCAAAGTCCGCATCACCGAAAGTGGTGGATGCAAAGCCCAGGTCGCCCATCAGCGGCAGCAGAATGGCGGGCAAGAAAGAAATCAGTAAGCCTTGTGCAAACGCGCCAACAATGGCGCCACGGCGGCCGCCGCAGATATTGCCGTATACGCCCGCGGTTGCGCCGCAGAAGAAGTGCGGAACCAGGCCGGGAACAATCACGCTGAGGCCAAACAGTGGACACAGGAACATGCTCACCAGACCAGCGGCAAAACTCGACAAGAAGCCGACGATGACCGCATTCGGCGCGAACGGGAATACCGTTGGGCAATCAAGCGCCGGTTTAGCGTCTTTGACCAGCTTATCGGCAATACCTTTAAAGGCCGGGACGATTTCGGCAATCACCATGCGTACGCCGGCAAGAATGATCCATACCCCTGCGGCAAAGGTTAGCGACTGAATAATGGCGAAGATAATGAAGTTCTGACCGCCGCTAATGCTGGTTTCAACAAAGTTTTTCCCCGCCACCAGTACCAGAATCAGGAACAGAATCATCATAGTCAGCGAGATGGCCACCGATGAATCACGCAGAAAGTTCAGCGATTTCGGTACCTTCAATTCTTCAATCGACGGACTGCCTTTACCTATCGCTTTACCGACCAGCGCCGACAGCAGATAGCCGGTGGAACCAAAGTGTCCCAGAGCCAGATCGTCAGTGCCGGTAATTTTACGGGTAAAGGGCTGCAGGATTGCCGGGGAAACTACCATCATCGCGCCGAGGATCGCCGCGCCGAGAGCAACAACCCAGAAAGGCGTCAGGCCGCCAACGGACAGGATCACTGCCAGCATTGCCGACATATACAGCGTATGGTGACCGGTCAAAAAGATATATTTCAGCGGAGTAATGCGCGCCAGAACGATGTTAAACAGCATCCCCAGCACCATGATCATCGCTGTCGCCGTACCGTAGTTTTTTTGCGCCAGCGCGGCCATCGCATCGGTGTTGGGCACCACGCCCTGAATATGGAATGAATGTTCAAACAGCTGGCTAAATGTTGTTAACGTCGTGGCAATAATCGCCGCCCCTGATGTTAATATGACGAAACCCATAATCGTTTTCAGGGTCCCGGAAATAACATCAGAGATAGCCTTTTTCTGTAATAGCAAACCAATTAAAGAAAAAAGGCCGACCAGTATTGCTGGTGTGCCAAGCACATCATGAATAATAAACTGCAGCATAGAATGACTCCGTAGGGCCACAAGGAATTAATTAAAGGTTAGCCACAAGAATTTCTTTAATTTTATTATTATCCAACAGGTTATTTAAACCAAAAACCTGAGCGCTGTGCCCGGTCAGGTGCTCAGCGATATCTTTAGCGCTTAAAATAATATCTGCAGATTCGCTTTTTGCCGAAGTGAGATCGGTATGCGAGACTTCCGCCTCTTTACCTAACTCAGTAATGATTTTTTTGACGTTCATTTCAACAATGAAGCTGCTGCCTAAGCCATTACCGCATACAATCAAAATCTTCTTCATCACAAACCTCATTAACCATTGATAATATTGTTTATTTTTTCTTTCGTCGATGCCTTAAGCAGGCCATCAAGACACGCTTCGTCGCAGAAATTTTCCGCCAGCGCGGTAATCATTCGGATATGTTCATCGCCAGAAACCGCGCATAGCATAATCACGACAAAGATGGGATCATTTTCATCAGCATCAAAAGAAACGCCTTCCTTTATGTGCAATAAGGATAACCCATTTTTTTTAGCTCCCTGCTCCGGGCGTGCGTGAGGCATTGCCAGACCGGGGGCTAAAACATAATACGGACCTAATTCTTCATGGCTACGAAAAATAGCTTCAACATAGTTTTCATTAATTGATTCATCGACTAGCAACGGCTGCGCAGAAATAGTAATCGCCTGTTTCCAGTCGCTGACGCTATCAACGATTTGAATCTTCTTTTCTGTTAACCAGGTGGAAATCATAAATCCCCCGCTCTATTTCAATGTGGGCCTACTATAGTGGAATACTTTCCGGACTTACCGTGATCTGTATCGCAAAGTTAGCGCTAACACGATAAAATGTTAAAATACTTGTTACCGCTAACTTTATTAACCATACTCCTGGTGAGCTTTACGCATGAGCATTAGTAGTGCCCTGGTCGCTCGCCATCATTTACAATAGACCGGTGCGATTGGGTAAACAGGAGGAAATCAGTGCAGACGTTACAAACGGATGACGGCGCAAAAGAAAAACGCAGAAAGAACACCGGCAAAATCACGCTGGCAGAAGTCGCAAAGCTGGTGGGCGTCAGTACTATGACCGTATCCCGCGCGTTACGTATGCCTGAAAAGGTCAACCCAGAACTACGCACGCGCATCGAAGCCGCGGTCAGCGAACTCGGCTATGTGCCCAATTTGCAGGCCCGAAGCCTGGCTTCAGCGGACTCAACGCTGGTTATGGGCGTTGTCCCCTCTTTTTCATCGCCCGGTTTTATCGCCGCCTCGGAAACGCTACAAACCGTCCTCGCACCTCAGGGCTATACCATGATGTTTATCGAATCTGGTCAGGGCGGGCAAAGTGAAGAGAAGGCTTTTCGGCAGATGCTGGCCTATAATCCGGCGGCAATCGTTCAGTTCAATATCGATAACGTTGACAGCTGTTCGCAGATGCTGATGAATGCCGGTATACCGATGGTAGAAATCGGCGCGATTAACCACGAAACGGCCGGTATTAGCATTGGAGTAGACTACTCCGCCGCGCTAAAAAAACTGGTCTCATCGCTGGCACAGGCGGGCTATAAAAACCTTGGTTTACTCTGCACGGCGTCAAACAACATCATGTTCAGGCAGGTATTAAGCGGCTGGAATAGTGCAATGCTCTCAATCAACCACTCTCCGCACCGGGTAGTGACGCCGCATTTACCTTCAGGGATCACCACCGGTTTCAATCTGCTGAATGATATTCGCATCACCTGGCCAGAGCTGGATGCGCTGATCTGTACCTCGGACGAGCTGGCCTGCGGCTGTATTATGGCCTGTCATAACGCGGGAATTAAGGTTCCGGATACCCTGGCGTTGGCCAGCCTTAGCGGCGGTACGCTTGCCGCGGTCTGCTCGCCGGCGTTAACTGCGGTAGAGTTTCCATGGAGCGAGGCGGGAACCGTTGCTGGTAAAACGCTGCTGGATTTACTGGCTGGAAATACGCTGGAGAGCGCCATTGAGCTCCCCTCCAGCCTGAAGGTCCGCGCCAGCAGCAGAAAGCCGCTGCGCTAAAACGTTAAAACGCTTTCAGTAGCTTGCCTATAAACTCCGGCACCACTTCGCTTGCCAGGCCATAGTGTTTTTCGGCAAATTCGCTGCCCACCTGGCTTGGCTCGAGGTTGAGCTCTACCGTATGGGCGCCCTGCAGCCGCGCTTCGTGAACAAAGCCTGCCGCCGGATAAACGTGCCCGGAAGTGCCGATGGCGATAAAGATATCGCACTCGGCCAGCGCAAGGTAGATCTCATCCATATCCAGCGGCATCTCGCCGAACCACACCACGTGCGGGCGCAGCGGCGCGGGGAACTGGCAGCAGTGGCATTTGTCCTCCGTCGTCACATCGCCGGTCCACGCCAGCACCTGGCCGCTCCACGAGCAGCGCACCTTCAGCAGCTCGCCGTGCATATGAATCACCCGGCGATTGCCCGCGCGCTCGTGCAGATTATCGATATTCTGGGTGACCAGCAGAAAACGATCGCCCAGCGCCTCTTCCAGCCGCGCCAGCGCCTGATGCGCCGCGTTGGGCGCAATGTCCGGACTTTGCAGCTGACGACGGCGGTCATTGTAAAACGCCTGCACCAGCGCCGGATCGCGGGCGAAGCCTTCCGGCGTCGCCACGTCTTCCACCCTATGCTCTTCCCACAGGCCATCGGCGGCGCGGAAGGTTTTAATTCCCGACTCTGCCGAAATACCCGCGCCGGTTAGCACCACGACTCTTGGTTTTTCCATCGTTTCAGGGGTCTCCTTATCTTCGCCGAAGAAAATCCGCTGACGCAGACGGTCTCGTAACCGACGCTTATTGCGGCGAAATCGGCTTAATCGATGTAAGCGGCGCGACTGCATAGCTACCTCTGTCGTTATTGAGTCAGATGAAGGAAGGCCGCACCGCGCATGCCTCCGGCATCGCCATGGCGCGCGCGCTCAATGCGCGGCACGCTGGCAACGGGAAGCAGATGTCGCGGCAGGCGCTGCGCCAGCCCTTCGGTTATTGCTGTAAAGTTAGACAATCCACCGCCAAGCACCAGCAGATCCGGGTCGACAATCGTTAAAATATTGCCCAGGCATACCGCCAGTAAATCGAGATAGCGCTCGACGTGCTCGCGCGCCTTCGCGTCGCCCTGCTGCCATAGCGCGACGATCTCGGGCGAGGTTAAAGCGTGTTGGTAAAAATGTTCATACAGCCAGGCGAAGCCGCGTCCGGAAAGGTAATTTTCAATGCAGCCCAGCTGGCCGCAGCCGCAGCGCGTAAGCGGAAAATCGCGTCCCACCACCTCCAGCGCATCCACTGGCAGGCGGATATGGCCGAATTCGCCGGTAATATAGCGATGCCCGGTAATCGATTTTCCGTTGAGCACCAGCCCCCCGCCAACCCCGGTGCCGAGGATCATCCCCATCACCAGCGGATATTGGGTGAACTCGTCATCCCACGCTTCGGAGAGGGCAAAACAGTTGGCGTCGTTATCAAGCCGCACATCGCGGCCCAGACGTTCGCTCAGATCGGCCCGCAGCCGCCTGCCGCTGGCGGCGGGCACGTTGGCGGCGTAGAGCGTGCCGTCTTCCGTCTCCGGCATGCCCGGAATACCGATGCCCACCGAGCCCTGGCAGCCGAAGCGCTGGTCGGCTTCTTCAACCAGCTCCTCTACCGCCTGCAAAAATGCTTCGTAGCTCTCTTTCGGCGTGGCGACGCGTTTTTCCCACTGCAGCCGCCGCGCTTTATCAAATACGCCCAGCGCTATCTTGCTGCCGCCAATGTCAAATCCATAGTACATTTCAGCAATTCCTCTTTACTGGTCAGCAAAGCCGACCATGACGATAAATTACTGGCCACTCAGCACCCTCGCCGGGTCAATGCGGCTGGCGCGGCGGGCGGGATACCAGCTGGCCAGCAAACTCAGCAACAGTGCCGTCACCAGCACGTAAACGACGTCCAGCCAGTGCAGTTCAGACGGCAGGAAGTCAATAAAATAGATGTCGCCGGAGAGGAATTTATGCCCGATCAGGTTCTCAATACCGTTAATGATTGCGGTCAGCTTAAAGGCGCAGATAACGCCAATCGCCACCCCAATCAGGCTCCCTACCGAACCGGCAAGTAAACCATACCATACGAAAATCGCGCGGATCAGCCCGTCTTTTGCGCCAAGCGTGCGCAGCACCGCAATATCGCCGCTTTTATCTTTCACCGCCATCACCAGGGTCGAGACGATGTTAAAGCAGGCCACGCCAATCACCAGCACCATCGCCAGGTACATAATGGCGCGGATCATCTGAATGTCCCGGTACATATAGCCGTAGGTGCCTATCCAGCTCTTGATATAAACGTAGCTATTGGTCACCTGGCCCGCATCGCGTACCAGGGTGTTGGCATGAAACACGTCGGTCACTTTGATGGCGATCCCCGTCACGCTGCTGCCCATATCAAGGTACTGCTGCGCATCCTGCATGGGAATCATGGCAAAACTATGATCAAGCTGACCGCTGAGCTGCAAAATACCGGCGACGTGAAGCCTGACGCGCTTTGGCTGCAGCAGCTGATGCTCGGCATCGGAGTTAGGGATCATAATTGACACCCAGTCCCCCTGCTTAACGTGCAGGGCATCGGCGACGCCTTTACCAAGGATCACCTGCTGTTCGCCGGCTTTAAAGCTGGCCCACGCATTGTTCTGCACAAAGTTGGGCAGCGAACTGAGACGGCTCTCCTGCTGCGGGTCAACGCCTTTCACCTGGATGGCGCGCATATTACTGCCGCTCTCCACCAGCCCGGTGAAGTTAATATATGGCGCCGCGGCAACGATGCCTTTGACCTTCTCAACCTTCGCCAGCGCCTCGTTCCAGTTGTTCCACGGCTGGTTCACCGGTTCAATCTCACCGTGCGGGACCACCGCCAGAATGCGGTTGTTGAGCTCGCGTTCAAAGCCGTTCATCGCGCTCAGGCCAACGATCAACACCGCCACGCCCAGCGCGATACCGATCGTCGAAATAACCGAAATCAGCGACACCATCCCACCGCGCCGCCGTCCACGGCTGAAGCGCAGGGCAATCAATAACGATAACGGAGAAGCCATTACTCAGCCCCCATCAGGGAGAGTTCGGCTGTCAGGCGCCCGTCGCGCATCTCCAGCTGGCGGCTCATGCGTTTTGCCAGCTGCAGGTCGTGGGTCACCACCAGGAAGGCGGTACGCTGCGCCACGTTCAGCTCGCCAAGCAGCTGAAAAATGCTGTCGGCGTTGCGGGCGTCAAGGTTACCGGTGGGCTCGTCCGCCAGCACCAGGCGCGGTTTATTGACCAGCGCGCGGGCAATCGCAACGCGCTGACGCTCGCCGCCGGAGAGCTCCGACGGACGGTGGTCGCTGCGGTGCTCAAGCCCGACGGCGCGCAGCATCGCTTTCGCCTGCCGCTCGATATCCGCCGCCTTCTGCTTACCAATCAGCAGCGGCATCGCCACGTTTTCCAGCGCGGTGAAATCCGGTAAGAGGTGGTGAAACTGATAGATAAAGCCCAGTTCGCGGTTGCGCAGATCGGCGCGGGCGGCGGCGGAGAGCTGGCTCATCGGCTGGCCGGAAAAGATAACGTCGCCGGAGGTCGGCGTATCCAGCCCGCCAAGCAGATGCAGCAGCGTACTTTTGCCGGAACCGGAGGTACCGACAATCGCCATCATCTCGCCCTCCTCAATGCTGAAGCTGACATCATGCAACACGTCGGTTTGCACGGTGCCTTCCTGATAGCGTTTGCACAGGTTGTCGCATTGCAGCAGGATCTTATTCATAACGTAAAGCCTCAGCGGGTTGAGTGGCGGCAGCGCGCCATGAAGGATACAACGTAGAGAGTAATGCCAGCACCATTGCCACCAGGGCAATCACAATGACCTGCAGCGGCTCAATGGCCACCGGCAGCGCGGCGCCGTCGAGGAACGCGCCGATAATCGGCATCAAATTATTCAGCTGGCTGGCCAGCAGCGCGCCCAGCCCGGCGCCAAGCAGCGCGCCGACGATCCCGGCGCTGGCCCCCTGAACCATAAAGACCAGCATGATCTGCCGCGGCGTCAGGCCGAGGGTCTGGAGAATCGCCACCTCGCCCTGCTTTTCCATCACCATCATTCCCAGAGAGGTAATGATGTTAAAGGCGGCGACGGCGACGATCAGGCTCAGCAGCAGGCCCATCATATTTTTTTCCATCCGCACGGCCTGGAACAGTTCGCCTTTACGCTCGCGCCAGTCCTGCCATTTGGTCCCTTCCGGCAGCGTCTGCTGGCTGAGGGTATCCACCTGTAAAGGCTGATTCAGCCACAGCCGCCAGCCGGTAATATTTCCCTGCGGGTAGCGCATCAGGCGCGAGGCGTCGTCGATGTTGGTCAACATTTGATAACCATCGACTTCACTGCTGGCGGCAAAGGTACCGATTACGTTAAACAGGCGCTGGCTGGGAAGCCGCCCCATCGGGGTAAACTGGCTGGCGGAAGGCACCATCACGCGGATTTGATCGCCGCGATTGACGCCCAGCTGTCCTGCCAGCTGTTCACCCAGGATGACGTTATACTTGCCGGCCTGCAGATCGCTCTGCTTGACGTTAACCAGGTAGGGCGTCAGGGGATCTTTTTGCGCCGGGTCGATGCCGAGCATCACGCCGACCGCCACGCTGCGGGCGCTTTGCAGCACCACATCGCCGGTGGTCAGCGGCGCCACGCGGGTGACCCCCTGTAATCTGGCCGCGCTTTCCGGCAGCTGTTGCGGGTTTACAGACCCCTGCTTGGCGCTAAGAATGGCCTGCGGCATCAGCCCCAGGATGTTGTTTTGCAGCTCGCGTTCAAAGCCGTTCATCACCGAAAGAACGGTCACCAGCGCCATCACGCCAAGCGTAATGCCGATGGTCGAAAGCCAGGAGACGAAACGACCGAAGCGGTCGGCTGCGCGCCCACGCATATAGCGAAGGCCGATAAAGAGTGCGGCAGGTTGATACATGTAATCCATCTGATTGCTGATAGCCGATGCCCGAGTATATAAGCGATTATGGGCAGCGTAAATGACTGATACCTGTAGATTTTATTGACAAAAACAGCAAAACATCAATATAAACAACAAGATAGACAGGTAAGTCATTATTTAACTTTACGCTTATCGGAGTTCGTTACATTTTTGGCCACGACAGGATGTTTGCGATACGGGTTGGCGAATCCGGGTCGATCGCGGATAATCTCACTATTGAATATCAGCGAGTTGCCCTCCATATCGGCAGAGCGAATACCCAAGAGATCATGATACCGTCTATGCCTGAACAATACCGATACTCTCTGCCGGTTAAAGCCGGCGATCAGCGCCAGATTGGCGAACTGACCGGCGCGGCCTGCGCCACTCTGGTGGCGGAAATGGCCGAGCGCCACGGCGGACCGGTGGTACTGATTGCCCCCGATATGCAAAACGCCCTGCGTCTGAATGATGAAATCAGGCAGTTTACCGATAGCATGGTGGCGGGCCTGGCGGATTGGGAAACCCTCCCCTACGATAGCTTTTCCCCGCACCAGGACATTATCTCTTCCCGTCTCGCCACCCTGTACCAGCTCCCGACCATGGAACGCGGCGTACTGATTATCCCGGTCAGCACCCTGATGCAGCGCGTCTGTCCGCATAATTTCCTCCACGGCCACGCGCTGGTGATGAAAAAAGGCCAGCGCCTGTCGCGGGATGCGCTGCGCTCCCAGCTGGATAGCGCCGGCTATCGTCACGTCGACCAGGTGATGGAGCACGGCGAGTACGCCACGCGCGGCGCATTGCTTGACCTTTTTCCTATGGGCAGCGAGCAGCCCTACCGTCTCGATTTTTTTGATGATGAGATAGACAGCCTGCGTCTGTTCGACGTCGACAGCCAGCGTACGCTGGAGGAAGTCGCCAGCATTAACCTGCTTCCGGCGCACGAATTCCCGACGGATCAGGCCGCTATCGAGCTATTCCGCAGCCAGTGGCGCGACCGCTTTGAGGTCAAACGCGACGCCGAGCATATTTATCAGCAGGTTAGTAAAGGCACGCTGCCCGCGGGAATCGAATACTGGCAGCCGCTGTTCTTTAACGAGCCGCTGCCGCCGCTGTTCAGCTATTTCCCGGCGAAAACGCTGATCGTTAATACCGGCGATCTGGAGGCCAGCGCCGAACGCTTCCAGAACGAAACCCGCGCCCGCTTTGAAAACCGCGGCGTCGACCCGATGCGCCCGCTTTTGCCGCCGGAACAGCTGTGGCTGCGCAGCGATGAGCTGTTTAGCGAGCTCAAAAAATGGCCGCGCGTCCAGCTCAAAACCGAGCGTCTGGCGGAAAAAGCCGCCAACACCAATCTCGGTTATCAGAAATTACCCGAGCTGGCGATCCAGGCGCAGAACAAAGCGCCGCTGGATAACCTGCGCCGATTCCTCGAGTCCTTCAGCGGGCCGGTGATTTTTTCGGTCGAGAGCGAGGGGCGTCGAGAGGCGCTTGGCGAAATGCTGGCGCGTATTAAGATCGCGCCAAAGCATATCCTGCGTCTTGAAGAGGCGACGGGTAATGGCTGCTATCTGATGATCGGCGCCGCCGAGCATGGTTTCGTCGATAGCCAGCGTAATCTGGCGCTGATTTGCGAAAGCGACCTGCTGGGCGAGCGCGTCGCGCGCCGTCGTCAGGACTCTCGCCGAACCATCAATCCCGATACGTTGATTCGTAACCTGGCGGAGCTGCATATCGGCCAACCGGTGGTGCATCTTGAGCATGGAGTTGGGCGCTACGCCGGAATGACCACCCTTGAAGCGGGCGGCATCAATGGCGAATACCTGATGCTGACCTACGCCAACGATGCCAAACTGTACGTGCCGGTGTCGTCGCTGCATCTGATTAGCCGCTATGCGGGCGGCGCGGAAGAGAATGCGCCGCTGCATAAACTGGGCGGCGACGTCTGGGCGCGGGCGCGGCAGAAAGCCGCCGAGAAAGTGCGCGACGTGGCCGCCGAACTGCTGGATATCTACGCCCAGCGCGCGGCGAAAGCGGGCTACGCGTTTAAACATGATAAAGAGCAATATCAGCTGTTCTGCGACGGCTTCCCGTTCGAGACCACGCCCGATCAGGCGCAGGCTATTAACGCCGTACTGAGCGATATGTGTCAGCCGCTGGCGATGGACCGTCTGGTGTGCGGCGATGTCGGCTTCGGCAAAACGGAAGTGGCGATGCGCGCCGCGTTTCTGGCGGTTGAAAACCATAAGCAGGTGGCAGTGCTGGTGCCGACCACCCTGCTCGCCCAGCAGCACTTCGATAACTTTCGCGATCGCTTCGCCAACTGGCCGGTGCGCATCGAGATGCTCTCGCGCTTTCGTAGCGCCAAAGAGCAGGCGCAGATCCTCGAGCAGGTCGCGGAAGGGAAAGTCGATATTCTTATCGGCACCCATAAACTGCTGCAGCCGGACGTTAAGCTGCGCGATCTCGGCCTGCTGATTGTTGATGAAGAGCACCGCTTTGGCGTGCGCCATAAAGAGCGCATCAAGGCGATGCGCGCCGACGTCGATATCCTGACCCTGACCGCCACGCCTATTCCGCGTACGCTGAATATGGCGATGAGCGGTATGCGCGATCTGTCGATCATCGCCACCCCGCCCGCCCGCCGTCTGGCGGTCAAAACCTTCGTCCGCGAATATGACGCGCTGGTGGTCCGCGAGGCGATCCTGCGTGAGGTACTGCGCGGCGGCCAGGTTTACTACCTCTATAATGACGTGGAAAACATCCAGAAAGCCGCCGAGAGGCTGGCGGAGCTGGTGCCGGAAGCGCGCATTACCATCGGTCACGGCCAGATGCGCGAGCGCGAACTCGAACGGGTGATGAACGATTTCCATCACCAGCGCTTTAACGTGCTGGTGTGCACCACCATTATCGAAACCGGGATCGACATTCCAACGGCGAACACCATTATTATTGAGCGCGCCGATCACTTCGGTCTCGCACAGCTGCACCAGCTGCGCGGTCGCGTCGGTCGTTCGCACCATCAGGCTTATGCCTGGCTGCTGACGCCGCATCCGAAGGCGATGACCACCGATGCGCAAAAACGCCTTGAGGCTATTGCATCGCTGGAAGATCTCGGAGCTGGCTTCGCTCTGGCAACGCATGACCTCGAAATTCGCGGCGCGGGTGAACTGTTGGGCGAGGATCAGAGCGGTTCCATGGAAACCATCGGCTTCTCCCTCTATATGGAGCTGCTGGAAAATGCCGTTGACGCGCTGAAAGCAGGCCGCGAACCCTCGCTGGAGGATCTTACCAGTCAGCAGACCGAAGTTGAGCTACGGATGCCGTCGCTGCTGCCGGATGACTTTATCCCGGATGTGAATACGCGCCTGTCGTTCTACAAACGCATTGCCAGCGCGAAGAACGAGAATGAGCTGGAGGAGATCAAAGTCGAGCTTATCGATCGCTTTGGCCTGCTGCCCGACCCGGCAAGAAACCTGCTCGATATCGCCCGACTGCGCCAGCAGGCGCAGAAGCTGGGGATCCGCAAGCTGGAGAGCAACGAAAAGGGCGGCACCATTGAGTTTAACGAGAAGAATAACGTGAATCCGATGTGGCTGATTGGCCTGTTGCAAAAGCAGCCTCAGCACTATCGCCTGGATGGCCCAACGCGCCTCAAGTTTACGCAGGACCTTGCCGAGCGTAAAACGCGGATGGAGTGGGTGCGCCAGTTTATGCGCCAGCTCGAAGAGAACGCCGCCGCCTGATAGCAAGCGGGATACGGCCTGTGCGTCGTATCCCGCCCCTCCCCACTTGTTCGGCAAAATTTACAAACATTTTGCAATCCCTCTGAACTTCCAGACACTCTCTTCGCCATAATTTCAGGGACTTTTCGTATAAAAATAACCACTTACTTATTATGGAATTAGGGTAATGAAAAGCTTTACGCGAATTTCTCTCTGGCTGGGGATGATGGCTTTCGCCGCCGCGCTGGCGCTGCCCGCTCGCGCCAATACCTGGCCCCTGCCGCCTCCGGGCAGCCGTCTGGTCGGGCAAAACCAGTTTCATGTCGTTGAGAATAACGGCGGCTCGCTCGAAGCGATCGCCAAAAAGTACAACGTCGGTTTTCTGGCCCTGCTCCAGGCTAACCCCGGGGTGGATCCGTATGTTCCACGAGCCGGTAGCGTGCTGACGATTCCGCTGCAAACCCTGCTACCCGACGCGCCGCGCGAAGGATTAGTCCTTAACCTGGCCGAACTTCGCCTCTATTACTATCCGCCAGGAAGAAGTGAAGTGACCGTTTATCCTATCGGCATTGGTCAGCTCGGCGGCGATACCATCACGCCGACAATGGTCACCACCGTCTCCGACAAACGCGCCAACCCGACCTGGACGCCGACGGCCAATATTCGCGCCCGCTATAAAGCAATGGGCATTGACCTGCCTGCCGTCATGCCCGCGGGCCCGGATAATCCCATGGGGCACCACGCTATTCGCCTGGCGGCGTACGGCGGCGTGTATCTGCTGCACGGCACCAACGCCGACTTCGGCATCGGCATGCGCGTCAGCTCCGGCTGTATTCGCCTGCGCGATGACGACATCAAAGCGTTGTACAACGAAATCACCCCTGGCACCAGGGTGACGATTATCAATACGCCAATCAAGGTGTCCGTGGAGCCGAACGGCACCCGTCTGGTGGAGGTCCATCAGCCGCTGTCAAAACATATTGATGACGACCCGCAGACGCTGCCCATTACCCTTACCGACAGCATGCAGGCGTTTAAGCAGGCACAGTTGACCGACACCGAGGTAATGGAACGCGCGATGATGCTGCGTTCGGGCATGCCGATTGACGTCACCCGCCACCATCGCGTAACGGAGCAGTCGCTCTAGTTCGCTAAACTGCCGACGAAAAAAAACCGCCTTCAGTTCACTGAGGCGGTTTTTTTATGGCAATAATCAAACAGGGTCCTGCTTTTCTGCGGGTTGCGGCGCCATATAAGGGGTGGGCACCGCCTCTCGTCAGAGAACAACGTACTTCTTACTTCACGCGGACTGCTGAAGGGGGTCAGAACCGCGCGTAGTCAGTGGCATAACAGGGGTAGCGCAACAAATTATTTGTAGATAACCGCAGTCCCGTGAAGGGTGTTAGGACCGGTTACGGACGTAATACGGTAAGAGGTTGCGCCCATCTCTTCCGCTTTTTGCGCCAGCTGATCTTCCAGCGAACCCAGGTTGGTCCCGGCTGAGGCGGAAACGGTACCGATTTTATGCTGACCCGCCGGCGTTGACTGAACTTCTACAGCGGCGAAGCTGGCGAAAGAGAGTGAGCTAAGAACAGCGGCGATAGCGAGTGTTTTAACATTTTTCATGATTGTTATACCTGTGCAGATGAATGTTTTTGTAGGGGGCGAACGCATTTAATTAACGATCGATAGGGAAATGATAATGTGATCCACATCACACGTCAAACTATTTTTATAACGACCGTTTAACTATTTATAAACAGCTTAAAATTCATACATATATGAATTATTTATTTTTAGAGCAACATCGCTGGTAGCACGTAAGGTTTATTTTTATAATGCCCTTTCAACAAACCAACACAGGTACAGCGGCACCATGACAACTGACGTTCAAAGTTGCACGAAAAAAAGCCGTGGCCGACCTAAAGTGTTCGACAGGGAAGCGGCGCTGGATAAGGCCATGACACTCTTCTGGCAGCACGGCTATGAAGCGACCTCTCTCGCCGATTTAGTGGAGGCGACGGGCGCAAAAGCGCCTACGCTTTACGCGGAATTTGTGAATAAAGAGGGGTTGTTTCGCGCGGTGCTGGATCGCTACATCGCGCGTTTTGCCGCCAGGCACGAAGCGCTCCTCTTTGACGAAGAGAAAAGCGTCGATCGGGCGTTACGCGACTACTTCACCGCCGTCGCGACTTGCTTTACCAGCAAAGAAACGCCGGCAGGCTGCTTTATGATTAATACCTCCGCAGCGCTGGCGGCGGCGTCCACCGATATCGCCAATACCGTTAAGTCCCGGCACGCAATGCAGGAACAGACGCTAACGCAGTTTCTCCAGCAGCGGCAGCTGCGCGGCGAGCTGCCGCCAGACGGTGACGTACGTCAGCTGGCGCAGTTCCTCAACTGCATATTACAAGGCATGTCGATCAGCGCCCGCGAAGGCGCCGACTTCACTAAAATCATGCAAATCGCCGAGACCACGCTGCGTCTGTGGCCCCAGGTTCTTCAGCGCTAAGACCTCGCTTACCGGTGGGCTCCCCACCGGTTCCCCTCCCCTTTATCCCTACATAACGCAATGTTTTCAGTCATTTATTTTGTTCATTTCGCGAGAATGATATTGATAACAATAATCAATACGGGCAAAATTCAGTCTTAAACGTTTCTGTATATTTCACCATGTAACAACCGGTACGCCCGTACCGAATAACGAAAACAACGATATCGTAAGCCCTAAATAATTCGAGTTGCAGGACATGGCGCTTGTGCCTTGATCTGCGCTAGCGCTGGCCCCGTAGGGGCGAGGCCCATGGATGGGCCGAGTAATCCGCAGTCAACACACCTGCAACTTGAAGAATGACGGGCATAAACTCATAAAAGGAATGAGCATGAACAAGCGTCTCTGGGTGCTTAACCCACTGCTGCTGGCAACCGCCCTGCCCGCCTGGGCCGCTGATGACAGCATGATCGTCAGCGCAAACCGAACGCACCGCACCGTCGCTGAAATGGCCCAGACCACCTGGGTTATCGAAGGCCAGGAAATTGAACAGCAAGTTCAGGGCGGAAAAGAATTTAAAGACGTGCTGGCGCAGCTGATCCCCGGCATCGACGTCAGCAGCCAGGGACGCACCAACTACGGCATGAATATGCGCGGCCGCGCGATCGTCGTGCTGATTGACGGCGTTCGCCTTAACTCCTCCCGTACCGACAGCCGCCAGCTGGATTCTATCGATCCGTTTAACATTGAGCATATCGAGGTGATCTCCGGCGCCACATCGCTGTACGGCGGCGGTAGTACCGGCGGCCTTATTAATATCGTCACCAAAAAGGGCCAGCAGGAGCGCCAGGTCGACCTGGAGCTGGGGAGCAAAACCGGTTTTGCCAACAGCAACGATCATGATGAACGCGTGGCGGCAGCGGTCAGCGGCGGTACCGACCACGCTTCCGGCCGTTTATCGGTCGCCTATCAGCGTTTTGGCGGCTGGTATGATGGCAATAATGATGCGCTGATCCTTGATAATACCCAGACCGGGCTTCAACATTCCGACCGTCTGGATGTGATGGGAACGGGAACCATTGAGATTGACGAGAACCGTCAGCTGCAGCTGGTAACCCAGTACTATAAAAGCCAGGGCGACGATTACGGTCTGTACCTCGGGAAAAATATGTCGGCGGTGACCGGCGACGGCAAAGCCTTTACCACCGATGGCCTGAACTCCGACCGCGTCCCCGGCACCGAACGTCACCTGATAAGCCTGCAGTATTCCGATGCCGATTTCCTCGGCCAGAATCTGGTCAGCCAGGTCTATTATCGTGATGAATCCCTGACTTTTTACCCTTTCCCTACGCTCAGCAAAGGCCAGGTCAGCAGCTTCTCCTCTTCAAAGCAGGATACCGATCAGTACGGCGCGAAGATCACCCTGAATAGCCAGCCGCTGGATGGCTGGGATCTGACCTGGGGAGTGGACGCCGACCACGAAACCTTCAACGCCAATCAGATGTTCTTCGATTTGGGCCAGTCTATATCTTCCGGCGGTCTGAATAACCAGGCTATCTACACCACCGGCCGTTATCCCGGCTACAGCATTACCAACCTGGCGCCGTTCCTGCAGTCCAGCTATGACCTGAACGACATCTTCACTATCAGCGGCGGCGTACGTTATCAGTGGACGGAAAACCGGGTCGATGATTTTGTCGGCTATGCCCAACAGCAGGATGTCGCCAGCGGCAAGGTCAGCTCTGCGGATGCCATTCCGGGCGGAAAAACCGATTACGACAACTTCCTGTTTAACGCCGGGATTGTCGCCCATCTCACCGATCGTCAGCAGACCTGGTTTAACTTCTCCCAGGGCGTTGAGCTGCCGGATCCGGGCAAATACTACGGCATCGGTAAGTACGGCGCGGCGGTCAACGGCCATCTTCCGCTTCTCTCAAGCGTGAACGTTGGCGATTCGCCGCTGCAGGGAATTAAAGTTAACTCGTACGAACTGGGCTGGCGCTACACCGGCGATAATCTGCGCACTCAGCTGGCGGCTTACTACTCGACCTCCGATAAAACGATCGTCGTTAACCGTACCGATATGACCATCGATGTGCAGTCCGATAAACGTCGTATTTATGGCGTAGAGGGCGCGGTGGACTACTACTTCCCGAACAGCGACTGGAGCGCCGGAGCTAACTTTAACGTGCTGAAATCGCGGGTGAAAAGTGACGGTAGCTGGCAGAAGTGGGACGTCACTCTCGCCTCGCCGTCAAAAGCCACCGCGTGGGTTGGCTGGGCGCCGGAGCCGTGGTCGCTGCGGGTGCAGAGCCAGCAGGTGTTTGATATCAGCGATGCCAGCGGCAATAAGCTCGACGGCTACAATACGGTAGACTTTATCGGCAGCTACGCGCTCCCTCTCGGCAAGCTGACCTTCAGCATTGAGAACCTGCTCAATGAAGATTATGTCACCCTCTGGGGCCAGCGCGCGCCGCTGCTGTATAGCCCGACCTACGGCAGCAGCTCTCTCTACGAGTATAAAGGTCGCGGACGCACCTTCGGCCTGAACTACGCTTTGAGCTTCTGATAAAAAAAGCCCCTCAGCCAGAGAGCCTGAGGGGCGAATAAAGATACACATCTTTTTTACGCTTTGTTAGTCAGAATCAGTTGGCCATTGCTGTCCAGCGGGATTTGCGTACCAGGGTCGCGATCCATACGGATTTTGCCCTGCTGGTCGCCGATTTTGTAAGTGACATCGTAGCCGAGCATTTTTTCTGATTTATCGTACACCGTTTTGCAGCGCTGCTGCGTCGTGGTGTAGGTATCCCCTTCCTGCATTGAACCCTGAATCTGGTTACCGGCATAGCCGCCGCCCAGCGCGCCCACGACGGTGGCAACGTCGCGGCCGCGTCCGCCGCCGAACTGATGGCCAATAACCCCACCGGCCACCGCGCCCAGCACGGATCCGGCGATGCGGTTTTCATCCTGCACCGGTCGACGATGGGTCACGGTGACGTTCCGGCACTCCTGACGCGGGGTTTTGACGCTCTCTTTTATCGGCGTACTGGATACTACCTGTGCATACTGCGGGCCGCGATCTAACACGTTAAGACCGGCAACGGCTGCGACGCCCAGCGCGGCAGCCACGCCAATTCCTATACCCGCCAACATTGATTTATTCACGGGACTTCCTCCTTCGTTGCTATTGCCCGTAATTTTGCAATCCAGGCATCAGGCTTGCAAATAAGAAAGCGGATGAAAAGTGCGTGAACGTGTGGCAAATCAACGGGATTCGGAGGAATCTGAGAGGGTTTCCCGGCAAGGAAAGGAGGATATTCTGGTTATGAGTCTCTTAATGCGAAAAGCAAACGGGCGGACAAAACCTTCTGGCTTTGCCGCCCAGAGACATTAATGCAGCTTCAGGCGCGGACGAATAATGCGGTTGATACGTCCTACCAGCATCATCAGGCCGGTTTTAAAGTAGCCGTGCAGCGCAATCTGGTGCATGCGATACAGAGAGATATAGACGAAGCGCGCAATGCGACCTTCGATCATCATTGAACCGCGCATCAGGTTGCCCATCAGGCTGCCCACGGTGGAATAGTTAGAGAGCGACACCAGCGAACCGTGATCTTTATAGGTATAAGCTTTCAGCGGCTTACCTTTCATCTGCGCCAGAATATTGTGCAGGGCGCAGGTCGCCATCTGGTGCGCAGCCTGAGCGCGCGGCGGGACAAAACCGCCTTCCGGGCGGGCGCAGGACGCGCAGTCGCCGATGGCGTAAATATCCGCATCGCGCGTCGTTTGCAGCGTCGGTTCGACCACCAGCTGGTTAATACGGTTAGTCTCCAGACCGCCAATCTCTTTCATAAAGTCCGGCGCCTTAATCCCGGCCGCCCAGACCATCAGGTCAGCGTTGATAAATTCGCCTTCTTTCGTGTGCAGACCGTTTGCATCGGCGCTGGTGACCATGGTTTTGGTCAATACGCGGACGCCAAGCTTGGTCAGCTCGCTGTGCGCGGCGCCGGAAATGCGCGGCGGCAGCGCGGGCAGAATACGCTCGCCAGCTTCAACCAGCGTCACGTTCAGAGCTTCGTTAGTCAGACCTTTGTAGCCGTAGCTGTGCAGCTGTTTCACCGCATTGTGCAGCTCGGCCGACAGCTCAACGCCGGTCGCGCCGCCGCCGACGATGGCGATATTCACCTTGCCGTTCGCCCCGAGGTTCGCCGAATACTTGAGGAACAGATCCAGCATTTCCTGATGGAAACGACGCGCCTGATGCGGATTATCGAGGAAGATGCAGTTCTCTTTCACGCCAGGCGTGTTGAAGTCGTTCGACGTACTTCCCAGCGCCATGACCAGCGTGTCGTACGGCAGCTTACGCTCGGGCACCAGCAGCTCGCCCTTCTCGTTATGCAGCTCGGCGAGGGTGATCGTTTTGGTTTCACGGTTAATATCCACCACCGATCCCAGCTGGAACTGGAAGTCGTGGTTACGGGCGTGAGCAAGATAGCTCAGCGCGTCTACACCTTCATCAAGTGAACCGGTCGCCACTTCATGCAGCAGCGGTTTCCACAGGTGGCTGTGGTTACGATCAACCAGCGTGATTTTGGCCTTTTTATTACGGCCCAGCTTTTTACCCAACTGGGTAGCCAGCTCCAGCCCACCGGCACCACCACCCACAATCACTATTTTTTTCAATGGCGTAGTCACGCGACCCCCTAAAATTATTAACCAATTGTTAACTAAAAGTTATACATATAACCTTTAATTAACAACAGGTTACGGCAGTGAAACCATTCAGCGAGATCGAGAATAACATGAACGGTGCATTGGTCATACCAAAATTGATATGCATCAAGTTTTACCGCATATTTTTTGAGCGCAGAATCGCAAAAATGAATAAAAAAAAGCCCGCGATGTTTTCACATTGCGGGCCGGCGCGCGTTTAGCCGAGGGTTTTGAAGGCTTTTATGCGCTGGAGATGCGGGGAGATATTCTTGAACTTGTGGGTCTGTTCTTCATCCCAGATTATCTCATAGTAATGGTGCAGCAGGTCCGCCGAACGCTGGCTATTCAGCGCTTCGTCCTGACGAGATAGCACCACCAGGCAGCGATCGCGGTTTTTTTCGCGGAAATTATTCACGCATTTGGTGGCAATATCCGCATACTCTTCCGGCCGATCAATTTTCCCTTCCATGTTTTCATTGGGAAACAGGTTCGGGTTAAAAATGGCCTGGCGGATATCGCAAAGAAAGCCAATTCGCTCCGCCCAGAAGCCGCCGAGACCCACGCCGCAAATCAGCGGCCGATCGTCGGCACTCAGCTGCAGCATCTTATCGACCTCTTTTAATAAGTGCTGCATATCATGTTTGGGATGCCGCGTGCTGTAGCTAATCAACCGAACATCGGGGTCAATAAACTGAAGCTGAAGCACCTTCTCATGGTTACCGGGGCTGTTTGAGTCAAAACCATGTAAATAGATAATCATCGCATCCTCACCAGACAACAACGCCTTTCAGGTTTATTACGCGGATTTCGCCTCTTGCCAGCGCGCGTGAAGCTGCTCAAGCTGCGCGCTGATCGTCTTCCAGCGGGCGGAATCCCTTAACGCCTGACGGCTAAAGGAACCTTTATGATACAATTTCGTAACACGTTCTGCTTTGATCGGCGACAGGTTATCCAGCACGCTGACCGCACCCTTACGATTATTGCAGACAAGGATCATATCGCAACCCGCATCCAGCGATGCCTGGCCGCGCTCGGCGTAGCTGCCCATAATCGCCGCCCCTTCCATCGACAGATCGTCAGAGAAAATCACCCCTTCAAATCCCAGCTCACCACGCAGAACCGTTTTTAGCCAGTGCGCAGATCCGCTGGCCGGACGCGGGTCAACGTCGCTGTAGATGACGTGGGCGGGCATGATCGCATCAAGCCGCTGCTCGCCAATCAGCGTACGGAAGATGGCCATATCTCTGGCGCGAATTTCCGCTTCCGCGCGCGGATCGCGCGGCGTCTCTTTATGGGAATCGGCCGTCACCGCGCCGTGTCCGGGAAAGTGCTTACCGGTGGTTTTCATTCCCGCGGCGTGCATGCCGTCAATAAAATGACGAGCTATCGCCAGGGCTTTGTCGGGATCGTCGTGATAGGATCGCTCGCCAATAGCGGCGCTGATATGCCCAACGTCCAGAACCGGCGCAAAGCTGATATCAATATCCATGGCGATCATTTCGCTGGCCATCAGCCAGCCGGCCTCTGCGGCCAGCTTACCGCCCTCCTCCATGCCG
Organism: Klebsiella sp. PL-2018; assembly: GCF_019048985.1. Taxonomy (NCBI): domain Bacteria; kingdom Pseudomonadati; phylum Pseudomonadota; class Gammaproteobacteria; order Enterobacterales; family Enterobacteriaceae; genus Klebsiella; species Klebsiella sp. PL-2018. Next base: position 3,517,193 of record NZ_CP077673.1, read on the forward strand.
AGCAGCGCGGCGAAAGATTGCGCCGCGGGAAGGCGGGTAAAGCCCTCGCGGAAACGCTGTACGCGCCCGCCTTCCTGATCTACCGCCACCACCAGATGGTTGCGCGAGGCCTCGCGGATCTGGCGGACCAGCTCACGCAGCTGCGCCGGATCGTGATAGTTGCGGGTAAACAGGATCAGCCCGCCAACCAAAGGATGCGCCAGAATCTCACGCTCTTCCGCATCCAGTTCAAAACCTTCGACATCCAACATTACCGGGCCCACATCCACCTCTCTTATCCTTTTACTTTTTGTCTAACTGGCGCCATACCTCATCCGCCAGCGCAATAAACTGTCGGTCGCCGGTTTGCTGCCAGCGTCGCTCGTACCAGCCCGCCATCAGCAGCTGCACCCACGGACGCCAGCGCTGAATTTGCCGCCAGAGCTGAAGCTCATCGATGCTCGCCCGTCTCGCGTATTCTGCGGCTAGCCGACGATGCGCGGCGGGCTCGATCCACACCGCCGCCAGCTCCAGCGCAACATCGCCATCGCCCGCATATTCCCAGTCAATCAGCCGCAGCCCCGCCTCGCCGCGAACGATGTTGCCCGCATGGACATCCATATGTAACGGGGCGAGACGCAGCGGCCGGGGCTCGCCGCGACGCAGCAGCCGTTTGTGCCAGCGTAGCCACTGCGGTGTGCGCCGCGCGGGGCTGCACTGTTGCCAGTAGCGCTCAAGCAGCGGCCGCAGCGCGATACGCCAGCCAAAGCGCGGCTGCTGGTGCAGATGATACAGTAACCCTGCGAGCGCCGGACACTCCGGTAATGCGTTAACCACATCGCCTGAGCAATATTCCACCACCATCCAGGCGGGAGAATAAAACACCGGCGCGGGCGCTAACGAATCGGGAAGGCGTGACAGAACGTGATATTGACGGCGAAAGTCGCAGGCCGGCGCATGCGGATCGTGCGGCTGGCGCAGCACCCGCTTTTGCCGACCATCGCTGAGAATGCAGCTGCCGCCGCTCAGCCCGTTTTGGGGCGGCGCGGCGACAGGCGTATAGCGCGAGAAAAAGCGCGACAGCACTTCGTCGCGCGTGAGCTTATTGTTGCTGAACAGCACCTTTGCCTGACCAGATTATTTCGCCGGTCTGGACCAGCATTAGCTGCATTTTCAGCTCAGGGGAATTAACGTTGCCGGTCGCGTTGGAATAGAGCACGTACTGTGCGCCAACGGTACGCGCAATGCCCATCGCTTTACTGCGGCTGCCAAGGCTATCCTGCGGCGTCAGGCCAAGCTGCTGTTTGGCTACGCCCAGCTGCTGCTGCGAGACCAGGGTGAATTTTCCATTGCCTTCCAGCGCGTTGCGCAGCGCCGTGGTGGCCTCTCCCGCATTCAACGTGCCGTTGGTGCGGTTATTGACGCTGTCGACCAGCAAAATGCTGCCCGCATTTACGCCGCTGGCCTGCAGCATCTGCCCTATCATCGGCTGCACCGCGGAATTCCAGTCAAAATGACGCACGCGCGGCGCCGGCTGCGCTGGCTGCTCGCCGTGTTCAATCGGACCCGGCTGCGTAGGTATCACGGGAATAGTCGGCACAGTCGGCTGCGGCTGAACGGGCTGCTGCGGCTTCGGCTGCGCTTCCTCAACGGGAGCGGGTTCCTGACGTTGACCCACGCATCCGGCAAGGAATATCGCCAGTGCGGTAACTAATGCATAGCGACATAGTTTAATCATTACGATTACCTCTTACAGATAAAGATAAAGTCGGGCCTTGTGCGCCCCCAGAATATTGGCGCTGCCATAAAGCGTAACGGAAGAGTGCGCAGGCACCGTTATGCTGCGCGCGGACTCCAGCGGATGCATTTCCAGCCCTCTGGCGTCATACCAGAAAAAGCGATAATGCACGGTCACCGGTACCTGGCGTTCATTGAACAATCGGGTGGTCGCCGTCGCCTGAATCTCGGATGCGGTCACCGTCGGTACTTCAGCGCTGATACCCGCTGCCAGTACGTTTGATTCCATCACCAGACTTTGCTGATCGCTGACCGGAATTTCCGGATGCGAACTGCACCCGGCCAGTAACGTCACGGCCAGAAGTGCGCCGAAGTGGGCTGCGCGCATGAATGTTAACCTTTATGAGCCAGCATCGGGCCTAACGGACGGCCGCCCAGCAGGTGCATATGGACATGGTAGACCTCCTGGCCCCCGTGGCGATTGCAGTTGACGATCAGGCGATAGCCATCGTCGGCAAGCCCCTCATCGCGGGCGATTTTCGCCGCGACGGTCATCATGCGTCCCAGGGCAAGCTCGTGCTCTGCGGTCACATCGTTGACGGTGGGAATCAGGATATTGGGAACGATCAGAATATGGGTTGGCGCCTGCGGAGAGATGTCGCGAAAAGCGGTCACGAGCTCATCCTGATAAACCACATCCGACGGGATCTCCCGGCGAATGATTTTGCTGAAAATCGTTTCTTCTGCCATGACTGATTCCTTAATAATTTTTATACCGTGCTCTGGCCTGCCTCTGCAGGTAAACGCGGATGCACAGGATTCCCCTAAGAGTATGAGCGAGTTACTCCCCCTCTTTCAACCTGAATGCGTTTTTTCTTACGCGACCAAGCGCTTAGCTGCTGACGGATTAAGCGTTTCTTCGCTGTATGCCCCCCCGGTACCGGTCAACAAGACCCGGGTACAGCCGTTTTCCCACTTGTTTACACATTAAATATTGCTATCAGGTCACTAAAAATTTTGCTGTTCAGGGTAACGTCAATAACCTGTTCGACAAAACCTACGACACCAACGTCGATGGTTCCATCGTCTACGGCGAACCGCGCAACGTCAGCATTACGGCCAGCTATCAGTTCTGATCTCTGCTTAACGTGACAAAAGCCGCGGGCGCGCTTTTAACGCCTGCGGCCATTAAAAAAGGCAGCCCGTAGGCTGCCTTAGTCTCCCCATATCACAACTTAGCTGTTGCGGATGTATTCATCCATTTCAGTTTTCAGGTTATCGGATTTGGTACCGAAAATAGCCTGAACGCCTGAACCTGCAACAACCACGCCTGCGGCACCCAGTTTTTTCAGGCCAGCCTGATCAACTTTCGCCACATCCGCCACGCTCACGCGCAGACGAGTGATACATGCGTCGAGGTTAGTAATGTTCTCTTTACCGCCGAACGCGGCAATCAGAGCCGGAGCCATTTCACTGGTCGCGCCAGCTTTGCCGTCTTCGGTGGCGTCTTCACGACCCGGGGTTTTCAGATCCAGCGCTTTGATCAGCACGCGGAACACCACGTAGTAAACAATCGCGTAGCAGATACCGACGATCGGGAACAGCCACAGCTTGCTGCTGTTGCCAGACAGAACGATGAAGTCGATCAGGCCGTGAGAGAACGACGTACCGTCACGCATACCCAGCAGGATACAGATCGGGAAGGCCAGACCTGCCAGAATCGCGTGGATGATGTACAGGATCGGCGCAACGAACATGAACGAGAACTCGATCGGCTCGGTAATACCGGTCAGGAACGAGGTCAGCGCTGCGGAGATCATGATACCGCCCACTTTCGCGCGGTTTTCTGGTTTAGCAGAGTGCCAGATAGCGATAGCGGCGGCCGGCAGACCGTACATTTTGAACAGGAAGCCGCCGGACAGTTTGCCCGCAGTCGGGTCGCCTGCCATATAGCGCGGAATATCACCGTGGAAGACCTGACCTGCTGCGTTGGTGTATTCACCAATCTGCATCTGGAAAGGAACGTTCCAGATGTGGTGCAGACCAAACGGCACCAGGCAGCGCTCAATGAACCCGTAGATACCGAACGCGACAACCGGGTTCTGGTAAGCGGCCCACTGGGAGAAAGTCTGGATTGCAGTACCGATCGGCGGCCAGATAAAGGACAGGATCACGCCAGTGAAGATCGCTGCCAGGCCGGAGATAATTGGCACAAAACGCTTGCCCGCAAAGAAGCCCAGATACTCAGGCAGCTTAATGCGATAGAAGCGGTTGAACATGTAGGCTGCGATGGCACCGGAGATGATACCGCCGAGGACGCCGGTATCCGCCAGGTGTTTAGCCGCAATCTCTTCAGCAGGTAAATGCAGAACCAGAGGTGCAACCACGGCCATGGTTTTCACCATGATGCCGTAAGCGACGACCGATGCCAGAGCGGATACGCCGTCGTTATTGGTGAAGCCAAGTGCGACACCGATAGCAAAAATCAGCGGCATGTTAGCGAAGACCGAACCGCCCGCTTCCGCCATGACGTGGGAAACTACGGCTGGCAGCCAGCTGAAGTTTGCGGAACCGACGCCCAGCAGGATACCTGCGATAGGCAGTACGGATACCGGCAGCATCAGCGATTTACCGACCTTCTGCAGGTTAGCAAATGCATTCTTAAACATAATTGAGAGTGCTCCTGAGTATTTGGTGCTTTTTTACGTTTTCACGCATTGGCCCGGGGGGAGAACCGCGCCGTGGACAGGACATCTAAGCGCCCTTTATTTATTACACAGAGTAAAATAATTACCGGGATGATTGTTTGACGGCTATCACGTTTCAATCAGACACCCATTAAAAACTGACATTGATTTACATAACTCGTGTCTGAATGTTGCCAAAAAACCTTCACCGCCCCATTTGTGGCGGTGAACTTTACTCGCTTTAGCTATTAATTACGAGCCTTAAAATAATAAGCAATATCAGAGAGGTTGCAGCCGGGAGGGGTCAATATGAAAAAGCGTCGCGAAATTTTCAGTCGTCTGTTGTGCCAGCTGCTCCAGCGATACGCCCTTGAGGACCGCCATATACTCGGCGACGTCCCTGACCATCGCCGGCTGGTTCTCTTTGCCGCGATGCGGTACCGGCGCCAGATACGGCGAATCGGTCTCCACCAGCAGGCGATCGAGAGGTACATAGCGCGCAGCATCGCGAAGCTGCTCCGCATTACGGAACGTCACAATGCCGGAAAACGAGATATAGAACCCCATATCCAGCAGCTTACCCGCTGTCTCCCTATCCTCAGTGAAACAGTGTAGTACGCCACCGCAATCCGTCACTTTTTCTTCGCGTAAAATTTCCAGCGTATCGGCGCGGGCATCGCGGGTGTGAACAATAACCGGCTTATTCAGCTCCCGGCCTATACGGATATGATCGCGAAACGACGCCTGCTGACGCGCTTTTGTTTCCGGCGTGTAGAAATAATCGAGCCCGGTCTCGCCCATCGCGACGACGCCGTCCTCTGCTGCGAGTTTGCGCAGCTCTTCAACGTCATACTCTTCATCCTGGTTTAACGGATGGACGCCGCAGGAAAAAACGACGTCGTGACGCTGCCCCACCAGCTCGCGCATACCGCGGTATCCCGGCAGCGTCGTCGCCACCGCCAGGCAAAATTTCACATCGCGCGCGGAAGCCTTTGCCAGTACATCGTCCACATCTTTATGCAGCGTTTGATAATCCAGGCCATCGAGATGGCAATGGGAGTCGACTAAAAACATGATGTCTCTCTCAGAGGTGGGATACGGGAAGAACCGCCCCGGGTTGCAGGTAATGTTCCCAGCGCAGAAGGCGCTCGGTTAGCAGCAGTTCGCGATTAATGCCGACAACGCTCAACAGCTGTTCGCGGCAGGCGCTGACGTCACGCGCAATCGCCTGCAGGCGCGCCGCCGGCAGCGCAGCGGCCAGCTGATTGACCAGTGGCCAGGCGTCCGGATTGCTGATAAGCGTAATCCCCTGCTGCCTTTTTTGCGCATCGACCAGCAGCGATGCCAGCCAGTGCAGGCGAATCGCGGCCTGTTCATGGTTCAAAATCGGCAACAGCGTCAGCCAGTCGCCGTGAGTTAAAATATTACCCAGGATCTGACAAAGCTGCTGGCGCGGTGCCCAGTGAGCATCCTGCAGCAGATCCAGCGCTGCCGCTGGCGCGTTGGCGCTCAGCCGCAGCGCCGCGAGCAGCGCGTCTTGTGACATCGTCACTTCCCGCTCTAACCACGCCAGCGCGTAACGTTCTGAAGGCGGAGCAAGGTGATACAAACGACAGCGGCTGCGCAGCGTTGCCAGCAGGCGCGCTGGCTCCTGACAGGCCAGGAAGAACCAGGTATTCTCCGGCGGCTCCTCCAGCGTTTTCAGCAGCGCGTTTGCCGCCGCATCCGTCAGCATAGCGGCATCGCCTATCCACACCACCTTCGCGCCGCCAAGCCGGGCGTGCTCATAAAGCTTTTCGCTCACTTCGCGCACGGCATCGATCCCGAGCGAGCTCTTCCCCTTTTCCGGGGTCAACGCATAATAATCAGGATGGGTACCGGCCTGCATCAGCTGACAGCTGTGGCAATGACCGCAGCTTTTATGCCCTTCCGGCTGGCGGCACATCAGAAAGCGACAAAGCGCGTAAATCAGCGCATCGCTCCCCATGCCCGGCAGCGCCTGGACCATCAGCGCATGGTGGCCCCGTCCCGCCTGATAGCTGGCAACCAGCTGTTCAAAGGGCGGGCGTAACCACGGATACCATTTCATGGGAGTTGCTCCGCAACCCACCGATTCACCACCGCACGGATGTCGCGCTCGACGGCCTCCAGCGGCTGGGTGGCGTCAACGGTGCGGATGGTGGGATCCTGCGCCGCCAGTTCAAGGTAGCGCGCGCGAGTTCGATTAAAGAAATCCAGCGACTCCTGCTCAATTCGGTCAAGTTCGCCGCGGGCGCGGGCGCGCTTCAAGCCCACCTCCGGAGTCACATCAAGATAAAGCGTCAGATGGGGACGAAAGTCTCCCAGTACCGCGTCACGCAGGGTCGCCAGCATCGTCTGGTCGATACCGCGACCGCCGCCCTGATAGGCCTGGGTAGAGAGATCGTGACGATCGCCAATGACCCATTGACCGCGCGCCAGAGCGGGTTTAATCACCGTCTCTACCAGCTGTACGCGCGCCGCGTAAAACATCAGCACTTCCGCTTTATCATTAATCACTTCATCGCCGGTGGACTGAATATCCAGCACCAGGCTGCGCAGCTTCTCGGCCAGAATGGTGCCGCCCGGTTCGCGGGTAAACACCATATCGCTAACGCCCAGCTGTTTTAGCGTCTCTACCACACATTCACGCGCGGTGGTTTTCCCTGCGCCCTCCAGGCCCTCGATGACGATATAGTTACTGCGCATTTTTTTCCTTAAGTACTTTCAAATAATCCTGAACCGAGCGGTTATGGCTGGCCAGGTTGGTGTTAAACGTATGCCCGCCCTTACCGTCCGCGACAAAATAAAGATACGGCGTTTTCGCCGGATGCGCGGCGGCGTTCAGCGAGGCCTCGCCCGGTGCGGCAATGGGTCCGGGCGGCATACCGTTAATGGCATAGGTATTGTAAGCGGTCGGCGTTTCCAGGTCTTTACGCGTCAATTTGCCATTATAACTCTCCCCCATCCCGTAAATCACGGTGGGATCGGTTTGCAGACGCATGCCGATACGTAAACGATTAATAAATACCGATGCGACGCGGTCGCGCTCTTCCGGCAGCGCCGTCTCTTTTTCAATGATAGAGGCCATCGTCAGCAGCTGATTCTTATCATGATACGGCAGATTCTCCATCCGCCCTTCCCAGGCTTTATCGACCGCGGCAACCATCTTCTGATGCGCGCGCTTAAGGATCGCCACATCGCTGGTATTGGCGGTATACATCCAGGTATCCGGCCAGAACCAGCCTTCGACCCAATCGGGATGTTCCAGTTCAAGGGCCTTCGCCACGGTTTCATAGCTGTCATCCGCCAGCGTATGCTTGACGTAAGGCGCATCGCGCAGCTGACGCAGGTAGTCACTCACCCGCATACCTTCAACGAAGCGCAGCGGAAACTGCGCCTCTTTACCGCTGGCGAGCAGCTGCAGCATCTGGCGTACCGTCATATCAGGCGTGAAGCGATAGGTCCCGGCTTTAAAGTGGGACAGCTCAGGCTTGATGCGCAGCAACCACTGGAACACCCGAGGGCGGTTAATGACTTTATCGCTATACAGCTGTTGCCCAAGCGCCAGGCGCCCCGTTCCGGCCTCAAGGGTAAAGATGGTCTCTTCTTTAATCAGTAACTTACTGTCCGCCAGCTGGCGAACTTTCCACATACCGATGCCCGCGGCGATGCCCAGCACCACCACCAACAGCAGAATGAAACGTAACATTTTCTTCATGGCTAATCAGACAGCTCACACAAGGGGGCTAAAAAATGATAAAGCTCGCGCGTGGACCAACGTTTATCGTTCCAGCGGCGAACAGGCACCAGCGGCATTAATGCGTTACAGACAAGGACCTCGTCGGCTTCGCGTAACGCCTCGGGGCGCATGGTGGCTTCGACAACGCGAAACGGCGATGGTGCCAGCTTAGCGAGAATGTACTGGCGCATAATACCGTTGACCCCCGCCTGATCGAGGCGCGGGGTAAAGACGTCGGATCCTTTACGCCAGAATAAGTTCGCGGCACAGCATTCCGTAAGCCACCCGTCGCTGTCAAGGACCAGCGCTTCATCGGCGTCCGTCTGCTCAAGATGAGAACGAATCAGCACCTGCTCCAGCCGATTAAGGTGTTTGAGGCCGGCGAGCGAGGGATTGCGTCCCAGCCTGACAGGGCTCAACGTCACGGAGATCCCCTCCTCGCGCCAGCGAAGATAGTGCTCCGGCCAGGGCGATACGCTGAGGATTCTCACGGGATTCACGCAGCCGGCAGCGCTGTATCCGCGCCCCCCCGCCCCGCGCGTGATGATGACCTTCAGCACGCCATCCTGATGGGGCTGTGCCAGATGCGCCATCTCCTGCGCTAATAGCGCCCAGTCGTCGTAGGGGATAAAGAGCTGTTCACAGGCCTTCTGCAGGCGGGCCAGATGGGCTGACAGCAGCTGAACCCGGCCTCTGACGATGCGCGCCGTGGTAAAGCAGCCATCGCCGAACTGAACGCTGCGATCGTTCACCGCAAGCGTTTCACTTTCAGCGCCATTTATCAAATACATAAAAGTCTCCTTATCGCTGGCCGGTTAGTTTCGCAGGAGGAGATACATTGAACAAGCGGAGAAAACTGAATAAAAAAAGGCCCGACAAGCGGGCCAGTTTTTCGATGAGCATTGACGTCAGCAAAGACGTGGCGTCAGGCGCGCATCACACCCTTTTAAAGATTAGCGAGCCGTTAGTGCCGCCGAAGCCGAAGGAGTTACACAGGGTATACTCCAGATCGCTAACCTGACGCGCTTCGTGCGGAACGAAGTCCAGATCGCAACCGTCATCCGGGTTATCCAGGTTGATGGTTGGCGGAACCGCCCGATCGCGCAGCGCGAGGATGGAGTAGATAGACTCTACTGCGCCCGCGGCGCCCAGCAGGTGGCCGGTCATTGACTTAGTCGAGCTGACCATGACGCGGCTGGCAGCGTCACCGAAGACAGATTTCACCGCCTGCGCTTCTGCTTTATCGCCTGCCGGCGTAGAGGTGCCGTGGGCGTTGACGTAGCCAATCTGGCTAGCTTCAATGCCAGCATCACGAATGGCGTTCACCATCGCCAGCGCGGCTCCAGCACCATCTTCCGGTGGCGAAGTCATATGGTAGGCATCGCTGCTCATACCAAAGCCGACGATTTCCGCATAGATTTTCGCGCCGCGTTTTTTCGCGTGCTCATACTCTTCCAGCACGACCATGCCGGCGCCGTCGCCGAGCACGAAACCGTCACGCTCTTTATCCCATGGACGGCTTGCCGCCTGCGGGTTGTCATTGCGCGTGGACAGCGCGCGCGCTGCACCAAAGCCGCCTACGCCCAGCGGGGTACTGGCTTTTTCCGCACCACCGGCGACCATTGCGTCAGCATCGCCATAGGCGATAACGCGCGCGGCGTGACCAATGTTGTGTACGCCAGACGTGCAGGCGGTTGCGATGGAAATGCTTGGTCCACGCAGACCAAACATGATGGTCAGATGCCCGGCCACCATGTTAACGATTGTGGAAGGAACAAAGAACGGGCTGATCTTACGCGGTCCGCCTTTTACCAGCGAACTGTGGTTTTCTTCGATCAGGCCAAGCCCGCCAATACCGGAACCAATAGCGGCACCGATGCGGGTAGCATTCTCTTCCGTCACTTCAAGGCCAGAATCCTGCATGGCCTGAATGCCAGCGACAATTCCATATTGAATGAAGGCGTCCATCTTGCGCTGTTCTTTGCGCGAGATGAAGTCATCACAGTTAAAATCCTTTACTAAGCCAGCAAATTTCGTTGCATAGGCGCTAGTATCGAAATGGTCGATCAGGCTGATGCCACTCTGACCGGCAAGGAGAGCTTTCCAGGTAGACTCTACGGTATTGCCGACAGGAGACAACATGCCCAGTCCGGTCACAACTACACGACGCTTAGACACGGTTGTCCTCCAGGGAGGGAAAATAGATTCTTGTGGGACAAAATATAGATAAAACTCAGGCGGTCGAATGACCGCCTGGAGATGTTCACTTACGCCTGGTGGCCGTTGATGTAATCAATGGCAGCCTGAACAGTAGTGATTTTCTCAGCTTCTTCGTCCGGAATCTCAGTATCAAACTCTTCTTCCAGAGCCATTACCAGCTCAACGGTGTCAAGAGAATCAGCGCCCAGGTCTTCAACGAAGGAAGCATTGTTGGTAACTTCTTCCTGCTTAACGCCCAGCTGTTCGCCGATAATTTTCTTAACGCGTTCTTCGATAGTGCTCATACTCTTAAATTTCCTATCAAAACTCGCTTTCGCGATGGTTTTCGTAGTGTATAAAATGTTGAAAAATTTGCAACTAAATCCCGGCAGGTCTTACCACGATTTTACGCTATTTTGCGGCTGTTTGCCCTCATAACGCAAATCATTTTGTACAAAACATTACGGTGAACCGCACAGACTGCGCGGTTCCTGAGCGTTTTGCACAAATCTCGGTCAGACCATATACATTCCGCCGTTGACGTGCAGAGTTTCACCGGTGATGTAACTCGCTTCGTCAGAGGCTAAAAATGCCACCGCGCTGGCGATTTCATTTGGAGAGCCTAAGCGCCCCGCAGGAACTGCCGCCAGCGTACCCGCACGCTGCTCATCGGTCAGCGCACGCGTCATGTCCGTTTCAATAAAGCCCGGAGCAACAACGTTTACAGTAATACCGCGGGACGCAACTTCGCGAGCCAGTGATTTACTGAAGCCAATCAGACCCGCTTTCGCCGCAGCGTAGTTGGCCTGACCCGCATTTCCCATGGTACCAACCACAGAACCGATAGTGATAATACGTCCATGACGCTTTTTCATCATAGCGCGCATTACCGCTTTTGACAGACGGAAAACAGATGACAGGTTGGTTTCGATAATATCGTTCCACTCATCATCTTTCATGCGCATTAACAGGTTATCACGAGTAATCCCGGCATTGTTCACCAGGATATCAACTTCACCAAATTCTGCGCGAATATTTCCCAGAACAGATTCGATAGATGCAGGATCGGTCACATTCAGCAGCAGACCTTTACCGTTAGCACCTAAATAATCGCTGATCGCCTGCGCACCGCTCTCGCTGGTCGCAGTACCGATAACTTTCGCGCCACGGGCAACGAGCGTTTCAGCGATTGCGCGGCCAATCCCGCGACTTGCACCGGTAACCAGCGCGATTTTTCCTTCAAAACTCATGGTTTTCCTCTTTTATTGCTCAAGCGCCGCAGACATCGCCGCCGGCTCGTTAAGCGCGGAAGCGGTCAGGGTGTCAACAATACGTTTAGTCAGACCGGTGAGGACTTTACCCGGACCAACTTCATACAGATGCTCTACGCCCTGTGATGCCATAAACTCAACGGTTTTGGTCCACTGAACCGGACTATACAGCTGGCGAACCAGGGCATCACGGATAGCATCAGGTGCCGTTTCACTTTTCACGTCGACGTTGTTTACCACCGCAATCGTCGGCGCGTTAAAGGTGATTTTCTGCAGCTCAACCGCCAGTTTTTCCGCCGCCGGCTTCATCAGCGCGCAGTGGGACGGTACGCTGACCGGCAGCGGCAGGGCACGTTTCGCACCCGCAGCCTTACAGGCGGCTCCCGCGCGCTCGACGGCCTCTTTGTTACCCGCAATAACCACCTGTCCTGGCGAGTTAAAGTTTACCGGAGAAACCACCTGCCCTTCAGCAGATTCTTCGCAGGCTTTGGCAATCGCAGCGTCGTCAAGCCCGATGATCGCGGACATCGCACCGGTACCTTCCGGTACCGCTTCCTGCATAAACCTGCCGCGCATCTCAACCAGGCGGACGGCATCAGCAAAATCGATAACGCCTGCGCATACCAGCGCAGAGTATTCGCCGAGGCTGTGGCCCGCCAGCAAAGCGGGCGCTTTACCGCCCTGCTGCTGCCAGACGCGATACAGCGCTACGGAGGCGGTCAGCAGAGCCGGCTGCGTCTGCCAGGTTTTGTTCAACTCTTCCGCCGGGCCCTGCTGTGCAAGCGCCCACAGATCGTAACCCAACGCCGCAGAGGCTTCACGGAACGTCTCTTCAATGACCGGGTAAGCGGCCGCCATGTCTGACAGCATCCCGACACTCTGAGAGCCCTGTCCCGGGAACACAAAAGCAAATTGCGTCATGTTTAAATCCTTATCCTAAAAACGAACCAGCGCGGAACCCCAGGTGAAACCACCACCGAAGGCTTCCAGCAGAATAAGCTGACCACGTTGAATGCGGCCATCGCGAACGGCTTCATCCAGCGCACAGGGAACAGATGCCGCCGACGTATTGCCGTGTCTGTCGAGCGTGACGACCACGTTGTCCATCGACATGCCCAGCTTCTTCGCCGTGGCGCTGATAATACGCAGGTTGGCCTGATGCGGCACCAGCCAGTCAAGCGCAGAGCGCTCGAGGTTGTTCGCAGCTAAAGTCTCGTCCACGATGTGCGCCAGCTCGGTTACCGCCACCTTAAAGACTTCATTACCCGCCATCGTCAGATAGATGGGGTTTTCCGGTTCGACGCGATCGGCGTTCGGCAGCGTCAGCAGCTCGCCGTAGCTGCCATCTGCGTGCAGATGGGTGGAGATGATGCCCGGCTCTTCAGAAGCGCCCAGCACCACGGCACCGGCGCCATCGCCAAAAATAATAATGGTTCCGCGATCGGCAGGATCGCAGGTGCGCGCCAGCACGTCAGCGCCGATCACCAGCGCGTAATCCACCGCACCGTTTTTCACGTATTGATCGGCAACGCTGAGCGCGTAGGTGAACCCCGCGCAGGCCGCAGCGACGTCAAACGCCGGGCAGCCTTTAATACCCAACATTGATTGAATCTGGCAAGCCGAGCTAGGAAACGCATGGGTACCGGAGGTGGTCGCAACAATAATCAGACCAATTTGCTCCGGCTTGACGCCCGCCATGTCCAGCGCATTCTTTGCGGCTTCAAGGCCCATCGTAGCAACTGTTTCATTCGGTGCGGCAATACGACGCTCGCGGATACCGGTACGAGTAACAATCCACTCGTCAGACGTATCGACCATATTTTCCAGTTCAGCGTTCGTACGCACGTGCTCAGGCAGATAGCTGCCGGTACCAATAATCTTCGTATACATGTACGCTCAGTCACTCTTGGGTAATATACCGGGTTAACTCAAACTGCGAGGCGTCAGTCGTTGCCGGTCATCCGGGTTTGAGGCCTGGAATTTCCGCTTCTGCCGCCTTCAGGCAATTCGAAACCTGCAGGGTATAAAGATTCCAGGCGAGCGGCAATTCGCTGAGGAACCTGCCGCTGCACAGCCTGCACTGCCTGCTCTATCGCGACGCAAAAAGCGCGCTGATTGGCAGCCCCATGACTTTTAATCACGGAACCGCGTAATCCTAACAGACAGGCACCATTATACTGGTCGGGGTTGAGGTGACTGAATCGCCTCGACAGGCTTTTTTGTAACCAACGCTTTAATAAAAGCAGCCACCACGACCTTTTTTTCCCCTCTCCCTGTGATTTCAACAGTGAAAGGAACATTCTGACAACACCTTCCATCGTTTTTAATGTGACGTTGCCCGTGAATCCATCACAAACCAAAACATCCGTCTTGCCCGTCAACAATTCGTTGGCTTCCAGATACCCAATATAGTTGAGGGTTGGCAGGGTCTTCAAAACCGCCGCCGCATCGCGAATGCTGCTGAGACCTTTCATCTCTTCTTCGCCGATATTCAGAAGCGCAACGCGGGGATCCTTAATACCGATCGCTTCTTCGGCAAGAACCGCCCCCATGATGGCAAACTGCACCAGCATTGTGCTATCGCAATCCACGTTAGCGCCTAAATCCAGCACCACCGTTTTGCCCTTCAGCTGATGCGGCAACATAGTAACCAGCGCAGGGCGCTCAATCCCCTCAATGGGCTTAAGCAGCAGCTTCGCCAGCCCCATCAGCGCTCCGGTATTACCCGCACTGACGCAGGCCTCCGCCCGCCCTTCTTTCACTAACTCAAGCGCAATGCGCATTGAGCTACCGCGACTCGCGCGAATCGCTTGCGCGGGTCGAGCATCACTGGCAATAACTGACTGCGCAGGGATAACCTGCAGACGTGAACGTTGTTCAAAATCAGCTTTGGCAAGTAATGGCGCGATAGTGTCGGGATCGCCGACTAAAAGAAGTGTGAGTTGTGAATTAGAGTTCAGTGCCTGCAATGCTGCAGGCACTGTCACGGAAGGGCCAAAATCCCCGCCCATGACATCTAACGCCAGGGTTAGACGTGTCAAGGTATCGTCGCTGCTCGGTTCGGTTATTCCCCAGTTACCCGGGGAGATCCTCACTAAGCTTCATCACGCTTTTACTCTTCGTCTTTCACGCGGCAAGTGCGTTGACTGCGCTCGTTCACACCAGTCACATAGTGAGCTATGCTCCTGGTGCTTCTCTCGCTTGCGTCTTCTTGCAACGCGAAATCCATGGAGTAATGCGTGATTACTTAGCGATAACCTTGCGACCGCGGTAGAAACCGTCGGCAGTGATGTGGTGACGCAGGTGTTTTTCACCAGAAGCTTTGTCTACAGACAGGCTGGTGACTGCGGTCAGCGCGTCATGGGAACGACGCATGCCACGTTTGGAACGGGTTGGTTTATTCTGTTGTACGGCCATGGACCTTACTCCTCAATTACTTATGCTTTAAGCTGGCTAATACGGCAAATGGATTTGGTTTTTGTGCCTTTTCAGGCAGTTCACCAAAGACCATGTCCGCGTCGGACACTTCACAGTGTTCAGAATCATGCACCGGAACTACGGGCAAGGCGAGGATGATTTCATCTTCAACCAGCGCCAGCAGATCGATTTCACCGAATTCGTTAACCTCAATCGGCTCATACGCTTCCGGCAGTGCTTCGGCCTGTTCGTCATTTCTGACGGGGCTGAAACAATACGTTGTGTGAACATGATGGGGGAACGGTTTCCCGCAACGCTGACATTCGAGGGTTACCGACACCGTCGCATCGCCGCTTAAAACGGCAAGACGCTGGTTATCGATAGCGAACGACATGCTGCATTCCACATCGCTGTCCACGCTGACAACAGAATCAGCGACACGCACAGCCTGATCACGGGTATAGATACCTTGGTAATCTAAGCGTTTTTGAGCCGTGCGAACCGGATCGAGAGTCAGGGGTAATTTTACCTTTTGCATAGGGCGCGCATATTAACTTTGTAACGTCATAGAGTCAAAGAAAAAGGCAGCCTCAGGTTGCCTTTTGCCATTTATTCGCACACATTGCGGCGCATAGTTTAAAATGATGCTCTGCGAAGCGCTATATGTGGATGAAAAAATATGTCTGAACTAATCCTCGCGTCAACCTCGCCGTGGCGGCGAATGCTGCTGGAAAAACTGTCGGTGCCTTTTGAATGCGCTGCGCCGAACGTTGATGAAACCCCGCTGCCCGGCGAACCTGCCCGCCAGCTGGTGATGCGTCTGGCGCAGGCAAAGGCGCAGGCCCTTGCCGCACGCTACCCACAGCACCTCATTATAGGCTCCGATCAGGTTTGTGTCCTGGACGGTGAAATTACCGGCAAACCGCATACGGAAGAAAACGCCCATCGCCAGCTGAGAAAGGCCAGCGGCACCATCGTCACGTTCTATACCGGCCTGGCGCTGTACAATTCCGCCAACGGTCATCTACAAACGGAATGCGAACCTTTCGACGTTCATTTCCGCCGTTTAAGCGACCAGGAAATTGAGAGCTATATCCGCAAGGAAAACCCGCTGCAGTGCGCCGGAAGCTTTAAAAGCGAAGGTTTAGGCATCACGCTATTCGAACGGCTTGAGGGGCGCGATCCCAACGCGCTGGTCGGTTTGCCGCTCATTGCCCTGTGCCAGATGCTGCGCCGGGAAGCGTTGAATCCCCTGCTCACGTAAACATGATAAAGGCCTCCCGATCCCACGCGGTCTCTTCCTGAGGCCGCGTGCCGCCACTTTACAACGCGTTTTACCCGCTGCCCAACGGAGCAGAGCAGGTTTACCCCAACTTAATTAATGCATCGCCTGTCACAGTTTATTTTACCCGCGCCATTAGAATCCATTATGAAACGTTGTTTTATTTTTAAATGGAGCCACTATGCCAACCCGCGCTACGCTTTTGACCCTCACCCTGCTGGCCGCCGCCGGCGTTAATGCCCATGACTGGCAGCGCCAGGGCATCGTAGAGGGCAATCTCCCCGCCTCCTGGCAGCAGTTGAAAGCGCAGATGACCTACCCGGACTCGTGGCTCTCTGGCCACTACCGTGATTTTGAGCAATGGCGACAGCAGGCTCGTACGCTGCTTCGGCAGTCTCTGCTAACCCCGGCGTCGACACTCCCCTTCGCGCCGCAAACGCTGATGAGAGAAAATCGAGGCGCGTATACCGCCGAGAAGCTGGCCTTCAACGTAACCGACGATAACAGGATTGCCGCGCTGATGTTGACGCCAAATTCCCCCGGCCCTCACCCGGCAATTGTTCTGCTGCACGACCATGGCTCAAAGTTTGATATCGGTAAGGAGAAGCTAATCCGTCCGTGGAACGACGCTGCACGGCTGGCCAGCGCCGAGGCGTGGGCGGATAAATTTTTCAGCGGTCGGTTTATCGGCGATGAACTGGCGCAGCGCGGCTATGTCGTCAT
Organism: Klebsiella sp. PL-2018; assembly: GCF_019048985.1. Lineage (NCBI taxonomy): Bacteria > Pseudomonadati > Pseudomonadota > Gammaproteobacteria > Enterobacterales > Enterobacteriaceae > Klebsiella > Klebsiella sp. PL-2018. The sequence goes on from NZ_CP077673.1 coordinate 3,534,248, forward strand.
CGCCATTGATAGCCCGGGTTGGGGGGACCGAGGGCCGATGGTCTACGAGCAGCAGCAGGCCCTCGCCAGCAACTACTTTAACCTGGGGCGCTCGCTGGCTGGTGAAGTTGCCTATGAAGATCTGCGTACCGTCGATTTCCTCAGCACTTTAAAAACGGTTGATAGTCAACGCATTGGGGTCGTGGGTTTCTCAATGGGCGGTTTTCGCGCCTGGCAGCTGGCCGCCCTGTCTGACAAAGTCGCCGCGACTGCGGTTATCTCCTGGTTTGGAACCTGGAACGGCCTGATGCAGCCTGGCAACAACGTTTTGCGCGGCCAGTCGGCGTTTTATATGCTTCACCCTGGCTTATCCGGACGCCTCGATATTCCCGATATCGCCAGCATTGCCGCGCCAAAACCGATGCTTATTTACAGCGGCGGACAAGATAAGCTCTTCCCGGCGGAAGCCGTTAACGACGCCTTCGCAAAAGTACATAAAGTGTGGGCGTCGCAAAACGCGCAGGATAAGCTGGAAACAAAAACGTGGCCGGAACTGGGCCACGTTTTTAATCAACAACAGCAGGATGAAGTTTTCCCCTGGCTTGCCAGGTGGCTCAAACCCTGAGCCTGAGCGCGGTCATTTCGCGTTACGCAAGACCTGCAGGCAGCGCTTAAGCTGATTATCTAAGGGGGCTTCAATGCGCATAATCTCCCCGCTACCCGGATGGGTAAACTTCAGCGCCGCCGCATGCAGAAACAGCCGGTTAAGGCCGGTGCCCGCCAGCTGCTTATCAAATTCACGGTCGCCGTAGCGGTCGTCAAAAGCAATAGGGTGGCCGGCGTATTGCGTATGTACGCGGATTTGATGCGTACGACCGGTCACCGGACTGCAGCGCACCAGCGTCGCATGGGTATAACGCTCTTCAACTTTAAAGCGCGTCTCCGACGGTTTCCCCTCCTGGTTAACCCGCACAATGCGCTCACCGCTCTGCAGAATATTTTTCAGCAGCGGCGCCTGCACCACTTTAGTATGCGACTGCCACTGCCCGCGCACCAGCGCCAGGTAATCCTTCTGCATTCCTTTGTCGCGCAGCTGCTCGTGCAGGGAACGCAGCGCGGAACGCTTTTTGGCGACCAGCAGCACGCCGGAGGTGTCGCGATCCAGGCGATGTACCAGCTCCAGGAAACGCGCTTCCGGACGCAGCGCGCGCAGACCTTCAATTACGCCAAAGCTCAATCCGCTGCCGCCGTGTACCGCCGTTCCGGAAGGCTTGTTAAGCACCAGGATATGATCGTCTTCATATAAAATCACATCGGCCAGCGCGGCTACTTTTTGCAGGTGTGGAGAGACCGCCTCTTCTTCTTTCTCAGAGACGCGAACCGGCGGGATGCGCACTTCGTCGCCGGCTTCCAGCTTATATTCCGGCTTCACGCGCTTTTTGTTAACCCGCACCTCGCCTTTACGCAAGATGCGATAAATCATGCTCTTCGGTACGCCCTTCAGCTGCGTACGCAAAAAGTTGTCGATACGTTGCCCGGCTTCATCATCAGCAATGGCAACCATTTTTACGCTTGGGATCTCAGTTTTCATGGTGCGCGATTCTAAATAGCCCGACGCATTAGCGCCACTCATTTTTATATGCTTATATTTATCATCATCCGGATTTCACAGTACGCTTCATCATCGTTTTGTTTGTTATTAGAACAATCTGTATACGCGGGTGAAAAAACTGTGAGTAACCGGGTGATAAAAGGTGAAAGTCAACTTGCTATAACGAGCTTAGCAATGGAATAATGATGCAGTATTCCGTGCTGAAACTTGTTAGAACAAGAAATTAGCGGAATGACCAATTTTGTCTGACCGATCATCAACGCAGCAATGGCGTAAGACGTATTGATCTTTCAGACAGTTAGCGGGCTGCGGGTTGCAGTCCTTACCGGTACAGGCTCTATGGATTTCACGTCGCAGGAAGGCGTTCACACTGGGATATCCCGGCGCTCATCTGGATCAAATGATTAAGATGAGCAGGTTAAGCCGCCACGCCTGCTGCATGAAAAACGATGGGTATAAATGGAATCTTCTCTGGTGATACATCCCAGGCAGTTCCCCTGATAAGTGCGCTGTGTTTCCGTTTGAAATACAGGCGACCGACACTCTGCGCCTCTTAAGCGCGCGACAGCCGTGAGGTTGGCGACGTGAAACAGACACGAGGCCATCGGTTTTCCCCGGTAAGGCGTTACTCTGCCCGTAGCTTAGTCGTCAATGTAAGAATAATGAGTAAGTTACGATGAAAAGAATGTTAATCAACGCAACTCAGCAGGAAGAGTTGCGCGTCGCCCTTGTTGATGGGCAGCGCCTGTACGACCTGGATATCGAAAGCCCCGGGCACGAACAGAAAAAAGCGAACATCTACAAAGGCAAAATCACTCGTATTGAACCTAGCCTCGAAGCCGCATTTGTTGATTATGGTGCCGAGCGTCATGGTTTCCTCCCTCTCAAAGAAATTGCCCGCGAATACTTCCCTGCCAACTACAATTCTCACGGTCGTCCAAACATCAAGGACGTGCTGCGTGAAGGCCAGGAAGTGATTGTCCAGATCGATAAAGAAGAGCGTGGCAATAAAGGCGCCGCGCTGACCACCTTTATCAGCCTGGCGGGTAGCTATCTGGTGCTGATGCCGAATAACCCACGCGCTGGCGGTATTTCACGCCGCATCGAGGGTGACGATCGCACCGAACTCAAAGAAGCGCTGGCCAGCCTTGAGCTGCCGGACGGCATGGGACTTATCGTTCGCACCGCTGGCGTCGGCAAATCCGCCGAAGCGCTGCAGTGGGACTTAAGCTTCCGCCTGAAGCACTGGGAAGCCATCCAGAAAGCCGCAGACAGCCGCCCTGCTCCGTTCCTGATCCATCAGGAAAGCAACGTCATCGTGCGCGCTTTCCGCGACTATCTGCGTCAGGATATCGGCGAAATCCTTATCGACAACCCGAAGGTGCTTGAGCTGGCTCGCCAGCACATTGCGGCGCTGGGTCGTCCGGATTTCAGCAGCAAAATCAAACTGTACACCGGGGAAATCCCGCTGTTCAGCCACTATCAAATCGAATCGCAGATTGAGTCCGCTTTCCAGCGTGAAGTGCGTCTGCCTTCCGGCGGTTCTATCGTTATCGACAGCACCGAAGCGCTGACCGCTATCGATATCAACTCCGCACGCGCCACCCGCGGCGGCGACATCGAAGAAACGGCGTTTAATACCAACCTTGAAGCAGCCGATGAAATCGCTCGTCAGCTGCGTCTGCGCGACCTTGGCGGCCTGATCGTTATCGACTTCATCGATATGACCCCGGTTCGCCACCAGCGTGCGGTAGAAAACCGCCTGCGCGAAGCCGTCCGTCAGGACAGAGCGCGCATCCAGATCAGCCATATTTCCCGCTTTGGACTGCTGGAGATGTCGCGTCAGCGCCTGAGCCCGTCGCTCGGGGAGTCCAGCCATCACGTCTGCCCGCGCTGTAGCGGAACGGGTACCGTGCGCGATAACGAATCGCTGTCGCTTTCTATTCTGCGTTTGATCGAAGAAGAAGCGCTGAAAGAGAACACCAAAGAAGTTCACGCTATCGTACCGGTGCCGATTGCCTCTTACCTGCTGAACGAAAAACGTGCCGCGGTAAGCGCGATTGAAACCCGTCAGGCCGATGTGCGCGTTATTATCGTGCCAAACGACCAGATGGAAACGCCGCACTACTCTGTTCTGCGCGTGCGTAAGGGCGAAGAGACCTCCACGCTGAGCTATCTGCTGCCGAAACTGCACGAAGAAGAGATGGCCATGCCTTCTGATGAAGAGCCGGCCGAGCGTAAACTCCCGGAACAACCGGCGCTGGCTGCTTTTGTCATGCCTGACGCGCCTCCGGCTCCGGCCCAGGAAGAGCCGGCCAGAGCCGCGGCTACCGTTGCGCCTGCCGCATCCGCACCGAAAGCGGCAGCGACGGCGCAGCCTGGCCTGGTTGCCCGCTTCTTCAGCGCGCTGAAAAATATGTTCTCCAGCGAGGAAGAGACTAAACCGGCAGAAGTTCAGGTTGAGAAAAAAGCGGAAGAGAAATCCGAGCGTCAGCAGGATCGTCGTAAACCGCGCTCCAACAACCGCCGCGATCGCAATGACCGCCGCGACAACCGGGATAATCGCGATAGCCGCGAGAACCGCGATAGTCGTGCCGAGAACAGCGAAGGCCGCGAGTCTCGTGAAGAAAACCGCCGCAACCGTCGTGAGAAGCAGCAGCAGAACGCTGAGCCGCGCGAAATCCGCCAGACAACGGTCGAAGATAGCGAAAAAGGCAAAGCGCGCGACGAGCAGCAGCCGCGCCGCGAACGTAATCGCCGTCGTAACGATGATAAACGTCAGGTTCAGCAGGAAGCCAAAGCGCAAACCCGCGAAGAGCCGGTTGTTCAGGAGAGCGAGCAGGAAGAGCGCGTGCAGACGATGCCGCGTCGTAAACCTCGCCAGCTGGCGCAGAAGGTGCGTATTGAATCCGCCGCCGCTGAACAGGTTGTCGAGCCGGTAGCCGCGCCTCAGGTCGCCGAAGCGCCGGTCGTCCAGCCGGAAGCCGCAGCGCCGCGCACTGAACTGGCGAAAGTCGACCTGCCGGCGGTTGTTGAAACCGCTGCGGAACATGATGAGAACGGTGAAGCCCGCGAATCCAACGGTATGCCGCGTCGTTCACGTCGTTCCCCTCGTCACCTGCGCGTCAGCGGCCAGCGCCGTCGTCGCTACCGTGATGAGCGTTACCCGACGCAATCCCCGATGCCGCTGACCGTAGCCTGCGCATCGCCGGAAATGGCGTCTGGTAAAGTGTGGATCCGCTACCCGGTCGTTCGCCCTCAGGACCAGCAGCAGGAAGACGTGCAGGTTCAGGAGCTCTCAACCACTGCGGCTGAGCCCGTCGCCGCGCCAGTGGCTGCCGCTGAGCCGGCTGTCTCTGACGTCATTGCCCCGGCTGTCGCCGCAGAAAGCGCAGTCGAGCCAGTGGCCACTACCGAGCCTGTGGCGGTGATTAACGAACCTGAAGTTCCGGTCGTAGAAACCACGCATCCGGAGGCTATCGCCGCCCCGGTTGATGAACAGCCGCAGCTGATTGCCGAAGTCGATGAAGCCGTGGCCGAAGAAGTTGTCGCAGAAGCCGTTGACGTCGTTGCGCAAGAGGCTGTCGAACCGGAAGCTGCGGTCGCTGAACCTGTTGCGGTTGAAGAGGCGGCGGTGATTGTTGAGGAAGCGCCTGTTGTTTCCGAACCGGTGGTTGAACCTGCACCAGCGGCGGAGCCGGTCGTTGCGACTCAACCTGTTGTCACGGCTGCGCCGGTCGTTAAGGTCGCCAATCGTCACGCCACGGCGCCGATGACCCGCGCCCCAGCGCCAGACTACGTACCTGAAGCACCTCGTCAAAGCGAGTGGGTTCGCCCGAACTTTGATTTTGACGGTAAAGGTTCTGCTGGCGGTCATAGCGCCACGCACAAAGCCGCTGCCGGACCTACCCGTCCGCAGCCCGTAGAGTAACGTCACCTCGACAAGACCGGCCCCCGCGGCCGGTCTTTTTTTATTCCCCTTCCGGACGCTGCATCCCCGCAATCTGCGGCATGACCTCACGCATCAGATCGAGAAATTTACGCAACCGCGTTGGATAGTAGCGCGCCCAGGGATACACCAGGTGTACCGGCAGCGGTGAGGCTCGCCACTGCGGGAACAGCTCCACCAGCCGCCCGGCGGCAATATCGTCCGCTACCGCCCAGCTCGACACAATCGCCGCGCCCAGCCCCGCCAGCGCGGTATTACGCGCCACATGCACGCTATCGGTACTCAGACACGGCGCGATGGCAAAGGTAATAAGCTGCTCATCCACCTGCGACTGCAGCCTCACCTCATGCTGATAGAACGTGCTGATGGCTATCCACGGCAGCAACGACATCTCCTGCGGCGCGCTTAACGGCGGTAAGTTCGCCAGCAGCGATGGGGATGCCACCACGCTGCGGGGAACCTCGGCCAGCAGTACCGATACCGTAGCCGGATCCACCTCGGCCCCCACGCGAATCGCGCAGTCGATACCATCGCTCAGAAAATCGACCGTCTTATCGTTCAGCATCCATTCAACCGCCAGCTGGGGATAGCGCTGCAAAAAATCCACCAGTGGCCCCAGCAGCTGTTGCTGACCAAACGCATGCGGGGCCCGCACTCTTAAAATCCCCACCGGCCGGTCATCGGTGATCCGCAGGTCGTCCTCCAGCGCCAGCCAGGCATCGACGACCTGGCGGGCATGCTGATAACAGCGCTCACCGTCATCGGTCAGCTTCATCGCGTGAGTCGTGCGCAGAATCAACTTTGCGCCAAGCAGCCCCTCCAGAGACTGAAGCCGTCGACTTACCGTCGCCTGGGTCGTATTCATCTGTACCGCGGCGGCGGAGAGAGACCCGGCCTCCACGATACGAATGAACGTACGCATCAGTTCGATACGATCTATACGCTCTTGCTTCTTCATTTATATTTTGCCTATACGCTTAGCGTATAACCGTTTTACCACCGGGCTATCTACCGCGCCAGCCGGATTACGGGAAAAATAGCGCCATCGCTTCTAAGAGGAATCCACCATGACACCAACTCCACTCACCTCCCGCGCCGCCGGGTGGGTCATTTTCATCCTTGCGCTGGGCGCAGGCTTCAGCGTCGCCTCAATCTATTACGCGCAACCGCTGCTGCCGCTGATGGGGGCTAACCTCCATTTGAGCGTTGAGGGTATGGGTCTGGTTCCGACCCTGACCCAGGCCGGCTACGCGCTGGGCATACTTTTCCTTCTCCCGCTTGGCGACCGCCACGACCGCAGAAAGCTGATCCTGATGAAAAGCGCCGCGCTGGCCGTCCTGTTGCTGCTCTGCAGCCTTACCGGTCAGCTAAGCTCTCTGCTGATTGTCAGCCTGCTTATCGGTATGGCCGCGACCATGGCGCAGGATATCGTACCGGCAGCCGCGATTCTGGCTCCCGCGGGCAAGCAGGGGAAAATGGTGGGTACGGTGATGACCGGCCTGCTGCTGGGGATCCTGCTGTCGCGAACCGTTAGTGGTCTGGTGGGGGCGCTATTCGGCTGGCGGGTAATGTATCAGGCGGCTGCGGTCAGCATCGCGATGATTGGTGTGGTGATGTGGCGCGTGCTGCCGCGCTTCGAAATTCACTCAACCCTCAGCTACCCGCAGCTGATGAAATCGATGGCGCATCTGTGGAAACGCTATCCGGCACTGCGTCGCGCCGCATTCGCCCAGGGATTCCTCTCTATCGCCTTTAGCGCCTTCTGGTCTACGCTTGCGGTCATGCTGTTGGCGCACTATCAGATGGGCAGCGCGGTAGCCGGTGGCTTCGGTATTGCAGGGGCTGCCGGGGCGCTTGCCGCCCCGCTGGCCGGCGGCCTGGCCGACAAGTTCGGCGCAGAAAAAGTCACGCAAATGGGCGCGGCGCTGGTGACGGTTTCGTTTGCCCTGATGTTTTTGCTGCCTGCGCTACCGCCGCATGGTCAGCTAATCCTGATTGCCATCTCGGCCGTCGGTTTTGACCTGGGGCTGCAATCCAGCCTCGTGGCGCACCAGAATCTGGTGTATGGCCTGGAGCCGCAGGCGCGCGGACGCCTCAACGCGCTGCTGTTCACCGGCGTGTTTATTGGGATGTCGCTGGGTTCAGTACTGGGAAGCAAACTGTATGTGCTCGCAGGCTGGAGCGGCGTGGTGACCCTCGCCGTCGTAACCGGTGCGATTGCCCTTGGGATCCGCCTGCTGGAAAGCGCCAGGGTCGTATCGGCGCAGCGAACCGCCAGATAAAGAGCGAACCGTCAGGTAAAAAAAGCCGCTGTGCAATTCCTGCAGAGCGGCTTTTCTTTCATCAGAACAACTCAAACCGTGCGGCGAGCAAACTCTTTCACGCGAAAGCCCAGCAGCAGCAGCGTCGCGAAATAGGCGACAACGCCGGCCACCACGACCACCATCAAGCGCAGCAGGCGGAACGGCATCGTCCCCTGCGACCACTCCGGCATCAGGTACATCACACCCAGCAGCGCCGCTGACATAATAATCACCGCGATGACCAGGCGCAGCAGGAACAGGAACCAGCCCGGCTGAGGCGTAAAAATTTTCTGTTTCCGCAGCTGCCAGTAGAGCAGCGCGGCGTTCAGGCAGGCCGCCAGACCAATCGACAACGACAGACCAGCGTGCTTCAGGGGGCCAATAAAGGCGAGGTTCATCACCTGCGTCATGATCAGCGTGACGATGGCAATTTTCACCGGCGTTTTAATGTCCTGCCGCGAATAGAATCCGGGAGCCAGCACCTTCACGACGATGAGCCCCATCAGCCCGACAGAATACGCCACCAGCGCGCGCTGGGTCATCGCGGCATCAAAAGCGGTAAATTTCCCGTACTGGAATAACGCGACCGTCAGCGGCTTGGCCAGGATCCCTAACGCCACCGCGCTCGGTAGCGCGAGCAGGAAGCACAGGCGTAATCCCCAGTCCATCAAACGGCAATATTCATCGTGATTGCCGCTGGCGAAGCTTTTAGACAGCGAAGGCAGCAAAATGGTCCCCAGCGCCACGCCCAGTACGCCGGACGGAAACTCCATCAGACGATCGGCGTAGTACATCCACGATACGGAGCCGGAAACGAGGAATGAGGCAAAAATCGTGTTAATGATCAGCGAGATTTGGCTGACTGAGACGCCGAGAATCGCCGGGCCCATCTGTTTTACCACCCGCACCGCGCCAGCATCTTTAAGGTTGACCCGCGGCAGCACCAGCATGCCGATTTTTTTCAGATGCGGCAGCTGCCAGGCTAGCTGCAAAATACCGCCAACCGTTACCGCCCACGCCATTGCCAGCATCGGCGGATTAAAATAGGGCGCGGCAAACAGCGCAAAACCAATCATGCTGACGTTCAGGAAGGTCGGGGCAAAAGCAGGCACCGAAAAGCGGTTCCAGGTATTCAGGATGGCGCCCACGAGTGAAGCCAGGGAGATCAACAGAATATAGGGAAAAGTGATGCGCAAGAGCTGCGTGGTCAGGGCGAACTTTTCGGGCGTATTGGCAAATCCCGGCGCGGTGATAGTAATCACCCACGGTGCCGCCAGCATACCGGCGACGGTGACCAGCGCCAGAACCAGCGTCAGCAGCCCCGAAACATAGGCGACGAAAACCCGGGTCGCATCTTCACCCTGCTTGCTTTTATACTCCGCCAGAATCGGCACAAAAGCCTGTGAGAAAGCGCCTTCAGCAAAAATACGCCGTAAAAGGTTCGGGAGTTTAAAAGCAACGAAGAAGGCGTCGGTGGCCATCCCCGCGCCAAAAATACGCGCCACAATCGCATCGCGCGCAAAGCCCAGCACGCGCGAAAACATGGTCATCGAACTGACGGCCGCCAGTGATTTTAAAAGATTCATTAACGTGTTATTCCACAACCCTGGAGTAAAACGCCCGCAAATGCGGGCGCTGGAAAGTGGCGATAGTCTACCGGGTTCATAATGAATTACTACTGTCAGTTGTTACAACGGATTATTCGCTCATCGCTTCGCGCCAGAGTTTCTCTATAACGCGCTGAGCCAGCAGCGCCTGCTCGCCGGACGTTTCAGGAACCGTCTGATTTTGCACGCATTCGATAAAATGCCGCGCGCAGCCGGTAAATCCACGCTGCTCAAGGGTGGTCTGCCAGCCGGGGATCGGGCGCTGGATCACGCCGCGCCCCCGCTCCTCCTGCCACTCCCGCATATCCCGGACTTCATATAATCCGCCGTCGGTTACCGCCTGTACCCACTCCCGCTGGCTTCCGGCGCGGCGGTGCATACTGGTGGTTATCTGCATCATTCCGCAACTGAAATGGTGTTCGGCATACAGCATCTCCCCTTGAGCGGTGGTGTGCAGCGCACCGCCGCTTAAACGCGCTTTATCGCCCGCCAGCCATAGCGCGGTATCGACGACGTGCAGATAGTCATCCAACAGCGTGAAGCGCAGATCGTGGCCCACGCTGTCGCTACGGTGCTTATCCATCCGCAGCGACGCAGCGCTCCCGAGCTGGGCCTTCAGCTCGCGATAGAGGGGGGCAAAACGGCGGTTAAACCCGACCATTAGCGTGAGATGACGGCGAGCGGCCAGCTCAACCAGCGCCTCCGCATCGCTGAGTTTATCCGCCAGCGGTTTATCAACGCAGACATGCACTCCGGCATTGAGCAGGCGGGAAACCACTTCATAATGTGAAGCCGTTGAAGTATGCACGAATACGGCATCACACTGCGCCGCCAGCTGTTCCAGAGAATCCGCATAGGGAATACGCCAGGTTTCACAGATACGCAGCGCTTTCTCTTTCCCGGGCGACCACGCCGCCTGTAGCGTCCAGTCATCGGCGGCCCCCAGCACCGGTAACCACGCCTTTTGCGCGATACCGCCCAGGCCAACCACTCCTATACGTAGTTTCGCCGACATGCTTAATCTCCCAGGTGAGCCAGCAGTGAATCGAGACGCGCTTTCAGCTCGGCAACTTCCGCCTCCAGCGCCTCAACGCGCATCTGAAGATCGTCGCCGGGCGGCGACACGGCCTCCACGACGGTAATTAGTGAATCCATATCATCGCAGAACAGATGCATATAGCGGCTTTCACGCTTGCCAGGCTCCCGCGGCAGACGCGCAACATAGGGGCCATCTTCTCGCGAAGCCAGGTTTTCGAGGACGCTTTCAACCTCGGCCATATCGCTGAATTCATGCATTCGCTGCGCGCGACCGCGGAGTTCGCCAGGCGTCTGCGCCCCGCGCAGCAGCAGTGTGGTCACGATAGCGACTTCCGCCGGCGTGAATTTCAGATCGCCGAATTCAGAGTTGCAGAAGCGTTGTTCATACTTGGTTACCCGGTTGCCGAAACCGCTGACCGTACGCAAATAATGGCGCTTGACTAGCGTATCGAGCAGATCCTGAACTTCACTTTCGCTGAGCGACATTACCGGTTCACGGTTTGTTTTCTGGTTACAGGCGGTGACCACCGCGTTGACCGACAGGGGGTACTGCTCCGGCGTGGTGACCTGCTTTTCCAGCAGGCAGCCAATGACCCGCGCCTCATGCGCGGTTAACTGATATTTCATGATGTCTCCTTAGCGACCCGGGGTCCAGTCCGGTGTCGTCAACGCCGTCAGTACGTGATCGCGCCACTGCCCATCAATGAGCAGGTAATCTTTGGCGTAACCCTCTTTTTCAAAGCCCAGACGCGCCAGCAAATCGCCGCTGCGCTGATTATGCGGCATATAGTTTGCCATTATGCGATGGATATGTTGCGTGCGCTGCATATAGCGAATGGCCGACGTCAGCGCTTCATACATCAGCCCCTGCCCTTGCCATTTCTCCCCGATGGAGTAGCCGAGATAGCAGGCATGAAACGATCCGCGCACCACATTCGAAAAATTCGCCACGCCGATGATCTCTTTTTCTTCCGGGTCAAGCAGAGCAAAATAGAACGCCGAGCCCTGCTTATGAAACTCAGAAATCATCGATAAACGCGCCTGCCAGCCGGAAGGATAACAGTGGCTGTCATCGCGCACCGGTTCCCAGGGTTTTAAGAACCCTTTATTTTCCGCGTAATAATCGGCCAGACGCCAGGCGTCACGATCGTGCACCAGCCGAACCACCAGCCGGTCCGTCGTCAAACGCACCTTCGGTACGTTACTGCGATAGCCAAACATTCCCCTCTCCTGTTCCCCTGACGCAATACTTGCTGACTTTACTATACCTGTCCTGCACGGCGGTGTGAAAACAGCAACATACCATTTTCTGCACCATCTCTGCTTTTCGATGAATAGCCTCTATCGTTCTTGCATTTTGATAAAAAAATATTGTCGCGAGCGCGCTGGGAAAATAGCCATTAACCCCGCAAAATGTCAGAGCTTATTCTTATTTTTCCCTGGAGGGGAAATGTCCCGCGTATCGCAGGCAAGGAGCCTGGGTAAATATTTCCTGTTAGTCGATAACATGCTGGTCGTACTCGGCTTTTTCGTTGTGTTCCCGCTTATCTCCATTCGCTTTGTCGACCAGATGGGGTGGGCTGCGCTGATGGTCGGGATTGCGCTCGGCCTGCGTCAGCTGGTGCAGCAAGGCTTAGGAATATTTGGCGGCGCCATTGCCGACCGTTTTGGCGCCAAGCCGATGATCGTTACCGGTATGCTGATGCGCGCGGCCGGCTTCGCGGCGATGGCCGTCGCTCATGAACCCTGGGTGCTGTGGCTCTCCTGTATTCTTTCAGGCCTCGGCGGCACGCTGTTCGATCCCCCGCGGGCGGCGCTGGTGGTCAAGCTGGTACGCCCGCACCAGCGCGGACGTTTCTTCTCTATCCTGATGATGCAGGACAGCGCAGGAGCGGTGATCGGCGCGCTGCTGGGCAGCTGGCTGCTGCAATATGATTTTCGCCTGGTGTGCAGCGCCGGAGCGGCGCTGTTTATCGCCTGTGCGGCATTCAACGCCTGGTATCTTCCCGCCTGGAAGCTGTCGACGGTCAAAACGCCGGTTCGTGAAGGACTGGGGCGCGTGTTGCGCGACAAACGCTTTGTCACCTATGTGCTGACGCTGACCGGGTATTACATGCTAGCGGTGCAGGTGATGCTGATGCTGCCGATTATGGTGAATGATATTGCGGGTTCTCCGGCGGCGGTCAAATGGATGTACGCCATTGAAGCGACCATTTCGCTAACGCTGCTGTATCCGATTGCCCGCTGGAGCGAAAAGCGTTTTCGCCTGGAGCAGCGCCTGATGGCCGGCCTGCTGATCATGACGCTCGCGATGATGCCAATTGGCCTGAGCAGCAATTTGCAGCAGCTGTTTACGCTGATCTGCGTATTTTATATGGGGTCAATCATCGCTGAACCCGCGCGTGAAACGCTGGGGGCGTCGCTGGCGGATGCCAGAGCGCGCGGCAGCTATATGGGCTTTAGCCGGTTAGGCCTGGCCTTCGGCGGCGCTTTCGGCTACGCAGGCGGCGGCTGGCTGTTCGATGCCGGTAAGGCCGTCGGTCAGCCTGAGCTGCCGTGGCTGATGCTGGGCATTATCGGCCTCGCGACGTTTATTGCGCTGTGGTGGCAGTTCAGTCCAAAACGTTCGGCCTCCGGAATGCTGGAGCCGCGAACCTGATTTGCCGGGCCTTCGTTTCTCCTCCATACTGAATTGAGGATGTTCAGCAACAATGGAGGAGAAACGTGAAGTTATATATCTACGATCACTGCCCGTTCTGCCTTAAAGCCCGCATGATTTTCGGCCTGAAAAATATCCCCGTCGAACTGATTGTGCTCCTGAACGATGATGAATTAACCCCCACCCGAATGATCGGCCAGAAAATGGCGCCAATCCTGCAAAAAGACGATAGCCGCTATATGCCGGAAAGCATGGATATCGTGCACTATGTCGATAAGCTGGACGGCAAACCGCTGCTTACCGGCCCGCGTAATCCGGCGGTGGAAACCTGGCTGCGGAAGGTCAACGGCTACGCGAACCGCCTGCTGATCCCCCGCTTTGCCAAATCCGCGTTTGATGAATTCGCCACGCCAGAGGCGCGCGCCTATTTTGTGAAAAAGAAAGAGGCGGCTATCGGCAGCTTTGCTGACCATCTCGCCCATTCCCCCGGTCTGGTGAAGAACATCAGCGACGATCTGCGGGCGCTGGATAAACTGATTGTCCAGCCAAACGCCGTCAACGGAGAACTCTCTGAAGATGATATTCAGCTCTTTCCTCTGCTGAGGAATCTGACGCTGGTTGCCGGCGTGAACTGGCCGAGTCGGGTGGCCGCCTATCGTGACAACATGGCCAAACAGACGCAGATCAACCTGCTTTCTTCAATGGCTATTTAACCTCAAGGCAGCGGATGGTTTGGCCCTTCGCTGCCGAACGCCTCTTTTTCAGTCTTTTCCGCTAGCACCTCCTGCGCTGGCGGGCCATGCTGCTTTGTGTCAGGATGAACCCATGGCATGACATTAAGGAATCCAATGAAAAAGATGTTTATCGCGGCCGCGCTTATCGTTAGCGGCCTGCTTAGCGCCTGTAATCAGCTCACGCAATATTCCGTGAGCGAGCAGGAAATCAATCAGGCGCTGCAGAAACGTAACCACTTCGCTAAGGATATTGGCCTGCCAGGCGTAGCGGATGCCCATATTGAACTGCAAAATCTTACCAGCGCTATTGGCCGTGAAGAACCAAACAAAGTCACGTTAAGCGGCGTGGCCAATTTAGATCTGAATTCACTTTTCGGGAACCAGAAAGCGACCATCGATCTGAAGCTCAAAGCGCTGCCGGCTTTCAATAAAGAAAAGGGGGCCATTTTCCTGCAGGAGATGGAAGTCGTCGATGCTAAAGTTCAGCCGGAAAAGCTCCAGTCTGTCGTACAGACGCTGATCCCTTACCTGAATCAGTCCCTGCGTAGCTACTTCAATCAGCAGCCTGCCTACGTCCTGCGCGAGGATGCCAGCACCGGTGAAGCGCTGGCGAAAAAGTATGCTAAAGGGATTGAAGTGAAGCCCGGCGAGATTATTATCCCGTTCACCAACTGATGGCTCGGGCGCTGAAGCGCCCGATTTTTTACGGAAGTTGATGCAAAGGAAAACGTTTACGCTTATCCTTAGTGCCCGGCAAAAACAGCCCTGATGACTGAACCTATTAGCCGGAGCCTTCCATGACAGCACAATCCCAGGTATTGAAAATCCGCCGCCCTGACGACTGGCATATCCATCTGCGCGATGACGATATGTTAAAAACCGTCGTGCCTTATACCAGTGAATTTTATGGCCGGGCAATCGTGATGCCAAACCTGGTACCGCCTGTCACTACCGTCGAAGCCGCCCTCGCCTATCGCCAGCGTATCGTTGATGCGATCCCTGCGGGCCATGATTTTACGCCGCTGATGACCTGCTATCTGACGGATACGCTCGACCCGGCTGAGCTGGAGCGCGGATTTAACGAAGGCGTATTCACTGCCGCCAAGCTCTATCCGGCCAACGCCACCACCAACTCCAGCCACGGCGTCACCAGTACGGATGCCATTATGCCGGTGCTGGAACGCATGGAAAAGCTGGGGATGCCTCTGCTGGTTCACGGTGAGGTCACCCATGCTGATATCGATATTTTTGACCGGGAAGCGCGCTTTATTGAAACGGTCATGGAGCCGCTGCGTCAGCGCCTGCCCGGCCTGAAGGTGGTCTTCGAACACATCACGACCAAAGATGCCGCTGAATACGTACGCGACGGTAACGAGCTGCTGGCGGCCACCATCACTCCGCAGCACCTGATGTTCAATCGCAACCATATGCTGGTTGGCGGCGTGCGTCCCCACCTTTATTGCCTGCCGATCCTGAAACGCAATATTCACCAGCAGGCGCTGCGCGAACTGGTTGCCAGCGGTTTTGACCGCGCTTTCCTCGGCACGGATTCCGCTCCCCATGCCCGCCATCGTAAGGAAGCCAGCTGCGGATGCGCAGGCTGTTTTAACGCGCCGACCGCGCTGGGCAGCTACGCCACGGTATTTGAGGAGATGAACGCCCTGCAACACTTTGAAGCCTTCTGTTCGCTTAACGGCCCCCGCTTCTATGGCCTGCCGGTCAATGAGGGCTACGTGGAGCTGGTGCGCGAAGAGAGCCAGGTGGTCGAGAGTATCACCCTGCCAGGCGACGCGCTGGTGCCGTTCCTTGCCGGGGAAACCGTGCGCTGGACGATGAAAAAATAAATAGCCTGCCCCCTGTTGTAAATCTTCAGAGTGTACTGTATAAATAAACAGTACATTATCCAGGGGGCAATTATGCGTATTGAAGTCTCTATCGCCAAATCAACAGCCTTACCCAACGGCGCCTTAGATGCGCTGAACAATGAACTCTCGCGTCGTATCGAACAGCAGTTTCCCTCTACCTCAAGTCAGGTAACGGTTCGGTACGCGGCTAATAACAATCTGTCGGTTATCGGCGGCCTGAAAGAAGACAAAGACCGGATTAGCGAAATCCTGCAAGAAACCTGGGAAAGCGCTGACGACTGGTTTGTCCGCGACTAGTCAATTAAATTTGCTCCCTCATTGTGCAATTTTTTGCCGGGTCGCCCCGGCTTTTTTATTTTTTTCATAGTCAGACTCTCCCCTATTGCTTTTCCTTAGCACCTTCATAAATAACAATTAACCCTCCCTGATCTGCCTAAAAAATCAGCAAATGGGCGCGTATGTATCTCTATTTCATTTAATTTCTCGAGTTTATTCTTGACTACTGATATAATTAACTTGCTTCAAAAAACACGCATTAAACCTCGAGAACTGTTGTCTTTTAACATATGAATAAGGGGTTATGATGGAAAAGAATAATGAAGTCATCCAGACCCATCCCCTCGTCGGATGGGACATCAGCACCGTTGATAGTTACGATGCGCTGATGTTGCGCCTGCACTACCAAAACCCCGCTCAAGAAAGCAGTAGAGACGCAGAGATTGGCCAGACGCTATGGCTAACGACGGACGTCGCACGTCAGTTTATTTCGATTCTGGAAGCAGGTATTGCGAAGATTGAATCTGGCGAATACCAGGAAAATGAGTATCGAAGGCATTAAAATTTAGCGCTAATGTCAGAATATTCACTTAACAGGCACCCTCGGGTGCCTGAATTATTTTCGGGCTTGTATAACAGCAGGTTGTTAATTACCCTGCTAATAAAGCAATAACCTGGAACTCACCATGCAATACGATCTTATCATTATCGGTAGCGGCTCGGTCGGCGCTGCCGCAGGCTATTATGCGCGGCAGGCAGGGCTCAATGTACTGATGATTGATGCCCATCAGCCGCCGCATCAGGAAGGCAGCCATCACGGCAGCACCCGCCTCATTCGTCACGCCTACGGCGAAGGCGAAAGATATGTCCCCCTGGTACTGCGCGCGCAACAGCTATGGGATGAGTTTGCCGCCGCCAGCGGTGAAGCCGTCTTTGAACGTACAGGAGTGATTAACCTCGGGCCTGCCGGTTCCGACTTTCTGCGCAATGTTGCCAGCAGCGCGCGCGAGTTCCAGCTCAATATCGAAGAAATGGATGCGCAGACGGTGATGACTCGCTGGCCGGAAATTCGTATTCCTGATGATTATCGGGCGATATTTGAACCCGCATCCGGCATACTGCGCAGCGAACTGGCCGTTGAAAGCTGGATCCGTCTGGCACGCGAAGCGGGCGCCGCACAGCTCTTCAACTGCCCGGTATCGGCCATTCACCACACGCCGAACGGCGTAACCGTCGATACGCTTGATGGTGAGTACAGCGGCAAAAAACTGCTGGTTAGCGCCGGTACCTGGGTTACCCGGCTGATGCCAGAACTCCCTGTCCAGCCGGTACGTAAAATTTTCGCCTGGTTTCAGGCGGATGGCCGCTACAGCAGCAAAAATAATTTCCCGGCGTTTACCGGTGAGTTAGCGAATGGCGATCAGTTTTACGGTTTCCCGGCAGAAGATAACGAATTGAAAATCGGCAAGCATAACGGCGGGCAGCCTATTTCCACGCCGGAAGAACGTAAGCCGTTTGGTGCCGTTGCAACGGACGGCTCTGAAGCTTTTAGCTTCTTGCGTAATGTGTTGCCCGGTATCGGCGGCTGCCTGCATGGCGCATCCTGTACCTATGACAACACCGCCGACGAGGACTTTATCATTGATACGCTGCCCGGCCAGCCGGATACGCTATTGATTACCGGCCTGAGCGGACACGGCTTTAAGTTCGCACCGGTACTCGGTGAACTGGCCACACGGTTCGCGCTTGAAGAACCCTTTGGGTTTGATCTATCCCCGTTTTCACTGGCGCGGTTTAAGAAATAATCGCCCGCCGTACAACCTGACAACCACGCTAAAGAAACGGCCTCGCTTGAGGCCGTGAATGATGAGAGAGATGATGCGTCGCCTGTTCGAATTACTGGTTAACAACGTCCGCGAACATTTTATGATTTATCTGGCGCTGTGGCTTCTGCTGGCGTTTATCGATCTTATCTGGCTATGGTTTTTCTGAAGGCTCAGGATCCGGGATCCCCAGCTTCGTATTCAACCGACCGCGAGATTTATTAAAGATCTTATTGCCATTCTCGCGGCCGGCGCGCAGTTTTCGCTGCTCCTCTTCCGGCAGCTTATGCTCTTCCATGCAGGCTTCGCTACAGCAGCCGGCGAATTTCTCCGCGCAGGCAGGACACTGAATAAACAGCAGGTGGCAACCATCGTTCAGGCAGTTGGTATGGCTGTCGCAGGGAGCGCCGCACTGATGGCAATGGGCGATAACATCATCTGAGATACGCTCTCCCATACGCTCATCGAATACAAAGTTCTTACCGACAAAGCGAACCGGCAGCCCCTGTTCGCGCGCGCGTCGCGCGTATTCGATAATCCCGCCCTCAATATGCGAGACCTTAGTGAACCCATTGTGCTTCATCCACGCGCTGGCTTTTTCGCAGCGGATACCGCCGGTGCAGTACATCACGATATTTTTATCTTTATGTTCCTGCATCATCTCAACGGCCTTCGGCAGCTGGTCGCGAAACGTATCCGCCGGGATCTCCAGCGCGTTCTCGAAATGGCCGACCTCATATTCGTAATGGTTACGCATATCAATAAAGACCGCATCCGGGTCGTCCAGCATCGCGTTGACTTCCGCAGCCTTTAAATAATCGCCCACGTCCGATGCATCAAACGTCGGATCGTCAATCCCATCCGCGACGATCCGATCGCGTACCTTGAGACGCAGAACCCAGAAGGATTTACCGTCATCATCGAGGGCGATATTCAGGCGCAGGCTATTCAGGGCGGGATCAAAAGCGTATAAGAATTCGCGCAGCGCATCGACCCGGCTTTGCGGAACGCTAATTTGCGCGTTAATACCTTCGTGAGCCAGATAAATTCGGCCAAAAACGTTCAGCTTAGTCAACGCAATCCACAGCGCATCGCGCGTGGCTTTTGGGTCGATAATAGTGAAATATTTATAAAACGAGATCGTCGTGCGCGGCTCGGTCTCAGCCAACATTTGCGCCTTTAACGTCTCATTTGAAATGCGGTTATGTAACACTGGCATGGTGTACCTGCTCGGCATAGTCAATGAGTAAAATAAACGGCGGGCATCATATAGCAAACACGCTTAATTTACATCCCCACATTTTGCGCTACATTTTTCTCACCCATATTTGCTTGCGTTAACATTAAATGCCATCTGCGGCCGGTATTTTGGCTGAGGCATAAAAAAATGCGATAATAGAACACGTTGCTTAATTAAACAGGTATGAGATGACCCATTTACCTAAATTTTCCGCAGCGTTGCTGCACCCGCGTTACTGGTTGCTTTGGCTCGGGATCGGCCTGCTCTGGTTGGTTGTTCAGCTGCCTTATCCGCTGATTTATCGCCTCGGAACCGGTCTTGGCCGCCTCGCCATGCGGCTAATGAAGCGCCGGGCCAAAATAGCCAACCGGAATCTGGAGCTCTGTTTTCCCGATAAGAGCGAACAAGAGCGTCACCGCATGGTCGTGGCAAACTTTGAATCCGTTGGCATGGGGTTAATGGAAACCGGCATGGCCTGGTTCTGGCCGACGAAGCGTATTGCGCGCTGGACTGACTCCATCGGCGTCGAGCATATCCGTGATGTTCAGGCGCAAAAGCGCGGCATTTTGCTGATTGGCATTCATTTCCTCACGCTGGAGATGGGCGCGCGCATGTTCGGTATCAACGAGCCGGGCATTGGCGTTTATCGTCCAAACGATAACCCGGTTATCGACTGGCTGCAGACCTGGGGACGCCTGCGCTCCAACAAAGACATGATCGATCGTAAGGATCTGAAAGGCATGATCCGCGCGCTGAAAAAGGGTGAAGTGATCTGGTATGCGCCGGATCACGACTATGGCCCGGCCGCCAGCGTATTTGTGCCGTTTTTCGCCGTTGACCAGGCCGCGACCACCTCGGGCACCTGGATGCTGGCAAAGATGTCTAAAGCCTGCGTTGTGCCGTTCGTGCCGCGCCGTAAACCGGACGGTAAAGGCTATGAGCTGATTATCCTGCCGCCGGAGTGCGATCCGCCGCTGGACGATGCGGAGACTACCGCCGTCTGGATGAACAAAGTGGTAGAGAAGTGCATATTGATGGCGCCGGAACAGTATATGTGGATGCATCGCCGCTTTAAAACGCGTCCTGAAGGCGTTCCTTCTCGTTACTAGCGCCTCCCGGCGCGCGCTCGCGCAATGACTCCGCATCTGAATCCGGATGCGGGGTAAGCCCCACCGTTCAGGGCCCTCCTTTAGCTTTAAAAGCTCTCCTCCATTGCGGCAACCATTTCTCAGGCGCATAATTAGCAGGCTCATATTTTCAATTATTTGACCTGCGCGGCAGGCCAGTGGAATCCTATGCCCTCTGCTGATACCCCCATTAACTGGAAACGTAATCTCACCGTCACCTGGCTCGGCTGCTTTTTAACCGGCGCCGCCTTTAGCCTGGTGATGCCGTTCCTCCCGCTCTACGTCGAACAACTCGGCGTAACCGGCCATAGCGCCCTCAATATGTGGTCAGGGCTGGTTTTCAGCATTACCTTTTTATTTTCCGCCGTGGCCTCCCCCTTCTGGGGCGGTCTCGCGGACCGCAAAGGGCGCAAAATTATGCTGCTGCGCTCGGCCCTCGGTATGGCAATCGTCATGCTGCTGATGGGCCTGGCGCAGAATATCTGGCAGTTTCTGATCCTGCGCGCGCTGTTAGGTCTGCTCGGCGGATTTATTCCTAACGCCAATGCGCTGATAGCGACGCAAATTCCCCGTCATAAGAGCGGCTGGGCGCTGGGGACTCTCTCTACCGGGGCGGTCAGCGGCGCGCTGCTGGGGCCGCTGGCCGGCGGTTTCCTGGCCGATCACTGGGGATTGCGTACCGTCTTCTTTATGACAGCAGGCGTACTGTTTATTTGTTTCTTATTTACCCTTTTTCTCATCCGCGAAAATTTTGTCGCCGTCAGTAAAAAAGAGATGCTCAGCGCGAAAGACGTTTTCACGTCGCTTAAAAATCCGAAGCTGGTGCTGAGTCTGTTCGTGACATCGCTGATTATCCAGGTGGCTACCGGGTCCATCGCGCCGATTTTGACGCTTTACGTGCGCGATCTCGCCGGCAACGTCAGTAATATTGCGTTTATCAGCGGCATGATAGCTTCAGTCCCCGGTATTGCCGCCCTGCTTAGCGCCCCTCGCCTCGGTAAACTCGGCGACCGTATCGGTCCGGAAAAGATCCTGATCGTTGCGCTGGTGATTTCTGTCCTGCTCCTGATTCCCATGTCGTTTGTCCAGACGCCGCTGCAGCTGGGGATCCTGCGCTTCCTGTTAGGCGCCGCCGACGGCGCGCTGCTGCCGGCAGTGCAAACGCTGCTGGTGTACAACTCCACCAGCCAAATCTCGGGCAGAATATTCAGCTATAACCAGTCGTTCCGCGATATCGGCAACGTCACGGGCCCGCTCATCGGCGCATCGGTTTCCGCCAACTACGGCTTCCGGGCAGTCTTTTTAGTCACCGCCGGTGTGGTGCTGTTCAATGCGGTCTACTCGACCCTGACCCTCGGTCGCTCCCGCCGCCCCCGGGCAACGGACAATCCGGGTTCCGGCACGCATTCGGTAAATTAATGTCCGTGTGGCGTTCACCTCCTTGACGCATTGCCAACCGCCTTCTATAGATTGAATCGTGTTCATTTCTATTCATCTTAGGAGGTTAGCCATGCCAAAGGATTCGATGTTCTATGCCACGCTTGAAGAAGCAATCGATGCAGCCCGCGAGGAGTTTCTGGCTAATAATCCCGATAGCGACGAAGAGAGCGCCAGCATTGAGCAGCTAAATATCCAGAAGTACGTACTCCAGGACGGTGATATTGCCTGGCAGGCCGAATTTTTCGCCGACGAGGATGAACAGGGCGAATGTCTGCCGGTCCTCAGCGGTCAGGCTGCGCAGAGCGTCTTTGACGGCGATTATGATGAGATTGAGCTTCGCCAGGAGTGGCTGGAAGAAAACACGCTGCATGAATGGGATGAAGGCGAGTTTCAGCTTGAACCCTCTCTCGATACCGAGGAGGGCCAGGCTGCCGCCGATGAATGGGATGAACGCTAATTAGTTATAGGGGCCGTGGCTGGCGTCAAGCGGCAGCAGTAGCGTATCAAACACCAGCGAAAAGGGCAGATCGAGAATAGTGATATAGCGCCATGCTGAATCACGAACATCCCACTGAACGCCGGGATAGTACTGGTTTCCATGGCCCTGGCCAGGCACTGTGCGGCTGATAATACTCCCGCAGCCGCTGAGAAACAGCGCCATTGCGATAACCAGTAAAACTCTCATCAACAACCTCGATTTTCAGGTAAAAAAATACCGGCACCATTGCCGGTATTTTCCTTAACGTACGGCTTACTTCGTTTTTAACGCCAGCGGATTCAACGTCAGCTGCTGATAGGCGCCGACCCACGAAGAGTATTTCTCCGGCGCGGCCCACACGCGATAGTGCAAGCGTGACATCGTGACCGGGTCGCTCAGCAATACCAGACGACGATCGCGGTTTAGTTTATCCGGCGTCTCGTTCAACGCCTGCTCAACGTGACGTTCGCGAGCGATATCCAGAATATGCCCGTGACGGTGGCGCGCGGTGGCCATCGCCGTTGCCAGCGCGTTAAACGACGGGTTAAATACCGCATGCATAAAGCCGTCGTCCAGCGAACGCTGACGGTTAAGCGTCAGGTAAGCGTCAGTATCTTTAAGCACCTGCGGCGGGGAGTACTCTTCCGGGATCAGGAACAGCTTCCAGCGTTTAGTGCGCAGGCCGATGGTGGCGCGGCTGGAAAGGGCCGACACGAACGGCGACAGAATCAGCGACACCACAATCGGCGCCAGCCAGAACAGGAAGCGCAGATCCAGCCATGCCATGCCCACCGCCCAGACCAGACCCAACAGCATCTGCGAGCCGTGACGCATAAACGCTTCGCCCCACGGGGTAGAGTCGTCATCACGCTGCGGCGAGTTCCACACCACTTCCCAGCCGAGGAACGCGCTGACCACAAACACGGTATGGAACAGCATACGCACCGGCGCCAGCAGCACCGAAAAGAGCACCTCCAGCAGCAGAGAAAGGGTCACGCGGATAAATCCGCCGTACTCTTTTGGCCCTTTACACCACACCAGGATAATACTCAGCAGCTTCGGCAGAAACAGCAGCACCATGGTGGAAGCAAACAGGGCAATGGCCAGCTCCGGACGCCACTGCGGCCAGACCGGGAACAGCTGCCGCGGCTGCAGAAAGTACTGCGGTTCGGTCAACGCATGCACCACCTGCAGGGCAGTTGAGAGCGCAAGGAACATAAACCACAGCGGCGCCGACAGGTATGACATCACGCCGGTCAGGAACACCGCGCGGTGAACCGGGTGCATCCCTTTAACCAGGAACAGGCGGAAGTTCATCAGGTTCCCCTGACACCAGCGGCGATCGCGCTTCAGCTCGTCCAGCAGGTTCGGCGGCAGCTCTTCATAAGATCCGGGGAGATCGTAAGCAATCCAGACCCCCCATCCGGCGCGACGCATCAATGCGGCTTCGACGAAGTCGTGCGACAGAATGGAACCCGCGAAGTTACCCTCACCCGGCAGCGGCGCGAGGGCACAGTGCTCAATAAACGGTTTCACCCGGATAATGGCGTTGTGTCCCCAGTAGTGCGACTCACCCAGCTGCCAGAAGTGCAGCCCTGCGGTAAACAGCGGGCCGTAGACGCGGGTGGCAAATTGCTGACAGCGAGCATACAGCGTATCCATGCCCGACGCGCGAGGCGATGACTGGATGATACCGGCATTCGGGTTCGCTTCCATCAGGCGCACCAGGCCGCTCAGGCACTCACCGCTCATGACGGAGTCGGCATCCAGCACCACCATGTAACTATACTGGCTACCCCAACGGCGGCAGAAATCATCAATGTTACCGCTTTTGCGCTTCACGCGGCGGCGGC
Source organism: Klebsiella sp. PL-2018 (assembly GCF_019048985.1). Taxonomy (NCBI): domain Bacteria; kingdom Pseudomonadati; phylum Pseudomonadota; class Gammaproteobacteria; order Enterobacterales; family Enterobacteriaceae; genus Klebsiella; species Klebsiella sp. PL-2018. Next base: position 3,558,231 of record NZ_CP077673.1, read on the forward strand.
GGCGGCGATAGAAGATCTGCCCTTCGCCCTGCACTTCGGCAATGAGCTCCATCCACGCCTTTTGCTCTGCCACGCAGATATCCGGGTTGTAGCTATCGCTCAGGATATAGACATCAAAGTGCTCGGCGTTGCCGCTGGCCTTTACCGACTCCCAGGTCGCACGCAGGCCGGCGAATACGCGGTCAACGTCTTCGTTGCAGATCGGCATGATCAGCGCCGTGCGATGCTCCGGGTTCAACGGCTCATTCCCGACGGTCGAGGCTGAGATACTGTACTTATCACGCCCGATGAGCAGCTGCAGGAAGCCCATCAGCGCGGTCCAGAATCCCGCTGAGACCCAGCAAAAAAGCACGGCGAACAGGATCAGGATCCCCGACTGCAGCACATAGGGCAGCAGCTGCATAAAGGAGATCCACAGGTTCTGCCCCACCATATCCGCCGGGTTAATCAGCGCCCAGCCCTGGTAGGGCAAAATGGTTTTCATATACCACGTCGCCACCACGGTCTGCGCCAGCGTCAGCAGCAGAAGAATGTAGCGGCGGATAGAGCCGACGGTACGCCATTTCTGCTCGCTCTCCTGCTCTTCCTGGCTCAGGCGAGAAAGATAGCGCGGCGTCACGTCGCGTCCGCGCAGCCGATCCCAGAAGCGCCCGACCGGGTTAGTCCGCCAGGGGTCCGGAAACATGGAGGAGCGTTTTGCTTTCGGCATGGCGTTGAGCTGAGTGCGCCCTTCGTCATCCTTAACCAGCTGGTTACCGGCCAGTGAATCTGGCCAGCTGTGCTCCAGCCGCGATTTTACCGACCCCAGCGGGGAGTCGTCTTCGCGGTGGTAAACGTGATGTTCAGCGTCCAGTGCTTGATGTACGGCCTGCAGACTTGCGTCAGGTAACGCGCGTTTTTCTGCATCCGACAGCGGCAATGCGTCGATGTACTTCGTTATCTTATTCATTGGCAGGCAGCTGATAGCTCCAGGTTTCGCTCAGCGTCTGGTCGGTATTGACCAGGGCTGCGCGCATATCCGTGGTTTTCTTAGGATCTTTCACTTTGACGCGCAGGATCATACGCCAGCCTTTCGTTACTGGGTTGTAGCGCACGGTATTTTCGACGATTTCAGCGTTATCGCCGATGCTGGCCTGGGCAGTCACTGGCGTATCTGCGGGCAGCTTTTTCATCTCGGCGCCGGTGAAATCGACAATAAAGGCAATGGTGCCATCAGGCTGGCGGATCAGATTCGATTGCTTGACGTCACCGGTAGAACGGCGGGTCTGCATAACGTAAGCGTTATCCGGCGCATGCAGTTTGTCTTCGTCACGGCTGAAAGTGATGGTGTATTTGAAGTTCATCTCTTTGCCGGGTTCCGGCAGCTGATCCGGCGTCCAGTAGGTGACGATGTTATCGTTGGTTTCATCGTTGGTTGGGATCTCGACCAGTTCGATTTTCCCTTTGCCCCAATCACCTTTCGGCGTAATCCACGCGCTTGGGCGCAGATCGTAGCGGTCGTCGAGGTCTTCAAAACGCGAGAACTGACGGCCGCGCTGCAGCAGGCCAAACCCCTGCGGGTTTTCCATTGCGTAGCTGCTGACGGCCAGGTGTTTCGGGTTATTGAGCGGACGCCAGATCCACTCACCGTTACCGGCAAGAATGGACAGCCCGTTGGAGTCGTGCAGCGCCGGGCGGTAGTTGGTGGTCGGAGACGGCTGATGCGGCCCGAACAGGAACATGCTGGTTAACGGCGCCACGCCCAGTTTACCGACTTTGTCACGCAGATAGACCTTAGACTGCACGTCCACCACGGTATCGCGACCGGGCATGATCACAAAGCGATAGGCGCCGGTTGCGCGCGGGGAATCAAGCAGCGCATAAATCGTCAGGCGTTTATCGGTGGCTTTAGGACGCTCAATCCAGAACTCACGGAAGCGCGGGAACTCTTCTCCGGACGGCAGCGCGGTATCGATAGCCAGTCCGCGGGCAGAAAGCCCATATACCTGGCCCTGACCGAGCACGCGGAAATAGCTGGCTCCGAGCATGCTGACGATCTCATCGTTCTTGTCTTTGCTGTTGATCGGATACAGAACCTTAAAGCCCGCAAAACCGAGGTCTTTAACCGTGTCTTTATCGTGCTGAACGTTGCCAAAATTAAAATAGTCCGGGCTATATTTAATTTTACGTACGCTGGTTGCCGTCACTTCATTAATGGTGACCGGCGTATCGAAATACATTCCCTGGTGATAAAACTCGAGCTTGAACGGGCTTTTCAGATTATTCCAATAGGCTTTGTCGTGATTAAACTGAATTTGCTGATAGTCCGCATACTTCATGTCGCGGAAGGCAGAGGGCAGGTTACTTTTAGGCGCTTCAAAGCCTTTGCCGGCTAACGTTTGTGCCTCTTTTGCGACGTCATCAATGCTGAATGCCCATGCAGATGAAGTACACAGGGACAACATTACGGCTGCGCTTAACCAACGCATTTTCATCATCTGTGGTTTATGTTTCATATAAGTAAGCACTTCCCCCTTTGTGTGCTTAAATCGATCCGATCTATTTTAATGGAAACTCAGGCATTCCGACAACATAATCCCTGCATTGTTCGGCATCGCGGCACAGGGAATACACAGTTACTGCCCCGTTTGCACTTTGCGTGCTTATCCTGGAGACAGTTAACCAGAGTTCATGTAGGGTTGCAGAGAATTTAAACGTTATCACGTTGAGTGATAAGACGAATTGTCTGAGAATGTAGTGATATTGTATGAATAATACTCCGGTACAGCGTGAATATTTTTTCGATAGCATCCGCGCCTGGCTGATGCTATTGGGCATCCCTTTTCACATTTCGCTCATTTACTCCAGCCACAGCTGGCATGTTAACAGCGCCGAGCCCTCGTGGTGGCTGACGTTATTTAACGACTTCATCCATGCCTTTCGCATGCAGGTCTTCTTTGTGATTTCCGGCTATTTTTCCTACATGCTTTTTCTGCGCTATCCGCTGAAAAAATGGTGGAAAGTACGCGTTGAGCGCGTCGGCATTCCCATGTTAACGGCGATCCCGCTCCTGACCCTGCCGCAGTTTATTATGCTGCAGTACGTCAACGGTAAAGCGGATAACTGGCATACGCTGTCAGGCTATGACAAGTTCAACACCCTCGCCTGGGAGCTGATCTCTCATCTGTGGTTTTTGTTGGTGCTGGTGGTCCTGACGTCGCTGGGCGTGGTGATGTTCAAATGGCTGACGCGACCGCGTTCTGCCGCTGCGCCCACCTTTGGTGACACCGTCACATTAGGCCAGCTGTCGATGATTTTTCTCGCTCTGGGCGTGCTGTACGCGGTCATCCGCCGCACTATTTTTATTCTCTATCCGCCCATTCTCAGCAACGGTCTGTTCAACTTTATCGTGATGCAGACGCTGTTCTATCTGCCTTTCTTTATCCTGGGCGCCCAGACGTTTATTAACGCGCGGCTGAAGACGATGTTCACGACTCCCTCGCCGTGGTGCTTTGTGGCGGCTTTACTGGGATTTATCGCCTACCGACTGAATCAGCAGTACGGCTCGGGCGATGGCTGGATGTACGAAACGGAGTACGTGATTACGATGGTGCTGGGGCTATGGATGGTCAACGTGGTCTTTTCGCTTGGCCACCGTTTGTTAAATTTCCAGTCCGCGCGGGTGACCTACTTCGTCAACGCATCGCTATTTATCTACCTGGTGCACCACCCTCTGACCCTGCTCTACGGGGCATGGATAACCCCGGTCATTCAATCAAATACCCTTGGATTTATCACCGGGCTGGTTTTTGTTGTCGGGATTGCACTGGTGCTGTATGAAATTCATCTGCGGATACCGCTGTTGCGCTTTCTTTTTTCCGGAAAATTCCAGCAAAAGACGGCTAAGCCGCAAATTTCCGCCAGTTAAAACAGGGAGCTGCTGTGTGGAACGCACATAGCAGCGCTATTTTTGCGCAAACAACAGCTGAAAGACATCGCGGTACAGGCTCTCCATCGCCGCTTTATCTACCGTCGGAGCCGTCGCCAGGTCGCAACGGTATGCCGCCCCTTCCGTTAATATCGCGATAAATTCGCAGGCGACGCTAATTTGCTCCGCGGTCATCTCAGGATGGTAGTGGCGGGTAAGCCGCCCGCCCTCCTCTTTCAGGCGACGATCGGCCTGGATCATAATTTCACGCAGGCGCGGATTTCGGGACGCCTCGGCGTTAATTTCCATCAGCAGATAATTATCGTTTTTCGTAGACTCGGTCGCGGGGAGCACGCCGGCTAAAACTGAAGCCATGCGGGCTAAATCATGATTCCCGGCAACCATTTCGCCCACTCTGGCATTCACGATCTCGCTGACGATAACTTCGATGATCTCTTCTTTGCTGGCGAAAACGCGATATAGCTGGCCTACGCTAAGGCCAGCCTGACGCGCAATATCCGCTACGGAGGCGCCATGCAGGCCCTTTTCCGCGAAACATTTTTGTGCCGCGGCAACAATTTCCATCCGGCGAAGCCGTTGTTTTTGTAGAACCTTCCCTTCAGTCACCGATGACTCTCCCATTATGATAGTTTCCCGTCTTCGCAGGAAACTATCATATCTTATTCTGATGGCCGAGTTGCGCGCGACTCGCCTCGAGTAATTGGGTATAGATGCCGGCGGTTTCGCTATCAAAACAAACGAAATAAACGCGCTCCAGCGGATTGTAGCGAGTGAGAAAGGCAGTTACCGTCCGCACGGCTATCTCCGCGGCGGCCTGTTTAGGGTAACCATATACGCCGGTGCTGATAGCAGGAAATGCGATGGATCGGTAATTATTTGCCGAGGCCAGCAGCAGGCTATTTTTGTAAACGTCAGCCAGTAATTCCGCCTCCTGTCTGTCACCGCCGTGCCAGACCGGCCCTACGGCGTGAATCACCGCGCTGGCGGGCAGATTTCCTGCCGCCGTAATCACCGCATGACCCGGCGGACACTCTCCCTGCTGTTGCCGCACAACTTTGCAGGCAGCCAGCAATTCCGGCCCTGCCGCGCGGTGAATCGCCCCGTCCACCCCGCCGCCGCCAAGCAGCGACGGATTAGCCGCGTTGACGATAACATCGACCTCAAGCCTGGTAATATCGCCGAGAACCACTTCAGGTTGAACAGCCATTTCTCCTCCTGTCGGCATACGTCTTGAAAGGAATACAGGAGGATAATATGGCACGATAGCCCCCGGGGCGAAAGCCCGGGGGCAGAGGGTTACCGATAATCAACATCCAGAATGGCGAGGGTCCGTTGCGGATTAATATAGCGTAATTGCGCAGAACGGATATTTTCGTTGCGGATATTCCCTTTCTCAAGCTGCTGAGCGGAAATTTTAATCGTCTCCGCCCGCGGGCAATCCATAATAACCTGATTATTGATTGCATCGAGCTGGCAGGGTGCTTCCACCACCCGTCCGTAAAAATGGACGACGCCAGCCACGGTCTGTTCGGCGATCGCAGGGCTAATAAACGAGGGTAATATAAACAGGGCTGCAAGCGAAGCATATCTAATTGTTTTCATTATAAAACTCCTCTGCATATCGGTATAGCTACTGAAGAGCACCAGCCATCCATGAGTGCGACGAGTTAATTTTTTTTACTTCAATTTAATTATATTAACAATTTAAAAACAAAAAATATCATTTGTTTAAATGTGCTAACAAAATCGATTCACTAACTCCCGGTACAGTTAAAGTTGCGGATATATAAGGAAAAACAAAATGGCGGGAAGATTTATGATGAGGTAATACCTGGCAGCAAAAACAGCCAAAGAGCCCGACGGGCTCTTTGGTGATGAAAAGTGGGATAGGTTAAAAAGATTCGCGACTTTGATTAGCCAGAGATTTATTTTTCTCCGCCCGGGTCGCCAGCCACAGGCCGCTATTTTTCATGGCATAGCCAAATACCAGGCCCAGCGCGAGTGAAGGCACAACTAAACGCCAGTCGCCGCCGGCGGCAAACGTCGCACACGCGCCGATAAAAGTACCCGGCACAAAAGAGAGAATCAGCTGGCGCGCCTGGATACACATTAAAAACGCCACGACGCCGGTCATGATATAGCTAACCACTTCCAGCTGCGGCGCCAGCGCGCTACCGTGAATAATCACCAGCGCCCACACCACGCCGCTCATGACCGTACAGGTCGAAATAAGCAGCCCTTTTAACCCACCTTGCGGACAGGCAAAGTAAGCCGTACAGCCGAGGAAACCTGCCCAGCTCAGCAGACCCAATGCGACCGCCACCCATCCCCAGATACCGGAGAGAATGCCCGTCGTTAATGCGATTGCGAAGAGTATGTTCATGGCGCGTATCATAGCAGAAACGCGCCCGTCAAATGCGACACAGAGCACACTAAATGAAATTCAGAATGTTTTGTTGCAACTAAATTGTGACCTTAATCACAATTTATTGCTCATTTTCTTCCTGCAGCTCATCCCACATGGCGGAGAGGGCTTCACGAGTCAGCGGGGCCATGGCGCGCCAGAACGGCGTGGTTGCATGGGCTTCAACTTTGCCCAGGAACTCGCCGCACCACGGCAGAATATACTCAGCGAAAAGGGTTTCCAGAACGTCGCGTTCATCTTCCGGCGCGTGATCTTCCAGCCACGAAGCGGCCAGCAGCAAGGAGCCTAAATGATCCGCGGCGCCCTCCCCCGTGGGGACACCATGCGCGCTGAGGAAAGTACGAACGTCAGCTTCCGTAGCGCCTTCTACCCATGCGCTACGGTAAGGCGCCACGCGGCACTCTTCACCGACAAACAGCGCGTTGTATTCGGCGGCCAGAGACGGCATATCGCAGCTTTTTTGCAGACGCTCCAGCAGTTCATCCTGCTCCAGCGGCCAGCTCGCTGCCAGCTTCCCTTCGCGAATAAGGGTAAACAGCGGCACCAGCAGCGGGTCCTGCGGCTGACGATAATAGAGAGAGCCCAGCACGCGGCAGAGGATTGAAAACTCGTTCATTCATTTATTCCAGTTATTCAAATTAAAGTTCAGCAAACTCAGGAATCGCAGGCATCCCACGCGATTCAAGAAAATTAAGCAGACGCCGCGGCGTCACGTTAAGAATTCGCTCTTCCGGAAAATCAACAGCATCGAGGATTTTGCGACATTCGCTAAATTCACCAAGCGTGAATGCCGTATGGGAATCCGAGCCCAGCGCAACCCAGCCGCCGGCATCGCGTACGGCCGCGGCAACGGCACGGCAGTTATCTTCGCTGCCAATGCGCGACGAAACAAAGGATGAGTTATTGATTTCCAGCGCCACGTGGTGCTTCGCTGCTGCCGCGGCAATGGCCGGGATATCAACGGGAAACTTAGGATTACCCGGATGGCTAATGATATGCACCGCGCCGCTCGCTATCGTGGCGATCATCGCTTCGGTATGCGTTGCTTTATCCTTTGGAGGAAACACCGGCTCGTGAAAACCGGCAATGATCAGGTCCAGCGAGTTGAGCATCGGGCCGGTACAGTCAATTTCGCCCTGGGTATTTTTGATATTGGCTTCGATACCGCGCAGGATACCAACGCCCTCTACCAGCCGCGGCCAGATACGCATATTAATAAAATGCCAGTAGTGAGGCGCATCGGCCATATCGGGCCCGTGGTCGGTAATGGCAAAAAGTTTGATCCCCTTGCGCTTTGCTTCTGCAATATAATCGTGCAGGGTACTGTAGGCGTGGGTGCTGGCGACGGTATGCATGTGCAGGTCAACAGGATACATCACAATCTCCTTCTCTGTTTGTGGCAAGAATAGCAGGAATCTGCGCCTGTGATCAGCAAAAACCCCGCTCACGCGGGGCTGTCGCTTAGTATCCCAGCTGGCGATCGACCTGCCCGCTGACCGTTTCACCTCGTTCTAACTGACCGATGGTTTTGGCGATATAAGCCATGGCTTCCAGAGGCCGGGTGACGGCGGCAACATGCGGCGTCATCGCCACTCGCGGATGCCGCCAAAGCGGGCTCGCTTCAGGCAGCGGTTCGCGGCTGTACACATCCAGCATCGCGCCTTTCAACTTGCCGCTATTCAGCGCGTCCAGCAGATCGTCTTCCACCACATGAACACCGCGAGCCAGATTCAGCACGTAGCTGTTATCCGGCAGCTGCGCCAGGCGCGCGCTATTAATAATTCCAACGGTTTCCGCCGTGTTGGGCAGCAGGTTTATCAGCACTCGTGTTCCGTTGAGGAACGCATTCAGCTCCTCTTCTCCGGCAAAGCTGGTGACCTGCGGCCAGGATTTGCGGCTGCGGCTCCAGATGCGTAACGGAAAACCCCAGCTTTGCAGGGCTTCGGCCACTTTCGCGCCAAGCACGCCCGCGCCCATAATGCCAATGGTGAAATCTTCACGCTGATACTCCTCCAGCGGCTGCCACCGCGCCTCTTGTTTTAATGCCTGATAGTCATCAAAACGACGGAACCAGTGCAACACCTGGCTCACCGCGTATTCTTGCATCTGCAGCCCCATGCCGGTGTCTTCCAGACGGAACAGCGGAGTTGACAGCGGCAGCATTTCCGGGTGTTCCCGCAGTTTGCTGAGGATTGAATCGACGCCGGCGCCAAGGGCAAAGACGGCTTTAAGCTGGCGGCCCTGGAGCATTTCTACCGGCGGATGCCAGACCAGCGCATAGTCAGCGGGTTGATTATCTCCGGGTTTCCACTCGCGGACGCGCGAGCCGGGCAGCTGTTTTTCCAGTTCCGTAATCCAGAAAGGGGTGTCGAACGTGGGGTGGTAAAAGATGATATCCATAAAGGCTCCTGATAGCCGACGCTGCTGGCAGGTTAGGTTAGCGTCGCGTTTTACTCGTTGTTTTCTATTGGATTGCCAGCATAGCAAATTTCATTCGCCGAGCGTGCGAAAAAGGGAATGGCGATAAAAAAATCGATTTTCGCCCATTTAGGGAGCAAGTTGCTTGAAGTTTGGCTAAACGCGCGATTTTTTAAAAAAGTTGATTGACGGGAGATACGTATTTCCCTAAATTAGCGCCCGTCCCGGCAACAACGGGAAAGACAATATGGTGAGGTGTCCGAGTGGCTGAAGGAGCACGCCTGGAAAGTGTGTATACGGCAACGTATCGGGGGTTCGAATCCCCCCCTCACCGCCATATTTTAAGAAGAGCTCGTACGCAAGTACGGGCTTTTTTTCGTATATAGCACCCCGTCCGGTAGCCCGGACAGATGCGCAGCATCGCCTCCGGGAAATTCTGCTACTCCATGCTCTTCTCCCGGGGGCTGCGCGATGCGCCTGCCCGGGCTACAGCACCGCAGATTGCCGATAGCCCGTAGCCCGGGTAAGGCGTTTACGCCGCAACCCGGGGAATATGCCGTGACGCGGTATTGCTGTGGCTTCTTCCCGGCTTGCGCTGCGCTTAGCCGGGCTACCGGGCCGCAGATTGCCGGTAATCCGAGCGCCGGGATTATGGCAAATGCTAATCCTCTTCCATCCGCTGATACTCTTCGCTGAGAAAATCCACCAGCGCCCTGACCGAGGGGAGTAATCCGCGACGAGAGGCAAACACCGCATGGATCACCTCCCTGCGCGGTTGCCACTCATCGAGGACAACCACCAGCTCTCCGGCGGCCAACTGATCGCGCACCATTAATAAAGGAAGCTGTACCACCCCAACGCCGGCAATGGCCGCTTCACGGAGCGCCAGCATATCCGTGGTGACCAGCCGGGGAGTAAAGTAGATTTCCGCCCTTGCCCCCTCCGGGCCGGTCAACTGCCACTTATGCTGATGCTTGCCCGCCCCGAGGCTTAACCCCGGCCAATCGCTTAGCGCTGAAGGAACCTGAGGCTGCCCCTGCCGCTCCGCCAACCGGGGGCTGGCGACCAGACGGTGCCCGCGATCGGCCAGAACACGCATCACCAGATCGCTATCTTCTATCGGCCTTGGACGTACGCGAATCGCGACGTCGACGCCCTCTCCAACAACATCAACGCGTCGGTTAGTCGCTTCCAGCTGCAGATTCACGCCCGGATAGCGCACCATAAACCGTGCCAGCATCGGCCCGATATGCGCATGCAATAGCGTTACCGGGCAGGTCAGCTTTACGCTCCCGCGCGGCTCGGAACGCAGGGTTTCCACCGCCTGTTCTGCCGCTTCCGCCTCGATCAGCATCGCTTTGCAGTGCTGATAAAAGGTCAGGCCAACTTCCGTTACCGCAAACTGCCGGGTTGTACGTTGAATCAAACGGACGCCGAGGCGTTCTTCTAGCTGGGCGATACGACGGCTCAACTTGGATTTGGGTTGATCGAGCGCCCTGCCCGCCGCGGCAAAACCACCGTGATCGATCACCTGTACGAACCAGGCTAAGTCATTGAGATCCTGCATCCTTCCCCCATCGTTCCATTTTTAGAACAGTATAGGTCATTTTTGCTATCTAGCGGACTATTAGTGGCGAATATATGCTTATTCACATCAGAAACAGCTATTCAGGAGACTGCCATGAAACAAATTACAGGTATCTACACCGCGCCTTCACAGCACTGGGTAGGCGATGGTTTCCCGGTTCGCTCAATGTTCTCTTACCAGACTCACGGCGAACAGCTAAGCCCCTTCCTGCTGCTCGACTACGCAGGCCCCCATCACTTCCCGGCGGGGACAGGCAAACGCGGCGTCGGCGAACATCCGCATCGCGGATTTGAAACCGTCACCGTGGTCTATTCCGGCGAAGTTGAACATCGTGACTCTACCGGCAGAGGCGGCGTCATTGGACCGGGCGATGTGCAGTGGATGACCGCAGGCGCCGGGATCCTGCATGAAGAGTTCCACTCGGCGGAATTTACCCGTACCGGCGGCGAGCTGAAAATGATTCAGCTCTGGGTCAACCTCCCGGCGAAAGACAAAATGACGCAGCCGGGATACCAGAGCATCACTGCTGATGTGATTCCGGACGTTGAGCTGCCGAATAATGCGGGCCATATGCGGGTTATTGCCGGGCGCTACGAAGATATTGTCGGCCCTGCGCACACGTTTTCTCCGCTTAACGTCTGGGACCTGCAGCTTAACCAGAGCCAGGAAATCACGCTGCATCAGCCTGCCGGCTGGAGTACGGCGCTGGTCGTTCTGGAAGGTGAAGTGGTGGTGAACGGCGAGGGTAGCGCCCGCGAGGGTCAGCTGGTGGTGCTCAGCCAGAAAGGAGAAGCGCTCCACCTCTCGGCCAGTAGCAACGCAAAAGTACTGCTGATGGCCGGTGAACCGCTGCAGGAGCCGATCGTGGGCTATGGCCCCTTTGTGATGAATACCAAAGCACAAATCGCGGAAGCGGTTCGTGATTTTAATAGCGGCCGCTTCGGCCAAATCTGATATTGAATGAGGTGAATAATATGTCTACCCCAGCTAACTTTAATGGTTCTCGTCCGGTTATTGATGTCAATGATACCGCCATGCTGCTGATTGACCACCAGAGCGGTCTGTTCCAGACCGTGGGTGATATGCCGATGCCGGAGCTGCGGGCGCGCGCCGCCGCGCTGGCGAAGATGGCTTCATTAGCCGGGATCCCGGTGATCACCACGGCGTCAGTGCCGCAGGGACCAAACGGCCCGCTGATCCCTGAGATTCATGCGAACGCGCCCCATGCGCAATATATTGCGCGTAAAGGAGAGATTAACGCGTGGGATAACCCGGAATTTGTTGCCGCGGTAAAAGCAACCGGGCGTAAAACGCTGATTATCGCCGGTACCATTACCAGCGTCTGCATGGCGTTCCCGTCCATTGCCGCCGTCGCCGATGGCTATAAGGTTTTTGCCGTCATTGATGCTTCCGGTACCTATAGCAAGATGGCGCAGGAAATCACCCTCGCCCGCGTCGTCCAGGCTGGCGTCGTACCGATGGATACCGCAGCGGTTGCTTCTGAACTGCAGCGCACCTGGAATCGCCCGGATGCCGCTGAGTGGGCCGAGGTGTATACCAAGGTCTTCCCGGCATACCAGCTGCTGATTGAGAGCTACGCCAAAGCTCAGGACGTGGTGAAGAATAACGAACAGCTTGATTCACAGCGTTAAAATGACTGCCCCGCCGCGCTACGGCGGGGCAGTGTTCATTGCTTAACCGAACGATAGCGAAAGCATAAATACTGCTTGACCGTTTTAGCGCAACTCCCTATAGTAGCGCCCCGTTGCCCACCCAAGGTGAGCGGCAAAACAATATGGTGAGGTGTCCGAGTGGCTGAAGGAGCACGCCTGGAAAGTGTGTATACGGCAACGTATCGGGGGTTCGAATCCCCCCCTCACCGCCATATTTTAAGAAGAGCTCGTACGCAAGTACGGGCTTTTTTTTCGCCTGTTGCACCCCGACCGGGGTCGCCCCCGGCCATCCTGTGTTATTAAGCGGCGGGACGTTTTTCCCGGTATCCTCCCCTCTCCAGCAGCAGGCTAAAGGACGCCGGCAGCACGGTTAACGTGACGAGCGTCGCGACAATCAGCCCGCCAATGATGGCATACGCCATCGGTCCCCAGAATACCTGATGAGAGATGGGGACCATACCCAGTATCGCGGCGCAGGCGGTCAGAAATATCGGCCTGGCCCGGTGCTCTGCGGCGGCAATAATAGCGGCATCGCTTTCCATGCCCTGAGCCTGATTGCCGTCGACTTCAGTGATAAGTATCACGGCATTGCGGATAATCATCCCCGCCAGCGCGATGACGCCGAGCAGAGCCACAAATCCCATTGGCGTGTCGCCCGGCAGCATGGCCATAACAATCCCCGGCAAGCCGAACGGGGCCATGAACAGAGCCAGCAGCATACGAGAATAGCGCCGCAGCTGAAGCATCAGTAATAACAGCATAATGCCGAGGGTGACGGGTAAAATATTCAATACCGAGCTGTTGCCTTTTTCGGACTCCGCGACCACTCCGCCTTCGACAATGCTGTAACCGGTGGGTAAACCCGCGCGCAGTTGATCCACCGTCGGGCGCAGACCGTTCGATACGCCTTCTGCCCGCATTCCCGGCGCGAGGTCGGTTTGTACGGTGATAAACGGCAATCTTTGCCGACGCCAGAGCACCGGATCGTCCACTCCCCAGGTTGGCGTGGCCACCGCGCTGAGGGGAACTTTTTCTCCACCGCGCCCCTCAACCGTCAGCGATGACAGGGTGGCAAGATTCAATCGCTCGCTGTCGTTCGCCCGCAGCACCACATCAACCAGCCGGTCATTGTCTCTCAGCGATGTGACCGTCGTGCCTGACCAGACGGTATTAAGCGTCTGCGCCAGACTCTGCGATGACACTCCCGCCGCCCGCGCGGCAGTCTGGTTCACCTGCAGGACGATGGTTCTCTCCGGCTCGCCGGCGGTCTGATTTACCTCCCGGGTTAACGGCGAGCGCCCTATCGCCTCGGCCAGACGCCCGGCATACTCTCTGACCTTGAGATAATCAGGCCCGCTGACCCGGTATTTGATCGGCCAGCCCACCGGAGGCCCTAGCTCCAGAGGCGAAACGCGCGAGGTCAGATCGCTGAATTGCGTGGCCAGCAGCGTGTTTAACTGTTCCCGCAGGCGGTCGCGGGCGGCCAGGTCTTTCGCCACCACCACCAGCTGCGCCGTATTTTCATTATCCAGCAGAACATCCATCGGCAGATAAAAGCGGATGGCGCCCGCCCCAATATAGGTCGAATAATGGTCAATATTGCGATTCCCGGCGAGCGCCCTTTCCAGCCTCTCCGTTTGTTTCTCCGTTTCCGTCTGCGAAGCATTGGCCGGAAGCGTCAGGCTGACCAGCAGCTCCGGGCGATCAGATGAAGGGAAAAACTCCCCCTGCATAAACGTGGTCCCGTACACCGACAGTCCCAGCGCGGCCAGCGCAATCCCAAGGGTGGCAAGCCGGTGGCGCAGCACCGTACGCAGAAGTCGTCCATATCCCCGCGCCATGCGGCCCGGGCCTGCGGCACGATGTTTCAGCTTTTCCGGCAGCAGCCACGTTCCGGTCAAAGGGGAGAACAGAATCGCCACGACCCATGAATTCAGAAGCGCCATCAGCACCACGGCAAACAGCGAAAAGCAGTATTCGCCCGCGCTGGATGAGGCAAAACCGACGGGAATAAACCCGGCAATCATGACCAGCGTACCGGTCAACATCGGAAATGCCGTGGTTTGGAAAGCGTACGTCGCCGCCTGCCGTCGCGTATCGCCGGCCTCAAGCCGGGATACCATGGTTTCCACGGCGATCATGGCATCATCCACCAGCAGCCCTAGCGCAACGATCAGGGCCCCGAGAGAGATGCGCTGTAGACCAATGCCTGCCAGCAGCATCCCGGCAAAGGTCAACGCCAGCACCAGCGGGATCGCCGCGGCCACCACCAGCCCGGCCCTTAATCCCAGCGAGACAAAAGAAACCGCCAGCACAATCAGCACGGCTTCCACCAGTACCCGGACAAACCCGCTTACGGCGCCGCTGACCACCGCCGACTGGTCAGCCACTTTAACTATCTCGATGCCGTGCGGCAGCCCGGCGCCGATGGCGCGCATTCTGTTATTCAGCGTCTCGCCAAAGCGCAGCATATTGCCCGTCGGCGCCATGGAAATCGCCAACCCAACGGCAGGACGTCCGTTAACGCGAAACGCCGCTGAAGGCGGTTCGGCCGCGCTTCTTTCAATCGTGGCAATATCGGTCAGGGGAAGATAGCGGTCGTTGATGTGCAGGATGACGGCGCGCAGGCTCGCTTCGCTCCTGAGGGCCCCGCTGACGTTTAGCGTGATATTCTCCTGCCCGGTGCGCAGGGTTCCTGCCGGCACCACGGCATTCTGGGCCTTCAGAGCGTCCGCAACCTGCTGAATGGTAAGCCCCATACCGGCCAGCCGGGCGGGCGAAAAAGCGATGACTATCTGCTCCTGCGGCTCGCCAAGGAGGACCGTTTTGCCGATATCCGGCACGGACATCAGTTCACGGCGGATCGTCTCCACCCGCTGTCGCACCTCTTCAAGGCTATATCCGTCAGGGATAAATCCGTAAATGGTGCCGTACGTGTCGTCAAACTCATCGTTCACGCTCGGTCCCTGCGCGCCTTCCGGCAGCGATGGCGCAATATCCTGCATTTTTTTGCGGATCTGGTACCAGATCGCCGGGACGTTGTGCGCCGGGGTGTCATCGCGGAGATTAATATAGATAACCGTTTGCCCGGCTCGGGTTTCACTTTCGATATAATCGAGCCAGGGCGTTTCCTGTAATTTTTTCTCCAGGACATCCGTCACCAGATGCGTGGTATCCGTTACCGACGCGCCCGGCCATTGCGCCGAGACTACCGCCGTTTTGATAGTGAAAGCCGGATCTTCATTTCGCGGCAGCAGCGTATAGCTGAGCGAACCGATAACCATAATCAGCAGCATAAAGAAACTGACCATTTGCGGGTTTTCCAGCGCCCATGCAGAAAGGTTAAAGCGATTTTTTGACGGCGCTATTTTCACGGCAGCCTCTCTCCGGCGACGACTTTTTCGCCCGGGCGCAGTTTGCTAACGCCGGCGGTAATAACCCGATCGCCGGGCACAAGGCCGGAGGCGATGATCGCGGAAGAAGCCGTGTAGCTGGCGAGAACGACAACGCGCAGCTGCGCCTGCATCTGCGGGGTAATCACAAAGACGGCCGGTTTATCTCCGCAGCGGCTCAGCGCAGAAGCCGGTATGGCGTACCCCGTCGAGCCTGATGACGGCAGCCTTACCGTGACGCTGGCGCCCAGCGCCATCGCGGCGGGCGGTTTCTTGAGCGTTGCCCTGACGCGCCATGTCCGGGTCTGGGGATCGGCCTGTGGGCTAATATCACGCAAAACAGCATAGGCCTTCACCCCGGCATCGCTGAGCAAAGCAACCTGAAATTCTTCCGCCCTTTGCGCCTCAACCTTAGCGGGATCCGGGATATCAAACACCACATCGCGCGCCTGACCCGCCGCCAGCGTCACCACCGTCTCTCCGGCGCTGACCACCTGACCGGGAGAGGCGCTGACCGCCGTGATAACCCCCTCACCCGGCGAAGTAAGACGCGTCCAGCCCAGGCTTTCCCTGGCGTTGCGCAAAGCGGCCTCGCTGCTCTTCACCCGGGCGCTGGCGACCAGCCAGTCCGCCTGCGCGCTGTCCAGCTGAGAGCGGGCGATTGCGCCCGTGGCGATGAGCTTCTGCATCCGGTTAACGTTCAGCGCGGCGACCCGGGCGGTCGCTCGAGCGCTCTCATCATCAGCCGTCGCGCTGTCCAGCTGATTTCGCGCGCTGGTCTCTTCAAGCGTCGCCAGCAGCTGCCCGTAGTTGACCCGATCGCCGACATCCACCGCGCGCGTCAGCATCCTGCCCGCCGTACGAAAGCTCAGGGCCGTCTCATCATGCGCGTGGATTTCGCCCGTTCTTTCCAGAGCGGGAAGCGTCGCCGGGGAACCCACCACCACGTAGCGCACCGGGCGGGCCGACGCGGGCTTTTCGGCGCTTTTATCGCCGCAGCCCACAAGCGGTACGATCATCAGGATCAGTACGATCGGCGGCAACAGCGCAAACCAGGATAGCGTCCGTTCTGCGCCGAGCAAAGCGTACACGCACTGACGAAGGGAAAGAACTAACTCATATAACATAACGCCACTCCGTTCGGGAAATGGCGCCATTACATGACACATTCATCGAGAATGGCTCGATGTTGTGTCAAGGGATTATCAAGGCAGGCTGTTTTCTTCTGCGGCGGGAGCGTACGGCAGAACAACGCGAATCTGCAGGCCGCCGCTCGCCGGTAGCGACGCGCTGATGCGCCCCCCGTGCGCCACGCAGATAGCGCGCGCAATGGATAATCCGAGGCCGCTGCCGCCGGAGTGTCTGGCGCGGGACGCCTCCTCGCGGGTAAAACGTTCAAACATTTCCGGTAAAAAATGCCTCGCCACGCCGGGCCCATCATCGACAAAATCAATGGTGTAAGCGCCCTCGCCGCGGCGCAGCGTAATTGCCAGATGTCCCCCCCTGCGCCCGTAGCGTACGGCATTTTCCATCAGTACGCTAAATACCTGTCCCATGCGAAAAGCATCGCCGCGGAAGGGACAGGACGGCGATGGCTGAATGGCGATCGTCACGCTCTGCGCGTCCGCCTGCGGCGTTAACCATGCGGCTCGCTCCTGAAGGAGCTCATCCAGACAAAATGGCCGCTCATCGAGCACCAAATTGCCGGCATCCGCCAGGGAAAGCAGATGCAGCTCATCGGTCAATCGATTCAGATGCTGGAGTTGTTTCATCACCATCTCCAACTGCTGCGGCTGGGTATCAAAAACGCCATCCAGCATGCCCTGCAGACGGCCAATCGCCGCCGTCAGCGGGGAGCGAAGCTCATGCGCCATCGCAACATGCGAGGCGCGGAGTTCTTTATCATAGCGGGCCAGCTGGCCGGTCATTTTGTTAAAGTCGGCAGCAAAGCGGATCATTTCCGCTGGCGCGTCCTCAATCAGCTCCGCCTGGCGGCCAAATTGCCCCCCGGTGACGTCCTTCGCCGCATCACGAAGACGGCTGAACTGCAGCGAGAGCGGACGGGCGTAGCGGAGCCCCATGACGACAATGAAGGGGATCATGACCAGTACCAGCACCGCCACGGTCACCCAGTCCGCCGAGGCGATAGAGGGCGTGGAAAAGCTCAATCCCCACCAGGTATCGACAATCTGATGAAAACGCGCCGGGTTGGCCTCCGGATTGCGGCTGAGCGCAATGAACTCCTCCCGTAAAGAGGGCGGCATTTTGTGCATGATCCAATAGTTCTGCACGGCGAAACGCAGCCACATACAGGTGGCGATAACCATTACGCTGCCGATGGCCAGCGCCAGAATGCGCCCGCAAATCCAGCGCCAGAGAGAGGAGTGACGGGTTTTCATCATGGCTGTCTGAACCTGTAGCCCACGCCGCGAACGTTGACTAACACCCCGGATACTCCCGCCCCCTCCAGTTTTTTACGTAGGTTATAAATATGCGTATCCACCACGCGCTCAAGCGCTTCGCTCTCAGGAAGGCAGCGCTCCAGCAGATACTGTCGCGAAAAGGGACGGACGGGGGCGCGCATCAGCGTAGCCAGAAGCGAAAACTCGGTCGGGGTAAGATCGAGAACATGGGCAGGTTCCCCCGGATTGCTGACGGTCGCGACGATGGCAGCGACGTCCACCTCCAGCCCCTGCCAGCGCAGAATGTCTTCCTGCGTCTCCGCTTTGCGGCTCCGCCGGAGCACGGCCTGAACTCGCGCCACCACCTCGCCAGGATGATAAGGTTTCACCACATAATCGTCGGCGCCATAGCGCAGCGCGCCAATACGATCGGGCATATCCCCCATCGCGGTAACCATAATCACCGGCACATCGCTTTTCCGCCGCAGGCTGGCCACCACCTCGGTCCCGTTCAGTCCGGGCAGCATCACGTCCAGCAGAATCAGATCGGGTTTCCAGCGCTGCGCCATATCCAGTCCGGCGAGGCCATCCACGGTGACCGCCACATCATAGTTTTCCCGGCGTAAATAGGCCTCAAGCACCCCGGCCGCATCGGCGTCATCTTCAATTATCAACACTCTTCTGGACAACATCTGTTCACCTTGACCGTTTCTTAACACTATCCCGACCGTTCATTGATTCAGCAAAACCATACTGCACCGGCATTCTGCGGCGCGTCCTTATCGACGGCGCCCGCGTCCACGTGGAGAACAGTATGATAGCCAGAAAAATTTCGCCGTATATGGTCGTGCCGTTTTTAATGGCGATAACACCCGGCGCGCGTGCCGATGAAGCCGCCGCGCCTTCCGATGGGCTGACTATCGGGGTGGGCGGAAAATACGCGCCTCGTTACAGCGGCTCTGACAAGCAGAGTTGGCAGGTGGTTCCCGTACTACAGGGGCGGAAAGGCGCTTTCTTTATTGATAGTCAAAAAGGCATAGGCTATGACCTGGCTGACGACAGCGGTCTCTACTTCGAGCACACGCTCGGTTATGACCTCGGGCGAGCGGAAAAAAACTCAGGCTGGCGCGATGGGGCGAATACGCTGAAGGGGATGGGTAATATTAAAGCCACCATGAATACCGCCTTCGCCGTCGGCTGGTCGGTCACGCCGTGGCTCACCGTTGAAGGTAAGGCTACGCTTCCGCTTACCGACGCCCAGGGCGTGCATTATCAGACCTCCGCAACCCTCCTGCTGCTCCAGAATTCGCAGGATATCGTTGCCTTACAGTCCGCCGCGCTGTTTGGCGACGGCCGGTACGCCAATACCTTTTACGGGGTTGATCAACGGCAGAGCGCCCGTTCCGGCTATCGCCCCTATCGCGCACCCGGCGGATTTTACGGCATCGACAACGCGCTGACCTGGAGCCATCAATATGACGAGCATTGGGGTTCCACGCTCAGCGCCGGCTATACCTGGCTCGGAGAACACGCCGCTGACAGCCCGATAGTCTCACGGCGCAATGAAGGTTCCGTGACCGCGGCAATCACCTGGACATTTTAATCGATCCTGCGCTCGTCCAGACACCCACCGCGCCGGTTGATTAAAAAAACCTGAAGCGCTGTTCACGTGAATGATAAGCTTCTGCAGCGTTACATTTAAATGTTAAGGAAGGAAAATGAGCACCATTGCCGTTGTTGTTCTGACTTACGTTAAACCGCTTGATCAGGTAGACGCCCAGCTTGCTGCGCACGTGGAATGGCTTAAGCAAGGCTATGCTGACGGAATATTTCTCGCTTCGGGGCGTAAAATCCCCAGGTCCGGCGGCGTGATTCTGGCTAAAGGCGATGATATGGATGGGCTGCAAAACTGGCTGAGCCAGGATCCATTTCAGCAATCGGGCGTAGCGAAAGTCGAGATCGTTCCTTTTGAAGCCACGATGGCCGCTCCCTCACTGCAGGCTCTTCTGTAGTGCAGCAAAAACAAAGCCCGGTCACCCGGGCTTTGCAGACGCAGAAGTACTCAGTAGTAGGCTTTCAGCGCGCGCTGGCAAAGCGTTGAGCGCACGCAATCATCGGTTGTAAAGCGCACAATACCCACCATCTCATCCTCTTCAAAACGCGCCAGCGCATCGGTCAGACCCGACCGTACGCCTGAAGGTAAATCGCACTGGGTAATGTCGCCGTTGACGATAACCGTCACGTTCTCCCCGAGGCGGGTCAAAAACATCTTCATTTGCGCAGCGGTCACGTTCTGGGCCTCGTCCAGAATCACCACCGCATTTTCAAATGTACGTCCGCGCATATAGGCGAACGGCGCGATTTCCACCTTGCCGATTTCCGGACGCAGGCAGTACTGCATAAAGGAAGCCCCTAGCCTTCTCACCAGCACGTCATAGACCGGTCGGAAATAGGGAGCAAACTTCTCGGCGATATCTCCCGGTAAGAAGCCGAGATCTTCGTCGGCCTGCAGAACGGGACGGGTAACAATAATTCTGTCCACATCCTTATGGATCAGGGCTTCAGCTGCTTTTGCCGCGCTAATCCAGGTCTTACCGCACCCGGCCTCGCCCGTGGCGAAGATCAGCTGTTTATTGTCGATGGCATTCAAATAATGCGCCTGAGCGTCATTGCGCGCTTCGATTGGCGATGCGTCGCGGCTATCCCGCGCCATGCCAATGGCTTCTACGCCACTCATTTGCACAAGCGATGTGACCGATTCTTCTTCGCGCTGCTTATGGCTTCGCGAATCCTGTCTCAGCACACGTTTGGCCTCACGACGAGCTCTGGTCACTGCTTTTTGTCTTCCCATGGATAGCACCTTGCGTTGTTGGTTTACATCACACGCGCCACGATCGACGCGATTATGCGCACTAACGATTGAGGTTTGGCTTCCTTGTAAGCCATTGCTTGCCTGACGAATTGGCAGAGGGTCACGGCTACGCGCACCGGTAACCTTGCCTGGGTTCTGGTTTTCTTTGATAGAGGAGGAGGATTTTGCGGTGTGAAAATCGCGGCCGGAAGTTGGGCTCCCGTGCTGATGAGTACGGTCTGGGGTTTGACGTTTTCCGTTACAGCAATCGGGCATTCGCGATCTCCATAATGAAACGAGACTACTGCCGAGAACTACCGCGCCTGTAATAAGTACATCAGAAATAATTCTAAGCGCAACTTATTTTTCACACACAGACAACAAATAATTCTCATCGCAGCTGAGGAGAGTTTCCGACTATAAGATTACAGAAAAATGAAACAAGGCAGGAAATACAAAAAATGAATGGAAAAACAGCAGAAAACGCCCTGCCCTTGCGGGCAGGTACGTCAGGCTTCGAGCAGCGATTGCCCGAGATAATGCCGATCGTCGATAACCCCCGGCAGAACAAAGAAATAGCCGCCGCCAATGGGCTTCACGTACTCCTCCAGCGCTTCTCCATTCAGGCGCTTTTGCACCGTCAGGAAGCCATTTTCCAGATCGTGCTGGTAGCAAACAAACAGCAGCCCCATGTCCAGCTGACCGGAATTGGTCACCCCCAGCGAATAGCTATAGCCCCGGCGCATCATCAGGCTGGATTCGGTTTCCGGGGTACGCGGGTTCGCCAGACGAATATGGCTATCGAGCGCAATGGTATCGCCGTCAGGGTCTTTGCTGTAATCCGGGACATCGTGCTCGTGCTGCATCCCAAGCGGCGCGCCGCTCAGTTTATCGCGGCCAAAAATAGTCTGCTGCTCTTTCAGCGGCGTGCGATCCCAGAACTCAACGTGGAACTGAATAATCCTCGCCGCCTGATAGCTGCCGCCCGTCGCCCACGCTGGCTCTCCCTGGTCGGCGGTGACCCACACCACTTTATCCATTAGCGCCTTATCGGTGCTCACCGGATTCGCGGTGCCGTCTTTGAAGCCCAGCAGATTCACCGGCGTCTCTTTACCCTTGCTGCGCGCGGCGCTGTCGGAGATAAACCCTTCCCGCTTCCAGCGCACGCTGAGCAAATCCGGGGTGTGCTTAATCACATCCCGCAGGGCGTGAATCACCGTATCCTGGGTGTTGGCGCAAATTTGCAGCAGCAGATCGCCGTGGCACAGCGCCGCATCCAGCGAATCGTTCGGAAAACGCGTCATCTTTTGCAGCCTCTTCGGCGCCTGATGAGCCAGGCCGAAACGCTCGTCAAACAGCGAATGCCCCACCGAGACGGTGATCGTCAAATTATCCGGGGCGATCCACGGCCCGAGAATGCCTGAGTCCATCGGCGGCAGCCGCGGGTTCGGCGTCTCCGGCGCGGGACCGCCTTTGGTCAGAAAGGCGATACGCCGGGTCAGCAGGCGAAACAGCCGCTCAAGATCCGCTTTATCGCTGGCCAGCACATCAAAGGCGACAATCATCATCGACGCCTGCTGCGGAGTCAGCACTCCTGCCTGATGTGGACCATAAAACGGCTGCGCTTCCTGACGCGCATCCGGCGACACCGTGCCCGGAGAGCTATTGTCTTTTGCCGCGTGCGCCACCGGGCAGCCGCCGGATATCGCCAGCGCGCCGCCAAGCGCGCCGATCCCTTTTAACAACCGCCGCCGGGACGGTTGATTAACATCATATTTTTGCTCAGCCATCGCCTTAGTCCAGACCCAGGATCCCGCGCAGCTGGGCCAAATCTTCCGCCAGCGTGGTGATCGGGCCTTTCAGCGCGTTACGATCGGCATCCGTCAGCTTGTCATAGGTCTCAAAGCCATCTTTGGTGCGGTATTTGCTGAGAATGGCGTCCACCTTTTTGAAGTTGGCATCCACCTTCGCCAGCAGCGCGCTGTTCTCTTTTTGCAGCTGCGGACGCAGCAGGTCGACGATTTTCTGCGCGCCGTCAATGTTGGCCTGGAAATCCCACAGGTCGGTATGGCTGTAGCGATCTTCTTCGCCGCTGATTTTGCTGGCGGCCACTTCTTCAATCAGACCGGCCGCGCCGCCGACCACTTTTGACGGCGGAAACGCCAGTTCGCTAATGCGTTTTTGCAGCTCGAGAACGTCAGCGTTCAATTGATCGGCATAGTTATCCATTCCCTTGACGCTGTTATCGCCAAACAGCGCTTTTTCCAGCCGGTGGAAGCCGGTGAATTTCGGATCTTCGGCTTTTTTCTCGTAGTCATCCTCGCGGGCGTCAATGCTGCCATCGAGATCGGAGAACAGTTCGGCGATCGGTTCGATACGCTCATAGTGCTGGCGCGTCGGCGCGTACAGCGCTTTCGCCTTCTCGATATCGCCCGCTTTCACCGCATCGGTAAAGGCTTTCGTGCCGCTAACCAGCTCCGCGGTCTCGGCGCTAACCCAGGCTTTATAGGCGGTAATGGCTTCACCCAGGCTGAGCAGCGCATCGGCTTTGGCAGCATCTTTGGTCGCCTCGCCGGTCACCGTCAGTTTGCCTTTCGGGTTAGTCAGCAGGCCGCAGGTCATATCATATTCACCCGGCTGCAGGTTGGCCGTCAGCTTTTGCGTAAAGCCGGGGGCGATATTCTCCCGCTCTTCCACCACCATCACCCCTTTCAGAATCTCCCACTCCAGCGCTTTCTGGCTGTGGTTCTGAATGATGAACTGGGTTTTACCCGCCTTCACGGTGACGTTCATCGGCTCGCACTGTTTGTCGGTGACGGTCACTTTGACCTGCGGAATATCGGCCGCCTGGGCGTAAAAAGCCGAACTGAACAGCGCAGCAAGCGTAAGCTGCAGCGCATTACGACGAAAATGATTCATCATGACCATCCCTTTCGATAAGTATGTTGTCACTATTGCAATCCGCGATGCCCGACTACGCTGCCCGGGATGCGGTGGTTTTTTTACCCGGCGGCGAGACGTACAGCACCAGCGCCGGGATCAAATAGATAAAGTAGACCGCCACTTCGCTGACGGTCGGCGTTTCCTGATAGCCGAAGATCCCTTCCAGCAGCGTGCCGAATAGGGTGTGCGTCGAAATGACGTTGCTCAGGTCGAAGGCGACCGCCTGGAAATGGTTCCACAGTCCGGCCTCATGAAAGGCGCGGATAGCCCCCGCGGCGAGGCCTGCGGCCACCAGTAAAATAAACAGGCTGGTCCATTTGAAAAAGACGGCGAGATTCATGCGGATGCCGCCCCAGTAGATCAGGAACCCTAAAACGATGGCCGTCGCCAGGCCGAGCATCGCGCCGATGGGCGGCCAGATTCCGACATCCTGCTGGAAAGCGGCGAGCAGGAAAAAGACCGATTCCAGGCCTTCACGCGCAACGGCGAAAAAGACCATCATCACCAGCGCCCAGCCGTGGTTATTTCCGCGCTGGAGGGCATTATCAACCG
Source organism: Klebsiella sp. PL-2018 (assembly GCF_019048985.1). Classification (NCBI taxonomy): domain Bacteria; kingdom Pseudomonadati; phylum Pseudomonadota; class Gammaproteobacteria; order Enterobacterales; family Enterobacteriaceae; genus Klebsiella; species Klebsiella sp. PL-2018. The sequence continues at coordinate 3,582,403 of NZ_CP077673.1, forward strand.
CCTGCTCAAGCTGCTGTTTGACGTTGCGCGACACCTTACGCATCCAGAACACCATCCAGGTCAGAATGCACACCGCCACCACCGCCACGATGCCTTCGAACAGCTCCTGCTCGCGCTGCGGAAACTCGCCGGTGGTTTCGTTGATAAAAATTCCGAGGCCCAGGCACAGCGCCGCCGCAAGCAGCACCCCAATCCACATGACGCCAATCCAGCTACCGCGCTGGGTGCGTTTCAGATAGCTGGCAATCAGGCTGACAATCAGCGCAGCTTCCAGGCCTTCACGTAACATGATGAGAAATGGGACAAACATGCCAACACCCTTAAATGTGAACCGCAGTCAACTGATGCAAAGATAGGTAAATATTTATGATAGTGATTATCATTACAATAATCAGAAACACAAGTGAAATGTGGAGTGAATGATGACGATTTGTAAATCAGTCGCGAACAAATAATGACTTGCGCGATTATCTCGCAGCCCAGGCCGCTCGGGGCAGGAGGACGGGATTTTTTGCGCCAGATATTTACCCGGCTGCCCAGCTGTGGCTAAATGGCGGCCTTATTGACCTGCGAAATAAACGACATGACTCAATTCTTGCACTTCCTGCTGGCGCTGGTGGTTATCCTCGCCCTTGCCTGGCTTGCCAGCTACGACCGTAAAAAAATCCGCATTCGCTATATTATCCAGTTAATTATTATTGAAGTTGCCCTGGCTTTCTTTTTTCTCCACGCCGAAAGCGGCCTGTGGCTAGTGAAAAATATCGCATCCTTCTTTGAATCACTGCTCGGCTTTGCCGCCGAAGGCACCAACTTTGTATTTGGCGGCATGAGTGAAAAAGGGCTGGCGTTTATTTTCCTTGGCGTGCTGTGCCCCATTGTCTTTATCTCCGCGCTCATCGGTATTCTTCAGCACTGGCGTATTCTGCCAATTTTTATTCGCCTGATTGGCACCCTGCTGTCAAAGGTTAACGGTATGGGTAAGCTGGAGTCCTTCAACGCGGTCAGTTCGCTGATTCTCGGTCAATCAGAGAACTTTATTGCCTATAAAGGCGTGCTCGGCGATCTCTCTTCCCGCCGCCTGTTCACCATGTCGGCCACCGCGATGTCGACGGTGTCGCTCTCCATCGTCGGCGCTTATATGAGTATGCTCGACGCGAAATACGTCGTTGCCGCGCTGATCCTGAATATGTTCAGCACCTTTATTGTGCTGTCGATCATTAACCCGACGCGTCCGGGCAGCGAGGAGGAGATCAAGCTTGAAAAACTGCATGAATCCCAGAGCTTCTTTGAAATGCTCGGTGAATATATTCTGGCCGGTTTTAAAGTCGCGATGATTATTCTGGCGATGCTGATTGGTTTTATCGCCTTAATTAGCGCCATAAATGCCCTGTTCGCCACGATATTTGGCCTGAGCTTCCAGCAGATCCTCGGCTACGTCTTTTATCCCCTGGCGTGGCTGATTGGCATTCCGCTTAGCGATGCGCTGAACGCCGGGAGTATTATGGCGACGAAACTGGTGGCCAATGAATTTGTCGCCATGATTGAGCTGCAAAAAATAGCCGCCAGCATGACGCCGCGCGGGCTGGGAATTTTATCCGTGTTCCTGGTTTCCTTCGCCAACTTTGCCTCTATCGGCATTATCGCCGGGGCGATTAAAGGCCTGAACGAGCAGCAGGGGAATATCGTTTCCCGCTTTGGCCTGCGCCTGGTGTATGGCGCAACGCTGGTCAGCCTGCTCTCCGCCAGCTTTGCGGGGCTGGTACTGTAACCGAAGCGCGTTTGGCCTGTTACCCCGGGGTAACAGGCCCGCGTAGCTATGTAGCCCGGGTAAGGCGTTAGCCGCAACCCGGGAATATCACCTGATTCAAATTAAAAATGTACGCAGACCGGCTGGTCAACGCGCATCACCGACTCCTGAGCAAAGCGTGATTTATAGGTCGTGCGCAGCGCCTCAATCCCCTCTTCGCTCTTCTCATCTTTGCCGTGAATCAGCATCAGCGCTTTGCTCTGCTCGCGCGCCACGGTACCGTCATTGCCCAGCCACTGCCCGCGCGCGTCAAAGACCGTCAGGCCATCGCGAAAGCGCGGCGTCACGTCGCGGTCAACGAACTGCTGCCACTCCTGCGCGGTAATATCCTTCCCGGCCGGACGGCTTAAGCCGAAATAAAGCGTGGTTTGCACCATGGCGTTATCCGCCGGGCAGGCGTTAGCGTCCGCCGCCGGAGCCCTCTTCGCGGCGGGCGCTACGCAGCCGCTTAATATCCCTGCCAGTACCAGCGCCACTGCACCCTGTTTGAAACTCATTTTGCTACCCTCATTGTTATTTGTGCTGAGATATCAGCGTATTTTCAAGCCATTAGCAAGAGACATAAATAACAAAGCCCGCATTACGCGGGCTTGATGGGGTTGCAGAGGCTTACTCGGCGGTCGCGCGCACCGGCGGTGCGGAGTGATAATGGGCGTCCGCTTCGGCGAAGCGTCGCTGCATCTCGGCGGAGGGCGCTTTACCCAGCAGGCTGAAGACCACAATCCCCAGGCTACCAAAGATAAAGCCTGGGATGATTTCATACAGGCCCAGCCAGCCGAACTGCTTCCAGATAATGACCGTTAAGGCGCCGATGATCATCCCGGCCAGCGCACCGTTACGGGTCATTCGTGACCACATCACCGAGAACAGCACCACCGGGCCAAACGCCGCGCCAAAGCCAGCCCATGCGTAGCTCACCAGACCCAGCACGCGGTTTTCCGGGTTGGCCGCCAGGGCGATCGCAATTAACGCGACGAGCAGCACCATAAAGCGTCCTATCCATACCAGCTCTTTCTGTCCGGCATTTTTACGCAAAAACGCTTTATACAGATCTTCAGTAATCGCGCTTGAGCACACCAGCAGCTGGCAGCTCAGGGTGGACATCACCGCCGCCAGAATCGCCGACAGCAGGATCCCGGCAATCCACGGGTTGAACAGAATCTGCGCCAGTTCGATAAAGACGCGTTCGGCGTTCTGATTAACCGCACCGGCAACGGCCGGGTTGTTATTGAAGTAGGCAATACCGAAGAAGCCGACGGAACAGGCACCCGCCAGGCAGAGGATCATCCAGGTCATGCTGATGCGACGGGCGTGAACGATGCTGTGATGCGAATCCGCCGCCATAAAGCGCGCCAGAATATGCGGCTGACCAAAATAGCCCAGGCCCCAGCCCATCAGCGAAATAATCGCCACGAAGTTCAGGCCCTTGAGCATATCAACGTTCTCAATGCTCTTTTGCTTAATCACTTCCAGGGAATCGCCAAACCCGCCGACGGAAATCACCACCATCACCGGCGTCAGGATCAGGGCGAATATCATCAGGCTGGCCTGAACGGTATCGGTCCAGCTTACCGCGAGGAAGCCGCCGACAAAGGTATAAATAATGGTTGCCGCCGCCCCGGCCCACAGCGCGGTTTCGTAGCTCATGCCAAAGGTGCTTTCAAACAGACGCGCGCCGGCCACAATACCGGAAGCGCAATAGATGGTGAAAAATAACAAAATGACCAGCGCCGAGATAATTCGCAGCACGCGGCTTTTATCTTCAAAACGGCCGGTGAAATAATCCGGCAGCGTCAGGGCGTTATTATTCGCCTCGGTATGGACCCGCAAACGCCCCGCCACCAGCTTCCAGTTAATCCATGCGCCTAACGTCAGGCCAATGGCAATCCAGCTTTCGGAAATACCGGAAATAAATATCGCCCCCGGTAGCCCCATCAGCAGCCAGCCGCTCATATCGGAGGCTCCGGCGGAGAGCGCGGTGACAAATGGGCCAAGGCTGCGGCCGCCGAGAATATAATCATCAAAGTTCTTTGTCGAGCGCCAGGCAATAAAGCCGATGAGTACCATGCCAAAAATATAAACAATAAAAGTCACCAACATGGGTGTGCTAATAGCCATGTAAAAATCTCCAGAATTTTTGTCGACAGCATCCAAATTTGTCGTTTTATCCACTACCGGAACGGGGCAATGGCCTATTGGTTGTATTGGGCGACCGTATCCTGACGGAAGCTTTGTTTTTTCACAAACGATTTAACACAGCATTTACACGAAATGCTTCCGGGACCAAACTTCATTTTGTTATAGGTTGCACTCTCTCACGTTTTTAGCGGTTGCACCACGCAAAAGTGTTAAGTGACGCATAGAAATACCTTATTAGACAGGGGATAAATACCTGCTATTTTCATCATCATTTTTAACATTCACGGCGTTTTTCTACCTGCCACACAATTCTCAATTAACAAGGTTGCACAAAGTTGCAACATGGTAGATATTTCTACGCAACCTCATCTTGGCACGAAGACGTTCTATTACAGGAGTTCCTGACATGGGCACCACCACCATGGGTGTAAAACTTGACGACGCGACGCGTGAACGCATTAAATCCGCGGCGAGCCGTATTGACCGCACGCCGCACTGGCTGATTAAACAGGCCATTTTCAACTATCTGGAAAAGCTGGAAAACGACGAGACGCTGCCGGAGCTGCCGGCGCTGCTGTCCGGCGCGGCGAACGAAAGCGATGAGGCCGGTCATCAGGCTGACGAACCTTATCAGCCCTTCCTCGATTTCGCCGAGCAGATCCTGCCGCAGTCCGTTTCCCGCGCGTCGATCACCGCCGCCTGGCGCTGGGCCGAAACCGACGCCGTGCCGATGCTGCTGGAGCAGGCTCGCCTGCCGCAGACTCTCGGCGAACAGGCGCACAAGCTCGCCTATCAGCTGGCGGAGAAGCTGCGCAATCAGAAACCCGCCAGCGGCCGCGCCGGAATGGTGCAGAGCCTGCTGCAGGAGTTCTCGCTCTCCTCGCAGGAAGGCGTGGCCCTGATGTGCCTGGCAGAAGCGCTGCTGCGCATTCCCGACAAAGCCACCCGCGATGCCCTGATCCGCGACAAAATCAGCAACGGCAACTGGCAGTCGCATATCGGCCGCAGCCCGTCGCTGTTCGTCAACGCCGCCACCTGGGGGCTGCTGTTTACCGGCAAGCTGGTCTCCACCCACAACGAAACCAGCCTGTCGCGCTCGCTGAACCGTATTATCGGCAAAAGCGGCGAACCGCTGATTCGTAAAGGCGTCGATATGGCGATGCGCCTGATGGGCGAGCAGTTCGTCACCGGCGAAACCATCGCCGAAGCGCTGGCCAACGCCCGTAAGCTGGAAGACAAAGGCTTCCGCTACTCCTACGATATGCTGGGCGAAGCGGCGCTGACCGCCGACGATGCTCAGGCCTATATGGTCTCCTACCAGCAGGCGATCCACGCCATCGGCAAAGCCTCCAACGGACGGGGCATTTATGAAGGACCGGGCATTTCGATTAAGCTCTCCGCGCTGCACCCGCGCTACAGCCGCGCCCAGTACGACCGCGCGATGGAAGAGCTTTACCCGCGCCTGAAATCGCTGACCCTGCTGGCGCGCCAGTACGATATCGGTATCAACATTGACGCCGAAGAGGCCGATCGCCTGGAGATCTCTCTCGATCTGCTGGAAAAACTCTGCTTTGAACCGGAGCTGGCGGGCTGGAACGGGATTGGCTTTGTGATCCAGGCCTATCAGAAACGCTGCCCGTTCGTGATTGACTACCTGATCGACCTCGCGACCCGCAGCCGTCGCCGCCTGATGATTCGTCTGGTCAAAGGCGCCTACTGGGACAGCGAAATCAAACGCGCGCAGATGGACGGTCTCGAAGGCTATCCGGTCTATACCCGCAAGGTCTACACCGACGTCTCCTATCTGGCCTGTGCGAAAAAGCTGCTGGCGGTGCCGAGCCTGATCTATCCGCAGTTCGCGACCCATAACGCCCACACCCTGGCGGCAATTTATCAGCTGGCCGGACAGAACTACTACCCGGGACAGTACGAATTCCAGTGCCTGCACGGCATGGGCGAGCCGCTGTACGAGCAGGTGACCGGTAAAGTCGCCGATGGCAAACTCAACCGCCCGTGCCGTATCTACGCGCCGGTCGGCACCCACGAAACGCTGCTGGCGTATCTTGTGCGTCGTCTGCTGGAAAACGGCGCCAACACCTCGTTCGTGAACCGGATCGCCGACAGCACCCTGCCGCTGGATGAGCTGGTTGCCGACCCGGTCGCCGCGGTGGAAAAACTGGCCCAGCAGGAGGGCCAGGTGGGTCTTCCGCACCCGAAAATCCCGCTGCCGCGCGATCTTTACGGCAAAGACCGCAGCAATTCAGCCGGTCTGGATCTCGCCAACGAGCATCGTCTGGCCTCCCTCTCCTCCTCGTTATTAAACAGCGCGCTGCATAAATGGCAGGCGCTGCCGATGCTGGAGCACCCGGTGGCCGAAGGCGAAATGCAGCCGGTCGTGAACCCGGCGGAGCCAAAAGATATCGTCGGCTACGTGCGCGAAGCCAGCGAGGACGAAGTTCAGCAGGCGCTGACCAGCGCGGTTAACAACGCGCCAATCTGGTTCGCCACCCCGCCGCAGGAGCGCGCGGCGATCCTCGAACGCGCCGCGGTGCTGATGGAAGGCCAGATGCCGACCCTGATGGGCATCCTGGTGCGCGAAGCGGGGAAAACCTTCAGCAACGCGATTGCCGAAGTGCGCGAAGCGGTGGACTTCCTCCACTACTACGCCGGTCAGGTGCGCAACGATTTTGACAATGAAACCCATCGCCCGCTGGGCCCGGTCGTCTGTATCAGCCCGTGGAACTTCCCGCTGGCGATCTTTAGCGGACAAATTGCCGCCGCGCTGGCGGCAGGCAATACCGTGCTGGCAAAACCGGCCGAGCAGACGCCGCTCATCGCCGCTCAGGGCGTGGCGATCCTGCTGGAAGCGGGCGTACCGCCGGGCGTTATTCAGCTGCTGCCGGGCCGCGGAGAAACCGTCGGCGCCGCGCTGACTTCAGACGAGCGCGTACGCGGCGTGATGTTTACCGGCTCAACCGAAGTCGCCACCCTGCTGCAGCGCAATATCGCCAGCCGGCTGGATGCTCAGGGTCGTCCGACGCCGCTGATCGCCGAAACCGGCGGCATGAACGCGATGATCGTCGACTCTTCAGCATTAACCGAGCAGGTGGTGATCGACGTGCTCGCCTCGGCGTTCGACAGCGCGGGGCAGCGCTGCTCCGCCCTGCGCGTACTCTGCCTGCAGGATGATATCGCCGATCATACGCTGACCATGCTGCGCGGCGCGATGGCCGAGTGCCGGATGGGCAATCCGGGCCGTCTGACCACCGATATCGGGCCGGTGATTGACGCCGAAGCCAAAGAGAATATTGAGCGCCACATCCAGACGCTGCGCGCCAAAGGGCGCAAAGTCTTCCAGGCGGTGCGCGAAACCGGCGAAGATTCCCGCGAGTGGACCAGCGGTACTTTCGTTCCGCCGACGCTGATTGAGCTCGACAGCTTCGATGAGCTGAAAAAAGAGGTCTTCGGCCCGGTGCTGCACGTAGTGCGCTATAACCGCAACGAGCTGGACGGGCTGGTCAAACAGATTAACGCCTCCGGCTACGGTCTGACCCTCGGCGTGCATACCCGTATTGACGAAACCATCGCTCAGGTCACCGGCAGCGCTAACGTCGGCAACCTGTACGTCAACCGTAATATGGTCGGCGCCGTGGTCGGCGTGCAGCCGTTCGGCGGCGAGGGCCTGTCGGGTACGGGTCCAAAAGCCGGCGGCCCGCTGTATCTGTATCGACTGCTCTCCAGCCGCCCGCAGAACGCCGTCGGGATTACCCTCGCCCGCCAGGACGCGGAGTATCCGCTGGACGCGCAGCTGAAGACGCTGCTGGAAAAACCGCTGGTCGCTTTACAGCAGTGGGCGGCGGATCGCCCGGAGCTGCAGGCTTTGTGCCAGCAGTTCAGCGAGCAGGCGCAGGCCGGAACCCAGCGTCTGCTGCCGGGGCCAACCGGCGAGCGCAACACCCTGACCTTTATGCCGCGCGACCGCGTGCTGTGCGTGGCCGATAATGAGCAGGATGCGCTCACCCAGCTGGCGGGCGCGACCGCCGTTGGCTGCGAAGTGCTGTGGCCGGACGCCCCTCTGCAGCGCGAGCTGGCGAAAAAGCTGCCGCGTGAGGTCAGCGCGCGGATCCACTTCGCCAAAGCGGAAACCCTGACGACCGAGCCTTTCGATGCGGTTATCTACCACGGCGATTCCGATCAGCTGCGGGAGCTGTGCGAACAGGTGGCGGCGCGCGATGGCGCGATCGTGTCGGTGCAGGGCTTCGCCCGCGGCGAGAGCAATCTGCTGCTTGAGCGCCTCTATATTGAACGTTCGCTCAGCGTCAATACCGCCGCGGCCGGCGGCAACGCCAGCCTGATGACGATTGGCTAAGCCCGCTTCCCGGGTTGCGGCTGATGCCTTACCCGGGCTACCCAACCACAGCCCGCACTATCAGTAGCCCGGGCAAGGCGCTTTGCGCCGCCCCCGGGAAAGCAGACGGCACAACGTCAGCTAATGACACCAGACGCAGGCTGTGGTTAATTAAGGCTCCCGGACGGGAGCTTTTTTTATGGGAGTTGACCAATGAAACGCACTTTACTCGCTTTTGCCGCGCTGCTGGCAAGCACCCATGCGCTGGCGGACGAATGCAGCAACGCCAGCAATCAAACGGAAATGAACCAGTGCACCGCCGAGCGGTACCAGGCTGACGACAAAAAACTAAATGAAACGTACCAGGAAGCGCTGAAGCGCGCCTCCGGCAAGCAGCAGGAGTTGCTGAAAAAAGCGCAGCTGTCGTGGATTGCCCTGCGCGACGCCGACTGTCAATTCCTCGCCTCCGGCGCTGAAGGCGGCAGCGTACAGCCGATGCTGATCAACCAGTGCATGTCCGATAAAACCGTCGAGCGCGAATCGTTCCTCGCCTCGCTGCTGCAGTGCGAGGATGGCGATCAGAGCTGCCCGCTGCCGCCCGCCAATTAACGTACGCGAATCCCTTCGATAATCATCCGCTGGACGTTATCGACGGTTTGCTGAAAAAACGCCTCATCGCGCAGCGTCGCGCCGGTTACCGCCTCAACCTGAGTGGCGAAATCGGCGTAATGCTGTGTGGTCGCCCAGATCATAAAGATCAGATGCTGCGGGTCAACCGGCGCCAGCCTGCCGCTCTCGACCCAGCCGGAAATAATCGCCGACTTTTCATCCACTAGCGCTTTCAGATCGCCGGTCAGCTCGCCCATCAGCAGCGGCGCGCCCTGCAGCATCTCCAGGCAGAACAGCCTTGACGCCTGCGGGTGATCGCGGGAAACCTCCAGCTTAAGGCGGATATATTCGCCGATGGCCACCAGCGGGCTGATATCTTCGCGAAAGGCCTTTAGCGGCGCCAGCCAGATAGCCAGAATCTGCTGCAGCACGGCAATATACAGCGCCTCTTTCGACGGGTAGTAGTAGAGCAGGTTCGTTTTCGATACCCCGGCCAGTTCGGCTACCTGCTCAAGCCGGGTACCGTGGATACCAAACTGCGAGAACGCGTCCAGCGCGGCGGCCAGGATAGCCTCTTTTTTCGCGCTCACCGCCTGTGAGCGTTTGCCGATCTTTTTCACGCCGCCCTGTGCCATTCGTTATCTCCTTCTTTTCACGCCATCAGCATAGCAAAAGCCCAGCGCCGACACGACTCTCTGCACCCTGATTGCGCACGACTGCGGTTTTTTCGTGCACCGATTTTGACCATTCAGTCCACTTTTATTGCTGCTATTTTCAGCAACCATCCAGCAACACCTTAATAACATTAGCCTTTGCAAAACTGGCATCGCCTTTGCTTTATCTTTCAGGCGAGGTGATTGAGGGAGATGCAGGATGCAGCGCCGCGCCTTCTTGTTCAACGACATGCAGAGAGGTAGGTATGAAAATTGGTGTCTTCGTTCCGATTGGTAATAACGGCTGGCTGATTTCCACCCATGCTCCCCAGTACATGCCGACGTTTGAGCTCAATAAGGCCATCGTGCAAAAAGCCGAACACTACGGCTTCGATTTCGCGCTGTCGATGATTAAACTGCGCGGCTTCGGCGGCAAGACCGAATTCTGGGATCATAATCTGGAGTCCTTCACCCTGATGGCCGGACTGGCGGCCGTCACTTCGCGCATTCAGATCTACGCCACCGCCGCCACGCTGACGCTGCCCCCGGCGATCGTCGCGCGCATGGCCTCGACTATCGACTCTATCTCCGGCGGCCGCTTTGGCGTCAATCTGGTCACCGGCTGGCAAAAGCCGGAATACGAGCAGATGGGCATCTGGCCGGGCGACGACTACTTCGCCAGCCGCTACGACTATCTCACCGAATATGTCCAGGTGCTGCGCGACCTGTGGGGAACCGGGCGCAGCGACTTTAAAGGCGACTACTTCACGATGAACGACTGCCGCGTCAGCCCGCAGCCGTCGCAGCCGATGAAAGTGATCTGCGCCGGACAAAGCGACGCCGGTATGGCGTTCTCCGCCCGGCACGCTGACTACAACTTCTGCTTCGGCAAAGGGGTCAACACCCCTGCCGCCTTCGCCCCCACCGCCGCGCGGATGATGGAGGCGGCGGAAAAAACCGGCCGCGACGTCGGTTCCTACGTCCTGTTTATGGTGATTGCCGACGAAACCGACGAGGCGGCCCGCGCCAAATGGGAGCATTACAAAGCCGGCGCCGATGACGAGGCGCTGGCGTGGCTTACCGAACAGAGCCAGAAAGACACCCGCTCCGGCAGCGACACCAACGTGCGCCAGATGGCCGATCCCACCTCGGCGGTCAACATCAATATGGGCACCCTTGTCGGCTCTTACGCCAGCGTCGCCCGCATGCTCGACGAAGTAGCGGCGGTCCCCGGCACCGACGGCGTGCTGCTGACGTTTGATGATTTCCTTATCGGTATCGAAGCCTTTGGTCAGCGCATTCAGCCGCTGATGCGCTGCCGCGACCATATCGCCACCATGACTCAAGAGGTTGCCTGATGATTACCCTGCCCGCTCGCCCGGAATCCCTGACCTTTGCGCCGCTGCAGAGCGCGCTGATCGTTGTCGATATGCAGAACGCCTACGCCAGCCAGGGCGGCTATCTCGACCTCGCCGGATTTGACGTTTCCGCCACCCGCCCGGTTATCGACAATATCAACGTCGCCGTGGCCGCCGCGCGCGCCGCCGGGATGCTGATTATCTGGTTCCAGAACGGCTGGGACGACCAGTACGTGGAGGCCGGCGGCCCCGGTTCGCCGAATTTTCATAAATCCAACGCGCTGAAAACCATGCGAAAGAACCCGGAGCTGCAGGGCAAGCTGCTGGCGAAAGGCGGCTGGGACTATCAGCTGGTCGATCAGCTTAAGCCGCAGCCCGGCGATATCGTGCTGCCGAAACCGCGCTACAGCGGCTTCTTTAACACCGCGCTCGACAGCATTCTGCGCAGCCGCGGCATCCGCCATCTGATCTTTACCGGTATTGCCACCAACGTCTGCGTGGAATCGACCCTGCGCGACGGCTTCTTCCTCGAGTATTTCGGTATCGTGCTGGAAGACGCCACCCATCAGGCCGGTCCGGCGTTCGCCCAGCAGGCGGCGCTGTTCAATATCGAAACCTTCTTTGGCTGGGTCAGCGATGTCGCCAGCTTCTGTACCGCCCTTGAGCCCGCCGCGCCGCGCGCCTTTTCCGAGGAGAAACGTTATGCCTAAACAGGTGATTATTCCGCCAGGCACCACCACGCCTATCGCCCCGTTTGTCCCGGGCACGCTGGCCGACGGCGTGGTTTACGTCTCCGGCACCCTGCCGTTCGATAAGCAAAACAACGTGGTTTATATCGGCGACCCAAAGGCGCAAACCCGCCACGTGCTGGAAACCATCAAGAGCGTTATCGAGACGGCGGGGGGCAGTATGGCGGATGTGACCTTCAACAGCATCTTTATCACCGACTGGAAAAACTACGCCGCGATTAATGAGGTCTACGCGGAGTTCTTCCCCGGCGACAAACCGGCGCGTTTCTGCATTCAGTGCGGGCTGGTGAAGCCCGATGCGCTGGTGGAAATAGCCACCGTCGCGCATATCGGGAAGCCGGCATGATGAAGCTAAATGTCTCCCCGGCGCCTTATCCGGGCGCGCCGGTGGTGGTTCTGAGCGCCGGGCTCGGCGGCGCGGGCGGCTACTGGCTACCGCAGCGGGCGGCGCTCGAACCGCACTATCAGCTGGTGAGCTATGACCATAACGGCACCGGTGAAAACGGCGGCCCGCTGCCCGTCGGCTACAGCATGGCGGCCATGGCGCAGGAGCTTAACGCAGCGCTGCAGGCGGCGGGGATTGTGCGTTTTGCGCTGGTCGGTCACGCCCTGGGCGCGCTGATCGGTCTGCAGCTGGCGCTGGACCATCCCGAAGCGATAAGCGCCCTGGTGCTGGTGAACGGCTGGCTGACGCTCTCCCCGCATACCCGCCGCTGCTTTCTGGTGCGCGAACGCCTGCTGCACGCGGGCGGCGCGCAGGCGTGGGTAGAAGCGCAGCCGCTGTTCCTCTATCCGGCGGAGTGGATGGCTTCTCGCCTGCCGCGGCTGGAGGCCGAAGACGCGCTCGCCATCAGCCATTTCCAGGGCAAAGAGAATTTACTGAAAAGGCTGAACGCCCTCAAGCAGGCCGATTTTTCGCGGCGGGCGGCAGCGATAACCTGCCCGACGCTGATTATCAGCGCCGCTGACGATCTGCTGGTCCCGGCCTCCTGCTCCCGCGTGCTGCAGGCGGCAATCCCCGGCAGCCAGCTGGCGGAAATGGCCTGGGGCGGCCACGCCTGCAACGTCACCGATACCGCCACCTTTAACCCTATTTTATGCGATGGGCTGGCCGCAATGCTGCCCGTCCCCCAGGAGAACCTATGAGCGAAGCCATTAGCCCGGCCGCCTGCGCCGCGCTGTTTACCGAGGCCCGAACCCACAACGGCTGGCTGGACAGGCCGGTCAGCGACGAGCAGCTGCGTGAAATCTACGCCTTGCTGAAAATGGGACCGACCTCCGCTAACTGCTCCCCGGCGCGCTTCGTTTTCATCCGCACACCGGAAGGCAAAGAGAAGCTGCGCCCGGCTCTGTCGAGCGGCAACGTTGCGAAGACCCTGCAGGCGCCGGTCACCGCTATCGTCGCCTGGGACAGCGCGTTCTATGACCGGCTGCCGGAGCTGTTCCCTCACGGCGACGCCCGCAGCTGGTTTACCTCCAGCCCGCAGATGGTGGAAGAGACCGCCTTTCGCAACGGTTCATTGCAGGCGGCGTACCTGATTTTCGCCTGCCGCGCGCTGGGCCTGGACACCGGCCCCATGTCGGGCTTTGACCGCGAAAAAGTCGATGCGGCGTTTTTTGCCGACGGCGCCTGGAAAAGCAACCTGCTGATTAACATTGGCTACGGCGATCCCGGCAAGCTGTACGCTCGCCTGCCGCGTCTGCCTTTTGATGATGCCTGCCAGCTGGCATAAGGAGCCCGCATGTCTACTGCCGATAAACAAAGCTTTCGCGACGCCATGGCCCACGTCGGGGCGGCGGTCAACATCATCACCACCGATGGTCCCGCAGGCCGCGCCGGCTTTACCGCCAGCGCCGTCTGCAGCGTTACCGACGCGCCGCCCACGCTGCTGGTGTGCCTGAATCGCTCCGCCTCGGTGTGGCCGATCTTCAGCCAGCACCAGGCGCTGTGCGTCAACACCCTGGCGGCCGGCCAGGAAGAGCTCTCGAACGTTTTCGGCGGTAAAACGCCGATGGCGGAGCGCTTCGCCGCCGCCGACTGGCAAACCGGCGCGACCGGCTGTCCGCGTCTGGAAGCGGCGCTGGTCAGCTTCGACTGCCGCATCAGCCAGATCGTCAGCGTCGGAACTCACGACATCCTGTTTTGCGAAGTGGCGGCGATTGTACGCCATCCGGAACCGCGCGGACTGATGTGGTTCGACCGCGGCTACCACACGCTGATGCGTCCAGCCTGTTAACCCTAAACCCAGGATCTCATCATGGCTCTCTTCGATTTTCCTCGCTGGCAGTTAACCTCCCCCTCCGCCGCGTCCGGCGTCGTGGCCCCCGATGAATGGCTGTCGGTCGGGCAAACCGTGGTGATGGGCGTTCAGCACGCGGTGGCGATGTTTGGCGCGACCGTTCTGATGCCAATCCTGATGGGGCTGGATCCCAATCTGTCGATCCTGATGTCCGGCATCGGCACCCTGCTGTTCTTTTTGGTTACCGGCGGGCGCGTGCCGAGCTACCTTGGCTCCAGCGCCGCCTTTGTCGGCGTGGTCATCGCCGTTACCGGCTTCAACGGCCAGGGGCTTAACCCGCACCTTAGCGTCGCGCTGGGCGGCATTATCCTCTGCGGGCTGGTTTATACCCTGATTGGCCTGGTGGTGATGAAAATCGGCACCCGCTGGATTGAGCGGCTGATGCCGCCGGTAGTCACCGGCGCGGTGGTCATGGCGATAGGCCTTAACCTCGCGCCCATCGCGGTACGCAGCGTATCAGCAACGCCGTTCGACGGTTGGATGGCGGTGCTGACGGTGCTGTGCATCGGCCTGGTCGCGGTGTTTACCCGCGGGATGCTGCAGCGGCTGCTGATCCTCGTCGGGCTGATTATCGCCTGCGCGCTGTACGCGCTGCTGGCCAACGGCCTCGGGCTGGGCAAGCCGCTGGATTTTAGCCTGCTTGAGCAGGCGGCGTGGTTCGGTTTGCCGCAGATGACCGCCCCGACCTTTAACGGCCAGGCAATGATGCTGATCGCTCCCGTGGCGGTGATTCTGGTGGCGGAAAACCTCGGCCACCTGAAGGCGGTTGCCGGGATGACCGGGCGCAATATGGACCCGTATATGGGCCGCGCGTTCGTCGGCGACGGACTGGCAACGATGCTCTCCGGCTCGGTTGGCGGCAGCGGTGTGACCACCTACGCGGAGAATATCGGCGTGATGGCGGTCACCAAAGTGTACTCGACGCTGGTCTTCGTCGCGGCGGCGCTGATTGCGATGCTGCTTGGGTTTTCACCGAAATTCGGCGCGCTGATCCATACCATTCCGGGACCGGTGATCGGCGGCGCATCGATTGTGGTGTTTGGCCTGATTGCCGTCGCGGGCGCGCGAATTTGGGTGCAGAACCGCGTGGATTTGAGCCAGAACGCAAATCTGATTATGGTGGCGGTGACGCTGGTGCTGGGGGCGGGCGACTTCGCGCTTTCGCTCGGCGGCTTTACCCTCGGCGGCATCGGGACGGCCACCTTCGGCGCGATCCTGCTCCACGCTCTGCTTAACCGCCGTCCGCGTGAGGCCGGGCAAACCAACGTCACCCCGGTATGAAAGCGTGCGACGCCAGCAGACCCGTACCGGGAAATCCCCGGTCGCGCTGCGCTTACCGGGGCTACAAAACAGCGTCAACCCGTAGCCCGGTTAAGGCGTTTACGCCGCGAGCCGGGCGTTCCTCCCGCTCAGCGGAACCTGCAAAGTGGAAAAAAAACCGCCGACGTGACGTCGGCGGCGAGGGTGATGGGGTCGGGCCCGGGAGATTAACCCCCATCAGCAACAATCCGGCGCGCTAGCTTTCGCGGCTACCATGACTGTTTTTGCCCCCTTTCTTGCCCGCTTCGGAAGCGCGTTGAGGATCGTTTTTAAAGTTCCCCCCGCTATGCTGGCCACCTTTACGACCTGCTTCTGATGCTCTTTCACGGTCTTCGGCAAAGTTGCCGGCACCGCCACGATGGTTTGCCATTACTGACCTCCATTTAGGTTAGACATCATGCTGCATTAGGTGAAACACGAGGCTCTGGCCTCCGCGATACGGGTTGCGTATCACGTGCTTTTAAGGTTAGCGAAGGAAAGCCGTGCCGGGTGGATATCGTCACATTCTGAAATAGATTTTGTATAAGAACTGCCGCTATTGCGCCGGACGCGCGCTAAGCGACTCTTATGACAGCCTAAAATGGCGCCGCTGAAGATGTATCTTTTTGCAACAGCCCTGAATGTTAGCAATGTTGTTATAAATCAAATAAATGATTGTTGCATTTGCACTCTTCGCCAGAGGTCTTATCTTTAAAGGTAGCCAGTCGACTGGCTGGCTCATAACGCAACCGAGGAGTGATGCAAATGGCTAAGATTCTGGTGCTTTATTATTCCATGTACGGACACATTGAGACCATGGCGCATGCCGTCGCCGAAGGAGCAAACAAGGTAGATGGCGTTGAAGTGGTCGTGAAGCGCGTGCCGGAAACCATGCAGGCAGAGGTTTTTGCCAAAGCAGGCGGGAAAACGCAAAACGCGCCCGTCGCCACGCCGCAGGAGCTGGCTGAGTACGACGCCATCATCTTTGGTACCCCAACCCGTTTCGGCAATATGTCCGGACAGATGCGCACCTTTCTCGATCAGACCGGCGGCCTGTGGGCGTCCGGAGCGCTGTACGGCAAACTGGCCAGCGTATTCAGCTCAACCGGTACCGGCGGCGGTCAGGAGCAAACCATCACCTCGACCTGGACCACGCTTGCCCACCACGGGATGATTATTGTACCGATTGGCTACGGCGCCCAGGAGCTGTTTGATGTTTCGCAGGTTCGCGGCGGCACGCCTTACGGCGCCACCACCATTGCCGGCGGCGACGGCTCACGCCAGCCAAGTGAAGAAGAATTAGCCATTGCCCGCTATCAGGGGCAACACGTTGCGGGTCTGGCAGTGAAATTACACGGTTAATCTTCAGCAGGAGGACAAGCATGCCGAATCAAGAAGCAAAGGCCCACCGCGTGGGTGAATGGGCCAGTCTGCGCAATACGTCTCCCGAAATTGCCGAGGCGATTTTTGAATTAGCCAATTACGATGAAAAGCTGGCGGAGAAAATCTGGGAAGAAGGCAGCGATGAAGTCCTGCCCCTCGCCTTCGCCAAAACCGACAAAGACTCCCTGTTCTGGGGCGAACAAACTATCGAACGCAAGAACGTGTAGCCAGGACAGGTACGCAGTACCGCCTCCGGGAGTTATTGCATGAGCTTCCCGGAGGCGGGGCGTTGCGCCTGTTCGGGCTACAAGACCAGGCTAAACATCGGCAGCAAGACCCGGATTGCTCCGGGTTTTTTATACTCTGCTACTTCGTGGCCTCGGCCATCGCCTTTTTAAAGGTGTCCATCGGGCAGAAGCCGTTGTCATCGACCGGACAACCGTTCAGCGCCAGCGTCACCCGCTGCGGCGGCGATTGCAGGGTCAGCGCGTCGGCATTGCGCAGCTGTTCGGTACTTTGATACACGTACTCAATCTTCATCAAATCGCGATTGCCGCTCTTATCATGCCAGCGCTGGAACACCAGCTTGCCGCCGATGGGCGTACGTTCGTACTGGTTGTGCAGCTGATAAGGTTTAAAATCCAGCGCCGTCAGCAGCGAGGCGATATTGGAATCGTGCCCCACCAGCAGCGTGACTTTCGCCGCTTTCGCCGCGTCGCCCACCAGCGCGTTATCGATATATTTCACCAGCGGTTTAGCCACGTTGCGCGCCACTTCCGGCGAGGTGAAGAGACTGTCCTGATAGCCGTTTTTCAGCTTCGACAGCACCTGCCACTGCTTATCGCTGGCGATTTCGCCCCACGCCACCTGGTCTTTCGGGAAACCTTCGTAATATTGCAGCGTAAAGGCGTCAACCAGCGAGTTGCCGACTTTAAGCGGCCCGGAAACGCCCGGCTCCTGCTGATATTTGGCGCTAAAGGTATCTTTCGCGTCGCTCAGCGAGCACTGCTGCTTCTCTTTGCAGGACGGGGAGTTACGGTAGTCGGTCATCTCCTCCAGCAGCTTATAGCTTTCGCTCAGCTGCATCCCCTGCCGCTCTTTCTCCATCGCCTGCACCGCCTTTTCGCTAAACGCGGCGGAATCGTCAGTGATCACCGGATTAAACGTCGGGTCCATGGTGCCCATTTTTTCCTGATGGTGCACGGTCACGCCGCAGCCGGGAAACGCGCCGGTGATAAAGAACTGCGCGGTGGCGACGGTGCGCTGCAGGCTATTGGCATAGGCGTAGACCGCGTTCTCCGGCGGGCATTCGCCGCTGGTCACCAGCCCCTGCTGCGCCAGCCATTCGCGCATATAGTGCCCCATATACACTTCCAGCACCCCGCCCTTGGTGGTCAGCTGGCCGCCGGGGACATCCCACTCAGGCCAGGACTTCGGCGTTGATTGCTCCAGCACGCTGCCGTTGTTCGCCAGCGGCGCGCGCAGGTTATGGCGGCTCATGATCAGCACCTGCTGAAGCTGGTACCCCTCCGGTGCCGCCTGTTCCTGCGCCTGGACGCCGGCGGAGAGTAAAATAACGCCGGTCACGGCGGCAGCGAGTAGACTTTTTCTCATCCCTTAATCCTCAGTCAGTGATTATCATCGCCTTAATTGTGACAAATTTATGACATTTTTCCGGGCAATGGCTCGCAAAGTGCGGAAAGAAATACGTTTTCCGCCAGAACGAAGGGGGGCTGAAATCAGAGGGAGGGCGTTACTCCGGTAGCGGTACCGCCGCCAGCGTGCAGATAGCCGCATGCTTGCCGCCGCGATGGTCGACGATCAGCACTTTATCGCCGGCTTTTTTTCCTTCGCAGGGTTTTAACACCTGCTCGACAATACGTTCACGAATTGACGGGTGCCCGGCGTCAGCCAGGCTATGGAATGAAGTCAGAATCAACAACGGCCCAATAAGACCGATGATATGCTTGTTAAACATTTATTACTCTCAACCCTATTTAAGCGGGCCAAGGGTAGCAGCCTGTAGGGCTCTCGTCTGTAAATTCGCTTAAACGAGTGTAACCCGTTCATTTTTTCACCACACCTTTGCTTTACTCTTCACATTTATTCATGTAAATAATAATTTCAGTGTATTGCTGGCAGTCTATTCTCGTCTGATTCATCGGGTCATCTTTAAGAAATATCCCGATGCTATTATCTCGATATCACGGTATTTTTTCTTCATGTTAAACATAACATTAGGTTAATCTATGTCAGGTATCCTGCTCTTTATCGTCGCGGTGGTTTTGCTGGGAGTAGCCATCTTCAGCCTGGTCTCCTATGTGAAGGATCGGCGCTCTGCACAGCTGCCAACTCATAAGAAAAAGAAATAATACGTCCTCACTATTCTTACCTTCTGCCCCTGCTATCTCTCCCGAGCGCCTGATTTCAAACGAGAATGACAAAAAAGAAGGCAGGCTCAATCGCCTGCCTTTGTGTCGGCGTAAACAATCGTTACGATTCCCAGGCCTGTTCCGCTTTGGCGCCGTCAAACTGCGGCGGCGGCTTGCGGAAGCGGCGGGTCAGATACGTCAGATACAGCAGCCCGAGGCCCGCCCATATCAGACCCAGCGTCAGCGAGGTCGCCTCCAGGTTAATCCACAGTACGCCAACCGTTAGCGCGCCGACCATCGGCAAAAGCAGATAGTGAAAGCGATCTCTCCAGGTTTTGTTAAAACCTTTACGCCGCCAGAAGTGGTTAAATACCGACAGGTTAACGAAGGTAAACGCCACCAGCGCGCCAAAGTTAATCAGCGCCGTGGCGGTGACCAAGTCAAAGAACAGCGCCGACAGCGCGACAATCCCCACCATGATCACGTTCAGCGCCGGGGTACGCCATTTCGGATGGACGTAGCCGAAAATGCGCTCCGGGAAAACGTTATCGCGGCCCATAACGTACAGCAGCCGTGACACGCTGGCGTGCGAAGCCAGGCCTGAGGCCAGGGTATTCACAAACGTCGTGCACAGGAAAATCGACTGGAACAGCTTGCCGCCAACGTAGAGGGCGATCTCCGGCAGCGCCGCGTCCGGGTCTTTAAAACGGCTAATATCGGGAAAAAAGAGCTGCATAAAGAACGAGGCGGCGATAAAAATCACCCCACCGTAGACCGCAGTAAGGAAAATGGCCTTCGGGATCACCCGCGCGGCGTCCGGCGTCTCTTCGGAAAGCGTGGTCACCGCATCGAAACCGAGGAACGAAAAGCAGACTATCGTCGCCCCGGTAATGATCGGAATCAGGTGCGCATTCTGGCTAATAAACGGCTGGAGCGACCAGACGGTGCCCACCCCTTCCCCTTTATGCAACCCCTGCACCACCAGCACGATAAAGACCACCATGATCGAGATCTGCACCAGCACGAACAGGGTGTTGAAGTTCGCCACCAGGTTGACGCTTTTCAGGTTCGCCGCGGTGAGAATAGCCACAAACGTCACCACCCACACCCAGGGCGGCACGTCCGGAAACAGCGCGGAAAGATAAATCTTCGCCAGCAGCACGTTGATCATCGGCAGGAATAGATAATCCAGCAGCGATGACCAGCCCACCATAAAACCGACGTGCGGGCTGATCGACTTCTGCGCATAGGTATAGGCCGAACCCGCCTGCGGAAACTGGCGCACCAGCTTGCCGTAGCTGATGGCGGTAAACAGCACCCCGGCCAGCGCCAGCAGATAGGACGCCGGGACGTGGCCGTTGCTGATGCCGGAGACGATGCCGAAAGTATCGAAAACCGTCATCGGCGTCAGATAGGCGAGGCCCATCATCACCACCTGCCACAGCTTGAGAGACTTGCGCAGGCGCGGTTTTTCCGCCCCGGAGGCGTTATCGAGAGAGGGATTAATAGACATAGCCATTTCCCCCGCTGCACACCTGGGTTTGCGGTCGTAGAGACCGGGAAACCAACCTGCTTCGCAACGGGGTTAATGGCAAATCAAAAGGTAAAAAGAACCGACGAGCGGCGGTGGCGACGCATTCCATGCGGCCATGACGGCCCCCTTCTCCCTGCGGATATTTAAACATCTGCATCATTTCCTACCTCGTTACACACTGTGTCGTTAACTGAAGCCCCGTTGCCGCCTGCGCTCCTTAACGCGACATCCGGGAATGGCTGGGCTCCCAGCAAAAACGTCCGACCAGGCTCCGCTCAGGCCGCATGATGCTACTCGTGATAATGCTAAAGCGCCCCTCGCGGGGCGAAAATCAGGCGTTTTTCAACATCCACTCGATTTCAGTTTCTGTGATCAGACGCTCAAACTGCAGTAATTCGTCATTTTTACAGGCGTGATAAACGTGGCAGAAGCGTTCGCCAAGCCGCTCGCGCAGATGATCGTTTTGCATAAACTCCCACAGCGCATCGCTCTGGCGAATCGGGAACGGCAGCCCCTCCTGCTCGAGGCCGTTGCCCTCCACCTCTTCCTGTAACGGCAGCGGATTATCCAGACCGTGGAGGATGCCGGCAAAAATCGCCGCCATCACCAGATAAGGGTTGGCGTCCGCCCCGGCCACGCGATACTCGACGCGGTGATTGTGCCGATCGCCGCACGGAATGCGCAGCGCCACCGTCCGGTTGTTGTGCCCCCACGACGCCTGGGTCGGCACGTACATTCCCGGCTGGAAACGACGATACGAGTTCACGTTTGGCGCCAGCAGCGCCATCGACGCCGGCATCAGGTCAATCATCCCGGCGAGCGCGCGTTTTAACATCGCGGAATCTTCGCCGTCCGCGTCCGCCAGCACGTTCTCGCCTTTGTTGTTCTGCATACTGATATGGATATGCATCCCGCTACCGGCGTGCTCTTCATAGGGTTTCGCCATAAAAGTGGCGTGCATCTTATGCTTCTCCGCCATCAAACGCACGAGACGTTTTAACGCCAGCGCATCATCGCAGGCGTCGAGCACGTTATCGGTATGGTGGAGGTTGATTTCAAACTGGCCGGGAGAGGCTTCCGCCACCGCGCCGTCGGCGGGGATCAGCTGGAGCTGGGCGATCTCGTCGATTTCGTTAAGCACGTCGGCAAAGTGGTTGAGGTTGTCGACGGAGTAAACCTGGCTTTGGGTATTGCGATCGCCGGTTCCCGGCGCGCACGGCGGCTGCAGGTAACCTTCCGCGTCGCGCTTGCGGTCAAGTAAATAGAACTCCAGCTCTACCGCTACCACGGGGAACAGCCCGCGCTGGCGCAGCTGCTGCCAGAGCCGGTTCAGCACGTTCCGCGGCTCAACGTCAAAGGGAGCGCCATCTTCATCAACCATGGTCAGCAGAACCTGACCAATGTATTCCGGGTCCGCCGCCGACGGGGTTAAGGTTCCCAGCACCGGCACGCAGGTGCGGTCCGGTTCGCCCATCTCCTGGCCGAGCCCCGCCTCTTCCACCACGTTGCCGAGAATATCCATCGCAAACACCGAAGCCGGGAAATAGCACCCCTTCTCCAGCTTGCTCAGGCTGGACACCGGGATCCGCTTACCGCGGAAGCAGCCGTTCAGGTCGGTTAGCAGCACATCAACGTATTGCGTATTGGGGTAACGCTCGAGGTAGCGCTTCACTTCCCAGGTGAATGCGCTGACCCGTCTCTCTTCCGACTGCTGAACAAAATTCTCAACTTCTACGATATTGGTTTCCATGATTCACCGCCGTTGTTTTAGTTTCGGACCCTGAATGGCACTGTTAAATATAATGTCCACTCTTCGAATGTGTATGCAAACAAATTGTTTGTCAAATGTTAAATTAAGTTTGCAAAGGGCAATATCCACTGCTAGATTGAGAAAATATTGAACGAAATGGCCGTTTTACCCGCTAACCCGGTCATAATTTAGTCCACTTTGTGAGGGCGATCATGGAAAATATAATGTACAAGCCAGTTATTGGCGTAGTGATGTGCCGAAACAGGCTTAAGGGTCACCAGACCCAGACTCTGCAAGAGAAGTACCTGAACGCGATTGTTCACGCCGGCGGCGTACCGATTGCCCTGCCGCACGCGCTGGCCGAGCCGGAACTGCTTGCTACGCTACTGCCGAAACTGGACGGCATTTATCTGCCCGGTAGCCCGAGCAACGTACAGCCGCACCTTTATGGTGAAAACGGCGATGAGCCTGACGCCGATCCCGGGCGTGATCTTCTGAGCATGGCGCTGATTAACGCCGCGCTCGAAAGGCGCATCCCCATTTTCGCCATCTGCCGTGGACTACAGGAACTGGTTGTCGCCACCGGCGGGACTCTGTATCGTCGTCTGTTCGAGCAGCCTGAGCTTCTTGAGCACCGCGAAGACCCCGAACTTCCCGTCGAGCAGCAATACGCGCCCTCGCATGAAGTTCAGGTTCAGGAGGGAGGATTACTTTCTCAGTTAATACCGGGCTGCAACACGTTTTGGGTAAACTCGTTACACGGGCAGGGAGCAAAAACGACGGGTCCACGGCTGCGCGTGGAAGCGCGTTCTCCGGACGGGCTAGCGGAAGCGGTCAGCGTTAACGACCATCCTTTCGCCCTCGGCGTGCAGTGGCATCCTGAATGGAACAGTAGCGAATACGCCCTGTCGCGAATGTTGTTTGAAGGTTTTATCACCGCCTGTCAGAACTATATCGCTGAAAAACAGCGACTCTGACCACTACCGTTAAGGAAATGCAAATATGAGCGATGACGGACTGGCGCCAGGGAAACGTCTGTCAGAGATCCGCCAACAGCTGGGTCTCTCACAGCGTCGTGCCGCCGAACTGTCTGGGTTAACACATAGTGCCATCAGCACCATAGAACAGGACAAAGTCAGTCCTGCGATCAGTACGCTGCAAAAGCTGCTGAAAGTCTACGGGCTGTCGCTCTCGGAATTCTTTTCTGAACCAGAAAAACCGGCTGAACCGCAGGTGGTTATCAATCAGGACGATCTGATTGAAATCGGCAGTCAGGGGGTGTCGATGAAGCTGGTTCATAATGGTAATCCGAACCGCACGCTGGCGATGATTTTTGAAACGTACCAGCCTGGAACCACAACCGGGGAGAGGATCAAGCATCAGGGTGAGGAGATAGGCACCATACTGGAAGGTGAAGTCGTGCTGACCATCAACGGTCAGGCGTATCATCTGGTGGCTGGGCAAAGCTATGCCATTAACACCGGCATACCGCATAGCTTCAGCAACACCTCGGCGGGTATCTGCCGAATTATCAGCGCCCATACCCCCACCACATTCTGATTTTTTAGCCTGAGGTTTTCTCAGGCTTTCTTCAGGCCTGCGCCGCCGGAGGCGAACTCCGGCGGCGCGAAGATAACGCAGTTCACCTTGCGCAATGCGGAAAGACTTATTCCGCTGGCCCCGGATAATTCACGCCTGTTAATGGGCAATTTAAACGGTACTCAACCCCGGGGACGCCCTGCGCCCTGAGGGTCTGAAATCACCACTTTTTTATTTTTCCGATTATGTCATTAAGGAGTCATGATGGATTTTCACAACCTGGCTTACTGGCAAGAAAAAGCAAACAATATCGCGATTGAAACGCGGCTATTTATTAACGGCGAATACAGCGCCGCCGCCGATAATAGCGTGTTCGCCACCGTCGACCCTACCGCCCAGCAGACGCTCGCCGAGGTCGCGCGCGGCAAAAAGGCCGACGTCGATCGCGCGGTCCAGGCCGCCCGCGGCGTCTTCGATCGCGGCGACTGGTCGCAGGCCTCCCCTGCCCAGCGCAAAGCGGTGCTGCATAAATTCGCCGACCTGATGGAAGCCCATCGCGAAGAGCTGGCGCTGCTGGAAACCCTCGACACCGGTAAACCGATTCGCCACAGCCTGCGCGACGATGTCCCCGGCGCCGCCCGCGCAATCCGCTGGTACGCCGAAGCCATCGATAAAGTGTACGGCGAAGTCGCCCCCACCGGCGGCAACGAACTGGCCATGATCGTCCGCGAACCGATTGGCGTGATTGCGGCGGTGGTGCCGTGGAATTTTCCGCTGCTGCTGGCCTGCTGGAAGCTTGGCCCGGCGCTGGCGTCCGGCAACAGCGTGGTGCTTAAGCCGTCGGAAAAATCCCCGCTTACCGCTCTGCGCCTGGCGGGCCTGGCGAAACAGGCCGGGCTGCCGGACGGCGTATTCAACGTGGTGAGCGGTTTCGGCCATGAAGCAGGTCAGGCGCTGGCGCAGCATCATGACGTTGAAGTCATCACCTTTACCGGCTCCACCCGCACCGGTAAACAGCTGCTGAAAGACGCGGGCGACAGCAATATGAAGCGCGTCTGGCTGGAGGCGGGCGGTAAAAGCGCCAATATCGTCTTTGCCGACTGCCCGGACCTGCAAAAAGCGGTTAACGCCACCGCCGGCGGTATTTTCTACAATCAGGGCCAGGTCTGTATCGCCGGTACCCGTCTGCTGCTTGAGGAGAGCATCGCCGGCCGCTTTCTCGACCTGCTAAAAGAGCAGGCAAAGGGCTGGCAGCCTGGCAATCCGCTCGACCCGAATACCACCATGGGCATGCTGATCGACAACAGCCACGCCGATAGCGTCCACAGCTTTATTCGCGCCGGCGAAGCGCACAGCACGCTGCTGCTGGATGGACGTAAAAATCCGTGGCCCGCGGCGGTCGGCCCGACCATCTTCGTCGACGTCGACCCCGCCTCCGCCCTCAGCCAGGAGGAGATCTTCGGCCCGGTGCTGGTGGTGACCCGCTTTAAAACCGAAGAGCAGGCGCTGGCGCTGGCCAACGACAGCCGCTACGGCCTCGGCGCGGCGGTCTGGACCCGCGATCTCTCCCGCGCTCACCGCGTCAGCCGCCGTCTGAAAGCCGGCTCCGTCTTTGTGAACAACTACAACGATGGCGATATGACCGTGCCCTTCGGCGGCTATAAGCAGAGCGGCAACGGACGCGATAAGTCCCTGCACGCGCTGGAAAAATTCACTGAACTGAAAACTATCTGGATTGCCCTGGAGTCTTAATCATGAGCGAACATACCACCAGCTATTACGCCGCCAGCGCCAACCGCTATGAGCCGTTCCCGACGCTGGACGAATCGATCGGCTGCGACGTCTGCGTCGTCGGCGGCGGCTATACCGGCCTCTCTTCGGCGCTGCATCTGGCCGAAATGGGCTACGATGTGGTTCTGCTGGAAGGCGCGCGCATCGGCTTCGGCGCCAGCGGACGCAACGGCGGCCAGCTAGTCAACTCCTATAGCCGCGATATCGACGTTATCGAAAAAACCTACGGCCCGGATGCCGCAAAAATGCTCGGCAGCATGATGTTTGAAGGCGGCGACATTATTCGTGAACGTATCCAGCGCTATCAGATTGCCTGCGACTATCGCCCCGGCGGGCTGTTTGTCGCGCTGAATCATAAACAGCTGGAGACCCTGGAAGAGCAGAAAGCGAACTGGGAGCGCTACGGCAATACCCAGCTGGAGCTGCTGGATGCCAGCGCCATTCGTCGCGAAGTGGACAGCGATCGCTACGCCGGCGCGCTGCTGGACCACAGCGGCGGTCATATCCATCCGCTCAATCTGGCGATTGGCGAAGCGGACGCCATTCGGCTCAACGGCGGCCGGGTTTACGAACAATCACCGGTCACCGGCATTCAGCACAGCAGCCCGGCGGTGGTGACCACCGCGCGCGGACAGGTCACCGCCCGCTACGTGATCGTCGCCGGTAACGCCTATCTCGGCGATAAGCTCGAGCCGGAGCTGGCGAAACGCAGCATGCCGTGCGGCACCCAGGTGGTCACCACCGCGCCGCTGTCTGAGGATCTGGCGCGCTCGCTGATCCCGAAAAACTACTGCGTAGAAGATTGTAACTATCTGCTGGATTACTACCGCCTGACCGCCGACAACCGTCTGCTGTACGGCGGCGGCGTGGTGTACGGCGCGCGGGATCCGGACGACGTTGAGCG
This sequence comes from Klebsiella sp. PL-2018, assembly GCF_019048985.1. Classification (NCBI taxonomy): domain Bacteria; kingdom Pseudomonadati; phylum Pseudomonadota; class Gammaproteobacteria; order Enterobacterales; family Enterobacteriaceae; genus Klebsiella; species Klebsiella sp. PL-2018. Next base: position 3,608,938 of record NZ_CP077673.1, read on the forward strand.
GCTGATTATGCCGAAGCTGCTGAAAACCTTCCCGCAGCTGCAGGGGGTGAAAATCGACTACCGCTGGACCGGCAACTTCCTGCTGACCCTCTCGCGAATGCCGCAGTTTGGCCGCCTCGATAACAATATCTATTATATGCAGGGCTACAGCGGCCACGGGGTCACCTGTACCCACCTCGCCGGACGGCTGATTTCGGAGCTGCTGCGCGGGGACGCCGAACGTTTCGACGCCTTCGCCAGGCTGCCGCACTATCCGTTCCCCGGCGGGCGCAGCCTGCGTATTCCGTTTACCGCCATGGGCGCGGCTTACTACAGCCTGCGCGATCGGCTCGGCGTGTAATCCCCCGGCCGACGGTGCCCGCCGTCGGCTATTTTTCCTCGCCGTTGTGCGGCGGAAATCGCTGCTGGAAGTAGTGGCGCAAAAACTCCACGGTGGTACGAATTTTGGCCGAGGTCGCCAGCCGCGACACGTATACCGCCCAGATATTGGCGGGCTGATAGTACTCCGGCAGCAGCTGCACCAGATTGCCGCTGGCGATATTTTCCCTGACGTCCCACCACGAGCGCAGCGCAATCCCCTGCCCCTCCAGGCACCACTGATGGACGATTTCACCGTGGTTAGACGACAGCGGTCCGGTCACCTTGATGGCGTGCTCCCCCTCTTTATCATCGCGCAGCTGCCAGACGCCAAAGGGCCGGTCGCGCTCTTTGATCACCAGACAGGGCAGCGCGGCGAGATCGCTGAGCTGTTTCGGCCGGGGATAGCGGGCGACAAACGCCGGCGAGGCGCAGAGGATGCGGTGATTGCTGGCAAGCTGGCGGGCTATCAGATTGGGCGCGATATCGTCGCCGACGCGAATATCCAGATCGACCCCTTCATTGGCCAAATCCACCAGCCGGTCGGCGACGTCAAAACGGATCTCCAGCTGCGGGTAGCGACGGGCTAGCTCGGAGAGCGCCGGCGCGACTACCCGCCGGCCAAAGCCAAAGCTGCTGATAATCCGCAGCGTCCCCTGCGGCACCTGCCGCACATCGGAGAGCTCATCCATCATCTGGTCGACATCCTGCAAAATGCGCAGTCCCCATTCGTAGATGCGCTCGCCCTCTTCGGTGATAGCCACGCGCCGGGTGGTACGGTGCAGCAGCTGGACGTTGAGCGTTTGCTCCAGCAGCGACACGCGCTTGCTGACGAAAGCCGGCGAGACGCCGAGCTCTTCCGCGGCGGCGGCAAAACCGGCGCGGCGGGCAACCAGCATAAATACGCGTAAATCGTTCAGCAGCGGCAGATTATTCATGATTCGTGTTTTATGTTTCACCAGTTAACGGGATTAATTATGAATCAGTCAATTATAGGATAGCGGTGAAGTCAATTTTCCTTACCTCAAACTGAGAATAACGATGAATAAAACCTTACGTATTGCCGCCATCCCCGGCGATGGCATCGGTAAAGAAGTGCTGCCGGAAGGCGTCCGCGTACTGCAGGCCGCCGCCGAACGCTGGGGGCTGGCGTTAAGCTTCGAGCACTTTGAGTGGGCCAGCTGCGACTATTACGCGCAGCACGGCGCCATGATGCCCGACGACTGGCGCGCGCAGCTGCAAACGTTTGATGCGATCTACTTCGGCGCGGTCGGCTGGCCGGATATCGTGCCGGACCACATTTCACTGTGGGGCTCGCTGCTGAAGTTCCGCCGCGAGTTCGACCAGTACGTCAACCTGCGTCCGGTGCGCCTGTTCCCCGGCGTCCCCTGCCCGCTGGCGGGTAAACAGCCCGGCGATATCGATTTCTACGTGGTGCGTGAAAACACCGAAGGGGAATATTCCGCCCTCGGCGGCCATGTGAATCCGGGGACTGAACATGAAGTGGTGATTCAGGAGTCGGTATTTACCCGTCGCGGCGTTGACCGGATCCTGCGCTACGCCTTCGAGCTGGCGCAGAGCCGACCGCGCAAAACCCTGACCTCGGCGACCAAATCCAACGGTCTGGCCATCAGCATGCCCTTCTGGGACCAGCGCGTCGAAGCGATGGCGCAGCACTACCCGGAGGTGAAATGGGATAAGCAGCACATTGATATTCTGTGCGCCCGCTTCGTGCTGCAGCCGGAACGTTTTGACGTGGTGGTCGGCTCCAATTTGTTCGGCGATATCCTCTCCGATCTCGGCCCGGCCTGTACCGGCACCATCGGCATTGCCCCGTCGGCAAACCTCAACCCGGATCGCACCTTTCCGTCGCTGTTTGAAGCGGTGCACGGTTCGGCACCGGATATTTACGGCAAAAATATCGCCAACCCGATTGCCACCATCTGGGCCGGCGCGATGATGCTCGACTTCCTCGGCAACGGGGACGCGCGCTACCAGGCCGCCCACGACGGCATTCTGGCGGCGATTGAGCAGACCATCGCCAGCGGACCGAAGACGCCGGATATGCAAGGCAGCGCCTCCACCCAGCAGGTGGGCGAGGCGATTTGTCGGGCGATTGTTGAACAAAAGTAGCCCGGACAGGCGCGTAAGCGCCGCCTCCGGGAAAGTGTGCAAGGGTTCCGTTCACTATTATCCCGCAGAAAATGTCTCACCGTGGTAGGTGAACGGGTAAAGGGGGAGAAAACCGTCTCCCCCTTTACAATCCCCGCGGTCCCGCAAAGAAATCGGTGCTGCGCACTGCGCTCACCTCCCGGACCTCAGCCTGCGGTCGGCTCAACTCGACATCGCTGTCTCGATTCGCCTCTGTCCGCCATCCCTGGCGGCCAGCCCTTGTCTTCGGACCTCCGGTTCGCCGATTTCAGCGGGCACCAGGGCATCGCTGCATAACACGTTGTTTCAGAGGCATATCGTAGCTGCAAGAACATCGTCCCGGAGGCGGCGCTTACGCGCCTGTCCGGGCTACCCAATCTGCCTCCCTCAGGCTCCGGGCCCGGAAATCCCGGGTCGCGGCGTAAACGCCTTATCCGGGCTACTGCCCCGCAGACGGCTGGAAACCCGTAGCCCCGGTAAGCGCAGCGCCACCGGGGAGATTCTCCGGACCGAATTACAGCTCCAGCTCGCGCTGCAGCAGCGCCGCGATCGCCTCGCTGCTCTGCGCCGTCACCAGCGATTGCCGGAACTCCGCATGCATAATGCGCCGCGCCAGCCGCGAGAAAATACGCATATGCTGATCCCCCGCCGAATGCTTATTGAGCGTCAGCATAATCACAAACTGCGCCTCGTCGTCGCCCCACGCCACCGGCTGCGCCAGACGGGCGACGCTGATGGTCGACTGCTCAATATGCTCCGATTTACTGTGCGGAATGGCGAAGCTAAACCCTAACCCGGTGGAGAACACCGCTTCGCGGGCCCACAGATCCGCTTCCAGCTTACGCGGATAGCGGCAGCGCCCGGCCAGCAGCAGATTGTCGGTCATGCCCTTAATCACCTCCTCTTTACTGCGCCAGTCGCTGTTCAGCGTAATGCACTGAGGGGTAATCAGCGGCGCGTCCTGCTGGGTCATACGGAACTGGGCTAGCAGGTGCTCGACCTCCAGCGAAGTACGACACTGCATCGCCTGATTCAGCAGCTGACGGCAGGCGCGGCTGTCAAGCTGCGCCAGACGCGCCTTGGTCGCCGGGATCGACGGCGCGCTCATGCTCAGCTCATCCAGCCCCAGCCCCACCAGCAGCGGCAGCACGGAACCTTTGGCCCCCAGCTCGCCGCACAGGCCGATCCATTTACCCTGGCGATGCACCGCCTGAACCGCGTAATCCAGCGCGCGCAAAAAGGCCGGATTGAGGCTGTTGTAGTGGCGCGTCACCCTGGCGTTATCGCGATCCACCGCCAGCAGATACTGGGTCAGGTCGTTGCTGCCGATACTAAAGAAATCAATCTCTTCGCAGCACTGGTCGATGATAAACATCACCGACGGCACCTCGAGCATAATGCCCAGCGGGATCTTTTCATCAAACGGAATCTGTTCGCTGCGCAGCGATTGTTTAGCATCCGCCAGCTGCTCTTTCACCCACAGGATCTCCTCCATCGAGGAGATCATCGGGATCATGATTTTCAGCGCGCCGTGCGCGGAAGCGCGCAGAATCGCCCGCAGCTGAGTGCGGAACAGCGCCTGATACTCCTCATAAATACGCACCGCCCGGTAGCCGAGGAACGGGTTGTTCTCCGCCGGAATGTTGAGGTAGGCCACCGGCTTGTCGCCGCCGATATCCATGGTGCGGATGATAATGCTGCGCCCGTTGGCCGGCTCCAGCGCCTGGCAAAATAGGTTATACAGCTCGTTTTCCGACGGCGCGCTGGGCCTGTCCATATAGAGCATTTCGGTGCGGAACAAGCCTACCGACTGCGCGCCGTTGTTGAAGGCCGCCGTCGCCTCTACCGAATGGGCGATGTTGGCCGCCACCTCCAGGCGAATACCGTCTTCCGTACGCCCCGCTTTATCCAGCCAGGCCTGCTGCTGGCGGCGGATCTGCGCCTGCACCCAGGCCTCCTGCTGATAGTAGCGCGCCACCGCTTCATCGGGATTCACCACCACCAGCCCGGCGTTACCGTCAATCTGCACTCGCCGATCGACCCACGGCAGCAGCGCCTCCATATCGACGCCCACCAGAGTGGGAATATTGAACGAACGCGCGAGGATCACCGTATGTGAAGTGGTGCCGCCGCTGCGCAGCAGCAGACCTTTAAGCAGGGTTTTATCCAGTTCAAGAAACTGACTGGGGGTGAGTTCATCGGCGAGGCAGATAGCCTCTTCCGTCAGCTTACCCGGTGCCGGAAAACGATCCTCACCGTAGATATGCTGCAGAAGCTGGAAGCAAACATCGCGCACGTCCAGCACCCGCTCCTGCAAATAACTATTGCCGGAAGCGCTGAACTGGGCGCAAAAATGTTCGCCGGTCGCGACCACCGCCTCAGCGCAGCTCAGGCCGCTCAGCAGCCCGCCCAGCAGATGCTGGCGCAGCGAGGCGTCGGTGGCCAGAGAGCGATGCGCCTCAAGGATCGCGCTGGCGGTCCCGTCGTTATCCAGCAGGCGGAACTCAATATTTTTCACCAGCAGGGTCAGGCCCCTGTCCAGCGCCGCCTGTTCCTGTTCAATTGCGCCCGCTGCAGGCAGCGCGCCTGAATCGCGCAGGTCGAGGGACTTAAGATGGGTGAGCCTGCCGCCCGCGCTGCCGGCGCAGACCGGCTGGGCGTGAAACAGCGTGGGATTGAGGCGCGAGAGGGATTCAGGAACCGGCTGAACGTCCATGGATTCCGCCGTCGGCAGCGGCGCATCGCAGTGCGGGAACTCCTCGCTGATGAATGCTGACAGCGCGTCAAACGCCTGCTGTTCATCTTCGCCGCTGACGACCAGCTGGCAGCGGTCCCCCTTCAAGGTATTGGTGCCGATAATCGCCAGCGCGCTTTTCGCGTTTCCGCGTCCTTCCGTGCGGGTATTTAACCATTCGACCGAAGACGAAAAAGTATTGCACAGGGTTTCTACCAGGCTTGCCGGACGCGCATGCACGCCGTTGGGCAAATCACATATGAATTCAATTACCAGAGCCATCGCCTTCCTCCTGAATAATGCGTATTTAGCCAAAAGGTAAAGAAAGAACCGGCCCGCCACTACACGATAAAAGTGGCAATTACTGGATAATTGTATGCCCGACTCTTTTTTATGCTCGCGGTCACAAATCGCCTGACTAACGGCGCCAAAAACCCACCAGCGCTAAGATTTGAGGTGGATCGCAATTTTCCTCTGGCCTTACAAATATCCAGTAAATGCACTTTTTCTCTACTATTTTATGCGCCGCCCTTTTTCTAAGGTTGAAGCATCAACTCAGTCACGGGCCACGCAGCGCTCAGGAGAATAACAATGAATGAACTGGTGCAAATATTAAAAAATACCCGCCAGCACCTCATGACCGGGGTTTCACATATGATCCCGTTTGTCGTGTCCGGAGGGATCTTGCTGGCAGTCTCCGTCATGTTGTACGGCAAGGGCGCGGTGCCCGATGCCGCCACCGACCCTAACCTGAAAAAACTGTTTGATATCGGCGTGGCCGGCCTGACGCTAATGGTGCCGTTTCTGGCGGCCTATATCGGCTACTCCATCTCCGACCGCGCGGCGCTGGCTCCCTGCGCCATCGGCGCCTGGGTCGGCAACAGCTTCGGCGCCGGTTTCTTCGGCGCGCTGATTGCCGGGATCATTGGCGGGCTGGTGGTCTACTACCTGAAGAAAATCCCGGTGCATAAGGTGCTGCGCTCGGTGATGCCCATCTTCGTTATCCCGATTATCGGCACCTTTATTACCGCCGGGATCATGATGTGGGGCCTCGGCGAGCCGATTGGCGCGCTCACCGCCAGCCTGACCGGATGGCTGCAGGGCATGCGCGAAGGCAGCATCGTGATTCTCGCCATCATCATGGGCCTGATGCTGGCCTTCGACATGGGCGGTCCGGTGAATAAAGTCGCCTACGCCTTCATGCTGATTTGCGTTTCCCAGGGCGTTTACAGCGTGGTGGCCATCGCCGCCGTCGGCATCGCCGTGCCGCCGCTGGGCATGGGCCTGGCAACGCTGATTGGGCGTAAATACTTCTCCGCGGAAGAGCGCGAAACCGGTAAGGCCGCGCTGGTGATGGGCTGCGTTGGCGTGACCGAAGGCGCGATCCCCTTCGCCGCCGCCGACCCGCTGCGCGTTATCCCGGCCAATATGATCGGCGCCGCCGCCGGCTGCGTCACCGCCGCGCTGCTCGGCGCCCAGTGCTATGCCGGCTGGGGCGGGCTTATCGTTCTGCCGGTCGTTGAGGGTAAAGGCGGATTTATTGCCGGCCTCGCGGTTGGCGCCATCGTCAGCGCCGCCTGCGTCATCCTGCTTAAGGCCCTGGCGAAAAAGAAAACGTCTGACGCCAAAGCCGATGACGAGATGGATCTTGATTTCGAAATTAACTGAGACACGGGAAGGAATATTGTATGACCAAAATTATCGCCGTTACCGCTTGCCCGTCTGGCGTCGCCCACACCTATATGGCCGCCGAATCGCTGGAGAGCGCCGCTAAGGCCAAAGGCTGGCAGGTCAAAGTCGAGACCCAAGGCTCCATTGGCATTGAGAACGAGCTGACCGCGGAAGACGTCGCCAGCGCCGATATGGTGATTCTGACCAAAGATATCGGTATCAAGTTTGAAGAGCGTTTTGCCGGTAAAACCATCGTGCGCGTCAACATCAGCGACGCCGTGAAGCGCGCCGAAGCCATTATGAACAAAATCGACAGCCACCTTTCGCAGAATGCCTGACTGAATACACGGGGCGCGGCCTGCGCCCCGCAAAATAACATGGAGCTTGTCATGACTAATCGCACTCAACGCTTAAAAGATCGTCTGTTCGCCAACCCGCGCGAAATCTCCCTCGAGCGAGCGCTGCTCTACACCGCCAGCCATAAACAGACCGAGGGGGAGCCGGTGATGATCCGCCGGGCGAAAGCGACCGCATGGGTCCTCGATCATGTGCAGATTTCGATTCGTGATGATGAACTGATTGCCGGTAACCGTACGATCAAGCCGCGCGCCGGGATCATGTCGCCGGAGATGGATCCCTACTGGCTGCTCAAGGAGCTGGACCAGTTCCCGACCCGCCCGCAGGACCGCTTCAACATCAGCGAAGAAGATAAGCGCATCTACCGCGAAGTGCTGTTCCCCTACTGGGAAAATCGTTCGATGAAGGATTTCATCAACGCCCAGATGACCGATGAAGTGAAGGCCGCCGTCAGCACGCAGATTTTTAGCGTCAACCAGACCGATAAAGGCCAGGGACATATCATCATCGACTACCCTCGCCTGCTGGAAAACGGCCTCGCCGCGCTGGTGGCGGAGATGAAAGCGGTGAGTCAGCGGCACCCGCAGAACAATTTTTATCAGGCGGTGCTGATCCTGCTGGAAGCCTCCCAGCGCCATATTCTGCGCTATGCGGCGCTTGCCGATGACATGGCCGCCGTCTGCGGCGACGGGCAGCGGCGCAAAGAGCTGGAGACCATCGCGGACATCTCCCGCCATAACGCGGTGCACCGCCCGGAAGATTTCTGGCAGGCCTGCCAGCTCTTCTGGTATATGAACATCATTTTGCAGTATGAATCCAACGCCAGCTCCATCTCGCTGGGTCGCTTTGACCAGTACATGCTGCCGTACTATCAGGCTTCGCTGAATCGCGGCCAGGATCCGCAGTTTTTTCAGGAGCTTCTGGAGTCGCTGTGGGTGAAGTGCAACGATATTGTCCTGCTGCGCTCCACCAGCAGCGCGCGCTACTTCGCGGGCTTCCCGACCGGCTATACCGCCCTGCTCGGCGGCCTGACCGAGACTGGCCGCAGCGCGGTCAATATCCTGTCGTTTTTATCCCTCGACGCCTACCAGAACGTTCGCCTGCCGCAGCCGAATCTCGGCGTGCGGGTCAACGAGCTGGTCGATCGCCCTTTCCTGCGCAAAACCGCCGAGACCATTCGCCTCGGCACCGGCATTCCGCAAATCTTCAATGATGAAGTGGTGATCCCGGCGTTTCTCAACCGCGGCGTCTCGCTGGATGACGCGCGGGATTACTCGGTGGTTGGCTGCGTTGAGCTGTCGATCCCGGGGCGCACCTACGGCCTGCACGATATCGCCATGTTCAACCTGCTGAAGGTGATGGAAATCGTGATGCTGGAAAACGAAAGCAACCCTGACATCACCTGGGATGGGCTGATCAACCAGATCCGCGACAAGATTCGCTATTACATTAGGCTGATGGTCGAAGGCAGCAATATTTGCGGTATCGGCCACCGCGACTGGGCGCCGGTTCCCCTGCTCTCTTCCTTTATTGAGGATTGCGTGCAGCACGGCCAGGATATCACCGAAGGCGGCGCGCGCTATAACTTCTCCGGGGTCCAGGGCATCGGCATCGCTAACCTCAGCGACTCGCTGCACGCGCTTAAAGGGATGGTGTTTGAGCAAAAAAGGCTCAGCTTCGCTGAACTGATCGCGGTGCTGAAAGCCAACTTCCAGACGCCGGAAGGGGAAAAAATCCGCGCGCGCCTGATCAACCGCTTCGAGAAATACGGCAACGATATTGACGAAGTGGACAACATCAGCGCCGATCTGCTGCGATTCTACTGCAAAGAGGTAGAGCAGTACCGCAACCCGCGCGGCGGTCGCTTTACGCCGGGCTCCTATACCGTCTCTGCCCACGTGCCGCTCGGCTCGGTCGTCGGCGCCACTCCGGACGGACGCCTGGCCGGAGAGCAGCTGGCGGACGGCGGGCTCTCGCCGATGCTCGGCCAGGACGTGCAGGGGCCGACCGCGGTGCTTAAGTCGGTCAGCAAGCTGGATAACTTTCTGCTCTCCAACGGTACGCTGCTGAACGTCAAATTCACCCCGGCGACCCTTGCCGGCGACGGCGGCCTCAATAAGCTGGCCGACTTCCTGCAGGCATTCACCAGGCTGAAGCTGCAGCATATTCAGTTCAACGTGGTTAACGCCGATACGCTGCGCGAAGCCCAGCAGCGGCCGCAGGATTTTGCCGGCCTGGTGGTGCGCGTTGCGGGCTACAGCGCCTTTTTCGTCGAGCTGTCGCAGGAGATTCAGGATGACATTATCCGCCGCACCGCGCATCAGCTGTGAGGTCCTGGAAACGCGCGCCGATAAGGCGCGCATTTTTAATATCCAGCGCTACTCTTTGAATGATGGTCAGGGGATCCGCACCGTCGTGTTTTTTAAAGGCTGCCCGCATACCTGTCCCTGGTGCGCCAATCCGGAGTCGATCTCGCCGCAAATTCAGACCGTACGCCGGGAGAGCAAGTGCCTGCGCTGCTCCCGCTGCCAGCAGGACGTGGTCGAGTGCCCTTCCGGCGCGTGGCAGCAGATTGGCCGCGACGTCACCCTCGATAATCTGCTTAAAGAGGTGCTGAAGGATGAGGTCTTCTTCCGCGCCTCCGGCGGCGGCGTGACCCTGTCGGGCGGCGAAGTCCTGATGCAGGCCGAATTCGCCGCGCGCCTGCTGCGCCGCCTGCGCGAATGGGGGATCAGAACGGCGATTGAAACGGCGGGCGATACCGCCTACCGCCGCTTTTTTCCGCTGGCGCAGGCCTGCGATGAAGTACTGTTCGATCTAAAAATCATGGATGAAACGCTGGCCCGCGAGCAGCTGCGGATGAATATGCCGCGGGTGCTGGATAACTTTACCCGTCTGGTGGAAGCGCATATTCACGTGATCCCCCGGGTGCCGCTGATTCCGGGATTCACGCTTGATGAAGCGAATTTCCGCCGGATTCTGGCATTTTTGGCCCCCTTTAAGCTGCCGGAAATTCATCTTCTGCCGTTCCATCAGTACGGCGAACCCAAATATCACTTACTGGGAAAAAAATGGTCGATGTCGATGATTAAAGCCCCTGCAGAATCTGAGATTCAGCCATTCAGGACGCTGGCCGAACGGGCCGGTTTTAGCGTGACCGTCGGCGGATAACGCCAGGAGGATGCTATGGATTTCACTATCGTTGCCGTCACGGCCTGCGTCAGCGGCGTCGCTCACACCTATATGGCGGCCGAGCGGCTGGAAAAAGTCGGCCACCAGGAGAAATGGAATATCAAAATAGAAACCCAGGGCGCGCTGGGGGTGGAGAACAAAATAATGGCCGACGATATCGCCCATGCCGATGTCGTTCTGCTGGTGACGGATATTGAAATTGACGATGCCGGACGCTTTAGCGGCATCCGCACCATTAAGACCAGCATCAAAACATTTCTGCTGCAGCCGCAGCAGATTGTCGACGCGGTGAAATGCATTATGAAAAAGCCGGTGGTTTATCTTGAGATCCCGTGAGTACACCGGTGATTTTGTCGCCCGGGCAAGGCGCTTGCGCCGCGGCCCGGGGAAATAGCACCGCGCCCGCTCAGACTTCCCCCGGTCGCGCTGCGCTTACCGGGGCTACAGGTTCACCGCCGTTTGCCGTTTTGTAGCCCGGGCAAGGCGCTTGCGCCGCGGCCCGGGGAAGTAGCACTTCGCCTGCTCAGACTTCCCCCGGTCGCGCTGCGCTTACCGGGGCTACAGGTTCACCGCCGTTTGCCGTTTTGTAGTCCGGGCAAGGCGCTTGCGCCGCGGCCCGGGGAAATAACACTTCGGCCGTTTCCGGTTTCCCCCGGTCGCGCTGCGCTTACCGGGGCTACAGGTTCACCGCCGTTTGCCGTTTTGTAGCCCGGGCAAGGCGCTTGCGCCACGGCCCGGGGAAATAGCACCGCGCCTGCTCAGACTTCCCCCGGTCGCGCTGCGCTTACCGGGGCTACAGGTTCACCGCCGTTTGCCGTTTTGTAGCCCGGGCAAGGCGCTTGCGCCGCGGCCCGGGGAAATAGCACTGCGCCTGCTCAGACTTCCCCCGGTCGCGCTGCGCTTACCGGGGCTACAGGTTCACCGCCGTTTGCCGTTTTGTAGCCCGGGCAAGGCGCTTGCGCCGCGGCCCGGGGAAATAGCACCGCGCCCGCTCAGACTTCCCCCGGTCGCGCTGCGCTTACCGGGGCTACAATTCCATGCGATTTTTACGCCACCCCCAGCAGCCATTTCTGCGCGGGCGTCAGGCGGCTGGCGGTTTCCGGCGTCAGCCAGCGCTGCTGATCCTGCTGCGCGGTATCCGCCCTGTCGATATATAAACCGTGCAGCACGCGCCTTCTGCTGCCGACGCGGTTGCGCGTCCCGCCGTGCCAGGCGTGGGCGTTATAAATCATCACGCTGCCCGCCGGCGCGGCGAACACCACCTCATCAGGATGCGCCAGCTCCGGGTCATCCAGCACCGCTTCCGGCAGCTCCGGACGCAAATGGGTGCCGGGAATAATGCGCGGCGCGCCGTTTTCAGCGCTCAGATCATCGATAGCCCAGATGGTATTCACCAGATGCACTTTCGGAAAATCGTGACGCGGCTTTTTCCAGTCCGCATGCAGCGGCTGATGGCCGCCGTTGAACAACGCTTCCCGCGCGTTCAGGCTGGAGACTTTAAAATCCCCCTGAAAAACATGCCGACAGGCGGAGAGAATCAGCGGATGGGACCAGACCTTTTCCCAAATCGCGCCTTTGTTAATCAGGTTGGCGATGCGGGTTGCCGTCGCTTCCTGGTGGTGCTCGATCGCCAGATTATCGCCCTCTCTCTCGACGATGGCGTCGATAAGCGCGCGCATCGCCGCCAGCCACTCCGCGTCCACCACGTTATGCACGACGGTGTAGCCCAGGGTATCCAGCTCCTGTTTCATTGCCGGGCTCAGCGCAACGTTCGCCCCCAGCGCATCCAGATAAACCGCAGATTGTTGTTCCATATTTATATTCCTTAACTTATCGATAACACAAAACAAACTCTAATCGGCGGCGGGCGGGAATACATGAGGGCAAAACTACGAAAAACTGGACGAGCGTACGCGGCAGGGAAAAGTGTGATGGCCATCAAAATCCAGCTTTTTCCCCCTTCCTGCAGGGCAATCATTAGCCAAGCCGCCTGACACAGAACAAGCCTGCGCAGATAAAATAGATTATAATCAACAGGATAATTGCTCTCTTCTAAGGCATACGGAATGATTGACGATCTGGCGGATATTTTAAATCGTTTAGTAAATCAGAAAGATAATCTGCACGTCAGGTTCCCCGACCCGGATATCTCCGAGCCCGAGCTGGCGTTTAAGGTGCCCTTTCCACGGCTGGAAATTGTGCTTGAGGGCGAGCTTAAGGAGAGCGGGCTGCCGCTGTCGGAGACAATGCTCTCCGCCTCGCAGGTGCTCTACGTTCAGGCGGGTAAATGGACGCTGCCGGAATGGACCGCGCCGGCGTCGACGTTAAGCATTCTGTTTGGTCGCCAGAAGCTCGGGTTTTGCGTTCAGCACTGGGACGGCAAGCAGCTGCGCACGGAAAAGCAGAACGTCGCCCGCCTCGGACCGCGCGTGGGCTCCTACCTGCTGCTGTCGCTCAATGAAATCTGCCTGCAGCCGGACCCGGTTACCGCCAGGCTGGTGGTCGCGGCCCTGTTGAGCCACTGCCTTGAGCAGCTGGTCGGGCTGGAGATGCGCGTCAGCCGCAGCCGCGATCTGTTTCTGGCGGTACAGGATTATCTCGAAGAGCATCTCACCCAGCCGCTGACCCGCGAGTCGGTAGCGAAGCGTTTTCATATTACGCCCAACTACCTGTCGCATATATTCCAGAAATCCGGCTCCGTCGGTTTTAATGAGTTTCTCACCAGCGTCCGCCTGGAAAAGGCGAAAAAGCTGCTGCGCGGCTACGACCTCAAGGTCAAAGAGATCGCCCACAACTGCGGTTTTGTCGACAGCAACTATTTCTGCCGGGTGTTTAAACGCTACACCGAGCGCTCACCTTCCGAATATCGTCGCCACTGCCGCAGCGCGCAGCAGGGATAGTTCACGCGGCCCATTCAACCCGTCCGCGGCCGTTATTTTTCGCCTTATAGAGCGCGTCATCGACCTTTTTAATAAACAGGTTCTGCGGCTCGTCTTTATGGCGCAGACCGACGCCAATGCTGATCGACAGCGGGTTATCGTGGTTGATCAAGATCGCGCGGGCGTTTTGCAAAATCGACTGCGCCAGTTCATCCACTTCCTGCGCCGACAGGCCATCGACAATAATGGCAAACTCTTCTCCGCCAATCCTCGAAGGCAACACCTTATCGCTGGTAAGCTTCGCCAGCTGTTTGCCAAGGGCAAACAGCACTTCGTCCCCCACCAGATGTCCCCAGGTGTCATTAATTTTCTTGAAGTAGTCGATATCCACAATCATCAGCGCCAGCCTGCGCCCCTCCTTCTCGCGGATGGTGTCGATAAAAAAGCGACGGTTGGGCAGCTGGGTCAGCTCATCCTTGAGCGATTGCGAACGCGCGTCGACGTACAGGAGATTGATGCGCTCAATAATTTTGTAGACCCCGACCGCGCTCAGCAGCATGCCGGACAGGCGCAGCAGATCTTCGCAGTAGTACCCCATCCAGCGCGGCTGGTGGAATATTTCGTCCATCAGATCGAAAGTGCCCCCGGCAATCCACAGCAGCAGGCCGTAGCGTACCCAGTTAACCGCCACGTGGTTCATCCGCACCTTGGTCGAACTCCAGAGCATAAACAGCAGAAATAGCAGCGCCAGCAGATCGATATACATCCCTGGATTGGTCAAAATTTCGCGCCACGGCCCCAGCGGCGGCGAGACGAACGCGCACAGGCTCGATACGACGACGATCGCCAGCATTGCCGGAAGAATATGCGTTCGAGAGATAGAGGAAGAGGGTTGAATATGGATGTTTTTTTCGCGTTCGGGCATGGTCAGGTCTCATTACAGCGCGGCTTGCCGGGTTTTTAGCATAACAGCGCAGAGCGTTTGCGCGAACTGTAAAGGTGCGATGCCGGGCGACGGGCGCGGACTTCCACCTATCCCATGCTCTGTATGAGATGAAATTGTTATCGAAGCGGGTTCGCGCAAGCGCGCGAGTCTGGGAGCAGAGGGTTGCATCAGCAGGCGATGGGAGAATATTCATCAAAGCCACGCCGGGGTCAGGGATAAACTTCATAAACCGCAGGAAGCCCATCGTAAAATAAGGGTTTCCGCGCCGTTTTTGCATTTCCATACCAACTGGCTGAATCGGGATTGCCATTATTTATCTGCCACAACTATGCTGATAGTACCCGCCTCATCAGCCGTGTCCTGCCGGTTAAACGCTAAATATAAGGTGTCGTTATGGCCATTGATCCGGAGCTTTTATATATAGAAATCCTGGAGACTATTCTGATGGCGGCGCTGGATCCCCAGTTCTGGAAACCCGCGCTGCAGAAACTATCGTTACTGACAGGACATCAGTACGCGGCATTGCTTTATTATGACAAAGGTAATGCGCATCTCATGACGGATTCATTACTCTTTGATGAAAAAGTCTTTACGGCCTATCGGGATATCTTTCTGGCAATAGATCCTGCCGAAAAAATATTGACGGGGTTACCTGTAGGGCAGATGTACAGGGACAGGGAGTTTTTAGGGGATAAATTTATTGCTAACAGCGCTTATTATAATGAATTTCATCATCCTAATGATTTGAATTATCTGACCAGCGTTAAATTGTGTACCGTCAACGGTTATTCTACGTATTTATCACTGATGACGGCTAATGAAGCCAGCTATCCGCTGGCTGTACAATTTGACCTGTTCCGGCGTCTCATCCCGGCGTTAATTTCCGCCAGCCAGCTTCATGCCAGATTTGAACAACTTCGTGACACGATTAAATATCAGAGTGCCGTTATGGATAACGGTATCTACCCGGTCTGGCTGGTGGATCGCGCCGGGAAAATGCTTTACGCCAGCACCCAGGCCGAACATTACCAGCGCGCAAACCACAAAGCGATCTGGTCTGTCGGCGCTGACACCCTAAGCCTGAATACGGACAGCAAAAAACTGCGGCATGCCATTGAACAGGCCACCCGGACGGAGGCGCGTCCGCGGGCAGGATTATGCTACACCGCCGGACGGTATCCAAAACCGATTCTGGTCATCCCGTCCCCCAGCATTCCCGGTACGGCTTGCATTATCATCCCTGAACCCTTCCTCAGCGGCAGCGCGCTCATGGAACTGTTTAATGTCAAACCCGCCGAAAATGCGGTGGCAGAGCTGCTGCTCAGAGGGATGACTGCGGATGAATGCGCCATGCATCTGGGCGTCGCCATCACCACCGTCAGAACCCATCTGAGTGCGCTTTACCGAAAAACGCATACCCGCAATCAGTCCGAGCTCCTGCTCATTATCAGGGCTATTTATCGCTGATTTATTTTGCTCGCTCATTCATTTGAATGAATGTGGATGCAATGACCACCATTATACTGAACCCTATACGCGGGGCCGCGTATCATTAAACCACGTGGTTTTTGCTTGCTGCCAGCCGGTCCGGAGAGCACGTCAGCACCCGGCTTGCCTGTGGCTTTTCATAAAACCCGCTAAAGAGAGGCGGTGGAGGTCAGAAAAAAGAAATCATCTTATCGGCATAGCAAACGGGAATAAGCGAGTATCCTGTAGTCAGTAGAAATATCCGCGTATATGTCTTTATCTTCGCATGCCACATATAAATAAACTTTATATTGGTGAGGAATATACTTATGTTTTTGCTAAAAAGACACACATCAGCATCGGCAATCGTTTTGTTTTTTCTCTCTGCCGCAGTTCACGCTAATGATGTATCCTGTCAGGCTGAGCAGCCCTGCGGTGATAACATCGACAAATATTTAATTTACCTTGTATTTTTCATCGTTATTTTTGGTACCTTGCTTTCTATTTTAGTCATCCGCAAGTCGCTTCCTGAAGCGTGGTCTTTAGCCGATGCGCTTTCGGAAGACGTTGAATTATCCGCTACCGAAGAGGTTAAAACCACCACGGACGGCACTGATACCGTGACAAAGAAACCGCTTTATGACGTTGCGGGCAAACCGCTTCTGGTCAAAGAGATGAAAGCCAGTTCGAGCCGGCTCATTGCGCTAATCGGCATGCTGGTTATTTTGTTTATGTATATTGGCTTCGGCTCGTTATTGCTACTTGATTTTGGCCACAATAGAAAAATATCCAACCCTGATGCTCTGGGTGAAATCATTAAATTCCTGATAGCCGGAATGACATTATTTGCGCCTTACCTGGTAAATAAAGTTTCTTCTCTCTTTCAGGGCTTAACCTCGAGTAAATAGACCTAAGACACTATCTCAATATTCGTCACCGTCATGAAGGAGAGTTTTATGGATACTAGCAACAAGCGTATATTCATCGCGACTCGCTATCCTGTCAGCACGCAGCATGGTCGTCCACCGATAGCGTTTTTAGAACAGCTAGTCGATACTTTAAATGCTTTACCTGATGAGGTTTTTGCTGAAAATAAGCTTCATGATATCTATGCCGTAATGAAAGGGGCTCTGGGGCCCTACACCAGCCTTTTACACCGTAAAGCCGTCATGTGTGAAGTGCTTCGCGTTCAGGCGGGGTTTGAATCAGACTGGCGCTGGGATGCCGGCGTTGATTCCAAAAACGCTCGTTCACAGGCTCATATCGAAAGCGAAGAAACCGGGGCGTTTCAGGTGTCATTTGACAGTATCGGCAATGGAAAGGCGGAACTCCGTAATTTTGCCAAACAGCATGACATTGATACAGCTGAAAATTTCATTACAAAAATGAAAACAGACCACCCGCTGGCGATAGAGTATTGTGCCCGATTGTTGCGTTTCAGCACCAGCTGGTGCGGTACCATCGTAAACCCCGCGATGGTTATTTCTCACGTGCGACGTGATGCCGTGGAGGAATTCCAGACATTTGTTACGCTACATACGCCTCCTGTGATGTTTGCCGATAGCATCGCGCCGCTGAGCGACAAAGAAAAAATGCGCAACGTAGTCAATATTGCCAAAACGCCGGTTCGTTATGAAAACGTTCAGGCCGTCGCTGCGATTGAGCTTTTCAAATTAGCCCATGAGCAGTGGCCGCATGATGGTTGCGCCCTGAACCTGGCCAACCTGTTACAGGCCGGAGGGATTGCCGTTCCCGATATTACGCAGGCATTAGCGTTGGGCAACTATCTTCGTGATAAACGACAATGGGAAGTCATTTCTGTGGGTGAACAACGGCCCGGCGATGTCGGCTCCACCTGCGGTCCCGCGGCGCACCACGGTTACGATCATATTTATCTGGTTCTGGAATGCGAAGGTAACGACATAATGCTCATTGCCGATAATCAAAAACCAGTCCCTCATCAACGACTAGCCAGTGGAAATGGCAAAACACCCACAACATTCTTTTTGCGGCCAGTCTGATACCACAGGGTCAAACTTACCGCGCGCTGAATCCCACCGCGGCATCGCTTTCGGGATAACGCGGGCCGGGGAGCCCGGACCGGGATGTGCCGTCTCCGGGCCTCCCGGCGTTTCCGGCCTGCGTCGCGAAAAACCGTAGGCTCGCTCATTCTCGTTAGCTGACCAGCCTCAGCCCTCTCGCGACAATCCTTTTAAACTCTTCACAATGCCTATGCTCCGGCTGCGTGCAGCGCGCAGCGTGCTTCAGCCCGCGGCTTAACAGCCGCAGCCTGCGAATGGTGGCGTCAATCTCTTGTGCGCGCTGGTGTAGCTGCGCCCGGTCTATCGCTAACGCTGATGCGGTACCAAACATCGCGGCAAGTTCATCCAGAGAGAACCCTGCCGCCTGCCCCAGCACAATGAGCTGCAGCTTATTGAGCACATTTTCATGATACTGCCTTCGTAAACCATTACGGCCAACAGGCTGAATTAACCCCTTTTTTTCGTAATACCGCAAGGCTGAGGGGGTAACGCCTGAGAGGTCGGCAATTTGTCGGATATCCAGCGCTTTCATCGTTGACTTAAACCTCGCTTTAAGTTGCACACTGGCTACCAGCCTGTCATTGATTGGAAAAGGAGTACACCCTGGATACGATTATTGTTGTTAAAACTGTCATAACGGGTATTGGCGCGACGCTGATTATGGATTTGTGGTCATGGTGTCAAAAAGACCTCCTCAAGATACCGCCGCTGAACTATGCCCTGGTCGGTCGCTGGATATTATGGCTATCCAGAGGAAAGCTTTGCCATCGCACCATCGTCTCAACGCCGGAAATCGCTGGGGAGAGGCTTACCGGCTGGGTATTTCACTACCTGACCGGGATCGTTTTTGCTTTTGTCCCTCTGGTACTGTACGGCGCCGTCTGGCTGGATGCCCCCTCGCTTACGGGAGGCCTGCTGGCAGGCGGGTTAACGTTATTTGCGCCGTTCATAATTCTTCAGCCCGCATTGGGCTTCGGCATTGCGGCGTCGCAAACACCTCGCCCGTGGCTGGCTCGCTTGCTAAGCGTGCTCACACATCTGGCCTGGGGATTCGGGCTCTATATCGCGGCACTGGCTATCAGAGCGTGGGGATAATAGCTTAGCAGCCCGTCGGGGGTCAGAATGAGGCTAACTGACCCTTCACGCCAGGAGAATATCGTGTGGGTCACTCACCCAACACACCGTTACTTTTTTGCCGCTGTAGCTGATTATGTTTCTCAAGCTCATATTCAATGAATGCATCTATCATGGACCGATACACTTTCTCAATAATCACTTCGGGTAACCCTGCGGCAGCCGCCTTTTCGCGAACCCGATCAATAACCTGCTGCACGCGCGCGGGAGCACGAACGGCGGAGTGGTCAGTTTTGAATGCGGCAGCGGCTTTAACGCACTCAGCACGTTGAGCAATCAGGCTAACCAGTTCGCTATCAATCGAATCGATCTGGCTTCTGACATCGGCAAGGGTGGAAAACGTCATCACTTTGAACCTTTAAACTAGTACAATGGCTCAGAATAATATCTCAAATTTCGCCAGATTCCAGCCCTGCGTTTATTCAGAAAGCGCTGGTACGCATAGCCGCATAGAGGGAGCAGAGCTCCTGCAGGCTTTTGGTTCCCATGCGCTTCATCAGCCGGGTACGCTGGACGCTGACCGTGGACGGGCTGACCCCGCGGATACGGGCAATATCATCCAGAGAATGGCCGCGTAAACTGAGCCTCATGATCTGTTGCTCGGCATGGGTAAAATTAAACGTATCGGGCAGATAAGCAACGCTCTGGTTCTGAGCCGATAACAGGCCCATCACTTTTAACGCCTGACGCAGCTCTTCGACCGTCAACCTCTCTGACAAACAGAGCTTTAACAGGCCCGGAAACAGCCGGTTGATGGTCTCAAAATGGCGCTCAGAGGTGATGAAGATGGCGTAGTGCTCCGGCGGATGGCGAAAGAACAAAGTATATATCTCCTGGATATCCATCCCGCAGGTGACATACACGCAGTTGCTTAACCCCGCATCCGCGCCATCGCTCAGCTCCTGCACTATATTCTCTACGCCAGAAATAAATACACGATCCTTTCCATGAATAGTCATCTTGAAGTCCCGAGGTTACCGTCTTTTATTATCCTTCCATATGGATACTTTTCGGAGAGTGTTATGTCGTCAGTCTGGCAGATCAATACCGCCCTCATTTCCGTTTAGCTTTCGTTTAGCTTAAAGGAATCGGCAGTACTGGCTTCGGTTTAACCATTGAAACCATCTAACTACTTTTAAGTTTTAACAAACTGAGCGTTTAAAAATATAGGAATAAGATTACCGTCAATTCATAAAAAATCCTTATATTCGCAAATAAAAACGCAAAATAAACCCAAAGAAACCACTCAACACACTGATTTAAAATAATAATTAATTATTAGGATTATCTTTATAAATGACATAAAAAATATTTACCCTCTGTTTTTAATATTCAGATCTCGATCTCAAAACATCATTTCATTTTGTGTAAAAGTAATTTTCAATATAATTACGGACAGTACTAATTAGTCATCACCAGGGAATAAAGAATAATGTGTGGTGAATCCCCCTAAGCGGCGGGGTCATGCTGAATTGAGGAATGCCCTCATCGACGTTTCGTTTTTATAGACGAATCAGGAAGTCAGCGCCTGATTCACCGGGAGGCACCCGGCACCACACTACCATCTAATAATTTCATTTGTATCGTTCTGCCTGCTTTACGGCAGGTAATTTCTTGTACCTTTGGAAAATAAAAAAAGTAGAGGCACCCTATGTTTCGTTCCTTATTATTAGTCACGATCCCTTTTATCAGTATTGCTGCCCACGCGGTGACATTTGATTATCGTCATGAAACCAATGACAAAGCCGGCAATAATCATAAAGACAGACTGCTGATGTCTCACCGTTTTGCCAATGGCTTTGGCCTGTCGCTGGAAGGGAAATGGAAAGGTTCGCAGGATAAAAATAAAGCCTATGATGAAACCGTGAGTAACGGCACCGAAGTGGTAGCGAGCTATGTGCATAAAATAAATAAAACCTTCCAGATTGAGCCCGGCTTCTCTCTGGATACCAGTTCGTCCTCAAACAACTATCGTCCCTACCTGCGCGGTAAAGCGAATCTGACCGACGATGTCAGCGCCTCATTGCGCTACCGACCTTACTACAAGCGCAATTCAGGCAATATCGGCACGTCTAAAGACACCTCGGAGAACGGCTATAATCTGACCAGCGTTCTTTCCTGGAAATTCCTCAAAGATTATCAGCTCGATTATGAACTGGACTATAAAAAAGCCAATTCCGCCGGGGTTATTTTAGCGGATAACGAAAGCTATGACTGGACCCATGATTTTAAGTTGACCTATAAATTTGATAAAAACTGGTCTCCTTATATGGCCATCGGCAACGTTTCCGGCAGTAAAGCCACCGATGAACGCCAAACGCGTTATCGCGTTGGTGTGAAATACTCTTTCTGATAACTTCCTGTCAGCCAGATAATAAATAAGGGTTTTATTAAACCCTTATTTTCATTAAGAGGATAATAATGAAGATTGCAAAAATCACCCTGGCATTGGGCGCTCTGAGTCTCTTCTCACTGAGTGCTGGCGCCCAGGAGAACGCGCGCCTGAGCAGCGTAAAGCAGTTCGCTGACGTCGTGCTGGATAAAGCGGGAGATCGGTACGGCCATCACTCTCCCCTGCTGGCCAATGGCGTGGATCCTCGCACCGGCAAGCAAATGGAATGGGTCTTTCCGGACGGTAAAGTGACCGTACTGTCGAACTTCTCGGCCCAGCAAAACTTGATGCGGGTGCTGGTAGGGTTAAGCAACCTGACCGGCGAAGCAAAGTATAAGCAGCGGGTCGCGGAGAATATTCGCTACTACTTTGACCACTATCAGGACGCCAGCGGGCTACTGCTGTGGGGAGGCCATCGCTTTGTTGATTTGAAAACGCTGCAGCCTCAAGGCCCGAGCGAAAAGGAGATGGTCCATGAACTTAAGAACGCGTATCCCTATTACGACATGATGTTTGCCGTCGATGACAAGGCCACCGCGCGCTTTATCAAGGCTTTCTGGAACGCTCATGTTTACGACTGGAAAACGCTGGAAACCAGCCGTCACGGGGAGTACGGCAAGCCGATGGGCGCACTCTGGCAAAGTGATTTTGTCCAACAGCCGCCCTTTTTCGCCACCAAGGGCCTGAGCTTTCTCAATGCCGGCAACGACCTTATCTACTCCGCATCGCTGCTCTATCAATACGATGGTGACGCTGGCGCGCTGACGTGGGCGAAGCGTCTGGCCGAACAGTACGTTCTGCCGCGAGATAAGAAGACCGGGCTGGGCGTCTACCAGTTTACCCAACCGCTAAAACGCGCCGACACCACAGATGACAGCGACACGCATTCGAAATACGGCGACCGCGCGCAGCGTCAGTTTGGCCCCGAACTGGGCCCGGACGCGCTGGAGGGCAATATGCTGCTGAAGGGCCGGACCAGCACGCTCTACTCAGAAAATGCGCTGATGCAGCTTGCCCTGGCAAAATCGCTCGGCAAAAACGGTGACGATCTCAAAAAATGGACCCTTGATGGCCTCAAAGCCTTCGCGACCTACGCTTACGATGAGCAGAACAATACCTTCCGCCCGATGCTGGCCAACGGCACGGATCTCTCCGGCTATGTGTTAAAACGCGATGGCTATTATGGGAAAAAAGGCACGGTGCTCAAAGCCTATCCGGCGGGAAATGAATTTCTTCTCTCCTACGCCCGCGCCTGGACGCTTGAACCGGATCGTGCCATCTGGAAAGTCGCCCGCGGCATCGCGAAAGGCCAGGGTTTAGGCGATATCGGTGAACCCGGCGGCGCGAACCGCAGGCTGAATAGCCAAACGGAGAACCATCAGCCGTATGCGATTTTCGCGCTTATCGACCTGTGGCAGGCCACCGGGCAGCAGGACTATTTGACGCTGGCGGATCGCATCGGCGCGAACATCATCAACAAGCAGCGCCTCAACGGCTTTTTTGTCGATGACCCTGAGGCCGAATATGCCAGTATCGATAGTATTGCCCCCTATGCGCTTCTCGCCCTGGAAGCCGCCTTCCGCAACACGCCGGACGCGGTGGCGCCGTTCCTGAACGGCGCGGGATTCACCGAGGGTGCTTATCGGCTGGCTGACGGGACGGTTCGCTACTCCACGCGAGATGACGAGCTGTTCAGGCTCAGACCCGGCGAACAGCTTAAACCGAACGGCAAAAGATAAAACAGGCCCCCACCGTGGTGGGGGTTGCGCTATGCCCGGTTTACCAGAAGCGAAACGATAGCCGCTACTTCCCGGCATCCAACGCCGACACCGCGCGCGAATAGGCCGCTATCGCCAGCGCCACATCGTCGGCGGTGACCGACTCGGCGGGATGATGACTGATGCCGCCTTTGCAGCGCACAAATAGCATCGCTGACGGCCAGCGTTCGGCAATGGCGATGGCATCATGCCCGGCGCCGCTCGGCAGCGTCAACGAACGCCCCTGCACCGCCTGCACCGCCTCGCTCAATACCTGCTGCAATCCGCTATCGCAGGCGGTGGCGGCAATACGGTAAAACTCTTCGGCGCTGAACCGCAGCTGGCGACGAGAAGCAATGGCCTGCGCCTCATTCAGCAGCGTATCCAGCAGCGCATCCAGCGGCTGGTCGTGCGGCCCGCGAATATCCAGGGTCAGCGTAACGTCGCCGGGTATCACGTTAACCGCGCCGGGCGCGCAGCGCAGCGTACCCACCGTGGCGACCCGGTTTCCGCCCTGCTCGCGGGTCAGGGTCTCTACCCGCACCATCCACTCGGCGGCGGCGGCCAGCGCATCTTTCCGATGACTCATCGGCACGGTCCCGGCGTGCCCCGCCTCGCCGGTAAAGCGGCAGTTCAGGCGACGCGCGCCGTTGATCGCCTCGACCACCCCCAGCGCCAGCCCTTCCTGCTCGAGGCACGGCCCCTGCTCGATATGCAGTTCCAGGTAGGCGGCAATCTCCTCCGGGCGGCGGGCGGCAAGATGAATGCGCGCCGGATCCAGCCCCGCCAGCACCATCGCCTGCGCCACGCTGACGCCGTCGGCATCGGTCTGCGCCAGCCAGCTCTCGGGCCAGGTACCGGTTATCCCGCGGCTGCCGAGCAGCGTAATACCGAAGCGCGTCCCCTCTTCATCGCAAAAGCCGACAATCTCGATGGCCTGTTTCAGCCGCCGCCCCTGTTGATGCAGACCGTGCACCACTTCGATCGCCGCCAGGACGCCGAGCATCCCGTCGTAACGCCCGGCGTTGCGCACCGTATCAAGGTGCGACCCGAGCAGGATGGCGGGCGCTCCCTCCTGCTCTCCCTCGTAGCGGCCGCAAATATTGCCGACGCTGTCCTGCCAGACGGTCATTCCGGCCTGGGTCATCCACCGCGCCGCCCGCTGGTTGGCCTCGAGATGCTGTGGGGAGAGATAAACCCGGGTCAGGGCATCCGGCGTTTCGCTGATCGCGGCCAGCTCATCGGCGCGGGCCATCACCCGCGCCGCGGCCTGCTGCATTTCCGCCTGCTGGCGTTGTGCTGGACTCATTGGGCGCTCTCGCTGCGATAGTGATCCCACGCGGCCTGCATCGCCGCGCCCTGAGTGGTGGGGAATTTGAGATAGTTCAGCACCGACTCCAGCGCGCTGAGCGTGGTCATCACGCAGTCTTTACGCGCGTTGTACCCCATGGTGCCGATCCGCCACACTTTGCCGTGCAGCGGGCCGAACGAGGTACCGATTTCAATACCGAAATCTTCCAGCATCAGCTTGCGCGCCTGGTCGCCGTTGATACCCTGCGGGATAACGACGCCAAGCACGTTGTTCATCTTATGTTTCAGGTCGCCGAAGGTCTCCAGCCCCATCGCCTGAATGCCTTTGACCAGCGCGTCGCCGTGCAGCTTATGGCGGGCAATGCCGTTATCCAGCCCCTCCTGGAGGATCAGCCGTGCGCATTCGCGGGCGCCGAACAGCGCGGTAGTGGCCTCGGTATGGTGGTTAAGGCGTTCCGGCCCCCAGTAGTCCATCACCATGCCGAGATCGAAATAGTTGGAGTAGATCATCTCCTCGTCGCCGTCGCGGTGGGCATCGGTGCGGATCCCCTCTTCCACGCATTTGCGGCGGCGAATCGCCTCTTCCATGCGCGCGCTGAGGGTAATCGGCGAGGTGCCGGACGGGCCGCCAAGGCATTTTTGCATCCCAGCCGAGACCGCATCCAGTCCCCAGGCGTCGGTTTCCAGCGGGTTGCCGCCCAGCGAGGCGGTGGCGTCGGTGTAAAACAGGACGTCATAGCGGCGGCAGATATCCCCCAGCTCCGCCAGCGGCTGCAGCATGGTGGTCGAGGTATCGCCCTGCACCGTTAGCAGCAGACGCGGACGAATACGTTTGATGGCATCTTCCACCTGGTCCGGGGTGAACACTTCGCCCCACGGCACTTCAATGGTATGCACTTCTGCCCGGCAGCGGCGGGCGATTTCGCACAGCAGATGGCCGAAGCGGCCAAACACCGGCACCAGCACCTTGTCCCCCGGCCGAATAGCCGAAACCAGGATCGCCTCAATCCCGGCCCTTGAGGTTCCGTCCACCAGCATCGTCCAGCGGTTTTCGGTACGAAATACGCCGCGGTACAGCGCCATCACTTCGTTCATATAGTGGGTCATCGCCGGGTCGTACTGGCCGATCAGCTGGCTCGACATGGCGCGCAGCACGCGCGGGTCGGCGTTAATCGGGCCGGGCCCCATCAGCAGGCGCGACGGCGGATTGAGTTGCGGAAACTGAGTGATATCCATCTTTAAGTCCTTATTGATTGAGGCCGCGCACGGAGGAAATAAACTGCTTCAGTTCGCTGGTCTGCGGGTTGGCGAACAGCGTTTTGCTGTCGCCCTGCTCCCAGACCCGTCCCTGATGCATAAACACGACGCGGTCGCCCACTTCGCGGGCAAAATTCATTTCATGGGTCACGAGAATCAGCGTCATGCCCTCCGCCGCCAGCTGCTCCAGCACCTTAAGCACTTCGCCAACCAGTTCCGGATCCAGCGCCGAGGTGATCTCGTCACAGAGTAAAACTTTTGGCGACATCGCCAGCGCGCGGGCAATCGCCACGCGCTGCTGCTGGCCGCCGGAGAGACTCGACGGGTAGTAATCGAGCCGGTCGCCCAATCCGACCTTTTCCAGCATCCGCTGGGCCAGTTCACGGCACTCGGCGGCGCTCTTCTTCAGCACCCGACGCGGCGCCAGCATCACGTTTTCCAGCGCCGTCATATGCGGAAACAGGTTAAAACTCTGGAACACCATGCCGATAGAGCGGCTGATCTCCCGCGCCTGCGATTCGCGGTCGGTAATGGTCATCCCACCGAGCTTAATGCTGCCTTCCTGATAGCCTTCCAGGCCGTTGATGCAGCGCAGCAGCGTGCTTTTGCCCGACCCGCTGCGGCCGATAATCGAGATCACTTCGCCCATATCGATATCCAGATCGACGCCCTTGAGCACGTGGTTATCGCCGTAGTACTTCTGCATCTGATTAATGGTGATGAGAGGCATTGAATTTGTTCTCCAGATGGCGGCTGTAGCGGGACAGCGGGTAACACAGAATGAAATAGCCCAGCGCCACCAGCGCAAAGACTTTAAACGGCTGATACGTCACGTTGGTCAGCATCGTTCCCGCTTTGGTCAGCTCGACGAAGCCGATAATCGACGCCAGCGCGGTACCCTTGATCACCTGCACGGCAAACCCCACCGTCGGGGCGATGGCGATCCGCAGCGCCTGCGGGGCGACGACCCGATACAGCGTCTGGCCAAAGCTCAGCCCCAGACAGCGCGAGGCTTCCCACTGCCCTTTTGGCAGGGCGCGGATGCTGCCAAACCAGATATCGAGCAAAAAGGCGCTGGTATACAGCGTCAGCGCCAGCGACGCCGCGGTCCACGCCGAAACGTCGATGCCGAACAGCGCCACGCCGAAAAAGGCGAGAAACAGCTGCATCAGCAGCGGCGTCCCCTGAAACAGTTCGACATAGCCGCGGATCAGGCGTTTTACCTGACGCCCGCCGGTCATGCGCAGCAGCAGGAGCGGCAGCGTGACCAGCGCGCCGCCGAGAAACGCCACCAGCGACAGCAGCACCGTCCAGCGCCCGGCCAGCAGCAGATTGCGGACAATGTCCCAATCGGTAAAGGTGGTCATCATGCCTGCACCCCCAGCCATTTACGTCCCGCCGCCATCAGCAGCTGACGCATCGTTATCGACAGCGCTAAATAAATCCCCGTCGTCACCAGATAGACCTCAAAACTGAGGAAGGTGCGCGACTGAATCAGGTTAGCGGCAAAGGTCAGCTCTTCATAAGAGACCTGCGACACCACCGATGAACCGAGCATGACGATGATGCACTGGCTCACCAGCGCCGGATAAATGCGCTGCAGCGCGGGGGGCAGAATGACCTGAATAAAGGTCTGCGTCCGGGTCAGCCCCAGTACGCGCCCCGCTTCCCACTGACCTTTCGGCGTCACCTGAATCCCGGCGCGCACGATCTCGGTACTGTAGGCCCCAAGATTGACCACCATCGCCAGCAGCGCGGCCTCGCCCGCCGTCATCTTCAGCCCCAGATTCGGTAAGCCGAAGACGATAAAAAACAGCTGTACCACAAACGGCGTGTTGCGAATCAGTTCGACATACCCGCCCCAAATCCGGCTGAACCACGTGGGTCGCCCGCTGCGGATGGCGGCGCCGAAGATGCCAATCGTCAGGCCACCTATCGTCGCCAGCACCGTCAGCTGAATGGTCACCCACAGCCCCGCCAGCAGCTCCGGCCAGTGCGGCCAGAGCGCAGAAAAATGAAGTTGCTCCGTCATGCCCGGACCTTACGCGCCGAGGCTGGCAGGCAGCGGCGCTTTCAGCCACTTCTCAGACAAACCGTTCAGGGTGCCGTCTTTTACGCCCTGCTCAATCAGCGCATCCACTTTCGCCTTCAGGGCCGGTTGGTTCTTTTTCAGGCCGATAAAGCACGGCGAATCCTTCAGCATAAAGCTCGGCACCGGGGCCTTGTCAGCGTTCTGCCGGGAGATGGCCGCCACCACCAGGTTGCCGGTGGCCACATACTGCACCTGGCCAGATAAATAGGCCGACAGCGTGGTGTTGTTATCTTCGTAGCGCTTAATCTGCGCCTCTTTCGGCGCCACGCTGGTCAGCACCATATCTTCCACCGCGCCGCGGGTCACGCCCACGCTTTTACCGCTCAGCGCCGCCGGGTCTTTCAGCTCCGCGCCTTTCGGGCCAAACACGCCGAGGAAGAACGGCGCATAGGCGCGGCTAAAGTCGATCACCTTTTCGCGCTCGGCGTTTTTACCGAGGCTGGAAATCACCAGGTCCACCTTATCGGTTTGCAGATAAGGCACGCGGTTGGCGCTGGTCACCGGCACCAGCTGCAGCTTGAGCTTCATCTCTTTGGCGAGATAGCGCGCCATATCGATGTCGTAGCCCTGCGGCTGAAGGTCGGTACCCACCGAGCCAAACGGCGGGAAATCCTGCGGCACCGCAATGCGGATCGTGCCGCGCTTTTCAATATCCTGGAGCTGGTCAGCTTTCGCCGCCGGGAGGTTGGTTAACAGACAAGCGGCCCCGGCCAGTGCGATCAACAGTTTCTTCATGATGTTTACCCGTTACGTTAGCATGAAACAAAAGATTCTTTGAAGTCACTTTTGCAACTAATGTGCCAGATACAGCGCCGCGCATCGGGTTAGCCCGTCGTTTGGCTAAGCGAACGTAAAACAAGGGAAATTGAGGAATTAAGAGGGAACGACCGCGCGT
This sequence comes from Klebsiella sp. PL-2018, assembly GCF_019048985.1. NCBI lineage: Bacteria > Pseudomonadati > Pseudomonadota > Gammaproteobacteria > Enterobacterales > Enterobacteriaceae > Klebsiella > Klebsiella sp. PL-2018. The sequence continues at coordinate 3,637,572 of NZ_CP077673.1, forward strand.
TCCCCCATTATTTTAACGCACCAAAATCATGCAAAGCACCACGCTGGCGCCCCATTATCGTTGCTCCAGCTCGTCCAGCTGCTGATAAAGGGTGGCGATGTCGTGAATGCGCGGGCGGCCTTTATCGAGAATTTCGTGCAGAAAGGCGTTCGACAGCAGATTGATCAGGCTATTGACCGAGGCGTAGCTGTCGTAGGCCGATACGCTATCCAGCGGCGCGCAGAGCCGCCAGCGCGCCAGCGGAAACAGGCCGTGGGCCTGCGGCTCGCACATCAGCAGCGCCGGAATGCCGCTGCTCTGCAGCTGCTGCAGCAGCGGGCGAATAATTCGCGGGCGGCGGCGGAACGCCATCACCACCACCAGATCGTCGGCGGTTAAATCCACCAGCTCTTCGCTTAAGCTTTGTCCCGGCTGCGGCAGCACCAGCACCTGCCCGCGCGCCTGCAGGAGCTGCTGGCGCAGATGCAGCGCCGCCGGATAAGCATTGCGCATGCCGATAATCATGATACGCCGGGCGCTCACCAGCGCCTGAATCGCCTCGGCGAACTGCTGGACATCAAGGGCGTTAACCCACTGGGTCAGGTTGGCCATCTCCTGTTTATAGTGGCGCGCCAGCAGCGTGTTGCCCTGCACCGCATCGCGATTATCGGTCAGCGGCATTCCGCTCTGGCGCAGGGTGCGCAGCTCATCGCGCATATCTTTATATTTTTCATAGCCCAGGCGCTTGAACAGACGGCTGACCGTGGCTTTCGATACGCCGCTCAGCTGCGCCAGCTCGGCGCTGTTGTAGCTAATCAGGTCATCAAAATGATCGAAAATAAAATCCGCCACCCGCTGCTCCTGGGGCGATAATGACGGGTACTGCTCTTTCAGTCGTTCATCAAGCTGTTGCATAAGACCTCTGTAACTTTCGTTTCACCGCACTATACCGTTAACGTCTTTCATAATGCATGCCAGTTCGACAAAAAACGCCCATCGCCAGCAGCAATTGAAACTTTACGTTCAGACATGGAACAGCTTTTGCAACCCTCTGCGGACATTTCGCTTAATTGAGGACACCCCATGCAAAGTCATGTTGCCGCCCGCGGGATGGCGGTTGCGCCCCATCATCTGGCCAGCCAGAGCGCGCTGGCGGTTCTGCGCGGAGGCGGAAGCGCCATCGAAGCGATGGTCGCCGCCGCTGCGACCATCGCCGTAGTTTACCCGCATATGAACGGCCTCGGCGGCGATGGCTTCTGGCTTATCGTGCCCCCCGAGGGCGATCCCATCGCCATTGACGCCAGCGGCGCGGCGGGGTCGCTGGCGACGCCGCAGGCCTACGCCGGCCTCGCGCAGATCCCCCACCGCGGCCCGCAGGCGGCCCTGACCGTGGCGGGCACCGTCAGCGGCTGGGACGAAGCGCTTAAGGTTTCGCGGGAGTTAACCGGGAAATCGCTGCCGCTGACGCGTCTGCTGGAGGATGCCATCGGTTACGCCGCCGGCGGTATCCCGGTGACCGCCTCGCAGGCCAGCGCGACCGCCGATAAATTCAGCGAACTGCGCGACCAGCCCGGCTTCGCCGAAACCTTTCTGGTGGACGGCCAGCCGCCGAAGGCCGGGAGCCGCTTTTTGCAGCCGGCGCTGGCGAACACCCTGCGCCGATTAACCGAAGACGGTTTAGACAGCTTCTATCGCGGGCCGCTGGCGGAGCAGCTGGCTCGCGGTATGGCAAAGTACGGACTGCCCGTCACCCTTAGCGACCTGCGGCAGCATCGCGCTCGCCGCCCCCAGCCGCTCAGGCTGGCGCACCGGCACGGCGAACTGTGGAACCTCGCGCCGCCGACCCAGGGACTGGTTTCGCTGGCGATCCTCGGCATCACCGACAGGCTGGCGATGGCCGATGCCGACGATGCGATGACCGTCCACCGAATTGTGGAGGCGACCAAGCTGGCCTTCGGCCTGCGCGACGCGCATATCACCGATCCCCGCCACCTTGATGTCGATATCCAGAGCCTGCTGACGCCGGCGGCGCTGCAGCCGCTGGCGGAGAATATCGACGACCAGCGGGCGGCCCCGTGGGGCGCGGGCAAAGGCCCGGGCGACACCGTGTGGATGGGGGTTATCGATAAAAGCGGGCTGGCGGTCTCCTTTATACAAAGCCTGTACCACGAGTTCGGCAGCGGCGTGGTGCTGCCGGAAAGCGGCATTGTCTGGCAGAACCGCGGAGCATCGTTCAGCCTCGACCCGCGCCACCTGCTGGCGCTGGCGCCCGGCAAGCAGCCGTTTCACACCCTCAACCCCGCCGCCGCAAGGCTGAACGATGGCCGGGTGATGGTATACGGCTCCATGGGTGGCGACGGCCAGCCGCAAACTCAGGCCGCTATTTTCACCCGCTACGTCATGCAAAACGTGCCGCTACAGGAGAGCATCACCCGGCCGCGCTGGCTGCTGGGGCGCACCTGGGGGCAGACTTCCGACTCGCTCAAGCTGGAGGGCCGCTTCAGCGCCGAAAGCGTTGCCCGCCTGCGTCAGCTGGGACACGACGTTGACGTGCTGGCCGATTTTAGCGAAGCCATGGGCCACGCCGGGGCGATTGTACGCCATCCCAACGGCCTGTTTGAGGGGGCCAGCGATCCGCGCAGCAACGGCTCCGCCGCCGGATATTAGGAGCTGATGATGAACACACCGCACAACGAATGGGACGCTTACCTCACACAAATGGAACAGCTGCTGGCGCTGGAGCTGGACGATGCGCGGCGCGCAGAGCTCAGGGTGCAGTTTAGCCGCATCGCTGCCATGGCCGGGCCGCTGCTGGCCTTTCCCCTCGACGATCGCGTCGAAATCGCCGGAGTCTATAAAGCATGAAGCTACCTGAAATGACGATTCACGAAATCCAGCGCGCGCTGGCCGCCGGCGAGCTCAGCGCCAAAGAGATCGCCCGCCACACCCTGGAGAACATCGCCCGCGTTAACCCGCAGATCAACGCCTGGACCCACGTCAGCGAAAAGCGCATGCTCGCTGAGGCAGAGAATATCGATACCCTGCGGCGGGAAAAAAAGCCCCTGCCCGCGCTGGCAGGCGTTCCCTACGCGGTGAAAAATCTGTTCGATGTCGCCGGCCATACCACCCTTGCCGGGGCGCAGCTGCTGAGCGATCGCCCCGCCGCCGCCGCCGACAGCTGGGCGGTGCGCCAGCTACATAGCGCGGGCGCGCTGCTCTCCGGGATGCTGAATATGGATGCCTACGCCTACGGTTTTACCACCGAGAACAGCCACTACGGGGCGACGCGTAACCCGCACGATCTTTCGCGGATCGCAGGCGGCTCCTCGGGCGGGTCGGCGGCGGCGGTGGCCGCCGGGCTGGTGAATTTCTCGCTGGGCAGCGATACCAACGGCTCCATTCGCGTCCCGGCCTCGCTGTGCGGGATCTTCGGCCTCAAGCCGACCTTTGGCCGGTTATCGCGCTCCGGCAGCCATCCTTTCGTCGCCAGCCTCGACCATATCGGTCCGTTTGCCCGCTGCGTCAGCGACCTTTCGGCGGTCTACGATGCGCTGCAGGGTCGCGATCCGGGCGATGGTTTTCAGGCCGACAAGGCCAGCGAGCGCACGGCGAATCTGCTGTCACGCGGTCTCGAAGGCCTGCGCTGCGCCACCCTCGGCGGTTATTTTACGACATGGTGCGATAACGACGCCCGTGCGGCCGTCGCTCGCGTCGCCGGGGCGCTGGCGGCGCATGAGGCTGTGATTTTCCCGGAGGCGGAGCTGGCCCGCTCGGCGGCGTTTATTCTCAGCGCCGCCGAGGGCGGAAATCAGTACCTGCCCGCGCTGCGTAGCCAGCCCGAACGTTTTGAGCCGAACTCCCGCGAGCGCCTGCTGGCGGGCGCGATGATCCCGTCGGCCTGGTATCTTCAGGCCCAGCGCTTCCGCCGCCACGCGCAGCAGGCGTTTAAAGCCCTGTTCGCCCATGCGGATGTGCTGATTGCCCCGGCCACGCCGTGCAGCGCGACGCTCATCGGCGCGCAGACCATGGAGATTAACGGCCAGCCGCTGCCGATTCGCGCCAGCATGGGGATGCTGACCCAGCCCATCTCCTTCCTTGGCCTGCCGGTGGTCACCGTGCCGCTGCGTACGGCGAACGGTCAGCCGATTGGCCTGCAGCTGATTGCCGCGCCTTTTAATGAACAAGCCTGTCTGCGCGCGGCGCGGGCGCTGGAAGAGATGGGCATTACCGACGCCCGCCCGGTGGAGATAGCAGCATGATGACGCAAGAGCAGATTAATCGCCCGTTGGTTCTCGCCGAGGTGACGGCGGCGTTTTACCGCTATGAGGAAGCGCTGGTGAGCAACGATATCGCGGTGCTGGATGAGCTGTTCTGGCACGATAAGCGCACGGTGCGGCTGGGGGCCGGGGAAAATCTCTACGGTATCGACGAAATCCGCGCCTTTCGCGCCGCCCGCCCGGCAGCGGGTTTGCAGCGCGAGCTGCGGCACACCACCATCACCACCTTCGGCGAGGATTACGCGGTGTGCAGCACCGAATTCACCCGCGAAGGCAGCGAACGCATTGGCCGACAGCAGCAAACCTGGGTGCGCTTCCCCTGCGGCTGGCGCATCGTCGCCGCCCAGGTGAGTTTGATGAGTTAAGCCCCGCGCCTTTCCCGGTATCCCCCGGGTTGCGCTGCGCTTACCCGGGCTACCGGATTGCGGCCGTTTGCAGAGCTGTAGCCCGGGTAAGCCGCTTGCGGCGCGACCCGGGGAACGCCTTTACCCCCGGAACGGATGAACGTCGCGCCAGTGGTCGGCAATCTGCTGACGAGTGCAGACCCAAACCTGGTCGTGCTGCTGCACATAATCGAGGAAACGCTGCAGCGCGCGAAAGCGGCCCGGACGTCCCAGCAGGCGGCAGTGCATACCGATGGACATCATCTTCGGCGCGCTGGCCCCCTCTTCATACAGCACATCAAAGCTGTCTTTCAGATAGGTGTAAAACTGCTCGGCGGTATTGAACCCCTGGGCGGTGGCAAAGCGCATATCGTTGGCGTCGAGGGTATAAGGTACGATCAGGTGCGGCTTACGCGTCCCGTCGCCGCAGGCCACCTCGCTCCAGAACGGCAGATCGTCGCCATAATAGTCGCTGTCGTAATCAAAACCGCCGTGCTCCACCACCAACTGGCGGGTATGGGGACTATCGCGCCCGGTATACCAGCCGGTGGGCGATTTGCCAAACAGATCGGTTAACACCTGCACGGCTTTATGAAGATGCTCCCGCTCCTGCTCGATAGGCATATTCTGGTAGTGGATCCAGCGCCAGCCGTGGCTGACCACGTCATAGTTCGCCGACTTAATCGCCTCGACCACCTCGGGATGACGCGCCAGCGCCATGGCGACGCCAAACACGGTCAGCGGCAGTCCCCGCTGGCTGAACTCATTATGGATGCGCCAGAAACCGGCGCGGCTGCCGTACTCATACAGCGAATCCATCGACATATGCCGGTCAGGATAGCTGGCGGCGCCGATAATATCGGACAGAAACTGCTCAGAACCGGCATCGCCGTGCAGCACGTGGTTTTCCGAGCCCTCTTCGTAGTTCAGAACAAACTGCACGGCGATGCGCGCGTTGTTCGGCCACCGCGCGTGCGGCGGCTGTCCGCCGTAGCCGCGCAGATCGCGCGGGTAATCGTCTGCCAAAAATGCCATCTGCTACCTCTTCATATTAAAAGGGATTTAATGCCTGAAATTTGCCGCTCAACGCCTTGGCTTCCGGAAACCCTAAATCGCCCTGCTTGCTGGTCGACAGGCCTAACGCCACCAGCGACTCAACCATTTTGACCGCCGCGCTGACGCCATCGATCACCGGCACGCGCAGCTCGCGGGTCAGCTCCTGGGCCAGCGTCGCCATCCCGCCGCAGCCCAGCACGATAGCCCCGCAGCCGTCCTCTTTTAGCGCCTGGATACAGCGCGCTCGTACTTTCTCCTGCGCCAGACCGCTGCCGTCCTCCAGCGCCAGCACCGGTAAATCAATGGCGTGCAGGGCGGCGCAGTGGTCATGAAAACCATACTGGTGCAGCAGATGACGGGCGATGATCAGGGTGCGCGGCAGCGTGGTCACGATGGAGAAACGGGTGGCCACCAGCGTCGCCATATGCATCGCCGCTTCGGCAATCCCCACCACCGGCCCCTGCGCCAGCTCGCGCGCCGCCAGCAGCCCGGGGTCGCCAAAACAGGCGATCACGTGCCCGTCTACCCCCTGTTGACGACCGGCTTTGATCTGCTCCAGCACGCCCACGGCGGCGATGGCTTCATCAAAGTGGCCCTCTATCGACGGCACGCCCTCGCGGGGGCAGACCGCCAGAATCTCGGTTCCCGGCGCGGCAGCCGCCCGCGCGGCGGCACCGATGGTTTCCGTCATGGCCAGGCTGGTGTTGGGGTTGATGACTTGTATACAAACAGCGGCCATTACGGCTCCTTATAGCCGGCAAACAGCCGGGCAAAATCGGGCAGGGTCACGCCAGAGCGCTCAAAACAGAGGCTGGCGACAATATGTTCAAAATGGTGGCTTAAGGCGTCGCTCAGGAGCTGGAGCGCCTTGTCGCGCAGCAGCTGGACAAGCTGTTCGTGATCGTCGCAGCGGCAGCCCTGACGCCACGGCGATCCCCACGCCGCGATAACCAAGGATGAACGCTGGCTCAGGCGGGTCACCATCTCGGTGAGCACCTGATTGCCGGAGATCGCCTGCAGCTGGATATGAAACTCGGCCGAATAGCGGATCGCCGCCGGGCCGTCATAGCGTTCATGCGCCTGCTGCTCCTGACGGATAATGGCCTCCAGCGCCGCCAGGTGCGGCGGCTGGCAGCGGGTCAGCACATCCGGCAGGTTGGCCACCTCCAGCAGCGCGCGGGTACGGAAGATCGCCTGCGCCTCTTCGACCGTTGGGCTGGCGACCTGTGCACCACGTTTGGGCGTCAGGGCGACCATTTGCACAGTCGCGAGTCGTTGCAGCACTTTTCTGATCCCGGTGCGGCTTACGCCAAACACCTCCGCCAGCGCCTCCTCCGGCAGTTTGCTCCCCGGCGGCAGCTGATGCTCGACGATCGCGGTCATCAGCGCCTGATAGATGGATTCGTCTTTATCCTGCAGCTCTGGCGCGGCCTGCAGACGATGTTGGTTGCTCATTAACCACTCCGACTTTCACTTTTTGATATCGAATCGTATACATAAAATTTAATTCTTGCATACAAAATTAACTGTTTTGGCCTGATTCCTGCAACAGCCTCGGTAATCCATTTAAACGGGTGTTCATTTACAGGAGCAGGTTTCATGCCAAATCAACAAAATACGCATCAGGTTAAGGCCGCTGATCCCCACGCTGGATACAGCCCACGGCTTTGCAATGAGGATCTGGCGCCGACGCGCGACCAGAACTGGAGCTGGTACAACATCTTTTCTTTCTGGATGTCGGACGTGCACAGCATGGGAGGCTACGTGGTGGCGGCGAGCTTCTTTACCCTTGGTCTTGCGAGCTGGCAGGTGCTGCTGTGCCTGCTGGTGGGGATTTGCATCGTTCAGCTGTGCGCCAACCTGGTGGCGAAGCCCAGCCAGATGGCGGGGGTGCCCTACGCAGTCATTTGTCGTCAGGCGTTTGGCGTCTTTGGGGCCAATATTCCGGCGGTGATCCGCGGGCTTATCGCCTTCGCGTGGTACGGCATTCAGACCTATCTCGCCGCCAACGCGCTGATGCTGGTGCTGTTGAAGTTCTGGCCCTCGCTGTCGACGCTCACCGCTTCCAGCTTCCTTGGCCTGTCGCATCTGGGCTGGCTCTGCTTCGCCACCATGTGGCTGCTGCAGGCGATGGTGTTCTGGCACGGGATGAACGCCATCAAGCGCTTTATCGATATCGCCGGCCCGGCGGTCTACGTGGTAATGCTGGCGCTGGCGGGATGGATTGTATACAAGACCGGTTTTGACGGGATCTCCTTTACCCTCGCCAGCAAATCGCTGAGCGCCGGGGAGCAGACCTGGCAGATGATCACCGCCACCGTGCTGGTGGTCTCCTACTTCTCCGGCCCGCTGCTCAACTTTGGCGATTTCTCGCGCTACGGCAAAAGCATGGGCGAGATCCGCCGCGGCAACCGCTGGGGCCTGCCGTTTAACTTCCTGCTGTTCTCCATCGTGACCGTGGTGATTGTCTCCGGCACGCAGTCGCTGTTTGGCCGCATGATCACCGACCCGATTGAGACCGTGAGCCGCGTGGGTAACGACCTGGCGGTCGCCATTGGCCTGCTGACCATGATCACCGCCACCATCGGGATTAATATCGTGGCCAACTTTGTCTCCCCGGCGTTCGATTTCTCTAACTGCTCGCCGCAGAAAATCAGCTTCCGCACCGGCGGGATGATTGCCGCCGTGGGATCGATTTTGCTGACGCCGTGGAACCTGTTTAACTCGCCGGAGCTGATCCACTACACCCTCGACGTGCTGGGGGCGTTTATCGGCCCGCTGTTCGGTATCCTGATCGTGGACTTTTACATCATTAAGCGCGGCAAGGTTTCCGTTAACGACCTGTTCGACGACACGCCAAAAGGCCAGTACTGGTACCGCAACGGCTTTAACCCGAAAGCGATCGCCGCCCTGGTACCCTCCGTCGCGATTGGTCTGGTCATCAGCTTTATTCCGGCCCTGCACGAAGTGGCTAACTTTAGCTGGTTTATCGGCGTCTTCCTGAGCGGCGCGGCCTATCGCTGGATCGCCCGCGACGAGCGCGTCGGCGCCACCGCCGGCTTCAGCGCCCTCGCCCAGAAAGAGTAACCCGGCTTTCCCGCCGCGGCGTCACGTCGCGGCGGCTCTCCGCCTGCGCAAACTGGCATTAATCTTGCTCAATCAACCTATCCTTTCGCTAACCCACAGGGCAGCTATGATGTTTGACTACCATGCCGCGGTTCGCGGCGCATTTTTCGATATCGCCGGGGTTGCCGAGAGCGCCGACGATATCGCCCGCCAGGCGCGCTATCTGGAGGATGGCGTGTTGTTTCTTCGCGACGGACGCATTCAGGCGCTGCTGCCGTGGCAGGAGGGCGAACGCTTTCTGCACCCGCAGAAGGGCTATCGCGACCTGCGCGGTAAGCTACTGCTGCCGGGGTTTGTCGATGCCCACGTCCACTATCCGCAAACCGAGATGATCGGCGCATTTGGCGAGCAACTGCTGGAATGGCTCACCACTTATACCTTTCCGGTGGAGAGCCAGTTTGCCGATGCCGACTACGCCGCGGAGATCGCGCAGTTTTTTGTCAACCAGCTGCTGAGCCACGGCACCACCACCGCACTGGTTTTTTGTACGCTGCATCCGCAATCGGTGGATGCCCTGTTTAACGAAGCGCTGCGCCTGAATATGCGCCTGCTCGCCGGCAAAGTGATGATGGATCGCCACGCGCCGGACTACCTTAGCGAAAGCGCGGAGCAGAGCTACCGGCAAACCCGCGAACTGATTGAACGCTGGCACCGGCGCGGCCGCCTCGGCTATGCCATTACGCCGCGCTTCGCGCCGACCTCAACGCCGGAGCTGCTGGCCGCGGTGCGGCAGCTGCGGGAAGAGTTTCCCGATACCTGGCTGCACACCCATCTGAGCGAAAACCTCAACGAAGTGGCGTGGGTAAAAAGCCTGTGGCCGGAGCATGAGCACTATCTTGACGTCTACCATCACTATCGGCTGACCGGCGAGCGTAGCGTGTTTGCCCACGGCATTCACCTGGCGGACGCCGAGTGGCAGTGCCTGCACGAGACCGGCTCAGCGCTGGCCTTCTGCCCGACGTCAAACCTGTTTCTCGGCAGCGGGCTGTTTCGTTTACCGGCCTGCTGGCAGAACAAAGTGCGCATGGGCATCGGTAGCGATGTTGGCGCGGGCACCACGTTCAGTATGCTGCGCACCCTCGGCGAGGCGTATAAGGTCAGCCAGCTGCAAAGCTATCGCCTGCGCGCCAGCGAAGCCTTCTACCATGCGACCCTTGGCGGCGCGCGCGCGCTGCGCCTTGACGAGAAGATTGGCAATTTCCAGCCCGGCAAAGAGGCCGATTTTGTGGTTATCGACCCGGCGGTCACGCCGCTGCAAAGGTTGCGCAGCGGGCGCTGCAAAGATATCTATGAACAGCTGTTCGTGCTGATGACCCTGGGCGATGAACGTAATATCAGCGAGACGTGGGTAAACGGCGAGCGCGTGTGGGGGGATGCGGCTGCGCAGTAGTCCCTTTCCCGGAGGCGGCACGTTGTGCCTGTCCGGGCTACCAGACCACAGACAGTGCCGAACTCGTAGCCCGGACAGGCGCGCAGCGCCGCCTCCGGGGAAATTTAGCTGCCGCGATAGGTGGACCAGCCGCCGGGGGCAATTAAAAACGGTAAATGATAGTGCTCGCCGGCCGCTTCGCGGATGACGAAATCAATCTGCGCGCTCAGGTAGAGCGTCTCGCGCCCGCTGGCGGCAAACCACTCGCCGATTTCCGCGCACAACCGGTAACGCCCCGGCGCCAGCGTCCCGGCGCCGAGTTCGCCAATGCGACCGTTATCATCGGTGACGCCGCGGGCAACCAGCGCGCCTTCGCGCTCCAGCGCAATCTTTACGCCCTGCGCCGGTCGGCCGGTGGAAATATCCAGAATATGGGTGCTTAAGGTACTCATTCGCCAATCGCTCCTTCCAGTCTTAATAGGGTGATTTCGCGCAGCTGCGCTAACGCGTCCTCGACTTCTGCGCGCTCGCTGTTTTGCAGGCGACGCGACAGCGCCGCCAGGATTTCATCCCCGCTGCGCCCTTTCGCGCGAATCAAAAAGACCCGGCCAAATCGCGCTTCGTAGCGGGCGTTGCCCTCTTTCAGCGCCTGCGCCAGCGCAGCATCGCGGTCATCAACGCTTCCCTGTTCCTGACGCGAGAGCGCCGCGTGCGCCTGAGACCCGGCGGGCTTTTCGCCGATACGCGGATGGGCGCTTAGCGCCTCGGTCAGCTCCGCTTCGCCCCACGCCGCCATCAGCCGCCGGGAGGCGTTGAGTAAATCAGCGCGGCTGCGCCAGGGCCGGCCGGCGGCCAGCGCCGCAGCCCAGCCGGAGATGGCCACGCAGGGTTCCAGCACGGCGACGGCATGTTCGCCGCTCAGCTGATTAAAGTGATTCAGCGCGATCATCGGTGCTCCTTGTGGCCGCCGCCGCGGCCGGTTTCTCTTCCGGAATAATCAGATTCAGGACAATCGCCACCAGCCCGCCGCTGGTCGCCGCGGAACCGAACAGGTTACCCACGATCGGCGGGAAGTGGGTCAGAAACGCCGGAACCGCTTCAATGCCGAGACCAAAACCGAAGGCCAGGCCAACGATCAGCATATCGCGACGGGTTAGCGGTTTCTGGGTGATAATGCGGATCCCCGCCGCCACAACGCAGCCAAACATCACCATCGTCGCGCCGCCCAGCACCGGCGCCGGGATCTGGCGCAGTATCTCGCCGAACGGCGGAAACAGGCCCAGCAGAATCAAAATCACCCCGATGTAGCGGCCAACGTAGCGGCTGGCGACGCCAGTCATCTGAATCACGCCGTTGTTTTGCGCAAAGGTGGTATTGGGGAACGCGCACAGCATCGCCGCCACCATGCAGCTTATGCCATCGGCAAGAATGCCGCCTTTCAGCCGCGAACGAAAGGCCTCGTCATCTATCGACTGCTGAGAGATCAGGCAATTGGCCGTCAGATCGCCTACCGCCTCAAGAATGCAGACCAGCGACACCAGCGCAATCGGCAGAAAAATCGCGCTGTTAAACTGAAAACCAAACGGGAACAGCTGCGGTAAGCGGAACCAGACATCGCCGACGCCTTTAAGCTGGAACGATCCGCTCAGCGCCGCCGCCGCGCAGCCGACGGCAATCCCCACCACCACCGAAGAGAGACGCAGCCAGCGGTTTTTCGCACAGCTCAGCAGGACGATGGTCCCCAGCGTGCCCGCGCCGAGGGCGATATTGCTCATGCTGGCAAACGCTTTAGCCTGCTCGCCGCCGCACCAGTTAATGACGCTGACTTTAATCAGGCTAATGCCGATCAGCGCAATCACGCTGCCGGTAATCACCGGAGTAAAAATGCGCTTCAGCGGTTCAATAAAGCGGCTGACGAGACAGGGCACCAGCGCGGCAACAACGTTGACGCCAAACAGCATGGCCATAATATCCTGCGGCGTGCCGCCCTGCCCTTTTACCCACATACCGCCGGCAATGGCGACGCCGAGGAACGCAAAGCTGGTCCCCTGCATACAGATCATGCCCGCGCCGATCCCCCACAGGCGGTTGGATTGCAGGAAGGTCCCGATGCCGGAAGCCAGCAGGGACATGCTGATCAAATAGGGCAGCCACTCCCCCAGCCCCAGCGCCGCGCCGATAATCAGCGGCGGCGTAATAATGCCTACCAGCCCGGCGAGTACGTGCTGTAAGGCGCTAAAAAAAGCCGGGAGCGGCGGGATCCGCTGCTCAAGGCCGTACAGTAAGCCGCCGTTTTTTTCATCTGACATGGTCGTTTCATCCCGTTGCGAATAAGCGTGCGGGAACGGGTGCACAAAACAGGCCAAACTCGCTCACATTTGCGCAACATTTAATTTTATTCCGTTTTTTCAATCAGATAACCCATCATTTTTGCCAGGCACCCGGCGTCTGATCTCGGCAAGACAATGAAACATTAGATTCTCAATTACAAATTTAGAAATTATTGATTCATAAAAAGGCAATAAAACCCGCTCTGCGCACCAGCGTTGTGCAACCGCACGGTCGCGGGGAGACCGAATCGGCGAAATCAGCGCCTGCGCCAAAGTGGTACGCAAATTGCTCAAGCCAATAACGACGTATGTAAAGGAGAAGCAAATGAAAGCATTAATTATCGGCGGCGGAATCGGCGGCCTGAGCGCGGCGGTGGCATTAAAAAATGCCGGTATCCACTGCGAAGTCTTTGAAGCGGTGAAAGAAATCAAGCCGGTGGGCGCGGCCATCTCCATCTGGCCTAACGGCGTTAAGTGCATGAAGCATTTAGGCATGGGGGATATTATCGAGAGTTACGGCGGCCCCATGTATTTTCTGGCTTACAAGGATTATCTGCGCGGGGAGACTCTGACGCAGTTCAGCCTCGCGCCGCTGGTGGCGCGCACCGGCGGTCGTCCCTGTCCGGTTTCCCGCGCCGAGCTGCAGCGCGAGATGCTCGACTTCTGGGGGCGCGACGCCGTGCAGTTTGGTAAACGCGTCACCCGCTGCGAAGAAAACGCCGACGGGGTTCGCGTCTGGTTTACCGACGGGTCGATGGCTGAAGGCGATTTTCTGATCGCCGCCGACGGTAGCCATTCGGCGCTGCGCCCGTACGTGCTCGGCTATACCCCTGAGCGCCGCTACGCGGGCTACGTTAACTGGAACGGTCTGGTGGAAATTGATGAGGCGATTGCGCCGGGCAACCAGTGGACCACCTTCGTTGGCGAGGGGAAACGGGTGTCGCTGATGCCGGTCTCCGATGGACGGTTTTACTTTTTCTTTGATGTTCCGCTCCCGGCGGGGCTGGCCGAGGATCGCAGCACCCTGCGCGCGGATCTCAGCCGCTACTTCAGCGGCTGGTCGCCGCAGGTGCAGAAGCTGATCGCCGCCCTCGACCCGCAGACCACCAACCGCATTGAAATCCATGATATCGAGCCGTTTGAACGGCTGGTTCGCGGCAAGGTGGCGCTGCTGGGCGATGCCGGGCACAGCACCACGCCGGATATCGGCCAGGGCGGCTGCGCGGCGCTGGAGGATGCGGTGGTGCTGGGGGATCTGTTCCGCCAGAGCCGGGATATCACCAAGGTATTGCGCCAGTACGAAGCGCAGCGCTGCGACCGGGTCCGCGACCTGGTGCTGAAGGCGCGTAAACGCTGCGATGTGACCCACGGTAAAGATATGGCGCTGACGGAAGCCTGGTATCAGGAGCTGAAATCCGAAACCGGGGAGCGGATTATCAACGGTCTGTGCGAAACCATTCAGGGCGGCCCGCTGGGGTAAAGATGCTGGCATCAGCCCCCTTCCCGGCTCGCGGCGTAAACGCCTTAGCCGGGCTACCGGATCGCAGATGCCGGGGAACCTGTAGCCCGGTCAGCTCGTAGCCCGGCTAAGCGCAGCGCGAGCCGGGAAGAAGCCACGCCGATGCATCACCCCGACGCCGTCCCGGAGGCGGCGCTGCGCGCCTGTCCGGGCTACCGGATCGCAGACGTGGGTGAACCCGTAGCCCCGGTCAGCGCAGCGCCACCGGGTAAGCAGGCCGCAGAGTATTTCAGGCCGGGCCTGTTCCCGGCTCGCGGCGTAAACGCCTTAGCCGGGCTACCGGATCGTAGACGCCGGGGAACCCGTAGCCCCGGTCAGCTCGTAGCCCGGCTAAGCGCAGCGCGAGCCGGGAAGAAGCCACGCCGATGCATCACCCCGGCACCGTCCCGGAGGCGGCGCTGCGCGCCTGTCCGGGCTACCGGATCGCAGATGCCGGGGAACCTGTAGCCCGGTCAGCGCAGCGCCACCGGGTAAGCAGGCCGCAGAGTATTTCAGGCCGGGTCTGTTCCCGGCTCGCGGCGTAAACGCCTTAGCCGGGCTACCGGATCGTAGACGCCGGGCAACCCGTAGCCCCGGTCAGCGCAGCTCGTAGCCCGGCTAAGCGCAGCGCGAGCCGGGAAGAAGCCACGCCGATGCATCACCCCGACACCGTCCCGGAGGCGGCGCTGCGCGCCTGTCCGGGTAAGCAGGTCGCAGAGTATTTCAGGCCGGGTCTGTTCCCGGCTCGCGGCGTAAACGCCTTAGCCGGGCTACCGGATCGCAGACGCGGGGAACCCGTAGCCCGGTCAGCGCAGCGCCACCGGGGAAGCAGGCCGCAGAGTATTTCAGGCCGGGCATATTACGCAGACGGGGGGGAAGCCGCTGTCCCGGCCTGCATCTCCTCCATCACGGCGGTCAGCTTCTGGATCGCCATCTGCGCCGGGCGGGAGAGCTGGCGCGATGGCGCGGTGCACAGGGCCAGGGTGAGCGGTCGCAGCAGCTTGTTGCGCAGCGGGACAAACGCCAGCTGCCCGAGCTTCACCTCTTCCAGCACGTCCAGACGGCTGAGAATAGTCACGCCGCCGCCTTTAAGCACCAGCGATTTAATCAGCCGGATATCGTTGCAGCTGATACTGTTCGCCGGGAAAAAATCATAATGGCGATAGAGCATCGCGACCCGATCGTGGACGATCAGCGGCGCGCCGGGAACAATATGCCGCTCCTCGCTGAGCTCGCCTAGCGACAGCATCGCAGCCTGCGCCTGGGGGTGATCCGGACGCATCACCGCGCCCATCTCCAGTTCAGCAAAGGCCAGTACGCTCAGTCCGGCCTGGCCTTCAGGATCCAGAATCAGGCCGAAATCAAGATCCGCCTGCCGCACCTTCTGGCTGACGGTATGGCTATCCGCGACCTGCAAATTCAGCTCGAGCCACTGCCAGCTGCCGATAATCTCCGCCAGCGCGGCGGCAAAGCTCCCTTCCGCCAGCGCCTGCACCATGCCAAGGCTAACGGTGCCGCGCTTTAGCCCCTGCAGCTCATCAAACTTTTGCCGCGTCAGATGAAACTCCTTTTGCCAGCGCAGCAGATTGTCGTACAGCAGCTCTCCGGCGGTGGTCATGCGCAGCCCTTCCGGCAGGCGTTCGAACAGCGGCGTGCCGAAGGCCTCTTCCGCCTGCAAGATTTGCCGGTTGATGGCCGAGGCGGAAATATGCAGCTTTTCTGCCGCCCGCCGCAGGCTACCGCTGCGGGCGACCTCGGCAAAATAGAGGGCGAAACGTGAAAATGGGCTCATCGGTGACCTGTTCTCTTTTTTGCAACGGCTGGATGAATTCTTACTGATGGATGTCAACACCCTAATATGACAACAATAAACTCACAACAATTAAACAAATGTTTTTGTGAGCAGGAAGAGAAGCCATGAACAGACCACAACCCACCCCACCCGCCCATTGCACCTTTGAGCCGGAGGACTGGCTGCGCCTGGCGAAATGCTGGCACCCGGTCGCCCGCGCCTGCGATATCGGCCCCGCGCCGGTAAAAGCCACCCTGCTTGATGAGCAGCTGGTGATCTATCGTATTAAGGGCCAGGTGGTGGTCGCTCGCGACGTCTGTCCCCACCGCGGCGTGCCGCTGACGCTCGGCTTTCACGATGAAGAAGGGATCGTCTGCCCGTACCACGGCCTGCGCTTCGGCGAAGATGGCCGCTGTAACCGTATCCCGTCCAGCCCCGACCAGCCGGTACCGGCGAAGCTCAACCTCACCAGCTTTGCGGTTGAGGAGCGCTATGGCCTGATCTGGACCTGCCTGGCCTTCGACCCGGAGAACCCGATGCCGCTGCCGGTGATGCCGCACTGGCACGACGACGGCTTTCAGCAAATCAACTGCCCGGCCTTTGAGGTCAACGGCTTTGCGGGACGCCAGGTCGAGGGCTTTCTGGATGTCGCCCATTTCGCCTGGATCCATACCGATACTTTCGCCGACCCGGATAACCAGGTGGTGCCGAACTATAACCCGCAGGAGACGTCGTTTGGTTTTATCGCCGATTACTGGAGTTCGGTCGGCAACTATCCCGCCAGCTCCGAGTTTCGCGCGCCGGAGGGCTTCCAGTGGCTGCGTCATTTCGAGATGCATCTGCCGTTTACCGCCACCCTGACGATTCATTTTCCCGGTGAGGCCAGGCTGGTGATTATGAACGCCGCCTCGCCGGTTTCCTCGCGGATAACCCGGATGTTCGCGCCCATCGCGCGTAATTTCGATCTGCACGTGCCGGTAGAGGATGTTCACGCCTTTAATCTGCGCGTCTTTGAGGAAGATCGCCTGATGGTGGAGACCCAGCGCCCGGAGAGACTGCCGCTGGATTTAACGCTCGAAGCGCATATCCCCGCCGATCGCAGCTCCATCGCCTATCGCCGCGGACTGAAAAAAATGGGCTTCGGCGACTTTTTCCTCGTTTAAGTGGAGAGCCATCATGAGCGATGTAGTAGAGGTTATCGTTGACGGCCTCTGGCGCCAGGGCGGCCAGAACCTCGCCGTCAGGCTGGTGGCGCGGGACGGGCGACCGCTCCCCGCCTGGCAGCCCGGCGCGCATATTGATGTTCATCTGCCGTGCGGCATTATCCGCCAGTATTCGCTGACCGGCCCGGAGGACGCAGACGACGGCTACCTGATCTGCGTGGCGCTGGAGAAAGCGTCACGCGGCGGTTCGCGCTATATCCATCAGCAGCTGCGCCCCGGCCAGACGCTGTTGATTTCTCCCCCGCGCAATCTGTTTCCCTTACGGGCGGCGGAGCGGGTGACGCTGCTGGCCGCCGGTATCGGCATTACGCCGCTGTACGCAATGGCGCTAAGGCTGGAGGCGGAGGGCGTGCCGTTTACGCTGCACTATTACCTGAAAAATCGCGCCCAGGGGGCGTTTGTCCGCGAACTACAGCGGCGATTCCGCGCCGAAAGCGTGGTGATTCACAGCTCTTGCGAAGGAGACAGCGCCCGGCAGCATTTAGCCACCGCGCTGAACAAGACGCATACCGGATATCCGATTTATCTCTGCGGGCCAGAGGGATTTATGGCCGCCGCGCGCCGGGTCGCCATGGAACAGGGCTGGGCGGAAACGCTGATCCATAGCGAAGCCTTTCAGCCTGTCGCGATGCCCGCCGGCGCTGAGGAGGGAGAAACGTTTAGCGTGACGCTTGCGTCCTCGGGAGAGCGGTGGCCGGTGCCCCCGCATAAGACCATCGCCCAGGTGCTCCAGGAGAACGGCGTCGCCGTCCCCCTCTCCTGCGAGATGGGGATTTGCGGCGCCTGCCTGACGCCGGTTATCGAGGGGGTTGTCGACCACCGCGACACCGTGCAGTCGGAGGCGGAGAAATCCGCCGGCGCGCAGCAGATCGCCCTGTGCTGCTCCCGCAGCCGGTCGGCGAATCTGTGCATTGATTTATAGCCCGTCGGCGCTAGCGGGCAAAGACCCGCGCCTCGCCCACCACCTCAATGCGTACCGCCGCCCCCGGCCGCCATAACTGCCGGCTGACGGTTTTGACGATCAGCGGCTCGCCCTGGCCGGGCATCGCCAGGGTTAACGTTGACAGGTGGCCGCTAAAGTCCACATCGCGTACGGTGAGCGGCTGTCCATCCGCCGGAGAGGGGGAAATAACCAGCTGCTCGGGGCGCAGCATGACCCTTCCCTGGCCGACGGCATGCGGATCATCGATTGAAATTTCGCCAATCGCACAGCGCGCCCGCCCGCCGCGAAGCTCGGCGGGCAGCACCAGCGCATCGCCGAGAAATAGCGCGGTCTCTTCATCGACGGGACGGCTGTAGACCTCATACGGCGTGCCGACCTGGGCAAAACGTCCCTGGCGCATCACCGCGACCTGGCTGGCAAAGGAGAGCGCTTCATTCTGATCGTGAGTCACCAGAATCGACGCGACCCCGGCCTGCGCCAGTAAATCGGCGGTGGCTTTGCGCGTGGCCGCGCGCAGCCCGGTATCGAGGGCGGAAAAAGGCTCATCCAGCAGCATCAGCGCGGGCCGCTGCGCCAGCGCGCGCGCCAGGGCTACGCGCTGCTGCTGACCGCCGGAGATTTCGTGCGGCCAGTGGTTCGCCAGTTGACGGTCCAGCGACACCCTCTCCATCAGCGCCGCCACCTGCTGATATGTCTCCTGCCGGCTGCCGTCGAGGCCCCAGGCGATATTGTCCGCGACGTTCAGATGGGGGAACAGCGCGCCCTCCTGCGGCACGTAGCCCACCCCGCGCAGGTGGGCGGGAATAAATGTCCCCTGCGCAAACAGCGTGCGCCCCTGCATAACAATGCGTCCGCTATCCGGCGTTTCGAAACCCGCGAGGATCCGCAGCAGCGTGGTTTTACCGGAGCCGGAGGGGCCAACGATCGCCGTCCGGCTGCCTGCGGCCACCGTCAGATTCAGGTTTTCGAGCACCCGCGTACCGGCAAAAGATTTTGAGATTGAGGAGAGTTCAAGCATTTACAGGCCTGCGATTTTTTTCGACTGGATATAGAGAATGCCGGTCAGCGGCAGCGAAAGCAGAATCATCAGCATCGCGTAAGGCGCGGCGGCGACGTAATCAATTTCGCTGGTTAGCGCCCAGAAGCCGGTCGACAGCGTGCGGGTGCCGAGCGGAGAGAGCAGCAGCGTGGCGGTCAACTCATTGGTGATGCCGAGAAACACCAGCGCCGCCGCTGCCGCCGCGCCCGGCGCCGCCAGCCGCATGGTCACGCTCCACAGCGCCCGGCCGGGGCTGCGGCCCAAACTGCGGGCGACGTTTTCCAGCTCCACGGGGGCCTGCGCGATGCCGGCGCGCAGGTTGACCAGCGCCCGGGGCATAAACATCAGCAGCCAGGCGAGCAGCAGCGTGACCTCGGTCTGATAGATGGGGCGCGCGTAGTGAATGGTGACCGTCACCAGCGCCAGCGCCGTCACGATGCCGGGCAGAGAGCTGGTCATGTAGTTACACCCCTCCAGCAGTCGAATAAGACGCTGCGGATAGCGAACGCCCAGCCAGGCAATGGGAATAGCGCAGGCGGTGGTGAGGAGAGCGCCCACCGCGCCGAGCAGCAGCGTTTGTCGCAGGGAGAGCCAGAGGTCGGCGTTTAACCAGTTCTCCACGCCGCCCAGCCATAGCCAGCGGCAGAGCACCATCAGCGGAACGCCCAGCGCCAGCATCACCAGCGTCAGCAGCGCGAGCTGGAGAGGGATCGTCGCCAGCCGGCCCAGCGGCTGCCGCTGCTGTTCGCGCGCGGCGCCCGAACCGATGCGGGCATAGCGCGCTTTCCCCCGCGACGCCCCTTCCAGCAGCAAAATAGCCAGACAGCAGATCGCCAGCACTCCGGCCAGCATGTTCGCCGCCGGGCCGCTGAAGGTTGACTGGAACTGGTCATAGATGGCGGTGGTAAAGGTATCAAAACGCACCATCGCGAACAGGCCAAACTCCGCCAGCAGATGCAGCGCCACCAGCAGCGCGCCGCCGCATATCGCCAGCCTGAGCTGGGGCAAAACCACGCGGAAATAGATCCGCCACGGCGGCGTACCTAATGAGGCGGCAACATCTTCCAGCGTCGGGTCCAGCCGCCGCAGAACGGCGGCAACCGGCATATAGATAAACGGGTAGTAGGCCAGCAGCGAAAGAAACACCCCGGCAGAGAGGCCGTGCATTGCCGGCACCGCGCTGACCCAGGCGTAGCTTTGCACAAAGGCCGGGATCGCCAGCGGCGCTACCGCCAGCACCGACCAGAGCCGCCGCCCCGCCAGCAGCGTGCGCTCCGTCAGCCAGGCCAGGCCAACGCCCAGCGCAATGCACAGGGGTACCGTCAGCGCGATAAGCCACAGGGTATTGCTTAACAGCTCAGCGACGCGCGGGCGAAAGACCAGCGCCTGGATTGTCTCCCAGCCGGTATCGACCCCTACGGCAATAACAAAACCCGGCGGCAAAAGCGCCAGCAGAGAAAACAGAACGGCTAACGCGATCATCGGAAAAGCAGGACGCCTGCGCTCGGGCAGGCGTTGGGCTTTTTTTCCGAGCGCGAAACTCAGAGAAGACATAGCGTGTTCACTTTAACGGACGATTACAGCAGGCCAGCCTGGGTCATCAAATCAACCACTTTTTTGCTGTTCAGCGAAGACGGCTCAACCTTCGGCGCCTCTAACGCTTTCAGCGGCGTAAGCTTCGGGTTGGACGCGGCGTTGACGCCAACGGCGTATTCAAAGGCGTTATTGGTGCGCAGTTCATCCTGTCCCTGCTTGCCGGTGATCCACTTGATAAAGGCCTGAGCCTGTTCCTGATGTTTGCTGGAGGCCAGCACGCCGCCGCCGGAAATGCTGACAAAGGCGCCCGGATCCTGGTTTTTAAAGTAGTGGAGACGGGTATTTTTGCTGTTCTCGCCGGTTTTCGCCTGATCGACAAAGCGGTAGTAATGATAGATAACGCCGCCATCAATCTGACCGGCATTCACCGCTTTCATCACCGTGCTGTTGCCCTTGTAGGCCACAAAATTGGTTTTCATCGCTTTAAGCCATGCCAGGGTTTCCTGCTCGCCTTTCAGCGCCAGCATGGCGCTGACGATGGCCTGAAAATCCGCGCCGGATGGCGAAGCGGCCCAGCGCCCTTTCCACTGCGGCTGCGCCAGATCCATCAGGGATGTCGGCAGTTGCGCTTCGCTGATTTTCGCCGGGTTATAGACGAATACGGTGCTGCGGGCGGCAATGCCTATCCAGCGACCGTGCTCAGGGCGGTACTGCGGGGCGACCTGCTGAAGGGTCTCGGCCGCCAGCGGCGCAAACAGCTTCGCGTTATCCACCAGCACCATCGCCGGGGAGTTTTCGGTCAGAAAGACATCCGCCGGGGATGCCGTCCCCTCCTGCACCAGCTGATTACCCAGCTCGCTGTCGCCGCCGTTACGCAGCGTCACTTTAATTCCCGTCTCTTTGGTAAAGCCGTCAACCCAGGACTTCACCAGATTTTCATGCTGCGCGTTGTAGACCACAATCCCGTCGCTGCTGGCCGCCGCCAGCGCCTGCGGGGCAATAAACGCGGAAGAAGCCATCAATGCAGCGGAGCAATAAGACACCAGACGAAAACGCATAAACTAATCCTTAATAGAGGTGGGCGAAGAGTCACTGGCCGCCGGCCGGCAAGGATTAAATCACAGAGGAATGTGAATGATAATGCAAACAATTACCATCTAATGAAAAAAGTGAAATGTACTGAGCGCGGGCGGATAAGGGCGAGAAAAATGCTATAAAAAAATAACCGTCGCGGTGAAGATTAAAATAACCTTAAGATGACTTCATTTTTTATTACGGTTCTTTCAAAGCCCCACAGCGGGCGGGTTTTCGCCACTGTATTAGCGAAAACTCCACTGTATGCTCACCACAAAGACGGCGGGAAGAATAATTCCGCTTTCAACGCCGAAATAATTGGTAAAGTTGTACTGAAAACCATGATAAATATAGGGAGAAAAGCCGATGCCGGTGGCGTCTTTAAAATCCTTATAAGAACCATGATCGCCGCAGTGCTCGAAGGCCGAGAAAAAAAACTCGCCAACGTAGCCATAAATTCCCTTAAACACCCAGCCGTTGCCCAACGAGGCCCAGTCGCGGCGAACCCCCAGCGCAATGCAGCGATCGTCAAAGCTGTTTTTCATCGTTCCGGCCAGCAGGCTGTACGGCGAATCTTCGGAGAACCTGCGCTCAACGGAGGCAAACTGGTTGTCAAAACCTTCGGTGTACTGGCCGTGGTTGTTCGACAGATGGTAAATCCAGGAGCCGGTATTAACCGAATACAGGTTGATTTCATCCGCCTGCAGGGCCGTCGATGACATCATCAGGGCGGCGACGGCCA
This sequence comes from Klebsiella sp. PL-2018, assembly GCF_019048985.1. Taxonomy (NCBI): domain Bacteria; kingdom Pseudomonadati; phylum Pseudomonadota; class Gammaproteobacteria; order Enterobacterales; family Enterobacteriaceae; genus Klebsiella; species Klebsiella sp. PL-2018. The sequence continues at coordinate 3,659,939 of NZ_CP077673.1, forward strand.
CCGCAGGCTTCATCATTTTTCTGCGCATCAACATCATCCCCTGGTTCAGGCGTCGGCCCGGCTGGATAATAAGAGTATATACCCGTCGTCTTTCAAGTTGCTTTTTTGTTGGCTACGTTCGTTCACCCCAGTCACTTACTTGAGTAAATTCCTGGGGATTAATGAGAGGCTCCAGCTCTCACCGGCGGCCAGCCTTCGGCTGGTCAAATTCGTTCCCGACGAATTTGTCTCTCTCTTGCCGCCTCAAAGCAAATCGAAATCCATTGGGTACAGAAACCGCCGGTTGGCTCTGCCGGAGAAATGCGCGATTTTCGGTAAATAGATTTTTTAATGAAATTCTGGCGGGTTAAATTTATTAATACAGCGTATTTTATCCGGTCATCAGTGCCTGATGAACAAGAATAAAGGAGGGATCTTAATTAATTTTCAGGGCGAGAGTTGAGCGTGAATAATAAAATACCTGGCGTCTTACCAGGCATTTCTTCAGGTCTATTTAGCGCTGGCAAATTTTTATTAGCAGCTCCGCCATCCAGCGATGGCTTCTCTCCTGGCCCGCCGTTTCATGCCACGAAAGATAGCAGGTACGGCTGTCCATTTCTAAAGGCAGCGGCAGCAGCTGTAGCGCAAACTGCTCTTCAAACTCTTTCGCCAGCCATTCCGGCGCGATAGCCACCATATTGGTTTGCGACACCACGCTCAACACGCTGACCATCGCGTTACCGTGAAAAGCGACGCAGGCCCGCTGCTCTTCAGAGCTATACCAGGGATAGCTGAAGGAGGCGTAGCGATCCAGCGCGACGGTGGCGTGCTGCTCGCGATAAATATCCTCCTCGCTCAGCGGCGATGCGATACGCGGATGGTTGCGCCTGGCCACCAGCACCATTCGGTCATGGAACAGCGGGATGCTGGTAAATTCCGGATGATTGAATTTGTTGTAATCGAGTACAAATTCCACCTCCTGATAGCGCAGCTGATTTGTCACCTGCTGACTTAGCGAAGATTTAAAGGAAAGAGTGACCCTGGGAGCAATCTCGCTGATTTTGTTAAAAATAAGCGGAGTCAGGTAGTTATCCAGCGGGCTACAGACGCAAAGGTTGTAATTACGTTCGCAGTCCAGCGGGTCGAAAAGCGTATCCGGCAGCTCATTTTGCACCAGCGACAGCGCGCGACGAACTGAGCTAAACAGTTGAAAGGCGCGCTCCGTCGGTTTTATCCCGCGGCCGTTGCGGACGAACAGTTCATCCTTAAACAGCACCTTCAGGCGAGAGACCGCGCTGCTGACCGCCGGCTGAGACATGCCCAGCGTGTGCGCCGCTTTGGTTAAGCTTTGCTCCTGCATAACGGTATCAAAAATGGTTAACAGGTTAAGATCGACTTTCCGCAAGACGGGCTGCCGGACTTTCGGTTCAGAGGTTGCTTTAGATGTTGTATTTTCACTCATGTAGGGAACTCCACCAGCACATTAATCAGCGATTCTGCTTCGTAACACTGAGACCTTTCGCCAAAGGAAAAAAATGGGCAGATAAATCACCATCGGCCCCAGCAGCCATGTGTTATCGGTTTCCAGCAGCACGCTCAAATGTATGAAACTTATTATCAAAATGGTAAACAGTAAAAGAATATGAAACGTATTATGTTTTCTGGAGAAAACGGCATAGCGGTAAAGCATTCTTTTTTCCTTCGTTCACTCCTTGAACAAGGGAGAATACCATATAAAAAGTGATGAAATTTCTGAAAAATACGCGACTAAATCCTAATAAGTAGATTCACATTAAAATTATTCAGATTTGCTTAGGTAAATCTTAAACACTCCAAATTCAGATATTCCTTTGCCGGGGCAGTCGCGATAAAACCAGGCAATCACATTCCGTCGCGAGTAATAGCGAGAGAAGAGAAATTATTTCACAGGCAATAATAACGGCTATGTAGCAATAGCAGGAAAGAGATCTAAAAGGAGTGATAAAAGATGTTCAGAGGTGTGTTCAACAGAAGCGGGAGACTTTATTACCGATACCACGCAGATTCGCTAAGCAAGTGTTGGGCCGCCATCGAGGCCTCGAACCCCGTTCCCTACAACGTACGTCGTTCGCTCTTCCAGATGAGCTAATGGCGGTCAGGCGCTAAGCAGTCACGTCCGGCAGCGGCGTGCCGGTACCGCTTAGCGACGCGAATAGTAGCCGGATGCATCAACGCTGTAAATAATATAAATGTACGAAATACCTGAACGCCCGCCTTTCCGCCGCATACGCCGGCAACGTTATCCATCCAGACAAAACCTTACACGCCAGCCTCTTGTACATTGATAAGGATTGTTTATGATCCTCGGGTTCTGTCTTGTCCTGGTACCCTATGCACAATCGTCGGCTTCCTGGTAAATGGTTTTTGATACTGACCTGCCTGGTCATGGCATTCTGCCTTGTTCAGCGGGCGGCCTATCTGCACCATTTTTTGGCCGATGTCGGCGCCGGCACGCAGGCGATACCCTTCAGCGCGCAGGCCCAGCAGCCGTCTTCTGAGGAGGCTGAGCCAGGCCCCTCGCCCTGTCAGCTGAGCGCTAAATCCCTGCTCTGCGCGCAGCCGCTATTCTTTGATGGCGCCTTACCTGCCGTCATACTCTTCCTCGCCCTGCTTCAGCTGCTCACCGCAGGGCGTCCGGTGGTTTTCCGGGACGATCCCGTCCGGCCGCCCACGCTGCGAATACACCTTAAAAACTGCGTTTTCCGTGAATGAAAAAATCGTTCTTAAACGATTAATTTTTTAATTCACGGAGAAAAAAATGCTGAATATCTTCAGGGGCTTCGTCTTCCTGTTGCTGGCCTGCGCGGGCGTTGCCCACGGGGCGGACACCGGATGGCTGACATCCCCGCAAAACGACCATGCCCGGATCCGCTTCCAGGCGGAAAAAGGAAACGATCGGATCGACGGACTGCTCTCTATTGAGCTGGCCTCCGGCTGGAAAACCTACTGGCGCTCGCCGGGCGAAGGCGGCGTCGCCCCGCAAATCATCTGGAACAACGGGGAACAGGCGCGGTGGTACTGGCCTGCCCCGTCAAGATTCAAGATTTCCGGCCTGACGACCCAGGGCTACCATGACCGGGTCGCGATCCCGATGACGATCGCCGCCGCCCCCGGCGACGTGCTGGAAGGCACGCTTACGCTATCGACCTGCAGCAACGTCTGTCTGCTGACCGACTACCGGCTGCGTCTCGATTTCAATCAGCCCGCGGACGGCGATTTCCGGGGCGCCTTTGCCCGGGCCATGCGCACTGTCCCGGCAGATACCGGCGTGACCAACGATCTTGCCGCGCATCGGGTCGGGAGCCAGCTGGTCATCACCGCCACCGCGACCGGCGAATGGAAAAACCCCGGGATCTATTTTGACCCTATGGACGGGGGAATTGTGGCCGGCGATCCGGACATTCGCGCCGAGGGCAGCCACCTCAAGGTGACGGTACCGGTCACCGACGAATGGGGAGAAATACCCGCCACGCTGGCAGGAAAAGCGCTGTCGTTGGTGCTGACAAATGGTGAAAAAGCGCAGCAGATAAACCTTACGACTGGCGCGGATCTCGCCCCGGCGGCGACGGTTAGTCTCGGGAAAATAGTGCTTTTCGCGCTGCTCGGCGGCTTAATCCTTAACCTGATGCCGTGCGTATTGCCGGTGATGGGCATGAAGCTCAGCGCGGTGCTGCAGGCCGGTTCAGACCGGGGCATGGTCAGGCTGCGTTTTCTGGCCACCAGCGCGGGTATTCTGACCTCGTTTGCTCTGCTGGCGCTGATGGTGACGATACTGAAGCTCACCGGCGCATCGCTGGGCTGGGGGATCCAGTTTCAGAATCCCTGGTTTATCGGCTTAATGGTTGCCGTCACCTTTCTCTTTTCGCTGAACCTTTTCGGGGTAGTCGAGATGCTGCTTCCCTCGGCAGCCGTGAGCCGGATGGCGACCGCCGGCAGCACCGGGATGGCGGGCAGCTTCTGCGAGGGCGTTTTTGCCACCCTGCTGGCAACGCCCTGCTCGGCTCCCTTCCTGGGCACGGCCGTCGCTTTCGCGCTTGCCGCTCCGCTTCAGGAGCTGTGGCTGATTTTTCTGGTGCTCGGGCTGGGGATGGCTGCGCCGTGGCTGTTCGTCGCCCTGTTCCCGCAAACCGCCGCCCTGCTCCCCCGCCCCGGCCGCTGGATGAACACCCTGAAAATGGCGCTTGGCGTCATGATGCTGGCCTCCAGCCTCTGGCTGACGACGCTGCTCGGCCTGCACCTGGGCGAAACGGCGAGCGGCATGCTGACGCTTGCCCTCACCGTGGCGGCCCCGATCGCCTTGTTAGTCGCTCGTCCGCGAGCGACGCCAGCCTTCTGGCTGGTGATTATCGCGCTGGCGGCGTTTGCCGGTTTTCAGGTTCGCGGCCTGCTCGCTGAGGGTGCCATCGTCTCGTCGCCGGAGGCTAACGCTCAGCAAATTCGCTGGCAGCCACTCAGCGAGGCGGCCATCCAGAGCGCGCTGGCGGATGGCAAACGGGTGTTTATCGATATCTCAGCCGACTGGTGCGTCACGTGCAAAGTCAATGAACACCGGGTGTTAAATCAGCCCGCCATCATCAGCGCGTTGGCTGAGCCGGATGTCGTTGCGCTGCGCGGCGACTGGAGCAAGCCCTCTGAGCCGATCGCCCGTTTCCTGCAAAGCCGAAATCGTTACGCCATTCCCTTCAATCAGGTCTACGGTCCAGGCGTGCCGCAAGGAGAGACGCTCCCGCCGCTGCTCGATCAACAAAGCGTCCTGAACGCGCTCACTCATGCCAGAGGTTAATTAACGATGAAAACTACGCTGCTCACTTTTCTTCTTCTCTCGGCGTCGTTGACGGCGTCAGCCTCGTCGCCGCTCACGCCGGCGCAGGAGGCTCGCGTGCAGGCACTGGTCCAGGAGACGCTGCTCAGCCATCCTGAAATTTTGGTCGCCGCGGCCGATAAGCTCGATCGGCAGAATGCCCGGGCGGAACAGGAATCGCTCAAGCAGGTGCTGTCGCAGTACGGCGATTTTCTCTTTCACGACCCCCACTCACCGCGAATCGGCGCGCAAAAGCCGAAGCTGACGCTGGTGGTCTTTACGGATCATAACTGTCCGTATTGTAAAAAGTTTGACCCCTATCTGGAGAAGATTGTGGAAAAATACCCGGATGTTGCGGTGATTTTTAAGTTTCTGCCCTGGCGCTCCGAAAGCTCAATGACCGCGGCCAGGGATGCGCTCACCCTGTGGCGCACGCATCCTGAACAGTTCGCCAAATTTAATGCGATCCTGATGGCAAAAAAGGGGTATCACGACGGCGCCAGCCTTGAGCAGGCGAAAAAAAAGGCGGGCGTCATCGTGGCTAAGCCGGATGCGCAAAGCCTGGAGACGATTCAGAAAAGCTTTTCTGTCGCCGAAAAGCTCGGCATTCAGGGAACGCCGGCCACGCTAATTGGCGATGAGATGCTGTCGGGCTGGATCCCCTGGGAGCAATTTGATGCCACAATCGGCGATGCGCTGAAAAAACAGTAACCCACGTCAGGGGGAGCGTTCCCCCTGCATTGAGAGGCGATATGATGAAATATATTTTCCTGCTGGCGGCCTGGATGATACCGGGCCTGGCGCTTGCGGAGGGGGCGATTCCCCAGATAGTTAAAGACTTTGGTGAACAGCAAGGGATCAAAATTATCAAGGAGATAGACTCCCCCGGCGGCGTAAAAGGCTGGGTCGGTCAGTATCAGGATATGGGGGTGACCCTGTTTTTAACCCCGGACGGAAAGCACGTCATTTCCGGGTATCTTTATGATGATAAAGGGCAAAACCTCAGCGAGGGGTATTTTAAAGAAGCGATCTATACCCCATTAGGCCGCGAAATGTGGAAGAAGCTGAACGATGCCCGGCCGCTCAAGGAGGGCGCGGATTCGGCGGCCCGAAAAGTTATCGTCTTCGCCGATCCGTTCTGCCCTTACTGCAAGACGTTCTGGTCGGCGGCGCAGCCGTGGGTAAAAGCCGGTAAGGTCCAGTTGAATACCCTGCTGGTTGCCTTTCTCAACCCGAATAGCGGCCGATACGCCACGGCAATCCTGAATGCCAAAGATCCGGTAGCCGCCTGGCAAGAGTATGAACTCTCCGGCGGCAAAAAAGTGCCGCGCTTTGACGGCGTGACGCCGCGCGAAACCTTTAATCTTCTTCAGCATAACCAAAAGCTGATGGATGATTTGGGCGCCAGCGCGACGCCGGCCATCTATTACATGAATGAACAGAATGAACTCCAGCAGGTGGTCGGCATGCCCGACAAGAAACAGCTGCTGGAGATGTTCGGACCTGAGCCCTGATGAAGAGCGGGCGTCCTACGGGGCGCCTTGCCAACCCCGGCCAGAGCTCGTATTTTAAGACCTGCTCTGCCCGTCCGGGCCTTCAACGCTTGAGTGATTGAGGAATAATGGAACGTTTATTTGTCTACGGCACGCTGCGTCCGGGCCACTCCAATGCCCATATTATGGACAACATTGGCGGCGAGTGGCTGCCCGGCTATGTGCAGGGTCTGTTTTATGAACGCGGCTGGGGAGCGGCGGCGGATTTTCCGGGGATCGTGCTCGACAACAACGGGCCTCGGGTCGACGGCTATCTGTTCCTGTCCGCGAATCTTAGCGCCCACTGGCCAATGCTGGATGCGTTTGAAGAGGGCTACGACCGCGTTGCCGTTGACGTTACCATGGAAGACGGCCAGCGCGTGACCGCCTGGATCTATCAGCTACAGCCAAAGGTCGCAGCGTAAAACCCTTTCGCCCCGCGCCTGCGGGGCGTCGCTCAGCGCGGGTTTATGCGTCGCGCCAGCCCATTGCCGGCGCAACGTGCTTCAGTATGGACTCAATCACGTGGGCGTTATACTCCACGCCCAGCTGGTTCGGCACCGTCAGCAACAGCGTATCCGCTTCGGCAATCGCCTCGTCCTGCTTCAACTGTTCGACCAGCTTATCCGGCTCGGCGGCGTAGCTGCGGCCAAAAATGGCGCGGGTCTTCTCGTCGAGAAAACCTATCGAATCGCTCTCGTCACGGCCTGAACCGAAATACATCCGGTCGCGATCGTTCATCAGAGCGAAAATGCTGCGGCTGACCGAAACCCGCGGCGTGCGCGTATGGCCCGCTTCTGCCCATGCCTCGCGATAGGCGCGGATCTGCTTCGCCTGCTGGATATGGAACGGCTCACCGGTTTCATCGTCTTTCAGCGTCGAACTTTGCAGGTTCATCCCCAGCGTTGCCGCCCATCTTGCCGTCGTATTCGAACCGGCGCCCCACCAGATTCGCTCGCGCAGCCCTTCAGAATATGGCTCAAGCCGCAGCAGTCCCGGCGGATTGGGGAACATGGGCTGCGGGTTAGGTTTCGCAAACCCCTCTCCGCGCAGCGCGTCCAGCAGCACTTCGGTGTGGCGGCGCGCCATGTCGGACTCGTTTTCGCCCTCGCCGGGAACATAACCAAAATAGCGCCAGCCATCGATCACCTGCTCCGGCGAGCCGCGGCTGATACCCAGCTGTAAACGGCCGCCGGAGATTAAATCCGCTGCGCCCGCATCCTCGGCCATATACAGCGGGTTTTCATAGCGCATATCAATAACGCCGGTGCCGATTTCAATACGTTTGGTTTTCGCCCCGACCGCTGCCAGCAGGGGAAACGGCGAGCTGAGCTGGCGGGCGAAATGATGCACCCTGAAATAGGCGCCATCCGCGCCCAGCTCTTCGGCGGCAACGGCGAGATCGATGGATTGCAGCAGCGCGTCAGCGGCCGAGCGCGTCCCGGACTGCGGCGACGGCGTCCAGTGACCAAATGACAAAAAGCCAATCTTTTTCATGACGTGGGTGTCCTGGGTTGCAGGGAGGTCGTTGGCAGGTGGCGCATAATGAAAAACGTGTCTGCCGCGTTATGCCTCTACTTTACGCATAACCAGGTGAGAATAAATATTGTTTGTTTAACCGAATGCATCAAATAAATTGATTGAGTCTGCCCGGCGGCGCAGACCGCGGCCCGGGCAATAAACAATGGCTCACAGGCCGAATATTGCCTCAATTTCAATTTTGAGATCCGCAGAAAACAGGCGGCTGACTTCTACGAGCGAGCTGGCGGGTAGATGATCGCCGTAGTTCCGGTAAAGCACTTTGCGCAATTCGTCGATTTCATCAAAAGAAGTGATAAAGATCGTGACTTTGATAAGAGAGGAAAAATCGATGCCTTCGGCGCGGGCAACGGTTCGTATCTGCGTAAAAACCTCCTCCGCCTGTGCGCCAATACCGGCCTGCTGCGCACGGGTGCCAAACGCGGTGAGCCCTGAAATATAGAGCGTGTTCCCGTGCTTAACCGAATGAACGTAGGGCGCCTTGACCTCGCCCAGTTCAGGGTAATTTTTTCGTACCATCCGACCCATACACTCCTCCTTATTTAACAAGAAACTGACTTGCCTCACTCGTTCGGCGGTCTTGTCGTCAGCCGCTAAACAGCGGCTGTTAAGGCTAATGGCGCGCGCTTTTCATGGCATCCTGCCTGCCCGGATTGCACGGTTCTTTTGTGCCTGGAAGATAAAATTTTCCGGACGAGTCAGGCTGCGTTCCGCCGGGGCAACCATCGCGTCCCGACGCGGTCGCGCTGCCATCAGAGCCATTGCCCCCATCCGAGTTATTCCCATTCCCGCCGTCGCCGCCATTCCCGCCGTTAGCGGCATAGGCTGAGCATGCGCACAGCATGAAGAAACACACCAAAAAGCGTCTGACCATCACTATCCCCTGTCATCGGATTTAAATACTGACTGAAAGCCGATGAATTGTACGCGCTTCCAGAATCCGTTGAACGCATTTCTGCCGCATCGCCGGATAAGAAAAACCGTACGCAACGCGGCTGTCGTTGCGCTCAGGGACAGGACATGGAATAAGGGAGGAAAATCCTGGGACAGGCCGTCGTGATATCGCCAGCACGGCTTTCGCTATCGCGGGCGTAACGCTATAAATCGTTATTTATCGCACAGTATGACATGGGTGGCGGCAGGGCCTTTGTCATCTCTATGGAGTATGGCATATTCAACTTTCTGGCCTTCAAACAGGGTATTAAAATTATCACCACGCAGCGCCGAGCAATGGACCGAGATATCTTTACCGCCATCGAGAGGTGAAATGAAACCAAATCCCTTCGACTCATTATACCACTTGACCAGACCTTTAATTCTTGAGGACATACTGACTCCAGTTGCGCATCAGGTAATTGACAGAAAACGTGTCGGATTAAACGTATGGACTCAAAAGAAAGGGGGTATCAGCGATAGCGCCTGGTAATGAGAACGGGCCGGTAAAATTTTTAAGTGCATGCGTTTTTTCGGATTAATAATTTCATTAAGGCATGAATACCATTAATAAGCAAATGAAATTTTAGCCGTCCAGATACCCCGATGGGGATTAATAATGAGAAACGGCCTAAATTAATCGCGCTGCGACGGGTGATATGGCTTCACCGCCGGGTGAGCCTGTTCGGAAAAATAAAAAAACATTCTCTGCAGATTCATCCACGTCACCGCAACCAAAAATCGAGTTAACCCAATGAAATAGTGAAAGATATTATCATTACGCCATCAGCAAGTCGCTGGTGAATCACTCCCCCCTCTTCCCGTATCACTCTCCGCCCCGGCAATATCAATTGAAATAAGTCTTGCTATCCGCGGTGAAGTATGTGACTAATGATTGGTCGGTTAAGTACACAGACATAATAAAGCGGTTCAGTAAAGCAGTCCTCATCTTAAGTGTTATCCGTTGATAATTCTTCCTTTTGAGTTTCCTTATCGTTATTAATTAGATTCTGTGCGAAACCTTTTCGCCGTAAGGCTCAGATATGTTGAGGTATTATCAATGTCTAATAAAATGACTGGTTTAGTAAAATGGTTTAATGAGTCGAAAGGCTTTGGTTTCATCACCCCGGACAACGGTAGCAAAGATGTGTTTGTACATTTTTCCGCTATCCAGGGCGGCGGTTTTAAAACCCTGAATGAAGGCCAGAAAGTCGAATTCACCATTGAAGATGGCCAGAAAGGCCCTTCTGCCGGTAACGTCTTCGCCATCTAAGCTGCGCTTTATTCGCTGGCGGTAGATTTCAGCTTCGCTGCCGATGATGGACTCACGCCAGTTAAAAAACCCTGACATCACGTCGGGGTTTTTTCGTTATATCGCGAGCCGCCAGGTAATAAAAAAACAAGGCAGGCCTCAGAGTATTCCGTGCTGAATCAAAAAGCCCCACCACGGAATGCCGACAACCATATGCAGCAGAAACGTTAATAAAGCGATTATGGTCCCGGTTAACCACCAGGATTTAATATCGTTATAACCGGCGGCAAAGATAATCGGCCCGGCGGCACCGCCATAGTGCGTGATACAGCCCCCGTAAGAGTTAGAAAACAGGATGGCGAGCGCCAGCAGCGCAGGCGCCGTTCCGGTAACCAGTCCGACGGTGGCGAAGACGGGAACCATAGCCGCGACGTATGCACCGCCGGAGGCGAATAAATAGCGCACGACGATGCTTAAAAAAACAATAATCACAATGGTCGTGTTACCGGCGCCGAGGAAATCCAGATGCTCGGACATAAAGGCGGCAAGCCATTTAAAAAATCCCTCTTTGCTTAAGGTCGCACTCAGTCCAATAATGCCGCCGTACCAGATTAACGTATTCCAGCCGCCCTTATTTTGCAGCACATCATTCCAGCAAATGACATTCGTGAGCAAAGCGCCAGCCATGGCAATCACCGCAACGGAGGATTCATTCAGCCCCAGATAATGAGAAAATATCCAGCCAGAGAGTGCGGAGATAAAGACCACGATCAGCCCTTTCTCTTTCGAACTGATGGGCCCCAGGTCATTCAGGCCCGCAGTGGCTATTTTTACATTGTCTATTTCTTTTAATTGCGGGCGCACTATTTTGTAGGTGATATAAGGAATGACGGCTAACATCAATAGCCCAAGCGGTACCCCCGCCAGAGCCCACCCTACCCAGCTTATGCGGATATGAAAAATATCGGAAATTAACTGTAACGCTAAGGCATTTCCGGCAAACGCGGTCAAAAACATATAGCTGGTGGTTTTAGTCACCATATAGATATTCACCATCAGATAACGTCCGGCCTGACGCGGACTCTCTTTTGGCGTTGAACCTAACACCAGGGCAATGCTATTGATAATCGGGAATACGACGCCGCCGGCGCGTGCGGTGTTAGAGGGCGTCGCCGGTGACAGCATTAAATCCAACAGCGCCGTGACATACCCCAGCCGCAGGGTTGTCCCACCGAACTTTAAAATAAACCAGTACGCCAGACGTTTCCCTAATCCGGTGGTGACAAAAGCGGCGCTCAAAGTAAACGCGCTAAATACCAGCCATGTCGTTCCCGAGGAAAAACCGCTCAGTACATCCATTGACCTGACGGGGGAGTCATCAAATCGTGCCACCGTTAAGCACGACAAGCCTACCGCCGACAGCATGATAACCGGCTCAGGATAAGGCTTACTCACCAGACCTATAATGGATGCCAGGTAGATACCGGCCAGTATCCAGGCTTCTTTCGTTAATCCCGCGGGGGGTGGAATGATGATTGCTAATATAATAATAAAAATAAGCACCGCTATTTTTATTAGCTTTGACTTCAACATGCTTCACCTCGGCTACAATCCGTGTCATTAAAAGCAGAAGCCTCTTTCTTCTGAAGCTTCCGCTGAACAAGTGAGCTATTCACCGTTATTGCTTAATGCAGTAAAGAATTAGCCAGAGAATGTTTTAATAATATTTTTTCCATCATTCGTTGACTGATACTCTGGCAGCCGATCGAAGTTCAGGTAACGATAAATATCGTCCCTTGTTGCTTTGATTTTATCCATGTGCCAGAAATATTGTTCAACGGTCGGCATTTTCCCTATCATCGCCGCCACGGCGCTCAGCTCCGCCGATGCTAAAAAAACGTTCGCATCGGTGCCCAGACGATTCGGGAAGTTACGAGTCGATGTTGAAACAACGGAACTGCCCTGACGTACCCGCGCCTGGTTCCCCATACACAGTGAACAGCCGGCGGGTTCGATTCTGGCGCCCGTTTTTATAAACTGATTAAAGTAGCCTTCACTGGCAAGCTGACGCGCATCCATTTTCGTCGGCGGAGCCAGCCACAGCCGTACGGGTATCTCGCGGGCGTCGGCAATAATTTTACCGGCGGCGCGGAAATGGCCAATATTCGTCATGCAGGAGCCAATAAAGACCTCATCTATCGGCGTACGCGCGACTTCCGACAGCAGCCGGGCGTCATCCGGATCGTTCGGCGCACAGACGATGGGTTCGGTAATTTCCGTGAGATCGATCTCAATCACCGCGGCATATTCGGCGTTCTCATCGGCCACCAGCAGCGACGGATTCGCCAGCCACGCCTCAATTTCCGCAATTCGCCGCGCCAGCGTGTCGGCATTTTCATAACCCTGATTAATCATCCAGCGTAGCAATGTGGCATTGGAGCGCAGGTATTCCGCCACGTTCTCCTCTTCCAGACGCAGCACGCACGCCGCTGCGGAGCGTTCGGCCGAGGCGTCGGCCAGTTCAAAGGCCTGCTCCGCTTTCAGCATCCCGAGCCCTTCGATTTCCAGGATACGGCCGGAGAAAATATTGATCTTATTTTTTTTCTCCACCGTCAGTAATCCCTGCTTGCGGGCATAGAGCGGAATAGCGTGAACCAGATCGCGCAGGGTTATCCCCTGCTGCATCTCTCCCGTAAAACGGACCAGTACGGACTCCGGCATATCCAGCGGCATAATGCCCGTTGCCGCAGCAAAGGCCACCAGCCCGGAGCCCCCGGGAAAAGAGATGCCAAGCGGGAAACGGGTGTGCGAATCCGCCCCGGTCCCCACGGTATCAGGAATCAGCATACGGTTAAGCCAGGAGTGGATAATGCCATCACCCGGCTTCAGCGCCACGCCGTTTCGGCGGCTGATAAACTCGGGCAGCGTTTCATGCAGCTTCACATCAACCGGCTTGGGATAGGCCGAAGTATGGCAGAAAGACTGCATAACCAAATCAGCGGAAAAATTCAGGCAGGCCAGATCGGTAAGCTCATCGCGCGTCATTCCTCCGGTGGTATCCTGCGAACCGACGGTGGTGACTCGCGGCTCGCAGTACTGTCCTGGTCGGATCCCGGCAACGCCGCAGGCTCTCCCCACTATTTTCTGCGCCAGCGTAAAGCCGGCGGCGGAGGGTGCCGGCGCTTTCGGCCGGCGGAAAACGTCGGAGGGCGCAAGGTTCAGTGATTGCCGCGCTCTGGCCGTCAGGCTGCGGCCAATAATCAGCGGAATGCGCCCTCCGGCGCGCACTTCATCCAGCAGAACGTCCGTTTTCAGGGAAAATGAGGTGACAGGACGCTGGCTGTGGGCTTCGCAAATTTCCCCGCGATACGGATAGAGATCAATCAGCATTCCCGTGGATAGCGCGGAAACATCCATTTCAAGGGGCAGCGCGCCGGAATCTTCCAGGGTATTAAAAAAGATGGGCGCAATATTGCCGCCAAAAACAAAGCCGCCGCTTCGTTTATTCGGCACCCATGGAATATCGTTGCCAAGGTGCCATAAAATAGAGTTAGTGGCCGATTTTCGCGAAGAGCCGGTGCCGACGACATCGCCGACGTAGACCAGCGGATAGCCCTCTTTCTTTAACTGCTCTAGCTGTCGTATCGGCCCGCGGCTTCCCGGTTCATCCGGGCTGACGCCGTCGCGCGGATGACACAACATGGACAAGGCATGCAGAGGAATATCCGGACGTGACCATGCCTCGGGCGCAGGGGACAAATCATCAGTATTGGTTTCCCCCGTCACTTTGAATACTTTCAGCGTGATCTTCTCCGGCAGCGCCGGACGACGTAAAAACCATTCGGCGTCGGCCCATGACTGAATCACTTTTTGCGCCCAGGCATTTCCTTGTTTCGCCTTTTCTTCCACATCCTTAAATTTTTCAAAAATAAGCAGCGTGGCGCTTAATTGTTCCGCTGCGCTGCTGGCCCAGCGGGGATCGTCCAGTAAGTGAATGAGCGGTTGAACATTATAACCGCCCTGCATGGTGCCCAGCAGTTCAATAGCCTGCTGAGGCGCAATAATACTCGCCGGGTTTTCTTCTTTGATCTGCTGATAAAGAAAATCGGCTTTAATCTTCGCCGCCGGATCGACGCCCGGCGGCACGCGATGCGCTAACAGCTGTACAAGGGCATGTTTATCATCGCAGGTCTTGCTGGTCAGTAATGTAATTAATTCTTGCGTTTGCTCAGCGGTTAACGGCTTCGGTGGAATATTTTTTTCAGCGCGTTCGTCCACATGCTTATTATAAGCTTCTAACATATGCTCTCCGTTTCAGATGTTATTTATCTGAAGGTTGTTTATGTAATAGCGATATTCGGTTGGTAAAATTAACTTTTAATAAATTGCGGTAAGCCTTCACAAAATTCTGCTAACTGCTCCAGACCATAATTCCAATCCCCGAATCCGGACTCAGCATTAATATGCCCGGCGTCACCCAGATCGATTAACCGCCCTCCCCAGCATTGCGCCCAGTACTGCGCTCGCTTAAAGGTCATTAACGGATCGTTTCGGCTGGCAAACAGGAGGCTGGGCACCCGCAGCCTCTCGGGAAGTACCGCCTCGTCCAGTTCGAAGAGCGATGGCTCCGCAGGCGCAACCATGACGATACCCGCGATGTTCACCTTTTGCGTCTGAATCAGGCGACATGCGGCGAGCGCCCCAAAGCTGTGGCCGACCAGCACGGCCGGCCGCTGACAGGTAGCCAGCTCCCGACGGATAGCGGATACCCAGGCATCGATATCCGGCTCCAGCCAGTTCCGCTGGCTTATCCGCTTCCAAAAAGGAAAACGACGACTCCAACAGCTTTGCCAGTGATGCTCATCGCTGTCTCGCAGGCCCGGTACCAGAATAATCGTCAACTTCTCGCTGAGCTGTTCCAGACGTTGGGTAGTCATAAAGCCTTCCTCTCCACGTTCAGTACCGCCCGTCAGGCCGGGTAATGGGAAAGTACCCAGCCAACGGCAAGGAGATCCGCGCTGCCGCCAGGGCTAATATTTCTGTCAATCAACGCCTTATCCATGTGTCTCAGCGCTTTTCTGAGCTTTTCACCCGCCAGGTGTTCTATCTTCAGAACGCGTTGCGCATAGCGCTGCACATACTGCAGGCCGCTCAGCCCGCCCCGGGACACCACATTGGTATCGGGGTTGAAGGCCATCAGGGCCAGCAGCATCCTGAGCAGCGCATCCTGCTCAGATAACCCCTCCCGCCGCGCTTTCTGCCACTGCGGCAGCCCGAACTGCCTGACGGTATAAAAGCCGTTCTCAGCCTCACCTCGCGCGCCGCTAAACCCGAAGCGCTGAAAAATATGCTCGCCTTTGGTTTTAGCGAGGCCCTTTCTTTTCAGTTCCTGGCTAACCAGGCCCGCGCACATCGCGCGGGTTTCCTCGCACAGATTGCGCTGGCTAAGCATCTGGTTGCGCTTAACAAGACGCCCAGCGGCGGCGCACAGCAGGCCGAGGGAAAAAATGCCGCCTTTGTGGGTGTTTACTCCCCCCGTGGCGTTAAACATCGCCTGTTCGCAGGCCAGTCCTGTGGGCCTTATCGCCAATAGCGTCTGCGGGGCAGGCAAATCCGCCGTCGCCTTTCCCTGCGCAAAAAAGCGCGGAAACCAGGGCGAGACGGCGCGAATACTGGCCATAAACAGGGCGATGTTCATATCACGATGCGCACCATTGTTCTCGCCATCAACCAGCCCGGGCTTTGGCGTTAATCTCACTTCCCGATACATCGCCTCGGCAGCCAGCCAGGCGATGCTTTCCCGTTGCTCAGCCCGTTCAGCGTTGACCGCGAAAATAGTCATAGGCTAAATCCTCAATCACTTGCGCAAGTTCATTCTGAGAATGACGGCGCATACGGGAACATACGTGGGCAGCCTCATTGCAAATGAAGCATTTGCGCATCGGCTGTCGGATCGCGCTGCGCTTAATTAATCCGGATGTGGGACAAAAAACATCGATATCCCACAGACGCCCGAGAGGATGATGATCTTCAAGATGCGCCGTCACGTGCTTGATCATCCAGGCTGGCGCCGCTACGGACCAGAACGCTTCGGGCCCGGTGGGCTGAAAACGAACGTCGTGTCTGGAAACGCCCCAGCGATGTTTCCGCAGCAGCTGGCTGAACGCGTCCGTCGCCTCCGCCATAACCTGCCGGGCAAGCGGCGTATCTTTTACCTCTCCGGGCCAGACGAGCGTGGTGGATACCATCGGTTGTTCGAAGCGGCGCAGCCACGCCTGTTGTACACTCGCGCGCGCTTCTCTGGCTTTGAGGACTTCCTCAAGGGTGAGAGGGGCGCAGGAAGCGTTTGTTGTTTCGCCGATCATTCTTTCACCTGCCTTACCACGTCAATGACGCTGCCATCGCGATAACGCACGACGCCGACAATGCGCGAGGTAAACTCAATAGGTTTGGGCTCGCCAGAAATCACCAGCGATGTCTGATAAAGCGCTTCGATGTCAACGACCGGCAAACCGGCCGCCGTCAGCCTCTCTTTGACTTCCGGACGGGCAGGATTCACGGCAATGCCGTGGTCGGTGACGAGCACGTCAATGCTCTCTCCCGGCGTTACGCGGGTCGTGACGTGCCTGACGACGGTGGGAATGCGGCTGCGGATCAGGGGCGCGACCACGATAGTTAAATTTGCCGCCGCCGCGACATCGCAATGTCCGCCCGATGCCCCGCGCATCACGCCGTCGGAGCCGGTCAGTACGTTGACGTTAAAATCCGTATCAATTTCCAGGGCGCTTAAGATGACGATGTCTACGCGGTCGCAGCAGGCGGCTTTCGCCGCCGGGTTGGCGTAAACGCTGGTCGAGATTTCAACGTGGTGCGGATTTTTCGCCAGCGACTCCCCCGCCGCGCCATCAAAACTTTGTGTATCCAGCAGCTTAGTAATCAGCCCCTTTTCATGCAGATCGACAATGCTGCCGGTAATGCCGCCTAAGGCAAAGCTGGCGACGATATTGTGTTTCCTCATGCGGGATTCCAGGAATCGCGTACAGGCGGTGGACGCCGCGCCCGATCCCGTTTGCAGAGAAAAGCCATCGCGAAAATAACCGGAATGCTCAATGACGTCCGCAGCAGACCGCGCGATCATCAGCTCTCGCGGATTGCTGGTCACGCGCGCGGCGCCAACGCTGATTTTCGCCGGGTCGCCTACGCTGTCGATTTTGACAATATAATCAACCTGATCCTGAATAATGCTGGCCGGCATATACGGAAACGGCTCAATGCTTTCCGTCAGCAAAACCACCTTGCGGGCATATTTTGCATCGACCATCGCGTAGCCAAGCGAGCCGCATCGGGATTTGCCGCCGCTGCCGCTGGCATTGCCATATTCGTCGCAGCAGGAGACCGCCAGGAACGCGACATCAATATTAATTTCACCCTTTTCAATCAGATTGACCCTGCCGCCGTGCGAGTGGATCTGTACCGGCTCCTCCATCAGGCCGTGTGAAATCGCATCCGCTAATTCACCGCGCATCCCGGAGGTATAGATTTTGCTAATAACGCCGTGTTTAATATGCTCGATCAGCGGCGCGTTGCAGGTCATCAGGGAACTTGACGCCAGCGTCAGCCCTCGCAGGCCTTTTTCCGCCAGCCTGGCCATAACGTAGTTAATCACTTGATCACCCTCGCGGAAGGCGTGATGAAATGAAACGGTCATCCCATCGCGTAAATCGCAGCGCGATAAAACTTCATCCAGCGTGTCAAAAAGTTTGCGCTGATATTTTTGCCGGGTATCCGCAAGATAGGGCGTATGGGTATTTGCGCCGGAAAATACCTCATACTGGTGCTGGGCGCCGGATATATTATGAAGGGCTTCGGTTAATTGATTCATAGTTAAATCCTGTTGCTGGTGACTGAATGGAGATTATTGCCGGATGCCGGAGGCATTTTTACGTTCAATAACCACCCGGGCATGGTTGATGATCGGCGCGTCAATCATTTTGCCGTTCAGTGAAATCACCCCAAGTCCGCTACGCTCCCCTTCTTCGGCCGCGGCAATAACACGCTCCGCGTAATCAACTTCTTCCTGAGTGGGGGCATAGGCATTATGTAAGATCTCTATCTGCCGCGGATTAATAAGCGACTTACCGTTAAAGCCCATACGTTTAATCAAATCCACTTCTTTCAAAAAGCCGGCCTCGTCATTAATATCGGCATAGACCACGTCAAACGCATCAATACCTGCCCCGCGGGCCGCATGTAATACCGCGCAGCGCGCGTAAAACAGCTCGGTACCGTCGCCGCGTTCCGTTTGCATATCCATGACGTAATCAAACGCCGCCAGCGCAATCCCCATCAGGCGTTGAGAGGACCTGGCGATAGCGACGGCATTAATGACCCCCACCGCCGATTCAATCGCCGCCATCAGCTGCGTAGAGCCCACCGGGCGGCCGCAGCTCTCTTCAATACGCACAATTTCACGCTCAAGCTGGTAAATATCTTCCGGCGTATCGGTTTTGGGTAAACGGATAACATCGACGCCGGCGCGCACCGCCGCTTCCAGGTCTTTTAAGCCAAATGGCGTATTCAGCGGATTAATCCTGACAACGGTTTCAATATCTTTATACATAGGATGCTGTAGCGCATGGAACACCAGCAGCCGCGCGCTGTCTTTCTCTTTCAACGAGACCGCATCTTCCAGGTCAAACATGATTGAATCGGGTTTATAAATAAAGGCTGTTGAAAGCATAGCGGCGCTTGAACCCGGTAAAAAAAGCATGCTACGGCGTAATTTTTTCATCATAATTTTTCCCACACAATTTCGCTGCTGGCCGTTCCCCGTAAAATCGCCGCCTGCATTCTGGCGCGGATAACGCAGTCCAGCGCGCCCTTATCCTCAACAATAATTTGCCCCTGCGTAACGTTTAATGCGGAAAGTGTTTCATTGACCACTGCCGTAATCTGCTCACCAAATTGTTTGTACACTTCGCTGTTGATAGTAATATCGAGCCTATCATCGTAGGGGCTGACTTTGACAACCAGGTCGCTGGATTCCAGCGTCCCGGCGATTGCCGCATGTAATATTTTCATATAAATATCCTGAACAATGATATATTAAGCATCAACCATATCCAAATCGGGCTGCTTAGATTGATTCGCTGATAACCATTTATATAAATAAGGTATCGTAGTTGCAGGCACCATACTTTTAACGGTGTGCATATCTTCGTGACTTAACAATTTCCTGACCGCAGAGGCGGAGATGGGAAGATTATTCATATCGGTCATCCGCTGAATCTCATTCACCTTGATACTGGCGGCAGGTATTGTCATCTCATCCTCCAGCCAGTGATGCATTGCGTCATTATATTGCGCGGTCACCTTACAGAAGGGTTCAGTACCAACAAAGCGCTGATTAATATTTAAAGCCGGTGCAATGTAACGGCGGAACATAAGCAAATCGATTGCGGCATACACCTCGTTAATAATTTGTTTTTCTTTGAGAAAGTAACCGGGGAATGTTCCTCGAGAAATAATATATTTTGAGCCAGGATGGACCGTAATATTAGGCAGATGCCGTGACCCCTCCTGAACCATGGCAAACCGTTGCCGAAAGGAAAACGTGGACAGATCTTCCTCAACGACAAAGACATGCAGCCAGTCGCACGCTTTTGCAGCCTGCTCAATCAGATACTGGTGCCCTAACGTAAAGGGATTTGCATTCATCACAATCCCGCCGATATTTCCGGCCATCACCAAATGCTGGCCCCGCAGTTGGCGGCAGTAGCGATGGATGCCAACCGGCGAATTCTCCATCAGCGTCGCCCTGTTATCGAGGGTGACCAAAGGATAAAATCCGCATCCCTGGAACGACCGCACATTATCCGGACACGTCAGGAGAAAAAGCTGATGTTCGCCGTTCTGAACAGCCTGCAGCTCCGCTTCATGAATGATCTTCAGGCCTAGCGCCGTCCCGCGCCACTCTCTGGCAACCGCAATGCATTTTAATGTATTCCCCGCAAGCCCGGCGCAGGCAACCAGCTGCCGCTGGCAGCGCGCGACAACAAATTGCTCAATGTCGCCGTCGATGCCTAATCCATTGTTCTTCAGAAAGAGAATAATTTCGTCTCTGAAGGTACCGTTGCTAGTTTCCACTTTCTCGAATTCTAGCGTTTGGTCGGTGTACATCTTGTTTCTCCTACCCATACCTTAATGAGCGTCAAATAATCTTGTCTGAGCCCGCGGAGACGACGACATCTGCAATTCGTGCTGCGGTTTTGATTCGACAATCGTATTCATGAGATGCCCAATATTTTCAATTACCACCTCGACCCGATCGCCTTCGTGCATAAAGAGTGGGGGCGTTCTTTTTTTACCGACGCCGCCAGGGGAGCCGGTAATAATGACATCGCCGGCGCTGAGCGCCGTAAAAGTACTGATATAGCTAATCAGATCGGCAACTTTATGGATCATACTGCTCGTCGAATCATTCTGAACCATAATGCCGTTCAAATAGGTTTGAATAGACAAGCGGTGGGGATCGGGTATTTCATCAACGGTTGTCAGGCAGGGACCAAACGCGCCGGTCTGCCGCCAGTTTTTCCCGGCGGTAAACCAGGCATGCTGCCAGTCGCGCACCGATCCATCCATATAGCAGCTATAGCCTGCAACATGGCTCAGGGCAGCGTCAGTATCGATATTCATACCCGGTTTGCCAATAATAACGGCCAGCTCACCTTCATAATCAAATTCATTGGATAGCGCGGGTTTTAATATCGGCGTTGCATGACCGGTTTGCGAGTCAGGAAAACGAATAAAGAGGGTCGGCGCATCGCTGGTTTCAGAAAACTCTTTTCTTTTTTCCGCATAGTTCATACCGACGCAGAAAATTTTCCCTGGATTTTCAATGACCGGTAAAAAAGTAATATCAGCCATCATGACATCGACCGGATAATTAACATATTGGCCGGCGATATCAATAGCACCCCACTGCAGTAAGTCCTTCAGCGTACGATATTGATGACCAATCTTGCTACCCAGGTCAATAATGCCTGTATCCGTCAATATTCCATAACTCTTACGACCATGATGAACATAGCTTGCTAATTTCATGATGACACCTTACTAACATTGAATTTCTTTACTCACGCCACTGGAGATGACGTGAGTCATTCACTTCGCCACGAAGGGTTTAAGACTCAACCGGAACCATGGCTTTTGTTTCGCTGGAAGACAAATACGTTGCAACCACCGCCCCCACGGCCAGTAGCGCAATAATGAATCCCGTCATCCCCTGCCAGCCCATAGAGTGGAAAACAAAGCCGTTCACGAAACCAATCACTGAGCCGCCCATGTAGTAGAAGAACAGATACAGCGCGACGGCCTGGCCACGTGCATGCGTTGCATTTTTACTTACCCAGCTTAAGCCAATGGAGTGACAACCAAAGAAACAACCGGTAAAAATGACCGCGCCGATAATAAAGGTGACGACGTTAGACGTTAAAGTCAGCAGCATTCCCAGCGCCATCATCACAAACAGCGCGCGCAGGACTCTCATACTGCCGTATTTTGCGGAAAGTCGTCCCGCCTGAGGGGCGGTGAAAAAGCTTAAGGCAAAGCTAAAGGAGAGCAGGCCCGCATTCGCCGGAGAAATATGAAAGGGTTCGCCTTTCAGGAAGAAAGCCAGGTAGTTATAGAGAGAGGTGAATACCCCAAAGATGATGAAGCTAATCACAAAGGCTAACGCCAGCTTTTTATTTTTAAAGTGAGATGCCGCGCCTTTCACCACGCGAAGAACGTTGAGGTTTTGCGTTGGCTTAAAGTTCTGAGACGCCGGGAGTAAAAAGTAAACCAGCAAAGCCACCAAAATCAGGCTGATCGCAAAACCATAGAAAATGGTATTTATTGAGATATGGTCGATCAGCTGGCTGGCCACAATGCGCCCGGACATCCCTCCCATCGAGTTACCAAAAACGAAGTATCCGGTGACCACCCCCGCCACCACCGGCGCGACCTCCTCGCTGATATAGGCGGTTGCGGCAGCAGCGATACCGCTGAGCGCCAGGCCAATAACCGCACGCAGGGCCACCAGCATCGCCCATGATTCGACCAGAGGACAGAGCATCGTCAGCAGTCCGCCAAGTAGCAGCGAAACGATAATTAATTTTTTTCTGCCGTAATGATCGGACAGCGTTCCGGTGAATAATAAACCGATAGCCAGAAGCGCCGTTTCTGCGGAGAGAATGATACTCACCTGACTCACCGGCACATCATATTCGACGGCGAGAACGGGTAACAGAGGTTGAATAAAAAAGAGTGAGGCTAATTCTGCAAGGCCGGATAGCGCCAGGGCCAGGATGATCCGAATATAATTACTGACCTTGACGGGAGCAGAATTAAGCTGATTATCTTTCGTATGGGTTATAGCCATAAAATCCTCGACATTATTTTTTTAGGTACAGAGTTATGTAGCAACTACACGCGAGAGGACATCAGTATTGCACCGCATTAATGATATAAAATATTTATAATTCCTCCGCTAAAACATATTCCGGGACGCAAACCGTGCCTTCAAATAATTTACGGGAGGTTCTAATCACTGCGGCACGCGTTTTCTCAATATCATCTCCCTCTTTGAGTAAAGATACGGAAATTTTTCCGCTCGGATGTTCAATATTAATAATATTGGTATACGGCGTCCTCGGCTGGTCGGCCACAATGTGATGGGCCACCGATCCTTCAATTATCGTGGCCGTGGATATGCCGATAGAGCCCGTAATAGCCAGTGATTTATGGCAGGTATGAGGCATAAAATAACGAACTCTGATGGTCCCGCCTGCGCCGGGCGCGCTCAGCAGAACCGGTTTAGGGATCACTTTATCGGCGACATCGCCCAGCCCCATTTTCGCACCTGCCTTGCGCCGGATCGTTTCCAGCTTATTCATAAACGCGCGATCGGCATCGAGGTCGGCCGGTGATTCGTCTCCCGTTTTGCCCATCCGCTCTGCCCTAATCAGCACCATCGGCATCGCCATATCAATGCAGGTGACTTCCACATCATCAATCACATCGACGATGTTACCGGTTGGCAGCAGCTTTCCCGTCTTGCATCCGGCGGAGTTAAGGAAAGTCAGGCCAATCGGCGCAGCGCAGCCGGGAACGCCATCAATGTGCGTATCGCCTTCATAGTTGACATAAAAATTCGGCGTTTGTACTTCCGCATCAACCAGCGTACCGGTATTCAGGTTGCGGATCCGCACTGTCGTCACCGGACTTTGCGCCTTAACCAGGCCTTTTTCAATCGCGAAGGGCCCTACGGCACAGAGCATATTACCGCAGTTAGGCGTGGTATCGACGCGGCGCTCGTTGACCATCACCTGAACAAATAAATAGTCGACGTCAGCATCCGGACTGTCCGAGGGGCTAACAATCGCGACTTTACTGGTTTGGGGGCTGCCGCCGCCAATACCATCAATTTCAAGTTCGTGACCCGCGCCCATTAAGCCCAGCAGCACAGCATCGCGTTCTTCAATTTTTGTCGGTAAATCACTGGCCAGAAGCACCGGGCCTTTCGAAGTACCGCCACGCATCAGTACACAAGGAATCTTTAACATTATGTTTCTCGTTTCACGCATTGATAAGAGCAATGTCAGGATTCCACAGACGAATACATAATTCTAATGCCAATAAAACCATCGATTAATACGTTTTGCGTATAAATAGCGGTTAGGTTAGTGTGTTTGCATCGCGATAAAGTCTGGAGTGAAATCTCATGCTGCACGATCTTCAAGGTATACAAGCGTTTGTTAAAATTGCAGAAATTGGATGTTTCACAAGAGCATCACATTTTCTTCACACATCCCAACCGGCGTTAACCCGCCGGATTAAAAAACTTGAAGAGCAGCTGGGAGCTACGCTATTTGAACGGACAACCAGAAACATTAAACTCACGGCTGTAGGCAGAGAGTTTTTACCTAAGGCAAAGAATTTAATAGATTTTTATGAAAGCTCGATCCTGAGTATTAAAGAAATGGCCACCCATCAAAGCGGCGTTGTCACCCTGTCCTGTCTCCCCACCGCGGCGTTCTATTTCCTCCCTTCGGTCATCAGGGACTATAACAATCACTACCCCAATATCCGTATCCGCATCCTCGAGCATAGCGCCAGCGATTGTCTTGAAGCCGTCTTAAACGGTGACGCAGATTTCGGCATAAACATGATAAACATCACACATCCCAATATCGATTTCTCGCCGCTGGTCAATGAACCTTTCGTATTAGCCTGCCGACGGGACCACGAACTGGCGCAGAAATCGCTGATCTTGTGGGAAGACCTGGCCAACTTCAGGCTTATTGGCGTTAGACGTTCAAGCGGTAACCGCTCGCTGATCGATCAAGCGCTGGAGAATATGGACTGGAAGCCCAACTGGTTCTATGAAGTCAGGCATCTGTCGACGTCGCTGGGTATGGTAGAGGCAGGGCTTGGCGTGGCGGTGGTTCCCAGTCTGGCCATGCCGACCGATGAGCATCACATTCTTGTCAGCCGTCCGCTCGTTGAGCCGGTTATTCGCCGCACGCTCGGTCTCGTGCTGCGCAGAGAAACGGCGCTGAGCCCTGCAGCGGAAAAGTTCAGAGAGATGCTATTACAACTCTGGTCACAGGATACAAGCAGCCCGTGGATAGGGAAATTTACCCGGTAGAGCCGCTTTTATCTTCGGCACTCTAGCGCCTGACGCTGCGTGAGGGACGCGGCGATATCATTTTCAGGCCGGGGACGCGCTCGTCTGGCAATTATTGTCGCTCTTTTATAAGCCTGGCTGTCAGAAGTGATATTTTTAACGTCCCGGCAAACTATGACTCCCACCAGATCGGAATTTTTATATTCGGCGACGGAAATAAAGCACCTTAGAACAATAGCGCATTAAGTTATGAATAATATGTGCAACGCGCCGTAATTTAAGCGAAACCGGTTAGGTATCAGCAAATAACATTCGGGCATGAGTTAAACCAAAAAATAATAATGCACTGATAACAAACTCCGTTATCGTGTTCGCGTAATACGTTGTTTTTCAGAAATGACTTTCTCATCAGGGTAAAAATATGCCAACAAAAATTCATAAATTGCTGTTGTCGCTGGCGATCGCCGCCGCGCCTTTTTTCAGCCATGCCGAAGAGTCCACCTGGGATCATATTAAGCAATCGGGCGAACTGCGCATCGGCGTCGCGCAGGGAGAACCGTGGTATTTCAAAGATCCAGCCACCGGTCAGTGGAACGGCATTGGCTATAACGTGGGTAAAGTACTGGCAAAAGATTTAGGCGTAAAACTGGTGCCGGTGGAGACCACCTGGGGAAATGCGGTCGCCGCGCTGCAGGCCGGGCAGATTGATACCATGCTGGTGCTGGACCCCACCGATGAACGCCGCAAAGCCGCCGACTTTTCCGACCAGCCTTTCCTCTGGTATGCGCAGGGGGTCCTGATCCGCGACGGCGTGAAGGCCGAGAGCTGGGAAGATCTCAATCGCCCGGATATTAAGATTGGCGTCACGCTCGGCAGCAGCCCGGACCTGATACTGACCAAAAAATTACCCAAAGTGCAGCTGGTGCGCTTTACCAATATGGATGAAGGCGTCGCAGCCTTCTACGCCGGACGCGTCGACGCCCTCTCGTACGTCCACCCGGCGCTGGCTCTGCAGCAGGCAAAAGTGCACAAAGGCAACCTGATTCTGCCAAAACCGATTATTGCCATCAGCACCGGCGGCGCGCTGCGCAAAGAGAGCGATCCCCGCTTCCGCAACTTTCTGAATGAAGAGTTTGCCAAAATTTACCAGTCGGGACAGAGCAAACAGTTTTATGAAGACGCCCTTAAGCTACGCGGTGTGGATATCAGCAAAGTGCCCTCGGTGATTAAAGAAGAGTGGAAATAAGCGACTACTCTCCTGGCGCGGACAGAAGCGGCGAGATTGCCGCGCCAATGTCCGCGCAGCGTTCCATATCCAGCAGAGCGTCAATCAGCCGCGCTGCCCGCGGCGCGCTGAGGCGTGATGATAGGTTGGCCACGCATTTATCCACGATCCGCTGTTCCGGCAGCGGATTTTCTGCACACCCCGGCGGGAAGTCGATACGCTCTCCGGCGATCGTCCTTCCCTTTACCACAATGTCCACGCGCGCGGCGGGACG
This sequence comes from Klebsiella sp. PL-2018, assembly GCF_019048985.1. Lineage (NCBI taxonomy): Bacteria > Pseudomonadati > Pseudomonadota > Gammaproteobacteria > Enterobacterales > Enterobacteriaceae > Klebsiella > Klebsiella sp. PL-2018. Next base: position 3,686,181 of record NZ_CP077673.1, read on the forward strand.
GCGATGCTGCAGCATCAGCTGTTCAAAGGTCTCATCGGCGATGATTTCAACCCGGTCAGCGAAGGCAAGGAGTGGCGCCGCGCCGCGCGTCCGATCGCTGCTCCACTGATGACGCGCGATTTTAAACGCCAGGCAGGCTATCGCCAGCGGCAGACTGAACTGCGCATCGGTATTGCTGACGGGACGCGCGTCGGCGAAAAAACGCGCCAGGGTAGAACTACCGTAAACGCGAATCCGCTCAATCGACTCTGGCGACGGAATACGGTCCAGCAGACGCTCAAACGACGCCAGCGCCGTATGCATCCAGCGGCATACCGGATAGTCTTTGAAACTGGCGTGCCTGAGCTGCCAGTGCGTCGCCAGATGCTCCGTCAGCCGTTCTGGCTGAAAACGGTCGGAGCCTGACATCCGCCAGAATCCCTGTTCACCATCGAGTATCTCGCGCGGCCCCACTATCCCCGCGAGGTGTAGCTCCACCGCGCGTACGCCGGCCTCTGTCGCCGGCGCGTTGTAATCCTTAAACGAAACCAGTGGACGCGCCTGCCAGTTGTATTTATGCAACGTGGGCAAAGGGGTTAACGAGGCGGCCAGTCCCAGGCTATTTTCCAGCCCCGCGGCATCGCAACCGCGCAGTAAACCATACGCCACCGCCGCCCCCAGCGATTCGTGCTGGCACACGCCGTACACTTGTTGAAACCGTTCAGGACTCGGCTGCTGAGAGATAATCACGCGGCTGTTGATTTCCCAGGCCGCCACCAGAGAGGTCAGCAACGCCCCGCCGCTGACCGGCCCGCCCTGGCCCACCGCGGCCAGCGCCCCGGCCACCAGCGTGGCGCCGGGATGCCCCATCCCCCGCCCGGCGACTTCAAAACCATCGTCATAATCCAGCGCGTTTATCGCAGCGGCGTTGAGGAACGCGGCGCCGCTGGCGGAGAGCGGAGTTCCACCGTCGAGCACCGCGCTTTTGCCGGTCGCGTACTGGCTACGAATAACCCGCGCGCTTTTCCGCAGCACGCTGTCTTCGCAGCCGGCAACGCCGCAGCCCAGGCTATCAATAAAATGCAGAGCGATCCTGGCTTTCACCGACGCCGATATCGCAGACGGGGTGAGTTCGCCGGCAAAACGCGCCAGCGTAGCGGTTAAGGAATCAGAGTTTGGCATTGCTTTCTCGCGTAAATATTTATAACCAAAAGAGATAATAGCAATGGTTTTTATTATTTAATTATCACATTTCGCTACTGCTAAGATGATGTCGTTCTAAAACCATCACCATCGTTTTGCGTTTTTCAGGGGTTCCAGAACTATGTCGTATCAATGGGATTTTGCCGCCATCTGGCCATATCGCATGCTGTTGCTGGAGGGGCTGTGGGGTACCATTCAGATCGGCGTCACCAGTATTTTATTCGGCATGCTGGCCGGCATTGCGCTGGCGTTGATGAAGGCCTCGCCGCTAACGTTCTTCCGTCTTCCGGCGCTGATACTGATCGGCTTTTATCGTAATACTCCCGCTATCGTCCACTTCTTCTGGATCTACTACGCTCTGCCAGTCGTCAGCCCGCTGACGCTCTCGCCGTTTGCTGCCGCGGTACTGGCGCTCTCCGCCCAGTCGGCCGCGTTTTATGCCGAAGTTTACCGCGGCGGCATCCAGTCGATCGGCGCCGGACAATGGGAAGGCGCGAAGGCGTTGGGCATGTCGCGCGCCACCGCGCTCCGCCGGGTCATTTTCCCTCAGGCGCTGCGCAGAATGATTCCTCCTTTCCTTGAGCGTTCTTTCGAACTGCTCAAATCCACCGCCCTTGCTTCGTCTCTGGCGTACAGCGAGCTGCTGTATCAGGCGATGCAAATCAACAGTCAGACTTACCGGCCCCTGGAAGTGTATTCGCTTATTGCGGTGATGTACTTCACCCTGCTGCTGATTATCAGCCAGGGCAGCCAGCTGCTTGAACGACGCCTTGCCGTCTCCGACTCACGTTAACGAGAGAACAACCATGCATTATCAGTGGGACTTTTCCCTTGTCTGGCAAAACTTGCCGGTACTGCTGAAGGGACTGGGCGTTACGCTGGAGCTATGGCTGCTGGCGGGAATTGTCGGCACGCTGATCGGGCTTGCCGTTGGCGTCGTCCGTGCCCGCGGGCCGCGCTATTTTTATCCCCTTACCAGCGCCTTTGTCGAGGTGTTCCGCAATACGCCGGTGCTTATCCAGCTCATCTGGTTCTACTATGCCTTTCCGGTGCTGGTGGGCATTCAGTTTTCCACTTTTGGCGCCGCCGCGCTGGCGTTAACCCTGTACACCGCCGCCTACAGCACCGAGATTTTTCGCGCCGGGCTACAGTCCATCGAACGCGGGCAGTGGGAAGGGGCAAAAGCCTTAGGCATGCCGCCGGGCGTGATGCTGCGGCGTATTATCCTGCCGCAGGTATTTCGCCGTATGTTGCCAGCCCTGACAAACCGCATGATTGAACTGGCGAAGGTGACCTCCCTCGCCTCGATTCTCACGGTTAACGAACTGATGTATCAGGGCAGGCTGCTAAGCAGTACCTGGTATCGCCCGGTGGAGATTTTCACCGTCGTCGCCCTGCTCTATTTTGTGCTGATCTGGCCCGGAAGTTACCTGGCGGCACGTCTGGAGCGCCGCTACCGTCCACATCCTTAATATGATGAGAAAGGCCATGTCAGAGAAAAAAGTCGTCATGCGGATACGCGCCCTGCACAAACGCTTTGGTGCGCAAAGCGTGTTACAGGGCATCGATTTAGATATCTATGCCGGTGAGAAAATCGCCATCATTGGCGGCAGCGGCTCGGGTAAGAGCACCCTGCTGCGCTGTCTGAACTTTATGGAAATACCCAGCGCTGGCACCGTAGAACTGGACGGCGTTACCCTCGGTAAAATCGACAGCCGCGGTCAGCGGCGCTATAGCGAAAAACAGCTGAGCGATGTTCGCCAGCGCGTGGGGATGGTGTTTCAGCAATTTAATCTCTTCCCGCATCTGACGGTGCTGCAAAATGTCAGCGAAGCCCTGATATCGGTGAAAAAGATGCGTCGCGAAGAGGCGATGCGCATTGCCCACGCGCAGCTGGAAAAAGTGGGGCTCGGCCATAAGCACCAGGCCTGGCCCGGCAGCCTGTCCGGCGGTCAACAGCAGCGCGTCGCTATTGCTCGCGCCCTGGCAATGGCGCCAGAGATAATATTATTCGATGAGCCCACCTCGTCCCTCGACCCTGAACTCGTGGGGGAAGTGCTGCATACCATCCGTGAACTGGCAGATGAGGGGCGGACGCTGCTGCTGGTCACTCATGAGCTGGGCTTTGCCTGGCATTTCGCCGATCGGGTGATTTTTATCGAAAACGGCGTGATTCATGAAATGGGCACCCCGGAAGAGGTGCTGCGCCATCCGCGCCAACCGCGCACCCAGGCCTTCCTTTCCCGTTTCGCTGAACGGGCATTTTAACCGCAAGGAAACATGATGAGTTTAGCTCTCTCCGCTCAAAGCAGTCAGGCGTACCTGCAGGATACGCGCAACGACAATGTGCAGGTGTACGTCAACGGCGAATTCGTTCACCGCGATCGCGCCACGGTTTCCGTTTTCGATTCCGGCTACGTCTGCGGCGACGGGGTCTGGGAGGGGCTGCGGCTGGTGAACGGCAAGCTGATCGCCCTTCAGGCGCATCTCGATCGCCTGTTTGCCGGGGCGGCCGCTATCCAGCTCAATATCGGCCATAGTCGTGAGGAGCTAACCGATATTATGTACAGCACGCTGAAGATCAACGGTATGACGGACGGCGCCTATCTGCGGCTCATGATCACCCGCGGCAAAAAGCGCACGCCAAATCAGGACCCGCGCTTTATCCTCGGCGGCGCCACTATCGTCTGCGTGGCGGAATATAAGGTTGTGGATGAACAGGCCAAACGGCGCGGCCTTGCCCTGTTCACCTCGACCTATCGTACCAGCGCGCCGGATGTTTTCGATTTGCGTCTTAATTCCCACAGCCGCCTGAATTTGATCCAGGCGCTATTGCAGGCGCTGGACGCCGGCGCAGATGAAGCGCTGATGCTGGACCCTCATGGGTTTGTCGCCAGCTGCAATTCCACCAACTTTTTTATCGTACGCCAGGGCGAGCTGTGGACCTCAAACGGCCTGTACTGCTTTAACGGTATTACCCGCCACACTATCTTGTCACTGGCGCGCCAGCAGGGCCTCGGCGTGCAGGAAAGATCCTTTACTCTTGCCGAAGCCTTCACTGCGGACGAAGCTTTTGTCACCGGAACGCTGGCAGGTATTACCCCGGTAAACAGGCTCGACGGCAGGCGCTTCGACCTCAACGAAAATCCGGTGACCCGACGTATCAGCGGCTGGTATCAGGACTATTTACAGCAGGCGGAGTCGCCGCCCGCCGACCATCGCCGGACGAAAAAAAACCCGCAGAGATAGCGCGGGTTGATTCAAATGCAAATCCATTGACTGCAAATAACATCACAATAACCAGGCGTTATTTTATGATGTGCATCACAAAAACATCACCCCCTGTTCGGGGGGGATGCTGACTTCTCCCGGGCCTCTCTTTATCCTCCCCGCGCGCAGCGTGGAGGGCTAAGGGCATAACGTGACGGCCCAGCGCAGCCCTGATTCGCGTAGCGCAAAGATCGCCTGAGGGATTTTTGCTTTTTTTGCAGCCGGATGTAAGAATCGACAACAATTTTTATGGGTCAACGCGTTCACTGATGCCGCTCACCGCAGGGGCTGGGATATCGGCCATCGGGATGACATTGCGCATACGTCGTTGCAGCGTGCCGCCCGCCATATCAAATGAATGACTGCTCGCTACCAGAAACCCTCTGTATTACTTCATTCCACGGGAAACAGTATGAAGCCAAAACAAGCGGAAATTATCCGCCAGTCAATGTCTCTGTTTAACAAAGAGGGATATCAGTCGCCGAGTATTGACCGGATATCGGAGAATGCGGGCATCTCCAAAATGACCTTCTACCGCTACTATGCGGATAAAGAGGCGCTCATTCTTGATATTTTACAGCAGAAAGAGAGTGAGTTTATGCAGGCGCTGCAGGAGATTACCGCCGATAAACCTTCGGGCCGCGAGAAGCTGTTTGCCGTCTTCGAATATTACAATAACTGGTTCACCTGTGAGGATTTCCACGGCTGCATGTTCACCCGCGCCCTGTTTGAATATGGAACCTCGTCTTCCGCTATCCGGGCGACATGCTCACGGTTTAAATCGCGCCTCTACCAGTTTTTCCGCGACATTCTTACCCTGCTGTTAAAACCGGAACCTGCGGAACGGGTGGCGATGATGATGCTCATGCTGATTGACGGCGCCATTGCCGCTCAGCAGGCGGAGTCCTCGGAATGCCGGGAGATCCCTCCCGGAATAACGGCCTGGAGCGCGGCAAAAGCGCTTATTTATTCAGAGGGCGGCACCCTCTGACTCGCGTTCAACAACGGTACGTAACGCCTCCAGCAGACAATCGTAGTAATCGCAGCAGGTCTGAAGACGCAGCGCTGCGCCAACGTAGACCTCCTCCAGCGCAGCCGGGTTTTTATTGCCGATCGGAACGATAACGTTATTCAGCCACCCATCGGCGTGACCGATATCAACCTCGATATGTTCCGCGTAATAATGCACGTCGCGATCCGTAAGGCCAATGCGACGGCACCCGGTCACGAGCTTCTGGTACTGCGGCGGGTCCAGCAGTTCCGTCATCGCCATCACGCCGAGCGATTTGTAGTAATGCTGACGGTTAACGCCGCCCAGCATGAACGCGTTATACCCGGCGAGCCCCTGCCAGTCATACAGATGGGCGAAATGGTTTTCAGGTAGCGCAATATCTCTGCGCTTCAGCAAATCCTTATACAAATTAACGTGCGTAAACTCCTGGCTGCCCTGGCCTATTTCATCCCAAAGGTTCTGGGCAATTTCTGCACGCGTTTCTGGCAGAGAGCCGACCAGCCCCATCGCGACCAGATCGAAAAACAGCAAATTGAGCGCGCTATCGCTTTTGAAGAAATAGTCTATTTGCGTAGCAGAGGCGGAAGAGGAGAGGAAATCAAAGAGGGGATGGTGCGAAGCCGGATGTTTCTGACATAAATGACTGAGTTCCTCAACGATATTCCCGGCGTCAAGCGCGGGTATCGGGAAACTGAAACGTTTTTTTTCCACCCGGAGCCATTCTGATTCGATGTAGCTTCTGATCCCGCAGAGTAATGGATGAAACTGGTTTTTTGCCGCCGCCGATAGCGGCTCCGCCAGCCACGCCTGGTAGAGTTTAAACAGCGCGCTGTGGGCACGTTTTTTCGCTTGCGGATCGTTGGCGGTAAAAGCCTTAGTACAGGTATTTTCGGTCAGGTACCAGGCTCTGTCCGCCAGTAGCGGATTGGCCGTCAGTTTCAGTGAAAGCGCGTTGCTGTGAAGAAGCTGGTCAATCATGTCATCCAGAGAGAGCCTGGCCATTGCGGAATGTTGTTCGTTCCCGGTGAAACCATTTTCTGTCTTACGCATTGATTTATCCCTGTTTAATGCATGGTTTGTATACGTTATCGTACAGACAAATATGCTGCAATCAGATTTTTTGCACACAGGTAACTAATTTTTAAACACATGATTTAAAATAAAAAAATAATAAAATCCCCCAATAACCATAAAATTTAATTGATATATTAAAAAAATAAAGTTACCATTTAGTACAGTTCTAAGCGATGCAAGGAATGAGCATGCCTTACCTGTTACTCACGCTGGCGGCCCTGTTTTGGGGAGGGAATTATGTCGTAGGGCATATTCTCGTTCAGGGCGCGGATCCGATTCTCATGACCGAAGCGAGATGGGCGTTGACCGCACTACTGCTGGTATTGCTGTATCAGCGTCAAATCCGCGACAGTCGGCCGTTGTTCCGCCAGAATGGCGCAACGCTGCTGGTTCTAACGCTGTGTGGACAGGTGAGCTTTCCCTTAACCCTCTATATTGGTCTGCAGTCGACGTCTGCGCTGAACGCGGCGATTTACATGTCTGCGACCCCCTGTATGGTGCTGATGATTAATCGCCTGATCTTCCATGACCGGGTATCGGCGCGGAACTGGTGGGGCGTGATCTTTAGTACCGCAGGGGTGCTGCTGCTCCTGCTGCATGGCAACCTGAGCAACGCAGAGGGGCTAAAAGGGTTTAGCCAGGGCGATCTGTGGGCAATGGGCTCGGCGCTAAGCTGGGCAGTATACTGCTCGCTGTTGCGTAACAAAGATCGTCGTATCCCCGCCAATGCTTTCGTCGCCGTCAGTTCGCTTCTTGGCGCCCTTATTCTGCTTCCGGTGGTGATTTTCTGGCTGTGGCTGCACCCCGCCACCTCATTCGCCGCCTACCACGATATCGCTTTCCTTACTGGACTGGCGTATCTGGTGATTTTCCCCTCATGGCTGGCCTACCTGTTCTGGAATAAAGGCATCGCGGCTATTGGCGCGACTCGCGGTGAGATTTATACCCATATTATTCCGCTTTCCGGCGGCATATTAAGCATTGTGTTTTTACATACCCAGCCGCATCTCTATCATTTACTGAGCTCGCTGTTAATTTTGACCGGAATCGCGATTTGCTCATTCGCTAAAAAAGCAGCGGCGTATTCATAAATAATAATCTAACGTTTTAACCCATATTCACCGAAGAGTTTAATATGCTCAGGATATACTTATACCTTATTCTCGCCGCATCGGTTTCCGCGCTGGCGACAGATATGATCGTGCCCGCGCTGCCCCTATTACAAAAAGCGTTTAATACCGATTATTCGGCTATTCAGTTAACCATTAGTGGTTTTCTGGTGATATACGCGGCGAGCCAGTTATTATCAGGATTTCTTGGCGAAAAGTTGGGTAAATTACGCGTACTGACGGCCAGCTTTTTGCTTTTCCTCGCGGGCAGCCTCCTCTGTTTTATGTCCGATAGTTTAATGATGCTGTTGGCCGGCAGGGCATTACAGGCCCTGGGCGCCGGCGCCGGGCCGGTCCTGTCTAAAGCTATCGCTAAAGAGACGTTCTCCCCGCTAACGCTCAAGCGCGCGCTTTCCGATATTTCTTCCGCCAGCGCGGTGGTTCCTCTTATTGCGCCGCTGGCCGGCGCCGCACTCCTCGGCTATCTGAGCTGGAATTGGATATTCCTGGTTATGGCCCTGTTTAGCGTCGTCACCCTTGTGCTCTCTCCGCGTCGCCTTGAGCAGCATGATGCGGTCGCGGCGCCCTCCTCTTCCGGGTTTATCACCCCGGCATTTATTCAGGGAACGCTGCTGGTTTCGCTGATTCTGAGTTCGCTGTTTTGCTATATCTCGCTGTCGCCGGCCATTTTTATGCAGCAGCTGGGGCTAAGCACCATGCACTACTCGTTGCTCTTTTCTGCTTCCGTATTATTTTTTATTATTGGCAATCAGATCGCCAAATTCGAGCGAATAATTAACCCGTGGATTTTATTTATCCTGAATGCGCTGGCGGTTACCCCATTTATTATCGGCAGCCACTCACTACTATTATGTATCGCCGGATCGATGGTTTTTAACCTCACCCTTGGCGCCTATTACCCGAGCGCGAATTTTATCGCGCTGCAAATCAAAGGCAGCAAAACAGGTATTGCGGCGTCCGTCACCGGATTTATTCAAACGGTGAGCGCCGGCGCCATCAGCTATTTCGCCGTAAAACTAACGGATACCGGTATGGGGTTTGACAGAACCCTCGGTGCAAGCACGTTAACGCTGGCAATTCTGTCTCTTCTGGTAGTCACGACAATGAAGGTAACGCAATGGAAAACTGGCAAAAAAGGAAAATAGACAGGTCGCTAAAATATCAGACCCGGGTATTCTCTGAACATATTAATGAACTGGTCGCGGTAAAAAGGGACGGTAAGGTCATCACCCTCGAAGATGGCAGAAAAATGGTGGAATTTGTCTCATGCTCTTATCTTGGGCTAGAGACTCACCCGGCGCTGAAAAAAGCGGTTGTCGACGCCATTGAGCGTTTTGGCGTGCAGGTTTCTGTCGCCAGAACGCGGGTAAAAGTCGATCTGTTCCCGCAGTTGGAAGCACGACTGAACGACATCATGCATGGGGCTCATACTCTGACGTTTAACGCCGTGACCCCTTGCCATATCGCGGTGCTGCCGCTGCTGGCATCCGGGACGCTGCCGCATTTTACGTTCAGCAAAAAACCCTACTTTATTATGGAGAAGACCGCGCACGCGACGTTGCAGATCAACCGCGGGCTTTTACAGCAGTTTGGGGAAGTCGTCAGAATTGATTTTCAGGATAAGGCGCGGATTGAAGAGGCTTTTCGCTATGCGGCCAGCCAGGGTTTAACGCCGATCTCGGTATCCGACAGCGTAGGCTCAATGGGCGGCGTCGCCCCCGTCGCGCATATTGTCCGCCTGGCGCATCAGTATGACGGCTACGCGTATATAGACGATGCGCACGGCACCTCTATCTACGGAGAGTACGGTTCCGGATACGTTATGTCATGCCTCGGCCATCGGCTTGACGAGCGTATTATTATCGCCGGCTCGCTGTCTAAAGCCTTTGGCTCACACGGCGGATTTATCGCCTGTCGCGACGCTGAGACTATCAATTTTATTAAGACCTACGGCACAACCTACGCCTTTGGTGGGCCGCCTTCATTGCCTGGAATTGCCGCCTGCGTAGCCGCCGCCGATCTCCACCTGGACGGCACCGTCGCTGCCCGCCAGGAGAAGCTTCAGAACGTCATTCGCTATTTTGATGAAGTTTTCGGCAAGATCGACATCGTTAACCGGGGTACGACGATGCCGATTCGGGGGATCCTGATTGGTAACGAAGATCTCGCCATCACGATGTGCAAAAAACTGCACGATCGCGGCTTCGCGACGACCGTGGCGATGTATCCAACCGTTGAAGAAGGGCACGCCATTCTGCGCTGCGCATTGTCGGCGCTCCACGAGAGCGGGCAAATCGACGACTTCCATAAAAACTTCAAAGAATCATTGGCTGAAGCCACGAAATAAATAGCTGCTGCCGGCCTGCTTCGGCAGGCCGCCTACGGATGCTGGTCTCTTTTGGATGTATTGCCGTTTTAGCCTTACTGATGTCAGCCTCAATCGGTTTGAGTGATTATCTCGAGGATATGCTGAACAAAATTAACCGCCGGGGCTCACGCCCGCTGGCCATATTTTTGACCTATTTTCCTGCCGCGCTGGCCTGTATTTGCCCCGCAAGGATTTTTGTCTGCCCTGGCCTTCGCCGGCATCTCGCTGGTGCTGTGGAGTATATTATTGCCGCCTTATTTACTCATTAAGGCCAGGCGTTCCGCACTGCCGGCGGTATATTTTTTCCCGGCCAGTAACTTCATCCTGAAAAGGATTATTGCCGTTGGAGCCATACTCTGGCTAGTGATGATTTACGCTTTTCTTTAATAAAAAAGAACCGGGATAACCCGGATATTCAAAAACTCCCGGTTTTCCCAATCTGACAGCCGCACAATACACCATGGGGCCCAATATTCATCGCTATATTCAGGCGTGATGAAAAGCGCCGCGGACTGCGGCGCTTTTCTCTGCTTTCGGACGGTCACGCCAGGCGTTCGTTGAGCAGGCAGGCGAGCGCCTTAATGTTGTTCAGCATGGCGCCGGGCTTCAGGACGGATCCTGAACCAGATCGCATACATGGCGGGCAAGAACACCAGCGTCATGACGGTTCCCCCCAACGTCCCGCCAATCAGGGTATAGGCGAGCGTCCCCCAGAACACCGAATGGGTCAGAGGAATGAACGCCAGAACGGCGGCCATGGCCGTCAGTAAGACGGGCCTGGCTCTCTGCACCGTCGCTTCGATGACCGCATGGTACGGATCGAGACCTTCTTTCTCATTATGGTGAATCTGCCCGATAAGAATCAGCGTATTACGCATCAGAATGCCCGAAAGCGCAATCAGCCCGACGAGGGCGTTGATACCAAATGGCTGATTGAAAAGCAGCAGCGCGGGAACCACGCCGACAAGCCCGAGCGGAGCGGTAAGAAATACCATAACCATGGCCGACATTGAGCGCACCTGCACAATGATGATCAGCAGCGTCAGGGCGATCATGATGGGGAACAGCGGCGCCATCGCCCGGGTGGCTTTAGCCGATTCCTCAATCGACCCCGCCATTTCGATGCGGTACCCTGGCGGAAGCGAGTCCACAATCGGCTGCAGCTGTTTCATGATGGAGGCGGAAACGTCCGGCGGCTGAAGATTGTCGGCAATATCCCCCCGCACGGTAATCGTGGGCGTTCTGTCGCGGCGACGCAGTAAAGGATCTTCCATTCTGACCTCCACCTTCCCGATTTGCGCGAGCGGGATGCGCTGGCCCGCATTGCCGACCAGGCTAAACCCCTCAATTTTGGCCGGATCCAGACGTATATCCCCCGCGGCGCGCCCCGTCACCTGCACCGAGCGAATATCTTCCCGCACGGCGGTGATGGGAATGCCCGATAGCAGGAACTGGAGCTGCTGAGCAACGGCATTGGACGTTAAGCCGGTTGCCTGTAGACGGTCCTGATCGAGGGTGAAATGCAGTGTCGGCACGCGCGATCCCCAGTCGGTGTTGACGGTCCTCATCATCGGGCTTGCCTGCAGCACGCCCTTAACCCGGTCCGCGATGTCGCGCAGCGTATCGGTATCCGGCCCCATCACTCGCCAGGCGACCGGGAAAGGGGAATACGGGCCAAACACCAGCTGCGTCACGCGAACGCGTGCTTCAGGCGCCAGTCCGCTGGCCACGGCTTGCCGCAGCCGCAATTTGAGCGCATCGCGTGATGCCTGGCTGTCCGTCAATATCACTATTTTGGCAAACGACGGGTCGGGGAGTTCGGGGGCCATCGCCAGGTAAAAACGCGGTGAACCCTGGCCAATGTAGGCGGTAACTATCCTGGCTTCTGGCTGTTTTTCCAACCAGTCCTCTATTTTTGCCGTTGCCGCGCTGGTCTGCTCAATCGAGGTACCATAGGGCATCTGCACTTCAACGAGCACTTCCGGGCGGTCAGAGGTGGGGAAAAACTGTTTTTTCACCAGCCCCATCCCCATGACCGCCAGCGCGAAAAGCGCGATAACGGAACCGGCCACCAGCCATTTCCTGGCGATAACCCGGGTCAGCAGGCGGCGAAAGCGGTTATAGCGCGGCGTGTCATAGATGGCGGTATGCCCCCCTTCTACCTTTGCGATATCCGGCAGCATTTTCACCCCCAGATAAGGGGTGAAAACAACGGCGACCAGCCATGAAGCAATCAGGGCGAGGCCGACAATCCAGAACATATTGCTGGTGTATTCCCCGGCGGTGGACTGGGCGAAACCATTCGGCATAAAGCCGATAGCCGTGACCAGGGTACCGGCCAGCATGGGCGCGGCGGTATGGCTCCAGGCGTAGGCGGAGGCTTTGATTCTGTCGTAGCCCTCCTCCATTTTCACCACCATCATTTCGATGGCGATTATCGCGTCGTCAACCAGTAAGCCCAGCGCAAGAATCAGGGAGCCCAGCGTCACGCGGTCAAAGTTGATACCGGCGGCCTCCATCACCACAAAAACAACCGCCAGCGTCAGGGGAACCGCCGCCGCGACCACGACCCCCACGCGCCACCCCATGCTGACAAAACAGACCACCATCACCACGAGCAGGGCGACGAAGAATTTGATCATAAACTCATCGACTGCGGCGCTGATATTCACGGACTGATCGGTGACTTTCGTCAGGGTCATCCCCAGCGGCATACTGGCATTGATTTTTGCCGTTTCGGCATCCAGCGCTTTACCCAACGCCAGCCCATTCCAGCCTTCACGCATCACGATCCCCAGCAGCAGCGCAGGTTCATGTTGGTTGCGAATCTGCAAAGTGGGCGGATCTTCATAACCGCGTTCTACCGTTGCCACATCGGACAGCTTGAGCGTTTTACCCTGAGCAATAAATGGCGTATCGCGGATCTTCTGCAATTCATCGAAAGCGCCATCGAGGCGGATAAAGATCTGCGCGCCGCGCGTTTCAATTGAACCTGCCGCGGTTAATGCGTTCTGGTTATTCAGCGCATTGAAAATATCCTGCGGCGAGAGCCCCATGGTAGCCAGACGCTCATGGGAGAAGGAGATATAAATCCGTTCGGCCTGTTCGCCGATAATATTGACTTTCTTGACCCCCGGGACGTGCAGGAGCTGCTGGCGTAACGTTTCGGCATCGCGGACCAGCAGGCGCTGCGGTTCTCCTTTCGCTTTCAGCGCAAACAGGGCGAAAGTGACGTCGGCAAATTCATCATTTATCATCGGCCCCGTCACGCCGGCGGGGAGGTTTCTGCTTTCATCGCCAAGCTTCTTCCGCGCCTGGTAGAACTCTTCCTGCACCTGTGATGGCGGCGTATTGTCCTGGAGTGAGAGCGTGATAAAGGCCATGCCGGGCCGGGTATAGGTTTCCGTGCGGTCATACCATTTGAGCTCCTGCAGGCGTTTTTCCAGCGGCTCAGCCACCTGATCCTGCATCTCCTGCGCGGTCGCGCCGGGCCAGACGGTGATAACCGTCATTTGCTTAACCGTAAAGGGGGGATCCTCCGCTCGCCCGAGGCCAAAAAAGGCGTAAATACCGGCGATGGTCACCAGAATAATCAAAAACAGCGTGACCGAGCGCTCGCGCACCGCAAGCGCTGACAGGTTAAAGCGGCCCTGGCTCATGGTTTATCCCCCGTCCGGGCCGTATCCGGTTGCCCGGCCAGGCGGACAGCCTCACCCTCGTGCAGAAGATGCGCCCCTAGCGCAACGATCTTCTCACCGGGCTTCACCTCGCCCGTTACCTGCGCCTCCTCCTCGCCCACGCTCAGCACCTTGACGGGCTGCCATGCGACCCTGGCTGGCTGCGCGGAGATCCGCCAGACGCCCGGTCCCTTGCCCGCATCATAAAGCGCGGCCAGCGGCACCTGCATGACCTGGCTTTCCCCACTTTGTTTTTTGATGTGCAGCGTTACTGTCGCCCCCAGCGGCGCGTTGGCTAACGGGCCTTCCAGCACGTACCGCGCCTCAAAGGTACGGGTGGTGGCATCGGCGGCATCGGAAAGCAGGCGCAGTTTTGCGGCGACGGGCTGCGTTTCGTCGCCATAGCGCGTCGCCAGCGCTTCGCTGCCGATGGCGGGGCGCAGCGTCTCCGGCAGCTGTACCAACGCCTCTCGCTGCCCCGCTCTGGCCAGCCGGATCACCGCCTGCCCGGCACTGACAACCTGACCGGGTTCGGCAAGCGTCTCCATCACCACGCCGTCAGAGTCGGCCAGCAGCACGGCATAGCCCGTGGCATTTTGCGCCACGTTTGCCTGCGCCTGGGCTGCGCTGAGATCCGCTTTCGCGGAATCTGCCGCCGCTTTGATCTGGTCATACTCCGAGGCGGAGACTGCGCCAGCGCCAACGAGGCCACGGTAGCGCGCCTCATCGCTGATGGCTTTTCGCGCCCGCGCCCTGGCGGCGTCAACGGCCTGTTGCTGAGCCACGGCCTGCAGCTTCAGGTCGGCGGGATCCAGCCGCATCAGCGGCTGACCGCGCTTAACGGTCTGGCCAGTATCAACAAAGCGTTCAAGGATCTTACCCTGCACTCTAAAACCAAGATCGCTTTGCGTTCTTGCCACCACCACGCCGGTATAGGTGCGAGAGGTATCGTGCGCGAGTTCTACGGATGCGGATCTGACGAGCGGCGGCTGGGTGCGCGGATCGTCACTCGAGGCGTTATCACCGCAGGCCACGAGGGCCAACGGCAGAAGACAAGCGGCAAAGCGGGCTGAATGAAGCCTGAGCATGGGAAACCCTTAATCAAATAACAGGATGGTTTCCGCATTCTCAGACTAGTGACCAATAAAGTCAATGGTCACAAATCAGGGGGCCAGGCTTCTTAAAATCAGCGACGAGAGAAGAACCGCCGCCGTTGGGGCCGTTTCGAGATTAAACTGCAGTTGAACAGGATTGATGAAGGGGCACATCACCATATATATCGCATAAGTGGCTTCATCAAGGGGGGTTTTCCTTTCGAACTCCCCGGCCTGCCTGCCTTCGACAAGAATGCTCTCAATCAGCTTTAACAGCCGTTCCGCATACCTTTCTGTTGAAGGCCACTTCTCCCGCGAGGCGACGGCGGCAATATCGTAAAGTTTACGATCGTGAAAAAAGAGTTCGCTCCCCGCTTCGGTGAGCGCCCGGAAGAGGCGGCGTAATTTTTCGCTGGCTGACGGCGCGTCAGCCACCGCTGAGAGTACCGCGGCCATGATCATTTCCAGGCGGTTAGCGCAGATCACTTCGCCGATAGCCTGTTTGGATTCGAAAAACTTATAGATATAAGATTTTGAAAAACCGATAGATTTAGCCAGCTCCGCCACGGTGGTTTTTTCATAGCCGTAATGCCCGAAATGCTCAAAGGCAGCGTCGACGATTTGCTCCCGGACGCTGTGATCGAGCGGGCCGCGTGATGGTGGGACGTTCATATTCTTAGTCATTTTTTCAGCTTAGCGTGATGCGCCTTGATTGACAACAAGTGACCATTTTAGAATTAAGTCACGATTTCGACTTGTTTCAGGATCGCGCAATATCATCCTCACAGGTGACGGCACCTGCCCGGAGCGTCCGCGTCAGGCGACATACGCTGTTGGGCCAGATTCGGATGCTCCCCGAGCAAAATTGTATCAGACAAAATCCTTTGCCAACAAAAGCATCGGCTCACCTATGACAGCTTATCTCAATGATGGAAGTGAACGCTACGGCGTGACGCCCGCTTTTCCCTGCGGGCTAAGGCCGTCCTCAGGGCGCTCCCGATGGAGAGTAAGGACGACGGATTTAAACGAAAGTGTTTTTGTTGAAGCGGAAAACCGCTGCGGTTATGACCCAGACACCCTAACGACCACCTTTCCCTTAGCATGGCCCCGGGCAAGATAGTCCAGCGCCTCCTTTGTTTCGGCAAAGGGAAACACCTTGTCGATCGCAGGCCCGATCTGCCCGGATTCGATGAGTTGGCTAATTTGCGCGAGCTGCTCGCCATCGGGGCGGACAAATAAAAACGAATAGCTAAGACCCCGCACTCGTGTAAGACGCAGGATCTTTCGGCTCATCAGCGCAAAGATAAAACGCAAAAAGAAATTTAACCCCCGGTCACGGGCGAACGCGGCATCCAATGGTCCGGTGAGGGAAACAATCTTGCCACCAGGCTTGAGTATTTTAACGGCTTTTTCAATCGAATCTCCCCGGAGAGTGCCGAGTACAATATCGTAGCCGCTCAGCACGTTTTCAAACGCCTGCTTTTTGTAGTCAACCACCTCATCTGCGCCAAGACGACTCATCCACGCAAGGTTGCCTGAACTTGTGGTCGTTCCCACCTTTGCGCCAAGATGCTTTGCCAGCTGGATCGCGAAACTGCCTATTCCCCCGGACCCCGCCGGGATGAACACCTTCTGCCCTGGCTGCAGTCCGGCTCTCTCTGTCAGCGCCTGCCAGGCGGTGAGACTCACCATCGGGAGCGACGCTGCCTGTTCGAAATCCAGGTTTGCGGGTTTCATGGCAGCGAGATTTTCAGGTACTCGCGCAAATTCGGCAAGAGAACCGGTTCCCCTGTCGAAAATACTGGCGAAGATTTCATCGCCTGGCTTAAAACGCGTCACGCGGCTTCCCGTTGCCACAACCACCCCGGACAAGTCGCTGCCCAGCGTTGCGGGAAGTTTAAAAGACAAAATCGGTTTGAACAGGCCGCCAGGAATCACGTTATCAATGGGATTCAGGCCAACGGCGTAAACTTTAACCAGAAGTTCATCAGCCGCGGGGGTGGGATAATCGACGTCATCAAATCCCAGCGCCGGGGATTTACCGTAGCGTTTAAACGTGAAGGCTTTCATGGTGCTGGTTTCCTGGTATTTGTCCTGATATGTTTTCTGGCGCCGCTATTGCCGAGTAAAAAAGCGGTTCCCAGTAACGGCTCGATAAATACGGCAAACAGAATTTGCCCGTTAGCATATCCTTCACGCCGCTCGACGATGCCTGACGCGGCCAGTCGCGAAAATGTCATGATGACTCTCTCGCATCAAGCTGAAGGCTGTTGCGCACGACCTTATCCAGGATTTTTGCAGGCGCGAATCGGAGAATGAAATTCAATTTACCGGCCAGCGATCCTGCCGTGTAGCGGATCTTGGGCCGTAGAGCCTGGGCCGCTTTAACCACCACCTTAGCCACAACCTCCGGACTTTCCGCTTCGGCCATTGCCTTACTGACCACTTTCGTCAGCTTAGCCCGGATAAGGTCATACTCTTCCAGCTTTGCATCCGCTTCTCTGTTATTGGCTTCAAACTGCGTTTTTATGTAGGCAGGTTCGATCACGGAAACCCTGATGCCCTGGGTGCGCAGTTCATGGTCGAGTGCTCCCGTGTACCCTTCGACCGCATGCTTGCTGGCCGCATAAAGCGCGACATACGGCAACGGCACGACCCCGAGAATCGAACCGATATTGATGATGCGCCCGCTGCCCTGATGGCGCATATGAGGGAGCACAGCCCGCGTCAGCCTGACGATGCCCAAAAAGTTGGTATCGAAAATGCTCCAGGCCTGTTCAATAGAGCTTTCTTCCGCGGCGGCAGGCGCGACCCCAAAGCCCGCATTATTGACCAGAAGATCGATCCGCCCCTCCAGGCGCAGCAGATCGTCAATAGCGGCCCTGACCGAAGCATCGTCAGTCACATCAAGCGTCAGCAGCGGAAAGCGGTGTGTACCCGCCTGAGAGCCACGCCGGCTGGTGCCATAAACCTTATAACCCGCCGCTAAAAGTTGATGAGCCGTCGCTTCGCCGATGCCTGAAGAAGCGCCTGTCACCAGAGCCACACGTTTATTGTTCATTCTGAGTACGCTCTCAAGATGTTGTTCAGGTTAGCAAGCGTTATCGTTCCAGGTTCGTAGGGGTGAAATAAGGGGGAATTCGTCATGTTTCTTCCTCTGCTGGGTAGCGGGTAAAGGCGCAGGATTAATGATGATGATCATCATCTATAAAGTCAACTGGTTTGATTATGATCATCATCAATGTATACTTAGCCTTTGTTTTGAGGGGGGTAAGCCATGAAAGTGTCAAAAGAGCAGGTTCGCGAAAACAGGATGCGAATCGTTGAAACGGCTTCAGAACTTTTTCGTGAGCGCGGTTACGACGGCGTAGGCGTAGCGGAGCTGATGTCAGCGGCTGGCTTAACCCACGGAGGGTTTTACAAACACTTTGGTTCCAAGGCCGATTTATTATCGGAGGCGATGCATTGCGGCTTTACGCGTTCGGCAGAACGTACGGCCGATGTGAGCCGGAAAACGTTTGTGGAGTATTACCTCTCCCGCCAACATCGTGATGACATGGCAAAGGGGTGTGTGATGTCGGCTCTGGGTAGTGACGCCGCGCGTCAATCTGAAGCCATTAAGGCAACCTTTGCGGCTGGCATTGAAGCTCAGCTGGCCACCTTAGCAAATGAGAAAGCCGCGGAAGGCCTTACGCGTGCCGACCTGATCGATACGATTGCGCATCTTGTCGGCGCGCTGGTCCTTTCCCGCGCCTGTCCTGATAGCTCCTCTCTGGCAGATGAAATTCTGGATGTTTGTCGATCGCGCATTCTCAATCAGGATACGCCCGCAAAATAGCGATCGCGCAGAGTCACCGCCGATGAGAATAAGCGCTGAACGTCATCTCAGCGCCTGCTGTTCAGAAAGGTATTTTTGCCGCCATTTAGCCGGAGATACGCCGTACAGCTTCCTGAAGGCTTTAGAAAAATGCAGCTGATTTTCATAGCCAACGGAAATGCCCACGACTTTAATCGCCGTAGCGCTGTTTTTCAGCAGGCTCACTGCGATATTCATACGAAAATTAAGCAAGTATTCCCTGGGGCCGATACCGTAGGCGCCTTTGAACAATCGGCAGAGGTAGCTGCGATTGATATTGCAATAGGCGGCCAGGCTATCAACCGTCAGATGTTCGTGGTAGCGATTTTCAATTTTTTTGATCGCCCTTTGCAGATGCCGGGTTTTGTCATCAGGGAGGGAAGCCTTTTCGCCGGGCGTATTGCTGATTAGCGAAGAAAAGAAGAGATAGCACAATCCCTGCACCTTCAGCGGATGCTCATCGCCATGTTCGACAATTTGCCGCAGGTAGCCAGAGGCGCTGGAGTCGTCTTTATTCAGGTTGGGGCGATAAACCGGAGATTGCCGGCTAAGATGACACTCCTCGAAAATTCTGGCGGCAATCAGCCCATCGACCTCAAGCCACATATAATGCCACGGATCCCTATTATCAGCGCAGTAGGTTGTCACCTCATGGGGATGGATCAGAAACCCCTCCCCGGCGCCGACAGGAAAAGCGCCAAACTCACTGTAAAATGTGCCGGTTCCACTTATCACATAATGAAATAGGTAATGCTGGCGGACTGCGGGGCCAAAGCGGTGTCCCTTATGACAATTCTCCTCGCCGTACTGGTACAAATTCAATTCGATATTGTCGGTATGATTAAGGGTAAAAGTCTTGTGCATCAGTCGCGCTCTCTCTTTTTCACCCACGTTATCAGAGATGCCTGCAGTAAAGTCACCGCGTTTCAGCCAGATTCGGAGCTGGCTCACACTTTCATAGCGACATCATTTTTCGCCATACCAATATCACATTTAGCCATATTTCCTGTTCATGCCGCAGCGTACATTCTGCCTGGTGAAAACAGCGGGAACGGAGAAATACCATGATTAAAGTGACATTTATGGGCGCAGGCAGCACCATTTTCGCCAGGAACGTACTCGGCGACATTATGACGACGCCGGCGTTGAAAGAGGTGGAGATTGCGCTGTACGACATCGACAGCGCCCGTCTCAATGAATCCCTCGCCATGTTGAATAATATCAACCGCAATACCAATGCGGGCAGAGCGAAGATCGCCGCCTACCTTGGCGTTGAGAACCGCCGCGCGGCGTTGAAAAACGCCAATTACGTGGTGAATGCTATTCAGGTTGGCGGCTACGATCCGTGTACCATCACCGATTTCACGATCGCGAAAAAATATGGTCTTCAGCAAACTATTGCCGATACCCTGGGCATTGGCGGTATCTTCCGCGCGCTGCGCACCCTACCCGTGCTGTTTGATTTCGCACGGGATATTGAAGCCGTGTGCCCGGACGCCTGGCTGCTGAACTACACCAATCCGATGGCCACGATAACCGGCGCCATGCTGCGCCATACGGAAGTAAAAACGGTAGGACTGTGCCACAGCGTTCAGGTGTGTGCTGAAACGCTGTTGAAAAGCGTGGATATGCCAACCGACGACGTGCAATTTCATATCGCGGGTATTAATCACATGGCCTGGCTGCTGGACATTCGCCGTCACGGCGAGGATTTGTACCCGGAAATCAAGCGCCGGGCCAGCGCCCTGCAGGGCAAGCATGATGATATGGTGCGCCATGAAATCATGAAAACTTTCGGCTATTACGTCACCGAATCGTCAGAGCACAACGCCGAATATATGCCTTACTGGATCAAACGCAGCTACCCGGAGCTGATTGAACGCTTCAATATCCCGCTGGATGAATATCCGCGCCGGTGTATTGAACAGATTGACCAATGGCAGCAGCAGAAAGTGTCGCTGACCCATGACACCAGCCTGACCCACAGCCGTACCCATGAATACGCGTCTTACATCATCGAAGCGATGGAAACCGATCGGCCTTACAAAATTGGCGGTAACGTGCTCAACACCGGTTTGATTACCAACTTACCTTCCGAGGCCTGCGTCGAAGTCCCTTGCCTGGTCGATGGCCAGGGCGTCACGCCGTGCTACGTCGGCAATTTGCCGGAGCAGCTGGCAGCGCTGAACCGGACCAACATAAATACTCAGCTGTTGACCATCGAAGCGGCGGTGACGCGCAAACGCGAAGCCATCTACCATGCCGCCCTGCTCGACCCGCATACTTCCGCAGAGCTGTCGATCGATGACATCCGCAAACTGTGCGACGAACTTATTGAAGCACACGGCAGTTGGCTTCCCGCCTACCATTAATCGCTCTGCTGACCAGCAACCTCCTGATAACTCACCAGGCGCGGCGTTTTCCGCGCCGTTCCCCATGTTTACTCAAAGAACAGGAGGTTTTGTCTTTTCGGCGCTGTCTGTTTTTCTATTTTTTGATAAATCTCTTCGCATCGATTTATCTGCGGCGGCTTTGCGAGGGCTATCGGAAAGGAGATTAAGATTCAGCCTTACCCGGTACGTAACAGGCTGTTTTGTTTTTCTTGCGATATTCACCGGGCGGCAAATGAAAATGACGCGTAAATAATCGGGTGAATGTTTGCTGCGAGTCATAGCCGTAGCGCAAACCAATACTGTAAATATTCTCATCGGTCTCGCGTAAATCGCGGGCCGCTGAGTCCAGTTTTTTATTACGGATATAGCGCCCGAGGCTCTCGCCTCTATATTGCAAGAACAAACGCTGCAGGTACCATTTGGAATACCCTGAATAACGGGCTATCTGTTCTATACGCAGTGGTTTATGTAAGTTATTGTCGATCCAGTCAATGATGACGGCTATCACTGTTTCGGAAATAAACATGTCGCCTCCCCTTCTGAATGCTGCCGGTTTTATCAAGATAGTTTTTGCGTAAGGTATGCACATCATGTTGTCACCGGCACAGCGTTAAGCTCAGGGCACTAATAACCCTTTCATTATCAACGACAGACCGAATTCGAACGCAGTATCCGGATGGGGATAAACCAGCGATTCGATAGAGGGACTTCCTGGCGATGTCTTTGATAAAATTTGCTTACCATCACCGCCCGAGCGGGACTGCTCCTCTAATACGCATCCCAGGGTGTATTCACTCAGAGTGAGTAATATCATTGCGGCGTCGGCCTCAGTGAAACCGACGCGCGCAAGATACGCCACCTTGGGACGAAACGTATCCCCTCCCACCCGGGCCGGTGATGTCCCGGCATGTAACAGGGCGCCGTCCCGATGGGCGAGCAGAGCGCGCCGGAAACTACGGGCGTTATCCGCCAGCCAGTTTGCCCATTCAGCAATGTCTTCGGGGACAGGCAGGGAATGGTGTTTGGCTAAAACCGCGGAAGCCATTTCTTCAAGTAAACTGGCCTTGTTCTTGAAATGCCAGTACAACGTCGCTGATTCCACCCCCAGTTTTTGTGCCAGCTTACGGGTCGTAATCGCTTCCAGGCCGACCTCATCTAATAATGCTAATGCTGCCTCAATCACCTGATCTCGCTGGATTTTCGCCATGATATTCCCCCTTTATTGATGCATCAAACCGGCCAGTGGTCTGTGAAGCGCCATTTTGTCTGAACTCAGCGCCTGACGGAATCTTTAATGCAAATAAATCTATCATTGATAGGTTTATTGATCAATGATAGATTTCTTCGCTCATCGTCCTTAGGGGGCTTTTTATGAATATCAATCAAGACAAGCGGGTCAAGGAAACGACCCATCCACGACCGATAAACGCCATACCTCCGACGCTGTGGATGCAGGCGGCCATCATTACCCTGGGGGCGTTTGCAACGATGCTCTCATCAACGATGCTGAGCGCGGCGCTGCCCGCGATGGCCGCCGGCCTTGGCGTGACGGACACGGCAATACAATGGATAGCAACGGCGTATCTTATGGCCCTTGCGGCAGGCGTTCCGCTTAGCGCATGGGCGGCCAGGCGGTTTGGCGCTACGCAGCTTTGGCTCTATGGCCTTATTTTATTTGCGATTTTTTCGGCAGTTTGCGCCCTTTCCCCGCGTTTTGAGGTGCTGCTTGCCGCAAGAGTTATGCAAGGCCTGGCAGGGGGATTACTCGTACCGGCAGGGCAAACGATCCTTGGTCTGGTCGTCGGACGCGAACGTCTGGGGCGGGTGATTGGCACGATTGGCGTGGCGATCGTCATTGCTCCCTTGCTGGGAACATCGCTGGGCGCGGTCCTGCTTGAAATCTGCGGATGGCGAGGGTTATTTTGGATCACGGTGCCGTTCTGTCTGTGCGCCTGTCTTGCCGGATGGAAGCTGCTTCCCCGTCCAACAATAAAAACTGACAGGCCCCTCTCCCTGGACTGGCTGGGACTGGCGCTGGTCTTCTGCAGCCTGCCGATGCTGATGGAAGGCATGAAAGAGCTCAGCCTGAATAGTGGTAAATATGGCTGGAACGTCATCATGCTCAGCGTGGGCGCCCTGTTCACCTGCTTGTTTATTTATCGCTCTTTGCGCATTGAGTCCCCCTTACTGCATCTCGAGCTTTTCAAGCATCGGGGTTTCACTTTATCTGCCGTATTGATGGCTATCGGCGGCGCGGTGAATTTTGGCGGTCAGTTCCTGCTTCCTTTATATTTCCGCGACGTTTGCCATGTAACGCTTGCTGAAGTGGGCCTGCTTCTCACCCCTCAGTTAATCGGCTCGGCGATAGGATTTCCGGTGGCCGGCTACTTCGCTGATAAGCTGGGGCCACGAACGGTGCTTATCATTGGCGGTTTGCTCGCGGCATTTGCCACATTGCCACTGACAATGATTGATGCGGGAAGTCGCTATACGCTTGTGGGGGGCGCAATAGCGGTCAGAGGGTTCGGTTTAGCCCTGGCAACTGTGCCCGCGATGGCTGCGGGCCTGGCTATGGCTGGCAGCCGTCACGTCGCTGATGCCGCACCTGTTCTGAATATCCTCCAGCGCGTTGGGGCGATGGCGGGCGCGGCGCTGGTGACCGCCTGCTACGTCAGATTTGCCCATACCCGGGGGAGCTTAGCCGCGTTTCACCACGCCGGGTGGCTACTTACCGGCGGGGCCGTACTGCTCGCGCTTTGCGCATTATTTATGGTGAACCATTCCACTTTAACAACGCCGGAAGAATAAACCCGTTATACAGAAAATGAATCGCTGTCAGACCCGATCCCAATGCCTGCTGGTTAAATTTGCAGTAATGGATTTCGTTGCCTGCAAAATAAACAATTCGGAGCGGCTGATAGGCAGTCATGCCAGCCCGATGCGAACCGGCTGGCATGGCGCACTCTCGCTGGCTAAATCGCGCCGATCAATCCCCCATCAACCCGAATCACCGCGCCGGTAATGTAGCTGGCAGGCTGGCTTGCCAGAAACGCAGCGACGGCGCCGTACTCCTGCGGTTCGCCATAGCGCCCGGCCGGAATGCTCTGACGACTCTTTTCGGCGACCGCTTCCGCACTGCTGTTTTCCCGTTGCGCCTTGAGAGCATCCAGCTGACTGACGCGGTCGGTCGCGATGCGCCCTGGCACCATCACATTCACCGTCACGCCGTCGCCTGCCACTTCGCTGGCGAGGGTTTTCGACCAGCCGAGCAGGCTCATGCGCAGCGCGTTCGACAGGGCGAGACCGGGAATGGGGGTTATCACGCCGGATGAAGTGGTGGTAATAATGCGTCCCCAGCCGCGGCTGCGCATGCCGGGCAGGAGTTTATCGGTGAGCTGAATCAACGAGGCGACCATGACTGAAAACTGCTGTTGCCAGACTGCGCCATCCGTCCCCTGCGCCGGTGCGGGCGGCGGACCACCGGAGTTGTTAACCAGAATATCGATATCGCCCCACCGCTCGCGGATATCGGCAATCACTCGATCAAACTGCTCCGGGGCGGCGAGATCCAACCGCCAGGCGCGGGCAGTACCGCCCAATAAGGTGATACGTTCCACCGTTTGCGCCAGTTTTTCCGCGCTGCGGCCGGTGACCGCCACCTTCACCCCTTCCTGCGCCAGGGACAGGGCAATAGCCTGTCCCAGACCACTGCCGGCACCGCAGACCAGCGCCACACGTTGTTGTATCTGAAAATCCATAAGTGCTCCTGATTGTATTTTCAGAAGCAATATGTGCAAGAGCGATGCCAGTTATGCGCGGGCGTTTTTAACATTGACCTGGTCAAAGGCGTATTGCAGATGCGTTCTCATCAACTCTGCCGCCAGTTCCGGCTTGTTCTCTCGCAGAGCATCGATGATGGCAACATGCTCTTCACACCACGCTTTTACGCGGCGCTTATTGTGATAGCTGCCAAACTCCAGCAGACGGCGCAGCCGGTTTTGTTGCTGAATGGCCTGTAACACGAACAGGTTGCCGCTGGCTTCTGCCAGCAGCTCGTGAAACTCAGCGTCGGTTTCGAAAATCTCTTTTGCCGGCACCTGCGTAATGTCCGGGTGGGTGATGAGCCGCAGATGCCGGGCGCGCAGGCGTTTAAGCATCTGTCTGTCCACATGCAGGCCGGGCGTCAGCAGCGCCGTCGGTTCAATCATCAGGCGAAAACCGTAGCTGTTGCGCAGGGCGACATCGGAGTTGAGGGTTTGCAGGAAGCGCCAGCCGTGCCCCGCGTTACGGGCAATCAGGCCGTCCTCCGATAGCTTGACCAGCGTACGGGTCAGCACGCCGCGATCGACATCATAGCGCTGGCTGATTTCGGTCTGGGTAAACGATTCCGGCAGCGCACCCGCAATACGATCGTGTACCAGCTGCTCGTACAGCTTCTGGTCATTGCTCTTGGACTGCTCAATCTCCAGCAGCTCCAGCTCATTGCTGCGTTTAAGTAGGAAAAAGCCCTGATTCGGACGCGCTTCAACCGCCCCCATTCGGGTCAACTCTTTTAGCCCGGCGCGCACCGGCGTACGCGACACGCCCAGCGCATCGGCAAGATGTTGCTCCCGTAAATGATGACCTGGATCGAATTTTGCTTCGGATATCAGGTCGAGTATTTGCCGGGCAATCCGGCGACTGCTCGCAGTGGAGTCAGGCTGCATGGAGAACGGTTCCCTGAAATGCATTGTTGTGATCGATATATACAATATCACGGGCAACAAAACGCAGCAAAACAAAGCAAGGACTGCACGATTAGCGTGCAATACGCACCAGGATGAGACATTTTTTCACACGCTTGATTGTATTTATTGACTCAATAAATTCAATTTAAATCTTAACCAGGAGACGACTATGTCCAGCAATTCTTTACTGTTTCGCCGCGTGCGTACCTTGATGTTCGCACTGACCGCACTTCCGCTGGTAAGCCATGCTGCGGTGGAAACCATCGCCCCGGGCAAGCTGACCTACGGCACGGCGGCGACGTTTATGCCTTTTGAGTTCGTGAAAGAGGGCAAGCTCACCGGCTTCGATATCGACCTGATTAACGCGCTAAGCAAAGAGATCCAACTGGCGCCTGCGCCGATGCCGATGGAGTTCAAAGGGCTTATCCCAGCGCTGCAGGGGAAACGTCTCGATATCATCAACTCCGCCATGTACGTCAACCCGACCCGTGCCGCGCAGGTCGACTTCGTGCCATATCTGAAAATCGGCAGCCGCGTGGTGGTGAGCAAAGGTAACCCGGCAAAAATCACCGGACGCGACCTGAGCCTCTGCGGCAAAAACATCGCCGTGACGCTCGGCGGGATCGAAGAGAGCCAGGCCCGGGCAGACAACCAGCGCTGCCTGGACGCCAAAAAACCGGCCATTAACGTCATGACCTTCCCCGCCGCCACCGACTCCGCCGTCGCCGTCGCCCAGGGCCGCGCCGATGCCGAGTTCCTCTCCACGCCGGGGACCGTCGCCCTGTTAACCGAAAAAGCGGGCATGTTTGCCGCGGTTGGTGACGAATTCGAAGCGGATACCCATATCGCGTTTGCCGTGCGTAAAGGCGACACCGAAACCCGGGCCCTGCTGGAGAAAGGTCTCCAGGGTCTCGTCAAAAATGGCACCTATAAGCAATTGATTGAGAAATGGAACTTCCCTGACTCCGTTGCCCTTTTCTAAGCCGTTTTGCCATTAACCGGAGAAAGCTATGTCGATCGAACTAATGTGGCAGTACTTCCTCTCACCCGAGTTTGTTCAGGGTGCGTGGATGACGCTACTGATTACCCTCTGCTCACTGTTGTGTGGCGTGGTGCTGGGCCTGGTGTTGGCGCTGTTGCAGGAAGCGCCGTTTCGCGCCGGGAGAGGGCTGGCCTTTTTCTACCTGTGGCTGTTTCGCGGGACGCCAGTGCTGTTCCAGATAATCTTTGTCTACAACGTGCTGCCAGGCTTCGGCTTACGCTTCTCCGCGTTTACCTGTGCAGTGCTGGCGCTTTCGCTTAATGAAGGCGCCTACATGGCGGAAATTCTGCGCTCTGGCCTGCAGGCCGTAAAAAGCGGCCAGCGCACCGCCGGCATGGCGCTCGGGATGACCCACGGGCAGATCATGCGAAAAATCGTGCTGCCTCAGGCCGCACGCATCGTTCTGCCGCCGATGGGTAACCAGATGATCAGCATGCTGAAATCGAGCGCGCTGGTGTCGGTTATCGCCGTTCAGGAGCTGCTGCTGGTCGCCAACCAGACCGCCAGCGCCAGCTTCCGCTACTTCGAAGCGCTTTGCGCCGCCGGTCTCTATTACCTGCTGCTCACCAGCCTGTTCATGATCTTCCAGTCGTGGCTTGAAAGCGTACTGGATCCCAAACAGCGGCGCAGCAAGAGCCAGAAGCGACTGACCCGCCTGTTTAAATTACCGAAAATCGCCCGGGAGGAACCATGAGCGAGAAACCGCTGCTGGAGATGATCGGCATTGATAAGACTTTTGGTCGCCAGACCGTGCTCAAGAACTGCTCACTTGAGGTGCAGCGCGGGGAAACCGTGGTGCTGATTGGGCCATCGGGCTCGGGAAAATCCACCCTGCTACGCTGCGTCAACATGCTCTCACCTGCCGACAGCGGCGACATCTTTTTCGCCAGCCAGCACATCAGCCGGGGCGAAGTGCCGGTGCACAAACTGCGCCAGCGTATTGGCATGGTGTTCCAGAACTACGAGCTGTTCTCGCACCTGACGGCGGCGGAAAACATCATGCTGGCCCCAATGACGGTGCTGGGGATGAACCGCATTGATGCCCGCACGCTGGCGGACAACCTGCTGGCGAAGGTGCGCATCAACGAACGCGCGGACCACTTTCCGGACGAGCTCTCCGGCGGCCAGCAGCAGCGCGTGGCGATTGCCCGTGCCCTGGCGATGAAGCCCGAGCTGATGCTCTACGACGAACCCACCTCAGCTCTCGACCCGGAGATGATCCGCGAAGTGCTGGAAGTGATGGCAGAGCTCAGCGCGGAAGGGATGACCAGCATGGTGGTGACCCACGAGATGGGCTTCGCCCGGCGGGCCGCCAACAACATTCTTTTTATGGAAGACGGCGAAATTATCGATCGCGCCAGCACCGGTGATTTCTTCGCCGGCCACGTCAGCGAGCGCGCGCAGCGCTTCCTGACGCAAATATTACATTAATTATGGAGTTCCTATGTCCAGTTACCAGGTTGACAGCGCACGAATGAAAAAGGATTTAGCGACGCTGGTTGCCATCAATACGGAAAATCCGCCGGGCCATGAGCGTGAAGCCGCCGAATGTCTGGAAGGCTGGCTGCTGACCGCCGGGTTCGATCTCTCCTTTAGCGAATACGCGCCGGGGCGGACCAACGTTATCGCCGTCCTGCACAATGGACCGGGACCGTGCTTCGCCTTCAACACCCATATCGACACCGTTCCGGCGGGCAGCGGCTGGGCGAGCGATCCCTTCACCCTCAGCGAACGCGATGGCCGCCTGTACGGGCGCGGCGCCTGCGATGCCAAAGGCCCGCTGGTGGCGATGGTTGAAGCCCTGCGTCTACTGGCCGCCAACCGTCAGCGCTGGTCCGGCACCTTGATGGGCGTGTTCACCGCCGATGAAGAGGTCGCCAGCGAAGGGGCGAAATTTTACGTACGCGACACCCCGCCGGCGATTGATTTCGCGGTGATTGGCGAGCCGACATCGAATGCGACCTTCTCGGCTCACAAAGGCAGCTTGCGTCCTCGCGTGCGGGTAAAAGGCGTCACCGCGCACTCCGGCACGCCGGAGCTGGGGGTTAACGCCATTTACCAGTCCGCGCGCCTTTTAGGGCTGATCGAAGAGGCCCACCACCAGCAGGTGCGTTGCCGCTGCCACGATCTGGTCGGCAATGCCAGCCTGACGGTGACCCGCATCAACGGCGGCCATGCGGACAACGTGGTGCCAGACAGCTGCGAGCTGCTGCTCGATCGCCGCATGGTACCGGGGGAAGACGAAGAGGTTGTTAAAGCCGAACTGCAACAGCTGCTCGACCACGCGTACGCGCAGGCAAACGTGGAAGCGGAAATTATCGCCTGGCAGCCCACCACCGGCGGCGCGACGCAAACCGACAGCAGCGAAGCCATTGTCGAGCAAAGCCTTGCCGCCTGCCGCCGTCACGGACAGAGCGAACCCGGCCCGTTTGGTTTTCAGGGCGGCTGCGACCTGGTGCATTTCTGTTCGCTGGGCGCAAAGGGCGTGGTGATTGGCCCCGGCTCGCTGGCCGTGGCCCACAAGCCCGATGAATTCGTCCCCGTCGATGAATTTATCGCCGCGGCAGATATCTATCTCGATATTGCGCTCGCCATGCTGCCGCCGGCGTCCGATTTATGAAAGCGCAGCTCTTTCGGGGAGACCTGCATTACGCCGGCGTGACGCTGCATACCGCCGCCTCCGGCCCGGTGACGGCGCTCGACACCCTCTGGTTGCGCCTGGAAGACCGTGGCGTGACGGGGATTGGCGAAGTGCGTCTCAACATTCGCTACCTGCACGGCTACCGCGAAGAGCAGGTGCTGAACAACCTGCTTCAGCGCCTCAACGGTTGGGACTGGCGCCAGGAGCCCGCGGCGCAACTTGCCGCGCTGCACGAGGAGGACCGCACGCTGCTGCCGCCGTCGCGCATGGCGCTGGATATGGCGTTGCACGATTTAATGGCGCGTCAGAACG
Source organism: Klebsiella sp. PL-2018 (assembly GCF_019048985.1). Classification (NCBI taxonomy): domain Bacteria; kingdom Pseudomonadati; phylum Pseudomonadota; class Gammaproteobacteria; order Enterobacterales; family Enterobacteriaceae; genus Klebsiella; species Klebsiella sp. PL-2018. Next base: position 3,715,959 of record NZ_CP077673.1, read on the forward strand.
GGGTCAGCGTCGCCGCCTGGCTGGGGGCGCCAGCTGGCCTGCCCGCCTGGCACACCAATCAGACGCTGTTCTGGGGCAGCGAAGCAGAGATGCTGGCGCAGGCGCAGCGCTATGTCGATCGCGGTTTTACCCAGCTGAAGTTACGCACGGGGATAGCGGATTTCGCCACCGACCTGGCCCGCCTGCAAAAGCTGAGGCTGCGGTTTGGTCAGCAGATTTCGCTGGCGATTGACGTGAACGGCCAGTGGTCGCTGGCGCAGGCTCACGCGGCGTTCCCTTATCTGCGCGAGCTGAATCTCAGCTATATCGAACAGCCGTTAAGCCCGGCAAACGATAGCCAGCTTGCTGAACTGTACGGCTACGGCATCCCGATCATGCTCGACGAAAGCCTCAACAGCGAGTCGGCCATCACCCGGCTTATCGCCGCCAAAGGTGCGCTGTGGGGGCATCTCAAGCTGGTGAAACTGGGGGGGCTTGCTCCGACGCTTGCCGCCGCCGTCCGTCTGCGACTCGCCGACGTGCCGTTCATGATTGGCCAGATGAATGAAGGCCATGCCGCCACCGCCGCCGCGCTCCAGCTGTGCCGCGTGGTGCAACCGGCATTCGCCGAACTGTATGGCGCCGATGGATTAACCGACGATCCCGTCAGCGGGCTGGAATACCGCAATGGCATGGTCGCCGTTAACGACTCTCCCGGTCTGGGCGTGCAGTTCGATGCCGCGCGGGCCAACTTACTCCAGGAGTTTAATGATGCAAGATGTTAACAATGTGATTCAGGGCAGCGAGTCCGCCTTTCGCGCCGACGAATATGCGCAGCGCATTCAGCGTACCCGCGAACGCTTAAGCCGCGCGGGCGTGGACGTGATGATCGTGACCGGCCCGGAAAACATTTTCTGGCTTACCGGTCAGCAAACGCCGGGCTATTACACCTTTCAGGCGCTGCTGCTGCCGGTAGAAGGGGATCCGGTCTTTGTGATTCGCCAGCTCGAATACTTTAACTTTATCGCCAACACCTTTATTTCAGACGCCGCCATCTACCAGGATGGCGATAACCCGGTGGATTTCCTGGTAGGCATGCTGCAACAGCGCGGCTGGCTCAACAAACGCATTGGGCTGGACAAACGCGGCTGGTTCCTGCCGATTGCCGTCTATGAAGCCCTGCAGGCGAAGCTCGGCACCATCGCCGATACCGCGGGCGTCATCGAACCGCTGCGCGCGGTGAAATCGGCGGCGGAGGTGGAAAAAATCGCCCTCGCGGCGCGCTATGTGGATGCGGGCATGCGCGCCGGGATGGCGGCGATTGGCAGCGGCGCGGACGAAAACGCGCTGGTCTCCGCGATGATGGGGGCCGCTATTGCCGCCGGTTCCGAGTATGTCGGCATGGAACCGCTGGTTTCTACCGGCCCACGCAGCGGCGTGCCGCACGGCACGTGGCGACGTCGGGTGATGCAGGATAACGACCCGGTCTTTCTGGAGATGTCCGCCGCCCACGATCGCTACCACGCCGCGATGATGCGCTCCGCCTGGCTGGGCCGCCCGCCCGCTATCGCCATCGAAATGGAAAAAGTTTGTCAGGAAGCCCTGCAGGCCGCCCTCGACGCCATTCGTCCGGGCGCCACCTGCGAAGCGCCGCACCTGGCCTGCCAGAAGGTGATCGACCGCGCCGGATTCACCGAAAATTTCAAAAAACGCACCGGTTACTCCATCGGTATCGCCTTCGCGCCGGACTGGGGCGAAGGCGGCATTCTCAGTCTGTACAGCGGCGTCACCACCGAGCTGCAGCCTGGCATGACCTTCCACATCCCGCCGGCCCTGCGTATCTACGGTCAATTCACCGTCGGCGTCAGCGAAACCGTGGTGGTGACTGAAACCGGATATCGCCAGCTGGGTTCCCTGGCTCGCCCATTAACGCTGCTGTAAGGAAAGAAAGATGAAAGATATCAACGAGTGCCGTGAACGCCTGCGCGGCATTTTCAACATCACCGTCACCCCGTTCACCGCCAGCGGCGCGATCGACTTCCCGGCGCTGCGTGAAAATATCGAACGCGTGATTGATCTGGGCTATGACGGCCTGCTGATTGGCGGCACCTACGGTGAGTTTCCGGTAATGACCGTCGAAGAACGCCGAGAGCTGTTTCATGAGGTGATGGGCTGCGTGGACGATCGCGTGGCGGTGATGCTGTGCAGCGCCAGTTCCGACCCGCGCGACGCCCGCGAGCTGACCCTGCTGGCAAGCGAGCTGGGCGGGCTGCCGATGGTCACCGCCCCCTTTGTTAGCGAAATCACTGACGAACAGATCGTCAGCTACTTCAATGAGATGGCGCCGTTATCCAAAACCGGCATTCTGGTGTACAACGCGCCGGGCATCGGCATCACCCTCTCCCCGGCGCTGCTGGAACGGCTGGCAGAGATCCCGAACGTGGTCGGCATCAAACAGGGCGATCTCAACCCAACCGCCATCGATCAGATTGCCAACCGCCTGCGCGGGCGTCTGCGTTTGTTCTGCGCCTCCGATCTGGCTTTCCTCGGGCCGATGATGGCCGGGTTTGACGGCATCAGCACGACCAACAGCGGCGCGCTGCCGGAGCTGATCGTCAATACCTTCCGCGCAGTGGAACGGGGCGACGCCGCCACCGCCCGCGATTTGCATCAGCTGTGGTACGCGTATCGAGCGCTGGCGCGCAAACACGGTCAGCCGCAGCTGGTGAAAGCGGCGATGGCGCTGCGCGGCTTTAACGGCGGCACCGTACGCGCACCGTTAAAACCGATCGGCGACGCGGCGCTGGCAGAGCTGACCCGCGTAATGCAGGAGCTTGCCAGCGACCCTCGCAGCGGGGTTACGCTGGCGCGTTAAGCGCCGCCTGTAGGAACGCGACGAACAGCGGATGGGGCGCATCCGGGCGGGACATCAGTTCCGGATGCCCCTGAACCCCGTGCCAGAACGGCAGCTCAGGCTGGGAAACGGCTTCCACGATACCGTCGCTTTGCGCGCTCACGCTGACCCCGCCGGGAGACAGCGCCGGCAATAACTCGGGGTTAAAGCAGTAGCGATGGTTATAGTGCATTTCGCGGATATCGCCGGGGATAAGCCCGGAGGAAAAAGGGAATACGCCGCAGCGATGACGGCCATCGGCAAAGGGAACAAAGCTGTGCAGGGCTTCATCGGGGGCGACTTCCGCGGGAATGGCCGATTCGAAACCCGGGCTACGGCGCACGGCTGCGGTCATCATGCTCTGCATTCCCAGGCACAGCCCCAGCGTTGGCTGCCCGCGGGCCAGGGTCTCTTCCGCCACGCGGATTTGTCCGTTGACCGCCACCATCGAGGAACCGCCTGGCAGCACCACGCCCTGGAAGGCCTGAAGCTCGTGTAATCCCGTGGACAGGCTGACCGGCGCAAAGAAATGGACCTCCAGGTTCAGCCCCAGCGACGCCGCGGCATCGCCCAGCGAGCCGAGCGTGGCGGGATAGACCAGACGGTGGTCCGCCTCGCGGCCAATCAGCGCGATGCGCAAGGACCCGCCAGCAGACGACGACTCGCCGCTATCCCAGCGGCCGTAGCGGTCGGCGGTGAGATCTAACAGCGTGTGTTGCCCATCGCTGAGCGTCAGGCGGTGGCGGCTGTCGTCGCTGTAAAGCCGCTGGCCCGGCAGGTCGGCGATAAGCGGCGCCTGCGAGGACGCCAGCACAATGACGGCGTCTGATGACGGCAGGCGGGCGATATCGCGCACCTCTTCACGCAGCGTATCGCTGCGCCAGAGGCCGCTGGTCACGCAGTACCCTGCACGAATGACGTGCTGGTGGCTATCGGGTACATCCCCGGCGAAGTCGGGGCGAAGGCTCCAGAGGGGCAACCCAAGACGATTGGCCCACAGGCTGGCGGTGATACCGTAGCGGGCGGGCGCGGAGCTGTTATCGAGAATAAAGATCGGTGACACGGCGAGTTTCCTGCTGATGTTGGGTACCTAATTGTATTAATTGAATCATTAGATACAAAAGAGGATTTATGAATAACAGTCAAATCGCCCGTCGTATGCAATCCGTACGGCCTTCTCCGACCGCGGCCATTTCTGACCAGGTACGGGTACTGGAAGCCGCAGGCAAGCAGGTTATCAACCTGGGCGAAGGGGAACTGGATTTTGCTACCCCACCCCATATTAGCTATGCGGGCATTGAAGCTATCGTGCATCACCAGACTAAGTATACCGCCGTTTCCGGCACCGCAGCGCTCAAGGCGGCCATTGCCGCCAAGTTCGCTCGCGACAATCAGCTGCGCTACCGTCCGGAAGAGATCATCGCCGGGAGCGGCGCCAAACAGCTTATTTTCAACGCCTTTCTGGCAACCCTGGACGCCGGGCAGCAGGTGATTATTCCCGCGCCCTACTGGGTCTCTTACCCGGATATGGTCTCTCTGGCCGACGGCGAACCGGTGATTGTGCCCTGCGATGAACAACACGGCTGGAAGCTGACGCCGGAACAACTGGCCGCCGCCCTCACCCCGTCAACGCGCTGGTTGATCCTCAATTCGCCGGGCAACCCGACCGGGGCGATTTACAGCGAACGGGAGCTGCGCGCGCTGGCAGACGTGCTGGCGGACTACCCGCAGGTGCTGGTGATGGCCGACGACATTTACGAGCCGCTGCGTTACGACAATACCCCGTTCACCACGTTTGCTCAGGCCGCGCCGCAGCTGGTTTCGCGTACGCTGACGGTGAACGGCGTGTCCAAAAGCCACGCCATGACCGGCTGGCGTCTGGGCTATGCGGGCGGGCCGCAGTGGCTCATTGCCGCCATGCAGATCCTGCAATCACAAAGCACCTCCAACCCCAGCGCGATTTCGCAGGCTGCGGCGGTCGCTGCCCTTAACCATTCGGCGGACTTCTTAGACGGCTGGCTGCACACGCTGGATAAACGCCGTCAGCAGGTGCTGGGGATGATTGCCGCCACCGAGGGCCTGAGCGCTGGCATCCCCCAGGGCGCATTCTATGTGTTTGCCAACTGCCAGCGGCTCATTGGGCGAGTGACGCCCACCGGCGAAACCCTCCGCGACGACAGCGGACTGGCGAACTGGCTGTTAGAACACACTCAGGTGGCCGTGTTACACGGGTCCGCGTTCGGCATGCCGGGGTATTTACGTATTGCCTACGCGGTGGAAGATGGGCTGCTGACGCAGGCCTGTCAGCGGATTGCCGAAGCCTGCGCGCAGCTGCGTTAGGGCACGCAAGCACCACAATGGCGCCCTGTAAAAAGAAAACCCCGCGCGATGTACTGGCCGGGGTTGTTGAATGCGGGCGCTCCGTTTTCTCAGCTCGCCAGCGCAATAGCGCGGCAATCAGTTTGCGTTCACGCCCGGCCGCTGCGGCAAAAATTCCTCGCCCCTGCCCCCTCCGTCGGGGCGAAATTGCGAAATGCATCACAGTCCAGGAAATAACTTAACAGGTTAACCGGTTAAGTTGAGTTGAGAGGTTGATCGGACAATCGGGTACGGGTATCGTAAGCCTACGAAATAAAATAAATGTAAACAGAAACTGGCGAAACAATGAAAGCAACGGCACAGTCAACGAAATACCAGGTGATAAAGGCAGCACTGTTAGATGAAATAAGAAACGGTACTTTTAAACCCGGGGAAAAATTCTACAGTGAGTCGGAATTAAAAGAGCGTTACTCCGTCAGTTCCGCCACGGTTATTCGCGCTATTCACGAAATGGTGAATGAAGGCTACCTGATTCGCTATCAGGGTAAAGGCACTTTTGTTTCGAAAGCCAAACGAAATGAGAACATTATTTTCTCAGAATCAGATAACGATTTAAAAGGCATGCAGTCGGTTAAAGTTATCGCCTGTGAACTGGAAAACGATCCGTGTATTAAAGAAAAACTCGGGTTAAATGATGATGAAAGATATTATCGTATTGCGCGCTTAAAGTTTGATAATAACAAACCTTATGCATTACAGATTTCGCATATTCCGGCCCGCTACTTCGCCAGTCAATTGACGATTAAGAATTCGGCACTCAGCTCTATTTATGAGGCTTTTAAGGTTAACAATGGTCTTGATATGTACACCATGCCCTATCGGCAGACCATCTGCGCCCTGACCGATGCTGCGCCAGAAGTCCTGCAGCACCTTGAGCTCACGGCTCACCAGCCCGTTATCATGATGAAACGCTACACCCACGACGAGCAAGGTCAGGTGATTGAATATATTGAGACCTGGAAACGGTTAGAATCATTTTATATTGAAATAAGAACGCCAGATAAGGGGGCAGGATGAACCAATTATTATTAATCTCACATGGGGGTTTCGCCAGCGGTGCCAGACAGGCCACAGAATTAATACTCGGAGCGCAGCCAAACCTTCATGTAGTTGAACTGGATGGTGAGAAAGGGATAGCAGTATTTAAACAGGAACTTCTCGATAAAATCACCATCCTTAGCGCAGCAAAATCCAAAATTATTATCCTCTCTGATTTAAAAAGTGGTTCGCCGTATAACTCCGCAATGGAGATTATTGTCACTAACAACCTATGGAATAATATCACCCTGCTCTCTGGGATGAATTTAAACTTAATTCTGGAAATGGCCATGGCAATTGATGAAAGTCACTCGCCAGCCTCGCTGAATGAAATAATAACTACGGCGCGTGATGGTATTTACCATTTACAGCAGGCAGCGCTTGCCGCCCACACAGACGACGGAGACGAGTAAAAAATGGAGCACATTGCGGTCTGGCAGATAGCGTTACTGACGCTTTATTCAGGGCTGGCGATATACGACGGCAACAACACGACGCTTGGGTTAGTGAAACCGAGCATGGCGGGCTTCTTTGCCGGTCTCATTATGGGCGATATGACCACCGGGCTTATCGTCGGCGGCACCCTGAACCTGCTGGTACTGGGCGTGGGCAACTTCGGCGGCGCGTCGATCCCGGACTACATGACCGGTGCGGTGCTGGGTACCACTTTCGCGATCATCAGCGGCCAGGGCGCGGCGTTTGGCGCCACCATTGCGGTGCCGATTGGTCTCTTAATGGTACAGCTGGATATCCTCGCCCGCTTCAGCAACACCTTTATCCATCATAAGGCCGACAGGCTGATTGAAGAGGGTCAGGTGAAGGCGGCGGCCAGGATGAACCTGCTGGGCCAGGTGCCTATTTCGCTCTCGCGTATGCTGCCGGTGCTGTTGGCGCTGATCCTCGGGGCAACCTTTGTTAATGACGTCGTGACCTGGATCCCCGCGTCCATCATGAACGGTCTTAAAGTCGCCGGTGGCCTACTGCCTGCGCTGGGTATCTCCATCCTGCTGCGCTATTTACCGATTAAGAAGAACATCTCGTTTCTGATTCTGGGCTTTTTCCTGGCGGCCTATCTGAAAGTGCCGGTGCTGGGCGCCGCGCTGCTGGGTCTGGCAATTGCGCTTTACGTCTTCAACTCAGAAAAACAGGTAACGCAAACTACCGAATCCCCGGCAAATGGAGCAATGGGCGATGAATAAAGTACTAAAACGCGTGTTCTGGCGCTGGTTCCTGTTCGGTCAGTCTGGCTGGAACTACGAAAAAATGCAGGGTCTGGGCTATCTGTACAGCATCTATCCGTTCCTTGAGAAAAAGTACGCAAAACCCGAAGAGCAGAAGGACGCGGCAAAGGTACACAGCCAGTTCTTTAACACCAACAACACCATGGCGCCGGGGATCCTCGGGGTGAACATCGCCCTGGAAGAGCAAGCCGGGCTTGCGGGCAAAGATGCGGTTGCCGGGATCAAAACCGGTCTGATGGGGCCGCTGGCGGGCATCGGAGATACGCTGTTCTTTGTTATTCCGACCACCATTATCGGTTCTGTCGCTTCGTACCTCGCGCTGCAGGGCAACCCGGTGGGGCTTGTTCTCTGGCTACTGTTCGCCCTGGTTCGCATGCTGTTTATGCGCTTTAGCATCAGCAAAGGGTATCAGGAAGGGGTCAACCTGCTGGGGTCTTTGACCAATAGCCTCAACAAAATTACCCGCGCAGCCAATATTCTCGGGCTGACGGTTATCGGGGCGCTTATCCCCTCGGTGGTGAAGGCGAATCTTAATTTCGAATTCAGCTACGGCGAAGTGTCGCTCAAGCTGCAGAGCATTGCCGACCAGATTATGCCCGGGCTTATTCCGCTGCTGGTTGTGGGGTTCACCTGGTGGCTGCTGGGGCTCAAAAAGATGAACTCGACTCGGGTCATTTTTGTCCTGATTGCTTTAGGTATTATCGGCTACAACCTGAATATTCTCGGTTAAGTAACACATTGATTTAAGGAATTTATCATGAAAGGTATTGTGCATATTCGTGTCGATGACCGGCTGATCCACGGCCAGGTGGCCACCCGCTGGGTAAGCCACTTCAACGCCAACCGTATTATGGTGATTGACGACGCCGTAGCTGCAAACGAGGTAGAGAAAATGCTGCTGCGCAGTGCAGCCCCGGAAGGCTGCAACACCTCTATTCTCTCTTTTGAGAAAGCCAGCGCCAATATCCTCGCCGGCAACTACGACGGTCAGCGCGTACTGATCCTGCTGAAGACCCCGGAGCTGGCGCTGAAGCTAATGAACGCCGGGATTGCCCTCCCACAGCTCAATATCGGCAATATGTCCAACAAAGACGATCGCCGCCAGATCAAACGCTCGGTCAGCGTCAACGATGCTGAGATCGCGGCCATCAACGCGCTGCTGGAAAAAGGCGTGGCGGTGACGGCGCAGATGACGCCGGAAGAGCCGAACGCCTGTATCACCACGTTTTTAAAAGCCGATAAGGGATAAGGGATGTCACCACATCAGCAGCAGTATTATCAGCATGTTTTAGCGACGCTGAATCAGGTGTTTCTTACTCAGAGCGCTGAAGTTGAGCAGGCGGCGGCGCTGTTTGCCGAGTGCGTCAAAGCCAACGGCATTATTCACGGCTTTGGATCCGGCCACTCGTTTGCCGCGGCGGTTGAGCTGGCCGGTCGTGCGGGCGGCCTGGTCAATACCAAAGCCATTGACCAGTTCTATGGGCCAACCGGCTGGTTTGATTCGCTGAAAGGGATTGGCGACATCTTCTCCGGGCTGCTCGATCTGCGCGAGTCAGACTGCTTTGTGATTATCTCCAACTCCGGCACTAAACCGCTGCACGTTGAGCTGGCACGCAAGGTCAAAGAGAGGGGGCTGAAGCTGGTGGTTATCACCCGCTACGCCGGCGAGTCGACGCCAACGAGCGAGAGCATTCGCGACTATGCCGATGTCATTCTCGATAACGGCTGCCCGTCCGGTGACTGCACGCTAAGTATGGATAACGGCAACATCATGACCGGTCCGGTGTCCTCGCTGTCTGCGGCCTTCATCATCAATAACGTGGTGATCCGCTGCATCGAGATGCTGCTGGAACAAGGTATCGCGCCGCCGGTGATGCGCAGCATCAATCTGCCCGGCGGTAAAGAATACAACGACATGCTGATGAGTCAGTACAAAGAGCGCGTATTCACGCTGTAGGGAAAAATCATGAAAGAGAGTCTGTCGAATCGCCTCACACCGCTGCCCTTTCCTGCCCTCACGCCCGACGCCTGTCGGGATGAGCTGACGGCGTGCGCGCGACGCATCGCGCGTAACATGGGTCTGTACGGCGAGAAATTCCCCTCAGCCTGCACGATCCATTCTCGCTACGTTCTGAAAGAGAATAACGACTGGACCAACGGATTCTGGACCGGGATGCAGGCAATGGCCTGGGAGTTCAGCGGCGATCGCGCCTACCTGGACGGCGTTGAACGCAATGTGGCGAGTTTTAAAGCCCGCCTGGCGGCGCACCACGTCCTCGATCACCACGATATCGGCTTCCTTTATAGCCTGTCGGCAGTCGCGTACTGGAAACTGACGGAGCGCGAAGCGCTAACCCCGCTTATTCTGGCGGCGGCCGATCTGCTGGTAAACCGTTTTCACCACAGCGCCGGTTTTATCCAGGCCTGGGGGACGCTTAACGACCCGCAGGAGTACCGGCTTATTATCGATTCATTGATTAACCTTCCCCTGCTCCACGTGGCGGCAAAGATCAGCGGTGAATCACGTTATCGGGAAGTGGCTGAACGCCACTATGCGGCGGTCATCAACAACATTTTTCGCGAAGACGGCTCCACTTTCCATACCTTCTATTTTGACCAGACAAGCGGTGCGCCTTCGCACGGGAAAACCTTTCAGGGCTACAGCGATAACTCCTGCTGGGCCCGCGGCCAGGCGTGGGCCATTCTCGGCATCCCGCTTCACTGGTCGGCTACCGGCGAAACCGACCACTACGAACGCTGGCAGCAGGCCTGCGAGTATTTCTTCCGCTACCTGCCGGAGGACGGCGTTCCCGCCTGGGATCTGCTGCTGGCTGCAGATCCGGACGCCCCGAAAGACAGCTCCGCGCTGGCGATTGCGGTCTGCGGCCTGCTGGAAGCGCATAAGCACTTTCCGGATGCCGGTTACCAGAAACTGGCGCGTCAATGTCTGCTGGCATTAACGCGCGGCGCGTCTGCCCGCGATGATGATGTCTGCGAAGGCTTACTTAAACATGGTGTTTACGCCTATGCCCTCGGTAAAGGCATCGATGAATGTAATCTCTGGGGAGATTACTTCTATATGGAAGCGTTATACCGAGTCTACCAACCACAATGGTCAGGATACTGGTTATGACAATGATTCAGAGCTATTTAGATATCGTCCAGAAAAAACTTAACGACATTACTCAACAGCAAAGCCATAAAATCACTTCCACCGCCGTGGAACTGGCAAAAATCATTAACCAGGGAGGTGTAATTTATATTTTCGGCTGCGGCCACTCACATATTTTCGCTGAAGATGTATTTTATCGTGCCGGAGGAATCGCCCCGGTTCGGCCAATATTTATCGAACCTTTAATGTTACATCAGGGGGCGGCGGCCTCATCATATTATGAAAAACAGAATGACTATATTGCTGAGCACCTGGAGAGATTCTCGATCACCAGTAAAGATGCGCTGATTGTTATCTCAACTTCCGGGATTAACCCCGCTCCGGTCGATGCAGCACTCTGGGCAAAACAGCACGGGGCATTTACCCTGGCGCTGACCAGCTTTCTGTATGCCGAGACCCAGCCGTCGAAGCACAAGGCTGGCCTTAAGCTGCGGGACTGCGTGGATGTCGCCATTGATAACCAGGTACCAATCGGTGATGCGGTGCTTTCCCTTACGGAGCATGCAACGCCGTTCGCGCCGGTTTCCTCAATGACCGGGCTGTTTATTATGCACACCCTGTTCGCGGAAATCATAGCGAACCTGGGGAGTGAAAATAAATCTCTGCCGGTATTTTTGAGCGGTAACATTGCGAATTCCGTACAACATAATGAATATCTCCTCGAAAAATACGGTGCGCAAATCCCGGAGCTCATAAATAACACGAGTTTTAAATAAGCAGTACATCCCCTCGCCCTATAATACATGGTTTTATAAGGTATATAATAATGACAAGTCATAGACTCAGAGTTTCTCTGTGTACACCGCTGTTTCTTTTTATTGCCGCAGATGCCTTTGCGGAAGAAGAGACGGATTATGAAGCGCCTTCTCAGTTTGAGAAAGCGTTTTATGATGAAGGCAAATTAAATCTCAATACCTCACTATATATTCGTCATCGTGCTGTAAAAGACCCCGCGACCGGTAAATACGGACTGGGTCCAGCCGGGATCCAGAACCAGACCGGTAACGTGGCAATTAGCTATATTTCAGGCTATTACCAGGACGTTATTGGCTTTGATTTCTGGGGCAACGCCAACATTAAGCTCGGGCATACCGTCGGTCAGTCGGAGATCCTTTACTACGACTACGATTGCGGCGAGCCGGGCAAGTTCAGCCCGTGCGAGAAGTCCTACATGAGCGTGTCGGTTGCCGCACTCAAGCTCAACCTTGGCGATGCAGGCACCAACTTCAAGCTGGCCGCGGGCTATACCCCCATTAACTCCGGTACCGTAAAAAGCAGCTGGGGCCTCAACCCTCACGCTTTTCGCGGGTTTGACAGTGCCCTGACCCTCGACAAACTGAGGCTGACCTACGCCTGGGCCGACCGCTTCAAGAACGACTGGAGCCGTGATTTTAAACCGATGACTACGGCCTGGCACCAGAACAACGCCGCCGGACTCGATGACAACGGCAAAACCATTAAAGCCGGTGCAATCATCGATTACATTCACACGGTGGGCGCAGTCTATAACTTTGGCAATACCGTGCTTGACGTGGGCTATGGCGAAGGTAAAGGCTACCGTCGCAACTGGCAGGCACAGGTAGAGCGTCACGATACGTTGACAAAGGATGTCTCCCTGCAGAGTAAGCTCTTCTACCAGGGTGCGCGCTACATTGAAGATCTGTCGAAAATTAAAGATCCTGCAACGGAATATTATGTGGGGGTTGGTTTTAACCTGAGCCACGACAACACCGTGTGGTCCCTTGGCTATAGTCAGAACTACGCCCCGAACACCGGAGATTACAACTTCCGCTTAACCCCGTGGGCGAACTCCGATAAGCGTGATTATCAGCCGACGCTGTCGCAGCTGGAAGACTTTAACGTTTCCGGCGCCCGCGCGGTTCGTTTTGGCGTGAGTTATAACTTTGCCGATCTTAATCTACCGGAGTTAACCCTGGGCGGTGCCGGAACCTACGGCTGGCACGTGGTTAGCGATGTCAGTAAAACTGGTTCGGCGAGAAAGTACGACGGGAGCATGGTGTCGTTCGATCTTTCCGCTCGCTATCAGGTGGCGGACGGCATGGCGAAAGGCCTCTCCTTTACCCTGCTCCCGGCGCTCTTCCGGGCGACAGACAGCAACTATAAAACCGATCGTAACGACGTGAAGTTTATTGTCGGCTACAGCATCAATATCTTCTGAGCCCGCCCCCCTCAACTGCGCATGAGGGGGGACTTTGCGAAGGGAACCGCACCTGTCAGCTTCAAACGGCCAGAGCGGGTTACTCAACCGAATGGCATACTGAATAGCGGCACATAAGAAAAAACCCCGAGCGATTAAATAGCTCGGGGTTTGTATGACAGGCTTGCACGATGTTGAAGAAAGCAAAAGAACCATCAGGACTAGCCGTAGATAGATAAGTGACATTAAAATAACACTCGGAGATAGTTCGAACTGTTTTGGGCCTGCTACCTTGTCATACTAAACATTTCTCTGTAGATAATTCTGGCTTACTTCCTCACCATTTTCATATATTCATAAAATATGATAACCATCACATTCATGATCAGGGTGCCAATTTTTGATATAGCTGGCTTTTACTTTTTGCTACAGATGGTAATGCACCCTAAAAAAGGAATTAATCATGAAAATGACAATAATATATGCACTACTATCCGTATTTTTTGGAGTATATGGAACAACGGCCAGTGCCAGTAACACAAATCAAGTGTCACAAAATTTAGAAACTGCGATTCCCCAACAAAAGCAAATAGTTATCGGTAATTGGGACGAATTCAACTCAAGAAAAATTGACAGACTCATTCAAGAAGCAAAGCAGAAGCCAGCGCATTCTTTATATGCTGTTTTTGATTTTGACAACACAACAGCTTTTCTGGATATCGAAGAGGCAACGCTTATCTATCAACTAGAAAACCTTAAATTTTCGATGAAACCTGAGATATTGAAAGAGATAATTTACAAAGATATACCGCCTTCAAACTTTAACTCGGATTATAATAATAAAAATCATCAACCGGTTAATATAAACCTCATTGGTCAAGACATTATTGTTAGCTACACATGGCTATACAATAATTACAGCCGATTTGCGGGTAATAAAACGCTTGATGAAATTAAAAAAAATTCCAATTATATGAATTTTATAGTGAAAATGAGATATGTATATGATGCAATCGGTGGGTCATTCGACCATGAGGTATCTTATCCATGGGTGACGTATCTTTTTTCTGGCATGTCCAAAAAAGAAGTAGCTGATTTAGTGCACGATACTATTGAGTGGCAAAATAACCAGCCTATCGGAAAGGTGACATGGGTAAGCCCAGCAGATATGGCAGGCCGAGCTGGTATCGTATCAGTAACATGGAAAAATGGATTCAGGCTGATCCCAGAAATGCAGACATTATATAAAAACCTACAGCAGGCAGGTGTTGATGTTTATGTCATTTCCGCTTCTGCTTTAGATGTGATAAAAAGCATCGTTACTACAGAAAAATATGGTTTTTCTGTTCCTGAGTCTCATGTCTATGCAATGCATCCCTTATATGATAAAGAAGGTAGATTGACTCACAGCCTCGATCCATACTATCCCCAGACGCAAGGTAAAGGTAAAACCGAAACCATAAAGAAATTTATACAACAACATTACAAAAATACAGGACCAATATTAGTTGCTGGCGATAGCGAAGGAGATCAAAACATGATGTCCGACTTTAATGACACAAAGTTAGTTCTTATTATTAACCGGCTACGCTCATCTGACACCATTATCGGTGAGCTATCAGCTAAAGCCGTTCGTGACTATAATAAAGATGATGCAAAAATATTATTACAAGGAAGAGATGAAAATAAAGGGGAGTTTTTACCATCACAAAGTAGCATATTGATGGGCACTAATAACAAAGTATCTTTACCATAGGTATCGACTTACAGTAATGCCTCTTACCTGAAAAGGGGGCATTGCTACTGAAAGGATATTTATTGAGCAAAGGACGGACTTTAGATGTAAAAAAGCCCGTCTAAACGGGCTTTTTGTACTACTTTATGCACTATAAAATCAAAACCATTCTTCAAGTTATTGATTTTATTTAGAATTTGGCGGAAGCGTAGAGATTCGAACTCTAGAACCCTTTCGGGTCGCCGGTTTTCAAGACCGGTGCCTTCAACCGCTCGGCCACGCTTCCAATGAGGCGCACTATAAACACCTCTGTTCAGGCTGTAAAGCACCAATTTATTCAACTGCCTTAAAATTAAACAAAAACGCGTTATTCGTCTGAAATTCAGGCAGTTTGCGCAGATTTTCAGCGCAAGCCGCCCTCTTCGCGTTAATGTTTTTTGATGTACATATCTTTGGTGTAGTAATACCCCAGCTTATCCGACATAAATCCCCCTACCCATGGCTTGACCAGATGGGTGCGCACGTAGTGATAGACCGGAATGGCCGGGACATCCTGACCTAACAGATCCTCCGCCTGCTGGTAGAACTTGCCCCGTGCCGTCGTGTCAGAGGCTTTTGCCGCATTGCGCAGCGCCTCATCGTAGGCCGGGTTGCTGTACTGGCTGGTATTTTCACTGTCGCCGGTGCGGAAGTTATTGAGAAACGTCGCGGCGTCGTCATAGTCGGCTATCCACGCGTAGCGCACGGCGTCAAAATTATGCGTATGCATGGCGTCGAGCATGGTCTTCCACTCCTGGTTTTGCAGCTTCGCCTCAACGCCAAGGTTCTTTTTCCACATTGAGCTGGCGGCGATGGCAATTCGCTGGTGAGATTCGGACGTGTTATAGAGCAGATTAAAGACCAGCGGATGGGTCTCATTATACCCGGCTTCGCTCAATAGCTTTTTCGCCTCGGCGATACGCTTCTCGCGCGGCCAGCTGGCGTACTCGGGATTGTGCAGCTTCACCCCGCCGATGTCAGGCTGGCTGATAAGCCAGGCCGGACGCTGCCCCTGCCCCAGCACCTTCTCCGCGATAATATCTTTATCGAGGGCCATATTCAGCGTCCGCCGTACGCGCGGGTCGTTAAACGGCGGCCGGGTGGTGTTGAATTCGTAATAATAGGTGGCCAGCTGCGGCGAAACATTCAGCTGATCGCCCATGGTTTTTTTGAGCTGGGCAAACTGATTAATCGGTACCGTAAACACAATATCGATCTCTCCCGCCTTATAGCGGTTGACGTCGGCGGTTTCAGAGCTTATCGGCAGGTACGTCACCTTATTGATGACCGTATGCGCGTTATCCCAGTAGCGCGGATTGCGCTCGGCCACAATGCGCTCATTCACCACCCACTGCGACAGCTTATAGGGCCCGCTGGTTACGATATGCTCCGGTTTGGTCCATTTGTCGCCGTAGCGCGATATCAGCACTTTATCGAGCGGAACCAAAGACGGGTGCGCCAGCATCGCCAAAAACGCCGCATTCGGCTGAGTTAAGGTGACCTCAAGGGTGGCATCATCTATCGCTTTGACGCCCAGCGTCTCGGGCGCTTTTTGCCCCTGCGCGATCTCCGCCCCGTTGACGATATGCATATTGCCGGGATAGCTCGCGTAAGGCGACGCCGTTAGCGGCGACACCAGACGCTGCCAGCTCCAGACAATATCCTGCGCCGTGATCGCCGTACCGTCGGACCAGGTCACACCGGGACGCAGGTGGAACGTCCAGACGGTGTTGTCCTTATTCTCCCACTTCTCCGCCAGCCGGGGCTCAATCTCTCCTGCTGGCGATACGCTGACCAGCCCTTCAAAAAGATCGCTGATAATGTTGTTTTCAACGTCGCTTTCCACTTTATGCGGATCCAGCGACGACGGTTCGCTGCCGTTATTTCTGACCAGTTCTTGCTTTTCGGCCAACGCCGTTCCCGGCGGTACCTGAGCGGCCAGCGCCGGGATGACCATGGAGAACAGACCGACGGCCACCAGTACGCGTGTGATGTGATTATATTTTTGTGTTTTCATATCCCTTGCCTTTGTTACGCTTCGTGAGTACCCTCTCCAGAGTTAGTCGCAGAATGGCTATAACGCAATATTTTTCAGTGAGTTATCAGATTTCGATCTGACTCCGGAAGGCGAACAAATAAAAATGCCACTTATTCTTTTTTTCCTGGAATAATGTGCTGCATTCAGCCCGCTGACTTTGAGTAAAGATGGGTAAAAGCATTAGGGCTTAGGCCCTGTTTTTTTTATGCTTCGTTATTAATTACATCTGTCATAAGAGAGTGACTCATGGATCGTATAATTACATCGTCGCGAGACCGTTCATCGCTACTTAGCACGCACAAAGTTCTGCGGAACACCTATTTCCTGCTTAGCCTGACGCTGGCATTTTCCGCTATTACGGCGACGGCCAGCACGGTGCTGATGCTGCCTTCTCCGGGTCTGATTCTGACGCTGGTCGGTATGTACGGCCTGATGTTCCTGACCTATAAAACCGCGAATAAGCCAACGGGTATCATTTCCGCGTTCGCCTTTACCGGTTTTCTGGGCTACATCCTGGGGCCAATGCTTAACGCCTACCTGTCTGCGGGTATGGGCGATCTGATTGGCCTGGCGCTGGGCGGTACCGCGCTGGTGTTCTTCTGCTGCTCGGCCTACGTGCTGACCACCCGTAAAGATATGTCCTTCCTCGGCGGAATGCTGATGGCGGGCGTGGTGGTCGTGCTTATCGGTATGGTTGCCAACATTTTCCTGCAGCTGCCGGCTCTGCATCTGGCGATTAGCGCGGTGTTTATCCTGATCTCTTCAGGCGCCATTCTGTTTGAGACCAGCAACATCATCCGCGGCGGTGAAACCAACTACATCCGCGCGACCGTTAGCCTGTACGTCTCGCTGTACAACATCTTCGTCAGCCTGCTGAGCATCCTTGGCTTCGCCAGCAGAGACTAATCCTCTCCCCGTCTGTACTCAGGCCCCGCTTATGCGGGGCCTTATTTTTTGCTACACTGCCGCCATTTTCAGCGGTATGTGAAGAATCATGTTTATCTTTGAAGGCAATGAAATAGAGACCGATAGCGAAGGCTATCTGAAGGACACAACCCTGTGGAACGAAGCGATGGCGGCCGTTATCGCTGAGCAGGAGGGCATCAGCCTGTCCGTTGAGCATTGGGAAGTGGTGCGCTTTGTGCGCGACTTTTATCTGGAATTTAACACCTCACCGGCGATTCGTATGCTGGTGAAGGCCATGGCGAACAAGTTTGGCGAAGAGAAAGGCAACAGCCGCTACCTCTACCGCCTGTTCCCGAAAGGCCCGGCTAAGCAGGCGACAAAAATCGCCGGACTGCCTAAACCGGTTAAATGCATCTAATACAAAATGGCGAATTTCTGCCACTCTCTGGTGGGCTGATGGGGCTCGGTCAGAACCCTGTCCACCCGCGCGCTGCGCGGCCCACCGGCCTTCAGCCAGGCAATAAGTTTCTCCACCTGGTCCGGTTCTCCGCAGGCCAGAACCTCCACGCCGCCGTCGTCGAGATTGCGCGCGTATCCCGTTAATCCAAGCTGCAGCGCCTCGCGCTGGGTCGAATAGCGAAACCCGACGCCCTGAACGGAGCCGTATACCCACGCCATCGTGCAAACCGTTGCCATGCTCCCCCCTTTTCGGCCAATGACTCAATACAGAGGATAGCAAATTCCGTCAACGTACATGCTTAGGTAATAATCCATAGTGCTGACGAAAACGGGCGCTAAAGCGCGAGCCTGACAGGTAGCCGCTGCTTTGCGCAATGTCGCCAATGGGTCGCGACGTCGACTGTAATTGCCCCAGCGCGTAGGCCATACGGACCTCTTCCACGATCTGGCGGAAGCTCCGGGACTCCTGCTGCAAACGACGGCGCAGCGTCGATTCGCCAAGAAAGAGCATTTTAGCCACTTTCGCCACGCTCCACGCTTCGGCAGGCGACAGCATAATAATTTGCCTGACCTGACCGGTTATGTCCTCGCGCCGCTCGTTGAGCAGCGGCCCGGCGTAGCCAGCCTGATACAGCGCCAGCAGCAATCCCATCGCCTGATGGTGCTGCAGCTCGGCGCTGAGCCCCTCCCGTACCGCCCGCAGGACGCTTTGCCACATAAACGACATTTCCGGCGCCAGCGGCGCGCAAAGCGACGTCAGACGACCGGTCTGCGGCTCGCTCATATAGCGATGCTTAAAATCCGCCAGCAGTTCCGGCGTGAGAGAGAGCAGGTCGGAGCAAAACAGCCCGTTTTCCGGCTGATTAATCACCTCGAGCTCAACCTCGGCGGGCAAAATAATCAGCTGCTGCGGCGTTGCCAGCATCTCGCTGGCGCCCTGCACAATGACCTTACTGCCGCGGTTTACCCGGCAGATCGCGGGCGAGAACAGCGTGACGCGGTGCAGTTTGCATAAACGACGGGTAGTGATTTCCGCCGCCGTTAACGCGTTATGGTGAAAATGGATGTTCCGCATCATGCCGCCCTTTTTATTATCTTCCGGCCAGCGCCGTTAACTGCGCGCTGGCGATAGCGTGGCTGTGTAACATAAATCCGACTAACGCCCCGCTGGCCTCGCCATCAATGGGCAACGTCGGGGTATCAAGCGCCCATACCGTAAAGCGGTAGCGATGCGGTTTATCTCCGGCGGGCGGACACGCGCCGCCAAAACCCGCATAGCCAAAGTCATTGCGCCCCTGTATCGCCCCGGCGGGCAGTTTAGCGTTATTTTTGTCTCCGGCGCCAGCGGCTAAGCCAGTCACCTGTTGGGCAATATTCACCACCGTCCAGTGCCACCAGCCGCTCCCGGTCGGCGCATCCGGATCGTAAGCGGTCACCGCGAAACTGCGGGTACCCGCCGGAGCATTTTTCCAGGCGATCTGCGGTGAGATATTGCCGCCGGTGCAGCCAAAACCGCCAAACCAGTGCGTCTGCGCCAGCGTCTGGCCGTCGCGCATATCCGCGCTGCTGACGCTAAACGGCGCGGCAATCACCGTCCCGCTCATAATAACCATCATCGCGGCTGCGACCTTCAATCCTGTTTTCATCGTATTTTCCTCCGTAAGGTGAGGAAATACTGTAAGATCCCGGCATGTTTTTTATTGTGCCAAAGCGCCTGCGTTTTGTGCCGAAACGCTCACTTGTCGATACCGGTGGAATGGTGCTTGCCTCAGCCACATGTGCTAATCTACGCGCCATTTTTTCGGTGCCGACATTCCCGTTGCTTAAAGGTAGCCCCATGACAGACTCCATTTTCCCCCGCTTAGTGTTAACCAAAGGACGCGAGAAATCCCTGCTGCGTCGCCATCCTTGGATCTTCTCCGGCGCCGTCGCCCGGATGGAAGGTAAAGCCCGTTCAGGTGAGACCATCGATATCGTTGATTCGCAGGGAAAATGGCTGGCCCGCGGCGCCTATTCGCCGTCTTCACAGATCCGCGCCCGCGTCTGGAGCTTCGATCGCAATGAAGCCATTGATAACGCCTTTTTCGAACGTCGCCTGCAGCAGGCGCAAACCTGGCGCGAGTGGCTGGCGGCCCGCGACGGGCTCGATAGCTATCGCCTGATAGCCGGTGAGTCCGACGGCCTGCCGGGCGTGACCATCGATCGTTTTGGCGACTTTTTTGTACTGCAGCTGCTGAGCGCCGGTGCCGAATACCAGCGGGCGTCGATTGTCAGCGCGCTGCAAACGCTGTTTCCGAACTGCGCTATCTACGATCGTAGCGACGTCGCGGTGCGTAAAAAAGAGGGGCTGGAGCTGGCGCAGGGGCCGGTTGTCGGCGAACTGCCGCCTGCCCTGCTGCCGATTACCGAGCACGGTATGCAGCTGCTGGTAGATATTCAGGGCGGCCACAAAACCGGCTATTACCTTGACCAGCGCGACAGCCGCCTGGCGACCCGTCGCTACGTCGCCGATAAGCGCGTGCTGAACTGCTTCTCCTATACCGGCGGTTTTGCCATCTCCGCGCTGATGGGCGGCTGCCGTCAGGTTGTCAGCGTTGACACCTCGCAGGAGGCGCTGGACGTCGCAAAGCAGAACGTTGAGCTGAACAAGCTGGATCTGTCTAAAGCGGAGTTCATCCGCGACGACGTCTTCAAGCTGCTGCGGAAATATCGCGACGCCGGCGAAAAGTTTGACGTGATTGTGATGGATCCACCGAAGTTTGTTGAAAACAAAAGCCAGCTGATGGGCGCCTGCCGCGGCTATAAGGACATCAACATGCTGGCGATTCAGCTCCTGAATCCCGGCGGCGTCCTGCTGACCTTCTCCTGCTCCGGCCTGATGACCACCGATTTATTTCAGAAAATCATTGCCGATGCCGCCCTGGATGCCGGACGTGATGTACAATTTATAGAACAGTTCCGCCAGGCTGCCGACCACCCGGTGATAGCAACCTACCCCGAAGGACTGTATCTGAAAGGGTTTGCTTGCCGCATCATGTAACTTGAAAAGTGGAGAATCGGCCCGCATATAGCAGGTAATCATGTCTCCCAGGAGGTGCTTATGATAGCCAGCAAATTCGGTATCGGCCAACAAGTTCGCCACACGCTTTTGGGCTACCTGGGCGTGATCGTCGATGTCGATCCCGAGTACTCGCTCACGGAGCCGGAAGAGGATGAAATCGCCGCTAACGACGAACTGCGCCTTGCGCCCTGGTATCATGTGGTGATGGAAGACGATGATGGCCAGCCGATTCACACTTATCTCGCAGAAGCGCAGCTGAGCAGCGAGCCCAGCGACGAACATCCTGAACAGCCGTCGCTGGACGAACTGGCCAGAACCATTCGCCAGCAGCTGCAGGCGCCGCGATTGCGCAACTAGTCATTTGTGGGTTTTACGCCTGGATACCGCCAGGTTTAAAACCCCGTTGGCTATTTTCATCTCCTCCTTGCCGCCGCGCATGCGGCAAACAGGATAAAAAATAAACGCCGCGCTTTTTTAGTTAATAAACACATATACCTACCTGACTCACTCCGCTTATCACCGCGTTAAAAAATCAAAAACGAAGCGAGAAATTCCTCACGCGCAATAACATGACTTTTTGCGCAAAAAGACCAGCCGCAAAAAAAGATCTACCTGGCTTAAAAAAACAATAAAAAAAATCAATTTATATTGACTAATATGAATTACAGGTTTTAGATTACAAATCGTAATTTATAGCAGGAAAATAATCCTGGCAATGTTCGATAAGTTGCTAACAGAAAGCATATTATTGATTATTAGACGCGTACAATATCCATTCAATAATATTTTCAACTCATTGTTTTAAAAGGGTAACAATGAAGAGGAATAATCACTCGCTGCTCCGCGATGAAATTTTAAGCAAAGTCGTGAAACCCACCGATCATATTGAAAAATTGATTGAGATAATCGCTAAAGAGCATACGCCCCGCACCATTAGCAAAAAACGCAACATCAGCCTGACGCGGAATGGTGAAAGACAGTGCCTCATTTTATTCGACGGGAGCGTGGCGTTAAACCGCATAAGCGATGGGATGATCCTTAATGCTGAAAGCGCACCGTTTATTTTTGGCGCCAGCTGCCAGTTGGCATATACCCGCCATCTGTATGTTAAAACGAAAGAAACATCGCGCTTACTTTTGATTCCACAACGTTTTTTTCATGAGCAGGTCGTCAAATATCATCTCTGGCAATCGCTGGCGATGCTGCAGGATTATAGTTCGGCCAAAGTCTATGCCCATTGCATGACGATATCACAACTCTCCGCATACGAAATTATACGTACCCATCTGCTCGAACTTATTGATGAACCAAATGCAATTAAGAATAACATCACTGCTGTGAATTATATTATGGACCACTCTTTTTTGTCCCGCAGCGGCATCATGCGGGTATTATCGAAGCTGAAGAGTGGGTAATGGTGCCAACTTACTGATTTAGTGTATGATGGTGTTTTTGAGGTGCTCCAGTGGCTTCTGTTTCTATCAGCTGTCCCTCCTGTTCAGCTACTGAAGGCGTGGTGCGTAACGGTAAAAGCACTGCCGGACATCAGCGCTATCTCTGCTCTCACTGCCGTAAAACATGGCAGCTACAGTTCACTTACACCGCCTCTCAGCCCGGTACACACCAGAAAATTATTGATATGGCCATGAATGGCGTCGGATGTCGCGCCAGTGCACGCATTATGGGCGTTGGCCTCAACACGATTTTACGACACTTAAAAAACTCAGGCCGCAGTCGGTAAACTCACGCATACAACCGGGCAGTGACGTCATTGTTTGCGCGGAAATGGACGAACAGTGGGGTTACGTCGGCGCTAAATCACGCCAGCGCTGGTTGTTTTACGCGTATGACAGGATACGGAGGACGGTTGTGGCGCACGTATTCGGTGAACGCACGTTGGCCACGCTGGAGCGTCTTCTTGGCCTGCTGTCGGCCTTTGAGGTCGTGGTATGGATGACGGATGGCTGGCCGCTTTATGAATCACGCCTGAAGGGAGAACTGCACGTTATCAGCAAGCGATATACGCAGCGCATTGAGCGGCATAACCTGAATCTGAGGCAGCATCTGGCAAGGCTGGGCAGGAAGTCACTGTCGTTCTCAAAATCGGTGGAGCTGCATGACAAAGTCATCGGGCATTATCTGAACATAAAACACTATCAGTAAGTTGGAGTCATTACCCTAATTTGCGGGTAATATTTGGCTTTCGCCACGTCAACTTTCTGCGCCATTTCCTGGAGTTTGCTGACCTCCTGGGTAATCGCCGGATGCCAGTTGACCGCATTTTTTACCGCTTTTTTAATATCCAGCGGGCCGGATATTCGGGTCTGGCTATTAATAATCTCTTCATTGTACCCCGCGACCTGTTGGCTATCGGTTAAACGCTGGCTGCTAATATCATTCGGCATTAAGTATGAATTTTCCGCATGACCTGAAAACGGCGGATTCAAAGCAATAAAGAGAGCGGTATAGCCGCAGGTTATGACATTCCTTTTTTGTTTAAATAGACGCATCAAATTTACCCTTCAGAATTCACGCACTGAAAAAACGGATATAATAATTTCCGCATCATTATTTTTATTAAATAACGGTCTGCTATCTCCCGGATCGCTGCCCGATTCATTCCTCCGCAATAAATAATCTGGACGGCACTTCCGTGTGCCGTTCGCTATAACGCCGATTAGTTGGAGTTATTTGTATCAAGCAGCTCGTTGAGCGAATTGATATGCACCCCTTCCAGCGTAATTAAGGTTGTTGATTGATGGTCACCGGCCCCGCCGTCGCGGTCGATGGATACCACCGTGTTATTGCCAACGTAGCTCAGGGTCACATAGTTGCCCAAACTGCTGCTGTTCCCATCCCAGTCAACCAGCAGCGCCGACACATCGATATGATCCCCTTGCGCAACCGAGAAATCCTTCCAGGTATCGCTGCCGTTGCCGCCGGTATTGTCATCGGCCAGCAGGTTGTAAACCACCGTGTCGGCCCCGATACCCAGGGTGAAGGTATCGTCATAAGCGGTGCTGTGGATATCGTCGCCGTTCACGCTGCCGGTAATCTGCGGATGCAGATCGATGGTCAGCGTCGCCGCGGAAGAAACGCCATTACTGTCGTTTACCGTGTAGGCGAAGACCTCCTTGTGCGTGATTGTCGACACATCCATCCCTGCCTTCAGACTGTAGGTATAAGAACCATTATTCGCCATCGTCAGGGTGCCATAGTCACCGTAAATTGTGACGCTGCTTCCGGTTACTGCGCTACCGTTGCTGGTGGTGATACTGCCATTACTGTTGAAGGTCCAGGATTCGGCACTGCCAGAGGAAGTATGTCCGGCGACGGTGTATGAGGCATACAGCACGCCATGGAAATCTTCCGTACCGCCCGAGTTGTTTCCGTTCTGGATATTCCCGCTGACGTTGGTTCCTGCCACCGTATAATGCGTTGCGGTATCGAACGTTGTACCGGTGATAGAAGCTCCAACCGTATAATTCGGCGCTGGCGTTAAGAAAGAATCCAGAGTGGCGGTGGCTTTCGAAGCCAGGACCATCTCGTAATTTCCTTCGCTCAATGCCACACCCGTTAGCGTTAGCGTATCCGTAGCGCTAGCTGTTGCGCCGATAATCGTGGTCAGATTTTCTGTCGGTACCCCCTGCCACACCAGAACCTTACTGCCGTCGCCGAGCACATGATAAATACTGACCGTGCTGTCAATCCTGACGGTATTGACCACCGAGCCACTTGCGGTGTAGTTCACATTCACCGAGAGGGTATCCATTTCGCGATCGGCCCCCACGCTAAAGCTAATCGACTTACTCGCTGATACTCCGCCCGTTGTCGACTTACCGCTTGTGTTCAGCCCCGCGGTGTCAATCGCCGGAACATTCACCGTTGCCAGCGCCGTTGCCACGTTCAGCGCAACGACATCATTCACCGCCAGCGAAGCCGGGCTGTCGATATCGATCGTCAGCGTCGTGCTCGCCGTGTGGCCCAGACTGTCGGTTATGGTGTAGGTAAAGACCTCCGATTGGCCGACGCTATTCACTCCGCCGTACGGCTGATAGGTATAGCTACCGTCGCTATGGATGGTCAGCGATCCCCAGGCACCGGCTATCGTCGTTCCGCTGCTGGTGACCGATACCGGATCGGCGTCGGTCACCGAGGTGGCGGTGACGCTCGTCACCTTAATATTTACCCCGGTGTCCGCCACATCGCCGTCGCCATCGCTTTGCAGGACGTTCCCCGTCAGGCTGTCGGTGTGATAGCCCTCAGAGTCGGTGACCGACACGTTGACAAAGGTGCCCAGGTTCAGGTCCAGCAGCGCGCCCAACAGACCGCCGGTATTCGGTGAAGAGACCACCGCCGTGTACGACCCTGAAGGTAACATTGAGGACCAGCCGCCGCCGCTATAGCCCAGGCTGAGACCCAGTCCATTAACATTAATGTTGACGGCGTTGGTCAGAACCTGCACCACTTCGCCGGTCGCCTTATCGACGATAGAGAGATCCGCCGTAAAGGACGATGCGCCACCCAGCAGGCTCAGCAACGTGCTCAGGGCCGCGCCCAGGCTCAGGCCGGTGGTCCCAGAGACAGCGAGCAGCACTTTTTCGTTTGCCCCCGCGGCGACGTCAAAGTCAAAACTATTGCCGTTGAGTAAGCCAACGTTGACGGAACCAAGTAACGAGACGCCGACAAGTTGGCCAACGGTACCGCTTTCTCCGTTGAGGGTATCGAACGTCGCGGTCAGATCCGTTTCCTGAGCATCCGGATTGGCCTGCGCCGGTTCGATGTTGCCGCCGATATTAATCGTCAGGTTAGTCGTCGAGGTATTGCCCGCTTCATCGGTAATGGTATAGCTAAAGACATCCGATTGACCGATAGCGGCCCCGCCTTTGGTCAACTGGTAGCTATAGCTGCCATCAGAGTGAATCGTCAGTACCCCATAAGCCCCGGTGATATTGACGCCAGCGCTGGTCACGTTAACCGGGGTCGATCCGTCGACGGAGTCCGATACCGCGCTGGTGACCGAGATGCCCTGACCGCTATCCTGCATATCGCCGCTGGCTGTGGTATCCAGCACGTTACCTTCAATGGCGCCGACGCTGTAGCCAACGGAATCCGTCACGTCCACGTTGACGAAGCTTGCCACCTGGGCCGCCGCCAGCGCGTTGATCAACGATACCAGGGGGCCGTTACTTTCCGGCGCAGAGATAACCATGGTGTAGTCGCCCGCCGGCAGATTGGCGAAGGAGACCGTGCCGTTATAGGAGAGCCCGCCAAGCAGGCTCGCCGAGATAGAGACGCTGTTTTCCGCAATCGCCACGACTTCGCCGGTGGCCGTATTCACCACCGACAGATCGGCCGTCAGGGTATTTCCTGCTCCCAGCAGGTTGACGATAGTGGTCAGCAATCCGCTCGCCGTCAGCAGCGAGTTGCCGTTCACCGATACCGTCATATCCTCAACGGTTCCGGAACCCACGCTAAAGCGCAGATTATTGCCCGACAGCAGCGAGACATCGACGGTGCTGAGTAACGTCAGGCCAACCAGTTGACCGCTGGTACCGCTGACGTTGTTCAGGTTACCTTCCAGCGCGACAACGTCCGGGCTGTTGCTATCGGGGATGGCCTCGATATTGTAGTGGTCAACTAATTTTGGCCACACGACCTGACTGTTCGTGGAACAGCCGCTCTGATTCATTTGGCGTTAACCCACCGTTATACCAGTGGGGCCGGATGGCACTGTAATAGCCCGTGATGTAGCGGATTATCGCGCTCTGAGCTTCTTTGAAGCTGTTATAGCCCTTCGTCGGCACCCATTCGGTCTTCAGGCTCCGGAAGAACCGTTCCATAGGGGCATTATCCCAGCAGTTACCGCGTCGACTCATGCTCTGCTTTATTCGACAGCGCCACAGAGCCTGCCGGTACTGGCGGCTGGTATAGTGACTGCCCTGGTCACTGTGGAACATCACTCCTGTTGGCTTCCCCCGATGCTCCCAGGCCATCTGCAACGCTTTGACCGTGAGGGCCGAGTCCGGCGACGTCGACATCGCCCAGCCCACAGGTTTACGGGCGAACAGATCCAGCACGGCGGCCAGATAAGCCCAGCATTTTCCCGTCCAGATATAGGTCACATCGCCGCACCAGATCTGATCCGGCGCTGTTACCGCGAACTGCCGGTCGAGATGGTTAGGTATTTCAACGTGTTCGTTCCCGCCGCGTTTGTATTTATGCGCCGGGGCCTGACAACTGGCGATATCCAGCTCTTTCATCAGCTTACCTGCAAGCCATCGCCCGAGTCTGACGCCCCGGCCGCTGACCATCGTGGCGATACTTCTCGCGCCAGCAGAGCCACCACTGGCATTCCAGACTTCACTGACGAGACTCCGTTTGACGGCCCGCTCAGCGTCAGAATCCCTGCCATTTTTACGAATGTAACGATAACTGCTTCGGTGAACACCGAACAGCCGGCACAATGGCGCTACCGGGTAGTGCGCCCTCAGACTGTCGATTATCGTGAACTTTTCAGGGAGTCCGACATCAAGAGCGCGGTAGCCTTTTTTAGGATTTCATTTTCCATTTCAAGGCGTTGTATTTGTTTTCTCATTTCCCTGAGTTCCGTCTGCTCAGGCGTCAGAGGCAGCCCCGGGGGCGTTTTCCCCTGGCGCTCCATACGTAACGATTTAACCCAGCGGTTGATGGCGGAGAGGCTGACGTTCATCGCTTTAGCCGCTTCACCGTGAGTGTAGTTCTGATCAAGAACCAGTTTTGCCGCTTCGGCTTTAAATTCAGCAGTAAATATTTTGCTCATTGGTTCACCTGTAAGATGTTGAGGTGAGCATATCACCTCTACTCAGGTGGCCAAATTCAGTGTGCCACTACATATCGCTGTCGGAATCCGAGTCGCTGTCAGAGTCCGAGTCACTGTCAGAGTCAGAATCGGAATCACTGTCAGAATCGGAATCGCTGTCCGAATCAGAATCGCTGTCGGAGTCCGAGTCGCTGTCGGAGTCGCTATCAGAATCCGAATCGCTGTCTGAATCCGAGTCAGAGTCACTGTCAGAATCTGAGTCGCTGTCAGAATCCGAGTCGCTGTCAGAATCCGAGTCGCTGTCGGAATCGGAGTCGCTGTCGGAATCGGAGTCGCTGTCTGAGTCCGAATCACTGTCGGAGTCAGAGTCGCTGTCGGAATCCGAATCACTGTCGGAGTCGGAGTCGCTGTCGGAGTCCGAGTCGCTGTCGGAGTCGGAATCACTGTCAGAGTCCGAGTCGCTGTCGGAGTCGGAATCACTGTCAGAGTCCGAATCGCTGTCGGAATCCGAGTCACTGTCAGAATCTGAGTCACTGTCGGAGTCAGAGTCACTGTCAGAATCTGAGTCACTGTCGGAGTCAGAGTCGCTGTCGGAATCCGAATCACTGTCGGAGTCGGAATCACTGTCAGAATCGGAGTCGCTGTCGGAATCCGAGTCACTGTCAGAATCCGAGTCACTGTCAGAATCCGAGTCACTGTCAGAATCCGAGTCACTGTCAGAATCCGAGTCACTGTCAGAATCCGAGTCACTGTCAGAATCCGAATCACTGTCGGAGTCAGAGTCGCTGTCCGAATCGGAATCACTGTCGGAGTCGGAATCAGCATCGCTATCCGTATCATCGGCCAGGCCAATATTAATGGTCAGCGTCGTCGTTGCCGTATCGCCATCCGCATCCGTAATGGTGTAGGTAAAGACCTCCGTTTGACCGACAGAGTCAGCGTCTCCGGTCGCGTGATAGGTGTAAGAACCATCGGCATAGATCACCAGCGTACCGTAGGCGCCCTCAACGATCGTCCCCCCCGAGCTAACCGGTTCCGCCGTTGCCCCCGGAACCGAGGTCGCAATGATGCTGGTCACAGTAATATCCGTACCGGTATCGCCAACGTCCCCACCCGCGTCCGTCTGCAGTACGTTACCGCTGATAATCGCGGACTCGTATCCTACGGAGTCGGTTACCGCCACATCCACCGCGGTCGCTACGCTGAGATTCGCCAGGAAATTCACCAGCGTCGGCAGCAGCCCGGTATTCGTTGGCGACGAAATCACTACCGTATAGTTCCCCTCCGGCAGGTCGCTGAAGCTGGCGCTACCGCTGTAATCCAGGCTGACGCCTCCCGCTGTAATAGTCACCGCATTCGACGCCAGCGCAACCACTTCTCCGGTCACCGTATTCACCACCGCGAGATCGGCCTGGAAGGTATTCGTTCCACCCAGCAGCAGCAGTAGCGTATTAATCAGCGCCGCCGAGCTCAGCGTGGTGCCGCCGGAAATATCCAGTGCCACATCCTGAGTCGTTCCACTCGCGACAGTAAAGTCAAAGTTATTACCGCTAAGCAGCGAAACATCGACCACGCCAAGCAGGTAATGACTCCAACTTACTGATAGTGTTTTATGTTCAGATAATGCCCGATGACTTTGTCATGCAGCTCCACCGATTTTGAGAACGACAGTGACTTCCTGCCCAGCCTTGCCAGATGCTGCCTCAGATTCAGGTTATGCCGCTCAATGCGCTGCGTATATCGCTTGCTGATAACGTGCAGTTCTCCCTTCAGGCGTGATTCATAAAGCGGCCAGCCATCCGTCATCCATACCACGACCTCAAAGGCCGACAGCAGGCCAAGAAGACGCTCCAGCGTGGCCAACGTGCGTTCACCGAATACGTGCGCCACAACCGTCCTCCGTATCCTGTCATACGCGTAAAACAACCAGCGCTGGCGTGATTTAGCGCCGACGTAACCCCACTGTTCGTCCATTTCCGCGCAAACAATGACGTCACTGCCCGGTTGTATGCGTGAGTTTACCGACTGCGGCCTGAGTTTTTTAAGTGTCGTAAAATCGTGTTGAGGCCAACGCCCATAATGCGTGCACTGGCGCGACATCCGACGCCATTCATGGCCATATCAATAATTTTCTGGTGTGTACCGGGCTGAGAGGCGGTGTAAGTGAACTGTAGCTGCCATGTTTTACGGCAGTGAGAGCAGAGATAGCGCTGATGTCCGGCAGTGCTTTTACCGTTACGCACCACGCCTTCAGTAGCTGAACAGGAGGGACAGCTGATAGAAACAGAAGCCACTGGAGCACCTCAAAAACACCATCATACACTAAATCAGTAAGTTGGCACCATTACCAGGACCTGCGCCACTTTTACCACTGGTATTGGCTTCTGTTCGGCTTTGCGCATCAATACCATTCGCATATCTTGAAGCTGTCGTCGATTTCGCCATATCCTGAGCTACTTTTGCCATAATTGCGTTCAGACTGTTATCGAATATATCGCCGTATTCCATTGTCGCTTGCCCAGCTACAGGAAGATTATGAGCTGCTCCATTAATCGCATCCTGCACACGGATCAGTTTCATACTCCATGCGCCAGCCATAAACCATCCGTCTTTCTGGACATTCTCTTTGAAATCATCCCACTGGTCGCCAGTGGAGAAAACTGTTCGTACTGCAGTATCAATAATGGATACATATGAGGCTGTTGCGCTGTTTATTCCGGTCTGAATATCAATATTATTATCGGCCACATACTGTTCAGCCAGCGTTTTCATACTGTTATCAAGACCGATGAATGCGGCATTGTGTGCCTCAATAACATCTGAAATATTCGTCTTTATATCCTGTGGCATATAAGCCATATACATGCCGCCAGCAGCAATGGTAGCCTGAGCTTTAGCCTGTTCATCATAAGAAGCTTTGGCCTTGGGGTCTGTAAGCGTGATGCTTCCACATGCAGCCTTGGATACCAGTAAATTTTTATTCATATCATTACCGGCATTGCTGGCCCCATAACTGTATGTGTATAAATAGGCACCTTTCTCCGGCGTCATTTCAAACGCAGGCGTGACGTGCGGGAAGGGATCGGCTGCTGCTGATTTCTTCCATAATTCACCCGCCTTCAACATACAGACGTTATTGATAAACGCAGTTTTCGCTATACGGTCAAGTTCCTGATAAGACGCTGATGTTGTGATAACTGCTCCATCTGAGGGGTTAGAGGCGTAAGTATTCCAGACGGTATCCGCCAGACCTACTCCCTGATTAATCATCCACAGCACCATAACCTGAGCGGCACAGAAACCACCTGCTGCCGGGAGTATCATTGCCGTGCCTAATGCAGTTCTTACGGGCAACCACATGGAAGACCATTTCTTACCCAGCATTTCTCCGTCATGTGCCGTTGACATGGTTCCGGCAATCAGCGTGTAGGCAGCTAAAATACCACCAATCAGCAAAACGGCGCTGTTAAGGATTGTCATTGTGCTGGCTAAGGGACTTTCCGCTAAATTGTCCGGGAATAAGATATCCAGAAACCACAGCTTTGATTTGTCTGTCTCCGGGACGGTAAATAAATCTGCGGCATAAGCTGACTGAGTTAATAACAGGCAAGCTAATATTACTAATAATATCGATACTTCTTTTTTCTTTATATTTATCATCATTACATTCCTTTGCCTCTTACTTCATTGAATTACTGATGCTGCTCCAGACATCGTTTCCGTTGACTGTTGCTCCCGATCCTGATGAAGAGCCAGTTCCTGTAGAAACACTTCCATTTGCGATATTCCCAATCACGGGCATATCAATAGAAATGCTTTCGGATATACTTCCGGTCAGTTGACTTACTTTTTCCCTCGCAATCGAACAGGCTTTACTTATTGCTGCTTCCTTCGTTTTTTTAATTATTGAATCCACAGATGGCAGGCTGATGCCGAGGTTACCCACAGGCCAAGCGTCCGTACAACCAATCGTCTCAAGTGACTGATTGATGTTATCCATGAAATTCTTCGCTACCGGCTCTAACTGAGCCGCATCCTGCTTCATGGCGTTATATTGCGCTTGTTTTAATGATGAGCTGACATCCGGGCTACAGACTGCTGCGTTAGCCGTGGTTGCTGAAATTAATATTGTTGCGGGAAGGATTATTTTAAAAATGCGTACACAGACATTTGTTCGCCATTTCTTTTTATTAAGTTTTTTCATTTGATACTCCTTTGATTTATTACATTTTATTCACCATATTTTCTTCTTCTGATTAAATAAAAATACAATGCCTTATTAATATATATTAAATAAAATAGAATTAATCAAGAGAACGATAATTTAATTTGACAATGACTTTATTTTTGATTACTGTTTAAAAGTAAATAAATGATTACTCCGAAAAATTTATTACAATACTCTGAAGAGGCCAGTTTATCTGGCTTCTTTTAATTTAATAAGGCTTTAACCTTCCACATCCCAACATTTAAAATATAAATATATGTGTATAAAAAGTCCAGAGAAGTCGCGTTAATGGATCACTAAATATTATCCCAATCTAACGGTTCTTCTGGTGGCACAAGACTTGTGTTCTCTACAGAAGGGATTCCATTTATACTTTCACTCTTCGCTAACCCTTGAGACTTTTTAGCCTGCAATCTTGCGATTAACAAATCTATATCTTCTTGGTTATTAACTTCTTGCATAACTGCTTCAATTGACCTGTTTTTATCTTTAAGTTTGCTATTGCCGCCGCCATTGACAACTGTGCTTTCGGGTTGTTCTTCCATTGCTTCTTTCTTTTTTATAATCTCTGAAACAAAGCGAGCACGATCACCATTGAAGACAATAGCAGGGTTTATGAAATACCAGTTTTTCTCATTGGTTTTAGCAATAATACGTTTCTCGATGAGTTCTTTGATCCCTCTGTAAAAGATAGATTCAGACAAGACAAAGTGATCTATCTTTTCCGCAAGAGACATTGCTTTTTTACAGCTCAGGTAGAAATGATCTTTGCCTATCGCATCCTGATATATTCGTAAAAATATGAAAAACACTTTGTATGCTGTTTTCGTGAGATCAAAGTATGCTTTTATCTGAGAGGTATAGAGTTTAATGAACTCTTCTTTATCGACCTCTTGCGTATGCACGATATTGGCGAAGTAGCTTTTACCTGTATCTTTCTTTTCGATAAGTTCTGTGCCTCTTGAAACAGTTAGATTTTTCTTTCTTGTTTCAATCTTTATTTCTGTCTCAAAGCAAAAAGGGTTTAAGCCTAAATCTAAATCAACTTCTATTTCATTCATCACGTTATTACCTCTTATCATTTTATCTTTAATTAAATACCATGCACAAAATAGATATCAAGTTTTTTGCATATTTTTTTGCGAAAATATTTTAGAAATCGCAAGTATTCCAGTGACTAGAATTTAAAACACAGTCATTTTTAGTTTATAAAATGACATAGAAACTGACTACAGAGTCAGGAAAGCTCACCGTGCAGTCAGGAATACTGACCACAGAGTCAGGAGCACTGACCATACAGTCAGTCACGTATTTTCGTCATAAGTCTTATACCGCAAGGGCTACAGGCCGATTTTTTCTTAATTTAATTTTGCAAGAAGTAAGAGATAATACTTAAGAGGATTAAAAGAAACCGGGCGATTTTTATGATCGCCACACAGGGTTGCAACATTAAAAATGATAAGGTACTTATGAGTGAAATTTATATTTTTATTGTAAAGCATTCCTCTCTGTTTGATTAAAATCCTTTTTTGATAATATCCACCATCTATGAGCTGAAGCTCATGTGCTGACGCACGGCTACGCCCTGACTCTGACATTAATATATTTTTTCTTGATAAAGTAGTTCAATATTTCTAGTAAAGGCGTAAAAGATCGGTTTTAGATCGTTTTATCATTCAGTTATAAAAAAATGATCCTATTTTTGAACATAGCATTACCGTGATAAAATATAAAATTCTCTCTAGATCGTATAGGAAAACTATATTTATAAAAGCAGCACTTAGTGATTGTTCAAGACAATCACATTGCTGGAGCAGGGTTCATGCCTGTTAGTGATGGATTTATCCAAAAAAGATCGCGTCGAAGACGCACATAAAGTAAAAGGCAAATTAATTAATCTCTCACAATAAAAGCAGCGATTCGTGATTGTAGAAAACAATCACTCCGCTGTAATAACAGAATAAGAAAAATAAACAGATTACACCATGGGTGCCATTTTCATAAGGAACAAATAAACTTCATCGCAAAACGTTTCTGGACAGATCAATTAAGAAATATTTCAATACAATTCATCCTTCATTGCTGAAAACCTCCAACGCCATTCATAAAACAGCAGGTGCCATTCAACAGGCACACATTCCCTTTTACTATATTAAAATTATTACTATATTACAGCTGTTATTTCTCATATAAAACAATATATTACAGAAAAAAGGTTATAGGTTCCTATAACTATGGTTATCGATATCTATAACTCGGATTATAGTTTACTATAACCATAGTTAGCAAAAACTATAACTATAGTTCCGCACTAAAACTATTATTCAATAACTGGCGGACACTCCACTCTAAGTAAACTTACTCCAGCCAGAAAGTAATAAGCTTTTTATCCATCATACTCAATGGATAGCTTTCCACTATTTTATAACTTTTTCCACTGATTTTTGACTTTGTTATTGACGATAGTGTTTAATCTGTTATGTATTAATAAAAAACAATAAAAGGAAAAATACAATGACACAGATCGATTTTAACGCCCTCAGTGATTTATCACCCTTCCAGCTAACACAGTATATTGATGACCATCATTTCACCAGTGAACAAAAGGTGTTAATATTTGAGTATTATCACAGCACACATAAAGATACGACCAACATCTATTCAAGAAAGGAAAATATTAAATCTATAAAGAAAGATGTTGATTATGTTCATATGTTTACGAAAAACTTCCAGCAACTCGCAGAACTTGATATTTCAAAGAATGAACTGAAAGTTATCGCAAGGATATTAAATATCATGGAGTTTGGAAACTGCTTTCATATCTCACAGGCAAAACTATGCCGCGACTTGGACATTAAAAAGTCAAACATGTCTCTTGTCTTTAAAAAACTCAAAAAGAAAGGGATTATCATTGATAAAGATGGAGATCTATTTATGAACTCTAACATATTCCTCAAAGGACAAGCTCATTCTATAAATGCCAAACAACGACCTAATGTCAAAAAAGCACAGGGATTTGTTGTTGATGATAAAGAAAGATTTGATAACGTTTATACTTTCAGATCAGAAACTGATGAAAGTAATGATATGGACAGCAATAGTGAACCATCTATGAATAATGGGGATTTGAAACTACAGCGCCCTGATGAGACTCCTGAATACTTATTTGAACAAGCAGAATAGCCATAGACATTATTTAAACGCCATGCTGTAATTTGACACTTACACTATATCTCGTAATATAAATATATTCACTATTTTATTTACGAGGTATATATGAGGAAAGTAAAATTAGACAACGATGATTTAATTCAGTATCTGAACACCATCAAAGCATTAAAAAAATATCCAACGATGTCTGAATACAGGGAGGAATATCGCAGGATAAGAACCGATGGTTCACCGTTGAGTGAAGCCAAGAAATTTAAATCGGCGCATACCGAACTTCTGAGATTAGACAGGAAGAAAAAATCGTTGCTCGAGAAATTTATTGAAGAACTCAACCCTGTCAGTCACGCATCAGCCCTTGCGTCAAGAAAGCTTGAAAAAGTACAGGAGTCCATTATCTACCGAAAGTCATTACTTGAGAAAAGCCCTGATGAACTCGTCGCTCTGGTCATAAAACAGCGCACAGAAGCTGCTATTGAGTTCCAGCGTTCTGTTGAGCAAAGTCTTGAGCAACTTTCAGATATATCTTCTGATTTTAATGCATCAGCAACAAAGCGCCGAAAATTTTCTATCTAGAATAAAACTACCATACTGGCAGTTTATTACCAATATGGTGGTTTTATTTTATAACTCATGTGATGATACACGATCACGCTCCATTTTCTTAAGCAACCGTTGTAATCTTTCTGCCCTTAGCTTTTGTGCCTTCTTCTCACCAATCTCCTGATAGTATTCTTCCCGACGCTCCGCAACAACTTTGCGGAACTTCTTCAAAAACTGTTCCAGTGTTTTGATGTCGGTAGTAGCAGCTTCTGATTGGATTTTTTTATACATATACATTACATGAAATTCATCAATCATTTTTGGCTCCTGTTTTTATTTACTGTTTTTTAGTTAGCCCCTTGCGGGGCAACTTTTAGAACTCATTTCCTGAATCGTTCTGAATGGCACACCAACACAACAGCAATCTGCTCGAAGTTAACTTCATTAATACTCCCACTATCACCTTCTTGGGTTGTAAATCTCTCAAAGTTATTCTGAATATGGTCAATGATGTTCATAATAAATGGACTCATGAAATCAGGATCATCAAGATAGTCATTAGCGTCTCCATCTCCATTCACTTCCTGAAAAAGCTTCCAGCTTGCCTCCAATGATCTTATAGCAAGATCAAGGAACAGCTGTGTAGACTTATTTGTTACTACAGTTTCTTTAGACATAATTAATCCTCATTTTTACATATTTGTTTGACTTATTTTATTTAGCCCCGGAATAGGGATAAAGAGATAACTACTTTTTATAAACCAGATTAATGTTCACTGATCCGTATCTTAAATCCATTTCACTGACAAGCTCGTTATTAACATACCTGTTCAGTGCGTCTGTAAGGTTTTCATCATCCATTACTTCCTCTGCTGAATACCCACATAGCGCAATGAACGTACTGACGCTTGCTTGGATGGTGCAGAATATTTCAGGCGTTTGCTCACATAGCAGACTTACTGATATTGCAATATTATCATTCATTTAAATGTTCCTTTATTGAGTTGATTATTAGCCCCTTGCGGGGCCATATATTGACCACATGACCATTAGTTTGAGTTAAAAATAACGTTGTGCATATGTCTCAGATTCACTTTGACCTCATCGAATAAAACATCTCTGAGAGAGCCTGAGCTTTTACACTCCTTAAGAAACTTATTAAATCCTTCCTTACTATTTTCTATTACCTTGTCAAAAACATCATCCATATATATTCTGTCTTCAACCATTTTAACAAATCTATCGCCCATGTATTCCTGCATATTACTGATATAAAGCTCATAGCAATAAAATGACTTCACAAGGAATAATCTGGTAGATTCATTGTAAACTTTGATTTCGTGGACTTCTGTTATTGCTTTGCTCATTTTTATTTCCTTCTTTATTTTTAAGTGAACGTCCCCCTACAGAAATCTGTATGATTTTGGTAAGGGATATTATTTACAACAGTTTTATTTTCTTATGTTTACATAAAACCTCCTTAGATCATTATATGGATAATATTTGTTAAACTGCTTGTTTTCGTGATGCCTGAATAGCTCGTTCAATCCACGCATCCACCTCACTTTCAATAAAGGCGATTGCTCTTACACCTGTTTTTATCTGTGAGGGAAAGCAGCCCGCTTTAATAAGCTCATATATCCATGTTTTCCCGAATCCAGTTCTGTTCATTACCTCAGGTAAACGAATAAGCTTGGGATGTTTATCTGTTTTGATTTGAACCATATTTATCTCCTGTGTTGTTCGATGAGATAATTGTATGGGTTTTTCTTGTGATTTAAGAGGGACGTTCGAGAAGAAGTTTTTTACGCAGATTTTTGGAATGGGGAAAA
Organism: Klebsiella sp. PL-2018; assembly: GCF_019048985.1. Lineage (NCBI taxonomy): Bacteria > Pseudomonadati > Pseudomonadota > Gammaproteobacteria > Enterobacterales > Enterobacteriaceae > Klebsiella > Klebsiella sp. PL-2018. Next base: position 3,753,630 of record NZ_CP077673.1, read on the forward strand.
ATAGGGTATGTTCAGCCTTAGTGAATATAGGCGATATTTACATTGCGCAAAACACCGCCTTTTGGAAGATCAGTCCTGATCGGATTGCTCATCCTTACCAAGTTCCTCTCTGATCAGATCTCGAATATTCCAGTGTCTTCTGTCGTCGTATCTATATGTAAAATCGACAAAAGAGCGATAGTGAGCAAGGTTTGTCAGATACTTAACTGCCAGAGGATGATCTGTTGATTTCACCTTATCTACATCACGGATACCGTCTTTAAACTCATCAGGGTATAAAAAGCTGGTCAGTTGTGGCATACCAATCCTGACCTCTTCATCCTGCGCCCAGAACAGCAGGTCCATGATTGGGATAATGTTGTAATCGAGTATTTTTTTAAGGTTGCTGACCCCAAAGCGAAAATCTCTGGCTGGAGGCTCAGGAGCCTGAAGCTGCTGTTTCCACTCAGGAACCATGACTTTCAGGTGATTGATGATTTCTTCGGATGACGTTTCTGCCAGATTAATTTGAACCAGCATCAGCCCTTCGTTGTTTACCCCGGCTTCCTTCAGATAGTGCGAGACTTCCATATGTGGTAGGGGTTTTCCTTCCGGGTTTACGTATTTATCGAAAGCAGCAACATAACCCGCCACCTCCCACAGCCCTTGGTGTGTGACAGGCTTGATGGCATAGCTGGAAGACAGTCTTTTTTCTGGCCCCCCGAAAACATCACCAAACACGACCTTGCCTTCAATCAGCTCTTCGTAATATTTCTGATGCCTGCGAAGATTTTCAGGAGACAACTCAGCCCGGTTTTGTTCCATACGATAGGCGACAATCCTGTTTTCTATCTCTTGGAAAAGCTGTTCCACTGTCAAATTTTGCAGGACGCTGTAATTTTCAATGTTGAACCATTCATTAACAGCGCTCGCGATCTCTGCTTTGGTCATGAGATATCCTTCTGGCTTTACTTATCTCTTTGATATGTTATGAGTAAACATATCGGATTTGGTGGCAGTAATCTATTCAATAGAGCAGGGAAAGCAGCGGAACAACCAGTCCAAATTTCAAGATAGTTCAGTGAAGTTCAGCAAAGTGTGTTGTCATAACCAATTGAATATAATTGACATTATATCGATACGAGATTAAAAATGTTGGTAAATATGATGGTAAAAAATCATATCACTTCAACAAAACCACTAATAACAGGAGATATAGATGAAGTTCGAGTCCAGTCAGAGGAGCCACATTTAAAAAGCCTGCTTTCGAGCAGGCTTTTTGCTTTTTTGCGTCGCTGACGTTAACTGAGAATCGCATCCAGCCTGGCAAGCACTTCATTGACAACGGCGTCAGGTATGCGTTCCAGACGCTTGCCGTTCCGGGCCGCCATATCGATAGTTCTGGGCTGGTCGCAGCGAATAACGCCTGTTGTTTTGGTCCCCGCCTCTTCCAGTGAAACCGTGAAGCCTGCTGTACGTGCAAAGTTTCCGCCGCTGGTGACGGGAACCACGACCGGTAGCCGGGTCAGCTTGTTAAACGATGCCTTCGATACGATAAGTACCGGACGTTTTCCACTTTGCTCGTGGCCAGCAATCGGATCCAGTGAAACAAGCCAGATTTCCCCTCTGTCCATTTACAGGATCTCCTTGCCTACCGCAGGCGCATCAACCCATTCCCGCTCCTCTTCGTTCATTTCAGCGTGCGGATCGCACTGCGCCAGCAGCTCCTCCAGCGAATAATGAGGTCGTTTCTGGGGTTCGATAATCAGGCATCCATTGTTAATGGTCATGCCGACTTCGCTGTCCGTAGATAGCTCCAGCGTTTTAAGCACGGCGGGAGGAACCGCCAGCATGATGGATCCGCCGACCTTTTTCAGGCGAGTGGTATACATAGAGCACCTCCGAATATTATATTTTAATATAACATCCATGTCAGGATATGCACAATTATTCATCAGGTTCATGGTGATTTCCTTTTCGTAATAAAGCGTGAAGAAAGCCGTTATCCATCGAAGGACAGAGCCAGCAGTTTTCATAGTCAACGTTGCCGGTAAAACGACAACCATCCAGATACATCAGGCGCTTCTTTCAGGTCATGAAGCCTTTCGTGCAGGCGGGAGCTAGCTTAGTTCGTGGTAAGAAAGTCGATAATAGAAAACTGTTTTTGCGGTTCAAAGGATTATGACGGATCGGATAAACAAAATGCGGCGCAGCTTCCGTATCGGGGCTGCGCCGGAAGGACATCAGCGATAGCGCGAAGGCCAGATGCTCTTAGGCGCAACATCTAACGCTTCAGCAATCAATCTTTCGCCTTTGGGCCAGCGGTGGGTAAGCGTACTAGCCAGCATTGAGGACACCAGGACCTGCCTGTCGCAAAAGCGCTGACAGTAAAGTGCCCCGTTTTTCAGCCCACCTATGATGTCGACAGGATGCCGGTCAGACTGCATCATACTTTGAGCTATACCGCGTCAATAAACTTCACTCTTCAGGTAGTACATCGCCAGCGCGGGGCTTTCATTTTTGTTGTGAGCTCATCAAAAAACGGCTGAAAATTGAGGAGACTAAAACACCATTAATGATTTTGAGGCGAAAGCTTGGGGCGTTCCTTTTGTTTCTGCCCGCAACCCTGAAGACAAAGCCAGGGACGAAGATCTCATCGTTATGGCAATTCGTCATATACTGAATGACAAAGCGGGTGCCGACCAAACTGGGTTCAAAAACGCCAGGCATATCGCCGCCATTTTCGTCAGCGATACCAACCCCGGCGGCTACCGGGAGGATCGGGGCTATAACGGGTTTAGCGGTATTTTGCACCCGTGCAGCCCCGGAACCGGGCAGCGTTAATGGCGCGGGATGGCGACCGGACGATAAAGCCGCAGAAGCGTCAGGCGTACAGACAATACAAAAGAGCGTGATAAAATCAGTTTTTCATCCCGTCTATTTTCACCCGCCGTTTCACATGCTATTGCTGCAGGATATTTTTATTCATCGACATCATCCATGTTATAAATGTTCTCAGGGGGACCGGGATATGTTTGCGGCTCGGATAGTAAATATTAAAATGATCGGCAGGATAACGATAATCAGACAGTAAGCGGACAAGCCCGCCTTCGTTAATTTTATCCTGAACCAGATTCTCATATACAAAGGCAATACCTAATCCGGATTCCGCAGCCTGTATCATCGCCGCATCGGAATCCATCACCAGATCGCCCTTCACAGCCACTTCCGTTATAACGCCCGTAGCGCTAATAAACTCCCAGCGGTACAGATCCCCACCTGGAAAGCAACGATTAATGCATCTGAAATTAACGAGATCTTTTGGTGAAGAGGGTGCGCCGCATTTTTTTATAAAATCCGCACTCGCCACTGGAATAAGAGATAGCGGCTCTCCAAAGGGTATGGCAATCATATCTTTAGGCACATCTTGCGTATAGCGTATACCCGCATCAAATCCTGAATCTATAATATTGACTTTTCTGTCCGTGGTGAATAACTCAAGTTTAATATCCGGATACTCATTTTTGAACGGTGCGAAGTAACGTTGAAAGAAGAGATCCAGCACAATGCGTGGCAAATTTAGTCTCACCACCCCTTCCGGCTTTGCTCTGTGCTCATTAAGGTTATCAATCACCCGCCTGTAGTCATTGAGCACAGGAGTAACGTCATTCAGAAACTCCTGGCCGATAGCGGTCAGAGAAAGACTGCGCGTAGAACGATTTAAAAGCCTCGCGCCCAGTTTCTCTTCCAGATTATTTATGGCAATAGTTAACGTTGGTGGAGAAATATTCAACTCTTTTGCTGCCTGACGAAAACTTCCATGCTTCACAATAAGAATAAGCATTTCTACATGTTGCAATTCGGGAATATTTTTCATTGTTAACATCCGTAAAATACTGCATTAGAAAGAGATTAATTGTTGTGAGTGGAAAAGGGAAGTATATATTTCAGCACATTGTACGAGTGAGGAAAATAAAATGGAAACACGTTATCTGGGAAAGAATAAATTTCAGGTGTCGGCATTAGGTCTGGGTTGTATGGGAATGAGTTTTGCCTATGGCGGAGCCGAAGAGTCGCAGGCAATTAACACCATTCACGCTGCGGTTGATTTGGGCGTCACCTTCCTTGATACCGCAGAAGTTTATGGCCCATTTGAGAATGAAGTGCTGATCGGAAAAGCAATCAAAGGCGTTCGCGATAAGGTACAGATTGCGACCAAATTTGGTTTCCGCATTCTTCCTGGCGGTCAGGGGCTTGAGCGTATGGCCGGCGTTGACAGCCGTCCTGAACATATCCGCGAAGCGGTAGAAGGCTCCCTAAAACGTCTCAACGTCGAGACTATTGATCTCCTTTATCAGCACCGCGTTGATCCCACCGTCCCCGTTGAAGACGTAGTGGGAACAATGGCAGATCTGGTCAAGGAAGGGAAAATTCTCCATATCGGACTTTCCGAGGTCTCTGCCAATACTTTACGCCGGGCCTGTGTAGTTCATCCGATCGCCGCCGTTCAGACTGAATATTCTCTCTGGACCCGCGAGCCGGAAGAAAACATTCTTAAAACTTGCCGCGAATTAGGGGTAGGATTTGTGCCCTATAGCCCGCTGGGTCGTGGATTCTTAACCGGCAAAATCACCGATCGGTCCGGCTTCGCCGAGGATGATTTTCGGCGCAATCTTCCTCGCTTCCAGCACGATGCCATGCGGAAAAACCAGCAGCTACTCAGCCAGCTGCGGGATGTGGCCGATAAATATCGCTCTACCCTGGCCCAGCTCGCTCTCGCGTGGGTGATGAGTAAAGGCGATGATATCGTCCCCATTCCCGGCGCGCGCCAAATCGCGCATTTGCAGGATAATGCCGGCGCAGCCAGCCTGGCTATTTCCGATGTGGATATTAAACTCATCGATCGCATCTTTACCCCTGACAATATTCACGGATTAAGATATACCCAGGGTGATTTTCATTTAATCGATAAGTAACATCCTGCTATAAATTCTCCCGCCTTTCCGGCGGGAGCTAAGATTTACCGTCTCGCGCACATCTCTCCTCCACCGCGCCAGTTTGCTGGCGCCACGCGGTAACCTCCTCATCAAGCCAGGCCTTAAATAGAACGGCTTCGTTTTTCTGCTCTGCGCCCTGCGATGAAACCAGCCAGTAAGGCCACGGATAAGGGGCGGTGAAAGACGTAAGCTGTACCAGCTCACCTCTGGAGAGCGCATCCTGAACTAAAGAGCGGCGTTCCAGCGCGATACCTTTACCGAGCCGGACGGCCTCCAGCACCAGGTTTGAGTCGTTGATGCACAAACCGCCTGGCACAATCTCTCTTTCAAGCCCCGCGTTGATACACCATGCTTTCCACGACTCCATGGAAAAGATAATGTTGCTCTTCGCTATCTCTGACGGCGTACGGGGGAGCACGCCGCCGTTATAGGTTGGCGCGGCCACAACGATAAGCTGATCGGAGAAAAGGTAATGGCTCTCCGTTCCTTCCCAGTCGCCTTTTCCCATGCGTATAGCCAAATCCGCCCCTTCCTGCTGCATGCTGGTTATCGCCAGGCTCGCCTGTATTCGCAGCGAGATATGGGGGTATTTCTCCCGAAATCGTTCCAGGCGAGGCAACAACCAGTGGCAGCCGAACGAGGGCACCATCGCCAGGGTCAGCTCCTGCCTGCGTGGGTTGACCTGCACCAGCCGGGTGGCATCAGCAATATGGTGCAAAGCCTCGCGGACCTGTAAGGCATAGAGCCGCCCTTCTTCATTAATCTGCACGCCGCGGCCGTGACGGATAAACAGCTTGAGGCCGACCATCTCCTCCAGCACTTTAATCTGCTGGCTGATGGCTGAATGCGTAACGTGTAGCTCTTTCGCCGCCAGCGTCACGCTGCCAAGACGCGCCACGGCTTCAAAACTACGTAAACTCGCAATAGGGGGAAAATCCGCCATGTTACCGCTCCCACAACCTGACGCGTAAAACGTGACCCACAATCTGTCAGTAATACTAACCCAACCCGTAAGATACTGAAGATATTCGCCATGACGAATTTACTGTACTGTTTCTTCACCGCCGGCAATGAAGCATTAACCCCAGCCTATTTCACCAGCACAGGAAAACAGGAATCATGATGAAGCTTATTGGCATGATGGATTCGCCTTATGTAAGGCGTGTGGCGATTTCCCTTGAACTCTACGGCGTCGAGTTTGCAAGTCACCCGCTGTCCGTATTCAGCAGCTTTGAAGCCTTTTCCAGGATAAACCCTGCGGTCAAAGCGCCGACGCTGGTGCTGGATAACGGAATTCGCCTGATGGATTCGTCGCTGATACTCTCTTATTTTGAAGCCCAGGCCGCCCCGGGGCGCAAGCTGCTGCCGGTCGCGCCGGACGCGCTGGCAAGCGATCTGCAAACGCTGGGCTTTATTCTCGCCGCGGGTGAAAAGGCGGTACAAAATGTCTATGAACACAATCTGCGCCCGGCGGAAAAGCAGCATAATCCGTGGATAGCGCGCATCACGACTCAGCTGCTGGCTGCCTGCAGGGAGTGGAACAGGCTGCTGGAGGAGCGTCCGGCGGCCGCGGTTCCCGATCAGGTGGCCGTAACGAGTACGGTTATCTGGACCTTTATTCAGTCAACGATCCCTCACGTGGTTCATGCGGGAGACTTTAATCATATCCGGTCCGTTGCTGAATTATTTGAAACCCATAGCGCCTTTAAAAAACATCCCTTTAGCTAAAGCATCAGCTCAATGCGATGAAGCTAAACCCTGAACGTGAATCGCCACGGCAACCGATAGCGCCCGGCAACCACGGGCGCGTTATCCTGATGGAAGAAATCGCCTGGCGTGAGGGAAAGGGTTAAAAACCGCTACCGGCGTGCAGTGCTGCACGACCAATCTCCACCGGCATCCCTGAACGGCGTTCAAGCGCCTGCTCCGCGTGATTCACATCCACCCCCTCGCCCTTCACAAAGGCCTGAATCGCCGGCGTGATGGGGAGCGGCACCTTCCGGTCCGATTCATACTCCGCGCGGTTACGCGACAACGGTTCGTGAACTTCAACCCAGAGGCTGCCGTCCGGCTCGGCGGTATACTTCACCGGCTGGTCGATGATTTGCACGCGCGTCCCGACCGGAACGGTATCAAACAGGTATTTGATGTCGTCGTTACGCAGGCGGATGCAGCCCTGGCTCACGCGCAGGCCAATGCCGAAATTGGCGTTGGTGCCGTGGATCGCGTAGAGCCTGCCGATGTAAATCGCGTACAGGCCCATGGGATTATCCGGCCCTGCGGGCACAAACGCGGGCAGGCTTTCGCCACGGCTGGCGTATTCACGACGGGTATTGGCGGTGGGCGTCCAGGTCGGCGCCTCCTGCTTACGCTCCACGGCGGTGACCCAGTTACGCGGGGTTTCGCGTCCTGCCTGGCCAATGCCAATCGGCAGAACGTCAACCGTTGTGCCATCGGGCGGATAGTAGTAGAGACGCATTTCGGCCACGTTGATCACGATCCCGTTGCGAACCGTGGCGGGCAGGATAAGCTGCTGCGGGACCACCAGCGTGGAGCCCGACTTCGGCAGGTACACGTCGACGCCGGGGTTGGCCTCAAGCATATTACTCAGGCCCTGACCGTACTGAGCGGCGAAGGCCTCCAGCGGCTGGGTATTGTGTTGCGGAATGGTGATGGTCAGCGGGCTGCCCACCAGGCGGCTTCCTTCCGGCGGCAACGGATAGCTCACCGCCAGAGCGCTCTGGCTGGTGAGGATCATAATAAGAGAACAAAGCAGTTTCACACGCCGCACAATTTCCCTTCCTTTGTGGCGATAATCGTGAATGAATTATAGCTTCGTTTACTCTTTCATATCCGATTTATCATCCTGCTAAATCTGATAATCGATTGCGGCCTCTTCCGGCTCCATCGCCTGACGTTTAATTTCCTCCAGCGACAGCCCCGCGTTACACAGTTCAATAAAGCGCCAGACGTAATTTCGCTGCAGCTGACCGCGCTTCAGGCCCAGCCAGACGGTATTGGCATCGAACAGATGGCGGGTATCGAGACGCGTAAAGGTATCAGATTCCCGCGCGTCGCCTGACTGCTCCGCCACCAGCCCTACGCCCAGCCCCAGCTCGACGTAGGTTTTGATAACGTCGGAGTCCTGAGCGCTTAATACGATATCCGGCATCAGCCCTTTACGGTTAAAGGCTTCGTCAATACGTGAACGCCCGGTAATCCCCTGGCGATAGGTAATAAGCGGCCAGCGGGCGATGGCATCGAGGGTTAACGGCGTCACCTGGGTCAGCGGGTGATCTTTGGGGACCAGCAGGCTGTGGTGCCAGCGGAACCAGGGGAAAGCCACCAGCGTCGGGTCGTTGCTCAAGCGCTCGCTGGCGATGCCGATATCCGCGCCGCCGTTGTGCAGCAGCGCTTCAATTTCCTGCGGCGTCCCCTGAACTAATTCAAGACGCACGTCGGAAAAGAGTTCGCGGAAGGCTTTGATCACCGGCGGCAGGCTATAGCGCGCCTGGGTGTGGGTGGTGGCGATGGTTAAGACGCCGGACGCATCGTTGGTAAACAGGTCCGCCAGGCGACGAACGTTGCTGGCTTCATTCAGAATACGCTCGGCAATCGACAGCAACGCTTTGCCCGGCTCCGTCATCCCCAGCAGGCGTTTGCCGCGGCGGATAAAAATCTCGATCCCCAGCTCTTCTTCCAGTTCACGAATATGACGGCTGACGCCCGATTGCGATGTATAGAGCATATTGGCGACTTCCGTCAGGTTGTAATCCTGACGGGCCGCTTCACGAATAATTTTGAGTTGCTGGAAGTTCACCCTTTCCTCCGGGCTATCAGACATAACATATGCACTATTGTTAAAGTCTGTTGTCCCTGCTAACAAATAATAAAAACCAGCAACTTATTCCATTCAGGAATATAGCCTAACTGACTAACAATAATTCACGGTTTTCCAGCGACGGACGGCTCACCAGCGACATTAAAATTTCCTTAACCGCCTGCGCCTGCGGCGACAGACTGCCGCGTGCCGACATATTGACCGACAGCGACAGGCTCATTGACGGCGTGCTGATGCGCGCCATCCAGCCATTCGCCGCGCTGCACAGCGAACGGGCGGCGGACTCAGGCAGAACGGTGACGCCCATGCCGCTGGCAATAGCCGCCGTCAGGGTGGTAATGGATTCAATTTCGCCGATAATTTTTGCCGACAGTCGACGCAGAGTGAAGGCTTCGGTGACCCTTGCGCGAACGGCGCTGTAATCACGCGGCAGGAACAGATTCATTTCCGCAACCGCCGTCAAATCCACGCTCTGCCCCGGGCAATCCCGGGTTCCGACCAGGTAGAGATCTTCCTTCAGCAGCGGCTGACTGACGATCCCGGCGACCGGGGAACGTTCATAGAGCACGGCCATATCCAGCTGACCGTCGATAAGCTTATCGTTGAGGATCGTTCCGCTGCTTTCCTGCAGATAGACCATAACTTCCGGCAGCTCGTTACGCACCGTTTGCAGCAGCGGCATGGTAATGGCCGAAGCCGCCGTGCCCGGAGCCAGCCCAATTGACACCTGGCCGCTTAGCGTCTGACCGACGTTGTTAACCGCCAGCTGCGCCTGCTCGCACTGGCGCAGGATAGTCCGGGCGTGGGTGTAAAGGATCTTGCCCGCTTCGGTCGGCGTCACGCCGCGCTTGGTGCGGATCAACAGCTGCTGGTCCAGCTCGCCTTCCAGGGTCGCAACCTGCTGGCTCAGCGCCGGTTGTGCGATGTGCAAGACTTCAGCGGCCTGGGTCAGACTGCCGATATCGACGATTTTCACAAAATACTTCAGTCGTCTTAAGTTCATTTTGCCTCCTGTAAGGAACACCAGTACCAACACTGGCCGTTTAGATGCAGAAGGTTTTGCAATTTGCTTGCCAGCTTTTTTGCAGGGACGCAAATGCCGCTGCAGGCCGCGTAATAAGGGATACTGATAGCAAACCGCGATTTTGTTGCCCGGTAAGCGGATTGCGGTATGCCCCATTAGGGGTATAAATGCACCGCAACGGTGCACCCGGCGGCGCGATGCCGTAAAAACAGGCACTCTGCTGAAATTGTCAGCAAACGAACAAGTTAAGGTGATTCAGGCTTTGACAAGGGGAATGGTCATCGTTAATATGCGCCCCGTTCACACGATTCCTCTGTAGTTCAGTCGGTAGAACGGCGGACTGTTAATCCGTATGTCACTGGTTCGAGTCCAGTCAGAGGAGCCAAATTTAAGAAGCCTGCTTTCGAGCGGGCTTTTTGCTTTCTTACTCTCTCATTTCAGCCAGATCGTCTTCTTTAGTAACCCCCCGCACGCGTTCTGCAACCGCCTCACTCCTCTGGCTGTAACAGAGGAAAAACCCCATAACTTATTAATATCAATTGTTTACGCAAATAAACGAGGGTGAGTACAGGCTGCGGACGATCCAGCCATTTTTCATCTTTTGTATCTTAATATAGCGTCCCGAGTCCGGATCGGGGCTAAAAAAGACTTTTTGCATCATTCCCTCGATCATATTGTCGGCTTTCCGCTTCGAGATGGTCGTTTGGGTTAAGTGGTAAATGTTATTAGCTTTCTTTGCATAGATGAAATGATACGATCTTTCGACATTGTACTTGACGTTATCGACTATCACTTTTCCGGAAACGTCAAAATAACCGCTGTTATTTCCCCGCATCAGCAAGAAAGTTTTAAAGTTTGCATCAAAGCCAAATGAGCCCGATTCAATTCGCAAATTTGCGGAACAATCAAAATCGTTTTGCTGATGAAAATGATTTATCAGCCAGCCGCAAACAAAAACAGCAAATAAAATTGACAATAGAACATAAACGCTTTTTACCTTAACGTTATTCAGGAATTTCATAATCAGGCCTATAGTAGTTCTCACATGAATACAGCGCACCTGGTTTTATTTTTGAGTAGATACAGTGGGCCAAAAAAATCCTTCCCTCATTGGCTTTTAATACAGATTCCGAAATATTAAAGTAAAAAACGCTGTTGCCTAAGCACACCATTTTCTGCTTTGCGATCAGCTGGCGGACCAGAACCATCATCTTTTGCTGTTGCTCATTCGGTATGGCGTTAAAAGTTCTGACCGGGCAAGAATCAATGCTTCCCAGATAATAGCCTTCATCCTGGCCGGCCGCAAAAATCAGGCGATATCGGTCGGCACTCACGCTCCAGAAAAGGATAACCAACACAAATAGCGCAAGCAGCGCATAGCCAGACTTTTTTGCCCATCCCGCAGAAAATTTACGTGTTCCCTTATGTGTACAGCCGCTGCTGCTTAACGCAATAGCTTCCGCATCGTTTTCATTACGTATGACGGGGGCTGAATTATCCACCCTCTCAATCAGTATGCTCGCGGACACCATAAACCCAACCCGGGGCACGGTAACGATAATCTCCTCGACACAGCCCATATTCCTGAAGATGGCTCTCAGGTCAGAAATATATTTATTGAGGCTATGGCTAGAGGTCCGCAGCCCATGCGCATCCCAGACTTTTTCAAGTATCTCGTTCCTGTAAACCACATGCTCCCTGTGGTCTAAAAGGAACTTAAGCAGGCGGCTTGTGGTGGCTGTCAGCGTGACGCATGAGTCTTCATCGAGCCATATCAGCCCGTCATCGCTCCTGAAATGGATCGTTCCTTGAATTTTGTAGATCATAAACCAGCCTTACAAATAATCCTCAGTCGCACACAATCCGCACATCAGGCACATGCGCAGTATTTTATACTGATAATAACCTTAACTTTATTGTAAATTGAACTTTAACACCTAAAAACCAATAAAAGAGAATACATATAACTAAAAAAAAACACAATGCTATTATTGCCTTCATCGAAACACACGGCGTAACCAGGCCCATCTGAGCTAACCTTGCGCCTGAAACAATATAGACCACCAGAACATCATTCGGGATGTATGAGCTGAACGCGTCCTGAAGCTGTGAGAACCGAGGAGATAAATGATGATTAAATAATACCATCACGCAATTAACTACCTGATACATGAAATGACCAGGGATGATATTTTCACCGCCTGAATTAGCGTCCTGAAGACAGCGTAAAAGCGAGAATCCGGACACCTCTATAGGGATATACAAAGGCAGATAAAAAGAAATCTGATTGGCTAAAGATAAAGATGTCAGACGTTTATCAAGGAATGTTCCCTAAGAAAATTCCAATACAAAGAGTGTGCCTATTGTTTAGAGCTTAATGATAACTCAACCCTATCATTTTTAATTTACAAAAACCTAAAAAAAAACAAATTATAAACCTTTAACGCCATTTACAATGAAAATCACAAACAAAACACCCACAAAATGATAACTTTGTAGTGGTTACATCTTTTAGAGCCTCAGCTGCATGCCTCATTGAGACGGGTGATGTTAGATTACTCTCAATTCGCTGAATGGTTTTATTAACGATGAGTTAAAGGTCAACCCAAGGATGAGATCGCGTTCAGATATGAATCTATCAACTAATATTTTATCTAAGGATAAATATTTCACTCTGGGCCTGATTGAACTGCTTGGAGTAGAGTTTATTGACAATTTCTTTTTGATTATAGATTTGGACTCTAACGACCTTTCGGGTTCGGAGTGGATTTATTTTTCAAATAAAAACATTGTTGCCTTCGCATCCAGCGACTTAGCTTTTTATAAGTCCGAGCTATTTGAAAAAATAACCGTACTGGACAAAAAAAGTAATACCAGAAGCATCCTGAATTTCTTTTTAAAGAAAGAAACCTCAGGAAATTATCATACAAAGTACCGGCTAAGCCTGCGTGAAAAGCAGATGTTAAGCATGTTAAGCAGAGGGGAAAGCAACCAGGAGATCGCAGAAGAGTTTGGCGTGAAACTTAAGACTATTTATACGCACCGCCGCAACCTGATGAATAAATTAGGTTGTAAAAACAGGATTACGTTTCAAAAGTTATTTTTCAACAATAAATGTTTTTTTAAGTGAAGCATAGCTTCAGGATTATTCATAAACAGGAGTTTTATCATGAACAAATTAGCACTTATCGTTATTTCAGCACTGTCCCTGAGTTCTGCTGCGGCTCTGGCCGATACCGTTACGGTGAACGGCGGTACGGTGCATTTTAAAGGGGAAGTGGTTAACGCGGCCTGCGCGGTTGATGCTGGTTCTATCGACCAGACCGTTCAGTTAGGCCAGGTTCGTTCTGCAAAGCTGGCGACCGCAGGCAACACCAGCACGGCTGTCGGCTTCAATATCCAGCTGAATGATTGTGATACCACCGTCGCCACCAAAGCCTCCGTCGCGTTTACCGGCACGGCGATTGACAGCGCCAACCCAACGGTACTGGCCCTGCAGAACTCCGCCGCGGGCGGCGCGACTAACGTCGGCGTACAGATCCTTGACCGTACCGGTACCCCGCTGGCGCTGGATGGCGCCGCATTCGGCGCGCAAACCACGCTGAACGATGGCACCAACGTTATCCCGTTCCAGGCTCGCTACTACGCGACTGCCGCAGCCACTGCCGGTACCGCTAACGCTGACGCCACCTTTAAAGTGCAGTACGAGTATTTTTTTCATCAGGCAGGGAAGCGCGTCGGGCCAGGACGGCCCGTTATCCGAATAAGAGTAAGGGTGATAACGATGCAAAGAATGAAGTCTGGTCTGTTGATTTTATTGCTCCCACCGCTGGCGCTGGCAGGAAACCAGTGGGACACCATGCTGCCCGGCGGGAACATGCGCTTTCAGGGGATAGTCATTGCCGAGTCCTGTCGCGTTGAAGCGGGCGACCGGCAGATGACGGTCAAGATGGGGCAAATCAGCAGCAATCGGTTTCATTCGGCCGGGGAGGACACCAATCCCGTTCCCTTCGATATTCACCTGCAGGAGTGCAGTACCGCCGTGAGCCAGCGCGTTGGCGTGGCGTTTCACGGCGTCGCCGATGGTAAAAATCCGGACGTCCTCTCGGTTGGCGAGGGTCCGGGGATCGCGACCGGCATTGGCGTTGCCCTGTTTGATAAAACCGGCAGTCAGATCCCGCTCAATGCGCCCGCAGGGGCATGGACGCAGCTGCACACGGGGCCAACGACGCTGCATTTTGTCGCCAAATATCGTTCCACCGGGAATCAGGTCACCGGAGGAGCGGCAAATGCTCAGGCCTGGTTCTCCCTGACCTACCAGTAATCAGCGCCGGTAACAGGAATTCACCGTGAGAAAGAAAGAGATAAGCATGAAAAATAGACGGGCTACCACGCGCGGGATGCGCGGTTTACTGGCAGGACTCCTGCTGCTCTCTACCGCCGGTTTTACCGCTCAGGCGCAGGCCGGCGTGGCGCTGGGCGCGACCCGCGTGATTTATCCGGCCGGGCAAAAACAGGCTCAGCTGGCGGTGACCAATAACGACGACAGCACCTATCTGATCCAGTCATGGGTAGAGAACGCCGATGGCGCGAAAGACGGGAGCTTTGTCATTACCCCGCCGCTGTTCGCCATGCAGGGGAAGAAAGAGAATACTCTGCGCATCCTCGATGCCACCAACGGCCGGCTGCCGCAGGACCGGGAAACGCTGTTCTGGATGAACGTCAAAGCAATTCCATCGATGGATAAATCAAAGCTCAGCGAAAACACGCTACAGCTGGCGATTATCAGCCGTATCAAGCTTTATTACCGCCCGGCCAAACTGGCGCTACCGCCGGATCAGGCCGCGGAAAAGCTGAAGTTCCGCCGCAGCGGAAGCTCACTCACGCTGATTAACCCAACCCCTTATTACCAGACGGTCACCGAGCTCAACGCCGGAACCCGGGTGCTGAAAAATGCGCTGGTCCCGCCGATGGGCGAAGCCAGCGTCAGTTTACCGTCCGATGCAGGTCGCGAGATTACATACCGGACGATTAACGACTACGGCGCACTCACCCCGCGTATGAAAGGCGTCATGCAGTAACTGACCGGGGAGCAGCGCTCTCCCCCTGAACGAAAAAAATAACGATGGCCGGGCGACTTTGGACCGGAGGGACTATGTCACATCTGAAATATGGACTCGACCACTTGGGCTCCCGGCGAATGACTCCAGGATCTGCTCGCGTATTCGCGCAGATCCCTCTTGCCCTTTTACTTTCCTCACCGGCTTTTTACGCGCAGGCGGAGCTCTATTTCAACCCACGCTTTCTGGCGGACGATCCCGCCGCCGTGGCGGATCTGTCCGGTTTTGAAAAGGGCCAGGAGCTGCCGCCGGGTACCTATCGCGCGGATATCTACCTGAATGACGGGTATATGACCACCCGCGATATCACCTTTAATGCCGCTGAAAAGGGCCACGGACTGGCCCCCTGCCTGACCCGCGGACAGCTGGCCAGCATGGGCGTGAATACCGCGGCCATTGCCGGAATCGACGTGCTGGCGGCGGATGCCTGCGTACCGCTAACCGAGATGATCAAAGACGCCACCACCCGCTTTGATGCCGGGCAGCAGCGGCTGTATCTGACCGTGCCCCAGGCGTTTATGGGCAACCGCGCCCGCGGCTATATTCCGCCTGAGCTCTGGGACCACGGAATTAACGCCGGGCTACTGAACTACAACTTCACCGGCAACAACGTGCACAACGACGTCGGCGGCAGCAGCAACTACGCGTACCTGAACCTGCAGAGCGGGCTGAACCTCGGCGCCTGGCGCCTGCGCGACAACACCACATGGAGCTACAGCAGCAGCGGCAGTTCGACGACCAATGAAAACAAATGGCAGCATATCAACTCGTGGCTTGAGCGTGATATTACGCTACTGCGCTCGCGCCTCACGCTGGGCGATAGCTACACCAACGGCGACGTCTTTGACGGCATTAACTTCCGCGGCGCGCAGCTAGCTTCCGACGACAATATGCTGCCGGACAGCCAGAAGGGGTTCGCCCCGGTCATTCACGGGATTGCCCGGGGCACGGCTCAGGTATCGGTCAAACAGAACGGCTA
This sequence comes from Klebsiella sp. PL-2018, assembly GCF_019048985.1. Taxonomy (NCBI): domain Bacteria; kingdom Pseudomonadati; phylum Pseudomonadota; class Gammaproteobacteria; order Enterobacterales; family Enterobacteriaceae; genus Klebsiella; species Klebsiella sp. PL-2018. Next base: position 3,769,570 of record NZ_CP077673.1, read on the forward strand.
TGAGATCTACCAGAGCACGGTGCCGCCCGGCCCGTTTACCATCAACGATCTCTACGCCGCAGGCAACGGCGGCGACCTGCAGGTGACCATCAAAGAGGCCGACGGCAGCAGCCAGGTGTTCACCGTCCCCTACTCGTCCGTTCCGGTGCTCCAGCGCGAGGGCCATACCCGCTATGCCGTTACCGCCGGTGAGTACCGCAGCGGCAGCAATCAGCAGGAGAAACCGAAGTTCTTCCAGGGCACCCTGCTGCACGGCCTTCCGGCGGGCTGGACGCTGTACGGCGGCACCCAGCTGGCGGACCGCTACCGCGCCTTTAACCTCGGCGTGGGGAAAAACATGGGTGACCTGGGCGCGCTGTCGCTGGATATCACCCAGGCCAACGCCACCCTGCCCGATGACAGCGAGCATCAGGGGCAGTCGGTGCGTTTCCTCTATAACAAGTCGCTGACGGATACCGGCACCAATATTCAGCTGGTGGGCTACCGCTACTCGACGCGCGGCTACTTCAGCTTCGCCGATACCACCTACAGCCGGATGAGCGGCTACAACGTCGAGACCCAGGACGGGGTGATTGAAGTGAAGCCTAAATTCACCGACTACTACAACCTCGCTTACAACAAGCGCGGCAAAGTGCAGCTTAGCGTCACCCAGCAGCTGGGGCGCACCGCCACGCTCTACCTGAGCGGCAGCCACCAGACCTACTGGGGCACCGGCAAGGCCGATCAGCAGCTCCAGGCAGGACTCAACGCCGCCATCGACGATATCAACTGGACGCTCAGCTACAGCCTGACCAAAAACGCCTGGCAGCAGGGGCGCGACCAGATGCTGGCGGTCAACGTCAATATTCCGTTCAGCCACTGGCTGCGTTCCGACAGCAAATCGGCCTGGCGCCACGCCAGCGCCAGCTACAGCATGTCCAACGATCTGAACGGCAGAACCACCAGCCTCGCCGGGCTGTACGGCACGCTGCTGGAGGGCAACAACCTGAGCTACAGCATGCAGACCGGCCACGCCGGCGGCGGTGAGGGCAACAGCGGAGGCACCGGCTACGCGGCGCTGAACTACCGCGGCGGCTACGGCAACGCCAACGTCGGCTACAGCCGCAGCGACGGCATCAAACAGCTGTACTACGGCCTGAGCGGCGGCGTGCTGGCCCACGCCGACGGCGTCACCCTGAGCCAGCCGATGAACGACACGGTGGTGCTGATCAAAGCCCCCGGCGCAGACAACGTCAAAGTGGAAAACCAGACCGGGGTTCAGACCGACTGGCGCGGCTACGCCGTGCTGCCCTACGCCACCGAATACCGGGAAAACCGGGTGGCGCTGGACACCAACAGCCTGGCCGATAACGTCGACCTGGACGATGCGGTAGCCAGCGTGGTGCCGACCCACGGCGCCATTGTCCGCGCGGAATTTAAGGCCCACGTCGGGCTCAAGCTGCTGATGTCGCTCATCTACAACGGTAAGCCGGTTCCCTTCGGCGCGCTGGTGACTTCTGACGGCAGCCAGGCCAGCAGCATCGTCGCCGATAACGGCCAGGTCTACCTGAGCGGGATGCCGCTGGCGGGCAAAGTGCGGGCGAAATGGGGCGAAGGTCCGAACGCCAGCTGCGAGGCTGACTACAGCCTGCCGCCGGAAAAACAGAACCAGATGCTGATCCCGCTGTCCGCCGAGTGCCGCTAAGGAGACCATGATGAGAAAAACCCTGTATCTGCTGAGCGCCCTCGTATCGCTGGCGGTCAACAACGCCGGCGCGGCGGACAGCACCATCACCATCAGCGGCTACGTTCGGGATAACGCCTGCGCCGTGGCGGGTGAGTCGAAAGATTTTACCGTCGACCTGATGGATAACGCCGCGAAGCAGTTCCATGCGGTTGGGGCAACCACGCCGCTGGTGCCGTTTCGTATCGTGCTGTCGCCCTGCGGCAGCTCGGTTACCGCGGTGAAGGTCGGCTTTGTTGGCGTTGCCGACAGCATCAATACCGACCTGCTACAGCTCGACAGCGGCGCCTCAGCGGCGGCGGGGATGGGCGTGCAGATCCTTGACGCGCAGCAGACGGCGCTGCCGCTCAATGCCGCATCGTCAGCGATCCCCTGGACCACGCTGACCCCCGGCCAGACCAACACGCTGAACTTTTACGCCCGGCTGATGGCCACCCGGGTACCGGTGACCGCCGGACACGTTAATGCAACCGCAACATTCACGCTTGAATTTCAGTAACCGGAGGCGCTGATGAACCCGACCTATTCCGGATGGCTGCTGGCCGCGATGCTGGCGGCGTCCTCCCCGACGCTACAGGCCGCCGACGTCACCATTACCGTTAACGGCAAAGTGGTGGCCAAACCTTGTACCGTTTCCACCGTTAACGCCACCGTCGATCTCGGCGATCTCTATACCTTTAGCCTGGTCTCCGCCGGCGCCGCTTCGCCCTGGCACAGCGTGGCGCTCACCCTGAGCAACTGCCCGGTCGGCACGTCGCGGGTCACCGCCAGCTTCAGCGGTACGGCGGACGCCACCGGCTATTACAAGAACCAGGGTACCGCCGGCAACATCCAGCTTGAGCTGCAGGATGAGGGCGGCACCACGCTGAACACCGGCGCGAGAAAAGAGGTACAGGTCGACGACGCCACCCAGTCCGCCAGCTTCCCGCTACAGGTCAGAGCGCTGACGGTCAACGGCGGTGCGACGCAAGGAACTATTCAGGCGGTGATTAACGTCACCTATACCTACGCCTGAGCCAGGAGAACAGAGTAATGAAAAAGATAATCACCCTGCTGTTAACGCTGCTGCTGGCGGGCTGGTCGCTTAACGCCTGGTCGTTCGCCTGTAAAACCGCCGCCGGGGTGACAATCCCCATCGGCGGCGGATCGGCGAATGTTTACGTGAACCTCGCGCCGGCGGTCAGCGTCGGGCAGAACCTGGTGGTGGATCTCTCGACGCAGATTTTCTGTCATAACGATTTTCCGGAAACCATGATCGACTACGTAACGCTGCAGCGCGGCTCGGCCTACGGCGGCGTGCTGTCGAGCTTTTCCGGCACCGTCAGGTATAACGGTACCAGCTACCCGTTTCCAACCACCAGCGAAACGGCGCGTATGACCTATAGCTCCATTGTTGATAGCCCCTGGCCTACCGTCCTCTATCTGACGCCCGTCAGTAGCGCAGGCGGCGTCGCCATTTCCGCCGGGTCGTTGATCGCGGTCCTGATCCTGCGTCAGACCAACAACAAGGATAACGACGACTTCCAGTTCGTGTGGAACATTTACGCCAACAACAACGTCGTGGTGCCAACCGGCGGCTGCGACGTTTCTGCTCGCGATGTGACGGTGACGCTGCCGGAATATCCCGCATCCGCCGCCATTCCGCTGACGGTTTACTGCGCGCAAAACCAGAATCTCGGCTATTACCTCTCCGGCACCACGGAGAACGCGGGCAACTCGATATTTACCAATACCGCCTCAGCGTCCCCTGCCCAGGGGGTGGGCATTCAACTGACGCGTAACGGCAGCGTCGTTCCCGCTAACAGCACGGTGTCGCTAGGCAACGTGGGCACCTCGGCGGTCAGCCTCGGATTAACCGCCAACTACGCGCGCACCAGCGGGCAGGTGACCGCGGGTAACGTGCAGTCGATTATCGGAGTGACTTTTGTTTACGAATAATCTCCCGCCCCCCGGCGGCGGGCAGCCGCTCGTCGCTATCCTGTCGCCCTGTTCGCTGGCTGCCGAGGGGCTGAGGGGGATAATAGCGAAGGGAGGAGCCCGGCCCGTCGTGCTGCCCCCGGAGGCGCCGCCCCTGCCTGCCGGCGTTCGCCGCGTGGTGGTGTTTCTCCCGGAAGGCCCCGCCGGGCTACTGGCAACCCTGAAGCGGGCCGCCGCGCTGCTGGCGCGGTCCACCACGCCGCTGCCCATGCTGTTCCTGAGCCGCAGCCCAGCAAGCTGGCTGTGGCCCACCCTGGTGCATCAGGTCGCAGACCGGCGTTTGCTTACCGCCGTACGGGCCGCCGCTTCCGATTTGCCGGTCCCCTGCCTGGCGGCGCTGCTGCGCGACGCCGTGCTCGAAGAATACCCCTCTCTTGAGCAGCTGGCAGAGGATGAAACGCGAGCCCTCGGCAAGCGCCCCGCCGGGATCACCCGGCCGGAGCTGGACGCTATCCTCGGTTTACTCTGCGGCTACCGCGCCAGCGCTCAGGCTCAACGCCGCGGCATCAGCCACAAGACGCTCTACAATCAAAGAACCGCAGGATTAAAAAAAATGGTGGAACACCACCCTGAAATGGCCGCCCGCTTTCCCGGCAGCCAGATAAGAGACCAGAAAAGCGAGAGCATCGCCGCCCTTTCCGCTTTCGAGCGTGAACTTGTCCATGCGATCCACAGCCGCCATATTTTTCCGGTATTTCAGCCCATTACCGATGAACACCATCAGATAAAGGGAATGGAGATCCTCTCCCGCTGGAACCGAAACGGCAGCGTGCTGGCTGCCGGCGATTTTTTACCGCAAATACGCTCGGAATATGCCTGGCTGGTGCTCACCGCGTTTGTCCTTCAGGAAGCGGTGCAGAATATTAATCAGCATTCCGGCGAGTGTTATTTCGCCGTGAATATTCCCGCCGCCGTCGCCGGCAACGAGAACCTGCTTCGCATGATGGAAACCGCGCGCCAGCAGCTGCGTCAGCCGCACAGGTCGCAGAGGCTGGTGCTGGAGTTTGCTGAAAATACCGACCTCAACGGTCACGGCAAAATCGCCGAAAATATCGCCCGCCTGCAAAAGCGCGGCTTCCCTATCATGCTGGATGATTGCTTCTCGCAAAGCAGCGTGATGTTTCCGGTGCGCACGATGAGATTCAGCGCTTACAAGCTGGATATGAGCATCGTCAACGATATGCAGCGCGATCCGCACGCGCTGGCGCTGATCAGAAGCCTTATCTTCTACTGCCAGCTGACCGGCAGCCGCTGTATTGCCGAAGGCGTAGATAGCCTGGAGAAATTCAACAAACTGCAGGCGCTGGGAGTCGACCGCTTTCAGGGCAACTACCTCTCGGCGCCGGTAGGCAGGGAGAACGTGGCGGAGCTTCTTCACCCGCTTTCGGGCGAGGCGGAGCATCGCGCCGGCATCGCGATACCGGTAACGCCCGATGGGAAACATCGGGCATTGGCGACACCTCAGCGCAGCTCCGGCCAGTAGCCACGGTTGGCGACGATCAGTTCATCAAGGATAGCTTTTGCGACCGAAGCGCTGGGTACCGTTTTGGACAGGGTCATCGCCTGCCAGAGCTTCTGATAGCTTCCTTCAACCCAGGCGTCGACCACCAGTTTTTCAACCGCCACCTGCTGCTCCATCATCCCCTTTTGAAACAGCGGGATCTTACCCATCGCCAGCGGCTCGGGGCCATTAACGCCCACCAGGCAAGGCACTTCAACCATCGCGGTATCGTCAAAATTCGCGATAGCGCCGTTGTTTTCCACAATCAGCAGCATTCTCTCCTGGGTGTTAAAGGCAATGGCGCAGGCGAGGTCGACAATAAAGGTCGCATGCGCCCCGGCATGGAAATGCGCCTCTTTGGCACTTTGCCGGGCGACGATCGCTCTGGCCATATCAAACACCTCCTTCTCTCTCCCCGCCATCACTTCATTGGCGCGAGTAAAGTCAGGGTCTGAATGGGCAACCTCATAGTCGGCATAAAAATAGTACTTCAGATAAGTATTGGGTAACGTATCGGTATCCAGCGCAAAAACGTCCTTCACCTTTTTGAAGGTCTCAATCCAGCTCGGCGCTTTATGCTGAAAATCCTCTTTCGGACTGCAATAGCCCAGCTCGGCAACGTGGTTTTTTAACGCCGGCATTAAATCGTTGCCGGCCTTATCGGTAATGCTGGTCCACCAGCCGAAATGGTTGAGGCCAAAATAACGGACGTTCATCTCTTTACGCGATTTCAGCCCGAGAATATCGGCGAATAACCCTTCAATAGCCACCGGCATATCGCAGATATTAATAATTTTGGCCGTCGGGCGTAGTCGACGCGTGGCCTCGGCAACGATCGCCGCCGGATTGGAATAGTTGAGCATCCACGCGCCCGGCGAATACGTTTCCATGTAGTCAACCAGTTCAAGGACGCCGGCGATAGAGCGCATACCATAAGCGATACCGCCCGGGCCGCAGGTTTCCTGGCCAATCACGCCATATTTAAGCGGAATTTTCTCGTCTTTCTCACGCATCTCATAGAGGCCGACGCGAATATGTGCCATCACGAAATCGACGCCCGTAAAGGCTTCCTGCGGGTCGGTGGTGAAGCTAAAAGCAACGTGCGGATAATGTTCAGCCACCAGAATCGCACAGGCTTCGCCAATCACGCGCTGGCGATCGTGATGATTATCATAGAGACGAATTTCGCTTAACGGAAACCTGTCCATATTTTCCAGCAGCATCATAACAATCCCTGGGGTATACGTACTGCCGCCGCCGGCTATGGTTACAACGAATTTATTTTTCATCTTCCACCTCATTATTCATGTACATCTAAATAGCGATTCACGGCATTACGGATTTTATTAACCCCTAAACCATAAATAACCTGAACGTGATTGCCTTTGATAATGACGCTGGTACCGCCGCTGGTCTTCAGAATGTGTTCCTGAATTAATGCGGGGTCCCGCACGTCAACCCGAAGCCGCGTAAAACAGTTCTCGACCGAACAGACATTTTCTTTGCCGCCAAGGCCCAGAATGACCTGCTCGCCGGAAGCCCTGTCAGGCGCGCTTACGCTTGCCGGTTGGTTAGCCCCCTCCCCCTGCTGATCCTGGCCCGGCGTACGCATTTTGAAACGCAGAATCAGAAACTTACCGATATAAAACATCGTCGCGGTTTCCATTAGCCCCAGCGCGACAAACACAGGCCAGCGCGTGAGGTGCGCTCCCGCCGGAATGTTGTAAACAATAAAATCGATAATGCCGTTGGTGGCGCAGACCCGCACATCCAGCAGCCACGCCAGCATCTGGAAAAAACCGTCCAGTAATGAATAAACCAGCCATAGCAACGGTGCGGTAAAGATAAATAAGAACTCAAAAGGTTCGGTGATCCCCACCAGGAATGAAGTCACAATCAAAGGAATCAGCGTGATTTTCAACTTTTGCTTATTTTCCGGCCTGGCGGTTGTATAAAAGGCCAGGGCCATTCCGGCGGTACCGAAAATTTTCACCATACCGTAGGTGAGAAATCGCGCCGAGTCGCTTAACGGCCCAGCGCTATGGGCAATTTCAGCGAGGAAAATCGGTTTTGCCCCCACCACCGTCTGGCCATCAATCAACAGCTGTCCGCCAATGGAGGTAAAGACAAAGGGTGACCAAATCAGGTGGTGTAGCCCGGTCGGGATAAGAAAACGATTGAGAAAACCGTACAGAAAAACGCCGGCGGCACCGAAGGTTTTCATCACCCCGGTCAGCGCCGATATGCCATGTTCAACAATCGGCCAGACGTACACCGTGGCGATGGCAAACACGCCGACCAGCGGGATCATTACGATCAGAACCAGCTTGCTGTTGCCATAAATTGAGAATGCGCCGCGAAACTCGATATCGACAAAGCGGTTATGAATGAAAGCCACCGCGCAGCCCAGAATGATGCCAAGAAACACGCCCATATCAATGACCTGGAAGCCAAAAATAAAGGTTTGCCCGCTGCCGTAAAGCTGCGCGTTGCTGCTGCCGGCGGCCAGGCGCTGCGTCAGGGTTAGCCAACTATTATTCGCCGCCAGGTACATAAACCAGGTCATTGCGGCAACAAAAGCCGCTTCCGCTTTTCGGGTTTTTGCCAGCCCGCCGGCCAGCCCGAGGCAAAAGAAGAAGCCAAGATTGTTCATGATGGCCCAGAGCATGCTGGAAACGTATTTCCCCAGCAGATAAAGCGAGCTCTCCTCCGCGACCCAAATTTTATTGGTTGTCATACTAAACAACGCAATCAGCAGACCAATAACCGGCAGATACAAAACCGGCCCAATCATGGCCTTCGAAAAATCCTGTAATTTTTTTACCCCGATCATCCTCACCCCCTGTCCCGCACATCGGCCGTCAGCGCCCGATACATGCGTTTCAGCCTATGCGCCGGCAGACATAATTCAGAGCGGTGAAATCGTCATCTGTGATGAAAGTCATATCTCTCTCGCGGCAACAGATATATAAGTAAAAGCAGATAAATAGATGACATAGACAAAACAACGCCCCACAATGATAAAAATACGTTAATTATTAAAAAGATAAAATTATAATCCGCTGACAGAACACACCACGAGAAATCTATAAGTGATATATAAAACAATCGCAGACAGGCTAAAAAATCGCATCAATAGCGATGAATTCGAGGTGGGAGATGCGCTACCGAGTGAAAAAGCGCTGGCCGGGGAGCTGCAGGTCTCCGTCATGACCCTGCGTAAGGCGCTCACGCTGCTGGAAAGTGAGAAGCTGATCGTCAAACGCCACGGCAGCGGTTCATACGTGGCGCGTAAGAGCAATTATCGCGGCGGGGAACTTGACGGCTTCAACTACCAGATGCACATCGGCGGCGTCACCAACTATCGCAATAAGGTCATTGAGTTCACGATGATCGATGCGCCTTTGGCTATCGCACAACAGTTGAAAATTGAGCCGGGAGAGAAGGTCTATTACGTCAGACGCATTCGGATGATTGACGACGCGCCTATTCTGATTGAGAACAGCTATATACCGGTGGCGATTTTTCCCTGGCTAAGCGTTGGAAATCTGGAGAGATCGAAATTTAACTATTTCAAGAAAGAGTGCAATATCACCATCCTGGAGAGCCACCGCAGCTATACCCCGGTTCTGGCCACCCGGGAGCAAGCAGAGCTCTTACAGGTTCCACAAAACAGCCTGCTGCTACGGGTGCAGTCGATCAGCTATGCCCATAACAATACCATTGTTGATTTATCCGATATTTACCAGAATACCAACAAATACAATGTTAAACATATTACGCGCCGCTAAATACCGCGGGATACGGCTGACGCAGGCCACCGAGAACCGTCCAGCGTCAGCTGACGATAGACGGCAGCTGACGATTCTGCGTCGGCAAACGACTACCAGCCGCAGACGTTAGTCTCTTCGTCGGACTCGTAGCCGCGGACAATATTAATCAGATCTTTTACCGCATCGGCCGCCGTCTGCGGATCCTGCAGCTCAGCCAGAGAAGCAAACTCGCTATCGACCGAGACGCCGTTATTATTGTTGGTCACCGTCAATATAAATCCCTTTCCTCCGGCGTTTTCCACCGACAGCGTGGAAATAAGCTCAGCCACGGCCTGGGTGGCGATATCAGGGGCATACAGGGCCATCGGCTTAAGATACACTTTTTCTTTTTTATCTTTATTATTCCCGTTGATCGCCGCTAACGAATAGCCTGTATTTTCACTGTTCATCATATTACCTATCCCTCAATCAGAATGTCAGGGTCAACGTAAAAATCGACGTTAAAAACGGTATCCTCGGTTAACGCCTCGATGCGGTGCCACTTTTCGGGCGGAAAAACGCCAAATTCACCTTCGGCAATGGTCAGGGTTTCCACCGGTTCCGCGCTGGTTTCATCGGCATATCCGAGATAGCGTATCGCCCCTCGCATCACCGACAGACGCGGATAGACGCCCTGCCGGGTACCGGCATCCAGATGCCGCTTCCAGATTGAGGCCGGCGCCGTCCGCTTCGTCCACAGCGGCGTGCTCCGGGTATGCACATAGTGGGTAGGAATAATGATTCGCTGCATGATTTCGCCTCTCTTAACGCACCACATATACGGTCGAAAATGGGAAAATATGTTGCATATGATATACCCCTTTTAATCATTGCGGGTATTATTTTTTACCGATACGTTTTCCTACCCCTTATTGTACTCATTAGGGATTAGATCTATTCAAAAATAAATATGGGCGATTTTAGATAAACTAAAACCGCCCATATTAAAAGGCAAATTACTTATTTTCAGGTGAACTGAGCGGTCCCGGTTTACCGATTAAATACCCCTGTACCAGGTCACAGCCTAATTTGCGTAAGGACTCCAGCTGCTCTTCTGTTTCGACACCTTCGGCCACGATGCGCATATGCAGACTTTTACCCATGCTGATAATCAGCCGCACGATATCGAGGTCATCTTTCTGATCGGGAATGTTAATCACAAAAGAGCGGTCGATTTTTATCTTATCGAACGGGAAATAGCTTAGCCGCGATAGCGAAGAATAGCCGGTGCCAAAATCATCAATGGAGATCTGCACCCCGAGCTCGCGCAGCTGGCTCAGGATCTCGAGAGAACGGGTATTTTCGTTAAAGACGTCAGACTCGGTAATTTCCAAATCCAGCCGATACGGATCCAGCCCGGTTGTTCTTAAGATGGTTACCACGGTATCGGTCAGTGAACTGTTCATTAACTGAACCGGCGACACGTTAACCGACACTTTGAGCGGCGACGACCAGCTGGCGGCCGCTTCGCAGGCGGTTCGCAGCACCCACTCGCCCAGCTGATTAATCAGGCCAATCTTTTCCGCTACCGGAATAAATTCGGTCGGCGGGACGCTGCCGCGCAGCGGATGAAACCAACGCACCAGCGCTTCGTAGCCGTAGATTTCACCGTTCATGGTGTCGGCTATCGGCTGGTAATAAACCCTGAACTCACCTTTGTTCAGCGCCTGCATCAGGTCATCTTCAAAGGATTTATTCTCCTGCTGGCGCTGAAGCAGTCCGGGACGGAATACCTGAACGTTGCCGGAACCCTCTTTTTTCGCTTCATACAGCGCCAGGTCGGCGCATTTGTATAAATAGTCGGTACGGCTTTCCCCGTCAGAGATCACAATCCCGATACAGGCGCCAATCTGGATCAGCGAGTCGTAAATCTGATACGGCTGGCTGATCTTTTCCCGGATCACCTTCGCCCGCTCCAGCGCCATCTCTTCGGTTAAATCATGGGAAACCAGGGCAAACTCGTCCCCTCCCAGCCGGTAGAGCGTTTCTGACGTTTTGCGAAAAAAGGAGAGACGGCTGGCCAAATCCTGCAGCAGCTTATCCCCGGCATCGTGACCCTGGGTATCGTTGACGTCCTTGAAATTATCCAGGTCAAACAGCATCACGACCGCCGAGCCGTTATAGGGCCGCACCTGATTGACGACCTCCTGCAGACGTTGCCAGAAAGAGAGACGGTTGGGCATCCCGGTCAGCGAATCATGATAGGCATCGTACTGCAGACGGCGGTTCTGCACCTGAAGCTTTTCTTTTGAGGCCTGCAGGTCGGTCGCCAGTAATTTCATCCGCACGTGGGCGCGACGCAGGGTGTTATTCTGCTTCAGCATCAACAGCCCGAGCGTGATACAGAGAACAATCAGCAGAATGGAAATCGCCGAATAGATGTAATAGAGATTTTGTATTTTATCGTGGGTCAGATTAACCAGATTAAAATCCTGGGCGAGCGAGGTGGACGCGAGTGAGGTCAACGGCCCGTCCAGGGTACTCATCTCCTGCAGCATCAGCTTCAGCTGCGCTGTCGTCATGGTGTCCAGCTGCTTATCCAGCCGGTCCAGAAGATCAATCAGGCTGTTAACTATTGCCTTACGGTGAGGATCTTTGCCGATAAACTTTCCCAAATCACCCTGCTGCAGCAGCGCAATCTGGCTCATCATAATTTCCAGACGCAGGCGCACCTCATCGTGGTCGCTTCCCTTCACCCCCAGCCCCATCGCGCTGAGTCGCGCCTCGAGGCGCATGTACTCGGAGACTATCTGGGAAACGGACCACGAATCAGTATAACGGGTTAATTTTTGCAGCTCACTTTGCCGCTCATGCACCAGATAAGTTATGTAACCGGTCACAATGAAGAGCGACAAAATAATGGCAGTGAGTATTCGATTCAAGATCAAACCCTTACTCAATTATAATCTTCGAAACCTGCCATGCCGAACGGGAATAATAAATCTGATTCTGCAATTCCGGGCTACTGTCGTAAGGATAAACAATAAATAAGGGCCCTTTATCACGAATGCGCATATATTCGCCGTTCATTTTTAAAGCCAAAATTACCGGAAATTTATGAAAGTCGTCCAGGGGGACAATCGTGGTGTAATCGTTGAGCGCCAGCACCCGGGCTGACTTGCCTTTGGCGCCGACTAAATCCATGAGTTTACTAAGGGAAATGCCGTCAAAGCGGACCTTGCCCGAATACCATGGCGTGGTCGTCACCAGCGTTTCCATCCCCAGCTTTTCTAATGCGGCGAGATCAAAAACGGCGGTATCGCCCTCATTCGTATTAGCAATCAGGCCGGAAATAGTTAAAACGGGTTTGCCGACAGGCGCTGGCAGTTTTTCTGCAAAAGCGGAAGGCGAAACCATGACACAAAATAAAGCTGCAAAAATTAAACGCATTTAACTCACCCTTCCGAAATTGGAGACTTGTTAATTGTAAACCATTTAAGTCATTTCTTAAAAGGTGTCCCCGTTGGGTTCAAAAATTAAAATTAAAAACAATAAGCGAAGTCCTAAGCTCGCATTCTGAACGGGCTACAAGGGCGTTCATCCCCCGGCGAAGCAAACGCTTTATGCCTTTAAACGCCCAGAGCAGGTAAAAATCTTTTCACATGCCCTTCTGCGCGGTAGTCTCAGGACAGGCGCGAATTCGGAAAGCGTCTCATTCCAATAATTAAAAACTCAGCAACAGACAGGACAGGTATGGACTCAACGTTAATTTCTCAGCGCCCCGGCAAGGAGGCATGTTCACTCAACCGCGCCCGCAGAGCGGCCTGGGGCAGCTTCGCCGGGGCCGTGGTCGACTGGTACGACTTTCTTCTCTATGGCATCACCGCCGCGCTGGTATTTAACCGGGAATTTTTCCCGCAAATCAGCCCGGCAATGGGCACCCTCGCCGCCTTTGCCACCTTCGGCGTCGGCTTCCTCTTCCGCCCGCTGGGCGGCATTATCTTCGGCCATTTCGGCGATCGCCTCGGGCGCAAACGCATGCTGATGCTGACGGTATGGATGATGGGGATCGCCACCGCCTGTATCGGTCTGCTGCCCTCCTTCAGCCAGATTGGCTGGTGGGCGCCGGTTCTGCTGGTCCTGCTGCGCGCCGTCCAGGGCTTTGCGGTGGGCGGCGAATGGGGCGGCGCGGCTCTGCTGGCGGTAGAGAGCGCGCCGAAAAATAAGAAGGCGTTCTACAGCAGCGGCGTGCAGGTGGGCTACGGTGTCGGATTGCTGCTCTCTACAGGGCTGGTGTCGCTGATAAGCTCCTGCACCACCGATGAACAGTTCCTCAGCTGGGGCTGGCGTCTGCCGTTCCTGTTTAGCGTCGTGCTGGTGCTGGCGGCGCTCTGGATCCGCAACGGCATGGCGGAATCCGCCGAATTTGAACAGCAGCAGCGCGAACAGCAGCTGCAGCCGAAGAAAAAGCGGCTGCCGGTCGTGGAAGCGCTGTTCCGCCATCCGGGCGCGTTCTTAATGATTATCGGCCTGCGCCTGTGCGAGCTGCTGACGATGTATATCGTCACCGCCTTCGCGCTTAACTATTCCACGCAGAATCTCGGCCTGCCGCGCGAGCTGTTTCTGAATATTGGCCTGCTTGTCGGCGCCATCAGCTGCCTGACGATCCCCTGCTTCGCCTGGCTGGCGGACCGCTTTGGCCGTCGCCGCGTCTATATCACCGGGGCGCTGATCGGCACCCTCAGCGGCTTCCCGTTCTTTATGGCGCTCGAAAGCCAGTCATACTTCTGGATCCTGTTTTTCGCGCTTATGCTGGCAAATATTGCGCACGATATGGTGGTTTGCGTTCAGCAGCCGATGTTTACCGAAATGTTTGGCGCCAGCTATCGCTACAGCGGGGCCGGCGTGGGGTATCAGGTTGCCAGCGTTGTCGGCGGCGGTTTTACGCCGTTTATCGCCGCCGCCCTGGTCACTTTATCCGGCGGCGCCTGGCATAGCGTCGCTATCTACTTGACCGCAGGCTGCCTGCTCTCCGCCCTTACGGCGATGCTGATGAAACCCAGCCGCCATGGCGAATAGCGTCGATAAGGAGAAATCATGATTCAGGAACCCTGCTGGCCGCTGCGCTTTAGCCACCAGCAGCTACCGGTTGGTTACTTTGCCGATCCCACCCTTGCCGAGCAGCCGCTGTTTGCCCGGGCGCTCGACGGTGAGGCGGTGGCTCAGCTCTGGCAGGCCCCGCAGGGGTTTGTGGTGCCGGGAAGCTACCGGAAATTTGCCGAACTCCCTGCGGTGAGCGAGCAGTTCGCCGGCCAGGGATGGCCGGTCTGGCAGCGCCGCTCCGGCGGCGGGCTGGTGCCGCAGGGGCCGGGAATTGTCAATCTCAGCCTGGCCTGGCCGGTCTATCACTCGCTGGGCGAAGCCGCAGAGCCGATTTATCTTTTCCTCTGCGGCCTGTTGCAGCGTACGCTGGCGACCTTTGGCGTGGCCAGCCACTGCCGGGCGGTTAGCGGTTCATTTTGCGATGGTCGCTATAATCTGGCCTGCGGCGAGGGCGAGGAGGTGCGAAAAATAGCCGGCACGGCCCAGTACTGGCGACCGATGGCGGAAAGTCGAGGCCATGTGGTTCTCGCGCACGCGGTGGTATTGCTGGATGCCGACCTGGCGGCGGCTCACCGGGCGGCCAATGATTTCGAAGCCCGGCTTGGCAGCGGGCGGGAATACCGCGCCGATAAAACCGTGACCCTGGCGGAGCTGGTTTCAGAAGGCGCCGATTTGCTGCCCCGCTTTCGCGAGGCGCTGGCGCAGCAGCTGGAAAATATCAGCTGGAGGTCGCCTTCAGATAGCGGCTAAACGTCTCTACCGCCCGCGATACGCGCGGCGTGTAGGGGCGAATGACGTACAGACTTTCCGCAAACGCATCCACCGGCCGCCATCCCGGCAGCAGCTCCTGAACCAGCCCGCGGCCAATCGCCTCCCTGGCGCTAAAATCCGGCAGTAAGGCAACGCCCAGCCCCGCCAGCACCGCGTCGCGCAGGGATTCGCTGTTATTGGTGGCAAACGGCCCCTGCACCTTTACGCTCACCCGCTCGTCGTCGCGCTCAAAGGTCCAGTGCGGGCTTTGCGGCCCGCGCGGGTAGGTGAGGCATTGATGCTGACGCAACGCGTCAGGCGAATCGGGGCGGCCAAAGCGGCGAATATAGTCCGCCGAGGCGACCACCAGGGTAGCCGTACGGCACAGCGGCCAGGCCACATGGGTCTCCGGCAGCAGCTCGCGGCGACAGTGGCGAATAGCAAGGTCGAACCCCTCGCTGGCGAGCGACACCAGTCGGTCGGTCACCTCCAGCTGGAGATGAAGCTGCGGATGCTGGTGCAGAAAAGGGGTGATGGCCGGGACCAGCTGCTGACGTGAAAATGCGACCGGCGCGGTCAGGCGCAGCGTACCGCGCAGGGGGCCGCCTTCCTCGTCGCAGGTGCCGGTAAAGATCTCGCGAATCTGCCCAAACGGCTCGTTCAGCTCCGCCACCAGCCGCAGACCATCTTCGCTTAAGGTCACGCTGCGGGTGGTTCGGTGCACCAGCGTTTTACCGGTAACCCGCTCCAGCTCGCTGATTTTCTGGCTGATGGCGGATTTGCTGACCGCCAGCTTTTCCGCGGCGCGGGTATAGCTTTTTTGCTCCTCCAGCACCGTAAGCCAGTACAGGTGGGTCCAGTAAATTTCCGGGCGGATCTCGCGCATAGTAATTGTTCACAGATAAAAACAATGAGTTCAAATATAGCGGTTTTTGCCGGCTTCAGCACGGGTTAGCATCTCTATCACTGAGGTAATCCGACAATAAGGACCATCTGCTATGCCATTACTGACGTTTGATATCATTGAAGGACGCAGCGAAAGCGAGATCAAAACCCTGCTGGATGCGGCACATCGCGCCGTGGTGCAGGCGTTCAAGGTGCCAGAGCGCGATCGCTACCAGATTGTTCACGAAAACAAAGCTCATCATATGATTATTGAAGATACCGGGCTGGGGCTGACGCGAAGCCGGGAGGTGGTGGTGGTGAGGGTATATACCAGCCCGCGCAGCGAAGAACAGAAGCAGCTTTTTTATGCCACCCTGCAGGCTGAGCTCCGGGAGCACTGCGGGCTGAGCGGCGATGACCTGATGATCTCGGTAATCAGCAACCATAAAGGGGACTGGAGTTTTGGCTGCGGCGTGGCGCAGTACATCACCGGCGAACTTTAGCCCTGGCGGCGATGGGACTGGCGCACGATGGGTTCCCCGGTGCGCCAGATCGCCGACGGCCCTTCAGTTACATCGATGAGCCGATTCAACGCCTCTTCCACCAGCCGCTCGCGCCGCTGATCGTAGGTAGTAAGCTGCCATTCCGGCGCCGCCGCCTCATCGATATTATCGAAACCGACAATACCCATCGTTAAATCGCGCTCGCGCAGCGCCTGAAGCGCGCCTATCGCCAGAATATCGTTTTCACAGAACAGGGCATCCACTCTTTCGCCTACGGACGTCGCGTCCAGATAGTCGCTCATCGCCGCATATCCCCGGGTACGTAAATACTGTCCGGCAACCAGCAGAGTATCAAGCCGGCAACCTGCCTGCTCCAGCGCCGCTTCGTATCCTTCCATCCTCATTAAATGGTGCGAGGCGGTATCCGGCCCTTTCATATAGCCAAAAGTGCGATGCCCCTGCGCCAGCAGCAGTTCGGCAAGCTGTTTTCCGGCAATCCAGCCGTCAATATTGACCACCTGGATTTCCGGATGATCGGTATTACGGCCAATCTGCACCAGCGGAACGCGATGAATTTCAGTGGCAATCGCGATGAGTTCCGGCGTCAGGACCGTGGCCATAAACAAGATACCATCAACCTGGAGCTGGTAAGCCAGCGCCATCGCCGTGCGGGTGTTTTCTTCGTCGGTAACGTTAATCACCAGCGCCATGTAGCCGCGATTCTGCAGCTGGCGGGTCACTTCGTTAAGCAGTAGCACCATATTGGGATTGCGCAGCTCGTCTACCGCCACGCCGATAATATGCGTTTTCTTTTGCGTCAGGCTACGCGCCAGTAAATTTGGTCGATATCCCAGAATATTAGCGGCTTTCATCACCTCTTCCCGGGTTTTGGGCTGGATAGAAGCCCCGGGGGTAAATGCCCGGGAAACCGTCCATTTGGAGACGCCAGCCAGTAACGCAACGTCGCTGGCGGTCGCTTTTTGTCGTTTAGGGGCGCTCATACTCGGTTTTAACGTTCCTGATAAAAAACATCCAATAGAACGTAAAATACAGCAAGATAAAATCCGCTCAACAAAAAACGCGCCGCGTTCTCCCGCCCCCCGGAGGGAAAACGCGGCCCGTTGTCACTGACTTAATGTGGCGTTGAGGGCATCAATAGACGTCCGTAGCCCTGCTTCAACGCTCATCGTCAGGTCCTCCATCTCCAGCGACACATAACCGTTATATCCGGTCATGCGCAGCACCGAGAAGAACTCTTTCCACCACTTCAAATCCTGTCCACAGCCAACCGCCACGTAGTTCCAGGTGCGGGTTTTGGTCTGCGTAACCGGCTGGTATTCCAGTAAGCCGTCGACATCCGCCAGCCCGCGTTCAATACGCGCGTCTTTGCCGTGGACGTGATAAATCACCCCTTCAAGCTTACGGGCTGCGGCAATCGGGTCTGCCCCCATGGCGATCAGATGCGACGGATCGAGATTCATGCCGATGATGTCGCCAACCGCCTCACGCAGGCGCAGCAGCGTGCTCGGGTTGTAAACCAGCTGGCTGGGGAATTCCTCGAGGGCAATCTGTTCGATGCCGTATTCAGCCGCATGGCGGGTAAAAGCCTGCCACCAGGGAATAGCAACCTCGTTCCACTGGTAATCGATCACGCCTGGCATATAGTCCGGCCAGGAAACCGTCGAGGTGATCCAGTTAGGGATTTTATCGTCCGGCCCGCCGCCCGGCAGGCCGCTCATCATGACTATCTTTTTCACTCCCAGCTTCGCCGCCAGCTCGACGGTACGGTAGCTGCTGGCGGTGTGCTTCTCGCCAAGGGCGCCGGGGGCCAGCGGGTTACCCGAACAGTTCAGCGCGACGATCTCCATTCCGCGCTTTTCCAGCTCGCCGCGAAACGCCGCCAGCGCTGCCGGAGAAGCCAGCAGTTCTTCAGTTTTAACATGCGGACAAGGCGACCAGCCGCCTGCGGTCATCTCCACGCCCTCAATGCCGTACTGCTTGACGCGATCGAGCATTTCCGGGAACGCCAGGCCGGCGAGAACATCGGTACAGAGTGCCAGTTTCATATTCTATCCTTCTTAAATGAGTGTCCTTCGAGGATCTGCATAAACGCGTCTTTGCTGTCGGCGCTGGCCAGCAGCGTGGTTTTCACTTCGTCATCAAGCAGGTCTGCCAGATCCGCTATAACATCAATGTGTTCATTGTTTTTTGCCGCCACGGCAACCACAAGGAAGGCCACTTTACCCTCCCCCCAGCCCACGCCATCCGGAAACTGAAGCAGCTGGAAACCGGTTTGCCGCACCAGATCAATGCCCTCCTTGCTGCAGTGGGGCATGGCGACCCCCGCCCCGAGCCAGGTAGAGAGCGCCTTTTCGCGCTCCACCATTGATTCAAAAAAACCCTCGCTGACGTAGCCGCTGGCCTGCAGGGAATCCGCGGCAATACGCAGCGCCTTTTTCTTTGAATTCGCCCGACAGCCAATAAAAATATCTTCTGGTTTCAGAGTTAACATGCGCCTCTCCCTTCGTTAATGGGTCAGCGGTAGAGCGCCGGACACTCCGGCAGAGAGACGGCGTGCTTTTCGCCATCCTTCAGCGACGCCAGGCCGGCATCGCATACCATCGCCACGACAAATCCGTCCCACGATGATGGCCCGCTCATCTCCGCCCCCAGGTTTACCCGGTCAACGAAATTCTGCACCTCGCGATCGTAGGCGGTGGCGAAACGTTCCATACAGGTTTTGGGGATAGCGCGGCTATAACCCTGCGCCGAACGGACGGTGGTAAGTGCCTGTTCGGTCAACGCGCTGATGGCATTTTCGCCAATCACTTCACAGCGAATGTCGTAGCCGTAATCGCAGTTAACAAACAGCTCATCATCAATACGTACGCCGGATTCAGTTTCAAAAATCACAATCAACGGATCCTGCAGATGCGCGCAGGCTCTGCGCGTTTTCTTCTGCGGTTTATCGACGCGCACCGAAACGATATTTTCGTTAAGCAGATAGCGGATAATATCGATTTCATGGGTCGCCGAATCGTTAATCGCCATCTCCAGGGTGTAGCTCTCCGGCACGGAGGCGTTGCGATGGGCGCAGTGGATGAGCAATATTTCCCCCAGTTCACCGCTATCCAGAGTGGCTTTTAGCTGGTTGTACCCCGGGTCGAAACGGCGCATAAAGCCCAGCTGCAGCATACGTTTGCCGTAGGCTACTTCAGCATCAATAATCGCTTTGGCTTCATTGGCGGTCGGGGTGAGCGGCTTTTCGCAAAACACCGGTTTACCTGCTTTAATGGCCGCCAGAATTTGTTCTTTATGTACCGGGCCAATAGAGCAAATAAAGATCGCATCCACGTCGTCTGATTGAATCATCTCGACTGCATCGTAATAGGGCTGAGCGCCATATTCGCGGGCAATAGCGTCGGTCACATTACGATTGATATCGCAGACGGCGCTGACCCTGGCGTTCTGGATAACCGTCTGGAAACGCTGGAGATGGTCGCGCCCAATCATACCCAAACCAATTAAACCGATATTAACTGTCATATATTCCTCCACGTTGCTAAATCAGAATCTGAATTTTTGTTCAATTTGTTCGAGGGTTAACCCGCGGGTTTCCGGCAGGAACTTCACCAGCAGAATCAGCATTATGACGTTGGTAGCCGCGAAGAAGCCGAAGGTCATTCCACCGCCGTAGCTGTTGAGTAAAATCGGGAAAATAGACTGAATGATGAAGTCAAATATCCATAAACCGAATACCGCAAAACCCATTCCCAGACCGCGCATCCGCAGCGGGTAGATTTCCGCGAGCATCAGCCAGAATACCGGTGCGATCCAACCCTGCATAAAGGTCAGGAACACCAGCATCAGGGCGAGAATGATGTAGCTGGCACCGGTAAAGTTGGCGTGCAAGCCGCTGACGCCATCGACGGTTTCCATATGGAAGAAGAGCTTGAACGAGAGGCCAATCAACACCAGGCTAAGGGTGACGCCGATCTGTCCGGTAAAGAACATTTTCCGTCGGGAATGCCTGCCAATTAACAGCATCCCCAGTAGCGTGGCCAGAATAGAGACGACGCCATTAGCCACGGCGCCGGTCACCGCCGCCGCATCGCCAAGTCCGGTGGCTTTCAGCACCGTCGGCGCGTAGTACATAATGGTATTCACGCCGGTTACGCGCGTTGCCAGCACAATCATCAGGCCGATCAAAATCAGCTGCAGTACCCATTTTCTCTTCAGCTCGTCAACAAATCGGCCATGGTTGATGCCAATCTGGCTCACCTGCTGGATATCGCGGATCTCCTGCTCCACCTCTTCGGGCCGACGAATCGTTTTCAGCACCGCAACCGCTTTGTCTATTTGCCCCTTACGCACGAAGAAGCGCGGAGACTCCGGCATTACCAGCATACCAATCCACAGCAGCGCGCCGGGCAGCGCCGGAATGGCCAGCATCAGCCGCCAGTTGTGCGACATGTCGGGATAGAAATTGACAATGGAAGCGTTGACGGAGTAAGCGAGAAACTGCCCGGTGACGATCATCAGTTCGTTGACCGTCACCAGCCGTTCACGCTGCGCGGGTCGCGCCAGTTCTGAAATATAAATCGGCACCGTCACTGACGCACACCCAACCGCCAGGCCAAGAATAAAGCGGGCGATTATCATCGACGACATATCCCAGGCGACGGCGGTACCGAGGGCGCCAAAGATAAAAATCACCGCCACCCACAGAATATTTTTCCGCCGTCCCTGTCGGTCGGACAGCCAGCCGCCGCCGACAGAGCCGATTGCCGCGCCGAATAATAAAAACGATGTCACCAGCCCTTCCTGCAGAGGAGTGAGGCCAAGATCGTTTTTCATGAAAATCAGCGCGCCGGAAATAACCCCGGTGTCGTAGCCAAAGCACAGTCCACCGATGGTTGAGACGAGGGTTATTAATCTGATTTTCTTATCATTATCTGTTTTACGACTTTCAGTTATCACATGATCGGTCATTTTGTTGTCCTGTCAGGGATGAGCGTTCTATCGTTTTGTTTTTATGAATAAAAAGATCACATTGCCGAACCAGATACGGCAGGTTCTGGCATCAGGAATACATTTGCACCTTTTTGCACCCGGGTGCATTATTTAACAACTTGTTATACTCCGCCGGATTAAAAAATCCATAAAAAGTTATTTTGAAATATTCATTTCGTTAAGGGCGTCAACTTTTTGCTCATTGAATGGCCAATTTTGTCGATCGCAGTCACGATCCGCAGAGCTTGTTGCTTTCGGGGGGAGAAAAATGCCTGGTTCAGGCTAATGGCCGGGGAGGAAGGCAATAAAAAGGGGAACCCGTGGGTTAATCCGCGTTCCCCAGAGAGCCGAAAAGCTCATCAGGATCGCCGGGCGCCGGCGATACGCTGTCTGGCTTTTTGTTCAATATTTTCCAGCAGCTCCTGCACGTCGTCTTCATCGATATCGAGAAACTGGCCGTCCAGCAGGGCCGCGTGAATATCATCGCGGGTCACCGACAGGCCCAGCGGTACGGCTTTGGCCTTTACCTCTTCTGCGGCCAGCGGGTGCGGGTAGCGTCGTCCCACCAGGTTGTTGAAGACGATGGCCAGCAGCGCCAGCATCAGGGAATTGAGCAATACCGGCGTCAGAACAAAGTGGTAGCCTTCACTCTGCACCCCCGCCCCACCGAGGATCGCCGTTAACGCCACCGCCCCACCCGGCGGATGCAGGCAGCGCAGGAAATACATACCGGCGATCGCCAGCCCCGCCGCCACGCCGCAGGCCAGCGCCAGGTTCGGGATCGCCATTCCCACGGTCACGCCAATCAGCGCCGAGAGCGCGTTGCCGCCGACAATCGACCACGGCTGGGCCAGCGGACTGCTCGGGACGCCAAACAGCAGCACTGCCGATGCGCCCATTGGCGCGATAAACCAGATATTGACCTCGCCTAACAGCCAGTGGCTGAACATGCTGGTCACCGTCAGTCCCGTCCCGGCGCCGAGAGAGGCCAGAACAATATGTTTTCTGGCAACCGGCAGGGCGTGCGGCTTGAGGCGACCGAGGAAAATGCGGATCCGCGAAAAGAGCGATCCGGGTAAAACGCTTAACATCGTGTAGCTCGCTTACGTCATAATAAGAACTTATGTTTCATTTTCTTTTTTTAACCTTATTTTAACAACCATGTCTTTGTCGTGGCTTTTCGTCATTCATTTTGTGAATGTAAAAACGGCGCGCGCTACGTTAAAATCCCCTCACCTCTGGGTATCAGCATTCTATGGATTGAAGGTCAAACACGTTGAATAACAAGATAAAATTAGAGAAAGAGATCGCATGGGCCAGTCAGAATATGCCGCGCACCCTGCGTCAGGTCGCCGCCCTGCCGGATCTCAGCCAGGTGCGTCTCGCCTGCTGTATGCACCTCGATATGAAAATGATCCCCCTGGTACAGGGAATTCTGGAGAAAGGGGCGAAGGTTTTTCTTACCACCTGTAACCCAACGACGGTGCAGGATGACGTGGTCGCCTGGCTGGTGGAGCGCGGCGCGGAAGCCTGCGCCTGGCGGGATATGAGCGACGCCGACTGGCAGCAATCCTGGGAAAAAGCGATTGCCTGGCAGCCGACGCATCTATGCGAAATGGGCGCGGATATTACCACCCTACTGCATCAGCGCGGGGAGTTTGGCAATATCGTCGCGGGCCTTGAGGCGACCGGCTCTGGCGTTAGCCGCCTGGGCGATATTCACCCCGGCTACCCGATTTTTAACTGGGATGATTTGCCGGTAAAAGAGGGACTGCACAACCGTCATATGGTCGGCCTGACCGCCTGGCACACCTTTTTCCAGACGACCCACCTGACCCTGCATGAGAAAAAAGTGCTGGTCATCGGCTATGGTCTGGTTGGCCAGGGCGTAGCGGCGGCGGCGAAGGCCTTCGGCGGCCAGGTAATGGTAGCGGAAATCGACCCGGCGCGGAGACTACAGGCGGCCTACGATGGCTGGCACGTCGTTGAATTACAGGAGGCGATTGCCTCCGCGGACGTGGTGGCCACGGCGACCGGCGGTAAAAAAGTCGTTAACCGCCAGGCGCTGGATAAGTCCAAAGACGGGGTGTTTATTCTCAACGTGGGTCACGTGGCGGAAGAGATTGACTGTGAGTACCTGCGCCAGTTCCGTCATGAAGAGGTCATGCCCTATATCAACGCTTACCGGATGGGCGATAAAACCGTTTATCTGATGGCGAACGGTTCAATGCTCAACCTGACCGCGGGCTTTGGCGATAGCCTGAACGCCTTTGATGTGACCCTGGCGGTAATGGCCAGCGGCATTCAGCATATCGTGACCGACGGCATGACGGCGCCGGCAGATGTTTACCTCCTGCCGCAGAGCGTATGGCAAAAAGCGCTGTAAGCACGTGCGCTGAATAATTTTCCCGGAGGCGGCGCGCTGCGCCTGTCCGGGCTTGTATGATTACTCCGTCAGAAAGAACCGGCCAGTTCTCTCTGATGGCGGTCCGGATGCCGTGTCCGGGCTTAGGCTTTCGCGCCTGTTCCGTAGATCCTTTGCACCGGACCGCCGTTCTTTCTCATGTGATAAACCGGACAGTATCATGGACCGGCTTTCACCGGTAACCCGTATTTGCAAGGTTGGTTTCACTATGGAAAATGAACTCCACTTCATCGGTATTGATGTCGCCAAAGCTAAACTGGATGTCGATATTCTTCGCCCTGATGGCCGGCATCGCTGTAAAAAATTTGACAATACCCTCTCCGGACACGAAGCGCTGGTCCGCTGGCTTCGCGGCCATGACGTGAACCGTGCCCATGTCTGCATGGAGTCCACCAGCACCTACATGGAAGACGCGGCCGCGCATCTGAGTGATGCCGGGTATACCGTGTCCATCATCAACCCCGCCCTCAGTAAAGCTTTCGCACAGAGTGAGGGGTTGCGCAGTAAAACTGACAAAGTGGACGCCCGTATGCTGGCTCACTTCTGCCGGGAAAAACGCCCGTCAGCCTGGGAGGCCCCTCATCCGACAGAGCGGGCACTGAAAGCCCTGGTGTTAAGGCATCAGGCGCTGACAGAGATGCAGACGCAGGAGAAAAACCGGCGGGAAACCGCGCCGGAGGTTCAGCTGGCCAGCATTGACATCCTGCTGGGATGTCTGAGCGCGGAGCTGGCGCGTATCGAAAAACAGATAAAAGACCTGACGGATAACGACCCGGATATGAAACGACGGCGGAAGCTGCTGAACAGTATCCCGGGCATCGGGGAGAAAACAGCGGCTGTTCTGCTGGCGTATACGGGCCTGAGGCTGAAGTTCGGTACAGCGCGGCAGTTCGCGGCGTATGCAGGACTGACGCCGGTGCAGCATGAGTCGGGCAGCAGCGTGATGCGGGCGAGCCGGATGAGCAAAGCGGGGCCGGTTCAACTGCGCAAGGCGTTATACATGCCAGCGTTATCGGCGCTGTACCATACGGCGTGGGGAAAAGCGTTCAGGAAAAGGCTGGAAGAGAGCGGAAAGGGGGCAAAAGTCATCATAGGGGCGATGATGCGAAAGCTGGCGCAGGTGGCTTATGGAGTACTGAAGTCAGGAAAGGCGTTCGATGCCTCACAGCATGAGCTGTTGATAGCGTAACAACGTTCCCTGAGAAAAAACGACAGCACCAGAGAGTGCTGTCGTTGGTGTGCCTGTCATCCGGGAGCCGGAGAAAGTATCGGCAACTAAAAATGGTTGCAGGCGTTCACAGTATCTACCGACCTGCAGACGGCGGTGAACCCGTAGCCCGGCTAAGCGCAGCGCCACCGGGAAGAAACCGCACCGATACATTAATCCCGGCACATTCCCCGGGTTGCGGCGCTGCGCGCCTTACCCGGGCTACCGGTCCGCAGACGGCTGTAACCCCGTAGCCCGGCTAAGCGCAGCGCGAGCCGGGGAGAAACCACGCCAATCCGTCACTCCGACACATTCCCCGCAGGCGGCGCGCTGCGCCTTGCCCGGGCACCGGACCGCAGACAGCGGTGGACTGGTAGCCCGGTCAGCGCAGCGCCACCGGGAAGAAAGCAACTCCTACAGCAGGGCCAGCAGAAATATGACTTCGCCCAGCTCAATCGCCGCGCCTAATGTGTCACCGGTTTGCCCGCCCAGAGTACGCTTCAGCGCCTGACCCAGCGCCCAAACCAGCACCAGAGTGATAAGCGCCGCCCGCAGACCGTTGACCCCGAGCAGCAGCGTCGCCAGCGCCAGCGCGATCCCCATGGTAATCAGCATCTGCCGCAGCGTGATTTTGCCGATAAACAAGTTGCCCAGCCCCTCTTCCCGGGCGTAGCGCTGGCGATACATCAGCAGCACCGCCATACCGCGGCCGACGGCGCAGGCGGCAGCCAGCGCGGCAAGCGCCGACGTGCCGCGCAGCGCCACTTCGCTGACCACCAGCACTTTGGCAACCAGCACAAAAATCAGCGCCAGCCCGCCGTGAGTGCCCAGCCGACTGTCGCGCATGATTTCCAGCATCCGCTCGCGGCGGCGGGCGGAAAAGATGCCATCGCAGGTATCCGCCAGCCCATCAAGATGGAACCCGCCGGTCAACAGCGCCAGCGCCAGCACGCCGAGCAGCGCGGCGAGCGGGCCGCCGCACCACGGCTGCAGCAGCATCACAACGGCGCCAGCAATCGCCCCCAGCAGCAGCCCCACCAGGGGGAATGTGATGATACTACGTTGATATTGTTCAATTTCCAGCCCCTGGGATAAACGCGCCGGGACCGGCAGGCGGCTGATAAATGATAATGCGGCAAAAAAAGACTTAATCATTGAGTGATGACTCCTGTCGATAAACCCCGCGGCAGCGGTTATTCACGCCCGCCACCGACCGTGACCAGACTTATCCGCGCGGCTGCCGCGCGGAGAAAGCCTGCCCGCGTTCTTCCAGCCGCCAGTGGGCCAGCCGGGTATCACGGTGGTGTTGAATGCGCGCGGCCATTTGGTTGTCGGAGAGCCGGGAGGTAGCGATGAAGATCGCCGAAACGAAAGAGTTGAGTAAAGATTCGGCGTCACGGCGTTGGCCGCTAAGCGCGTCGCCGGTCATCAGTATCATCGCGGCGGCACCTGTTGCAGGGACAGCATGAGATAAACCCTTCCGATATCAATATGTTTACGGCGGAAGTATACCAAATTCCTGGGTAAAGGTTCAGCGTCGCGCGGGCGGTTTTGCTAAGGAACTGTGAGGTCACGCAAGAGGAAGAAGAGAAACTCCGGCAGCGAGCGCCGCCGGAGCGCATTAACGGGGCTTACTCGGCAGATTTATCTTCGACTTTCGCTTCGCCCATCGCTTTCAGCTTTTTAGAGATATCGCGACGTTCTTTGGAGATCTCGGCGTTTTTGATGATGTAATCGTCAACGCGATCTTCGTAATCGCTCTTCATGCTGGCGATGATGCCCTGAATAGCTTCAACGCTCATGCCCGGCTTGATGTAGTCGCTCAGGTTGTCCAGCAGCAGTACGCGCTTCTGGTTATCACGGATCTTTTTCTCAACGTCCTGAATTTCACGCTGCAGTTTGTTCTTACGACGGTACAGGCGAACAAACTCCAGTACGTCCTGGAAAGAAGGCTTAGTTGTTTCCATTTTTATACCCCTAATATTTGAGATTCGGATTCGCTAAAGCGACTGCTACATAGGGCTAACATAACTGTTAGCAGCCGCTGATGACAATGTTTTTTCCTTTGCCGTTATCATAACCCTAAACGCTGCTGAATCGAAGCAAGCGATGGAAAAACCACGTGAGTCTGGTCTTTATTTACGCAACGCACGGCAGATTAAATGCGACAGCAGTTCGAGCTGGCGCGCCAGCTCGATAGTTAACCAGACATAACCGTGAATGGGCGTTTCGGAGAAATTGTCGTCCTGCTGCTCTTTGATGAGCTGGCGCAGTTCGGCCACGATTTCGTTGAGCTTTTCATTGTTGGCAAGAATCGGCTGCGGATTGCCCTCATACAATGCGTGGGCGATAGTCAGCAGCGTTTGCTGGGTCATCTGCTGGGTTTCGCGCAGCGTATGGGCGTTAAGCATCACGAAATGGCCGGGACGCGACGCCCAGTAGGCGTTGATTTGCAGCTCCAGCATACACACCAGGTTACGGCTGACGGTCTGGATCGCCTCAAAGATGGCCTTCTGGATATGCGTCTCTTTGCTGGCAGGGGTAATTAATCCGCGCATTTTCACCACGTCGTTAAGCACCTTCTGCATATGCTTTTCCAGACGCGGACGCTCAACGAGGTTCGGCGAGAAGCCCGCCTGATACAGACGGTTGAAGGCGGTGACGTAGCTGGCCATCTGGATACGCCAGTGCAGAAAGGCCCGCTGCGGCCAGATACCGGTAAACAGCATCGCCAGCAGGGAGCCGAAGATAACGTCGCCGCTTCGCCACAGCGCGGTGGTCATGTCGCCCGGCGGCGCGCCGACCACTACCGCCAGGGTGATGCCGATCAGCAGCGCCTGGTAGGGCTTTTTGCCCAGCGCCAGCCAGCCGCAGAGGAACATCGCCACCGCGCACCACAGCAGCATAATGGGCAGAGAGATAAGCTCCAGCTTGAGCGCCACCAGCCCGAGCGCCGAGCCGAGGATCGTGCCGCCGATACGTTCAAACGCGCGCGGTACGACGTTTCCCCAGAAGGAGATAGGCCCCATCACCACCACCAGGGTGATGAGGGGCCAGGTGCCTTCAGGAACGTTAAGCAGGCGCACCAGCACAAAGGTGAGCACAAAGGCCAATGCTATTCGCACGCCATGGACGATGCGGTAATGGCGATACAGCCGAATTTCAAATGGCTTAAGTGATTTATCCGCGCGCACAACCTACTCCGACACAACGAAAAGGCCAATTGTAACTGCTTTTTCGCCGCAAGCATCACGCGAATGTAATAAACCTTGTCAAACGAAGGGACAATGTTCTACTTCACCGCCGGCTCGACCGCGATATACATATCAATATCCCAGTAGCCGTCCTGGTTACCATCGTTAAGATAGACTTCAAAACAGGGCTTCATCGCCATCTGATGGGTTTTGCTTTCCATCAGGCTCTCGAAGAACTGGTACCACGGCGTCGCAAAGTCAAAATTCTCGACTCTGGCACGGGCAACCGCATAATCCCCGCCGGCGATTTCGGTCATCATCACGCCTTCGCTACCCTCAGGAATCTGGTAGTCATCCGCCACCGTGACGGCGGTGTCGCAGCGCAGCTTTTCCGCCGGGACTTCGTCCGGGTTGTCGTAGTAAACGGCCACCCACTCCTGCGCCGGCACCTGGCTGTTATCGACCCACATCATCAGCTGTTCAAACCCCTGTTTTACCGTCTGCTCCCAGGGACCGACCAGATGAAAACCAGCAATTTTCTTCTTGCCTACGGATTTAACGTTATAGTCCATGCTGCCTCCACTGTTGATAAAATACTGTATGTATATACACATAAATTAGCAGTACTATCACCCACTGTATGTGCGGCAATTCACAAATCCGCGCGGCAAGAAGATGAAAAAATCGCCGCCATACGGTTATAAACTGAACGGTAGCTCAACGCCGATGCTGGCCCCAACATCGTCGCTGGCGCTGTGGTTAGCGTCGGTGTACCACAGGGAGGTATTCAGGCGTACCGTTGGCATAACATCGCCGCTCCAGCCCAGCTGTACGCCCTTCAGCGTATCGGCGCGCGGGAAGGCTTTATTGATTCGCTGGTTTTTTGGATTGACCTCAGCGTAGACCAGCCGCGCGCTCCAGCGCTGATTCTCTTCGGTTACCAGCTCCACCTTACTGGCATATAAACGCCCGTCGCCGCCCATCGCATCGCCCAGCGGATAGCCCTGCTGGTAGTAGCCGTCTTTATAGATAAAGTGGTTATAGATGTAGTTAGTACGGCCCATGTTCGAGCGGGTATCGTGGGCTTCCAGATACCAGTTAACCGCATTGCTGTTCCACTGGTGATGCCCTTCCACGCCGCCAAGATAGAGGTGCGCCGAGGGTAAATATCCGGCTTCGTCCTCGCCGATCATCTGGCCGTAAATGCTCACCGGCCAGCCGAGGGTGGGCGCCAGCTTCAGCTTGAAATCAAAACCGGCCAGCTGGTTGCCGGGATCGTCGGCCGAGTCGCCGGTGTTATCATTGCCGGTGAGGCCGTCCCAGAAGCTGCTGAATGAGGAAGGCCGCCCTTCGCCGCCCCACTGCATAACGCGCGAGGCTCCCAGCTCCAGCGAGGTGAGCGGTGAAAAAGTCAGGCGACCACCGAAGATTTTGGTATGCGGTACGGCTGCGTACTGGTTCATCTGGCTGGCGGAAAGCTGGTACTGCCAGGGGCCAATCCAGCTTAGCCATGAGGTTTCCGGCGCCCGCTGTTCGGCGCGCTGCAGCAGAAAACCGGTCATGGGACGCGCGGCATCGGAGCGGATCAGGCTACCTTCATAGCCCGGCCCCCACCACTGGGGGATTTGCCCGAACGCCAGCCACTGGTTCCACAGCTTAACCGCGCCGTATGCGCCGTTGGCGTTCACGCTCGAACCGTTACTGATGCGCTTGTCGCCTTCAACATTGCCCTGCAGGTGCAGATCCCACCATTCGCCGCTGTTGTTCAGGGCGAGAGAAAGCGACTGGTCGGCGGGGTAAGACTGGGCGAACCCCTGCGGCGTGCCCGGCTTATCAGTGGAGCTGTAGCCGGTAACGCGCACGTCAGCTTTCAGCGCGCTTAATCGCTGATTTACCCGACCCAGTACCACCCGCTCTGCGGACGTTGTCGGATGGGCATTGGCCAGCGCGCGCTTAATCTCCTCTTCGCTCAGAGGCCAGGTCGACAGGCTCAACGAGAGGGTTCCACGGTCGGATAACCAGGCTAAATCATTGCGGAATTCGTTATCGGCCAGAACGAGGCCGGAGGCAAAACTCGAAGTGCTAAAAACGGTGAACAGTCCCAGAGAAAGCGCACTACGCGCAAAGTATTTCATCTTCCCAGCTCCATTTATGGCGCACAAGCGCCAGGCTTTTTCCTGAAGGGTGACCGGGTAAGGTAATGGAGTGAAAGTAAACGAAGCGCCAACCGAAGCGGCATAATAATCAAACAGCTACGAGATGCCGCTCCGGGCGGAGCGGCGGAGAAGTTACAGTTTTTGATGCAGATAATCGCTAAAGCGCGACAGCACGCCGCCCTTGCCAACGCTTTCCAGCGTCACCAGCGGCCAGTGGGCCACCACTTTATCACCATCGTAAAGGGAGATTTCGCCAACCCGCTGGTGGGCGGCGATCGGCGCTTCCAGCACTTTGTTATCCAGCACGTATTTGGCCTTAATGCGCGAGACTTCCGACTTCGGCAGCGCTAACCAGAAGTCCTGATCGGTCCCCAGCTTAATCTGCTCTTTATCGCCATACCAGATTCGCTCAACGCCGACCTGCTTGCCGTCCTGCAGGACCTGGACGGTATCGAAGTTTTGCTGGCCCCAGTGCAGCAGCTTCGCCGCCTGCTGTTCACGCCCTTTCGGGCTGTCGGCCCCCATCACCACCGCAATCAGCCGGCGCTGGCCGTCCACCGCGGAGGCAATCAGGTTGAAGCCGGCGCCTGAGGTGTGGCCGGTCTTCAGACCATCGACGTTCATGGTCTTATCCCACAGCAGCCCGTTGCGGTTCTGCTGGGTAATGCCGTTCCAGGTCAGGCTCTTCTGGCTGTACATATGGTAGACGTCCGGCTCGCCGTGAATAATCGCCCGCGAGAGCACCGCCAGATCGTAGGCCGAACTGTGCTGACCCGGCGCGTCCAGACCGTGGACGGTTTCAAAATGGGTATCCTGCAAATGCAGTTTTTCCACGTAGCTGTTCATCAGCGCGACGAACTGCGGCTGGCCGCCAGCGACGTAGTCCGCCAGCGCCACGCAGGCATCGTTGCCGGAGTCAACGATCAGCCCGCGGCTTAAATCGCGTACGCTGACCCGATCGCCGGGCTTAAGGAACATCAGCGAAGAACCATTAAAGACCGGGTTACCCTGCGCCCAGGCGTCTTTTCCGACGGTGACGATGTCGTCAAAGGTGATGCGGTGGCTGTCGATAGCGCGATCGACCACGTAGCCGGTCATGAGTTTGGTCAGGCTGGCGGGATTGCGCTGCTGATGCTCGTTACCGGCGGTCAGGATCTGGCCGGTGGTGTAATCCATCAGCACCCAGGAACCGGCCTGAATAGAAGGAGGCGTCACGTTGACGGGAAAATCATTGGCGGCAAATGCGCAGGAAACGCTCGCAGCGAGCAAAGATACAGCAATAAAAAAACGGCCTTTCAACGGCATATCCTCTAAATTGACAGATTCGCCGTCCTTTTTACGGAACTTCTCGTTTCAAATCAGGGTTTAATTGCAAGAAAATATGACATCGCCGACGCGGGACAAAGGGGATACCCTTCTGATGGCCCGGCAAATCGTTTACCATGAAGGCTGCTCGCCACCAGGAATAATGAACAGATTATGCAAGATAGCGCCAGCCAGCCCGGATTTTTATTTCACGATTACGAGACCTTCGGCACCAGTCCCTCGCTCGACCGACCGTCGCAGTTTGCCGCCATTCGCACCGATGAAGACCTGAATATCGTCGGCGAACCCGAAGTCTTCTACTGCAGGCTCGCCGATGACTATCTGCCGCAGCCGCAGGCGGTCATGGTCACCGGGATAACGCCGCAGGAGGCGAACGCCAAGGGCGACAACGAAGCCGCTTTCGCCCGCCGCGTTCACGATCTATTCACGGTGCCGAAAACCTGCATCGTCGGCTATAACAACGTGCGCTTCGATGACGAAGTGACGCGCAACATTCTCTATCGTAATTTTTACGATCCCTACGCCTGGAGCTGGCAGCACGACAACTCCCGCTGGGATCTGCTGGACGTGATGCGCGCCTGCTATGCGCTGCGCCCCGAAGGGATCAACTGGCCGGAAAATGAAGAGGGCTTACCGAGCTTCCGGCTGGAGCATCTGACCGTCGCTAACGGCATCGAACACAGCAACGCCCACGACGCGATGGCCGACGTTTACGCCACCATCGCCATGGCGAAACTGGTGAAAACCCAGCAGCCGCGCCTGTTCGATTATCTTTACGCCCACCGCAACAAGCGTAAGCTGGCGACGCTGATTGACGTGCCGCAAATCAAACCGCTGGTGCATGTTTCCGGCATGTTCGGCGCGGCGCGCGGCAATACCAGCCTGGTCGCCCCGCTGGCGTGGCACCCGGACAACCGTAACGCGGTGATTATGGTCGACCTGGCCGGAGACATCGCCCCCCTGCTGGAGCTCGATGCCGACACCCTGCGCGAGCGGCTGTATACGCCGAAAAGCGAGCTGGGCGATCTGGCTGCGGTGCCGATCAAGCTGGTCCACCTGAATAAATGCCCGGTGCTGGCGCAGCAAAACACCCTGCGTCCGCAGGATGCCGACCGGCTGGGCATCAATATCCAGCGCTGTCTGGAGAACGCCCAGCTGCTGCGGGCCAATCCGCAGGTACGCGAGAAAGCGGTGGCGATTTTTGCCGAAGCGGAGCCGTTTGTGCCGTCCGATAACGTCGATACGCAGCTGTATAACGGCTTTTTCAGCGATGCCGACCGTGCGGCGATGAAAATCGTACTCGAAACCGAGCCGCGCAACCTGCCGGCGCTGGATATTACCTTCGCCGATAAGCGTATCGAGCGCCTGCTGTTCAACTATCGCGCGCGCAACTATCCCGGCACGCTGGATGAAGCCGAGCAGCAGCGTTGGTTAGAGCACCGTCGCCAGGTCTTTACGCCTGAGTTTTTGCAGGCCTACGCCGATGAGCTGCAGACGCTGTACCAGCAGTATGCGGACGATAAAGAGAAGCTGGCGCAGCTGAAGGCGCTGTGGCAGTACGCGCAGGATATTGTTTGATTGGCAGAAATTCCCGGGTTGCGGCTAACGCCTTACCCGGGCTACAAACGATGGCAGGACTCGTAGCCCGGGTAAGACGCCTCGCGTCGCACCCGGGAACGTTGCTTAGCCTTTGGCGCGGCTGGCGATAATCGCCTCAGCCACGTTGCGCGGGGCTTCCGCGTAGTGGTGGAACTCCATGCTGTAGGTCGCCCGGCCCTGGGACATTGAACGCAGCGTGGTGGAATAGCCAAACATCTCGGCCAGCGGCACGTCGGCGCGGATAATCTGGCTGCCGAACCGCTCCTCCATCCCCTGCACCATTCCGCGACGGGAAGAGAGATCGCCCATAATATTCCCGGCGTACTCTTCCGGGGTCTCCACTTCCACGTGCATCACCGGTTCAAGAATAACCGGGTCGGCCCTGCGCGCCCCTTCCTTGAAGCCAAATATCGCCGCCATCCGGAAAGCCATCTCCGACGAGTCGACGTCGTGATACGAACCAAACGTCAGGGTCGCCTTGATATCCACCACCGGATAGCCCGCCAGCACGCCGGTGCCCATCGCTTCGCGCAGCCCTTTTTCCACTGAAGGGATGTACTCGCGCGGCACCACGCCGCCTTTGGTCGCGTCCTCAAACACGAAACCGCTTCCCGGCTCCAGCGGTTCAAGGGTCAGCACCACGTGACCGTACTGCCCTTTACCGCCGGACTGGCGGACAAATTTGCCTTCCACCTCTTTGACCGTTTTGCGGATCGTCTCGCGATAGGTCACCTGCGGACGCCCGATATTCGCCTCGACGCCAAACTCACGCTTCATGCGGTCGACGATAATCTCCAGATGCAGTTCGCCCATCCCGGAAACGATCGTCTGGCCGGACTCCTCGTCAGTATGCAGACGAAACGACGGATCTTCCGCCGCCAGCCGCTGCAGGGCGATACCCATTTTCTCCTGATCGGCTTTGGTTTTCGGTTCAATCGCCAGCGAAATCACCGGCTCCGGAAACTCCATCCGTTCGAGGGTAATCACCGCATCCGGGTCGCACAGCGTGTCGCCGGTGGTGACATCCTTCAGGCCGACGCAGGCGGCAATGTCCCCGGCGTGCAGTTCGTCCACCTCATGGCGATCGTTGGCCTGCATCAGCACGATGCGTCCGATGCGCTCTTTCTTACCTTTCACCGGATTCCACACCGCATCGCCTTTTTTCAGCGTCCCGGAATAGACGCGGATAAAGGTCAGCTGTCCAACGTAGGGGTCGGTCATCAGCTTGAAGGCCAGCGCCGAGAACGGCTCGTCGTCGCCCGGATGACGTTCAGCGGGCCGCCCTTTCTCATCCACGCCCTGAATCGCCGGGATATCCAGCGGCGACGGCATCAGCTCAACCACCGCATCGAGCATCCGCTGCACGCCTTTGTTTTTAAACGCGCTGCCGCACAGCACCGCCTGGATTTCCCCCTTCACCGTGCGCTGGCGCAGACCGGCGACGATCTCCGCCTCGTCCAGTTCACCGGTTTCGAGATATTTGTCCATCAGTTCGTCGCTGGCTTCCGCCGCCGCCGAGACCATATTCTCCCGCCACAGACGGGCGGTTTCCACGAGGTCGTCAGGCACCGGCGCATAGCTGAAGGTCATCCCCTGGGTGGCGTCATCCCACAAAATGGCGCGCATTTTGATGAGATCCACCACCCCGGTGAAGTGCTCTTCGGCGCCAACCGGGATCGCAATCGGCACCGGATTGGCCTTCAGGCGATCGATCATCATCTGCACCACGCGGAAAAAGTCCGCGCCGGGGCGGTCCATCTTGTTGACGAAGGCCAGCCGCGGAACGTGGTATTTATTCGCCTGCCGCCAGACGGTTTCCGACTGCGGCTGCACGCCGCCGACGGAGTCGTAAACCATCACCGCGCCATCCAGGACGCGCATGGAGCGTTCCACTTCGATGGTGAAATCCACGTGCCCGGGGGTATCGATGATGTTAATCCGGTGCGGCTCGAAGCTGCGGTCCATGCCGGGCCAGAAGCAGCTCACCGCCGCGGAGGTAATGGTGATCCCGCGCTCCTGCTCCTGCGCCATCCAGTCGGTGGTTGCCGCGCCATCGTGTACTTCCCCCAGCTTGTGGCTCATCCCGGTATAAAACAGGATGCGCTCGGTGGTGGTGGTTTTGCCGGCATCGATATGCGCGGAGATACCGATGTTGCGATAACGTTCGAGGGGGATGGGTCGGGGCATGATGCGTCCTTAGTCATTGTGACTGTTAACAGGCGGCCGGAATTGGCCGCCGTTCATATAACGGCATCTATCATAGTACAACTGTACGAGTATATTCGAACTATTTTTGCTATCGTTACTATTGGTGAAGCTGCGACGACCCGCGTGGCTTTAGAAAAGCAGTTTCGGTATATTACCGGCCAGCCGCCGATACGGGCTGCTGCTCACGGAGCTGCGCCGCCGCCGACACAGGAATATTATGATCGCCAATCACCCCGAACGTGAACAAATTCGCCTCGAAAATGTCCTTTTCGCTCTCGGCAACCCGCTGCGGCTTGAGATTATCCGTATCCTTGCCGACGGCAGCGAGCAGAGCTGTAACGCCCTGCGTCATGAAGATGTGGCGAAGTCGACCATGACCCACCACTGGCGCGTCCTGCGCGACAGCGGTGTGATCTGGCAGCGGCCTCAGGGGCGGGAGAATTTGATTTCGCTGCGCCGGGAAGATTTAGACGCGCGCTTTCCCGGCCTGCTGGATACGCTGCTTAAGGTCATGCAGCACGATAGCTAAAGGCCTGCGCGCCGGCCCCTACTCCTCACCGGCCAGCCGCCGATACTGAGCAAAGCGGGCGCGCGCATCCTCCTCGGTTCTGCTAAAAAGCGCATCCGCGAGATGCGGCGTCGTTTTGTGCAGCGAGGCGTAGCGCACTTCGCCAAGCAAAAAGTCGCGGAAGCTCTCCTCCGGCTCTTCGGAATCGAGCATAAACGGCGTCTTGCCCTCCGCTTCCCGCTGCGGATGATAGCGCCACAGGTGCCAGTATCCCGCCTCAACCGCCCGTTTCGCCTCGCGCTGGCTGCAGCGCATACCGGCTTTCAGCCCGTGGTTAATGCAGGCGGCGTAGGCAATCACCAGCGACGGTCCCGGCCAGGCTTCAGCCTCGGCGATCGCGCGCAGCGTCTGATCTTTATCGGCGCCCATGGCGACCTGGGCCACGTACACATTGCCGTAGCTCATCGCCATCATGCCAAGATCTTTTTTCCGCGTGCGTTTGCCCTGCGCGGCAAACTTCGCGATGGCCGCCACCGGGGTCGATTTAGACGACTGCCCGCCGGTATTGGAGTAAACCTCGGTATCAAACACCAGAATATTCACGTCTTCCCCGCTCGCCAGCACGTGATCGAGACCGCCGAAGCCGATATCGTAGGCCCAGCCGTCGCCGCCGAAAATCCACTGCGACCGGCGCACAAAATAGTCGCGGTTCTGCCATAGCTGCTCCAGCAGCGGCACGCCCTCTTTTTCCGCCGCCAGCCGTTCGCTGAGCCGGTCCGCGCGCTCGCGGGTACCCTCGCCTTCATCCTGCTTCGCCAGCCACTGGCGCATCGCGTCGCTAAGTTCGTCGCTGACCGGCAGCGCCAGCGCGGCGGTCATATCATCGGCGATTTGTTGACGCACCGCCTGGCCGCCGAGCATCATGCCGAGGCCAAACTCCGCGTTATCCTCAAACAGCGAGTTCGCCCATGCCGGGCCATGGCCGCGGTGGTTGGTGGTATAGGGAATCGACGGCGCGCTGGCTCCCCAGATTGAAGAGCAGCCGGTGGCGTTAGCGATCAGCATCCGGTCGCCAAACAGCTGGGTTATCAGGCGGGCATAAGGAGTTTCGCCGCATCCCGCGCAGGCGCCGGAAAACTCCAGCAGCGGGGTTTCAAACTGGCTACCTTTGACCGTCGTCTTCCGGAACGGATTGCTCTTCGGCGTCAGCGCCAGCGCATAGTCCCAGACCGGCGCCATCTGGCGCTGGCTATCAAGAGACTGCATTTTTAACGCCTTGCCGCGCGAAGGACAGATATCCACACAGTTGCCGCAGCCGGAGCAATCCAGCGGCGAAATAGCCAGATGGTAGTGGTACGCCTTCGCTCCCTGAGCGGGTTTGCTCAACAGCCCGGCCGGCGCGGCGTCCTGCTCTTCGCCGTTGAGCAGCGCCGGGCGGATCGCCGCGTGGGGGCAGATAAAGGCGCACTGGTTACACTGCGTGCAGCCCTCCGGCTGCCAGACCGGCACTTCCAGCGCGATCCCGCGTTTCTCCCAGGCGGCGGTGCCCGAGGGAAAGGTGCCGTCTTCCATGCCGACAAACGCGCTTACCGGCAACTGGTCGCCGCACTGGCGGTTCATCGGCTGCAGAATATCGCGGATGAAATCCGGCATCATGGCTGAAGCCTGCGCCACGGGCTCATCCAGCGTCGCCCAGTGCGCCGGAATGGTCACCTGATGCAGCGAGGCCATGCCCAGCTCGATCGCCCGCTGGTTCATCTCGATCACCGCCGCCCCTTTGCTGCCGTAGCTTTTTTCAACCGCCTGCTTGAGGTAATCCGCCGCGGTCTGCGGGTCGATAATCGCCGCCAGCTTAAAGAACGCCGCCTGCATCAGCATATTAAAGCGCCCGCCCAGCCCGAGCTCGCGGGCGATATCCACGGCGTTCAGGGTATAAAAATGGATATTTTCCCGCGCCAGATAGCGTTTAAAGCCGACCGGCAGATGCTGTTCCAGCTCCGCATCGGACCAGCTGCAGTTGAGTAAAAAGGTCCCGCCCGGCTTTAACCCATCCAGCAGGTCATAGCGCTCCACGTAGGACTGCTGCGAACAGGAGATAAAATCGGCCCGATGGATCAGGTAGGGCGAATTGATCGGCCGGTCGCCGAAGCGCAAATGCGAAACGGTAATGCCGCCGGATTTTTTCGAGTCATAGGAAAAGTAGGCCTGCGCGTAGAGCGGCGTTTTGTCGCCGATGATTTTAATCGCGCTTTTATTGGCCCCAACGGTGCCGTCCGAGCCCATGCCCCAAAATTTACAGGCGGTGATGCCATCATGCGAGACCGCCAGCGTCTGCTGGCGCGGAGGCAGCGAGGTAAAGGTGACATCATCGACAATGCCGAGGGTAAAGCCGTCCATCGGCAGCGGTTTATTGAGG
Organism: Klebsiella sp. PL-2018; assembly: GCF_019048985.1. Taxonomy (NCBI): domain Bacteria; kingdom Pseudomonadati; phylum Pseudomonadota; class Gammaproteobacteria; order Enterobacterales; family Enterobacteriaceae; genus Klebsiella; species Klebsiella sp. PL-2018. The sequence continues at coordinate 3,807,816 of NZ_CP077673.1, forward strand.
TTGTCAAAGACCGCCGCGATATCGTTAGGCAGAACGTCCTTACCGCCAAGCGCGTAGCGGCCGCCGACAATCAGCGGCGCATCGTCGTGGTGGTAGAAGGCGTTTTTCACATCCAGGCACAGCGGTTCGGCCTGAGCGCCGGGCTCTTTGGTGCGGTCAAGCACGGCAATCCGCTGTACGGTTTTCGGCAGCTGAGCGAAAAAGTGGGCCAGCGAAAAAGGGCGAAACAGATGCACGCTGAGCAGCCCGACCTTCTCTCCCGCCGCGTTCAGCGTATCCACCACTTCCTGAACGGTGTCGCAGACCGACCCCATGGCGATAATCACCCGTTCGGCATCCGCCGCGCCGGTGTAGTTAAACAGATGGTACTCCCGGCCGGTGAGCGCGCTGATTTGCGCCATATAGCTTTCGACAATATCGGGCAGCGCCTGATAAAAACGGTTACCCGCCTCTCTTTCCTGGAAGTAGATATCCGGGTTTTGCGCCGTTCCGCGGATGACCGGATGATCCGGATGCAGCGCGTTACGGCGGAAGCTGTCGAGCGCGGCCCGGTCCAGCAGCGTCGCCAGCTGGTCATATTCCAGCACCTCGATTTTTTGAATTTCGTGCGAGGTGCGGAAACCATCGAAGAAGTTAACAAACGGGATGCGTCCCTTAATCGCCGCCAGATGCGCCACCGCCGACAAATCCATCACCTGCTGCACGTTGTTCTCCGCCAGCATCGCGCAGCCGGTCTGGCGAACCGCCATCACGTCCTGGTGATCGCCAAAAATATTCAGCGAATTGGTCGCCAGCGCCCGGGCGCTGACGTGAAAGACGCCCGGCAGCAGTTCACCGGCGATTTTGTACATGTTGGGGATCATCAGCAGCAGCCCCTGGGAGGCCGTATAGGTGGTGGTGAGCGCCCCGGCCTGCAGCGCGCCGTGTACCGCGCCTGCCGCGCCGGCTTCCGACTGCATCTCCATTAAGCGCACCGGCTGGCCAAAAAGGTTCTTTTTCCCCTGCGCCGCCCACTCGTCGACATTTTCCGCCATCGGCGTGGAAGGGGTAATGGGGTAAATCGCCGCGACCTCGGTAAAGGCATAAGAGATCCAGGCCGCCGCGGCGTTGCCATCCATTGTTTTCATTTTTCCGGACATTGTTCAATCCTCGAAGGTGAGAGGCATCTTCGCCGCCTCAAATAAGCGGCAAACCCAGTTGTTGCCTCAAGCACAGCCTGTGCCAGCTCGCGGATGACCGAAGAGTTAGCGCGAATTCAACGCGTTATGAAGATAAAGGCAACGCAGCGCGCCGAGAGATTGCGTGGAACAAGACACAGGGGACGACAAGCTGTTGAACAGACGACAAACCGCCACAATGGCCCCGGCAGGCGGAATTGTTCTGTTTCCCACATTTGGTGGCCTTATTGTGCCGTTTTGTTTTACGCCCTGCGCGGCAATGAATTAATAAATTCATAAAAATCAGATAAATAAATAAAAAGGCACGGCTGGTATGTTCCCTGCACTTCTCTGCTGGCAAACACTCAACCACAGGAGAAGTCACCATGACCATGCGTCAATGCGCTATTTACGGTAAAGGCGGTATCGGCAAATCCACCACCACGCAGAACCTCGTCGCCGCGCTGGCGGAGATGGGTAAGAAAGTGATGATCGTCGGCTGCGATCCGAAGGCGGACTCCACCCGCCTGATCCTGCACGCTAAAGCACAGAACACCATTATGGAGATGGCCGCGGAAGTCGGCTCGGTCGAGGATCTCGAGCTCGAAGACGTGCTGCAAATTGGCTACGGCGACGTGCGCTGCGCGGAATCCGGCGGCCCGGAGCCAGGCGTAGGCTGCGCGGGGCGCGGCGTGATCACGGCGATCAACTTTCTTGAAGAAGAAGGCGCCTACGAGGACGATCTCGATTTTGTCTTCTATGACGTGCTCGGCGACGTGGTCTGCGGCGGCTTCGCCATGCCTATCCGCGAAAACAAAGCCCAGGAGATCTACATCGTCTGCTCCGGCGAAATGATGGCGATGTACGCCGCCAACAATATCTCCAAAGGGATCGTTAAATACGCTAAATCCGGCAAGGTGCGCCTCGGCGGCCTGATCTGTAACTCACGCCAGACCGACCGTGAAGACGAACTGATCATGGCCCTGGCGGAAAAGCTCGGGACCCAGATGATCCACTTTGTCCCCCGCGACAATATCGTGCAGCGCGCGGAGATCCGCCGAATGACGGTTATCGAGTACGACCCCGCCTGCCAGCAGGCCAACGAATACCGCACCCTGGCGCAGAAGATCGTCAACAACACCATGAAAGTGGTGCCGACACCCTGCACCATGGATGAGCTGGAGTCGCTGCTGATGGAGTTCGGCATCATGGAAGAAGAAGACACCAGCATCATTGGTAAAACCGCCGCCGAAGAAAGCGCGGCCTGAGCACAGGACAATAATGATGACCAACGCAACGGGCGAACGTAATCTGGCGCTGATCCAGGAAGTCCTGGAGGTGTTCCCGGAAACCGCGCGAAAAGAGCGCAGAAAGCACATGATGGTCAGCGATCCGCAAATGGAGAGCGTCGGCAAGTGCATTATCTCTAACCGCAAATCACAACCCGGCGTGATGACCGTGCGCGGCTGCGCCTACGCCGGCTCGAAAGGGGTGGTATTCGGGCCAATCAAGGATATGGCCCACATCTCGCACGGGCCGGTCGGCTGCGGCCAGTATTCCCGCGCCGGACGACGCAACTACTACACCGGGGTCAGCGGCGTCGATAGCTTCGGCACGCTGAACTTCACCTCTGATTTTCAGGAGCGCGACATCGTCTTCGGCGGCGATAAAAAGCTCAGCAAGCTGATTGAAGAGATGGAGCTGCTGTTCCCGCTCACCAAAGGGATCACCATACAGTCGGAATGCCCGGTGGGGCTGATCGGCGATGATATCAGCGCGGTGGCCAACGCCAGCAGCAAAGCGCTGGATAAACCGGTGATCCCGGTACGCTGCGAAGGCTTTCGCGGCGTGTCGCAGTCGCTGGGGCACCATATCGCCAACGACGTGGTGCGCGACTGGATCCTCAACAATCGCGAAGGACAGCCGTTTGAAACCACCCCTTACGATGTGGCGATCATCGGCGACTACAACATCGGCGGCGACGCCTGGGCCTCGCGCATCCTGCTGGAAGAGATGGGGCTACGGGTGGTCGCGCAGTGGTCCGGCGACGGCACGCTGGTGGAGATGGAGAACACCCCATTCGTCAAGCTGAACCTGGTTCACTGCTACCGTTCGATGAACTATATCGCCCGCCATATGGAGGAGAAACATCAGATTCCGTGGATGGAGTACAACTTCTTCGGGCCGACCAAAATCGCCGAATCGCTGCGCAAAATCGCCGACCAGTTTGACGATACCATTCGCGCGAACGCCGAAGCGGTGATCGCCCGGTATGAGGGGCAGATGGCGGCGATTATCGCCAAATATCGCCCGCGCCTGGAGGGGCGTAAGGTGCTGCTCTATATGGGCGGCCTGCGGCCACGCCACGTCATCGGCGCCTACGAGGATCTCGGCATGGAGATCATCGCCGCCGGGTACGAGTTTGCCCATAACGATGACTACGACCGCACCCTGCCGGATCTCAAAGAGGGCACGCTGCTGTTCGATGACGCCAGCAGCTATGAGCTGGAAGCGTTCGTTAAGGCGCTGAAGCCCGACCTTATCGGCTCCGGCATCAAGGAAAAATATATCTTCCAGAAAATGGGCGTGCCGTTCCGCCAGATGCACTCGTGGGACTATTCCGGCCCGTACCACGGCTACGATGGTTTCGCCATTTTCGCCCGCGATATGGATATGACCCTGAACAACCCGGCGTGGAACGAACTCACCGCGCCGTGGCTGAAGTCTGCGTGATTGCCCACTCACTGTCCCGTCTGTTCACCGATTTGTGGCGCGGGAGGAGAACACCATGAGCCAAACGATTGATAAAATTAATAGCTGCTATCCGCTATTCGAACAGGATGAATACCAGGAGCTGTTCCGCAATAAGCGGCAGCTGGAGGAAGCGCACGATGCCCAGCGCGTGCAGGAGGTCTTTGCCTGGACCACCACCGCCGAGTATGAAGCGCTGAATTTCCAGCGCGAGGCGCTGACCGTTGACCCGGCGAAAGCCTGCCAGCCGCTTGGCGCGGTGCTTTGCTCGCTGGGATTTGCCAATACCCTGCCGTACGTCCACGGCTCCCAGGGGTGCGTGGCCTACTTTCGCACCTATTTTAACCGCCATTTCAAAGAGCCGATCGCCTGCGTCTCCGACTCGATGACCGAAGACGCGGCGGTCTTCGGCGGCAACAACAACATGAATCTGGGTCTGCAGAACGCCAGCGCCCTGTACAAGCCGGAGATCATCGCGGTTTCCACCACCTGCATGGCGGAAGTCATCGGCGATGACCTGCAGGCGTTTATCGCCAACGCCAAAAAAGATGGCTTCGTCGATAGCAGCATCGCCGTGCCCCATGCCCATACGCCAAGCTTTATCGGCAGCCACGTCACCGGCTGGGACAACATGTTTGAAGGCTTCGCCAAAACCTTCACTGCGGACTACCAGGGGCAACCGGGCAAACTGCAGAAGCTCAATCTGGTGACCGGCTTTGAAACCTATCTCGGCAACTTCCGCGTATTAAAGCGGATGATGGAACAGATGGCGGTGCCGTGCAGCCTGCTCTCCGATCCGTCAGAAGTTCTCGACACGCCCGCCGACGGCCATTATCGGATGTATTCCGGCGGCACCACGCAGCAGGAGATGAAAGAGGCCCCTGACGCCATCGATACGCTGCTTCTGCAGCCGTGGCAGCTGCTGAAGAGCAAAAAAGTGGTGCAGGAGATGTGGAACCAGCCCGCCACCGAGGTCGCGATTCCGCTGGGGCTGGCCGCTACCGATGAACTGCTGATGACCGTCAGCCAGCTTAGCGGCAAGCCGATCGCCGACGCCCTCACCCTTGAGCGCGGCCGGCTGGTTGACATGATGCTCGATTCCCACACCTGGCTGCACGGCAAGAAATTTGGCCTGTACGGCGACCCGGACTTCGTGATGGGCCTCACCCGCTTCCTGCTGGAGCTGGGCTGCGAGCCGACGGTGATCCTGAGCCATAACGCCAACAAACGCTGGCAAAAAGCGATGAAGAAAATGCTTGATGCCTCGCCGTACGGGCGCGACAGCGAAGTGTTTATCAACTGCGATTTGTGGCACTTCCGTTCGCTGATGTTCACCCGTCAGCCGGACTTTATGATCGGCAACTCCTACGGCAAGTTTATCCAGCGCGATACCCTGGCGAAGGGCAAAGCCTTTGAAGTACCGCTTATCCGCCTCGGCTTTCCGCTGTTCGACCGCCACCATCTGCACCGCCAGACAACCTGGGGTTATGAAGGGGCGATGAACATTGTGACGACGCTGGTAAACGCCGTACTGGAGAAACTGGATAGCGATACCAGCCAGCTGGGCAAAACCGAATACAGTTTCGATCTCGTCCGTTAACCATCAGGCGCCCCGCGTCATGCGGGGCCAGGAGGGAGTATGCCCATCGTGATTTTCCGTCAGCGCGGCGCGGACCTGTACGCCTATATCGCGAAACAGGATCTGGAGGCGCGAGTGCTCCAGATTGAGCATAACGACGCTGAACGCTGGGGCGGCGCGATTTCGCTGGAAGGGGGACGCCGCTACTACGTCAATCCGCAGCCGGGGCGCCCCACCTTTCCGATAAGCCTGCGCGCGACGCGCGGCGCGTTGATATAAGGAGCTGGAGATGTCCGACAACGATACCCTTTTCTGGCGCATGCTGGCGCTGTTTCAGTCCCTGCCGGACCTGCAGCCGGCGCAAATTGTCGACTGGCTGGCGCAGGAGTGCGGCGAGACGCTGACCCCGGCGCGGCTGGCGACCCTGACCCAGCCGCAGCTGGCCGCCAGCTTTCCCTCCGCGACGGCGGTGATGTCCCCCGCTCGCTGGTCGCGGGTGATGGCGAGCCTGCAGGGCGCGCTGCCCGCCCATTTACGCATCGTTCACCCTGCCCAGCGAACGCCGCAGCTGCTGGCGGCGTTTTGCTCCCAGGATGGCCTGATGATTAACGGCCATTTCGGTCAGGGGCGGCTGTTTTTTATCTACGCGTTCGATGAGCAAGGCGGCTGGCTGCACGATCTGCGCCGCTACCCCTCCGCGCCCACCCAGCAGGAAGCCAGCGAAGTGCGCGCCCGGCTGATTGAAGACTGCCAGCTGCTGTTTTGTCAGGAGATCGGCGGGCCCGCCGCCGCCCGGCTGATCCGCCACCGGATCCACCCGATGAAAGCGCAGCCCGGGACGACGATTCAGGCGCAGTGCGAGGCGATCAATACGCTGCTGGCCGGCCGTTTGCCACCGTGGCTGGCGAAGCGGCTTAACCGGGATAACCCTCTGGAAGAACGCGTTTTTTAATCCCTGTTTTGTGCTTGTTGCCCGCTGACCCCGCGGGCTTTTTTTTGCGTATGGACGCGTTCCCCACGTTACGGTCAGGGGAATATTCCGTTCACGGTTGTTCCGGGCTTCTTGATGCGCCTAACCCCCTCGCTGCCAGCCTTCCAGCAACAAATAGCCATGCCAGTGCGATAGGACATAAAGCATTACTTACCGCCATCCCTTGTCCGATTGTTGGCTTTGTCGCAAAGCCAACAACCCTTTTTCTTTAAATATCAAGGCGCCGCTTATGGAGCGCGAATTGCATCTTCCCCCTCATCCCCCACCGTCAACGAGGTCACTATGAAGGGAAATGAAATTCTGGCGCTGCTGGATGAACCGGCCTGTGAACACAACCATAAACAAAAATCCGGCTGCAGCGCGCCCAAACCCGGCGCCACCGCCGGCGGCTGCGCGTTCGACGGCGCGCAGATAACCCTGCTGCCCATTGCCGACGTGGCGCATCTGGTCCATGGCCCCATCGGCTGCGCCGGAAGCTCCTGGGATAACCGCGGCAGCGCCAGCTCCGGCCCCACCCTGAATCGGCTCGGGTTCACCACCGATCTCAACGAACAGGACGTGATTATGGGCCGCGGCGAACGTCGCCTGTTTCACGCCGTTCGCCATATCGTCACCCGTTATCATCCGGCGGCGGTCTTTATCTACAACACCTGCGTACCGGCCATGGAGGGCGATGACCTGGAAGCGGTATGCCAGGCCGCGCAGACCGCCACCGGCGTACCGGTTATCGCCATTGACGCGGCCGGTTTTTACGGCAGTAAAAATCTCGGTAACCGGCTGGCCGGCGAGGTCATGGTGAAACGGGTCATCGGTCAGCGCGAGCCCGCGCCCTGGCCGGAGAGCACGCCCTTTGCCCCGGAGCAGCGTCACGATATTGGCCTGATTGGCGAATTCAATATTGCCGGCGAGTTCTGGCATATTCAGCCGCTGCTCGACGAGCTGGGGATCCGCGTGCTCGGCAGCCTCTCCGGCGATGGCCGTTTCGCCGAGATCCAGACCATGCACCGGGCGCAGGCCAATATGCTGGTCTGCTCGCGGGCGCTAATTAACGTCGCCAGAGCGCTGGAGCAGCGCTACGGCACGCCGTGGTTCGAAGGCAGCTTCTACGGGATCCGCGCCACCTCCGACGCCCTGCGCCAGCTGGCGGCGCTGCTGGGCGATGACGACCTTAGCCAGCGCACCGAAGCGCTGATTGCGCGGGAGGAACAGGCGGCGGAACTGGCGCTACAACCGTGGCGCGAACGGCTGCGCGGCCGCAAAGCGCTGCTCTATACCGGCGGGGTGAAATCCTGGTCGGTGGTCTCGGCGCTTCAGGATTTGGGCATGACCGTGGTGGCAACCGGCACGCGTAAATCCACCGAAGAGGATAAACAGCGGATCCGCGAGCTGATGGGTGAAGAGGCGGTAATGCTGGAAGAAGGCAACGCCCGCACGCTGCTGGATGTGGTCTATCGCTATCAGGCCGACCTGATGATTGCCGGCGGACGCAATATGTACACCGCCTATAAAGCCAGGCTGCCGTTTCTCGATATCAATCAGGAGCGCGAACACGCCTTCGCCGGCTACAAGGGGATCGTCACCCTCGCCCGCCAGCTATGTCAGACCATCGACAGTCCCATCTGGCCGCAAACCCATGCCCGCGCCCCGTGGCACTAAGGAGTACACCATGGCAGACATTTTCCGCACCGATAAACCGCTGGCGGTCAGCCCGATCAAGACCGGCCAGCCGCTCGGCGCAATCCTCGCCAGCCTCGGGATTGAACACAGTATCCCTCTGGTCCACGGCGCGCAGGGATGCAGCGCCTTCGCCAAAGTCTTTTTTATTCAACACTTCCACGACCCGGTTCCCCTGCAGTCGACGGCGATGGACCCCACCTCGACGATTATGGGCGCGGACGGCAATATTTTCACCGCCCTGGATACCCTCTGCCAGCGCAACGCGCCGCAGGCTATCGTGCTGCTCAGCACCGGGCTGTCTGAGGCTCAGGGCAGCGACATTTCCCGCGTGGTTCGCCAGTTTCGCGAAGAGTATCCCCGGCACAAGAGCGTGGCGATATTAACCGTTAACACGCCGGATTTTTATGGTTCCATGGAAAACGGCTTCAGCGCGGTGCTCGAGAGCGTCATTGAGCAGTGGGTTGCGCCGACGCCGCGCCCCGCTCAGCGCAATCGCCGGGTCAACCTGCTGGTCAGCCACCTCTGCTCGCCGGGCGATATCGAGTGGCTGCGCCGATGCGTCGAAGCCTTTGGTCTGCAGCCGATAATCCTGCCGGACCTTGCGCAATCGATGGATGGGCACCTGGCGCAAGGCGATTTCTCGCCGCTGACCCAGGGCGGGACGCCGCTGCGCCAGATAGAACAGATGGGACAAAGCCTGTGCAGCTTCGCCATTGGCGTCTCCCTCCACCGCGCGTCATCGCTGCTGGCCCCGCGCTGCCGGGGCGAGGTTATCGCCCTGCCGCACCTGATGACCCTCGATCGCTGCGACGCCTTTATTCATCAACTGGCGAAAATTTCCGGACGCGCCGTTCCCCCGTGGCTGGAGCGCCAGCGCGGTCAGCTGCAGGATGCGATGATCGACTGTCATATGTGGCTTCAGGGCCAGCGCATGGCGATAGCGGCGGAAGGCGATCTGCTGGCGGCGTGGTGTGATTTCGCCAACAGTCAGGGGATGCAGCCCGGCCCGCTGGTGGCTCCTACCGGCCATCCCAGCCTGCGCCAGCTGCCGGTGGAACGCGTGGTGCCGGGAGATCTGGAGGATCTGCAAACGCTGCTGTGCGCCCAACCCGCCGACCTGCTGGTGGCCAACTCCCACGCCTGCGACCTGGCGGAGCAGTTTGCGCTGCCGCTGGTGCGCGCGGGTTTTCCGATCTTTGACAAGCTCGGTGAATTCCGCCGGGTGCGTCAGGGATACAGCGGAATGCGCGATACGCTGTTCGAGCTGGCAAACCTGATGCGCGAGCGCCATCACCACCTCGCCCGCTACCGATCGCCGCTTCGCCAGAACACCGAATCTTCACTCTCCACAGGAGGCGCCTATGCCGCCGATTAACCGTCAGTTTGATATGGTCCACTCCGATGAGTGGTCTATGAAGGTCGCCTTCGCCAGTTCCGACTATCGTCATGTCGATCAGCATTTTGGCGCCACGCCGCGGCTGGTGGTATACGGCGTCAAGGCGGATCGGGTCACCCTGATCCGGGTGGTTGATTTCTCCGTTGAGAACGGCCACCAGACGGAGAAGATCGCCAGGCGGATCCACGCCCTTGAGGATTGCGTCACGCTGTTCTGCGTGGCGATTGGCGACGCGGTTTTTCGTCAGCTGCTGCAGGTCGGCGTCCGCGCCGAACGCGTTCCCGCCGACACTACCATCGTCGGCTTACTGCAGGAGATCCAGCTTTACTGGTACGACAAAGGGCAGCGCAAAAATGCGCGCCAGCGCGACCCGGAGCGCTTTACCCGTCTGCTGCAGGAACAGGAGTGGCATGAGGAACCGGACCCGCGCCGCTAGCCGTGTCGTTTGTGTGACAAAGCCCACAAAACATCCCGACACTGTCGGGCGCATCTTGTCAGGGCAAAATATAACAAATTGAAAATATTGCATTTTATTCTCTGGTATCGCATTTGCTAGTTCGTTAACGCCACCGCACTCCTGCGGTGAACCGCGCCCCGGCGTTTTCCGTCATCATCCCTGGAGCTGACAGCATGTGGAATTACTCCGAGAAAGTGAAAGACCATTTTTTTAATCCCCGCAACGCGCGCGTGGTGGACAACGCCAACGCGGTAGGCGATGTGGGGTCATTAAGCTGCGGCGACGCGCTGCGCCTGATGCTGCGCGTTGACCCGCAAAGCGAAATTATCCAGGAAGCGGGCTTCCAGACCTTCGGCTGCGGCAGCGCCATCGCCTCCTCCTCCGCGCTGACGGAGCTGATTATCGGCCATACCCTGGCCGAAGCCGGGCAGATAACCAATCAGCAGATTGCCGATTATCTCGACGGGCTACCGCCGGAGAAAATGCACTGCTCGGTGATGGGCCAGGAGGCCCTGCGCGCGGCCATCGCCAACTTTCGCGGCGAAAGCCTGGAGGAAGAGCATGAGGAGGGCAAGCTGATCTGCAAATGCTTCGGCGTCGATGAAGGACACATTCGCCGCGCGGTGCAGAACAACGGCCTGACCACCCTTGAAGAGGTGATCAACTACACCAAAGCGGGCGGCGGCTGCACCGCCTGCCACGAAAAAATCGAGCTGGCGCTGGCGGAGATCCTCGCGCAGCCGCCGCAGACGCCGCCCGCCGCGGCCAGCGGCAAAGATCCGCACTGGCAGAGCGTCGTCGAGACCATCGCTGAACTGCGCCCGCATATTCAGGCCGACGGCGGCGATATGTCGCTGCTCAGCGTCGCCAACCACCAGGTGACCGTCAGCCTCTCCGGCAGCTGTAGCGGCTGCATGATGACCGATATGACCCTGGCCTGGCTGCAGCAAAAACTGATGGAACGTACCGGCTGTTATATGGAAGTGGTGGCGGCCTGAGCCGCGGTTAACTGACCCAAGGGGGACAAGATGAAACAGGTTTATCTCGATAACAACGCCACCACCCGTCTGGACCCGATGGTTCTGGAAGCGATGATGCCCTTTTTGACCGACTTTTACGGCAACCCCTCGTCGATACACGATTTTGGCCTACCGGCCCAGGCGGCTCTGGAGCGCGCGCATCAACAGACCGCGGCGCTGCTGGGCGCGGAGTATCCCAGCGAGATCATCTTTACCTCCTGCGCCACCGAAGCTACCGCCACCGCCATCGCCTCGGCCATCGCCCTGCTGCCGGAGCGGCGCGAAATTATCACCAGCGCGGTCGAACATCCGGCGACGCTGGCGGCCTGCGAGCACCTGGAGCGCCAGGGCTACCAGATCCATCGCATCGCGGTGGATAGCGAGGGAGCGCTGGACATGGCGCAGTTCCGCGCCGCGCTCAGCCCGCGCGTCGCGCTGGTCAGCGCCATGTGGGCGAATAACGAAACCGGGGTGCTTTTCCCGATCGCCGAAATGGCGGAGCTGGCCCATGAACAAGGGGCGCTGTTTCACTGCGATGCGGTACAGGTGGTGGGCAAAATGCCGATTGCCGTGGGCGAGACCCGCATCGACATGCTCTCCTGCTCGGCGCATAAGTTTCACGGACCAAAAGGCGTAGGCTGTCTCTATCTGCGCCGGGGAACGCGCTTTCGCCCGCTGCTGCGCGGCGGTCATCAGGAGTACGGTCGGCGCGCCGGGACGGAAAATATCTGCGGAATCGTCGGCATGGGCGCGGCCTGCGAGCTGGCGAATATTCATCTGCCGGGAATGGCGCATATCGGCCAGCTGCGCGACAGGCTGGAGCATCGCCTGCTGGCCAGCGTGCCGTCGGTCATGGTGATGGGCGGTAGCCAGCCGCGGGTGCCCGGCACGGCGAATCTGGCCTTTGAGTTTATTGAGGGTGAGGCCATTCTGCTGCTGCTCAACCAGGCCGGGATCGCCGCCTCCAGCGGCAGCGCCTGCACGTCAGGCTCGCTGGAACCCTCCCACGTGATGCGGGCGATGAATATCCCCTATACCGCCGCCCACGGCACCATCCGCTTTTCCCTCTCGCGCTACACCCGGGAGAAAGAGATCGATTACGTCGTCACCGCGCTGCCGCCGATTATCGACCGGCTGCGCGCGCTGTCGCCCTACTGGCACAACGGCAAGCCGCGCCCGGCGGACGCCGTCTTCACGCCGGTTTACGGCTAAGGCGGAGGTGGCTGATGGGACGCGTGCTGATTAACGATACCACCCTGCGCGACGGCGAACAGAGCCCCGGCGTCGCCTTTCGCACCAGCGAAAAGGTCGCCATTGCCGAGGCGCTTTATGCCGCAGGGATTACGGCGATGGAGGTCGGCACCCCGGCGATGGGGGACGAGGAGATCGCGCGGATCCAGCTGGTGCGTCGTCAGCTGCCCGACGCGACGCTGATGACCTGGTGCCGGATGAACGCGCTGGAAATCCGCCAGAGCGCCGATCTGGGCGTTGACTGGGTGGATATTTCGATTCCGGCTTCAGATAAGCTGCGGCAGTACAAACTGCGCGAGCCGCTAACGGTGCTGCTGGAGCGGCTGGCGATGTTTATCCGCCTTGCGCATACGCTCGGTCTGCAGGTATGCATCGGCTGCGAGGACGCCTCGCGCGCCGGGGGCCAGGCCCTGCGCGCTATCGCCGAGGTCGCGCAGCAGTGCGGCGCCGCCCGCCTGCGCTATGCCGATACGGTCGGCCTGCTCGACCCCCTCTCCACCGCGGCGCAAATCTCGGCCCTGCGCGAAGTCTGGGCCGGGGAAATCGAAATGCACGCCCACAACGACCTGGGTATGGCCACCGCCAATACGCTGGCGGCGGTAAGCGCCGGGGCCACCAGCGTGAATACGACGATCCTCGGCCTCGGCGAGCGGGCGGGCAACGCGGCGCTGGAAACCGTCGCGCTGGGCCTGGAGCGCTGCCTCGGCGTGGAGACCGGCGTGCATTTTCCGGCGCTGCCCGCGCTCTGTCAGAGGGTCGCCGAAGCCGCCCAGCGCGCCATCGACCCGCAGCAGCCGCTGGTCGGCGAGCTGGTGTTTACCCATGAATCAGGGGTCCACGTGGCGGCGCTGCTGCGCGACAGCGAGAGCTATCAGTCGATCGCCCCTTCCCTGATGGGCCGCAGCTACCGGCTGGTGCTGGGTAAACACTCCGGGCGTCAGGCGGTCAACGGCGTATTTGACCAGATGGGCTATCACCTTAACGCCGCGCAAATTAACCAGCTGCTGCCCGCCATCCGCCGCTTCGCCGAGAACTGGAAGCGCAGCCCGAAAGATTATGAGCTGGTGGCTATCTACGACGAGCTGTGCGGTGAATCCGCCCTGCGGGCGAGGGGGTAATGATGGAGTGGTTTTATCAAATTCCCGGCGTGGACGAACTTCGCTCCGCCGAATCCTTTTTCCAGTTTTTCTCCGTCCCCTACCAGCCCGAGCTGCTTGGCCGCTGCAGCCTGCCGGTGCTGGCAACCTTTCACCGCAAACTGCGCGCCGAGGTGCCGCTGCAAAACCAGCTGGAGGAAAACGCCCGCGCTCACTGGCTGCTGGCGCGACGACTGCTCGCGGAGAGCTATCAGCAACAGTTTCAGGAGAGCGGAACATGAGACCGAAATTCACCTTTAGCGAAGAGGTCCGCGTCGTACGCGCGATTCGTAACGACGGCACCGTGGCGGGCTTCGCCCCCGGCGCGCTGCTGGTCAGGCGCGGCAGCACCGGCTTTGTCCGCGACTGGGGCGTTTTTTTGCAGGATCAGATTATCTACCAGATCCACTTTCCGGAGAGCGATCGGATCATCGGCTGCCGCGAACAGGAGCTGATCCCCATCACCCAGCCGTGGCTGGCCGGAAACTTGCAATATGGGGATAGCGTGACCTGCCAGATGGCGCTTGCGGTCAACGGCGATGTGGTCGTGAGCGCCGGCCAGCGGGGACGCATCGAGGCGACCGATCGCGGAGAGACCGGCGACAGCTACACCGTGGACTTTAGCGGCCGCTGGTTCAGGGTTCCGGCGCGGGCCATCACCCTTATAGAGGAGAGAGAAGAATGAACGCATGGCAACGTTTTGCCCGGCAGCGGCTGGCGCGCAGCCGCTGGAATAGCGACCCCACGGCCCTGGAGCCGGCCGATACGCCGGCTTTTGAACAGGCCTGGCAACGTCAGTGCCGCATGGAGCAGGCGATCGTCGCGCGGGTCCCGGAAAGCGATATTCCGGCGGCGCTGCTGGAGAATATCGCCGCCTCCCTTGCCGTCTGGCTCGACGAGGGGGAATTTACGCCGCCGGAGCGCGCAGCCATCGTGCTGCATCACGCCCGACTGGAGGTCGGCTTTACCGATATCGCCCGCCAGGCACCGCAGCCGGATCTCTCCACGGTACAGGCCTGGTATCTGCGCCACCAGACGCAGTTTATGCGCCCGGAGCAGCGTCTGACCCGCCACCTGCTGCTGACGGTCGATGGCGACCGCGAAGCCGTACATCAGCGGATCCTCGGCCTGTATCGGCAAATCAACGCCTCCCGGGACGCGTTTGCTCCGCTGGCTCGCCGCCATTCCCACTGCCCAAGCGCCCTGGAAGAGGGCCGTCTGGGCTGGATTAGCCGCGGGCTGCTCTATCCCCAGCTCGAGACCGCGCTGTTTTCACTGGCGGAAAACGCCCTGAGCCTCCCCGTCGCCAGCGAGCTGGGGTGGCATCTTTTATGGTGTGAAGCAATTCGTCCCGCCGCGCCCATGGAGCCGCAGCAGGCGCTGGAGAGTGCGCGCGATTATCTTTGGCAGCAGAGCCAGCAGCGCCATCAGCGCCAGTGGCTGGAACAAACGATCTCCCGTCAGCCGGGCCTGTGCGGGTAGCCTCGCGGCTACCCGTTAACGCCTACAGCACCGCGCGTTTAATCTCCTCAAGCCAGCTCGCCAGACGCGCTTCGGTCTGGTCGAACTGGTTATCCTGATCCAGTACCAGCCCAATAAAGCGTTCGCCCTCCAGCGCCGCAGAGGCGCTGAATTCATAGCCCTCATTTGGCCAGCTGCCGATTATCTGCGCGCCGCGCGCGCGCAGAGCGTCGTACAGCGGACGCATCCCGCTAACGAAGTTGTCCGGGTAGCCTTTCTGGTCGCCGAGGCCGAACAGAGCCACGGTTTTCCCGCTCAGGCTGGCGTCGTCGAGGCCGCTGATGAATTCGCTCCATGATTCGCCTTCGCATCCGGCCTCAAGCCCCGGCAGCTGGCCGTCGCCGAGCGTCGGCGTGCCCAGCAGCAGCACCGGATAGGCCATAAAGTCGTCCAGCGTCGTGCGGTTAATGTTGACCGGGGCATCCGCCAGCTCGCCCAGCTGTTTGTGGATCATTTTCGCGATTTTGCGGGTTTTACCGGTATCGGTGCCAAAGAAAATACCAATGTTCGCCATATTGCGCTCCTGTCGGAAAGGGGGATTGAAAACACGCGTTCTCGCAGAGGTATTGCGAAGGCTGTGCCAGGTTTCTTTGCACTATCGCGGCTCACCCCTGCCCCAAAACGATCGCTTCCGCGCCCGCCCGCCGCCCGCAGCGGGGCCGGCGGGCCGCTTAAAATGAAAAAAGCGCTGGGTTTTCCCCTACCGGATCAATGTTTCTGCTTATCTCGCCGATAAGGGCGCACGCTTTGCATGGTTATCGAAATTCGACAAACGCCGCGGCGTTCTCGTCACGGTGTCGGACAAATTGTCATAACTGCGACACAGGAGTTTGCGATGACCCTGAATATGATGCTCGATAACGCCGTACCCGAGGCGATTGCCGGTGCGCTGACTCAACAACATCCGGGGCTATTTTTTACGATGGTCGAACAGGCATCGGTAGCCATTTCCCTCACCGACGCCCGGGCGAATATTATCTACGCCAACCCGGCGTTTTGCCGCCAGAGCGGATATTCGCTGGCGCAACTGCTCAATCAAAACCCGCGCCTGCTGGCCAGCAGCCAGACGCCGCGAGAAATCTACCAGCAGATGTGGCAAACCCTGCTTCAGCGCCAGCCGTGGCGCGGCCAGCTGATTAATCAGCGCCGCGACGGCGGCCTGTATCTGGTGGATATCGACATCACGCCGGTGCTGAATCCCCAGGGCGAGCTGGAGCATTATCTGGCGATGCAGCGGGATATCAGCGTCAGCTATACCCTGGAACAGCGCCTGCGCAATCATATGACGCTGATGGAGGCGGTGCTCAACAACATCCCCGCCGCCGTGGTCGTGGTGGATGAGCAGGATCGGGTGGTGATGGATAATCTCGCCTACAAAACGTACTGCGCGGACTGCGGCGGAAAAGAGCTGCTGGTCGAGCTCCAGATTTCACCGCGCAAAATGGGGCCCGGCGCGGAGCAAATCCTGCCGGTGGTGGTTCGCGGCGCGGTGCGCTGGCTGTCGGTGACCTGCTGGGGGCTGCCCGGCGTAAGCGAAGAGGCCAGCCGCTATTTTGTCGACAGCGCCCCGGCGCGCACGCTGGTGGTGATCGCCGACTGCACCCAGCAGCGCCAGCAGCAGGAGCAGGGCCGTCTCGACCGTCTGAAGCAGCAGATGACCGCCGGAAAGCTGCTGGCCGCCATTCGCGAGTCGCTGGACGCGGCGCTGATTCAGCTTAATTGCCCGATCAATATGCTGGCGGCGGCCCGTCGGCTGAACGGCGAAGGCAGCGGCAACGTGGCGCTGGACGCGGCGTGGCGCGAAGGCGAAGAGGCCATGGCGCGACTGCAGCGCTGCCGCCCTTCTCTCGAACTGGAAAGCAGCGCCGTCTGGCCGCTTCAGCCCTTCTTTGACGACCTGTACGCCCTCTACCGCACCCGCTTTGACGACCGCGCGCGGCTGCGGGTTGACATGGCATCGCCGCATCTCGTCGGCTTCGGCCAGCGTACCCAAATGCTGG
The DNA here is from genome assembly GCF_019048985.1 of Klebsiella sp. PL-2018. Classification (NCBI taxonomy): domain Bacteria; kingdom Pseudomonadati; phylum Pseudomonadota; class Gammaproteobacteria; order Enterobacterales; family Enterobacteriaceae; genus Klebsiella; species Klebsiella sp. PL-2018. The sequence goes on from NZ_CP077673.1 coordinate 3,824,751, forward strand.
CCTGCTTAAGTTTATGGCTCGATCGGACGCTGGCCCTCGCCGCTGAACTGCCCTCCGTACCGCTGGAGATCGAGCTTTATGCCGAAGAGGACGAGGGCTGGCTCTCGCTGTATCTCAACGACAATGTACCGCTGCTGCAGGTGCGCTACGCCCACTCCCCCGATGCTTTAAACTCTCCCGGCAAAGGGATGGAGCTGCGGCTGATCCAAACGCTGGTCGCCTACCACCGCGGCGCGATTGAACTGGCTTCGCGCCCGCAGGGAGGCACCAGCCTCGTTCTGCGATTCCCGCTCTTTGATACCCTGACCGGAGGTGAGCAATGATCCATAAATCCGATTCGGACACCACCGTCAGGCGCTTCGATCTCTCCCAACAGTTTACCGCCATGCAGCGGATAAGCGTGGTGCTGAGCCGCGCTACCGAAGCGAGCAAAACCCTGCAGGAGGTGCTGAGCGTTTTACATAACGATGCGTTTATGCAGCACGGGATGATTTGCCTGTACGACAGCCAGCAGGAGATCCTGAGCATCGAAGCGCTGCAGCAAACGGAAAACCAGACGCTGCCCGGCAGTACGCAAATTCGCTACCGGCCGGGGGAAGGATTGGTCGGTACCGTGCTGGCGCAGGGCCAGTCGCTGGTGCTGCCGCGCGTCGCCGATGACCAGCGCTTTCTCGATCGTCTGAGCCTGTACGACTACGACCTGCCGTTTATCGCCGTTCCGCTGATGGGCCCCCATTCCCGGCCCATCGGCGTACTGGCGGCGCAGCCGATGGCGCGTCAGGAAGAGCGGCTACCCGCCTGCACGCGCTTTCTCGAAACCGTCGCCAATCTGGTGGCCCAGACGATTCGCCTGATGATTCTGCCGACCTCCGCCGCGCAGCCGCCGCAGCAGAGCCCCCGAGTTGAGCGCACGCGCGCCTGTACCCCTTCGCGCGGTTTCGGCCTGGAGAATATGGTCGGCAAAAGCCCGGCGATGCGGCAGATTATGGACATTATCCGTCAGGTCTCCCGCTGGGATACCACGGTGCTGGTGCGCGGCGAGAGCGGCACCGGGAAAGAGCTGATCGCCAACGCCATTCATCATAATTCCCCGCGCGCCGGCGCCGCATTCGTCAAATTTAACTGCGCGGCGCTGCCGGACAATCTGCTGGAGAGCGAGCTGTTCGGCCATGAGAAAGGCGCGTTCACCGGCGCGGTGCGCCAGCGGAAAGGCCGCTTTGAGCTGGCGGACGGCGGCACCCTATTCCTGGATGAAATCGGTGAAAGCAGCGCCTCGTTTCAGGCCAAGCTGCTGCGAATTCTGCAAGAAGGAGAGATGGAGCGCGTCGGCGGCGATGAAACCCTGCGCGTCAACGTACGCATCATCGCGGCGACCAACCGCCATCTGGAAGAGGAGGTGCGGCTGGGGCATTTCCGTGAAGACCTTTACTACCGCCTGAACGTAATGCCTATCGCGCTGCCGCCGCTGCGCGAGCGCCAGGAGGATATCGCTGAACTGGCGCATTTTCTGGTACGTAAAATCGCCCACGGCCAGGGGCGAACGCTGCGCATCAGCGATGGGGCAATTCGCCTGCTGATGGAGTACAGCTGGCCGGGAAACGTCCGCGAACTGGAAAACTGTCTCGAACGTTCAGCGGTGATGTCGGAAAGCGGCCTGATCGACCGGGACGTGATTCTGTTCAACCATCGCGATAACCCGCCGAAAGCGCTGCCCAACGGCGGCCAGACGGAAGACGGCTGGCTCGACAACAGCCTCGACGAGCGCCAGCGGCTGATTGCCGCCCTGGAGAAAGCGGGCTGGGTGCAGGCCAAAGCGGCGCGGCTGCTCGGGATGACGCCGCGTCAGGTGGCGTATCGCATTCAGATCATGGATATCACCATGCCGCGGCTGTGAAGCGTTATGTGAGATTCAGGACATTGTCGCCAGCGCGGCGGAATTACGACAATTTTACCTGGCCGGCAGTCAGTTAAAGCGATTATTTTTCATAGCGTTGCAAAAACCCCCTCTGGTATAGCATTTGCAGCAGGAAGGTATCGCCCAACCACGAAGGTATGACCATGACTTCCTGCTCCTCTTTTTCTGGCGGCCCAGCCTGCCGCCCGGCGGATGACAGCGCCCTGACGCCGCTTGTGGCCGATAAAGCTGCCGCGCACCCCTGCTACTCTCGTAATGGGCATCACCGTTTTGCGCGGATGCATCTGCCCGTCGCGCCCGCCTGCAATTTGCAGTGCAATTACTGTAATCGCAAATTCGATTGCAGCAATGAGTCCCGCCCCGGCGTATCGTCAACGCTGCTGACGCCTGAACAGGCGGTCGTCAAAGTGCGTCAGGTCGCACAGGCGATCCCGCAGCTTTCGGTGGTCGGCATCGCCGGCCCCGGCGATCCGCTCGCCAATATCGCCCGCACCTTCCGTACCCTGGAGCTGATCCGTGAACAGCTGCCGGACCTGAAGTTATGCCTGTCGACCAACGGGCTGATGCTGCCCGACGCGGTGGACCGCCTGCTGGACGTCGGGGTTGACCACGTTACGGTCACCATTAATACCCTCGACGCGGAGATTGCCGCGCAAATCTACGCCTGGCTATGGCTGGACGGCGAGCGCTACAGCGGACGCGAAGCGGGAGAGATTCTGATTGCTCGTCAGCTGGAGGGCGTGCGCAGGCTGACCGCCCAGGGCGTGCTGGTGAAAATAAATTCGGTGCTGATCCCCGGCATCAACGATAGCGGCATGGCCGACGTGAGCCGCGCGCTGCGGGCTAGCGGCGCATTTATCCATAATATTATGCCGCTGATCGCCAGGCCGGAGCACGGGACGGTGTTTGGCCTCAACGGCCAGCCGGAGCCGGACGCAGAGACGCTCGCCGCCACCCGCAGCCGGTGCGGAGAAGTGATGCCGCAGATGACCCACTGCCACCAGTGCCGCGCCGACGCCATCGGGATGCTTGGCGAAGACCGCAGCCAGCAGTTTACCCAGCTTCCGGCCCCGGAGAGCCTCCCGGCCTGGCTGCCAATCCTCCACCAGCGCGCGCAGCTGCACGCCAGCATTGCGACCCGCGGCGAATCTGAAGCCGATGACGCCTGCCTGGTCGCCGTGGCGTCAAGCCGCGGGGACGTGATTGATTGCCACTTTGGCCACACCGACCGGTTCTCTATCTACAGCCTCTCGGCCGCCGGCATGGTGCTGGTCAACGAACGGTTTACGCCTAAATATTGTCAGGGGCGCGAAGAGTGCGAGCCGCAGGATAACGCGGCCCGGTTCGCAGCGATCCTCGAACTGCTGGCGGACGTTAAAGCCGTATTCTGCGTGCGTATCGGCCATACGCCGTGGCAAATGCTGGAACAGGAAGGCATTGAACCGTGCGTTGACGGCGCATGGCGGCCGGTCTCCGAAGTGCTGCCCGCGTGGTGGCAGCAGCGCCGGGGGAGCTGGCCTGCCGCGCTGCCGCATAAGGGGGTCGCCTGATGCCGCCGCTCGACTGGCTGCGGCGCTTATGGCTGCTGTACCACGCGGGGAAAGGCAGCTTTCCGCTGCGCATGGGGCTTAGCCCGCGCGACTGGCAGGCGCTGCGGCGACGCCTGGGCGAGGCGGAGACGCCGCTGGACGGCGAGGCGCTAACCCGCCGCCGCCTGATGAGCGAACTCAACGCTACCCGCGAGGAGGAGCGCCAGCAGCTGGGCGCGTGGCTGGCGGGCTGGATGCAGCAGGAGGCCGGGCCGATGGCGCAGATTATCGCCGAGGTTTCGCTGGCGTTTAACCATCTCTGGCAGGATCTGGGCCTTGCGTCGCGCGCTGAACTGCGCCTGCTGATGATCGACTGCTTTCCGCAGCTGGTGGTGATGAACGAACACAATATGCGCTGGAAAAAGTTCTTTTACCGTCAGCGCTGTTTGCTCCAGCAGGGGGAAGTTATCTGCCGGTCGCCAAGCTGCGACGAGTGCCGGGAGCGCAGCGTCTGTTTTGAGTAGCGGTTACCCGGGCTCCTGCCCGGCCTGCGGAACGCCAGAAACAAAAAAGCCGGAGGTCTCCCTCCGGCTTTTCACATCACCAAACGCGATCAGGCAACGTCTTCGTACTGCGGTACCGGGTTGCGGAAGCTTTTGGTCACGCAGGCCAGGTAGACCAGACCAATACCGCCCCAGATCAGGCCGAGAATCATGGAGCTCTCTTCCAGATTGATCCACAGTGCGCCAACGGTCAGCGCGCCGCACACCGGCAGAACCAGATAGTTGAAGTGGTCTTTCAGCGTTTTGTTGCGCTTTTCACGGATCCAGAACTGGGAGATCACCGACAGGTTAACGAAGGTGAACGCCACCAGCGCACCGAAGTTAATCAGCGCCGTCGCCGTGACGAGGTCGAATTTAATCGCCAGCAGCGCAATTGCGCCAACCAGCAGTACGTTCCACGCCGGAGTCCGCCATTTCGGATGCACGTAGCCGAAGAAGCGCGTCGGAAACACGCCGTCGCGGCCCATCACGTACATCAGACGGGAAACGCCCGCGTGCGCGGCCATGCCGGACGCCAGTACGGTGACGCTGGAGAAAATCAGCACGCCCCACTGGAAGGTTTTGCCCGCCACGTACAGCATGATTTCAGGCTGCGATGCGTCCGGATCCTTAAAGCGCGAGATATCCGGGAAGTACAGCTGCAGGAAGTAGGAAGCGCCGATAAAGATCAGGCCGCCAATCAGCGCGGTCAGGAAGATAGCCTTCGGGATCACACGCTCTGCGTCTTTGGTCTCTTCAGACAGCGAAGAGATACCGTCGAAGCCGAGGAACGAGAAGCACAGGATGGTCGCGCCGGTAATCATCGGCACCACGTGCGCGCCTTCAGACCAGAACGGACGGGTGCTGGTCAGCGTGCCCGCGCCTTCGCCGTGCATAACGCCGTAGATAATCAGGCCAACAATCACCGCCACGATGCCCATCTGCAGGATAACGATCAGGGTGTTGAAGTTCGCCACGGTCTTGATGCTGCGCAGGTTGGAGATGGTCATAAAGGCCACCAGCGCGACAACGAAGATCCACGATGGAATAGAAGGCACCAGCGCTTCAAAGTAAATTTTCGCCAGCAGAATGTTGATCATCGGCATGAACAGGTAGTCCAGCAGCGATGACCAGCCAACCATAAAGCCAACGGCCGGGCTAATGGACTTCTGCGCGTAGGTATAAGCGGAACCCGCCGACGGGAAACGGCGAACCAGTTTACCGTAGCTCAGCGCCGTGAAAAGAATGGCGATCAGCGCGAAAGCGTAAGCCGTCGCAACGTGACCATCAGTCAATCCAGAGACGATACCAAACGTATCGAACAGCGTCATCGGCTGCATATAGGCCAGGCCCATCATGACAACCGGAATCAACGTAAGCGTTTTACGTAATTCCACGCGAGAGGTTTTTGGAGTAGCGTTATGCGACATAGTTATCCCCTTTTACGGTGAACGCCAGCGCGTAAGCAAAAAATTGCCCCATTTCTTTGTATTCCTCAGCGACAACCACTGTCGGTTTTTAGTAAATATCTATCCGGTACGAAGCCCGGCCTCTTGGTATTGAATGATGTGTCTTTCAACCAAAAAAATAACCGACACTTTAAAAAAGCGTCGGCCAGTTTCTGATTTTCAGGACGCGTATTTTGCAACAACTACTGGCACGATGACAAGATGTTACAAGGCTTAATAATTACGGCGATTCTCTAACAGATTAATATTCATACGATTTTAGTATTATAGACCTGATGGATAGCACTATTTGCTAATATCTCCTTTCGCCACCACTCGCCCGCCTGGCCGCAAATATCTTCATTCCAGCCTATCCACGCGCGATTGACCGGTTCAGGCACCGTCGTTTTTAATATTTGTAGCTCGCCGCGGGCGATGAAAGGCTGTACCTGAAATAGCGGCAAATAGCCCCATCCCAGTCCGGCGCACAGCAGCGTCAGCCGGGCGGAAAGATCGAATACCGCCAGGCTATCCTGAGCGTCAATCTGCGGCCACGCGCCGTCGGCCACAATCGCCCGATGACGGCGCAACGTCCGCCAGCCCAGCGGGCCGGCAATCTGCGCAAGCGGATGCCGGGGCGCAACAACAAACGCCTGCGCCACCTCTCCCAGCAGAACAGAGCCGCAGCCGCTGAGCGCCGGCGGGTCGCCCAGCACGCCGAGCAGAAGATCCGCCCGCCCTTCCATCAGCATCTGCCAGTTTGCGCCCGGGGTATCGCGGCGGAATTCAAGGCGGGTAGCGTGATGCTGGTGATAGAACGCCGCGATCGCGGGAGCCAGCAGCGGGAACGGAAAGGTGGCGTCGACGTTGAGTATCAGCGCATTTTCCCAGCCCTGCTGCAGCCTGACGGCCTGCTTTTCCAGTTCACGGGCGGTGTGCAGCACGTCGCGCCCCTTTTCCAGCAGCATCTGCCCGGTACGGGTAAAGCGCGCCCGGTGGCCGCTGCGGTCAAGCAGTTGAATATTGAGATCGCTTTCCAGCTTATGAATGGTGTAGCTCAGCGCCGACGGCGTTTTATAGAGCTTCGCCGAGGCGGCGGCAAAACTGCCCTCTTTGTCGAGGGCATCAAGAATGACGAGCACATCCAGCAGTGGTTTCATCGCTACCCCCTTACGGTACGCGATTCACCGCTGGCGCATTACTCCATCGGCATGACCAGCGGGTCGGGGTACTGGTACTCAAACCCCAGTTCGTTGCAAATACGGCTGCCATCTACGATCTTACCGCTACCGTTCTCCGGGTTATCAGAGAATACGGGGACGGGAAGCCCAAGCTCGCGGGCCATCTGCGGATAAAAGACGCCGCGCGCGGGATGCTTAGGCGCACATATATTATAGATGCGCCCGCCTTTCGGAGCCTGCAGTAACAGTTCGATCGCGGCAATCACATCCTGAAGATGCACCAGATTGACGCCGTGCTGGCCGTCCGGCGCGGATTTTCCGGCAAAAAAGCGCCCCGGATGACGGGACGGCCCCACCAGCCCGGCGAGGCGCAGAATGTCCACCGAGGTGCCGGGAAGGTTATGCAGCCAGTCCTCCAGCTCTTTCAGCACCCGCCCGCTGGCGGTTTGCGGGTTGCGGGGCGAGTTCTCTTTCAGCGTGCCGCTGGCGTTGCCGTAAACCGACGTTGAGCTGGTGAATATGATGCGCGGCACGTGATGCGCCAGCGCGGTATCGACGATCTCCTGTACCGCCTGAAGATAAAAGTCCTCTCCCGGTCCGGTTCGCCGCGCCGGTAAGGTAATGACCAGCGCGTCAACGTTCATTAAGGCATCCAGATCTTCGGTGTCGCAGACCAGCTGCGGCTCCAGACGCAGCGGATAGCCGTCGATGCCGCACATCCGCGCCGCCTCGACGCCATCCTGCGTGGTCTTACTGCCGGTCACCTGCCATCCCCGCGACATCAACGACAGCGCAAGCGGCATACCCAGCCATCCTAAACCTACAATTGCGACCTTTTTCATCCCCTTGCTCCTGAATTTTCGCTGTGCTGACTTAAGGCTACGCCAGCCGGCGGCAGCTGACAATTTCTTAGGTCAATATGAAATCAATTAATGATAGAAAAAAGCCCTTGCTTTATGCGAGTGAAGTGGTTTAGGTTAAAAGGCATCAAATGCATAGTCATTCACAGAGAATTTTATGAACAGCGTTCAATTTAAAAACCACCATCATCACCATCATCCTGACTAGTCTTTCAGGCGATGTGTGCTGGAAGACGTTTGGATCTTCCAGTGGTGCATGAACGCAAAGAGAGCCCCCGGAAGATTCACTTCCGGGGGCTTTTTTTTGGACCGAATTCGGACAGATTCAGACAGGGTTACAGAGGAAAATAAGAATGTTAGACAACAGCCGTTTACGCATAGCTATTCAGAAATCAGGGCGTTTAAGCGAAGATTCACGCGAATTACTCAGCCGCTGCGGCATCAAAGTGAATCTGCACACCCAGCGCCTGATCGCGCTGGCGGAAAATATGCCCATCGATATTCTGCGCGTGCGTGATGACGATATTCCGGGCCTTATCATGGACGGCGTGGTCGATTTGGGGATTATCGGCGAAAACGTGCTGGAGGAAGAGCTGCTGAGCCGCCGCGCTCAGGGCGAAGACCCGCGCTACTTCACCCTGCGCCGTCTCGACTTCGGCGGCTGCCGCCTGTCGCTGGCGACCCCGGCGGATGAACCCTGGGACGGCCCGGCAGCGCTGGACGGCAAACGCATCGCCACCTCCTACCCGCACCTGCTGAAGCGCTACCTTGACCAGAAAGGGATCTCGTTCAAATCCTGCCTGCTGAACGGCTCGGTTGAAGTGGCCCCGCGCGCCGGTCTGGCCGACGCGATTTGCGACCTGGTATCAACCGGCGCGACTCTCGAAGCAAACGGCCTGCGCGAAGTGGAAGTGATGTTCCGCTCCAAAGCCTGCCTGATCCAGCGCGACGGCGAGATGGCCGATAGCAAACAGCAGTTGATCGACCGCCTGCTGACCCGTATTCAGGGGGTGATTCAGGCCCGCGAATCAAAATACATCATGATGCACGCGCCGACCGAGCGCCTGGAAGAAGTGGTCGCCCTGCTGCCCGGCGCCGAGCGCCCGACCATTCTGCCGCTGGCCGGCGACAAGCAGCGCGTGGCGATGCACATGGTGAGCAGCGAAACCCTGTTCTGGGAAACCATGGAAAAACTGAAAGCGCTGGGCGCCAGCTCCATTCTGGTCCTGCCGATTGAGAAGATGATGGAGTAAACCGGCGGGTCGGTCACGGGATAAACAGGGGAAACAACCATGAGCTTCAACACAATTATCGACTGGAACGGCTGTAGCGCAGAACAACAGCAACAGCTCTTAACGCGCCCGGCCATTTCCGCCTCCGAGAGCATCAGCAAGACGGTGTCGGAGATCCTGAATAACGTTAAAGACAACGGCGATGCGGCCCTGCGCGAATACGGCGCGAAGTTCGATAAAACCGACGTCAAGGCGCTGAAGGTCAGCGACGAAGAGATTGCCGCCGCCGGCGCGCGCCTGAGCGACGAGCTCAAGCAGGCGATGGCCGTGGCGGTCAAAAATATCGAAACCTTCCACAACGCGCAGCGGCTGCAGGCCGTCGATGTGGAAACCCTGCCGGGCGTACGCTGCCAGCAGGTGACCCGCCCTATCGCCTCCGTCGGTTTATATATTCCCGGCGGCTCGGCGCCGCTGTTCTCCACGGTGCTGATGCTCGCCACGCCGGCGCGCATCGCGGGCTGCCAGCAGGTGGTGCTGTGCTCGCCGCCGCCGATTGCCGATGAAATCCTCTATGCCGCCCAGCTGTGTGGCGTGCGCAATATCTTTAACGTCGGCGGCGCGCAGGCGATTGCCGCCCTGGCGTTCGGCACCGAATCGGTAGCGAAGGTCGATAAAATCTTTGGCCCGGGCAACGCCTTCGTGACCGAAGCCAAGCGCCAGGTCAGCCAGCGTCTTGACGGTGCGGCTATCGATATGCCCGCCGGGCCGTCGGAAGTGCTGGTGATCGCCGACAGCGGCGCCACTCCGGATTTCGTCGCCTCTGACCTGCTTTCCCAGGCGGAGCACGGCCCAGATTCGCAGGTGATCCTGCTGACGCCGGATAGCGAGATGGCCACCCGCGTCGCGCAAGCCGTTGAGCGCCAGCTGGCCGCGCTGTCCCGTGCGGAAACGGCCCGCGGGGCGCTCTCCGCCAGCCGCATCATCGTGGCGCGCGATATCGCCCAGTGCGTGAAGATTTCCAACCAGTACGGTCCGGAGCACCTGATTATTCAGACCCGCAACGCCCGCGAACTGGTCGACGGCATTACCAGCGCCGGTTCGGTATTTCTCGGCGACTGGTCGCCGGAGTCCGCCGGCGATTACGCCTCCGGCACCAACCATGTGCTGCCGACCTACGGCTACACCGCCACCTGCTCCAGCCTCGGCCTGGCGGATTTTCAGAAACGCATGACCGTGCAGGAGCTGTCGCGCGACGGGTTTGCCGCCCTCGCCTCAACGATTGAGATTCTGGCCGCCGCCGAGCGTCTTGACGCCCACAAAAACGCCGTTACGCTGCGCGTCGCAGCCCTTAAGGAGCAAGCATGAGCATCGAAGATTTAGCCCGCGCCAACGTCCGCGCGCTGACGCCGTATCAATCTGCTCGCCGTCTGGGCGGTAAAGGCGACGTCTGGCTGAACGCCAACGAATTCCCGACCGCGGTCTCGTTTCAGCTGACCGAGCAGACGATGAACCGCTATCCGGAACCGCAGCCGAAAGCGGTCATTGAACGCTACGCGCAGTATGCGGGCGTCAAGCCGGAGCAGGTGCTGGTCAGCCGCGGCGCCGATGAAGGCATTGAACTGCTGATCCGCGCCTTCTGCGAGCCGGGCCAGGACGCGGTGCTCTACTGCCCGCCGACCTACGGCATGTACAGCGTCAGCGCCGAAACCATCGGCGTGACCTGCCGTACGGTGCCCACCCTCGCCGACTGGCAGCTGGATCTGCCGGGTATCGCGGCCAATCTTGACGGCGTGAAAGTGGTGTTCGTCTGCAGCCCGAATAACCCGACCGGGCAGATTATCAACCCGAAAGATTTTCGCACCCTGCTGGAGATGGCGCGCGGTAAAGCCATCGTGGTCGCGGATGAAGCCTATATTGAGTTCTGCCCGCAGGCCACGCTGGCGACCTGGCTCAACGAGTATCCGCACCTGGTGATTCTGCGTACCCTCTCCAAGGCCTTCGCCCTGGCCGGACTGCGCTGCGGCTTTACCCTCGCCAACGCCGAGGTGATTAACGTGCTGATGAAGGTTATCGCACCTTATCCGCTCTCGACGCCGGTCGCCGACATCGCCGCCCAGGCGCTCAGCGCGGAAGGCATTGCCGCCATGCGGGCGCGCGTGGCGCAGATCCTCGCCGAACGCGATTATCTGGTCAGCCAGCTGCGCAGCATTGCCTGCGTTGAAGAGGTGTTCGATTCCGAGAGCAACTACGTTCTGGCGCGGATCACCGCCTCCAGCGCGGTATTTAAATCTTTGTGGGATCAGGGCATTATCTTACGTGACCAGAATAAACAACCTTCATTAAGCGGCTGTTTGCGTATCACTATCGGTACCCGTGCAGAGAGCCAGCGCGTCATTGACGCTTTGACTGCGGAGAATGTATGACCCAGAAGTTTCTCTTTATTGACCGTGACGGTACGCTGATTTCCGAGCCACCGGTTGATTTTCAGGTAGACCGCTTCGATAAGCTGGCGTTTGAGCCGCAGGTGATCCCGGCCCTGCTGAAGCTGCAGCAGGAAGGGTACAGGCTGGTGATGATCACCAATCAGGACGGGCTGGGAACCGCCAGCCTGCCGCAGGACGAGTTCGACGGCCCGCACAACCTGATGATGCAGATTTTCGCCTCGCAGGGCGTCAACTTTGACGAGGTGCTGATTTGTCCGCATCTCCCGGCGGATAACTGCGACTGCCGCAAGCCGAAAACCAAACTGGTGCTGCCGTGGCTGGAGCAAGGGGTGATGGACACCGCCAACAGCTACGTGATTGGCGACCGCGCGACCGATATCCAGCTGGCGGATAACATGGGCATTACCGGCCTGCGCTATGACCGCGAAAAGCTGGACTGGCCAACCATTTGCGAACAGCTAACCCGCCGCGACCGCTACGCCCACGTTGAGCGCATCACCAAAGAGACCCAGGTGGATGTGAAAGTGTGGCTGGACCGCGAAGGCGGCAGCAAAATCTCCACCGGCGTCGGCTTCTTCGATCATATGCTTGACCAAATCGCCACCCACGGCGGCTTCCGCCTGGAGATTAACGTCGGCGGCGATCTTTATATCGACGATCACCACACCGTGGAAGATACCGGGCTCGCGCTGGGCGAAGCGCTGAAGCTGGCCCTCGGCGACAAACGCGGTATTGGCCGTTTCGGCTTTGTGCTGCCGATGGACGAATGCCTGGCCCGCTGCGCGCTGGATATCTCCGGCCGTCCGCACCTCGAATACAAAGCCGACTTTACCTATCAGCGCGTTGGCGATCTGAGCACCGAGATGGTGGAACACTTCTTCCGCTCGCTCTCCTATACCATGGCGGTCACTCTGCACCTGAAAACCAAGGGCAAAAACGACCACCACCGCGTAGAGAGCCTGTTTAAGGCCTTCGGCCGCACGCTACGTCAGGCGATTCGCGTCCAGGGCGACACGCTGCCGTCTTCGAAAGGGGTACTCTGATGAACGTGGTGATCCTCGATACCGGCTGCGCCAACCTCAATTCGGTGAAATCCGCGGTGAGCCGCCACGGCTACGAGCCGCAGGTCAGCCGCGACCCGGATGTGGTGCTGCGCGCCGATAAACTGTTTCTGCCGGGAGTGGGCACGGCTCAGGCGGCGATGGACCAGCTGCGCGAGCGCGATTTGATCGAGCTGATTAAAGCCTGTACCCAGCCGGTGCTGGGCATTTGCCTCGGCATGCAGCTGCTGGGAAAACGCAGCGAGGAGAATAACGGCGTTGACCTGCTGGGCATTATCGACCAGGACGTGCCGAAAATGACCGACCACGGCCTGCCGCTGCCGCATATGGGCTGGAACCGGGTATACGCCAAAGCCGGCGATCGTCTGTTTCGCGGCATTGAAGACGGGGCGTATTTTTACTTCGTCCACAGCTACGCGATGCCGGTCAACGTCAATACCATCGCCCAGTGCAGCTACGGCGAGGCCTTCACCGCGGCGGTGCAGAAAGATAACTTCTTTGGCGTCCAGTTCCACCCTGAACGCTCCGGCAGCGCCGGGGCGCAGCTGCTGAAAAACTTCCTGGAGATGTGATGATCATTCCTGCTTTAGATTTAATTGACGGCACGGTCGTCCGTCTCCATCAGGGCGATTACGCTCAGCAGCGCGACTACGGTAACGACCCGCTGCCGCGCCTGCAATCCTATGCCGCTCAGGGGGCCGAAGTGCTGCACCTGGTCGACCTGACCGGGGCGAAAGATCCGGCGAAACGCCAGATCCCGCTGCTGAAAACGCTGGTTGCCGGCGTGAACGTGCCGGTGCAGGTTGGCGGCGGCGTGCGGACGGAAGAAGACGTGGCCGCCCTGCTTGATGCAGGCGTGGCGCGCGTGGTGGTGGGTTCGACGGCGGTGAAGTCGCCGGAAGTGGTGAAAGGCTGGTTTACGCGTTTTGGCCCGCAGCATCTGGTGCTGGCGCTTGACGTGCGGATTGACGCGGAAGGCAGCAAGCAGGTGGCAGTCAGCGGCTGGCAGGAGAACTCCGGCGTAACCCTGGAGGAGCTGGTGGAGAGCTATCAGTCCGTCGGCCTGCAGCACGTGCTGTGTACCGATATTTCCCGCGACGGGACGCTGGCCGGGTCTAACGTCTCGCTGTATGAAGAAGTTTGCGCCCGCTATCCGCAGGTCGCGTTTCAGTCTTCCGGCGGCATTGGCGATCTGCATGATATCGCCGCGCTGCGCGGAACCGGAGTGCGCGGGGTGATTGTCGGCCGGGCGCTGCTGGAAGGTAAATTTAACGTAACGGAGGCCATTCAATGCTGGCAAAACGGATAATCCCCTGTCTCGACGTTCGCGACGGCCAGGTAGTGAAAGGCGTGCAGTTCCGTAATCACGAAATCATCGGTGATATCGTCCCGCTGGCAAAACGCTATGCCGACGAAGGCGCGGATGAGCTGGTGTTCTACGATATCACCGCCTCCAGCGACGGCCGCGTGGTGGACAAAAGCTGGGTGTCGCGGGTCGCGGAAGTGATCGACATTCCGTTCTGCGTCGCCGGCGGCATTAAGTCGCTGGACGATGCGGCGCAAATTCTCTCCTTCGGCGCGGATAAAATCTCCATCAACTCCCCTGCCCTGGCGGATCCGACGCTGATTACCCGCCTGGCCGACCGTTTCGGCGTGCAGTGTATTGTGGTGGGCATCGATACCTGGTTTGACGCCGCGAGCGGTAAGTATCACGTCAACCAGTATACCGGCGATGAGAGCCGGACGCGGGTGACACAGTGGGAAACCCTGGACTGGGTGCAGGAAGTGCAAAAGCGCGGGGCCGGCGAGATCGTCCTCAATATGATGAACCAGGACGGCGTGCGTAACGGCTACGATCTGGCGCAGTTAAGCAAGGTCCGCGCCGTGTGCCACGTGCCGCTGATTGCGTCCGGCGGCGCGGGCACCATGGAGCACTTCCTGGAAGCCTTCCGCGACGCTAACGTCGACGGCGCGCTGGCCGCCTCGGTGTTCCACAAGCAAATTATCAACATTGGTGAACTGAAAACGTACCTGGCAGCACAGGGCGTGGAGATTAGGGTATGTTAAGTGAACAGCTGGATTGGCAAAAAACAGACGGTCTGATGCCGGTCATCGTGCAGCACGCCGTTTCTGGTGAAGTGCTGATGCTGGGCTATATGAATCAGGATGCGCTGGCGAAAACCGAAGAGACCGGCAAGGTGACCTTTTATTCGCGGACCAAACAGCGTCTGTGGACCAAGGGGGAAACGTCGGGCAATTTCCTCAACGTGGTGAGCATCACCCCGGATTGCGATAACGATACCCTGCTGGCGCTGGTTAATCCGATTGGCCCAACCTGCCATAAAGGCACCTCAAGCTGCTTTGGCGAAACCGGCCATCAGTGGCTGTTCTTATATCAGCTGGAGCAGCTGCTGGCGGAACGCAAACACGCCGATCCGGAAAGCTCCTATACCGCGAAGCTGTACGCCAGCGGCACCAAACGTATTGCGCAGAAGGTGGGGGAAGAAGGCGTTGAGACCGCGCTGGCCGCGACGGTGCATGACCAGTTCGAACTGAAGAATGAAGCGTCGGATTTGATGTATCACCTGCTGGTGCTGCTGCAGGATCAGGGGCTGAATTTGACGGATGTGGTGGAAAACCTGCGGAGCAGGCATAAGTAAGTGATCAAAGGGAGGCGGCATGACGCCTCCCTTGCAATATCAACATCGCCAGCGCGCTGGTTGATATCACCGGTTTATCATCGTCATGACTTTTTTCGGGCGGTTATTTCTTTAACTAGCCTCAATGGTTTCGTCATTTTCCATGACAAAGATGAAACCAAATCTGTATAGCGCTGAGTCAGTTCATGGTACGCATTTTCAATGCTGAGCAATTTCTGTTGTTGAGTTTGATACTCTTCCTCTAAGCGCGTATTCCGCTGTTCAAGCTCGTGGATAATGGTGGTTTTATCGCTAACCTGCGCCTTCAGAACATCAATTTCACTTCGCTGAGATACCGTCGACTGTTTAAGAAAAGTCATTTCTTCCTGCAGCGTTGAGTTCAACATTTGTGCATGTTCAAGCTCGCGTAACGCTCTGTCTTTCAGTGAAAAAATATACTCTTCCGCTGACTGATTAACGATCCGGCCATACGCAGCTTTGATAAAGTCATCATAAAAGTCATCACAGTCGATTTCTAAAGATAAGATGAACGACTTTACTTCATTAAACAACGGGTTAAACGTACCGCCAGAAATCGTATTGAGATGCCACTCAAGAAAAACAACGGCGTAATTATTAAAATCACGACTTCTGGACGCCAGTAAATCACGATCTTGCATAAACAAACGTAGCGAAGTTAATGCCTGCAGCGCGCAGTGCCACGAATTTTCTCTGGTGGAGGAAAGCGACTCAGCGCGGTGGATAGTATGAGAGATTAAGATCTCATCAACCAGAGAGATGCGATTTGCTAACAGCATGAAACAACTCACAAAGTACAGGTCGTTTGTGGTTCTCAGCGGTTGAAACTCCAGGCCCATTGCCAGGATAGCCTCGCGTCTGAAAAGCTTATCCCATGGCCACCATATAAAGGCTCTGAAAAAATCGTCAGCAATTTCCCGTGAAGAGAAGACCTCTTTTTCAGGCAGTAAATCCTCACGCGCCGACAAAGGCATGGGAGAACGGGTATTGGTTTGCAAATCGACTGACTGGCACCGGCAGATAACAACATCCGTTTGCAGGGCCGTAGCCCGGTCGGACATTCTCTTTAACATCTCTTTATCGGCGTAATCGTCATCGTCGAGGAAAATGATGTATTCGCCGGTCGCTACTCGTAAGCCAATATTTCGCGATTCGCCGCCACCGACGTTGCTCGGGTTGGTGATAACCCGGACTCGCGAATCTTCACTGGCTATTTTAGTGACAATATCCAGCGTATTATCCGTTGAGCTATCGTTAACAAGGATAATCTCAATCTCTTTTAAAGACTGGGCTAACACCGTAGTAAGCGTCTCAGCAATATACTCCGCGGCGTTATGGACAGGGATAATAACGGATACAATAACGTTACTTGATTCATCAGACATTCAATCACCTTCAAAATAAGTGGCACGCAATCATTAAACTCATCATGCGTTTGCTGAGCAGTTACATAGCTTAAAATGCAACCGCTTCGGAGGTGTTTGATTTACATGAAGCTGTAATCTCTTGCGTTACATCATCCCTGAACCACATCATGATAAGTCTTTAAGGTCTTGCTAATGATCATACCGCTAGAAAACTTATCCTGAACGCGTTGCCGTCCTTTAATACCCATCTCTACTCGTGCTTTGGGATTGGCTAACAAGAATTCAAGCTTATCGGCCAGCTCCTGCGGAGAGTTACTTTTCACGATAATGCCGTTATCGTTATTAATGATCAGGCTATCGCAGCCGCCAACATCGTAGGCAATGCAGGCCCGGCCAACCGAGGAAGCCTCAAGCAGTATACGCGGCACGCCTTCGGAATAGATCGAAGGTAATGCCACGATGTTCGACTCCTCGATCAAGTCGCAGACGTTAGAGCTGTGACCCAACCAGTTAATCAGACCTTCTTTATGCCATTGCTGGATCACCGCAAGGGATATAGCATCCTTATCGTTTTCAACGAGTATCCCGGCGACGTTTAGCGTAAAATGAATATTTCTTGCTTCGAGGATTTTCTTGGCTTCAATTAAATCCCCGAGCCCTTTACTCCAGAGCATTCTGCTGGCAAACAGCACAACCGGAACGTCACGCTCCTGCTCCAGAGAATATTTATAGATCTCCGGATTGATACCCGCGCCATCGATGACAATAGTCTGCTGATAGTCAATCCCGACAAAACCCGCCAGTTTTTTACGATCTTTATCGTGCTCAAACATAAATATACTGCGCTTATTACTGGCAATATATTTGTAGGCCATGATGGTGATATTGCGCAATAGCTTAAGCAACCCCGTGTCACCTGAAAATACACGGCCCAGACCGACAAAACTCACGATGACGGGACGGTTGTTTGTCCTGGACAGGAGCCCACCGATCAGACAGGGTTTAATAGTGATACAGTGTAAAAGATCGGGATTAATTTCTTTAATGAGCTTTCGGGAGGCAAAAAAGGCCCGAAAGAAAGTTAATGCATTAAATGATTGAGCATCAAGTGGAACATTATGACACTTAAAACCGAATGTTTTAAATTTATTCAGCACTTTACCGTCGACAAAATGACTGATGATGTGAATCTCATAACCAGCATCTCGGGCGGCGATCGCACGATCAATCCAGTGCAAATCAAAATACCAATCCGAGTTTATGAAATAACACAGTTTTTTCATTGCTATATCCACTTAATGATTCTTACCGCTGATTCCTTTTACACCATGGATAATTCCACGACGCAAGTATTTAAAATATAACAATTTATTGCGTTGCCATGGCAATATTGATACATATTTAATCAACCGTAAAAGGATTGAGAGACGGCTAAAAATGGCAACTCGCGGAAAAATTCTCTTCGCCAAAATAAGATTTCGACAAAGATAATAAACCTTCCATTCGGGAACAATACATTTCCCCTGGATACTCACATCGTGGGTAAAGATGACCTCGGGAGAATAGCGAATAGCTTCGCCATCTAATGTCAGCAGATAGCCAAAATAGAGATCGTCAAAATATAAAAATAACTCGTCGTGAATACTGTGGAGACGCTTTTGCAGCACATCTCGTTGAATAATCATACCGACAAAGGAAACCGTCTGTACCGCACACGCCCGGGAAACCGACGGAAGAAACTCCGCAGGATTTCTGATGTAGCGTAATGTGTCCATAAACGACGACGGAACTTTGGCAAAAGGCATGTTCATCGGACAGGGTTGCCCCTGAAGATCCTTGACCAAAGCGGTGAACACCCGACAGTTAGCCTTTTCTAGCTGGGCAAATTTTTCCAGCGCATCGCTCTCGGGCCAGGCGTCATCATCGTAAAAGAAAACCCAGTCGCTATCGACGTTGTCGCATAAATATTGACTCCCGGCCTTAAAGCCACCCGCGCCACCGCTGTTGGATGGCAGATTAAGGACAATCACTCGCGGGTCGCTAAGGGTGGCTAACCAGGCCTGGGTTCCATCCGTGGACCCGTTATTGACAACAACGATCGCTGTAAAATTTAATTTCACCGTGTTGGCAATAGTCAGCTTTAACTTCTCTAAACGATTATACGTGACTATTAATGCGGAGCAATTCATCGCACAGAAACCGTAAATACTGGCATAGACTCATTACTGCTAAGGGAGGACAAGTACTTATCGGCTGTATTTAATGCTTCAGCGATAGTGACATCCATATCCAGATATCGATAGGTTCCAAGGCGGCCAACAAACGTCATATTCTTTTCATTTTCCGCGAGGGACAAATATTTATCGAGTAAAGCCATCTCCCCCATCTGACGAATCGGATAATAAGGGATATCCTTTTCACCACATTCGCGGCTGTATTCCTTGTAACAGACCGATCCCTCATGGGATTCCCAGGGCGAAAAGTACTTATGTTCAGTGATACGGGTATAAGGAACATCCAGCGAGCAGTAATTCATTACCGCGCAGCCCTGATAATCGCCCTGCCAGGTGAATTTTTCAAAATCCAGAGTACGATAGCCCAGGCGAC
Source organism: Klebsiella sp. PL-2018 (assembly GCF_019048985.1). Classification (NCBI taxonomy): domain Bacteria; kingdom Pseudomonadati; phylum Pseudomonadota; class Gammaproteobacteria; order Enterobacterales; family Enterobacteriaceae; genus Klebsiella; species Klebsiella sp. PL-2018. The sequence goes on from NZ_CP077673.1 coordinate 3,843,615, forward strand.
CATATTGATAGGAATAAAAAGCATCCAGCGGCCCGCTATAGAACACGTGATCGTACTGTTCTCTCTCTTCAGCGTTAAACGATTGCTGAAGTTCGATGGTAATGTTTTCATGATTGGCGATTGACTCAATCATTTTCGTATAACCCAGTTTCGGCATGCCCTGAAATCTGTGGTTAAAGTAATTATCATCGTAGTTAAAACGAACCGGCAGACGCTTAAGAATCGACGCCGGAAGCTGCGAGGGCTCCATCCCCCACTGCTTGATGGTATAGCCCTTGAAGAACGCCTCATAGAGCTCTTTGCCGATAAAACGCAGAGCCTGTTCTTCAAAGGTCTTCGGTTCCAGGATCGAACTGTCCCCTTTTTCGGCAATCAGCGCCCGGGCCTCATCTGGCGAACAGGTCTTCGCAAAAAACTGGTTGATGGTATGCAGGTTGATCGGCAGAGAGAACACCTGGCCATTAACCGTTGCTTTGACACGGTTCACATACGGCATCATTTCAGCGTGCTGAGTCACATAGTTCCACACTGTTTCATTATCGGTGTGAAAGATATGCGGGCCATAAACGTGAACCATAACGTCAGTTTGCGGATCGCGCGCATCATAGGAGTTACCGCCTATGTGGTCACGCTGGTCAATAATTCTGATGTGATGACCTTGTTCAGCGAGCTGGCGTGCGATAACCACACCGGAAAAACCCGCTCCGACGATGAGAATATTTTTACTGTTCATAATATAACTCCAGCAGCCTTAACCAAGAATTGAGCGTCTAACTTTATAGTAGTATTTTGTTATCGTGTTTCGCCTCGGTGAACCGACAGGAGCATATTTATTAAGGAAAGGCATCAACGCTTTTTTGATCTTAGTCTGAAGCAGAACTGGCGTTTGCCCTGCAGTTTGCGCAGGACTTGATGAATTTACCGGAGATAACTGACGGAAATAGGTCTCTTTTTCCCATGGCGTATTGATGACGTTTTCCAGGAAATCGTCATAAAAGTCAACCTTGTCCGTATTCCATGGTTTATTCTCCCCGGCATAGTGAATCATATTCGGGTTCTTTCTGGCTTTTAAAAAGCGCATATATGTTGCGAACTGGAGATTGGGGAAAAAGTCATCCGTATTGCCATTACCGTGATAGACATTCCACTCCAGCGGTAAAAACTCAACCCGGCCATAGAAGACTTTGTTCATGATGTCCTGGTCGAGGAACCAGTACTTCTTCTCTTTGAGCGTCTTAATCAGCGCTGAGAAGGTATCTTCCTGCACCATCTGGGCAACGTTAAAAACGATAATTCCCGCCTGGAAATACTCATCCGGATTGGTCATTTTAAGCGTTTTTTGCAGATACTCGCCGGCGGGCATCACGCCATCTGCCGACTCCGACATCGCACCAAACTTGACGAAGCCTTCCATCACGATATCTTTAACGGCGGCAACAAGGTTTGTGCCGAGGTCGACATTAAGCAAAGTCGCAAGATCGGCCTTCACCACAGTATCGGAATCGATAAAAATGACCTTCTCATATTCACGGAAAAGCTGCGGAATAAACAAGCGAGCATAGGTTGATGCGCTAAAGTGCGCGCGGGTATGTACGCCATTCAATTCAGTAAAGGCATTCACATCAAAAAATCGAAGTGAAAAGTTTGTATGGGCCGAGACCAGTTTTAGTAAGCGCTGCTTGTTAAGGTTACTCACCTTGTTTTCCAGCACAACAATATCGTAATGGGTGTTTTTATCAGAATGGCGAACAATGGAGTTGATTAAGGCTCCACCGCTGATGGCATAGTTGTCATCAAAACTGATGACTATCGGCGCAGCGTGAGGAAAAACCAGTTCCAGCTTGCCGTTGAATGTCTCATTCGTCACGAAAGTGCGCTGAAGTTCTTTAACTTTCAGGGCCCGGTCTTGCTGCTGCTTAATAATATAAATGTTAAAAAGACGCTCAGCGATATGTCCAATAACACGCTTTTCTTGCGCATTATAATTATTCATAGAGATGCGGCTTTCAAGATTAGTCAAAATCGCGAAGAGCCATTCTGAATAATCTACGAACATATCTTTGTGCATCACAAACATGTTCGTGTAATAGCCATCTGTGGCATTGTTAAACTGCTGAATAGCCGCTTTATAATCCGGATAAAGCTCTTCGACAACCTCCAGGGCAGCCAGATAGTCCTTTATATGTAAAAACTCACCTTTCTCATAATGATCGAGGTTATTTTTACTGCCGGCAGAGGTCACAGACCACTTCTTTGGTAACAGCAGGTCAAACCCTGAAATACAATCCTGGATTGCCGTGTCGGTTAAACCAAACTGTTTTTCATACTCTGCATCAATAACGGGTGAATTAACAACGCCCCAATTATCTTCGGGAAAGCTCTGCTCTGAGGAAAAGTTCAGATGTCGGCGATAATGCATAAAGCCGACATAATCAGAAAGAGATTCATTTTTCCAAACCCAATAATGTGCTGTTAACTCACAGTAAAAGGGGTTTTTAAAAGAAATATTATCACCTGTATCATCGCCAATACAGCCGATATCATTATAGGAGTTGGCTTTACCCACATGTAATGGTTTGATAATCGATGCATTAAGGAATGCGCTCGGCTTATGATGACAGGTATAGATCTTAATACTATTCATTTAATTACCAGATTTAGGCCATTGCTTGTTTATAAAGTTCGATGATTCTTTCAGCAGAACCGATTTCCCGCAGACGGTGATTTTCGATCCAGACAACCCGATCGCATATCTTTTCCACATCACTCATGTTGTGGCTAACAAACAATATTGTCACGCCACGATTTTTGAACTCTTTAATCGTCTTGATACATTTGGCCTGAAAAGAAATATCGCCGACGGCAAGCACTTCATCGATAATCAAAATATCAGGCTCAACTTGACTGATAACAGAAAAACCAAGCTTCGCTAGCATACCGCTAGAATAGACGCGGATCGGCTCATCGATAAATTCTCCTAATTCGGAAAATTCAATGATGCGCTCCATTCGCTGCTGCACCTCTTTACGGCGTAACCCAAGAAGTGTGGCATTAAGAAAAATGTTCTCGCGCCCCGTCAATTCTGGATGAAAGCCGCCGCCCAGCTCAAGCATTGAAGCGACTCGCCCACGCGTGGTGACCGATCCTTTTGTGGGTTTTATCACGCCGGCAACCAGCCCCAAAGATGTGCTTTTACCTGCGCCATTTCGCCCGATGAGCGCAACGGCCTCTCCTTTACCGACCGTAAAAGAAACATCCTGAATAGCAAGATATTTGCGGCCCTTCAGTAATTGAAATGCTCTTTTGGGATGAAATATTAAATCTTTAATACCTGAGCCAATATGATGGTAAAGTGGATACTCTTTTGTCACATTATTAAAATCAATTACTGGTTCCATCACAAGATCTCTGCAAAGCGATATTTTAATTTATTAAAAATACTCAGACCGATAACCGTCAGCACTATACCCGTCAAATATAATACTGAAATATGCTCATAGTTTAAAACCCCATCCATAAATAAGTTGCGCCAGCTTAAAATCATACTCGCCAGAGGGTTATAGTCAATAACCCAGCTATATTTTGCCGGAATCATATCGGATGCGTATAAAATGGGCGTACAGTAGAACATTAACATAATACCGAGAGTCACAAATCTTTCCAGATCTCTAAAAAATAGATTCAACGTTGAAAAGATTATGGATATGCCAAAGGTGAATATCACCTGCCCGATAGCAATGAGCGGTATTCCCCACAGCCACGAAAGCGAAGGACGCATACCGTATACAAAAAGAAAAGCGACGATGACAGGAATGGTACACAAGAAGTGTAACCCTTCCATCATGACATTACTGAGCGGGATAACTGAGCGCGGAAATACAGTTTTTTTAATAATTTGCGCATTAGCAATAAATGAAAAAAGTGAATTTGTTGCTGAGCTTGCAAACCACTGCCAGGGAAACAGCCCCGTTATTAGAAAAAGGGTATAATTAGGTATCTGAACACGCATGATCAGTTTGAAAATAAAATAGTAGATCATCGCAAAAAGCAAAGGATTGGCAATTGACCATAAATAACCAAACACGCTACTTTTATACCGTACCTTTAGATCTTTATTAGTGATAACAACAAGCAGGTCAAATAAATACCCTAGATTATACTTCATTTTTATACTCATAAATTATTCTACGAAATTTTAAGCATTTTGTTATGCACTTTAGATTTCGCGTTGTAGCTGACTAAACCCCCGTCAGCTGCGATAGCTCTAAAGCCCGAACTTATAGATTGCCGGTAGATACCGTGACTTGAGCATACGAGCTGAAAACCTAAGCACATAGATTAAAGCAAGATTTTCCCGAGTTTTGTCTCCGCTTTAATACATTGGCAGCAGCCGACCATTGTAGATCTTGCATACCGAACTTGGACAAGTGAGATGCTGACCTGGAGATGACCAGTTAATGTGCTGTTTCATGGCAAACAGTAAAAACTGCTATTTTACAGTCAGATACCCCCTCCCCTTAATGTTATGAGATAGCTTTAAATCACGCTACCGCCCTTGGCTGTCGCAACCAAACTGCGTAATGATTCATCTATCTTGTCTGTCAAACCTCCAGCGCCGGTTATCACAACCACAGTACACTGGCTCAACGCCGTCCTGACGTTAAACAGCGGCTGTCGAAAAAGTGGCCGCCCGTGACACCGGGTGTTGCTCGCTTGAAAACGATAAAGATTCAAGCAGGGGCACACTCTCGCTGTTTGCTTTCGCCTCATCCATCAGGAATTTCTCAATTCGCTCTTCTGACAAGCCTGTTTTTCATGCGTTACAGGGCTCTGTCTCCGTTATCTGCCCATTCATCTTCTGATGAATCAGCGCAAACTGTGCTCCAATATTGATTGAAATGACGCCAACAATCAGTTTAGTGTCATATTTAATGCTGCGCACAGGATAGCTGATTAAGCTGACAACACAATGGTCATGCAAATGAGCAGCAGCATTATAGCGCTGGTCTATAGGAATAAAAATGAAAATACGTTGCCAATCAATTCATATTGCAAATGATTCAGGGGGTAAACATAATTTAAACAAAATACAGCAACTAAAATAACCATTTGATTTTAAAAGGAAAACCTTAAAAAGCCGCCTTCAATGTGAAATAATTGTAAACTCAAACATAAAATCAATTTTAATCTGCGTTATTTCTCCGGGGCATAAACCGTTCTGGCAGCACAGGGAATCCTGAGTACACGATCAAGCCATACGCAATCATTATCTTGCTAATCATAAAGCACGGATAATGAATTTCATTCAAACTACAGAACGCCAGTACTTCTCGGTACTATCCGGACGCCAGCGCTTCCCCAGCGAACACATGAACATAATCAGCAACGGTAAAGCAGGTGATCCACGCGGCAAGCCAGTGTAAAATCAACGAATAGATAGCGGGACACAGTCACCCCAGAGGATGAATATGAAATTTTTAGTAACTGGAGCCGCAGGATTCATCGGCTTTCATACCTGCAAGCGCCTTCTGGAGGCGGGTCATGAGGTTGTCGGCCTCGACAACATGAACGACTATTATGACGTCAATCTTAAGCAGGCCCGTCTGGATTTACTGCAATCTCCACTGTTCAGTTTTCACAAAATCGATCTCGCGGATCGTGAAGGTATTGCCCGGCTTTTTGCTAACGAGAAATTTAACCGAGTGATCCATCTCGCCGCGCAGGCAGGGGTCCGCTACTCCCTGGAAAACCCGTTCGCTTACGCTGATGCTAACCTGATTGGTTATCTGAACATTCTTGAAGGCTGCAGACACAACAACGTTGAGCATTTGCTCTATGCCTCATCCAGTTCGGTCTATGGCCTGAACCGTAAAATGCCGTTCTCTACGGAGGATTCGGTTGATCATCCGGTTTCGCTGTATGCCGCCACCAAGAAAGCGAATGAACTGATGGGGCATACCTACTCGCATCTTTATGGCATTCCAACCACCGGACTGAGATTCTTCACCGTCTATGGCCCGTGGGGCCGTCCGGATATGGCGCTGTTCAAGTTTACGAAAGCCATGCTGGAAGGTAAGAGTATTGATGTCTACAACTACGGCAAGATGAAGCGCGACTTCACCTACATTGACGATATCGTTGAGGCGGTTGTCAGGATGCAGGACATTATCCCGCAGCCTAATCCGGAATGGACCGTTGAAACGGGTTCACCAGCGGATAGCTCGGCGCCATACCGGGTGTATAACATCGGGAATAGCTCACCGGTTGAGCTCATGGATTACATCACTGCTCTGGAAGAGGCTCTGGGGATGGTGGCGGAGAAAAATATGATGCCAATACAGCCCGGCGATGTGCTGGAAACCAGCGCAGATACCAGGCCACTGTATGATGTGGTGGGATTCAGGCCACAAACGACGGTTAGCCAGGGGGTGAAGAACTTCGTTGACTGGTATAAAGCCTATTACAAGGCGTAGTCATATCAGGCATTGTGGATTTAGCCGCAGCAGAACGCTACTGCGGCTTTTTTATATCGGAAATGGTCATTGGATAAACTTATCCATCCAGCTGCGAGTTGAGAGACGCCATTTATTCATGGCCTGCCGCTGAAACCACACAATACCTAAACGCAGATTTAACACGAAGCAAACAAAACCTTCAACAAACTCTCATCTAAGCCACTTCCATTACCCTCACTGAAGAGCATTACCTTATAAAGCAAACAATCCCCAGCTCATCAGTCTGCCAGCAAAGTCGGCCACAGCGCTATTGTTCAACGTAACGGCAATGAAAAAGTTTTTTCCACTTTTCTCAAAAAAAAACCACAAATACCATATAGGAATTTTCTTAAATTCAGGCTATGTTAAGCAGGCAATGGCATGCTTTTGCAGAGATATTAGTTCGCAGGCAAATGGATTTATAACATTCCTTTCATTCTGGTACGCATTATGGCAAACATAATTTTCTTAGCAGTTGCTGCCATCCTGTTGATTGTTTCAGTCTATGTTCTGATTTCTTATATCAAAGATCAGAAAAAGACCAAGCTGACTTTTAACAAACGAAAGTGGTGAAAAGAAAACTTAATATAATTATAATACAGGCATAGGAAATAATAATATAAGAATAAAACACTGCCAGCGGTGGGGATACGCATAGTCTTTACAGCTGGCATTGGATATCTTTTTAAAATAAAAATGTCATATTAAACTGATACTATATCCTTAGCATCAGCACGCTCTTCTCATGGCCATGAATGGCTTGCGTTTGCTATGCCTGCGCCCTTCCCTTGAAAGATCCCGCCCTTCCCCGTTTAAATATCAATCAGCGCCGCAACGCAGTACGGCTGAGAACCCGGGATCCAGAAACAACAAAAGCCTGCAAGCAGGCTCTGTTTTACCTTCCGGCGCTTATCTCCAGCGTCTACATCACAGTGACGGTAGCTCTTCACAAGGTAAATTTAACATATCCGACCTCAATGATTGGGACAAGATGATCGATTGAAGAATTTAAGCTAGGTCACGTTTTTTAGGGAGTTGGGCCGGCGAAGAGGAGCAATACGATTTGTCAGGCGAATAGCTGAACCCTTCAGGAGAGAGGAAAATTCTGGCCGACAGCGCATCTCCCGGCCAGAGGGGGGATTTAGTCACTACCGAACAAATCGCGGGTATACACTTTGTCAGCGACATCCGACAGCTCTTCAGCCATTCGGTTTGAGACAATCACGTCAGCTTCTTGTTTGAACGCGTCGAAATCGCGAACCACGCGGGAATTGAAGAACTCATCTTCCTGCATAACCGGTTCGTAGATAATGACCGGGATACCTTTGGCCTTGATACGCTTCATGATGCCCTGAATTGAGGAAGCGCGGAAGTTATCGGAGCCACTCTTCATGATCAGGCGATAGATTCCAACGACTTTAGGCTTGCGCGCCAGGATGGAGTCAGCGATAAAATCTTTACGCGTGCGGTTAGCATCGACGATGGCACCGATGATGTTATTCGGCACAGATTCGTAGTTTGCCAGCAGCTGCTTGGTATCTTTCGGCAGGCAGTAGCCGCCGTAGCCAAAGGATGGATTGTTATAGTGATTACCGATTCGCGGATCGAGACACACGCCTTCGATGATCTGTTTACTGTTCAGACCCTGGCTTTCAGCATAGCTGTCCAGTTCATTAAAGTAGGCTACGCGCAGCGCCAGGTAGGTATTGGCGAATAACTTAATCGCCTCAGCTTCGGTGGAGTCAGTAAACAGCGTCGGGATATCCTGCTTAATCGCGCCTTCTTTCAGCAGATTAGCAAAACGCTCCGCGCGTTCTGAACGTTCACCAATGACGATACGAGACGGGTGCAGGTTGTCGTAAAGCGCGCGGCCTTCACGCAGAAATTCAGGAGAGAAAATGACGTTATCAATGCCCAGGCGCTCTTTAATATCACGCGTAAAGCCAACGGGAATAGTGGATTTAATAATCATTACCGCGTCTGGGTTAATCTCGTTGACATCACGAATAACGGCTTCAACGGTCGAAGTATTGAAGTAGTTCGTTTTCGGATCGTAGTCAGTCGGCGTAGCGATAATGACATAATCTGCATCACGATAGGCATCATGCTTGTCAGTTGTCGCGCGAAAATTCAACGGTTTTTCCGCCAGATATTCCTGGATCTCCTTATCGACAATCGGAGAAATCTTTTGGTTAATCATATCAACTTTGGATTGAATGATATCCAGCGCCACCACTTCGTGGTTTTGCGCAATCAGGATGCCATTCGATAAACCAACATAACCGGTACCGGAAATAGTAATTTTCATTCGATCACACTTTAATCAGTTAACTGGACGGCGGCGGATGGCCGCAAATTAAGCAAAACTGTTGATGTTTCTACTCTCAGGAACAATGTAAGTCAAGCAAGACACCAAAGGTCTCTGAAATACTGTATAGGCCTATAAAGGGCCTATACAGTAAATGAAGCTATATTTTATGCTTATTTATATACTTCAGCTGTCTTTAAGGTATGAGCCTGCAAATCCTTATCAGATAAAGAGAGCGTACAGTCTGCAATCTCCGGCCACTGGATATTAATCTCCGGATCGTTCCAGATAATGCTCCGCTCAGACTGCGGCGCATAATAGTTCGTGGCCTTGTACACAAACTGCACCGTTTCGCTCAACGCCATGAAGCCATGGGCAAACCCTTCCGGAATCCACAGCTGACGCTTGTTTTCCGCGCTCAGTACCGCCCCCACCCATTTACCAAACGTTGGCGATGAACGGCGGATATCGACCGCCACATCAAACACCTCGCCTTCAATGCAGCGAACCAGTTTGCCCTGGGCATGCGGGTCAAGCTGGTAGTGCAGCCCGCGCAGCACGCCCTTCTGCGACTGAGAGTGGTTATCCTGAACAAACTCCACTTTCCGCCCTACTGCTTCATCAAATACTTTACTGCTGAAGCTCTCAAAGAAAAAACCGCGCGCATCGCCGAAAACACGAGGCTCAAAAATCAGCACTTCAGGGATATCTGTCTTAATAATATTCATAATATTTCTGCCCGTTTACTTGCCCAGAACTTCTGTTACCACGCGCGCCACGCCCTGGCGCCAGTCCGGCAGCGTCACGCCAAATACACGCTGGAATTTCTCATTCGACAGCCGTGAGTTCAGCGGACGTTTTGCCGGCGTTGGGTAGGCCGTGGTGGGGATACCGCTTACTGCTTTGATTGCCAGCTCTGCGCCGTGCGACCGCGCCACCTCAAAAACAAATTCCGCGTACTCCGCCCAGCTGGTTTCCCCGCTGGCCACCAGATGATAGGTCCCGGCTACAGCACGGTTGCGCTGTTCTTCACGAATGGCGATTGCCGTACAGTCCGCCAGCAGCTCTGCGCCGGTTGGCGCACCGTGCTGATCGTTAATAATCGACAGCGCCTCTTTCTCACCTGCCAGACGCAGCATCGTTTTAGCGAAGTTTGCCCCGCGGGTGGCATATACCCAACTGGTACGGAAAATAAGATGGCGCGGATTCGCCTGCTCCAGCGCGATTTCCCCGGCTCGTTTGGTTTCGCCGTACACGTTCAGCGGCCCGGTCGCCTCATCTTCCAGACGATAGTGGCTTCCCTGGCCGTCAAACACATAGTCCGTTGAGTAGTGCACCATCAGCGCTCCCAGCTTCGCTGACTCTTCTGCCAGCACCGCCACGCCCCGGTCGTTCAGCAGATCGGAAAGCTCGCGCTCGCTTTCCGCTTTGTCCACCGCCGTATGGGCAGCCGCGTTCACCACTACATCCGGTTTTACCGTACGGACCGTCTGCGCGATCCCTTCCAGGTTGGTCAGATCACCGCACAGCGTTTTATCAAAAAAGTCCACGGCAACCACTTCGCCCAGCGTGGACAACGCACGCTGCAGTTCCCAGCCCACCTGACCATTTTTGCCAATCAGTAAAATTTTCATACGTTAATATCCCAATGATGACCGGCAGCCATTAATGCTCATTCAGCAGACGTTTCAGGTAAGCACCGTACTCGGTTTTCTTCAACCGTTCGGCCTGTACCGCCACCCCTTCCGCGCTCAGCCACTGCTTGCGATAAGCAATTTCTTCCAGGCAGGCTACTTTCATCCCCTGACGCTTCTCGATGGTATGGATAAACTGAGAGGCCTCAATCAGACTGTCGTGGGTTCCCGTATCCAGCCAGGCAAAACCACGGCCCAGGAGTTCAACCTGCAGGTCACCCCGATCCAGATACATCTGGTTCAGCGTGGTGATCTCAAGCTCCCCTCGCGCGGAGGGTTTAACTTCCTTCGCCATTGCCACCACATCGGTGTCATAAAAATAGAGTCCGGTCACCGCCCAGTCAGATTTCGGCTTCAGCGGCTTCTCTTCAATCGACAGCGCTTTAAAGTTCTCATCAAACTCCACCACACCGAAACGTTCCGGATCGAGAACCTGGTAGCCGAATACCGTAGCTCCGGATGTTTTGCTGGCCGCCGCATCCAGTTTCCGGCCAAAGCTCTGACCAAAATAGATGTTATCGCCCAGGACTAATGCACAGGCATCATTACCGATAAACTTCTCGCCGATGATAAAGGCCTGCGCCAGACCGTCCGGCGACGGCTGAATCGCATAGCTGAAATTCACCCCAAACTGAGAACCGTCACCCAGCAGACGCTGAAATGCGGGCATATCCTCCGGCGTGGTGATAATCAGGATATCCTTGATTCCCGCCAGCATCAGAACAGAAACCGGGTAGTAAATCATCGGCTTGTCATAAATGGGCAGTAGCTGCTTGGAAACGCCCTGGGTGATCGGATATAAACGCGTGCCGGAGCCGCCGGCCAGTACAATACCTTTCATGCTTCTTTCCTTTTTAGTTGTTCAGGCCAAGACGTTCACCGGCATAAGAGCCATCCAGCACGCGCTGCCACCAGGTCGTGTTGTTCAGGTACCAGTGGACCGTTTTTTCAATTCCGCTTTCAAATGTCTCTTCCGGCACCCAGCCCAGATCGCGCTGAATTTTTGCCGCATCAATGGCATAACGCAGGTCATGGCCCGGACGGTCTTTCACAAACGTAATCAGATCGGCAAACTGGTTGATATTGCCCGGCTTCTGTTCAACCACTTTATCGAGAATGGCGCAAATGGTGCGCACGACATCAATGTTTTTACGCTCGTTATGGCCACCGATGTTGTACGTTTCACCACTGCGGCCTTCCGTCGCCACTTTGTATAGCGCCCGGGCGTGATCTTCTACGTACAGCCAGTCGCGGATCTGTTCTCCGTTGCCGTAGACGGGCAGCGGTTTGCCAGCGAGGGCATTGAGGATGGTCAGCGGAATAAGTTTTTCCGGGAAGTGATACGGGCCGTAGTTGTTGGAGCAGTTGGTCACCACCACCGGCAGGCCATAGGTGCGGTTCCAGGCGCGGACAAGATGGTCGCTGCCGGCCTTGGAGGCAGAGTACGGGCTGCTTGGCGCGTACGGAGTCTCTTCGGTGAACAGATCATCGGTACCGTGCAGGTCGCCGTAGACTTCATCGGTCGAAATATGGTGGAAGCGGAAAGTCTGCTTCTGCGCCGTATCGAGAGCTGACCAGTACTGGCGGGCCGCTTCCAGCAGGGTGAAAGTTCCAATCAGGTTGGTCTGAATAAAGGCAGCAGGCCCATCGATAGAGCGGTCCACGTGGCTCTCTGCGGCCAGGTGCATCACAATATCCGGACGGAAATCGCTGAACTGCTCTGCCACAGATTTGGCATCAGTGATATCTGTCTGAGAAAACGAGTAACGTTTATTTCCGGCAACCGGCGCCAGGGACTCAAGGTTACCAGCGTAGGTGAGGCAATCTATTACGCGTACTTCGTCGGAAGTATTTTCAATGATATGACGAACGACTGCAGAACCAATAAAACCTGCACCACCAGTGACAAGGATCTTCATATTTAACTTACCTTTTATTACCAGAGCCTAATAAAATTCGAAATATATTCCTCAGGATATGAATATCATATTAAATGATTTCCTTTAGAAAAACATTCGCAAATTACGTTTTTAAAAAATTAGGATAAGGGAGTACTAATTACAGGAGAGGAATTCTATTTGTGGAAAATTTATGCCCGGGTTAATACCCCGGGCAAATGACACTATAAAGTTTATTCCATCCACTCAGTGTGGAACACACCCTCTTTATCGGTGCGCTTATAGGTATGCGCGCCGAAATAGTCACGCTGCGCCTGAATCAGGTTAGCAGGCAAGACTGCGGAACGATAGCTATCGTAGTAGGCAATGGCAGCAGAGAATGTCGGAACCGGAATACCATTCTGAACAGCATATGCGACAACATCGCGCAGGGCTTGCTGATAATCATCGGCGATCTGCTTGAAGTATGGCGCCAGCAGCAGGTTGGCAATGCCGGCATTCTGCTCATAGGCATCAGTAATCTTTTGCAGGAACTGAGCACGAATGATACAGCCGGCACGGAAGATTTTCGCGATCTCACCGTAGTTCAGATCCCAATGGTATTCATCAGAAGCCGCGCGCAGTTGGGAGAAACCTTGAGCGTAAGAGACGATTTTGCCCAGATACAGAGCACGGCGAACTTTCTCGACGAACTCCGCTTTATCGCCTGCACTCTTAGCCTGCGGTCCAGTAAGAACTTTCGACGCTGCCACACGCTGATCTTTCAGAGAAGAGATGTAGCGAGCGAATACAGATTCAGTGATAAGTGACAGCGGTTCACCGAGGTCAAGAGAACTCTGGCTGGTCCATTTACCGGTACCTTTGTTTGCCGCCTCATCGAGGATCACGTCGACCAGGTATTTACCCTCTTCATCTTTTTTGGTGAAGATGTCTTTAGTGATGTCAATGAGATAGCTGCTAAGTTCACCTTCATTCCATTCGGTAAAGGTTTGCGCCAGCTCTTCATTAGAGAGTGCCAGACCGCCTTTCAGTAAAGCGTAGGCTTCTGCAATAAGCTGCATATCACCGTATTCAATACCGTTGTGAACCATTTTGACATAATGACCAGCGCCATCGGCACCGATATAGGTTACGCACGGCTCACCGTCTTCAGCGACAGCAGCAATCTGCTTGAGAATTGGAGCAACCAGTTCATAAGCTTCTTTCTGACCGCCAGGCATGATCGAAGGACCTTTAAGGGCCCCTTCTTCACCGCCGGACACGCCGGTTCCGATAAAGTTAAAACCTTCAGCAGAAAGCTCACGATTACGACGAATCGTATCCTGGAAGAAAGTGTTACCACCATCGATAATGATGTCACCCTTGTCCAGGTAAGGCTTCAGAGAGTTGATGGCACTATCAGTGCCTGCACCCGCCTTCACCATTAACAGGATACGGCGTGGAGTTTCGAGCGACTCAACAAACTCTTGCACTGTATAATGTGGGACCAGCTTCTTGCCCGGATTCTCGGCAATCACTTCTTCGGTCTTTTCACGGGAGCGGTTGAAAACGGAGACGGTATAACCACGGCTCTCGATGTTGAGCGCAAGGTTACGCCCCATCACTGCCATACCGACAACCCCGATCTGTTGCTTGGACATTACATACTCCTGTCAGGTGTGGTCACTGCGAATTTTTCCAGTGAAATACATGAACAATAGTAACTTAAAGATAAGTTAGCGTACATATCAAGATATTATAATAAGTAGATTTACATTCAGAGAAACAAAATTGGATTAAAGACAAAAACCCAATAAAACAATAACTTACATCAAGTTAAGTAACTAACAACGTGGATGTTTACCTCTTAAATAAATCTTTAAAGCAAAAAGTGCATGATGAAATCGTAAATGTTTTATCTCACGAGCAATTACCTTCATCATAGTGTAAATATCTATCCATAAACTTTTAGAGTAAAACTTTGCCGATAAAACAACATCAATTAATCTCTCAACATGTCTCTCTTCAGATATAAAACCTTCATTTCTAGATAATGAATGTTCTAACATACCATTAATGATTATATTTATGGTCTCGCCATTATTAGATAAGAACTGTAAACGTCTAAAGAAACTAAAATCTACACCGTACAAAGCAAATCTTTCGTCGAAGGGGCTAAGCTTATAAATACAAAACTTATTAACTAACGTTCTATATATAACCAAGCCAGATCCGATAGAAAACAAGGTTTCAAATGAAAGATCAACGTTTTTAAATTTATCACAGGGTAACCCATTGACTAAAGGATAGTAAGGTGAATTTTTTTCTTTAATAATAGGGACTATTAAGTCTACTTGCGTATTGCTAATACCATTAAAATAAAAATCACTTAAAATAGTATCATCATCGAGAATAACAAACCTATCTGCTTCAGGATTATTAATTATAGCGCTATTATAAATCATGCTTAATGGTTTATTATTTACATCATTTACTATTTTAACGGAAATGAACTTATTTTCTAACGTCCGAAAAATAAAATTATTCGCATCAACATTATGTGGCCCATTGTTATATATAATAAGGTCAGCATCAGTGTACTTACAGGAGCAAATACTGACTAATGTTTTAGACTGAACTAATTCTTTGTTGTAAAGAACAACGGTGATTAACGTTTTCATTTTTTAAAAACACCAAATAAGTTATCTATTATGTATGAATTATAATAGTATGAGTTAATATAATTTCTAATGGAAAAATCTTTCATTTATCTTTTTATTTAAATTATGATAATATAACCCAAAATTCATTTCTCCATTTGTATAAGAATTACCATCATTAATTAAGTCATACCACCAAACACCTTTAATATAACTATATTTTCGTGAGTTACTTATAAACTGCTGAGCGTACAAGCCTATCATTTCTGGAGTGAATTTATATCTATAAAATGTTGGCACTCCTACCTCAGTTATATAAATTGGTATATCCAGAGAAGTACCCAAGGCATTTTTTATGTTAGCATTAAGTTTAACAATATCAGAAACATCCCTTTCTGCATCTAGGAATTTATTATTCGAGAAATTATAGAAATGTAATGATAATCCATCAATGTAATTCATTATACCTAGTTTTATCAGGTACATGCCCCATTTAAGATCAGAATCTTTATGCGGATTAAAAGAGCCAGCTATTATCTTTACATTTGGATCGATTGCTTTCATACGTTCAGAACATGATTTAACTAATTCAACATACTGAAGCGCGGATGTAAAGCTTTTAGCTTGCTTTTGGTTATTTGGATCAATCGACCATTCATTCCAAATTTCGAAAATAGGTTGCTTATTATAAAAATGTTTAACTGTCCATGCGGCAAAATTACAAAAACCGCTTACTGTCTCCGGAATAATCGGTTTTGTTCCACTATAAATGGGATTTGAATATCCTAAAATAATTAGTGGTTTGATTTTTTTATCCCCTAGGTAATTTATTGTTGATTCATCATTAGATTGGGGAACTGTATATATACCTTTTTTTCTTTCAATATTAGACCAATGATAATCGGTTCTAAAAGAATTGAAATGGTATATATTTAACAATGAAAACATCTTATCTTCAGGGAAATTCCATTCGTTTGGATGTATTCCCACGCCTAATAGAAAAGATGAATTATTAGTATCATGAACCTCATTCGCGGCGTTAGAAAAAAAAGGTAAAAAAAACATAGCAAAAGCTATTTTATTTCTTTTCATCATTCGACCCTACATGGACTAATAATTTTCTTCTTATAAAACTCACAAAAATAATAAGTAAAGCCAGTTCAACTATTATCAAAGCCAAGTTAATACCAACCAATCCGAAATATTTTAGCATTGGATAAAGCATAACAGCATATAGAACAAGCCCTAGAAGATACCCTTTTTTAAGGAAATAACTTAACCCAAGAGGAATTATAGTCAAGTTAACGGCAATAATAGACAACGATATGATAAACTGAGTGATGATCATTAGCCTTATTAACAAATGCACTTTGGCTATCAGATCTGAAGAAAACCCTCTTGCAAAAAAATTTTCTAAGAAAAAAAACCCAAGAAATTCGTTAAACAATAAAGCAGAAATACTAATGAAACAATAAAAACAGAATACTTTCTTAATCGTCTGTTGGTACTTAACTATATTTTTTGATTGCAAGAAACCACAAATCTGACTAAAAAATGCCTGTACAATTGGAGAATAAAACTGTCTCAGTACGTTAACTAATTTATCAGCAAGACTATAAATCCCCAAAGCTGAGTCGCCAAAAAAGAATTTCACCAGCAATGGATTGAAATATGTAAACCCTAGCGTTATAAATGAAGCAGAGAAATTATCAAAGCTGTCCTTGAATAAGACTTTTATATTGTCTTTTTTTATATAAACAATGCGCAATCTTATTGGAGTAAAAAAACAAATAAAAAACTGAATAATAACACCTGATATAACAGGTGGCATTAGCTGTAATAAACAAGCAATATAAAAATCTTGCTTACCGCTTACGCAAATATAAATAATAGCCGTACAGACCAATCTTGTAATTAGTGAAACAAATGCAATGACTGAATTCTTCGCTAGCCCTTGAAAAAGCCAACCAGAAAGAAAAATTGAGCTTGATGATGTAAGACATCCTAATAGCAATAAAGTTTTATCAATAGGATCTGAATAAAGGAATGAAATTATGATAGAAAAAAACATTACTATAAAAAAAACGAATGTTTTAATAAGTTGCACATTCGAATAAATTGCGCTTAGACCTTCATTACTATCACAACTATCACTAATTCTCTTTGCTCCTGAAAAATTAAATCCAAAATCAACTATGAATATAGCAATCAGCGCTACCGCCTGCGAAAAACTTAATTTCCCAAATAACTCGACACCAAGCGAATTAGTTAAAATGGGTAAAGATAAAAAAGGCAAAAGCATATTACTTATCTGCAGAATATATAAATACATAACCTCTTTATGTATTTTTCCATCTAATTTCATAAGAACAACCACGCAAGGAGTGAAACAATAAAATAATCACCTGTTTTACTAGTTGAGAAAAAATACAATCTGTTTAAAATACCCATTTTTCTTAGCTTCATCAAATCATCAGTATCATTTAACTCCTTTCTACTGTTTGCAAATTTTAATAAATGATGTCTAAATACCCTACCTCGCTTTGCCAAACCAAAAAAATAAACAGATGTTCGAATTTCCTTAAATATTCTATTTTTTTCATCAATTCCTGGAACACCTATTGTATTCTGACTATGCTGCCTGTACTTAATCAAAGGAATATCAACATATGATATTATTCCAAATGCAGCAGTTATAAGAGATATCCACCAGTCATGCATTCTGATTTCTGGTGGCATAGGAAGAAGTAATTCCTTAAGCTTACTATTAAACATCATTGCACAACCCGGGATATGATTTGTTAATATAAAGTCTTGCAATTTATTACTAAAAGGACTTTTAAGTGACTTTTTATAAAATGAACCATAAATTATATTAAGCTGAGCATCAACTATTTCTAAATCAGAAAAAACCAAACAAGGGCGAATTTCCCCATTATTACTTTCAGTCCTTTTAATCTCCGCTAACAAAGTAGAAAGCTTATTTTTGACCCAAAAATCATCTTGATCACATAATGCAATATAATTCTCTTCACAATAAGAAATAACCCTTTGAAAATTTTCACATGCTCCGAGGCCTCCCTCCATCTCATGAATTACTATTTTGTTGTACGTTTTATAAAGTTCATGCTGTTTGATAACTTGAACAGTATCATCAGTTGAGCCATCATCGCATACATGAACAATAAAATTTTGATAATCTTGCTCTAAAATAGAGTTAAGCATCTCATTAATGTACATAGCGCCGTTGTAAGTAGCTAAAGCAATACCAATTTGTTCCACTATAAATCTCCTTGTAGTCTGCTTATCTATAGCAGTATGTCAAAACGTCAGTGCTGAATTTGTTTTTATAAACAATATTACATTTTTCTTGTATGTTTTTTTCTATAACGTATTGATTGTCAGTAAAAACATTTAACACGTTAAATGTTGATTCAAATGCAGCCTGGCTCCAAAGAGTTGAACTCGATACAACAAAAATCCCTAAATGAATAAGGGTTTTTTTTATATAAAATATTTTATTATTGGTACGTGCTGCCATATAATTATCTAAGCCAATTGCAACTGAAGGTACGAAATAATAACCAAAGCGAAGTAAAAATGGAGATGATTTAGTAAGCATCAAAAAATAAAATGAAAATGTTGATTTTAATATGGAACTATCTTTACTTTGAATATAACAACGCCAGGTAAGAATCATCATTGAAAAATATAATATTGTATATTTGGAAACAACCAGCATTATAAAAAAGGAAAATAAGCCATCATTGTATTGTTCAAATGATTTTCGGTATGCATACACCTTATCACCAACATAAGGTATAAAAGAAATAATATTAGGGTTAAGGTAGATTGATATGATGACTACCATCGCTAATGATAATAAAATTATATTCCTTTTAAAAGAATTTATATTTTTAGGATTTAAGACAATATAAAGTATACTAAATATTGCGCTAACATGGAAGAAAGAGGCCGCAATGATGTACCAAAAGTAACTTTTCTTCAAATTAAAATCATCATCAAACTTAAGTCCCATAAGCAATACAGATATTGCCACGCCCTGCCTAAGTTGCACTGAATACATAAAATAGGAATAGAAAGAGAAAAGACAAAAAAACACAAAGGCAGAACTTTTAAATCTCCTACAGAACAAAAACAATATGGTGTAATTAAAAATAGAAATTAATGACATAAACTGCCCAAATGTTATTCCTAAAGCATTAGAAGTTTTCATTAAAAAATAAAAACCCGGCTCAACAATTGGAGTTAATTCACTATCAAGATTATTATACCATAAATAATAATTTATCCAGTCATACCCATAACCATATGTCGTAATAAAGTATAACGAAATAGCAAAAGAAGAAATTATAAAAAAGACTTTCTTATTATATAAAGAGCAAATCATCAACAATAAAGATGCTAATAAGAATACCATACACCCTCTCAATAATAATTTAATGATAATTACAAACATCACTTATCATTTAAATTATCGAAAATAGGCCAAGATTTTTTTGACAAGGTTCTTGGCTTTATTTGTACCATAACAGTATAGTGCAAATTTTAATTTACGGATACTCAAACCGAACCGAAAATAATCTAAATTATCAAATACAGCATCGTTCATATTCCGAGAGTGTAGATATTCTTTTAATTGATTTGTAGCAGTCAATATAAAAGGCCCATCACCTAAGCTAACAGCCCATTTTTTATAAAAACCCTCGAATATATCAATATAATCTACTTTACTAACATTGAATATTTTTTGAAAATCAAAGAGATTTTCATGAGGTAACATAGTCTTATTCAATACAATAACTCTAATTGTTTTAATTCTGCTAAAACATATATTTAGAGGCAGTGTTCCATTCATACAAACAATCTCGGAAGCTCTATTCCACAATTTAACTTGATCTTCTAGTACGAGTTTCTCTGGAGAGATAGGTTTATAATTATTTGCAAGAAATATATTTTCAATTAGTTCACCTCCAATTTCCTTCCCATTTGCATGTTTGTAATTATTCCTTGATAAGTAAATCTTTTCTCCGTATCCAATAGACTGTTTTGAATCCGGGCAGGCCAATGCATTGTTAACAACACGATCAAATATTCTTACATAGCATTCAGAATAAGTATTATCATTTTTAGAATATTCAGGAATAACTACACTTTTGAATTTTGTTGGTTTTGTAACTAGAATTAAATCCTCTTCCGAAACCCCGAGCAACTCCATAAATCTGAGATAGTTACCATGCATTTTCTTCCCAGATTTACTTACATACGCTATTTTTTTTCCTTTATTCTCATTTAGTAAAAACCACATTCTTGAGATATTATCAACTATAAAATGGCCCCAATGCTCAGTAAATATCCCAAACCAGATAACGTCAAAATCGAAAACACTTTCACATTCGAAATTATAAATACCTCCGAAACTAGCCCAATACGAATAAAAGCCAGATTCATCAACAAAAGTATTATTACATGATATAACCCCTCCAAGCCCCCATATATTCTTCCCTTTCTTAAATGGTAATATGACAGCATTTTTATACGTCGTTACCTCAAGCTCTTTTTTTGATATTGATATTATCGTTCTCACATTATTTACCGATAAATTTTCTAATAGTCATGGTAATATTCCTGTTGACAAGTAGCAACAACACACTCCTGATAACTCCATAATATGGGAACAGCCCATGTTTACAAAATGTAAAATTATCCAGTATTATTTTCAATCTATTGTATACTTGAATTTTTCTTTTCTGTGAGGATATACTTTTTTCATCAACCTCATAAACTAATAAAGGCCGCCCAATATTGGCCACTTTTCCCACCTTCATCAATCTAAAGAACAGATCATAGTCCTCACATGCAATATATTTCTTGCGATACCCACCAACAACCTTCAACGCTGATGATCTCATTATCACTGAGGGATGAATAAACATATTATTTAAATACATTTGTTTTCTTATAGTATTATCTTCAATAGGAACTTTTCTTATAAATAAAACTTCGCCATTTTTATTGACAAACTCAGCCCAAGTTCCAATAAGTACCAAGTCAGTGTGTTTATCCATGATTTCAACTTGAGAGATAAAACGTTCTGGTCCAGATACATCACCAACATCAAGGCGAGCAATATATTCGTAGTCATCTATAATTGAGTTCACACCATAATTTAAGGCTTCCTCAATTCCAACATTTTTCTCTAATCTTAAAACTTTAATATTATCAAACCCATCGCAATAATCCTTGATTTTATTTGTAACAGGTATATAGCTTCCATCATCAACAATAATTGTATGTATATATTTAGGAATACTCAAGATTGTTTTCTTTAGATCATCATACTCAGAATTATATGAAGGAATTAATACGCAAACTTTTTCCATTTCGCCTCTCGCGCAATAATAATAAAATTAATAGGAGATAAAATATTATCAACTTCGAGAAGTTTTTAGCAAAAAAATACTAGCTACTCTCTTCGCTACTTTTGAAAAATCATGGATATCTCTTACCATTGTAAGAGCATGTATAATATATTTAATTGCAGCTTTATTATTTCCATCATTTCTATGTAAGCGAGCATTAGTCAAATAAACTGATAAAAAATATTTTCGCCTTTGCTTAGAATTTAGATAATTTAGACATTTATTTTCTTCAATACATCGAATAGCGTAGCCTTTCTTAAAGTTTTTTTCAGAAGTAATTCCGGTACCATTGTGGAATGTATGTTGAAATAATTCTTCATGTAAGACACCAACTCGAAATCCACTTCGCAGTACTTTCAACATCAATATATGATCTTGGAACCTCGGAGAGTCAGTAAACAGACCTACTCTATCTAAAACATTCCGTTTAAAAAAAAACATTGGAGTAAAAGCACTGCCGTTAATAATAAAATCCCCTAACATACCAACTCTAGCAATACCATATCCTTTTTTTTGCTTTATAACATCATCAACAAACATATCACATACTGAGACATCTAATTTTTCTGAATTAAGATGCTCAATTTGTCGCGATACTTTATTTTTAAAATAGAAATCATCATCATCCAGAAAAGTCACATACTCACCAGAGCTATATGTTATTCCCTGATTCCTAGCCACACTGCCGCCGACGTTTACCCCTGTAGCTAATACTTTAACTCTAGCATCACTTGAAAACTTTTTAAGTGCTATATTTGTTTCATCGAAATATACACTATCCGCTGCGTTATCATTTATTACTATAATCTCAATATTTTTATAATCTTGGTTCAATGTACTTTCTACTGCTCTTATCAGAAAATCTGGACGACCATAGCTTGGAATTATGATAGATACCATCTCATTAATCATAATAGTTCCTTGATATTGATTTAGATATAAATAAATCTTGTTTTCTTTGCCATTATGCTTGCGTTATAGTTTTTTTCGAATTTAATTCTGGCGTTATTTTTCAAAGCAGTTATATCTTTGGATTGAAGAGAAAGTATTATTTCAGCTAAAGATATATAGTTTTCCGTATCAAATAAGAACCCATTTATATTATCATCTATTATTTCTGGAAAAGAAGTGTTTTTGCTTGCAATTACTGGCACTCCATACATAAAAGCCTCAATTGGCACCATTGCAAACCCTTCCCATCTTGATGGCATAATTAATATATCACTTGACTTATAGAATTCACCAATTTCATCATTACTTTTCCAACCCAAGAATTCGACACCATCTATTTGTGGTAATTCGCCATTAGATTTTTCCCCAATGAAATCACCGATAATCCTGAATAAAACATTAGAGTTTTTTTCTCTTATTTTCTCAATAGCTTTAATCAATATATCAAACCCTTTTTGATAATCAAAACGGCCGACAAACAAAACTTCTAATACCCCATCCTTCCTTACATGAAATTCTTTGTTGGGATTTTTATCACTTACCCCGTTATAAATTACTTCTAGCTTTGATTCATTCATACCATATAATACAGCTTGTTGTTTTTCATACTGACTGACGCATACTATTTTATCTGTCATTACCTGTAACAAACGCTCAATTAAAATATAAACATTCTTTTTAATCTTATTTGTTTGCATAAGAAATGAAAATGCATGAGGGCAATAAACAATTTTGCATCGATAAGGATATATACTCATAATTACCCTACATACAAGCCCAGCAAATGAACTATGAAGATGAACAACATCCGGCTTAAATTCTTTTAACACTCTTATGAATTCTTTGCCTAACTCAACAAAGGAGTTAATGTTTCGACCTGACTTCCTATAATGAAATAATACTACTTTTTTATTATTTGAAGCATGGTCCTGTTCCATTTCATAATCATTTGCAGGCAGTAAACAAATCACTTCATCGATAGTATTATCTTCAACTTGAGAATTAACCAACTCGTTAATTACTGTAATAACACCACCTTTGTTTACTTCGCTGACATGAAATACTTTCATTTTATTTCTCATCTAAATCACAAAAATTTAATAAGCTCCATCTTTCTTTAGAACTACACTTGTAGTTTTAAAGAGAATAGCAATATCATTCCACATTGACCAATTTTTCACATACCAGGCATCCAAATAAACTCGGGTTTCATAATCAACATCACTTCGGCCACTTACCTGCCAAAGACCGGTCATTCCCGGTTTACTCAACAAGTAATAATCTACCTCTTCATTATATCGTTCAAGTTCTGCGGTAATAATTGGTCTTGGCCCGACTAAACTCATTTCACCTTTTAATACATTAAATAACTGGGGCAACTCATCAAGACTGGTGCGTCGCAAGAAGCCACCTATTTTTGTAATTCTAGGATCATTTTTAAGTTTAAATGTAGCATCCCATTCTTGTTTTGCTGCAGCATCGTTGGCTAGTAAATTTTCAAGAACTTCTTTTGAATTAATAACCATTGATCGGAACTTTAAACATTTAAATGGCTTTCCATCTTTACCGATCCGTTCATGACCATAGATGGCTGGACCACCATCTTTTTTAACTTTTATACTGATATAAAGTAATATAGGAGACAACGCAATGATAATTGTGATAGCTCCTGCCAAATCAAATATTCGCTTTAATATCCGTGAAGACCACTTAGCAAGATTTTGTTGCACACGAAAGATCATAACTTCATGACTAAATATAAATGACATATCGGTACTATCTAGCGGCATTCCTCGTAAAGTAGGAATGACAGAGACATAACGAAAGCCTTTAATCATAAAATTACGTAACCAAGTATTACGCATTTCGCTTTGATTTGATTCAACAGCAACAATAAATTGTGTTTTTTTATCAATCGTTGCTAACCAGTCTATATCATTAGGTGACACATTAATACCATCAACATTCTCACCAGCAGTTCTACCTCCCTCACTGGCAATAAAACCCACTATATTTAAGCCAAGGTTCCGCTCGCTGCTTATCGCTTTATAAGCTTCATATGCATTTTCTCCACTACCGATAATCCAAGTGTCGCGTTGCCAGTAACCAAGGGTATTCAGAATACGCTTAGCCACCATACGGGAAACAGGAACAAGGATCATAACGAATAGCCAGGTCAGCATCCAAAGGGAGCGGGAATATGTCCATGTTGTAAATGCAATAACGGCAATTTCAATAACTGCAAATATCACTAATGTTCTTAGAATTTCTTTTAATTCAAACCAGAAAGTTTTCCGATAGAAGTAATGACGCAACCGCATCGCGTACCAACCTACACAGCAGAATGCTAATAACCAATGCAAGGCAATCCAACCTTCACTTTGAGCAATATTAATTGTATATTGATACTGGTTGGCTGTAATTGGTATCATGGCCATGGCTAAATAGATAGGGATAATGAAACTGATAAAATCAGATAAGGCTAGCGTCGTACTAACTAAAAAATTCCTGCCGAGGAGTGTCATGATTCCCTCTCAATATATGTAATCTTCTATAAGCAGTAGAATTCAAGCAAAGGTTAGAAGCTTATTAGTAATAAAACAAGCCAGATCACAAACAATCCGGCTTATATTTTTTATTTATCGTCTGTATAAGAATATCCATAGTGGCTATAGCCATAACCATAATAACTACTGGCTTTTTTTACTACGCCATTTAAGATACAACCTTTTACCATGACACCACTTTGTTCAAAACGTTTGAAGCCAACTTCAATTTCCTTAGTTGTATTCTGCTCAAATCTAGCAATCAGCAATGTCGATCCTGCATAATGTCCAATAATGGCAGCATCTGTTACAGCTAATATCGGTGGTGTATCAAGGATGACAATATCATAATTCTGACTTGCCCAAGTAATCAGTTCACCCAATCGGCGATGCATCAATAATTCAGCTGGATTGGGTGGAACTATTCCTCGAGATATGTAATCAAAACCCGCTATTGGAACGGATTTTATTGCTTTTTTTATCTCGACCTTTCCTGAAAGAATATCAGAAACGCCATTCTCGTTATTTAACTTAAATAATTTATGTGTATAACCTTTTCGCATATCCATATCAATGAACAGGACCCTCTGTCCAGTCTGAGATATTATCGCTGCAAGGTTGGAACTTACAAATGTTTTCCCGGCATTTGGGCTTGCTCCGGAAATCATCAGAACATTGTTTCGCGCCTCCATCATCGCAAAATGCAGACTAGTACGTAATCCACGGATAGCCTCGATTGCCAAATCCGCTGGATTTTCCACTGCCAAGAAGCTTTCGTATTCATACTCTGTTTTTTTCTTCACTCTAAAAGTCTGAATACTTTTTTTCGCAAATGTTTCCGAAACGGGGATGCTGGCATAAACACTTATACCCAGCTCTTCTAATTGTTCGGGGCTTTCAATTCCTCGCCGCAGGAACACTCGTAACAATACCAGTCCAATAGATACCACTCCCCCCAAAATAATACCAACCAATAAAATAATTACCTTTTTCGGTTTTACTGGTTTAGGTTGAGCTACAGCATTATCGATAATTCGAACATTACCAATAGCACTGGATTTAGCTATATTTAACTCCTGCTGACGGTTTAAAAGTTGCATATAAACAGCTTGTCCTGAATCAACATCACGACTTAACTGTAATATATCCTGCTGCGTTTTAGGCATGCCTGAAACGCGTTGATTGAGCTTTGCCTTCTCGTCCTGCAAAGTCTTTCGCTTCTCCATCAATGCCTTGTAAGTTGGGTGCTCCTTCGTATACAACTGCGAAATTTCAGATTCTCGAAATGTCAATTCATTTAACTGATTATCGACATTCACTATCTGTTCAAGGACCGATTTAGCCTCTAAAGAAAGGTCGACTGAATCTTTCTGTCGACGATATTGGTTTAATTTATCTTCAGCAACATCTAATTCATTTCTTACCTTAGGTAACTGTTCGTTAAGGAACTCAAGGCTTTTAGCATCTTGCGCCGCCTGACGGGCAACGTTTTGTGCTAAGTAATTACTACTGATGCTATTAAGTATTTTCTCCAGCAATAAGGGATCCGGGCCGGTTAATGATAGACCTAACATTCCTGTATCTTTACCTTGGTCGGCTACTGCTAGCGACTCTTGCAAATCTGTAATCGCCTTCAGTTTACTCACATAAGAAACAATGAATGTTGAGCCTGGCTCTGCGTTGATATTATCAACTTTGAGAGCAATACCGTTGCTATCCAGTAGGACACCAACCTCTCCTGACATTTGTACATCGTTGAAAGTCACGCTGTAATGGGTCTTATCCTTTACTATTAGCTTCAACTCAGGAATATCCAACTCGCTGTCTGAGGGTAAATAGAGCCTGCTAACTGTCAAACTACCCTGCTGTTTGCCAGTTAATCGCGCCCACCCTTTCCCAACCAAAGGAAAATAGTCTTGTTCTACCCGTGCCTGCAAGTTGAGATCGTCAACAGTTTTACCCAAAATCATACGCGATTGTAATAACGCTATTTCTGGCGCAGACTGCGGTTGGCTATCAGGTAACATCTGACTCAAACTATTAAGTAGAGCATTTCCCTGTTTCTGCTCTACTTGTAATAGTGAATCAGCCTGATAAAAAGGAGTAGCTAATAAAGCATATAAAAGTGCAATAAGTGTAAATAACGAGGTAACGGAAATAATAAGCTTTCGATGATCGATAAGCTCACCGATCAGACGCCCTAAGTCGATTTCATCCGCCTCTTTCTCAGCGGCTCTGTTTTTAATTGATGACATGCAATGATTCCTGATAATTATGCGCCCAATTTTTCGACCCAGCGTATGCCAGCCAGTTCAATTAACTGATATACCGATTCAAACGCTTCATCGCTTTTTCGGTAAGGATCGGGGATTTCCTTTTGATTTAGCCATTGACCGAACAACATCGTTTTTCCTCTGACTTCGGGCGCCATCCGTCCAATCTGCTCCATATGTGATTTTTCCATCACCAAAATAAGATCGTACTGCCGACCTAATGCTGAAGTAAACTGGCGACCTTTATGCCCTATCAATGAAAGACCATGCCTTTCAGCAATCCTTATTGCGCTATCATCCGCACTATGACCTACCAAAGCGCCAGTACCCGCTGAATCTATTTTTTTATTAGGTAATGCTTGCCGTAAAAAACGTTCACCTATCGGTGAACGGCAGATATTACCTGTACATACCACTAAAATTGAATCAAACATTAATTCGACCATGTATTAATATAACGAACGGTTTCAGTCATATCATGAACACCTGTGATCGTTGGGACGAGCTGTGAAATCACTCTATTCCATCGAACAAGTGGAGCAGCAGTAACATAAACGATATCATACGGCTGTAGCTGGAATTCCGTACCCAACACCATCGCTGACGCATCCTGTGCATTAAGTTGGTAGATATTGGCAATTTTTCCTTGTTTATCTCCCTTCAACTGACGGATGACAAAAACGCCAGTCGCATCACTGAATGCTTGCGACATCCCTTCTGCATTTCCTAGCGCTTCAGCAAGGGTCATACCGCTTCGGTCCATTTTGAGAGTACTCTGTTTACCCACCTCGCCCATTACAAAGACTTTCAAATCGTCATTACGCGGGACAAAAAGAATATCACCAGGATAAAGTAAGCGATTTTGGGTTAAATCCCCCTTTTGCATTAAGGCATACAGTGAGATTTTAATATCCTTACCGTTATGTGTTAGCACTACGTTTCGCCAGTCTGCATCCGCAGCTAACCCACCTGCTGCGTTGACGGCATCCATTACGGTGAGAGGAATATTGGTAATTGGTTGTTGACCTGATTTGGAAACTTCTCCGGTGACATAAGCTTTCTGAGAACGAAATGCCGCGATGCTCACATCCACCTGTGGGCTTTCAATATAGGTGGTCAAGCGGCCAGTAATATCCTGTCGCACCTGGCTTAAGGTTTTACCCGCCACCTGTACTTTACCAATATAAGGGTAGAAAATGGTGCCATCAGAATTAACCCAGTTGCCAGTGTCACTTGCGCTACGATATTGACCCGCAGGGGTTGTCAACTCAGGATGATCCCATACAGTAACCATAAGTACATCGCCAACCCCAATGCGATACTCATAGCTTTTTAACAGACTATCCAGTTGAGGATTCGAACGAGCAATGACGGGTTCAGGGCGAAGTTGATCTATCAGACCCGGCGTCATGGGATAAACATTAACCAGTTTATCCAGATCGTAATCGCTATCAGGCAGCTCAACCACATTCTTACGAAGGCTATTCAACCCCTGGCCCGGGATGATTGTACAACCCGATAAAAACCCTATAGCTAATGCCAATGCCGAAAATCTAACAATTTTTTTCTTCATAATGTCACATCATCAGTAAACTAAAAGTATCTCATTCCCAAACTACCGCGCGTTTTTTAGCTCTTCACAGACTGCTGAAACCAGCGGCCACATACCAGCCTGCTGACATCCTAAAGTTGCTGTAGCCAGGCTATAAATTAAATGGTATTTCAATCCCTGCGCTGGCACCAACGTCGTCGCTATCACTGTTATCAGCACCGGTGTACCAGAGGGAAGTATTTAAACGCACTGATTTATACACATCCCCGCTCCAGCCCAACTGCACTCCTTTCAGTGTATCCGATTGTGGGAAGGCTTTATTAATCGACTGGCTTTTTGGATTGACCTTGGCATAGGCCAGACGTGCGCTCCAGCGCTGGTTATCTTCTGTCACCAATTCAACCTTGCCGGCATACAACTGACCATCACCGCCCATAGCGTCACCCAACGGATAACCCTGCTGATAGTAACCATCCTTATAAATATGGTGGGTATAGCTGTAATTGGTCCCATTCATATTTGTACGCGTATCATGCGCTTCTAAATACCAGTTTACGGCATCTTTGCCCCAACCATGATGCCCCTCGACTCCACCAAGGTACATATTTGCCGATGGAAGATAGCCAGCCTCATCTTCACCAATCATCTGCCCATAGACGCTAACCGGCCAGCCAAGCGTAGGCTCTAGCCTCAACTTAAAGTCAAAACCAGCGAGCTGGTTGCCTGGTTCATTGGGATCGTTTGCAGTTGTATTATCTTTACCCGTAAAACCATCCCAGAAGCTGCTAAACGACTCCGGTCTCCCCTCCCCGCCCCACTGCATAATGCGCGATGCGCCCAGTTCAAGGGACTGGAAAGGAGAAAACGTCAGACGCCCGCCGATAATTTTGGTATGCGGTACGGCGGTATATTGATTCATCTGGCTGGCGGAAATCTGATACTGCCACGGGCCAATCCAGCGCAGCCACCAGGTTTCCGGTGCGGCCTGTTCAGCACGCTGCATTAAAACGCCGGTCATTGGCCGCATCGCATCACCGCGGATCAGGCTGCCTTCATAACCCGGCCCCCACCACTGCGGCATCTGACCAAATGAGAGCCACTGGTTCCAGAACTTAACCGCGCCATAGGCGCCGTTAGCATTAAAACGTGAACCGTTGCTGATGCGTTCGTCACCTTCAACGTTGCCCTGCAGGTGCACATCCCACCATTCGCCGCTGTTATTAAAGGCTAATGATAAAGAGCTATCCGCAGGCTGATTCTGACCAAAGCCCTGCGGCGTTCCGGGCTTATCCGTTGAGGTATAGCCGCTCACCCGAAAATCCGCTTTTAAAGAGTCGAGGCGCTGGTTGATTCGCGCCAGAACAACCTGTTCGGAAGAGTAAGAGGGTTTTGCCTTCTTAAGGGCCCGGTTAATCTCTTCCTGGCTCAGCGGCCAGGTCGACAGGCTGAGATGAATAACGCCACGATCGGAGAGCCACGCCAGATCGTTGCGCAGTTCGTTGTCATTCATCACTAACCCGGAGGCATAGGCAAGTGAGCTGGCAGAAGTAAGCAGCCCTAATGCGAGTGCGATTCGCGCAATTTTTATCATTGTACAAGATCCATTTAAAGCCCCGTTTTCGCAAGCTGGCGCGACAAGGGGAACACTGATAGATGCAGCGCCCTCTGACGCCAACCTTTGCTATGTTTGGTCTACAGATATTGGCCCGAGAAAACGAAAGCATGCCGATCGGAACGCCCTGCTAAAGCTCGTTTTCTACTCACAGGCTACCTGCAGTACACAATGTATGCGAAATTGTTATTGAAGGCTATTCCATCGCACCTCATACCCGCAGTTTATCAGCCCGCCTCAAGATGAATACGTCCTGATTTGATGACAACTCGCTAGTATATACAGGTTGCGAAGAGAATCACCTGCATCGAGTCCACTTTAGGAATTTCTGTCGCATAAAATGAGATGTGATATAGAGAAAAGGCCTGGTCGCAGGTACGCTACCGCCCTTGGCTTAACAGCTACCAATGCACTGTACTTCTTTCCCTGTAAATTCGATCGTAGATTCCGATAAATCGGCGATTAATCCATCAAAGCAAACAATTTCGCGGCCATAAGTTTACGAGATTCTACCCTCAATTGGGAGCGTAATCTCACATTATCAGTTACGTTGCCAGCGCCACGAACCAATTGCCGATAACGCTATTGTTTTCTGCTCTTCACGTAAAAACGGAACCAGTACAAAGCAACTGAATAGTCTCAACTTTATGATTTTATTGCTTTTTTCACCACAAAAAGTGTGTTGACTTAGCTTCAAGTTAATTATAGTTAGTCAACTACAAAAATTGATAGTAAAAAGAAGTATGCCACGCTGTTGTTATCATTAATAAATTCGATATTTAGCCAGAAAACTTATTTAGGAAACATCCTGGCTGATTATCATTGCGCTAATTATTGCGCAGAATGACCCATCACAAATTTATTTCATGGATATGAAATATCGCCGCTACTGACACTTTCATCATAAATTTCATATTGCATACAATGTGAACACGACATGATTCTTTCTGAATCCTTCATCTTTTCCACGTTTGTCTGAATCAGTAAAATCGCTTATGCAGATCGGCTCGGGTAAAAGGTTTTTCCAGTGGGCCAATCTTCACCGCAATCTCGTTCAGCAAAGATTGGGTCGGCGCCTTCGCCCCCGTATTCAGCAGAAGCGCCGGGATAATCACCATGCTCGCCAGACTGCCAAAGGATAACCGCGCTGTATGAGTGGCGCGAACGCGTGACTGTTGCAGCAGAAAAATTGCGCTGCCTGCGGCTCCCAGCAGTAAGCCGGCAATGACTTCAGAAGTTGAATGTGCGTGGACCATCAGTCGGGAGTAGCCAACCAGTCCGGCCAGAGCATAACCCACTATGACAGCAGTAAAACGAAGAGCTGGTGTAGCACGCGCGCACAGCAGCCATAAGAGGATTGGCCAGAAAGCTGAAGATAATGCGGTGTGCCCGCTAAAGCCAGTGAAGTCCAGCTCGCGAATCCCAATACCCCAACCCATAAATGCCAGTTTTGATGCGCAGACAATTGCGCCGGTTATGCCAAACAGCAGCGCCCAGTGCCAGGCCAGCTGCTTTGAATCTTTTCGCAGAAAAAGCACGATAAACAATACTGCCGCACTGGGTAACAGTACGGTGCTATCGCCAAAAAAAGTGACAACCTGCCAGTTCATTTATCTTTCATCCTTTGACGATCTCTCCAGTTCGCAACGCCTTTCCCGCGACATTTGTGTGGGCATATGCAATTCTTAAGTTCACATTAATATGCACACGCTACCGTTGTTTAATGCGCAAACATGATCTCAGTCAAGTTTTATTTTCATGTTACGCCTTGACTAAGGGCCGCTTACTTAAGAAAAATCTTAGTAAGTAATTATCAGCAAAGAGTAAATTTTGCTTGTCTGACCATTTCATCATGCTACGTCTTATTCGACTACCAGAAGTCTCCGAACATTTGCTGCGTTCAAAAGCGATACACTATAACAATTAAATCAGCTAACTCATTGTATTTATAGGGACATTAACCAGTTCTACGCGCAGTATCTGATATTGTGAATCTGACGTTGTGAACGGCCTCGAATCCTCTTTTCGTCATCAGATAATTCGGACCGTTCACTCTCACGCGCTAATAACCACTGACGCGAAAACTACGCCAGTAGCTTCTTAATACTCTCGCGGAATTTTGCCCCTTCTTTATGGTTACGCAGCCCGTAGCTGACAAAAGCCTGCATATAGCCCATTTTTTTGCCGCAGTCATAGCTGTCGCCAGTCATTAACATCGCATCGACCGACTGTTTTTTCGCCAGCTCAGCGATCGCATCGGTTAACTGAATACGTCCCCAGGCGCCCGGTTCGGTACGCTCCAGTTCAGCCCAGACATCGGCAGAAAGCACATAGCGCCCTACCGCCATCAGGTCGGAATCCAGGGTTTGCGGTTCATCAGGTTTTTCGATGAACTCAACGATTCGGGCAACCTGCCCCGCCGATTCCAGAGCGTCCTTAGTCTGGATAACGGAATACTCGGAGAGATCGCCTTCCATCCGTTTGGCCAGTACCTGGCTACGACCCGTTTCATTGAACCGCGCCACCATCGCGGCAAGGTTATAGCGCAGAGGGTCGGCGCTGGCGTCGTCCAGAATGATATCCGGGAGCACCACCACAAACGGGTTATCGCCAATCAGCGGGCGCGCGCAAAGAATGGAGTGACCTAAGCCCAGCTGCTGGCCCTGACGCACGTTCATGATCGTTACGCCAGGAGGACAGATAGCCTGCACTTCCGCCAGAAGCTGACGTTTTACGCGCTGTTCAAGCAATGCTTCCAGTTCGTAGGAGGTGTCGAAATGGTTTTCTACGGCATTCTTGGATGAATGCGTCACCAGCACGATTTCCTTGATACCCGCAGCTACAATTTCATCAACAATGTATTGCACCATTGGCTTGTCGACGATCGGCAACATCTCTTTCGGAATGGCCTTGGTGGCGGGCAACATATGCATCCCTAATCCTGCTACCGGTATAACTGCTTTCAAACTCACCATTTTCATATCCACCCGTATGGTTATAAACCTTTTGATCCTGTCAGTTTGTATGTATCACTGGCATTTATCAGTGATGATACACGCTTGATACCTGCCATTCTGTCCGTCAAATTCTGAAATTACACGCTGAATTTAAGAATACACGCAAAGTCTACATACCAATAGACAGTTTTAAGAAAATTCTTATACGCATACTTTCTAAAGAATTTCCATTTAATTACAATGAGTTACTCACCAGCAGCACCTTATTTTATTCATAAGGTAGCGTAATGACGCTCATCGCTTCTCCATCATTTCTCTTTTAATACCTTGTAATCTTTCATCATGAATTGACACAGAACAAGTGACTGCAAAAAAATAAAAATCCAGCCCAAATAATCAATTATATTGATAATAAAATTATTTAACGTACAAAAGCGCCTGAATTGCAGCCAATTACCCGTCACGCTTGACTTCACGGTCAGCAATGATATTGCTGAAAAAAACGACGGGCAGTCCGCTGACTTAAACCCTCTTCGCTGCTGTTTTTACCGCTCGCCATCACATATAACGCTCATTACATCGTCCTGCAAAAATTGATCTACGGCAAGCCACGACATTAAGTAGTATAAAAATCCAAATTCAAGAAAATCGTTGATATATACATCAAATCTATTGATTGACTCTCGCGTTATCTAAGTAACGTATCCGCCTTCTGCTGCAGAGCAGCATGGTCCTTCACCGCTCGGGTGACACCTGGCTTAACAATCGAGCGTACCGTCTCCACCCGTATCGCTGAAATTTCGCGCGTTAATTAATAAGTACCATCCCATAAGCGCATTGTGGAAAGGTTATATCCTGCACAACTGACTCTTTTATTTGCTGGTTTATTGGGAAGCGGGTTCGGGGCTGAGCTAATTAACAGCAGAAAATATTGCATTTTATCTATAGCTTATCCATGATCGATTCATGGCACTCTTAGGTTGTAAAGGTTTTAACTGAATATGGAATGGATTGCCGACCCCTCGATTTGGGCCGGGCTCATTACGCTTGTCGTTATTGAGCTGGTACTCGGTATTGATAATCTGGTTTTTATTGCCATTCTCGCGGAAAAACTTCCCCCCGCGCAGCGAGACCGGGCCCGCGTCACCGGTCTGTTACTCGCAATGGTGATGCGCCTCCTGCTGCTGGCTTCGATCTCCTGGCTGGTCACGCTAACCAAACCGCTCATGACCTGGCACGATCTGAGCTTTAGCGCCCGCGATCTGATTATGCTGTTTGGCGGATTATTCCTCCTCTTCAAAGCCACCGTTGAACTTAACGAACGGCTGGAAGGGAAAGATAGCGATAACCCAACCCAGCGCAAAGGCGCCAGGTTCTGGGGGGTGGTAGCGCAAATCGTGGTGCTTGATGCCATCTTCTCTCTCGACTCGGTGATAACCGCGGTCGGCATGGTTGACCACCTGGCGGTCATGATGGCTGCGGTGATTATTGCCATTAGCCTGATGCTGATGGCCAGTAAAGCCCTCACCCGCTTTGTTAACAGCCATCCAACCATCGTTATTCTCTGTCTGAGCTTCCTGCTGATGATCGGCTTTAGCCTGATTGCCGAAGGCTTTGGTTTCCCTATTCCTAAAGGCTACCTGTACGCGGCTATCGGCTTCTCGGTCATGATTGAATCCTTCAACCAGCTGGCGATTTTTAACCGCCATCGCTTTCTCTCGGCCAACCTGACGCTACGCCAGCGAACCACCGAAGCGGTGATGAATCTGTTGAGCGGGCGCAAAGACAGTAGCGAGCTGGATAGCGAGACCGCCTCGCTGGTTGCCGATCGCGACGATAACCCACTCTTCAATCCGCAAGAGCGGCGGATGATTGAGCGGGTACTGAATCTCAATCAGCGTACCGTCAGCAGCATCATGACCTCGCGTCATGACATTGAACATATTGATCTCAGCGCGCCGGAAGAGGAGATTCGCGCCTTACTCGACAAAAATCAGCATACCCGCCTCGTGGTGACCGGCGGCGATGATGACGAGGATATGCTTGGCGTCGTGCACGTGATCGATCTTCTGCAGCAATCATTACGCCATGAACCGCTCAATCTGCAGGTTCTGATTCGTCAGCCGCTGGTGTTCCCGGAAACGCTGCCGCTGCTTCCTGCGCTGGAGCAGTTCCGCAGAGCCAGAACCCACTTCGCCTTTGTGGCCGATGAATTTGGGTCCGTAGAGGGGATTGTGACGCTCAGCGACGTCATGGAGACCATCGCCGGAAATCTGCCTAATGAAGCAGAAGAGATCGATGCCCGTCACGATATTCACAAAAACGGCGACGGGAGCTGGACGGTCAACGGGCATATGCCGCTGGAAGACCTTGTCCAGTCCGTTCCTCTGCCGCTGGATGAGAAACGTGAATACCATACGGTTGCCGGTCTGCTGATGGAGTACCTGCAGCATGTGCCGCAGGAAGGTGAAGAAGTGAAACTTGACGGCTACGTGCTGCGCACGCTGCAGGTGGACAGCCATCGGGTACAAAAAGTACTGATAGTGCCGCCGGCGCAGGATGAACATGAACTGGATTATGAAGTGTGATGCTCTCTTCGATGAAGCATCAAAAGCCGGACGCAGGCGGTTAACCGATTTTTAAGGGTTTGCTAATCTTTCTGCCGGGTAGTGGCTATCGCCTTACCCGGCAGAAAAAAGCCACACGCTCAATACATCCCTCTTTAGCCGTAGGCCCGCGCAGGCGAAGCGCCGCCGGCAATTCCAGAGGAATGCGCATTGCTGGCAATCTTAGCACGATGCGCTTCTTCTGCTTTTCCTGGCTAACTTACAGTTTGTCGAGCAGCTTCTTCACATCCTTGCCGTCCTGGGTGTTTTTATTGCGTTCAGCCCATTCGCTGAGCCGTTTCCTGGCTTCATCCTGCAGCTGCTTGCGGAGTATCTGGTCAACCTGCAGGCTGTAGCTCAGCGTCTGCCAGTTACCATAAATTCGCAAA
Organism: Klebsiella sp. PL-2018; assembly: GCF_019048985.1. Taxonomy (NCBI): domain Bacteria; kingdom Pseudomonadati; phylum Pseudomonadota; class Gammaproteobacteria; order Enterobacterales; family Enterobacteriaceae; genus Klebsiella; species Klebsiella sp. PL-2018. The sequence goes on from NZ_CP077673.1 coordinate 3,879,977, forward strand.
GGGATCGCCGTCTGCTTGAGCCTGTCGATGAGCTTACTTTCGCCCTTCCAGCCGCCCAGTACCCGGACGTTGAAGAGCATATCACAATCTTCTTTCAGCAGGTTGAGCTCACCCTGACCGGTCAGCGCCATCATGTCAGATTGGCCCTGCATATGCGTCAAGGTGACCAGCCCATTATTCAGCGCAAACTCGGTGCTGACAGAATCCAGTCGGGTCGCATTGTCGTAATTTTCCTGCGCCTGAACGTTGGTGCTGCGCTCGACGGCCTGCTGTACCAGCTGCTGGAAGTTGAGCCCTTCAGTGCGCGTATCAGTGAGCTGCGTTACCGCCTGCCCCTGCCAGCTGCGGCGGAACTCGTCGGCATCAATCTTACCGCCGGAGAACTCGCCGGTCAGCGAGAGCTTGCCGGTGAGGTTTATCGAATAATTAAACGCTTTCAGAATCGAGCCGATCTCGACGTTGTCGAGTTGCGGCTGGAAAGAGGCATGTGGCGTTGCGCCCCGCGCGTCGAGCGAGCCGGGGAGCGAGAGTCGTCCACCGTCCAGGCTCCCCTGCATCTGATGAATCGTCAGCAGCCCCTGCTGGTTGCTGATTTCACTTTTCACCTGGGTAAAGTGCATTCCCCGCCACTGCAGCTGGTCAGCCGTCAGGTTCAGCCGGGCGTTAAAACCGCGCAGGGCGTTGTAATCCTGCTGAATATCGTTATCCGCAATAACCGGGCGCAGCTGCCTGTTCTGGCTTTGCCCCTGCTGGTTAACGCTATTATCGCCAGAGGCGGAGGCATGAGAAAGCAGGCTATCGAGGTTGAGCGTGCCCGCCTGAAGGTTCAGCGTCCAGTCAGGCTGGTCGCCCAGCACGACGCTGCCGTTGCCGGCAATGGTGCTGCCGTTAGCCGTTAAGTTCAGCCCATCGAAGCTGAGCTTTTTCGCATCCTCGACCCAACTGGCCTGCATGCTGTCCTGGCCGCTAATCCCTTCGGGGGGAAGCTCCGCGCCGCGAAGCTGCCAGTTCAGTTGTGAAATATCCGCCCTCAGAGAATGAGGATAATCACCGCCCTGCACCTGGGCGGAGAAGGAAAGCGCCAGATCGCGCTGATCGCGGTTCACCCGACCAGAGAAATCGACCGTGGCGCGATGGCTGCTGTCCTGCTCCATCTGCAAACGGATATCGCGCACCGTAACCTGCTCGCCATCTTCATGCTGAAAAAAGAGCACGCTATCGGCAATCTGTAGCTTCTGGACATCATACGACCAGCCGCGATCCTCCGGCACCTGAGGCAGCGTATTGTCGTGCGGGACGACCGGAGCCCCCTTGCTACGCACGGCTTCGGTTTTGGAGGTCAGCTGGATCACCGCGCCCTTCAACATCACCTGCTTGACCTGCAGCTGATGGGAGATCAGCGGCAGCAGCCCGACGTCAAGGCGCATATTATCCGCGCGAATAACGGGTTCTTCAGCGCCCGGCGCGGTCAGGGTCATGCGGCCCGAGAGAATGCTGAGCTGCGGCCAGACGTGCCAGCGCAGCGGCCCATTGAGCTCGAGCTGATAGCCGCTACGATCCGCCACCTCTTTAACCATATAGGCGCGAAAATCGTTGGGGTTGACCAGCAATACCAGCGCGGTAAGACCGGCGACAACTACCGCCAGTAAGATCATCAGCGTGGTCAGAATTCGTCTCATGGCATCCTCAGCAAACCGCTAAAATTATCAATCCTTGTCGATTCGACTCGCTACCGCGCCCTGCTGGTCGCGATATTTCGCATCTTCGCGGCGATTATAAGGCCGCATCGCCGGCCCGGATAACGGCTCAAAACTTAACGCCCCGATCAGCATCCCCGGACGCAGCGCCAGCGGCAGCTTACCCGAATTATAGAATTCCAGTACGATGCAGCCGGACCAGCCCGGATCGATGCGGTGCGCGGTGACGTGCACCATCAGGCCCAGACGCGCCAGCGAAGAACGGCCATCCAGCCAGCCGACGAGATCCGGCGGCAGGGTGACCGATTCAAAGGTCACCGCCAGCGCCAGCTCGCCCGGATGCAGGAAGAACGCTTCACCATCCGGCAGAACAATCTCTTCGCTCATCACGCGATCCAGGGCCGCGCTGACTTCCGCTTTAGGCCCGCTCAGGTCAATGAAGCCCGCCGTGTGCCCGCGGAAAGTCCGAAACTTATTTCCCAGCCGAACATCGACCGTCGCGCCGTTAATGCGCTCAACGGGCGGGCGCGGGTTAATGGCCAGACGCCCCTCATCCAACCAGGCTTCTATATCTCGGTCGCACAGACGCATGAACGTTCTCCTTTAAGGCATTGCGCCCCTACGCCTTCCGGGGATAAGGGCAAATTGGCTTCTCTTTGCACGTTACACAATTCGTTCGTGTTATTCAAAGAACTGACTGATTTTGGCCTTCAATATATCGATGGCGATACGGTTCTTACCGCCGCGAGGCACGATAATATCGGCATACTGTTTGGAAGGGTCGATAAACTGCAGGAACATCGGGCGCACCGTTTTCTGGTACTGCGCCATTACCGAATCCATCGAACGCCCACGCTCGTTAACGTCTCGCTTGATGCGCCGCATCAGGCAGATATCCAGCGGGGTGTCGACAAAAATGGAGAAGCTGAGTTCGTTGCGCAGGCGGGCGTCGGTCAGCAGCAGAATCCCTTCGAGAATGATGACTTTCTTCGGTTCAATATGAATGGTTTCCGGCATACGGGTATGCTCAACGTAGCTATACACCGGCAACTCTATCGGCTGGCCGCTTCTCAGCATCTGCAAATGCTGAAACAGCAGACTATGATCCATGGAGCTTGGGTGGTCATAGTTGGTTTTTACACGCTCTTCCATCGACAGATGACCTTGATCCTTGTAATAGCTGTCTTCCGGAATAACGCCGATATGTTCATCGCCGACCTGTTCACGTAATTCACGATATAGCGTACTGGCGATAAGGCTTTTGCCCGAAGCCGATGCGCCGGCGATGCCTATAATGACGCACTGATGAGACGTATCAGTCATAAATTTTTGCGACCTGATTAACCTGGGAATGTAGGAAGGGTGGCGGTTGACCGCCAAACGCCGCAATTATAGGGATTTCAGCGCGTCGATACCAGTGCTAAGCGCCTCCCGGGTCTATTCCTCCTCCGGCGACCAGCCTTGCGTATACCAGATATGCAGTAAAGCGTACGAGCGCCAGGGGTGCCAGCGGCTGGCATAGCGCGCAATCCGCGCCGGCGTCATGCCGGGAAAACGCTGTTTAATCAGATAATCATCCGCCAGGAAGATATCCGGCGCCTGCCAGCCGCGCAGCGCGAAATAGTTCGCCGTCCAGCGGCCTATCCCGGGCAGCGTCTGCAGCTGCTTTATTCCGGCGTCGATATTCTCCGGCGCGAAGAGGGGGAGATCGCCGCGGATAGCCGCCTGCGCCAGGTGGATCAGCGCCTCCGCGCGCCGCAGGGGCATGCCCAGCGCCTTTAGCGCCAGCGGATCGGCCTGCGCCAGCCGCTGCGCGCTCGGGAAGAGATAAAAGCCCGGCGCGTCGGTCAACGGTTCCCCGAAGGCGGCCACCACTTTCCCGGTGAGCTTTGCCGCCATGGCCACGCTCACCAGCTGGCCGAGCACCGCACGTACCGCTTGTTCAAACGCATCCAGGGAGCCCGGCAGACGAAGCCCCGGCCTTGGCAGCGCAAGGCTTCCCAGCGTCAGGGCAATCTGCTGCGGGTCGCAGGACAAATCAAATAAGCGCGCAACCCGCGCCAGGCACGCCTCCGCGACCGGCTGCAGCCCGGCGGAAAGCGTCACCCGCATGCCCTGCGCGGCGTCATCCGGCGTCACCGTGATGAGTCCGGCGTGGCCATTCAGGGCGAAGCTGCGGCAATAGCTGTCGCCGGCAAAAGTTTCAATTCCCTGCACCGTACGCGCGCCAAGAAAATGAAACATCCATTGCCAGTCGTAGGGGGAATGCCAGGGTAGCAGCGTCATCATTTCTCCTTTTTTAGCGCTTCAATCATAGCGGCTCCGCGCCGCCTGCGCCTTGCTTTTAAATTCCAGTTGTCGCAGTGCCGTCAATCCGCTAAAGTCGCCCCCCTTCTTCACCGGCATGGGGATTTTGCAGGCTATGTTTATTGGTTTTGACTACGGTACCGCTAACTGTTCAGTGGCGGTGATGCGCGACAATACGCCGCAGCTGCTGACGCTGGAAAACGGCAGTTCACTACTGCCATCAATGCTTTGCGCGCCGACCCGCGAAGCGGTCAGCGAGTGGCTCTACCGCCACCACGACGTCCCGCCCAACGGTGATGAAAACCAGGCGCTGCTGCGTCGCGCGATAAGCTTCAACCGCGAGGAAGATATCGACGTACTCGGCAACAGCGTGCAGTTTGGTCTCGCTTCGCTGCATCAGTACGTTGAAGATCCGCAAGAAGTCTACTTTGTAAAGTCGCCGAAATCGTTTCTCGGCGCCAGCGGGCTTAAGCCGCAGCAGGTAGCGCTGTTTGAAGACTTAGTGTGCGCCATGATGCTGCATATCAAACTCCAGGCGCAAACGCAGCTAACGGATACCATCGACCAGGCGGTTATCGGCCGCCCGATTAACTTCCAGGGGCTGGGCGGCGATGATGCCAACGCCCAGGCGCAGGGCATTCTCGAACGTGCGGCAAAGCGCGCGGGCTTTCGCGACGTCGTGTTTCAGTTTGAGCCGGTCGCCGCCGGTCTGGATTTCGAAGCGACGCTGAGCGAAGAAAAACGCGTGCTGGTCGTCGATATCGGCGGCGGTACCACCGACTGTTCGCTGCTGTTGATGGGGCCGCAGTGGCGAGAAAAAGCCGATCGCCAGCAAAGCCTGCTCGGCCACAGCGGCTGCCGCGTCGGCGGTAACGACCTGGATATCGCCCTGGCCTTTAAATGCCTGATGCCGCTGCTGGGGATGGGCGGCGATACCGAAAAAGGCATCGCGCTGCCGATTCTGCCGTGGTGGAATGCGGTGGCCATTAACGACGTGCCGGCGCAGACCGACTTTTACAGCGCCGCCAACGGTCGCCTGCTTAACGATTTGCTGCGCAGCGCCCGCGATAGCGAAAAAGTCGCGCTGCTGCTGAAGGTCTGGCGTCAGCGCCTGAGCTATCGCCTGGTGCGCAGCGCAGAAGAGAGCAAAATCGCCCTTTCCGCGCAGCCGAGCGTCACCGCCGGGCTACCGTTTATTAGCGACGAGCTGGCGACAGCCATCAGCCAGCAGGGTCTGGAAGCTGCGCTGGATCAGCCGCTGGCCCGGATCATGGAGCAGGTTCAGCTGGCGCTGGATAACAGTAATGAAAAACCGGACGTAATTTACCTGACCGGCGGCAGCGCTCGCTCGCCGTTGATTAAAAAAGCGCTGGCGGCACACCTGCCGGGTATTCCGGTTGCCGGAGGCGATGATTTTGGCTCGGTTACCGCCGGGCTGGCCCGCTGGGCGCAGGTGATGTTTCGCTAAACATCCGCTGCGTTCCCGCACCACAGAACGCAGTGAATTTGTAGCCCGGCTCAGCGCAGCGCGAGCCGGGCTAAATCTTCCCGATTGCCCCCCTGTTGTCACCCTTCACGCCGCGAAACGTAATCCCGCCGCTTTTCGCCGGTATAAATCTGCCGGGGACGATAAATATTCAGCGGCGCTTCGTGCATTTCGTTCCAGTGCGCCACCCAGCCAAGCGTTCTGCCTACGGCGGTAATCGCCACAAACATCGATGAAGGCAGCCCCATCGCTTTAAGGATCACCGCGGTGTAGAAATCCACGCTCGGCGACAGGCCATTTTCAACAAAGTAGGGGTCGGTCAGCGCCACCTCTTCAAGAGCCATCGCCACCTGTAGCGGCATATCGGACATCCCCAGTTCCTTCAGCACCCGGTGACAGGTTTCGCGCAAAATAGCGGCGCGCGGATCAAGATGACGGTAGCGAGAGTTACCGAATCCCAGACGACGAAACGCCTGCGGATCGCGTTTCGCTTTGCTCAGGAACGCCGGAATTTGGTCGACGGTGTTGATCTCCTCCAGCATCCGCATACTGGCTTCGTTCGCCCCGCCGTGGGCCGGTCCCCATAAAGAAGCGAGCCCGGCGGCAATGCAGGCAAAAAGATTCGCCCCGGAGGAGCCCGCCGCCCGGACGGTGGTCGTCGATGCGCACTGGCCGTGGTCGGCGTGCAGCACCAGGATCTGGTTCATCGCCTGCTCAATCACCGGATTCAGCTGATACGGCTCCGCGGGGATAGCAAACAGCATATGCAGGAAATTCCCCGCGTAGGAAAGATCGTTGCGCGGATACTGCGCCGGTTGCTCAATAGAAAACTTATAGCTCATCGCCGCCAGCGTCGGCATTTTCGACAGCAGGCGGGTGGCGGCCAGCGCGCGGTGCTCGGGATTTTCAACGTCCAGCACATCGTGATAGAACGCCGCCAGCGTGCCCACCAGAGCGCACATTAAGGCCATCGGATGCGAGTCGCGCCGAAAGCTGCTGCACATGCGGCCAATCTGCTCGTGTACCAGGCTATGGCGGGTAATCGTGTTTTTGAACGCCTGATAGCTGGCTTCGTCAGGCGCATCGCCCCGCAGCAGAATCCAGGCTACCTCAAGGAAGTCGCACTGGCGAGCCAGCTGATCGACCGGATAGCCGCGGTGCAGCAAAACGCTGTTTTCGGTATCAATCCAGGAGATGGCCGACGTACAGCCTGCGGTGTTAGCAAAACCGGGGTCGAAACTGCATATACCTGCGGACGCCAGCGGACGAATATCCATGCCGGGATAGCCCTGCGTCCCTGAGACCGTACTCAACGGAATGGACTGTTGTTCATCCAAAGACAGCGTTAGCGATTTCGTCGTCATCCTGTCAGGTCTCCTTGCACAACGAGTGAATGATTTACCTGGTCATTTCTCCAGGCGGAATAACCAACATAACCACAGTCGTCCGCGGATTCTTTGATGTAAATAACCAAAACATTGATAAAGGACCGCTATTACGGGTGGGGAAGAAACAGAAAATCGCCCTTTCAACCGCATAAAATACGCTTACCCCGAAATTACCCTCGTCTAAATTCTACTATCACGCCTTAGAATACTGATTTTATTTCATTGCAGGTCAATATATAACCATTTTATTTTTTTGCCCGCATAAATCCGCTACTCGCACGCGGTGCCATGGACTGCCGGTGTCAGTTTTTTATCACACGCTCGTCGGCGGTCTTTTATGAGGGTCTGTGCGACCGGTCATCCCATCAGCCGCGGCGGATTCATCGCCAAATGCGCCTCGCTCGCCGCAGATATTGTCCGTTATCGTTATTTCAGCGTAAATTAAACTTGAATATAACCCGCTGCTTTTATATGCGCTGATTAAATAATCTAATGCCAATTTTATATAGCTATCGCGTCAATTTATGGCATAACATCATAAACTCGTATGCTGTGCCTGAAATTTCAGGTTGCTTATTATGCACCTCCCTCCTACGTTAACGTTGATTGAGAATCTTCTTACAGCAGGTCTGGCCAGTTACCCGGCGTGCAGATAACGCTGGAATAATATCTGTGGCACCAGCAGAATGCTGCGTTGCCCGGCCCTGGACGTTTATTTCCCGAATGCGGAGGGGTACCTGTGCCTGCGGCAGCGTTCCTCTGCGTTTATACCGTCTGATTGATTAATCCATGCCACAAGGGGGCGTGATTGAATCGTTTGTGCGCTTTTTATGATCTTATTCGCAGGAGCCGCAGCGCGCATTTCTGGGCATGGTGCGGCGTCATTATCGCCCTGCAGATAGGGGCGCCAGCCCGCGCGGAGGTCCGCCAGTTGGGTATTGATATTCCGGTCTACTGGTACGCCGACGCCAGCGACACGCTGACCCTCAACGCCTTTCTTTCGCTCCCTGAAGAGGCGCTAAAAACGGCGCCGCTTATCCCGTCGTTCGGCTACTCGACAAAGGCCTACTGGCTACGTACTTCGCTCCCGGCGGCCTTATTTGCTGACGAACAGCGCTGGCTGCAGCTCGGTCCGTCGTTTGTCGATCGTTTGACCGTGTTTTATCGCCCCTACGGCAGCGATAGTCCATGGCGACAGAAAGAGTTTGGCGACCATGCGTCTGCCCGGGATAACGATCTCGACTACCGCGAAAGCGTACTGATTTTGCCGCCCCCGCCGACGGCGGCTGGCTACGAGATGGTATTCCGTCTCCAGAGCAGCAGCACCCTGATTCTGCTGGCGACGCTCTCCTCGCCGCAGGAGTTCGTGCGTTCGGCCACGCTCGATACCGCTTTCTGGAGCTTCTATTTTGGCCTGGCGGTAATTGCCAGCGGCATCGCCCTGTGGCTTGCCATCGCGCTGCGTCGGCGCCTGCTGTGGGGGATCTGCCTGTTCTCGCTAAACTATCCGCTCGTCGCGGCCCTGCATGGCTACCCGGAGTGGTTATTTGGCAGCGCCCTGCTGCCGGTTCAGGATTATATGATCAGCTGCCTGTCGCTGGTGAGCTACGCCACCGCGCTGTGGCTGCATAGCGAAGTTTTCGATCTCAAGAAAAATATGCCGCGGCTGCATCAACTGTTGCTGGCGGCGATCGGTTTAAACATCGTTCTGCAAATCAGTATTCCGCTGGGCTTTTACGGCCTGGCGATGCAGATAGAGGCCGGGATATTTTTTATCGCCGCCCCTATTCTGTTGATCACGTCATGGATGCTGTGGCGGCGCAAAGCGATTGATATCAATACGCTGCTGCTGGGGCTGCTGCCGCCGATATACGTCGTCTCCGCCGGGCTGGCGCTGCTCTCTATCCACGGCGTCATTCCGTTTCATAATGGGGTCTATTCCACCTGGCAGTACGCGCTGATTATTCATATCGTTACCGTCCTGATCATCGCCGTACTGCGGGTGCGGGCGGAAAACCGGACTCTGGTGCGCAAGCAGCAGCTGGCGCGAGAGCTACAGATTGAACGCGAGGCCAGCTTCCACCAGCGCCAGTTTATGGGAATGGTGGCGCATGAGTTCAGAACGCCGCTGGCGATCCTCCAGGCCGCGCTGGAAAACCTGCGCCTGTGCCCCGCAACGGTGACGCAGAGCTCGCGCCTCGACCGCATGCAGCGGGCGACAACCCGTCTGGTACAGCTTACCGATAATTGCCTGGCCGACGCCCGGCTCTCCTCGAGGGACCTGCACGCCGACAGGCAGGATGCAGCGTTGCTGCCGGTGATCTATATGGCCGCGACGGTCGTGGATCTTTCGCTTAACCATTATCTGGATGTCACCCTTGAGGGGCAAACTGTAGGTCCGGACTCCCCTTCACCGGTGCTGTTTATTGATAGCGGGCTACTGTGTATCGCCATCGCCAACCTGCTCGACAACTCGGTGAAATATGCCGCCTCCGGGGAGATAAGCATCGAGATTTATCTGCAGGAAAAACACGTGGAATTACGCATTGGCGATCGCGGTCCCGGCATCCCGCCTGAACAGGTCGAGCATATTTTCGAGCGCTATCGGCGCGGCGAAACGGATACCGCAACGCCGGCCGGGACCGGGCTTGGCCTGTATGTCGCCCGACAAATCATCCAGGCTCACGGCGGGGACCTGTGGCTGGCAGAGAACACGTCGGCCGGATGCAAATTTGCGCTCACGCTCCCGGTTAACGGACAGCAGAAGGACAAATCATGACATTACGCGTCGCAATCATCGAAGATAGCGCTGATTTACTCGACGAGCTGCTGGCTTTTCTGCGCCATCGCGGCTTCGATGCCTGGGGCGTGCGCAGCGCCGAAGCCTTCTGGCGGCAGCTGCATCGCGATCCGGTTGATATTGTGCTTATCGATATTGGCTTGCCGGGTGAGGACGGCTTTAGCGTGCTGGACTATTTGCACGAAATTGGCCAGTTCGGCCTGGTGGTGGTGACCGCCAGAGGGCATGAGCAGGATCGGCTCCAGGCCTTAAACGCCGGCGCCGATCTCTATCTCATCAAGCCGGTCAACTTTTCCGACCTCGCGGAGAGTATTCAGGCGCTTGGCTCCCGGCTTCGCCAGCAAAAACCGACGGAACGTATCAACCCGGCGCTATCAGCAGAGCGGCCAGCGCCGTCTCACTGGGTACTCCAGAACGAGCACCTTGTGGCGCCGTCTGGGCTGGCCCTGCCGCTCACGCAGCAAGAGTATCGGCTGCTGGAAGTGTTAATGCGTAACCGCAATGAGGTGTGCAGCAAGGTTGACCTGCACACCTCTCTGTTTACCGATGAAGGCGAACCGGAACTGCACCGAATCGACGTCGTGATCAGCCGCCTGCGCCACAAGGCCCGCCTTCATGGTATCACCCTGCCGATTCGCGCGATTTTTGGCAAAGGGCTGGCGTTTCTCTCCTGACCTTTCCCCGGCCGGCAGCAGCAGCGCTGCCGGTCTGTATCCCTCCATCCGCGCGGCGTCATTGCGAAGTTGTTTTCAGTTTTGCTGCTCTTGTTAATTTTTTTCAGTTTTTGAGAGGAATGAGAGAAATGAGACTGACAGCACATTAAGAATTTTCTTACATTGACATGGCGTCGTGAGCACACCGGCCCAAAGCGTCCCTGAGCAAACCGACTATTGCTGATCCAGCGATAGCTGAATTCAGGACGCTTGCCGTGCGCTTTTCGGCCGCGTATCGCGAGCACGGTTTAAAGAAGAGTATAAAAATATTCCCGTGCCGGCGAGGTACATTTTTAACACCTAAAATTAAGTTAAAGGATATCTATCATGGCCATGCAAACATGGTTAGCCTTATTGCTGTGCATATTTTGCCTTTGCGTGTCTGTTTACAGCCTTGTTTCCGGTAATGGTGCCAACTTACTGATTTAGTGTATGATGGTGTTTTTGAGGTGCTCCAGTGGCTTCTGTTTCTATCAGCTGTCCCTCCTGTTCAGCTACTGAAGGCGTGGTGCGTAACGGTAAAAGCACTGCCGGACATCAGCGCTATCTCTGCTCTCACTGCCGTAAAACATGGCAGCTACAGTTCACTTACACCGCCTCTCAGCCCGGTACACACCAGAAAATTATTGATATGGCCATGAATGGCGTCGGATGTCGCGCCAGTGCACGCATTATGGGCGTTGGCCTCAACACGATTTTACGACACTTAAAAAACTCAGGCCGCAGTCGGTAAACTCACGCATACAACCGGGCAGTGACGTCATTGTTTGCGCGGAAATGGACGAACAGTGGGGTTACGTCGGCGCTAAATCACGCCAGCGCTGGTTGTTTTACGCGTATGACAGGATACGGAGGACGGTTGTGGCGCACGTATTCGGTGAACGCACGTTGGCCACGCTGGAGCGTCTTCTTGGCCTGCTGTCGGCCTTTGAGGTCGTGGTATGGATGACGGATGGCTGGCCGCTTTATGAATCACGCCTGAAGGGAGAACTGCACGTTATCAGCAAGCGATATACGCAGCGCATTGAGCGGCATAACCTGAATCTGAGGCAGCATCTGGCAAGGCTGGGCAGGAAGTCACTGTCGTTCTCAAAATCGGTGGAGCTGCATGACAAAGTCATCGGGCATTATCTGAACATAAAACACTATCAGTAAGTTGGAGTCATTACCGTGAACTGCTTCCTCTGGCGCAGAGGATCGACTCGCCGCTAATTTGCACAAACTGCCCGCATAAGATGTTGTCCAAATCGCAGGTAGCCGTCGCCACCGGCATTATTCATGGCTTTGATATCGGTAAAATTTCTGCTCTCAACAAAGTCACCCCCAAAACCATCACCTGGCACAAAAGCAAAATTATGGAAAAATACAGCCTTAATAACAATTATGACTTTTTCCAGTTTATTAACTTATTAAAAGAACGCTGGTAAACGCGCGCACGCGCCATCGACGATCGGATTATGTACCGTAAAATTAAGAATTTGCTGGCTTGCGAGGAACGGGATTCCGAAAAAGATCGGTAAAATGAAAAACATCTACTCAGGCGTTACGGGCAGCGGGTAACATGACCCGGTTCCCTGGTATGAAAATACCGGAGCGTATTTTTATACAATAAAAAATGCCTCTACCAGGGAATCTGTTACTTCGTCACATTGCCCCTGGCGTGCCTGTCAGGGGCCTCTTTTTCTGCGCAAAAAGCGACCCCGTCAGAGAGGCCGCCCGACGATCAGGCTTGCGCCTGCTGAGGCGCGACTTCAGCCTCGGGTACCTCATTCTGCGACAGACCTTCATTTTTTGACAGCATCGCCGTCGCAATCCCGTTACCCAGCACGTTAATCGCTGAACGCCCCATATCGAGGAAATGGTCAATCCCCATCAGCAGTAAAATACCCGCCACCGGAATATTGAAGCTCGGGATGGTCGCCGCCAGCACCACCAGCGCCGAACGCGGCACCCCGGCAATCCCTTTCGAAGCCAGCATCAGCGTCAGCATCATCACGGTAATCTCGCTAAAGCTCAGCTGAATATTATAAGCCTGGGCGATAAACATGGCGGCAAAAGAGCAGTACACCATTGAACCGACCAGATTAAAGGAGTAGCCAATTGGCAGCACAAACGACGCGATATTACGCGAGCAGCCAAATTCCACCAGACGCTCCAGGGTCTTCGGATAGGCCGCCTCGGAGCTGCTGGTCGTGAACGCCACCAGCACCGGATCTTTGAGCATGTTCAGCAGGCGAAAAACCTCTTTTTTGAGCACCATATACCCCACCGCCAGCAGCACCGCGCTGGTCAGCAGAATCGCGACATAGTATCCGCCGATAAACGAGGCGTAATTAAGCAGGATCCCCAGCCCCTGCGAGGCGATAACCGAAGAGATCGCGGCGAAAATCGCCAGCGGCGCGACGTACATCACGTACCCGGTCACCTTCAGCATAATATGGGAAACCACGTTCAGCGCCGCCACCAGCGGGGCGTTGAATTTCTCCCCCAGCGATGCCCCGGCAATACCGAAGAACATCGAGAACACCACGATTTGCAGAATCTCGTTGTTGGACATCGCCTCGGTAATGCTGGTGGGGATGGTATGGGTCAGAAAGCCTTTCAGGCTCATCCCGCTCACCGCCAGCCCGGTATCCACGGACTCTTTCGGGATCGCCAGGTTCAAACCGGCGCCGGGATGCTCGAGGGTAACAATCACCAGCCCGACCAGAATGGAGAGAATGGACGAGGTAATAAACCACACCATGGCTTTACCGCCGACCCGCCCAATGGTCGCCGTTTCACCCAGCCGCATAATCCCCACCGTCAGGGTACTGAACACTAACGGCGCAATGACCATCTTAATCAGGCGCAGAAACACGTCGGTAAGCAGCGTAATGTTTTCTGACCATGCGGTAATGGTCGTTTGCCCGGCGTAAGCGTGGATGGCCGCGCCGGAGAGGATCCCCAACAGCATGAAGATGACGATGAACAGCGTGAGTTTGTTTGCACTTGCCACAAAAATTAACCCCTGATTTATTTAACGTGTTGTTTTTTAATGTATATATGTTTTATTTATTGGAATACATTAAACATTCACCACATAAATTGAATAAAAGCAGGCGGGGTTACAACTCTTTTTTAGTTTTTATAGTAAAAGTTAATGTGCTCGTTGATATGCATCAAACCGTGTCGCGCCGCCGGTAAGATGAAAAAGGCGCCGGCGTCAGAGGACAACCGGCGCAAAGAGGCATTAGTGTTTTACGGTATCCTCCAGGAAGAAACGTCCCAGCGGATTCTGATAAAAACCGTCGATATTTTTGCGGCTGACGTTGCGGTACGGGCTGTAATACAGATCGACCCAGTTCACGTCGGCCTTGGCCATTTTTTGCAGGTCGATATACATCTGCTCGCGCTTTTTACTGTCCATTTCAACGCGCGCTGCGGCCACCAGCGCTTTAACCTGGTCGTTATGATAGCGGGTCATATAGTTCATATTGGCATCGTGACCCAGCACGAAGGTGGTTTTCTGATCGGGGTCGAGAATATCGTTGGTCCAGTACATCACCGATATATCGTACTCCCCGGCCACCAGCATATCCCAGCTCTGGCTCGGGTCGACTTTTTGCAAATTCACCGTCACCCCGGCTTTTGCCAGCTGCTGTTGTAGCAAAATGGCAATTTGCTCATCGACTTCATCCCCGGCATTGACCACATAGTTCAGCTTCAGGTCGGCAGCGCCCGCCGCTTTCAGCATCGCTTTGGCCTTTTGCGGATCGTATGGCCGGCGAAGATTATCCTGATAGTGGTAAAGCGCTCCGGCGGGAATATAGGAATTGGCCACCTGACCGTAGCCAAAGGTCACGGTTTTCACAATCGCGTCTTTATCAATCGCGAAGTCCAGCGCCTGACGGACTTCCACCTTGCCCAGCGCGCCGTGAGAATGATTGATCAGCAGATGGTCCTCGCGAGTAGAAGGATCCAGCTCCACCTTCAGATTGGCATCCTTTTGTAACGATGCAATGCGCGAGAAAGGCACGGTCAGCGCAGCGTCAAGTTCGCCGGCCTGCACTTTCAGCATGCGGGTATTGTCGTCCGGAATGGTTAACCACTCCACGCCATCCAGGCTGACGTTTTTCGCCTGCCAGAAGTTCGGGTTCTTCACCAGTACGATCTTTTCTCCGCGCAGCCACTCTTTCACGCTAAACGCGCCGGAGCCCACGGGCTTTTCGGCAAACGCCTCTTCGCCTTCCGCCTTCATCGCCTGCTGGGAAATCACCGAAGCGTTCGGCAGCGCCAGCTGCGATAAGAACGGCGCTGAAGGCGATTTCAGCGTCACCACCAGCGTGCGCGGGTCCGTGGCTTCCGCTTTGGCAATAATGCTATAGGAATCCCGCCACAGCGAGCCTTCATCATCGCGGATACGGATCAGGCTAAACGCCGCATCGCTGGCGGTCAGCGGCGTACCGTCCGAGAACCGGGTTTCGCGAATTTTGAAGGTATAGACTTTGCCATCCGGGGAAATCGTCCAGCTCTCGGCCACGCCCGGCTCCAGCTTCGTCCCGCTTTTATCCACCCGCACCAGCGGGTCAAAGACGTTGGAAAAGACCCAGTTATCCGCATTTTGCGCCGATTTTATCGGGTCAAACGTGGTACTGTCCTCCCGGCGGCCAATGGTCAATACGCCGGCCGCCTGAGCTATTTCACTCACCACGCTGAGCGCCAGAAAAACGCTCGCCGCCAGTAACTTAATCTGCCTGTGCTTCATCAAAAGATCCCCCAGTTAAAGGAAAAACGGTCTCATCGCCCGCGAGGTTGAGCACGCAGGCATAAGCGCGATCGGCAATCTGCCGGGTTGGTGGTGGTGCGCCGGTGCGGCACTGCACCTGCGCATAAGGGCAGCGCGGATGAAATGCACAGCCTTGTGGAACGGCTACGGGACTGGGCGGCTCGCCCCCCAGCAAATTTTTCGGCAGCGGTTTATCCGGGTCGATTTCCGGGATCGCCGAGACCAGCGCGGCGGTATAGGGATGCAGCGGTCGAGTGAAGACCGCTTCTGCCGGCCCCTCTTCCACAATTCTCCCGAGATACATCACCGCAACGCGATCGCAGAGTCGCCGCACAATCGCCAGATCGTGGGCGATAAACAGAATCGCCAGCCCCATCTTTTCCCGCAGATCCATCAGCAGGTTGACGATCTGTCCTTGAATAGAGACGTCCAGCGCCGCGACGCACTCATCGGCCACGATCAGCCGCGGCTCCATGGCCAGCGCTCTGGCAATACCGACGCGCTGGCACTGGCCGCCGCTTAGCTGAGACGGTTTCGCGCTGGCCTGCTGCGGACGCAGGCCGACCAGGGTGAGCAGTTCCGCAACCCGCAGCGCTTCCTGCCCGCGCGGGACTTTCTGATGCACGCGCAGCACCTCGGAGATGCTTTCTCCTACGGTCTGCCTGGGATTCAACGAGGCATAGGGATCCTGGAAAATCATCGCGCTTTGCTGGCGCAGACGGGCAATATCGCTGGTTAAGCCATGGGTAATGCGCTGTCCGGCGAACCGCACCTCGCCATCGGCAACCCGTTCAAGCTGTAACAGCGCTCGGCCAAGCGTGCTCTTACCGCTGCCGGATTCGCCGACAAGGCCCAGCGTCTCGCCAGGAAAGATCTGCATCGTGACCCGGTTTACCGCGTGTACGACCCGCTTCGGCCGCCAAAGGCCGCCGGAAACCGGGAAGGTGACGCAAAGATTATCGGCCTCAAGCAGCGGCCAGCGAGCGTTAACCATTATCCCTCCTGCCGTGCTGGCAAAATGTGATGGCAGGCCACCGCGTGGCTATGGCAATCCTGCCCGTAACGCAGCAATGGCTGGCTCTGACACGCCTCATCAGCGCGGCGGCAGCGCGGGTGAAAGCGACACCCTGATGGGAAGTGGTCGGCGCTGGGCGGCTGGCCGTCGATGATCGTCAACCTCCCCTGCCCGCCTTCGCTGGCCGGCTGACAATCAATGAGCCCGCGGGTATAGGGATGCAGGGGCCCGCCAAGCACTTCGCGTTTGCCGCCCACTTCACACAGCCTGCCGCCGTACATCACCGCAATCCGGTCGCAGGTTTGCGCCACCACCCCGAGATCGTGGGTGATCATAATGACCGCCAGCCCCAGCTCGGCGCGCAGATCGCTGAGCAGGCGCAGAATCTGCATCTGCACGGTGACATCCAGCGCGGTGGTCGGTTCGTCGGCAATCAGCAGCCGGGGTTCCGGCGCGAGGGCAACGGCGATCATCGCCCGCTGGCGCATGCCGCCGGAAAATTCGTGCGGATAGCTATTGAGCCGATTCTGCGGGTCCGGGATACCGACCTGGCGCAGCAAGGCCAGCGCATCCTCCCGCGCCTGACGGCGGTTTGCCGCAAAGTGAAGGCGGCGACTTTCTGCAATCTGTTCTCCAATGGTCATCACCGGATTGAGATGGCTGGTCGGGTTCTGGAAAATCATACCGATTTCCCGGCCGCGCACCGCCGACATTTGCCCTTCGCTGAGGGACAAGATATCCCGGCCGTCCAGCAGAACCTCACCGCCGGTAATCCGCAGTCCGGCCCCCGGCAGCAGGCGCATCAGCGCCCGGCAGGTCACGGTTTTTCCCGACCCGCTTTCGCCAACCAGCCCAAGCATCTCCCCGGCTTCAAGCGTTAACGAGACGTTATCCACCAGCGCGACATCCTCGCCGCGCATGACCGTCAGCTGATTTACCTTCAGCAAGCTCATACGCGTTCCCCTAGCTTATCGCCCAGCCCATCGGCCAGCAGGCTGAAGCCCATCGCCAGCAGCACGATGGCAAGCCCCGGAAAGGTGGTTATCCACCATGCGGTAGTGATAAAGCTCTGCCCTTCGGCCACCATAATCCCCCATTCGGCGGTAGGAGGCTGCACGCCGAGCCCGAGATAGCTCACCGAGGCCCCGTTCAGCAGCACCAGAACGCAGTCGGACATCGAAAAAATGATGGCTCCGGTTAGCGCATTGGGCAGCAGATGGCGGAACAAAATCCGCAGATGGCCGTAGCCCAGACTGCGGGCCGCCAGAATAAAATCGCGCTGTTTCAGCGTCAGTACCTGAGCGCGTACCAGCCGGGCGTAGGAGACCCAGCCCACCATCGCCATCGCCATATAAAAGCTGCTCAGCCCCGGCCCGAGGATGGCGATAATCGCCAGCATCAGCACCAGAAACGGAAAGGCCAGCACGATATCAATAACCCGCATCACCAGCGCATCGGCCACGCCGCCGATATAGCCCGCCAGCGCCCCCAGGGTGGTGCCGAGCATAAAGGGGAACAGGACCCCCAGCAGGCAGATTTGCAGATCGACCCGCGCCCCCCACAGCACGCGGGAAAAAACGTCGCGGCCAAAGTTGTCGGTACCGAAGAGATGCGCGCCGCCCGGCGGCAGCAGGCTGGAAGAGGCGTCCTGGGCAATCGGATCGAACGGCGCTATCCACGGCGCCAGACAGGCGACCAGTAGCCATAGTCCGACTATCGCCAGCCCGGCGAAGAGCGCCTGCTGACGCGGGATCGCCCGCTGACGCAGGCGGAAAAAGGTCGCTATCGCCTTCATAGTTTTATCCTTGGGTCGAGGGCCACGGTCAGAATATCCGCCAGCAGGCTGACCGCCACGGTGGCAAGGGCAAAGACCATTACCACGCCCTGCACCACCATGTAGTCGCGGCTAAAAATCGCCTTAACCAGCAGCTGTCCGAGGCCGGGGATAGCAAACACGCTTTCAATCACCACCGTACTGCCTATAAGCCAGCCAATATTCACCGCCAGCAGATTGATGGTCGGCACCAGCGAGTTCGGCAGCACGTGCCGCCAGAAGATACGTCTTTCCTGCTGCCCGCGCGCCCGGGCCGCCACCACATAGTCGCTATTCATCTCCATCAGCAGGCTGGCGCGCAGGTTGCGAATCAATACCGCCGACAGCGCCAGCGCCACGGTCAGGCACGGCAGAACCATATGGTGCAGCTGGTCTAAAAAATCGCTGCCGTAGCCGGAGACCGGAAACCAGCCAAGCACGATACTGAACAGCAGAATCAGCATGATGCCGAGCCAGAATGCCGGGAATCCGAGCCCGGCGGTCGTAAACAGACGAATCAACCGATCGGCGAGACGCCCGCGCTGGCGTGCGGCTATCGCCGCCAGCGGCACCGTCAACGCTACCGCCAGCAGAACGCTGCCGAGCACCAGCCACAGCGTCGGTTCCAGCCGCGAGGCAATCAGCTTCAGGGTATCCACCCGGTATACAATCGACTTCCCCAGCTCGCCCTGCAGCAGGTTGCGCAGAAAATAGCCGTACTGAACCCACAGCGGTTCATCAAGGGCAAACTGCGCGCGAATGCGGGCCAGCGCCGCCGGCGTGCTGCGCACCCCCAGCAGAATACGCGCCGGATCGCCGGGGATCGCGCGCACCATCATGAAGGTGATCAGGCTGATACCCAGCAGAACCGGCAGCAGCTGTAGCGGGCGAAAAAGCAGAAAGCGGTAACGATGCATTAACAGCCTCCCGCGTCGCGCTGGCGCGCCAGAAAATCGAGCAGCACCGGGTAGTAAGCCTGCGGCTCTTCGTAAAACGGCATGTGGCTGCTGTTGGCAAAAATGGCTATTTCAGCGTTCGCCAGCCCCTGCTTCATTTTCAGGGCGCAGGCGGGCGTCAGTTCATCGTGCTGGCCGCTGGTGATCAAACAGGGCACACGGATTGACGCCAGCTCAGCGCTGCGGTTCCAGTTTTTTAAATTACCGGTATAGAGGAATTCGTTCGGCCCCTGCATGGTGATATACGGGCCCATATTCCAGTCCCCAAGCGAGCGGATAACCGGCTCTGGCCAGACGTCAAGGCGGCACACGTGACGGTAATTCAGCAGCGTAATCGCCGCCTGATAGGCCGGATGGTCTAGCCAGCCGAGCGCTTCGTAGCGCTGCATCATCGCGACGGTTTCTGGCCCCAGCGCCCCGCGCATCTGGTTCAGCTCCTGCACCAGATGCGGCATATCGGCGACGGTGTTTTCCAGAATCAGCGAGCGAATTGCGCCAGGATGGTGCAATGCCACTTCAATCGCCAGCCATCCGCCCCACGAGTGACCAAGCAGATGCACCTGACCAAGGCCCAAAGTCCGGCGGACGGTCTCCACTTCACGCACATAGCGCGCCATCGTCCACAGGCTGGCGTCATCCGGCCGGTCGGACTTTCCGGTCCCCAACTGGTCAAAGGCGATCACCCGATAGCCGTGCTGTTTCAGACAAGCGTGGGCTTCACGCAGATAGTCGCAGGGCAGCCCCGGTCCGCCGTTGAGGCAGAGAATGGTCTCATCGCCGTCGCCAAACTGATAGGCCACGACGTTATAGCCTTCCACCGCAATGTTATGGCACCGGTCGGGCGCTATTTCGCTCCACATGGTCTATTCCTCATCGTCGATGGTAAGAGGGTTGGGGTCTGTCTTAACGCTAACGGCAACCCCGGACGCTGAACAGTTAGCAAAAATACTAGTTTTGCGCCGCGCCGGAACGGCACCGGAATTGCATATCTTTGGGCCAGCTACTGACGGATTTGCACAAATCGTGCCCGTCGCAGGTCTCGTTTTAGGTGAAGGGGGTTATATGCGACTGGAGTTTGACCACCCCGGCAGCGCGCGGGCGGCCAGCCTGGATGACGCATTCAGCGGGCTTTTTCAGCACACCCGGAGGTTGGGATTTGAGGCGGTGATTTACGATTACACGCCGGTTCCGTGTTCTCTGGAAGGAGAACTGATTACGCCCTCGCTGCTGAAAACGTTCAACGTGCCGGAAGATATGCGCCAGCTATGGTGCGAGCGCGGATATTACCAGGTGGATCCGGTACAGCACTGCGCGCTCGAGAGCTGCGCGCCTTTTGTCTGGTCCTATCAACGGCCGGACAGCAGCATGCTGCGCGGGAGGCTGGACAATCATCCCACCGCGGTCACCGACTATATGCGCGAACACAATATGCCCTGCGGCGCGACGGTTCCCCTGCATCTCCCCAACGGAGGGTTCGTGACCCTCACCGGCATCCATACCGGCCAGCGTCAGGAGCGGGAAATCAGCGCCACCCTGGCGCAGCTGATGCTGCTTGCCTGGCAGTTTCAGGAGTCCGCCTTCCCGCTGTTCGACAGCACTATGCTCACCTGCCGTCACGTCAAGCTGAGCAACCGCGAGCGCGAATGTCTGGCGTGGTCCGCCGAGGGGCTTACCGCCAAAGAGATCGCTCGCAAGCTGCATCGCTCGGTGGCGACGGTGACGCTGCATCTCAATACCGCGGCCAAAAAGCTGGGCGCCAGCAACCGCGTGCAGGCGGTGGTCCGCGCCCTGCACTACCGTCTGCTCGACAGCTAAGAACTAGCATTTTTGCTAGTGTTCAGCCGCGGTTGCCAGCCTTTACCCTGAAAGCCGGTCCACTTAGCAGGGTAAAGATGATTCATGTATACCATCCGCGAAGGTTACGCCCCGTTTCGGCACTATCAAACCTGGTTTCGCGTTTGCGGCGATATCGATAGCGGACTCACGCCGCTGGTCGTCGCCCACGGCGGGCCGGGGTGCACGCATGATTACGTCGATGCGTTCCGCGATATCGCCCTCAGCGGGCGAGCGGTGATCCACTACGATCAGTTAGGCAACGGGCGTTCAACCCATTTACCGCAGCAGCCCGCCGACTTCTGGCAACCGGCGCTGTTTCTTGACGAACTGGCTAACCTGCTGCTGCATCTCAATATTGCCGATAATTACGCCCTGCTCGGCCAATCTTGGGGAGGTATGCTCGGCGCGGAGCACGCCGTGACGCAGCCAAAGGGGTTAAAGGCGCTGATTATCGCCAACTCCCCGGCATCGATGGCGCTGTGGCTGCAGGGGGCGGCAAAGCTGCGGGCGCAGCTGCCCGCCGACGTCCAGCAGACGCTGCTGGACCATGAGGCGGCAGGAACGCTGGACAGCGCGGAATATAAGACGGCAAGCGCTGTATTTTATCAACGCCACGTCTGTCGGCTCGATCCCTGGCCGGCGGAAGTGCGGCGCACCTTCGACGCCATGGATGCCGACCCGACGGTTTATCACGCCATGAATGGCCCCACCGAATTCCACGTTATCGGCAGCATGAAAGCGTGGACGATTATCGACCGCCTCGCGCGCATTACGGTTCCGGTTCTGCTGCTTTCCGGGCGCTACGATGAAGCCACGCCGGAAGTGGTACAACCCTTTATGGACCATATCTCCGGCGCCGAGTGGGTCATTTTTGAAGCCTCGAGCCATATGCCGCACGTCGAAGAGCGCGAGCTGTGCATGAAGACGGTGAACGACTTTTTAGGCCGAGCGATACCATAAAAGCTGCTTACAGCGCCAGGCCGCCTCCGCCGCTGAAGGGCCGCTCGCCGGCGATTTTCATCACTTCAGCCCCTAAAGTGACAAACGGCGCCCGACAGCTGGCATAAATCAGGCCGCCCGATGTCGGCCGCACCGCTTTGACCATATCGGTCAGCGGATCGATGATTTCCGCGACGACATCGTCGGCGCTGACCCACTCGCCGGGATGTTTTAGCAGCACCAGGATGCCGGTCGCCGGCGCGGTGACAATCTCCCCGGCGGCAAACGGCAGCATCACCGTTTCCTGCTGCGGAACCTCGGGCCTGGCGCCCGCCAGCACGCCGCGGTACTGCAGGTAACGGTAAATACGTTCGGCGTCGTCGCAGGCGGTGGCGTGATTCACCTCCTGCTGGCCGCGCAGCTCGACGGTCACCGCCATGCAGCCGGGCTGCTGCTGGCGCCACGACGGATTCCTCGCGCAAAGACGCTGCCACGGCAGGCCGCAGGCTTCATCAAACGAGTTGCCCCCGCTCTCCTGCGACAGCAGCACGGCGCCAATACCGAGGAAAGCCGCCAGAACTTTCGCCTCGCGTTGCCAGGCCGGGTCGGCGTAAAGGTGCAAAATCGCCTGGTCATCGCAGTGCAGATCGAGCACCAGATCGGCATCGCAGGCGAGGCTCAGCAGATGGTGGCGCAGGGCCTGCGCCTCGCTCACGGCGGGAAGCGCCGCCAGCGCCTCCCGCATCGCCGCGCGCACCCGCTGCAGATACTCGGGGCGCGTACCGGGCAAATCCGCCGGTAAACCGGCCTGCGCCAGCGCCGCCAGATCGGGAAAACCGCGGTTAAAATTGCGCCCGCTCGCCAGATCGAAACGGCCAATACCGCTGCTGAGCAGCACCTGGGCCAGCCCCGGCGGGTTGGCTACCGGCACAAGAATGATTTCGCCGCGCAGTTCGCCGCGCCGTTCCGCCTGGCTGAGTAATCTTTTAAGATAATGCAGAACCAGCATGCCCGGGATTTCATCGGCGTGCAGCCCCGCCTGCAGATAGACCTTCTCTCCCGTGCCGGGCGCGCCGAAATGAAAATGGCTTAATTGCCGCTGCCCACCGAGTGCATGTTCAGGTAATGTATAGTGTTTAATTTTCATTGGACGTCCTGGTTGTGGAAAAGAAAGCCCGGCTTGACCGTATCGATCATAAGATCCTTGAAATTCTGCGCCGGGATGGCCGCATTTCTTATCAGAAGCTCTCGGAGCAGGTAAACCTCACCGCCCGTCCGTGCCTGGAACGGGTGCGCGGCCTCGAGCGCGACGGCATTATTCGCGGCTACAGCGCCATTGTAGAACTGCCCGAGCCGGAGCACGCGTTTGTGGTACAGGCGCAAATCGCGCTGGCCGACCACGGGCGCTCGCAGCCGGTGTTTGAACAGGAGATGCGCCAGACGCCCGAAGTGCTGGACTGCTGGCTGGTCAGCGGCAGCTTCGACTTTCTGGTACGCATCGGCTGCCGCAGCATGGCGCACTACTGCCAGCTGGCGGATAGCTGGCTGACCAGTAAAAAGTTTCACGTCGATAAAATCGTCACCCTGACCGAACTGCAGGCCATTAAGCGCTCCTGACTAGCCGCGCCGGATAAACGCCAGCCAGCGCCGCTCGGCGCGGGAAAAGGCGAAAATCAGCATAAAGGTGCAGAGCAGATACAACGCCGCGGCCATCAGAAACGGAATAAACGGCGAATAGGTCATGGCGTAGAACGCGCGGGCCACGCCGGTAATATCCAGCAGGGTGACGGTGCTGGCCAGCGACGTGGCGTGCAGTAAAAAAACCATTTCATTATTCAGCGCCGGGATCCCGCGTCTGAGCGTCGCGGGCAGCACCAGACGACGAATAATCTGCCATTTCCCCATCCCGTAGGCCTCCCCGGCGACCCACTCCTGGCGCGGAAAGGTCACCATCATCCCCGCCAGCAGCTCCGCGACGTACGCGGCAGTGTTGAGGACCAGCGCCAGCGTGGCGCAGAAGGTCGCATCGCGGAACAACAGCCAGAACGGCTGGTCGTTCATCCAGCCCGTCTGCACGATATCGAACTGCGACAGGCCGTAGTAAATCAGCATCAGCTGGAGATAGAGCGGCGTGCTGCGGAAAAAATACGTAAAACCACGGATGGGCAGCGCCAGCGCGCGCGGTCCATACACCTGCCCCACCGCCATCGCTATCGCCAGCGCCATCCCGGGAACGATGGAGAGCAAAAACAGCTCCGCCGTGACCGCCAGCCCGCTGGCGGCGCCGTTGCCGTCGCTCCACAAAAAGCTCGGGATCGCATCGAGAAAGGTTTGCAGATTCATAAGGCCGTCCCCGCCGTGGACGAGCGCAGCGCGTAACGCTTCGCCAGGCGGCTGAAAAGCCAGCTGGAGAGCGCGGTAATCACCATGTAAATCAGCGAGACCAGAAAATAGAAGAGGAACGGCTTTTGCGTGGCGCGCCCGGCCTGTTCGGCCAGCCATACCATATCCTCAAGGCCCAGGATCGACACCAGCGCCGATGCTTTCATCAGCCCCAGCCAGTTGTTGTTGATGCCCGGGATCGCGAAGCTCAGCATCTGCGGCAGCATCACCCGGCGGAACACCGTCCACGGCCGCATCCCGTAGGCCTGCGCGGCTTCGGTTTGCCCGCGATCGACGGTCAGAAAGGCGCCGCGAAAGGTCTCGGTGTAATAGGCGCCGAAAACAAAGCCGATCGCCAGCACGCCGGAGATAAAGGTATTGAAGCGCACCGGCCCGAGCCCCACCAGACCCAGCAGCAGGTTCACCAGCATCTCGCCGCCGAAAAACAGCAGCAGCATAATCACCAGCTCCGGGATACCGCGTACCAGCGTGGTGTAGGCGGTGGAAAACAGGCGCAGCCACGGCGGGCCGAAGAGCTTAATTAGCGAGTTAATCAGCCCCAGCAGCAGAGCGACCAGTAATGAAGAGAGCATCACGCACAGCGAAAGCGCCGCGCCGCGTAACAACAGGGGTAAATAGTCTGCGACCATATTCAGCCTTCCGCGGAGGTCGTAAAGGGGCGCAGGCCATCACCCGCGCCCGCATCTTCACGACTTATTTGCCATAAATATCAAAGCTAAAGTATTTTTTCTGGATCGCGTCGTAGGTGCCGTCGGCGCGGATTGCCTTAATGGCGCCGTTCAGCGCATCGCGCAGCGCCGGGTTGTCTTTATTCACCGCAATCCCCACGTCGGAGGAGATGCCGCCGTCCTGGATAACCGGACCGGCAAAGGCGAATTTCTGCCCGCGCGGGGTATCAATAAAGCCGGTCGCCGCCTGGATATTATCCTGCAACGCGGCGTCGATTCGCCCGGAGAGCAGGTCGAGGTAGACGTTATCCTGGTTAGCGTAACCGACAATTTTCACGCCATGATTGGCCCAGTTGGCCTTCGCAAACGCTTCATGTGTGGAGCCAGTCTGGACGCCTACGGTTTTGCCTTTCAGGCTGGCGACGTCAGGCAACAGCGGGCTGCCTTTGCGCGCCACCAGCTGCGCCGCGCTGCGGTAGTAGCGGTCGGTGAAATCCACTTCCTTTTTACGCTCATCGGTAATATTGAGCGAAGCGATAATGGCATCAAACTTATGCGCGTTGAGGGCGGCGATCATGCTTTCGAACGGCTGCTTCACGAAAACGCATTTGGCTTTTAGCTGGGTGCACAACGCATTGGCGATATCAATATCAAAGCCGGTAATTTCACCGCTGGGCGCCAGCACGTCAAACGGCGGATAGCCGCCATCGACGCCAAAGCTGATGGTGTCAAACTGCTGGGCGGCCAGCGGCGCGCTGAGCGCCATGCAGGCCAGTAGTGCGGCAAGGCGTATTTTCATTTCGATCTCCCCGGTGTTGGCGCGGTGATTAAAAACGCAGTGAGAGGCAGGTCAGGCCGCCATCCATTTTCTTAAATTCGCTGGTGTCGAGCTGCACGATAGGCATTCCCAGCTTGCTGATTTCGCCCAGGGTATAGGGGTAGCCCTGCGGCGTAATTAAGGTACCGTTGATCCACAGCGTATTTCCGGCGTAGGCCTCCTCTTCCGGGATCACGATGCTGTTGAAGCCGCTAAACGCCGGATGGTTAACGTAGCCTTCCGTCAGCAGCAGCGTATTGCGGCCCACATAGTTGACGATCGATTTCAGATGCAGACCGGCGCTCACTTCAATCGCCGCGACCTGATAGCCGTGCGGCTCAACGGCGGCGGCAAACTCGCGGATCCCCTGCTCATCGGTGCGCGCCGTCAGGCCGATAAAAAACTGCTTATCCACTAACAGCACGTCGCCGCCGTCCATATGCCCGCGCTCGCTCATCCGCGCCAGCGGACGGAACCCCGCCAGCACCGGCGCAATGGTATCGACCTCGCCCTGACGGCTCGGCGCGCCCGGATGGGTAATCACCGCCAGTTCAGGCATCACCACCGCGGTATCTTCAACAAAGTGCGCATCAGGATAATCCGCCGCCGCGGGCAGTACGGTGACCTTCAGGCCAAGCTGCAGCAGGGTTTCTACATAGACGAGAAACTGGCGGGTGGTGGCGGCGATATCCGGCGCGCCCAGCCGGGCGGTAGTTTGTCCTGCGCCGCAGGTGGCGGCCGGGAGACGGGCGATAGCTTGGGTAAAATGCATAAAGAACCCTCTGGTAGTAGTCGCATTGCTTAAGGCAAAATCGTGAGTGAATTTGATTATCAAACAGATGCCGCCGCCAATCAGGCTGAATCACTTTCCGGGGCCGCTTATTCACGCTGTATATCAGTTCAGATTCGACGTATTCCGCTGTGCCCCTTAAGAAACAGCGGATGACGGGCAATAACTAACCGGATTCATCGTCCGGCTAAGCAAAATCGTTAAGCGAATTTTACGCCTAACTATTCACCGTAACCGGCTCTGCGAAAAGCGTTTTTTACAGACATATCTGGACAGTCTTTTCATAATTCCTCCATTTTTAAGCAGCGTTCGCTGGCTAAACTAGTATCATTCCGTGAAACGTTTCAGGATGAGATAGCAAATTAATGAAAGGTAGCAATAAAAGCCGTTGGGCTGCGGTGCTGGTGGTCGCGATCGTCGCGGGCGCCGCGTACTGGTTCTGGCAGGGTCGCGAAGCGGCAAACAGCGGCGCGCCGACGGCATCAGGCGCGCGTCAGCAGGGGCCCGGAGGCGGACGCCCCGGTCGTTTTGGCGCCGCCCTCGCGCCGGTACAGGCGGCCACCGCCACCAGCGAAGCGGTACCGCGCTACCTTTCCGGCCTCGGCACCGTGACGGCGGCGAATACCGTCACCGTCCGCAGCCGCGTCGACGGCCAGCTGCTGGCCATCCACTTTACCGAAGGCCAGCAGGTCAAAGCGGGCGATCTGCTCGCGGAAATCGACCCCAGCCAGTTTAAAGTCGCCCTCGCCCAGGCCGAAGGCCAGCTGGCGAAAGATCGGGCCACCCTGGCCAACGCCCGTCGCGATCTGGCGCGCTACCAGCAGCTGGTCAAAACCAATCTGGTTTCCCGGCAGGAACTGGACACCCAGCAGTCGCTGGTCAGCGAAACCCAGGGTACGATCAAAGCGGACGAAGCCGCCGTCGCCAGCGCCCAGCTGCAGCTGGACTGGAGCCGCATCACCGCGCCAATCGACGGCCGGGTCGGCTTAAAACAGGTGGATATCGGCAACCAGATCGCCAGCGGCGACACCACCGGGATTGTGGTACTGACGCAAACCCACCCGATCGACGTGGTCTTTACGCTGCCGGAAAACCAAATCGCCACGGTGGTACAGGCGCAGAAGGCGGGGAAAAAGCTGGCTGTCGAAGCCTGGGACCGCACCAATAAACAGAAAATCAGCGAAGGCTCACTGCTGAGCCTCGATAACCAGATTGACGCCACCACCGGCACCATCAAGCTGAAAGCGCGCTTTACTAACCTGGACGATGCCCTGTTCCCGAATCAGTTCGTCAACGCCCGTATGCTGGTCGATACCGAGCAGAACGCGGTGGTGATCCCAACCGCCGCGCTGCAAATGGGTAACGAAGGCCATTTCGTCTGGGTACTGAACGATGAGAACAAGGTCAGCAAGCATACCGTCACGCCGGGTATTCAGGACAGCCTGAAAGTGGTGATCAACGCCGGGCTTTCCGCCGGCGATCGCGTCGTAACCGACGGTATCGACCGTCTGACCGAAGGCGCGAAGGTTGAGGTGGTGGAAGCCCACGATGCGGCTACCGCCGCCGAGCCGGAAAAAGCCACCAGCCGCGAGTACGGTAAAAAAGGAGCGCGCTCCTGATGCAAGTGTTACCGCCGAGCAGCACGGGTGGCCCTTCCCGTCTGTTTATCATGCGCCCGGTCGCCACGACGCTGTTAATGGTGGCCATTATGCTGGCCGGGATTATCGGCTATCGTTTCCTGCCGGTTTCGGCGCTGCCGGAAGTGGACTACCCGACGATTCAGGTGGTAACCCTCTATCCCGGCGCCAGCCCGGACGTGATGACCTCGTCGGTGACCGCCCCGCTGGAGCGCCAGTTTGGCCAGATGTCCGGCCTCAAGCAGATGTCTTCCCAGAGCTCCGGCGGCGCGTCGGTGGTGACGCTCCAGTTCCAGCTCACGCTGCCGCTGGACGTCGCGGAGCAGGAAGTGCAGGCGGCCATCAACGCCGCCACCAACCTGCTGCCCTCGGACCTGCCTAACCCGCCGGTCTACAGTAAGGTGAACCCCGCCGATCCGCCGATTATGACCCTCGCGGTCACCTCTTCCGCCGTGCCGATGACCCAGGTCGAGGATATGGTGGAGACCCGCGTGGCGCAGAAAATCTCCCAGGTTTCCGGCGTCGGGCTGGTCACCCTCGCGGGCGGCCAGCGCCCGGCGGTACGCGTCAAGCTCAACGCCCAGGCCATCGCCGCCCTCGGGCTGACCAGCGAAACGGTGCGCACCGCGATAACCAGCGCCAACGTCAACTCGGCGAAGGGGAGTCTTGACGGCCCGTCGCGGGCGGTGACCCTCTCCGCCAACGATCAGATGCAGTCGGCGGAAGATTACCGCCGGCTGATTATCGCTTATCAGAACGGCGCGCCGATTCGCCTCGGCGACGTCGCCACCGTGGAACAGGGCGCGGAAAACAGCTGGCTCGGGGCATGGGCGAACAATCAGCGGGCGATCGTCATGAACGTTCAGCGCCAGCCGGGGGCCAACATTATCTCGACCGCCGACAGCATCCGCCAGATGCTGCCGCAGCTCACCGAAAGCCTGCCGAAATCGGTTAAAGTACAGGTGCTTTCCGACCGCACCACCAATATCCGCGCCTCGGTCAGCGATACCCAGTTCGAGCTGATGCTGGCCATCGCCCTGGTGGTAATGATTATCTACGTCTTTCTGCGCAACGTCCCGGCGACGATTATTCCCGGCATCGCCGTACCGCTATCGCTGGTCGGCACCTTTGCGGTGATGGTGTTTCTCGATTTTTCAATTAACAACCTGACGCTGATGGCCCTGACCATCGCCACCGGCTTTGTGGTCGATGACGCCATCGTGGTGATTGAAAACATCTCGCGCTATATCGAGAAAGGCGAAAAGCCGCTGGCCGCCGCCCTGAAAGGGGCCGGAGAGATTGGCTTTACCATTATCTCGCTGACCTTCTCGCTGATTGCGGTGCTGATCCCGCTGCTGTTTATGGGCGATATCGTGGGCCGTCTGTTCCGCGAGTTCGCCATTACCCTGGCGGTGGCGATCCTGATTTCCGCGGTGGTGTCGCTGACCCTGACGCCGATGATGTGCGCCCGCATGCTGAGCCACGAGTCGCTGCGCAAGCAGAACCGCTTCTCGCGCGCCAGCGAGCGTTTCTTTGAGCGGGTAATTGCCGTCTATGGCCGCTGGCTGAGCCGGGTGCTGAATCATCCGTGGCTGACCCTGAGCGTGGCCCTCGGCACCCTGGTGCTGTCGATTATGCTGTGGGTGTTTATTCCAAAAGGCTTTTTCCCGATTCAGGACAACGGCATTATCCAGGGGACGCTGCAGGCGCCGCAGTCGGCGTCGTTCGCCAATATGGCCGAGCGCCAGCAGCAGGTGTCGGCGGCGATACTTAACGATCCGGCGGTGGAAAGCCTTACCTCCTACGTGGGCGTCGACGGTACCAACCCAGCGCTCAACAGCGCCCGCCTGCAAATCAACCTTAAGCCGCTGGACGAGCGCGACGATCGCGTGCAGACGGTGATCGGCCGCCTGCAGAACGCGGTGAGCGGCATTCCCGGGATTGAGCTTTACCTCCAGCCGACGCAGGATCTGACCATTGACACCACCGTCAGCCGCACCCAGTACCAGTTCACGCTGCAGGCCAACTCGCTGGACGCGCTCAGCAACTGGGTCCCGCAACTGCTGGCCCGGCTGCAGGCGCTGCCGCAGCTCTCCGACGTCAGCAGCGACTGGCAGGATAAGGGCCTGGCGGCGTATATCAACGTTGATCGCGATAGCGCCAGCCGTCTCGGCATCAGCATGGCGGACGTCGATAACGCGCTGTATAACGCCTTCGGTCAGCGCTTAATCTCCACCATTTATACCCAGGCGAATCAGTACCGCGTGGTGCTGGAGCATGATACCCAGGCCACGCCGGGGCTGGCGGCGCTGGATAATATTCGTCTGACCAGCAGCGACGGCGGGATTGTGCCGCTGAAATCCATCGCCAGCGTCGAGGAGCGCTTTGCCCCGCTATCCATAAACCATCTCGATCAGTTCCCGGTTACCACCATCTCGTTTAACGTGCCGGACAACTATTCGCTGGGCGATGCGGTTGAAGCGATTCTTGGCGCCGAACAGGCGCTGGCGTTCCCGAGCGATATCCGTACCCAGTTCCAGGGCAGCTCGCTGGCCTTCCAGTCGGCGCTTGGCAGCACCGTCTGGCTGGTGGTTGCCGCGGTGGTGGCGATGTATATCGTCCTCGGGGTACTGTATGAAAGCTTTATTCATCCGATAACGATTCTCTCCACCCTGCCGACGGCGGGCGTCGGCGCGCTGCTGGCGCTATGGCTGGCGGGGAGCGAACTGGACGTTATCGCGATTATCGGCATCATTCTGCTGATCGGCATCGTCAAGAAAAACGCCATCATGATGATCGACTTCGCGCTGGCCGCCGAACGCGAGCAGGGCATGCCGCCGCGCGAGGCGATCTACCAGGCCTGCCTGCTGCGCTTCCGCCCGATCCTGATGACCACCCTCGCCGCCCTGCTGGGCGCGCTGCCGCTGATGCTCAGTACCGGCGTCGGCGCGGAGCTGCGGCGTCCGCTGGGGATTGGCATGGTCGGCGGTCTGATGCTCAGCCAGGTGCTGACGCTGTTCACGACTCCGGTTATCTATCTGCTGTTCGACCGGCTGTCGCTGTATATGAAGAGCCGGTTCCCGCGGCGTGAGGAGGAGGCGTAGGTGAAGTTTTTCGCCCTCTTCATTTACCGTCCGGTGGCGACGATTCTGATTTCGCTCGCCATTACCCTGTGCGGCATCCTCGGTTTCCGCCTGCTGCCGGTGGCGCCGCTGCCGCAGGTGGATTTCCCGGTCATCATGATCAGCGCCTCGCTGCCCGGCGCGTCGCCGGAGACCATGGCCTCTTCGGTGGCGACGCCGCTGGAGCGCTCTTTGGGGCGGATTGCCGGGGTCAATGAGATGACCTCCTCCAGCTCGCTCGGCAGTACGCGCATCATTCTTGAGTTCAACTTTGACCGCGATATCAACGGCGCGGCCCGCGACGTGCAGGCGGCGATTAACGCCGCGCAAAGCCTGCTGCCGAGCGGCATGCCGAGCCGTCCGACCTACCGCAAAGCCAACCCGTCAGACGCGCCGATCATGATCCTCACCCTCACCTCGGATACCTGGTCCCAGGGTGAACTGTACGACTTCGCCTCTACCCAGCTGGCGCAGACCATTGCCCAGATTGACGGCGTCGGCGACGTGGACGTCGGCGGCAGTTCGCTGCCCGCGGTGCGCGTCGACCTCAACCCGCAGGCGCTGTTTAACCAGGGCGTATCGCTGGACGCGGTGCGCACCGCCATCAGCAACGCCAACGTACGTAAACCGCAGGGGGCGCTGGAAGATGCCACCCACCGCTGGCAGGTGGCGACCAACGACGAGCTGAAGACCGCCGCCGAATACCAGCCGCTGATTGTGCACTATAACAACGGCGCGGCGGTGCGCCTCGGCGACGTCGCCAACGTCACCGATTCGGTGCAGGACGTGCGCAACGCCGGGATGACTAACGCCAAACCGGCGATTTTGCTGATGATCCGCAAGCTGCCGGAAGCCAATATCATCGAGACGGTGGACAGCATTCGCGCCCGCCTGCCGGAGCTGCAGCGCACCATCCCGGCCTCTGTCGATCTGCAAATCGCCCAGGACCGCTCGCCGACCATCCGCGCCTCGCTGGAGGAAGTGGAGCAAACGCTGGTCATCTCGGTGGCGCTGGTGATCCTCGTGGTCTTCCTCTTCCTCCGCTCGGGGCGCGCGACGCTGATCCCGGCGGTGGCGGTTCCGGTTTCGCTGATCGGCACCTTTGCCGCCATGTACCTGTGCGGCTTCAGCCTTAACAACCTGTCGCTGATGGCGCTGACTATCGCTACCGGCTTCGTGGTCGATGACGCCATCGTGGTGCTGGAAAATATTTCCCGCCATCTGGAAGCCGGCATGAAGCCGCTGCAGGCGGCGCTGCAGGGGAGCCGGGAAGTCGGTTTTACCGTGCTGTCGATGAGCCTGTCGCTGGTGGCAGTGTTCCTGCCGCTGCTGCTGATGGGCGGCCTGCCGGGAAGGCTGCTGCGCGAATTCGCCGTTACCCTGTCGGTGGCGATTGGCATTTCGCTGGCGGTCTCTCTGACCCTGACGCCGATGATGTGCGGCTGGCTGCTGAAAAGCGGCAAGCCCCACGAGCCGACGCGCAAGCGCGGGGTTGGCCGCCTGCTGGTGGCGATTCAGGGCGGATACGGCAAATCGCTGAAGTGGGTGCTGAAGCACAGCCGCTTAACCGGCCTGGTGCTGCTTGGCACCATCGCGCTGAGCGTCTGGCTCTATATCTCGATTCCCAAAACCTTCTTCCCGGAGCAGGACACCGGGGTGCTGATGGGCGGTATCCAGG
The DNA here is from genome assembly GCF_019048985.1 of Klebsiella sp. PL-2018. Lineage (NCBI taxonomy): Bacteria > Pseudomonadati > Pseudomonadota > Gammaproteobacteria > Enterobacterales > Enterobacteriaceae > Klebsiella > Klebsiella sp. PL-2018. The sequence goes on from NZ_CP077673.1 coordinate 3,912,810, forward strand.
CGGACCAGAGCATCTCGTTCCAGGCGATGCGCGGCAAGCTGGAGGACTTTATGAAGATCATTCGTGAAGATCCGGCGGTGGACAACGTCACCGGTTTTACCGGCGGCTCGCGGGTCAACAGCGGAATGATGTTTATCACCCTCAAGTCGCGCGATGAGCGCCATGAAACGGCGCAGCAGATTATCGATCGGCTGCGGAAGAAGCTGGCCAAAGAGCCGGGGGCCAACCTGTTCCTGATGGCGGTACAGGATATCCGCGTCGGCGGCCGTCAGGCCAACGCCAGCTACCAGTATACGCTGCTGTCGGACGACCTTGCGGCGCTGCGGGAATGGGAGCCGAAAATCCGCAAAACGCTGGCGGCGCTGCCGGAGCTGGCGGACGTCAACTCCGACAGCCAGAATAACGGCGCGGAGATGGATCTGATCTACGATCGCGATACCATGTCGCGGCTCGGCATCAGCGTGCAGGACGCCAACAATCTGCTGAACAACGCCTTCGGTCAGCGGCAGATCTCAACCATCTACCAGCCGCTGAACCAGTATAAAGTGGTGATGCAGGTCGACCCGGTCTACACCCAGGACGTCAGCGCCCTCGATAAGATGTTTGTGATCAACAGCGAAGACAAGCCGATTCCGCTCTCCTATTTCGCCAAATGGCAGCCGGCTAACGCGCCGCTGTCGGTGAACCACCAGGGGCTGTCGGCGGCGTCGACCATCTCCTTTAACCTGCCTACCGGCAAGTCTCTGTCGGAAGCCAGCGACGCCATCAACCGGGCGATGACCCAGATTGGCGTGCCGTCCAGCGTCCGCGGGTCCTTCGCCGGGACCGCGCAGGTGTTCCAGGAGACCATGAACTCGCAGGTGATCCTGATTCTGGCAGCCATCGCCACGGTCTACATCGTGCTGGGGATCCTCTATGAGAGCTACGTTCATCCGCTGACCATTCTGTCGACCATTCCGTCCGCGGGCGTCGGCGCGCTGCTGGCGCTGGAGCTTTTCGATGCCCCGTTCAGCCTAATCGCGCTTATCGGGATTATGCTATTAATTGGCATCGTGAAGAAAAACGCCATCATGATGGTCGATTTCGCCCTTGAGGCGCAGCGCAACGGCAACCTGCCGCCGGAAGAGGCGATCTTCCAGGCCTGTCTGCTGCGCTTCCGGCCGATAATGATGACCACCCTGGCGGCGCTGTTCGGCGCGCTGCCGCTGGTTATCTCCGGCGGCGATGGCTCCGAGCTGCGCCAGCCGCTGGGGATTACCATTGTCGGCGGCCTGGTGATGAGTCAGCTGTTGACCCTGTACACCACGCCGGTGGTCTATCTGTTCTTCGACCGTCTGCGGCTGCGTTTTTCGCGAAAAGTCCCTCAACCGGTAAGCGAATAACATGACAGATCTTCCCTCCAGCGTGCGCTGGCAGCTGTGGATAGTGGCCTTCGGCTTTTTTATGCAGGCGCTGGATACCACTATCGTTAACACCGCCCTCCCCTCCATGGCGCAGAGCCTCGGGGAGAGCCCGCTGCATATGCATATGGTTATTGTCTCCTATGTGCTGACGGTGGCGGTGATGCTGCCCGCCAGCGGCTGGCTGGCGGATCGGGTCGGGGTGCGGAATATCTTTTTTAGCGCCATCGTGCTGTTTACCGCCGGCTCCCTGTTCTGCGCGCAGGCCGCCACGCTCGATCAGCTGATACTCGCCCGCGTGCTGCAGGGCGTCGGCGGCGCGATGATGGTGCCGGTTGGCCGCCTGACGGTGATGAAAATCGTCCCGCGCAGTCAATACATGGCGGCGATGACCTTCGTCACCCTGCCCGGCCAGGTGGGTCCGCTGCTCGGCCCGGCGCTCGGCGGGATGCTGGTGGAGTACGCCTCCTGGCACTGGATCTTCCTGATCAACATTCCGGTCGGCATCGTCGGCGCCATCGCCACGCTGTGCCTGATGCCCAACTACACCCTGCAAACCCGGCGCTTTGATATCTTCGGCTTTATTCTGCTGGCCGCCGGCATGGCGACGCTGACCCTGGCGCTCGACGGTAAAAAAGGGCTCGGGCTCTCCCCCCTGTGGCTGACGGCGCTGGTGGCCATCGGCGCGGCGTCAATGCTGTGCTATCTGTGGCACGCGCGCGGCAACCGCAACGCGCTGTTTAGCCTGAAGCTGTTTACCAACCGCACCTTTTCTCTCGGCCTTGGCGGCAGCTTCGCCGGGCGTATCGGCAGCGGCATGCTGCCGTTTATGACGCCGGTGTTTTTACAGATCGGCCTCGGCTTTACGCCGTTCCACGCCGGGCTGATGATGATCCCGATGGTGCTCGGCAGCATGGGGATGAAGCGCATTGTGGTCCAGGTGGTCAACCGCTTCGGCTATCGCCGGGTACTGGTGACCTCGACGATTGGCCTCGCGCTGGTCAGCCTGCTGTTTATGGCCGTTGCGCTCGCGGGCTGGTACTGGCTGCTGCCGGTAGTGCTGTTCCTGCAGGGGATGATTAACTCCAGCCGCTTTTCTTCAATGAATACGCTGACCCTGAAAGATCTGCCCGACGATCTGGCCAGCAGCGGCAACAGCTTGCTGTCGATGGTCATGCAGCTGTCGATGAGTATCGGCGTCACTATCGCCGGGATGCTGCTCGGTCTCTACGGCCAGCAGCATATCAGCGCCGATGCGGCGATCGCTCATCAGGTCTTTCTCTATACCTACTTAAGCATGGCGGTGATTATCGCGCTGCCGGCGCTGCTTTTTTCCCGCGTACCGGATGACACCACGACCAATACCGTGATTCGTCGCCGTAAAAGGAGTGAGTCTTGAAGTTCTGGCGTCCCGGCATTACCGGCAAGCTGTTTATCGCGATCCTCGCCACCTGCATCGTGCTGCTGATCAGTATGCACTGGGCGGTGCGTATCAGCTTTGAACGCGGCTTTATTGACTATATCAAGCGCGGCAACGAACAGCGCCTGACCATGCTCGGCGATGCCCTGAGCGAGCAGTATGCCCAGCACGGCAGCTGGACGTTCCTGCGCAACAACGACCGCTTTATTTTCCAGCTGCTGAAAACCTTTGAACGCGACAACGATGACCGCTCGCCGCCGGGCCGCGGTATGGGCCACGGTCCGATGGATGAGCCGCACGGTGGCCCCGGCCCGGAAGAGATGCCGCCGGACGCCGCGCCGGACCGGCCGCTCGACGGTCCACGCGGCGATCGTGGCGACCGCGGTCCCGGCCCCGATATGCCTCCGCACGGCTGGCGCACCATGTTCTGGGTGGTCGATCAAAAAGGACGCGTACTGGTGGGCCCGCGCGAACGCGTGCCGAAGGACGGTACCCGGCGCAGTATTATGGTCAACGGCGTTGAGGTTGGCGCGGTCATCGCCTCGCCGGTTGAACGCCTGACGCGCAACACCGATATCAACTTTGACCGCCAGCAGAAACGTACCAGCTGGCTGATTGTCGCCCTCGCCACGCTGCTGGCGGCGCTGGCCACCTTCCCACTGGCGCGCGGCCTGCTCGCGCCGGTTAAACGCCTGGTTGAGGGGACGCACCGTCTGGCGGCCGGCGATTTCTCCACCCGCGTCGCCGCCACCAGCAGCGATGAGCTGGGGCGTCTGGCCAAAGATTTTAACCAGCTGGCCAGCACTCTGGAACGCAACCAGCAGATGCGCCGGGACCTGATGGCCGATATTTCCCACGAGCTGCGCACGCCGCTGGCGGTGCTGCGCGGCGAGCTGGAGGCGATTCAGGATGGGATCCGCAAATTTACCCCGGACTCCATCGCCTCCCTGCAGGCGGAAGTCGCCACCCTCACCAAACTGGTCGATGACTTACACCAGCTGTCGATGTCCGATGAAGGCGCCCTCTCCTACCAGAAAACCTCGGTGGATATCATCAATCTGCTGGAGGTCGCCGCCGGCGCGTTTCGCGAGCGCTTCGCCAGCCGCGGGCTGTCGATCGGCGTTTCGCTGCCGGAAAGCGCAACGATTTTCGGTGACCGGGATCGCCTGATGCAGCTGTTTAATAACCTGCTGGAAAACAGCCTGCGCTATACCGATAGCGGCGGCGGCCTGCAGATTAGCGCCAGCCAGAGCGGGGATATGCTGGTTCTCGATTTTGCCGATAGCGCCCCCGGCGTCACCGATGAACAGCTGGAGCGGTTGGTTGAGCGTTTTTATCGTACTGAGGGGTCGCGCAATCGTGCCAGCGGCGGCTCTGGTTTAGGGCTGGCGATTTGCCTTAACATTGTCGCGGCCCACGGTGGCACTTTGCGTGCCGGCCATTCGCCTTTGGGCGGGGTTAGCATTAAAGTAGAACTACCTCTGGAACGTAATTTATCGAGAGACGTATGACTGAATTACCTGTTGATGAAAACACGCCACGCATTCTTATCGTGGAAGATGAGCCCAAGCTGGGTCAGCTGCTGATCGATTATCTTCAGGCGGCGGGCTATGCGCCGACGCTGATTAATCACGGCGATCGGGTTCTCCCGTACGTTCGCCAGACGCCGCCGCATCTGATCCTGCTGGATCTGATGCTGCCCGGTACCGACGGCCTGACCCTGTGCCGGGAAATCCGCCGTTTCTCTGAGGTTCCGGTGGTAATGGTCACCGCCAAAATCGAGGAGATCGACCGCCTGCTGGGGTTAGAAATCGGCGCCGATGACTATATCTGTAAGCCCTACAGCCCGCGTGAGGTGGTGGCCCGCGTGAAGACCATTCTTCGCCGCTGCAAACCGCAGCGCGATCTGCAGGCGCTGGATGCGGAAAGCCCGCTGATTGTCGACGAAGGTCGTTTTCAGGCTTCCTGGCGCGACAAGCTGCTGGACCTCACGCCCGCCGAGTTCCGCCTGCTGAAAACCCTCTCCCAGGAACCGGGTAAAGTCTTCTCGCGCGAACAACTGTTGAATCATCTATACGATGATTACCGCGTGGTGACCGACCGAACGATCGATAGCCATATCAAAAACCTGCGGCGTAAGCTGGAGTCGCTGGACGCCGAGCAGTCGTTTATTCGCGCCGTTTACGGCGTAGGGTACCGCTGGGAAGCCGACGCCTGCCGGCTGGCATAGTTAGCCCCTGCCCGACTTTTCCCCGGCTCGCGCTGCGCTTAGCCGGGCTACTGGCTCACCGCCGTCTGCGGGCCGGGTAGCCCGGACAGGCGCGTCAAGCGCCGCCTCCGGGGAAAAAGCAGCGGCTGAAACCGGCAGATAGCGGCCGCTTGATGCATACCCGGAACTGATTTGCCGTCCGCTTATCGCCAAAGATACCCGACTGATATTTACTCCCCTCCCCCACGGCGCTACAATGCCCGCCCTTAATGTGGGGGCACTCCCCAACTCGCCGTACCGGGTGCGGCGAATCTGACCTGTCATCAGAACGAGAAAATCATGTTTAAACCGGAACTCCTTTCCCCGGCGGGAACGCTGAAAAATATGCGTTACGCTTTCGCTTATGGCGCAGATGCCGTTTACGCGGGCCAACCGCGCTACTCCCTGCGCGTGCGTAATAACGAATTCAATCACGAAAATCTGCAGCTCGGCATCAACGAAGCCCACGCGCTGGGTAAAAAATTCTATGTGGTGGTCAACATTGCCCCGCATAACGCCAAGCTAAAAACGTTTATTCGCGATCTGAAGCCGGTGGTGGAAATGGGGCCGGACGCGCTGATCATGTCCGACCCGGGGTTGATCATGCTGGTGCGCGAAAATTTCCCGCATATGGATATTCACCTGTCGGTACAGGCCAACGCCGTCAACTGGGCGACGGTCAAGTTCTGGCAGCAAATGGGACTCACCCGCGTTATTCTCTCCCGCGAGCTGTCGCTGGATGAAATCGCCGAAATTCGCAGCCAGGTGCCGGAAATGGAGATCGAAATTTTCGTCCACGGCGCGCTGTGCATGGCCTACTCCGGCCGCTGCCTGCTCTCTGGCTATATCAACAAACGCGACCCAAACCAGGGGACCTGCACCAACGCCTGCCGCTGGGAGTATAACGTGCAGGAAGGTAAAGAAGACGACGTCGGTAATATCGTGCATAAGCACGAACCGATCCCGGTGCAGAACGTCGAGCCGACGCTGGGCATCGGCGCGCCGACTGACCAGGTGTTTATGATTGAAGAGGCCAAACGTCCGGGCGAATACATGACCGCTTTCGAAGACGAACACGGCACCTACATCATGAACTCGAAAGATCTGCGCGCGATTGCCCACGTTGAGCGCCTGACCCAGATGGGCGTCCACTCGCTGAAAATCGAAGGCCGCACCAAATCACATTACTATTGCGCCCGTACCGCTCAGGTCTACCGCAAGGCCATTGACGATGCTGCCGCTGGCAAACCGTTCGACACCTCCCTGCTGGATACCCTGGAAAACCTCGCGCACCGTGGCTATACCGAAGGCTTCCTGCGTCGCCACACGCACGATGACTACCAGAACTACGAGCACGGCTACTCCGTTTCCGAACGCCAGCAGTTTGTCGGCGAATTTACCGGCGAGCGCAACGGCCAGCTGGCGGCGGTGGCAGTGAAAAACAAATTTTCCGTCGGCGACAGCCTTGAGCTGATGACCCCGCAGGGCAACGTTAACTTTACCCTCGAGCATATGGAAAACGGCAAAGGCGAACGCATGCCGGTGGCGCCGGGCGATGGCCACACAGTATGGTTGCCTGTTCCGGAAGATATGGCGCTGCAGTATGCGCTGCTGATGCGTAATTTTACTGGTCAGACGACCCGAAACCCGCACAGTAACTAGTTAATTTGGGTTATTTTTTCACGATGTAAAGATATTAGAAACGGATCACATACCGGTTCGTTCAAAGCAGATATCATCCATTTCGCTGAAAAACATAACCCATAAATGCTAGCTGTACCAGGAACCACCTCCTTAGCCTGCGTAATCTCCCTTACGCGGGCTTATTTTTTTATCACTCTCCCGGCCTTCCCTTTCCGCATGCGGTACACTTTATGCATCATTGAGCAACAAAGGTCCCCTGATAATGTCCACGTTTCCAGCCAGCTTACTGATTCTGAATGGTAAAGGCGCCAATGAACCGTCCCTGCGAGAGGCGGTTAAACTGTTACGCGACGAAGGTATCGATATTCACGTCCGCGTCACCTGGGAAAAGGGCGATGCCGTTCGGTTTATCGATGAAGCCCTGACGCTGAACGTCGAAACGGTGATTGCCGGCGGCGGCGATGGCACCATCAATGAGGTGGCGACGGCGCTGGTGGAGCGCGACGGCAATCTGGCGCTGGGGATTTTACCGCTGGGCACGGCGAACGACTTCGCCACCAGCGTCGGCATCCCCCAGGATCTGGCCAGCGCCCTGAAGCTGGCCATCGTTGGCCGCGATGTGGCGATAGATGTTGCACGGGTTAACGATAAGACCGGTTTTATTAATATGGCCACCGGCGGTTTCGGCACCCGAATCACGACCGAAACCCCGGAGAAGCTCAAGGCCGCGCTGGGCGGCGTCTCATATTTAATCCACGGCCTGATGCGCATGGATACGCTTAAGCCGGACCGCTGGGAAATCCGCGGCGAGAACTTTCACTGGCATGGCGACGCGCTGGTCATCTGCATCGGCAACGGGCGCCAGGCCGGCGGCGGCCAGCAGCTGTGCCCGGAAGCGTTAATCAACGACGGCCTGCTGCATCTGCGCATTTTCACCGGCGAAGAGCTAATCCCCGCGCTGTTCAGCACCCTGGCCAATCCGGAAACCTCGCCGAATATTATCGACGGCGTCTCATCGTGGTTCGAGATCACCGCTCCCCACGAGATGACGTTTAATCTCGATGGTGAACCGCTAACCGGCAAAACCTTCCGTATGGAGCTGTTACCGGCCGCGCTACGCTGCCGGCTGCCGCCGGACTGCCCGCTGCTACGTTAATCAGGTTTCGCAAAGCAAAGACGGCGCCCGGCTGGTATACAGCAGCCGGGTACGTTCGTTGAGCCGCTGGATGTTAAGGTAAAACGGCACCTGCGGCTGGAGGAAAAACGCTGGCAGGATACGCTTTACATGCTCTTCCTGCTCGGTCTCGCCGATGCTGGCTGAGACGGTTTCCGAACGCAGGAAGTAGTGCTGGCCGTCGCGGGTAAAGCTAAACCAGATGTTCTGATTAATGGTAAACGCAGCGCCCTGCGGCGGCGTAATTTCCCCCCGGACCATCGCCAGCCCGCGGCTGCTATCAAATACGTAGCGTAAGGAAATATCGCCCTGGTAGCCTGCGTTAATTAGCCGCATCTCGCCGCTGCACTGGAAATGATTGCGCTGCCAGTATTGCCAGGATTTTATCATTATTCCGCTAAGCACCCCGATAAATACGATAGCGATTAACCATTTAATTTCACGCGGGCGCATTGGCTACCTCCTTAATGTAATATTTGGTGAGGCATTGATTATCACGCCATTGACTAAATGGCTGACGGCAGCGAATCACCGACACCCGCGCTTGCCCGGGATAAAGCGTCAAATAAATCCACGAGTATTCTTCACATTCAAATTTGCTGCGCTTGATAAAATTGACATGACGAACGTGATCAACCACATCATTATTGGCAAAGAAATGACATTGTTGCGAAAGTTTAGCAATTATGGGCGAATAAGTTTGCAAATAAGAGTCGAATTCTGTTTGCCACGCAACAAAACCGCCGACCAGACAGCTCAGCAGCGCCGCAAGCCCCCATAACAGAGAGCATCGCGGCCTTAACCGCTTTTTTTCAGGCACACTCGCAGCCGCGACCTCCTCGTACACGGGCCCGTCTACGGGCACCTGTGGCTCCGGCGCCTTCTCCATCTCGCACGGCTGAGACTCCGTCACCGATATTGTCGCATCCAGCCTGACGCCAACCCTCGGCAGCGTAATAATAATATCGCCCTCCATGCCCAGCTCTTTAAATGCCCGGCGCAGCAGAGAAATATTCTGGTAGAAACCGTTGCTGGTTACCTGGGAGCCATGCTTTATCCACACTTCCTCGAAAAAGGTTTCGCGGGCAACGGTTTTGCCATCCTGCTGAATAAGCAGCAATAAACAACGGCTGGCCGGCATATTTAATGAAACCGTTTTCGTCTCGTCAGCAATGAGTATTAGAGCACCACGTTGAGGAATAAATGTAATTATTCCATTAATCGTATATGTTTTTTCCATCCTGTTCCCTGAGAATAGTAATCAAGTGGATAAGCGGCATGGGTACCCTACTCTAAATACGGTAATCCTTTATGACGCAGCTGATAACTTAAGATTATTCGCAGGCGAGTTTACTCTATTACTCAGCGGATCTGGAGGCGTAATACGCAGTTTTTCCTTGCAATTAGCAAGGTTTAAATGAATTTACAGCATGGAATATTTTGAGATTTGAAGCGAATCTGGTTATTTATTTCAAAGTGAATAATAAACACAAGTTATGATTCCACATATTTTCACTCATACAACAGATACTTTCATTTTAGATCTAAACACCACTTTTACATTAATAGACGATATTTATAACTATTAATACATATCATTTCAAAGTTTTATCCAAAAACAGGGCGCAGTGCCCGCGAGACAATGCGCCATATCGCTTAGTATGCCGCCACCTCGCGCGCCATTTCGCGCGTATATTGCCGGCTGGCGTTTACCAGCATCTGCGTATAGGCCGTTTGCGCCTCGCCGTTGACCAGCGCATCGACCGTCAGGGTTTCAAGGATTTTCCCGTACTGCATTACCGCCACCTTCTGGCATAAATGGGCAATGACGCCCAAATCGTGGGTCACCATCAGGTAAGTGAGTTTAGCCTCCCGCTGCAATTCCGCCAGCAGGTTGAGGATCTCGGCCTGCACCGACACATCCAGCGCCGACGTCGGCTCATCCAGCAGCAGCACCTGCGGCTCAAGGATCAGCGCTCTGGCAATCGCCACGCGCTGCCGCTGGCCACCGGAAAGCTGATGCGGATAGCGTTCGCGAAACGCACGATTGAGGCCCACTTTGTCCAGCAGCGCATGAATCCGCCGGTCGCGATCGTGAATGCGATGAATCTGCAGCGGCTCTTCAAGGATATCGCCAATGGTGTGACGGGGATGCAGCGATCCGTACGGGTCCTGAAATACCATCTGCACCTGACGGCAGCGCTCGCGGCTAATCTCATGCCCTAAGCGCTGCCCGTCTATGGTTAACTCCCCCTGCCAGTGGGTAAACAGCCCCGCCAGGCACTTCAGCACCGTGGTTTTGCCGGAGCCGGACTCCCCCACCAGACCGTAGATCTCGCCGGGCTTAACGTGGAAATTAACGTCGTACAGCACCTGGTTACGCTTCTCCCCTTCGCCAAACGCGAGGTTGAGACGTTGAACTTCAATCATCATCCACTCCTTATTCCGTTAACCAGCTGGCCTGGAGCTGCAGCACCGGCAGTATCGGGCGACGATGCTGCATATCCGGCAGCGAGTTAATCAGCCCCTGAGTATAGGGATGGCGGGCGTTATCGAGATCGCAGGCGGCAATAGACTCCACCACCCGTCCGGCGTACATCACCAGCACGCGGTCGCAAAAGCTGCGCACCAGGTTGATGTCGTGGCTAATAAAAATCAGCCCCAGCCCGCGCGACTGAACCAGATCATCCAGCAGGCCCAGTACCTGCAGGCGCACCGACACGTCCAGCGCGGAGGTCGGCTCATCGGCAATCACCAGCTCCGGGTCGGTAATCAGCATCATGGCAATCATGATGCGCTGCCCCTGTCCGCCGGATATCTCATGCGGATAAAGCTGATAAACGCGCTCCGGCTGGCGAATACGCACCACCTCCAGCATCTCCAGCGCCTTTGCCTTCGCCTCATCTTTGCGTCCCGGATGATGGGTCAGCCAGGCCTCGGCGATTTGCTTACCGACGCAGACCACCGGATTAAGCGAATATTTCGGGTCCTGCATAATCATGGAGATACGTTTGCCGCGCATCTGCGCTTCAGTAAGATGCAGCAGATCGAGGTTGGCAAACTGCATCCGGCTGGCGCTGACGCGGGCCTTTTTCGGATGCAGCTGCAGCAGGGCGCGCCCAACGGTGGATTTACCTGAACCGGACTCGCCGACAATGGCCAGCTTTTCGCGCCCCAGTTGGAAGGAGACACCGCGCACGGCATGGGTCACCGCGCTGCCGTTAACAAAGTCGACGCACAGATCGCGCACGTCGAGCAGCGGAGCATTATTCGCTGCGAGGATCGAGGATGTCACGTAGGCCATCTCCTAAGAAGTTAAACGCTAAGCTGTTGATCAGAATCGCCAGCCCCGGAATCGTAACCACCCACCAGCACTCCATCATGTAAGTGCGCCCGCTGGAGATCATCGCCCCCCACTCCGGCTCCGGCGGCTGCGCGCCGAGCCCGAGAAAGCCGAGACCGGCCGCGGTCAGAATGATCCCGGCCATATTCATGGTGATGCGGATAATGACCGAGGGCAGACACAGCGGCACGATATGGCGCCAGAGGACGCGGGCCGATGAAGCGCCCTGCAGACGCACGGCGGAGATAAAATCGGCCTGGCGCAGAGAGAGCGTTTCGGCGCGCGCCAGGCGCGCTATCGGCGGCCAGGCGGTAAGCGTGATGGCGATAACCACGTGCTCCAGCCCCGGCCCTAAGGCGGCGACAAACGCCAGCGCCAGAACCAGACTCGGGAAGGAGATGAAAATATCGGTGACGCGCATCAGCACCATATCGACCTTACCGCCAAAATAGCCGGCGCTGACGCCGAGCAGCAGCCCGAGCGGACCGACGGTCACCGAGACCAGCAGCACGATATAGAGCGTGATGCGCGAGCCGTACACCAGGCGGCTAAAGATATCCCGGCCAAACTCATCGGTGCCGAACCAGTGCTGCGCGTTGGGCGCGACCAGCGCGCTGTTGAGGTCCTGTACCAGCGGGTTATACGGCGCAATCAGCGGCGCGAAAATCGCCACCACCAGCAGCAGAAAGATAATTCCGCCGCCGATGGCCGTTAGCGGGTTGCGCGCCATTTTGCCGATAAACCCGACGGCCCGCGCCGCCGCGCGTTGCAGCCGCTGACGGCCTTCACCCGTGCCGCTCGAAAGCGGCGAATCCAGAGAAACGGTCATGATTTTGTCCTCGGGTCAAAGAATTGATACAGCATGTCGGAGAGCAGGTTGAGCATCACGAAGATCGCCCCCACCAGCAGCACGCAGCCCATTACCGCATTCATATCGCCCAGCAGCAGGCTACCGGTGAGGTAGGAGCCGAAACCCGGCCACGAGAAGACGGTTTCAATCAGCACCGCGCCTTCCAGCAGCGCGCCGTAGGCCAGCGCCACCACCGTCAGCAGCTGTACGAGGATATTGCGAAACGCATGGTTCCAGATGACCTGACGCTCGGTCAGCCCCTTCACCCGCGCGGTAATAATGAACTCCTGCGACAGCTGGGCCAGCATAAAGCTGCGGGTCATGCGGCTGATGTAGGCCAGCGAGTGAAAGCCGAGCAGCGAGGCGGGCAGAATCAGGTGATTAATTGCGTTCCAGAAGACCTGACCGTTGCCCGCCAGCAGCGCATCAACGGTCATCAGCCCCGTGCGGCGCGGCACCATACCGTCCAGGCCAAGGTCCACCCGTCCGGCGCCGCCCACCCAGCCGAGCCAGGCGTAGAAGACTAAAAACCCCATCATCCCGACCCAGAAAATCGGCGTCGAGTAGCCCGCCAGGCTGATAATGCGCACGACATAATCGGAGACGCTATTGCGCCGCGCCGCCGCCAGCACGCCCAGCGGAATACCGAGGCCCGCGCCGACGAGAATCGCCATCGTCGCCAGCTCCATGGTGGCCGGGAAGACGCGGATAATGTCGTCCACCACCGGTTTCCCGGTCAGCAGCGCGTTGCCCAGATCGCCGTGCAGCAGGTTGACGAAATAGATGCCAAACTGGGTGGTCAGCGATTTATCAAACCCCAGCTGATGGTAAACCTGCTGGTAGGTACTCTGGTCAGCGTCCGGGCCAACAATCGCCAGCACCGGGTCGATGGGCATGACGCGGCCAATAGTGAAGGTCAACAGCAGCAGGCCGAACAGTGTAATCACCACCTGCAGCAGCCGTTTTGATAAGCGCCGGCCGCGTGAGCCGGGCGCAAGGATTGCGATACTCATCCTTTCTCTCCTTCGCGGACTTTATCGACGTCACGCAGAAAAGTGGTGGCAGAGGGGTGCGGCTGATACTGCCGCACCTCGTTACGCACCACCACGGAATCGACCACCTGCGAAAGCGGAATGAGGGCCGGGACCAGCTGGTCGTAGCGCGTCTGGATGGCCTGGTAGTCGGCCACCTGTTTTTGCACATCGCGTTCCAGCAGGGCGCGGTCAATCATCGCGTTGAGCTGCGGGTCGTAAAAGCCGGTGCGCCAGCCCTGGAAGTTGGTCAGGCGCGCCTCATCGCTGTTATCCGGGTTATAGACCAGCGCGCGCAGGCTGGAGTGCGGGTGCGGCTCCATTCCGCTGCCGCCGCGTCCTACCAGCAGGTCAAATTTACGCTCGCGCATCGCGCCGTAGATCTGGTTACCGGTGCCGGTGATAATTTTGGCGTTAATCCCCGCCTGCATCAGCGTCGACTGCACGGCGATAGCAATGTTCAGGAACGGCTGATCGGAGAGGACCCGCAGCGTGGTATCAAAGCCGTTGGGATAGCCTGCTTCCGCCAGCAGCTTTTTCGCCCGCGCCACGTCCAGCTTATAGCCCGGGTCGGGCAGCGTTGACGGCATGCCCGCCTTAATCGGCCGCTGGTGCAGCACCCCGTAGCCCGGCATCAGCGCTTTATTGATGCCCTGGTAGTCAATCAGATAGCGCACCGCTTCGCGCACTTTCGGATGGGCGAAGTGCGCCTCTTTCATGCTCATCGCCACGTAGTACATGGTGCCGCGCTGCACCGCATCGACGGTCAGCCGGGGGTCGCTGCGCAGGGCGTTGATGTCGGAAACCGCCATATTGTTGGCAATATCGAGGTCGCCTTTTTCGATCATCAGGCGCAGGGTTTGCGACTCCTGGAAATGGCGCAGCACCACGCGGCTCATTTTCGCCTCGCCGCGCCAGTAGTCAGGATTGCGCTTCATGCGCAGCACATCTTTCGCCTGCCAGGTTTCCAGCGTGAACGGCCCGGAGCCGGCTTCATGGGTGGTCAGCCAGCGGTTACCCCAGTCGTTATCCTGCTGGTGGCTTTGCACCGTTTTGCTGTCGAGCACCCCGAGGTTGCCCAGCGCCGCCAGCGAGTAAATCACCAGCTGCGGATCGTTATCTTTGGGTAACTCGATTTGCACCGTGAAGCGGTCCGGCGCGCTGACCTGGCCGTCGATGTTTTTCTGACTGAAGCCGTAGGATTTCCATACCGAGGCCTGCGCCAGGTTGAGGTGCAGGATGCGCCGCATCGACCACACCACGTCGGCGGCGGTCAGCGGATTGCCGGAGTGAAATTTCACGTCGTCGCGCAGATGAAAGGTCAGGGTTTTGCCGTCGGGGCTGATATCCCAGGATTTCGCCAGCGCGGGCTTAACGTTGGTGAGCTGCTCAGGGTCAAGCTCCACCAGCGAGTCGTAGAGGTTGACCACGATCCCCACCACTTCATTACCGGTCATCGCCGCCGGGTCCAGGGTGAGCAGGTTATTCATATTCATACCGATGATGAGCTGGTCGGGCGGCGTTTTCGCCATCGCCGCCCCGCTCCCCATCGACACGGCGAGCGCGAGCAAGCACGCTGCCAGTCGGGAGGTTTTTTTCATATCTCTGTTTGCCTGTACTGTAGGGTACATGTTGCCGGATGACGGCATTTTCGCCTTATCCGGTCTACCGGGCCGCAGACCCGATAAGCGCAGCGCCATCGGGCATTTATTTTTTTGAATCAGTCGTGGCTAACGGTATTGGCTTCGATATACGCAAAATTAATGTCTTCGCCGAGGCCCGGACGTTGTGACAGATGCACAAAGCCCTGGTCATCCATCGGGTCAACAATGCTATTGAGATAAGCCGCCGGTTCATCGTAGTCGAGGAACGGATGCAGCAGGCCGCGCTCGTACCAGCGGCAGTTGCGGATCGCCCCGACCACCGCCAGGCTTGCCGCGCCGTTGCCGTGGACTTCGCAATCCATGCCGAAAGATTCCGCCAGCGCCGCGACCTTCATGGTCGGGGTAATACCGCCCACGCCGTTAGCGCCGGCGCGCAGAATGTCGCAGGCTCCGGCTTTCACCCATTCGGCGCGCATGCGGTGCTTACCGCCGAAGCTCTCCGGCCCGACGATGGGGATCGACAGGTTTTCCGCCAGCCACGCGTAGGAGGACATCGAATCCTCCTCCATCGGCTCTTCAAACCAGGCGAAGTTGAGTTTTTCCAGCTCTTTGCCGATCCACAGCGCCTCGGCGCGGCTGTACCAGTGATAGCCGTCAATCATCAGGTCAATATCCGGCCCCACCGCTTCGCGCACCGCCGCGCAGGCTTTAATGTCCATTTTGGGATTGGGCGCAAAAGAGATTGGCGGCATCCAGGTGTGCAGCTTGATGGCCTTGTAGCCGCGGGCGACCAGCTTTTCGGCAAAGGCGGCATACTCCTCCGGGGTCGACAGACCGCCCGGCAGATCGTCGCCGCACATCGTACTGCCGTAGGCCGGGACGGTGTCGCGATAGCCGCCGAGCAGCTTGTAAACCGGCATCTTGAGGCTGCGGCCTATCAGGTCCCACAGCGCCTGTTCAATAAACGACAGCGCGCGCTCGGTCAGCTGGTGAGCGCTGCCGCGCTGCCAGTGGTTAAGATCCTGCCAGATACGCTCGCGGTTAAACGGGTCCTGCCCCACCAGCACCTTGCGGAAAAAGGTATTCACCACGAACGGGCGCACCACTTCCGGAGGCGCAAACGAAAAGCCCTGCGCGCCATCATCGGCGGTGATGGTCAGCATCGCCATTTTGGCCATGCTTTCAGCCCCCGGATGGGAGTGCCCGGCGCTGTCGGAAACCCGACGCGTGGGATACTGGAAAACGGTGACATTTACAGATTCAATTTTCATGCTCGGTCCTTATCACGGCCAAATCCGATCGATAGAAGCAAATCGGCAAAGTGGTTTCACATTATTGAAAAGATGTTTCAATATCTAATCTAAGCACAATTACGCAGCAGTGCCTCGGACAAACACCGCTAAGCAAGGCAATAAATTTGGGCATTGGCACAATAAGGCGTGACTGTTTTCACAAAAGATAAGCGAAATGTGAGGCGGATCGGCATGGTGAAAAAGGGGGGCGTGAGCGCAGAAAAGAGAGTAACCGACCGTGTACATCCCGGGATTTTCTGCGCTCACGAAAGGGTGAGTTATTCGACCGCCTCCGCCTCGGCGGTAAGGGCTTCCAGCAGTTCAGGCAGCGCCCGATAGCGCCCAGCGGCGCCCTGAAAACGCGCGTGCTGGCTATCTTCGGCAATCACTATCGTGGCAATCCCCGCCGCCCGGGCGGCGCTAAAGCCGTTGAAGCTGTCTTCGATCACCAGGCACCGGCTGGCGTCGAGATTCAGCTTATCCAACGTCGTCAGATACACCGCCGGATGCGGCTTGCCCTGCGCTTCATCGTCCGCGCTGCAAATCACATCAAAATAGTGCCAGAGCGAGAGCTTGTTCAGCACGGCGGCGATAACCTGCCGGGACGAGGAGGTGGCGAGGGCAATTTTATAACCGGTATGGCGAAAATAGCGTAACGCCTCATGCACGCCGCGCATCGGCTCGCCTTCGGCAGCGATCAGGCCGGTAATACGCTGCAATATCGCGGCCTCAAGCCGCTGCGGGGCAAGCTCAAGCTGGCAATAGCGGCACCAGGTGCGGGCAATATCGTCGAGGCGTTTGCCTTTGGTCAGGGTTTCGCACTCCTCGACGCTCGCCGCTGCCCCCCACTGCGCGAGGGCGTCGATTTGCGCCTGCCGCCACAGGGCTTCGGAATCAATAATTACGCCATCCATGTCAAAAATCACTGCCTGAATACTCATCATCCACCTCATTAAGGCCGGCATGCCTGGCATGCCGGCCGCATCACCTTAAGAGAACTCCACCTGCTCGCTGGCCGGCGCTTCCTTGTGGGTAAAACCCGGCTGCTCCACGCGAATAAACGCACAGAGGAAAAAAGCCGCCACGTACAGCGCGGTATAGGCGATCACCACCCCGATGGTGCTGAAGAACGGGAGCAAAATCACCGCAATGGCCGGCGCGAGAAAGTTCGACATCCCCGCCGACAGGTTATATACCGAAATGGCCGCGCCTTTGTGCTTCGGCTCCAGCGCCGGGAAAACGGCCGCCAGCGGTACGAACGCGGCGACAAAGATCCCCAGAGCGATAGCCGGAAGCAGCGCCATCGCGAAGTTATGTCCGAAGTGCTGCGGAATGTAATAAAACGCCAGGCTGGAGAGCGCCATGCCGATGCAGCCGAACCAGCGCACCACCTTCATCCAGCCCAGTTTTTCGCCCAGAATGCCCCACAGCACGTTCGAAAAAATGGTGGTGAAGAAGAAGACCGCCCACACCTGCAGCCATTCCGAGGTAGTAAAGCCCAGCTCATCGACGAACATCATCGGCATAATCACCGCAAAGCCGAACAGCGACAGGGTGTTGATAATTCGCACCATGCTCGACAGCAGAATATTGCGGTTGGTATAGAGCAGCGTCGCCGCGCGGCCCAGTTCGGCAAACTTCTCGCGGGTGGTCAGGTTCTGCATATGGTGCGGCGTTTTAATATGGCGCAGGGAAGCCAGCGCAATGATGCCGCCGGTGACGCAGAAAGCCAGCGCCAGCCACAAGGTCCCCAGCTCGCCGATATGCGGGATGGTAAAGCTCGGAATATAGCTGCCGAACACGCCGATGCCGATCGAGTAAACTGCCCAGAACCAGCCGATCGCCGAGCTGGCGTTATCGCTTTTCACGTTGTGGATAATGGCGACGATAAACGAGTAAAGGAACAGCGGATACGCGAAGCCGCGGATGCCGTAGAAAACCAGGATCAGGGCATAGTTCGCGTGACCGAGGCCGAAAACGAGGAACAGCACGTGGAACACGCACCACAGCACGAAGCCAATCATCATGGTCTTCAGCGGCGTGATGATTTCCGCCACCACGCCGGAGATCCACGCCGACAGCGCGGCGGCCAGGCCGTAGAGGGTAAAGGCGAACGATGCCTGCGCCGGGGAGAACCCGAGCTCTTTGATGTAGTGCGACAGGAATGCCAGTTCAAAACCGTCGCCGGTCATAAATACGGCAATGGCGATGTATCCCCAGAGCAGGTTCAGGGGTAAACCGAGCCACTGTTTATTATTGATGGACATAATGACCTCGTTTTTAGGGTACAGGAGGCCGCTCCGGTCAGTTCACCGGAGCGGTTATGGTGATAAAAATTAATGCTGCCGATAGTTCAGATCGTTTAAATACAGGGCCTTAAACTGCGCATAGCGCCGCATCAGGGTTTGATGGCGTACCGGGTCCGCGCGCCAGGTCTGCCAGATCTCCGGTTTTTCACAGACTTCGGTAATCGGTTTGCCCGCCGCCAGGCAGGCCAGCCGCGCCGCGCCCAGCGCGCCGCCGGTCTCACCGCCTTTGTGGGTCACCACCGGCATATCGAGGATATCGGCCAACAGCTGCGCCCAGAACGGGCTGCGGGCGCCGCCGCCAACCAGCGAACATTGTTCGATCTGCGTACCGCTCTCTTTCAGTACCTGCAGACCGTCGCTGATGCCGAAGCTCACCCCTTCCAGCACCGCGTAGCCGAGCTGGGCGCGCAGGCTGGAGTGGGTCATGCCCCAGAACATGCCGCGCGCGTCAGGATCGTTGTGTGGCGTACGTTCGCCGGAGAGATAGGGTAAGAAGAACGGCGCGTGGGACTTCTCCTCTTCGCTAAGTTCGGCAATCTCCTCCAGCAGCGCCACTTCCGTGGTGCCGGTCAGGCGGCAGAACCACTGCAAACAGCTGGCGGCGCTGAGCATCACGCTCATCTGATGCCACAGATTCGGCAGCACGTGACAAAACGCATGGACCGCCGACTGCGGAGCCGGACGATAGGCGTCGGTCACCACAAACAGCACCCCGGAGGTGCCAAGCGAAATGAACGCATCCCCGGGCGAAACCGCGCCGACGCCTATGGCGCTGACCGCGTTATCGCCGCCGCCTCCGGCTACCGCTACCGAGGCGTTCAGCCCCCAGCGTTCGGCCACCTGCGGGTCAAGGGTGGCGGAGACCTCGCAGCCTTCAACCAAGGTCGGCATCTGGCTGCGCGCCAGGCCGCATTTATCCAGCAGAGCGTCGGACCAGTCGCGCTTCGCCACGTCCAGCCACAGCGTCCCGGCGGCGTCGGACATATCGGAGACTTTTTTACCGGTCATCCGGTAGCGCAGATAATCCTTCGGCAGCAGCACCGTGGCGGTGCGCTGAAAGTTTTCCGGCTCATGGCGACGCACCCACAGCAGCTTCGGCGCGGTAAAGCCGGGCATCGCCAGGTTTCCCGCCACCTGATGCAGCTCCGGCGCCATCTCTTCCAGCTCCGCGCACTCCGCGGCGCAGCGGGTGTCGTTCCACAGGATTGCCGGGCGAATCACCTCCCCCTCGGCATCCAGCAGAACCGCGCCGTGCATCTGCCCGGAAAGGCCAATGGCCTTAATGGCCGGCCAGTGCTGGGCGCATTTTTCCCGCAGCGTGGTCATCAGATACTCCGTCGCCTCCCACCATGACTGCGGCGACTGTTCTGACCAGTGCGGATGGGGCCGCTGAATGCTCAGCGGCGCGCTATGGCTGGCGATAACCTCATTGTTCTCATCAATGACCAGCGCTTTGACTTCCGATGTGCCGAGATCGATACCCAGATACATAGCCACCTCTTAGTTAATCAGCGTATAAACGGCCGCCACTTTTTCGCGCATCAGCGCGAGGAAATCGGCGTTTTCGGCCAGTTCGCCAAACAGCGCTTTATCGCGGGCGTACAGGGCCAGCGGATCGTTGGCTTCAAACATCTGATGTACCCCCTCGGCGTCGAGGATGCCGTCCTGGTACTCATACGGCAGGGTGCCCTTGTGCCACTGCTCCATAAAGACGAAGAACAGCGCGGGCAGCATGGCGGTGGCTTGCGGGCGAACGCCGCGCTGGTAGCACTCCTGCAGGGTTGGGGCGATCATCGCCGGAATTTTCGAGAAGCCATCGGCGGCGACGCGCTGGTTGGTGTCCTGGATATATGGGTTGGTAAAGCGTTTGAGCACCACGTCGCGATAGGCCGGCAGGTCAATGCCGTTATCGCCGAGGCATGGGATCACATCTTCCGTAACGTAGCGGTCGGCAATGGCGTAGATGAAATCTGTGAGCGTGCTTTCATGAATGTACTGCTGGCCAATTAACGTTCCCGCCCACGCAATGCAGCTGTGCGACGAGTTCAGAATGCGAATTTTCGCCTCTTCGTAAGGAATCACCGACGCCACCATCTCAACCCCGACCGCTTCCAGGTTCGGGCGTTCATCGCGGAAGTTGTTTTCCACCACCCACTGGATAAAGGTCTCGCCCATCACCGGCGCTTTATCGTCAATGCCGGTCTGCGCTTTGATGCGCGCGGGCAGGTCCGCCGCCGGGCGCGGGGTGATGCGGTCGACCATGGTGTTCGGACAGGTGGTGTTGGCGGCCATCCAGTCAATCACCACCTGCTTGCCGGTTAGCTGCAGGAACTCAACCATACCGTCGTGGAAGCGTTCGCCGTTATGGCGCACGTTATCGCAGTTCAGCAGAGTCAGCGGCCCGGCGTTGTCCGCCATACGCTTTTCCAGAATCCGCGCGATAGTGCCGTAAATCGTTTTGCACTCCCCTGCCAGATCGGCCTGCAAATCAGGGTTGCTGGTTTCCAGCTTATGGCGGGTATTCAGGTAGTAGCCACCTTCCGTCACGGTGAAGGCGATGACTTTGGTCTGCGGGTTTGCCCCTTCGTTAATCAGCGGCTGCAGCCCGGCCTGCCACGGCAGCAGTTTCTGAATGGAGGTGATCTCTTCATATTCACGTTCCCCTTCCGGGCTGACGGTTTCCAGCACGTAGCGCCCGCCCTGCGCCGCCAGCGCCTGAACCACCTGTTCGGCGTCGTTGCGGATATTCCCCGCCGCGATGTGCCAGCGTTTATCTCCGGAAGCGATCAGACGATGCAGATACCACGCCTGATGCGCGCGATGAAAAGAACCCAGACCAATGTGAAGCCATGTGAATTGATTGTTCATGTTCCGCTCTCCTTGAGTTGATGGCCTCACTGTAAATGATCAATTGACCAAAATAAGAGCCACGGATCACAAAAGAACAATTACCCAATAAAATTACAAATGACCATAAGAGAGCAAAAGCTTGCCAGTTTTCCCGACCACGGCGAGAATGCGGGTATTCGCCGGGCGAAATTATCGCCGCGGCCCGACACTTAGGGCAGGAAAGCATGAGCAAAGAAGATGATATCCGGCTGGATCAAAAGGTCCGCGCCGCGTGGATGTACTACATCGCCGGGCAGAATCAGAGCGAGATCGCCAGCCAGCTTGGCACGTCGCGGCCGGTGGTACAGCGGCTGATCGCCGCCGCGAAAGAAGAAGGGATTGTGTCGATTAGCCTGCACCACCCGGTAGCGAACTGCCTCGACTATGCGCAGCTGCTGCAGGAGAAGTACCGGCTTATCGAGTGCAATATCGTCCCCGCCTTTAACGAAGAAAGTACCCTGGATAGCGTCTCCTTCGGCTGCTATCAGCTGATGGCCCGCTATCTGCAGGATGATAAAGAGAAAATCATCGGCCTGGGTTCCGGCCTGACCCTGAAAAAAGCGCTGCAGCGCATCGACTTCGACAGTCTGAACACCCGCTGCGTCGCCCTGATCAGCGCCATGGACGCCGACGGCCAATGTAACTATTACGATGACGTCCCGCTGCTGCTGACCAGCAAAATTAAGGCCAAATACTATCAGTGGCCCGCGCCGCGCTACGCGCAGACCCAGGACGAGTACGACATGTGGTGTACCAGCCGGCTGTTTCGCAGCGTTTCCGCCGTCGCCCGCCGGGCGGACGTTATTTTTGTCGGCATTGGGCCATTAGGTACCCAAAGCCCCATCTTCAAAGATGGCTTTATCAATCAGGCGCAGATGGATGAGCTGACCGCACGCGGCGGCATCGGCGAGATCATGGGACGCTTTATCGATGCCGAAGGTGGCGTGGTGGAGAGCGAAATCAACAGAATGATCACCAGCTACGATATCCGCCAGAACCAGTGCCCGCGCATCGCGGTGGCATGCGGCGAGTACAAACGTCCGGCGATTCTGGCGGCGCTTAAAGGCGGCTGGATCAACGGCCTGGTGACCGACGAGCACACCGCCCGCTGGCTGCTGACGCGCTAACGGCGGCAGCCGGATCAGCGGCTGCTCATCAACAGCGGCGGGATTTCAATCCGCTGCTGCCCGGCCTCGCCGGCGTCAATAATCGTGAACACCGCTTCCAGCATCGCCGGCACGTCCTGCTGCACCATGTCGATATCGTGCCCCAGCAGATAGACAAACGGGTCCCAGTCGAAGCAGCCCATCGGCGGCTGCTCGCTGCCGGTAAGTCCCGCCTGCGACAGCCAACGCACCACCCCTTCCAGCGATATTGTCGAGTTGACAAATAGCCCCGGCAATGGGGTCTTCGCGGTAGCAAACCGCTCCTGCAGGCAGGCCTCAACTTTGCCTTTTGAATAGCCGGGCGCCAGGATATTTTCCTGCGGCACGACCAGCCCCTGCTCCCGATGCGCATCGTGGAAGCCGCGTAAACGCTCGCGGGTGTTATGGTCGCTGCTGCGCCCGCCGATAAAGGTCAGCGGCGCCAGCGCTCCCCGGCGGCGAGCGCTGTTGGCGAGGATTTTGTGGGTCAGCGCCTTCGCGCCGCCGTAGTTATCCGATATCACCGACGGGGCGACAGAGCCCGGCAGGTCGAGATTGACCGTGGGCACGCCTGCCTGCTGGCACAGGGCGGTAATTTTGTCCGGATTGGTTGCCCCGGTGGCCACCACCCAGTCAACCTGCCAGGAGAGCATCGCTTTTACCGCTTCGATCTCCAGCTCCGGCCTCCGGCGCGTACAGGTGATAATCGGCAGCAGGCCGCGCTCGCGGGCCATCTCCTCAAAGCGCTCCGCCACCGAACCGAAATAGCGGTTATCGTATTTGGGGATAATCATACCGATGACGCGCGATTTTTTGCTGCGCAGCATGCTGGCCTGGCGGTTAATCGCATAGCCCTGCTCCTCGGCAATCCGCGTCACCTTTTCGGCAAGCTTCGCGCTGATGCGGCGCTTTTTCCAGTTGCCGTTGAGGATAGCGCTCACCGCGCTCGCCGAAACGCCGGACAGTTCCGCCAGGTCGTAAATCGTGATTTTCTTCATTTTCCCAACTTGCGTCACAAAATCATTTCGCTGTTAATTTCCCCACTTGCTCAATCGATGAAGCTAGCGCAACATGAGCTTCATCGATTGAGCTTCCATTTTACTTCCCGAAGTATTAACGCATTCAGCGTGAATACGCCAGCGAACATCAAAAAAATGACGCTCATATTCAATACCTTAACAAGTTTTCGTCTCCAGCGTCGAACGCGATGCCCTCGCGTTCGATAGTTCCAACCAGACTCTGTAAAGGATTATAAAATGAACCACTCTGTCTCCTCTATGAATACTTCCCTTAGCGGTAAAGTCGCCGCCATTACCGGCGCGGCGTCCGGTATCGGCCTCGAATGCGCCAGAACCCTGCTGGGCGCTGGCGCAAAAGTGGTGCTTATCGACCGTGAAGGCGAGAAGCTCAACAAACTTGTCGCCGAACTCGGCGAAAACGCCTTCGCCCTGCAGGTTGACCTGATGCAGGCGGATCAGGTCGATAATATTCTGCAGGGTATTTTGCAGCTTACCGGGCGTCTCGATATTTTCCACGCCAACGCCGGATCTTACATCGGCGGGCCGGTGGCCGAGGGCGATCCGGACGTCTGGGACCGCGTGCTGCACCTCAATACCAACGCCGCCTTCCGCTGCGTGCGTAGCGTCCTGCCGCATCTTATCGCGCAAAAGTCCGGGGACATTATCTTCACCAGCTCTATCGCGGGGGTGGTGCCGGTGATCTGGGAGCCTATCTATACCGCGTCGAAATTTGCCGTCCAGGCGTTTGTTCATACTACCCGCCGCCAGGTTTCGCAGTACGGCGTGCGCGTCGGCGCCGTGCTGCCGGGCCCGGTAGTCACCGCCCTGCTGGACGACTGGCCGAAAGCCAAAATGGACGAAGCGCTGGCCAACGGCAGCCTGATGCAGCCGATTGAGGTGGCCGAGTCGGTGCTGTTTATGGTGACGCGCTCGAAAAACGTCACCGTGCGCGACATTGTGATCCTGCCGAACAGCGTGGATCTCTGACCGTTCAACCAGACTGTGTGAGAGGATGTTATGCAAATCGATACGCAACATATTATTGGCGTCGATGTCGGTTCGGGCAGCGTTCGCGCCGGGGTGTTCAATCTGCGGGGCGAGCTTCTCGCCCACGCGACCCGGGAAATTACCCTGTTTCGCAGCGCCGGAAGCGTGGTCGAACAGTCGAGCCGCGAGATCTGGCAGGCGGTGTGCTACTGCATTAAAACGGCGGTGGCCAGCGCCGGGGTCGCGCCGTCATCGATTGCCGGAATCGGCTTCGATGCCACCTGCTCGCTGGTGGTGATTGGCGATAACGACGCCCCGCTGGCGGTCGGGCCTTCGGAAGATGCGGAGCGCAACATTATCGTCTGGATGGATCACCGCGCCACCGGGCAGGCGGAAAAGATCAACGCCACGGGCCACGCGGTGCTGCAGTACGTCGGCGGTAAAATCTCGCCGGAGATGGAAACGCCGAAAATTCTCTGGCTGAAGGAGAACCGCCCGCACATTTATCAGCAGGCGCGCCACTTCTTCGACCTCGCCGATTATCTCACCTGGCGCTCAACCGGCGATTTAGCCCGCTCGGTCTGTACCGTGACCTGTAAATGGACCTACCTGGCGCATGAACAACGCTGGGATGCCAGCTACTTCCGCCAGATTGGCCTCGAAGAGCTGGCGGATGAAGATTTTGTCCGCATCGGCCAGCGGATTGTCGATCCGGGAACCCCCTGCGGCGACGGCCTTTGCGCCACGGCGGCAGAGGAGATGGGCCTGCCGGTCGGTACTCCGGTGGCGGTCGGGATGATCGATGCCCACGCGGGCGGTATCGGCACCGTCGGCGTGCTTAACGGCGCGGTTAACAATATGGCCTACGTCTTCGGCACCTCCTCCTGCACCATGACCACCACTCAGGAAGCGGTGTTCGTGCCCGGCGTCTGGGGGCCATATTACTCGGCGATGGTGCCGGGGTTCTGGCTGAGCGAAGGCGGGCAGAGCGCGGCCGGAGCGGCCATCGACCAGCTGCTGAGCTTCCATCCCGCCGCCGCCGAGGCTAAGGCGCTGGCCAGGGCGCGCGGCGTCCCGCTGCCGGTTTATCTTGCCGATAGCGTGCTGGCGAAAGTGGAGCGTCCTTCTGCCGCGGTCACACTCGCCGCCGGGCTGCACGTGGTGCCTGAATTTTTAGGTAATCGGGCGCCGCTGGCCGACCCGCACGCGAAAGCGATTATCGCCGGGCTGGGGATGGAGCGGGATCTGGACAACCTGATGGCGCTCTACGTCGCCGGATTGTGCGGCATCGGCTACGGCCTGCGGCAGATTATTGACGCCCAGAAGGCGTGCGGCATCCACAGCGAGCATATCGTCATCAGCGGCGGAGCCGGGCAGCATCCGCTGGTGCGCCAGCTGCTGGCTGACGCCTGCGGAGTGAGCGTGGTGAGTACCGAATCCAGCGAACCGGTGCTGTTAGGTTCGGCGATTCTCGGCGCGGTGGCCGGCCAGATCGCCCCGTCCCTGCCGGAAGCGATGAAGCAGTTTACCCGGGTGGATAAAACCTACCGCTGCGTTGCCCAGTATAGCGCCGATCATCAGCGGCGCTATGAAGCGTATAAAACGCTACAGCACACGGCGCGGCTGATTCGCGAGTAAGCAAGATCCCGGGCTGCGGCGTAAACGCCCTACCCGGGCTACCAGACCGCACGAAACCGTAGCCCGGCCAGGCGTAGCGCCGCCACGCGAATGCTTAAGCGATGGTGACTTTGCCGTCCAGATAGACATCCTGCACGGCATTGATCAGCTTCACGCCGTCGGCCATCGATTTTTTAAACGCCTTACGGCCCAGAATCAGCCCCATGCCGCCCGCGCGCTTATTGATAACCGCGGTGCGCACGGCATCGGAGAGATCGGTTTCCCCGCCCGCGGCGCCGCCGGAGTTAATCAGCCCGGCGCGGCCCATATAGCAGTTCGCCAGCTGGTAACGCACCAGATCGATCGGATTATCGCTGGTGAGCTTGCTGTAAACCCGGTCATCGGTATAGCCGAAGTTCACCGCTTTATAGCCGCCGTTATTTTCCGCCATTTTTTGCTTCACGATATCCGCGCCGATGGTCGCCGCCAGATGGTTAGCCTGGCCGATTAAGTCAGCGGAAACGTGGTAGTCGACGCCATCTTTCTTAAACGCCGAATTACGCAGATAGGCCCACAGCACGGTCACCAGGCCCAGTTCGTGCGCGCGCTCAAACGCAGCGGAGATTTCTTCGATTTGACGACGAGACTGTTCGGAACCGAAATAGATCGTCGCCCCGACCGCCACAGCCCCCATATTGAACGCCTGCTCAACGCTGGCGTACAGCGTCTGATCGTATTCGGTCGGGTAGCTCAGCGTTTCGTTATGGTTCAGCTTGACCAGGAAGGGGATGCGGTGCGCATAGCGGCGCGACACCGAGGCCAGCACGCCATAGGTGGAGGCCACGCAGTTACAACCGGCCTCAATGGCCAGTTCGACGATATTTTTCGGATCAAAGTACAGCGGGTTGGCGGCAAAAGAGGCGCCAGCAGAATGCTCTACGCCCTGGTCGACCGGCAGGATCGACAGATAGCCGGTTCCCCCCAGGCGGCCGGTGTTATACAGGGTTTGCATATTACGCAGCACCGCCGGCGGACGGTTGTTATCAACCATCACCCGATCGACGTAATCCGACCCCGGCAAATAGAGCTGGTCGGCTGGAATCGTCATACAGCGGTGCTGTAAAAGCGTGTCGGCATCTTTGCCAAGCAACTGCGTAATATCAGTCATAGCGATCTCCCGTAAGTGCCGGTCGAAACCGGCATGCGTTTTCCCAACCCAATTATTTTGGGCAGGTTAAGCCTGGTACCGACTCAGCAGATTTTCCAGCCGGGAGCCTATTTTTTCAGCATAGTCTGCTGACACGTTGTCTTGCCGTTTACCACCAGGCGTGGAAATGGTGTACCGGGCCGATCCCGTGCCCCACTTCCAGCGAATCCGCCTGCGCCAGCGCCGCCGAGAGCCAGCCCTTGGCTTCCGCCACGGTTCGCCCCCAATCCTCATAACGCGGACGCAGGGCCGCCAGCGCCGCTGACAGCGTACAGCCGGTACCGTGGGTGTTTTTGGTCTGGACTCTCGGCGCGGTAAAGCGCTGCTCCCCATCGCGGGTAAAGAGCCAGTCCGGGCTTTCCGCATCATCCAGATGGCCGCCTTTCATTAATACCGCTCCGCAGCCCATGCCCAGCAGCGCTCTGCCCTGCTCCAGCATCTCCTGTTCCGTTCTGGCATGCGGCGCAGCCAGCAGCGCCGCCGCCTCCGGCAGGTTCGGGGTGATCAGCGAGACCTGCGGCAGCAGGCGCTGGCGCAGCGTCTCTACCGCCGAGGCTGAGAGCAGCGGATCGCCGCTTTTCGCCAGCATGACGGTATCCAGCACCACATTTTTAATCTGATAACGCGCCAGCCGTTCCGCCACCGCCTCGACGATATCGGTTTCCGCCAGCATCCCGATTTTGGTGGTATCGATGCGCACATCGCTGAAAACGGAATCGAGCTGTGCGGCGACAAAATCAGGCTCTATCCGGTACACCGACTGGACGCCGCGGGTGTTTTGCGCCACCAGCGCGGTGATGACCGAGCAGCCGTAAGCGCCCAGCGCCGAGAAGGTTTTGAGATCCGCCTGGATCCCCGCGCCGCCGCTCGGGTCGGTGCCGGCGATGGTTAGCGCATTAATTCGTTTCACAGATCGCCTCCCGCATAGAGCGCATCGAGGAAGGCGGGAGTAAAGCTGCCGGGGCCGCCCTGCAGCGCCGCTTTTCCCCCCGCAAGCTTCATCAGACCGCAGGCCGCGGCCACGTTCTCCAGCCGATCGCCGGGCATCGCCGCAGCGGCGGCAACCACCGCCGACAGCGCGCAGCCGGTGCCGACCACCCGGGTCATCAGCGGATCGCCGCCGGTGACCATGCGAATGCGCTGGCCGTCGGTGACGTAATCAACCTCCCCGGTCACCGCGACCACGGTATTCAGCTGGCGGGCTAACGCCTGGGCTGCGGGCAGCGCTGCGGCGGCGGTATCGGTCGTATCGACGCCGCGCCCGCCGCCGCTCATTCCGGCCAGGGCCATAATTTCCGACGCATTACCGCGAACGGCGGCAGGCTGCAGCGCCAGCAGCTCCCGGCAAAATTCTGTCCGTAAGGTCAGCACGCCGACCGCCACCGGGTCCAGCGCCCACGGCTTACCCGCCTGCTGCGCGCTGCGCGCCGCCGCACGCATCGCCGCCGCGCGTTCAACCGTCAGCGTACCGACATTAATCAGCAGCGCATCGGCAATGGCGGCAAACTGGCTGGCTTCGTCCGGGTCGATAACCATCGCCGGGGATGCGCCAATCGCTAACAGGACGTTGGCGGTAAAGGTCTGCACCACGTCGTTGGTCATGCAGTGAACAAGAGGAGAATGGCGGTGAAAAAGGTGCCGCAGATGGGCAATATGCGCGGGGTTCAGCAGGTCAGACATCGTTTGCTCCCGCCAGGCGATGAAGAAGCGACGACCCTGCGGTCTCTGACTTCCCTACGCTGGCATTATCCAGATCAGGTGGTACGGGTTTTTCTCAGCCTTCACAAGGAAGGGCACCCCGAGTCATTGAGAGATAAAAACGTTCTCAGCGGGCAGGTTACGGTAAGTCGCGGGACAACGCAAGCCGGCCCGGCGTAGGTATACAAGCGCAAGGCAATTCAAAATTAACAATAAGCAATCAAATAATTAACAAAACAAACACTTTTGCAGATACGTGTTTATAGTTTAGGAGGCGTTACAGGATGTAACCCGACGTCATATCGAAATTAACGAGTGAATCAGCGTAAAACCATGAGGATTCCGATGAAATTAACACCGATTATGAAAAGTCTGGCTCTGGCAGGAATTATCTCGACTCTCCCTGTGACCAGCTGGGCCGAAACGTCGCCGAAAGAAGCCGCTGCGGCGACCAAACAGGCAAACGACGCGCTGTATAAACAGCTCCCCTTCTCCGACAACACCGACTTTACCAACGCGCATAAAGGTTTTATTGCCGCGCTTCCTACGGAAGTGATTAAAGGTGAACAGGGCAACGTTATCTGGAACCCGCAGCAGTACGCCTTTATCAAAGAGAGGGAAAAGGCGCCGGATACGGTCAACCCCAGCCTCTGGCGTCAATCCCAGCTCATCAATATCAGCGGCCTGTTTGAAGTGACCGAAGGCGTGTACCAGATCCGCAACCTCGATCTCTCCAATATGACCATCATTGAAGGTAAAGAGGGCATCACGGTTGTGGATCCGCTGGTATCAGCGGAGACCGCAAAGGTCGGAATGGATCTGTATTACAAAAATCGCGGCAATAAGCCGGTCGTTGCGGTGATCTACACCCACAGCCACGTTGACCATTACGGCGGCGTGCGCGGCGTGGTCGATGAAGCCGATGTCAAATCCGGCAAAGTCAAAATCTACGCACCTTCCGGTTTTATGGAAGCTGCCGTTGCTGAAAATATTATGGCCGGTAACGTGATGAGCCGTCGCGCCAGCTATATGTACGGCAACCTGCTCAAACCGGATGCCACCGGCCAGGTTGGCGCAGGTCTCGGCACCACGACCTCTGCCGGCACCGTCACGCTGATCGCTCCCACCAATATCATCGAGAAAGATGGTCAGAAAGAGACCATCGACGGCCTGACCTACGATTTTATGCTGGCGCCGGGCTCGGAAGCACCGTCGGAAATGCTGTGGTATATCGAAGAGAAGAAGCTCATTGAATCCGCCGAAGATGTCACCCATACCCTGCATAACACCTACTCGCTGCGCGGGGCGAAAATTCGTGAACCGCTGCCGTGGTCGAAATATATCAACGCCGCCATTGTGCGCTGGGGCGACAAGGCTGAAATCATTATGGCCCAGCACCACTGGCCGACCTGGGGTAATGAGAACGTGGTTAACCTGCTGAAGAGCCAGCGCGACCTGTATCGGTACATTAATGACCAGACTCTGCGCATGGCCAACGAGGGCCTGACCCGCGATGAGATCGCCGCCAAATTCAAGCTGCCGGACAGCCTGGCCAATACCTGGGCCAACCGCGGCTACTACGGCTCCGTCAGCCATGACGTGAAGGCTACCTACGTCCTCTATCTCGGCTGGTTCGACGGCAACCCGGCTACGCTGGACGAGCTGCCGCCGGAAGAAGCGGCGAAGAAGTTCGTTGATTATATGGGCGGCGCCGACGCTATCCTCAAGAAAGCCAAAGAAGATTACAACCAGGGCAACTATCGCTGGGTAGCTCAGGTAGTCAGCAAAATTGTCTTCGCCGATCCCGGTAATCTGGAGGCGCGCAATCTGGAAGCTGATGCCCTGGAGCAGCTGGGCTATCAGGCGGAATCAGGACCGTGGCGTAATTTCTACCTGACCGGCGCGCAGGAGCTACGCAACGGCGTCGTGAAAGGCCCGACGCCGAATACCGCCAGCCCGGATACCGTGCGGGCCATGACCCCGGAAATGTTTTTCGACTATCTTGCGGTCCACATCAACGGCGAAAAAGCCGGAACCGCCAAAGCGGTATTCAATATCGACCTTGGTAACGATGGCGGTAAATATAAGCTAGAGCTGGAAAACGGCGTGCTCAACCACACCGCCGATGCCGAAGCCAAAGACGCCGACGCTACCATCGCGCTGGATCGCGCCACGCTGAACAAAATCATCCTGAAAGAGGAAACGCTAAAACAGGCGGAGGATAAGGGTGAAGTCAAAGTGACCGGCGACGGCGCGAAGCTGGACGAGATGCTGGGCTATATGGATAAATTTGAGTTCTGGTTCAATATCGTGACGCCGTAAATAAGCTCCCGCGGCGGCCAGCTGCGGGGTTCCCCTCCCGGAGTCGACGCGCGCCGGTCAGCGCAGCGAACTTAGTAATAATGCGAAACATTCCTCAATCAGCGGCGGCAAAGGCTGCGGCCCGCGCATCAGCGCCACGGTTCGCGTCAGCGCGGGCTGCTGAAGCTGCGCCACCTTTAACGCCGGATCCTGAAGGTGGATAGTATAAAGCTCAGGCAGAATCGCCACCGCCAGCCGGGAACGCACCAGGCCGTAAAGCGTTTCAATATAGTCAACCTGATAACGCGTATTCAGCGTGAGGCGATGGCTCTCCGCCAGCGCGCCGACCAGACGCTGAATATTGCCCTTTGAGAACACCGCGATATCGCGCCCCGCGAGCAGCTTCCACGGCAGATGCGGCTGCCCGGCCAGCGGATCGTCGCAGTGCAGCACCGCCACAAACGGATCGTCGCGCAGAGGATAAACCTGCAGCTCAGGCGGTAACGAACTGTCTATTGCGCCAACGGCAAAATCTATCTTTCCCGACTGCAGCTCGCAAAACAGGGCGTCGTTGGTCTGATCGTGAAACTCCACCCTCAGGCGCGGAAACGCCTGGGCCAGCGTTTGCGGCAGCAGCGGAAACAGCAGCGAGCTCACCGAGGGCACCAGCCCGATACGCACTGTACCGTCGCCGCCGGCCTCGACTATCTGCTGCATATCCTGAAACGCCAGCTGCGCCACGCTCAGCACCCGCCGGGCGTGGGGCAAAATCGCCGCCCCCAGCTCGGTTAAGGTCACCGCCGAGGCGGTACGGTTGACCAGCTTGCCGCCGAGCACCGTCTCGATTTGCCGCAGCGCGCTGCTTAGCGCCGGCTGGCTGATAGCCAGCCGGTTAGCGGTGTCGGTGAAGTGGCGTAGCTGGGCCAGGGTCACAAAGTACTGGATCTGCTTAAGGGAGAGCGCGGGCAGACGCTGCCAGGGTTCAGTCATCATGTTTTCATCAATGGTGAGCATGCAGAATAACCCGAGGTTATCGGGCGATAAATTTATTCATCTGGGCAAACGTTTGCTCTGCCCCTAGAGTATCCCCATTATCCTTGTGCCGGAGTTGTTATGTCCAGCAGTGCTGAAACCCGCCGCCGCGCCGTGCAGGCCGCACGCGGCGAATCCCCGTTCGATCTCTTATTAACCGACGCGCAGATTGTCGATATGGCCACCGGAGAGATCCGCGAGGCCGACGTCGGGATCGTCGGCGAAACCATCGCCAGCGTGCACCCGCGCGGCAGCCGCTCCGATGCCCACGAACGCCGCTCGCTGGCGGGATATTTCCTGTCGCCGGGGCTGATGGACACGCACGTCCACCTTGAAAGCTCCCACCTGCCGCCTGAACGCTATGCCGAAATCGTCCTGGCTCAGGGCACCACGTCGGTATTCTGGGACCCGCACGAGCTGACCAACGTGCTGGGCGTCGAAGGCGTGCGCTACGCCGTCGCCGCCAGCCGCCATCTGCCGCTGCAGGTGATGGTCGCGGCGCCGTCCAGCGTGCCGTCGACGCCGGGACTGGAGATGTCCGGCGCCGATTTTGCCGGCGCGGAGATGGAAACCATGCTGGCCTGGCCGGAAGTTTGCGGCGTCGCCGAAGTGATGGATATGCACGGCGTGCTGCACGGCAGCGAGCGGATGCAGGAGATTATCCAGGCCGGTCTCAACAGCGGCAAGCTGATCGAAGGCCACGCCCGCGGTTTGCGCGGCGCGGATCTGCAGGCCTACCTTGCCGCCGGGGTCACCTCCGATCACGAGCTCACCTCGGCGGACGATGCGCTGGAAAAACTGCGCGCCGGGCTGACTATCGAAATTCGCGGCTCGCACCCTTACCTGCTGCCGGATATCGTTACCGCGCTGAAAACGCTGCCGCATCTCTCCTCGCAAATCACCGTCTGCACCGACGATGTGCCGCCGGATATGCTGCTGGAAAAAGGCGGCATTATCGCCCTGCTCAACCTGCTGATTGAGCACGGACTGCCGGCCACCGACGTCCTGCGCTTCGCCACCTTAAACGCGGCGATCCGTCTGCAGCGTAACGATCTGGGGCTGATTGCCGCCGGACGCCGCGCCGATCTGGTGGTTTTTGATTCATTAGAAAAGCTCGACGCGCGGGAGGTGTACGTCGCCGGGAAGCTGATTGCCCGCGAGGGCGCCCTGCTTGAGTCGATTCCGCCGGCGGCGGGTATTACCCCGCCGCGCGATACCCTGCAGATGCCGCCGCTCAGCCCTGACGATTTTATCCTCCGCGTCGGCGCGATTCGCCACGGCGTCGCCCGCCTGCGGCATATTCGCGGCGCGCGCTTTACCCAGTGGGGAGAGGTTGAGGTGCAGGTCCGCGATGGCCGGGTGCAAATCCCGGACGGGTTTAGCCTGATTTGGGTTAAGCACCGCCACGGTCGTCACCAGGCGACGCCGCAAATTGCGCTGCTGGAAGGCTGGGGCGAGCTGCGCGGCGCCATCGCCACCAGCTACTCCCACGATTCCCACAACCTGGTGGTGCTCGGCCGCGATGCCGACGAGATGGCGCTGGCGGCAAACCGCCTGATCGCCTCCGGCGGCGGTATGGCGCTGTCTCAGCAGGGAAAAATCCTTGCCCACGTGGCGATGCCGATTGCCGGAATGCTTTCCGACTTGCCTGCTCCGGAGCTGGCCAGACAGTTCCGCCAGCTTCGCGACCTGAGCGCGGAGGTCGCCGACTGGGAGCCGCCCTATCGCGTATTTAAGGCTATCGAAGGCACCTGCCTTGCCTGTAACGCCGGGCCGCATTTGACCGATTTAGGTTTGACCGACGGCAGCACCCGCCAGATCGTCGAGCCGCTGATAGACTGCCGGGAAATCCCGGAACACACAGAACACAACAATAATCATCAGGGAGCCTGAGCATGGCCGACAATACCCTTCATTCATCCACGCAAGGAAGCTGGCTGGAGCGCCGTTTTGCCTTGTGTTCCCGCGGCAGCACGCTGCGCACCGAATGCCTCGCGGGCATCACCGGCTTTCTTGCCGCCGCCTACCTGCTGGTGGTTATCCCCGGCCTGCTGGCGGTTGGCGGGATGGATAAAGGCGCGGCAACCACCGGCACGATTCTGGTGTTCGTCGGCGGCACGCTGCTGATGGCGTTTTATGCCAACCTGCCGTTTATCGTCGGGCCGGGCATCGGCGGCTCGGTGCTGGTCGGCGTCACGCTGGCAGGCAGCGAAGGCATTGGCTGGCAGATTGGTCTTGGGATCGCCTGCTGGTCGGGGATTCTGTTTTTCCTGCTAACCAGGTTCGGCCTGCGTGAAGTGGTGACCCGTTCGGTGCCGCAGTCGATCAAGCTCGGCCTGACGGCCTCCATTGGGCTGTTTGTCGCGGTGCTGGGTTTCCGTAACGCCGGGCTGGTGCTGGCTAATGCCAAAACCAACGCCCTGATGCTCGGCGATTTTCTCTCACCGGGGGCGCTGGTGGCGCTCTGCGGGCTGTTTCTGGCCATTGCCCTGCAGGCGAGAAAAATCCCCGGCTCAATTCTGTGGGCGATTCTCTTTGCCACCCTGGTCGGCATTCCGATGGGCGTCACCAGACTCCCGGGCAGCTTTATCGATATGCCGCATTCGCTGACGCCGGTGCTGGGGCAAATCGATATGCTGGGCGCGCTGAATATCGCCTTCCTGCCGTTCCTGTTCGTCTTTTTCGCCTCAGAGTTCTTTTCCACGATGGGCACCACGCTGGCGGTAGGCGGCGAAGCGGGTCTGCTGGATGAGGAAGGCAATATGCCGCATATCAATCGCCCGTTTATGGTTGACTCGATCGCCGCGGCCGTTGGCCCCTGGCTGGGCATTCCGGCGGCGACCGCGCTGATTGAATCCTCAGCGGCAGCGGAAGCCGGCGGTAAAACCGGGCTGACCGCGCTGTCGGCGGCGGTGATGTTCCTCCTGATGCTGCTGTTTACCCCGGTGGCGCTGATGATTCCGAAAGAGGCGACCGCGCCTGCGCTGATCCTCATTGGCCTGAATATGTTCAGCGGCCTGCGCAAAGTGGACCTGGCAAACTTCACCGACGGCCTGCCGGTGCTGATGATGGTGATGATTACGCTGATTGCCAATAGCTTCGGGACCGGGATTGCCGGCGGGCTGCTGTTTTATGTGGTGATTAAAACGATTGCCGGCAAATGGCGGGAAATCCCCATCGGGCTGTGGATCCTTGCGATTCCGCTGGTCTACTACTTTGCCACGCTGGTGAAGCATTAAGCTTCGCACCGATCGTTCTCCCGGAGGCGGCGCTGGCGCGCCTGTCCGGGCTACCAATCCGTAGCCCGGCTAAGCGCAGCGCGAACCGGGAAAAAGCCGCGCCGATGCATCACCCCTACACCGTCCCGGAGGCGGCGCTGGCGCGCCTGTCCGGGCTACCGGCCCGCAGATTGCTGTGAACCCGTAGCCCGGCTAAGCGCAGCGCGAGCCGGGAACAAGCCACGCCGATGCATAACCCGGCACCATTCCCGAGTCGGCGCTAGCGGCCCGCAGAGGGCGCGCGGGAATGAACCGCTTCGCACGCCTCTTTCACCGCCTCATACAGCAACCGTACCGCAGGCGAAAGCTGCTTGCGGTGCGGGCAAATCATATTCAGCGGCACCACGTCGCCCTGATACTCCGGCAACAGCACCTGGAGCCGCCCTTCACGGATATCATCCCCGACGTCGAGTTCAGATTTGAACGCGATCCCCTCCCCGGCAACCGCCAGGCGGCGAATCACCTCCGCATCATCGCTCACGATAGTGCCGGCAACCTGCACGTAATGGACCTTCCCGTCCAGGCTCAGCGGCCAGCGATCGAACGCCCTGCCGCGCAGCACGTAGGTCAGCGCATTGTGCCGGGCCAAATCTTCCAGCGTCTTCGGTTCGCCGTGTTCGGCTATCCAGCCGGGCGAGGCCACCAGCATCCGGCGGTTCTCCGGCGCGACGGGTAGGGAAATAAACGAGGCATCGTCGTTATCGCCGTAGCGAAACGCCACGTCTACCGGATCTTTAAATACGTCGGTCCGATGATCGGAAAACAGTATCCGCAGGCGCAGCGCGGGATGGCGCTGGCGAAAAGCGCGAAACACGCGCAGAAGCAAGTTGCGCCCCAGGTCGGACGGCACGGCAATTTGTAACGTACCGCGTACTTCGTCATCCGGCGTGCTGATTTTTTGCAGCCCCGCGTGCAGCGTATCAAGCATCTGCGTGGCATAGGGCAGCCAGGTTTCGCCTTCCGGCGTCAGGCGTAAACTCCGCGTAGAACGGGCAAAAAGACGAATATTCAGCGTCGTTTCCAGACGCTTGATCGCCGCGCTCACCTGCGCGGGCTGCAGCCCGGCCTCTCGCGCCGCATCGCTGAAGCTGCTTAACGCCGCAGCGCGGACAAACAATGCCAGATCTTCCAGCCGGAACATACACACTCCTCACCCCGGATTATTCTCAAAACAGGCGCGCGCCGATGAAAAACGGCGCTGCATCACCGTTTGCTTACACTTTTACCCAAACCAACGCTTGCCAATCCCTTGACGTATCAGGAATCATACGAGGCTGCGATTTTGTGTCCAGGATAATAATGGGGAAATTATGCGTAAAACAAAAATGATGCTTCTGGGCGTACTGTTGGCCTGCGCCAGCGGCGCGTGGGCGGCGACCGGCGAAGGTATACAGAAATATGAGCTGGATGGGGTCACCGCGGACTTCAAACAATTTCACATCGGCGATACCGTCCCGCCGCTGTACCTGACGCCAGAATACAACATCAAGCAGTGGCAGCAGCGCAATTTGCCTGCGCCGGATGCCGGGACCCGCTGGACCTACATGGGCGGAAGCTACGTGCTGATTACCGAAACCGAGGGGAAAATCCTCAAAATTTATGATGGCGAGATTTTCTACCATCGCTAAAAGCTGAACGCCAGCGCGCTCTCCCTGCCGCTGGCGTTTTTTGTGGCAAAATGCTATTCGTTAAAGCGGTTCTGTTTGTGCATAAATTCCTCGACGGCAATATATGAAGCAACCTGCTCATAGAGCATTAAAATACTTAATATCAGATCGCCGCCGCTACGCAGTAAATCATCCGGGGCCGTACGACTCTTGTCATCCGATAAAAAAATAATCTGTTCAAAAATATCACTGTACTCACCATAAGCGCCAATCGGAATCTCAGCTATCGGGAGATGCTCCTGGCAATAACGCAACGCGTCTGCTGCTTTCTCCGGCAGCGAGCGCGTATGCATAAAAATAACCAGTAGTTCTCGTAACTTAACGATTAGAGCAATATTATTCATCATGCACTCCGGAAATGTGTACGGCTATACTTTCCTTCCATCGTTTTTATATACGTATTACTGATAACATCCACGTTTCGCCAAATAAAAAGCCAAAATTAAATCTCATCACGGCGAATTAAAATCGTTACTTCTTTGCTATTAAAGCTCGCACAACCGCCAGAGGAAAACAATGTTAGCAATATGTTTTATTGATTAATCTCAATATCGCTAAATGTGAATAAAAATAAATAATATTTAACAGCGATATTATTCGCGCGGTGATTATCTCCTCGGTAGAAAACCGGGACGGAAAAAATAAAAAACCGCACGGCGAAAAGCGCCGGGCGGCTCAGGATAGTGAGGAGATTAGACCGCGCGGAAGGCTATCTCTCCGGGGATGACTTCCCCCTGCCAGTACAGCTGCGCCGCGACGCGGTCGGCCAGCTGGCGGTAGGTCTCGGTAAACTCGCTTTCCGGACGCGCAACCACCGTCGGCGTCCCTTTGTCGAGGTCTTCGCGCAGAGTGATATGCAGCGGCAGCTGGCCCAGCAGCTGGGTATGATATTTCTCCGCCAGCTTCTGCGCGCCGCCGGTACCGAAAATCGGCTCGTGGTGTCCGCAGTTGCTGCAGATATGCATGCTCATGTTTTCCACGATACCCAGCACCGGTACCTCGACTTTTTCAAACATCACGATGCCTTTTTTGGCGTCGATCAGGGCAATATCCTGCGGCGTGGTGACGACGACCGCGCCGGTGACCGGAATGTTTTGCGCCAGCGTCAGCTGAATATCACCGGTGCCCGGCGGCATATCCAGTACCAGATAATCGAGATCCGGCCACAGCGTTTCCTGCAGCATCTGCATCAGCGCCTTGCTGGCCATCGGGCCGCGCCACACCATGGCGTTGTCGTCGGTCACCAGATAACCGATGGAGTTGGTAGCGAGACCGAATTTCATAATCGGCGCCATATGGGTGCCGTCCGGCGAAGTCGGACGCTGATCTTCCGCGCCGAGCATGGTCGGAATCGACGGCCCGTAAATATCGGCATCCAGAATGCCGACTTTCGCCCCTTCCGCCGCCAGCGCCAGTGCGAGGTTGACCGCCGTCGACGATTTACCCACCCCGCCCTTGCCGGAGCTGATGGCGATAATGTTTTTCACGCCGTTGATGCCCGGCTGATTTTTTACCCGCTGAAGCGTGGCGATGCTGTGCGTCAGCTTCCAGTCAATGGCTTTGGCGCCGGTAATGCGCAGCAGCTCGGCGCTGCACTGCTCCTTCAGCGCTTCAAACGCGCTGTTCCAGACGAACGGCATCTGAATTTCAATGTGCACGGTCTCGTCCAGCCAGGCGACGTGATGCAGCGCCTTCAGCGTAGTGAGGTTATGTTTCAGGGTTGGGTGCTGGAAATTAGCCAGGGTCCCGGCGACCATCGCGCGCAGACGCTCGGGGGATTTGGCCTGGGATTGCGAACTCATCCCGACTCCTTTGTTATTGTGAGTTGAATCTTGTGCGTTAAGTTTACCTTAAAGGGAATAATTCCCCCACCATAAGCTTTGGGCTTACCAAATTATTGCCTTTGCGGTAACATCAAAACCCCTTTTTACAATAGAAGATGTAATGCCCACTATGACTCAAGTCGCGAAGAAAATTCTGGTAACGTGCGCGCTGCCGTACGCAAACGGCTCAATCCACCTCGGCCACATGCTGGAGCACATCCAGGCTGATGTCTGGGTCCGTTACCAGCGAATGCGCGGCCACGAAGTCAACTTCATCTGCGCCGACGACGCCCACGGCACCCCGATCATGCTGAAAGCGCAGCAGCTCGGAATTACTCCGGAGCAGATGATTGGCGAAATGAGTCAGGAGCATCAGACCGATTTTGCTGGCTTCGACATCAGCTACGACAACTACCACTCCACGCACAGCGATGAAAACCGCGAGCTGTCGGAGCTCATCTACACGCGCCTGAAAGAGAACGGTTTTATCAAAAACCGCACCATCTCTCAGCTTTACGATCCGGAAAAAGGCATGTTCCTGCCGGACCGCTTTGTGAAAGGCACCTGTCCAAAGTGTAAATCACCGGATCAGTACGGCGATAACTGCGAAGTGTGCGGC
This sequence comes from Klebsiella sp. PL-2018, assembly GCF_019048985.1. Taxonomy (NCBI): domain Bacteria; kingdom Pseudomonadati; phylum Pseudomonadota; class Gammaproteobacteria; order Enterobacterales; family Enterobacteriaceae; genus Klebsiella; species Klebsiella sp. PL-2018. The sequence goes on from NZ_CP077673.1 coordinate 3,952,407, forward strand.
GCGACCTACAGCCCGACCGAGCTTATCGAGCCGAAATCGGTGGTATCCGGCGCGACGCCGGTGATGCGCGAGTCCGAGCACTTCTTCTTCGACCTGCCGTCGTTCAGCGAAATGCTGCAGGCGTGGACCCGCAGCGGCGCGCTGCAGGAGCAGGTGGCGAATAAAATGCAGGAGTGGTTCGAGTCCGGCCTGCAGCAGTGGGATATCTCCCGCGATGCCCCGTACTTCGGCTTCGAAATCCCGAACGCGCCGGGTAAATACTTCTACGTCTGGCTGGATGCGCCGATCGGCTACATGGGCTCCTTTAAGAACCTGTGCGACAAGCGCGGCGACGCCACCAGCTTCGACGAGTACTGGAAGAAAGACTCTACCGCCGAGCTGTACCACTTTATCGGCAAAGACATCGTTTACTTCCACAGCCTGTTCTGGCCGGCGATGCTGGAAGGCAGCGGCTTCCGCAAACCGACCAACCTGTTCGTTCACGGCTACGTGACGGTCAACGGCGCCAAGATGTCCAAGTCGCGCGGTACCTTTATTAAGGCCAGCACCTGGCTGAATCATTTTGACGCCGACAGCCTGCGCTACTACTACACCGCCAAGCTCTCGTCACGTATCGATGATATCGACCTGAACCTGGAAGACTTCGTGCAGCGCGTCAACGCCGATATCGTCAACAAGGTGGTTAACCTTGCCTCGCGTAACGCCGGTTTCATCAACAAGCGTTTCGACGGCATGCTGTCCGCCGAGCTGGCCGATCCTCAGCTGTATAAAACCTTCACCGATGCGGCAGCAAGCATTGGCGATGCGTGGGACAGCCGCGAGTTCGGGAAAGCCATCCGCGAAATCATGGCGCTGGCCGACGTGGCAAACCGCTACGTTGACGAGCAGGCGCCGTGGGTGGTCGCCAAACAGGAAGGCCGCGACGCCGATCTGCAGGCCATCTGCACCATGGGCCTGAATATGTTCCGCGTGCTGATGACCTGGCTGAAGCCGGTTCTGCCGCAGTTGGCCGCCCGCGCCGAAGCGTTCCTCAACGGCGAACTGAGCTGGGATGCTATCCAGCAGCCGCTGCTCGGTCACAAGGTTAACGCCTTTAAAGCGCTGTATAACCGCATCGAAATGAAGCAGGTTGAGGCGCTGGTCGAAGCGTCGAAAGAAGAAGTGAAGGCGCTGTCAGCGCCGGTCACCGGTCCGCTGGCGGACGATCCGATTCAGGAAACTATCACCTTTGACGATTTCGCCAAAGTGGATATGCGCATCGCGCTGATTGAAAACGCCGAGTTCGTCGACGGTTCCGATAAGCTGCTGCGCCTGACGCTGGATCTCGGCGGCGAGAAGCGTAACGTCTTCTCCGGCATCCGCTCCGCCTACCCTGATCCGCAGGCGCTGATTGGCCGCCTGACAGTGATGGTCGCTAACCTGGCGCCGCGCAAAATGCGCTTCGGCATCTCTGAAGGCATGGTGATGGCCGCAGGTCCTGGCGGGAAAGATATCTTCCTGCTCAGCCCGGACAGCGGGGCTCAGCCGGGCCAGCAGGTCAAGTAAGGCTGTATAAAGCGCTGCTCCGGCAGCGCTTTTTTTTGAGCGCCACGATATTGTCGACGACATCGCCCGCCGGGTGCTGGCGCAGAAAGAAGAAAACGCTGGCATAAGCGCGAAACGGCGACTTCCGAGGATACGCCCGGCACCATCGCCCAATGCTGTATACAATTAGAGATGATGATTGATTAACAAGGAATGATAATGAAATTTAACCGCAGGATGACCGCCGCTCTGGGCGCCACGCTATTGATGGCCGCGCTTGTCGGCTGCGATAACAACAAAGATGAGGTCAAAACGTTTAACAACACGATCAACGGCGTTGATCTGACCTACATCTATCACTACAAAGGCGATGTCGTCACCCGCCAGGACGCTGAGAATACTATCCCCTATCAATCACTCGGGGTAAGTAACGAAGAGCAGGCGCGCAAGGTCATCGACCCTATCGGCGCGGCCTACAGCAAAATCAAAGGCGTTACCCACAGCGTCGACTATAAAGAGAACGTCGCGCAGGAACACCTCTCCATCGACTTTAATCAGGCTAAAATCAGCGAGCTGTGTCACTTGCCGGGGGCCAGTTTTTCCGACTGTTCACAAAAGTTCATTTCGCTGAGCGAGTCGGAGAAATTGCTGAAATCGCAGGGTTTTAAAGAAGTGAAACAGCCCTGACTGGTGCGGACTACTCCCGGCTTGCGCTGCGCTGAGCCGGGCTACGGAGCCGCGCATTCAGTAGCCCGGCTCAGGCGTTTACGCCGCAAGCCGGGGAGGCATATCAGGATTTCGCGTGTTCGCGCTCGGTCAGTCCGCGCAAAAAGTAGCGCAGGAACTGGTCGCCGCATTCGCGGAAGTTTTTATGATCCGGGGCGCGCATCATGGCGGTGATTTCCGGCATGGAGACGCGGAATTTCTGCTGGGTGAGGATAGCGAGAATATCATCCGTCTTCAGGGAGAAGGCAATACGCAGCTTTTTCAGCACGATGTTATTATTCACCCGGCGTTCGACCGCCAGCGGCGGCGCCGACGCATCTTTACCGCGTTTGTCGTAAATCAGGCCGTTGAGGAAATTCGACAGCACGATATCCGGGCAGCGCACAAACCCCTCTTCGTCTTCTTTTTTCAGCCAGGGAACCAACTGTTCCGCGCTGACCGGCGCATCCGCCAGGGCAAAAATACGAACCAGGCCGCTGTTATTGGTTTTCAGGGTGTAGCGCAGGCTACGGAGAATATCGTTACTGATCATATTGCCTTCATGATGAAAAAATCTGCCGCTAAGTCTATCACGATTCCGCCGTTTTACAGCCCAATCGCCTCTTTCAGGCTCTTCAGGTAGCGGCGGCTGACCGGCACCGTTTGGCCAGCGCGCATCAGCAGCTCCGCCTGGCCGTTCTCCTCAAAGCGGATCTCCTTGAGATGGGACATGTTAACCAGATACTGCCGATGGCAGCGCAGCAGCGGCGTTCGGCTCTCGAGCGTGCGCAGGGTGAGCTCGGTAAAGCCCTCTTTCCCTTCGCGGTCGGTCACGTAAATCCCGCTCATCCGGCTGCTGACGAAGGCCACGTCTTCCATCTGCAGTAGCCAGATCCGGCTGTGTCCGGTGCAGGGAATATATTTTAGCGCCTGCTGGGTATCGTCGAGCACGGTCATATCCTGCAGGCTGCGCTCCTGGCGCAGGCGAAACAGCGTTTTTTCCAGCCGGGCGGACTCAATCGGCTTCAGTAAATAATCAAACGCGTGCTCTTCAAAGGCCTTCACCGCGTACTCGTCAAACGCGGTAAGGAAGACGATATAGGGCCGATGCTGCGGATCGAGCATGCCGACCATCTCCAGACCGCTGATGCGCGGCATCTGGATATCCAGAAACAGCACGTCCGGGCGCAGCTTATGTACCGCGCCAATCGCCTCGACGGCATTCCCGCATTCGCCAACGATCTCAATATCAGGCTGGGTCTCCAGCAAAATACGCAGGTTTTCACGCGCCAGCGGCTCGTCGTCGACAATTAATACTTTTAACATGCGCTTTCCTCCAGAGGCAGTCTCAGCGTGACGCGGGTAAAACGTTCCGGCTCGCAGGTTACGGTGATCCCGCAGTCAGTGCCAAAGCGCGCCCGCAGTCTGCGGTCGACCAGGTTCATGCCCAGCCCGCTGGCGCTGGGTTTGTCCTGATACAGCCCGGCATTATCTTCAATATCCAGCTGCAGCCAGCGCTCTTGCTGACTGGCGCGGATGGTGATTTCGCCCACCCCAAGGTGCTGCGAAGTCCCGTGTTTAATCGCGTTTTCGACGATTGGCTGCAGGGTAAACGCCGGTAGCTGATGCTGCCCCAGCGCCTCGGGCACCAGCATATGAATCTGCAAATTGGTCTGAAAACGCGCTTTCTCAATCTGCAAATAGGCGTTCACATGTTCAATCTCATCGGCCAGGGTCACGATTTCCGCTGGCCGCTTCAGGTTTTTGCGGAAAAAGGTCGACAGGTACTGCACCAGCTGCCCGGCCTGGTCGCTATCGCGGCGAATCACCGCTTTTAGCGTATTCAGCGCGTTGAACAGGAAGTGCGGATTCACCTGGGCGTGCAGCAGCTTGATTTCCGACTGCGTCAGCAGCGCCTTTTGCCGCTCATACTGTCCGGCCAGGATCTGCGCCGACAGCAGCTGCGCAATTCCCTCCCCCAGCGTGCGGTTGATGGAGCTAAACAGGCGGTTTTTCGCTTCATAGAGTTTAATGGTACCGATGACCCGCTGATTTTCGCCGCGCAGCGGGATAACCAGCGTCGAGCCCAGCTTGCAGTTCGGATGAATCGAGCAGCGGTAAGGCACCTCGTTGCCGTCGGCGTAAACGACTTCGCCGGTATCGATCGCCTTTTGGGTATAGAGCGAAGAGATGGGTTTGCCCGGGAGGTGGTGATCGTCGCCGATCCCGGTAAACGCCAGCAGCTTGTCGCGATCGGTTATCGCCACCGCGCCGATATCCAGCTCCTGGATCAGCACCTGCGCGACCTTCATGCTGTTCTCTTCGTTGAACCCCTGGCGCAGGATCCCCTCCGTCGAAGCGGCGACCTTCAGCGCCGTAGCCGAAAAGGCCGAGGTGTATTTTTCAAACATCGCTCGCTTATCCAGCAGGATGCGCATAAATAGCGCCGCCCCGACGGTGTTGGTGACCATCATGGGCGCGGCGATGCTTTGTACCAGATGCAGGGCATCTTCGAACGGGCGAGCGATAAGCAGAATAATCAGCATCTGCACCATCTCGGCGAAAAAGGTGATCGCGCCGGCGGTGAGCGGGCTGAAGACTTTGTCCGGCCGCCCGCGTTTGACCAGAATACTGTGTACCAGCCCGCCGAGTAGCCCTTCTACGATGGTTGATACCATACAGCTCAGCGCGGTCATGCCGCCCAGCGAGTAGCGGTGAAGCCCGCCGGTCAGCCCCACCAGGCCGCCAACCACCGGCCCGCCCAGCAGGCCCCCCATCACCGCGCCGATGGCGCGCGTATTGGCGATCGAGTCTTCGATATGCAGCCCGAAGTAGGTACCGAGGATGCAGAAAATGGAGAAGGTTACGTAGCACAGGAGCTTATGCGGCAGCCGGACGGTGACCTGCATTAACGGGATGAACAGCCGCGTTTTGCTCATCAGCCACGCAATGACCAAAAACACGCACATCTGCTGAAGCAGCAGCAACACCAGATCAAACTCGTACATACCCGCAGACCACACTTCATTTGAAAGCGCGTAACATACACTGCTTGCTTATAACTTTCTTTGAAGCAATACATGAAAATGATAATTCATGTTCAGGATCACATTTCTTCGCGTCTCGCCGGCTCAAATCTGTACAAAAAACAGACAAAAATTCCCGCTTCGGCAAACAGCTTCTACAGTTAATGGAGGAGAACACAGCGGGAGGAGAAAATGGCGCTTTATACAATCGGCGAAGTGGCCCAGCTTTGCGATATCAATCCCGTGACGTTACGCGCCTGGCAGCGGCGCTACGGATTACTGAAACCCCAGCGTACCGACGGCGGCCACCGCCTGTTCAACGAATATGAGATAGACCGGATTCGCGAAATTAAACGCTGGATTGACTCCGGCGTGCAGGTGGGGAAAGTGAAAACGCTGCTGATGGATAATGAGCAGGAGGTGGCCGACGGCTGGCGCAAGCAGCAGGAAATTTTGCTCGGTTATCTGCAAAACGGTAGCTATCATCGCCTGCGTATGTGGCTTAAGGAGCGCAACCACAGCGAGTCAGCGCAAATTCTGGTGAAGAATCTGATTAATCCATTACGCCAGCGCCTGCTTAGCCCGCAGCCCACGCTGCTGGCGCTGCGGGGCATCCTTGATGGTATTCTGATTAATCATATCGCCCGCACTCTTTCATCCACGGCAAAATATCCCGGCAGCCATGCGCTGATTATCGGCTGGAATGTGAATGATATCACCCGGCTATGGCTGGAGGGCTGGATAGCCAGCGAACAGGGCTGGCGGGTGGACATTCTCGCCCATTCGCTGAACCAGCTCCGACCGGAGCTTTTCCCGGAGAGTACGCTGATGGTCTGGTGTGGAGAAGCGCCCTGTAGCGCCCAGGTCAATCAAATGCGCCTCTGGGAGCAGCAGGGCCAGATTATCTGGCTGAATCACGCCACCGCCACGTCTCCCGGAGGCGGCGCTGCGCGCCTGTCCGGGCTTGTATGATTACTCCGTCAGAAAGAACCGGCCAGTTCTCTCTGATGGCGGTCCGGATGCCGTGTCCGGGCTTAGGCTTTCGCGCCTGTTCCGTAGATCCTTTGCACCGGACCGCCGTTCTTTCTCATGTGATAAACCGGACAGTATCATGGACCGGCTTTCACCGGTAACCCGTATTTGCAAGGTTGGTTTCACTATGGAAAATGAACTCCACTTCATCGGTATTGATGTCGCCAAAGCTAAACTGGATGTCGATATTCTTCGCCCTGATGGCCGGCATCGCTGTAAAAAATTTGACAATACCCTCTCCGGACACGAAGCGCTGGTCCGCTGGCTTCGCGGCCATGACGTGAACCGTGCCCATGTCTGCATGGAGTCCACCAGCACCTACATGGAAGACGCGGCCGCGCATCTGAGTGATGCCGGGTATACCGTGTCCATCATCAACCCCGCCCTCAGTAAAGCTTTCGCACAGAGTGAGGGGTTGCGCAGTAAAACTGACAAAGTGGACGCCCGTATGCTGGCTCACTTCTGCCGGGAAAAACGCCCGTCAGCCTGGGAGGCCCCTCATCCGACAGAGCGGGCACTGAAAGCCCTGGTGTTAAGGCATCAGGCGCTGACAGAGATGCAGACGCAGGAGAAAAACCGGCGAGAAACCGCGCCGGAGGTTCAGCTGGCCAGCATTGACATCCTGCTGGGATGTCTGAGCGCGGAGCTGGCGCGTATCGAAAAACAGATAAAAGACCTGACGGATAACGACCCGGATATGAAACGACGGCGGAAGCTGCTGAACAGTATCCCGGGCATCGGGGAGAAAACAGCGGCTGTTCTGCTGGCGTATACGGGCCTGAGGCTGAAGTTCGGTACAGCGCGGCAGTTCGCGGCGTATGCAGGACTGACGCCGGTGCAGCATGAGTCGGGCAGCAGCGTGATGCGGGCGAGCCGGATGAGCAAAGCGGGGCCGGTTCAACTGCGCAAGGCGTTATACATGCCAGCGTTATCGGCGCTGTACCATACGGCGTGGGGAAAAGCGTTCAGGAAAAGGCTGGAAGAGAGCGGAAAGGGGGCAAAAGTCATCATAGGGGCGATGATGCGAAAGCTGGCGCAGGTGGCTTATGGAGTACTGAAGTCAGGAAAGGCGTTCGATGCCTCACAGCATGAGCTGTTGATAGCGTAACAACGTTCCCTGAGAAAAAACGACAGCACCAGAGAGTGCTGTCGTTGGTGTGCCTGTCATCCGGGAGCCGGAGAAAGTATCGGCAACTAAAAATGGTTGCAGGCGTTCACAGTATCTACGGGTTATCTGCAATCTGTGGCCGGGTAGAAACCGCAGCAATGCCACATCGCGGCACATTCCCCGGGTTGCGGCGTAAACGCCTTACCCGGGCTACCGGCCCGCAGACGGTGATGAACCGCAGCCCGGCTAAGCGCAGCGCAAGCCGGGTAGAAACCGCAGCAATGCCACGTCGCGGCACATTCCCCGGGTTGCGGCGTAAACGCCTTACCCGGGCTACCGGCCCGCAGACGGTGATGAACCGTAGCCCGGCTAAGCGCAGCGCAAGCCGGGTAGAAACCGCAGCAATGCCACATCGCGGCACATTCCCCGGGTTGCGGCGTAAACGCCTTACCCGGGCTACCGGCCCGCAGACGGTGATGAACCTGTAGCCCGGCTAAGCGCAGCGCAAGCCGGGTAGAAACCGCAGCAATGCCACATCGCGGCACATTCCCCGGGTTGCGGCGTAAACGCCTTACCCGGGCTACCGGCCCGCAGACGGTGATGAACCGTAGCCCGGCTAAGCGCAGCGCAAGCCGGGTAGAAACCGCAGCAATGCCACGTCGCGGCACATTCCCCGGGTTGCAGCGTAAACGCCTTACCCGGGCTACCGGCCCGCAGACGGTGATGAACCGTAGCCCGGCTAAGCGCAGCGCAAGCCGGGTAGAAGCCGCAGCAATGCTACGTCGCGGCACATTCCCCGGGTTGCGGCGTAAACGCCTTACCCGGGCTACCGGCCCGCAGACGGTGATGAACCGTAGCCCGGCTAAGCGCAGCGCAAGCCGGGGGTGGTTGTCGTAGCTAAAAAGCAATTAATGTTTTATTAACACCTGCGCTTCACCGTATAATCCCTGCGTTAACATCAGGAGCCTATTATGAAGCCAGCGAAAATTGCGGTGATTACCCTGTTCTTATTTATGGCCATCAGCGGCATCGGCGGCGTGATGCTGGCCGGTTATTCATTTATTGTTCGCGGTGGTGTCGGCTGATTCGCCGGTTCAGCCGTTCAAATCCCCGATCGACGATAATCGCCGCCAGCGCCACCAGCAGCGCCCCCTGAATCACATAAGCGGTATTAAATCCGCTGAGGCCGATAACAATCGGCGTGCCGAGCGTATTCGCGCCGACGGTTGAAGCAATGGTCGCCGTACCGATATTGACGATGGTCGAGGTACGAATTCCGGCCAGCATCACCGGCGCCGCCAGCGGCAGCTCAACTTTTATCAGCCTCTGCCAGCCGGTCATCCCCATTCCCTGAGCGATAGCTAACACACCGGACGGTACCGCCCCAATCCCGGCCAGCGTGCCCTGCAAAACCGGTAAGATGCCGTACAGCACCAGCGCAATAAGCGCGGGCTGCCAGCCAAACCCCATCACCGGAACCGCAATCGCCAGCACCGCGACCGGCGGAAACGTCTGCCCCATTGCGGCAATCGTCTCCACCAGCGGGCGAAACTCATGCCCCGCCGGACGGGTGACCGCAATCCCGGCGACGACGCCCACCACCGTAGCCGCGAGGCTGGAGAGCGCCACCAGCCAAAAGTGCGCCAGGGTAAGAGAAACAAAACTCTCCTGCTGATAAACCGGACGCGGCAGTTCGGGAAACAGCGCGCTGAACAGCGGCGCGCTGTAGGGCAACGCCAGCAGCAGCGCGATAAACATGGCGCTGAGCCACAGCAGCGGATCACGCAGCACCTTCACGCCGGGCCTCCTCGCGCAGCAGGTCGGCAAAATGCAGCGTCCCGCAGGCCTCTCCCTGCTCATCGACCACCGGCAGCACCTCGCGGCGATGAGCAACGAACTGCGACAGCGCCTCGCGCAGGGTCATCGTCACGTTCAACGCGTCCCCCGCCAGGCGCTCATCGCGGCGCAGATAATCACTCACGCCGCGTAGCGACAGCAGGCGCACGCCCAGTTCGCTACGGCCAAAGAACGTCTCCACAAACGCATTTTTTGGCTCAAGCAGCATCTGCATCGGCTCGCCCTGCTGTACCACTTCGCCGCCGTCCATCAACACCAGATGGTCCGCCAGCCGCAGCGCCTCATCGATATCGTGAGTCACCAGCACAATAGTGCGTCCCAGCAGGCGATGAATGCGGATCATCTCCTGCTGCAAGGCTTCGCGCGTCACCGGATCGAGCGCGCCGAAGGGTTCATCCATCAGCAGCACTTCCGGGTTGGCGGCCAGCGCGCGCGCCACGCCGACGCGCTGCTGCTGGCCGCCGGAAAGCTGATGCGGGTAGCGTTCGCGCAGGCCCGGCTCCAGCCCCAGCAAGGCCATCAGCTCATCGACCCGCGCCTGGGTCTTCTGCCGCGACCACTTTTGCAGCTGCGGGACGGTGGCAATGTTCTGCGCCACCGTCCAGTGGGGGAACAGGCCGATGGACTGGATGGCGTAGCCCATTCTGCGGCGCAGTTCGAGCACCGGCTGCTGGCGAATATCCTGCCCGGCGAAACGGATCGTCCCGCTGTCGTGCTCCACCAGGCGATTAATCATCTTCAGCGTGGTCGACTTCCCCGAGCCGGAGGTGCCAATCAGCACCGAAAATGCCCCCTCGCGCAGATGCAGATTGAGGTTTTTCACCGCAGGCTCTCCGGCAAAGGCTTTATTGACGCCGTCGAACTCAATCACGGGCCTCTCCTTTCAGTAATGCGCCCCACAGCGCGAATAACGCATCCACCACCACCGCCAGCGCGATGGTCGGGATAACCCCCAGCAGCACCAGATCCAGCGCGCTGCTGAGCAGCCCCTGGAAAACCAGCGCGCCGAAGCCGCCCGCGCCAATCAGGGCCGCCACCACCGCCATACCCACGGTTTGTACGCTGACCACCCGCAGGCTGCGCAACAACACCGGCAACGCCAGCGGTAGCTGTACCTGACGAAAGCGCTGCACGCCGCTCATCCCCATCGCCGTCGCGCTCTCCAGCGCTTCGCGCGGCACCTGCTGAAGGCCGATCGTCACCCCGCGTACCAGCGGCAATAGCGCATACAGCACCAGCGCAATCAGCGCCGGCGTGATGCCGGTGCCGGAAACGCCGAGCTGCGCCAGCGACGGAAACTGGCGCGCCAGCCCGGCCAGCGGCGCGATAAGCAGGCCAAAAAGCGCGACGGAGGGAACGGTCTGAATCACGTTGAGAACGGCAAAAACCGGCGATTGCCAGCGGGGGTAGCGCCAGAGCCAGACGCCAACGGGTAAGCCAATCAGCAGCCCCGGCAGCAGGGTCCCCAACAGCAGCGTCACATGCTGGGACAGCGCATCGTCAAACACCTCGCGGCGATTGAAATACTCTTTCAGCAAAGAGAGGCCATCGAGCGCGCCGAGCCCCAGCAGCAGCGCGGGCAGCAGCCAGACCTGCGCGTTCAGCAGCCAGCGCCACAGGGCTCGGGTCGTCAGGCGACGAACGGCATCGCTGGCGATAAGCAGGCACAGCGCCAGCGCCAGCCACAGGCCGCTTCCCGGCGAGGTGCGGGCCAGCGGAGAACCGCTCTGAGCCAGCTGTACCGCCGCACTGCCGGCTCCCCACAGCAATAAAGGCAGCAGCAGATCCGCCAGCAGGAAGATAACCAGCAGCGGGAGACGCCCGGGACGCCAGCTCAGCAGCGCTATCAGCAGCCCTGCCGCCCCCTGTACGCCCGCCAGCCACGGCCAGACCTGCCATAGCCAGCGCCCTTCGCCGGATAACAGCCGGTTAGGCGCATAGTTAATAAACGGCAGCGCCATCGCCAGCAGCAGGAGGAATGCCAGCAGCAGCGCAACCCGGTTACAGCAACGAGTGGTCACGCGCGCCCTACTTCAGCAGCCCTTTCTGTTGCAGATAGTCGGCGGCGACTTTCTTCGCATCCAGGCCCTCAACCGCAATACTGGCGTTCAGCTTTTGCAGCGTCTTTTCATCCAGGCTGGCGAAGACCGGCTGTAGCCAGTCGGCTATCTGCGGATACGCTTTTAACACCGCTTCACGTACGACCGGCGTGGGCGCATAAATCGGCTGCACGCCCTTCGGGTCGCTCAGGGTTTGCAGACCCAGCGCGGCGACCGGGCCATCGGTACCGTAGGCCATCGCCGCATTCACGCCGGAGGTTTGCTGCGCCGCCGCTTTGATGGTGACCGCCGTATCGCCGCCCGCCAGCGACAGCAGCTGATTTTGCCTGAGCGTGAAGTCGTAGGCTTTTTCAAACGCCGGCAGCGCGTCCGGCCGTTCAATAAATTCCGCCGAGGCGGCCAGCTTAAAGTCACCGCCCTTTTTCAGATAGCCGGCAAGGTCGCTTAATGAGGCGAGGTGGTTTTTCTCCGCCAGATCCTGACGGACGGCGATAGTCCAGGTGTTGTTGGCCGGAGCCGGGGTAAGCCAGACGAGCTTATTCTTTTCCGCGTCCAGCTTTTTGACTTTTTCGTATCCCTGCTGCGCGTTTTTCCACGCCGGGTCGTTCTCCTCTTTGAAGAAGAACGCGCCGTTGCCGGTATATTCCGGGTAAATGTCCAGTTCTCCGGCGGTTATCGCCCCGCGCACCACCGGGGTGGTGCCGAGCTGGATTTTATTGACGGTTTTCACCCCGTGGCTTTCCAGAACCTGCAAAATAATATTGCCGAGCAGCGCCCCTTCGGTGTCAATTTTTGAGCCGACCTTAACCGGCTCCGCCGCCTGCAGCGGCAGGCTTATCAGGGCCGCCAGCGCCAGCGTGCCGGACCACATACTTGCCTTAATCATCCTCGCGTCCCTCTTTAATTTGCGCTCCATTAACAGGAGCTTAAGCAAAAAGCGTAGTTCATTTGGGGCGGAGCGGAAAAAGAAAAGGCCGATAAATCGGCCTTTGGGGTAAGGAATGCCTGTTCCCGGGTGGCGGCCGCAGCCTCACCCGGGCGACAAATCACCATTACAGCAGTTCAAACTCGCTCTGCTTCACGCGGGCGGAGTCGACGCCGATAAAGACGTTGAATTTACCCGGCTCGGCGTCGTACTTCATCTGCTGGTTCCAGAACTTCAGCGCTTCAACGTCAATCGGGAAGCTGACGGTTTGCGTCTCGCCCGGCTTGAGGGTCACCTTTTTAAAGCCGCGCAGCATTTTCACCGGACGGCTCATGGAGGCGGTAACGTCCTGCAGATAAAGCTGAATCACCGTCGCCCCTTCGCGCTTGCCGGTATTGGTTACCTGCACGCTGGCGGTCACGCTGCCGTCGCGCTGCAGGGTCGGCGCCGACATTTTCACGTCGGAAACGCTAAAGGTGGTGTAGCTCAGGCCGTAGCCAAACGGATAGAGCGGGCCGTTGGCTTCATCAAAGTAGCGCGAGGTGTACTTGTTTGGCTTATCCGCATTGTACGGGCGACCGGTGTTGAGATGGCTGTAGTAGGTCGGGATCTGCCCGACCGAGCGCGGGAAGGACATGGGCAGCTTGCCAGACGGGTTGTAGTCGCCGAACAGCACATCGGCAATGGCGTTGCCGCCTTCGGTACCGGCAAACCAGGTTTCGAGGATCGCATCAGCCTGCTGATCCTCTTTCACCAGCGCCAGCGGACGACCGTTCATCAGCACCAGCACCAGCGGTTTACCGGTCGCTTTCAGCGCGCTAATCAGGGCGCGCTGGCTCGGCGGCAGGGTGATGTCAGTGCGGCTGGAGGCTTCGTGGGCCATGCCCTGCGCCTCGCCCACCACGGCAACCACCACGTCGGACTGCTTCGCCGCCGCCACGGCTTCGTCAATCATCTCCTGCGGCGAGCGCGAGTCAACCTGCACCGCTTTCTCGTACAGATTGAGGAAGTCGACGATGCCTTTATCGTCAGTGACGTTAGCGCCTTTGGCATAGATGATCTTACCTTTGTCGCCCAGCGCATTCTGCAAACCGGTCAGCACGGTGACCGACTGATCGGCCACGCCCGCCGCCGACCAGCTGCCCATCATGTCGCGCTTGCTGTCGGCCAGCGCGCCGATTACCGCGATAGTGCCCGATTTTTTCAACGGCAGCGTATCGAGGCGGTTTTTCAGCAGCACCAGGCTTTCGCGCGCCACTTCGCGCGCTTCTTTGCGATGCAGGCGGCTTTCGGCGTTGGTATCCTGCGGATCGGAATCTTTCGGCCCCAGGTGGCTATACGGGTCGTTAAACAGGCCCATATCATATTTCACGTTCAGCACGTGGCGGGTCGCGTCATCAAGCTCCGCCATCGTCACCTTACCGGACTTCACCAGTCCCGGCAGATACTTGCTGTAGTACTCGTCGCTCATGCTCATATTGATGCCGGACTTCAGCGCCACGCGCACCGCGTCTTCCGGGTCCGACGCCACGCCGTGTTTGATCAGCTCTTTGATAGCGCCATGGTCGGAGACGGTGATGCCTTTAAAGCCCCACTGGTCGCGCAGCACGTCCTTAAGCAGCCAGGCGTCGGAGGTCGCCGGGGTACCGTTGAGCGAGTTGAGCGCCACCATAACCGCGCCGCTGCCCGCATCCAGCCCCGCTTTGTAGGGCGGCATATAGTCGTTGAACAGGCGCTGCGGGCTCATATCAACGGTGTTGTACTCTTTGCCGCCTTCGACCGCGCCGTAAGCGGCAAAGTGCTTGACGCTGGTCATCACCGAGTAGCGATCTGCCGGGCTTTTCCCCTGCATCGACTCCACCATCGCCCTGCCCATCTCGGTGGTCAGGTAGGTATCTTCCCCGAACCCTTCCGAAGCGCGGCCCCAGCGCGGATCGCGGGAGACGTCGACCATCGGCGCCCAGGTCATGTTCAGGCCATCATCGGCCGCTTCGTAAGCCGACACCCGCCCGACGGTGTTCACCGCGTCGAGGTTAAAAGAGGAGGCCAGGCCAAGGCTAATCGGAAAGACGGTACGCTGGCCGTGGAGCACGTCATAGGCGAAAAAGAGCGGGATTTTCAGGCGGCTGAGTTCCATCACCTGATCCTGCATAATGCGGATATCATGGCGGGTCACGGTGTTAAAAATCGCCCCCACCTGGCCTTCTTTGATCATCTCGCGGATGGCCTCTTTCGGGTTATCCGGGCCGACGCTAATTAAGCGCAGCTGACCGATTTTTTCATCCACCGTCATTTTCGTCAGCAGTTCCGTCACAAACGCATCCCGCGCCTGCGGCGTTAGGGGATGATTGCCGAACAATTCATCCGCCAGCGCCGGTTGCAGCGCCAGGCTCACAGCGACGCCTACAGTACAAAGCCATTTCATTTTTATCCCTCATTGTTCCAGTCGACCAGATCGGCGAAAAGATAGCAAAAATCGAAGTCTGCCATAAACATAAACGAGACGCCTGAATAAAGCGCGCGTTGTTCTCTGATTTTTAGAAACATTGATGCATCAAATTGTCATACAAAGCGCTATTCTTATTTTTGATAATTTTGTACCACCACAAGGAGTGGAACATGTCATCTGCAACAACCTATAACAACGCTTTTCTGGCTGAACTCGCCCGTCTGGTCGGCTCGTCCCATCTGCTCACCGACCCGGCTAAAACCCAGCGCTACCGTAAAGGCTTTCGCTCCGGCCAGGGCGACGCGCTGGCGGTGGTCTTTCCCGGTACCCTGCTGGAGCTGTGGCGCGTGCTGAACGCCTGCGTCAACGCCGATAAAATCATTCTGATGCAGGCGGCCAACACCGGCCTGACCGAAGGCTCAACGCCGAACGGTAACGATTATGACCGCGATATCGTCATTATCAGCACCCTGCGCCTGGATAAACTGCATCTGCTGGATAAAGGCGAGCAGGTGCTGGCTTATCCCGGCACGACGCTCTATTCGCTGGAAAAAGCGCTGAAGCCGCTGGGTCGCGAACCGCACTCGGTCATTGGTTCATCCTGCATCGGGGCATCGGTGGTCGGCGGGATCTGCAACAACTCCGGCGGCTCGCTGGTACAGCGCGGCCCGGCGTATACCGAAATGTCGCTGTACGCGCAAATTGATGAAAACGGCAAGCTGACGCTGGTGAACCACCTCGGCATTGACCTCGGCACCACGCCGGAGCAAATCCTCAGCCGCCTCGACGACGAACGGGTTAAAGATGAAGATGTGCGCCACGATGGCCGCCACGCCCACGATCATGATTACGTCACCCGCGTGCGCGACGTGAATGCCGATACCCCGGCGCGCTACAACGCCGACCCGGACCGCCTGTTTGAATCCTCGGGCTGTGCCGGCAAGCTGGCGGTGTTCGCCGTGCGCCTCGATACCTTCCCGGCGGAAAAACGCCAGCAGGTGTTCTACATCGGCACCAACCGCCCGGACGTGCTGACCGAAATTCGCCGCCATATTCTCGCCGAGTTCAACCATCTGCCGGTGGCGGGCGAGTATATGCACCGCGATATTTACGATATCGCCGAGCAGTACGGGAAAGACACCTTCCTGATGATCGACAAGCTCGGCACCGATAAAATGCCGTTCTTCTTTACCATGAAGGGCCGCACCGACGCGATGCTGGAGAAAGTGTCGCTGTTTAAGCCGCACTTCACCGACCGCTTTA
Organism: Klebsiella sp. PL-2018; assembly: GCF_019048985.1. Classification (NCBI taxonomy): domain Bacteria; kingdom Pseudomonadati; phylum Pseudomonadota; class Gammaproteobacteria; order Enterobacterales; family Enterobacteriaceae; genus Klebsiella; species Klebsiella sp. PL-2018. The sequence goes on from NZ_CP077673.1 coordinate 3,968,356, forward strand.
TGCAAAAGCTGGGTCACGTCTTCCCGTCGCATCTGCCGGAGCGAATGAAAACCTGGCGCGATAAATACGAACACCATCTGCTGCTGAAAATGGCGGGCGACGGCATCGAAGAGGCTCAGGCCTGGCTCGGGGAATATTTCCAGAATGCCGAAGGGGATTTCTTCGTCTGCACCGCAGAAGAAGGCAGCAAAGCCTTCCTGCACCGCTTTGCCGCCGCGGGTGCGGCGATCCGCTACCAGGCGGTTCACGCCGATGAGGTGGAAGATATTCTGGCGCTGGACATCGCCCTGCGCCGTAACGACACCGAATGGTTTGAGCATCTTCCCGCCGATATCGATAGCCAGCTGGTGCATAAGCTCTATTACGGCCACTTTATGTGCCACGTTTTCCATCAGGATTACATCGTGAAAAAAGGCGTCGATGCCCACGAACTGAAAGAGAAAATGCTGGCGCTGCTGAAGGAGCGGGGCGCCCAATATCCGGCCGAGCATAACGTCGGCCATCTGTATGAAGCGCCGGAAAGCTTAAAACGCTTCTATCGCGAAAACGATCCCACCAACAGCATGAACCCGGGGATTGGCAAAACCAGTAAGCAAAAATACTGGGGCGAAGCGCAGGATAAACCGACGAGCGCGACCGAACCGCAATAATCCGCACGGGGGACTGTTCAGCCGCGGGGCTTCTGTATTACGCTGCACGCCGGAGAAATTTCCTCTCCGGCAAACCCGTTTAAGGAATTAACCCATCATGTCCGCAGTGGATAAGCTACACGACGCTGACTTAGAGATCCGCGAAGCGCTGCCCGATGACGCCCACGCTATCGCCGCGCTGTACGTCTGGCACGTGCTCAATGGACGCGCCTCTTTTGAAGAGATCCCGCCAACCGTGGATGAGATGCGCAAGCGAATCAAAACCGTGCGCGATAGCGGGCTGCCGTGGCTGGTTGCCCTGTGGCGCGGCACCATCGTCGGCTACTGCTACGCCACCTTTTACCGCCCGCGTCCGGCCTACCGCTACACCCTGGAAGAGTCGATTTACGTTGAGGCGGGAATGGGGGGACGCGGTATCGGCAGCGCCCTGCTCTCCCGGTTAATTGAGAAATGCGAACAGGGACCGTGGCGACAAATGCTGGCGATTATCGGCGACGGCCACAGTAACGCCGGGTCGATTGCGATTCATAAAAAGTTCGGTTTTAGCGTGGCGGGTCAGCTGCGCAGCGTCGGCTATAAGATGGGCGACTGGCGGGATACCTTGATTATGCAGCGCCCGCTCGGCGATGGCGACTGGACGCTGCCGGAGTAACCCCCCGGCTCGCGCTGCGCTTAGCCGGGCTACGGTACAGCGCGGTTCGGTAGCCCGGATAAGGCGTTTACGCCGTAATCCGGGGAAATGGGGGTTAATCGTTCTGCGCGGTCTGCGCGCCGCCTTTCAGCATCGCATCGGCCATCTGCGCTTCACGCTGCTTTTTATAGCTGAGCGCGGAAGCCGGAACCGGCATCACTTTTCCCGTTTCAATCCACGTTCTCAGGCGGCTGGCGTCGGCGAAGTGAGTATATTTGCCAAACGCATCCATCACCACCAGCGCCACCGGGCGCTGATTAATCACCGTACGCATAATCAGGCAGTGGCCCGCCGCGTTAGTAAAGCCGGTTTTGGTCAGCTGAATATTCCAGTTATCGCGGTAGACCAGATGGTTGGTATTGCGGAACGGCAGCGTATACGCCGGATGGGCGAATGTCGCCATATCTTCTTTGGTGGTGCTCAGCTGGCCAATCAGCGGATACTGCTCGCTGGCGATCAGCAGCTTAGTCAGATCGCGGGCGGTAGAGACGTTATGAATCGACAGACCGGTGGGCTCAACGTAGCGGGTGCGGGTCATCCCCAGCGCCTGCGCCTTGGCGTTCATCGCGCGGATAAAGGCGTCATAGCCGCCCGGATAATGGTGCGCCAGGCTGGCGGCGGCGCGGTTTTCCGACGACATCAGCGCCAGCAGCAGCATATTGCGGCGGCTGATTTGGCTGTTCAGGCGCACCCGTGAATAGATCCCTTTCATTTCAGGCGTCTGGCTGATATCAACGGTCAGCATCTCATCAAGGGGCAGATGGGCATCAAGCACCACCATCGCGGTCATCACCTTGGTGATCGACGCCATCGGGCGAACCAGGTCCGGCTGGCTGGCATAGATGATTTTTTTGCTGGCAAGGTCGACGATCATCGCACTGCCGGAAGCGATATCCGGCTGGGAGGCGGTCACCGCCGTGGAGGTTTTAGCCAACGCCTGGGGCGCAAAAGGCACAGCCAGCAGCAACGTCAGGCTGAGCAAAGAAACTCGAAATTTGGTCATCGTGAACATTCTGAAAAGTATTTTTGCACGTTATGAACGTACGCCGCGGCGCTGGGGTGATGACGCCGCTGGCAAAAATCATCATACCTTGTCAGAACGCGAGCTGGCTAATAAGAATCGTGAACAAATGCTGCATTGCCGACATAAAAATCTATTTATGCCGGCAATGAGTTAAATCAGAAGAGCCGATATCCGTATCCCCAGAGAATAACGGTGATCGCCAGCAGCACTTCCAGCACCAGCACCCCTATCGCCAGAGTCGAGCTGGCGAAGCTCAACCCCTCTTCTTTGTTAATCCCCAGGAACGTGGGAATACCGAGATACAGCAGATAGCCGGTGTAAAGCAGCGCGACGGTCCCGACCAGCGCGCACAGCCACACCAGCGGATAGAGCGCCACGAGCCCGCTGAGGAAAAGCGGCGTGGCGACATAGCCGGCGAAAACCATACAGCGCTTAAGGGAAGGCCGCTGCGGATAGCTTCGCGCCATCCACCAGATAACCCGCCCCATCACCGCAACCCCGGCGAGCATCACGGCGTAAAACAGCACCGCCAGGGCCAGCCCGGTCATCAGCGACAGTTTTACCACCGTGCCGTCGCCGAAGTTCCAGCCCAGCTGCGTGGTGCCGATAAAGGCGCAGATAACCGGAACCGCCGCCATGACCAGCACATGGTGCGTATAGTGATGCGAAACGGTTTCGTTTTCGCTTTTAATAACGCTCATCTCTTGATTAGGATGAGAGAAGAGCCCCCAGACATGGTTCATAGCGTCCCCCTTGTCACGGCGTGGTACAGCACTGATCCAAGTATAATTCACCTTGTAGATTATTTTGTGTACAGCGAGAAAAATGCGCTTCCCCCGCATTTTTATCATCAGGGTGTATGATTAAGGGACTGACGTTTTATGGAGTTAATCTTTATATGGATATCAATAACCTGATTTCCCAGTACGGCTACGCGGCGCTGGTCATTGGCAGCGTGGCGGAAGGCGAAACCATCACGCTGCTCGGCGGCGTGGCGGCACATCAGGGATTATTGAAGTTCTGGCTGGTGGTTATCTCGGTCGCCCTCGGGGGGATGATTGGCGATCAGCTGCTTTATTTACTCGGCAGGCGCTTTGGCGGACGGATTCTGCGGCGATTCGCACGCCAGAAAAAGCGGATCCAAAAGGCCCAGCGGATGATCCAGCGTCGCCCCTACCTGTTTGTCATCGGCACCCGCTTTATGTACGGCTTTCGGGTTATCGGCCCGCTGCTGATTGGCGCCAGCCGCCTGCCGCCGAAGGTGTTTCTGCCGCTGAATATTGTCGGCGCGATTATCTGGGCGTTAATTTTTACCACGCTCGGCTATCTCGGCGGGGAAGCGATTGGCCCGTGGCTGCATCATCTGGATGCGCATCTGAAGCACTGGATCTGGCTGATTCTGGCGGTGGTGCTGGTGGTTGCGGCGCACTGGTGGCTAAAGCGCCGCGAGGCAAAGAAGAAAGAGTGACGAGAGTTCCCGGATGGCGGCGTAAACGCCTTATCCGGGCTACAGACTCCACGGACCGCATGGGCCTGTAGCCCGGCTAAGCGCAGCGCGAGCCGGGGAAACAGAACTACTTCGTCGCCTGATGATACCCGCCGCCCAGCGCGGAGGTCAGCTGGATGCTGGCATCAAGCCACTGGCCGTGCAGGCGCAGCGCGGTGACGCGCTCCTGCAGCGCCGGCAGCTTCGCCAGGCTGACGCGCGAGCCGGAAATAATCCCGGCGTTCATCCGCGCCTGCGCCAGCGCGACCATCCGCTGAGCATCTTTTTCAACCTGCTGCTGCTGCTGATTTTTCGCCATCAGCGTTTCCATCTGGCTGGCGGTTTTCGCCACCTGATTAACCGCATCGACCACCGCTTTGTTGTACTTCGCTATCGACAGGGCATTTTGCGCGCTGGCGATATCCAGATTCGCGTTCAGGCGGCCGCTATCAAAGATCGGCAGGGTCAGCCCGGCGGTGACGCCCATCTGCTGGGCAGAGTGGCGGAACAGATCGCTAAGATGCAGGGCATCCTGCTGCAGGAAGGCCATCAGGTTGATATCCGGATAAAACGCGGCTTTCGCGGCATCAACTTCGCTTAATGAAGCCTCGATATACCAGTGCGCGACCTGCAGGTCCGGGCGTCGCGCCAGCAGCTCATAGCCCAGCTGGTTAGGCATTTGCGCGCTGACGGCGGGTAAATCCGCCGGATGAAGATTCAGCGCCTGGCTCTGGCTGTTGGTCAGCGCCATCAGCCGCGCTTCAATCTCCTTCATATTGCCCGCCACGTCGGCGAGCTGCTGATCGGTTTTACTGACGTTAATATCGTTCTCCGCCCCTTCGGCCGAGTTGGTGATCCCGCGTTGATACAGCGCAGTATCCACGGTAACGACATTATTCTGTTCGCGCTTCACCTGCGTCAGCACGTTTTTAATGGCCGCTTCGGTCTGCCACTGCCAGTAAAGGCGGGCGACGCTGCCGGCCAGCAGTTCGCGGGTCTGGGCTTCTTCGGCAACCTGAGCTTTGACTTCACCGATGCGCGCTTTAAGCAGCGCGCGGTTTTTACCCCACAGGTCCAGATCCCATCCGGCGGTCAGTCCGAAGGTACCGTTGGTGTACCACGGCCCGGTATTGCCGTCGGTATCGGTGGCAAACGGCCCCATCAGCCCCTCGGAGGACATTTTCTGCCGTTCAATATCGGCGGAAAAATCCAGGTTCGGTCCCAGGCTGGATTGCGACATCCGCGCCTGCGCTTCCGCCAGCCTGATGCGCTGTTCGGCAATCTGCATGTCCGGCGCATTGGCTAAGGCACGCTGAATCAGGCTATTGAGCTGAGGGTCATGGTAATCCTGCCACCAGTTGCTCTGCGGCCAGCCGTTTTTCACGGCGGCGGGCAGTTCCGTTGCGACGTGGGATGCCGGGGTTTGCTGCTGGAGCGGCTTGCCAGTATCGTGCGATGGCGCGCAGCCCGCCAGCGCGATAACCAGTGGCAGGCCAGCCAACGCACGTTTGCTCAAAGTCAGGTTCATGAAATCGGTCAGATGATTAAATAAGGTCGGGTATATTAAGCTACTTGCATCCTTGCCGTTTAGTAAAGCGTGTGCCGTAACTATTAGCAGACTAAAAATAAACTTCTCATGGAGTGACAATGAGTCAGAACATCTATGACGATCCCGCTTTTTTTGCCGGATACGCCACCCTCGACCGTTCAGTCAAAGGGCTGGAAGGCGCGCCCGAGTGGCCGACCCTTCAGCAAATGCTTCCGCCGTTATCCGGTTTACGCGTCGTCGATCTTGGCTGCGGCTACGGCTGGTTTTGCCGCTGGGCCCGCGACCAGGGCGCCGCGCAGGTGGACGGGCTGGATCTCTCCAGCCGAATGCTGGAGCGCGCCCGCGAAATGACGGAGGGCGAAGGTATCCGCTATCGCTGCGAAGATCTTCAGACGCTTACCCTGCCCGCCGATAGCTGCGAGCTGGTCTATAGCTCGCTGGCGCTGCACTATCTGCCCGACGTGGCGCCGCTGTTCGCCACCGTTTACCGGGCGCTGACGCCCGGCGGTACGCTGCTGTTCTCCGCCGAGCATCCCATCTATACCGCCCCGCCGCGTCAGGGCTGGCAGGAAGATGAGAACGGGCAGAAAAGTTGGCCGGTGAGCCACTACCAGCAGGAGGGCGAGCGCATCAGCAACTGGTTTGCCGACGGGGTGAAAAAGCAGCACCGCAAGCTGTCCAGCTGGATAAACCAGCTGATCGCCGCCGGTTTTATCATCGAGCATCTGGATGAGTGGGGACCGACGGCGGAGCAGATTGCCGCTCAGCCGGCGCTGGATGAAGAAAAAGAGCGGCCGATGATTTTTCTCCTGCGCGCGCGCAAGCCGGCGTAATACGCAAAAAGGCCCGGAAGTTATCCGGGCCATAAGGCTGATGTTAGCTTCGTGCTCAGGGCATTACTCTTTTAAGCTGCCGCCGTTGGTGGCGATTACCTCTTTATACCACCAGAAGCTTTTCTTGCGGCTGCGCGCCAGGGTGCCGTTGCCTTCATCGTCGCGATCGACGTAGATAAAGCCATAGCGTTTGGACATCTCCGCCTTCGACGCGCTCACCAGGTCGATAGGTCCCCAGCTGGTGTAGCCCATCAGCTCAACGCCGTCCTCTATTGCCTCACGAGCCTGCACCAGATGGTCGTTAAGGTAGCTGATCCGGTAATCGTCGTTGATGCTGCCGTCGGCTTCCACCTTATCCTTAGCGCCCAGGCCGTTTTCCACGATAAACAGCGGCTTCTGATAGCGATCCCACAGCACGTTCAGCAGCGTGCGCAGGCCGAGGGGGTCAATCTGCCAGCCCCACTCCGAGCTTGCCAGGTGCGGGTTCGGCACCATGCTGAGAATATTGCCGCGCGATTTTTTGTTCAGCTCTTCGTCGGCGGTCACGCAGCCGGTCATATAGTAGCTGAAGGAGATAAAATCAACGGTCTCTTTCAGGGCTTCGCGATCGGCATCGGCGATCTCAAGGCTAATGCCGTTGTCGCGGAAATAGCGCAGCATATAGCCCGGGTAAGCGCCGCGGCACTGGACATCGCCAAAGAACTGCCAGCTGCGGTTCTGCTGCAGGGTTTCAAAAATATCGTCCGGTTTGCAGCTCAGCGGATACATCAGGCCGCCGAGCAGCATGTTGCCGATTTTGCCCTCAGGCACGATGTCATGGCAGGCCTTAGCCGCCAGCGCGCTCGCCACCAGCTGATGGTGAATAGCCTGGTAGACTTCAGCTTTGCTGCTGTCGGCCGGCAGACCGACGCCGGTCATCGGCGCGTGCAGGGACATATTGATTTCATTAAAGGTCAGCCACAGTTTGACCTTCGCCTGGTAGCGCGCAAACACCGTACGGGCGTAGCGTTCGAAGAAGCCAATGACTTTGCGATTGCCCCAGCCGCCGTAGTTTTTCACCAGCGCCCACGGCATCTCATAGTGGGACAGGGTCACCAGCGGAGTAATATTGTGCTTCGCCATTTCATCAAACAGCTTATCGTAAAAGGCCAGCCCGGCTTCGTTTGGCTGCGCCTCATCGCCCTCAGGGAAAATACGCGCCCAGGCAATGGATACGCGCAGGCAGTTAAAGCCCATCTCGGCAAAGAGGCTGATATCCTCCGGATAACGATGGTAAAAATCGATGGCAACATCTTTTATGCCGCTATCGCCAGGCACGCGTTCTACGACGTCGCCAAATACGCCGCGCGGCTGGACGTCAGAAGTGGTTAATCCCTTCCCGTCTTCCAGATAAGCGCCTTCAACCTGGTTTGCCGCGGTCGCGCCGCCCCATAAAAACGCCTGTGGGAATGTCTTCATTCATCTCTCTCCTGTGATTAACGGCTTACGGACAACAGCGGCTGACCGGCATCCACCGCGCTGGCGGATACGATGTCGAGAGCACGAAAATCGTCGCTGTTGCTGATAATAATGGGCGTCGCCAGATCGTAACCGGCGTTCAGAATCGCCTGACGGTCAAACTCCAGCAGCAGATCGCCCGCTTTGATTTTGTCGCCCTCTTTAACGTGGGCGGTGAACGGTGCGCCATCGAGCTTGACGGTGTCGATGCCCACGTGGATGAGCAGCTCGATTCCGCTATCGCTCAGCAGACCGATGGCATGTTTCGTCTGAAAAATCGAGGCGACCTCGCCCGAGAACGGCGCAATAACTTTGCCCACTGAGGGGATAATCGCTACGCCCTGGCCAAGTAAACCGCTGGCGAAGGTACTATCGGGAACCTGATCCAGCGCCAGTACGCTGCCGGTCATCGGCGCCAGGATGTCGTTTTCCGAGGCCGGAGCCACCACAACGGCCGCCTGTTCAGCGGTGCTGCGCGGCAGCCCGGCGACTAACGTGAGCGCGCAGGCGATAATTAAAGCGGCAACCGTCCCCAGCGCGCCGCCCCACACCGTGGCGTCAATGCCCTGCGGCGGGATCATCTGCGCCAGGGTGAAAATATTACCGAAACCGAAAGAATAGACGTGGCTGTCGCTAAAGCCGACAATCGCGCCGCCGATGGCGCCAGCGACGCAGCCGAAGATAAACGGACGGCGGAGCGGCAGATTCAGCCCATAAATCGCCGGCTCGGTCACGCCGAAGATCCCCGCGGATACCGCCGAGCCCGCCAGCACTTTTTGCCGCGCATCGCGGGTGCGCAGGAAAATCCCCAGCGCGGCGCCAACCTGCCCCATCACCGCCGGCAGCAGCATCGGCATCATTGAATCATGGCCAAGCACGGCAAGGTTGTTAATCATTAACGGTATCAGGCCCCAGTGCAGCCCAAAGATGACGCACACCTGCCACAGCGCCCCCATCGCCGCGCCGGCAAGCCAGGGCGCAACCTGATAGATAAGCTGATAGCCGTTGGCCAGCTGCTGGCTCAGCCAGGTCGCAACCGGGCCGATAATCAGAAACGTGAGCGGGACGACCACGGCCAGGCAAATCGCCGGGGTAAAGAAGTTCTTCATCGACGAGGGCAGTATCGCGTTGCTGCGCCGCTCAATCCAGCAGCTCACCCATGAGGCGAGGATAATCGGGATGACCGATGAACTGTAATTGATAAAGGTCACAGGAATCCCAAGGAAATACTCCGTCGCGGCGTCAGGCACCATACTGGCTTCAAAAGATTGAATCATCAGCGGGTGGGTTAACGCGCCGCCGATCACCATGGTAATAAAGGCGTTGCCGCCAAATTTCTTACCGGCGGTATAGCCGAGAAACAGCGGGAAAAAGAAGAACAGCGCATCGCTGGCGGCAAACCAGATTTTGTAGGTTGCCTGCTGCGTCGTTAACCAGCCGCAAACCACCGCCAGCGCCAGCAGCCCTTTGAGGATCCCCGAGGCCGCCAGGACGCCGATAAACGGGGTGAAAATACCGGAAACCACGTCGATAAGCTGGCCGATAATCGACACTTTTTCGCCTTTCACCGCCACCGGCTCGCTGTCATCCGTCAGTCCGGCTTCGCTGCGCACCGCCAGCCAGACATCGTGCACGTGGTTACCGATGACCACCTGAAACTGGCCGCCGCTTTCCACCACCATGATGACGCCAGGATTCGCCTTCAGTCCTTCGGCATCCGCCTTCTTGCTATCTTTGAGCTTAAAACGCAGCCGCGTTGCGCAGTGAACCAGACTCACAATATTCTCTTTGCCACCAACCCGGCTGAGAATATCCTGCGCGAGTGCTTTATATTCCATGCTGTTTTTCCTTACTTCCGCTGCCCGCAGGCATCGTTAACTGAGTATTAAAAATAAAAAAACCCGAGAACAACGCCGTGTAGGCGTTGCGCTCAGGTTTTGCCTGCGTAATGCAGTAACAATCCAGTTGTAGCGCGGGAGCTATGCGCCAGGCCCGATCGGCGCTTAGCGTCCCTCTTTTCTCACCCGCTCAATATGAATGGCGAGAAACATAATTTCTTCCGTCGTCAGCGGCCGCTGGTAGCTCTTTTGCAGGTGCCGCGCGACGGTTTCCGCACACTTCCACGCTTTAGGGTAGTTATCCTTTACCGCGCTGTGCAGCGTCACATCATCATCTTCGACCACCGTTCGCGTCAGCATACGCTGGGCGAAAAACTTGAGATGGGTGACAAAGCGCTGGTAGCTCAGCGACTCTTCGTCGTAGTTCAGCGTCAGCTGATACTTCACCAGCTGCAGGATCTCCTGCATGACCCGGGTGACGTGCATCACTTCCGGCATTTCGCTGTTGAGCTGCGCCGTGACCAGATGCAGGGCGATAAAACCCGCTTCATCTTCGGCCAGTTCAACCCCGAGCCGTTTGGCGATAATCGCCCGCGCTTCCTGCCCTAACTCAAATTCCTTCGGATACAGCCGCTTTATTTCCCACAGCAGCACATTACGAATAGCGATGCCCTTCTTCTGCCGCTCAATCGCAAAGTGGCAGTGGTCGGTCAGGGTAATGTACAAACTATCCTGTAACTTACCGAGACGACCGCGCGCCAGATCGATGATCCGATCGCAGGTCGTCATCACTTCTAATGGTATCTGACTGAGTAATTCACCTAAACGGCCAACCAGTTCATCGCTCTGCAGCGCGAAGACCTTTTCAATTTTACTTTCATCAAGAGAGTCACCAACGCGTTTCTGAAAGGCAAGTCCTCGGCCCATGACCACCTGTTCGCGCTGCTGCTCATCAACAACCACCACTACATTATTATTAAGTACTTTGGCGATTTGCATATGAACCCCAAAAACAAAAAAACCTGACCCCGACGGATGCCAGGAAATCAGGTTTTGCCTGCCGGAGCAGTAACAATCGGTAGTGAGTATTTCACTGTCCGCCGGGTAATCTCAATGGGACAAGCTAAAAAATGTGATGCCGGTCAGATAGTTTAGCTACGCCAGTCGTTAATCGTGCGCGCTATGCTGGTTGAATCCTGTAGGGTGCGTACCGCGCTGAACAGGTCAGCCGCTTCCAGATACTCTTTACGCAAATAGCTCAGCCACTGTTTTATCCGCGCGACGTGATAAAGGCCGGTGTCGCCCTGCTTTTCCAGACGGGTGTATTTTTGCAGCAGTTCGACCACCTGCGGCCAGGGCATACGCGGTTCGTTATATTTTATCACCCGGCTCAGGTTTGGAACGTTCAGCGCGCCGCGGCCAATCATCACCGCATCGCAGCCGGTCGCGGCCAGGCAATCCTGGGCGCTTTGCCAGTCCCAGATTTCACCGTTGGCCACCACCGGGATAGTCAGGCGCTGACGGATTTCGCCGATAGCCTGCCAGTCAATGCGCTCCGCTTTATAGCCATCCTCTTTGGTGCGGCCGTGAACCACCAGCTCGCTGGCGCCCGCCTGCTGGACCGCATCGGCAATTTCAAACCGCCGCTCGCCGCTGTCCCAGCCAAGCCGAACTTTTACCGTGACCGGCAGATGGCCGGGAACCGCCTCGCGCATCGCTTTGGCGCCGCGATAGATAAGCTCGGGATCTTTGAGCAGCGTCGCCCCGCCGCCGCTGCCGTTCACCAGTTTTGACGGGCAGCCGCAGTTAAGGTCAACGCCCCAGGAACCGAGTTCGACCGCGCGAGCGGCGTTTTCCGCCAGCCACTGCGGATACTGCCCGAGCAGCTGTACGCGCACGCGGGTGCCGGACGGCGTCCGGCTGTTGTTATGCAGTTCCGGACACAGTCTGTAGAACGATTTTACCGGCAGGAGCTGATCCACCACGCGCAAGAATTCGGTGATGCAGAGATCGTAATCATTCACTTCGGTCAGCAGCTCGCGCACCAGCGAATCGAGCACGCCTTCCATCGGCGCCAGTAATACACGCATATTGTTTTTTCATTGCCCGGAAAAAAGAGGCGCTATGTTAGCGCCTCTGGATGCGGGTTGAAAGGGGCCAAGATCGGTTTTCCCGGCGGCGGCGCTGCTGCTTCCCGCCTTGCGCTGCGCTTAGCCGGGCTACAAGGTCACCTCTGTCTGCGCCCCGGGAAATGCACAACCGCTTAACGTGGTTCCAGGCAGTTATCCTCTTTCCAGCCGTACAGCCACTCGATGCCGCGATAAAACTCGCTCTGGGTCTTGCCTTTCCACAGCAGGTTGCGTACCTGGCGCTCAACGCCGGCGGCGTGATAGACCCGCCCCATTTCACGCGTCGACCAGACGATCCGCGCGGTACGCGGAATACGTACCGACTCATACAGCGCGAAAGCGCGGGCGGCGTCGCCGTCGCACTGCGCCAGGGCTTTACCCAGCGTCACCGCGTCTTCCAGCGCCATACAGGCCCCCTGGGCCATATAGTGCGCCACCGGGTGAGCGGCATCGCCAACCAGCGTGATGCGGTCGTTGCCCCATTTCTCTACCGGCTCGCGGTCGGCGGTGGACCAGCGCCGCCAGGAGGTCGGCTTATCCAGCATCTGCCGGGGACGCGGGTGAATGCCTTTAAAGTAGGAGAGCACCTCTTCTTTACTGCCGTCGCGCACGCCCCACTCTTCTTTCTCCCGGCTGTGGAAGGTCACCACCAGATTGTACTGCTTGCCGCCGCGCAGCGGATAATGCACCAGGTGGCAGTGCGGACCCGCCCACAGCACCGGCGCGTTAATGCGCAAATCGTCCGGCATATCGGCGGCGTCGACCACCGCGCGATAGACTACATGGCCGGTCACCCGCGGCGAATCGCCCAGCAGGCTCTGGCGTACCACCGACTTACCGCCGTCGCAGCCGATCAGGATATCCGCCGTCCAGCTGTTGCCTTTGTCATCGAAAACCGTCACGTCATCGGTGGTCTGGCGGATATCCACCACCTGGGTCGAGGTGCGATACTCCACGGCCGGATGGGTCAGCGCCGCTTCCCAAACGGTGGCGTGGATGTCTACCCGGTGGATCACCGCATACGGCCCGCCAAAATGGTCGCGGAACGCCTGTCCGGTCTCAATATGCACCACCTCTTCGCCGCTTACCGCATCCATCATGGTGATATGGTCGGTAAATACCGCCCGCTGGCGGGCGACTTCGCCGACGCCGAGGCTGTCCAGCGCCGAGAACGCGTTAGGGCCAAGCTGGATCCCGGCGCCGATTTCGCCGATTTCATGCGCCTTTTCCAGCAGCATCACTTTGATGCCCTGGCGCGCCAGAGAGAGCGCCGTGGCCGCTCCGCCAATACCGCCGCCGACAATAATTGCTCGCATCACTTTTGCCATGTTGCCTCCTAAGCCGGGATCTTATCTTGTTGGTTTTCCGGCGCGGCGGCGATAAACGCCGGTAGCCGGGTGCAGGCGTCATAGACCGCCTGGCAGCGCGGATAGTGGCTGAGATCGCAGCCCATTCTCAGCGCGTTGGCCCACTGCGGTACCAGACAGCAGTCTGCCAGGGTGGGCGCATCGCCCACGCAAAAAGCGCCGGATTTCGCGTGGCGCAATAGCTGCTCGACGGCGCTGAATCCCTGCTGGATCCAGTGTGCATACCAGCGCTTTTTCTCCTCTTCGCTTACCTTCAGTTCGTCGCTGAGGTAGCGTAAAACGCGCATGTTGTTTATTGGATGAATATCGCAGGCGATGGCGTAAACAATCTCCAGGACCCGCATCCGCGCGCTGTCCTCCTGGGGCAGCAGCAGCGGCTGCGGATAGTGCCGATCCAGCCAGTCGGCAATCGCCAGCGACTGGCCGAGAGATTCACCATCATCAGTAATCAACGTTGGCACCAGGCCAACCGGATTCAGCCGCCGGTACTCCAGCGCGTTCTGCTGACCGATGCGAATATTGACGCCCACGCTCTGGTAGTCGATGCCTTTCAGCGCCAGCGCGATGCGCACGCGGTAGGAGGCTGAGCTATTGAAAAAACTGTACAGCTTCATCATTCACCTCACACCACGCGCACGGCGATTGGCGTCAGTCCATCTACGTTGCCGGTGATGACATCGCCTTTCACCACCGCGCCGACGCCTTCCGGCGTGCCGGTGAAAATCAGATCGCCGGGCTGCAGCTCAAAGAAGCCGGAAAGATAGCTGATGGTCTCATTGACCGACCAGATCAGGTGGCGAATATCGCTGCGCTGATGATCTTCCCCGTTTACCTGCAGCCAAATTCCGGCCTGGTTCACGTCCGCCGTATCCGCTTTATGCAGCGGCGCAATCGGCGCGGAAAGGTCAAAAGCTTTGCCAATCTCCCACGGACGGCCCATCTGGCGCATCTCCATCTGGCGATCGCGGCGGGTCATATCCAGCCCCGTGGCATAGCCCCAGATATACTCATGGGCCTGCTCCAGCGGGATATCGCTTCCCCGCTTGCCAATCGCCACCACCAGTTCAATTTCGTAGTGATAGTTGTCGGTTTGCGTCGGATACGGTAACTCCAGCGTCTCTCCCGCAGCGACGGGCACCACCGCATCGGCTGGCTTACAGAAGAAAAACGGCGGTTCGCGATCCGGGTCAAAGTCCATTTCACGCGCGTGAGCGGCGTAGTTGCGGCCCACGCAGTAAACGCGGCGCACCGGGAACTGCTCATCGCTGCCGACAACCGGAACGCTAATCGGGGCCTGGGGTGCAAAAACGTATTGAGTCATGATGGATTCCTTATTCTTCATTTTTAATAACGCGCTTCGCGGAACAGGCCGAGCGCTTCCTGCACGGGACGGTCCGAAAAGCTGAATAACACGGTATCTTCGGCAGAGTTAAAAGAGACGGCGTGCCAGGTCGGCACCACGAAGATATCTTTTGCCTGGAAGGCGAAGGTCTGTTCGCCAATGGTGACCTGGCCGCTACCTTCCACCACGTGATAGATAGTGCTGTCGGTGGTTTTCGCCGCGCGTGAGGTAAACCCTTTCGGTAACAGCTGCAGGAAGGCGCCCATCGACGGCATCGGATAGCCGCCGGTAACCGGGTTAACGTAGCGCATTTTATAGCCGTCCCACTCGTCGGCATCGCCCATACGCGTCAGGTCGTGCAGCGCTTCGCGGCTGCGGTCGTAGCGATAGTTAAAGATGGGCGAAGAGTTACCGACCTGATGGCGCAGCGGCAGCATATTGGCGGCGTAGCGCGGCAGGTAGTCTCCCTCTTTGCGGGTCACCGGCTGCTGATCTTCCGGGTAATCCTCAGCAAAAGCGCAGCCCAGATAGTTCACCAGCGGCAGGTCGAGACCGTCGAGCCAGACCACCGGCTCATTGCCGGGGTTGCCGTGATCGTGCCAGCGCCACTGCGGCGTCAGAATAAAGTCACCGGCGCGCATGGCGGTGCGTTCGCCATCGACGGCGGTAAATGCCCCTTCACCTTCAACCACAAAGCGCAGCGCCGACTGGTTATGACGGTGGCTCGGCGCCACTTCGCCGGGCATAATCAGCTGTAATCCGGCGTACAGCGAGGAGGTAATCGATGACTGTCCGCGCAGCGCCGGGTTCTCCAGCACCAGCACGCGGCGTATCGCCTCTTTCGCGCCAATCAGCTCGCCGCTTTTCATCAGCAGCGGGCGAATCTCCTGATAATTCCAGTAGGCCGGGGCGCAGGTGGCATTCGGCGTTTTCGGCACCAGGTGGTGCAGGGATTCCCAGAGCGGCGTCAGGTTTTGTCCGGAAATATGCTGATAGTACTGCTGACGGTCTTTATTGATTTCCATTGAAGATTGAGTCATGAGCGTTCTCCTTATTTATTCACGATGCCAGCAGAAGGCAACGCGGCAGGTACAGATGTTGGGTTGCGGACGGCAAGCGTCAGCAGGACAAGCATCACGGCGCTAACGACGGCCGGTACTGCGATAACAAAAAACAGGGTGTCAAAAGAGAAATTCATCGCCATCATCACGCCGCCGGAGAGCGAGCCGACGATGGCGCCGCAGCGGCCGACCGCGTTTGACCAGCTCACCCCGGTCGCGCGGCTTTGGGTGGGATACAGCGTAGCGGTTAGCGCATTCAGCCCCACCTGCGAGCCGCTGATGCCAATCCCGGTGCCGAAAATCGCCAGCGCCATCAGCCACAGGCCGTTCTCGCTCAGGCCAATCATGACGATACAGACCGCCCCCAGGCCGTAGCTCAGCGCCAGCACCCGATAGGGATTGAAGCGATCCATCAGCACGCCGAGCAGCAGCGCGCCAAAGGTGCCGCCAATCTGGAAGGCGGCGGTGACCCACGAAGCGTGCTGTAAATCAATCCCGCGGTGGTTAAGCAGCGTCGGCATCCAGCTGGAGAGCAGATAGATAATCAGCAGGCTCATAAAGAACACCACCCATAGCATTAAGGTGATGGCCAGCTGGCGACCGGTGAACAGCTGGCTGATGCTGCCCTTCGCCCCTGCGGCAGGCTCATCAAGCCAGAAATGGGTATCGGTATAGCGTTCGCCGGTTATGGCACTAACGTTTTTGGCAATCACCGCCTGCGGGAGCTGGCGACGGATCTGCCAGCGCGGAGATTCGGGAAGCAGCGGTATCAGCGCCACCGCCAGCAGCAGCGGCAAAACGCCGCCCAGTACCAGAATACCGTGCCAGCCAATCAGCGGGACCAGCTGCGCGCTGACCACGCCGCCGAAGGCCGAGCCGAGGGTGAATCCACAAAACATCAGGGTCACCAGCGCCCCGCGCCGCCGGGCGGGCAGATATTCCGAGGTCATGGTAATGGTATTAGGCATCGCGCCGCCGAGGCCGAGACCGGTCAGAAAACGCAGGAACACCAGCATCTGTAGATCGGGGGCAAACGCGGAAAGCAGGCTGAACAGGCCGAACAGCGCGACGCAGAACTCAATCACCCGCTTACGGCCAAAGCGGTCGGAGAGCGGACCGCAGAGCAGCGCCCCGGCGGTCAGGCCCAGCAAGCCTGCGCCAAATAGCGGTGCGAGGTCACCGGCGGTTAATTGCCAGTGGCTGCGGATATCCGGCGCAATAAAACCAATCGCGGCGGTATCGAAGCCATCAAGCATCACCACCAGGAAACAGCAGATAATCACGCGCCACTGCCGGGCGCCGACCGGCGCAGCGTTGAGTAGTTTTTGTAGTTCAAGTCGTTGAGTCATGATTATGCCTCAGAGCAGGTAGGGGTAGATGTTGTATTTATTTCTTTTATGTTGCGAGTTTGTAACTGTGGCAATGAAATGTACAATGGTATTTCGGGCATAGACATAACCTGGAGGTTATCGCTGATGGCAGACTGGACGCAGAAACTGAAGCTGCACCATTTACAAATGCTGGTGGCGCTGGGGGAGCAAGGCAATCTCACGCAGGTGGCGAAAATGATGAACATTACTCAGCCCGCGCTCTCCAAATGGCTCAGCCAGTTTGAAGACGAAGTCGGCATGGTTTTGTTCGAACGCCACAGCAAAGGTCTGCGCCCGACCGAAGACGGAAAGCTGCTGCTTCAGCACGCCCAGCGGCTGATTAACGATATGTCGCGTTCGCAGTATGAAATCGAGCGTTTTAAACAGGGAGGACAGGTGGGCAGCCTGATGATCGGCTGTTCGCCGGTGGCGACCGACTGCGTCTCACAGGCGATCCTCGAACTGCTGAAAGAGATGCCGACCCTGCACCTGAATATCGAAGAGAAAGTGATGACGCCGCTGCTTAACGACCTGCTCGCCGGGGTGGTGGATGTCGTCGTCGGGCGCGTCGGCGGGCGGGCGCTGGAGCTGCCGCTGAGCTACCGGGTGCTCTACACCGAACCGGTCTGCTTTGTCGCCCGCCCCGATCACCCGCTGGCCCAGAAATCGCGATTAAGCTGGGCCGACCTCTCTCCGTGGCGCTGGATCGTCTGGCCCACCGGCACGCCAATTCGCCTGAGCATCGACAACGCGCTGGTGGATAACGGCGTGATGCTGCCGGAAAACACCATTGAGTCCGCCTCGATGAACGTCACCAGCAATCTGCTGCAGAGCAGCGATATGGTCTCGATTCTCTCACTGCGCCTGGCGCAGCGCTACGCGGCCCAGCACCAGCTGGCGATTCTTAATTTGCCGCGCATTGAACAAAAAGGTAGCGTTGGGGTGTTCTGGCGAAAAAGTGAAGCGCCGTCGCTGGCGCTGAGCCGATTTCTCCATTGCCTGTCCCTGCAATCTTCACTCTGACCGTCGCCCGGTCCGGTGTTCACGGTCTCTATCGCAGGTATGCGCAGAATTCATGATGTGATCGGTAGCACATTTTTGGCTTTAATTGTATGATGAATGCGGTTCATCAAGGGTTATTACCATGAGTAAATCACTGATTATTATCTGGCAGTATCTGCGCGCTTTCGTGCTCATCTACGCCTGCCTGTATGCGGGCATTTTTCTCTCTTCGCTCCTGCCGATCGCGATTCCCGGCAGCATTATTGGCATGTTGATTCTGTTTTTTCTGCTGGCGCTGCAAATCTTGCCTGCACAGTGGGTCAACCCCGGCTGCAACATCCTGATTCGCTATATGGCGCTGCTGTTTGTACCTATTGGCGTCGGCGTCATGCAGTACTGGGATTTACTGCGCGCGCAGTTTGGCCCGGTGGTGGTCTCCTGCGCGATAAGCACGCTGGTGGTCTTTTTAGTGGTCAGCTGGAGTTCACACCTGGTTCACGGTGAGCGCAAAGTGGTTGGGCAAAAAGGAAGTGAAAAATGATCCATGAAATCTGGTGGTCGCTGCCGTTAACCCTGGCCGTCTTTTTCCTTGCCCGCAGGCTGGCGGCGCGGTTTAAATTTCCGCTTCTCAACCCGCTGCTGGTCGCGATGGTGGTGCTGATACCTTTTCTGCTGATTACCGGCATCTCCTACGAGCGCTATTTCCAGGGCAGCAAAATTCTTAACGACCTGCTGCAGCCGGCGGTGGTGGCGTTGGCCTTTCCTTTGTATGAGCAGCTGCACCAAATCCGCGCCCGCTGGAAGTCAATCATCACCATCTGCTTTATCGGCAGCGTGGTGGCGATGGTCACCGGCACTACCGTTGCCCTGATGATGGGCGCAACCCCGCAGATTGCCGCCTCTATTTTGCCGAAATCGGTAACGACGCCGATCGCCATGGCGGTGAGCAGCAGCATTGGCGGGATCCCGGCGATCAGCGCGGTCTGCGTTATTTTCGTCGGCATTCTCGGCGCGGTCTTTGGCCACACCCTGCTGAATGTGATGCGCATCCGCACCAAGGCCTCGCGCGGGCTGTCGATGGGTACCGCATCCCACGCCCTGGGGACCGCCCGCTGCGCTGAGCTCGACTATCAGGAAGGGGCGTTCAGCTCGCTGGCGCTGGTGCTTTGCGGGATTATTACCTCGCTGGTCGCGCCGTTTTTGTTTCCGCTCATTTTAGCGGTGGTGGGTTAAATGTGATTTGAATCACATTTTTAAATGCAACACAGATTAGTTGCAATGACAATGAGATGTTTATCACATATACAGGTTGTAACCACCCGTACACTAGATTTCCATTACATTGTTATGAGGCAACGCCATGCACCCACGTTTTCAAGCTGTTCTTCCCCAACTGGCGGCGGACCTGCAAGCGGCCATCGCCCCGATGCTGGCCGACCCGCATTTCCCGGCCCTGCTGAATGCAGACCAGGTGGCAGCGCTGCAAAGCGCGACGGGGCTGGATGAAGACGCGCTGGCCTTTGCTTTGCTGCCGCTGGCGGCGGCCTGCGCGCGGGCCGATCTGTCGCATTTTAACGTCGGCGCGATTGCCCGCGGCATCAGCGGTACCTGGTACTTCGGCGGCAATATGGAATTTCTCGGCGCCACCATGCAGCAAACCGTGCACGCCGAACAAAGCGCCATCAGCCACGCCTGGCTGCGCGGCGAAAAATCCCTGCGGGCGATTACCGTGAACTACACCCCCTGCGGCCACTGTCGTCAGTTTATGAACGAATTGAACAGCGGCCTGTCGCTGCGCATCCACCTCCCCGGGCGCGAAGCGCATTCGCTGCAGCACTATTTGCCGGACGCTTTCGGCCCGAAAGATCTGGACATAAAAACCCTGCTGATGGATGAGCAGGACCACGGCTTCCCGCTCAGCGGCGACGCGCTGGCTCAGGCGGCGATTCAGGCGGCCAACCGTTGCCATATGCCTTACAGCAACTCACCATCCGGCGTTGCGCTGGAGCTGAAAGACGGTACTCTTTTCACCGGTAGCTATGCCGAAAATGCCGCCTTTAACCCGACGCTGCCCCCGCTGCAGGGTGCGCTGAATCTGCTGAGCCTCAACGGATACGATTACCCGGATATCCAGCGCGCGATCCTGGCCGAGAAGGCCGATGCGGCGCTTATCCAGTGGGACGCCACCGCGGCGACGCTGAAGGCGCTGGGCTGCCATAATATCGATCGCGTACTGTTAGGTTAGTCACATTCTGCGGGCCAGACGGCCCGCGCTGTTGAAAATCCCCGCAATTAAACGACGGTTTCTTGCGCTTGCCCGACGGGTAAAGTAGCCTGAAGCTTCCTTCGTCCACTATTGAGCCAGGTCCATGTTAAAGCGTGTGTTATACAGCCTGTTAGTCCTGTTCGGCTTGCTGCTGTTAACCGTGTTGGGACTCGACCGCTGGATGAGCTGGAAAACCTCTCCCTATATTTACGATGAGCTACAGGACCTGCCCTACCGCCAGGTCGGCGTCGTGCTCGGTACCGCCAAGTACTACCGTACCGGGGTTATCAACCAATATTATCGTTACCGGATTCAGGGCGCGCTGAACGCCTACAACAGCGGCAAGGTGAACTATCTGCTGCTCAGCGGCGATAACGCGCTGCAAAGCTATAACGAGCCGATGACCATGCGCCGCGATTTGATTAAAGCCGGCGTCGATCCGGCGGATATTGTGCTGGACTATGCGGGTTTCCGTACGCTCGATTCGATTGTCCGCACCCGTAAGGTCTTCGATACTAACGACTTTATTATTATTACCCAACGCTTCCACTGCGAGCGCGCGCTGTTTATTGCCCTGCATATGGGGATTCAGGCGCAGTGCTACGCGGTGCCGTCGCCGAAGGATATGTGGAGCGTTCGCCTGCGCGAGTTCGGCGCCCGCTTCGGCGCGCTGGCGGATCTCTATATTTTTAAACGCGAACCGCGCTTTTTAGGCCCGCTGATCCCGATTCCCGCGACGCAGGAAGTTCCAGACGGCGCACAGTCCTATCCGGCGGTCACGCCGCAGCAGCTGCTGGAGCTGCAGAAAAAAGAGAAGTAAAGCCTCCATAAAGTGAGCGTGATAACTGGCGTCTTATCGAGCGGGAATACTTTTCTGATTACGCGAGTGAGTATCGGGATACTGAGGATAGATACCCTGAATAATTCGAGTGGCAGGAAGGCGGCAAATTATCATCCAGAAAATGCAAAAGGCAGACGCCTGAACTGACGCCTGCCTTCATTCACTAATCGTTACTTCTTCCGCGCATACTTCAGCGAATCCAGCGCCACGGCGAAGATGATAATCGCCCCTTTGATGATGTACTGCCAGTACGGGTTCACGCCGATATAGGTCAGACCGTAGTTGATGACGGTGAAGATTATCACCCCGGTCACCACGCCAAATACGGTACCGACGCCGCCGCTGAACGATACGCCGCCGACCACGCAGGCGGCAATCGCATCCAGTTCATACATAAAGCCAAGGTTGTTGGTCGCCGAACCGATACGTCCGGCTTCCAGCAGCCCGCCGAACGCGTAGAACACGCCGGAGAGCGCATAAATCATCAGCAGGTTCAGGGCGACGTTGACCCCGGAGACCTTCGCCGCTTCCGGGTTACCGCCGATAGCAAAAATGTTTTTACCAAAGCGGGTCTTGTTCCACAGGATCCATACGAAGAACACGGCAATCAGCGCATAGAAGGTGATATACGACAGGCGGAATGAGCCCAGCGCGATAAACCCCTGGGCAAACTGCGAGAAGTGGCTATCGAAGCCGGAAATCGGCGACGCGCCAACAAAGTCGTAATACAGGGAGTTGATACCGTAAACGATGATCATCGTGCCGAGGGTGGTGATAAACGGCGTCACGTTCAGGTAAGCGATGATAATACCGTTGATAAGACCAATGACCGCGCCGATCGCACACACCAGCAGGATAACCAGCGGGATCGGCATCGTAGCCATCTCCGGGAACACCTTATTGGCATTGTCCACCGCCTGCAGCATCGTGGCGGCGATAACCGCCGCCAGGCCGACCTGGCGTCCGGCTGAAAGGTCGGTTCCCTGGGTGACAATAAGTCCGGCCACGCCGAGAGCGATAATAATACGCACCGAAGACTGGGTCAGAATATTACTTAAGTTCAGCAAACTTAAGAAAGTCGGATCCTGGAAAATAATAATGGCCAGCAATACTAAAAGAACCACGTAAATCCCACCTTCTTTCAAATAGGTGAGAAAACTCTTTTTATTTAACGCACTCATGAGGAGCCCCTGATCTTAAAGGTGCAACGACGCAAGACGGAGAATTTCGTTTTGCGTGGTGGTTTTAGTCTCAACAATTCCGGCAACAAGACCATTGCTCATTACCAGAATACGGTCAGTAATACCCAGCAGCTCCGGCATCTCGGAGGAAATAATAATGATTCCTTTGTCTTTTTTTGCCAGCTCGGCGATCAGCTGGTAAATTTCGAACTTCGCCCCAACGTCAATGCCGCGCGTGGGTTCATCGAGCATCAGAATTTCCGGCTGGGTCAATAGCCAGCGACCGATAATCACTTTTTGTTGGTTACCACCGGACAACGAACCAATTTGCGTGTGCTGCCCCGGGGTTTTCACGCGCATCGAATCAATCACCCATTGGGTATCGCTTTTCATGCGTGAATTATCCAGCAATCCGACCTTATTCTTGTATTTCTTAATATTGGAGATCAGCGAGTTAAAACCGATATCCAGGTAGGCATAAATTCCCGTCGAACGGCGCTCTTCGGTCACCAGCGCAAAGCCATGGTTGATGGCTTCATTGGCATTATGGTTATTAATCTTCTTACCGTGCAGCTTGATCGTCCCGCCGGCCTTCTCGCGAATACCAAATAACGTCTCCACGATATCGGTACGTTTCGCGCCAACCAGTCCGGCAATCCCCAGGATTTCGCCTTTGTGCAGATCGAAAGAGACATCGCGAATCGATGGCTGGCGCAGTGAGGTTAAATTGCGCACCTCAAGAATTACCTCACCCGGCTTATTCTCCTTGTTCGGGAAGCGCTGATTGAGGGAGCGGCCCACCATCATCGCGATGATCTTATCCATATCCAGCCCTTCCAGCGGCTGGGTGGCAATCCACTGGCCGTCGCGCAGGATGGTAATTTCATCGCACAGCTGGAAGATCTCTTCCATTTTGTGGGAAATATAGACTATGCCGCAGCCGCGCTCTTTCAGCTTGCGGATAATTTTAAACAGATGGTTGACCTCTTTTTCGGTTAACGAAGAAGTCGGCTCATCCATAATCACAATTTTGGCGTTATAGGAAAATCCTTCGCAATTTCAATCATCTGCATTTGCGATACCGATAGCGTTCCGACGCGAGCGCGCGGGTCGATATCAATATCCAGCTCATCGAAAATCGCTTTGGTATCACGATACATTTTGTCCTGATCGACAAACATGCCTTTGGTGGGATAACGCCCCAGCCACATGTTGTCCATTACCGAACGTTGCAATACCAGGTTTAATTCCTGATGAACCATTGAAATACCGTTTTCCAGGGCTTCTTTTGCCGAATGGAAATCGATCTCTTGTCCCTGAAAAAGAATACTGCCGGAATCTTTTTGATAGATTCCAAATAGGCATTTTAATAATGTAGATTTGCCCGCGCCGTTCTCCCCCATTAACGCGTGAATAGAGTGGGGACGAACCTTGAGGTTCACATTATCGAGAGCCTTGACGCCAGGAAACGATTTGTTGATGTTACTCATTTCCAACAAATATTCGCCTGACCGTTCGCTATTATTGCTGACCATAGTTATACCTGGCTGCGTGCGTGCATACCCCAGCCGACGCATTAACGACGAGCCGGGACGAGTTCTGTATCAGGAATAATCGGGCGTACAAGCGCGTACGCCCGCAGCTTATTAAGCGATTACTTACCGATAAATTCGCTCAGATTATCTTTATCAACGCCAACGTACGGTACGCGGACAATCTTATTATCAATTTTCCATTGAGTACCGGCAGCCGGTAATGACTCCAACTTACTGATAGTGTTTTATGTTCAGATAATGCCCGATGACTTTGTCATGCAGCTCCACCGATTTTGAGAACGACAGTGACTTCCTGCCCAGCCTTGCCAGATGCTGCCTCAGATTCAGGTTATGCCGCTCAATGCGCTGCGTATATCGCTTGCTGATAACGTGCAGTTCTCCCTTCAGGCGTGATTCATAAAGCGGCCAGCCATCCGTCATCCATACCACGACCTCAAAGGCCGACAGCAGGCCAAGAAGACGCTCCAGCGTGGCCAACGTGCGTTCACCGAATACGTGCGCCACAACCGTCCTCCGTATCCTGTCATACGCGTAAAACAACCAGCGCTGGCGTGATTTAGCGCCGACGTAACCCCACTGTTCGTCCATTTCCGCGCAAACAATGACGTCACTGCCCGGTTGTATGCGTGAGTTTACCGACTGCGGCCTGAGTTTTTTAAGTGTCGTAAAATCGTGTTGAGGCCAACGCCCATAATGCGTGCACTGGCGCGACATCCGACGCCATTCATGGCCATATCAATAATTTTCTGGTGTGTACCGGGCTGAGAGGCGGTGTAAGTGAACTGTAGCTGCCATGTTTTACGGCAGTGAGAGCAGAGATAGCGCTGATGTCCGGCAGTGCTTTTACCGTTACGCACCACGCCTTCAGTAGCTGAACAGGAGGGACAGCTGATAGAAACAGAAGCCACTGGAGCACCTCAAAAACACCATCATACACTAAATCAGTAAGTTGGCACCATTACCTAAGCGGTCATACTTCATAAACAGGCCGAAGCGGTAGAACAGGGTAGTGCAAATCAGGGTCTGCAGCAGATAGTTGGTTAGCGCCATGCGCCCGACGCAGGCAATCGCCCCCACCAGACGACTCTGACACAGCTGCGGCCAGAAGCCCCAGGCCAGCGCCGCGTAGCCGATGGTTTGCAGCGGCGCGCCCAGCTCCCGCGGCGCCTGTAGCAAAAATGCGCACCAGCGGTAGTCCCAGCCAAGATGCCACTGGGCAATAATCGAGGGCAAGTTGACCGCCATTCCGGCCGCAATCAGCAGCACGCCGGTACGCCGATAGTGGTGAAGGCTGAACTGCCCTTTGAGCCAGCCGCTGCGCATCAGCGCGGCGCCCATCAGCATCATACCGGCCAGCTGCCAGCCGTACTGCGCGCCCAGCGCCAGCAGGTTATCCGACAGCATATCCGCACGATTGCTCACCGCTTCAAAGCCGCCTTTTAGCTTCCAGTACTGCTCGTACTGCAAATTTGCCGCGTCCGGCAGCCACGAACGATTGGGCGTATTGCCGGAAATCAATCCCAGCAACAGCAGTACCGCCACGCCGATAACGTACAGCACCACGCCGGTATTAAACAGCGATTTGACATCGTGCGCGTCGCGCACCATTCGCCAGCCCACCAGCCCGACCAGCGCATAGGCCAGCAGAATATCGCCGTCCCAGAAAAACAGTCCGTGAATAAAGCCAAGCAGCGCCAGCAGCGTCAGGCGCGACTGGATCCAGCGCTTGCCGCGCGGCAGCAGAAGCTGAAGTCCGGCGCCAAACAGCAGGGCGAAGAGGGTCAGGAATTTGACCTGCGCCAGCAGATCGAGAATCGCCCAGGTCCAGGCGTCGCTGGCGGAAATGTTCCCGGACCACGCCGGGTTGAGGTAAGCAGCCTTCGGTAAACCGAAGGCGCTGATATTCAGTAGCAGGATACCGAGGATGGCGACGCCGCGGACAAAGTCCAGCGTGACATTTCTCTCCATGTACCCTGCTCCGTTTTAGTTGTGGTGACGTACGGCGCGCAGGAACTCCTGGCGGGTATTCTGGCTGGATTTAAACAGGCCGCCCAGCGACGTGGTGGTGGTGGCGCTGGTGGCATCGCGAATGCCGCGCGCTTTCACGCAGTAGTGCACCGCATCGATGGAAACCGCGACGTTGCTGGTCCCCAGCAGCGTTTGCAGCGCGGTGAGGATCTGCTGCGTCAGCCGCTCCTGCACCTGCGGACGCTGGGAGAAGAACTGCACGATACGGTTAATTTTCGACAGGCCAATCACCGAATCTTTCGGGATATAGGCCACCGTGGCTTTGCCGTCAATGGTCACAAAATGGTGTTCACAGGTGCTGGTCAGGGTGATATCGCGCACGGTCACCATTTCATCAACCTGCATCTTATTTTCGATGACGGTGATTTTGGGGAACCGGGCGTAGTCCAGTCCGGAGAAGATCTCATCGACGTACATTTTGGCGATGCGATGCGGGGTCTCCATCAGGCTGTCATCACTTAGATCAAGGTTTAACAGCTGCATAATCTCGGTCATGTGTCCGGCGATCAGACGCTTGCGAGTTTCATTATCAATTTCTTGTACTGGCGGACGCAGCGGCGTCTCCAGCCCACGAGCGACCAGCGCTTCATGAACGAGTATGGCTTCTTTACTCAGTGATGACATTTTTGTTCTCCTGCAGGTGTGGCGCTCTTTGCTCTTCTGAGGGCAAAGTTTGTATTCATTGTGCGTGAGGTGACGCACAGAATCCAGTAGCCGCATCGATAATTGTTGAAATTGGCGTCACCTCTCGTTCCACGCCGCCAGACCAGCGCACTACGATGCGTCACGCAACGCCCTGCTCACCTTGCCGCAACCAAGCCAATCGCCGACCCATAGCGCGACGCCTGCCGCTGCGGCAAGGTCAGCATGTTGGTTAAAAGTTGCATTAATGATGCAATACGTTCCGAAAAGGAGGAAGTGAAAGTTACTCACGAGGGCATGAAATATCTGTATTATGGAAAATTACGCCTGAGACACTTAAGGAGCCCTGCATGGAACTGCTCGAAGAGCACCGCTGTTTTGAAGGTCGGCAGCAACGCTGGCGGCACGACTCCGCAACGCTGAACTGCGCAATGACCTTCAGCATCTTTTTACCTCCCGCCGCCGCTGACGCGCCGCCGCCGGTTCTCTACTGGCTCTCCGGCCTGACCTGCAACGATGAAAACTTCACCACCAAAGCGGGCGCTCAGCGCGTCGCCGCCGAACTGGGCATTGCGCTGGTGATGCCGGACACCAGTCCGCGCGGTGATAACGTTGCCGACGATAGCGCTTACGATCTGGGGAAAGGCGCGGGCTTTTATCTCAATGCCACCCAGGCGCCGTGGTCCGCGCATTTCCGCATGTACGATTACCTTCGCGACGAGCTGCCGCAGCTGATTGTCCGCGAGTTTAATCTCAGCGACCGCTGCGCCATCAGCGGGCATTCCATGGGCGGCCACGGCGCGCTGGTGATGGCGCTGAAGAATCCGGGCCGCTTCGTCAGCGTTTCCGCGTTCGCGCCTATCGTTAACCCGACCCAGGTTCCCTGGGGCAAAAAAGCGTTTACCGCCTATCTGGGAGCGGATGAAGCGGCCTGGCAGGCCTGGGACAGCTGCGCGTTAATGCAGGCCAGCAGCGAGTCAGATGCGATTCCAACCCTGATTGACCAGGGCGATAGCGATACATTCCTCGCCGAACAGCTGCAGCCGGCGGTGCTGGCGGAAACCGCGCGTCAGAAAAGCTGGCCGTTAACCCTGCGTATTCAGCCCGGTTACGATCACAGCTACTACTTTATCGCCTCATTTATTGAGGACCACCTGCGCTTCCATGCCCGGCACCTCTTCTCCTGATCCTTTCAATGCGTCGTGAAGCACCTTCCCGGCGCATTGATACGCAAAATGCCTCATCATCCAATAGTCATAAAAACTAATATATACAGAGAGATAGTGTATTTTCCGTCGTCGGGGGGTATGATTTTTGGCGGCGCTTGAGGCTTTCGCCTCAGAGCAGGATTGAGTTTTACCGTTGTGCTGAGGCAGAAAGAAGAAAGCCCCGAAGGTAATGTAATCACCCACGAGGCTGTCCCGATGCCTAGACAACATCAGGTTAGTCTCTTACCCGCCGTAAGGCAAGGAGAACAAACCATGAAGGTACCGCCCAACGTCCCGATCTGGTGTCTGCTCATCGTGTGTATCACGCTATTAGCGTTCACCCTGATGGTAAGAAAATCGCTTTGCGAAATTCGCTACCGCGATACGAACAGGGAGGTAGCTGCTTTTATGGCTTACGAATCCGGTAAGTAGCCACCTGGAGCGGTGGGTTCGCCCACCGCTTTTCCGTCTGGCTTCACCCTGAGCGCCTTTAGCGAGGGCTGGCAGGGAAATCTGCCAGCCCTCTTTTATCGCCCGGTTAGAAGCGGTAATCGACGGCCATAAAGTAGCGGCGGCCTTCTTCCGTATAGCTATAGTCGTCGCGGCTCAGATCCTTATCGCCCACGTTGAGTACCCCGGAGCGCAGCTTGACGTTTTTGGTGACGTTCCAGGCCGCGCCGATATCAAACATGGTGTAGCCGCCGGGCGTTTTGCCCGTCGCGCTGACCGAACGCTGTTCGCCGGTATAGTTGGCGGTGACGTAGAAGGACCAGTCGTCCAGCGGTTTCCAGTCGAGGGTACCGTTAGCGGTATGGAACGGCAGCGTTTGTAGCGGTTTATCGCCGCCGTTACTCAGGTCGCGACCATCGTTGTAGGTGTAGTTTACCGTCAGCTTCCATTCGTCGCCGAACGGCACCTTCAATTCAGTTTCTACCCCTTTGATACGCGCCTTATTGACGTTGAAGTAGCGGAATACCGGCACGCGCTTACCGTTCACCGTTTTCCAGCCGACAAAATTCGGGTAGCCCGGCGCTTCGCTGGCGCTGGAAGTACGCAGGATATCGATCATATCGTCAACGTTATTCTGGAAGGTGGTGACGCTTCCTTCCACGCCTTCAAGCCAGCCCTCTTCGCCGCGATAGTAAAGACCCAGTTCGAAGCTTTCGCTGGTTTCCGGTTTCAGATCCGGGTTACCGATAATGCTGCACGAGCCGCGGCAGGAGTTGGTGGTCCAGTCCGGGTTCAGCTGCAGCAGGGATGGCGCTTTAAATGCCGTCGCCCAGCCGCCCTTCACGGTCACGGTATCGGTGGCGTTATACACCAGATAAGCACGCGGGCTCCAGTGATCGCCATAGGTCTGGTGATCGTCCATACGGATGCCGGTGGTTAAGGCCAGAGGTTCGATTATCCGCCATTCATCTTCGAGGAACAGCGCGTACTGGCTGGCGGAAGTAGATTTACCGCCGCTGCTCAGGTTGACCGGATCTTTCAGCTTATCGTGACGCCATTCGCCACCGAAGGTCAGCAGCTGGTTGATCATGCCCAGCGGCAGGACGTATTTGCCGTCCACCGAGTTACTCTCAGATGTGATCGTTCCGGCCTGGCCCGGATTTTTATTATCCACTTTCTCGCCGTAGAATTTCAGCTCGCTATTGCCGACATCCCAGCGGCCGTTGTGGCTCAGGGAGTAGTTCTGGCGCTCAAGGCGGTTGCGGTCAAGAGAGTCGGAATCCCGATCCTGGCGATCGAACCCGTAGCCAGCGGTGATGTCCTGATTATCAGTGGGCGTCCAGGCGAATTCGACGTTGCCGTCGCGGCTGGTGAAGCCTTCAATACGCGGCGTTTCGCCAGCTGCGTTGCTGGAAGCCTGCTGATCGTCCTTGGCACGCTTTGCCAGGCTGCCGTAGGCTTTCATCCCCAGCACGCCGTCAATCAGCGGGCCGCTGGTAAAGAACTGACCATTGTACGTATCGCCGCGATCGCGGTGTTCCTGAATGGTGGTATCCGCGCTGAGGGTGCCCGTCCACTGCTGACCGACTTTTTTGGTAATGATATTGACCACGCCGCCGAGGGCGTCGGAACCATAGAGGGAAGACATCGGCCCGCGCACCACTTCGATACGCTCAATGGCATCAACCGGGATCCAGTTGAGGTCAAAATCGTTGTGGCGGAAAACGGCGTTGCGCGAGTTAACGCGTTTGCCGTCAACGAGGATCAGCGTATAGCCGCTGCTGAGGCCGCGAATGCTCACCCCTTTGCGGTTATCCCCTTCGTTGGTGAGCTGCACGCCCGGCACTTCCCGCAGTACATCCTTCAGGTTTTGTACCGGTCTACGCTGCAGATCCTGTTGGGTGATAACGCTAATACTGGCGGGCGCATCTTTGACGCTCTGTTCAGTTGCCGCAGCGGTGACGACCAGCGTTTCTTCGTTAACGTCGGCGAGCGCCGGAAACGCCAGGGATACGACGGACGCGCATAATCCGGCCCGGACAAAAGGGTTTAGCCTGAACATTCCATATCTCCATGAGGTGTACAACAAAACAAACAAAAAAGGTCCTGCTCACAGGTACTGTCGGCATAGCGCTCTAACGGCGTATGCGCGCAATTTTTTACAGTAGATGTGGCTGGTCGCCCCTTGTCAGTCTGACCCTCTGCAAGATACGGGGATTGGCTTCATCCTGAATTTGGTGGAAATGATAAAGATAATGATTACAATTATCAATAAAATTATGAATAACTGTATCAACATGTAAGAATCGCAGACATAAAAAAACCCTCTCGATGAGAGGGTTTTATCTTACGGCGTCAGCTGACCTTAGCTTTTAAAACGCTCCGGGAACTTCATTTCGCTGTAGCGCACAAAACGCGTTCCTTTCGCCAGCTTGTAACCGAACCAGATCACCAGGAACAGCGGAATGCCGATATAGGTTGCCGCCACGCCGCCCCAGTCGATGGTATCTTTGAGGAACGCTTCGTAATTCTGGCCCAGGGTAATGATCAGGCACAGCACGAAAGCGAAGATCGGCCCCAGCGGGAAAAAGCCGGAACGATACGGCAGATCGTTGAGATCGTTCCCCTGCAGCACGTAGCCGCGACGGAAGCGATAGTGACTAATGGCAATCCCCAGCCAGGCGATAAAGCCGGTCATGCCGGAGGTATTCAGCAGCCACAGGTAAACGGTCTGATTACCGAACATCGAGCTCAGGAAGCACAGCCCTGCAATCACCGTGGTGGCATACAGCGCATTACGCGGCACGCCGCCTTTGGACAGCTTAGAGAAAATACGCGGCGCTTTGCCATCGCAGGCCAGGGTGTAGAGCATGCGGGTGGACGCGTACATCCCGGAGTTACCCGCCGACAGTACCGCCGTCAGAATAACCGCGTTCATAATCGCCGCCGCCGACAGCAGCCCCGCGTGCTGGAAGACCAGCGTGAACGGGCTGACGGAAATATCTTTCACGTCGTTACGCAGCAGGCTCGGGTCGGTATACGGAATAATCAGGCTGATAATCAGGATGGCGAACACATAGAACAGCAGGATACGCCAGAACACCTGCCGCACGGCGCGCGGAATGTTCTTCTCCGGGTTTTCCGACTCGCCGGCCGCGATGCCGATAAGCTCGGTTCCCTGGAACGAGAAGCCGACAATCATCGCCACGCCAATCATCGCCGCAAAGCCGCCGGCAAACGGCGCATCGTCGACAACCCAGTTGCTCCAGCCCGCAGGCTGTGCGCCTTTAAAGATGCCAAAGATCATCATCACGCCGACAATAATAAAGATGATGACGGTGGCCACTTTGATCAGCGAGAACCAGTATTCCGCTTCACCAAAGCCTTTTACCGAGATCCAGTTCAGCAGGAACATGATGCCGAGGAACAGCGCGCTCCAGACCCAGCCGGGTGCATCGGGGAACCAGTAGGTCATCACCAGCTGAGCGGCAACGAGGTCAACGGCGATGGTCACCGCCCAGTTGTACCAGTAGTTCCAGCCCAGCGCGAAGCCAAAGCCTTCCTCAACGTAATTCTGCCCGTAGGTGGCAAAAGAGCCGGACACCGGCATAAACGCCGCCAGCTCGCCGAGGCTGGTCATCAGGAAATAAACCATCAGGCCGATGAGAATATAAGAGAGCAGCGCCCCACCCGGGCCCGCCTGAGAAATCGTTGCGCCAGAGGCAACAAAAAGACCTGTACCTATGGAACCGCCAATCGCGATCATGGTCAAGTGGCGCGCCTTCAGTTCACGACGTAAACCGGGCGCTTCTGTGGTTTTAGTATCCGAAACCATGTGAAAATGCTATCCATCCAAAAAACGAGGCGAGATTGTAGCAGAGTGTCTGTGATCCATCCGATACAATTGCAAAGTTATAAGAGAGCTTCATGATCGAGCATGGATTATTAGTAAAGCATGAAATCCCGAAAACGCCAGCGCGCGTGGCGTCCGCTTTTACACGTCGCAATAATGCAGAAACCGCTGTAATGCCTTGGAAATATGCTTCTGCCGGTGATGAATGCGCCACAAGGTGCGGGTTAAGCGCGGCAGCGGAATCGTCAGCTCCACCAGCGATCCAACTTCAAGCTGCTCCGCCACCACGCGTCGCGACAGGCAGCTAATGCCCAGACCGTGGCGCACCGCGTGCTTGATGGCTTCCGAGTTGCCCAGCTCCATCCCAAGATGAAACGCCGGTAAATGCGAGAGTAATAAATAGTCGACGATTTCCCGGGTCCCGGAGCCGTGCTCGCGTAAAATCCACGGCGCTTCCGCCAGCCGTTGCAGCGTCACCTCCCCTGCCAGCAGCGGCGAATCCGGCGCGGCAAAGACCACCAGCTCATCTTCCAGCCAGGGTTCGGCGATAATATCCGCGGCGTGACAGGGACCTTCAATCAGCCCGATATCCACGCGCAGATCGGCCACCGCATTGATCACGTCCTGGCTATTGCCCACGCTCAGCTCCAGGGGTAAATCCGGCAGATCGCGTCGATAGCGCGCAATGATTTCCGGCAGAATATAGTTGCCGATGGTGCTGCTGGCGTAGACGCGGATCGCGCCGTTGTCGCCGCGAAACAGCTGCTCTATCTCCAGCGCCCGCTCCAGCAGCGCCAGCGCCCGCGGATAAAGCAGCCTGCCGTGCTCGTTGACCACCAGCCTTTTCCCTACGCGGTCAAAGAGCTGCACCCCCAGTTGCCCTTCCAGTTCGGTCAGCGCCGCGCTAACCGCCGACTGGGAAAGCGCCAGCATTTGCGACGCCTGAGTGGTCGATCCGCTTTTTAAAACCTCAGCAAAAACTTCCAGCTGACGTAGCGTGATATGCATATTTTTTCCTGCCTTTATAGACGACTCGCGTTCCGCGGCGTGAGGCTGAGGCCCATCGTTCTCAAACCGCGAAACCGCGTTTTTACCACTTATTTCGATTAATTATAAATATATAATCAATTTTATATTTAAACCAGCGAGTCGTATGCTTTTCCCAGACAAAGGAGAAGGTTATGACAGCACTCACTTTACCGACTAAACATCGCCCATTGCGGCACTTTGCACCTGGACTGGCGCTCACCGCCCTGCTCACCGGCGCAGCGCTGTGGGCCGGTAGCTTTCCGGCTATCGCCGGCGCGGGCTTCAGCGCCCTCACGCTGGCCATTTTATTCGGCATGGTCATCGGTAACACGGTTTACCCGAAAATCTGGCAGCCCTGCGACGGCGGCGTGATTTTTGCCAAGCAGCACCTGCTGCGCCTCGGCATCATCTTATACGGCTTTCGCCTGACGTTCGCCCAGATTGCCGACGTCGGCGTCGGCGGTATCGTGATTGACGTTCTGACGCTTTCCAGCACCTTTTTGATCGCCTGTTTTCTTGGGCAAAAGGTTTTCGGCCTCGATAAACATACCAGCTGGCTGATTGGCGCCGGCAGCAGCATCTGCGGCGCGGCAGCGGTACTGGCGACGGAACCGGTCGTCAAAGCGGAGGCCAGCAAAGTCACGGTCGCCGTCGCCACGGTGGTGATTTTCGGTACCATTGCCATCTTCCTGTACCCGGCGATTTATCCCTTCCTGGCGCACTGGTTCACGCCGGAAGCCTACGGCATTTATATGGGTTCGACGATGCATGAGGTTGCTCAGGTTGTCGCGGCAGGCCACGCGGTGGGTCCGGACGCGGAAAACGCGGCGGTGATTGCAAAAATGCTGCGCGTGATGATGCTGGCTCCGTTCCTGCTGTTCCTCGCCGCGCGCGTGAAGCAATTAGCCCCGGCAAACGGCGGTGAGAAAAGTAAAATCACCATTCCGTGGTTTGCGATCCTGTTTATTCTGGTGGCGGTGTTTAACTCCTTCCACCTGCTGCCGAAAGCGGTTGTCGATATGCTGGTCACGCTGGATACCGTACTGCTGGCGATGGCGATGGCCGCCCTCGGCCTGACCACCCACGTCAGCGCGCTGAAAAAAGCCGGCGCCAAACCGCTGCTGATGGCGCTGATGCTCTTCGTCTGGCTGATTGTCGGCGGCGGCGCGATTAACCTGGCCATTCATAGCCTGATGGCCTGAAGCCCCTCGCTACTCAGGTTGTATTAAGGATGATGTAACTCTCCGGCTAAGCCGCTATCATTACCCTCCCCCCAGCGGCTTAACTGGAGTTTTTTTATGAAATATATTGGAGCGCACGTCAGCGCCTCCGGCGGTGTAGCCAACGCCGCCATTCGCGCAGCCGAAATCGGCGCGACCGCATTTGCCCTCTTTACCAAAAACCAGCGCCAGTGGCGCGCCGCCCCTCTGAGCGACGAAACCATTGCTGAATTCAAAGCCGCCTGCGAAAAGTACCAGTTCGGCCCAGGGCAAATTCTGCCGCACGACAGCTATCTGATAAACCTCGGTCATCCGGTTGAGGACGCGCTGGAAAAATCCCGCGATGCCTTTATTGATGAACTCTCCCGCTGCCAGCAGCTCGGCCTGACGCTGCTGAATTTCCATCCGGGTAGCCATCTGCAGCAAATCCCGGAAGACGAATGTCTGGCGCGTATCGCCGAATCGATCAATATCGCGCTGGCAAAAACCGAAGGCGTCACGGCGGTCATTGAAAACACTGCCGGCCAGGGCAGTAACCTGGGCTTTAAGTTTGAGCATCTGGCGGCCATCATCGACGGTGTGGAAGATAAATCACGCGTCGGCGTGTGCATTGATACCTGTCACGCCTTCGCCGCCGGCTACGACCTGCGCAGCGCCGAAGAGTGCGAAAAAACCTTCGCTGATTTCGACCGAATTGTGGGCTTCCAGTATCTGCGCGGTATGCACCTGAACGATGCGAAAAGCGCGTTCGCCAGCCGCGTTGACCGTCACCACAGCTTGGGTGAAGGCAATATTGGCCATGATGCTTTCCGCTGGATTATGCAGGACCGCCGCTTTGACGGTATCCCGCTCATTCTGGAAACGATCAATCCTGATATCTGGGCGGAAGAGATCGCCTGGCTGCGGGCGCAGCAAACGGAAGAGGCCACGGTCTGATATGAACGACAGGGAAAAGCAGATCCTCAAAATTTTGCGGCGCAATCCGCTAATTCAGCAGCATGAGATTGCCGATATTCTGCAGATTAGCCGCTCCCGCGTGGCCGCGCATATTATGGACCTCACGCGTAAGGGGGCCATCAAGGGCAAAGGCTACATCCTTACCGAGCAGGAGTACTGCGTCTCGCTGGGCGCGGTGAATATGGATATCCGCGGAATTGCCGATATTCATTATCCTCAACCGGTCTCCAAACCGGGGAATATCCAGTGCTCCGCCGGCGGCGTGGCGCGGAACATCGCGCATAACCTGGCGCTGCTGGGCCGCGATGTGCATTTGATTTCCGCCGTCGGCAGCGACTTTTACGGCGAAACGCTGCTGGAGCAAACCCGCCAGGCGGGCGTTAACGTGCAGAGCTGTATCCGCCTGCACGGCCATAACACCGCCACCTACCTCTCCATCGCTAACCCGCAGGAAGAGACGGTGCTGGCGATTAACGATACGCATATTTTACAGTCGCTCACGCCCCAGCTGCTGAATCAGTACCGGGATCTGCTGACGCATGCCGGCGTCGTTCTGGTCGATTGTAATTTGACGGAGCAGTCGCTGGAGTGGGTATTTACCCTGGCTAACGGCATTCCGGTATTTGTTGATACCGTGTCCGAGTTTAAAGCGCACCGCATTCGCCCATGGCTGGGGAAGATCCACACCCTCAAACCCACGCTGCGCGAACTCCAGATCCTCTGGGGACAGGCTATCGAAAACGACGCGGATCGCGATCGGGCGCTAGCATGGCTGCACGAAAGGGGAACTCAGCGGGTGGTGATTTGCTCGGAAGACGACGCTGTTTTCTGTAGCGAAGCAGGGGGTGAACGCTTCCGGATGAGTCTGCCGGACCATACGACGATAGACAGCTTCGGCGCCGACGATGCGCTAATGGCAGGGCTACTTTATAGCTATCTCGACGGTAGCGACTTTAAAGAGAGCGTCGCTTTCGCCATGGCCTGCACCGCCATCACCCGCGCCAGCGACGGTATCAACAACCCCTCGTTGTCCGTTGATAACGCGCTCAATTTACTTCCCGGCGTGGCGTAGCGCGCACCGCAGGCGCGGTGCGCGCAGCCTGTTATGCCAGGCCAATAAAGAACCCGGCAATGGTGGCGCTCATCAGGTTAGAGAGCGTGGCCGCCGCCAGGGCGCGCAGCCCAAGCTGGGCAATCTCCGGCGCACGCTGCGGTGAAATGGCCGAAAACGCCCCGACAACCACGCCGATCGAGCCAAAGTTGGCGAAACCGCACAGCGCGAACGAGATGATCGCAACGGTTTTCACGTCCAGATTGCCGCCGGCTTGCAGATAGGGAGAAAAGTTGAGGTAGGCGACGAATTCGTTTATCGCCAGCTTTTGGCCAATCAGGCTGCCCGCCAGCGTCGCATCGCTCCAGTCAACGCCCATAATCCATGCCAGCGGCGCGAGCAGGAAGCCGAAAATTCCCTCCAGCGTTGCGTGACCGTAGCCAAACCAGCCGCCAATGCCGCCGATAATACCGTTCAGCAGAGCAATAATCGCCACAAACGCCATCACTACCGTTGCCACCCCGGCGGCAATTTTCAGGCCGGTCATTGCCCCTGACGCCGCCGCCTCGATAACGCTTTTCGGCGGCGTCTCGGTGAAGGAGAGATTGTCGAAAGTGACCTGGGATGCTTCGGTTGCCGGACTCAGCATACGGGCAAACAGAATCCCGCCGGGGATAGCCATAAGCGAAGCGGCCAGCAGATAATCAATCGGCACGCCCATACCGGCATAGCCGATCATCATCGACCCGGCGATCGACGCCATCCCGCTGCAAATCGCGGTAAAAAGCTCATTGCGGTTGAGCTTGTTGATAAACGGTTTGACGATCGCCGGGATCTCATTTTGCCCAAGAAAAATGGTGGTCACGGCGACAAAAGACTCAATTTTGCTGATATTCAGCGCCTTCTGGAAGATGCCGCCGAGAATCCGGATCAGCAGCCCCATCACGCCGAGGTAGTAAAGCAGGCTTATCAGCGCGGTGACAAAAATGATGGCGGGCAGCACGCGGAAGGCGAAGATAAAGCCGGCGCCGTCAAACAGCACGTCCATCTTCGGGCCGACCAGTGAACCAAAAATAAACGCGCTTCCGGCGTCGCTATAGGACATGACTTTATGTACCCCAAGCGCGGCCTGCTCGACCAGCCACTTGCCCGGCGGAAAGTAGAGCATCACCCCGCCAATGACGATTTGCAGCAGCAGCGCCGCCCCTACCGTTCTGACGCTGATGCGTTTTTTATTGACTGACAGCACAAAGGCAATGGCCAGCAACACCACCATCCCCAGAAGACTTCTCATGATGTCCATAATGATATCCTTACCTGGTGGAAAACCCGGCGTGGGCCAGGCTTTCGGTATCGTTGATATCGGGGCGGGCAACCGCAAACGGCCCGCAACTGTCGTCAGGCTACCTGCTGATACTCTTTGGCAATCTCGCAGGCCAGAATGGCGTTGTTGAAGACCAGCTGAATATTGGATTTCAGGCTGTCTCCGCCGGTCAGCTCCGCTACGCGGGCCAGCAGGAACGGCGTACTCGCTTTCCCCACCACGCCCTGCTCTTCCGCCTCCTTCACCGCCCGGTTGATGGCGGCGTTGATTTTCTCTTCCGGCATCGCGAACGCTTCAGGAATGGGGTTCGCCACCACCATGCCGCCATTCAGACCCGACTGCCATTTCACCGCCATCGCTTTGGCGATCTCTTTGGCGCTATTGAGGCGAATGCTGACGTCAAACGGGCTGGTTCGGCAGAAGAATGCCGGCAGCGCAGAGGTTTGATAACCAATAAGCGGAACGCCAAACGTTTCTAAATATTCGGTCGTTAAACCGAGATCGAGAATAGATTTTGCACCGGCGCAGACGACGGTGACGTTGGTATTTGCCAGCTCCTGCAAATCGGCGGAAATATCAAACGTGTGCTCGGCTCCGCGATGTACACCGCCAATACCGCCGGTAGCGAAGACTTTAATCCCGGCCATTGCGGCAATAATCATGGTGGACGCCACGGTGGTCGCGCCATTTAATCCCGCGGCGACAACAAAGGGTAAATCACGACGACTAACTTTGGCGACGTTATGCCCTTCGCGACCCAGCAGTTCAATTTCTTCACGGCTTAAGCCAACTTTCATGACGCCATGAATAATCGCAATGGTTGCCGGCACCGCCCCCTGGCGACGAATAGTTTCTTCTACTTCCAGCGCCGTTTGCGCATTTTCCGGAAATGGCATGCCGTGAGAAATAATGGTCGATTCCAGCGCCACTACTGGCTGATTATTTTTCAACGCCTGCTGAACTTCCGCAGAAACCTGTAATAATTCAGAGGAAATATTTAATTCAGACATATTCTTTCTCCACTACCTTTTTTACGTTGGCGTAAGATAATTCAGGGTTATTGGTGAATTCCGATGAGAGCGCCAGAGAAGAGCATCCCTGAGCAAACTTCACCGCTTGCGAAAATGAACAGCCGTCGAGCCAGCAGCAGGCAAGGCCGGCCATCATGGCGTCACCGGCGCCGGTGACGTTAACGACCTGAGTTTTCAGCGGCGCTGACCAGCCGCGTTCGCCCTCTTTCTCACTGTAGTAAACCCCGTCGCCGCCCATGCTCAGCACCAGGCGCTTCAGGCCACGCTGATGAAACCAGTCGGCAACGCGCGCGACGTCATCCGTGCCGGACAGCGCGATGCCGCTCAGCGTTTCAGCTTCAATTCGGTTCGGTTTCAGGGTGTGAATACGCCCCAGATGCTGGCTGATTTTCACGCACTTCCAGGCTGAAACCGGATCGACAAAAACGGGCGTTGCGCCGCTATTTTCCATCAGCCAGGCGAGAGCGGCCTCGCTGATATTGCAATCAACGACAATCACCGCGGCATTGCGGATAAAATCATGATGCTGTCTTAAAAACGCTGGCGTAATATGTTCAGTGATGCTCATATCATTAATCGCCACCAGCATTTCACCGGTATTATCAAGCAGCGATAAATAGCTTGAAGTACCTTCCCCCTGGATAACCTGACATTTATCGACGTGAACCCCGGACTGGGCCGTTTGTTTTAATAGAGAGTGGCCATAAAAATCGTCACCGACAACCGATAATAGCCACGCTGTTTTATTTAACAAGGCAATGTTTTGCGCAATGTTTCGCCCTACGCCGCCGGGAGTATATTTTATTTTCCCGGGGTTAGAATCCGCATAGTTCAACGATACATTGGAATAACCAGCAACATCCATATTTGCCGATCCAATAATTACAACGTAATCATTTTCAGGCATAAAAATACCCTCCAGCATAAAAAATGCTATGGCAGTGGAATTATTGAATATCAATAAATAAGCATACTCCCATTCATTACCCCTCAATAAACATATGTTTGAATGTGAACATGTGTTTATGTTAAGCGCAATGTTTTTAAAGTAAAGAGGTCAGCAAGAGGGATTTCATATGAACATGAACAAAATCACAAAAAATGACCCGTATGGTTTTTAAACAGTTTAAAAATGCGAAGGAGAGCACATACGGCAGGATGAGCGGGAGGAGATGAGGCATAAAAAAAGGGCAGAGAAGACTCTGCCCTTGAGAACGATTTAATAGGTCGATCAGGCTGCTTTTTCGACTACCTGAACTTCAGGACGTTTCAGCACCGCGTAGGAGAGCCCTGCGACCAGCGTACCGACGACAATCGCCATCAGATAACCGAGTACCGGCGTAATCGCGCCAGGAATCAGCAGGACGAACAGACCGCCGTGCGGCGCCATCAGCTTAGCACCGACCGCCATGGACATCGCGCCGGTGACCGCGCCGCCAACGATACAGCAGGGCAGGACGCGCATCGGGTCGCGAGCAGCGAACGGAATCGCGCCTTCGGTGATAAAGCACAGGCCGAGAACCAGTGCGGCCTTACCGCCTTCCTGCTGCGCTTTGTCGAACTTGTTACGCGCAACCAGCGTCGCCAGACCCAGCGCCAGCGGTGGAACCATACCCGCCGCCATAATGGCCGCCATCGGCGCATAGGTTTGGGTACTCAGAAGACCAACACCAAAGGCGTAGGCCGCTTTGTTCACCGGACCGCCCATGTCGGTACACATCATACCGCCGAGGATCGCACCGAGCAGAACCGCGTTCGCCGTGCCCATGGTTTGCAGCCAGTGGGTCAACGCTTCGAGGATCCCGGCAACGGGCTTACCAATCAGGTAAATCATCGCCAGACCTACGATCAGGCTGGAAACCAGTGGAATGATCAGGATTGGCTTCAGCGCCTCCATACTTTGCGGCAGTTTCAGCTTCGTACTGATCGCTTTCGCCACGTAACCGGCAAGGAAACCAGCGATGATACCGCCGATAAAGCCGGACCCGGTGCTTACCGCCAGCATACCGCCGATAAGACCCGGCGTCAGGCCCGGACGGTCAGCGATGGAGAAGGCGATAAAGCCCGCCAGTACCGGCACCATCAGCGCGAAGGCTGAGCCCCCACCGATTTGCATCAGCGCGGCGGCCAGGGTGTCTTTCACTTCAAAGGCTTTAATACCAAAAGCGAAGGAGAGCGCGATACACAGACCGCCCGCCACCACCATCGGCAGCATGTACGACACGCCGGTCAGCAGGTGGCGATAGGCGCCAGCGGACTCTTTTTTGCCTTCCGCCGCGGCCTGGGATTTACCCGCAGGCTGATACGGTTTCGCTTCAACAACGGCTTTATCCAGCTCCTGAGCGGTTTTCTTCAGCGCCAGACCAGTGGTGGTGCGATACATCGGCTTACCGGCGAATTTCGCCAGATCCACTTCGATATCGGCAGCCACCACCACCAGATCCGCCTGTTCAACTTCTTCCGAGGTGATTGCATTGCCCGCGCCCACGGAGCCGCGCGTTTCAACTTTCACCCACCAGCCGCGTTTTTTGGCTTCGGTTTCAATCGCTTCCGCCGCCATAAAGGTGTGCGCCACCCCGGTCGGACAGGCGGTGACCGCTACGATGCGTTTCGGACCGTTGGTCGCTGCGGGTACAGCGGCAGCGGCCGGGGCGCTGTAAGGCGTTGCATGGCTTTTGGCCTCACCGAGGAACAGCTCCGGGTGCGCTACGGCGCGGTTAATATCGCCGAGATAGACCTTTTTGCCGTTCAGCGCGCTGTCGGCCGGCAGCGCCGTGCCCAGCACAATCGCCAGCTCAGCATCGTTCGGGTTATCAATCAGTTCGAGTTGCGCTTTTTGCGCCGCAGTGCTTAACAGGGTCTTCGCCATATAGGCGCGAGCCTGTCCAAGCCCGGCATCAATAATCAGCAGCGTTTTCATTATGCCTCTCCTGCTGTTAATTAAAGGGTTGTAAGTCGACGCGCGCCATCATTGCGGCCAACTGGGTACGATCGGTAATACCGACATTGCTCTGACTCACCGCCAGCGCGGCAACTGCCGTTGCCAGGCGCAGCGTATGTTCGCTGGACTCACGCATCAGCAGGCCATAAATCAGGCCGCCAACCATGGAGTCACCGGCGCCAACGGTGCTTACCACTTCAACGGAAGGCGGCTTGGCAATCCACTCTCCGGATGCGTTAACCCACAGAGCGCCTTCTTCGCCAAGGGAGATAACCACGTGGGCAATTCCCTGCTCACGCAGCGCATGAGCGGCTTCAATCACATCTTTCATTTCAGGCAGCTTGCGGCCCGCCCAGATTTCCAGCTCGCGGCGGTTAGGTTTAACCAGCCACGGCGCCGCTTTCAGACCGGCAACCAGCGCTTCGCGGCTGCTGTCAAAAATGATGCACGGGCACTGGCTACGCAGACGGGTCATCCAGTCAGTGAACGCTTCCGGGCTGACGCCAGACGGCAGGCTACCGCTCACGCAAACCATATCGAACTGGCCCAGCCAGCTCAGGGAATCGTTAACAAAACGCTCCCAGTCGCCCGGCGTGACTTCAAAGCCGGAGAAGTTGAAATCGGTGACTTCGCCGTCTTTCTCCGTCAGCTTGACGTTGATACGGGTACGGCCCTGAACAACCTGAAAACGGTTAGCAATGCCCAGCTCGCTGAACAGCTGCTGAAAACCATCCTGATTGTCTTTACCGAGGAAACCGCCAACGGTGACGTCGATACCGAGATCTTTCAGCACTTTTGCAACGTTGATCCCCTTCCCTGCGGCGTGCAAACCGGTAGTGCGAACAAGGTTAACCTCACCGCGTTCAATTTCCGGGGTAAAACCCACCAGGTCATAGGCCGGGTTTAAAGTAATCGTTGCGACACGTCTGCTCATTTATGCGCCCTCCCCAAGGCCTGCGGCGATCGCTTCGCCAATCGCATCCAGCGCCTGCTGCGCATCTTCACCCTGCGCGGTAAAGCGCAAGCGGTGACCTTTTTTCACGCCCAGCGCCACGACCTTCATCAGGCTGCGGCCGTTGGCCGGCTTGCCCGAACCATCAAGGTTGGTGACGGTAATGTCGCTGGAGAATTGTTTAATAGTATTAACCAGCATCGTGCCGGGACGCGCGTGCAGCCCGTGCTCGTTGCGGATAACGTATTCCGCGCTGAGAACATCTTCCGCAATCGCGTCGTCGCTGGTCAGCAGCGCCAGCAGCGTGGCACCATCAGCCTTCAGCAAACGGTCAGCTTTTTTGTCGAGCAGCAAATTGCTCAGGCGATTAAGCACCGCAGTTGGCTGGTCATCGGCCATCGCGACGGTGATCAGCAGAGAAACCGGCTGCTCATCGCTGGTAAAGGCGCTGGCCGCGCGGCTGACGGCAACGGCGCTGCGCAGGTTGCCTTCGGTGCTGTCGTTCAGCCAGATGCCCTGACCGAGGTGCAGCGGTTTATCATTAATCGTACGGCTAACAAAGGAAGCATCGACGGCGCCGGCTTCTTTCAGCCGAGCGGCGTTCAGCGCCTGCAGGGTCAGCAGGTCGCTGGCGACAACGTCCAGGGTCAGCGTCTCATTATCCAGCTTCAGCGCTTCGCTCTGCTTTTCACCCATCAACAGGGCGCGCAGCTCTTCAGCGGTCGTCGCGGACTTAAGCTGTTCAGCAACGGAGTCGTCGCTCAGCACGTGGGTCAGCTGACGCAGCAGCCCCAGGTGTTCATCCGAGCTGGCGGCAATACCGATGGCGACGTAGGCGGTTTGCCCTTCGCCCCAGGTCACGCCCTGCGGGAACTGATACACCTGAACGCCGGTTTTCAGTACCTGATCGCGGGTGTCGGTGGTACCGTGCGGAATCGCAATACCGTTGCCAAGGAAAGTGGAGGTTTGCTGCTCGCGAGCCAGCATCCCGTTGATGTAGCCGTCTGCCACGTTGCCCGCGCTGACCAGCGCGGAGGCAACCTGACGAATAGCCTCTTCTTTATTACCGGCCTGCTGACCGGGATGAATATCCTGCACAGATAACTGGAACATGGTTCTCCTCTCCTGCTGAATTGAATCGTTTCAGCTACTTTGAGAAAAAATGCGTCATCTACCTGCCGGAGAATCTCCCGATGACGCTGAAACGTTTCAAGAAGTCTGTACCTTTATTAGCCGCCAGGCAAGAAAAGTTCGTTTTCTGATAACAGAAGTTAGAGATACAGCACACTTTTGCTGAAGCGGGAGCGTCGAGGCCGGGAAAACTTCAGCTTTCTGCTGAAGTTTGATTTTGAAACGTCTTTTTGATTTATTCGTGCCCTGGTACTGTTCATTTTCTGAGTGACGGCGTAAACTCCGCGACTCCTGAAAACCGATGAACGCCGACATGCAAAACAGTAGCGCCGCCCTGCCACGACGCGGGTTTGATTTCACCTCTTCCGCCTTTCTGATCGTCGCCTTCCTGACGGGTATCGCCGGGGCACTCCAGACGCCAACGCTGAGCCTGTTTCTGACGAACGAGGTTCACGTACGACCGGCGATGGTCGGCTTCTTTTTTACCGGTAGCGCGGTGATCGGCATTCTGGTGAGCCAGTTCCTCGCCGGGCGTTCGGATCGCAAAGGCGACCGCAAGCGGCTGATCGTCTTCTGCTGCCTGATGGGCGTGCTGGCCTGCATGCTCTTCGCCTGGAACCGTAACTACTTTATTTTGCTGTTCATCGGGGTATTTCTCAGCAGCTTCGGCTCCACCGCCAACCCGCAGATGTTTGCCCTCGCCCGCGAGCATGCGGACAAAACAGGCCGCGAGGCGGTCATGTTTAGCTCGATTCTGCGCGCTCAGGTATCGTTGGCATGGGTTATCGGACCGCCGCTGGCCTACGCGCTGGCCATGGGTTTTGGCTTTACGGTGATGTATCTCAGCGCGGCAGTTGCCTTTGTGGTCTGCGGCGCGATGGTCTGGTTTTTTCTTCCCAGCATGCGTAAAGAGCCGAAGATCGCTACGGGCCATCTTGAAGCGCCGCGCACCAACCGCCGCGACGCGCTGCTGCTGTTTATCATCTGTACGCTGATGTGGGGAATCAACAGCCTGTACATCATTAATATGCCGCTGTTTATCATCAATGAACTGCATTTACCG
Source organism: Klebsiella sp. PL-2018 (assembly GCF_019048985.1). NCBI lineage: Bacteria > Pseudomonadati > Pseudomonadota > Gammaproteobacteria > Enterobacterales > Enterobacteriaceae > Klebsiella > Klebsiella sp. PL-2018. The sequence goes on from NZ_CP077673.1 coordinate 4,012,919, forward strand.
GAGAAGCTGGCCGGGGTCATGATGGGCACCGCCGCCGGGCTGGAAATCCCGACCATGCTGATTGCGGGCTACTACGCCAAACGCTTCGGCAAACGTTTCCTGATGCGCATCTCAGCGGTGGCCGGCGTGCTGTTTTACGTTGGCATGCTAACCGTCCATACCCCCGGACTGCTGCTGGCCCTGCAGGCGCTGAACGCCATTTTTATCGGTATCCTGGCCGGTATCGGCATGCTCTATTTCCAGGACCTGATGCCCGGACAGGCGGGTGCGGCCACCACGCTTTATACCAATACCACGCGCGTTGGCTGGATTATCGCCGGTTCGCTGGCGGGGGTCGTTGCGGAAGTCTGGAGCTATCACGCCGTATTCTGGATTGCGCTGGTGATGGGGGTCATCACTCAGGCCTGCCTGTGGCGTATTAAAGACGTTTAAGGGTATCCCGCGCGGGCTTGCACCGTCACGAAGTGCTCAGCTCAAGATGAAGCAGCCAGGTCATGGCGTCTTCGCGATTGGTGGCGCACATTTCCGCTTCCGGCTTCAGGCTGGCGCACACTTTCGGCCTTAACGGCGAGCCAAAAATAGCGCAGAGATTATTTTGCGATAGCTGCACGCAGCGGGTGTTTGCCGGCTTGCCTTGCGGCATGCCCGGGATAGGGCTGGAGATAGAAGGAGCGATACAGCAAGCTCCGCATTCAGGGCGGCATTCCATAATCGACTCTTCCGATAACGCTTTTAGCAGCCCAGCCTAAACGTTTTACCTGAAGATAGCAAAACCGACGAATTCCACTTGCCTGAAAGGCCCGGCGCGAGTAGTTTTACGCGATATTTTCGACCCTTTAAGTGACAGGATTACCGCAATGCCAAGAGCGAATGAAATTAAAAAAGGTATGGTGCTGAATTACAACGGCAAACTGCTGATTGTTAAAAATATTGATATTCAGTCACCCAGCGCCCGCGGCGCAGCGACGCTGTACAAAATGCGTTTCTCCGATGTACGCACCGGCCTGAAAGTGGAAGAACGCTTCAAAGGCGACGACATCGTCGATACCGTCACCCTGACCCGCCGCTTCGTTGACTTCTCCTATATCGATGGCAACGAATACGTCTTTATGGATAAAGAAGATTACACCCCGTATATCTTCACCAAAGAGCAGATCGAAGAAGAGCTGCTGTTTATGCCGGAAGGCGGCATGCCGGATATGCAGGTTCTGACCTGGGACGGCCAGCTGCTGGCGCTGGAACTGCCGCAGACCGTGGATCTCGAAATCGTTGAGACGGCGCCGGGTATCAAAGGCGCATCCGCAAGCGCCCGTAACAAACCGGCGACGCTGAGCACCGGCCTTGTTGTTCAGGTGCCTGAATACCTGAGCGCGGGAGAGCGTATCCGCATCCATATCGAAGAGAGCCGCTACATGGGCCGCGCGGACTAAACTCCGCGTTTGCAACATCCAGGAGGGCAGCCAGCGGCTGTCCTTTTTATTAGCCCCTTATCCGCAATCTCCCCTCCGCCAAAAGCTGTTATACCAAAAATAGCGAAGTTACCGCTAATCTCACCGGCTCTCTCCGCATACTTTGCGGCCTGACCGTTTACCGCGACAGAATTGCATGATCAAGCTCACATTAAGCGGATAAATAAGGCTCACCAATTTAATTTGTTGTCATATATCTTTACACTGGCCATGTTAATTATTGGTTAATCAGGTGTGTTAAGAATGACAACCATTGCGACAGCCACGCTGCCGGAAGGCGTACAGCTTCCTCGATACGATCGCAGTCAGCTGCGTTCGCGTATTGTGCATTTCGGTTTTGGCGCGTTTCATCGCGCGCACCAGGCCCTTCTCACCGATCGGGTGCTCAACGCCAGCGGCGGAGACTGGGGGATTTGTGAGATTAGCCTGTTCAGCGGCGATCGGCTGATGAGCCAGCTTCGCCAGCAGGACCACCTGTTTACCGTGCTGGAAAAAGGCGCCGAGGGCAATCAGCCGATTATTGTCGGCGCCGTTCATGAGTGTCTGAATGCGAAACTGGATTCGCTGGCCGCCATTATTGAGAAATTTTGCGAACCGCAGGTCGCCATTGTCTCTCTGACCATCACCGAGAAGGGCTACTGCATCGATCCGGCCAGCGGCCAGCTGGATATGACGCAACCGCGCATTATTCACGATCTGCAAAATCCGACGCTGCCGCAATCGGTTCCCGGCATTCTGGTGGAAGCGCTGGCGCGCCGCCGACAGCGCGGGCTACCGCCGTTTACCGTCCTCTCCTGCGACAATATTCCCGATAATGGACATGTGGTAAAAAACGCCGTGCTGGGAATGGCCGAAAAACGGGACCCCGAGCTGGCGCAGTGGATCGCCGAACACATCAGCTTTCCCGGTACCATGGTTGACCGCATCGTGCCCGCCGCCACCGATGAGTCGCTGGCAGAAATTAGCGCGACGCTAGGCGTGGAAGACCCCTGCGCAATCAGCTGCGAACCCTTTATCCAGTGGGTCATTGAAGATAACTTTGTTGCCGGTCGCCCGGATTGGGAAACCGCGGGCGTCCAGATGACCGATGACGTTTTACCGTGGGAACAAATGAAGCTACGGATGCTCAACGGTAGCCACTCGTTTCTCGCCTGGCTTGGCTATCTGGCTGGCCATGCGCACATTAGCGACTGCATGCAGGATCCGATTTTCCGCAGCGCCGCCTACCGCCTGATGCTTGACGAACAGGCGCCGACCTTATCCATTCAGGGCGTTGACCTGACGGCGTACGCTGACAGCCTGATCGAGCGCTTCAGCAACCCGGCACTGAAGCATCGCACCTGGCAAATCGCCATGGACGGTAGCCAGAAGCTGCCGCAACGTATGCTTGAGGGTATTCGCGTCCATCTCGCTCGGGGCAGCCGCTGGCCGCTGCTGGCGCTCGGCGTGGCCGGCTGGATGCGCTACGTCAGCGGTATTGACGATGCCGGAAATGCGATTGATATTCGCGATCCGCTGGCCGATAAGATGCAGAAACGGGTTTCTGCCAGCGATGAACACCAGCGCGTGGCGGCCCTGCTCACGCTTGAAGAGATCTTCGGCCGCGACCTGCCGCAGAACCCGCAGTTTGTCGCGCATATCACCGCCGCATGGCATCAGCTCGCCGCTTTTGGCGCACGTCAGGCGATTGCCGGCACGCTGAACGCTTAACAATTTCTGCCTTTTAGCGGACAGATCCCCCTTCTGTCCGCGGTAAGACTTCTCTTTTCCCCTTTTTTTCGTCAGGATAGCGTAACTGTTACAACATTACATTTATCCTGGAGAAAAAGTGACCAAAACCAATTTGATCACGGGGTTTCTCGGCAGCGGCAAGACGACGTCGATTCTGCATCTGCTGGCCCATAAGCCCGCGGATGAAAAATGGGCCGTGCTGGTCAACGAGTTTGGTGAAGTGGGCATTGACGGCGCGCTGCTGGCGGAAAGCGGCGCGCTGCTCAAAGAGATCCCCGGCGGCTGCATGTGCTGCGTGAACGGTCTGCCGATGCAGGTCGGGCTCAACACCCTGCTGCGCCAGGGCAAACCCGATCGCCTGCTGATTGAACCCACCGGGCTTGGCCATCCTAAACAGATCCTCGATATGCTGACCGCCGCAATATACGAGCCGTGGATCGACCTGCGCGCCACCTTATGCGTGCTGGATCCGCGCCAGCTGCTGGACGAAAAAATAGTGACCAATGACAACTTTCGCGACCAGCTGGCCGCCGCTGACGTCATTATCAGTAATAAAGCCGACCGCGCAACGGAGGAAAGCCAACGCGCATTCGCCGCCTGGTGGCAGACCTATGCCGGCGATCGGCGGTTCGTCAGCGCCACGCGGGGGAATATCGACCCGGCACTGCTTGATTTGCCGCGCCGCAATCTTGCGCCGCTTCCCGCCAGCCCTGAACACGCGCACGGCCACGGGCGGAAACAGGGCCTTGCGGCATTGAGCCTCCCTGCCCATCAGCGCTGGCGTCGCAGCCTCAATAGCGGCCAGGGCTATCACGCCTGCGGCTGGATTTTTGACGCCGAAACCGTTTTCGACACCGTGGCCCTGCTCGAATGGGCGCGTCTGGCGCCGGTCGGGCGCGTGAAAGGGGTGATGCGCATCGCGGAAGGAGTGGTACGCATCAACCGCCAGCAGCGCGATCTGCATATTGAGACGCAGAACGTTCCTCCCCCCGATAGCCGTATCGAGCTGATTGCCGATACCGAGACGGACTGGAACGCACTGCAGGCCTCCTTGTTGAGGATTCGTTTAAGTTAAGACGGCTATGGTTGCCGTCGTTTACCCAACACACGATAGTTATGATTAAAAATCGAATTCCCCTAATCCTGCTGCTGAACGCGGCGGGTGTTGCGCTTTTTTGTTCATGGTACCTTCCCGTTAACCATGGTTTCTGGAATCCGCTGGACTCGGCGATCTTCTATTTCTTTAACCACCTGGTTGGCGTGAGCACCGCTTACACCTGGCTGCTGGCGATTATCAACAACCGCGCATTTGATGCCTGCTCGCTACTGGCGATGGGCAGCCTGATGCTAAGCTTCTGGTTTAAAGAGCAGAGCGCCGGACGCCGCCGGGTGATTATCATCGGCCTGGCGATGCTGCTGGCCGCCGTCATCATCAATCAGCTTGCCCAGCACCTGATGCCGGTTAAGCGCGCCAGCCCTTCGCTCTCTTTTACCGATATCACCAAAGTGAGCGATGTGATCTCCTTCCCCACTAAAGATGCGTCTAAAGATAGCTTTCCAGGCGATCACGGTATGATGCTGCTGATTTTTGCATCATTTATGTGGCGCTATTTCGGTCGCCGGGCGTTTGCCATCGCGCTGGTCATATTCGTAGTGTTCGCTTTTCCACGCGTAATGATTGGCGCTCACTGGTTTACCGATATTGCCGTCGGCTCATTAACGGCGGTACTCATTGGCGCCCCCTGGGTATTGATGACCCCGCTGAGTGATAATGTCATTGCGTTATTTGAGCGTTATCTTCCGGGTAGAAAAACTAAAAATTAAATCTATCTTTACAATTAATTAATATCATTCATAAGGGATCGTTCTGGGTCCCTTTTTTTGTCCGCGCGTTTTTTCTCATCCGGCATCATCTTCCCGTCATAGTAATCATGTTAGAAATGAGTAAATTGCGTATTTTTTACCCATTGCTGTCGCTATTTTGCCCTTTGCCGATGATTCACTTTTTGTCGCAAAAATACTTATAAGAAAATGCGTAAAACCGCTCGCCATCCCCCGGTTGATCGGGTAACCTCAATCTCGTTTTGCCTCGTCAGCGACATCAATTCAGAGAATGAATAAATTTGTGCGTCAGTCCACAGTTTTATGCTTACGGAATTGTCTCATTGCGACCAGGTAATTAGGCTCTAACACGTTTGGCATTTTTTATAACGACATTGTCGTTAAGGACAACAAGGGATAACACACAGCATGGTCAAATCTCAGCCGATTTTGAGATATATCTTGCGGGTCGCCCCCGCGATTGCAGTTGCGGTTCTGCTTTCCGCGTGTAGTTCAAATAGTACCGCCAGGAATATGCATTCTGAGACGCTTGCTGTGGGTAGTGGCGATTTATCATCACTGCAAGCCTCTCAGGATGAATTTGAAACGATGGTCCGCAACCTGGACGTTAAGTCCCGCTTGATGGATCAATATGCCAGCTGGAAGGGCGTGCGTTACCGCCTCGGCGGCAGCACCCGTAAAGGCATCGATTGTTCCGCCTTTGTGCAACGGACTTTCCGTGAACAGTTTGGCCTGGAACTGCCGCGCTCGACTTCAGAGCAGCAGGATTCCGGAAAATCGATCAGCCGCGCGCAGCTGCGCACCGGTGATTTAGTTCTGTTCCGTGCAGGTTCCACGGGCCGCCATGTAGGGATCTACATCGGCAACAATCAGTTTGTTCATGCTTCCACCAGCAGCGGTGTGACGATTTCAAGCATGGATGAGCCGTACTGGAAAAAGCGCTATAACGAAGCGCGACGCGTTCTGAGCCGTTCGTAATCGTCTTCTGCCGTTGGTTAATCCCTTGGCCAACGAAAGAAATAAAAAAACACTGCCGAGGCGGTGTTTTTTTTTGCTCGCCAGCCAGGAAACTTCGTAAAATAAGCGATGTCTTTAAGCAGGGATAGAAAAAGCGATTTCTATCAGCCCCCTGGCGCAAATCAACAATACGGACTGACTATATAGCCTATGCCTACCCGTCATCTCGCTCCCCGGCGAAAAATCTGGCTGACCAGCATATGTGTTGGAATAGCCGTCGCCCTGCTGGCCGGTAGCATCCAGTTTATGGTGATTTATCACAACCGTGCGGAGCGTTTCGACGCCATTATTCACAACGTTCATACGTATCTGCAGGACTACTTTCACGATTTGAATCAGACGATTCAGGGCATGCAGCCGCTGGTCGATCAACCCTGTGAAAACGTTGCCTCAGGCTTAACCGCCCATGCGGCATTCAGCCCGAACGTCCGCGCCATCCTGCTGGTCAAAAATGGCCTTGCGTTTTGCTCCTCCGCCACAGGCGCTATGAACACGCCCTTAACCCAGCTCATTCCGCAGCTTAATCTTACTCAAGCGGTCGATATGGCGATTCTGCCCGGGACGCCAATGATGCCGAAAAGCGCCGCGCTGGCGCTGTGGGTCCGCAGCCCACACGGCGGGAAAGACGGTATTTTTGTCTCGATTAATGCCAACCTGACGCCCTATATTCTCTACTCAGCCCGACAGAATGATTTCAGCGGCCTGGCGCTGGCCATTAAGGACACCGCCATTTCCACCTTCAGCAACCAACTTATCGACCCGCAGACGCTGCTCTCGCCGCCCATTCGCCAGACGCAAATCGACGGCCTGCCGCTGAAGGTTTATCTCTACGCGAACAGCTGGCTGGCGGAGAATACGCAGTTTGCTCTGCTGCTGGGCGTCGTGTGCGGGCTGCTGGCCGGGCTTTTAAGCTACTACATCCTGACGATTAAATCGGACCCGCGCAAAGAGCTGCTGCTGGCGATCAAAAACGATCAGTTCTATGTGGTTTATCAACCGGTGGTGAGGTCAGAGACGCTGCGCATCAGCGGCGTTGAGGTACTGATGCGCTGGCGACATCCCATGGCCGGCGAGATCCCTCCCGATGTGTTTATCAACCTTGCTGAAACCCAGCAGATCATTATTCCGCTCACCCGCCATCTGTTAAAACTGATTGCGCAGGATGCGCCTGTTCTGCAAACGCTCCTGCCCGCAGGGAGCAAGCTGGGGATAAATATCTCCCCCCTTCATCTGCACGCAGGCAGCTTTCAGCAAGACCTTCAGCATTTCGCCGCCGCCATGCCGGCCGGCCATTTTAGCGTGGTGCTGGAGATCACCGAGCGCGCGATGATCGATAAGAATCGCTCCTTAGGGAACTTCGACTGGCTGCACGAACAGGGCTTTGAAATTGCGATTGATGATTTTGGTACCGGTCATAGCGCGCTAATCTATCTGGAGCGCTATAACTTTGATTACCTGAAGATAGACCGCGGCTTCGTGCAGGCTATCGGCACTGAGACCGTCACCTCACCGGTGCTTGATGCCGTTATCACCCTGAGCCGCCGCCTGAAGCTCACCACGGTCGCTGAAGGGGTGGAAACGCAGGAACAAGCGGAATGGCTGCGCGACCACGGGGTAAACTATTTACAGGGCTACTGGTTAAGCCGGCCGCTGACGCTGGACGCGCTGATCGCCGCCCATGATGAACCGGCGAAATATTTCACAAGCCGCTAAGGGTCCTTTATTATTTGCTATCAAAGGTCAGGCCGCTTCAGGTCTGACATTGGAGGGCGTCATCCTGGTTATTTTTGCACGCATCAGCCTGATCCTGCTGACCTTATTTAGCCTGCAGAGCCAGGCGCAAACGATTAAAGAGAGCGACAGGTTCGCTATTATCGGCGAACCGAAATACGCCGCGGGCTTTGACCATTACGATTATGCCAACCCCGCCGCGCCTAAAGGCGGGGCGATTACCCTCGCGGCCATCGGTACTTTTGATAATTTCAATCGCTACGCCATGCGCGGCAACCCCGGTATCCGTACCGAAAGCTTATACGACACGCTATTCACCACCTCTGATGATGAGCCCGGCAGCTACTATCCGCTGATCGCCGAGCATACGCGCTATGCCGATGATTTTTCATGGATGGAGATCGCGCTCAATCCCCGCGCCCGCTATCACGATGGCAGCCCCGTCACCGCCAGCGATGTCGCGTTTACCTTCCAGAAGTTTATGACCGAAGGGGTGCCGCAGTTTCGCCTCTATTATAAAGGCACCACCGTAAAAGCCATCGCTCCGCTCACCGTACGCATTGATTTAGCCAAACCGGGCAAAGAGAACATGCTTAGCCTGATGACGCTACCGGTGATGCCGGAAAAATTCTGGAAAAACCATAAACTCAGCGACCCGCTATCCGCCCCACCGCTGGCCAGCGGCCCGTATCGCATCACCGCCTGGCGCATGGGCCAGTACATTACCTACTCGCGGGTTAAGGACTACTGGGCCGCCGACTTACCGGTCAACCGCGGGCGCTGGAATTTCGATACGCTGCGCTACGACTATTACCTGGACGACAACGTCGCTTTCGAAGCCTTTAAGGCCGGCGCCGTCGACCGTCGCGAAGAGAACGTTGCCAAGAACTGGGCTACCCGCTACGTCGGGCGCAATTTTACCCACGGCTATATCGTTAAAGATGAATACACCAACACCTCGGCGCAGAATACGCAGTGGCTGGCCTTTAACATTCAGCGCCCGGTATTTTCCGACCGCCGGGTACGCGAAGCCATTACCCTCGCCTTTGATTTTGAATGGATGAATAAGGCGCTGTTTTATCACTCCTACAGCCGCGCCAACAGCTTCTTTCAGAATACCGAATACGCGGCGCGCGATTATCCGGATGCCGACGAGCTGGCGCTGTTAACGCCGCTGAAAAAAGAGATCCCGGCCGAAGTTTTCACGCAGATATACCGCCCCCCGGTTTCCAGCGGCGATGGTTTCGAACGCGCAAACTTGCTTAAGGCGGATGCCATCCTTAACCAGGCGGGATGGATAGTGAAAAACCAGAGGCGGGTTAATGCGAAGAGCGGCAAACCGTTACGCTTTGAGCTGCTGCTTCCTTCCGGCAGCAGCGATCGCTGGGTCCTGCCCTTCCAGCACAACCTCCAGCGGCTCGGCATCGTCATGGATATTCGCCAGGTCGACAACTCCCAGTATAGTAACCGCAAGCGCAGCCGGGATTACGACATGATGCCCAACGTCTGGCGCGCCACGCCCTGGCCCGGCACCGACCTGCAAGTCTCCTGGGACTCCGAATATATTAACTCCAGCTATAACGCCTCAGGGGTACAAAGCCCGGCCGTCGACCGGCTCATCGCGCAGATTATTCGCTGGCAGGGTAATAAAGAAAAGCTGCTGCCGCTGGGCCGGGCTCTCGACCGCGTGCTGACCTGGAACTATTACATGCTGCCGATGTGGTATATGGCGCAGGACCGAACCGCATACTGGGACAAATTCTCCTTCCCGCAGACCCGCGCGGTCTACTCCTCCGGTTTCGAAAACTGGTGGTACGACGCAAGCAAAGCGGCCAGACTCCCCGCGGATAGACGCTAAGGAATTAAGATGGGTGCATATCTGCTCCGCCGACTACTGCTCATCATCCCCACCCTGTGGGCGATTATCACCATTAACTTTTTTATTGTGCAGATCGCGCCCGGCGGTCCGGTCGATCAGGCGATCGCGGCGATTGAGTTCGGCGACCGCGGCGGCTTGCCCGGCGCCGGAGATGGCGGCATGGCCGCCAGCCATGCGCGTACCGGGGTCAGCAACATCAGCGATGGGCACTATCGCGGCGGGCGCGGGCTGGACCCGGAGGTGATTGCCGAGATAACCCACCGCTACGGCTTTGATAAGCCGCTGCACGAGCGTTATTTTAAAATGCTCGGTGATTATCTGCGCTTTGATTTTGGCGATAGCCTGTTTCGCAGCTCATCGGTACTGCAGCTGATTAAAGACAGCCTGCCGGTCTCAATCACCCTGGGCCTGTGGAGTACGCTCATCATCTACCTGGTGTCGATTCCGTTGGGGATCCGTAAAGCGGTCAGCAACGGCAGCCATTTTGACGTCTGGAGCAGTACGCTGATTATTATCGGCTATGCCATCCCGGCGTTCCTGTTTGCCATTTTGCTGATCGTTATCTTTGCCGGCGGCAGCTATTTCGATCTCTTTCCGCTGCGCGGGCTGGTGTCAGCCAACTTCGACAGCCTGCCCTGGTACCAAAAAATCCTCGACTATCTCTGGCATATCACCCTACCGGTGCTGGCAACGGTGATCGGCGGTTTTGCCGCCCTCACGATGCTGACCAAAAACAGCTTTCTTGATGAAATCCGCAAGCAGTACGTGGTTACCGCACGCGCCAAGGGCGTCAGCGAAAAGCAGATCCTTTGGGGCCACGTGTTTCGCAACGCGATGCTGCTGGTGATTGCCGGTTTCCCGGCCACCTTTATCAGTATGTTTTTTACCGGCTCGCTGCTGATTGAGGTGATGTTCTCGCTAAACGGACTGGGGCTGCTGGGCTATGAGGCCACCGTATCTCGCGATTACCCGGTCATGTTCGGCACGCTGTATATTTTTACCCTGATTGGCCTGCTGCTGAATATCATCAGCGATATCAGCTATACGCTGGTCGATCCGCGAATCGATTTTGAGGGCCGCTAATGTCATTTTTTAGTCCCGTCAATCAGGCCCGCTGGGCGCGTTTTCGCCACAACCGCCGCGGCTACTGGTCGCTATGGCTCTTTTTAGCGCTTTTCGCCTGTAGCCTGTGCGCAGAGCTTATTGCTAACGATAAGCCGCTGCTGGTCCAGTACCGCGGCAGCTTCTACGTTCCGCTCCTGAAAAACTACAGTGAGACCACCTTCGGCGGCAGCTTTGCCACCGCCGCCGACTATCAGGACCCGTGGCTGCAAAAACGGCTGGCGGATAACGGCTGGGCCCTGTGGGCGCCGGTTCGTTTCGGCGCGACGACCATTAATTTCGCCACCGACGCGCCCTTCCCTTCGCCGCCGTCAGGACAGAACTGGCTGGGCACCGATGCCAACGGCGGGGACGTGCTGGCGCGTATTCTGTACGGCACGCGCATTTCCATTCTCTTTGGACTGCTGCTGACCTTCTTCTCCAGCGTACTGGGGGTGATGGCCGGCGCCGTTCAGGGGTATTACGGCGGGAAGATTGACCTCTGGGGGCAGCGGTTTATCGAAGTCTGGTCGGGAATGCCGACGCTGTTTCTGATTATCCTGCTCTCAAGCGTTGTACAGGCCAACTTCTGGTGGCTGCTGGCCATTACCGTGCTGTTCGGCTGGATGACGCTGGTCGGCGTGGTCCGGGCTGAGTTCCTGCGCACCCGTAACTATGATTATATCCGCGCCGCGCAGGCGCTCGGCGTCAGCGATCGCGCCATTATTCTGCGCCATATGCTGCCTAACGCCATGGTCGCCACCCTGACCTTCCTGCCGTTCATTCTGTGCAGTTCGATAACCACCCTGACCTCGCTCGATTTCCTCGGTTTTGGCCTGCCGCTGGGCTCCCCTTCGCTGGGCGAACTGCTGTTGCAGGGTAAAAACAACCTGCAGGCGCCCTGGCTGGGCATCGCCGCTTTTCTGTCGGTGGCGGTCCTGCTGACGTTATTGATTTTTATTGGTGAAGCGGTTCGCGACGCCTTTGACCCAAGCAAGGCGGTGTAGCATGACGCAACCTTTGTTAGATATCGATAACCTCTCCATCGCCTTTCGCCAGCAGGGTGAGACTACCCCCGTCGTCAGCGAACTGTCGCTGCAGATTGCCGTCGGCGAGACCCTGGCGCTGGTCGGCGAGTCCGGCTCCGGGAAGAGCGTGACCGCGCTATCGGTGCTGCGGCTACTCCCGTCGCCGCCGGTCAGCTATCCTGCCGGCGACATCCGTTTTCACGGCCAGTCGCTGCTGCACGCGGATGAACGCACCCTGCGCGGCGTGCGCGGTAACCGCATTGCGATGATCTTTCAGGAGCCGATGGTTTCGCTTAATCCACTGCATACTCTGGAAAAACAGCTGTACGAAGTGCTCTCTTTGCATCGCGGGATGCGCAAAGAAGCGGCGCGCGGGGAAATCCTCGACTGCCTCGATCGCGTCGGCATCCGCAACGCGCCCCGGCGGCTGGCCGACTATCCCCATCAGCTTTCCGGCGGCGAGCGCCAGCGGGTGATGATCGCCATGGCGCTGTTAACCCGCCCGGAGCTGCTTATCGCCGACGAACCCACCACCGCGCTGGACGTGTCGGTGCAGGCGCAAATCCTCACGCTGCTGCGGGAGCTGAAGCAAGAGTTGAATATGGGGCTGCTGTTTATCACCCATAATCTGAGCATCGTTCGTCAGCTCGCCGACCGCGTCGCGGTGATGCAGAACGGCCGCTGCGTGGAACAAAACGGCTGCCGGGCGCTGTTTTCCGCCCCCGAACACCCTTATACCCGCCGCCTGCTGGATAGCGAGCCGTCGGGCGATCCCGTCCCGCTCGCACCCGATGCCCCGGTGTTGCTGCGGGCGGAAAATTTGACTATCGCCTTCCCGATACGTAAAGGTCTGCTGCGGCGAGTTGTCGATCATAACCGGGTCGTTAACGGCCTCAGCTTTCATTTGCGCGCGGGAGAAACGCTGGGGCTGGTCGGCGAGTCCGGATCGGGCAAAAGCACCACCGGGCTGGCGCTTCTGCGTCTGATTCATTCCGATGGCGCGATCGCCTTTGACGGTGAGGCGCTTCAGGGACGCAATCGCCGGCAGATGCTGCCGCTGCGTCGTCGCATGCAGGTGGTCTTTCAGGATCCTAACTCATCGCTAAACCCGCGGCTCAACGTGCTGCAAATTATCGAAGAGGGATTGCGCGTCCATCAACCGTCGCTCACGCCGGCCGAACGGGAGCAGGCGGTGATTCAGGTGATGCAGGAGGTCGGCCTCGATCCGCACTCACGGCATCGCTACCCTGCCGCCTTCTCCGGCGGCCAGCGTCAGCGCATCGCGATCGCCAGGGCGCTGGTCGTCAAACCGCAGCTTATCGTGCTGGATGAGCCCACCTCATCGCTGGATAAAACCGTGCAGGCGCAAATCCTCGCGCTGCTGAAGGCGTTACAGCAAAAGCATCAGCTGGCCTATATTTTTATCAGCCATGATTTACGCGTCGTGCGGGCGCTGTGTCATCAGGTAATGGTGCTGCGGCAGGGAGAAGTCGTCGAGCAGGGTGAGTGCGAGCGCGTATTTACCGCTCCGCAGCAGGAGTATACCCGTCAGCTGCTGGCGTTGAGCTGACGGTCAGAAGGGGTTGTTGCCGGAGAAGGGTTCTGCAATCGCCACGCCGAAATTTTTCAGGCGACAGGTTGCGGCAAATTCGTCCTGACGGTTAACAAACAGGCACGGTTCCCCTTCGCATTCAACGACAGAGCTATCGACCTCGATGTCGCTAAGCGCCTGGCTGAGCTTATGCATGACCGGCCACGCGCTTTCGCCATCGGGGCTGAGTAATTTCAACGCCACGAGGCTGTTTTCGCTCTGGGCGCCGTTTTGCGGAATCGGTTCAACTCTTGAACCTGCAAAACCGGCCAGCCAGCGATAGCTCTGCGGCAGACGGTGTACGATAGAGAGTTGCAGTGTATTCACGTGTTTACCCCGGAAGCAAAATACTTCACAATAATTTTACATCAATACTAACACATTATTGACAACCAGTCCTCTTCCTGCACAGAAAACGCTTACACCAGTGGCATAGCCGTGTTATTGGTTTGTAATGTAAAAGTTTATAATTGCGCAGATGGAACATCTTCGGGCTATATGTACCCGTTTCTGTGATCTAAAACAACTTTTTTATCGCAATCATGCGACTTTTTGAACGATTTGATTTTACATAAAATAAACAAATCGCTGAACAGAGAAGCCAGATTTGGTTGACATGCATCAAAAAAAGGGGCGATATCGCCCCCTGAAAGTCGCTTAGCGCGCGGCTTTGCGCCGTCGGCTGGCGTAGAGGTAAAAGAGGATGGAGCTGCTGGCGCAGAAGGCGATAGAAATCAGCATTGGCCAGGCGGTGGTAAACGTCGCCATCGACAGCAGCGCACCGACAATGGCGCCAATCCCGAAACGGAACGTCCCTGCCAGCGAGGAAGCGGTCCCGGCCATATGCGGAAACTCATCGAGAATCACCGCCATCGCGTTAGAGGAGACCATCGAAACGCAGCCGATGAACGCCGCCACGCCAAACACCAGCGCCCAGAACCCCACGCCAAACAGCGCGCACACGACCATCCACGCCGCCATCGCAAACTGGATCCATAGCCCGGCGCGGAACATGTTCAGCGCCCCAACCCGCCGCACAAAGCGGCTGTTGATCATGGTCATGACAAACAGGAAGACGACGTTCAGCGCAAAATAGTAGCCAAAATGCTGCGGTGAAACGTGGTTGATATTGATATAGACAAACGGGCCGGCGCTCAGAAACGAGAACATCCCGGCGAAGCTGAAACCGCTTGCCAGCATATAGCTCAGCACCCGCTTGTGGCGAAACAGCGTCGCGAAGTTGCCGAGCGTAGTGCGAATATGAAATTTCTGCCGGCGTTCCGGCGGCAGGGTCTCGCTAATAAAGAAGGCGATCATCGCCGAGGCTAATAGCGCCGCCACCGCGAGGATCCAGAAGATCGCATGCCAGCTAAACCACACCAGCACCGCTCCGCCGACCATCGGCGCCACCAGCGGCGCGACGGTGGTCACCAGCATGACGAACGACATCATCCGCGAGAACTCTTCCTTGGGATAGATATCGCGCATCAGGGCGTTAATCACCACGCTCGCCGCCGCGGCCGCCAGGCCGTGGAAAAAGCGCATGGTGATCAGCATATCGATAGTCTGCGACAGCGCGCAGGCCACCGCCGCCGCGGCAAAAACCAGCGTACCGCCCAGTATCACCGGTTTACGCCCCATGCTGTCCGCCATTGGGCCATATAAAAGCTGGCCTAGGGCAAAGCCCAGAATATAGGTACTGAGCGTCATCTGCGCGCTGCCGTCCGGCACATTAAACTGCGCCGCAATCACCGGCAGCGCCGGAAGATACATATCAATCGACAGCGGCATTAACATGGCCAGCAGGCCAAGAATAAACACAATCCCTAATGAAGAATTCTGCTTTGCCGTCACGTTTTACTCCGCGCATGTTGGCCGCCAACGCTGGCAATTTCTTCTGCCGTCAGCGGACGATATTCACCCGGCGCCAGCGACGCATCAAGCGCGATATCGCCAATACGTTCGCGATGCAGGCCAACCACATGATTCCCCACCGCGGCAAACATCCGCTTCACCTGATGGTAGCGCCCTTCGCTAATGGTCAGGCGGACTTCGGTCGGCGTCACCACTTCCAGCACCGCCGGTTTGGTCAGGTCTTTCTCATTATGCAGCTGAACGCCTTTGGCAAACTGCTCGGCGGTGGACTCATCCACCGGATTTTCCAGCGTCACCAGATAGGTTTTTTCGCAATGGTGGCGCGGGGAAGTAATGCGGTGCGACCACTGGCCATCGTCGGTCATCAATACCAGTCCGGTGGTATCGATATCCAGACGCCCCGCGGCATGCAGCTTATGCGCCACCGGCTCGTCGAGGAAATAAAGGACCGTCGGATGATCCGGATCGTCGGTGGAACAAACGTAACCCTGCGGCTTGTTGAGCATAAAGTAGCGCGGGCCGGTCTGCTGAACCAGCGTATTGCCGTCATACTCGACGTCATGCTCCGGCAGAAGCTTGAAGGAGGAGTCTTTTACAATGTCGCCGTCCACGGTAACGCGGCTGCCGCGGATTTCACGCCCGGCAATAGCCCGGCTAACGCCAAGTTGCTGAGCGATAAACTTATCAAGTCGCATGAGATTTTTTTAGCCTGTACAAGTGCTGGAGCGGGCAACGCGCCCGAAAAAGAAGAATTTCATGGGGTAGTATAACGGGCTATTAACACCACTCAAGGGAAAAGATTCGTGGCATACTATTCGCGAGTTAATTAACCGCCATAAATTCATGACATTTACATTACGTCCCTACCAAAAAGAGGCGGTCGACGCGACGCTCGCCTGGTTTCGCCGCCATCATGAACCTGCTGCGATTGTGCTGCCGACAGGCGCAGGTAAAAGCCTGGTTATCGCCGAACTTGCGCGCCTGGCGCGCGGTCGCGTGCTGGTGCTGGCGCACGTTAAAGAGCTGGTGGCGCAGAACCACGCCAAGTATTGCGCGCTCGGCCTGGAAGCGGATATTTTCGCCGCGGGCCTCAAGCGTAAAGAGAGCCACGGTAAAGTGGTCTTTGGCAGCGTGCAGTCGGTCGCCCGCAACCTCGACCAGTTTCAGGGCGAGTTTTCGCTGCTGATCGTCGACGAGTGCCACCGCATCAGCGACGATGATGACAGCCAGTATCAGCAGATTATCAGCCACCTTCAGCAGGTCAATCCGCACCTGCGCCTGCTGGGGCTGACTGCGACGCCTTTTCGCCTCGGTAAGGGGTGGATTTACCAGTTCCACTACCACGGCATGGTGCGCGGTGATGAAAACGCGCTGTTTCGCGACTGCATCTACGAGCTGACGCTGCGCTATATGATTAAGAACGGCTACCTGACGCCGCCGGAGCGGCTGGATATGCCGGTGATTCAATATGACTTCAGCCGCCTGCAGGCGCAAAGTAACGGCCTGTTCAGCGAGGCTGATTTAAACCACGAACTGAAAAAACAGCAGCGCGTCACGCCGCATATCGTCAGCCAAATCGTTGAATTCGCCCAAACGCGCAAAGGGGTGATGATTTTCGCCGCCACCGTTGAACACGCCCGCGAAGTGACCGGGTTGCTTCCGCAGGGCGAAGCGGCCTTAATCACCGGTGAAACGCCGGGGCCGGAGCGCGATCGCATCATCGACGCGTTTAAAGCTCAGCAGTACCGCTATCTGGTTAACGTCGCGGTACTGACGACCGGCTTTGATGCGCCGCATGTCGATCTGATCGCCATCCTGCGCCCGACCGAGTCGGTGAGCCTTTACCAACAGATCGTCGGCCGCGGCCTGCGCCTGGCGCCGGGTAAAACGGACTGCCTGATTCTCGATTACGCCGGTAATCCGCACGACCTTTACGCGCCTGAAGTGGGAACGCCGAAGGGGAAAAGCGACAACGTGCCGGTCCAGGTTTTTTGCCCGGCATGCGGTTTCGCCAATACGTTTTGGGGGAAAACCACCGCCGACGGCACGCTGATTGAACACTTTGGCCGCCGCTGCCAGGGCTGGTTTGAGGATGACGAAGGCCATCGCGAGCAGTGTGATTTTCGTTTTCGCTTTAAAAACTGCCCGCAGTGTAACGCGGAAAACGATATCGCCGCCCGCCGCTGCCGCGAGTGCGATACCATACTGGTCGACCCCGACGACATGCTGAAAGCCGCGCTGAAGCTTAAAGATGCGTTGGTGCTGCGCTGTAGTGGAATGGATCTGCAGCACGGCGCGGATGATAAAGGCGCCTGGCTAAAAATCACCTATTACGATGAAGATGGCGCGGATGTTAGTGAGCGCTTCCGACTGCATACGCCCGCCCAGCGCACCGCCTTTGAGCAGCTCTTTATCCGCCCGCATACCCGAACGCCGGGCGTACCGCTGCGCTGGATAACGCCCGCCGATATCCTCGCCCAGCAGGCGCTTCTGCGCCATCCGGACTTTGTCGTGGCGCGCATGAAGGGGCAATACTGGCAGGTGCGGGAGAAAGTATTTGATTATCAGGGCCGATTCCGCCGGGCCAACGAACTACGCTAATCGCCCTCACGTCTGAGGTTTTGGTTGCTGCAAACACCTATGGCGGCTATAATGCCGCCCGCTTTTGCATTCGCAAAGCAGATAATCTGCCTGCTGCTGGGTCGCCTGTAGCAGGATTTATATATAGAGAGACATCAATGTTTACTATCAACGCAGAAGTACGTAAAGAGCAGGGTAAGGGTGCGAGCCGCCGCCTGCGTGCAGCTAACAAATTCCCGGCCATCATCTATGGCGGCGAAGCTGCGCCAGTAGCAATCGAACTGGATCACGACAAAGTGTGGAACATGCAGACCAACGCTGAGTTCTACAACGAAGTTCTGACCATCGTTGTTGATGGCAAAGAAGAGAAAGTTAAAGCTCAGGCTGTTCAGCGTCACCCGTTCAAGCCGAAGCTGTCCCACATCGACTTCGTTCGCGCTTAATCGCTCGCTGAAAGTTGTATGGCAAACGCCCCGCTCCGCAAGGTTCGGGGCGTTTTGTTTATCAGCCGAGTAGCGTTGACCTGTTCAGCGCCAGATGCTGCAACAGCATAATTGTTTTCGCATCGACGATTTCCCCTTCGCGAATAGCCTGCAGCGCTTTTTCCAGCGGCCACTCCAGCACCTCGATGTCTTCCCCTTCCGTCGCCAGGCCGCCACCGTCGCCGCGCCGATCGTCGGCAGAGTATTCGGCAATGAAAAAGTAAAGCTTCTCCGTCACCGAACCGGGGCTCATGTAAGCGGTGAATACCGGCTCTATGCGCGTGACGCGAAAACCGGTCTCCTCTTCGGCTTCGGCAACGATGCGCGCCTCCGGAGAAGCGTTATCCAGCAGTCCGGCGGCAGCTTCGATCAAAAAGCCATCATGGCCGTTAATCCACACCGGAAAGCGAAACTGGCGAACCAGCACTACCGTTTGCTTTTCACGATTGTAGAGCAGGATCACCGCGCCGTTGCCGCGGTCGTAAGCTTCCCGGCTCTGCTCCTGCCAGCGTCCGTCCCGGCGCAATAGTTCAAAAGTATATTTCTTGAGCGTGTACCAGTTATCCGATAAAAGCGTTTCGCGGATATGGCGAACGCGCGGTGCGTCAGCGTGCATGTTTTTCCCCTTTTAGGTGACAGCGAGCAACATAACATGCATAATCGTGCACAAACAAGATCACTCATGAAGGTATTTTGATGCTCGCCAGCCAGAGAAAACAGCAGATTTTGCAGATCCTCGCCGAGGAAAAACAGGTGATGTCCGGGGATCTCAGCCAGCGCTTTAGCGTATCAGAAGACTCCATTCGCCGGGATCTGCGGGAGCTGGCCGCGGAAGGCAAGCTGCAGCGCGTCCACGGCGGCGCGCTGCCGGTTTCCGAAGCCATCGCGCCTATTGAAACAAGAAAGAACGTGCAAATCGCCTCAAAGCAGAGCATTGCCCAGCGCGCGGTTGAGCTCATTCAGCCCGGTCAGGTGGTGATTGTCGACGGCGGCACCACCACCGGGGAGATGATGCACCTGCTGCCGGATAACCTCGCGTGTACCGTGGTCACCCATAGCCCGGGGATTGCCGTCGCGCTGGTGGAAAAACCGCTCATCGAGGTGATTTTGATCGGCGGCCGGTTGTTTAAGCATTCCGTCGTCAGCGTCGGGTCTGCGGCCCTCGAGAGTATTTCCCGTATCAACGCCGATCTGTTTTTTATGGGCGTCACCGGCGTTCACCCCCGGGCGGGATTCACCACCGGTGACTATGAAGAAGCGGGCATTAAACGCGCGCTGGCGGCGCGGGCTGCCGAAACGGTGGTGATGGCGTCACAAGAAAAGCTTAACTCCGCGTCGGCCTTTGCCATCGGCGAGCTGGGGGCAGCCAGTACGCTGATCGTGGATACGATCCTGGACGAGGCGCTGCGACAGCAGCTAACCCTGGCGGGGGTAGAAATCCTCTACGCCCTGTAATACGGGTTCAGGCAAAAAAAATCCCGACTCGACGTCGGGATTTTGCGCATTAATTTCCGCCAGAAGTACGGCGCTGTAGCTGATCGCGCAGGTTCGGCGGCGTGCCTTTAATGGTTAAGGTATCCGTAGCCGGATCCCAGAACACCCGCTCGCCCAGCAGCATAGCGTCAAAATTAATGGTTAACCCGCCGCCGCTGCCGGCAAACTTGGTTAACTGACGCAGCGTGCTGCGATCCGCCGGGAAGCTCTCTTCCAGCTCGTAGCCTTGTTCGGCGGTAAATTCCTGAAAGGTCTTCTCGCTGACGCCCGCCAGCTCTTTCGACAGCGACTCCAGCTCGATTTCCTCACCGGCCTGCAGCTGCTCGTTGCAGTAGCTGTATACCTGCTGGCGAACGTTTTGACGTTCAGATTTATCCAGCTGCGCATCGGCGGCGAAATCATCCAGCGCCTGCAGCAGGCCGCGGTTCTGCGCTTTGGCGTTCAGCCCTTCGCTGGCGCCGAGGAAATCCATAAAGAAATCCGCCACCTTGCGCCCTACCCGCCCCTTCAGGAAGGTCAGATAGCGCGTTGACTCCGGGTTGGTTTCCCACTCGGTTAAATCAATACGCGCGACGATATCCGCGTGATTGATGTCCAGATAATGGGTGGAGCTGATATCCAGCTCTTCGTTGACGCGCATGCTGCTTAGGTTGTTCAGCACCGCCACCATCAGATATTCCACCGCCAGATAACGATACTGGCAAAACAGCACAATACCGCCTTCTGCAAAGGGATATTTTGCCAGTTCGTCGCGCAGGCGCCCGGTAGCGGCGCGGCTAAACGGCAGGAACGCTTCTTCGCCCTTACGCTGCCCGCGCAGCGCCTGCGCCAGCTCGCTCTCTTCATTAAACAGGCCGTAGGCTTTATTTTTTGCGCTGTAGACACGATGCAGTTCGGCCATCATCTCGACAACCGTCGCCGTCGGCTCCAGCAACGATTCGCGCAGCACCAGCTCCAGATTTTGTTCATCACGTTTGATTAACTGATGCAGGGCAATCTGGTCGATATCCAGACTCATGTTAAACTCTCCTTTTAGACCGGGCGGTATTCAACCACCGCGGGGGCAACGACGCAACCGCCGCGTGACTCTTTGCGAGCGAAGCCGCGCGCTTTTGCGTCGTGGCGAAAAAATGCGGAAAAAAAGCTGCTGCTACGGTAATATGTTGCCCTTTCACGAACAAACAGATTTTGAGTTTATGCCGCAATTATCCCGCTATAGCGATGAACACGTCGAACAGCTGCTCAGCGAGCTGACGAGCGTTCTGGAAACACATAAAGCGCCCGTTGACCTTTCACTGATGGTTCTGGGCAATATGGTGACTAACCTGATCAACAGTAGCGTCGCGCCGGCGCAGCGTCAGGCCATCGCCCGTTCTTTTGCCCAGGCGCTGCAGTCATCTATCAACGACGATCCAGCGCACTAAGGATAACGAACAACAGTATATGGTGACTCTTCGTCAGCCCTACCGAGAAAAAGTCTCCCAGATGGTCAGCTGGGGGCACTGGTTCGCCCTTTTCAACATGTTGTTGGCTATGGTGCTCGGCAGTCGCTATCTGTTTGTCGCCGACTGGCCAACGACGCTTGCCGGACGCCTCTTTTCGTACGTCAGCCTCGTTGGTCACTTCAGCTTCCTGGTCTTTACCAGCTACGTGCTGATTCTTTTCCCGCTGACTTTTATCGTCGTCTCTCAGCGCTTAATGCGCTTTATCTCGGTTGTTCTGGCGACCGTGGGCATGACGCTGCTGCTAATCGACAGCGAGGTTTTCACCCGTTTCCACCTGCATCTTAATCCCTTTGTCTGGGAACTGGTTATCAACCCCGACCAGAACGAGATGGCGCGCGACTGGCAGCTGATGTTTATCAGCGTACCGATCATTTTCCTCCTGGAAATGCTCTTCGCGACCTGGAGCTGGCAGAAGCTGCGCAGCCTGACGCGTCGCCGCCACTACGCCCGACCCGTTGCCTGGTTCTTCTTTATCTCCTTTATCAGTAGCCATCTGGTCTATATCTGGGCGGATGCCAACTTCTATCGTCCGATCACCATGCAGCGGGCCAACCTGCCGCTCTCCTATCCGATGACGGCGCGCCGTTTCCTGGAAAAACATGGCCTGCTCGACGCGCAGGACTACCAGCGCCGTCTGGTGGAACAAGGCGCGCCAGAAGCCGTCTCGGTGCAATATCCGCTGAGCGATCTGCGTTATCGCGATCTCGGTACCGGTTATAACGTGCTGCTGATTACCGTTGATAACCTTAATTATTCGCGCTTTGAGAAAAACATGCCGGCGCTGGCCGGGTTCGCGAAAGACAACGTGAACTTTACCCAGCACATGAGCTCCGGCAACACCGCTGACAGCGGCATGTTTGGCCTGTTCTACGGTATTTCCCCGAGCTATATGGACGGCGTTCTGTCTGCGCGTATCCCCGCGGCCCTGATTACGTCGCTGAATCAGCAGGGTTATCAGCTGGGCCTGTTCTCATCAGATGGCTTTAGCAGCCCGCTCTACCGTCAGGCGCTGCTGTCAGATTTCTCACTGCCCGTCGCGAAAGCGCAAAGCGACGAGCAGACGGCAAACCAGTGGATTAACTGGCTGGACCGCTACGCCCAGGATGAAAACCGCTGGTTCTCGTGGGTTTCTCTCAACGGCACTACCTTTGACGACGGGCAGCAGCAAAACTTCGTCCGCCGCTACGGTAACGCCGCGGGCGCGGTCGATACGCAAATTGGCCGCGTGCTGAACGCGCTGCGGGAAGCGGGCAAGCTGGACAATACGGTGGTTATCGTGACCGCGGGCCGTGGAATGCCGCTGAACCCGCAGCATGAGCAGTTTGGCTGGTCGCGCGAGCAGCTGCAGGTTCCCTTAGTGATCCATTGGCCGGGCACGCCGGCTCAGGAGATCGCGACGCTGACCGATAATAAAGACGTGATGACGACGCTGATGCAGCGTTTGCTCCACGTCTCTACCCCGGCCAACGAGTATTCGCAAGGTGAGGATCTGTTTAGCGCCGCCCGCCGTCGTGCCTGGGTCACCGCGGCCAATAGCGATACGCTGGCCATTACCACGCCGAAATTCACGGTTGTGCTTAATCACAACGGCACTTACAGAACGTGGAACAGCGACGGCGAGAAAATTAACGATCAAAAACCGCAGCTCAGCTTGCTGCTGCAGGTGCTGACCGATGAAAAACGCTTTATCGCTAACTGATTGATTATTTATAAATCAATCAGTCATTTCCCGGCTTGCATTCGCTTGGGGAACGGGTAATATTGTTCCCCACGAATCGGCACGTAGCGCAGCCTGGTAGCGCACCGTCATGGGGTGTCGGGGGTCGGAGGTTCAAATCCTCTCGTGCCGACCAAATTATTCACCGATTAAATCGGTAACCCCTTAAGAACCCGCACTCTCACAGAGTTTGCGGGTTTTTTAATGTCATATTTCCACCCTGTTCTAAGCGAAACGCTACCGCGACTCTGATTGTAAATCCCGGAAAAACTTCTATTATTTGACTGTACACGTCATTTTTCTGAAGGATTTACATGAGAGTTAATGGACTTACGAAAGGATTTTTCATCCCGATCGTGCTGATCGTCACCCTTGCTTTTTTCGACGTTCTCTCCCCCTATTATTCAGCCATTTTATGGGCGGCCATTCTGGCGGTGATCTTCCACCCGGTGAAGAACAAACTGCGCGATCGGCTCGGCGAGCGTAACGGCCTGGCGGCGTTTCTGACGATAGTGATTATCTGTCTGATCGTGTTTACCCCGCTGGCGATCATCCTCTCGTCGCTGGCCTTCGAGCTCAACGTGGTTTACACCAAACTGCAGCATAACGATACCCAGTTCCCGACCGTGGTAGCCAGCCTGTTTGCTCACCTGCCGGAATGGGCAAGGAGCTTCCTCTCTGAGCATAATCTTGATAGCGCGGAACAGATTCAGCGGCAGCTTTCGGACGTTGCGCTTAAAGGAGGCCAGTACCTGGCCGGTAGCGCATTCCTGATTGGTAAAGGCACGTTCGGTTTTACCATCAGCTTCGGCATCATGCTTTATCTGCTGTTTTTCCTGCTAAAAGATGGCCCGTACCTGGTCAGGCTGATCCTGGAATCCCTGCCGCTATCAAATCACGTGAAGCAGCATCTTTTCGCCAAATTTGCCGCCGTCGCCAGGGCGACGGTCAAAGGCACCGTGGCGGTCGCGCTCGCCCAGGGCGCGCTTGGGGGACTGGCGTTCTGGATCGTGGGCATTGATGGCAGCATCCTGTGGGGCGCGCTGATGGCGTTTCTGTCGCTGATCCCGGCGGTGGGTTCGGCGATTATCTGGGTGCCTGCGGCGATCTATCTCTTCGCGACCGGCCAGCTCTGGCAGGGCGCGTTTATCGTCGGTTTCTTTGTGATCATCGTAGGACTGGTTGATAACATTCTGCGACCTTTGCTGGTTGGTAAAGATACCAAAATGCCGGACTACCTGATCCTGATCACCACGATCGGCGGAATGGAAATCTACGGCATCAACGGCTTTGTTATCGGCCCGCTGATCGCCGCCCTGTTTATCGCCTGCTGGAACCTGCTGTCCGGACGCGATCACGCCGGAAACATCGATGAACTTGATGAGGATTTCTTAGAAGAGGGTAAAAATCACGAGGAGTAGCGGCCGGTATTGCACAACTTTACAGGCATAGAGCGGCATTCCTGTCAGGCAATGACCGGCACCTTAGCGGCTCTGTAATTAGTAAAACATCGCGGGGGCAGCGAGGTCAGGGGGGATACCCCTTGCTCAACCGCGATGAAATCCCCTACTCCTGCACCAATAAGCAGAATTTATAACTGGTATCTGTGAAAATTTTGGTAAACGCCACTGCCCATCAACGTAACAAATGCTAACATTATGCTGTTTATGATTGATAACAAAGGATTACCCACGTGAAAAAAATCACTACGTTTGCTGCCTCCCTGCTGGCCGTTGCCTGCATGTCCACCAGCGCCGCTGCAGCTGAGCAGCCGCTGGAGAAAATCGCCCCGTTTCCAAAGGCGGAACAAGGGATGAAGCGTCAGGTGATTCAGCTGCCGCAGCAGCAGGATGAATCCGCATTGAAAGTCGAGCTGATGATTGGCCAGACGCTGGAAGTCGACTGCAACCGCCACCGCCTTGGCGGCCAGCTGGAAAGCAAAACCCTGGAAGGCTGGGGCTACGACTACTACGTATTTGATAAAGTGACGTCACCCGTCTCAACCATGATGGCCTGCCCGGATGGTAAAAAAGAGAAGCAGTTTGTGATGGCTGGCCTGGGCGATGCGGGCATGCTGCGCTATAACAGCAAGCTGCCGATCGTGGTTTATACCCCGGCGAATATCGACGTGAAATATCGTATCTGGAGAGCGGACGAAACCATCGGCGTAGCCGTTGAGCGTTAATGCCTGAAGAGTGAATCCGGCGGCCTGCGCCGCCGGAGAAGCGCTTACAGCGCGATGTCAGCGATAGGTTTCCCTTCCGGCAGCGGCTTCAGCGTCGCCTGCGGAACGTTATCAGCCTCGGTAAGCGGCTCATAGCGCAGTTCCAGCACTTCGCTGGTCCACGCCAGCGCCTTTTCAATTTCCGCTGCGTTGCCATCCAGACGCGTACCGTAGCTCGGGATAATCGCTTTCAGTTTCGCCTGCCACTCCGCTGAGTTGATCTTCTCTTTGAACACTTTCTCCATCAGCTGCAGCATGATTGGCGCCGCGGTGGAAGCACCCGGCGAGGCGCCCAACAGCGCGGCTACCGTGCCTTCATCATCGCTGACAACTTCGGTTCCCAGGCGCAGAACGCCGCCCTTCTTCGCGTCGCGCTTGATAATCTGCACGCGCTGGCCGGCCTGCCATAAGCGCCAGTCTTCTTTGCGCGCTTCCGGATAGTACTCGCACAGCGCCGCGTGACGATCTTTGTCCTTTTGCAGCGCCTGGCTAATCAGGTATTTTACCAGATCGAAGTTATCCAGTCCGACGTTGAGCATCGGCATGATATTCGACGTGTTGGTGGAGGCCAGCAGATCCCAAAGCGAACCGTTTTTCAGGAAGCGGGTTGAGAAGGTCGCGAACGGCCCAAACAGCACCACGCGTTTGCCGTCGATAATACGGGTGTCGATGTGCGGAACCGACATCGGCGGCGCGCCCACTTCCGCCTGGCCGTAGACTTTAGCCAGATGGTGAGTCACCACTTCCGGGTTCTCACAAACCAGGAACTGACCGCCGACCGGAAAGCCCGCGTACTCCTTCGCCTGCGGAATACCGGTTTCCTGCAGCAGGGTCAGCGCGGCGCCGCCGGCGCCAATAAAGATAAATTTAGCCCTGATAACCCGTTTCTGGTGGCGATTGTTCGCATCCGCCAGCGTTACGCTCCAGCTCTTGTCGGCGTTGCGCTTAAAGCGACGGACCACGGTACCCAGCTGAAGCGAGAAATTATCATGGGTTTGCAGTCCGGCGATCAGCTGACGGGTAATTTCACCGTAGTTCACGTCGGTGCCGACTTCCGAGCGGGTCGCAGCCACCTTCTGCTGCGGATCGCGCCCTTCCATCACCAGCGGAGCCCACTCTTTAATTTGTTGATGATCTTCAGAGTAGCGGATACCGCGGAACAGCTCGCTTTGTTGTAATGCCGCATAGCGGGCGCGCAGGAAGTTAACGTTGTCTTCGCCCCACACGAAGCTCATGTGCGGCACGCTGTTAATAAAGGATTTAGGCTTTTTCAGAATGCCCCGGGTCACCTGGTGGGCCCAGAACTGACGAGAAATCTGGAAAGATTCGTTGATATCAACCGCTTTATCGATATTGATACCGTTAGCGGTTTGCGGCGTATAGTTCAATTCCATCAGCGCCGCGTGGCCGGTGCCCGCGTTGTTCCATCCGTTCGAGCTCTCTTCCGCGACGCTGGACATCTGCTCGACCATGGTAATAGACCAGTCCGGCTCCAGTTCCTGCAGCCAGGTTCCCAACGTGGCGCTCATGATGCCGCCGCCAATCAACAATACATCCGTCTCTTGCTCATGGCGGGTGTTGGTCCGAGTGTTATTGGAACCAACCGCCTGTGAGCTGGGTACGGCCATCTTTTTCTTCATCGGATTTGAGCCTTACTTTACTCGCTTTTTTATTTAGCGCAGGTGAAACGATTCTCGGCTTCAAAGGTAACACTGAAGAAAAAAAATTTAAATATTGTTTAAATTTTAAGTTGAGTTTTGAGATCTGTTATAAAAATGTTTAATAAATGTGTATCACAAATCACATTTTGTACTGGTGTCAGCGATGCATCCGCGCTATTATCCTCGGTTTTGTGACCGACCGCACGTAAGCAGCGACCGATCCCGGCCAAAATTTTTTAAATTCTGCGAACTTTTTTTATGCCCCCAGTTTCCGATTCCGCTACCTCTGGTCACGCTGGCGCATTAGGCCAGATACTGCGCTCGCCCGCGCTGCTGACGCGTGAAACGCTGGCAGGCGTGCTCACCGCGCTGGCCCTGATCCCCGAAGTCATCTCCTTCTCCGTCATCGCTGGCGTTGACCCGAAAGTTAGCCTGATTGCCTCCGTGGTATTGTGCCTGGCGATGTCGGTCCTCGGCGGCCGGCCGGCGATGGTCACCGCGGCCGCCGGCTCGGTGGCGCTGGTTATCGGGCCCATGGTGCACCAATACGGCGTCGGCTACATTCTGCCGGCGGTCGTGCTGGCAGGCGTTATTCAAATTTTGTTTGGCCTATGCGGCATGGCGCGCCTGATGCGCTTTATCCCACAGCCGGTGATGACCGGTTTTGTTAACGCGCTGGGTATTCTCATCTTTTTTGCTCAGGTACCGCATTTCTGGAGCAAGCAGCCGCTGATTATCGGCCTGTTCGTATTGACGCTGCTGATTGTCCTGTGGGCGCCGCGCTTTATTAAAGCGATCCCTTCTCCGCTGATTGCTATCGTTCTGCTGACGCTGTTTACCGTTTTCAGCGGCCAGCTGCTGCCGACCGTCGGCGATGAGGGCTCCATGAGCGGCGGACTGCCGGGGTTAACCAGCCTGATGGTGCCCCTCGACTTAACCACGCTGCGCATCATCTGGCCCTGCGCGCTGAGCATCGCTTTTGTCGGCCTGATGGAGTCGCTTTTGACGGCGAAGCTGGTCGATGATTTGACCCATACCCCTTCCAGTAAGGCGCGCGAGAGCGCCGGTCTGGGCGTCGCCAACATTCTCGCCGGGTTTTACGGCGGCATCGCCGGGTGTGCGATGATCGGTCAGACCATCGTTAACGTTGAAATGGGCAAAGCGCGCAGCCGCGTCTCGACCGTTGCCGCAGGCCTGGTACTGCTATTGCTGGTAACCGCGTTAAGCGAAGTGATGGCGAGAATCCCGATGGCCGTGCTCGCCGGCGTGATGGTGATAGTGGCGGTAAAAACTTTTAGCTGGCACAGCATTCGTCCGGCGGAGCTGGCGCGCAATCCGTGGCCGGAAACGCTGGTGATGCTGGTGACCGTCGGCGCGACCGTCGGCACCAGCAATCTGGCAATCGGCGTTCTGGCAGGCCTGCTCTCAATGGCCCTGATCCCTCGCCGTCTGCGCACTCAAGCGCAGGCTACATCAGAAAAAGCGTCGCCAGCCCAAGAAAAATAAAGAATCCCCCGGTGTCGGTAATAGCGGTAATCATCACGCTGGAGCCGACCGCCGGGTCGCGTCCCAGCTTGACCATCACCATCGGGATAATCACCCCCATCATCGCCGCCATCAGCAGGTTGAGCATCATCGCCAGCGTCATTACGCCGCCCAGCTGCGGATCGTCGTACAGCCACCAGGTGATCGCCCCCATAATCCCGCCCCAGACGATCCCATTGATCAGCGCGACGCCCATCTCACGCAGGATCAGGAACGAAAAGCTTCCCGGCTGAATATGCTGTAACGCCATCGCCCGCACGATCATGGTGATCGTCTGGTTGCCGGTGTTACCGCCGATTCCGGCGACAATCGGCATCAGCGAGGCCAGCGCCACCAGTTGCGAAATGGTGTGCTCGAAACCATCGATAACGCGGGAGGCGATAAAGGCGGTGCACAGATTGACCGCCAGCCAGGCCCAGCGGGTCTTCACCGCTTTGCTCACCGGGGCAAACACATCGTCATCGTTGCTCAGGCCGCCCATCCGGCGTAGATCGTTATCCGTCTCCTCATAGACCACGTC
This sequence comes from Klebsiella sp. PL-2018, assembly GCF_019048985.1. Lineage (NCBI taxonomy): Bacteria > Pseudomonadati > Pseudomonadota > Gammaproteobacteria > Enterobacterales > Enterobacteriaceae > Klebsiella > Klebsiella sp. PL-2018. The sequence goes on from NZ_CP077673.1 coordinate 4,041,911, forward strand.
AACGATCTCATCGATGGTTAAACGCCCCATCAGCTTGCCGTCGGCATCAATCACCGCCGCGCTGAGTAAGTCATCACGTTCAAAGGTACGCGCGACTTTTTCCGCGTCCTCGTGCGGCTGGAAGGTCACCGGATCGCCTTCCATCACTTCCCCCACCCGCTTCTGCGCATCGTTCAGCAGAATGGTTTGCAGCTCGAGTTCGCCGAGCAGCAGCTTATTGCGGGTGGTCACAAACAGTTTGTCGGTGTTCTCCGGCATTTTCCCTAGTCGCCGCAGATAGCGCTGTACCGCCGCGAGAGTGGCTTCCGGACGAACGGTAATGACCTCAAACTCCATGATCGCGCCGACGGTATTGTCGGCGTAGCGCATCATCTGGCGAATACGCGCGCGCTTATCCGCGGGCAGCGTGGCCAGCAAACGTCCGGTCAGATCGCGCGGCAGGTGCTGCAGCAGGTAGACCTGTTCATCAATATCGAGATTTTGCAGCGCGAACAGCAGGTCGTGATCGCTCATCTCCTCGATGAGGTCGCCCCAGACGCTTTCCGATGCCTCCAGCAGCACTTCACCGCGCTTATCGTCAGCGACCAGCCGCCAGAGCGCGTTGCGCGCATCGTAAGGCAGCGCTTCGAGCGCATCGGCAAGGTCCGGAGGCGGCAGGTGGGAAACCAGCATCTCCACTTCCGCCAGATCGTCGGCAAGCGTGCTGTCATCGTAACGTTCAGCGAGGGTTAATTTACCCAGCAGCGAGGATGTGACGGCTTTATCGGTGCTCAGGAGCCAAATGAGGCGGGCGCGCTCTTCGTCACGCAATCTGGCGCTTTTTTTATGCAAAACGGACATCGGTCAGGCAATCCTTGTAAAAATATCTGTCAGACCAGCAGGCCGGAAGCCTTAAGCATAGCGCGAGGAGGCGGAAATAATAACCGCTATGAATTCAGTCGACGGAAAAAACAGCAGCCTGCGGGAAGCCCGGAGGTCGGCTGGCGCCTCCGGGACGGCGTAAAGCGATCAGGCGGTACGGGCGACCGCGTCGCGGGTCGCCAGCTCGCGCTCATTTCCGGTCAGCTCAGACAGCTGGCCGCCGCGCATTTCCAGCAGCCTGTCGGCGTGCTGAAAGTAGTGATCGTCATGGCTTATAGCAAAGAGGGTTTTACCCATCTCCTTCATCAGCGGCAGCAGCACCTGATAGAACTCACGGCGGAAATGGGGGTCCTGATCCGCCGCCCATTCATCCAGCATGATGATATCTCTATCTTCCGCTAACGCCAGCAGCAGCGCCACGCGCTTTTTCTGCCCTTTTGACAGCTTCAGGTCGAGGATTTTGCCATCGTCGAGCCGTAGCTTATGGTTCATCTGCAGATAACCCAGCCACTTCTCCACCAGCGCCGGGTCAGCCGCCTTCCCTTCCGGCCCCAGCAGTCTGTCAAACAGCCAGACGTCGGTAAACACCGCCGAGAACAGCTTGCGATAATCTTCCGGCTTATCCGCCGCCATCGGCTGCCCGTCGACCAGGATCTGCCCGGAAAGAGGCTGGTACAAACCGGTCAACAGCATAGCCAGCGTCGATTTCCCGCTACCGTTACCGCCGATGAGAAAGACCAGTTCGCCGCGCTTGAGGGTCATGTTGATCGGCCCGACCGCAAAGCTGTTGTCAGGATAATGGAAGGTGATGTCGCGCAGCTCGAGCGTCTGCCAGTGGGGATGCGCCTGCGGCTGCGGGAACTCAGCGCGGTACGGCGCGAGCGAAAACTTATTCAGCTTGTTGAATGCCACCTGCGCGCTGAGCAGAGTGGGCAGCGCGCCTACCGCCGAGAGCAGCGGCGTGCGCAGGAATAATAGGGTCAACGAGTAGGTCGCCGCCACCGCCGTATCGGCCCAGCCCAGGCTGTTGGCCATCCAGAAGACCAGGCCAATCGCGCCCAGCATCATAATATTCGACCAGTTGACCGCGCTCAGATGAAAGGTATCGGCGCGAACAATATGGTGCCGGTATTCTCGCGCATCCGGCAGATAGAGCTGATTAAACACATATTCGGCGCGCTCGCGGTTGAGAGTGAGCTCTTTGCGACCTTCGAGCACCGTCTGGTAGTCGTGATACAGCTTATCTTCGCTTTCGCGCAGCGACGCCATATGCTTATAAACCCGCGATACCAGCATAAATCCGCCCCAGATGGTCAACGCCAGCCACAGGGCGGTAACCAGCATCATTTTTCCTGACAGCCAGGCCAGATAAGCGGCGGAGCCAAAGGTCAGAATAATCCCCTGCACCAGCTCCGGCAGGCGTACGAAGGCAATGGTGATATTACGGATATCGCTGGTTAGCCCGGCCAGCAGCGACGCGCTGCCGATTTTCTCGATCTTCTCGATTTGCGTATCCAGAATGCGCTTAATAAATTCGCCGCGTAGGCGGTAAACGAAATGGTGGCCGAGCGTGGTCAGCGCCAGCTGCGAGCCGAGGGTGACCGCCATCAACAGCAATAGCAGCCCGAGAAACTCCGGCAGGACCGTCAGGGAGGTATCGACAAGGGTTATCAGGCGCAGGTTAATGAAGGCGATAAGCCCAATACCCAGCGCCGCGCTCAGCAGGCTCAGGGCAATGACGGAGATAAACGGCCAGCGATACTGGCGCCAGACAAGAAGAAGAAGTTCCATAACGCGTAATCCGGGCAAGCAAAAACAGCCAGCAGTTTAAACTGCTCGACGATGACAGCAAGAATAATTCTTATTTTTATTCTTTATTACCCGCCAGGCGGAAAGTGAGATTGTAACGACAGCCGCCGGTAGCCGGATGGATGCCCTCTTTCAGCGGTTGAATACCGTGGTAAAACAGCCGCGATTCGCCGCCCCAGACCACCACGTCGCCGTGCTCCAGCAGCACCCGCTGCAGCGGATCGTTACGCCGCAGGCTGCCAAACTGAAATATCGCCGGAAGCCCCAGAGAGACGGAGACAATCGGCGCTCGCAGGTTTTGCTCGTCTTTATCCTGATGCAGCGACAGCTTCGTTCCCGGCTGATAGCGGTTGATAAGACACGCATCCGGGGTAAAGCGCGCATAGCCGCTCGCTGCCGCCGCTTCTGCGGCCAGTTCGCGGAAAAGCGGCGGCATCTGCGGCCAGCGCTTGCCCGTCAGCGGATCGTCGGCAGCATAAAGATAGCCGTGCTGATTGGTGGTCCAGCCCAGCTCGCCGCAGTTGGTCATCGCCACCGACATCGTATAGCCGCCGGGGGTAACCATCTGGCGAAAAGGCGAACGACAGGCAATCTCGCTGATTGCCTGCAAAAGCGCCGGCGCGCGCTCTCGGGCGTAGCGGCGCAAAATTATCGCCCCCGGAGCCAGCGGCTCCTGCCAGGGCGGTGTATCGGCAAAAAGATCGAGCATTATTTCTCCTCGGATGACGCTTCTCGCGCCAGCAGCAGCGCCTTGCGCGCCGTCCCCCAACGATAGCCGGATAGCGCCCCATCCTCGCGAACGACCCGATGACAGGGAATAACCAGCGCCAGTTTATTCGCAGCGCAGGCGCTTGCCACCGCCCTCACCGCGCGGGGGCGGCCAATACTTTGCGCCACCTGGCGATAGCTGCGGGTCTCCCCCGCCGGGATCTGACGCAGCGCCTGCCAGACCTGAAGCTGAAACGCCGTGCCGCGCAGATCCAACGGCAGGGAAAACGGCTGCCGGTGGTCATCAAGATGGGAAAATACCTGCGCCACCCGCTGACGAAAAATCTCGTCGCCCGGATGCAGCCGCGCATTGGGGAACAGGCTGGCTAATTCCGCATAGAGCAAGGCGTCGTCCTCTCCGGGCAGCACGGCGCACACGCCCCGCTCACTCTCAGCCACCAGACAGCGTCCCAGCGGACCGTCGCCGCATACCCAGGTAATATCGATATCCCCCCCGCCGCGGCGAAACTGGCGGCCGGTCATTCCCAGCGCGGCGTCAGCCTGCTGGTAGTAGCTGCTACTATCCGGAAAACCGGCAGAGAGCGCCGCATCGGTAATTTTCTCCCCCTGCCCCAGCGCTTCGCGTAAACGGCGAGCGCGCCACGCCTGTTGCCAGGCTTTAGGGGTCATTCCGGTGACGGATTTAAAGAGGCGGTGAAAATGAAAGGGGCTGACCGCAAGCTGGCGTGCCAGCGCTTCCAGCGTTATCGGCGTCTCCTGCTCCAGCAGACGGCACGCGGCAGCCACTTTCTCTACCTTCTGCTGCTGCGGATCGGTTTTTTCCGGCTGGCAACGTTTGCACGGACGAAAGCCTGCCGCCTGCGCGCTTGCCACATCAGGATAAAAGCGAACATTTTCCCGCAGCGCGCGGCGCGAGCGGCAGGAGGGGCGGCAGCAGACGCCGGTGGTCAGCACGGCAAAGACAAACTGACCATCGGCGCTGGCATCGCGTTCGCATACCGCCTGCCAGCGGCGCTCATCGGTATCAATCATTATCGTTTTCATCACGGACTCCTGCTGTAAGTGTATCTTCAGTGTGGGCCGAAGTCCGTCATCAAAAACCCGAAATCTTGCGCTTTAATTTTTCTCGCCAACGAGGAAAGTGCGGAACTGCGGCGACATCCAGGTTTTAAACCCGTCCCCCTCTTTGATAATCATATAGACCGCCAGCCCCTGTTCGCGTACCACGTCCCGCGCTTTTTCCGGCCCCAGCACCATCAGCCCGGTGTCCCAGCCGTCGGCTTCCAGCGCCGTCGGGGCGATAACGGTCACCGAAACCAGTTTATGATCGATAGGCCGCCCGGTTTGCGGATCGATAACGTGCGAGATGCGCTTACCGTCCAGCTCATAGTAGTTGCGATAGCTGCCGGAGGTGCTGATGCCGTGGCCGTTGATATCAACGATCGCCTGTACCGCGTTTTCGCGATCGGTTGGCTTCTGGATCGCCACCCGCCACGGCTGCCCTTCCGCATTCATTCCCCGGCTCGCCAGCGCGCCGCCCACCGAGACCAGGTAGCGCGAGATCCCCTCCTGCTCCATCAGGCGCGCCAGATGATCGGCGGCGTAGCCTTCACCTACGGTAGAGAGATCGACAAACAGATCCGGAATATCTTTTTGCAGAAACTGCTTGCCGGCCTGGTTGATCACCGTCAGATGCTGTAATCCGCTGCGCGCTTTTGCCGCGGCAATCTGCTGCGCATCCGGCGTTTTGACCGGCTGTTTATCCGGGCCAAAGCCCCATAAATTGACCAGCGGCCCGACGGTGATATCCATGGCGCCATGGGTTTTTGCGCCAATGCGCAGCGACATCGTCACGATATCCGCCATCGCCTCGCTGACCGGCCACGGCGAGGTACCCGGCGAATGGTTAAAGCGCATCAGCGCTGAATCGTTCTTCCAGGTAGAAAGCAGACGATCGTCGGCATCCAGCTGAGCCTGAACTTTCTGGCGCAGCGCCTCGGCCTTCGCCTCATCAACGTTGATGACGCTAACCCGCCAGAATGTGCCCATGGTTTTACCCTCCAGCACGGTGGCGGCGGATTTTGGCGTCTGGGGAGTGGTGGCTGAATCACAGCCTGAAAGTAATACGCAGGCGCCGAACAGGGCGGCGCGGAAAAAAGTGATATCCATAAAATTGGCTTCCTCTGGCTAAGGCGCAAAGAGTACACCAGCAAGGTTAAACCGGGCATAAAAAAAGGCGCCATCGGCGCCTTTTTTCAAACTTCAGCTTGCTTAGAACTGGTAAACCAGGCCCAGAGCAACGATGTCGTCGGTAGAAACACCGGCGTTACGAGTGAAGCTGTTGTCGTCCAGCAGGTTGATTTTGTAGTCAACGTAGGTGGACATGTTTTTGTTGAAGTAGTAGGTAGCGCCTACATCAACATATTTCAGGATATCCTGGTCGCCGTAGCCTTCCAGATCCTTACCTTTGGACTGCAGGTAAGCCACGGACGGACGCAGACCGAAGTCGAACTGGTACTGAGCAACCACTTCGAAGTTCTGCGCTTTGTTAGCAAAGCCCAGGGAACCGGCGCGAGTTGCGTTGTAGGTCTGGGTGTACTGAGTCGCCAGGTAGATGTTGTTGGCGTCATATTTCAGACCACCGGTATAGGTTTCAGCGTTGTCGCCGCGGCCCAGAGCCAGCTGGCTGTTCTGATCGCCATTACGTTTGGAGTGAGAGTACGCGAAACCAGCGCTGATACCGTCGTAGATATCATAGGTCAGGGAGGTGCCGTAACCGTCGCCGTTCTGTTTCAGAGGGCCACGACCGTTGTTGGTCGGGGAAGTACCTTCACCGCTTACGCTGCCGTTTTTACCCTGATACTGCAGAGCAAAGTTCAGGCCGTCAACCAGACCGAAGAAGTCAGAGTTACGGTAGGTTGCCACGCCGTTAGCGCGAGACTGCAGGAAGTTGTCAGAACCGTAGGTGTCGCCGCCGAATTCCGGCAGAACGTCAGTCCAGGAAGTTACGTCGTAGACAACGCCGTAGTTACGACCGTAGTCGAAAGAACCCGCGTCGCCGAATTTCAGACCAGCAAATGCCAGACGAGTCCACGCCTGATCGCTGGAGCTCTCGGTGTTGTTTGCCTGAACGTTGTATTCCCACTGGCCGTAACCGGTCAGCTGGTCGTTGATCTGAGTTTCGCCTTTGATGCCCAGACGCATGTAGGTCTGGTCGCCATCGGAAGATTTGTCGTCAGAGAAATAGTGCAGACCGTCGATTTTACCGTACAGGTCTAATTTGTTGCCATCTTTGTTATAGACTTCAGCCGCATTCGCTGCGCCTGCTACCAGCAGTGCCGGTACCAGGAGGGACAGTACTTTAACTTTCATGTTATTAACCCTCTGTTTGTTATATGCCTTTTATTATTGCCACTGCTTACTGATTACCCTTCTAATCAGTCGGCTGTTTCATTGTGCTGCAAAACGAGGAATAATCCAACAAGAATATGATACTAAAACTTCTAAGATGTTTCAAAATACCCACAAGATGTTTCAATTTGTAAATATGAGGGAACTTTTTTTCGGCCCTAAATGGGTAGCGAAATAAGCACTAATAATCAAAAAATACAAATTTTTAATCCCTGTCAATGAGTTACACGGTTACATATCTATAGCACTGAATGGTAAAACAAAACTCTCGTCTGCGACTAAAATTACCCTCGCTATCATCATTAACTTTATTTATTACCGTCATTCAGTTCTGAATGTCTGTTTACCCCTATTTCAACCGGATGCCTCGCATCCGGTTTTTTTTACCCTTCTTTACACATCTTTAATTATTCCATGCTACCGGCGAAAAAAATAACGGTTATTAATCAAACAGCTTGCGAATAAACTCAAAGCTGTTTATATAATTTCTTGTTATTTAGTGCTATTTCCGTTAGTCAATCCGTAAGTAATTGTACAAAATCACTCGGGCCGTACATCTTTGCTCGCCGCGCGGGTTTGGGATAAGTCTCAAGGCAAAAAAGTCGTTGTATAGTATTCAGATGTATGGATTTTGGGCGTTAACCTTTATACTGTTCATAGCATCTGCGCTGCCCCCGGTTAACTTGGTGCAACAGTCCGTTTACACATACTGATGAGTCGTACTCTCACACGATGACCCCGAAAAAATTTTCCCTGATACCCGGCAACATTACCCGCTTCTTTATTCTCATGGTCATCGTCCTGCTGGCGACGATGGGGGTCATGATCCAAAGCGCCGTTAACACCTGGCTAAAAGATAAAAGCTATCAGGTTGTCGATGTCAGCTACGACTTACATAAACGCATTGATACCTGGCGCTACGCCACCTGGCAAATTTATGACAATATTGCCGCGACCTCGTCCAGTTCAGCCGCAGAAACAGGGTTACAAGAGACGCGTTTAAAGCAGGACGTTTACTACCTTGAGAAACCCCGGCGCAAAACTGAAGCGCTGATTTTTGGCTCTCATGACAGCTCAACGCTGGAAATGACGCAAAAAATCTCCAACTATCTCGATATCCTGTGGGGCGCCGAAACCATTCCCTGGTCGATGTATTACCTTAACGGCCTGGATAACAGCCTGATTCTGGTTTCAACGCTGCCGTTAAAAGATCTCTCCTCCAGCTTCAAAGAGTCGACCATCAGCAGCGTCGTTGAATCACGACGGGCAGAAATGCTGCTGCAGGCCAACACGTTAGATGAACGCGAGACGTTTTCGTCGCTGCGCCACCTCGCCTGGCAAAACGGCTACTACTTCACCTTACGCACCACCTTTAACCAGCCCGGCCACCTGGCGACCGTTGTGGCCTTCGATCTGCCCATTAACGATCTCATCCCTCCCAGTATGTCGCTGGAGAGTTTCCGCCTGGAGCCCGATCCGTCGCAGAACGTCAGCGCCAATCCGGATAAAGAAACCGCCGACATCGTCAGCATTAACTTTAACGGCCCGCAGATTGAAATTATCACCACAATTAATACCACCGGTATGCGCCTGGTCTGGATGGTGCCCTTTAGCGAGCTGATTCTGGAGTCCTTGCAGAGTATTTTACTGCCGCTGCTGCTGAACATTGGCCTGCTGGCGCTGGCGCTGTTCGGATTTACCACCTTCCGTCACTACAGCGGCCGTAAAAGCATCGTGGGAACGGCCGTTTCCTCGGCCGCCAATAGTGAATTACGCGCCCAGCGCGCCATTCACGAAGAGATTGTTTCTCTGCTGCCGCTGGGGCTGCTGGTGCACGATCAGGACGCTAACCGGACGGTGATCAGCAATCCGATTGCCGATCATCTGCTGCCGCATCTGAATCTGCAAAACATCATCAACATGGCCGATCAGCACCAGGGCGTGATTCAGGCGACGGTGAACAATGAACTGTATGAAATCCGTCAGTTCCGCAGCCAGGTGTCGCCGCGCACGCAAATCTTTATTATTCGCGATCAGGACCGCGAGGTGCTGGTGAATAAGAAACTCAAGCAGGCCCAGCGCCTGTATGAGAAAAACCAGCAGGGCCGTACGGCGTTTATGCAGCATATCGGCACGGCGCTGAAACAGCCGGCGCAAACGCTGGCGGAAGAAGCCGCGGCGCTCGGCATGGCCGAAAGCCGCAGGCTGGCCCAGCATGCCGATGAACTGGTACAGCTGGTTGATGAAATAGAGCTGGCAAATCTGCTGGAGAGCGATAGCTGGAAGAGCGTTCAGGACCTGTTCTCAATTCAGGAATTGATCGATGAAGTGGTACCTGAAGTCCTGCCCATCATCAAACGCAAAGGTCTGCAGCTGCTGATTAACAACGCGCTACCGGCCAATGAGCAGCGCTACGGCGATCGCGACGCCCTGCGCCGCACCCTTTTACTGCTGATTCAGTACTCGGTGACCACCACGTCTATTGGCAAAATAACCCTGGAAGTCAGTAAAGATGAATCCGCGGACGATCGTCTGACCTTCCGTATTCTGGATACCGGCAACGGCGTTTCGGCGAACGAAATCGATAATATGCACTTTCCGTTCCTCAACGATACGCAGGCAGACCTTTACGGCAAAGCCAACGCCCTCACCTTCTGGCTCTGCGATCGCCTGACGCGCAAGCTCGGCGGACAGCTCAATATCAAAGCGCGCGAATCGCTGGGTACCCGCTACTCCCTGCATCTAAAAATGGCCGCCAGCGCGGAGGAGAGTGATTCGGGTGAACATCTGCTGGATGAAGTGGTGATTATGCTTGATGTGACCGCCAATGAAGTCCGCCGTATCGTGACCCGTCAGCTGGAGAGTTGGGGAGCTACCTGCATCACCCCGGATGACAGAATCACAAGTCAACAATATGATCTCTTTTTAACGGATAATCCGTCTAATCTTACTGCTTCGGGCTTGCTTTTAAGCGATGATGAAGCCCGGGTTCATACGATTGGTCCTGGTCAGCTCCGCGTAAACTTTAATATCAGCGCTGCGCTGCAGGAAGCTATCCTGCAATTGATTGAGCAGCAGCTTGCTGAGGAAGAGGAGCAGCCATCCTCTCCCGGGAACGAAAGTAACGCCGAACTGCATGCCAGCGGCTATTACACGCTGTTTGCTGACACGGTACCAGATGATGTTAAGAGGCTGTATAATGAACTGGCGACGGGCGATTTCGCCGCGCTGGCGCAAACCGCCCACCGCCTCAAAGGGGCATTTGCTATGCTAAATCTGGTACCCGGCAAGCAGTTATGTGAAACGCTTGAGCATCTGATTCGTGAAAAAGATGCGCAAGGCATAGAAAAATATATCAGCGACATTGACGTTTACGTCAAGAGCTTGCTGTAGCAAGGTAGCCTAATACATGAACAATATGAACGTAATTATTGCCGATGACCATCCGATCGTACTGTTCGGTATTCGTAAGTCACTTGAACAAATTGAGTGGGTGAACGTTGTTGGCGAGTTTGAAGACTCCACCGCATTAATCAACAATCTGCCTAAACTGGACGCACACGTCCTGATTACCGATTTATCGATGCCCGGTGATAAATACGGCGATGGCATTACGCTTATTAAATACATCAAGCGTCATTTCCCGGACCTGTCAATCATTGTACTGACAATGAACAACAACCCGGCGATCCTGAGCGCGGTTCTGGATCTGGACATCGAAGGGATCGTCCTGAAACAGGGTGCGCCGACCGATCTGCCTAAGGCGCTCGCCGCGCTGCAAAAAGGCAAAAAATTCACCCCGGAAAGCGTTTCGCGCCTGCTGGAAAAAATCAGCGCCGGCGGTTACGGTGACAAACGTTTGTCGCCCAAAGAGAGTGAAGTGCTGCGTCTGTTCGCCGAAGGCTTCCTGGTCACCGAGATAGCCAAAAAGCTCAACCGCAGTATCAAAACCATCAGTAGCCAGAAAAAATCGGCGATGATGAAACTCGGCGTGGAAAACGATATCGCCCTGCTCAACTACCTCTCTTCCGTTTCCCTGAGCTCAACGGACAAAGACTAACGTCTCTCTTCCCGGATAGCGCGGCGCTATCCGGGAAACGTCTTTTATTCCCTGCCCTTACGTACCCGCGCGGCGTAGACCGTCAGCGTCTGCTTGATAATATCCAGAGTGACCGGTTTTGAAAGGCAGCTGTCCATACCGGACTCCAGGCAGCGCTGCTTCTCCTCCGCCAGCGCGTTGGCGGTCACCCCAATAACCGGCAGCGTAAGCCCTAGCTGGCGAATGCGCTGGGTCAGGCGATAACCATCCATATTCGGCATGTTGACGTCGCTGAGCACGATATCAATATGCTGCTTGCTCAGGACATTCAGCGCATCGACCCCGTCATTTGCCGTCACGCACTGATAGCCCAGCGATCCCAGCTGATCGGCCAGCAGACGTCGGTTAATCGGATGATCGTCCACCACCAGGATCATCATGTCATCATTGCTGGCGGTTTGCGCATCCGCCGCGGATAGCGCAGGGCCGTTTTCCGTACTGGCCATGGCAATATGGAAGATGCGGGCCAGCAGCGGCAGCAGCTCGTGCGGCGTGGCCACGCTATGCAGCCACTCGCCGGGCGCCCGCTCCTGTGGAATACCGATATGCCGACGAGAGAAGATCACCATCGCGCCGCCGTCCCAGGCGTCATGCGTCTCGCTATCGGTCAACAGAATATCCTCCGCGCCCGGCGCTTGCCCGTCAAAATGACGGACCGGAATACCGTGGTATTTGAGCAACTGCTCGACGAACAGCGCCAGCGAGCTGTTATCAATCGCCAGCCAGCAGCATTTTTCCGCCAGGCCATCAATATTCGGCGACGGCATATTTTGTACGCCATAAAGCGGGATACGAATAGTGAAGCGGCTGCCCATACCTGGCTCGGTTTCAACGGCAATATCGCCATCCATCATGCTGATAAGCTTTTCACAAATCGCCAGACCGAGTCCGGTCCCCTGGAAATTACGCTGCACGCCGGTCCCCACCTGGAAGAACGGGTCAAACAGGCGTACGACCTCTTTCGCCGGGATCCCTTCCCCGGTATCGCGCACGCTGATGCGCAGATAATCCTCCGCCCGCTCTACGTGCAGGATAATGCAGCCGGTATCGGTAAACTTAATCGCGTTACTCAGCAGGTTTGAAATAACCTGCTGCAGGCGCATCGGATCGCCGGACATCAGCTGCGGTACGTCAGGTTCAATAAAGCAGTACAGCCCGAGATGTTTCCGCACCACCAGCGGCAGATAGTTGGCGGAAATATGGTTCATGACCTCGCGCGGCGAAAACTCCCGCGGCTCAATTTTGAGCTGTTCGGACTCAATTTTCGAGAAATCGAGGATGTCGCTAATAATTTTCAGCAGCAGGCTGGAAGAGTTGTTCATCGCCGTCACCAGACGATCGACGCCCTTCGGTAGCTCTTTGGTCTGCAATAAATCGAGGTTACCGATAATCCCGTACAGCGGCGTTCGCAGTTCGTGGCTGACGGTGGCAAGGAACATCGATTTCGACTGGCTGGCCTGCTCGGCGGCCTGGGCCATCTCCTGCAGCGACTCCTCCATTTTGACGCGCGCCGAGACATCCACCAGCACGCAAATCGCCACGTTCTCGTTACGGTAGCGCGAGTGGACAAAGCTGATTTGCAAATTGGTATTGTTGCTGGTCAGCACATCGACAAAGTTCACCTGCTGGCCGCAGATAATTTGCGTCAGCCGCTGCCGATCCTCATGGGTTAGCATATTGAGATAGTTATGCGCCAGCTCGTTACTCAGGATATTGGTGCCGTCGATCGTACGTAAAATACAGATCCCCACCGGCGCGGAGGCAACGATTTTTCGGTTGAACTGCTCGTGCTCTTCGAGGCGCTGGGCGTCGTTTTCAGCCGGAATAAAAATCCGCCGTTCATACATGCGGGCAAGCGCAAAAAGGAGGCCGCCGGTAAGCAGATTGAGCACCACGGCGTTCAGTATCAGCATCCGGATGCGTTCCAGCACCTGATCCACCGGCACCGAATAGACAATGCTCAACGATGACGGCGGCAAGCTTTTTTTCATCGCCAGCTCGCGAAAACCGGCGGTATAGCCGAACCACAGACGCTCCTGCATCCACTTCGCATCCGGTTTAATATTGCTGTCCGACCCGGCAAGCGAGATCAGCGTCTGTCCGTTATCGTCGAGAATCGTCACGTTCATCGGCAGACTGCCTGGGGTAAAGAAGCTTTCCATGCGGATGGTTTGCTCTACGCCGAGCATGGCCTGCAGGCGGTTCGCCACATAGATTGGGGTCAGCGCATAGAAATAGCCAACGCCCGGACGCACGCCCTGGCTTATCCAGAACAGATTGTTACCGCGCTCGTTTTGCGGCGCGTCGCGATACTGCTCAATGCGCTGATGCAGCACTTTTAACGCCTGGTCCCGCTCCAGCGGAATATCGCGCAGGCCGAAGTTGGCCATACACAGATTGTCGCTGCCAATCATAAAAATACGATTGAGGTCGTAGGCCGTTGAGAAATTGTCGCGCCAGTAGCGCATAAACCACGCCAGTGACTGCAGCGAGTTACGCCAGGTCGTACTCATCAGCGCGCAGTCGGAATCCGGGTAGAGCGGTTCAAAATTAGGGATCGTAATATCGCCGCGCTGCACCGGCGTATCGCCGCCTTCGCTGCCGTCCATCGGCCGGTTGCCGGCAACGTATTTCAGCTCTTTGATCACATCGGCCGTACGCTGTATGTAGCGCTGCGCCTGATCGGCATTGAGGTTAAATTCCTGGCGAATTTCCGATTCGCGATCGTGCAACGCATTGACGATGTAAAACACCGAAACAAAAGCGACCAGCACCCACAGCAGTATCGCCAGCGCTCTGAACAGATAGCGTGAAACCTTTAACGTGTTATGGAAAGAAGCTAGATATTTCAATGTGGCGATGCTCGGCCGTCAGGGGCTCAACAGAATGGCGTTAAGGTAACGATAAAACACCGGTCCCGCAACGGGAAAACAAAAAGGGCCGGGGAGAACCCCGACCCTTTCAGACAATTACCGCAGAGGATTACTCTTCGTCTTCGGCGATGTCATCGTCAGTATCCGCTTCCGGCGCGATATCTTCGTCGCCTTCCGCCGCGCTGCCGTCGATGGCATCCAGCTCTTCGTCATCAACCGGCTCAGCCACGCGCTGCAGGCCGACCACGTTTTCATCTTCCGCAGTACGAATCAGGATCACGCCCTGAGTGTTACGACCGACAATGCTCACTTCAGATACGCGGGTTCGTACCAGCGTGCCCGCGTCGGTGATCATCATAATCTGGTCGCAGTCATCAACCTGCACCGCGCCCACAACGGAACCGTTGCGTTCGGTCACTTTGATTGAGATAACGCCCTGGGTCGCACGCGACTTAGTGGGATACTCTTCAGCTGCGGTACGTTTACCGTAGCCATTCTGCGTGACGGTCAGGATGGCACCTTCACCGCGCGGAACGATCAGAGAAACCACTTTGTCCTCGCCGGCCAGCTTGATGCCGCGCACGCCGGTGGCGGTACGGCCCATCGCGCGGACGGCGTCCTCTTTAAAGCGCACCACTTTACCGGCGGCGGAGAACAGCATGACTTCGTCCTGACCGGAGGTCAGATCGACGCCAATCAGCTCGTCGCCTTCGTTGAGGTTAACCGCGATAATACCGGCGGAACGCGGACGGCTGAATTCAGTCAGCGCCGTTTTCTTCACGGTACCGCTGGCGGTCGCCATAAATACGTTCACGCCCTCTTCATATTCGCGGACCGGCAGGATCGCGGTAATACGCTCGTTGGCTTCCAGCGGCAGCAGGTTGACGATCGGACGGCCGCGCGCGCCGCGGCTCGCTTCCGGCAGCTGATAAACCTTCATCCAGTAGAGACGACCGCGGCTGGAGAAGCAGAGGATCGTATCGTGGGTGTTGGCCACCAGCAGGCGGTCGATAAAGTCTTCTTCTTTGATACGCGCCGCAGATTTACCTTTACCGCCACGACGCTGGGCTTCGTAGTCGGTCAGCGGCTGATACTTCACGTAGCCCTGATGCGAAAGGGTCACGACAACATCTTCCTGGTTGATCAGGTCTTCAATGTTGATATCCGCGCTGTTCGCGGTGATCTCGGTACGACGCGCGTCGCCGAACTGTTCACGGACCAGCTCCAGCTCTTCGCGGATAACTTCCATCAGGCGATCGGCGCTGCCCAGAATGTGCAGCAGTTCCGCGATCTGTTCCAGCAGCTCTTTGTATTCATCGAGCAGTTTTTCATGCTCAAGGCCGGTCAGCTTCTGCAAACGCAGATCCAGAATCGCCTGCGCCTGCTGTTCGGTCAGGTAGTACTGGCCGTCGCGTACGCCGAACTCGGGCTCCAGCCATTCCGGACGGGCGGCGTCATCGCCTGCACGTTCCAGCATCGCGGAAACGTTGCCCAGATCCCATGAACGGGCGATTAAGGCGGCCTTCGCTTCCGCCGGGGTCGGCGCGCGGCGAATCAGTTCGATAATCGGATCGATGTTGGCCAGGGCAATCGCCAGCGCTTCGAGGATGTGCGCGCGATCGCGGGCTTTACGCAGTTCAAAAATCGTACGACGGGTCACCACTTCGCGGCGATGGCGCACGAACGCGGCAATAATTTCTTTCAGGTTCATGATCTTCGGCTGACCATGGTGCAGGGCAACCATGTTGATACCGAAGGAGACCTGGAGCTGGGTCTGCGAATAGAGGTTGTTCAGCACCACCTCACCCACCGCATCGCGCTTCACTTCAATCACGATGCGCATACCGTCTTTATCGGACTCGTCGCGCAGCGCGCTGATGCCTTCGACGCGTTTGTCTTTGACCAGCTCGGCGATTTTCTCAATCAGGCGCGCTTTGTTCACCTGATACGGAATTTCATGCACGATGATGGTTTCGCGGCCGGTTTTCGCGTCAGCTTCCACTTCCGCGCGCGCGCGAATGTACACTTTACCGCGACCGGTACGATAGGCCTCTTCAATACCGCGGCGACCGTTGATGATCGCGGCGGTCGGGAAGTCCGGACCTGGGATGTGTTCCATCAGCCCTTCAATGCTGATGTCTTCATTTTCAACGTAGGCCAGACAACCGTTGATCACTTCGGTGAGGTTGTGCGGCGGAATATTCGTCGCCATACCTACCGCAATACCTGACGAACCGTTGACTAACAGGTTCGGGATTTTAGTCGGCATAACGTCAGGGATCTTTTCCGTGCCGTCATAGTTATCGACGAAATCCACCGTCTCTTTTTCGAGGTCGGCCATCAGCTCATGGGCGATCTTCGACATACGGATTTCCGTATAACGCATCGCTGCGGCGGAGTCGCCGTCGACCGAACCAAAGTTACCCTGGCCATCTACCAGCATATAGCGCAGGGAGAATGGCTGCGCCATACGTACAATGGTGTCGTACACGGCAGTATCACCATGAGGGTGGTATTTACCGATTACGTCACCAACGACACGGGCAGATTTTTTATAGGCTTTGTTCCAGTCATTGCCCAATACGTTCATGGCGTATAGTACGCGACGGTGTACCGGCTTCAGGCCATCTCGGACATCCGGCAGCGCACGGCCAACAATGACCGACATCGCATAATCCAGATAGGAGCTCTTCAGCTCTTCCTCAATGTTGACCGGTGTAATTTCTCTCGCAAGGTCGCTCATCTAACCGCTATCCCTCTACTGTATCCCGGATTCAAAGGTCGCAAATTATAACACAGCCGCGGTGATACGGGTAAACCTATACCCAATGATTTTCGCGCGGCGAAAGGCGACAGGGATAGACGGTTTATTCATCCCTGAGGCCTGATATACTCGCGGGTCTGAACTGAACAGGAGTAAAAGCGCCCATGAATGCCGAAAAACCGTCGGTGGCCCACAATGTTGATCATAATGAAATCGCTAAATTTGAAGCCGTCGCCTCGCGCTGGTGGGATTTAGAGGGCGAATTCAAGCCGTTACATCGCATCAATCCTCTACGCCTCGGCTATATCGCGGAGCGCTCCGGCGGCCTGTTTGGCAAAAAAGTACTTGATGTCGGCTGCGGCGGCGGCATCCTGGCGGAAAGCATGGCCCGGGAAGGTGCAGCGGTGACCGGTCTGGATATGGGCTTCGAACCGCTACAGGTGGCGAAACTGCACGCCCTGGAGAGCGGGATTCAGGTCGAATATGTCCAGGAAACCGTTGAAGAGCACGCGGCGAAGCATGCCGGAGAGTACGACGTCGTTACCTGCATGGAGATGCTGGAGCACGTCCCGGATCCGCAGTCGGTCGTCCACGCCTGCGCGCGGCTGGTCAAACCTGGCGGTCAGGTGTTCTTCTCAACCATTAACCGCAACGGTAAAGCGTGGCTGATGGCGGTCGTCGGCGCCGAATACATCATGAAAATGGTGCCGAAGGGAACCCACGACGTGAAGAAATTCATCAAGCCCGCGGAGCTGATCGGCTGGGTAGATGAGACAATTCTGAAAGAGCAGCATATTACCGGTCTTCATTACAATCCGTTGACCAATACCTTCAAGCTGGCGCCAGGGGTGGATGTTAACTATATGTTGCATACAACGGCGAAAAAAGCATAACGTCAGCTGTATTTCCTATGATGATTGCGCGGCATCAAGCCGCGTGATTTTTTCTTCCGATGAAGAAATCAGCACTCGATCAAATTTTCATTTTTTTTTCTGATTTATTGACATCTTCTCCAGGCCTTATGTGGCGTGGACTTGGCGATTATTACCCTTCCGCAACCTCAATTTAACGTCAAAATCAACTCTTGTACTCAAAAGAATCCTTACTAGAATACTCACCATATAGCGTTTCTTTTATCGACCACCCCCTACATATAGTATTTATCCACAGAGTTAGTCACAACGGCGTTCTGTGGATAAGTGGGGGATATTTTCTTTCACGGACAGGTATAATCCACATGAATCAGAGTCTGCTGGTGACAAAGCGTGACGGTAGCACCGAGCGCATCAATCTCGATAAAATCCACCGCGTGCTGGATTGGGCGGCAGAAGGGCTGAATAACGTATCCATCTCCCAGGTAGAACTGCGTTCCCACATTCAGTTCTATGACGGCATCAAAACCGCCGACATTCACGAAACCATTATCAAAGCCGCCGCGGACCTTATCTCCCGCGAGGCGCCAGATTACCAGTATCTCGCCGCCCGTCTGGCGATTTTCCACCTGCGTAAAAAAGCCTACGGCCAGTTTGAGCCGCCAGCGCTGTTCGACCACGTGTCGAAAATGGTGAAAAACGGCAAATACGATACTCATCTGCTGGAAGACTACACGGAAGAAGAGTTCAAGCAGATGGACTCGTTCATCGAGCACGATCGCGATATGACCTTCTCCTACGCTGCGGTTAAGCAGCTCGAAGGCAAATATCTGGTGCAGAACCGCGTCACCGGTGAGATCTATGAAAGCGCCCAGTTCCTGTACATTCTGGTTGCCGCCTGCCTGTTCTCCAACTACCCGCGCGAGACGCGTCTGGACTACATCAAGCGTTTCTATGATGCGGTGTCGACGTTCAAAATCTCGCTGCCGACGCCGATTATGTCCGGCGTGCGTACCCCGACCCGTCAGTTCAGCTCCTGCGTGCTGATCGAGTGCGGCGACAGCCTGGACTCTATTAACGCCACTTCCAGCGCCATTGTGAAATACGTCTCTCAGCGCGCCGGTATCGGCATCAACGCCGGCCGCATCCGCGCGCTGGGTAGCCCGATTCGCGGCGGTGAAGCTTTCCATACCGGCTGTATCCCGTTCTATAAGCACTTCCAGACGGCGGTGAAATCCTGCTCCCAGGGCGGCGTCCGCGGCGGTGCGGCGACCCTCTTCTACCCGATGTGGCATCTGGAAGTCGAAAGCCTGCTGGTGCTGAAAAACAACCGCGGTACCGACGCCAACCGCGTTCGTCACATGGACTACGGCGTACAGATCAACAAGCTGATGTACACCCGTCTGCTGAAAGGCGGCGATATCACCCTGTTCAGCCCGTCCGACGTCCCGGGCCTGTACGATGCGTTCTTCGCCGACCAGGACGAGTTCGAGCGCCTGTACACCCAATACGAGCAGGACGACAGCATCCGCAAGCAGCGCATTAAAGCGGTAGAACTGTTCTCGCTGATGATGCAGGAGCGCGCCTCCACCGGCCGTATCTACATCCAGAACGTGGACCACTGCAACACCCACAGCCCGTTTGACCCGGTTGTCGCGCCGGTGCGCCAGTCCAACCTGTGCCTGGAAATCGCCCTGCCAACCAAGCCGCTGGAAGATGTGAACGACGAAAACGGTGAAATTGCGCTGTGTACCCTGTCCGCTTTCAACCTCGGCGTTATCGATAGCCTTGATGAGCTGGAAGAGCTGGCGGTGCTGGCCGTTCGCGCGCTGGATGCCCTGCTGGATTACCAGGACTACCCGATCCCGGCGGCCAAACGCGGCGCGATGGGCCGTCGTACGCTGGGTATTGGGGTGATTAACTTTGCCTACTATCTGGCGAAACACGGTAAACGCTACTCTGACGGCAGCGCTAACAACCTGACGCATAAAACGTTCGAAGCGATTCAGTACTACCTGCTGAAAGCCTCTAACGAGCTGGCTATCGAGCAAGGCGCGTGCCCGTGGTTTAACGAAACCACCTATGCGAAAGGCATTCTGCCGATCGATACCTACAAAAAAGACCTGGACGCTATCGTCAGCGAATCCCTGCATTACGACTGGGAGCAGCTTCGCGAGTCGATCAAAACGCACGGTCTGCGTAACTCCACGCTCTCCGCGCTGATGCCGTCCGAGACCTCTTCGCAGATCTCCAACGCCACCAACGGCATTGAGCCGCCGCGCGGTCACGTCAGCATCAAAGCGTCGAAAGACGGTATCCTGCGCCAGGTGGTGCCGGATTACGAAAAACTGCAGAACGGCTACGAGCTGCTGTGGGAAATGCCGAACAACGACGGTTACTTGCAGCTGGTCGGTATTATGCAGAAGTTTATCGACCAGTCGATTTCTGCTAACACCAACTACGATCCGACGCGCTTCCCGTCTGGCAAAGTGCCGATGCAGCAGTTGCTGAAAGACTTGCTCAATGCCTATAAGTTCGGCGTCAAAACGCTGTACTATCACAACACGCGCGATGGCGCGGAAGATGCCCAGGATGACCTGGCGCCGTCCATCCAGGACGACGGCTGCGAAAGCGGCGCATGTAAGATTTGATAATATTGCCCGGCGGCGCGTTGCCTGCCGGGCCTACGGTCTAATGTAGGTCGGGTTAGCGAAGCGCCGCCCGGCGTATAATTCCAGGACAGGATCCCCACTCATGGCATACACCACCTTTTCACAGACGAAAAATGACCAGCTCAAAGAGCCGATGTTCTTCGGTCAGCCGGTGAACGTCGCCCGCTACGATCAGCAAAAATATGACATCTTCGAAAAGCTGATTGAAAAGCAGCTCTCCTTCTTCTGGCGTCCGGAAGAAGTTGACGTTTCCCGCGACCGTATCGACTATCAGGCGCTGCCGGAACACGAAAAACACATTTTTATCAGCAACCTGAAATATCAGACGCTGCTGGACTCCATCCAGGGCCGCAGCCCGAACGTCGCCCTGCTGCCGCTGATTTCAATTCCGGAGCTGGAAACCTGGGTGGAAACCTGGGCGTTCTCGGAGACCATCCATTCGCGCTCCTACACCCATATCATCCGCAATATCGTTAACGATCCGGCGATGGTATTTGACGATATCGTCACCAACGAGCAGATTCAGAAACGTGCGGAAGGCATTTCCAGCTATTACGATGAATTGATCGAGCTGACCAGCTACTGGCATCTGCTGGGCGAAGGCACCCACAGCGTGAACGGTAAAACCATTACCGTGAACCTGCGCGAGCTGAAAAAGAAACTCTACCTGTGCCTGATGAGCGTGAACGCGCTGGAAGCCATCCGTTTTTACGTCAGCTTCGCCTGCTCTTTCGCCTTTGCCGAGCGCAAGCTGATGGAAGGTAACGCCAAGATTATCCGTCTGATCGCCCGCGACGAAGCGCTGCACCTGACCGGCACTCAGCACATGCTGAACCTGCTGCGTTCCGGCGTCGACGATCCGGAGATGGCTTCAATCGCCGAAGAGTGCAAACAGGCGTGCTACGACCTGTTCGTGCAGGCGGCGCAGCAGGAAAAAGAGTGGGCGGATTATCTGTTCCGCGACGGTTCGATGATCGGCCTGAACAAAGATATTCTCTGCCAGTACGTTGAGTACATTACCAACATCCGCATGCAGGCGGTGGGTCTCGATCTGCCGTTCCAGACCCGCTCCAACCCGATCCCGTGGATCAACACCTGGCTGGTGTCCGATAACGTGCAGGTCGCGCCGCAGGAAGTGGAAGTCAGTTCTTACCTCGTCGGACAGATCGATTCCGAAGTCGACGCCGACGATCTGAGCAACTTCCAGCTCTGATGAAACGCATTTTTTTGAAGATTTCTGACACTCGCCTTGAGTGTCAGGATGAACATCCCTCCCTGCTGGCGGCTCTGGAATCGCACAATATCGACGTGGAGTATCAGTGCCGCGAAGGCTACTGCGGCTCCTGCCGTCTACGGCTGGTTTCGGGCCAGGTTGACTGGCTCACCGAACCGCTGGCGTTTGTCCAGCCGGGAGAGATTCTGCCCTGCTGCTGCCGGGCAAAAGGCGATATCGAAATTGAGATGTAAGCCAGTCTGAAACGCATTCCCATTCTTTACAGGGTTCGTTTTTTACGAACCCTGGGTTCGTCTTCCTTTCCCTGTTCACCTCCCCCCACTCCGCCTACTCTACCTGTATAAGCCACCGGATAAGGCCATCAGCAATGGTCGCAGCAACGCTGGCTGATGCTCTGCGTCACGACATTCATGAGGAGAGAAAAAATGGCTTCCGTCAAACAGGAAAACTGCGCCAACGGACTGAAAAAAGCATACGACGTCATCGTGGTCGGCGGGGGTTCTGCGGGTGCAGTACTCGCCGCACGTCTGAGCGAGAACCCCGATTGCCAGGTAGCGCTGCTGGAAGGCGGCCCCGTTTTTGCCCCTGATGCCTGGCCGGACGAGCTGGCGCAAAGCCACTCTGTTGGTGGCGGCGATTACGTCTGGGAGCGCGGGGTAGCAACGGGAACCGATCACACGGCCGGTCACCTGCGGGCAAAAGTACTTGGCGGCGGGTCAACGATCAATGCCGGCGCGTTTGTTCGCGCCCCCAAATCTGATTTTGACCGTTGGGTCAAGCGCGGCCTGAGCGACTGGTCGTTCGATAAGGTCTTACCCTGGTTCAAACGACTTGAAAACGCCGACTATGGCGACGATCGCTGGCATGGTCGCCACGGCCCGGTTCCGGTGCGGTTACCGGCGCTGGAAACGCTCAGCCCGGCAAGCCAGGCGTTTTATCATGCTTGCCGCGCTCACGGCTTCGCCGCCGTTGACGATATCAACGGCGCGCAGCAGCACGGCGTCGCGGTCTACCCGGTCAATGTTGTCAACGGCATCCGGCAAAATACCGCCATGGTCTACCTGACGGCAGACGTTCGCGCGCGCAAGAATCTGTCGATTGTCGGCATGACGGTCGTGGATAAAGCGTTGATTGAAGGTTCGCGCGTGAACGGCGTACAGCTGGCGGACGGAACACAGATCGCTACCGACAACGTATTCCTGTGCGCCGGCGCGGCCGGTACGCCAGCGATTCTGTTGCGCTCCGGCATTGGCCCTGCGGACGATTTACGCCATCTCGAGATCACGGTGAAACAGGATCTCCCCGTTGGGCGCAACTTGCAGGAACAACCCGTGAACGGGATCATGCTGGCAACGTCCGCTGAGCATGCCAGTTATCCCCCTATAGGCACAACGCTCTGGACGCAATCTTCGCTGGCGGCAGCCAACGAACTGGATCTCTATATCAGCAATAACCACTTCGTCGATCCTGAACTATTTCCACATGGTGCGGGTTTCCAGCTCTTTTTCACCGTGGCGCGCCCCTTTGCCCGCGGGCGTCTGACTTTGGCGAGCCGCAACCCGCTGCTCGGCCCCCGTATCGATCTCAATTTACTGGGCGACGAGCGCGACGTCACGCGAATGGTCGAAGCGGTGAAATTATCCCGGGCGCTGGTGCAGGAAGGTCCGCTACAGGCGCTGGTGATTGGCGAAGTCCCGATGGTAAAAGGCGGTACACTGGCAGAAACTGACCAGCAGATAGCAGAAGAACAGCGTAAGACGGTGAAAAGTAACCTGCACCTCAGCGCGACCGCGCCGATGGGGAACGAAAGCGATCCCATCGCCGTCGTGGACGCCTGCGGGAAAGTTTTCGGTATTGCCGGGCTGTTTGTCGTCGATGCCTCGCTGTTCCCGGACGTTCCCTCTCAGGCGACCAATCCGGATGCGATCATGGCGGCAGAATATCTCGCCAGCCGTTTTTCTGGCGCATAGAACGAGGCATAGTCAACCGCAAGACCCGAAAAAGGAGCGCCTGTGTGAACAAGTTCGTGGAGATGAGCACGTTTGTTTCGGTTGTTGAGTCTCTGAGCTTTGTCGGCGCGGCGGCAAAATTGGGGACATCAAAATCGGTAGTCAGCCAGCGCGTCAAGATGCTGGAGAAACGGCTTGGCGCCAGCTTACTGGAGCGCGGGCCACGGCTTAGCCTCACGGAGGCGGGCCTGCTATTTTATCAGGAGTGCGTGCGGCTGCTTGACGAAGTCACGCTGGCAGAAGAGGCGGTGGCCCCGTCACGCAGCGAGCTTCGGGGCGGGCTGCGGATTGCCACCTCGCATACGTTTATGACCACTCATTTATCGACGATTCTGGCCGGTTTTATCCGCGACCATCCGGGGTTGTCTCTCGATATCGCGACGGAGGATCGGCAGATCAATATGCACCAGCCCGACTTTGATATCGCCATCCGCCTCGGTCTCGTCCCGGACTCAACGCTCATCGCCCGAACGCTGGCGCGCAACCTGACCTGGCTCTGCGCCAGCCCGGACTATCTGTCGCAACGGGGCACGCCTTTGCATCCTGTTGAACTGGAGCAGCACGACGGGCTGCTATATACCCATCGCGCGCCGGGCGGCTGCTGGCAGTTGCTGCATAACGGGCAGCGTCAGACCTGGCGGGTCAAAAATCGTCTGCGTTCGGATAACGCCTTCAGCCTGCTGGAGGCCGCCAGAATGGGGCTTGGGATTGTGGTCATGCCGCTATTTTTAGGCGCTGAAGCGATAATGCGGGGAGAGCTAAAAATTGTTTTACCCGACTGGCAGCCGGAGGGTGGCAACATTGTGGCGCTGTATCGCCAGACGCGTCGCGCCTCGCCAGTGATTCAGGCGCTGGTCAACGAGGTTGCGGAAAAGCTGGGGCCAGAGCCAGAGTGGGAAAAACAGTTACGACTGGCCGGGCTGCTGCCCCTCTGGAACAGGGGCGCAAGCGCCCCTGATTAATGGCTTAGTTTTTATTGAGGAACTTCACCGCCTTATCCGGGAAATCCGTAAACAACCCGTCCACGTCCGCCTGGTTATACAGAACGTCGTAAAGCTGATTCACGTCCGCTGCATACGCTGGCAGCTGATCCGCGCGGACCGTATACGGATGCACCTGCAGCTTGCTGGCATGGGCTTCTTTCACCATCGCCGTCAGCTTCACGTGACCCGGCGTCGAGCCTTCCGCCACCAGCATATGGTAGTCCGGGCCAATGCCGTCAGCGTACTGCGCGATCTGCGCCATCGCCCCCGGTTTGAACATCCAGTCATAGCTGTAGTTCACCCACTTGCCGTCGGCCTGCCGCTGCTGGGTCTCATTCCAGTCGGTATAGGCGATAAGCTGCACCAGATTGAGATCCATCCCCATTTTCGGCTCCAGCTCCTGTTTGATGCGCTTGAGCTCGTTGGCGTCAAAGCACTGCAGATAAACCTTATCCTGCTTGCCGGTATAGCCATATTTCTTCAGCACGTTCAGCGTGCTGGCGGCAATGTCCTTGCCTTCCTGATGGTGGAACCACGGCGCTTTGATCTCCGGGTAGATGCCGATGTTTTTGCCGGTCGAATGGTTCAGCCCCTGCACAAACTCAATCTCCTCTTCAAAGGTATGAATACGGAAATCAGATTTACCCATCGGGAAACGGCCCGGATAAGTTTGCACGTTCTTGCCATCTTTCGGCTCAAACCCTTCGGTAAACTTCAGCGACTTTATCTCGGCGAGGGTAAAGTCGATGGCGTAGAAGCGGCCATCTTGACGCGCCCGCTGCGGGAAACGCTGGGCCACGTCGGTCACCCGATCCAGATAGTGGTCATGCAGCACCACCAGCCGGTCGTCTTTCGTCATCACCAGGTCTTGCTCGAGGTAGTCCGCCCCCTGCGCGTAGGCCATCGCTTTCGCCGGCAGGGTATGTTCCGGCAGATAGCCGCTGGCGCCGCGGTGGGCGATAACGATTTTCTCCCCCGCGACGGCGCTGAAAGAGAGCGCCGTCGCGGCCAGCAGCATTCCGCTCATCAGGGTGGTTAATGTGCTTTTCATCGCCGCTCCTTAAGCTTGTTTCATCTGTTGGTGATGGCGTCGTTCACCCAGCATCACGATAATCAGCAGCAGGACCGCCAGCACGCTGCCGCCGATCATCACCATAAAGCCGCCGTCCCAGCCGAAGAAATCGACGGTATAGCCAACGATGGCGCTCGCGGCCACGGAGCCGCCGAGATAGCCAAACAGGCCGGTGAAGCCCGCGGCGGTGCCGGCGGCTTTTTTCGGCGCCAGCTCCAGCGCATGCAGGCCAATCAGCATCACCGGACCGTAAATCAGGAAGCCGATGATGATCATACAGGCCATATCCACGCCCGGGTTACCCGGCGGGTTCAGCCAGTAGACGACGGTGGCGATGGTGACCAGGGTCATAAAGAAGACGCCGGTCGCGCCGCGGTTGCCTTTAAACACTTTATCCGACATCCAGCCGCACAGCAGGGTGCCCGGGATCCCCGCGTATTCGTAAAGAAAGTAGGCCCAGGACGATTTATCCAGCGCGAAGTGCTTAACCTCTTTCAGGTAGGTCGGCGACCAGTCAAGAATGCCGTAGCGCAGCAGATAAACAAACACGTTGGCGACGGCGATGTACCACAGCAGCTTGTTCGGCAGGATGTACTGCATAAAGATCTGCTTTGCGGTCAGCTCTTCTTCGTGCTTCTCGCTGTAGTCGTCAGGATAATCGTTTTTGTACTCTTCGATCGGCGGCAGGCCGCAGGACTGCGGAGTATCGCGCATCATCGCGAAGGCGAAAATCGCCAGCAGGATCGCGCCGAAAGCCGGCATATACAGCGCCGCGTGCCAGTCGTTAAACCACGCCATCCCCAGCAGAAACAGCAGCGGCGGGATCCCGCCGCCGACGTTGTGCGCGCAGTTCCATACCGAAACAATACCGCCGCGCTCTTTCTGCGACCACCAGTGCACCATCGTACGTCCGCACGGCGGCCAGCCCATTCCCTGGAACCAGCCGCACAGGAACAGCAGGACGAACATCACCATAATGCTGGAGGTCGCCCAGGGGACGAAGCCCATCACCAGCATCACCAGCGCGGCAAGGATCAGGCCTGCCGGTAAAAAAATGCGCGGATTCGAACGGTCAGAAACCGAGCCCATGATGAATTTCGAAAATCCGTAGGCGATAGAGATACCGGAAAGCGCAAAGCCGAGATCGCCGCGGGAGAACCCCTGCTCGATAAGATAGGGCATCGCCAAAGCAAAGTTCTTACGAACCAAATAGTAAGCGGCATATCCGAAGAAGATACCGATAAAGATCTGCCAGCGTAATCGACGATATAGCGGATCGATTTCCGCCGTTGGCAAACGCGCTTTATGCGCTGCGGGTTTAAATATACTTAACATATCAGCCTCCGTGGCCATTGCTGTTCTTCTGACGTCGTCGCAAAAAAACGTAATTTATTCACTGACTTCTGATTTGGTCGCGATAGTAGGCAAAGCGTAAATCTAATACTGTGAAATGTCGCACACTTTGTTACAGAAATATGACAGAACTTTCCAATATGCGCATAAAGTCACAACAAACGCTCGAATTACGCGCAAATATGCTCGAAATCAAACATTAAACGCGGTCGATATGGCTAAATGATGTAAAACGAACACAGAGGACAGGGAGATGGCCGATAGTCGTGAATATGACGTCATTATTATTGGCGGCGGCGCCACCGGCGCCGGGATCGCGCGCGACTGCGCGCTGCGCGGGCTGAAGCCGGCGCTGGTTGAGCGCTACGATATCGCCACCGGGGCGACCGGCCGCAACCACGGCCTGCTGCACAGCGGCGCGCGCTATGCGGTAACCGATAGCGAATCGGCGCGGGAGTGTATCAGCGAAAACCGCATCTTACGCCGCATCGCCCGGCACTGCATTGAGCCCACCAGCGGCCTGTTTATTACCTTGCCGGAAGACGATCCGGCGTATCAGCACACCTTTATCACCGCCTGCCAGCAGGCGGGTATTGAGGCCCAGCCTCTGACGCCCGCCGAGGCGCTGCGCATTGAGCCTGCGGTTAACCCGGCGCTGCTCGGCGCGGTGCAGGTCCCCGACGGCACCGTCGATCCTTTCCGCCTCACCGCCGCAAATATGCTCGATGCCCGCGAACATGGCGCCGCTATCCTCACCGGCTGCGAAGTCACCGGCCTGCTGCGTCAGGGCGATCGCGTCCATGGCGTCACGATCTACAACCATCAGCTCCGTGAATCGCGCACGCTGCGCGCGCAGGTGGTGGTCAACGCCGCCGGGATCTGGGGGCAGCGCATCGCAGAGTATGCCGACCTGCGCATCTCGATGTTTCCGGCAAAAGGATCGCTGTTAATCCTCGACCACCGCATTAACCGTCAGGTTATCAACCGCTGCCGCAAACCGGCTGACGCCGATATCCTGGTGCCCGGCGATACTATTTCGCTGATTGGCACCACTTCGATGCATATTCCCTATGACGAAATTGACGACAACCGGGTAACGGCCGAGGAGGTCGAAACGCTGCTGCGCGAAGGGGAAAAGCTGGCGCCGATCATGGGGCGGACGCGGGTACTGCGCGCCTACTCCGGCATACGTCCGCTGGTCGCCAGCGATGACGATCCCAGCGGGCGCAGCGTCAGTCGCGGTATTGTGCTGCTCGACCACGCCCGGCGCGACGGACTGGAGGGCTTTATCACCATCACCGGCGGTAAGCTGATGACCTATCGTCTGATGGCGGAGTGGGCCACGGATGCGCTCTGCCGCAAGCTCGGAAATACCGTCCCCTGTACGACCGCCGATACGCCGCTGCCGGGCTCGCAGGAGCCGGCGGAAGCCACGCTACGCAAAATCATCTCTTTACCTGCGTCGCTGCGCGGGTCGGCCATCTATCGCCACGGCGATCGCACCCCGGCCTGGCTTGGCGATAGCCGCCAGCACCGCAGCCTGGTCTGCGAATGCGAGGCGGTGACCGCCGGCGAGGTTCAGTACGCGGTCGAAAACCTGGCGGTGAAAAACCTGCTCGACCTGCGCCGCCGCACCCGCGTCGGCATGGGAACCTGTCAGGGCGAACTGTGCGCCTGCCGCGCCGCCGGGCTGCTCGCGCGTTTTAACGTCACCACTTCCGCGCGATCCCTTACCCAGCTGTCTCAATTTTTGAACGAACGCTGGAAAGGCGTCCAGCCGGTGGCCTGGGGGGACGCGCTGCGCGAAAGCGAGTTCACCCGCTGGGTCTATCTCGGCCTGTGCGGATTACAAAAGGAGCATCAGGATGAAGTTTGATTGCGCCATCATCGGCGGCGGCCTCGCCGGACTGCTCTGCGGGCTGGCGCTCAACCAGCGCGGCCTGCGCAGCGTGATTATCAGCCGCGGCCAAAGCGCCCTGCACTTCTCTTCCGCCTCGCTGGATTTACTTACCACGCTGCCGAATGGCGACACCGTCACCGATGTCGCTCACGGCATCGGCCAGCTGGCCCGCCAGCTTCCCGAACATCCCTATGCCAGGCTCGGCGCCGAACGGGTGATGGATTACGCCCGCCAGAGTCAGGCGCTGTTTGCCGACTGCGGTATCGCCATGCAGGGCGACGCCAGCCAGCCGCATCTGCGCGTGACGCCGCTGGGAACCTTACGCGCGGCCTGGCTATCGCCGCAGGAAATCGCCACCGCGCCGCTGCCCGCCAGCGGCGTCGGCGTAGTCGGCATCAGCGGATTCGGCGACTTCCAGCCGCATCTTGCCGCCGCCTCTTTGAACCAGCACGGCGTGACCGCCGAAGCCCATGAGATAGATTTACCCCTCCTCGATGTGCTGCGCGATAGCCCATCCGAATTTCGTGCCGCCAATATTGCCCGCCGGCTGGACGATGAAGCGCACTGGCCGGCCCTGCTGGCGGCGCTGCGCCCGCTGGCGCAGCGGCATAATTTACTGATTATGCCCGCCTGCTTTGGCCTCGCCGACGATCGCCTGTACCAGTGGCTGCAGCAGCGCCTGCCCTGCCCGCTGCGCCTGCTGCCTACGTTGCCGCCGTCGGTGCCGGGGATGCGCCTGCACGCCCAGCTGCAGCGGCAATTTATCCGCAGCGGCGGGACCTGGCTGACCGGGGATGAAGTCATCGATATCAGCCACTGCAACGGTAGCGTTAACGCGATCTGGACGCACAATCACGGCGATATCCCGCTGCGCCCGCGCTTCGCGGTGCTGGCCAGCGGCAGCTTTTTCAGCAACGGGCTGGTCGCCGAGCGCAGCGGCGTGCGCGAGCCGATCCTCGGCCTTGACCTGCAGCAGACGCTGCCGCGCGAGCGCTGGTATCAGCAGGACTTTTTTGCCTCTCAGCCCTGGCAGCGTTTCGGCCTGAAAACCGATGCGGATCTGCGCCCGCAGCTTCAGGGGCAGACGCTGGAGAATCTATTCGCCGTAGGCGCGATCCTCGGCGGTTTTGACGCCATCGCGCTGGGATGCGGCGGCGGCGTTTGCGCGGTGACCGCGCTGCATGCCGCTGGGTTAATCGGCGAGCTTGCCGGAGGTGAATCATGAACGACACGCGCTTTGAACACTGTATAAAATGCACCGTTTGCACCACCGCCTGCCCGGTCAGCCGGGTTAATCCGCGCTATCCGGGGCCAAAACAGGCCGGGCCGGACGGCGAACGCCTGCGTCTGAAAGACGGCGCGCTCTACGACGAGGCATTGAAATACTGCATCAACTGTAAACGCTGCGAAGTTGCCTGCCCTTCGGACGTCAAAATTGGCGATATTATCCAGCGAGCGCGCATGGAGTACGGTCGGCAGAAGCCCACGCTGCGCGATGCTATCCTCAGCCATACCGACCTGATGGGCGCCCTCTCCACGCCCTTTGCCCCGCTGGTGAACGCCGCCACCGGGCTGAGGCCGGTACGCCGAATCCTTGATGCCGCGCTTAAAATCGACCACCGCCGCACGCTGCCGAAATATGGCTTTGGTACCTTTCGCCGCGCATATCGTCAGCTGGCCGCCCGGCAGGGGCAGTACGCCGAACAGGTGGCGTTTTTTCACGGCTGCTATGTGAACTACAACAATCCGCAGCTGGGCAAAGATCTTATCCGGGTGCTGAACGCCATGGGCATCGGGGTGCAGTTATTGAGCAAAGAGAAATGCTGCGGCGTACCGCTGATTGCCAACGGTTTTTTTGCGAAAGCGCGCAAGCAGGCGCTGAGCAACGTCATCGCGATGCGGGAAAATAGTCTGCCCATTATTGCGACTTCATCGACCTGCACCTTTACGCTGCGCGATGAATATCCGCATCTCCTTGATATCGATAATCACGATATCCGCGACCGGATTGAGCTGGCGACTCGCTGGCTATGGCGTCAGCTGGATAATGGGCGGCCTCTGAAGCTAAAAACGCTGCCGCTGAAGGTGGTCTATCACACGCCCTGCCATATGGAAAAAATGGGCTGGTCGCTGTATACCCTTGAGCTATTGCGGCTGATCCCCGGCTTGCAGCTGGAGGTACTCGACTCGCAATGCTGCGGTATTGCCGGCACATACGGCTTCAAGGCGGAGAACTACGACTCATCGCAGGCGATGGGCGCGCCGCTGTTCCGGCAAATTGAGGAGAGCGGCGCGGATCTGGTGGTGACCGACTGCGAAACCTGCAAATGGCAGATAGAGATGTCCACCAGCAAACGCTGCGAACACCCCATCACCCTGCTGGCACAGGCGCTGGCCTGACGCCAGCGCCAGCACCGGGGGGCTAGTAGCTCCCCTTTCCCTCCGCCTGTTCGGCTATCGGCTTGAACATCGCCAGCCGTTTATCCAGCGCGCTGGTGTAAAGGTTGGTATCGACGCCAACGGCAACAAAATTCGCCCCCCACGCCAGCGCTTTGTGCGCCATCTCCGGATCGACGGCAAGGAATCCGGCCGCCTTACCCGCCGCGCGAATGCGGCGGATGCTCTGTTCAATGACCCGCTGCACTTCAGGATGACCGGCGTTATCCGGGTAGCCCAGCGAGGCTGACAGGTCCGCCGGGCCGATAAACACGCCGTCAATGCCCTCCACTTCAAGGATCGCATCCAGATTATCGAGGGCCGTTTTACTCTCTACCTGAATCAACAGGCACAGCTCATCGTTGGCCTGCGCCATATAGTTTTCGACCCGTCCCCAGCGCGCGGCGCGGGCCACTCCGGCCCCCACCCCGCGGGTACCCAGCGGCGGGTAGCGGGTAGCCGAGACAATCTCCCGCGCCTGTTCGGCGGTATCGACCATGGGGATCAGCAGCGTTCTGGCGCCGATATCCAGCACCTGTTTAATCAGGCTGCGATTGCCCTCTACCGGGCGAATGACCGGCTGGCTGGCGTAGGGCGCAATGGCCTGCAGCTGATGATAAAGATCCTGGATGGTATTGGGCGCATGTTCGCCGTCAATCAGCAGCCAGTCGTAACCCGAGGTGGCGGCAATCTCAGCCATATAAGAAGAGGTCGAGCTCAGCCACAGGCCAATTTGCGCTTCCCCTTGTAATAATCCCGCTTTAAATGGGTTCGATAAAATTGCGTTCATAGTTCTCCCTTACATTAATGCTGTACGCTGCCAGCCTGCGGCACGGCGCGGTTCACGCGCAGTGAAAAGATAATAACCACCCCGACAATCGCCACGCAGGCGAGCGTCACTAATCCGGCAGAATCACTGGCGAACATGGTTTCAGCCTGGACGCGGATAATGGGCGCCAGAAACCCGCCGATAGCGCCGAACAGGTTCACAAAGCCGATGCCAGCGGCCAGCGCCGTACCGGACAACAGCTGCGTCGGCATGGTCCAGAAGACCGGCTGCACGGCAATGACGCCGACGGCGGCAACGCACAGCGCGATAATCGCCAGCACCGGCGACACCAGCCCGGAGACCGCAATGCCAATTGCCGCCGCCAGCAGGGTGAATGCCGCCACATTACGCCGCTCGCCGGTGCGGTCGGAGTAGCGCGGAATCAGCCAGGTACCGAACAGCGCCGCCACCCACGGGATCGCGGTCACCACCGACGCCACGAACCCCACCTTGGTGCCGAGCAGCGCGGCAACCTGGGTTGGCAGGAAGAAGATCAGGCCGTAAACCGCCACCTGAATGGTGAGATAGATAATCGCCAGCTGCCAGACGCGGCCGTTGCGCAGCGCATCGGACAAACGCGAGGTCACCTTTTTCTGCTCTTCGCTGGCCAGCTCGCTGATTAACGCCTGTTTTTCGGCAGCGCTCAGGAAGCGCGCCTTTTGCGGCGTATCGTCGAGCCAGAAGAAGGTGAAGAACCCCGCGCCGACCGCCAGCAGCCCCTCAATGATAAACATCCAGAACCAGCCGGGATGCCCCATAAAACCATGCATTTCCAGCAGCGCGCCGGAGAGCGGCGACCCGAGGGTCAGCGCCAGCGGCGCGCCCATATAAAACAGCCCCATAATGCTGGCGCGGTTCTGCTGCGGAAACCACTGGGACGTCAGGTAGATCATGCCCGGGAAAAAACCCGCTTCCGCGGCGCCCAGCAGGGTGCGCACCAGTAGAAACTTCGCTTCGGTATCCGCCCACGCCATCGCCGCGGAGAGAAGCCCCCACAGCAAGGTGGTGCAGCCGATCCACTTTCTTGCGCCGAATTTGCGCATCAGCAGGTTAGCGGGCACCCCGAGAAAGGCGTACACCACAAAGAAAATCCCTGCCCCCAGCGCATAGGCTTCGTTGCTCAGACCGGTATCCAACTGGTAGGTCTCTTTGGCAAAGCCGATATTCGAACGGTCAAGAAACGCCAGCACGTACAGCGCCAGCATAAAGGGGATCAAACGGGCGCGGTTTTTCTTCACCACGCTCTCAAGCAAGGCGTTGCTCATCGTAATATCCTCAACAATAGGCCGCACATCTGCGCTGTGCGGCACGACGGGATCAGTGGCTATAAGGACGTTTCAGGTTGCAGTCGCGGTTCAGCTCAACGCCGAAGCCCGGTTTATCCAGAACGGTTTTATGAATGCGCCCGTTCACCGGTACCGGCTCATCAACCAGAATCGGGTCAAACTGCGGACGCATCGTTGAGCAGTCCGGGCTGGTCATCAGGAATTCGCTGAACGGCGTGTTGGTAAAGGTAATAACCGCATGATGCGAATAGACCGACGAGCCGTGCGGCACCACCAGCTGGCCGCGCGATTTGGCGATCGCCGCAATCTCCACCAGCGTGGTCAGGCCGCCGCACCAGCCCACGTCAGGCTGCATAATATCGATGCCGGTTTCCGACAGCGTGCGGAAGGATTGCAGCGTACCGTGGTGCTCGCCGCTGGTGACCATCATGCCGGCAGGGGCATTGCGTTTAAGCTCGCGATAGCCTTCATACTGCTGCGGCGGCAGGCACTCTTCGATCCACTTAAGGTTAGAGGGCGCGCAGGCGTGGGCCAGTTTAGTGGCGTAGTTAACGTCCTGACTCATCCAGCAGTCCAGCATCAGCCAGAAGTCCGGGCCGCACTTTTCGCGCATATCGGCCACCATCGCGGCATCTTTGCGGATCCCCGCGTCGCCATCGTGCGGCCCCCAGTGGGTCGGCATTTTGCCGCCAATAAAGCCCATCTCTTTCGCCAGGTCCGGACGCGCCCCGGTGGCGTAGAACTGAATTTCATCGCGCACCGCGCCGCCCAGCAGTTTGTAAACCGGCAGCCCAACCACTTTGCCGAACAGATCCCACAGCGCCAGGTCGACGCAGGAAATCGTATTCATCACCAGGCCGCCGGACCCGGAGTAGTACAGGGTGGCGTTGAGCATCTGGTCATGGATCAGTTTGATATCGCTGACGCACTTGCCTTCGATAAAGCGGTTGAGGTGTTTTTCCACGATAAAGCAGCCCATCTCGCCCGCGGTCGATACCGCAAAGCCGGTCTGGCCGTTTTCGGCTTCGACCTCAACGATCAGCGTGCCGAGAACGTTGATGCCAAACGACTGGCGGGACTGTTCATACTGTTTATATTTGCTCATCGGCGTGGCGATATGATCGTCAATCCAGTGATTTGCCCCCTGGTCATGATAATCGCCGCCGCCAGCGCCTTTCTCTGCGGTAGCACCGCCGATAAACCAGGCGCGGACGTGTTTAATTTTCGGTAGGGTCATGATCTTCTCCTTATTATGAGGCTTGTTGTTCGAAGGGGCTCTTCCACCCCAGCAGACGGGAAATATCTTTGGCGCAGGCAATCGCCCTACCGGCGAGGTAATCGCGATTGTCTTCATTGATTTGCAGACGGGTACCCACCACGGAAATGGCGGCGGTCAATTCGTTATTGGCATTAAAAACCGGCGCCGCCACGCAGCGAACGTCGGGATAGTCTTCGCCGTTATCGAAGCTCCAGCCGCGGGCGCGAATACGGCCCAGTTCATCACGAAGCTGTTGGGCGCTGGTGATGGTGGTTGGCGTCGCACGCTCCCACTGCAGCTCGCTGATAATCGACTCCTGAACCCGCTCGGGCTGCCAGGCCAGCAGGCATTTACCAATGCCGGAACGATATAACGACAGGCTCTTACCTTCGTGCGAACGCACGCTGATGGTGGCCGGGGATTCAATCTTCAGAATGTAGTAGGCGTTGCCGCTGTCGATGATGCCCAGGTGGCAGAGCAGCCCGCACTGATCCATCAGCTGCGTCAGGCGCGGGCGCGCCAGTTCGCGCAGGTCCATTTTGCTCAGCGCCTGCCCGGCCAGCTCAACCAGCTTGGTCCACAGGCAGTAGTTATCCTGATTATCCATGCTGAGGAAGCGCTGTTTTTTCAGCTCTCCCAGCAGCAGATAGGCGGTGCTTTTCGGAATACCCAGTTCGTCAATAATGGTCGCCGCGCTGCAGGGGCCGATGCGGGCGATCAGATTGAGAATATCAATGGCGCGGGTCAGCGCCGGGACTTTGCTTGATTCCAACATACTGGACTCCAATCCTGAATACTGGAATCAGTGTTGCGGTTGTCGGGCGTGTAAATTGTGAGCGACTTCAAATGACGACGCTATTCCAGCCGGGTGGACGTTCAGAGGGAGAAAAATGCGAGATAGTGCACAGAATATTTTAAAGCAAGTACAACAGGCTGGACTCATCGCGCGCCGGGAGGGGCTCCCGACGCGGAGGTGGATTTACGCTGAGAGAGATTCGACGACGTTAATCCAGCCGTGTTCACCGGCCACCGCCTGGCCGTTCAGCCAGCGGCGCAGCATGTTGAGGGCCATCATCGCGCACACTTCCTGACGCACCTGGAGGCTGTGGCGGTTGGTGGTGAATTTCACCCGCAGCGCGTAGGTGCCGTCCGGCGTGGAAAGCGCAAAGTTCAGGTGATCGCTCTCCTGACCACTCACCGCCAGCGCCAGGCCGGCAAAGTGTTTTTCGCGCCGTTCCGCCGCCCAGCGCGCAGACTGCGCCAGGGTCTCCTCCTGCGCCGGAATGACTTCGCTGGCCAACAGCGGAGCGTTGACGCGAGAAAGCTGTAGCGCCAGCAGACCACCGGTAAACTGCTCGCTCAGCGTCAGGCTTAGCTGACGCTGCTG
Organism: Klebsiella sp. PL-2018; assembly: GCF_019048985.1. Classification (NCBI taxonomy): domain Bacteria; kingdom Pseudomonadati; phylum Pseudomonadota; class Gammaproteobacteria; order Enterobacterales; family Enterobacteriaceae; genus Klebsiella; species Klebsiella sp. PL-2018. The sequence goes on from NZ_CP077673.1 coordinate 4,077,748, forward strand.
CAGGCGACGGGCGATCTGCGCAGGCAGGCCTTCGGTACCTTCGAAAATCATGCTCTCTCCGGCCACCTTCTGCACTTCCGGCCACAGCGCCAGCATCGCCTCGCGCTGTTCGGCAGGCCCGGTCAGCTTCAGTTCGATAATCGGCATCGAGGAGCGATAGCCCATCACGACGCCCGGCGGCAGCTGCAGATGGTCGAGGCTCTGCGCCAGTTCGCTTTCGGAACGGCCGAAGGTGGTCAGGCGCAAACACAGCGGCGCAGCGGATAGCGGGAAACGTTCGCGCAGGCGCGGTAAGATTTCCTGTTCAACCATCACCTTAAATTCGGAAGGCACGCCGGGAGTAAAAAACATCAGGCAGCGGTTTAGCTGCACGGCAAAACCGCATGCGGTCCCGACCGGGTTGTTGATCATCTCGGCGCTTTGCGGAATTTCCGCCTGTTTACGATTGCTGGCGGCCATGGGTCTTCCGCGCTCGGCAAAGAAACGGGTCATGGTTTCCAGCCAATCTTCGTGCAGAATTAACCCTTCGCCTTTGGCCGTCGCCGCGGCCAGCGCGCTCAAATCGTCGCTGGTCGGCCCCAGGCCGCCGTTAACGATCAGCACGTCAGCGTGTTCGCTGCGCTCGCGTAAAATCGCCACCAGGGAGTCGAGGTCGTCACCCACGGTATGGCGACGCTTTAAGGGTAATCCTTGATTAAAAAAGAAATCCGCCAGCCACGCGGCATTGGTGTCGATGATTTGCCCATGCAGCACTTCATCGCCGGTGGACAGCATTTCCACGTTTAACATTGTGAACTCCAGCCTGATAAGTAGAAATACTATATCGCAAAGCGGCTGGTGAAAAAGCCTGAAAATCAGGCGCGGCGGAATACCGCGCCGGAGAGATTAGAAGCTGGCGTTGACGCCGACGTACGGACCGTCCGCGACCGCGTTATCGCGGTTGCCGTCTTTACCCGCCAGGTTAAGGTAGCGGTAACCAGCTTCGATGCTCAGAGGGCGCATAATGGTAAAGCGCGCGCCGGCATTGGCTTCCTGATAGCTGTCGATACCGCTGGAGAGTGAATCGGGAGAGTAATAGTATTCGCCGAACAGACGGAAGCTGTCGCCGATTTTCCACTGCAGACCGCCGCCAACCGCCGCCGCGTAGCCCTCATCGCCATTGTTCGGGTTGGTGTAAACGCCTTTTCCGCCCACGGTGGCCAGGAATGGCCCCAGGGGAATGTTCAGGCCCAATCCCAGCCCCGCCGCATCGCCGTCGTCATCATTGTGCAGCCAGTTGCCGGTTACCGCCAGGCCGGTCGATTCCGTACCGAATCCGACGCCAAGGTTAGTGTAGTGCTCGCCGGCCTGCCCGCTGACGCTGATCGCATTTGCCGCCGTCGAGACGAACATCATGCCGGCCAGGGCCATAAATATGCTTTTTTTCATTTTTATCTATCCAGAAAATAATAATAAGAAAATCCCAAAAAACCGCGAAATTGTACTGCTCCGTTTTAAGGAATCAATGCGTTATAGCGCGCTTTTACCGCGTGATTGTAACCAGTTGCTTCGGGAGCCTTGTTAACGGTCTCAGATATCAATTCAATAGTCAGGGTCAAATTGCTGGGTCTCAGCCTTTATTATACAAATAGGCTCCAGCTTATTTCGTCGTCGCAAAGAGATGAATAAGTTACATAAAACTTTGTCAGGAGATAAAGATGAGCAAAAAAGGATTAACCACCGCCGCCGGCGCCCCGGTTGTCGATAATAACAATGTCGTCACCGCAGGCCCGCGCGGCCCGATGCTGCTGCAGGATGTCTGGTTTCTGGAAAAACTGGCCCACTTCGACCGTGAGGTTATCCCGGAACGCCGAATGCACGCTAAAGGCTCCGGCGCTTACGGTAAACTGACCATTACCCGCGATATCACCCGCTATACCCGCGCAAAACTGTTTGGCGAAATCGGTAAAACCACCGATCTGTTCCTGCGCTTCTCAACCGTCGCCGGAGAACGCGGCGCCGCTGATGCCGAGCGCGATATTCGCGGTTTCTCGATCAAGTTTTATACCGAAGAAGGCAACTGGGATCTGGTGGGCAACAATACGCCCATTTTCTACCTTCGCGACCCGCTGAAGTTTCCCGACCTTAACCACGTCGTGAAGCGCGACCCGCGCACCAACCTGCGTAACCCCACCTGGAAATGGGACTTTTTCTCCCTGCTGCCGGAAACGCTGCATCAGTTAACGATTGATTTCAGCGACCGCGGCCTTCCGCGCTCCTATCGCCATATGCACGGTTTCGGCAGCCACGCGTTCAGCTTTATTAATGCCGATAACGAACGTTTTTGGGTGAAATTCCACTTCAAATCCCAGCAGGGGATCGCCAACCTGATGGATGATGAAGCGAAACGCCTGGTGGCAGAGGACCGCGAGAGTTCGCAGCGCGATCTCTATGAGTCGATTGAAAAAGGCGATTTCCCGCGCTGGACCTTCTACGTGCAGATCATGCCGGAAGCGGACGCCAGCCGGGTCCCTTATAACCCCTTCGATCTGACCAAAATCTGGCCGCACGCTGATTATCCGCTGATGGAAGTCGGCGTGCTGGAGCTCAACCGCAACCCGGACAACTACTTCGCAGAAGTTGAGCAGGTCGCGATGAATCCGGCCAATGTGGTGCCCGGGATCGGCTTCTCTCCGGATCGCATGCTGCAGGGACGGCTGTTCTCCTACGGCGATACCCAGCGCTATCGTCTGGGCGTCAACCATCATCAAATTCCGGTCAATGCGCCGCGCTGCCCGTTCCATAACTACCACCGCGACGGCGCGATGCGCGTTGACGGCAATAGCGGCAACGGCGTCACCTATGAACCCAACAGCTTTGGCGCGTTTCAGGAACAGCCGGACTTTAGCGAGCCGCCTTTAAGCCTTGAAGGCGCGGCGGTCCACTGGAATCATCGGGAAGATAACGACTACTTCAGCCAGCCGCGCAGGCTGTTTGAGCTATTAAGCGAAGATGAACATCAGCGTATGTTCCAGCGTATCGCCAATGATATGCGGGATGTCCCTGAGTTTATTCAGCAGCGACAAATTGGCCTGTTCAGTGAAGTCCACCCCGACTACGGCGCGGGCGTGGCTGCGGCGCTGAAAGCCTTAAAGCACGGAGAGTAATACTGATGGCAGCCCTTGCGGCTGCCATTTTACTGTTTTTAAACGCGCTTAGTGCCGAAGCTTAGCGAGCTGCCGCAGCGACAAACCGGTTAGCTTTGCGACCTGAGAGGGCTCAAGCCCATCATCCAGCATCGCCTGAGCAATGCGCTGCGTCGCCTCCTGCCGTCCTTGATGACGGCCTTCATTCCGGCCTTCCTGTCGACCCTTTCGTAAACCTTTTTCTATCCCCGCCTTCATTCCCTGAAGGACCCCCTCTTTACGGCCACGCTCTTCCAGAAAATGAGCAATATTCATCAGCGTCTCCTTATGCGGCTTGAGTGGCGTCTTTTGCGCGAGCTTGCGTAAAAAGGCCACCGGATCGGCGGCGTTGCCCGCCTGAAGCATATAATTCAGCAAAGTTTTAAACTGCCGACGCGTAGTGTATCCCAAGGATAATATCCTGACCAGTTGCTCAGAAATGTCCATCAAATCCCGCTGGCGGATATGTTTTTGCAGCAGTTCCAGCATAGCGACACGGCGGTGCTGCACAAGCCGATCGTCAGGAATCACCGTGACGTCTATCAGTGGAAAACGCTGGCTATACAGCCGCTCGGCCACCTCTGGCTGAGGGAAATCATCCAGCCAGCGCGTCGAGTACGGGTAAGGAGCGATCCTGCCGTGATAAAATAGCAGAGGAATAACCAGCGGCAGCTGATGATGCCCTTTATCAAGGTGGCGCTGCATGGCCGCGATGGCGTATCGCATCAGGCGAAACGCCATATGCCTGTCGGGAGAGCTTTGATGCTCTATAAGAATGTAGATGTACCCCTCTCCGTGCTGGGTTTTTAGCGAATAAAGAATATCCGAATGGCTTGCGCGTAGGTCCTCTTCAATAAAACTGCCGGATTCCAGCTGCAGCGTTCGCAGATCGCACTGTTCCCGCAAATGCTTCGGCAAATGAATAGACAAAAAATCGCGCGCCGTTGCCCGTTGGGACAAAAGGTGTTTAAACACCGCATCGTGCGGTGAGTGGCTTGCTATCTGTTCCATGATGGCCCCTGACCCGTTAACCTACGCTCACCCTACCACCGCACGCGTTCGCCGCGCGTTTTCGCTTGCGGTTTGCCGAGGCGGCTCGCAAACTGGGCCTTCCCGTTAGTTATCCCTGTCATCAGTAAGGAGAAATCATGCGTCAAAGGACTATCGTCTGCCCGCTCATTCAACATGAAGGCCACTATCTGCTGTGCAAAATGGCCGACGATCGCGGCGTATTTCCCGGCCAGTGGGCGCTCTCCGGCGGCGGCGTCGAGCCAGGCGAGCGCATTGAAGAGGCGCTGCGGCGAGAAATTCGCGAGGAGCTGGGCGAAAAACTGCAGCTGACCCAGATTACGCCGTGGACCTTTAGCGACGATATCCGGGTTAAAACCTACGCCGATGGCCGCCGGGAAGAGATTTATATGATTTACCTGATCTTCGACTGCATCAGCGCCAATCGCGAAGTGACGATCAACGAGGAGTTTCAGGACTACGCCTGGGTGAAGGCAGAAGATCTTCCCCACTATGATTTGAACGCGGCGACCCGCAGGACGCTCACCCTGAAAGGCCTACTCTGAACCCACGGTCAAAAAGCGCAGTCTGACCTTCAGCCCGCCCAGCGTTTCGCTACGCAGCAGCTGCGGATGGCTGCGGTGCAGGCGCGCAATATCGCTGACCAGCGCCAGTCCAAGCCCGGCGCCGGGGTTGTCACCCACGTTTTCCAGACGATGGAACGGCATGAGCGCCTGCTGAATCTGCGCATCATCGATCCCCGGCCCGCTGTCTTCGACGTCCAGCAGCACCGCCTCTCCGTCACGATGCAGGCTGACCGTGACGATACCGCCCTGCGGCGTATAGCGAATCGCGTTATCCAGCAGATTCGCGCACAGCTCGCTCAACAACACGCCATCGCCGGCAATGGTCACCGTCGAGGGTTCCCCCTCATAGCCGAGATCGATAGCCTTGCTCCGCGCCTGCTGAAGACGCGAAAAACAGCTGTTGTGGACGATCTCATGCAGGTCCACCGGCGGGAACGCGTGTTCGCCCTGCTCTTTCCGTTTGATGGTAGCCAGCTGCAGCAGGCGTTCGGTAAGCAGAATAGTACTGTCAAGCGTGCCGCTCATCGCCTCCAGGCTCTCTCGCCACAGCCGGGGATCGCCGCTCGCCAGCGCCACTGAGGCCTGCGTTTTCAACACCGCTAACGGCGTTTTGAGCTGATGCGACGCGTCGGCGCTAAAGCGCTCCTGGCGGGAGATCATCACCCGTAACCGGTCGATATAGCGGTTAAAGGCCACGATCAGCAGACGGGTTTCCGACCACGGCAGCAGCTCCGGCAGCGGCGTCAGCAGGCCGGGTTCGCGCCGCACCATGAGCGCCGAAAGCCGGCGCATCGGCCGCAGCACGCGGCGCAGCAGCCAGCCGGTGAGCACCAGCGTCAACAGCACTAATAGCCCCTGCGAGATCCATGATGAAAACAGTAGCTGTCCCGCCAGCCAGCGCCGCGACTGCAGCGTTTCGGCGATGTAGATTTCCGCCATGCCGACAACGCCGCCTTCGTTAACCGGCTGCAGCAGGCGCGCCACGCGGATGGCCTGACCGCGATATTCAGTATGATAAAACCACGCCAGCGCCGGATAGAGCTCGGTTCGAGAGGTCGATGGCGGCATCGATGGCAGGTCGTCAAAACCGGAAATCACCCGCTTCTCGGGATCGAGTACCTTATAGTACAGCCGATCGTTCATATTCAGCTCGAAGCTGTCCAGCACCACCCAGGGGACATTCACCTCCAGCCTACCGCGGCGAACCACCAGGCGTTCCGCCACCGTGCGGGCGGATGAAAGCAGCGTGCGATCGTAAGCCTGGGTTGCCGCCTGCAGAGCGCTGACGTAGCTATTGAACGCCGACAGCCCCCATAGCAAAACCAGCGGCAGGCCGAGAAACAGCAACAGTTGAGCGAATAACGACTGCGGTTTACCCCACCTCATGAGCGAGCTCCAGCACGTAGCCCAGGCCGCGCAGGGTCACGATACGCACGTTGCTCTCCTGAAGTTTCTTACGCAGACGATGGATATACAGCTCGATGCTTTCCGGGCTGACGTCATCGTTCAGGCTGAAAACCTGTTCAAACAGCTGCTGGCGCGACACCGGCCGCGTACGGCGAAACATCAGCACCGTCAGCAGCGCCTGCTCGCGCGGCGTCAACGACAGCGTTTGTCCGCAGAGTAAAAAATAGCCTTCATCGCGATATTCCAGCGCGCCGATCTGCTGAACCTCATGCACCTGGCCTTCGCTACGCCGCAGCAGCGCGCGCAGCCTGGCATCCAGCTCTTCAAGCTCAAAAGGTTTCGGCAAATAGTCATCGGCGCCGACGTTCAGCCCTTTAACCCGATCCGCCACCGCGCTGCGGGCAGTGAGTAGCAAGACGGGAAGGGTCTGCCCGCGCTTTCGCAGGCGCTGCACCACCTCCAGACCGTCGAGTCCCGGCATGCCAATATCCAGCACCGCCAGCGCATATTTTTCGCTTTGCAGCAGATGATCGGCCGCGCGACCATCCAATACGCAGTCCACGGCAAACCCGCCCTGCACCAGCGCTTTCTCCAGCCAGTGAGCCAGCTCACGGTTATCTTCTGCCAGTAAGAGACGCATATCACATCCTGAAAAGTTGCTGCCGCATTGAAAGGGAAATGAAAGGTAATTGTTTTAACAATCACGCAACCGAATAGCCACATGCCGGTTCACATAATTAAAAAAACGTCTCCTGTATCTGACTGAGGAAGCTTATGAATATGCCATTCCTGCGCCGTGCTGGCGCCATTGCATTATGCCTTTTAACCGCCTCTGCCCTGGCCGCCGAGGCGCCTTCCCGTACCGAATGTATCGCGCCCGCCAAGCCCGGCGGCGGCTTCGACCTCACCTGCAAGCTGATCCAGGTCAGCCTGATGGAAACCGGCGCCATCGAAAAACCGATGCGCGTCACCTACATGCCCGGCGGCGTAGGCGCTGTGGCCTACAACGCGATCGTCGCCCAGCGCCCCGGCGAACCCGGTACCGTAGTCGCGTTCTCCGGCGGCTCGCTGCTCAACCTGGCGCAGGGCAAGTTTGGCCGCTACGGCGTGGATGATGTGCGCTGGCTGGCCAGCGTCGGCACCGATTACGGCATGATCGCCGTCCGCGCCGACTCGCCGTGGAAAGACCTGCCGTCGTTTTTGGCGGCGATGGAAAAAAATCCCGCCAGTATCGTCATCGGCGCCGGCGCCTCCATTGGTAGCCAGGACTGGATGAAAGCGGCGCTGCTGGCGCAAAAAGCCAACGTCGATCCGCACAAAATGCGCTACGTGGCGTTTGAGGGCGGCGGCGAACCGGTCACCGCGCTGCTGGGCAATCACGTGCAGGCGGTCTCCGGCGATCTTAGCGAAATGGTGCCTTATCTCCAGGGCAATAAAATCCGCGTGCTGGCGGTGTTCGCTAACGAAAGGCTGCCGGGTGACCTCGCCGATGTGCCGACCGCCAAAGAGCAGGGCTATGACCTGGTCTGGCCGATTATTCGCGGCTTCTTCGTGGGTCCGAAAGTCAGCGACGCCGACTATCAGTGGTGGGTGGATGAGTTCACGAAATTGCAGCAGACCGACGCGTTCAAAAAGCAGCGCGAGCTGCGCGGCCTGTTCGAATTCAACATGAACGGTAAGGAACTGGACGCCTACGTTAAACAACAGGTGGAAGCGTATCGCCTGCAGGCGAAATCCTTTGGCCTGGCCAAATAATTTACGGAGGTTGCGATGAGCGATCGTATTTTTGCCGGAGTGTGGCTGCTGCTCTGCGCGGGTGGAATGTTTATCGCCTGGCAAATTCACAGCGAATACGCCTATGAGCCCGTCGGCCCACGCCCTTTCCCGGTCGGCATTATCGGCCTGATGCTGGCATGCTCTGTTTTGCTGCTTCTGCGTCGGCCCGACGCCATCACGTGGCCCGGGCGCCGGGTTTTACAACGACTATTAACCATGGTGGTTGCGCTGGGGATCTATGCGTGGGGTTTTGAATGGCTGGGTTTTCCTCTGGCCACCGCGCTGCTGACCGCCGCGTTTGGCCTGCTGTTTGGCGCCACCCTGCCCGCCGCCGGGGTAGCCGGCGTCGCGATGGGCATCGCGCTGTGGTACGTCTTTGACGCCCTGCTTGATGTCACCCTGCCGCTCGGCGTTTGGTTGAGTTAACGGAGAAGGTTATGGATATCTGGATTTATTTATCACAGGGCTTCGCCGTTGCCATGACGCCGGGCAACCTGACCATCGCGCTAATTGGCTGCTTTGTTGGCACTATCGTCGGTCTCCTGCCGGGTCTGGGCCCGATTAACGGTGTCGCGATCTTACTGCCGCTGGCCTTTGCTCTGCACCTGCCCGCGGAATCAGCGCTAATCCTGCTGGCTACGGTCTATATTGGTTGTGAATACGGCGGGCGCATTTCGTCTATCCTGCTTAACGTACCCGGTGATGCCGCCGCCATTATGACCGCTCTCGACGGTTATCCGATGGCGCAGCAGGGGCGCGGCGGCGTAGCGCTGTCGATCTCTGCCGTGAGCTCCTTTGTTGGTTCAATGATCGCTATCGGCGGGATCATCCTGTTCGCCCCGGTGCTGGCGCAGTGGTCGCTGGCGTTCGGCCCGGCGGAATATTTCGCCCTGATGATTTTTGCCATCGCCTGCCTTGGCAGCATGATGGCGGAAAATCCGCTGAAGTCATTTCTCGCCGCGTTAATCGGTTTGGGGCTGGCGACGGTGGGCGTTGATGCCAATACCGGCGTGTACCGCTTCACGTTCGACAGCGTTCATCTTTCCGACGGCGTGCAGTTTATCGTGGTGGTGATTGGGCTCTTTTCGGTTTCGGAGATTTTGCTGATGCTGGAGAGCACCAGCGGCGGGCAGAAGCTGGTACGGAAAACCGGACGCATGCTGTTTAACGCCAAAGAGGCGGGCCAGTGCGTGGGCGCGACCCTGCGCTCATCGGTGGTGGGTTTCTTTGTCGGCATTCTGCCGGGCGCAGGGGCGACCATTGCCAGCGCCATCACCTATATGACCGAGAAAAAGCTTAGCGGCAATAGCGCTACCTTCGGGAAGGGCGATATTCGCGGCGTCGCGGCGCCGGAAGCGGCGAACAACGCCTCCGCCTGCGGCTCGTTTATTCCGATGCTCACGCTCGGCGTTCCCGGCTCCGGGACCACCGCGGTGATGATGGGCGCCCTGACCCTCTACAACATCACGCCGGGACCGGCGATGTTTACCGAACAGCCGGATATCGTCTGGGGGTTAATTGCCGCGCTGCTCATCGCCAACGTGATGCTGCTGATTATGAACATTCCGCTGATCGGCCTGTTCACCCGCATGCTGACGATTCCGTTATGGTTTCTGGCCCCGGCCATCGCCGCCGTGTCCGCGGTCGGCGTCTACGCGGTGCACAGCACCACCTTCGACCTGCTGTTGATGGTTGGGCTGGGCCTGCTGGGCTACATTATGCGTAAGATGCACTTCCCGATGTCGCCGCTGATCTTAGGGTTTGTGCTGGGAGAGATGCTGGAGCAGAACCTGCGCCGCGCGCTGTCCATCAGCAACGGCAACGTGGCGATTCTGTGGCAAAGCGGCGTAACGAAAACGCTTCTGTTTCTGGCCATCGCGGTGATTGTTGTCCCTCCGCTGCTGCGGTACTGGCGGAAGCGCCAGCTTAATACGCAGGGCGACCTGCCCTCTTCCTGATGCTCAACGTCATTGGCGGTCGCTCAGCGCCGCCAATGACGGTATACGTTGAATTTCCACCACATCTGCCTGATAGTTATCGTTTTAACTTTCTGGTGATCCGTTATGACCGTCGCCGCATCCCGTTCGGGGTTAACATTCGCCGCGCTGGCGCTGGCCCTGATGCTTGTTTACACCGGTATCAGCGCAGGGGATAAGCTCACCTGGCTGATGGAAGTGACGCCGGTGATTATCATCGTTCCGCTTTTGCTGGCCACGCGCTCGCGTTATCCGCTAACGCCGCTGCTTTACACGCTGATTTTCTTCCATGCCATCATTTTGATGGTCGGCGGTATGTACACCTACGCGAAAGTGCCCATCGGCTTTGACGTACAGGCGTGGCTGGGACTGAGCCGTAACCCCTATGACAAGCTGGGGCACTTTTTCCAGGGGCTGGTGCCGGCGCTGGCGGCGCGGGAGATTCTGCTGCGCGGCGGCTACGTTCACGGGCGTAAAATGCTCGGTTTCGTGGTCTGCTGTATTGCGCTGGCGATTAGCGCCGTCTATGAACTGATCGAATGGTGGGCGGCGCTGGCGCTGGGACAGGGCGCGGATGAGTTTCTCGGCACCCAGGGCGATCCCTGGGATACCCAGTCGGATATGTTTTGCGCCCTGCTCGGCGCGCTGACCACCGTTTTAGCGCTGGGCCGCTGGCATACGAAGCAGCTACTGACCGTCCAGCGCGTCTGAGTCGGGCATCGCCTGCTGGTTGACCCAGTCACGTAGCGCCCGGCGGGAAATTTTAATTCCGCCGGTTTTCAGCGATTCAGGCAGCCGCAGCCAGCGCACCGGCTGCTGAAACCGCGCCAGCTTATCGGCGCACCAGCCCGCCAGCGCGGACGGGTCGTCATTCTCGCCGCACTCCACCACCGCCACCGGCCGCTGGCCAAACTCCGCATCATCCTGCGGCACGATGAAAACTTGCGTAATCCACGGATGAGCGCCAATCACCCGCTCCACTTCTTCCGGCTGAATACCTTCTCCGCCGCTAAAAAAGAGGTTGTCCACTCGTCCGAGGATAGTCAGCCTGCCGTGCTCCAGCCGGCCCCGATCGCGAGTGGCGAACCAGCCGTCGGCATTAGCGAGGGGGACAATTTGCCCATCGCGCCAGTAGCCTGCGGCGATGCTGTCCGACCGCAGCCACACTTCACCATCGACAATCCGCACTTCGCGCCCCGGCAGCGGCTGCCCGACATCCGCCAGGCCGTCCGCCTCCTTGGCGCATACCGTGGAGGCAAACTCGGTGAGGCCGTAGCCGCACCAGCAGCGAATACCGCGCTTACCGGCCTGCTCGGTTAGCGCCACCGGGATCGCCGCGCCGCCGAGCAGAACCGCTTTCAACGACACCTCGGCGTCGCCGCTGAGCAGGCGCCAGAGCTGGGTCGGCACCAGAGAGGCATGGGTACAGCCGCGTAACGCCTGTTCCAGCGGCTGCTTGTCGCGTACCGTCAGGCCTGCGCCAGCTAACAGCCAGCGCCAGAGAATCCCCTGGCCGGAAACGTGAAACAGCGGCAGCGACAGCAGCCAGTCGTCCTGCGGCGCAAAGGGTATCATCGCCAGCACGCCTTCTGCGCTGGCAAGATGGGCGCGAAAAGCGTGCACCGCCGCTTTCGGTAGTCCCGTCGACCCCGAGGTTAGCGTCATGGACGCGATACGATCTTCTCGCCAGGCGACCGCGTGCACGCCGTCGCCGGCGCACAACGCTAATGAATTAAGCGCCACCGGAAGGTCGCCGCCGTTTAGCACCAGCGCGTGGCGCAGTCCCAGAGACGGCAGCAGTTCCACCAACAGAGGAGCAGGCAGCTGCGGATTCAGCGGCAGGACGCGCGCGCCGCACTGCAGGAGGGCCAGCCACGCCAGCAGAGCATCGGGCTGGTTGTAAGCGCGAAGCAGCACGCCATCGCCGTCGCGAACGCCCTGGGCGTGAAATCCCCCCGCCAGCGCATCAATTTGCGCGCACAGTTCCCGCCAGCTTAGCCGCCGCTCGTTCAGGCGCAGCGGCTGAGCCTCTTCCCTCAGCCGCCTCCAGTGGCGCCAGGGCCAGTCGCTAAAGGTCACAGCAGCGGTTCCAGCTCATCAACGTTCAGACACGGCAGCTCGCTTTCCGGCCAACGGCGCACCAGCTGGGCACGCATCAGGCTCAGCGTGTCCAGACCGGGGATCGTGTCCGGGGTCAGCCAGGCGGCGATTCGCGCCAGCTGCGTCAGGCCAAGGCTCGACTCAATGGCTGAACTGATGACCGCCGTCAGCCCCAGGGCATGCGCCTGCGCCACCTGCTGCCGCACTTTTTGCAGACTGCCGGTCAACGTCGGTTTAATCACCACCGCCCGCAGCCCCGGCTCGGCGGCAAAGGTAAAGTCCGCCTCGCGCAGGCTCTCATCCCAGGCGATAGCGATACCCGTTTGTTGGGCGAAAGCGCGCGAATCATCGCGGTTTTTACAGGGTTCTTCGAGAAAGGCGATGCGGCTGCGATAGTGCGGATCCACGTATTTGGCAAACTGCTGCGCTTTCAGCGGCGTCCAGGCGCGGTTAGCGTCGAGGCGTAGCGTCAGATCGGGAATCGCCTCCAGCAGCAGGTTGACCACCATGCCGTCGCGCACCGCCTCATACAGGCCGACTTTGACCTTAGCGACTTTTTCGCCGGGCATCAGCGAAAGCCTGGCGAACAGCTCGTCCGGATCGCCGGCGCAGAGCGGCGCCGCGCGATAGTCCGCCGCCTGCGGCAGCTCGCCGCACAGTTCCGCCAGTGCGCAGCTCGCCCCGAAAGCCGCCGACGGCGGCGTTGGCAACGCGCCCTCTTCGCCATCGCGCCAGGCGCTCGCCCACGCCAGCAGCGCAGCCTGTGCCTCATCCAGCGTTTCCAGGCTGAATCCGGGCAGGGGAGATATTTCCCCCCAGCCTTCGCGCTCGCCGTCGCGTAGGCGCAGAAGCAAACCATCGCGGGTTTTTAACCGCCGTTCACGCAGCACCACTCCCGCGTCCATCGGTAGCTGCCAGCGGTAGACCTGCGCCTGCCGCATTACGGATTCCGTTTAAATTTGCTGAAGTCCGGCTGGCGCTTCTGATTGAAAGCGTTGCGCCCTTCCTGACCCTCTTCGGTCATGTAAAACAGCATGGTGGCGTTACCCGCCAGCTCCTGCAGTCCCGCCTGGCCGTCGCAGTCGGCGTTCAGCGCCGCCTTCAGGCAGCGCAGCGCCATCGGACTGTTCTGCAGCATTTCCCGGCACCAGCGCACGGTCTCTTTTTCCAGGTCCGCCAGCGGCACCACCGTATTCACCAGCCCCATATCCAGCGCCTGCTGCGCGTCGTACTGGCGGCACAGGAACCAAATCTCACGGGCTTTTTTCTGCCCGACGATGCGCGCCATATAGGAGGCGCCCCAGCCGCCGTCGAAAGAGCCGACTTTCGGGCCGGTCTGCCCGAAGATGGCGTTTTCCGCCGCGATAGTCAGATCGCACATCATATGCAGGACGTGGCCGCCGCCGATGGAGTACCCCGCCACCATCGCCACCACCGGTTTCGGGCAGGTGCGGATCTGGCGCTGAAAATCGAGAACGTTGAGGTGATGAACGCCGGAATCATCCTGGTAGCCGCCGTAGTCGCCACGGACTTTCTGATCGCCGCCGGCGCAAAATGCTTTATCGCCTTCACCGGTCAGAACGATGACGCCAATATTGTCGTCATAGCGGGCATCCGCCAGCGCCTGAATCATCTCTTTGACGGTCAGCGGGCGGAAAGCGTTGCGTACCTGCGGGCGGTTGATGGTAATTTTGGCAATCCCGTCCGCCGATTTTTGGTAACGAATGTCGGTGTAGCCTTCGGAGCAGTCCTGCCATTCAATCGGGGCGTAAAGCATGGCTTCATCAAGAGAGATCATAAAGTGTCCTTCGGTTAACTCGCTAAAAACTGCGCCAGACAAGCCACGACAGCATCGGGGTTTTCCCGATGCGCGTTGTGTCCGGCATGATTAATCACGTGCGCGGTGGCGGAGAGTTCATCGGCGATGGCGCGAAACTTGCCGTCGCGTTCGCCGCAAAGGTAATGAAAAGGGAAATCGCGCGCCCGTAACGACGCGCGCAGATCGGGTTGTTCCGCCAGCGAGCTGGCCTGCAGCATCGCCGCCAACGCTCCGCCGTTATTGCGGCTGCGTAGCGCAACCAGTGCCGCCCGCTGCGCTGCGTCCAGGGAAGCGAAGACCGGCTGCTGATACCAGTCGGCAAAGACCTGGGTCAGCGGCTCGCGGCGAAAGCGTTCAGCCCAGGCGGCATCGCTGTGCCGGCGCAGCCTACGCTGGTTATCATCCCCCAGGCCCGGATGCCCCCCCTCGACGACAAGCCCGCAGAGCCCTTCGCGCGGCTGGCTGACATAGAACATCGCCACCCGTCCGCCGAGGGAGTATCCCACCAGCCAGTACTTAAGTATGTTGTAACTATTAAGCGTATTCTTAATCAGCTCGCTGACATCGGCAAAATGGTTGACGGTAATATGCGCCGATCCGCCGTGGCCAGGCAGGTCAATATAGAGACGCGGATACGCGCCAAACGCCTGCCCCACCGTGCGCCACTCATGACTATCCCCGGCAAAACCGTGCAAAAAGACCAGCCAGGGATAGCCCGGCAGGCCGCTTTCAGCCACCGCGTGCAGCGTCATAGCTGACTCACCTGCGCCAGCAGCTGCTGAAGCGTTTGCGTACCGTCGGTTTCATTAACCGCCAGCTCAATCAACGTCGCGCCGGGTCCTCGCCAGGCAACGTCCAGCGCCTGCTCCAGCTCATTCCAGTCCGCAGGGCGATGGTAAGTCAGATTGAACATCGCCGCCGCGTGCGCGAAATGGATATTCTGCGGCATCAGATAGAACTGGCTGCGCTGCTCCTGCGGCGTGGGCAGCAGGGAAAAAATCTGCCCGCCGTTATTGTTGACGACAATCAGCACCAGCGGCGCGGAGGCCTGATGCAGCAGGGCCAGCGAGTTGAGATCGTAAAGCGCCGAAAGATCGCCGACGATAGCCAGCGTCGGACGCGCGCTGGCGCGCTGTACCCCGGCCGCCGTCGCCAGCAGGCCGTCTATTCCGCTGGCCCCGCGATTGCTGTAGACCGGGTAACCTACCGGTAGCTGCGACAGCGCGTCAATTAAGCGCACCACCAAGCTGTTGCCGACAAACAGCTGGCCCTGTTCCGGCAGATAGCGCCGGATTCGCTGCGCCAGCTGGGCTTCGCCGAAATCCTCGCTGCTGGCGACCGCCGCCTGCCATGCCTGGCGCGAAAGCTCGGGAATGACGGTGGGCCACGGCTGTCGTTTTTCCGCCGGATGCTGTTCAAGCCAGCGGTCGATGGCGCACACCAGCCGGCGACCGCGATGCTGGGCGGGATCCAGTCGCCCCGGCAAATTATCCACCAGCCAGTACTCTTCGGGTTCGCAGGTGGCCTGCCACTGCAAAACGCGTTTGCTGGTCAGGCTGCTGCCCAGTTGAACAACGATTTGCGCCTGCGCCAGTTCACTGACCGCCTTGCCGTTGCCCAGCCACAGGTCGGCGCAGGGGAGCGGCTGCCCGGTTTGCGAGAGCACATCGCCAATCAGCGGCCAGCCGAGGGTTTTCGCCCACTCGGCCACCTTGACGCCCTCTTCCGCGCTCATCCGTCCGGCGACCACCACGCCGCGTTTCTGCCGCCAGAAAAACCAGTCGCGCTGCTTTTCACTTTCCAGATGCAGAGAGTGACGCAGCCAGGGCTTGTCGCTCTGCCACCAATCACCGAGCTGCTGCTGCCACTCGGCGCCGGTGTCGTCCATATCGCCATACAGCGGTTCGGCAAACGGACAGTTAATATGAACGCCGCCGCAGTGTAGCGCGCCGAGCGCCTGGTCGAGGGTCGAGACCAGCCAGCGGGCGGAGATATCCTGCGACGGACGCGGCAGGGATAGCGTCTGCGACGGGTGCGAAGCAAACATGCCCGGCTGGCGAATCGCCTGATTCGCGCCGCAGTCAATCAGCTCCGGCGGCCGGTCGGCGGTCAGTAAAATGAGTTTTTCACCGGTCAGCCCGGCTTCAATCAGCGCCGGATAGAGGTTAGCCGTCGCGGTACCGGAGGTCACAATCACCGCCACCGGCTGACCGCTGGCTTTCGCCAGCCCTAACGCCAGATGGCCGAGGCCGCGTTCATCAAAGTGGGTATGGTGAATAAATGCGCGGTTTTCCGCCGCCGCCAGGGTTAAAGGTGTCGAGCGCGATCCGGGCGCAATGCAGATATGCTGCACGCCGTGGCGCGTCAATGCTTCAAGGATCACCGCCGCCCAGCGTCGGTTAAATGCGCTTACAGACATGAATTTGTCCAGTATCAAATATTGAGGCTAAGTATAGATAAAGCAAACTGTTGCCGTTTTGATATGCATCGTTTTCTCTATACTTCTGACAGCAGTAACGAACGCAATCCCGCGGCTTTATTTTCAATTTCCTGCCACTCCTGCTCCGGGTCGGAACCGCTGACGATCCCCGCACCGGCGTAGAGTCTGAGCGTACGCTGTTCGATTTTCGCCGAACGCAGAGAAACGCAAAATTCGCTTTGCGCCAGCGACAGATAGCCGGCGGAGCCTGCATACCAGCCGCGGGTAAAAAGCTCATTACGGGTGATAAAATCCAGCGCAACCCGGCGCGGTAAACCAGCAACCGCCGCCGTGGGCTGGAGCTGATGAAGGCAGCGGGCATCGTCAGGCTTCTCCAGCTCGGCCCAAATACAGCGCCGGAGATGCTGTACTTTCCGCAAACGGACAATCTGCGGCGGCAGGACTTCCAGCGCGCGGGTCTCCCCTTGCATCCGCTGACAGATATCCTCCACCACCAGCATATTTTCGCGCTGGTTCTTATCGTCGGCCATCAGCCAGCTACCCAAACGCTGCGCCTGGCGATCGTCCGCATGACTGGCAACGGTTCCCGCCAGCGCTTCGGTACGCAGCAGCGCCCCGCGACGCCGCCACAGCCGTTCCGGCGTAGAGCCCATAAAGGCCTCTTGCGCGTTAAAGACCATCAGGAAGTGGAAGCAGTTAAGGTTGCTGCGGCGGCTGGCCGCCATAATCGCTCCGGCGTTTAACGGGGCGGCGAAGTGCAAATCGGTGGCGCGAGCCAGCACCACTTTATCCATCTCCCCCGCCGCTATCGCCTGCGTCGCCTGCGCAATCAGCTCTCGCCACTGCGGATAAGCCGGGAAATGCTGTTCGCTCAGCAGAGAGGGCATCGCGGTAGTCTGCGCCTGTTTCGCCACCAGCGAATCGAGAAATTCACGTGCCGCACGGGCATCGTCGCGGAGCGAGGTCTCGCTATATAACACCAGGCGTAGCGTGGCGCTGCCGCCCAGTCGACGCCACTCCAGCCTCGGTAAGATCAACAGACCCTGCTGAGGATGAAAGGCGTTAAGGCCGCAAATTCGCAGATCGTCACGCCCCTGCTGGCGCAAAAAAGCGTGCGCCTGCTCAAGGGAAGCAAAGATTTGCACCGCCCCCAGCGCGGCCAACTCTTCATCGCCGCTGCGCTGCTGCCAGTAGAACTGCGGCCACTGCGGCTGATGCGTGCACCACAGAAGGGGATCAAATGCGTCATTCAGCGCGAAGGGGATATCGAAAATTCGCGTACCGGGCAAGTGCGGGAACGCTTCATCCAGGCAGCGATACAGGCTTTCCAGCGCGGTGGATACAGACAGCACGCAAACCTCCACGGAGTAAAAACCCCACATTATACGGGGTACTACTGAGGAATAGCAGTACCCACGATGAGGGAGCGGTTTTTAATTAGCGCGGCGGTTAGTGGGTGGCGATTTCGAAGGCCATGCCGATATGGTCGATGCCGTCCTCGTCGTAAACCTCGGTCACCGGCACAAAACCGAAGCTGGCGTAGAATTTTTGCAGGTGCGCCTGGGCGCCAAGATAGATAGCCTTTTGCGGCCAGTGTTGCCGGCAGCTGGCCAGCGCCTGTTCCATCAGCTGATAGCCCAGCTTCTCGCCGCGCACCGCCTGGCTGACAATCACCCGGCCAATCACCACCGGTTCAAACTCATCATCGCTCTTGAGAATGCGCGCGTAGGCTACCAGCTCATCGCCGCGCCAGCCGAGAAGATGGCGATTCTCCCCCACCAGATCGTCGCCGTCGACGTCCTGATAGGCGCAGGTTTGTTCGACAACGAACACCGCACAGCGTAATTTCAGCACGGCGTAGAGCTGTGGGACGGTCAGTTCACCGTGGTGAAGATCCTGCCATGTAATCATCTGCGCTTCCTTAATTAATTTTAACCCTAAATAATTCAAGTGGCATGAAGGCGGCCAGCGAGCGAATCCCCTGGAGCTTACATGAGTAAGTGACTGGGGTGAACGAGTGCAGCCAACACACATGCAACTTGAAGTATGACGGGTATACTTTGTTTTTTGACTCACGCCCTAAGGACACTGGACGATGGAATTACTCTTTTTGGGGACATCCGCTGGCGTGCCTACCCGTACGCGTAATATGACGTCGATAGTGCTGAATTTGCAACAGCCAACAATGGCTGAGATGTGGCTGTTCGACTGCGGGGAGGGAACTCAGCATCAGTTTCTGCGCACCCCTTACCATCCCGGCAAGCTGAATAAGATTTTTATTACGCATTTACATGGCGATCATCTCTTCGGTCTCCCCGGCCTGCTGTGCAGCCGCTCGATGCAGGGTAATTCTCTGCCGCTGACGCTGTACGGACCGAAAGGACTTAAAGCGTTCGTGGAAACCGCGCTGCGCCTCAGCGGCTCCTGGACCGATTACCCGCTGACGATTATCGAAGTCGGGCCGGGACTGGTGCTCGATGAAGCCGGCTTCCGGGTCACCGCCTGGCCGCTCAACCACCCGGTCGAATGCTACGGCTATCGTATCGAACAGCATGATAAGCCGGGCACCCTTGACGCCGCGCAGCTTATCGCCGAAGGCGTGCCTCCCGGTCCGTTATTTCAGCGCTTAAAACAGGGATTAACGGTTGAGCTGGAAGATGGACGGCGGATTGACGGCAGCCGCTACCTCGGCCCGGCAACGCCGGGTAAGAAGCTGGCTATTTTCGGCGATACCGCCCCCTGCGAGGCGGCGCGGGAGCTGGCCTGCGGCGTGGATGTCATGGTTCACGAGGTGACGCTCGAACAGGCGATGGCGGAAAAAGCGAACAGCCGCGGGCATTCAACCAGCCAGCAAACGGCGGCGCTGGCGCGCGACGCGGGCGTCGGCACGCTTATCGCCACCCACTTTAGCTCTCGCTATGACGCTGAAGGCTGCCAGCGTCTGCTGGCAGAGTGCAGAGAGATATTTCCGTCTACCGTGCTGGCGGAAGATTTCATGGCGTATAGCGTAGAATAAAAAAGCGGCGTACCGCGGCAGAGAGACGCCGCGAATACGCCAGCCATTACTCTTCAGCGTAGCTGTTATAACGCAGAATAGATTTTAAATTGCGATAGCCCAGGTAATCCTGGATCGAGTCGTCATCAATTCCTTTTTTTCCCAGCTCATAGCCGCACGCGTGGCGCAGCATCCTGGGATGAATATTTTGCTTCAGCTTCGCCAGCTCGCAGCACTCGCGAATAATTTGATAAAAACGCTGGCGCGTCATCTGATTGCCCCGGGAAGAGATAAACAGCAAATCGTTATGAGCCGGGTAACACTCTCTGGCCAGTAGCCAGCGCTGTAATGAGATAATTTCTTTGGGTTGTAAGGGATGATACCCAGAGATACCGTGACGCGCCCGGCGAATATAAACCCGTTTTCGCGACAGGTCGACATCCCGCAAGGTCAAGGCGGTAATTTCGTTAATCCGACAACCGTGCAAAAAACACATCTGGATCATGCAGCTATTTCTTTCCGGGTGCGCACAATAATGTGCAGCAAGTACCAGACGCTCAACGTCCTTGACGCTAAGATATTCCGTATCTACCTGCATACGTTATTCCTTTTCATCCATTTGACTATAAAATTACTGATAGGTAAATGTCAGCTGTACAATAGACTCAAATTTACCCACCGTTGCTCCACCCCGGGTTGAATATAAACGGGCAGCCAGCGGGAATACGCCTTTCCCGGTACTGCCGTCGATAGCAATACTCATCTGGTCCTGATTTTTATAAAGAGTAGAGTGATCGCTACTGGTGATTTGCAGTGCGATATTCTGCGCCGCATCGCTGGCGGCCATATTGGCAAAATGTCTGGCATCATCAACGTCGATAACGCCGTCAAATTTTACCGTTGCTTTTGTTGTCCCCGCCGGGCAGTTTTCGACATTCAGGTAAAAGGATTTCCACTCTGAAGCGTTGCCGGCCGTTTGAAAGTCAATATTCAGGAGCGGGCCAAAATTAACCTCTTGATACTTCGTGTCGGTACTGACGTCACAGGGGAGATAATAAATATTGCCGGTAATATTCAAAGGGATCCCGCCCGAGGATGAAAAAACAGGCAGCAATAATGCCAGCCATAACGTCTTTTTCATTATCTACTCCTGCTATTCAATTTCTGCCTGAATGGTTGCCGTAGCGGTAAAGCCTCCGCCGCTGGGTAAATTCCCGGTGGTATTAATCGGATAAATTTTCATAGTGGTGTCCCCGGTCTGACTCGGGTAATTAAAATTGACCGGCAGCAGACCTGAAATGACCGGTATTTTGACGCCGGTAATATTTTCAATGCGCACCGCAATATCGCGATTGGTGGTCGCCAGCGCAGTGCTATCGTTAGTATCCGCCATTCCCTGGAACGACAGCGCGATTTTTACCCCGGCGGAAATATTGGTACAGGCCACCGTCATATTAACAACATGTGGAGAGAAGCCCTTCGGCATCTGGCCCGCGGTTTTAAAATGGTTGGCGGCAATATCCTCAAAATCAATATTAATCGCTTTACCGGTATTAATCTCGCAGGACTGCGGAACCGTTACCGACCCGCTCATTGAAATTTGCGTCAGGGGGATACCGCTGTAGCTGCCCGTTTTTCGCGTCCCGTAAACACTCAGGATAACCGTCGGAGGGATCGTCACCTGGCCAACAAAAGGCCGGGTAAAATAAAGCGAAATATATCCCAGTGACCCTGTGTCAAAAATGGAGCCGCCGGGATTACAGGCAAAACCTTGATTATTCTGATTACTCTTATCCTCAATCGGCGTAGGAATATACTTATTCACACCCCCTGCAATAAATAACTCGGTGGCAATTTCCAGGTATTTATTTAGCTGGTAATAATTTAATCCGTTGCGGCTTTGCGTCGCGGTAAGGCCTGGCACCGTGGCTTTAAAATACGTCACCCCGCTGGCACTATCACAGTCACACTTTGCCTTGTAGGTTCCCCCGGTACTCCAGTGGTACAAACGGGAAAACTCCATTCCGGCCTGATTTTGTGAGGGATTAGTAAAGCTTTCAATAAATGAAAAGCTATCCTGAAAAGGCGCCCCGCCATTACCGGTATTCTGACACCACCCGGTTGCCGCCATCGCCTGCGGCGCGATCGCCAGCGCCGTCAGGCCCGCTAATATTCCCCATGAAAATCGTTTCATTGTCTCTGCATCCTTTCGATTATCGGCATTGCGCCTGGGCCACAATAATGCCGGTAAGTTCTTTTGCTGACGGCAGCGCATAGTGGATCTGGCAGCGGTCTTGCGTCCCGGAGCCCCACTTCACGTTGAGTACGCCGTTAGATTCCAGTCCGGTCAGGTAGACCTGTCCGCCATCGCCAACGATGAACGCCTGCTCAGAGGATGCCGCCCCGGGGACGCTGACCATGGCCCCGAAAGGCAGGGGTTGCCCGTTCTCCTGGCGTACCGTCATCAGTACCCGGTTACCCACGCTGGTGGCATAATTTGCGCGAACCACCGCCCCACGGGTAGGCACAACCGTCTGCGTCGCCAACTCGAGGTCGACATCGTCCGGCATCGTCGTGGTATCGAGCGTCAGGATATTCTTACGATACGGCGAGGCGTAAGGCACGACGGTATAGCCTCGCCAGTCGGTTCTGACCCCTGTCTGGCTATTCACGCCGACGCCGGCGGCGCCGGGCGCCCTGATGAGAGCGACGGTTTCGCCGAAAGGCTGCCCCAGCGTCAGGCCGTTTTCATGTACCAGCGCTCCGCCGCGCAGGGCGTAGTTCAGCCGATGGCTGTATTTATCATGGCTGTAGCCGCCGGTAAGTTCAGCATAGGTTGCACGCCAGTCCGCATTGACGCTGCCGCTCTCCCCTCTTCCCTGGCTGGTGTAGCCTTCCTGCACGCTCCAGCTCAGGTTATTACGCTCCAGCAAGGTGCCGGAGAGGCCCAGATTGTTGCTGGTGGAGCCATTTTTACTGCTGTTCAGGGAGTAGTTGGCATAAACCGGCTTCGGTAGCCATTCCCCCAAAGGCACGCTGATGCTCAGGGCAAAAAGGTGGTCTTCATCATTACGCTTACCGGTGTTCTGGTCGGTCGTATTGCGGTTATAGCTGTAGTTCATACTATAGCTGATGCCGCGCCAGCTATTGTTGTATCCGACGCCCACTGACTCCATAGTGCGGCCGGTATTCCAGTAATCTTCGCGAATATAGCTCAGCGACAGCGACCCCATTTCTTCGCCAAGGCTCTGGCTGATCGTCACCTCCCCGCGGTTGCGCCTCCGTTCAATAGAAGGCGTGTAGTTGTCATCCCGATAGGTATCCAGCACTTCCTGCATATCCCAGTAACCGCTGGTCGCATAGCGATATCCCGCCAGGCTTACGTTAGTCCCCAGGCCCGGGAGGTCTTTGCTGTAACGCAGACGTACCGACTGCCCGCTCTCTTTATCTTTATCCTGTCGGGTCGACCAGGCCTGGATGATATCGGTCGATACGGCGCCCAGTTCACCGAGGTTTTTCCCCATTCCCAGCGCCACCGACTGGTACTTACTGCTAAACTGGCCGCCGCCGTACAGGGTTAACCCCCAGGGCAAGCCGTAGATTGCCGTCGCCTGCGTGAGGGGCGTTTCGTCAATGCTGTTGTCGTAGGCGCGATACACGCCGGAGGTCATGCTATATTTCAGCCGCCCTTCGCGCTGCAGGACAGGGAGCGAAGCGTAAGGTACGATCAGGTTCTGCTCGCTGCCGTCCGCCTCTTTGATGGTGACGGCTAAATCACCCGAGCCGCCGGTCGGGTACATATCGGTGATTTCAAAAGCGCCAGGCGCGACGTAGGTCTGGTAAATCTCATAGCCGTTCTGGCGAATAATGACCTGAGCATTAGTGCGCGCAATCCCGCGAACGACGGGCGCGTAGCCGCGCAGGCTTTCCGGCAGCATATCGTCATCGGAAGCCAGCATCGCCCCGCGAAAGGGAACGCCCTCAAAAACGTCGGCGTCCGTGCTGCTATCGCCCAGCGTCATCACCCCCTGTAGCGATTTGATGTTGCGCTGCGCATAAGTATAAACCGTGTCCCAACTATTGCTGGACTCTCCCCCGCTGCTGCTGCGCGACCAGGTCGTGTAGTTACGTAAACGCCACGGCCCGACGTTGATACCGGGGCGCAGGTTAACGTATTGATTATCGCTGTCCGGCGTATCGTTCTGACGTGACCAGTTATTTGCCCCGCTAAAGGAGTAATTCAGCAGGATCGCCGGCACCCCCTCATCCCACTGTTTCGGATCCACCCAGCCGCGGGCGGCGCTGGTCACCGCCGCCTGCGGGAAGCTCAATAGCAGGCGCTGCTGGCTGAAGCGAAAATCAGATTTTGCCTGCGGTATCACGCTGATATCCGCGCAGCCGGGCGATCTGCGGCCCAGCTCTGGAAATTGGGAGACGCGCACGCCCCATTCGGCCAAATCGTCTACCGTCAGGCAAGGCTGTAATTCCGTTATTCCCGGCCCTTTGCTCTGCTGAAAAACCACATCGCGGGTGTCCATAAAAACGTTATTAAGATAAATATCTACCCGATAGGTCCCCGGCAGCTGTCCGCCAGCCTGCTCGTAAGCGGATAAATCCCTGACGCCCGTATGCGGGCCGTCCATTTCCAACAGGGCCGGGTTAAAAACCTCCCGCGCCAGGACATCTTCACACAGCGGTAGCAGCGCAACGGCCAGAGCGCCGGCTATCCGGTTAAGCCGCCATTTATTATGATTATTTTTCATTTTCCCTGGAACTCCCTGGCCTGAAAGCCTCTACAAATTCGCGTGGTGCAGCGCGCCGGTACCGCCATAATCGTTAATCAGTTTCCACTGCAAAGCGCCCGCGCTGACGCCCGGCAGTTGAAAGCGCGCCGTTTCTCCTGGCCCCACCCAATTGGCCTCTTTAACTTCGGCGCCCCCCACTTTGACCTCGGCAAAATTCATATAAAAGGCGGTGGGATTCATGACCTGTAGCGTATTGCCGCTGCGCGTCCAGCGAAGCTGCTCCGTCACCATCTCCGGCGTTCCCTCAACGGATTTAGGTCGATAAATTAATTTGATGCGCGTTTTGATAGCGATCTGTAGGGTATTGGCGCCGGCTTTAGCCTGCGAGGAGGGAATCGCTTTGATGTTCATCCAGAACATACTTTCTTTATTTTCCGGTAAGCCGCCGCTGTAAATTACCCGCAGTCGGGTTTGCTGCTCGCCCTCAAGGCGAAATAAAGGCGGCGTTAACAGAAAAGGGGCTGCGCCCTTATTACTTTCAACCCAGCTTTGAATGAGATAAGGCGTAGCATCATTATTGGTTACGCTCAGTGAGGACTCTTTTTTACCGCCGGGATAAATCAGACGAGTTCCGCCGGTCACCACGCCCGCATGCGCCGCAGCGCCGACCAACAGCCATCCAGCTATTAGCACTTTCAGGTATTTTTGCATCTCCAGCTCCCTGGAAAAGCGAGCCACATAGGGCTCGCTAACACTGTCATATAGACGGAAAATTAGTTATAGCTGATGGTAAAGTTGGCTGTACCGTCAGCTTTACCCGCAACGATAGTGCTTTCAGTCTGGATATAACGGACGCGGAACGGCAGATCGATATTGCCGGTAGCGGGGATGGTCAGGCTGGCAGAACGCGTATAGAGCGGCAGCGTCGCGTTGCTGCTGGCGTCAACCAGCTGCAGGGCCACGCCTTCGGCAACGGCAGGATCGGTACCCGCTCCGGTCAGCTGCAGTTTATCATTATCACCGTTGACGTTAGCGCCGGAGAACAGTACCGATGCTTTGGTGACGGTAGTCGGGCAGTTTTCCAGTTTAATCGCGAAATTCTGTTCAGCCGCAGTAGACCCCGTACCGCTAAACGCGGTCTTGGCAATCTGCCCCATCTGAACTTCCAGCGGGTTGGACAGGTCGTTCACCACGTCGCAGCCCGCATCGATAATATCGCCGATAAACTTCACCTGACCGTCATCCGCCAGCGCAGCACCAGAGAACGCCGCGCAACCGGCGACAACAGCAGCAAGTAATGTTTTTTTCATGATTTATCCTTTTCAATGCAGTCGATGCATTAACTTATAAGCGCAATACCCTGCGCATCCTTTTATTTACGTTTGATATTAATAACGCAACAAAACATTGACCCATGAAATGGATATAATATTTTGAAGTGGTCATTATGTATCAATATGACCACTTCAATTAATTAGAATATAAATTGCCAGGGAAGGCGTTTTTGATTTCATATTTATCAGGAAAAATCCCAATAAACACGATAAAAAGCTAAAGAATGAGAGGCGGAACAAACCATACATAAAGCCAATTAAAACAATTAAAAAATACATGACACCTATACTTAATATAACTATATGAAAATAATAGTAAAAAATATTGTTAATCATAAATTGACATTGTTACTACCTGTGGATAGCATAGGAGTCAGTTTGATACAAAATGACTATTCCGTTTACCAAACTTCTCTAAACCTCGCATCGTTACTGGCTGTATAGATAACCGTGTGCTGAATATTCCGGTGTCCAAGAAAGTCCTGAATTAATCGCGTATCCACCCCCTTATTAGCCAGCGCGAAACCGCATGCGTGGCGCAGCATATGCGGATGCGCGTTGATTTCCAGCTGGGCGACGAGGCTCAGGTTCTTCATCATCTGGTATATTCTCTGCCGGGATAAAGGCTGGCCATTTCGTGACAGAAAGAGCCAGCCAGAATTATTTCCGGGATAATTATCACGCACGCGCAGCCATTCGTTGAGTACCTTTACCTCTTGTTTATAAATAGGATGAGTGGTTGAAAAGCCGTTCTTCAGTCGACGAATATAAATGACCCCGCTTTGAATATCGATATCAGAGAGCTTCCAGTGACGAATTTCGCTCACTCGACAACCATGATTAAAACACATCCACAGTAAACAGACATCGCGCTCCGGGTTTGCTCCCCGCCTGGCCGCTTCAACCAAACGCTGAACCTCCCCGACAGTCAAATGCTTACGTCTTGTTTTCATTCACTTTCTCCATCTACAAAACACAATAGCGTGCGTAGTAATAATAGTACGGAAAATAAGAGGATGAGTGGAAACGTAAAGTGAGATTAATATGATAAAAAGCATGAATAATACGAAAAAGAGTAAAGAAAGCGCCTGGCGCTTTTGCGTAGATAAAAAAAGGACCGCCGAAGCGATCCTTTTCTCTGGCTAAAGATAGCATTACATCAGCGGCGTAGCCAATTGTACGATGCTGATGAGCGGCTGCGGCCAAACGCCCAGCACCAGCACCAGCAGCGCGGAGATGAGCACCACGATGCCTCCGGCGCTGTACTGCCAGTTAGACGGCGCATCGCGATTCAGTTTCTCCGGCGCGCTCAGATAGAGGCTTACCGCCACGCGCAGGTAGTAGTAGAGGCCAATCGCTGAACCCACCACTACCGCGCCGACCAGCCACCACAGGTGCGCATGCACACCCACCGCCAGCACGTAGAACTTACCGATAAAGCCCAGCGTCATCGGAATACCGGCAAGAGACAGCATCATCACCGTCATTACCGCCGACAGAATCGGACGATGCCAGAACAGGCCACGGTAGGAGTAGAGCGAATCGGCATCCGGGCCGCGGTACGGGCTGGACATCAGGCTCACCACGCCAAACGCGCCGAGGCTGCTGAACAGGTACCCTGCCAGATAAACGCCCACCGCTTCCATCGACATCTCACCGCTCTGCAGAGCAATCAGCGCCACCAGCAGATAGCCAAGATGAGAAATGGAAGAGTAGCCGAGCAGACGTTTAATATTGGTCTGGCTCAGGGCCATCAGGTTCCCGAAGATAATCGAAGCAAAGGCGATCAGGCCCAGCACCACGCGTACCGCCTCGCTGTCGCCCACCGGCATATAGAGGAACAGGCGCATGACCACGCCAAAGATGGCGATTTTACTGGCGGTCGCCAGGAAGGTGGAAACCGGAGCAGGCGCGCCCTGGTATACGTCCGGCGTCCACAGATGGAACGGCACCAGCGACAGCTTAAAGCCGAGACCGACAATCATCAGACCGAGACCAGCCAGCAGCAGCGGCTCGTGCAGCATGCCATCCGTCAGGCTCTTACCGAGCGCCAGGAAGGAGAGGTTACCGGAGTTGGCATACACCAGCGCCATACCGAACAGCAGAAACGAAGAGGCAACGGCGGACAGAATCGTATATTTGATACTGGCTTCCAGCGAACGTTTCTGGCGGAAGGCGTAGCCCACCAGGCCGAACAGCGGCAGCGAAATCAGCTCAATGCCGAGGAACAGCGCCGCCAGATGGTTAGCGCCCGCCAGCAGAATACCGCCCAGCGCGGCGATCAGCACCAGAAGATAGAACTCTTCTTTGTTGTCCTTGTAACCCTCAAGCCACGGGTAGGCGAAAGTACAGGTGGCGAGGCTCGCCAGCAGCACCAGCCCGGTATAGAGCATCGCGTAACCGTCAACGCGAATCAGCGGCGTGACGTCCATCGCTCCGTTCTGACCCACGAACCAGAGTGATATCAGCGCGGCGTTCAGGCCGAGAACCGACAGCGTGGCATTGAGGAAATGATTGCGTCGCCACGCAATGGAGAGCATCACAACCACCACCGTCAAGCCGACGATCAGCAGCGGTAGCAGTGCGATCAGTTGTTGTGGAGTTATTGTCATGGCGAATTACGGCCTTGTAGTAGAAACAGAATTAACAAACCACTGCTGAATGTTGCTCATCGCAGAGTGCGAGGTGTCCAGAATCGGCTGCGGGAAGAAGCCCAGCAGCACCAGCAGAACGACCAGCAGCAGGATGATCGACAGTTCACGCAGGGACATTCCCGGCAGCGCTTTCGCGGCGATTTCGCTTTTTGCTTTACCAAAGTACGCGCGATGCAGCATCGACAGCGAGTACACGGAAGCGAACACCAGACCAAAGGTCGAAATAACGGTAATCACCGGCACGGTTTTATAGCTGCCGAACAGAATCATAAATTCGCCGACGAAGTTACCGGTACCCGGCATCCCGAGGGTCGCGACCGCAAAGAACATCGACAGCGCAGGCAGCCACTTGATCTTGCTCCACAGACCGCCCATCTGACGCATATCGCGCGTATGCAGACGCTCGTAAAGCTGACCGCAAAGAATAAACAGGCCGGCAGCGGACAGACCGTGAGCAATCATCTGAATCACCGCGCCCTGATAAGCCAGCTGGCTGCCGGTGTAGATAGCAATCAGCACGAAGCCCATGTGGGAAACGGAGGTGTAAGCAATCAGACGCTTGATATCGTACTGGCTGAAGGCCATCCACGCGCCGTAGAAGATACCGATGACGCCCAGCCACATCGCGATGGGGGCAAATTCGGCGGAAGCGTTCGGGAACAGCGGCAGCGCAAAGCGCAGCAGGCCGTAGGCCGCGGTTTTCAACAGGATCCCCGCGAGGTCAACGGAACCCGCGGTCGGCGCCTGAGAGTGCGCATCCGGCAGCCAGCCGTGCAGCGGAACCACCGGCATTTTTACCGCGAAAGCGATAAAGAAGCCCAGCATCAGCAGGTATTCCACGCCGTGGGACATCGGCGTCTTCAGCAGCTCTTCATAGTTGAAGGTCCATACGCCGGTAGCGTTGAAGTGAACAAACGCCAGCGCCAGGATGGATATCAGCATCACCAGACCGCTCGCCTGGGTATAAATGAAGAACTTGGTTGCCGCCGTGATACGCGTTTTACCGTCGGAAGCCTTATGGCCCCACAGCGCGATCAGGAAGTACATCGGCACCAGCATCATTTCCCAGAAGAAGAAGAACAGGAACAGGTCGATAGCCAGGAATACGCCGATCACGCCGCCCAGGATCCACATCAGGTTAAGATGGAAAAACCCCTGATATTTCTCGATTTCGCGCCATGAACAGAGCACCGCCAGCACGCCGAGCAGCCCGGTCAGCACCACCATCAGCAGCGACAGACCGTCGATAGCCAGATGAATGCTAATCCCGAATCGCGGGATCCACGGCATCACGAATTCCGACTGCCACTGCGGAATACCGGTAGATTGCGTGAGAGAATAGCCGCCCTGCATCCACAACTGCAGGCCAAGCAGAAACGTCAATCCCATAGTGATCAGCGCGATCCAGCGCGGCATCTTCACGCCAAAGCGTTCAGTCTGCCAGCACAGGAAGCCGCCGATGAAGGGAATTAATATTAGCCAGGGTAATAACATGGCGATCTTTATTCCTTGTTAAAGTCCCGTTCAGGACCGATTTTCAACGAATTCTCACAGAAAATTCACTTCGGATTGCGGGTGTTATTGCCCGGCAGCGCTATGCTTGCCGGGCCTACTGCTTGTAAGTCGGGTTAACCGACAACGCCCACAATCCTCAAACTCAACGCAATACCATCAGCAGCGCCAGCACCACGACAGCGCCGATGCCCATAGAAGCCACATACCAGCGCAGATAGCCGTTCTCGCTCACCACCAGGCCTTTGCCTGCGAAACGGGAAAGGATCGCCGGAATGTTCATCAGGGCATTCAGCGGATCGCTCTTCAGCAGCCACGCCACGCCGAGGAACGGCTTAACGAACACTTTGTCATACAGCCAGTCAAAGCCCCAGGCGTTGTACCACCAGGTATCGAGCAGACGACCCGGCGCGCTGTTGGCAATCGACGTCACCAGCGTGCGTTTACCCAGCCACAGCCAGGCGGCAATCAGAATACCGGCGATAGCAATCACCCCGGAGGCAATTTCCAGCGTCATGACGCGTCCGTGTTCAAGCTCGGTGGTCTGCGGCAGTACGCCTTCCAGCGGCGGCACAATCAGCGCGCCAACAAAGGTCGAGAGCACCAGCAGCACAATCAGCGGCAGATGATGGGTAATCCCCTTCCCTGCGTGAGCGTGAATTTGTTCTTTGCCGTGGAACACGATGAAAATCATACGGAAGGTGTACAGGGAGGTCATAAACGCCCCGACCAGGCCGGCAACCATCAGATTCAGATGACCGTTCGCCATCGCGCCCGCCAGAATCTCATCCTTACTGAAGAAGCCCGCCGTCACCAGCGGCAGCGCGGACAGCGCCGCGCCCCCCACCAGGAAGCAGACGTATACCAGCGGAATAGACTTACGCAGGCCGCCCATCTTGAAGATATTCTGTTCGTGGTGGCAGGCCAGAATCACCGAACCGGACGACAGGAACAGCAGCGCTTTAAAGAACGCATGGGTCATCAGATGGAAAATCGCCGCATCCCACGCCTGCACGCCGAGCGCGAGGAACATGTAGCCAATCTGGCTCATGGTGGAATACGCGAGCACGCGTTTGATATCGGTCTGCACCAGCGCGGCGAAGCCTGCCAGCACCAGCGTTACCGCTCCGACGATACCCACCAGATGCAGAATTTCCGGGGTCATCAGGAACAGGCCATGGGTACGCGCAATCAGGTAGACGCCAGCGGTCACCATGGTGGCGGCGTGGATCAGCGCGGAGACCGGGGTTGGGCCGGCCATCGCGTCCGCAAGCCAGGTCTGCAACGGCAGCTGCGCGGATTTACCCACCGCGCCGCCCAGCAGCATCAGGGTTGCCCACCACAGCATGTTATTACCGGCTTCGAAGTGCGCAGGCGCCAGTTCAACCATTTCGCGGAAGTTCAGGGTGCCCAGCTCGTTGTAGAGAATGAACAGCGCGAACGCCAGGAACACGTCGCCGACGCGGGTCACCACAAAGGCTTTCATCGCCGCCGCGCCGTTCTTCGGATCGGTGTAATAGAAGCCGATCAGCAGATAGGAGCACAGGCCCACGCCTTCCCAGCCGAGATACATCAGCAGCAGGTTATCAGCGAGCACCAGAACCACCATGCTGGCGATAAACAGGTTGGTATAGGCGAAGAAGCGGGAGTAGCCCTCTTCGCCGCGCATGTACCAGGAGGCGAACATATGGATCAGGAAGCCGACGCCGGTCACCACGGACAGCATGGTCAGAGAGAGACCGTCCAGCACCAGGTTGAAGCCGACGTTGAAGTCGCCCACCGACATCCAGGTCCACAGCGGCACGCTGACCGCCTGTTTGCCGTTGGCGAAGAAGTCAACGCCGACAAACGCCGTGACCAGCGCCGCCAGGCCTACCGAGCCTACCCCCACGGTGGCGGATAAGTTTTCCGACCAGCGGCCGCGAGAGAAGGCCAGCAAAACAAAGCCAATCAATGGCAAAAGAATGGTTAAGGCAAGCATGTTCATCCGCGCAACTCACTTACTGAATCGATGTTCAGGTTCTGGCGACGACGATGGAGCTGCAGCAGCAGCGCCAGGCCGATACTCGCTTCCGCGGCGGCGAGGGTGATGGCGAGGATATACATTATCTGGCCATCGGTCTGGCCCCAGTAGCTCCCTGCAACCACGAAAGCCAGCGCCGCGGCATTGATCATGATCTCCAGGCTAATCAGCATAAACAGCAGATTGCGGCGGATGACCAGCCCCGTCAGGCCGAGGACAAACAGGACAGAGGCGAGGATCAGTCCATGTGTTAAGGGGATCATGCGTGTTCCTCCGTTTTTCTTTTATCGCTGTCGTTCGGACGGTTGCTCAGCACTTCCCCGACGCGCTCTTCACGGCCGATATGGAAGGCAACAACCAGGCCCGCGAGCAGCAGCATGGAGGCCAGCTCCACCGCCAGAACGTACGGACCAAACAGCGCAATACCGACCTCTTTGGCGTTAATCGCCGCGCCGTCGATACCCTGATCGTTAATACCAAGGATGGCGTAAACGATAACCACCAGCAGTACCGCTGCGAGAATGGCCGGACCGATCCAGATCCCAGGTTTCAGCCACTGGCGCTCCTGCTCGATTTCGCTGCCGCCCAGGTTGAGCATCATCACCACGAACACGAACAGCACCATGATGGCCCCGGCGTAGACGATAATTTCCAGCGCACCGGCGAAATAAGCCCCTAAGGAGAAGAACACCCCGGCGATCGCCAACAGCGAAATGATCAGGTACAGCAGCGCGTGCACCGGATTGGTGTGGGTGATCACCCGCAGGGTTGCGAGGATGGCTATCAGGCCACAGATATAAAAAGCGAATTCCATTGCCCTCTCCTTACGGTAACAGGCTCTTGACGTCGATAGGCTTAGCTTCGTTCTCTGCTTCGCCCTTATCTTTGCCGTCGATTGCCATACCAGCCATCCGGTAGAAGTTATATTCCGGGTATTTACCCGGACCGGAAATCAGCAGATCCTCTTTTTCGTACACCAGATCCTGACGTTTGTATTCGCCCAGCTCAAAATCCGGGGTCAACTGAATCGCCGTGGTCGGGCACGCTTCTTCGCACAGGCCGCAGAAAATGCAGCGCGAGAAGTTGATGCGGAAAAACTCCGGGTACCAGCGGCCGTCTTTGGTCTCCGCTTTTTGCAGAGAGATACAGCCTACCGGACAGGCTACCGCACACAGGTTACAGGCAACGCAGCGCTCTTCGCCGTCCGGATCGCGCGTCAGCACGATGCGGCCACGGTAGCGCGGCGGCAGATATACCGGCTCTTCCGGGTACATCCGAGTTTCACGTTTGGCAAAGGCGTGCATCCCGATCATGCAGATACTGCGGACCTGGGTGCCAAACCCTACCAATAATTCTTTTAAGGTCATGGTCAATTCACCCCTTATTGCGCCTGCCAGAGAATGACAGCCGCCGTTACCAACAAGTTGATCAGCGTTAACGGCAGGCATACCTTCCAGCCAAAGGACATTACCTGGTCATAGCGCGGACGCGGTAATGATGCGCGGATCAAAATGAACATCATCATAAAGAACGCGGTTTTCAGCGCGAACCAGATGAAAGGAGGTAACCATGGGCCATTCCAGCCGCCGAAGAACAGCGTCACAATCAGCGCCGATACGGTAACAATCCCGATATATTCACCGACGAAGAACAGACCGAACTTCATGCCGGAGTATTCGATGTGATAACCGTCAGCCAGCTCCTGTTCCGCTTCCGGTTGGTCAAACGGGTGACGGTGACATACCGCTACGCCCGCAATCGCAAAGGTCACGAAGCCGAAGAACTGAGGGATGACGTTCCACAGATGCGCCTGGTTGTTGACGATATCGGTCATGTTGAATGAACCGGCCTGCGCCACCACGCCCATCAGGGAAAGCCCGAGGAACACTTCGTAGCTCAGGGTCTGGGCAGAAGCACGCATCGCGCCAAGCAGCGAGTATTTGTTGTTGCTCGACCAGCCGGCGAACAGCACCGCATAGACCGCCAGACCTGCCATCATCAGGAAGAACAGGATCCCGATGTTCAGATCGGCCACCACCCACGTCGGGCTGACCGGCACAATGGCGAAGGCCAGCAGCAGCGAAGTAAAGGCAATCACCGGCGCCAGAGTAAAGATCACGCGATCCGAGAAGCGCGGAACCCAGTCCTCTTTAAAGAACATTTTGATCATGTCGGCGACGAGCTGCAGCGAACCGCCCCAGCCCACGCGGTTAGGCCCGTAACGGTTCTGGAACAGGCCCAGCAGACGACGTTCGCCAAAGCTCATAAACGCGCCGCAGGTCACCACCACCAGCAGAATCACCACCGCTTTAAGGATGCCTAACAGAATGTCGATGAGATCGGGAGTTAACCAACTCATGCTTTCGCCTCCTGCAGAGTATCAATACGCGCTCCGGTCAGCACCGGTGCAATCCCTGGCATGCCCATCGGTAAGCCAACCTGCCCTGCCGTCAGCCCCGCCGAGATTACCAGCGGCAGGCTAAGCGCCTGGCCATCAACGCTGAAGGAAACCATCGCCCCTTCGTTCACGCCAAGCTTCGCGGCATCTGCCGGGTTCAGCTTAACGTACGGCTGCGGCATGCGGCTCTGGAATACCGGAGCACGCTGCGACAGCTCGTCGCTGCCGAACAGATGATAGTAAGGCGCGATACGCCATTTCCCTTCTTCAGCCTGGAAGCTTGCCGGTACCGCGGTAAAGTACTCAAGACCGCTGGCGGAGGCTTCAATCAGACGCACGCCCGGATCGCCGTGGCGCAGTTTACCACCCACTTCATCCTGGAACTTGTTCCACGCCTGCGGGGAGTTCCAGCCCGGAGCCCAGGCAAAGGGAATTTGCGAGCGCGGCGCGGACGGCTGGTTGTTCCCTTCCATGGAGAAGGCAAACATGGTGTCTTTATCCTGCGGCTGACGGGGTTCATGCACGCTAATGTTGGCGCGCATCGCCGTACGACCGCTATAGCGATGCGGTTCACGGGCAAGCTTCTGACCGCGAATGCGGAAGGTCGCATCCGGCGCGGCGTCTTTGATACCGGCCAGCTGCGGCAGCGCGGCAATGGCGGCGTCAATCACGTGGTCCAGCTGCGTCCAGTCAACCTGGCGGTTGTTAACGGTGCTGTGCAATGAGTGCAGCCAGCGCCAGCTTTCCAGCATCACGGTTTTCGCGTCGTAGTAGGCCGGGTCGTAAACCTGGAAGAAGCGCTGGGCGCGACCTTCGTTGTTGACCACGGTACCGTCGCTTTCCGCGAAGCTTGCCGCGGAGAGCACCAGATGCGCTTTTTCCATAATCGCCGTACGCTGATGGTCAACCACCATGACCAGCGGCGCTTTCGCCAGCGCCGCGTCAACGCGGGCGGCTGAAGCGTGGCGGTGCAGGTCGTTTTCCAGCACGATAACCGCATCGGCGTTACCGGTCTCCAGTTCGCTCAGCGCCTCTTCAAGCGAGCCGCCGCCGATCATCCCGAGGCCTACGCTGTTTACTGCCCGGGCAACCATGGTCACGCCAACGTCAGCGCCGCGGCCTTTCAGGGCTTTCGCCACGTTCGCGGCGGCCTGAATCACCTCGATGCTGCCGGCGTTGGTTCCGGAAACAATCAGCGGTTTTTTCGCTCCGGCTAACGCCTGAACGATCACGTCGATTTTGCCTTTCAGCTCGCTGCTCAGCCCTTCGACCGCCGGCGCGCTATCGTCCAGCGCGTGGGCGATGGCGAAGCCAAGACGCGCCTGATCTTCCACCGGCGCGCGGTAGGTCCATGCGGCGATATCATCAAGACGCGTGTCGTCGATATTGGTCACGAACAGCGGATGCTTCGCGCGCTGGCCGATGTTAAGGATCGCGGCGATCTGCCAGTCGGCGACTTTCTGCGCCGCCGCCATTTCACGCGCTTTGCCTTTCACCGCCTGACGCACCGCCAGCGCGATACGCGCGCCGGTCTGGGTGATGTCCTCACCGAGGATCAGCACCGCATCGTAGGATTCGATCTCGCGCAGCGCCGGGGTATGAATACCGCCTTCGCGCAGCACTTTCAGCATCATCTGCAGGCGCGCTTGTTCGCCCTTCGCGATGCCGGTATAGAAGTTTTCGGCGCCGACCAGCTCGCGCAGCGCAAAGTTGCTTTCAATGCTGGCGCGCGGGGAGCCGATACCAATTACCTTCTTCGACTGGCGCAGGATATCTGCCGCCCCCTGCATCGCCTGTTCGGCGTTGAGGGTGATCAGATCGTCGCCGCGGCGCTGAACCGGCTGACGCGGACGATCTTTCAGATTGACATAGCCATAGCCGAAACGACCGCGGTCGCAGAGGAAGTAACGGTTAACAGTACCGTTATAACGGTTTTCGATACGACGCAGTTCGCCGTAGCGCTCGCCGGGGCTGATGTTACAGCCGATGGAACACTGCTGGCAGATGCTTGGCGCAAACTGCATGTCCCACTTACGGTTATAGCGCTCGGAGTGCGTTTTATCGGTAAAGACGCCGGTCGGACAGACTTCCACCAGGTTACCGGAGAACTCGCTTTCCAGCGTACCGTCTTCCGGACGGCCAAAGTAGACGTTGTCGTGAGCGCCGTAGACGCCCAGGTCGGTACCGTCAGCATAGTCTTTGTAGTAGCGAACGCAGCGGTAGCAGGCGATGCAGCGGTTCATTTCGTGAGAGATGAACGGCCCCAGATCCTGGTTGCGGTGGGTACGCTTGGTAAAGCGGTAGCGACGGAAGCTATGACCGGTCATTACGGTCATATCCTGTAAGTGGCAGTTGCCGCCCTCTTCGCACACCGGACAGTCGTGCGGGTGGTTGGTCATCAGCCACTCAACTACGCTTTCGCGGAACTGCTTCGCTTCTGCGTCGTCGATGGAAATAAAAGTGCCGTCGGATGCCGGTGTCATACAGGACATCACCAGGCGGCCACGCGTGTCTTCCGCGTTCTGATATTGCTTCACCGCACACTGGCGGCAAGCACCAACGCTTCCCAGCGCCGGATGCCAGCAAAAGTAAGGAATATCAAGACCCAGAGAGAGACAAGCTTCTAACAGGTTGTCCGCTCCGTTGACCTCGTACTCTTTGCCGTCTACATGAATCGTAGCCATTAGCGTGCTTCCAAAATAAAAAAACCTTTAGATTACCAGCGCGTCTTAAGCAGGTTCGGCTGAATCCCGTTAATTGCATGGGTATTGCTGAACTGCTGTTTAATGCCAGCTTCGAATTCTTCGCGGAAATATTTAATCGCGCTCTGTAGCGGCTCAACCGCACCCGGCGCGTGCGCGCAGAAGGTTTTACCCGGACCGAGGAATCGACACAGTTGCTCAAGCGTCTCGATATCCCCCGGCTGGCCTTCGCCGCGCTCGAGAGCGCGCAGAATTTTCACGCTCCACGGCAGACCGTCACGGCAAGGCGTACACCAGCCGCAGGACTCACGGGCAAAGAACTCTTCCAGATTGCGTACCAGCGGCACCATGCCGATCTCATGGTCAACCGCCATCGCCAGCGCGGTGCCCAGACGGCTGCCCGCTTTACCAATGCTTTCGAACTCCATCGGCAGGTCGAGATGCGCTTCGGTCAGGAAGTCGGTGCCCGCGCCGCCCGGCTGCCAGGCTTTGAACTTCAGGCCATCGCGCATGCCGCCCGCGTACTCTTCGAGGATCTCGCGCGCGGTGGTGCCGAACGGCAGCTCCCAGACGCCCGGATTCTTCACGCGGCCGGAGAAACCCATCAGCTTGGTGCCGGCGTCTTTACTGGTCGAAATGTTCTGATACCACTCGACGCCGTTGGCCAGAATCGCCGGGACGTTGCACAGGGTTTCAACGTTGTTTACGCAGGTCGGTTTGCCCCAGACGCCGGAGCTGGCCGGAAACGGCGGCTTCGAACGTGGGTTGGCGCGGCGGCCTTCGAGGGAGTTAATCAGTGCGGTTTCTTCGCCGCAGATATAGCGCCCTGCCCCGGTGTGCACAAACAGTTCGAAGTCAAAACCGGTACCAAGGATATTTTTACCCAACAGGCCCGCTTCGGTCGCTTCGGCAATGGCCCGGCGCAGATGCTGCGCCGCTTCGATATATTCGCCGCGCAGGAAGATATAGCCGCGCCAGGCTTTCAGCGCGAACGCGGAGATCAGCATGCCTTCCACCAGCAGGTGCGGCAGCTGTTCCATCAGCAGGCGGTCTTTATAGGTGCCCGGCTCCATTTCATCAGCGTTACACAGCAGGTAACGGATGTTCATGGACTCGTCTTTCGGCATCAGGCTCCACTTCAGACCGGTGGAAAAGCCCGCGCCGCCGCGCCCTTTCAGGCCAGCGTCTTTTACCGCAGTGACGATTTCATCCGGCGCCATGCCGGAGAGCGCTTTACGCGCCCCGGCGTAGCCGTTTTTACTCTGGTATTCATCCAGCCATACCGGCTGTTTGTCGTCGCGCAGACGCCAGGTTAACGGATGGGTTTCGGCAGTACGAATAATGGTTTTCATTTATACCGCTCCAGGAGGTCAGGAATCGCTTCCGGCGTCAGATAACTGTGAGTGTCCTCATCAATCATCATGGTCGGCCCCTTGTCGCAGTTGCCCAGGCAGCAGGTCGGCAGCAGGGTGAAGCGGCCATCAAAGGTGGTTTGACCCGGTTTGATATCCAGCTTCTTCTCAATCGCCGACTGAATGCCCTGGAACCCGGTGATGTGGCACACCACGCTGTCGCAGTAGCGAATCACGTGACGGCCCACCGGCTGGCGGAAAA
The DNA here is from genome assembly GCF_019048985.1 of Klebsiella sp. PL-2018. Classification (NCBI taxonomy): domain Bacteria; kingdom Pseudomonadati; phylum Pseudomonadota; class Gammaproteobacteria; order Enterobacterales; family Enterobacteriaceae; genus Klebsiella; species Klebsiella sp. PL-2018. Next base: position 4,116,002 of record NZ_CP077673.1, read on the forward strand.
TCTGGCTGTAGAAGGTCGCAACGCCTTCTACGTCGCTGGCCGGGATCCCCAGCACATCGGCGATAGCGTAGATTGCGCCGTCCGGCACCCAGCCGCGCTGCTTCTGAACGATCTTCAGCGCTTCAATGGACGCCGCACGCGGGTCTTCGTAGTGGTGCTTCTCGTGCTCAATCGCCTCACGCTCTGCCGCACTCAGCTCAAAAGCCTCGGTTTGTGGTTGTTGATTCTCGTGCATAATTAGCGGTCCACGTCTGACATAACAAAATCGATACTACCCAGATAGACAATCAGGTCGGAGACCAGACTGCCGCGAATAGCGGCCGGGATCTGCTGCAGGTGCGCGAAGCTTGGCGTGCGCACGCGGGTGCGGTAGCTCATGGTGCTGCCGTCGCTGGTCAGGTAGTAACTGTTAATACCCTTGGTCGCTTCAATCATCTGGAAGGATTCTTGCGCCGGCATGACCGGGCCCCAGGAAACCTGCAGGAAGTGCGTAATCAGGGTTTCGATATGCTGCAGCGTGCGCTCTTTTGGCGGCGGCGTCGTCAGCGGATGATCCGCCTTGAACGGGCCTTCCGGCATGTTATCGAGGCACTGCTGAAGAATGCGCAGGCTCTGGCGCAGCTCTTCCACTTTCAGCATCACGCGGGTGTAGCAGTCGGAGACGCCACCGCCGGTCGGGATCTCAAAGTCGAAGTTTTCATAGCCAGAATAGGGACGCCATTTACGTACGTCGAAGCCGATGCCGGTCGCGCGCAGGCCCGCGCCGGTGGTGCCCCACTCCAGCGCTTCTTTCGCGTTGTAGGCGGCAACCCCTTTCGAACGACCGATGAGGATGGTGTTGCGCAGCGCGGCTTTCTCATAGGAATCCAGACGCTTCGGCATCCACTCGAGGAATTCGCGCAGCAGGCGATCCCAGCCGCGGGGCAGGTCGTGCGCGACGCCGCCGATGCGGAACCAGGCCGGGTGCATACGGAAACCGGTGATCGCTTCCACCAGATCGTAGATCTTTTGACGGTCGGTAAAGGCAAAGAACACCGGCGTCATCGCCCCGACGTCCTGAATAAAGGTGGAGATGTACAACAGATGGCTGTTGATACGGAACAGCTCGGAGAGCATCACGCGGATCACGTTGACGCGATCCGGCACGGTTATTCCCGCCAGTTTCTCAACCGCCAGCACGTAAGGCATTTCGTTAACGCAGCCGCCGAGATATTCAATACGGTCGGTATACGGAATGTAGCTGTGCCAGGACTGGCGCTCGCCCATTTTCTCGGCGCCGCGGTGGTGGTAGCCGATATCTGGCACGCAGTCGATGATCTCTTCGCCATCAAGCTGCAGAATAATACGGAACGCACCGTGAGCGGAGGGGTGGTTCGGGCCGAGGTTAAGGAACATGAAGTCCTCGTTTTCGGTCCCGCGCTTCATGCCCCACTCTTCCGGTTTGAAGGTCAGCGCTTCCATTTCCAGATCCTGTTTGGCTTTGGTCAGCTCAAACGGGTCAAATTCGGTGGCGCGCGCCGGGTAGTCTTTACGCAGCGGGTGACCTTCCCAGGTCGGCGGCATCATGATGCGGCGCAGATTCGGGTGACCATCGAAGGTCACGCCAAACATCTCCCAGGTTTCACGCTCATACCAGTTGGCGTTAGGGAACAGTTTGGTGAAGGTCGGCAGATGCAGATCGTTTTCAGACAAGGCAACCTTGAGCATGATGTCGCGGTTGCGGTCTATGGAAATCAGATGATAGAAAACGGAAAAATCCGCGGCGGGTAAACCGTCGCGGTGCGTGCGCAGACGTTCATCCATGCCGTGCAGGTCAAACAGCATCACGTAAGGCTTCGGCAATTTCCTCAGGAAATCACCCACCTCAAGCAGCTGTTCACGCTTCACCCAAACCACCGGAACGCCGGTGCGGGTTGGCTGAACGGTAAAGGCATCCGGCCCAAAACGGTTGCGCAGTTCGCCGATCACCGGGTCATCAAGGTGATCGCGGGTTTGCCAGGCTGGTGCGGCGTCATGCGCGGTTAAATCGGTCATATTGTTCACCATTGCAAAAGGTCCGTGGTGACTGCCGGCGAGGCTTCGCGCTGTAGTAGATTGATTTGCGAAGTTTTTATCCCGCCCGCAGGCGCAAGTTAAATCTCGTCCGGAGTCCGCAGATTGGTCACTGCAATACGTTCGCCGCGTTTACGCTCGCGTTCCGACTGCATATTGGCGCGGTACACGCCCTGATCGCCAACCACCCACGAGAGCGGACGGCGTTCTTTACCAATGGATTCCTGCAGCAGCATCAGCGCCTGCATATAAGCTTCCGGACGCGGCGGGCAGCCCGGGATGTAAACATCGACCGGAATAAACTTATCTACGCCCTGGACGACAGAGTAAATATCGTACATTCCGCCGGAGTTGGCGCATGCGCCCATCGAGATAACCCACTTCGGCTCCAGCATCTGGTCATAAAGACGCTGAATGACCGGCGCCATTTTGGTAAAGCAGGTGCCGGCAACCACCATCAGGTCAGCCTGACGCGGGGAGGCACGTAATACTTCTGCACCAAAGCGCGCAACGTCATGCACCGCGGTGAATGACGTCACCATTTCCACGTAGCAGCAAGAAAGGCCGAAGTTGTAAGGCCAGATTGAGTTCTTACGGCCCCAGTTCACCATGTCATGCAAGGCGTGTTCGAGTTTCCCCATATACACGCTTTTATTGACTTCTTGCTCCAGGGGGTCGGTTACGATCTCCTGTTTTTGCAGGGGGTAACGGTCGTTCTCACCGTTAGGATCGATGCGGGTGAGCGTATAATCCATCTTATTGCCTCGCTTTTACTGCGTATGACGGTTAGTGGGACTGTCTGTTTCCGGGTTAACCAGCGTGCGACGGGAGCGCGCAGGCGTCCAGTCCAGTGCGCCGATACGAACGAGGTAAACCAGACCAGCCAGTAGCACTAAAATGAAAATTGCGGCTTCCACAAAGCCGACCCAGCCGCTTTCACGGATAGAAGTCGACCATGCGTAGAGATACAGGGCTTCCACGTCGAAGATAACGAAGAACATGGCAACCAGATAAAACTTCGCAGAAAGACGTAAGCGAGCCGAACCGACGGAGTCGATCCCGGATTCAAACGGCGTGTTCTTGCTTCGCGCGCGCGCGCGTCCGCCAAGGTACCAGCCGCCGACGAGCATCAGGCAGCACAGGCCGATAGCGATGATGAGAAATATAGCGAATGCCCAATGATGAGCGATGACTTCAGTGGATGTTGACATACGCATTGCTTAACCAAAAAAGTGTAGCGCTAAAACCCTCTGCTCTTACTGGCAGATGAACGCCACAGCGTTTCACGGGGAGGAATAAAAAAATAGCCGTGCAAAAAAGCGTCCCTGGGTGATGTGGAAGGCCAGTTGCGGTGGCTTTTTACTCCTTTCATTAACCTTTTGTCAACTTTAACAAAAGTTTTCACAACATTAATTTACATTGGATTTTTTTCATTAACATTAAATGCCCTTTCATGCGGAATAACCTTGCATACTGTTCGGCTTTAGTGTTGTTGAATCGTGTCCGTTTCCGCCGTAAATCAAAATGGCCCGCCTATTTTGACAGGATTCAGACACGATTCCTCCCCCTAAGGAGGGGTATTTTCTTGATCTGCGACACGCTTTTGTTAATTCAACCAAGAAAACAGCAACAAACCAGATGGTTTTTTAACATTAGCAGGAAGTATTGAAAGTGCAGAGAAAAGTCGAGAAATGAGAGGAGGAGCGGATCTAACCTACTGATTTAGCTCAAAAGAAATCAACAAAAGTTTCTATTAATCAATAAAATTTGAAAAAAACGAACCGCAGCGGCAATTTCACACGTCTGGGGTTCGTTTTTACACTTACATTTTGTTACCAGTTTTTGTGATGTTTGTTAGCTTTTCCCGCTCAGGAAATAAGGGAATTATCTCCCCCTTCGGGAGTATAAACGCGTTGCGTTGACCACGGCTGGTACTCTGCGCTCAACGACTGAAAAATGGCCTGCGTCAGCTCGCTTGCCTTCTGCGGATTGCAGTTCAGCATGTAGCGGGTATCCGGCAGTACGGGTAAACCGTCACTCCGGCCCGGTACGCGAAATTCGGGGCTCATCATCTCTACCGGCTGCGCGGTCACGCCAAGCCCGGCTTTCACCGCCGCCTTCACCCCCGCCATTGAGCTTGCCGCATGGGAAAGATGCCACGCAACGCCGGCGGCGTTGAGTACCTCAACGATCTCTTCCCGAAACGGATCCGGGGCATCCAGCAAAACAAGCGGGACAGACTCGCCCTGAGGGAGGACATAATCCGCTGCGCAGTACCACAGCGTTGGCGACGTGCGCAGCGTCAGCATGTCAGAACCCTTGGTTTGTCGGGTCGTCAGCGCAAGATCGATTGCCCCGCTCTTCAGCATATCGACGATATCAAGGTGTTTGAGGACTTTGATTTCCAGCGTCAGCCTGGGATAAAAACTACCAATCCGGTTTAACAGGCACGGTAAAATGGTATCCGCCGTCTCATCAGAGGCTCCGACGGTCAGCGTTCCCTGCAGGCTGCCAAACATGAGCGACATACAGGCTTCATCGTTAAAGCGCAGAATTTTCCGCGCATAGCCCAGCAGCTGAATGCCCTGCTCGGTCAGAAGCTTATTGCGCCCGTGGCGAGCAAAAAGCTCTTTGCCAACCAGCTGCTCCAGCCGCTGCATCTGCTGGCTCACCGCTGACTGGGTCCGGCGCACCGCGACGGCGGCAGCGGCAAAGGTACTGAGATCGGCGACGGCAACAAAGGTTCTCAAGAGATCGAGGTCTAAATTTAGTATCGAACGATTTTCATTTATCATATTTGCTTCACATTCAGGCGGCTAATGCTTACCTGCCTTGTTGATGCTGTGCTCCAGGCTTCCGGCTAATCCTTAAGCTTCGCGTTACCCGCCAGAGACGGACGGATGAACAACTGGACGAACGTTATTGCATTAGAAAGCACTCATCCGCAGCAAATGCGCGGAATTTCAGAGTAATATTTTGCTCGTACGCCTAAGCGCTTTTAATTACGACGCATTTGTTTTTGTGATGTGACGCAAAAAAATAGCCGTCAATGACCATTGTCTGCATCCTCACCGGCGACAAACCTTGCCATCGGGCTCAGGCAGAACAAAAACCTGCAATAACAATGTATTAATAAAGAAATAAGCTATCTGGCATAGCCATATGTCGGTATTAACGGCGATATTCTAACCGAAAACCACAATATTTATAAGCGTTAATCAGTATTATCTCAGGCCACTTTAAATGCTGGTCAGCACTTTAATTAAATTAACAGATCTAAGAATATTCCTTGCATAAAATAAAACTCATTTAGCTATTAAATACTTTCATTAAAAATATCTAGCAAAGTTGTTACAACCTTCAGCGTATTGTGAATTAAACGTTCACCAGACGATGATTCGTTTTACGCGCAAAAAACAAGCGCCGGTCCTCTTTAAATCAACAAACCAGATAAACGTTCGCCAAAACACCACCAGGCACAACATAAGACCATCAATAAAATTATTAAAGGTGTAATGTATAAACAAAATCGCTTTCCACCAGAGAAATTGATTAAACAAAAAAGCGATGAATAGCAAAATCTTCTCCTGTTAACCCTTCAAAACAGCGGGGAGGCGGAGTACATTATTCCGTGCTGACTTCCACGGCAGGGAGTGGCGATAACAGCTAAAAGGTCAAGGTTCATGTCCCCCATCGAAAAATCCAGCAAGTTAGATAACGTCTGTTACGACATCCGCGGCCCGGTTCTGAAAGAGGCGAAACGCCTTGAAGAAGAAGGCAATAAAGTCCTGAAGCTGAACATCGGCAACCCAGCGCCGTTTGGCTTTGACGCGCCTGACGAGATCCTCGTTGACGTTATCCGCAACCTCCCTACCTCGCAGGGCTACAGTGATTCAAAGGGCCTCTATTCCGCCCGTAAGGCCATCATGCAGCATTACCAGGCCCGCGGTATGCGTGATGTGACGGTCGAAGATATCTATATCGGTAACGGCGTTTCGGAGCTTATCGTCCAGGCCATGCAGGCGCTGCTGAACAGCGGCGATGAAATGCTGGTCCCGGCGCCGGATTATCCGCTGTGGACCGCCGCGGTCGCGCTTTCCAGCGGTAAAGCGGTGCACTATCTTTGCGATGAGTCTTCCGACTGGTTCCCGGACCTCGACGATATCCGCGCGAAAATCACCCCGCGTACCCGCGGCATCGTGATTATCAACCCGAATAACCCAACCGGCGCGGTGTACTCAAAAGAGCTGCTGATGGAGATCGTCGAGATCGCCCGCCAGCATAACCTGATTATTTTCGCCGATGAGATCTACGATAAGATCCTCTACGATGAAGCGCAGCACCACTCAATTGCGCCGCTGGCCCCGGATCTACTCACCGTTACCTTTAACGGCCTGTCAAAAACCTACCGCGTTGCCGGCTTCCGCCAGGGCTGGATGGTGCTGAACGGGCCGAAGAAACACGCAAAAGGCTATATCGAAGGCCTGGAGATGCTGGCCTCTATGCGCCTGTGCGCCAACGTCCCGGCCCAGCATGCGATCCAAACCGCTCTCGGCGGCTATCAGAGCATCAGCGAATTTATTGTTCCCGGCGGACGCTTGTATGAACAGCGTAATCGCGCCTGGGAGCTGATTAACGACATTCCGGGCGTCTCGTGCACTAAGCCGAAAGGCGCGCTGTATATGTTCCCGAAAATCGACGCTAAACGCTTTAATATTCACGATGACCAGAAGATGGTGCTCGATTTTCTGCTGCAGGAGAAAGTCCTGCTGGTTCAGGGTACCGCCTTTAACTGGCCGTGGCCGGACCACGTGCGTATTGTGACCCTTCCGCGCGAAGACGATCTTGAAATGGCAATTACCCGTTTCGGGCGTTTCCTTTCCGGCTACCACCAGCTCTGATTTTATCTGTCCAGCCGCCGGGATTTGCATCCGGCGGCAATCCCTGCGCACAATGGCACCCGACGTCGTAACTGATTAAGGGTTCCTATGAGTCAGAGTCATTTCTTTGCCCACCTCTCCCGCCTGAAACTGATCAACCGCTGGCCGCTGATGCGTAATGTGCGCACCGAAAACGTCTCCGAACACAGCTTACAGGTCGCGATGGTGGCCCATGCGCTGGCGGCGATCAAAAATCGTAAATTCGGCGGCCGGGTTAACGCCGAACGCATCGCGCTGCTGGCGATGTATCACGATGCCTCGGAAGTCCTGACCGGCGACCTGCCGACGCCGGTAAAATATTTCAATTCGCAGATCGCGCAAGAGTACAAAGCCATCGAAAAAATCGCCCAGCAGAAGCTGGTCGATATGGTTCCTGATGAACTGCGCGACATTTTTGAACCGCTGATCGATGAACATCACTACAGCGAAGAGGAAAAATCCCTTGTCAAGCAGGCGGATGCGCTTTGCGCCTACCTGAAGTGTCTGGAAGAGCTATCGGCGGGGAACAATGAATTTCTGCTGGCCAAAGGCCGCCTTGAGAAAACGCTGGAATCGCGCCGCAGCGCAGAGATGGACTACTTTATGCAGGTGTTCGTCCCGAGCTTCCATCTTTCCCTCGATGAAATCAGCCAGGATTCGCCTTTATAACCCCACACTTCCCCGGCCAGCGTCAGCCTGACCGGGGAAGGATGCCGCTGAATCAGAACGGAAACAGCGCCGGGATCAGCAGGACGCACACCACCATCACCAGGAGGGTGAACGGCACGCCGATTTTGACAAAATCGCTGAATGAATATTTCCCCGGCCCCAGCACCAGGGTGTTCACCGGCGACGATACCGGGGTCATAAACGCCGCCGAGGCCGCCATGGCGACCACCATCGCAAAGGGATAAGGCGAAACGCCCATCGACTTTGCCGCGGCCAGCGCAATGGGCGCCATCAGCACCGCGGTGGCGGTATTGGAAATAAACAGGCCGATAGCCGCGCACATTACGAACAGGCAGCCAAGCATCAGGTACGGTCCTTTGCTCCCCGCCACATCCATGAGTCCCTGAACCACCAGATCCACGCCGCCGGTTTTCTGCAGCGCCAGAGCAAAAGGCATCATTCCGACAATCAAGATAATGCTCGGCCAGTGGATAGCTTTATAGGCGCTCTCGGCGTTAATACAGCGGAATTTCCCCATCAGCAGGCAGGCAATGATGGCCGCTATAGGGTTAGGAATTTCGTCAGTCAGCATCAGTGCGACCATCAGCACCAGACAGAAAATCGCGTGCGGCGCCTGGCTGTGCGCCGGCGAGGCGTCGTTGACCTCGATGGGCATATTCAGCACCACAAAGTCACGGCCCCGCTTAGCCAGCAGCGCTATCTGCCGCCAGTTGCCCACCACCAGCATGATATCGCCAAGCTGCAAGGCTTCATCGGTCACCGCGCCGTCAAGGGCTTTGCCATCGCGTTTCAGCCCCACGATGTTCAAATCGAAACGGGTACGAAAAGCGATTTCGCGCACCGACTTGCCAATCAGTTCTGAATCCGGGATCAGAGAGACTTCCGCCATCCCCACGTCCAGCGCCTGATCGGAAAAATATTCGCCGCGCAGCACCATCGGTTCGAGCATCTGCTCGCCGCAGAACTGGCGTAAATCCACGTCTGAGGCCGACATATCGATCAGCAAGACGTCGCGGGCGCGGAATTCCGATACGCCGTTAACGTTAACGATAACCCGTCGAAAGCGCCGCCAGCGCTCAACGCCGATAACGTTCGCCCCGTAGCGCTCGCGTAGCTTCAGGTCGTCCAGGCGCTGGCCAATCATCGGCGAGCCGGGGCGTATGGCCAGGCGGCGCGCGCGCCCCGTGAGATGATAATCTTTAATGAGATCGCGGAAGGTGCTTCTTTTTCGGCCATCTCGCGCTTGCTCGCCCTCTTCCCCTTTGAGCATAAAGCGCATCACCAGCATATAGAAAACGCCCAGAACCAGCACCACCAGACCTATCGGCGTAACGCTAAAAAAGCTGAATCCTTGCAGCCCTTCGCGTAAAAGTTCGCTGTTAACGACCAGGTTGGGCGGTGTGGCCACCAGGGTCATCATCCCGCTGATAAGTCCGGCAAAACTGAGCGGCATCATCAACCGCGAAGGGGAGGTGTTCATGCGCATCGACACGCTGAGCACCACGGGGATAAAAATGGCCACCACGCCGGTCGAGCTCATAAACGCCCCTAATCCGGCAACGGTTAACATCAAATAGACCAGCATTTTGGTTTCGCTGTTGCCGGCAACCTTCACCAGCCAGGAGCCCATTTTGGTGGCGACCCCGGTGCGCACCAGCCCATCGCCAATAATAAAAAGCGCGGCAATAAGAATAACGTTAGGATCGCTAAAGCCGGAGAAGGCCTCGCTGAGCGTTAAAGTGTCGCTGAGGACGAAAGCGACAATCACCAGCAATGCGATAGCGTCCATGCGCACTTTTCCGGTGGCAAAGAGCACGACGGCTACGGCAAGAAGAGATAACACCCAAATCAATTCACCGTTCACAACTTATCCTTGTCAGAAGATGGAGTTGGAAGTCTGGCATAAAAAAGCCCCGCCGGCGCGGGGCTAAATCATGAGATTAATCTTTAAGGATAATATTCACGTTGCCGTCAGGCAGGCGTTCAACCTGCAGGCTCTCCAGCGTCGTTAATACTAAATCCGCTTCATCAAGACGCGGCGCATCGGCGGGCACATTGACCGCGATGGTGCGACAGCCGGCATTCAGCCCGGCGAGCAGACCGGCAGGCGCATCCTCCACGACGGCGCAATCCCCCGGCGCCAGCCCCAACAGTTCAGCCCCCAGCAGGTAGGCGTCCGGTGCGGGTTTCCCGTGCTTTACGCGCTCGGCGGTAACAAAAACCTTCGCCTCAGGCAGCCCCGCGGCACGATGACGAGCGTGGGCGACGGGTATCGAACCCGACGTCACGATCGCCCACGGAATCCCCGCGCGATCGAGCGTCCTGAGCAACGCCACCGCGCCCGGCAGCGCCGTTACGCCATCCGTATCCGTTGCTTCTACCGTTTCCAGCAGGGTGAACTCTGCCTGAATCTCCTCTTCGCTGCGGCCGGGGAGAAAATGACGCAACGAGGTTATCGCCTGTTTGCCATGAATGAAGTTCAGCACTTCATCATGAGGGATACTGAACCGATCCGCCCATTTGCACCACGAACGCTCCACTACCGGCAACGAATCGACCAATGTCCCGTCAAGATCAAACAGGAAACCTTTACACTGCACGGGAACCTCCATCAGGCGTTGATAATTTGGTTAATTTCGTTACTGCTTAAATGGTACTGACGCGGGCAGGAGTGCCAGGTGCTCAGCATGCGCTGGTATTTTTCCCACATCGGGGTCTGGGAGTTAAAACCGTGAGTGCCGGCGTCAAAGTGGCTGTAGCGCCCTTCAACGTTAACCATAAAGCGAACATAGCCGAGATAGCGGGCTTCGGTCGCCACGTCGAAGCCGAGGAAGGTGACCCGACGCTCGTCAATTCCGCTGGCATCCTTCAGGTTCGTCCAGGAGACATGCAGCGCGTGATACATCTCCATGATATCAATGATGGTACGACACGTTTCCTCGGTAAGCTGGCCAAACTCGCGGTCCAGCTCGCGCATCTGCAGCCCGTATCCACGCTCAATGATGGTCTGCAGGCGGCGGTAACGTTCAGCGTTGTCCGGATCGAGCATCGTCATCATTTTGTATTGATTCGACAGAATCAGACGCTGCGCATTGGTCATTTCCATTTTTGACTCCTGTGGCACTTTTACGACGTGAAAAAAGAAGGCGCATAATTCATGCGCCTTCTTTTATATGCGTTTTCCCGATGCAATTACAAATCATCAAGGAAAGTTTTATCCAGTTGTTTGAAGGCGCGCTTAAGCGTGTCAGCTAAAGCCTGATAATCCGGCTTGCCGTCAACCGGCGTCAGCGCTTGTCCCGCCTCCTGCAGTTTACCCCGTACTTCATAAAACCAGTTCAGTATCGACGGCGGCAGCGGCGTTACCGAACGCTTACCCAGCCACCATAAGCCTTGCATCGGCAGACTCAGCGCGAACAGCGCGGTAGCCACGGCAGGGCCCAGCTGGCCGCCGAGGGCGATTTGCCAGCACAGCGTGAAAATCGCCACCGGCGGCATGATGCGAATCGCATAGCGCGTGGCGCGAATAATACGGTTTTCAATAAACACCGGGGCAAGGCGCTTATCCAGGGGCCAGGTCTTTGCATAGTGCTGCCCGTGGCGAAACAAGCCAAAAAAACTCACAGGGCGATTCTCGGGACCGGACATGGCTTACCTCAACTTTACATATAAAACTTAAAAAATTTGTGCAAAACACCAACTGTGCATGACAACGTTCAAAAGATTTTGGCAATGGCGGCCTCAATCAGGTATTCTGTGCGCACCTGAGGGGCGGTTAGACCCTTTTACCAGGTTAGTCAAATTATCGCATATTCTGCCACCGGCTGAAAATTATGCAAAATGACATAAAATCAAATGTACTTCTCTCATCGTGCCCGAAAACAGTACAAGGCATGATGTTAATCATAAATGTCGATGTCATCCTGCGCTACGCTTTGTGACACACTGACGTTTTTTTAGCCACGTATCATAAAAGGTACTTCCATGTCGAGTAAGTTAGTACTGGTTCTGAACTGCGGTAGCTCCTCTCTGAAATTCGCTATCCTTGATGCCGTCAACGGCGACGAATACCTGTCTGGTTTAGCAGAATGTTTCCATCTTCCTGAAGCCCGTATCAAATGGAAAATGGACGGCAGCAAGCAAGAAGCCGAATTAGGCGCTGGCGCTGCTCACAGTGAAGCGCTGAACTTTATCGTTAACACTATTCTGGCACAAAAACCAGAACTGTCTGCTCAGCTGACCGCAATCGGCCACCGCATCGTTCACGGTGGTGAAAAATACACCAGCTCCGTCGTTATCGATGACTCCGTGATTCAGGGAATCAGAGACTCCGCCTCTTTCGCTCCGCTGCACAACCCGGCGCACCTGATCGGTATCGCTGAGGCGCTGAAATCTTTCCCTAATCTGAAAGACAAGAACGTTGCCGTGTTCGACACCGCGTTCCATCAGACCATGCCGGAAGAATCTTACCTCTATGCCCTGCCGTACAGCCTGTACAAAGAACACGGCGTACGTCGCTACGGCGCGCACGGCACCAGCCACTTCTATGTGACTCAGGAAGCCGCGAAAGTTCTGAACAAACCGGTTGAAGAACTGAACATCATCACCTGCCATCTGGGCAACGGTGGTTCCGTTTCCGCTATCCGCAACGGTAAATGCGTTGACACTTCCATGGGGCTGACTCCGCTGGAAGGTCTGGTTATGGGTACGCGTTCTGGCGATATCGACCCGGCAATCATTTTCCATCTGCACGATGCCCTGGGCATGAGCGTAGATGCCATCAACAAAATGCTGACCAAAGAGTCCGGTCTGCTCGGTCTGACCGAAGTGACCAGCGACTGCCGCTACGTTGAAGACAACTACCAGGAAAAAGCTGACGCTAAACGTGCCATGGACGTTTACTGCCACCGCCTGGCGAAATATATCGGCTCCTACACCGCGCTGATGGACGGTCGTCTGGACGCCGTCGTATTCACCGGTGGTATCGGTGAGAACGCCGCGATGGTTCGCGAACTGTCTCTGGGCAAACTGGGCGTACTGGGCTTTGAAGTTGATCACGAGCGCAACCTGGCTGCCCGTTTCGGCAAGTCTGGCTTCATCAACAAAGAAGGCACTCGCCCGGCTATCGTCATTCCGACCAACGAAGAGCTGGTCATCGCGCAAGACGCCAACCGTCTGACCGCCTGATTCCACACCGCCAGCCATAACCCTAAATAATTCGAGTTGCAGGAAGGCGGCGACGCAGAGAATCCCCAGGAGCGTACGAGTAGTACGTAACTGGGGTGAGCGAGTAAAGCCAACGCACATGCAACTTGAAGTATGACGGGAAGCTGGTGGTGCAGTTTTGTATCCCGCCTGATACTGGCGGTAACGAAAGAGGATATATCGTGTCCCGTACAATCATGCTGATCCCTACCGGAACCAGCGTAGGCCTGACCAGCGTCAGCCTCGGTGTTATCCGTGCTATGGAACGTAAAGGCGTTCGTCTGAGCGTCTTTAAACCTATCGCTCAACCGCGTGCCGGTGGCGATGCGCCAGACCAGACTACCACTATTATTCGCGCGAACTCCGACCTTCCGGCCGCAGAACCGCTGAAGATGAGCCACGTTGAGTCGCTGCTCTCCAGCAATCAGAAAGACGTGCTGATGGAAGAGATCATCGCCAACTACCACGCCAACGCGCAGGATGCGGAAGTGGTGCTGGTTGAAGGTCTGGTCCCGACCCGCAAACATCAGTTTGCCCAGTCTCTGAACTACGAAATCGCGAAAACGCTGAACGCTGAAATCGTTTTTGTGATGTCCCAGGGTACCGATACTCCTGAACAGCTGAAAGAGCGCATTGAGCTGACTCGCAGCAGCTTCGGCGGCGCGAAAAACACCAGCGTCACCGGCGTGATCGTCAACAAGCTGAATGCGCCGGTTGACGAACAGGGCCGTACTCGCCCTGACCTGTCGGAAATCTTCGACGACTCTTCCAAAGCAAAAGTCGTGAAGATCGATCCGGCTCAGCTGCAGAGCGGTAGCCCATTACCGGTTCTGGGCGCGGTGCCGTGGAGCTTCGATCTGATCGCCACCCGCGCGATTGATATGGCGCATCACCTGAACGCCACCATCATCAACGAAGGCGACATCAATACCCGTCGCGTGAAGTCCGTCACCTTCTGTGCGCGTAGCATTCCGCACATGCTGGAACACTTCCGCGCAGGTTCCCTGCTGGTCACTTCCGCAGACCGTCCTGACGTTCTGGTCGCCGCCTGCCTGGCCGCGATGAACGGCGTGGAAATCGGCGCTATCCTGCTGACCGGCGGCTACGAAATGGACGCCCGCATCAGCAAACTGTGCGAACGCGCGTTTGCAACCGGCCTGCCGGTATTCATGGTTAACACCAACACCTGGCAAACCTCTCTGAGCCTGCAGAGCTTCAACCTGGAAGTTCCGGTTGACGATCACGAGCGCATCGAGAAAGTTCAGGAATACGTGGCTAACTATATCAACGCCGACTGGATTGAATCGCTGACCGCAACTTCCGAGCGCAGCCGTCGCCTCTCTCCGCCAGCCTTCCGCTATCAGCTTACCGAGCTGGCGCGTAAAGCAGGCAAGCGCGTCGTGCTGCCGGAAGGCAACGAGCCGCGTACCGTTAAAGCCGCGGCTATCTGCGCCGAGCGCGGTATCGCCACCTGCGTACTGCTGGGTAACCCGGATGAAATCACCCGCGTGGCCGCCTCTCAGGGCGTAGAGCTGGGCGCCGGTATTGAAATCGTTGACCCGGAAGTGGTTCGCGAAAGCTACGTTGCTCGCCTGGTCGAACTGCGTAAGAGCAAGGGGATGACCGAAGCGGTTGCCCGCGAGCAGCTGGAAGACAACGTGGTTCTCGGCACCCTGATGCTGGAGCAGGACGAAGTCGACGGTCTGGTATCCGGCGCGGTTCACACCACCGCCAACACCATCCGTCCGCCGCTGCAGCTGATCAAAACGGCGCCGGGCAGCTCCCTGGTCTCCTCCGTATTCTTCATGCTGCTGCCGGAACAGGTTTACGTTTACGGCGACTGCGCGATCAACCCGGATCCGACCGCTGAACAGTTGGCTGAAATCGCCATCCAGTCCGCAGACTCCGCAATTGCCTTCGGCATCGAACCGCGCGTGGCCATGCTCTCCTACTCCACCGGCACCTCTGGCGCCGGCAGCGATGTAGAGAAAGTACGCGAAGCCACGCGTCTGGCGCAGGAAAAACGTCCTGACCTGATGATCGACGGCCCGCTGCAGTACGATGCGGCGGTCATGGCTGACGTTGCGAAATCCAAAGCGCCGAACTCCCCGGTTGCCGGCCGCGCTACCGTGTTCATCTTCCCGGATCTGAACACCGGTAACACCACTTACAAAGCCGTACAGCGTTCTGCCGACCTGATATCCATCGGGCCGATGCTGCAGGGGATGCGTAAGCCGGTGAACGACCTGTCCCGTGGCGCGCTGGTTGACGATATCGTCTATACCATCGCCCTGACCGCGATTCAGTCGTCCCAGCAGCAAGCATAATCTGCCCGCTGCATGAAAAAAGGCGACCGGATGGTCGCCTTTTTATTTACAGCAGCTCTCGCGCCGCCGAGACAATATCATGCGCCGTCAGGCCATACTCCTTCTGCAAGAAATCCTGCGTTCCCACCTGGCCATAGCGCTCCTTCACCCCCACGCGACGCATCGGAACCGGGCAGGTCTCCACCAGCACTTCCGCCACCGCCGATCCCAGTCCGTTATGAATACTGTGGTTTTCACAGGTCACGATACGCCCGGTTTTCTCGGCATAATTTTTCACCAGCATGCGGTCGATGGGCTTCAGGGTAAACATATCAATCACCGCCGCGCTGACCCCTTCCTGCTCAAGCTGACGCGCCGCCTCAAGGGCTTCCGCCACCATGATCCCGTTGGCAATCAGGGTAATGTCGTCGCCTTCGCGCAGCACATTCCCTTTGCCGATGGTAAACGTCGAACCCGGCGCATAGACGCTCGGCGCCTGTTTGCGGATCGTGCGTACCCAGTAAAAACCGTCGAGATCGATAAGCTGCCGCAGAATATCCTCAAACATCACCGCATCGGTCACTTCCAGCACCACCGAATGCGCCAGACCGCGCACGATCCCCATATCTTCAAACGACATATGGGTTCCGCCGTTATGGCAGGCGGTCACCCCGGCATCAGAGGCGATCACCTTGACGTTATTCCGCTGATAATCGAGCGACATAAACAGCTGGTCGAAGCAGCGGCGGCTGGCGAAAGCGGTAAAGGTATGGACAAACGGCTTGCGTCCGGTCAACGATAGCCCGGCGGCGGTGCCGATCACGTTGGCTTCCATAATGCCGCAGTTGATGACGTGCTGCGGATGCTCCCGCGCGACGCCATCCATCGCCATGGAGCTCATCAGATCCGCTTCCAGCGCGATAATCGGGCTCCTGGCTTCAATTTGCTGCGCGACGAATCCGGCATAGACTTTACGCATCTCTACGGCATCTTTTTGCCCTGCGGGTGCAACCTTAATCATGTTCAGCCTCCAGTTGGCGAATCGTCTCGTTTAGCGTCTCTTTCATCTCCGCCGTCAGGCGTAAATGGTGGTTATTACTGAGATTCTCGATATACGGCACGCCCTGGCCTTTCACGCTATCGAGAATAACCACGCGCGGGCGCGCATCGACGGGAGGTACGGGTTGAACCGCGGCCAGCAGCCCGGGGATGTCATCGCCTTTGACGGTGACAACATCAAAACCAAAGGCGCGGAATTTATCCTCCAGGTTGAAAGCGCAAATGATTTCATCCAGCCTGCCGTCAAGCTGTAGCTTGTTCCAGTCAACAAACACGGTCAGATTATTCAGACGGTGATGGGCAATAAACTGAAAGGCCTCCCAGCACTGGCCTTCATTCAGCTCGCCGTCGCCAACGATACAGAACACGCGATTCGCCCGCCCCGCCAGCTTATGCGACAGCGCCATGCCGCCGGCGATGGAAATCCCCTGCCCCAGCGAGCCCGTAGTGGCGTCCACCCCACGCGTTTTCAGCCGGTCCGGATGGCTTGGCAGTCGCGTACCGTTCTGGTTTAGCGTACTCAGCTCCTCCATCGGGAAATACCCCTTAATCGCTAACGTACTGTACAGCGCGGGGCCGGCATGACCTTTTGATAACACAAAGTAGTCGCGCTCTGGCCAGTCCGGGTCCGCGGGATCAATTTTCATCACCGCGCCGTACAGTACCGCCAGCGTCTCCACGACCGACATACTGCCGCCGTAGTGGCCGAAACCGAGGTCCGTCAGCGATTTCAGGGTAGCGACGCGAATGTCCCGCGCCAGGTTAGTCACTTCTTGCACATTCATGATTTCGCTCCGCTGTTCTCCTGCGCGCCGCCGCCCACAGGTTTCTTTTTCACAAAAACGTTGTACGCCACCAGCAGCACAAACAACGCCACAACAAGGCCGGTAATCGCAAACGGCGACAGGTAGCGGGCCAGGTTACCCAGCACGATACCCACGGCGCCGAAATCCGCATCCGAGAAAGTGGTGTTGGCAAAGCCAATCGCCCCCAGTACCGGCAGCAGCAGCACCGGCAGGAAGGTGATCAGCAGGCCGTTGGCAAACGCGCCAATCATCGCCCCGCGCCGCCCGCCGGTGGCGTTGCCAAAGACGCCTGCGGTCGCGCCGGTA
This sequence comes from Klebsiella sp. PL-2018, assembly GCF_019048985.1. NCBI lineage: Bacteria > Pseudomonadati > Pseudomonadota > Gammaproteobacteria > Enterobacterales > Enterobacteriaceae > Klebsiella > Klebsiella sp. PL-2018. Next base: position 4,133,345 of record NZ_CP077673.1, read on the forward strand.
AAGAAATGCGGCACCACGCCGGGCAGGATCAGCACCCATTTAAACTGCCCGCAGAGGAACAGCCCGACCAGACCGCCGAGGAAGCTAAACAGGAAGCCAATCAGCACCGCGTTGGGCGCGTAGGGGTAAACAACCGGGCAGTCCAGCGCCGGACGGGCGTTGGGCACCAGCTTTTCTGAAAATCCGGTAAAGGCCGGCACGATTTCCGCGAGGATCAGACGTACCCCTTGCAGGATGATGAACACCCCGGCGGCGAAGGTAATCGCCATAATGATGGCGTAAACCAGGTAGTTCTGGCCTCCGCTAAAGGTGCTTTCCACGTACTCGCGCCCCGCGCTCACCGCCATAATCAGATAAATAATCATCATGGTCAGCGAAATGGAGATGGAGCTGTCGCGCAGGAAGCTCAGGTTTTTCGGCAGGTTCATCTCTTCAGTTGAACGCGATCCTTTACCGCAGACGCTACCGATCCAACCCGACAGCACATAGCCCAGGGTGCCGAAATGGCCGAAAGCGATATCATCCGTACCGGTAATACGCTTCATATAGCGCTGGGCCAGCGCCGGGAAGAACGCCATCACCAGCCCGAGGATCAGGGAGCCGGTAAAGACCAGCCCGACGCCTTCGAAACCCGCCACGGTAAGAATCACGCCGATCATACAGGCCATATAGAAAGTGTGGTGACCGGTCAGGAAGATATACTTCAGACGCGTAAACCGGGCGACCACAATATTCGCTACCATCCCGAACGCCATAATCAGCGCGGTTGAAGCACCGTATTTTTCCAGTGCAATAGAAACAATCGCCTCGTTATTAGGAATAATGCCCTGAATATTAAAAGCATGTTCAAACATGCCCCCCAGCGGATTCAGCGAACCGACTAATACCGTCGCACCGCCGCCAAGAACAATAAAACCCAGAATTGTTTTAATGGTTCCCTTGACGACATCGGAGAAAGATTTCTTTTGCGCTACCAGACCAATTAACGCAATTAAACCGACCAGCACCGAGGGTACTTTTAGAATATCAACAACAAAATTCAGCGTTTCAAGGATAAACATATCCACCTCGCTATCAATAATTATTGTCTGGCGAACCACGCGCGCAGCTGCGCTTCGAGTTCGTTAATATCGATGATGTTGGTAATCACCACCAGCTGGCTTTCCGGCACGCTGGCGCTGGCGGCAATGTCTTTTGCCATCACGAATAAATCCGCCGCGCCCGGCGTTGCCGACGACAGATCGGAGTGCTCTACCTCGGCCTCGATATCGAGTTTTTTAAGCACTTTTTTTATATTCATCTCAACCATAAAACTACTGCCCAGGCCAGAGCCGCAAATTGCCATAATTTTCATTGTTATCACCTTTTTTGGGTAGAGTACGTCCACATCACGCAGGCGCGTAATGGGTTATAAGCCGGATAATAAAATTGAATCAGTAGCGCGCGATGATCGTTTTTATCTCCTCAATATTGGTTGCCTGATGTAATTTATTCATATCTTCATCGCTGGAAAATAATTCCGCCAGGGCAGAAATCATTTCGATATGGCTATGTTTATCCGGCGCCGCAAGCATAATGATAATATCAACCGGGTCGAACTCCTCAGAGCCAAACGATACCCCTTGTTGCAGTTTCAACAGCGACAGCCCCAGGCCCTTCGCGCCCTCCTCAGGCCGCGCATGCGGCATCGCCAGTCCCGGGGCCAGCACGTAGTACGGCCCGAGCCGCTGGTGCTGCTCCACGATGGCCGTCACGTAGGCAGGTTCGATAACGTCGGCCTTCAGCAGCGGCCGGGCGCAGATATCCAGCGCCTGTGGCCAGGTCTCTACGCTTTGCCGCAGCGCGATGGTGGCATCAGAGAGCCAAGTCGTGAGCATTTTGTCCCGCCTCTTTTAGCAAAAGATGGGCAAACTTTATGCAAGCAGCCAATAGTTATCTGCGAGAACGATCACAAAGATAGCGCTACCAATGCTGAACATTCAGATTTGTGATAGCGCTATCAATTCGTAATCATCCCATCAAAACGCAGCAAAAAGGCCCGTTTAAGGCGTATACTCCCTGACACGTGAAGTAATGGATGATAATAAAAACGTCTGTTTAGCAGGAACATGTATGTCTCTAACCCGAAAACGGCGTAGTACCGGTAAAGTCACGATCGCCGATGTTGCTCAGCTGGCTGGTGTGGGAACCATGACCGTGTCCCGCGCCCTTCGCACGCCGGAACAGGTTTCCGATAAGCTACGTGAAAAAATCGAAGCGGCGGTGCAAGAGCTAGGGTATATGCCTAATCTCGCCGCCAGCGCGCTGGCGTCTGCCTCCTCAAGAACCATCGCGATGGTGGTACCAAATCTTGCCGAGGCGGGCTGTTCGGCGATGTTTGCCGGGCTTCAGCAGATATTACAGCCGGCAGGGTATCAAATCATGCTGGCAGAATCGCAGCACCGTCTGGAGCAGGAAGAAAAGCTGCTGGAAACGCTGCTGGCCTCTAACATCGCCGCCGCCATTCTGCTTAGCGTTGAACACAGCGATACCGTACGCCACTGGCTGAAGAACGCCTCGATTCCGGTGGTGGAGATGGGCGCAATGCGCGCCGATCCGATCGACATGAATATTGGCATTGATAACGTGGCGGCGATGTTCGAGCTGACGGAGATGCTTATCCACCGCGGCTATCAGAATATCGGTCTGCTGTGCGCCAATCAGGAACAGTGGATTTTTCAGCAGCATTTGCAGGGGTGGTATAAAGCCATGCTGCGCCATCATATGTCGCCTAACCGGGTAATTAACGCCGCGCTGCCCGCCAACTTTTCCACCGGCGCTTCACAGCTGCCGGAGTTTTTGCTGGCATGGCCGGAGCTGGATGCGCTGGTTTGCGTTTCCGATGAGCTGGCATGCGGAGCGCTGTATGAATGTCAGCGTCGGCGCATAAAGGTACCGGATGATTTAGCCGTCGTCGGTTTTGGCGACAGCGACGTGAGCCGGGTCTGCCAGCCGCCGTTAACGACCATGGCGGTACCGCACCATAAGATTGGTATAGAAGCCGGGCGCGCCCTTCTGGAGCGTCTTACGGAGGGAAACTGGAGCGACAGAAAGCCCATCGCGTCCAGTTTATGCATGAGGGACAGCTGTTAGAAAACTACTCAGCCTCTTCCTGCTTTTCGCTTTTTGCTGACTCATTATTCGCATTGCGGGTCATCCACAGCGCCAGCGCTTTTAATGAGTCCGGAGTGAACTCATCGCAGCGGGCGGTGATCTCTTCCGGCGTCAGCCAGCACACTTCGCTCACTTCTTCTTCCTGCAGCGCGAACGGGCCGTGCGATACGCAGCTAAACAGGCCGCCCCAGACGCGGCAGTGTTTATCTTCGTAGTAGAACTGCCCGTGGTCAGCAAAAGGCACGCCGGCAATACCGAGCTCTTCTTCCGCCTCACGGCGCGCGGATTCCAGCATTTGCTCGTCAGCCTGCACCACGCCGCCGGCGGTGGCGTCCAGCATACCCGGCTGGAAATCTTTTGTTTCGGTACGACGCTGCACCAGGATTTTGCCCATCCCATCATGAACAACAATGTAGGTCGCTCGATGACGCAGGCACTCCGCACGCATTTGTTCGCGGCTGGACTGTGCTATCACCTCATTGTTTTCATTAACAATATCGACCCATTCTGTGCTTGCCAAATGATTCTGTTCCGCCATCAGGAAACCTTACTTTTTAAAGCGCTCTTGCGGCGCGTCTATACGGTTGAGGGGTAAATTACGGGTAAATTGCGACCTCTGCAATAACCTGATTATCATCGAGTGCTAAAACCTGCAATTGCCCCTCGTTCAGAAGACCGTAGCTGGCGGTAAATCCCCCTTTAGGGATGCTGACCGAGCCGGGATTGTAGAGAAAAATCTCGCCGCGTTTCTCGGCAACCGGAATATGAGTATGGCCATAAGCCAGCACATCGCCAGCGGCGAGAGGAGGCAAATTTTCGGGGCTATACAGATGCCCGTGGGTCAGAAACAGACGGGTTCGCGCGCTCAAAACCTGCTGCCAGGGGGCGGTAATGGGGAACCGCAGCAGCATTTGATCGACTTCGCTGTCGCAGTTGCCGCGTACGGCAATCACCCGCTCCGCCACGCTATTTAGCGCCTCCGCGACCAGGGCCGGCGCATAGCCTTCGGGAAGGGCGTTACGCGGCCCGTGATTGAGCACATCGCCGAGGATAACCAGCCACTGCGCCCCACTGCGCGCGAACAGCGCAAGCACGCGTTCAGCGGCAGGCAGAGAGCCGTGGATATCCGAGGCAAACATCAGCTTCATACATTTCATCTCCACGCATTACGATGCCGCTATGATAACGGAACCGCTGGCGCTTATCAGCCCGCGCGTTTGGCTGAGAGTGCGACGTAGCGCTGAACCGACGCCCGCTGCCACTGGAAGGTGGCGTAATCCACCAGCGCGGCGGGAACCTCATCGCCGTTCAGGACCAGGCGATTGAGCATCAGCGCCAGGTCGGTATCGGCAATGGACCATTCGCCAAATAGATTCTGCCCGCCATGGGACAGCAGAACGCCAGCCGTTGCAAACAGCTTGTCGGCGCTTTTTTTCCCGGCTTCGCTGAGCGGAGGTTTCTTTGCTGCGGCAAAGACCACGTCCGTGGAGCGCTCTTCGCGAATCGGCATTAAATCGCTACGCAGCCAGGCCTGCACCTGACGCGCCCGCGCGCGCTTTTGCAGGTCATGCGGGTAAAGCCGCTCCCATTCCGGGGGCGCAAAGCGCTCATCCAGATATTCGGTAATCGCGGAGGATTCGCTCAGGAAGAATTCCCCGATCTCCAGCAGCGGTACGCGACGCGTCGCGCTGTAGCCTTTCCAGCCGCTTTGCAAATGCTCGCCGCTGTCGAGGTTGATGGTTTTCAGGGTAAAAGGCAGGCTCTTTTCCTGCAGGGCAACGTATACGGACATCACATATGGCGAGAAAAAATCGGCGTCGGACCACAGGGTAATCGCGGGCTGGCTCATAGCATCCTCAATGGCTAATGTAATGGGGCGATACGCCAACATATCCTGTCTTTCAGAGGATGTCACTGACCGCCACGCTGAGGATCTTACATACTTCTCAGGGGGTGAATGCGATCGGCGAAAGTCATCCAGGATAAGGCAAACCTGTCGGATGATGCCAGTTCACCTATACTCGAAAAGTTTGCGACCTGTGACGGCGAGGAATTTTCATGATCGATTTTTACTACGCACCCACTCCTAATGGCCACAAAATCACGTTATTCCTCGAAGAAGCGCAGCTGGCGTATCGCCTCATCCGGGTGGATATCGGCAAGGGGGAACAGTTTCATCCGCAGTTTCTCGCGATCTCACCCAACAACAAGATCCCGGCGATCGTTGACCACGCTCCCGCCGACGGTGGTGGCCCATTAAGCCTGTTTGAATCCGGCGCCATCCTGCTCTATCTGGCTGAAAAAACGGGAAAATTACTGAGCGGCGAGCTCCGCGAGCGCCACGTCACCCTACAGTGGTTATTCTGGCAGGTCGGCGGGTTGGGGCCGATGCTCGGACAAAATCATCACTTCAACCACTTTGCCCCGCAGGCGGTGCCCTACGCCATTGAGCGCTATCAGGTGGAAACGCAGCGCCTGTATGGCGTGCTCAATCGGCGCCTTGGCGAGAGTCCCTGGCTTGGCGGTAATCACTACAGCATCGCCGATATCGCCTGCTGGCCATGGGTGAATGCCCACCAGCGCCAGCGTATCGACCTTGCCAATTTCCCGGCGGTGCATAACTGGTTTGAACGCATTCGCCAGCGCCCGGCCACCGTTGAAGCGCTTCTGAAAACAGAAGCCCATTAACCCCCTGCTCGCCCGGGAAGCTTTGATGTATGATTGCGGAAATTACTACACGGAGGAAGCCTGCCATGTCTCAACCAGACGCCATTATTCGAATTAAGAACCTGCGCCTGCGTACTTTTATCGGAATTAAAGAGGAAGAGATCGCCAACCGCCAGGACGTGGTGGTTAACGTCGCGATCCACTACCCGGCGGAAAAATCGCGCAACAGCGAAGATATTAACGATGCGCTGAACTACCGCACCATCACCAAGCGCATTATTAGCCATATTGAGAATAACCGCTTCTCTCTGCTGGAAAAATTAACTCAGGATGTGCTCGACATCGCACGCGAACATCACTGGGTCACATATGCTGAAGTAGAGATCGATAAACTGCATGCGCTGCGCTACGCCGATTCGGTATCCATGACGATGAGCTGGCGGCGCTAGATGCATCTTAGGGAGGCGCTATGAACGTTCTGCTTACTGGCGGTACCGGCCTGATTGGCCGCCATCTGATCCCCCGGCTACTGGAGCTTGGACATCACGTAACGGTTTCTACGCGCAGCCCTGAAAAGGCCAAAAGCCGCCTCGATTCGCGCGTCACCCTGTGGCGCGATTTCGAGCAGCAGGCGAACCTCAACGGCATTGATGCCGTCATTAATCTGGCCGGCGAGCCGATCGCCGATAAGCGCTGGACGGCGGAGCAGAAACAGCGTCTCTGCCACAGCCGCTGGGATACCACCCAAAAGCTGGTCACGCTGTTCAACGCCAGCGATACGCCGCCCTCGGTGCTGATTAGCGGCTCCGCCGCCGGTTATTATGGCGACCTCGGTGAAGTCGTGGTAACCGAAGAGGAGCCGCCGCACAACGAGTTTACCCACAAGCTTTGCGCCCGCTGGGAGCAAATCGCCTGCGAAGCGCAGAGCGATCGCACCCGCGTCTGCCTGCTGCGTACCGGCGTGGTGCTGGCGCCGCGAGGCGGTATTCTGGCCAAAATGACGCCGGCCTTTAAGCTTGGCCTCGGCGGCCCTATCGGTAGCGGAAGGCAATATCTGGCGTGGATCCACATCGACGACATGGTCAACGGTATTCTCTGGCTGCTGGATAACGACCTGCGGGGGCCGTTTAATATGGTTTCCCCTTACCCTGTGCGCAACGAGCAGTTCGCCCACGCGCTGGGGCATGCGCTAAATCGCCCTGCCATTTTCCGCGTCCCGGCGGCGGCCATTCGCCTGCTGATGGGAGAATCTTCCGTTCTGGTACTCGGCGGCCAGCGCGCGCTGCCTAAACGCCTGGAAGCCGCCGGATTTGGCTTTCGTTGGTACGATCTGGAAGAAGCGCTGGCCAACGTGCTGCGGTAGTCCAGGTCCATCAGGGAGAGTATCGCTCTCCCTGATTAATTAATTTATGGAACCCGCCTCGCAGCGCGCAAAAATCACCAGTCCTGTGTCGCCTTAACTGTGAATCTCATTCCAGTGATATGCCTATCACTCTGCCATAACCCCTGCGTGTAATTTAACACCATCACACCGTTGACACCCGTCAACAACTTATTCAGCATTACCAGGACGAATTGATGAAGGAACATCCGGATAAACATATCAGAGCAGCTATTGACTACGCGCTGACACGAGACTGGATTTTTATCACTGGCGGCAAAAGCACTCACTGTTTTGGCAGGTTGATGTGTGGGACAGCCCGGCACCGGGAACATATGATGAGCATCTGGTCAACGCCTGCGGTACCCATTAACCACGCCAGGCAAATTATCAGAATGGTCGACCGCTGCCAGCCGCCTGCCTCGGGTCAGATTAACCACAAGAAGGATTAAACCATGGCGCTGTATAATTTTACGCTCACCCTCTCCGGCGTAACAGCTCGTACCGTGGGTCTGGAAGATGCGCTGCATGCCGCAGGCTGCGCTGACGCCCTGGTCTGTTTTTACGGAACGGCGGTCTATCTGGAGTTCGATCGCGAAAGAGACTCTCTTGAGCAGGCTATTCTGTCAGCGATTGCCGATATCGAATCCGCATCGGCTCTGAACGCGCGGGTTGAATCCGTCGATTCCGCGCTGGTCGGTTTAAGCGATATTGCCGAACTTACCGGCCTGACGCGACAGGCCGTCGCCTTATTAAAAGATGGCGCACGAGGCTCAGGTCAGTTTCCCGGGCCGGTACAGCGGGTTAAAGGCAATTCCCCGCTGTGGCGCTGGAAAACCGTCGTGGGCTGGCTGGTGATGGAAGGACGGCTTGCCGAAGATTCACCGCTGGTCGCCCACGCGACAGTTCTGGATAACCTCAACCTGGCGCTACAACTGAGGGCGACGCCGGAGAGCACCACCGTGCTGCGCTATCTTCGCGGCTTCGAAAATCAGCCCCGGGCTTGTCCGACGGTTGCTTAGACGCATTGCCCTTCCGGCGCTTTATGATGTTAAGGTGGCGGAATAATCCACCGCTATGGACCGCTTTATGAGAATACTCACCACTCCGCGCCTGCGCCTCTCTCCGTTTCACTCATCCGACTGGTCTTTTTTCCTGCGCTTACGACGAGACCCGGAAGTGATGCGCTATATGGGCGAGATTCTTGAGGAGCCGGCGCTGCGGACGCTGTTTGCATCACGCTGCGCTGACCCGGGCGTATTCGTACTGCGCGACGCCAGCGGCGCGGCGGTTGGCGATATTGGCCTGCGCATCAGCGGTAAAAATCCGCACGAAGCGGATGTCGGATACGCTCTCCTGCCTGAGGCTCAGGGGAAGGGTTACGCCAGTGAAGCGCTAAAAGCGATTTGCGACTACGGATTTCAGCAGCTCGGCGTTCACGCAATAAATGCCTGGGTGCTGGGCAGTAACGCGGGCTCTTCCCGTCTGCTGGAAAAACACGGCTTTATCCGCATTCAGGTGCTCGAAAAAGCATATCATCTGAACGGCATTGACTATGACGACTGGGTGTATCGGCTGGAGCGTTAGCCGCCCCGACGGAGAGTGTTCCGCCGGGGGCTGGACAGTGTTTACTTCAAAGAGCCCTTCAGGAACTGCTGCAGACGCTGGCTTTTCGGGTTGCCGAAGACCTCGTCAGGATGCCCTTCTTCTTCAATTTTGCCCTGATGCAGGAAGATCACGTGCGAGGAGACGTGGCGTGCAAAGCCCATTTCATGGGTGACCACGACCATGGTTTTCCCCTCTTCCGCCAGCTGCTGCATGATCCGCAGCACTTCGCCCACCAGTTCAGGGTCAAGCGCCGACGTCGGTTCATCAAACAGCAGTACGTCGGGCTCCATCGCCAGCGCGCGGGCAATGGAAACGCGCTGCTGCTGGCCGCCGGAGAGATGAACCGGATATTTAATCTGCTGGCGTTCATCAATACCGACTTTCGCCAGGTATTTTACCGCCCGATCGCGCGCTTCCTGTTTACTCAGGCCCAGCACCTGAATCGGCGCCTCCATCACGTTTTCCAGCACCGTCATATGGCTCCACAGGTTAAAATGCTGGAATACCATCGTCAGGCGAGTACGTAGCAAACGTAGCTGGTTTTTATCAGAAACCTTTAACTGGCCGTCTTTATCGCGAACCAGGCCAATGTTTTGCCCGTTAACAACGATCGTCCCTTCGCTGGGCTTCTCAAGAAAGTTAATACAGCGCAAAAAGGTACTTTTCCCGGAACCGGATGAGCCAATAATACTGATCACGTCTCCGGCTTTCGCCCGCAGTGAGACGCCCTTCAGTACTTCATGCTCGCCGTAACGTTTATGCAGATCGATTACATTTAATTTATTGTCGGACATGGCGTTCTCAGTGCGTCGAAGAAGGTTTGATATGCTGGAGCCAGCGCTTTTCCGCCCTGCGGAACAGGCTAATCAACACATACGAGATAATTAAATACAGTACTGCGGCAATACCGAAGGCGGTAAACGGCTGGTAGGTTGCCGAGTTAATATCGCGGGCAATTTTCAGCAGATCCGGCACCGTGGCGGTAAAAGCCAGCGCGGTGGAATGCAGCATCAGAATCACTTCGTTGCTGTATGCAGGCAGCGCAATACGCAGCGCGGAAGGCAAAATAATGCAGCGATACATTTTGACCGAAGAAAAACCGTACGCCCGGGCGGCTTCTATCTCGCCTGCCGGCACTGAACGAATCGCCCCGGCGAAAATCTCCGTGGTGTAGGCGCAGGTGTTCAGCGTCAGCGCCAGCACCGTACAGTTCAGGCCGCTGCGAAAGAAGGCGTTCAGCAGTTCTGTGCCTTTGACGACCTCAAGCGTGTACATTCCGGAATAGAACACCAGCAGCTGGACGTACAGCGGCGTGCCGCGAAAGATATAGGTGAACAGCCAGATGGGGAACTGGATAAATTTATTGCTCGACACTCGGCCAATGGCGAGGAAAACCGCCAGGATGCCGCCCATCACCACGGAAGAGATCAGCAGCCAGAGCGTAATCGCCACGCCGGTAAAGCGATAGCCGTCGGTCCACAGCAGGGATTTCCAGTACTCCTGAATAATATCAATCACAGGTCGGCCCTCTTCACGCCCACAGAATAACGGCGTTCGAGCATCAGCAGCACACCATTGGAAACCGTTGTAAATACCAGATAAATCAGGCCACAGACGATGGCAAAGTAGAACGGCTCCCAGGTGCTTTTACCCGCCAGCTGGGTTGCCTTGACCACATCTTCCAGTCCCAGCAGTGAGACCAGCGCGGTCGCTTTGAGGATAACCTGCCAGTTGTTGCCGATTCCGGGCAGCGCGTAGCGCATCATTGCCGGAAACAGAATACGACGAAAGGTTTGCCCACCGCTAAAGCCGAAGGCCGTCGCCGCTTCAATATGTCCCTTTGGCACCGCCAGGAAGGCGCCGCGAAAGGTTTCGGTGAAGTAGGCCCCGTAAATAAAGCCCAGCGTGATGATCCCCGCCACCATGGGGTCGATATCAAACTGCGCCAGGCCAAGCGCATCGGTTACGCCGTTGAGCGCAATCTGTAGCCCGTAGAAAATCAGCAGCATCAGCACCAGATCGGGCACGCCGCGGATTAAGGTGGTATAGCCTTCAAAAATCAACGCCAACGGACGATTGTTGGAAAGTTTCGCCCCGGCGCCCGCCAGACCGATAAGCACCGCCAGAACGACCGAGCTTAACGCCAGCTCAAGGGTGACCAGCGCGCCCTGAAAAATAACCTGTGAAAACCCGTACAGCATGCTGTCTGCCCTGTCTGTCATCAACCATCGCGCGCAAAATAACGCGCGACGGGGTACGCGGGATGGTTAGTCGCCGTACACGTTAAAATCGAAATATTTCTTCGCCAGCTTGTCGTAGGTGCCATCCTGGCGCATCTCGGCAAAGGCTTTATTCAGTGCTTCACGTAGTTCGTTATCCTCTTTGCGCAGCCCCATACCGGTGCCGACGCCGAACAGCTTCTCGTCTTTAATCGACGGACCGCCGAACTGATAATCCTTGCCGATAGGCTGTTTGAGGAAGCCTTCGCTGGCGGCGACTTCATCCTGGAACGCCGCGTCAATGCGTCCGGCAGTCAGGTCGGAATAAATATTGTCCTGTCCCTGATAGGAAACGATTTCAATGCCTTTTGGCGCCCAGTGCTCGTTGCCGTAGGTTTCCTGGGTGGTACCCTGGAGAACACCGACGCGCTTGCCTTTCAGCTTCGCGAGGTCTGGCGTAATATCGCTGCCTTTTTTCACGACCAGGCGTGAATCAGCCGCGTACAGTTTGTCGGTGAAGGCAATTTCCTGCTGGCGTTTTTCGGTGATCGAAAGCGAAGACATGATGGCGTCGATTTTCTTCGCTTTTAAAGAAGGGATCAGCGCGTCCAGCGGGTTCTCAATGAAGGTACATTGCGTATTGATACGCTTACAGAGCTCTTTTGCCAGATCGATGTCAAAACCCACCAGTTCACCCTGCGCATTCTTCGATTCGAACGGGGCATAAGTAGGATCGGTGCCGATGCGGACTTTTTGCGGAATGGCTGCGAATACAGTGGAAACGCTGGAAAGGGCCAGCGCTAAAGAGAGAGACAACGCCAGTTTTTTCATAACTATCCTCAACAGACTGTCATTCTAACGGATTTATTAGAAGTACTTACGGCAGTTATCGTGCCATTATTCGCCCCGGTAAGGCAAAGCATTCTGCGCCGGAAAGCAAATTTTTTCGCATCGGAAACGCTTAACTATGCACTTTTTAACATCGCGTGCGCAATTTCCTGCACCAAATTGATCCGCTAAAAGCGCAGCTGCACCAAAATCAGACAGAAAGGGATGCGCATGGCCCGGCGTCCGGGCCAGCGGGCGTCTTAATCACCGTAAACGTTGAAGTCGAAGTATTTCTTCGCCATTTTGTCGTAGGTGCCGTCTTTACGCATGTCGGCCAGCGCTTTATCAAACGCGGCCTTCAGCTCGCTATCGTCCTTACGCAGGCCGATGCCGGTACCATCACCGAAGAACTTTTTGTCTTTAACGGAAGGACCGGCAAAGGCAAAATCTTTACCGGCAGGTTGCTTGAGGAAGCCCTCGCTGGCGGCCACTTCATCCTGCAACGCGGCGTCCAGGCGACCCGCAGCAAGGTCTGAGTAGATCAAATCCTGATTCTGATAGGCCACAACGTCCACGCCGTGGCTGCGCCAGCGTTCATTACCATAGGCCTCCTGGGTGGAGCCCTGCAGTACGCCAACATGCTTGCCTTTGAGGGATTCCAGCGTCGGTTGAATCGGCGAGCCTTTGGCGGCGATCAGGCGGGAGTCGGCCGCGTAGAGCTTGTCAGAGAAGGCGATTTCCTGCTGGCGTTTTTCCGTAATCGACAGCGAAGAGATAATGGCGTCGATTTTCTTGGCCTTCAGCGACGGGATCAGGGAGTCGAAATCGCTGCCGACCCAGGTGCATTTTACTTTGATGCGCGAACAGAGCTCGTTACCCAAATCAATGTCAAAACCCACGAAATCCCCTTTCGCATCCTTTGAAGAGAAAGGCGCGTAGGTGGCATCGGTGCCAATGCGGATATTCTGCGGCAGCGCGGCGAACGCGCTGGAGGCGCTGCAAATTCCCATCATTAAAGAGAGAGCCAGGACCGTCTTCTTCATAGGTTACCCTTAAGTGTCGTGATGTTGTTATGCGATGCGTTATCTTGTTATTTGTACTGCCGGCAAAATCTTGCACGTTTTATGCCATTTTCTCAGTGCGTGCTGGAAATGGCGTTAAATATGTTAAATAAAGGTTGCAAGTTTGTCTTAAAAGGGAAGATACCAGCAATAACGGATAAACCGCAGTGCCGCAGCGCAAAAAAACAAATTAAATGTTGAGGATTTGATCGAGGCGACAAAATTGCACTGCAGGGAGGCGGATGTGAACAAAGCGCACTATCTTAGTGCGCCCTACGCGCCCTGCCAGCGGGAAAAGAGGTCTTGCGGAAGAGAGATATCGAACTGATCGATCACGCGATTGACCGTCTGATTGATCACATCGTCCAGGCTTTTCGGGCGATGATAAAACGCCGGAACCGGCGGCATAATCACCGCGCCCATTTCCGCCGCCTGGACCAGCAGCCGTAAATGGCCAAGGTGGAACGGCGTTTCCCGTACGCACAGCACCAGCGGCCGGCGCTCTTTAAGCACCACGTCCGCCGCCCTGGTCAGCAGCCCGTCGGTATAGCTATGAACGATGCCGGAGAGGGTCTTCATTGAGCATGGCAAAATCACCATCCCGGCGGTTTTAAAAGAGCCGGAAGAGATGCTGGCGGCGATATCGCGGGCATCGTGCACCACGTCGGCTAACGCCTGCACCTCGCGCAGGGAGAAATCCGTCTCCAGCGCCAGCGTCTGGCGCGCGGCCTGGCTTAAAATAAGATGGGTTTCGACATCCGAAACTTCGCGCAAAACCTGGAGCAAGCGTACGCCGTAAATCGCGCCGCTGGCGCCAGAAATACCGATAATGAGTCGCTTCACGATGATTGCCCCTTTCACACAATGGCGCAGACTTTGCCGGATTATAGTCTCCGACGCAACCGCGGACCCGCATTTGGCGCGAGAAAATAAAAAGCCCGCGGCCGTCAGACCGCGGGCTCTCAGCAAAACAGAGGATTACCCTTCGTTGTGCATCTCTAAGTTTTCAACTTCATTCTGCAGCTGAACCGCTTTCGCGTCGTCGTTACGCAGAGAGTCGAGATAGTCCAGATACTGCTGATCGACATCTTTAGTGACGTAGATACCGTTGAAGACCGAGCATTCAAACTGCTGAATATCCGGATTCTCCGCGCGCACCGCGTCAATCAGATCGTCCAGATCCTGGAAAATCAGGCCATCGGCGCCGATGATCTGGCGGATCTCATCTACCTCACGCCCGTGGGCTATCAGCTCATTGGCGGTTGGCATATCGATGCCATACACGTTCGGGAAGCGAATTTCCGGCGCAGCGGAGGCCAGATACACTTTCTTCGCCCCGGCTTCGCGCGCCATCTCGATAATCTGCTCAGAGGTGGTGCCGCGCACGATGGAGTCATCCACCAGCAGCACGTTCTTATCCCGGAACTCGGCGCGGTTGGCGTTAAGCTTACGGCGCACGGACTTACGGCGCAGCTGCTGGCCCGGCATGATAAAGGTACGGCCAACGTAGCGGTTTTTAACAAACCCCTGGCGATACGGCTTATCGAGGATGCGGGCAATTTCCAGCGCGATATCGCAGGAGGTTTCCGGAATGGGAATGACCACATCGATATCCAGATCTTCCCACTCGCGGGCAATTTTCTCGCCCAGCTTCGTGCCCATATTGACGCGGGCGCTGTAAACGGAAATTTTGTCGATGAAGGAGTCTGGACGCGCAAAATAGACGTACTCGAACAGGCACGGGTTGCTGACCGGGTTTTCCGCACACTGGCGAGTAAACAGCTGGCCTTTTTCGGTGATATATACCGCTTCACCAGGCGCCACGTCGCGCAGGAACTCAAAGCCCAGCGTATCCAGCGCCACGCTTTCCGAAGCGACCATATACTCGGTGCGGCCATCGCCGATATCGCGCTTGCCCAGCACCAGCGGACGAATGCCGTTCGGGTCGCGGAAAGCGACCATGCCGTGACCGATAATCATCGCCACGCAGGCATAAGCGCCGCGAATCTGGCGGTTGGTGGCGGCGATCGCCGCAAAAATGTTGTCTGCTTCCAGCGGATAGTGGCGGAAGTTGTCCAGCTCGCTGGCGAAGATATTGAGCAGGATTTCGGAATCAGAGGTGGTGTTGATGTGGCGGCGTTTTTCTTCAAACAGCTTTTTACGCAGCTCGTGAGCGTTAGTCAGGTTACCGTTGTGCGCCAACGTAATGCCGTACGGCGAGTTGACGTAGAAAGGCTGTGCCTCGGAGGCGCTGGAGCTGCCAGCCGTCGGGTAACGAACGTGACCAATACCCATATTGCCCTGCATACGCTGCATATGGCGAGCTTCAAAAACGTCGCTCACCAGACCGTTCGCCTTACGCAAACGGAAACAGTTGTTCGCATCAATGGTGATGATGCCTGCGGCATCCTGGCCACGATGCTGAAGCACCGTTAACGCGTCATAAATCGACTGGTTTACCGGCATAACACCGGCGATACCGACAATACCGCACATACGTCTTTTCCTCGTTAAGCTACATCCCAACGCTTATGCTTTGGGCAAGAAACTTGACGAGCTCTGCAGATAGTCAAAGAACCATCTGATAACGAAACTGAACTGCGGGATAAGCTCAGACTTTTGCCAGTCTTCGCTTTTCGCCATACCGGTAAAGCTATCGAGAAAGAACAGAATCGCCGAGACGATTAGCACCCCGCGCAGGGCGCCAAAGCAGATCCCTAACACCCTGTCGGTTCCCGACAGGCCGGTTTTTTCCACCAGTTGACCTATCACAAAGTTAACGATAGCGCCGACGATAAGCGTTGCGATAAACAGTATCGCGATAGCAATCCCATTTCGGACCAGTTCGTCTTCAAAGCCCGTGAACCAGACAGCCAGGTAAGTGTAGTAATGACTGGCAACAAAGAAAGCGCATCCCCAGGTTACCAGCGATAAAGCTTCACGAACAAAGCCGCGGATCAGGCTAACCAGTGAGGAAAAACCAATCACCGCAATTATGGCGTAATCAATCCAGACCATATACGTCCCACGATTTTACGCCCTGTCGTCCGGTTCGGGGCGCATTCTAACAGAAAAAGAAAACGTTTGCGTAGGGATTTCCGTGCCCTACAGAAATAAAAATGGCGCTGAAAAAACATTCAACGCCATACTGCCTTTCGCCTCTTCAGGGCGCGTCAGACAGGGGTTTCAGCACTCTACTCCTTTAAAAAAGAGAGAGTTAGTTCGGGCTGTAGCCCATGACCACGCCGCTAAGTCCCGAAAGCTGCTTCAGCTCACCAAGCTGACCTTTCAGCTTATCCTTCGAGGTATCCGGCCCCACGAGAATACGGGTAATTTTACCCTGCACCGGCGTCGAAGGCGACGTGTAAACTTTAAAGCCGGAAGCGCGCAGCTTACCGACAATCTCGTTAACCTTATCGGCGTTCTTCAGCGCCCCAAGCTGCACCACATAGGCTTTACCGGTTGGCGCCGGAATTTCAGCCTGCTGCTGCGGTTTAGGGGGCGGCGTCTGCGCCGTAACCTGCTGCTGCTGTGGTTGCGGTTGCGGCTTCTCTACCGGCTTCGGCTGAGGTTTCGGCTGTGGTTTCGGTGCGACCACCGGCTCCTGCACCACATCAAAACTGTTGTTATTCACCGGTATCCGCGACGGATCCAGCGATGGCGCAGCGGCATCGCCGGCCCTCACCTCTTCCGCCGCCCCTTCAGGAGGCTGCGAAGGCAGCGCCTGGGTCGCCGCTGGCAGCATATCCGGCTCATCGCGATCCCCCGGTTTTGGCACCAGCGGAATGGCGGCAAACTCATCCTGATAATGTTTTTTCTGACCATCCAGCAGCCCTGGCAGGATAATCACCCCCAGCGCCACCAGCACAATCGTCCCGACTAAACGGTTCTGAAACTTACTCGCCACCGATTCTCCCCGCGTCTATTTCTTCCATTACATGCGCCACCGTATGGAATGAACCACACACCAGCACCGTATCTTCAGGCCCGGCGTCCGCCATCGCGGCATGCCACGCCTCAGCGACGCTAGTATAGACTTTACCTGTGCGCAAATGTTCCAGCAGCTGCTCCGCCGTGGCTCCGCGCGGACCTTCCAGCGGCGCGCAGTACCAGTCGTCAACTTCGGCCTGCAAATTTGCCAGCGTTCCTGCAATATCCTTGTCATGCAGCATACCAATAACCGCCAGCACGCGCCCCGTTTTCGATAAGGTTTTGAGACGCCCGGCGAGATAGGCCGCCGCATGCGGATTATGGGCAACATCCAGGATCGTCCGGGGAGCATCGCTGATTATCTGGAAACGCCCCGGCAGCATCGCGTTTTGAACGCCATCGCGCAACGCCTGCTCGCTTACCTTAAGCCCGCTGGCGCGCAAGGCCGCAATCGCCGTTGCCGCATTCGGCAGCGGGATCTGCGGCAGCGGCAGATCGCTTAACGCCCCCTGACGATCGCGGAAAGACCAGCCTTGTTCACTGGCGTCATACTGCCAGTCAACGTCACGGCGCAGGAGCCGCGCCCCTTTTTCGCTCGCCACCTCAGCGATGGTCAACGGCATATCGGGTTCGCCGACGACAGCCGGTTTACCAGGGCGGAAAATCCCCGCCTTTTCGCGACCGATGCTTTCGCGATCGGGCCCCAGCCAGTCGGTATGGTCGAGAGCAATACTGGTCACCACCGCCACGTCAGCATCGACGATATTGGTCGCATCCAGGCGGCCGCCCAGGCCCACCTCAAGAATCACCACATCCAGCCGCGCCTGCTGAAACAGCCACAGCGCGGAGAGGGTGCCAAACTCAAAATAGCTCAGGGAAATCTCGCCGCGCGCGGCTTCAATTTCGGCAAAAGAGGTCGTATGCGCGAGCTCCGCCAGCTCTTCGCCCTGCACCCGCACCCGCTCTGTGTAGCGCACCAGATGCGGCGAACTGTAAACGCCAACCTTATAGCCCGCCGCCATCAGCACCGACTCCAGGGTACGGCAGGTGGTGCCTTTGCCGTTGGTCCCCGCCACCGTAAAGACAAACGGCGCAGGTTTCATTACCGCCATCCGCTGCGCGACCTCGCTGACGCGCGCCAGCCCGAGATCGATAGTTTTGCTGTGCAGATGTTCCAGATAAGAAAGCCACGTAGCCAGGGGCGACGTGGCCTGAGGAATAGGTTGTTTTTCCATGATGTCCGGCAAGAGTTAGGATAACTACGCGTAAAAAAAAGGGCAGCGCCGTCAGGCCTGCCCTCTGCATTATCAGGCCTCTGGTTCCTGATCCGGCACCGGTGGCACCACCTCACCTTCGTGAGCGGGTTCCGGATTTGGCGCCGGAAGGTTCATCAGCTTCGCCAGAATGCTGGCCAGCTTCAGACGCATTTCCGGGCGGCGTACGATCATGTCGATCGCCCCTTTCTCAATCAGGAACTCGCTGCGCTGGAATCCCGGCGGCAGCTTCTCGCGAACGGTCTGCTCGATAACGCGGGGGCCGGCAAAGCCGATCAGCGCTTTTGGCTCAGCGATGTTGAGATCGCCCAGCATCGCAAAGCTCGCAGACACGCCGCCCATGGTTGGGTCGGTCAGCACGGAGATATACGGCAAGCCGCGCTCCTGCATTTTCGCCAGCGCAGCGGAGGTTTTCGCCATCTGCATCAGCGACATCAGCGCTTCCTGCATACGGGCGCCGCCGGATGCGGAGAAGCAAATCAGCGGGCAGTTGTCTTCCAGAGCCTGCTCAACCGCGCGAACAAAGCGCGCGCCGACCACGGAGCCCATCGACCCACCCATAAAGGAGAATTCGAAAGCGGCGGCAACAACCGGCATATCATGCAGGGTGCCTTTCATGACCACCAGCGCGTCTTTTTCGCCGGTCTCTTTCTGGGCGGACGCCAGACGGTCTTTATACTTTTTCGAATCGCGGAACTTCAGCACATCTTTCGGCTCGAGCTCGCTTCCCAGCTCCACGAGGGAACCTTCGTCCAGCAGGCTATGCAGGCGGTTGCGCGCCGACATACGCATGTGGTGATCGCACTTAGGGCAAACCTCCAGGTTGCGCTCCAGCTCTGCGCGGTACAATACCTGACCGCAGCTGTCGCACTTGGTCCATACACCTTCAGGGATACTTGCCTTACGGGTGGGGGTTATATTGCTTTTAATTCGTTCAATCCAGCTCATTGATAACCTTTCTACCTGAACCTGGTCGATGCCAGTTTTGTCGCAAGGGGCGCATAATGCCATTTTTGCCCCTCACAGACCATGAATGTTGCACATTAAATCATAACATCCCGTAACATGGGATAAAAAAGTGGTCGAACCGCTCACACTTCACTCTTCGGGCGGCGGCATACCGCCCGAAGATCGTCGCCGCGTTATTTCGCCTGTTTCGCCGCCGCCCGCTTGTGGCGGATGACTTCAATCACGCCCGGCAATACGGACAGGATGATAATCGCCACGATTAGCAGCTTAAGGTTTTCCTGGACGATCGGCAAATCGCCGAACAGATAACCCGCGTAGGTAAATAACAGTACCCACAGCAGCGCGCCAACAACGTTATACATCGCAAAATGACGATAGGACATATGCCCCATTCCCGCCACAAACGGCGCAAACGTTCTGACGATCGGCACGAAACGGGCCAGGATGATGGTCTTACCGCCGTGGCGTTCGTAGAAGCTATGGGTCTTATCCAGGTAGCTGCGGCGGAAAATTTTCGAATTGGGATTACTGAAGAGCTTTTCGCCAAACAGCCGGCCAATCGTGTAGTTCAAGGCATCGCCAACAATCGCGGCAATGACCATCAGCAGCACCATTAAATGCACGTTGAGATCGTTGGTCGGCAGCGCGGAGAGCGCGCCTGCCACAAACAGCAGCGAATCCCCCGGCAGGAACGGCGTGACCACCAGGCCGGTTTCGCAGAACAGAATCAAGAATAAAATCGCGTATACCCAAATGCCGTACTCCGCGACCAGCTCAGCCAGATGCACATCAATATGCAGGATAAAATCAATTAAAAAGTGAATCAGGTCCATAGTTTGCGTTAGCCCTTAATAACCCGGTTAGTCCGCCAGAAACAGCGGGCCCATCGGCATGACCGGGAGGTCGTAGTGGGCCGGGTAGTCCACCGACACCAGATACAATCCTTCCGCCTTTGCCGTTGCGGCGGCAAGCGTCCTGTCTTTTGCCGCCAGAAGTTCTGCAATCCAGCTCTCTGGCTGGTTACCGGCACCTACTTCCATCAGACTGCCGACAATGTTCCTTACCATATGATGTACAAAGGCATTCGCTTTGATGTCCACCACCACATATGCACCATAACGGGTGACGTTAATATGCATCACGTTGCGCCACGGCGTGCGCGACTGGCACTGTACCGCACGAAACGAGGTGAAATCATTCTCTCCCAGCAGACACTGAGCGGCGCGCTGCATCCGCTCTGCATCCAGCGGGAGGTAATAATGGGTTACGCCGCGGCTCAATACCGCCGGTCGCAGACGATGATTATAGATAACATAACGATAGCGACGCGCCGTGGCGCTGAAGCGGGCATGAAAATCCGGTGGAACCGGCTTTACCCAGCGCACCGCAATATCGCCGGGCAAATTCGCATTTACGCCCAGCGTCCATGCGGCATCCTGACGCTGCGCGCGGGTTTCAAAATGCACGACCTGACCGGTACCGTGAACGCCGGCATCCGTACGGCCCGCGCAAAAAACGTTAACAGGCTCGTTCGCTACCTGCGAGAGCGCCTTTTCCAGCTTCTCCTGTACGCTGCGGACTTCGTTCTGCCGCTGCCAGCCGTAGTACTTGCTGCCATCGTATTCGATGCCCAGCGCGATTTTGTAGACCGGCGGCTGCTCCATCTCAGACATCAGTACAAATACTCCTGAACCAGCTTCTCAGCGATTTTTACCGCCATCAGCGCGCCGCCAAAACGGACGTTATCGGCGACGGACCAGAACTGCACCTGCTCAGGCATACCGTAGTCGTTATGCACGCAGCCGACGGAGAGGCGGGCGTTACCGGAAGCATCGCCGACCTGCGTCGGGAACTCGCCCTCCTCGGACAGTTCGATATCTTCGCCAAGGCTAAAGGCATCGCGCGCCTCTTCGGCGGCCAGTGGACGCTGCGCTTCAAAACTCACCATCTGCGCATGGCCGTAAAACACCGGCGACTGAACGACGTTTGCGGAGATCATCAGGCCATCATCCTGCAGGATTTTGCGGACCTCATCGACGATACGGCGCTCTTCACGCACGCTTCCTTCACCATCGGGCAGCAGCGGCAGCATATTGAACGCCAGCTGACGACCGAAGAAATCATCTTCGTCGATCGGAATACCGTTAAGCAATTTGGCGCTCTGCCCCGCGAGGGCATCGACCGCTTTTTTACCGTGAGCGGAAGCGGAAAGCAGGCTGGTCACGCTGATACGCGCCAGGCCTCCCCGATCGATCAACGGTTTCAACGCCGACAGCAGCTGGCTGGTCAGGCTATTCGCGACCGAGATAACGTTGCGATTGCGGTAATCCGCCAGTACGAACGGGTTAACATCCGGCACCACCAGCGGCACATCCGGCTCCAGCGCAAACAGACCGCTTAAATCAATCACCAGGCAGCCCGCGTTAGTGGCGTCTTCGATATACGCGGCGGAGGCCTCTACACCGGCGGCAAAAAAGGCCAGCTGGGCCTGGGTCCAGTCAAATTCCGCCGCATCCTGAACGATAACCGACTTGCCCGAAAAACGCAGATGTTCACCGGCGCTATCGCTACGCGCCAGCGCATAAATATCCCCCACCGGGAACTGACGATCGGCAAGCGTTTCGAACAGGGCTTCGCCTACGGCGCCCGTTGCGCCCAGTACGGCAATATTCCAGCCTTCAGACATGGTGGTGTACTCCAGAAAAAAGCGGCCCTGCCGGATTATCCAGCAGGAGCATTAAGATGATATTAACGAACAGGATGATGAACGGCGTTAAAGCCCAGCTGGCGCAACAGCGTCGCCGCCTGCGCATCGCTGCACTGTACGTACAGCGAAGACCATTCACGGCGTTCCCGATAATTTTTGCGCAGTTTGTCGAACTCGCCCGCAGCGCCCGCGACTTTTCGCAGCGGCGCATCATCGCGGCGCACATCATACACCAAATGCGCCAGCCGTTTTAGCGTTGCCTGATCGAGCGGCCCGTGCAGCGTAATGCGGCCAAACTCCGGCGCCGGTAGCAACGTGTCCAGCGCCACCTGCTGTGGATGACCAATAAACGCGCTGTAGGCCTCAAAAACCTGCGTCGTACCGCGCGCTTTGCCTTCAAGGGTATAGCCGGCAATATGCGGCGTACCAATATCCACCCGCTTGAGCAATTCGGTATTCAGATCCGGCTCCGGCTCCCAGACATCCAGCACCACGCTTAATGCCTGCCCGGCCTGCAGCCGCTGCAGCAGCGCGGCGTTATCCACCACCGGACCACGGCAGGCGTTGATTAAAATCGTCCCCGGCTTCAGGCGGCGAATCAGCGCCTCATCCGCCAGGTGCAGCGTTTTGTACTGCCCTTCCTTATAGAGCGGGGTATGGAACGTCAAAATGTCCGCGTCCTGCACCAGCTCGTCAAGGGAGCGGAAATCCCCCTCGTCGCCGCGATCGGCGCGCGGCGGATCGCAGAGCAGCGTTTTGATTCCCAGCGCCTCAAGGCGTTTTTGCAGACGCCCGCCCACGTTGCCGACGCCCACGATCCCGACGGTACGGTCGGCCAGCGCAAAACCGTCACGCTCGGCCAGCATGAGCAGCGCGGAAAACACATATTCCACCACCGCGATAGCGTTGCAGCCCGGCGCCGCGGAAAAACCGATTCCCGCCTGCTGTAGCCACGCCTGATCGACATGATCGGTACCCGCCGTCGCGGTGCCAACAAATTTGATCGCTTTGCCAGAAAGTAGCGCTTCGTTAACTTTGGTGACGGATCGCACCATCAGCGCATCGGCGTCATTCAGCGCTTCAACCGGGACAGGGCGACCTGCAACGGCCTTCACTTCCCCCAGGCGGCTAAAAAGCTCGCGCGCATAGGGCATATTTTCATCAACGAGGATTTTCACGGTTCAGTACCTGTCTGAGAGCGAGAGTAAACCGGGGAAGTGTGCCATAATCTGCCCGCCAGGAACATCACCACCCGGCCCTTAGTACAGTAATTTAGTACAGCAATACGCAAAGGATTAATCATGACGCAACCCGTTTCAGGTATGTCCGATCGCCCTCCGGGCTCAGGCGAACCTCCGCTCACCACTCAGCAGCGTACCGCGCTTGAGCGGCTCATTACGCGCCTGGTGGCTTTAACATCCCAGCAAAATGCGGAAGTGTGGGCCTGCGTAAAACACGATCTGAGCCTGAAAAACGACGCGCCGCTGCTGGCAAGCCATTTTGCCGCCGCCGAGAACAGCCTGAACCAGCGCCTAATCCTCGCCCAGCAAAATCATCACCGTCGGCAAATCCTGGCGCAGCTGAGCGAGCTGCTGAATCAGGGCAACAATCGCCAGGCGGTCAGCGATTATATTCGTCAGCATGACGGTCAAACCGCCCTGCATGCCTTGTCCCAGCCGCAGCTGGAGAATGTTCTGCAGCTCCTGCAAAGCGGCCAGCTCTCGATTCCTCAGCCGCAGCAGCGCCCGCCAACGCATCGTCCGCTGCTGCCCGCGGAGCACAACACGCTCAATCAGCAGGTGACCAAACTCGCGGCGGCCACCGGCGAGTCCAGCAAGCTTATCTGGCAATCCATGCTGGAGCTAAGCGGCGTCAAGAGCGGAGAGCTGATCCCGGCGACCCACTTCACTCCCCTCTCGTACTGGCTACATGCCCGGCAAACGCTCAGTTCGCAGGCTGCACCGACGCTAACCTCGCTGCAGGCCGCATTAAAACAGCCGCTTGAAGCCGCGGAATGGCAAAGAGTGATGGATTTTGCCCAAACCCACTGGCACGCGACGGCGCAAACGCCGCTCAGCGCGGCGCAGTTGCTGACGCTGCTCAACAAAATTTTCGTGCTCAGGGTCGCCAGAGCCCAGGAGACGCTGGCGATCCCGCCGGTTCAGGCGCCTCCCGCCTCACCGTGGCTGGTATTGAAAAAACCGTGGGTTATCGCGCTGGCAGCTATCGTGGTGCTTGCCCTGCTGTGGCTGGTGATTTAAGGAGATATCATCGGCCCGCATGCCGGGCCGAATGAAGCGCTACTTACGCAGCGACACCAGGCTAACCAGGATCCCCAGCACGGCGCATATTGCCGCGGCCAGGAAGACGGAAGAGTAGCCTAACGACGTCGCCAGCAGCCCGGTAAGCGGGCCGGTGACGCCGTAAGAGATATCCTGAAACGCGGCATAGCCGCCAAGCGCCGTTCCTCGTACCTGCGGCGGTACCCGCTTCACGACCTCGACGCCCAGCGCCGGGAAGATAAGCGAGCATCCGCAGCCGGTGAGCGCCGCCCCCGCCAGCGCGATCCAGGCATTGGGCGCCTGCCAGAGCAGCGCTAGGCCTATCGCTTCAATCAGCAGCGAAACGATGGCCACTTTCACCCCACCGAAGCGGTCCGGCATCCAGCCAAACAGTACGCGCATCAGGACAAACGCCCCGCCAAACGCGGTCAGCGTAAAACCGGCCATCGCCCAGCCGTTGCTGGCGAAATACAAAGAGACAAATGTGCCAATTACCGCGAAGCCGACGCCCTGAAGGCCAAGACCGATACCGGGCCGCCAGATCATTCCCACCACGCTCCACAGCGACGGCCGCTCGCCGCCGTGAGCAGGAATTTTACGCACCGTGCCGTTAATCGCCCAGGCCACTAACGGCAGCACCATGGTGACGCAGGCCAGCGCCGCGACGCCGTAATGGCTGTAGATCAGCAGCCCCAGCGGCGCCCCGGCCGCCAGAGAGCCGTATATCGCCATACCGTTCCACGACATGACTTTACCGGAGCGCATGGGCCCCACCAGCCCCATCCCCCAGCTTAAATTACCGGTGAGCAGCTGGCTTTCACCAAAACCCAGGATCAGACGGCCAAGCACCAGCAGGCCAAACTTCGCCATGACCGGCACCGGCAGCAGCGCGGCGCACAGCCAGGCGCCCCCCGCCAGCGCGCAGGCCAACATCCCCTGCAGGACAGAGCGTTTGGCGCCGTACTGATCGGCAAGGCGGCCGGCATAGCCGCGGGTTAATACGGTCGCCAGAAACTGGATACCGACGGCGACGCCAACCATGGTATTGCCAAATCCCAGTTCCTGATGGACAAACAAAGGGATAACCGGTAGCGGCAGGCCGACGGTCATATAGGTGAGAAAAACGGCGAACGTGATCCGAAACAGCGAACCATTCGCTGAAGGAGTGCGTTTTGTTTCAGTGACTGCGGACATGCTTTACTCCAGTTCGCAGAGTAAGGCGAGGTGAGACCACGCCCTCTCCACCTGATTATCAGGGTTAAGGCGCGTTGGATGACGTTAAACGCTTACGCATTATCTGAGAGAATAATGTTGTGCCAGGAGTTTGCCTTTTCTCCCGGGGGTCTGTCAAGAATACAAAAAAGGGAGCCCGTTGGCTCCCCTTGTAAAGCGTGTTCGTTATGCGCGGTATTTGCGCATGACCAGCGTGGCGTTAGTCCCGCCAAAGCCGAAGCTGTTAGACATCACGGTCGTCAGCGCGCGTTCGGTCGGCTCGGTCACGATATTCAGGCCGGCTGCCTGCTCGTCCATCTCTTCGATGTTGATGCTCGGCGCAATAAAGCCGTGTTCCAGCATCAGCAGAGAGTAGATAGCTTCCTGTACGCCAGCGGCGCCCAGGGAGTGGCCGGTCATCGCTTTGGTCGCGGAGATCGCCGGGCTGTTATCACCGAAGACTTCACGAATCGCCCCCAGCTCCTTCACATCGCCTACCGGAGTAGAAGTACCGTGGGAGTTCAGGTAGTCAATCGGCGTATCAACGCCGTCCATCGCCATCTTCATGCAGCGAACCGCGCCTTCACCGGACGGGGCAACCATGTCTGCGCCATCGGACGTTGCGCCGTAGCCAACGATTTCAGCATAGATGTGCGCGCCGCGCGCCAGAGCATGTTCCAGCTCTTCAACCACAACCATACCGCCGCCGCCCGCGATAACGAAACCATCACGGTGGGTGTCATAGGTACGAGACGCTTTTTCTGGCGTTTCGTTGTATTTGGTGGACAGCGCGCCCATCGCGTCGAATTCACACGCCATTTCCCAGCACAGCTCTTCGCCGCCGCCGGCAAACACGATGTCCTGTTTGCCCAGCTGGATTTGTTCAACAGCGTTACCGATGCAGTGGGCGGAAGTCGCACAGGCGGAGCTGATGGAGTAGTTCACGCCGTAGATTTTGAACGGTGTTGCAAGGCAAGCGGATACCGCGGACGCCATCGCTTTGGTCACCACGTAGGGGCCAACCGCTTTCAGACCGCGCGGGCTACGCATTGCATCAGCGCCGAAAACCTGAGATTTAGAAGAACCGCCAGAACCGGCAATCAGGCCCACGCGCGGGTTTTGCTGATAGACTTCCTCTTTCAGGCCAGCATCTTCAATTGCCTGCTGCATGGAAAGATAGGAATAGATAGAGGCATCGTTCATGAAACGAACCACTTTACGGTCGATCAAGCCGGTGGTGTCCAGTTTGACGTTGCCCCATACGTGGCTGCGCATTCCTGAATCTTTAAACTCTTCAGAGAAAGTGATCCCGGAGCGTCCTTCACGCAGAGATGCCAGGACTTCCTGCTGGTTATTACCAATACTGGAAACGATGCCCAGGCCAGTAATCACTGCACGTTTCATTCAATACCTCTGTAAGTCGCACTATATTAAGTTTCGAGTCGCACAATAGCGTACACTTGTACGCCGAACAAGTCCGATCAGCCAATTTGTGTATAAATTTGCGCCCTCAGGCACACATCGTTAAGATCGTTCTACGCCTTGTGATTCGAGTAACTTACGTGAAACAAAACGCCATACAACCCGCCAACCTGGAATTCAACGCTGAGGGTACACCTGTTTCCCGAGATTTTGACGATGTCTACTTTTCCAATGACAACGGTCTGGAAGAGACGCGCTACGTTTTCCTCGACGGAAACCAGCTCAAGGAACGCTTCCCTGAGCATGCACGTCCGTTCTTTGTGGTTGCCGAAAGCGGGTTCGGTACCGGCCTGAATTTCCTCACGCTGTGGCAGGCGTTTGACGTTTTTCACCGCGATAATCCAGAAGCTACCCTGCAAAGATTACATTTCATCAGTTTCGAAAAATTTCCGCTGAAAGCGGAGGACCTGCGCCTTGCCCACCAGCGCTGGCCGGAGCTTGCAACCTGGGCCGAGCAGCTGCAGGCGCAGTGGCCTCTGCCCATCGCGGGCTGCCATCGTCTGCTGCTGGATGAAGGGCGGGTCACGCTGGATTTGTGGTTTGGCGATATTAATGAACTGACCAACGAGCTCGATGATTCGCTTAATCAGCAGGTGGACGCCTGGTTTCTTGATGGCTTTGCCCCGGCAAAAAACCCGGACATGTGGACGGCGGAGCTGTTTGCGGCGATGGCTCGTCTGGCAAGACCCGGCGGTACCCTGGCCACCTTCACCTCCGCCGGCTTTGTGCGCCGCGGCCTGCAGGAGGCCGGTTTCAGCATGCAGAAGCGCAAGGGTTTTGGCCGCAAGCGCGAAATGCTGACCGGCGAAATGCGTGAAACGCCGGAGATCCCCGCGCGCGCGCCGTGGTTTGCCCGCAGCGGTACGGAACAGCGCGATGCCGCGATTATCGGCGGGGGGATCGCCAGCGCCCTGCTCGCGCTGGCGCTGCTGCGCCGCGGATGGCAGGTAACGTTATACTGCGCCGACAGCGCGCCGGCTGAAGGCGCATCCGGAAACCGCCAGGGCGCGCTCTATCCGCTGCTCAGCCAGCACGATCCCGCCCTGGCCCGCTTCTTCCCGGCGGCATTTACTTTCGCCCGCCGCGTGTATGACGCTCTGCCGGTGATGTTCGATCATGACTGGTGCGGCGTGACGCAGCTGGGCTGGGATACGAAAAGCGCGCAGAAAATCGCCCAGATGATTGCGCTTAACCTGCCGCCGGAAATCGCCGTCGCCGTGGACGCCCGAACCACTGCGCAACAAACCGGTGTGGAAACCGGCTGCGGGGGCATCGCCTATCCTGCCGGCGGCTGGCTTTGTCCGCAGCAGTTAACCGCTGAACTGCTGGCCCTCGCCGCCACTCGCGGATTGCACGTGCGCTACGATTATCCGGTCACGGAGCTCAGCGCAGACAACAACGGCTGGCAATTAAACCAGCGGCAGTACCACGAGGTCGTGGTGCTGGCCAACGGCCATCAGCTGACCCGCTTTAGCCAGACGGAGCATCTTCCCATGTATCCGGTTGCCGGTCAGGTTAGCCATATTCCGACGACGCCAGGGCTATCGAAATTGCGCCAGGTCCTGTGCTACAACGGCTACCTGACGCCGCAAAACCCGCATAATCAGCAACACTGCATTGGCGCAAGCTACCACCGCGGACAGGCAGAGGCCGCGTTTAGCGCCGAGGATCAGCAGCAGAATCGCCAGCGCCTGATTGACTGTTTCCCGCAGGCGGAATGGACGCGGGAGGTAGACGTGAGCGCTAATCAGGCCCGCAGCGGCGTGCGCTGCGCAACCCGCGATCATTTGCCGATGGTCGGCAGCGTGCCTGATTATGAGGCCACCTTACGCGAATATGCCTCGCTGGCTGAACGTCAGGAGCAGGCCGGAGAAGCGCCGGTTTACCGCAACCTGTATATGCTAGGCGCGCTGGGCTCGCGCGGCCTGTGCTCCGCGCCGCTGGCGGCTGAAATTCTGGCGTCGCAAATGAGCAATGAGCCATTACCCATGGATAAAGAAACGCTGGCGGCGCTGAATCCTAACCGGCTGTGGGTAAGAAAACTGCTGAAAGGGAAAGCGGTGAAATAATTGCGGGAAATAGAGCCCGGCTTAGCGAATGCCGGGCTTTGGCGGAGGGCAGAACTATTTCTGCATCGCCTTCTGGTACAAACTGTTCCACATTTCCTGCACCAGAACCTGATCCGGCGGCGACAGTTCGCCCGCGCAGATGGCTTTTTCCAGGCTCCGGGATACCTTGTCATGTACCGCTTGCGCAGTATGCTCGCCCTCTCCTTCCAGCTCGGCCACCGCCAGCGTCAGGTGGCCGCGCAGATAACCGCCGGCAAACAGTTCGTCATCACTGGCGTGGTCGACCATATCATCAATTAACGCCAGAATGCGTGATTCAAACTCCGCGATCATCTTCTTTCCTCATAGTATGTAAAGTGTGGCCTTAGTGCAGGTCTTCCGGCCACGGGAACTGTTCTGCCGTCAAGGGCGGCGTTTGGTAATATTCTTGCAGCGCCTGAATGAAACGCGCGGGACGCTCAGGGATCCCCTGCTCCAGATAGGTCATCACCTGGGCATGCACGCGCCGCTGAAAAGCGATCCGGTCGGGCTCAAAATCCCCTTCCAGGTTGTCGCAGCTGACGTTAAATGGATATCCCGCCGCCACGCAAAACAGCCAGTCAAACGCCTGAGGCTTCACCTCAACGTCTTCAAATTGAGACTGGGTCATCGCGTCGCGACCGTCCGGACAGTACCAGTAACCGAAATCTACCAGCTCACGTCGCGCCTTCCCGGCAATGCACCAGTGCGATATCTCGTGCAGTCCGCTGGCGTAAAAGCCGTGGGCAAAGACGATACGGTTGTAAGGCACGTCATCATCTGCCGGAAGATAGATCGGTTCGTCATCGCCTTTAATCAGACGGGTATTAAAATCTTCAGCAAAACAGCCGTCGAAAATTTCGATCAGCTGTTCATATTTATGCGTGCTGTTCATTAGTTCATCCCCAGCCACTGGAGGAACTCCTGTCCATGGCTGTCATAAAGCAGTTTTGCACTCATCACCGCCGACACCACGACGATCATCGGTCGAATCAGTGACTGTCCTTTGCTCAGCACCAGCCGCGATCCCGCGCGGGCGCCGATAAATTGCCCGGCCAGCATCACAAAGCCGGTAGCCCATATCACCTTGCCGCCAATAATAAACAACAGCAGGCCGCCAACGTTAGACGTCGCGTTAAGCAATTTTGCATGCGCGGTCGATTTCGCCAGATTGAACCCCGCGAGGGTGACGAAAGCCAGCGCGTAAAAAGATCCGGCGCCCGGACCAAAGAAACCGTCGTAAAAACCGACGCAGCCACCAGCCACCAGGGCAAACGGCAGACCATACAGACGTCGCTGCCGGTCCTCTTCGCCGAGCTTCGGCATCAGCAGAAAATAGAGGCCAATGCCGATAACCAGGATTGGCAGTATCTGCTTGAGAATATCGGACTGGACGTGCTGGACCAGCAGCGCGCCGCCCGTCGAGCCGAGAAAGGTCATCAGAATATTGAGCTTCTGGTCGGCCAGATTCACCACCTTGCGGCGGATGAAATAAAGCGAGGCGGACAGCGACCCGCCGCAGGCCTGCAGCTTATTCGTTGCCAGCGCCTGCGCAGGGGGAAGACCCGCCGCCATCAGGGCCGGGACGGTCAATAACCCGCCGCCGCCCGCCAGTGAATCGATAAATCCCGCCAGAATGGCCACGAAAAACAGTACGACCAGTACCGTCGGTGACACCATAAAAACGTCGATAAAACTATCCATTAAAGAATATGCTCATCCAGTAGCGCCTGGCAGGAAGGCGGCAGCGGAGGCGGCGTCTTCTTCACAGGAGGGGTTGATCCTGGCTTAGGGGGTTCAAACCAGCTTTGCAATTCCGCACCGCAGCCATCGCCCGCCGGAGGCGGGGCCTGGTCTTCACACTCGAGGCTGCCGGCCGGGCAGCGCAGGCGCACGTGCATATGCGCTCGGTGCTGGAACCATGGGCGAACTTTGCGTAGCCAGTCGCGATCGCTACCGGCATCCAGGCACAGCTGCTGCTTAATCGCCGGGTTGACGAAAATACGCGTAACGTCGCTATCTTGCGCCGCCATCTTAATCAGCTGGCTGATTTGCGGGCTCCACAGCGACGGCACTACGCGTTTGCCGTCGCGGGCCACCAGGTCCAGCGCCTGCGGCTTCAGCAGCTGAGCTGAACTCCAGCGCGCCTGCGGCAGCTGAAGAAAAATATCGACGTCCAGTCCGGACTGATGGCTGGCGTGGCCGCCGTTAAAGCGTCCACCGGCCGGCATACCCATGTCGCCAATCAGCACCGTTCCCATGCCTTTATTGTGCGCCTGATTGCTCAGACGCTGAATAAACTGCACGAGGTCCGGATGGCCGAAGTAGCGGTTCTGATCGGTACGCATCACCTGATAGCCGGTGGCGTTTAACGGCAGCGCCTGCGCGCCAACGATACAGCCATTGGCAAACGCGCCAATGGACTGCGGGCTGCCGCTAACGGGCTGCGTAATTTTCTGCCACGGCGTCGCCGCCAGGCTGGTACCGCTGGCGAGGAGCGCCAGCAGTGCGATAACGGTGTTTTTCATCTATGACCAGCGTGGAATTGATGTCGTCACGTCGCCATTTTGCGCGCGCTGACGCATAAAGTGATCCATTAACACGATCGCCAGCATCGCTTCGGCAATAGGTACCGCACGAATACCGACGCAAGGATCGTGACGCCCTTTGGTGATCATCTCAACTTCTTCGCCAAAGCGATTGATCGTGTGACCCGGGACGGTGATGCTGGAGGTCGGCTTCAGCGCGATATTCGCCACGATCTGCTGACCGCTGCTAATGCCGCCGAGAATGCCGCCCGCGTGGTTGCTCTGGAAGCCCGCTTTGGTAATTTCATCGCGGTTTTCGCTGCCGCGCAGCTTCACCACCTCAAAACCATCGCCAATTTCCACGCCCTTCACCGCATTGATGCTCATCAGCGCGTGCGCGATATCGGCATCGAGACGGTCGAATACCGGCTCGCCCAGTCCCGGCGGTACGCCATCGGCCACCACGGTGACCTTCGCCCCGATGGAGTCGCCCTCTTTTTTCAGGCCGCGCATCAGTTCATCAAGCGCTTCGATTTTGTCCGGATCCGGGCAGAAGAACGGGTTCTGCTCTACCTGATCCCACGCTTTTATCGCCAGCGGGATATCGCCCATCTGGGTCAGGCAACCGCGAATCACAATACCAAATTTCGCGGCGAGGAATTTCTTGGCAATCGCCCCTGCGGCCACGCGCATGGCGGTTTCACGCGCAGAGGAACGACCGCCGCCGCGATAGTCGCGCAGGCCATATTTCTGCTCGTAGGTGTAGTCAGCGTGTCCCGGGCGGAAAACGTCCTTAATGGCGCCGTAGTCCTGAGAACGCTGGTCGGTATTCTCAATCAGCAGGCCAATGCTGGTCCCGGTGGTCACCCCCTCGAATACGCCGGAAAGGATCTTCACCTGGTCCGGCTCGCGGCGCTGGGTGGTATAGCGTGAGGTTCCCGGACGACGGCGATCGAGATCGTGCTGGAGATCGGCTTCGGTTAGCGGAATGCCTGGCGGCACGCCGTCAACGATGCAGCCCAGCGCCAGGCCATGCGACTCGCCGAACGTCGTGACGCGAAAGAGTTGTCCAATTGTGTTTCCTGCCATCACGGCTCCGTTTTTGTCGTTATGTTTGCGTGTTGTTTTAGTCTTTATAAATACCGAAATGCGCGCGGGCGGCAATCAGCTGCGGTTTAGTCAGCATAAAGACGCCATCGCCGCCGTTTTCAAACTCCAGCCAGGTAAATGGCACGTCAGGATATTGCTCCATCAGATGTACCATGCTGTTACCGACTTCACAAATCAGGATACCGTCATCGCTGAGATAATCCGGCGCGCAGGCGAGGATCCGGCGGGTTAACTTCAGACCATCGCTACCGGAAGCCAGCCCCAGGACCGGTTCATGGCGATATTCACCCGGCAGGTCGGACATATCTTCTTCATCGACGTACGGCGGATTGGTCACGATCAGATCGTATTGCACCTTCGGCAGATCGCGGAACAGATCGGAGCGAATCGGCGTAACGTTATGAATTAAGCCGTGATCTTCCACGTTCTGCTCGGTAACGGCCAGCGCGTCAGGGGAAATATCCACCGCATCGACTTCCGCTTCCGGGAAAGCGTAAGCGCAGGCGATAGCGATACAGCCGCTGCCGGTGCACATATCAAGGATGTGCTGCGGATAGTGGTCAATCAGGCCGGAAAAATGGTTGTTAATGAGTTCGCCAATCGGCGAGCGCGGTACCAGCACGCGTTCATCGACGTAAAACTCATGGCCGCAGAACCAGGCTTTGTTGGTCAAATAAGCGACCGGAATGCGCTCGTTAATACGACGAATGACGCGCTCAACGATGCGATGTTTTTCGCTGGAAGTCAGACGCGCGGTACGCATATCTTCCGGAATATCAAGCGGCAGATACAGTGAAGGCATCACCAGCTGTACGGCTTCATCCCACGGGTTATCGGTGCCGTGTCCGTACCAGATATTTGCAGCGCTGAAGCGGCTTACCGCCCAACGCAGCATGTCCTGAATGGTATGAAGCTCATTAACGGCTTCATCAACAAAAATTTTATCCACGCTATCCCCCAGGGCACGCTCTGCTATAAATTCGGCGGCTAGTTTGCCACGAAGACGGGGATAAATCAGCATTCTTACGTCAGGCTGAGGGGGAAAAATAGGTTTTCCTTGCCTGGATGCGTGGCGAGTCGGGTAAACTACCGGCAAAGAAAAAATGAGATCAGGTAATGAAAAAGAAAACATCGCTAAGCGAGGAGGATCAGGCATTGTTCCGGCAGCTGATGACCGGCACGCGTCAGATTAAGCAGGACACCATCGTTCATCGCCCGCAGCGTAAAAAAATCGCTGAAGTACCACCCAAGCGGCTGCTCCAGGAGCAGGCGGATAACAGTCACTATTTTTCCGATGAGTTTCAGCCGCTGCTGAATACCGAAGGGTCGGTTAAGTATGTGCGCTCGGACGTCAGCCATTTTGAGCTGAAAAAACTGCGTCGGGGTGATTATTCGCCGGAGCTGTTTCTCGACCTGCACGGTTTAACCCAGCAGCAGGCCAAGCAGGAACTGGGAGCCTTGATTGCCGCCTGCCGTCGCGAGCACGTATTCTGCGCCTGCGTGATGCACGGGCATGGAAAGCATATTCTCAAACAGCAAACGCCGCTGTGGCTGGCCCAGCACCCGCATATTATGGCGTTTCATCAGGCACCAAAAGAGTACGGCGGAGACGCCGCACTGCTGGTTCTGATTGAAGTTGAAGAGTGGCAACCGCCGGAGCTTCCGTAAACGTCAGCCCCGGGAGGGAATCAGATAGCCTTCGCCATCTTCAAATTGCAGGGGCTCATTTGCCAGTTGAATTCGCCTTTGCCGCTGGCATCAAGCGTGACGCAGGCAATCGCCGAAGTGGTGAACATCGGGGGAGTTTCCCCCGGGCACAGCTCTGAGACGAGGTACCCCACCAGAGGGAGGTGAGACACGACCAGCGCCGTCGCCACACCTTCATTCGCCAGCGCCTGCAGATAAGCGCTAACCATGCCAACGTCGCCGCACGGCGTGAGTTCCGGCATCACGTCGACATCTTTTGGCAGATTCATGCACTCCCCAACAATTTCCAGCGTCTGTTCTGCACGCAGGTAGGGACTCACAAGAACCCGCTCAATATCCACTTTTTGACCTTTCAGCCAGGTAGCCATCTGACGAGACTCATCGCAACCGCAGACGGTTAATGGACGAACCGAGTCACTGGCTGCATCGAGGGCAGCGTCGCCGTGACGCATGATAAAAACTTGCATATTGCACCGCTTTTGTTAACCAGAAGCACCGCGGTCTTACCCACGTAGACGATACGCAGGTGACCCGGTGGCCGGGCATTGTGCCTGATCCATTCAACGAATGAAACGCTGTTTTTTACCTCAATGGCGTAAGTATAGTCAACTATTGCTTACAAAATCGCCAAAGCGCAGCGCCGTTCATTACCGGATTTACCTTCTTTGACCACAACTTAGGTCGTACGTTCCTCAGCGGGCCAAAAGGTCGCCCCCTGCTCGGCCATGTGTAACAAAGTGTCACATGGTGTAAAACGCGGGCCGTACTGAGCAGCCAGGCGCTGTAATATCGCGGCGACCTCCCCCGCTCCCAGGGTATCCATATAGCGGAACGGGCCGCCAAGAAACGGCGGAAAACCAATGCCAAATACGGCGCCGATATCACCATCGCGGGCGCTGCGAACCACTCGCTCATCGAAGCAGCGCGCCGCTTCGTTAAGCATCATCATCACGCAGCGTTCCGCCACCTGCTGCGCGGACAAGCGCGCCTGCGGTGAGGAAATACCCAGTAAAGCGTAGATCGCAGGATCGGGCCGTTTTTTGCTTTTACGCCCTTTTGCCGCATAAAGATAGAAACCCCGGTTATTTTTTCTCCCTTTGCGATCGTCATTCAGAATCGAACTAATGATGTTTGCAGGCGGGCTAAAACGATCTCCCCATGCGGCCTCCAGCACCGGGATAATTTTGGTACCGGTATCGATTCCCACTTCATCAAGGAGCTGAATAGGGCCAACCGGAAAACCGAATTTAACCAAAGCGTTATCAATATGCTCTACCGGCTCGCCTTCCATCAACAGGCGCATGGCTTCATTTATGTAGGGGGCCAGAATGCGGTTATCATAAAAGCCCGCTTTATCGGCGACGACAATCGGCGTTTTACCCTGCAGTTTCGCCAGCTTAACCGCCGTCGCAATTGTTTGCCGATCCGTACCACTATGCGGAATCACCTCCACCAGCGGCATTTTGTCTACCGGGCTAAAGAAGTGAAGCCCGATGACCCGCTGCGGCCTGCTTGCATGCGCCGCGATCTCGCCGATCGGTAAAGACGACGTATTAGAAGCAAAGATCGTCTCCGGGCGGCAGTGCTGTTCAACTTCGCTGACCATCTTCTGCTTGAGCGTAAGGTCTTCAAACACCGCTTCGATCACCACATCGCGATGTGCGAATCCCTGGTAATCCAGCGAACCGGATATTAACCCCATCTGGCGATCGCGCTCGCTGGCGCGCAGATAGCGGCGACGCACCTGTTTATCGAGCAGATCCCAGCTGTACTTCAGTGCGTGATTTATCCCGCGCGGCTGGATGTCCTTTATGCGTACCGGTAATCCGCCTTTGCAGGCGGTGACGTAAGCGATACCGCCCCCCATAAGTCCTCCGCCCAGAATGCCCACGCTGCGCAGCACGACGGGATCAGCATCCGCGCCGCGATCTTTTTTCAGATCGGTGCTGGCGAAAAAAATCGACCGTAGCGCCTGCGATTGCGGCGTCATCGCCAGCTCGCCAAAAGCGCGGGCCTCCTCGGCGTATCCGCTGCTGCAGCCCTGCGCCAGTCCAGTTTCAATCACCTGCAGAATGCGCTCAGTTGCCGGGTAGTTCCCCTGGGTTTTGTGATGCGTCTTTTTCGCGACCAGACGAAACAGCAGGCTGCGGCCAAGCGGGCCTGCGAGAATACGTTCGCGCGCCGGAACAGCGCGGCTTGCCGGGCGACCTTTGAGCGCCAGTTCAATCGCGGTTTGCAGCAGGATAGTCTGCGGCACCACCTCATCAACCAGCCCTGCCTTCAGGGCCTGACGCGGGCGAAGCTGCTTACCGGTCAGGATCATCTCCAGCGCGCCGCTGACGCCAATTAATCGCGGTAGACGCTGAGTTCCGCCAGAGCCGGGCAGCAGCCCCAGCTGAACTTCCGGGAGGCCAAGCCGGGTTTTATCGTCATCGCTGCATACCCGCCCGTGGCAGGCCAGCGCCAGTTCAAGGCCGCCGCCCAGGCATGCGCCGTGGATAGCGGCAATCACCGGAATCGACAGACCGTGGATCTCGGCCATGATTTGCTGGCCCTGACGGGCAAGCGCCTCCGCCTCCTGCGCGGAATGGCAGCGGGCAATCATATTGATATCCGCCCCGGCGATAAAGTTATCCGCTTTTGCCGAGATAAACACCGCGCCGCGCAGCTCCTTATTGTCGCGGATCTGGCGGATGATCCCCCGTACCTCGCTGGCGAACTCAGCTTTCAGGGTATTCATTTTTTCACCGGGCGCGTCAATGGTGATGACGGCGATATTGTCCGGGCGAACCTCAAGCGTAAATGCCGATACGGTTTCCATTATTCGGCCTCCAGAACCATCGCTGAACCCAACCCACCCGCCGCGCAGGCGGTGACCAGACCAAATCCGCCGCCGCGCCGCCGCAGTTCATGCAGCGTTTGGGTAATCATTCGCGCGCCGGTGGCGGCAAAGGGATGACCGTAGGCAATCGAGCCGCCAAGCACGTTAAATTTGCTCTCGTCCACTTCCCCGGTAGCCTGAGAGCGGCCAAGCACTTCGCGGGCAAAGCGATCGCTGGCCATACATTGCAGGTTGGCCAGCGTTTGCGCGGCAAAAGCTTCATGCATATCAATCAGGGTCAAATCAGCCAGCGTCAGCCCCGCTCTTTCCAGCGCCAGAGGCGTCGACCACGCCGGGCCCAGCAGCATATCCTGGCGAACATCAATCGCGGTGAAAGCGTAGCTTCGCAGATAGCCCAGCGGAACAAGGCCCAGCTCTTTAGCCCGGGATTCTGTCATCAGGATCACCGCCGCCGCTCCATCGGTTAGCGGCGTACTGTTCGCGGCGGTTACGCTCCCGTGTTGACGATCGAAGGCCGGGCGTAACTTTTGGTAATCCGCCAGGGTTGAATTTTTACGAATATTATTATCCTGTTCCAGCGGCTCACGGAACGGCGGCGTGTACGCCGTCATCACTTCTGCCGAGAGCTTACCTTCCTCCCAGGCTCTGGCGGCAAGCTGGTGTGAACGCAGCGCCAGCGCATCCTGCCGTTCGCGCGTGATAGCCCACGTTTTCGCCATCTGCTCGGCGGTATCGCCCATCCGCAGGCCGGTTGAGTATTCGGCAACCGCTGGCGGTACGGGCAGAAGGTCGCGAAAACGCAGCCGAGAAAATAGCTTCAGACGCTGTCCCAGGGTGCGAGCTTTGTTGGCATCAACAAGCGTTCGGGCGAGTTTTTTGCTGACGCCAATAGGTAATACGGAAGAGGAGTCGGCTCCGCCGGCGATACCCGCGCGAATAGTGCCTGCCATCAGGCTTTCCGCGACGTTGGCTACCGCCTGAAAGCTGGTCGCACAGGCGCGGCTGACGCTGTAGGCATCGGTATGCACGCTCATGCCGGTCCCCAGCACAATTTCCCGGGCGATGTTCGGCGCTTCCGGCATCTGCACCACCTGGCCAAATACCAGCTGGTCTATTATGTCCGCGGGGATGTTGCTGCGAGCCAGCATTTCGCCGACCACCAGCTTACCTAAATCAACGGCCGGCACGCCGTGAAAAGCCGTCGCCTGTCGGGCAAACGGAGTACGTAAACCGCTGACTATCGCGATACGATCGCCCTGGCGGGTGACTAGCGGTAATGCCTGACTCATAACGCTCCCCTGTTAACCGATAAAACAAAGTGGTCTGACCTGATAACAGTTTTAACTAATATTTTACATTAAGCCAATCGGGGAACCGAAAAAGTGGGAGCCAAAACACATTGATTAGAAAAGGTAACGCCCCTGCCATGAGGGGCATTAAGGGAAGGATTAACGCAAGCCGAGCTGGAAAATCAGGGTTTCAGCTTCACAGCTGAACACGAAATCGATATCCAGCTTCACGCCGCCATCAACGTCGGTAAAGGTCGGGGTGATTTTGCACGGCTCTGATTCAACGTTACGCGCTCTTTCGCTTAATGCGGCGAGCGTTTCTTCGGCTTCGGCACGGTTCGCAAACACGCGGCTATAAGAGGCGGTGCAATCGGTGTTGTCCATAATGGTGCCAACATCCATACAGCAGCAAACCGGGGTTTCATCAGCACTGCATTTACTCATCGTAGATTTCCTCTGTATATGCACTCAAGGTGCCAGACAAATAATGTGCGTATTTTACGCCCCGGGCATGCCTGCCTCCAGTCGTTAATGGCGACAAACGGGATAAGTGACCGAAATCACACTTAAAAATGATCCAAAACAAAAAGCGCCTACTTTGGGTAACAGGTACCCGGGCAAATTTGCCAACTGGATCGCGTTTCTTAGATCACAATTGAAAAAACTTATAAACAAACTTGCAACATATCATCTGGTCAGACCTATACTCAGCGCACTGGTCTGATTTCTCTGTCGTAAAGCAGACCCTACACTTCGCGCTCCTGTTACAGCATGTAACATTGTTTAAATAAAAATAACTCTATGAGGTTATGGGCATGAGCCAGAAAACCCGCCTTACCCAATCTGCCCTTGCAGTGGCTGTAGCACTCGTTTCAACCCAGGCCTGGTCAGCAGGCTTTCAGCTAAACGAATTCTCTTCATCGGGCCTTGGTCGCGCCTATTCAGGTGAAGGCGCTATTGCTGATGATGCGGGAAACGCCAGTCGTAACCCGGCGTTAATCATGATGTTCGACCGTCCAACCTTCTCCGGCGGCGCTATTTTCGTCGATCCTGATGTCAACGTCACCGGTAGTTCAGTTATCGGTAATGACGCCAGCCAGGACAATATTGCGCCTACCGCATGGGTGCCGAATCTGCACTTCGTGGCGCCGATTAACGACCAGTTCGGTTGGGGAGCTTCCCTGACCTCTAACTATGGTTTAGCCACCGAGTTCAACAACGATTTTGCCGCGGGCTCGATGGGCGGTACCACCGATCTCGAAACGCTTAACCTGAACCTGAGCGGCGCTTATCGTCTCAACGACCACTGGAGTTTTGGTCTGGGCTTTGACGCCGTGTACGCTCGAGCAAAATTAGAGCGCTATGCGGGTGATTTACCGGAAATTATCGGCGCACAGCTACCGGGAATGGTGAAAGCCGGCAAACTCTCCCCGGCTCAGGCTGCGGCCATCGGTCAACAGGCCGGCGGTATCAGCCGCGACACCCAAATTGCTCGTCTGAAGGGTGATGAATGGGGCTTTGGCTGGAATGCCGGTATTTTATATGAAGTCGATAAAAACAACCGCTATGGCTTAACCTACCGCTCTGAAGTCAAAGTTGATTTTGACGGGGATTACAAGAGCAGCCTGCCGTCGTCCCTTAACCCCATCAACTCCGCTCTGGGACTGGGCCTACCGTACGGCACCGGCGGCTCCACGATTGGCGGTTCTCTGACGTTGAATCTGCCAGAAATGTGGGAAGTATCAGGTTATAACCGCGTGGCGCCAAAATGGGCCGTTCACTACAGCCTGGCATACACCAGCTGGAGCCAGTTCCAGGAGCTGAAAGCGACCAAAACCAGCGGTGGTGAAACGCTGTTCTACAAGGACGAAGGTTTTAAAGATTCCTACCGTATCGCGCTGGGTACGACCTATTACCACGACGATAACTGGACCTTCCGTACCGGTATCGCCTTTGATGATAGCCCGGTCCCGGCTTCCAATCGCTCTATCTCTATTCCGGACCAGGATCGCCTGTGGCTCAGCGCCGGTACGACTTACGCCTTTAATAAAGATGCCTCAGTCGACGTCGGTGTGTCTTATATGCACGGTCAGCACGTTGAATTTACAGAAGGGCCGTATACATTTAAATCAGAAGGTAAAGCCTGGCTGTACGGCGCGAACTTCAACTACCGTTTCTGATAATGTGAAGCCACAAAAAAGGGTGAACATCATGTTCACCCTTTTTACTTTCTACCCGTCGGTTACTGTGAATCGATATCTTTGTGATCGCCCTCAATCGCCTGCGCGTTCGGGTTTTCATTCGGGGAAAGTTTACCGCCGTTGGCGATAAAGTCGTGACGCTGGAAGTAGGCTTCACGCATTAAAATATACGGATCGGAGGACTGACGGAGCAAGCCGTCTGAATCCAGCAGCTGCGCGCGCGTTTCAACGCCCTCAACCATCCATTTGCCGATAGACATCGGCCATGTCAGCCAGGAAAGAACCGGATACAGGTCATCAGCCATATCGCCACCCTCATCACGCAGGGTGAAGCTGCCGTAGAAAGGCAGTTGCACATATGGACCATAGCCGACGCCATAGTGACCCAGCGTGCTACCGAAGCGGGCAGGCTCAACGCGCTGTAGTTTCGGATTCGCCATCCCGGCCACATCAACCAGGCCACCCATACCAAGGATGGTGTTCAGGAAGAAACGCGTAAAATGCACCATTCCTTTATAGGGATCGCCTTTCAGGAAGGAGTTCACCATTACCGCCGGCTCTTCGAGGTTGCTGGTAAAATTACTCAGCCCGTTACGCGCCGGCTGCGGAACGTAATCACGCCACGCCACCGCGACGGGGCGAAGGACATAGGGATCGACAACGTTGAAGTTGAAGTTGAACATGGTACGGTTAAAGCCTTCAAGCGGATCTGAACGCCCCTGCGGCCGATCGCCAGAACTAGAACTGGCGCATCCCACCAGCAATGTGGCGCCAAGCGCAAGCGCCGACAGGCGAAAATTCATAGGTGTCTCCCTGTTAATTTAAGCTATCGCTGGGGGTTATCGGGGGACAGCAGCCTCCATAAAGATATCGCCCGTAAGCATGTGCCTGCTTTCAGCATAGCCTTTTTTAGCATCATTGTTGGTGTCCCGATTCTATACACATTTTGCAATTTCCGTATTGCTAATCTTGTCATTGTGAAGAATTTAGGAGCTTATCCGACCCGAACAGCCGAAACCGCTCTAGGATTATAATAAAGACCCGCCGTTGAGGAAAAGTTATGAAACCGCAAACTCACCATGATAATGAGGATGTTGAAGTAGAGAGTGAAGAAAAGCAGAATGGTGAAGAAATTGAGGTTGATGAAGAACGCCTGCCTTCACAGGCGATGGCCACTCATGAAGTGATTCGCCAGGAGGGCGAGAAAGAGCTCGAACGCGATGCCATGGCGCTATTATGGTCAGCGATTGCTGCCGGGCTTTCAATGGGGGCCTCGCTGGTCGCCAAAGGTATCTTCCATGTCCATCTGAACGAACTTCCCGGCGGCTTCTTGCTGGAAAATCTTGGTTATACCTTTGGTTTTGTGATCGTCATTCTCGCTCGCCAACAGCTGTTTACCGAGAACACCGTCACCGCCGTCCTGCCTATTATGCATAAACCCACGCCAGGCAACATCGGCCTGCTGTTACGTTTATGGGGGATTGTGCTGGCAGGTAACTTAATCGGGACCGCTATCGCGGCTTGGGCGTTCGATGTTATGCCTGTGTTCGATGAGCCCACTCGCGAAGCCTTTCTTAAAATTAGCCTGAAGGTGATGCAAAACCCGCCGCTGGAGATGTTTGCCAATGCAATTATCTCCGGTTGGCTGGTCGCCACCATGGTGTGGATGTTTCCTGCCGCAGGTTCTGCAAAGATTGTCGTCATCATTCTGATGACCTGGCTTATCGCCCTCGCGGACACCACGCATATTGTGGTTGGCAGCGTCGAGATTTTCTACCTGGTATTTAACGGGACGCTACCGTGGCAGGAATTTATCTGGCCTTTTGCTCTGCCAACGCTTGCCGGCAACATATGCGGCGGGACCTTTATTTTCGCTTTACTAAGCCATGCCCAGATTCGCAATGACATGAGTCATGAGAAGAAGGCTCGTGCAGCCGAGGAGGCAAAAAAGCGCTAAATGGCTATAGATTAAGCAGTTGGCCCGTACAAGCTTAACGAGCGCCGAAAATAACGCTATAATCCCGGCGCTTCGTCCCCTTAGTTAAATGGATATAGTTTTCATAAGACCTATCTATATGTTTTTCATGGCATTAAATCCAAAATAACAAAATTAAACGTACACAAAATTGTACACATAAATCATTTTCATCTTGCCCGCCCTTGAAACTGTATAAATAACCAGTTAAATTTAGGCTGTATATTTAACCAGTGCCAAGGGGTATTTATGTTCGTTGAGCTCGTTTATGACAAACGGAATGTAGAGGGATTGCCTGGTGCAAAAGGCATCATCCTTGATGAGTTAACCAAGCGCGTGCATCGCATCTTCCCTCAAGCGGAAGTTAGCGTTAAGCCAATGCAAGCCAATGCTCTTAACAGTGATTGCTCCAAGACAGAAAAAGAAAAACTCAATCGAATGATTGAAGAAATGTTCGACGATGCTGACATGTGGCTCGTGAAGGGTTGATTATACAAAAGGGGCCATTCGGCCCCTTTCCTTTCTCAGTCCTTTGCGCCGCTTCTATCCATCTTTACTCACCAGAACGAGAATGTTCGGCATTACCGTTCCGTAGTTCACGCCGACTTCGTAGCTGAGGGTGGTTCCCCGATTCGCTTCAAGATAACCCAGCCAGGAATTCAGCCCCACTGGATTTAACTTCGTTGCCGATGTTTGTGCCACCCGCTG
Organism: Klebsiella sp. PL-2018; assembly: GCF_019048985.1. Classification (NCBI taxonomy): domain Bacteria; kingdom Pseudomonadati; phylum Pseudomonadota; class Gammaproteobacteria; order Enterobacterales; family Enterobacteriaceae; genus Klebsiella; species Klebsiella sp. PL-2018. The sequence continues at coordinate 4,176,565 of NZ_CP077673.1, forward strand.
TCCGTCGCGTTTTATGTAAACAGTCTGGTTCCCATTTCCATTTTGCAGAGAGGCGCAGGCCATGATGGTGGGAATGGAAATTAGCCTCTTGTACGGCTGCGCAGGAATGTAAACAGAGCCTCTTACGGGAAGGCTATATGTTCTTACTACGTCGCCCTGAATACGGTCCGCATAAACAGTGCCCCTGACCGTGCAGTTTTCATTTATCGTAACGTTATCCAGTGTTCCGCTTCTGGCTTCAATTTGACCCGTGAACTTTCCGCTGTTTGCATATATCGTTCCTCGCACAACAGCGTTGCTAAGTTCGCTGGCCCCCGCCTTCGTAATACGCCAGCCCTGGCTTCCTGCAACATAGTTGTTTGACTGAATATCACCTACCTTCGCCGAGCCTATCGAGCCATTCTTGATCCGGGCGGTATCAATGTACAGCTCGTTACCCTCAGCAATCATCACCGGTACGGCCTGTTTACTGTTCTGGTTAAACAGAGAGAAGCGGTTGGCGTAAAAAATCATGTCACTGGTGGAGCCGTCGCTCCCCAGCACAATACCCGCGCTGACCTTCTTCCCGTTGTTCGTTTCAACCTTGAGGGAATACATCGCCTTTAGCTGTTTGTCATTGCTGACCAGCGTCTCTCCCTGCGTTTTCACCGTGGCATTCAGGCCGTTTTTTCCATTCAGGTTAGAGTTGATAGAGCCAATTTGTGTGGTATGGGCGGAGACCTTGCCCTCTGCGTCGGTGACGCGTGTTTCGAGTTTATTCACTGCCGATGCATCAGCCTTGCCTTTAATCGAGGTACTCAGGCCGGTTATCTGGCTGGTGTGGGTCTCTAACGTCTTCTCCGTTTTGGTTACTCTGGTGCCCAGCTCGTTAACAGCTGAGGCGCTGGCTTTGTTGTTAACCTCACTTTTCAGAGAAGTTACCGCCTCGCCCTGAGCATCAATGGTGTCCTCTGTTTTTTTCACCCGGCTGGTAAGATTGGTAACGGCGGTGTTTGTCGCCGTCACGCCGTCGAGGGCGGCGCTGGCATCGGTGACTTCCGTCATCACAAACTCATCAATATACAGGCTGTAGCCCGGTGTATTCGCGCCATTGGCACCTCGCGGGGAAATCCAGATGACCGCGCGGGTTTGCCCCACGCCTGAGTTTTTAGCCAGCCCGGAGAATTTCACCCATTTACCCCGGCCACCCAGCGCGGATTCTGTGATTGTTACTCCCGGCTTCCAGCCGTTGCCACCGTTTTTATCCTGAGCATTAAAGCCCACAACACAATTCCAGCCAGTGGATGGTTTTTCGCTGGCGGGCATCATCGCCCAGAATTCAACCCGGTAAACAGCGTTGTCCCGAATGGCCTGCCGTGAACCGATTAAGCAATCCGCGTTTCCGTTGGTGTTCGGGTTGCGCGTTACCCGCATTGAGCGCGTCCCGGTGAAAGAGGTTCCCACGATAACTTTTGCACTACCGCCCAGCGTCTGCCCGTCTGCATAGGTGTCAAACGTGCCATCTATCCACGGGTTAGTGCCTTTCCGGTTAGCTGTGTTAATCGAATTGCTCAGACTGGTTAGCGTACCGCTCTGAGTATTCAGGGTTTTGCCCTGTTCGGTCACCGTGTTTTGCAGCGTCTGCAGGGATGCGGAATCTGCTTTTTTGGCCACATTCTGATTCGTGCTGTTAAGCGAGTTAGTGAGCTTTGTAATCGATTCGCTTTGCGTCTTTATGCCATCTTCCGTTTTCGTCACCCGGCTGTTCAGAGAGCTGATAGCCGTTGAGTTTAGCGATATATCCACCTCATCGGTGATATCGAACACATAGAAAGAATCTATCCAGATTTCAGCCGCTGAAGGGTGGCAATACAGGCCGAATGCATGGGCATCACTGGCTGTGGATGACAGCACCGTTTCCCATGTGTAGGTTTTCCAGGCTGAATCCAGCGTGATGGTTTTATCCGCGTGAGCGCCCTCTTTGCCGCCAGCGTAATTCCACCGGCGCAGGAGCATGCTTTTTGCACCGCACACCCCTCTGGCCCGCACGATGTAACGATAACGGCGCTGCCCGTTAACCGGCACGGGACGCTTATTGTTCACAAACAGCCCCGGCGAGGTTGAATTGGTTTTCACCATCTTCACACCTCTGGAGCCGTCGCCGTAATCACCAAACATTACCGGGTTTTGAGCATTTTGATGAATCCCCCAGCATGCGGAGCCATGAGAGAAATCACCGTTTTCCACAATGTTTCCGCCCATACCGCGCAGGCCGTCTACGTTGGCATTCGTCGAACTCAGGCCGTTTTTCAGTTCAGTGAGTGTACCGCTCTGAGAAGTCAGCGTTTTGCCCTGCTGGTTTACCGTGTTCTGTAGCGTCTGGAGCGCTGCCGCGTCAGCCTTTTTACTCACATTGTCATTGGTGGTCTTTAAGCCATTCTCCAGCTTCGTGGTGCGCGTTCCCACGCTGGAGATGTCCTTGCCCTGCTGTGTAACCGTATTACTCAGTGTGTCCACGGCTCTGGCGGTCGCGTCAGCGGTACTCTGCGCTTTAGCTGCGGCGGTGATGTTCCGCAAATGCCAGTCCGTCACGTACCAGATAGTGCCGAAACCTGGTCCACTCTGGTTTATCTGCAGGAAAGGTCGAAAATAACCCCGGTCCACCATTGCCTGGCTTACCGTGAAACGCCATGTCACTCGCTTCCATTGCGCTGTAGCTTTGGTGTTCCCACCTGTAAACAGAGGGCTGGCAACGGAGCCGTTTGAGCTGGTCGTCGTGGCGAGATAAAAATTAAAATCCGCTTTTCCCGCGCCGCAGGCCACCAGGGCGCTCATTTCATACACATCGCCGGCCGTTGCCGCTATCGCTGCAAAATTCGGATGATGGTCGCGCACCGTCAGCTTCGCCACATTCGCAAAGGGGCAACCCGCCGGCACACCACTGGCACTTCTGGAGACAACCGGAAGCCCCATCTGTGAGAAGGCCGGGTCAAAGGTCGGGTTGCTGATAAAATCCCCGCTGCTGGCGTTTCCCGCGCGCACTGCTGCGGTGAGCGTGGTGACGTTGCTGTTGGTTGCCTTTAAGCCGGACTCGGTTTTATCAACCCGGCCAGAAAGAGAACTCAGTGCGGTCTGGTCCGCCTTTTTGCTCACCGCGTCACGGGTGGTCTGGAGGCTGTTTTGCAGGCTGATAAGGCTCGCACTGTTGGCGCTCAGCGTTTTTCCCTGCTGCGTCACGGTGTTCTGTAACGTCTGCAGCGCCGAGGCATCGGCCTTTTTGCTTACGGTCGCACTGGTGCTCTTCAGACTGTTGTTCAGGTTCGTCAGGGCCGCGCCCTGCGATGTTAACGTCTCGCCCTGCCGGGTGACGGTGCTCTGTATTGTCTGCAACGCCGCAGACGTCGCTTCGAGGTTTATCCGGTCGGTGACATCAATCACATGGAACGAATCGAAATAACGCGCCCCGGCGGTCACCCGATTATGCAGTGAAACAAACAGGTTCCCACTCTCGGTTGCTTTCCATGTGCCGGAAATCAGCTTCCAGTTAGTGTCCAGCATCGGGTTATTAAAGGGTTTTGTGAAAACCGGCTGGCCGCTCGCGCCTCCCACCCTGATTTTGTTATCACCTTCTCCGTTGTCGGTTGTCCCGCCCAGCTGCTTAGCCCAGACGCCAATCAGGTAGGAATTCCCCTTCACAAAATTTACATATTGCCCCGGCGTGGCCATGCCGGTGATTTTTAGTGCCATCGTGCCTGAGTGGGGCACCTGCAGCTTTTCAGTTACCGAATAGCTGTTAGTACCGGAATAGCCTGTTAACCCATTCTCAAAGCTGGCGTTTGAAATCATATTACCGGGCATCGATACCGATAGCGCTTCATCGGCGTTCATGCCGGTGATGGCGTTCTGCATTTGAGTGATCGCGCTGCTGTTCGTACTCAGCGTGCTCCCCTGCTGCTTAACGGTATTCTGTAGCGTCTGCAGCGCCTGCGCATCGGCTTTTTTACTGACGTTCTGGTTGGTTGTCGCCAGTGCATTATTCAGCGTGGTGATCTGGCCGCTCTGGCTTTCAATCCTGCCCTCTGCGCTGCTTACCCGACTTGTTAAGTTCGTGAGCGCTCCCGAGTTGGCGGTGATGTTTACGCGGTCGGTAATGTCGATAAAATAGAAATCATCGAAATACTGTTTCCCGGCTTTCAGAGAAGAGTTGACAGAAACGTCAACATTGCCGGTCAGCGTCGATTTCCACTCCAGCGCAATTTCTTTCCACGTTGAGCCGGTCGGGAGATCCGCCGGTGATATCAGACAATCTCTCAGCAACGTATTACTGCCGATCCTGATTTTGTTATTACCGGCGTTATCTACGAACGTACCACGCTCACATCGTGCCCACACCCCAAGACGGTATGTTCTGTCTTTAGTCACTGCGATAGTTTGTGCAACTGAAGCAGTGCCGACCTCACAGGAAAGGAGCTTGCCACCAGTGTGTGGTGAGGCGGCATTGATCACCCTGATAAACGATGCACCGCCCGAATACCCTGTTAACCCCCTCTCAAAGGACGGGTTTACAATCAGGTTACCGGGTATTTTTCCGGTCGAGTCCATGTCTGCAACGGTCGAATCAAGACTGTTTTTCAGGCTTGCAATCGACTCAGTGTGAGACGCCAGGTTTTTTCCCTGCTGCGCGACAGTATTCTGCAGCGTCTGCAGGGCTGCAGCATCGGCCTTTTTATTGAGACTGCCGTTCGTCGTGGACAGATCGTTATTCAGCTTCGTGATCGCCTGGCTCTGGCTGGTTAGTTTACCCTCTGCTGTATCCACCCGTGATGTCAGCGCGGTTACCGCCTTAGCGCTCGCGTTATCTTCCGGGGCCGCACTCCACGCCGTCGGCACATTCCCCCGCTCAAACTTCGGCGAACTCAGATACACCGCCTGGTCTGTTGAACCCGGATTGATACGCGCAACAATCAGCTTTTTACTGCCGCTACCCGCACTCTGCGTCCATTTCACCCAGTAACGCTGCCATTCCGTTGTCAGGGTGAAATCACACAGCCCGTCTGAGTTGGTGAACGTGTTGCCCTGGCTGCATACCGACTTTTTCGTGCTGTTCGGGCTGTAGAAATGGCTCCGGACCTTCTGCCCGTTTACCGCCGCCTTCGCGTAAAAACTCAGCACGTACTCCGTTCCGTCCACCGGCGCGGACAGGTCAATACTGATGAGATCGCGGTATGCGGCTCCGGCTTTCAGCGTGAATGCCATCACCCCGTTGCCGTTGTATTTTTCCGCGCTCATATTGCCATATCTGGCCAGACTGCCGGAGTCGGGGATCTGGTTCGTCCCGCCCACATCCAGCGCATTCAGCGTGTTTTCCAGCGTGGTTATTGCGCCGCTCTGAGAAGTCAGCGTTTTCCCCTGCTGGTTTACCGTGTTCTGTAGCGTCTGCAGTGCTGCCGCGTCAGCCTTTTTCGCCACGGTCTTATCCAGAGTCGCCAGCGTGTTATTCAGCTTCGTCAGGGTATTACTGCTGGAGGCGATATCCTTACCCTGCTGCGTGACCTTTGAATCAAGCCCGCTCAGTGCCTGGCTGTTAGCCGCAGTCGTCCCCTCGGTTTTCCCCACGCGGTTTGACAGGGAGGTCAGCGCGTCTGACTGCGAAGTCAGGGTTTTGTCGTGCTGGTTAACCTGGCTCTGTAACGTCTGTTGTGCTGCGGCATCGGCCTTTTTCCCCAGTGAAGTCTCCAGCCCGGAAATCTTCTTCGCCTGAGCGCTTTGCGCTGTCGAGAGCGTGCTGAGTTCCTCCGCCACGCTGGCCCGGTTTTCGTTAAACAGCGTCTGCAGCGCTTCGCGTTTTGTCGCTTCCGCTTTATCACCGCTGATACGTGCCGTTTTTTCATCAAAAATCAGGCCTGAGCGCAAATCTGCCAGGCTGTTACTGTCGGTGCTGCCCCGAATCTGTGCCGCCAGCGCGGAGCGTTTTGTCGCTTCCGCTTCATCCGCTTTTGTTCGGGCCAGCGCTTCATCGCGCAGGGCTGCGGTACTCGCCCCCGGTGCCGGGCGACCAACCGAAAACCACTGGACAAGGAAATAGTTCTTCGCGTCCTGTTTCACGGCCAGCGCGAGCTTATACCGGCGTACAGGCGCGGAGCTGTTCCACGGAATATCTGCAAGGGCGACAACGGAGACACCTTCGGCGTCAAATTCAGGCTCACGAACAGCCATCATGCGCTGCGTATTCCAGCCCTGTTCATCCTGACCAGACCAGAAGAACTGGCCTTTCCACGCTGGATTGCCCACGCGCTTAATGCGCATCATGGCAGTGCGATATGCCGCGGCGGGGATTGCCTGCCCGTTGGGCGAAATACAGGTGGCCGTGCTATTTGCGGGCTTCAGCCAGCCCTCAGCGGTGACCGGAATAGCGACTTTTCCGGCGTCGTCCTCTGTCCAGCCCTGGGCGGATTTATCAAAATAGAAAATGTTGAAGGAGTCAAATTGCTGACCGCTGCCTGCCGAGATTTCCGCTATCTGTCGGGCAAGCGAATCATCGCCGTCCTGAATCACCTGCTGCAGACCCTCAATGGCGGCCACGCGGTCCTTTTTCTCATTGAGTAACTGGTCAGCGGCCTTTTGGGCTGCCGAGTTGATGTTTTCAATGCGGTCTTCTGTTTCCTGCTTAACCGCTTTTTGCCAGCCGGTATTCGCCTGTGCAATCGACTGTTTAAGCTGATTTTCAGCGCTCTGAAGCGCTTTCTGACCTGCGCTTTCAACGGCGGTGATGTCCTTCTGAGCCTGTTCAATGCTCTCGCTGGCCGTGTCGAGTTGCGCCTGCAGCACCCTGTCGCCCTCAGCTATCTGCTGGCTGACCGATTCGCTTAAATCGCTGACGGTCTTGTCAACCTGCTGGTTGATGGACTCAACCTCGCTTTCAAGTTCTTCACGGATTTTTTCTGTCTCAGCCACCATCTGCTGGTGATTGTCCGTGATGTCCTTCTGCGCTTCCTGCCAGGCTTCCGTGTCCTTAATCGCATCGGTCAGTTTGTCGTAATACTCGCCGATATCGGCGCTCGATTGCCCGACAATCCAGTCAGTGAAACGACTTGCATTACCTGAGCGATCAACGAGACGGGCGCGATAGAAAAACAGCGCACCTATTGACAGCCCCAACTGCTCATATGTTTTCGCCGGGTAGGCCACATCGGACAGTAAACGCGCATCTGTTCCGTCTTTATCGGTGCTGTATTCTATCTCCGTCTTGAGCGTGTCGCCGGAATCCTCCGGGAACTCCCAGCTTAATGAAACACCGTGCAAAATTGATTTAGTTGCAAAATCAATTGGCGCAAGCGGTGAGCCCGTTTTACCGTTTAACGTGGTAACCGGCGCATAACCCCAGCTACTGGAAACACCAGCCGCATTAATTGCGCGTACTCTCACAGAGTATTGACCGGTATATATTCCACTAACCTCAAACCCCGTTGTCGAGCTGCGCGGAATATTAATCCAGTTATCGTTATTTCTGCGCCATTGCGCCTCATAAGACACGGCACCTTTTGCCATGTCCCAGTCTACTTGCATACTTTCTATGCGTATGCCCTGATTAATGACAAAAGTAGACTTAATCGTTATGTTTTCCGGCGCTGCCTGAGTCGCTCCCGGCAATACGCTAATTGGCCTCCCGTCAATGATAGCGCCTGAATCAATGCGTTTGTATTTGTCCGGGTCGTGGTAAATGCCGGAAATGGTATAAGTACCATCAGCATTATTTTTAACTGATAACGTGCGGTATTGCTGCGCGTATAAATCAGAATACTCAACAACCCAGACCGCTTGCGCTTCTGGCGTTTCGCTATATTCCGTTGTTACTGTTACCTGTCGTTTTCCGTTGATAGATTGAATAGTACGCGCCTGAGATAATCCAGACGGCAAATTAATCTGTAAACGGTCTCCAGCCTCAGCCGGGATATCTCTGTCAAGCGTAATCACCCGGCCATTAACCGCGCTAATCCTGCCGCCGATCACACGCCCGGCCAGGCGCTCATCTGCATAGCTGAAAATGTAGCCCGGTTGCGGGAATTTCCCGTCCATACCGACATCAATTTCAATAACCCTGTCCCGGTTATTGGTGTGGATAGCCCACAGACCGCGCCGGTAGGCTTCGCTCTGACGGGTACACCCTATCGCGGTTAACTCCAGTTGCTGGAAGTCATAACGCGAAACGTATTCAGTCACGAACGCCGGTTGTACAGCTTCAGAGTAAGCGTTTTCCGGGTCAGACCATGACACCAGCGCGTTTGTGTAGCGGTCTTTTGCCGTGGTGCTCGAATAGCGCGGATTGCCAACGGTACTGGCGCGGGTAAAGTTATAATCCACATCACGCGGCATATCTGCCGTAACCAGAATCTGCTCACCGCTCCAGCAAACCATGCCTCCAAAAATAGCGGAAAAGTCACGAATAAAATTATAGGCCGCGTTTCTTTCCTGAATATAAACATCACAGAGATAGCGGGGTTCTTTTCCGTCTCCGCCTTTACCATCAGGCACCAGCTCATCACAATAACGCGCGATGGTGTATAGATGCCATTTTGATATATTCTCAGGCCTGATATTGCGCCCCAGGCCAAAGCGCCCCTCCACAATGATATCGTAAAATATCCATGCCGGGTTATTTGTCCACGCCCATTTAAATGCCCCGTTCCACGTGCCATTGTAAGTGCGCACGTGCGGGTCGTAGTTATCAGGGACGCGAACAATTCGCCCGTATGGCTCGCACGTGACCTGTGGGATTTCTCCATTAAACTGACTTGAGTCAAACTCAATATAAAGCAGCGCCGTGTTCGGATAACGCAATTTAACATCGATGACTTCTGTGTAACTTTCCAGAATCATCGTATCACTGACTTTTCGTGATTTATCCGCTTCTGAGGTTTTTGTGATCCTGACCGTCCAGGATGTTTTAGCTTCCGGCAATGTGACACGATGGCTTCGTTCGTAGGCTGACGATTTTTTTCCATCGACTGCGGATTCTATAAAGGTTTCCCATGCCCCGCCGTCAGCCTGTACCTCAATCTTATAATTAACTTTTGCGCCGGTAATATCGCCGTTATCATGCTGGGTCATGAGTGAGGGCCATTTAAACCGAAATCGCAATGCTGAAAGCGTCGTGTTTGTAATGGTTCTTACCCACGGCTTATTTAGTTTTAGCTCAACATTGTTTAAACTGATTTCGTTTTCAGTTCCCGGCATCCCCGGAATATATTTCTGGTCTTGCGTTCCCGGTCTGAACTCCCATTTAACGCCAGCAAAGTTTTGCGTACCCTCATCACTTTCGAGCGGTGTCCCATCGAGAAATATTTGTTTTCCGGTAAGCTGGCCATAAAATTCACCCTCTCCCAGCGCAATCAGCATTTTTGCTTTAGCAACTGACTGCAAATCATCCGGGCTTTCTACTGGCGTATGACCGCCACCGCCGCCGCCCTTGCGGCCTGAAATTAATTTTTCCATGCTGAACCTTTTACTGCTGGTCTTCGACATAAATACCGGCGGAAATAATCGCCCCACCAATGCGGCGCTTTCCGTAAAGCAAGCCAACCGGGTAGCCCTGCGCCGTGGTATTTTTCGCGCTGCCGAAACCGTATGAGGCTTTATTATCCGGTGACTCACTTCGGGATAACCCAGCGGGTTGCGGTGACAGCATCTGGATAGCGCCACCCAGCGCCGTGGCCGCACCTGCAGCAAAAAGCATGTCACTTGCCGCTATGCCTATGCCGGGCATCCAGATAGAGGCAATAATGATGGCCACGCCGATAATAAGCTGCAGCGCACCCGCCTTTTTGCTGCCAACCACTACCGGCACAATGCGGATCACATCGAATGAGTGAACACCACGCTGCGTTAACGCCTCCTGACTCACATTTTTACCGTCGAGAAATACAGCAAATCGCAACCCCCGCTCTTCACTCTGGATCATGAAACGCTCAAAGCCGGGCAAGGTATGCGCAAGGGCAACTCCTGCCTCAGCGGCATTATCAAGATGGCGCATGTGCCTCTTACCAAAGCGTCTCCCCAACTCACCGGACAGAATGATTTCTGTTTCTCGCCCGCCTGTTTCATCGCGTTTGTGCATTATTTTACCTCAACAAAAAACCCGCTACGGAGGCGGGTTGTTAACGATTAAAGGCAAATCAAAGAAGGTCTTTGTGCCTGAGTATTTTCATCGTCCTGTCACGCCAGTAACCGCCGTATGGCACACGCTTACTCAGGTGGCCATAAAGGTGATGTAGCAACATCCCCCCGTCGACCAGCACACCGCCGTGATTCCACTTATTCGACTGCACTTGCATAATCACTAAATCGCCGTCGTGTGGTGGCCCGTCAAATTCACGGAATCCGCATGCATGCCAGCAATCGTGATAAAAATTGTCCGGGTATTCATCCTCCCACCACGGATAGCTCACTCTGAAATCATCCAGGGTGATTCCATGCGTTTGCTGAAAGTAGGACATAACCAGCCCCCAGCAATCGTAAACCCCCAGCACAAAATCACGCCCGATAAGGGGGAGATCGTCGCGCGGGTGATATGTCCTCAAGTCGCCCTCCGGGTAACTGAAAATATGCCAGGGTAACCGCGTAGCATCGCACATCGCCAAATCGGTAGGGCTTGCGCGCGCGGCCGCGTCCGGGTGGCTATGTACGATAGCCACAACCTCTCCCCAATCCTCAGCGGCGGCATAGTCGCGCGGATTCAAAGTAAAACATTCCTCTGAGTTTCCGCCGGTGATGTTCCCGCATCTGAAATACCGTTCAACATCCCCGGTTTTAGCCACCACGCCGCAAGCCTCGCGCGGGTAGTCAGCAATGGCATGCTGTCGGATATCCTCAATCGTTTGAGCCTCCACAATGCCTCCTGTCAGCTTCTGATTAAACTTGTACCCGGAAAGCCGCCGAAGGGTAATTCGCTATCTTCACCAAACCGCGCTTTACAACCTGCCACAGTTCCAGAACACACATCCTTTGAGGGGTCGGAAACGGGTTTATTGTTCCGGTCAAAATAGCGATTTCCGGCATAGTCACAGCCATCACCGCTCCGGTACTGGTTGCGAATACACCAGGTACAAACCGCGTGATATTGCCGTGTAGGAATCATCAGCCCTTCCAGATCCATAGGGCTGGCCAGCTCAAACTCAACTACCGTATCAAGCTCTTGCGTTTTGGCATCAATCATCCAGAGTGAGCGCTTTTCCTGCGTCGGGTCGGCGGTCGGGTTACCTTCTTTAAAATTCTCAGCATCGAGATATTGCGCCAGCGTCTCATGAATAATAACGCGGGCTTTTAATAGGTCGTCGTAGGCGAGGCATAAAGCAGTAATAGAGCCATCAATATTCCCCACGCTCAATTTTGGCCGGGCGGCGCTGCCGGTGGTGGATGATTCCTCACCCTCATAATGACAAGGCCAGGGTTTATATTCCTCACCCTGCCACCAGACAGACTTTGAGCGCAATTTATCAGCATCAAAGCCAGCCGCTTTTAATTCCTCCCCGGTGTAAGGTATCAGGTGATTATGAAAATACATTTTCTCTGATAGTCCGCAATTTGTTGCGTCTATCTCAAATAATATGATTTCGTTTCCCGGTTCTAATTTCTGGTAATCACTGGTAATCATGGGTTGAACGCCTGTTCAAAAGTTGCCGTTACGTTAACAATCGTTTTGCTCACAACGGAATATTGCAAAGAATCCGCTTGCACACGCCAGAGCGTAAGCTCGCCAAAGGGCGGTTTAAATGCAAATGACTTTGTTTTATGCCGCCTGAGAAATGCATGAATATCCATCGCGGCATCAATATTCCCACTAAAAGCAAAACTGAATATCAGCTGTTCATCATTCAGACCAGAGCCGGATACCTGAGTATAACCATCACCAAACTGAACCTTCCTGATATTATCTTTGCTGCTGAGAGTGGGCTGGCTGTTTGCCTGTATACGCCATGCAAATGTTTCAATTGGCATTACGTTACTTTCTCCTCTGAGCCATATAAATCATCCCACCCGGCCTGAGCGATGTTTTTATTCCCTCGGTCACAGAACGCTCTACAACCATTTTCAGGCTTTTTTCCATCTTCTTATTATCGGCTTCGCTGCTGTTGCTTTCTCCCTCTCCCGAACCATTAACAAACGTTACCGGCGCATAAACATTGATACCGCCACCTGCAAACGCGCGCGTGTCTGCCGGGCTGGAGGCATTACCCACATAGCCGCCGGTCGCATAGCCGCGCATCTGTCGGTAAAGGTTAGCCACCCCGATCCGCTTCGTGGCCTCCTGAGTGAAAACAAATTCCCCTTTGTGAACAACGCCCGCCGGTTCATGCTTCCCGCCGTGGCCGGTAAAGCCGCCAGCATCAAAACCCGGTGGACGATATGAGGGGACAGGCATGGACTGCCCTGACGGCGCGGGACTGGCCCCGCCGACTATCCACCCCAGCGCACTCTGTATCGTCCACGCCACAATAAGCTGGTTAATCACCTGTGCAATCATTTTCAGCATCGACACGCCAAACTCTTTGATGTTCGCTTTCCCGGTCGTGGTCAGTTCCGTGAGCTGAGAGGACAGCCCGGAGTAAAGACTCCCGGAAACAGATTTCAGGGCGCTGTACGCGTCGGTTGCGGTGTCGCGGTACTCGGCCCATCCCGCCTTTGCACCGGCGAGCCAGTTTGAGCGTAAATCATCCTCAGCGGCGTATAGCTCGCGCTGCTTCGCTAATACCTGTTCGCTGGTGCCGGAATCGTCCTGGTATTTAGTGCGGAGGGTGTCCAGCGTCGAATCACGCTGAGATTCGCGCTCTGTCTTGCCGGTGGCGAGCCCCTGCAGCCGGGTTATCTCTGCGTTTTTCTGGTCGGTGAATTTGCTGGCCGCGTCCCTGAGCTTGTTTAACCGCTCCTGCCTGGCCACCTCATCACCCAGCGCGGCCGCCTGTTTAAGATGCTCAAGGGTTTCTGTCTTCGTGGCCAGAATCGACTTTTCTTGATCCGTCAGTTTTCGACGGCGCGCCGCTTCCTCCAGGACAGTGTATTTATCCTCCGCTTTCATCAGTGCAAGCCGTTGCTGGCTTATCCTGTCATCTGGTCCGGAATAGCGCTGCAGCGTCTTAAGCTGAGTCTGAAGCGTTAAAAGTTCGGCCTGAGCCTTTTCACTGGCCAGCTCACCGGCCGGGGCTTTGTACTTCGGCCCCTTTGGGGTTTTATTCTCATTCTCAAGCGCTTTTTTATGTCGCTTGTTTTCGCGCTCAATCGCTTTGTTTCTGACTTCAGCGTCTGCGTATTCCAGAGCCTTAATTTTTGCCAGTTCTCTGGTGTGCCGTGAGTTTTCATCCTCATTGAGTCGGTTTAGTGACGCGTTCTGAGCATCCCGGCGCTTCTGCAGCTCCTGCGCGTTTTTCTCTGCCCGGTCTTTAGCCGCTGCTAAATCTTTCTGATATTTTTCCTCCTCTAACGCTTTTAGCCTGTCGCGGTCTTCATTGCTGGCTGGCATGTACACCCTGCCAACCTGTACACCGCCCGCGTCAACCTTCTTCCTGAGTTCCGCGATGCGTTGCTCCAGCGTCCTGTCGCGGCCCACATCCATCATGGCGGAAATGGCATCGCTGGCAGCGTCCTTAACCCCACGCCATGCTCGCTCCAGATAGCCGAGGTTTTCCACCACTTTAGGCATACGCTCGCCCATTGCTTCAGCAAAGGCGTTAACCGCTATCGTGCTGGCTTCCGTCTCCCTGCCCTGCTCGCTCAGTACGCGGATATTTTCTTTTTGCTCAGCGGTGAGAAAGTGGATCGCTTTGTCGAGCTCGTTCGCCGCGTTCACCGGGTCATCTTTCAGGCGCTGGAATTGCTTAACCGTCTCGTCTACTGACTTCCCCACGGCTTTTTGCATCAGTAACGCGGTACGGGTCACTTTCTGCAGCTCGTCGCCCTGAAAAGATCCCGAGCCCACCACCGTGGCCAGTGCGCCCGCTGCATCGTGCTGATTAAAGCCATTACCGGACATTGTGCGCGCCAGCTGCATAAGCTGATCGCGACTCCTTCCAGCGTAGTTACCCGTTAAAATCAGCTGCTTGTTAAATTCCTCCCCTTCCTGCGCGCCCTGATACCAGACCTTAGCCAACAGATAGAGAGAGGCCGTCACACCGCCCACCAGCCCGGCAATCCCCAGTCCACGCAAGGATAAGAGCTGGTCAATCCATCCGGCCCGGCTCGCAAGAGTGATCCCTGAACCTTTCAGTGCACCGAAATTGCCGCGTGCCAGCTCAGAAATCAAAACGCTAATTTCTTGCCGCGCCCCTGCGCTTTTCAACCCCAGGCCCTGCGCCGCTTTCCCGGCCGTTTCCATCTTCCTGATATAGATATCAGCAGCATCACTTACACCCAGCTCAGCAGCCTTGACGCGTAACAGCTCAGCCGTGGTTAGCTTCTGCGCGGTGAGCTGAGATTTCAATGACCGGAGAAAACGCTCTTTCTGTTGCGTCGTCTTTTCTTCAGCTACCTGTAGCGATTTCTGGCGGGCGGTCAGCTCAGAAATCAGGGAAAGATAATCACCCTGCGATATTTCACCAGAGCCCCGCGCCGCTCTTACTCTGGCTTGCACAGCTGCCAGAGAGGTGGATTCCCCTTTCAGTGAACGGATGGCTTCAATCTGTTTGAAAAATGATTGCGTTAACGCATCCTGCCGCTGCGCCAGCCTGGCGGCATCTCCAGTTCCTGAGCGGTACTGCTCATTGATTAACTTTACGCGTTGGTGAACTTCATCAACGGATTGTGCTGTCTCCTCGTAGCTTTTCGTTACTTTAGCGCTGGCGGCTTCCTGTCTTCGCTGCGCGGCCTCGGCGGCGTCTGCTGCGCCGCTCATTGTTGCCTTTAGCGTTTCCGTTTGCGCTTGAGCTGATTCGTTAATGCTTCGGCGGGCGGTCGTCGCATCGCTCGCCATGCCATTTAACTGGCCTTTTATTTTCGCTATCTGCGTGGCGAATGATGCCGAATCAACATCGAGATTAATGATTAAGTCGCTAATCTGCTGGGCCATAGCGCGTACCTCCTGCGATACCTTCAGCGGCCAACATCATCGACTCCTCATTTTGTGGTTTTTCTTCGGGCGGGTTTAATAAACTGAAACTCTGAGGCGTGATCGATGTGTTTGAAAGGTCAGCTGAGGCTGCAGCCGTCATAAACTGCAGGTTAGATAAATGGGTGTCTATTAATGCGTCCTGAAAGAGATGTGACTGGTAAAAAATATGCCAGTCGGCCAGCTCCGTGGAAGTCATGCCAGCGAGAAAAGCGCGCCAATCCGCCCGGCGGAATTCGCGCGCAAGTTTCAGGACAAAATTTAATTCACTGGCGTAGGCTTTTCCGCCGTCATTGGCGGGTCTTCGCGTAGTGTCCTGGCGTCTTCGTCGCCCTGTTCCGCTTCTTCCTGCGCGACTTCTTCAGGCTCCACAACTTCCGGCGGCAACATGTTAGAAAGTTCCTTCACGCGCAGCTCAGCCGCCCGGATAGCCTCTGGCGGCCACGATTCCACAATATTAGCGGCGAGCTCGTCCGGCTTCGGCCCTTTTCGGTTCTCTTGCCATAGCGACATACCCACCAGCAAAGCGCCGGTTTCAATATCGAGACGTAAGAGCAAGCGCGTAATTTCAGACTCTGAAAGCGAATCATCAAGGGATGGCAAAACCTTTTCAGACTTCGCGAGGAAATCCAGATAATCAATGCGCTGCAGCGCTGAAAGCTCAGAGAGCGTCACTGTAATATCACGGTAAGTGAAATCACCTTTTTTCAACATATCCATTTTCTATCCCCTTAACCCGTTACCGTTGCCGTGCAAGTTGCCACGATATTTCCGTCATTGGTCATAATGACAATATTTGAAGTCCCTGCCGCCACGCCGGTAACAATGACATTGCTACCACTGGCCACCGCTTTGGCTTTCGACGGGTCAGAACTGGCCACGCGATAGCCTTTATCGCTGGCGCTGGATGGTGTGAACGTGATCGCAATCGTGGCGGTTGCTTTCACCGCTACGCTGAGCGCGTTCTTATCTAATTTGATGCCGGTCAGCGAAATGGGGGCTGCGTCGTCTTCAGCTAATACTGGCTTGCCGGTGTTAGTGATCTGCGCGGTACGGGTCACCACTTCACGCGCCGTAACTGCTTTACCCAGCGATGAGCCCCAGCCCCGGAAAACATCCACGGTGCCATTCGGATATTTGATTTTGTAGTAGCGCGTATCGCCGGACATAAACCACGCCACCAGCGCTTTCTGTCCAGAGTCACCGGGCATCCATGCAAGGGTAAATGACGTGTTCCCGGCAGATTTTGCGCCCTGCATTGTGTTTGCCCAGTCGCCGTCTTCATCATCCAGATAATCATCAGACTCTGATTCTGCCGTCAGTTCACCCGGTGTTAATTCTTTGATTTTCGCCAGACGGAGCCAGTCGGCATCGGATAACGGGTTAGTCAGTGCGTTACCTGTGCCCTTGTACACCCACAATGTTGTATAGATACCTTTCATCGGTGCAGTAGTGGATTTAGCCATCATTTATTTTCCTTACATCGTATATTCAATCTTAAAGGTGAGATCGGCGGAGCCCCAAAACGCCATTTCATCGTCGCGGGTGTAGTCGTAGCCAATCGGGTAGATGTTTTCCACCAGCGCCCCCAGCGCCTCGTTTTTGTTCACCGCCGGATAAATAAAATCTTCTACGCATTGATCCAGCTCGGAATCGGGCTTGCTTGCTTTCAGGAAAACCTGAACATGCAAAACAGCCTCCCAATCATCGGCATCGACTGTTTGCCCGGCGTATTGGGCCTCCGTCAGATAGACGGCGAAAGCGGGCAATGTGCTTTGCTCAACAAATACCGGCAAACCATCGATCACCGTGAATTTGTCCGGGCAAATCTCTTTCAGGTGATTTATTACAGCTGCGCGAATGCCTGAGTGTTTACTCATACGCTCATTTACTCCTTTGATTGTTTTCGTGGCTATCTGGTGAGGTGGATTCTCAGCTGATTTTTAAGCGCGTAAGAGAGCTCTTTGCTCATATCGCTGTTAATCAGCTGCCGCGAGATTTTCCAGAAATTCACCGTTAGCGGCTTGGCCAGAGGCACTTTCGCAACGCTAATCGGATACTGTGAACCGCTAGCGCGTTGCATCACCTGCCAGCGGCCATTAGCCAGCTGCTGGATAAATGCATTACGGAAACGGTATGGACCTATTTTAAGATAGCTGCCGCGCCCCTCCTTGTTGTTTTTCCTGCGTGACAGGCGCGTCTGAGCGGCCCCCAATTTGATAGCGGGCAAGTTACCCCGGTTAATCTTAATACCGGCGCTGAGGCGCTGCGGGTTGGCTTTTTTCAGCCTTGCGCGCTGCCTGACCAGTTTTACCGGTATTCCTTTTTTTTTGCCGTCGCCTACTACGGCCTCTTTTGCAACTTTCCGGCTTCCCTGCCGGATAGTTGCTTGCCCCACGCGGTTAAGCGCTTTGGCGGTCGCAGTCGGCACAATCAAACGGCTAAGGCTATTCAGGTTATTAATCGCCTTTTCCAGATTTTTTATGCTCATTCCTGTTCCAGTGTGATTTTCGGTTTACCGTTGAACTTCTCAAACCGCGTCACTGTCCACTCCTGGCCATCATAGAAAACCGTGTCACCGCTTCGGGGCCGGTACTCGCCAGAGAAAACCACTAACGTAGTACCCATGCCCGCCAGCGAGCCCATTTCCTCCAGCGACTCCGCCGGGATGGCGTCAAATGGCAGACCGTTAATCTCTATCGGCCTGGTCATGCGTTTGACCGTTACCACGTCCATCCGCGCCGCCAGCCGCTCGAATGGGTTACACATTCAGTTTTACCGCCACAGCTTCAGTACCTGCACCGGCATCCTCCCACACCACGCCTGCGGCTACCGCGCCAGCCTCTTCCAACTGAATTAAGCCGTCTTTCAGAAACACACGGGCACCCTGCGGGGTTTCCTCTGCTTCCACCTTCGGGAGTGAAAAAACACCGGTGGTAGCGCCAGTGCCGCTGCTGGCAGGTGGGATATCAACCAGCGCAACCGCAATCATGCCGCCAACAGCAACTGGCGCGCCACTGGCGATCACTTTTGCGCCCGCGTTCTGAAGGTGAATAGTGTTTCCGTCCTGAATGTAATTTTTAGCCATAATGATCCCTTACCGCCCCGGTAGAGGCGGAATTTAGGTACAAAAAAACCCTTTCGGGCCTGTCGGAGTTTGGGTGCTACGGGAGGGTTACTTCAGGGAGCCACGCACAAAGCCGCGATAATCCAGCGCACTGACACCAGCATCGATGCGAATTTTTGTGGCCACGCCATCAGTAGTAAAGCCGTCTTGCTGGTCAAAGTACGGGGTATCGATACCGTCGAGATAGGCCACTTCGATTGTGTCCGTGCCCTGCGCGGCCGTCAGATACCAGTTATCTTTGCTGTGCTTACTCAGGCGCGCCTCGGAAATCACCTCGGCAAAGTCTTTAATCGGGTTCAGTACCCCGGAATTTACATCAGCACCGGCAACACTATCAGAGCCGATCACCTGTCGCGCTTTGCTCTTCAGTTGCACAGGCACCAGCATAAACGCCGGGGTAATGTTCAGCGGCTGCTCGTCGTCCTGCTGTAGAAGCATCAACTGTTCAGCCTGGCTAATGGTATCAACGTTAAACTGGCCGGTTGCGATGTTTCCATGGCGCTTATCAAAGAGCGGGATCTCATCCGGCATTTTCACGTTGCCAGTAAGCAGGGCATACACCAGATTCCCGATAGTGGCCTTCGCGGCCATCCCCATTTTGCGCGGGATATCGGTAAGCGCACCCAAATCATCGTTAATAATCGCCAGGCGAGTAATGGAGAAAAGATTCCCGTAGGTTGCCAGGGCAATCGTGGCTTTTTTATCGCCGGTGGTGATGTATTTATACTCCGCGCCTTCATCCACTTTCTCCAGCGCTTCAAAGCCCCCCATGCCCACGCGGTTAGACGGTTTAAAATCGGTAAGCGTCCCTTTTTTGGTCCAGCGCTCGTAAGTTTCCGGGGAGTTATCCCAGCCCAGCATCATAGATTTATGCGACACATCCAGAAGGATAGCGCCAAAATCAGAGGATGAGTGAGTGAAAGCAGCTGCTACCATCTGCGCCGCATTCATACCCAAAATCGAAACCCCACGCTCGGTGAGCGACGCGCGCGCCAGATCCCGCAACGTCATAACGTTAAAAGCATTACTGGCTTCTACGGCGCAATGTCCAACACGTGCGCTAATCGCGTTTTTAATGCCATCGGTAACGAACCGCCCGTTATCAACGCGGCGCATGTGCGGCGGAATGGTGGTATCAATCATGGCTGTTTCACCCGCCAGCGCGGTAAGCAGTTTTTGGCGCGCCTGATCCACGGAACAATTTATATCCGCGAGGCTTTCGGCCTCCAGATTGACGTGCTGCGGGAACTGCGCAAACACCTCTCGGATCCCGCTGGCGCGCGCTTGCTGCTGCTGCATGAATGCATTCTGAAATGCGGCCGGCTCGGCGTTCGCCGGAGCCGGTTGTTGTACCGGTGCCGGGTTCGGCACTGGCGGCGGCGTTACAGAGTTGCGTGGAGGGGTAACAGAATTGCGAATATTGTCAGGCATTTTGGAATAGTCCTTAAGTTTGTGTGAATAAATACAGGCCATCGCGCTTAGCGGGTCGCTGATTTCGTCAGCAAAACCCAATTCCACGCATTCAGCGGCCGTCAGCCATGTTTCATCGGCCAGCATAGCGGCGATCTCTTCTGCACTTTTGCCGGTCTTCGTGGTGTAAGCGGTAAGAAGTAATCCCTCCCACTTATCCAGAAAATCGGCGTATTCGCGCATTTCATCAGCGTTACCGGCAGCGCTCCCCCATGGCTTGTGTACCATCATCATCGTGTTACCCGGCATAATGACTTTATGCCCCACCATGGCGATAACTGAAGCCATAGAGGCCGCAATTCCGTCAATGTGAACCGTGATGTAAGCGCCGGTACCGCGTAACAGGTTAAAAATCGCGACGCCGTCTCCCACGTTACCGCCCGGAGAGTTAATGTGGAGCGTGATGCTCTTCAGCTCGCCCAGCGCATCGAGATCTTGCTTAAACTGCTGCGCGCTAATCCCCCAAAATCCGATTTCGTCATAGATATCGATAATGGCTTCTGTTGGCTTCTGGCTGGCTTTCACGCTAAACCATGATTTAGCCCGCGGTGTGCCCGGAGTGCCCCCCGCGCTGGCGCGTGGCGGCGTAAATCCGACCTTAAGTGGTTCATTCATTCTTTTTGTCCTCGTTGTTATCAGGCTGTGGTTGCTTTTTAGCCTTCCTGCGGGATGTTTTGGTGTCATTTTTCCCTTTGTCGTTGCGCGGGTCGCTGTCAAATATCAGGCCGTGCTTTTTGTTCTCCTCAATTTCTGATAAGCGTTCCGCCTTAACTTCATCCGGGTTATGACCGCTGGCGCGTATCATTTCCGCTTCAGTGGCCCCGCCAGCGCGTATGCGAATACGCCACGCCTGGGCCTCTTTCACCGGGTCGATCCAGACCATGGAAGGTCCGCGATATTTCGCGCTGTAGAGCGTGTCTTTATCGAGGTTCGCCGGGACTTTGATTTTCCCGCTGCTGATGGCCATGCGTAGCCACATGCGATACACGCGGCGCGTGAAGGTCTGAATAAACCACTGCTGCAGCACGGCATAGCCCGCTGTCGATTCCACCAGCTCTTGCCGCTGAGCGCTGAAGGTACCGTTATAGTTGCGGGATGCACTGGAATAGCTGAGGCGCACACCGGCAGCAATCGCGCGGAGCTGCCCACTACGGAATGTTTCTAAATTTGGGTTTGGCCGGTCGGATTTAATCATTCCGATTTCCTCACCCTGCTGGAGCCCGTCGAAAATGATCCCGGGCTCAATTTCTATATCTCTGTCCTCCTCCGAACTGGTGTCGTCATAGCTCTGGCCATCGCCTTTTTTAATGTACATCCCCAGTGATGCGGCAATCCGGGCGGCAACCAGCTCCGCATCTTCGTACTCTTTGAGTGCGGCTAAACGCATGATGACGCCGCTGAGCATGGAAACACCACGCGTCTGGTGAAACCGCCGCGAAAACTTCACATGGAGCATGTTTTCAGCGGAAACTTCGTTCACATCACCTTTAGTGTGATACGTCGCCCCGGGATGGTTTTTATAGACCTGATAGGCTTTCGGGCCACCGTGTGTATTTTTCCTCACCCCCTGAATAATGTTCTGCCCGGGATCGTCGTCGAGCGGGACAAAATCGCATTCCAGCGCCTGAAGCCAGAAATAGATCCCCGCAGGTGGGGTTAAATCCTCCTGTCTGCCTTTAATGCATTGAGCGAATACTTCTCCGTCGCGCAACCAGCTGCGCAACATCATTCTCTCAAGCATGCCCCGGTTAAATTCGCCGGTCACCTCAGGGTTAACTGACCACTCCCCCCACAGTCGGGAAATTTGCCCTGCCAGCGCCTTATCTATCGTGCCGTCTTTCAGGCGAGGTAACGGGTCTACGGCTATTCCGTTTTCGCCTATTACGCGTTCTTCCAGCTTATCCAGCACCCCGATCACCAAATCATGGTTATCATCGAGGTAACGCGCCTGCTCGCGTAGTGACTGACTCCCGGCGCGGGTTAGCTGGTCTGCGGTGCGGCGCTCCCGCTTCCCTCTGTGCGTTTTTGTGGGCGTGGCGGCTTCATATGCCTGCACTTGATTTCTGGACTTCAGGCGCGCCGCCTGCCAGCCCGGAGAGAAAACGCCAATTGCCCGATCAAGGATATTCATCGTACAAACCGTGCATGTTTAAAGATGCCGCCGCCGCGTAACCGCCGTTGTTCACGCGCTAAACGCAGCTCCCACTCCTGTCGCCCCTGGCGGATTTCGTCTAAATTCTCCGTCGTCATCTCCTGCCCGTTAAACTTAATCATTTTCCCCTGCAAGACGGCGCGTTCTGCCTTTACGTATTCGTCTATGATTTCTCTCATATCGCGACAATTCATAACCATCCTCCTCCGCCTGACCAGGCAGATTTTTTAGCTTTTGATTTGGGTTTTCGTGTGGGTTTTGTAGCCGGGGTTTTCTGAGGCTTTGCCACCTGAACAGCGTCTTCAGGCAGTGGCGGGGCATCACGGTCTGGCCCTGCTGGCGAATAGTGGTCAACGGCATCAATCCACGTTTCCGGCTTTGCCCATTTCGGAGCGCGCGGCCACTTAATCTTGTCGTAGCCCTTAAGGATAGCGAGCGCTTCGGCGTACACCATCAAATCAAAAGCCTCGTTAGCCCCGCGCCCCGGTTTTTTCCAGTGGCCGTCCGGGCTGCGTTCTTCATATGTCAGCTCATCGTAGAAAGCGCTATCCAGCCATGCCGGAAAATGGACAAAACCCGGCCCGGGCGTTTCACGCCACAGTGCGCCGTTCACCCGGTCTTTAAGCGCATTGGTCTGGAGTAAGTAAAGCGGTACATCGCCGGACGCTTTCGCGCGACGTTTAGAATTGCCACTGTTGTCCGGGTAGGTTTCCTGAATAAGCTTGTCGCGCTTCAGTCCATCTCCCTTAAAAAGAAAGATGTTTCGGTGTATTCCCTCAATCCGGCAGCGCCGCCAGAAGGCGTAGGCGTTATTGGTTACGCCATCTTCGCCCCCGGAATCAACCGCCATACTCATCACGCGCATAGCCTTTGAATCATCGGCGGCGAGGGGCCACGCCCGCTCGTATACGTCAGAAATAAGAAGATCCCAGTCTTCCGGGAAGCTGGCCGGGTTAATGCGTAGCGCCTCGCCATTGGCATCACAGCGCAATGAATACTTAATTTCATACCGCGCCACTATCCAGCGTTCACCGCGCTCACCGTAGCCCACCAGCTGGACCACAAAGCGGCGATTCTTACCGCCCTGCACATCAACGGTTGCCACCAGAAAGCGCACGCCATCGGGTACAAAATATTCTTCCAGCGGTTCCGCGCGCGCTTCGAGCACTTCACTTTTCCGCTGTTCCAGCTTCGTCCGGGGGATATAAGGGCGTCCAAAGTCGGTATTGACTACCGTCTTTAACTTCTCCTCGCTCTGCGTGGCTTCATATTCCAGCTCGGCGTTAAGGTATTTGGAATAGAGCTGCGCCCATGTCTGATACGCAGCGGCTACCCCTTCCATCCAGAAAGAGGCGATACGGGATCGCCGCGGTGTTCCGCCCCGCTTACCTTTCCGGTCTATGGTTTCGCCGTCACGTAACCAGACACACTTTTTATTCAGCTCGCGCTTCATCCCGGCGTGAATAGTTTCATTGCATGAGGGGCATTGCAGACAGGCCGCTTCACTGGCCGTGGTTACATCGGGTGAATTCCGATACCCGGTCATGTTTTCCATAATCGGCTGGAAGTATTCGCCACAGTGAGGGCATGGCCAGTACAACCGGCGACGATCACCGGAGTTAAAAAGGCCCATAATACCGGTACACGGCGGGCCTTCGTGGGGGGTCTGCGGTCGCCATTTTACATCAATAACATCGCGGCCCGGCGAACTCTCCACCAGCGTTTTACCGGAGCTCATAAACGTAGTGGTACGCTTAGAGGCCAGCATGAAGCCGTCCCCCTCTCCATCTATGTTTTCGTCCATACGATCGTAATCAGTGAGCGCCACAAAGCGATAATCTGAAGAGCTCATGATATTGACCGATGGCCAGCCGATTTTTAGATAGTTACCGGCTTTAAATGTGCGGTCGTGAACGTTGTTATCGTTGCGCTTTGCACTGAGGCGTTTTTTCACTTCAGGACTACAATTAAACGTCCTGGCTAAACGTTTCTTTGAGTGTTCGCGGGCTTTCTCCTCGGAAATCTGAATAACGAGCATGTAAGCTGGGTCGCAAACTATGCTGTAGACGATCCACCCGTCAATTAGCGCAATGGTTTTACCCGTTCGCGCCGGTCCCACAAAAATCACCGCGTCATATTCGCGTGAAGCGAGGCAATTCATAGGCTCAATCACATACGGCGCGACATCCGGTTCCCACGGCACGGAGTTGGCCGCACCTTTCGGTACCCGCATATATTGAGCCACGGCGTCGCTGACCTTCATGCGACGGGGTGCACGCATCATCTCTGCAATATTTTTCCTGACCTGATTACCGCTGGCTTGCGGGTTCCTGCGTCGCCTCTTAAACCGCCTCAATTACCCCTCCTCGGTTTCGTCGTCCTCCTCTTCTTCTTCGGGATCTGCATCCCGTATTTTGTCAGCCATCACATCCCGCAAATCGTCGATCACTTCCTGCACCCTGGCGACGGCTTCGGGCGAAAGAGCGCAATCTCGCTCTAACACATCGGGTAATGTTTCCAGCTCCATCACCACGGCCTTAACAATGGCGGCAAAGTTGGCTACCACCTCATCAACCGGGATAAGTTCACCCTGTTCCCGCTCCAGCTTCACTTTTAATAACTCAGCGTTGTAGTGGGCCTGCCGCTCACTCGGCTTCATCTTCTCCACGTCTACCGGCTCGGCGTTGTCGAGGAATTCACACAAGATATCTTTCAGGTAATAGAGTTTTTTTTGCTTGTTACTGCCCGGGGCAAGCGGTACCCCTTTAAGCCGCGCAGCCAGCGTGGTGCGATGTACGCCGGTAATCCCGGCGATCTGCGAGATGTTGAGCCGCGCGTGGGTAATTTCCTTGTCCATGTTGTCGAACACTTATTAATCAATTGTGCAACTAAAAGAAATAATATCCCAAAATATCAAAATGATAGTCGGTTGTTGTTGACAGCCCAAAAAACCAAAAACCAGCCGTTTCCCGCGAGCACGCCGCCCCGTGTCGAGGCCCCCCGCCGGGAGTACCTTTTGAGTTGACGCTGGCGGCGCTCACTGGTGGCCCTGATTACGCGCTGGCGGGGCTGTCGGCGTTCAGGACACTATCCGGCAGGTGTGAACCCAGCTCAGCCGCTGCGAATATCTCCAGCCCATTTGAGCTCATCCATGTATTTTCCGGCGAGACGTTTTCCATAAAGAACTCCAGCGATTCATTAACCAGCGCTTTCGCCAGCGTCTCTGTGTTGGAGCGCCAGTGGTTCTCAATGGCACTCAGTAGTGGATCGGAACCGCTTGAGATGCTCTGAGCGCCTACCTGATAGGTTTTTTTGTTACCTGTAGACGTGCGACAAATCAGTTCAGAGCTCTGCACGACGTTGCTTTGATCGGCTGCTTCTTTCACCTGAACAGTTACCAGAGCCAGCTTATCGCCAGTCTCGGCGTCTTTGGTACTGCGGTAGTACATCGCGAGCACCAATTCATCACGTTTAAACATGTTTTCTTATCCTTCTAATCAGTTAACGGTTAACAATCGGCATCAGGCCGTGCAACGGCGCGACACGCCCACATGCAAGCCTCTTGCATTTTTGTGCGGGCGATGGCCAGACAGCGCAAAGACTCGTTACAAGCTGCTTCGTCAACGCTTCCAGCCACTACAGCTTGCGAGTGCATATGAGAGCGCTCAATGTCCAGCTTTTCGCAGAAATCGCGGCTCAGTTCTTTCAGGTCGTTCATTTGCGCGATATCGTCAGCGGTCAACGTGCGATAGCCTTTAATGGTTCCGCCGTCTTGTGGCTTTGCTTTATTCATCTTTTCACCAGGAATATACGTAAGGCGGGAGCCTGAGATACGCTGAACTCAGGCGATTAGATGTGGCCCCGTTGAGGGTCACGGAATTATTATGGTTGTGTTGTTACCGGCGTTTAGGATAGCGCGGGCGCTTGCTGCGGCGCTGCGGTTGCTGATGGTCGCTATCGGCGTGGATCACTTCACCGGTCACCTCGCGCGGTTCGTCTTCAGGAGCGGCGATTTTGTAGCCCTGAGTAACGTTAATCACCGGCAGCTCGCCCAGCTCATGCTTAAAGGAAATACCCTGCACGTTATCCAGCAATGACATCCCGTTTAGGTCGAGAGCCACCAACTCACCATTCACATATTCAATTTTGAAATCTTTCATAGGGTTCCTCTCCAAAGAGCGCAGACGCTCCTTTGAGTAAATGTGTATTAATTAATAAGGGGATAAATCAGAAGGGGTTACTTGAACATCTTCACGGCGCGCCTAACCCCGCGAACAACGCTATTACGCAGACAGGCGATATCTATTTTCTGGTGATGTGCTTGCGAGGTATCATTTGATTTATCCAACGCTTCAGCTACAGCTCCACCAGCGCTCACCGTACCATTTGAGATCCGGGCATCTCTCAACACCACCCAACCTTCACTACTACCGCGAAAAGCAGCTACCAACACCTCTAAGCGAGCAACGCGCCGCCTTAAAGCTCTTGTTGATTTAGCCTGGCGTTTTTTCTTTGCCATCCTGACCCCCTTCAATCTGGTTATCTTCAAACGTGGCCAGCTTGATAACTGACACCACAGATTTAGCCCATTCGGCGGCGCGCTGCTCATACTCGCCAAAGGTTGAATCCCGGCGATAGTCCTCATGGTAGTTAGCCACCAGCTCTCCGCGCTTCTCTCCGGCATCATCCGTAATGATGATATCGACCCGGCCCCCAACCTCAGTTACAGCATGGAGCGGCCCCGGCCATTCGCCCTCTAAGCGCTCACGCTTATAACGCGGAGGGGATACCACAATTGCAATCTTCACAATCACCTCTATTTTTCATTTCCCAACGATGAATAAATCCGCTCGCATGTCAGCCCGGCCCGGTAGCGCTCATCAGCGATTCCAGCAAGTTTTTCAGCTTCTCCTGCAATCTCTCCGAGCACGTAGGCGAGCATTCCGGCGGGGGTTGTGTCTGCTTTGCTTCCTGCGGTAGCGGCAAGATTTGCGGTTTCTCTTGCTGCGTCCAGACGGGTAGCGAGCTTTTTGGCTTGTTGCTGCAGCTGCTGCACAGTGCCAGAAAGCAAATCAGCATTAAGGCGCGCGGCCCTCTCTTTCTCTTTTGCATCAATTACAGCCTCATCACGTGCAATCAGTCGGCCCTGCTCAATCAGCCGGTTACCGTGCTCAGCAATGGCCAGCGCGGTAGCATCTGCGGCATCACGTTTAAACCATTTCGATTGCCACTCTGTGTCTTTCCACATAGCAACAGCGGCAAACCCACCAGCGATAAGCAAAGCAACGAGCAATCCTTCAGCTTTCATCGTCACGGCTCCTCCCGATACGTTGCAAACCTGCGCTTTGAGATGAACCATTTGCCGCAATAGAAATCTGCCCATCGAAGCTCGGCAGCACTAACTGACTTCCTCAAAGGCTCAAATCAAAGTGGTAGGTTCGGTGTGGTTAGGTGCGCATTGCGGCGCGCGGTGAAATTCAGATGTAAAAAAGCCCCGCGAGTGCGAGGCTGGATTATTCGTTTAGCGGCTTACTTCCGGCTTTTTTCAAAAATAAAATCATCAGAACCGAGAAGATGCGAACCGTATACCGCCTCATATTCGTCGCCTGACAGAAGTGCTTTTGTTTCCGCGATATCCTTCGTTGCATACAAGCCAACCAGATGCCATGGGTTGAGACGGATCGTTGCCCAGCCCATCACCCACCCCGGATTATCCGGGTCGCGTTTTAATCCCTTAGCTACATACATACCTTTCTCCATCGGGGAACCCGGAGACCATGCTATGCATTTATGTGGCTAAAATAAAGATAATCAATTCAGTGAGGCCGTTATTGTAAGGCCGGGCAAATCATGGCGATTATGCTCAACTGTCAGAACAGAATCAGAGGCGTCAACCTCGTAGGTTCTGGTATAAGGACCAGATATCTTGCCTGTCAGGAAATCGGAAATCAGCACCGAGCCATTCTGTCGAACTTTAAATGCTAACTGCGCCCCACATACAGCGCCATCCACCCGCTCTGCCAGATTTGTAATGGTGACTTGTATTTTTCTCATTTATGACCTCACGCAAAATATTTGAAACCGCTACGTAATATCGCCGGAAACAAATGTGCAGAATTTTGTTTTATTCAGCCAGCGGGATTATCCTCACTTTTCAGTAAATCATGCTGAAAGCTGCACGAGCCGGGCAACCAATGACCGCAGTAAATAGCACAGCCAGCGAAGGGTGGACCTCAATATCTGTTTTAATCGCCTTACCACCACCTGACAGCGCTTATCAGTTGGGCTATACCATAAAGTGCCAGGCATAACGCTGCAGACTTAATAACCCAGGCAGTAGCAATACCAATCTCCCTGGTGGCAGGGGCCTCCAGTTCAAGGCCATTTTTCATCGTTAACCTCAACAAATTTTGCATCAGCCAGTCAGACCAACGGCCCGGGTAAACACATCAAAGCCATAAGGCTGGCTACCGTTCTCATGCTGAATGATGGCCTGTAAGAGCTTCATCATGAACCGGTTGTCGCTGGTATCTATGCGCTGGTCGGGGGTAACGCCCGTCGCCTGAGCCACGCTGTTGATATACGCCTGTGTGTTGTTCTCGTTCGGCGGTGCCCAGCGTTTGATGATACCGCTCACAGTGTTCAGGCCATGCTTACGCTGATAGTTGCGCAGGATGATAATCATCGCCCGGATGCCGTAGTCCGGTGACGTAAACTGGCAGAAAGATTTATCTGTACGCTGTGCTTTTGGCATCAGCCCTTTCCAGTCATCCCCCCAGCGGATATTGCCGGGGTTGTTGTTGCGGATACCGCGGGAAACATTACCGGTTGTCATCGTTCACTCCTGCTCTTTTTTTTAGTGCGCTGATGGCGATTTCACGCAGCTTGTCCACGCCAACAAATCCAATCACGCCGCCAACAAATGGCGATATCGACACAGGCAGACCAACAACATCCAGTGCACTGGTTATGCATAAAGAAAGAGCGCCGCAAAGGACGCCCTCAAGCCATTTATTCTTGCGTGTCGCACCGTCATATATCAGACGACCATAGGCGATAAGCCCGGCCATTGACGCCCCCAGAATCTGGGGCCACGCGCTTTTTAGCCCGGTAGCTACCGCAGCCCAGAATTCTGGGTTCTTTTCGTTCATACTCATGAGCCTCGCCTCCGCTGCTCACGGGGTCGTCGAGTGAGTTAAGATGTGCCGCCAGATGGATTTACGACAAAGCTCAAAGTGAGTGACGTTCTGGCGGCACAAATGAAAAAGGCCACGCGGATGCATGACCTCTAAAATGATGATATTTACAACTCAGGGGATAGCGGCTATTATTCGCGCGCTGGAAATTGCCAGGAGGGCATCAGCAATTCTTGTAGATTATTGTTGCATTTAAGCTCACTTCCCGAAAGTGGGCTTTTTTTTGGTTAAAGAAAAGGCCCACCAGCAAGTGAGCCTTTATTTCCATATCAGGTGTGGTGCCGGGTGCCTCCCGGTGAGTAACAGCTCAGCACCTGTTACCCGCAAAGTTAACCTCTCCGCCCAACAATTGAACTTGCCGAGTTGCCCCGCCGCACAGGGGGATTCACCACAAGATTAATGAGATTACTGACCCTTGTTTAAACGGAAGTCAAACATCTCATTATTTTCTCTCGTCACCCCAGCAGGTAATCGTAATAGAGCCACAATTCAAACAGCGCATGGAAGTTCATGGTCACCCCAAGCAGAAAACATGCCAGCAAAAGCAACCACAAGCTCAGTCGTTCCATCAAACCTCACCAGAAAAGCACGCGTCAATTACAGTAATGCATGCTGAGCACGACACCTCAACGCGATCAGTAGCTCCAATAGTCTGAACAGACTAATTCAGCGTTAATAAATCAACAATAAACGGGTTATTAACTATCGCCTCCAATCTAAATCTGACCCACCAGCCAATTTACGCTACACCCGGCAAATACAATTGCACTTCGTCGGCAGCTCGATCCCGAACTGTGTGAAGCAACCTCTTACGACCACCAACGCCCCATTTCGCCATCTGGCTCGCACACTGGCTGATCGCCTTAGTTTCGGTATTGATGAGATGGTCGATTTTGTTCAGTCGGGACATAGCACCAATTCCCATGCGGACAACAGTGCGAAATACTTCATACACCTCGATTTCAAACTCAGGCTTGATCCAGGCCGCGTACCGTATGGCTAACAACTCAGCCGCCCATACGCCTTTATCATCCCCACCATTTACAACCTTAAGTGATTGTTTTTGTTCCAGACGACTTTTTTGTCCTCTGGAGTCAAGCGCCGTAACAAAGCGTTTAATGCTGGCACTTCGGATAAATTTGTTGGGCCGCTGAGATTCTGTCGCCTCTCCTTTAGCTACTGCGGCTGCGTGGAGATCATTGAGGCTGTAACGACCTTCTCCATCTACACGAACAGAAACGCCGTTTACTGATACGGTTGGATATTTCATAGCTATTTGCCTATAGAAAGTGAGCCTGTCACACAGAGATAGCTGTCCTGGAGTGCAACTAACTCTCAGGCTCGCTTTCTGTAGGCTCCAGGATTAAAACGTGCGCGTGTGAAACGCAGAGGGTTTACTGCAGATACAAAAATGAAGAGGCTGTTTGATTCCCATTTTTGCAGCAAGGCGTATTGAGATTGAGGATTTACATCGCGGCGAAAAAACGGCAACTTCCGCATTGAGTGCGCCAGGACGCAACACTTGTACGACTGGTTAACGTAATCCCGCCCACGTCTATCCGTGGGCTTTTTTTGGCTAAAGAAAAGGCCCACCAGCAGGTGAGCCTTTATTCTTATATCAGTTGTGGTGCCGGGTGCCTCCCGGTGAACCGCCGCCAGCCAATGGACGGTTCGCATTTCAAGCGCATTACATAAGACTGGCAATGCCCCGCCGCACAGGGGGATTCACCACGCCAGAAATATATCGTTTGTCTTCAAAGCTTGTCAACCATCGCGCCGGGAATCCCCCCTCCCCGCACCATCAGTCTGGAAGGCTAAGATAAAAAAGGCCACCAACACGGCGACCTTTTGATTAGGAGATATGATGATTAACGGACGACAATTTCCATACTCTGTCCCAGCGCTGATAGCGCTTTTTGAATCGTATCAATTTTGGTGCTGTGACCAAGCGATACAATGCGCTGTACTTCCTGTGGGCGCGTGTTAATCATACGGGCGAGTTCAGCATTGCTGGTATTGGTGTTGACCAGACGGTTTAGCAGTAATACTTTCGCTGCCACGCTGGACGGAACCTCAACAAATGCCTCTCCTTCATCTGATGGAGCGGGAATTTCCCGACGTTCATCGAAGTAGAAATCAAACGCCGTAACAAGGGCATCTTGCGCCATTTCTAGCGCCTCTTCCCTGGTCTCTCCTCCCGTCATTGCCTCTGGGATATCGGGAAAGAATACCGCCCAGCCGGTTTCGTCATGTTCAAAAATTAGCGGGTACCGCATATCGATTAAGTGAATCTCCGCAAGTACCAGCCCCGGAGGGCTGGATTTTATTTGATGCCGAGTTGCTTAAGAATTGCTTTCCTCAGCGGTTCCGGTATTTCCTTCCCCGGATGTCTCGGCATTACCGTTTGCTTGCCATTGAGATAGATTTTCAGGTGGTTAGTACCATCTTTAAACTCTGCCCCTTGAGCTGCAAGCCAACGCCTTAACTCGCTTTGCTTCACTTCCTCCTCCTGTCTGTTTAACTTGAGTTAATTGTACTCATTTTTGTTTACACAATCAAGTAAAAGAATAAACATTTTTGTTTTCATTAATGGAAGGAAAAGCAATTGCAGACATGTCTCCACTGCGGTGGCTGAAGCAAATCCATAATTCGACATACGGCGATATGACAGGGGTACTGATGCAATGCATCTCGCGAATACCCCTGTCGGATCGCCGGAAAGCAAAAACCCCGCCGAGGCAGGGTTTTGATGGTTAAGCTGTGTGTCGAAGTGACCACTCTTAACACACTATACGAGAAAATGCGGACCGCGTTAGTGATTTTTGACGAGTTTTGCTTTATTTTTCCTACACACAGCAAAATAAGAAAGCAGTTCTTGTCTAATTACACAGTTAATGCGGGGCTTAGAATGAGGGATTATCTTTGGGTGACATACAGTATGATGTAGAGTCCGAGCAGCAAGCGTTTGAATTGCTCGAACGTTATCTGAATGGACAAGGCCTACCAGGAAAAATTACTTTCAATGGCTGGCCTAACCTCACCATCAGGCTAACCGGTGATAAGTTCAACAAGTCACTCACCCCCTCAGTAATGAAGGGATTCGTTGAGATGCAATCGCAGATAAACAAGTCTTATGCGCTTGCTAAATACGGCACTCCAGATGTTCGCAGGCTAACTAAAGAAGAGCTTGATGCTCTAGAAATTGAAGTTACAGTAGAGCAAGGTTCGTCACTTGTTGAGATCAACATTGATGGATTCCTGAGCAAGCTTACGCACGAATTGGTAGGAAAAATGAACGCCACAGAGATTGTATTCACAGTTCTCGGTGCTGCCGTCATATGGGGCGGTGTAACCGTCTTTAAACGCTTTTTAGATAACCGTAAAGATACTCGCCTCGCGGAGATTGCTAAAGAAGGCGATATAGAACACCTGCGTGCAATGCAGGTGATGACTCAAGAAGAAACGAAACGCCTTCAGATCATCTCTGAAATGGTGGCCCAAAAGCCTCTTCTCGACAACATGGATCGTATGTCTTATGACGCTAAGACAACCATGGTTAAGTCATTCGTACGCTCAGATACCGCTGAAATTGATGGTGTAACCATCGATTCTGAAACTGCAAAAGAACTGGTCACAAATGCACGTCGCCGCTCTGTCGAAATACGTATAGACGGTATCTACCGCATAGAGGAAGTGAATAACACTGACCCAGAGTGTTTCAAAGTTAAGGTTCGTAGAGTCGATTCTGACCAGCGACTGACTTGCGTAGTGCAGGACATTTTCCTCGACGAGTCGGGAAACAAAGAAGCTCTCCAACAAGCAGAATGGGAAAGAAAACCTGTTCATTTAAGTATTAATGCAAAACATGTTGAAGGAGATATCAAGTCAGCTGTGATTTTGTATGTCAAAGATGTTGATAATAAGCCCGAATAGTCGGGCTTTTGCTTCACGATTTTACTTCGACATCCATCTCTAAGGCCACATCCAGCATGCTAAGGCAGCCGTCAATAAATCCTTCTGCCATCTGGATCTCAATGCGTATAAGCTTTTCATCCTTCTTTCGCGCTTTCGCAATTTTCCGCTTTGATATGCCATAGAGATAATGCACAACTAAGAGCGAATGCTCATAGGGCCTACGCTTTTGCAGCCGAGCTAAGCATCCCTCGATAATCAGGGCATCATCATCAGTGCATGAAAGACGATTTTTACTTGTTTGTGGAAGAAGCTCTTTGAATCCAGCGGCGACAGGAGGCCAGTATACATCCTCATGATTACTCGCCGCCCAAGCTCCCCAACGCTCCAGTACTTGCCGGATATCTCTCATGCAGCCCTCTGCTTTTTCAGTTCGCGGGTTTTACGGCGGTATGCCACCGCTATTTCTTCAAGGTCTTCTTTGCTGTAGTGCTTCGCTTCGTGCGGCCCTTCCAGCCAGTCCACCAGCTCAATCCCATACCACTCGATTAACGTTTCTCTGTAGCGGGCGTGCACAGTGGCGTTCTTCGCTGCGAATCGTCCTGAACCACCGTTACAGGCTTTGCACTGCCTGTAGGCGTTCTTTTCTTCGAACCGTAGCTCAGGGCGAGCCCCTACCCCCATGAAATGACCACAGTCCCACTGACCGCCAAATATCTTGGGTGGATTGTATGTGCCGCAGGACGGGCAAGGTTTCCCTTCGTCACGCTCCCGGATGAATGCGTTAAACGCCTCCTGCGCCTTTCGGACAAAGTAACCACGTGGTTGTAGTTCCTTCCTGCGGATTTTCAGCTTCGACTTACGCTCTGCCTCCGCTTTTTTCGCTTTCAGCGCCCGGTTGTGCGCTATTGCACAAACCGGACCACAGACTTTTTGCAGGTTGCGGGTCGGTGTGAATACCACTTCGCACTGAGGGCGGGTCTTCGGCTTGTACACCTTCACTTTTGGTTTCGCTGGTTTCTTCACTGGTCGTCCTTGATGCGCCGGGCGGTGAGTTCACTGGCTTTACGAAGCGACGCGTTTTTCAGGTTCACGTAACGCTCACGTTCGTTTTCAGCGCAGTTGCTGTCGCACAGCTGCTGCCAGACCATTGCCGCTCTGCGGTAAAAACGTTTTTCCTGCAGGCTGATGGCTTTGGCCTCCAGTGCAAGAATCTCTCTCCGTACACCACCGGGAATACAATCCCCCGCCGCTGCTGCACCTGTCTCGAAGTAGGCAAACCCGCCCGGTACAGCAACGCTGGACAATTTGCCTTCGCAGTACAGCCGACGAATCGCAGTCCTCAGCGTTACCGGGTTAATCTCCGGTAGCGCCGACCTGATATCACGCACCATCACGCCGGGGTTTTTGCTCACCACCTGAAGCACCAACTGTCCAACATTCATCCCCTGAACCCCGCTGGTATTTCTGAATAATCAACACTGGCGTATGTCGGTTTGAATGCCCGGTCGTCTCTCGCTGAACCAGCCCCCAGCGAGGGCGAAAGTTTGAGTGACAGTTCATCCCATTTTTCCCGCAGTTTCGACGGACTGAGGATGTTCCGGCACCAGAATGCGTCCCGGTTAGCGCGTTTGAACAGCGAGCAAATCTGTTTATGCGTCCGTCCATCCTGAACGACCATCAGGCGTACCTCGTTTGCCCAGGTTATCCAGTTTGGTTCTTTCGGTCTAACAACCTCTTCGTCGCTTTCAGCCGCCAGTTCGTACATCGCAATGATTTTTGACCAGATAAACTCGGCGCAGGTTAAATCCGCCTGGCTACCCCACTGGCGTTTTGCAGCGCTGTACACAAACGCTTCAGGGTGACGCGAAGAAAAATCATCTGATTGCTCGCCGCCGTCTGGTTGCGGAGCGACCGGACGAGAAGGTTTTTTATCTGATGGATCTGGTTTTGAATTTACTGACGGATCGGGTCCAGATTCTGGACTGTGAGAACCGCGTTTTTTCACCTTTTCCGAACGTTCAGATTTTGAACGTACAGAAGCTGAACGTTCAGAAGTTGAACATTCAGAATCTGTACGTTCAGATTCTGGACTGTCAGAATAATAACGAGAAGCGGCTTTTCTCAGCCTGGCGATATTGAGTGTATAAAGATTGCTGGTATTCCGCTGCCCATTACGGCGTTCCTTTTTCGTTAACCACCCATCCCTTTCAAGCTCACCTATCAGTGTAATAACGGTACTGCGTCCGGCCCCGGTCTGACGGGAAATCGTGTCAATTCCAGGGTAGCTAACTCCCTCATCATTCGAGAAATCGGCAAGGCGAGCCATGATTAGTAACTTGTTGCCTTTAATGCCTTCTGCTGCGCAACCGTCCCAGATGTACGATGATACTTTGACGCTCATTTTGTCGCCTCCTTGCGGTTAGCATTCAGCGAGCGATCCACCAGCCCGGCAACAAACACCGCATCGTTCACGTAATCGTAGAGCGAAACGGCTAACGGAGATTCCGATGCCACCAGCATTGGATATAACTGGCTCAGCCATACTCGGTGTATTTCTGACATGTAGAGATAAGCTACGTGAGCATTGTGGGCTGCGGTGGTATCAGCAGGGCCGTTGACTGCAGGAGCGTTGAGCTTTCTTTCCATCTCGTTAAAAGCCGAAATGTAAGCCTCTTTGAAACGAGCTGCTCGTTTACCTGTAAAGCCCATTGCCAGAAATGCAAAACCATCGCGGGTGATTTGGTAGCAGGGAAGTTTGCGCCCCGATACATCGGTGTAATCACTGAGCGAAAAATTTCGCTCAGTGAATTCAGGGGAGCATTCTAGCCGAGAGATTTTAGCCAAAATGTCTTTATGGGGTTTTCGAAAGTAGCACGCTACAGATAGTGAAGTTGTTACAACCTTACCTGAAACAACGCCAAGTTGGGGTTGATATACTGCTGGGGTAGTAGCCATTGCGGCAGCCTCTTGAGTGATTTGAACATAATCACCACAAATTGCTGCTAAACAACTGGTGGCGACCTGGGCAGGGTTAGCAGACCGGACACTCAAGAACCCGGCGAACCTTTCGGTTCCCCCACTCAGGCCACCATAATTCGAATGTGACTGAGCATTACACACAAAAAAACCGCGGGCGCGGTTGTGCGCTTGAGATGATTCCAGGCTGCTAAACCCGGTTGCTGGATTTACAGCAACACCGCGAATATAACCCGGAATACCCGAAAGACGCAATAATCGAAGATAATCAGAAAGAGATGTTGTGACGGTAGAGCAGTGTTTAGATTGAGAAAGGGTTGGGATCGAAGCCATGATGGCAACCTCTGTGTTGAGTTTAAATAACTCACCACCAGAGACGCCAATCTCAAGGGTGGCGAGACGTGCAGGGTTGGCGTAACCGGTCAACACAGAACCCGGCGCATCTTGCGATGCCCCTGCACGCCCCACCATAATTTGGGTGTAGCAATGCAATGTGCACAAAAAAACCGCGAGAGCGCGGTTGTGCGCTGTGTATGATTCCGGGACGCCAATCCCGGCAGCGGGATTTACCGCTGCAAGGACAGTGTAACGCCCGAAATTGCTGGAATCAATCTTTACTGGAGTGCTCATGTTCACCCTCTATTTTCCTGAACTTTCTTCTGAACTGGTCGATTGGGCTGAAACACTCTGGCCCGTAGTTCTCACGAAGGTATATAACGCGCCGGGTGTCCGGTTCCCAACGGATAACGTGGACACTAATCCCCCGGTAATCTTTGTACCAACGGCTAAGTTCGCGCATACGCCCTCCGCCTGACCGTTAAAATCACCTTCCACCCAATGAGCAAACTCCTCATTTACCGGCTCAAAGTCGTTCGCCACTCTGACTCCATACACAAACGGCGATGGCCCTTTACCGCCGGATACTGGCCGCTCAAATAGTTGCGAACGACGATATTCTGTTGCTAAGATATTCATGCGTTTATTACCTCCTAAATAATCGGCGCAACTGACGCTTCGAGCTGCAGACTCGGAGCGTCAACCTCTCTTCCAGCCATTACAAACATGTCTACTGCGTGATCCGCTACACCAACCCCATACAGCGCCAGAAAACCCAAAAACCCATGTATCTGATGCCGAAGTGTTTTATTAAACAAATTCGACAACGTTTTATGCTCTCTGTGGTCAATAACCCCGTCCGCTTCCGCTGCTATCTTTGCGCTCGCCAACTGCCCCGCAGCAACCAGTGCCTTCATCTCAATGTCGTACAAATCAACCTTGTCAATGCTGCCCGGCTTCGGTATGTCCACCAGCAACTTTCCCTTTCTGTTTGCCTGGTATTCAGTGAAGTAAGACGTTCCTGAAAGGTCTTCCATTCGCTCCAGCTCTGCGTGGGTAAAAAACCTACTGCCACACCTCTGGTACAGATGGTTGTTGAACACGTCGAACGTCATCCCCAAATCACCGGCCATGCCTTGACGGCCTCGCTTATGCGCCTTACACATAAGGCTGACCGCCGTGTTTATGCTATCTACCATTTTGTTTTTCCTTTGGTAGTTACGTTCTTAGCCCTGATGGGGCATGATTAATAAATGTCAGGTCTCATTACCGATTTAGTGATGACACCTCCAGTTGCACTTTCAATTTTTTTTGCTAGACCAAAACCCGCTTTTTTATACCCGTTGAAAACTAAGCGAAGATATCCGGGTGTAGTACCGACGCACGATGCAAGCGCCTGCTGCTCTTGTTTGGAAAGTGCATCCCAATACTTTTTCATAAAGTACCCCCTTGGTACATATTACATCATTCCAATGAACCCGCAAGGCACTTGTCCCATGTTGGTACAACCTCTTTAATAGAAACATGAAAACTATCCAGCAAATCAGGCGTGATAACGCGAGAAAACTAAGGGATGGCGTAGGCGGAAATTCTTTTTTCGCCACAATGATCGACCGTGAACCAACTCAAACTAGCCGGTTTATGGGAGATAACCCTACAAAAGGCATTGGTGATGCGATGGCCCGCCATATTGAAAAATGTTTTGACCTGCCTGAAGGCTGGTTGGATAGCCAGCACCAGACAACTAACATTTCAAAGAATCCTGATGTTTGCGACACGCAAAGAACTATTTCAAAAGTGCCTGTTATCTCATGGGTGCAGGCAGGTGCGTGGACAGAGATGGCATATGTAGATAATGATATGAGGTTCACCGAAAGATACCCATGCCCCGTACCTTGCGGTCCCATGACGTACATACTCAGGGTTATTGGAGAGTCGATGATTGATGAGTACCGCCCAGGTGATATGATTTTTGTAGACCCAGAAATATCTGCCACTCACGGTGACGATGTTATAGCGCTGATGCATGAAACTGGAGAAACGACATTCAAACGTTTGATTGAAGATGGCGGGCAGCGATATCTTAAAGCATTAAACACAAACTGGCCTGACCCCTATATAAAGATCAATGGCAATTGCTCCATCATTGGCACGGTCATCTTTTCAGGAAAGCCGCGAAGGTACTGTGCTAAGGTATGAATGAAAAAGACCTGCTTCGGCAGGTTTTTTTATACTTGACATTGTACCATGTAGGTACATAATGAACCTATCAAAAGCGAAACGCTAGTACGCCGCTAAATTGCCGCCAGTGGCGTATCTATGGCCGGAAAAATCGAGAGGTGTTGGATGAATAGCCCCAAAGCTACAGCCAGAGGCGACTATATTTGCGTTAAAGGGTTCTGGGAAGAGATCCTCAGAATTGCTGAATTGAACGTTATCGCAGCCAAGCAAGGTGGGCCGGATGATGCTTTATTGATCGAGTGGCACAAAGAGAGTATTAACGCGCTTTCTTTACGTATTGTTCAGGCTAAAACACAGTGTGCTGTACGTTTAACAACCGGCGACTGGCTCTCCGGTTTTGAGCGGGCGGTTGATCGCCCTGCACAAAGCGTTCAGTCTTCCAGTTCCAGTGAACGCTCAGGAAGCAAATCTTGTAAATAGAAGTCATACAAAGTTTGAGTTAAATCTGGATACCGATGAGGATTTATCTCTTCTTTCAATCTGTCCAGTTCCAAATCTGCA
Organism: Klebsiella sp. PL-2018; assembly: GCF_019048985.1. Classification (NCBI taxonomy): domain Bacteria; kingdom Pseudomonadati; phylum Pseudomonadota; class Gammaproteobacteria; order Enterobacterales; family Enterobacteriaceae; genus Klebsiella; species Klebsiella sp. PL-2018. The sequence goes on from NZ_CP077673.1 coordinate 4,215,552, forward strand.
AGAATGCGAAGAAGGGCAGCATTGTCAGAGGGTGAAAGACTCTTGACAATCAATCTGACCATCAACTCCAGAGCTGCAAGCCTGTTGTCCAGGTTGGCTTTATCGAATGGTGGTTTATTGATAGACATAATATTTACCCTCCACGGGCGTTTTCTTGATGGGGTTTTCCACGTGTGAGGTGGAATTCGTGTGCCGGACACGGGTAAGCATCCGGCGTCAATAGTATCACCTCATACGAAGAGGCGAAAAGACAGGCAACAAAAAGCGCCCCACAGGACGCTATGCTCTTTAATAATCTGGATATCCGCAACTACCTGTTACCAACCGCCTCGGTCAGCCCCTCCAGGGGTTACTCCCGGCTATTCGTCTGACCGTTGGTTTCGACTTAGGCATTTTATTCATTTTAAACTCGGCATTACAGGATGGGCAAAAATGAACAAAACTGTACCCTTTCACCGACTTATCAACACCAGGTTGAAGCAGCGATATTCGCTTTTTTTGATAGCAACTTGGGCATGCATTCACGGAAACTTGAGAACCATTCACAGCAATCTGCTTCGAATAAACCAAAGAACCCGATTCAGTTTGGTGAAGTTCATAACCTTCAGACTCGCTTTTAAAGTCTTCGTACTCTGCAATTTTTGCTTTGAGAAGTGCCATTTCCTCATCACGAAGGCGAATTACATCGCCGAGCGAAAAACATTCAGCCTGAAGAGTAATTAGTTTGCCCTGAAGATCGATGGTTGCAGTTTTAACTTCGGCGTCAGTCTTTGCGTCATTAATAACTTTAACAAGACTCGCACTCTCTTTGATGGCGGTCATGACCGCAGATAATCCAGTTATCACCGTAAATGCTCTTTTGTTGTTGGGGATATCCAGATTAACCGAATCCTTGTTGTTGGGGAATAACCAGGATACCACCTCGCCTGATGTGGCTAAAAGCAGGCAACCAACATGAAAGCGCACTCCTTCTCTACCCGTTGTGGATGACAGGTGTGCAGTAAAACAACGGAGTGCGCTTCCAGTTGAGAACTGAATAAATCGAATTCCTTTTTTTATCGCCAACCGGCGAGGGATTCCTGCAACCAAAATCTAATGGAGATGCCCATGGCTCATATGACAGTGAAAGAACTCGTTGCTGCTGCTCACTCTGTAGCTCCATCCCTGCCACCAGCAAAAGCAAAGCTAATGCGTGAAATGGCATCCCGTCTGGATGTCACGCATGTCGCCCTTGCTGAAGCGTTGAGCCAAAATACCGAAATGGCCACCCAGATTGAAAACCTGAGCGGGGCCAACACTCATGGCTAAGAATTCCGTAGATGCATACGGTGCCAGCGGCAAAACCAATGTTCTGATGTTTGAACCGGAAAAACTGCATCTGGTCACTGATAAGGCTCACCCCCTTTACGATGAACGTATTCACCTGCCTCTCTGTGAAGCCATGGTGCTGAACATCATGGACCAGGGGGTTCTGGAGCCAATTATTGTCTGGAAAGACCCAGAAACCGGGCTGTCCTGTGTGGTCGATGGCCGTCAACGTGTGCGCCATACTCTGGAAGTTAACGAGCGTCTGGCAAACGAGGGGAAAACCCCGCTACTGGTTCCGGCAGTCACTAAACGCGGGTCAGCTAACCGCATGGCTCAGGCAATGGTGAGTACCAATGAGCTTCGCCAGGAGGACTCTCCTTTGGGGAAAGCCAAAAAAATGGCTGCGGCGCTGGAGCGTGGGCATGACGAAGAAGACCTCGCGTTGATGTTTGGTGTAAGCATTCATACAGTGCGTGCAACCCTATCACTGCTGGACGCCACTCAGGCAGTCAAAGACGCCGTAGAGTCCGGCACAGTGACCATTACCCAGGCGCGTCAGCTGGCATCACTAAAACCCGAAGAACAGCGGGAAAAGGTAGCAGAAATCGAAGCGGCAACCGCTGGCACTACCGGTCATGAAAAAGCGCGTCGTCAGCGTCAGGTTCTCGGCGATAAGAAACCACGCATTAAAACTCGCAAAGAAATCACAAAAGCCCTCGAAGGTGCCAACGGTGAATACGCTGATGCTCTGCGCTGGGTACTTGGGGAGGCAGAGTAGATGTGGATTCTCATTATCTGGATGTTCGGGAGCTACAGCCCATCTGACGCGAAGCCGGCAATCACCGCACAGGAATTTAAGACAGAATCTGCTTGTAGTTCTGCCTTTGCCAAAATTAAAGAACTTAACGATGGTGAACTGGCGCTGCGTGGCGTCTGCACGCCAAAAGGAGCCAACCTATGAACAGCAAATTTACCAGAGAGCAAATTGTCGCTCTCATCGCAGAGCACTCTTACGACAGTGCGTTAGTTGACGCGCTTGAATATCTATTGGCCACACTGGACAGCGAGCCGGTAGCGTGGGTTGTCGGCAGAGATGAGATTGAAGAGTTTAACCGGGGCCGTGAAATTATGGTTATGCGTGACGGCGATGATGAGCAATTGGAAAAGATTCCGCTCTATCGCCACGCGCAGCCAGCACCGGAATCTGAATTGAAGGCGATTGTAGAACGCCTGAACGCCAGCGGTTACGAATGCGGTGACGGGCCAGTCACCGTACGCAACGCTGCTGCTGTGGTCGATATTCTCTTGCAACAACTCGACGACGCTGTACAAGGGAGTCGCTTACAGCGAGCACCTGTAGTTCCTGAAATTCTTCCGTGCTCTGTTGAATTAAAACCCGGCCTAATACTCGGCAAAGGTTGCAAAACAGCAACCTTGTTGATGGCATTGCAAAACAGGGCTGACTACCGCACCGAAATTGATGCTATGACGCCAGAAGAACGCGCAGAACATGACGCCCGTATCGAGACATTCAAAGCTATGCTCGCAGCCGTTCCACCAGCATTTAACAGGAAAAATATTTAACATGAACCATTTAATGATCGACCTCGAAACCATGGGCAAAAATACAAAGGCCCCTATCGTCTCCATTGGCGCTGTGTTCTTTAATCCGCAAAATGGGGAAACCGGGAAAGAATTCTATACCGCCGTTAACCTTGAAAGTGCGATGGAACAGGGCGCTGTGCCAGATGGCGATACTATTCTGTGGTGGCTGAAGCAAAGCCCGGAAGCTCGTTCCGCTATCTGCGTTGATAATGCCATGCTGATATCTGTGGCTTTATCTGAATTAACCCATTTCATTAACCGCCATTCCGATAATCCAAGATATTTGAAGGTCTGGGGAAATGGAGCTACTTTCGACAATATCATTTTACGCGGTGCATATGACCGGTCTTCCCTGCCCTGCCCATGGGAATACTGGAATGACCATGACGTGCGGACAATCGTCACTCTCGGCCGCACTATCGGATTTGACCCGAAGAAAGCAATGCCGTTTGAGGGTGATGCGCATAATGCACTGGCTGATGCCAAACACCAGGCTAAATACGTGTCTGCTATTTGGCAGCGTTTGATTCCTGCGTAAATTTGGGTTATTGAGGTAATTTATGACTACGACTGATTTTATGGAAGAGCAGGAAGTATTCGACCTGCTCAAAAAGAAAAAAACTGCTGTCTGGCGTTTACGAAAAGAGCACGGTTTTCCCGACCCGGTCCTCACTTATCCATCACGATATAGCCGTAAAGCTGTAATGAAATGGATCGATAGCGGCGGCATTAACCCAGTTGTTTAACATGCCACAAAATTTTATCGGCATACAGCTCATACGCTTCTTTTTGCTCCACCAGCCAATCGTGTTTGTTATACACCGCCATCACTCCTCCCAGTTCATGCCCCAGCATCTTTTCGGTGACATGGGGCATAACCCCTTCCCCTGATAAATTCGTGACAAGCGAGCGCCTGAAGTCATGGGTTCGCCATTCCGGCATATCCATTTTATCCCTTAATTTTTTCATATAGAGATTAGCTGACGAGCGATCTATGGGCTTGTCCTGTTCCTGACCGGGAAAGAGCACATTATTTCCAGCATTGAGCAACCTATCAACGAAAGGTTTTACCTGGTCGAAAATAGGCCTACGGATTACGTTCCTCATCTTGGAATGCTCTGATGGGGTAGTCCAAATCAGATCATCCATGTTGAACTCACTGGCGTTAGCCAAGCGGAGCTCTGACAACCTCGCCCCCCAAAGCATCAGAAGTTGATGAAGTACCTTGTTTGAGGTAACGATCTTACTGTTCTCCAGCGCTAACCAAATTTTGGCTAGTTCCGTATACGTTAGAACCCGGCTACCCACATCAGGTTTCTTGCCAATAGTCTTAACGCTTAGCTTCAGAACCTCACAAGAGGGTATCAACTGGCGGCTGATACACCAGTTCATCACGGATCGTAACTGGAGAAGCAGCACTCTGGCCTTTTTCCCGTTTTTCTTCTCCTGCTTATCAAAGAATCTAACCCATGCAGAAACAGGTATGTTGACGATAGGAGCATCTGGAAATTCTGTGTACATGGTGTTGTACACAACTGACTTATAGAGCGTCTGAGTATTAGGCTTCAGCGTCTCAACATACTTGCTCCACCACTGATCCAGGCACTCCTTTAGCGTCAATTCTCCGTCTTCTTTGGCAAAATAATTTTTAGGGTTTAGTCCCTTGAGGTACAATTCGCGCATCTCGCCGACTATCACTCGGGCATCTTTGAGAGTCGTTGCGGGATAGCGGCCTATGGAAAGGCGCACAGGCCTGGCATTCCAACGATAGCGGAATTGAAACGTAATCGTTCCAGTCGGAGTTATGCGCACACTTAATCCGTCACCATCTGTGACTTCTGGCGTGCCGCTGTAGGGCTTACCATTGATGCTGCGAAGTTTGGTGTCGCTGAGGGCCACGGCTTAGTATCCTGTACACACTGAACTTCAGCATTCTGTACTCAATCTGTACGCAATGGCAAGTGAACGAGATGATTTTCTCCCAGAAAGGATGCGAAGGGAGAGGAAAGAAAAGAAACGAAGTGCTTGATGATACGAGAACTAATGGGATAACATGTAAAACAAGCAGAACGCTTAGAAATCAATCATATCTATGTCTCCTTAGTTAAATGGATATAACGAGCCCCTCCTAAGGGCTAGTTGCAGGTTCGATTCCTGCAGGGGACACTTTTGAATTATTCACCTCCGTTCACAGCATTCGTTTAATCATCACCACCGCAGAACAACGCCAGCCCCGAAGCAGATGAATCACAGAGGTTTATCGATTCCTGCATAGATCTCATCAAGTTGCTGTAGCCGGTCTTCATATGATTTCGTCAAACAGCGGCTGTCGCTGCCGCATTTCTGCCGGCTATGGAGCCATGTTTTTTGTGCGTCCATCATCTCGCCACGCGTCCCCATTGGAAAAAGCCCCCGCAGAAACTCATACTTCGTCGCCATCGCCACGTCCATATCGTTCAGGCTCCGGTTAGCGCAGATAGCCTTTTCATCCGCCTGCGTCGCTTTCTGACAATCAAAACTCGCGGAGTACCCCGCTACCGGATACAGCACAGCAATAGTCATCAGTACTTCTCTTATCTTCATATGCGCTCCATTTCCGCACTCCCGCCATTTGTGCTACCCGTTTATAACGAGTGCCCCTCGCTACGGAGCCCAGCGTAAGCTTTTGACACACTGACGCTCTGAACTATCCGTGCTGTCGATAATTATAGTTAATCCACCTTAAGGCTCCCATTGGGTGAACCGCGCGCCTTCCGCAATATCTTTTTCCCCGACGCTGATGCGCCCTACAGCCTGGCTGAATTATTGGTCAGAATTGCATCAGAGCGGGTCACGGCATTGCTTGCCAGCGAGGGGGAATATTTTTCTCGCGCAGCGATTTTCATATTTTTGCCTGGCCTGACTTCCCATCAATAAATATAAATTCATTTAAAATCAATGTAATAAATTAAACCCTATCATTCACAGTAGTTATCATTGTTGATTGTTTCCTTGCGTTACGATTCGCAAAACAATGCCGGTAGATAAATCCCTGCCGTCACGTATTCTTGCCGCTGCCGGATGCGCTGAACTGCTGTTCTTTCAGTATCAGCGTTGCTTAAAAGCAGCGCGTCCGGCGGTTTATGGCGGATGAAAGGCTATCTTCTCAGCCATCCGCTTCATATTGCGGCAGGATGTCTGCGACAAGAATCGGGTTCTGTACGGGACTTGCGGACAGCCTGTTGCCTTACCTAAATTGGTTATACGGATAGATATGATGAAAAAACTCGCAATGGCACTGGGTATCTGTGCGCTTATGGCTTGTGGCGCTGCCAGCGCGGCAAATGGTCAGGTCGTTTCAAAGGCTAAGTCAGCCTGCCAGAATAACGCGACGCAGTGCGCCCAGGCTAAGTCCACGGCGAAAGCGGATGCGCAGAAAGAAGCAAAAGCAGCCAAAGACGCCTGTGCTAAAAACCAGGCAGCCTGCGACAACGCAAAAACTGCGGCCAAAAACGCAGTGAAAAAGTAACAACAGTAGGGTGGGGTATAACCCCACCCTACTTTCAAAATATGCTCCCCACCGTACGCCAGCGTGACTCCCGCAGGGCAGATTCTGTTTTGCTTATGGCAGATATAGCAGGATTCTTTTCGCACGAGCCCGCATCAAAACAAGCAGTTACACGATACAGGCCTGACCCATGGCGGCGCTCCCTCGTCTGTCCGATCGCCATTCACATCGGCTAACAGACGTTTTTCGAGCAGGTTTCGCGTTCGATAAATCACCCGCTTATTAATTCACTACCCGCCTCCTGAATTATTAGTAATTCACATAATCACCGCGAATTTAATTCATCAATAAAATAATCAAAAACAATCAATCCGCAGCAAGATGAATGAGCATGCTAATTTTTTAGCAGCGATACATTTAATTATTACAGGAAAGCTGATAGCATACAGGAGAGATAATATCCTGACCGGATTCAACATAGCACTCCGCTATCAACAATTGATATAGAATATCTGTTTTGATAAATATTTTGTATGAATCGAAATCGTCGCAACGTCGATAGAGGTCAATTTAAGAAAACCATAACCCCCTATTTTTCATAAGATGATATAGACCATGGAAAGAAAAGAAAGAAACATATGGAAACTAAACAATCTCCCCCCCCTGGAATACTGTTCAATATCTCGCGCTAAAAAACTATTGAATTGTGAAATAGAAGATCTGCTTCATTGGCATGATATTGGCGCGATAAGCCTGTGCATAAAAGTAGGTAAAACTAACGGAACATTAAAAGGTGCGTTCCAACATGACCAGAGCAGTAATAATCTCTATTTTCTTAACGCCCCCAATATTGATGAGTTGAGCATAAGCGAAAGATCGTGGTCACGGCATTCAAAAATTAACAAAATTTTTAAATTTAATGATAGTGAAGCAAATCAGGAAGCCCAATATGGTATACCTGTTACCCAGCTAAAACTCCGGGTTTCCGTCTCTGGCTTATGGTACTGCCACACGAGAAATTTGATGGAGATCTTAGAAACACCTGAAGACATTATTACTGAGCAGAGGATAAGCATCATATCACCGGCCACCAATGTCCTCTTCTGCCACTTCATACCCGACGAGGATGAGAGGCCAACCATCACGCTGAGTAAGCTTTACATCACGAGTCAGGCGATTGAGAAAATTTATGAACATACCATCAGCAGTCGCCCTCTCGAACTTTCTGAAAAAACCTTACATTTATCTGAGGAGCAAGATATAGCGACGCCCTCAACGATTATGCAAAATAAGTTGCTCATTGAATTTATCAATCACATCATTCAATCCAATCCCCATTTTGGCGATAACATGCTTAACGCGACTGAAAACAAAAAAAGTAAAATATTTAATAGAGCTATGGATAAACTCAGGTCTGAAGGCGTGGTTTCCAGCTACGGCAGCATTAATCTTCCGGCGTCAGAATATACGTTCGAATAATACTTCTTTAATTTAATTAAATCAGAATGAATCATTACAACGCCATAGGTACAGGGCGCGCAATGCAGTAGCAAATGTGAAATGCATTTCAATATGAATTCAGAGATGAATCTGGCTTCATAATAAAATCGTTCTCTATAAACGCTCCTGATGTATATGAAATACTTTATATACAGCGAATCAACGTAACGTTAAATCTCTCTCAGTCGATTCGTTAAATCCCTGTCCTGCGCTCAATATTGACGCAGCCTGATGTGCCATTAGTATAAACTCTCGGGTCGCGGCGCTTTGCCAGGCCCCCTTTCGCTGTATCAAACACGCGGTTCTTTCCAGTAATGATGGCGCGAGTTCGATCGCGGTTAAATCGTCACGCCCCTGAACAATGGCAGCAGGAAGCAAGGTTGCCAACGACGTGCGTTCAACCACGGTCAGCACTGCGCTAATCGAGTTGGCCTCCATCTGCACTTTCGGTTGAATACCGCGCTGTCGGCAGTCGCGATCGATTTGCTCGCGAGTAGCAAAAGCGCTGCTTAGCAGAATCAGTGACGCCTGATTGAGCGCCGTCAGCGCCACACGGCGGGTCGCCGCCAGAGGATGAGAGCGGCCAACCACCAGCGCCAGGGTTTCAGAGAGCAGCGGCTGAGACACAATATCCCGTGAATCGCTACCGTCGAAAGCGATCCCGATATCCAGCTCATCATTGAGCAGCAGAGTCTCCATTCGATTCTGCGCCAGCTCTTGTATATCCAGCGTTATATTCGGGTAACGTTGATAAAACGAAGCCACCAGCGGCCCCATAAAATAATGGGTAAAGGTTGGCATCATCGCTACACGTAGGGTACCGCGCTGCAAATCTTCAACGTCATGGAGCGCGCGCTGCCCCTCGGCCAGTTCCCGTAAAGCCCGGCGCGCATAAATTAACCAGACCTTGCCGGCGTCCGTCAGGCAAGTGTTGCGCCCGCTGCGATCAAAAAGCCGTACTCCCAGCGTCTCTTCCAGCTGTCGAATCTGCTGCGACAAAGCCGGCTGTGAAACATGCAGGATGGCTGCCGCTCGCGTAAAGCCGCCGTGTTCAGCAACGGCAATGAAGTAGTTGAGGTGTCGCGGCAGCATGAATTCATCCATAAGAAATTCAAATGAACTCAATCATAATTAAGTATTTTAACTTATGAAATAAGTTACGTACTCTGCTCGCGATTCTTTACCAAACGCCACAGGAGATCGGCATGAGTTGCCTCAATACCTTCCCCACAGCGAAACAAACGCCGGCTACTCAACGATGAACCTGACGCAACGTAATGGCACGATGCTGCTGGTGCTGGTGCTTATCGGTATCAATATGCGTCCGCTGCTGACCTCCGTTGGACCGCTCCTTCCGCAGATCCAGCAGGCAAGCGGCATGAGCTTCACGCTTGCCTCTCTGCTCACCGCGCTACCGGTGATCGCCATGGGTCTGCTGGCGCTAGCCGGCGGCTGGATTAACCGTCATTTCAGCGAGCGCCAAAGTATCTCCCTCAGCCTGTTAACGATCGTCGCCGGGGCTTTACTTCGCGAACTGGCGCCGCAGAGCGCGCTATTACTCAGCAGCGCGCTCCTTGGCGGAATCGGCATTGGTATTATTCAGGCGCTCATTCCCGCGGTGATAAAGCGTCTTTTTCATCGTCGGACGCCGCAGGTGATGGGGCTCTGGTCCGCGGCGCTGATGGGCGGCGGCGGCCTGGGCGCCGCATTCACGCCGTGGCTGGCGCAGCATAGCGCTATCTGGTATCACGCGCTTGCGTGGTGGGCGTTACCCGCCGCCGCCGCGCTCCTCTGCTGGTGGCCGCTAAGCCGAACGTTACCCGCCCGGACGCCATCAACAACCCGGGTCACGCTTTTTCGCCATCGTCGCGCGTGGACGCTTAGCCTCTATTTTGGTTTGATCAACGGCGGCTATGCCAGCCTGATTGCCTGGCTGCCGCCTTACTATATGCAGTCGGGCTACAGCGCGCAGTTCAGCGGTACCCTGCTGGCGTTAATGACCATCGGCCAGACCGGCGGAGCGCTCCTGCTGCCCATCCTGGCCAGACATGAGGATCGACGAACGCTTCTGATGCTGGCATTGGCCTTACAGCTTGTCGGCTTCTGCGGTTTTATCTGGCTACCGCAGCAGGTACCGCTTGTCTGGGCCATCTGCTGCGGTATTGGGCTTGGCGGCGCATTTCCGCTGTGTCTGGTCCTGGCGCTCGATCACGCCAGGCACCCCGCCATTGCGGGCCGACTGGTCGCGTTTATGCAGGGAGTAGGCTTTATTGTCGCCGGGCTTTCCCCCTGGCTGTCGGGACTGCTGCGGAGTTTAAGCGGCAATTACCAGCTCGACTGGATGCTTCACGCCGCCTGCGTCCTGGCCTTAATGGCCTTAACGCTGCGTTTCGCTCCCGCACGCTACCCGCAAGAGTGGCAACATCAGGATTCAGCCGCTCGCTAAACCCGTTATCTCCTCATGCGGGATAGTTAACTCCTCCCGCATTCAGGCAAAAAAAAGCACAAAATCAAATAACTATATCAGTACAAAAACTGTTGTTAATGACCGTCGCCAGAATGAAATTTAATACCGAATGAAATTAATGTGTCGCCGAATCACGACACTCGTAAGTAACTAAAAATTAATAAAAAAATGGGTCTTGTTTCCCTCATTTTTTAGGCGTACATTAGCGCCATCTGGAGCCGTTTACGCTCAGAATTTACAGCTACCGCCCGCTGAAAAAGCGTCGTTTTCGTGAGCGATAGCTGAGCAGGCAATGAAGAGCAAATTCATTTAAGGCGTCTCGCCGAGAGCGCGGAGTGATGAGTCGTGAAATATTTCTTAATGGGCATTTCTTTTATGGTCATCGTTTGGGCCGGTACTTTCGCCCTGATGATCTAGCTTTAACGGTGTTAAAAAAAGGAGCCTCTCGGCTCCTTTTTTTATTCGTGGCTTTCGCTGGTTAACTTAGCCGATGCGGGAAGCAGCCCGTCAGCACGGAACATCGATTTAATGCCGCGCACCGCCTGGCGGATACGATCGCGGTTCTCAATTAACGCGAAGCGTACATGGGTATCGCCATAGTCTCCAAAGCCAATGCCCGGAGAAACGCAGACTTTTGCATCCTGCAGCAGCTTTTTAGCAAACTCCAGTGAGCCCATCGCCGCATACTGCTCTGGGATCTTCGCCCAGACATACATTGACGCCTTCGGACATTCCACCATCCATCCGGCCTCATGCAACCCTTTCACCAGCACATCGCGACGACGTTTATACTGCTCGGCAATGTCGCGAACGCACTGCTGATCGCCTTCAAGCGCGGCAATCGCCGCAACCTGTAGAGGGGTGAAAGTGCCGTAATCGTGATAGCTTTTAATGCGCGCCAGCGCATTAACCAACGTTTTGTTACCGACCATAAAGCCGATACGCCAGCCCGCCATATTATAGCTTTTAGAGAGCGTAAAGAATTCGACGGCGACATCGCGCGCGCCGGGGACCTGCATGATAGAGGGCGCTTTCCAGCCATCGTAAACAATATCGGCATAGGCCAGATCGTGCACCACCAGCACGTCATAACGCTTCGCCAGCGCCACGACTTTCTCAAAGAACTCCAGTTCGACGCACTGTGCGGTCGGGTTGGAGGGGAAACCGAGGATCATCATTTTCGGCTTCGGGTAACTCTCACGAATCGCGCGCTCAAGCTCGTTGAAGAAATCCACGCCTTCGACCAGAGGTACCGAACGTACCTGGGCTCCGGCAATCACCGCACCGTAAATATGGATGGGATAGCTGGGATTTGGCACCAGTACGGTATCGCCATGGTCAAGCGTCGCCAGCATCAGATGCGCGAGCCCCTCTTTTGAACCAATGGTGACTATCGCTTCTGATTCCGGATCGATCTCAACGTTATAGCGCTCTTGATACCAGCGAGAAATCGCCCGGCGCAGGCGCGGAATGCCGCGGGAAGTAGAATAGCCGTGGGTATCGGGACGCTGGGCAACGGTGCAGAGTTTCTCAACGATATGCGGCGGGGTGGCGCCATCGGGGTTACCCATGCTGAAATCAATAATATCTTCGCCGCGGCGTCGCGCAGCCATTTTTAGTTCAGCAGTGATATTAAAAACGTAAGGGGGGAGACGATCGATACGCGTAAAACGGCGTTCAGGACTGAATTCAGCCATAGATTCCTCGGATTAACGTTAGCGCCCGGACCGTCCGAGCGACGCTGCTGCCTGTGCAGCACGTTTAGAAAATAACCCGAAAATTTTCCTGCTGTCGAGAGGGGCAGAGAAAAATAATTTCTGGCGATAAAAACGGGCATCAGTACGACTAAATACGGCAGCAACGTTCTTTCCCCTCCTCGCCTACTACATCAAAATTAACATGCTGATATCTTTAATTTTACTTAAATGCTTGCTCATCCGTAGACGCTATTGAATCGCGGGTGTTTGTTATTAATCCCCTTTTATTTGTAAGACTTTTCCCTATTCATGCCTTCAGCTGGCCTTCTGCCGCGAGGTTTTCTATCATGTTGCTTTCTCGCGATTAACACGGCGCACACATGCACGAAATATTTACTATGCTGCTGGCGGTTTTTGACCGCGCGGCATTAATGCTGATTTGTCTCTTTTTCCTCATTCGCCTGCGCCTGTTTCGTGAACTTCTGCATAAATCCGCGCACACCCCTAAAGAATTGCTGGCCGTTACCGCGATCTTCTCTCTCTTTGCCCTCTTTAGCACCTGGTCAGGCGTACCGGTCGAGGGATCGCTGGTCAACGTGCGTATTATCGCGGTCATGTCCGGCGGGATCCTGTTCGGCCCGTGGGTTGGGGCTATTGTCGGCGCGATCGCCGGCGTACATCGCTACCTGATTGATATTGATGGCGTCACCGCCGTCCCCTGCTTTATTACCAGCATTGTCGCCGGTCTGCTCTCTGGTTTTATTGGTCGTAAAGTGCCGAAAGCCCAGCGCTGGAAAGCGGGGATCCTCGCCGGGATGCTATGCGAAACCTTAACCATGATTCTCGTGATCGTGTGGGCGCCTTCATTCGCGCTGGGGATAGACATCGTGTCTAAGATTGGTATTCCGATGATCCTTGGCAGCGTATGTATCGGCTTTATCGTTTTGCTGGTGCAGAGCGTTGAGGGGGAAAAGGAAGCCAGCGCCGCCCGTCAGGCAAAACTGGCGCTCGACATCGCCAACAAAACTCTCCCGCTATTTCGCCACGTCAACAGCGAGTCCCTGCGTCAGGTATGCGACATTATCCGCCGCGATATCAGTGCCGATGCCGTCGCGATTACCAATACCCAGCACGTGATGGCCTACGTCGGCGTCGGGGAAATCAACTACCGCGATAACGATGACTTTATCAGCCCAACGACGCAACAGGCGATCCGCTATGGGAAAATCATTATTAAAAACAATGATGAAGCTCATCGCACGCCGGAAATACACTCTATGCTGGTCATTCCGCTGTGGGAAAAAGGCGTCGTCACCGGTACGCTAAAAATCTATTACTGCCACGCACACCGCATCACCTCCTCATTGCAGGAAATGGCGGTAGGCCTGTCGCAAATCATCTCTACGCAGCTGGAGGTTTCCCGCGCTGAACAGCTGCGTGAAATGGCCAATAAAGCCGAGCTGCGGGCGCTGCAAAGCAAAATCAATCCCCATTTCTTATTTAATGCGCTGAACGCCATTTCATCGTCGATTCGCATGAATCCGGACACCGCGCGTCAGTTAATTTTTAATTTGTCGCGCTATTTACGCTACAACATTGAATTAAAAGATGATGAACAGATAGATATCAAAAGGGAGCTGTATCAAATCAAGGATTACATCGCGATTGAACAGGCTCGCTTCGGCGACAAGCTGACGGTGATTTATGATATTGATGATGAAGTCAGCTTTATGATCCCCAGCCTGCTAATTCAGCCGCTGGTGGAGAATGCTATCGTCCACGGGATTCAGCCCTGCAAAGGAAAAGGCGTGGTGACCATTGGCATCAATGAGTGCGGGAATCGGGTACGAATTAGCGTTCGCGATACGGGGAACGGTATCGACCCTGCGGTGGTAGCGAGGGTAGAGGCTGACGAAATGCCGGGAAATAAAATCGGTTTACTCAATGTTCATCACCGGGTCAAGCTACTGTACGGGGAAGGACTGCATATCCGACGCCTGACGCCGGGGACCGAAATTGCCTTCTATGTGCCAACCCAACACGCGCCCCAGGTGGCTACGGAGTCGCTGCTGTCATGAGCGGAGATAAAATGAAGGTCATCATTGTGGAAGATGAGTTCCTCGCGCAGCAAGAGCTCACCTGGTTGATTAACACCCATAGCGAAATGGAGATTGTCGGCACCTTTGACGACGGTCTGGATGTGCTGAAGTTTTTACAGCACAACAAAGTCGACGCCATTTTTCTCGATATCAATATTCCATCTCTGGATGGCGTACTGCTGGCGCAAAACATCAGCCAGTTCGCGCATAAGCCCTTTATCGTTTTTATTACCGCGTGGAAAGAGCATGCGGTGGAAGCCTTTGAGCTGGAGGCGTTTGATTATATTCTCAAGCCCTACCAGGAATCGCGCATTATCAACATGCTGCAAAAGCTGACCGGCGCCTGGCAGCAACAGCAGCAGGTCAGCGCCGGTAGCGGGGCAGCGGCCAATCCAGCCAGGGAAAACGACACGATTAATCTGGTTAAAGATGAACGGATTATCGTCACCAGCATCCACGATATTTACTACGCGGAAGCGCATGAAAAGATGACGTTCGTTTATACCCGCAAGGAGTCCTTCGTGATGCCGATGAATATCACGGAGTTCTGCAACAAGCTACCGCCGGCGCACTTTTTCCGCTGTCACCGCTCGTACTGCGTCAACCTGAACAAAATTCGCGAAATCGAACCCTGGTTCAACAACACCTATATTCTGCGGCTACGCGACCTTGAGTTTCAGGTTCCGGTAAGCCGCAGCAAGGTGAAAGAGTTTCGCCAGCTCATGCATCTGTAGAGGATTTACCCGAATAATCATTTCATTCGGGTAAGAGACGGGGCTTACAGAATCTGTCCCAGAGTCTGACGCAGGTGCGCGCCGGAGCCCAGCAGTCCCGGATTGTCGTGGACAATCAGATAGACCGGAATATCCTGGACGAAGGCTTTAAATCGGCCTTTATCTTCAAAACCGCCGCGAAAGCCGGAGGCTTTGAAGAATTCAAGGAAGCGCGGCACGATACCGCCAGCAATATACACGCCGCCAAAGGTGCCGAGGGTCAGCGCCAGGTTACCGCCAAATCGGCCCATAATGACGCAAAACAGCGACAGCGCGCGGCGGCAATCGATGCAGGTATCGGCCAGCGCGCGTTCGGTCACATCTTTAGGCTGCAGATTTTCCGGTAGACGCCCGTCAGACTTCACGATCGCATGGTAAAGATTAACCAACCCCGGCCCAGATAAGACGCGTTCAGCGGAGACGTGCCCCAGCTCGCTGCGCAGCTCTTCGAGAATAATGCCTTCCTCTTCGCTATTGGGGGCGAAATCCACATGGCCGCCCTCACCCGGCAGGCTCACCCAGCGCTTATCAACGTGTACCAGATGAGCAACGCCCAGCCCGGTACCGGCGCCGTAGACGGCAATCGGCTTGCCTTCCACCGGTTCCGCGCCGCCAAACTGAATCAGATGTTCAGCTTTTAGCATGGGGATCGCCATCGATACCGCGGTAAAATCGTTAATGATTTCCAGATGCGAGAAACCCAGGTTCTTTTTCATCTCAGCGATAGAAAATGCCCAGGTGTGGTTGGTCATCGCCACCCAGTCACCGGTAATCGGACAGGCGATGGCAATACAGCCGTCTTCTACCTGGACGTTATGCTCTTCCAGATAGACCTGAACAACGGCTTCAAGACTGGGATAATCGAGCCCGGAATAGGTCTTAGCACGAGAGATCTCCCCGCTTGCCAGATCGCATAACGCCAGACGAGCATTCGTTCCGCCAACGTCCCCTACTAAAGCAAATTTTGTCATTCCGTTACGGCTCCGCTAAAGTCAAAATGATTCTTTGGCACACTCTAAATTCATGACGTCCTAACAACAACGACCAACGCATAAGCGCCCTTTGTTTAGCGACCTACGTCACAGTTAGGCTGTAATTTATGAAATTATTGTGCGGCCGATCGTCAGGCCAGCTCTTTACTTTATCGTTTCAGCACCATTTGCGCCAACGACCTTAACGCCCCCGGGCAAAGTAGTGCGTCGAAACCTTCAGAAGGATATTTTCATGCTGCACCCGCGCGCCAGAACGATGCTGTTGTTATCAATACCCGCAATCGTGATTGGTATTGCTGCCAGCCTGGTCTTGATTGTGGCGATGAAAACGGCAGCCATGCTGCAGAATATTCTCTGGAGTAGCCTGCCTGGATTGCTGGGCATGAACGCCAGCGGCCCTTTCTGGACGATAGCTATCCTCACCGGCACCGGCATCGCCGTGGGTCTGGTCGTGCGTTTTAGTCCTGGTCACGCCGGACCCGATCCGGCCACCGAGTCACTCATTGGCGCACCGGTGAGTCCCGGCGCTCTGCCCGGCCTGCTCGCTGCGCTGATCGTCGGCCTGGCGGGCGGCGTTAGCCTCGGGCCGGAGCATCCTATCATGGTGATTAATATCGCCCTCACTGTGGCGCTTGGCTCCCGCCTTTTCCCGCGAGTCAGCGCGCTGGACTGGACGATCCTGGCGTCCTCCGGCACTATCGGGGCGCTATTTGGCACACCTGTTGCCGCGGCGCTGATCTTTTCGCAAACGCTGAACAGCAGTAACGATGTCCCGCTTTGGGACCGACTCTTCGCTCCCTTACTTGCCGCGGCGGCGGGCTCTCTGACCACCGGGCTGTTTTTCCATCCTAACTTTTCGTTACCTATTGCGCACTACGAGCGGTGGCAGCTTGTCGATATCTTTAGCGGGGCTATCGTGACGCTGATTGCTATTGCCGTCGGCATGGTTGGCGTTTGGTGCCTACCGCGCCTGCACGCGCTGATGCAGCGGCTGAAAAATCCGATCTTAACCCTCGGTATTGGCGGATTTTTATTGGGGATCCTGGGCGTCGTCGGCGGGCATATCACGCTGTTTAAAGGCCTGGATGAAATGCAGCAATTAGCCTTCAGCCAGACCTTAACCGCCAGCGATTACATGCTTATTGCTTTGGTGAAACTGGCGGCGCTGGTGCTGGCGGCCGCCTGTGGTTTTCGCGGCGGTCGAATTTTTCCGGCGGTGTTCGTCGGCGTCGCGCTAGGCCTGATGCTTCACGCGCACGTGGATGCCGTGCCGGCAGCCATCACCGTTTCCTGCGCCATCCTCGGACTGACGCTGGTAGTGACGCGTGATGGCTGGTTGAGCCTGTTTATGGCAGCGGTCGTGGTGCCCGATTCCACGCTGCTTCCGCTGCTGTGTATCGTCATGCTTCCGGCCTGGCTGCTGCTGGCCGGTAAACCCTTGATGATTGCCAGGAAGCGTGGAGATTAAACCCGGCTGTTTCTCTCTTCCAGCGCCTGAGTGACCGTGCGCAGAAAGTCGGGAATATCCATTTTTGGCAGCATCACCTCCACCAGCGTCAGCCTGTCTGAGGCGACGCTGCTATTCATCGCTTCCTGCAGTTCGTGGGTGCGCGTCACTCGCCAGCATCGGGAAGGGACATCCGGCGCAAAAGCGTCAGGCAGGCGATTCCAGTCCCAGAGCGCAATATCGTTATAGCGCTGCTCGGGGCCGTGAATCGCGCGCTCGACCGTATAGCCTTCGTTATTGAGCAACAGGATCAGCGGGCGCTGCTTATCTCTGAGCATCGACCCCAGCTCCTGAATAGTTAACTGCGCAGCGCCATCGCCAACAATCAGCACCACCCTTCTGTCCGCTGCCGCGATTAGCGCCCCGTAGGCTGCCGGAAGGGTAAAGCCTATCGATCCCCATAGCGGCTGGACAATCAGCGTTGCGTCAGCGGGCAGCTTAAGCGCGGCGGCGCCAAAAGCGGCCGTCCCCTGATCGGCAAGGATAATATCTCCCGGGCGCAGCTGTTTCTGCACCGTACTCCAGAAATTTTTCTGCGTCAGGCTCCCCTCTGGCGCGCCGCTGACGCCCGGCGCCTGAACATTTGGCGCATGCCATTCTGCCGCCAGGCTGGCAGTGAGTTCGATCAAGACATCCAGCGCCTTTTCCATCGGTACCCGGCTAAACCAGCGATCGCCAACCCGAACGGCGAAGGGCTGGACTTCTATCGTTTTTTCCTGCGTAAGGTGTTGGGTGAAACCGGCGGTAATGGTATCGGTAAAACGCGTGCCGACGCAGATAATGGTATCCGCGTTTTCAATGGCATCGCGGGTATCCTCTGCGCTGGCTATCCCGCTGTAAGTCCCGACGAACCCAGGCTGCTGCTCATCAAAAAGCCCTTTGCCCATCAGCATTGTGGCGTAAGCAACCGGCACCTTCGCCACCCACTCTCGCAGAGCGTTTTGTAGTCCATAGCGCTGGGCGAGGAAATCCGCCAGCAGCGATACGCGACGGCTGCTTCTGAGCATCCGCTCGGCGTGCTCGCGGAACCCGGCCAGCTGGTTCTCGTCGGCGGGCAGCGTGTGAATAAGCAAGCGGTGAGCTGGCGGGGTGGCCTTTGCTTTGGCCACATCGGCCGGCAGCATGAGATAACCGGGGCGATGCTGGGTCAGCATTTCACTCAGTACCCGGTCTATTTCATGGCAGGCATTTCCCGCCGCCAGCACCGCCTGAGAGCAGGTAATATGTTCACTCATACGCGAAAAGTGGCTGAAATCACCGTCGCCAAGCGTATGGTGCAGCAGCTCGCCGCGCTGCTGTGCGCCGGTACAGGGAGCGCCGACGATATGCAGGACCGGTACATGCTCAGCGTAGCTCCCGGCAACGCCGTTGAGCGCGCTCAGTTCACCGACGCCATAGGTGGTCAACAGCGCGCCCGCGCCCTTAATGCGCGCATAGCCATCGGCGGCATAGGCGGCGTTTAGCTCGTTAGCACAGCCTACCCACCCTAAGCTCTGCTGCGCGATAACGCTGTCGAGAAACTGTAAATTGTAATCACCCGGTACGCCAAACAAGCGGTCTATGCCGCAATCTACGAGACGATCCAGCAGATAATCGCCAATGGTATAAGTCGGTTGCATATCCTTACTCTCCTCTCGTGCAGGTAAGTTGAGTATTGAATAAGCAGGTGCGCTGTCCAGATTGCGCTCAACAATGGCGGTGGAAAGCAAAATTTACGCCTTCAGGGTGTGTACTCCGCGGCAAACATTCTTTAGTGTAAACGTATACACAACCCTGTTTTATCTGCGGAGGAAGTTTGGTTTACCAGGCAAACGCCACGCGATATCAAACGATGGAGTACCGCCGCTGCGGTCATAGCGGACTAAAGCTACCGGCGATTTCTCTTGGGCTTTGGCACAATTTTGGCGACGAAACGCGGGTGGAAACCAGCCGCCAGCTTCTGCGTCACGCATTCGATCTCGGCATGACTCATTTTGATTTAGCCAACAACTATGGGCCACCGCCGGGTTCGGCGGAGAGTCATTTTGGCCGCATCCTGAAAGAGGATTTTTTGCCCTATCGCGATGAACTGATTATCTCCAGTAAAGCCGGTTACACCATGTGGGACGGCCCCTATGGCGACTGGGGATCGCGCAAGTACCTGATTGCCAGCCTCGACCAGAGCCTTAAGCGAATGGGTCTCGACTATGTCGACATCTTCTACCATCACCGCCCCGATCTCGAAACGCCGCTACGGGAAACCATGGGCGCGCTGGACCACATCGTCCGCCAGGGGAAAGCGCTCTACGTCGGATTATCGAATTATCCGCTCGAACAGGCCCGGGAAGCCGTCAATATCCTTAACGATCTCGGCACGCCGTGTCTGATTCATCAGCCCAAATATTCGATGTTTGAACGCTGGGTCGAGGAGGGATTACTCGATTTCCTACAGAGCGCGGGGGTGGGAAGTATAGCGTTTTCACCGCTTGCAGGCGGCCAGCTCACCAACCGTTACCTGCACGGTATCCCGGCGGACTCCCGCGCCGCCAGCGGCAGCCGGTTCCTGCAACCGGAGCAGCTTACTGAAAGCAAGCTGGAAAAGATTAGTCAGCTGAATACGCTGGCCGAATCCCGCGGGCAAAAGCTCTCACAGATGGCGCTGGCCTGGGTACTGCGCGATGAGAAAGTGACGTCGGTACTGATTGGCGCCAGTAAAACTTCGCAGCTCGACGATGCGGTTGGCATGCTGGGAAACCGCCATTTCAGCGCCGAAGAACGGGCCACCATTGACGCGATCCTTGCGGTGTAAATTCATTGTTACTTTAGCAAAAAGTGCTCTCACTTGCGATTTAGGAGTTCCTCCGATGCGGCGGGGCTTTACCGCCCCGTAATATCAGGTTAACAGGCCGACAACGGCCCCGATCGTGAAGGAGAAGAGTATGTTCAGGTCACTGATTTTGGCTGCAGTGCTTCTGGCTTCAGCGCCATTGGTCGCTAACGCTGGTGAAATCACCCTGTTGCCATCAATAAAATTACAAATTGGCGATCGCGACAATTACGGTAACTACTGGGACGGTGGCGGCTGGCGCGACCGTGATTACTGGCGTCGACACTATGAGTGGCGCGATAACCGCTGGCGTCGTCACGACAACGGCTGGCATCGCGGCTGGGATAAAGGTATAGCCTACGAACGCGGCTATCGCGAAGGCTGGAAAGATCGCGATGACCGACGCGGCGGCTGGGGGCGTGGGCCAGGCGGCGGACGCGGACATGGCCACGGGCATCATTAATCGCAAAAGGGAGCCATTCGGCTCCCTTTTTCATCGTCACGCTTAACTGAATATCGTTCCAATAATCAGCCAGCCGTTAAGCAGCACAACGACCGCAACTATCCCCCACCCCAGCAGTTTTACCCACCGGGAATTGACCAGGTCGCCCATTAACCGGGAATCGCTGGTGAATATCAGCAGCGGCACCAGCGCGAGGGCGATACCAAAGCTCAGCAATACCTGGCTCATCACCAGAATACGCGTGGGATCCAGCCCCATTAAAATGACGATAAACGACGGCAGCATGGTGATCGCCCGGCGAAACCACAGCGGGATATGAAAGCGGATAAAGCCCTGCATTACCACCTGCCCTGCCAGGGTTCCCACAACCGTGGAGGATAAACCCGCCGCTATCAGGCTCAGACCAAAGATGGTAGCTGCCGCGTGGCTCAGTAAGGGCTCCAGCGTCAGATAGGCCTGATCGAGGTCGGCAATCCCGGTGTGGCCGTTAAAGTGGAAGGCGGCGGCGGCGGTCGCCATCATGGCCAGGTTAACAAAACCCGCGATGGTCATGGCAATGGCGACATCCCAGCGCGTGGCGTTATAGCGCTCTTTGCGCGTCCCCCCGTGCAGGTGCTGAGTGAGCGATGAGTGTAAGTAGATAACATGCGGCATGATGGTCGCCCCCAATACCCCGGCGGCAAGAAACACCGCTTCGCTGGTCGGCAGTGAAGGCACGATCATCCCTTTCGCCAGGGGTGCCAGCGCGGGCTGGGAGAAGATAAGCTCAACGACATACGCTGCGGCGACAAACAGCAGCAGCCCGCCTATCACTTTTTCCAGCGGCTTTTGACCGCGACGCTGCAGCATCAGAATCAGGAACGTCGCAATTCCGGTCAATACAGCGCCCTGAAGCAATGACACGCCGAGCACCAGCTTAAATCCGATAGCCGCGCCAATAAACTCGGCAAGATCGGTCGCCATAGCGATAATTTCGGCCTGCACCCAGTAGAACCACACCACAGGACGCGGGTAGTGGTCGCGAATTTGCTCCGCCAGATTTTTACCGGTGGCGATGCCCAGCTTCGCCGACATCACCTGAATCAGCATCGCCATCAGGTTAGCCCATACCACCACCCACAGCAGCTGGTAGCCAAAGCTGGCGCCGGCCTGAATGTTGGTGGCGAAGTTACCCGGATCGATATAGCCAATGGCAGCAATGAACGCCGGCCCCATCAGGGCGAGCTTAATCTTGCGCGCTGCGCGACCGCTGCTATTCTCAACGCGACTGTTGGTCATTTTCTGCCTCTGGAAATATAGCCTTTGCTATGTTTCATGCTATCAAAATGCGAATGATTATCAAGTTCATTTGGAGCGATGATAATGATTGCTGTGATAGGGGAGAACGATAGCGGGTTGGCAACGGAAAACCGGGGAACTGATAAACGCTTTTAATTAATCACCAGAATAGTACAACTGAGCAACTTTTAAAACCTTTACGTAACATAACAAAAATGCATGGTTGATCACTATTTTTGCCATTAGTCACATATCCTTGCAATAGTGTGTGCTGGCTCTCGTTTTCTTTGCGCTTGTTACATAGAATGTGCACAGAAATTTAACCTGCCTCATATTTGGAGCAAATATGGACCGCGTCCTGCACTTTATTCTCGCGATCGTAGTGGTGGCCATTCTGGCCCTGTTGGTCAGCCACAACCGTAAGCAGATTCGTATTCGTTATGTCGTTCAGCTGCTTGTCATTGAAGTGCTGCTGGCCTGGTTCTTCCTGAACTCTGACATTGGTCTGGGTTTTGTGAAGGGCTTCTCCGAGATGTTTGAAAAACTTCTCGGTTTCGCCAACGAAGGGACAAACTTCGTCTTCGGCAACATGAACGACAAAGGCCTGGCGTTCTTCTTCCTGAAGGTTTTGTGCCCGATCGTCTTTATTTCTGCGCTGATTGGTATTTTGCAGCATATTCGTATTCTGCCTATCGTCATTCGCGCGATTGGTACCGTGCTGTCCAAAATCAACGGCATGGGCAAGCTGGAATCCTTTAACGCTGTCAGCTCGCTGATTCTGGGCCAGTCCGAAAACTTCATCGCCTATAAAGATATTCTTGGCAAGATGTCCCGCAACCGCATGTACACCATGGCGGCGACCGCGATGTCTACGGTATCCATGTCTATCGTGGGCGCGTACATGACCATGCTGCAGCCGAAATATGTAGTTGCGGCGCTGGTACTGAACATGTTCAGCACCTTTATCGTGCTGTCGCTGATTAACCCGTATCGCGTTGACGAAAGCGAAGAAAATCTGCAGATGTCTAACCTGCATGAAGGGCAGAGCTTCTTCGAGATGCTGGGTGAATACATCCTGGCGGGCTTTAAAGTGGCGATTATCGTGGCCGCCATGCTGATTGGTTTTATCGCGCTGATTTCCGCGCTGAACGCCCTGTTCGCCACCGTCACCGGCTGGTTCGGCTATAGCATCTCCTTCCAGGGGATCCTCGGCTACATCTTCTATCCGGTTGCGTGGGTGATGGGCGTACCGGCAGGTGAAGCGCTGCAGGTAGGAAGTATTATGGCCACCAAGCTGGTTTCTAACGAATTCGTCGCCATGATGGATCTGCAGAAAGTTGCCGCCACGCTCTCTCCGCGTGCGGAAGGCATCATCTCTATCTTCCTGGTCTCCTTCGCCAACTTCTCTTCTATCGGTATCATCGCCGGCGCGATTAAAGGCCTGAACGAAGAGCAAGGTAACGTGGTTTCCCGCTTCGGCCTGAAGCTGGTGTACGGTTCTACGCTGGTGAGCGTGCTCTCTGCGTCTATCGCCGCGCTGGTACTGTAATTCGTCAGCGTTATCGCGAAAGCCGGGCAAGTCCCGGCTTTTTCATGCCCGCAGTTCGCTCAACGGCAGCGGCTTACCAACCAGATACCCCTGGAGATAATCGACGCCTAACTCGAGAAGCTTTTCCCGCTGCTCCGGCGTTTCAACGTATTCCGCCACCACTTTCATCTTCTTAACCTTAGCCATTTCAATAATGGATTTGACCATAATGGCGTCCAGCGGATCGGTCTCGATATCACGCACGAAGCAGCCGTCAATTTTCAGGATATCGGCCCGCAGGCTTTTCAGACGCTCGTAGTTTGCGTAGCCGGTACCAAAGTCATCAATCGCTATACCGCAACCGAAATCTCGCAGCAGCTGGATGTTATGCATGCTGGTCTCGACATCGGAAAACGCCTGCTCTTCGGTAACTTCAATCGTTATCGCCTCCGCCGACAGGTTATAGCGTTTAAACAGCGCGATGATTTGCGCCGCGCTATCCTTTTGCATCAGCGTATAGGGCAGAAGGTTGACGGAGAAATGCTGACCATGATGGTGATTGAGCGAACTAAACAGCGTATCCAGCACCTGCATATCAAAACGCTGGCTCAGGTTAAACTGCGCAATCAGCGGGATAAACCGATCGGGCGTAATGATGGTATTACCGCAGCGCATACGACTCAGTATCTCGTAATACCCCTCTCCGGAGGCGTCCCGGATAGGCTGGGCGTACAGCACCAGCCCACGTTCGTTAAGCGCCTGCTTAATCTTCGCCAGCAGCCGTACCTGTTCGCTCGTTTGATCGGAAATCTGCTCTTGCGCCGCGTCCAGCGGTAATACGCGCCGCGCCGCGCCGGCCTGCTCCGATAACCAGCTAAGCTGACCAAGCATCGGGTGAAGCTCAGATTCTATGCCGCGGTAGCCGCCCCACGATGCGCCAAATTCCAGATCTAACGCCTGGTTATTCCAGCTAAACTTTTTATGGTTAAGCGTGGAAACAATATGACTTAACCGCGCCTCTGGCTCCGGCCCCTTCAGTACCAGCAGTAGCTCGCTGCCGGGGAGCTGAAATATTCGCTCGCCGGGAGCTAATAGCGGCTGTAGCTTCCGGGCTATCTGCCGTTTGCTCTCCACTCTCATCATCATGCCATAATGGCGGCTCAGGAAGTCCAGATTCTGAATGCGCAGGCTGCTGATGGCCACAGCAGGATTCCGCTGCAGGTGACTCTCCAGCGCGCGCAGATTCGGTAAACCGGTTAGCGGATCTTCTTCCGCCTGATCCCGCCACCTGAACTTCATTCTTTCACTGCGAGCGTAGATATCCGCCATATAAAACAGGCAGATAGTGAAACAAATGAGTACCGAAAGAACAAACGACAGTGAATATTCAGTTTGTACGCCGTGTAAAAAATTCTGGTTATACGCCACGAGTAAAAAGGCTGAAACGGACCATGAAATGCGAATCAGCGTATGCCCCAAGCGGCTAATACCAATGAAGTATAAAATGAAAATAAGCGGGACTAAATAACCGGCAATAAAAACAGAATCATAAGGCGTACACAGCACCAGTAATATTGCCGCCAGGGCCACAAACCAATACAACGTAAATACCCGCTGCTCGCCCGCCCGCCATGAGTGGCAAAGATTACGCCAGAATGCTCGTGCATAACGTGGACTGATAATCATCCGCAACGGATAATAAAAGAATGTCGTGAAAATTAATGCGGCGCTAATCAGGCTTTGTATATCGATAATGGTGTAAATAACCGACATACTGCCGAAATAGCTGGATATTGCCAACGGAAAAGCAAAAAAACGCCCCGCCAGATACATGGTGACCTTCAAAAGGAGCGGTGCAAAAAAGCCGCCCCAAAAAATCCTCGCGCCCATATGTTTTGCCGTCAGCCCAGCGCGCCAGCGCCTTCCAAGCTGAAAGCGAACAATCGCGCAGGACAGGAAAACTGAGAAGATCTGGCAAAATAGCAGGATCAGCGCCTGGGTTAGCGTCAGATCGATTATCCAGGCATTAGTGATCGCAAACGCGATAATCAATGGCGCAACGGCGTAGCGGCCAAAAATAAAAAGTACGGAATACATTAAGCTCAGCGGTAGCCATGCCAGATAAATTTGATTTCCGTCAATAATGGTTTGTGGGGAAATAAATCGGGACAGCGGAATTGCGATAAAGCAGACCAGGAGCGCCAGCAGAGTTTTTTTGATCTTAATGTTAAGATGATCAAGCATTATTGTTAATTAAAACTCCGGCTGCAATAAATATATTCAGGCAACAGATATTATGTTGCTTAATAAAGGCAGGCAAGATTTTAAATAGTGAAAAAATCTGAAATTACTTAACGCAGAGGTTTGCTGACTTATTCAAAGAATGCTTTACATTTCCTCCGCCAGACAAACAAAAAACCCCCGCCGTAGCGAGGGTTCCGAATTTGGTGGAGCTAAGCGGGATCGAACCGCTGACCTCTTGCATGCCATGCAAGCGCTCTCCCAGCTGAGCTATAGCCCCACAGGACCTCTTTACGAACCAAACCTGATGGGTGCAGGTGTTGGTGGAGCTAAGCGGGATCGAACCGCTGACCTCTTGCATGCCATGCAAGCGCTCTCCCAGCTGAGCTATAGCCCCGTAACGTAAAGCGTGTCGTGTTGACGGGCGGCATAATATGAATTCCTTCGCCAGGTGTCAACGGCAAAATCAATCCCGGCAATTTGATCGCTGAAAAAGCAGGCAAACGGCTGACATTGCGAGCCTTATCGCAGCCAGAAGTTAAACATGTCACTCTTTCCTTTAAAAGGATGCTATAACATGTGCAACTAATTCCCACATATTTACTCAGGAAATAGTATGCTCAAGGAACGAATGACACCTGAAGAAATAGCGCATCTGACTGGCTTCAGTCGGCAAACGATTAACAAATGGGTACGTAAAGAGGGATGGCAAACGTCCCCGCGCCCCGGCGTACAGGGCGGTAAAGCGCGCCTCGTACATGTTAATGAGCAGGTTCGCGAGTTTATTCGCAGCGCGCAGCGCGTGGCCGAAAACCCTGTCCCCTATTCCGCAACGGATAACGATCTCGAATCTCTGCTGCTTACCCTGTGTAAAGAGATGACGCCGGGAGAGCAAAAGCTGCTGATGTCGCTGCTGCTGCGTGAAGGGATCACCGGGTTACTCAACCGACTCGGTATTCGCGATCGGTGAAAGCATGATGAAACTTAAAGATAAAATGACCCCAGCGGAGCTCGCCGAGTGCCTTAACCTCGCCCGGCAAACCATAAACCGCTGGGCCAGAGAACAAAAATGGCGGACGGAACCGATCCCCGGAGTCAAAGGCGGACGCGCTCGTCTTATCGTCATCGACAGGTCGGTGATCGATTTCCTGGCAAATATCCCGGCGCTACGGCATCTGACCATGGATAACCAGCTGGCGGAACCGCCCGTCAAATACTTTGTGAACGATGCGGACACAGTCTGGCGCCAGATTGTCGAGACCATGCACCTGATGACCCCAACTGAGCAGCTGCACCTGCGGGATTTTCTTGCGCGCGAGGGGATCAGCGGGTTTCTGTCCCGGCTTGGCATTACTGATGCGAAGTAACGGGCAAAAAAAACGGCGGGGTTCGCTATCCCCGCCGTTTAACAATCGCTGTATCAGGATCAGGATTGCTGGCTTTCGCGCTCAGCAATAAAGGCCAGCGCCTTGTTGATACGTTCTACGCTACGTGATTTACCGATCGCATGGACGGTCACATCAAGCGCCGGAGACTGACCCGCACCGGTCACCGCGACGCGCAGCGGCATTCCCACTTTTCCCATCCCCACTTCCAGCTCATCGGCCGTCGCCTGAATCGCATAATGGACGTTTTCCGCCGTCCAGTCGCTGATGGCGGCTAATTTGTCGCGCACCACTTCCAGCGGCTGACGAGCAACAGGACGCAGATGTTTTTTCGCCGCATCGGCATCAAACTCGGCAAAATCTTCATAGAAATAGCGGCAGCTCGCCGCCATCTCTTTAAGGGTTTTGCAGCGCTCGCCCAGCAGCTTCACCAGCTCAGCCAGCTGCGGGCCGTTACGGGTGTCGATATTTTCCTGCTCAATGTGCCACTGTAAATGCGTTGCCACGTACTCCGGGGCCAGCGAGTTGATATAGTGGTGGTTCAGCCACTGCAGCTTTTCCGTATTGAACGCGCTCGCCGATTTGCTCACCGCCCCCAGGCTGAACAGTTTAATCATCTCTTCGCGAGAGAAAATCTCCTGGTCGCCGCTGGACCATCCCAGACGCACCAGATAGTTCAGCAGCGCTTCCGGCAGATAGCCGTCGTCGCGATACTGCATAACGCTGACCGCACCGTGGCGCTTGGACAGTTTCTTACCATCGTCGCCGTTAATCATCGAGACGTGGGCGTAAACCGGCACCGGCGCATTCAGCGCTTTCAGGATGTTAATCTGGCGCGGGGTATTGTTGATATGGTCTTCGCCGCGAATAACGTGGGTGATTTCCATATCCCAGTCGTCAACCACGACGCAGAAGTTGTAGGTTGGAGAACCATCGGTACGGCGGATAATCAGATCGTCCAGCTCCTGGTTGCTGAATTCGATCGGACCGCGGATCTGGTCGTCAAAAACAACGGAACCCTCTTCCGGGTTGGCAAAACGGACGACGCAAGGTTCGTCATCAGCATGATGTTCGTGGCCATGGCGGCAGCGACCGTCGTAGCGGGGCTTCTCGCCTTTTGCCATTTGCTCTTCACGCAGCGCTTCCAGACGCTCTTTAGAGCAATAGCATTTATAGGCCGTGCCCGCTGTCAGCATTTCATCAATAACGGCGTTGTAGCGATCAAAACGCTTGGTCTGGAAGTACGGACCCTCGTCCCATTCCAGGCTCAGCCAGTTCATACCATCCATAATGGCTTCAATGGCCTCCGGCGTGGAGCGCTCAAGATCGGTATCTTCAATACGCAGCACAAACTCACCGCCGTGATTACGTGCAAAAAGCCAGGAATAGAGAGCAGTACGCGCGCCGCCAACGTGCAGATAGCCTGTCGGGCTGGGCGCGAAGCGAGTTTTGATTTTCATGAAGTGGCCTTACGTTTGATAAAGGTGCCGACACGCGGCAGTGTTCGTTGGATTTTATGGAGGAATATTCTAACACCGTGGGCTGATTCCTCAATGTTGTTACCGTTTCAACGTCACGCTTTCCCCTTTTTGTTTATAAATCATGCGCCACGGATGACATTGCGATCGTTTTGTTTAATTTTACGACGAACAAACAAATTATTTAGAAAAGGCGTTGACTCATTTTCAACTCTCCCTATAATGCGACTCCACACAGCGGGGGTGATTAGCTCAGCTGGGAGAGCACCTCCCTTACAAGGAGGGGGTCGGCGGTTCGAACCCGTCATCACCCACCAACTACTTTACGTAGTCTCCGCCGTGTAGCAAGAAATTGAGAAGTGGGTGATTAGCTCAGCTGGGAGAGCACCTCCCTTACAAGGAGGGGGTCGGCGGTTCGATCCCGTCATCACCCACCACTTTCTCGCCAGCTGGATTTCTTGCCGTAAAATGAAGTACCGAAGTGGGTGATTAGCTCAGCTGGGAGAGCACCTCCCTTACAAGGAGGGGGTCGGCGGTTCGATCCCGTCATCACCCACCACTTCGGGTCGTTAGCTCAGTTGGTAGAGCAGTTGACTTTTAATCAATTGGTCGCAGGTTCGAATCCTGCACGACCCACCAATGTAAAAAAGCGCCCTAAAAGGCGCTTTTTTGCTATCTGCGCTTACAAAGCCGGAACAGGCTTTCATCTTGCTATCCGCCACTGACCATCAATTCACCAGCGCCGCAATCAGCTTCTCCAGCGCGGGCGTCGCCTGCTGTTGGTCATAGACGATATACAAATCTGCCGGTATGCGTTCTTCCAGCGGACGAAACACCACCCCCGGCCACGTCATTTGCGCATAGCTATCAGCGATGAGCGTAATACCTATCCCCATACTGACCATCGCCAGAACCGTTTGCGGCTCCATCACTTCACGGATAATCATCGGCGAGAATCCGGCGCTCTGGCACACGCGCTGCAAAAACGTCCAGTCGGTATGTATTGAAGGCATGGTGACAAAATATTCGTTACGCAACGCCGCAAGCGGGATCGCCTTACGCGCGGCAAGCGGATGCTCTTCCGGCATGGCCACCAGAAAAGAGGATTCGTGCAAGCGCAGGCTGGTAAATCCAGGAGAAGGCGCTGTCGCCATCCGCCAGACGCCAGCGTCCAGCTCGCGTCGTTCCAGCATCGCCATCTGCATGGCGGGCATGTTCTCGCGAAAAAGCACCTCTACGTTAGGGTTCTCTTTCAAAAAACGCCGCATCACCGGACGCATTTTTCCCCACATAGCCGTACCTATCACGCCCAGCTCTACCCGTCCCGCCTCACCCCGCCCAATCTGTTCCACGCGCGCCAGCGCCTGATTCGCGCTGGAAAGCAGACGACGCGACTCCTCCATCAGGATTTTTCCTGCGTGGGTCAACGCTACGCTGCGGGAGTGGCGAACAAACAGCAGCGTGCCAAGCTGCTGCTCCAGGTCTTTAATGTGAATGCTGAGCGGAGGTTGCGACATGTTCAGACGGGCCGCCGCACGACCAAAATGCAGCTCTTCGGCAACAGCCAGAAAATAGCGCAATAACTTCAGATCGATACGATGCGTGCGTTCCATGGGTCATGCGCTCCTGAGGCATAAAGATAATGCGCAAAGTTACCACACTGCATCAGAAAAAATGAAACGGCGGAACATGTGCCCGCCGCGGAAGAGGATTAATGCGTCAGCGCTTTTTTCATTAACTTCTCAGGTTCATGTTTATATTTGAAGAACGCGGCAAAAATAACCGCCAGCAGCAATGAATAGGCCGCGAACACCAGCCAGATGGTCTGCCACTCTTTTACGCCATCAACAGAGAAGTAATCCACGGCCATGCCGCTGAGAACCGAACCTACCCATGCGCCAACACCGTTCACCATGGTCATAAACAACCCCTGCGCGCTGGCGCGAATATGCGCCCCCGCCTCTTGCTCTACGAACACCGATCCTGAAATATTAAAAAAGTCGAATGCGCAGCCGTAAACGATCATCGACATCAGCAGCAGAACAAAACCGAACGGAGACGGATCGCCAAAGGCAAAAAAGCCAAAGCGCAGCGTCCACGCCAGCATACTCATCAGCATGACCGTTTTAATGCCAAAGCGTTTCAGAAAGAATGGAATGGTGAGAATAAAGGCGACTTCCGCCATCTGCGAAACCGAAAGCAAAATAGAGGGATAGCGTACGACAAAGCTGTCGGCAAACGCCGGGTTGCGGGCGAAATCATGCAGAAAGGGGTTACCGAAGACGTTGGTTATTTGCAGTACCGCCCCGAGCATCATCGCGAAGAAAAAGAAAATGGCCATCCGCGGATTTTTAAACAATACGAATGCATCCAGTCCCAGCCTCGCGGCCAATGTGGCGCCAGGTTTCTTCTCGGTCACAGCAATTTTCGGTAGCGTAAGCGCATAAATCGCCAGTAATAACGACGCGGCAGAGGCGATATACAGCTGCGCGCTGCTCAGCTCCAGCCCCATCAGGCTAACCGTCCACATGGCGACAATAAAACCAAGAGTGCCAAATACGCGAACAGGAGGAAACGCGGTCGCCGGATCCTGGCCGGACTGTGCCAGACATGAATAGGAGATGCTATTAGACAACGAGATAGTCGGCATATAGGCCATCGCGTTAATCAGCATTACCCAGAACATCGTCTCCGGATCGGTGACGGTCGTTGCATAAAGAAGCACGCCCGCGCAGACCAGGTGGCAGAGCATATAGGCCCGTTCTGCACGTAGCCATTTATCGGCAACGATCCCCATAATGGCGGGCATGATAATGGCCGCCAGCCCTTTGGAACTATAGACAATGCCGACATTTGCCCCGGTGAAATGCAGTGTGTTTATCATGTAAGAACCCAGGGTGACCAGCCAGCTACCCCAGATAAAATATTGCAAAAACGACATGAGTTTTAAGCGAGAGGCGATACCCATTTTTCCGTTCCTTGCCATTAAAGTAAGACCCCGCAAGCGGGGTCAATATTTATTATTTTTTCAGGCCAGTTTGCGTAAGAAGCCGCAGATCAGGTTAATAAAGTTCTGCCGGGAGAGTTCGGCCGCTGCCAGGGTTTGCGCGTGAGATAGTTTCACATCGCCGAGGCCCTCAGCCAGATTGGTAATGGCTGAGACGGCCACCACTTTCAGCTCGCAATGGCGGGCAGCGATGACTTCCGGCACGACGGACATCCCCACCACATCGCCGCCGATAATCTGCATCATGCGAATCTCCGCCGCCGTTTCAAAATTCGGCCCGGGATAAGAGACAAATACACCTTCAGTCAGCGGAAACCCCTCCTCCTCCGCTACGCGCTGCAGAACGGCGCGGTAATCCGCGTCATAGGCGTTGGCCAGGGAGAAGAAGCGTTCGCCGAAGCGCTCATCATTCAGGCCCACCATTGGCGTACCCGGCATCGTGTTAATATGATCGCTGAGCGCCACCAGACTTCCCGGTCCCACTTCCGGACGTAAAGAACCGGCCGCGTTAGTACAAAACAGCAGTTCACACCCCAGCAGCTTTAGCGTCCGGATGGCATCAGTCATCACCGTCATGCCCCGACCTTCATAGAAGTGCCCACGCCCTTTCATGCAGGCAACGGGTACGCCGGCCAGATTTCCAAGCACCAGTTCGCCGGCATGGCCATGCACGGTACTCACCGGAAAGCCGGGCAGCTTTTCGTAAGATATCGCCACCGCATCTTCAATTTGTTCCGCCAGCGCCCCGAGACCCGACCCCAGGATAAAGGCCACCCGCGGCGTAAAATCCGGCTTATATCCGCGAATAATATCGGCGCTATACCAGGGATTCTGTGAGAAAAGCGTGTCGCTCATAAGCTGTCCTTAAAAACTGAAAGATCGATAAAGTGATTGGCTACCATGCTGTTATAACGATGCTACGCAATCGATTACCAATACAGTTTTCCCGGACGTTTGATATTAAAAAGCTATTGATTTCATTTCTGATACAAGGGGTCGTTTTCGCGTAAGGCGGTCAGCTGGCCAGCTTGCTGCCGCACCACCTCCCACAGCGCCTCTGCGGCTGTCGATAGCGAGCGGTTTTTACGCCGCGCCAGCATCAGCTGGCGTTCCACCACCGGGGTGAGCCGCTTCACCTGCAGATGACTTCCCTGAGGGAGCGGCAGCGCTAACGCAGGTAGGATGCTGATGCCTATCCCCGACTCAACCATTGGGAATAGCGTGGCCGGATGACCGATTTCCTGCACGATATTTGCGGTAACGGCGAATCCCGCGAGCGCGGCGTCAATCAGCGGCCGGCTACCCGAAGCATAATCCTGCAAAACCAGCCGCTGGTCATGCAGCGCATGCCAGCTCACCGCATCCCTTTTAGCGAAAGGGTGATCGCAACGGCAAAGCAGCAGGAAAGGTTCAGCGAGAACCGCCTCACACTGCAAATCGGTCGCGGCGCCAGGGTCGATAACAATGCCAAAATCAACTTCTCCCTGACGGATGCTCTCCAGCACCCACTGCTGGGGGCGATCGTGCAAAACGAAATGTATCTCCGGATAGCGACGGTTGCTGTAGGCGATGCACTGCGGGATCAGATGGGCGGAAATGGTCTGGCTGGCCGCCACCCGCACGGTTCCCATAAGCTGCTGCCCGACGCGCCCGGCCTCACGCAACGTGCCGTTTAACTCATCCAGCAGGCGCTCAAGCCGGGCCGCCAGCTGCTGTCCGGCTTCCGTGAGCACCACTTCGCGCGTCGTTCGGTCAAGCAGGCGTACGCCGGTCTGATGTTCCAGCTCTTTCACGCTGTGGCTTACCGCTGACTGACTCAGGCCAATACTCTCCCCTGCCCGGCTAAAGCTTTTGACGCGAGCAACGGTCACAAAAACCTTCAACTGACGTAGCGAATAATTCATCTCTTTTTTTCATGAATAGATGCAATAAATCGATTTTATTTCTCAAACTAAAGAAAGCACAATAGCGACATCGATTTTCAGGAGCGTTTATGAAATTTTTCCGCATTCTTGATCCATTCACCCTGACATTAGTCACCGTCGTCCTGCTGGCCTCCTTTTTTCCTGCGCGCGGCGGATTTGTCCCCTTCTTTGAACATTTAACCACCGCCGCCATCGCGCTGCTTTTCTTTATGCACGGCGCCAAGCTCTCCCGTGAGGCGATCGTTGCCGGGGGCAGCCACTGGCGTTTACATCTCTGGGTCATGTGCAGCACGTTTATCGTTTTTCCCGTACTTGGCGTGCTGTTCGCCTGGTGGGCGCCCGTTAACGTCGATCCGGCGCTCTATACCGGATTTATTTATCTTTGCATTCTTCCCGCCACCGTCCAGTCAGCCATTGCGTTTACCTCTCTGGCGGGCGGCAACGTGGCGGCTGCGGTATGCTCGGCTTCGGCCTCAAGCCTGCTGGGGATCTTCATTTCGCCACTGCTGGTCGGCCTGTTGATGAACCTGCACGGTGCGGGGGGGAGTCTGGAGCAGGTTGGCAAAATCATGCTGCAGCTGCTGCTGCCGTTTGTGCTGGGACATCTCTCTCGTCCGTGGATTGGCAACTGGGTGGCAAAACATAAAAAGTGGATCTCGAAAACCGACCAGACCTCCATCCTGCTGGTGGTCTATTCGGCGTTCAGCGAGGCGGTTGTTAACGGTATCTGGCACAAAGTCGGCGTCGGTTCGCTGCTGTTTATCGTTATTGTCAGCATGGTGCTGCTGGCGATTGTGATTGCGATTAACGTCTTTGTGGCGCGCAGGTGCGGGTTCAATAAAGCGGATGAAATTACGATTGTCTTTTGCGGGTCGAAAAAGAGCCTGGCGAACGGCATTCCGATGGCCAACATTCTCTTCCCGACCTCTATCCTGGGGATAATGGTTCTGCCGCTGATGATCTTCCATCAGATTCAGCTTATGGTCTGTGCGGTGCTGGCGCGGCGCTATAAGCGCCAGGCCGAAGCGTTACAGGCGCAGGAGAAAAGCCGCGCCTCCGAAGCCTAACGCGGGCGCTTAAGGGGCTCGACCAGGCTGGTCAGCCCCTCCGTTTTAATCAATAGCGTTAATGCCATCAGCTCGCCAAGATGCCCGGCGGGAAATTGATCCTTACGGGCAAACCACAGCAAATACTCTTCCGGCACATCGATTAAGCGCCGCCCTTTGTATTTACCAAACGGCATTTCCGTGTTGGCAATCTCAATAAGCTGATCTTTATCCACGCGACTCTCCGAGCAGACGCAGCATTTCGTCTTCATCGATCACCGCAATTCCCAGCTCCTGCGCTTTGGCAAGCTTAGAGCCCGCCGCCTCCCCGGCGATGACAAGGTCGGTCTTCTTCGACACGCTGCCCGCCACCTTCGCCCCCAGCGCAACCAGCCGGGCTTTCGCATCGTCACGGGAGAGCTGACTCAGGCTACCGGTCAGAACCACCGTTTTGCCGGCAAAGGGGCTATCAATCTCTTCCGCATTGACCACGACCGGCGCCGGCCAGCGGACGCCTTCTTTACGCAGCTGAGCAATCACTTCGCGGTTGCTCTCTTCGGCAAAGAAATTACGCACGTGCGTGGCAACCACAATCCCGACATCGGGCACTTTTTGCAGATCGTCAATTGAAGCCTGCTCCAGCGCCTCAATGGTGCCAAAGTGGGCCGCTAAACCGGCTGCCGTCGCCTCACCGACTTCGCGGATCCCCAGCGCATAAAGGAAACGGGCAAAGGTGGTCTCTTTGGACTTCTCCAGGGCATCCACCACGTTCTGCGCTGATTTGGGCCCCATGCGATCGAGCCCGGTGAGTTTACCCGGCGTCAGTTGGAAGAGATCGGCCGGCGTATGCACGTACTCTTTTTCAACCAGCTGATCGATGATTTTATCGCCCATACCGTCAACGTCCAGGGCGCGACGGGAGACAAAATGCTTGAGCGCTTCTTTACGCTGGGCGCCGCAGATCAGACCGCCGGTACAGCGCGTCACCACTTCGCCTTCCACGCGTTCAACGTCGGAATGACATACCGGACAATGGGTGGGGAACACGATCTCACGCGTCTCCTCCGGGCGTTCTGAGAGCACGACGTTCACGACCTGAGGGATAACATCGCCGGCGCGGCGAATGACCACCTTATCGCCGATACGCAGTCCCAGACGCTCGATTTCATCAGCATTATGCAGCGTCGCGTTGCTGACCAGGACCCCGGCGACGTGTACCGGCTCCAGACGCGCAACCGGCGTGATGGCGCCAGTGCGCCCGACCTGAAACTCAACGTCGCGCACGAAAGTCATCTGCTCCTGCGCCGGAAACTTAAACGCCACCGCCCAGCGCGGCGCGCGGGCTACGAAGCCAAGCTGTTCCTGCAGCGCCAGCGAATCGACCTTGATGACCACGCCGTCGATATCAAACCCCAGCTTCGGCCGATCCTCTTCAACCTGGCGATAGTAAGTAAGCACTTCCTCTGGCGTATGGCAGAGCTTTACACGCTCGCTGACCGGCAGCCCCCAGGACTTAAACTGCTGCAAGCGCGCCGAGTGGCTGGCAGGCAGCTCGCCGCCTTCCAGCACGCCCACGCCGTAGCAAAAGAAAGTGAGTGGACGCTTCGCGGTAATTCGCGGATCGAGCTGGCGTAAAGACCCCGCCGCCGCGTTACGCGGGTTAGCAAAGACTTTACCTCCGGTTCGCCGCGCCTCTTCATTAATTTTTTCAAACCCTGCCTGCGGCAGGAACACCTCTCCGCGCACCTCAAGCCGCTGCGGAATATTGTCACCGCGTAGCTTCAGGGGAATCGCGCGAATGGTACGCACGTTGGAGGTAATATCTTCGCCGGTCGTTCCATCGCCGCGGGTCGCCGCCTGCACCAGCAGGCCGTTTTCATACAGGATACTGACAGCCAGGCCATCCAGCTTGAGCTCGCAGCAGTAAGTCAGGTTATCGGTATTTTTCAGGCGATCCTGTACCCGCTTGTTGAACGCGAGGAAGCTCTCCTCATCAAAAACGTTGTCCAGCGACAGCATCGGGACTTCATGGCGAATCTGGCTAAAAGAGGCTAACGGTGCGGCACCGACGCGCTGGGTGGGCGAGTCCGGGGTGATCAGCTCAGGGTACTGAGCTTCCAGCTCGCGCAGTTCGCGCATTAACCGATCGTATTCCGCATCAGGGATTTCCGGCGTATCCATGACGTGGTAGAGATATTCATGATGGCGAAGCGTGGTTCGCAGTTCAGTCAGTTTTTGTTCGTTCGATTCCATATCACACCATCAATGATAAAAAACCCCCGACGGGCGGGGGTTCAGGATAAGTAGATGAAACGCAAGAAGATGAATCAGGCGTTAGCCTCTTTCACTTCACGAATTCGGTCTTGATATTCACGCAATTTTTGCGGCGTCATCATACGACGCTGGTCATCCAGCACTACGCCGCCGACTTCATCGGCAATGTACTGCGCGGACTGCAGCATCAGCTTAAAGTTTTGCAGTTCATCGCCAAAGGACGGAACCTGCATAAAGATAGTCACCCCGGGCGTCATCATATCCGCCATGCTGTCAGGATTGAAGGTGCCAGGCTTAACCATATTGGCCAGACTGAAGAGCACCTGACCGCTGCCGTCCGGGCTGAGGTGGCGATGGAAGATATTCATATCGCCAAATTTGAAGCCCGCCTGCTGGATGCTATTGATGAGTAGCTCGCCGTTGAGCTGCGAACCGTGATGCGCAGCGACGTTCATCACGATGACCGTCTCCTTACGCTCTTTAGGCTGCGGCGCGGCCTGCTGCGGCTCAGGGGCCTGAGGTTCCGGCGCCGGCTGCGGCTCTGGAGCGGCGGCAGGTTGTTGAACCGGCTGCTGCACATGCTGAACGGGCTGCTGCGCATGCTGAACGGGTTGCTGCACATGCGGAACGGGCTGCGGCTGTACCGGCTGCTGAGGCGGCACGGCGCGCTGCGGCTGCTGGACCGGGGCCTGGGCGTGAACGGGCTGATGTTGCGGCGGCTGCGGTGCACGGACAGGCTCTTCCGGGCGCACAGGTGGCTGTTGCGCCTGACGCTCATAAGGAGGCTGATACTGGTGCTGCGGCTGACGAGGTGCTTCATGCTCCCCATGAACGCCATTCGGCGCATGACTGGTCCGATGAACCCGGACTTCACCAACGCCTTCAACATCGTCATCAAAGTCGTCGCCTTCCGACGCTTCATCGTCGCGAGACTTCATACGTTTCAGTGGGCGATCGCGAAACATCGAGGAGCGTTCTTTACGGCTGGTCCAGAAACCGTGCACCAGTAAAGCGATTATGGCGATCGCGCCAACAATGATTAATATCAGACGCAAATCCTGCATCATTATATTCTCTGTTGTTCTAACACCTTGCCACCACGGCAAACATTTACTCACTAAGAGTATTTGCCGATTACATCAAGTGCAAGTGCGTCGGGGGCTTTCACTACATAAAGATGAACTAAATCGTGCTTTTTGCTGTTTTTTCGAACATTTCCTAACTGGTTATTGTCTGCTAACCCGATAAAATAGCCCGGCATTCAGCCTGGATGTCAAAAAAGGAGCATTACCTGACTATGGTTTCATCATCCGTAACGACCCCGCGTAGTGGCGTCTACTATTTTTCGCAGGGTTGGAAGCTGATCGGGCTGCCGGGGATCCGTCGATACGTATTCCTCCCTTTACTCGTCAACATTATTCTGATGGGCGGCGCATTCTGGTGGCTGTTCACGCGTCTGGACAGCTGGATCCCTTCGTTGATGAGCCATGTTCCTGAATGGCTGCAATGGCTTAACTATCTGCTGTGGCCCATGGTGGTCATTTCTATTCTGCTTGTCTTCGGCTACTTCTTCTCGACAATCGCCAACTGGATTGCCGCGCCCTTTAGCGGCCTGCTGGCCGAGCAGCTTGAAGCGCGCCTGACGGGCGCGACGCCGCCGGATGTCGGGGTTTTCGGCATCCTGAAAGATGTTCCGCGCATCATGAAGCGCGAGTGGCAGAAGTTTGCCTGGTACCTGCCGCGGGCCATCGTCCTTTTGCTTCTCTACTTTATCCCCGGTATCGGCCAGACCGTCGCCCCCGTGCTGTGGTTCCTGTTCAGCGCCTGGATGCTGGCGATTCAGTACTGCGATTACCCTTTTGATAACCATAAGGTGCCGTTTAAAACGATGCGTCAGGCGCTGCGCACGCGCAAAGTGACCAATATGCCAGTTTTGGCGCCCCTGACCAGCCTGTTTACCATGATCCCGGTGCTAAACCTGGTCATCCTGCCCGTCGCGATTTGCGGCGCGACGGCGATGTGGGTCGATTGCTACCGTGACAAACACGCCATGTGGAAGTAGCGCTATCGCTTTCGGAGCGGCTTATGCCGCTCCTTATTACTTCTGGCTTGCCATTATTTCTCTTCTGAATATAGATATGCTAAATCCTTACTTCCGCATATTCTTTAAGCGGGTATGCTGAAGCCGTACTCCCAAATTTCATACAGTTAAGGACGGGCCATGAGTAAGATTTTTGAAGATAACTCCCTGACTATCGGCCATACGCCGCTGGTACGACTGAACCGCATCGGTAACGGACGCATCCTGGCAAAGGTAGAATCTCGTAACCCGAGCTTTAGCGTAAAATGCCGTATCGGTGCCAATATGATTTGGGATGCCGAAAAACGCGGCGTGCTGAAGCCCGGCGTTGAGCTGGTGGAACCGACCAGCGGTAATACCGGTATCGCGCTGGCGTACGTGGCTGCGGCGCGCGGTTATAAACTGACGCTGACGATGCCGGAGACCATGAGCATCGAACGCCGCAAGCTGCTGAAGGCCCTGGGCGCTAACCTGGTGCTGACCGAAGGCGCCAAGGGGATGAAAGGCGCCATCCAGAAAGCCGAAGAAATTGTCGCCAGCGACCCGGAAAAATTCCTCCTGCTCCAGCAGTTCAGCAACCCGGCCAACCCGGAAATTCATGAAAAACCACCGGCCCGGAAATCTGGGAAGATACCGATGGTCAAATCGACGTCTTCATCTCCGGCGTCGGTACTGGCGGTACGCTGACCGGCGTGAGCCGCTATATCAAGGCACCAAAGGTAAAAAAGATCTGATTACCGTTGCCGTTGAACCTACCGACTCCCCGGTTATCGCCCAGGCGCTGGCAGGCGAAGAGCTGAAGCCAGGCCCGCACAAAATCCAGGGTATTGGCGCAGGCTTTATCCCAGGCAACCTGGATTTGAAGCTGGTGGATAAAGTAGTGGCTATTACCAATGATGAAGCCATTTCCACCGCCCGTCGCCTGATGGAAGAGGACCCGTCGCCTGATGGAAGAGGAAGGCATTCTGGCCGGCATCTCTTCCGGCGCTGCCGTTGCCGCTGCGCTGAAGCTGCAGGAGGATGAAGCCTTTACCAACAAGAATATTGTGGTTATCCTACCCTCTTCAGGTGAGCGCTATTTAAGCACCGCATTGTTTGCCGATCTCTTCACCGAGAAAGAACTGCAACAGTAATGCCAGCTTGTTAATATCGTGTAAAAAAGCACCTTTTCAGGTGCTTTTTTGTGGCGCACATCAAACTTTTACCCCTCCTGGCATTGATTCACTTCGTTGGGTCTGGTATTTAACCAGCACATTTATTTCGATGCGCGAAATTATTCCGATTTGGATTTCCATAAGCTGAATCGATTTTATGATTTGGTTCAAGTCTTCCTTTAGCGGCATAATGTTTAATGACGTGGTAGACGTTAACGGCCTGAAGGTTTCCACAGCGATTTTCCGCTGATGGTGCCGGAGCCGGATACGTGATGCCGGCGCTAACGATACAGGCTAAAGTTTGGCCGTTAGGCTAAACTTTAGGTCCACAACACTAAACCTATAAGTTGGGGAAATATAATGTTCCAGCAAGAAGTTACTATTACCGCTCCGAACGGTCTGCACACCCGCCCTGCTGCTCAGTTTGTTAAAGAAGCAAAAGGCTTCACTTCTGAGATCACTGTAACCTCCAACGGCAAAAGCGCCAGCGCCAAAAGCCTGTTCAAACTGCAGACTCTGGGCCTGACCCAGGGTACCGTTGTCACTCTCTCTGCCGAAGGCGAAGACGAGCAAAAAGCAGTTGAGCATCTGGTAAAACTGATGGCTGAACTCGAGTAAGTTCACGGGTTCTTTTTAATATCAGTCACAAGTAAGGTAGGGTTATGATTTCAGGCATTTTAGCATCCCCGGGTATCGCTTTCGGCAAGGCACTTCTGCTGAAAGAAGATGAAATTGTCATCGACCGGAAGAAAATTTCTGCCGATAAGGTTGATCAGGAAGTTGAACGTTTTCTGAATGGCCGCACCAAGGCCTCCGCCCAGCTGGAGGTCATCAAAACCAAAGCTGGTGAAACCTTCGGTGAAGAAAAAGAAGCCATCTTCGAAGGGCACATCATGCTGCTGGAAGATGAGGAGCTTGAGCAGGAAATCATAGCCCTGATTAAAGATAAGCATATGACTGCCGATGCGGCAGCCAATGAAGTTATCGAAGGTCAGGCTACTGCCCTGGAAGAACTGGATGACGAATACCTGAAAGAGCGTGCCGCTGACGTACGCGACATCGGTAAGCGCCTGCTGCGCAACATCCTCGGTCTGGCCATCATCGATCTGAGCGCGATTCAGGATGAAGTTATCCTGGTAGCCGCTGACCTCACCCCGTCTGAAACCGCACAGCTGAACCTGAACAAGGTGCTGGGTTTCATCACCGACGCGGGCGGTCGTACTTCCCATACCTCCATCATGGCGCGTTCCCTTGAACTGCCGGCCATCGTGGGCACCGGTTGCGTGACTACCCAGGTGAAAAACGGCGATTATCTGGTTCTCGACGCGGTGAATAATCAGGTTCTGGTTAACCCGAGCGATCAACAAATCGAAGAACTGCGCAACCTGCAGGCTCAGGTCGCTGAAGAGAAAGCGGAACTGGCTAAGCTGAAAGACCTGCCGGCCATTACGCTGGACGGCCATCAGGTTGAAGTCTGCGCCAACATCGGTACCGTAC
This sequence comes from Klebsiella sp. PL-2018, assembly GCF_019048985.1. Taxonomy (NCBI): domain Bacteria; kingdom Pseudomonadati; phylum Pseudomonadota; class Gammaproteobacteria; order Enterobacterales; family Enterobacteriaceae; genus Klebsiella; species Klebsiella sp. PL-2018. The sequence continues at coordinate 4,257,149 of NZ_CP077673.1, forward strand.
GCGACGTTGAAGGTGCCGAACGTAACGGCGCGGAAGGCGTTGGTTTGTATCGTACAGAATTCCTGTTCATGGACCGCGACTCGCTGCCGACTGAAGAAGAACAGTTCGCAGCATACAAAGCCGTTGCCGAAGCATGCGGCTCGCAGGCGGTTATCGTTCGCACCATGGACATCGGCGGCGACAAAGAGCTGCCGTACATGAACTTCCCGAAAGAAGAGAACCCGTTCCTCGGCTGGCGCGCAGTGCGCATCGCCATGGATCGCAAAGAGATTCTGCGCGACCAGGTTCGAGCTATCCTGCGCGCTTCCGCTTTCGGTAAACTGCGCATCATGTTCCCGATGATCATCTCTGTTGAAGAAGTGCGTGCACTGAAGAAAGAGATCGAAATCTACAAACAGGAACTGCGCGACGAAGGTAAAGCTTTTGATGAGGCAATTGAGATTGGCGTGATGGTGGAAACCCCAGCCGCTGCGACAATTGCGCGTCACTTAGCCAAAGAAGTTGATTTCTTTAGTATCGGTACCAATGATTTAACGCAGTATACTCTGGCAGTTGACCGTGGTAATGATATGATTTCACATCTTTACCAGCCAATGTCCCCGTCCGTGCTGACGCTGATTAAGCAAGTTATTGATGCTTCTCATGCTGAAGGCAAATGGACTGGCATGTGCGGTGAGCTTGCGGGCGATGAACGTGCTACACTTCTGTTGCTGGGTATGGGTCTGGACGAGTTCTCTATGAGCGCCATTTCCATCCCGCGCATCAAGAAGATTATCCGTAACACGAACTTCGAAGATGCGAAAGTATTAGCAGAGCAGGCTCTTGCTCAACCGACAACGGACGAGTTAATGACGCTGGTTAACAAGTTCATTGAAGAAAAAACAATCTGCTAATTCACGAGATGCGCGGCCCAAATTACTGCTTAGGAGAAGATCATGGGTTTGTTCGATAAATTGAAATCTCTGGTTTCTGATGATAAAAAAGACACCGGAACTATTGAGATTGTTGCCCCGCTCTCTGGCGAGATCGTCAACATTGAAGACGTGCCGGATGTAGTTTTTGCGGAAAAAATTGTGGGTGATGGCATTGCTATCAAACCTACTGGCAACAAAATGGTTGCGCCGGTAGATGGTACCATCGGTAAAATTTTTGAAACCAACCATGCTTTTTCAATCGAATCTGATAGCGGCATTGAACTGTTCGTTCACTTCGGTATTGATACCGTTGAGCTGAAAGGCGAAGGCTTCAAACGTATCGCCGAAGAAGGCCAGCGTGTGAAAGTCGGCGACCCGGTTATCGAATTCGATCTGCCGCTGCTGGAAGAGAAAGCCAAGTCTACCCTGACTCCGGTTGTTATCTCCAACATGGACGAGATCAAAGAGCTGATCAAACTGTCCGGTAGCGTAACCGTGGGTGAAACACCGGTTATCCGCATCAAGAAGTAATTCTTGCCGCAGAAGAATGGCGCCTCTCGGGCGCCATTTTTTTATCTCGCCGCTTTAAACGGCCGATAGCACTTCTCCCGCGAAAGTATTTTCATCCCTTCCGGGCCGCTTTCCAGAATCCGCTTCTCGCTGTCAGAAACCTGTAAATCACACTGATATCCGCCAACGGCGCCAAATAAAGATCCCACTTCGCAGACATCCTCAAGGGCTTCGCTGCCGGTGGTCTCAAAATGGCCGACGACTCTTCCCTGCTGACGCACCACTAAACGATAGCTCTTCATTCTCCCTCCCTATGCGGCGGAAGAATGAGCTCATCGCAGCCCTGTTCATTGGTCCAGGTCATAACCGCCAGCACCCGCTGCGCGGCAGCGTGGGCGGCCTCGCCCAGCGGCATTCCGCGCACCAGGCCGCTCGCCAGCTCGGCGCAAAAAAGGTCGCCCGTTCCCTTCAGATCGGTTTCAACGCGCGGATGTTCAACCACCTCGACCGACTGCGCGCTAACCACCAGCACGTTGATCGTGGCGCTATTTTCTCCCGGCGCGCTGGTGATAACGACCCATTTCAGTGAATCAGAGAGCAGACTACGGGCGGCAATAATCGCCTCCTGCTGATTATGGCAAGGCAGACCGCTTAGCGTTTCCAGCTCAAACAGATTGGGCGTGATCCCCTGCGCCAGCGGGAGCAAATGCGTACGATAGGCTTCAGGGATCTCGGCCTTGACGTAAATACCGCTATCCACATCGCCAATGACGGGATCAACGAGAATACACAGTTCAGGATGCTGCTCGCGAATGCGCAGCAGCCATTGCGCCAGACGCTTAATCTGCACGGCGCTGCCCATATAGCCGGTCGTTACCGCCCGCAGCTCGCGCAGGGCGTCACGCTCCTCCAGCGCCTTTAAATAGCCGGCAAACCACTCTTCCGGGATAACGCCGCCATAGTAAGTATCATAGTGCGGCGTATTGCTGAACAGCACCGTCGGCACCGCGATGACCCGCAGGCCGTGCTGCTTTATAGCCGGTATCGCAATACTGTTGCCTACGCTGCCGTAGACCACCTGCGACTGCACGGCCACAATATCGACCTGAAGCGCCCGACTTTTATCGTTGAAGAGCACCGATTGTATTTCATCTTGCTGGCCCATCCTTTCTCCCCCCGCTGGACAGCGGGTCATACTCTGATTATCATTCGTCCTATGCTAAAATTCATTTTGTCATAGGTCAATAATGATCGTTGGAAAAACTGCCAGTGAGATCTTCGATAGCATCCGCCATCTGGTACAAAGCGGCGCACTCAAGCCTGGCGATGTTTTACCGCCGGTCCGCGAGCTGGCGGGCAAGCTGTCGGTTAACCGCAATACCGTCGCTGCCGCCTATAAGCGACTGGTGACCTCTGGCCTGGCTATCAGCCAGGGGCGTAATGGTACCGCCATTAAAACGCATAATACCCTGCCCGCCCTTGAAGGTGGCGATCCCTCTTCGCCGCTGAAGGATATCTCCAGCGGCAATCCCGACCCCGCTCGCCTGGCAAACCTCAAGCACTATCTCAGCGCAATTGCGCCAGCGCCTCGTCTGTACGGCGATGCGGCGGTTGAACCACGGCTGGCCGCGTGGGCCAGCCGCTGGGTTAACAACGATGTGAACCTGGATGCCGATATTAACCTTGCCAGCGGCGCTGTCGATGCGCTTGAGCGCCTGCTGTGCGCCCTGCTGCTGCCCGGCGATAGCGTGGCCATCGAAGACCCCTGCTTTCTCAGCAGCATCAATATGCTGCGCTACGCCGGTTTTAGCCCTTCGCCGGTACCGGTCGACGGGGAAGGCATGCAGCCTGAAGCCCTTGAAGAGGCGCTGAGCAACGGCGCCCGGGCGGTCATTATTACCCCGCGCGCGCACAATCCGACCGGCTGTAGCCTCAGCGAATCCCGCGCCCGGGCAATACGCGAAATACTGGCCCGCTATCCGCAGGTTCTGGTGATTGTTGACGACCATTTCGCGCTGCTCTCCGCCACGCCCTGGTACTCCCCTATCGCCGCGGAAAGTCAGCGTTGGGCGCTGGTACGCTCCCTGTCAAAAACCCTGGGACCAGATTTGCGTCTGGCCATCGTCGCCAGCGACGCTGACACGTCGGCGGCGCTGCGGCTGAGGCTTAATTCCGGTAGCCAATGGGTCAGCCATCTGTTGCAGGATCTGGTCATCGCCTGCCTTAACGACAACACCTTTATGGCCTCTCTGGCGGAAACCCGGCGCCACTATCGTCAGCAGCATGAAAAGCTGATTGCCGCCCTCGCCAGCCGCGGAATCACCCATCTGACGCCGGGAGACGGCCTTAATTTTTGGTTCCCGCTGGAAGAGCCGAGCCAGCCGGTAGCGCTCCGTCTGGCGCACGCCGGCTGGCTGGTTCGCGAAGGCGAAACGTTCGGCATTCGCGCCCCTTCGCACGGGCTGAGGCTGTCGCTTGCGACGCTCAGCGACAATGAAATGAATAAGCTCGCCAATGACTTATACCAGATATTACAACAACAGTGACGGGAGTTAACGCTATGCAGATCCACTTTATCGTCCATGAAGTCTTTGAAGCGCCGGGAGCTTACCTGCACTGGGCGCAGGCGCGCGGCTACGGTATCAGCTGGTCGCGGGTATACGCGGGGGACAGGCTACCGGAAAACGCCAACGCTTTTGATATGCTGGTTGTGCTCGGCGGTCCGCAGTCGCCGCGCACGACATTATCTGAGTGCCCCTGGTTTGATAGCCACGCCGAGCAGCGTTTGATTGCGCAGGCCATTGCCGCAGGACGGATCGTGGTAGGGATATGCCTGGGCTCGCAGCTTATCGGTGAAGCGCTGGGCGCGCCGGTCATGCAAAGTCCGGAAAAAGAGGTGGGTCACTATCCCATCACGCTCACCACCGCGGGCCTGCAGGATGACAAACTGGCCCATTTTGGCCCCTCGCTGGTCGTCGGCCACTGGCATAACGATATGCCAGGCCTGACCCCGGAGGCGGAAGTGATGGCCTCCAGCGAAGGCTGCCCGCGGCAAATTGTGAAATACAGCGACCGGGTTTATGGCTTCCAGTGCCACATGGAGTTTGATGCTGAGGTCATTGAGCTGCTGATCGCCCATTCGCAGCAGGAGCTTAGCGCCGCCAGAGGCAGGCGTTTCATTCGTAGTGAACAGGAGATGCGTGCCTGGGATTATCGCGAAATGAATGAGAAGCTGTGGGCGTTTCTTGATAAGCTGACGGCAAAGTAAGCAAAAGGCTTTTATTAAAGCCCGACAGTTTAAGGATCCCCAGAAATGCACAATCCCAACCCACAGCTTAAAGCCGCCATCGAAGCCTGCGATCGCGCTATCTCCCAGGAGGATTACGCGACACTGATGGAGTATTACGCTGATGACGCCGCGCTGGTCGTCAAGCCAGGCATGGTGGTGCGGGGCAAAGAAAATATCCGCAACGCGTTTATCGCCATTGCCGACTATTTCCAGCACCGGCTGGTGGTGACGCAGGGAAAAATGGAGATTATCGAAGGCGGCGGCAATGCGCTGGTGATTATGGAGACCCGGCTGGATATCCCGACGGCGGAAGCCGGGATAACACAGGTCACGCGGCGCGCAACCTATGTCTTTCGTCAGCAGGGCGAACGCTGGCTCTGCACCGTGGATAACTCCTACGGTACGGACCTGCTCGACGCGCCCGAGGTTTAAATTCCCGCGCCCTGGGTAAAGTGCTCTTCGCCAAATACGCCGGTAGAAAGGTAGCGATCGCCGCGATCGCAAACGATCGCCACCACTACCGCGCCAGGATTTTCACCCGCCACGCGTAGCGCGCCCGCCACCGCGCCGCCGGAACTGACGCCGCAGAAAATCCCCTCCTTCACCGCCAGCATCCGCATGGTGTTTTCGGCATCCTGTTGATGGATATCGAGCACCGCGTCCACCAGCTGCGCGTTAAAAATGCCCGGCATATATTCGGCAGGCCAGCGGCGAATTCCGGGAATACTGCTCCCCTCTTCCGGCTGCAGCCCCACGATGCTCACCGCTTTATCCTGCTCACGCAGAAAACGCGATACGCCGGTAATGGTGCCGGTGGTGCCCATACTGGAGACAAAATGGGTGATCCGCCCGTCGGTCTGCTGCCAGATTTCCGGCCCGGTAGTGGTGTAGTGCGCGTACGGGTTGTCCGGGTTGTTGAACTGATCGAGCAGCTTGCCTTCGCCGCGCTGCGCCATGGCTAACGCTAAGTCACGCGCGCCTTCCATTCCCTGCTCTTTGGTGACCAGAATAAGCTCCGCACCGTAGGCGCGCATGGCGGCACGGCGCTCCTGGCTCATGTTGTCCGGCATCAGCAGCTTCATCTGATAGCCTTTAAGCGCGGCGATCATCGCCAGCGCAATGCCGGTGTTGCCGCTGGTCGCTTCAATCAGCACATCTCCGGGCTTAATCTCTCCGCGCTTTTCGGCCTCGACAATCATCGACAGGGCCGCCCTGTCTTTCACCGACCCCGCCGGGTTATTGCCTTCAAGTTTGACCCAGATTTCGCTGCCGTTGTCCGGCCCCATGCGCTGCAGTTTGACCAGAGGCGTGTTGCCGATAGTGTGTTCGAGTGTATTCACGTTTTTTGCTCAATAAAAAGCCCGGTAAGCATTACGCCACCGGGCGAAAAACATACGCGATAACCTATCAGGCTGACTCCGCCAGAGCAATATCCTCGCGCGTCTCAATGCGTTCCTTCCCGTGATAAATACGGGCATGCTGCAGACCGACAAACAGGCGCTCTCCCCGGTGCGGCGGGACGTCGTCGCGCATGACCACGGTCAGCGGCTCGGTATACCAGCCCAGCGGTTGTACCACCAATTGCGTGTAGTGACCTTTAGGGCTAGCTTCCAGCACCTGCACCGGCAGCGGTGAATCGAGACTGGTTCGGCGGCTCACGTCCACTTCCCACGGACGCAGGAACAGATCGACCGGCCCCTGATGCGCGGAGGTATAGCCCAGCGGCCAGCGGTGCGCGCCCACGTGGAATTGTCCGCCGCGAATGGTGCCCTGCAGACGGTTAACCTCGCCCATAAATTCCAGCACAAAGCGGGTCGCCGGTTCGCGCCAGAGCTGTTCTGGCTCGTCAACCTGCTCAATGTTGCCCTGGCTCATCACCACCACGCGATCCGCGACTTCCATCGCCTCTTCCTGATCGTGGGTGACGAAGACGCTGGTGAACTTCAGCTCTTCATGCAGCTGACGCAGCCAGCGACGCAGCTCTTTACGCACCTGGGCGTCCAGCGCGCCGAAGGGTTCATCCAGCAGCAGTATCTGCGGTTCAACGGCTAACGCACGCGCCAGCGCCACGCGCTGCTTCTGCCCGCCGGAGAGCTGCGCCGGAAAGCGATCCGCCAGGTGAGCCAGCTGTACCATCTCCAGCAGTTTGGTCACTTTCGCTTTGATGGCCTCCGCATTTGGGCGCTCGCGGCGCGGCAGTACGGTCAGGCCAAACGCAATATTGTCGAATACGGTCATATGGCGGAACAGCGCGTAATGCTGGAATACAAAGCCAACCTTACGATCCCGGGCATGCAGACGGCTCACGTCGGTGCCGTGAAAGCGGATGTGCCCGCTGGTCTGATGCTCAAGCCCGGCGATAATACGCAGCAGCGTGGTTTTACCCGAGCCAGACGGCCCGAGCAGCGCCACCATTTGTCCGGAAGGGATATCCAGCGAGATATCATTCAGCACCTGGGTGCGACCAAAAGACTTCTTAATATTGGCAATCTCAATGCTCATGATTTCCCTCCTGATGCTGGCGTTTTTCCTGATTTTCTAAACGCCACTGCACCACACTCTTCAAAAACAGGGTCAAAATGGCCATCAGCGTCAGCAGCGCTGCGGCAGTAAACGAACCGATGGTGTTGTAGTCCTGCTGCAGCAGCTCAATCTGTAGCGGCAGCGACAGGGTTTCACCGCGAATAGAGCCGGAGACGACGGAAACGGCACCAAACTCGCCAATCGCGCGGGCGTTGGTCAGCACCACGCCGTAAAGCAGCGCCCAGCGGATATTCGGCAGCGTGACGCGGCGGAACATCTGCCAGCCTGACGCGCCAAGCAGCACCGCCGCTTCGTCTTCGTTGCTTCCCTGGCTTAACATCACCGGCACCAGCTCACGCACCACAAACGGACAGGTCACGAAGATGGTAACCAGCACCATGCCCGGCCAGGCAAACATGATCTGCAGGTTGTGCTCATCCAGCCAGCCGCCCAGCGGCCCGTTGGAGCCGTAAAAGAGCAGATAAACCAGGCCCGCCACCACCGGCGACACGGCAAAAGGAATATCCAGCAGGGTCAGCAGCAGCTGACGTCCCGGGAAGTTAAAGCGCGTCACCAGCCACGCCAGCAGGGTACCGAACACCAGGTTCACCGGCACGGTAATCAGCGCAATCAGCACGGTCAGCCAGATGGCGTGCAGCATATCCGGGTTCGCCAGGTTTTCCAGCGCCGGCATCAGCCCCTTGCTGAAGGCCTGAACGAAGATATACACCGTCGGCACGACGAGAATAAACGCGGAAACCAGCACGCCCGCACCGATCAGAAACCATTTACCCCAGTTGATGCGGGGCGCATCGTATCGCTTCAATTGCGTAACTTCCGCCATCAGTGACCTACCACACGTCGACCAAAGCGACTTTGCAGAGTGTTAATCGAGTACAGCAGCAGCAGCGAGGCCGCGAGGATCACCGAAGCAATCGCGCTCGCCGCCGGGTAATCAAACTCCTGCAAACGGATAAAAATCATCAGCGAGGTCACTTCCGTTTTCCACGCAATGTTGCCGGCGATAAAAATCACCGCGCCGAACTCACCGAGGCTGCGGGTAAAGGACAGCGCAACGCCCGCCATCAGCGCCGGGGAGAGCTCCGGCAGCACCACCTTGCGAAAGCTCTGCCAGCGCGTGGCGCCCAGGGTTTCCGCCGCCTCTTCATATTCCGGACCCAACTCTTCCAGCACCGGCTGCACGGTACGCACCACAAACGGGATGCTGGTAAAGGCCATGGCCACCGCGATACCGAGCCAGGTATAGGTGACTTTAATATCAAATTTCGCCAGCCACTCGCCGTACAACCCGTTCACGGAGAAGAGCGAGGCGAGGGTTAAGCCGGCAACGGCCGTCGGCAGCGCAAACGGCAAATCCATCAGCGCATCAAGCAGCGTGCGGCCCGGGAAGCGGTAGCGGGTTAAGATCCACGCCATCAGCAGGCCGAACACGCCGTTAAAAATGGAGGCGACAAACGCCGACAGCAGCGTCACTTTATAGGCCGCCACCACCTGCGGGTTGGTCACCACGTCCCAGTACTGCGCCCAGCTCATCTGGGCAAGCTGCATCACCAGCGCGCTGAGCGGCAACAACAGGATAAGGCAGACGAACAGCAGGCTGGTCCCGAGGCTTAAGGTAAAGCCCGGCAGCACGCGTTTAGTCGATACTGCAAACATTACTTACGCCCCGCCGCCAGCAGTTTGTCCAGCTCACCGCCGCTGGCAAAATGGGTTTTCATCACATCAGGCCAGGAGCCAAATTTATCTTCCACGCGGAACAGTTCGGTCTGCGGGAATTTATCTTTCAGTTTGTTCATCACGTCCGGGTTATTCACGCGGTAGTAGTAATCGGTGATGATGGTCTGCGCCTGCGGGCTGTACAGGTAGTTGAGATAGGCTTTTGCCGCTTTCTCGGTACCGTTGGCCTGGACGTTTTTATCCACCCACGCCACCGGGAACTCGGCCAGGATGTTGGTTTTCGGGATAACCACCTCAAAGCCCTGCGCTTCATACTGTTTGCGGATGTTATTCACTTCCGATTCGAAGCTGATCAGCACATCGCCCAGACCGCGCTCGGCGAAGGTCGTGGTAGCCCCGCGACCGCCGGTATCAAACACTTCGACGTTTTTCAGGAACTGGGTCATGAACTGCTCGGTTTTCGCTTTATCGCCGCCGTCAGCCTTGTCCGCCGCGCCCCACGCCGCTAAATAAGTGTAACGCGCGTTGCCGGAGGTTTTCGGGTTCGGGAAAATCAGCTTCACGTCGGAACGCACTAAGTCATTCCAGTCGTGGATATTCTTCGGGTTGCCTTTACGCACCAGGAAGCCCATGGTGGAGTAAAACGGCGAGCTGTTATTCGGCAGACGGCTTTGCCAGTCGGCGGGGATCAGCTTGCCTTTGTCGTGCAGGATCTGGACATCGGTCACCTGATTGTAGGTCACCACGTCGGCCTTCAGCCCTTGCAGAATCGCCAGCGCCTGTTTTGATGACCCGGCATGAGATTGTTTAATCGTCAGCTTATCGCCGCCGTTATCTTTCGCCCACTGCTGTTCGAACTGCGGGTTAAGGGCGGCAAACAGCTCGCGAGAAACATCGTAGGAACTGTTCAGCAATTCCGTCGCCTGCGCCTGCGCGACCAGCAGCACAGAAGCAGCCAGCGCCAGATATCCTTTTTTTAGTGATTTAACGGCCATTGCGCACCCTTATCAATATGATGATTTTCTGCTGATCATCATATTTATAACGGCTATGAAAGGAGTAACGGTTTTATATACCGTTTGGCGATTTGGAAGTCGAAAAGAGAATAAGGGAATGGCAAAGCTTATCTGAATCACGCATGCAGAACCGGAAAACGTTCGACGCCTGCCGGCCGCGCCGAACGGTCCCCTCTCCCTGCGGGGGAGAGGGTCAGGAGAAGATCTTACAGCGCCAGCAGTCTATCCAGCGAAGGCGCGAAGTAGTATCCGCCGGTCACCGGTTTGGTAAAACGCAGCATCGCGTCGCGCTTACCGTCGGTATCGCCGAACATGCTCAGCAGCTGCTGTTCAATATTGTGCAGACGCGCGCAGTAGGCGCAAAAGTAGAGGCCGTGGGTGCCGCTGGCGGTACCGTACGGCAGGCTCTGACGCACAATCTTCAGCCCTTTACCTTCTTCTTTCAGATCCACGCGGCTCAGGTGAGAGGTATCCGGACGATCGTCGCCGTCAATCTCTTCGTTGGCTTCTTTGGTACGGCCGATCATCATCTCCTGATCGGGAACGCTCATGCGATTAAGCTGCTTGAGGTTGTGCTCCCAGCGCTGCACAAATACGTAGCTGCCGCCCGCATCGACGCCATCCTGAATCACCGCCACTTCACGGCGGGTCTCTTCCCCCGCCGGGTTTTCAGTACCGTCGACAAAGCCGCTCAGATCGCGCTCTTCAATCCAGCGAAAGCCGTGAATCTCTTCTTTGACATCAATCGCTGCGCCAAAAGCGGACAGGGCCGCCTGAGCGACAGAAAAATTCAGCTCATGCTGCGCGGACAGAATGTGGATTAGCACATCATACTGGGTGGCCGGGGCCAGACCTTTGCCATAGGACGGGAAGTCTTTTAGCTCTTCAGCCCCGACGCCACCGCTTAGCTGACGCCAGACGTTATGGCCAAAAGCGACCACCGCCCCCAGCTTCGCTTCCGGGTATTTCGCCTGAAAGGTGGCTAACTTATCGGCAAACACCTTGCTGGCTTCGCGCAGGGCGTCAACATCGCCTTTGACATTTGCTTCAATCCAAATCGCCGCACGGCAATGTTCCGGCAAAATGCCGCTCTGAACCTGAGACATCGCTCCTCCTGAAATAGTACAACCACAACGCTGTGGCTTTTTAAGGCGCTATTGTACCCGCTTTTTCAGGACCTCGAATCACTTCAGATCAAATTAGCGACGCCAGATAATCTTGCTCACCTTCCAGTTTTTCAGCGTGTCGTCGGAGGGCATTAGCTCATCAGGGCCGCTCCAGTTGCCGGTGAAGGCATAGCTAATATGCTGGCTACCCTCGGCCTTGCACTCCACCACGGCACCGTTATCGTTGCTGCCTTTCTGGCAGTTACCAAACGCTTTGCTGTAGATATCGCTGAACGGGGTACCGATTTTCACGCCGCTGGCGGCTTTGATATTGCTATCGCGCACGTCGATGCGGCTAATAGTCCCGCTCTCGCCGTTGATGGTCAGCGCGACCTTGTCATCTTTTAACGCTTCGAAATAGCGCACAATATTGCCGTTAGCCGTTTTCATGCCGCTGCGCAGGCGGTAGCTGCTGCCGAGCGCGTCGCCGATCGCCTGCTCGCTCAGCGCCGTTGACGCCGTCAGGTTGCCTACGCCCTGTTCGCTCACCTCCATAGAGGAACCAAACCAGTTCCACGGATAAGCCGCCGACCAGTTCACCGAGCTCATCGTTGAGCAGCCGGTTAAAGCCAGCGGTAGTGCGCAGAGAAGTAAACGTAGCGATTTCATGACTGAGTGTCCTTTCTGATGTATTCAACGCAAGTTGGAGTGCGCGATCGGCAAAAAGTGCCGTTAAACCTGTTCTTCGCGAAAACAGGCTTTCAGCCGACGGCTGCTTAACAGCCACCAGAGCGCGTAAAGATCCGCCGCCAGCAGGCCGATGGTCACCGCCGAAGGCGACTCGCCGCTCATCCACAACAGCGGTTGCCAGACCAACAGCAAGAGCTGGGAAAGCACCAGCAGCCAGCGCATCATGGGCCAGAGCCGGGGGAAGCGCTGACGATGCCCGCTAATGATAAACGCCAGCACCGCCGGAATGCCGGGGAGCAATCCCAGCCAAAAATTATCGTGGTCCGGATAAAACAGATTCAGCAGCGCGTCGCCCTGCTGGCGTGACGCGCCGGCCATCAGAAATAGCACCCACGTCCGCGCCTGAAGCAGCAGCACGCACCAAAAGAGAAACGGCAAACGCAGGCGGCCGTGGGTATCGAAATCGGCGGGGATAAACTCAGTATTCTTCATCTTCAATTAAGCGCTTGCCGAGGCACAGCACGTCTGAATGCTCATAGCCAAGGCGTTCGTACATCCCCTGCACCACGTCATTATCTTCGCGAACCATAATATTTATTTTCGGACAGCCGCGGGCGATCAGCTTTTTCTCCAGCCGATTAAGCAGCGCATTAGCAATACCGCGACCGCGATATTCAGGATGCACGCCAAGATAATAGGCAGACCCGCGATGCCCGTCATAACCGCCCATCACCGTGCCAACCACTTCACCGTTAACTTCGGCGACCAGAAACAGGCTGGCATCGTGGTTCAGCTTACGTTCAATATCCATTTCCGGATCGTTCCATGGGCGAAGGAGATCGCAACGCTCCCACAGGGTGATGACCTCTTCGAAATCTTGCTGGCGAAAAACGCGTATCTCCATGGTATTCCCCACCATTGACGGTTAAAAACAGAGATTATGGCGTGATTGTGCCCGATAGCCAATATCAGGCGCAATGAACCGCAAAAAATGGCATACTATGACTTTGTCATGTATTGAAATGAAAAGTAAAACAATTCTTATTTTGAATGGTCGTATCAGAAAAGACGATACGATATAACATTGGTTACCACTTGTTTGCAATTCAGGCCGAATGAGCACTTTTAAACCATTAAAAATACTTGCTTCGCGCCGCCAGGTGCTGAAAGCCGGGCTGGCAGCAATCACGCTTTCAGGGATCGCCTCACAGGCCAGCGCGAAAGAACAACAGCCATTGAAAACACCCAATGGGCACAGCAAACCCGCAGCGAAGAAAAAAGGCGCCAAACGCGTCGTGATGCTCGACCCGGGCCATGGCGGTATTGATACCGGCGCTATCGGCCATAACGGTTCAAAAGAGAAGCACGTCGTGCTGGCGATCGCTAAAAACGTGCGCAGCATTCTGCGCAGCAACGGCATCGATGCGCGCCTGACGCGCAGCGGCGATACCTTTATTCCGCTCTATGACCGGGTGGAGATCGCCCACCAGCACGGCGCCGATCTTTTTATGTCAATTCACGCCGATGGTTTCACCAACCCGAGCGCGGCCGGCGCCTCCGTTTTCGCCCTTTCCAACCGCGGCGCCAGTAGCGCCATGGCAAAGTATCTCTCGGACCGTGAAAACCGGGCGGATGAAGTGGCCGGCAAGAAAACGACGGATAAAGACCACCTATTGCAGCAAGTGCTGTTCGACCTGGTACAAACTGATACCATCAAAAACAGCCTGACGCTCGGTTCCCATATCCTGAAAAAGATCAAGCCGGTGCACAAGCTGCACAGCCGCAATACCGAGCAGGCGGCGTTTGTGGTGCTGAAATCGCCGTCGATTCCGTCGGTGCTGGTAGAAACCTCGTTTATTACCAATCCGAACGAAGAAAAACTGCTCGGCACCACCGCGTTCCGACAGAAAATCGCCACAGCGATTGCCAACGGCATCATCAGCTATTTCCACTGGTTCGATAACCAGAAAGCCCACTCGAAGAGACGTTAATGAGACCCGATGCGCACCAGGTAAAAGCTTTCCTTCTCCAGCTCCAGGATGCTATCTGCCAAAAGCTCAGCGCCGTTGACGGCAGCGAATTCATCGAAGATAGCTGGCAGCGGGAAGGCGGCGGCGGCGGACGCAGCCGGGTGCTGCGCGATGGCGGTATCTTTGAGCAGGCTGGCGTTAACTTTTCGCACGTGCACGGCGAGGCGATGCCGGCCTCCGCAACCGCGCACCGCCCTGAGCTGGCGGGCCGCAGCTTTGAAGCGATGGGCGTCTCGCTGGTCGTGCATCCGCGCAGTCCCTATATCCCCACCAGCCACGCCAACGTGCGCTTCTTTATCGCGGAAAAACCGGGCGCCGAGCCGGTATGGTGGTTCGGCGGAGGCTTCGATTTAACCCCCTACTACGGCTTTGAAGAAGATGCCGTTCACTGGCATCGCACCGCCCGCGACCTGTGCCAGCCCTTCGGCGAAGAGGTTTATCCGCGCTATAAAAAGTGGTGCGACGACTACTTCTTCCTCAAGCATCGTAACGAGCAGCGCGGCATCGGCGGCCTGTTTTTTGATGATTTGAATACCCCGAACTTTGACCATTGTTTCGACTTTATGCAGGCGGTGGGCAATGGCTTCACCGATGCGTATCTGCCCATTGTCGAGCGGCGTAAAGAGAGGGTCTGGGGCGAGCGCGAACGCGCTTTTCAGCTCTACCGCCGCGGGCGCTACGTGGAGTTCAACCTGGTGTGGGATCGCGGTACCCTGTTCGGCCTGCAAACCGGCGGCCGCACCGAATCCATTCTGATGTCGATGCCGCCGCTGGTGCGCTGGGAATACGACTACCAGCCGGAAGCGGGCAGCCCGGAAGCGGCGCTGAGCGAGTTTATTCAGGTGCGCGATTGGGTTTAACGTTGCCTGATAGTGCGGTTCGCAGGCCAGATACGGCGCTGTTTTGCCTGATGGCGCTACGCTTATCAGGCCTGCGATGACGGCGCGAATCGCCATCCGCTAAATAGATCGTCATCACGCCCACTGCCGCATCCGCTGATGCAGCGTCAGCGACGGTTTCTCGGCGAACAGCTGCTGATAATCGGTAGCGAACTGGCCCAGGTGCCAGAATCCCCACTGCATCGCCGCATCCTTAACCGTCGTGCTCTGCGACCACGGGCTAATCAGCTCCCGGCGCACCGCGTTTAAACGAATGCGCTTCAGCCAGGCGTTCGGCCCGATCCCCAGAATGGCGTGAAAGGCGTTTTGCAGCGTACGGCGGCTGACGTGCAGCTGCTGACATAAATCGAGAACCGTCAGCGGCTCCGACATATTCTCCAGCACGTACTCCCGCGCCCGGGAAAGCAGACGCCGATAGCTCTGGTGGCTAATGCTCTCGGCGGTAATCATCGGCTGCGCCTCCTCCAGCATCGCCCCCATCGCCAGCAGGAGATTATCGCCCAACACCTTACGCACCGCGGGCTGATGAAGGTTCTCCGGATTCTCGCTAAACGTCGCCAGCGCCTGCTGCACAAAGCCCCACAGCGCCGCCTTGTGCTCCTCTTTGACCTCCAGCGCCGACTGGTTACGCAGCATATGCAGCACCCGCTCCGGGTGATGCAGGAAGCTGGCCTGGCGGGAAATGACATCCTCCGAGATCACTACGCCCAGAATGGTGTAATCATCCGGCGTGCTGAGCTCAAACTCGGTGCCGCCGGGTCGGGTGGCGATTTCGGCGCTGCCGAGGCACTGTGAGCCAATAAACCCCTGCTCGCCGCGGGTTGCCGGAATACCGAACCAGAAGGAGTTCGGCCACACCAGGCAGGACTGACGCAGCGCCAGGCCGGTATATTCGCGAAAGACCTGAATATCATCGAGCAGGATTTCGGTAAATTCACCGTGAAATTTCCCCGGATGCAGCTGATCGTAAATCTGCTGCCAGGCGGTAATCGTCAGGGCATGTTCATAGACATCGGTGGTCCGCCGCTGATGGACGTTGTCCACCTCGACCATCGGCGTCAGTTTAACGTCTTCGGGTAATGCTTCATGATAAAGATGGTGCAGGTTGGCCGGTTTTTTCTTTTTCATGATCTGATAAACCGGGAGCGCTTTCGCGTTCCCGGCACCTCCGACTGGTTAATTTTTTAAGCGATAGCGACTACTGCGTTTACGCAACGCTCCGGTAGAAAAGAGCTGCTCCAGCGCCTTCCTGGCCTCTTCAAGCGACCAGCCGAAATGGGCGGCCACCTCCCCTGCCGTCATTCCCTGACGCGTCGAAGAGAGCAGCGTCAGCAAGGGTTCTGAGGATTCCACGACCACCGGCGGCTCCGGCGTTTGCGGCAGCCGTTGAAAACCGGCGATCAGCCGCTGGGTATCCTCTTCCGGGCGTCCAATCTCCCGACGGCTGATAACGCGCCCCGTACGCTGCGCCGCAGCGCTGCCGGCATCCAGCGCTGCCCGGCACGCCGCCAGGTCGCCTTCCACCACCAGCGTCAGCCTGCCGGGGTCAAGAACCTCATGGCTGAGCAGCCGCACGTTGGCCGCCTTCAGCATCGCATCCGCCGCGTCAACGGCGGCCACCATGCCGTCCACTTCCAGTAATCCCAGGGCGTTGATCATCGCTTCCCCCTTACGCGCGCTGGATTGGATGACGGGCAATATCCAGAACGGCATCGGTAAAGGCGTTACAGGCGGCTTTACAGGCGGCCTGGCTTCCCGTCAAAAAGGCGGCGGAATAGTTGGTTTCCGACGGCGGCGGCACGTAGGTCACCAGCTGCACGTCGGCCGATTTCATTGCCGCATCGATACCGAAGGTCGCCTCCAGCGGCGGCGCCACCAGATAAGCGATCGGATCGCCCAGCGCAATGCCGGAGGTAGACGAGAGATAAGAGCCGGTACGCGACACCACGTGCGCCAGAAACGCCGTATCTTCGGCATCGTTGGCCCACTGGAACGCGGCCCCAGTTTCGATATGCGCCACCATCGCATCCAGACCGGCGCGCACTTCCGCCGGGTTCGGGCCGCCCAGCATAATCAGCACTTCACCTGCGGTTGGCGAAGGGCCGTGGGCCGCGCCGGCGTAAAGAGAACGACCGTAGACCACTTCCACCATCGCCTGTTTTGTCGCTTCGTCAGCGGCAATATAAGTCACATCATCCGAATCCGCCGTGATGAGTCCGAGGCTACGTATATGTGGCGGTAATTTAAGCTCGCGGGCAAAGCCGTCATTCACTGAGGCAATCACGCGCATGGCCGTCACCGAAGGGCGAATTAAATCTAATGCAGGCATGATGCCTCCTTACCGAGTCATGTTGATGCCGGAAGCCTTCTGCTCCAGCATGCGTTTGGCCAAATCGACAATCACCGCCGCGGCTTCTACCGGGGGCGTACCGCCCTGGTGAATATTGGAAATACAGGTCCTGTCCGCTTCGACGGTGGTCGCCACGCGCGGCGAATACACGGCGTAACAGGAGAGGCTTTCCGACTGCCCCAGCCCCGGACGTTCGCCTACCAGCAGGATGACCACCTTCGCGCCGAGAATTTCGCCAATCTGATCTTCAATTTTGACCCGCCCGTAGCGGACGAAGAACGGCGTACCGACCTTCAGTCCGGCCTGCTTCAGGCCCGACAGCAGCGGCGGCAGGATCTCTTCATAGTTGACGGTAATCGCGTCGGTAGAGAGGCCATCGGATACCACCACCTGAACGTCAGGATTCGCCACGCACTGCGCCTTCAGCGCCTCAATAGCCTCCGGACTCAGCCGACGGCCCATATCCGGGCGCGTCAGGTAGAGGTTTTTGTCGCTAATTTCGGAGCGCACCTCCAGCAATCCCTGGGTTTTCACCCACTCCTCCGGTACCTCTTTCAGCACCGTATCCTTGGAGCGCGAGTGGTCGGCGAGGAAGCGCAGCAGCGCGAGGGTGCGCGGACGCGGACCGGCGCGGCCGGTACACACGCGCGCTGCGGTGCTGCGCTTCAGTTCGGCCAGCACTTCCGCACGATGCGGCTGCTGCACGCCAATCCAGCCTTTCGCCTCTGGCGAACCTAAATCCAGCACGCAGCTCTCCGCCGCGACCTCGCACCGGCTGGCGCACTTCGTCACCGTCGCCTCAGGCGCTGCTGCTGCCGTCTGCGGTTGTCCCATTGACGCCATCACGCTACGTACAATTTCTTCAATCTGCTTTTGATCCATCATGTGTCATCCCCGCGTCATCAAAAGAACAGTGACGGATCGCCCGCCCGTTGGGTCAGACGACCGTTTGCCATAATGCCCATGGTTTCCAGCCAGCGTTCGAACTCCGGCGACGGCCGTAGATTCAGCAGCTGACGGACGGTAGCGGTATCGTGAAACGCGGTGGTCTGATAGTTGAGCATGATGTCGTCGCCGAGCGGCATGCCCATGATGTAGTTGCAGCCGGCGGTGGCGAGCAGAATCATCAGGTTTTCATTGAGGTTCTGGTCGGCGTCGGCATGGTTGGTGTAGCAGCAGTCGCAGCCCATCGAGATGCCGCTCAGCTTGCCCATAAAGTGATCTTCGAGACCGGCGCGAATAATCTGCCGATCGTTATAGAGGTACTCCGGCCCGATAAAGCCCACCACGGTATTGACGAGGAACGGATCGTAGTGCCGCGCCAGGCCATAGTTGCGCGCCTCCATCGTCACCTGGTCGGCGCCGAAGTTCGCGCCGGCCGACAGCGCCGAGCCCTGCCCGGTTTCAAAGTACAGGCAGTTCTCCCCGGCGATACGGTTAAACTCGGCGCCGACCGCCCGCGCTTCATCGAGCATCGCCAGCTCCACGCCGAACTCTTTTAGCCCCTTTTCGCTGCCGCAGATGCTCTGGAAAATAAGCCCCCCCGGGGCGCCGCGACGGATCGCTTCAATCTGGGTGGTAACGTGCGCCAGCACGCAGCCCTGGGTCGGGATATTAAACTTGTCGATAACGCCGTAGACGGTATCGAGGACGCGGGTCAGGTTCTCCACGTCATCGGTTACCGGGTTAACGCCGATCACCGCATCGCCCGCGCCGAACGAGAGCCCTTCGTAGATTTGCGCGGCAATGCTCTGCACGTCATCGCGGGTATCGTTCGGCTGCAGGCGGCAGCTAAAGGTGCCCGGCAGGCCGATGGTGGTGTTGGCTTTTTTAATCACCGGCATTTTCTTCGCGCCGTAGATCAGGTCGGCGTTGGAGCAGACCTTCGCCACCGCCGCCACCACTTCTGAGGTCAGCCCTTTGCGCACAAACGCGATGTCATCGCTGGTGACCTCATCGTTAAGCACGTATTCGCGCAGGTCGCTGATAGTCCAGTTTTTAATCCGCTGATAGGCGGTTTCGTTGACGTCATCCTGAATCAGGCGCGTCACGCAGTCCTCTTCATAAGGAATCACCGGATTGTTACGAATATCGGCGACCGTCATATCGGAGAGCACCTGCTTCGCCGCCACGCGCTGCTGCGAACTTTCCGCCGCCCCCCCCGCCAGCACATCCCCCGAACGCAGTTCGTTGGCTTTAGCCAGCACCTCTTTTACATCCTTAAACTGATAAACATTGCCGAACAATGTGGTCTTTAGTTTCATAAGTCGTTCCCTCAGGAAGGAAATGCGAGTGATTTCACCGTCACCGGCACAACCGATCCGCCAAAAAGAGGCGTACCAATGTCGATATAGTCCCCCGCCCGTACGCTCACCTCATCGATGACCGCCAGCGGGAGTTGTTGCAGCTGCGGGCGCAGCAGCATGCCCAGCGCTTTGCCAAAGTCCTGCTCGGCCACCACCAGCAGGGGATGCGGGTTGGGAAAGCGCGCGACAAAAGCCAGCAGCGCGTCAATCACCACCAGCAGGGCGGCGTAGCGCACCGGCAACGAAGCAGGAAGCGCCAGCACGTAAGCATCCGATCCCGGATCCAGATCGAGCTGCATCAGCGCCTGCTGCCAGGCGCTCAGCAGATCGGCTTCATCAAGCGGGATCGCCACCGGCAGATTGCGCAGCGGGAGCTGAACCCCCTCCAGCCAGATGGTGCTGCCGGAAAGCGAGAGCGTGTGCGCGCCGGCGCCAATCACCGTGGCGCGTACGGTTTGCGCCGGGAACTGCACGTTCATCTCCCGCAGCCGCGGATGCTCATGCAGCGCCGTGGCCAACAGTGGCCCAATATCAGAAAAACAGAACGGATCCGCGGGCTGGTTGCGGTAGCACTCGCCCACTCCGCCGGAAAGGGTTATCACCTCGGGTACCGCGCCTGCGGGCAGCAGGCCGGTTTGCATCAGCCGTTGCGCCAGCGGAGAGAGCGTGCCGTCGATAACTTCGACGATCAGCTCCGCCATCCGCCGCGCTACCTGCGCTAACTGCGAAGCACTCAACGCGCGCGCATCGGCGCCTGCGCCAAAAACCTCATCGACGATCATTTGTCCCGGCTGATGGTCATAAACCACCCGCCCCTGGCCGTCGGTCTCCAGCAGGCGCCCGCCAACGTTCAGGCAGGCGGTGGCGCTGATTTTTCCCGCTTCAAACAGCGCGTAGTTTGAAGTACCACCGCCGATATCAATGTTCAGCACCCGGCACATCCGCTGTTCAGAAAGGGTTTGCGCCCCGGCGCCGTGACCGGCAATCACCGATTCCAGATGCGGCCCGGCGCTAGCCACCACAAAGTCGCCGAGCGACTGCGAGAGCGCCATCACCGCCGGGCGGGCGTTACGGGTTTTCGCGCTTTCGCCGGTGATAATGATCGCCCCGGAGTCCACCGATTCGGGGGCAACCCCGGCGGCCTGGTACTGCGCCAGAATCAGCGCCTTGAGTTCGGCCTCCTTCAGACCGCCCTGCTTATCAACCGGGGTAAAGAAGACCGGGCTTTGCCAGCTAATTTCGCGTTTGATGAATTCGTAGCGCGGCACCTGCGACACCGCCGCACGGTTAACCAGCTCAAGGCGGGAGAAGATCACCTGAGTGGTGGTGGTGCCAATATCGATACCGACGCTCAGCAGCTGGCGAGTTTTCACGATTGCGCCTCCGCTTCGGTTTTCGCCGCCGCCGGCGCGCTTTCATCTTTCGGCACCAGCAGCATCGCTACGCCAATGGCGGTGACGCCGCCGATCAGCTTGCCGACGATCATCGGGAAGATCATGGCGTTCATGTTGGCGGCGGCGAAGCCTAAGTGATCCCCCAGCGCGAAAGCGGCGGAGACGGAGAACGCGCAGTTGATGACTTTGCCGCGGGTATCCATCTGCTTCATCATGCCGAACATCGGGATGTTGTTGGCCAGCGTCGCCACCATACCGCCGGCAGCCATATTGTTGATTTTCAGCAGATTACCGACGCGCATCAGCGGCTTTTCAAACCAGCGGGTCAGCAGCAGCACCATTGGATAAGCGCCGAGCAGCACGCAGGAGATCGAGCCAATGACTTCAATGGCGCGCATCACCTCGCCGGGCTGGTCGCCGGGAGCCATAAAGATCGGGTCGAGCCCCGGGATCAGATCCCAGCCGAGCAGGAACTTGATGACCGCCGCCGCCAGGCCGATGGTAATCAGCGCCACCAGAAATTTGGCGAAGATCTGGAAGCCGTTGATCATTTTTTCCGGAATAAACTTCAGCCCCAGCGCCACCAGCACCGCGACGATAAGCACCGGGATCATATTCATCAGGATCAGCGCGAAAGTGAACTCCACCGGCTGTCCGTTAATCTCCACGCCGGAGTACATGGCCACCAGGCCGCCGGCGATGCAGCCGATTGGAATCGTGACGATCCCGGCCAGCACGCCCAGCGCCAGGTAGCGGCGGTCGGAGGGCTCGATGATGCCGAGCGCGACCGGAATGGAGAACACCAGCGTCGGCCCCATCATCGCCCCGAGGATCAGGCCGGAATAGAGCCACGCCGCCACGTCGCCGCCCGCCAGCTCTTTAGCGAGGAAGAAGCCGCCCATATCGCAGGCCAGCAGCGTTCCGGCGAACATCGACGGGTTGGCACCGAGCATTTCATACAGCGGAATTATCACCGGCCCGAGCAGATGCGCCAGTACCGGCGCCAGCGCGGTCATCCCGACCATCGCCAGGCCCAGCGCGCCCATCGCCATAAACCCCTCTTCGAACTGGCCGCCGGATCCTTCGATGCTTTTGCCAAACTTGCCGAGAAAGCGCGCCGAGCCGCCAAACTGCGACAGGATCCTGTCCACGGCGGCAATCAGCATAAAGAACATCATGATGTACATGATGATTTCGTTAATTCCCATAGCCTTTACTCCCTGTCATTTATGATTTGTAGATACTGTGAACGCCGGGGCATTAACCGCGCTCCGGGGGCTTTCCCGGGTCGCGGCGTGAACGCCTTACCCGGGCTATGGAATAGCAGACGGCTGCGATCCTGTAGCCCGGCTAAGCGCAGCGAGCCGGGACAGCCACACGCCTCCGGGAAAATGGCCGCATCAGCGCGCCGCCGCGTACAGATCGATAACCTGCTCCCGGGTGGCGGTGCGTGGATTGGTGCGCAGACAAATGTCCTCCTGCGCCGCCTGCGCCCATGCGCTGAAATGTTCGGGCTTCGCCCCGGCGTCAGAGAGTCGTTTGCTCAGGCCGACTTCGGCGATCAGCGCCTCAACGGCGGCAATAGCCTCGTGGTCGTCGGTTTTTTTAGCGGTCAGCGCCCGGCCGATCTGGCTGAAACGCTCGCGGCATACCATGCGGTTAAACCGCATTACCGTCGGCAGCAGCATGGCGTTGGCCTGCCCGTGTGGAATATGCAGCGCCGCGCCGGGCTGATGCGCCATCGCATGACACAAACCCAGACCCGCGCTGGAAAAGGCCATTCCCGCCATACAGGAAGCCAGCAGCATGCTTTCGCGGGCGGCGAGGTCGTGGCCGTAGCCCACGGCCTTCGGCAGCGCCTGGCCGATCATCGCTATCGCGCCAAGCGCCAGGCTATCGGTAAAGGGCGTCGCGTTGAGCGCGCTGTACGCCTCAACGGCGTGGGTCAGCGCGTCAATCCCGGTCATCGCCGTCACCGGCGGCGGAACGCCTTCGGTCAGGGCGGCGTCGAGAATCGCCACGTCGGGCATGAGCGAGGCGTGCGCCAGCACCTGCTTGCGCCCGCTGACCGCATCGATAATCACCGTCACGTTGGTGGTTTCCGAGCCGGTTCCGGCGGTGGTCGGCACCGCAATGAGCGGCAGACGCGGGCGCAGTACGCTGCTTTCCGTCATCTCGCTGAGCGTCTGCTCCGGGTTGGTGACCAACAGCGCGACCGCTTTCGCCGCGTCAAGCACCGAACCGCCGCCAAAGGCCACCACGCCGTCGCACTTCGATTCGCGCAGCTGCGCCACCGCCGCGCAGACGTCGGTAATGCACGGCTCTCCCGGCGGACAGGGCCAGACGGTCATCGCCACCCCCTTCATCGCCAGGCTGCGCGCAAGCCCGGCGGTCATTCCCGCCTGATGCAGGAAACTGTCGACCATCACCAGCAGATGGCTTACGCCTCGCGCTTGCGCTTCCTGACCGCAGGCGCTCAGCGCGCCGAGGCCGCACAGCGTCACCGGCGGCACGCTGAAGGTTTTCACCCGCTGCAGATTCAGGGTATCGAATGCCTGAAAGAGCGCCGTCTGCAGTTCAGCTTGCATAGATTCCCTCCGCTTTCTCTCTCCCGCTGTTGGCTATCGCCAGCGGGGTCATAAACAGGCTGTGCTGCGGTAAATGCACCCGTAATTCCGGGAAGCGCTTGCGAAACAGCGCGTCCACGCCCGGCTGCATACAGGAGCCGCCCGCCAGCCATAAATCAGCAATGCCCTGGCCTTCGATATGGTGAGCAACAATCTCGGCCATCTTTTCGTATACCGGCTTCACCACCGGCCAGATCTCCTGGGCGTTGCTGCGCTTGTACTGCTCCGCCTCTTCCAGCGGCATGCGGCGGTTACCGGCAAGGGTCAGGGAGATATGGTGACCGCCGGTCGCTTCATCGGCGGAGTACGTCACCTCGCCCCGTTTGACGATAGCGATCCCGGTGGTGCCGCCGCCGATATCCACCACGCCCGCGTTGTCGAGCTGTAGCAGATCCGCCACCGCGGTCGGTTCATCCAGCACGTGGCTAACTTCCAGCCCGGCAGATTCGAGTACGTTGATCGAAATACGCGGGTCGGTGCCCGGCGGAAACGAGGTCGCCGCGTGGCTGAAGCGACAGCCAAGCTGCTGTTCGAGCGTATCGAGATGGCGGCGCACGATGGTGACGGCGCCGAAGAAATCCCAGACGATGCCGTCACGCACGACGTCAGCCCAGTCCAGACACACCGCCACCGGCTGCCCTTCGCTGTCGACAACCATCGACACCACGTCGCAGGTGCCTAAATCCACGCCCAGCCACAGCGGTGATTCACTGGCGGCAGGCGTCTGATTACACAGGGCGGCCGCTTTTTGCAGTCTGGGGGTGAGCCAACGTTGTTCGTCGTGTGCCATGAGTCATCCCTTATACAATTCGGAAGGCATCCACCAGCACGCAGCGCCGCAGGCGAACGAAGGTGCGCGCACTGGTTACCCCCTCCCCGGTTGGCGTGGTGATGGTCATGGTGGTCCAGCCCTCTCCGCCCAGCCCGAGCCCGGCGATGCACGGCCCGTTTTTAACGAAAATGCTGGTATCAATGGCGTTCGCCATCTGATTCATGTTGTCGATATTGCGCGAGTGCATCGCCGCCGTGTGGTGGCAGCCGCCCTCCAGCTGCACCGCCAGCGCGATAGCGTCATCGACGCTGGCCACCCGTACGACAGGGAGCACCGGCATCATCAGTTCCGTCACGGCAAATGGATGGCTGGCCGGGGTTTCCACGAACAGCAGGCGCGTCTGCGGCGGCACGTTCAGGCCGATGGCGGCGGCAATCTTGCTCGCGTCACGTCCCACCCAGTCACGGCTGACCGTACCTTTGCCGCGCTCATCGATATTCTTCAGCAGCACCGGCTGAAGCTGCTCGGCCTGGGCCGCGCTGAGCTTCACCGCCTGCTGGCCTTCCATCAGGCGCATCAGCTCGTCGGCGACGCTATCGACCACAATCAGCACCTTTTCGTCGGCGCAGATGATGTTGTTATCAAACGAGGCGCCTTTGACGATGGACTGTGCGGCGCGCGCCAGGTCGGCCGTTTCGTCGACCACTACCGGCGGGTTACCGGCGCCGGCGGCAATCAGACGTTTATTGGTATGCTTGCGCGCGGACTCCACCACCGCTTCACCGCCGGTGACCACCAGCAGGCCAATACCGGGGTACTTAAACAGCCGCTGGGCCGTTTCGATGTCCGGGTTCGCCACGGTGACCAGCAGATTGGCCGGACCGCCCGCGGCAATCACCGCCTGGTTGAGCAGCATAATCGCCCGCTGGGAAACCCTTTTCGCCGCCGGATGCGGGGCGAACACCACGCTATTGCCCGCGGCAATCAGGCTGATGGCGTTATTAATTACCGTCGCCGCCGGGTTGGTGGAGGGGGTGACCGAGGCCACCACGCCCCAGGGCGCGTTTTCAATCAGCGTCAGGCCGTTATCGCCGGTGAGCACCTGCGGAGAGAGGCACTCCACGCCCGGCGTGCCGCGCGCCTGGGCCACGTTTTTGGCAAATTTATCTTCAACGCGACCCATGCCGGTTTCGCTGACGGCAAGCTCCGCTAATTCTCTGGCGTGTTTTTCGCCCGCCTCACGGATGGCGTGAATCGCCAGCTGGCGCATCGCCACGCTTTTCAGCCCCTGCTGGGCCACCTTTGCCGCCGCGACGGCGTCATCCAGGGAGGCAAAGACGCCCATCTCATGAACGGCGTCGTCCGGCTGGCTGCTGGCCGTCATTTTCAGCAGTACCGCTTTCACCACCTGTTCAATATCCTGTTGATTCATGATGTTCAGTCCTATTTATGGAAAATCACCTGACCGCCGGCCACCGCTTCATCGACGATACCGATGACGCACAAATCCACAGGAGACGCCTCGCTGCGGTGTGCCTGTCGCGCCGAGCTTCCGCTCACCAGCAGCACCCATTCGCCGGGCCCCGCGCCGATGCTGTCGATGGCGACGGCGCACTGCCCGTCGGGCTTGCCCGCGGCATCAATCATCTCCACCATTAGCAGCTTGTCGTGCGCCAGCCCCTGATGGCGGACGGTGCAGACAATCTGTCCCGTGACGACTGCCAGTTTCATACCGCCTCCCTGAATTGCGTGGTAAGTCGTGGGCCGGATAAGCGCAGCGCCATCAGGC
The DNA here is from genome assembly GCF_019048985.1 of Klebsiella sp. PL-2018. Classification (NCBI taxonomy): domain Bacteria; kingdom Pseudomonadati; phylum Pseudomonadota; class Gammaproteobacteria; order Enterobacterales; family Enterobacteriaceae; genus Klebsiella; species Klebsiella sp. PL-2018. The sequence goes on from NZ_CP077673.1 coordinate 4,283,062, forward strand.
AATGGCGCGCGTTAATGCCGGAGGGCAACGCTGGCGCGTCTTATCCGGCCCGACCATCAGATGTTGCTGTCGCCTTTAAAACTGATGGGGAACACCTCCTCCAGATCGCCGTGCGGACGCGGAATCACGTGCACCGATACCAGCTCGCCGATGCGCTGCGCCGCAGCGGCGCCGGCATCGGTAGCGGCTTTGCAGGCCGCCACGTCGCCGCGCACCATCGCGGTCACCAGACCGCCGCCAATCTGCTTCACGCCAACCAGCTTCACGCGCGCGGCTTTCACCATCGCATCAGAGGCCTCAATCAGCGCAACCAGGCCCCGGGTTTCAATCATTCCTAATGCTTCCATTGTGTTTTCCTCTTACTTAAGGGGGTCCAGAACGGGACCGTTCATTCAACCTGCGTGGGTAAGCGGCACTCGCCGCTTACGTCACTCCGGCGCGGCACGGCTGCCACTAACGCCAGTTCGATAATTTCCTGCACGCTACAGCCTCGGGAGAGGTCGTGGAGCGGTGCGGCCAGCCCCTGAATCAGCGGCCCGACCGCACGATAGCCGCCCAGGCGCTGGGCGATTTTGTAGCCGATGTTGCCGGCTTCCAGCGACGGAAAAACCATCACGTTGGCCCGCCCCTGCAGCGGACTGGCGGGCGCTTTTTGCGCGGCGACCTCCGGCACGAAGGCGGCGTCAAACTGCAGTTCGCCATCCACCATCAGCTGCGGAGCGCGCTGACGTACGATCTCTGTGGCCTGCTGTACGTTGGCGACGTTGGGATGACGGGCGCTGCCGCTGCTGGAAAACGACAGCATCGCCACCCGCGGCTCCTCGCCGGTAATGGCCTGCCATGTCTCCGCGCTGGCGATGGCGATATCCGCCAGCTGCGCCGCCGTCGGCTGCGGCACCACGCTGCAGTCGGCAAATCCCAGCGCCGGTCCGACGTACTGCGGCAGCATCAGAAAGATCGACGACAGCGTTTTGCAGCCCGGCTGAAGGCCAATAATGCGTAATCCGGCGCGCAGCACGTTCGCCGTCGAGGAGAGATTGCCGGCAATACACACGTCGGCCTTCCCGGCGCTGACCATGGCGGCGGCGAACATCAGCGGGTCGTTGAGTTTTTCCTCCGCGTCCGGCGGCGTTTTTTCTCCGGCGCGGGCAAGCCAGCTCCGGGCAAACGCTTCGCGCATTTGCCGGTTGCTGTGCGGGTCGACGATCTGCATACCGTCCATCGGCAGGCGGTGGCTGAGGGCGAACTGGCGCAGGGCAAAAGGGCTGGCGATCAAAATCGGCTTTGCCAGCCCCTGCTGCTGGAGGTAGTGCGCCGCTTTGAGGACGCGGATATCCAGCGCGTCCGCAAACACCACCCGGGCGGGCGAACGCAAAGCCAGTTGACGGGCGCGTTGAATAATCATTGCTCCCCTCCCAGACGCTGTTGGATCTGACTGACGGTTAGCGGATGTTTCGCCACGCTTAAAATCATCATCACGTAGACGGTGCTGGAGAGGCGGTTGATCGCCTGCAGAATGTCCGGACGTAAGACCTCAAAACTGCGGGTAATAAAGACCTGCGCGGCGACCGTTTCCGTTTCGCGTATTTTGCTGCGCAGCAGATTGAGCAGCGCGGCATCGCGGCCGTGGCCGGCTTCCGGCACCAGATGATCGTGGTCGAGATAGCGCAGCGGCTGGTGGGAAAGGCGATGCAGTTCATCCTCGTTCAGCCCGACGATAGACTGCGCCGCCAGCGGTTCACCCACGGCGTCGGCGCGCATAATATTGCCCAGGCGCGAGCGGATATCCGCCAGCCAGGGCTGCCAGGGCTCCGCCAGTTCGATTTGCAGCCATACCGCCAGGGCGATGGTGGCGTCGAGGGCGGCGCGAAAGCCCAGCCGCGGATCGCTTTTGGCGACCATTTTTTCCGCCGTCAGATGGGTCAGGGTGTCCGGTTTTTTGTCTACCGGCTGGCGGCACAGCTCGCAGCAGGCCTGCGGATGCGTACCGCTGCTGGTTAAACCGTGTACCGGCTGCGGCTGCTGCGCGTCGTCATCGACAAACAGGCTGCCCTGCTCGTCGAGAAACTTAATGCGCAGACGGCGGCTTTCCAGCAGCTCCCGGGCCGAAGGCGTCAGACGGGCGTCGGCGGGCAGATGAATTTCTGCTCCTTCGCTGAGCGTATGGTTCGCTCTGAGCCAGGCTTCGGTAATAAAATCTTTCATAGCGATTGCCAGTTCGCAGGCCAGGCGACGTACAGGAAGCGCACGGTCGACGGCGTGCCGAATTCTATGCTCGAACCTTTCGGGATAAACATCACGTCCCCGGCTTTGGCCACCATGGTTTCGCCTTCATGGCGCACGTGGAGTTCGCCCTCCAGCACCATGTCGACCTCGTCATAGTTCAGCGTCCAGGGGAAGAAGGCGTTTTCCCACTGCATAAACCCGGAGGCCATGCTGCTGCCGTCCTGCTCGGTAACCAAATCCGTTAAGCCGACGCGGTGCGGTTCGGCGCCGTCGAAGCGGCCGAATTTCACGCTGCTGCCGTCAATGACCTTTACGCCGCCTTTACCGGTGACCGCCTTAAAGCTGGGCTGCATCGCGTCCATCCCCAGCGACTGCTTCTCCTTCATCACTTTTTCCATCAGCTGCGCCACCAGGCTTTCGGTAAACTGCCCTTCCGGCAGCTGCGCGATAATGGTTTCGCGAATGCGCTGGCTTTCGGTTTTTTCCTCTGCCGCCGGGACTGCCGGCTCTGGCGCAGATTCATCGCACTCCTGGATGGCGACGCCCAGCAGCTCCGCGACTTCGCGGGCTTCCGGGGTGATGATGCTGGCGCGCAGCACAACCGATATTTCCTCTTCGCCTCGCGCGTGGGCCGCACGAATATCGTTAGCTGTGATAAGTTTCTTCACCTGCCCCTTCCTCCTTTTGGCTGAGCTCACTCAGGTAATTCACCAGATGCTCTACGCTTTGCGGGTCGTGAGCGTTGAGTTCGAAAATCGGCTCCTGAAACCCCATCCCGTGCAGCAGTTGCCGCACCGCGGCGACGTCGGCGTCCGGCATATCCGTTTTGCTGATCGCGGCGATATGTCGTTTATTCGCGCCAATATCCAGTAGCCCGGCGGGTAAGCGACTTTCGGTATCATTTGCCGCGTGGACATAAATCAACGTATCAACATCCTGCAGCGTGGTAATTAATGCGTGGTACCAGCGCGGATGGCTGAAATATTCCCCCGGGGTGTCAATATCGCCTTTCTCGTTAAATTCCACGGCCTGCGTTTTTCTCGCGAGGGAATAATTTCCCTGCAACGCATTAAATAGCGTTGTTTTTCCCGCGCCCACCGTACCGACAAATGCAATACGTTTCATTGCCGCCTCTAATTAGCTTTTGGTTAACTCGCAGAGGGTGTAATTTAATAATCGGCCAAGCCCGCTCACCGTCTGCAGCAGCGCCTCTTCTACCGCGCCGACCGAGCCGTAAATCACCAGCGCGCCGCTAAACCGGTCGAGAAAACCGATATGCACATCGGCGGCCTTCATCGCTAAATCACCGGCGATCATGGCGGTTTCTCCAGGGGTTAAGGTCATAATGCCGATAGCGCCGGATTCGGGAACGCCGATCTTTTTCGCCAGTTCTGCCCCAGGGTGCGCAATCAGATGCGCCAGCGTCACCTGCTTGCCGGGTACAAATTCCTGAATGATGCGTTCTTTATCCATGGCTCACCGCTCCGCTAAAACTTGCGCTTATCGTGACAAGTTTCCGCTGGAGTAAATAACAAAATTCGGCAAGTTGATTTGAAAGGTGAGATAGATCACTTATAAACAGAAATAAAAAAGCGCGGGAGAATTCCCGCGCCTGAAATAATTAAATGAAAATTACAGCGGCTGAGTTTGCGCTTCAACAACCGCCAGCGCGACCATATTCACGATACGCCGTACCGAAGCAATTGGCGTCAGGATATGCACCGGCTTTGCGACGCCCATCAGCACCGGTCCGACGGTGACGCCTTCAGAGCTGGAGACGCGAAGTAAGTTGTAACTAATACGCGCCGCTTCCATATTCGGCATCACCAGAATATTGGCCGAACCTTTCAGCGGGCTGTCCGGCATCCGCTCATTACGAATGCTTTCCACCAGCGCGGCATCGCCGTGCATTTCGCCATCGATCATCAACTCCGGCGCCTGCGCCTTCACCAGCTCCAGCGCCTGGCGCATTTTGCTGGCGGACGGGCAGTCCGAGGAACCAAAGTTCGAGTGCGACAGCAGCGCCACCCGCGGTTCAATCCCGAATCGACGAACGGTTTCTGCCGCCATCAGGGTGATCTCGGCAATTTGCTCCGGCGAGGGATCGTGGTTGACGTAGGTGTCGGCGATAAAGGTGTTGCCGCTCGGCAGCAGCAGCGCGTTCATCGCCCCGGCCGCATGAACCCCTTCGCGGTAGCCAAACAGCGGCTGAATGACGCTGTAGTGCTCGTGATAGTCACCGATGGTGCCGCAGATCATCGCATCGGCTTCGCCGCGCTGCACCATGATCGCGCCAATGACCGTAGTGTTGCTGATCACCGCCCGCTGCGCCTGCTCCTGGGTGATCCCGCGGCGCTTCATCAGGGTGTAATATTCATTCCAGTACTCTTTGAAGCGCGGATCGGATTCGTTATTGACGATCTCAAAATCAACCCCGGCTTTGATCTGCAGTCCCAGCTTCTGGATGCGCATCTCAATGACGCCGGGACGACCGATCAGAATCGGTTTCGCCAGCCCAAGGGAGACCAGCTCCTGAGTCGCGTGCAGTACGCGGGTATCTTCGCCTTCCGCCAGTACCACCCGCTTCGGCTCTTTGCGCGCCTGCGAGAAAATCGGCTTCATAAACAGGTTCGTTTTGTAGACGAACTCGCTGAGCTTCTCGATGTACGCATCAAAATCGGCGATCGGGCGGGTCGCGACGCCGGAGTCCATCGCCGCTTTCGCCACTGCCGGAGCAATCTTGACGATCAGCCGCGGGTCGAACGGCTTCGGAATGATATATTCCGCGCCGAAGCTCAGATCCTGATCGCCGTAGGCGGAGGCCACCACTTGGCTCTGTTCAGCGTGCGCCAGCTCGGCAATCGCGTGCACCGCCGCCAGCTTCATCTCTTCGTTAATCGCCGTTGCGCCGACGTCCAGCGCGCCGCGGAAGATGAACGGGAAGCACAGCACGTTGTTCACCTGGTTCGGATAGTCGGAGCGGCCGGTACAGATAATGGCGTCGGAGCGCACCTCTTTCGCCAGCGGCGGCAGAATCTCCGGCTCCGGGTTAGCCAGCGCCAGAATCATCGGCGCGCGGGCCATTTTCTTCACCATCTCCTGAGTCAGCACTTTCGGGCCCGAGCAGCCGAGGAAAATGTCCGCCCCGTCAATCACGTCATCCAGCGTGCGTTTGCCGCTGTCTTCGACCGCATAGGCCGCTTTCGTCTCCGCCATATTCGGCTCGCGGCCCTTATAGATAACGCCTTTCGAGTCGCAGACCACGATGTTGTGTTTCTGCATCCCCAGCGCCACCAGCAGGTTCATACAGGCAATCGCCGCCGCGCCCGCGCCGGAGACCACCATCCGCACGTCGGAGATGTTTTTCTCCACCACCCGCAGACCGTTAAGAATCGCCGCGGTACTGATAATCGCCGTCCCGTGCTGATCGTCATGGAAAACCGGAATATTCATGCGCTCGCGCAGCTTTTGCTCGATGTAGAAGCACTCCGGCGCTTTAATATCTTCAAGGTTGATACCGCCGAAGGTCGGCTCCAGCGCCGCGACGACGTTGATAAATTTGTCCGGGTCCAGTTCATCGACTTCAATATCGAACACATCGATACCAGCGAATTTTTTAAACAGAACGCCTTTGCCTTCCATCACCGGCTTACCGGCCAGCGCGCCGATATTGCCCAGCCCCAGAACGGCCGTGCCGTTGGAGACCACCGCCACAAGGTTGCCGCGCGCGGTATATTTATAGGCTGCCAGCGGATCCTTCTCGATTTCCAGGCAGGGCGCGGCGACACCCGGCGAGTAGGCCAGGGCCAGATCGCGTTGGGTAGCCAGCGGTTTGGTCGGGGAGACCTGGATTTTTCCGGGGACCGGGAATTCGTGGAAATCAAGGGCGCTTTGTTTTAACTGCTCATCCATTTTATCGTTCCTTTCACGTATCGATCGTAGGGGGTGAAACGTTATCGCGTACCTGGTGTTCACCCTAAAGGGCCACCTAGTATCTCGCCTGACGGCTTCGTAAACTTTGAACACCGCCAAACTCTCGCCATAACAAAGTTATATTTGTTATCGATTTATATTGTTTATGTAACTTAGTTTCAGAAGCAATGATAGCCCCGTCTGCTATGCTTTTTAGTTATGCAACTCATCACCCTCTCTATCCTAATCCAATAAAAACTCATGTAACCTATTGTTTCAGGAGCACATTATGTCCCGTAGAGAACTAGCCAACGCCATCCGCGCCCTGAGTATGGATGCAGTCCAGAAAGCCAACTCCGGCCACCCCGGCGCGCCAATGGGTATGGCCGATATCGCCGAGGTGCTATGGAACGATTTCCTCAAGCACAATCCTGAAAACCCGCAATGGTACGATCGCGACCGCTTTATTCTCTCCAACGGCCACGCGTCGATGCTGCTTTACAGCCTGCTGCATCTGACGGGCTATGACCTGCCCATCGAAGAGATAAAAAACTTCCGTCAGCTGCATTCAAAAACCCCGGGCCACCCGGAGATTGGCTATACGCCGGGAGTGGAAACCACCACCGGTCCGCTGGGGCAAGGACTGGCGAATGCCGTGGGCCTGGCTATCGCCGAGCGCACGCTGGCGGCCCAGTTTAATCAGCCAGACCATGAGATCGTCGATCACTTCACCTACGTGTTTATGGGCGATGGCTGCCTGATGGAGGGGATTTCTCACGAAGTGTGCTCTCTGGCGGGGACGTTAGGACTGGGCAAGCTGATCGGCTTCTACGACCACAACGGCATTTCCATTGATGGCGAAACCAAAGGCTGGTTTACCGATGACACGGCAAAACGCTTTGAGGCCTATCACTGGCATGTGGTGCATGAAATTGACGGCCACGACCCCGAAGCCGTGAAGAAAGCGATTCTGGAAGCCCAGAGCGTGAAGGACAAACCCTCGCTGATTATCTGCCGTACGGTGATAGGCTTTGGTTCACCGAATAAAGCCGGGAAAGAAGAGGCCCACGGCGCGGCGCTGGGAGAACAGGAAGTGGCGCTGGCGCGCCAGCAGCTGGGCTGGCATCACCCGGCGTTTGAGATCCCGAAAGAGATCTACCGGGCCTGGGACGCGCGTGAAAAGGGACAAAAGGCGCAGAAAAGCTGGGAGGAGAAGTTTGCCGCCTATCAGCAGGCCCATCCGCAGCTGGCGGCGGAGTTTACGCGGCGCATGAGCGGCGGACTGCCTGAGTCGTGGAATGAAACGACGCGGAAGTATATTGCCGATCTGCAGGCTAACCCGGCGAAAATCGCCACCCGCAAAGCTTCGCAAAATGCCCTCGATGCCTACGGCCCGCATCTGCCGGAACTGCTGGGCGGCTCCGCTGACCTCGCGCCCAGCAACCTGACCATCTGGAAAGGATCGACTTCGCTGAAAGAGGATCCGGCGGGTAACTATATCCACTACGGCGTACGCGAGTTTGGGATGACGGCCATCGCCAACGGCATCGCGCATCACGGCGGGTTTGTCCCCTATACCGCCACCTTCCTGATGTTCGTCGAATATGCCCGCAACGCGGCGCGTATGGCGGCGCTGATGAAAGCGCGGCAAATCATGGTCTATACCCACGACTCCATCGGTCTCGGCGAAGATGGTCCGACGCACCAGGCGGTAGAACAGCTGGCCAGCCTGCGCCTGACGCCAAACTTCAGCACCTGGCGACCGTGCGATCAGGTGGAGGCCGCGGTGGCGTGGAAGCTGGCGGTCGAACGTCACAGCGGGCCGACGGCGCTGATCCTCTCAAGGCAAAATCTGGCGCAAATGGCGCGCACGCCGGAGCAGGTACAGAATATCGCCCGCGGCGGCTACGTGCTGAAGGACGCTGGCGGCAAGCCGGACCTGATCCTGATAGCTACCGGTTCGGAAGTCGAGATCACCGTGCTGGCGGCGGAGAAGCTGCTGGCCAAAGGGGTGAACGTGCGCGTGGTTTCCCTGCCATCGACCGACGTGTTTGATGCCCAGGAGGAAGCCTACCGGGAATCGGTCCTGCCGTCGGACGTCAGCGCCCGCGTCGCGGTTGAGGCCGGCATCGCCGACTACTGGTATAAGTATGTGGGGCTAAAAGGCAAAATCGTCGGCATGACCGGCTACGGTGAATCGGCCCCCGCGGATAAGCTCTTCCCTTACTTCGGCTTTACCGTTGAGCATATCGTTACCGTAGGGGACGAGGTACTGAACGGGTAACCCAGAGCGTGGGCCAGGCGTCTGGCCCCTGCCAGTTATCGCACTGCGGCTGCCGCGCGTAGCGTACCAGGCTAAACCGCTGGCCATCATAGCGCCAGCGCGTTTGCGGCCCGTCGCCGGGGGGCTGGAAAGGCAGAGTGAGCCGTACCGGATGAGCAATATACGGCCGCTGGCGCGACACCAGCCAGGCCAGCCAAATGGTGTTGTAGGCGCCCGCTTCGCAGCTGGTCATCAGCAGCACCCTATCGTCGGTCAGCGCGGCAACCCGCACCTCGCGGCGAAACGGATCCAGCGAACAGGCGCTGCTGTTCATGCGCTCGTTGCCATAATCCATGAGATCGTTAAGTTCATCGCGGCTGAGGGGGGACTCCGCCACGTCGATTCTCGCCACCGAGCGCAGCGCCGGGGCGGGCGGAACGCTGAGCGGCGGCTCTTCCCCCTTCCCTACCCACGCGGTTTCGCTCCCCACGCGCTTCTGCCGGCTATCGATAAACAGCAGGGCGGCTTTCAGCCCCTGTAAAGAGATGGCCTGCAGGCCATTTTCGAGGGTTATCGCCTTTGCTGCCTGCACCTGCTGCAGAAAGGCATCAATGGTGACGCTATCGTCGGTTTCAAGCAGTTTGTCGGCGATCTGCCAATGTTTATCGCCCAGAGACAGGGGTTTACCATCGAGGCGAAGGCGCGGCGCAATCGGCGCCAGCGCCGCGACCGGATTGCCCACGCCGCCGAGTTCAATGCGCAGGCTGGCGCTGGTAGCCGCCCCGGCGCTGCGGGTGAGGGTCATGACCAGGCCGTGATGCAGCCCGACGTTGCGGGCCACGCAGAAGTTCTGATTGTTGCAGGTTACCTGCCAGTCATTGAAGAGCTGTTGTGCCGGCGCCGCCCGCACCAGCGACGTCGGCACTAAACCGAAAAGCAGAAACAAAATAACCCGATGCAACATGAGCGGCACAACCCCGGAGAAAACGCCATACACAGCGGCTATGTTCACCAGCGGCGAGGTTTTACTCAATCGGATTTATCAGAGATCCCCGTTCATCAGCCCGGAGGTTTGCAAATATTGCAGCAGGATCACCGCTTTGCCATCGCGGATCTCCCCGTTCGCCATCATCTCCAGCGCCCGATGATAAGGGAGCTCCAGCACCTCAATATCTTCATCATCAACGCCGCCGCCATCGTTGGCCCGCTGAGTATCGTTATATTCGGCAATGAAGAAATAGATAAGCTCGGTGACGCCGCCGGGCGACATAAACAGTTCAAACAGTTTGCGCACTTCACCCACTTCGAAACCGGTCTCTTCAATGGCTTCTTTGCGCACGCACTCCTCCGGCTCATCGCTGTCCAACAGCCCGGCGCAGGTTTCAATCAGCATCCCGTCTTCGTTGCCGTTTATCCAGGTCGCGATGCGGAACTGGCGAACCAGCACGACGGTCTGCTTATGGCGGTTATACAGCAAGATGGTAGCGCCGTTGCCGCGATCGTAGACTTCGCGTCTATGGCGAACCACGCTGCCGTCGCTGCGCGTCAGTTCATAGGTCATGTTGCGCAAAAGGAACCAGTTTTCGGAGAGGATTTTATCTTTGATAATGTTGATATTGAGTGACATACGAGCCCCACAGCGTGAAATGACGATTCCATACTACGCTGTGAAGCCCGCTTTGTCGTCAGTGAAGCGGAATCGATTTAACCTCGAGGAAGTCCATTATCCCCTGCGCCGCGTGGCGGCCTTCCGCCATGGCGGTCACCACCAGATCGGCGCCACGCACCGCATCGCCGCCGGCAAACACTTTGCGATGGGTGGTCTGGTAGCGGTAGCGGCTTTCCACATTGGCCTTGATTCGACCCCGGCTATCGAGCTTAACGCCCACCGATTCCAGCCACGGCATACCGTGCGGATGGAAACCAAAAGCCATGATCACCGCGTCGGCGGGCATGACAAACTCGCTTCCGGGGATTGGCGACGGGCTGCGGCGCCCCTGAGCGTCCGGCGCGCCCAGCCGGGTACGCAGAAAGCGTACGCCGTTGACGTGTCCCTTTTCGTTCAGCTCCAGGGTGACCGGCTGGACGTTAAATTCAAACTGCGCCCCCTCTTCGCGCGCGTTTTTCACCTCTTTCTTCGAACCAGGCATATTGGCTTCATCGCGACGATAGGCGCAGGTAACCTGCTTCGCGCCGTGGCGCAGCGCGGTACGCACGCAGTCCATCGCCGTATCGCCGCCGCCGAGCACCACGACGTTCAGCCCTTCGGTGTTGACGTAAGGCTCTTCCGGCAGCTCAAGCAGCCCCATCACCTGTTTGGTGTTGGCTATCAGGAACGGCAGCGCGTCATATACGCCGGGCGCGTCTTCATTCGGCAGATCCGCTTTCATCGAGCGATAGGTTCCGGCGCCAATAAATACCGCGTCATAGTCATCAAGCAGCGTCGTCAGCGGGATATCTTTGCCTATCTCGCAGTTCAGCTCAAAGCGCACGCCCATCTGGGTAAAGATTTCCCGCCGCCGGGCAAGCAGAGATTTATCCAGCTTAAAGGCAGGAATACCAAAGGTCAGCAGACCGCCAATTTCCGGGTGACGGTCAAAGACCACCGGACTCACGCCGTTACGCACCAGACGGTCGGCGCAGGCGAGCCCGGCAGGACCCGCGCCGATAATCGCCACCCGCTTGCCGCTTTCAACGACCTGAGAAAGATCCGGCCGCCAGCCGTTGGCCAGCGCCTGGTCGGAGATATAGCGTTCAATGTTGCCGATAGTCACCGAACCGTGCTCATCGCGCAGCGTGCAGGCCCCTTCGCACAGGCGATCCTGCGGGCAGACGCGGCCGGTAATTTCCGGCAGGCAGTTGGTCTGGTGAGAAAGCTCCACGGCGGCGGAAATATCCCCCTCTTTCACGCGTTCAATCCACTGCGGAATGTGGTTATGCAGCGGACAGGTCCATTCACAAATGCTGTGCTCGCCGCACGTCAGGCAGCGCTCCGCCTCGCGGTTGGCCTGCCCGGCGCTGAACGGCAGATAAATTTCGCTAAAATTGGCCTTACGCGCCTCGGCGGATAGCTTGTCGGGCTCGCCGCGCGGCGGCGTCGCGGCCATCTGTGCGACTTTGCCTGCGGAGCAAGGCGCCATCGCCGCACCGGGGTGGCCAAGACGCGCCGCGCGCTGACGCCGCTGTTTCGCCAGATTCACCAGCGTGCTGTCCGTTGCCAGTACCAGCGCTTCGGCCGGGCAGTTTTGTACGCAGGCGGGCCCCTCTTCGCGACCGCTGCACAAATCGCATTTATGCGCCGTCGCTTTGACCCTCTCCTCCTGTACCGGCGTCAGGACGATTTGCATCACGCCAAACGGGCAGGCAACCATACAGGATTTACAGCCGATGCATTTCTCCTGATTAACCTGGACGCTGTCGTTAAGCTGGCTGATGGCGCCATTGGGACAACTGCGGGCGCACGGCGCCCCTTCACAATGGTGGCAGGTTACGGCGTTACGTTTTTGCTCGTTTTTGATAACCGTAATGCGCGGCAAAAAACGCTGCGGGGTCAAAACATGCTGCTCATCGTTGTGCGCCATGACGCAGGCAACTTCACAAGCCTTGCATCCGATGCACTTATGACTATCGCTTAAAATAAAGTGGTTCATGACATCCTTCAGTCTTCGTGGTGAATAACCCCTCAATTCGCATGCTTATCTATTACCCGACAAAACGGTGCCAGAACAATGTGCATTTGCACAGGTTGCCGATTTTTTGGTAATAACCCGAGGTGGATCAATTTTTTTGACTTAAATGAAATCACGTTTTATTTAGCTAAGTAATAATGCGCTACGTATGCGCCACCGCGGCGGCGCGCCGAAAGGAAGGAGCAGATAGAGGAAGAAAGAGAGTTCTTTACGCTGCCATAAAAGGCACACGATAAATTACACTATCTCCTTATTTTCTCCACGATTGCCTGAGGGCTTGCCGCTAGAGTGTCACAGGCTGTGCAATAACAAAAAAATGTGCAAAATGAGGTCCTAATTCTGATGGCGAATTTTTTTATCGATCGCCCCATTTTTGCGTGGGTACTGGCAATACTTTTATGCCTGACCGGTACGCTCGCAATTTTGTCGCTTCCCGTTGAGCAATATCCCGACCTTGCCCCGCCTAACGTACGGATCACAGCGAACTATCCGGGCGCTTCGGCACAGACGCTGGAAAATACGGTCACCCAGGTTATCGAGCAAAATATGACCGGCCTCGATAACCTGATGTATATGTCATCCCAGAGCAGCGGCACCGGCCAGGCCACCGTGACGCTGAGCTTTACCGCCGGGACCGATCCGGATGAAGCGGTCCAGCAGGTGCAGAACCAGCTACAGTCGGCGATGCGCAAACTGCCGCAGGCCGTCCAGAACCAGGGCGTAACGGTGCGTAAAACCGGGGATACTAATATCCTGACGATCGCCTTCGTCTCTACCGACGGCAGTATGGATAAACAGGATATCGCCGACTACGTCGCCAGTAATATTCAGGACCCGCTCAGCCGGGTCAACGGCGTCGGAGATATTGACGCCTATGGTTCGCAGTATTCGATGCGCATCTGGCTCGATCCGGCCAAACTCAACAGCTTTCAGATGACGGCAAAAGACGTCACTGATGCCATCTCTTCGCAGAACGCGCAGATCGCCGTCGGCCAGCTGGGCGGCACGCCGTCGGTGGATAAACAGGCGCTCAACGCGACGATTAATTCACAATCGCTGTTACAAACGCCGGAACAGTTCCGTGATATTACCCTGCGGGTTAATCAGGACGGTTCGGAAGTCACCCTTGGCGACGTCGCCACCGTCGAGATGGGGGCGGAAAAATACGATTACCTCAGCCGCTACAACCGCCAGGCGGCGTCCGGGCTGGGGGTTAAGCTGGCCTCTGGCGCAAACGAAATGGCGACCGCTGAACGCGTCATCAGCCGTCTGAACGAGCTGTCGCAATATTTCCCGCACGGCCTGGAATATAAAGTCGCTTACGAAACCACCTCATTCGTTAAGGCGTCGATTACCGACGTTGTGAAAACGCTGCTTGAAGCCATCGCGCTGGTCTTTCTCGTGATGTATCTGTTCCTGCAGAACTTCCGCGCCACGCTGATCCCGACCATCGCCGTTCCGGTGGTGCTGATGGGAACCTTTGCCGTCCTTTACGCCTGCGGCTACAGCATCAACACCTTAACCATGTTCGCGGTGGTGCTGGCGATAGGCCTGCTGGTGGACGATGCCATCGTGGTGGTAGAGAACGTCGAGCGTATCATGAGCGAGGAGGGCCTCTCGCCGCGTGAAGCGACGCGAAAATCAATGGGGCAGATTCAGGGCGCGCTGGTCGGTATCGCCATGGTGCTATCGGCGGTATTTGTGCCGATGGCCTTCTTCGGCGGCACCACCGGCGCGATCTACCGCCAGTTCTCGATTACCATCGTCTCGGCGATGGTGCTGTCGGTGCTGGTGGCGATGATCCTCACCCCGGCGCTGTGCGCCACATTGCTTAAACCCGTTCATAAAGGCGAAACCCACGGGCAGCGGGGCTTTTTTGGCTGGTTTAACCGCACGTTTAACCGTAACGCCAGCCGCTACGAAACCGCGGTCGGCAAAATTCTTCATCGTTCGCTGCGCTGGATAATGATCTACGTCCTGCTGCTGGGCGGGATGGTCTTTCTGTTTCTGCATCTGCCCACGTCATTCCTGCCGCTGGAAGACCGCGGCATGTTTACCACTTCGGTGCAGTTGCCGAGCGGCTCAACCCAACAGCAAACCCTGAAGGTGGTGCAGCAGGCGGAAGACTACTTCCTGAACAATGAGAAGCAAAATGTTGAATCGGTGTTCGCGACCATCGGCTCCGGCCCCGGCGGCAACGGCCAGAACGTGGCGCGTATGTTCGTACGCCTGAAGGACTGGGACGAACGCGATCCCACAACCGGTTCATCTTTTGCCATCATCGAACGCGCAACCAAAGCGTTTAACAAAATTAAAGAAGCGCGCGTCTTTGCCAGCAGTCCGCCGGCCATCAGCGGTCTGGGCAGCTCCGCCGGTTTCGATATGGAGCTGGAGGATCACGCGGGCAACGGACACGAAGCGCTGATGGCCGCCCGCGATACCCTGCTGGAGCTGGCCGGCAAAAATAACCAGCTCACCCGAGTCCGTCACAACGGCCTCGACGATAGCCCGCAGCTTCAGGTGGACATCGATCAGCGTAAAGCGCAGGCGCTGGGCGTCTCTATCGACGATATCAACGACACCCTGCAGACCGCGTGGGGGTCAAGCTACGTTAACGACTTTATGGATCGCGGCCGCGTGAAGAAGGTCTACGTTCAGGCGGCCGCGCCGTATCGCATGCTGCCGGACGATATCAACCTGTGGTACGTGCGCAACAGCAGCGGTACGATGGTGCCCTTCTCCGCCTTCACGACCTCGCGCTGGGAGACCGGCTCGCCGCGTCTGGAGCGCTACAACGGCTACTCGGCGGTAGAGATCGTCGGTGAAGCCGCGCCGGGCGTCAGTACCGGTACCGCCATGACGATTATGGAAGAGCTGGCCCAGCAGCTGCCGAACGGCTTTGGTCTCGAATGGACGGCGATGTCTTATCAGGAGCGGCTCTCCGGGGCGCAGGCGCCGGCGCTGTACGCCATTTCGCTGCTGGTGGTGTTCCTGTGCCTGGCGGCGCTGTATGAAAGCTGGTCGGTGCCGTTCTCGGTGATGCTGGTGGTGCCGCTGGGGGTTATCGGCGCGCTGCTGGCGACCTGGATGCGCGGACTGGAAAACGATGTCTATTTCCAGGTGGGCCTGCTGACGGTTATCGGCCTGTCGGCGAAGAACGCCATTCTTATTGTCGAATTTGCCAATGAGCTGAATCAGAAAGGCGAAGATCTGCTTACCGCCACGCTCTCCGCCTGCCGCCAGCGTCTGCGGCCGATCCTGATGACCTCACTGGCGTTTATCTTCGGCGTACTGCCGATGGCCACCAGCACCGGGGCGGGCTCCGGCAGCCAGCATGCCGTCGGCACCGGGGTGATGGGCGGGATGATTTCCGCCACGGTGCTGGCTATCTTCTTCGTGCCGCTGTTCTTTGTGCTGGTACGCCGCCGCTTCCCGCTCAAGGAACGGCCGCAATAATCGGGACGCGCCCTGACGATATTTTCGCCAGGGCCAAATAACAGAAAAGGCGACCGGACAGGTCGCCTTTTTCATGTGGTCGCTTCAACTGCATTATTATTCTGCCTGTGAAATCGCCATGCTTTTATTGCGGAAAACTATTTACGAAGCATGCCTTCGATAAAGTCTTTCCAGTTCCCCAGTTCGTGTTCAATCATAATAGCCTCTCTTATTATTATGGGTGATTTTATGCAAATTCATTGATAGTTAAAAGCCTGTTTGCGCTATCGTACTGATAACTTTCATTACCCCCTGCGGAACGTTCTCTTTCATTCGTAAGTACTATGAGCCGATTTTGCGCATTTTAATGTGACCAACAGCAACATTTAGCAACATTTGTTCATCAGCCTGAATCACCGGAATCCGCCTCGAGGCCAGGAAACGCCGTCAGGGGGCGTTCAAAAAACAGCCAAAATGTAACGATGAATATATCCCGACGGGAAAAAACGATATTTATTAAAGCATTTCACGTATTATTTATTCAGGGCTTATATATTCGGAACATTCTTAGCCAATCGTTTAATTCAACGGAAAAGGTTTAATCATGCTTACCATGTACGGGATAAAAAACTGCGACACCATAAAAAAGGCTCGCCGCTGGCTGGAGACGCAGCAGATAGAATATCGCTTTCATGATTATCGTGTCGATGGTCTGGATCGAACTTTATTAGATACCTTTATCGCTGAACTCGGCTGGGAAGCCCTGCTTAACACCCGGGGGACGACGTGGCGCAAGCTGGATGAAACGGTCCGCGCCGGTATCAATAACGCCGACGCTGCGGCAAAACTGATGCTGGAAATGCCGGCAATCATTAAACGCCCATTGCTCTGCGCGCCCGGTCAGCCTATGCTGCTGGGTTTCAGTGAATCAAGTTATCAGCAGTTTAACGAGGTGTAGTCTATGTCTTGCCCGGTCATTGAGCTGGCTCAGCAGCTTATTCGCCGCCCTTCCCTCAGCCCCGATGATGCGGGATGCCAGGCGTTAATGATTGAACGCCTGCGTGCGATTGGCTTTACCGTTGAACCGATGGATTTCGGGGATACCCAAAACTTCTGGGCCTGGCGCGGGCGCGGGGAAACGCTGGCGTTTGCCGGCCATACCGATGTCGTCCCGTCGGGGGACGCCGATCGCTGGATTAATCCCCCCTTTGAACCCACCATTCGCGACGGCATGCTGTTTGGCCGCGGCGCCGCGGATATGAAAGGCTCGCTCGCGGCAATGGTCGTCGCCGCCGAACGTTTTGTCGCTCAGTATCCGAATCATAAAGGTCGTCTGGCCTTCCTGATCACTTCTGATGAAGAAGCCAGCGCGAAAAACGGCACCGTTAAGGTTGTTGAAGCGCTGATGGCGCGCAACGAGCGCCTGGATTATTGCCTGGTCGGCGAACCGTCCAGCACTGAAGTCGTCGGCGATGTGGTGAAAAACGGCCGTCGCGGCTCGCTGACCTGCAACCTGACCATTCACGGCGTGCAGGGGCACGTGGCCTACCCACATCTCGCCGATAACCCGGTGCACCGCGCCGCGCCGATGCTGGCGGAGCTGGTGAATATCGAATGGGATAAGGGCAACGAGTTCTTTCCGCCGACCAGTATGCAAATCGCTAACGTGCAGTCCGGCACCGGCAGCAACAACGTGATTCCCGGCGATATGTTTGTCCAGTTCAACTTCCGCTTTAGCACCGAGCTGACCGACGAAATGATTAAAGCGCGCGTCGTTGCGCTGCTGGAGAAGTACGCGCTGCGCTACAGCGTCGACTGGTGGCTCTCAGGCCAGCCGTTCCTGACCAGCCGCGGTAAGCTGGTTGATGCGGTGGTTAACGCCATTGAGCACTATAATGAAATAAAACCGCAGCTGCTGACCAACGGCGGCACGTCCGACGGGCGCTTTATCGCGCGTATGGGCGCGCAGGTGGTTGAACTGGGGCCAGTGAACGCCACCATTCATAAAATAAACGAGTGTGTGAATGCCGCCGACCTCCAGCTGCTGGCGCGGATGTACCAACGCATCATGGAACAGCTGGTCGCCTGACGGCATCAATAGAGAAGAGGTAAGCGCATGGATTGGCTAACGAAATACTGGTGGGTTCTGGTGTTGGTATTTTTGGTGGGCGTGATGATCAACGTGATTAAAGATCTGACCCGCGTTGACCACAAAAAATTTCTCAACAATAAACCGGATCTGCCCCCGCATCGCGACTTCAACGACAAGTGGGACGACGATGACGACTGGCCGAAGAACGACCCGTCGAAGAAGAAGTAACATCTTACTGCGGATTGCCATAAAGCAATCGCCCGGCGAGTTCGACGCGGGTCAAGTAGCCCGGACTGATGCGCAGCATCGCCTCCGGGAAAATATCCTACTCTGCGCTCTTTTCCCGGGGGCGGCGCTTAACGCGCCTTGCCCGGGCTACGGGTTTACAGCTCGTCTGCAGGTCCGGTAGCCCGAACAGATACGCAGCATCGCCTCCGGAAGATTACCCCACTCTGCGCTCTTTTCCCGGGGGCGGCGCTTAACGCGCCTTGCCCGGGCTACGGGTTTCCAGCTCGTTGCAGGTCCGGTAGCCCGAACAGATGCGCAGCATCGCCTCCGGGAAATTATCCCACTCTGCGCTCTTTTCCCGGGGGCGGCGCTTAACGCGCCTTGCCCGGGCTACGGGTTCCCCCCCGTCTGCGGGCCGGTAGCCCGGACAGGCGCATCGCGCCGCCTCCGGGTTTATTATTCACAGCAGTTCAATAATATCGCTGTCTTTCGGCGTGCTGCCGCTGAGGGCTTCATCGAAATAATGCTTCGGTACGGTAAAGCGCAGATGATCGAGGGCAAACTGCATACTGCGATCGTCAATCGCGTGCCCCAGATCTTCAACAATATCCAGCGTCACGTCACCGCCGGCCTGCTGCAGCGCCTCCTGCCCCGCCACCGCCCACGCCAGATCGATCACCCGATCTTCACCGCCGTGGATCAGGTGAACAGTGGTCGCGGTCGTCGCGGTCTCCGGCAGCGTCGCATAGCGGCCGTTAAAGGCGATCACCCGCGATGCCAGACCCGGCTCGGCTTTAATGCTCTCCAGCGACATAATCGCCCCCTGTGAGAAGCCGATCAGCGCCGTCGCCTGCGGGCTGACGCCGCTCTGCTGTTGCCAGTAGCGCACCGTTTCGATAAAGGTCGGCATGATGGCATCCACCCGCTGCTGGCGGTTTTCTTCGCTAACGCCCTGAACGGAAAACCACTGGCGTCCCGGAGGCGGACCGCACGGCTCAGCGCCGCCGATACTGACAATCAGCGCATCGGGAAACAGCGGCGCAAACCAGCTACCGATTTGCCCCATGGCCACCGGGTTATCGCCGACGCCATGAAACAGCAGCAGCAGTTGCTGTGCAGGTGTCGCGGGGCTCTGAACAATAAAATGATCGTGTTTCATGGCTGTCTCCTTAATGTCTGCAAGGAAGTTTACGCCGCAGGCGAAATATGACCATGCCATTTAACTGAAGGAGTTAGTTAAAAAAATTGCAGCATTTTAACCTGCCGGCGCAGGTCGTTGGCGCGGTTTTCATCCAGGCTGAGCAGCGCCTGCGCCGCCTCTTCGCGCAGCCTGGCCAGCAGCGCTTTCCGTCCGGATAAGCCTAACGTCCGGCAAAGCGCGGCCTCATCCTGCTGCTGCAGGCGGGCCCGCAGCGCCGGAAGCGGCAGCTCCACCAATATAAGCAGGCGATTGAGGCTACCCGCCGAGGTCAGTAGCGGACGATGGGCAAAAGCAAAACCCGCCACCTCCAGCCAGTCTTCTTCAGTAAGAATAGTCGCTTTCAGCGCCGTCAGCGGCACAGGTTCATCTCGCCACTCGCGCAGCCAGAATTCGTCGCGCTGCAGCCGTTGGGCTTCTTCGCTTGCCAGGCGATGGCCCGCTTCGCTGAGAGGATAGAGCGCCATCGCGGTGTAACAGCCGCTGCTGGCTTCCCGATGCGTGCCCAGCCGCACCAGCGTAAAACCGCAGTGTTGCCAGAAGCGCCACAGCTCAGGCGTGTAGCCAAAACTCACCGAGAGATAATCCCGGTCCGCAGCCTGCGACGCCGCCCGGGCCACCAGCCGCTGCCCCAGCCCTTCGCGCTGGCGAGCCGGATGCACGGCAATACGGCTGATGCGCAGCCCCGCCAACGTAGCCGCCAGTGGGCTACCGCCGTGCGCCGCCAGCGACTGCGCCACCAGATTGCCGCGCGGACGGCGATAGCCGGCCCACACCGCCTGGCTAAGCGGCGGCTCAAGACCACCCTCCTCCACCAGCCATAGCGCTCCGGCGATGCGCTCCCCGCCGCGGGCGCAGGTAAAATGCTGCCCCGGCGCATCCATCATGCGCCGGAGGTCCAGCGGCGAGGTGCGATAGTGGGCCCCGGAGAGCAGCTGATACATCGCTTCCGGTAACGCAGACTGTCGCCGCCAGCTCTCCTGGCTGACGCTTTCCAGCACGATATCGCCGCCTGGCGCGTGCTGAAAGGTCTCGTCGTTGAACAGCAGCAGCCGCGCAATCGCCGCCTCCAGCGGGCAGCCGCTTGCCCAACGGATGGGCGTCGTCAGGCTAAACTGCCGTAAGTGCGCAAAACTGGCGCAAAACTTAAGCAAAAAGCCGCGTCCCGTCCCCTCGTACCCCTGAACGGTAGTGGTCAACAGCGTCCTCGGGAAGCGGGAGACCAGCTGGCGCAGCAGCGGCCCGGGGATGGCCGCGGCCTCATCGACAATCAGCCATCCGGCGGTGCAGCCGGAAGCCAGCAATGCGTCGGGGGCCATAAAGCGGAAAGCCTCCCCGGCGAATGTCGCCATCACCTCCGCTGCTCCCCGCGTCGGTGCCGTGACGATGGCATCTCCCCCCAGATGGCGAATAAGCATTCCCGCGAGCGCGGACTTGCCTCGCCCGCGCTCGGCGGTTAGCGCCGCAATACCGGGAGGGAACCGGGCCAGTTCGGCAAGCACGACAGCCTGCTCCGCCTGCGGATGTCCGTCGGCGGGATGCCATGGCGGGCGCACGGGTAACGCGGGCACCGCAAGTTCATTGCCCTGCCGCCAGAGAATGGACGCGTTATCCGCACTAATCTGTTGGCAAAAACGATAAACAAAATTCGGCGTAGGGATGGGGTCGGGAGCGTCGCTCCAGCGCAGAGAATCCGCATCAGGACGGGCCGGCCATTGCGCAAAGTCGGGGGTGAGCAATACCAGCCAGCTTCCGGCGCGCAGCGTACCGGCTAATGCGGCAAAGGCCGCCACATCAAAACCCTCGCGGGCATCGAAAAAGGCGTGCTGGAATTCGCGGCCCAGCAGCGATTTCAGGGCAGCAGACGAGACGTACGGCTCGGGCATCGGACGCGGGCCGACCCACAGCCCGTCGCCCGCCAGCGCGGTACGTACTCTTTGCGCCTGACGCAGGGTCCAGGCATCGTCGCCGCTGAGGACCAGCAGACGACGAACGCCTTCGCGCGCCATCTGCGCCGTCAGGTGACGCAGTTCATCCATGACAACAGAGCATTACAGCGCGTTGCCGAAGGTGTTGCACTGCGCCGGGTCGCCGCTATCGAAACCGCGTTTAAACCAGGTATAGCGCTGCTGCGACGTTCCGTGGGTAAAGCTGTCCGGCACGACGCGCCCCTGGCTCTGCTGCTGCAGGCGATCGTCGCCAATCGCCTCTGCGGCATTCAGCGCTTCCTGCAGATCGCCGGTCTCCATGTAGTCTTGCTTCTGCATGTTGTAGCCCCAGACGCCGGCAAAGCAGTCCGCCTGTAGCTCCATTTTTACCGACAGACGGTTCGCTTCCGCCTGCGAAGCGTTTTGCTGCAGCTGGCGCACTTTCGATTCAATACCCAACAGCTTTTGTACGTGATGGCCAACCTCGTGGGCGATAACGTAACCCTGCGCGAAATCGCCGCCGGCGCCAAGCTTGTTTCTCATCTCATCGTAGAATGACAGGTCGATATACACCGTGCTGTCCGCAGGGCAGTAAAAAGGCCCCATGACCGATTGACCGGTGCCGCAGGCGGTCCGCGTCGCGCCGCGGTACATCACCAGTTTGGGCTGCGGATACTGACGGCCCATATCTTTAAAAATAGCGCCCCAGGTATCTTCCGTGTCCGCCAGAATCACCTTCGTGAATTTCGCGGCCTCTTCATCCTGCGGGCTAATGGAGCGTTGGGTGGTTTGCTGTTGAGATACCGGCTCGCCGGTCAGCATGCCGGTTAAATCCACGCCGTAATAGCCCGCCACCAGAACAATAATCAGCAGTACAATGCCGCCTTTACCGCTGGGGAGACGAAAACCGCCTCCGCCGCCCATCGGTGAACCAGATTGACCACGACGATCTTCCACATTGTCGCTCTCGCGACGTCCTTGCCAGCGCATAAGCACCTCAATTCATCATATTAACCAATGAATAAGATCGTAGGCGGTTCAGCGGAGGATTACCACAGGAAACAGCAAGAAGAGCGCCAGAAGAAGAAAACTTCTTCTGGCGTCGGGGGATTAGTCGAGCTTCACGCCCAGGCGATGAGCGACTTCTTCGTAGGCTTCAATCAGGCCGCCAAGGCTCTGGCGGAAGCGGTCTTTGTCCATTTTATCCATGGTTTTTTTATCCCACAGACGGCTGCCGTCCGGAGAGAATTCATCCCCCAGCACCACTTCGCCTTTGAACAAACCGAACTCCAGCTTGAAGTCCACCAGGATCAGGCCCGCATCGTCAAACAGCTTTTTCAGCACATCGTTAGCTTTGTAGGTCAGCTCCTGCATACGCGCCAGGTTCTCTTTGCTCACCCAGCCAAAGGTTTCGCAGTAGGATTCGTTGACCATCGGGTCGTGCATGGCGTCGTTCTTCAGGAACAGGTCGAACAGCGGCGGGTTCAGCTCGATGCCCTCTTCAATCCCTAAGCGTTTCACCAGCGAACCGGCAGCGCGGTTGCGCACCACGCACTCCACCGGCACCATATCCAGCTTTTTAACCAGACACTCGGTATCGGACAACAGCGCTTCCATCTGGGTCGGGATACCCGCTTCCGCCAGCTTGCTCATAATGAAATGGTTGAACTTGTTGTTCACCATGCCTTTACGATCGAACTGCTCAATGCGAGCGCCGTCCCCTGCTGACGTATCGTTACGGAATTCGAGTATCAACAGATCCGGGTTTTCGGTGCTGTATACCGTCTTCGCTTTACCACGATACAACTCAGCTTGCTTTTGCATCTTTGTCACTCCAGTGATGATTAACGATAAAAATTTGTGCTTTTCTGCCGACGCACACGTTTGCGTCACTATACATTAAAAAGGGCCGGATTGCTCCAGCCCTGTTAATTACTTACTTAATGCGGCCTGGAATACGGCGACCAGGGCATCATTTTGCGACTGCGTCAGCGTATGGCCTTTCGGGTCGATGAACTGCAGACTGCTGCGGTTATCGAGGTCCCCGACCTGCAGTTTATAATCGCCGGAAACCAGCTGCGGGTCGCGGGCGCCCAGATCGGTCCAGCCGCTGTCGGAAAGCGGTTTGTAGGTGACGGAGAAGCTGCCCTGAGAACGAGAGCTATCGGTGACCTTCATGCCCACTTTTTCCAGCGCGCCCGGCAGGCGTTGCCACACCAGGTTAAACGGCGCGCGAACGATCAGCATCGGCAGGCCGGTATCATCAGCGCCGCTCTGCACGTCGAAGGTCGCCCCGGCGTTTTTCTGCGCGGCGTTCTGCGCGCTGGTGGCGTTCAGATCCAGACCTTCGGAGATGACGTTCAGCATGGCGGTACTGTAGCGCTGCAGCGAAGCCGGATCGGCAACAGGTTTACCCGCCTGCTCCAGATTCACCAGCTTCACGATCACCGCCTGCTGATAGCCCTGCTGCTTAACTGAGATTTGATAGCGACCACGATACTGCTGGTCTTCATCGAGGCGATTCCATTCGACCCAGTCGGTATTCAGCGTCTGGCTGGCATCGTCGCGTTTCGCGATAGTGTAGTTTTTCGACTGCACGATGCTTGCCACCTGCGCCCACAGCGAACCGCTGCGCCCGTTTTCCACCATCAGCGTCGCGGTATCACCGTTAAACTGCGTACGCGCGCCGCTGACCAGCGCCAGTGGCTGGGCCGGCGGACGAATGTCCAGGGCTTTGCCAGTGTTACCGGTGCTGGTCGCAACCGGAATATTATAATCACCCACCTGAATCGGCAGGATCATCCCTGCTGGCGCGTGAAGTTCACTAAGCGGCGTAGCCTGCAAATAGGCCTCGTCGCCGCTCACCTGACGCTTGTAGCGCGAGTCAGAACTACAGGCCGCGAGGAGTAGAACCAGCGAAACACCCGCAACCTTCGCCAGGCGCGACTTCTGTACTGAGTAAGCCATCAAATCTCCCTAAACTTTACAGCAAACCGGCATGCTTCAGCGCTGCGGTCACAACCTTAATACCGTTTTCGGTAATCGGGGTCATCGGCAGGCGTAGCGTATCGGTCGCCACAAGACCCAACGCCTTACAGGCCCATTTGACCGGAATAGGGTTGGGTTCGACAAATAATTTGGTATGCAATGGCATCAGACGCTGGTTAATCGCACGAGCTTCGGCAAATTGACCTGCTAGCGCCAGTCGGCACATCTCGGCCATTTCGCGCGCCGCAACGTTTGTCGTTACGGAAATCACGCCATGACCGCCAAGCTGCATAAAGTCCATTCCGGTCGCGTCATCGCCGCTCAGCAGAATAAAGTCATCTGAAACCAGCTCTTTGATCTGATGAACGCGGCTTAAGTTCCCCGTCGCTTCCTTAATACCGATAATATTTTTAATTTCCGCCAGACGACCAACGGTTTCAGGCAGCATATCGCAACCGGTACGGGACGGCACATTATACAGGATTTGCGGCAGGTCAGTATGTTCTGCGATAGCTTTAAAGTGTTGGAACAGCCCTTCCTGGGTCGGACGGTTGTAATACGGCGTTACCGTCAGGCAGCCAACCACGCCGCTATCGTTAAATCGCTTGGTCAGGCTAATCGCCTCTGCGGTTGCATTTGCACCGGTACCGGCAATGACCGGGATACGCCCGTCGGCCAGCTCCAGCGTCTGCATCACCACATCACCATGCTCTTCATGGCTCAATGTTGCGGACTCTCCGGTAGTCCCTACCGAAACGATCGCCGAGGTTCCGCTGGCGACATGATAATCAATCAGTTTTTTCAGGCTTGACCGGCAGACGTTGCCGTTTTCATCCATTGGCGTGACAAGCGCTACAATACTTCCCGTAAACATGGGCCATCCTCAGAGCATAAGTGGGACAAGATTCTCAATGTTACGTTTGGAGTCGTAATAAAAGCAAGAGACCCGATGCCATCAGGGATGTTGTATGCCGGTTTTTTTTATGCTTTCCTAACGTTACCTCACCTTTTTAAAGGAAGAACAGGTTTGACAGCCTCATTACAACACTATCTGGTTATTACCGCGTTGGGTGCTGACCGCCCAGGCATCGTGAATACGATCACTCGTCACGTCAGCAGCTGCGGCTGTAATATTGAAGACAGTCGGCTGGCCATGCTTGGCGATGAGTTTACGTTTATCATGCTGCTTTCCGGCTCGTGGAATGCAATTAACCTGATTGAATCCACTCTGCCGCTGAAAGGCGCCGAGCTGGATCTGCTTATCGTGATGAAGCGTACAACCGCGAGACCGCCTCAGGCGATGCAGAACACCGTCTGGGTTCAGGTTGAGGTGCCGGATTCGCCGCATATCATTGAGCGGTTTACGGCGCTGTGCGATACGTGGAAAATGAACATTGCCGAGCTGGTTTCCCGCACTCAGCCCGGAGCGAACGACGAGTCAGCACAGCTTTTTATTCAAATCACCGCCCACAGCCCGACTACGCAAAATGCATCAAATATCGAACAAGCGTTCAAAGCCCTATGTACAGAACTGAATGCACAAGGCAGTATTAACATTGTTAATTATTCACAGCATGATGAACAGGATGGAGTTTGAGTGATGAACCCACTGAAAGCCGGTGATATTGCACCGAAATTTAGCTTACCGGACCAGGACGGCGAGGAAGTAAATTTGACCGACTTCCAGGGACAGCGTGTTCTGGTTTATTTTTATCCGAAAGCCATGACCCCGGGCTGCACCGTACAGGCGTGCGGTTTACGCGATAATATGGACGACCTGAAAAAAGCAGGCGTTGAAGTACTGGGTATCAGTACGGATAAACCAGAAAAACTCTCCCGTTTCGCCGAAAAAGAGCTGCTGAACTTCACTCTGCTGTCTGATGAAGATCATCAGGTATGCGAGCAGTTTGGTATCTGGGGTGAAAAAACCTTTATGGGGAAAACCTACGACGGTATCCATCGTATTAGCTTCCTCATCGACGCCAACGGCAAAATCGAACATGTGTTTGATGATTTCAAAACCAGCAATCACCACGACGTGGTGCTGAACTGGCTGAAAGAAAACGCCTGACGCTAAGATAAACGCAAGACGCCGGGTCGTTCTCAACCACCCGGCGTCTTTTTTTAGGGCATTCCTTGCGGCTTAGCGCTAATGCTCGTCTTCCACTATCAGGCCATCCGGCCAGGCGTGCACCACCGCTTTGATGAGCGTCGCCAGCGGAATAGCGAAGAACACGCCCCAGAATCCCCACAGACCGCCAAAAATAACCACCGACAGAATAATCACCAGCGGATGCAGGTTAACGGCTTCCGAGAAGAGTACCGGCACCAGCAGGTTGCCATCCAGCGCCTGAATAATCAGGTACACCGCAAACAGGCTCCAGAACTCGGTTCCCGCGCCAAACTGGAACAGCGCCACGCCCACCACCGGAATGGTGACCACAAACGCGCCGATATAGGGGATTAATACCGAGAACCCTACCAGCACCGCCAGCAGCAGCGAATAGTTGAGGCCAAAAAGGATAAAGCCAATCCACGTCGCCACGCCGACGACGATCATTTCCAGCACCTTACCGCGAATATAGTTGGTAATTTGCTGGTTCATCTCTTTCCATACCTGCCCGGCCAGGCCGCGGTTGCGCGGCAGCACCCGGCGTACGGCGTTAAGCATCTGCTCTTTATCTTTCAGCAGAAAGAAAACCATCAGCGGCACCAGCACCAGATAGACCGCCAGGGTCAGCAGCCCGACCAGAGAGGCCAGCGAATATTTCACCACCGAGTCGCCGACGGTTAACATGCGGCTGCGCATATTCTCCGCCATCGCGTCGATAATGCCGGCATCCATGAGGGCCGGATAACGGCGCGGCACCGTGGCGGCGAAATCGGAAAGCTTATTCAGCATCCCGGGCATATCGCGAATCAGATAAATGCCCTGCTGCCAGGCAACCGGCATCACCACAAACGCCATCAGCAGCAGAATGCCGACGAACAGAATCAGAACGACCGAGGTGGCCCAGGTACGTGAAAACCCGATACGCTCCAGTCTGACGGTGGGCCACTCCAGCAGATAGGCCAGAACAATCGACACTAACAAAGGTGCCAGCAGGCCGCTGAAGAAAAACATAATGCCGAACCCAGCCAGCAAAATGACCAGCAGCGCTATCGCCTCCGGGTCGCTGAACCGACGACGGTACCACTGCATTAACATCTGGAGCATAAAACCCTTCCCTGAAGAGCGGAGCTGTAACAATCTCAGGAATTGTATCGAAATGTCACAAAAAAGACTTCGCTTTTTATGGGTAAAACCACAAACATTACTGGCCGGATGAATATCATATTTGCAACGCCGCGAACGACGGCTAAACTCGCTGGACCTGCTTGCGGTCAGGGAACATTACGCCGCACAATCGGTCAAACTGGCACACCTACATTACAGGACAGAGGTTATGTTCAGGCAGTTGAAGAAAACGCTGGTGGCGACCGTCATAGCGTCGCTGACGCTGGGTTCAATATTACCTGCTTTTGCCGATACCGCAGACACTCTGCCGGACATGGGCACCTCCGCAGGAAGCACGCTCTCCATCGGCCAGGAAATGCAGATGGGAGATTACTACGTGCGCCAGCTGCGCGGCAGCGCGCCGTTAATCAACGATCCGCTGCTGGTGCAGTATATTAACGGTTTAGGCATGCGCCTGGTGTCGCACGCCAATTCCGTTCGCACCCCGTTCCACTTTTATCTGATTAATAACGATCAAATAAACGCCTTTGCTTTCTTCGGCGGTAACGTCGTACTGCACTCGGCCCTGTTCCGCTACTCGGATAATGAAAGCGAGCTGGCGTCGGTAATGGCGCACGAAATTTCTCACGTCACCCAGCGCCATCTCGCCCGCGCGATGGAAGACCAAAAGCGTAACGCTCCGCTGACCTGGGTCGGCGCGCTGGGCTCGATTCTGCTGGCGATGGCCAGCCCGCAGGCCGGGATGGCCGCGCTGACCGGCACCCTGGCGGGCAGCCAGCAGGGGCTGATCAGCTTTACCCGTCAAAACGAAGAAGAGGCCGACCGCATTGGCATTCAGGTCCTTCAGCGCTCCGGGTTCGACCCGCAGGCGATGCCGGCGTTTATGGGTAAGCTGCTCGACGAGTCGCGCTACTCCACCCGGCCGCCGGAAATGCTGCTGACCCACCCCTTACCGGAAAGCCGTCTCGCCGACGCCCGCAACCGTGCGAACCAGATGCGCCCGGTTGTCGTGCAGTCCTCCGCTGACTTCTACCTGGCGAAGGCCAGAACGCTGGGCATGTACACCTCCGGCGACAATAAGCTGGGCAACGACCTGCTGAGCAGCTGGGAAAAAGGCAATATTCGCGAGCAGCACGCCGCCCAGTACGGCCGCGCGCTGCTGGCCATGGGCAATAACAATTACGATCTGGCGCGCAAAACGCTGCAGCCGCTGCTTAGCGCCGAACCGCAGAACGCCTGGTACCTTGACCTGGCGACCGATATCGATCTCGGGCAAAAGAGAGCCACAGACGCGATTAATCGCCTGAAGGGCGCCCGCGAGCTGCGTACTAATCCGGTGCTGCAGCTCAACCTCGCCAACGCACTGCTGGAAGGCGGGCAGCCGGGGGAAGCGGCGACGATCCTTAACCGCTATACCTTCAATAATAAAGATGACGTCAATGGTTGGGATTTGCTGGCGCAAGCGGAAGCTAAACTGGGAAATCGCGATCAGGAGCTGGCAGCCCGAGCGGAAGGCATGGCGCTGGTTGGCCGACTCGATCAGGCCATTACCCTGCTCAGCAGCGCCAGCTCACAGGTAAAATTAGGCAGCCTGCAGCAGGCCCGCTACGATGCGCGTATCGATCAGCTGCGTCAGCTGCAGGAACGCTTCAAACCGTACCAGAAAATGTAAGGAGACCTCATGTCCGATACGGTCAAAATCTATCACAACCCGCGCTGCTCCAAGAGTCGCGACACGCTGAGCCTGCTGAAGGCTAACGGCATCGACCCCGAAGTGGTGCTCTATCTGGAGACGCCGCCGGATGCCGCCACGCTGCGCCAGCTGCTGAAGATGTTGGGGATGGCCAGCGCGCGCGACTTAATGCGCCAGAAAGAAGATCTCTATAAATCCCTCGATCTCGCTAACCCGCAGCTGAGCGAAGATGCGCTGATCCAGGCGATGGTTGATAATCCAAAGCTGATTGAACGGCCTATCGTCGTTAGCCACGGCGAGGCCCGTATCGGTCGCCCGCCGGAGCAGGTTCTGGAAATCGTTAACTAAGTTGTTGATCCTCAGGCCGCGGCCCGCTAAAGCTTGAGGATCTCTTTCACGAAAGGAATGGTCAGCTTGCGCTGGGCGGTAATGGAAGCGCGATCGAGCTGATCGAGCGTCATAAACAGCGAACGCATTTCGCGATCCAGCCGCTTAAGCAGGAACCGACAGACGTCTTCCGGCATTTCGAAACCGCGCAGTCTGGCGCGAAGCTGAAGCGCCTGGAGTTTGTCTTCATCCGACAGCGGCTGCAGCTTGTAGATTTGCCCCCAGTCAAGACGCGAAGCCAGATCCGGCAGGCCAAGCTTGAGCTGGCGCGGCGGTCGGTCGCCGGTAATCAACAGCCGGGTTTTACCGGACTCGAGAATGCGGTTGTAGAGGTCGAAAATCGCCATTTCCCACAGTTCATCGCCCGCTACGCACTCAATATTATCGATACAAACCAGCGACAGGTGCTCCATCCCGTCCAGCACTTCAGGAACAAACCACGTCCGTTTATCCAGAGGTACGTAGCCCACCGCATCGCCGCGCTGAGAGAGCTCCGCGCAGGCCGCGTGCAGGAGATGGCTGCGCCCCGCCCCTTCGCGTGACCAGATGTAGATGTATCCGCTATGTTCCTGCCGCAGCACGTTCTGAAGGGCGGCAAGAAGAGAAGGGTTATCGCCCGGCCAGAAACTCGCGAAAGTTTCATCATCGGGAAGATACAGTGGCAAAGAGAGCTGTGCCGGTGCGTTCAGATGGACCTCAACATAGGCTTGCAGAAAAACGCGGAGAGTTTAGCACAGAAATACGCAAGGAGAGAACCGGGCAGGATCGCCGCCCGGTATAAGGATCAATGTTTTGCTTCTTCGCTATCCGCAGCGTCGAGAACCACCTCTTCCGGACGCAGCACGCTAATCAGTTTGAAGATCAGGCTCAGCCCGACGCCAACGATGGTCGCCAGCGCCATGCCTTTCAGCTCGGCGGCGCCGATATGCACTTTTGCCCCGCTGACGCCGATGATCAGGATAACGGAGGTCAGAATCAGGTTCTGCGCCTTGTTGTAATCAACTTTAGATTCGATCAGCACGCGGATACCCGAAGCGCCGATAACCCCGTACAGCAGCAGCGAGACGCCGCCCATTACCGGCAGCGGGATAATCTGGATCGCCGCCGCCAGCTTGCCGACGCAGGAGAGCAGAATCGCGATGATCGCCGCGCCGCCGATAACCCAGGTGCTGTAGACGCGGGTGATCGCCATCACGCCAATGTTCTCGCCGTAGGTGGTGTTTGGCGTGGAGCCAAAGAAGCCGGAGATCACCGTAGACAGGCCGTTGGCAAACATTGAACGATGCAGGCCCGGATCGCGGATCAGATCTTTTTTGACGATATTGGCCGTGACTACCAGATGTCCAACGTGCTCGGCGATCACCACCAGCGCGGCGGGGAGAATGGTGAAAATCGCAAACCATTCAAAGCGCGGGGTGTAGAAGGTCGGCAGCGCGAACCAGTGGGCCTCGGCGATGGGCGTGGTATCGACGACGCCCATCACGAAGGAGAGCGCGTAGCCGACCAGGACGCCGATTAAAATCGGGATAATCGCCAGGAAACCGCGGAACAGCACCGAACCGAAAACCGTCACCGCCAGCGTCACCATCGAAATAATAATGGTTTTGCTGTCCGGCGATTGCCCGTCAGCGGGCAGCAGACCGGCCATATTCGCCGCCACGCCCGCCAGCTCCAGGCCGATAACCGCGACAATCGCGCCCATCGCTGCCGGTGGGAACATCACGTCCAGCCAGCCGGTTCCGGCCTTTTTGACAATAAAGGAGACGATGCAAAACAGCACGCCGCACATGATAAAGCCGCCGAGAGCGACTTCGTAGCCCAGCGGCAGCAGAAGCAGCACCGGGGAGATAAACGCAAAGCTCGATCCGAGATAAGCCGGAATTTTGCCTTTGCAGATGAAAAGATATAACAGCGTTCCGATGCCGTTAAACAGCAGTACCGTGGCCGGGTTGATATGGAACAGAACGGGCACCAGTACCGTTGCGCCAAACATGGCGAACAGATGTTGCAAACTAAGCGGGATTGTCTGTAAAAGCGGCGGTCTTTCACTCACCCCGATAGCACGGCGCGTCATGGCATTTTCCTCTGAGAGTCGTTTGTTGATTGCTGTTGGTGTGTTTTATTCAAAAAAAAGCCGACTCTCAAAGTCGGCTTTTTCTACTTCATCATTTATTTCGTACCAAAAATCTTATCGCCGGCGTCGCCGAGCCCCGGAATAATGTATCCGTGCTCGTTCAGGCCCTGGTCGATGGACGCGGTGTACAGCTCAACGTCCGGATGCGCTTTCTCCAGCGCGGCGATGCCTTCCGGCGCCGCCACCAGAACCAGCACCTTAATGCTGGAGCAGCCCGCTTTTTTCAGCAGGTCGATGGTGGCGATCATGGAGCCGCCGGTCGCCAGCATCGGGTCAACCACCAGCGCCATGCGTTCGTCGATGTTGGATACCAGCTTCTGGAAGTAAGGCACCGGCTCAAGGGTCTCTTCGTTACGATAGATGCCCACCACGCTGATACGCGCGCTCGGCACGTGCTCAAGCACGCCTTCCATCATCCCCAGACCCGCGCGCAGAATCGGCACTACGGTAATTTTCTTGCCTTTGATCTGCTCAATTTCTCCCGGGCCGTTCCAGCCTTCGATGGTGACTTTTTCGGTCGCCAGATCGGAAGTAGCTTCATAAGTCAGTAAGCTGCCAACTTCTGAGGCGAGTTCACGGAAGCGTTTGGTGCTGATGTCGTGCTCACGCATCAGGCCCAGCTTGTGTTTGACGAGTGGGTGTTTCACTTCCACGATCTTCATTCTCTTTCTCCTCTGAGGGGCAGCCACAAAAAAAATCGCCGGATTATACCGCCTTTTTCCTTTTACGCCATAGCCGATATGTTTGACCGGGATCAACCAAAATGCTTTACGCTGCCTGAGCCAGTATAAGACAAAATAAAAAAACCCCGCGAAGGCGGGGCTGAATGGGGCTTTACGGCCGTTTATAGCTTTTCGCCGTTGCTGCCGATAACCTGCTGATACCAGGCAAAAGATTTCTTACGGCTACGCGCCAGCGTGCCGTTGCCCTCATTATCTTTATCCACGTAGATAAAGCCGTAGCGTTTTTTCATCTCACCGGTTCCCGCGGAAACCAGGTCGATACAGCCCCACGGGGTATAGCCCATCAGGTCGACGCCATCCTCAACAACCGCTTTTTTCATTTCGGCGATATGGGCGGAAAGGTAGTCAATACGATACTGGTCATCCACCGAGCCGTCCGCTTCGCGCACGTCGATGGCGCCAAAGCCGTTCTCCACAATAAACAGCGGCAGCTGGTAATGATCCCAGAACCAGTTCAGGGAGTAGCGCAGCCCGACCGGATCAATCTGCCAGCCCCAGTCTGACTTCTGCACGTACGGGTTGGAAACCAGGCTCTTGCTTTCATCGTAATCCAGCTGCGGATTATCATCCGTTGCTTTCGTGGCGAACGACATATAGTAGCTAAAGCCGATATAGTCGACGCAGCCCTGAGTCAGCGCCACGCGGTCTTCTTCGGTGATGTCCAGCGCAAAACCGCGACGCTCGAAGTAGTTCAGCAGGTGCTGCGGATAGCGGCCGCGCACGTGAACGTCGGTAAACCAGTAGCGGCGATGCATGGCGTTCATCGCCATCATCATATCGTTGGGCGCGCAGCTCAGCGGGTAAATCGGACACATGGCTATCATGCAGCCAATCTGCAATGACGGGTTAATTTCGCGGGCGGCTTTAACCGCCAGCGCGCTGGCGACCAGCTCATAGTGCGCCGCCTGAAACATGACCGGCTCGCGGTCCTCCCCCGGCAGATATTTCAGTCCGGAGTTGGTGAACGGCGCAAAATCTTCGTGGAAGTTGGCCTGGTTATTGATCTCATTGAAGGTCATCCAGTACTTCACTTTGTGCTGGTAGCGGGTAAATACCACCCGGGCAAAGCGGACGAAGAAATCAATCAGTTTACGGTTACGCCAGCCGCCGTACTCCGTCACCAGATGGTACGGCATTTCGAAGTGGGAGAGCGTAATCACCGGCTCAATACCGTGCTTCAGGCACTCATCGAACAGGTCGTCGTAAAACTGCAGCCCGGCCTCGTTAGGTTCTTGCTCATCGCCCAGCGGAAAGATGCGCGTCCAGGCAATAGAGGTGCGGAAGCATTTGAAGCCCATTTCGGCAAACAGCCGAATGTCGTCTTTATAGCGATGATAAAAATCGATCGCTTCGTGGTTGGGGTAGTTTTTCCCCGGCAGCACGCCATCGGTGATTTCGCGCGGTACGCCGTGCGCGCCTGCGGTCATCACGTCGGCGACGCTCACCCCTTTACCGCCCTCTTTCCAGCCGCCTTCCAGCTGATGCGCCGCCACCGCGCCGCCCCACAGAAAACCTTCTTTAAATCCGGACATGTTCTCTCCCTATGCGCAGTCGCCGCTCTGCGACCGGTAATGCTGATTGAAATGGTAAACCGCGCCTACCAGCCCGGCATCGTTGCCGTGGCTGACGGTGTCGATATATTCCGCAATGCCAAACCAGGCCAGATGTTCGCGCAGCAGCGCCAGAAAGCCCGGTCGTTCCACAATCCCGCCGCCGATCAAAATCGTTTGCGGGTCGAATAAGTTGACGAGGTTGTAAAGCCCGGTACCCAGGCCGTTAAAGAATTCAGCGACCAGACGTCGACAGGTGGCGTCGCCCGCATCGTAGCGGTCAAAAATCTCTTCGCCAGTGACGTCATCCAGCGCCTTGCCGATATGTTCAGCGTAGCGATGGCGCAGCACGCGCAGCGTGCAGTTTTCGTTCATCGAATAGCGCCGCACATCGCGGGTGCCCGGACGCGCGGTTTGCATATAGCCGAACTCGCCGGCGCGGAAGCGCGCGCCGTGGACCAGCTGGTTATTACAAAAAATCGCCCCGCCGATGCCGGTGCCGATGGTCAGGACCAGAAAGTTGCTCATGTCGGCGGCTTTACCCCGCCAGCGCTCGGCCAGCAGCACGCAGTTAGCATCATTCTCAATGGCCACGGGCAGCCGCACCTGCTGCTCAAGCCAGCGCTTGATGGCGAAGTTATCGAATTTACGGATGGCGCCGCCCATTTCGATAAAGCCGGTGTGCGGGTTAACGTAGCCGGGCGCGCTGATTGCCACCCCTTCACACGCCGGGTGAGCGGCGATCCACGCCAGCATCGCCTGCAGGATTTGGTCGCCGTCGCTGTCGACGATGTTCTGCTTTCCTTTCTCCAGCAGCGTGCCTTCGCGCGTCATTACCCCCATTTTTAACGCCGTGCCACCGATATCAAATGCGGCAATGTTCATCCTCAGCTTTCCTCCAGAATCCATCACATTCGCGGTTTATCTCTCCAGGAATCAGGAAAGAAACCGGTTTCACTGGCATGATGATTATTCCCGACAACGCTGGCAAGCAGAAGAATGTACCCGGTTTCATTTTCGTGAACAGTATCAAATTTGCGCACTTAACGGCCGTTTTACATCGGCTGCAAAGCAGGCTCGCAAACGTTTGCTATCCCTGTTAGAATTGCGCCGTTTTTTATTGCTACCGCAAACGCGTGGAGACTTCGCAGTGACCGATAAAACCTCTCTCAGCTATAAAGATGCCGGCGTGGATATTGATGCAGGCAACGCTCTCGTCGACCGTATTAAGGGCGTGGTGAAGAAAACCCGCCGCCCGGAAGTGATGGGTGGACTGGGCGGATTCGGCGCGCTGTGCGCGCTGCCGCAGAAGTATCGCGAACCGGTTCTGGTCTCCGGCACCGACGGCGTCGGCACCAAGCTGCGTCTGGCGATGGACCTCAAGCGTCACGACACTATCGGTATCGACCTGGTCGCTATGTGCGTAAACGACCTCGTGGTTCAGGGCGCAGAGCCGCTGTTCTTCCTTGATTACTACGCGACCGGCAAACTGGATGTCGATACTGCGTCGAGCGTAATCAGCGGCATTGCCGAAGGTTGTCTGCAGTCAGGCTGCGCGCTGGTGGGCGGCGAGACGGCGGAAATGCCGGGCATGTACCACGGCGAAGATTATGACGTGGCCGGTTTCTGCGTTGGGGTGGTAGAAAAATCAGAAATTATCGACGGCAGCAAAGTGGCCGATGGCGACGTGCTGGTGGCGCTGGCTTCCAGCGGCCCGCACTCTAACGGCTACTCTCTGGTGCGCAAAATTATCGAAGTCAGCGGCGTTGACCCGCAAACCACCGATCTCAACGGTAAGCCGCTGGCCGACCATCTGCTGGCGCCGACCCGCATTTATGTGAAATCCGTACTCGACCTGATCGCCAACGTTGACGTGCACGCCATCGCCCACCTGACCGGCGGCGGCTTCTGGGAAAACATCCCGCGCGTGCTGCCGGACAACACCCAGGCGGTCATTGATGAATCCTCCTGGCAGTGGCCGGACGTGTTCAACTGGCTGCAAACCGCGGGTAACGTTAGCAGCCACGAAATGTATCGCACCTTTAACTGCGGCGTCGGCATGGTCATCGCGCTGCCGGCGGAAGCGGCGGATAAAGCCATTGCCTTCCTGAACGACAAAGGTGAAAGCGCGTGGAAAATAGGGTATATCAAAGCCTCTGATTCCGAACAGCGTGTGGTCATTGAATGAAAAACATCGTGGTGCTGATTTCCGGTAACGGTAGCAACCTGCAGGCGATTATTGACGCCTGCGCCCGGAAAAAAATCAACGGCACCCTGCGTGCAGTCTTCAGCAACAAGGCCGACGCGTTCGGCCTTGAGCGCGCACGCGCGGCCAATATTCCGGCTCACGCGCTCGCCGCCAGCCAGTTTGCCAACCGGGAAGCTTTCGACCGAGAGCTGATGCACGAGATCGATGCTTACGCGCCGGATCTGGTGGTTCTCGCCGGCTACATGCGTATTCTTAGCCCGGCTTTTGTCGCCCACTACCAGGGGCGCATGCTGAATATCCACCCTTCCCTGCTGCCAAAATATCCGGGGCTGCACACCCATCGTCAGGCGCTGGAAAATGGCGATGAGGAGCACGGGACGTCGGTGCATTTTGTGACCGATGAGCTGGACGGAGGTCCGGTGGTTCTGCAGGCAAAGGTACCGGTTTTCGCTGAAGATACCGAGGACGACATTACCGCCCGCGTACAGGCGCAGGAACACGATATCTATCCCCTTGCTATCAGCTGGTTTGTCGACGGCCGCCTGCGCGCGGAAGGAAACGAAGCCTGGCTTGATGATGTTCCTCTTCCACCGCAGGGATATGCGGCAGAAGAGTAAACTTCCCCGCCTCTGGCGTCCGCTGGAGGCGTTTTTCATTAGCTCAGGTTTCCCGCACGGATGACCGCTCGCATTTTTCCAGACACAGCGCTTGCGTATTCCAGCCTGCCGGTAGGGGAACTGGACGCTGCCAATCAAGTTCTGTGATGACTAAATCGGAAACCCCCTGCGCAAACAGGACGGGTAGCCCTCCGGGATAGGGTTCGACTCCCCAGGCCTTTCCCGTTTCTGGGTTGAGGCACCAGGCGTTATCGATACCCATTCCTGTTGGCGAAAAAGGATTACACGGCGGACGAATATCATAATTCCCCTGCCAACCGTGGCAATGCAGTCGCTGGGTAAGCTGAATACTCTCGAGTCGTATTCGGTTGATCATGGAAGGGGTTTCACTGTGCATATTGATGGCGCCTTCACATTCTCCGCAAAGCCCACGAAACTGGATTTGCGTAATCTCACCGGGCTCGATCTGCGGATTCCTGCGGCGCGCGGAGAGGAAAATCGGGTCCGCCTCCCCCCAGTGACAGGCTGGCGCCGCCACACACTCAAAAGTCATGCTGGTAAAGAGCATTCTTCGTAGCCGACCGCCATCTCGTGAAATCAGGCCGATACCGCGATTCGAATCATAGATAGTGCAGTTGCTGACCACAATATCTTCAATATCTTGCCAGGTTTCCGTGCCGATTTTAAAAGCACAGCTTTTTGAGCGCAGGGTACAATTGACGATCGTCACCTGACGTAGAGGACGTTGGATAGCCGCCGGTTTATCGGTGGTTTTCAGACAAATTGCATCGTCCGCCGCACTAAAAAAACTATTAGCAACGTGTACCTGCTGACAGCTATCGATATCCAGCGCATCAGTATTTGCCATTGTCAGATCGTTATCGACGGTAATGCCATCAATCACCACCTGTGAACATGAAACAAGATGAATTGTCCACATCGGCGCATGGTGTATACAGATATTTTCCAGCCTGACCCGCTGGCAATTTTCCAGAAGAATCATGCGCGGCCGCTGTTCGGCGGGCGTGCGATAGCCCATATCATCAACCGATGAGGAGAACCAACCATCGGCATTACCGTAAATAGTACCGCCCCCACAAATCGAGATATTTTCGGCATCCTGGGCATAGAGGAAAGCCCGGTCTGAGCACTCTGCGCGGCTTAAGGCCACCGCCTGGGTGAAGTCAGCATAATTATCGCTGACGATGAGTTCTGCACCGGGTGACAACCACAGGCAGGTGTTTGACCCCATGCGTAACCCGCCAAGGTAATATTTTCCACTTTCCACCACCAGCGTACCGCCGCCCGCTTGCGATAAGGTATCCAGCGCTTTTTGAAAAAATCT
Organism: Klebsiella sp. PL-2018; assembly: GCF_019048985.1. Taxonomy (NCBI): domain Bacteria; kingdom Pseudomonadati; phylum Pseudomonadota; class Gammaproteobacteria; order Enterobacterales; family Enterobacteriaceae; genus Klebsiella; species Klebsiella sp. PL-2018. The sequence continues at coordinate 4,320,937 of NZ_CP077673.1, forward strand.
CAGTGTCGCGAGTAATACCATCTGCGTGCGGGCGCCAGTTTGAAAGAAAAATGTTCATAGGATTTCCTGAGATGAAATGGGAATGCTATCTGAACACAGTCATTATCGATCGCCGTAGGGCAAAACAGCATCGACATAAGTAATCTGTCGCCGTTCTCACAACGTCCTTTTTTCCCGCAGTTCATCTGTGATTTCGGACACATTTCTTCTCGCTCCTTCCGCAGAAATAGCGATGGCTATCACATTTCATTTTTTCGCCCGTCCTAATACTGCCGGCCATATCACGCTATTTATTTCATTTAATCCGCTTTCTCCGCCCCGCTCTCAGTTCTTAACAAAAGCGCCTTAATGACGATTCCGCAAAATTTTCACCTCTTTTACTGTGCTACTTCCTCTTTACTGACAGAAGAGACAGGAAAAATGACGAGGACAGTAACGGCACCACGGGAAGTAAAAACACGCAATATTCTCTGCTGGGGGATGGGCGATATCTTCGGCAGCGGGGCAATGACGATCACCGGGCTTTGGCTGCTTTATTTTTATATTGAAGTGGCGGGCCTTTCTCCCGCCGCCGCCGCATCCATCTTTGCGATCGCCAAAATTTGGGATGGCATCACCGACCCGATCATGGGTTATATCACCGACAATATTCGCACGCGCTGGGGGCGACGCCGAATATTCTTTATTATCGGCGCGCCGCTCTCCTTTTGCTTTGCCCTGATGTGGGTAAGCGGTTTTGGCTATTCCTGGTATCTTGGTACTTATTTGTTATTCAGCACCGTTTTTACCCTCTTGATGGTGCCCTACGATACGCTGCCTGCGGAGATGACCTCGCGTTACGATCTGCGTTCAAAAATGTCTGGCGCGCGGATGCTATTTGCCCAGGCGACAGCGTTTTTATCTGCACTTATCCCAGGACAAATTTTGGCGCACGTCGCCGATAAATCGCAGGCATTTTTATATATCGGCCTGGTCTTTTCCGTACTCTTCGCCCTACCGTGGATCTTCGTTTGGCGGGGAACCTGGGAACGGGAGAATCTCCCGCCGCCTTCGACTCAGCGCGGGATGGGGAAAACAATTATTTCGCTGTATCGAGAAATGGCTTCAACTTTCCGTTTACGTACTTTTCGCATTCACATCATGATGTACGTTGGCGGAGCCGTCGCCCTGGATATTTTCGGCTCGCTGTTTATGCACTATCTTACATATGTACTTCAGGTCGGCGCATCCTTAGCTTCCCAGGCAATGAGCCTGATGACGCTATTTCAATTTTTTGCCATCCCTTTCTTTACCTGGCTTTGTATTCGCATCGGCAACGGCAACGCCTACAAACTGGCAATTGCACTGATTATGTGCGCTCTACTGTGGTTCAGCCAGCTTTCCGCCTCCATTAGCCATTTATCAGGGTTCTTATTCGGCGGGGCCATCGTGATGGGCATCGCACGCGGCGGAACCTATCTTATCCCATGGAACGTCTACAACTTTTTACCTGATGTGGATGAAGCTTATACCGGCGTCAGACGTGAAGGCATTTACGCGGGCGTCATGATGCTAACGCGCAAATTTTCCCAGGCCCTGGCCCTGTTTATTGTTGGACTGGCGCTGGAGGCGTTTGGCTTTACCAAAGGCGCAGAGTCGCAAGATGCCGCCGCGCTAAACGGCATCTGGTGGGTATTCCTTATCGGACCGGGTTTACTCACTCTGCTGGCGATGTACGGCGCGTTTCGCTTTCGTCTAAGCCAGGAGTGTCATAAGACGCTTACCTTCGAGCTAGAGCGTCTGCGGTCTGGCGGTAAACCCGAAGATGCATCAACGCAGGTACGACAAACCGTAGAGTTACTTACCGGGCATCCGCATATGAATACCCACTGGCAGCATACAGCTGAAACGACAGCGCAAAGGAATCACTATGTCGCAGAAAATAAGCCATCCTGAAATCATCCGTCTTATCGAAAAACTGATCGATAGCCTCACCGCAATTCAGGATGACAATGGTCAATTCCTGCAGCGCCTGCCTGACGGGCGCGTGATTGATACAAAAGGCTGGGCTGGATGGGAATGGACACATGGTATCGGCTTGTTTGGTCTCTACCGCTACCATGAACTTACCGGCTCATCTCGCGCCAGGCAGATTATTGACGACTGGTTCAGCGCCCGTTTCGCCGAAGGAACGCCGGAGAAGAATATTAATACCGCGATCCCTTTTTTGACGCTTTCCAGTCGCTACCAGCAGGACGCTCGTCACGAATGGCGCGCGTATCTGGAAGTGTGGGGTGATGCGCTTTATCGTCAGATTCCGCGCACTGATGAAGGCTGCATGCAGCATGTCACCTACGAAAACGCGCATTATCAGCAAATCTGGGATGACACCTTGATGATGGCGGTCCTGCCTCTGGCCAGGATTGGGCTTTTATTGCAAAAACCTTACTGGGTAGAAGAAGCAAAATTTCAATTTCTACAGCACATTCACTACCTTACGGATAGAAAAAGTGGTTTATGGTTTCACGGCTGGAATTTCGACGGCAGGCATCATTTTGCCGGTGCCCGATGGGCTCGTGGCAATAGCTGGATAACACTGGCGATTCCTGAACTACTGGAAATGCTCAATCTTGATGAGCATGACGCCTTCTATCGCCAGCTCTGTAACATCCTGCAGGGCCAGGTATCCGCCCTCGCCCGCTGTCAATGTGAAAACGGGCTATGGCCGACGCTATTAGATGATGCAACAAGCTACGCTGAAGCCTCAGCAACAGGGGGATTTGCAGCCGGTATCCTGAAAGCGATACGTCTCGGCTACCTGGACGACAGCTATCTACCCGTTGCCGAACGAGCAATCGCAGGCATTATTGAGCATATCTCGCCGGAGGGAGAATTAACCCAGGTTTCATTTGGCACGGCAATGGGACACGACCTTGACCATTACCGACGAATCCCCCTAACTGCGATGCCATATGGCCAGGCGCTGGCGATGCTCAGCCTGGTCGAGGCTTTATACCGCACGCGTTAATACCTAATGCCTGAGTGCCGATAGTTCGCTACTCAGGCTATCAGCCAGGCTACGAACCCGACCCGCATCGAACATGATATAAAACCCAGGCGATGCTTCGTTCATCTGCTGGCAAAGCATCTCCATTTCGGATGCCCCCTGATACAACGCCTGCACGTTGATATGGCAGATTTCTCTCATACTCCAGCTATTCTCCACCTCACGAGCAAAATGCAGCGTAAAAAAAGCTTTCTGTGCATGCGTGAACAGCTGACAGTAGAGTGCGAGCCCCCGCCATTCATTCTGCCAGAGCCGATAGAGCGCCGTGGGAAACGCGGCATTCTCGGCAAACTCCAGCGCCTGCGCGCATAGCTTCAGGGCATCTGCCGCTACCTCATCCTTCTCTTGCGCAATTCGCGTGAGGTTTTCCATCGATATTTGCGGATTGTCACGCGTGAAGTGGATATCCTGGGCCGACCCCGGCAGCCAGTGATTACGCGCCAGCTGGCTGTACAAACTCCTTACTGCCTGACCATAGCTTTCCGGTAGCTGACTATGGCGGTGAAAAACGTGATCGCGAACATAAATCGCCTGGTAAAGCACCTCCGTTGCCTGCTCAAGTAGCTGCTGAAAACGGCGGGCGACTGTAACATCGGGGCACCAGCCGTAACGCTCAGCCAGCCAGAGATCCAACAGCTGCTCCTGGGTCTTTCCCGCACCATGACCTAACAGCTGGCTACAGGCAAACAGATTGCATTCGCTTAACGTTTCCGGTATCCAGTGGTTATCAACGCTCTCCCAACTGGTTTTGCATATCGCACCGGTGATTCTGGGATTCGCGCTTTGGCACCACAGCAGTCGGCCTTTTAACTCATCAATGCGCAAGAAAGGCATAACGCCCCAGCCCACCTCTTCGCCTGCTAAATCAATATCAACCCAGACGTCTCGCATAGTGACCTGAAGCAGTGCGGGATTATTTGGAAATGCTGGCCAGAAACGTTCTGGCGTTAACTTGATCGATACCGAAACGCTTGGCGGAAGCGGCTCGATAGCATCGAGAACGGTACCAAGATCATCATTACTTGCAGGGAAAACCCGCAAAACCAGATGTTTATTTTGTGCGGTAACCACCTGGCTGAGCGCTTGAAAACAACGGCGATAGAGCACAAAGCTTTGCGACGGTTGCCGGGTATTTTCAGGCTCATCCCTGGCGTTTATATCCCATTTAGGGCGCGTAATCGGCAATAAACCATCGGTGCTGGAAAGCGCAATAATTAGCCCTGTTAAAGCTGGAATTCCCTGACAAACGCCGCGAATTTTGTCTGTCAGCCAGCGGCTCCAGAAATCCACATCAAAAAGGATCCCTTGCTGGTTATCCAGTAGATACTTATGCGACAACAGCAATTCCGTTGGGAAATCCAGCTCTTTTGCCTGTAAATAAAATCGCAGCCCCTGTTCGCGGCAATACATGGCGAGACGATTAAGGTAGATACAGCGCGCTCTCTGCTGGCTGGAAACGCTATCGTTATAGTGAAAAGGCGTATATCCCTTCGGGGACACCAGCTTACCGAAGAGATCTGCCTGCCCCACCACGATAGTATTAAAGCCATGCTGAGAGGCATACCTGACCAGATTGCATACCGATGACCAGTTCCATATATCCTGATTATTCAGTTCTAACGCTCGCGTCTCCCACATGGTTTTGCTCCTGAATCTCACCTTGCCTTGAACATAACGTAAGTCGCGAAAATCGTCTGTTTTTCTTCGCTATATACTGAAAGAAAACAGTCATACTTCTTTGACATAATTGGACATTCAGTGGCAAAGCTCGCCATAATGAAATAGCAACATACATCTACCGGAGTGTGAGCTGTAATGGGCCAGGAAAAGCTATACATCGAAAAAGAACTCAGCTGGTTATCCTTTAACGAGCGAGTACTTCAGGAAGCGGCGGACAAAAGCAACCCGCTGATCGGGCGCATGCGCTTTTTAGGGATTTACTCCAATAACCTCGATGAATTTTATAAAGTGCGCTTTGCCGAGCTGAAGCGCCGCATCATCATCAGCGAAGAACAAGGCAGTACCGCACACTCTCGCCATCTGCTGGGCAAAATTCAGGCCCGCGTGCTCAAGGCCGATCAGGAGTTTGACGGCTTATACAACGAGCTGCTGTTGGAAATGGCGCGTAACCAGATTTTCCTGATCAACGAACGCCAGCTCTCCGTCAACCAGCAGTCCTGGCTGCGTAACTACTTCAAGCTGTATCTTCGTCAGCACATCACGCCAATCCTGATTAACCGCGAAACGGATCTGGTGCAGTTCCTGAAGGATGATTACACCTACCTGGCCGTCGAGATTATTCGCGGGGATACCATCAATTACGCGCTGCTTGAAATTCCGTCAGACAAGGTGCCGCGTTTTGTGAACCTGCCGCCGGAAGCGCCTCGCCGCCGCAAGCCGATGATTCTGTTAGATAATATCCTGCGCTACTGCCTGGATGATATCTTCAAGGGCTTTTTTGATTACGACGCGCTGAACGCCTACTCGATGAAAATGACCCGTGACGCCGAATACGATCTGGTGCACGAGATGGAATCGAGCCTGATGGAGCTGATGTCCTCCAGCCTGAAACAGCGCCTGACCGCCGAGCCGGTGCGCTTCGTTTATCAGCGCGATATGCCCGACGCGATGGTCGAAATGCTGCGCGATAAGCTCTCCATCTCCAACTACGATTCAATGCTGCCGGGCGGTCGTTACCACAACTTTAAAGACTTTATCGGCTTCCCGAACGTCGGCAAAGCCAATCTGGTCAACAAACCGATGCCGCGTCTGCGTCATCTGTGGTTTGATAAATTCCGCAACGGCTTTGACGCAATCCGCGAACGCGACGTGCTGCTTTACTACCCGTACCATACGTTTGAACACGTCCTTGAGCTGCTGCGCCAGGCCTCTTTCGACCCAAGCGTGCTGGCTATCAAAATCAACATCTACCGCGTCGCGAAAGATTCACGGATTATCGACTCGATGATTCACGCCGCCCACAACGGTAAGAAAGTGACGGTGGTCGTGGAGCTGCAGGCGCGTTTCGATGAAGAAGCCAATATTCATTGGGCTAAACGCCTGACCGAAGCTGGCGTGCACGTTATCTTCTCCGCGCCGGGCCTCAAGATCCACGCCAAGCTGTTCCTGGTTTCGCGCAAAGAGGGCGATGAAGTCGTGCGCTATGCGCATATCGGCACCGGCAACTTCAACGAAAAAACCGCGCGTCTTTACACCGACTACTCGCTGCTGACCGCCGATGCGCGCATCACCAATGAAGTCCGCCGGGTATTTAACTTTATCGAAAACCCCTACCGCCCGGTCAGCTTCGATTATCTGCTGGTGTCGCCGCAAAACTCGCGTCGCCTGCTTTATGAGATGATCGATCGTGAAATCGCCAACGCGCAAAATGGTCAGCCGTCGGGCATTATGCTGAAGCTGAACAACCTGGTCGATAAGGGGCTGGTAGACCGTCTCTACGCCGCTTCCAGCTCCGGCGTGCCGGTTAATTTGCTTATTCGCGGTATGTGCTCGCTGATCCCCGGTCTGGAAGGAATCAGCGAAAATATTCGCGTGACCAGCATTGTTGACCGTTTCCTTGAGCATGACCGCGTTTATTGCTTTGAAAACGGCGGCGATAAGCAGGTTTGGCTATCGTCCGCGGACTGGATGACGCGCAATATTGACTATCGTATCGAAGTGGCCGCGCCGCTGCTGGATCCGCGCCTGAAACAGCGGGTGCTGGATATTTTCGATCTCCTCTTCAACGATACGGTGAAAGCACGCTATCTTGATAAAGAACTGAGTAATCGCTACGTGCCGCGCGGCAATCGCCGCAAAGTGCGCGCACAGATGGCGATATACGACTACCTCAAATCACTTGAACAGCCCGATTAACCTATGCCAATAAACGAAAATGCCCCTCGGCCGCAGGAGTTCGCTGCGGTCGACCTCGGTTCGAACAGTTTTCATATGGTGATCGCCCGTGTCGTTGACGGGGCAATGCAGATCATCGGTCGTCTGAAGCAGCGCGTACATCTGGCCGACGGCCTGGATGAAAACTCTGTACTGAGCGAAGAGGCTATTGCGCGCGGGCTGAACTGCCTGTCGCTGTTCGCCGAGCGCCTGCAGGGTTTTGACCCATCAAGCGTCTGTATCGTCGGCACGCACACGCTGCGCCAGGCGACAAACGCCGCAGAGTTCCTCAAGCGCGCGGAGCAGGTCATCCCCTACCCGATCGAAATCATTCCCGGCAACGAAGAAGCGCGTCTGATTTTTATGGGCGTGGAGCACACGCAGCCGGAGCGAGGCCGTAAGCTGGTCATCGATATCGGCGGCGGCTCTACCGAGCTGGTTATCGGCGAGGATTTCGAGCCTCGTCTGGTGGAAAGCCGCCGTATGGGCTGCGTGAGCTTCTCTCAGGCCTACTTTGCTGGCGGCGTCATCAACAAAGAGAATTTCCAGCGCGCGCGTCTTTCCGCCGTGCAGAAGCTGGAAACTCTGGCCTGGCAGTTCCGCATCCAGGGGTGGAACGTCGCTCTGGGCGCATCGGGCACCATTAAAGCCGCTCACGAAGTGCTGGTGGCCATGGGCGAGAAAGACGGCTTCATCACTCCCGAGCGCCTCGAGATGCTGGTCGAAGAGCTGCTGAAGTATAAAAACTTCGACTCGCTAAGCCTGCCCGGGCTGTCTGAAGATCGGAAAGCCGTTTTTGCGCCCGGTCTGGCTATCCTGTGCGGGGTGTTTGACGCGCTGGCGATTAAAGAGCTGCGCTTGTCCGACGGCGCGCTGCGCGAAGGCGTACTGTACGAGATGGAAGGACGTTTCCGTCACCAGGATATCCGTAGCCGCACCGCGCAGAGCCTGGCGAACCAGTACAATATCGATCGCGAGCAGGCGCGTCGGGTGCTGGAGACCACCACGCATATTTATGAGCAATGGCAGGAGCAGAATCCCAAGCTCGCGAACCCCCATCTGGCGGCGCTGCTGAAATGGGCGACCATGCTGCATGAAGTCGGCTTGAATATTAACCACAGCGGCATGCACCGTCATTCGGCTTATATCCTGCAAAACAGCGATCTGCCGGGCTTTAATCAGGAACAGCAGATGCTGATGGCCACCTTAGTTCGCTATCACCGTAAAGCGATTAAGCTGGATGATTTACCGCGTTTCACGCTGTTTAAGAAGAAGCAGTTTCTGCCGTTAATTCAGCTGCTGCGCCTTGGCGTGCTGCTGAATAACCAGCGTCAGGCAACGACAACGCCGCCGAGCCTTACGCTGAAAACCGAGGCAAACCACTGGACGCTGACCTTCCCGCACGACTGGTTTAGCCAGAATGCGCTGGTGCTGCTCGACCTGGAAAAAGAGCAGGAATACTGGGAAGGGGTACCTGACTGGTGGCTGAAAATCAGCGAAGAAGAGAAGCCTGACGCGGCAAGCTAGTTTCGCGCATATGGGCCGGACGTCCGGCCCATTCGCTTATCAATCCTCAACCAGCGCCTCAAGCGGGGCCGGTTTGCCGATATCATAGCCCTGCATATAATCAATCCCCAGCGAAACCACAGCCTGCCGAATCTCGGGCGTTTCGACATATTCGGCCACCACCTGCATATTTTTCATCCTCGCCAGAAGGCAAATAGAGGCAACGGCCTGATAGTCCAGACTGCTGGTCACCAGATTACGAATAAAACTACCGTCGATTTTCAGCAGATCCGCATTCATCGTTTTCAGCCGCGCGTAGCTGGCATAGCCGGTGCCAAAGTCATCAATCGCTACCCGACAGCCCAGGTCCTGAAGCTGCGCCAGGGTTTTCCGCGCCTGCTCGGGATTGGTCAGTGAATGGTTCTCCGTCAGCTCAAAAATAATCTGCCAGGGCTCAATGTCATAATGCTCCAGCAGCGTTTTTACCTGCTGATGAAAATAGCTGTTACTCACTGAAAACGGCGAGATATTTATCGCCAGGCGCATTCCAGGAAGCTTTTTGCGCCGCTTGTCCATAAAGATCAGCGTATGTTCGAGGACCCAGCTATCGATACGCGCCGACAGTCCAAACTCGTGCGCCACCGGTAAAAAGACATCCGGCATGATGATTTCATCGTTGTCGTTCAGCATTCTCAGCAGAACTTCATGATAGCTATCCCCCCGGATGCCGACGATCGGTTGTGCCATCAGAACGAAGCGATCGTGCTCCAGCGCCTTCACCAGCTGATTCATTATCATGACTTTGTCTTTCAGCTCCTGCTGCGTATTAATGGCGCCGCGACGCTGTAAATTTTCAGGACTTCCGGTCGCCAGGGAAAGGTCAGCCGCGCCGCTGAGTTCTCCAAGCAGTAAATGCAGATGCATCACCGGAGAGCGAACGTTGCAATAGCTGAATCCCACGGGCGGCTGCAGCGGCATACCGTTCCAGACAAAGCGAAACTTTTTGAGATGGTCAAACAGCAGGGGGACTCGCTGCTGATGGTCTTCACTGTGCAGATGGATAACCAGCTCGTGCCCGGCCATCTGATAGATATCCTCCCCGGGCTGCAATAGATCGCCAAGCGACTCGGCCAGCAGCTGCTTGTACTGAATGCGCAACAGAACGCCGTAATGGCGGCCCAATATTTCCAGCTCGGGAATGCGTAAGAAGCACAGTACTGACCAGGAGGATTTATTTAACGCCCGGCTCAGCGCGCGGATATTGGGCAAGCGTACAACCGGATCAATGAAGGCCATCCGCCGCATACGCGCATAAAAAATTCTCTGCTGCGTCGCCAGCATCGCCATATAGGCGATAATAAATGAAAACACCAGATAGCTTGAGGAGATAATAGCCAGCTGATTACTGTAAATCGGTGAATGCGGGAGATATTGATAATGAAAGTGGATAATAACAATTAATATAGGGGACCAGACCAATGAAATGAAGCGATAGCCAAAACGCATCGCCCCCCACAGCATCACCGGCATAAGCAAGGACAAGGTATAATTTGTACTAAAAATAGTGCTCGTACTACTTAGCGGCATTAATAGCAAAACTAATAAAATTAACAGCACTACCGCCCATAAAATAAACTCAAAGTACTTTATTTTCGGATCGATCTGCAGGCGAATCTGAGAAACAAAACCCCGAATATAGAGCGGGTTGCGGATAATTCGAATCAGAAAGTAGCATAGCGGCACGCCGGTCAGGCATCCGGCCATCAGGGCCTGAAAGGTGATAAGCGAACGCAAACTTAAGGGGTTGACCCCGATCAACCCGGTCGCGCGAGGATGGATCCCCAAATACTCGGCGAGCTGGGAAAGGATAAGAAAGATCAGCGATGGCAGCAACATTTGCCAGAACAATCGCTGAGGCATCAGTCGCACATTGCCATGCGAGATTTGCTGTCTTCGCGGGACAAAAACGCGATACCCGCCCCAGCAAAGGACGGTCGGAATAAGAAAATGGAAAATCACGCCGATGGAATCTTCCAGCGCCATGCCGCGCGTAATGGAAAGCAGCAAACCGACAACGATCCCCGGTAAAGCAGCCCAGCCGAAAAACAGCATCAGGCTCAGCACTAACGCCAGAGGTAAATAGTAAAGATAAACTTCATTACCATTCAGTACAGCAACGGTGTTCGCCCATCTTGCCAGGGGGAGTAAAAGGATGGGTAAGATGAGCGGCAGCGACCACCATTTATCCCGATATCGTCTGTAAAGTTTAATAATGTTCATAGATGCTCTACGGATAACCCTAAATCCTGCAGGGTATATTCAGGCAGGCATCCAACCAACCGTCATAATCGCGCAAGGAATAACAACGCGGAACTGGCTGGTGATTTTAGTTGTCGGTGAGAATAGACGATTGATATAAATCAAAAAATCACGTCGCTAATATTAATAATGTCTTTTTTTTAACATCAATTTGCGATAAGCAGAAAGCATGTAAATACGAGGATTATCTTATATAACATTAATTAATGTTTTACCCCTGGGATTTTTACATCCTCATCAATTGACCCTTCCGCGTTACTGTGCCTTAATACGCACATCGCCCATCCTTTGGGTATACTTTAAGGAACCTTTTGTGAGTCAGGCACCCAGTATGCGTAAACGACATCGATTTAACCGTCGCATGACCCGTATCGTACTGCTTATCAGCTTTATCTTCTTCTTTGGACGCTTTGTCTACTCCTCCATCGGTGCCTGGTACCATCATCAGGACAAAAAGCAATCGCAGCAATCCACTATCACCGTTGAACCTTCAGATCCGCTAAAAACGCCGGTACAAAAATAAGCGCGGTACGCTGTTCAGCAACCGGCCTGAGAGAGCAAACGCAGCACTTCAGCGATGCCTTTGCTGATGATTTTATCCTGCCGCATGACGATGCCTAACTGCCGATACAGGCGCGGAGTCAACGATTGCACGTTCAGGCCGACGCGATCCTGCGGATCCTCTACCGCCATACGCGGCACGATGCTGTATCCCAGCCCCGCTCGCACCATGCGCTTAATCGCCTCAATGCTGCCTAACTGCATGACTGGCACGACCATCAGTCCATTATGGCGAAACCAGCCGTCAATCAGATCCCGGGTTCCGCTCCCCGCTTCAAAAGCAATTAGCGGCAATGATTGCAGAACCTCTGGCGTCAGCGGCGAGGGCAGGTCGTCCTGAGCATCGCTAAAAATACCGACAAACTCTTCATCTAAAACTGGCGTCACCGCCAGGCTGCGTCCGTTCGCCGGAAGCGTACAAAGGCCCAGATCAAGCCGGTTCTCCTCGATAGCCCGAACCACTTCCAGGGTATTGCCAACCGTGACCCTCACCGTCAGCAGAGGGTGATCCTGATGCAGCTTCTGCAGCAGCGGCGGTAACAGGTGGATACAGGCGGTCGCCCCGGTACCCAACGTTATCGAGCCGCTGATTTCTCGATTGAATTCGCTAACCGATTGCACTGCCGCGCCCACCGCCAGTTCAATCCGCTCGCTGTGCGCAAGCAGGGCGATGCCGGCCGCCGTCGCTTTGATGCCTCGTCCTGTTCGCTCAAGCAGTCTGGTTTGGAGAAATTGTTCCAGCTGACGTACCTGCAGACTTACCGCAGGCTGCGACAGCCCCAGCAGGTCAGCTGCGGCGGAAAAGCTTCCGCGCTGTACCACCAGGCGGAACGTCGCCAGATTTCCCAGATTGAGCGTCATCATCACAAAGTTTCTCTTATAAGGGTCATAAATGGACCGGCCTGCCTCCACAATAGCGTGCAGGGTATGCTGCCGACAACAGCGTAACAAAATGGACGATCATGAAAACATCTGCAAAACCACTCTCCGCGCCGGGCGCTGTCACGCTTGCCGCCGGGTGCAACCAGCTAATAAACTGGGGAATCTCATTTTATATGCCCGGCACTTTCGCCAGAGCTATTGCTCAGGAGACCGGCTGGGCCGCAACGGAAATCTACTTTGGCCTGACTATCGCCATGCTGATGATGGCGATGCTCTCCCCGTTTGTCGCCCGGCTACTGGCCCGCTTTGGGGGCCAACGGGTGGTGGTCACGGGTACGCTAATGATTTCAGCGGGCTGCCTGGTAATGGCTTACGTCCAGAGTCTGCCGGGCTGGTTCGCCGCCTGGGTTCTGACCGGCGCCGGGATGCGTCTGGCGCTCTACGACGCGCTGTTCGCCGCGCTGGTGAATATCTATGGGCAAAGCGCCAGATTAACTATCTCGCGCGTGACGCTGGCCGGCGGCCTGGCTTCGGCTCTGTTCTGGCCGCTCGGCGCCGGGTTGTTGACGCAGATGGACTGGCGGCATGCGCTGCTGATTTATGCCCTGTTTGGCCTGCTTAGCGCGATGCTGCTGTGGAAAATGCCAAATCACAGACTGCCGTCACCGAAACGGATAATGCAACGCCAGCGGCTCTCCCACCGCGATAAACGCCCTGCCCTCCTGTACGCGTCGCTGATTGCGCTGGTAACCTTTGTTTCCAACGGTACCTCGACGCATCTCCCCGAGTATATCGCCAGCGTCGGGCTTCCTGTCGCGGTGGGAATGCTGTGGGGGATTGGGCAAACCGGCGCGCGCTTTCTCGAAGTGGCATCCGGTTCTGTCCTTACGCCGTTGCGGCTAACGATACTGACCACCCTGTTGATGCCGCTCTGCTTTGCGCTCGGCCTGAGCGGGCCATATCTGTCGTGGGCGGCCGGCGGATTTGTGCTGGGTTACGGCGCGATCAACGGCCTGACGACCGTATTTAAAGCCACTCTGCCGCTGCAGCTTTTTGCCGCCGAGGATTATGCCCGGCGAACCGGTATTCTGTTGATTCCCGCGCAGCTGCTGGCCGCCGCCTCGCCGTTTGCCTACGCGTGGCTGAATGATCATCTCGGGATAAGGGGCAGTTTAGCGGTTTCCGCCGCGCTGGCCCTGGTGGTGGCAGCTCTGGCGATGGCCATTGCATGGTGTCAGCGGGAGAATACGCCAGCGGCGATTGAAGAACGGGGTTGACAGTAGAAACCCGGTGTATCGGTATTCATCGTCTCAGGGAATGCCGTAATCCGGCGATATTGTTAAGAAAAATGCCATTAATGACGTCAATCATTAATGGCATTATTTTTTATTCAATTAACGCAAAGAATAAAGTTTATTCCCACTCAATGGTCGCCGGCGGCTTACCGCTGATGTCGTACACCACGCGGGAAATACCGTTGACTTCATTGATGATACGGTTGGATACGCGGCCGAGGAAATCGTACGGCAGATGCGCCCAGTGAGCGGTCATAAAGTCGATGGTTTCAACCGCACGCAGGGAAACAACCCAGTCGTACTTACGGCCATCGCCCATGACGCCGACGGAACGGACCGGCAGGAACACGGTGAACGCCTGGCTCACTTTGTTGTACAGGTCGGCTTTGTGCAGCTCTTCAATGAAGATTGCGTCCGCGCGGCGCAGCAGGTCGCAGTACTCTTTCTTCACTTCACCCAGCACGCGCACGCCCAGACCCGGCCCCGGGAACGGGTGGCGGTACAGCATATCGTACGGCAGACCCAGTTCGAGGCCAATCTTACGCACTTCATCTTTGAACAGCTCGCGCAGCGGTTCAACGAGGCCCATCTTCATCTCTTTCGGCAGGCCGCCCACGTTGTGGTGAGATTTGATGACGTGCGCTTTACCGGTTGCGGAAGCCGCGGACTCGATGACGTCAGGGTAGATGGTCCCTTGCGCCAGCCATTTTACGTCTTCCAGCTTCAGCGCTTCTTCGTCAAACACTTCAACGAACACGCGGCCGATGATTTTACGCTTCGCTTCCGGATCGTTTTCGCCCGCCAGCGCAGCCAGGAAACGCGCCTCGCCTTCGACGTGAACGATGTTCAGGCCGAAGCGATCGCCAAACATATCCATAACCTGCTGGGCTTCATTCAGACGCAGCAGACCGTTATCCACAAAGACGCAGGTCAGGTTTTTACCGATGGCGCGGTGCAGCAGCATGGCGGTCACGGAGGAATCCACGCCGCCGGACAGGCCGAGGATCACTTTATCGTCGCCAACCTGCTGACGAATGCGCTCGATGGCATCGTCGATAATTTTGGCCGGGGTCCACAGCGCTTCACACTGGCAGATATCGCGTACGAAACGCTCCAGCATGCGCAGACCCTGACGGGTATGTGTGACTTCCGGGTGGAACTGTACGCCGTAGAAGCGCTTCTCTTCGTTAGCCATAATGGCGAACGGGCAGGTTTCGGTGCTGGCAACGGTGACGAAGTCAGACGGGATGGCGGTGACTTTGTCGCCGTGGCTCATCCAGACGTCCAGCATCGGCTTACCATCCGCGCTCAGCGCATCTTCGATACCGTGAATCAGGGCGCTATCGGTCTGCACTTCAACCTGCGCATAGCCAAACTCACGTTCATTAGAGGCTTCAACGTGGCCACCCAGCTGCATCGCCATGGTCTGCATGCCGTAGCATACGCCGAATACCGGCACGCCGGCTTCAAAGACATACTGCGGCGCGCGCGGGCTGTTATCTTCGGTGGTGCTTTCCGGACCGCCGGAAAGAATAATGCCGTTAGGATTAAACTCACGAATTTGAGCTTCAGTCACGTCCCATGCCCACAGTTCACAGTAGACACCTAATTCACGAACGCGACGCGCAACCAGCTGGGTGTACTGAGAACCGAAGTCCAGGATAAGAATACGATGTTTATGAATGTTATCCGTCATTGACGATAATTCCGAGGCAAGTGATACAGGTTAAATAAATCGCCCGGCGCGTGGCCGGGCGATGAAAATCAGGAGCCCATGCGGTAGTTCGGGGATTCCTTGGTGATAGTCACGTCGTGAACGTGGCTCTCCTGGATACCCGCGCCGCTGATGCGCACGAATTCCGCTTTGGTCCGCAGGGTGTCGATGGTACCACAACCGGTCAGGCCCATACAGGAGCGCAGGCCGCCCATCTGCTGGTGAATGATCTCTTTCAGGCGGCCTTTATAGGCGACGCGGCCTTCGATACCTTCCGGTACCAGTTTGTCGGCGGCGTTATCGGTCTGGAAGTAGCGATCGGAGGAACCTTTAGACATCGCGCCAAGGGAACCCATACCACGGTAAGATTTGTACGAACGGCCCTGATAGAGTTCGATTTCACCCGGGGACTCTTCGGTACCGGCCAGCATTGAGCCAACCATGACGGCGGCTGCGCCTGCGGCAATCGCTTTCGCGATATCGCCGGAGAAACGAATACCGCCGTCGGCGATAACCGGGATACCGGTGCCTTCCAGCGCTTCAACCGCGTCAGAAACGGCGGTGATCTGCGGAACGCCCACGCCGGTCACGATACGAGTCGTACAGATGGAGCCAGGACCGATACCCACTTTCACCGCGCTGCAGCCGGCTTCCGCCAGCGCACGTGCGCCCGCGCCGGTCGCCACGTTGCCGCCGATGATTTGCAGGTCAGGATATTTCGCACGGGTATCGCGGATACGCTGCAATACGCCTTCAGAGTGGCCGTGAGAGGAGTCGATCAGCAGAATATCTACGCCCGCGGCAACCAGCGCATCCACGCGCTCTTCGTTACCGGCGCCCGCACCCACCGCCGCACCGACGCGCAGGCGACCCTGCTCATCTTTACAGGCGTTTGGTTTACGCTCCGCTTTCTGGAAATCTTTAACAGTGATCATGCCGAGAAGATGGAAGCTGTCATCAACAACCAGCGCTTTCTCAACGCGTTTTTCATGCATTTTGGCAAAAACCACTTCGCGGCTTTCGCCTTCGCGAACGGTCACCAGACGCTCTTTCGGCGTCATATAAACGCTCACCGGCTGATTCAGGTCGGTGACGAAACGCACGTCGCGACCGGTGATGATGCCGACCAGCTCGTTGTCTTCGGTCACCACCGGATAGCCAGCAAAACCGTTGCGTTCAGTCAGCTCTTTCACTTCGCGCAGAGTGGTGGTCGGCAGGACGGTCTGCGGGTCGGTAACCACGCCGGACTCATGCTTCTTCACGCGCTTAACTTCTTCCGCCTGGCGCTCGATGGACATGTTTTTATGAATAAAGCCGATGCCGCCTTCCTGTGCCAGGGCAATTGCCAGACGCGCTTCCGTCACGGTATCCATTGCAGCAGAGAGCATTGGAATATTCAGACGAATGGTTTTCGTCAGCTGAGTGCTGAGATCGGCGGTATTTGGCAGAACGGTTGAATGAGCGGGAACGAGGAGGACGTCGTCAAACGTCAGGGCTTCTTTAGCGATACGTAGCATGGGCAATATCTCGACCAGGGTGGATAAATATTGCCGTGGCATTATACAGAGCGTAACCGATTGCATCTACCCTTTTTTGCAAATAATACTTGCGATCCCCTCCCAGCAGGTTACTATCGACTGAATAACCTGCTGATTTAGAATTTGATCTTGCTCACATGTTGCCATCTCAATCCCCCTCAATTTACACGGTTAGCCGCCTCAATCAGTCGGTTCGACTGCTGCTCGAACGTGAAATGGGTCAGGTATGGATCAGCGGCGAGATTTCCAATTTCAGCCAGCCCGCTTCCGGCCACTGGTACTTCACCCTAAAAGACGATAACGCCCAGGTGCGCTGCGCGATGTTCCGCAACAGCAACCGCCGCGTGACGTTCCGTCCGCAGCACGGGCAGCAGGTGCTGGTCCGCGCTAATATCACGCTGTACGAGCCGCGCGGCGATTATCAGATCATCGTGGAAAGCATGCAGCCTGCGGGCGAAGGTCTGCTTCAGCAGAAGTATGAACAGCTCAAGACCGCGCTGGCGGCGGAAGGCTTGTTCGATCAGCAGCATAAAAAAACGCTCCCCTCTCCCGCGCACTGCGTTGGCGTCATCACCTCAAAAACCGGTGCTGCGCTGCACGATATTTTACACGTGCTCAAGCGCCGCGATCCTTCCCTGCCGGTGATTATTTACCCGACCGCCGTCCAGGGGGAAGATGCGCCGGGGCAGATCGTTCGCGCGATTGAGCTGGCCAACGCGCGCCAGGAGTGCGACGTGCTGATTGTCGGGCGCGGCGGCGGTTCGCTGGAAGATTTATGGAGCTTTAACGATGAGCGAGTGGCGCGGGCGATTTTTGCCAGCCCTATTGCCATCGTCAGCGCCGTAGGCCATGAGACTGACGTCACTATCGCCGATTTTGTCGCCGACCTGCGCGCCCCGACGCCTTCCGCGGCGGCGGAAATGGTCAGCCGCAACCAGCAGGAGCTGCTGCGCCAGCTCCAGTCCGTGCAGCAGCGCCTTGAAATGGCGATGGACTACTTCCTTGCCAACCGCCATCGTCGCTTTACCCAGGTTTTTCACCGCCTGCAGCAACAGCATCCTCAGCTGCGGCTGGCCCGTCAGCAAACGGAGCTTGAAAGATTGCGTCAGCGCATGCGTTCCGCTCTTGAGACGCAAATAAAGCGCGCCGACCAGCGCCAGCAGCGCGCCGCGCAGCGCCTGAATCAACAAAACCCACAGCCGCGAATTCACCGCGCCCAGAGCCGTATTCAACAGCTGGAATACCGGCTGGCGGAAAACATCCGCGCGCGTCTTGGCGAACAACGTGAACGCTTCGGTAATATGGTCACGCACCTGGAAGCCGTCAGCCCGCTGGCGACGCTGGCCCGCGGCTATAGCGTCACTTCTGCCAGCGACGGCAAGGTGCTGAAACAAACGAAACAGGTGCGCGAGGGAGACATCCTCACTACCCGTTTGAACGATGGCTGGGTAGAGAGCGAAGTGAAGAACATCACGCCGGTGAAGAAAACCCGTTCCCGCAAAAAAGCCGGATAAGCCTGCCATTTCGACCGAGGATAACTATACTGCTGTCATGCCCTTTTTAAACGGTTCTATCCGGCTAAGGAGCGTGATATGCCAGATGCTTATCCTCGTTTTGTAATTCCGCCCTACATTTTACGCCGCATTGTCGATCGTGGTTCCCTTCAGCAGCAGCGCTGCGCGCAGAATACCCTCAGCCACGTTCAGACCCTGATGGCGCACGTTCCGGGGCGCCCTGCCGCGCCCCACGTCACCACGCCGGGCCTGCTTGAACGCGATATTTATGATGCCGGGCAGACCCAGGATCTACCGGGTACTCAGGTCCGTTTTGAGGGACAGCCCTCCAACGGCGACGTTGCCGTTGATGAAGCCTATGACTATCTCGGCATCACCCATGATTTCTTCTGGAAGAACTACCAGCGCGATTCGCTGGATAACCGCGGATTGAAGCTCACCGGCAGCGTCCACTATGGTCACGAATATCAAAACGCATTCTGGAACGGCCAACAAATGGTGTTTGGCGACGGGGATGGCGAGATTTTTAATCGTTTTACTATCGCCATTGACGTAGTGGCGCACGAACTAAGCCACGGCGTGACGGAGAGCGAAGCCGGTCTCATCTATTTCGAACAATCCGGCGCGCTGAACGAATCGCTTTCCGATGTTTTCGGTTCGCTGGTCAAACAGTATCAGCGCCAGCAGACGGCAGACAAAGCGGACTGGATCATTGGCGAGGGACTACTCGCGAAAGGCATCCACGGCAAAGGTCTGCGCTCAATGTCGCAGCCGGGTACCGCATACGATGACCCTGTCCTTGGCAAAGATCCGCAACCCGCCCATATGAAAGATTTTGTTCATACCCAGCAGGATAACGGCGGCGTGCATATCAACTCCAGCATTCCTAATCACGCCTTTTATCTCGCCGCCAGCGCCCTCGGCGGTTTTGCATGGGAGAAAGCGGGATACGCCTGGTACGACGCGGTGTGCGATCAATCTCTGGCAAAAGACGCCGATTTCTCAGCCTTTGCCAGGCTGACGATTCGCCACGGCGAGAAACGCTCTGGCAAAGAGACCGCAGAGGCGATTACTCAGGCCTGGGAGCGGGTCGGAGTGGTGCTATGAACCTTGCCGATCTTAGCGATGACGCGGTGATTGAGCTGGCGCGCGAGGGCGGCGTTGCCTGGATCCCGGCGCTCAGCGGGATGCGTAAGATCGTCGTGGCGAAGCTCAACGAGCAACAGAAGCAGCGGATTGCGACGATTCTCCAACAGTCGCTACCGCTGGGCAAGCCGCCGGGCCAGCCCGACTCGCCTGGACGGGGCGACCAGCGTTTTTTTCGCATCCAGATCGTCAGCGAGCAGCACTACCACAGCCTGATTATTCTCATTCCGGAGGATCGTGCGCCAGATTCACTGGTTGAACTCTGGCGCGACGGCGAAGGCTGCGTCAGCGATAAAGATTAAATCGGCACAAACTCGACGCGTTTTTTCGAAATCAGCCCGTGGCCATTCTGGCAAAAATAATCCACCGCGCCGCAGGCTTTTAACACCTCCAGCGGCTTGTGGCAGTCCGGGCAGCGGGCTTCGACAACATACTCTTTCGCACAACGCTCGCAGCGGGCGCTATTGCCCTGCACAGCAAGCTGCGCATGGCACACGGGGCAATCAAATTCCATGGTGACTCCTGACGACGGGTATATCGCTTTATTTTATCACGGTTGCACAATCTGTGGCTGCTGCCAGTCATTATCCTTCAGCAGGTTACTCGCCCCCAGGCGGTCCGCCACCTTTAATTTTATTCACCCTGCATACTGAATCGGGACTGAGCAAAAGCATCATAGACCTGCTTATCGGTAAACGGCGGAAAAGTGGCCCGTTTAGCGGCATCAACCAGCGCGGCGCAATAGGCTTTATGACCTTCACTCGTTGTCACGCTATTCAGTTTCCCCTCATCGCTAAATCTCAGATGTATTGTGCATTTTTTTCCCGTCCAGCCGTAGCGATTGGATAACCGGGAATCAATAGACTCTTTTATCGCTCTCGCCTGTTTGCCATATTTATCGTCATCGCTGAAGCGTCCGGAGCTACAGCTCCCAAGCGCTGATGTTTTATGACAGTCAGAAGGATGAAACGGCGTACAGCTGCTGGCTAAAATAACCAAACCGACCATCACTATTGTTTTTTTCATATCCCTGCCCCCATCGTTTGACACGATTCTCCCTACGCTCATTTACCTGCGTTCTACTTTAGCGAAAAGGAACGCCGCTGCTTTGAATACTGCCGGGCTGGTTTGGCGCTGGCACCTCTACGCAAGGCGGCCCCGGCTTGAAATGAATGGTAATGATGTTATTGCTGGAAGGCTTCCCTTTGATGTATCGCCATTTTTCCATTGCGGCCCTGACTTCATTATCAAACATTCCGGAAGGATCTGAGCTTAATAACCGAACGTGAGTCACCCTCCCATTCTCATCAACGTCAAATTGCGCTTTAACCTGACCCGGTATCCCTTTTTTTTCGGCTTTCGCGGGATAAGCAGGCTTAACGCGCGGTTCAATCGGTTGTGATTCAGCGGCACAGGCTATGGGAATAAGAAACAGCATCAGGAGAGTTAAAAGGCTTTTCATTCTGACCTCATTGTCACAAAAATATTTATCCTCCCTGGTTTTTCTCACATTTATAACCCGGCCTCAAGCGAGTTTATTATTATTCTGCGCATGTACAATGGCGATAATAAAAAAGCCCGGCGGATGCGGGCTTTAGGTTTTTGATGCTGGCGGATAGCTTATTTGCTTTTCTTGATGTGCTTAATCAAGCGTTTACGCTTACGCATCTGGTTCGGCGTCAGGGTATTGCGTTTGTTGGCAAACGGGTTTTCCCCTTCCTTGAACTGAATACGAATCGGCGTGCCCATCACTTCCAGCGATTTACGGAAGTAGTTCATCAGGTAGCGTTTATAAGAATCCGGCAGATCTTTAACCTGGTTACCGTGAATAACCACGATCGGCGGGTTATAACCACCGGCGTGGGCATATTTCAGCTTCACGCGACGGCCGCGCACCAGCGGCGGCTGATGGTCTTCAGCAGCCATGGTCATGATGCGGGTCAGCATAGCGGTACCCACGCGACGGGTTGCGCTGTCGTACGCCTCGCGCACGGATTCAAACAGATTGCCTACGCCGCTGCCGTGCAGCGCGGAGATAAAGTGCACGCGGGCAAAGTCGATAAAGCCCAGACGGAAGTCGAGGGTCTCTTTCACCTGCTCTTTTACTTCCTGGCTCAGGCCGTCCCATTTATTGACGACAATCACCAGCGAACGACCGCTGTTGAGGATAAAGCCCAGCAGGGAGAGATCCTGATCGGAAATCCCTTCGCGCGCATCAATCACCAGCAGCACCACGTTGGCGTCTTCAATCGCCTGCAGCGTTTTGATCACCGAGAATTTTTCGACGACATCGGTAATTTTGCCGCGCTTGCGCACGCCTGCGGTATCGATAAGGACGTATTCACGCTCATCGCGCTGCATCGGGATGTAGATGCTGTCGCGAGTGGTTCCCGGCATATCGTAAACCACCACACGATCTTCACCCAGGATACGGTTGGTGAGCGTTGATTTACCCACGTTCGGGCGGCCCACAATCGCCAGCTTAATCGGCAGATCCTGCGGGTTAAAATCATCTTCCGGCTCTTCAAGCGCTTCGCCGTTCTGCTCGGCTTCGAACTGCGCCCAGTATGCCGCGTCTTCGTCCACTTCTTCCGGCGGGTTCACCTCGTCAACCCACGGCAGCAGCACGTGCTCGAGCAGGCTGGTGACGCCGCGGCCATGGGAAGCGGCGATAGGATAAATCTCGCCTAACCCCAGCGACCAAAAATCGGCAATCGCCTGATCGGCATCGATACCGTCAGTTTTGTTTGCCACCAGGAAAGTCGGTTTCTCACGGGAGCGCAGATGTTTCGCAATTGCCGAATCCGCCGGCATCAGGCCCGCACGCGCATCGACCATAAACAGCACCACGTCCGCTTCTTCAATCGCCAGCAGCGACTGTTCCGCCATTCGCGTTTCTACGCCATCTTCGGTACCGTCGATCCCGCCGGTATCGATACAGATAAATTCGCGGCCTTCCACTTCAGCACGACCGTACTTACGGTCACGAGTCAGCCCCGGGAAATCCGCGACCAACGCATCGCGAGTGCGCGTTAAGCGGTTAAAGAGCGTGGATTTTCCAACGTTAGGGCGCCCGACAAGCGCGACCACAGGTATCATGTTAAATGCCTCATACAAAAATCGATACAACGCCCGTTTTCACGGCGTTTTTAAAAAAGCCAAAACGGCCCCTGTCTGCCAGGGGCCGTTTCTCAAAAATAGACTACCGCTGTTGTTAACGCGTAATCGCGTACAGCGTGCCGTCTTTCGCCTGAATCAGCAGTTTGCCGTCAGCAACAACCGGATCGGTCAGGAAGCCTGAGCTGTCCACCTTCTGCTGAGCCACAAAGTGACCATCTTCAGGGTTGACCCAGTGCATATAGCCTTCGCTATCGCCAACAACCAGATTGCCATTATACAGCACAGGCGCCGTCAGCAGACGGTGCAGCAGATCGCTTTGCGTCCACAGCGTCACGCCGCCGTCGGTGGTGAGCGCCAGCAGACGGTCATTCTGGTCAACCAGGTAAATACGGTTGCCGTCGACAATGAAATCGTTCACTGAACCCAGCTCGCGTTTCCACATAATCTGGCCGCTGCGCAGATCCAGCGCCGTCAGGTTGCCGTTGTACGCCAGCGCGTAAATCACGCCGTTCACGATAACCGGCGTCGTGTCGACGTCGTTAAGACGGTCGATTTCCGTCGGACCGGTCGCGGTAGAGATACGCTGCTGCCAAATCATCTGGCCCTGCTGCATCAGCACCGCGCTGACGCGACCGTTGTCGCCGCCTACAATAGCTGCGCCGTAGGCGGTAGCCGGAGCGGATTCGCCGCGCAGGGAGAGCGCTGGCATATCAAGGTTAACGGTCCATTTCACCGCGCCATCGGCTTCGTTCAGCGCCTGAAGCTGACCGTTAGTGGTATGGATCAGCACCATGCCGTCGCTGACGACCGGACGAGAAATCGCTTCACCCGCCACGCTCGCTTCCCACGCGACGGTGCCGTCGCTGGTGTTCAGCGCATAAACTTTCGCTTTTTCGCTACCGATATAAACGTGGCCGCCGGAGACGGTCACACCGCCGGAGAGCAGCGCAGGCGCGCGGGAGAACCAGCCGTCTTTCTCTGCCAGATTAACCGACCACACCTCTTTGCCGTCGCCTGAATTAAGGGCTTTAACGGTACCTTTACGATCGGCGGCGTACACGACGCCATCAGCAAAAGCCGGGTGCAGGTTAGAGTAGAATTCGCCAATACCGCCGCCAACGGAGGTGCTCCAGGAGGTGGACGGCGTAAACTGGTTTTCCACCGTCGGCAGTGGCGACATTTTCACCACATCTTCTTCGCTGTTAAACAGCGAACAGCCGCTCAATAAGGTAACGGAAAGCAGCCCTGGCAGAAGTAATTTACGCAATTGCATCGAGTCCCTCTCAGATGGACAAATTATTTATTTTCATACGCATCATTTCGCTGAGCGCCGGTGAGGCATCGCTTTTCGCGCCCGCTTCCCATGCTGCTTTCGCCCCTTGCTTATCGCCTTTGCTCAGCAGGATCTCGCCGCGCAGGTCAGCGACAATCGCGGTCCAGCCTTCGCCTTTCACGGCATCCAGGGTTTTCAGCGCGGCATCAGGCTGCTTAAGCTGCAGCTGGACGCGAGCAAGACGCATATTGATAACCGATTTCAGGTTATCATCAGAAGCGGCCGTAAGCCCCTGCTGAAGCTGCTTTTCAGCGTTCTGCAGGTCGTTTTTCTCAACAAACTGCTGCGCCAGCTCAAGAGAAGCAAACGCACCATAGGTGTTTTTGCTGTCGGCGGCAAATTTCTGCGCAGCGTTCAGCGCTTCTGGTTTATCCGATTTGAGGGCGGAAATCGCATTTTCATAAGCCAGAGACGAGCCTCTGGCGGTATCCAACTGATGGGAGGTCCAGTAGCGCCAGCCAACCAGCGCGCCAACACCCAAAATCACCCCAACGGCCAGCGCCTTGCCATTTTCAGCAAAGAAACGCTTCAGCGCGTCGACCTGATCGTTTTCGTTATTGTAAAGTTCCACGCAGTCCTTCTCCTGACTAATGATTCCCGGGAGATTAACCCAGAAGTGTGCGCAAATGCGCGGCAACGCTATCCTGCGTTACGGTAGTTTGCTCTCCTGAGCGTAAATCTTTCACTACCACGTTTCCGTCAGCGATTTCTGACTCGCCCAGCACCAGCGCAACGCGAGCGCCCCATTTATCAGCGCGCGCAAACTGCTTCTTAAAGTTGCCGCCGCCGTGGTTGGTCATCAGCTTAACGCCGGGTAACGCATCGCGTACCTGTTCAGCCAGACGCATTGCTGCGGACTGGGTGTCAGTTCCGGAGGCTACCAGGTATATATCGACAACAGGATCGGCTTTAAATTCCGGATTCACTGCCTGAACCAGTAAAACAAGACGTTCCAGCCCCATCGCAAAGCCGACGCCAGGGGTTGCGCGACCGCCAAGCTGCTCAACCAGACCATCGTAACGGCCGCCGGCGCAGACGGTGCCCTGGGAACCGAGGCTGGTGGTGACCCACTCAAACACGGTGCGGTTGTAATAGTCGAGACCGCGCACCAGACGCTGATTCACGGTATAGCGGATACCGGCATCATCCAGCAGCGCGCAAAGTCCCGCAAAATGCGCTTTGGACTCTTCATCAAGATAGTCGCCCAGCGTCGGGGCGTCGTTCAGCAGCGCCTGGACGTCCGGGTTTTTAGAATCCAGCACGCGCAGCGGGTTAGTGTACATGCGGCGTTTGCAGTCTTCGTCCAGCTTATCTTTATACTGCTCAAGATAGGCCACCAGCGCGTCGCGATAGTTAGCGCGAGCCTCCAGCGAACCGATAGAGTTCAGCTCCAGCGCAACGTGGCTGGAGATGCCCAGCTCGCGCCACCAGCGGGCGGTCAGCATAATCAGCTCGGCATCAATATCCGGCCCCTGCAGACCGAACGCTTCCGCGCCAATCTGGTGGAACTGGCGATAACGCCCTTTTTGCGGACGTTCGTGGCGGAACATCGGCCCGATATACCACAGGCGCTGTTCTTGATTGTACAGGAGACCATGTTCGATGCCGGCGCGTACGCAGCCAGCGGTACCTTCCGGACGCAGAGTCAGGCTATCGCCGTTACGGTCCTCAAAGGTGTACATCTCTTTTTCAACCACGTCGGTCACTTCGCCGATAGCGCGTTTGAATAACGGGGTCTGCTCTACAATCGGCAAACGGATTTCGCTGTAACCGTAGCTACCAAGCACCTGCTTCAGTGAGCCTTCAATGCGCTGCCAGAGAGCGGTTTCGCCCGGCAGATAATCGTTCATGCCACGGATGGCTTGAATGTTCTTTGCCACGTTTATTCTCTTTATATATACAAAAATGAACCCCGGCGCCTCGCGCCCGCAGGTTCAATCATACACGGGAAGCGTATCGCTTCCCAACACGTTATTTCGCTTCAACCTGCTGAATATCGATGCGACGCGCCTCATCAAGCATCGATGCTTTAGCGCGAATACGCGCTTCCAGCTGATCGATCATATCGTCGTTATCCAGTCTGTCTTTACGTACGCCGTCTTCGTACAGGCCGCTTTTCTTGTTGCCGCCGGTCACGCCGAGGGTGGAAACCAGCGCCTCGCCGGGACCGTTTACCACGCAGCCAATGATCGAAATATCCATCGGCGTAATGATATCTTCCAGCCGCTGCTCCAGCGCGTTAACGGTACCGATAACGTCAAACTCCTGACGTGAACATGTCGGACAGGCAATGAAGTTGATCCCGCGAGAGCGAATGCGCAGCGACTTGAGAATATCGAAGCCCACTTTGATCTCTTCAACCGGATCCGCCGCCAGAGAAACGCGCAGCGTATCGCCGATCCCTTCAGACAGCAGCAGGCCGAGGCCGATCGCGGACTTCACCGCGCCGCTGCGCGCCCCGCCCGCTTCGGTGATCCCGAGGTGCAGAGGCTGATCGATCTGTTTCGCCAGCAGGCGGTAGGATTCAACCGCCAGGAACACATCGGAAGCTTTCACGCTGACTTTAAACTGATCGAAGTTGAGACGATCGAGGTGATCGACATGGCGCATTGCCGATTCCAGCAGCGCCTGCGGGGTGGGTTCACCGTATTTTTCCTGGAGATCTTTTTCCAGAGAACCGGCGTTTACCCCGATACGGATAGGGATGTTTTTATCGCGAGCGCAGTCCACCACCATGCGGATACGCTCTTCGTTGCCGATATTGCCCGGGTTAATGCGCAGGCAATCAACGCCGTATTCCGCTACCTTCAGGGCAATGCGGTAATCGAAGTGGATATCGGCAACCAGCGGTACGCTAACCTGCTGTTTGATAAGCTTGAACGCTTCCGCCGCGTCCATCGTTGGTACCGAAACGCGCACGATATCCGCGCCAACGCGCTCAAGGGCTTTAATTTGATTTACCGTCGCCGCCACATCGGTGGTGCGCGTGTTTGTCATCGACTGTACGGCGATGGGAGCGCCATCGCCAATCGGCACATTCCCAACGTAAATTCGCTTTGATTTTCTACGTTGAATCGGAGCCTGGTTATGCATGAAAAATCTCCCGCGTTACCCGTCTGTTACTGCGCCGGTGATTGTTCGGCATTGAGGGTCAGACGTGCAACCTGGTTAGTTCTGATAAAACGACTCAAATCGACTGGTTTACCCAGATACTGTATCTGTACCGCCGCCGGGGCACCGATTTTCAGCTTATAAGGCGCCTGGCCGCTCAGATTGAGGTTACCGCCTTTACGCTGTAAACCGCTGAACAGCTTTTTACCGGTCGCATCGCTCACTTCCAGCCAGCAGTCGGCGGTAAAATTCAGCACCAGATCCTGGGCGGAGGCCGCCGCAGCGGTCACGTTTGCCTGGTCGGTCGGTAACGGCGAAGTTGCCGGCGCTGCCGCCGTATCGACGTTGGCCTGAGAAGGCGCGACAACGGCGTTATTCTCGGCCGGAGCCGGGGCCGGAGTCGACGCCGCTGGCGCCGGAGACGTTTCTACAGGCGCGCTGTTGGCGGCGGTATCCGGTGCAGAATTCGCCGATTGATTATCCAGAGGGATGCTTTGGCTGTTGCTATCGCCCGCATTCAGTTCGGCGGAGGATTGATCGGCCATTGTGGAGATCTCGTCCTGCTGCGCTTTGTGGTCCTGCCACCACCAGGCGCCGCTGAGGCCAATCACCACGAACAGCACCAGCCAGGTAAAGCTCATTAGCCAGCCGTCGCGCTTTTTACGGCGTTTACCCAGCGAGAAGCTCTGCATGGGGGCAACTTTCGCCGCCCGGATCGGAGCCTGCTTGGCCATCATCGGCAGCAGCTCTTCTTCAGGAATGTGCACAAGGCGGGCATAAGAGCGGATATAGCCGCGCAGGAAGGTTGAAGCAAGATCGGCGGGTGCCTTATCGTCTTCAATATCACGAACCGTGGAAACCTTCAGGCATAAGCGTTCAGCCACCGCCTGCTGGCTGAGCCCGAGTTGTTCGCGGGCATTACGCAGACGCGCGCCCGTGGTGTTTGCTTCTTGATGGTCTTGAGTGGCTTCAGTATTCATTCGCTACAACTACTGGTACGTGAAATTTAAAATTCAGCGCCGGTGACCCCGCGCCGCGAGACATCTGCTCAACGTCAGACAAACAGTATAAGTCCGTATGACCTGGTATCACAGAGACTTATCAATATTGAATGCTAAGCGGTTGTTGTACCGCTACATACTGCCTCAAAGTCGACAAAAACGCACCGTAATTATTAACCACAACAGCGTATTTCGCCCGGCGATTCCACATAAATATGCAGCGCACCGCCAGGGCTGTGCGCTGCATCATTTATTATCAGACCGCCTTCACGTCGATGGCTTCGCCCTGCATACGTTTACGCAGCGTACGCTTGGTACGGTCGATAACGTCGCCGGCCAGCTGACCGCAGGCGGCATCAATATCGTCGCCGCGGGTTTTACGCACGATCGTGGTGAAACCATACTCCATTAACACCTTGGAGAAACGGTCGATACGGCTGTTGGAGCTACGGCCATACGGCGCGCCCGGGAAGGGGTTCCATGGGATCAGGTTGATCTTGCACGGCGTATCTTTCAGCAGCGCGGCCAGCTCGTGCGCATGCTCGGTTCCGTCGTTGACGTGATCCAGCATGACGTATTCGATAGTGACGCGTCCCTGGTTGGCGTTGGACTTCGAAATATAGCCACGCACCGAGTTCAGGAAGGTCTCAATATTGTATTTCTTGTTGATCGGCACGATTTCATCACGAATGGTATCGTTCGGCGCGTGCAGAGAGATGGCCAGCGCGACGTCAATCATATCGCCAAGCTTATCGAGCGCCGGCACCACGCCGGAAGTGGAGAGCGTGACGCGACGTTTAGAGAGACCAAAGCCGAAGTCGTCGAGCATGATCTCCATGGCCGGCACCACGTTAGTCAGGTTCAGCAGCGGCTCGCCCATCCCCATCATCACCACGTTGGTAATCGGACGTACGCCGGTGGTCTTCACCGCGCCGACGATTTTCGCCGCGCGCCAGACCTGGCCGATAATTTCCGAAACCCGCAGGTTGCGGTTAAAGCCCTGCTGGGCCGTAGAGCAGAATTTACACTCCAGCGCGCAGCCCACCTGGGAAGAAACGCACAGGGTGGCGCGATCGTCTTCCGGGATATACACGGTTTCGACGCGCTGATCGCCAACGGCAATCGCCCACTTAATGGTACCGTCGCTGGAGCGCTGCTCTTCAACGACTTCCGGGGCGCGAATCTCCGCGACTTCCTTTAATTTGCCGCGCAGAACTTTGTTGATATCGGTCATCTCATCAAAGTTATCGCAGCAGTAGTGATACATCCATTTCATCACCTGATCGGCGCGGAAAGGCTTTTCGCCCATGTTTTTGAAAAACTCGCGCAGCTGCTGACGATTCAAATCCAGCAGGTTGATTTTGGCATCTTTGTTCGGCACCGTCAGAGCGGCGCTATCAGGTGTGACTATTTGTTCAGACATAATTGATTCCGGCCTCGTTATTACACGTTATGGCCCCTGGAGGGTTAAAAAGAAACGCCCCGGGAGCGACTGCTCATCCGGGGCGCTGTATTCTACAAATTCTGGTCCATCAATACCACGTTTGCACGCAGCAATGATGAAAAAATCTGTAACTGCCTGGCAGATCCTCTAAGGATTTTCGATTGTCGCAAGGCGGTAAGCAAGCGAAGCCCCGGGAGCAAAGATAAGCGACCGGGGTGAACGCGCGCAGCCAACACCGCAATAGTCGAAAAGACGACGAGGATGGGTATCTCCAAAGTATTTTACGTCACGGCGAGGCGGCGAATTCGCAAATCCCGGGAGCATAGATAACTATGTGACCGGGGTGCGCGAATGAAGCCAACAAAGCGGTGGCGTGAAAGACGCGGGAGATTAGCGGGTGCGCGGGCAAACCTCGCCTTCAGCAAAGAAAAACGCGATCTCGCGCGCAGCGGATTCAACGGAATCGGAACCGTGGGTGCCGTTCTCGGTGAAGCTGTCAGCGTAGTCTGCGCGCAGGGTACCCGCCAGCGCGTTCGCCGGGTTGGTTGCGCCCAGCAGGTCACGATGACGCTGAACCGCATTTTCGCCTTCCAGCACGGAAACCACGATCGGGCCGGAAGTCATGAATTCAACCAGACCGTCAAAGAACGGGCGACCTTCGTGCTCAGCATAGAAGCCGCGAGCCTGCTCAACGGTCAGATGCAGCATTTTGGTGCCAACAATTTTGAACCCTGCAGCTTCAAAGCGAGAAAAGATGCCGCCAATAACGTTTTTTGCCACCGCGTTTGGTTTGATGATGGAAAAAGTACGTTCAATAGCCATGATAACCTCTTTATATATGTTGTTCTGTTTTGCAGATGAGCAGATGAGACCGATAAATACGGCGCGAATTATAATCATCATCTAAGGCGATTGCCTATGTGTTTAGGTAACATTTTTTTAAAAAAAAGCGACCTTAAACAACAAATCCCGCCAATTAAGGCACGTTACGTTTATTGCACGGTGAAGTTCGCGGCAACAATTTGCCCCGCCTCGTCCATCACTACCAGCTGATAACGGTCAGGGCGATCGATGTTAAGGGTCGCGCCGGCGCCTTCCGCCTGCAGAGGCTCACCGTTAAGAAACCACCAGCGGCGCCCCTCCCCGCCGGTCGTTTGCAGCGGCAGCATCACCTTTTGCTCGCCGGGCAGCCGTTTAACCACCGCGCC
Source organism: Klebsiella sp. PL-2018 (assembly GCF_019048985.1). Classification (NCBI taxonomy): domain Bacteria; kingdom Pseudomonadati; phylum Pseudomonadota; class Gammaproteobacteria; order Enterobacterales; family Enterobacteriaceae; genus Klebsiella; species Klebsiella sp. PL-2018. The sequence continues at coordinate 4,351,569 of NZ_CP077673.1, forward strand.
TTCACGAAGACCGGAGAGCACCAGCGGAGCGGCATCCGCGGTTTGCACCGGCGGACACGCCGCCGAAACCGCAGGCAGCCTGACGCGACGCCGTTCGCCTGCGGGTAGCCAGGGTTCAAGCGGCAGCGGCCAGACGTCGAGTCTTTTCTCTACCGCGCCGGGGCAATCTGCCGCCACCCGCAGCCCTTTCTCATTCAGCCACACCGGGAAGCGAATCCCGCGAATACCTTCCTGGCCGGGCAGCAGCAGGGTCGGCGGCTGGCTCTCATCGAGCAGCCAGGTGGCCAGCCGTCGGCGGCAGTTCGCGTCGCCCGCGGGTAAATTCTGCCCGCCGGGCCAGCAAACCGTCCCGGCGCTGACCGACGACGGGCGAGGGTCGGCCGGCAATCCGCCGCGGCTCATCGCCGGGCGCGCCAGCAGCATATTATTCACCTGGTTCAGCAGCGGCACCGCGCTGGCGAAGCCAAACTGCCCGACGACCGGCGTGCCGTCGGGTCGTCCGGTCCAGATACCTATCAGATAGCGGGCGTTCACGCCGATCGCCCAGGCATCGCGGTAGCCGTAGCTGGTTCCGGTTTTCCACGCCAGCGGCACCACCTGCACCAGCGACGCATCGGGCACCGGCTGCGCTTCGCCGGCCAGTATGCGCCGCACGATCCACGCGGCGCCCGGCGACAGCAGCGGCCTCTCAACCAGCGGTGAGTCTGGCGTGATGCGCAATTGTCCCGCCTTACCATGGCGGGCGAACGCGCTGTACGCCGCCACGATATTCGCCAGACGCGCGCCGCCGCCGCCGAGGATCAGCGACAGATTCGGCTCCGCGCCGGCGGGCAGCATCAGCGGCAATCCGGCATTGCGTAGCCTGGCGGCAAAACGCTTCGGCCCGTAGGCCTCCAGCACCTGCACTGCCGGAAGGTTCAGCGAGCGAACCAGCGCGTCGCTGGCGCTCACCGGCCCGTGAAAACCGCTGTCAAAATTCCCCGGCCGGTAGTCGCTAAACCGTCGCGGCACATCCTGTAACAACGAAGCCGGATGGATCAGCCCCTCATCCAGCGCCATACCATAAACAAACGGCTTCAGAACCGAGCCCGGGGAGCGGACCGCCGAGACCATATCAATATGACCAAAGCGGCTATCATCGTTGATATCCACCGACCCTACCCAACCGCGCACCTTCATATTGGTATGGTCGACCACGATCATCGCTAAAGAGCTGCGCGGCGGCAGGCGCGATTTCCAGTTCAGTGCCAGGTCTTCCAGCTGCCGCTGCAGTACGGCATCCAGCGTCGTTACCACCTTCTCTGCGCGGCTGCTCGCCAGCGCGCGGCGGGCAAAAAGCGGCGCCAGCTGCGGCATCTGCCGCGGAAAGAGCCAGACGGGCTCCTCGATAGCTTCTCGTACCGGCTGCGATGGCCACACGCCCTGATTTTCCATCCGCAGCAGCACCTTATCGCGCGCCGCCTGTGCTCGCTCCGGCCAGCGATCCGGACGCAGCCTGCTCGGCGCCTGCGGCAGTACCGCCAGCAGCGCCGCTTCGCCATAGCTGAGCTGCGCGGGCGGTTTACCGAGATAGGCCCAGCTGGCTGCGCCGATGCCCTGCAGCGTACCGCCGAACGGCGCCCGGTTGAGGTAGAGCGTGAGGATCTCGCTTTTTGACAGATGCCACTCCAGCTGCAGCGCGCGCCATAGCTGACGCAGCTTGCCGCCGAAGGTTCGGGGATGCGGATCGAGCAGACGCGCCACCTGCATGGTCAGGGTGCTGCCCCCGGAGATCACCCGCCCGGAAGTGAGATCCTGCCAGGCGGCGCGAACGATCGAGAACGGATTAACGCCGGGGTGATCCCAGAACCAGCGATCTTCATACTGGATCAACGCCTGTAAATAGCGCGGCGAAACGTCTGCCAGGGTCACCGGATAGCGCCAGACGCCCTGCGCGTCGGCGAAACGCCACAGCGGCGTTCCGTCTACCGCCACCACCACTCGGGCAGGCGTCACCTCGCGCAGCGGCAGCGGCCACAGGCGATCGGCGGCCAGCAGCAGCAGCCACAGCAAAAAAATAAACGCCGCCAGCCAGCGCCAGCGGCGTTTAATGCGCTTCAGTGCCCGCATTTAGGGTGCAACGGTGAGCGGTCCGCTGGCCGCGCCGGTTGCCCGCCACTGCGGCACGTACATTGACTCGACCTGCGGCTGCGGTACCTGATAGGTGCCCGGCGTCACCGCGCGCGCCAGATAAACCAGCGTCACCGGCTGGCCTTCATTGATAGCCACCGCGGCGACGAAGCGATCGTCGCGAAACTCAATGTGCTGAATATCGGCCTGCTGCATCTGGTTAAGCAGATTCTGCACCACCTCGCCGTTCTCCTGCAGGCTGGCGCTGCTGTTGGCCAGATTCTGGTTTTCCAGCTCCAGCCCCGCCGGGAGTAAATCCACCACCAGCGCGTCCGGGACGTTACGCTTAGCCGTCACTTCCAGCTTCACCAACACCAGTTCGCCGCTGCGCAGCGAAGAGAGCGATTTCTGCTGGCCCTGGGTATCGAAAATTTGCCGTTCAATGCCAAGCACGTTGCCCCCCGGCTGCGGCGCGTTCTGCGGATAGCCGCTGCTGTCGAGACGGAGCCACAGCGGCTGCTGGCCGGTATTGGTCACCTGCAAGGCCGCCAGCTGGTCGCCGGTCAGGTTGCGGGTTTGCGCTTTCTCGCCGGAGAGCGGTTCGGCCTGCACGGAGGTTTGCGCCTGCCAGCTGCCGGGGAGATCCTGCAGCGTACGCCCGGCCAGGAACAGGGCGTTACTCTCCTGCGTCGAGAGCCAGCGCTGGCCGTAGGCTTCGTCCGCCAGATGGCTGAGCAGCGTATTTTGCGCTTCCGGCAGCAGTTTGTTCTCCTCCAGCAACGCCAGCTTCAGCGCATCGTCGCGCAGCTCGCTGCCATAATCGCCGAGCCAGCGATTCGCGTCCTGCCGCGGCGTCGTCAGCGCCAGCTTCAGGGCTTCGTCGCCGCGCGGCGCATCGCCCATCAATTTCAGGGCCACGCCCAGCTGCAGCAGCGGCAGACCGGAACGCGCCTGGTCGTGACGGCTCCAGATTTCGCGCAGCGCGCCGAGCGGCGCTTTCTGCTGCCGGGCCAGTACCAGCGCGGCGTAGGCCTGAGCGGCAAAGCGGCTGGCCTGGGCATCATCGCTATAGCGGACGGTCATCAGCCCCGGCTCCTGTAAATAACGCAGCAGGCGCTGGTTGCCGTTATTGACGGCGTTCGTTGGTACGCTGTAGCCCTGCTCGCCCGCCCGGACGAGGAAGTCCATCGCGTAGGCGCTCAACCAGTACTCCTCCGGCCCTTCTTTATCCCACAGGGCGAAACCGCCATCATCGCGCTGCATCTGCAGCAGACGAGAAATGCCGATATCCACCGCCGCGCGTCGCTTTTCATCGCTATCGCCGCCGATCCCCAGGGCTTTAAGCTGGGCGGCGTTGGTATAGAGCGACGGGAACAGCCCGCTGGTGGTCTGCTCCAGGCAGCCGTAAGGATAGGCTTTCAGGTCGCGTATATAGCGCGCCAGGTTCAGCGGCGGCTTGCCGCTGAACACCAGCTGCCCCTGCAACGTGGCCGGCGAGAAGCCCTCGCTTTGCGCCGCCGGAGCCTGCCAGCTTTCACCCGGCTGGAGGACAGCGCCGGAATTCACGGTTTGCGCCGGGAAAGCCGGACGCACGCCCAGCTGCCACTGCTTCTGCATCGGCGCGAAGGTTTCACCCGGCAGGTTCAGGCCGCTGATGGTGGCATTCACCTGACCATCGCCAAAGCCTTGCTGCGCGCGAACCGGCACAAACAGGGTGCTGCGCGCGCCGGGAGCCAGATGCACCGGCGGTATTTCTCCCCCTTCAAGCTGCAGCAGACCGCTGGCGGCCAGCGCAACGTTGAGGGTCTGCGGCTTATCGGTCAGATTGCTGAGATCCAGCGCCAGGCGAGTGGTATCTCCGCTGGCGAGGAAGCGCGGCATATTCAGCTCGGCAATAACCGGCGCCGCCACGATCGTTTTTCCTTCGCTGCTGCCAAAATCCTCTGCGCTCCACGCCTGGGCCATAACCCGCAGTTCGCCGTTAAAGTCGCCAATCGGCAAAGTCACCGTCCCTTCGCCTTTCTCATCCAGCACCACCGGCTGCGCCTGCTGAGCGATAATCGTCACGTGATTAACCGGCGGTTTGCCGCCGCGTTTGAGTTCATCACCGTCGCCGCCGAAGCGCAGGCTGGCGAGTCTCCCCTGCCCTTCGATCACCTGACCATAGATATCGTAAATATCGGCGCCGTAGCGTTTCTGGCCAAAGAAGGCGTTCCACGGATCCGGCGTTGCATAGTCGGTGATATTGAGTACGCCGCTATCGACGGCGGAGAGCAGCACGTTAACCTGTTTCGGCGTCTCGCCTTCTTTGACGCTGGCCTTAACGTTGACCTTCAGCGGCTGGTTGGGGCGCATTTTATCCGGCGCTTCCAGCGTCAGGTTCAGACGGCGATTTTCATCGCCAAGCGGCAGATGCAGCAGACCCACCGCCCGTTTTGGCGTCGCGGACTGGGATTTATCCCCCGGACGAATCACCAGGGTGCTGAGGTACAGGTCGTGACGATTCCACGCTTTATCCACCGGGATCGATAGCTCCATCCCTTCCGCCGGGACGTCAATCTCCTGCCACCACAGCGGCCCTTCGCTTGATTCCACCAGCGCGTAGCCTTTACCGGCTGCCGGAGCGGCGATATGCAGCTTGATCGTATCGCCCGGTTTATAGGCCGGTTTGTCCAGCTTCATGGTGACGCGATCCGGACGCGCCGCCCCCTGGCCATCGCTGTTATCCTGCCAGCTGTATCCGGCCCAGAAGCGCACGCTGCTGACCGCATCATCCGGCCCTTTAACTTCCAGGCGATAAGAACCCCACTCGACCGGGAAGCTCACTTTCGCCGTTTGTCCGGCTGAAATATCCAGCGACTCCTCGCCTTCCTGAAGATCTTTTTGATCGAACTGCGACTGCCAGCCTTCGCTCTCGGACCAGTTCCAGTAGTAGTCGCGGCGTTCGCGAATCAACCGAACCTGCAGCCCGGAGACCGCTTTCTTCTCACCTTTGGCGTCGGCATACACAATCTCAAACGCGGCGGTGCCGTTTTCATCCACCACCGGCTGCTTGATAGTGCTGTCGGTGCGATAGTCGTAAACCTCTTTCAGGGCAAATTCCGGTCGGATACCCGGCAGCGTTTCGGCCGGCCAGATCGGCTGCCTGACGGTGCGCGTGACCGGTCTGCCGCCGGACTCCAGCAGGCTGGCCTGCAGGATCACCTGCAGCGGCGAGCGGCTCTCCTGCCACTGGCTGGCGGCGGTGACTTCCGCATGTCCGCGATCGTCCAGGGTGGTCTGCACTTCATCCAGGCTGCGGGAAAGGTTCTCTTCGGCAATGTCGCCAAACTGGAAGCCCGGCAGCGCAGGCACCGCATCGCGCAGCGGACGCAGGAACAGTTTACCCTGCAGCGAGTTGCCGCTGGCCGGCGCGCCGTACAGATACGCCCCGCTCACGGCAAAGCTGACATCCGCAGCCGGCGAAACCGGGGCATTTTGCGCCGTGAGATTCAGCGCCATGCGCTCAGGCATAAAATCTTCAACGTGAAAATCCCACTCGCGCGGCTGGTTGTCGCCGGTGCTGGCGCGAATGTGCCACATCCCGGTCGCCGCGCCGCTATCGAGCGGATAAGTCAACTGATACAGGCCGTTAACCGGTTTGCTGACCGTCGAACGAATAACCTGGCCATCCGGCTGCACGACTTCCAGCTTCACCGGCTGCTCGGGGAGCGGTTTACCGTCACTATCGCGCAGTAGCGCGTTGAGAATAACCGTTTCGCCCGGACGATAGAGATCCCGTGGGCCAAACATAAATAGCTGCTTGCTGAAGCCCGGCGCGCCGGCGATGGAAAATTCAGCCAGGTCCAGCGCCGGAAGTTTGAGATCCAGCAGAGTGGTTTGCCCGTCCTTACGCGCCAGCAGCAGCGCCGCTTCTTTGTCCGTTTGCAGCGTCACGTGCCCCTGAGCGTCGCTCTTCGCCTGCGCCAGGGTTTGCCCTTTGGCGTTCAGCAGCTGCACATCGATACCGGACTGCGCCGCGCCGTTCTCCAGGCTCTGGGTAAAGACATCCAGCCGGTTGTGGTAGCGGTGCGCGGATACGCCGATATCGCTGAGGGTGAACAGCGTCGCGGCGTTGCTATAGCTGTAGCGGCCCGCCTGGTTCATCACCGCGATATAGACGCCCGGCTCCTGCAACGGCTTGATATCCGCCAGCGGCAGCAGCAGTTTTTCGCGCGTATTGCGCGCCGGGTTAAGGTCAAAACGGCCGGTGTAGACCAGATCGGCCATCTTCAGCAGCTCGTCCGACTCCCAGTTGCTCAGGGAATTGCGGTATTCCCATTGGCTGACGAAGGCGGAGAGCGATTCAGGTTTGATGCGGAAAAAATTGACGTCGATGTTATCGACATTCAGCGCCATCACCGGCAGTCCGGCCACCACTTTCCCCGGCAGCAGCGAGCCGCGGCTGGCAAAGCCGATGCTCGGGGCGATATCGCGGGTGGTAATGGTTTTTTCTACGCTGCTGTCTAAAGTCGCTTTATTCAGCGCGGTCAGGGTGGGGTCGAGCGAAACGATCAGCTCGCGTTTTGGCTCAAGATGGCGTAGACGCAGCTCTTTAAGGTTGGGCGCCAGCTCCCATGCCCCATCGACTTTGCCGCTTTTTTTGTCGACCAGATGCACGCTGCGAGAGAAATCCTGATCCGGCTGCAGAGGAATAGAGAAGGTCAGCACCAGCGTCGCCGCGCCGTCGAGCTGAACTTCAGAAGCATCCAGTAGCGTTAACGCTTTGCCTTTGCTTTTTTCAGCCAGCGCCGCCAGCTGGGCGCTGTCCGGCTTCGCGGGCGCGCTATCTGCCGCCGCGGATGGCGCCGACGTGACCGCCTGCGGTTTGCCGCTGTCGTCACAGGCGGTCAACGATAGTGCGGTAAGTAGCGCCAGAGATAGCGCCGCCAAACGAAATGGTTTCATCCTTCTAACCCCTCGGCCCGCAGGCCAGATAATTTCAGTGAACACATTATTATGCGTTAGCGGCAGAATTACCAATAGCGCGCTAGCAAGCAATATTGGTAGGGATCACGGATAGCTGGAGTGGATTAATTTAACGGATATACCGCGCTACGATTTTTCTTATATCAACTTTTAATATCCTCAGCTATCGATACTTTTTATTCTGAAATCCCACTCTCTCTGCCCATATAAATTGACAAGGCGCGCGCTTTCTATTTATTGTTCGGGATATCATTGCCTTTAAAATATAAATTATTACGCCGGCGATGATATTGACTGTACGTTCCAGCGTTTATCAGATAACACAACATCAACCCATCTCATATAAATATATATGGGATTAATAATATGGAAGTTATTTATGTCTCAGATGGTCGCACTGTCGATTATTATTTTAATTCTTTATATCGGCGACGTTGTTTCAACCCGCACAAAAGCCTGGATTCCCTCCGTATTTGTCTGTGCGGTCCTGTTTTTAATCGGGTACTGGACATTTTTCCCGGCAGATATTATCAGCCGGGCCGGAATCGGCACGCCGGTTGCCATAATGCTGATGTATCTGTTAATCACCAATATGGGCACCCTGCTGTCGCTAAAAGAGCTGGCGCAGCAGTGGAAGACCGTGGTCATCTCCCTCGCCGGCATTGCCGGGATCGCGGCGGCGGTCTTTGCGGTGAGCCTGGCGCTGTTCGACCGCAACACCGCGCTGGTCACCATTCCTCCGCTGGTCGGCGGTATCGTCTCATCGCTGATTATGTCGCAGGGCGCGAGCAGCGCCGGCCTGGTCGACCTGTCGGTTTTTGCCATTTTGATTTACGTGATGCAGGGGTTTGCCGGATATCCGCTCACCGCCATCATGCTGCAGCGCGAAGGTAAAACGCTGCTTGCCCGCTACCGCAGCGGCGAGCACCGACCCGATGACATCGCCGATGAGCACGCGATGCTCACCGTTGGCGAGGAGAAAATGCCGCGCCTGTTCAGTAAAATCCCCGTTAGCTACAACAGCAACTACTTTAAATTCCTGCGGCTGGCGCTGGTCGGCTGTCTGGCCTGGTTTGTCGCCGACCTCGCGAAGCCGATCGTGAATATCAGCCCCTTCGTGCTGTGCCTGTTTTTTGGCGTGGTGTTTACCTCGTTAGGCTTTCTTGAAAAACATATGCTGCATAAGGCGAACGGCTTTGGCTTCGCCATTATGGCATTGATGCTATTTATCTTTGATACCTTAAACAAAGCCACGCCGGAGATGCTGCTGCGCCTGCTTTTCCCGATGGTGGTGTTAATCGCCACGGCGGCGATCGGGATGTTTGTTGTCTCCTGGCTGGTCGGGAAACTGCTTGGCGTCAGCGGCCCGATGGCTTTCGCCATCTCATTGACCGCGCTGTACGGTTTCCCCGCCGACTATATTATTACCAACGAGGCCATCAACGCCCTCACCCACGATGAAAAAGAGCGCCAGATGCTGACCCACCATATGCTGGGCCCGATGCTGGTCGGCGGATTCGTCTCCGTCACCATGGTGTCGGTGGTGTTAGCCGGAATTCTGGTCGGCTATCTGACCCCCGCTGTCGGCTGAGCACGTTGAATTTTTAGCAAATGATGGAGCCATTGATGATTAACCCTGACATCACCGCGATTATCGCCAGAGAAGAACAGGCGATGATCGCTTTTCGTCGCGACCTGCACGCCCATCCGGAACTTCCCTGGGAGGAGAAGCGCACCACGGATCGCGTCGCCGCCGGACTGGAGGCCATCGGTATCCCTTACCGCCGGACGCATCCCACCGGAATCATCGCCGACATCGCCGGCGGCCAGCCGGGTAAAACCGTGGCTCTGCGCGCCGATATGGATGCGTTACCGGTGGTGGAGCTTAACGACCCGCTCGACTATAAATCACAAACCCCCGGGAAAATGCACGCCTGCGGCCATGACGCCCATACCGCCATGCTGCTGACCGCCGCCCGTGCGTTATATGACGTCCGCGAGCAGCTGGCGGGCAACGTCCGGCTGATCTTTCAGCCTGCGGAAGAGATTGCCGAAGGGGCGAAGGCGATGATTCAGCAGGGGGCTATCGATAACGTGGATAACGTTTTCGGGATGCATATCTGGTCCGGCACGCCGTCCGGCAAAATCTCCTGCAACGTCGGTTCCTCCTTTGCCTCAGCCGATTTGCTGAAAGTGACCTTCCGCGGCCGCGGCGGCCACGGTTCGATGCCGGAGGCCTGCGTCGATGCGGCGGTGGTCGCTTCCGCTTTCGTGATGAATCTGCAGGCTATTGTGGCGCGAGAAACCTCCCCGCTGGAGTCCGCGGTAGTCACCATCGGCAAAATGGATGTCGGCACGCGCTTTAACGTCATTGCCGAGAACGCCGTTCTTGACGGTACCGTGCGCTGCTTCAGCCTGGAAGCGCGCCAGCGCCTGGAAACGGCCATTACCCGCTATGCCGAGCATACCGCCGCGGTATATGGGGCGACCGCTCAGGTTGACTACTGCTACGGTACGCTACCGGTGATCAACGAAGAGCGCAGCGCGCTGCTGGCGCAGTCGGTTATCCGCGACGCATTCGGCGATGGCGTCCTTTTCAATGAAAAACCGACCACCGGCGGAGAAGATTTTAGTTTTTATATGCAAAATATCCCCGGCGCCTTTGCGCTGCTCGGCTCGGGCAATAAAGAGAAAGGCAGCGACTACGCGCACCATCACGGCTGCTTTAATATCGACGAGCAGGTGATGAAAAGCGGCGCTGAACTGTACGCGCAGTACGCCTGGCGCTACCTGCAGCAAAACGCGTTTTAAGCCAACTCTCCCCCGACGCCGCTCGGGGGAATATCACATTCCCGCCGCCTCTCCTTGAAAATGCCTTGTCGATATCGCAAAAAACAACAACAATCACTCTATTGTTGATGACACGGAGGCACTCATGTCTACCTCGTTTTTTGTCGCTGCCGACTGGCTGGCAGAGCATATTGATGACCCTGAAATCCAGATTATCGACGCGCGGATGGCCCCCCCGGGACAGGAAGAGCGCGATCTTAACGCTGAGTATCAGGCAGGCCATATTCCCGGCGCCGTCTTTTTCGATATCGAAGCCCTCTCTGACCACACCAGCCCGCTGCCGCACATGATGCCGCGCGCGGAGGCGTTTGCCGTCGCCATGCGCGAACTTGGCGTCAGCAGCGATAAGCATCTGGTGGTATACGATGAAGGCAATCTCTTCTCCGCGCCGCGCGCCTGGTGGATGCTGCGCACGTTCGGCGTTGAAAAGGTGTCGATTGTCGCCGGTGGGCTGGAGGGCTGGCGCCGCGATGGGCTACCGCTGGAGCAGGGCCTCCCCGAACTGCCGGAAGGTGATTTTGACGGCCGGGTCGATCCGCTGGCGATCAAGCGCCTGACGGATGTGCTGCTGGTCAGCCACGAAGGATCGGCGCAGATCGTCGATGCGCGCCCGGCAGGACGCTTTAATGGCCAGGTGGCAGAGCCGCGACCGGGACTGCGCAGCGGGCATATTCCCGGCGCGCTAAACGTACCGTGGACGGAGCTGGTGATTAACGGCGAACTGAAAACCACCGATGAACTCAACGAGATCTTCGCGCGTCAGGGCGTCGATTTTGAACGGCCGATTATTGCCAGCTGCGGCTCCGGCGTAACGGCGGCGGTCGTCGTGCTGGCGCTCACCACCCTCGGCGTTAACGGCGTTAGCCTGTACGATGGCTCATGGAGCGAATGGGGCGCGCGGACGGATTTGCCGATTGAACCGGCGCAGTAGGCCGTAAAGAGAACAACGGGGGCCTGAGCCCCCGTTGAGTTAAATAATCCGATTGTGCTTAAAGTCGCGCAGGAAGCTGCCCCAGCGCTTTTCATAAAACGGCGTGATGTGGGCGATCATAAAGTGGCTAATCCCCTTTTCCCCCTCCACCACCTGACAGATATCAATCGGCTCGTCGCCGGGAAGCGTATCGGTCGCCACGCTGCCGGTCGCCTGAATAACCTCCTCAATATCGCCTTCCGCTTCAATGCCAATCAGCAGGTTGGCTGGCGCATCGGCGCTGTCTTTGATAGAGCATAAAAACGCGCGCTTCACCGTTTTCAGGGTCTTAAACAGCGCGGTCAGCGAGTCCACCATCTGCGCGGGCGGCTCGGCAACCTCAGACAGCAGCAGCGACTCTCCGCCTTCAAGCACGGTCTGGGTGCTGAGCGGGCTGCCCTCTTCCCCCAGCAGATGGCTAATCTCACGCGGCGCAAACTCTTTGCCGGTGGCGAGTTTGGCATTGAGATAGAGCGTTTCGCCGAGGGTCATGGCGAACAGCGTGCGCACCGGCATCACCACAAAAGACTGTTCGTCCTCAACGGCCTGCTGCAGCGCTTCCAGCGAGGTGAAAAAAGGAATGACCGATGTGCCATCATCTTTTTCCCAGTGCTGCAGATCCAGCACGCTGTCTTCAACGACCTGCTCGCCCTGAGCGGCGGCTCCGGGTACCCACACGGTAGCTTCCAGCAGCGTACGGAAAAACGCCGGACGATGGCCTGGCTCGGTAGCCGCCTTCTCCAGCAGGGTTTCTAGCTCATTTTTAGTTTCGGACATAGTAGTTCCACAACGAAAATCCCCTCACCCCGGCTCTCTCCACGAAGGAAGCGGGAGAAAGCCGAACGTGACCTCCCCCTGAAACATCAGGGGGAGGGTCAGGGGAAAGGGTTATTCCGCGGTCAGCAAATTAGCAATAGTGCGCACGCCGAGGCCGGTCGCGCCCGCCGACCACTGCTCAACCGCAGATTTGCGGTAGGTCGCCGAGCAGTCGATATGCAGCCAGCCTTCATGATAATTCTCCACGAAGTGGGACAGAAAGCCCGCCGCGGTGCTGGCGCCGGCCGGATAGGCCGCGCTGCCGGTATTGTTCAGTTCAGCAAAGTTGGACGGCAGCTGGCCGCGGTGGAACTCAGCCAGCGGCAGGCGCCAGAAAGCTTCGTTTTCAGCCTGCGCGCTCGCCAGCAGGCGATTCGCCAGCGCATCATCAAAGCTGAACAGCGCGTGATAATCATTGCCCAGCGCGGTTTTCGCCGCGCCGGTCAGCGTGGCGGCATCGATGATCAGCGCCGGCTTTTGCGCCGAAGCATCGATCAGGCCGTCCGCCAGCACCAGGCGACCTTCCGCATCGGTGTTCATGATTTCCACGGTTTTGCCGTTGCGATAGTGAATAATATCGCCCAGTTTGAAGGCGTTACCGCTAATCAGGTTATCGGCGCAGCACAGATACAGCTTCACGCGCTTGTTCAGGCCGCGCGTGATGGCGAACGCCAGCGCGCCGGCCACCGTCGCCGCGCCGCCCATATCGGACTTCATCGAGTCCATAAACGCGCTCTGCTTGATGCTGTATCCGCCGGAGTCAAAGGTGATGCCTTTACCGACCAGGCAGGCGTACACCGGGGCTTCTTTGTCGCCGGTTGGGTTATAGTCCAGCGCCAGCAGGACCGGCGGACGCTCGGAGCCGCGGCCGACGGTGTGGAGGCCCAGGTAGTTCTGTTCGCGCAGATCTTCGCCCTTGGTGATGCGATAAGAGACGTTATCGCAGGCCACGCTGCACAGCAGGTCTACCGCACGCTGCGCCAGCTGTTCCGGCCCCAGCTCTTCCGCCGGGGCGTTGATGGTGTCGCGGACCCAGTCAATAATGGTCAGGCGGTTATCCAGTTCGCTTTTCTGCGCATCGTCGAGGGCCGGCCACTCCACTTTGCGGCTGCCTTTCGGGCCTTTATAACCGGCCCAGAACGCCCATGCGCGATCGGTATCCCAGCCCTTGCCGTCAAGCGCGACATGTTTGATGCCCATGCCGTCAATTTTTCGCGCCGCGCGCTGAATCAAACCGAGGTCGTCTTTGCCGTTCAGATGCAGGGCGATGCCGTCGTTATTAATGCTGTAAGATGCTTTTTCTCCCCAGCGCGCATCGGCTGGCTGAGCGGTAAGCGTAATTTTCATAGCTTCGGTCATTATCATTATCCTTCTTAGCAAACGGGCCGCCGTATGGCAGCCCGTAAAGTTCTTTCGCTCGTTGATTCATCCGGCTTAAACCACCGGGTAAATCATGACGCGAAAATTATTCTGCTTCGTCTAACCAGACTAGCAGAATCGCCTCAAGAATTTTTTCATTGGATGCGTTCGGATCGTCATCAAACTCTTCCAGATCGCAAATCCACTGATGCAGATCGGTGAAGCGAACGGTTTTCGGGTCGAGATCCGGGAAAGCGTCGTACAGCGCTTCGCCGATTTCACGACTATCGGTCCATTTCAGTCCCATATTAATGCTCGCGTGCGTGGTTGATGGTGTAACGCGGAATTTCGATGACCAAATCTTCGTCAGTCACCCGCGCCTGGCAGCTCAGACGGCTGTCGGGCTCAAGCCCCCAGGCCTTATCCAGCATGTCGTCTTCATCTTCGGTACTTTCCGCCAGCGAGTCAAAGCCTTCACGCACGATGCAGTGGCAGGTGGTACAGGCACAGGATTTTTCGCAGGCGTGTTCAATCTCAATACCGCTACGCAGCGCTGCATCAAGAATGGTCTCACCGGTCTCAGCTTCCACAACTACGCCATCCGGACACAGGTCCTGGTGGGGCAGAAAAACAATTTTTGGCATTTTAAACCTCGTCCACGGATTGGCCTTTCAGCGCAATACGGACCGATTGATCCATACGACGTGCGGCAAATTCCTGGGTTTGTGTGTCGATATTTTTAATCGCTTCTTTGATTGCATCGGCATCATCGCCTGCCGCTGCGGCGCGCACTTGCTCCGCGGCGTCATCGATAGCCTGACGCTCTGCGGCGCTTAACAGCGCGGCGTCGGCGGCCAGCGCGCTGACCAGACTTTCCAGTACGCGCGCGGCTTCAACTTTTTGCTCGGCCAGCATACGCGCCTGGACATCCTGTTCGGCGTAGCTCATCGAATCTTTAATCATGCTGGCGATCTCGCCATCGGTCAGACCGTAGGACGGTTTCACCTGGATAGAGGCCTCAACGCCGGTCGATTTCTCCATCGCCGTCACGCTCAGCAGGCCATCGGCATCCACCTGGAAGGTCACGCGAATATGCGCCCCGCCCGCCGGTAATGCCGGAATGCCGCGCAGCGCAAAGCGCGCCAGGGAGCGGCAGTCCTGCACCAGCTCGCGCTCGCCCTGCATAACGTGGATAGACATCGCCGTCTGACCATCTTTGAAGGTAGTGAACTCCTGCGCGCGCGCCACCGGAATGGTGGTGTTACGCGGGATAACCTTTTCCACCAGGCCACCCATGGTTTCCAGCCCCAGAGAGAGCGGAATGACATCAAGCAGCAGCAGCTCGCTGTCCGGCTTATTGCCCACCAGGATATCCGCCTGAATCGCCGCGCCGATGGCGACAACTTTATCCGGGTCGATAGAGGTCAGCGGCGTACGGCCAAAGAATTCGCCGACGCGTTCGCGCACCAGCGGCACGCGGGTCGAGCCGCCCACCATCACCACTTCCAGCACCTCTTGCGCCTCAACGCCGGCGTCTTTCAACGCGCGACGGCAGGCCAGCAAGGTGCGTTTGACCAGCGGCGCGATCAGGGCATTAAACTGGCTACGGGTCACCTCCCCCTGCCAACCGCCGACGTTCACCTGCGCCGTCTCGGCATCGCTGAGGGCGATTTTCGCCGCGATCGCCGCGTCAAGCAGCTCGCGCTGCAGGCGGTTATCGCTGCGATCGTTCAGGCCAGCCTGCTCGCGCAGATAATCGGCCAGCAGATGATCGAAATCGTCGCCGCCGAGCGCGGAATCGCCGCCGGTGGCCAGGACTTCAAACACGCCGCGGCTCAAGCGCAGCACGGAGATATCAAAAGTACCGCCGCCGAGATCGTAAACCGCGATGACCCCTTCCTGACCGGAGTCCAGGCCGTAGGCTATCGCCGCCGCGGTCGGCTCGTTCAGCAGACGCAGCACGTGCAGGCCCGCCAGACGCGCCGCGTCTTTGGTTCCCTGCCGCTGAGCATCATCGAAGTAGGCCGGCACGGTAATCACCACGCCGTCGAGCTCGCCCGCCAGCGCCTCGGTGGCGCGTTCGGCCAGCGCTTTTAGAATGTCGGCAGATACGCGGATCGGATTGAGCAAACCTCCCGTAGTCTGAATCATCGGCAGGCCGTTTTCGCTGGCCTGCAGCTGATAAGGCAGATGTGGGTAGCGGGCCTCGATATCGGCCAGAGAGCGGCCCATCATGCGTTTGACGGAGCTGATGGTGTTGACCGGATCCAGAGCGGCGTTTTGTCGCGCGTCATAGCCCACCGTCAAACCCGAAGCCTGATAGTTCACCACCGACGGCAGCAAATAGCGCCCCTGATGGTCGGGCAGAGTTTCGGCCTGGCCGCTACGCACGGTAGCCACCAGTGAATTGGTGGTGCCCAGGTCGATACCCGCCGCCAGACGTCGCTGGTGCGGCGCGGCGCTCAGTCCGGGCTCACTAATTTGTAATAAGGCCATAATTGCTTCCGAAAATTAAAAATCGAGCAGTTTTTCTTCGAGTTGTTCCGCACTGCTTCGCAGTTTATCGAGAAAACGCAGCTTGCGCACGGTATCCGCCGCCGCCTCCCACGTCTCGTTATTCAGTTGTTCAACCATCAGCTGATGCCGGGTATCAAATTGCGCTTTGACCCGCTTGATAAAGCTTTCCAGCCGCGCTTCATCTTTCGCCTTGCCTATCTCATCGAGCTCTTCGCGCAGTTCCAGCTGTTCCATCAGGAACGCGGTATCGCGCACGGTATGCTGCTCGCTGGCGAGATCGAAACCGTGAAGTGAAAGGAGATATTCGGCGCGGGTCAGCGGATGACGAAGGGTTTGCCACGCCTGATTAATGGTGGCGGACTGCTGCACCGCGGCGAGCTGTTCGGCCGCGCTGCCGCTGGCGAACTTATCGGGATGATACTGGCGCTGTAGCTCCTGGTACCGGGCAGCCAGGGGTTCTAACGAAAGGGTATAGCTGGCCGGTAACCCGAAGAGGGTAAAATAGTCCATAGCAACCTCAGGGTTAACGAGATAAAGCAAACCCCACTTACGGACGTCCGCAGTGGGGTTTAGATTACATTGCGATTATACGTTAAAGCTTTCGCCGCAGCCGCACTCGTCTTTCACGTTCGGGTTGGTGAACTTAAACCCTTCGTTAAGACCTTCTTTGACGAAGTCCAGCTGCGTACCGTCGAGGAACTGCAAACTTTTGCCGTCGATCACGACCTTCACGCCTTTGTCTTCAAACACGGTGTCTTCTGCCGCCGGCTCGTCAACAAACTCCAGTACATAAGCCATACCCGAGCAGCCGGAAGTTCTGACTCCCAGGCGCAGACCAAACCCTTTACCGCGGTTGGCCAGAAAGGTGTTGACTCGCGCTGCTGCACTGTCGCTTAAAGTAATCGACATAACAAACCTCAACTCTTAATTATTTTGCTTCACGTTTGCTTTTGTAATCCGCAATCGCGGCTTTAATCGCGTCTTCCGCCAGAATAGAGCAGTGAATTTTCACCGGCGGCAGCTCAAGCTCGTCTGCGATATCGGTGTTTTTGATCGCCTGAGCTTCGTCCAGCGATTTCCCTTTCACCCACTCGGTCACCAGGGAGCTGGAAGCAATAGCGGAACCGCAGCCGTAGGTCTTGAAACGCGCGTCTTCAATGATACCTTCATTGTTGACTTTAATCTGCAACTTCATCACGTCGCCGCACGCCGGTGCGCCAACCATGCCGCTGCCGACGTTTTCGTCGCTATTGTCGAAAGAGCCGACGTTGCGCGGATTCTCGTAATGATCGATAACTTTTTCGCTGTAAGCCATGATGAATTCTCCTTATTGGTGCCGAATTAGTGATGTGACCATTCAATGCTGTTCAGATCCACGCCCTGCTTGAACATTTCCCACAGCGGAGAAAGTTCGCGCAGACGACCAATGGAGTTGCGAACCAGATTGATGGTGTAGTCAATCTCTTCTTCGGTAGTAAAACGACCTAAAGAGAAACGAATAGAGCTATGCGCCAGCTCGTCGGTCATCCCCAGCGCGCGCAGCACGTAGGACGGCTCGAGGCTTGCGGAAGTACAGGCGGAACCGGAGGAGACCGCCAGGTCTTTCAGCGCCATAATCAGCGACTCGCCTTCAACGTAGTTAAAGCTGACGTTGAGAATGTTCGGCGCGCCCTGCTCGAGATCGCCGTTCAGGTAGACCTCTTCCATATCTTTTACGCCGTCCCACAGACGGTTACGCAGGCCGCGCAGGCGGGCCATTTCACTTTCCATCTCTTCTTTCGCGATACGGTAAGCTTCACCCATACCGACGATCTGGTGGACAGGCAGCGTCCCGGAGCGCATGCCGCGCTCGTGACCGCCGCCGTGCATCTGCGCTTCGATACGAATACGCGGTTTACGACGCACGTACAGCGCGCCGATGCCTTTCGGGCCATAGATTTTGTGGCCGGAGAAGGACATCAGATCAACTTTCAGCTGGCTCAGGTCGATAGGCAGTTTGCCCACGCTCTGGGTCGCGTCAACGTGGTAAATGATACCGCGGGCGCGGCACATCTCGCCGATGGTAGCGATATCCTGCACCACGCCGATTTCGTTATTCACGTGCATAATGGAAACAAGGATGGTGTCATCACGCATCGCGGCTTCCAGCTCTTTTAAATCGATAATGCCGTTACGCTGCGGGGCGAGGTAGGTCACTTCAAACCCTTCGCGCTCCAGCTGACGGCAGGTGTCCAGCACGGCTTTATGTTCGGTTTTGCTGGTGATGATGTGCTTGCCTTTTTTCTGATAAAAGTTGGCTGCACCTTTAATCGCCAGGTTGTCGGATTCCGTCGCGCCGGAAGTAAAAACGATTTCGCGCGGGTCAGCGCCGACCAGCTCGGCAATCTGATTACGGGCGATATCTACCGCCTCTTCAGCCTGCCAGCCAAAACGGTGTGAACGCGAGGCCGGGTTACCAAAGGTCCCGTCCAGGGTCAGGAACTGCATCATTTTCTCGGCAACACGCGGGTCCACCGGCGTGGTTGCGGAGTAATCGAGATAGATCGGTAATTTCATTGCTCTATAAACTCCGTACATCGCTTCAATGCAAGGAATCAGGCAACCGGCTGGATGTACGACCGAGTACACAGGATGTCGGAACATCCTGGCCTGATTCGAAAATCTTTTTTATCTTTTTTACTCAGCTCGTTTCATCTTGCAGCCGATAGCTGCAAGATGAAACTGAACGAGAACTACGCGCGCAGTTTGACGTCGATGGCGTCCTGAGCGCGGGTGCTACGCTGGGATTCATGGTTGTGCTGACGGCCGGAGACATCAAGGATTTCCTGGTTATTCACCAGTTCGCCCAGCGTGATGTTATTCAGAAAACCGGTCAGTCGCTCGCTCAGATCGCGCCACAGCGCGTGAGTCAGACACTTATCGCCGCCCTGGCAGCCGCCTTTACCCTGACAACGGGTGGCGTCAACGGATTCGTCCACTGCGCTGATAACTTCGCCAACCGCGATGCTACCCGCTTCTTTACCTAACAGATAACCGCCGCCTGGACCACGTACGCTGGAAACCAGGCCATTTTTGCGCAGGCGAGAGAACAGCTGTTCCAGATAGGAAAGCGAAATTCCCTGACGCTCTGAAATATCAGCCAACGGAACCGGACCCGATTCAGAGTTGAGCGCAACGTCAAGCATCGCGGTCACGGCATAACGCCCTTTAGATGTCAGTCTCATGTCTTACTTAACCTCAAACTCGCCCCTGCCCGGGCTTTTTATTAATATGGGTATTGCATAGCAAGGGCAAGTCTGACATTCCCGAGTAAATTGGTCAACTATTTACTTGACTGTTTTAGTCAGGTATTTGGCTTTCCGTGCCGTTTCACTTCAGCGCGGCCTGGTGCCCTCGCCCCGGCCCTCTCCCACAAGGAGAGAGGGAGCCCGCAGTACCGCGCCGCCGGGCAACGGCGTGCACTATGACTCTTTATTTTTCTGCTGCTGCTCAATTGACGCCAGCATGCCGCGCAGGATGTTCAGCTCCTGGCTTTCCGGGCGGGCGCGGGTAAACAAACGGCGCAGCTTGTTCATCACCTGGCCCGGGTGGCTGGCGCGGATAAACCCGGTTGCCAGCAGCGTCTGCTCCAGATGACCGTAGAAACGCTCTAAATCATCCACCAGCGGATACGGGGTTTCTTCATGCTCGACGACAGGTTCATTTTGCTCCTGCGCCGCCAGCCAGGCCATACGCACTTCATAGGAGATAACCTGCACCGCCATCGCCAGGTTCAGCGAGCTGTATTCCGGGTTGGCAGCGATTGCCACATGGTAGTGACACTTCTGCAGCTCTTCGTTAGTCAGGCCGACGCGTTCGCGGCCAAAGACCAGCGCGATCGGCGCATGCTGCGCTTCGGCAACGCTTTTCAGGCCGCATTCACGCGGGTCGAGCATCGGCCACGGCAGCGTACGGGAGCGCGCGCTGGTCCCCACGACGAGGCTACAGCCCGCCAGCGCTTCATCAAGGGTATCAACGATGTGTGCATTGCCAATGACGTCGCTGGCCCCCGCCGCCAGAGCGATGGCCTGAGAATCGGGTTTGACCAGAGGATTGACCAGCCACAGGTTGGTTAACCCCATGGTTTTCATTGCGCGGGCGACGGAGCCCATATTGCCGGTGTGTGAGGTTTCTACCAGTACGATTCGAATATTTTGCAGCATTATGGTTCTTCGGCTAAAGATTATTCGTGCATGCTATCATAAAACGAAGACATAAGGAGATTTCACTGTTACTATATGCGCCGTTTTTTCCCGTTCTTTAACATCCAGTGAGAGATACCGATGCATCCGATGCTGAACATCGCCGTGCGCGCAGCGCGCAAGGCGGGTAATTTAATTGCCAAGCACTACGAAACCCCTGACTCCGTAGAAACCAGCCAGAAAGGCAGCAATGATTTTGTGACCAACGTCGATAAAGCCGCCGAGGCGATGATTATCGAAACCATTCGCAAATCTTACCCGCAGCACACCATCATCACCGAAGAAAGCGGTGAGCACGCTGGTGAAGATCAGGATGTTCAATGGGTTATCGATCCACTGGATGGCACCACCAACTTCGTCAAACGTCTGCCGCACTTCTCCGTCTCCATCGCCGTACGCATTAAAGGCCGTACTGAAGTGGCCGTGGTTTACGATCCGATGCGTAACGAACTGTTCACCGCGACCCGCGGTCAGGGCGCGCAGCTGAACGGCTACCGCCTGCGCGGCAGCAGCGCTCGCGACCTGGATGGCACGATCATCGCCACCGGCTTCCCGTTCAAAGCAAAACAGCACGCGACCTCTTACATGAACATCCTCGGCAACATGTTCACCGAATGCGCGGATTTCCGCCGCACCGGTTCCGCTGCCCTGGATCTGGCCTACGTTGCCGCTGGCCGGGTTGACGGCTACTTTGAAATCGCGCTGAAACCGTGGGATTTCGCGGCAGGCGAGCTGATCGCCCGTGAAGCAGGCGCTATCGTCTGCGACTTTACCGGCGGCCATAACTACCTGCTGACCGGCAACATCGTTGCAGGTAACCCGCGCGTCGTTAAAGCGATGCTGGCCAATATGCGCGAGCATCTGAGTGAAGCGCTGAAGCGTTAATATCTCACTGAATGAAAAGCAAAAAGGAAGCCGCGGCTTCCTTTTTTTATCGCATTAAAACGGCCGCAGGCCGCCGCCCGATGGCATCGCGCTACTCCACATCACGATGGCCGCCGCCAGTAAAATCACGCCGCCGGCCAGCGCCAGCGTTGCCCAACCGATCTGCTTCCACAGCGCCGGCGCCCGATTCGCGCTCAGCCTGACCGCCAGCTGGCGGAAACCATGAACCAGCAGCGCCAGCGCGCTAATCGTCAGCGAGGTTCCCGCCGCCATCGCCATCGCGGCCGCCATGCCCCAGCCAAATACGCCGATAACCTTGCTGAATAACAGCACCATAATGGCTCCGGAGCAGGGCCGCATCCCCATTGACAGCACGATAGCCAGCCGCGCCCGCCAGTCATCGCCGCTTTGCAGCTGTTCCGGCGCCGGCAGATGCTGGTGTCCGCAGCCGCAGCCGCAGCTGGCGTGATGAACGTGATGCGCGGTGAAGGCGGTGAATGTCGGCCGGCGCAGCAGCATCCGCAGCTTTTTCAGCGCCCGCCAGCACAGCAAAAGGCCCAGCGCGCCGACCAGCAGATAGCTTCCCTTTTCCAGCCAGAAGCTGCTCAGATGCAGCTGTCTTGCCGGCAGCCGCAGCAGCGTCAGTACCACCACCACTAAGACGATAGCCACCAGCCCCTGCAGCAACGAAGCGGCCAGCGTCAGGCCGATGCTCGATTTCAGCTTCGACGGATGGGTTGCCAGCCAGGTGGTTATGACCACCTTGCCGTGCCCCGGCCCCAGCGCATGCAGGATGCCGTAGGCGAAGCTAAACCCCAGCAGCGACAGCCCGGCGGCGGCAGGATTCTCCGCAACCGCCTGCAGAAGCCGACTCAGTTCGACATTCAGCGCGCGCTGCCAGACCGCGCTTTGCAGCAGCACCTGCGGCCAGGCCCGCCATAGCCAGAAGCCAGCTCCGGCTGCCAGCAGCAGAAACAGCGCCAGCGGCCACAGCTGACGCCAGCGCGGCGAACGGCCGGTTTGAGCAAAAATCACTGACATTGCAGCGTCACCTTTTGCGCGAAGTAATTCCCCAGTTCCATATCCTCCGGCGGCGCATCCGCCTTATCCAGCGACTGCGCGTAGGACAACATTTTTTCGTTAGGCTTCGGCGTCATCACTTTTGCCGTGCAGCTTGTCTTCATCGCCGTCGGTAGTGTGAAGTCTGCGTCTTTGTCGTAATACATATCAACATAATAGGTCGGGTCGTAGGTGGAAAAGGTGAAGGTTTGCCCGGCCAGAGGCTGCGGCTTCGCCAGCGGCAGGGTAAAGGTGAGCACCGCCTGATGACCGCTGCGTTCAAGGCCATAACCAGCGGGCCGATTATCAAACTTCACCCGCTGGCCGTTGTGCCATAGCTCGCTGAAATAGTGCTGGCCCAGCACGTTCGCCATCACTTCCGCCGCCAGCTTTTTCCAGATTTCGCTACCGGGTTTAGCGTTGCCCGCATCATAGAGCAGATCGGCGGAGGTGATTTCATCCATCGTCCAGCGCATTTTAAAGCCGGTGAGCAGCCCATTTTCCGCCACGGCCTCCGTTTGCAAACTGATGAAACTGTGCGGATGCGCCGCCGCAGATAGCGATAAAAACATGAAAAACGCTACGCTGACGCATTGTTTCACTCTCTTCATCTGTTCCTCGCGTGAAAAATTCTGTGAACCCCGCCAGCAGTCCTGATGTAAAGACCCGGAAATGCCCTGTTCACCCTCAATACATTAACTACTCTTAACGAAAACCCTAACTGGAACTAACCGGATGATGACAGTGATTGAACCACCATCTGTGCTTTCCAGTCCACAGCGCCGTAGCCAGGTGCTCCTGATGTTTTATCTGCCCGGGCAGTCCGTGACGCCCGAATGGCTGGGTAACCTCACCCAGGTTGATGAGGATACCGCCCGGCAGGACATTGCGGAGACGGGACGCGAGATTCAGCGTTATCACCGCTTGACCCTTGCTTCACAAGCGGACGGCAGCTATCGGATGGAAGGCGCCGCGCTCGATCAACGCTTATGCCTGCTGCACGGCCTGCGCCGCGGGCTGCGCCTGTGCCCGCATTTTGTCAGCCACCATTTTACCCCGGCATTGAAAACGCAGCTTAAACAGCAGGGTATCGCACGCACGCTGTATGACGACACCAATCTTCAGGCATTGGTCAACCGCTGCTCGCGCGCCCTGAACCGGCAGTTTGACTGCCGCGACGTGCATTTTCTGCGTCTTTATTTACAGTATTGTTTGCTGCAGCACCACCTTGGACAGAGCCCCACTTTCACCCACGAGCAGCAGCGCTGGGCGCAAGCCGCCGCCGAGTTTTCCCTCGCCGAGGAGATTGTCCGCCACTGGCAGCGGCGGGTTGCGGCAACGCCCCATGCCGGAGAACAGCTGTTTCTGGCCCTGCTGTTTATGCTGTTGAAAACCCCCGATCCTATCCGCGATGGTCATCAGCACGATCGCCGTCTGCATCTGGCCATTTCCGGGCTGATTCACCGCTTTCAGAACCTGGCGGGCCGTCCGTTTAGCGATGAACAGGGGCTGAGCGATCAGCTCTATATTCACCTTTCGCAGGCGCTACACCGCAGCGTTTTCGCTATCGGTATCGATAACGCGCTGCCGGAGGAGATTGGCCGTCTTTATCCCCGTTTGATGCGCACAACGCAGGCTGCGCTGGCGGAGTTCGAAGCCAGCTGGCAGGTACGCTTTAGCCAGGAGGAAGTCAGTTTAATCGCGGTGATCTTCGGCGCCTGGCTGATGCAAAAAAGCGATCTGCAGGAGAAACAGGTGGTTCTGCTGACCGATGATAACCCGGACCTTGAGCAGTCGCTGGAGCAGCAGCTGCGCGAGTTAACCCTGCTGCCGCTCAATATAAAGTATTTGAGCGTGAGCACCTTTCAGAAAGAGGGCGCGCCGAAGGAAGTGACGCTGATCGTCACTCCCTATGCCACGGCGCTGCCGCTGTTTTCGCCGCCGCTGTTTCACGCCGAAGAGACGTTCAGCGATCATCAGCAGCAGCAGATTTGCAAAATGCTGGAGGCCTAAGCCACCGCTTTTGGCCGCACCACCAGCGCCGGTAAGGCCACCAGCGCCATCACCCAGAAAACGCCCTGGTGCAGATGCTGGTAGAGGAAACCGGCAAAGACCGTCATCACCGCAATGCTGCCGCCCATCGCGACGGCGGAGTAGACCGCCTGCAGGCGGATCACTTCGCTGCCCTGACGCGCCGCAATGTAGCGCATCGCCGCCAGATGGCACACCGTAAAGGTGCCGCAGTGGAGGATCTGCGCGACGATAAGCCAGGGTAGCGCCGTCGTCCAGCCCATCAACGTCCAGCGAATTAGCCCGCACACCGCGGACAGCAGCAGCAGATCGCGGGCGCTAAAGCGGCGGAAGACTTTTTTGCTCAGCGCGAAAATCACCACTTCCGCCACGACGCCAAGCGACCACAGGTAGCCCACGGCGGAGGCGGAATACCCCGCTTCCTGCCAGTAGATAGCGCTAAATCCGTAGTAGGCGGCGTGCGCGCCCTGCAGCAAACAGACGCAGGCGAGGAAGCGCCAGCTTTGCCTCACCAGCGTAAGCCAGGCCGCCAGGCCGGCCGCTTCCTGCTGGCGGGATTCGCCCTGCGGCTGCACCGACGGCTTCAGCAGCATGCCGAGCAGCATGGAGGCAATACCGACGCTGAGCATCACCAGTATCATCCGGTAGTCATACAGGCTGACCAGCTTCCCGGTCAGCGCCGAGCCAATGACGAAAGCTATCGACCCCCACAGGCGCACGCGCCCGTAGTCCATGGTGATCTGCTTTTGCCAGGTATTCGCCAGCGCGTCGGTCAGCGGCACCAGCGGCGAGAAAAAGAGGTTAAAGCCGACGATAATCACCATCAGCCAGGCAACCTGGTGGCCGATCCAAAATGCGAGCGCAAAGAGCAGCGTCAGCAGCGCCAGAATGCGCAGAGAAGAGATAAGACGGGACGGGTCGCTGACCCGCGGCGCAATCAGCAGGCTGCCAAGAAAGCGCGACACCAGCCCGGCGCCGAGCAGCATGCCGATGGTTTCCGGCGTCAGGCCAAGTCCGGAAAGCCAGACGCTCCAGAAAGGCAGGAAGATACCGTAGCTAAAAAAATAGGTGAAGTAACTTAGCGCCAGCCAGCGCGTGGAGTGTAAGACCATGATTCCCTCCCGAATGGAGGCGACAGTCTGGCGATAAAGCGGGGCGGGCGCAAGATACCCTCGCCCCAGATATGGCGCTATTCGCGCCCCTGTACGTCTATTTTCAGCGAAAAACTCAGCGTATCTCCGGCGCCTAAAACCCGCAGCCCCGGCTGTCCGTCCATGTTATGGGCGTTTACCGGATGACTTTGCGGCTCGAGGCAAAGGAACGGCTCGCCCTGCATTCTGAAAAGCATCAACCACGGAGTTTGCGAAAGAATTGTGATATCCATCACATCACTAATCACCCTCGCCCGCCCGCTCCAGCCGGAATAGCCCACGTTCAGCCAGCGATCCTCACCGTACTGCGCGTGGCTGAAATCGGCGTAGCCGGGCAACTGGCCTTGCCAGCCGAGAGGAAGATGCTGCTCCCCTTCCGGCCAGTAGCCGGCGGCTGCAAACTGCACCGTACCGCGCTTATCAAAAGGAAAAAACGGATGAAAACCGCAGCCATAGGGGATGGGCGTGCTACCGCAGTGGGTAAGCGTCAGCGCAGCCACCAGCTGGTTACGCAGCAGCTGGTAGCGGATCTGCGCCAGGTAATCGAAACCGCAGGCATGCTGCCGACGTAGCTGTAACACGCAATAGCCGCCGCCGCGCGCAATCATATCCCAGCGCTGCAGCCAACCGTCGCCGTGGAGAAAAAAATGCGCGTCGGCGTGGTTGCGAGGCAGAACTATCTCACGTCCCTGAAAAATAAAGCGGTTCCCGGCGACGCGATTGGCCAGCGGCAGCATCGGAAACATGCCGCCGGCGGGGTTTTCATACAGCACCGGCGCCTGATAATGCCGCGAGTATAAACTTTGCACTTTGCCGCCCAGAGAAGCGACGCGCATCCGCAGATGCGCGTTTTCCAGAATCCACTCTTCCGCCATTAGCGCGTCTGCTCCTGCTTCATCGCCTGAGCGCCCGCATGACGTTGCGCCAGCTGCTCTTCCAGGGCTTCGAGAGTGACCCCCTTCGTTTCCGGCACGTTGCGCAGAATATAGAGGTAGCCGGCAGCGCAAATGACGCCATACAGCAGGAAACTGCCCGCCGCGCCCAGTCCAGCATTAAGCAGCGGGAAAGTGTAGGTTAACAAGAAACAGGCAATCCACAGCGCCAGGGTGCCTAAGGACATCGCGAGTCCGCGAACGCGGTTGGGGAAGATTTCCGCCAGCAGTACCCAGGTAACCGGCGCCAGGGTCAAGGCGTAAATAGCAATCGCCGCCAGCACCAGCAGCAGAACGGGCCAGCCCATGATGCCCATGCCATAGGCGGCGGCAATCAGAACATAGATCAGCGTCAACCCTGAGGCACCGAGCAGCATTAATTTACGGCGGCCGATTTTATCCACCAGCGGCAGCGCGGCGAGGGTAAACACCAGGTTGACGATTCCCGTTGCGACGATCGATTTCAGCGTGCTGTTAATATCGAATCCCGCCGAGGCAAAAATCTCCTGCGCGTAGTTAAAGATGACGTTAATTCCGCACCACTGCTGGAAGACGGCGAGGACCATACCAATGATAACGATCGGTTTAACCTGCGGAGCCAGCAGCGCGCCGTAGGATATTTTATGGTTATCTTTTTCCAGCGTGTGCGCGATGTCGCGTAATATCCTGTCGGCATAGTCGGCGGAGCCAATGCGCTCCAGCGCGGCCCGGGCGCGATCCGGCTTACCGGCCTTCATGAGCCAGCGCGGCGACTCAGGAACAAAAAACATCAGCACCAAAAACGCCAGCGCAGGCACCAGTTCCGCGCCGAACATCCAGCGCCAGCCCATCTGCCCGTTCCAGGTCTCCACAATCATCTGCTGCGTCGCCCCCGTCGCTACGGGTTCCGCAATCATCAGGTTGATAAGCTGAGCGGCCAGCACGCCAATCACGATAGTGAGCTGGTTTATCGCAACAAAGCGCCCTCTTTTTTCTGCCGGGCTGACTTCCGCGATGTAAAGCGGGCTGAGCGCGGATGCCAGACCAATGCCCACGCCGCCCACAATGCGGTAAACCACAAACATGTCGAAACTGCTGGCGACCGCCGTCCCCCACGCCGAAGCGCTGAACAGCACGGCGGACAGTATTAAGGGCAGCTTGCGCCCCAGTTTATCGGCGCACCATCCCGAGATTAATGCGCCGAAAACGCAGCCCACCAGCGCTGAGCTCATTGCCCAGCCGGACTGCGCCGGGTCGGTAATGGAAAACCAGGCTTCATAAAACGGCTTTGCGCCGCCAATCACCACCCAGTCATAGCCAAAGAGTAAACCACCGCAGGCGGCGACCAGACAGATAGTCCAGACGTAGCCCATTTTCAGATGTGTCTGCGCGTTATTCATAATGATTCCTCTATAAGGGAAACGCAGGGAACAGTAGGGTTCAGGCGGGCCAGGCCCGCCCGTTTCAGGTTCAGGAAAACATGCCGCTTTGCAGGGCATGACGAATCAGATGCGCCTTATCATGAGCCGGGTTCAGCTGCAGCAGCCGCTGCATCGCCTGCTGGCTGGCGGATAAGTTGCCCAGCCCCAGATGGCCCAGCGCTTCAATAAACAAACAGTGCTGCTGATGCTGCTGCTGCGCTGAAACATCGAGCACCACCAGATCCGGGAGAGAAACGGCAAAAAAGTCGGCTTGCGGAACGTCATCCCGATGCTGCCTGGCCCAGGCGATAAAATTCTGGAAGTGCTGCTCGGCCTGCGCCGGATTACCGCTCTTACGCAGCGCGATGCCCTGCCAGAAAAGGTAATCGGCGGGCTGATCGTTGTAGTAACGCCCGGCGTCCAGCGTTGAGCCCCCTTGCAGGGCAAGCTGGTAATATTCCGCTGCCCGGTGCGCATCCCCAGTCTGTTCCGCGCAATAGCCCAGCAAATACCAGATATCGTTGTCCGTCTGCCCGGGCAGCCGCCCCTCTCCCAGGTTATCGGGATAGCGTAACGCTTCATTCAGGCAGCGAGCGGCCTGCGTGAACGCCTTACGTTCGATCAACTGTAAAGCGCGATGGAGCTGATTGAGCAAATACTGGCCGGTAACTTTCCCCTCCCCGCCTTCCCAGGGATGAAATACGCGCGTACCGAGAATAGCGGCGGCATCGGCATAATGGCCGGCCGCGTTCCACAGGCTTAACAGCTCAGCGGTCAGGTCATCCCGTTTCAGCACCACCGCTTTGCGCGCCGCCAGCGTTTCCAGTCGTTCGTTTACCGGCGTACCCAGTGATTTTTTCAGGAAATCAAGCTCAAAGAGGAAGCGCGCGTTTTCGGGCTCAAGCTCTACGGCCCGCTGCAGATAAGCCAGCGCCTGCGCGGCATCCTGTTGTTTGTTCCAGGCGTAGACCCCCAGCAGACGATGAGCGGGCGCATAGTCGGGAGATTTTTCCAGCGTCTCGCGCCAGCAGCTTACCGCCTCTTCATAGCGACGTTTGCTGTACCAGAAGCAACCGAGCAGATAGCGGGCAAAAGCGCTATCGCTCAGGGTTTGCAGCATCTGGACTTCATCGAGCGTATTGGGGAAACGCACTTTTCGCGCATGGCAGCGCTCGGCTTCGGCAATTAACCGTTGCCGTTTATTCACATCATCGCTTAACGAGGCGCGCCACAGTATCGGCAGCGCCTCCTGGCAATCCAGAACCTCAAGCACCTCCTTCGCCGCCTGCTTCTGACCGATGGAGAGCAGCCAGCCCGCCAGCAGGCTGCCGTTGATCCCTCTGCGCCCCGTTACGCGCAGCAGGCCCGCGCGCGACTCATCGCCCGGCGCAATCATCCAGCGCGCGCAGTGCAGCGGATAGCTCAACGGGTATTGTTCGAGGCAGACGACAATATACGCCTGTGCCTCTTTCGTCCGCCCGCTGTTCGCTAACGCCAGCGCTTTCAGCCCCATAGCCAGATGGTTGCTGGCGTTAAACTGCAGGCTGGTGTTGACCTTTTCCAGCGCGTCGGCGGTATCGCCACGCTTCATCGCCAGCCTTGCCAGCGCCCACCAGGCGGCATCGCGGCAGTTACCGCTCCAGGACGCTTTGTAATAGCAATCCCATGCTCCAGCTTCATCGCCCTGCCTTTCCAGCGCGCTGCCAAGCAGCATGCTGGCTTCGCCATCGCGCGGATTTTTATTCAGACGATGGGCGCGAAGTAGCGCGGCCCGGGCACATTGCTCCGCCAGCCCCCAGTCGGCGCAATTAAACGCCAGCGTCCCGAGGGCAACATTATTGCGGTAATCCTGCGGATCGAGGGCTATCGCCCGGCGATAGTAATCCGCGGCATAGCGGCTTGCATGATTGTATTGTTCAAGATGCTGGCCGATAAAATAGAGCTCATCGCCGTTATGAATCTCTTCCGGCATCGCCGGCGCGCAGGCAGGTTCGGGCAGGGGCGTCTGCTGAGTAATATGTTCCTGATAATCCAGCAGCGGCTGGTTGTCTGCGGTTTTCACCCTAATGGTTAAGCGCCGGGCGTCATTTTCCGGCAGCGTATGCTGCCAGCTCTCGCCGGGCTTCAGCGTAAGCTGAGTTTCATACAGCGGCTGCTTTTCCGCGCTGAGTTCAACAACAATATTTTCCAGCGGCGCAATGGCGTAAACGCCGAGCTGCAGCTGCTCCGTCTCACGAACCAGCTTCAGCGCCAGCTGCGTATTGGCATTTTGCACCATCCCCAGCTCGCTGTAGGGAAGGAAGTTTTGCACAAACACCTTCTCTTCATAAGGCGCAAGCCAGGTAAAGTCAGGCTGGTTATCGGTGTAGACGCCGGTCATCAGCTCGATATAGGGGCCATTTTCGTCGGTCAGATTGCGGTCCCACGCCTGGCCAAAGTCGCCATAGCCCCAGCTCCACTGTTTTTTGCCCGGCGAGACGTGATGGTCGGCAACATGCAGCAGCCCACCGCGCTCGTCGTGGTGATAAGCGCCGACAAAGTCGTAGTCCGATTTCTCCGCCATATACGAGGTGGGTACCGGAACGTTTTTATAACGGGAGATATCGACGCCCGCAGAATAGTCCACTTTGTAGTAGGTGCCGGTGGCGATGGGAAAAGCGGAAACATCGCGCTTGCCGTGATCGAATACGGCGGTGACGTCGGGTGGAAACACGCTCTGGTGAGCATCGCCGCCTTTGACCGCCGGGTTGGCCCACCACAGGAAATGACGCGGCGTTGCGTTACCATTAAAAACCTTACCGGTAATTTCAATCAGCGCGCGGTCAGGATAGAGAGTAAACCCGGTCATGACCTGCAAACCGCGCATGGGCTCCGCTTCCCCCATCCATACGGTTTGCACGCCGTTTTCCCCGCGCTGGATCGAAAAATCGACCGGCATAAAGGTCGTCGGTCGGTGATGCTGCGGCCAGTTGAACTCGATACCGCCGGAGATCCAGGGCCCCAGTAGCCCTACCAGGGCGGGCTTAACGACTTCATTGTAATAGACGAAATCGCGCTGTTTGACTTTGTCATACGCCCGGTGAATACGTCCGCCGAGCTCCGGCAGCAGCATGATACGAATGAAATCATTCTCCATCCATACTGCCTGATAATCGCGCATTTCACGCTTGCCGGTCAGGGTATCTATCACGCCGTAGGGATAGACGTTGCCGGAGGAACCCTGATAAACGCGCTTTTCCAGAAACATGGGGTTCGGATCCTCCGCCCCCGTCGTCCACGTAGGTAATGTGATTGTTTCCTGCCAGACCTTAACCGAACCGTACATGACGCCTCCACTAAACGAAATAAAGTAAAACTTGCTATGAGAGGAGTTTATATCGCCATTTAGCTGCTAAAATGCGCAACGCTCACGCAATATAGTTAAGGGAGTTAAGTGTATGCAGCGCACCGGTTTGAATAACGCCCGGGTCAGGCAGGCCAACAAATCTATTTTTCTCTCCCACCTCTGGCGGGAGAAACAGCTCAGTAAATCCCAGCTTTCCCAGCTCACCGGGCTCTCTATTCCGGCTGTGAGCAACATTCTTGCCGAACTGCTTAGCGAGGGATTGATCGGCCATTCCACGGAAAAAAT
Source organism: Klebsiella sp. PL-2018 (assembly GCF_019048985.1). Classification (NCBI taxonomy): domain Bacteria; kingdom Pseudomonadati; phylum Pseudomonadota; class Gammaproteobacteria; order Enterobacterales; family Enterobacteriaceae; genus Klebsiella; species Klebsiella sp. PL-2018. Next base: position 4,382,488 of record NZ_CP077673.1, read on the forward strand.
GAGCAAGCGCGGCGTGAACAGCGGAAGCTACCAGATCCCCGAACACGGTGCCTGGACGCTATGCATGAATATCACGCCGACCAGCATTGAGTATCAGCTTGCCGATGCCCGACTGCTGGCGGTTGACGGCCACCAGCATTTGCCCATCGATGCCCCCACGCCGCAGGCCCTTCTGGAGGCCATCGTGGAATGCTGGCGAGGTATACACCGCCGCTACCCGCAGCACAGCATCAATCTCGCGCTTGGCGTTCATGGGCAGGTTGATCCGGTAACCGGGGTGTCACAAACCATGCCCCAGGCGCGCTGGAAAACGCCGATTGAAATAAAGTATCTGCTGGAGGAACAGCTCGGCGTGCAGGTGCGGGTGGATAATGACTGCGTGATGCTGGCGCTGGCGGAGAAGTGGCAGCATCAGGGTATACAGCCGGATTTTTGCGTGATTAACGTCGATTACGGTATCGGCTCGTCATTTGTGATTAACGATCAGATTTATCGAGGAAGCCTCTACGGCAGCGGGCAGATAGGACACACGATTGTGAATCCTGACGGCAAGGCCTGCGACTGCGGGAGATACGGTTGCCTCGAAACCGTAGCGTCCCTCAGCGCGTTGAAAAAGCAGGCGCGGATGTGGCTCAAAACGCAGCCGGAAGCGCAGCGCTCTCCCGAGCAATTAACCACGGCATCGCTCATTGAAGCCTGGGAACAGGGAGACGTGCATATTCGCGCATGGGTTGATAGCGCGGCCAACGCCATTGGCTTAAGCCTTTATAATTTCTTAAATATTTTGAATATTAATCAGATCTGGCTATACGGACGCAGCTGCGCCTTTGGCGAACAATGGCTGGAAAGTATCGTTAAACAAACCGGCTTTAATCCCTTTGACCACGGCGATACGCCGCGAGCGCACGCCACTCAAATCGGCTTTGGCAAACTGACCCGCGCCCAGCAGCTGATGGGGATCGGTTATCTGTACGTGGAGGAACAGCTGCAAACGCTGCGTTAATCGTCAGCGGACGTGGCGGAGCGCAAATTTGTGTATTACGTTTAAATCACACGTCTCTCATAACGAGCTGATTATGAACACTCTACGCTACTTTGACTTTGGCTCCTCCCGCTCTCTGCTGCTGCTGATTGCGCGTATCGCGGTGGTGGTGCTGTTTATTCTTTTCGGCTATCCCAAGCTGCTCGGCTTTAGCGGCACGGTGCAGTACATGGCCTCCTCCGGCGCGCCGATGCCAACGCTTGCGGCCATCATTGCCATTATTATGGAAGTGCCGGCGGCCATTTTAATTGTGCTGGGCTTTTTCACCCGCCCGCTGGCGGTGATCTTTATTTTTTATACCCTCGGTACCGCGGTGATTGGCCATCACTACTGGGATATGACCGGCGATGCGGTTCTGCCGAACATGATTAACTTCTGGAAAAACATCAGTATTGCCGGCGCCTTCCTGCTGCTGGCGATAACCGGTCCCGGAGCGATTTCGCTCGACCGCCGCTAATCAACAGACGCAAAAAAGGCCGCATCAGCGGCCTTTTTTATGTCAACGCTAACGCTTACGCATAAACCGGGAAGCGTGCGCAGATATCCAGCACTTTACCCTTCACGCGCTCAATGACCGCTTCGTCATTGATGTTGTCCAGCACGTCGCACATCCAGCCGGCCAGCTCTTTCACTTCCGCTTCTTTAAAGCCGCGACGGGTGACCGCCGGAGAACCGATACGGATGCCGGAGGTCACAAACGGGCTCTTCGGATCGTTCGGCACGCTGTTTTTGTTGACGGTGATGTTAGCACGGCCCAGCGCAGCGTCCGCTTCTTTACCGGTCAGGTTTTTATCGACCAGATCCAGCAGGAACAGGTGGTTTTCAGTGCCGCCGGAAACCACTTTGTAGCCGCGGTTCAGGAACACTTCTACCATTGCCTTCGCGTTTTTCGCTACCTGCTGCTGGTAAACTTTGAACTCCGGCTCCATCGCTTCTTTCAGCGCAACGGCTTTCGCCGCGATAACGTGCATCAGCGGGCCGCCCTGGGCGCTCGGGAATACGGCAGAGTTCAGTTTTTTGTACAGCTCTTCGCTGCCGCCTTTCGCCAGGATCAGGCCGCCGCGCGGACCGGCCAGGGTTTTGTGGGTAGTGGTGGTCACGACGTGAGCATGCGGAACCGGGTTCGGGTAAACGCCAGCGGCGATCAGACCGGCAACGTGGGCCATGTCGACGAACAGGTATGCGCCGATGCTGTCAGCGATTTCGCGCATTTTTGCCCAGTCAACCACGCCGGAATAAGCGGAGAAACCACCGATAATCATCTTCGGTTTATGTTCCTGAGCCTGCTTAGCCATGTCTTCATAGTCAATTTTACCGGACTCATCGATGCCGTAAGGAATGATGTTGTACAGTTTGCCGGAGAAGTTGACCGGGGAGCCGTGAGTCAGGTGACCACCCTGCGCCAGGTTCATACCCAGAACGGTATCGCCCGGCTGCAGCAGTGCAGTATAGACCGCGAAGTTAGCCTGGGAGCCGGAGTGCGGCTGCACGTTAGCGTAGTCAGCGCCGAACAGCTCTTTGGCGCGATCGATAGCCAGCTGCTCTACGATATCGACGTATTCACAGCCGCCGTAGTAGCGCTTGCCCGGATATCCTTCAGCGTATTTGTTGGTCAGCTGAGAGCCCTGCGCCTGCATAACGCGCGGGCTGGTGTAGTTTTCGGAGGCGATCAGTTCGATGTGCTCTTCCTGACGTACTTTTTCTTGCTCCATAGCCTGCCACAGTTCGGCATCATAATCGGCAATGTTCATTTCACGCTTTAACATCCGCATCTCCTGACTCAGCTAACAATAAAATTTCGGCCTAAAAAGGCGGTCCACCTGGACAACGGCCCACAGTATAACTGAATCATTCTGCGATAACAGGTCTTGACAAAGGATTTTACGCAAACGATTGGCTCCGCGTTACACAAGGCTTTGAGCAATAAAGCACCTTCGATTATCAACGGATTTCTTTTCAGGTTTGTGATGCAAATAATTCATGTTGTAACTGCCTTATGGGAAAGTGTTAAAGAACCATTTACAAAGCAGGGTTATTTTTATAAGATGCATTTTAAATGCATCATTAAGATAACCTATAAAGGAAGCTGCTATGCTCGACGCGCAAACCATCGCTACGGTGAAAGCCACCATCCCTCTGCTGGTTGAAACCGGTCCGAAACTGACCGCCCATTTTTACGACCGCATGTTTGCTCATAATCCCGAACTCAAAGAAATCTTTAATATGAGTAATCAGCGCAACGGCGACCAGCGCGAGGCGCTGTTCAACGCCATTGCCGCCTATGCCAGCAATCTTGAGAACCTGCCCGCCCTGCTGCCGGCGGTGGAAAAAATCGCCCAGAAGCACACCAGCTTCCAGATCCAGCCCGAGCAGTACAATATTGTCGGCACCCACCTGCTGGCCACCCTTGACGAGATGTTCAGCCCGGGTCAGGAAGTGCTGGATGCCTGGGGCAAGGCCTACGGCGTGCTGGCCAACGTCTTTATTAATCGTGAAGCGCAAATCTACAGCGAAAGCGCCAGTAAAACCGGCGGCTGGGAAGGCACCCGCGCGTTCCGCATCGTCAGAAAAACGCCGCGCAGCGCGCTGATTACCAGCTTTGAGTTTGAGCCGGTCGACGGCGGCGCGGTAGCGGAATATCATCCAGGCCAGTATCTGGCGGTCTGGCTGAAGCCGGAAGGCTTTCCGCATCAGGAAATTCGTCAGTACTCTTTGACCCGCAAACCCGACGGCAAAGGCTATCGCATTGCGGTTAAGCGTGAAAACGGCGGCCAGGTTTCAAACTGGCTGCATGATTCTGCGAAAGAAGGCGACGTGATTTACCTGGCCGCGCCGGCCGGCGATTTCTTCCTCAACGTGGCGCCGGAAACGCCGGTCACGCTGCTCTCCGGCGGCGTCGGTCAGACGCCGATGCTGGCGATGCTGGACACGCTGGCAAAAGCACAGCATCCGGCGCAGGTGAACTGGTTCCACGCGGCAGAGAATGGCGACGTGCACGCCTTCGCGGAGGAAGTGAAAGCGCTGGGTGAAACCCTGACGAAGTTTACTTCTCACGTCTGGTACCGCAGCCCGAGCGAAACGGACCGTGACGCCGGCGCGTTTGACAGCGAAGGTTTGATGGATTTATCGGCCCTGGCCGACAAGATCGGCGACCCGCAGATGCAGTTCTATCTCTGCGGCCCGGTGGCGTTTATGCAGTTTGCCGCGAAGCAGCTGGTAGATCTGGGCGTGAGCAGCGGCAACATTCATTACGAGTGCTTCGGCCCGCACAAGGTGCTGTAAACAGAGCGATGGATGCAGGCGGCCCGGAAATTATCGGGCCGCCATTCGGTTTGTCAGCTTAAATCGCCGCGTCGTCTTCTTCGCCGGTGCGGATACGAATCACGCGCGCGACATCAAAGACAAAGATCTTACCGTCGCCGATTTTGCCGGTCTGCGCCGTACGGATAATGGTATCCACGCAGGTGTCAACGATATCATCGGTGACAACGATTTCGATTTTCACTTTCGGCAGAAAATCGACCATATACTCCGCGCCGCGATACAGCTCGGTATGCCCCTTCTGGCGGCCAAAACCTTTCACTTCCGTTACCGTCATCCCGGTGATGCCGACTTCGGCCAGCGCTTCACGCACGTCATCCAGTTTGAAGGGTTTAATAATCGCATCAATCTTTTTCATGGTGTTCCTGTTTTAGTCGCGTAACCGGTTGCTAACCGTATCATAACTTGCGTCATCACACGGAGCTACTCTTTAAAGTCGTTAGCGTCGAGCTCGTGGCGCGACAGCAGCTTATAAAATTCGGTGCGGTTGCGCCCCGCCATCCGCGCCGCATGCGTGACGTTGCCTTTAGTGATTTGCAGCAGCTTGCGCAGGTAATTGAGCTCAAACTGATTCCGCGCCTCAACAAAGGTCGGCAGCGCGGTGTTTTCCCCTTCCAGCGCCTGCTCCACCAGGGCGTCGCTAATGACCGGCGAAGAGGTTAGCGCCACGCACTGCTCAATCACGTTCACCAGCTGGCGCACGTTGCCCGGCCATTTTGCGGCCATCAGCCGCTTCATCGCATCGGTGGAGAACGCGCGAACAAAGGGTTTGTGGCGATCGGCGGACTGGCGCAGCAGATGGTTCGCCAGCAGCGGAATATCTTCCGTACGCTCGGCCAGCGGCGGGATTTTCAGATTCACCACGTTGAGACGATAAAACAGATCTTCGCGAAACTCGCCGCGCGCCATGGCCTTCGGCAGGTCGCGATGGGTCGCAGAAATAATCCGCACATCAATGTCGATATCGCGGTTGCTGCCCAGCGGGCGCACTTTACGCTCCTGCAGGACGCGCAGCAGTTTAACCTGCAGCGCCACCGGCATATCGCCGATTTCATCAAGAAACAGGGTCCCACCTTCTGCAGCCTGGAATAGCCCCTCGCGATTGCTGACCGCGCCGGTAAAAGCGCCGCGGGCGTGGCCAAACAGCTCTGACTCCAGCAGCTGCTCGGGAAGCGCGCCGCAGTTAATGGCGACAAAAGGTTTATCGCGGCGCGGGCTGGCGTTATGAATTGCCTGGGCGACAATCTCCTTGCCGGTACCGCTCTGGCCGTTAATCAGTACGCTGACGTCCGACTGCGCCACCATCCCGGCCTGCTCCAGCAGACGCTCCATCAGCGGGCTGCGGGTCACAATCGCCTGGCGCCAGCGCTCATCGGTGGTGGGCGCGCTCTGCTCCAGCGCGTCATCAATCGCTTTATACAGAGCGTCTTTATCCACCGGCTTGGTGAGAAAGCTAAATACGCCCTGCTGGGTCGCGGCAACGGCGTCCGGAATGGAACCGTGCGCGGTGAGAATGATCACCGGCATTCCCGGCTGAACCTTCTGGATTTCGCTGAACAGCTGGAGGCCGTCCATCTCGTCCATCCGCAGGTCGCTGACTACCAGGTCGACTTTGTCACGGCTCAGGGTGCGCAGGGCCTCCGGCCCGCTCTCGGCGGTCAGTACGCTGTATCCTTCGCTGACAAGACGCATGCCCAGCAGCTTCAGCAGCCCCGGATCGTCGTCCACCAGCAGCAGGCGGGCGGGTTTACGGATCGTCATGAATCACCTCCGGGACCTTCTCGCCGCCGTGCCCGGCGTCCGGGCTGAAGTTCCCGCCGGGTTTACGGCTGGAGAGCTGGCGCTCGATGTCGGTGAGATTCTCCAGCTTGCGGGTCGTCAGTTCGAGCTGACTGCGAAGTTCAATTTCCTGATGACGCAGCGTCTCCAGCTCCGCATCGCTTGACTGCTGCAATTTGGCGTAGCGGGAGCGCTCCTCAATCAGCTGAAGCTGCCGGCCCTGGGCATCGCGCCAGAGCTGATAAAGCGGGCGAACCTGGGCGGCGATTTGCGGGCTGAAGGCATCCAGACTGGCCACCAGATCGCGACGTTCGTTGGGCGTAATTTTGGCATCGGCCAGTAAAATGCCGCGTTTAAAGGCATCCTGCCAGCTGTTGGCATCGTGCTGCCGGGCTTCAGCCCGCGCCTGTACCGGAGGAAGGCGATCCGCGCAGTCAATTCCCCGCAGCCAGTAAAGCGGGTTTTTATCACTGGCCTCGCTTTGCAGGCTCCAGATATCGGCGCACTCCACCGAAAGAAAATCGGCGACCTGATGCTGCGGCAGCGCGGAGAGCGTTTTGCCATCCGCGGCGTGTGGTGATGTAGAGGCGGAACATCCCGCCAGCGCCAGGCAGGACATGCCTGACAGCAGCCATCCCCTGAGGGGACGGACAAGTGCGAAGAAGTGGGACATATTCACCCGATAGTTATACGTTATTTTGTCCAGACTCGGCGACGGGGAGCGTGATACGAAAACAGATTAGCCCTGATTTATCATCAACCAGGCTCAGCTCGCCCTGCATTTGCCGTACGCAGTCGCGGGCAATGCTCAGCCCCAGACCGCTGCCTTTTACCGCCCCTTTACGCTGGTGGCTTCCCTGATAAAAAGGCTCAAAAATCATGTTTCTCTCTGCGGGCGGGATCGGCTCGCCGTCGTTAATGACGTCAATGCGCACCTGCTCGCCGTGCCGATAGCTATGAATGCGAATGTTACCGGATTCAGCACCATAGTGCACCGCATTGGAGTAGAGATTATCCAGGACGCTCACCAGCAGAGCGGGCTCCGCTTCGCATAAACGCTCGCTGAGCAACAGTTCGGTATGCATCATTTTAGCTCTTGCCGGCAGGCTATGGGCAGAAACCACATTTTCCACCAGTTCGGCCAGGTTTACCGTCTCGCGCGCAATCGGGCCATCGGCCTGTTTACGGTTGTAATCCAGCAGCTGCTCGATCAGCTTTTGCAGGTTGCGGCTGCTGTTATCGAGAATTTCAACGATCTCCTGCTGTTCGGGCGTCAGCGGCCCGGCCACCCGGTCGGCAAGCAGTTCCGTCCCTTCGCGCATGCTGGCCAGCGGCGTTTTCAGCTCATGGGAAAGATGGCGCAGGAACTGATGACGCTGGGATTCCAGCCAGGCAAGGCGTTCGCTCAGCCAGATAATGCGTTTACCGACGGAGCGCAGCTCGCGCGGACCGGTAAACAGCGCGGCGTCGTCCAGCGACTTCCCTTCCCCCAGTCGGTTGATCATTCTCTCAATGCCCTTCACCGGGCCGATAATCATGCGGGTGAACAGCAGCACCAGCGCCAGGCTGAGCAGGAACAGCACCAGCGCCTGCCAGCCGAAGAACTGCCCGCGCTCGGCGATTTCCTGCTGCAGCTGCTGCCCGCGCGAATAGACCACCGTTCGGGTTGCCTGCACCATATCGCTATTGGCCGAGGCAAACGCTTCCAGGCTGGCGGCTGACTTCGCCGCCGGACCGCTATTTTTACACTGCAGCTCGGCCAGATCGTCGAGATCCTGACGCAGCGCCTGCCAGATTTTCTCATCGGGCAGGACGCCCGCGTGAGCATCAAGCATTTCGCTGTAGCGTTGGCGCTGATTCTGGTAGACCCGCGCCAGCGTCGGATCGTCCAGCACGCAGTACTGACGGTAGCTACGTTCCATCTCCAGCGATGCGTTAATCATCGCTTCGCTGCGGCGGGCGTCGATAAGGGTAGTACGGTTGATATGCGCCGCCTGCGCGCTCAGCGCGTTGAGGCTTTGCCACGCCTGCCATGCCAGCACCAGCAGCGGCAGCAGGATCAGCACGAAGGATAGCGTGACCAGCTGGCGCAGCGAACGGGGGAAAAGGGAGAGTCGCTTCACGGATAGGGTCTCAATCATTAGCTCATGACGATGCTAACCGAGGACGCAATAAACATCTACGCCGGAAATAATAAAGCCAGGCTACAGGAGCCTGGCTTTATTAAGAAATGAGGCGGTGCCTTACTCGACGTTTCGCCCGATGACTGATAAAGCAGAGCTGTTATCAGGAGTTGGACGGCAGGCACCTGTTTGTGCGTCATTCGAAGTTTATGTAGCGCGTCCCGAAGGGGCTGACATAAGAAGGTGAATGAGCCACTGGTTATAATTATGCACGAACTATGCCACATCTCAAAACATTTTATTAACACAATGAAATATAATACCTTTTTACTATTCATGGGCATGAATGATGATGGTCGGTTTTCGCGCAAAGTGTCGCTGATTAGCAACACCGGATGAATGGTTTAGCAATGCTATTATAAATCAATATCTTAAGTGTCACCTTTTGACGACACCGCTATAGCGCGTTTGTCGGCGATCCCCGACACCTGCTGTCGATACGCCTCACCAATAAAAAAGCCCCCTGCGCGGGCAGGAGGCTTAATGCGATTTGTGAGCGGTTTTAGCCCAGCTGTTTACGCGCGTTGCGGAAAATACGCATCCACGGGCTGTCTTCGCCCCAGTTTTCCGGATGCCAGGAGTTCGACACGGTGCGGAACACGCGTTCCGGGTGTGGCATCATGATGGTCGCGCGCCCGCTTTCGCTGGTCACCGCGGTGATACCGTTCGGCGAACCGTTCGGGTTAGCCGGATAGTTTTCCGTCACCTTACCGACGTTGTCGACGAAGCGCAGCGCCACCAGGCCTTTGCTTTCCAACTGCGCCAGATGCGCGCCATCGCGGACTTCCACCTGTCCTTCACCGTGAGATACGGCAATCGGCATCATTGACCCCACCATCCCCTGCAGCAGCAGCGACGGGCTCTGGGTCACTTCAACCAGGCTGAAGCGGGCTTCAAAGCGGTCCGACTGGTTACGCACAAAGCGCGGCCACAGCTCGCTGCCCGGGATCAGCTCGCGCAGGTTAGACATCATCTGGCAGCCGTTGCATACGCCCAGCGCCAGGGTTTGCGGACGATGGAAGAAGGTGGCAAATTCGTCGCGAACCCGCTCATTGAACAGGATCGATTTCGCCCAGCCCTCACCCGCGCCTAAAACGTCACCGTAGGAGAAGCCGCCGCAGGCCACCAGCACCTGGAAGTCAGCAAGACCGGTACGCCCCGCCAGCAGGTCGCTCATGTGCACGTCGATGGCATCAAAGCCCGCGCGATGAAACGCCGCGGCCATTTCGACATGGGAGTTCACGCCCTGCTCGCGCAGCACCGCAACCTTCGGACGCGCGCCGGTGGCAATATAAGGCGCAGCGATATCCTCATTGATATCGAAGGAGAGCTTCACGTTGAGGCCCGGATCGGCATCGTTGGCTTTCGCCTCGTGCTCCTGGTCGGCGCACTCCGGGTTATCGCGCAGACGCTGCATTTGCCAGGTGGTTTCTGCCCACCACATGCGCAGCGTTGTGCGGCTTTCGCTGAATACCGGGTGACCGTCGGCCTCGATGATAAAGCGATCGCCCGTCGTGGCCTGGCCAAGATAGTGAACGCAATCCGCCAGACCATGAGCGGCCAGCAGCGCTTCCACCGCCTGGCGGTCGGCGGCACGAACCTGAATCACCCCGCCAAGCTCTTCGTTAAACAGCGCGGCCAGACGATCCTCGCCGAGCGCGGCGATATCAACCTTGACGCCGCAGTGGCCGGTAAAGGCCATCTCGGCCAGCGTGACCAGCAGACCGCCGTCAGACCGGTCGTGCCACGCCAGCAGCTTCCCTTCGGCCACCAGCGCCTGCATTGCGTCCCAGAAGCCTTTCAGCTGCGCGACATCGCGCACGTCGGCGGTCACATCGCCAAGCTGACGATAAACCTGCGCCAGCGCGGTCGCACCCAGCGCATTGTTCCCCTTGCCTAAATCAATCAGCAGCAGGGCGTTGTCTTCGGTCGCGAGCTGTGGGGTGACGGTACGGCGTACGTCTTCCACGCGAGCAAAGGCGGAAATCACCAGCGACAGCGGAGAGGTCATCTCGCGCTGTTCAGCGCCTTCCTGCCAGCGGGTTTTCATCGACATGGAGTCTTTACCCACCGGAATGGTCAGTCCCAGGGCCGGACAGAGCTCTTCGCCAACCGCTTTTACCGCTTCATATAAACCGGCGTCTTCGCCCGGGTGACCGGCTGCGGCCATCCAGTTTGCCGACAGCTTCACGCGATTGAGCGCGCCAATCTGCGTCGCCGCGATGTTGGTCAGCGCCTCGCCGACCGCCAGTCGGGCGGAAGCGGCAAAGTCCAGCAGCGCCACCGGCGCGCGCTCGCCAATAGACATGGCTTCGCCATAGTAGCTGTCGAGACTGGCGGTGGTCACCGCGCAGTTAGCCACCGGGATCTGCCACGGACCCACCATCTGATCGCGCGCCACCATACCGGTGACGGTACGGTCGCCGATGGTGACGAGGAAGGTTTTCTCCGCCACGGTCGGCAGGTGCAGCACGCGATTCACCGCGTCGGCAATAGTGATTCCCTGGCGTTCCAGACTCTGGCCCTGGGCTTTGAGCGTCTGCACGTCGCGGGTCATTTTCGGCGTTTTGCCCAGCAGCACGTCAAGCGGCAGGTCGATCGGGCGATCGTCAAAGTGAGTATCGTCGAGGCTCAGATGCAGCGCTTCGGTCGCTTCGCCAATCACCGCATACGGCGCGCGTTCGCGGCGGCACAGCTCATCAAACAGCGGCAGCTGCTCCGGCGCGACCGCCAGCACATAACGTTCCTGCGATTCGTTACACCAGATCTCCAGCGGGCTCATGCCCGGCTCATCGCTGAGGATATCGCGCAGCTGGAATTTACCGCCGCGTCCGCCGTCGCTGACCAGTTCAGGCATCGCGTTCGACAGACCGCCGGCGCCGACGTCGTGGATAAACAGAATCGGGTTGGCGTCGCCCAGCTGCCAGCAGCGGTCGATAACTTCCTGGCAACGACGTTCCATTTCCGGGTTGTCGCGCTGTACGGAGGCGAAATCGAGATCGGCATCGGACTGGCCGGAAGCCATTGAAGAGGCCGCGCCGCCGCCAAGACCGATGTTCATCGCCGGACCGCCGAGAACAATCAGCTTCGCGCCGACGACGATCTCGCCCTTCTGCACGTGTTCGCCGCGAATGTTGCCGATACCGCCCGCCAGCATAATGGGCTTGTGATAGCCGCGCAGCTCTTCGCCGTTGTGGCTGCTCACTTTCTCTTCATAGGTACGGAAGTAACCGTTGAGCGCCGGACGACCAAATTCGTTGTTAAACGCCGCGCCGCCCAGCGGGCCTTCGGTCATGATATCCAGCGCGGTGACGATACGCTCCGGCTTACCGAAATCCTCTTCCCACGGCTGCTCAAACCCCGGAATACGCAGGTTGGAAACCGAGAAGCCCACCAGACCCGCTTTCGGCTTCGCGCCGCGCCCGGTGGCGCCTTCATCGCGAATTTCGCCGCCGGAACCGGTCGCCGCGCCCGGCCACGGAGAGATCGCCGTCGGGTGGTTATGGGTTTCGACCTTCATCAGAATATGCGCGTCTTCCTGGTGGAAGTCGTAGCGGCCGGTTTCGTGGTCGGCGAAGTAGCGCCCCACGGCTGAACCTTCCATTACCGCGGCGTTGTCTTTATAAGCAGACAGCACGTAGTCCGGGGTTTTCTCGAAGGTGTTTTTGATCATTTTAAACAGCGACTTCGGCTGCTTTTCGCCATCAATGACCCAGTCGGCGTTAAAAATCTTGTGTCGGCAGTGCTCGGAGTTAGCCTGCGCGAACATATAGAGTTCGATATCGTTCGGGTTGCGCCCCAGCTTCTGGAAAGCATCCTGCAAATAGTCGATTTCATCATCCGCCAGCGCCAGCCCCAGACGGAGGTTGGCGTCAATCAGCGCCTGACGGCCCAGGCCCAGCAGATCAACGCTGGTGACCGGGGTTGGCTGATGGTGGGCGAAGAGTTTTTCACCCTCTTCCAGCGCGCCGAAGACGCTTTCCATCATGCGGTCATGCAGTTCGGCCGCCACCTGCGACCACTGTTCGTCATTCAGGCTGCTCGCTTCGACGTAATACGCCACGCCGCGCTCCAGGCGCAAAACCTGTGACAGGCCGCAGTTATGGGCGATGTCGGTAGCTTTAGAAGACCAGGGAGAGATGGTGCCGGGACGGGGGGTAACGAGCAGTAGCTTGCCGGTCGGGGTATGGCTGCTTAAGTTCGGGCCATACTTGAGCAATCTTGCCAGGCTCTCGCGATCGTCGCCGCTGAGCGGGGCGCTGAGGTCGGCAAAATGAACGTACTCGGCATAAAGGGTGCTGACCGGAAGGTTGGCCGCCTGGAAACGTGCCAGCAGTTTATTGATACGGAATGCCGACAGTGCAGGTGAACCACGCAAAATTTCCATCATAAGTCTCTCGTCTTCGAAGCTTTCATGGTGAGCCAGGGGGGAAACGGGCGCCATTATAGTGAATCCTGCGCCCCGACGAAACCGTTTGCGTAGAAATAAAATGATTGCCGGGGTTTATCAATTAATGTGACTCATCTCGCGAATAAGTTGCCAACTGGCGCATTCTTAAGCAAAATGCCGCTCATTCCAGGACAACCTTTTACTTTTTCTGGTCATAATCTGCTGAGGAACGCGAAGCTGCAGAAGATTAACTATCTGAAAAAACTAAAGATTAATTATCTGCTCATCGGCATTGTGACCCTCCTGCTGGCGGCTGCCCTGTGGCCGTCTCTCCCGTGGATGGGAAAACCAGAAAACCGCGTGGCGGGGATCATGGCGCGCGGAGAACTGCGAATCAGCACCATTAATTCGCCGATGACCTTCGCGACCATCAATGACAAGACCTATGGTTTTGATTATGAGCTGGCGCAGCAGTTTGCCGACTACCTCGGCGTCGAGCTCAAAGTCACCGTCAGGCAGAATATCAGCCAGCTATTCGACGACCTCGATGAAGGCAAAGCCGACATGCTGGCAGCCGGGCTGGTCTACAACTCCGAGCGGGTGAAAAACTATCAGGTCGGGCCGACCTACTATTCCGTTTCGCAACAGCTGGTGTATCGCAAAGGCAACCTGCGTCCGCGCACCCTGGCAAACATCACCGCCGCGCAGCTGGCCATCGCTCCCGGACACGTGGCGATTAACGATCTCCAGGCATTGAAAAAGCAAAAATATCCCGACCTTGAGTGGCACGTGGACGATAAGCGAGGCACGACGGCGCTGATGCAGGCGGTTATCGATGGCAAACTCGACTATACCGTCGCTGATTCGGTCGCCGTCAGTCTGTTCCAGCGCGTTCACCCGGAGCTGGCCGTCGCCCTCGATATCAGCGACGAACAGCCGGTCACCTGGTTTAGCGAAAAAGGTGAGGATAATTCCCTGCCGGCGGCAATGCTCGATTTCTTCAATAACATTAACGAAGATGGCACCCTGGCGAGGCTGGAGGAGAAATACCTCGGCCACGGCAACGATTTTGACTACGTTGACACCCGCACCTTCCTGCGCGCCGTGGAGAGCGTCCTCCCTGACCTGCAGCCGATGTTTGAAAAATACGCCCGACAGATAGACTGGCGGCTGCTGGCGGCTATCTCATGGCAGGAATCGCACTGGGATCCGCAGGCCACCTCTCCGACGGGCGTTCGCGGGATAATGATGCTGACCCGCAATACGGCGCAAAGCCTGGGCCTGACCGATCGTACCGACGCCGAGCAAAGCCTCGACGGCGGCATGCGTTATTTACAGGACATGATGAATAAAGTGCCGGAGTCGGTCCCACAGGACGAGCGCATCTGGTTTGCGCTGGCGGCTTATAATATGGGCTACGCGCACATGCTTGACGCGATGGCGCTGACCAAAAAGCAGAAAGGCAACCCGAATAGCTGGGCGGATGTGAAGCAGCGTCTGCCGCTGCTAAGCCAGAAAAACTACTACAGCCGACTGAAGTACGGCTTTGCACGCGGGCACGAAGCCTACGCCTACGTCGAAAATATCCGCAAATATCATATCAGCCTCGTGGGCTATCTCTCTGAAAAAGAGAAAAAAGACGCGCAGATGGCGGCCTTAGGTGAACACTATCCGGCGGTCATGCCGGATGAGCTGGATAAAGAAGAGCAGTACACCAGGTCCTTTTTTAACTTTCGCGCCGAAACGCTGGTCGATAACGCAAAATTAAAAATCCCCGGAATGGGGCATTAATCTTGCGCCTGTTGGCCAGCTCGCTTTAGCGCTTTTTTCTCTTCCCGCCGCCAGCGGAAGAAATCGCTCAGCATGCCGGAACAGGCCTCCGCCATAACACCTTCCGCTATTTCTACCCGATGGTTCATGCCCGGATGATGCAGCACATCAATCAGCGACCCTGCGGCGCCGGTTTTCGCATCCCTGGCGCCAAACACCAGCCGGGAAATACGGCTATGCACCATTGCGCCGGCGCACATCACGCAGGGCTCGAGAGTAACGTACAGCGTTGCGTCAATCAGGCGATAGTTTTGCAACACCAGCCCGCCCTGACGCAGCGCCATAATCTCGGCGTGCGCGGTGGGATCGTGGCGGCCGATGGGCCGGTTCCAGCCCTCGCCGATGACCTGATGATTATGCACCAGCACGGCGCCGACCGGCACCTCGCCCTCTTCCCAGGCGCGTTTGGCCAGCGTCAGGGCGTGACGCATCCAGTATTCATCATTTAATTCATGGTCAGACAAAGCGGGCACTCCTGCAGAAAAGCGGGGCGCATTATACATGGGCGCTATGTATTACACACTATTCTAACTGCTGAAGATCGCCCTGCGGCGTTACCCGCCAGCGGTGCTGGCAAAAAGAGAGCAGCGGGTTGTCCTGCTCGCTGTCGCTGTAGCCGCTATACAAGCGCAGCGGTGCGCCGATCTTTTGTTCCAGCTGCGTCACTTTTTCATTACCGAGACAGCGCAGGGTTAACCCCCAGCCGCCGTAGCGTCGCTCCATTCGGCTGGCGATCAGATTCACCCGCGGCAGCCAGGCGGTATCAAAATAGACCTGTTCAACCAGCGACTGCGGCGAACCGGTGATCAGCCAGACGTCAGCGTCCGTGCTGGTCAGATAATGTTTAAGCCGCGCCTGAACAACCGGGAATGCCGTGACGTGCTGGCGAAACCAGCGAACAAAATTGGCCTCCAGGCGTTTAAGCTGCTGCTCGCTGCGTCCAAAGGTTGATGCCCAGAGCAGCAGGCTCATCGGCCAGCGCGCGGCGCGACCGTATAACATCAGTCCGGCCGCGATAACCGGCAATAAAGGAAGCAGCAGCAGCGCGTTCAGCGGCTGATGGCGCAGGGCATAGCGCAAAAAGCTGCCGAACATATCCTGCTGATGCAAGGTTCCATCCAGATCAAAGAAAACCACTCTCCGCGTGCTGCTATTCAAAACCCACTCCCCTGAACGATCGCATGATAACCAATAGCTTAACAGCCTTACGTCGCCAATAGCGAAAACATACGCTGCTGTTGAATCCGTATTAAGAAAACGTCTTTGCCGAGAAATCTTAGGCACAGAATTTTTAATTCGCGATAATCCTCTTATAATCGAATACAAAATTCTTTCAGCCGAGGGTGAAGCTGTCCTCCGGAGCCGCTATGAACTGTTTGACCCGTATTCGCCAGCGCTATCCGACGTTGGCCGCAAGCGATAAAAAACTGGCCGATTTCATTCTGGCTCAACCGGATCAAACCCGCCACCTCAGCTCGCAGCAGCTGGCGGGCGAAGCCGGCGTCAGCCAGTCAAGCGTAGTGAAATTTGCGCAGAAGATGGGGTTCAAAGGCTTCCCGGCGTTAAAGCTGGCGTTGAGCGAAGCCCTGGCAAGTGCGCCGACTCCGCAATCCGTACCGGTGCATAACCAGATTCGCGGCGACGATCCCCTGCGCCTGGTTGGCGAAAAGCTGATTAAAGATAACGTCGCGGCCATGCACGCCTCGCTGGACGTCAACACCGAAGAGAAGCTGCTGGAAGCCGTCACGCTGTTGCGCCACGCCCGTCGGGTCATCATTACCGGCATCGGCGCGTCGGGCCTGGTGGCGAGAAACTTTAGCTGGAAGCTGATGAAAATCGGTATTAACGCGGTATCAGAACAGGATATGCACGCCCTGCTGGCGACGGTACAGGCGATGTCTTCGGACGATCTGCTGCTGGCCATCTCCTATTCCGGTGAACGACGCGAGATCAATATGGCGGCCGGTGAAGCGCTGCGGGTAGGAAGCCAGATCCTGGCGATCACCGGCTTTAACCCCAACGCGCTTCAGCAGCAGGCAACGCTGTGCCTGTACACCATTGCGGAAGAGCAGGCCACGCGTAGCGCTGCGATCTCCTCCACCAGCGCGCAAATGATGTTGACCGATCTTCTGTTTATGGGGCTGGTGCAGCAGGATCTTGAGCACGCTCCGGAGCGGATTCGCCATAGCGAAGCGCTGGTGAAAAAGCTGGTGTAACCCCGGGTGCCCTGCCCGCTGTCAAAAGCACACACTCTCTTATTGGCTCAGGCCGGGCAAAATTTCTCCGCTGCGGATGGTCGCACCGCGGTTGAAAAGAGCTGGCCCGGGCGAAAAATGGGCGTATAATGCCCGCCCTGTTTGTGTTGTTTCTGAGAATTTCCTGATGGCGCTGTTAATCACCAAAAAATGCATCAACTGCGATATGTGCGAGCCGGAGTGCCCGAATGAGGCGATATCCATGGGTGATAGCATTTATGAAATTAACAGCGATCGCTGCACCGAATGCGTTGGCCACTATGATACGCCGACCTGCCAGAAGGTGTGCCCGATCCCAAATACCATTCTGAAAGATCCGGCCCATAACGAAAATGAAGAGCAGCTGTGGGATAAGTTTGTCCTGCTGCACCACGCGGACAAACTGTGATATTGCCGGATGGCGGCGTTAACCGACCTCTCCGGCCTGTAACACTCTAGCTTTCGATAATCACCGTGGCGCAGGCATAGTGACGCTCGTCGGCCAGCGTCACGTGAATGCTGCTTACGCCCATGCGCTCGGCCAGACTTTTCGCTTCGCCCCACAATCGCAGCTTTGGCTTACCCAGCTCGTCGTTGTAAACCTCAAACTGATTAAACGCCAGCCCATTGCGGATGCCGGTACCAAGCGCCTTGGCCGCCGCTTCTTTAACGGCAAAACGCTTGGCCAGAAAACGGACCGGCTGCTGATGCTGTTCCCATATCGCCCACTCGCTATCGCTCAGGACGCGACGCGCCAGACGATCGCCGCTGCGGGCAATTACCGCTTCAATACGGGCAATTTCTACAATATCAGTACCCAGTCCGAGAATGGCCATCAGGCGCGCGCTTCCTGCATCAAGCGCTTCATTTCCGCCACCGCCTCTTTCAGGCCGCTCATCACCGCACGGCCAATAATCGCGTGGCCGATGTTCAGCTCGTGCATTTCCGGCAGCGCGGCAATGGCCTTCACGTTATGGTAGGTCAAACCGTGACCGGCATTAACCTTCAGCCCCAGGCTGGCGGCATAGGTCGCCGCTTTGGCAATACGCTCCAGCTCTTTTGCCTGCTCAGCGTCAGTTTGCGCATCAGCGTAGCATCCGGTGTGAATTTCGATATAAGGCGCGCCAACGTCCGCTGCCGCCTTAATTTGCGCGTTGTCCGCGTCAATAAACAGCGAAACCAGGATACCGGCATCGGCAAGGCGTTTACAGGCGTCGCGCATTTTGTCGATCTGGCCCGCCACGTCCAGTCCACCTTCGGTGGTCACTTCCTGACGTTTTTCCGGCACCAGGCAGCAAAAATGGGGCTGAGTCTCACAGGCAATCTTCAGCATCTCTTCCGTCACCGCCATCTCAAGGTTCATGCGGGTATCCAGCGTCTGGCGCAAAATACGGACATCGCGATCGGTAATATGGCGACGATCTTCGCGCAGATGGACGGTAATACCGTCAGCGCCGGCCTGCTCGGCGATAAAGGCCGCCTGTACCGGATCCGGATAAGCGGTACCGCGAGCGTTGCGTAATGTCGCAATGTGGTCAATATTGACCCCCAACAGTAATTCAGCCATGACAATCCTCGTTAATCGTTATTTGTTTTATCGGCTCGCGCTGCCCGCGCGGGCAAAAACTGACGAAAAAGCTCGCGACTTTTTAGCGGCTTCCCGCCCAGATAGGGCTTCAGGGCGATACGGGTGAAACGCTTTGCCGCGCGCAGCGCATCGCTGTCCGGAAATTCACGGCTCGCCAGCGCCTTAAGATGGTGCCCGGTAAAGGTGTTGTTATCAATAACCACGCTGGCGATAAAGCCTTTTTCTTCACGGTAGCGATAGGTCATTGCGTCGTCAACCGCTTCTCCGCTGCCGGCGCAGTGCAGGAAATCCACGCCATATCCCAGATGCCCCAGCAGCGCCAGTTCAAAACGCCGTAGCGCCGGTTCCGGCGAGCCGCTTGCGCCAGCCAGAGACTGGATACAGTGCAAATAATCGAAGAAGAGTTCGGAAAAGCGCGTTTCATGCTCAAGCACGCGAGAGAGAAGTTCGTTGACGTAAAGGCCGCTGTAGAGCGTGATGCCGCTGAGAGGGAGCGCCAGCGAGACGGCTTCCGCGCTGCGCAGCGTTTTGACTTCGCCGCGCCCGCCAAAGCGAAGCAGTAAGGGAGTAAAAGGCTGAAGCGCGCCTTTGAGGTTCGAACGTTTGGAACGTGCGCCTTTAGCCACAAGGCGCACGCGGCCGGATTCTTCCGTGAAGACGTCCAGCATCAGGCTGGTTTCGCTCCAGGGACGGCTATGCAGTACGAAAGCGCGTTGCCAGCCTTCCATCATACTCGTCGTCTTTCAAGCCGCAGGTGCGTTGGCTGCGCCCACTCACCCCAGTCACTTACTGAAGTAAGCTTCCGGGGACTCGCGGTCTTGCCGCGTGACTCAGCCTCTGGCCTCGCTCCTTCGCAGCCAGCGCAAGCGCTGTTCAAAACACTTTGTGTTTTGTCCTGCACCTCGAAAGCCATAGAGTATCCAAACTTAGAGATCGTCGCCGTAACCGAGACTGCGCAGCGCGCGTTCGTCATCAGCCCAGCCGGACTTCACTTTCACCCACAGCTCGAGGTGAACCGGTGCTTCAAACATATCCTGCATGTCTTTACGCGCTTCGATACCGATGGTTTTGATTTTGGCCCCTTTGTTGCCAATCACCATCTTCTTCTGCCCTTCACGCTCAACCAGAATCAGACCGTTGATATCGTAGCCGCCGCGCTCGTTGGTTACAAAACGTTCGATTTCCACGGTAACGGAATACGGCAGTTCAGCGCCGAGGAAACGCATCAGCTTTTCACGAATGATCTCGGAAGCCATAAAGCGCTGAGAGCGGTCGGTGATGTAATCTTCCGGGAAGTGATGAATCGCTTCCGGCAGATGCTTACGCACGATACCGGCGATGGTATCAACGTTCAGCCCCGTTTCCGCGGAAATCGGCACGATATCAAGGAAGTTCATCTGGCTGCCAAGGAACTGCAGGTGCGGCAGAAGATCGGCTTTTTCCTGTACGTTATCGACTTTGTTGACCGCCAGAATCACCGGCGCTTTACCATCGCGCAGTTTGTTGAGCACCATCTCGTCGTCCGGCGTCCAGCGGGTACCTTCAACGACGAAAATAACCAGCTCTACGTCGCCAATGGAGCTGCTTGCCGCTTTGTTCATCAGACGGTTAATCGCGCGTTTTTCTTCCATATGCAGGCCCGGGGTATCGACGTAGATCGCCTGATACGGACCTTCAGTATGAATACCAACGATGCGGTGACGCGTCGTCTGCGCTTTTCGGGAAGTGATCGAGATCTTCTGCCCGAGCAGCTTGTTCAGCAATGTGGATTTGCCCACGTTTGGACGACCAACGATGGCAATAAATCCGCAGTAGTTCTTTTCTTCGCTCATTCCAGCTCCAGCTTTTTCAGCGCCTGTTCGGCGGCAGCCTGCTCCGCCTTGCGACGGCTAGAACCCGTGCCAACCACCGGTTCACTCAGGCCGCTAACCTGGCAGTGGATAGTAAATTCCTGATCGTGCGCTTCACCGCGAACCTGTACCACCAGGTAAGACGGCAGCGGCAGATGGCGCCCCTGCAGATACTCCTGCAAGCGCGTCTTCGGATCTTTTTGCTTGTCACCCGGGCTGATTTCATCCAGACGACTCTGGTACCAGGAGAGAATAAGGCGCTCAACGTTCTGAATATCGCTGTCGAGGAAAATCCCGCCGATTAACGCTTCAACGGTGTCCGCCAGTATAGATTCACGGCGAAAGCCCCCGCTTTTCAGTTCACCCGGCCCAAGACGCAGACATTCACCTAATTCGAACTCGCGGGCAATTTCTGCCAGCGTGTTGCCTCGTACCAGGGTCGCGCGCATGCGGCTCATATCGCCTTCGTCTACCCGAGGGAAACGATGATAGAGCGCGTTCGCGATCACAAAGCTCAATATTGAGTCGCCTAAAAACTCCAGGCGCTCATTATGTTTGCTGCTGGCACTGCGGTGAGTTAATGCCTGTTGCAACAGCTCCTGATGATGAAAAGTGTAGCCCAGCTTCCGTTGAAGCCGATTAATTACGATGGGGTTCATGCGTTACCAATAGATGAATGCGTCAAAAATGCAGCACACGAAACCGACCTGAGTAAAAACCAACGCGGTTTCGTGTGCTGTGTCAATCTTACGAGAGACAACCTAAAACTTCGGGGGGATATTCTATACGCAACGACAAGGGATGTCGTTAGTTTGAATAGATTTAAATTTTAAATAATTCACGCTGCCGTTATTGCGTCGGCAGCGTGAATAAAGCAGGAAAAATTTACTGGATACCACCGATACGCGATAAACGTACGCCGGTAGGCCATTCGCCTTCCTGTTTTTCGAAACTCATCCAGATTGCGGTTGCTTTACCCACCAGATTCGCTTCCGGCACAAAGCCCCAATAACGGCTATCGGCGCTGTTATCGCGGTTGTCACCCATCATAAAATACTGCCCCGGCGGGACAATCCAGGTCGCCAGCGGCAGACCGGACTGATGGTAATACATCCCCACCTGGTCCTGAGCAATCGGTACGGTCAATATACGGTGCGTCACTTCGCCCAGCGTCTCTTTACGTTCGGTCAGACGGATGCCATCGGCTTTCGTCTCGCCTTTCGGCAGTTGCCAGAAACCGCTGGTCGCTTCGCCGCCGTTGCTGCGGGAGAAGGTCTGTACGAAATCACTCGGCTCAACGTTGGAGTAAGTGACCGGCAGCGCGTTGCCGCAGGCCTGGCCAGAACTACAGCCCGGCTGGATAGTGACCTGCTTGGCAATCGGATCGTAAGTCACTTTATCACCCGGTAAACCGACCGCACGCTTGATATAATCCAGGCGCGGATCTTGCGGATATTTAAAGACGACAATATCGCCGCGCTTCGGATGTCCGGTTTCGATCAGCGTCTTCTGGTAAATCGGATCTTTAATGCCGTAGGCAAACTTCTCAACCAGAATAAAATCGCCGATCAGCAGCGTCGGCATCATCGATCCGGAGGGGATCTGGAAGGGCTCATAAATGAATGAGCGAACCACCAGCACAATCGCCAGTACCGGGAAGATTGACGCGCCGGTTTCCAGCCAGCCCGGTTTCGGGCCGACCTTTTTCAGCGTTTTCTTGTCCAACTGGTCGCCGGTCGCCGCCTGCGCAGCGGCCTGACTTTCGCGACGTTTTGGCGCAAAGATAAACTTATCCAGGCACCACAACAGACCCGTCACCACAGTAGCGATGACCAGGATCAGGGCAAACATGTTCGCCATGCCAACTCCTTAGGGTTATTTGCCGTCTTTACCAACGTGCAGAATGGCGAGGAACGCTTCCTGCGGAAGCTCAACGTTACCGACCTGCTTCATGCGTTTCTTACCGTCTTTCTGCTTCTGCAGCAGCTTTTTCTTACGGCTGACGTCGCCGCCATAGCATTTCGCCAGGACGTTTTTACGCAGCTGTTTTACGGTAGAGCGGGCAATGATGTGGTTGCCGATGGCAGCCTGGATAGCGATATCGAACTGCTGACGCGGGATCAGCTCTTTCATCTTCTCTACCAGTTCGCGGCCGCGGTACGGCGCATTGTCGTTATGCGTGATCAGCGCCAGCGCATCCACACGCTCGCCGTTAATCAACACATCCACACGCACCATGTTGGAAGCCTGGAAGCGCTTGAAGTTGTAGTCCAGCGACGCATAGCCGCGGGAGGTAGACTTCAGTCGGTCGAAGAAGTCGAGCACCACTTCCGCCATCGGGATTTCATAGGTCAGCGCAACCTGATTGCCGTGGTAGACCATGTTGGTCTGTACGCCGCGCTTTTCGATACACAGGGTGATGACGTTGCCCAAAAACTCCTGCGGCAGCAGCATATGACACTCCGCGATCGGCTCGCGCAGCTCCTGAATATTGTTCAGCGGCGGCAGCTTCGACGGGCTGTCGACGTAGATAACCTCTTTCGAGGTGGTTTCGACTTCATAGACTACCGTCGGCGCCGTGGTGATCAGATCCAGATCGTATTCACGCTCCAGGCGCTCCTGGATGATCTCCA
This sequence comes from Klebsiella sp. PL-2018, assembly GCF_019048985.1. NCBI lineage: Bacteria > Pseudomonadati > Pseudomonadota > Gammaproteobacteria > Enterobacterales > Enterobacteriaceae > Klebsiella > Klebsiella sp. PL-2018. The sequence continues at coordinate 4,405,338 of NZ_CP077673.1, forward strand.
TATGCAGAAGACCCAGGAAGCCGCAGCGGAAACCGAAGCCCAGCGCCGTAGAGCTTTCCGGTTCATAGAACAGAGAAGCATCGTTGAGGCTCAGTTTGCCCAGCGCGTCGCGGAAGTTTTCATAATCATCGGAGCTGACCGGGAACAGGCCGGCATAGACCTGCGGTTTCACCTTTTTAAAGCCGGGCAGTGCTTTATCTGCCGGGTTGCGCGCAAGCGTCAGCGTATCGCCGACCGGCGCGCCGAGGATGTCTTTAATGGCGCAAACCAGCCAGCCTACCTCGCCGCATTTCAGCTCGGTACGGTCCACTTGCTTCGGCGTGAAGATGCCCAGGCGATCGGCGTTATACACCAGCCCGGTACTCATCACCTTAATTTTATCGCCTTTGCGCATGGTGCCGTTTTTGATACGCACCAGAGAAACGACACCGAGGTAGTTATCAAACCAGGAGTCGATAATCAGAGCCTGCAGCGGCGCTTCCGGATCGCCTTCCGGCGGCGGAATATCGCGCACCAGGCGCTCCAGCACGTCCGGTACGCCAACGCCGGTCTTCGCTGAACAGCGCACCGCATCGGTGGCATCAATACCAACGATGTCTTCAATCTCTTCCGCTACGCGTTCCGGATCGGCTGCGGGCAGGTCGATTTTGTTCAGGACCGGTACGACTTCAAGGTCCATTTCCATCGCCGTATAGCAGTTAGCCAGCGTCTGGGCTTCGACGCCCTGGCCGGCATCAACCACCAGCAAAGCGCCTTCACAGGCGGCAAGCGAACGAGAAACTTCATAAGAGAAGTCGACGTGGCCGGGGGTGTCGATAAAGTTCAGCTGATAGGTTTCGCCATCAGTTGCTTTGTAATCCAGGGTGACGCTCTGCGCCTTGATAGTGATACCGCGCTCACGTTCAAGATCCATGGAGTCCAGAACCTGGGCTGCCATTTCACGATCGGAAAGGCCACCGCAAATCTGGATAATACGGTCAGACAATGTCGACTTACCGTGGTCGATGTGAGCGATGATGGAAAAGTTACGTATATTCTTCATATTTAGAGTTAATTATGCCTTACGCGAATCATGAGGCCGCTGTTCTGTGCCTGACGTTTTTTAATCCGAAAACGCCGCATTCTACACTACATCCACGAAACCAGGAAATGCTCTTACCGCTAGCATAACCGGAGTAAACGATGAGTTCTTGCGGGAGTTGTAAATAAAGATAAGGGCCAGTGAAATCACTGACCCAGCTGGGAGGAAGGCGTCTCGATGCGGACTAAATCTGGCGGTAAACCGACGCTGATAATAACCGGCTGCCACGACTGCCGGGAGGCTAAGCCAGGCGAAAGACCGCGAGCGACCAGAAACCCGCCAACGCCGCCCAAAATTGCCCCGCAAAGCGAGGCAAAGTCGTTGGCAAACAGCACCTGGAATATCGATGCCATCAAGAACAAACCGACTAACGGCGCCATATAAACCAATACCGCCGACCCGAGCAGGCTGCTTTCGGCAATGCCCAGTTCGACTTTTTGCCCGGCCGACAGCGGCTGTTCGCAGGGGACGCTAAGGGTATGGCTGGTTTGCGGCCCAAGCTTATTCAGCACCCGGCTTCCGCAACCGGCGCGAGAAGCACAGCTGCTGCAGGAGGCTTTCACATCGCAGTGCACCAGCGCAACGCCATTTTGCCAGGAAACGACCGTCGCCCACTCTTTAATCATTGTACTGCCCTGAATTTAATACTATCGGAAATACGCTTCGCCGTTTGCGGCGGCAGCTCGCCAACGATGGTTATCTCTGCGTTATCACGCACGGTAGTCGCCACGGTACGACGGCCGGTACGCAGCAGCTGATCGCTGCTATTTGCCGTGGCGCGATTGATATTGACAGAGAAACTAAACAGCCCGTCGGAATACAAACGGGACTCTACCGGGCCATCGAAAGTGGGCAGACGACGCTGGCTGCTGGAGACTTCGGCCACGCCCTGCGGCAGCCAGGTTGGCGCCCAGTTAAAGTTGGCCTTATTGCCCCCTTCCGGCACCGACAGCTGCGGAGGCAGGTTAGCCTTAGACAGGGTTTCCATACTGGCGCTAACGTTATCGCCAACGTTGAACGAGACGACGCGGAACTGCTCAAGCGTTTCGCCGTCGCGATCAAGCAGATCAACGCGCAGAGGCAGCTTAGTTTCAGCATCTAACCATGCGATATAGCTATAGCGGGTGCCATCGCGAGCCACGACGCGCACAACATCGCATAAACGATCGGCAATACGCGTCCGCCCCACGGAAATGAAGTCGTAATAGGATGACAGACGTTTAAAGTCGGAGTAGACCAATGAAGGCAGCGAATCAACGATATAGTCGCCGTTCAGGGTGAAAGGATCGAGTCCGGGCTCAAAATAGCTGATTTCCGTTCCGCGCAGCACCACTTCCCGACGCGGCCCGTCAAGCTGGAGCAGCTGTGCCAGGGTGCGATTGTTTAGTTTAGCGTGTCGATAACGCAGCGACTCAACACCCTGCTTGTTGATGCTGACGAAAGAGAGCTCGTAATTAAGGGACTGGCTGGCCAGGTTCATCTGCTGCAACAACGCCCCGGACGATGTATCAGCCGAGGCGTTGACGGAGAAGAACAGGCTGCCTGCCATGAGCGACATGGCACACCAAAGTTGCTTCATTACTGCGATTGTGTTCCTAAAGTTTGATAGCCCGGCACCTGAACAGCGGCTTGCTGAGTCTGGGCCTGGCCAAACTGAAGCTGTTCCGCATGCAGGCGACGCTGCAATTCATAGTCCTGCAGCATAGCATTAATTCTGCGGCGCTGTTCCTGCACCTGAGCCTGCTGACCGCTACCTGCCGAAGCATCCGCCGGCACGCCCAGGCTGACCGGGCTGGCCTTACCCATCATCGGCATGGTGTTAAACACCGGCGCCTCTGGCTGCTGGGATGAATCAGACTGGCCATTATACTGCTGAACGCCGACAATCACAGCAAGGGATACGCACGCGGCAACGCCCATCTGGGTAAGCGAGCTGGCCCACGGGCGTACTTTTTGCCAGAAAGGCATCTGACGCCACTGGTGCGGTGCGGGCTGAGATTCAGGAATTAGAGGAACCGTCTGACGAACGGGCTCGTTTTCAATGGCGGCCATGACGCGAGCTGAGATATCAAAATGGAGCACCTCACTCGTATCGCCTCGCAGCGTATCGCGGATGAGATGGTAGCTCTCCCAGGTTTTTTGCATTTCAGATGAACGCTCCAGCTCGTTGAGCAGTTCGTTATCCAGCGTTTCACCATCCATTAAGGCCGAAAGTTTTTCTTTCTGCATGCCTGATACCCTTTTCCAGTATTCCGCTATCGTCAACGCCTGATTAGCGGTTGAACTTTATTATCAATAGCTTCTCGCGCCCGGAAGATGCGCGAACGCACTGTGCCCACCGGACAATCCATGATGGCGGCTATTTCTTCATAGCTCATGCCATCCAGCTCCCGCAAGGTAATTGCCATGCGTAAATCTTCCGGAAGCGATTCAATGGTACGAAAAACTATTTGTCTCAGCTCTTCTGACAACATTAAGTTCTCAGGGTTCGAAATTTCTTTCAATGCCCCGCCACTTTCGAAGTTTTCAGCATCATTCGCATCAACATCGCTGGATGGCGGACGGCGTCCCTGAGCAACAAGATAATTCTTCGCCGTGTTTACGGCGATGCGATATAACCAGGTGTAAAAAGCGCTATCCCCCCGGAAAGAATCCAGCGCACGCCATGCTTTAACGAACGATTCCTGAACAACGTCAGCGATATCGCCCGGCGGCACGTAGCGGGAGACCAGACTTGCAACCTTATGCTGATAGCGCACCACCAGCAGGTTAAATGCTTTCTGATCTCCTTTCTGGACCCGTTCAACGAGGACCTGATCCGTTAACTGCTCGCTCATCCGAGGTAATGTCTCCCCAAACCCAATTCCCATGCGTATTCAAAAACACCACCCAATTACTGCATCAAGTGAGCAAGCAGAGGGTTGGAGTGTCTGAAAACAATAAAGTTCCGTTACGCCTTTGTTTTTCGTCCGGCACCGGCTGACGGATTGTTATCTCTCATTATATGTCCCGGTTGCTAAACGATATGTAAGATAATAAGAAAAAGCGCAAGACCCGCCAGAAGGGTAACGTAACCCGGCTTTTATTTCACTATAAAATCTGAAGCTCACGAGCCGCTTCGCAAAACCTTTTTTCCATTTACAGCCCGCCTCATTACGCCGCTATGTTTAGTCCTCGCAACGCTGAGTAAAAAAAATGTACGACTTCTCGCTGGCTGGTGCTATTGTTCGCTTATTGTGTTTAGTAAATTAAACAAAGGCCATGAAAACAACTTCCGATTCCTCCTGTGATGTGCTGATTATTGGCAGCGGCGCTGCCGGATTATCCCTTGCCTTACGCCTGGCGGAACGCTGCGCGGTCACGGTTCTCAGCAAAGGCCCTATCAGTGAAGGTTCTACTTTCTACGCTCAGGGCGGTATTGCCGCCGTATTTGATGAAACCGATAGCGTTGAATCGCACATCGAGGATACGTTGATAGCCGGAGCGGGTCTTTGCGATCGCCATGCGGTCTCATTCGTGGCGAGCAACGCCAAACCCTGCGTTCAGTGGCTAATCGATCAGGGCGTGCTGTTTGATACTCAGGTTCAGGCGAACGGCGAAGAGAGCTACCATCTGACCCGCGAGGGAGGTCACAGCCACCGCAGAATTCTCCACGCCGCCGATGCGACCGGTAAAGCCGTTGAGACTACCCTGGTGAGCCAGGCGCTGGCCCACCCAAATATCCGCATACTGGAACGCAGTAACGCCGTTGACCTTATTATCTCCGATAAAATCGGCCTGCCCGGCACGCGCCGGGTGGTGGGCGCGTGGATCTGGAATCGTAATAAAGAAGCGGTTGAAACCTGTAGCGCAAAGGCCGTGGTGCTGGCTACCGGCGGCGCGGCTAAAGTTTATCAATATACGACGAATCCTGATGTCTCTTCCGGCGATGGTATCGCGATGGCCTGGCGTGCCGGCTGCCGGGTCGCCAACCTCGAATTTAATCAGTTCCACCCAACCGCGCTGTACCATCCGCAAGCGCGCAACTTCCTGCTGACGGAAGCGCTGCGCGGCGAGGGCGCGCTGTTGAAACGCCCTGACGGCACGCGGTTTATGCCGGACTTTGACGAGCGCGGCGAGCTGGCTCCGCGCGATATCGTCGCCAGAGCCATCGATCATGAGATGAAGCGCCTTGGCGCTGACTGCATGTATCTGGATATCAGCCATAAACCGGCAGAATTTATTCGCCACCACTTCCCGATGATCTACGAGAAGCTGCTGGGGCTGGGCATCGATCTGACAAAAGAAGCGGTGCCCGTGGTTCCTGCCGCGCACTACACCTGCGGCGGCGTCATGGTTGACGATCACGGGCGCACCGACGTCGACGGGCTGTATGCCATCGGCGAAGTAAGCTATACCGGATTACACGGCGCTAACCGGATGGCATCAAACTCATTGCTTGAGTGCCTCGTCTACGGGTGGTCCGCCGCCGAAGATATCGTTAAGCGTCTGCCGTTCGCGCAGGCGGTCAATGAACTGCCATCATGGGACGAAAGCCAGGTTGAAATACCTGATGAACTGGTCGTGATTCAGCACAACTGGCATGAGCTGCGCTTGCTGATGTGGGATTATGTCGGCATCGTGCGCACCACCCGCCGTCTTGAGCGCGCCCTGCGCCGCATTACTATGCTGCAGCAGGAGCTGGACGAATACTACGCCCGCTTCCGCGTCTCCAATAATTTACTGGAGCTGCGAAACCTGGTGCAGGTTGCCGAGCTGATTGTGCGCTGCGCCATGCTGCGTAAAGAGAGCCGCGGGCTTCACTATACGCTGGACTATCCTGACCAGTTGCCGGAGAGCGGGCCGTCGGTGCTCTCGCCGCTGGCTCACATAAAAAGATAAAAGTCCTGGGTCAGAGCGGTAAATCCTTCGGAATACTGCTGCTCTGGCCCACGGATGACCAATCTGTCGCTAAAGCACTCCTCCCCCGCCGTCGGCGAAAAAGCCAACAGAACCCGATGCGGCGGGCGCACTTCCGTTTCCGCCACGTCGGTACGCAGACGCAGATGCCAGCCCATATTCTGCGCCCGCTGCACAAAGGCGTTACCAATGTCGACCGGAAGCACGACGCAGAAAAACCCCTCCTCCGTAATAAGCTCGGCGGCGCAGGTTAATAATGTTGCGTGATCGAGGGAGGAGGTATAGCGAGCCTGCTCGCGCTGCGAGGTGGCGCAAGGTACACCTTCAGCGAAAAAAGGCGGATTGCTGACAATCAGCTCATAGCGCCGGGTTTGCTGCGGCTGCCATTGCTGAATATCCGCCTGATGAATCTGCAGGCGCTCGGCCCAGGGAGAATCCGCGGCGTTTTCTCGCGCCTGTTCTGCCGCTTCTTCATCCAGCTCCACGGCATCCACGATGACCGCCTCGCCGGTTCGCTGCGCGAGCATCAGCGCTAACAGACCGCTGCCCGCGCCGATATCCAGCACGCGCTTAACCTGAGCGATGGGGGCCCATGCGCCGAGTAAAATGCCGTCGGTACCCACTTTCATCGCACAGCGATCGTGGGCGACAAAAAACTGCTTAAACGTAAAACCATTGCGCGGCAGCGCGAACTTCGACTGGGACATCCTCGATAACCTTGCGGGCAAAAAACTCCTGAGCTTAAGGCTATGCACAATACCGGAGAACAGATAGCCTTACAAACAGATGAACATTGCGTCCGTAACGTCTATAATCGGCGGTCCACTCAGAGGTAGATCATGACTGTAACGACTTTTTCCGAACTTGAACTCGACGAAAACCTGCTGGACGCCCTCCAGGATAAAGGTTTCACACGCCCGACAGCCATTCAGGCCGCCGCTATTCCGCCTGCGCTTGATGGCCGTGATATTCTCGGTTCAGCCCCGACCGGCACCGGTAAAACGGCGGCGTATCTCCTGCCAGCGTTGCAGCATCTGCTCGATTTTCCGCGCAAGAAGTCTGGTCCGCCGCGCATTCTTATCCTGACCCCCACGCGCGAACTGGCGATGCAGGTTGCCGACCATGCGCGTGAGCTGGCAAAACATACTCATCTGGATATCGCCACGATCACCGGCGGTGTCGCCTATATGAACCATGCCGAAGTGTTCAGCGAAAACCAGGACATCGTGGTCGCCACGACCGGTCGCCTGCTGCAATATATTAAAGAAGAAAACTTTGATTGCCGCGCCGTTGAAACGCTGATCCTTGATGAAGCGGACCGCATGCTGGACATGGGCTTCGCGCAGGATATCGAACACATTGCCGGTGAAACCCGCTGGCGTAAGCAGACCATGCTGTTCTCCGCCACCCTCGAAGGTGACGCCATTAAAGATTTTGCTGAGCGTCTGCTGGAAGAACCGGTGGAAGTCTCTGCGACTCCCTCCACCCGCGAGCGTAAAAAGATTCACCAGTGGTATTACCGCGCCGATGACGTCAAGCATAAGACCGCGCTGCTGGTCCATCTGCTAAAGCAGCCGGAAGCGACGCGTTCTATCGTCTTCGTCCGTAAGCGCGAGCGCGTGCATGAGCTGGCGGGCTGGCTGCGTGAAGCGGGTATCAACACCTGCTGGCTGGAAGGCGAGATGGTACAGGCAAAACGTAATGAAGCGATTAGCCGCCTGACCGATGGCCGTATTAACGTGTTAATCGCCACCGACGTTGCCGCGCGCGGGATCGACATCGCGGACGTCAGTCACGTTTTCAACTTCGACTTGCCGCGCACGGCCGACATCTATCTGCACCGTATCGGTCGTACCGGACGCGCGGGTAAAAAGGGAACGGCCATCTCTCTGGTCGAAGCCCACGACCATCTGCTGCTGGGTAAAATTGGCCGCTATATTGAAGAGCCGTTAAAAGCCCGCGTCATCGATGAACTGCGCCCGACCACTCGCGCACCCAGCGAGAAGCAAACCGGTAAACCTTCCAAGAAGGTTTTAGCCAAGCGTGCAGAGAAGAAAGAGAAAGAAAAAGAGAAACCGCGCGTGAAAAAACGCCATCGCGATACCAAAAACATTGGTAAGCGTCGTAAACCAAGCGCAGCGGATGCTCCGCAGAAGTCAAACGAAGAGTAAAAAAAACGCCGGGATATCCCGGCGTTTTCACATTAAAACGGAATCTTACAGGCTTTCAGTAAAAGTACGGGCGATAACGTCGCGCTGCTGTTCCGGAGTCAGAGAGTTAAAGCGTACCGCATAGCCAGACACGCGAATGGTCAGCTGCGGGTATTTTTCCGGATGTTCAACCGCGTCCAGCAGAGTTTCGCGACGCAGCACGTTAACGTTCAGGTGCTGACCGCCTTCAACGCGGACTTCAGGCTTCACGTCTACCGGGATTTCACGGTATTCGATTTCACCCAGATTGCTCACTGCAACCACGTCATCTTCAGCAAAACCGGCTTTCGCGCACAGGCAGCGGGCTTCGCCTTTTTCGCTATCCAGCAGCCAGAAAGAGTTCAGCAGGTCGTCGTTTGCAGCTTTAGTAATTTGGATACCAGTAATCATTTTATGCCTCCCAGGCAGGGTTTGTTCGATTATTGGCCTTCGCGGCCAATTGGTAAAACCATTGTTCTATGAGTGTATATATATCAGCCGTACACCCGGCATTCTTTGATTTAAATCAACAAAAACCACATCACAAAAGTGGTCATAGGCGGATATTATTGTTTTACATCAAGTTACGCCATGCCACCTACCAAATAAATTTGTAAGTTTTCAATTTTTTTTGCATAAAGAGCGTCAATCGCGTGGGGCAAATTTTGTGATGTTGAAAGATGCAGTTAAGCTATGGCAATGACACTTTGCAGGAGAGCAAAATGACCGCCCCATTAACCTGGCATGACGTGCTGGCAGAAGAGAAGCAGCAACCCTATTTTGTTTATACCCTGAAAACCGTTGCTGACGAGCGGCAATCGGGAATCACCATCTATCCCCCGCAAAAAGATGTCTTTAACGCGTTTCGTTATACTGAGCTAAGCGACGTTAAAGTGGTGATTCTCGGCCAGGATCCTTACCATGGACCAGGGCAGGCGCACGGCCTCGCCTTCTCGGTTCTACCGGGCATTCAGATCCCGCCATCGCTGCTGAATATGTACAAGGAACTGGAAGGGACGATACCAGGCTTTCAGCGCCCGACTCACGGTTATCTCGAAAGCTGGGCGCGCCAGGGCGTGTTGCTGCTCAATACCGTATTAACGGTACGTGCCGGACAAGCGCACTCTCACGCCAGCCTCGGTTGGGAAACTTTTACCGATAAAGTCATTTCGCTGATTAACCAGCATCGGGAAGGCGTCGTCTTTCTGCTGTGGGGTTCGCATGCGCAGAAGAAAGGCGCGATAATCGATCGCCAGCGCCACTGCGTGCTCAAAGCGCCGCACCCGTCGCCCCTCTCCGCCCACCGCGGGTTCTTTGGCAGTAATCATTTCGTGCAGGCGAATCAGTGGCTGACCGAACGCGGCGAAGCGCCCATTGACTGGCTGCCCAGGCTACCGGCTGAAAGCGAATAGCTCTGAAAATGAAAATGCCAGCATTACGCTGGCATTTTGACTCTGAGACAAGGTGTTACGCCTTGTTCTGCCGCCACCATTCAGCCAGCAGCACGCCGGTTGCTACGGACACGTTCAGGCTTTCAACGTTGCCGGTGCCTTCAATCGCGATGTTCAGATCGGCGCTGGAGATAGCGGCGTCAGAAAGACCGTCACTCTCCTGCCCTAACACCAGCACCATTTTCTTCGGCAGCTCGGCTTTGAACAGCGGAGTCCCGTTATGGCTGGAAGTAGAAACAATCGCGTAGCCCGCTTTACGGAAGCGCTCGAGCGTATCGATGAAGCTGTCGCCCGTAATCGGCTCAACGTGCTCAGCGCCGCCTTCCGCAGTACGAATCGCGGCGCCGGACTCCATAACGCCGGCATCCTGCACAATCACGCCTTTGACGCCAAAGTGCGCGCAGCTGCGCATAATCGCGCCGAGGTTGTGCGGGTTGCCGACATCTTCCAGCGCCAGAACACAATCTTCAGCGTCGGCTTTAGCCACCCACTGCTCAACGGAAGTGCCGTGGCGCTTTTTAATCAGGAAGCAAACCCCGCCGTGGTGTTCAGTGCCGGACGCTTTCGCCAGCTCTGCTTCATCGACCACGTGATAGGCTTTACGATTCGCCGCCATCCAGCGCAGAGCTTCTTTGAAGCGCGGGGTCACGCTCTGGATAAACCAGGCGCGAACGATGGCGTCCGGACGGCTCTGGAACAGCGCCTGGCAGGCGTTTTCACCATAAACGCGGGTTTCTTCCGCGCGCTGGCGGCGCAGCACTTCAGGATCGATAAAGCTTTTTCCGCTGATCCCGCCGTGATCCGCTTTTACCGGCGCCTCATCGCCCGGCGCGCGGGATACGGTACGCCACGGAGAGGAACCCTCGCCGCCAAAGCCTTCACGCTTGCGATCGTCACGTTTACGATCGCCACCGCGGCTCTCTTTTTCATCGCGCGCAGGGCGGTTACGACCGTCAACACGAGACTTTCCTGGACGTCCCCCGCCCTTCCCGGTACGCGGGTTATGGGTACGTCGGTCAGAATCATCATCACTGCGGACATACATCACTTTGACCTTGCCGCTTTTATTTTTCAGTTCGTCGTCGCTCATTCATTTTCTCCACCTGCGCTGCGCGAAGCGCGCAGATTACCCGATGTGCCATCACTTAGCCATTATTTCATTTAAAAGCCTGAGTCTATCGTATTCATTGAATAGAACTCATTGTCCTTTATTCGCGGTGCATCGATAATATGTAACATTACAGAAACAAATCGGCCACGTGCCGCGCTGCAACCCATAACCAGAGGTTAGTTATGAATACCGTTTGTGCCAGTTGTCAGGCTCTGAACCGCATCCCCGACGATCGTAGCGCCGATGGCGCGAAATGCGGGCGCTGCGGTCACGATCTTTTTGATGGCGATGTGATCAACGCGACCGGGGCAACGCTGGATAAACTGCTGAAGGACGATCTGCCCGTGGTTGTTGATTTCTGGGCGCCGTGGTGTGGCCCCTGCCGTAACTTTGCGCCAATCTTTGAAGATGTGGCTGAAGAACGCAGCGGCGAAATGCGTTTCGTGAAAGTGAATACCGAGATGGAGCGTGAACTGAGCGCTCGCTTCCGCATTCGCAGCATCCCGACCATTATGATGTTTAAAAATGGCGAAGTTATCGACATGCTCAATGGCGCCGTACCTAAAGCACCTTTCGATAGCTGGCTAAACGAAGCAGGCCAGCAGTAAACCTCGCGGGGCACCGCTTGTGCCCCGTTTTCTCCTCTGCGACAATGGCGTTTTTTCTTAGCGATCCCCATGACTGATAACGCCGTCCTTCGCCTTCGCGCCGAACGCCTCGCGCGCGCCACCCGGCCTTTTCTTGCTCGCGGCAACCGTATCCACCGCTGCCAGCGTTGCTTGCTGCCGTTGAAGCAGTGCCTCTGCGCCACCCTCAAGCCGGCTGCCGCCGCCAGCCGTTTTTGCCTGGTGATGTTCGATACCGAGCCAATGAAGCCCAGCAATACCGGTCGCCTGATTGCCGATATCCTGCCGGAGACGGAGGCCTTTCAGTGGTCACGAACCGAACCGCCGCAGGCGCTTCTCGATCTCGTCGCCGACGCGCAATATCAGCCAATGGTGGTTTTTCCTGCCTCTTATGCTGGCCCGGAGCGTCAGGTACTTGATTCACCGCCCCCGGGTAAACCACCGCTGTTTATTATGCTCGACGGCACCTGGCCCGAAGCGCGAAAAATGTTCCGTAAAAGCCCCTGGCTTGACGCGCTGCCGATGATTTCCGTCGATCTGTCGCGTATCTCCGCTTATCACCTGCGGGAAGCTCACGCAGAAGGCCAATACTGTACTGCCGAAGTCGCGATTGCGCTGCTGGATCTCGCGGGAGATAAAAACGCAGCCACGGCCCTTGGCGAGCACTTCAGCGTATTCAGAACGCGCTACCTGGCAGGAAAAACTCAGCATAAGGGCAGTATCACAGCACAACTGACAGAAAACGTTTAAAATCATTCGGTCACTGGGGATCAAAGGAGACCGGTATGAGCCAACGAGGCCTGGAAGCATTGCTGCGGCCAAAGTCGATCGCCGTTATTGGCGCATCAATGAAACCACAGCGCGCCGGTTATCTGATGATGCGCAACCTGCTGGCGGGCGGATTTAGCGGCCCCGTTCTCCCCGTAACGCCAGCGTGGAAAGCGGTTCAGGGCGTACTGGCCTGGCCTGACGTCGACAGTCTGCCCTTCACGCCCGATCTCGCCGTACTTTGTACTAACGCCCGCCGAAATCTTGAGCTGCTGGAAGCGCTGGGGCAAAAAGGGTGCAAAACCTGCATCATTCTCTCCTCCATCCCCGAACAGTATCCCGCGCTGCTTGAATGCGCCTCCCGCTACCAGATGCGTCTGCTCGGCCCTAACAGCCTTGGCCTGCTTGCGCCGTGGCAGGGCCTCAACGCCAGCTTTTCGCCGGTGCCTATTCATCGCGGCAAACTGGCGTTTATTTCGCAATCGGCGGCGGTCTCCAATACCATCCTCGACTGGGCCCAGCAGCGCGAGATGGGTTTTTCTTACTTTATTGCGCTGGGGGATAGTCTGGACATCGACGTTGATGACCTGCTTGATTTCCTCGCTCGCGATAGTAAAACCAGCGCCATTTTGCTTTATCTCGAACACCTCAGCGATGCCCGTCGTTTTGTCTCTGCGGCCCGTAGCGCATCGCGTAATAAGCCGATCCTGGTGATTAAAAGCGGACGCAGTCCGGCTGCGCAGAAGCTTCTGCACGTCAACTCTGGCATGGATCCGGCCTGGGACGCCGCTATTCAGCGCGCAGGTTTATTGCGCGTACAGGACACGCACGAGCTGTTCTCAGCGGTCGAAACCCTCAGCCACATGCGCCCGCTGCGCGGCGAGAAACTGATGATAATCAGCAACGGCGCCGCTCCGGCTGCGCTGGCGCTGGATGAGCTCTGGCTGCGTAACGGCAAACTCGCCGCGCTCAGCGAAGAGACCAGCAGCGCTCTCCGTCAGGCATTACCTGAAACCATCGATATTGCCAACCCGCTGGATCTCCGCGATGACGCCAGCAGCGAGCATTACCTCAAAGCGTTGAACGTACTGCTGGATAGCCATGACTACGATGCGCTGCTGGTGATCCACTCTCCCAGCGCTGCCGCACCGGGAACAGAGAGCGCGCTGGCGCTGATTGACGCCCTGAAGCGCCACCCGCGCGGCAAATACGTTACGGTTCTTACCAACTGGTGCGGTGAGTTCTCTTCACAAGAAGCCCGGCGCCTGTTTAGCGATGCGGGGCTGCCGACCTATCGAACGCCTGAAGGAACCATTACCGCTTTTATGCACATGGTGGAGTACCGGCGTAACCAGAAACAGCTCAGGGAAACCCCGGTCCTGTCAGATTCGTTAACCACTAACGCTGCCGAAGCGTACAACCTGCTGCAACGGGCAATGAATGAAGGCGCAACGTCGCTGGATACCCATGAAGTGAGCCCCGTTCTGCACGCTTACGGTATTCATACCCTGCCGACGTGGATTGCCGCTGATAGCGCCGAGGCTGTACATATTGCCGAGCAGATTGGCTACCCCGTCGCTCTGAAGCTGCGCTCGCCTGATATTCCGCACAAGTCGGAAGTTCAGGGGGTTATGCTTTATCTGCGCACGGCTACCGAGGTACAGCAGGCCGCGGACGCGATTATAGATCGCGTCAAAATGACCTGGCCTCAGGCGCGTATTCACGGGCTGCTGGTGCAAAGCATGGCTAATCGCGCCGGGGCACAGGAGCTGCGGGTTGTCGTTGAGCACGATCCGGTTTTTGGGCCGCTGATCATGCTGGGGGAAGGCGGCGTCGAATGGCGGGCTGAGGATCAGGCCGCCGTCGCGCTCCCGCCGCTGAATATGAACCTTGCGCGCTATCTGGTTATCCAGGCCATCAAAAGTAAAAAAGTGCGCGGCCGCAGCGCGCTGCGCCCTCTCGATATTCCTGGCCTGAGCCAGCTTCTGGTACAGGTATCGAATTTGATCGTCGACTGTCCGGAAATACAGCGCCTGGATATTCATCCTCTTCTGGCTTCCGGCCACGAGTTTACCGCGCTTGATGTCACGTTAACTCTCGCACCGTTTACCGGCGATAGTGAAAGTCGCCTGGCCATACGCCCTTACCCTCAGCAGCAGGAGGAGTGGGTGGTGATGAAGAATGGTGAACGCTGTCTTTTCCGTCCCATCCTCCCGGAAGATGAGCCGCAGCTTATGGCCTTTATCGCTCAGGTCACGAAAGAAGATCTTTATTATCGTTACTTCAGCGAAATCAACGAATTTACTCATGATGATTTAGCCAATATGACGCAGATCGACTACGATCGAGAAATGGCCTTTGTTGCTGTGCGCACCACCGCCGAGGGGAACGAGATCCTCGGCGTAACGCGAGCGATCTCCGATCCGGATAATATCGATGCCGAGTTTGCTGTACTGGTGCGCTCCGACCTGAAGGGTATGGGGTTAGGCCGCAAGCTCCTGGAAAAGCTGATTGTCTACACGCAAAACCACGGCCTGCAGCGTTTGAATGGCATTACCATGCCGAATAATAAAGGCATGATCGGACTCGCCAGAAAGCTAGGATTCTCGGTTGATATTCAGCTTGAAGATGGAATTGTCAGTTTGTCTCTACATCTTGTACCTGAGCAATTACAAACGGCTGGCCGCAATTGTTGACTACTTTAACGGGTAGTAATGGTATTATTGCCCGCTTACGTCGTCTGCATGGTACAGAAGACCCTTCAATAAACAGAGAAGAAACGCACTGTGATGTTGTCAAAATTTAAACGCAATAAACATCAACAACACCTTGCCCAACTCCCTAAGCTTTCTCAGTCAGTTGATGATATCGAGTTCTTTTACGCTCCGGCAGATTTTCGGCAAGCGTTACTGGCCAGGATAGCTCAAGCCACCCAGCGTATTTGTATCATTGCGCTTTATCTGGAACAGGATGATGGCGGCAAAGGAATTTTGCAGGCGCTCTATGACGCTAAGCGTCAGCGTCCCGAATTAGATGTTCAGGTGTTGGTCGACTGGCATCGCGCCCAGCGCGGGCGTATTGGCGTCGCGGCGTCAAACACCAATGCCGACTGGTACTGCCGCATGGCGCAGGAAAATCCCGGTGTCGATATCCCGGTTTATGGCGTTCCGGTCAATACCCGGGAAGCGCTCGGCGTCCTCCACTTCAAAGGTTTTATCATTGATGACAGCGTTCTCTACAGCGGCGCCAGTCTGAATGATGTTTACCTGCATCAACACGATAAGTATCGCTACGACCGCTACCAGTGCATTCGCAACGGTAAAATGGCTGATGTGATGTTCGACTGGGTTGAGAATAACCTGGTGCAAGGGCGTGGCGTTAACCGCCTTGACAGGGCCGATCGGCCAAAAAGTCCGGAAATCAAAAATGACATCCGCCAGTATCGCCAGGAGCTCCGCGATAGCAGCTATCATTTTATCGGCAATGCTGACGATGACCAGCTGTCGGTCACTCCGTTAGTGGGCCTCGGGAAGACGAGTCTGCTGAATAAAACCATTTTTCATCTGATGCCCTGCGCTGAGCATAAGCTGACTATCTGCACCCCCTATTTCAACCTGCCCGCTCTGCTGGTACGTAATATCATCCAGCTGCTGCGTAGCGGGAAGAAAGTCGAAATTATCGTTGGTGATAAAACCGCTAATGATTTCTATATTCCGGAAGATCAGCCGTTTAAAATTATCGGAGCGCTGCCCTATCTTTACGAAATCAATCTGCGACGCTTCCTGAGCCGACTGCAGTATTATGTCAATACCGATCAGCTGATTGTCCGTTTATGGAAGGACGACGATAACAGCTACCACCTGAAAGGCATGTGGGTTGATGACGAATGGATGCTGCTGACCGGCAATAACCTGAACCCGCGCGCATGGCGGCTGGATTTGGAAAACGCGATACTTATCCACGATCCAAAACACCAGCTCGGCGCAATGCGTGAAAAAGAGCTCAATCTCATCCGCAAACATACTACGATCGTTCAGCACTATCGCGATCTACAAAGTATTGCCGATTACCCGATAAAGGTACGCAAACTGATCAGGCGTCTGCGACGTATCCGAATCGACCGCCTTATCAGCCGTATTCTCTGAATTCACGCCCCGCCCTGCGGGGCTTTTTCTGGAATTAGTATGCGCGTCATCATGCTTATTGCCCCACTATTATTACTGACTGGCTGCAGCCATATGGCTAATGATTCATGGAGCGGCCAGGATAAAGCCCAACACTTCCTCGCCTCAGCCATGCTTTCCGCCGCAGGCAACGAATATGCCCAGCATCAGGGCTATAGCCGCGACCGGAGTGCCGCTATAGGCTTTATGTTTTCCGTGAGCTTAGGGGCATCGAAGGAGCTATGGGACAGCCGCCCGTCAGGGAGCGGCTGGAGCTGGAAAGATTTTGCCTGGGATGTGGCAGGTGCCACTACCGGCTATGCGGTATGGCAGCTGGCACATCAGTAATGCTACAAACGTAGCCCCTTGCCTTTACGATGCAGCGTCAGGGAGACCAGGAAGGCAATCGCGCCCATGACGGTCACGTACCAGTAAAAGGCGTGCTCAATTCCCGCTGATTTTAGCGACAGCGTGACATACTCTGCCGAGCCGCCAAATAGCACATTGGCCACCGCATAAGAGAGTCCAACCCCCAGGGCACGAACCTGAGCCGGAAACATTTCGGCCTTCAGAATGCCGCTGATTGAGGTATAGAAGCTTACTATCAACAGGGCGCATATCACTAAAGCAAATGCCGCATACGGTGAACTCACGTTCTGTAATGCATTGAGAATCGGGACAGTGAAGACGGTGACGAGTACGCCAAAACAGAGCATTGAGGTCCGGCGGCCAATCTTATCCGAAAGCGCGCCGAAAAGCGGCTGAACAAGCATATAAACAAATAAGGCAGCGGTCATAATCATGCTGGCGGTACCCGCGCTCATGCCTGCGGTGTTGACCAGATATTTCTGCATATAGGTTGTAAAGGTATAAAAGCTTAACGACCCTGCGGCAGTGAATCCGAGCACCATGATAAATGCCTTACGGTTACGCCATAATCCTTTAAACGATCCCGCTTCTTTTAACGCGCGCGTTTCCTGTTTAGACGTTTCGTCCAGCTGTCGTCTCAGCCACAGGGCAACAATAGCCAGGACTGCGCCAAGAGCAAACGGGATACGCCATCCCCAGGCATGAAGCTCTTCATCGCTGAGGATCTGCTGCAAGGCAACCACAACAAGCACGGCCAGAAGTTGCCCACCAATCAGCGTGACGTATTGAAATGAGGCATAGAAACCTTTCTTTCCTTCCACCGCGACTTCGCTCATATAGGTCGCGCTGGTACCGTATTCTCCGCCAACGGACAGGCCCTGGAACAGGCGTGCAAGTAGCAGCAGAGCCGGGGCCCAGGTCCCTATCGTTGCATAACCCGGCAGGCAGGCAATCACCAGTGAACCAAAACACATCATGCATACGGAGATAAGCATAGAGGTTTTACGTCCACGACGATCGGCAATGCGCCCGAATATCCATCCCCCGATCGGACGCATCAGAAAACCCGCCGCAAATACCCCTGCAGTTTGTAACAATTGCGTAGTGGTGTTGCCAGAAGGAAAGAAGATGTGCGCAAAGTAGAGTGAGCAAAATGAATAGACGTAGAAATCAAACCATTCCACCAAATTCCCTGATGACGCCCCCACAATTGCCCATATACGGCGCCGGGTATCACCCTGATCCTGGGATCCGCGTTCGCTAATACTGCTTTCTGTCATTGTAATTCTGCTCCAGCAAAGACTGCAATCTGCCGCGTCGGGTGACCCCGCTCAATCAGACAAATCGATTAGTAAATTAAATGTTATATAATTGTTATTTTTTAGTTTGTGATGCCATTCACATTTTTTTTCGTACTGCAGGTTTTCGCGATTAAAAGGAGATTCATCAGGATTAGCAAAGTGAAATATGGTGAATAGCGGGCCAGAACAGGTTTTTATACAGGCGATATTGCGGCACAAATTTATGTGGGGCGGGAAGATCGATGCTGAAAATTATCCCCAATGAGCCTGATGTTTCTTTTTTCGCTGGAGATAATCTTCATCCTGACGAAGCTTATCCCACCATTGTTTGAAAACTGCCGCAGCTGCCGCCTTAACAGGATCATTACCTCGCGAATTCAGGTGCCCCTCCTTCGCGTATTTTTTACCGCCTTTGTAATTGGCATAACGCCTTGCCCGGGTGTAGCCCATCTGAATAAATTTGCGCGCCATATCCATACCGACAAAATCATTCTGCTGTCGATAGAACTCGAAGAGCTGATAAATTTTCCTCGCAGATTCAATCGCCGATGCTTCATCTTTATAGCGCCAGTAGGGAAGAATTTCGCTTTTATAGGGTTCAACCAACAACACGCCCTGTTCACCTCTTCCTACCTGATAAAACTCCGGATGCTGGCGAAAATCGATGCTGGAAAAGTCTTGCTGGTAATTAAAAGGCTTAATGGCCATTATTTTCTCACGGGCTGGCTGATACACGTTATAAGCCTGGTACATAAGACTGAAGTGTGGCTAGTGGAATCTTCTGTATATTTATACAGAGAGCCCGCATAAAACCGGCAGGTTATTATTATGAAGATGTGGATGAAAGCAGGGAGTAAAAGGCAGAAATGACCGCGGAGTTGGGTTTTATGGGTAAACCGATGTCCGGTCGGTTCAGACGACAAAAACGCAAAGAGCCCATCCGTCAGGATGGGCTCTTCACTTGTTTGATGCCTGGCAGTTCCCTACTCTCACATGGGGAGACCCCACACTACCATCGGCGCTACGGCGTTTCACTTCTGAGTTCGGCATGGGGTCAGGTGGGACCACCGCGCTGTCGCCGCCAGGCAAATTCTGTTGTCAGAAACGAATCTTTTATCTTTCGTTCCCGAAAATCTGTAATCTATGCTGAAAATCTCTCAAATCGCCAAAACATCTTCGGCGTTGTAAGGTTAAGCCTCACGGTTCATTAGTACCGGTTAGCTCAACGCATCGCTGCGCTTACACACCCGGCCTATCAACGTCGTCGTCTTCAACGTTCCTTCAGGACCCTTAAAGGGTCAGGGAGAACTCATCTCGGGGCAAGTTTCGTGCTTAGATGCTTTCAGCACTTATCTCTTCCGCATTTAGCTACCGGGCAATGCCATTGGCATGACAACCCGAACACCAGTGATGCGTCCACTCCGGTCCTCTCGTACTAGGAGCAGCCCCCCTCAATTCTCCAGCGCCCACGGCAGATAGGGACCGAACTGTCTCACGACGTTCTAAACCCAGCTCGCGTACCACTTTAAATGGCGAACAGCCATACCCTTGGGACCTACTTCAGCCCCAGGATGTGATGAGCCGACATCGAGGTGCCAAACACCGCCGTCGATATGAACTCTTGGGCGGTATCAGCCTGTTATCCCCGGAGTACCTTTTATCCGTTGAGCGATGGCCCTTCCATTCAGAACCACCGGATCACTATGACCTGCTTTCGCACCTGCTCGCGCCGTCACGCTCGCAGTCAAGCCAGCTTATGCCATTGCACTAACCTCCTGATGTCCGACCAGGATTAGCTGACCTTCGTGCTCCTCCGTTACTCTTTAGGAGGAGACCGCCCCAGTCAAACTACCCACCAGACACTGTCCGCAACCCCGATCAGGGGCCCACGTTAGAACACCAGCCATTAAAGGGTGGTATTTCAAGGATGGCTCCATGCAGACTGGCGTCCACACTTCAAAGCCTCCCACCTATCCTACACATCAAGGACCAGTGTTCAGTGTCAAGCTATAGTAAAGGTTCACGGGGTCTTTCCGTCTTGCCGCGGGTACACTGCATCTTCACAGCGAGTTCAATTTCACTGAGTCTCGGGTGGAGACAGCCTGGCCATCATTACGCCATTCGTGCAGGTCGGAACTTACCCGACAAGGAATTTCGCTACCTTAGGACCGTTATAGTTACGGCCGCCGTTTACCGGGGCTTCGATCAAGAGCTTCTCCTTACGGATAACCCCATCAATTAACCTTCCGGCACCGGGCAGGCGTCACACCGTATACGTCCACTTTCGTGTTTGCACAGTGCTGTGTTTTTAATAAACAGTTGCAGCCAGCTGGTATCTTCGACTGATTTCAGCTCCACGAGCAAGTCGCTTCACTTACCATCAGCGTGCCTTCTCCCGAAGTTACGGCACCATTTTGCCTAGTTCCTTCACCCGAGTTCTCTCAAGCGCCTTGGTATTCTCTACCTGACCACCTGTGTCGGTTTGGGGTACGATTTGATGTTACCTGATGCTTAGAGGCTTTTCCTGGAAGCAGGGCATTTGTCACTTCAGCACCGTAGTGCCTCGTCATCACACCTCAGCGTTAGTAACGTTCCGGATTTACCTGGAACATCCGCCTACATGCTTAAACCGGGACAACCGTCGCCCGGCCAACATAGCCTTCTCCGTCCCCCCTTCGCAGTAACACCGAGTACAGGAATATTAACCTGTTTCCCATCGACTACGCCTTTCGGCCTCGCCTTAGGGGTCGACTCACCCTGCCCCGATTAACGTTGGACAGGAACCCTTGGTCTTCCGGCGTGCGGGTTTTTCACCCGCATTATCGTTACTTATGTCAGCATTCGCACTTCTGATACCTCCAGCAACCCTCACAGGCCACCTTCAACGGCTTACAGAACGCTCCCCTACCCAACAACACATAGTGTCGCTGCCGCAGCTTCGGTGCATGGTTTAGCCCCGTTACATCTTCCGCGCAGGCCGACTCGACCAGTGAGCTATTACGCTTTCTTTAAATGATGGCTGCTTCTAAGCCAACATCCTGGCTGTCTGGGCCTTCCCACATCGTTTCCCACTTAACCATGACTTTGGGACCTTAGCTGGCGGTCTGGGTTGTTTCCCTCTTCACGACGGACGTTAGCACCCGCCGTGTGTCTCCCGTGATAACATTCTTCGGTATTCGTAGTTTGCATCGGGTTGGTAAGTCGGGATGACCCCCTAGCCGAAACAGTGCTCTACCCCCGAAGATGAGTTCACGAGGCGCTACCTAAATAGCTTTCGGGGAGAACCAGCTATCTCCCGGTTTGATTGGCCTTTCACCCCCAGCCACAAGTCATCCGCTAATTTTTCAACATTAGTCGGTTCGGTCCTCCAGTTAGTGTTACCCAACCTTCAACCTGCCCATGGCTAGATCACCGGGTTTCGGGTCTATACCCTGCAACTTAACGCCCAGTTAAGACTCGGTTTCCCTGCGGCTCCCCTATACGGTTAACCTTGCTACAGAATATAAGTCGCTGACCCATTATACAAAAGGTACGCAGTCACCCAACTAGTGGGCTCCTACTGCTTGTACGTACACGGTTTCAGGTTCTTTTTCACTCCCCTCGCCGGGGTTCTTTTCGCCTTTCCCTCACGGTACTGGTTCACTATCGGTCAGTCAGGAGTATTTAGCCTTGGAGGATGGTCCCCCCATATTCAGACAGGATACCACGTGTCCCGCCCTACTCTTCGAGTTCACAACCTGTGCGTTTTAGTGTACGGGAGTATCACCCTGTACCCTGCGACTTTCCAGACGCTTCCACTAACACACAAGCTGATTCAGACTCCGGGCTGCTCCCCGTTCGCTCGCCGCTACTGGGGGAATCTCGGTTGATTTCTTTTCCTCGGGGTACTTAGATGTTTCAGTTCCCCCGGTTCGCCTCGTTTGACTATGTATTCATCAAACGATAGTGCAACGAATTGCACTGGGTTTCCCCATTCGGACATCGCCGGCTGTAACGGTTCATATCACCTTACCGACGCTTTTCGCAGATTAGCACGTCCTTCATCGCCTCTGACTGCCAGGGCATCCACCGTGTACGCTTAGTCGCTTAACCTCACAACCCGAAGATGTTTCGTAAAACATCGTCGTGTCGCGAAAATTTGAGAGACTCGAACACACATTAACTGTGTGTCGTTTCAATTTTCAGCTTGATCCAGATTTTTAAAGAGCAAATATCTCAAACGTCACCCGAAGATGAGTTTTGAGATATCGGTTGGTTGTGCCTTTCACTCACAGCCAGCAAGTGGCGTCCCCTAGGGGATTCGAACCCCTGTTGCCGCCGTGAAAGGGCGGAGTCCTAACCGCTAGACGAAGGGGACACGAGGTGTCGCGACTTCGCAGCCGTCTTGCTTCTTTACATCTATCAGACAATCTGTGTGGACACTACAAAGGCAGGTTCTTTAAGGTAAGGAGGTGATCCAACCGCAGGTTCCCCTACGGTTACCTTGTTACGACTTCACCCCAGTCATGAATCACAAAGTGGTAAGCGCCCTCCCGAAGGTTAAGCTACCTACTTCTTTTGCAACCCACTCCCATGGTGTGACGGGCGGTGTGTACAAGGCCCGGGAACGTATTCACCGTGGCATTCTGATCCACGATTACTAGCGATTCCGACTTCATGGAGTCGAGTTGCAGACTCCAATCCGGACTACGACATACTTTATGAGGTCCGCTTGCTCTCGCGAGGTCGCTTCTCTTTGTATATGCCATTGTAGCACGTGTGTAGCCCTACTCGTAAGGGCCATGATGACTTGACGTCATCCCCACCTTCCTCCAGTTTATCACTGGCAGTCTCCTTTGAGTTCCCGACCGAATCGCTGGCAACAAAGGATAAGGGTTGCGCTCGTTGCGGGACTTAACCCAACATTTCACAACACGAGCTGACGACAGCCATGCAGCACCTGTCTCAGAGTTCCCGAAGGCACCAAAGCATCTCTGCTAAGTTCTCTGGATGTCAAGAGTAGGTAAGGTTCTTCGCGTTGCATCGAATTAAACCACATGCTCCACCGCTTGTGCGGGCCCCCGTCAATTCATTTGAGTTTTAACCTTGCGGCCGTACTCCCCAGGCGGTCGACTTAACGCGTTAGCTCCGGAAGCCACTCCTCAAGGGAACAACCTCCAAGTCGACATCGTTTACAGCGTGGACTACCAGGGTATCTAATCCTGTTTGCTCCCCACGCTTTCGCACCTGAGCGTCAGTCTTTGTCCAGGGGGCCGCCTTCGCCACCGGTATTCCTCCAGATCTCTACGCATTTCACCGCTACACCTGGAATTCTACCCCCCTCTACAAGACTCCAGCCTGCCAGTTTCGAATGCAGTTCCCAGGTTGAGCCCGGGGATTTCACATCCGACTTGACAGACCGCCTGCGTGCGCTTTACGCCCAGTAATTCCGATTAACGCTTGCACCCTCCGTATTACCGCGGCTGCTGGCACGGAGTTAGCCGGTGCTTCTTCTGCGGGTAACGTCAATCGACAAGGTTATTAACCTTATCGCCTT
Organism: Klebsiella sp. PL-2018; assembly: GCF_019048985.1. Taxonomy (NCBI): domain Bacteria; kingdom Pseudomonadati; phylum Pseudomonadota; class Gammaproteobacteria; order Enterobacterales; family Enterobacteriaceae; genus Klebsiella; species Klebsiella sp. PL-2018. The sequence goes on from NZ_CP077673.1 coordinate 4,428,832, forward strand.
CCTCCCCGCTGAAAGTACTTTACAACCCGAAGGCCTTCTTCATACACGCGGCATGGCTGCATCAGGCTTGCGCCCATTGTGCAATATTCCCCACTGCTGCCTCCCGTAGGAGTCTGGACCGTGTCTCAGTTCCAGTGTGGCTGGTCATCCTCTCAGACCAGCTAGGGATCGTCGCCTAGGTGAGCCGTTACCCCACCTACTAGCTAATCCCATCTGGGCACATCTGATGGCAAGAGGCCCGAAGGTCCCCCTCTTTGGTCTTGCGACGTTATGCGGTATTAGCTACCGTTTCCAGTAGTTATCCCCCTCCATCAGGCAGTTTCCCAGACATTACTCACCCGTCCGCCACTCGTCACCCGAGAGCAAGCTCTCTGTGCTACCGTTCGACTTGCATGTGTTAGGCCTGCCGCCAGCGTTCAATCTGAGCCATGATCAAACTCTTCAATTTAAGTTCGATGCTCGTGAATTAAACTTCGTAATGAATTACGTATGTTCACTCAGAGAGTTGGTATTCATTTATTGTCCGAAGACATTAAGAATCCATGTCACTTTGAGTGCCCACACAGATTGTCTGATAAATTGTTAAAGAGCAGTGCAACGCGGCTTTCGCTCACCGTTGCGAGGTCCCGTATAATACGTTTTCCTCATTCAGAGTCAAGCGCTTATTTTTGCTTTTCTCTGCCGGCATTCATCGCTGAATCCCGCTGACCCGGCGGGCTGTAAGCCGTTGTTCCGTGTCAGTGGAGGCGCATTATAGGGAGTAATTCTGAAGTGGCAAGAGGAATTTCAAAAAAAAACTCCACCCGCTTATTTTTCAACCAAAGCTGCAGCTGAGAATACATTATCGCCTGGTTTTTAAACAAAAACGAGCCCAGCGGGCCCGTTTTTGCTGTTTTGTGATTTACTGCACTGCCACTATCCGGTCGTTTTTCACAACCAGCTGCACTTCTTTACCCGGTATCAGCTCTCCAGAGAGAATCTGCTGCGCCAGCGGGTTTTCGATCTGCTGCTGGATAGCACGTTTCAGAGGACGTGCGCCATAAACCGGATCGTAACCGTTTTCGCTCAGCAGCTTCAGTGCCTCATCAGAGAGGTGAACTTCATAGCCGCGTTCCTCAAGTCGTTTATACAACCGCTGCAGCTGAATCTGTGCAATAGAAGCAATGTGTTTTTCACCTAACGGGTGGAATACCACCACTTCATCAATACGGTTGATAAACTCCGGCCGGAAGCTTTGGCTAACCACGCCCAGAACCAGCTCTTTCATGTGGCTATAGTCCAGAGCCCCAAAACGTTCCTGAATGAGATCCGAACCGAGGTTAGAGGTCATGATGACGACCGTATTGCGGAAGTCGACCGTTCTCCCCTGCCCGTCAGTCAAACGTCCATCGTCCAGTACCTGCAGCAGAATGTTAAAGACATCCGGATGCGCTTTTTCCACTTCATCCAGCAGGATGACGGAATAAGGACGACGGCGGACCGCTTCAGTGAGATAGCCGCCTTCTTCATAACCGACGTATCCCGGAGGCGCCCCAACCAGACGTGAAACGGAGTGTTTCTCCATAAACTCTGACATGTCGATACGTACCATCGCATCGTCGCTATCAAACATAAAGTTGGCCAGCGCTTTACAGAGTTCTGTTTTACCTACACCGGTAGGGCCCAGGAACAGGAACGAGCCGATTGGACGATTAGGATCGGATAATCCGGCACGGCTACGGCGGATTGCATTCGATACCGCTTCAACCGCTTCATTCTGACCAATGACGCGACTATGCAGCTCCTGCTCCATACGCAGCAGCTTCTCACGCTCGCCTTCCAGCATTCTGGCCACCGGGATACCCGTCCAGCGAGCCAACACTTCCGCGATTTCCGCATCCGTAACTTTATTACGCAACAGACGCATCGTCTTGCCTTCGGATTGCGTTGCCGCCGCCAGCTGTTTTTCCAGCTCCGGGATTTTGCCGTACTGCAGCTCGGACATCCGCGCCAGATCGCCGACGCGACGCGCCTGCTCAATCGCGATTTTCGCCTGTTCCAGCTCAGCCTTAATCGTCTGGGTTCCGGAGAGCGATGCTTTTTCAGCCTTCCACTCTTCTTCTAAGACTGAATATTGACGTTCTTTATCGGCCAGCTCCTCATTCAGCATATCCAGCCGCTTAATGCTGGCTTCATCAGACTCTTTCTTCAGCGCCTGCTGTTCCAGCTTGAGCTGAATGATGCGACGGTCGAGTCTGTCCAGCTCTTCCGGTTTTGAGTCAATCTGCATCCGAATGCTGGATGCGGCTTCATCGATCAGGTCGATAGCTTTATCCGGCAGCTGTCGGTCGGCGATATAGCGATGAGACAGCGTGGCTGCCGCAACGATCGCCGGGTCGGTGATCTGCACGTGGTGGTGCAGTTCATAACGTTCTTTCAGACCACGCAAAATCGCAATGGTATCTTCAACGGTCGGCTCCGCCACGAATACTTTCTGGAAACGACGTTCCAGCGCGGCGTCTTTCTCAATGTACTGGCGATATTCATCCAGCGTCGTAGCGCCCACGCAGTGCAGCTCACCGCGCGCCAGCGCCGGTTTCAGCATGTTACCGGCGTCCATTGCGCCGTCCGCTTTACCCGCACCCACCATGGTGTGCAGCTCATCGATAAACAGGATGACGTTGCCTTCCTGCTTGGCGAGGTCATTCAGAACGCCTTTTAAGCGCTCTTCAAACTCACCGCGGTATTTGGCACCCGCCACCAGCGCGCCCATATCGAGCGCCAGCACCCGGCGCCCCTTCAGCCCTTCCGGCACTTCACCGTTGACGATCCGCTGCGCCAGCCCTTCAACAATGGCCGTTTTACCTACACCGGGTTCACCAATCAGCACCGGGTTGTTTTTGGTACGGCGCTGCAGAACCTGAATCGTACGACGAATTTCTTCATCGCGGCCAATCACCGGGTCAAGCTTGCCCTGCTCGGCACGTTCGGTCAGATCGACGGTAAATTTTTTCAAGGCCTGACGTTGGTCTTCGGCTCCCTGATCGTTCACGCTTTCACCTCCGCGCATTTGTTCGATCGCCTGACTCACGTTGGCGGTTGTGGCCCCGGCGGATTTTAAAAGGTCGGTCAGCGTGCCGCGTGATTCAAGCGCTGCCAGAACGAACAGCTCTGACGAAATAAAGTTGTCCTTTCTCTTTTGCGCCAGCTTGTCGCAAAGGTTCAGGATACGCACTAAATCCTGGGACGGTTGAACATCGCCGCCGGTACCTTCCACCTGCGGCAATCGGCTCAACGCCTGTTCAATATTGGTGCGCAACTCTCCGGCATTGATGCCCGCCGAAGTTAATAAAGGACGTATCGATCCCCCTTCCTGATTCAGCAAGGCGCTCATAAGATGAAGAGGTTCGATGAATTGGTTGTCGTGCCCGAGTGCAAGGGACTGGGCATCGGCAAGAGCAAGCTGGAATTTATTGGTAAGACGATCCAGACGCATAACTCCTCCCATAACAGGTCAAATTTGCTACTGGAGATTAAATGAGGTCATCCCTCAATTATTCAAGGTTAAAGACCTGAACTATGCAAAAATAAGTTTGCCTTCTGGATCGTCTTAGTTCGGGAGGTTATATCAGCCAGATGAAACTTGCCATACGACCCGTCGTCTTGTCGCGACGATAAGAGAAAAAATCATCTTTTTCGCTGAGGGTACAGCGGTCACCGCCAAAAATCTGCTCAACGCCAACGCTCGCCAGCCGCTGACGCGCAAGCTGATAGATATCAGCAAAATACTTTTCACCTGCAGGACGAAATGCGCGCTCCGCCTGAGTATCTTTTGCCATAAAAGCCTCACGCACCTCCGGACCAACCTCAAACGCGTCCGGCCCAATGGCGGGCCCAAGCCAGGCCATGATGTTTTCCGGTTTATCGGCAAAACAGGCCACGGTTTCTTCCAGCACGCCTTCACAAAGGCCCCGCCAGCCGGCATGAGCAGCCGCAACTTCCGTTCCCGCGCGGTTGCAAAAAAGCACCGGCAGGCAATCAGCGGTCATCACCGCGCATACCGTACCCGGCACATTGCAGTATGAAGCATCAGCGCGCTTTGACGGGTACGGCCCGCCATCGAGCTTTAACACTGCCGTACCGTGAACCTGCTCCAGCCACACCGGGTATGACGGAAGACCGCCAGCGGCGAACATGCGCCGACGGTTCTCTTCTACGTGCTGCAGATTGTCTCCGCAATGGGCTCCGAGGTTAAGTGAATCGTATGGCGACAAACTCACCCCACCAGCGCGCGTGGAACTACAGGCTGCCACGCCTTCCGGCATTGGCCATTGCGGTACAATCAGTTTAGTCATAGCCAGTCAATATCGTCTTTATGGGTTTCAAAATCAGCGCGCATGGCATCAATCAAATCAACCATATCCTGTGGAATTGGCGCATGCCATTCCATCTCAATGCCGCTGATCGGATGGTATAAACGCAGCATGGTGGCATGCAGGGCCTGGCGATCGAACTTACGCAGAGCGGTGATGAACTCTTCCGATGCGCCTTTAGGCGGACGCGGGCGCCCGCCATAGACCTGATCGCCCACCAGCGGGTGAGTGATGTGCGCCATGTGTACGCGAATCTGATGCGTACGGCCGGTCTCCAGGCGCAAACGCAGACGAGTATGAATGCGAAAATGCTCCATGATCCGATAGTGCGTCACCGCCGGTTTTCCCATAGGATGTACCGCCATATGCGTACGCTTGGTCGGGTGGCGGCTAATCGGTTCTTCCACCGTTCCGCCAGCGGTCATGTGACCAATCGCCACCGCTTCATACTCGCGGGTGATTTCGCGCAGCTGCAGGGATTCCACCAGGCGGGTTTGCGCCGGAATGGTCTTCGCGACCACCATCAAGCCGGTGGTGTCTTTATCAAGACGGTGCACGATCCCCGCACGCGGCACGTCAGCAATGGCCGGATAGTAGTGCAACAGCGCATTCAGCACAGTACCGTCAGGGTTGCCCGCGCCAGGGTGCACAACTAAATCGCGCGGTTTATTAATTACGAGGATGTCATCATCTTCATAAACGATATTGAGCGGAATATCCTGTGGTTGGAAACGGACTTCTTCTTCGATTTCAACATCGATAGCAATCGTTTCTCCCCCCAGCACTTTCTCTTTCGGCTTGTCGCTGACGCTGCCGTTTACCAGCACTCTCTGGTCAAGGATCCATTCTTTTATGCGCGAACGCGAATAATCCGGGAACAATTCGGCCAAAGCCTGATCTAAGCGTTGTCCGAGTTGATTTTCGGACACCGTTGCGTTGAGTTGTACTCGTTGTGCCATATACAGCTTCTTCGTTTTAACGTTGGGTTTTACGGCTTTGCCGTTTAATATAGTGTGCTATTGTAGCTGGTCTTAATCGGGAGCAGGAACAGAGATTCTCCCGCATAAACATTTTGAGGAAGTCAAAACGTCATGACGCGCATGAAATACCTGGTGGCAGCAGCCACACTGAGCCTGGCTTTGGTGGGTTGCTCTGGCTCAAAGGAGGAGGTGCCCGATAATCCGCCGAATGAGATCTACGCGACCGCTCAGCAAAAGCTGCAGGACGGTAACTGGAAACAGGCAATAACGCAACTGGAAGCGTTGGATAACCGTTATCCCTTTGGTCCTTATTCCCAACAGGTACAGTTGGATCTGATTTATGCGTACTACAAAAACGCCGATCTGCCGTTGGCTCAGGCAGCTATCGATCGCTTTGTGCGCCTGAACCCTACCCATCCTAACATTGATTACGTCATTTATATGCGTGGTCTGACAAATATGGCGTTGGATGACAGTGCGCTGCAGGGCTTCTTCGGTGTCGATCGTTCTGACCGCGATCCACAACGCGCGCGCGATGCCTTTAACGACTTCTCCAAACTGGTTCGTGGCTATCCTAACAGCCAGTACGCTACTGACGCCTACAAGCGTATGGTGTTCCTGAAAGATCGTCTGGCGAAGTACGAGCTGTCGGTCGTGGATTACTATACCGATCGTGGCGCATGGGTTGCGGTCGTTAACCGCGTAGACGGCATGCTGCGTAACTATCCGGATACGCAGGCCACCCGCGACGCGCTTCCGAAAATGGAAAACGCCTACCGTCAGATGCAGATGAACGCGCAGGCGGACAAGGTTGCGAAAATCATCGCGGCTAACAGCAAGAACACCTGATAGCCCTTAGATAAGCAAAACGGCAGCCGAGTGGCTGCCGTTTTTTTATTCGTTAAATCGTTAAGCTGAAGCGGTTTAGCGCCGAGTTAACTCATCAAATATGGCTCTCTTTCTTCCATTCCACAAGTAAAATCTCACCTGTTCCTGTCCTGTCTCACAAAACAGATTTGTTGACAAAAAGTGACAATAAAATGTGATTTAAATCACGCATTTTGACATTGGGCGAGGTATGCTGAGTTTACCAAGACGGGAAAGACAAGAGGTAAAATTTATGACAATGAACATTACCAGTAAACAAATGGAAATTACTCCGGCAATCCGCCAGCACGTCGCAGACCGTCTCGCCAAACTGGATAAATGGCAAACCCACTTAATTAACCCGCACATCATCCTCTCTAAGGAGCCGCAGGGTTTTGTCGCTGACGCAACCATCAATACGCCAAACGGGCACCTGGTCGCCAGCGCACGGCACGAAGACATGTATGCCGCAATTAACGAATTGATCAACAAGCTGGAACGGCAGCTCAATAAAGTGCAACACAAAGGGGAAGCCCGCCGCGCCGCAACGTCGGTGAAAGAGGCAGGCTTTGTGGAAGAAGAAGAGTAATCCTTAACTTAAGCTTGTGTCATGCCACGCGCCTTCGGGCGCGTTTTTTATTGACAGAGTGAAAACAGTACAGGTACTGTAATCCCCACTAACTCAAGGAATTCATCGTGAAACTGATCCCGTTTTTCTTCGCATTCTTTTTTACCTTCCCCTGAATGGGAGGCAATTCGTCGTGTGATAAAGAATGCGAAGACGAACAACAAGGCCTCCCAAACGGGAGGCCTTTTTTATTGATAATCAATAACAAGAAAGGCAACACATATGACCGAGGAAAACCCATTACTGGCCCTACGCGATAAGATCAGCGCTCTGGATGAGAAACTGCTTGCGCTGCTGGCTGAGCGCCGCGGCCTGGCCGTCGAGGTCGGCAAAGCCAAGCTGGCATCGCACCGGCCGGTGCGGGATATCGACCGCGAGCGGGACCTGCTGGAACGCCTGATGACGCTGGGGAAAAAACACCATCTTGATGCCCATTACATCACGCGCCTGTTCCAGCTGATCATTGAAGACTCGGTCCTTACCCAACAAACGCTGCTGCAACAGCACCTGAATAAAATTAATCCGCACTCCGCGCGGGTGGCATTCCTCGGACCTAAAGGTTCATATTCGCACCTTGCGGCTCGTCAGTATGCCGCCCGCCACTTTGAACAGTTTATCGAAAGCGGCTGCGCGAAGTTCGCCGATATCTTTGAGCAAGTGGAGACCGGCCAGGCTGACTATGCCGTCGTTCCTATTGAAAATACCAGTTCCGGCGGCATCAATGATGTTTACGATCTTCTGCAGCACACCAGCTTATCCATCGTGGGCGAGCTGACGCTGCCTATCGATCACTGCGTGCTGGTCTCAACGTCCACCGATGCGCAACAGATTACGACGGTCTACAGCCATCCGCAGCCGTTTCAGCAGTGCAGCCAGTATCTGAGCCGCTATCCGCACTGGAACATTGAATATACCGACAGCACCTCCTCAGCGATGGAAAAAGTCGCTCAGGCTAAATCGCCGACCGTTGCAGCCCTGGGCAGCGAAGCAGGCGGAGCGCTGCACGGTTTGCAGGTCCTGGAACATTGTCAGGCGAACCAGACGCAAAACATCACCCGCTTCCTGGTTCTGGCGCGTAAAGCGGTGGAAGTCTCCGATCAGGTCCCCGCGAAAACCACGCTGTTGATGGCCACCGGCCAGCAAGCCGGGGCCCTGGTTGAAGCGCTGCTGGTGCTGCGAAACCATAATCTGATCATGACCAAGCTGGAATCACGCCCCATTCACGGTAATCCGTGGGAAGAGATGTTTTATCTGGATATCCAGGCCAACCTGGAATCACTGCCAATGCGCAAGGCATTAAAAGAGCTGGCCGAGATAACGCGTTCAATGAAAGTGCTGGGCTGCTATGCCAGCGAAAACGTGGTACCGGTCGACCCGGTTTAACGTTCGATAAACGGCAATTTCTTCATCCCTGCCACGGCAACTGGCAGGGTGAAGATCGCGCCGGAAAGCGGATATTTCGCCACTTCGTCGGCATCCATATTCTCCCGCGTGGTGGTAATGTAGAGCGTCTTCATATCCGCTCCGCCAAAACAGACCATCGTCGGGCAACGCACCGGTAGACGATGCTCCTCCAGCTGCTCGCCCGTCGGCGAGAAGCGCGCAATACGCCAGCCGTCAAACATCGCGCTCCAGTAGCAACCTTCAGCATCGATGGCCGCGCCGTCTGGAATCCCCTCTCCCGGCTGAAAGCGCAGGAAGACCTCACGTTTACCCGCCTCGCCCCGCTCATCGAGAGGTGTTCGATAGATAACGGCATTTGGCGTATCCGAGGTATACATCCAACGTTTGTCTTCGCTAAACGCCAGACCGTTAGCGCCGTGAATATCGCACTGGATAACCTGCGGGGAGAGATCGTTATCGATGCGCACTAAGAGCGCGCCATTAAAATCTCCCGGCCCCCAGAAAGTCCCGGCATAAAAGCGGCCGTCACGATCGGTTCCACCATCATTAAAGCGCGCTAATTGCGGGTTACTGGGGTTATCGCAGACTTTGCGCTGTAGAAGACCATGCGCATCAGTGAGCCAGATACCGCTGCGTAAAGCGACGATAAAACCGCCCTTCTCGCGCAGGGCAAAACAGCCGGGCTCCTCGGGAAATTGCAGAACCTGATGTTCACCCGTCTGCACGTCGTAGCGATGAATCTCGCATTCCATAATATCGGCCCAGTACAATGCCTGTTCGGCTTCGCTCCAGGTCGGACATTCCGGTAAATGCCCGGTGTAATCAAACAGCGGTTGTGGTTCAGCCATCGTTTTCATCCCTATAAAAAAAGCCAGCGGGTCACCCCTCTGGCTTTATTGTATACGTGTTTGACGACTTACTGCCGATTATCATTTGCCTGGCGCAGCAACGTCCGGCTTTCGCTCTGGAAGCGCTGGGCATAGTCACCGAACCAGTGCTCAACCTTACGGAAGCTATCGATGAACGCCTGTTTATCCCCCTGCTCCAGCAGGCCGATAGCTTCACCGAAGCGCTGGTAGTATCGCTTAATCAGCGCCAGATTATTTTCCGAGGACATAATAATGTCAGCATAGAGCTGCGGATCCTGGGCAAACAGCCGGCCAACCATCGCCAGTTCCAGACGATAAATAGGCGACGACAGCGCCAGAAGTTGCTCAAGACGCACATTCTCTTCGGCGAGGTGCAGGCCGTAAGCGAAGGTCGCAAAGTGGCGCAACGCCTGAATAAAGGCCATATTCTGATCGTGTTCGACGGCGCTGATACGATGGAGCCGCGCGCCCCAGACCTGAATTTGCTCCAGGAACCACTGATACGCTTCGGGCTGGCGGCCATCGCAGTACACCACCACCTGCTTCGCCAGGCTGCCGCTATCCGGCCCAAACATGGGGTGTAACCCCAATACCGGACCTTTGTGCGCGGCCAGCATCGCCTGCAGCGGTTCCGCTTTTACCGAGGCCAAATCGACCAGGATGCAGTCCGCCGGCAGCGGTGGTAGCTGAGCAATCGTTGCCGCCGTGATATGAATCGGCACGCTGACGATAACCATACCGGCATCGGCGACAATCTCTTCCGCCCGCGACCAGTCGTCTTTTTCAAGGATACGAACCTGATATCCGGAAAGCGTCAGCATTTTCTCAAATAGACGCCCCATTTGCCCGCCGCCGCCAACAATCACGACCGGACGCAGGCTCGGATAAAGCGTTTTAAAACCTTTATCGTTTTCGCTGGAATAAGACTCCCGCATGACGCGACGCAAAACATCTTCAATAAGATCCGGCGGGACCCCAAGCGCAGCAGCCTCCTCGCGCCGGGACGCCAGCATCGCCGATTCACGTTCAGGAACGTAAATGGGCAGGCCATATTGGCTTTTAACCTCTCCGACTTCCGCTACCAGCTCCAGGCGCTTAGCCAGCAGTTCCAGCAGCGCCTTATCGACTTCATCAATTTGATCGCGCAATGCGGTCAGTTCAGCAACCATATCATCCTCTTACGCCAGACGAGCCGCCAGATGGCCTCGCAGATCCTTATCAAGTTCGCGGAGCAGTGCATCGGTGGTTTCCCAACTAATGCAGGCATCGGTCACTGAGACGCCGTATTTCATATCGCAACGCGGCTGCTCAGAGGACTGGTTACCTTCGTGGATATTGCTCTCAATCATCAGACCAATAATGGAACGGTTACCATCTTTAATCTGCGCGACCACGGATTCCGCAACCGCAGGCTGACGGCGGTAGTCTTTATTAGAATTCCCATGGCTGCAATCTACCATCAGCGATGGCTTCAGTCCCGCCTGAGTCATCTCTTTTTCACACTTCGCAACATCTTCCGGGCCGTAGTTTGGCGCTTTCCCGCCGCGCAGAATGACGTGACCGTTCGGGTTGCCCTGCGTTTGCAGCAGGCACACCTGTCCGGCCTGGTTGATGCCGACGAAACGGTGCGGCATCGCGGCAGCGCGCATTGCGTTAATTGCCGTGGCAAGGCTGCCATCGGTGCCGTTTTTAAACCCTACCGGCATCGACAGGCCAGAAGCCATCTCACGGTGAGTCTGGGATTCGGTCGTACGCGCGCCGATAGCAGACCAGCTAAACAGATCGCCGAGATACTGAGGACTGTTTGGATCCAACGCTTCCGTCGCCAACGGTAGCCCCATATTGACCAGTTCAACCAGCAGACGGCGCGCAATCTTCAGGCCGCCTTCCACATCAAACGAACCATCCATATGCGGATCGTTAATCAGCCCTTTCCAGCCAACGGTGGTGCGGGGTTTTTCAAAATAGACGCGCATGACCAGATAGAGGCTATCGCTGACCTCTTCGGCAAGGGCTTTAAAACGACGAGCGTACTCAATGGCGGTTTCAGGATCGTGGATCGAACAAGGGCCACATACCACCAGCAGACGCGGATCGCGGCCGGCGATGATGTTGGAGATGGTCTGGCGAGACTGCGCGATCTGCGCCTCCTGCTCAACGCTAAGAGGGAATTCAGCCTTCAACTGATCCGGAGTGATCAAAACCTGTTCGTCGGTAATGTGTACGTTGTTCAGCGCGTCTTTTTGCATGATTGCGATCCTGTATAGCTCGTTTGCGATAGTTATTGCCTCAGCGAGGATGACGTAACGATACCACACAGAGTAAAGATTTCAATCCATATTCCGTAAATTTTAATTTACACATAGGAATTAAATCGCGCTGTATTTCACTCAATGCGTATAAAATTATTTACAGTGAGTCATTAAACGCCAGTTTTTCCCTGCTTCCACGAATTTCTTTTACGAAAAATCCTGGTAAGAATTATCTCAAAGCGGCGAGGCTGGCTAATGACGATTTTCCTCAACAATGCTATTCTTCGCCCGGGTTTCAGCAATCTGCATCCCCCACGCTATGACAATCTGACGGAACCGTAATGACTGTTCTTCACCGTCTCTTTTTGACTTTAGTACTATCACTCGTGGGTATCTCTGCTGTTGCCTCCGGACCGTCTGAAAATGTTCGGACAATCGTTTCGGGGATCGTGACTTATACTCGCTGGCCGCAATTATCCGGTCCTCCAAGGCTCTGTATTTTTTCAACATCACGATATATCCATAGCCTGGCCGAAGACGCTCCGGAAATATTGCCTTATAAACCCGTGATTGTTCGTAATACACAAGAAGCCTTACAGACGACCTGCGATGGTTTTTATTTTGGCAGTGAATCGCCGACCCAACAGTCTGAATTTACGGCCAAATATGGAAACCGGCCCCTATTACTTATTGCGGAACAAAACACCGATTGCTCTATTGGCAGCGCTTTTTGCCTGCTCATCAACAATGAGAGAGTCAGATTTTCCGTAAATCTGGATGTACTGACGCACAGCGGCGTTCGGGTTAATCCCGAGGTGCTGATGCTTGCCCGGAAAACATCACATGAATAAGGATTTTTCTCAGGCCCCGCGCCCCACATTTAAAAGAGCGCTGCGCCGTATCAGCATGATAAGCGTGGTGATCTCTATGACACTGGTCTGGCTGTTACTCTGCACCGCTTCCATATTTACACTCAAGCAATACGCCCAAAAAAACCTGGAACTTACCGCTGCCACCATGGGCCGTAGCCTGGAAGCAGCGCTCGTTTTTGGCGATAGCGCAGCGGCTGAAGACACGCTGGCCACTCTGGGCAGACAGGGGCAATTTTCTCAAGCAATTCTGGTCGATGGCCGGCAAAGACCCTTCGCCTCATGGCATAACGATGGTCTGGTCAGTCAGGATAAAATCAGCGACGTCATCAGCAAATGGCTCTTCCCGAAACCCACGGTGCAAACTATCCTGCACCAGGGAAAAATTATCGGTGAACTCCGTCTGACCGCGCTGGACAGATTGATAAGCTATTTTCTTGGTATCTCTATTATTGTGCTCACCAGCAGCATTTTTCTGGCTTCCTGCATCGCCTTGCTCCTTACCCACTCGCTGCATCGCGGCATTGTGGCTGCGTTACAGAGCATTACCGAGGTGGTACATGACATCCGCGAAAATCGCCATTTCTCCCGCCGGGTGCCCGAAGAGCGCATTGAAGAATTCCACCTGTTCGCCCAGGACTTCAATAGCCTGCTGGGTGAAATGGAGGACTGGCAGCGGCAGCTTCAGGCTAAAAACGCCCAGCTCCTGCGCAGTTCATTACACGACCCGCTAACCGGGCTGGCTAACAGAGCGGCTTTCCGGAATGTGATTAATGATCTGATGAAGGATGAAACCGCCCAAAGTCATTCTGCGCTGTTATTTCTTGATGGCGATAACTTCAAGCTTATTAACGACAACTGGGGCCACGCAGCCGGCGATAAAGTGTTAATTGAGGTCGCGAGCCGCCTGATGGCCTTTGTCGGTAAACAGCATCAGGCATGGCGTCTCGGCGGCGATGAATTTGCCATTCTGCTACGGGATGTTCATTCAGAAACCGAAGTTCGGGCACTGTGCAGCGCGTTGTCCGAACAGTTTATCCCACCGTTTAATCTACACAATGGCCACACCGCCAGCCTGTCACTGAGCATTGGTTACGCTTTAACCTGGGAACATACCTCAGCGGAAAATCTGCAAGAGCTTGCCGATCAAAATATGTATCGGATGAAACACCAGCGCTTACAGCAAACGCAAAAATAAAAGGAATCACCATGATCGGAAAATATTTTGCTCCTGCTTTACTGGCCGCACTTTTTCTTAGCGGCTGCCAGGCTCCGCAAGGAAAATTCTCGGCAGAACAAATTGCAGCAATGAAGTCATATGGCTTTACTGAAACCAACGGCGACTGGTTATTAGGAATATCTGATACCATCCTGTTTGATAAAAACGACTATCATCTGCGTGCCGAAAGCAAACAGCAAATTCGCACAATGGCTTCACGTCTGGCGAGTACCGGTATTACCCATAGTCGCCTTGAAGGTCATACTGATAATTACGGCGAAGACAGCTACAACGAAATGCTATCGCTTAAGCGGGCTAACAGCGTGGCGGATGCCTGGGCCGAAGGGGCGAATATTCCGCGCGCAAACTTGACCACTCGCGGACTCGGGAAAAAGTATCCTATAGCCAGCAACGATACCGCGAAAGGGCGCGCTGAAAACCGCCGCGTCACGGTGGTTATCAGCACGCCTTAAACACCTATTCGACTGGTTTAGCCGCTATCACCGCCGTTGCTGAGCGCCAGCGCAGATAATCAACGGCGAGACATAGCGCGAGGCTGCTTCCTATGAGCGGCAGCGCCAGGCCCAACAACACCGCAATAACAGCAGTCAGCAGACGAGCGGGCCACGCTAAGCCAAACCACGCCTGTATCAACGTATTGGCCGGGTTAAACGCCGCGCGCGCCGGGCGACGGATCCACCACAGCCGGTACCCCACCGCTATCATCACGCAGAGTGCGGTTCCGAACGCGATAAGCAGTAGCTGGTTAGCAAGACCGAACAAAATTCCCATATGGAAATCAACGCCCCAGCGGGTCAGCTTAGCCATGAGCGGAAAGTCGGAAAAATGAGTGCGGTCCACGATTTGCATCGTTGCACCATCGATCGCGACAGCATCAACCCGGGTTGGCCAGCTTCTGTCGATTTCATTTACCGTCCACGCGCGCCCGGCACCCGACGGCGGTCGAATCTCCAGCTTGCCGGCATCCAGCCCCGCCGCGCGGGCAGCCAGCAGAACCGGGTCAAAATCCTCTACGCGCAACTGCGCCGTCATCTCCCCCATTGCTCCATGTCCCACATGATGTTCGGCATGCGGATCATGAGCGGCCGGAGCGGCACTTTCCAGCTGGGTATTCACCTGCGGCGTCAGCCAGCCAAAGGCGGCACGCATCCTATCGACGTGACTACCGGCCCATTGCGACCAGGTTAAACCGGTCGCAGAGAATAACAACATACCGACCAGCAGCACCCAGCCGAGAGAAACGTGCAGGCGGCGGTTATTCTGCACGCTGTTATTTATGCGACGACGCGGCCGGGTCATCGACCACAGCGCGATCCCGCCCAGAGCGGCAACCCACATCCAGGAGGCTGCCAGCTCGCTGTACAGTCGGCCGAAGTTACCCAGCAGCAAAGAGCGATGGGCATAATCAATCCACTGACGCAGGGGCAAAATACCGCTGGTGCCGTAAACCGGCATATCGCCTGTCACCCGTAGCGTCACCGGATCGACAAAAATTGCCCGCGTTTCCGACTCGCCAAGGGTCGGGTCAATAAACATCACTCGGGTCGTATCGCCAGCCATTATCCCCGGCCGAACCGCATGCAGGCGGAGGTTTCCCTGAATGGCCTCCGTCGCTACGGTAATTTGCGCGCTTAGCGGCTGTTTTTCCCCAGTCAACGTACCGTACAGAGCATCACGATAGAGCCAGTTTTCCAGCTGAGGGGTGGCGACATATAGCGTACCGGTCAGGGCCGCCACAAAAATAAACGGCCCGATAAACAATCCGATATAGAAATGAAGACGACGCAGCAGGTTCAGCCATGCCGCGCGCGAGGTACAGGTAGTCATACTTTTCCTTTTTTTAAAGCAAAAGAGAACGTTGCGCAGTGCGCACATTATTTTTTATGTAAGGGAGAAAGCAGACGGACGCGGTGGCGCGCGGGTGTGGGGATAAAGCCAGGTAAAGTCATGCCAGCGTTTCCTCTCCGGGCGGGAAACCGGGGCTCGCTGGCGTCGAAGCATCAGGCTGAGCAGCAGCACCAGCGCGAAAATCAGGCCCGGAACATGAGCTAACAGTACGCAGTAGCCACAGGCTTCAGCATGATCGAGCGGCACGCTGTGCGCGTGTTCCGGCATCGAGGCATCGGTATGCGTCATGGACATCTGATGTGATGGCATACCTTCCGGCATCCCCATCATTGCGTGGTGCATGCCATTCATCGGATCTTTTTGCAGGGCGATGGAGATCAACGGTGCCACCACGATCAGCAGGATCGCAAACAGCGCCAGCCATACGGCCCGCCGTTGTAATGCTGAGTGATGAAAAATATTGCTGACCACCGTCCCTCCCCATGAGAGGCGTATTGTAAATGATTCGCAATGGAATGGTTAAAATAAAGATAAAAAAAGGGCCGGCCCATCAGGCCAGCCCTCTCATTCAGGATGTCGCGAAAGCGAATCTTAGTTAAGACGCTCTTTGATACGAGCAGACTTACCGGTACGCTCACGCAGGTAGTACAGTTTAGCTTTACGCACAGCACCACGACGTTTGACAGAAATGCTGTCAACTACCGGAGAGTGAGTCTGGAAGACACGCTCAACGCCTTCGCCGTTGGAAATTTTGCGAACAGTGAATGCAGAGTGCAGACCGCGGTTACGAATAGCGATAACCACGCCCTCGAATGCCTGCAGACGTTTTTTGGAACCTTCAACAACCCATACTTTCACTTCCACGGTATCACCCGGACGGAAGGAAGGTACGTCCTGCTTCATCTGTTCTTGTTCAAGTTGCTTAATAATGTTGCTCATAATTTAATCTCTTATCCTGGGTAAACTGATATTGGGGGCTTACGCCATCCCATCATGTTTATGTTGCTGTTGCGCGAGTTCCTTTTTGAACTCTGCCAGCAACCTTGCTTGCTCTTCAGTCAGAGCCAGGTTTTCCAAAAGTTCAGGTCTTCTAAGCCAGGTACGGCCCAGCGACTGCTTCAGACGCCAGCGACGTATCTCAGCATGGTTTCCCGACAGCAATACCGGCGGTACTTCCATACCTTCTAACACTTCAGGACGCGTATAGTGCGGGCAATCCAGCAATCCTTCAGCAAACGAATCTTCGATTGCTGAAGCTTCATGGCCCAGCACCCCCGGAATAAACCGGGAAACAGAGTCAATCAGCGTCATTGCCGGTAGCTCACCACCGCTGAGAACGTAATCGCCAATTGACCATTCTTCATCAATCTCGGTCTGAATTACGCGCTCATCTACGCCTTCATAGCGACCGCACACCAAAATCAGCTTCTGATTTGTTGCCAGTTCGCTGACGCCCGCTTGATCAAGCTTGCGTCCCTGAGGTGAAAGATAAATCACCTTTGCGCCTTCACCTGCCGCGGCTTTTGCTGCATGAATGGCATCCCGTAAAGGTTGCACCATCATTAACATCCCCGGTCCGCCGCCGTAAGGACGATCGTCCACGGTACGGTGCCGGTCATGAGCGAAATCGCGAGGACTCCAGCTCTGGATGCTCAGCAGGCCATTTTTTACTGCCCGGCCAGTTACCCCGTAATCGGTAATTGCGCGGAACATTTCAGGAAACAGGCTAACGATACCTATAAACACAAGCCAATCCCCATAGTGCCGTTTTTTACCGTTTATTCGGAGAATTTAAAAACCAGGATCCCAGTCTACTTCGATGGTACGAGTAGCGAGATCGACTTTCTTGATAACCTGCCCATCGAGGAACGGAACCAGCCGCTCCTTGATACCAAATGCATCTTTCAGGTTTGCCTTGATGACGAGAACGTCATTAGACCCGGTTTCCATCATGTCGATGACTTTGCCGAGGCTATAGCCTTCCGTGGTCACTACCTGGCAGCCCATCAGGTCTTTCCAGTAGTAGTCACCCTCTTCAAGCGCAGGCAGCTGCGATGAATCCACGACAATTTCGCAATTAGTCAACAGATTCGCTGCATCGCGATCGTCAATGCCTTTCAGCTTAATGACGATATCCTGATTGTGGTGGCGCCAGCTTTCCAGCTCAACAACCTGCCACTGACCCGCCTTCTGGATAAACCAGGGCTGATAGTCAAAAATGCTTTCGGCGTCTTCGGTGGAGGAAAACACTCTGAGCCAACCACGGATACCGTAGGAAGAACCCATCTTGCCCAATACAATCGGTTCAACAGGTGCTTGTGCGGTGTGTTGCTTGCTCATCATGACCACCGTGACAGATTAAGCTGCTTTGTTAGCGGCTTTGATCAGCGCAGCTACGCGATCGGAAACAGTAGCGCCCAGGCCAACCCAGTGAGCGATACGATCCAGATCCAGACGAGTTCCTTCTTCGGTCGCAGAAGCGATCGGGTTGAAGAAACCAACGCGCTCAATGAAGCGACCGTTGCGTGCATTACGGCTGTCGGTAACAACAACCTGGTAGAACGGACGCTTTTTCGCGCCGTGACGTGCTAAACGAATAGTAACCATAACATCCTCTTGTGTGAATAAAACACCGGGCCCCATCGAGGAACGGAGCCCGGTGTCATATTAAAAGCCCGAAAATTTTACTGATTTCTGGGGAAATTGCAATCAGCAGTTATAAACTCTGCTGTGGAAGGGCGACTCCGGTACCCTTAAATTGGGTACCGGAGTATAAGTCATAGCCAGAATGCGCCAACCATGTGTCAGAAAAGAAGCGCGCCCCGGCAGAAATGGCGACCAGCCTATCGGCCTCCGGGGAACCCTGGCGGCATCATTCCTTTCATTCCGCGCATCATCTTCATCATGCCGCCTTTCGACTTCATCTTCTTCATCATGCGCTGCATATCGTCAAACTGCTTGAGCAGACGGTTCACATCCTGCACCTGCATTCCGCAGCCTGCGGCGATGCGGCGTTTGCGCGAACCTTTAATAATTTCCGGTTTAGCGCGCTCTTTCAGCGTCATCGAGTTGATGATGGCTTCCATACGCACCAGAACTTTATCATCCATCTGCGATTTAACGTTGTCCGGTATCTGCCCCATGCCCGGCAGCTTGCCCATCAGGCTGGCCATACCGCCCATGTTTTTCATCTGCCGCAGCTGTTCAAGGAAATCGGTCAGGTCAAAACCGTCGCCTTTTTTCAGCTTAGAGGCCAGCTTTTCAGCCTGCGCGCGGTCGACCTTACTTTCGATATCTTCGATCAACGACAGGACGTCGCCCATGCCGAGAATACGGGAAGCGATACGATCCGGATGGAACGGCTCCAGCGCTTCGGTTTTCTCGCCAACGCCGAGGAACTTAATCGGTTTGCCGGTGATATGACGAATCGACAGCGCCGCACCGCCGCGGGCGTCGCCGTCCACTTTGGTCAGCACGACCCCGGTCAGCGGCAGGGCTTCGTTAAAGGCCTTCGCCGTGTTCGCCGCATCCTGGCCGGTCATCGCATCGACAACAAACAGGGTTTCTACTGGATTGAGAGACGCATGGACCTGCTTAATCTCATCCATCATCGCTTCATCAACGTGCAGACGACCGGCGGTATCCACCAGCAGCACATCGTAGAATTTGAGCTTCGCTTCTTTCAGCGCGGCATTAACGATATCAACCGGCTTCTGACCCACGTCAGACGGGAAGAAATCAACGCTAACCTGCTCGGCCAGCGTTTCCAGCTGTTTGATCGCCGCAGGGCGATAGACGTCAGCGGAAACGACAAGGACTTTCTTCTTGTGCTTTTCACGCAGGAATTTACCCAGCTTAGCGACGCTGGTGGTTTTACCCGCCCCCTGCAAACCGGCCATCAGCACCACGGCTGGCGGCTGCGCCGCTAAATCCAGCGCCTGGTTCTCTTCGCCCATCGCGGCAACCAGTTCGTTGCGCACGATTTTGACGAACTCCTGGCCCGGGGTCAGGCTTTTGTTGACTTCATGACCTACCGCGCTTTCTTTTACGCGGTTGATGAAATCACGTACCACAGGCAGAGCAACGTCCGCCTCCAGCAGCGCCATACGCACTTCGCGCAGGGTATCTTTAATATTGTCTTCAGTAAGGCGTCCGCGGCCGCTAATGTTGCGCAGCGTACGCGACAAACGATCGGTTAAATTATCAAACATTGTCTCTCGCCTGAGGTGGAAACGGTCGGTCGCCGCAGCGACACAAAAACGGAATGGGCGCAGTATAACACGACATAAACGCGAATGTGCTGCAACGGTTGGAGCCAGAGTCGCGTGACGCTATACTGCTTCTCTTTACTATTTAGTCAACAGTCGACACCCCTATGCCTGTTTTTGCTCTACTCGCCCTTGTCGCCTACTCCATCAGCCTCGCGCTGATCGTCCCTGGCCTGCTGCAAAAAAACAGCAGCTGGCGGCGGATGGCGATTCTTTCCGCAACTATTGCGTTGATTTGTCACGCCTTCGCGCTGGAGTCACGCATTTTTCCCGGCGGCGAAAGCGGGCAAAATCTCAGTCTATTAAACGTGGGATCGCTGGTCAGCCTGATGATCTGTACGGTGATGACCATCGTCGCCTCGCGTAATCGCGGCTGGCTATTGCTACCCATTGTCTACACCTTCGCCTTAATCAACCTCGCGTTCGCTACCTTTATGCCGAACGAGTACATCACGCATCTGGAAACCACGCCGGGGATGCTGGTCCATATCGGCCTGTCGCTCTTCTCTTATGCTACGCTGATTATCGCTGCGCTTTACGCGCTGCAGCTGGCGTGGATTGACTATCAGCTGAAGAATAAAAAGTTGACCTTCAGTAGCGAAATGCCGCCGCTGATGAGCATTGAACGTAAAATGTTTCATATCACCCAGATAGGCGTGGTTCTGTTAACCCTGACGCTGTGTACCGGGCTGTTTTACATGCACAACCTATTTAGTGCGGAAAACATTGATAAAGCAGTGCTGTCTATCGTTGCGTGGTTCGTTTATATCGTCCTGCTTTGGGGCCACTATCATGAAGGGTGGCGCGGACGCCGGGTCGTCTGGTTTAACGTGACTGGCGCGGGGCTGCTGACGCTGGCCTACTTTGGTAGCCGCGTATTGCAACAGTTCATGAGCTAAGTCTTTAAGGAATCCCAAGTGGAACATATCTCCACCACCACGCTGATCGTGACGCTGATCGTCATGGTGGTCATCTCCGCCTATTTCTCCGGTTCTGAAACCGGCATGATGACGCTGAACCGCTATCGCCTGCGTCATATGGCCAAGCAGGGCAATCGTCAGGCAAAACGTGTCGAAAAGCTGCTGCGCAAACCTGACCGTCTCATTAGTCTGGTCCTCATTGGCAATAACCTCGTCAACATTCTTGCCTCGGCGCTGGGCACCATTGTCGGTATGCGCCTGTATGGGGATGCTGGCGTCGCCATTGCCACCGGCGTCCTGACGTTTGTGGTGCTGGTGTTTGCCGAAGTGCTGCCAAAAACCATTGCCGCGCTCTATCCGGAAAAGGTCGCCTATCCCAGCAGCCTGCTGCTCGCGCCGCTGCAAATCCTGATGATGCCGCTGGTGTGGTTGCTCAACACCATTACCCGCATTCTGATGCGCATGATGGGTATAAAAACCGATATCGTCGTGAGCGGGGCCTTAAGCAAGGATGAACTGCGTACTATCGTTAATGAATCACGCTCGCAAATCTCCCGCCGCAATCAGGACATGCTGCTCTCCGTTCTTGACCTCGAGAAAGTCAGCGTTGACGACATCATGGTCCCGCGCAACGATATTGTCGGTATCAATATTAACGATGACTGGAAATCCATTGTCCGCCAGCTGACCCACTCTCCGCACGGACGCATTGTGCTGTACCGCGACTCGCTGGACAATGCCATCAGCATGCTGCGGGTTCGCGAAGCTTATCGCCTGATGACGGAGAAAAAAGAGTTCACGAAAGAAGTCATGCTGCGCGCCGCCGATGAAATTTACTTCGTGCCGGAAGGTACGCCGCTCAGTACGCAACTGGTGAAATTCCAGCGCAATAAGAAGAAAGTGGGCCTGGTTGTTGATGAATATGGAGACATTCAGGGTCTGGTCACGGTTGAGGATATCCTCGAAGAGATCGTTGGCGATTTTACGACGTCAATGTCGCCTACGCTTGCTGAAGAGGTGACGCCGCTTAACGACGGTTCAGTGATTATCGACGGTACCGCCAACGTACGTGAAATCAACAAGGCTTTTAACTGGCATCTGCCGGAAGATGAAGCGCGAACCATTAACGGTATTATCCTGGAAGCACTTGAAGAGATCCCCGCCCCGGGCACCCGCGTACGCATCGAACAGTATGATATCGATATTCTTGATGTTCAGGAGAATATGATTAAAAGGGTGAAAGTGATGCCGGTAAAACCCATTCGCGAAAGCGTGGCCGAGTCATAACAACCCTGGGACCTGGCTGAGGGGAATAGAAAAACGGCTACCTCGCGGTAGCCGTTTCGCTTATTTACTTCGCTTTCGCCACGGTGACCGTCGCCGCGCGAATAGTACGGCCGTTCAGGGTATAACCCTTTTGCATCACGCCCAGAACGTTACCTGCCGCAACGTCTTCAGACTCAACCATCGCAATGGCCTGATGTACGTTCGGATCCAGCGGCACGTTAGTATCGCCAATCACTTCTACGCCGAACTTGCGCACCACGTCGAGCATGGACTTCAGCGTCAGTTCGATACCTTCAACCATCGGCGCCATATCCGGGTTAGCTTTATCAGCGACTTCCAGCGCGCGATCCAGGCTGTCGATGACCGGCAGCAACTCGTTAACGAACTTCTCCAGCGCAAACTTATGCGCTTTTTCGATATCCAGCTCGGTGCGGCGGCGCAGGTTATCTTCATCGGCTTTCGCACGCAGCAATACTTCACGTTCGCGCTTCTGCGCTTCAGCAAGCTGAGCTTCCAGATTCGCAATTTTTTCATCGCGCGGATCCACCTGCTCAGCCGAAACCTCAGGCTCTACCGCCTCAACGTCGTCGTGCTGCTCCGTGATAATTTCTTCCGGGGCTTGCCCCTCAGGCGTTTTCTGTTCTTTACTACTCATGAATTTCTCCGCGTTTTTTTTCGCATTCATCTCGCTAACTTCGCTTATTATGGGGATCAGTTTCCTGGTTTCAAGGGAACGCAGCCAGATTGTCACTATTCATTTAACGCAAGGACATCCAGATCATGAAGAACCACTTCAAGTGTATAGGCATTGTGGGACACCCTCGTCACCCAACCGCGCTGACCACACATGAAATGCTCTGGCGCTGGCTGTCCGGCAAAGGTTATGAAGTGCTGGTTGAGCAGCAAATTGCTCATGAACTGCAGCTCAGCAATGTGAAGACCGGGACGCTGGCGGAAATCGGCCAGCAGGCAGACCTGGCCGTCGTGGTGGGCGGTGATGGCAATATGCTCGGCGCAGCGCGGACGCTGGCCCGCTACGACATTAACGTTATTGGGATTAACCGCGGTAACCTCGGTTTTCTGACCGACCTCGACCCGGATAACGCGCTACAGCAGCTCGCCGATGTCCTCGAAGGCCACTATATCGCCGAAAAACGCTTCCTGCTGGAAGCGCAGGTATGTCAGCAGGATTGCCAGAAGCGCATCAGCACGGCGATTAACGAAGTCGTCCTGCACCCTGGCAAAGTGGCGCATATGATCGAGTTTGAAGTCTACATTGATGAGGTGTTTGCTTTCTCTCAGCGCTCCGATGGCCTGATTATCTCCACGCCAACCGGCTCCACGGCTTATTCCCTCTCCGCCGGCGGGCCGATCCTCACGCCTTCGCTGGATGCTATCACTCTGGTCCCCATGTTCCCGCATACGCTGTCGGCACGCCCGCTGGTGATCAACGGTGACAGCACGATTCGCCTGCGCTTTTCTCAACGCTGTAGCGACCTCGAGATTAGCTGCGATAGCCAGATAGCGCTGCCGATTCAGGATGGTGAAGATGTGCTGATCCGCCGCTGTGACTATCACCTCAATCTCATTCATCCAAAAGATTACAGCTATTTCAATACATTAAGCACCAAGCTTGGCTGGTCGAAAAAATTGTTCTGATTTTATAGCCAGCCCCTTTACTGGATAAAAAACCATATTATACTGTACGAAAACACAGTAATGGTTTTTCATACAGGAAGGCAGCTATGTTGGCACAACTCACTATCAGTAATTTTGCTATCGTTCGTGAGCTGGAAATCGATTTTCACAGCGGGATGACCGCCATTACCGGCGAGACCGGCGCCGGTAAATCGATCGCTATCGACGCGCTGGGGCTGTGCCTCGGTGGTCGGGCGGAAGCCGACATGGTGCGCAGAGGCGCCAGCCGGGCTGATTTGTGCGCCCGTTTCTCCCTGAAGGACACGCCTGCCGCGCAGCGCTGGCTGGAACAGAACCAGCTTGAAAGCGGGCGTGAGTGTTTACTTCGTCGCGTCATCAGCGCAGACGGCCGTTCTCGCGGGTTTATTAACGGTACGGCAGTCCCTTTATCCCAGCTTCGTGAGCTCGGTCAGCTGCTAATCCAGATCCACGGCCAACATGCCCACCAGTTACTGACTAAACCCGAACACCAGAAAACGCTGCTTGATGGCTATACCGGTGAGTATGCGCTTACTCAGCTCATGGCAGAGCGCTATCGTCAGTGGCATAAAAGCTGTCGCGATCTGGCGCAGCATCAGCAGCAAAGCCAGGAGCGCGCAGCGCGTGCAGACCTGCTGCAATATCAATTAAAAGAGCTAAATGAGTTCAACCCGCTGGCGGGCGAATTTGAGCAAATTGATGAAGAGTACAAACGCCTTGCTAACAGCGGTCAGCTGCTGACTACCTGCCAGCATGCGCTGACGGTGCTGGCAGACGGCGAAGAATCCAACCTGCAAAGCCAACTCTACGCCGCGAAGCAGCTGGTCAGCGAGCTGGTTGGTATGGACAGTAAGCTCTCCGGGGTACTCGATATGCTCGAAGAAGCGTCTATTCAGCTTAGCGAAGCCACGGACGAACTGCGCCATTATCATGACCGACTCGATCTCGATCCGAACCGCCTGTTTGAGCTGGAACAGCGTATCTCCCGGCAAATTGCCCTCGCGCGGAAGCATCAAATTACGCCCGAAGAGCTTCCTGACCTTTACCAGTCACTGCTGGAAGAACAGCGTATGCTGGATGATAGCGCGGGTTCTCTGGAATCACTCAGCCAGAGGGTTGTGGAGCATCATCAGCTGGCGCTGGATACAGCGAAACAGCTGCATGCCTTACGCCAAAATAGCGCCGATGAGCTGACTCAGCTCATTACGGAGAGTATGCACTCACTTTCGATGCCGCATGGGGTGTTCTCCATTGATGTCGCGTTTGATGAGCGCCATCTTACGGCTGAAGGCGCAGACCATATCGAATTCCGCGTCACCACTAACCCGGGTCAACCGCTGCAGCCGATTGCTAAAGTTGCCTCCGGCGGCGAGCTGTCTCGTATTGCGCTGGCGATTCAGGTCATCACCGCGCGTAAGATGGAAACTCCGGCGCTGATTTTCGATGAAGTGGACGTCGGCATCAGCGGCCCTACGGCGGCGGTCGTCGGTAAGCTGCTGCGTCAATTGGGTGAATCAACCCAGGTGATGTGCGTTACCCACTTACCGCAGGTTGCCGGTTGCGGACATCACCATTTCTTCGTCTGCAAGGAAACCGACGGTGAAATGACCGAGACGCATATGCACCCTCTGGATAAACGCGCTCGTTTGCAGGAACTGGCCCGACTGCTGGGCGGTAGTGAAGTCACTCGTAACACCCTGGCAAACGCGAAAGAGTTGCTCGCCGCGTAAACTTTTTGATTTTCACAGAGTCATAGTGAACAGCAAATTGCCGACAGACCTGCAGCCGAAGGTTCCCAACCGGGCAAAGGTCTATTATCATCGGCATATTACAGATGAGCCACGTACTGCTCGGGCCCAAAAAGGAATCAAATCACTATGCGCTGTAAAATGCTGACTGCTGCCGCAGCGGTTCTTCTTATGTTGACCGCAGGCTGTTCCACTCTGGAACGAGTGGTTTACCGTCCTGACATCAACCAGGGTAACTATCTGGCACCAACCGATGTAGCAAAAATCCGCGTCGGCATGACGCAACAACAGGTTGCCTATGCTCTTGGTACCCCGATGATGTCGGATCCGTTTGGCACCAATACCTGGTTCTACGTTTTCCGTCAGCAGCCTGGGCATGAGAAGGTTACCCAGCAGACGCTTACCCTGACCTTCAACAGCAGCGGTGTGCTGACCAACATTGATAACAAACCTGCCCTGACGGCGGAGTAAAGCTATCAATACGCAAAAAGCGCTCAATGAGCGCTTTTTTTATATCTGCATCTTCGTGCGAAACGGTTACTTTCCGGCGCTTTTCTCTGCCCGCTGGCGACGCAGCTCTTTTGGGTCAGCAATCAGCGGCCGATAGATTTCTACCCGATCGCCATCGTGGACCCGATCGTGAAGCTTAGCCGGGCGGCTATAAATCCCCACTTTGTTCTTCGTCAGATCGATATCATCACGCAGCGCCAGAAGGCCGCTGGCCACGATCGCCTGCTCGACCGTCGCGCCCTCCTCCAGCTTAACGCTTTGCAGATACTGCTTTTCCGGCAATGCGTAGGCCACTTCAACCACGATTTTAGCCGACACTGTAGACCTCTTTAGCGCGGGTCGTGAACGCCTGCACCATATTCATGGCCAGCTCTTTGAAAATGCGACCAAAGGCCATTTCAATCAGCTTATTAGTGAATTCAAAATCGAGATGGAACTCAATTTTGCACGCTTCCGGGCTTAAGGGAATAAACTTCCAGCCGCCAATCAGCTTTTTGAACGGACCATCGACCAGACTCATCAGAATACTTTGGTTACTGGTCAGCGTATTTCGCGTTGTGAAGGTCTTGCTGATACCCGCTTTGGAGACGTCAACCGCCGCGGTCATTTGCGTCGGACCGAGCTCCAGAACCCGGCTACCGGTGCAGCCCGGCAGAAAATCAGGGTAGGACTTCACATCATTTACCAGTTGGTACATCTGTTCCGCACTGAACGGCACCAGGGCGGTACGGCTAATCTGAGGCATAGCAGGTTCCACATATAAACACGGTGTAAATAATATCATTTATCTGCTGCTAAAAAAAACGCTGTACCGCAACTCGTGCTAAGATAGCGCATTACGCCTCGCGGGAAGATTGAGGTACGACTGTTTTAAGACGATGACTTCAGGATACTATGACTAAGAAAAAAGCCCACAAACCTGGATCAGCCACCATTGCGCTGAATAAACGCGCTCGTCATGAATACTTTATCGAAGATGAATACGAGGCTGGTCTTGCCCTGCAGGGATGGGAAGTAAAATCTCTCCGCGCAGGTAAAGCCAACATTGGCGATAGCTATGTCATTTTAAAAGATGGCGAAGCCTATCTGTTTGGCGCCAACTTTACGCCAATGGCCGTTGCTTCCACTCATTACGTTTGCGACCCGACGCGTACCCGTAAGCTTCTGCTCAACCAGCGCGAACTGGATACCCTGTACGGGCGCATCAACCGCGAAGGTTACACCGTGGTTGCTCTTTCGCTGTACTGGAAGAATGCCTGGTGCAAAGTCAAAATCGGCGTAGCGAAAGGTAAGAAACAGCACGACAAGCGTACCGATATCAAAGACCGCGAGTGGGCGGTAGATAAAGCCCGAATTATGAAACACGCCGGTCGTTAATTCCCCTTCCTGTCAGGGTCAGTTTTGCTGGCCCTGATGCTATATCGTTGTTGATGCTGATTTTTCACCCAACCTGACGCCATAATCCTCAAAACGAGGACTGGTAAGCACATTCATAAATCTGTTATACTCACCGTACACATTGGGGCTGATTCTGGATTCGACGGGATTTGCGAAACCCAAGGTGCATGCCGAGGGGCGGTTGGCCTCGTAAAAAGCCGCAAAAAAATAGTCGCAAACGACGAAAACTACGCTTTAGCAGCTTAATAACCTGCTCTGAGCCCTCTCTCCCTAGCTTCCGCTCTTAAGACGGGGATCAAAGAGAGGTCAAACCCAAAAGAGATCGCGTGGAAGCCCTGCCTGGGGTTGAAGCGTTAAAACTAATCAGGCTAGTCTGGTAGTGGCGTGTCCGTCCGCAGGTGCCAGGCGAATGTAAAGACAGACTAAGCATGTAGTACCGAGGATGTAGGAATTTCGGACGCGGGTTCAACTCCCGCCAGCTCCACCAAAATTCTCCATCGGTGATTACCAGAGTCATCCGATGAAGTCCTAAGAGCCCGCACGGCACAAGCCCTGCGGGCTTTTTTGTGCCTGTAATTTGTCCTGCGAAGTCCGAAGAGAACTAATTAAATCCGAACCTTTTAGGCCCATTGATAGGCCCAACGAAAAGCTCTATTGTTTTCGTTGGGCCTAAACGCCTGGAGACTCCCCATGGCAAGAAAAACCAAGCCGTTAACCGATACGGAAATCAAAGCCGCCAAACCTAAAGATGCCGATTACCAGCTTTATGATGGTGATGGGCTGACCCTGTTAATAAGGTCCAGCGGTAGTAAGCTCTGGCAGTTCCGTTACTATCGGCCTCTAACCAAACAGCGAACCAAACAGAGCTTCGGTGCCTACCCTGCTGTCTCCCTTTCTCATGCGCGTAAACTCAGAGCTGAATCTCGAGTTTTGTTGGCAAAAGATATTGATCCTCAGGAACACCAGAAAGAACAGGAGAGGAATTCTCAAGAGGCCAAAACCAACACCTTCTTGTTAGTTGCCGAGCGTTGGTGGAATGTGAAGAAAGCCAGCGTAACAGAGGACTATGCCGACGATATCTGGCGCTCGCTTGAGAGAGATGTTTTCCCAGCAATCGGTGATATCAGCGTCACTGAGATTAAGGCTCATACTCTGGTTAAAGCTGTTCAGCCGGTTCAGGCCAGAGGTGCATTAGAGACTGTTCGCCGCCTTTGTCAGCGTATTAACGAAGTCATGATTTATGCGCAGAACACAGGCCTGATTGATGCAGTTCCCAGTGTAAATATCGGAAAAGCGTTCGAGAAACCGCAAAAGAAAAACATGCCGAGTATCCGTCCGGATCAGCTTCCACAGTTAATGCAAACAATGCGTACAGCAAGTATCAGTATGTCAACGTGGTGCTTGTTCATGTGGCAGCTTCTCACCATCACCCGCCCTGCCGAAGCTGCTGAGGCTCGATGGGATGAGATCGATTTTGATGCTAGTGAATGGAAAATTCCTGCTGCTCGAATGAAGATGAACCGGGACCATACGGTTCCACTATCTGATGAGGCTCTCTCTATTCTGGAAATGATGAAGTCACTTAGCGGAAACCGGGAGTTTATCTTCCCCAGTCGTATAAAGCCAAGTAAGCCTATGAACAGTCAAACGGTAAATGCTGCCCTCAAACGTGCCGGATTTAGTGGTGTGCTCGTCTCACATGGATTGCGTTCTATAGCCAGCACCGCCCTCAATGAACAAGGATTTCCCCCAGATGTTATTGAAGCCGCACTTGCACATGTAGATAAAAACGAGGTACGTCGCGCCTATAACTGTAGTGATTATATTGAACAACGTCGCCCAATGATGCAGTGGTGGGCTGATTTTATTAAAACAGCAGAAAGCAGATTCAGCCTCAGACTCACGTTTCACAAAGCCCTGTTATGTATTTATGGCGAGAATTTTAGCTTCGAGATAAATTCGAACAAATGTACAAACTTTCATACGGTTAAAGGCTGCTAATATCATGGCGTATGAGAGGATCTGACCTGCTCCCCGTTGATTAACACACCACGATGTTAGTAATGTCTTCATTAGCAACGTGGGGACATCCCCATGAAGAAGCGTTTTTCTGACGAACAGATCATCAGTATGATCCACGAACTCGAGGGTGCAGGCTATACAATCGACAGGAACAAAGTGATGCGTTAGATCCCCTGTCATAGCCATAGGCGCTTACGACGGAGGTTTTTAATCAAAGGATACTGGCAGGAATGCAAATCAGGTGATGATACTTAATGGCACGAAATCGAGATGATTTTAATAAGCGGACGAGGAATGATTTGGCACTACGTGCCAGTTATCTCTGTTCGTTATGTAAATGCTCAACGGTTGGACCTAGCGATGAAGGGAAAAATGCCGTCACTATGACTGGTGTCGCTGCTCATATTTGTGCTGCTGCACCCGGACCTGGAGCTCGTCGTTACGATCCAAATATGTCCTCTGAAGAGCGCTCTCATATCAACAATGGAATATGGCTCTGTGTGTCGTGTAGTGTCCTGATTGACCGGGATGAAAAGCGTTTTACTGTAGATAAATTACATCAAATCAAATATGAACACGAAAGTTCTCGCCGAATAGGTGCTTTAGAGGATTGTGACGAAAACAACATTGTCGCCATTGGTCCTGACATAATTGCGTTGGGCTACATAATTCGTTCTGCTCCTGAAGGGTTACGGATTCGACTTTCTCATTTTGTAAGCGGCTCCGTACGAGATCTTTGGGCTTTGCAGCAGAACTTTAGCAAATGGTCTCCGGAAAGACGTTATGTGCTGTGCAACGAGCTTGGTTTTGGTGGATTGCTCAACGAACCTCCCATGATTGAACGAGTCAATAATTCCTACGAAATTCAATTAGCACTTCAAAAACAAATTATACGACAGAATGCCTGTGCTGAAATATCAACCATGTGCCGCAACACGTTAAAACGAATTTCCGGATTTGATGCTTTTATTCAGATCTTTGAAAATGTTCTCGGTATGGCACAAGGGACTTCGTTCACGAATCTTAGCCTCGGAAGTGATATGTCTGACCTTTACTGGCGTTATAGGGGTTCTCCATGGTTCAAAAGTATGGCTATGATGGAAATGATTCGCTTATCTTCAATCCCTCGATTGAATAAAAGCCAGCAAACCCCAACTACACCATTTTTGGTCGTCAATCGAGTTAATAATGTGGAAATACCGTCATTTGAATTGATAAATCAGAAAATTGAGATCTCAGTTAACTTCGACCTCGAGGGCATAGGGGAATGGGAAAATACACTATCAGTTTTTATCTGGACACCTGAGCAACTTGTTGAAGGGCGCGAGAAAGCACGACAAATTAATCATGAATTGTATTAATCGTGACCAATCTAATCGCGAATTATGAAAATCCCCATGTCCTTGGTTTCATTCTGGGTCAGGTACCACTATTTAAAGAACCCAGCCTATGGCTGGGTTTTGCTTTCTTGGGTTCCGGTAGATCTCTATCGTTGCATAACGGATTAATCCATTGTGCCTTTCTCATCTTCAGAAACTGCTGGCATTGGCCATATCTTTTTGAGATGCTCAGTCAGATAAAAAGTACGGGTTTCAATTTCTTTCTCCCCCCACTGCACAGCATGATCGCCATGAAAGTATTGCGTCAAATTGAGCTTGCTAAACTTTAGCAGTTCAGGGCGTTTCAAGGTCCACGCAGAATTCGACAATGCGGGATTCAGACTATGAGTAATAAGCGTTAAATTACCTATAGTATTTAATAGCTTATCTCTCCTTTGAATAGCCTTCTGCTCAATCAGTGGATCAGTTTTATCATCGGGGCTAAGCGGCCAATTATCTGCCCACTTTTGCGGCATTACATGCTCAATCGTCAACCCACCTGGTAATGGTTCTGCTTCACTTTTTTTGTTAAACGCATAAGCGTCAAGTGCTTCAAGTATGGTTCGCACTTTATATTGAGCCAGCCGGCCATAAAGGGGCAAATCTGTAATGGCCGCAGCCAGTACACTATCGTCAGGGAATCGAGTACTATCTCCAGCACTTTTATTCATCTGGCCAGCTACATTTTCTGCCGTTATGATCCCTTTCTTGTCCAATGCTTTAATAAGCTCAACAAAGTAGCGATTGTAGTTTTTACTAGTCATTCCACAGATCATGCGACGTACCAAATACGCTTCAAGCAACTCAAGAATTGCATCAAACTCCGTAACATTGCCGGGGACTAATTCAGCGTATGCATACAACAAAAACGGAATAACTGTGGTTGTATCTACAGCATCTAAGCGGCGCATAAATGTCGCTAAGCGGGGATGACTATCTGACTGATAAAATCTTTTGAAAACCTCAGCGTAACGTGAAAGTTGAGCAATGTGCTCTGCCGCTGTTTTAGGGCCAGAAACCGGATCCGAACTCGATTCAGACTGCCTGACAAATGCCTTAAATGCATTAAAAATATGTGAAGACTTGACCTCCTCACGCGTCATCATCGCTAAATAGTTGTTGATGAAAACATCCACTCGGGGGCGGGTGATTCGTCCCTGTCTGACTTCCTCTCTCCACCAATCAGTCTCGAATGATTTCCAGTTATTTGCATAAAGCTGTTCAACATTATCCCCCCTGGCTTCCGCGAGCCTGAACAAGTAATTCTTGATCAGGTCTGCAGGAAGAAGGTCCTCCCCTCTTGCATTCAGCGTCTCAAAGATGACTTGAGTCTCATCATTCTGGTCCAAATCGATCACAACAATCTGAAGACAGTCCTTAACAACCTGCCAGAGAGAATCAAAACGATCATCAAGAGACTTTTCACTTAATGCCTGGATATCTTCCTTATCATCAAACGAACCGTTTATCCACTGCCCTATCTGCGCATAAAAGAATTTGTAACCGTCAATAATGTTATTAACACCATCACGAAGATCAGGCCGTAGTGTAATTTGCTTATCAACAGCATCAGGTGACCCAGCCTCATGAACTACTTTGAAAGCTTCTCGATTGCTATTGGTAGGCCATACTTTGAACACTTCGTCATCGTGATCGATCTTGCTACGTCGGTTGGTCACGAGATCTGAAAAGCGTTCGACATATTTAGTCTGTTCATACGCTACCGCATGGTCACGCGCCGCCATCAGGAACAACTGGAGCGTAGTGAATCGTTGTTGACCATCGATCACCTGACGACTTTCGATGGATCCCGTCGGGTTCGCGACCTGCTCCAATACTACAGCCCCTAAAAAATGGGGGTGAGCTCTACCACCATTAAGTTGTTTATCAAGAAGTGTCTGGATGTCCTCCCACAAGGGCTCCCAATTTTTCTCACACGTCCACACATAAGGACGCTGGAATAGTGGCACTTGATAGGTGATGGTTTGATCAAAAATTCTTTCTAGCTTACGCGTGTTGGCTTCCATAACGACTCACTAACCCTTATTTTCAATCCATAATGTGGTAAATACACATCCGCCAGGCAGGTACTATGAAACAGTGATCTCATCCGCTTTTTCACACCAGTCTTAGAATTTATCGCTTTTATGAGCGGTTTTAAATGAAAGAACATCGCAATCCTGGATCTTCGGTTAAAACAGGATGCATTTCTTTGCATAAGAGGCAGAAAGCTAAAACGGATACAAAAACAGTGACCATTTTAATGAACCCAGCCGTTGGTTGGGTATTAGTTTTTGCACAAATTAGCCGGATGGCGGCGTAAACACCTTATCCAGCCTACAATACCGCCAGTAGGACTAATAAGCGCAGCACCATCAGGCGTTAAACATCGCTACATCATCGATAAACCTCACGCCGTTAGTCGTTCCCAGCCAGCGTGGTGCTTTCAGCCCTTCAACGAAGTACCAGACTAGTTCACACAACAGCGAGCATATATGCTCAAAAGGCCAGCTGCGTCCGCATCCGGGAGAAAATGATTCCAGCCGTCAATGCCATAAAAGCCATAAAGGGTAAACCAGTTAATCCGGCGACCAACTGACGAGCGGGCGACGTGGCTGACACTTCTGCCTCAGCGCAGCATCAGTATGGCAGTCAGTCTGCAGTCATGGTTTTTGTCACTGGTTTTATGCATCAGGCGTCGTTCGCTGCGGGTAATAGGTGCTATGATCGGCATCGCTCAGTCAGTCCGGTTGGTGATTTGGGTTATTTGGCGGTTGCTCAGATCGCACAAGCTTGGCTGAGTTCCCCTTAAGTGATGTACTATTCCGCGCAGCTATTCAGGTATGTTAACCTTGGAAAGGTTAGCCCATCATTGTTGATTGAAATTTAGTTACCACTAGTTTTAGGCCCAATGATAGGCCCAAACAAAAAATTGAATTGGGATTTATCATTTGTAAAACAATAAATTAAATCACCAATTCAGACTCCGCCAGCCCCCAAAATTCTCCATCGGTGATTACCAGAGTCATCCGATGAAGTCCTAAGAGCCCGCACGGCGCAAGCCCTGCGGGCTTTTTTGTGTCTATATCGGTCTGGCGGGAATGACTGAGAACCGCAGCCTTGCAGTGCCTTTTTGGGCTCCAGGAGAAAAGAGCCAAAAAACGAGGGTCCTAAAATGGCAAAACTCATTAAGAAGCTCATTGCGGCTGAAAGCACAACCATGAAGCCTTCAGAGCAGACAGCCTGAATATCTGTAATGGGTCAGGCAACGGTTGCGTGCACAATATGAGAAACCGCTGCGACTATTCAGGCAAGGCAATCAACGGCATGGAAAAAGAGCTCTTCCGTCATGATGACATTCTCTTTTTCGCTCTGATGTTCGCGGCGGATAAACCAGCCCGTTTCCGGCGCCATGCTCAGGTAAAACAGCTGAGTGATACCAGGGGCATTAACCCGCATTGTCATGCAGCCCGTTTCCACACCTCGACAGAGCTGTTCAGGTACTATGCTGACGTGACGATCGCCGTTCTGTAGCCGGAGTGTGGTGATGTCATAACGGCATATACCGCTGTTCAGGCTATAGCCGATCGTGCTCAGATCATGAATATGCTTTGTTGATAGAATGACCTCAATGCCGGAACCCGCAAACCATTGGCTGATTTGCTGCACCAGCGCATCCATCCGGCGGCGGAATGCCTGAATTTCCGCCTCAGCAGATTTATTGCCGGGCGGTGTGCTATCGGAGTTCTGCTGCACTTTCTTAAAAAAACGTTCTCTGGCCGACACGTTATCGCCCCCGTTAACTTTTAATACGTTGTGAGATATGCGCTGAGCGGCATTCTCTTTTTTCATCGCCGCTCCCGCCACCTTATTTTTCGTAAACAGATTATGCGCACAGCACTGCGGCGCGGGCGGGATCGATGGCAATCAGCTCGGCAAGCAGGCGATCCATAGCAGACTGCAGGCGGTTTTTGTCGGTTTCACTGCGCCCGGCCTTCATGCGTAGCAGCCTGAGGTGGCGGGCTTTGACTTCGAACAGCAGACCTGTCTCCCATTGTGCCAGCGGAATTCCGGCAGCATCCGCGCCCAGTTCCGCCAGCAGGTGTTGCGCCAGCTCATTTTTGCCGGTCTGCTCGGCAATACGCGCCATCAGCAGGCGCAGCAGCCAGCGGCTGCGCACGCTGGTGATACCCGGGCGGTTCTGCAGCCAGGCCAGCGCCGCCTCCGGGCCGTCGCTGTCGGCAACCGCGAGGGCCTCCGGCTCCAGCAGCAGAATATCGTCATCGCCGGATGCGGTAGCGGCGCTGGCGGCAGTATCATCCCGCCAGCCTGCGGCGTTCTCCAGCACCTGCTGTTGTATCCAGTTCAGCGTGACCTCATCGGCAAACGGCGTGCCGTCGTTAAATGCCAGTCCTTCCAGCCCCGTCAGCCGGGTCAGCAGCCCTTTCAGGTCGTTCTGAATAATAGCGGCTTCCGCTTCCCGCCCCGCCTTCAGCAGAGCCTGGTGGATATACCACTGCAGGTCCAGCCACAGATGATTCGCCCCACGAGAAAACATCCCATCAGCTTGTTCCAGCAGTTCCGTCCAGCTCTGCTGGAGATACAACCGCTTCAGCAATGCCCGCTGGTCCGGCTTCGGCGGTTCAATACGGGTTCTGCCTTCTGCTGATAGCGGCGGCAGCTGATATAACGTGTCGTGGCGGATGCTTTTCATCAGATGATGAGCGGCCAGCCAGCCCTCCGGCTGGTCTCCCAGATATTTCGCCAGGATACGCGCCTGGGTCAGCAGTTCCTGACCGGAGGTGATAGGGCTCAGCGCCGGCGTATAGTTGTTTGCCTGAGAGGGCGAAACATCGCTGACATTCTGCGGCACGACGGCATCCGGCCCGCCCGACTTCAACAGACGGGTCTCGAGGACGCCGCACAGCGCATCGGGAACAGTCCCCTCCTGCGCCTGCTCCATCAGCAATAATGCGCCGCTGATACGCAAGGCATCAGTACTGCCGGCCTCGGGGTACAGCGACAGGCTGTCAAGCATCCGCTGTCCGGCGAGCCAGTCAAATGCGGCCCTTCGGCTGCGCTCCCGCAGCGGGTGCAGCTGCTCGCCAAAACCCTGCATCAGCCCGGCCAGCAGTTCCAGTCCGTCCGCCAGACCGCTTTCGCCATCCCGGTGCAGCCGCGCCCACGCGTAATATGAGGCAACGCGAATATCTTTGGTCACGGTGGTGAGCAGTTTTTCGGCCAACCTACAAATCAGATCGCTATCCGCACCGGTGATCTTGTTCACCTCTTCGCGCATCAGCTGGAAATCATCATCGTAGCCGGGATCGTCCCCCGCGGGTTTATCGGCTGACAGCGGCTGCAGCCAGTTGTTCCACAACAGCAGACGTTGTTGCGTTTGTACCGCCAGCGCATCAGCAGCGGCCTGACAGACTGAAATCAGAGTATAAACATTGGCCATCAGTACATCTCCTCTCCGGTCAGCGCGGGGCCGGCTGCCAGCGCCGTTCGGGCCACGGAATCAGCCACCTGCGCGTCCAGCATATTCCCGGTTAATCCATTAAATAACGCACGCCGTTTATTTCGGGGCCAGCGCGCTGATTTCGTCGCGTAATTCCTGCGTCAGCGCCGGGTCTTTCAGGATTTTTCCGAACTCTTTTCTGAAAATGCGTGCCCTGGGCACCTCATTCTGGAACGTATCAGCCATAGCGGTCCCTTCCCGTGAGGAATAATGTGTTAAAGATAACGGCGTGTGATGACCAGGATATAGTAGAGCAAAGCGCCAAAAAATATCAACCTGCCGGCCCCAAAGTCCATTATAAGACTTTCCTCAGACATCTTAAGGCAAATGTAAAAATGAAACGCATCAGACAAACAAAGCCGGTATGTAATAACAACCTTTTGCTTACAATAAAGGCTGAGTGTATACCTGGCAGAGGAATATGAATTAAATTCATATCTGAATAGACAGAGTTGATTGATGCAAATCAATGTGCAGCGGAAATAAAGATCACTCCTGACACTGAAAACATCGCGAATAGCGGAGTGTGAAATAAATTATTTTTTATGGTTTACAGTCTGTAAGCCGCCCAGTTCTGGGCATAAATATGGTTATAATTAATGGCTGGCAAGATTAATATAAAATTCACAAATAATATCTGGCAGATATCAAGTCGGGATTCATTGGGAAAGCAACAGGGACAGGATCGCAGTTCCGTCTTCATACTCGTTGAGAATGGTAATATGCTGCTTTTCACACCTCGCCCCGTATGACGAAGCGGCGCATTACGCCGGAGAGGCCTCAGGCGTCACCGCCTTTGAGTCAAACCTAATACAGCTGGATTGACTGCTGCCGGAAGCGATCGGTTGAAAGCGCGATGGGCAATATTCTGCCCGCCAGGCGATAGTTGCAGCCATGATGTCCGTCCCGGACATCTGACTGGCAACCCCAGGTATGCGGGCGATGGCTTTGTGGATACGCAAGTCGGCGGGGAGCCGCTATCGATCGCTCAGGGAATGAGTTCGAAGGTAATGGAGATTAAGGTATCCGGGTTCAGGTCAGCTGGCGTGCTGCTATACAGCGAGCCGGCCTGTCCATATAGCGTAACAGTTCCGCCTTTTAATCCGGATGATAGTACTTTGGCCATTAGCGGATCGATTTGCTTATCGTAAACCATCTTTGAATTCATCGTATTGAGTATCGACGTACCATCAAGCTTCTTCTCAAGGATATTCATAGACAAAGTCTCATTCGACTTGTACGACTCCTTTCCTTTTTTATCAACCACAAAATAGACGCCATTAGGCAAAATCTCATATTTCTTGTTTTTGATTTTAGCCATGATTCTTTTTTCAATATCGACGTACTTAGACGATAGTTGTTCGTTAAGCATGTTAACGATACTTTCTATTTC
Organism: Klebsiella sp. PL-2018; assembly: GCF_019048985.1. Taxonomy (NCBI): domain Bacteria; kingdom Pseudomonadati; phylum Pseudomonadota; class Gammaproteobacteria; order Enterobacterales; family Enterobacteriaceae; genus Klebsiella; species Klebsiella sp. PL-2018. The sequence goes on from NZ_CP077673.1 coordinate 4,466,264, forward strand.
ATTTTCTTTAATTTTAAGTTTTTTAGTATAAGCGTCGTTAAACCCGGAAACCAACGCTGAAGGCGCCAGCTTGACATTATTGTCGGCCATTTTATTCACATCGGATAGCGCCTGGGTAAGGTAGAAAACGCCGAGCGCATAGGCATTTTTATGACTTTTATCCGCAAGGCTGAATCACTTTGCTTGATGGCCAGGCTATCGAGCGTAGACTGTAATTTTTTATTTTTATCGTTTAAAGCAGCGACTGAAACATCATATTCTTTCTGCGCGGTTGCGGCGGCGGCGTTCAGCTCGGCGTTCTTTTTGGTCAGCGCATCAAGCGCGGTTTTCTGCTGGCCTTCTCTTTCCGCGCGCTGCTTGTTCAGCATGGCGATCTGCGCCGACAGCGCGCGGGTGGTCTCATCCTGCTTTTTCTGCGCCGCTTCGGCGGCGGCGGCCAGCTCGGCGTTCTTTTTGGTCAGCGCGGCAATCTGCGCCGACAGCGCGCGGGTTGTCTCATCCTGCTTTTTCTGTGCAGATTCGGCAGCGGCGCGCAGTTCCAGATTCTTTCCCGTCAGCGTATCGATCGTCGATTTCTGCAGGTTCTCACTCTGCTCCTTCTGCGTTTTCAGCGCGGCAATCTGCACCGACAGCGTGCGGGTGGTCTCATCCAGTTTTTTCTGCGCCGCTTCGACAGCGGCGGCCAGCTCGGCGTTCTTTTTGCTCAGCGCATCAAGCGCGGTGGTCTGCCCGCTTTCGTTCTGTGCACGCTGTGCTGTCAATGCGGCGATCTGCGCCGTCAGCGAGCGGGTGGTCTCATCCAGTTTTTTCTGCGCCGCTTCGGCAGCGGCGGCCAGCTCGGCGTTCTTTTTGCTCAGCGCGCTCACGGCGGCAGTTTCGCCGCTCTCTTTCTGTACACGCTGTTCACTCTGAGCCTTCAGCGTGGCGATCTGCGCCGACAGTTCGCGCGTCGTTTCAGCGCGCTTTTTCTCCGCCGCTTTGGCGGCAGCGCTCAGCTCCGCATTCTGTTTCCGCAGAGCGTTAATCGTACTCTCTGTTTTATTCTGATGGCTTTTTTTTCTGACGACGTCCTGCTTCTGAGGCGTTTTTTTATCAGGGCTATCGTTATTTTGCTTAGACGAGACCGACTCCCCGCTGGCGGCGCCTGAGGCCGGCGGATTGTTTATTTCGAGTTTCGATATATTATCAAGGAAGTCTCCCGGCTCAGCACGAGCAGGAAACACAACAATAAGGGTAAAAAGAGCAAATACAATCGCAGGACCTCGTAGATTGCATATATTCAGTTTCCCCTTATCGTCCATCATCTGGCCAGCCCATCCTTGAGTTCAGATTTTCTTGCCCGGCTTTCAAACTCTTTAATTAATTTCTGCGAAATGCTATTACACTTATCGTTTATCTTGTATTCAAAAAGCGGTGTAATCGTTGATTTTACGCTGGCGGAGGTTTGGTCTGAAACAGAAGCATAAAACTTAGCATCATTGATTAAACCATACAGCTCGTTTGAGTCCTGCTGAAACTTTTTATCGAGCTTAACTAAAGCGTCGGCATCCTGGATACACTGCTGTAAAGCAGGAACCTGCGCGGGCTGTTCATTTTGAATGACATCTTTTTTTATGAGTGCGCTCTGCGGTTTTTTACCATTAGTACACCCCTGTAATAAACCTACAGAAATGCACACCAATGCCAATAAGCTATTTCTTATCATCTTCCCATCCATTAGAAAAAAAATACGTCAAAAATATATTTGTCGATTGCAGCAGAAAAAATTTTAACAAACAACGTCAGGCGTTGGATTTAACATTAATTCAGAAAAAACACACAAAAAGGTCATTTTTTAACCAGATCAGGAATGGGAATTATCCAGGTGCAGGACGATATTTTTATCTAAGCTTTTTCTCACCCCCATATGATTAATGACACATTACCTTTTATATGCCTGATATTGAGCGGTCTTTTTACAATTCATATCAGGCATAAGCTGTTACTCATTCAATACGAATCTCATTCACTCCACTTCGGTCTGGCCACCGTATTCTTCTTGAGTAGATTGCGAAACTCCTTCAGGTAGGGTTCGTTGCTGCGCCCGCGCTTGCATATCGCCGAGAAGGGAGATTGAAAGCCAAACTCATTGGGCAGCAGTACGCGCAGGCGATTCTCCTTAATCCACGGCCAGGCGTAGTGCTCGGGAAGGTAGCCGATATATTTCCCGGAGAGGATGAGCAGCAGCTGCGCATCGACGGTTTCAACGGTCGCGCTGCCCTTGCTGAACCCGCGCCGCCGCAGATCGCTGGTATTCCAGTAGCTGCGCGTCACCAGCGGACACTGGCTGATCAGCTCTTTATCGAGCTGTCGACTGAAGAACATGGGATGCAGGTCGCTGCAGTAGAGCCAGTGCTGCTCGCGATAGAGCGGTTCGCTGATGATGTTATGCACCCGCGAGTTGTAGCTGCCGATGGCGAGATCGATATGGTTATTCAATACGCCGTTAAGCTGTTCCGCCGGGGTACGGATAATCAGCTTGATATGCACATTAGGAAACTTATCGCTAAAGCTGCGCAGCACGACCGGCAGCGACAGCGCGGTCTCCGTCTCGATGGAATCGAGCGTTGAGATACAAATCGTGCCGCTATGCTCGCCTTTCAGCAGCGCCGACTGGCGCTCCAGTTCATTCAGTTCGCTCAGCACGCGGATCGCCTGCTGTAAAAAATGCTGCCCTTTTTCGGTCAACGCAAAGCCGCCGCGCCCGCGCTGACACAGGCTAAAGCCAAGCTGGCCTTCCAGCTGCGACATCGCATTGCTGATCGCGGAAACGGAAATCCCCAGCTCCTGCTGGGCCCGGCCATAGCTCTCAAGACGGGCCACCGCCTCAAAAACCTGGAGCTGTCGAATGTTAAGCGTCGCGTCGTTAAGCATAGCGTCTTAGTTCACTAATAAATGAACTAAGTATTTGCGGCAGACGATTTAAAGTCCAGCACATCTTTCGCACTATCCCTGCTGTTGAGTTTTGTTTGTCAGATTCAGGAGCTGAAATGGATAACGTCTTTCATCAACCGCAGGGTGGCAACGAGATGCCGCGTTTTGGTGGCCGCGCCACGATGATGCGCCTGCCATTTATCGAAGATTTACAGGGACTTGATGCAGCGTTTGTCGGCATCCCGCTGGATATCGGAACCTCACAGCGTTCCGGAACGCGCTACGGACCGCGCTATATTCGTACCGAATCGGTAATGATTCGCCCGTACAACATGGCCACCGGCGCCGCGCCTTTTGATTCACTGTCGGTGGCAGATATCGGTGATGTACCGATCAATACCTACAACCTGCTCAAATCGGTGCAGATTATCGAGGATTACTACACCGGTTTAAATAGTTTTCCGCTTATCCCCCTGACGCTGGGGGGCGATCACACCATTACCCTGCCGATTCTGCGCGCGCTGACCAAAAAGCACGGTCCGGTTGGGCTGATTCACGTCGATGCCCACACCGATACCAACGATGAGATGTTCGGCGAAAAGATTGCCCACGGCACCACCTTCCGCCGCGCCGTCGAAGAGGGGCTGCTGGATCTTAAACGCGTCGTCCAGATTGGCCAGCGCGCGCAGGGCTACGCCGCCGGTGACTTCCAGTGGGGCGTCGATCGCGGTTTTCGTCTGGTTCAGGCCGAGCAGTGCTGGCACAAATCTTTGACCCCGCTGATGGCCGAAGTGCGCCAGCAAATGGGGGCTGGCCCGGTTTATCTCAGCTTCGATATTGATAGCCTCGACCCGATCTGGGCCCCCGGCACCGGAACCCCGGAAGTGGGCGGACTGACGTCGATTCAGGCGCTGGAAATCGTGCGCGGCTGCCGCGGTCTGAACCTGATTGGCTGCGACCTGGTCGAGGTCTCGCCCCCCTATGACGTCAGCGGCAACACGTCCCAGCTGGCCGCCAACCTGCTGTATGAAATGCTCTGCGTTCTCCCGGGCGTGAAATATCCATAGAGGAAAAACCATGCAGCTTAACGTCTTTCGCACGCTGTGGGGCGTCACCACCCCGTGGCAGCAAACGGTCAGCGAACTCCGGAGCGTCGGCTGCTGCGGTATTGAAGCGCGGGTTCCGCTGACGCCAGAAGAGCAGCGGACGCTGGCCCAACGCATCGAAGCGTCCGCGCTTGAGTATATCGCCATTGTGTTCAGCGGCGGCGGAGTTATTCCGGCCCAGGCCGAGACGCCCGCGCAGCATCTGGAGCGCTTAAAAGAACGTTTTGCGGCGGCAAAAGCGCTTAATCCGCGCTTCGTCAATCTGCTGGCCGGTAACGACCGCTGGCCGCTGGCGCAGCAGGTGGATTTTCTCGGCAGAGCGCATGAGCTCGCCGCCGAATATGAACTGTTCTGCAGCTTTGAAACCCATCGCGCCACGTCGCTGTATAGCCCGTGGCTGACGCTGGAGATAATTCAACAGCTGCCGCAGCTGCGCTTTACCGCCGATATCAGCCACTGGATCGTGGTAAGCGAACGCCTGCTGGATGACCCCTGCGATGACTTCAGCGCCTTTATCGAACGGGTCCACCATATTCAGGCCCGCGCCGGGTACGACCAGGGGCCGCAGGTGCCGCACCCCGCCGCGCCGGAATATCGGGCGGCCCTGCGGTTTCAGCAGCGCTTCTGGGAACAGATCTGGCAATCGCAGCGCCGGCGCGGCTACCAGTACACCACGCTTACGCCGGAATTTGGCCCCGATGGCTACCTGCATCACCTGCCGTTTACCAACGTTCCGGTCGCCGACCTGTGGTCGCTGAACGCCTGGATGGCCCAGCGTGAACAGCAGCATTTTGTTGAATTCACCTCGCAAACTGAATAAGGAACGGAATAAATGACCGCTGCAAAAAGTTCGTTTACTGAATTACCGACCATCGATATCAGCGACCTGGCCTGCGACGATCTCGTCCGACGCCAGGCGGTGGCCGACGCCATCGGCCAGGCGGCCCGCGAAGTCGGCTTTTTCTACGTTACCGGCCACGGCATCGCGCCCGAACTGATTGCCGGGATCCGCGCGGCGGCCAAAGAGATTTTCGCCCTGCCGATGGAGCGCAAGATGGCGTACTACATCGGACAGTCGAAAAGCCATAAGGGCTACGTTCCCGAAGGGGAAGAGATTTACGGCTCCGGCAAGCCGGATCACAAAGAGGCGTTTGATATCGGCTTTCAGGCCGCCGACGACCACCCGTTCGTCGTGGCGAAAACGCCGCTGATTGGCGCCAACGAGTGGCCGGACGTGCCGGAATTTCAATCCCGCGTGCTGGCCTACTATGACGCGGTTTTCGCCCTTGGGCATCGCCTGTTTGACGCCTTCGCTCTCGCCCTTGGCCTGCCGGAGGGCTATTTCAGGTCGATGGTTACCTGCCCGCCGTCAAAGCTGCGTCTGATCCACTACCCCTTTGACGCCAGCGCCGAAGATGTTCCCGGTATTGGTGCACACACCGACTATGAATGCTTCACCCTGCTGCTCGCCGACCAGCCGGGTCTTGAAGTGCTGAATGAAGATAGCGACTGGATCGACGCCCCGCCGCTGAAGAACGCGGCCGGAGAAGAGGCTTTCGTGATTAATATCGGCGACATGCTGGAAGTCCTGAGCGCTGGCACATTTGTTGCAACCGCACACCGCGTACGCAAGGTGCCGCAGGAACGCTACTCCTTCCCGCTGTTTTTCGCCTGCGACTACCACACGCTGATTCGCCCGCTGCCGGGCTTCCTTGAGGCAGGCGAAGCCAGCGAATATCAAGAACTGAGCATTGGTGAGCATATGTGGAGCCAGGCGTTACAGACCTATCGCTACCTGCGCGAGAAAGTCACCCGAGGCGAGCTCCAGCTCCCCGAACGCGCCCGCGGCACTAACACCTTTGGCCATCTGAAAAAACAAGCACAGCAAAAAACCGTAAATAACCCGTGAGGATAAATGATGAACAAAACGCTAAAAAAAATCTCGCGCCGTGTGGCTTTATCCATCGCCGTCACCGCTTGTTTTTCCCCGCTGGCTCAGGCCGCTGAGCTGCTGACCGAGGGCGTCTTTAAAGTCGGGATGGAGGTGACCTATCCGCCTTTTGAATCCTATGACAGCAATAACAATATTGTCGGCATCGACCCGGAGTTCGCGGCGCTGATCGCCGAACAGCTGAAGGCCAAACCGCAGCTTATCGACACAAAATTCACCAGCCTGATCTTAGGTATCGGTAAAAAATACGATGCGGTGATCTCCGGGATGTACGTGACGCCCGAGCGCCAGAAGCAGGCGGACGCCATCCCTTACGCCCTCTCCGGCGCGTCCATTATTGCGCTGAAAAGCAGCGCCATTCAGCCAAAAACGGAAGACGAACTGTGCGGCGTGAAGGTAGGTCTGCAGGCGGGTACCGCCTGGGTTTCCAGCCTGAAAACGCACTCCGACGAGTACTGCCTGAAAAACGGCAAACCGGCCATTAGTATCCAGGAATTCCCGACCGCGCCGGAAGCCTCCCAGGCCCTGCTGTCGAAAAATATCAACGCCCAGTTAGAAATCGCCCCGGCGGCGCAAATTATCGTCGAGAAAAGCCGCGGCCGCCTGGCCATTAGCTCGAACCGTCTGGTCTATCCGCTGCCGCTGGGAATTTACGTCGCCAAAGGCAACACCGAGCTGGCCGAGGCCATTAAATCAACGTTAGCCACCCTTAAAGCCAACGGCAAATATGACGCCATCATCAAGAAATACAACTTAGAAAGCATCAATTAATACAATAATTAAACGGGAGTCGGTATGGAGTTCGATTGGGGATACTTTTTTTCATTATTTAGCGTTGGGGCATTCTGGCAGGCGTGTGTCACCGTGGTTGTCGTCAGTTCATTGTCCTGGTTTATTGGCCTGATATTAGGTTTTCTTTTAGCCTGCGCGAAGCTCTCCGGCCCGCGCTGGCTGAAGGTTCCCGTCGAACTCTATATTTGGTTTTTCCGCAGCGTACCGCTGATGGTCCTGCTGGTCTTTGTCTATAACCTGCCGCAGCTGTTTCCGGCCACCCAACCGCTGCTCGGCGTTCCGTTTATTGCCGGGCTGGTCTCGATGACGGTGACCGAAGCGGCCTACATGGCGGAAATCCATCGCGGCGGCCTGCTTTCGGTCGCCAGGGGGCAAAGCGAAGCCGGGCATGCCTTAAGCTTTAGCTTTATCGGGATTCAGCGCTTAATTATTATCCCGCAGGCGTTTCGTATTTCCCTGCCCACGCTGATTAACGAATACATCACCATCATCAAGCTCAGCTCGATTCTGTCGGTTATTTCGCTGCCGGAGCTGCTGCTGACCGGCCAGCGCCTGTACGCGCAGAATTTTCTCGTCATGGAGACGCTGCTGGCGGTCGCCATTTACTACGTTATGGTCGTCACGGTGTTTAGCTGGCTGTTCCGGGCGCTGGAAAACCTGCTGGATATTCAGCGTAAGCGCCCGCAAACGCTCAACGAGCGTGAATGCGAAACCCTGCGCCTGAACCTGAAGCCGCCGGTACAGACGCAAAAAGCGCAGGCCGCCAGCGGCAACCCGCCGGCGCTGGATCTGCACGCCATCGAAAAATCCTGGGGCCAGCACCACGTACTGAAAGGCATCGACCTGAAAGTGGAAAACGGCGAGGTAATCAGTATCATCGGCCCGTCCGGCTCCGGCAAAACCACCCTGATCCGCACCATTAACGCCCTTGAAAGCATCGACGGCGGCGAGATCATTCTTTACGGCGAGGATTACCTGAAGGGCGCCTCCATTGTTGATAAACAGCAAATGCGCGCGGGCGTACGCCGCATCGGCATGGTGTTCCAGGGCTTCAACCTGTTTCCCCACCGCACGGTGCTGGATAACGTGATGCTCGCCCCGCTCTATCACAAGCTGCTCGACCGCGCCGCCGCCAGAGAGCAGGCGCTGTGGCTGCTGGATCGCGTCGGTCTGCTGGCGCACGCCGAAAAGTACCCGTATCAACTCTCCGGCGGCCAGCAGCAGCGCGTGGCCATCGCCCGCGCCCTGGCGCTGAAACCGGACATCATGCTGTTTGATGAACCCACGTCGGCGCTGGACCCTGAACTGGTTGGCGAAGTGCTGAAGGTCATTCAGTCCCTCGCCCGCGAAGGCATGACGATGATTATCGTGACCCACGAGATGGACTTCGCCTTATCAATTTCTGACCGGGTGGTGATGATGGAAAACGGCGTCGTGCAGAGCGATATGCCGCCGCAGCGCATTCGCAGCGATGCCGCCGATCCGTCCCTCACCCGCATTCGTGAATTTATGGGAGTGCAATAAATGGCAACTGAACGGGAACTACGCCAGCAGCTGGCCGCCGCCTATCGTCTGGCGGCGCTCTTCGGCTGGGAAGACACGCTGTATACCCACTTCTCCGTGCGCCTGCCCGGCGACGGCGAGCCGCGGTTTTTAATTAACCCCTTTGGCATGATGTTTGACGAAGTCACCGCCAGCAACTTAATTGTGGTCGATATGCAGGGGAAGGTCGTCGAGGGCAGCGCCCCGGCAAACTCGGCGGGATTTACCATTCATAGCGCGGTCCATATGGCCCGGGAAGACGCCCACTGCGTGATCCACACCCACACGCTGCCGGGGATGGCCGTTGCCGCCTGCGCAGACGGGCTGCTGCAGCTTAACCAAATCAGCACCGAATTTTATCAACGCGTCGGCTACCATCCTTATGAAGGCGTCGCATTCGATCTCGATGAACGCGTGCGGATCCAGCGCTCGCTCGGCGAGAACATCGCTATGATCCTGCAAAGCCACGGACTGCTGTCGGTCGGGCGCACCGTCGCCGATGCGTTTTACATCATGTACTACCTGAACCGCGCCTGCGAGATCCAGATGGCCGCCGCGCAGCTGGCGCCGCTCGGCCCCATCCATACGATACCTGAACCGCTGAGCCGGCACGCCTGTGAGCAGCTGATGGGGGTTGAACATGAACGCCAGCTGGTGTGGCAGGCGTGGCTGCGGCGCCTGGACCGTCTTGATACTTCTTATAAGAGCTAATGCCTATGACTCAGTTCACCATCGTCGTGGATTGTAACGATCCTCAGTACACCCGGGAGATTTGCGCCGCGTTCGCGCTATTCCCGGAAGTGAAAGCGGTTCTGCCCGAGGACCCCGCCGCCCGCGAGGCGCAATACGCCTGCTGCTGGTTTCCCGACCCGCAGCTGCTGGCGCGCTCGCCTCAGCTGAAGCTGATCCAGGCCGCGTCTGCCGGCGTAGACCATTTGCCCGCCAGCGTTTTCGCCAGCGACGTTCCGCTCTGCCGGGTGGTGGATGAAGATTTTCGTCACGGTATGTTTGAATACGCGCTGTGGGGCGTACTGTGGTTTCAGCGTCGCTTTGACCGGGCGCTGGCCCACCAGCGCGAGCGCGTCTGGAAGATGTATCCGCAGCGAGCGGCGGCCGATTATCACGTTGGCGTCATGGGCCTCGGCGAAATTGGCGGCTATATCGCCTCGCAGCTGGCCGCGCTGGGGTATCGGGTTTCCGGCTGGGCGCGTAGCGAAAAATCCCTTGCCGGCGTGCGCTGCTACCACGGAGAGGCGCAGGCTGGCGAATTCCTTGGCCAGTTGGATGCGCTGATCAACGTCCTGCCGTTAACCGGGCAGACGCGAGGTATCCTCGCCCATCCTTTACTGCAGCAGCTGCCCGACGGCGCGTCGCTGATTAACTGCGGCCGCGGCGAGCATATGGTGAATCAGGACGTGCTCGAGGCGCTGGATAGCGGCAAGCTGTCCGGCGCGGTGCTGGACGTCTTCCCCGTCGAGCCCCTGCCCCAGGAAGACCCGCTGTGGCAGCACCCGCAGGTGGCGATCACGCCGCATATGGCCTCCATCGCGCAGACGGAGGTGATTGCCCGCCAGCTGCTGGACAACATCCGGCGGCAGCAGCAGGCGCTGCCGCTGAAAAACCTGGTGAACAAACGGAGTGGTTATTAACCTTGCGCGTCAACGGCGGGATGTCCGTGGGTTAACCGTTGCTCCGTCTGGTTGATATGATGCTCAATGACCGCCCGGTGCGTATCGTCCGGCGGTAATCGTTTTAGCAGCAACCGCCACGCCGTCAGCGCCTCGCTGAAATGCGCCTGCTCTGATGCACTGAGCGCATACAGATTAAGCAGGCGGTCGTTAACGCGCTGGCCCTCCATCAGCTGGCGCACCAGCGCACCGCCCCGCGGGTCAGATACCCGCAGCAGCGCCTCCGCATAGCCAAATGCCGCACTATCGTTATCCGGAGCCAGCGCGTAAGCGCGAGCATAGGCCTGAGTCGCCATAGCGGCGTTGTCCAGGACCCTGCCGAGACGCCCGAGCATAAGCCAATCCTCAATAGAAGCGTCCGGATTTTGCCACAGCGTCGTGCGTAGCCCGAGGGCCAGACGCCGCAGTTCGTCTTCATCAAGCGGCTGCGCCTTTGGATCCTGCACCCGCGCCAACAGAGCCGGCGTCTGAGCCACCGCCTGCTGCCAGCGTTGCACCTGCTGATAGTGGCCGGTCTGGCTATAGCTGACCGCACCTACCGCCAGCGCAAGCACCGCGCCAGGTATAAAAATCCACGGCCCGGCGGATTTATCCTCCGGCGCCCGGCCGTCAGAAAACGTCTCCTGCCCTGGCCTGACGCGGCGGCGGGAGCGGGCCACTATAGCCCAACCGCCCATGGCGATCGCTGCGGCCGGCACGACCCACAGCAGCATCGTCAGCGGGGTTAATGGCGGATCGTAGGTAACGAAGTTGCCGTAGCGCGCCACCATGTAGTCCACAATATCGCTGTCGCTTTTTCCTTCCTGCATGAGCGTAAAAACTTTCTGCCGCAGGTCGGCCGCGATCGCGGAACTGGAATCCGCAATGCTATTGTTCTGGCATTTCGGGCACCGAAACTGCTCCGTAAGCAGGCGAAACCGCTGTTCCTGCTCCTCGTCCTTAAACGGCATGACATCAATAGCGGCCAGCGCGTTTGCGCAAAGCAGCAGCATCAGCGCGCTCAGTAATAATCTCATGGCGCAGCCTCCCGGCTAAACTTCTCCCACAGCGGCCTGAATTCGCGCTCCCACACCCGATCGTTAAGATCACCCGCGTGGCGGTAGCGAATGATCCCCTGTCCATCGATCAAAAACGTCTCCGGCGCGCCGTAGACTCCGAGATCCAGCCCGAGCATCCCGTCGCCGTCAAACAGGCTCAGCGCGTAGGGATTGCCCAGCGTGTTCAGCCAGCCAATTGCTTTCTGCCGATCGTCTTTGTAGTTCAGCCCCACCACGCGGATCCCCCGCGCGGAAAGCTGATTCAAATACTGATGCTCTGCGCGACAGGTCGGGCACCAGGTCGCCCAGACGTTAAGCAGCAGCGGTTTGCCCTGGGCCAGCGCATCCGACTGAAAATGCTGCCCGGGATCTTCCAGCGCCTCAAGACGGAAAATCGGTACCGGTTTTCCGATCAGCGCCGACTCCAGGCTATTGGGATCGTCCCCTTCCACATTACGCGCCAGCTGCCACAGCAGCAGCATCGCGATAGCCATAAACATGACCAGCGGCATCAACAACGTACAGCGCTTCATCTGGCCTCCGCGCCAGGATATCCGCGGCGCGGGCGATAGCGCGGATCGCACAGGCACAACAGCCCGCCCAGCGCCATCAGCACTCCCCCGGCCCAAATCCAGCGTACGAACGGTTTATAATAAAGGCGTACGGCCCAGGCGCCGTTGCCCAGCTCTTCGCCCAGCGCGGCATAGAGATCGCGGGTGAATCCGCCGTCAACCGCCGCTTCGGTCATCATGGCGCTGCTGCTGTGGTAAAAGCGCTTTTCCGCATTCAGTATCGCCTGCGGTTCACCGCGTCGCATGACGCCAATCACCGCGACGGCGGAGCGATAGTTTGGGCCGATCGCCTCTTTGACCTCACGGAAAGAAAAGCGATATTCATGGACATCGACGCTGTCGCCCACCCGCATGCGCACGTCGCGCTCCACGCTGTAATTTTGACTAAAGGCGATACCCACGAGGGTGACCGCCAGCCCGAGGTGGCCTGCGACCATTCCCCAGTAGCTGAGGGTCATCCTGGCGCCGCGTGAAACCCGCAAAGCGATCTCTACTCCCGCCAGCACAAAGACCCAACAGGCCATCGCCAGCCCGACCACCGTCATGGCGACAATCTTATCGCCCAACCACCACGGCAACAGAAGCGACAGCGCCAGCGTGCTTGCGCAGGCGATAACCAGCAGCCTCCTGAGCTTACGCGGGCGATCGCGCCCCCAGCGCACCAGCGGGCCGATGCCCATCAGGAGCGCAAACGGCGCCATCAGCCAGCTAAACATCGTGTTAAAGAACGGCTCGCCAATCGAAATACTGCCGAGGCCCAGCTGTTTATGCACCAGCGGCAGCAGCGTACCCAGCAGCACCGTGAGCATAGCGGCCATCAGCAGAACGTTGTTGCCGAGCAGCAGCGACTCGCGCGACCAGAGCGCATTATTTACCCGAGAGCGGACTTTATAGCCACGCATGGCGAACAGCAGTAAAGAGCCGCCAATGACCAGCACCATAAAGGCTAGAATAAACATGCCGCGCGCCGGGTCGGAGGTAAAAGCGTGAACCGAGACCAGCACGCCGGAACGCACCAGAAAGGTCCCCAGCAGACAGAGCGAAAATGCGCAGATAGCGAGCAGAAGCGTCCACGCCTTGAAGCTGGCGCGCTGTTCAGTGACCGCCAGCGAATGCAGCAGCGCGGTGCCGGCCAGCCATGGCATCAGCGACGCGTTTTCCACCGGATCCCAGAACCACCAGCCTCCCCATCCGAGCTCGTAGTAAGCCCACGCGGAGCCCAGCACAATACCGAGCGTCAGGAAGGCCCACGCCGCCAGCGTCCACGGGCGAGAGAAGCGCGCAAAGGTGCTATCCAGCCGCCCGCTCAACAGCGCGGCTATCGCCAGGGCAAAACTCACCGAGAAGCCCACATAGCCCATATACAGCAGCGGCGGATGGAAAATGAGCCCGGGGTCCTGCAACAGCGGGTTCAGGTCGCGCCCTTCAATGGCAAATTCCGGCAGCGTACGGGCAAACGGGTTGGAGGTGAACAGAATAAACAGCAGAAAGCCAACGCTGATCGTTCCCATCACCGCCAGCGCCCGGGCGACAATATCAAGCGGCATTCGCCTGCTGCGCAGCGCTACCGCCACTGTCCAGCCGCTCATCAGCAGCACCCATAGCAGCAGCGAACCTTCATGTGCGCCCCAGGCTGCGGCCACGCGGTACCGGACCGGCAGCTGAGTATTGGCGTTACTGGCCACGTAGCTCAACGTAAAATCGTTGGTAATGAAGGCGTTAATCAGCACCATAAAGGCGCCCATAATGAGGATGAACAGCAGAACGGCAAATACCCGGGAAGAGGCCATCATTCGCCTGTCCCCCCGCGCCGCGCCCCACAGCGGATAGACGGAAAGCAGTAGCGCGACGCCAAGCGCCAGGCACAGCAGCCCGTTGCCGACTTCAGGCATCATAAGGATGTGTCCCTGTAGGCGCTATCCGGGCGACGATGGTTGCTCTCCATCGCTTTTTCCACGTCTGGCGGAGTGTAGTTCTCATCGTGTTTGGCGAGCACTTCTTTCGCCTGTATCCGGTTGTGCGCATCAAGCTCGCCCTGAACCACCACGCCCTGCCCTTCGCGGAACAGGTCCGGCAGAATGCCTTCGTAGCTGACGTCCACCGAACCTTCGGCGTCATAGATGCTAAAACTCACCTGCAGCGAATTCGCATCCCGCTTCACGCTGCCGGGCGCGACCATCCCGCCGACGCGCAGACGCTGACCCCGCTCGGGCCGCTGCTGCGTTTCGCGCTTGCCGTAGAGGATTTCGCCAGGCGTATAGAACAGGTCGATACTGGAACGCAGCGCATAGAGCACCAGCGCGGTGGTCAGCGTTAGCCCGGCGATCACCGCGAGGGCGACCCACAGGCGGTTTTTGCGGCGAATATTCATATCGCCTCCCGCGCCGCGCGCCTGCGGGCTTCACGGGCGCGCTGCCGGGCGATATCGCGCAGAATGACACGATGCAGGATCGCGCTGTGCGCGACCAGCGCCGCCAGCGGGAGAATGGTCAACGCCACCGCCAGCCAGACGTAAAAGGCATAGCCGCCCATGGTCAGGAAATCACTCCAGCTTGTAAATGCGCTGCTCATCGACGACCTCTTTTTAAAATCAGTTCACTGACCCACGGGCGACGTTTTTCCATGAGCAAAATCAGATTCCGCATGCGCATTAGCGCCAGCGTGATAAACAGCAGCAGGTAGCCGATAATCGCCAGCCGCAGCGGCGCGCGCATCGCCGGGGCGATGCTTTGCTGCATATTCGTTGAGCCCTGATGCAGGGTGTTCCACCACTCAACCGAGTAGTGAACGATAGGTAAATTCACCACGCCAATCAGCACCAGAATAGCCGCCGCGCGCCCGGCCAGACGGCGATCGTCAAAAGCGTGCCACAGCGCTATCGCGCCGACGTAGAGAAACAGCAGCACCAGCTCAGAGGTCAATCTGGCATCCCAAACCCACCAGGTTCCCCACATTGGCTTACCCCACGCGGAACCGGTCACCAGCGCCACAAAAGTAAACACCGCCCCCACGGGCGCCATCGCCGCCAGCGCCAGATTGGCCATTTTCATCTGCCAGACCACGCCGATGAACGCCGCGGCCGCCATCAGGGCATAAATGCCCATAGACCACATTGCCGCCGGAACATGCAGATAGATAATGCGATAGCTCTCGCCCTGCTGATAGTCCGCGGGCGCAAAGCCAAATCCCCAGACCCAGCCTGCGATCAGTACCAGCGCGCTGGCGCCGCCCAGCCACGGAGCGACCCTGCCGCAGAGCTGATAAAGCCGCGGCGGATTCGTCAGTTGAATCCCTGTTTTCCTCATATTTCAGTCACCAGAAATAAAGATAAATCCATTGATAAGCCCGGGCCTGAATCCCAGGCGCCGCAAACCTGATAAGCGCCATCCATCAAAAACCGCGCTAGTGCAGACTGACGCGTAGTGCCGCCGCCGTCGCAAAGGGGCTTAACGTTGCGCTGCCCGCCAGCAGCGCGCCCAATATCGCCATATACCCCGCCACGGGCAGATGCATGGAGGCCGCATCCATCGCGGCGGTAGCAAAAATAAGTAAGGGAATAGTCAGCGGCAGAACCAGAATGCTTAACAGCGCGCCGCCGCGCTTAAGTCCGACGGTGAGCCCCACGCCCGGCGCGCCGAGGAACCCCAGCGTCGGCGTCCCTAATAGCAGGGTCAGCGCCATAATTTTCCAGCCATAGACGTCCATGCCCAGCAGCAGAGCCACCAGCGGCGACAGGATCAGCAGGGGCACACCGGTGACCACCCAGTGAGCCATCACTTTAGCCACGACCACCGCCGGCAGCGGTAAAGGCAGCAGCATCAGCTGTTCAAGGCTGCCGTCCTGTAAGTCGTCGCGAAACAAGCGCTCGAGCGCCAGCAGCGAGGAGAGCAGCGCAGCGACCCAAATAATGCCGGGCGTCAGCCGCGCCAGCAGCTGCGGCTCCGGACCAACGGCAAGCGGAAACAGCGTAATGACAATCAGAAAAAACCACAGCGGATTGGCGATTTCCGCGCGATGGCGAAACGCGACCCGCAGTTCAAGGCAAAAAATCCGCCACATCACGGTTCCGCCCTCTCGCCGCACAGCGCAATGCGTCGAATCCTGTCGGATGCCGCGCTAATTGATTGATGAGCAGTGAAAATGACGATGCCGCCTTGCTCCGTGTGCTGCGCCATGCGCTGAATCAGGCGTTCGACGCCCTCCGTATCGACGGCGGTAAAAGGTTCGTCGAGGATCCACAGGCGGGCGCGGGTCAGCCAGAGGCGCGACAGCGCCACGCGCTGCTGCTGACCGGCGGAGAGCTGGTTAACAGGAATATCGTCGAAGCCGGCAAGCCCGGCCTGCTTAAGGGCCTCCCGGCACTGGGCGATATCATCGTGTTGATGGAGAAAGCGCAGGTTTTCCATGGCGGTCAGCCTGGCTTTGATTCCCGGCTTATGGCCAATCCACAGCAGGTTTTGCTGGTAGCTATCGCGCACGCGATGCAGAGGGCGGCCTTGCCAGTAGATTTCTCCGGCATCAGCGCGGGCCAGCCCGATAAGCAGGCGCAGGAGAGTGGTTTTCCCCGCACCGTTGCCTCCGGCTATCTGCACCCAATCGCCCGCCGAAACGCTGAATGAAAAATCTTTCAGCAGCGTCCGACCATCGCGTTCGCAGTGCAGTTTAATGGCCCTGAGCCAGCTCCGGGAACTTTCGCTCATCATCCCGTTATTGCCCCGGCTGATACGGCGTATAAACACCGGTCAGGCTATGCAGAAAAGCGACAATATCATCGATATCTTTTTGCGCTAAATCCGTACCGACCTGATAGCGCAGCATCAGTTTTACTGCGCCATCAAGCGTCGGAACATCACCGCGATGAAAATAGGGCGCGGTGAGCGCCACGTTGCGTAGACCCGGCACTTTTTGGCGTAATTTATCCCGTACCTCTTTCGTCACATTCATTCGGCCAATATCAGCAGCCGTGATTTCACCAAAATTAAAATCACGCTTCAGCCCCAGCGGTTCAAAAGAGCGGCCGCCGAGAATAATACCGCCGTGACAGGTAGCACATTTATTATCTTTAAATAGCTGATAGCCATGTTTTTGTTGCGCGGTCAGCGCGTCTTCATCACCGCGCAGCCAATTATCAAATGGCGCGTCGGGGGTAATTAATGTTTTTTCAAATTCAGCGATAGCGTCAGTGATGCGCTCACCGCTAAAACCTTGCGGATAAACGGCTAAAAAATCCTTTTTCAATACGGGATCTTTATCCAGTTTATTAATAATGTCTCCCCAGGATTTTGATGCCATCTCAATGGGGTTTAACGGCGGGCCACCGGCCTGTTCTTGCAGCGTTGATGCCCGTCCGTCCCAGAATTGCTCAATATTAAAGACGGCGTTAAATACCGTTGGCGCGTTAATTGGCCCAACAGCGCCCCCCACGCCGATAGACGTTTTTCTGCCATCGACCCCGCCCGCGTTTAACGCATGGCAGTGTGCGCAAGAAATGGTGCTATCCCCGGACATTCGCGCGTCGTGATAAAGACGAAAACCCAGCGCAGCTTTCCGCTCATCAACGGGCAGCTTTTTAGGGATCGGCTGGAGAGGTTCATTGCGATGCTGCGCGGCGGTATCAGCGCTGGCGTAGTAGCGCTCGCGCTGGTGCTTAATCCAGTTGAGTATCTCAATACGTTCGCTGTCGCTAACGCCGCCGGTCCAGTGCAGCGCGACGTATCGCGTAGGCGGCATCGTTTGATGCTGCATAACCCACTCAATCTTGTTTAATTCACTTTGTGAAACGGGTTTATCGTCAATCAGTGACGTACGCACGGATTGAAGGTTAAAGGATTTGTATCCCAGCTGTACGTCATAATCCATCAGCTGTTTGGCAACGGGAAAAGCGGCGTAAAAGGGCAACTCCGCCGAGGGCGTATGGCAATAGTCGCAACCTTTTTCACTAAAAAAAGAGAGAACTTTATTATTCTCGGCAACCGCCGAGAACCGGACGTCGTTTTTTTTAATACGCTGACTGTCGTAATACCAGATATAGCCTGACAACCCTAAATAACATAACACGCCTGCGGTAATGACCGAGGCTGTAATGGTCGCAATTTTCTTCATAAGATCATTCCTTTGAGGCATTGCAGCTGAGATAATGACGTTTTATATTTATAGTTTCACGTAACATCATAGCGGTGACGGCGCCGTGGATATTGATTAGCGTCAAAGCCGATGACAGGCAGGACCTATAGATATAATAACCACACCCTATCATCACTATATTATTCTGCGCTGCGCGCGGCGGCTAAAAATCTCACCCCTTTGCTCAATTTTCCATGTATTCACCCTTATTATACAAACGGGTAAAACATTAATGAGAGGATTCACATTAGCGTGTTTCCATTAAGCAGTAAAAAAGAGAGATGAATTTTATCTCACCCTACCAATTCATATTTTAAATTTGCTCTCGCGGCAGAAATAAAAAGCGGAAAAATAATTCCGCCTGCGTTTGAAAAGCTAAGAGGATTAACCCCTTAGCGTTGGGCGTCGGCCTGCCAACAATGCGATCAGCGCAACCGCAACCGGCACCAGCGAACCCCACAGCACGGCATTCCAGCCGAAGAGGTTCATCAACGCGCCCGAGGAAAATGAGCCAATCATCATGACGCCGAAGACAATAAAATCATTCAGCGATTGCACCTGAGTTTTCTCTTCCGGCCGGTGGAAATCCATGATCTGCGCCGACGCGCCGGTAAAGCCGAAGTTCCAGCCGATACCCAGCAGGATCAGCGACAGCCAGTAGTGCATCACGTCGATACCGGCGAGGCCAACCATCACCGACAGCAGCAGCAGAACTAAACCGGCCGCGTTAATACGCCGGGCGCCGAAGCGATTAATCAGCTTGCCGGTAAAAAATCCGGGACCGTACATGGCGATCACGTGCCACTGAATGCCCAGATTCGACGCCTGCTGGGAGATCCCGTGCATATGCATGGAAAGCGGCGCCGCGGTCATCAGGAAGTTCATCACCATATAGGATATAGCGCCGCTAAAAACCGTCCGGGAAAACCCCGGCTGGCGCACGATTTCGCCCAGCGGGCGCCCGCCCGATTTGGCCTGCGCCGCCGGCTCGGGGGTTTTTACCCCCAGCAAGACCAGCGCGGATACCGCCGCCACCAGCCCCTGAGCGATAAAGGTCATCGCAAAGGTGTGCGGCGGCCACAAATTCATGGTCGCGGTCACCAGCATCGGGCCGATGATCCCCGCCGCCACGCCGCCGCCCATGACCAGCGAGAGCGCCCGCGCGCGCCGCTCGCCGCTGACGCCGTCGGTAGCGGCAAAGCGGAAGGACACCGCCACCGCCGCATAGGCGCCGCCGAAAAAGGCCGCGAGACAGAACAGTCCGAACGAAGCGATCGCGACCGCCAGCGCCGCCAGCGCTCCCGTCAACACGCCGGCGCCGGTACCGACCATAAAGACCGTTTTGCGCCCGCGTCTTCTGGCCAGCGCGCCAAACGGCAAAATACAGGCCGCCATCCCCAGCACAAAAATGGTGATGGGCAGCGTGGCCAGCGTCGGCGAGGGCGCGATGGCGTTGCCCACAATCGCCCCTGTGGCGTAAAACACCACCGAGTTTGCCCCTGCGAGCGCCTGCGCCGTCGCCAGGCGAACAATATTTTGGTTTTGCTGTCCGACGGGCAGCGTTATCTCAGCGCTCATGACTCTCTTTATCCTGAATTCGTTTGCGTTATGCCAATACCCTGACTGACATAATGAACGTAATCAGGCATGACGACCAGCCATCACGCCGCCATCAATATCCCAAACCGCGCCGGTCACCCAGCGGGTGCTATCGCTGAGCAGAAACGCCACGGTTTGCGCGATATCATCAGGCGTGCCGACGCGGCCAATGGGATGGAAGCCGTCAAAGCTGTTCATCACATCCTTCACATCCTCTTTAGGGATAAACCCTTCATATATCGGCGTATGCACCACCGCCGGCGATACCGCATTGACCCGAATCCCGCTGCCGCCCAGCTCAATCGCCAGATTTTTGGTCAGCGCATGCAGACCCGCTTTCGCCATGGAGTAGGCTGACGACGGCGTTGCGCCGATGGCCTGCTGCGCCCACATCGAGCCGATATTCACAATCGAACCTTTGATGCCATTAGCCAGCATATTGCGCACCACCTCGCGGGTGATAAAAAACGTCGCGCGGTTGAGATGCATATACCGATCGTAGTCAGCCATTTCATGTTCGATAAACGGCTTCGGGAAGAAAACGCCGGCGGCGTTGACCAGCAGGCTGATATCCTGATGTTCCGCGTTAATAGCGGCCATAACCTGCTGCATACCGCTTTCGCTCGTCAGGTCAGCGACGATAACATCCACCTTCCCCGCTGCCGCCAGCGCCTGACGCGCCTGTTCGGCTTTCTGCCGACGATTGCCCACCAGCACCACGCTGCCGCCATTCTCCACCACCCGTTTGGCCGTCGCCAGCCCCATACCGCTGGTCCCGCCAACCACTAACAGTTTTTTCCCCATAAACGCCGTATTCATCATTCACCTCTTCACGCTTTATTTGTGTGGCCTAAGCATGCCTTTCCTGCAGCGCGCTGACGAATGAGAAGAAATAGCCAAGCGACAAAGAAAATCTATCTTGATGGCCTATACTGAGACGCAAATTCACTGGGGGATATTCACCATGCGATCGCTTAACCGACTGAAATGGCTTCACGCATTTGAAGCCACCGCCCGCCACGGCAGCTTTACCGGCGCGGCGCGCGAGCTGGGCGTGACGCCCGCCGCCGTCGGGCAGCTGGTCAGGGCGCTGGAAGAGTGGGTCGGCCATCCGCTGCTGCACCGTACCCGTAGCGGTAAAGAGCGTCTCACCCTGGTGAGCGAAGCGCAGGCGGCGCTGCAGGATATTACTCAGGGGCTGGATAAGCTGGAGAGCGGACTGAATAAGCTTCGCGGCCGCCGGGCGCGTTCCGTGGTGGTGATTACCGCCTCGCAGGTGCTGATGATGAACTGGCTGATGGAGCGCTTAAACCGCTTCTCTGAAGTCCATGATAATATCGACCTGCGTCTCAACGTTACGGAAAAGCTGATGGATGTGGCCCACGGCGAAGCGGATTTGGCGGTACGCTGCGGTCGCGGCGACTGGCCCGGGGTCGATAAAACCTGGCTGATGGATGAAGAAGCGGTGCTGGTGTGCAGCCCGCTAATCGTCCCGGCAGACAAAACCGTCTGCGGCGAGTGGCTGGCGGCGCAAAAGCTGATTCATGATGATACACCCTATCCCGGCGCCAGCTTTCCATCATGGGCGGAAGTGCTGGAGGCCGCTCAGGCGCCAACGGCGCGCGATAGCGGGTTGCATATTAACTCAACGTCGGCGGTCATCCTGGCCGCGCTCAGCGGGCGCGGCGTCGCTATTGTTCGCCGGGCGCTGGTACAACAGCTCCTCGCCACCGGCCAGCTCGTTCAGCTACACCCGGCCCGCCGCTGGCCGCTCACCTGGTCCTACTATATTGTGACGCCCCAGCATGCGGTCATGCGCCCGGAAGTGAAGGTGTTTTATGACTGGCTGCTTCACGATGTGCTGGCGGAAAACCCGATACGCTGAATATCTTCCGCCACACCCGCATAGAAAACCTTTATTGCTTTATGGTTTTAGCTGGTCATGAATGCGCCACTTCTGTTTCAGCACGTTTTTGTCTTGGCTGGCCAGCCACTGGTTAACCTTGTCCAGCAGCTGCGGGTTATCTTTATTCATCATATAGACTTTGAAGCTGGCGGTGCCCGGGAACGGCTGCTCATTGGCCACGCAAAACACGCCCGGTTCATTGCTCTGGTAATAGACGCCCTCAATCAGGTCGGTCACCATCATATCCGCCGTTTTCTGCCGCAGCGCTTCAAGGTTATCGATATTGTTTTTCACCCGAATAATCTGCGCCTGCTTGATATGTTCATCGACAAAGCTTTGGTTGGTGCCGCCCGGATTCACCACCACCTTCACGTTTGGCTGGTCGATTTTTTCCAGGCTACCGAGCGCCGGCGCCGCCGCGCAGTTAGCCAGCGCAATCTTGCCGTTCGGCACCACCGGCTGGCTTAACGCGAAATCTTTCGCCCGAGCTGCGGTTTCCGTCACCCCGCCCATGGCGATATCAAACTTATCGGCCTTCAGGTCGGCGGAGAGCGTGGGCCAACTGGTCGTCACAAAGCTCACCTTTAGCCCAAGCCGCTTGCCGAGATCTTTCGCCATATCAACATCGTAGCCCACCAGCTCCCCGGCTTTATTATGAAACGCCAGCGGCGCGTAATCCCCCGGGACGCCGACTTTCAGTTCGCCGCTTTGTTGAATGCTGTTCATGTCGCGCGCCTGGGCGCCAAAGGCGACGGCAGCGATGACGAAAACAAGACCTGACTTCGACTTCATCGTTATATCCTTGTTCAAATGTGAACCGTTTATGATTACACCGCGCTGCGCAGCGGATGCTGTTTATTGTTTATAAAATCTTTAATCATGGATATCGTCAATACCGGCGGCGAGAAAGGCGGCATCGTTCCTTCGGCCACCCGCCCGGCGAGCTGCTCGCAAAAGCGCTCAACCTGATTAACCGGATACCCGGCAATATCCTGGGCGGAGTAACGCCACCATCGTAGCGCCATCAGCTGCTCAATAATCGCCTCGCTGAAGCGCATGCGGATGATCTTCGCGGGATTACCGCCGACGATGGCGTACGGTGCGACGTCTTTGACCACCAGCGCGTTGGCGGCAATGACAGCCCCATCGCCAATAGTAATCCCCTGCGCCAGGGTGACATTCTGGCCAATCCACACATCGTTGCCGATGGTTATCGGCCGGGGCGTTTTTGCAAAAGGATAAAACTGGTTGGTCCTGCCGCTATCGGCAGCCAGCGTCGCCATCACGCCGGAATGATGGGCATAAAACACCGGGCTGGCGCTGGCCCACTCCAGGGGATGTCGGTCGCCGAGCACCTGTAACCGATCGGCAATCGACGTGTAGCGCCCCACGTTAATCAGCGCCGGCAGCAGGGTTCGCGTATAGCTAAAGGCGCCCAGCGAGGCCAGCCGTTCGCCGCAGCGTCCCCAGTAGGTGGTATAGGCCTCGGTGGCTAAGTTTTCCGGTATCTCAATCGGCAGGTCGTCACGGTAAAAGGCGTGGCCGCAGGCCAGCGTCTGCCCGCCGACAAAAATCCGCTGCGCCTGCAATAGTGGCTTAAGCTCCCCAAAGGCGATTTTCATTATCGATTTTCCCGCACAAAAGTATTACCGGACAGCCGCTTAATCTCTCGATCATTGATAGCGTACCGATCCGCTCGCCGTGCGAAAAATCGTTATGACTTCTCTTTTTTGTGAGCGACAGCGCGAAAGCGACGGTCAGTTATACTCCAGCGCAAACGTCACCATGCTATTGGCGGTACCGGCGGTTACCGCGTCATCCGTCTGTACGTACTGGGCGTTAAAGTTGATATTTTCCGCCGCCCCCGCGCTGCTGGCGGTAATCCGCTTGAGTACAGGTAAGTTACTGGCCTCATTGATTTTGACGCCGGTTCCGGCGGCGGGCGCTGGGGCACTGTTATTGCCGTAGGTGAGCCTGACGCCCACACCGCTCGCGGAGGCGTTTGCTTTACTTAGCGCCAGAGTATCCGTTCCCCCGGATGGCGAGGTGACGCCAAAAAAGCCGATGCGGATATCGGTTGGCGTGGAGCAGAAGACCGGTATGGAGAAGCGCTTCGCGACGCCGCCGGTGGTGTTTTTGCCCTTAAACTCCGCTTTATTTACCGTGCCGAGGCTAACGTGAATATTCGCGGTTGAAACCTGACAGCTGCCGCTGCTGCCGATATCGACATTCAGCGCCGCCATATCGAGCGTGACCGGCGAGCTGGCGACAAAACCGCTGCGGCTGTCGGCCTGCTGCTGGATAGTGAGTTCGCCAATCTGCGGCTGCGCCGGAACGTTTGCGTGGTTGCCGCTGACCAGGGCGACATTACCGGTCTTATAAAACGTCACAAAGACTTTCACCACAATCTGCTGCTGGTTCAGCAGATTAGCCATCTCATTGCTGTCGCAAACCGTCACGGATTCCCCATTACCGGCCGCATGGCTGCCATCAATAAAGCGAACGGCGCCGCCGCTGCACTGGAAGCCCAGCGAGTATCCTATGCCGTCCAGCGCTGAGGGGAACACGTGCTGACCGCCGATTGACAGCGGCGTTGAGGCCGTTTTTAGCTGCCGATAAACCAGACGCTTTGCCGCCGCTTTCGGCACCTGAAGATCGCAGGAGAAATGAATCCCGCTGCCGTTATCCGCCATCATGCCGGTCATCTGGGTATTCAACGGCAGCGTGGGCAGGTACTTGATATTCTGGACGTTCACGGTCATCTGGCCGATATCTCCTCTGCAGGTTTCCGCCCAGCCGCTGTGGCTATAAATCCCCGCCATCAGCAGGAATAAAAACGATACTATGCGCAAAATCACCTCTGTGCAGACCTACTGGCAGAGGCCAGAGACGGTTTTAACCGGACTCTGCCCCTGCTGTACGGTATCGGTAAGATGGAAATGCAGTGCGCATCTCCGTGAGAGATTGTCGGCGTTCCAGGCGGCATCGAGCGTCCCTTCTTGCGGAATACCGCTCAGATAGACCTGCCCGCCATCCGCCACCATGCCGCCCGGCGCCGCGCCCCGATCGTCTTCTGCTTTACGCAAGCGAACGCTGGCGCCGAACGGCAGCGGGCCGTGGCTATCGCTGAGGGTAAACAGCACGCGGCTGCCGATGTGGGTCTGATAGTTTGCCTGCACCACCGCCCCGCCGCCGGGGATCACCGTCTGCCCTTCAAGTTCAACATCGGCATCGTCGGCCAGCGATTCGGTATCGAGCGTAATGGTATTTTTGCGATACGCCGTCAGCGAGGGCACCACCGCATAGCCCCGCCAGTCGGTATGCACGTTGCTGCCGTTCTGAATCGCCACGTCGGCGGCTCCCGGCGCGCGTACGATGGCAAAGCTTTCGCCGACGGTCTGACCCAGCGTCACTCCATGAGGATGGGCGACGATGGACCCCGATGCGCCCCAGGTCAGCTGATGGCTTGCGCTATCGCGGCGATAGCCGAGCTGCGCGGTTCCATAGCCGCCGTGGTAATCGAGCGATGCGCTGCTGTTGCTGCCCTGGCCGCCGTTAACGTAGCCCTGCTGAAGGGAGTAGTAGAGATTGGGATTGCGCGGAAGCGAACCGTACAGCGACGCCTGCTGCGAGGTGCGTCCGTTATTGTCGGAGGTGGTGCTGTAGCTAACCGCACTCTCGGACAGCGGGCCGCCAAGCGGAATGCTCAGGTTCAAGGACCACGAGCGATCGTCTTTTTGGCGATCGGATGACTGGGTGTAGTAATAACCCACGCCCCACGAAACGCCTCGCCAGGCGCTGTAAAAACCGAGATGGATCGTTTCATCGCGGCTCTGGCGGTGCCAGTACTCCTGCGACCAGGCGGAAATCGCCAGGCTGCTCATACCGCCAAACGCCTGAGAAAGGGAGACCTCTTCGCGGCTGCGCTTGTTATCCAGCAGGCCATTGCGGCTCTCAAGCGCGCTGGCTTCGCTGAAGTCGTAATAACCGCCTGAGGAGTAGCGATAGCTGGCGAGGCTAAATGAGGTGCCGGTGCCGGCAAAATCCTTCTGGTACTGCACCCGTACCGAATGGCCGGCCGAGCGCTTTCCCGACGGCGTCGTGGTGTTCGCCCATGTCGCATCGCCTCCAAGCGATCCGAGCTCGCCAAAACCGCGCCCGACGCCGAGCGCCCACGACTGGTAATCCTGCGCCAGCTGGCTACCGCCGTAGAGCGTGAATTCAGCCGGTAGCCCATAAAAGAGCGTACCCTGCAAAAACGTCGGCGAGCGCGCCTGGCTCTGCTCCGAATGGTAGCGTCCGGCGCTCAGGCTGAATTTCACGCGTCCTTCCCGCAGCATAAACGGGACGGCTGAAAAGGGCTGGGTAAAGGTCCGCACCGAACCATCGCTCTCTTTTACCTGCACCTCGAGATCGCCGCTTTGCGCCGTTGGATAGAGGTCGTTTATCGCAAACGCTCCCGGCGAGACGAACGTTTCATAGATAACGTAGCCATGCTGGGAGATGGTGACTTTGGCGTTGCTGTGCGCCATTCCGCGGATCGTCGGGGCGAAGCCGCGCTGGCTATCCGGCAGCATTTCATCATCGGACATCAGCTGAACGCCGCGAAACTGCACGCTGTCGAAAACGTCGCCGGTCGTAAAGGTATCGCCCATCCGCAGCAGGCTTTTGAGTGACTTCAGGTCGCGCTGTAGCCAGGTACTCTGAGAATTCCAGCGCCGGGTCCGGTCATACTCCATCGACGAGACGTTACGCAGGCGCCAGGCACCGAGGTTAACCCCGCTGCGTAGATTCAGGTAGCTGGAGCGGCTGCTGTCATCCGTCTGCCGGGTTTGCGACCCGGTCAGGTTATAGTTAACAAACGCCGCCGGGATACCGTCATCCCAGCGTGCCGGATCCACGTATCCGCGGCTTTGGGCGTTCATGGCCGCCTGGGGAATACTTAAGTTCAGACGCTGAGTGGCGAAATCAAAACGGCTGCTGGCATCGGGGATGTAGCGCTCGATGCGAGTAAACGTTTCTCCCTCATGCAGGGTATTAAACGCCGGGAAAGCGCTGACGTTGACGCCATATTCCGCCAGCTGCGCCGGGGTTAACTGCGGCCGCAGTTCGCCGTTGCTGTCGACAAATGTCACCTCGCCCTGGGCTATCTCCTGGTTATTCACCCAAATGCTGACCGGGTATGTCCCGGGCTGCTGGCCGCCAGCTTTAGCAAAATAGTGTAAATCAGCGGTCTTTTGCTGCGGATTAGTAAATTCTAATGCCGCCGGATCAAAGTAGTCCTCCGCCCGCGCGATACCGCTTTGGTACAGCAGAAAAAGCGCCGTCGGCAATAATAAAATCCCGCCGGTTGGCGCCGCGATCGCCGAATAAACGGAAGTCATATCCGAAGTGTTATTTTTCACAATATCCTGACCAGGCGAAGCAAATTAATTACTGTTGCGCGTAATCCGTAATACCACCGAAGTCATTAATGGCGCGCCATTTAACTACCCCGGAATGAGTAATCGGCCACGCTTTATGATCAAAGGGGCCAATCATGCCGGGTTGCGGAATATCTGTACCGCCAACCGAAATAACAAAAAAGGAGACAAAATAGGGCGTCGGGTTTTGGGCAACCAGCCTGGAACCTTCAATGTTAAACGTCAGCTTGCGCCATGCATCGTCAGGCTCGCCCGCCAGACCATTCGGGCGATAGAAGATCTTAAACTTTGATTTAATATTGACCTGAAGCTTGTTCACTTCATCTTGTTTCGTTGGTGCAATACTTTTCACATTGAGCCAAAAAACGGATTCGCGATCGGTGGGCAGCGTTCCACCAATATAGTTAATACGCAATACGTTCTGCTGTTCAGGATCGAGACGGAAAAGCAGCGGCGTCACAATAAAAGGCACCCGGCTTTTATTGTTTTCCGTATAGTTTTCTACCCACGATTGCACCAGATAAGGTGAATGAGTATCAGCGTTGGTGACCGATATTGCGGCTTCACGTTTCCCTTCCTGATAAACAACACGGGTTCCTCCCATGACAATACCGGCCTGTGCCGCAGTTGATAGCAATAAAAAGGCTATCGCGGCGATCGTTCGTTTCATAATGACTACCGTCCGGGAATAATAAAAGCGGGTATCACTGCCTGAAGCTGATAAATAATCTGCATTAATTATGCCGACCCTATTTCAGCCGGGCGGCGGCGGCTGGCGGCTTACCCGGCGTGGGAAGCCATGAATAACCGCAGCTTTACCCGCTTCCAGGGTATTAGTTGTAAACCATATTGAAGTTGGCCGTACCGTTGGCAGAACCGGCGGAAACCGCGCTGGTTGAGACATAGTCAGCAAAGAATTCCAGATCGGCGGTACCCGTTGCCGCGCCGCTCGCGCCAGCGGTAACGCTGTGGCCGCGTGAGACGGCGCCGAGATCAACCGGCGTCGACTTATCATCTTCATACAGCTTTATCGCTACCCCACTTGCGGTACCGTTAATCGCCAGCAGATCGCTATTGTTGGTATCGCGGGTACCGTCAAACAGCACCGAGACGGTGGTAACGGTAGAAGGACAATCTTTCACTTTGATATGGAAGGCGGTTTTGGTCGTTTCAGAACCTGCGCCGGTAAAATAGCTGCTCGCCCATTTCCCCAGATCGACGCTCTGATTTGCGCTGGTGCTATCAACATTACAGGAGGAATCGGTAATCGATCCGGTAAATTCGACCTGCCCACCCGTCCCCTGCGTGCCCGCATTAGAACCGGGGTTAACGGTCATTGCCGATCTGGCGGGTTGTGAAGGCGAGGATAATGCGCTAGCGGACACCAGAGCACCGACAAACATTGCCATAATACGAAATTGCGTTTTCATTATTCATCTCATCTCTAACTTATATTTTCGACAGATTGCGCGCGAGGGATTAAGCCCCGGGCAAATCTGCGTGCAGATCCTCCATGTTAATAATATTCGCGTTCCGTCCGCAGGACATCAGGCAGCAAAAATAAGCTGCTTAATTGGCTATTTTGATAAAAAGAAGTTCTTCGGCGAAATTGATAAACCCTTTATTAAGGTAACAAATAAATACTATCCCTACCGATTACAAATCGCAATATTTTGTTATGTTAATGAAATGCTGTTTTATTTTACATATAAAGATAATATTAAAAACATTATGCGCATTGTTAATTAATGCAACCAAAAATCACGATGCAATAACATCAAAAAGCAACATCAGGCGGTGTAATTTAACAATCACCCCTAATTTCACCGCGATTTTTCGGCAATAATTCTGTGAGCGGACTGGGTTTTTATAGAATATTAGGATAAATCTTAGATTGGCTTTTATCTTATTTTCGTTGTCGAATAAACAATAATCACGCGAGTCATTATAAGCAGGAGATATTGATGACAAGTGTATTTCATCTGAAAGCCGGAGAGGAAAGATGAATAACAATACTTTCTTTGTGGAATAATAAACCCGCAATCGATGCTGAAGATTGCGGGTTATCCTAAAATAAATAGCTGACAGGGACGATCAGAACAGGCCCAGCGGCGCGGTACCGTAGCTCACCAGCAGGTTCTTCGTCTGCTGATAGGCATTGAGCGCCATCTTATGGGTTTCGCGCCCTACGCCGGACTGTTTGTAGCCGCCGAACGCGGCGTGCGCAGGGTAGATGTGATAGCAGTTGGTCCACACCCGACCGGCCTTAATGCCGCGCCCCATGCGATAAGCCAGGTTGGTATCCCGCGTCCACACCCCGGCCCCAAGGCCAAACTGGGTTTGGTTTGCAATAGCCAGCGCCTCGGCTTCATCTTTAAAGGTGGTGACGCCGATAACCGGGCCAAAGATCTCCTCCTGGAAGCTGCGCATATCGTTGCGGCCCTGAATCAGCGTCGGCTGAATATAGAAACCGTTATCCAGTTCGGCAGAGATGCTGGCGCGTTCGCCGCCGGTCAGGATCTTTCCGCCTTCATCGCGAGCGATCTTAATATAGGAAAGGATCTTATCGAACTGCTGACGCGACGCCTGCGCGCCGATCATCGTATCGGTATCAAAGGGGTCGCCGCGGCGAATTTGCGCCACCTTCTCCATGACCCGCGCCATAAAGGGCTCGTAAATAGACTCCTGAATCAGCGCGCGGGACGGGCAGGTGCAGACCTCGCCCTGATTAAAGAAGCCCAGAACCAGGCCTTCAACCGCCTTCTCGATATACTCTTCTTCGCCTTCCATCACGTCGGCAAAGTAGATGTTCGGCGATTTACCGCCCAGCTCAACGGTACAGGGGATAATGTTTTCCGCCGCGCAGGCCATGATATGGCGGCCTACCGGCGTTGAGCCGGTAAAGGCGATTTTGGCGATGCGTTTACTGGTTGCCAGCGCTTCGCCCGCCTCTTTGCCAAATCCCTGAACCACGTTAAGGACGCCCGCCGGGAACAGATCGCCAATAATCTCCAGCAGCAATGTAATGCTGAGCGGCGTCTGCTCTGCCGGTTTCAGCACCACGCAGTTGCCCGCAGCCAGCGCCGGAGCGAGCTTCCAGGCGGCCATCAGCAGCGGGAAGTTCCACGGAATAATTTGTCCGACCACGCCGAGAGGCTCATGGAAGTGATAAGCCACCGTCGTTTCATCAATCTCCGCCGTGCTTCCCTCCTGCGCGCGCAGGCAGCCGGCGAAATAGCGGAAGTGATCGACCGCCAGCGGCAGGTCGGCGTTGAGGGTTTCGCGGATCGGCTTACCGTTATCCCAGCTCTCCGCTACCGCCAGATATTCCAGATTGGCCTCAATACGGTCGGCAACCTGCAGCAGCAGATTAGCGCGGTGCTGAGCCGACGTTTTGCCCCAGGCGTCGGCGGCCCGGTGCGCCGCATCAAGGGCGAAGTCGATATCTTTGGCATCAGAACGCGGAAACTGCCCGATGTTGCTACCGTCGACCGGGGAGGTATTCATAAAGAATTCTCCACCGATGGGTTCAACAAATTTACCGTCAATAAAGTTACCGTAGGCTGACTTCAGTGAAACCAAAGCGCCCGGTGTGTCAGGATGAGCATAACGCATCGCGAATCTCCTTCATGTAGGGTTGAGGGCAGCGGCATATTAGTTTTGTACGGCGGCTCGCTGCGTCTCTCGTCTATTGCAGGGGTTATGCCATTTTTTATATTTTAAAAAAGAAATTAATTTTCAATAAATTAGATAGGTCACGTCACTTTCTGTCGCACAGAATCTCTCTTATGTGTCGCAAATCGCAACACCACGAAAACCATATAGCTACAATATTGCAACACAAATTAAACGACGAGGTGTCCCGTGCCAGGAAATCCGTTTGCCCTGACGCCAGAGATCGAAGCGAACCCGCTGCTCAGCGACTCCTGGTGCCGTAGCCAGCGCTATGGCCTCGACCCCGCCACGGATGACTTCCCTCGCCTGCACGCCAGCGAACTGGCCGACAGGCTCGCCAGACACAGCCGCCTGCAAACGCTGGCCCAGCCGGTCGTTAATGAGCTATCCCGCAAAGTCAACGCTCTGCAATCCGTCGTGGTTCTCTCTGACGCCAGCGGTCTGGTTTTGCAAACCTTTGGCGATACGCACGCCATGCAGAAAGCGCAGCGCTTCGCTTTAGCGCCGGGCAACCTGTGGAGCGAAAGCGGACGCGGAACCAACGCCATTGGCACCGCGCTGGCGATTGACGACAGCTGCGAAATCGATGGCCGCCAGCATTTTCTGACCAGTAACCAGGGTCTTTATTGCGCCGCCGTGCCGCTGCAAAGTCCCGATGGCAAAATAGCCGGGGTGCTGGATATCTCCGGCCCGGCCCGGTACCCGCACGCCCGCACGCTGGCGTGGGTAAAAGGCGCCGCGAAGCAGATAGAATATCTGTGGGTTAAACAGAGTCTGCATCCGCAACAGTGGCTGATGAGCCTGCATCCTCAGCTGGAAAAGCTCGACGGCGTCGACGAATGTCTGCTGGTCTTTACCGACAATGTGCTGATGGCGGCTAACCGGCTGGCGATGCGCGAGTTCTCACTTAACGCAGATCGGTTCGGCCACCTCACGTTCCAGCAGCTTTTTCCGCAGCTGCGGCAAACCGCCGTCAGCGTACCGCTGCCGCTCGTCGCCGGAGATCGAAACTACTATTACCGTCTACGCGCTCCCGTGACCGCTGGCGTGGCAGTGACCGCGCGCCCCACCCTCGAGCTGCCTTTCTCCAGCCAGCGCGAAGGCGAAAAGCTGCTGCGCCTGCTTAACGCCGGGATTGGGTTGTGTATCGAAGGCGAAACCGGCTGCGGCAAAGAGTACGTCAGCCGTACCCTGCATCGGCACAGCCGCTGGAGCGGCGGCAAATTCGTCGCCATCAACTGCGCCGCGCTGCCGGAATCACTGATTGAATCCGAGCTGTTTGGCTACCAGCCCGGGGCGTTTACCGGCGCAAACAAAAACGGCTACATCGGCAAGATTCGCGAAGCCGACGGCGGCGTACTGTTTCTTGATGAGATTGGCGATATGCCGTTAACGCTTCAGACCCGGCTGCTGAGGATCTTACAGGAGAAAGAGGTCACGCCGCTTGGCGCCAGCCAGAGCTCGCCGGTTAATTTCGCGGTGATTTGCGCCACCCACCGCAATCTGGCGCAGCGCGTCGCGGAAGGGACCTTCCGCGAAGACCTGCTCTACCGCCTGCGTGAGTTTGCTTTAACGCTGCCGCCCTTGCGCGAATGGCCTGAACTATCCGGGTTTATCCAACGATTGTGGCGCGAGCTGGGCGGAGAAAAGCGTCGCATCGCGCTGGCCCCGGAAGTTGTGCAACACCTGACGTCTCATCCCTGGCCGGGCAACGTCCGCCAGCTGCAAAGTGTGTTGAGGGTACTGCTGGCCCTCGCCGAAGAGGGTGAAACGCTGGGGATAGATGATTTGCCCCAGGAGTATCGAAGCCCGCCCGCCGCCCGCCCGCTGCGCGGGCTTCAGCAGCACGATGCGCAGCTGATTGCCGACACGCTGGCAAGCTATAACGGCAACATCAGTAAGGCCGCGCAGGCGTTAGGCGTCGCGCGCAGTACGCTGTATCGCCGTGCGGCCCGTCGCGGAAGCCATAGCGCATAGCCTTCTGATTCGCTCAGGGCGTGAAGCGCGGCGGTAGCCAGGCGAACAGGCGTCTGCTTATCGCTTCACACAGGGAGGTTAAGCGGTGCCCAATGCCCGACCAGATAAGCTTCGCGACGCAGACGCCGCAGGCTGAAACCAACGCCGCCCCCACCATGTCCAGCGGAAAGTGAACCCCAAGAAAGATCCGCGACCAGGCCACGGGCAGCGCCGCCAGCAGCAGAAAGAGCCCCGCGGCGCGTGAGCGCAGCGAGAGCAGTGCAAACGCGGCGCTAAACATCACCGTGCCGTGGTCGCTCGGGAAAGAGTTATCCGCCGGATGATTTATCCAGGTATGGCCGAGCGGGATCATAAACGGCCGCGGATGAAACAGCAGCATTCCGCAGATCGATCCCAATCCCAGCGCGATCAGAATACTCAAGGTACAAAACAGCGCCTGCCGATGACCCTGCCGCCCGCCGGAAAACCACAGCCAGAGCAGAATGGCCGGAACCACAAAGATGATCCCGCTCGCTGAAAAACGTGCCAGTGCCAGGATCGCCTCCGGCGTGCCGGGCGATGCGTTCAGCGCTAAAAAGGCGCTTTGATTAAGGGTTTCCAGTGCGTTCATGGCGGTAGCTCGCGACAGTCTTATTTCCGTCATTATCGCCACCCTGGCTTAAGTTACGCTTAACCCGGCGCTCAAGAATCGTCCTGGTTTTGGCCACGCTGCTTAGCCACAGCGGCAGCCATTGCTGGCGTAATACGCTTTTTTATTTTAGACTTTACTAAATTTAGAAAAGACTAAAATAAATGAATACACCCGAACAGCTACAGGCCAGCGCCGGTGAAGCCGCCGCGCTGCTGAAAGCCATGAGCCATCCCAGCAGGCTATTGATTCTGTGCATGCTATGCGATGCGCCGGGCACCAGCGCCGGCGAACTGGCGCGGATAACCGGGCTGAGCCCCTCCGCAACTTCCCAGCATCTGGCGCGGATGCGTGATGAAGGCCTGATCGGCTGCGAACGTCAGGCGCAGCGCATTCACTACTTCATTACCCGGCCAGCGGTTCAGCAAATCGTCGCCGCGCTGAAGTCAATCTATTGTCCTTAAGGAGCCTTTATGCCTATTGCTACTCTTTCGCCTGCCGAAGCCCAGGCGCTCGTCGCCCGGGGCGGCCGGCTGATCGATATCCGCGATGCCGATGAATACGCCCGCGAGCATATTCCCGGAGCGGAGCTCGTGCCGCTGGCGACGCTGACGAATGGCGCAGCGCTGCACGCCAGTCCCGAAGAGACGATTATTTTTCACTGTCAGGCGGGATCGCGCACCCAAAATAACGCGGCCCGTCTGGCGCAGGCCGCCGCACCGGCGCAGGTAAAGCTGCTGGCTGGCGGAATTCAGGCGTGGAAAGCGGCCGGTCTGCCGGTGAAAGAGGATAAATCACAGCCGCTGCCGCTTATGCGTCAGGTACAGATCGTCGCCGGCGCCCTGATTTTGCTTGGCGTCGCTTTAGGTTATGCTTTCAGCAGCGGCTTTTTTCTGCTTAGCGCCTTCGTCGGCGCCGGCTTAACCTTTGCCGGTATTACCGGGTTTTGCGGTATGGCGCGTCTTTTGGCTTTGATGCCCTGGAACCGTCGCTAGCCTCTACCTCTTTTGAGAGACTGTTGGTAACGCTTTTGCTGAGCTATGGTTATGTCAGCGAAAAGATTCATCAGCACACAGGAGAAGCAGTATGTTTTCAGTCGGTGACCTGGTACAACCGCGCGCGGGTGGGCCAAAACTTAAAGTCGTTGAAGTCCAGGACGATCGCATTATTGCCGTTCAGGCAAGCAACGAGCAGGGTGAGAAATATACGCTGAAGGCCGCCGATGTGACGGCTTATAAAGAAGACGGCGATTTTGGCGTGTGCTGATTAAGCCGGCTAACGATAACGGTGGGTCTCCCCACCGTTTTCAATATTAGATCAGGAAGCTATCGAGGGATTTTCCCTCAGCCACCGCTTTAGCCAGCGGCTTCGGCATACGTCCCTGCCCGGTCCAGGTTTTCTCGGCGCCGGTATGGTCGGTAAAACGATATTTAGCCGGACGCGGCTGGCGCTTTTTGCTCCCTTTCGGGGAAGCGCTATTGTAGCCCGCTAATTGTTCAGGGGTAATGCCGTCAGCCATCATTAATTCCAGCCAGGTATTTATTTTTTCCTGATGTTCTGCGCGCAGCGCCTGAGCCGCCTGCTCCTCAGCGCGTTTTTCTTCAGTGACGGTCCTTAGCTTTGCCAGCATATCTTCAAGCACGTCAATGGAGAATTCACGGGACATGGCGCGAAGTGAACGGATATTATTCAATTTCTCTAATAGTAATGACATATAATTCAAAAAATTCCCAAATAGCAAATGAAACAAAGATTACGGCGCTAGTTTAATTGATATGATAATGTATTTCCAGCCTTTCACTAATTCCTGATATAGCACCAGAAATGTTTAGCAATTAATAAGGCAAACAAATCGATAAAAGCGAAATTATCAACACTGAATAAATTCTTTTGCAAATAATACTATTCGCCAGGCAACGTCTTTATCTTATTACCTGTATGCTCAGCAGGTTATCCGTATATTTACGGTTGCGCCTCGCAGGGCGCTACGGCGTTTATAGAATAGTCATGCAAAAAATCCGAATGTCCACCCAGCAGACAAATCAGCATATAATGCTGCCATTCCTCTTTTATACGTGTAAAAAACGCCAAAAGTGACACAACTCACACCGCTACGCGATTCTGTCGCGAAATCCCCCCTTACAACCCGGATTGGCTCTCATCTATATGACGTATTTATTTTACAACCAATTGAAAAACAATAAAAAAATCAGTAAAGAGAACAAAAGTAGCGTAACGAACAAAAAATAGCCTGACGCAGAGTATTTTATCGACCAAAAGCCTTTAAATAAAAATTTATAGCTAGTTGCCTCTTTTAATGCAGAGATATAATCTACGCACATCAAAACAGGCACCCAAAAACGCTGAATAACCGCGAATCTTTTGGCATTATCGACTTCATTTTCGAGGAGCATACCAATGTTCTCTGCGCAGTCCCGCTTGCGTCATGCGGTAGCAGACACCTTTGCGATGGTGGTGTACTGCACCGTTGTGAACATGATGATCGAAATTTTTCTCTCCGGAATGACTTTCCAGCAGTCGTTATCTTCGAGACTGGTGGCGATCCCGGTGAACATTATTATTGCCGTGCCTTACGGTTTTTATCGCGATTTCGCGATGCGCCAGGCGCGCCGCATTAGCCCGTCCGGCTGGATGAAGAATATTGCGGATGTGGTGGCCTATGTGACGTTCCAGTCGCCGGTATACGTCGCGATTCTGCTGGTTGTCGGCGCCGACTGGCATCAGATCGCCGCGGCGGTAAGTTCCAACATCGTGGTATCGATGATGATGGGCGCAGCGTACGGCTATTTCCTCGACTACTGCCGCCGCCTGTTTCGCGTCAGCCCCTATCAGCAGGCCAAAGCCTGAGTTGATACAAAAAAGCGACTGGTTCAGCCAGCCGCTTTTTGTCAGCTATACTGCGTTTCGCCAAACAGGCCACTCAGAAAACGCTCAAGCGCCATGCGCGAACTGAACCCGTGTGGAATACCATAATGCTGCTGAGCATCGCCCGCTAAATAGAGCGGGAACTGCTCGTAGTGATCGCAGGTTTTGATATCCGACGCGGGCTCCGCAAGCGTTGTGCTGCGCTCTTTTAAAGCCGGATGAATAATTAACGCGGTACGCCCCATACGAGCTTCACGGTTCACATAAACATAATTATCGCCACGGCGATAGCCGTACGCTTTTTGCGTCACAACATCCATGGTGAAGCCGGCTTTTTCAAGAACACGCGCCACCTCATCGGGTCTTAAATACATACTCATTCCTCATTATCTTTTACCGCACGTTAACCTTACCTTATTCATTAAAGGCAACGCTTTCGGAATATTCCATAAAGGGCTATTTACAGCATAATTCAAAAT
Source organism: Klebsiella sp. PL-2018 (assembly GCF_019048985.1). Lineage (NCBI taxonomy): Bacteria > Pseudomonadati > Pseudomonadota > Gammaproteobacteria > Enterobacterales > Enterobacteriaceae > Klebsiella > Klebsiella sp. PL-2018. The sequence goes on from NZ_CP077673.1 coordinate 4,502,561, forward strand.
CTTGTCCTACACTTATAGACTCAATGGAATTAAGGGAGAAACCAATGGCCAACCGAGCAAACCGCAACAACGTAGAAGAGAGCGCTGAAGATATCCATAATGATGTCAGCCAATTAGCGGATACGCTGGAAGAGGTGCTGAAATCATGGGGCAGCGACGCCAAGGACGAAGCGGAGGCCGCGCGTAAAAAAGCGCAGGCGCTGCTGAAAGAGACCCGCGCGCGGCTTAACGGCAATAACCGCGTTCAGCAGGCGGCGTGCGATGCCATGGGCTGCGCAGACAGCTACGTGCGCGATAAACCGTGGCAAAGCGTCGGCGCCGCAGCTGCCGTTGGGGTATTTATTGGCGTATTGCTGAATTTACGTCGATAATAAAACAGCCAGACCCATGAAGATAACAAATACGCGTCTACCCCTGCACTGCAGGGGTTTTTGTTATCCCTGCGGGTAAAGCGCGACATAAAGCTTACGCACAGCCTGATTCGCCATTTCTGCCGACGTCAGGTTGGTGAAGCTCATTATCAGCCCCCCTTCTCCCCGAGTCTCCATCCGCCAGTCGCTCAGCGCCTGTACGGCCAGACCGGCCCGTCTGGCGCGCTGCGCCAGAGGCCGATCGTCTCCGACAACCCTGACCACCATCTGGATCCCGCCCGCCTGAGGCACGACGGTGAATCCCTGCGCCCGCAGCGCCGACTCAAGCCACAGTCGGCGCTGGGCATAGCTGGCGCGCATTTTCTTCAGATGCCGCCAGAAGTGGCCTTCGCGAATAAAATCCGCCAGCGTCTGCTGCCACAGCGTCGGCACGCTACAGCACATCAGCGCGGCCTGTTCACGAAACGGCGCCACCAGCGGCTCAGGCACCACCAGCCAGGCCGCGCGTAATGCCGGGAACAAAGACTTGCTGAACGCCCCGGCATAGATGACCCGCTGCGGGGCGTCGAGGCTTTTCAGCGGCGGCAGCGGCTTACCGTGATAGCGGAATTCGCTATCGTAATCATCTTCGATAATCCACGCGTTATTCTGCGCCGCCCATAGCAGGAGCTGTCTGCGCCTGGCCAGCGATAGCGCCACGCCGAGCGGGCTTTGATGAGCCGGGGTCAGCAGCGCGAAATGGGCACTCGGGTAATGCCGCTGCGCCCAGGGAATATCCATCCCGTCGTCGTCGACCGGAACGGGATTGATCGCCACCCCCTCGTCGTTCACTACCGGCCGGATCAGCGGAAACCCCGGATCTTCCATCCACATTTGCTGGCCAGGCCGCGCCAGCGTGCGCAAAATAAGGCGCATCGAGGCCGCGTAGCAACCGGTGATCAAGACCTGCTCAGACCGACACTCAATACTGCGCGACAGACGCAAATAATCGACGATCGCCCGGCGAAGCGTCGGTTCACCGCTGGGATCGCCTGGCGCGAGGTCAAAACGCGTTTGTGTACGCAGACGCCGACCCATCACGCGCGCCCACAGGCCGCGTGGAAACAGATCCAGCGCGGGCAGCCCCAGTTGAAACGGCAGCGGCGCCGCGGGTTCATCGCCCTCGACGGGCTGAACGGGCGCGTTTTGCTGCGGCAGCAGCCGATCGCTGACAAAGGTCCCCGCCTGTCCGCGCCGCTCCAGCCATCCCTGCGCCACCAGATCTCCCCAGGCGTTCTCAATCGTCGCCCGCGACACGCCAAGCTCCTGAGCATAGACCCGACTTGCAGGCAGCCTGCTGCCCGGAGCCAGCTCACCGCGCTCAATCGCCTGCTTAAGCTGTCGGGCAATGCGCTGGTAGTGCGGAATTTTTTTACCGTCCATCATGGTCTGCTTTTTTCATCGCAATATGGCTATCTTATGCAGTCCATTATAGTGCTATTTTCCTCGCGTCTTAATGAGGAGAGTAAAATGAACACACTACGTCAGCCGTACAATGAACTGAGCCCGGAAGTCTATAACGCCCTGGTTCAGGCCAAAATTGCGCTGGAAAAAAGCGAGCTGGATGGCGCGCTGATCGAGCTGGTGTATTTGCGGGTATCGCAAATCAACGGCTGCGCCTTCTGTCTGGAGATGCACAGCAAAGCCCTGCGTAAATCCGGCGTCGCGCAAAACAAGCTGGACGCGCTGGCAGGCTGGCGGGTGAGCGCCCATTTCAGCGATGCGGAACGCGCGGCGCTGGCGTGGGCGGAATCGGTGACCCATATCGCCGAAAGCCATGCGGAAGACGCCGTTTATCAGCCGCTGCTGGACCATTTCAGCGCCCGCCAGATCAGCGATCTGACCTTCGCCATCAGCCTGATGAACGCCTTTAATCGTCTGGCGGTGAGTATGCGCCTGTAATTTCACGGCAAGAAATCCCGCCCCCCGCCGGATCCTCCCGCGGGGGCTAACCTTTACAAAAACCATATATATTGAGTTGTTGAACTTTTAAATAACTACATCTAGTATTTCCTTCAACGATAACCCATAGCACGCGACATCAATTTTACGTCGTACTGTTATCTTAAATGGAAATACGAATCATGCGCATTACTATTTACACTAAAAACGACTGCGTGCAATGCCATGCCACTAAACGGGCCATGGAAACCCGCGGGTTTGAATTCGACATGATCAACATCGACCACCATCCTGAAGCCGTCGATATGCTGCGCGAGCAGGGTTTCCGTCAGCTGCCGGTGGTGATTGCCGGAGAGACCCGCTGGTCCGGCTTCCGTCCCGATATGATCAATCGCCTGCGCCCGACAGCGTCAGCGGCCAGCGTATGAGCCTGATCGTCTACTTCTCCAGCAGTTCCGAAAATACGCACCGGTTCGTCCAGCGTCTGGGGCTGCCCGCCGTGCGTATACCGCTTAACGAACGCGAGCACATCCAGGTAGACGAACCCTACATTCTTATCGTCCCCAGCTATGGCGGCGGCGGCACGGCGGGCGCGGTCCCCCGGCAGGCGATCCGTTTCCTCAACGATCCGCATAACCGCCAGCTCATTCGCGGCGTCATCGCCGCGGGCAATCGTAATTTTGGCGAGGCCTACGGCCGGGCAGGCGACGTCATCAAGCAGAAATGCGGCGTACCGTATCTCTATCGCTTTGAGCTGATGGGCACCCCGCAAGATGTCGACAACGTGCGTAAAGGAGTAAGCGAATTTTGGCAACGACAACCGCAGAACGTATAACCACCGAGGCGCCGGATTTCCACGCCCTCAACGCGATGCTGAATCTCTACGACAGCAACGGCCGCATTCCGTTTGACAAAGACCATCAGGCGGTAGCGGCGTTTATGGCCAACCACGTTGAGCCGAATACCGTGCCCTTTACCAGCCAGGACGACAAGCTGACGTGGCTGGTCGCCGAAGGCTATTACGACGCCAGGGTGCTGGCCCGCTACGATCGCTCGTTTATTCATGCGCTGTTCGCGTACGCTCAGGACTACGGTTTTCGCTTCCAGACGTTTCTCGGCGCATGGAAGTTCTATACCAGCTACGCGCTGAAAACCTTCGATGGTAAGCGCTACCTTGAAGGCTTTGGCGACCGCACCTGCATGGTAGCCCTGGCCCTGGCGCAGGGTAACGAGGCGCTGGCCCGGCAGCTAACCGATGAGATCCTCTCCGGACGTTTTCAGCCCGCCACGCCGACGTTCCTCAACGCGGGTAAACAGCAGCGCGGCGAGCTGGTCTCCTGCTTTCTGCTGCGCATCGAAGACAATATGGAATCCATTGGCCGGGCGGTGAACTCGGCGCTACAGCTATCCAAGCGCGGCGGCGGCGTGGCGTTTCTGCTCTCCAATCTTCGCGAAGCCGGGGCGCCAATCAAGCGCATCGAGAATCAGTCCTCCGGCGTGGTACCGGTGATGAAAATGCTGGAAGACGCCTTCTCCTACGCCAACCAGCTCGGCGCGCGCCAGGGGGCCGGCGCGGTCTATCTGCACGCCCATCATCCCGATATCCTGCGTTTCCTTGATACCAAACGCGAGAACGCCGATGAAAAAATCCGCATTAAAACGCTCTCGCTCGGGGTGGTGATTCCGGATATCACCTTTCAGCTAGCGAAAGAAGATGCGCAGATGGCGCTCTTCTCGCCCTACGACGTCGAGCGCCTGTACGGTAGACCGTTCGGCGATATCGCGGTAAGCGAAATGTATGCACAACTGGTGGCCGACGCGCGGGTCAGCAAGCGCTGGATCCGCGCCCGCGATCTGTTCCAGCGGCTGGCGGAAATTCAGTTTGAATCCGGCTATCCGTACATCATGTTTGAAGACACGGTTAATCGCGCGAACCCAATTGCCGGGCGCATCAATATGAGCAACCTGTGCTCGGAGATCCTACAGGTTAACGCGCCTTCTACCTTTGACGAAAACCTGGATTACGCCAGCATCGGCCAGGATATCTCCTGCAACCTCGGCTCGCTGAATATCGCCCATACTATGGACTCTCCTGATTTCGCCCGCACGGTTGAGGTCGCGGTGCGCGGTCTGACCGCGGTGTCCGAAATGAGCGATATCCGTTCGGTACCGTCGGTCGCGGCGGGCAATGCCGCCTCGCACGCCATCGGCCTTGGGCAGATGAATCTGCACGGCTATCTGGCGCGCGAAGGTATTGCCTACGGCAGCGAAGCGGGGCTGGATTTCACCAATTTCTATTTCTATACCATCACCTGGCACGCGCTGCGTACCTCGATGCTGATAGCGCGGGAAAAAGGCACGCGTTTTGCCGGATTCGAGCAGTCGCGGTACGCCAGCGGTGATTATTTCCGCCCCTACCTGGAAGGCGACTGGCAGCCGAAAACGGCGAAAGTCCGCGCGCTGTTTGCCCGTGCCGGTATTGTCCTGCCCGACCGCGATATGTGGCGGCAGCTGCGCGATGACGTGATGCGCTACGGCATTTATAACCGCAACCTGCAGGCGGTGCCGCCGACGGGCTCTATTTCGTACATCAACCACGCGACCTCCAGCATCCATCCGATCGTGTCGAAGATAGAGATCCGCAAGGAGGGGAAAACCGGACGCGTTTACTATCCGGCGCCGTTTATGACCAACGACAACCTGGCGCTGTATCAGGACGCTTACGAAATCGGCCCGCAGAAGATCATCGACACCTACGCCGAGGCGACGCGCCATGTCGATCAGGGGCTGTCGCTGACCCTATTCTTCCCCGATACCGCCACCACGCGCGATATCAATAAAGCGCAAATCTACGCGTGGAAGAAAGGCATCAAAACGCTCTATTACATCCGTCTGCGCCAGCTGGCGCTGGAAGGTACCGAAATCGAAGGCTGCGTGTCCTGCGCGCTGTAAGGAGAACAGGATGACCCATTTATCGCGCATCAGCGCCATCAACTGGAACAAAATTGAAGATGATAAGGATCTGGAGGTCTGGAATCGGCTGACCAGCAACTTCTGGTTGCCGGAGAAGGTGCCGCTGTCTAACGATATCCCCGCCTGGCAAACGCTCACGCCGGCGGAACAGCAGCTAACGATTCGCGTCTTCACCGGCCTGACGCTGCTCGATACCATCCAGAATACCGTTGGCGCCCCGGCGCTGATGGCCGACGCCCTCACCCCGCATGAGGAAGCGGTGCTGTCGAACGTCAGCTTTATGGAGGCGGTGCACGCCCGCTCCTACAGCTCCATTTTCTCGACGCTCTGCCAGACCAAAGACGTCGATGCCGCCTATGCCTGGAGCGAACAAAACGCGCCGCTGCAGCGCAAAGCGCAGCTGATGCTGGAGTACTATCAGGCAGATGAACCGCTGAAGAAAAAAATCGCCAGCGTCTTTCTCGAATCGTTCCTCTTCTACTCCGGCTTCTGGTTGCCGATGTACTTCTCCAGCCGGGGGAAGATGACCAACACCGCCGATCTGATTCGCCTGATCATCCGCGATGAAGCGGTACACGGTTATTACATTGGCTACAAATTCCAGAAAGGGCTGGAAATAGTCAGCGCCGAGAAGCGCGAGGAGATGAAAAACTTCGCCCTCGACCTGTTGATGGATCTGTATGACAACGAACTGGCCTACACCCGCGAACTGTACGCCGATAGCGGCTGGATTGAGGAGGTCAACGCCTTTCTCTGCTACAACGCCAATAAGGCGCTGATGAACCTCGGCTACGAGGCGCTGTTCCCGGCGGAAATGGCCGCCGTCAATCCGGCGATCCTCGCCGCGCTTTCGCCGAATGCCGACGAAAACCACGACTTCTTTTCCGGTTCAGGTTCATCGTATGTGATGGGAAAAGCGGAAGAAACCGTCGACGGCGATTGGGACTTTTAGCCTTACTTTCACCAGGAATATATCAGCATATTTCCTGGTGATTTATTTCACATTATTTGTTTTCGCCTCACTCAATATCTTTCGGTCATCACCGTGTCATATTCAACAGCATGCCCTCGATTTTCGCCTGAATTAACGCAACATAACTAAAAAATATCGACCATAAGTCATTCGCGCTCAGCCCTTATATCACGGGGGATGCACCGGAATTCTCCCTTGCGCATTTCCCTGGCAACGCCACATAAAGGGTTGTCACAGATTCTCAGTATGTTAGGGTGTAAAAAAGCAATTATCATCACCGGGTACCGTATCGATATTAATAAATAACAGGAAACACTCTATTGCATGGCAATTAAATTAGAAATCAAGAATCTCTATAAGATATTTGGCGAGCACCCGCAGCGGGCTTTCAAATATATCGATAAAGGACTATCGAAAGAACAAATACTGGAAAAGACGGGGTTATCGCTTGGCGTAAAGAACGCCAGTCTGACCATTGAAGAAGGCGAGATATTCGTCATCATGGGGCTCTCCGGATCGGGGAAATCTACCATGGTTCGCCTTCTCAATCGCCTGATTGAACCCACCCGTGGCCAGGTCCTGATCGACGGCGTCGATATCGCTAAAATCTCTGACGCCGAGCTCCGCGAGGTGCGCAGAAAAAAAATTGCGATGGTTTTTCAATCCTTTGCGCTTATGCCGCATATGACCGTGCTCGACAACGCCGCTTTCGGCATGGAGCTGGCCGGCGTGCCGACTCAGGAACGCCAGGAGAAAGCGCTGGAGGCGCTGCGCCAGGTCGGCCTGGAAAACTATGCTCATGCCTACCCGGACGAACTCTCCGGCGGCATGCGCCAGCGCGTTGGTCTCGCCCGCGCGCTGGCGATTAATCCCGATATTCTGTTAATGGATGAAGCCTTCTCCGCGCTCGACCCGTTAATTCGTACCGAGATGCAGGATGAGCTCACTAAATTACAGGCCAGACATCAGCGTACCGTGGTCTTTATTTCCCACGATCTTGATGAAGCCATGCGTATTGGCGATCGGATTGCCATTATGCAAAATGGTGAAGTGGTTCAGGTCGGCACGCCGGATGAAATACTCAATAATCCGGCCAATGATTATGTCCGAACCTTCTTCCGCGGCGTCGATATTAGCCAGGTGTTCAGCGCCAAAGATATTGCCCGCCGTAGCCCGGTGGGGCTGATTCGCAAAACGCCCGGCTTTGGCCCGCGTTCCGCGCTGAAATTGCTGCAGGATGAAGACCGCGAATATGGCTACGTCATTGAACGCGGGAATAAGTTTGTTGGCATTGTCTCCATTGATTCCCTGAAAGCCGCGCTAAGCGAAGGTCAGGGAATTGATGCGGCGTTAATCGACTCACCGCAGGCGGTGGATGCGCAAACGCCGCTCAGCGAGCTGCTCTCTCACGTCGGCCATGCACCGTGCGCGGTGCCGGTTGTCGACGAGGGGCACCAGTACATCGGCATCATTTCCAAACGGATGCTGCTGCAGGCTTTAGATCGCGAGGGGGCAAACAATGGCTGATCAATCTAACCCGTGGGACACCGCACCGGCGGCGGATAGCGCAGCGCAATCCGCCGATGCCTGGGGCACCTCTACGCCGGCGCCGACCGATGGCGGAGGTGCCGACTGGCTGAGCAGCGCGCCCGCGCCGCAGCCGGAACACTTCAATATTATGGACCCGTTCCATAAAACGCTGATCCCACTCGACAGCTGGGTCACGCACGGTATCGACTGGGTCGTGATGCATTTTCGTCCGGTATTCCAGGGAATACGCGTACCGGTGGATTACATCCTGAGCGCCTTCCAGCAGCTGCTGCTGGGTATGCCGGCGCCGGTGGCGATTATTATTTTCTCGCTGATTGCCTGGCAGATTTCCAGCGTCGGCATGGGCGCGGCGACGCTGATTTCGCTGATCGCTATCGGCGCTATCGGCGCCTGGTCGCAGGCGATGGTGACCCTGGCGCTGGTGCTGACCGCGCTGCTGTTTTGTATGCTGATCGGCCTGCCGCTTGGGATATGGCTGGCGCGGAGCCCGCGGGCGGCGAAAATTATCCGTCCGCTGCTCGACGCGATGCAGACCACGCCGGCGTTTGTCTATCTGGTGCCCATTGTGATGCTGTTCGGTATCGGCAACGTTCCGGGCGTGGTGGTCACCATTATCTTCGCCCTGCCGCCGATTGTTCGTCTGACCATTCTGGGGATTAACCAGGTGCCGGCGGATCTGATTGAAGCGTCGCGCTCCTTCGGCGCCAGCCCGCGTCAGCTGTTGTTTAAGGTTCAGCTACCGCTGGCCATGCCGACGATTATGGCCGGGGTCAACCAGACGCTGATGCTGGCCCTGTCGATGGTGGTCATCGCCTCAATGATTGCCGTTGGCGGTCTCGGCCAGATGGTACTGCGCGGCATCGGTCGCCTTGATATGGGCCTGGCCACCGTTGGCGGCGTCGGGATTGTTATCCTCGCCATTATTCTTGACCGTCTGACTCAGGCCGTAGGACGGGACTCACGCAGCCGCGGCAACCGCCGCTGGTATGCAACCGGCCCACTGGGGCTGATAACTCGCCCTTTCTGTAAATAAGAGCCCATCCCCCCGACAGCCGGGGGGATAGACTTCCCTTCTGATAAGTAAAAGGAACAACGATGCGACATACAGCGATCCTTGCCACAGCGTTAACCGCCCTCATTTCCACCACCGCCTTCGCGGCGGATCTGCCTGGCAAAGGCATTACCGTTAAGCCGATTCAGAGCACCATTTCGGAAGAGACCTTCCAGACCCTGCTGGTCAGCCGCGCGCTGGAGAAACTCGGTTATACCGTCGATAAGCCGAGCGAAGTGGATTACAACGTTGGCTATACTTCGCTCGCCTCCGGCGACGCCACTTTTACCGCCGTCAACTGGCAGCCCCTGCACGACGATATGTACGCTGCCGCCGGCGGGGATAAAAAGTTCTACCGCGAAGGCGTGTTTGTGAACGGTGCGGCGCAGGGCTATCTGATTGATAAGAAAACGGCCGAGCAGTACCACATTAAATCTATCGATCAGTTAAAAGACCCGAAAATCGCCAAACTGTTTGACACCAACGGCGACGGTAAAGCCGACCTGACCGGCTGCACCCCGGGCTGGGGCTGTGAAGCGGTGATCAACCATCAGCTTGATGCCTATGGCCTGAATAATACCGTCACCCACAATCAGGGTAACTATGCCGCCATGATGGCCGACACCATTGCCCGTTATAAAGAGGGCAAGCCGGTCATCTACTACACCTGGACACCTTACTGGGTCAGCGATGTGCTGAAGCCGGGTAAAGACGTCGTCTGGCTGCAGGTGCCATTCTCCTCCCTGCCGGGTGTGCAAAAAAACATCGACACGAAGCTCTCTAATGGCGCCAACTACGGCTTCCCGGTCAGCACCATGCATATCGTCGCCAATAAGGCCTGGGCCGAGAAAAACCCGGCGGCGGCGAAGCTGTTTAGCATCATGAAGCTGCCGATTGCCGACATCAACGCCGAGAATGCCATGATGCACGAGGGACATGGTTCAGAAGCAGATATCCAAGGCCACGTCGACGGCTGGATCAAAGCCCACCAGCAGCAGTTTGACGGCTGGGTGAACGAAGCGCTGGCCGCGCAGAAATAGTCTCCCACTTTATAGCCAATTCCCGGAGGCGATGCTACGCATCTGCCCGGGCTACAAAAGCCGTAGCCCGGGCAAGGCGCTTTGCGCCGCCCCCGGGGAAGACCGCATCCTGCACAACACGACATCTCCTGTTCTAAATGATGGATTGATATGCAAATAAACTGCATAACTTTAGCCATCAACGTTTTCGTTACTGTTAAGCCGCACCGCTCTCTGCTAAGGTAAATCCACCTGTTTATTCATGTGATTTTCACGTGAGTTATCAATAAGCAATTCCTATGGAAAATCCTGACGCATTGACGCACTCTCCTCCCGCTGACGCGGCCACGCTGGCTGAAGGCCTGAAAGACAGCCTGCCGATCGTCATCAGCTATATCCCCGTGGCCTTCGCCTTCGGCCTCAACGCCACTAAGCTCGGCTTCACTCCGCTGGAAAGTCTGTTCTTCTCCTGCATTATTTACGCGGGCGCCAGCCAGTTCGTGATCACCGCGATGCTGGCGGCGGGAAGCTCGCTGTGGGTCGCCGCGCTCACCGTCATGGCGATGGACGTTCGCCACGTTCTCTACGGCCCTTCCCTGCGCAGCCGCATCCAGCGCGCGCTGAGCAAGAAAAAAACCGCGGTATGGGCATTCGGCCTGACCGATGAGGTCTTTGCCGCCGCCACTGCTAAACTGGTACGCGACAATCGACGCTGGAGCGAAAACTGGATGATCGGTATCGCTTTGATGTCCTGGGCGTCATGGGTCTTCGGTACGCTGATCGGCGCTTATTCGGGCAGCGGCCTGCTGACCGACTTTCCGGCGGTGGAAGCGGCGCTGGGCTTTATGCTTCCCGCGCTGTTTATGAGCTTTTTGCTGGCTTCTTTCCAGCGCAAGCAGTCGCTTAGCGTAACCGCCGCGCTGGCAGGGGCGCTGGGGGGGATCATCCTGTTTTCCATTCCCGCCGCCATCCTTGCCGGGATCGTCTGCGGCTGTCTGACCGCGCTGGTGCAGGCCAGCATTGAGGGGATGCCCGATGAACAGTGATGTTTTAATTATCGGCGTCGTGGTCGGCTGCGTAAATTATCTGTTCCGCTATCTGCCGCTGCGCCTGCGCGCCGGGAACGCGCGTCCGACGCGTCGCGGGCCGGTCAGCGTGCTGCTGGACACCATCGGCATCGCCTCTATTTGCGCGCTGCTGGTGGTCTCCAGCGTACCGGAAATTCTCCACGATGCCCGCCGCCTGCTGCCCACGCTGGCTGGCTTCGCCGTGCTGGGCCTGGCTTTCTGGAAAACGCGCAGCATTATTTTGCCTACACTATTAAGCGCCCTAACCTACGGTGTTGTCTGGAAAATCGGCACATGGCTATAAGCTTAAAGTATCAATTTCTGTCAATAATTCATTTGATTTATTTGTCACAATAGTTATTATATCGACTGTAATTAATGAGGTCATAACCAAAATGGATAGTTCGTTTACTCCCATTGAGCAAATGCTCAAGTTCCGCGCCAGCCGTCACGAAGACTTTCCTTTTCAGGAGATTCTGCTCACCCGTCTTTGCATGCATATGCAGGGAAAATTGCTGGAAAACCGCAACAAGATGCTGAAAGCGCAAGGGATTAACGAGACATTGTTTATGGCGCTGATCACGCTCGAGTCTCAGGAAAACCACAGCATTCAGCCTTCCGAGCTGAGCTGCGCGCTGGGCTCTTCGCGTACCAACGCCACGCGCATTGCCGACGAGCTGGAAAAACGCGGCTGGATTGAGCGCCGCGAAAGCGATAACGATCGTCGCTGCCTGCATTTACAGCTTACCGAAAAGGGGCATCAGTTCCTGCGCGAAGTGTTACCCCCGCAGCACAACTGCCTGCATCAACTCTGGTCTTCTTTAAGCACCAGCGAAAAAGATCAGCTCGAGCACATCACCCGTAAGCTGCTTGGTCGCCTTGACCAAATGGAAGAGGATGGCGTGCTTGCGGAGTCTCTGCGCTAAGCGCGGAACCAACCGCTCAACAATTTTTCTGGATTGACAAGGAAAACGGACAGGCCAGCAGATCTTCTGCTGGCCTTTCTGATAAACAGGTCGGCTCAGCCGATGTGAAATAATAAGATCGTGGAGAATAACATGAGCGCAAATGCGGAGAGCCAAACCCCGCAGCAACCGGGCAGCAAAAAAGGGAAACGTAAAGGCGCCCTCCTGCTGCTGACCTTGCTCTTTATTATTGTTGCCGTGGCATACGGGATTTATTGGTTTTTGGTACTGCGTCACTTCGAAGAGACCGACGACGCGTACGTGGCAGGGAATCAGGTACAAATTATGGCGCAGGTGTCCGGCAGCGTGACGAAAGTCTGGGCCGACAACACCGACTACGTGCAAAAAGGCGATCCGCTGGTCACCCTCGACCAGACCGATGCCCAGCAGGCGTTTGAAAAAGCGCAAACCCAGCTGGCCGCCAGCGTACGTCAAACGCGCCAGCAGATGATCAACAGCAAGCAGCTGCAGGCCAGCATCGACGTGAAAAAAACCGCGCTTTCCCAGGCGCAGACCGACCTTAACCGTCGTATTCCGCTGGGGGCCGCCAACCTGATTGGCCGCGAAGAGCTGCAGCACGCGCGCGACACGGTTGCCAGCGCGCAGGCCGAACTGGACGTGGCGATTCAGCAATATAACGCCAATCAGGCGATCGTTCTGGGCACGAAGCTGGAACAGCAGCCTGCGGTACTGCAAGCGGCCACCGAAGTGCGTAACGCCTGGCTGGCCCTGCAGCGGACGAAAATCGTCAGCCCGATTAGCGGCTACGTTTCTCGTCGCTCCGTACAGCCCGGCGCGCAAATCAGCAGCACCACCCCGCTGATGGCCGTCGTACCGGCGACCAACCTGTGGATTGACGCCAACTTTAAAGAAACCCAGCTGGCGCACATGCGTATCGGTCAACCGGCCACCGTGATCAGCGATATTTACGGTGACGATGTGAAATACACCGGTAAAGTGGTCGGCCTCGATATGGGCACCGGTAGCGCCTTCTCGCTGCTGCCCGCGCAGAACGCCACCGGCAACTGGATCAAAGTGGTTCAGCGCCTGCCGGTACGTATCGAGCTGGATGAAAAACAGCTGGCAGAGCACCCGCTGCGCATCGGCCTTTCGACCCTGGTTGAGGTGAACACCACCGACCGCGGCGGCGAGATGCTGGCAAGCCAGGTGCGCAGCTCTCCGGTTTACGAAAGTAATGCCCGCGAAATCGGCCTTGAGCCGGTCAATAAGCTGATAAACGACATCATCCAGGCCAACGCCGGATAATTCGGGGTGAGCGTAATGCAACAGCAAAAACCGCTGGAAGGCGCGCAGCTGGTCATTATGACCATTGCGCTGTCGCTCGCGACCTTTATGCAGGTGCTGGACTCCACCATCGCCAACGTGGCCATCCCCACCATCGCCGGTAACCTTGGCTCATCGTTGAGCCAGGGGACCTGGGTTATCACCTCGTTTGGGGTGGCGAACGCTATCTCCATTCCGATTACCGGCTGGCTGGCAAAACGCGTAGGTGAAGTGAAGCTGTTCCTCTGGTCGACGGTGGCGTTCGCCATCGCCTCCTGGGCCTGCGGCATGTCAAACAGCCTGACGATGCTGATTTTCTTCCGCGTGATTCAGGGGATCGTCGCCGGTCCGCTGATCCCGCTGTCGCAAAGTCTGCTGCTCAGCAACTATCCGCCCGCCAAGCGCTCTATCGCCCTGGCGCTGTGGTCAATGACGGTGATCGTCGCGCCGATTTGCGGCCCCATCCTCGGCGGCTATATCAGCGACAACTACCACTGGGGTTGGATCTTCTTTATCAACGTGCCGATTGGCATCGCCGTGGTGGTCATGACGCTACAGACCCTGCGCAACCGCGAAACCCGCACCGAGCAGCGGCGGATTGACGGCGTTGGCCTGGCGCTGCTGATTATTGGTATCGGTAGCCTGCAGGTGATGCTCGACCGAGGTAAAGAGCTGGACTGGTTCGCCTCAAACGAGATCATCATCCTGACCATTGTCGCAGTGGTGGCGATAAGCTTCCTGATCGTCTGGGAGCTAACCGACGACAACCCGATAGTCGACCTGTCGCTCTTTAAGTCGCGAAACTTCACCATCGGCTGCCTGTGTATCAGCCTCGCCTATATGCTCTACTTCGGCGCTATCGTGCTGTTGCCGCAGCTACTGCAGGAGGTATACGGCTATACCGCCACCTGGGCCGGTCTGGCCTCGGCCCCGGTCGGGGTGATCCCGGTTATCCTGTCGCCGATTATCGGCCGCTTCGCGCATAAGCTGGATATGCGTCGGCTGGTCACCTTCAGCTTTATTATGTACGCGGTCTGTTTCTACTGGCGCGCGTGGACCTTCGAACCGGGTATGGACTTCGGCGCCTCGGCGTGGCCGCAGTTTATCCAGGGCTTCGCGGTGGCCTGCTTCTTTATGCCGCTGACGACCATCACGCTGTCCGGCCTGCCGCCGGAACGGCTGGCGGCGGCATCGAGCCTGTCGAACTTCACGCGTACCCTGGCGGGCTCCATCGGCACCTCGATTACCACCACCATGTGGACGAACCGCGAGGCGCTGCACCATGCTCAGCTTACCGAATCGGTGACGCCGTATAATCCCAACGCCCAGCAGATGTACGATCAGCTGCAGGGATTAGGGATGACGCAACAGCAGGCGTCCGGCTGGATAGCGCAGCAGATAACCAACCAGGGGCTGATTATCTCCGCCAACGAAATTTTCTGGTTCTCGGCGGCGATATTTATCCTTCTGCTCGGGCTGGTGTGGTTTGCCAGGCCGCCGTTTAGCGCCGGGGGCGGCGGCGGCGGCGCGCACTAAGGTTTGACCTGAAGGGATCTGCGGATCCCTTTTTTATTGCCCAAAACGCAGGTTGTCCGGTTTACGCTAGTTGATGTCCAGTTCGCTGGAGATACCTTTTCGCCTTGTCATGCACGATGAAGATCCGCTAAGAAGGAGAAAATCATGCTGACTCAACCCGGTGAAAAATACCGTCCCTATCCGCCGATTGCCCTGCCCGACCGCCGCTGGCCGGAGCAAAAAATAGCCCGCGCCCCCCGCTGGCTCTCCACCGACCTGCGCGACGGCAACCAGGCGCTGGCCGAGCCGATGGACAGCGCGCGCAAGCTGCAGTTCTGGGACTTGCTGCTGGAGTGCGGATTTAAAGAGATCGAGGTGGCGTTTCCCTCGGCTTCGCAAACCGATTTCAACTTTGTGCGTCAACTGATTGAAGAACGGCGTATCCCGCAGGATGTGACGATTCAGGTGCTGACCCAGGCGCGGGAAGATTTAATCCTCAGAACCTTCGAATCGCTGCGCGATGCCCACCGCGCCACCGTTCACCTCTATAACGCCACCGCTCCGCTGTTCCGCGAGCTGGTTTTTGGAATGAACAAAGCGCAGGTGGTCGAGCTGGCGACCCGCGCCACCCGGCTTATCCGCCAGCAGTGCGAACAGCAGCCGCAAACCCGCTGGCAATACGAGTATTCCCCGGAAACCTTCTGCTTCACCGAGCCGGAATTCGCGCTGGAGATTTGCGAAGCGGTGGCGGAAATCTGGCAGCCCTGCGCCGAACGGCCGATGATTATCAATCTGCCCGCGACGGTAGAAGTGAGCACGCCTAACGTTTATGCCGATCAAATTGAGTATTTTTGTCGTCACTTCTCGCGCCGCGCCGATGTGTGCATCAGCGTCCATCCGCATAACGACCGGGGAACCGGCGTCGCCAGCGCGGAGCTGGCGGTGATGGCCGGCGCCGACCGCGTCGAAGGCTGCCTGTTCGGCAACGGCGAACGCACCGGTAACGTCTGTCTGGTGACGCTGGCGATGAATCTCTACAGCCAGGGCGTCGATCCCCGGCTCAGCTTCTCCGAAATGAACCGGGTGGTCGAAATTGTCGAAAGCTGCAACCAGATCCCGGTTCATCCGCGCCACCCTTGGGCGGGAAGCCTCGCCTATACCGCCTTTTCCGGCTCGCATCAGGATGCGATCAAAAAAGGGTTCGATGCCCGCCGGCCCGGCGATCGCTGGGAAATGCCCTATCTGCCCATCGACCCGCAGGATATCGGCTGTAGCTACGAAGCGGTGATCCGCGTCAACAGCCAGTCCGGCAAAAGCGGCAGCGCGTGGCTGATTGAGCAGAATCATGGCCTGAAGCTGCCGCGCGCGCTGCAGCAGGATTTTAGCCTGCACGTTCAGCACGAAACCGATACGCATGGTAAAGAGATGACCCAGAACGCGCTGTGGCAGCTGTTTCGCGCCCGCTACGGACTTCTGCCCCAGCCGCCGCTTGCGCTGCTGGATTACCAAAGCGATAGCCAGCAGGACGGCCAGCTTTCTCTGCAGGCGACCCTGCGCATCGCCGGTGAAACGCGACGACTGCAGAGCCGCGGCAACGGCCTGCTGTCCGCCGCCGCCAGCGGGCTGAGCGGCCTGTTAAACCAACACATCGTGATTAAAGATTATCATGAACACACCCTCGGCGAACGTAGCGACAGCCGTTCAGTGGCCTATATTCGCTGCGTCTTCCCGAATGGCGACAGCCGCTGGGGGGTAGGAATTGATAGCGACGTGGCGCGCGCCTCGCTGCAGGCGTTGTGCAATGCGATGAGCGCAGGCCATTACGCCGGCGAGCGGAAGTAGTCGCTGGGGGCAACGCCTATCACCCGGCGAAACATGGCGCTAAAAGCGCTATGGCTGCCGTAGCCGAGATCCAGCGCCACCCGCAGTACCGAATGCCCCTGTGCCAGGCGAACCAGCGCTTCCATCAGCTTCGCCCGGCGCACCCACTCGCTCCAGGTGAGCGAGGTCTGCTGCTGAAAATGACGATTCAGCGTGCGCTCGCTCATGCTGCTCTCCTTCGCCGCCTCGGCGCTGCTCCAGGGTTCGCCGGGCGCTTCTCTTACCTTCTGGCATAAACGGCGCAGCGCTTCGCTTTGCGGCTCCGGCAGGCCAAACGGCAGCACTGCCATGCCGCGAATTTCATCGAGGATCAGTTCGTAAATGCGTTCATCGCGGCTGCCCGGCGCGTAGGATTCCGCCAGCGTCAGCGACGCGACGATCAGTTCACGCAGCAGCGGAGTCACCTGGACTATCTGGCAGGATGAGGGGAGATCGGCCCGGGCAAGGGGATCGATAAACAGGGTTCGCGCGGCCGCGACGCCGGTCACCCGTAGGGTATGCGGCGTACCGGCGGGCAGCCAGACGCCACGCCCCGGCGGCACAACCCAATAACCCTGTGCGGTTTCCACCCGCACCACGCCGCTGAGGATATGCAGCAGCTGGGCGCAATCGTGCTGATGCCAGGGTTCGCTATCGCCATGGGCGTAATCATGGGCAAAAGGCACCAGCGAACGGTGTTGAAAATTGAAGGTTAAAGTCGTCGACATCGCGGCGTCAGGGAGTAGCGGCCCGACGCGGTTCGCCGGGCCGTGGCAGAAGCACTAGATGTGCAGTTCTTGCAGTTTTTCTTTCGGCAGCGCCAGCTCATCGTTGCTGTTGACGCGGACATCGCGCTCAATAATATGGCGAGCGATTTCCTGAGCTTCCTCCAGCGAGTGCATGGTGTAGGTTCCGCACTGATAAACGTTCAGCTCCGGGATCTGATTCTGATCTTTCACCTTCAGCACGTCGGCCATCGCCGCTTTCCAGGCATCCGCGACGCGCTGCTCGTCCGGCGTACCGATCAGGCTCATATAGAACCCGGTGCGGCAGCCCATCGGAGAGATGTCGATAATTTCCACACCATTGCCGTTCAGGTGATCGCGCATGAAGCCGGCAAACAGGTGCTCAAGGGTGTGAATGCCTCTTTCCGGCATCACTTCCTGGTTTGGCACGCAGAATCGCAGATCGAAAACGGTGATTTCATCGCCGTGAGGCGTGTTCATTTTCTTCGCGACACGCACCGCAGGCGCTTCCATTCGGGTATGGTCGACTGTGAAACTATCTAACAACGGCATTCTTCACCTCCGATAGTGATTTTTTTTAAAATAAAATGAACTCTTTTTGAGGCCGCGAGTCTGAGTATATGAAAGACGCGCATTTATTATCATCATCATCCCTGAATCAGAGATGAAAGTTTGGCCACAGTGATGTGGCCGTTTTCTTTTTTACGGCTCGTAAAACTACGCGTGCCTCGCCAGTAGCGCTTCAAACGGCTCGCTATCCGCCGCCTCCACCTTCTTCTGACGCTGTACCGATGCTTCACGCTCGGCGACAAAATCCGCTTCGCTTAAAATTTCCAGCGGCTCTTCGCGCAGCATCGTCCGATACCGATCGGCCAGCTCTCTGCCGGTACCGCCAATCCCCTCTTCAAGCATAGAACGCAGAATGCGCGCCGAGAAGGTTAATTCCGGGTTATCGAAGCAGGCGACCAGCTCATCGCAGACCTGCTGATAGGCCTGGCATCCGTGGATGCTATCCAGCGTTTGCGCCACGCGGCGTAAATCGCGGAACAGATCTTTGCCGACCTGAGCCAGCGGGAACTGAGCGGTTTCGCAGCCAATACCCAGCGTCAGGCCCGGCTTACGGCCTTCCAGAATCACCCGATTCCAGTTGGTGCGCGTGCACAGCAGCTCGTCGCTGCTCATCTCCGGCGCATCGGCCAGCACGCACCAGACCATAAACAGATCGAGGAAACGCACCTGCTGCTCATCAACGCCAATCGGTGAGAACGGATTGATATCCAGGGAGCGAACTTCAATGTACTCAATACCGCCGCGCAGCAGCGCGTCGGAAGGCGTTTCGCCGCTGCGGGTCACGCGTTTCGGGCGAATCGGCGCGTACAGCTCGTTTTCGATCTGCAGCACGTTGCTGTTGATTTGCAGACGCTTACCGTCTTTCTCCAGCCCGATATTTTCATACTCTTCGGAAGGCGTTTTAATCGCCCGCTTCAATCCTGCCACATACTCGTAGAGATCGTTAAACGTAATTCCGAGATTACTTTGCGATTTATTGGTATAGCCCAGATCGCTCAGACGCAACGAGGTCGCATACGGCAGGTAGTACATGCCGTTGCCGGCTTTCTCAAACGGCAGCGCCGTCGGTTTGCCCTGCAGGAACGATGAGCAGATCGCCGGAGAGGCGCCGAACAGGTATGGAATCACCCAACCAAAACGGTAATAGTTGCGAATGGAGCGGAAATAGCCCGCGGAAATCGCCTCTTTACCGCTTTCAGCATCCTCAACGCCGCACTTAGCCTGCCAGAAAGCCATCGGCAGCGAGAAGTTATAGTGCACGCCGGAGATGGTTTGCATCAGCGCGCCGTAGCGATTTTTCAGCCCTTCGCGATACAGCGTTTTCAGGCGGCCGATATTAGAGGTACCGTACTGCGCCAGTTCAATATCCTGGCCGGGCGCGATATAGCAAGGCATGCTCAGCGGCCACATCCGCTCGTCGCCAATATGGCGTGCGGTATAGCGATGAACATCGCGCATGAGGGTGAGCATATGCTGGATATCGCCATCAACCGGCGTAATAAATTCCAGCAAAGCTTCGGCAAAATCGGTGGTAATCCATTTATGAGTCAGCGCTGAACCCAGTGCCTGCGGATGACCGGTAGTGGCCAGCGTGCCGTCAGCGTTGACGCGCAGCGTTTCGCGTTCAAGACCACGTTGAATACCCTGCAGCGCCTGCGGATTTTTTTCCAGCCAGGCCAGCGCCTGTGATACGTCCGGGATCAATTTGACCTCCCGCCTGTCGAAATCGTTTGAATTAGCATAATTGTAATGGTTGAACCGTCAGTCCAATTAGTGCCACCACGTCATGCCCTGAAGCGTTATCGCCGCAATGACGATATAGCGTAATGCTTTGCCAAGGCATAAAAAAAAGAGCACTGGTCCCCAGGAAATGCGCATCCATCCCGCCAGTAAACACAGCAAATCGCCTATAACAGGCGCCCAGCTTAATAATAGCGTGACCGCGCCGTAACGCCTCAGCCAGCCGGTCGCCTTCTCCTGCCAGCGCGATGTCTTGCGCAGCGGAAACAGGCGCCCCAGAATAACGTTAGTTACCCCTCCAAGGCTATTACCGATTATTGCTATTAAAACCAGTAACCACGGCTGACTCACTCCCGCCAGAAGCATGGCGATCAACACCACTTCCGAGTTACCGGGAAGCAGCGTAGCGCTTAAAAAGCTGCTGGCAAACAGCGATATCAGCGACAGCGCGTCGCTCACAACAATCGCACGTCCACGGCATCCATTCCGGCGCGCTTCGCCGCCTGCAGACCGAAGTCCGCATCTTCAAAGACCACGCATTTTTCCGCCGCAACGCCCATGCGCTCAGCGCAGAGTAAGAAAGTATCAGGAGCGGGTTTATGGTTAGCGACATGATCGGCAGCAACCACCGCCGAGAAGTAGTGACGCAGGCCCAGATGAGCCAGCAGCGCTTCAGCAACGGCGCTCTCGCTGCCGGTACCGACTGACATCGGACGACGACCGTGCCACTCTTTAACCACTTCAATCAGCGGCAGAGGACGGACGCTATCAAGCAGCATCGCTTTCACCGCGTCCGTCTTTTCCCGCGCCAGAAGATGAGGATCTAAATCAGCCTGGTTTAATTCGATAATGGCCTGAGCAATCCGCCAGGTTGGAGAGCCGTTCAGCGCGACCATAGCCTGCATATCAAAACGCATACCGTAACGTCCGAGAACCTCGTTCCATGCCTTACGATGCGTCGGCTCGGTATCGAGGATCGTGCCATCCATATCAAAAATCAGTCCTGCATAACGTTCGTACATCGTCTTCTCACCAACCGGTTAAGGAGGTCTTACTGTAACGCAAAAGGTCAGGTTTGTCGCTGCCAGCGGCAGATGCGACAAGGGCGCTCGAAGGCGCCCTTGTCGATACAGATGCAATCTGATGCGTTTATTTGATTCTTAAATCGTTCTCCACCACGCGAACGCCCTGCACTTTTCGCGTCACTTCTACCGCACGTTTAGCGCTTTCGGCGGATGAGACAAAGCCGCTCAGCTGTACACGACCTTTAAAAGTCTGAACGCTAATTTCCGAAGACTTAATCTCTTTATCATTGAAGAGCGCGGTTTTGACTTTGGTGGTCACGACGGTATCGTCAATGTACCCACCAGTACTTTCCTTTGTGGACGAACCTGCGCAGCCCGCCAGCGATACGGCGACCAGAAGCGTCGCGCAAAACGCAGATATTGCTTTGAACCATTTCATGGATTTCTCTCCTTGCACTTATCTCACCCAAAATCAGATCGATATACAGGAATAAATTATAGTGGAAAGAGGGAGTTGCCAATGAAAAAAGTGCTGAAGAATAAGGTGAATGATTGCGCTTAAGGGGTTTTGAGGCAAGGAGAGTGGCTGGCCGTGAAACAACAGCGTGGCTGCTATCTCGGAGAAGATGGTGCATCCGGGAGGATGACTCACTGGGTTCGCCCTTCGGGCCGTTGCTGAAGCAACGTTATCCTCCCTGGCGCTGGCGATTATCTCGCAGACCATGGAACAACAGCGTAGCTGCTATCTCGGAGAAGATGGTGCATCCGGGAGGATTCGAACCTCCGACCGCTCGGTTCGTAGCCGAGTACTCTATCCAGCTGAGCTACGGATGCATCGGGAAACTTGCTTTACTGCCGATATTGATACCGCTGCTAAAGCCGTATCAAGTAAGAGATGATGCATCCGGGAGGATGACTCACTCGGTTCGCCCTTCGGGCCGTTGCTGAAGCAACGTTATCCTCCCCGGCGCTGGCGATTATTTCGCAGACCGTGAAACAACAGCGTCGCTGCTATCCTGGAGAAGATGGTGCATCCGGGAGGATTCGAACCTCCGACCGCTCGGTTCGTAGCCGAGTACTCTATCCAGCTGAGCTACGGATGCATCGGGAAACTTGCTTTACTGCCGATATTGATACCGCTGCTAAAGCCGTATCAAGTAAGAGATGGTGCATCCGGAAGGATGACTCACTCGGTTCGCCCTTCGGGCCGTTGCTGAAGCAACGTTATCCTCCCTGGTGCTGGCGATTATCTCGCAGACCGTGAAACAACAGCGTAGCTGCTATCTCGGAGAAGATGGTGCATCCGGGAGGATTCGAACCTCCGACCGCTCGGTTCGTAGCCGAGTACTCTATCCAGCTGAGCTACGGATGCATCGGGAAACTTACTTTACTGCAGATTTTGATACTGCTGCTAAAGCTGTATCAAGTAAGATGGTGCATCCGGGAGGATGACTCGCCTTGCGGCTCGCCCTTCGGGTCGTTGCTAAAGCAACGT
The DNA here is from genome assembly GCF_019048985.1 of Klebsiella sp. PL-2018. Lineage (NCBI taxonomy): Bacteria > Pseudomonadati > Pseudomonadota > Gammaproteobacteria > Enterobacterales > Enterobacteriaceae > Klebsiella > Klebsiella sp. PL-2018. Next base: position 4,524,707 of record NZ_CP077673.1, read on the forward strand.
TATCCTCCCTGGTGCTTGCGGCTAATACCGCCACCTCATTCACACCTTCGTTGCTGAAGATGTGGAGAATATGGTGCATCCGGGAGGATTCGAACCTCCGACCGCTCGGTTCGTAGCCGAGTACTCTATCCAGCTGAGCTACGGATGCAAAATGGCGGTGAGGCGGGGATTCGAACCCCGGATGCAGCTTTTGACCGCATACTCCCTTAGCAGGGGAGCGCCTTCAGCCTCTCGGCCACCTCACCACACGCCTCTTACGAGTGCTTCGAAGAACTTGTTTCTGCTCTTCGTCGCTGCGATGGCGCACATAATACTTTCTGGTACTTATAAGTCAAACCTTTTTTCGAGACCTTTTTTTCGTTTGCACACTTCCCGCGCAATTAGCCTGTGAAAACGGCAAAAAGAGTATTTTATCAACAAGAAATTGCTGATTACGCCGCGGCTAACGCAAAAGATAACTGTCGCGGATGCGGAGAAAGAGACAAAAATGAGAGGTTATCGGAGAGGAAAATTGGCAAAAACGGCGGGTGGAAGGAGGCGCCTCACAAAATAGCGAGGCGCGAAAACCTTAGTAACTGGACTGCTGGGATTTTTCAGCCTGGATACGCTGGTAGATCTCTTCACGATGCACGGAGACTTTTTTAGGGGCATTAACGCCAATACGTACCTGGTTACCCTTCACCCCTAAAACTGTCACAGTGACCTCATCTCCAATCATGAGGGTCTCACCAACTCGACGAGTCAGAATCAGCATTCTTTGCTCCTTGAAAGATTAAAAGAGTCGGGTCTCTCGTATCCCGGCATTATCCATCATATAACGCCAAAAAGTAAGCGATGACAAACACCCTACGGTGTAAGCAGTCACGGCATCACATTCTGTTAAACCTAAGTTTAGCCGATATACACAACTTCAACCCGACTTTATCGTTATCAGTGCTTCTCGCGCAAGATGCTGTAATCCGAGAATCACAGCATCTATGCAATTATAGTTATTACAGTTTTGCGCTTACCCAGCCTTTCACACTGGCTAACGCAGCAGGAAGAGCAGACGCATCGGTACCGCCGGCTTGCGCCATATCCGGACGACCGCCCCCTTTACCGCCCACCTGCTGGGCGACCATACCAATCAGTTCCCCGGCTTTCACGCGGTCTGTCACATCCTTAGACACACCTGCAATCAGAGAAACCTTACCTTCTGCGACCGTGGCCAACACGACAATCGTTGAACCCAGCTGATTTTTCAGATCGTCAACCATAGTACGCAGCATTTTCGGCTCAACGCCGGCCAGCTCGCTGACCAGCAGCTTAACGCCGTTAATCTCTTCCGCTTTGCTGGAGAGATTTGCGCTCTCCTGCACGGCAGCCTGCTCTTTCAGCTGCTGCAGCTCTTTTTCCAGCTGACGGCTGCGTTCTAACGCGGCGCGGACTTTGTCACCGAGGCTGTGGGTATCCCCTTTCAGCAGCTGTGCAATATCGCCCAGCAGATCGCTCTGCGCATGCAGCATCGCCATCGCGCCTTCGCCGGTCACCGCTTCGATACGGCGCACGCCAGCGGCGGTACCGGATTCAGAGGTAATGCGGAACAGGCCGATATCACCGGTGCGCGAGGCGTGCGTACCGCCGCACAGCTCGGTGGAAAAATCGCCCATGCTCAGCACGCGAACGCGATCGTCATACTTCTCGCCAAACAGCGCCATCGCGCCGGATTCACGCGCAGCGTCAATATCCATGATATTGGTTTCGATCGGCAGGTTGCGACGAATTTGCGCGTTCACCAGATCTTCTACCGCACGGATCTCCTCCGGCTTCATCGCTTCAAAATGCGAGAAGTCGAAGCGCAATGCTTTGTCGTTGACCAGAGAGCCTTTCTGCGCAACGTGCGTACCGAGAACCTGGCGCAGCGCCGCGTGCATCAGGTGCGTCGCGGAGTGGTTCAGGCGGATACGCTGGCGGCGAGCCTGATCGACATCGGCCTGCACGGCGTCGCCGACTTTAAGCGAACCGCTGGTCAGTTTACCAATATGGCCAATTGCCTGACCGTACTTCTGCGCGTCGCTGACCTGGAAGGAGAAACCGACGCCCTTCAGTTCGCCTTTGTCACCCACCTGGCCGCCGGATTCGGCGTAGAACGGCGTCTGGTCGAGGATAACAACCGCTTCCTGACCGGCGTTCACCGCGTCAACCGCTTTACCATCGATAAACAGCGCTGTGACTTTGCCATTCAGTTCCAGGCTGTCATAGCCTTTAAACTCAGAGGCGCCGTCGACGCGGATCATCGCATTGTAGTCCGCGCCAAAGCCGCTGGATTCGCGCGCGCGACGGCGCTGCTCTTCCATCGCGGCTTCAAAGCCGGCTTCGTCAACCTTGATGTTGCGTTCGCGGCAAACGTCCGCGGTCAGGTCAACCGGGAAGCCGTAGGTGTCGTACAGGCGGAAAGCGGTTTCGCCGTCCAGCGTGTCGCCCTGCAGTTTAGCCAGTTCTTCATCCAGCAGCGCCAGTCCGCGCTCCAGCGTACGGGCAAACTGCTCTTCTTCGGTCTTCAGCACCTGCTCAACCTGAGCCTGCTGCTGTTTCAGCTCTTCGCCGGCGGAACCCATCACGTCAATCAGCGGGGCAACCAGTTTCCAGAAGAAGGTCTCCTTCGCGCCCAGCATGTTGCCATGGCGAATTGCGCGACGAATGATGCGGCGCAGCACGTAGCCGCGGTTTTCATTCGACGGGATAACGCCATCGGCAATCAGGAACGCGCAGGAACGAATGTGGTCAGCGATAACGCGCAGCGACTTGTTCGAGAGATCGGTCGCGCCGGTAACCTTCGCCACGCTCTTAATCAGATCGCGGAACAGGTCGATATCGTAGTTGGAGTTGACGTGCTGCAGCACGGCGGCAATACGCTCGAGGCCCATACCGGTATCTACGGACGGCTTCGGCAGCGGCTCCATGGTTCCGTCAGCCTGACGGTTGAACTGCATGAAGACGATATTCCAGATCTCAATATAGCGATCGCCGTCTTCTTCCGGCGTTCCCGGAGGGCCGCCCCAGATATGGTCGCCATGGTCGAAGAAGATTTCGGTGCATGGACCGCACGGCCCGGTGTCACCCATCTGCCAGAAGTTATCGGAAGCAAACGGCGCGCCTTTGTTGTCGCCGATGCGGATAATACGCTCGCGCGGTACGCCAACTTCATTTGCCCAGATATCGAACGCTTCATCGTCGGTTTCGTAGACGGTCACCCACAGTTTTTCTTTCGGCAGGGCGAACCAGTTTTCACCGGTCAGCAGTTCCCATGCGTATTTGATGGCATCTTGCTTGAAGTAATCGCCGAAGCTGAAGTTACCCAGCATTTCAAAGAAGGTGTGGTGACGCGCGGTGTAGCCGACGTTTTCCAGATCGTTGTGCTTACCACCCGCACGAACGCAACGCTGCGCGGTGGTCGCGCGCGAATAATTACGTTTGTCGAGACCAAGGAAAACATCCTTGAACTGGTTCATCCCGGCGTTGGTAAACAGCAGGGTCGGGTCGTTATGCGGCACCAGGGAGCTGCTCGCAACTACCTGATGTCCTTTACTATGGAAAAAGTCGAGAAACGCCTGACGGATCTCAGCGGTGCTCTTGCTCATAATTATCCTGAAATCAAGCTAACGAAATGTCGCTGGCAGCCACTACCCAGTATCGACCGGCAGGCTACTCACGAAAATAAAGTGGGAATAAGATAAGTTTTCTTCACGGGGAAGTAAAATCCCGGATGGGTCAATCTGCAAAATTTCGCCAGATTTCCTGAATATCCTCCATCAGATAGCCGCGGTAGAGCAAAAAGCGCTGAATTTTGACTTTTTCTGCAAATACGCTGGGCAGGGGTTCGCCATATTTTCGCTGCGCCTGCTCTTTGGCAAGCCTCGCCCAGTCGATTTCGCACTCGCGCATGGCTGCCTCTGTCGTCTCGCGGGAGATCCCCTTCTGCTTTAGCTCCTGGCGGACGCGCGCCGGGCCGTACCCCTTGCGGCTGCGGCTGGCAATGAACTGACGGACAAAGCGTTCGTCGTCCAGATAGCGGTTCTCAATGCACCATTCAACGACTTTATCGACCTCTTCCGGCGTCACATCTAACGCTTCAGGGCCGTTTTTGCTCATGACCGGTGCAGCCAGCTTTCGCCTTAGCTCCTGTTCGCTGTGGTCGCGCATTGCCAGAATGCGAATCGCGCGATCCAGCAGCCTGGCGTAGTCAGAGCGGCGGGATGAAGTTTCAGTCACGGTCAGCCTCGCTAATCAAAAAAAGCAAAAGGGCCGCATAAGCGGCCCCTTGTTAGTCTGTTCAGACGATATCAGAAATCTTGCTCGGTTTCCGCTTCGCTGTTGCCATCAACCGCGAAGTCCGGCGTGGAGTCCTGATTGCTCAGCAGCAGTTCACGAACTTTCTTCTCGATCTCTTTTGCCGCAGCCGGGTTCTCTTTCAGCCAGGAGATGGCGTTCGCTTTACCCTGACCGATTTTATCACCGTTATAGCTGTACCATGCGCCGGCTTTCTCAATCAGCTTCTCTTTCACGCCGAGATCGACCAGCTCACCGAAGAAGTTAATCCCTTCGCCGTAGAGGATCTGGAATTCAGCCTGTTTAAACGGCGCGGCGATTTTGTTTTTCACCACTTTAACGCGGGTTTCGCTGCCGACAACGTTGTCGCCCTCTTTCACCGCACCGATACGACGGATATCCAGACGCACGGAGGCGTAGAACTTCAGCGCGTTACCGCCGGTGGTGGTTTCCGGGTTACCGAACATCACGCCAATTTTCATACGAATCTGGTTGATGAAGATGAGCAGGGTGTTGGACTGCTTCAGGTTGCCCGCCAGTTTACGCATCGCCTGGCTCATCATACGCGCCGCGAGGCCCATGTGAGAGTCGCCGATTTCGCCTTCGATTTCCGCTTTCGGCGTCAGCGCCGCAACGGAGTCAACGACGATAACGTCTACCGCACCGGAACGCGCCAGCGCGTCACAGATTTCCAGAGCCTGTTCGCCGGTATCCGGCTGGGAGCACAGCAGGTTGTCGATATCGACGCCCAGCTTGCGTGCGTAAACCGGGTCCAGCGCGTGTTCCGCATCGATAAACGCACAGGTTTTGCCTTCGCGCTGCGCGGCGGCGATAACCTGCAGCGTCAGCGTGGTTTTACCGGAAGATTCAGGCCCGTAGATCTCGACGATACGGCCCATCGGCAGGCCGCCTGCGCCCAGGGCGATATCAAGGGAAAGCGAGCCGGTGGAGATAGTTTCCACATCCATGGAACGGTCTTCACCCAGGCGCATGATGGAGCCTTTACCGAATTGTTTTTCGATCTGGCCCAGTGCTGCCGCCAACGCTTTCTGTTTGTTTTCGTCGATAGCCATTATTACTCCTCTCATGCCGGGTGTAACCGGGTAGTGAATTCTGTTCTGTTGAAGCAATTATACTGTATAGTCATACAGTATCAAGTATTTTGTAGAAATTGTTGCCAGAGGAGATTTAGCGCGTAGGCCGTGGCCTGGCGGCGTACCGACTCGCGGTCTCCGGCAAAGCATTCGCGCCGGGTTACGCCCTGTCCGCTGGCGCTGGCCACGCCAAACCAGACGGTTCCCACCGGCTTTTCCGCGCTGCCGCCGTCCGGCCCGGCGATGCCGCTGACCGAAATGGCATAGTCCGCGCGAGCCGCACGCAGCGCGCCGATGGCCATCTCCACCACCACCGGTTCACTCACCGCTCCATGGCTAAGCAGCGTCGCTTCGCTGACGCCAATCATCTGCGATTTCGCTTCATTGCTGTAAGTGACGAAACCGCGCTCAAACCATGCCGAACTGCCGGCGATATCGGTAAGGGTTTTGGCGACCCAGCCGCCGGTGCAGGACTCCGCCGTGGTCACCGTCGCACCGCGCGCTTTCAGCGCCATCCCCACCTGCTCGCTCAGCTGCATTAATTCCGAATCTGTCATTCGTCGCCCCACGTAAGCTGTACAAAGAGGCCATCAAAGATAGCACTTTCAACGAAGATATGGGGACGAGGTAACGAATTTACGAGTCGGCTGGCGAAAAACATCGGCTATAGCCAACGCTGCATTTTCGGATAGCCGCCCGGGGGCGCCGGTGTCACAATTCACCGCACATATAAGGAAGAGTTAAATGAGAGGTTACCAGGAATGGCCAAAGCAACGCTTACCTCAGAGCAGAACGTGAAAAAAATTCGCCAGGTGCGCCTGTGCCTGTTTGTATGCGGCACAGTTTCGCTGCTAACCGCGCTACTGCATATTTTCACCCGCTCATTCAACCCGCTGTTCGAAGGCGTACAGATCCTGCTGGGCGTGGGCTGTATTGCCAGTGGATTCACATTGAACAAAAAAATCAAGCAGATACTCGCAGAACCATAGCGGCGGATAACCGGCCCATCGCGGGCCGGTTTTTATTTATTTCATACTCGCCGCGATCAGCTCCACGTTGTGACGCAGCATTTTCACGTAGCTGTCCGCCACGCCGCCCGGTTGAGAGAGGGCTTCAGGGTAGAGCTCTCCTCCCGGCTGCGCGCCCGTCGCGCTGGCAATCTGTTTAACCAGTCTTGGATCCAGCTGATTTTCCATAAACCAGGTATGCACCTCGTCGGCTTTAATTTGTCGAATTAATGCCGCCACCTGCGCCGCGCTGGCCTCACTTTCCGAAGATAGCCCCTGTGGCGCGAGGAAGGTCACGCCATAGGCGCGGCCAAAATAGCCGAAAGCATCATGGCTGGTCAGAACCTTACGCTTTGCCTGTGGAATGGCGGTGAACTGGCTTTTAGCCCAGCGATCGATCTCGTTAAGCTGGCTGATATAGCGTTTGCCGGAAGCCTCCAGCGCCAACTTATCTTCCGGGTCGGCTTTCACCAGGCCGTTGAGGATATTCTGCGCGTACAGCGCACCGTTCGCGGCGCTGTTCCACGCATGCGGATCGGTTACCGTTGCGCCATCTTCTTCAAGCGTGTGGGTTTTGACTCCGCGGGAAGCCACCACCAGCTCGCCTTTGAACCCGGATGCTTTAATCAGCCGGTCCAGCCAGCCCTCCAGCCCCAGGCCGTTGACCACCACCACATCGGCGTTGTTCAGCAGCGCGCTGTCTTTCGGCGAGGGCTCGAAGGTATGCGGATCGCCGTCCGGCCCCACTAGCGTATCCACATGCACATGTTCGCCGCCAATCTGCTGCACCATATCGCCCAACACGGAAAAACTGCTCACCACGTTTAGCGTTTTCGCCATCACCCCGTGCGATGCCAGACCCAGCGCCAGCGCCAGCCATATCCCGGTACGTTTCATCATTGTCCTTACCCCATTAATTTACGCCAGCCGACAACCAGCCGGCTGCGCGAGCCAAAAAACACCGATACAAAAAAGAGGCCGCTGGCGGTCAGCACAATGGCGGGTCCGGCAGGCAAATTCGCCGCCCACGACAGACTCAGCCCCATCCACGCGCAAAAACCGCCCATCAGAGCCGCCAGCAGCAGAATGCCCGGCAGCGTCCGCGCCCAGCAGCGCGCCGCGACCGCGGGCAGCATCATGACCCCCACCGCCATCAGCGTGCCGAGCACCTGAAACCCGGCCACCAGATTGAGCACCAGCAGGGCGAGGAACAGGCCGTGCAGCAGCGCAGGCACTCTTCGCGCGTTCACCTGAAGCCAGACGCTGTCGAAGGCTTCGCTGACCAGGCCGCGATAAAACAGGGCGATGCAAATCAGCGTCAGGCTGGCAACGCCGGTCACAAACAGCGCCGAATCGCGGTCTACCGCCAGAATCGAGCCGAACAGCAGATGCAGCAGGTCGACGTTAGAGCCGCGCAGCGAGACCAGCGTGACGCCCAGCGCCAGGGAGCCGAGATAAAATCCGGCAAAGCTGGCATCCTCTTTTAAAAGCGTGCGTCGGCTGACCCACCCCGCCACCAGCGCCACCGCAATGCCGGCAATAAAACCCCCGACGGTCATCGCCAGCAGCGACATCCCGTTAAGCAGGTAGCCCACCGCCACGCCGGGCAAAATCGCATGCGAGAGCGCATCGCCCATCAGGCTCATGCGGCGTAAAAGTAAGAAGACGCCGAGCATGGTCGTGCTCAGGGAGAGCGCCAGGCACACCACCAGCGCGCGGCGCATAAAGCCAAACTCGATAAAGGGCTGAATGAAGGTGTGCCAGATCATGCCAGCCTCGCGGAGTGAAAGGCGGGCAGCACATCAGGCGTACTGCCCCAGCGGGCGCGCTGCGGCGTCAGCAGCATCGTTTCCGGGAAATAGTCGGCGACCCGCTGGTTATCGTGCAGCACCGCCAGAATCGTCTGCCCCTGCTGATGCATTTCCAGGATCAGCGCCATCAGCTCACGGCAGGTGGCTTCGTCGATGCCGGTAAACGGTTCGTCGAGCATCACCAGCGGCGCGCGCTGCACCATCACCCTCGCGAAGAGCATGCGCTGAAACTGGCCGCCGGAGAGCGCCTCAATCGGCGTTTTCGCCATCGCTAGCAGCCCCACCCGCGCTATGGCCGCGACGATACGCTGGCGCACCTCCCCCCCGAGCCCGCGCAGCAACGATACCTGCGGCCAGGCCCCCTGGCTGACGACATCCTGCACCGTGAGCGGAAACTGCGACTCCAGCGCATGCCGCTGCGCCAGCCAGCCGATAACCGGCCGTCCGTCGCGCCAGTGCAGGCGGCCGCTGACCGGCGGGATAAATCCGGCCAGCGTCTTTAACAGCGTCGATTTCCCGCAGCCGTTCAGGCCGACGATAGCCGTCATACTCCCCGTTGCAATCGTGCCGCTAAGGGACGGCGCGATCGCCAGCCCTTCATAGCCAGCCACCAGATGATCGAGCTCTATCATGGCAGCGATACCGCCCACCAGGTTGCCAGCCACAGGGCGGCCAGCAGCACGCCGGCCATCGCCAGCCGGGCGATGCCTGAAGTCATCAATAAGGAAGTCAATGTTTACGCCTCAATAAAACGTTATAACATAACAATATTAAAAGAAGCGCGGAATGTAAATTGGCGTCAACAAAAGGAAATGCTGCAAAATGTTACAGACTCCTCTCCGGACGGAGAGGAGCACAGAAGACGGGATTACTGCATCCGGGCCTGAGAAACCGCCAGACCGAGCTGCCAGACGGCCATCGCGTAATGGGTGCTGTGGTTATAGCGGGTAATGGTGTAGAAGTTCGGCAGACCGTACCAGTACTGGTAGCCTGTGCCGATATCCAGACGCAGCAGGCTCGCCTGCTGGTGGTTACCCAGCGGCTGAGTCGGGGTAAGTCCCGCCGCCGCCAGCTGCGAGACGCTGTATTTGGTTTTGAACCCATTGTTCAGCCCAGGCGCCTGGCCCAGCGCCTGTACCGCCACCAGATCGCCACTCACCCAGCCGTGCTGCTTGAAGTAGTTCGCTACGCTGCCGATCGCATCGACCGGATCCCACAGGTTGATATGCCCGTCGCCGTTAAAGTCCACCGCGTACTGCCTGTAAGAAGAGGGCATAAACTGACCGTAGCCCATCGCGCCGGCAAAGGAGCCTTTCAGATCGAGCGGGTCATCCTGTTCGCTGCGCGCCATCAGCAGGAACGTTTCCAGCTCGCTGGAGAAGTATTCTGCCCGGCGCGGATAGTTAAACGACAGCGTCGCCAGCGCATCAAGGATGCGGGTTTTCCCCATCACCCGGCCCCAGCGGGTCTCGACGCCAATAATCCCGACGATAATTTCCGGCGGCACGCCGTAAACCTGGTACGCGCGGTTGAGCGCATCCTGATACTGGTTCCAGAACGCCACGCCGTTCTGCACGTTATCCGGGGTAATAAACTGTTTTTTGTAGCGCAGCCAGGCGCCGTTTGGCCCTGACGGCGGCAGTCCGGTGGGCGCCTGACGGTCCATCAGACGCAGCACATAGTCCAGGCGTTTGGCCTGCGAGAGAATTTGATGCAGCTGCTGTCGGTCGAAGCCGTGCTTGCTCACCATTTTATCAATGAACTGTTCCGCCGCCGGGTTATTGGCGAAATCGCCGCTCATCTCCATCACGTTATGCTGCGGCTCGAGTAAAAAACCGCCCGTGCCGCCCGCCATTTCCTTTTCCGCAGGAGTTTGAGGTTTGCTGCTGCAGGCAGCGAGGAGAACGCACAGGGGGAGTAAAGCCAGGGAACGACGCTTCAACATGGGACATCCATTTAACAAATCGGCAAGGGGTAATTATGGTAAAGCATGCGCCCGCTCACAAGGAAGCGGCGGCAATGTAAATTCTTTTTTATCGCCCTTTTTCCTCTCGCCCCGCCGGATCCTTCGTTCACTTCAGCCACAATCTTTCAAAATAAAATATTTATCTTTCATTTTGCGATCAATATAACAATTTCAAACCTTTTAAAATGATTAAAATTAGCTGCCAGTTAGCAAGAAAAATAACACGCTGAAGGAGAGAACAATGATTGAAGTCGTTACCCACGGCGCCGAATGGTTTATCGGCCTGTTTCAGAAGGGAGGCGAGGTGTTCACCGGTATGGTCACCGGGATCCTGCCTTTGCTGATCAGTCTGCTGGTGATCATGAACGCGCTGATCAACTTTATTGGTCAGCAGCGGATCGAAAAGCTGGCGCAGCGCTGCGCCGGTAATCCGATCTCCCGCTACCTGCTGCTGCCCTGCATCGGCACCTTCGTTTTCTGTAACCCGATGACCCTGAGCCTTGGGCGCTTTATGCCCGAGAAATACAAACCGAGCTACTACGCGGCGGCCTCCTACAGCTGCCACTCAATGAACGGCCTGTTTCCGCACATCAACCCCGGCGAACTGTTCGTCTATCTGGGGATCGCCAACGGGCTAACCACCCTCGGTCTACCGTTAGGGCCGCTGGCGGTGAGCTATCTGCTGGTGGGCCTGGTGACGAACTTCTTCCGCGGCTGGGTGACCGACCTGACCACGTCGATTTTTGAGAAAAAAATGGCCATCCAGCTTGAGCAGAAAGTGCATCTGTCAGGAGCGACATCATGACCCGTATTCGCATTGAAAAAGGCGCCGGCGGCTGGGGCGGCCCGCTCGAACTGGACGCCGTTGCCGGTAAAAAGATTGTCTATATCACCGCGGGCACCCGCCCGGCGATCGTCGATAAAATTGCCCGCCTCACCGGCTGGCAGGCGGTCGATGGCTTCAAAGAGGGCGAACCGCCGGAAGCGGAAATCGGCGTGGCGATTATCGACTGCGGCGGCACCCTGCGCTGCGGTATCTACCCGAAGCGCCGCATCCCGACCATTAATATCCACGCGACCGGCAAATCGGGTCCGCTGGCGCAGTACATCGTCGAAGACATTTACGTTTCCGGCGTCAAAGAAGAGAACATTTTCGCGCTGGAAGAGGGTCCCTCCCCGGCCCCGCAGGCCGCGCCTGCCCAGCCGGCGGCCCGCGACTATGACACCAGCAAGAAAATAACCGAGCAGAGCGACGGCCTGCTGGCCAAAGTTGGTATGGGGATGGGCTCGGTCGTGGCGGTGCTGTTCCAGGCCGGGCGCGACACCATCGATACGGTGCTGAAAACCATTCTGCCGTTTATGGCCTTCGTCGCGGCGCTGATCGGCATCATCATGGCCTCCGGCATCGGCGACTGGATTGCCCACGGCCTGGCGCCGCTCGCCAGCCATCCGCTGGGCCTCGTCACCCTGGCGCTGATCTGCTCTTTCCCGCTGCTGTCGCCGTTTCTCGGCCCCGGCGCGGTCATCGCCCAGGTTATCGGCGTGCTGATTGGCGTGCAGATTGGCCTTGGCAATATTCCGCCGCATCTCGCCCTGCCCGCGCTGTTCGCCATTAACGCCCAGGCCGCCTGCGACTTTATCCCGGTTGGCCTGTCGCTGGCGGAAGCGCGCCAGGACACCGTGCGCGTCGGCGTACCGTCGGTACTGGTGAGCCGCTTCCTGACCGGCGCGCCAACGGTGCTGATCGCCTGGTTCGTTTCCGGATTTATTTACCAATAAGAGGTGCCTGAAGATGACCGTGATTTACCAGACCACCATTACGCATATCGGCGCCAGCGCGGCGATGGCGCTGGACGAGCAGATGCTGATCACCTTCCGCGAAGGCGCCCCGGCCGATATCGAAGAGTACTGCTTTATTCACAACCACGGCGAGCTCTCCGGCGCGCTGGTGCCGGGCGCTGAGCTGCAGCTCGGCGAGCTGCGCTACCCGGTCACCGCCGTCGGCGACGTCGCCGAGCAGAACCTGCGCGAGCTGGGCCATATCACGCTGCGCTTTGACGGCCACCGCGAAGCGGAATTCCCCGGAACCGTACACGTGGCGGGGCCAGTGCCGGAAGGCATCGCCGCCGGCTGCGTACTGAAATTTGTTGCTTAAGTTGTATGGAGAAAATTATGAATCAGGTTGCTGTTGTCATCGGTGGGGGACAAACCTTAGGGGAGTTTCTGTGTCGCGGGCTTGCCGCAGAAGGCTATCGCGTGGCGGTGGTCGATATTCAGAGCGATAAAGCGACCCGCGTCGCGCAGGCCATCAATGCAGAACATGGCGAAGGCACGGCGTGGGGCTTCGGCGCGGACGCCACCAGCGAAGCCAGCGTGGTCGCCCTCGCCCGCGGGGTAGACGAAATATTTTCCCGCGTCGACCTGCTGGTCTATAGCGCCGGGATCGCTAAAGCGGCGTTTATCAGCGACTTCGCGCTGGGGGATTTCGACCGTTCGCTGCAGGTGAATCTGGTGGGCTACTTCCTCTGCGCCCGCGAGTTTTCCCGCCTGATGATCCGCGACGGCATTAAAGGTCGCATCATCCAGATCAACTCTAAATCCGGCAAAGTGGGCAGCAAGCATAACTCCGGCTATAGCGCGGCGAAGTTTGGCGGCGTGGGGCTGACGCAGTCGCTGGCGCTGGACCTCGCGGAGTACGGGATTACCGTGCACTCCCTGATGCTCGGCAACCTGCTGAAGTCGCCGATGTTCCAGTCTCTGCTGCCGCAGTACGCCACCAAGCTGGGGATCCCGGAGGAGCAGGTCGAGCAGTATTACATCGACAAAGTCCCGCTGAAGCGCGGCTGCGATTACCAGGACGTACTTAACGTGCTGATGTTTTACGCCAGTCCGCAGGCTTCATACTGCACCGGGCAGTCTATCAACGTCACCGGCGGGCAGGTGATGTTTTAAATCAGAGGTCCCGGATTGCGCTGCGCTTATCCGAGCTACAAAACCGGCACCCCGCGCCGATCCGTAGCCCGGGTAAGGCGCAACGCGCCGCCTCCGGGGAAATATCGCACACACCTTAAGGAGACTTTTATGGTTACCGCACTTATCACCATCGCCGCCATCGCCTGGATAACCCAGCTCGCCTTTGGCGGCTGGCAAATCAGGCAGTTCAATCGCGCATTCGATCGGCTGTGCCAGCAGGGACGCGTCGGCGTCGGCCGCTCCTCGGGGCGGTTCAAGCCGCGCGCCGTCGTCGCCATCGCCGTCGACGAAAACGACCGCATTCGCGATACGCTGTTAATGAAAGGCCTCACCGTTTTCGCCAGGCCGCAAAAAATTCCCGCCCTCACCGGTAAGCATCTTAAGGAATTGCAGCCTGATGTGATCTTTCCCAATGATCCGCTCTGTCAGAATGCACTATCATTAGCGCTTAATCCGAAACATGGATAATTTCGTTGTGAACGTTAATATCTTGCGAAATTATCATTTCGAAACTTTAAACGCAGGATACAACGCCTATGAAACCACGTCAGCGCCAGGCAGCCATTCTCGAGCACCTGCAATCGCAGGGCAAATGCTCGGTCGAAGAGCTGGCGCAACACTTCGACACCACCGGCACCACCATCCGTAAGGATCTGGTGATCCTTGAGAATGCCGGTACCGTTATCCGCACTTACGGCGGCGTGGTGTTAAATAAAGACGAGGCCGATCCGCCCATCGACCACAAAACGCTGATCAACACCCATAAAAAAGAGCGGATTGCCGAAGCCGCGGTCAGCTTTATTCACGATGGCGACTCGATCATTCTTGACGCCGGCAGCACGGTGCTGCAAATGGTGCCGATGCTCAGCCGCTTCAATAACATTACCGTGATGACCAACAGCCTGCATATCGTCAACGCCCTCTCCGAACTGGATAACGAACAAACCATCCTGATGCCGGGCGGCACGTTCCGCAAAAAATCGGCCTCCTTTCACGGCCAGCTGGCGGAAAACGCCTTCGAACACTTCAGCTTCGATCGACTGTTTATGGGCACCGACGGCATTGATTTAATCGCCGGCGTCACCACCTTTAATGAGGTTTATACGGTCAGCAAAGCGATGTGCAATGCCGCCCGCGAAGTTATCCTGATGGCCGACTCGTCGAAGTTTGGCCGCAAAAGTCCCAATATCGTCTGCGGCCTGGAGAGCGTAGACAAACTGATTACCGATGCCGATATCAGCCCGGAATTTAAGCGGGCGCTGGAAGACAAAGGCATCGAAGTCATTATTACTGGAGAACATCATGAGTAACTTTCTGTTAGAAGCCGGACGCCAGACCCTGATGCTGGAGCTTCAGGAGGCGAGCCGCCTGCCTGAACGCCTGGGCGACGACTTCATCCACGCGGCGGAAACCATTATCCACTGCGAGGGCAAACTGGTCGTCTCCGGTATCGGTAAATCGGGTCATATTGGTAAAAAGCTGGCCGCCACCTTCGCCAGCACCGGCACCCCGGCATTTTTTGTTCACCCGGCGGAAGCGCTGCACGGCGACCTCGGCATGCTCGACAGACGCGACGTGATGCTGTTTATCTCTTACTCCGGCAGCGCTAAAGAGCTGGATCTTATCGTTCCGCGCCTGGAGGAAAAATCTATTCCGCTGCTGGCGATGACCGGTAAATCCACTTCACCGCTGGCGCTGGCGGCCAAAGCGGTGCTTGATATTGCCGTAGAGCGTGAAGCCTGCCCGATGCACCTCGCGCCCACCTCCAGCACCGTCAATACCCTGATGCTCGGCGACGCGCTGGCCATGGCGGTCATGCAGGCCCGCGGCTTTAACGAAGAAGATTTCGCCCGTTCGCACCCGGCCGGCGCGCTGGGCGCGCGGCTGCTGAACAAAGTTCACCATCTGATGCGCCGCGACGGCGACGTGCCGCGCGTCGCCAACGACACCAGCGTCATGGACGCGATGCTCGAACTCAGCCGCACCGGCCTGGGGCTGGTGGCGGTCTGCGATGAGCGCAATCACGTGCAGGGCGTCTTTACCGACGGCGACCTGCGCCGCTGGCTGGTGGGCGGCGGCAGCTTACAGGATATCGTCAGCCAGGCGATGACCCGCAACGGCGTCACTCTGCAAGCGGAAAGCCGCGCGATAGAAGCCAAAGAGCGCCTGATGAAGCATAAAATCAGCGCCGCTCCGGTGGTGGATGAAAGCGGCCAGCTGGTCGGCGCGATTAACCTGCAGAATTTTTATCAGGCCGGGATCCTTTAAGCCCCAGACGCTTCGCCAGCCGGTGCAGGTTGGCGACGTCGAGCCCCAGCGCGCGGGCGGCGGCGGCCCAGCTGCGGCCATTAGCCGCCAGCGCGCTGGCGATCGCTTCGCGCTGGAACGCCTCCGTCGCCTCGCGCAGGCTCACTGCTTCCGCCGCCGGCTGCGGGCTGACGGTCGGCAAGGCTGGCGCTTCCCCGGCCAGCTGAAAATGCTGCGGCTCCAGCACGATATCATTACCCGCCTGCGTCGCCCGCGCCAGCACCACCGCCCGATGAATCGCGTGCTCCAGTTCGCGTACGTTGCCCGGCCATGACCAGGCGAGCAGCCTGGCCCGCGTCGCTTCGCTTAAAATCACCTGCGCCAGCCCCATACGCAAACGGCACTGTTCGCAAAAATAGCCGGCCAGCAGCACTACATCACTTTCCCGCTCGCGCAGCGCCGGAACCGACAGCGGAAACACGCTCAGGCGATGATACAGGTCGGCGCGAAAGCGCCCCTCCACCACCTCCTGACGCAGGTCGCGGTTGGTGGCCGCCAGCACCCGCACATCAACCCGCAGGCTGCGATCGTCGCCGACGCGCTGAATATCGCCATACTGCAGCACCCGCAGCAGCTTGGCCTGGAGCGCCAGCGAAAGCTCGCCAATTTCATCGAGGAACAGCGTCCCGTTGTCCGCCATTTCAAATTTACCGCTGCGGTTGCTGATCGCCCCGGTAAACGCCCCTTTGACGTGGCCAAACAGCTCGCTCTCCGCCACGCTCTCCGGCAGGGCCGCGCAGTTGAGATAGACCAGCGGATTGGCCGCCCGCGGCGACCCCTGATGCACCGCTTTCGCCACCAGCTCTTTGCCGGTGCCGGTCTCGCCGCTAATCAGCACGTTTAAGTCAGAAGCCGCGACGATATCGATCTCTTTTTTCAGCTGCAGCATCGGCGCCGACAGGCCAATTATCTCCTGACGTTCGGCTGCCGGATACACGATAGCCTGCTCCGGCAGCACGTTTTGATTCTCCAGCCGGGCGATCAGCAGCGCGTTATTAAGCGCCCCGGCCACCAGGGCGGCAATCAGGCGCAGCTCCTCGTCGCTGAAGCTGTCAAAACGGTCCGCATCCATGCCGTCGAGGGTGAGCGCGCCGATCAGGGTTTGCCCGGCAAACAGCGGCAGGCCGACGCAGGCGTGCACCTTCAGGCTCTCCTGTCCGGGGATCAGGCCATCGTAAGGGTCCGGCAGGTCGCTATCCGCCGGGAAGCGCACCACGTCCCCCGCCCGGGCAATCGCCTCCAGCCGCGGGTGGCCTTCAAGGGCAAAGCGTCGGCCAAGCACGTCCTGGGCCAGGCCATCAATCGCCAGCGGCACAAACTGGTGCGCCTCGTAGCGCAGCAGCGCCGAAGCATCGCAGCCGAGTATCTGCCGCAGGGTGGTAATCAAACGCGAAAAACGGTCGGCATGGCCGAGATCGCTTTGTAAATCAATGGCGATTTTCGCCAGGGCCTCGACGGAGAAACTCATTGTCGCCTCATAGTCATTTTGACACCAAACGTAGTCATATCGACTATTTTAACCATTGTCAATTTGACATCAACAGATTTAATAAAAAACTTAAAACACTTTAAATTCAATTAATTAAAAAGTTGGCACGCAACTTGATATAAGCAAAACATCTTATTTGAACACTGCTGAATTAATTGAGGTTGCTATGTCTATTCTGGTTAAAAATAACATTCATTGGGTTGGCCAACGCGACTGGGAAGTGCGTGATTTCCACGGGACTGAATACAAAACGCTGCGCGGCAGCAGCTACAACAGCTATCTCATCCGGGAAGAAAAAAATGTGCTGATCGATACCGTCGATTATAAATTCAGCCGTGAATTCGTGCAGAACCTGCGCGGTGAAATCGACCTCGCCGATATTGATTACATCATTATCAACCATGCTGAGGAGGACCATGCCGGCGCGCTGACCGAGCTGATGACCCAGATCCCGGACACCCCGATTTACTGTACCGCCAACGCCATCGACTCCATCACCGGACACCATCATCACCCGGAGTGGAATTTTAAGGTGGTGAAAACCGGCGACAGCCTGGATATCGGCAACGGCAAGCAGCTGATTTTCGTCGAAACCCCGATGCTGCACTGGCCGGATAGCATGATGACCTATATGACCGGCGACGCGGTGCTGTTCAGCAACGACGCCTTCGGCCAGCACTACTGCGATGAACATCTGTTTAATGATGAAGTTGACCAGGTTGAGCTTTATGAGCAGTGCCAGCGCTACTATGCCAATATTCTGACCCCGTTCAGCCGCCTGGTGACGCCGAAAATTACCGAAATCCTCGGCTTTAACCTGCCGGTGGATATGATTGCGACCTCCCACGGCGTGGTCTGGCGCGATAACCCGACGCAGATCGTCGAAAAATATCTCGAGTGGGCGGCGGATTATCAGGAAGACCGCATCACGATTTTCTACGACACCATGTCCAACAACACCCGCATGATGGCCGACGCGATAGCCCAGGGCATTACCGACGTGGATCCGCGGGTGGCGGTGAAAATTTTCAATGTCGCCCGCAGCGATAAAAATGAAATCCTGACCAACGTGTTCCGCTCGAAGGGCGTGCTGGTCGGCACTTCAACCATGAATAACGTGATGATGCCGAAAATCGCCGGGCTGGTGGAGGAGATGACCGGCCTGCGTTTCCGTAACAAGCGCGCCAGCGCCTTCGGCTCCAACGGCTGGAGCGGCGGCGCGGTTGACCGCCTGTCCACGCGTTTACAGGATGCGGGCTTTGAAATGTCCCTGAGCCTGAAGGCCAAATGGCGCCCGGATCTCGACGCGCTGGAAGTGTGCCGCGAGCACGGCCGCGAAATCGCCCGCCAGTGGGCCCTCTCCCCGCTGCCGGCGAGCCAGGCCAAACACGCCGCGCCTGAGGCAACGCCCTGCGCAGCGCCAGCGGCAGCCGATCTCGGCCCGAAAATGCAGTGCAGCGTTTGCCAGTGGATTTACGACCCCGAACAGGGCGAACCGAACCAGGACGTCCAGCCGGGTACGCCGTGGAGCGAAGTCCCGGATAACTTCCTCTGCCCTGAGTGTTCACTGGGTAAAGATGTGTTTGACGTTCTGGCATCGGAGGCAAAATGAGTGATGGCATCGTCATCATCGGCTCGGGCTTCGCGGCCCGTCAGCTGGTGAAAAATATTCGCAAGCAGGACCCGAATATCCCGCTGACCCTGATCGCCGCCGACAGCATGGATGAGTACAACAAACCGGATCTCAGCCATGTGGTCAGCCGCGGGCAGAACGCCGACGACCTGACCCTGCAAACGGCGGGCGAGTTTGCCGAGCAGTACAATCTGCGCCTGTTTCCGCATACCTGGGTCAGCGATATCGACGCCGAGCAGCACCTGGTGAAGAGCCAGGACCGCGAGTGGCGCTATGACAAACTGGTGCTGGCCACCGGCGCGACGCCGTTTATCCCACCGGTGCCGGGCCGCGAGCTGATGCTGACCCTGAACAGCCAGCGGGAATACGGTGCGGCGCAAAGCCATCTGCGCGATGCAAAAAGGGTGTTGATCGTTGGCGGCGGGCTGATTGGCTGCGAGCTGGCGATGGATTTCTGCCGCGCCGGCAAAGCGGTGACGGTGGTGGATAACTCCGCCAGCGTACTGTCGGCTCTGATGCCGCCCGAGGCCAGCAGCCGACTGCAGCATCGTCTGACCGACATGGGCGTGCATCTGATGCTGAAGTCCCAGCTGGAAAGCCTGGCGCAGAGCGCCGACGGGATTCGCGTCACCCTTGACCGCCAGCGTACGGTGACGGTGGATGCGGTGGTGGCCGCCGCTGGTTTACGCCCGGAAACGGCGCTGGCGCGGCATGCGGGACTGCAGACGCACCGCGGCGTGGTGGTGAACAGCCAACTGCAAACCAGCCATCCGGCGATTTACGCCCTCGGCGATTGCGCGGAAATCAACGGCATGGTCCTGCCTTTTCTGCAGCCGATTCTGCTAAGCGCTATGTGCCTGAGTAAAAATCTGCTGGCCCAGCAGGGAGAACTGAAGCTGCCGCCGATGCTGGTGAAGGTCAAAACGCCGGATTTACCGCTGCACCTGGCGGGCGATACCCGGCGCGAGGATCTGACGTGGAATATCGTTGCCGCCAAAGACGGCCTGGTCGCGAAAGGCGTTGACGCCGAGAACCAGCTGCGCGCTTTTGTGGTCAGCGAGGATCGCATGAAAGATGCTTTTGCCCTGCTCAAGCAGCTGGTGAGTTAACCTCGATGAAATAATGTTATTCCCGGGTCGCGGCGTAAACGCCTTACCCGGGCTACCCAACTTGCGAGGCGCTCGGGTTTGGTAGCCCGGCTAAGCGCAGCGCGAGCCGGGGAAATGCCCAACCTACCGCGCCAGATTATCGTACCCGCGCCAGCGGTAGTTGAGCACCGACAGCACCCAGCAGGCCACGAACAGCCCGACCACCACAAAACCGGCGTCGCCGAGATGGTCGTTCAATGCGCCAACCCAGCGCCAGAGGCCGCCGCTCAGAGAGAACTTATCCATCAACAGCCCCAGCGCTTCCAGACCGCCGATAAACAGCGCCACCACCACCGAGGTGCCGGTAATGGTCATATTGTAATAGAGCTTGCGCTGCGGCTTGCTGAACGCCCAGCCGTAGGCGCCGACCATCAGCACGTTATCGAGCGTATCCACCAGCGCCATCCCGCTGGCGAACAGCGCCGGAAAAACCATAATCGACCAAATTGACACCCCGCTCGACGCGCTGGCGGCGGAGATCCCCAGCACGCCGATTTCCGTCGCCGTATCAAAGCCGAGGCCAAACAGAAAGCCCACCAGATACATCTGCCAGCTGCGGCTAATCAGGCGGAAGGTTTTACCGAACAACCAGCTCATCATGCCGCCGCCGGTCATGACCTCATCGCTCACCTTTTCGCCCTGCTTCCACGCCCGAAAGCTGCGCCAGACGCTGCGCAAAATAACCAGGTTGATAAAGGCCATCACCAGCAGGAACAGCGCCGACACGGCGGTGCCGATAACGCTGCCGGTCTCATGAAACCAGCTCATCTGCTGGCCAAACGCGGTGGCGGTCGCGGCAATCGCCGCCGAAGCCAGCACCACAATCGACGAATGCCCCAGCGAGAACCACGCGCCAACGGCAAAAGGCCGCTTCCCCTGCTGCATCATTTTGCGGGTCACGTTGTCGATCGCCGCGATATGGTCGGCATCCACCGCGTGGCGCAGACCATAACCCCAGGCCAGCAGGCTGGCGGCCATCAGCGCGCCGCTGCCGCCGAACGCCGTAAACGCCCAGCCCCAGGCCAGCAAATTGGCGGCAATCAATGCCAGCACCAGCGCCGCTGCGCGCGGCTGCTGACGCAAAATCGTCACTATCATATCGGTGTCCTTTAAGCCTGCAGGCGGGCCGCAGCGATAACCGCCTGGCCGAAGGCAATCGCGCCATCGCCTGCGGGCAGCTGCTGCGGAAAGAGCAGAGTAAAATCGGCCAGATAAAAGGTCAATCGCGCCGTCAGCAGGCGGTTGTGCAGTACCCCGCCGCCGAAGGCCAGCGTGTGAATATTCCGCGCGTTCGCGCAATCGCGCATCATGGCCGCCAGCCCGCGGGCCAGCACATCATGAAAGGCCCACGCTTTTTGCGCCGGGCTCGCCTGCCAGCTCAGCCACTGCTGCCAGAACGTCGCCAGATCCAGTTTTCCATCGCGCCACGGCAGCGTCGCCGGATGATCCACGCCTTCGCAGGTCGCCGCCAGCGCCTCCAGACGGCACGCCGCTTCCCCCTCATAGCTCAGGGTTAGCGGAGCGTAGCCCAGCGCGCAGGCGACGGCGTCAAACAGACGGCCGCACGACGATGCCTGCGGCGCATTAATACCGCGCTCGATTGCCCGCGCCAGCAGCGGCCAGCTTTGCTGGCGCAGCGCGGCGGTGTCGGCATAATTCTGCCACTCGGGGACGAAGGCCAGGCAGTGGGCGAGCAGATTGCGCCACGGCTGACGCGCCGCGAGGTCGCCGCCGGGCAGCGCCACCGCCGGCAGACCGCCGAGATGCTCGCACTCGCGATAGTTGACCCGCAGGCACTCGCCGCCCCACAGCTCGCCGTTTTCCCCCATCCCGATACCGTCGAGGATAAGGGCAATCACGTCGCCTCCCTCCCGCGGCCAGCGGTGCTCGGCCAGGCAGGCGGCCGCGTGGGCATGATGATGCAACACGCGGTCCACCGGCAGCATAAGCGACGCCGCCCACCGCGAAGCGCGGTAGCCGGGATGGGCGTCGGCAACCACCCGCTGCGGGGTAAAAGCGTAAATCTCCTGCATCAGACGCAGCGCCTGCCGCCACTGCGCCTCGACGCCCTCCTCATCGAGATCGCCAAAATGCTGGCTGAGCACCGCTTCATCGCCGCGCAGCAGGCAGAACGTATTTTTCATATCCGCGCCGAGAGCCAGCAGCGGCGGTACGTCGTGGAAACCCGGCGGCAGCGCCAGCGCGTCCGGCACGTAGCCGCGGGCACGGCGCAGCATCTCGCCGCTTTGCCGCACCACGGAATCATCCATCCGCTGCACAATCTCGCGATTATGCAGCAGAAATCCGTCGGCAATTCCGGCTAAATCCGCCAGCGCCTCGGCGTTGGTTAACGCCGGCGGGCGGCCGCTGAGGTTGCCGGAGGTCATCACTAATGGGCGCGCCAGCGCCTGCGAAAGTAAATGCTGCAGTGGATTAGACGGCAGCATCCCCCCTACTTCCGCAAGCCCTGGCGCAATCTGGTCGCACAGGCCGGCCACCTGCGTTTTCTCCAGCAGCACGATCGGCGCGGCGGGAGAGGTCAGCAGCGTCAGCGCCGGTTCATCGAGCCCCGCCGTTGTCGCCAGCATCACCGCCAGCGGTTTCGCCGGGCGATGCTTACGCGCCCGCAGCTTCGCCACGGCCTCGCGGTTTCCGGCGTCGCACAGCAGATGGAAACCGCCCAGCCCCTTCACCGCCACAATATCGCCCGCCAGCAGGCGAGCAATCGTCGCATCTAAGGCGGCCTCGCCAAATAAATGCTCCTGCGGGCCGCGCCACTCCAGCTGCGGCCCGCACTCGGCGCAGGCTACCGGCTGCGCGTGAAAGCGGCGATCGGCGGGATCGCCATATTCCGTCGCGCAGGCGGGGCAAAGAGGAAACGGCGACATAGAGGTCAGCGGGCGGTCGTAGGGCATAGCGCGAATAATGGTAAAGCGCGGCCCGCAGTGGGTGCAGTTGATAAACGGATAGCGGTAGCGGCGCTCCCGCGGGTTGTTCATCTCCGCCAGGCATGCCGGGCAGGTAGCGGCATCGGGCACAACCTGCGTGCGCATGCTTCCGGCCCCGCTTTGGCGGATGGTAAAGCCCGGCGGCGGCGCGGCCCAGACAAAAGGCGCCGCTGCCGCGCTGTCGATACGCGCCAGCGGCGGGCAGCGCCGGGTTAACGCGGCGAGAAATGGCGCATCATCGCCGACAAGGCGCACCAGCACGCCGTCGCCGTCGTTGCACACGTCGCCGCGCAGCTCCAGCTGCTGCGCCAGCTGCCAGACGAAGGGGCGGAATCCCACCCCCTGCACTTTACCGCGAATGCGGATTTGCACCCCGTTCATTGCGCGACCGGCTTACCAGGCCAGCGCGGTGCGGCGGCGTTTTTCGATATTCATCTGTTCGAGCTTGTTGCGGTCGACGCAAATCAGCGCGTGGGTCGGACAGGCATCCATACAGGCCGGGCCTTCCTCACGGTGGTGGCAAAGGTCGCATTTGTTGGCTTCGGCTTTTTCCGCCATCACGTTCAGCCCCGCGCCGCTGTGGCGGATAACCGGGCGCACCACCACTTCCATGGCGCCGTAGGGACAGGCCACCACGCAGGTTTTGCAGCCGATGCAGCGCTCCTGCATCACGTGGACGAAGCCCTGATCGCGGCTGATCGCGCCGTTCGGACAGACGTTGGCGCACGGGGCGTCCTCGCACTGACGGCAGGCGGTGGCCGTCGACACGTTAACGCCTTTGATCACGTGAATACGCGGTAAAAAGCTTTTTGGCGTCAGCGCGGCGCAGTCCTGATTTTCCTGATGAGAGACCACGCAGGCCACTTCACAGGTGCGGCAGCCGATGCATTTGCTCGCGTCGGCGATAATGAAACGGTTCATCCATTTCTCCAGCTGTAAGAAGGTTACGCGCCGGAGTATGCATAATGCGTTCCAACTTTTATCTAACTGATATTAAAGAAGATAAATACGGGAGATACTGTCATCGTCAGTTGTGACGATGACAGCTGACGACGTCAGGCGTGCGGGCCGGGAACCATCGAGTCGCGTTCAATCAGCTCGCCGGAAAAGGTTTGCTGAAATTTAAAATCGCCGCCGTCGAGCATAAAGATCAGCCGGTTGATGCTCTCTTTGATCATCTCCGTCACCGGGACTTTGACGCTGGAGAGCGCCGGCACCATAAACGGCGCCAGCGCGATATCGTCAAAGCCCACCACCGAAACCTGCTCCGGGACCTTGACGCCGAGCTGGTGCAGCTGCTTCATCGCGCCAACCGCCATATCGTCGTTGCTCGCCACCAGCGCGCTATAGCCGACGCGGCGCTGGCGCAGCGTCTCGACTCCCGCCGCGCCGGTTTCCGGCGTCCAGCGGCCTTCGACGATCAGAGAGTCATTCAGGGCAATGCCGCCGCGGGCCAGCGCGTCTTTATAGCCCGAGAGGCGCTCTACGCCGGTTGGCGAATCCAGCGAACCGGTAATAAACGCGATTTCCCGATGGCCCAGCGCGATAAGCTTTTCCACCGCCATCATCGCCGAGGCCTTTTGATCGGACCAGACGCAGTGGCTGGCGTTGCGGCGCAGGCGGCGGTTGAGCACCATGATCGGCCGCTCATGATTTTCGATAATCTCATCCATCTCATCAACGCTGAGAAAGCGCGGATAGATAATAATCGCATCGCAGCGCAGATCGAGCAGATACTGAATCGCCTCGCGCTCCTCCTCCGCGCTGTGCTTGCCGTCGGCGAGGATCAGCTGCCGCCCTTTGTCTTCGGTCATCCGCGCCACGTGGTAAAGCAGTTCGCTGAAATAGACGCCGTGATAAAGGGTGTTGGTCACCACCAGCCCGAGGGTCTGGGTCTTTTTCGTCGCCAGGTTGCGCGCCAGCAGATTCGGCCGGTAGCCGCTTTCGGCCACCGCCTGGAAGACGCGATCTTTGGTCTCCTGGCTGACATAGCCGTTCCCCGACAGCACCCGCGAAACGGTGGCCTTTGACACCCCCGCGCGCTTCGCTACCTCCAGCATCGTTGCCATGTGGTTATTCCTGTTGCCAATGTTGCCCGCAGTGTACTGCACGCGCTGCGCTTTTTCAGCATTTGCGCGTCGCCCGCGCTGATGCGCACACAGCGATCAAAATCACAAAATCGAGATCTTATTTTTTTATTTCTTGTATGCATTCATGAAACTAATCATGATTTTGTGGAACCGGTTTCCTATGTATGCATGATGCCGCTCCGCTTTCCGGCGCGGTGACAAGCCAGTACCCCATTGATAAACAGGATAAAATCCGATGTCTAAAAATTATGCAGCTCTGGCGCAGCAGATTATCGCGGCAATTGGCGGCGCAGATAACGTTGCCGCCGTCACCCACTGCATGACCCGCCTGCGTTTCGTGGTCAAAGACAACGAGCGGGTCGACAGCGCCACCCTCAAAGGGCTGAAAGGCGTGCTCGGCGTCGTGCGTAGCGATAACCAGTGCCAGGTGATCGTGGGCAATACCGTCTCCCAGGCGTATCGTGAAGTGGTCGCGCTGCTGCCGGGGGATCTACGCCCCGCCGAACCGCAGGGGAAACCGCCCATTACCCTGAAACGCATCGGCGCCGGGATCCTCGACGCGCTGATCGGCACAATGTCGCCGCTGATCCCGGCGATTATCGGCGGATCGATGGTTAAGCTGCTGGCAATGATCCTCGAGATGACCGGCGCGCTGCCCAAAGGCGCGCCAACGCTGACTATTCTGACGGTGATCGGCGACGGCGCGTTCTTCTTCCTGCCGCTGATGGTTGCGGCTTCCGCGGCGGTGAAGTTCAAAACCAATATGTCGCTGGCGATTGCGATTGCCGGGGTGCTGGTACACCCGAGCTTTATCGAGCTAATGGCCAAAGCCGCCCAGGGCGAGCACGTGGAGTTCGCCTTTATTCCGGTGACGGCGGTGAAATACACCTATACCGTGATCCCGGCGCTGGTGATGACCTGGTGCCTCTCCTATATCGAACGCTGGGTCGACCGTATCACCCCGGCGGTGACAAAAAACTTCCTTAAACCGATGCTGATCGTGCTGATCGCCGCTCCGCTGTCGATTCTGCTGATTGGCCCGCTCGGCATCTGGATCGGTAGCGCCATTTCCGCGCTGGTCTATACGATCCACAGCTATCTCGGCTGGCTGTCGGTGGCGATTATGGGCGCGCTGTGGCCGCTGCTGGTGATGACCGGGATGCACCGGGTCTTTACCCCGACTATCATTCAGACCATCGCCGAAACCGGCAAAGAGGGCATGGTAATGCCGTCGGAAATCGGCGCTAATCTGTCGCTGGGCGGTTCGTCGCTGGCGGTGGCGTGGAAAACCAAAAACCCGGAGCTGCGCCAGACGGCGCTGGCGGCCGCGGCTTCCGCGATTCTGGCGGGGATTTCCGAACCGGCGCTGTACGGCGTGGCGGTGCGGCTGAAGCGACCGCTGATCGCCAGCCTGATCAGCGGCTTTATCTGCGGCGCGGTGGCCGGTATTGCCGGGCTCGCCAGCCACTCAATGGCGGCGCCAGGGTTGTTTACCAGCGTCCAGTTTTTCGACCCGGCCAATCCGATGACCATCGTCTGGGTCTTCGGCGTCATGGCGCTGGCGGTAGTGCTGTCGTTTGTCCTGACGCTAATGCTTGGCTTTGAAGATATTCCGCAAGAAGAAGCCGCCGCCGACGCCAGACAGCGCCAGGCCGGCACCCAGGCTTCTCACGCCTGAACACCATTTTGTTAACGAGGTAACGCATGGCGACTTTTCCACAGGGATTTTTATGGGGCGGCGCACTGGCCGCCAACCAGTCCGAAGGGGCATATCTGGAGGGCGGCAAAGGGCTGACCACCGTCGATATGATTCCCCACGGCGCGCACCGCCTGGCGGTCAAGCTGGGGCAGGAGAAACGCTTCGCGCTGCGCGACGATGAGTTCTACCCGAGCCACGAGGCGATCGATTTTTATCATCGTTATAAAGAAGATATCGCCCTGATGGCGGAGATGGGCTTTAGCGTCTTCCGCACCTCTATCGCCTGGAGCCGTCTGTTTCCTGAGGGCGATGAACTGGAACCGAACCCGGAAGGGATCGCCTTTTATCGCTCGCTGTTCGAGGAGTGCAAAAAGCACCGCATCGAGCCGCTGGTGACGCTGTGCCATTTCGACGTGCCGATGCACCTGGTCACCGAGTATGGCTCCTGGCGCAATCGAAAAATGGTGGAGTTCTTCACCCGCTACGCCCGCACCTGCTTTGAAGCCTTTGATGGTTTGGTGAAATACTGGCTTACCTTCAATGAAATCAACATCATGCTGCACAGCCCGTTCTCCGGCGCCGGTCTGGTGTTTGAAGAGGGGGAAAATCAGGAGCAGGTGAAATACCAGGCCGCCCATCATGAACTGGTCGCCAGCGCCTTAGCGACCAAAATCGCCCACGAGGTGAATCCGCAAAATCAGGTCGGCTGTATGCTGGCGGGCGGCAACTTCTACCCCTACTCCTGTAAGCCGGAAGACGTGTGGATGGCGCTGGAGAAAGATCGCGAGAACCTGTTCTTTATCGATGTCCAGGCGCGCGGCGCGTATCCGGTCTGGGCGGCGCGGGTATTCCGCGAGAAAGGCGTGACCATCGCCAAAGAAGCGGGCGATGATGAGATCCTGCGCCATACCGTCGATTTCGTCTCCTTCAGCTACTACGCTTCGCGCTGCGCGTCGGCGGAGATGAACGCCGGCAACACCAGCGCCGCCAATATCGTTAAATCGCTGAAGAACCCGCATATTCAGGCCAGCGAATGGGGCTGGGGCATCGACCCGCTAGGCCTGCGCATCACCATGAATATGATGTATGACCGCTACCAGAAACCGCTGTTCCTCGTGGAAAACGGTCTCGGCGCGCGGGATGAGATTGACGCTAACGGCGAGATTAACGACGACTACCGCATCAGCTATCTGCGCGAGCATATTAAAGCGATGGGTGACGCCATCGAGGATGGCATTCCGGTGATGGGCTACACCAGCTGGGGCTGTATCGATCTGGTGTCCGCCTCCACCGGCGAGATGAGCAAGCGCTACGGCTTTGTCTACGTCGACCGCGACGATGCCGGACACGGCACGCTGGCGCGAAAACGCAAAAAGTCGTTCTGGTGGTATAAGAAGGTGATTGCCAGCAATGGGGAAGATTTGGCGTAGTGTGCCCCACAGACTGAGGGAGCCCTCAGCTTAGCAAACACCTGCAACACGGAAATTTTCCCGGCTTGCGCTACGCTTAGCCGGGCTACAGGTTCATCAACGCCCGCGAACCGGTAGCCCGGGTAAGGCGTTTACGCCGCGACCCGGGAAAAAATTACGCTTGCTCCCCTGACCG
Source organism: Klebsiella sp. PL-2018 (assembly GCF_019048985.1). Classification (NCBI taxonomy): domain Bacteria; kingdom Pseudomonadati; phylum Pseudomonadota; class Gammaproteobacteria; order Enterobacterales; family Enterobacteriaceae; genus Klebsiella; species Klebsiella sp. PL-2018. The sequence goes on from NZ_CP077673.1 coordinate 4,552,785, forward strand.
AACTTCCGGCTCGCGCTGCGCTTAGCCGGGGAACGCCGCCTCCTCTGCGGCTTCAAGTGCCGCAAAACCGCCATTCCCCTGCCAGCCATTAAGCCGCGCGTACACCACCTCGACCGCGTCCTTAATCGGCTGGGTCATCGGGTAATAAAAGCCGACGATATCCGGCTGAATGCCTAAGAAAATCACCTCGCCGATATCCTCTTTTAGCTGATCGATCAGATAGTTGAGCGGCATATTGTGGGTGGTCATCATAAACATCTCGGCGATATCGTCCGGATCGACGATGCGGATCTCGCCGGGATTCAGGCCCATATCGGTGGCATCGACGATCAGCAGGCGCTCGGGGCGCAGCTCGCGAATGGCGACGATATCGTTCTCCGGCGCGCTGCCGCCGTCAATCACCACCCATTCGCCGACGGGGTTAGCCGCGCACATCTCCGCCAGCAGCGGACCTGCGCCGTCGTCGCCCATCATACTATTGCCGACACAGAGTAAAACGTCAGTCACGGAGTCTCCTCACCATCAGATAGATGGCGCTTTCCTGGTGAATATCATGCAGCATGCTGAGCAGCGTTTTGCTCCACGCCTGCTGCTCGGGGGTCTGACGGGCCTGCGCTTTATCAAAAGCGTTGGCCAGCATCGTCACATGATTGCTGTCGATAACAATCTCGCCGTACTTCGGCACGCCTTCCATTTTGCGCCGCGCGGTGCTGCCCTCTTCGAGGGTCGCAATCCACGCCAGATACGCCTGCCACGGGCAGCTCAGCGCCGCCTCAAGGCAGTCGATCACGCCGAGGTGGTGGCCAATTGCCAGGCTGTAATAGACCACCTGCTGCGCCTGGTCGGGCGTCGCATCGTTCTCATCAATAAATTTACGGCTCAGCTGACTGAACACCACCGTCTCGCTCATCGGATACGCGCTCCTTCGACCACCTGGTTCAGATGGGTGACGATCTCGGTCAGGCGCGGATCTTTTTCCGCCTCCAGCCAGCGCACCACCTGGCTATCGCCCTGTCCCAGCAGGCGCATATAGTCGTCGGCTATCTGGCGACCGTAGCGATAGCCCGCCAGCCGGCGCGCTTCGCGGTCGATGCGCACCCGCAGCGGCTGTACCATATCCGGATGCAGAAGCTCGGTCGGCCGTTCGTCCTGTTCGCCTGGCACGCGGGCGTGGATTTTCTGCTCCAGCAGGCCCAGCGCCATCGCGAAGCCGTACAGCGTCGCGGCGGGGGTCGGCGGGCAGCCGGGAATATAGACATCCACCGGCACGATTTTATCGGTGCCGCCCCATACGCAGTAGAGGTCGTGGAAGATTCCGCCGCTGTTGCCGCAGGCGCCGTAGGAGATACAGATTTTCGGGTCCGGCGCGGACTGCCACGCGCGCAGCGCGGGAGAACGCATCGCCCGGGTTACCGCTCCGGTAAACAGCAGAATATCGGCGTGACGCGGCGACGGCACCACTTTGATCCCAAAACGCTCGGCGTCGAACAGCGGCGACAGGGTAGCGAAAATCTCGATCTCGCAGCCGTTGCAGCCGCCGCAGTCCACCCGGTAGACGTAGGCGGAACGCTTAATTTTCTTCAGCAGCGATGCCTTCATGCTGGCGATGGACTCATCCACCGTCATCGGCACCGGAATGCCGTTTTCATCGCGCGGCCCTAATAAGTTGCTCATCAGCTGGCCTCTCTCATATGGCGAGTCAGTTCAATACGGTCGGACGGCACCAGGCACTTCTGGCGTTTACACTCCGGGCAGGTCTCAAAGCTTTCGCGATGCAGCTCGGCGCGGCTGTCGCCGTTGTGTTTGAGCAGCGCGATGGCGTAGTCGATCTCTTTCTGTACGGCGAACGGCCGTGCGCATACCCGACAGTGGCAGATGGCAAAACGCGACTGCTGGAGGAAATCCTCTTTTTTCCACACCGCCAGCTCGTACTCCTGAGAGAGCCTAATCGCCGCCGTCGGGCAAACCTCTTCGCAGCGTCCGCAGAAAATGCAGCGTCCCAGGTTGAACTGCCAAGCCAGCTGGTTGGTGGCCAGATCGGTCTCCACCGTCAGGGCGTTCGACGGGCAGGCGTTAACGCAGGCGGCGCAGCCGATGCACTGCTGCGGGTTATGCTCCGGTTTGCCGCGGAAGTTTTTATCCACCGGCATCGGCTCCAGCGGGTATGAGTGCGTCGCGGTGCCGGTTTTGATGACTTTTTTAATAAAGGTAAACATGGCGATTCCTTATTTCAGCGGCGAGTTCTTACGCTCGATGCTGTAGCGCTCCAGCTCTTTGTACGGCACCACTTTGCTTTTCTTCTTGCGCACGTCGACCACGGTCATGCGGTCGGTGCAGGAGTAGCACGGGTCGAGGCTGCCGATAATCAGCGGCGCGTCGGAGACGGTATTGCCGCGCAGCATATAGCGCAGAGTCGGCCAGTTGGCGTAGGTCGCCGCCCGGCAGCGCCAGCGGTACAGCTTCTGGTTGTCGCCGGTCATGCTCCAGTGGATATCATCTCCGCGCGGCGCTTCCGAGAAGCCCAGCGCGAAGCGGTGCGGAATATAGGTGAACCCTTCGACCATCAGCGGGCCGCCCGGCAGGTTATCGAGGCCGAAGTCGATCATGTTCAGCGCGGTGTAGACCTCGTTGATGCGCACCTTCAGGCGCGAGATGACGTCGCAGCCCTGTTCGCTGTGCACTTCCATCGGCAGCAGGCCGTAGCCGACAAACGGGTGATCGGCGCGGGTATCGCGGGCGTGCCCGCTGGCGCGCACCATCGGGCCAACGTTGCTGAAGTCGCGGGCGATTTGCGGGTCGAGACGACCGATGCCCACGGTACGCTGCTCCATATTCGGCGTGCTGAGCAGCATATCCACCAGCTCCTGCACGTCGCGGCGCATCTTCTGCGCCAGCTGGCGGGTCTGGATCATGTCCTCTTTCAGCAGATCGCGACGAATGCCGCCAATCAGGTTCAGACCGTAGGTTTTACGCGCCCCGGTAAGAATTTCCGCCATCTTCATCGAGGTTTCGCGCACGCGGAAGAACTGCATAAACCCGGAGTCGAAGCCGGTAAAGTGGCAGGCGAGGCCGAGGTTCAGCAGGTGCGAGTGCAGGCGCTCCACCTCCAGCAGAATGGCGCGGATCATCTGCGCGCGCTCCGGCACCACGATACCCATCGCGTTCTCCACCGAAGTGGTGTAGGCGGTGCTGTGGGCGAAACCGCAGATACCGCACACGCGGTCCGACAGGAAGGTGACTTCGTTGTAGCCCATCCGGGTTTCCGCCAGCTTTTCCATCCCGCGATGCACGTAGAACAGGCGGTAGTCGGCGTCGATAATATTCTCGCCGTCAACGAACAGGCGGAAGTGGCCCGGTTCGTCGGAGGTGACGTGCAGCGGGCCAATCGGCACCACGTTGTTTTTCTTGCTGCCCAGCTCGTTGATAAACTCGTAGGTTTCGGCGTCGGTGGTCGGCGCCGGACGCTGGCGGTAGTCCATGCTGTCTTTACGCAGCGGATAGAGTTCATCCGGCCAGTCGTCCGGCAGCACCAGCCGGCGTTCGTCCGGCAGGCCGACCGGCACCAGGCCGTACATGTCGCGCACTTCGCGCTCGCCCCATACCGCCGCCGGCACCCGCGGCGTCACCGACGGATACTCGGGTTTATTGGCGTCCACTTCCACGCGCACGGTGATCCAGCACTTCGTGCCCTGCTCCATCGACAGCACGTAGTAGACGGCGTAGTGGCCGTTCAGCTTGCGTTCATCGTTGCCGAACAGCACCGACAGCCAGCCGCCCTGCTTGTAGTACAGGAACTCGACCACTTCCGGCAGATAGTTGACCTTCACCGTGACCGTCAACTGGTCTTTGGTCTGCCAGGCTTCATCCAGCACCACGCCCGGAAAGGCCTGATGCAGCGCGGCGAGATAGTGTTGACCGATTTTTTCTTCAGACATGCTCAAACTCTCTTAAATCACGCCACCAGCAAGGAGACGAAGGCTAAAAAGGCAAAACCAAACCCGGCCCAGGTGACGCGGGAGGTGGCGCAAAAGCGCAGACGCGCCATGCTGTTTTCGAACAGCGCAATCACCAGCACGCCGAGCACCAGCTTGACGACGGCAACCACCAGCGCCAGCAGCAGACCGCCGACGCTAAAGCTGGTCATCTGTCCCCACGGGATAAATACGCCGACGAACATCTGCAGGACCACCAGCTGCTTTAGGCTGATGCCCCACTTCAGCACGCCGAAGCCGCTGCCGCTGTATTCCGAGAGCGGGCCTTCCTGAAGCTCCTGCTCCGCTTCCGCCAGGTCGAACGGCAGCTTGCCCATTTCGATAAAGGTGGCGAAGGCGCAGGCGCACAGCGCCAGAATCAGCGGAAGAGTGCGGGCGACAGGCCAGTGATAAATGGTGTCGGTGATACTGCTGATATGGGTGGACCCCGCGACCTGCGCCGCGACCCACAGGCCGAGCAGCAGGATGGGCTCCACCAGCACGCCGAGCATCGCTTCGCGGCTCGCCCCGATAGCGGTAAACGGGCTGCCGGTATCAAGGCCGGAAATAGCAAAGAAGAAGCGGGCGATAGCGAACAGGTAGATCAGGGTGATCAGGTCGCCCAGCCCCGCCATCGGCGAATCAACGGTCACCACCGGCAGCGCGGTGGCGATGGTCAGCATCACGCCGACCATCACGTACGGCGTCAGGCGGAAGACCCAGCCGGAGGCATCCGGGCCAACGCTCTGGCGGCCCAGCAGTTTCAGAATGTCCCGGTACTCCTGCAGCACGCCCGGACCGCGGCGATTATGCAGACGCGCGCGGGCGACGCGGGTCACCCCGGACAACAGCGGCGCGACGGCGAACAGCACCAGCGCCTGCAACAATGCAATTAATACGCTCATTCTCAGGCTCCTCGGGAAATCACAATCACCACCAGTACCGCCAGCTCCACCAGCGCCACGCCGCGAAATAGCGCAGGCGCGGAAGCGTTCTGCCAGCCGGGCACCAGGCGCACCGGGTTCAGCCAGTGGCGCAGTTTCAGAATCGGCGCAAAGGCTTCTTTCACCGGCATGGCGAAACCGTGGGCGGTCACCACCATGGATTTTTCATGGTCGTAGCCGCAGACCCAGGCCGCCCCGCGGGAGCGCGCCGGCAGGCGATCGCCCTTGAAGAAGATCATCAGCAGCAGCGGCAGCAGCGGGCAGGCAATCAGCAGAATGGCGATCATCGGCTGGGACACCGCGCTGGAGACCTCCGCCTGCACCGGAAACGCCCCGCTCACCAGCGGCAGCAGCCACGGCGCGGCAACCCCGCCAATCACGCAGCAGACGGCGGCCAGCACCACGCTAAAGGTCATCAGCCCCGGCGCGCAGGTGGCGTTTTCCGCCTCTTTACTTCGCGGCGCGCCGAGGAAGGTGACGCCGTAGACTTTCGCCATACACATCACCGCCAGCGCGCCGGTAATCGCCAGGCCTACCGCCAGCAGCGGCCCGAGCAGGCGGCCAACAAACGCGTCGCCGGTGCTCAGCTTAAAGAAGGACTGATAGATAACCCACTCCCCGGCAAAGCCGTTCAGCGGCGGCAGCGCGGCCATCGCCATCAGGCCCACCAGCATCGCGAGCGAAATCAGCGGCATTTTCTTGCCGATCCCGCCGAGCTTTTCGATATCGCGATGGCCGGTGCGGAACCACACCGCCCCCGCGCCGAGGAACAGGGTGGTTTTAAACAGGCTATGGTTGATCAGGTGATACATGCCGCCAATAAAGCCCAGCACCATCAGGGTCGGGTTATGGGTCGCCACGCCGGTGACGAACGCCCCGAGGCCGAGCAGGATAATGCCGATGTTTTCCAGGGTGTGGTACGCCAGCAGGCGCTGAATATTGTGCTCCATCAGGGCGTACAGCCCGCCGACGAAGGCGGTGATCATGCCCAACACCAGCAGCATCACGCCCCACCACAGCGGCGGTACGCTGCCGGCCAGCGAGACCGTCAGGATGCCGTAGAGACCGACCTTCATCACCACCGTGGAAAACAGCGCGGCGGCCGGCGCGCTGGCGCCGGCGTGGGCCTGCGGCGCCCAGCCGTGCAGCGGAATAACTCCGGCCAGCAGCGCAAAGCCGACCAGGCCCGGCAGCCACAGCAGCGCGTTCTGCGGCGCCGCCATCGCCAGCTGGGTAATCTGCGCCAGCTCAAGGGTGCCGTAGGACGACCAGACCAGCCAGCAGCTCCACGCCATCAGCAGCGTACCGAGGCGACCCAGCGCAAACCACAGCTTGCCGGACTGCGCGCAGCCGGTAAGAAACGCGGCGCAAAGGGCCATAATCTCCGCCATCACCACCAGCGCGCCGAAGTTTGTCACCACCACGGCGCAGACGGCGGCGGCCAGCAGCAGATTCACCAGCAGGCCGTTGGCTTTCACCTGCGGGTGACGATGCCAGGCGATATTGAACAGTGAAATCGGCAGCGCCGACAGGCCGATCGCCAGCAGCCACAGCGCGTTGACGCCGCCCACGCGCAGGGTCAAATGCAGCATCTGCAGCATGCCGCCGCTAACGCGCTCCGGCATCAGCAGCGCCGTTCCGCCCGCCAGCACCAGCATCGCGCTGGCGACCGCGCCGCCAATCCCGGCGATCGCCCCGCTCAGCGGTTTGCGCAGGGCGAACAGAAACGCCAGCACCGCGCTGGCGGCGTACCAGGCCACCGCCTGATTCACTAAGGAAATCACACTCATTTCACGTCCCCTTGTTGCGCCTGGAACAGCGACAGATCGCCGAGATCGGTATTAAAAGTCAGCTGCCGCTTACGCTTGCTGGCCTGGGCGATATCGCGGATATCCACCAGCAGCAGCGCTTTGGTCGGGCAGGTGCGTACGCACGCCGGGCCCTGCTCATCGAAGTGGCACAGGTCGCATTTGACGGCGATGGCGCGCACGCCCGGCACCCAGTCGAGCAGCGAGCTGACGCGGGCCGGCGCCGGCGGCGCGGCGGGGGCCAGGGGCGTATTGGCGTTAGCCGGCATATCCAGCGGACGGCTGCCGGAAAACTCAATGGCGCCGAACGGACAGGCGATGCCGCACAGCTTGCAGCTTACGCACAGGCTCTCATTGAGCTGCACCGCGCCATCGACGCGATTAATGGCGTTAACCGGGCAGACGGCGGCGCAGGGCGCATCTTCACAGTGGTGGCACATCTGCGGCGCAGATTCTTTTTCATTGCGCATTAAATGCAGCCGGGGCATGGCCTGCAGGCCCTGCTGGCGGTGAGTCTCAGCGCAGGCGGCTTCGCAGGTGCGACAGCCGATACAGACGGTGGAGTCAGCAATTACAAAACGGTTCACCGGGTCATCCTCAGGTGAAAGTCATTTTTGACGAAAACAGGTTGCGCAGGTGTCAGCTTCGACACTTGTCGACACCTGACGATTAACGGGCCAGCGTCAGGTGGCTTAAATCCACCGGCTGGTCTTGTTCGATAGCCTCGTAGAGACGGTCGTAAACGCTGGCGATAGTCGCCAGATAGTGCTCCAGAACCTGCTCGCGATCGCGGTTGCTAATCCGGCCATCAATGGTGCCGTCTGAACCCAGCGTGGCCTGGGCAATCAGACGTCTGTCGTCGCCGTTTTTGGTTTCCACGTAGTACTCGATGGTGTGGCTGTTAAAGCCCTCCGCCAGCGCAACGTAGACCTGAAAATGGCCAAACAGTACGAAGCACAGTTCTTTATCCGGCGCGCAGCTCATGGCGTGATGCAGACGCGCTTTCGACAGGGTTATCCCCTGTACCAAGGAGTTGCAGTAGGTGTGCCACTGCTCCTGATGCTGACGGTGACGATCGGCGATGTAGTCCGCCTTTTCACTTAATTCCCAAATAGTCATCCCGGATCCCCCGTTGTATGAGATGCACCGGTTAAGCACTTTTCATGCCAAAATTTAATTAATTGATTTTAAACATGTTTATAAAATTCCGGGGGGCGGAAAGACATGTCGATGACGACGTCTGCAGCGTGTCATCGACATTTTCGTGACATTACCTATGACCTGGCATCGTTATTGCATTAAAGGGCCATCGCGATACGGAGGCACCATGCACGAAATCACTCTTAGCCAGCGGGCGCTGGAAATTATCGAACAGCAGGCGCTGCAGGCCGGCGCGCGTCGGGTGACCGGCGTGTGGCTGAAGGTCGGGGCGTTTTCCTGCGTGGAGGCCAGCGCGCTGACCTTCTGCTTTGAGTTGGTGTGCCGCGGCACGCTGGCGGAGGGCTGCGAGCTGCATATCGCCGAACAACAGGCTGAATGCTGGTGTGAATCCTGCCAGCAGTACGTGCATCTCATCTCCCAGCACGTGCGCCGCTGCCCGCAGTGTCAGAGCGACCGGCTGCAAATCGTGGCGGATGACGGCTTACAGATTCAGCGACTAGAAGTGGAGTAATAAGATTATGTGTACAACCTGCGGCTGCGGTGAAGGCAACCTTTATATAGAAGGCGACGAGCATAACCCGCATTCGGCGTTTCGCAGCGCACCCTTCGCGCCCGCCCCGCGCCAGATGATGAACATTACCGGCGTGAAAACCGATAACTTTTCCCCCACCCGCTCGGAGGCTGGCGACCTGCACTACGGTCACGGCGAGGCGGGTACCCATGCGCCGGGCCAGAGCCAGCGGCGGATGCTGGAAGTGGAAATCGACGTGCTGGATAAAAACAACCTTCTGGCCGCCCGCAACCGCACGCGCTTCGCCGCGAAAAACCAGCTGGTGCTGAATCTGGTCTCCAGCCCCGGCTCCGGCAAAACCACCCTGCTGACGGAAACCCTGCTGCGGCTGAAAGAGAAAACCGCCTGCGCGGTGATTGAAGGCGATCAGCAAACGGTGAACGACGCCGCGCGCATCCGCGCCACCGGCACCCCGGCGATTCAGGTCAACACCGGCAAAGGCTGCCATCTCGACGCGCAGATGATCGCCGACGCCGCGCCGCGCCTGCCGCTGGCGGACCACGGCATTCTGTTTATCGAAAACGTCGGTAACCTGGTGTGTCCGGCGAGCTTTGACCTCGGCGAACGTCATAAAGTGGCGGTGCTGTCGGTAACCGAAGGCGAAGACAAGCCGCTGAAGTATCCGCATATGTTCGCCGCCGCCAGCCTGATGCTGCTTAACAAGGTCGACCTGCTGCCGTATCTCAACTTTGACGTAGAAAAGTGTCTGGCCTGCGCCCGCGAGGTGAACCCGGATATTGACATCATCCTGCTTTCCGCCACCAGCGGCGAAGGCATGGACCAGTGGCTTAGCTGGCTGGAGACGCAACAATGTGCATAGGCATTCCCGGACAAATCTGCGCCATTGACGGCAATCTGGCGAAGGTCGAAGTGTGCGGCATTCAGCGCGAAGTCGACCTGACCCTGGTGGGCGCGGTTGACGATCGCGGCCAGCCGCGTCTCGGTCAGTGGGTGCTGGTCCACGTGGGTTTCGCCATGAGCGTGATTAACGAAGCCGAAGCCCGCGATACCCTCGAGGCGCTGCAAAATATGTTTGAAGTCGAGCCGGACGTCGGCGCGCTGCTGTACGGCGAGGAGCGGTAAATGCGCTATGTCGATGAATACCGCGCCCCGGAACAGGTGATGCAGCTGGTGGAACTCCTCCGGCAGCGCGCGCGCCTGCTGCCGCATACCGCCGAACGTCCGCTGCGCATTATGGAAGTGTGCGGCGGTCATACCCACGCCATTTTTAAATTTGGTCTCGACCAGCTGCTGCCGGAAAATATCGAGTTTATTCACGGCCCCGGCTGCCCGGTGTGCGTGCTGCCGATGGGGCGCATCGACGCCTGTATCGATATCGCCAGCCGTCCGGGGGTGATTTTCTGCACCTTTGGCGACGCCATGCGCGTGCCGGGAAAAAACGGTTCACTGCTGCAGGCTAAATCGCGCGGCGCCGACGTCCGCATCGTCTATTCGCCGATGGACGCCCTGAAGCTGGCGCAGCAGCACCCCGAGCGTGAAGTGGTGTTCTTCGGCCTTGGTTTTGAAACGACGATGCCCGCCACCGCCCTGACCCTGCGCCAGGCCCGCGAGCGCGGCGTCGCCAACTTCTATTTTTTCTGCCAGCACATCACCCTGCTGCCGACCCTGCGCAGCCTGCTCGACCAGCCGGATAACGGTATCGACGCGTTTCTCGCCCCCGGTCACGTCAGCATGGTGATTGGCACCGACGCCTACGGATTTATCGCCAGCGACTATCATCGTCCTTTAGTGGTGGCAGGATTCGAACCGCTTGATCTACTGCAAGGCGCGGTGATGCTGGTTGAGCAGACAATAGCGCGGCACAGCGACGTGGAGAACCAGTATCGCCGGGTGGTGCCCGATGCGGGCAACCCGCTGGCGCAGTCGGCCATCGCCGAGGTGTTTTGCCTTAGCGGCGATAGCGAGTGGCGCGGTCTGGGGGTGATTAACGACTCCGGCGTGCATCTGACGGCCGCGTATCAGCGTTTCGACGCCGAAGCACATTTCCGCCCGGCGCCGCAGCGGGTCAGCGACGACCCGCGCGCCCGCTGCGGCGAGGTGCTGACCGGCCGCTGCAAACCGCACCAGTGCCCGCTATTCGGCAATACCTGCAACCCGCAGAGCGCATTCGGCGCGCTGATGGTCTCATCGGAAGGCGCCTGCGCCGCCTGGTATCAATATCGCAGTCAGGAAATCGAAGCATGAAAAGCGTTCAGTTAGCCCACGGTAGCGGCGGTCAGGCGATGCAGCAGCTGATCGGCGACCTGTTTATGCAGGCTTTCGCCAACCCCTGGCTGGCGGAGCAGGAAGATCAGGCGCGTCTCGATCTCGCCCAGCTTAGCGCGCAGGGCGACAGGCTCGCCTTCTCCACCGACAGCTACGTCATCGATCCGCTGTTTTTCCCAGGCGGCAACATCGGCAAGCTGGCGGTCTGCGGCACCGCCAACGATGTGGCTGTGAGCGGCGCGCTGCCGCGCTATCTCTCGTGCGGGTTTATTCTCGAAGAGGGGCTGGAGATGGCCACCCTCGAAGCGGTGGTGAACAGCATGGCGCAGACCGCGCGGGAGGCCGGCATCGCCATTGTCACCGGCGATACCAAAGTGGTGCCGCGCGGGGCGGCGGATAAGCTGTTTATCAATACCGCCGGGATCGGCGTTATCCCTACCGGTATTCGCTGGGGGGCGCAGCAGATTAGCGCGGGAGACGTGCTGCTGGTCAGCGGCACGCTTGGCGATCACGGGGCAACGATCCTCAACCTGCGCGAACAGATGGGGCTTGACGGCGCGCTGTCCAGCGACTGCGCGGTGCTGACGCCCTTGATTCAGACGCTGCGCGACGTTGCTGGCGTGAAAGCCCTGCGCGATGCCACCCGCGGCGGCGTTAACGCGGTAGCCCATGAATTCGCCGCCGCCAGCGGCTGCGGGATTGAACTGCACGAGAATAAGCTGCCGGTGAACGATACCGTGCGCGGCGTATGCGAGCTGCTGGGGCTGGACGCGCTTAATTTCGCCAACGAGGGCAAGCTGCTGATCGCCGTTGCCCGCGAGGCGGCGGAAAGCGTACTTGCGCATTTACGGTCTCATCCATTAGGCCGCGATGCGGCGATAATCGGCGAGGTTGTGCCGCACGCGGGCGTGCGCTCTGTTGGTCTGTACGGCGTGAAGCGCACGCTGGATCTTCCTCACGCCGAGCCGCTGCCGAGAATTTGTTAACGGTGCGGGCCCCCGGATTGCGGCTAACGCCCTATCCGGGCTACAACACTGCGCGCACCTGTAGCCCGGCTAAGCGCAGCGCGAGCCGGGAAAAGCCAGCATGATTATCCAGCCCAAACCAGCGGGCACCCACGGATGGGTTAATGGCGGTCACAACCGCTTTATTAACAGACTATTATTTGTGTCATCACTTTCTTCTGCGCCGCTTTGCGGCGCTTTTGGACTTAAGCAATGTCGTATACACCGATGGGCGATCTTGGGCAGCAGGGTCTGTTTGATATCACCCGCATTTTATTACAGCAGCCGGATCTGGCCGCGCTGAGCGAGACGCTGACCGGCCTGGTGCAGCAGTCCGCGCTCGCCGACCGGGCGGCGATTATTCTGTGGCATTCCGGCAACCATCGCGCCGTCCGGCACGCCTGCGACGACGCGGGGCAGCCGGTGAGCTACGAGGATGAAACCGTCCTCGCCAACGGCCCGGTTCGACGCCTGCTCTCGCGCCCGGATGCGCTGCATTGCGATAGCGCCACCTTTGCCGAAACCTGGCCGCAGCTCGCCGTAAGCGGACTCTACCCCAGCTTTGGCTATTACTGCCTGCTGCCGCTGGCGGCGGAAGGGCGTATTTTCGGCGGCTGCGAATTTATTCGCGACGACAACCGGCCGTGGACCGAAAAAGAGTACCAGCGGCTGCACACCTTTACGCAAATCGTTGCCGTGGTGACCGAACAGATCCAAAGCCGGGTCAGCAACAACGTTGATTACGACCTGCTGTGCCGGGAACGCGACAACTTCCGCATCCTGGTGGCGATCACCAACGCGGTACTCTCGCGGCTGGATATCGACGAACTGGTCAGCGAAGTGGCCAAAGAGATCCACCGCTACTTCCGCATCGACGCCATCAGCGTGGTACTGCGCAGCAACCGCAAAGGCAAGCTCAATATCTACTCCACCCACTACCTCGACGCCAGCCACCCGGTGCACGACCAGAGCGAAGTGGACGAAGCCGGTACCCTGACCGAACGGGTATTCAAAAGCAAAGAGATGCTGCTGCTCAACCTGCATCAGCACGACCCGCTGGCGCCGTACGAAAAAATGCTTTTCGAGATGTGGGATAACAAAATTCAGACCCTGTGCCTGCTGCCGTTGATGTCCGGCAATACCCTGCTTGGGGTGCTGAAGCTGGCGCAGTGCGATGAGAAAGTCTTCACCACCACCAACCTCAAGCTGCTGCGGCAAATCGCCGAGCGCGTCTCGATCGCCATCGACAACGCCCTCGCCTACCGCGAGATTCAGCGGCTGAAAGAGCGGCTGGTCGATGAGAACCTCGCCCTGACCGAACAGCTTAACAACGTCGAGAGCGAGTTTGGCGAAATCATCGGCCGCAGCGAGGCCATGAACAACGTGCTCAAGCAGGTGGAGATGGTGGCGCAGAGCGACAGCACGGTGCTGATCCTCGGCGAAACCGGCACCGGTAAGGAGCTGATTGCCCGCGCTATTCATAATCTGAGCGGCCGCAATAGCCGCCGGATGGTCAAAATGAACTGCGCGGCGATGCCCGCCGGGCTGCTGGAAAGCGACCTGTTTGGCCACGAGCGCGGCGCCTTCACCGGCGCCAGCGCCCAGCGTATCGGCCGTTTCGAACTGGCGGACAAAAGCTCGCTGTTTCTCGATGAAGTGGGCGACATGCCGATTGAACTACAGCCGAAACTGCTGCGCGTGTTGCAGGAGCAGGAGTTCGAGCGTCTCGGCAGCAATAAGCTGATTCACACCGACGTGCGCCTGATCGCCGCCACCAACCGCGATCTTAAGCAAATGGTCGCCGATCGCGAGTTTCGCAGCGATCTCTACTATCGGCTGAACGTCTTCCCGATCCACCTGCCTCCCCTGCGCGAGCGGCCGGAGGATATTCCCCTGCTGGTGAAGGCCTTCACTTTTAAAATTGCCCGCCGTCTCGGGCGCAACATTGATAGCATTCCGGCGGAAACGCTGCGCCTGCTCAGCCGCATGGAGTGGCCGGGTAACGTGCGCGAACTGGAGAACGTCATTGAGCGCGCGGTGCTGCTGACCCGCGGCAGCGTGCTGCAGCTCTCCTTACCGGAAATGAGTATCGAGACGGAGCCGCTGGCGGCGGAAGTGCTGCCGGAGGAAGGGGAAGACGAATACCAGCTGATTGTCCGGGTGCTGAAAGAGAGCAACGGCGTGGTCGCCGGACCGAAGGGCGCGGCCCAGCGTCTGGGATTAAAGCGCACGACGCTGCTTTCGCGCATGAAACGGTTGGGTATTAATAAAGACCAGCTGCAGTAGGCACATCTTCAGAACGCTGTTTCATTTTGATTTTAATGAAACAGCGTTCTGTGAGACAACTCGCTTTACCCGTTCCTGATGAATGATAAATAAGCCTTTTCCTTAATGGAGATGCTTATGACGCGTTTACCTCTGGCCGCCGCCATCGCTTTGCTTTTGGCTTCTCAGGCTGCATTTTCCTCTCTTCCCACCTTTTCCGTCTGGCCCGGCGGTGAAGCGCCCGGCGCCAAAAACAGCCCGGCGAGCGAATCGCTGGTGGAGCGCAGCAAAGACCCCTCGCTGCCCGATCGCGCGGTCACCGGCGTTCGCGCTCCGACAATTACCGTTTACGCGCCGGAGAAGCCCAACGGTATCGCGCTGCTGGTGACGCCGGGCGGCTCTTACCAGCGAGTGGTATTGGATAAAGAGGGCAGCGATCTCGCCCCGGTATTTAACGCCCGGGGCTATACCCTGTTTGTGATGACCTACCGGATGCCGGCGGACGGTCACGCGGAAGGCAGCGAGGCGCCGTTGGCCGATGCGCAGCGCGCGCTGCGTACCCTGCGGGCGCGGGCCGCCGATTGGCATATCGACCCGCAAAAAATCGGCATTATGGGCTTTTCCGCCGGGGGACACGTGGCGGCAAGCCTGGAGACACGCTATAGCGAACCGGCTTACGCCGCCGTGGACGCGGTTGACCAGCAGAGCGCGCGGCCGGACTTCGCGGTGCTCGGCTATCCGGTTATTTCCATGGATCCGGCGATTGCCCATCCCGGATCGCGCAAGGCATTGATTGGCGAAACGCCGACGGCAGAGCGGCAGCACCGCTATTCACCGGAGCAGAACGTCACGCCGCAAACGCCGCCGACCTTTATTTTTCACGCGGTGGACGATCCTTCCGTGCCGGTGGATAACGCGCTGGTGATGTTTAACGCCCTGCGCGCGCAGCAGGTGCCGACCGAGCTGCATCTGTTCGCCGAGGGGAAACACGGATTTGGCATTCGCGGGACCCGAGACCTGCCCGCCGCCGAGTGGCCGCAGCTGGCGATGAACTGGATAGCCTCGCTGGCGGAAATGAAAAAATAGCGCCGGTAATCCCCGGCTCGCGGCTGACGCCTTAGCCGGGCTACCTGTCCGCAGACGGCGGGGACCTCGAAGCCCCGGTAGGTACGGTTTCCCGGAGGCGATGCTGCGCATCTGGCCGGCTACAAGTTCGTGCGGTTTGGTAGCCCGGACAGGCGCGTCAAGCGCCGCCTCCGGGGGATTTTGCCGAGCTATTTATCAGAACTGAAGCCGTTGCTGGTCGCCAGTTCGGCAAACCACAGCGCGTTGCGCTTTATCTGCCGCTCTCCGGTTTGCAGGTCGAGCCGCCAGAAACCGTAGCGGCGCTTGAACGAGTTAATCCACGACCAGTTATCGATAAAGGTCCACTGATGCACGCCAAAGCAGTTCGCGCCGTCGGCTATCGCGCGATGCAGCTGCACCAGATGCTCTTCCATCAGGCCGATACGGAACGAATCGTCAATCACCCCGTCTGCGCCGGGTTCGCCTTCCGACTCAATATCCATCGCAATACCGATTTCCGCGAGGAACCACTTTATATTGCCGTAGTTATCGCGAATATTGGCGGCAATGTCATAAATCGCCTGCGGCAGAATCTCATTATTATCGCGATAAGGATTAAAGCGCCCTTGCGGATTCACGTAGTTTTCGAAATAGAACTCCGGGGTGAAATAGTCCAGCGTATAGTCGCTTTCGCGCGCCTTCACCCGCCGCGGAACGTAATAGTTAACGCCGAGAAAATCGACGCGCGATCCGGTAATCAGCTCCACGTCGGCTTTTGTCACCTCCGGCAGGCAGTGGTGTGCGGCCAGAATTTCGCACAGCGCTTTCGGGAACTGATGCTTCACCAGCGGATCGAGGAAGCTGCGGTTGAAGAACAGATCCGCATACCACGCCGCTTTTTGGTCTTCCGCGCTGTCGTTGCGGGTATAGGACGGCGTCAGATTCAGCACCACGCCAATCTCGCTTTCCAGCGCCAGCGCGCGAAACTCGCGCACCGCTTTGGCGTGGGCCAGCATAATGTTAAACGCCACCTGCGCCGCCAGCCTGCCGTCTTTCTTGCAGGGATAGTGGAAGTCGTACAGGTAGCCGCCCTCAACCGGCACAATCGGCTCGTTGAAGGTAATCCAGTATTTCACCTTGTGACCGAATAGCTCAAAAGCGGTACGGGCAAAACGCGCGAAAAGATCGGTCACGTGCGCCGACTCAAAGCCGCCGTACTGCTTTTGCAGCGCTTCCGGCATGTCAAAATGATAGAGGTTGATCATCGGCTCGATGCCGTTTTCAATCATCTCATCCAGGTAGGCATGATAGAAACGCACCGCGTCCGCATTGGGCGCGCCGGTTTCGAAGTCGTCAATCAGCCGCGACCACTGAATCGACGTGCGGAAGGAGTTGAACCCGGTCCGCTTCATCAACGCCACGTCCTGGGGATACTGATGATAGGTGTCGCAAACGGTTTGCGGCCCAATCTGCTGATAAAAACGTTCCGGCTGTTCGGCAAACCAGCTATCCCAAATAGAACGGTGCGGCTTGTTGCTTATCCCTTCCGTTTGCGGACCGGATGCCGCCGCGCCCCATAAAAAGCCTTCCGGAAACTGATACCGGGTCATAACGCCTCCTGTAAGTTAAAAAAGGCCGCACCCAACGGGCGCAGCCAATAAGCACTACTCTGCAACCACTTCAATCGATTTGATAAACATGTAGCCCCAGTCGCCGGCGAATTTACCGAAGTCGATGCGGTTATCGCCGGCCTTCAGCTCAACCGGCACCAGCAGCTGCTGGCCCTGCTCATCGGTCTGCGGGAATTCAACCGCGATTGGCGCGCCGTCGTTGACGATAAACGAGTTTTTCTTGCCGCCCCATTTGCCGCTGAACGTCACCCGCAGCTGATACTTGCCGGCCCACGGCGCGGAAACCTGCCAGCTGACCTTATCCCCGTCGTTGGCGAACGGCCCGAGGAAGCCGTCGTCGCCAATCGCCAGCGCGTCTTTTTCGCTTTTCGCCGCCGCAATCTTGCCATCGGTCACGTTCAATACCCCGCCGCCAAAACGGCAGTAGTCGGCGGGGACTTTACCGACGGCTTCCGTCACCGTGACCTTAACGGTTTTGCTGCTTTTGAGCAGGCCGTCATCGGCGCTAAAAGTCAGCGCGTATTCACCGGGGGCGCTGAACCAGGCGCGGGTTTCGGCTTTATCCGTCGCGCAGAAGTGGGCCTGCGCGCTGCCGCCGTTGCTCCAGCTCACCGTCACGTTGCGGTCCGGGAGGGCGTCATCGCGCCAGCTCGCGCTGAGCTGCACGCCCTGGTCCTGGCTGGTGGTGAGCGTCTCCGCCAGCGCCACTACCGGCGCCTGATTCGCCTGAGTATGCTTCACGCTAATCACATTCGAAGGCGATGAACTGCCGCTCTCGTTTTTAGCGATGACGCGGTAATAGTACGTATTCCCCAGCCGCAGACTGCGATAGTCATCGCGGAACAGATCCATCGTCTGCGGGTTCCACTCGTTAACGCCGTCGGAAATGTCGCGCCCCACGACCTTCCACGGCCCGGATGGCGAATCAGCGCGCTCAACATCATAGGCGCGCCCTACCGCCGCCCCCAGCCAGTTGATCGCAAACGGTGAATCCGTCGGCCGCAGCGTCGGCGCGTCAGGTTTCGGCAGCGGCGGCGCTTTCTCCTGCCCGTTCATCTGCGCGGCGGCGGTGCGCACCAGGTCGACCACCTCCATCTCCTGGTTGGCCTTACCTTCGACCGGGAAGCCCGGCAGATGGTAGCTGTAGTGGCCGGTGGACTCTTTGTGCCAGTAGAAGCCGCCGTCGTGACGATGACCGCGGAAGCCCCAGATTAAACCGCCCGCCGCCTGCGCGCCGTTGACTTCGCTATGGACGATCGACTGCATAATGGCGTTAAGCTGCTGCGCGTCCAGCAGGCCAAATTCGCCCACCATGTAGACTTTCTTACCCGCTGCCGCCGTCAGGTCTTTTTTCACCTGTTCGGGATGGTTGTTATCGGCATTGGTGTAGTAATGGTTGCTGACGATATCGACATGGGGATCGTTAAGCGCAAACGCATTAATTTTCTTATAGGTACCATCCACCACCAGCTGGTGCGGCGCCCACTTTTTGATCCACGCGGCGGTCTGCAGAAGGAACGCCGCGTTGGTGTCCTCCAGCTCGTTGCCGGTCTCCCAGGCCATAATCGCTTTTTCGTCATAGTAAGGGCGCCCGGTCACGCTGTTGGTACGGGTGATAACCTGGCGAATCACATCAAGATAGGCCTTGAAGGTTTTACTGTCGGTACGGTAAAAATCCTCCGGCTTTTCGTGGTAGAACGCCGCCAGCTGCTCGCGACCGCCCCACCACCACCAGTGATCGATAAACGGCAGAATCAGGCGCAGCCCCTGTTTGTCCGCCTCGGCGATCATGTTGTCGTACACCCGCATCGCCTTTTCGTTCAGGCGCGGCATGCCGTCGGCGGTTTCCGGGGCCAGAATATGGGTTTCGCGACCGCAGGCCTCGTCAAACGTCTGCTGCACCGAGAGTACGTATACCCGCTGCGCCCTGGCGCCGGTTTGCACGAGCGCTTTAATCCAGTTTTCCTGTTCCTCCGCCGTCGGCCAGCGGAAGTATTGCCCCCAGCCGCGCGAGTCGGCCTTGCAGGTACCGCGCGCATCGTCCTCGATACGGTGCAGTTCCGGCGCATGAATGCCCGCAAAGCGGAACACCTTGTCGCCATCTTTTAACGTTGCGCCGTCGCGGGTAATAAAGTGTTCAAAGTGCGACTGCTCCGCGGCCATCGCGCCTGCGCTTCCCAGCGCCGAAAGCAGCGCGACGAGCATCAGTTTTTTCACCGGCTTAATCATCGTTATCTCTCCTTAGAACCAGACTTCGGCCTGCACGCCGAAGTTCAGCGTATCGGTGTCGCCGCTGCGCGAGTAGCTACCGGCGGAAAGGGTATTGGTGCTCCAGTCGTAGTTGCCGTCCAGCGCGTCGGACACCCCTTTATCCCATTTCGCGTAAGTCACGAAGAAGCGCAGCTGCGGGCGAGTCCAGAAGCCGGAATCAAAGGTCAGGGTCGGCGCGATGGTCACTTTAGTCAGGCCGCCTTTGCCTTTGCCGTCCACGCCTTTGTAGTTTTTATCGTCGAGATATTCGTAGCCCAGCTCGTACTGCATGGCGAAGTTTTTGGTGATCTGCTGGTACGGGCGAATCCCCGCCACCCAGCTGGTGCGCCCCTAGCCTTCGGCGTCTTCCGTCCACCAGCGGTAGTTTTTGTCTTTCTGATAGTAGGCAAACGTGGAGATTTCCCAGTCGCCGAGCGAGGCCATGTTATCCAGCACCACGCGCCAGGACTGGGTATCGTCGAGGTTTGCCCAGCCCCAGCCGTTTTTACCCAGCGATTCTCCCGCCGCCAGGCCGCGCCCGTACTGGAAGACCACGCGAGAGTAGCCGCCGGTCAGGCCGTAAAAGCCGTCAAAGTTGTAAACGCCGGTCACGCCGTAGCCCTTCTCCGCCGAGGTCGGGTGCTTCTCGTTGCGGTTCATGTGGTGGCCAATCAGCTCAAGATCGAAGCCGGTGCCGCCGATCTTTTTCAGCCACAGGTTGAGCGAGTAGTCATCCGGATAGCCCTGATCGCCTTTGTCGACCGGGTAGGCTTTGGTTTCATCCGTCGGCGAGAAGGCGTAAACCCCGGCATCGAAGCGCGCGAAGCCGAGATCCATGTTGTCGAAGCCGCCGCCGGTACCGTTGTACTGAATGTACTCCCAGTCGAACTGGTGGCTGGAGGTGTTGGAGCTGCTGTAGCGCTTACCGGCCCAGAAGGTCATTTCCGGGGCGAAGTCGAGATTTGACAGTTCGGCAAAACCTTCACGGAACTGCACATCATGCCCGTCGTCATCCTGACAGTTCCAGTCTGAGGTGCATTTCGACTGATGGGTAATGTTGGCCTGGACTTTAGCCACCACGCCGCTGTCCGAGGTTAACGTCACCGTCGGGATCAGTTCGATCTTGGTGTCCTCTTCGTTGCCCAGACGCCACTTGCCGTCCGGCATCAGGCCAACGGAGTCGGCGCGGTTACCGTCGGCGTTGGCGAGGATCCCCGAACGGATATAGCCGTGGAGCATAAAATCGTACTTCGGATCGGCGATGGCGCAGTCGCTCATCACCGCGAGGGCGAGTAAAGACAGAGGTATTGAATGATTTAGCCTGATCATTTTTTATCCTTGGTTATTTTTTTATTAACACTGCCTGAGAACGGGAGGAAATTTACGGATCAAAATTGGAAATGTACATCCGTTAATGGAAAGCGCTTTCCGTAATTGCCGGATGAGTTCACAAATTTAACGATAGCGGGCAAATATTCGTGATTTAGATCACATCTTTGAGCGGAAATAAAAAAGCCCGCGCGCGGCGGGCTGTGGCAGGCAGGCGAAAAGCTTAGCGTTCGGCGTCGGCGAGCTGCCGTTCATAGACCTTGAAGAACGGACGATAGAGCATCCAGGCATTAAAAATGGCGAACAGGCACATGCAGAGGTTTTTCCAGCTGCCGTTGGCTGACCACGCCGCGCCAAGCGGCGCCGGCATCGACCACGGCAGCATCGCCACCGCCCGATCGAGAACCCCAAGATGAGTTAAATACCAGGCGATACAGGCGTTTATCAGCGGTACAAAAAGAAACGGCAGCAGGAAAACCGGGTTCATGATAATCGGAAAGCCGAACAATATCGGCTCATTGATGTTAAACAGCGAGGGCAGCAGGCCAATTTTCCCCACGCTTTTCAGCTGCCGCGAACGGCTGCGCATCGCCATAAAAACCAGCGGCAGCGTCGAGCCGATGCCGCCGATCAGCAGGTAGAAATCCCAGAATCCCTGCAGGTAGATATGCGGCAGCGTAGCGGAACCGGCGGCCAGCGCCTGCTGGTTTTCAAACAGATAGGTCATCCAGAACGGGTTCATAATCCCGGTGATAATCAGCGCGCCGTGAATGCCGACAAACCAAAGCAGGTTGCAGATAAATAAAGAAATTAATACCGCAGTTAGGGTATCGGAGGCCACCACCAGCGGCCGCACCGCTTCGCTAATCAGCTCCGGTAAAATGCGCCCGGTGCTCTGCAGCAGCAGCGCGTTGATGACGCTAATAGAGAGCATCACCACCAGCAGCGGGATCAGCAGCTGAAAGCCGTTGCGGGTCATCACCGGCACCTCTTCCGGTAGGCGGATGCACCAGCCTTTCTTATAGAAAAAGCGCACGATTTCAATAGAGTAAGTGCTTGAAATCAGCGCGGTAAAAATCCCCATTCCGCCGAGGAAAATATTGGTCGCGCCGTTGTCGCGAAAGCCGATAAACAGCAAAAACGCCAGGCAGCCGGTCAGCCCGCAGAGCCGCTCCGGCAGCCGGTACTGCTTGGCAAGGCTGGCGCTGGCGCCGAAGGCCACAATCAGCGCCACCAGCCCGATAGTCAATTCAAAGGTTGGCAGCAGAATGGGCCGCAGCTGGAAATAGAACTGGCCGAAAGCCGATGCGCCGTTAATGGAAACGGGCGGAAACAAAATCGGCACCAGCAAACTTCCCACAATCACAAACGGCATCGCCAGCGCAAAGCTGTCGCGCATCGCCGTAATGTGGTTATTGCGCGTCAGAACGTTGGCCAGCGGCGCCAGCCGCTGTTCGATGATATCGACGGCAACATTCATCAACTGAATGTTCATAATCCTGCCTTTAAGAATAGAGGTGTCGCCAGGATGATCGCGCACTCCCGGGTAAAGTAAAAGCCCGCCATAGGTGATCGTGGTCACAATAAATAAATCCACTAACGGAAAGCGCTTTCCGTTTTATATCCGTTATGACTATAGTCGGCGCATCCATCTCATCAGGAGCGATATATGAAAAAGATAATGTTGTGCTGTTCCGCGGGCATGTCCACCAGCCTGCTGGTGAAAAAAATGATCGCCGAAGCCGAGCAGCGCGGTCTGCCGGTGGAGATCAACGCCTTTGGCGTCGCGGAATTCGATCAACAGGTCGGCCATTACCAGGTGGTCCTGCTGGGGCCGCAGGTGAAATACATGCAGAAAGATCTGCAAAAGCAGGCTGATAAATACGGTATCCGCGTGGAACCCATCAACATGATGGATTACGGCATGCAGAAAGGCGGCGCCGTACTGGATTTCGCGCTTTCCCTTATCGATAACAAAAACTAAGGAAAGATCATGAGCTCTCTGTACGCGAAGCTGATCGCCGTGATTGAACAGAAGATCACGCCTATGGCGGGGGCGATCGGCCAACAAAAATACGTCACCTCCATCCGCGACGGTTTTATTACCGCCCTGCCCTTTATGATCGTCGGCTCGTTTTTGCTGGTCTTTATCTTCCCGCCGTTTTCCCCGGATACGACGTGGGGCTTTGCCCGCGCCTGGCTGCAATTTTCTCTCGATCATCGAGATGCGCTGATGCTGCCGTTTAACTTCAGCATGGGGGTGATGACGCTGTTTATCGCCGTCGGGATCGCCGCCAGCCTGGCAAAACACCATAACCTGGACTCGCTGACCGCCGGGATGCTGTCGCTGATGTCGTTCCTGCTGGTGGCCGCGCCGCTGAAAGATGGCCAGATCTCCACCGCCTACTTCTCCGGCCAGGGGATCTTCACCGCAATTCTGGTGGCGATTTACTCTACCGAGCTGTACGCCTTCCTCAAACGCCACAATATTACGATCGGTCTGCCGCCTGAAGTGCCGGCGGGCGTGGCTCGCTCGTTTGAGATCCTGATCCCGGTGCTGGCGATCGTGCTGACTCTGCATCCGCTGAATCTGTTTATCGAAGCGCAGCTGGGCATGATCATCCCGGAAGCGATCATGTCGCTGGTGAAACCGCTGGTGGCGGCGTCCGATACTCTACCGGCGATTCTGCTGTCGGTGCTGGTATGCCAGGTGCTGTGGTTTGCCGGCATTCACGGGGCGCTGATCGTCACCGGGATTATGAATCCGTTCTGGATGGCGAACCTGTCGATCAACCAGGCGGCGATGGCCGCAGGCACCGCGATCCCGCATATCTATGTCCAGGGCTTCTGGGATCACTATCTGCTGATCGGCGGCGTCGGCTCCACCCTGCCGCTGGCTTTGATGCTGCTGCGCAGTAAGGCGGTGCATCTGCGGACGATTGGCCGGATGGGCGTGGTGCCGGGCGTATTTAACATCAACGAACCGATTCTGTTCGGCGCGCCGATCATTATGAATCCGCTGTTCTTCCTGCCGTTCGTGCTGGTGCCGATGATCAACGCAACCCTGGCCTACTTTGCGCTGAAGCTGGACCTGGTGAGCCGCGTGGTGTCGATGACGCCGTGGACGACGCCGGCCCCTATCGGCGCCTCGTGGGCAGCGAACTGGAGCTTTAGCCCGGTGATCATGTGCCTGATTTGCATGGCGACGGCGATGGTGATGTATCTGCCGTTCCTCAAAGCCTACGAAAAACAGCTGCTGGAGCAGGAGCACGCTAACGCGGCGGCCCAGGCCGAAAGCGCGCCGCAGTCCGCATAATTAATACTATTCAGAGGTTTGTCATGGAATTAGAAGAACAGGTAATGGGTATCATCATCAACGCCGGGCAGTCGCGTAGTCTCTGTTACGAAGCGCTGAGCTGCGCTAAAGCGGGTGATTTCGCCGCCGCCGACGAAAAAATGAAAGAAGCGGCGCATTTTGCCCGCGAGGCGCATTTGGTACAGACCCAGCTGATTGAGGCCGACGAAGGCGAGGGTAAAACCAAAATGACTCTGGTGATGGTTCACGCTCAGGATCATCTGATGACCTCGATTCTGGCGAAAGAGCTGATCGGCGAACTGATCGCCATTTACCGCTCGCGACCGCTGCACGCGTAGGGTTCCCCCTCTCCGGGGAGAGGAGATGACGTAGCCCGGGTAAGGCGTTTACACCGCAACCCGGGAAAACGGTAAATGCTCATGTCACCTGGCTGGCTGACTTCCCGGCTCGCGCTGCGCTTAGCCGGGCTACCTGAACTACACGCGTAGCGGCCCGGGAAACCGTCGACCACAATTAAGGACAACCATGCTACATCTGGGTTTAGACATTGGCGGCACCAAAATGGAAGCCGTCCTGCTCAACGCGGCGGGCGAATGCGTCTATCGCCAGCGCCGTCCGACGCATAAAGAGAGTTATCAGGCGTTTATGCAGCAACTGCTCGGACTGATTGCGACCGTCCGCGACTGGAGCGAACGGCCGTTTACTCTCGGCATCGGCCTGCCGGGGGCTATCGACCCGCAAAGCGGCCTGATTAAAAACTGTAACTGTCTGGTGCTCAACGGCCACGACCTGCGTCATGACCTGATGCGGGAACTTGGTCAACCGGTATGGATGGCGAACGATGCCGACTGCTTCACCCTCTCTGAGGCGGTGGACGGCGCGGGCGCGGGGGCAACGACCGTATTCGGCGTTATCATCGGTACCGGCTGCGGCGGCGGCGTTGCGGTGAACCAACGGCTGCTCGGCGGGCCTAACGCCATCGCTGGCGAATGGGGACACAATCCCCTGCCGGAGTACCGCCCCGAGCGCGACGGCCCGGCGCAGCCCTGCTACTGCGGCAAAGAGAACTGCATCGAAAGCTTTATCTCCGGTACCGGCTTTGCCCGCCGCTACGGCGAGCAGGCGCCTGCGGAAGCGATTATCGCCGCCGCGCAAAACGGCGAACCGCAGGCGCTGGCCCACTGGCGGCATTTTATTGACGCTTTCGGCCGTAGCCTGGCGTCGGTAATCAATATCCTCGATCCGCAGGTGATTGTACTGGGCGGTGGGCTCTCCAACGTCGGGCAAATCTATGAGCAGCTGCCGGCGGCGATTGTCCCGTATCTCTTTTCCGACAGCTGCCGAACGCAGATCAAACAGGCCCGCTTCGGCGACGCCAGCGGCGTGCGCGGCGCGGCCTGGCTGCCGGTTCTGGCCAACGCTGAAGCCGGTCGGCGGTAGACACTTTTTTCAGCAGGTATGCTAAGCTAGGCGAAAATATTCAGACAGAAAATGCCATGCCAACCATTGATGATGTTTCAAGATTAGCGAATGTCTCGCGAGCGACGGTATCCCGCGTGCTGACCGGCACGCGGGGCGTGCGCGAAGAGAGCCGGGAAGCGGTGCTGCGCGCGGTAGAGGAACTTAACTACCGCCCGAGCTTTGCCGCGCAAAACCTCGCCAGTCAGACATCCAATCACGTGGGGCTGGTGATCCCGGCGAACGATGACAGCAGCGGCGCGCGCCTGCTGCCGATGCTCTCGCTAGCGCTGAAGGGGCTGAATAAAAACCTGATAGTTCAGTACGTCACGGATGCGGCGGAACAGGCGGCGGTCGTCGACGATTTACAGCGCCAGTGCGTGGCGGTGGTGGTGCTCGGCGCCGTGCCGGCGGATGCGCCGCGCAACGTGATCTCCTTTGACCGCTTCAGCATTGCCGGGGTCAATAATCAGGGCTACGACTACGCTTTTGCCACCGAAAGCGCCTGCCGCTACGTGATCGGCAAGGGCCATCGCAATATCGCGCTGATCGTTGATAACGACAGCGATGACGCCAGCCGCCAGATGCTCGAAGGCTATCGCAACGTCCTGCAAAACTACTCCATCCCTTTTAACCGGCAGCTGATGCTGGCGGCCAACGATAACGTTGAACAGGCGCTGCTGACGCTGATTAATAGCTTCAGCAAATACTCGGTGATTATCGTGAAACGGGACCGCTACGCCGCCGAAGCGATGCGCCTGCTGCGCGAGTTCAACGTTGCCGTACCGCAGGAGGTCTCGCTGCTGAGCCTGGAAGATTCTCCCCTCGCCTCGCTGCTCAATCCGCCGCTGACCTGTATCTCCTGGCCGCTGGAGCAACTGATGGAGAACTGCCTGCAGCGTATCCGCAACCTGATTGACGAGCGCCCCACCTTCTCTCCCGAAGGGCGCACGCTGGCGGGCCGCCTGATCCCCCGCCAGTCGGTGGCCGATCTCTCCTGATTTCAGCGTCCGGCCTTCCGCGTGGCCGGGCCTTTTCCTCTCCCGCCGCGGGTTCGCACGCTAATCATTCGCCTCACATCTAAATAAGAATTATTTTCATTTATAAATAGCTTGTGCTATATAACATAGCAATGGCTATAAATGATGATTAATTAACCGCAACGTTGTGAGGGACCTTATGCTGCACCTGCCACCCCTGAAGCATCTGATGTTTGCCGCCACGCTGGCGCTGCTGGCCGTCGCCCCCGTCCAGGCAAAAGAGAAATTTAAAGTGATTACCACCTTCACGGTGATCGCCGATATGGCGCAAAACGTCGCGGGCGACGCCGCCGACGTCAGCTCCATCACCAAACCGGGGGCCGAGATCCATGAATATCAGCCGACCCCCGGGGATATCAAACGCGCGCAGGGCGCGCAGCTGATCCTCGCCAACGGCCTGAACCTTGAACTGTGGTTCGCCCGCTTTTATCAGCACTTAAACGGCGTACCGGAAGTGGTGGTCAGCAACGGCATTCAGCCGATGGGCATCAGCGAAGGGCCGTATAACGGCAAACCCAACCCGCACGCGTGGATGTCGGCGGACAATGCGCTGATCTACGTCGATAATATTCGCGACGCGCTGGTGAAATACGATCCTGCGAACGCCGACGCCTATCGCCACAACGCCGAAGCCTACAAAGAGAAGATCCGCCAGACCATGGCGCCGCTGAAGGCGGAACTGGCGAAGCTGCCGCAGGATAAGCGTTGGTTGGTGACCAGCGAGGGCGCGTTCTCCTATCTGGCACGCGATAACGGCCTCCAGGAGCGCTATCTGTGGCCGATAAACGCCGACCAGCAGGGCACCCCGCAGCAGGTGCGCAAAACCATCGACACCATGAAGAAAGAGCGGATCCCGACTATCTTTAGCGAAAGCACCATCTCTGATAAACCGGCGCGTCAGGTGGCCCGGGAAGCCGGCGCCCACTACGGCGGCGTCCTGTACGTCGACTCTCTGAGCGCCGCCGATGGCCCGGTGCCGACCTATCTCGACCTGCTGCGCGTCACCACCCAAACCATCGTCCAGGGCATCAACGACGGACTAAGGAAACAGGCATGAGTCACGAGCTGCCGGGCCTCGCGGTCAACAACGTCAGCGTCACCTACCGCAACGGTCATACCGCGCTGCGCGATGCTTCTTTTAGCGTCCCGCGCAGCGCCATCGCGGCGCTGGTCGGGGTGAACGGCTCGGGAAAATCGACGCTGTTTAAAGCGCTGATGGGCTTTGTGCGCGTCGGAAAAGGCGATATTGCGATTCTCGGTCAGCCGGTTAATCGCGCCCTGCGGCAGAACCTCGTCGCCTACGTTCCGCAGGCGGAAGAGGTGGACTGGTCCTTCCCGGTGCTGGTGGAAGATGTGGTGATGATGGGGCGCTATGGCCATATGGGCTGGCTACGGCGGGCCAAACCGCGCGACCATGAGATTGTCGACGCCGCCCTGGCGCGGGTCGGCATGAGCGAGTACCGCCACCGCCAGATCGGCGAACTCTCCGGCGGGCAGAAAAAGCGCGTGTTTCTGGCCCGCGCTATCGCTCAGCAGGGAAAAGTCATTCTGCTGGATGAACCCTTTACCGGCGTCGACGTGCAGACCGAAGCGCGCATCATCGAGCTGCTGCGGGAACTGCGCGACGAAGGCTGCACCATGCTGGTTTCCACCCATAACCTCGGCTCGGTAAGCGAGTTCTGCGACTACACGGTGATGGTCAAAGGCACCGTGCTGGCCAGCGGCCCGACGGAAAGCACCTTTACCGCCGAAAACCTCGAACTGGCGTTTAGCGGCGTGCTGCGCCACGTGGTGCTGAGCGGCGCGGAAGAGCGGATTATCACCGACGATGAGCGGCCGTTTATCAGCCGTCGGGCGGCGGGAGGCGAAAGATGAGCTGGCTACTGGAGCCGTTTGGTTATCACTATATGCTGAACGCGATGTGGGTCTCGGCGCTGGTGGGCGGGGTGTGCGCGTTTCTCTCCTGCTACCTGATGCTTAAAGGCTGGTCGCTGATTGGCGACGCCCTCTCCCACTCCATCGTGCCCGGCGTGGCGGGCGCTTATATGCTCGGTCTGCCCTTCGCGCTGGGGGCGTTTCTTTCCGGCGGCCTGGCGGCGGGCAGCATGCTGTTTCTTAACCAGCGTTCGAAGCTGAAGGAAGACGCGATTATCGGCCTGATCTTCTCCTCTTTTTTCGGTATTGGCCTGTTTATGGTGTCGCTGAACCCCACTTCGGTGAATATCCAGACCATTATTCTCGGCAATATTCTGGCCATCGCCCCGGAGGATATTATCCAGCTGGCGGCGATTGGCTCTATTTCGATGGCGATTCTGCTGCTGAAGTGGAAAGACCTGATGGTGACCTTTTTCGATGAGAACCACGCTCGTTCCATTGGCCTGAATACCACCGCGCTGAAGCTGCTGTTCTTTACTCTGCTGGCGGCCTGTACCGTGGCGGCGCTGCAGACCGTCGGCGCGTTTCTGGTGATTTGCCTGGTGGTGACGCCCGGGGCCACAGCCTGGCTGTTGACCGACCGCTTCCCGCGCCTGCTGGCGATTGCCGTCGCGATTGGCAGCCTGACCAGCTTTTTCGGCGCGTGGCTGAGCTACTATCTGGACGGGGCGACCGGCGGGATTATCGTCGTCGCCCAGACGCTGCTGTTTTTAGCCGCTTTTGTTTTCGCGCCGAAGCACGGCCTGCTCGCCAGCCGTCGCCGCGCCAGGGAGGCCTCATGCTGAGCGCGCTGATTGAACCTTTCCAGTTCTCCTTTATGGTCAACGCCATGCTGGTGGCGGCGATCGTTGCCGTCCCCTGCGCGCTGCTGTCAGTGTTTTTGGTGCTCAAAGGCTGGGCGCTGATGGGCGATGCCATGAGCCACGCGGTTTTTCCGGGCGTGGTGGTGGCGTATATCCTCGGTATCCCCTTCGCCATCGGCGCGTTTATCGCCGGGTTGTTCTGCGCCATCGCCACCGGTTATCTCGACGATAACAGCCGCATTAAGCGCGATACGATCATGGGCATCGTCTTTTCCGGGATGTTTGGCGCGGGCCTGGTGCTGTACGTGTCGATTCAGTCGGAGGTCCATCTCGATCATATTCTGTTTGGCGACATGCTGGGTATTTCCGCCAGCGATATTGCGCAAACGTCGCTGATCGCGCTGGCGATTGCGCTGATAATCGGGCTTAAGTGGCGTGATTTTCTGCTGCACGCCTTTGATCCGCAGCAGGCGAAGGCCAGCGGATTGCGCTGCGGGCTGCTGCATTATGGGCTGCTATGCATGATTGCGCTGACCATCGTGGCGACGCTGAAAGCGGTGGGGATCATTTTGTCGATTTCGCTGCTGATAGCGCCGGGGGCGATCGCTCTGCTGCTGACGCGGCGTTTTGTCAGCGCCCTGCTGCTGGCGGTGGCGATAGCGTTAAGCTGTTCGCTGGGCGGCGTGTGGCTGTCGTTTTATCTCGACAGCGCCCCGGCGCCGACCATTGTGGTGCTGTTTACCGTTCTATTCGTTATCGCGTTTATCTGGACGTCGGTTCGCGATAGTCAAACCACGGCTCGTTCCGGCGAAGCCCCGGGTCGCGGCTGACGCCTTACCCGGGCTACAGACCGCACGAATTGTAGCCCGGCTAAGCGCAGCGCGAGCCGGGGAGTTTATTGCGGCTTTTTGGGCCGATACTTTTCCGGTAACTCCGGCACCGGGCGTTTGTCATCGATCAGGTGGCGAATCGTCAGGATCGGGTGCCGCCAGAGCATCCGCGGCCCCGCCCAGCGCATAATCTGCTTCATCTCTTCGCGTTTCGCGGGCTGATAGCAGTGCACCGGGCACTGCTTGCAGGCGGGCTTTTCTTCGCCAAATACGCACTTATCCAGCCGCTTGTCGGCATAGCCGTTGAGCGCCTGATAGTGTTCGGCGTCGTCGCGGGCATCCGGGCAGCGGCGCTGGTAGAGCGCAATCATGCTGCTAATGGTCTTTTTTTCCCGCGCAATACGTTTGCCCGCCATCGCCTGTTCCCTCCGATAAAGATGCATTCATAATACACATTCAGAGAGGACGATGCAGCCCCATACTCCCTGAGGATTATGCCGGTTTATCCACGTGCCCCAGCGGTTTTTCCGGGAAGCACACATCGCGCACCCGGCGCTTGAGCTCCGCCGCGTCGGGGAAACCGCCATCCTGCTTGCGCTCCCAGATTTGCACATCATCAACGGCCACCACGAAGATCCCGCCGGTTCCCGGAACCAGCGTGACCGAAGCGATATCGGTGCTAAAGCTGTGCAGCAGTTCCTGTGCCATCCAGCTGGCACGCAGCATCCAGTTGCACTGCGAACAGTAGGTGATGGTAATCGCGGCTTTATGGCTCATCGGCTTCTCGCTGTCGGTAAAAGGGCAAATTGTAAACAACTTGCAGATTAATTGAAGATAACATGATTATTTTGTTGCAAACGATAATACCTATCATTACCATTCGCAATCAACAAGCATGGAGAAAAAACGTCCAGTAACGGAATAACCGGACACACCTGCACTCTGGAAGTAACGCGTGAGCCAATACTAATAATGATTAAGGCGTGGCTACTATGTATAACTCCACTCAATCAACAGCATGGTTCAAGAAAAGCCTGCTGGTGACTTCTTTGCTTACAGCAATTTATCAGACTTCCGCCGGGGCGGCTGATACCACCGCGAAAACCACCAGCAGCGCATCGACTGATGACAGCTCGGAACGGATGACCGTTACCGCGCCGGCGCCGTTGCTGAAAGCGGGCAGCGAACATTCGATCGGCGCTCAGGAGCTGCAGGATAAAGGGGCCAACGACTTTGGCTCGATCATGCGCTACGAGCCGCTCATTAGCGCCACCGGCGCCAGCGGCGGTTCCGGCAACGGCAAAAGCGGCTTCGACCGCGGCGGCTATACCGGCTACAACATACGCGGCATGGAGAGCAACCGCGTCGGGATCGACGTCGACGGCATCGCCCAGCCGAACGCCACCGGGCGCAGCTACGCCAGCCGCGCGGGCCTTAATACCTTCGGTATGGGCCGCGACTATATTGACCCCTACATGTACGGCAGCATCGATATTCAGTCCGGGGCGACATCAACGGAAACCGCCAACAGCGCCATCGGCGGCAACGTCTCTTTCCGCCCGAAATCCGCGGATGACTATCTGCATCCGGGCAAAACCAGCGCCTTCGGCTACCGCAGCGGCTACGACTCGTCCGATCGCAGCTGGCACAACGGCGTCACGGTCGCCGGCGGCGACGAGACCCTGCGCGGGATCTTCGTCTACAGCCGTCGCGACGGTCAGGAGACGGAAAATAACAGCGGGACCGTTGATTCCTATCCGGCAAACTGGCACTCGGACGCCTTTATGGCCTCCGGGATCTGGCAGCCGAATGACGAACATAAGTTCACCAGCACCTTCGATTATTACCATAAAACGAACCACACGCATTACGACGCCTGGGACTCCAGCGGCAACAGCGTTATCGGTACGTCAAAGCAGACCAGCCAGACCCGCCGCTGGGGCCTGAGCCTGAAAGACGACTGGACGCCGATGAACGACTATATCGACAGCGTATCGACCAAAGTCTACTACCAGCATACCGAGGCCCATGACTGGACATATATGCCGGACAGCGTCACCCGCGCGATGCAAACGGTGAGCTCCGACTACGATACCGACACCTGGGGGATTCAGAGCGCGCTGGCGAAATCGATAGGCCGTCACGATCTGAGCGCCGGTTTTAACGCCAGCACGACGAAAACCCAGCGGCCGTTAACCCAGTCGCCAACCCCGAGCGCCTATAGCCAGATTATGCAGCCGGACGCCGACAGCCGCGGCTATATCGTCGCCGGCTTCCTGCAGGACAAAATTAACTTCGACCTCGACGGCCATAACTTTGCGGTTATCCCGGGCATTCGCGTGATGCATCAGTCGACCAAACCGGAAAACGTCTCCGATTTGGCCAACAACAGCAGCGTGCTGACCGGTTCCGACGTGTCAAATCTGTACGGTAAGAACGCTGATACCCAGGCGCTGCCGTCGCTGGTCTTGCAGTACGATATCACCCCGCGCCTGATGACTTATCTGCAATATCAGCGCGGCGCGCAGTTCCCGAACGCCAGCCAGCTATACGGTTCGTGGAACCTCGGCTCCAGCTACGCCGGACGCGCCCAGTATGCGCTGATCGGCAACACCGATCTGAAAACCGAAACCAGCGATAACGTTGAGTGGGGGATGAAGGGCGAAGTGACGGAGGGCATCACCATGCGCACCGCGCTGTTCTACAACACCTATAAGAACTTTATCGCCTATACCCGCTACACCCGCGCCAATAATCCGACGCAGTTCACTAACGTACCGTCGAACATCTACACCATTTACCAGGCGGAAAACCGCGATAAAGCGTACATCTACGGCGGCGAAATCAGCGCTAAATTCAACTTTGGCACCTGGTTTGAAGAGGTTAACGGCCTGAGTGCCACCCTCGCTTACGGCTATAGTGAAGGGCAATCGAAATCCAGCTACAGCGGCGATAAGTACGTCGACCTCGATAGCGTCGCGCCAATGAAGGCCATCGTCGGCGTGGCGTGGGACGATCCGGCAAAAGTGTACGGCACCGCGCTGACCGCCACCTTTGTTAAGGGCAAGCGCGCCACCGCCACCAACCGCGAAAGCTATACCAACTCCGGCTCCGCGATTACCGATTCGACCAGCGAGTATATGCGCGTTCCGGGCTACGGCATGCTGGACTGGACCGCGTACTGGCAGGTCGCGAAGAACGTGCGCGTCAACGGCGGCGTATACAACATTACCGATCGTAAATACTGGGATTATCTGAGCAGCCGCAATATCGAAACGGCGACGAACCAGGACGCCAACGACAGAGCGCTGGCGGTGATGCCTGGCCGCACCTGGCAGTTGGGCGTGAACGTCGATTTCTGATCGGCCAATAATAAGAAACCTGCTCCCCGGCCGCGCGCCGGGGAAACTCATCGTAGAGAAGGATGTGAATTATGCAAAACACCCAACCGCAACATACCCCGCTGTGGCAGCGCTATCTGACCACGAA
This sequence comes from Klebsiella sp. PL-2018, assembly GCF_019048985.1. Taxonomy (NCBI): domain Bacteria; kingdom Pseudomonadati; phylum Pseudomonadota; class Gammaproteobacteria; order Enterobacterales; family Enterobacteriaceae; genus Klebsiella; species Klebsiella sp. PL-2018. Next base: position 4,585,881 of record NZ_CP077673.1, read on the forward strand.
AGCGCAATCTTCCGCGAAATACGCCCGCGATATCGCCGCCGAAATGGGGATCAGCGAAGCCGAGCTGACCGAAGCCCGCCTGGGCTACGATGCCGTACGTCTGCAGGACGACGCCCGCGCCATTCTGACGGCGCTGGAAACCGTGGGGGAAACCAAATGCATCTGCCGCAACGAATACGCGGTGCATGAGCAGGTCGGCGAATTTACCCATCAGCATCTGAGCGGCCACGCCGGGCTGGTGCTCAATCCGCGCGCCCTCGATCTGCGCCTGTTTCTCAGCCAGTGGGCCAGCGCTTTTCGCCTGAACGACAACGGCCGCCAGAGCATCCAGTTCTTCGATCCGCACGGCGACGCGCTGCTCAAGGTTTACACCACCGGCAATACCGACATGGCGGCCTGGGATGCGCTGATTGCCGGGCATACGCAGCAATCGCCTGCCCCGCTGGCGATTCGCCCGGCCGAACCGCTGAAATATGCCGACTCCGCCGACGCGGCGGCGCTGGAAAATGAATGGCGGGCCATGACCGACGTTCACCAGTTCTTCGGCCTGCTGAGAAAATATAGCCTGTCGCGCCAGCAGGCTTTCCGCCTGGTCAGCGACGACCTCGCCTGCCGCATTGACACCCAGACGCTGCCGGGCCTGCTGGAAACGATCCGCCAGGATGGCAACGAGATCATGATTTTTGTCGGCAACCGCGGCTGCGTGCAGATCTTCACCGGCGCGCTGGAAAAGGTCGCCCCGATGCGCGGCTGGCTGAATATCTTCAACCCCGCGTTTACCCTGCATCTGCGCGAGGAGAGCGTGGATGAGATCTGGGTGACCCGCAAACCGACCTCTGACGGCCACGTCACCAGCGTCGAGCTGTTCGCCAAAGACGGCACGCAGATCGCACAGCTGTTCGGTCAACGCAGCGAAGGCCACCCGGAGCAGGCGCAGTGGCGTGCGCAGGTCGATCGTTTGACCACCGAAGGGCTACTCGCATGAAGCGCTGGCTGATATTACTTGCGGCGTTTCCGCTGTTGGCCAGCGCCGCCGCCGAGCGGATTGTGTCACTCGGCGGCGACGTCACGGAGGTGGTTTACGCCCTCGACGCCCAGCGGCAGCTGGTGGCAAAAGACAGCACCAGCACCTGGCCTGCCGCCGCGCAGAGCCTGCCGGATGTGGGCTATATCCGCCAGCTGAACGCCGAGGGGATCCTCTCCCTGCGGCCGACGCTGGTGCTGGCCAGCGCCCAGGCGCAGCCCTCGCTGGTGCTGAAAAAGGTTGAAGAGAATAAGGTTAAGGTGATCAACGTCCCGGGCGGCTACGACCTGCCGGCAATCGAGGCAAAAATTGGCGTGATTGCCGACGCCCTTGGTAAGCAGAGCGAAGGTAACGCCCTGCGCCAGAAGGTTCATCAGCAGATCGCGCAAATTCCGTCGCAGCCCGTGAACAAGCGGGTGCTGTTTATTCTCAGCCACGGCGGCATGAATACCATGGTGGCCGGGAAACAAACCGCGGCGGATGGCGCAATCAGGGCGGCCGGGCTGCAAAATGCCATGCAGAGCTTCGACCATTATCGCAGCATGTCGCAGGAGGGCGTTATCGCCAGTAAACCGGACCTGGTGGTGATCTCCGCCGATGGGCTGAAAGGCATGGGCGGCGAAGCCGGGCTCTGGAAGCTGCCGGGGCTGGCGCAGACGCCTGCGGGACGCCATAAGCAGGTACTGGTGATAGATGATATGGCCCTGCTCGGCTTTGGTCCGCGCACCCCGCAGGCGGTGCTCGCGCTGCGGCAAAAAGCGGAGCAGCTGCCCTGATGCGCTCCCACCCTGCCCGTAATCTGTGGTTAATGACGCTGCTGCTGATTGTCCTGACGCTGCTCGCCACGACCCTGGGCGCCATGCGTCTGCCGTTGGCCAGCCTGCTGCCCTCCGGCGATGAGATCCTGAGAAACATCTGGCTGACCATTCGTTTGCCGCGAGTGCTGCTGGCGCTGCTGGTCGGCGCCGCGCTGGCGCTCTCCGGCTGCGTGATGCAGGGGCTGTTTCGCAACCCCCTCGCCGATCCGGGGCTGTTAGGGATCAGCGGCGGCGCGGCGCTGGCGGTCGCCTGCTGGCTGGTGCTGCCTCTGTCGGTGCCGCTGCTCGTGGCGCTGTACGCCCCGATGCTGGCGGCGTTTATCGGCAGCATGGCGGTGATGGTGGTGATTTTTATCCTCAGCCGGGCGGGAGACGCCTCGCTTTCGCGCCTGCTGCTGGTCGGCATCGCCATTAACGCCCTGTGCGGCGCGCTGGTCGGGGTACTGGCGTGGATCAGCAACGATACCCAGCTGCGCCAGCTTTCGCTTTGGGGGATGGGCAGCCTCGGGCAGGCGGAATGGTCGACGCTGCTGGTGGCGGCCACGCTGATGATCCCGGCTTCCCTCGTGGTGTGGGCGATGGCTTCACGGCTTAACCTGCTGCAGCTGGGCGATGAAGAAGCGCACTACCTCGGCGTCAACGTTCGCGCCCTGCAGCGGCTACTGCTGCTGTGCAGCGCATTGCTGGTGGCGTCGGCGGTGGCTATCAGCGGCATTATCGGCTTTATCGGTCTGGTCGTGCCGCATTTGATGCGGATGTGGCTGGGGCCGGACCATCGCGGCCTGGTCCCCGGTTCGCTGCTGTGCGGCGCGATGTTACTGCTGCTGGCCGACACGCTGGCGCGTACCGTTGCCGCCCCCGCCGAGATGCCGGTCGGGCTGTTGACCAGCGTACTCGGCGCGCCGTGGTTTCTATGGCTGATTTTTCGTCGGGAGAAAGGGACCCATGGATAACCGCTATAGCGCGCGTTCGCTGTCGCTGCGTCTGGGTAACCGGCAGATTATTCATGATGTTTCGCTCCAGCTCTGCGGCGGTGGAATGACGGCATTGATTGGCCCCAACGGCGCCGGTAAATCAACCCTGCTACGCCTGTTGACCGGTTATTTAACGCCCGACGCCGGCGAACGGGTGGTGGAGGGCCGTCCGCTGGAGAGCTGGTCGGCAGAAACGCTTTCCCGCCGCCGGGCGGTGATGCTGCAGCGTACCCAGCTTCACGCCGACTGGCCGGTTGAGACGGTTATCGCCATGGGCCGTTCGCCGTGGGGCGGCGTAGCAAATGAGGAGATCATCCGCCGGGTGATGGAAGAGACCGGCTGCGATCATCTGGCCGGGAGACGCTACCCTTCCCTCTCCGGCGGCGAACAGCAGCGGGTGCAGCTGGCCCGCTGTCTGGCACAGCTGTGGCGCGATGGCGCCCCCGAGGGCTGGCTGTTTCTTGATGAGCCCACTTCGGCGCTGGATCTCTATTACCAGCAGCACCTGCTGCGCCTGCTCAAACGCCTGACCCGCAGCAGCCGGCTGCACGTCTGCATAGTGCTGCACGACCTGAACCTCGCGGCGCTGTGGGCCGACCGGATTCTGCTGCTGTATCAGGGGAAGCTGGTAGCCGAGGGCACGCCGCAGGAGGTGATCCAGCAGCCGATTATCAGCCGCTGGTACGGCGCGGAGGTCAGCATGGGGGAACATCCCGATGCGGCCGTTCCGCAGGTCTATCTGGCGCCGTGAACTGATGAAATGATTATGCCGGGCGGCGGCTAACGCCCCGCCCTGTGAAAACGTTCCTTTCTGAACAGCGAAGCCGGTATGTCTACCGGCTTCGCTGCGATTGCCAAATTAGAAGATCTGCCGATACAGCGCTTTAATCTCTTCCAGATTGGTGTCACGCGGGTTGCCGCCGGTGCACACGTCCGCCAGAGCCGCCGCCGCAAGGGCATCAATATCCTCTTCTTTCATACCGACATCGCGCAGGCGCGCCGGGATATTGACGTCGCGATTCAGCTGCGCCACCGCCTCAATGGCTGCCTGACGCGCTTCGGCAATCGGCAGAGTTGACGCCTGCTTGTTGCCCAGGGCCACCGCGATGTCGCGATATTTTTCGCCAGTATATTCGGCGTTGTAGGCCATGATATGCGGCAGCAGCACCGCGTTAGCCACGCCGTGCGGCGTACCGTAGAACGCGCCCAGCGGGTGGGCCATACCGTGGACCAGCCCCAGACCAACGTTTGAGAAGCCCATTCCGGCAATATACTGCCCCAGCGCCATCCCTTCCGCGCCCTGTGCCTCGCCCTGAACGGAAGCACGCAGCGAGCGGCCAATCACCTCGATAGCCTTCAGATGCAGCATGTCGGTGAGTTCCCATGCGCCTTTAGTGATGTAGCCTTCAATCGCATGGGTTAGCGCGTCGACGCCGGTCGCCGCCTTCAGGCTGGCCGGCATGCTGCTCATCATCTCGGCATCGATGATCGCCACTACCGGGATATCGTGCGGGTCGTAGCAAACAAATTTGCGGCGATTCTGTACGTCGGTAATCACGTAGTTGATGGTGACTTCGGCTGCCGTACCGGCGGTGGTTGGGATCGCAATCATCGGCACGGCGGCGTTTTTCGTCTCCGCTCCGCCTTCGAGACTGCGGACGTCGGCGAACTCCGGGTTATTAATGATGATGCCTACCGCCTTACAGGTATCCTGCGGTGAGCCGCCGCCGATAGCGATCAGGTAGTCGGCGCCCGACTGTTTAAACGTCTCTACGCCCTGCTGCACAACCTCAATCGTGGGATTCGGGACCACCTCATCAAAAATGCTGTAAGGCAGCCCGGCTTCATCGAGAATAGCAAAAACTTTTGTTGCGACGTTAAAACGAATCAGATCCTTATCCGTGACCACCAGCGCTTTTTTGAAGCCGCGTTTTTTAACTTCATCAACGATACAGCGAATCGAACCTGGGCCAAAATAAGAGGTTTCGTTTAAAATCATTCTGTAAGCCATTTGTGCTCCCTCAATTCGAGTGTTTGATAACCATAATATTTAGCCCTACAGTAACGTGACTGGCGCAGCCATTTTATTAATTCATATCAAATAACACCCTAATTGCCCGGCACGCTGTTGCAGTTAATTAACCCATCGCACATTAGTCATGAGATCTGTCCAGCATACTGGACATCAGCGAGCATCAACTTTAATGACGCCCAGGGACACCAACAGTAATATATACCCGTCATACTTCAAGTTGCTTATGTGTTGGCTACGCTCATTCCCCCCAGTCACATAGTTATCTATGCTCCCGGGGACTAATGAGAGGCTCCTGCCTCTCACCGGAGGCCAGCCTTCGGCTGGTCAAATTCGTTCCCGACGAATTTGTCACTCCCTTGCCGCCTTTAAGCAACTCGAATTATTTAGGGTATAGACCTGAGAAAGATATTATCTCATGATGGATATTATTGAACTGGATCACATTATTTTATCTTTTACTGCCGATACGCATTCGTATAGCCAAAAAGATATCTCTGCAGAAGCACAACAGAAACAGGAGGGTCTCATGGCGCTTAAGCCGGCGTGCGTTAAAAACTGCCGTCGATTATTCTCTATATCTCTTTCTTATCCATCTCCTTATCTCACCGCCCGCCAACATCAAGTGCATCAGATAGTCATATCGTCAACTTAACACTTTAGAAACAAAAGCATCATTTCCTCAACAAAGCGGCCATCCCAGGTCGTTGGCTATCGATTAAACATCTATTATAAGAATTATCTGTCATTATTCATAATTGCTTATCGGCCGGTCGATAGCAAAACATCTTTTTCATAAGAGTCGCGAGTTCTCATTATTAAGAATATTCTCTATCATTTGCGAGATATTATTTGTTAATAATCTAAAAACATAAAAAAAACAGTCAAGATCTCTATCTTTATTGCAAACAACATTACCTCTTGTTAATATAGCCCTTGACATATATTATTTATTATAAAAATACCATTTATGATGCTTATTAACTTTTATTCTAATCACCTGACCATACTTCTCCAACGGCAGTAGTAAATGTCTGACTTTATAAATTGACATTTCGCACCTGTCCGCTAATTCACGAGTAAGTAACCCTTCAGGTTCATGTTCTTTCAATACATAAAGAATATACTCCTGCTCTGGTACAATTACCCCGGAGAATTTATTGATGCCCATTGAACTCATCAATACTCGTAAACTTTCAACTGCAGCCACAGAATTTTGATGTGAATGCGGGGTACAGGGTGAAAATGAAATCTTCATGAGTCAGCTCCTTCTGTCATTAAGTACACGGCAGTATGGATTGCCCCTACGAAAACGGCAACATTAGCTTTAAATTTCAACTTAAACAGTACATTTATCTGAAATTCACTTTTTTTTATGATAAAAACCCTGATATAAAGAGTGAATTTTTAATTCCGTGCGGAGATAAAAATGCGGTTCGATATAGAGGGATTTATTACATTTGATACTGAGGAAGCATCGCTGGTCAATCTTTTGACCGGTGATTGTATTGAACTCTCTGCTACTTCCACTCGCCTCCTGACCAATCTGTTACAATACCGTGGGGATATTATTTCTCGCGTTGACATTTTTCAGTCGGTGTTTGAAAAATATGGCGCCAGACCTTCTAATAGCAACCTGAATCAATACATCTCAACGCTGCGTCGCAGCCTTGCGGATCTGGGCGTTGAGAAAAATGTGATTATTACGGTACCGCGAATTGGCTTTAAAATTTCTGAGGAAGTCATTATCACCAGCGACAATGATTACTCCTCCTCTTTCACTCTCCCGACGCTGGCCCCTGAACCTCCCAGGCGTAGTTTGCTGTGGCAACACCGCAAAGTCGCCATTTTATTTATCCCGATGGTGATAGCTTTGATGCTACTTTTACAGTTTTTTACCCATCAAAAACAGTCCCCTACAGCGATTTTTACTCAGGATAAATGTATTTTTTATGGCGCAGGAGCGCTACGCGTGGGGGAAGTACTCAGAAATAAAAAGCTGTTCCCCTCGGGGCTCGATTGTTCTACACCCAAGAAAATTTATCTTTTCAACCGACAATTAAATCAGGAACAGGACTTAGGTATTTATATGGATATATTCATACTCAAATGCGATATAAAGTACCAGCAGTGCCACAGTTACTACTATAAGGAAATAAAAAATGCGTAAATACGCTTTTATCGCGCTGGCCTGTACGCTAACGCTGGCATTAGCTTCCATCCTGTACATTTGTTTCAACAGCCATGACGCTTTCTCCTGTAAATCACAATACGATCTTACAGAGGAAATAAATGAGAATGTTCTCCGCTCCCAGGGCTTGCTGTCCGCTGAGTTTTCCAACCATCGTCTTATAATCAACCTTGAGGGATTGCTCACCAGCGCGGGAGATAAATACATTGTCTCGCGCGCCCTCTCCATCACCTTAAAAAAAAGCACCGCTGCGGGTCATCTTTTTTATATTTCTGATTCGCAAACCACTCGCCACAACGGTGATAATACGCCTGATAACATCGCGCAAAAAATCCTCTTTGGCAACCAAACTAATGATAGAATCATCTATATCAATCGCGTTAATGATGATACTATTTTATTCGGTAACCAAACGTTCCCACAATATGGTTGCCAGCGTCAAAAAACAATCATTGATTGAGATTTATCTCATTAATTTTAATTATAAAGATATCATGACGATACATTTACTACCGACGTTAGCCAGCATCGCTAATATCATTGATATGATTAACCCACGGCTAAATCTGCACCATGTCAGAACGGCGTTTATCGCATCGCATCTGGCAAATTTAGTCAATTTTTCTGCGGCCCAGCGGCGTAAAACCATTCTCGCCGCGCTTATTCATGATGTCGGCGGATTAAATGAAAAGTCGCGCCTTGAGCCGCTCAACTACATCGATAATGAACATAATAATCACGCGCTAATCGGCAGCGAGTTGCTTAACCGAATTCCGCTGTTTCGCCCGCTCAACAGAATCGTTCGCTATCATCACACCCGCTGGCGCAACGGTCTGGGGTATTATATTGAAGGTGAGCGGGTGCCCGAAGAGAGCCATCTGCTCTTCTTCGCTGACCGGCTGGATGTACTTTATTGCGAGCACCGTACCGACCATAGCGCCTTTTTAAGCAACAAGCTGGTCGACATCGTTGCTGCCGGAGCTAATATTCTTTATAAACAGGAGTATATTCAGGCCTTCAGAACGCTCTCCGCCGATGGCCATTTCTGGTCCGTCATGGCGTCCACCGATTATCGCGATTACATTAACGCGATCTCCGGCGTCCATAACGACACCCTCTCTTTACACAACCTCCGCGATATTGCCGAGTTGGTCTCTTTTATTATCGATCAATTCAGTCAGCAGACGCCCTGGCACTCCGCCGCCGTCGGGCACATTGCCGGTTATCTGGCGACAAAAATAGAAATGAGCGCGACGCAAGCGCTGAAAGTAGAAATTGGCGGGTTACTGCATAATATTTCCTGTCTGGATCATAGCCCGCCGTCAAAACGCATTGGTGCGTCAGACAACGCCCGGCACACGCTTTATCCTATTGAAGGTATTGATGATATTTCTGAGTGGATGTCCATACAAAATGGCCCCGCGCCGCTTCAATTACACGAGGAAATCCTTAAGCCAGAAGCCGTGCTTATCGCGGTGAGCCGACGGGTGGTCCATGCGCTAAATGGACCGAAAGCGGAAGAGAAGTCGCTGGCGCAGTTAATAAAAAATAACCCGGGAGAGGAAATTCCCCCGTTTATGTTATCCCTGATTGCCCAATATTCCCCACAGATTATCCAGGTCTATCGTGCAACCGCTGGCGAAATACAGGCGTTAATGAATCGCATTGCGCAACTCACGCATTCCCTTTAGAAGCTAAGCCGGCCTAATCACAGACTCAGGCGCTCAATCCGCCGTCCAGAACCAGGGTTTGCCCGGTCATATACTGGCTCCCCTCACCGATTAAAAATGCCACCGCCTGCAGCACATCATCCGTTTCGCCCAATCGGCGTAGCGGGATCGACTGGCGCATCTCTTTCAATTTTTGCGCGGGTATCTCCTCCAGCATCTCCGTACGGATCAGGCCCGGCGCCAGGCAGTTGACCCGAATGCCGAAACGCCCGACCTCCAGCGCCAGCGAGCGCGCAATACCGCTCATCGCCGCTTTACTCGCGGCATACGCCGTCTGCCCCACGTTGCCCTTTAACGCGCTGACCGACGACATCATCACGATGGAGCCCCGCCGCTGCGTGAGCATCGCCGGCAGCAGCACCCGGTTCCAGTTCATCATAGAGATCACATTGGTTTCCAACACCTCGCGCCAGAGCGCGGCGTCCTGATGAATATGCAGGCCATCGCGAGCTATCCCGGCATTGTGAATAATCGCTTCCGGTGCCCCCCGCTCGGCCAGTAGCGCCTGCGCAAGCTGTTCAACCCGCGACGCGTCGTTGCCGTCGCAGACGTATCCCTGTACCCGGTGGGCGGAGTTTTCGCTCGCCGCCTGGGTGGCGTTAATCGCAGCCTCATCGCGGCCGGTAAAGACCACGTTGCGGCTTTGCGCCAGGCCGGTGACCAGCGCCCGACCGATACCGCGGCTGCCGCCGGTCACCAATATCCATTGTTGCGCCATATCAGTTACCTGACTCTTTGCTGATGTGCTGACACAGTTCGCCCAGGGTGATCCCCGGATTGTGAATAAACCAGTCCGCCTCCAGGGTGATATTGAATTCACGTTTTGCCAGCACCATGAGCTCGACGTAGTCCAGGCTATCTAATTTCAGACGAACCAGCGGCGTATTCTCATCAATCTCATCCGGTTCCAGGTCTTTCGCATCGCAAATCATTTCACATACTTTTTGCAGAACTTCATCATAGGCAGTCATAAATTATCCTTAATTATCAATTATGCACGGGGCCAACTTTTAGCGTGACCACGTTCGTTATTATCAGGTCATCCAGCTGCGCCGCCGCGGCGATGCGCACCAGCGCCCCCTGTTCGGCCTGGCCCACCACCAGCGAGGGCAGCAGCCAGAGCGCCAGAGATTCGGGCCAAATCGGCGTCGCTTTGCCCGCGAGACGAGCATCAAACACCACCTCCTGGTGGGTTTGCAGCACCGGATAGCGGGTAAATATTTGCTGCAACGAGGTTTCCCCCGGCCCGAGCAGGGCCGCGATGTTCTCCTGGCGCAGCAGCGCGGGATCGCCAATCAGCTGGCGGAACAGCAAGGCATCAAGAAACTGCCACTGCGCCAGGCCGGGCCAGGCGGCGTTGAAGCAGGACTGCAGCTCGCGCAGCGTCTTTGGCGCAATCGTGCAGGGCTGTTTACCCACCAGCGATTCCGGCTCGGCCGCCGTGCTCATCTGGCAGGACAGGCAGAGTTCGCCATCCTGCGGATTGCTGACCGATGTGGCGGATAAAAGGCGATTTTTGGCTACCCCGGGCGTTAACAGCCAGTCGGTATCGCACCATATTGGCCTGCGCAGGCGAACCTGGCATTTTACGTAACGCTCAGGGTGGTACAGCCGGGAGTGGGCATCGCGCTTCACGTCGAGCAGCGCGCGCATTCCGTGGACGCTCAACTGTCCCCCGCCCATCTGGCGCGCTGCCGCGAGGTCGAAGTGAATCGGGTTTTCGTCGCCGGAAAACGCCGCCCACTGCCGCGCGTCGGCAAGGGTGTAGTGCAGCAGCGTCACGCGTGTTTCTCCAGCACCAGCGCGGCGTTCGCGCCGCCGAAACCAAAGCTCAGATTCAGCGCCCGATGTATCTCCCCCTGACGGTGCCCTTCAGCGATATAGTCGAGATCGCACTGCGGGTCAGGCTGGGTTAAATGGGCCGTCGCAGGCAGGATCCCCGCCGCCATCGCCTGCAGACAAACAATGGTCTCGAAGCTCCCTGCGGCGGCAATCAGATGCCCGGAGTAGGCTTTGGTGCTGGAAATCGGGATACGGTACGCCTCGTCGCCCAGCGCCTTTTTCAGCGACTGCGTTTCGTTGAGATCGTTGAGCGGCGTGGAGGTGCCGTGGGCGTTGATATAATCGAGGTCGGCAGGCTGGAGATCTGCGCCGCGCAGCGCCCAACGGATGGTCTGCTCGCGGGCTACGCAGTCCTCCGCCGGGGAGGTAAAATCCACCGCGTCGGAGAAATTAGCATAGCCGGTGACCTCCGCCAGGATCGTCGCCCCGCGCGCGAGGGCGCTCTCGCGCTCCTCCAGGCACAGCACCGCCCCGCCTTCCGAAAGCACGAACCCGCTGCGCTGCAGGCTGAACGGACAGCTGGCCCGTTCCGGCGACTCCGTTTCCCGGCTCAGCGCGCCGAGCACATCGATATTCCAGATCGCGCAAACGCTGTTTAGCGATTCCCCGGCGCCGGCGAGCAGCATGCTGGCGCGGCCAAAGCGAATCGCATCATAGGCCTCGCCGACAGCGATAGTGCCGGTGGCGCAGGCCGCGACCGGGGTATTTTGATAGCCGCGCAAATTCCACAGCTGGCTACAGGCGGCGGTGCTCACGTTGGGCATGGAAAAAAAGCAGCTAAAGGGCGAGGAGACGCCGGTTTTCTCAAACTCGGGTACCGCCAGATAGCTTTCATCCAGCCCTGCCCAGCCGGAGCCGATGATGGCGCCGCACATTAGCGGGTCATAAAACGCCGTGGGAGCTTCGCCCGCAAAGGCCATCGCCACCGCTTCCCGCGCGGCGGCCAGCGCCAGGCGCGCGTGACGCGGCAGACGCCGACGGATCGCGGCGGGAACCCCCTTAAGACTGGGTTCATTCGCCACCTGACCGATAAAATGCGTGTGAATACCGTTCGCGGAGAGATCCACATAGCGGTAGCCGCGTCGATAATCCATGATGGCCTGCCAGCTTTCGGCGGCGCTATCGCCGAGGGGAGTCACCGCGCCATAGCCGGTTATCACCACGCGATAAGGGGAGTTACTGTGACTCATTCTGGGAAGTCCTCTGTTGCGGGTTAATGCCTCCCTGCGCCAGCCAAAGCTGCAAAGTGGCATAAAGATAGTCGTACTGGTTCTGCGCCAGGCTGTTCTGCACATCAAGCAGCGCGTCCTGGGCGTTCAGCAGAGTCTGATAATCCACCGCCCCTGAGCGATAGCGGCTACCGGTGAGCGCCAGACGCTGCTCGCCCAGCTGCAGCGTTTGCAGCAGACGATCGCGCTGCTCGTCGGCGTTAAGCCGCTTCTCCATCGCGTTGTCCACCTCCGACAGCGCGGTATAGGCGGTGCGGCGAAAGTTCACCGCCTCCTGCTGTACCTTCACGCTGGCCTGCTCCACGGTGAGCTGTACTGTGTTCCACTGGATAAAGGGCGCGGAAACGCTGCTGCCCACGGTGCGCAGCGGGTCGTTAAACCACTGGTGAAAGAGCTGGCTTCCGGCGCTCAGCGTTCCCTGCAGCGAGAGCGTGGGATAGAAGCTCAGCCGCGCGGCGTCTGAGCCCGCCAGCGCCGCCCGCAGGCGGGATTCCGCCGCCTGCAGGTCCGGCCGGCTGGCGAGCGCGGCCAGCGGCGTGGCGTTGGCAATAGCGATATGCTGACGCACATCCAGCGCGGAGGACTCATCGGTATGCTGAGCCGGCGGTCTGTTGAGCAGCAGCGCCAGCGCGTTACGGGAAATTGCCCGCTGCTGCTTCAGGCTCAACAGCTGATTCTGCCGGCTGATGACCGTCTGCCGCGCCTGCAGCACATCGAGCAGGCCCACTTTCCCCGCTCGCTGCCAGGACTCAATCTGCGCCAGCGTCTGCCTGGCGATATTCAGACTCGCCGCCTGATACGTCATTTGCTGATTCAGCAGAGCGATGTTCCAGTACAGCTGCGCGGTGGTGTCAATCGTCGACAGGATCGTCGCCCGGTAGTCCTGCTCGCTGGCTATCGCCTCCCATTCGCTCTGCTCCCGGATCCGCGCCAGCTTGCCCCACAGATCCAGTTCATAGCTCAGGGACAGTGAGGCGCTGTAGCTCTCCTGTGAACCGCCGCTGTTGAGCGGCTTTGAGTTACTGCCGGAGCCGTTGAGGCTCGCGTCAGGGCTGATATTGGTTCGGGTGAGCCCAGCGGAAATACGCGCCTGCTTAAGGGTTAAGGCGGCAGCGGCGAGATCGTTATTGCTTTCCAGCACCTGCCCCACCACCCGCGACAGACGTTCGTCGCCGAAACGGTCCCACCAGCGCTGCGCTTTCTCCTGCGAGCGCGCGATGCTGTCTCCCTCCGTCCTCTGCCAGTTCTCCGGCACCGACAGCAGCGGGCGCTGATAATCGCTGCGGGTTAAATTCCCGCAGCCCGTCAGCAATACAATTAACGGTAATAAAGTCAGCGGTCTCATTCGCGGGCCAGCGCCTCCGTCGGGTTCAGTCGCGCCGCGCGGCGCGCTGGAAAATAGCCAAACGTCAGGCCAATCAGGGCGGAAAAACCGCAGGCCATCGCTACCGGCAGCCAGGTAAAGACCATGGAAAACTCCTGCGTCAGCAGGGCAAACAGGTTACCGGCGGCCCAGGAGCCCAATACCCCCGTCAGCCCGCCGAGCGCGCAGATCATCACCGCCTCAATTAAGAATTGATGCATGATGTCGCTGGGGCGAGCGCCGACCGAAAGCCGGATGCCAATCTCATGGGTGCGTTCGGTAACGGAAACCAGCATGATATTCATGACGCCAACGCCGCCAACCAGCAGCGAGATGGCGGCAATCGCGGTGATCAGCAGCGACATGGAGTCAGAGGTTTTTTGCAGCGCGTTGGCGAGCTGTTCGTCGGTCTGGACAAAGAAATCTTTTTTGCCGTGCTCGCGGATAAGATGCCTTTCCGCCCGCCGCGCCGCGTCCTGCGGCGACAGCGTTTCCTGAAAGCGCAGCGTGAGCGCCTCCAGCGGTTTGTCCCCGGAAATCCGCTGCAATAAAGAGGTATAGGGGATCCAGGCCGACATAAATCCGCTGACCACCTTCGGTCCCGGCTTGCTGGCGATGCCGATCACCCGCCACGGTGCGCCGGCGATTTGCACAATTTTACCCAGCGGATCTTCATTACCGGGAAACAGCGTCTCTTTGCTGGTTTCATCCAGCACCAGCACCGGTTCACGATCGTCGACATCGCGGTGGGTAAAACCGTTGCCGTGAAGGAAACGAATACCCTGCAGCGAGAAATAGTCGGCGGAAACCCCGGAAAGAATAATCGAGGAATCAAACCCCTGGCGCACCGCGGTCGTCATGCTGGAGACGATCGGCGACACCCCAAGCACCCACGACTGTTTGCCGAGGCTGGCGATATCATCCAGCGACAGCGCCCGCTCCATATCCGGACGCTTGCTGCCCCAGCCGGTGCCGGGGCGGATTTCGAGCGTGGTATTACCCAGCTTGCCAATCTCATTCATGATGCTCTGCCGGGCGCCTTCTCCCACCGCCATGGAGGAAACCACGGACGAAATGCCGATGATAATCCCCAGCATCGACAAAAAGGCGCGCATACGATGCCCCAGCAGCGACCGCCATGCCATCCGTACCGACTCTCCGATACTGCGCGACAGCGAGGCCCGACCGTTATCTTGTACCGCGGGCAGCCGCGGAATGCCGCGATTATCACGCGCGCCGTGGGTGCTGTCGGCGACCACCTGCCCATCGCTGATCTCGACGATCCTCTGGGCTTGCTGCGCTACCTCGCGATCGTGGGTCACGATAATCACCGTATGCCCGTCAGCGTTCAGCTGGTGCAAAACATCCATCAGCGCCCGGCCGCTGACGCTATCCAGCGCCCCAGTGGGTTCATCGGCGAGAATAATCTGCGCGCCGTTGATCAGCGCCCGACAGACGCTGACCCGCTGCTGCTGGCCGCCGGAAAGCTGCGCGGGTTTATGCGCCAGGCGCGCGTCAATGCCCAGCTTTTCCGCCAGCAGCGTAATGCGCGCCTGGCGCTCAGCGGCGGGCATCGCGGTATAGAGCGCAGGGATGGCAATATTCTCTTCCGCCGTCAAATAAGGCATCAGGTGATAGCGCTGAAAAATAAATCCCAGCCAGCGGCTGCGCAGCTCCGCCAGCGCCGCGCTGTCGGCCTGATGGGCGGCGATGCCGTTGATATACACTTCACCGCTGCTGGGTTTATCCAGACAACCGATAATATTCATCAGCGTCGATTTACCCGAGCCGGAAGCGCCCATAATCGCCACCATCTCGCCGGGCATAATGGTCAGAGAGATGGATTTCAGCACCGGAATCAGTTGCGTCCCGGCAACAAAATGACGCGTGACGTTGTTCAGCAAGATTAACGGCTCAGCCATCAGACGGACCCCGCATCCTGCGGGATCACCACCCGCTCGCCGGGCTGTAATCCTTCAAGAACCTGCGCATACTGGCGGTCGTTAATCCCGATGCGGATGGTGCGCTCCTCGCTGCCGTTCTCCTTTTGCACCACGACCAGGTAGCGCTCATCCCCGAGCGAACGCCCCAGCGCGGCAACCGGCACGCGCAGCGCATCTTTCACCTGCGCGATGCGGATAAACACCTGGGCGGTCATCGAGGTTTTCAGCAATCGCTGGCGATTATCCACCTCGAAGGTGCCGTTATAGTAAATGGCGCTGCTCTGCTGGTTACCGGCAGACGCGCCGGCGTTTTGTTCCTCCAGCGCCTCCTGCGGCGCGGGCTGGACATAGCCAAGCTCCCCTTCATAACGGGTTTGCGGGTCGGCAATGACGTAAAACCATAGCGGCTGTCCCGGATGGATTTTCTGGATATCGGCTTCGGAAATGCGGGTTTGGACCTGGACTTTATCGAGATCGGCGAGCACCAGAATCGTAGGCGCAATTTGCGAGGAGACGATGGTTTGCCCTTCACGGGTCACGATGCCCAGCACTTCGCCATCCATAGGCGCGAGAATGCGGGTATAGCCGAGGTTGGCGTTGGCGGTCTGCACGCTCATTTCCGCCTGCACAATCTGCGCCTCATTCACCGCTATCTGCTGAACCTGCGCGGCATACTGCGCCTGCGCCTGTTCGAGATCGCTGCTCACGCCGGAGCCGTCGCGGCTCATGGCCTGCTCGCGCGCCAGCGCTTTACGGTACTGCACCAGCGTGGCCTCAGAGGCCTGCTTTTGCGCTCTGGCGCTGGCCAGCTGCGCGGTAGCGTTGCGTAAGTCGGAAAGCTGCAGCGTCGGGTCGATTTCGGCTAACAGCTGCCCTTTGCGCACCCGCTCGCCCTGGCGCACGTACAGCTTACGCAGCTGGCCGCTGACCTGTGCGCCGACGCTCACCTGAACGGCAGGTTTGATAATCCCGCTCGCCAGCACGACCTTTTCGATATCCCCGCGATCGAGCGTAACGGTATCAATCGACTCGGCCTGTGCCGGAAATGAGCGCTGATAGTAGACGGCGGCAACAATGGCCAGCATAGCGACCAGCGCAAACAGCCACGTTTTACGGCGGCGTAAAAATGCTCTTCTCATTGGTCCACCTCTCCCTGTGTGATATCGCGCAGCTTGCCTTCCTTCAGGCGATAAACCCGCGTGAAATGATGCAGGATCTGCTCGCTGTGGGTCACGACGATCAGCGTCTTGCCCTGTTCGCGGCAGTGCTGGCACAGCGCGAGGATCGCCGTTTCCGCGGTTTCATCATCAAGATTGGCGGTCGGTTCGTCGAACAGCAGTATGGGCCGGGTGCTGTAGAGCGCCCGCGCCAGCATCAGCCGCTGACGCTGGCCTAAAGAGAGCGCCGAGTGGCTCTCGCGGATCAGCGCCTCCATTCCTCCCGGCAGCGCCTGAACCACCGGCCCCAGCGCCATTTTTTCGACCAGCGCCTCCACTCGCCCACGGTCGCTGTCGCTGTACCACGGATCAAACAGGGTGATGTTTTGCAGCACCGAGGCGTTGAACAGGATGTCTTCCTGACTCTGTAGCCATACCTGCGACGCCAGCTGCTGCGCGCTCACCTCATCGTTGTTCAGCAAAATTCGCCCATGCTGCGCGGAAAAAAGCCCTGCCATCAGCCGCAGCAGGGTGCTTTTTCCGGCGCCGGAGTCGCCCACGATCGCCAGCCGATCGCCGGGCTCCAGGATGAGATCAACGGCATTGAGTACCGGACGCTGCGGGTTGTAATGAAAGCTCACCTGTTCGAACGTCAGCCGCGGAACTGCTTCACCGCTGAGCGGAGCAAACTGGGGCGCAGCAGGCTCATGGCGGGTGAACAGGCCCTGCGCGCGGGTATCGATCACGTGCAGCTGTGATTTACGGATCACGGCATAAAATATCCGCGTGACGTAGGAGGTAAAAATCTGTCGTAAAAAGCTGTAGGCAAAAAAGTCGCCCAGCGAGATAAGCTTTGCGTGCACCAGCGGCAGCACCACCAGCATGAAAACCACCATCTCAAGGCTGCCGGTCAGCTGGTACAGTCCCTCTTTGACCTGCTGATAGACTTTCTGCCGCTGGAGGCAGGTGAAAAGGTCATGAGACAAACGGGCAAACTGCGCTTTACGCTGCGTTTCCAGCCCGGCGGTCTTGATGGTTAACACGCCCTGAAGCGTTTCCATAAAAAAGTCATTCAGCGTCGCGCTTTTCAGCTGCAGCTGCTGCGTATACCAGCGGTCGCGAAAAATGGCCCAGACGCTGATCAGCCCCATCGCCACAATACCCACGGCGGAAATCAGCGCCAGCACCGGGGAGATCCAGAACATAATGCCGATCGCGATAACGCAGATGATCCAGTCCGAGCGGAGCCCGTTATCCAGTTCGATTTTTTGCAGCATCCCGCCCTGCCAGGCGATAAAACGGCTGAAAACGTCCCCCGGCGCGCGTTTTTCAAAAAAAACGCAGCGGATTATTCAGCAGGCGGGAAAAACCGATATCGCTCTTAAGCAGGACAAAGCGGCGAATAAATCGCTCGCTAATCACCCTGACGCCCAGCGCCAGCAGCGTGGATACAACAAAGGCGAGGATGAACCATAAATAAGGAAACTGCGTATTCTGAACGTCAGAGAAGGCCTGGTTGATCGCCCGGCTGACCATCGTCGGCATTAAAAACAGGGTGAGCGACACCAGGAAGGTTAAGAGCATCAGCTTATAAATGCCCGGTACCGCCGCGGTCTCCTTCAGGCTCATCGCCCGCGGCATCTCCTGCTGCGCGCCGGCAATAACCGGGTCCGGGCCGGCAATCGCGCCGGGCGACTCTTCAAGGATCAGCGCATAGCCGCTAATCTCTTTTTTTAATGCCGAGAAAGGCAGCCACTGCTGGCCAATCGCCGGATTCATGACGCAGACGTAATCCCCTTTTCGCCAGGCCAGCAGAACATAGTGGCTGGCGCCGTAGTGCAAAATGGACGGGAACGGCAGCGCATGAAGCTCAGCGTGATCGAACAACACCGGCGCGGTGGCAATGCCGATCTGCTGCAGGATAACGGATAAATCGCTCAACGATGTCCCATGATCGGATGCCGGGAAAATTTCCCGCAAAGCCGGCAGCGAGCACGGAATATTCTGGGTTTGCGCCAGCATCGCAATACAGGAGAGGCCGCATTCATTGGTCTCTTCCTGGAAAACCATATCAGGAATAATCTTTTTCATGATGATGCATCAGTGATTAATAAAATAGAGCGAATGGCTGTGCCACAAAAGCCAATCCTGCGGATAATCGCGCAGGGTGTTTTCAATCATCGTTGGTAGCTTTGCCGCGACCTCTTTTGGCGACAGCGGGGAATAGATCTTTATTTTTATCCCGTGCTGATAATAGAGGTGATAAAAAACCACCTTCGCCGATACGATGCGAGAAAACCGCTGTACCCCGCTATGTAATTTTGCCGGGCGGCCAAATATCCGGCAGCTTATTTTCCCGGACTGCGCTTCCGGGGTCTGCACGGTGTAATCGGCAGGAATGTCGGGGAAAATAATCATATTTTCCCGCCCTGCCGATACATTGGTCATTAACGCCATAAGCTCGCTAGCCAGCGATGTATTATCCTGGTGGATTGAGCAATAAGAGAGCGCGACGCCGCCCATTTTACGGCTGGCGACGGTGTAGCTTTCCGCGCTGGAAGAGACCACTACGCTGGCTTTGCCCGGCGTCACGCCAGCCCCGACCATCGCCGCTAAGATATCGGAAACGCAGTGCAGCGGCGCAAGGACGACCGGCGTCTTTTGCGCCGCCAGGGGAGCGACAACGGCGTCAAGCTCTCGCGTGCATGCCTGCATCTGGGCCAGGGTGGCCGGGTGCTGTCCCCAGGTCGCCCCTATCTCCAGCAGCTGGCGGCGCATGGCTATCCATCCGGCATCGATTCGGCCCTCGACGCCCGTCAGGCAGCGGTAGTTTTGCGTCGCCACGGCGCTGCGGCCACGGTACTGTCTGCCCAGCAGCCGCAGCCGACACAGCGCGCGAACCGCCAGCAGCAGCAGCGGCATCGGGGTAAAACGCATGACTCTACGCACCGCTTTTTGGCCGTAGCCGGTAAGAGGCCGGTAGCGCCAGCTCAGCTGCGCGGACCATTTTCTTACGCTGAAGACGCCCCAGACGATGAGAAAGCGCGCCACGCTTACTCCTTATCCTGGGTTAACAGCTGGCGCAAATAGTCGGCAAATTCAGGAAACTGACGATCCTTCGCCACTACGTATTTCTTATTCACAATAAACAGCGGCGTCGCGTTAATGTCATAAAGCTCGGTGATTTTCGCCATATATTCCAGACGCTCGGCGACGGCCTGACTTTGGCTTAGCTGATGGTATTTATCGACATCAATACTATTCTTTTTCAGCCAGCCATTAAGCGTTTCCTCATCGGCTAAATTAACCCCGCGGGTCATTACCGCGTTAAACGCCTGGTCGCGCGTCTGGCGCTCAATACCCATGACTTCAAGGGTCGCAAAAACCGGCGCAAAGACCGCCAGGCCGTTATTCTCGCCAGTAATATGGATAACTTCAAAGGTGCTATCCGCGGGTAGCGTGGCGGCGAATTTTTCGATCTCTTCCTCGTTCGATGCGCAGTAGTGACAGCCATAGGACATCACTTCAATAATGCTTTTCTCATTTTTTATTGGGCTACTGGCAACGGTTGCGCTGTCAATTTTCCGCAGGGCGGAAGGCTGACTGCTATCCAGTGAAAATGTATTAAACACAAATATGTGATAGCACAGCACGGTAATTAGCGACGAAATTAACGCCACCAGAAACGTATAGCCAACGGCGGTAATAGGTTTTATCTTCATTTGATACCAGGCTCGCGAAAATAGCGGAGAAATACATGGAGGGTTCCCCCTCCATGTATCACATCAGTGATTAATAACGGGCGCTATTTGGCACGACGCACATGCTGTCCGGCGCATCTTTCATGCTAACGGTTGAACCGTGCTTATCCGTACAGGTGGTCACTTGTTTACAGGTAGAAACACCGCCAACGACCACTGTCTCGTAAGAGCTTGTGCAAGTTTCCTTGCAGCAGCCGCCAATAATAGTTGACGCTTCAATCATACTTAATTTTTGCATTTGTTAGATCCTTAACTATTTATATTGAAATGTATTTTTCTTACACTTACCTACTGGCTTAGCTATCTGCCAGTAATTCTGTCGATGTTAGACTTTGTACGCTGTTATACGCAGGGGGTGGCGACGATACATTTGAAAATATTAAACAGCTCTACGTTATTTTTAGCATTTAACTTTTTCATCAGGCCCCGTTTGCAGCGGCTCAGTCGACGAACATCAATTTTTTGCTCAGAGGAAATTTGCGACAATGACTTCCCTTTGAATATTTCTTCCATTAACCACCAGTCATCGCTGGAGATACTGTTATTAAAATCCCGGGCTAACCACTTCTGTCGGGTATAATTAATTAGCGAGCGGCTATAAAATATTTTCTTTGCCACCATCGAATCAGCGCTTTCAATGAATTTGAAAAAATTCTCCAGCGATTCATTTTTTAATAACCAGCTCGCCTCCGGGAGCAGCGAATGCAGCGCAAAAAACAGAGAAATATTATTTTCTCCTAATAAAATCACCAGCTGCTGATTTTCCCGGCAGTAGTACTCTTTAATGGTGTATAGCGCATTAAAGCGTTCGTCCGGCAAACTGTCGACATCGCAGAGCACCCAGCGCAGCTCCTCTTTCTGCTTCGGCAGACGCAGCGTATTAATCAGCTGAGAGAACTGATCGAGCCTTGAGAAAGCGCAGTCGCCGTCATGCGCGGCAAGATCGTCAACCAAAGAACGTACGCCTTCTGAGAAAAAGATATTTTTATCGTAGAGAAAGAAACGGCGGCTCATTTATCATCATCCTTGATCTATTCTACTGGTAATTAAGGGTGTAATACGCTGTTGCCTGGAAGGCACCGGTCTGCAAGGTTTTGTTACTCAAGGCGTCCGGTTCCCCTTCAACAAAAGCTTTAAAATTTAACTGCATGGTGGCATCGGAAATGGCGACCGCGGTTGTTGGCGTATTGAGTGAAATCGCCGTGCCGTTACTCTCTTCAAAACCAATGCCAATACCGCTGGCGGAATTTGGCGCTACCGGCGTAATCGCCAGACGGTCGCTCATATTGGCATTTTCCGTCCCGCTAAAGGTTACGGTAACGGAATTAAAAACATCGGTACTGCAATCCTTAAGCTCAATCACAAACGCTTTGGGCTGTGATTTGCTCTCCGCATAGAGCGTACGGGTTGAAATCTGGCCAAAATCCACGGCGATATTTTTGGATGAAGGAACGATACTGCAGCCATGGGCCGCCACGGTGCCTTTGAAGGTTAAGTCGCCGCCGATCAGTTCCCCGCTGGCGTACGCCGGCGTGGCCGCCGACAGTAAGCCCAGAAGTACCATAGATGCGATAAATTGACGCATGCTGCCCCCTTACTGAAACTCAGCGACCACGGTGGCCGATGCCTGGAAATCCCCTTCGAGAACGTTGGTCCCGGCATTGGCAATCGGCGCGGCGGTCAGATTCCAGGTTCCCTGATTATTATTAAAACCCGGCACGTCATAAAATCTATTCGCGGCCACTAAACTGCCGCCTGAATCTTTCAGAATAATGCCAAGATTGGATCGATCGACGGCGCCGGTGGTCCCTAAATAATCGCTATTAAAACTGGCGGTATTGGCCTGCTGAATGCCCAGGCGAATATTTAAATTACCGTTCGCGAAACTTCCCCCTTCGCATTTCACCTGAATCGGCACGGACCGGCTGTAATTATTGCCATTTAGCAGCGACCCCGAACTGGGGATGGTATCAAAATCAACGACGATCGGTGAACCTGAGTTGACAATGCATTTATCCGGAACGGTAATGACCCCGGAATTAATCGAGATAATCGACATCGGGGTGCTGCCCATTCCTGAGCTATAGTTCCCCAGGCGGCCGTAAAGCTTGGCGATTTCTGTACCCAACAGGTTAACGCCGTTGACAATAGGCTTAGTAATCATAAACGTTACCCGCCCCTTGGCGCCGGACTCAAAGTTATTAAACTGGGTAGTTGGCGGAACGCATTTATTCTGAAAAGCGTTATTCGGCTCATTATAAAAAGGCACCGCAAAATAATCCATGCGCTTACCACGGATATAAATTTCAATTTTGACATCCATATAATCATTGAGCTTTAAATAGCCCGACGCGCTTCCCTGCTGCATCAGCGAGGCTGTCGCAGAGTAATAAATCGCCTGGTTTTCCATGGGAATGGTACAGCTGGCTATACCAGAATATTGCTCGCCCAATGAAAATTCATAAGGAATCGTTGCCCCAATGCTGTTATTGGTAATATCCTGATTGACCACGTCAATATTATACATTTTAGGTCCGCCGACCGGCGTAATTTCCCCTTCAATCGCCGCGCTGGCGTCAAGGGATAATAAGCCGCCGCAGAGTAAAAGCGTGACGCAAGATTTTCGCCCGATAACCATCGTCGTCATCAGAGATACTCCATTTTTAAACGCAGCAGTCCGCTAAAGTTGCCCGCGGTCACGTTTCGTCCGGTTGACTCCAGCACGGCAATAAACGTCAGGCTGCTATCGCCGGTTTTCACAATAAACGGCGGCTGCGTTTGATTAATATCCAGCGCCCGTTCTTTGACATCCAGCAGGCGAATACCGGCTCCTGAGATGCTGCCGGTCAGGCGCAGCAGCTGGCGATTATGTTCATCCGATTCGCCGATAAAAGTGAGCTGAACCGCCTGCTCGCCGGTGGTGTAGAGATGCTTGCTGCTGCCCGTCGTCCGTGAGGCGATGCTGTCGCGCGCCTGCGAGGCGCCTTTCAGGCAATCTCTGAGTTCGACGCGAACCAGCACCGGCTGGCTCCGGTCGCCGGCCTGATGAAAACGGCGGGCGCTGATTTCACCCATCTCGATAATCTGCAGGCGGCTCTGCGGCGCCAGCACGCAAGGCGAGGCATAAACTGAGCCATTGAATATCACGTTACCGCCATCTTCCCCCTGATGATCCCGGTTATAGTGCTGTGGCTGTAGCGGAATATCAGCGTCGGCCAGCGCTGGCATACTGATACCGAATACAAACAGTGCTAATAGCGATAGACGCGTTTTCATCATCAGGTTCCTCTTTAATTACCCTTGCTGCGATGGCGGCAGCGCTTTACAGGTATTTCCTTCACAGCGATATTTCAGCTCCGGATGACCGCCATAATCGTTCACATACATCATGGCGAAATCTCGCACGCCGCCGTCGGTTACGCTGAACTCCATGCTGGACTTCGGCGCAATCATAATCCCCGGAAACTTAGTGATTTTTTCACCCTTAACGCGGGACAAGCTAATAATGGTGATGTAATAGGGCGTCGGGTTTTGCGCGGTCATCTTATTGCCGCTCTTTTGAAAGACGACCTGGTCCTGCCAAATCTCGCTTTTGCTTTTGGGAATAATGGCCGTCGGGCGGTAAAATAATTTAATCCGCGACTGCATGGCTAACTGCAGGACATTCGCTTTATCCGGCTTGGGCGGGATTTCGCGCACGCTTAAATAAAACAGGCTTTCCCGATCCTGCGGCAGCTGGTTAATACCGTCAGTTTTGGTGACCCGCGCCACCCCTTTTTGCCCGCCGTTAATCCGCTGTAAAGGCGGCAGCACCACCAGCGGAGAGGTAATTTTGTTGCCCTTGCTGTCCTCAACCCACGATTGCGCGAGGAAAGGAATATCCGGGCTGGTGTTGGTTAAATTCGCGCTCGCCGAGCTGTCTTTACCGGTGATGATAAGACGCGTGCGATCCAGCGAAACCCCTGCCTGAGCGGTACCGCTTACCGCCGCCAGCATCACAACGCCCATCCAGCAGAATTTGTTGCTTGTTATGCTCATTTTTGGCCTTTTATTACTGTCACTGTCATTTACACGGCAATAGCGCGGCTGTCGAACGACGCACGATGGTCGGCGGGATGGCAATCTGGCACTGCTTTTTCCCGCTCCACACTACGCTTAGCAGCTCCTGAGGATTCACCCCCGCCAGCCATCCCTGGCCACCTTCCATAATCATGGAGACGCTCACGCCATCGCCGTTGATAACTTCCGCGCCGAACGGTGGATAGGTACCGTCAGCCAGGCGAATAATCCCCATCATTTTTTCGCCCTTGGCCATGCCAAAGGTCTGATAGCCAATGGCACCTTCGGTCAGCGTGGCAGTGCTGATGGCCTTTGCCGGTTCGATGGATTCCGACATCGCATCGACATCAACACGGGTATCAAAGCTGTTGTAGCTCACGATGTCCGGAATAACGGCAATACCGAAATTGTTGGTTCTTGATTTACCGTCATTGAGCGGAACGTCGCCGATACCGTTGGTATTCACCATCACGCGCGCCGTGTTAAGCGTCGCGCCGCTGTTGTGGATCGCCGCCCCGTGCCGGGTGGCGGTAAAGCCGCCGCGCAGGGTGCTGCTCAGGGAAACGTAGTGATCCTGCTGATAGCTGGCGTTGCTGTTGATTTCGGCATACTGCGAGCGGCGCAGATAGTAGCCGTCGACGTTGGCATAGCCGCTCTGGCTCGCCCCGGCACGCAGTCGCCACAGGTTGTTGTAGTCGCTGCTGTCGGTGTACGAGAGCATCGGGCTGGTTTTGCCGTTATTGGTCTGTACGTCGAGACCGCTCCATTTGCTATCGCCAACGGGAATGGAAAGCGAGAAAGCAATAGAGTCGTCTTTACGCCCTTCGTAATCGGAACGGTAGGCCGAAATATTGGTGGTGATCCCGCGAATATTACCGACGTTAAACGAGCGCCCTAACGAGATGCCGTAGCGATCCTGGCTGCTTCGATTCCAGTAATTCTGGTGGGTATAGGTCAGAAAGACGGTAGTCGCTTTGCCTGGCTCATCGGCCCAGAACGTTTTATTCCCGGTGATGGTATAGACTTCTTTTTCACGGCCAAGGCTGTCGTAACCCTCGTAACGCTCGTTGAGATATTGCGAGAAAGAGCGGAAATCTTCCTGAGAGAAGCGATAGCCGGCGAAGGTAATTGAACTGTTATATTCGTCGAACGTTTTCGCATAGCTCAGCTTAAACGAGGTGCCTTTAAGCCGCTTCTGGTTTGACTGCTGGCTGTAGGATTCGGTGGCGTCAAGCGAGAGCGCGCCCAGTACGCTGAGATCGCGACCAATACCGGCGGAGACCGCGGTATATTCCGCCCCTGCGCTTTGTAAACCACCGTACAGCGACCAGGCGTTGGTTATCCCCCAGGAGAAATCACCGGAAGCGAAACCTGGCCCCTGAATTTTATGGTTATAGCGGGACGGCGCGCCGACAGCCACGTTGTAACGCACGTAGCCGGGACGCGTAAGGTAAGGAATGTTGGCGGTGTTAACCTGGAACGTTGAAATGGAACCGTCCTGCTCCTCCACCTGAACATCCAGCGTACCGCGCACCGAGCTGCGTAAATCCTGAATGTTAAACGGCCCGGCGGGAACCGTCGTTTCATAAATAATGCGCCCGCTCTGCTTCACCGTCACTTTGGCGTTGGTCTTGGCCAGGCCGCGAATTTCCGGCGCGTAGCCCTGCAGGTTTGGCGGCAGCTGACGCTCATCGCTGGCGAGATTAAGCCCGGTAAAGCGCACGGTGTCGAAGACCTGAGAATCAAGGTAGATCTCCCCCGCCGTCAGCTTTGCCGCCATCATCGGCAGCGGACGGTAGGCGTAGATCTGATTCATGTCGAAATCAAATTGATGCGTCGCGCTGTAATAGCTGGTCTGATATTCGCCGCGCAAACGCCAGCCGCCGAGGTTAAACCCGGTCTGGCCGTATCCGCTCAGGGTGGTGTAATCTTCATGCATATCAAGCTGGCGGGTATATTGCCCGGTCAGACTGTAGTCGAGCAAAAAACCACCGATGCCCTGGTCCCAGCGCTCCGGCGGCGTCCAGTTCGGATCGTTGTATTTCATCCACGCCTGCGGGACGGTGATGTCCAGCACCCCGGCGTAGTTGCTGAGCGTAGCGCCAGGAAGACTCAGCAGGTCATAGCAATCGGCAAACGGCTGTGCGACCTTTTGCTGCGCTTCTTCTTTCAACGCCAATCTGGCAAGAATTTCGCCGTTAATGCAGGCCTGGGTATGCTTCTGGTCTTTAGAAGCCAGATAGCGAACCTTTTGCTGCCCGACCGCCTGGCCGTTTATTTTAATATCTAATAAGTACTCGCCCGGCGGGACATAGTTGTCGGTGGCGAAACGGGTTAAATCGATATTGTCGCGATCGGCGGCATCCAGTACGTCGGTATTGAATTCCACGTCGGTTGAGGCACAAGCCATAGAAGCACAGCAGAAAAAAAGCATCTGAGAGAGGATTATTTTTATTTTTAGTTCTGCTGACATGACTATTCATCCCGAATCATTCAGTAAAATATCGTGCGCGGTAAACAAGCTACAACAGCAATAGCTGGCTTGCGTCTAGTTGTAATCCATATAAAAACGAGTGACGGCGTAAAAATCCCCAGCCTTAATATGTTGCTGAACCGGAACCAGCGAAGCGGTGAATTTCAGCGTATTATTCTCATCACTTAGCAGATATCCCGAAGAGGGTTCTCCAAAAGTTAAAACTTCCCCACGGCGATCGCGAATCTGTATACCAAACCCCTTTCCTTCGCCATCCGGAATTAATACGGTCGGGTCCTGCGATGACGCATTGCCGGTAAAAGTAATCGTGGCATAAGCACCGGGCGTTGATTGATTTTCGCTGCCGTAAGACGCGCAGCCCACTAAGCGCACCAGAAAAGGCCGGACGAGCTTGCCTTCTTGATCCATATTAATATCGCGAGCGGATATGTTGCCGAAATCCACCCATAGCTCCCGCGAGCTGGGATCAATATCGCAGGCGGCAGCAACCAGCTCCCCCGAAAGCGCCAGCTGTCCGGGCGTAAAATTAGTACTCGAAGCATGTCCGGAAAAGAGTAATACCGATACGAATAGCGCCATCAGTCTCTTTTTCTCTGTATCCTTAACCATACTCAGAATTCCATATTATCGGGTACACCATCCAATATCGCGGGGAGGAACCTCCCCGCGAGCGATAATTCAAAATCGATTATTGATAATCGATAGTGAAATTGATCGTTGACTGGAATGCACCCGCGGTTACGGTAGGGGTAGAACCGCCCGATGCCGCTTCCGCTTTCAGGAAGGCCACGAAAGGAATGGTGTTAGTACCATCGACCAGGGTGACCGGCGTGGTCTGCGCGCCCCAGGTCACAGTCTGGCTAGCGCTATCTTTCAGGCCGATACCTGCACCAGATGCGGTACCAGAAGTAAAGGCAGCCAGAGTAGGATCGTTCGGGTTAACCGAAGTCGGGGTATAGGAAACAACGGCGCTGCTGGCGATGGTGGTATCGCAATACTGCAGCTCGATGTTTTTGGTTTCAGTTGCCTGACCACCGCCTTGCAGCAGGGAAACTGGAACCTGACCAAAATCAACGGTTACCGGGCTGGACGACGGCGCTAAACCACACGCGGTATTCACCAGCTCACCCTGAAGCTCAATCTGACCATTAGTGGTATCAGCCAGTGCAGACATTGAGCCGAGAGCAGCAGTTAATGCCACAGCCATAGCAACTTTATTCAGTTTCATAGAAAATTCCTGCGTTATAAATTTTTATCCTAAAGAGTAAGGAGCTATAAAATTGCTGAGTTATACTCTCATAACAATTTGCAGCCCTCCGCATCACCGAAAAATCCGTTTCAATAATTAGACTATTAATTAATATTAATAATTTAATTAAAGCCAGATCCCCTGGTCGACAAAAATACTAACAAATCATTTTTTAGGTAAAAAGAGATACATTTACAAAGGAATTAAAAAAAGATTTAACCTCGCGAACAATGCCACCATAGGAAATTAACTCGCAGAATGCTGAGATATATCCTAAAAACAAATTACGCCAGGTGATTAATAGAGGATAAACGAAAGATGTTGATGGTAAGAGAATTGTAACACAGATCACATTTTATTAACAAAGCCCCTTTTCTGCTACACGCAACGGTGAAAAGTAGACGGAATAAGGGAAATAACGCGAGGCGTACGACGCCGGTGAAAACGGATGTCTCCCCGTCTATACCATCGACCTGCATTCGCCAGTATAGCCTTTTTCCGCTGCGACCTCCTCCGCCGGCATACCGCCGCTGCTTCTTGTTTTCCTGACCTGAAGACTCCGTTATCATACGGCTCATGAGTCAATAAACAGAAATGCACAGTTTCACGGGAACCGATGAGCGATAGCGCGACGTCATGAAAACAATAAACTCCGCTAACTCATTAAAACTGGATTTGACCCTATATATCTTGACGCCCATACCCCGATGATGCAGCAGTACCCTTCATCAAGGGTTAACCTGTTCAAATTGAGGAATAAAGTAATTGCTAAGTAAGTTCTGGCTTACTGATGGTATACATTTTTGGGAATATGAGTGCGGTTTGATAGAAGCAGGTAACTAACTCTTCAAAAGAGCAAAAAACCACATATTGGTTATTTACTCACCTTCGCTCAATAGATACACTATTTACAGGGATTTACAACTACATAAGGAAAAAAGTACATGGCTATTCCGGGTAATATGTGGCTCTATGACGATGGGGGAGCACTAATCAAAGGCGGTTGTGATGTTGCAGACAGAGAATTCAGTATAGAGTTTAAAGGGTTTCACCATAATCTCTCCATTCCCACTGATAATGCCACTGGCAAGCCTACCGGCACTCGTCAGCACTCACCAATGATCATCGTTAAAGAATTCGACTATTCCAGCCCATACCTCTACAAAGCAGTTGCTACTGGTCAGAACCTGAAATCTGCTGAAATCAAATGGTATAAAATCAGCGATGCTGGTCAGGAAGTGGAATACTTCAATATGCTACTTGAAGGAGTTCGAATCGTATCAATATCACCTACAATGGCTTCCCCAGAAGACAAGAACAACAACCATCTTGAATCTGTGGAGCTAAGGTATGAGAAAATCACCTGGAAACATTGTGATGGAAACATAATTTTCACCGATGCCTGGAATGAACGGCAAACAGCCTAATAGGTGATTGAATGGATACGACAGAAGAACTAAACGGAACCTACTTCTACCACGGACAATCGAACCTGTCAGCAGGTGAACTATTTGATGTGATTTTCCTTGAGCAATTTTGTGATGAACTTGGAATTGGCATTGAGTCAGGTGCTGCTATCCTCGCCGGGCAACCGTGGTTAAAAACCAGAACGAAACCGGGAGAGGCAATAAAAGGGACAAGTGTTATTTCCAGGTATGGGAGAATGCTTTTACGAAATGCACGAACTCCTTTTGGTATTAGAGTTCCTACACCAGTTGGTGTAAGAATGCGAAAAACAAATAATCTTGCCGCAGTCATAGCACGATATGTTCCGTGGTTAGGCTGGATTGGTCTTGTCAATTCGATTTACCAAATATCAAGGAAAACTCAGGCAAAATACAACCTAATAGCACGCCCTAAAGATCGTATACAATGGACATCCTTTTGATGGATACAATTCAACAAGAGGTGTTAGCACTCTTCCGTGAAGAGATCCCCGGATATTTAGACAGCAATTGGAAAGAAATCCCTTTAGAACTTGATTCTGATTTATTTGAAGCTCCCGGTGATGACCTGCATGAAGCTTTGAATAAATTTGAAAAAAATTTTAATGTAGATTTATCAGAAGTTAAATGGTCGTATTATTTTCCTTGGGAGAATACTCCATTACTAACACGGTGGTTTAAATTAAAAAGGGAAGATGTAGAAAGGAGTCGTAAACCTTTAACTGTAAAAATGTTTGCCGAATCAGCAAAAGCAGGAAAATGGCTTTATGACTGAGTGGACGATGGTGTTATTTATTTTAAAAACAGGAAATATAGATGAAAACATTACACACTTAAAGAAGACAAAGATTCTGGAGATTTTTATCTTTTTGCAAGAGATATGCACCGAAAGGCGCAGAATATTAATGCACTCTGGCTTCAAAAAATACATGCAAAAAATGTATAAATCAGGCAATAAAGGGAACCGTTTCTCATGTGTCACTGAACAACAATTCAACTTACGATGAAAAATAATAAATTTCATCTATAATCATCAACCGACCATTGGCGAATATCACATCATGGATAAAAAAATTAAATTAGGTATGGAGATAGTGTTATTTGTAGCTGCTCTTGTAGGAATATGCGCCTACTTCTTTCCCAAAACTCCAGATGCGCACAAGAGTGATGACATCATTGGCATATGGACATCAGATTATTCATATGATAGTGCAGGAATTACAATTAGGGTAAATGGAGAGACATCATACTTTTCTAATGGAAAATACAATGTTAATGCTGATATGTCTTTTCAACCAGATAGCACAACTATCATAACATTTGCTATTAATGGTGCTGGGGATTGGAATATTCATAATAAAGAACTAATAACAACACTTAATACTTTGAAGTCTATTCCCGCAAAAATGGTTTATAAAGGGAAGGTGTTGGGATCTCAAGATTTTGATATGATGGAAAGAATTTCCAATCAAAAACTTAAGACCATAGAAGATTTCACAGCGCCTGGAGCAAGTCAGTCTTACATTATAAAAAATGATGACCATGACAAAAAGTTATTAGAAGCTATAAATCCCTTTGGCAAAAACTTCAACATAGAGATGTATAGAAAAAAGTAGGATCTTTCATGAGACTGTAATTTAAATTGTGTATCTGCCTGTTTTTGATATGTTCATCCCAACAATGGAGACAGGCAAATTATGGACGAAAACAAACTTAAGGCGCTGACTGCTGAACTGGCCAAAGGCCTCAAAACCAAAGCTGACTTAAACCAGTTTTCCCGTATGCTGACGGATTTAACCCTCGAAACAGCACCCAATGCTGAACCCTGGCATGAGAAAAACGCGCCCAAAAAAGGCTTTAATACACGCAATGGCTACTCGTCAAAAACCCTGCTTTGCGATAGTGAGCAAACACATCATTAATAATGAGTTATGAAGCCTCTGTTTCTCGCTTAACCCTATTGGGATTTCTTTTGGTAGCGATCATGGTCTGAACCAATACCCTGGCGGCTTCACGGGCTTGATCGAGCCTCGGATAACCAGAAACATTTCCTACTTTCACTTTTAGGACCGAACTCGGTTTCTTATCTTCTTTCACATCACGAGCATCGGAAGGCACTCTTCTCTGGATTACATATGTTTTTTTCGTCAAACTTACCTTCACCCCGAATCCCACAGGAGCGTCCCTGTGATCATCAAAGACTGTGTAAGGTTTTTGGTCAGGGTAACTTCGAAAACAATTTTTCCTGGATCACTAAGAGCAGGCTTCAAAATTATGATTAACTTATTGATAATAAAAGATTGATTCAGGGTTGTTCTCTAAGCACCACCACCATTTGTAGCTCAAGAATGATTAGAGGGTAACTTATCGCGTTCTGAGCTACAAGTGAGCTACAAATTTGTGGGTTCATGTGAGTTTTACAGGGGTTTAAATGTGCCACATGAGTACTCGAAAGAATTAAAAAATGAGTAAAATCAATATGAATGAAGAAATTGATAAGGACTTCTCTAACCACACCCCGATGATGCAGCAGTATCTCAAGCTGAAAGCCCAGCACCCGGAGATTCTGCTGTTTTACCGAATGGGTGATTTTTACGAACTGTTCTATGACGATGCGAAACGCGCATCGCAGCTGCTGGATATCTCGCTGACGAAGCGCGGCGCTTCCGCGGGCGAACCGATTCCGATGGCCGGGATCCCCCATCACGCGGTAGAGAACTATCTGGCTAAGCTGGTTAATCAGGGCGAGTCGGTGGCCATTTGCGAACAGATTGGCGATCCGGCAACCACCAAAGGGCCGGTTGAACGCAAAGTCGTCCGCATTGTGACACCGGGTACCATCAGCGATGAAGCGCTGCTGCAGGAACGCCAGGACAATCTGCTGGCCGCCATCTGGCAGGACAGTAAAGGTTTTGGCTACGCCACCCTCGATATCAGCTCCGGACGTTTTCGCCTGAGCGAACCCGCTGACCGCGAAACGATGGCGGCGGAGCTCCAGCGCACCAACCCCGCCGAGCTGCTGTACGCGGAGGATTTTGCCGAGTCGTCGCTGATTGAGGGCCGCCGCGGCCTGCGCCGCCGTCCGCTGTGGGAATTTGAAATCGACACCGCGCGCCAGCAGCTCAATCTCCAGTTTGGCACGCGCGATCTGGTTGGTTTCGGCGTTGAAAACGCCCCGCGCGGCCTGTGCGCCGCCGGCTGCCTGCTGCAGTACGTCAAAGACACCCAGCGCACGTCATTGCCGCATATCCGCTCCATCACGATGGAGCGCCAGCAGGACAGCATCATTTTGGATGCGGCCACCCGCCGCAATCTGGAGATCACCCAGAACCTGGCCGGCGGCTTTGATAATACGCTGGCCTCGGTGCTCGACTGCACCGTGACCCCCATGGGCAGCCGTATGCTTAAGCGCTGGCTGCATATGCCGGCGCGCGACACCGCCGTGCTGGTAGAGCGCCAGCAGACCATCGGCGCGCTGCAGGAACATTACACCGAGCTGCAGCCGGTACTGCGCCAGGTCGGCGACCTCGAACGTATTCTGGCGCGCCTGGCGCTGCGCACCGCCCGTCCTCGCGATTTAGCGCGTATGCGTCACGCTTTCCAGCAGCTGCCGGCACTGCGCGCGATGCTGGGGGACGTCGACTGTGCGCCAGTACAGCGGCTCCGGGAAAAGATGGGGGAATTTAGCGAGCTGCGCGAACTGCTGGAACGGGCGATTATCGATGCGCCGCCGGTACTGGTTCGCGACGGCGGCGTTATCGCCCCCGGCTATAACGCGGAACTCGATGAGTGGCGCGGGCTGGCCGATGGCGCGACCGATTACCTCGACAGACTGGAAGTTCGCGAGCGCGAGCGCCTGGGGCTGGACACGCTGAAGGTAGGCTACAATGCCGTCCACGGCTACTACATCCAGATTAGCCGCGGTCAGAGCCAGCATGCGCCGATCCACTACGTCCGTCGCCAGACCCTCAAGAACGCCGAGCGCTATATTATTCCTGAGCTGAAGGAGTATGAAGACAAAGTGCTGACCTCCAAAGGGAAGGCGCTGGCGCTGGAAAAGCAGCTGTACGATGAACTTTTCGATATGCTGCTGCCGCATCTTGGCGATCTGCAGCAGAGCGCCAGCGCGCTGGCGGAGCTCGATGTGCTGGTGAACCTCGCCGAGCGCGCGGAGACCCTCAACTACTGCTGCCCGACTTTTAGCGATAAGCCGGGTATTCGTATCAGCGAAGGCCGCCATCCGGTGGTTGAGCAGGTTCTGAAAGAGCCGTTCATCGCTAACCCGCTGCACCTCGCCCCGCAGCGGAGAATGCTGATTATCACCGGTCCGAATATGGGCGGTAAAAGTACCTATATGCGTCAGACCGCGCTGATCGCCCTGCTGGCGTATATCGGCAGCTACGTTCCGGCGGAAAAAGTCGACATCGGCCCCATCGATCGTATTTTCACCCGCGTCGGCGCGGCGGATGACCTGGCCAGCGGCCGCTCAACCTTTATGGTAGAGATGACCGAAACCGCCAATATTCTGCATAACGCCACCGAGCATAGCCTGGTGCTGATGGATGAAATCGGTCGTGGCACCTCGACCTACGATGGCCTGTCGCTGGCGTGGGCCTGCGCGGAAAATCTGGCGAACAAGATTAAGGCCCTGACCCTGTTTGCCACCCACTACTTCGAGCTGACCCAGCTGCCGGAGAAAATGGAAGGCGTGGCCAACGTCCATCTTGATGCTCTTGAGCACGGCGACACCATCGCCTTCATGCACAGCGTGCAGGATGGTGCGGCCAGTAAGAGCTACGGTCTGGCGGTTGCCGCGCTGGCCGGTGTGCCGAAAGAGGTGATTAAACGCGCGCGGCAGAAGCTGCGCGAGCTGGAAAGCATTGTGCCGAGCGCTGCCGCCACGCAGGTGGACGGTACCCAGATGTCGCTGCTTTCCGCTCCGGAAGAGACCTCGCCCGCGGTTGAAGCGCTGGAGAATCTTGACCCGGATTCGCTGACTCCGCGCCAGGCGCTGGAGTGGATCTATCGCCTGAAGAGCCTGGTGTAGTTCTCGTTTAACGTGAAAAAACGGCAGCGCCCTGCGGTGCTGCCGTTTTAACAAATGCAAACTGGGTGCGAGAGGATGCATCCTGACAACCAATACGCGGGGTTGCCCTCGCGCTGATGCTATTTCTTCGATTCGTAAGCGAGAACAGCTTTAAACTCCATACTACGCTCTTTAATACTGAGTTCGCATAGCGAGCTGCGCACCAAAAGCGTAAATCCCAGTACCGTAATACACAGTACGACGATTGCCACAAGGGCATATTTTGTTAGCATGTCTTGCCTCCCTGCAAAGAAGAGACTAACATCTGAATTGTTCAGGTTCATTCGTCAGCCTC
Organism: Klebsiella sp. PL-2018; assembly: GCF_019048985.1. NCBI lineage: Bacteria > Pseudomonadati > Pseudomonadota > Gammaproteobacteria > Enterobacterales > Enterobacteriaceae > Klebsiella > Klebsiella sp. PL-2018. The sequence goes on from NZ_CP077673.1 coordinate 4,620,573, forward strand.
AGTTGATAGAAATATCTCCTGGGGCTTTCGTCTATCTGAATCCTTGTCAATGCTCAAAGCCAGATAGCCTCAAGCACCCGCCGCTATTCTATATTTTCCCGGCCGCGAAGCTTATCGGTAATTTATCAAACCCGTTGATTTTATTATAAACTGGAAGATGGCTCGCAAACGTATCTGCTCTATTAACCTTTTATGCAATTTGAAAATTTAATTAATAAATATTTTGCATTGATTAACTAAATATAAAAAGGCCCGACTAAGCGGACCCCGTTGATTTTAGCGTTTATCTTCCGCCAGCAGCGGCGGAATATGCGGCACCATTGGCGCGTCATCGATATCCTTTTGGGTCATGCGGAACGCTTCCGGATAATGTTCCCGGCTGGTGCGGCGTAGCGGTTCAGTATTCCGCCAGGTGTAGAAACAGTGCTGGCACTGAAATACCGTCCAGACATCTTTTACCGGCGATGTTGCCAGCACTTCAATATGTTCATCGGCGCAGCGTGGACAAATCATCTTCTTCTCCTTATTTACGGTTGGCCAGCATGGCGGTCAGTTTTTCAGCCCAGGCTTTGGTTTCAGGAAGATCCTGTACCGGCTGGCTGTAGTGGCCGCGCAGATCGGGCGCAACCGGCGTGGTGGCGTCGATAATCAGTTTGTCGGTGATCCCCGCCGGGCTGGAGCCTGGATCAAGCTCCAGGACCGACATATTCGGCAGCTGCACCAGGTCACCCGCCGGGTTGACCTTCGACGACAGCGCCCACATCACCTGCGGCAGGTTGAACGGGTCGACGTCTTCATCAACCATGATCACCATCTTCACGTAGCCCAGGCCGTGCGGCGTGGTCATCGCCCGCAGACCCACCGCGCGTGCAAAGCCGCCGTAGCGTTTTTTGGTGGAGATAATCGCCAGCAGGCCGTGGGTGTACATCGCGTTGACGGCCTGCACCTCCGGGAACTCAGCCTTCAGCTGCTGATACAGCGGTACGCAGGTGGCCGGGCCCATCAGGTAGTCGATCTCGGTCCACGGCATACCGAGATAGAGGGACTCGAAAATCGGCTTGCTGCGGTAGGAAACCTTATCGATACGCACCACCGTCATATTACGGCCGCCCGAGTAGTGGCCGGTAAATTCGCCGAACGGGCCTTCAATTTCGCGCTTGCGGCTTTCAATCACCCCTTCGAGGATCACCTCTGACCCCCACGGTACGTCGAAGCCGGTCAGCGGCGCGGTGGCGATTGGGTACGGGCTTTCACGCAGCGCGCCGGCCATCTCATATTCCGACTGATCGTATTTCAGCGGCGTGGCGCCCATCAGGGTGATAATCGGATCGTTACCCAGGGTAATGGCGATCGGCAGGTCTTCACCGCGCTCTTCCGCTTTGTGCAGATGCAGAGCGATATCGTGCATAGGTACCGGCTGCAGGCCGAGTTTACGTTTGCCCTTCACCTCCATACGGTAAATGCCGACGTTTTGCTTACCAAAATTGTCCGGGTCGAGAGGATCGCGAGAAACCACGCAGGCTTTGTCGAGATAAAAGCCGCCGTCGCCGTCATTGAGACGGAACAGGGGCAGAATATCGAACAGATTAATCGCCTCGCCGTCGACGGTATTTTCCGCCCACGCCGGGTTTGCCCGCCGCTCCGGCGTCACCGGAAATTTATCCCAACGACGAATAAATTCGTCGATCTGATTTTTCACTGGCGTATTCGGCGGCAGCCCCAGCGAGATAGCGTGGTTCTGCCAGGAACCGATGGTGTTCATTGCCACGCGCGCATCGGTAAAACCGCGAATATTGTCAAACCACAGCGCGGGAGCGCCATCGCCGATGCGCCCGGTCGCGTTTGCCGCCGCGGCCAGATCCGGCTCCGCGTTCACTTCTTCGCTAATTTTCAGCAGTTGCCCCTGGTCGTCCAGCGCCTGCAAAAAGCTGCGCAAATCATCAAAAGCCATTATTCATTCTCCTGTGATACATTCTCTACCGCCCGCAACCCGCTCCAGCGGCGCGCTTTGTGATACTCCAGACCGAACTGATCCAGCACCCGCGTGACAACGTGGTCAGTGACGTCCTCAATGGTTTTGGGATGGTTGTAATAAGCGGGCATGGGCGGCACCATCGCCACACCCATGCGTGACAGGGCCAGCATGTTTTCCAGATGGATCGTGCTCAACGGCATTTCACGCGGCACCAGCACCAGCTTACGCCCCTCTTTCAGCACCACGTCCGCGGCCCGCCCCACCAGCCCCTCGGCATAACCGGCACGGATACCCGCCAGCGTTTTCATACTGCAGGGGATAACGATCATGCCGTCGGTACGAAATGAACCCGATGAGATGACGGCGGCCTGGTCCGCCGGACTGTGCGAGAAATCGGCCAGCGCAGCCACTTCACGGGCGCTGTAAGGCGTTTCCAGCTCAATGGTGGTTTTGGCCCACTTTGACATCACCAGATGCGTTTCCACTTCCGGCATCTCTCGAAGCGCTTTGAGCAGCGCCACGCCCAGCGGAGCGCCCGTCGCTCCGGTCATCCCTACGATTAGCTTCATCATCGCCTCACAATTGTTCGTATACGAACGTTTTTATTAAAACTACTCTTGATGAGCTTTTCGTGCAAGTGCGTTCGTACACGGCCGCATTTTTCATCAAAACAGGAAAAATGCTAAAACGCCTTGCGAACGGCTATCATAGAACCGACGGTTTGATTACGGAGTTGTCATGGAGTTAAAAAACGAGGCGTTTCACCTGCTACGCCAGCTTTTTCAGCAGCACACCGCCCGCTGGCAGCTTGAACTGCCGGACCTCACCAAACCGCAGTATGCGGTGATGCGTTCCATTGCCGAACATCCCGGCATTGAACAGGTGACGCTAACGGAAGCGGCGGTCAGCACGAAAGCGACGCTGGCGGAGATGCTGAGCCGAATGGAGAGCCGCGGTCTGGTTCGTCGCGAACACGATCCGGCGGACAAACGCCGTCGGTTTGTCTATTTAACCGCAGAAGGCGAAGCGCTACTGGCAAGCTCAATGCCGCTGGGTAACGCCGTTGATGAAGAATTTTTAGGTCGGCTGAACGATGAAGAACGGCAGCAGTTTTCGCAAATCATCCACAAGCTGATAGCGCGAGAACCCAATTAACCCAGGCGCTCGCGGAGAAAATCAATAAACGCCCGGACCCTGACGGGAACGTGCTGCGCGTCCGGGTAAACCGCGTACACCCCCTGGCGCGGAAAGCTAAACGCCGGCATCACCTTCACCAGCGCGCTGTCTGCCAGCGCAGCGGCCACCAGCCATTCGGGCAGCAGCGCGATGCCGCTGCCCGCCAGCGCAAAGGCCATCAGCGCGCTGGCGCTATCTGCCGACAGCCGCGGCGCCTGTTTAATCTCGAAGGCGATGCTCTCCTCATCGGGCCCGGTAAGCGGCCAGCGGAGCGGTGCGGTCAGACGTTCATGAATAATCCACGCCGCGTGGGCCAGCTCCTCAAGCGTCTTTACAGGATGCAGCGCCAGCCATGATGGGGCAGCAACCGGGACGATGGCAAAATGCGATATCAGCGCCGCGCGGTAGCGCGAATCCGCCAGCGTCCCGAGGCGAATCGCCACGTCAAACCGTTCGGAGATTAAATCCGCGTGGTGAGAAGAAGAAACATGGCGCACGCGGAGCGCTGGATGCCGCTGGCTGAACTCCGCCAGCGCCGGGATAATCACCTGCGCGCCATATTCTGGCGTCGTTGTGATCCGCAGTTCACCGCTCAACCCCACGTGGCTGCCCCGGACGTCGTCCTGCAGGTTTTCCGCCGCTTTCAGCAGCGCGACCCCGCGATGATAGAAGAGCGAACCGGCTTCCGTCAGCGTCAGCCGCCGGGTCGATCGCAACAGCAGCGTAACCCCCAGCTCGCTCTCCAGCTGGCGAATGTTGAAACTCACCACCGCCTTGGTCTGCCCCAGGGCCGTCGCCGCCGCGGTAAAACTTCCGCTATCGACCACCGCTACAAACATGTTCATCCGCTGCAGGTTCAGCATCGCGCCGCCAATTGTCAAAAAATTTCAGACAGTATATCTCCGAATGTCGTGTTTATTCGCCCTGACGCTGAGGTTTACAGTAGCGGCCTTCACGGGGGGTTTAATCAATGACGTATCGCAGCAAGGTCGCAACCGTTTTTCTGCTGGGTTTCTTTCTCGACTTAATCAATATGTTCATCGCCAGCGTCGCCTTTCCGGCGATGGGCCGGACGCTGCACGCGTCGGTGGGCGAACTGGCGTGGGTCAGCAATGGCTATATTGCCGGGCTCACGCTGGTACTGCCATTTAGCGCCTGGCTCAGCCAGCAGTTTGGTACCCGGCGGGTATTCCTGCTTTCGCTCAGCATATTTAGCTTTGGGGCTCTGGCCGCAGGAATGGCCGACTCGTTGACCAGCCTTGTCATGTGGCGCACCCTGCAGGGGATGGGCGGCGGACTATTGATTCCGCTAGGCCAGTCGCTGACCTGGCAACAGTTCAGGCCTCACGAGCGGGCGAAACTTTCCGCCGCGGTGATGCTGGTCGGGCTGCTGGCGCCGGCGTGCTCGCCGGCGATCGGCGGGGTGCTGGTGCAATCGCTCAGCTGGCGCTGGGTTTTCTTTGCCAGCCTGCCGATCGCGCTGCTGACGTTCGGACTGGCAGCGCTGTGGATTAAGGATGAGAGACGCGTCGCGCGGCCGGGGGGACTCCTGCGTCTCTCACTACTGCGCGATCCGCTGCTGCGCTTTTCAATGCTGGTCTATCTCTGCGTGCCGGGGACTTTTATTGGCATCAATGTCGTCGGGATGTTTTATTTACAAAGCGTGACGGGGATGTCGCCCTCCGCCATCGGCGCCCTGATGCTTCCGTGGTCGCTGGCCTCGTTTGTGGCGATCGCGACGACCGGCCGCTATTTCAATCGTCTCGGCCCCCGCCCGCTTATCGCGGTCGGCTGCCTTCTCCAGGCAGTCGGGATCGTCACCCTGGCTGGCGTCAATGCCCATACCGCCAGCAGTATGCTAATCGCGGCATTTATATTCATGGGCGCAGGCGGCAGCCTGTGCAGCAGTACGGCCCAGAGCAGCGCGTTTCTGAATGTGGCGAACGGCGATATGCCGGACGCCAGCGCGCTGTGGAATCTTAACCGCCAGCTCAGTTTCCTGATGGGATCTGCGCTACTGGCAGCCTTACTGAGCGCCTTTTTGCTTTACTGGCCAACGCCGCAGGCGTGGCGTGGCGTATTTATCGCCGCCGCCGCGTTGACCCTGGCGCCGCTGCTGGGCTGCCTTACCTTCGATAACCGGGCGATAATCATGCGCCTGCACGGTAAAATGGAGAACAAATGAATCGCTATATTGCGGAAGTTATTGCGGCCCACGTTGCTATAGAAAACTGGCTGAATCAGGGGGACGGGAGCGCCGACGCGCTGATGCGTCGCTTTAGCCCGGACTTTACCATGATCCCGATAAACGGTATGCGCATGGATCATCAGGCGGTCAGCGCCTTTTTTCACGGGGCTCGCGCCAGCCGTCCGGGCTTAAAGATTGTCGTCGATAGTGCCGCCATACTTGCCGAATGGCGCGATGGCGCAGCGGTGAGCTACCGGGAAACACACGCGCTCCCCGGCAAAGCGGAAACCGCGCGCTGGTCGACGGTTCTTTTCCGTCTGCAGGAAGAGAAAATCATCTGGCGGCACCTCCACGAGACGGCGATCGCGTAAGCGACGGAGGCCCAAAAAAGAAAAAGGCCCAATCAAACGATTGAGCCTTTTTTAAGAAAGGTGTCTTACTCGCGGAACAGCGCTTCGATGTTCAGCCCCTGGCTTTGCAGGATCTCCCGCAGACGGCGGAGACCTTCTACCTGGATCTGACGCACGCGTTCGCGGGTCAGGCCAATTTCGCGGCCCACATCCTCAAGCGTCGCGGCTTCATAGCCGAGCAGACCAAAGCGACGAGCCAGCACTTCACGCTGCTTGGCGTTCAGTTCGAACAGCCATTTGACGATGCTTTGTTTCATATCATCGTCCTGCGTGGTGTCTTCCGGGCCGTTGTCTTTTTCATCGGCCAGAATATCCAGCAGCGCTTTTTCCGAGTCGCCGCCCAGCGGTGTATCCACCGAGGTAATGCGCTCGTTCAGACGCAGCATCCGGCTCACGTCATCAACTGGCTTATCCAGCTGTTCGGCTATCTCTTCCGCGCTTGGCTCGTGGTCCAGCTTATGGGACAACTCGCGTGCGGTACGCAGATAAACGTTCAGCTCTTTGACGATATGGATAGGTAAACGAATGGTACGGGTTTGGTTCATGATCGCCCGTTCAATCGTTTGGCGAATCCACCAGGTCGCGTAAGTCGAAAAACGGAACCCACGTTCCGGGTCAAACTTCTCAACTGCGCGAATCAGCCCCAGGTTACCTTCTTCAATCAGATCCAGCAGAGCCAGACCGCGATTGCCGTAACGGCGGGCTATCTTGACGACCAGACGCAGGTTACTTTCGATCATCCGGCGGCGTGACGCAACGTCACCACGCAGCGCGCGACGCGCAAAATAAACCTCTTCTTCGGCCGTCAGCAGTGGGGAATAACCAATCTCTCCAAGATAAAGCTGCGTCGCATCGAGCACCCGTTGGGTTGCTCCCTGCGAAAGAAGCTCTTCCTCAGCCAGATCGCTATCACTGGGTTCCTCTTCAACTAAGGCTTTCTCATCAAAAACCTCGACTCCGTTCTCATCAAATTCCGCGTCTTCATTTAAATCATGAACTTTCAGCGTATTCTGACTCATAAAGATGGCTCCTACCCGTGATCCCTGAGCAAAGCACCTTCCGCTAAACATCACTTAAAAGACGCCCGGACGAGAACCTTTTCTGCCCCGGTAAAGCAGGCATTCTGGCCGCCCTGGCGCCTCTTTTAGCGATACTGAGCTTATCCGTACTTTGCCAAATTATCGCTGCGGTAAATACTGCAGCGGGTTGACGGATTTCCCCTTGTAACGAATTTCAAAATGCAAACGTGTAGAACTTGTACCTGTGCTACCCATGGTAGCGATTTTCTGCCCCGCCTTGATATCTTGTTGCTCTTTTACCAGCATCGTATCGTTATGTGCGTAGGCGCTCAGGTAATCATCGTTGTGTTTGATGATAATAAGATTACCGTAACCGCGCAGTGCGTTACCGGCATAGACGACGCGCCCATCTGCGGTCGCGACAATAGCCTGTCCTTTACTGCCTGCAATATCAATACCTTTATTGCCACCTTCGGCACCACTAAAGTTCTCGATAACCTTGCCATCAGTCGGCCAGCGCCATGAAGAGATCGGCGAACTGGTTGACGTACTGCTTGCAGTCGATTGGGTTGTGCTGACAGCCGGGGCCGTAACAGGCGCGACGGTTGTTGTCGTCGTCGCAGGCTTGTTATTCGGCAACATCTTATTAGCACTCTGTTCACCTGAAGATTCAGAATACGTAATAGTTGGTTGGGACGCAACCACCGCGGTGGATTTTTGTGCAGAATTTGCGGTTAACATCCCGCCACTGCTGGCCTTCACGCTGGCCTGGGCGACAGGGTTATCTCCGGTGATTGGCTGACCGGACGCGTTACCAACCTGCAGCGTCTGACCCACGTTCAGACCGTACGGCGCCGGGATATTATTACGCTGCGCCAGGTCGCGGAAGTCGTTCCCGGTGACCCACGCAATATAGAATAGCGTGTCGCCGCGTTTAACAGTATAGGTACTGCCGCCGGTATAGCTACCTTTCGGAATATCCCCATACTTACGGTTGTAGACAATTTTGCCGTTCACCGTTTGTACCGGCTCCTGAGCCATCGGCTGAACCTGAGCGGGCTGCGTCTGCACCGGCTGCGTTTGTACCGGGCGCGCCTGCGGAACGTTATTGGATGGAGGCGTGATCAGCATTCCGGAATTCGTGCTGGAAGACGAAGTCCCGCCAGCCGAGCTGACCGGCGCAGGCGGATTGTTGGAGCTGCTGCAGCCTGCCAGCCACAGTGACACCAGTGATAAAGCCGCAATGCGGCTTAAGGTAAAATTTGGGCTTCCCGCGCTCATTTATCCCCCAGGAATATGTTAACTACCAATATCTTGCTCACCGGACGGCGCCCGGCCAGGACACGAAAAATGCGTCCACCCTATGCCTAAATGCAGGCAAAAAAACCTGGAATAATCCGGGTTCAGGCTAACTCCCCCTTCACGAGGGGAACAAAGCGCACGGCTTCGACAGTATCAATGACAAACTCGTTGCCGCGCCGACGGATCCGCTTCAGGAACTGATGCTCTTCGCCAACCGGCAGCACCAGTACGCCGCCATCGTCCAGCTGCGCCAGCAGCGCGGCCGGAATTTCCGGCGGCGCGGCGGTAACGATAATCGCGTCGAACGGCGCACGCGCCTGCCAACCCTGCCATCCATCGCCGTGACGGGTTGAAACATTATGTAAATCAAGTTGTTTAAGACGACGGCGCGCGTGCCACTGCAAACTCTTAATTCGCTCAACCGAGCAAACGTGATGCACCAGATGCGCCAGAATCGCCGTCTGATAGCCAGAGCCGGTGCCGATTTCCAGCACCCGGGACTCCGGCGTTAGCGTCAGAAGCTCGGTCATCCGCGCCACCATGTAGGGTTGCGAGATGGTTTGCCCCTGACCAATCGGCAGCGCCGTGTTTTCCCACGCCTTATGTTCAAAGGCTTCATCAACAAACTTTTCTCGCGGCACCATGGCGATCGCGTTCAGCACGCGCTCGTCAATAATGCCCTGCGTGCGGAGCTGATTGAGAAGACTTTCAACACGTTTACTTACCATTGCGTATCAACTCCAACGCGATCCAGCCAGCCGCTAACCACCTCATGCGCGCCGTGGGCGGTTAAATCGACGTGTAGCGGCGTGACCGACACATAGCCTTCATCCACGGCGGCAAAGTCGGTATCCGGCCCGGCGTCATACTTTTCGCCCGGCGGTCCGATCCAGTACAGCGTATTGCCGCGCGGATCTTTTTGCGGGATCACCTGGTCGGAAGGATGACGACTGCCGCAGCGGGTCACGCGGATACCTTTGATCTGCTCAAGAGGCAGATCCGGCACGTTGATATTGAGAATGCGCCCGGTGCGCAGCGGCTCGCGGCCTAAAGCGCGCAGAATAGAGCAGGTGACCGCAGCGGCGGTATCGTAATGCTGATAGCCGTTTAGCGAGACGGCCAGCGCCGGAAAGCCCAGATGACGGCCTTCCATCGCGGCGGCAACGGTGCCGGAATAGATGACGTCGTCACCGAGGTTGGGTCCGGCGTTAATGCCGGAAACCACGATATCCGGACGCGGCCGCATCAGGGCGTTGACCCCGAGATAAACACAGTCCGTCGGCGTGCCCATCTGTACGGCGATATCGCCGTTATCAAAAGTGAAAGTGCGAAGCGAAGATTCCAGCGTCAGGGAGTTCGACGCTCCGCTGCGGTTACGATCGGGTGCAACTATCTGAACCTCAGCGAATTCCCGTAAGGCCTTTGCCAGGGTCTGAATGCCCGGCGCATGAATCCCATCATCGTTACTCAGCAATATTCGCATAGTCACCCGTTGTATTGATAAGCTCCCTTACTACGCTGGTGGCGAAGCTGCCCGCGGGCAGCCAGAAACGCAGTTCAACGGTAACGTCATCCCACCAGTTCCAGCTCATCTGCTGGGGATAAAGCAGCATCGCCCGGCGGGCGGCCTCTACTTTTTCACGCACCAGCAGCGCCTGTAGCTGCGTCTCTTCGACCACTGCCGCCTGCTCGGCGGCCAGCGCATCCCGTTGGCTTCCCCAGTCGCCGCTGCCCACAAGCGCAGCGGTAATCATCAGCTCGCGGTTATCTACCCGCGCCTGGAGTTCCGTCAGTTCTTCAGAGGCCGCAACGAACCAGCTTCCGCGCCCCGCTAATTGTAGCGCATCGCCATCAACAACCTGATTAAATTCCGGTTTTTTTAATCTAATACCAACCTGTTGATTAAACAATGCGCTGCGGGCCGCCGACAACCAAAAACTGCGTTTATTGCGATCGCGCACCGGCGCGCCGCTCTCGGCCCAGCGCAGCGCCCCCAGCAGGTTACTGCCGCCGATACCGAAGCGCTGGGCGCCAAAATAGTTGGGTACGCCATGCTCAGCAATCGCCTGTAAACGCGTTTCGACATCGTCGCGATCGCTGATTTCGCGCAGCACCAGCGTAAACTGGTTCCCCTTCAGCGCCCCGAGGCGCAGCTTGCGCTTATGGCGCGCGTACTCCAGTACCTGACAGCCTTCAAGCTGAAATTTGCTCAGGTCGGGCATCTCTTTGCCCGGCACTCGGGCGCACAGCCACTGTTCAGTGACCGCGTGTTTGTCCTTCTGCCCGGCAAAGCTCACTTCACGCGCATGAATTTTAAGGAATTTTGCCAGCGCGTCAGCAACAAAACGGGTATTGCAGCCGTTTTTCAGAATACGCACCAGCACATGCTCGCCTTCGCCGTCAGGCGCAAAGCCGAGATCCTCAACCACCACGAAGTCCTCCGGGTTGGCTTTTAGCAGCCCCTGGCTCAGCGGTTTTCCATGCAGATAAGTGAGTTCGTCAAAAGCGATCATTTCTCCGCCTTACGCAGCAGCGCCACCGCTTCACAGGCAATGCCTTCGCCGCGACCGGTAAAGCCCAGCTTTTCCGTGGTGGTGGCTTTGACGTTAACATCGTCCATATGGCAACCGAGATCTTCGGCAATAAAGATGCGCATCTGGGGAATATGCGGCAGCATTTTTGGCGCCTGGGCGATAATGGTGACGTCAACGTTGCCAAGGGTATAGCCTTTCGCCTGAATCCGCCGCCACGCTTCGCGCAGCAGTTCGCGGCTGTCGGCGCCCTTAAAGGCCGGGTCGGTATCCGGGAACAGCTTGCCGATGTCGCCCAGCGCCGCCGCGCCGAGCAGCGCATCGGTCAGCGCGTGCAGCGCGACGTCGCCGTCGGAGTGGGCCAGCAGCCCTTTCTCGTAGGGTACGCGCACGCCGCCGATGATGATTGGGCCTTCACCGCCAAAAGCGTGTACGTCAAAACCGTGTCCAATTCGCATTAAGCCTTCTCCTGGTGTCGGGAACGGGTAAGGTAAAATTCGGCCAGCGCCAGGTCTTCCGGGCGCGTCACTTTAATATTATCAGCTCGTCCGGCGACCAGTTCAGGATGAAAGCCGCAGTACTCAAGCGCCGAGGCTTCGTCGGTGATGATCGCCCCTTCATTAAGCGCCCGCGTCAGGCAATCAACAAGCAGTTCGCGAGGGAAAAATTGCGGCGTCAGCGCGTGCCATAAATCGTTACGTTCAACGGTATGGGCGATGGCTGCCCTGCCCGGCTCCGCGCGCTTCATCGTGTCGCGAACCGGAGCGGCCAGAATGCCGCCCGTACGGCTGGTTTGGCATAGCTGAAGCAGGCGGCTGAGATCGTCCTGGTGCAGGCAGGGGCGTGCGGCATCGTGCACCAGCACCCAGTCGGCTTCGCCAAGAACCTTCAGGCCAGCGAGAACGGAGTCCGCGCGTTCCGTGCCGCCATCAACAACGGTGATTTGGGAGTGGTTCGCCAACGGCAGTTGGCTGAAGCGAACGTCGCCCGGGCTGACGGCAATCACCACCCGCTGTATAAGGGGGTTTGCCAGCAGCGCGGCGACCGCGTGCTCGAGAATCGTTTTGTTACCGATTGAGAGATATTGTTTAGGGCATTCCGTTTGCATGCGGCGGCCAAAACCGGCTGCCGGCACCACGGCGCAAACGCCCGGAAAAGTGGCTGCCATGTTGTAATCCTGGGCCTGTTTATCGATTATTCTGCTGTTGCCCCGCGGCCTGGTTGCGTTTTGACGCATCCGGCACCAGACGATAAAACGTTTCGCCCGGGCGGGTCATACTGAGTTCATTGCGCGCGCGCTCTTCGATAGCTTCCTGACCGCCGTTGAGGTCGTCAATTTCGGCGAACAGCTGATCGTTGCGTGCTTTTAATTTAGCGTTCGTTGCCTGCTGCGCGGAGACATCGTCGTTAACCCGGCTATAGTCGTGCAGACCATTTTTGCCGAACCATAGCGAGTACTGCAGCCAGACCAGCAAAGCCAATAACAGCAGCGTTAGTTTACCCATCCTGCCCCCTGAAAAACGGCATCATCATCCCATAACTCGCCCGAGTTCTCTACTCTGGCGCGCGGACGACGCCGCGTAACGCGGGGACTGTACCACATTTTTACCGTTGATACCCAGGCTAGATTCATTCGTAGAAAGGACTACCCCAGTAGCCAGAGGAACAGCAGACCGAACATCAGTCCGACGGTTAAAATCGTCGCGCAGACGCTGTACTGAAGTTTGCCATCCATCAGCGAATGCAGCGCGATGCCAACCACGACGGCAACCGGCATTAATGCCAGGAAGAACGGCCAGGTGTAGAGGAGGACAAATAGCGTGTTACTGCCATAGATCAGGAAGGGAATACCCAGCGCCAGCAGCCATGAAATAAAGCCAACGGCAGCGCCCGACAGAGACCAGGTGGTCTCGTCGCTGACTGCCGGCGGCGGTTCTGAACGAATAATACTGATGTTCTGGGTATTGCGCATATCGAATCCTGTTGACCTGGCGATCGGCATCCTGTGATGATGCCGCTGCCGTTTCAGGATCTGATAATATCGCTCTGTCGTAGCAGGTCTAATAATTGGTGCACCAAATTTGTTACCAATTGTTCACCGTCGAGGTGAATTTCGGCGCTCTCCGGGGATTCATACACTGAATCAATTCCGGTAAAGTTGCGCAGCTCCCCGGCCCGTGCCTTCTTGTACAGCCCTTTCGGATCCCGCGCTTCGCAGATCGCCAGCGGCGTATCGACAAAGACTTCAATAAAGCGCCCTTCGCCCAAACGTTCGCGCACCATCTGCCGCTCTGCGCGATGCGGTGATATAAACGCAGTCAATACTACCAGCCCGGCATCCACCATCAGCTTCGCCACTTCACCCACCCGGCGAATGTTTTCTTTGCGGTCGTCGTCGCTGAAGCCAAGATCGCTGCACAGGCCGTGACGCACGTTATCGCCATCCAGCAAATAGGTGCTCACGCCGAGCCGATGCAGCGCCTCTTCCAGCGCGCCGGCAACGGTGGATTTCCCCGAGCCCGAAAGCCCGGTGAACCACAGCACCACGCCGCGATGGCCATGATGCTGCTCGCGCTGCGCCTGCGTGACAGGATGTGCGTGCCAGACGACGTTTTCGTCATGTCGGGCCATTACTTGCCTCCCAGCAGGTCGCGGGCGTCCCAGTGCGGGAAGTGCTTGCGAATAAGCTGGTTCAGCTCAAGCTCAAACGCGCTGTATTGCGAAGCGCCTGCCTGAGCCTGCTCGTTCGGTTCGCGTACCATCCCTGCGCCAACGGTCACGTTGGTCAAACGATCGATAAAAATCAGGCCCCCGGTGACCGGGTTATCCTGGTATTTATCCAGCACCAGCGGCTCGTCGAAAGTCAGATCCACCAGCCCAATGCCGTTGAGCGGCAGCGATTCCACTTCGCGCTGGGTCAGGTTGTTAATATCAACCTGGTAGCGTACGCCATCCACGCGGGCGCGGGTTTTCTTACCGGCGATTTTAATGTCATAGCTCTGGCCAGGCGTTAGCGCCTGCTCCGCCATCCATACCACATCAACGCTGGCGCTTTGTACCGCAGGCAGAGAGACAGTCGCGTCCACCAGCAGGTCACCGCGGCTGATATCAATTTCATCCTTCAGCACGAGAGTGATCGCTTCCCCGGCCGCCGCTTCCGGCAGATCGCCGTCAAAGGTGACAATGCGCGCCACGGTGGATTCCACCCCCGACGGCAGCACTTTCAGGCGCTGTCCTACGCTCACGCTGCCGGCGGCAACCGTACCGGAGAACCCGCGGAAGTCGAGGTTCGGGCGGTTGACGTACTGCACCGGGAAGCGCAGCGGCTGGCTTTCCACCACGCGCTGAATCTCAACGGTTTCCAGCACTTCCAGCAGCGTCGGGCCGCTGTACCACGGCATTTTATCGCTCTGGCTGGCGACGTTGTCCCCTTCAAGCGCGGAAAGCGGGACAAAGCGAATGTCGAGATCGCCTGGCAGCTGTTCAGCAAAGGTCAGATACGCTTCACGGATGGTGTTAAAGGTCTCTTCGCTAAAATCGACGAGGTCCATTTTGTTCACCGCCACCACCAGGTGTTTGATCCCCAGCAGCGTGGAGATAAAACTGTGGCGGCGGGTCTGATCGAGCACGCCTTTGCGGGCGTCGATCAGCAGGATCGCCAGGTCGCAGGTTGACGCGCCGGTCGCCATGTTGCGGGTATACTGTTCGTGTCCCGGGGTGTCGGCGATAATAAATTTGCGCTTCTCGGTTGAGAAGTAACGATAGGCGACGTCAATGGTAATGCCCTGCTCACGCTCGGCCTGCAGACCGTCCACCAGCAGCGCCAGATCGAGTTTTTCGCCCTGGGTACCGTGACGTTTGCTGTCGTTATGCAGCGAAGAGAGCTGATCTTCGTAAATCTGACGGGTATCGTGCAGCAGGCGGCCAATCAGCGTACTTTTGCCGTCGTCGACGCTGCCGCAGGTCAAAAAGCGCAGCAGGCTTTTGTGCTGCTGGGCATGCAGGTAGGCTTCAACGCCGCCTTCATTGGCAATTTGTTGTGCAATAGTCGTATTCATGGCGGCTCCTTAGAAATAACCCTGACGTTTCTTCAGCTCCATGGAGCCTGCCTGGTCGCGGTCAATCACGCGCCCCTGTCGTTCGCTGGTGGTCGAGACCAGCATCTCTTCGATGATCTCCGGCAGCGTTTGCGCATTGGACTCCACCGCGCCGGTCAGCGGCCAGCAGCCGAGGGTGCGGAAGCGTACCATCTGTTTTTTGATCATCTCGCCGGGCTGTAAATTGATGCGATCGTCATCGATCATCATCAGCATCCCGTCGCGCTCCAGCACCGGACGCTCCGCCGCCAGGTACAGCGGAACAATTTCAATATTTTCCAGATAGATGTACTGCCAGATGTCCAGCTCGGTCCAGTTGGAGAGCGGGAACACGCGGATACTTTCGCCCTTGTTAATCTGGCCGTTATAGTTGTGCCACAGCTCCGGGCGCTGGTTTTTCGGATCCCAGCGGTGGAAGCGGTCGCGGAAGGAGTAAATACGCTCTTTAGCGCGGGATTTCTCTTCATCGCGACGGGCGCCGCCGAACGCGGCATCGAAGCCGTATTTGTTCAGCGCCTGCTTGAGGCCTTCGGTTTTCATGATATCGGTATGCTTGGCGCTGCCGTGAACGAACGGGTTAATCCCCATCGCCACCCCTTCCGGGTTTTTGTGCACCAGCAGCTCACAGCCGTAGGCTTTAGCGGTACGATCACGGAACTCGTACATTTCGCGGAATTTCCAGCCGGTATCGACGTGCAGCAGCGGGAACGGCAGGGTGCCTGGATAAAACGCTTTACGCGCCAGATGCAGCATCACGCTGGAGTCTTTGCCGATGGAGTACATCATCACCGGGTTAGAGAATTCGGCGGCCACCTCACGAATGATATGGATGCTTTCCGCCTCCAGTTGCCGCAGGTGAGTAAGTCGTTTTTGGTCCATAACCGTTCCTTAAGCCAGATTTACTACAGAAGCCTTAAAGGCGTCTGAGGATGAGGTGTGTTGAAACCAGGCGAGCTGTTGATGTAATTGCACCACTTCACCCACCACCAGCAGCGCGGGCATCGGGGCGTCTTTCGCCAGGTTTTCAAGCTGTTGTAATGTGCCGGTCTTCGTTTGCTGATCGGCGCGGGTGCCGCGCGAGATTACCGCCACCGGGGTATCGCCTCCGCGGCCGTTGGCGATCAGCTGAGCGCTGATTTCCGCCGCTTTCAGGCTGCCCATATAAATGGCCAGGGTCTGGCCGCTTTGCGCCAGCCGCGCCCAGTCGAGCGGCGAATTTTCAGCGCCAAAGTGCCCGGTAATGAAGGTTACGCTCTGGGCATAATCACGATGCGTCAGCGGAATACCGGCATAGGCCGTTGCACCCGCCGCCGCCGTGACGCCCGGGACGACCTGAAACGGAATGCCCTCTTCGGCTGCGGCCTGCAGCTCTTCACCGCCGCGGCCAAAAATAAACGGGTCGCCGCCCTTCAGGCGAATCACCGTTTTGCCCGTTTTCGCCGCTTCCAGCAGCAGGCGGTTGATCTCCTGCTGCGGTACAGATACGCCGGCGGCGCTTTTGCCGACGCAGATTGTCTCCGCGTCCCGGCGCACCAGTTCACGTACTTCCGGGGTGACCAGGTTGTCGTAAAACACCACATCCGCCTGCTGAAGGGCCTGCAGGCCGCGCAGGGTCAGCAATCCGGCATCGCCTGGCCCTGCCCCGACGAGAATAATTTCACCAGGGCGTTTTTCCGGCTGAAGAAGTTCATCTTCCAGCGCTTTTTCCGCTTCATCTTTATTGCCCGCCAGCATCAGGCTGGCAAAGCGACCGGTAAACACGCGCTCCCAAAAGCGGCGGCGTTCGGCGGTGGTTTTCAGATGGGTTTTAATATGGTGACGCCAGTAGCTCGCCGTTTCAGCCAGCCGACCCAGGTTGGTGGGCAGCAGCGCTTCGATTTTTTCGCGCAAAATCCGCGACAGCACCGGCGCTTTTCCGCTGGAAGAGATAGCCACCAGCAGCGGAGAGCGATCGACAATGGATG
This sequence comes from Klebsiella sp. PL-2018, assembly GCF_019048985.1. Lineage (NCBI taxonomy): Bacteria > Pseudomonadati > Pseudomonadota > Gammaproteobacteria > Enterobacterales > Enterobacteriaceae > Klebsiella > Klebsiella sp. PL-2018. The sequence continues at coordinate 4,637,235 of NZ_CP077673.1, forward strand.
GAAAGACAAACGAGCACAGCGCCTGATTATCCACGACGTTGACCAGCCGATAGCGCGCGTTAGCCGCGACATAAACGCGTTGGTTCAGCTCGTCATCTTCCGTGGCGGCAATCACCAGGAATACGTCGTCAAGCTGCTGCTCTTCGAATACGGTTGCCCGCCACTGAATTTCCTCGCGCTCGACCTTTTCGGCAAGTTCCGGTATCAACGTTTCGGCGACAATTTGCACCTTCGCTTCAGCACGCAGCAAAAACGTAATCTTACGCGCGGCTATCTCGCCGCCGCCGATCACCAGCACGGGTCTGTCTTTCACTTCGGCAAATATCGGCAAGTATTCCACTGCGCAACAACTCTCTTACAATCAGCAATAGAGCGACTATAGGGTGCGGTTTAGAGCAAATGAAATTACGAAATGGAATGAGTTGTTACTCAAAAGAATAACGACCTGGGAAAGCAAATATCAAAAAGTGCTTAACACGCGGTTTTTCCACCATTTAAGAGCGATTGAAATTGTTTAACCCCGGTCACAGTTTCATACTACGCGGGTGAAATTGTTTTAAGTGCTAAAGGACCCCCTATGTTTTCCGCATTGTGCCGTCGCCTGCTCCCCCTGGCGTTGGGCGCAGGTTTTGTCTTCTCCGCCGCCCCGGCATTCAGCGCCCCGGGCGAAACCGCCAATGCCCAGGCTCGTCATATCGCCACCTTTTATCCCGGAAGAATGACCGGCACGCCGGCCGAGATGCTGTCGGCCGATTATCTCCGCCAGCAGTTCGCCCAGATGGGCTACCAGAGCGATGTGCGCAGCTTCAATACCCGTTACGTCTATACCGATAGTAATCAGCGTAAAAACTGGCATAACGCCACCGGCAGTACGGTGATCGCCGCTCATGAAGGCCAATCTCGCCAGCAGATTATTATCATGGCGCACCTGGATACCTACGCGCCGCAGAGTGATAAAGATGTTGAAAACAACCTCGGCGGCCTGACCCTGCAGGGGATAGACGACAACGCGATGGGTCTCGGCGTCATGCTGGAACTTGCTGAACAGTTAAAGAACGTTCCTACCCGTTACGGTATTCGCTTCGTCGCCACCAGCGGTGAAGAAGAAGGCCGGCTGGGTGCGCAGAATCTGCTTAAGCGCATGAGCGACGCGGAAAAGAAAAACACCCTGCTGGTGATTAATCTCGATAACCTGGTCGTGGGCGATAAGCTGTACTTTAATAGCGGCCGCAGCACGCCAGCATCGGTGCGCAAGCTCACCCGCGACCGGGCGCTGGCTATCGCCCGTAGCCACGGCATCGCGGCCTTCACCAATCCTGGGATGAACCGGGACTTCCCGAAAGGCACCGGCTGCTGCAACGACGCCAGCGTTTTTGATAGCGCCGGGATCCCGGTACTGTCGGTGGAAGCGACCAACTGGTCATTAGGTAAGAAAGACGGTTATCAGCAGCGGAGCAAATCACGCAGCTTCCCGCAGGGCACGAGCTGGCATGACGTACAGCTGGATAACCTACAGTATATTGATAAAGCGCTGCCGGGGCGTATTGAGCATCGCGGACGCGATGTGATGAAAGTGATGCTGCCGCTGGTGAAAGAGCTGGCGAAGGCGGAGAAGAGACCCGCCTCAAAATAGACTAACGATAAAAATTCGGCAACAAGGACTGTCGCCATGATGCGTTTTCATTTTTTAATACCGCTAGCACTTCTCCGGGAGTGCTTTTTTAACAATCCTCGCTCAATCAGCAGGCGGTATGTCTCTCACCGTCTCCACTGCCAGAAGTCATTCAGCTTGCTGGCCAACCTGCGGGGAAAAGGGGTTTTCCTGTACCGTTGGCTGGGCACCGTCCTGTTGCCTGGACGGCGCAAGCACCGTCTGAACACACCGCTACAATCCGCGTAACCGATCCGTTGGATTTACGTTAGAGCGCTTCGAAAATATCTTCAGAATACCCGGAAGGCACATCCCTATCAGAATCAATCCTCCCCCGAAAATAACATTGGCGGAAAACGTTTCATGCAATAACCAGAGTGCGAATAGTGCGGAAAACACCGGCTCCAGATTGTAAATCAGAACGGCTCGCGTTGGCGTTGAATACCGCTGGAAATGCGCCTGAACCCAAAAAGCAATGACAGTAGAAAAGACTGCCGTTATCCCTAACGCGATGACAAGCTTGCTACTCCAGTTACGAGGGAGAATCTCACCTCCGCTGATGTGCTGTAGTCCCAGAAAGATTACGGCCATCGTAGAGATCTGTAAAAACGTTAGTGTCATATTATTATGACGCGCGCAGAAACGATCGAGCGCAATAATATGTATGGCGGTGAACAACGATCCAATAACGACCAACCCATCTCCCAGATGGAGCTGCCATCCCTGGATATCGGCCATCAGATATAAACCCGCAAGACCAAACAATGTCGCTAATATCGCGTCAAAAGAGGGGTGTTTCCCCATCAATGGTCCCGTGAGCAATAACACCCAAATGACACTGAGCCCCGCAAGAAAACCGGTATTTGAGGCCGTTGTTAACTGAAGACCATAAATAAGGAACACAAATGAAGTTCCCAATAGCAGACCCAGTAGTAGACCAGACAGAAATGTTTGTCGCGATAATGTTCCCAATCCTCTCAAGCTGAACGGCAGCAAAAAGAAGGCCGAAAGCAGAAAGCGTAGCCCTAACACCATCATTACCGGATAGGTATTGACCACCATTTTCATAACCGGAAAACCAATCCCCCAACCCGCCGCGACAACGGCCAGCAATAGCTCGGCAACCCAGCGTTTTGGCACTCTGGGCTTCATTTAATCCCCCCCAGGCGCTGTGCTGTACCGGCAAGCAACTCCACTGCTGTTTTAAGTTCTTCACGCTCCGTCATATGGCTAAAGCTCATGCGAATTGCCCCTTGAAGCAAGGCATCATCCAGCCCCATAGCGCTTAAAACATGGCTGGGTTTTTGTTCCGTTGAATGACAGGCTGAGGCACTACTGAGCGCAACTTTCATTTTGAGTTTTTTCAGAAGCATACTGGACTTAATGCCAGGCAAAGAGAAGTTCACGGTATTAGGCAGGCTTTGCGTCCTACAGCCATTTATCACAACGTCCGGCATTATTGATTCGAGGAGATCGATAAAATAACTCTTCATCTCTTTTTGAAACGCAATGCGCTGCGGATATGAGGAGATAAACAGCTCAGCAGCCTTTGCCATTCCAGCAATAGCCGGAAGATTAACTGTGCCGCTACGGATGCCTGACTCCTGACCTCCTCCATGAATGAGTGGCGAGTGCCGGAGGATGTCAGGCCGTGAGCTGTAGAGTGCGCCGACGCCTTTGGGGCCATAGAATTTATGAGCTGAAAAACTGACAAAATCAGGGCTGGACTGTGTCACCGAGAAGGGGAGTTTCCCCACGAGCTGGGCGGCATCGCTATGGAATAATATACCGTGCTGGCGCGCTATAATTCCAATTTGATCCAGAGGCTGTAGAACACCAGTTTCATTATTCGCTGCCATGACAGAAATTAGTCGAGTTTCTGGACGGATAGCCTCTTTTAGAGCCTCAATGGAGACGCGTCCCAGACGATCGACAGGCAGAAAAGTAATGTCGACACCGTGTCGCCTGACATACTCACAAACTTTTAGCAGGCATTCGTGCTCGATCGAACTGGTAATGATATGAACCTTGCCGGTGTGTAAGAAGTAATCAGACACCGCTCGAATAACCGTGTTATTTGCTTCAGAAGCACCAGAATTGAAAGTGATAAATTCCGCATTAGCCCCAATCATTTGTGCCACAATGGCCCTGCACTCTTCTAAATAATTTTGCGCTCTGATCCCTTCATAATGACTGACAGAAGATGCATTGGCGAAGTATTCGTCAAAGCAGTGTATAACAGTAGCGCGGACTTCAGGAGCCATGTTGGTTGTTGCGTTATTATCCAGATAAATCATGTTTATATCCACTTCCTGTTAGACAACCATAGGGTCTGCTTTTATAGACGATACGGCACTGTATTCCATTTTAGCGATGTGGCCTTCATCATCGCCAAAAAATATGTTAGCGATGGTGAGATTATGATTTTGCGGTTTTTGCATAACAGTTAATGCGGTGCGGCCTTGTACCACCTTATTGTGATCTGAAAAATCAGACCAGTCGATGATCACAAAGTCACGGGCTTCTGTAAATCGCTGTTTAAGTTTGAAAAGTATATCTTTATAGTGTTGGAAAATGATAGCTGGACATTTAGCAGTAAAAACGTCACCATTTTTTCTTGCTAAGACAAAAGGAATGACATCAGGGACTGATAACTTAATTTCAGTATGAGATCCATTTTCAGTAATCAATAATCCTTCCGTATTGTCCTTGAGTTTCTTTTTTATACTTTCGATGGACCGATTTTTACTGGTTCGCTCGGAAAAAACCATTAATTTATCGCGTTTGATGAGAGTATTTTTTTGGATAAAAAATTCAATTTCCTCAGGAAGTTCTCCAGCCGTTTGCGGTTCTGATATCTTTTCGAGTTGAGGGAGAGTACAGCTATCTTCAGAACAGGCAATCCCGAGATCGTCTACCAGAATACCGTAAACGAGTTTGATATTTTTTTGATATTTACTGATAAGTTTTTTTCCGAAAGCAACGGCATCAGATAGCGTGTTAAGCGCAAACTCGTCTGCGCCAAATTGCCGATTGAAATGACCGCCTTCGAGGTAGACAACGAGCTTACCGGTACTTGTGGCGTAACTATTTTCGATTATAACTTCCAGGGAAGAATGATAATCACCTTTAGGTACTATTTCCTTTTCTAATGACATGACGCTACCTTGCGCTTTATTTAAGAAAAAACTCCCCAGCAATAGCCAGTAAAAACGGGGAAATCGAGGCGTTCAGAAAATATTGTGGTATTCGAATGATGAGAGAAAATCCGAAATATATTCTTTCTGCATTCGCCCTGTCTCAAAAATATAAATACAATTTGTGGCCTGTGTCAAGCCAGGTACAAATGAGAACCTCAATCACAACGGATAATTATGAGATAATATCGTAATGAAACATAAATCACTTATATTCTTAATGGGTATAGTTTAAAAGACCAGGAATAATAGTTCATGATCGATGGAGATTTTGTCAAAGCAGATTTGTAGTTGCAGAAAAATCCATGACGCCGGGAGGCTGAAAATCGAGGCAAATCCCGGCAGCCCATCTTTCAGCCTTCCACGCAGACAAGGACGAGGCCCGGCGACAAGTCAGCGGTTATATTCTGGTAGATAACCATAGCGCCAGGCTTCACCATGACAACAGTGTGCTGAAGCCGGAAGAATTAGATAGCAGATACCCTTTTTACTGTAAAATCGTCGCCAATATGGCTTACCAGGTCAAAAAAGGGTTCTGCTGTTTTAGCCGGAAGTTGTGGAAATCCCACAGGGCTACATTAGCCTTCGTGCAGCCCGCACTCTCTTTTCAGACCAAAGAAGCGCGTTTCTTCCTCCGCCATCCCCGGCTCCCATTTCCGGGTGGTGTGGGTATCCCCCACCGACAAATAGCCCTGATCCCACAGCGGGTGATACTTCAGGCCGTGCTTTTGCAGATACTGATAGACGGTACGATTATCCCAGTCGATGATCGGCAGCACCTTAAACACGCCGCGCTGGATCGCCAGCACCGGCAGGTGGGCGCGGCTGCCGGACTGCTCGCGGCGCAGGCCCGCAAACCAGGTTTGCGCATTCAGCTCTTCCAGCGCCCGGTTCATCGGCTCGACCTTGTTAATATCATTGTACTTTTCAATACCCTCAACGCCCTGCTCCCACAGCTTACCGTAGCGCGCCTCCTGCCAGGCGGCGCTCTCCTTCGCCCGATAGATCTTCAGGTTCAGATTGAGTTTGTCCGTTAACTCGTCGATAAACTGGTAGGTTTCCGGGAACAGATAGCCGGTATCGGTCAGAATGACCGGAATATCCGGGCGCACCTGATTGACCAGATGCAGGCTCACCGCCGCCTGAATACCAAAGCTCGAAGAGAGCACATATTCGCCCGGCAGGTTTTCCAGCGCCCACGCGACGCGCGCTTCCGCGCTCAGCTTTTCCAGCTGGCTATTGGTTTCCGCCAGCTGCAAAACACGATCGACCTTCGGTAATGCGTTCAGCGCGTTTAGATCGAGTACGGACATAAGAACCTCGCTTGCCTGTTTCGCCGGGCGGTACTGCATTTGCCCGGCCTACAAAACCCACAGGCCCGGATCGCTGCTCGCCACCGGGCACCTGGATATTATTCCCAGAAATCACGGGCTGGGTCGAGCACCGGGCGAATGATGCCCGCACGCACCGTAAAGTCGCCGAAGCCTTCACCCGCTTCACGCTCTTTCGCCCAGCGCCCTACCAGTTCGTCGATCGAATCGAGAATTTCCGACTCGGTAATATTTTCCCGATACATACGCGGAATACGCGTCCCGCTGCGGTTGCCGCCAAGGTGCAGGTTATAGCGGCCCGGCGCTTTACCGACCAGCCCCACTTCCGCCAGCATCGCGCGGCCGCAGCCGTTCGGGCAGCCGGTAACGCGGGTAACGATATGCTCGTCGCCAACGCCATGTTTGCTCATCACCGCCTCGACTTTATCGATAAACGACGGGAGGAAACGCTCGGCTTCCGCCATCGCCAGCGGGCAGGTCGGGAACGACACGCAGGCCATAGAGTTTTCGCGCTGCGGCGTGACGGCGTTCATCAGGCCGTGATCGCGGGCCAGCTTCTCGATCTTCGCCTTCTGATCTTCCGGTACGCTGGCAATAATCAGGTTCTGGTTCGCCGTAATGCGGAATTCGCCTTTGTGGATCTTCGCAATCTTCAGCAGGCCGGTTTTCAGCGGACGACCCGGATAATCAAGGATACGACCATTTTCAATAAACAGCGTCAGATGCCAGTTATTGTCGATACCCTTCACCCAGCCGATACGATCGCCGCGGCCGGTGAATTCGTACGGACGGATCGGCTCAAACTTGATGCCCGCCCGACGTTCCACTTCCGCCTTAAAGGTCTCAACGCCAACGCGTTCGAGGGTGTATTTGGTTTTCGCATTTTTACGATCGGTACGGTTACCCCAGTCGCGCTGGGTCGTGACCACCGCTTCCGCCACCGCCAGAGTGTGCTCCAGCGGCAGATAGCCAAACTCGCTCGCCGTACGGGCGTAGGTTTTCTTATTGCCGTGCTCAATCGATAAACCGCCGCCGACCAGCAGGTTGAAGCCGACCAGCTTGCCGTTTTCAGCGATGGCCACGAAGTTCATATCGTTCGCGTGCAGATCGATATCGTTCTGCGGCGGGATCACTACGGTCGTTTTGAACTTACGCGGCAGATAGGTCTGACCGAGGATCGGCTCTTCATCGGTGGTGGCGACTTTCTTCTGATCCAGCCAGATCTCGGCGTAGGCGCGCGTGCGCGGCAGCAGGTGCTCGGAGATCTTCTTCGCCCATTCGTAGGCTTCAGTATGCAGTTGGGACTCGTACGGGTTAGAGGTACACAGCACGTTACGGTTCATATCGTTGGCGGTGGCCAACGCGTCCAGCCCGACCGAATGCAGCATCTGGTGCACCGGCTTGACGTTCTTCTTCAGAATGCCGTGGAACTGGAAGGTCTGACGGTTGGTCAGACGGATACTGCCGTAGATGGTGTTATCGGCGGCGAATTTATCGATCGCCTGCCACTGTTTGGTGGTGATCACCCCGCCCGGCAGGCGGCAGCGCAGCAGCATCGCGTGACGCGGCTCCAGCTTCTGCGCCGCGCGCTCGGCGCGGATATCGCGGTCATCCTGCTGGTACATACCGTGAAAACGGATCAGCAGAAAGTTATCGCCTTTAAAACCGCCGGTCAGGCCGTCGTTCAAATCTTCCGCAATGGTGCCGCGCAGGTAGTTGCTTTCGAGCTTCATGCGCTCGGCGTCAGTCAGTTTACCTTCGACCACCAGCGGGCCTGGATGTTTTTCGCTCATTAGTAGACATCTCGCTGATAACGGCGCTCAACGCGCAGCTCACTTAAAAATTCGTCCGCCGCTTCGGCGTCCATCGCGCCGTATTCGGCAATCACTTCCAGCAACGTCTGCTCAACGTCTTTTGCCATACGATTGGCATCGCCGCAGACATAAATATGGGCGCCGTCGTTAATCCAGCGCCACAGTTCGGCCCCCTGCTCGCGCAGCTTGTCCTGAACGTAGACTTTTTGTTGTTGATCGCGGGACCAGGCCAGGTCGATGCGGCTCAGCACGCCTTCTTTGACGTAGCTTTGCCACTCCACCTGATAAAGGAAATCTTCGGTAAAGTGCGGGTTGCCGAAGAACAGCCAGTTCTTCCCTTCCGCGCCTTCCGCCGCGCGCTGCTGCATAAAAGCGCGGAACGGCGCGATGCCGGTGCCGGGGCCAATCATGATCACCGGCGTCTGCGGGTTAGCGGGCAGACGGAAGTTATCGTTATGCTCGATGAAGATGCGCACTTCGCCATCTTCTTCGACGCGGTCAGCCAGGAAGCTGGAAGCGCCACCGGCCCGGGCGCGGCCTTCGATGTCATAACGCACCACGCCAACGGTGACGTGGACTTCGCTTTCCACTTCCGCCTGCGAAGAAGCGATCGAGTACAGTCGCGGGGTCAGCGGGCGCAGCAGGTCGACCAGCGCCTGGGCATCCAGCTGCGCCGGGGAGAAACGCACCATATCGACAATCGGCGTGGTCGCGGCGTAATGCTGGAGCTGTGCCTTATCGCCCACCAGCGGCAGCAGGGATTCGCTGCGGGTTAAGGTGGCATAATTTTCCACGATGTTACCGGTGTTGACCGTCAGCTCGAAGTGCCACTCCAGCGCTTCGGCGAGCGGCAGCGTTTTGCCGTCAACCGTGACCGGCTCCTCGCCCGTCAGCCACAGCAGCTCTACCAGCTCTTTCACCAGAGCCGGATCGTTCTGGTACCAGACGCCCAGCGCATCGCCCGGTTGATAGCGCAGGCCGGAGTCGCCGAGGTCGATTTCAATATGGCGCACATCTTTTTCAGAATCGCGACCGGTAATTTTTTGATTCACCGCCAGCGTCGCGGTCAGCGGCGCTTCTTTGGTATAGGGGCTGGTGTGGATCTCGTTCACCGATCCGCTGGCAATCAGCTGAGACGGGACGGCGGCAGGAGCGCGCGCTTTCAGCGCCTCAACCACCCGAGCGCGCCATTCGGCGGCGGCGGCCTGATACTCTACATCAGCATCAACCCGGTCGAGCAGGCGTTCGCCGCCCAGTTCGGCCAGCTTATTATCAAAATCTTTGCCGGACTGGCAGAAGAATTCATAGGAGGTATCGCCGAGGCCAAACACGGCAAATGCGGTATCGGTCAGCTTCGGCGCTTTCTTCGAAAACAGGAATTTATGCAGCGCGACGGCTTCTTCCGGCGGCTCACCTTCACCCTGCGTTGACGTCACCACGACCAGCAGCTTTTCGGAGGCAATTTGTTTGAATTTATAGTCGCCTGCGTTGACCAGCTTCACGTTCAGCTGCGCGGCCTGCAGATCGTCGCGCAGCGCTTCAGCGACGCGGCGGGCGTTGCCGGTTTGCGATGCCGAAATCAGGGTAATGGAGGGTACTTCAGCCGCCTGGGCTGGCGCAACAACCGCCGCGCCGGGCTGCTGGTTCAGCACCCCCCAAAAATAGCCGGAAACCCAGGCCAGCTGGGTGGGCGTGAAGTCAGTCGTGGCCGCCTGAAGGCGCGCCATTTGCTCCGGACTCAGCGGTAGCAAATTGGAAGGTGGGGCCTGTGTCGTCATGCGTTGTTATGTTCCAGTAAGCAAAGCTGTGATTCACGCCCTGTCAGCGTGATAAACAGAAGATAATGTATTTACTCTAAATAATTCGAGTTGCAGGCAGCGACACAGCGCCCATCAGGGCAAAGCCCAAGGCTGGGCCGAGTTATTGCCAACGCACATGCGGCTCGAAGTATGACGAGTGAGTAGGTTAACGGTGCAAATAGTAACAACTAAATAAAGGATGGAAATAACAAATAACCAAATGGACTAACCTGTTTTAGTTATAGTTATTAACAACAAAATCGATTATATAAACCCATGAAATATAGGCAATTAATTTGAACAGGCTGGATGAATGTGGCTATTTTCCGCTCAGGGCCGTTTTAGTTAATGCGAAAAAATGTGCTTTCCGGTACCCTACGGCGGTTTTTTGCCATATTGAGAAGAAAAGATGTCCACCACGCTGTTTAAAGATTTCACCTTTGAAGCCGCTCACCACCTGCCGCACGTGCCGGAAGGTCATAAGTGCGGTCGCCTGCACGGCCACTCTTTTATGGTGCGCCTGGAGATTACCGGTGAAGTCGATCCCCATACCGGGTGGATCATGGATTTTGCCGAGCTGAAGGCCGCGTTTAAACCCATCTACGATCGCCTCGACCATTACTATCTGAACGATATTCCCGGGCTGTCCAATCCGACCAGCGAAGTGCTGGCAAAATGGATCTGGGAGCAGATGAAACCGCGGGTACCGCTGCTGAGCGCGGTGATGATCAAAGAAACCTGCACCGCGGGCTGCGTCTATCGCGGCGAGTGATAGTGCCTTTAGCTGAATAAGACCCTGATAGCCCTGCGCTATCAGGGTTTTTTATATCACGCGATATTGAGGTACTTGTGCGTCTGCATCGATAAGCGCCAGTTGCGGGCGATACAGGTTTCGATGCACAGGCGCGTCGCGTCATCTTTCTGGCTAATCGGCTGAAGCGCGATAATACGCGGCTTTTCATCGGCCAGCGTTGCCAGCAGCTCATCCAGCGCTTCGATATCGCGCACGCGTCCAACCGGATGTTTAATTTCATCAGCCCGCTGTAGCGCCTGAGAGAGTACGTCATAGCCGCCGCGCATGTTCACCTTTGGCGACACCGTCACCCAGGTATGCGGCGTGCAGCGCACTTCATGGGTGCCGCTGGTTTCAATCTGGCAGCTAAATCCGTTTTGCTCCAGTAAAGAGGTTAACGGCGTTAAATCATGAATGCAGGGCTCGCCGCCGGTAATGACCACGTGGCGGGCCGTCCAGCCCTGACGCCCGATGATAGCCAGCAGATCTTCGCTGCTCGCCGGGCCCCATTTATCGCTCTCTTTGGTTTTTGCCAGAATGCTGAACAGCGACACTTCCCGATCGGCAAGCTTATCCCAGGTATGTTTGGTATCGCACCAGGCGCAACCAATCGGGCATCCCTGTAAACGAATAAAAATGGCGGGAACGCCGGTGAAGTAACCTTCGCCTTGCAAGGTCTGGAACATCTCGTTAATCGGGTACTGCATAATCATCTCTGCTTAGGGTTGTGAGCGCGCATTATCGCAGATTTGCCCGCGCAGATCTTGTCCCGCGCTGCGCCGCGTGGTGGGTAGAACCTAAACCTTAATGATAAACGTCCGGCAGCTGGCCGATTCCATTATCCCGCACCGGCTGATTTAATTAGTCTGATAATCATCAGGCGACTATTAAGCGGCACGGCTAAAATTTTTGGTGTAACAAAACATGTATAATTTTGAAAGCCAAAAATAAAATAACAAACTTAAAAATAATAAATTTCAACGATGTACAAATGGATACACGAAATAATGAATTTATTGTCATAGCTTAGGGTCAAATTCGATCCACGATGCTAAATTACCTTAAAATAACCTTAATAAACCGCATCTTATGTTCATTTTCCATTTAATATCCGTTTAATTTTCCGCGCCTAGAATCCAGTCAACCAACCATAATGAGACTGCATTCATGAATACATTATTAATTACTGGCGCGACCGGTTTTCTCGGTGGAGCAGTGTTAGAAAGCATTCTGAATAAAAAGAATGCGCCTAATCTATTACTGTTAGTTCGTGCAGATAATAGTGTAGCTGCCGTAGAACGGGTAAAGGAAAACCTGCGAAAATTCAATATTAGCGAAGAGAGATTAACGGCCCTGACGCCCGGCAACATTCTGCTGGGGGATCTGGCCAATCCGCAGCCCTTTCTCGACGACCCGCGCCTGAATCAGGTTACCCACGTGCTCAACTGCGCCGCCGTCGCCTCATTTGGTAATAATCCGCTTATCTGGAAGGTCAACGTCGAAGGCACGCTGCAGTTTGCCCGGCGGATGGCTCAGGTCGGCGGCCTTGAGCGCTTTCTGCACGTGGGCACCGCGATGTCCTGCTCGCCAGACCCCGATTCGCTGGTAGCGGAAAGCACGGCGTTTCGTGAACGCGCCGAGCATCTGGTCGAGTACACCCACTCTAAATCAACAATTGAGCGTCTCATGCGGCAGGAGTGCCCAACGCTACCGCTGGCGATCGCCCGTCCCTCTATTGTTGTTGGCCACACTCATCACGGCTGTCAGCCCTCCAGCAGCATCTTCTGGGTGTTCAGCATGGGGCTGATGCTGCAAAAATTTATGTGTTCGATGGAAGACCGCATCGATGTAATCCCCGTCGATTACTGCGCCGATGCGCTGCTGATGCTGCTTACCAGCCCGCTGGCGCGCGGAGAGGTGGTGCATATTTCCGCGGGAGAGGAAAACAGCGTAAGGTTTGCGGATATCGATAACGCGATGGCCTCCGCCCTCGAGCAGGCGCCGGTCGGCGATAAATACGCGCAGGTCAGCTATGAAACGCTGGTCAAAATGCGCCGTGAGCTGAAGGCTATTTTTGGCCCCTGCAACGAACGGCTGATGCTAAAAGCCATGCGCCTGTACGGCGCCTTCGCCACGCTTAACGTACGATTCAGCAACGACAAGCTGCTCAGCATGGGTATGCCAAAACCGCCGCGCTTTACCGATTACATTGACCGCTGCGTACAGACCACGCGCGGACTTTCTATCCCGCAGCAAATGGCGGTAGATTTTAAGTAGCCGCTTTTGCAGGTATAAAAAAAGCCAGCCCGAAGGCTGGCTTTTTCATATCAGATTAAGACAGGCTTATGCCTGACCTTTGATCTCTTTACGACCGTTGTACGGTGCTTTTTCGCCCAGCGCTTCTTCGATACGAATCAGCTGGTTGTATTTAGCAACGCGGTCAGAACGGCTCATAGAACCAGTTTTGATCTGGCCTGCAGCGGTACCCACAGCCAGGTCAGCGATGGTCGCGTCTTCAGTTTCGCCAGAACGGTGAGAGATAACGGCAGTGTAGCCAGCGTCTTTCGCCATTTTGATCGCAGCCAGAGTTTCGGTCAGAGAACCGATCTGGTTGAATTTGATCAGGATGGAGTTAACGATGCCTTTCTCGATGCCTTCTTTCAGGATCTTGGTGTTGGTTACGAACAGATCGTCACCAACCAGCTGGATTTTGTCGCCCAGTACTTTAGTCTGGTATGCGAAACCGTCCCAGTCAGATTCGTCCAGGCCATCTTCGATGGAGACGATCGGGTACTGTTTGGTCAGCTCTTCCAGGAAGTGGGTGAATTCTTCAGAGGTGAACGCTTTGTTGCCTTCGCCGGCCAGAACGTATTTACCGTCTTTGTAGAATTCAGAAGCCGCGCAGTCCATCGCCAGAGTGATGTCTTTGCCCAGCTCGTAGCCAGCAGCTTTAACCGCTTCAGCGATAACAGCCAGCGCTTCAGCGTTGGAGCCCAGGTTCGGCGCGTAGCCGCCTTCGTCACCAACAGCGGTGTTCATACCTTTAGCTTTCAGAACTTTAGCCAGGTTGTGGAACACTTCAGAACCCATACGTACGGCTTCTTTCAGGGATTTAGCGCCAACCGGCTGAATCATAAATTCCTGGATGTCGACGTTGTTGTCAGCGTGCTCGCCGCCGTTGATGATGTTCATCATCGGAACCGGCATGGAGTATTTGCCCGGGGTGCCGTTCAGCTCAGCGATGTGCTCGTACAGCGGCTGACCTTTAGAAGCAGCGGCAGCTTTGGCGTTAGCCAGAGAGACGGCCAGGATGGCGTTCGCACCGAAGTTAGATTTGTTTTCAGTACCGTCCAGGTCGATCATGATTTTGTCGATGCCAGCCTGATCTTTGGCATCTTTGCCAAGGATTGCCTGAGCGATCGGGCCGTTAACCGCGCCAACAGCTTTCAGTACGCCTTTACCCATGAAACGGGATTTGTCGCCATCGCGCAGTTCCAGCGCTTCGCGGGAGCCAGTAGAAGCACCTGACGGAGCAGCTGCCATACCGACGAAACCACCTTCCAGGTGTACTTCGGCTTCAACAGTCGGGTTACCACGGGAGTCGATGATTTCACGACCGATGACTTTAACGATTTTGGACATTAGGTTTTCCTCAGTACAAGTTAAACTAAAACTCCAGACAAACAATGCACCCGGATGGGTGCATTGCCGTTCTAACTCTTTTACTTCGCCTGACGCTTCTGGTACTCGCCAGCGGCTTTCACAAAGCCAGCAAACAGCGGATGGCCATCACGCGGCGTCGAAGTAAACTCCGGATGGAACTGACAGGCGACGAACCACGGATGGTTAGGCACCTCGATGATCTCGACCAACTGATCATCCCCGGAACGGCCCGCAATACGCAGGCCCGCATTTTCAATCGGCTTCAGCAACATATTGTTGACTTCGTAGCGGTGACGATGGCGTTCGGTAATGGTTGGCTCGCCGTACAGCTGGCGCACCAGGCTATCTTCAGCCAGCTGGCACTGCTGCGCGCCGAGGCGCATCGTGCCGCCGAGATCGCTCTTATCAGAGCGGACTTCGACATTACCGTCTTCATCACGCCATTCGGTAATCAGGGCCACGACCGGGTACTTACAGTCTGGCACAAATTCCGTTGAGTTGGCGTTTTCCATCCCCGCTACGTTGCGCGCGAACTCAATCAGCGCAACCTGCATCCCCAGGCAAATGCCCAGGTATGGAATGTTGTTTTCACGCGCGTAGCGCGCGGTGGCAATCTTACCTTCAACCCCGCGATAGCCGAAGCCACCAGGAATCAGGATTGCGTCTAAATTCTTCAGAATTTCGACGCCGCGCGTTTCCACATCCTGCGAATCAATCAGCTTGATGTTGACGGTGACGCGATTTTTCAGACCGCCGTGTTTCAGCGCTTCAATCACCGATTTGTAGGCGTCCGGCAGTTCAATGTACTTGCCGACCATACCAATGGTGACTTCACCTGCCGGGTTCGCTTCTTCGTAGATAACCTGTTCCCATTCGGCCAGGTTCGCTTCCGGACAGTTTAAGCTGAATCGTTTACAAATATAATCGTCCAGCCCCTGAGATTTCAACAGGCCCGGGATTTTATAAATGGAATCGACATCTTTCATCGAAATAACGGCTTTTTCCGGCACATTGCAGAACAATGCAATTTTGGCACGTTCGTTCGCCGGAATAGCGCGATCGGAGCGGCAGACCAGAATGTCAGGCTGAATACCGATGGAGAGCAGTTCTTTAACGGAGTGCTGGGTCGGCTTGGTTTTGACTTCACCCGCGGCGGCCATGTACGGCACCAGGGTCAGGTGCATAAACAGCGCGTTTTCACGACCGATATCCACCGCCAGCTGGCGAATCGCTTCAAGGAACGGCAGCGATTCGATATCGCCAACGGTGCCGCCGATTTCAACCAGCACCACATCATGGCCTTCACCGCCGGCCAGCACGCGCTCTTTGATCGCGTTGGTGATATGCGGAATAACCTGAACGGTGGCACCCAGATAGTCGCCGCGACGCTCTTTGCGCAGGACGTCAGAGTAAATACGACCCGTGGTGAAGTTGTTGCGACGGGTCATCTTGGTGCGAATGAAACGCTCGTAGTGACCCAGGTCCAGATCGGTTTCAGCGCCGTCTTCAGTAACGAACACTTCCCCGTGTTGGATTGGGCTCATGGTGCCCGGATCGACGTTGATGTACGGATCCAGTTTCATCATGGTCACGTTAAGCCCGCGGGCTTCGAGAATGGTTGCGAGGGAAGCTGCGGCAATGCCTTTACCCAGAGAGGATACGACCCCGCCGGTCACAAAAATATAGTTCGTTGTCATGCTGAACCTGAGAAGTTAGGTTTAAAAGACGATGGAATAACCAGGACGGGAAAGCAGTATACCCGATCATGACTGACGCCACAAACTTTCATTATCCCTCCTTTTCATCAGGCCCACACAAACGCAGGGAGTGAGAAAATAGCCGCTTTTGGCGAAATGTTTTTGACGTAAATCAAGCGCTTGTTATTTAAAAAATCACACAAATAGCGCTTGATCACGAAAACTCTTTAGAGATCAGTTTCCTGGCGTTTTACTTCCTGCCACACCCGCTCCATGGTATTGAGGTCAACGCCGGTCATTTCCAGGCCGCGCGCGGCGACAATCCGCTCAACTTCGCGGAACCTGCGTTCAAACTTCAGGTTGGCTTTTTGCAGCGCAACTTCGGCTTTTACCCCTAAATGGCGGGATAAATTGACCGTCGCAAACAGCAGGTCGCCCACTTCCTCCTCCAGTTTAGCTTCATCCACCACGGCCTGCTGCGCTTCGTGCATCACTTCATCTATTTCTTCGTGCACTTTATCCAGCACCGGCCCCAGAGAGGTCCAGTCAAAGCCTACCGCCGAGCAGCGTTTCTGGATTTTATGCGCGCGCATCAGCGCCGGAAGGCTATGCGGGATGTCGTCCAGCGCGGAGTGCTGGGACTTTTCCGCTCGCTCAGCGCTTTTGATCTGCTCCCAGCGGGCCAGCACTTCGCTGCTGCTACCGGCGCTCGCCTCGCCGAAAATATGCGGATGACGGCGCTCCAGCTTGTCGCTGATGGCGGCGCAGATATCGTTAAAATCAAAGCGCCCCTCTTCCTGCGCCATCTGAGCGTAGAAGACGACCTGGAACAACAGGTCGCCCAGCTCACCGCGCAGATCGTCAAAATCTTCGCGGGCGATAGCGTCGAGCACTTCATAGGTTTCTTCAAGGGTATACGGCGCGATGGTGGCAAAGGTCTGCTCTTTGTCCCACGGGCAGCCGTTTTCCGGATCGCGCAGACGCCGCATAATGCCGAGCAGGCGTTCGATTTGAGTCATAAGTCTGTCCTGATAAAAAAATGCCGGGTGGCGGTAGCGCCTGACCCGGCTGACATAAGCGTGGGAGTTTATCCGCCGTGCAGACGACGGGCGTCGATGACGTCAGGAACCTGATTCAGCTTCGCCAGTACGCGCCCCAGCACCTGCAGGTTGTAGATCTCAATGGTCATATCGATCGTCGCCATCTGCTGTTTAGTATCGCTGCGGCTGGCAACGCCCAGAACGTTGACCTTCTCATTGGCGAGAATGGTGGTGATGTCGCGCAGCAGGCCGCTACGATCGTTGGCCTGGACGCGCACCACCAGCGAGTAGCCCGCCGAGTAGCTCTCTCCCCACACCGCGTCAACGATGCGCTCGGGAGCATGAGACTGTAGCTCCGCGAGCTGATCGCAATCCGCGCGGTGCACCGAGATCCCGCGGCCCTGGGTGATAAAGCCCACGATCTCGTCGCCGGGAATCGGCTGGCAGCAGCGCGCAATGTGGTGCATCAGATTGCCGACGCCCTCCACCACCACGCGACCATTGTCTTTGCTGCGATTCTGCGGAGCGTGGGTTTTCTGCTGCAGCTGCTTTAACGCCGCCGCATCCTGCTCCGCCGCGCTGGGTTTATTAAACTGCGCCTGCAGGAAATTAACCATCTGGTTGAGGCGAATATCGCCCCCGCCAATCGCCGCCAGCAGTTCGTCCTGCTCGTTAAAGTTGTAGCGCGGCAGCAGATGCTTTTCCGCGTCCTTCAGGCTGATGCCGAGATGCTCGAGCTCATCATCAAGGATCTGTCGCCCGGCAAGAATATTCTTGTCGCGATCCTGCTTGCGGAACCAGGCGTGAATTTTGGAACGCCCGCGGCTGGTGGTGACGTAGCCAAGGTTCGGGTTCAGCCAGTCGCGGCTGGGGTTGGGCTGCTTCTGGGTGATGATTTCAATCTGGTCGCCCATCTGCAGCTGATAGGTGAACGGCACAATACGCCCGCCGATTTTCGCCCCGATGCAGCGGTGGCCGACATCGCTGTGTATATGGTAGGCAAAATCGAGCGGCGTCGAACCCGAAGGCAAATCCACCACGTCGCCCTTCGGCGTAAAGACATAAACCCGATCATCAAAGACCTGGCTACGCACCTCATCCAGCATCTCGCCGGAATCAGCCATCTCTTCCTGCCAGGCGATCAGTTTACGCAGCCAGGCAATGCGATCCTCATAGCCGCGCCCGCCGCTGGCCGCTGCGCTGGCGCCCTCTTTATACTTCCAGTGCGCGGCCACGCCCAGCTCGGCATCTTCATGCATCTGGCGGGTACGGATCTGAATTTCAATGGTTTTTCCGCCGGGGCCAAGCACGACGGTATGAATTGACTGGTAGCCATTAGGCTTGGGATTGGCGACGTAATCATCGAACTCATCCGGCAGATGGCGGTAATGAGTATGCACGATCCCCAGCGCGGCATAGCAGTCCTGCAGGCGCTCGGCGACAATACGCACCGCCCGCACGTCAAACAGCTCGTCGAAGGCGAGATGTTTTTTCTGCATTTTGCGCCAGATGCTGTAGATATGCTTGGGACGCCCGTAGACCTCAGCCTTGACGCCCTCGGTTTTCATTTCCGTGCGTAAATGGCTGACGAATTCATCAATATAATGTTCACGATCGATGCGCCGCTCGTGTAACAGCTTAGCGATTCGCTTATATTCCGCCGGATGCAGATAGCGGAAGCAGTAATCTTCAAGCTCCCACTTCAGCTGGCCGATCCCCAGGCGGTTGGCCAGCGGCGCGTAAATATTGGTACACTCTTTTGCCGCCAGTACGCGCTCATCTTCCGGCGCATCTTTCACTTCACGCAGATGGGCGATGCGCTCGGCGATTTTAATCACCACGCAGCGGAAGTCATCGACCATCGCCAGCAGCATGCGGCGAATGTTGTCCACCTGTTCAGAGGAGACCGAATCCGTATGGGTGGCTTTAAGCTGGCGTATCGCGGCCATGTCCCGCACGCCGTGGATCAGGGTGACGACCGATTTCCCGACGCTCTCCTGCATGATCTCTTCGCTGACGACGTTGCCGTCCGCCAGCGGGAAAAGCATCGCCGCGCGCAGCGTATCGATATCCATGCTCAACATGGAGAGAATTTCCACCATCTCCACGCCGCGCCATAGCAGGAGATCGGCCTGCGGATGCCCCTGCGTTTTCTCTCGACAATAATCCCAGGTTTCGGCTAAGCGTTCACACGACTGCTGGCTGGAAATTCCCAGACTCGCGATCCATTTCTTCGGGTCAAATTCACCAGCTTTATTTAAATGTGCACTTCTTACCGCAACCATTGTCCTCTCCTTAAGGGACCGCCTGCCGAAGTCGGCAAGCCTCAACTTTTACACTTCATCCTTCAAACCGCGTCAACGCTGGCGTTCGTCTTTTATCTCAGTCACCTGCTTCTGAGGATGCCGCTTCACTGCGATTTGAATGATTCTTGTGCTCAAACAACACCATTGATTCCAGATGTCCGGTATGCGGGAACATATCGAGCATCGCCAGGCGTTGAATGGTATATCCCGCCTGCAATAAAACGTCGCTATCGCGCGCCAGGGTCGCCGGGTTACATGAAACATACACCACCCGACGCGGCGCTAATTTTATAATATGTAACATAACGCCCGCCGCGCCGGCGCGCGCCGGGTCGAGCAAGACCTTATCAAAACCGTGCTTCGCCCACGCCTGGCGGGTGACGTCCTCTTCCAGGTTCTCATGGAAGAAAGTCACATTATGCAACCCGTTCAACGCCGCGTTCTCCTGGCCCTTCGCCACCAGCGCGGGAACCCCTTCAACGCCAACCACCTGCGCCGCACGCTTCGCCAGCGGCAGGGTAAAGTTGCCCATGCCGCAAAAGAGGTCCAGCACGCGATCCTGAGGCTGGATATCCAGCCATTCCAGCGCCGTACGCACCATCAGCTGGTTTACGCCATCGTTCACCTGGATAAAATCGCGCGGACTGAACACTAAGCGTAGACCGTCCGAGGTATACCAGGGGGCTTCCCCGCGAATATGTTCCAGTATCTCGCTTTGCGGGGCGAGGTACAGGGAAAGACCGTGAGATTGCGAAAAACGTTCCAGCTTTTCTTTATCTGCCGCGGGAAGCGCCGCCGTATGGCGCAATACCATCAGCGGGCCGTTATCCGCCTGCACCAGCTCAACGTGGCCAAGCTGACGCACCGATTTCAATTCGCTAAGACATTCACGTACCGCAGGCAATAACGCACCAAGAGTGGGCACCAAAACGGGGCACTGCACCACATCGACGATCTCGCTGGCGTTAGCCTTGCGGAAGCCCATCTGTAATTGTTGGGACTTTGGCTGATAATTCAAGCTCAGACGCGCCCGGCGGCGATAGCCCCACGGCGAAGCGGCTATAATGTCATCAACGTCGCGCTTCATCAGCCTCGCGAGCGCGGCGCGTTTGCTCTGCTGCTGCAGCTCAATGCTGGCGTGCTGCTGCTGGCACCCGCCGCAGATGCCAAAATGCGGGCAGCGCGGCGCCTGCCGCTGCGGGCTATCGCTAAGACGGCGTTTAACCTGGGCGCGGGCGTACTGTTTATTATCTTCGACCACAACAACGTCAGCCTGCTCCTGTGGCAATAAACCGCTGATAAACAGCGCCTTACCCTGATGACGCGCAACGCCCTGGCCGAAGGGGTCAAGGTCATTTACTGTAACGGTTATGATCTGGCGCGTCGTCACACGCCGTTTTGCAGAGTAGAATTGCGCCATCGTAGAGATTTGTCTCAATTAAATATACTGACTCTGAATAAGAGTTCGGTCAGGATGAGCCAGAGTAACAACGCACCAGCCTCCTGAAAGATGATGTGTATATTCTCCCATAATGGAACCGCATGACCAACTACAGCCTTCGTGCCCGCATGATGATTCTTATTCTGGCGCCTACCGTTCTGATCGGTCTGCTGCTCAGTATTTTCTTCGTCGCACACCGCTATACCGACCTACAGCGCCAGTTGGAGGATGCTGGCGCCAGTATTATCGAACCGCTGGCGGTCTCCAGTGAATATGGCATGAATTTGCAAAACCGCGAGTCAATCGGGCAGCTCATCAGCGTGCTGCACCGCCGCCACTCCGATATTGTGCGCGCCATTTCCATCTACGACTCGCAAAACAGGCTGTTTGTCACCTCTAACTTTCAGCTCGATCCCGGCGAACTTCAGCTGCCAAAAGGGGAACCCTTTCCCCGCCGCCTGAGCGTGGTGCGCCACGGCGATTTGATGATTTTGCGTACCCCTATTATCTCGGAAAGCTATTCACCGGATGAATCACCGGGAAGCGATGCCAAGATGCCGGACAATATGCTGGGCTACGTGGCGCTTGAGATGGATCTCAAATCGGTGCGGCTACAGCAGTACAAAGAGATCTTTATCTCCAGCGTGATGATGCTGTTCTGTATCGGTATTGCGCTGATCTTCGGCTGGCGTCTGATGCGCGACGTGACCGGGCCGATCCGCAATATGGTGAACACCGTTGACCGCATCCGCCGGGGCCAGCTTGATAGCCGCGTCGAAGGCTTTATGCTCGGCGAGCTGGATATGCTGAAAAACGGTATCAACTCCATGGCTATGTCGCTGGCGGCCTACCACGAAGAGATGCAGCATAACGTCGATCAGGCGACATCGGATCTGCGGGAAACGCTTGAACAGATGGAAATCCAGAACGTCGAGCTGGACCTGGCGAAAAAACGCGCGCAGGAAGCGGCGCGAATCAAATCCGAATTCCTCGCCAACATGTCCCATGAACTGCGCACGCCGCTCAACGGCGTCATTGGCTTTACCCGCCTGACGCTGAAGACCGACTTAAACACCACCCAGCGCGATCACCTGACGACCATTGAGCGTTCCGCGAATAATCTGCTGGCCATCATTAACGATGTTCTGGACTTCTCTAAGCTCGAAGCCGGGAAGCTTATTCTGGAGAGTATTCCGTTCCTGCTGCGCACTTCGCTGGACGAGGTGGTCACGCTGCTGGCGCACTCGGCGCACGATAAGGGGCTGGAGCTGACGCTGAATATCAAAAACGATGTGCCGGATAACGTCATTGGCGACCCGCTGCGCCTGCAGCAAATTATTACCAATCTGATGGGCAACGCCATCAAGTTTACCGAACACGGCAATATCGACGTGCTGGTGGAACAGCGCGCCATCAGCAACTCAAGGGTACAAATCGAAGTCCAGATCCACGATACCGGTATCGGAATTCCTGAACGCGATCAGTCGCGTCTGTTCCAGGCGTTCCGCCAGGCCGACGCCAGCATCTCCCGTCGCCACGGCGGAACCGGACTTGGGCTGGTCATCACCCAGCGGCTGGTGAAAGAGATGGGCGGCGATATCTCCTTCCATAGCCAGCCTAATCGCGGTTCGACGTTCTGGTTCCATATCAGCCTCGACCTCAACCCCAACGCGGTTCCCGACAGCGTGCCAACCCACTGCCTGGCGGGTAAAAAGCTGGCCTATATCGAGGCCAACGCGGCGGCGGCGCAGTGTACGATGGAGCTACTGGCGACAACGCCGCTGGAGGTGGTTTACAGTCCGACGATGACCGCCCTACCGGATGCTCACTACGATATCCTGCTGGCCGGCATTCCCGTATCAATACGCGACCTGAGCCAGCATCGCGATAAGCTGGAAAGAGCCAGCAAGCTTGCCGATCATCTGGTGCTGGCCCTGCCGTGCCACGCCCAGGTCAGCGCCGAAACGCTGCGCCAGGACGGCATTGCCGCCTGTTTGCTTAAGCCACTGACCTCAACGCGCTTACTGCCGGCGCTGACGGCCTCCTGCCAGACGCAGCCGACGGTTCTGCCGCCGCGTTCCGATAGTAAGAAGCTTCCGATGACGGTCATGGCCGTTGATGACAATCCGGCGAATCTCAAGCTTATCGGCGCCCTGCTGGAGGATTTAGTCCAGCACGTTATCCTCTGCGACAGCGGCCAGCACGCCGTCGAGCGGGCCAGAGAAACGCAGCAGGATCTGATTCTGATGGATATTCAGATGCCGGAGATGGATGGGATCCGCGCCTGCGAACTGATTCACCAGCTCCCTCATCAGCAGCAAACGCCGGTGATCGCCGTGACCGCCCACGCCCTGGAAGGGCAGCGAGAGAAATTACTCAGCGCGGGGATGAACGACTATCTGGCGAAACCCATTGAGGAGGATAAGCTCTACAGCCTGCTGCTGCGCTACCAGCCGGGAAAGACGCTACCGCCGCAGGTCACCGCGGAGCCTGTTGAGCCGCCCGTTAACCATGACATCACCCTCGACTGGCAGCTGGCGCTGCGTCAGGCGGCGATGAAACCGGATCTGGCGCGGGAAATGCTGCAGATGCTGCTCGCCTTTATGCCGGAGGTGCGTAATAAGGTAGAAGAACAGCTGGTGGGAGAGCAGCCGGAAGGCGTGCTGGATCTCATTCATAAGCTTCACGGCAGCTGTAGCTATAGCGGCGTGCCGCGGCTGAAAAAACTGTGTCACACCCTTGAGAGCCAGCTACGCGCGGGCACCGCCGCCGAGGAGATGGAGCCGGAGTTTCTGGAGCTGCTGGATGAAATGGACAACGTCGCGCGCGAAGCCTGTAAGCTGTTGGGGATTTAGAGGATGTAAAACGCGAGCCCCGGTCTGCGCTTCGCGACCGGGGAAAAACCTATAATAGCCGGCCCATTTTCAGCACGGCGGCGACGTTTCTCGCCGTCATACGCACGTTTTCGGCGGCATTTTCCAGTGCTTGCTCCAGGGTGCAAACTGAATAAATCACGCTGAATACCGCATCCAGGCCGTGCTGATGCACGACGCCGACGTCAGCCGTCAGGCTCCCGGCAATGCCGATGACCGGCAGGTTGTAGCGTTTTGCCACCCTCGCCACGCCAACCGGCACTTTGCCGTGAACCGTCTGGCTATCGATACGCCCTTCGCCGGTGATCACCAGGTCCGCATCCGCCACGATATCGGCAAGATGGAGGGCGTCGGTCACAATCTCAATGCCCGGCCGCAGCTTTGCACCGCAAAAGGCGTACAGGCCCGCGCCCATTCCCCCCGCCGCGCCGCCGCCTTCAAGATGCAGCACATCAAGTTCTAAATCGCGATGGATAATATCGGCAAAATGGGCCAGCGCGTTGTCCAGGCAGGGGATCATCTCTGCCGTCGCCCCTTTCTGCGGCCCAAATACCGCCGTCGCGCCCTGTGGTCCCGTCAGCGGGTTGGTAACATCGCAAGCGACGTCAATACGACAGCCGGCCAGGCGTTTATCAAGTTCGCTAACGTCGATGCGCGCGAGGCTCTCCAGCGCGCGTCCGCCGGCGGCAATCTGCTGGTTATCTTTGGTCAGCAGTTTCGCCCCCAGCGCCTGTACCATCCCGGCGCCGCCGTCGTTCGTCGCGCTGCCGCCGATGCCGATAATAATTTGGCTCACTCCGGCATCCAGCGCATGGCGAATCAGCTCGCCGGTCCCCCATGAAGTGGTCAGCAAAGGATTTCGCCGCGCCGGCGGTACGCTCTCCAGGCCGCTTGCCGCCGCCATTTCAATAAACGCGCACTGCCTGTCGCCCGACAGGCCATAAAAGGCCTCCACGGGTTCACCGAGCGGACCGGTGACGGTGACCGCAATCCGGCATCCCTGGGTCGCGGCAACCATGGCTTCAACGGTTCCTTCGCCACCGCCGGCAACCGGCAGCTTAACGTACTCCGCATCGGCGTAAATTTCCCGAAAACCTTGTTCTATCGCGGTTGCGACATCCAGCGCACTCAGGCTCTCCTTGTATGAATCCGGTGCGATCACTATCTTCATATGCTGTCCTTAAAATGAACGATTACCCGACGCCGTGCAGGAAACCGGTCCCCGAAGGGACCGGTATTTCTTTAGCGCACCATGCACGGACGCTTGTTATCAAACGTCCAGTTCGGGATCAAATACTGCATGCCCATCGCGTCATCGCGCGCGCCCAGGCCGTGTTTCTGGTACAGCTCATGGGCTTTCATCACCCGATCCATATCGAGCTCCACGCCCAGACCCGGTTTCGCCGGTACCTGTACCATCCCGCCTTTAATTTCAAAGGGCTCTTTGGTCAGACGCTGGTTACCCTCCTGCCAGATCCAGTGGGTGTCGATGGCGGTAATTTTACCCGGCGCTGCCGCTGCCACGTGGGTAAACATCGCCAGCGAGATATCAAAGTGGTTGTTAGAGTGCGAGCCCCAGGTCAGGCCAAACTCGTGGCACATCTGCGCCACGCGGACGGAACCCTGCATGGTCCAGAAGTGCGGATCCGCCAGCGGGATATCGACGGACTGCAGCGACAGCGTGTGGCCCATCTGACGCCAGTCGGTCGCGATCATATTGGTCGCCGTCGGCAGGCCGGTGGCGCGGCGGAACTCCGCCATCACTTCGCGTCCGGAGAAGCCCTGTTCTGCGCCGCACGGATCTTCCGCATAGGCCAGAGAGCCTTTCAGGTATTTGCCAATTTTGATCGCTTCATCCAGCGACCACGCGCCGTTCGGATCGAGGGTCACGCGCGCCTGCGGGAAGCGCTTCGCCAGCGCAACGATGGACTCCGCTTCCTCTTCCCCGGCCAGTACGCCGCCTTTCAGTTTAAAGTCATTAAAGCCATATTTCTCATACGCCGCTTCCGCCAGGCGCACCACCGCATCCGGGGTCATCGCTTCATCATGACGCAGGCGATACCAGTCGCATTTGTCATCGGGCTGGCTCTGATACGGCAGCGGCGTGGCTTTACGGTTACCGACGAAGAACAGGTAGCCGAGCATTTCCACTTCGCTGCGCTGTTGGCCATCGCCCAGCAGAGACGCCACGTTCACGCCCAGATGCTGGCCCAGCAGGTCAAGCATCGCCGCTTCGATCCCGGTCACTACGTGAATTGTGGTACGCAGATCGAAGGTCTGCAAACCGCGTCCACCGGCGTCGCGGTCGGCGAAAGTATTGCGCACGGCGGTCAACACGTTTTTGTATTCACCCAGCGTCTTACCGACCACCAGCGGGATCGCGTCCTCCAGGGTGGTGCGGATTTTCTCTCCGCCGGGGATTTCACCGACGCCGGTATGGCCGGAATTATCTTTGATCACCACGATATTGCGCGTGAAGAACGGGGCGTGCGCGCCGCTCAGGTTCATCAGCATGCTGTCGTGGCCCGCGACCGGAATGACCTGCATAGAAGAAACAACGGGGGTCGAAAATTGTGCGCTCATAATTTAGTCCTTATTCAAATCAGTGACGGCCGAAAACGGGGCGTTTACGGTCAAAAGTCCATCCGGGGATCAGGTACTGCATTGGGCCTGCGTCATTACGCGCGCCGCCGGGCAGCTTTTTATACGCCTCATGCGCTTTCTGTACCTGCTCCCAGTCCAGCTCAACGCCAAGTCCTGGCGCGTCCGGAACAGCAATTTTTCCGTGCTTAATCTCCAGCGGATTTTTGGTCAGGCGGCAATCTCCCTCCTGCCAAATCCAGTGGGTATCGATGGCCGTGGGGTTACCCGGCGCCGCCGCGCCGACGTGGGTGAACATGGCCAGTGAAATATCAAAGTGGTTATTGGAATGACAGCCCCAGGTCAGGCCCCAGTCATCGCACAGCTGCGCCACGCGCACCGCGCCGGACAGGGTCCAGAAGTGCGGATCGGCCAGCGGAATATCCACGGCGTTCAGCATCACCGCATGGCCCATTTCGCGCCAGTTGGTGGCGATCATGTTAGTTGCCACCGGCAAACCGGTGGCGCGGCGGAATTCCGCCATCACTTCGCGGCCGGAAAAGCCCTGCTCGGCGCCGCAGGGGTCTTCGGCGTAGGTCAGCACATCGTTCAGCCCTTTGCACAGGGCGATGGCTTCATCCAGCAGCCAGGCGCCGTTAGGGTCGACCGTAATGCGCGCATCCGGGAAACGCTTCTTCAGCGCGCGGGCGGTTTCGATCTCCTGCTCGCCGGGCAGCACGCCGCCCTTGAGTTTGAAATCTTTAAAGCCGTAGCGATCCTGCGCGGCTTCCGCCAGCCGCACCACCGCCTCGCTGTTCAGCGCTTCCTGATGACGCAGGCGATACCACGCGTGGCTGCCCGGCGTGCTTTCCAGATAGGGCAGATCGGTCTTCGTACGATCGCCCACGTAGAACAGGTAGCCCAGCACGGTCACCGCATCGCGCTGCTTGCCCGGCCCCAGCAGTTCGCAAACCGGCACGTTGAGCGCCTTGCCCAACAGATCCAGCAGCGCAGCCTCCAGCGCCGCCACCGCGTTCACCCGCAGTTCGAACGTCCAGGCGCCTTTACCAAAGGTGTCAAAATCCGCGGCCTGGTTGCCTTTATGCACCTGCTGAACCACTTTATTCAGGCGGGCGATTTCCTGCCCCAAAACCATCGGGATCGCCTCCACCAGCGTCTGATAAATCACCTCGCCGCCGGGCGCTTCGCCGACGCCGGTATTGCCGGCGCTGTCGGTCAACACCACGATATTACGGGTAAAGTACGCGTTATGGGCACCGCCGATATTGAGCAGCATACTGTCCTGCCCGGCAACCGGGATAACCTTCATGTCCGTGATAACGGGGCTCGATTGCGTTGTCATGATGATTGTCCTGCCACAGGTTTCAGTTCAATACGCTTAATATCGCCGACCAGAACCAGATAGCTCAGCACCGCCACCAGCGCATGGACGCCCACATAAATCAGCGCGCCGTTAAACGAACCGGTGGTGCCAACGATGTAGCCAATCGCAATTGGCGTCACGATGCCGGAGATATTGCCGAACATGTTGAACAGACCGCCGCTCAGCCCGCTGATCTCTTTCGGTGCCGTATCAGCCATGACCGCCCAGCCCAGCGCGCCGATGCCTTTACCGAAGAAGGCCAGCGCCATAAAGCCGATGATCATCCACTCCACGTTGACGTAGTTACAGAACACCATCACCATCGACAGCAGCATCCCCATCACGATCGGCGTTTTACGCGCGATGTTCAGCGAGCCGGTACGACGCATCAGCCAGTCGGAAATAATCCCGCCGAGCACGCCGCCCGCGAAGCCGCAGATAGCCGGCACCGAAGCGACAAAACCGGCTTTCAGAATGGACATGCCGCGCGCCTGCACCAGATAAACCGGGAACCAGGTGATAAAGAAATAGGTTAAAGCGTTAATGCAGTACTGTCCGATATAGACGCCAATCATCATGCGGGAGCCCAGCAGCTGCTTAATTTGCCCCCATTTTACGCTAAACGGCACCTTAGCTTTGGCCGCCGCCTGATCCATGTTGATCAGCGCGCCGCCAGCGGCGATGTAATCGAGCTCTTTTTGGTTCACGCCCGGATGCTGGTTGGGTTCATGAATGACCTTCAGCCAGACAAAGCTGATGATAATCCCGAGTCCGCCCATAAAGAAGAACACGTGCGACCAGCCCACCTCATGGGTCAGCCAACCCATGATTGGCGCAAAAATAACGGTGGCAAAGTATTGCGCGGAGTTAAAGATAGCCACCGCGGTGCCCCTCTCCTGCGCCGGGAACCACGCCGCGACGATACGGCTGTTTCCGGGGAAAGATGGCGCTTCGGCCAGGCCGACAAGGAAACGCAGGGTAAACAGCGCGACGATAATGCCGAAGCCGCTGAAGATATCGACGAAGCCCTGCAGCAGGGTAAACATGGACCAGATAAAAATGGACCAGAAGTAGACGCGTTTTGAACCGAAACGGTCAAGCAGCCAACCGCCCGGGATTTGGCCGATCACATAGGCCCATGAAAACGCGGAGAAAACATACCCCATGCCAACGGCGTCAAGACCAATATCTTTGGCCATCTCCGATCCGGCAATGGATAAGGTGGCGCGGTCGCCGTAGTTGAAGGATGTGACGATAAACAGCATCACCACTATCCAGTAGCGAGCATTGGTGCGCTTTTCAGCGCCGCTCGCCGCCTGACTTAATGAACTCATTGTTGCACTCCTGAATCATAGCGTTAGCTACGTTCATTCTGAACAGCACAACCTGTAGGGTACTCAGAATGACGTGTTAGTGTTTTTCATTGTTTTCGTTATATCTGGCACTGCATTGGGAACTGGCAGGGAAAGTATAAAAAGAGGGGCTGGCGGGCTCACCGTGCAAATACACAGCTTTCACCGGCTGAGTAAATGTGATTTATGGCGTATGCCTAATGAGATGGGGGATGGTTCACGGAAATGAAAAACCGCGCGCGTTCAGAGGCGGAAACGGCGGTGCAAAAGGCAGGAGTGTGAATCAACTCTCTTGACCCCGTGAAATAGCCCGGTAAAGGCCCTGGCATTACACAGGTTTTAAGGCAAATGCCCGAAGCCAGCCACGTGGAGAATTGGTACGATCTTTTTGACCGTTAATCTGGCTCTGGCATTGAACATCAGTAAAAAAGGAGCGCCCTCTAGTGTAGGGAGAGGGCGAAACTTTTTAATCGAGCAGCGACGCCCACTGCGTTACCCATGGGTTAGAGACGCTTTCGGGTTCCGGATCTTCGCTGGCGTCAATCATCAGCATCTCGCCAACGCGCGTGCCGCCCTGTTCCTGCAATAACGCATCAAACTTTAAGCCGCCGCCGCAGAAGTTAGCGTAGGTGCTATCGCCCAGGGCGATAATCCCATAGCGTAAATGCGGCTGATACATATCTTTGATGCCTTCGTACAAGGGCACGATACTGTCCGGTAAATCGCCCTGTCCGGTGGTCGATGTCACCACCAGCACATATCTACCGCTATACGACTCCCAGTCTTTGACCTCGGGATCCTCAAAGACTTTCGCCTGATGCCCCAGCCCGCTCAAAATAGCCTGCGCCTCTTCGGCGACCAGGAGCGAATTTCCATACATCGTGCCGACAAAAATTCCGACTTCTGCCATGACTATCTCCCTGAATTGACCTGTATCTCTTCATCCTGACCGCAGTCGTCGGCAAACTCAACCCTTTCATTTAGCGGGAGAAGGCCGCGCCAGCCAAACTGCGACAGCGCGCGCATCCAGACGTCGTCAAGACCGGCGCGAATAACCAACGGTTCGCCGGTAAAGGGATGCGTTAACGAGAGCTGGCTGGCGTGCAGCATCAGCCGATCGCAGCCAAAGTGCGCCGCCGCGCTGCGATTCTGCCGCAAATCGCCGTGTTTGCTATCGCCGATAATCGGATGGCGAAGATGGGCAAGATGGCGACGTAGCTGGTGTTTACGTCCGGTTTTCGGTTCAAGCTCCACCAGGCTATAGCGGGTCGTGGGGTAACGGCCGGTCGCCACCGGCATCTCTACCGTCGCCAGGCCGCGATAATGCGTCACCGCCGGCTGCGGGTCTTTATTTTCGCGGGCAAACTTATCGGCGATTTTATCCAATTCCTCAACCAGCGGGTAATCAAGCACCGCTTCGTCGCTCAGCCAGCCGCGAGCGATCGCATGATAGCGTTTCTGCATTTGATGCTGCTCGAACTGCTGCGACAGCAATCTTCCCGCTTCGCTCGACAGCCCCATCAGCAGCACGCCGGACGTCGGCCTGTCGAGGCGATGGGCGGTGAACACGTGCTGGCCTATCTGGTCACGCACGGTCTGCATCACCACCACTTTTTCATCACGATCCAGCCAGCTGCGGTGCACCAGCCAGCCCGATGGCTTGTTCACCGCGACCAGCCACTGGTCCTGATATAAAATCTCCAGCATCAGGCTTCGCCGCCGGCAAACAGCGCATCCAGCAGGACCAGTTCGGCCAGCACCCGCTCGCGCACGGGGTGAGCATTATCCAGAGCCATCTCATAATAGGGCGCAACGGCGAAGTTCTGCGGCAGCGGCGTTCCGCTTTCCAGAAGCTGGTGCATACGCGGAATCAATACCCACTGCAGCCATTCAAGCGGCTCCATGGTGTCGAGGCAAAACGGCTGTTCGCTGGCAAACGCGCGGCTATCGGGGGCACTATCCTGCCAGTGTTCCGTTTCGCGCAGCAGCGCTTCAATGGCGAGCAGGCGCTCGCGCACGCGATGGTCAAGAGTCATGGGAAACCTCGGTGAGTTAAAAACCGGCGCAGAATAGCAAATTCAGACGAGAAATAAAAAAAGGGAGCACTGTATAAAACAGTGCTCCCGGTTCGTTTTGCAGCAATCCAGCTACATTGGTGCTCCCTGCTCGTCCTTGAAAACTTTTCCTGAGGTCTCCTGACCATGTTCATCCATAAACAGTTGCATCCTGCTTTCACACCACCCCGATGCGAAATAACTCATCCTTAAGTCTGTCCTGATCTTCCTGATCCACCGAACGTCCCGCTCGGCTCTCGTTCTCCTTCCTGGAGGTGTCCTTTTACGCAATCCTGCGTTATCCTGTGCTTCATCCTGAAGCCTGTCCTTGCAACGCCATCCCGGCGGGTCCTGCAGAAGCGTCATCATCCTGATGTTCACTTCGTTTATCAACTCCCTGTCGATGTGTATAGAATCCCTGATTCCGCCCTGTCTTACAACCCTTGTTAAGACAATATCTTAAGATTAATCGTCAGTATCCTTAATGAGAAAATCATTAATCACTTGAAAAATATTATATTTCTTAAAATACGCCCCCTGAAGGATCGGCTTAAATGATGACGATCTCTTACAGGTCTTGTAAGAGATCTCTCACAAAAGTTTGGGTACTGTGGATTACAGAACTGGCTTAAGGGAATTAAGGAAACTCGCAAGCGAGGGAGAAAGGGTCGTCCGTTTTCGGGTGCCGAGGGTCTCTTTGATCACTTCACCGCTCATATTACAGACCGAAATGACCTCCAGTTCGCTGTCCAGCGTGGCGATAAACAGCGTGGGCGACAGCTTCAAACGCTTTTGCACCAGCAGATGACCAATCAGATTCTCCTGCACCCGCTGGAAATCATCCGGGCTCCAGGTTTGCAGCAGCGTCATGGTTTCATCGGCAGTTTCATCGGCAAAACGCGCCTGCATATCGCCGGCAAACTGAGTGGTATAATAAGCATGAAGCGGTTGTTGTACCACAATCTCCAGCGCCCGTTCAACCGCGTCAATATTTTGTGCTAATGAAAACGGCTGCGGCTGCCAGAAAACGCCGTCATCATCCGTGCCGTTGACGCACGGCGACGGGATACCGTAAAGCTCTTCGCTGCGCGGCAGGCTGGAGCGCTGCTGCTGCCACGCCTCACAATAACGTTGGGTAAATGCTTGTAGCGCTTCTGCGGTTTGCTGGTCCACCGGTTTCTCTCTTCACGTTAGACAGGATACACTTGGCATATAGTGTAACCGCTTTAACTATGGTGAAACATGTCTTCTTACGATAATCATCAGGCGCTGGCTGGCCTGACGCTCGGAAAATCAACCGATTACCGCGATACCTACGACGCAAGCCTGCTTCAGGGCGTCCCGCGCAGCCTGAACCGCGACCCGCTGGATCTGCACGCCGATAACCTGCCGTTTCACGGTGCCGATATCTGGACGCTGTATGAGCTCTCCTGGCTGAACGCCAAAGGCCTGCCGCAGGTCGCCGTGGGCCACGTGGAGCTCAGCGATACCACCGTAAACCTGGTGGAATCAAAAAGCTTTAAGCTCTATCTCAACAGCTTCAACCAGACGCGCTTTGCCGACTGGCAGGCGGTCGAGGCGACGCTGGCGCGCGATCTCAGCGCCTGTGCGCAAGGAGAAGTGAAGGTAGCGCTGTATCGCCTCGATGAGCTCGAAGGCCAGCCGGTCGCTCATCTGCACGGCACCTGCATCGACGACCAGGATATTGAAATCGATAATTACCAGTTCAGCGCCGATTATCTGCAGGACGCCGCGGCCGGCAAAGTGGTCGAAGAGACCCTGGTCAGCCATCTGCTGAAATCCAACTGCCTGATTACCCACCAGCCAGACTGGGGGTCGGTGCAAATCCAGTATCGCGGGGCGAAAATCGATCGCGAAAAGCTGCTGCGCTATCTGGTGTCATTCCGCCACCACAACGAGTTCCACGAGCAGTGCGTAGAGCGCATCTTCAATGACATTCAGCGTTTCTGCCAGCCGGAAGCCCTTTCCGTTTATGCGCGCTACACGCGACGAGGCGGTCTCGATATCAACCCGTGGCGCAGCAATACCGATTTTGTGCCGGCCACCGGTCGCCTCGCCCGTCAATAGTAAACATTTTCACAATTTGCGCGCGTTAACCCGCGCGCAAGGTTGTGAAAACGCCATCAGCAGGGCTATTGTAATCACAGGAAGACGATAATCGTCCTGTAAGGAGTTCACTTGATTACACATGTTAGCCCGCTTGGTTCAATGGATATGCTGTCGCAGCTGGAAGTGGATATGCTTAAACGCACCGCCAGCAGTGACCTGTATCAACTCTTTCGCAACTGCTCGCTTGCTGTGCTCAACTCGGGGAGCCTGACCGATAACAGCAAGGAGCTTCTGTCTCGTTTTGAAAACTTCGATATTAACGTGCTGCGTCGCGAACGCGGCGTGAAGCTGGAACTGATCAACCCGCCGGAAGACGCTTTCGTTGACGGGCGTATTATCCGTTCCCTGCAGGCCAACCTGTTTGCCGTACTGCGCGATATTCTGTTCGTCTACGGCCAAATCCACAATACCGTTCGCTTCCCGAATCTCGATCTTGAAAGCTCGGTACATATCACCAACCTGGTTTTCTCCATTTTGCGTAACGCCCGCGCCCTGCACGTCGGCGAAGCGCCAAACATGATTGTCTGCTGGGGCGGCCACTCGATTAACGAAAACGAATATCTGTACGCCCGCCGCGTCGGCACTCAACTGGGCCTGCGCGAACTGAATATCTGTACCGGCTGTGGGCCGGGCGCGATGGAAGCGCCGATGAAAGGCGCCGCCGTCGGCCACGCGCAGCAGCGTTACAGAGACAGCCGCTTTATCGGTATGACCGAGCCGTCGATTATCGCCGCCGAGCCGCCGAACCCGCTGGTGAACGAACTGATCATCATGCCGGATATCGAAAAACGTCTGGAGGCGTTCGTGCGCATCGCCCACGGCATCATCATCTTCCCGGGCGGCGTGGGCACGGCGGAAGAGCTGCTCTATCTGCTGGGCATTTTGATGCACCCGTCGAACAAGTCGCAGGTTCTGCCGCTGATTCTCACCGGGCCAAAAGAGAGCGCCGATTATTTCCGCGTGCTGGATGAGTTTATCGTCCATACGCTGGGTGAAGCCGCCCGTCGTCACTATCGCATTATCGTTGACGACGCCGCGGAAGTGGCCCGGCAGATGAAAAAAGCGATGCCGATGGTGAAAGAGAATCGCCGCGAGACCGGCGACGCCTACAGCTTCAACTGGTCGATGCGCATTGCGCCGGACCTGCAGATGCCGTTCGATCCGACCCATGAGAATATGGCCAACCTTAAACTCTATCCGGACCAGCCGGTGGAAGTGCTGGCAGCGGATCTCCGCCGCGCCTTCTCCGGTATCGTCGCCGGTAACGTTAAAGAGGTGGGTATCCAGGCTATCGAGAAATTCGGCCCGTATAAGATTCACGGCGACCCGGCAATGATGCGCCGCATGGACGATCTGCTGCAGGGCTTTGTGGCGCAGCATCGTATGAAGCTGCCGGGCGGCACCGCTTACATCCCCTGCTACGAAATCTGTTCCTGAGTTCTCTTCTGCTCTTCTCCCGGGCGGCGGCTTACGCCCCCGGGCTATTTCTCCCCGCCCGGGCGGCACTCTTTCTCCGCTTTTTCGCTTCTCCATTCGCCCGTATGCTTTCCAGATAAATCATTCCTTTTATGAATTTTTAGCATCGCCTTTACAAAAGCCAATCGTTTGCGTTTCCAAAAACTGCAATAAATATCACCAGGAAAAACGCCTTTTAACGTAAAAACGTCGAGAACTTCGCATTTTTACAGTAAAAACCTCGTTATTACGTCGCGCCACTATTCTCTCATATGCTGAAAATGATAGCCTCCGCGCCACAAATCTCTGGCTGATCACCAGAAACAGGCTGTTGGACTAAAATTGCTTACATTTAAAGTGGATTATTGCATTTGAGATCGCGATCACTGATGCATTCACCATATAAATGTATCTTCCCGCACCAATTGTTACGGAGAAAATGCCTAAAAAACCGTAAACAAACGAATTTCATATTATTTGGTCTTTTTTATTCAATAGATTTTGTTGCTTCCTCCAGGAGATACAGATGGAAACCACTCAAACCAGCACCATCGTTTCGGATGCTACCCGTAGCGGTTGGCGTAAGACGGACACCATGTGGATGCTGGGCCTGTACGGCACGGCTATCGGCGCGGGCGTCCTGTTTCTACCGATCAACGCCGGCGTCGGCGGTATGATCCCGCTGATCATCATGGCGATTCTGGCCTTCCCGATGACCTTCTTCGCCCACCGCGGGATGACCCGTTTCGTGCTGTCCGGTAAGAATCCGGGCGAAGACATCACTGAAGTGGTCGAAGAGCATTTCGGCGTTGGCGCAGGTAAGCTGATTACCCTGCTCTACTTCTTCGCCATCTACCCGATTCTGCTGGTCTACAGCGTGGCGATCACCAACACCGTGGAAAGCTTTATGCTGCACCAGCTGCACATAACGCCGCCGCCTCGCGCCATTCTTTCCCTGATTCTGATTGTCGGCATGATGACCATCGTGCGCTT
This sequence comes from Klebsiella sp. PL-2018, assembly GCF_019048985.1. NCBI lineage: Bacteria > Pseudomonadati > Pseudomonadota > Gammaproteobacteria > Enterobacterales > Enterobacteriaceae > Klebsiella > Klebsiella sp. PL-2018. The sequence continues at coordinate 4,672,788 of NZ_CP077673.1, forward strand.
CGGCGAGCAGATGATTGTGAAAGCGATGAGCGTGCTGGTGTTCCCGTTCGTGGTCGCGCTGATGATTCTGGCCTTTTATCTGATCCCGCAGTGGAACGGCGCGGCGCTGGAAACCCTCTCCCTGAGCAGCGCGACCGCGACCGGCAACGGCCTGTGGATGACCCTGTGGCTGGCGATTCCGGTGATGGTGTTTTCTTTTAACCACTCGCCGATCATCTCCTCCTTCGCCGTCGCGAAACGCGAAGAGTACGGCCAGGGCGCAGAGAAAAAATGTTCCAGCATTCTGGCCCGCGCGCACATCATGATGGTGCTGACCGTCATGTTCTTCGTCTTCAGCTGCGTACTGAGCCTCTCCCCGGCGGATCTGGCGGCGGCGAAAGATCAGAACATCTCGATTCTGTCTTACCTGGCGAACCACTTTAACGCGCCGATCATCGCCTGGATGGCGCCAATCATTGCGATGATCGCCATCACTAAATCCTTCCTTGGCCACTACCTGGGCGCTCGCGAAGGCTTTAACGGCATGGTGATTAAATCCCTGCGCGGTAAAGGCAAGTCCATCGAAATCAATAAACTGAACAAAATCACCGCCCTGTTCATGCTGGTCACCACCTGGATTGTGGCGACGCTGAACCCCAGCATCCTTGGGATGATCGAAACCCTGGGCGGCCCGATTATCGCGATGATTCTGTTCCTGATGCCGATGTACGCGATTCAGAAAGTCCCGGCGATGCGTAAATACAGCGGCCACGTCAGCAACGTGTTCGTGGTGATTATGGGCCTGATTGCTATCTCCGCGATTTTCTACTCTCTGTTTAGTTAATATCCCCCGCGCCGCCTGACGGCGGCGCTCCCGACAGCACTGGATGCATCATGATCAGCGTATTCGATATTTTTAAAATCGGCATTGGCCCTTCCAGCTCCCACACCGTTGGACCGATGAAAGCGGGCAAACAATTCACGGACGATCTTATTGAGCGCGGGCTGCTTTCCGAGGTAACCAAAGTCGTCGTCGATGTCTACGGCTCCCTTTCCCTGACGGGAAAAGGCCACCATACCGATATCGCGATTATTATGGGCCTGGCGGGCAACCTGCCGGATACCGTCGACATCGACGCGATTCCCGGCTTTATCCAGGACGTCAACACCCATGGCCGCCTGATGCTGGCAAACGGCCAGCAGGAAGTGGCGTTCCCGGTCGATCGGTGCATGAATTTCCACGCCGACAACCTGTCGCGGCATGAGAACGGCATGCGTATTACCGCCCTCGGCGGCGAGAAGGTTCTCTACAGCCAGACGTATTACTCCATAGGCGGCGGGTTTATCGTCGATGAAGACCATTTCGGCGTGACCCGCGAAGCGCCGGTCGCCGTACCTTATCCGTATAAAAACGCCGCCGATCTGCAGCGCCACTGCCGCGAAAGCGGGCTATCGCTCTCCGGGCTGATGATGCAAAACGAGCTGGCGCTACACAGTAAAGAAGCGCTGGAGCAGCATTTTGCCGCGGTCTGGGAAGTGATGAGCAGCGGAATTGAGCGCGGCATCACCACCGAGGGGGTTCTGCCGGGCAAGCTGCGGGTGCCGCGTCGCGCCGCCGCGCTGCGCCGGATGCTGGTAAGCCAGGACAACACCAACAGCGACCCGATGGCGGTCGTTGACTGGATTAACATGTTCGCCCTGGCGGTTAACGAAGAGAACGCCGCCGGCGGACGCGTCGTGACCGCGCCGACCAACGGCGCCTGCGGTATCGTACCTGCGGTGCTGGCCTACTACGACAAGTTCATCCGCAAAGTGAACGCCAACTCGCTGGCGCGCTATATGCTGGTCACCAGCGCCATTGGCTCGCTCTATAAGATGAACGCCTCGATTTCCGGCGCCGAAGTGGGCTGCCAGGGTGAAGTCGGCGTAGCCTGTTCAATGGCGGCGGCCGGTCTGGCTGAACTGCTTGGCGGCAGTCCGGGTCAGGTATGCATCGCGGCGGAAATTGGTATGGAGCACAACCTCGGTCTCACCTGCGATCCGGTTGCCGGCCAGGTGCAGGTGCCGTGAATCGAGCGTAACGCTATCGCGGCGGTCAAGGCGGTCAACGCCGCGCGTATGGCCCTGCGCCGCACCAGCGAGCCGCGGGTGTGCCTCGATAAAGTCATCGAGACCATGTACGAAACGGGCAAAGATATGAACGCCAAATATCGTGAAACCTCGCGCGGCGGCCTGGCAATGAAGATTGTCGCCTGCGATTAACGCCCCTCTCCCGGTATGCTGCGGCATACCGGGCTTCCTTTCCCTACCCTCCTCCTTCATTTATGTTATATAAATGATAATTTAGTTATTTATTAGTTATAAAGACGATTTGTTACCTTACGGAAAAACCGCTCAAGGAGAACAAATCATGCTCAGATTATCCCGCCCGGCGCTGCTGCTACTGCTTGCAGGCTTATCCGCATCCGCGCTGGCGAAAGCGCCGGAGACCGTGAATATCGGTTATCAGAAAGCTAATATCTTCGCGCTGCTTAAATATCGCGGCACCCTCGATGAAAGCTTCAAAAAGCAGGGTATCGCCGTCCGCTGGATTGAATTTCCCGCCGGGCCGCAGATGCTGGAAGGGCTGAACGTCGGCAGCATCGACCTCGCCGCCACCGGCGATGCGCCGCCGGCCTTTGCTCAGGCGGCGCAGGCGGATCTGGTCTACTTAGCCCACTCCCCGGCGAACCCAAAAACCGAGGCCATCGTGGTGGCGGAAAACTCGGCAATTAAGAGCGTGGCCGATCTTAAGGGCAAGCGCGTGGGGCTCAATAAAGGCTCCGACGTAAACTACCTGCTGGTGACCGCGCTGGAGAAAGCCGGGCTGAGCTATACAGATATCACGCCGGTCTATCTGCCGCCTGCTGACGCCCGCGCCGCCTTCCAGCGCGGCGCTATTGACGCCTGGGTTATCTGGGATCCGTTCCTCGCCGAAGTGGAAACGAATGCCAAAGCGCGACAGATTGGCAATGCCGAAGGGCTGGTGCCGCACTACACCTTCTACCTGGCCAGCCGCAAATTTGCCGACACCTATCCGGATACCGCAAAGCAGGTGGTGGATGAGCTGGGTAAACTGAGCGAATGGGCCAACAGTCATCAGGACGATGCCGCCGGGATCCTCTCCACCTCAACCGGGCTGGATAAGGCTATCTGGCTGAAGACGCTGGCGCGTCTGCCTTATGGCGCCGAGCGTATGACGCCTGCGGTCTATAACGAACAGCAGGCGCTGGCGGATACCTTCACCCGTATCGGCCTGCTGCCGGTGAAAGTCGATGTTCGCAGCGCGACCTGGTCGCTGGATAAGCAGTAAGCCTTCCCTTCCCGGGCCGCGGCGCAGGCGCCTTATCCGGGCTACCGGCCCGCAGACGGTGGTGGACCCGTAGCCCGGACAGGCGCGTCAAGCGCCGCCTCCGGGGAAAACCTCCCGCCCCACAGTTCAGTCCCTCACCCTTCGGGGAGAGAGGGACCGGCAAAATTAACTCACCTTCTCTTCACTTCCGACCGCGACCTGCGCGCCGTAGCGATAGCCTGCGCCCGGATGCGGCGCAGCCAGCCGCGGGCCGGCGCCAAACAGCTTCTCGCGCAGGGTTCCCTCGCGATACTCCTGCTTAAACACGCCGCGCTTTTGCAGCTCCGGAACCAGCAAATCCACCACGTCGCGGAAGGTTTCGTGGGTCACCGCATAGGCGAGGTTAAACCCATCGACGTCGGTCTCTTCGACCCAGGACTGCAGCTCATCGGCGACCGTCTGCGGGCTGCCGACCACCAGCGGCCCGAAGCCGCCGATCCCCGCCCAGTCCGCCAGCTTCTGCACGGTCCACTGGCTGTTCGGATCGGCGGTAGAAAACGCCTCTACCATCGACTGAATCGCGTTGGTATGCAGATACTCCAGTACCTGATCCGGCTGATACTGACCAAGGTCGATGCCGGTCCAGCCGGAGAGCAGAGCCAGCGCCCCTTCGTAGCTGACGTACGGTTTATACTCCTGCCATTTAGACTGAGCTTCACGGTCGGTTTCGCCGACGATGACCGTCTGCATATTGAAGATCAGGATGCTGCGCGGATCGCGCCCGGCCTCCTCGGCGCGACGGCGAATATCCGCCACCGTCTTTTTCAGCAGCACTTTCGACGGCGCGCCGACAAATACGCACTCCGCGTGGCCGGCGGCGAACTGCTTGCCGCGGCTGGAGGCTCCCGCCTGATAGAGTACCGGCGTACGCTGCGGCGACGGCTCGCAGAGGTGGATCCCCGGCACCGAGAAGAAGTTCCCCTGATGGTTAATCGGGTGAATTTTTCGCGGATCGCTGAAGATCTTACGTTCCCTGTCGCGCAGCACCGCGCCATCCTCCCAGCTCCCCTCCAGCAGCTTATAGACCACCTCCAGATATTCATCGGCGTAGTCGTAGCGGGCGTCGTGGTCGGTCTGCGCTTTCTGGCCAATATTACGCGCCCCGCTCTCAAGATAGGAGGTCACGATATTCCAGCCCACTCGCCCCTTGGTCAGATGGTCGAGGGTTGAAAGACGGCGGGCGAACGGATAGGGATGCTCAAAAGAGAGCGAAGCGGTCAGGCCGAATCCCAGATGCTCCGTCACCAGCGCCATCGGCGTAATCAGCGCCAGCGGATCGTTGACCGGCACCTGCGCCGCCTGACGGATCGCCGCATCGCCGTTGCCGTTCAGCACGTCATAGACGCCCAGCACATCGGCGATAAATAGCCCGTCAAACTTGCCCCGCTCCAGCAGACGCGCCAGGTCGACCCAATACTCGAGGTCTTTATACTGCCAGGAGCGGTCGCGCGGATGGGCCCACAGCCCCGGCGACTGATGGCCGACGCAGTTCATATCAAAAGCGTTCAGACGAATTTCACGTTGTGATGACATAGCACTCTCCACGGCGCGCCCCGCTGTCGGGACGCGCGCATAATCATTAAAGGAATCAGGGGATAAAAGGCGTTCAGAACGCCGGACATCGGGCGGATTGTTTGACGCCCAGGGTCCGCAGCGCTTCGTCGGCCACGGCGGCGGCATGGTCGGCCACCTGCGGCAGCCCCATTAATTCTCCGAAATACGCCCGCGCGGCGGGTCCGGAAACCAGCAGATTGGGCGTAATCCGCCCTTCCCGGCCTATCGCCCGCGAGCGGCGATCGACGTCCAGGCCAAGGCCGAACGCATCGGCGCGAATCAGCCCACGCTGGCTCAGCTGACGCAGCAGCGGCTGGCTGTCGGTCAACCCGCCGTGCGCCGGGCCGGTGGTTAAAATAAAGTGGTCAGCGCTCACCCGCAGCGTTTCACCGCGCCGGGGCGCCAGGGTTAGCGCCAGCTTTTGCGCGTCGCCTTCCAGCGCCGTCAGCCTGGCCGCCAGCACCCGCAGGCTGCCGTCGCGCTGGCGCTGCTCAAGGACCCCGGCGACCTGCGGAGCGATACGGTAGCGGTGAACGTCCCAGTAGCTGCGCAAATGACGCAGGAAGCGCTGGCGATCGGCCACCGTCAGCCCCTGCCAGATGCTCTGCCCCTGATTACGCACCGCGTCCAGCACCACCTGCCAGGCCTGTCCCTGCTCCGCCGCGCGCTCGATATCCAGACGAATTTGCCGCAGCCGCTGGCGCAGCGTTCCGCGATCGTATTCGCCAGGCCAGGGTTCACTACTGCCGCTGAGGTTGCTGCGGGACAGCAGCCCGCGGCGTGAAAATGCCGCGATCGGCCCCCGATGGCCCAGACGCGTCAGGGTCGCGACGGTGTCCGCCATCGTCAGGCCAGTGCCCATGACCGCGACGCTCGCTTCCGGGGCGATAGTTGCCAGCGCGCCCGCTCGCCAGGGGTTAGCGATGAGCGCCGGATGCGTTGCGAACGGCGTCGCCAGCGACGGCAGCGACGGCGGCGGATGGCTGATGGCCAGCACCAGCAGATCGGCCTGCAGCCGACGCCCGCCGTCGGTGACAACTTCACCATGATTAACGCTCAGCGCCTGCTCGCGCAGATGCGTCAGCCGCCCGCCGCTGGCGCGCGCCTCCTCGGCGAAACGCTGGGCGACATAGCGGCCAAACTGACCGCGCTGCGGATAGACCGCGCCGTCTGCCAGCAGGGCATGCGGGTCATCCGCAAAGGCGGGCTGGCTGCGGTACCAGCGATCGAACGCGCCCTCCTCTTCACCGGCAAGCTGCATCCGCGCGGCAGGAACGTTAATCCGATGGCTCGGTTCGGTCGTGGAGTAGGCCACGCCCGCGCCGGGCACCTCGCGCGGCTCCAGCAGCGTGACCCGCACGCCAACCGGCGCCAGGCGCAGGAGATGAATAGCCACCGCCGCACCGCTAAATCCGCCGCCGACAATCACCACGTGCGGTTCAGTTTGCATAGCCCACCGCCTTCACAAATCGGTGTAACATACGCGCCTCCTCAGCTTGCGCTGACCTGTTTCACCGGACGCTTATCGCCACCGATGGTTTCGCCAAACGGGCCGGTATTGACGCTACGCGCCTTAGGCTGATCGTGGCCTGCCAGCGGCAATAGCGGCATAACCAGGTCAGCGAAACGATGGGCTTCTTCCAGATGCGGGTAGCCGGAGAAGATAAAGTTGGTGATACCGAGCGCCTGATATTCACGAATGCGTTCTGCCACCTGCTGCGGATTGCCGACCAGCGCCGTCCCGGCCCCGCCGCGCACCAGCCCCACGCCCGCCCACAGGTTCGGCGCAATACGCAGATTGTCGCGCGATCCTTTATGCAGCGAACTCATTCGCGCCTGGCCGGTGGAGTCCATACGGGCAAAAATTTTCTGCGCCTGGGCGATAGTTTCGTCATCAAGGTGTGAAATCAGCCGATCGGCGGCGGCCCACGCCTCCTCTTCGGTTTCGCGAACAATCACATGCAGACGAATCCCGTACTGCAACGTGCGGCCCCGGGCGGCGGCGCGCTCGCGCACTATCGCCAGCTTTTCGGCCACCAGCGCCGGCGGCTCCCCCCAGGTCAGGTAGGTATCGATTTGATCGGCGGCAACGTCGATGGCTTCCTCAGAGGAGCCGCCAAAAAACAGCGGCGGGCCGTTTTCCTGTACCGGCGGAAACAGCACTTCCGCGCCTTCCACGTGGATATGGTCGCCGTGATAATCCACCTTTTCACCTTTCAGCAGGCGCGAGTAGACGTCGAGAAATTCGCGGGTGACCTGATAGCGTTCGCCGTGGCTGAGGAAAATACCGTCGCCTTTGTTCTCCACCGGATCGCCGCCGGTCACCACGTTAATCAGCAGCCGACCGCCCGACAGGCGGTCGAGCGTCGTCGCCATCCTCGCCGCCAGCGTCGGCGGCTGCAGGCCCGGACGAACGGCCACCAGATAGCGCAGGCGGCGGGTCAGCGGCGCCAGCGCCGAGGCCACCAGCCAGGAGTCTTCGCAGCTTTTCCCCGTTGGGATCAGCACGCCGTAGTAGCCGAGGCTGTCGGCCGCCAGCGCCACCTGCTGCAGGTAAGGCAAATCAACCGGGCGTCCGCCCTCCGAGGTGCCCAGGTAGCGGCCATCGCCGTGGGTGGGCAGAAACCAGAACACGTTGATTTTATCGTCGGTTTTTTGCGTCATTATCCATTTCCTATATAACCATATCCGATATTTATCGAAGAGTTGTTTTAATTTGGTTATATGAGTGTTAGCGATAATCGTGCCAATGGTGAATAAAAAATTAACAATATAAATTCAGTGAGTTACAGAAAACCGAACCTTACGCCGCTGTTGCAAATGCCGCAGCCAATGCGTCCGGACTGCGGCATTTGCAACAGACCGGCGAGTTAGCCCTCTGGTTTCCGTCCCCGGCACAGGATAACTTCAGGACATCAAATACCGGAGGTCACCATGCTGAATCCTGAATTTCCATCCTCTACGCCCGCGCTGATCGACCCGGCGTCAAAAGCGTTTCAGAGCCTGCTGGATAAACTGGCCCCCACCGAGGCGACCGTGCTGATTGTCGGCGAAACCGGCACCGGTAAGGAGGTCGTCGCCCGCTACCTGCATCACCATAGCCCGCGCCGCCACCGGCCGTTTCTGGCCGTCAACTGCGGCGCGCTCAGCGAAAGCCTGGCGGAAGCCGAGCTGTTCGGCCATGAAAAAGGGGCGTTTACCGGCGCGGTACAAGGCCATCCCGGCTGGTTCGAGGCGGCGGAGGGCGGCACCCTGCTGCTCGATGAAATCGGCGAGCTTAGCCTGCCGCTTCAGGTCAAACTGCTGCGCGTTCTGCAGGAGCGCGAAATCACCCGCGTCGGCTCGCGCAAGGCCATTAAGGTGGACGTGCGGGTGATCGCCGCCACCCACGTGGACCTGATGCAGGCCATCCGCGAGCGTCGTTTCCGCGAAGACCTCTACTATCGCCTGAATATCGCTCTCGTCCCGCTGCCGCCGCTGCGCCAGCGTCGCCAGGATATTCCCGTACTGGCGGACCATTTTCTCTCGCTCTACGCCCGCCGCCTGGGCCGCCCGGCTCGTCGTCTGGCCCCGGAGACGCTGGCAAGGCTGATGGAGTACCCCTGGCCGGGCAATATTCGCGAGCTGGAAAACACTCTGCATAACGCGGTATTGCTGAGTAAAGAAGAGGAGATCGGCCCCGCCCAGCTGCGGTTGACGACGCTGAACAATGAGCCCTCGGCGGCGAGCGATAATGAGCTCGACGATTTTATTCGTCGTCAGCTTTCCCTGCCGGGCGAGCCGCTGTGGGAGAGGGTCACCGGGGCGTTAATACGCGGCGCGATGGCCCACAGTGACGATAATCAAAGCCAGGCCGCGGCGCTGCTCGGTATTAGCCGCCACACGCTGCGCACGCAGCTGGCCAATTTTGGCATCATTAAAAGCCGCCGCCGTCAGGAGCCTCTCTTCGGCGCGGCGGTCAACAGCGTCTCTCGCGACCGGGAATTGCGCATCGGCTTCCAGCGCTTCGGCAATCTTGGCATCCTGAAAGCGCGGCAAAGTCTCGAGCAAGCCTTTGCCAGCCGCGGCGTCAGCGTGCTGTGGAGCGAATTCCCCGCCGGGCCGCAGCTGCTGCACGCCCTCGCCTGCGATGAGATCGATTTTGGCACCACCGGCGAAGCGCCGCCGGTTTTCGCTCAGGCGAGTAACGGCGAGCTGGTCTACGTCGCCTGGGAGCCGCCCGCTCCGCAAAGCGTGGCGATGGTCGTCCCGCAGCACAGCGACATTCGCACCATTGCCGACCTGCGCGGCAAGCGTATCGCGCTGAATAAGGGCTCTAACGTGCACTGGCTGCTGCTGCATATCCTGGAAGAGGCCGGGCTGGCATTAAACGACGTCAAAGTGGTCTATATTCCGCCGAAATATCCGCTGACCGCCAGCGATTACCTGGCGGTGGACGCCTGGATGATGTGGGATCCGCTGCTCAGCGACGCGGAATATAGCGGCGAATTACGGGTTGTTGCCAGCGGCGAGGGGCGCGTCAATAACCACCAGTTCTACCTGTCGCGCCGCGACTACGCCAGCCGCAATAGCGATATCATGCAGCGCCTGTTAGCCGAGCTGGCGCAGACCGGCCAGTTTATTGACCAGCACCGGGAGCAAGCCGCCGGACTGCTCTCCGCCGAGCTGGGGCTTAACGCCGCCTCTCTGACGCGCGCCTTATCGCGCCGCAGCCATCGTCCGCGGCCGATGGATCTCAACGTGATTCGCGCCCAACAAAGTATCGCCGATCGCTTTTACGCGCTGGGGCTTATCCACAAACCGGTTTCGGTGCGCGAGGCGGTCTGGTACGGCGAAGCCACCAATAGCGATCTCGGCCTGCTGATGCACGTTGATTAGCCGGAAACTGCGAGTCATCTTCCTGATTTCCCTGGCGCCAATAGCCTCATCCGCGCGGCGATGTTACCCTGAAAGGCACTGCAATAAGAGCCTATTTATGAGGATATCCGTGGCCGTTCATCTGTTAATCGTCGACGCACTTAATCTGATTCGCCGCATCCACGCGGTGCAGGGGTCACCCTGCGTCGACACCTGCCTGCATGCGCTTGAACAGCTGGTAGTCCATAGCCAGCCAACCCACGTGGTGGCGGTATTTGATGATGAAGACCGCGGCCACGGCTGGCGACATCAGCGTCTGCCCGATTATAAAGCCGGGCGCGCGCCGATGCCGGAGACCCTCGAAGCGGAAATGCCGGCGCTGCGGGCGGCGTTTGAGCAGCGCGGGTTTCGCTGCTGGGCGCTCAGCGGCAGCGAAGCCGACGATCTTGCCGCGACCCTGGCGGTCAAAGTGGCGCAGGCCGGCCATCAGGCAACCATCGTTTCAACCGACAAAGGCTACTGCCAGCTGCTGTCGCCAACGATCCGCATCCGCGACTATTTTCAGAAGCGCTGGCTTGATGCGCCGTTTATCGCCAAAGAGTTTGGCGTGACGCCGGAACAGCTGCCTGACTACTGGGGGCTGGCGGGCATCAGCAGCTCAAAGGTTCCCGGCGTGGCGGGCATTGGGCCGAAAAGCGCCGCCCAGCTGTTAACCGATTTTCAGGATCTGGAAGGGATCTACGCGCGGCTGGCGGACGTGCCGGAGAAGTGGCGCAAGAAGCTGGAAGAACAGAAAGAGATGGCCTTCACCTGCCGGGACATCGCGCGCCTGCAAACCGATTTACAGCTGGACGGCAACCTCCAGCAGCTGCGGCTGTCCCGGTAGCGCCGGGCTGCGGTGCGCGCGGCTTCCCGGAGGCGATGCTGCGCATCTGTCCGGGCTACCGGCCCGCAGACGGTGAGCGCATTCCCCGGGTCGCGGCTTACGCCTTACCCGGGCTACCGCAGACGGCGGAATACCTGTAGCCCGGGCAAGGCGCGTCAAGCGCCGCCCCCGGGAGCAGAGCGCAGCGTGGCACCATTTCCCCGGAGGCGATGCTGCGCATCTGTACGGGCTACCGGACCGCAGACGGTGAGCGCATTCCCCGGGTCGCGGCTTACGCCTTACCCGGGCTACCGCAGACGACGGTGAGCCCGTAGCCCGGGCAAGGCGCGTCAAGCGCCGCCCCCGGGAGCAAAGCACAGAGGGACAGCCCGTAGCCCGGCTAAGCGCTGCGCAAGCCGGGGAATAACAGCGCCGGGGTATCAGCCCAGCACATCTCCCGGAAGCAGCCGGCAGAAGCCTTCGCTTACGGCATCACTCTTCGATACGCAATCCGTAGGTTTTGAATTTCTCCAGCACGATAGCAATGGCCTCGTCGCCAAGAACCGGCACCGGATCGGTGATGGCCAGAGTGCTGAGATAAAGCTGCGCCAGCACCTCAACTTCATGCGCCAGCCACAGGGCCTTCTCCAGATTCTCTTCACAAGCGATCAGGCCATGGTGCTGCAGCAGCGTCGCTTTGCGGTTTTTCAGCGCCACGGCCACATGCTCAGACAGCTCGCGGGTACCAAACGTGGCGTAGGGCGCACAGGGGATAGAGTTACCGCCCGCCGCCGCAATCATATAGTGAATGGCGGGAATGGGACGATTGAGGATCGACACCGCCGTAGAGTGAACCGCATGATTATGTACCACCGCGTGAGCATCAGGCCGCGTCTGATAAGCCGCCATATGAAAACGCCACTCGCTGGACGGCAGTTTGCCCTGTTCATGCTGACCTTCGGCATCGATATACACAATGTGCGCTTCCGTCAGCTTTTCGTAAGGAATACCCGTTGGCGTGATCAGCATCCCCCCTTGATAACGCACGCTCACGTTACCGGCGGTTCCCTGATTTAACCCCAGGCGGGTCATTTCCAGGCAGGTATCAATAATCTGCCGGGCCAGTCTATTTCGTTCCATTCTTTACCTCTCTTTATGATGCGCAATGCGACAACAGACGGCTCGCCGGAGATGACGCTCCGACGCTGTTGAATAGCTCAAATAATTACTCACCATCATCATCCCGAATAAGCAGAAAGGAATTTACATCCGCCGGTTCTGTGATTCCTCTCACTTATTTCAGTATAAAAACAACCGTTCATTGATTTTTGCTTTCTGAAAAATGCCCGTTCTTACTAATAGATTTAAAAACGGGCATTTTACTGATAGTTTTAACAACTGCCCGTTTTCCACATAATAAAATAAATCGGTCATCGACCCTGTGGGTTTTACAATTAACTTTCTCAAACGGTCATGTTTTTCTGATTATTAAAGTGATGATAATCACATAAAATCACCGAGTGGATACGAAGTGTGACCGCTATCATATTAAAAGGCTTTTTTAATTTGAAAATGAATTCATGAGTTCACTCCGTGATGTTTATTTCACTGTTGATGTCGTCACAAGAGCTCGCCTGATTTTTGCGGTCTGGTGGGCATAAGCCGGCTGCTGAACACGCTTCTGAACCAATGAGGATGCTATGGGAAACACAACAATACAAACGCAGAGTTTTCGTGCGGTAGAGACAGGACAAAGCAAGCGCTACATTATTCCCTTCGCCCTGCTGTGCTCGCTGTTTTTTCTTTGGGCGGTCGCAAATAATCTCAACGATATTTTATTACCACAATTTCAACAAGCCTTTACCTTAACCAACTTCCAGGCTGGACTGATTCAATCCGCATTTTATTTCGGCTATTTCGTCATTCCCATTCCGGCCGGAATTTTGATGAAAAAGTTAAGTTACAAAGCCGGCATTATTACCGGACTGTTCTTATATGCTTTTGGCGCCGCGCTATTCTGGCCGGCCGCTGAGGTTATGAATTACACCTTATTCCTGATTGGCCTGTTTATTATTGCTGCAGGCTTAGGGTGTTTAGAAACCGCGGCAAACCCGTTTGTTACCGTCTTAGGACCAGAAAGCGGCGGTCACTTCCGGCTTAATCTTGCCCAAACGTTTAACTCGTTTGGCGCCATTATTGCGGTGGTTTTTGGGCAAAGTCTCATTTTGTCTAATGTGCCGCATCAATCGCAGGATGTGCTCGATAAAATGGCTCCGGAGCAGCTTAGCGCCTATAAACACAGCCTGGTGCTCTCGGTGCAAACCCCGTATATGATCATCGTCGCGGTTGTCTTACTGGTCGCTCTGTTGATTATGTTGACCAAATTTCCAGCCCTGCAGAGCGACGACCATAGTGACGCCAACCAGAGTTCCTTCTCCGCTTCCCTTGCTCGCCTGGTCCGCGTTCGCCACTGGCGCTGGGCGGTGCTGGCGCAGTTCTGCTACGTCGGCGCGCAAACCGCCTGCTGGAGCTATCTGATTCGCTACGCTATCGAAGAGATCCCCGGCATGACGCCCGGTTTCGCCGCCAACTATCTGACGGGCACGATGGTGTGCTTCTTTATCGGCCGCTTCTCCGGTACCTGGCTCATCAGCCGCTTCGCGCCGCATAAAGTGCTGGCAGCCTATGCCCTGCTCTCGATGATCCTGTGCCTGATTTCCGCTTTCACCGGCGGCCACGTGGGTCTGCTGGCCCTGACGCTGTGCAGCGCCTTTATGTCGATTCAGTATCCGACCATCTTCTCGCTGGGCATCAAAAACCTGGGGCAGGACACCAAATACGGCTCCTCTTTTATCGTCATGACCATTATTGGCGGCGGGATTGTCACCCCGGTGATGGGCTTTGTCAGCGACGCCGCCGGCAACATCCCCACCGCGGAGCTGGTCCCGGCGCTGTGCTTTGCCGTCATCTTCATCTTTGCCCGTTTCCGTTCGCAAACGGCAGCTAACTAAATATTTATCCGAATAACGTGAGGAATCTGGAATGAAAAAAATCAGCTTACCGAAAATTGGCATCCGCCCGGTGATTGATGGACGCCGCATGGGGGTGCGCGAGTCGCTGGAAGAGCAAACCATGAATATGGCGAAAGCCACCGCCGCGCTGATCGCCGAAAAACTGCGTCACGCCTGCGGCGCGCAGATTGAGTGCGTCATCGCCGACAGCTGCATTGCGGGCATGGCGGAATCCGCCGCCTGCGAGGAGAAATTCAGCAGCCAGAACGTCGGCGTCACCATTACCGTGACTCCGTGCTGGTGCTACGGCAGCGAAACTATCGATATGGACCCACTGCGGCCAAAAGCCATCTGGGGCTTTAACGGCACCGAGCGCCCCGGCGCGGTTTACCTGGCGGCAGCGCTGGCGGCCCACAGTCAGAAGGGTATTCCGGCGTTCTCCATTTATGGTCACGACGTGCAGGACGCCGACGACACCCCCATTCCGCCGGATGTCGAAGAAAAACTGCTGCGATTTGCCCGCGCCGGCTTAGCGGTGGCCAGCATGAAGGGCAAAAGCTATCTTTCCGTCGGCGGCGTGTCGATGGGGATCGCCGGTTCTATCGTCGATCACAACTTCTTCGAGTCCTGGCTCGGTATGAAAGTGCAGGCGGTGGACATGACCGAACTGCGCCGCCGCATCGACCAGAAAATCTATGATGAAAGCGAGCTGGAAATGGCGCTGGCGTGGGCGGATAAAAACTTCCGCTACGGCGAAGACCAGAACGCGCAGCAGTATAAGCGCAACGCCGAACAGAGCCGCGCGGTGCTGAAAGAGAGCCTGCTGATGGCGATGTGCATCCGCGACATGATGCAGGGCAACAAGAAGCTGGCGGAAAAAGGGCTGGTCGAAGAGTCGCTGGGCTACAACGCCATCGCCGCGGGCTTCCAGGGCCAGCGCCACTGGACCGATCAATACCCTAACGGCGATACCGCCGAAGCGCTGCTCAATAGCTCGTTCGACTGGAACGGCGTACGCGAACCCTTCGTCGTCGCCACGGAAAACGACAGCCTCAACGGCGTGGCGATGCTGATGGGCCACCAGCTGACCGGCACCGCCCAGGTATTTGCCGACGTGCGCACCTACTGGTCGCCGGACGCGGTTAAACGCGTTACCGGCCAACCGCTCACCGGACTGGCGGAACACGGCATTATCCACTTGATCAACTCCGGTTCAGCAGCGCTGGACGGCGCCTGCAAACAGCGCGATGCGGAAGGCAAGCCAACCATGAAGCCGCACTGGGAAATCAGCCAGCAGGAGGCAGACGCCTGCCTCGCCGCCACCGAATGGTGCCCGGCGATTCATGAATATTTCCGCGGCGGCGGCTTATCCTCCCGCTTCCTGACCGAAGGCGGCGTGCCGTTCACCATGACCCGCGTGAATATCATCAAAGGCCTCGGCCCGGTACTGCAGATTGCCGAAGGCTGGAGCGTAGAGCTGCCGAAAGCGATGCATGACCAGCTGGATGCCCGCACCAACTCCACCTGGCCCACCACCTGGTTTGCGCCGCGCCTGACCGGTAAAGGCCCGTTCTCCGACGTCTACTCGGTGATGGCGAACTGGGGCGCTAACCACGGCGTGCTGACCATCGGCCACGTTGGCGCCGACTTTATCACCCTGGCGTCGATGCTGCGGATCCCGGTGTGCATGCATAACGTAGAAGAGGCGAAAATCTACCGCCCCTCCAGCTGGTCTGCGCACGGGATGGATAGCGAAGGCCAGGATTACCGCGCCTGCCAGAACTACGGCCCGCTGTATAAACGTTAAAAATGCCTGATGGCGCTGCGCTTATCCGGCCTACGGATGATACCGTCCCGCAGGCCGGATAAGCCGTTTACGCCGCCATCCGGCAACGTCTCGGGAGAGATTATGAAGAATGAAGTCATCCTGGTCCTCGACTGCGGCGCCACTAACGTACGGGCGATTGCCGTTGACCGCCAGGGGAATATTATCGCCCGCGCCGCGACGGCCAACGCCAGCGATATCGCCGTGGAGAACAGCGCCTGGCACCAGTGGTCGCTGGAGGCGATCCTGCAACGCTTCGCCGAATGCTGTCGGCAAATTGCCGACCCGCTCTCATCCTGCACGGTTCGCGGCATCACGGTCACCACCTTCGGCGTCGACGGCGCGCTGGTGGATAAACAGGGTAAGCTGCTCTATCCGGTCATCAGCTGGAAATGCCCGCGTACCGCGGCGGTGATGGACAATATCGGCCGCTTTATGCCCGCGCAGCAGCTCCAGCAGATCTCCGGCGTCGGCGCATTTGGTTTCAACACCCTGTATAAGCTGATATGGCTGAAAGAGAACCACCCGCAGCTGCTGGAGCAGGCCCACGCCTGGCTGTTCATCTCCTCGCTTCTCAACCAGCGTCTGACCGGGGAATTCACGACCGATATCACCATGGCGGGCACCAGCCAGATGCTGGATATCCACCAGCGGGATTTCAGCGCGCAGATTCTGCAGGCCACGGGATTGCCGCGCCGCCTGTTTCCCCGGCTCGTTGAAGCGGGCCAGCAGATTGGCACGCTGCGGAGCGATGCCGCGAAGATGCTGGGTTTAGCCGTCGGCATTCCGGTTATCTCCGCCGGGCACGACACCCAGTTCGCGCTGTTTGGCGCGGGCGCGGAGCAGGATGAACCGGTGCTGTCGTCCGGCACCTGGGAAATTCTGATGGTGCGCAGCGCCCAGGTGGACACGTCGCTGCTCAGCCACTATGCGGGCTCCACCTGCGAGCTGGATTGTCAGCCGGGACGCTATAACCCCGGCATGCAGTGGCTGGCCTCCGGCGTGCTGGAATGGATACGCCAGCTGCTGTGGACGCCTGAAACGCCGTGGCAAACGTTGATTGAAGAGGCCCGGGCCCTCCCCCGCGGCGCTCAGAAAGTGAAGATGCAGTGCGACCTGCTATCCAGCCCAACCGCAGGCTGGCAGGGCATAACGCTGAATACCACCCGCGGTCATTTCTACCTCGCCGCGCTGGAAGGATTAGCCGAACAGCTGGCGCACAATCTGCAAACGCTGCAGCAAATCGGCCACTTCAAAGCCCGCGAGCTGCTGCTGGTCGGCGGCGGCAGCCGCAACGCGCTGTGGAATCAGATCAAAGCCAACAGGCTGGAGATCCCCATTAAAGTACTCGATGACGCCGAAACCACCGTCGCCGGCGCCGCCATGTTTGGCTGGTATGGCGTCGGTGAATTCAGCAGCCCGGAGCAGGCCAGAGCGCAGGTGAGCTACCGGTATCGTTACTTTTACCCGCAAACCGAACCCGAACTGATTGAGGGAGTATGAGATGCTAAAAACGATTTCCCCGTTGATTTCCCCGGACCTCCTCAAAGTGCTGGCGGAAATGGGGCATGGCGATGAGATTATTTTTTCCGATGCCCACTTCCCGGCCCACAGCATGGGGCCACAGGTCATTCGCGCCGACGGCCTGCGGGTGAGCGACCTGCTGCAGGCGATTATTCCGCTGTTTGAGTTAGACAGCTACGCTCCGCCGCTGGTGATGATGGCCGCCGTGGACGGCGACGCCCTCGACCCTCAGGTAGAAACGCGCTATCGCGAGGCGCTTTCCGGCCCCGCGCCCTGCCCGGAGATCGCCCGCATCGACCGCTTTGCTTTCTACGAGCGGGCGCAAAAAGCCTTTGCGATCGTTATCACAGGTGAGCGCGCTAAGTACGGGAATATTCTTTTAAAAAAAGGAGTAACGCCGTAATCTCATGCCGGAGCGCCCGTCTGATGCGGGCGCTCAGCGAACGCCAGGGTGAGAAAAATGAAAGCGGCACGACAGCAAGCGATACTAGACCTGCTCATTAACCATAACAGCCTGACCACCGAAGCCTTATCGCTACAGCTTAACGTCAGCAGAGAAACCATTCGCCGCGATCTCAGCGAGCTCCAGTCCCAGGGGAAAGTGCTGCGTAACCACGGTCGGGCAAAAGTCATTCACCGGCAAAGCCGTGACAGCGGCGACCCTTTTCATATCCGTCTGAAAAGCCACTACGCGCACAAAGCGGACATCGCCCGCGAGGCGCTTGCGTGGATAGAAGAGGGGATGGTTATCGCCCTTGATGCCAGTTCCACCTGCTGGTATCTGGCCCGCCAGCTGCCGGATATCAACCTTCACGTCTTTACCAACAGCCAGCCGATTTGCCAGGAGCTCAGCAAGCGAGAGAACATTCAGCTTACCTGCTCCGGGGGTACGCTCCAGCGAAAATACGGCTGCTACGTCAGCGCGTCGCTTATCTCACAGCTCAAAGCGCTGGAGATCGACCTGTTCATTTTTTCCTGCGAGGGCATCGACAGCGACGGCGCGCTCTGGGACTCAAATACGGTGAACGCCGAGTTCAAATCGCTGCTGCTTAAGCGAGCGTCGCAATCGTTATTGTTGATTGATAAGAGCAAATTTAATCGTTCAGGGGAGGCGCGGATCGGCCATCTGGATGATGTGACGCATATCGTTTCGGACGTGTCGCAGTCGTAACGGCTATTGCAGCGCCGGATAGCGGCTTAACACCCTATCCGGCCTACAGATCAAACTAGCGTTCGTCGCGACGTCCGCCGACGGCAGCCCACAGGCGGCGAACGTGAACCGTCACCTCTTCGCGATCGTGATACAGCTGGCGCGCCTGGATTTGCGCGTTGATACCGTGCTCATCCAGCTGCTCCTGGATATAGGCCAGATTGCGCGACAGCTCTTCGTAGCGTTTTTTCATCGGCAGCTTCAGGTTAAAGATGGTTTCCCGGCACCAGCCGTTCACCAGCCACTGCGCCATCAGCGCCGCCACTTTCGCCGGTTTCTCCACCATATCGCACACCATCCACGAAATGTTGTTGCGCGTCGGGCGATACTTGAAGCCATCTTCACGCAGCCAGGTCACCTGGCCGGTATCCATCAGGCTTTGCGCCATCGGACCGTTATCCACCGAGGAGACCCACATGTTGCGTTTCACCAACTGATAGGTCCAGCCGCCGGGACAGGCGCCGAGATCCACCGCGTACATACCGTTCGCCAGACGCTCATCCCACTCATCCGCCGGAATAAAGACGTGAAACGCCTCTTCCAGCTTAAGGGTCGAACGGCTCGGCGCATCGGACGGGAACTTGAGGCGCGGAATGCCCATATAGAACGGCGAGTTGTTGTTAGACAACGAGTAACCGGTGTAGCAGCAGCCGGGGGCGATAAAGAACACGTGGACCACCGGACGCTTTGGCGTTTCATAGTTGGTCAGCACGCCCGCTTCGCGCAGCGCCGCGCGCAGCGGTACCGTAAACTTGCGGCAGAACTTCATCAGCTCTTTGCTTTCGTTGGTATCGGCCACTTCAACGCGCAGCTCGCCGCCCTTCTCCACCACGCCCTGCAGCATACCGACGATCGGGGAAATCCGGTCTTCCGGCGGCAGGTCGCGCAGCAGTTCGCCAACCACAAACATCTGGCGGGCAAACACCAGCGAGCTGAACGGCAGTTCGCGCACCAGCTTTTCGCCATCTTCGGCCTGGTAGCACTCAAAAATCACATAGCCGGAGTCGTCTTTGACCCGGGCAAAACCAAACACCTCAAGGCGCGAGGCCTTATCGGTAATTTCTGCTGCGCACTCTTTCTCAAACCCAGGGCGACAATAGAGGACAACTTTATTCATGAACAACGCCCTTACGTTTCAGACGAATTGCACCAATTAACATTAATATCCAACCGGCGAGGAAGCAGACGCCCCCAACCGGCGTAACGAACGCCCACAGGCGTAAATGCGAGAGCGCCAGACAGTAGAGGCTGCCGCTAAAAAGAACGGTACCGAGCGCCATAAAGACGCTGCTCCAGTAAAACCAGATGCTGATGCGGCGCTGCATCGCCACCGCCAGGCCAAAAATAGCCAGCGTATGGAATGCCTGATACTGCAGGCCGGTGTGGATCCAGCCCATTTCCGCAACGCCCATGGTTTTACTCAAAACGTGCGCGCCAAAAGCGCCCAAAGCCACAAAGATAAAACCGCTTATCGCGGCGAAAATCAGCATAAAACGGCTGGTCATGTGTTTACCCTACGATGATTTATTGTTCATAACGAAAGCGAAATTTTTCTTGTTCATTAGCCGCTTTTGCCAGAATCCACTGGCGGAAGGCGGCTATTTTACCCAGTTCTGCCTGACTGTCATGACAAACGAGATAAAACGCATTCTTACTGACCAGAACATCATTAAACGGGCAGACCAAACGGCCCGCCTCAATCTCGGACTGCGCCATTACATTGTTGGCCAGCGCGACCCCCTGTCCATGGATTGCCGCCTGCAGCACCATTGCGCTGTGGCTAAATATAGGTCCCTGTTGAACATTAATATGGTTTAGACCTAACTGGCGGGTATAAGTTTGCCAGTCGCGGCGGGAAGCATCGTGCAACAGGGTATGTTGCGCCAGATCGGCAGGCGTTTTCAACGCTTTATCGCCGGTGAGCAACAGCGGTGAGCACACCGGGAGCAGATATTCGGCGTACAGCTTTTCCACCCGCAGCCCCGGCCAGTTGCCGCGGCCGTAAAAAATCGCCACGTCGACATCGTCGGCCAGCTTATCCTCCTGACGGTCCACGGCCTGGATCCTGACGTCGATTCCCGGATAAGCTGAGTTAAAGCTTGTGAGCCTTGGCACCAGCCACTGAATGGCAAAACTGGGGAGCATACTGACTGTTAAGGCCCCTTTTGCGCTTCGGGCCTGAAGCTTGCGGGTCGCTTCGGTGAGCTGCGTGAAAATCTCTTTGATATCCTGAAAATAGCTCTGCCCCTCCTCCGTCAAAAGAAGAGAACGATTGCGTCGACGGAACAGCTTGAGGCCGAGGAAATCCTCCAGGGACTTGATTTGGTGGCTGACTGCGGCCTGCGTCACAAAAAGCTCATCGGCGGCGCGAGTGAAGCTAAGATGGCGGGCGGCTGCATCAAAAACACGTAATGCATTCAGAGGTGGCAAACGCTTGGACATAGTTATTCTGGCTTAGATGTTAAGGCAATTTAACAAACAGGAAACAATAGTTAACCTATTAGTTTTTTTTATCTGAGCTATTATAATTTGTCCGTTGAGCTTCTACCAGCAAATACCTATAGTGGCGGCACTTCCTGAGCCGGAACGAAGAGCTTTTTTTGGAATGCGTGTTCCAACAAGCTTTTGGCTTACGGTTGTGATGTTGTGTTGTTGTGTTTGCAATTGGTCCGGGTTTGCGGACCATGGTAGCTCAGCTACCCCTTTTCACTTCCTGTACATTTACCCTGTCTGTCCATAGTGATTTAATGTAGCACCGCACTGCGCGGTGCTTTTTTTTGCCTGCTATACCGAAATCACTTATCCAGCTCGCCCAGCTGTTTTACGTCAGAACGGTTAATCTGCTGCTTGTTACCCCAGGCATCTTTGTACGAAATCATGCCAGTATCATTATCCGTTTGCGGTTTGCCGTCGGTCACGATGGTGCGCCCATCGTTGGTATGCATCACGTAGTTGGAGGAGCAGGCGCTCAGGCCAAAGGTCAGCACACAGGCAGAAATAATTGCGGCAGTCTTATTCATTTTCATCTTTCTCTCCTTTCGACTATTTATACTGTTTATGATTCGTTCTGTACCAGGTTAAAACGCAAACCCAACACTATTCAGCATAACTATCTTTTACCCACCCGAAGTCATATTCAGAAAATTCCAGTCGTTAGCAGAAACCTTGTATCACCCGCCGATTTGCGCGACGATCCTGATATCGATACGAGGAATCTCATGAACGCATTCAACCCCGTCCAATTTCGCGCCCAGTTCCCGGCGCTGGCCGACGCCGGCGTCTATCTTGATAGCGCCGCGACAACCCTCAAACCGCTGGCGGTCATTGAGGCCAGCGACCAGTTCTATCGCCTTAGCGCCGGTAACGTCCACCGCAGCCAGTTCGCCACCGCCCGTCAGCTAACCGAACGCTATGAAAACGCGCGCGAACGGGTGGCAACGCTGCTCAACGCCCCTTCCGGCCAGGATATCGTCTGGACGCGCGGCACCACCGAAGCCATTAATATGGTGGCGCAGAGCTACGTGCGCCCGCGCCTGAAACCCGGCGATGAGATTATCGTCAGCGAAGCGGAACATCATGCCAATCTGGTGCCGTGGTTAATGGTTGCCGGGCAAACCGGCGCGCGGGTGGTGAAGCTGCCGCTGGCGGGCAACCGCCTGCCGGACGTGGCGGCGCTTGGCGCGCTTATCACGCCGCGCAGCCGGGTGCTGGCGATTGGCCAGATGTCCAACGTCACCGGCGGCTGCCCGGATCTGGCGCTGGCAATACGCCAGGCCCGCGCTGCCGGGATGGTGGTGATGGTCGACGGCGCGCAGGGGGCGGTGCATTTCCCGGCGGACGTCCAGGCGCTGGATATCGACTTTTATGCTTTTTCAGGCCATAAGCTCTACGGGCCGACCGGCATCGGCGCGCTGTATGGCAAAAGCGAACGGCTGGCGGAGATGTCGCCGTGGCTCGGCGGCGGAAAAATGATTACCGAAGTCACCTTCGATGGCTTCAAAACCCAGCCCGCCCCCTGGCGCTTCGAGGCGGGAACGCCCAATATCGCCGGGGTGATCGGCCTGAGCGCGGCGCTGGAGTGGCTGGAGGAGACGGACATCGCGCAGGCGGAAAACTGGAGCCGCGGCCTGTCGACGCTGGCGGAAGACGAGCTGGCGAAACGTCCGGGCTTCCGCTCCTTCCGCTGCCAGGACGCCAGCCTGCTGGCGTTTGATTTTGACGGCGTTCACCATAGCGATATGGTGACGCTGCTGGCGGAGTCGGGGATCGCGCTGCGCGCCGGTAAGCACTGCGCCCAGCCGCTGCTGGCGGCGCTTGGCGTCAGCGGCACGCTACGGGCCTCCTTCGCGCCTTATAACACGCAAGACGATGTTTACGCGCTGGTGCACGCCGTGGACCGCGCTCTGGAAATACTGGTGGATTAATGACGACTTCTCACCCTTTTGGTACCCGCATCACCGAGGCATCTCTACGGCAGACCTTTACCCCGCTCAGCCAGTGGGAAGATAAATACCGCCAGCTGATTTTACTGGGTAAGCAGCTTCCCGCGCTGCCGGACGACCTCAAAGCGCGAGCCAAAGAGATTGCCGGGTGTGAAAACCGCGTCTGGCTGGGGCACGTCGTTGACGCCGAGGGCAAGCTGCATTTCTTCGGCGATAGCGAAGGCCGCATCGTGCGCGGCATGCTGGCGGTGCTGTTGACCGCTATAGAAGGCAAAAGCGCCGCTGAGCTGCTGGCGCAGGATCCGCTGGCGCTATTTGATGCGCTGGGGCTACGCGGCCAGCTGAGCGCCTCGCGCAGTCAGGGGCTCAGCGCCCTGAGCGAAGCGGTGCTCGCCGCCGCCCGCGAGGTTTAAGCTTATCCGGGGGCGGCGCTTGACGCGCCTTGCCCGGGCTACGGGTTCGTGCGGTTTTGTCGCCCGGACAGGTGCGCAGTTTTGTAGCCCGGGTAAGGCGCCTGCGCCGCGACCCGGGAATTTACGCCGTCTGCCGCTCCGCCTTCGCCAGCATTTTCTTCAGCGCGTGGGAGACGGCGACAAAACCAAAGGTCGCGGTCACCATCGTCGCGGCGCCAAAGCCGGATGCGCAGTCCATTCTCTTCGGCCCCTCAGCGGTGCTTTTCATCGCACAAACGCTGCCGTCCGCCTGCGGATAAACCAGCGCTTCGGTGGAAAACACGCAATCCACGCCGAGCTTACCTTTGCTGTTCTTCACCACCCCAAACTGGCTCTTCAAACGCTCACGCAGCTTTGCCGCCAGCGGATCCTGGATGGTTTTCGCCAGATCGGCGACCTGAATTTGCGTCGGATCGATTTGCCCGCCCGCGCCGCCGGTGGTCACCAGCGGAACCTTATGGCGACGACAGTAAGCGATTAGCGCCGCTTTCGGGCGCACGCTGTCGATGGCGTCAATCACGTAGCTAAAGCCAACGCCAAGATACTCGGCGACGTTTTCCGGGGTGACAAAATCGTCCACCACCGTGACCCGGCACTCGGGGTTGATCAGGCGAATACGTTCCGCCATCACCTCGGCTTTCGCCAGGCCAACGTTGCCGCCAAGGGCGTGGATCTGGCGATTGGTGTTGGTCACGCAGACATCATCCATATCGATCAGGGTAATCGCGCCAATTCCGGTTCTCGCCAGCGCTTCCGCCGCCCATGAGCCTACGCCGCCGATGCCGACCACGCAGACGTGCGCGTCGGCAAAACATTGCAGCGCCTTTTCACCATATAAACGCGCCGTGCCGCCAAAACGCTGGCGCCAGGCATCGCTGATTACAACAGACATAAAACCTCAGAATTAATGGACATTCCCGGGTCGCGGCGCAAGCGCCTTACCCGGGTGACAAAATCAGCCGTAGCCCCGGTAAGCGCAGCGCGACCGGGGAAGAGAACCGGCGTACTAGCCGCTAAAGACGTTGCCCGCGCCCGGGGCGTTTTTCAGCACCCATACGCGGCCGTAGTGGTTATACCAGCCGGCACGATGCCCGGCATCCGGGCCAATGCCCTGGTAAATATCGAAGTGCTGGCCTTTAATCGCCCCGCCAACATCGAGAGCCACCATTAAACGCAGCTCGTACTGGCCGTTAAACTTGCCGTTATTATCCAGCAGCGGCACCTCCGCCAGCAGCGTGGTGCCGGCAGGAACAATGGAACGGTCGGAAGCCACCGATGCCCGGCCGATCAACGGCACCGCGCTGGCGCCTTTCACTGGCGCAAAAGACTGCGGTTTAAAGAAGACGAACGACGGGTTCTGCTCCAGCAGCTCGCGCACTTCCGCCTCGCTGTGTTTTTCGCCCCATTCGCGGATCGCCTGCATCGACATATCTTCGCGCTTCACTTCGCCGCGGTCGATCAGCACTTTACCGATGCTGTAGTACGGCCAGCCGTTTTTCCCGGCATAGCTGAAGAAGTTCAGCGGCGAGCCGTCGCCAAAGTCAATGTAACCGCTGCCCTGCACGTCCATGATGAAGTTATCCATCAGCGAGTTGCTGTAGGCCAGAATGTAGTTGTCGCTCAGAGCCCCGGCGTAGATGCTGGCGCGGGACGGCAGCTTGCCGCGCTTCGGCGGCATCCGGTAAATCGGGTACTGGAACTCGCCCTGGCGAGTATGGCGCGCCTGCACCACCGGCGTGTAGTAGCCGGTAAACTGGACGTTACCGTAGTTATCCGTCCCCTGCATCTGCCAGGCGTCGATACCAAACTGGCTCAGCGTGCGGGTGTCGCCGCCGGAACGCAGCCACTCCTGAATCGCATTGTAGACGTTGCTCTGGCTGGTGTAGAGGCGCGGAGAGGCGCTACGAATCTGTCTCACCTGCTCGGAGAAATCGCCGGCGTTGATCGGCGAGCCGACCGCATCAGGCTGGTTAACCAGTGAAAACGGCTGGGTGAGTTTACCTTCATTATACTGCTGACCGCGATCGGTCGGTTTTGAGGAACAGGCGGCCAGCATTGCCAGCATCGCGCCTGTTACTGCGTATTTTGCCCAACGTCCTTTCATGGTATCTCTTCTTTATGCTGCTAAGCCCGGGTGCGTGATGAAGATAACAAACCCCCAGGGCTAATGAAATGCGCTTAGGCACCGCAAAGGCAGTTTTGCGCAAAAAATAGGCTGAAAGTGATTCTATATGCACCATTTTTTACAAAATTGATGATTTCTGCCAAAAAGGGTTGCATCAAAACGTTAGCGGAGTATAGTGCGCTTCCACGGACGCGGGGTGGAGCAGCCTGGTAGCTCGTCGGGCTCATAACCCGAAGGTCGTCAGTTCAAATCTGGCCCCCGCAACCAATTAAAATCAGAGAAGTAACGTTACTCGATGGAAGAGTAATGACGGACGCGGGGTGGAGCAGCCTGGTAGCTCGTCGGGCTCATAACCCGAAGGTCGTCGGTTCAAATCCGGCCCCCGCAACCAATTAAAATCTGATGCAAGTTTACTCGATGAAGAGTAAAGACGGACGCGGGGTGGAGCAGCCTGGTAGCTCGTCGGGCTCATAACCCGAAGGTCGTCGGTTCAAATCCGGCCCCCGCAACCAACATCATAAACACCCTCAAGGGTGTTTTTTTGTTTCTGCGCTGCGCAAAATCTTATGCCTGATTCAGGGAACGGCGCAGCGCCGCTCCCCGGCCCTTTTTCAGCCCTTCGGCAACACAATATTGCTCGCCGCCAGCATGCCCATCTCGTGATACATCGCGCAGGCCGCTTCCACGATCGGCATCGCCAGCGCCGCGCCGCTGCCTTCGCCCAGGCGCATCCCCATGTTGAGGTAGGGTTCCAGCTCGAGATGCATCAGCGCCGTACGCGTCCCCTTCTCCGCCGAATAGTGGGACGGGATCAGATAGGGTTTCACTTCCGGCGCAATTCGGCACGCCGCCAGCGCCGCCGCGTAGGAGAGGAAACCATCGAGCAGCACCGGCAGGCCGCAGGAGGCCGCGCCCAGCATCACGCCCGTCATCCCCAATAAATCAAAACCGCCCACTTTCGCCAGCACGTCGAGACCATCGTTCGGGTCAGGCCGGTTGACGGCGATAGCCCGGCGCACCACTTCCACTTTATTAGCGACCTTCGCCAACGGCAGATTAGCGCCAATCCCGACCACCTCCTGGGCATCGCTGCCGGTCAGAACGCTGACAATCGCCGCCGCCGGGGTGGTATTGGCCATTCCGAGCTCCCCGACGCCAAACAGCGTGACGCCATCCTTCGCCAGCCCTCGGGTATAGCGCATCACCTCCAGCAGCAGCTCTTCCGCCTGGCCGCGGCGCATTGCCGGACCGACGGCGATATTGCCGCAGCCGCGCGCCACGCGCATGTTGATAACGCCCGGTATCAGCTCGGCATCGATCCCGACATCAATCACGTGCATTTTCGCGCCCGCCTGCGCCGCCAGCACGCAAACGCCGGTTTTACCCAGCGTCATATTCGCCGCCTGGATGGCGGTCACCGCTTTCGGCGAGATGGCGACCCCTTCGTCCCACACGCCGTGGTCGGCGCACATCACCAGCAGCGCCTTCTTTTTCACCTGCGGCACGCCGTCAAGACCGGGCATGCCCGCCAGCTGTACGGCAAGATCTTCAAGGCGTCCAAGGCTTCCGGGCGGCTTCAGCAGGCCGTCGATATGAAGCCGGGCGCGCGCCATCGCGCTTTCATCAGGCGCCGGGATCGCGCCCAGTAGAGAGGTTAAGCTTTGCATAGAGGTTCTCGTCTTGTTGGCTGGCTCATGGCAGAGCCAGCAGGAAGAATAACGCCCGGTACGGCGCGCCTGGCCTATTTGATTTTTACGCCAATGCCCGACACCACCAGCCACACCTCGTCCGCCGCCGCCGCCAGGCGCTGGTTGACGCGCCCGGCGATGTCGCGGAAATGGCGGGCCAGACGGTTTTCCGGCACAATCCCCATCCCCACTTCGTTGGTCACCAGCACCACGCGGGCCGGGCAGCGCTGGCAGGCGGCAATCAGTACCGCGATTTCGGCGTCGATCGCCCGCTCCATCGCCGCATAATCCCAGTCGTCCGGCGCGCTGTCGCCCCCCAGCGCAAACAGCAGGTTGGTTACCATGGTGGTGATGCATTCCAGCAAAATCGCCTCCTCCGGGGCGATATCCGCGGTGATCAGTTCATCAAGCTGCTGCCAGCGCTCGGCGGTGCGCCAGTGCGCGGGCCTGCCGTCGCGGTGGTGCTGGATCCTCGCCGCCATCTCGTCATCAAAGATCTGTGAGGTGGCGATATAGAGTACCTGCGGCGCATGGGCGATCAGCGCTTCGGCATGGCGGCTTTTACCGCTGCGCGCCCCGCCGGTCACTAAAGTCAGCATACGGGCTCCTGATGTTGGCGCATGATGGCGTAGATTTTTTCGATATCAATATGCTGACGCATCGCGTCCGCCAGCAGATCGAACTGGTGAGATTTATACTGCGCATACTCGAAATCGCTATCCAGCGCCGCCAGCCCTTTACGCTGGCGCAGGCCGTTAACCAGCGCGCGGGTAAATGCATCGCTATCGAACAGGCCGTGCAGATAGGTGCCAAACGCCAGGCCGTCATCGCTGACCGCGCCGTCCGCCACGCTCAGGCCGCCTTTATGTAATTGCATCAGCGAACGGCAGCCGTCGCGCAGCTCGGTTTCGCCCATATGAATTTCGTAGCCGCTTACCGACAGCCCCGCCGTTGCCGCCAGCCACGCCGGCAACGGCGGAGCCAGAGTCGCCGTTACCTGGGTGGTCGTTTTGCTGTGCGCAAAGTGGGTGACGGTATTGAGCAACCCCAGCCCCGGCTGGGTGCCAAGCCCCGACTCCACCTCATCGATTATGGTTTCGCCGAGCATCTGATAGCCGCCGCAGATCCCCAGCACCGGTACGCCCTGACGCCGGGCCTGCAGTACCGCGTGCGCCATGCCGCTCTCGCGCAGCCAGCCCAGGTCGCCGAGCGTATTTTTACTGCCCGGCAGGATAATCATATCCACGCCCGCCAGCTCCTGGGGCTGGCGAACATAGCGGACGCGGACGTCCGGCTGCGCCGCCAGCGCGTTGAAATCGGTAAAATTGGCGATGTGCGGCACCTGAATCACGGCAATCTCAATATCACGCCTGTCGGTACGCAGATATTTCCCTTTTTGCAGCGCGACGCCGTCCTCATCTTCAAGATCGACGTCCAGCCACGGCATGACGCCGAGCACCGGGACGCCGGTGAGCGCTTCTATCTGCTCGATCCCGGAATACAGCAGCGCCACGTCGCCGCGAAATTTATTGATAATCACCCCTTTGACCCGCGCGCGCTCGCGATCGTGCAGCAGCGCGAGCGTGCCGTAGATGGAGGCGAATACGCCGCCGCGATCGATATCCGCCACGAGGATCACCGGGCACTGGGCCATCTCGGCCATGCCCATATTGACGATGTCGCGATCGCGCAGGTTGATCTCCGCCGGACTGCCCGCCCCTTCCAGCACCAGCACATCATGTTCGGCGGCAAGGCTGTTATAAACCGCGAGGATCTGTTCGCGCAGGCGCGGCTTGTACTCGTGATAGCTCACCGCGTCCATATCGGTCGCCACTTTGCCCATCAGCACCACCTGCGCTTTACGGTCGCTGGTTGGCTTAAGCAGCACCGGGTTCATGCGCACATCCGGGGTAATGCCTGCCGCTTCGGCCTGGAAAATTTGCGCGCGGCCCATCTCTTTGCCATCCGGCGTGATACCGGAATTAAGCGCCATATTCTGCGATTTAAACGGCGCGGTGCGCTGCCCGTCCTGATAAAAGATGCGGCACAGCCCCGCGACCAGCACGCTTTTGCCGACGTCGGAAGCGGTGCCCTGTAACATAATTGCCAGCGTCATGACGCCTCCTTCATCGCGTTGCTTCGCATCCGCGTAAAAAATTCTTCTTCGGTTTTACACAGCGGCAGCCCGAGCTGCGCGTGCAGCTTCACCAGCCACGGCTGGGTTAGCCCGGCCTGGGCCATCAGTTCGCTGCGGGCAAACACCTCCCCGGGTTCGCCGTGCGCCAGCACTTCGCCGCGGCGTAACACGTAAACCGCATCGCTGATTTCATAGATCAGATCGATATCGTGGCTGGAGATCGCCACGTGGTTGCCCCGATCGGCAATGCGCTTAATGATGTCGATCATCTGCGCGCGTCCCGAGGGATCGAGCCCCGCCGTCGGCTCGTCGAGCAGTAAATAGCGCGCCTGCAGCACCAGCGCGCCGGCTATCGCCACGCGCTTTTTCTGCCCGTGGCTCAGGCACTGAATCGGCTGGTGACGAAACCCCTGGGCATCGACGAGAGTCAGGGCATCGTCCACCCGGCGGGCAATTTCCTCTTCCGCAACCCCCAGGTTACGCAGGCTAAAGGCGATATCGCTGTCGATATCGGTATAGAAAATCTGCTGGTCCGGGTCCTGGAAAACGGTCGCCACCTGCTGACGCAGCGCCAGCAGGCCGCGTTTGCTGTAGTCCAGCGGTTTTCCCTGCCACAGCACCGCCCCGCTCTGCGGGCGCAACAGACCGCTCAGGTTCATAAACAGCGTGGATTTTCCGCAGCCGTTCGCCCCCACCAGTCCGGTCACCGCGTGACGGGAAAAATCCAGCGTCAGCCCCTTCAGCACCGGCTCGTCCTGATAGCGAAACCAGAGATCGGTCGTGGCAAGCATACTTATCCTTAGAGGTGAAAGTCACCCTGATACAGTTTGATATCCAGCGTGGTGCTCATCTGCTGGTAGCGGATCATCACCCGGGTAAACAGCAGCCCTACCAGCATCGCCAGCGAACGATAGCCCTTCGGCACGCTACGGTAGCCAAAACGTAATGTTTGCGCACGATGAATCGCCAGCGCTTCGTCTAACAGAATAAAAATAAAGCGCCAGGTTAGCAGAATTTGCTCGGTCAGCAGCCGCGGCACCCGCCCGCGCTTGAGCAGCACAATAAGCTGCGGGAACGGCAGATTCAGCACCAGCCAGAAGGTGGACGCCAGCGCCGCCAGACTGCGCCAGAAGGTCTGATTGGCGGTCGTCAGCCCCTCCGACGTAATGCCCAGCCAGACGCTGCCCAGCGGCAGGCTCACCAGCAGATCCTGCGGATTGCGGCTGACGCTAAACAGAATGGTCAGCACGCCGATCAGCAGGAAGCCAAACGGCAGCGCCATCCAGCGGCACCAGCGCCACGGCGAGACCCGCAGCAGCCAGCAGGTTAAGGCGGCAATCAGCGCCATTTCGATACCCTGCCCCAGCGGAGGCAGGGTAAAGGCCAGCACCATCAGCAGCAGCCAGAACAGGAACTTGCGCTCCGGCGCGACGTGAAACCAGCGGCTCTGATAGCTGAGTCGGTCAAACCCGGTCATCACGGCGCTGTCTGCCTTTGCTGTAGCCCAGAATATAGAAAATCACCGCCGCGCCGAGGGATCCCTGGAGCGTAAACAGCAGGCTCTCAATTTCTCCACTCGCCGGTTCGTACAGCGGCTGGAACCACGGCTCATAGTGCGGCGCGACCACCTGAATCTGGCTCTCCGCCTCGCCGTCCGAACCGCCAAACTCGCCGCCGTGATCGACAAAGAACGGCAGGATCACCAGCGCCACCACCATGGCTAACAATATCAGCGTCTTTTTCATGTTAATGCCCCTGTGCGGTAATCAGCTGACGTTTGGTCAACTGGTCGTAGATCATGACGGTTAACAGTCCTTCAGCAATGGCGATCGGGATCTGGGTCAGGCAGAAGATCCCCATAAACTTGACGATCGATCCGGTCGCGCCGGCGGTCGGATCCGGGAAGGCCACGCCGAGCTGTACGGAGGTGACAAAGTAGGTCACCAGATCCGCCAGCATCGCGCAGAGAAACACCCCGACATCGCGGCGAATGCCCGCGCGGCAGGCCATTTTCCACACCATATAGCCGACCACCGGCCCGATTACCGCCATCGACATCCCGTTCGCGCCGAGCGTCGTCAGCCCACCGTGCGCCAGCAGCAGCGCCTGGAACAGCAGCACGATGGCGCCAAGGATCGCCACCACGCCAGGCCCGAAGAGAATCACCGCCAGGCCGACGCCGGTCGGGTGCGAACAGCTGCCGGTCACGGAAGGAATTTTCAGCGCCGAGAGGACAAAAATAAACGCCCCGCACAGCGCCAGCAGCACCTTCTGGTTGTTATCTTCCTGCACGATACGGCGCAGGCGCACCAGCCCGTACCACAGGCAGGGTAAAAACAGCAGCCACCATGCCAGGGCCCACATCGGCGGTAAAAACCCCTCCATAATGTGCATCGCGAAAGCCTTTTCGGGTACCACTATCAGCAATAGCGCCGCGGCTAACCCGCTGAAAGACAGCTGTTTTAGCTGTTGTTCAAGTTTCATTCTGCATACTCCCACTGTTTATTGACCAGAATGGTCGAGAAATAGGGCAGCGGCTGGTCGTCGCTGACGTCACGGAGATGGCGCCAGCACTGCTCGCCCGGCAGCGTGGCTTCGGACATCATCAGCGCGGCATCCAGCAGACCGTTTTTCGCCAGCAGCGCTTTGATGCGGGGAAACCGCCCGTACACTTTCATCAGCACCAGGCTTTCATGCTGGCGCAGCGCCTGCTCGATTTCCGTTTCCGGCGCGGTGCAGGAGATCACCGCCAGCGACTGCTGCTCCATGGCCAGCGGCGTTTGCGAACGCGCGGCAATGGCGGCGAAAGAGGTGACGCCGGGAACAATCTCCAGCCACTCCGGGCTGCCGATACGCTGGAGTAAGAACACCCAGGTGCTGAACAGCATGGCGTCGCCGAGGGTAATAAACCCGACCTGCTTGCCCGCCTCCACTTCCTGCACCAGCGCGGCGGCGACCTCATCCCATACCGCCTCTTTTTCCGCGCTGTCGGCGCTCATCGGGAAATGGCAGCAGCGCACTTCGGTCCGTTCGCCGATATACTCCCGCACGATGGAGAGCGCGAGGCTGTCGCCGCCTTTACGTCCGGCGGGCGCGTAGAGAATGTCCAGCTTGCCCAGCACCCGCGCCGCGCGCACGGTGATCAGGTCAGCGGCGCCAGGGCCGGTACTCAGGGCATACAGTTTGCCGCTCATGCCGCCTCCTCCATCGCCAGGCTCAGCGCCTGCTGCAGGTGAGCGACGAACATTGCGCGCACCGCCGGATTCTCTCCCAGCCCGTTCAGCCACGGCGTCGCCGTGATACCGGCGGCGTTGAACAGCGTTTTCCAGGAGTCCTCTTCGTCCGAGGCCATATCGTTAATGGCGTGATCGCCGGCCACCAGCATCAGCGGCATCAGGTGCACGCCCTTCACCCCCTGCCGGCGCAGGCTGTCGATAAGAATATCGACTTCCGGATAGCTCTCGACCGCG
Organism: Klebsiella sp. PL-2018; assembly: GCF_019048985.1. Lineage (NCBI taxonomy): Bacteria > Pseudomonadati > Pseudomonadota > Gammaproteobacteria > Enterobacterales > Enterobacteriaceae > Klebsiella > Klebsiella sp. PL-2018. Next base: position 4,705,318 of record NZ_CP077673.1, read on the forward strand.
CCGACCCGCGCCGGAAACCCCTTCGCCGTCATCATATGGTCCAGACAGGCGTAGGCGGCGAAAGCGTGATGGCTGGCGCCGTGGCCCATAAAGACCACCGTTTCATCGGCGGCAATCGGCGGCATCTGCTGGCGCAGCGCCTGCATCAGCTGGACATAATCATTATGGCTGCTCAGCAGCGGCGCCCCCAGCGTCAGGCGGAGGAACAGCGGGCGCAGGCTTTGCACTTCACGGACGATCTTTTCATATTCATCGCCGTTGATAATGTGCAGCGACTGAATCGCCACATCCTGGTAGCCCTGCTCGGCCAGCTTCTGCAACGCCTGCAGCGGCGTATCAATCTCGATACCGTCGCGCTGCTTGAGCTTGCGGATAATCATCCCGGAGGTGAAGGCGCGAAAGGTGTCGCGGTCCGGGCAGCTGGCCGCCAGCTCGCGCTCGCAGGCGACGATATTCTTTTCACAGGTGTCGGGATAGCTGGTGCCAAAACTGACCACCAGAAGCGCTTTTTTCATTTCGGACTCCTTAAGCAGCGGCCAGCCAGCGCGCTAAGCGCCGGGCAAAGGCAGCCTGACTTTCCAGTAATTCTTCACCGGTCACCAGCGGTGCCGGGCGCGTAATCACGATGCAGGGGATACCGGCATCCAGACAGGGTTGTACTTTTTCCTGATAGCCGCCTTCGGCGCCGGAGGCCTTAGTGATCACCACATCGGCCCGGCACTGGCGGTAGAAAGCGGCGTTGAACTCGGCGCTGAACGGCCCGCACAGGGCGAAGATCTCGCCAACGCCGAACCCCAGTCCGGCGCACTGGGCGATGACATCGGCGACCGGCAACACCCGGGCCAGCAGCGTTTTTTCGCCTAATCCCGCCCGCCAGCGCGCCAGATCTTTGCTTCCGGTGGTGAGCAGCACGCGCTGGCCGAAGCGCCGCGCCACCTCGCAGGCCTGTTCAATGCTCTCCACGGTATAGAGCAGCGGATGCGTCAGGCCGCTCAGCTGTTCAGGGCGCTGATAGCGGCTCAGCAGCACGCCGGCGGTTTCGCAGGCCCGGACGATATTGCGGCTCACCGCTTCGGCATAGGGGTGCGAAGCATCGATCACCCAGCGGGTCCGGTTAGCCTTCAGCCAGGCGATCATCTCCTCCAGCTCGAGACGCCCGCAGCGCACCTGGCCGCGAATGTCTCCCGCCAGCTGCTGGCCGGTGGGCGTCGCCACCGACAGGGTGTATTTAACCTGCGCCGCGTCAAGCTGCTGGCACAGCGCCCGCGCGTCGCTGGTTCCGCCCATCACCAGCACCTCGCCGTGGCTCACAGCACGTAGCCTCGTGGGGTGATCATCAGGCCATCCTGGATATACGTCGCTTTGTTGCCAACGATCACCAGGCTGGTCATATCGACCGGTGCAAAATCCATCTCCCCCAGGGTGGTCAGCCATTTCTCCTGTTTTTTACGTCCGGCGGACTTCACGACCCCCACCGGAGTCTGCGCGCTTTTGCTGGCCGACAGCAGCTCAAAGGCGCGCGCCAGATGGCCCTCGCGGCCGCGGCTGCGCGGATTGTAAAAACAGATCACGAAGTCGGCTTCCCCGGCGGCGACAATACGCTTTTCAATCACCGGCCACGGTGTCAGCAGGTCGCTGAGGCTGATATGGCAGAAGTCGTGCATCAGCGGCGCGCCCAGCAGCGAGGCGGCGGCGATGCTGGCGGTCATCCCCGGGATCAGGCGGACTTCCACATCCAGCTTCTGCTTGCTGACCAGCTCAAGCACCAGTCCGGCCATGCCGTAAATACCGGCGTCGCCGCTGCTGATCAGCGCCACGTTATGCCCGGCCTGCGCCAGCTCAATCGCCGCCTGGCAGCGCTCAATCTCTTTGCACATCCCGGTTTTGATCACCTGCTTATCGCCGGTAAAGGCTTTCACCAGGTGCGTGTAGGTTTTATAGCCAACGACGATTTCCGCCGCCTGCAGCGCTTCAATGGCTTCCATGGTCATCATGGACTGCGAGCCAGGGCCGATTCCGATTACGCTTAACATCAGTGTGAAACTCCCAAAGTGATAGTGACGCCCTGTTCGCGCAGGGTTTCGCCCAACAGTTGCCCATGGCTCAGCAGCCAGGCCGCCGGGCCGGATACGCTCCCCACGCCGACGGTTTTTCTGACGAACGATGAGGCGGGGAAATGGTGCTCATGCTCGCGCAGCGCATCAGCGGGAAAGGTTTCGAACGGTACGCGACAGCAGGAGGCCAGCTGAATCAGCCCCTGCTCGTGCTTCTTCAGCGTCACGCTGCCGATGGCTTTCAGCGCCAGCGGATCCAGGCGCTGCGCCTCAAGCTGGCGCGCCAGCAGCGCTGCTAACAGCGGGAATGGCGTATCGCGACGGCAGCCAATTCCGGCGACCACCCGCTGCGGCACCAGCTTCCAGTGCAGCACGGCGATGGCCGGCAGCTCGTTGCGCAGCGTGACGCAGACCAGCGCGTCCAGCTCGGGAAGCTGGTGCAGATCGGTCACGGTGATAAATCCCCGCCGGTCGCAGCGGCTGACGTCTTCATCCAGCTCGTCGTCCCACCACAGGCCGACGCGCTGCTGGCTGACCAGCATCTGGTTGACGGTTTTCACCGCCGCGCGGAAATCGCTCATCCGGGCATTAAGCTGGAATGCCAGGGTATCCAGCGCCGCCATCTCGTTGACGTCGGTGGCGGTGGTGATCACCGGGTCGGCGCCGAGCATCCCGGCCAGATAGCGGCTGAGGGCATTCGCGCCCCCCGCGTGGCCGGAAAGCAGGCTAATAACGTGCTGGCCGCGCTCGTCAATCACCACCACCGCCGGGTCGCTGAACTTGTCATTCACCAGCGGGGCCAGTACGCGTACCGCGATCCCGGTGGCGCCGATGAAAATCAGCGCCGAATAGCTGCTGAAGGCCTCGCGCGCGGCGCTGGCAAAACCGTTTTCAAAGGGGAGAAACCCCTCTTCCAGCAGCTTCTCGCTGGTAAAGCAGGTTAACGGCAGCATCGCCGCCAGCCGTTTCGCCAGCCGCACGCCGCCAGGGGTCAGGCAGAAAAGCGCGATTGATTCAGGCTTTACGGTATTCATGGCTAAAGTCCGCCGCGTAGAGTTTTGAGTAGTGATACTCAGAGCCCAGGAAATTCCCGACCAGAATGAGCGCCGTTTTGCGGATCCCCGCCTCGCGCACCTTGTCGCCGATATCAGCCAGGGTACCGCGTACGGTCTGGCTTTCCGGCCAGGTCGCTTTGTAGATCACCGCCACCGGCGTGGTTGCCGGGTAGCCGCCTTCCATCAGGCGCTCCGCCACCCGGTGAATGCGCTGTACGGAAAGGTAAATCGCCATCGAGGTCTGGTGGCTGGCAAACGACTCAAGCTGCTCGCGCTCCGGCACCGGCGTGCGCCCTTCGAGGCGGGTAATAATCAGGCTCTGGGAGACTTCCGGGACGGTGTATTCGACGCCAAGCTCCGCCGCGGCGCCCAGAAACGCGCTGACGCCCGGCACCACCTGCCAGTCGATGCCGCGTTTGGTTAGCTCTTCGCCCTGCTCGCGGACAGAGCCGTACAGCGACACGTCCCCGGTCTGTAAACGCACCACCGTTTTCCCGGCTTTAACGCCGGCTTCCATCAGGTCGAGAATTTGCGCCAGATGCAGTTCGGCGCTGTCGTGACACTCGGCGCCGGGCGGACAGTACTCCAGCAGCGCGGTGTTTATCAGCGACCCGGCGTAGATCACCACCTGGGCCTGCTGGAGCAAGCGGTAGCCCTTGAGGGTAATCAGCTCACGGTCGCCCGGCCCTGCGCCAACGAACCACACACAACGGGGGTCAAATGTCTCAGCCATGGTTTTCTTCCTTCTGACAGGCGATAACAAAAACGGGATTATTCGGTTTGAAATAGTGGCCGCTGCCCAGCGCGGTCAGCGATGAAACGTTCAGCTGCAGGCAATCAATCTGCGTAATTCCCCGCTGCCGCAGATAGTCGAGAGCGGCGTTCAGGTTCTCCTGCAGGATAAAGGTCATCACCAGGCGACCGCCGGGGTAGAGCTGCTGCCACGACCAGTCAATGAGCTCGTCGAGGCGGCCGCCGCTGCCGCCCATAAAAATGGCGTCGGCCCGCTCGGTGATCACCATCGGCGCTTCGCCGGGCAGGATCTCAATGTTGCCGCAGGCGAAATGCTGGCGGTTTTCGTCCAGCAGCTGCAGGGCCGCGGGATTGCGTTCGACCGCCGTTACCTGCAGCGAGGGGTACTGCAGCGCCGCCTCAATCGACACGCTGCCGGTACCGGCGCCGATATCAATCAGGTGGCTTGCCCGGTGTAGCTCAAGTTTGGCCAGCGCCAGCGCGCGAACCGCCTCTTTGGTCATCGGCACCTTCTCGCCGCGCAGAAAAAGCTCATCTTTCATCGAGGATCACCACCGCGTTCATCTCATATTCGCCGTCGACCTCACTGACCGGTAGCCAGCGGATCCGCTCGTTATCCATCGCCAGATTTTCGCCAATCACCATCCAGCGATACCCTTTACCCCGCGCCGCCAGCTGGGCGGCGATTTCCCGCGGCCCGCAGCGCCCGTCGGTCACCATCGCCACCTTGCGCTGGCGAGCCAGCTCATCAAAACAGACGTCCCGCCCGTGGCTGCTGGTCAGCCAGATATCGTTCATATCGATACCGGCCTTCGCGCAGAGATACTGCACCGCGCTGATGCCGGGGATAATGCGCACGCGCTCGATGCCAAAGTGGGCGATCAGCCGCGTACCGATGCCGTAAAACAGCGGGTCGCCGGAGGCCAGCACCACCACCTTCTGCGCTTCGCGTTCGCCGAGCCATACCAGCAGTTCGGCAATATTGGCGCCCAGCGCAAACCGTTCGCCGTCAAACTCAGGGAACTGCTGTAAATGCCGCTTGCCGCCCACCAGCGCGTCCGCGCTGGCGACCGCGTCCCGCGCCGCCGGCGTCATCAGATGCAGGCCTGACGGGCCCATGCCGACGACCGTTAACATGCCATCTCCCGCGCAATCTCGGCGATCGGGCGATTGCTGCCGAGGACCTTGTTATCAAAGGAGAACATGATGGCGTCGCAGACGGGCGGCGTTTTAGTAAAGCGCAGCATCTGCATCACCCGCAGGCAGATGCGTTCGGCAAGATGGTGATAGATATGCTGAAAACCGTACGCGTCGATGTGCTCCATCGCCGCTTCGGTGGTATCGCATTCGCTCACCAGCTGCAGCAGCGCCAGCGGCGCGCCCAGCAGCGCCAGATGCGCGACCAGGGTTTCCATCCGCGCATCGGCGATATGGCTGTGGGTGTGGAAGATCCCGGCGGCGACTTTAATCAGCTTGCCGGGATGGCCAATCAGCACGATCTGGCGGAACCCCAGGCGCACGGCCTCTTCAATCATGTAGCCGACGAAGTTGCTCATGGTGACCACCACCTGCGAGTCGATGCCCATCTGCTCGCGTACGAAGCGCTCGCCGTGGTTGCCCGGCACCAGCACTACCCGCTCCAGCCCCGCCGCGCGCTTAATTTCCAGCTCCAGCGATAGCGAACGCTTCCAGCTCTCCTCCGACATCGGCGTCACGATACCGGTGGTGCCGATAATCGAGATGCCGCCCAGAATCCCCAGCCGCGAGTTATAGGTTTTCTGCGCCCGCGCCTCGCCTTCCGGGGCGAAAATCTCTACCGTCGCCCCGCGCGACGGGCCAATCGCTTCGCGCACCGCCGACTCGATGGTGTGGCGCGGGGTGCGGTTAATCGCCGGGCTGCCGATGGGCAGGCCGATCCCTTTGCGGGTGACCGTGCCGACGCCTTCGCCGCCGCGCAGGGTAATCTCGCCGGAATCGTCGAGCGTCACGCGGGCGAAAATCAGCATCCCGTGGGTGGCGTCAACATCATCGCCGCCGTCTTTACGGATGGCGGCGATCGCCTGCTGCCCTTCAACGTGCGGCGACTCGACGTTAAGGCACAGAGTGACGCCGGAAGGGGTGACAATGGAGACCTGATGAATCAGATGCTGACGCATCACCATCAGCGCCGCGACCTTTGCTGCCGCCGTGCGCATGATCCGGTGGTATAGCCTTTGCGCAGCGCCTTGCCGTTGTGCCATACCGGGGCGTCAAAGGATTGCTCGCTCATCGCGCCCCCTGTAAGTGGTACAAAATGGCGTTGACGATGGCGGCGGCGACGTTGCTGCCGCCTTTACGACCCAGCGCGGCGATGCCCGGCAGGCCGCTCTGCGTCAGGGCCTCTTTCGACTCCGCCGCGCCGACGAAACCGACCGGCACGCCAATCACGCCGTTGACCGCGACGTCATGCTCCAGCAGACGAAACAGCGCGGTGGGCGCATTGCCGAAAACAAACACCTTCTCGCCCTCTTCGGCGACCGCGATATCAACCGCCGCCATCGAGCGGGTCATCCCCTGCGCTTTGGCCTCCGCCACCACCCGCGGATCGCTGATATAGCAGCGGCACTCGCCGCCGAATTTCGCCAGCAGGGTTTTATTGATCCCGGACAGGGCCATGGTGGTATCGGTATAAAGCGTGCAGGGCTGGCTCAGGGCGGCGCTCAAGCGCGGAAGCACGTCGGGTGAAAACCACAGGATATCCAGCCAGTCAAAATCAGCGGTGGTGTGGATCACCCGCTTGATAATGGCTTCGTGCAGCGGGCTGGCAAAGCGGTAGTCCGGGCGGGTCTGCGCAATAATATCGCCAATAATGTCGAAGCTTTTCGCCTCAATCGCCTGCGGTTGCTGGATATAGTGCATTCATTTGTCCTCAGGCAGCGCCGACCAGCCAGTACCGGACCGCCATAAACAGCGCCAGCGCCAGGGTCGAAGACACCCACATCAGTCGAATCGTTCGGGAAATATCGTCTACGGAAATATCGCGCGTCGCGTCGCCGATCCACGGCTTCTCCACGCGCTGTCCAAAGTAATCGTTAGGGCCGCCAAGCCGGATGCCGAGCGCCCCGGCGACCGCCGCTTCCGACCAGCCGCAGTTCGGGCTGCTGTGGTTGTAGCGGTCGCGCCAGCCGATGCGCAGCGCGCGGCCGCCCGCTTCACCGCAGAGGAGAGCGGCGAGGCTGATAAGCAGCCAGCTCAGGCGGGCGGGGATAAAGTTGGCGACATCATCGAGGCGGGCGCTGACCATGCCGATGGCCCGATATTTTTCGTGCTTATAGCCGACCATCGAATCCAGGGTGTTGACCGCTTTATAGGCCATCGCCAGCGGCGCGCCGCCCAGCAGCAGAAAGAAGAGCGGCGCAATAATGCCGTCGACGGTGTTCTCCGCGACGGTTTCCACCACCGCGCGATTAATCTGCTGCGGCGCAAGCTGCGACGTGTCGCGCCCGACGATCCACGACAGCTTGATACGGCTCTCCGCCAGATCCCCCGCGCGCAGCGGGCGCTCGACGTCCCGCGCCGACTGCGCCAGGCAGCGTCCGGCCAGCACGGTGAAAATCATCCATACCTCAACCAGCCAGCCAAGCCACGGATGAATCGTCCGCGCCAGCGTCAGCACGCCCCAGCAGACGCTCCACGTTAGCCCGACCACCACCAGCCACATCACGGCGCCGCCGACGCGCAGGGCGACATCGCTGCGGCAATAGCGGCGCACGTCGCGCTGAACGGCGGCGATCAGGTTGCCTATCCAGCGCACCGGATGCGGCCAGCTCTGCGGATCGCCGATGATAAAATCGAGGAGCCAGGCAACGCCCCATGCCAGCAGCGTCATAGCGCGCTCCTTGCCGCAGCCAGCCAGTGGTTAAGCATGATGGGACGCTGCGCAAAGTGCAGGTGCAGATAGCTGGCGAACGTGTTGCCCACCTGCCAGCCGCCCGACCACTGCTGAAGGGTCATACCGTCGCGGACTTTGCGGCAGGCCAGGACCGCCGGGATCTCAGGGGTAAAATCCGAGTAGTGAAACTCATGCCCGCGCAGGGTTTCGCCGGGCGCCGCCAGCAGCGTTTGCCGCATCGCCCGCGCCTCGCAGTAGCCAAAGCGGGTAAGCCGTTTGCCCATCTTGCTGTGGCCGGGAATCAGATTGGCCATCGGATAGATGTCGCCGCTGGCGTCTTCAAGGGTGCTGCCGAGATACATCAAACCGCCGCACTCGGCGTAAATCGCCACCCCGCGCCGGTGCGCCTCCCGCAGCTGCGCCAGCATCGACGTATTGGCCGCCAGCCCGGCGGCATGAATTTCCGGATAGCCGCCGCCGAGCCAAATCATCTGGCACGGCGGAAGCTCGCTATCGCGCAGCGGACTGAAGCGCACGATATTCACCCCGCAGCGTTCAAGCAGCGTAAGGTTATCCGGGTAGTAAAAGTTGAAGGCTTCGTCGTCGGCCAGCGCCAGCGTCAGGCCCGCGCCGGCGTCGGGCGACGGCAGCGGGGGCCACTCCCCGGCGGGTAGGGCGGTGAGCTGGCTAAGAGCCAGGAGCCGTTCAATATCCAGCGTTTGCGCCAGCGTTTGGGCAAAATCGCGCCACGGCTGCTGATTGACCAGCGACTCGCGGGCGGTGACCAGCCCCAGATGGCGTTCGGGTAACGCCACCCCTTCCACGCGCGGTACGTAGCCGAGCACCGGCAGCCCGCAATAGCGTTCAATGGCGCCTTTGAGAAGCTGATAATGGGATTCGCTGTTGACGCGATTGACGATAACGCCGGCGATATTCAGGCTGGGGTCGAAGTGTTGAAATCCCATCACCGTGGCGGCGATAGAGGTGGAAACCGCTTTGCCATCTACCAGCAAAATGACCGGACAGCCGAGCTGTTTAGCCATCGCGGCGGTGCTGCAGTAGCCAGGGTCGGTACCGAAGCCGTCATACAGCCCCATCACGCCCTCAATGACCGCGATATCCGCCTGCTGCATCCGTTCGCAAAACAGCGCATTGAGCACCGGTTCCGGGAGCATAAAGCTGTCGAGGTTGCGGGAAGCGACGCCGCTGACGGCGGTGTGCCAGCCGGTATCGAGGTAGTCCGGGCCGACTTTGCAGGGCTGAACCCGCATACCGCGCTGCTTCAACAGGCTGAGCAGACCAAGCGTAACGGTGGTTTTACCACAACCGCTGCCGGTACCTGCGAGAATAAATGCGTGCTGCCTGGCTGCCATACCCCGATCCTGTGCCGGGTGGTAGGGCTGCGTGCATTCCCAGTCTTTCGACTGTACGCATCTGAGCAACCCACTTCCCACCGAAGTTGTTGATTGTTACCGACAGGCAGGTCTTCTGGCTTAGCGTCGTCCTCTCCCATCCTTCCCAATCCGCTAAGCAGATCAGTGGCTAAATATGGGTTCGTCAGCATCACAGCAGCGGGGGCTGCGGGGGATTCACACCCCCTTCCCTGGCGCCTGTCGGTTTAGTCCGTCATGATTCGAGCGGGACTGCCCGGCTCGCATGATTTCCGGAATATCTTACGGAAGCTGGATGGCTCCCGTCGTGTTTAATTTTTAATTACCAAGGCCGTTTCATTACGCCGATGGCGCGCTGAAAGCCATTTCAGATATCACTCTATCCCATCAAATAAATAAAAACTGGTGCAGCTTATCGTTCTCTCATTATTATTTTGTTGCGCTATGACAATTTATTGCTCTGAATGAGATATTTTCATTTTAGAATGAGCCAGATACAAGGGCATATCAAAAATCGGCAATAACAAAATATTGTCATTTAAAATGACTCAGTTTGTGATCTGGCGTTAATTTGCTGGCGATAGGCCTGCGGAGTGACCTGATAAGCCTGGCGAAAAACTTTGCAAAAATAGCTGGTTTGCGAAAATCCTAAATTCCGCGCAATGCTGGCGATGCTCCAGTCGCTGTGGCAAAGCAGCTCTTTGGCGCTCACCATCCGCTGATGGTTCACCCACGCGTTAAAACCGATACCCTGATATTTTTTAAATAGCTTACTGAAGTAATAGGGGCTGAGATAAACGTGGGCGGCGACGTCTTCCAGGCGAAGCTCATCGGATAAATGGGCGTCAATGTAGCGCAGCGCTTTCTTCATTTTGCTGTCGTGAGGGCTGGCGACCCGGCTGGCGCGCGTGGGTTCCGGCTGCTGGGGATTATCTTTAATCACCACAAAGTTGAGCTGCTTTTTCAGGCAGTTCTCGACGATCAGCTTCAGTAAATCCGCGGAGGCAATCACTCTGGAGTAGTCCATCTCCGGCACGTCGCGGAACGCGTTGAGCAGCTCGGGGTCCGCCTGCCAGCCGTCGTCCACGTTGAGGATATCCACCAGTTCTACATCGTTGCTTAAGCGCACCTGCCCGCATAGCACGAAGCCCACAAGGTGCCCGGCGATAACCAGAGGAATGGAAAAATCAGTTAACCCGGCGTGGCAGCGGTAGATACAGAGCTGATCGGTTTTTGACGCCTCGAGGCCGCCGCAGCGGTCGCTCATCCGGCAGCGGGTGCTGTGCTGAGGGTGCTGGCGCATCAGCTGGCAGAAAGGGGTGAAGTTAAACAGTTCAGATATTTCATCACCGTGAATATTGACAACCACAACCGCCAGACTGGTGGCCTGCGCAAAATCCTGTGCGATTTTATTAATGAGTTCTGAGTTCAGTGTGCTCGCAGAAATCATGATAAAACCTCTCAGTTAATTTTTTGTTATAAATAAAACATTTCTTTAATATTCACTTCCTTTCATCATCATTTACCGCCAACGATAAAAGAATATTACGATAGCAAAAGTCTCCCATCCGTGGGAGACGTTTTTGGCCAGTTCGTGATACCGGTTCATGAAAATTTTTCGCTATTTCAGCGGATGCATTAATCCTCTAATTTACAGGTATTACACGGTAAGTTATTTCCTATCAGATAACGATAGATGGCCGCGCCGAGGCAGGCGCCGATCAGCGGCGCAATAATCGGCACAATAAAGTACGGAATATCCCTTCCGCCGGTCATCGCGATATCGCCCCAGCCCGCCATCCACGTAAACAGCTTCGGCCCAAAATCACGCGCCGGATTCATCGCAAAGCCGGTCAGCGGCCCGGTTGACGCGCCAATCACCGCCACCAGCAGGCCAATCAGCAGCGGGGCCAGCGGCCCTTTCGGCACGCCGTTGCCGTCGTCGGTCAGCGCCATAATCATCCCCATCAGCATGGAGGTGATCACCACTTCGACCAGCGCCGCATGCCAGATGCTCAGCGACGCCGCCGGGTAGGTGCTGAAAATACTCGCCAGCTGCAGGCTCTCAACGCTGCCGCGAGCGATATGGTGGGCGGATTCAAACTCGGTAAACATAGTGCTGTACAGCACATAGGCCAGCACCGCGCCGCCGAAGGCGCCCGCGACCTGGGAGACAATATAGGGGAAGACTTTGCGCCCAGGAAAACAGGCAAATAGCCATAACGCAACGGTCACCGCCGGGTTGAGATGGCCGCCGGATATTCCCGACGTCAGATAGACGGCAAGCGAGATCCCCAGACCCCAGATAATGCATATCTCCCACAGTCCGAGGCTGGCTCCCGCCACCTTTAACGCGCTCAGGCAGCCGATGCCGAAAAACAAAAACAGCCCGGTGCCCAGAAACTCGGCGGTACATTGCGCTTTTAACGAATCATTCATGGTGACACCTTCTTAGCAGAGTTCGTGTCCTGACCAGCCAACCTCCTGCTGGCAGTAGAGTACAACGGGCCCACTATATGAACTCCGCTCCGCAAATTGTTGGCAACCTGCTGACGGCGGCCCCGGAAAATTCGGGCATCAATAACAAATTATTGTCATTGAATAACTCAGAATAGCATTGCTCACGCGCGGATTTCGCAATTACGCCATCGCCATGACATGCAAAAATATTGCTAAAACCAACTCATCGTTTTCCAACAAACATCACAAATCAGTTTTTCTCGCATAGCAGATAAAATTAAATTCGTCATGAACAAATTTGTAAATATGGAATATACAAAACAAGATAATCACATAACAACAAATAAAAATAACAATTAAAATCAATAGATTAAATTTAAATTTGGCAATTTTATATTATTCAATACCCACTATATTTTCACCATCAAATTCAAGTCAGCCATTCTTTTTCCTCGCATCTTCTTATAGTCCCAACTATCGGAACACTCCATGCGAGGTCTTTATGCAACAAGAAGCACTAGGAATGGTAGAAACCAAAGGCTTAACCGCAGCCATAGAGGCCGCTGATGCAATGGTTAAGTCAGCCAATGTGATGTTAGTGGGCTACGAAAAGATTGGCTCCGGACTGGTGACCGTCATCGTACGCGGCGACGTTGGCGCGGTAAAAGCGGCCACCGATGCGGGAGCCGCCGCCGCACGTAACGTGGGTGAAGTGAAAGCCGTACACGTCATCCCACGCCCCCACACCGATGTAGAAAAAATCTTACCGAAGGGAATTAGCCAATGAGCAGCAATGAGCTGGTGGAACAGATCATGGCTCAGGTGATTGCCCGCGTGGCAACGCCGGAACAGCAGGCCATCCCTACTGAAAACCATCCAATACGAGAGACGGCTATGGCAGAAAAAAGCTGCAGTTTAACGGAATTTGTCGGGACCGCCATTGGCGACACCCTGGGTCTGGTTATCGCCAACGTCGATACCGCCCTGCTGGATGCGATGAAGCTTGAAAAGCGCTATCGCTCCATCGGCATTCTCGGCGCCCGCACCGGCGCAGGCCCGCACATTATGGCGGCGGACGAAGCGGTGAAAGCCACCAATACCGAAGTGGTCAGCATTGAGCTGCCGCGCGATACCAAAGGCGGAGCGGGCCACGGTTCGCTGATTATTTTGGGCGGTAACGACGTTTCCGACGTTAAGCGCGGTATCGAAGTCGCGCTGAAAGAGCTCGACCGCACCTTTGGCGATGTTTACGGCAACGAAGCCGGGCATATCGAGCTGCAGTACACCGCTCGCGCCAGCTACGCGCTGGAAAAAGCCTTCGGCGCGCCGATTGGCCGGGCCTGCGGCATCATCGTCGGCGCACCGGCCTCCGTGGGCGTGCTGATGGCCGATACCGCCCTGAAGTCAGCCAACGTGGAAGTCGTGGCCTATAGCTCTCCGGCGCACGGCACCAGCTTCAGTAACGAAGCCATTCTGGTGATTTCCGGCGACTCCGGCGCGGTCCGCCAGGCGGTCACCTCCGCGCGCGAAATCGGCAAAACCGTCCTTGCGACCCTCGGTGCTGAACCGAAAAACGATCGCCCGTCCTACATCTGATACCCACGAGGCTGATTCATGAGATCGAAAAGATTTGAAGCACTGGCGAAACGCCCTGTGAATCAGGACGGCTTCGTTAAGGAGTGGATCGAAGAAGGCTTTATCGCGATGGAAAGCCCGAACGACCCGAAACCGTCGATTCAAATCGTTAACGGCGCGGTGACCGAGCTGGACGGGAAACCGGTAAGCGATTTTGACCTGATCGACCACTTTATCGCCCGCTACGGTATCAACCTGAACCGCGCCGAAGAAGTGATGGCGATGGATTCGGTCAAGCTGGCCAACATGCTGTGCGATCCGAACGTTAAACGCAGCGAAATCGTCCCGCTGACCACCGCGATGACGCCGGCGAAAATTGTCGAAGTGGTTTCGCATATGAACGTCGTCGAGATGATGATGGCGATGCAGAAAATGCGCGCCCGCCGCACCCCGTCCCAGCAGGCGCACGTCACCAACGTCAAAGATAACCCGGTACAGATTGCCGCCGACGCCGCCGAAGGGGCATGGCGCGGATTTGACGAACAGGAAACCACCGTTGCGGTAGCGCGCTATGCGCCGTTCAACGCCATCGCGCTGCTGGTGGGCTCGCAGGTAGGCCGTCCGGGCGTGCTGACGCAGTGCTCGCTGGAAGAAGCCACCGAGCTGAAGCTCGGCATGCTGGGCCACACCTGCTACGCCGAAACCATCTCCGTCTACGGCACCGAGCCGGTCTTTACCGACGGCGACGACACGCCGTGGTCGAAGGGCTTCCTCGCCTCGTCCTACGCCTCTCGCGGGCTGAAAATGCGCTTTACCTCCGGCTCCGGCTCGGAAGTGCAGATGGGCTACGCCGAAGGCAAATCCATGCTTTATCTGGAAGCGCGCTGCATCTACATCACCAAAGCCGCGGGCGTACAGGGTCTGCAAAACGGTTCCGTCAGCTGCATCGGCGTGCCGTCTGCGGTGCCTTCCGGCATTCGCGCGGTGCTGGCGGAAAACCTGATCTGTTCGTCGCTGGATCTGGAGTGCGCCTCCAGTAACGACCAGACCTTCACCCACTCCGATATGCGTCGTACCGCGCGCCTGCTGATGCAGTTCCTGCCGGGCACCGACTTTATCTCCTCCGGTTATTCCGCGGTGCCGAACTACGACAACATGTTCGCCGGCTCCAACGAAGATGCCGAAGACTTTGACGACTACAACGTCATCCAGCGCGACCTGAAGGTGGACGGCGGTTTGCGTCCGGTTCGCGAAGAGGACGTCATCGCCATCCGTAACAAAGCCGCCCGCGCACTGCAGGCCGTGTTTGCCGGAATGGGGCTGCCGCCGATTACCGATGAAGAAGTTGAAGCCGCGACCTACGCCCACGGTTCGAAAGATATGCCGGAGCGCAACATCGTCGAAGACATCAAGTTCGCCCAGGAAATCATCAATAAAAACCGCAACGGTCTGGAAGTGGTGAAAGCGCTGGCGCAGGGCGGATTCACCGACGTGGCCCAGGACATGCTCAACATCCAGAAAGCCAAGCTGACCGGGGACTACCTGCATACCTCCGCGATTATCGTCGGCGACGGGCAGGTGCTGTCGGCCGTCAACGACGTCAACGACTATGCCGGTCCGGCAACGGGCTATCGCCTGCAGGGCGAACGCTGGGAAGAGATTAAAAACATCCCTGGCGCTCTTGATCCCAACGAGATTGATTAAGGGGTGAGAAATGGAAATTAATGAAAAATTGCTGCGCCAGATAATTGAAGACGTGCTCAGCGAGATGAAGGGCAGCGATAAACCGGTCTCGTTTAATGCGCCGGCGGCCTCCGCGGCGCCCCAGGCCACGCCGCCCGCCGGCGACGGCTTCCTGACGGAAGTGGGCGAAGCGCGTCAGGGCACCCAGCAGGACGAAGTGATTATCGCCGTCGGCCCGGCTTTCGGCCTGGCGCAGACCGTTAATATCGTCGGCATCCCGCATAAGAGCATTTTGCGCGAAGTCATTGCCGGTATTGAAGAAGAAGGCATTAAGGCGCGCGTGATTCGCTGCTTTAAATCCTCCGACGTGGCCTTCGTCGCCGTTGAAGGCAATCGCCTGAGCGGCTCCGGCATCTCTATCGGCATCCAGTCGAAAGGCACCACGGTGATCCACCAGCAGGGGCTGCCGCCGCTCTCTAACCTGGAGCTGTTCCCGCAGGCGCCGCTGCTGACCCTGGAAACCTATCGCCAGATCGGCAAAAACGCCGCCCGCTATGCGAAACGCGAATCGCCGCAGCCGGTCCCGACGCTGAATGACCAGATGGCGCGGCCGAAGTACCAGGCGAAATCGGCCATTTTGCACATTAAAGAGACCAAGTACGTGGTGACGGGCAAAAACCCGCAGGAACTGCGCGTGGCGCTTTGATAAAGGATAACTCCATGAATACCGACGCAATTGAATCGATGGTACGCGACGTATTGAGCCGCATGAACAGCCTGCAGGGCGAGGCGCCTGCGGCGGCTCCGGCGGCTGGCGGCGCGTCCCGTAGCGCCAGGGTCAGCGACTACCCGCTGGCGAACAAGCACCCGGAATGGGTGAAAACCGCCACCAATAAAACGCTGGACGACTTTACGCTGGAAAACGTGCTGAGCAATAAAGTCACCGCCCAGGATATGCGTATTACCCCGGAAACCCTGCGCTTACAGGCTTCTATTGCCAAAGACGCGGGCCGCGACCGGCTGGCGATGAACTTCGAGCGCGCCGCCGAGCTGACCGCGGTACCGGACGATCGCATTCTTGAAATCTACAACGCCCTCCGCCCCTATCGCTCGACGAAAGAGGAGCTGCTGGCGATCGCCGACGATCTCGAAAGCCGCTATCAGGCGAAGATTTGCGCCGCTTTCGTTCGCGAAGCGGCCACGCTGTACGTCGAGCGTAAAAAACTCAAAGGCGACGATTAATTACAGGGGTATGTGATGCGATATATAGCTGGCATTGATATCGGCAACTCATCGACGGAAGTCGCCCTGGCGACCCTGGATGAGGCTGGCGCGCTGACGATCACCCACAGCGCGCTGGCGGAAACCACCGGAATCAAAGGCACGTTGCGTAACGTGTTCGGGATTCAGGAGGCGCTCGCCCTCGTCGCCAGAGGCGCCGGGATCGCCGTCAGCGATATTTCGCTCATCCGCATCAACGAAGCGACGCCGGTGATTGGCGATGTGGCGATGGAAACCATTACCGAAACCATCATCACCGAATCGACCATGATCGGCCATAACCCGAAAACGCCCGGCGGCGCGGGGCTTGGCACAGGCATCACCATTACGCCGCAGGAGCTGCTAACCCGCCCGGCGGACGCGCCCTATATCCTGGTGGTATCGTCGGCGTTCGATTTTGCCGATATCGCCAGCGTGATTAACGCTTCCCTGCGCGCCGGGTATCAGATTACCGGCGTCATTTTACAGCGCGACGATGGCGTGCTAGTCAGCAACCGGCTGGAAAAACCGCTGCCGATCGTTGACGAAGTGCTGTACATCGACCGCATTCCGCTGGGGATGCTGGCGGCGATTGAGGTCGCCGTACCGGGGAAGGTCATCGAAACCCTCTCTAACCCTTACGGCATCGCCACCGTCTTTAACCTCAGCCCCGAGGAGACGAAAAACATCGTCCCGATGGCCCGGGCGCTGATTGGCAACCGTTCCGCCGTGGTGGTCAAAACGCCATCCGGCGACGTCAAAGCGCGCGCGATACCCGCCGGTAATCTTGAGCTGCTGGCCCAGGGCCGTAGCGTACGCGTAGACGTTGCCGCCGGCGCCGAAGCCATCATGAAAGCGGTCGACGGCTGCGGCAGGCTCGATAACGTCTCCGGCGAGTCGGGAACCAATATCGGCGGCATGCTGGAACACGTGCGCCAGACCATGGCCGAGCTGACCAACAAGCCGAGCAGCGAAATATTTATTCAGGACCTGCTGGCCGTTGATACCTCGGTACCGGTGAGCGTCACCGGCGGTCTGGCCGGGGAGTTCTCGCTGGAGCAGGCCGTGGGCATCGCCTCGATGGTGAAATCGGATCGCCTGCAGATGGCAATGATCGCCCGCGAAATCGAGCAGAAGCTCAATATCGACGTGCAGATCGGCGGCGCAGAGGCCGAAGCCGCCATCCTGGGGGCGCTGACCACGCCGGGCACCACCCGACCGCTGGCGATCCTCGACCTCGGCGCGGGCTCCACCGATGCCTCCATCATCAACCCCAAAGGCGACATCATCGCCACCCACCTCGCCGGCGCAGGCGACATGGTGACGATGATTATTGCCCGCGAGCTGGGGCTGGAAGACCGCTATCTGGCGGAAGAGATCAAGAAGTACCCGCTGGCTAAGGTGGAAAGCCTGTTCCATTTACGCCACGAGGACGGCAGCGTGCAGTTCTTCTCCACGCCGCTGCCGCCCGCCGTGTTCGCCCGCGTCTGCGTGGTGAAAGCGGACGAACTGGTGCCGCTGCCCGGCGATTTAGCGCTGGAAAAAGTACGCGCCATTCGCCGCAGCGCCAAAGAGCGGGTCTTTGTCACCAACGCCCTGCGCGCGCTGCGTCAGGTCAGCCCCACCGGCAACATTCGCGATATTCCGTTCGTGGTGCTGGTCGGCGGTTCGTCGCTGGATTTCGAAGTCCCGCAGCTGGTCACCGATGCGCTGGCGCACTACCGCCTGGTTGCCGGACGGGGAAATATTCGCGGCAGCGAGGGCCCCCGAAACGCGGTGGCCACCGGCCTGATTCTCTCCTGGCATAAGGAGTTTGCGCATGAACGGTAATTACAGCGCCCCGGCCATCGCGATCGCCGTCATCGACGGCTGCGACGGCCTGTGGCGAGAAGTGCTGCTGGGTATCGAAGAGGAAGGTATCCCTTTCCGGCTCCAGCATCACCCGGCCGGAGAGGTCGTGGACAGCGCCTGGCAGGCGGCGCGCAGCTCGCCGCTGCTGGTGGGCATCGCCTGCGACCGCCATACGCTGGTCGTGCACTACAAGAATTTACCCGCATCGGCGCCGCTTTTTACGCTGATGCATCATCAGGACAGTCAGGCCCATCGCAACACCGGTAATAACGCGGCACGGCTGGTCAAAGGGATCCCTTTCCGGGATCTGAATAGCGAAGCAACAGGAGAACAGCAGGATGAATAACGCACTGGGACTGGTTGAAACAAAAGGGTTAGTGGGCGCCATTGAGGCCGCCGATGCGATGGTGAAATCCGCCAACGTGCAGCTGGTCGGCTACGAAAAAATTGGCTCGGGCCTCGTCACCGTGATGGTGCGCGGCGACGTCGGCGCGGTCAAAGCGGCGGTAGACGCGGGCAGCGCGGCGGCGAGCGCGGTGGGCGAGGTGAAATCCTGCCACGTGATCCCGCGTCCGCACAGCGACGTTGAGGCCATTTTACCGAAATCAGCCTGATTGATGGCGAATAAGGAGCACCGCGTGAAGCAATCACTGGGATTACTTGAAGTTTGTGGTCTGGCACTGGCTATCAGCTGCGCCGATATCATGGCGAAATCCGCTTCTATCACGCTGGTCGCCCTCGAAAAGACCAATGGTTCAGGCTGGACGGTGATTAAAATTACCGGTGATGTGGCCTCCGTGCAGGCGGCCATCACCACCGGCGCACAGTTTGCCGAGCAGCGAAACGGCCTGGTGGCCCACAAAGTCATCGCCAGGCCCGGAGAAGGGATCCTGCGCGCGGAGGCTCCCCCGCCCTCCGTCATGCAACCTGAGCCTGAAGCGTCAGGGACGGCAGATGTCGTTTCACCAGCGCCAGCAGAAGAGCTTCCCCAGCAACACGGCGTGGTCAGCTGCAACCTGTGCCTCGATCCAAAATGTCCACGCCAGAAGGGTGAGCCGCGCTCGCTTTGCATTCATCCCGGCAAGCGAGGTGAAGCGTAATGGATAAACAGCTTCTGGAATCAACGGTCAGCAAAGTTCTCGACGAGATGCGGCTACGCCCCATCCCGCTGGGGGTTTCAAATCGTCATATCCACCTGTCGGCGGCGGATTACGAACGCCTGTTCCCCGGCCATCCCATCAGCGAGAAAAAGGCGCTGCTGCAGCCGGGACAGTACGCCGCGGAGCAAACCGTCACCCTGGTGGGGCCGAAGGGGCAGCTTAAAAATGTGCGCCTGCTCGGTCCGCTGCGCTCGGTAAGCCAGGTGGAAATCTCGCGTACCGATGCCCGAACCCTGGGGGTTGCGGCGCCGCTGAGGATGTCCGGCGATCTGAAAGGGACGCCGGGCATCCGCCTGGTCAGCCCTTTTGGCGAGCTGGAGCTGGCGTCAGGGGTTATCGTCGCGCAGCGGCATATTCATATGTCGCCGCTCGATGCGCTGATCCTGCGGGTCGCCCACGGCGACAGAGTTTCGGTGGCCATTGAAGGCGACGCGCGCGGGCTGATCTTCAACAACGTGGCGGTTCGCGTTTCGCCGGATATGCGCCTCGAAATGCACATCGATACCGATGAAGCCAACGCCGCCGGCGCCGATAACCCGCAGGTCTTTGCCCGGCTGGTAGGCCCGCGATGAACGGCGAAGTTCTGCAGCGCATCGTGGAGGAGATTGTCTCCCGGCTGCAGCGTCGCGCCCATAGCACGGCGACGCTGAGCGTGGCGCAATTGCGCGATGCCGACTGCCGGAGTCTGTTCTGCCAGCACGCGTCGCTGCGCATTCTGCTCGTCGACCTGCCCCTGCTGGGCCAGCTGACGGAGGCGGAAACCGACGATCCCGCGGCCCGCAACATTCACGACGCGCTGGCTTTTGGCCTCCGCGTACAGCTCACCCTGCACCGCCAGCTGCTGCCGGTTATCCCGGTTAAAAAACTGGCCCGCCTGCCGGTGAACTTCACCGACGAGCGCGGAGTGCCGCTGATCCTGCACGCGGGTTCGGTGCTGAGCTATCGCGACGTCGCGCCGCTGGGCCAGGGGCGCCTGGTTATCCACCGCAAATGCCTCGTGACCGCGCTGGCGCGCGACGCGGCGCAGGCGCGGAATATTGAACTCATTAAGCAGGAGTAAATCATGCATCTGGCACGAGTCACAGGCGCGGTTGTCTCCACGCAAAAATCGCCTTCCCTGGTCGGCAAAAAGCTGCTGCTGGTGCGGCGGGTCAGCGCCGATGGCGAGCTCCCCGCCTCGCCGACCTCCGGCGATGAAGTCGCCGTGGATTCCGTCGGCGCGGGGGTTGGCGAGCTGGTGCTGCTCAGCGGCGGTTCCAGCGCCAGGCACGTTTTTTCCGGGCCAAACGAGGCCATCGACCTCGCCGTTGTCGGCATTGTCGATACGCTTTCACGTTAAGGAGCGACTATGGCGATTTATACCCGAACGGGCGACGCTGGCACCACCTCACTCTTTACCGGCCAGCGGGTGAGCAAAACCCACCCGCGGGTTGAAGCCTACGGCACGCTGGATGAACTGAACGCCGCGCTGAGCCTGTGCGCCTGCACCGCCGCGGATGAACACCACCGCGCCCTGCTCGAAGCTATCCAGCAGCAAATTTTCTGGTTTAGCGCAGAACTGGCCAGCGACAGCGAACGGCCGTCGCCGAAACAGCGCTACATCAGCAGCGAAGAGATTTCCGCTCTGGAAGCCGCTATCGATCGGGCCATGGCCCGCGTCGAACCGCTGCACAGCTTTATTTTACCCGGCCGCTGCGAAGCCGCGAGCCGCCTGCATTTTGCCCGCACGCTGGCCCGCCGGGCCGAACGCCGGCTGGTTGAGCTGGCGGCGGAAGTCAACGTGCGCCAGGTGCTGATGCGCTACATCAATCGCTTATCAGACTGCCTGTACGCCCTGGCGCGCGCGGAAGATAGCGATGCTCACCAGAACAACATCATCCGCGAAGTGAGCCGGCGCTATCTGGCCGCCAGCCAGCCGAGCCGCAGCAAGGAGACGACGCCCGTGGCCCTCTCATTCCACGATCTGCACCAGCTCACCCGCGCCGCCGTTGAGCGCGCGCAGCAGCTAAAGGTGCCGGTGGTGATCAGCATCGTTGACGCGCACGGCACCGAAACCGTGACCTGGCGGATGCCGGACGCTCTGCTGGTCAGCAGCGAGCTGGCGCCGAAAAAGGCCTGGACCGCGGTGGCGATGAAAACGGCGACCCATGAGCTGAGCGACGCCGTTCAGCCGGGCGCCGCGCTTTATGGCCTCGAAACGCACTTACAGGGAAAAGTGGTCACCTTTGGCGGCGGTTACACCCTGTGGCGCGACGGCTTATTAATCGGGGGTCTTGGCATCAGCGGCGGCAGCGTTGAGCAGGACATGGACATAGCACTGGCCGCCATCGCGGCCATTAACGTGGGAACTCATCAATGAATACTTCCGAACTCGAAACCCTTATTCGCACCATTCTTAGCGAACAGTTAACCCCGGGGCAAACGCCGGAGCAGCCGCAGGGCAAAGGGATTTTTCAGTCCGTCAGCGAGGCTATCGACGCCGCGCACCAGGCGTTCTTACGTTATCAGCAGTGCCCGCTGAAAACCCGCAGCGCCATCATCAGCGCAATGCGTCAGGAGCTGACGCCGCAGCTGGCCGCGCTGGCGGAAGAGAGCGCCAATGAAACGGGGATGGGCAACAAAGAAGATAAGCTACTGAAAAACAAGGCTGCGCTGGACAACACGCCGGGCGTGGAAGATCTCACCACCACCGCGCTGACCGGCGACGGCGGCATGGTGCTGTTTGAGTATTCGCCGTTTGGCGTTATCGGGTCGGTCGCGCCGAGCACCAACCCGACGGAAACCATCATCAACAACAGCATCAGCATGCTGGCTGCGGGCAACAGCGTCTATTTCAGCCCGCATCCGGGAGCAAAAAAGGTCTCTCTGAAGCTGATTAGCATGATTGAAGAGATTGCCTTCCGCTGCTGCGGCATCCGCAATCTGGTGGTCACCGTGGCGGAACCGACGTTTGAAGCCACCCAGCAGATGATGGCCCATCCGCGCATTGCGGTCCTCGCTATTACCGGCGGCCCCGGCATTGTGGCGATGGGCATGAAGAGTGGTAAGAAAGTGATCGGCGCCGGCGCGGGCAATCCGCCCTGCATCGTCGATGAAACGGCGGATCTGGTCAAAGCGGCGGAAGATATCATCAACGGCGCCTCGTTCGATTACAACCTGCCCTGCATTGCCGAGAAGAGCCTGATTGTGGTGGAGAGCGTCGCCGAACGTCTGGTGCAGCAAATGCAAACCTTCGGCGCGCTGCTGCTGAGCCCTGCCGATACCGATAAACTCCGCGCCGCCTGCCTGCCTGAAGGCCAGGCGAATAAAAAACTGGTCGGCAAAAGCCCATCGGCCATGCTGGAAGCGGCCGGCATCGCCGTTCCGGCGAAAGCGCCGCGTCTGCTGATAGCGCTGGTTAACGCCGACGATCCGTGGGTCACCAGCGAGCAGCTGATGCCGATGCTGCCAGTGGTGAAAGTCAGCGATTTCGATAGCGCGCTGGCGCTGGCGCTGAAGGTTGAAGAGGGGCTGCATCATACCGCCATTATGCACTCGCAGAACGTGTCGCGCCTGAACCTCGCGGCCCGCACTCTGCAAACCTCGATATTCGTCAAGAACGGCCCCTCTTATGCCGGGATTGGCGTCGGCGGCGAAGGCTTTACCACCTTTACTATCGCCACGCCGACCGGTGAAGGGACAACCTCGGCGCGCACCTTTGCCCGCTCCCGTCGCTGCGTGCTGACCAACGGCTTTTCCATTCGCTAACCGAGGTCGCGATGAAGACTTTCTCACTACAAACGCGGTTGTACAGCGGTCAGGGTAGCCTGGCGGTGCTCAGGCGCTTTACCCACAAGCACATCTGGATCATCTGCGATGGCTTTCTTGCGCGCTCGCCGCTGCTGGAAACCCTGCGTCAGGCGTTGCCCGCAGATAACCGCATCAGCGTCTTTAGCGAGATAACCCCGGACCCCACTATCCATACCGTGGTGCAGGGCATTGCGCAAATGCAGGCCCTGCAGCCGCAGGTGGTCATCGGCTTCGGCGGCGGCTCGGCGATGGACGCGGCGAAAGCCATCGTCTGGTTTAGCCAGCAGAGCGGCATCAATATCGAAACCTGCGTGGCGATACCAACCACCAGCGGTACCGGTTCGGAAGTGACCAGCGCCTGCGTGATTAGCGACCCGGATAAAGGCATCAAGTATCCGCTGTTCGACAATGCGCTCTATCCCGATATGGCGATCCTTGACCCGGATCTGGTGGTCAGCGTGCCGCCGCAGATTACGGCCAACACCGGCATGGACGTGCTGACCCACGCGCTGGAGGCGTGGGTCTCTCCGCACGCCAGCGACTTTACCGACGCGCTGGCGGAAAAAGCCGCCAGGCTGGTGTTTCAGTATCTGCCCACGGCGGTGGAAAAAGGCGACTGCGTGGCGACGCGCGGGAAAATGCACAATGCCTCAACGCTTGCCGGGATGGCGTTCAGCCAGGCGGGGCTGGGGCTTAATCACGCCATCGCCCACCAGCTTGGCGGGCAGTTTCATCTGCCGCACGGGCTGGCCAACGCGCTGCTGTTAACCGCGGTTATCCGCTTTAACGCCGGTCATCCGCGCGCCGCAAAACGCTACGCCCGGCTGGCCAAAGCCTGCGGCTTTTGTCCGGCAGACGCCAGCGATAGTACGGCGATCAATGCGCTGATCCAGCAAATCGAACGGCTCAAGCAGCGCTGCGCGCTGCCGTCACTGGCGGTCGGGCTGAAAGAGGGACGATCCCAGTACTCAGCGCGTATTCCGGCAATGGTGCAGGCCGCGCTGGCTGACGTGACGCTACGCACCAATCCTCGCCCGGCCAGCGCCGGGGAGATTCAGGAACTGCTGGAGGATCTGCTATGAGTACCGCCGTCAACGCTGCTGAAATGGCCTGGAGCGCCGAGGAGATCCGCGAGCGCGTGCGCGCGGCGGGCGTGGTCGGCGCGGGGGGCGCGGGGTTTCCCGCCCACGTGAAGCTGCAGGCGCAGGTAGAGATTTTTCTGGTGAACGCCGCCGAGTGCGAACCGATGCTCAAGGTCGACCAGCAGCTGATGTGGCAGCAGGCTGCACGTCTTGTCCGCGGCGTGCAGTACGCGATGACGGCAACCGGCGCGCGCGAAGGGGTGATAGCCCTGAAAGAGAAGTACCGCCGGGCTATCGATGCGCTCACCCCGCTGCTGCCTGCCGGTATTCGCCTGCATATTCTGCCGGATGTCTATCCCGCAGGCGATGAGGTGCTGACTATCTGGCTGGCTACCGGTCGCCGGGTCGCGCCCGCCGCGCTGCCGGCCAGCGTCGGGGTCGTGGTGAATAACGTGCAAACGGTGCTCAATATTGCCCGCGCGGTTGAGCAGCAGTTTGCGGTGACCCGCCGTACGCTGACCGTTAACGGCGCGGTCGCACGACCGCTGACCGTCACCGTCCCCATCGGCATGTCGCTGCGCGAAGTGCTGGCGCTGGCGGGCGGCGCGACGGTCGACGACCCCGGTTTTATTAACGGCGGCCCGATGATGGGCGGCCTGATTACCTCCCTCGATAGCCCGGTAACCAAAACCACCGGCGGCCTGCTGGTGCTGCCGAAAAGCCATCCGCTTATCCAGCGGCGGATGCAGGACGAGCGCACGGTGCTTTCCGTGGCCCGTACCGTCTGCGAGCAGTGCCGACTGTGTACCGATCTCTGCCCGCGGCATCTGATCGGCCACGAACTCTCTCCGCACCTGCTGGTGCGGGCGGTGAACTTTCATCAGGCCGCTACGCCGCAGCTGCTGCTGAGCGCCCTCACCTGCTCGGAGTGCAACGTCTGCGAAAGCGTGGCCTGCCCGGTGGGGATCTCGCCGATGCGCATCAACCGCATGCTCAAACGCGAGCTGCGGGCGCAAAACCAGCGCTATGAAGGGCCGCTCTATCCGGCCGACGAAATGGCGAAATATCGCCTCGTGCCGGTGAAGCGGCTGATCGCCAAACTGGGGCTGAGCCCCTGGTATCAGGAGGCGCCGCTGGTGGAGGACGAACCGGCAGTAGAAACCGTGACGTTGCCGCTGCGCCAGCATATCGGCGCCAGCGCGGTAGCGAACGTTGCGGTGGGAGAGCGCGTTACGCGCGGGCAATGCGTTGCCGATATCCCGGCAGGCGCATTAGGCGCGCCGATTCACGCCAGCATCGACGGCGTGGTTGCGGCCATCAGCGAACAGGCCATCACGGTGGTAAGAGGTTAACCATGTCTCAGGCTATAGGAATTTTAGAACTCACCAGCATTGCCAAAGGAATGGAACTCGGCGATGCGATGCTGAAAAGCGCCAACGTCAATCTGCTGGTCAGCAAGACTATCTGCCCGGGTAAGTTTTTATTGATGCTCGGCGGGGATATCGGCGCTATCCAGCAGGCTATTGAAACCGGTGCCTCGCAGGCCGGCGAAATGCTCGTCGACAGCCTGGTGCTGGCGAATATTCACCCCAGCGTCCTTCCGGCCATCAGCGGCCTGAACAGCGTGGACAAGCGCCAGGCGGTCGGCATCGTTGAAACCTGGAGCGTTGCGGCCTGCATCAGCGCCGCCGATCGGGCGGTGAAAGGCTCCAACGTCACCCTGGTGCGGGTGCATATGGCCTTCGGCATCGGCGGTAAATGCTACATGGTGGTGGCGGGCGACGTTTCCGACGTCAACAACGCGGTCACGGTAGCCAGCGAAAGCGCGGGCGAAAAAGGGCTGCTGGTCTACCGTTCGGTGATCCCGCGCCCGCATGAAGCCATGTGGCGACAGATGGTGGAGGGATAATGGAAAGACAGCCGACCACGGATCGCATGATTCAGGAATACGTTCCCGGGAAACAGGTGACCCTCGCGCACCTGATAGCCAACCCCGGGAAAGATCTCTTTAAGAAGCTCGGCCTGCAGGATGCGGTTTCCGCCATCGGCATCCTCACCATTACGCCCAGCGAGGCGTCGATTATCGCCTGCGATATCGCCACCAAATCCGGCGCGGTGGAGATCGGTTTTCTTGACCGCTTTACCGGCGCCGTGGTGCTGACCGGCGACGTTTCCGCCGTCGAGTACGCCCTCAAGCAGGTGACGCGCACCTTGGGCGAGATGATGCAGTTTACTACCTGCTCAATAACCCGGACGTAGCGCGATGAAACGTCTGATGTTTATCGGCCCCAGCCAGTGCGGCAAAACCTCGCTGACCCAGGGCCTGCGCGGCGAAGCGCTCCATTACAAGAAAACCCAGGCGATTGAATGGTCGCCGATGGCCATCGACACGCCGGGCGAATATCTGGAGAACCGCTGCCTTTATAGCGCTCTGTTGACCAGCGCCTGCGAGGCCGACGTTATCGCTCTGGTGCTGAACGCCGACGCCCAGTGGTCGCCGTTTTCTCCGGGTTTTACCGCCCCGATGAACCGCCCGACGATTGGCCTGGTCACCAAAGCCGACCTGGCCGACCCGCAGCGGTTATCGCTCATCGAGGAGTGGCTCAGGCAGGCTGGGGCGCAGCAGATTTTTGTCACCAGCGCGCTGAATAATCTGGGTCTTGATGCCGTGCTGGATTTTCTGAATTCGAAGGAACCTCTATGTCTTACAAAATAATGGCCATTAATGCCGGCAGCTCATCGTTAAAATTCCAGCTGCTGGAGATGCCTCAGGGCGATATGCTCTGCCAGGGATTGATTGAACGTATCGGCATGGCAAACGCCCAGGTGACCCTCAAAACGCCGGCGCAGAAATGGCAGGAGACGGCGCCGATTGCCGATCACCGTGAAGCGGTCACCCTGCTGCTGGAAAAGCTCCTCGACCACCGGATTATCCAGAGTTTGCAGGATATTGACGGCGTCGGCCACCGCGTGGCGCACGGCGGAGAGCGCTTTAAAGATTCGACGCCGGTCACCGATGATACCTTAGCGGAAATCGAGCGCCTGGCGGAGCTGGCCCCGCTGCACAACCCGGTCAACGCGCTGGGCATTAACGTTTTCCGCCAGCTGCTGCCCGAAACGCCGTCGGTGGCGGTATTTGATACCGCTTTTCACCAGACGCTGGACGAGCGCGCCTTTATCTATCCGCTGCCGTGGCGCTACTACAGCGAGCTGGGCATTCGCCGCTACGGCTTCCACGGCACCAGCCATAAGTACGTCAGCGCGACGCTGGCGGAAAAGCTGGGCGTGCCGCTGAGCGCCCTGCGCGTGGTGAGCTGCCATCTCGGCAACGGCAGCAGCGTATGCGCAATCAAAGGCGGGCGCTCGGTTAACACCTCAATGGGCTTTACGCCGCAGTCCGGCGTGATGATGGGCACCCGCAGCGGCGATATCGATCCGTCGATTCTACCGTGGCTGGCGCTGCATAAGGGGCAAACGCCGGAGCAGCTTAATCAGTTGCTGAATAACGAATCCGGCCTGCTGGGGGTTTCCGGCGTGTCGCACGATTATCGCGATGTCGAGCAGGCGGCGGACAGCGGCAATCGTCGGGCGGCCCTGGCGCTCTCGCTGTTTGCCGAGCGCATCCGCGCCACCATCGGCAGCTATATTATGCAGATGGGCGGCCTGGACGCGCTGATCTTTACCGGCGGCATCGGCGAAAACTCCGCCCGCGCCAGGAGCGCCATCTGCCATAACCTGAATTTCCTCGGGCTGTCGGTCGATGAAGAGAAAAACCAGCACAACGCCACCTTTATCCAGGCCGAGAATGCGATGGTTAAAGTGGCGGTCATCAATACCAATGAAGAGCTGATGATTGCCCGCGATGTGATGCGCCTGGCGCTTCCCGAAGCGCAGACGTTAACCGTTTCAGCCTGAGCTCGCCGCCCGGCAAGTTGCGGTGAATCATGGTAATAGCGGGATCGGCATGACACTATGCGCTTAAAATTCTGAAACTTTACCCTAAATAATTCAAGTTACAGGACAAAGCACTTGTGCTTTGAACAGCGCTTGCGCTGGCCCCGTTGGGGCGAGGCCGCAGGCCGAGTAACGCGGCAAACGAGTGAGTCCCCAGGAGCTTACATAAGTAAGTGACTGGGGTGAATGAGAGCAGCCAACGCCCCTGTAGCTTGAAGTATAACGGGTAAAAAGGTGAATACGTGGCCGTAGCACAATGCCCCGCCTCCTGCGGTGAACTCATCCAGGGCTGGATCCTCGGCAGCGAGAAGCTGGTCTCCTGCCCCGTTGACTGGTACAGCACCGTCGAGGTGGACTACGGTTCGCCTCGCGCGGATGAACGTCCGCTGGCGCGGGCGATGGTCGACCGGCTGCTGAGCTACTGGCGCTATCCGGCGGAGCTCGGCAAAGAGATTCGGATCGATATTTGCTCCACGATTCCGGTCGCCAAGGGGATGGCCAGCAGCACCGCGGATATCGCCGCGACGGCGGTGGCCACCGCGCATCATCTCGGCCATCCGCTGGATGAAACCACCCTCGCCCGGCTCTGCGTCTCCCTGGAGCCCACCGACAGCACCCTGTTCCGCCAGCTGACCCTGTTCGACCACAACACCGCCGCCACGCAGATTGCCTGCGGCAGCCAGCCGCAGCTCGATCTGCTGGTGCTGGAAAGCCCCGCCACGCTGCTGACCACCGATTACCACCGCCTTCCCCGGCTTGAAAAGCTGCACGCCCACTCCGCGTCTCTGCAACTAGCCTGGGAGAAAGTTCAGCTAGCCTGCGAGACGGATAATCCGCGGCGGATGGGAGAGGCCGCGACGCTCAGCGCCGTCGCCAGCCAGCATCTGCTGCCTAAGCCGGGGTTTGATACGCTGCGGGGGCTGGTGGAAGAGTGCGATTTATACGGTATTAACGTGGCGCACAGCGGCAGCGTGGTCGGCCTGATGCTCGACCGCCAGCGTCACGATATTGAGTATTTGCAGCGACGGCTGGGAGAGACGCGGCTTAGCGAGCTCTGGCCCCGGCAGCACCTGCTGCGCATGGTGCAGGGCGGCGTCGAGCTGCGCTAACGCTTGCGCAGCCATGCCCCGGGTTGCGGCGCTGCGCGCCTTACCCGGGCTACCGACCCGCAGACGGCTATGAGCCCGTAGTCCGGCTAAGCGCAGCGCGAGCCGGGGAGAAGACCGCACCGATGCATTCATCCCGGCACATTCCCCGGGTTGCGGCGCTGCGCGCCTTACCCGGGCTACCGACCCGCAGACGGCTATGAATCCGTAGCCCGGCTAAGCGCAGCGCGAGCCGGGAAGAAGACCGCAACAAAACCTCATGCTGTGCACCTTCCCCGGAGGCGGCGCTGCGCGCCTTACCCGGGCTACCGACCCGCAGACGGCTATGAACCCGTAGCCCGGCTAAGCGCAGCGCGAGCCGGGAAGAAGACCGCAACAAAACCTCATGCTGTGCACCTTCCCCGGAGGCGGGCTACCGGTCCGCAGACGGCTGTAAACCCGTAGCCCGGTCAGCGCAGCGCCACCGGGAAGAACCGCAGACGAACAATGGCGGCAGACATCTACTCGTTAAATACCCGCCTGAAGGCCGTCAGCAGCCGGGTATTTTCCTGCTGGCTGCGGATCGCGACGCGGAAGTAGCGCCCGTCGAGCCCCGGGTAGTTGGCGCAGCTGCGGATCAGGATGTGCTGTTGCAGCATCGCGTATTGCAGATCCAGATCCGCCACGTCGCAGCGCAGAAACAGATAGTTTGCCCGCCCGGGATAGACCGTCAGGCCGGGAATATGGCGCAGCTGATGGTAAAAGCGCTGCCCCTCCTCCGCCAGCCACTGCCAGGTTTGCTGCTGGTAGGCGCTATCCTGGAGAATGATTTCCCCCGCCAGGGCGGCAAACGCGTTTATCGACCACGGCATCTGGCGCTCGCGCATTCTCGCCACCGCCCGCGCATCGCCATTGGCCAGATACCCCAGACGCAGGCCGGGAATAGCATAAAACTTGGTCAGCGAACGCAGTACCCACACGTGCGGGTTGTGGCCCAGCAGCGGAATAAATCCCGGCTCGTCGGGGATAAAATCGATAAACGCTTCATCGAGAATCAGGGCAATGCCCAGCGACCGACAGCGTTCAGCAATCATCTCCAGCAGACGGCGCTCGGGCAGCAGGCCGGTAGGATTGTTCGGCGTGCAGAGAAATAAGCAGTCCAGATCCGGCGTCAGGGCGTCAAGAATCGCCCCGGTGAGCTGCCAGCCATCCGCCTCGCGCAGCAGAAATTCCCGCACCGCGCAGTCCACCGACTGCAGCGCCCGGCGGTATTCGGCAAAGCCCGGGGTGACGATCATCGCCTGGCGCGGCTTCAGCCCCTGAACCAGCGTAAAGATCGCTTCGGTTTCGCCGTTTCCGGCGAGGATCCACGAGGCGGGGATCTGATGGTGTTCCGCCAGCGCAAGGTGCAGCTGCTGATACTCAACGTCAGGGTAGCGTTCGGCGCAGGCCATATTGTCGAGGATGGCGCGCTTTAAACTTTCCGGCATCCCCAGCGGATTAATATTGGCGCTAAAATCCAGCAACTGCGCCGCAGAGATGCCCAACAGCGCGGCGGCCTCGCGGATATTGCCGCCGTGCGCGCTCTTTAATAGAGCCATTTCACTTTCCTGTTGCGTTACCCTCGCCTTGCCAGCGTCGCGCCGTCGGCGAAGTAGGCTTTAATCCCTGCCAGAATCGACTCTGCAACTTCCTGCTGGAATTTCGCCGTTTTCAATTTACGCTCTTCTTCGACGTTACTGATAAACGCGGTTTCCACCAGAATCGATGGAATATCCGGCGCCTTCAGCACCGCGAAGCCCGCCTGCTCAACCCGGTTCTTGTGCAGGTTATTAATGTTGCCCATCTTTTCCAGCACCGCCTTGCCGAACTTCAGGCTGTCGGCGATGGTCAGCGACTGCACCATGTCGAACATCGTGTGGTCGACGTAGCGATCGCCGCTTTTGCTGACGCCGCCGATCAGGTCAGAGGCGTTCTGGGTCTGCGCCAGATATTTAGCCGCGGTACTGGTGGCTCCTTTGGTTGACAGGGCAAACACCGACGATCCGCTGGGCTGGCGGCTGGTAAACGCGTCGGCGTGAATAGAGACAAACAGGTCGGCGCGCTGCTTCTGCGCTTTGGCGACGCGGACCTTCAGCGGGATAAAGACATCCTCGTTGCGGGTCATATAGACCTTCATATTGCCCTCTTTCTCGATCAGCGCGCGCAGCCGTCGGGCTATCTGCAGCACCACGTCTTTCTCGCGGGTGCGGTATTTTCCCACCGCGCCGGAGTCTTCGCCGCCGTGGCCGGGATCGAGCATGATAACAATGGGCCGATCGCGCCCGGCTTTACCCGGTTTAGGCCCGCTCTCCGCAGGCGGAACCTGCCGCTGTAGATCGCCTTTGTTGTAATCTTCGAGCAGCGCCAGCAGCGGATCCTGCACGTCGGTGGCGTTAGCGGGATAGAGGTCCATGACCAGACGCTCTTTAAACCCGGCGACCGGAGCCAGCGCAAACAGCTGCGGTTTCACGTTCTGTTTCAGCTCAAACACCATGCGCACGGTTTGCGGATCGAACTGCCCCACGCGAGCGGATTGAATATAGGGATCGTCACCGCGAATCTGACTCCCCATACCTTTCAGTACGGAGTTGAGATTAACCCCTTCCAGATCCACCACCACACGTTCAGGATTGCTGAGCGCAAACTGCCGATATTTCAGGATATGGTTGGACTCCACGGTGACGCGCGTGTAGGTCGATGATGGCCAGACGCGTACGGCAACCACCTGCGCCGCGGCAGCCAACCCAACCGGACTCACACTCATTAACCACATGGCGCCCGCCCCCTGTAAAAATCGGCGGCGGCTTAATCCTGACTTGTATCCCGACATGCCACTCCCAAGCAGTAAGAAATCATTCGTATTTAAAACAAACAGATTGACCGGAAACTTTAACGAAAGGCGCATAACCTGTCATCTATAAAAGGGTAAACAATCTTTGACACCCTGATTTGGCTCACACTGTTTTCCCGGCTCAGCCAAAAATTGGGGCTTGCGTTTGCCGGCGAAACAGAATAAAAATACAGTAATTACGAATAATCATGCATTGAGGTTGTGTCATGGTGAAGGAACGTCGCACCGAACTGGTAGAGGGATTCCGCCATTCTGTCCCCTATATTAATGCCCATCGGGGTAAAACGTTTGTCATCATGCTGGGCGGGGAAGCCATCGAGCATGATAATTTCTCTAGTATAGTCAATGACATTGGCCTGCTTCACAGCCTGGGAATTCGTCTGGTGGTGGTCTATGGCGCCCGTCCGCAGATCGATGCCAACCTGGCGGAGCATCGTCACGAGCCGGTTTATCATAAACAAACCCGAGTGACTGACGCCAAAACGCTCGAGCTGGTTAAGCAGGCGGCGGGCATGCTGCAGCTGGAAATTACCGCTCGCCTGTCGATGAGCCTCAACAACACGCCGCTGCAGGGCGCCCATATCAACGTGGTCAGTGGCAACTTCATTATCGCGCAGCCGTTAGGCGTGGACGACGGCGTGGATTACTGTCACAGCGGGCGCATCCGGCGCATCGATGAAGAAGCCATTCACCGCCAGCTGGATAACGGCGCGATTGTGCTGATGGGCCCGGTTGCGGTGTCGGTCACCGGCGAAAGTTTTAACCTGACCTCCGAAGAGATTGCGACCCAGCTGGCGATTAAGCTGAAGGCCGAAAAGATGATCGGCTTCTGCTCATCGCAGGGGGTTCACAATCAGGATGGCGAGATCGTCCCCGAGCTGTTCCCCAACGAAGCCCAGGCGCGGGTGGAAGAGATGGAAGCGGACGAAGACTACAGCTCCGGCACCGTGCGCTTTCTGCGCGGCGCGGTAAAAGCCTGCCGCAGCGGCGTGCGCCGCTGCCACCTGATCAGCTATCAGGAAAACGGCACCCTGCTGCAGGAGCTGTTCTCACGCGACGGTATCGGTACCCAGATAGTGATGGAGAGCGCCGAGCAGATCCGCCGCGCCACCATTAACGATATCGGCGGCATCCTCGAGCTGATTAGCCCGCTGGAGCAGCAGGGCATTCTGGTCAGGCGTTCGCGCGAACAGCTGGAGATGGAAATCGATAAATTCACCATTATTCAGCGCGACAACACCACCATCGCCTGCGCCGCGCTCTATCCTTTCCCGGAAGAGAAGATCGGCGAAATGGCCTGCGTGGCGGTGCATCCGGATTACCGCAGCTCATCGCGCGGCGAAGTGCTGCTCGAACGCATTGCCGCGCAGGCGAAGCAAATGGGCCTCAGCAAGCTGTTTGTTCTTACGACCCGCAGCATTCACTGGTTCCAGGAGCGCGGATTTACGCCGGTCGACGTCGACCTGCTGCCGGAGAGCAAAAAAGAGATGTACAACTATCAGCGCCGCTCCAAGGTGCTGATGGCAGACCTGGCCTGATCCCTTCTCCCCGGAAAGCGCGCGGCCGACCGGGGAAAACCTCACTGGGCGGAAAAGATATCCGTCAGGCCGCTGCGTCGTTCGGTACGCGCAGCCACCGCCTGAGTCAGCACCTGCTCATCGGCATAGATCGACAGCTGCCGTTTCGCACGCGTAATGGCGGTATAAACCAGCTCGCGGGTTACCAGCGGCACGCTGCGCGAAGGCAGGATCAGCGCCGCGTGATCGAACTCCGATCCCTGCGATTTATGCACCGTCATCGCCCAGGCGGTATCGTGCTCCGGCAGACGACTTGGCTGTACCGACTTGATGCTGCCATCGGGCATCGGGAACCAGACGCGCAGGCCATCGCCTCTTTCCAGCGCGATGCCGATATCGCCGTTAAACAGCCCCAGCGCGCTGTCGTTGCGGGAGATCATCACCGGCCGTCCTTCATACCAGCGCGAATGCCGCGGTAACG
Organism: Klebsiella sp. PL-2018; assembly: GCF_019048985.1. Taxonomy (NCBI): domain Bacteria; kingdom Pseudomonadati; phylum Pseudomonadota; class Gammaproteobacteria; order Enterobacterales; family Enterobacteriaceae; genus Klebsiella; species Klebsiella sp. PL-2018. The sequence goes on from NZ_CP077673.1 coordinate 4,739,232, forward strand.
CGATCGCCCGCTTGCGGTTCAGCATCTGCTCCAGCTGTTCGTTCACGCCGCTGACCCCATACGGCCCCTCGCGCAGCGCGCACAGCAGCTGGAATTCGCCAAAGGCGGCGATCATCTCTTCGGGCTCAGCCCGCTCGCGCAGCAGCTGCAGGAAGCGGCCATAGCCCGCCTGTGCCTGATTCAGCATCGCTTCATACTCTTCGGTGGCGCTCAGCGGATACAGGGCGATATCGTCGAACGACTGACGCAGCGTTGCGCGTACCGCGCTGCGCTCGCCGCTGTTCACCGCCCACGCCAGATGGCCGATACCGGAATGGCGACCAAAACGGTAGCTTTTTTGCAGCAGGCACAGGCTGTCGCGCAGCGCACCGGCAACGTTGCCCTCGCCCGCCGGCACCGGCTGGCCGGTCAACCGGGCGAGCTGTGCCGCCCGCGCCGGGGTATAGCCTGCATTAACCCAGGCGCAAATATCCCCCAGCACCGCTCCGGCCTCTACCGACGCCAGCTGATCGCGGTCGCCAAGGAAAATCACCCTTCCGTGCTCAGGCAGCGCGTCGATCAGGCGCGACATCATCGGCAGGTCAATCATTGAGGCTTCATCCACCACCAGCACGTCAAGATGCAGCGGGTTGCCGGCGTGATAGCGCATCCGCTGGCTGCCGGGCTGCGCGCCCAGCAGGCGATGGAGGGTGCTGGCTTCGGTGGGCACCAGCGCCTTTTGTTGGTCGCTGAGAGGGAGGCGGCGCAGCGCCGCGCCGAGGGACTCGGTCAGGCGCGCCGCGGCTTTACCGGTCGGCGCCGCCAGGCGAATACGGCAGCGCGGGTTGGAGAACGTCTGGATCAGCGCGGCCAGCAGTTTAGCGACGGTCGTGGTTTTACCGGTGCCCGGACCGCCGGAAATCACCGAAATCCGTCGGGTCAGGGCGACCGCAGCCGCCACTTTTTGCCAGTCCGTTTCCTCAGCGGGCGGAAACAGCGCGTCGAGCGTCGAAGCCAGCCGGGCTTCATCCACCTCCAGCACCTGATTGGCCTCATTGAAAAAGCGCGCGACGGTTAATTCGTTGCGCCACATGCGGTTGAGGTAAAGCCGTTCGCCGCAGAGGATCATCGGCGTCGGGCGCTCACCGCCGCTGACCGCCTCAGCATCGTTAAGCAGCGGCAGCCAGCCGTCCGGGGCGCCGGTCAGCTCAAGGATCTGCTCACTCAGGCCTGCCGCTTTTGCGCTCAGCAGCTCATCCTCGGCGAGACGCGAAATCGGCAGGCAGACGTGGCCTTCACCGGCATCGCGGCTGAGAATGGCGGCGGTGAGCTTCACCGCCGGATGCGCCTCCTGCGCCACCATGAGCGCAAACTGGACGTCCAGCGGGCGCAGCAGGCGCTGTTCAACCGCCTGCAGTAACAGTTCATCCATGGTCATAGCACAACCTCCTGGGTTTCCCCGGCAAACAGCGCATCGAGGCCGTTAATCAGCGGCAGCGCCGGCCGGGTGGTGAAGATACCCTGCCCGCCGTCCTGCCCGTCCATGCCGCGTAAAAAGAGATAAATAACACCGCCGAAGTGGCGTTCGTAATCATAATCGGCAATGCGGTGGCGTAAATATCGGTGCAGCGCCAGGCTATAGAGCTGGTACTGCAAATCGTAACGGTGCGAACGCATTGCCTGCCGCATCGCGTCCTGGGTATAGGCCTCGCGATTTTCCCCCAGCCAGTTGGATTTGTAATCCAGCAGGTAATAGCGACCGTTGTGGCGAAACACCAGGTCGATAAAGCCTTTCAGCATCCCCCGCACCTGGCGGAAATCGAGCGTTGGGGTATCCACGGAGAGCGGATCGTACTGACGAATCAGCGCATCCAGACGCAGGGGATCCAGCGGCTGTTCGATGGGCAGATAAAACGCCATCTCCACCTGTTTATCGCCTTCGCTCAGCTGATTAAGGGCAATCCCCGCGCCGGGCAGAGGGGTACGCAGCACGCCGTCGAGCCATGCGGTCAGTACCGGGGTCCACTTTTCCTCGAAGCCGCTCAGCTGGAGCCTGGCCGCCATCCAGTCGGCGGGAACCGGCTGGGTAAAATCGAGATCTTCGAACAAACTGTGGAGAAACGTCCCCGGCGACGCGCCGCGGGGGAACTGGTGCGGCGTAAGCTGCGGCTCTTCCGCAACCTCACCGACGCCGGCAGCATCGACATCCAGACGCGGCAGAAGATCCTGCGCCGCGCTGTGTCCATTCTGCTGCAGGCCGGAGTAGCTGGTGACCCGCCAGTCATCGGTCACCGAACGCGCGAGCAAACGGGCTGAAAGCGGCGGTAGCGCCGCCTGCGGAGCCTGCCACGGAGTTGGCGCAGCCGTATCCGGGAGCCGCAGGGCGATCTCCCCGCTGCAGAACGCCTGCAGGCGGGCCATCAGCCCTGCGGCATCCATCGCTTCCCCGCCCTGCAGCAGTCGGCCCAGCGCGCTGTGGTGAAAATCGCTGGCGCCGGGCTTGTCGCTGCGCCGGGTGCTGAGCGGCGCAACGCCAAGGCTGCAGTGCCAGACCGCACGGGTCAGCGCGACGTAAAGCAGGCGCAGATCTTCGGCCAGGCGTTCGGCCTCCGCCAGCTCCATGCTGCCCTCCGCCTGCCCCAGGTCGAGAACGGCGGCAAAGGAGGTTCTGTCGTGATAAAACGCCTGATCCTGTTTACGGAAACGCGCAATAAACGGCAGCCAGACCAGCGGATACTCCAGCCCTTTCGATTTATGGATGGTGACGATCTGCACCAGGTGCTTATCGCTCTCCAGGCGCATCTGCTGGCTGGAGGCGTTGCTATCCGGCTCGGCGATATGCTGCGCCAGCCAGCGCACCAGCGCATGTTCGCTCTCCAGCTGGTTCGCCGCCTCCTGTAGCAGCTCGCTGATATGCAGGATATCGGTCAGGCGCCGCTCGCCGCCGCTGGTCGCCAGCAGGTTTTCGGCAATGCGCCGCGCGGTCATCAGCGCGCGCAGCATCGGCATCACGCCGCGCTGCCGCCAGACTTGCCGGTAGCCGCTAAACTCTTCTACCAGCTCATCCCAGGCCCGTTCGCTCTGGTTGAGGTTTTCAATGTCCTGCGCGTTGAGGCCGAACATTGCGGTTGCCAGCGCGCTGCGCAGGGTATTTTCCCGCTCGGGGGCCAGCACCGCCTGCAGCACCCACAGCAGCTCCTGCGCCTCGGGGGTTTCAAACACGCTATCGCGGTTGGAGAGATAGACGGAGGGAATCGACAGCAGCTGAAGGGCATCGCGAATTAACGACGCCTCCTGACGATTGCGCACCAGCACCGTGATGTCCGAAGCCCGCACGGGTTCAGCTTTTTCACCGCGCCACAGCAGCGCCTTGCCCTGCTGGCCCGCGCTGAGCCAGTCGCGAATTTGCGCCGCGCACAGCTGGGCCATAAACGCCTGGTAATCCCCCGCCCCGACGGCCTCGCCCGACATCAGCCAGATATTCATCGCCGGTACCGCAGCATCATCGACGGTAAAGCGCAGCCCCTGGTTTTTATCGGCCGACTTCACCGGCATAAACGGGATTTCGCGGAACATAAAGGGGTTATCGCTGAGGCTAAACAGGCGATTGACGCTATCAACCATCCCCGGCGCAGAGCGCCAGTTGGTATCGAGCGTATAGTGGGCGGTGACGTCCCCACGCGCTTTCATGTAGGTAAAGATATCCGCGCCGCGGAAGGCGTAAATGGCCTGTTTGGGGTCACCAATCAGCAGCAGCGCGGTGTCTGCCTGGCGCCGCCAGATGCGGCGAAAGATGCGGTACTGCTGCGGGTCGGTATCCTGAAATTCGTCGATCATCGCCACCGGAAAGCGCTGGCGAATCGCGCTGGCCAGCGCTTCGCCGCTCTCCCCGCGCAGGGCGTCATCCAGGCGGCTAAGCATATCGTCAAAGCCCAGCTCGCCGCGGCGGCGTTTCTCCCGCGCGACCGCTTCGCGGATTTCAACCATCGCCCTGGCAATCACCAGATCGGTCAAGGTTAACGGTGTCGCCAGCAGCGCTTCTACCGCGCTGAACAGCGGGTGTACCGGCGGCGCGCCGTCCGCTTTGGTGCGCTCAAGCAAGAAGGCCTGGGAGAACTTCTCCAGCGCATCCGGAAGCTGGTAGCTGAGGGTCTCTTCCTGGGCCCAGGCGGTCACTTTCTCCAGCCATTTCCCCTGATTGCCGCGATTAAACTTGCGCCGGTCGAGGCCCGAGTTTTCCAGCACCGCCTCAACCTCGCCCACCTGTGCCAGCCACTGCTGCTTCAGCGCGTTGATGCGTTCGATAATTTGCTGATGGCGTTCGGCCAGCGTTTCGTCAGCCGGCGGCGGCGATTTGAGCTGCGGCGCCTCTCCCTGTAGCCAGCGGTCGATGGATTTCAGCAGATCGCGCGGCCCTTTCCACGCTTCGTGGATAACCGCCGCGATGTCACGCGGCAGCGGGTAACAGTGGCGACGCCAGAAGTCGGCGCAGGCCTGATAGCGCAGGCGGGATTCATCTTCAATCAGCTGCTGTTCGAACAGCATGCCGGACTCAAAGGCGTTAAGGCTCAGCATCCGCTGGCAGAAGCCGTGAATGGTAAATACCGCCGCTTCGTCCATCTGCCGTTCGGCCAGCAGCAGCGTTTGCGCCGCCTGGGTTTTATCGGCGATTTCCGCCAGCAGCCCGGCGTAGAGAGGATTGTCGGTACTTTCGCGCAGGCAGGCGATACGCAGCTCGTGGATATTGCTGCGAATACGCCCGCGCAGCTCTTCGGTCGCCGCTTCGGTAAAGGTCACTACCAGCAGCTCTTCCACGCTGACCTGGCGGGGAAAGGCGGATTCCCCGCCCAGCCCCAGCAGCAGCCGCAGATAGAGGGCGGCAATGGTAAAGGTTTTTCCTGTGCCCGCAGAGGCTTCTATCAGGCGCTCGCCCGTCAGGGGCAAGCGCAGTGGGTCAAGAGACTCGGCGGTGTCGGTCATTCATTCTCTCGCATCAGGGGTAAGGATTTCTGCAATGCGCTGACGTTCTCCCAGACTTTGCCATCCTGCGGATGCGCGTATTCCGCCTTGCCATTCTGGCTACCGGAAACCTGGGAGAGAATTGCCATGCCCTGCGGATCCACCACCGTCTGATGGAAGAAGTCGGCAAGCTTTTGCGGCGTCAGCAGTTTAATCTGAGCCACTACTTTATCACGTGAATCGAAGCGCATATTACCGCGATCGAAATCTTTGCTCAGCTTCGACGCTTCATCGCCCAGCGTTTGCGGCGCTTCCAGCATCTGACCGATCACCGCCTGCTGAATCTGCGCAAACTCTTCCGGCTTCATTGCCCGCAGTTTGGCTTCCGCCGTGGGGAAGAAGGCCTGGAAACGCTGCCAGAGGTAAGCCGGCTGCTTATCGCTGCTTTGCAGCAGGAAGCCCATCCCCCACTGGCGGCCAACGTTCATCGAGAAGGCGAAGACCGCGTAGCCCAGCTGCTCTTCCGTACGTAGCTGGTTATAGAACCACGGCTGTACGATTTGCCCGAGGAGCGAGCTGGCGGCAGAGCTGGCGTATTCGTCCACGTTCGGCGGCGCGAAGACGGCGGCCAGCGCGGAATCGGTACTGTTGCCCGCTTTTTCAAAAATCGCCAGCTGTTTACGATCGACCAGAACGTCTTTGTTACGGCACCACTCGTTGCCGTCGGCGCCCAGCTGTTTTTGAATCTGCCGCGCCATGGCGGTGGATTGATCGGCGGTAAGATTACCGATGACCATCAGCTCCGGTCGCCCTTTCGCCTTGAGATTATCGCGGTATTCCAGCACCTCTTTCAGGGTGATCGATGGCAGCAGCGCCCGACGCTCTTCGCGCTGGAAGTACGGCACCTGAGAAACCATCTGAATCGGCATGATCGCCTGATCGTAGGCTTTGCCTTTATCCGCCGAATCCATCATCTGGGCGTACCAGGATTTAGCCTGCTCCAGCTGCTCTTCGGTTGGCGTATAGCTGAAGTAACCGTCGAGCAGGGCGTTAAACAGCTCAGGTAGATGCTGCGTATAGCCGTTGGCGTTAACCATCAGGCCGTTATTCGCGCCGGTAGAGAAGCTTATCCCCCCGACCGCCGCCTGGTTGCTGAGCTGGTCGAGCGCAATGCCCGCCAGATAATCATTGAGCGCAAACATCACCTGCCGGCGGGCGCTGTCCATTGCCTGCGGGTTACGCAGAACCAGCGAAATATCCGCTTTCGGTTCGCTGGCGAAGTACTGGCTCGGCGCGTAAATCACCCGCAGCGTCGGTTCATCTACAATCAGCTGCGGATGCGGGTAAGCCTTGTCGCTTTTGATTAAGCTGAAATCATCCGGAATATAGGGGTTCAGCACCGGCAGCTTGAGGTCGATGGCGCTGGACTTCTGCTGCCAGTCGGCAAAGGTCTGCTCGCTGATCTTATCCACCTGATAGGGCGCATTGACGAAGTAGGCGGTCTTGTTATGCGGCTCTTTCGGGCTGATGTACCAGATGCGGGCGTTTTGCGGCGTCATCATCGCCAGGCGGTCTTCGATCGCCTGCGGATCGTAGCGATCGGCAATGTTGACAACGTCCAGCGTATGCTCGACCGGCACGCGGATCATGGTGTCCGCCAGCCATTCGACGTAATCCATATTGCGGTTGATGGACGGGTAGCGGAAGTCGAGCGCCAGCACGTGGGCCAGCTCATCAAAATAGCGCTTATCGATTCCCTGGCTGCGCAGCAGATTGAGGTAGCTGAAGATGGCCGCGGTAACTTCATCGCGGTGCGCCAGACCTTTGTCCGTCAGGGTCGCGGATATAGCCAGCACCCCGCTGTTGCCGTTCACCACCGGGTCGGAGTCCGCGCGAATCCCTTCAACCAGCCCCTGCTTTTGCAGCCAGTCTGAGAGCGTGCCGGGACTGCGATTACCGATCATATAGGTCACCAGCTCGTCGGTTTTGCTGCGGAACTTGTCGCTATTATTATCAATGCGGAACTCCACGCGCAGCACTTTACGAGGCATCGCCGGAACGTAGTGAATGATGATGCCCTTTTGCGCATCGGTCACCACCGGGACGGTAATCTCCGGTTTGCTGATATCGTGGTTCGGCACGCGACCGTAGGTGGCCGCCGCGATGCTCGCCAGCTCCGGCAGAGGCTTGTTGCTGTAGATCACCGCTTTCATCAGGTTGGCGGAATACCAGCTATCGCGAAAGGCGTGCAGGGCATCAAGCACCGGTTTGCCGGGCTTGTCGCTCAACGTTTCAAGGTTACCGCCGGAAAACTGCGAGCCGGGGTGCGCCGGGTTAATGGTTTCCGCGCTAACCTGCGCCATTCGCATCCCGTCCCGGGTACGCGCCATCGTGAGCTCGGCGTTAACCGCATTACGCTCGCGGTCGGCATATTTTTTATCCAGCAGCGGCGCGGCGATGGCGTCGGCCAGGCGATCGACCGCGCCGTCCAGGGCATCGTTTTCCACTTCAAGATAGAAGGCGGTGCGATACGGGGCGGTGCTGGCATTGTGGCTGCCGCCGTGCATTTTGAGATACTCGGCGAGGCTGTCAGGCTGGGGATACTTTTTCGAGCCCATCAGCGTCATATGCTCCAGGAAGTGAGCCAGCCCCTGATGCTCGGCGGGATCCTGCAGCGATCCCACGGGAACGACCAGCGCCGACAGCGATTTTACCGCCTGGGGATCGGAAACCAGCAGCACTACCATGCCGTTATCGAGGCGGATCGCCTGATATTGACGGGTATCTTTTTCGCTTTTACGGATGGTTTCCTGGATCGGTTGCCATCCGGTGTCTGCCTGACTTAACGGCGCCCAAAGGGCGGCCAGTAAAACAATAACCTTGAACCATAAACTGCGGGGCATTCACGGACCTCATCATTAACAAACCTGGCGCTGCATAATTGGCAGCCTTTATAAACATCAGTCCGTGATTCGTTGCGCATCATAAATGAACTGCCATCCAGTGCGCAATTTTTATACTATTACAATGTTATTCGGACTGATGGAAACGAAACACCGGTAGCAAATAACGCTGCGTTTGCGTCAGGATCTCTTCATAGTATTCCGCTTCCAGCGTGCGCCACAGGCGCTGATACCAGACGTCGGCACCTTCGCCGCTGACCACCATGTTCCCTTCATAAGCCTGAAGAAATTTACTGCGCGCTTTTTGCTGCGTCTCTTCGTCCATTAACATGACATCCTTTTCGGCGTCATAACAGACTTTTAGCCATGCGCCGCCGCTTTCCGGCAGCAGCAGCAGCGGTTTGGACATTCCCTGCAGGTAACCGTCAACCAGATCGTTGAGGTAGCCCTGGGCCTGCTCCTGCGCCAGCGGTGGAAAACGCCACTCGCCCTCTTTGCGCACAAAGAGCCGACTTTCGCCGGTACCGCCGCTAGCACAATAGACAAGATGCTCCAGCCAAAGTTGCATCCCCTGCGCCACGCTTAATAGCGAAGGCCGCCAGCGCAGCAAACCGTCGGATTGTACCTGCTGCAGCCAGCCGGTGATGTTGACTCCGTTGCATTGCAGATCGATTTCCATGCTCTGCCCCGGCTGGCGGCAGGCGATCACCCGTTCGGCCAGATTTTGCATCTCCTGACGCTGGGTCTCCCAGGCCAGTTCGCCGAACGCGCCATAGGGTAGCTCCCCGGCGGCACGGAAGCGGCGATACATTGCCGAGGCATCCTGCTGCTCAATCAGCGTATTGAGCAGCTGCTGGTTCAGCTGATAGCGGCTCAGCCCTTCGAGGGTAAAAGGTTCATCGTCGGGGATCTCGCTCTCCTCCGAGCGGAAATTCACCCGCAGCCGCTGCTGAAAGAACGCGCGAACAGGATGCTGCCAGAAGCGCAGCAGCTGTTCGAACGGTAAGTGATCGATGTCCGGTACCGGTAGCGGCTGGATGAACGCGCCGTGCGCTTCCCCCTGCTGGCTGGCGGCCGCCAGCCATTCCCGGGCATAGCTTTGATCTTCATTAGCCAGAAAATTGGCGGCATCGAAAGGCATGCGGGTATGCAGATGCGTGATGTGCTCTTTGACCCGCCGTTCGCTGGCATCGCAGTCCAGCTCTTCGTCCCCTTCCAGGCAGTGGCTCTGGCCGATGTAGTCCGCCAGCTCCTGAACCAGAACGGAGGGATAGCGCTCGCTATTGTCCTGAATGGAACGACCGATATAGCTGATATAGAGCTTCTGCTCGGCCGACATCAGGGCTTCAAGGAACAGATAGCGGTCGTCGTCGCGACGGCTACGGTCTCCGCGCTGCGGCTTCTGGCTCATTAAATCGAAGCCCAGCGGCGCCAGGGTGCGCGGATAAACGCCGTCGTTCATCCCCAGCAGGCAGACCACCTTGAAAGGAATCGAACGCATCGGCATCAGGGTACAAATGTTAACCGGCCCGGCGAGAAAGCGCTGGCTGATGCGCTGCTGATCGAGCCTCTGGGACAGCTCATCGCGCAGCAAAGAGAGCGGTACCGTTTCGCCATACTGCGCGTCGACGCCGCCGTCAATCACCGCCTGCCACTGCTGTTCTATCAGCGCCAGGGCGGCTTCCGTTTCGCTGTCCGGAAGGAAGAAGTCGTTCAGCAGGTCGCGGCATACCGGCAGCCACTCGGCTAATGGGCGATCCTGTGCCAGCCCGCGGCGCCAGAGATTAAGCTGCATCAGCAGCGATGCCAGGTTGCCCACCAGCTCGGCGATAAGCCCGCTCGACTCATCATAAGGCAGCACCGAGCGCCACTCCCCTTCGCTGCTGTCCATGGCGTAGCCCAACAGCATACGCGTCAGGCCAAAGCGCCAGGTATGCTGGCCGGTAGCCGGGAGATCGAGTTCACGCACGTTGTCGTCATCCATTCCCCAGCGTACGCCGGATTCGTTAACCCACTGGCGCAGGTAGCGCAGCCCCTCTTCGTTAATGTTAAAGCGCGCGGCCAGCACCGGCACATCCAGCAGCGCCAGCACGTCTTCGCTGGCAAAGCGGCTGTCGGGCAGCGAAAGCAGGGTGATAAACGCCTGCAGCGCCGGATGCGATTCGCGGGCCCGCCGGTCGGATATCGCCCACGGCAGCCAGCGCTCGCCGCTGGCGCTGCCGAAGACCGCCTGAATATAGGGGCTGTAGCTATCGATATCCGCCACCATGACGATAATATCGCGCGGCGTGAGCTCGGGATTCTCTTCGAGCATCGCCAGCAGCCGGTCGTGCAGCACCTCAACCTCGCGCTGCGGGCTATGGCAGACATGAATCGTCAGGCTGCGGTCGTCCGCCGCCAGCAGCCGCTTGCTGCGGCTGTTGGCAAACTCCTCGGCGCTGCGCCCGGCCACCGCCGCATTACGCAGTTCGAGAATATCCGCCTGAAGATTATGCAGCAGGTTATCCGGCGCGATATCGACAAAGGCGTCCAGCTCTTCATAGCGCTCAAGACCCGCCAGCAGGTAAATATAGTCGCGCCCCAGCTTGCCCCAGGAGGCCAGCAGCGGATTGCCGACATCCTGTTCCCCGGCATCGTTGAATAATCCCGGAGCCTGTTGCGTATCGCGAAACAGGGGCAGCTCTCGCGTCGTTTCGCGGTGGTGGCGGCGCTGGCGGGAGAGCAGCTTTGCCAGAAATGCCGGATCTTTAATGTCGCCCCAGTAGTAGCGGCACGGGTTAGTGAAGAGAACATATACATCGACATGCTTACCCAGCGCCTGGAGCGCCTGCAGGTATACCGGCGGCAGCGCCGAAATCCCGCAGATAAACACCCGCGACGGTAGCCCGGCGGGCGGCTGTTCGGCGGCCTCAAGCGCGCTGATAAAGCGTTGGTATAAATTGGCGCGATGCCACAGCGGCTGGCCCAGCTCAGCGGTATATTCCACCAGCGCTTTCCACAGCGGCGCCTGCCACTCCTGCGCGTCTCCAAGCCCGTCAACGCGCTGGTCGGCCTCCCAGCGCATCAGCCATTCGGGGCGATAAACCAGATACTGATCATAGAGATCCGCCACTCTGGCGGCCAGCTGAAACAGCTTGCGCTTGTCGCTATCGTCGTGCAGATAGTGGCGCAGTAGCGTAAAGGCTTCATCGTTCAGCCGCTGCGGTAGCAGGGTCATGAGTTTCCAGCTCATACTTTGCTTACTGAACGCGCTTTCTCCGGGAATATCTTTTAACACCCGCACGAACATGTCCCAGATAAAACTGGCGGGTAGCGGGAACTCAATGTTGGCCGCAATCCCAAAGCGCTGCGCCAGCGTCATCTGCAGCCACTGCGCCATCCCGGTACTCTGTACCAGCACCATTTCCGGCATAAAAGGGTCATCCAGCCGCTGGCGCTCGACGATAAACTCCATCAAGGCTTCAAGCACATCCAGACGGTTTGAGTGGTACACCCTTAACATATTCGCTCCTGGCTACTGACTGACCGGGCAGTGCAGCCGGGTCATCTGCGCCCGCCTGGCTGCGGGCATCGTGATCGTTACCGTGATGCTGACACATCTTTGCACCGATGTCTGCATGCGGGATACCTGGCGATTCGCGGGAATCACCGGTGGGCTAAGCTGACTGAATCGCCACGCATCGCGCCACAGTTGACGGTACTGGTTGAGCTGCATAAAGCCGTTGGCCAGCCCACGCTGATAGCCCGCCAGCGCGGTCACGGTTGCGATAAGCAAGACTAAAGCCAGCAGCGTTTCGGGCAGGCTAAACCCTCTCTGCCGCCTCAAGGCATCTGGCATAGGCTTGCCTCCTTTAACGGGCAAAAATCGCTCCAGCCGTGAGGCGAAAAGCGGACGCGGTTTTGTTCGATTACGCCTGACTGCCACAGCAGTATGCCGCCGCCATCGCTGCCGCCAATCAGCAATACCGAGGCGTCGCTAAAGACTCGCAGGCAGGCGCGCCAGCCGAGCGCCGCGTTCTGCTGGCAGCTAACCGTTTCCTGAAGCGGCCAGACGAGCCCCTTTCCCCACTGCAGCGCGGAATGCGCATCAGCGGCATCGCCAAGCGCCCGCGTTTCGCTGGCCGTCTGCGCTAACAGCGAACGCTGCTGCTGGTGCAGCCCCTGGAGTAATAGCGTGCCGAGCGCTAACAGCAGCAGCACCATCAGCAGCGAAGAGAGCCCGCGCTGGCGATTCACAGGTTATATCCCGTTACGCCGTATTCCGCCCGCGCGCGGATTTGCGGGTCGGCGACCGAGTGCGCCGCAAGGGTAATCGATAATTCAGGCGCGAAGCCCGCCCTCTCCAGGCGCGTAACCTGAAACGCGGTGACCTGAATCACCGCCGGGTTGGTCATTTTCTCCCAGCCTTTGCCGCTGCAGGCGCTTGCGCCGCGCAGGGTTTCCAGCGCGCCATCGCGCAGGCGAAACCCGGTGGTATCCGATTCCGATGACGGCGCGCTATTCCAGACGCCATCGCTGTTGCTATCCCAGCTCACCAGCAGGCAATCACCGCCCTCTGCGATATACAGCGCCTGCCCGTAACAGCGGCCGCGGCAGTATCCGGCGCGCTGCAGATGCTTCGCGACGGTGTAGATTCGCTGCCAGAGCTCATTTTCCAGCGACTGCTGCCGGGTCTGGCGAAGCGCGGCCCACTGCAGCGCCGGAAGAAAACGCGCGCTGCCGAGCAGCAGCACGGAGCTGATGGCCATCGCGATCAGCGTTTCCGGCAGGGAAAAGCCGCGCTGTTTTACAGACACGATGCCGTCTCCTCGCCGCGACACAGGCGGATGCGCCCCCAGTGAGAAACGATAATGTTCCAGCCGCCCGCCGCGCTTTGCAGGCGGATATGCCCGGCCCAGGCGGTATTACGCAGGCCATAAAACCCCAGCCCCGGCGTCATCGCGCTGAGCGAAACCTCCGGCCATAGCGGTTGCAGCGTGAAAGCGTCCCTGCGGAGACAGTCGGCCATCGCCCCGCTGGCGCTCAGGCACCAGCCCTCCGCGCTTTGGCCGACGCTTAATACCCTGTCGCGGTTGTGCCAGTTGGCGTCATCGCGTAGCAGCACCAGGTAGTCGCGGACCTGGCAGGCGGTTTGCCACAGGCGCTGCTGCCGTTGCCAGCTCTGCCAGCCGTACAGCCCGCTGGCGCCGAGAATGACGACCACGACCATGGTGAGCAGGGTTTCAATCAGGGTATAGCCATGTTCTCTGTTCATGGGCCAAGTATGCGGAGCATTGAGGCTTTATTCGAACGGTAAAATGCGGGTTTGCGGCGCGCGCCGGAGAGTATTAAAGGCGTTGCAGCGGGTTTCAACAGTGCCGGAAATCTGCTCGCAAAAAAGCGTTCCGTTGGGGGAATAAAGCTGGCCGTCGGCTCGGCTGAGGCATAAAAAAACCGGCGCTCGCAGGCGCCGGTTTTTCGTCGTCACTTCCGGGTTAAATCGCCACTGGCGCTTTAATCCCCGGATGCGGGTCGTAGCCTTCGATTTCGAAGTCTTCAAAACGGTAGTCGAAAATCGATGCCGGCTTACGTTTGATCACCAGCTTCGGCAGCGCCCGCGGTTCGCGGCTCAGCTGCAGATGCGTCTGCTCCATGTGGTTGCTGTACAGGTGCGTATCGCCGCCGGTCCAGACAAAATCGCCCACTTCGAGGTCGCACTGCTGCGCCACCATATGCACCAGCAGCGCGTAGCTGGCGATATTGAACGGCAGGCCGAGGAATACGTCGCACGAGCGCTGATAGAGCTGGCAGGAGAGCTTGCCGTCGGCGACGTAGAACTGGAAGAACGCGTGGCACGGGGCCAGCGCCATTTTGTTCAGCTCGCCGACGTTCCATGCCGAGACGATAATCCGGCGAGAATCCGGGTCGTTTTTCAGCTGTTCCATCACCGTGCTGATCTGGTCGATATGACGGCCGTCCGGCGCGGGCCAGGAGCGCCACTGCTTGCCGTAAACCGGCCCCAGATCGCCGTTTTCATCCGCCCATTCGTCCCAGATAGTGACGTTGTTTTCGTGCAGATACGCCACGTTGGTGTCACCCTGCAGGAACCACAGCAGTTCATGGATGATGGAGCGTAAATGACAGCGCTTGGTCGTCACCAACGGGAATCCTTCCTGCAGGTTAAAACGCATCTGGTGACCGAAGATGGAGACGGTGCCGGTACCGGTGCGGTCATTTTTTTGCGTGCCCTCATCGAGCACTTTCTGCATCAAATCAAGATACTGTTTCATGGTTCCTCAAGAATTTTGTTGCTGCGGACGACAACGGTACGCCCAGACCATCATGATGATACCCGCAAGCACCATCGGAATCGAAAGAATCTGCCCCATGCTGATGTACTGTACCCAGCCGCCGGTAAACTGGGCATCGGGCTGACGGAAGAACTCCACGATGATGCGGAACAGACCGTAGCCAATGAGGAACAGGCCGGAAACCGAACCGGCCGGACGCGGCTTGCGGATAAACAGGTTCAGGATCAGGAACAGCACGACGCCTTCCAGCGCCAGCTCATAGAGCTGCGAAGCATGACGCGGCAGCGCGCCGTAGGTATCGAACAGCGATTGCCACTCGGGATGCGACGGCAGCAGCGCCAGGTCTTCTGCCCGAGAGCCGGGGAAAATCATGGTGTAGTGGAAGTTCGGATCGACGCGGCCCCACAGTTCACCGTTGATAAAGTTGCCCAGACGCCCGGCGCCGAGGCCAAACGGAATCAGCGGCGCAATGAAGTCGGAAACCTGGAAGAAGGTGCGCTTCGTGCGTTTGGCGAAAATGATCATCACCAGAATCACGCCGATCAGGCCGCCGTGGAAGGACATACCGCCGTCCCAGACGCGGAACAGATAGAGCGGATCGTCGAGGAACACCGGCAGGTTGTAGAAGAAGACATAGCCAAGACGCCCGCCGAGGAAAACCCCGAGGAAGCCGGCGTACAGCAGGTTTTCAACTTCGTTTTTTGTCCAACCGCTGCCCGGACGATTGGCCCGACGGGTGGCCAACCACATCGCAAAAACAAACCCAACCAGGTACATCAGACCGTACCAGTGGAGGGAGACCGGTCCAATGGAAAAAATTACCGGATCAAACTCCGGAAAATGCAGGTAGCCACTATTCATCTGTCACCATAAACACTTGTTATTCCGCCGAAAGTGGACAGCGGGGATCGTTCGCGCGCGTCAGAAACGGGCGCTCCAAAGGCTGCGAATGATAGCATAAGCGCGAAGGGCGATCCGCGCCGGACATGTAAAAGATATGTATACGAATGCGAATTCGCGGCTGAGCATTCCCGGAGGCGGCGCGCTGCGCCTGTCCGGGCTACCCAACCCTCAGGCCGCCCGAACCTCGTCAGCGTAGTCCCGGGTCACGGCTAACGCCTTACCCGGGCTACAAATTCATGAACCGTAGCCCGTGCTAGCGGCCGCCGCGAATCAGGCCGCCGAGTCCGCGTCGCTCCATAAAAGCCGCGACCTGATGGCGCACTTCGGCGGTCATCTGCGCTTCCAGGCTACGCTGGGAAAGCTCCTGGGCTTCATTGATATCGATGCGCCGCAGCAAATACTTCACTCTCGCCACCGAACGACCGTTCATCGACAGATGACGATAGCCCATACCAATCAGGATCGTCACGCACATCGGATCGCCCGCCATTTCGCCACACAGGCGCAGGTCGATACCAAAACGCTCGGCGTCGCGGGCAATCATCGCCAGCGCCCGCAGTACCCCCGGATGCAGGCTGTCATACATACTCGCGACCCGGGTGTTGTTGCGATCCACCGCCAGAATGTACTGGGTCAGATCGTTGGTGCCAACGGAGATAAAATCAACGCGGTTCGCCAGCTGCGGCAGCATAAAGACCATCGACGGCACTTCCAGCATCACGCCAAGACGCGGGCGGGGAATGGCGTAGCCGATCATCTCTTCCACTTCGCGGCTGGCGCGATCGATCAGGCGACGAGCCTCATCCACTTCATCCAGGCTGGTGACCATCGGTAGCAGGATGCTGAGGTTTCCGGTTGCCGCGTTGGCCCGCAGCATCGCGCGGACCTGTACCAGAAAGATCTCCGGCTGATCGAGCGTGATCCGAATACCGCGCCAGCCAAGGCACGGATTCTCTTCGCTGATCGGCATATACGGCAGCTGTTTATCCGCGCCGATGTCCAGCGTGCGCAGCGTCACCGATTTCTCGTTGAACATCTGCAGCATGCCCTGATACTGGGCAACCTGCTCCTCTTCGGAAGGGAAGCCGCTTTGCAGCATAAAGGGGATTTCGGTACGGTAAAGGCCAATACCGTCGACGAAATTGCCGAGTTTTTCTTCATGCTCGGGGCTCAGGCCCGCGTTGAGCATGACTTTTACCCGCTCGCCGCTTTTCAGTTCGGAAGCGCGTTCAAGATCGTCCTCGGCCAGGCGGCTAAGCTCGTTCTCTTCGCTGATCAGGCGCTGATACTCTTGCAGCAGCACCGGCTCGGGATCGACCAGCAGCTCGCCGCGATAGCCGTCGACAATCAGCGTATGGCCGTGCAGCAGCGAAGGCTGAATATCCGCCCCCATCACCGTCGGAATGCCCAGCGCGCGCACCATAATCGCGGCGTGGGAGTTCGCCGCGCCATCGCGCACCACCACGCCGGCTAAACGATCCTGAGGAACCTCCGCTAAGGTGGTGGCCGACAGTTCATCCGCCACCAGCACGATGCGCTCCGGCCAGGTATTGGGCCCCTGGATACTGTCATCGAGATGGAAAAGCAGCCGCTGGCCCAGCGTGCGCAGATCGCCCGCGCGCTCTTTCAGGTAGCCGTCGCTGAGCGCGGCAAACTGTTCGGCGAATTTCTCGATGATCTTCTTCACCGCCCATTCGGCCACCGCGCCTTTATCCACTTCAGCGAACAGCTCGCGGCGCAGGCGCGCGTCGGAAAGCAGGTGCGAATAGAGGTCAAAGATGGCCGCCGTTTCTTTCTGCGCGCCGGCAGAGTAGCGTTTGCTGTAGCGGCGAAACTCATTCGCCGCCTCTTCCAGCGCGCCGGTCAGCCGCTCGCGCTCGGAAGCGGTATCGAGCGTCGAGGCTTCATAAACCTGCTCCATCAGCGGCAGGCTGACGTCCATCCAGCCTTCGGCAATCGCCACGCCTGACGAGGCGGGCAGCGCGCGGATGCGGGTCTGACGATATTGGCCAAACAGCGCGTTCAGCTGGGATTGAGAGAGAATGCCGGCGATTTGCGTGGCCAGGGTGACCAGGAAGGACTCTTCGCTTTCGTCAAACTGGCGCAGTTCGCGCTGCTGCACAACCAGCACGCCGAGCAGCTGACGCCGCTGGATAATCGGCACGCCGAGGAAGGCGCGAAAGCGGCCCTCTTTGACCGCGGGAATATATTTAAAGCTGGGGTGCTTTTGCGCGTCGGCGAGGTTAATAGGTTCGGCCAGGCGGCCAACCAGGCCCACGAGGCCTTCGTCAAAAGCGAGCGCAACGATGCGCCCGCGCGGCTTTTTCAACCCGCGCGTCGCCATCAGGTAATAACAGCGTCGGTCATTGTCAGCCAGATAAACCGAACAGACTTCCGTCTCCATCGCGGCGCAGATATCGGTGACCAGGATATCCAGCGCCTCGTTTAAACGCGGCGCACTCGCGACCTTCTCGACTATTTCTCGCAACCGAGTGAGCATAATGTGCGTGGCTTAACCTCTTTTACGTCGATATGCAGGCGCGCTTTGCGGCTTAGGCGTGCTTTCCGCCAGCGCCATGGTGACGCTGGCAAACTCTTTCATCACCCTGCGGTATACGTCGCGCTTAAACGACACCACCTGACGCACCGGGTACCAGTAGCTTACCCATCGCCAGCCATCAAACTCAGGTGTACTGCTGGTTTGCATATTGACATCCGCATCGCTGCCGATCAATTGCAGGAGAAACCACTTCTGTTTCTGGCCGATACATACCGGCTTTGTGTCCCAACGCACCAAACGTTTAGGCAATTTGTAACGCAACCAGTTACGGGTTGAAGCAAGGATCCGCACATCTTTACGGCTTAGCCCAACTTCTTCGAACAATTCCCGATACATCGCCTGCTCTGCTGATTCCCCTGGATTTATGCCCCCTTGCGGGAACTGCCACGAGTGCTGACCATAGCGCCTGGCCCACATAACCTGGCCCTGGCGATTACAGATTACAATACCGACATTTGGGCGGTAGCCATCGTCATCAATCACCGGACTACCTCAAAATAAGCTTCAATGTGAATGATTGTTTCACACTCGTTGGAAACGGTAAACCACTCTGTGAGGGGGATGAGATCGAATAACATTTGAATAACTCACAGTAATACCCGGAGTTATAAACAGCGAAAGCCATACCCGGACGATTTTATTCACTTTTTCTGTGGATAGAGTTGTGAAGAAGTACGGAATTAACCAGGGAAAACCCGGAATCATCCGAACAGCGTAGCGATAGCACCTGATTATAATGACCTAATTTTCATAAAGTTAGCATGTTAAAATTTCATAATTCACAGTATAACGTGACGATCATCACATAAGAGATCCTGGAACTGATGAAAGATCGAGCAATGTTGGTTTTATCCACAGATTACGCATGTGCTCTGGGCATATTTTGTCTAAAAACTCGATTTTCATCTCACGTCAAGGCTGTAAATGGAAACAGTAGTGGGGCTTTTCCCCAGTTATCCCATTTTTCTGTGGATAACAGGGTGTAAGATCCTGTTCATTGTCGGTGACCAGTTCTGGAAAACCCGGTTTCACCATTTTCACCGCGGCAAAAAATCGCAAAAAAAACCATATGAATCATCAAATTGTCATACTTACTCAAGAAAAGGTAAACTCTATCCACAACGGATGAAATTACTGCTCACTTTTTAGTCAGAGGTTTTACGTTATGCCGACCATCGCGCCGCTCTTATCCCCCCCGCAAAGCCAGGAGCAGCTTCTGGCCCAGGCGCAGCAGCTGGCAGGCTATTCGCTGGGGGAGCTGGCCCAGCTTGCCGGAATTCCGATTCCGCGCGATTTAAAACGTGATAAAGGCTGGATCGGCATCCTGCTGGAGATATGGCTTGGCGCCAGCGCAGGCAGCAAGCCGGAGCAGGATTTCGCCGCCCTCGGCGTCGAGCTGAAAACCATCCCCATCGATTCATCAGGTCGCCCGCTGGAAACCACCTTTGTCTGCGTCGCGCCGCTGACCGGCAACAGCGGCGTCACCTGGGAGAGCAGCCACGTGCGTCATAAGCTCAAGCGGGTACTGTGGGTACCGGTAGAGGGCGATCGCGCGATTCCTTTGGCCGAACGCCGCGTCGGCGCACCGCTGCTGTGGAGCCCCAGCGAAGAAGAAGATCGCCAGCTGCGTATGGATTGGGAAGAGCTGATGGATTTGATCGTCCTCGGCCAGGTCGAGCGCATCACCGCCCGCCACGGCGAAGTGCTGCAGCTGCGCCCGAAAGCGGCAAACAGCAAAGCGCTGACCGAGGCGGTAGGCGCCCGCGGCGAACCGATCCTCACCCTACCGCGCGGTTTCTATCTGAAGAAAAACTTTACCGCCGCCCTGCTCGCCCGCCATTTCCTTCTCTCCTCGAAATAACGGCCTGGAGATGATTAATTTTTTGTTCTGCCGTGGCGGTTGCATATACTCGCATCTTTCTATTTTGCAGGACTTTGAACGATGTTATTTGCATGGGTAACCGATCCTAACGCCTGGCTGGCGCTTGGTACGCTGACGCTGCTGGAGATAGTGCTCGGGATCGATAATATTATTTTCCTCTCTCTGGTGGTGGCAAAACTGCCCACAGCGCAACGGGCCCACGCCCGCCGTATTGGGCTGATGGGGGCGATGATCATGCGTCTGGCGCTGCTGGCGTCAATCGCGTGGGTCGTCAAGCTCACTAATCCTCTCTTTACCGTGCTAGGCCAGGAGATCTCGTTTCGCGATCTGATCCTCCTGCTGGGCGGGCTGTTCCTGATCTGGAAGGCGAGTAAAGAAATTCACGAATCCATTGAAGGCGAAGAAGAAGGGCTGAAAACCAACGTCCATTCATTTATGGGCGCCATCGTGCAGATTATGCTGCTGGATATTATTTTCAGCCTCGATTCGGTGATCACCGCCGTCGGGCTGTCGGACCATCTGTTTATTATGATGGCGGCAGTGGTTATCGCGGTGCTGGTGATGATGGTTGCCGCCCGTTCGATAGGCGATTTTGTTGACCGCCATCCTTCGGTGAAAATGCTGGCGCTGTCGTTTTTGATCCTCGTCGGCTTTACGCTGATGCTCGAAAGTTTCGACGTGCACGTGCCGAAAGGCTACATCTATTTCGCGATGTTCTTTTCGATTGCGGTTGAAAGTCTCAACCTGCTGCGCAATAAAAAAAATCCGCTGTAGCCCGCTAAAATGCAGCCCTGAAACGGGCTGCAATTCTTTTTTAAGACTTAACTGCTTTTTATGTCTCACAAATCAGGCTATTAATATACTGGTACGAGGTGCGGCTATAATAGGGGTGATAGCGATGAAAAAATGGGCAGTATTGATTTCCGCGGTAGGACTGGCGTTCTCGGTTTCCGGTTGCAGCAGCGATTACGTCATGGCAACCAAAGATGGTCGCATGATTCTGACCGACGGCAAACCCGCCATAGACGACGACACCGGCCTTATCAGCTACGAAGATCAGCAGGGTAATAAAATGCAGATCAATCGTGACGACGTTTCGCAGATTATTAAACGTTAAGTCCCGCCGTCAGGTCGCGATTTAGCGTTTTATCGCACCATTGAGCAGCGTTCTTTATTCTTCAGCATTCAGAGAAAAGTCGGGATAAACCTGATCTGTCCGCGAGGATTCATCAGGCCGGATTCCGTCAGCCCGGCTTTTTTGATTTTTTTACTTCCCCTTTTTCTCCCCCTCTGCCATTTTTATATTCCTTTGTCGGGGAACGCCTGACCTTGTTGATAAAAAAGGAAGCCGGCTATGCAGTATCACCGTATCCCACACAGTTCTCTTGAAATCAGCACGCTGGGGCTGGGCACAATGACGTTTGGTGAGCAGAATAGCGAGGCAGACGCGCACGAGCAGCTCGATTACGCGGTGAGTCAGGGCATTAACCTGATTGACGTCGCGGAAATGTATCCCGTCCCGCCGCGCCCGGAAACCCAGGGCCTGACGGAAACCTACGTCGGTAACTGGCTGGCGAAGCGCGGCAATCGCGAAAAGCTGATTATCGCCTCTAAAGTGAGCGGCCCTGCCCGCAATAACGACAGCAGCATTCGTCCTGACCACAAGCTGGATCGTAAAAATATCCGTGAGGCGCTGCACGACAGCCTGAAGCGCCTGCAGACCGATTATCTCGACCTCTATCAGGTACACTGGCCGCAGCGCCCGACCAACTGTTTCGGCAAGCTGGGCTACACCTGGGCCGATTCCGCCCCGGTCGTCACCCTGCTGGATACGCTGGACGCGCTGGCCGAATTCCAGCGCGCCGGCAAGATTCGCTATATCGGGGTCTCTAACGAAACGGCGTTTGGCGTGATGCGCTATCTTCATCTGGCGGACAAGCACGACCTGCCGCGCATCGCGACGATCCAGAACCCGTACAGCCTGGTGAACCGCAGCTTTGAAGTGGGCCTGGCGGAAGTCAGCCAGTATGAAGGCGTGGAGCTGCTGGCCTATTCCTGCCTGGCGTTCGGCACGCTGACCGGGAAATACCTCAACGGCGCAAAACCGGCAGGCGCACGCAATACGCTGTTCAGCCGTTTTACGCGCTACAGCGGCGAGCAGACGCAAAAAGCGGTGGCAGCCTATGTCGATATCGCGAAGCGGCACAACCTTGACCCGGCGCAGATGGCGCTGGCCTTCGTACGTCGTCAGCCGTTTGTCGCCAGCACCCTGCTGGGCGCGACCACCATGGAGCAGCTGAAAACCAACGTCGAAAGCCTGCATCTGGAGCTGAGCGCAGAGGTTTTAGCCGAGATTGAAGCGGTGCATCAGGTTTATACCTACCCGGCACCGTAAGGCCGTAAAAGCCCCCGGAGGCGATGCTACGCATCTGTCCGGGCTACAAGTTCGTGCGGTTTGTAGCCCGGACAGGCGCGACGCGCCGCCTCCGGGAGATTATTTACGCCGTCCCCAAATCCACAGGGAAGTAATCGCCAGGGCGAACACCACGCCAAAGCCAATCCCTACGCCGACGACAGGAATACCGATGCTCACCGCCAGCGAATAGAGGCCCAGCATCAGCAGCATCGCCACGTTTTCGCCGAGGTTCTGCACCGCGATAGCGTTGCCCGCGCCGACCGTATGTTTCCCTCGCTCCTGCAGCAGGGCGTTAAGCGGCACGATAAAGAAGCCGCCGAACGCGCCGAGCAGCAGCAGCAGGGCAAACGCCGGCAGCAGCGCCTGCTGGATGGCGAAAAAGATGACCGCCACGCCAATCAATATCCCGGCGGGCATGCAGCGCGACACCGTTTCCAGCGTCACCAGCTTCGCCGCCGCGCCGGCTCCCAGCACAATCCCCACCGCCACCATCGCGTTAAGGTAGGTCGGCATGGCGTTGCTGGTAATGCCCAGCGCCGCCGGCACCCACAGCACCAGCAGGAAGCGCAGCGTCACGCCCGCCCCCCAGAACAGGCTGGTGCCGACTAACGAAAAGCGGGTCTCACCGTTGCGCCATAGCGTCGTACAGGCGCTAAAGAAGCTGTGGGTCACCGGCCTGAAACGCCATGATTGCCCGGGACGCGCCGCCGGCAGCTTCGGGATCCACAGGTTGGCGACCACCGCGCCGGCGTACACCACCGCGCAGACGCCGAGCGCCGCCATGATATGCCAGTCCGCCAGGATACCGCCCGCCATCGAGCCGAGCAGGATCGCCGCAATGGTCGAGGACTCCATCAGGCCGTTCGCTTTCACTAACTTATCGCCGGTGGTCAGCTCGCCGAGAATGCCGTATTTAGCCGGAGAATAGGCGGCAGCGCCGATGCCCACCAGCGTATAGCCAATAAACGGATTCACGCCAAAGCAGATACAGCCTGCGCCAACCAGCTTCAGGCCGTTCGCCACCATCATCACCCGCCCTTTGGCAAAGCTATCGGCAAACTGTCCGACAAACGGCGCGAAGAGAATGTAAGCGCCCACAAACAACATCTGTAATACCGGTTGGCTCCACTCCGGGTAGAACAGCTGCTTCATCAGCGCCAGGGTGGCGAACAACAGCGCGTTATCGCCAAACGCCGAAAGAAACTGGGCGCAGATAACCGCCATCATCCCTTTCGAATACAGCGACGTGTTAGTGTGTACTGACTCACTCATTCGAATCTTCCGCCTGTTCAACCATGCCTTTAAGGGTGACAAAGTCCGGCTTGCCGCTGCCCAGTACCGGGAGCTGCTTCAGCCAGCGAATGTCGCGCGGTACCGCCAGCTCCGGTACGCCGTGTTCACGGGCATAGCGCAGCAGTTTTTCACGATTCAGTTCATTATCGGTGGTAAACAGCACCAGCGCCTCGCCTTTGCTGGCATCCTGTTTAATCGCCGTGGCGTGCATTTTGTCCGGCGAAACCGCCAGCGCCACCTGCTCGACCATCTCCAGCGACACCATCTCACCGGCGATTTTGGCAAAGCGCTTCGCGCGGCCCTGAATCCGCACATAGCCCTGTTCGTCAAAGCTGACGATATCCCCGGTGTCATACCAGCCGGCCTCGACTACGCCGTGCTGATTTTCCGCCGCGGGCGCTTCCAGCACGCCGGGATTCTCCACCCGCAGATAGCCGTTCATGATGTTCGGCCCTTTAAGCTGTAAACGGCCCCCCTCTTCAATACCGGGCATGGCCAGCAGACGCGCGTCCATCCCCGGCAGAATGCGGCCAACGGTGCCCACTTTCGCCGCCATCGGCACATTGATCGATACCACCGGCGCGCATTCAGTGACGCCGTAGCCTTCAAGAATGCGCAGGCCAAACTTGTCCTGCCAGATCTGCTTTGTGCTCTCCTGCAGCTTCTCCGCCCCGGCGACAACGTAACGCAGGCGATAAAAATCATACGGATTCGCAAAGCGGGCATAGTTGCCAAGGAAGGTGGAGGTGCCGAACAGCACGGTACAGTTGCGGTCATATACCAGCTCCGGCACCACGCGGTAGTGCAGCGGGCTGGGATAGAGGAAGACCTCCGCGCCGGTAAACAGCGGCGTCAGCAGGCCGACCGTCAGGCCAAAGGAGTGAAACAGCGGCAGCGCCGACATAAAGCGGTCGTTGGCGGTAAAGTCGGCAATGGTTTTAATCTGCTCGACGTTGGCCAGCAGGCTTTTATGGCTATGCACGACCCCTTTCGGATTACCTTCCGAGCCGGAGGTAAACAGAATCATCGCCGCGTCTTCCGGCTGCTGCGTAACCTGAGCCAGCTTCGGCATCAGCAGATGGCCAAAAATCCACAGCTTATCGGCGGCGGTAACCTCGCCTTTTAAATCTTCGAGAAATACCCAGCGTACCTGCGTCAACTGCTCCGGCAGGTGCCAGAGCTTGCCTTTATCGAGGAAGGTGCGGGAGGTAAAGATGGTTTTGATTTCCGCCGCGGTAATGGCGCTGCTCAGGCCTTTGACCCCGGCGGTATAGTTCATCATCGCCGGGATTCGTCCGCGGGCGATCGCGCCAAAAATCACCGCCGCGCTTATTCCGGCGTTCGGCAGCATCAGGCCGATTTTTTCGCCCTGGGCGCTGTATTTTTCCAGAATGCGCGCCACGAAGAGGGTTTTGGTCAACAGCTTACGGTAGGTGTCCGGCTGAAAATTGATATCTTCCACGCAGTGTTTGCGCGCGCCGAAGCGGTCCTGGGCCGCCAGCAGCGACTCATACAGCGTTTCGCGCGGGCGCACCGCCATCCGCGCCTCCATCATGATCTGATGCAGCATTTCACCGGCAATTTTACGCCGGTCGCGGGCGCGCGGCGCATCGGGCATCGGCAGATGCGTCGGCGGCAGCAGATGCAACTGAATGCGCGGGAACAGGCGGCGCTTGACCAGCCCCTTCAGGCGGCTAAAGGGGGTTAATTCAGCGCCTTCGATTCTCAGCGGCACGATGGTCGCCTGCGACTTCGCCGCCACAAAGGCGGCGCCGTCGTAAATTTTCATCAGCGAACCGCTCACCGAGATCCGCCCTTCCGGGAAAATCACCACCGGGCGCCCCTGCTCAATCAGGCGGACCAGATGTTTTATCGACATCGGTTTGGTCGGGTCCAGCGGCACAAAATCAATAATCGGCTTTAGCGCGCGCATAAACCAGCGATCGCTGATTGAGGAATAGACCGCAAACACCGGGCGCACCGGCAGGAAAAGCGCCAGCAGTACGCCGTCAATAAAGGAGACATGGTTTGGCGTAATCAGCACCTTTTGCTGCTGCAGCGCCTGGGGGTCACCGGTTAACTTGACCCGGTACAATCCTTTGAAAAGTAGTCTGAAAAATCCCAAAAGCATAACAACTCCGTTTGACCGGTTAATCAGTCAAAGCAGGTTACATGAGAAGGGACGGGAAATGCACCAGGAGGAGCGGAATTCAGGACAAAAAAAACCTGCGCATCCGCGCAGGTCGGTGCAAGATAATCAGTACGAAAAGCGTACTTAAAAAACTCACCAATCAATACCTCTGGGATCCTGATTGTCTCGTTTTTCCCGCCGCCGGCGCCAGCCATAAAACGCAAGGGAATGAGCCTAAGTGCAACCAGTTATTACTTTTTTCGCGAACTGTAACAACGGCTAGCGGCGGGCAAAAAAAAACCTGCGCATCTGCGCAGGCTGGTGTAATTAAGTGGTCAACCTGAAGTTGACTCCACCTATCAATACCTCTGGGATAGCCAGAGTATCAATGCAATGAATGGGTAAACCAGCGAACATTCGCAACAGCCAATCGCAAAGTGTAAGCAAAGGTGTGAATTGTCCGTTCCCGGAATCATTCTCCGCACCCCTGTGGGTAACTATTTCACCCGCAACGCTAATCTGCGTCACAATTGCATTAACCCAAAAGTACCAACCCTTGAATCTGCCGCGCTTTCCCGTAACATAAATGCCATGTAAACGCTTACCCTAAAAAAGGCCTGGTATGGCGACTATTAAGGATGTAGCCCGGCTCGCAGGAGTCTCCGTCGCTACCGTCTCCCGCGTTATTAACAATTCACCGAAAGCCAGCGAAGCCTCGCGCCAGTCGGTAGGCGCCGCGATGGAAACGCTAAATTATCACCCCAACGCCAACGCCCGCGCGCTGGCGCAGCAGTCAACGGAAACCGTCGGCCTGGTGGTGGGCGATGTCTCCGACCCCTTCTTCGGCGCGATGGTGAAAGCCGTCGAGCAGGTCGCCTACAATACCGGCAATTTTTTGCTGATCGGTAACGGCTATCACAACCTCCATAAAGAGCGCCAGGCGATTGAACAGCTGATTCGCCACCGCTGCGCGGCGCTGGTGGTCCACGCCAAAATGATCCCCGATGACGAACTGGCCTCGCTGATGCAGCAAATCCCCGGCATGGTGCTGATTAACCGCATCCTGCCCGGTTTCGAGCAGCGTTGCGTGGCGCTGGATGACCGCTACGGCGCATGGCTCGCGACCCGCCACCTGATTCAGCAGGGGCACACCCGCATCGGCTATCTCTGCTCTAATCACGCTATTTCCGATGCTGAAGACCGGCTGCAGGGCTACTGGGCAGCGTTAAAAGAGAGCGATCTGCCGTGCAACGATCGCCTGGTGACCTTTGCCGAGCCCGATGAGAGCGGCGGAGAACAGGCGATAACCGAGCTGCTGGGCCGCGGCAGGAACTTCAGCGCCGTCGCCTGCTATAACGACTCGATGGCCGCCGGCGCGATGGGCGTATTAAACGATAACGGGATTGATGTGCCGCGTGAGATTTCGCTGATTGGCTTTGATGACGTGCTGATTTCGCGCTACGTGCGCCCGCGTCTGACCACCGTACGCTATCCGATTGTCACCATGGCGACGCAGGCCGCGGAGCTGGCGTTAGCGCTGGCGGAGCATCGCCCGCCGCCGGAGATTACCCACCTTTTCAGCCCCACGCTGGTCCGCCGTCACTCGGTGATTGCGCCCCTCGACAGCGATAAATCGTAGCGGTATAAACTGACGGCGCTGGCCGGATAATCCAGGCCTTCGCCGATATACTGCCAGCCAAAACGCTCATAAAAATCGCGGCAGGCGGAGTAGAGAAATAGCTCGGTATAGCCCTGCGCTCTGGCATATCCGATGACGTGCTGCTGTAGTTTTCCCGCCAGCCCCTGCCCGCGCGCCTCAGGCGCCACGTAGAGCGCCGCCATCCACGGATAGAGATCCTGACGGCTGATTAAATCGCAGCGCCACAGGCCGACGGTGCCCAGCAGCCTCTCGCCCTCCACGGCCACAAAGGTAATGGGCAGCGCTCCCGGCGTCTGGCTATGTTCGACAATGCTGGCGAAGAACGCCCGCGGCAGCGCGTCAGCGCCAAACGCTCGCCAGAGCCACTCCGTTACGCATGAAGCGTGCTGCGGCGCAGCGTAGAGGGGGTGAATAATCATACCAGCTTTCCCTGAAAAATCGGTACCGATTCAAAGAGATAGCCGTCAAAGTCCGGCGCGTCTTCATCGGAGAGCTCCAGCAGGCTGTTTTTGACATTTTCAAGATGCTGCCACATTGCCTGCCAGGCCCCCATCACATCGCGTCGGCGCAGGGCGGCGAGCAGCGTTTGCCGGTCCCCGAGCCACTTCAGCCGGTACGCCCTGCTGGCGATATGCACGTTGAACTGCTGCCACAGCGGGCTGCTGTCCATCTGCAGCCAGATGCGCTCAACCGTCGCCAACAGCATCTGATTTTGCGTCGCGCCGGCCAGCACCAGGTGAAACAGCCGGGCGTTATCCTGGCTGGTATCGTTGGCGGCAATCGCCCGCTGTTCCTGCTCGATAATCCGCTTCAGGTTATCGATATCGGCGCGGGTGGCCATTTTGGCGGCAAAAGCGGCGATATTGCTCTCCAGCAGCTGGCGGGCCTGCAGGATTTCGAACGGCCCGACGTCGCTGCTCAACATCTGTTCTTCCTCGCTATCGTCCTCGTGCGGGATGCGCATCACGTACACCCCGGAGCCCTGGCGAATGTCGACCGTCCCCTGCAGCTCCAGCATCAGCAGCGCTTCGCGGACGATGGTCCGGCTCACGCCGTAGGTCTCGGCGATATTGCGTTCCGGCGGCAGGCGCGACCCGATGGGATAGCGCCCCTGCGCAATCTGTGCGCGTAAATCATCACCTATTTCCTGGTAGGGTTTCTTTTCCGGCGGAATGATAGCCTTCTCCACAATATCACCTGTGCGTTATGAGCCTGCGAGTCAATATCGGCCGCTATCTTAGCAAAATTTCAGCCCGGCTAGCGCCACTCATCGTCAATATCCAGCGTCAATTCCCGGCTCTCGCCTAGCTTACGGAACCAGCTGGCGGACGCCTTGGGCCGCCGCGCACGATTATTTTGCAGATCGATTTCAATCAGCCCGTAGCGATTTTTAAACGCGTTCATCGGCGAAACGTTGTCGGTAAACGCCCACAGCATGTAGCCGTGGCAGTTGGCCCCCGCTTCCCGCGCGCGCAGCGTTTGCCACAGATGCTCGCTGATAAAACGGATCCGGTAGTCGTCGGCGATGGTGCCTTCGCCATTGCGAAACTGCCCTTCGTTTTCCACGCCCATGCCGCTTTCCGCCACGAACCACGGAATATTGCGGTAGTCCTGCTTGATCCGCATCGCCATATCAAAAACGATTTGCGGATAAATTTCCCAGCCGCGGGAGTGGTTCATCCGCCGCCCCGGTAGCTCAAAGGGCTCATAGTAGTAAGCCGGATGGAACGGCGTCTGCGGATGCCAGGCGCGCGATGGAGCCTTAACCCGATGCGGGTAGTAGAGGTTAATCCCCAGCTCATCAACGGTGTTGTCGCGGATTATCGCCAGCTCCTCCGAGTTATAATCCCAGGAGACCCCGTGCTGTTCGAGCAGAGCCAGTAGCTCAGGCGGGTAGAGGCCGTGGACCAGCGGATCGAGGAAAACCCGGTTATAAAACAGATCGTAGCGTTCGGCGGCGCGTACATCGTGCGACGCTTTTGAGCGCGGGTAGGTGACCTCCGGGTTAAGAATGCAGCCTACCGTGCCGCGATAGCCTTTCTCGCGAAACAGCCGGACCACTTTTGCCGTCGCCAGCACCTTGTGGTGATTCCACTGCATCCAGGTGCCGGTGTTCTGCTCGTAAGGCCAGCGCAGCGCATCCAGATAAACGCGGGTCTGCACCACGATCGGTTCATTGAAGGTAAACCAGCGCGTGACTTTGTGGTGATAGCGGGCGAACACTTTCTCCGCGTACTGCACAAACAGCTCAACCACCTTTTTTGACGCCCAGCCGCCGTACTGCTCCAGCAGATAGCCGGGGAGTTCATAGTGCTCAAGACAGATCATCGGCTCGATGCCGTTGGCCAGCAGTTCATCGAACAACTGGTCGTAGTACGCCGCATAGTCTTCATCGACCGTGACGTTTTCATAATCGGTGAGAAAGCGCGACCAGTTAATCGACGTGCGGTAGTGGGTCAGCCCCGCCAGCTTCATCAACTGCACGTCTTCGCGGAAGCGGTTGATAAAATCGGTCGCCACCGCCGGGCCGTAGCCGTTATGCCAGACGCGGCGGTCGTTCTTGTACCAGAGATCCGGCCAGGAATCCTGGCCCGCTTTCTTACCGCTCCAGCCCTCGGTTTGCCACGCCGAAGCGGCGGCGCCGAGGATAAAGTCGTGGGGGATCGCCATCTTTACTGTCGTCATTGTGTCCTCATATCTGTTGGCTGGCCTGCTCGTTCTCCGCCTGGCGCTGAGCGTTTTCCGCGCGGCGGGAGGCTATTTTGACGAACGGCAGATAGATCAGCACCGCGGTCAGGATGCAGATAAGCTGCGTCACCACCGCCCCCATCGAACCCGCCGTAGAGAGCCAGGCGTTGATCAGCGGCGGGGTGGTCCACGGCACCATCACCACCGCTTTACCGGCAAAGCCGGCGGCGGTCGCGAAGTAGCCGATGCTGCCGGTCACCAGCGGCGTGATGATAAAAGGGATCGCGAGGATCGGATTGAGCATGATCGGCATGCCGAAAATCACCGGTTCGTTAATATTGAACAGACCCGGCCCAATCGACAGCTTGGCGATCTCTTTCATCTCTTTGCGTTTGGTGGCGATCATGACCGCGATCAGCAGGCCAATCGTCAGCCCCGATCCGCCGATGCTCATATAAACGTCCCAGAACGGCATGGTGATGATATTAGGCACCTCTTTGCCCTGCTCAAAGGCGCTCATATTGACGGTGATGGCTCCCAGCAGCAGCGGTTCGCGGATCGGTTTGATCAACTGGTTGCCGTGGATACCGATAACCCAGAACAGCTGCGCGACAAACATCAGCAGCAGGATCCCCGGCAGGCTTTGCACCACCCGCTCCAGCGGCTGCTGCACCACCTGATAGACCGCGTCATACAGGTACATGCCGGTGGCCTGATGGAAAATAAAGCCAAAGGTGGCAATCACCGTGGTGGTGATAATGGCCGGGATCAGGGCGGAGAACGACGCCGATACGTTGGGCGGTACGGTATCCGGCATCTTGATCTTCAGCCCCTTGCGGCCCTCCAGCCAGCAGTAGATCTCCACCGACAGAATGGCGATAAACATACCGAGGAACAGGCTACGGGTATCGGAAAACTGGCGCAGCAGCACATCTTTCACTTCATGCATTTGCCCGTCGACCATCATTTCGACGGTGGTCGGCGTCACGCAGATAAAGCAGATCACCGCCAGCAGACCGGGGAACAGGCTCTTGATGCCGTTAATCCGCCCCAGCTCGATGCCGATAAGAAAGACCGCGCCAATATTGAGAAAGTTAAGGGTGGCGTAGTTGATCGCGCTGGTAATGGGTTTCAGCGCCGCCAGAAAAGAGAGCGCCTGAAAGCTGGCGAGTCCGTTTTTCGGATCCAGCACCATATTGGAGATCAGCACCGAAAAGGCGCCGACGATGATCACCGGCATCAGGGTAATACAAGCGGATTTTATCGCCATGATGTAGCGGTAGCTGTTGAATTTCGTGGCGAAACTCCCCAGTGAGTCGATCAGTTTGTCCTGCAATGCCATAGAGGATACCTCAGGTTTAAGGGCTTTTAGCGCACCAGGTGTACAGCCAAACACCTATTGGCATACCAAAAAATAGCCACTGGGGAGAATAAGTTCTGTGATTAAGCTCCCAACCCGTTCATTGGTATTCCAGAAAGGCGATAATTGGCATACCGCATTTGCGGTTTTCTTTTCCCTGCGATCAATTCCTGTAAAAGCGTGATCGCGATGGTTTTTTACCGCGCCATGAAGCCATATCCCCCTGAATGTCTGTGATAAACTGCGGTTCACCACGTGATATCAGGAATCGGATGAATGGCTACAATGCTGGATGTCTCAATTCGCGCAGGCGTCTCTAAAGCGACGGTTTCCCGCGTGTTGAACGGCACAGGTCAGGTGAAAGAGAGCACCCGCCAACAGGTTTTTAAGGCGATGGAAGAGCTGGGCTATCGGCCTAACTTTCTCGCCCGCTCGCTGGCGAACCGCACAAGCAACAGCATCGGTCTGGTGGTTTCCACCTTTGACGGCTTCTATTTTGGCCGCCTGCTGCAGCAGGCTTCTCGCCAGACGGAAGCCTGGGGCAAACAGCTGATCGTCACCGACGGCCACGATGCGCCGGAGCGTGAAGAAGAGGCAGTGCAGATGCTGGCCGATCGCCAGTGCGATGCCATCGTGCTCTACACGCGCCATATGAGCGAAAAGAAGATTATGTCGCTTATTGAGTCTATCGCCATGCCGCTGGTGGTGATCAACCGCGACGTTAGCCAGGCCCGGGAGCGCTGCGTGTTCTTCGAACAGCAGGACGCGGCGTTTCAGGCGGTTGAGTACCTCATTGCCCAGGGCCATCGCGATATTGCCTGTTTGACCGTGCCGATGCACACGCCGACGGGTAAAGCTCGCCTGGAAGGCTATCGCAACGCGCTGAAGAAGCACGGCATCAAGTGGGATCCGGCGAAGGTGAAATACGGCGACTCCACCATGAGCCGCGGCTATGAACTCTGCTGCGAGCTGCTGGAAGAGAAAACGCCGTTTAGCGCGCTGTTTTCCTGTAACGATGATATGGCGCTGGGCGCGTCGAAAGCGCTGCATCAGGCAGGGCTGCGGATCCCGCAGGATATTTCGCTATTTGGTTTTGATGACGCGCCGAGCGCGAAATGGCTGGAGCCGGGGCTATCGACGGTCTATCTGCCGATCGATAACATGATCACCACCGCTATCGATCAGGCCATCAAGCTGGCCAACGGCCAGCCGATCGAGACCATACCGCCGTTTACCGGCAAGCTGGTGCTGCGCGAGTCGGTCACCACCGGGCCGTATTACGCATAATTAGCGGGCCCGATAAGCGAAGCGCCATCGGGCACCACCTTACAGCTGCTCGAGCGACAACAGCTCTTCAATGGTCTGGCGACGACGGATCAGCCGCGCTTTGCCGTTGTCGA
This sequence comes from Klebsiella sp. PL-2018, assembly GCF_019048985.1. Lineage (NCBI taxonomy): Bacteria > Pseudomonadati > Pseudomonadota > Gammaproteobacteria > Enterobacterales > Enterobacteriaceae > Klebsiella > Klebsiella sp. PL-2018. The sequence continues at coordinate 4,771,656 of NZ_CP077673.1, forward strand.
ACAGCACTTCCGGCAGCAGCGGACGGCTGTTGTAGTTAGAAGACATCGACGCGCCGTAAGCGCCGGTATCGTGCAGCACCAGATAATCCCCCGGCGCCACCGCAGGCAGCAGGCGGGTTTCCACTTTCCCCCCCTCCTGCTGGGTAAATACATCGCCCGATTCGCACAGCGGCCCGGCCACTACGGTTTCAACCTCCGCCGCGGCGCGCAGATCGCGGCCGTCCGCGGCGAGAGCGGTAATATGGTGATAGCTGCCGTACATCGCCGGGCGCATCAAATCATTAAAACCGGCGTCAATCAGCACGAAGTGGCGGCTGCCCATCTCCTTCACGCTGCGAACCTGAGAAACCAGCACGCCGGACTCCGCCACCAGGAAGCGACCCGGTTCGATCTCAAGCGCGACCGGATGGCCCAGATGTTTAGCGATCTGCTCGCGCGCCGCGTTCCACAGGCCGAAGTAGTGATCGGTATCGATCGCCTCTTCATCTTCGTGATACGGGATCGACAGTCCGCCGCCGGCGGAGATCGCCTGCAGATCCTGCCCGAATTCAACAACCTGACGCACCATCGCGCCGCAGACCTGTTCCAGGTGACCATAGTCGACCCCAGAACCGATATGCATGTGAATCCCCACCAGCTGGAGCTGATAGCGACGCATCACTTCCAGCGCCGCCGTTAAATGGCTGTGCCAGATCCCGTGCTTGCTGTTCTCGCCGCCGGTATTGGTTTTTTGGCTGTGGCCGTGGCCGAAGCCCGGGTTAACGCGCAGCCAGACGCGGTGGCCCGGAGAGACTTCGCCCAGCTGGCTCAGCATATCAATTGAGCCGGCGTTGACTGGGATCTGCAGCTCTTTAACCCGCGCCAGGGTTGCATCGTCGATCAGATCGGCGGTAAAGACGATATCTTCCGGATGCTGATGCGGATCGTACCCGGCCGCCAGCGCGCGCTCGATCTCGCCCAGCGACACCGAATCCACCTTCACGCCCTGCTCGCGCATCAGGCGCAGAATGTGGATATTGGAGCAGGCCTTCTGCGCAAAACGCACCACGTCGAACTGGCTCAATTGGGCAATCTGGCGGCGGATAATCTGCGCGTCGTAAACCCAAACCGGGCAGCCGAATTCGGCGGGCAGACGCAGCAGGTTTTCTGCGCTCAGGTCGGTATCGGTAGCGTAAAGCGAGTGTGGCATAAGGAACTCCGGTGCTGTGTGTGCGTTATTTCTGTTTTTTACGATTACGCCACAGCGCGTACGCAATAAAAAATATCGTTTTATTGCCACTCTATGCAAAAATGATATGGCTTGCGCCACTTAAGGAACCCCCATGCCCGCCGTCAACCTGCGTCATATTGAAATCTTTCATGCGGTGATGACCACCGGCAATCTGACCGAGGCCGCACGCATGCTGCATACCTCGCAGCCCACCGTCAGCCGCGAGCTGGCGCGCTTTGAAAAGGTGCTGGGGTTGACGCTGTTCTCCCGCACGCGCGGGCGCCTGCAGCCTACGGTTCAGGGATTACGTCTGTTTGAAGAGGTGCAGCGATCCTGGTACGGTCTGGACAGAATCGTCAGCGCCGCAGAAAGCCTGCGCGAGTTCCGCCAGGGCGAGCTGTCGATAGCCTGTCTGCCGGTCTTCTCCCAATCGCTATTGCCGCTGCTGCTGGCGCCGTTTTTAGCGCGCTACCCGGACGTCAGCCTGCAAATTGTCCCCCAGGAATCACCGCTGCTGGAGGAGTGGTTGTCGGCCCAGCGCCACGATCTGGGATTGACGGAAACCCTGCATACCCCCGCCGGAACCGAGCGTACGCCGCTGCTGACCCTGAATGAAGTGTGCGTACTGCCGCAGGGCCATCCGTTAGCGGCTAAGCCGATGCTGACGCCTGCGGATTTTCACGGCGAAAACTACATTAGCCTGTCGCGCACCGATAGCTATCGCCAGCTGCTCGATGCCCTGTTTGTCGAACATCAGGTCAAACGGCGGATGGTGGTGGAGACGCACAGCGCCGCCTCCATCTGCGCGATGGTAAGAGCCGGGGTCGGCATTTCGGTGGTTAACCCGCTCACCGCCCTCGATTATGCCGGGAACGGCGTGGTGGTACGCCGCTTTAGCGTTGAAGTGCCTTTTACCGTTAGCCTGGTGCGCCCGCTTCACCGCCCCGGCTCCGCGCTGGTCGATGCCTTCGCCCTGCATTTGCAAAACAGCATGTCGCGTATCCTGACGCCGCTCGAAGCGGTACTCACGACAGCATAAACTCCACCGCGTCCGCCGCGTGAATCGCGGCCGTATCAAACACCGGCAGCGGGCTGCTCTCTTCCGGCACCAGCAGGCCGATTTCGGTACAGCCGAAAATCACCCCTTCCGCCCCCTGCTCCGCCAGGAGCTCGATGACCTGAAGATAGTAGTCGCGTGAATGCTCGCTAAAGACGCCGAGGCACAGTTCATCAAAAATGATCTGGTTAATCCGCTCACGATCTTCAGCCTCCGGGATCAGCGTGTCGATAGCGAACTGCTGCTGCAGGCGCCCGCGATAAAAATCCTGCTCCATGGTATAGCGGGTCCCTAATAGCGCAACGCGGTTCTGCCCTTTCGCGGTAATCGCCCGTCCGGTCGCGTCGGCAATATGCAAAAACGGCACATCGCAGCGCGTTTCAATCGCCTGCGCGACTTTATGCATAGTGTTGGTACACAGGACAATCCCCTCTGCGCCCGCCTGCTGCAGGCCGGCCGCCGCCTGGGCGAGGATCTCGCCCGCGCGCTGCCAGTCGCCGCTTGACTGGCAGGCTTCAATTTCGTGGAAATCCACGCTGTGCAGCAGCAGGCTGGCGGAGTGCAGGCCGCCGAGGCGCGCTTTAATACCTTCGTTAATCAGCCGGTAGTAAGGAATCGTCGATTCCCAGCTCATGCCGCCTAACAGACCAATCGTTTTCATCATCCCTCCTTGTGTGAGGTTTTCAGTAAAACAAAGTTGTGATCGACTTTCCACTTCTCCCGACGATCGTTTCCTTTTAGAAGATTATGCGATAGATTAAATGAAACATTGTTTCATTTAATTACAGGACCAGCGGATGTTTATTTTTCATAAAGAGACCACCCTTGAAGATCTGGGCAATGGCGTCACCCGCCGCATCCTTGCGCACGATGGCAAGATGATGGCGGTTGAAGTGAACTTCGAAGCGGGCGCTATCGGGCCGATGCATAATCACCCGCACGAGCAGCTCACCTATGTGCTCTCCGGCGAGTTTGAGTTCACCATCGGTGATGAAAAGCACGTGGTCAGCGCCGGCGATACGCTCTATAAGAAGCCGGAAATTATGCACGGCTGCGTCTGCCTGAAGCCGGGCACGCTTCTTGATACCTTTACTCCCGTTCGTCAGGATTTTCTGCAAAAGTAATTTCTCCTGCCCCAGGGCATGCCAGGCGTGCCCACCATTTTCTGAACTTTTCCGCTAATAATAATTGTCATAAAGTATGTCGTAGCATAATGATTAGCAGAGCAATTAATCCCGCCTGAATAGCCTCACTGCGCCTGCCGCTCATCCTTTTCTATGACCTGGCCTCCTGCAAAATGCGCGCGCCAGCACCTTTTTGAAACATCGTTTCGACTTTGATCACATTTCCGCGATCAACCGAATGACTCCGTAATAAATAGCAATAAAATAAAATTAAAACGGCGTTTTACAAAATCAGGACGCCGGGTAAGACAAAATCAAAAAACAGATGTTCTCCAGGGACGACAAGCGCGCAAAAGCGCTCAACACACGCACCGTTAACAAGGAATGATTTACCGCTGACATACCAGGAACGCATTAACTTTCCGGCGGCACGGGCCGCGGGAAAGGCAGTAACCCCGAATCCGTATTACAAACTCGTAAGCCAGGTAGGTATGTATGAATGAAAACAGAATGCTGGGATTGGCATGGATATCCCCCTATATCATAGGGTTGATAGTCTTTACCGCCTTTCCCTTTGTTTCATCTTTCTTCCTCAGTTTCACTGAGTACGATTTGATGAGTCCACCGGTGTTTAACGGCATCGAAAACTATCGCTACATGCTGACCGAAGATGGCCTCTTCTGGAAATCAATGGGCGTGACGTTTGCGTATGTCTTTTTAACCATCCCGTTAAAGCTGGCTTTCGCGCTGGGGATCGCTTTTGTCCTCAACTTTAAGCTGCGCGGCATCGGTTTTTTCCGTACCGCCTACTATATCCCGTCCATTCTCGGTAGCTCGGTGGCGATCGCCGTTCTGTGGCGCGCGCTGTTTGCTATCGACGGCCTGCTGAACAGCTTTATCGGCGTACTTGGCTTCGACCCGGTCAACTGGCTCGGCGAGCCTTCGCTGGCCCTGATGTCCGTCACCCTGCTGCGCGTCTGGCAGTTCGGTTCGGCGATGGTCATCTTCCTTGCGGCGCTGCAGAACGTTCCGCAATCACAATATGAAGCGGCGATGATCGATGGCGCGTCAAAATGGCAGATGTTTATGAAGGTCACGGTGCCGCTAATCACGCCGGTGATTTTCTTCAACTTCATCATGCAGACCACTCAGGCGTTCCAGGAGTTTACCGGCCCGTACGTCATCACCGGCGGCGGCCCAACCTACTCCACCTATCTGTTCTCGCTCTATATCTACGACACCGCCTTTAAGTACTTCGATATGGGCTACGGCGCGGCGCTGGCGTGGGTACTGTTCCTGGTGGTCGCGGTCTTTGCCGCCATTGCGTTTAAGTCTTCAAAATATTGGGTGTTCTACTCCGCCGATAAGGGAGGCAAAAATGGCTGATATCCAACAAATCTCTGAAGCAAGGGACATCGCCGAACGTGAAGTCGCGCGGACGCTGCGTCGTGAAAAAGTCAGCCGCTCAATTCGCTACGTGATCCTGCTGTTCGTCGGCCTGCTGATGCTCTACCCGCTGGTATGGATGTTCTCGGCGTCGTTCAAACCGAACCACGAGATCTTCACCACCCTGAGCCTGTGGCCTGCCCATGCGACATGGGATGGCTTTATCAACGGCTGGAAAACCGGCACCGAGTACAACTTCGGCCACTACATGCTGAACACCTTCAAGTATGTGATCCCTAAAGTGCTGCTGACCATTATCTCCTCCACCATCGTGGCCTACGGCTTTGCCCGCTTCGAGATCCCGTGGAAGAAATTCTGGTTCGCCACGCTGATCACCACCATGCTCCTGCCGAGCACCGTACTGCTGATCCCGCAGTACCTGATGTTCCGTGAAATGGGCATGCTGAACAGCTATCTGCCGCTGTACCTGCCGCTGGCCTTCGCCACTCAGGGGTTCTTCGTTTTCATGCTGATTCAGTTCCTGCGCGGCGTTCCGCGCGACATGGAAGAAGCGGCGCAGATTGACGGCTGCAACTCCATTCAGGTGCTGTGGTACGTGGTGGTGCCGATTCTGAAACCGGCGATTATCTCGGTGGCGCTGTTCCAGTTCATGTGGTCCATGAACGACTTTATCGGTCCGCTGATTTACGTCTACAGCGTGGATAAATACCCCATCGCGCTGGCGCTGAAAATGTCCATCGACGTCACGGAAGGCGCTCCGTGGAACGAAATTCTGGCAATGGCGAGCATCTCCATTCTGCCGTCCATCATCGTGTTCTTCCTGGCACAACGCTACTTCGTACAGGGCGTTACCAGCAGCGGAATTAAAGGTTAAGAGGGAAATATCATGGCTGAAGTTATTTTCAACAAACTGGAAAAAGTCTACTCCAACGGCTTCAAAGCGGTACATGGTATCGATCTGAAAATCGCGGACGGCGAGTTTATGGTTATCGTTGGGCCGTCCGGCTGCGCCAAATCCACTACCCTGCGCATGCTGGCCGGCCTGGAAACCATCAGCGGCGGCGAAGTGCGGATTGGCGAAAAAATCGTGAATAACCTCGCGCCAAAAGCGCGCGGTATCGCGATGGTCTTCCAGAACTACGCGCTCTATCCGCATATGACGGTGCGCGAAAACCTTGCCTTCGGCCTGAAGCTAAGCAAGCTGCCGAAAGATCAGATTGAGGCCCAGGTAAACGAAGCGGCGAAAATCCTTGAGCTGGAAGAGCTGCTGGACCGCCTGCCGCGTCAGCTCTCCGGCGGCCAGGCACAGCGCGTGGCGGTTGGCCGCGCGATTGTGAAGAAACCGGATGTATTCCTGTTCGATGAACCGCTCTCTAACCTTGACGCCAAGCTGCGCGCCTCGATGCGCATCCGTATTTCCGACCTGCATAAGCAGCTGAAGAAATCCGGTAAACCGGCGACCACCGTGTACGTTACCCACGATCAGACCGAGGCGATGACCATGGGCGACCGCATCTGCGTGATGAAGCTGGGCCATATCATGCAGGTGGATACCCCGGACAACCTCTATCACAAGCCGAAAAACATGTTTGTGGCCGGGTTTATCGGCGCGCCGGAGATGAATATTCGTCCCAGCAAGCTGGTTGAGCAAGCGGGTCGCCTGCATCTGACCGTTGGCGACGGGCTGCTGCCGCTAAACGACAGATTGCAGAGTAAGGTCGAGACCCATAAGAACCAGCAGGTGTTCTTTGGCGTCCGCCCGGAGTTCGTCTCCATCTCCGATGAACCGTTTGCTGAAGGCTCCTGCGCCGGTGAAATGGTGCGGGTGGAAAACATGGGCCATGAATTCTTCGTCTACCTGAAGGTTGCCGATTATGAACTGACCGCCCGCGTGCCTTCCGATGAAGCGAAGCCAATGATTGAGAAAGGGCTTCATCGCACGGTGCATTTCAAGTTCGATCTCAACAAGTGTCATATCTTTGACGCCAAAACTGAACAGAACATCTCTCTGTGAACCCTGGAGTATTAAAATGAAAAAAGTGCTTTTAAGCGCCGCAATCTCCGCAACTTTGGGCCTTACCGCGTTACCTTCCATGGCGAAGGATGTCGACCTGCGTATGTCATGGTGGGGCGGCAACGGCCGCCACCAGGTAACCCTGAAGGCGCTGGAAGAGTTTCATAAACAAAACCCGGATATTAATGTTAAAGCGGAATATACCGGCTGGGACGGCCATCTTTCGCGCCTGACCACGCAAATCGCCGGCGGCACGGAGCCGGACGTGATGCAAACTAACTGGAACTGGCTGCCGATCTTCTCGAAAAACGGCGAAGGCTTCTACGATCTGAATAAGATGAAGGACGTAATCGACCTAAGCCAGTTTGATGCCAAAGAGCTGCAAACCACCACGGTGGACGGCAAGCTTAACGGTATCCCTATTTCCGTCACCGCGCGCGTGTTCTACTTCAACGACGAGACCTGGAAAAAAGCCGGCGTCGAGTACCCGAAAACCTGGGACGAGCTGATGGCGGCGGGTAAAACCTTTGAGAGCAAGCTGGGTAAACAGTATTACCCGGTGGTGCTGGAGCACCAGGACACCCTGGCGCTGCTCAATTCATATATGATTCAGAAGTACAACCAGCCGGCTATCGACGAAAAAACCAAGAAATTCTCCTACAGCAAAGAGCAGTGGGTCGAATTTTTCCAGATGTATAAAAAGCTTATCGACAGCCACGTCATGCCGGACACCAAGTACTATGCCTCGTTCGGTAAGAGCAATATGTATGAAATGAAGCCGTGGATTCAGGGCGAGTGGGCGGGGACCTATATGTGGAACTCCACCATTAACAAATACTCCGACAACCTGAAGCCGCCGGCGAAGCTGGAGCTGGGCAGCTATCCGATGCTGCCGGGCGCTACCGACGCGGGTCTGTTCTTTAAACCTGCGCAGATGCTCTCCATTGGTAAATCCACCAAAAATCCGGAAGCGGCGGCGAAGGTGATCAACTTCCTGCTGAACAGCAAAGAAGGCGTTGAGACGCTGGGACTTGAGCGCGGCGTGCCGCTGAGCAAAGTCGCGGTGCAATACCTGACCGAAAACGGCGCGATCAAAGAGGACGATCCGGCGGTATCAGGTCTGCGCCTGGCGCAGTCCCTACCGGCCAAACTCTCGGTGTCGCCATACTTTGATGACCCGCAGATCGTCGCCCAGTTTGGCACCTCTCTGCAGTACATCGACTACGGGCAGAAAACCGTAGAAGAGACGGCAATTGACTTCCAGCGTCAGTCTGACCGCATCCTGCGCCGCGCGATGCGCTAACAACCCGTTATCGGTCCCTACCCCGCAGCTCCGGCTGCGGGGTATTTTTTTAGCAAGGAGTGAATGAATCATGAAAGGCAAAATCATCCCGCTGAGCTTTCTGCATACGCAGGACAGCGAAACCGGTCACCAGGTGATCCGGATGACGCCACCGCATGTTATCTGCCACCGCAACTACTTCTATCAAAAATGCTTTACCCGGGACGGCAGCAAGCTGATTTTCGGCGGCGCGTTTGAAGGCCACTGGAACTACTATTTACTCGATATCGCCGGCCAGCAGGCCACCCAGCTCACCGACGGGCCGGGCGATAACACCTTTGGCGGTTTCCTTTCCGCCGACGACCGGTCGCTGTGGTACGTGAAAAACAACCAGCAGCTGCGCCGCGTGGATCTGGCCTCGCTGGAGGAGCAGGTGGTGTATCAGGTGGATGACCAATGGGTGGCCTACGGAACCTGGGTCGCCAATAGCGATTGCAGCCAGATGGTGGGTATCGAAATCAAAAAAAGCGACTGGCAACCGCTGACCGACTGGGGCAAGTTCCGCGCATTCTACTTCACCGAGCCGGAGTGCCGGCTGATTAATATCGACCTGCGCAGCGGCGAACAGCGCGTGGTATTGCAGGAAAAACGCTGGCTCGGCCACCCGATTTACCGCCCGTTTGATGACGGCACCATCGCCTTCTGCCACGAAGGCCCGCGCGATGCTATCGATGCCCGAATGTGGCTTATCAACGCTGACGGCAGCCATATGCGCAAGGTTCGCCAGCACCGGTCGGGAGAGAGCTTTACCCACGAATTCTGGGTGCCGGATGGTTCCGCGCTTTACTATGTCGCGCATCAGGAAAACGATCCGCATCGCTATCTGTATCGCGCCGACCCGGCAACGCTGGAAAATCGCCAGCTGATGGCCATTCCTCCCTGCTCACATCTGATGAGCAATCACGATGGCAGCCTGGTGGTCGGCGACGGCGCGCCGCACAGCACCGGCGATATACAGCTTAACGATCCGTTTATCTGGGTGTTTGATATTGCCGCCGATAAGCAGACTGCGGTGTGCCGCCACGACTCCACCTGGAAAGTGATTGAAGGCGAGCGCCAGGCGACGCATCCGCATCCGTCATTTTCACCGGATAACCGCTGGGTGCTGTTTACCTCCGATAAAGAGGGTATGCCGGCGCTGTATCTGGCGGAGGTGTAGTGATTCGGCAACGTCCCGGCTCGCGCGGTGCTTAGCCGGGCTACATGTTCACAGCCGTCTGCGATCCAGTAGCCCGGGTAAGGCGTTTACGCCGCGACCCGGGAAGACCGTCAGAAGAAATATTTAAACCGCACCCGCGCGCCGTAGCGTTCATCGGTATTGCCGCTTTTCGCTGCCGATGAATCAAGCCATGACGCATAGGCTCCGAGATAAATATTAAAGTTCGGCATATCCATAATATTCGGCAGATGCCATGAGGTATGAATGGTGTGAATGTCGTAGCGCCCCGGCGCCAGAATCGCGCAGTCGCTATCGCACTCCGCGTTGACGCCGGACATATTAAACTGGTCGATTTTGTTATGCGCATAGATATAGCCCAGCTCCACGCGATGCCATAACGCATTGATACCGGCGCTGAAATCCTTTTCGTCCGCCGCGTCCAGATACGCGGTGCTTAAGTTCACCACCGCCCCGTCCTCGGCATCGGTTTTCAGCGTGTTCCAGCTCATCGTCATGCCGTAGCCGGTGCGGCTGGACTGATCGACCCAACGTCCATTCTGATTCTCATAACCGTAAGCATTATTAACGAGGTTACTCTCCATCGCCGCCGCCACCGACCAGGCGCCGGATTGCCAGGCCGCGACCGGACGCACGTAAACCACATTTTTACGGTTATCCAGCGCGTTGCCGTGATAATTCTGGTCCACGAACAGCGAGCTGCCGTCCTCCACCAGCGTATTCACCTCAAAATACCAGTTATCGAGATTTTTACTCAGCAGGAAGTTGCCGCCGCTGCTGCTGCGTCCGCGCCCCTCTTTCATCATATAAATATAGCCGTAGCCGTCGCTATACAGATCGTTCGCCGTGTTGCCGGAATATTCAACAAACGTATCCTGATTAAGCGGGAACATATCGTAGGCTTCGAAGCGACCGATTTTAATTTTCCAGTCGTCCTGCTGACCGAAGAAAAAGGCTGCATCATCAAGATTCATTTTACCGTTCATATCCGCCAGCGGCTGCACGCTGAATCCGGCATATTTACCGTTAGCCCCTTTGCGTAATCCATCAAAGCCCAGAAGAATACGGCCGTTAATATCCCAGCGTTCTTTATCTCCCGGCGCCCAGTTTTTATTGGCGCTGGTTTTCACCGACGTCAGGCTACCGGTGCGGCTGGCGCCGTCCATATTAAACTCAACGTCGCCATAGAATTTTAATTCACCATAATCATTAAGTTGTAAAGCGGGTTTAGCCGGTGCGGCGCTGGCCACCGTCGTCGCTTGTGCCTCCTGTTTTTTTAGCTCGCGGATTTCCGCCTCCGCGCTGGCCGCCCGCTGCTCTGTCGCCTTTAGCCGTTGTTCCATTTGCGCCAGCCGCTCCTCAAGGGATAGCGGCGCCTGTGCATTAGCCAGAGGGGTAAATAAAGACGTCAGAACACACCCGACCCAGATTTTATTCATCGGAATAACCCTTTATTATTTAGTTAAATAGTATTTTTTATTTATGGGTAAAGCTCGACAATAATAACCCGTCCACCGTCGAAGACGGGTTATTAACAACTATTCAGTAAAACTTATTCCAGCTGCCAGGCGCCGGCTTCGGTTAAATAAGCCGAACCGCTCCAGGCAAATAAAGCCAATTCGCGACGATCGGCATCCGGATATATACGACTGCTAAGACAGGCCTCGCCATCATTAACAAACACTTCGACGGAAGAGCTATCGAAGAATATCCTTAGCTTCAGATCGGCGCCTTCATTCAACGGGACGCTGCGGGTGCCGCACAGGCCATGCTGCGGATAGTGCCGCTCGAGCACCAGGCGCTGCATCTGCGCATCCACGTAAACGCGCAAACCTTCGCCGAAGCTCAGGCCATACTGCTCGGCGCTGCTGTTCAGGCCATCCCAGTGCAGGATCACCTCCATCGCTTCGCAGTTCTCCACCATCGTGGTCTGCTGGTTTTTCAGGGTCGTCACCGGCCACGGGAAGCTGGCGCCGCGCATGCTCTCGACCTCTTTCGCCGGACGCATCTGCAGTCGATTATCCGCGCTCAGGCTCAGTTCACGCGGCAGCGACAGCATGCCTGCCCAGCCGTCCTGCTGCTCCGGCAGCGGCGACTCCCACATATCCAGCCAGCCGATGACAATGCGGCGGCCGTCGGGAGTGAGGAAGCTTTGCGGGGCATAAAAGTCGTGGCCGTGATCCATTTCCACAAACTCGCCCTCACGCACAAACGCCTGCCCCGGCCGCCATTCACCGAGCAGATAGCCGCTCTGGAACAGGTTGCGGTTTTGATAGCCTTTAGCCGCCAGCCCCTGCGGAGAGAACATCAGAATATGCTTGCCGTTGAGGGCGAAGAAGTCCGGGCATTCCCACATGTAGCCCATCTCTTTTTCCGCCTCATCGAGGACGCCAGCATCCTGCCACTGGCGCAGATCGGCTGAACGATACAGCCGCACCTGGCCGGTGTCGCCATCGCGAGCGCCGACGATCATGTACCAGCTGTCCCCTTCTCGCCACACTTTCGGGTCGCGGAAATGGTGCATGCCCGGCGGAGTGTCGACCACGATCCCCTGGCGCTCGAAGTGAATGCCGTCGCGGCTGGTAGCCAGACATTGCACCTGATAAAGGTTGGCTTCATCGCTGGGATCGCCATGAAATTTATGCCCGGTATAAATCAATGCCAGCGTATCGCCATCCACCACCGCGGAGCCGGAGAAGCAGCCGTCTTTATCCTCCGGGCCTTCCGGGGCCAGCGCCACCGGCAGATGCTCCCAGTGCACCAGATCTTTACTGCGCGCGTGGCCCCAGTGCATCGGCCCCCATTTGGTGGAGTACGGATGGTGCTGGTAAAACGCGTGGTACCAGCCGTCAAACCAGACCAGGCCATTGGGATCGTTGATCCAGCCCGCACGGGCGGCCAGGTGATAGCGCGGATACCAGCGCAGGTTCAGCTGTTCATGTTTAGCCTGCAGTTCTTGCTCAGCCCGGGAAATTGAATACGTCATATTCATTACTCTTTTGATTCAGATAGCGGAAGTTTGCGGCATTAGCGGGTCCGAAGAGGACTTACTGGAGCGCAACAAGAAGATGGAGATAAAGGTGGTGCAGAACACCAGCAGTCCCATAATCAGATAGGACTGGGCGAAGCCGTATTTCTCATAGCTATAGCCAGCGAGCGGCGACAGAACCGTCGCGATAACCGAGCTGGTGCAGGCAAAGCCGACCAGATACAGCGTGGATGAAAGACGCTTGTCGAAGTTTAAGCTGTTGTATTTAAAGATAGATACCAGCAGTACCGGCAGCTCGACGGCGTGGAGCAGCTTGGTGATGGAGATCAGCAGCGGCCCCTCCACCAGCCCAGAAGCCACCATACGCATGGCCATCACCATTCCGGCGAAGATCAGGCCGTTTTTCGCGCCGACGCGGTTAACCAGCCACGGTGCGCAGAACATACCGGCGGCTTCCAGGAACACCTGGAACGAGTTCAGGTAGCCGTACATCGCGTTGCCTTCCTGCAGGGTCGGGAACTGGGAAGAGAAGTAGACCGGGAACTGCTGGTCATAAACGCCGTAGATGCAGGTGCCGATGACGAAGAAGACCAGCGCCCAAAAGCGCGGCAGGGTCAGCAGACGCAGGGCGTCTTCCAGCGTGACTTTACCGCCGGATACCGCCTCCTGCATGGCATGCGGCGCGGAAGAGACCCGCAGTCGCGCCAGTAGGAAAAAAAAGACCAGTCCGGAGCAGCTGGCCACCGCGAAGTTTAAGTGCGGGTTAATGTTGAACAACAAACCGGCGAAGAAGGTCGCCACCGCCCAGCCCAGCGAGCCCCACATCCGCGCCTTGCCGAATTCAAACTGGCTCTGGCGCGCGACGCGCTCGGTGTAGGATTCCAGCACGCCGATACCGCCGTTAAAGGTCAGTCCGATATAAATCCCGCCGAAGATGCTGCCGAGTAAGACGTTAATTTTGAGGAGGTAGCCAAACGCCATATAGGCCGGGCCGGAGAGGATCAGCAGTACGGTGATGTACCAGAGCAAATTTTTACGCAGGCCGAGTTTGTCCTGAATAAAGCCGTAGCACACCTGGGCGAAAAGCGCGGAGACGGAAAGCACTGAGAAGATAATTCCCGTATCCCCCGGCTTAAGTCCCACTTCCTGATGTAGCCAGATAGAGAGCAGCGAACCTGAAGAGGACCAGGTCACGAAAAAGAAAAAGAGTAACGCACTGAGTAACGGATAGCTGTGAGAGTGATGCGCTTTCATCATGACATTCTCATGTTGGAGTAATGCTATTATGGTAACGTTAACAAAAAGCGAAACTCACTTCGTTTTGTTGCGATTCATGATGTTAATCACAAAAGTTAACGTTAACATAAAGGAGATGAGATCTCGATCAAATATTCATCTTCTTCGCTCGCGCTACGTGTACGATAGAATATTGTATGATCCTTTTACATCAGTAACTTAGTTGACCCCGCTGCTGGCGGCAAGGGTGGAGCACTTAATATGGCATCTCTGAAGGATGTAGCAAAGCTGGCGAATGTCTCGCTAATGACGGTCTCCCGGGCGCTTAATAGCCCGGAAAGGCTCAAGCCGGAGACCCTGGCTCGGGTCCAGGCGGCTATCGAAGAGACCAACTACGTCCCCGACCTGTCGGCGAAGAAAATCCGCGGCGCTCACGCGACGCCAAACACCATCGGTGTACTGGCGCTGGATACCGTCACCACGCCGTTTTCGGTGGAGATTACGCTCTCCATCGAAGAGACCGCGCGAGCGCACGGCTGGAACAGCTTCGTGGTCAACATGTTCTCTGACGATAGCCCGGACGCTATCGTCGACCTGCTGCTCTCCCATCGTCCGGACGGCATTATCTACACCACGATGGGTCTGCGTCAGGTACCGCTACCGGCCAAGCTGTTAACCCTCCCCTGCGTGCTGGCCAACTGCGAAAGCCTGCACGACCCGGTGGCCAGCTATATCCCGGACGACGAACAGGGTCAGTATACGGCGGTGCAGGCTCTGCTGGCCGCCGGTTATCGCCGGCCGCTGTGCCTGCATCTGCCGGCGAATCATCTGGCGACCGTCCGCCGCCGTCAGGGGCTGGAACGCGCCTGCCGGGAAGCGGGTGTTGACCCGGATACGCTCGCTCACTGCTATATGGCCTACGGCGATGAGCACTATCGCGATATTCCCGCTGTCGTGCTGGCCCATATTCAACAACGCAAGCCGCAGTTCGACTCGGTGATTTGCGGCAACGACCGCATCGCGTTTATGGTCTATCAGACGCTGCTGGCGCGCGGGCTCCGTATTCCGCAGGATGTGGCGGTGGTGGGTTATGACAATATGGTGGGGATTGGCGATCTGTTTTTCCCGTCGCTCTCAACGGTGCAGCTACCGCACTATGATATCGGGCGCCTGAGCGCCCAGCACATTATTAACGGCGACAGCCATCGGGAGACGGTGAAAGTAACCAGCCCGTGGCTGCCGCGCGAGTCGTTGTAATTAATTGCCGATATTGCGCAGCTTCTCGCCGGACATCAGCCTGCGTTCAATATGCTCCAGGGTGACGTTTTTGGTTTCCGGGATCAGCCAGAACGTCACGCCGATAAAGGCGACGTTCAGCGCGGTGTAAAGCCAGAAGGTTCCTGCCGCGCCGATCGCGTCCAGCAGCGTCAGGAAGCTCGCGCCGATAATCATGTTCGACACCCAGTTGGTGGTGGTTGAGCAGGTGATGCCGAAATCGCGGCACTTCAGCGGCTGAATTTCCGAACACAGGATCCACACCACCGGCGCGGCGCTCATCGCATAGCCGGCAATACACATCATGGTCATCCCCACCGACAGCCAGGAGAGACCGCTGGAGGCGGTGCCGTTATCAAACTGCATCAGACAGTAGCCCAGCACCAGCGTGCCGATGGCCATCACGCTAAAACCGATTTTCAGCGCCGGCTTACGTCCGGCCTTATCGACGGTAAAGACGGCGATAAAGGTAGCGAACATAAAGGTCAGGCCAACCACCAGGGTCGCGACCATCTGCTGTTCGGTGGTGGTGAAGCCCGCCATTTTAAAGATGCGCGGCGCGTAGTACATGATGATATTCATACCGGTAAACTGCTGCATCGCCTGCAACAGCATGCCGAGGAATACCGCCCGCCGCACGTTGCGGTTGACCTTAAACAGCGCCCAGCCGCCCTGCTTCAGCTTCAGGCTTTCGCGGATCTCGTTGAGCTCGTCACGGGCTTTTTCTGACGTGTCGCGCAGCATCCGCAGCACCTCTTCCGCTTCCACGTGACGCCCTTTTTCCGCCAGCCAGCGCGGGCTGTTCGGCAGGAAGATCACCAGAATAATCAGCACCACCGCCGGCAGCGCCAGTACGCCAAGCATCGCCCGCCAGTTGCCGCTATAGCTGAACGCGGTGTCGGAGAGAAACGCCATCACGATACCCAGCGTCACCATCAGCTGATACATGCTGATCATCTTGCCGCGCACGTTTTCGCTCGCCATTTCCGACAGGTACAGCGGCGCGGTATAAGAGGCGATCCCCACGGCGACCCCGAGAACGATCCTTGCCACCAGCAGCATTTCGACGCTGGTCGCAAACGCGGAGCCCACGGAGCCAGCAACGAACAGCACCGCCCCCACCATCAGGCTGTATTTGCGCCCGAGGCGGAAAGAGAGCCAGCCGTTAAATAACGCGCCGATGGCGGCTCCCAGCATCATGCTGCTCACCACCCACTCCTGCAGGCGGCTGGATAAAACAAAATGGTCGGTAATAAAGGGCAGCGCCCCGGCAATCACCCCGATATCGAGGCCAAACAGCAACCCTGCCACCGCGGCGGCAATGGAGACAAACTGATTCATGCGCCGGGTATCGCGCTGCGTACGCGGCATGGTTGTAGAGTCGTGACTGAGAGTGGTCATTTTTTTCCTGCCAGACGAAGTAAGACATACGATGAAACTACGGGATCGGCGGCGTAAGGTGTCAGGCAGGACACGCCAAAGATATGGATTAAGTTGCTACAGGCAATGGTTTTGTGATGGACATTCAACTTTCAGAAGAGCATAAAATAAACATTTCATCTTCAACAACCCCTGTTACATATAGATACTTACCTCAAAAACAAATAAACCATATGGACTATTTCAGTTTCATCATATGGACAATTGTTATTCAGACATAAAAAAACCCTGCCGAAGCAGGGTTCCATTTTGCGCTGATAACGCGGCAAATATTAGCGCGCCAGCCAGCCGCCATCCACCGCGACGGTGTAGCCATTGATGTAGTCAGAAGCGCTGGAGGCCAGGAAGACCACCGGCCCCATCAGGTCGCTCGGCAGACCCCAGCGTCCCGCCGGGATACGGTCGAGGATCTCGCTGCTGCGCTGTTCGTCGGCGCGCAGCTGCTGGGTATTGTTGGTCGCCATATAGCCCGGCGCCAGCGCGTTGACGTTGATGCCGTGCTTCGCCCACTCGTTCGCCAGCAGACGAGTCACGCCCATCACCGCGCTTTTTGACGCCGTGTAGGAAGGTACGCGGATCCCGCCCTGGAAAGAGAGCATCGAGGCAATATTGATAATCTTGCCGCCGGTCCCCTGGGCAATAAAGTGCTTCGCCGCCGCCTGAGACATAAAGAACACGCTCTTAATGTTCAGGTTCATCACGTCGTCCCAGTTTTTCTCGCTGAATTCGATCGCGTCTTCGCGACGGATCAGGCCGGCGTTGTTAACCAGGATGTCGATATGGCCGAACTCCGCCACCGCGCGCTCCAGCAGCTGCGGGATACCGTCAATCTGGCGCAGATCGGCGGTCAGGCTGAGAAAACGACGGCCCAGCGCCGTGACGCGCTCAATGGTTTCCGTCGGTTCAACAATATTGATACCCACGATATCGCAACCGGCTTCCGCCAGGCCCACCGCCATGCCCTGGCCCAGACCCGTATCACAACCGCTCACCACGGCTACTTTGCCCTGCAGGGAGAATGCGTCGAGAATCATACTTGGTTCCTTAATCTTTCAGAGCCTGTGTAGGTACAGGCAAGGTTCTGATAGTCCAGCCTGCGGCTTGTGCAGACCCTTATGGTTTGAAGAACTCGCAGGGATTGCCCCTTCTAAAAATAAAACAGAGTTCCGTTTTACAGTGAGCACATCTTAGCCCCGGCTAAAGTCATTTTCAATTATTATTAAAACATCGTTTCAATTTTAAGACTGTTAAATGTTAAAAATGCAAAACAGATCACGAAGCGGTGATTGATAAACCGTGAAACTCCTATTTAATTCAATAAAATACAATGAGTTATTCAAACTTTAAAAAAAGACGGCGGATCGAAAAAAAACGGCAGGAAAACAAAGAGAGCGGGGATGCCGGCCGTACTGTCAGCAAAAAAAGGCGATCTATAGCAAGAAGTTGTTGCGAATTGCGTCCGCCATCACAAATAATGAAACGATGTTTTGATAAATTAACACCCATCTTTTAAATCTACTTCCACTGGCCGGTCAACGCAGGCGGGCAACATCTCAGGAAGAAAAAGGAGTACATCATGGCTAAAGGCATGCGGGTTAAACTGAATTATGACGTCAGCCGCGATCCGGACACCGGCGCGGAGATCACCCGCTTAACCCCACCGGAAGTAACCTGTCATCGTAACTATTTCTATCAGAAGTGTTTTTTTAACGATGGCAGCCACCTGCTGTTTGCCGGCGAATTCGACGGCAACTGGAACTACTATCTGCTGGACCTCGCAAAGGCCGAGGCGGTGCAGCTAACGGAAGGCGCCGGTGATAACACGTTTGGTGGTTTCCTTTCTCCGGATGATAAATCCCTTTATTACGTGAAGAACGACCGTACGCTGCTGGAGGTTAACCTCACCACGCTGCAAGAGCGTGAAGTGTATCGCGTCGCCGATGACTGGGTGGGCTACGGTACCTGGGTGGCCAACAGCGATTGCACCAAACTGGTTGGCATCGAGATTGCCAAAAGCGACTGGACGCCGCTCAACGACTGGCAGATTTTCCATGATTTCTTCCACAAAGGCCCCCACTGCCGCCTGCTGCGCGTCGACCTGCAAACCGGCGAAAGCAGCGTGATCCACGAAGAGAAGAAATGGCTGGGCCATCCGATTTATCGTCCGTTCGATGACCATACCGTCGCCTTCTGCCATGAAGGGCCGCATGACCTGGTCGATGCGCGGATGTGGATGGTAAATGAAGACGGTAGCAACGTGCGTAAAGTCAAAGCGCATGCGGAAGGCGAAAGCTGCACCCACGAATTCTGGGTACCGAACGGCTCCGCGCTGGTGTACGTCTCTTATCTGAAGGGCCAGCAGGGCCGGACGATCTACAGCTTCAACCCGGATACCGGCGTTAATGAAGCGGTGATGCAGATGCCGGCCTGTTCGCATCTGATGAGTAACTTTGACGGCACGATGCTGGTTGGCGATGGTTCCGGTACACCGGTGGACGTCAAAGACACCAGCGGCTACACCATTGATAACGACCCGTATCTGTACGCTTTCGATGTCGCGAAGCAGGCCTATTTCCGCGTTGCGCGTCACGATACCTCCTGGGCAACCGTGGCCAATAGTCGCCAGGTTACCCACCCGCACCCGTCCTTTACGCCGGACGATAGCGCCATTTTGTTCAGCTCCGATAAAGACGGCAAACCTGCCGTGTATATCGCGAAGCTGCCGCCCCAGCCTGAGATGCTGAAGGCATAGCGTTAGCCACTGTTTGAGTTAGTGTTTCTGTAACTGGCCTTGCCCTCCTTTCGGAGGGCTTTTTTATGCCCGGCGTTTTCCCCGGATCGCGCTGCGCTTATCCGGGCTACATTCCGTGCCGATGGGGCGCATTGCGCCGCTCCGGGAAGAGGGATTCATACCAACGGAAAACCCCGGCTGACCGCTCCGGGGTAAACGATGAGGACATTTTTTAAGTTAGAACGAGTAGGCAACACCTACGCGGAAACGGGTCTGGCGGTCGCTGCGATCGTTGACGCCAACGTTGCCGAGCTCGCCGTACGGCGCCCAGTTTTTATCCAGCTTGTAGGCAACCTTGAGATTGTACTCCTGCGAGTACGGTTTGTTGTCGTTGCGCTTAACCCCTTCGGTACTGCGCGCATAAACGTAGTTCAGCTCGGTACGCCAGTCGCCTAAAGCAAAACCGGCCCAGGCATCGCCGCGGTTAACTTTGTCATCATCTTTCCCTGCATTCGCCGGGTAGCGGGTATAGTCGTAACGATAGCGGGCGGCGACGTAGAAGCCATTATCGAAGCTGTACTGCACGCGCAGGTTTGGCTTGTAGATCGAGCGGCTATCGTTACTTTCAATATTGAACCCCGGCGTGACCGAGAAGTTTTTATTCGCCTTCCACTGCCAGGTAATGCTCTCTTCATGACCATTACCGACGAAATCTGAATAAGGCTGGCTGGTGTTATCGCCGCCCGACTTCCACTTCGCCTCAACGGAGAAGCCAAAGCCGTTAGCGAAACGATGGGAGACGGAGACGCGGTCGGCGTTGCTCTTATCCGATTTGCCGCCGTCAATGAATTCGTGACGTAAATCTACCGTGACGGCTGAAGCCGCGAAAGACATGCCACAGAGTGCAGCAAGGGCCAGAGATCTTGCGAACATAAATTACCCCTCATAATTAAAATATCGTTTCGTTTTTATAAAACCGTATTTTATTTTTTAGGCGATAATGTTTTAGTGATCGCGATCGTAAATATTTGTTTCAAAAAAGGTGGCACAGAAAGACGTGACAACGCTCAACAAAATAGCGCGTCAGAAAGGAATTTTTGGCAGGGTAACGGCTGGCGGGAAGCAAAAAAAAGCCTCCACAGGGAGGCTCAGTTAACGCATATATCAGAAGGGGCTTATTCGCGTTCAACTGCCAGCGCCACGCCCTGGCCGCCGCCGATGCATAGCGTGGCCAGCCCTTTGCGGGCATCGCGTTTAATCATCTCGTGCACCAGGGAAACCAGAATGCGGCAGCCGGAAGCGCCAATCGGGTGGCCCAGCGCAATGGCGCCACCGTTCACGTTCACCCGCCGCTCGTCCCATTCCAGTACCCTGCCCACCGAAATGGCCTGAGCGGCAAAGGCTTCGTTGGCTTCGATAAGATCGACTTCATCCAGCTTCCAGCCCGCGCGTTCAAGGCAGCGACGGGTGGCATGGACCGGCGCGATCCCCATCAGCGCCGGATCGACCCCCACGCTGGCAAAAGCGCGGATCCGCGCCAGAATCGGCAGCCCCAGCTCCTCGGCTTTAGCTTCGCTCATCATCATCACCGCCGCCGCGCCATCGTTAATGCTTGAGGCATTGCCGGCGGTGACCGAGCCCTGCTGGTCAAAGGTCGGCAGCAGGCTGGCCAGCGCTTCTGCGCTGGGGTCGACGCGCGGCTGCTCATCGGTATCCACCAGGCGCGGAATACCGTTAAGTTCGCTGGTCACCGGCACGATTTCATCGCGAAAGCGTCCGGAATCAATCGCCCGCCGCGCTTTGTGCTGCGAGCTAAGCGCCCACGCATCCTGCAGTTCACGGCTGATGCCATACTCGCGCGCCAGGTTCTCCGCCGTCACGCCCATATGGTAGTCGTTAAACGCATCCCACAGGCCATCGTGGACAAGGCTGTCGATAAGCTGGCTATTGCCCAACTGGGCGCCGGTACGGCTGTCGGTCAGCACGTGCGGGGCGCGGCTCATATTCTCCTGCCCGCCGGCGATCACTACGTCCGCTTCGCCGCACTGAATCGCCTGGGTCGCCAGGTGCAGCGCCTTCAGTCCGGAACCGCAGACGTCGTTGATGGTAATAGCAGAAACGGTATTAGGCAGCCCGCCGCGGATCGCCGACTGACGCGCCGGATTCTGTCCGGTTCCTGCCGTCAGCACCTGGCCGAGGATCACCTCATCAATACTTTGCGGATCGACGCCGCTGCGCTCAACAAGCGCCTTCACCACCACGCTGCCCAGCTCCACCGCCGAATGACGCGACAGCGCGCCCTGAAAACAGCCGATTGGCGTTCGCAACGCGCCGACGATTACGACATCTTTCATCCTCTACCTCTGCGCAAAGAAACAGCATCATAGTAGTGAATTGTTATCAAAAATTTTCGCAATTGTTTAAAAAAAGTGAGGGGAATCACAAAGATCGTCGGCGATGGCAAAAATGGCCCCTATTCGCGCCCGTGCCCCTGCAGATGCTGACGCAGCCAGCTTCCCGCTTCTCCCGGCGGCGCCTTTTTATTCCACAGCAAATCGGTGGAGATCATCCGCGGCCAGCCGGCAATATCCAGCGCCACCAGGCTTCCGCTCCCGGCGAACTCCTCCACCAGCGCGCTGGGCAAAATACACCATCCCAACCCCTGCGCCGCCATGCTGAACAGCAGCAGATAGTTAGGCGCCGACCATACCAGACCGCGCGCCGGTTCCGCCGTATTTTCCAGATAGGTGCTCAGGCGCAGCTCGCGCCAGCTGAACAGCTCGTCGCGGGTGACGCTGCCCTGGGCCGCCAGCGGGTGCCGGGGCGCCACGAAGATAGCCATTTCGGTTTGCATCGGCAGCCGGATACTGCCTATTTCTGTCGGATAGCTGTCCCTGGCCTCAATCAGCCCCACCTGCGCCCGCTCCTTTTGCAGCAGATCGATAACGTCGTCGTCTTCGCCAATCAGGCACTCAAATTCGGTGTGCGGAAAACGACGATCGAACTGCGCCAGCAGATCTTCCAGCACATCGGGATGCAGCGTATCGGAGAGCACAAAGGTCAGACGCGCTTCGGTGTTGCCAGACAGCGAAATGGCCAGCTCATCCAGCCTGTCGCTGGCCGCCAGAATCGCCTTCACGTAGCTCAACACCTGTTCGCCCTGCGGCGTGAGCGTCGGCTGTCTGGAGGTGCGATCGAACAACGTCACGCCAAGATCGGCTTCCAGGTTGGCGATTGCGGTGCTGATGGTGGACTGGCTTTTGCGCAGCCGCCGCGCCGCGGCAGAGAATGAACCGCAGGCCACGGATTCGACAAACGCGGTTAAAGCTTCGGGAGAATAGCGCATGAACTATCTACTTTATCGATGGATACTATCTTTTGTTTATCATATTTATCCATAAAATGCCGGGTAATTTCATATAAAGACCGGAGGCAACAAGCCATGCAACAAGTCAACGCCCAGCGCAAAACGCTGACGGAACGGGTAATCCACGCGATAAGCTTTGAAGGTCTGGCGACGCTGATCCTCGCCCCAACCGCCGCATGGCTCATGCAGCGTTCGGTCGTTGAAATGGGCGGGCTCAGTATCCTGCTCGCGACGCTGGCGATGGTCTGGAACATTATCTATAACGCCCTCTTCGACCGGCTGTGGCCGGTAACCCGGGTCGTCCGTACCCTGCGGGTCCGCGCGCTGCACGCGATCGGCTTCGAATCAGGCTTTATTATTATCGGCGTCACGATGGTCGCGCTGGTGCTGGGCGTTTCGCTGATGCAGGCGTTTATGCTGGAAATCGGCTTTATGCTGTTCTTCCTGCCCTACACCATGGCCTTTAACTGGGTCTGGGATATGCTGCGCGAGCGGGTCATTAAGGTTCGCCAGCAGCGGATCGCCGCCCGCGAGTAATCTTTAGCAAAGCGCCCGGCCGGTAACGGGCGCTCCGCCGCTTCATTTCTGCGCCAGAAACTATCGCCACAGCTCATCCATAAATGTGATAAATTGCACTCCTTTTTGTTCGTTTTCTGGTTGATAAAGTCGCATAATGTCTAAAATTTGGTCTAAAGAAGAAACTCTCTGGAGTTTCGCCTTATATGGCACTGCTGTAGGCGCTGGCACGTTATTCTTGCCGATCCAACTGGGATCCGCGGGCGCTATCGTTCTGTTCATCACCGCGCTGGTCGCCTGGCCGTTAACCTACTGGCCGCATAAAGCGCTGAGCCAGTTTATTCTCTCCGCCAACATCGCCCCGGGCGCGGGGATCACCGGCGCCGTTAATCACTATTACGGTAAAAAGATCGGTAGCCTGATTACCGGCCTCTATTTCCTCGCCTTTTTCGTGGTGGTGCTGATCTACGCCGTCGCCATTACCAACTCGCTCGCGGAGCAGCTCTCCAGACATGTGCCCATCACTTCTCAGGTCAGGGCGCTGCTCAGCCTGGGCGTGGTGCTGGTGCTGAATCTGATCTTTTTAATGGGCCGCCACGTCACGATTAAAGTCATGGGCTTTTTAGTCTTCCCGCTGATCGCCTGTTTCCTGTTCCTCTCCATCTATTTAATGGGGAGCTGGCAGCCGGCTTATCTGACCAGCCAGATGCAGCTGACCCCGCACACGTTCCACCAAATCTGGATCTCGATTCCCGTGATGGTTTTCGCTTTTAGCCATACGCCGATCATATCGACTTTTGCTATCGATCAGCAGGAGAAATACGGCGAGCAGGCCATGGGTAAATGCAAAAAAATCATGAAGGTGGCCTACACCCTCATCTGCGCCAGCGTGCTGTTTTTCGTCTTCAGCTGCCTGCTGTCGATACCGGCGGGCTATATTGAAACCGCCCGCCATCAAGGGGTCACGATTCTTTCCGCCCTGTCGATGATGCCGGGGTCGCCGGCGTGGCTGGCGATCACCGGGATTATTGTGGCGGTGGTGGCGATGTCGAAATCGTTCCTTGGCACCTATTTTGGCGTGATTGAAGGGGCCAGTGAAATCGTCAAAACGTCCCTCGCCCAGGCGGGGATTCGTAAAAGCCGCGCGTTTAACCGGGCGATGTCGATCCTGCTGGTTTCGACGCTGACCTTCGTGGTGTGCTTTATCAATCCCAACGCTATCTCAATGATTTACGCCGTCAGCGGCCCGCTTATCGCGATGATCCTGTTCATCATGCCAACCCTCTCGACGTATCTTATTCCGGCGCTGAAGCCCTACCGCTCGGTGGGTAGCTTTATTACCCTGGTTGTCGGTTTGCTCTGCGTGTCGGTGATGTTTTTTAGCTAATCCTCTCCGTGCGGCGAGTCTTTTCCTCGCCGCACGTTCTGCCAACATTCTCCCCCCACCAATCTCCCTGACGGAGATACACTTATCCCTTGCACACCTAGAAAGCAGGGGTTTATATGTCCAGCGTAAAATTATCCGGTACTGCGACGTTAGGCGATCGTCAGGTTTATCGTCTGGGATACGGGGCGATGCAGCTTGCGGGGCCCGGCGTCTTCGGCCCGCCAAAAGATCCGCAAACCGCTATCCGCGTACTGCAGGAAGCGGTCGAGTCGGGCGTCAATCATATTGATACCTCCGATTTTTACGGTCCACACGTGACTAATCAGCTCATTCGCCAGGCGCTGCATCCCTATTCCGCCGATCTGTGCATCGTCACCAAAGTCAGCGCTCGCCGCGACGATAAAGGCAACTGGCTGCCCGCGATGTCGCCCGCGGAGCTCACTGCGGCGGTGGAGGACAATCTGCGCAATCTGGGCCTCGACGTGCTTGAGGTGGTGAACCTGCGCAGTATGCTCGGCACGCATGGCCCGGTTGAAGGTTCGCTGGAGGGGCCCTTAACCACCCTTCTGGAACTGAAAGAACGCGGGTTGATTCGCCATATCGGGCTGAGTAACGTCACCGCCAGACAGGTGAGCGATGCGCAAAAACTGACGCCAATCGTCTGCGTTCAGAACCAATATAACGTGGCGAACCGTCAGGATGATCCGCTGATCGACGAGCTGGCGGCGCAAAATATCGCCTGGGTGCCCTTTTTCCCCCTCGGCGGTTTTACCCCGCTTCAGGCCCGGGAGCTTAACGAAGTCGCCGCTTCGCTTGACGCCACGCCGATGCAGGTGGCGCTGGCCTGGCTGCTCCAGCGCTCGCCGAATATCCTGCTCATTCCGGGTACCTCCTCGCTACAGCATCTGCACGAGAATCTTGCCGCCGCGCAATTAACGCTCCCACCAGAAGCGTTAGCCATTCTGGATAATCTCCAGCCCCACTCCTGATTTCAGGCTTCTGCGGATCGATATTCGCAGAAGCCTTCTCCTCAATATTTGCCTGGAATTACCTTAACGCCACTGGCACTATACATCCTACAAATTAGGCGTTATCCGCTTTATTCTCTTACGGATAACCCTATGCAAAGCATAGATTTAAACTTTTTCGACTGGCCTCCTAATTGGAGGCTTCTGTCGTTTTTGTCTCGCCAAAATTTTCGAACTCTTGATTACAGGAAAAACAATATCTCATTCAAAGTTTATACAAATCAATTTAGCTGCAAAGATAGCTAACAACATCAAATGCTCATAAAAACATCTGGTTAACACAATCAGAATGTTTGTATTGCTATATAAAAAATCGACCACACACAATAACAATTTACAAGGATTTCACATGACAGAGGGAACGATAAAGACGAGTAAGTATGAAATTATTGCTATTTTCAGGGAAGAGCTCCGAAAGCAGGCGGAGATAGAAGTTTTTGTTAATAACAAAAGCACTATTACCCAGCTAACGCGGGTAGATTTTGCCGAGTTTCATATCTCCACCACCAGCAAAATCCCCGCGGGGCATAAAGTTAAATTTATTCTGCATAGCGATTCAGGGAAAATCGAGTTTTGCTCTACGCTAAAGAAAAGCTATGCCGGCGGCGAAGGGAAATGCAGGAAGGTCGCATTTACCTTACCGGAATGTATCCAGGTGGTTCAACGCCGGCGCGATCCCCGATTCCGCCTGCGCCACGAGCACGAATTCTTCTGTCACGGCCGACACAAAAACGGAGAAAACTATCTATTCGAAATCAAAGACATTTCGGACGGCGGTTGCGCGCTGATGACCAGGAGCCCCAATCTGAAATTCCTCAGCCATAACGCCATCCTCAAGAACGCTATCCTCGCCCTCGCTGAATATGGCGAAATCACCGTAGATTTAGTTATAAAAAATGTTGTTATGGTGACTTTAGATGATAACGAGAAGTCAGATAGCTACTACCAGATCTCCTGTCAGTTTAAATTTCGCCATCTTGATAACAAGAAGCGAATAGAGAAAGTACTGCTCGACTTGATTATGGAAGCCAAGAGAAAAAAGAGAGTCTGAACCATTGGACAGTATATTACTTTACACTGATGACAATATCATCGGGCAATCAATCCATGATTATATGATTGATCGCGCCAGGGATATCACCACCCTGAAATTTCAGGATATTGTGAAAGGGGTCGGCGCCTCCCCGGCAGCCACCGTTATTATCAATATCATCCACAAAGATATCTCTGCGGCCACAACGGTCGCATTACTGAACACTTTGCGCAAGCGCCTGACGCATTGCGCGCTGCTGGTGCTGATCGTCAAAAGCGAGCTGTCCAGCCTGTTCCGGGAGCTGCTTGATCTAGAAAACCTGTTGATTCTGACCGAAAAATCCTCGCTGGCAGATTACTCAGCTATCATCAGCAGGCCCTCAACCGCCGAAGGCTGCCAGGGGCTATGCACCCGCCGCAAGCTGACCGCCAGGGAACTTCAGGTGCTGGAGTTAATTATTGCCTGCAATAACAGTAAAAGGATTGCGGTGCTTCTCGACATTGATCATAAAACGGTCCACAGCCATAAGGTACATATTATGAAGAAACTCGGGATGAATAACTCGCGAATAATGAACAAAAGCATAGTCAATATGTATCAGTGCTAAAACCAAAAATATGTGGGTGACCAATCAAAACCCGATAATTTATTGGCGATAAGCCATTAATAATCATTCCCATCGGTAGAAAGGTCACCTATAATATTCTCCTCTCTTTACCTCTGACCTGATTTTTGACGAGAGATAATGAACGCAACTCTTTTTTCCAGGCATAATTTATCACGTAGCGATATATCCGTTCGTTATGTCTTTCAAAAAATGTTTTCCCCAAAAGGTACGCTCGTCGCCGTTGAGTGCCTGAGCCGCTTTGACCGCCTGTCTATATCGCCGGAAAACTTCTTTCGCTACGCCAATACGGGACTACGCGAAAGCATTTTTATGGAACAGCTGGCGCTTATTGAAAAACATAAACAGTGGTTTAAGCAAAATGCTATCTCGGCGACGATTAATGTTGATGACCATATACTTAACGTATTGCAACGCCCGGAGATTAAAGCGCTCGTCGACCAAATCGGCTGCGTCCATTTTGAAGTGACCGAGAATTCCCATAATCTTTTGAATAATGCTCTCGCAACCTGGAATAACCCGCAAAGCACTACGCTCTGGCTCGATGATTTTGGCTCTGGCAACGCCGGTATTCACGCTATTCGCGACTATCATTTCGATTATGTCAAAATCGATAAAGACTTCTTCTGGCTTTTAATGCAAAAAGATTCCGGTCGTCCGTTAATGGATGCCCTCGTCACTTTCCTTTCCCGCAACCACCATAATGTGATTATTGAAGGTGTAGAAAGCGAAGCGCATAAGGCCTGGTTGCAGGACATGGAATGGTTTGCTATTCAGGGACACTACTGGAAGGAAGTGAGCATTGAACAATTGGTCCAGGAAGATATTACCGCATAAATAAATGCCGGATAACTCCGGCATCAAAAGTCATACTCGCGCAATACCCTCTCCCCTTCAATTATAAACGAGCTCCCATGTTGCCCAACTGGTCAACGGGCCGCTGGTTGCTTTTTCCGGCGCGGGGGTCACGTAGCCGATGTAATAGGTAAATACGCCGCCATCGACCGCTTTTTCGACCAGCGGCACCCGGTTTTGCAAGGGGTCGGCCGGGACGATTTTATTACTTTTATCGAGGGTATTATTATCATTGGTCGACAGCGCGAGGAAAATATGGCTGGCGCCGTCCGCCCGCGTATTCCTCAGGTAGCCGGCATTTTCATTGCCCACCGCATTGACCGTAAAGCCGTCAACCCAGCGGACGTTAACCAGGCGGATCTCGTCTTTATCCGCCGCGCCGCCGTCGTGACGCAGCTGGCAGTTCGAGAGTTCCAGCGTAAAAGGCTGCGGCTTCATAAATGCCCCGGCGCCGCGATCGTGTACTTCGGCCAGGCTGACCGGCGCCAGCCAGACGCTGCCGCTCCCCGCGTTGTTGCCGCCGTTCAGCGCCACGCTACAGGAGATATCCGTCACCCGTCCGGCAAAATCCACCCGCCCTCGATCGTAGTTGGTCTCAAAACCCGACGCCGGGGAGGCCATCAGCATCCCGCCGATCAGCGCCAGCTGAATGAGTCGTTTGCTATTTTTATATTGTGCTGAATCACGCATACCCGCCTCCCGAATTAATCGTACGTCAGGTTAAAGATCATGTGCGACTCTACCTCACCGGTACTGGTGGTCGGCGCATATTGATAGAAACGCGCATGCAGAGGCAGGGTGATGTATCGGGTTTCTTGCGTGCGCAGCGTACCGACGCTGTATTTCTTGTTGAATTCCAGCGGTACGCCCTCTTTCAGAACCTGGATACCAATTCCTTTCGCCAACGAGGAGCCGGATTTTTCGTTCAGCAGCGCGCCTCGGCTCACCGTGGTGCCGGTGGCCAGCGTGCCGGAGAAAGAGGTCTGGATATTGGCGTATCCCGACTCGCTTAACCCGCCGCTGCACTGCAGCTCAATATTAAAATCCTTCCCGCCCGCGGTGGTGCCGACGCCGTTGAGATCGCTGCGCTTGATGGTACCGACATCGACGTTCATATTTTTGCCGCTCAGGATGGTACATGAGGGCGATACCACGGTGATGGCGTTGGCGCTCAGGCGGGTTTCGAGGATCGGGTTGTTGCCGTTCTCCCAGTCGTAAGAGGTGTACTTACCTGCCGCCAGGGTTCCGCTGCCGGTCACGCTCGCGGTTTTAATCACCTCCAGCGTAAAGCGGGAGCCTTCCAGCGAGTAATTCGTGGTCCGGCTGACGTAGCTGGAGAACGTGTCAGGGTAGATAATATTGACCGTCGCCCCGCCGCGGCTGAACCGCAGGCCAATCCCGGGCACGTTGGTGGAATAAATTTTATTTCCCAGATCGGTCGCCCCGGGGGCGACGATTTTGGCCACAAAGCGGTTAGTGCCGCTGCTGCAGCTATAGCTGGCCCCGCCCGGCGCCGACATGGTCCAGTCCCGGGACACGATCACCGAGCCTACCGGCAGATCCGGCGGAACCACCACCCGACCCACAACCATGTCGAGGCTAACCGTCGGCTGCGACAGGCGCGTACAGTACGCCCATGCCGACGTGGTCCCCATCGCCATTAAGCCAATAAAAAGCGTCAGTTTTTTCATTAGCGACATAGCGTTTCCTTTGTTTTTTCCTGACTTAATTCCACCGAGCACTGTCCGCCGCTCC
This sequence comes from Klebsiella sp. PL-2018, assembly GCF_019048985.1. Classification (NCBI taxonomy): domain Bacteria; kingdom Pseudomonadati; phylum Pseudomonadota; class Gammaproteobacteria; order Enterobacterales; family Enterobacteriaceae; genus Klebsiella; species Klebsiella sp. PL-2018. Next base: position 4,801,224 of record NZ_CP077673.1, read on the forward strand.
ACTTAACCGTGGCCTTCGGCGCGCTGGCGTCGCTGATAAACATCATGCTGCCCTGGCCCACCACGCCGATCTCTTTCCCGGAGGGGTTGTAAATCGTGGCGGCGAACGGTAGCGGCAGACCGTTTGCCTGACGCGCCTGCAGAGTGACGTTGTTCTGCAGCGTGGTATCGAAGGAGACCTTGACCACGCTCCCTTCCCACGGCACCACCTGCGCCACGGTACTGCCGAAGGCGACATCGTCGTTGCTGCCTTTCGGGTCAATTTCAACGGAATTTATCCGGTAAGGCCGCAGATACGGCAGAATGGCGTAGCCGTTGCTGTCGATGCGGGTACCCGGCGAGCCGGGCAACATCGCCCCCGCGGCGTCTTTCGCTTCGATCAGCGCCATGGTGGTGCCGCTTTCCGGCGAGAATACGACGCCGTGCTGATGCGCGATCAGCGTCCCGCTGGCGCCTACGCCGCTCTGGCGATAGCCTTCGCCCTGGCTATAGCTGCCGTTCAGCGTGGTCCACGGGGTACGGTAGCTGCCGTTCAGCGCCACATCGTGCTGGCCACCGGTAGAGGTCGTGGTCGACACGCCGTAGTTGAGGTTGTTTTCACTATCCAGCGAACCGTTGACGCCAATCTGCGAACTGGCGAAGCGTGAGTTATTAAACGCGGTATTCGACGTCAGGTTAGCCGTACGGTTTTCACCGAACCACAGCGGGTAGCTAAAGTTGAGCGACACGCGATCGTCGCGACGGTGGCCGGAGCTATCCGGGGTATAGACGCGCTGGGCGCTGACCGACCACGAGAGCCGACCGTACATGTTGTTGTAACTAAACTGGTACTGCTTCTCCGTTCCCGAACGGTTCCAGTAATCCGCCACCCGGCCGCTCAGATAAAAACCGCCCCAGCCGTCCGGCAGGTTCTGGTTGACGGTAAAGGTCATCCCGTTTTTCTGGCGCCACACGGTGTAGTTGCTGTTGTAGTTCTTCTCCTGATCGACGGCGTAGAGGGCGTCGTTCAGGTTGTAGTAGCCTTTGGTGGAGTAGCGATACGCCGCCAGCACGATGCTGGTCTGGGTTTCGGTAAACATGCGGTTAAAGGTGGCGCGATAGCTTTGACCGTGCTCGTCAAGGGTATCGCTCTTCAGCCGCGAGTGAGTCACGTCGAAGGAGAGCGCGCCGATGCCGGTATTCATCCCGGTCCCCAGCAGGAACGCCTGATAGTCATCAAATCCGGTGACGCCGGTATAGCCGGTAAACAGGTTATTTAAACCATGCTGCCAGGTTCCCTGGTAGAGCATCGGTTTATTACGCAGCGAACTATCGTCGACTTTACCGGCGGAGAGCGCGTAGCGGGTCATCCCCGGACGCAGCAGCTGCGCTACCGAGGCGTAAGGTACGCTAAATACCTCGACCGAACCATCGGCCTCTTTAACCGACACTTCAAGGTCGCTACCGTAGCCGGAAGGATAGACATCCTGCAGGGTAAACGGCCCCGGCGGCACCGTGGTCTGATAGATAATATTGCTGCCCTGGCGCACCGTCACCAGGGCGTTGCTTTGCGCCACGCCGCGAATTTCAGGGGCGTAGGAGCGCATGCCGTCGGGGAACATATTGTCATCGGTCGCCAGGTTAACCCCGCGCAGGCCGATGGTGTCAAAGAACTCGCCGTTGGTAAAAATCTGCCCGCCGCTGACTATCGAGTTAATCTGCGGAATCGGCCGCTGCAGGTAGGTCTGGTTGCTGTTCCAGTGCGCTTTCCCCTGCTGCTGCTGCCAGTTCAGGTTACCGATATGCTTGAGCAGCCAGCCGTCCCACGACAGGCCCGCGTTAACGCCAAGATACGCGCTGCTGTTATCGGAACCGTTGGCCGAGGAGATATGGCTGTTCCAGGCGTTGGCCATCCAGCCTAAATTCAGCGCCGCAACGCCTTTATCCCAGAACTGCGGGCTGACAAAGTTTTTCAGGCGCTGATCTTCGTAGATTTGCGGTACGGCAATATCCAGTCTCAGGGAGGACTGAATCAGCGTGTCTTTGACGTTATCTTCGTGACGCCACTCCTGCAGGCGTCCGCAGAAGCCCTCTTTTTCGCTGAGCTGCGGATTTAATTTTTCCGGCGAAATACCATACTGCATCAGCATCGCTTTGGTATAGCAGACGCCCATTTTGCCGTCTTTACCGGCGGTGATTTTCAGGTCGTAGCGCCCTTTCCATTCGCCGTTGGTATAGACATCAAGGGAGTAGACGCCCTCGCTGATAGCGCTGGTCGAGAAGCGCGACAGGTCGACCTTTTCGCGACTGCCGACGATAAAACCATCGTTAAATTGATAGATCGTTCCCGGGTTTTCCTGTCCGCTGGAAAATGGCGGAAAGCAGCACAGCGCAACCGCGATAGCCGTGCTTAATCTTCCCGGGCAGATTGACCTCTGCTTCATGATCGTTTCCCTTATTTGACGGTAACTTTCACTGCGACATCTGCACCATAATCATTAATGTTGTTAACGGTCAGGGTCTCGCCTTTGCTCACCGCTGAAGAGAGGGCGATGGTCTGGCTGGACTGCGGGGCAAACATGACCGTTTTGCTGTTGAGCGCTTTGCCGCCGTTACGGGAGATACGGCTTACGGTGATATAAAAGGGCGTTGGGTTACTGACGGACAGGCTGCTGCCGTTAGCGGAGAGCGCCAGTTTTTCTGCCGCAGCGTCGCGATTGCCTAGCCCGGCAGGGCGATAAATAAACTTAAAGCGCGAACGAATCGCCAGCTGCAGAATATTTTGCCCTTCGTTTTTCTGGCTGGCCTCAACCGGCGGTATTTCCAGAAGGTTCAGCCACCACAGCGTCTCTTTATCTTTAGCCAGCCCTGCATTACTGCCGAGCTTAATACGCAGGGTTTGACCGCTTTTCGCATCAACCCGGGAAATAGGCGGCGTGATAATAAAGGGGGTAGTAATGGTATCCGGCGTCGCGTCGGCATTACCGTTATCCAGCCAGGCTTGCGCCAGCGCCGGACGGTCGGCGGTGTTAGAGAGCTGCACCGTTATTTCTTTTTCATTTCCTGGATAAATAAAGCGGGTACCGTTAACAATAATATTATTGGCATGGGCCGCAAAACTAAAAATGAAACAGAAAAAAAGGGCAATACGCTTCATGCTGACCTCAGAATAAAAAAATAAGCGGCAGCAGTGGCCGCTTTATTATTGTTGTATACCCTGAATAATTCGAATTACAGAAAGGCGGCCAGAGAGTGACTGGGGTGAGCAAACGTCGCCAACGCCTGTGCAATTCGAAGTATGACGGGTATAGACCGCCCCGGCGCGAGGCGGCTTTATCTCTCAGTCGATATTACTGATAAGTAATTTCGTAAGTCGCGTAGCTGTTAACCACACCGGTGGTAACCGTGGTCGGGGTGCTGGTCGCGTAGCCGACGTAGTAAGTGAAGCGCGCGCCATCCTGAACGGCAGAGGCATCACCGGCCGCTTTAGGCTGGGTGCTGTCGCCCGGGATGATTTTGTTGGTCAGCGCGGTGGCGTTGTCGGTGGAGAGAACCAACTGGATATTCTGCGCGCCGGCGGCTTCGGTGTTAGCCAGGTAGCCCTGCTGTTTAGCGGTTGCGCCCGCCAGCAGGTTACCGCCGGTCCAGTTCACGCCCAGTTTGCTCACATCATCCTGTTTGGTGCCATCAGCCGCCTGGCAGTCAGAAACATCGATGGTGAAAGATTTCGGTTTCAGATAGGTATCCGCCGCGGCAGCTTTAACTTCCGTTAAAGTCACTGGTGACAGATAAACGTTCGCATCGCTGCCCTGGCCGTTTACGGAAACAGTACAAGATACGTCGGTAACTTTACCGAAGAAATTAACCTGACCGCCGCCTACATTGGTATCAGCAGCATTTGCCGCAGCCATACCAAAAAACGCAGTTGCCATTGCAGCAGAGAGAAGAACCTTTTTCATTGCCATTTCCTTGTCAGAGTGAATTAAGTATCAATGAGCAAACAGTTAATACGCACAAAAGTCAGAAGCGATTTGCGATGCTCACTTTTGCAACTGTTAATAGAAACTTCGACTGACCGGAAGCCGCAATATTTAAGGCGTCAGGAACGAACTCGATAAAAGAATTCGTCAAGGCTGTCGGCGTCAAAGAATGCTATTTTTCGCTGACAAATATACATATGTTCACGAGCTGTTAATCAATGTAACAGATAGCTCACAACTATTAATTACTGGAGATTGATAGCAAGAAACAAAGCTATTGTTATTTACACTGAAGGGGAAAAGACGATATGGAATTAACAATATAGCAACCTATAGTTGCATAAAAGGTTATTTCTCTACAGAGAGAACAATCCTAATCCGTCAGCAGTCTCCCTTTTTCGTCAGTTGAAAATGCAGATACAAAGCGCGCCACCCTGCCGGCGTAATCGTCACTTCGCGAAATCCCGCGGTAGTGCTAAACCAGCCGTTCTCCAGACCGTGCTGCAGCAGCGCCGCGCCCGCCGCTCCTCCAAGATGAAAGCGTCGTTCGCTCCAGTCCAGACAGCCGCAGCAGGCTTTGCGCCGGGAGCCGCGCTTCACCACCACTCCCAGCCGCGCAAAGTGCGCTTCCCCGGCGGGCGTCAGCGCCGTTCCGTCAGGCGTTATCCACGCTTCACGCTGCAGAAAATCATACAGCGATACCGCCACTTCTCCGGCCAGATGATCGTAACAGGTGCGCGCCAGGCGCAAATTGACCGGCGTGCTGGTTGCGAGCGCCACCGCGCGCTTGCCGGCCATGGTCATCATATTCTCCAGCAAACCGGCGACATCGCTACCGGCGAAGCGGTAGTAGCGATGCCGGCCCTGGGCAAGGCAGATTAATAAACCGCTGTTGACCAGGCGGCTAAGATGCGCGCTGGCGGTCGAAGGGGAAATATCGGCGACGGCAGAAAGCTCGGTCGCCGTCCACGCCCGGCCGTCCATTAAGGCGCACAGTATCTTCAGGCGCGAGGCATCCGCCATCGCCGACGCCACTGCCGCCATCGCTTCGGCCAGGGACTCATCGTCTTCAATCAGCTCAACAGGCTTTAACATAGGGCCTCGCTTATTTTCCCTAACCACAAACAGCAGCCAGAGTACCGGGGATGGGCAGGTTAAGCACGGTATTCGCGCAGCACCTGAGCCACCCGAATGTGATAACAGGCGAAAATGCTCTCCCGCCCCTCTTTCTGCGCAGCCTGATGGCAAAGGTTGCGTTTCCACGCCTGCACCGCTTCCTCATCCCGCCACCAGGAGAGCGACAAAATTTTCCCCGGTGTGGTCAGGCTTTGGAAACGCTCAATGGCAATAAAACCGTCAATATTGTTCAGCAGCGGCTTCAGCTCCGCCGCCAGCGCTAAGTAACGTTCCTGACTCGCCGGAGTGACCTCGGCTTCAAAGAGTACGGCAATCATCCCATTGTCCTCACGCAATCTGTGTGAGGGTCACTGTATCTTTTCACCCTGGCTCAATGCTTCGTTGACGGGCGAAATATCGCCGCCTTATTTGTTCAAAAAACAGCCAATGCATTCACATTAAAAATAATTAATCACGCGAGGCGAGAAAACTGCGCGGCTGTTGAGATCGTTTTCCACGGCGAAAGAGACGCTGCAGAATAAATCATCTGTTTGTTTTTATTGAAAATAAAAAATTAAAATTTAGGCATCCGTCATCATACCGTCACGAAAGTGTGATCTAAATCGCACTTTTTGCAACGCGCGTTATAGTTAGCAGGCTTATTATAAGTCCATCGAAAGCAACAACGCTTTCCACCATAAAAGTTAAAAGGATAAACACCATGAAAAACGTAAAATTACTTGCCGCTGCCGGTATGCTGTCTCTGGTCTCTTTCGCTAGCTTCGCTCAGCCTGTTAGCGTAACCGCTGATACGCTGGACAACGCCGAAGCCAAAATCGCCGCCATTGCTAAAGACCAGGGCCAGTCTTACCACATTACCGAAGCGTATACCGGTAACCAGGTTCATATGACCGCCGAGCTGTCTAAATAACCGAATGGTTGCAGAGGGAGCTGCCGGACAGGTCGCCTGACGGCGGCTGGTCTGGCTCCCGCCACATAATAAGCACACAGCAATGTCGAGCCCCTTGATGGGGCTTTTTTTGTTGCTGGCGAACAGTGCCCCCACAGCCTGGTTTGTGGGTTCACTGCCGTCTGCGGTGCCGTAGCCCGGACAGATGCGCAGCATCGCCTCCGGGAAATTCAGCCACTCTGCGCGCTGCTCCCGGGGGCGGCGCCTGACGCGCCTTGCCCGGGCTGCAGGTTCATTGCCGTCTGCGGGCCGGTAGCCCGGACAGATGCGCAGCATCGCCTCCGGGAAATTCAGCCACGCTGCGCGCTGCTCCCGGGGGCGGCGCCTGACGCGCCTTGCCCGGGCTACAGGTTCATTGCCGTCTGCGGTGCGGTAGCCCGGACAGATGCGCAGCATCGCCTCCGGGATTTACCGACCTGCTACAGCTCTCTTATTCGATAACGCACGCTGAATCGACAGCACGCTGAACAGCACAATCACCAGCCCCACCAGCGCCAGCCCCTCGATCTTTTGCCCGAGGAAAACCCAGCCTAATAGCACCGCCGTCACCGGACTCAGCAGGCTCATCGCCGACACCGCCACCGGGGAAAGGCGGCTGATACCGCGAAACCACAGGCCGTATGCCAGCATAGCCCCGGCAATGCACAGCCACAGATAGCCCGCCGCCTGAGTCAGCGTCATCTGATGCAGCGGCGGATCGACCAGTAACGCAATTGGTGCCAGTACGATACCGCCAATCAGCAGCTGCCAGCCGGTCAGTGCGATAACCGGCAAAGCGATCGCCCAGCGACGCGACAGCCAGGTTCCCAGCGCCATGCTCATCGCCCCCAGAAACGCCGCGGCGATCCCCAGCGGTTCGAGCGTGGTTTGCGGCGACAGCAGCAGCATCGCCATTCCCGCGATCCCCATAAATGCCGAGAGCACCGCCAGCCAGGGCGATCGCTGACGATCGACGCACCAGGCCAACAGCATCACCAGCAGCGGCTGGATCGCCCCTATCACCGCCGCCAGGCCGCCCGGCAGCCGATAGGCGGCAATAAACAGCAGCGCCTGAAACGCGCCGATATTCAGGATCCCGGTAACGATCAGCTTCCACCACTCGGCGCGCAGCGGGAAACGGCGGCTCCAGATCAGCAGAGCGATCCCGGCCGGCAGCACCCGCAGCAGCGCGGCGATAAACGGCCGATCCGGCGGCAGAAACTGCGAGGTCACAATATAGGTGCTGCCCCAGATGGCGGGGGCCAGCGCGGTTAAAAACAGATCAACCATCAAATTGCGCGAAACAAAGGCCATGATTTTATCTTCACATCAAGGTAAATTGTGGCCTAAGTATGTATCGATATTTATCTTGATATCAAGACAAGTGAGCATTAATGGACAAATCACCGCAGACCGACGCCGTGGATCGCATTCTTGAACAGTGGAAACGGGAACGTCCCGATCTCGATTGCAGTCCGATGGGGCCGTTTGGCCGCCTGAAACGCTGCGCGCTGCTACTGGAGCCGCGCATTGAAGCGGCTTTTCTTCGTCATGATTTAGTGCGCTGGGAGTTTGATATGCTGGCGACGTTGCGGCGGGCGGGCGAACCGTTCGTGCTGTCGCCCACCCAGCTCTTTTCAACGTTAATGATCACCTCCGGCACCATGACCCATCGTCTGAAAGCGCTGGAAAAACGGGGGTTTATTCGCCGTCTGCCAAACCCGGACGATGCGCGCAGCATGCTGGTCGCGCTGACGCCAGGGGGGCGAGAGTTAATCGACAGGGCGGTGGAAAGTCACGTGGAGAATGAACGGGAGCTGCTAAGTGGACTCTCTGCGGCGCAGCGCCAGCAGCTTGATGAAGCGCTGACGATTTTTATGCGCCTGCTGGAAAAAGAGTAATACCCACCCGCTTTGAATAAGGCGCTTACCTTGTTGCCGGATGGCGGTTGATGAAGCACCACCGTTATTTCCCGGAGGCGATGCTGCGCATCTGTCCGGGCTTGTATGATTACTCCGTCAGAAAGAACCGGCCAGTTCTCTCTGATGGCGGTCCGGATGCCGTGTCCGGGCTTAGGCTTTCGCGCCTGTTCCGTAGATCCTTTGCACCGGACCGCCGTTCTTTCTCATGTGATAAACCGGACAGTATCATGGACCGGCTTTCACCGGTAACCCGTATTTGCAAGGTTGGTTTCACTATGGAAAATGAACTCCACTTCATCGGTATTGATGTCGCCAAAGCTAAACTGGATGTCGATATTCTTCGCCCTGATGGCCGGCATCGCTGTAAAAAATTTGACAATACCCTCTCCGGACACGAAGCGCTGGTCCGCTGGCTTCGCGGCCATGACGTGAACCGTGCCCATGTCTGCATGGAGTCCACCAGCACCTACATGGAAGACGCGGCCGCGCATCTGAGTGATGCCGGGTATACCGTGTCCATCATCAACCCCGCCCTCAGTAAAGCTTTCGCACAGAGTGAGGGGTTGCGCAGTAAAACTGACAAAGTGGACGCCCGTATGCTGGCTCACTTCTGCCGGGAAAAACGCCCGTCAGCCTGGGAGGCCCCTCATCCGACAGAGCGGGCACTGAAAGCCCTGGTGTTAAGGCATCAGGCGCTGACAGAGATGCAGACGCAGGAGAAAAACCGGCGGGAAACCGCGCCGGAGGTTCAGCTGGCCAGCATTGACATCCTGCTGGGATGTCTGAGCGCGGAGCTGGCGCGTATCGAAAAACAGATAAAAGACCTGACGGATAACGACCCGGATATGAAACGACGGCGGAAGCTGCTGAACAGTATCCCGGGCATCGGGGAGAAAACAGCGGCTGTTCTGCTGGCGTATACGGGCCTGAGGCTGAAGTTCGGTACAGCGCGGCAGTTCGCGGCGTATGCAGGACTGACGCCGGTGCAGCATGAGTCGGGCAGCAGCGTGATGCGGGCGAGCCGGATGAGCAAAGCGGGGCCGGTTCAACTGCGCAAGGCGTTATACATGCCAGCGTTATCGGCGCTGTACCATACGGCGTGGGGAAAAGCGTTCAGGAAAAGGCTGGAAGAGAGCGGAAAGGGGGCAAAAGTCATCATAGGGGCGATGATGCGAAAGCTGGCGCAGGTGGCTTATGGAGTACTGAAGTCAGGAAAGGCGTTCGATGCCTCACAGCATGAGCTGTTGATAGCGTAACAACGTTCCCTGAGAAAAAACGACAGCACCAGAGAGTGCTGTCGTTGGTGTGCCTGTCATCCGGGAGCCGGAGAAAGTATCGGCAACTAAAAATGGTTGCAGGCGTTCACAGTATCTACCGGCCCGCAGACGGCGGTGAACCCGTAGCCCCGGTAAGGCGTTAGCCGCGACCGGGGAGCAGAGCGCAGAGTAGCTGAATTTCCCGGAGGCGATGCTGCGCATCTGTCCGGGCTACCGGCCCGCGGACGGCTGTTAACCTGTAGCCCGGGCAGGCGCTTTGCGCCGCCCCCGGGAGCAGCGCGCAGAGTAGCATAATCACCCCTTACCGAGCGGAAACGGGCGATCCTGCACAACCGTTTTCATCACCAGCGTCGACCGCAGGTGCTGCACGCCGGGCATTGCCGAGAGTTTGTCATCATACAGTTTCTGGAACGCCGGGAGATCGCGGGTTACCACGTGCATCAGGTAGTCCGGATCGCCAAACAGGCGCTGCGCCAGCACGATTTGCGGTATCTCTTCCACCGCCTCCTCAAACGCGCTTACCGCTTTCTTATCGCCCTCTTTTAGCGTCGCGAAGACGATCGCCAAAAAGTTAAAGCCCATTTTGGCCGGATCCAGATTAGCCCGATAGCCGGTAATCACGCCTTCTTGCTCCAGCGTCCGCAGCCGTCGATGACAGGGCGAAAGGCTGAGATTCACCCGCTCGGCCAGCTCGGTTATCGACAGCCGTCCGTCAGCCTGTAGCTCAGCAAGAATTTTTCGATCGATGCTATCCATTTGGAAGATTTTCCCTCAGAAGAACGCCTTAAAGCATAACATTGAAAGCTCATTGCGCAATAAACTCGATATTCTTTCCCTCAAATAACCGCCGCTTAACGAGGGAAAATGATGAGAAATTGCCGTCAGCACGCAGAGGTGAGCCGTCCATGGAAATGAGCTTTATCGCCAGCTTTTGGCTGGTCTCCTTTCTGCTGATCATTACGCCGGGCGCTGACTGGGCCTATACCATCAGCGCGGGGATCAACGGACGGCGCGTGATACCCGCCGTCGCCGGACTCATGTCTGGCCACCTGCTGGCCACGCTGATCGTCATCGCCGGAATCGGCGTGTTAATCGCCAATCATCCGCTGGCACTATCGACGCTCACGCTGCTGGGCGCAGGCTATCTGATGTGGTTGGGGATCGCTATTTTACGCCATCCGCCGATGCCTGATACCCAGCAGCACAGCGCGGGCAGCTGGAATCGCTGGGCGATTAAGGGATTATGCATTAGCGGCCTGAATCCAAAAGTCTTTCTTCTGTTTCTGGCCCTCCTGCCGCAGTTTACCGACCCCCAGGGAAGCTGGTCGGTCACGCAGCAAATGCTGATACTCAGCAGTTTACATCTGTTAACCTGCACACTGGTTTACCTGGTCGTTGGATACTGTTCACGCGCTATTTTAACAACCCGCCCTCATGTGGCGTATTTAATTAGTATGCTATCCGGCTCTATTATGATTCTGACCGCCTCCATCCTGATTTACGGAGAGTTGACTTAACCAAATAGCCAGAGTGTGAGATCAGATCTCACACTCTGTGTTATTCGTTGTTGTGCCGAAGCTAAAGCTTATATGTGAATATGCATATGCCAATCTTTGATTATGTACAGCTATTTGATACATGTAACATCTCTACTATCCTTCTCATCCATTACGTAGTTATACGTAATTCCCCCTCTCTCTTAAATGTTGAAATTGGTTTACTTCAGTCAGCTTTTTTAGTTTTGTTTAACATGTGTTGTAGTTTCTCTTTAGTAAAAAAGATATATTATCTTCGCACTGAGTTGGTTCCAGGAAAACCCTCACATCAAACAATTTAACTTATTGATTTTTCAACAATTAATAAATCAAAAAGCAAGCCAACGGCATTTTTGGGATTGAGACTCAAATACATGCCAGCATCATAAAAATGGATATAAACAAACAGCACACCATAACAAATGATACAATTCACCTCGCAAATTGAATACAACAAATAAATCATGAGAAGCATGTGAAGTAGCATAATAAAAGAATATCTATTGTACGTAACTCAAGCGGCTACAACTCTTTTATGCCACCAACTCTTACGCTTACTGGCTGGACTTCAATTTCCGTTCCGAGACATAAATCAGGCCCATTATATACTTATCCGAAATAGTATTGATTTCACACGCAGAAAAAAATCAATCTAAACATTCATGTTCAAGAAATAAAATGGAGTAATAATATATACCCTAAATAATTCGAATTACTGAACAAAGCGAATAAACGTTTTGAAAAGCGCTTAGGCTGGCCCAACGGGGTGAAGCTGAAAGGCGAGTCCCCGGGAGTTACTGGAGTCAGTAACGGGGGTGAGCGAAAGCCCGTAAGGGCAAGGTCATCATGGATGATGACGAGTCACTCAGAAGCCAATGCGCAAGCAAGTGGAAGTATGACCGGTATCCATTAGTTAAATGGCTGTTAGCTGGATGCTAGCCCCATATCGCGTAATAAAAGGGACATTATGAAGAGCAATACAGGCAATACGAAAAGGAATTTCTTAACGCAAAACGAAATTGAGGCACTGTTAGCCGCAGCGAACACAGGAGCTCACGCCACACGTAACTACTGTTTGACGTTGTTGTGCTTTATTCACGGGCTACGCGCCAGTGAGATCTGCCGTCTGCGGGTCTCAGATATCGATCTTCAGTCAAAATGTATCTACGTCCACCGGCTGAAAAGAGGATTCTCGACCTCCCACCCATTAATTAATAAAGAAATTCAGGCATTAAAAAGCTGGCTGACTGTTCGGGAAACCTATCCGCAGGCAGACAGCGAATGGTTATTTTTGTCACGTAAAGGAAATCCTTTATCGCGGCAGCAGTTTTATCATGTTATCTCAGTCGCAGGTGGCAATGCCGGCCTGCCAATTGAAATCCATCCGCATATGCTTCGCCACTCATGTGGTTTTGCTCTGGCCAACATGGGCATTGATACCCGTCTGATTCAGGACTATCTCGGACATCGAAATATTCGCCATACCGTCTGGTATACCGCCAGCAATGCCGGTCGTTTCTATGGTATCTGGGATAGCGCCCGCGATAAAAAAAGGCGAGTTATTTTATAACCCTTCTCTTCGACGCCGATTACGGCGTCGAAATCCTTCCGTACGCAGCGAATACATCTTTAGCGTCAACACATACCCACTCGTTACTATTAAAATCAAAACAGTCACACACATAACTACATTGCAAAATAATTATGACTTTCCGCACTGATTTACTGTAATGCAAAATATTTAAGTAAGATATTTCTCAAGCCAATCAGATTTAATTATTTTTCCTTTAATTTTAATAACCTGATAGCAGGGGGACTGCGCGTCTCTTGTGATATCAAATAAAAATCGATAAACATTATGGGTGACAAATTTGTCAGCTTGAACTTATCACAGCTTCAGTAACCCGTATTTATATACCCTAAATAAATCGCGTTGCAGGACAACACGGTTAACCGTTTTGCACAGCGCTTGCGCTGGCCGCGTAAGGAGGAGGCCGAGTATTGCCAACGCACAAGCAACTGGAAGTATGACGGGTATATGCGCAGATAATTTTCGGCTTTATTGCGGTGCGTCTGACGCATGCTGATGATTTGTCCCGCGACATCCGCCCACATGCATATATCAGGAGTGATACATTATGAATCGACGTCGTTTTCTTACAGCTAAAGAAGTTCAGGCAATGATGTTAGCTGTACGTCATGGCCCTACCGGCGAACGCGATTATTGCCTTATCTTGCTAGCGTTTCGCCATGGTATGCGCATCAGTGAACTTCTTGATTTGCATTATCGGGATTTTGATCTCAATGAAGGACGCATCAATATCCGTCGGCTGAAGAACGGCTTCTCCACGGTGCATCCCTTGCGTTTTGATGAACGTGACGCGCTTGAATGCTGGAGCCAGATTCGCGCCAGTTGGTATAGGGCAGATAAAAGCGATGCGGTGTTCATCTCGCGCCGCGGCACCCGACTTTCCCGTCAACAGGCTTACCGCATCATTAAAAGCGCAGGTATCGCTGCCGGCACCGCTACGCCTACCCATCCGCATATGTTACGCCATGCCTGTGGTTACGAACTGGCAGAGAGAGGAGCGGATACCCGCCTGATACAGGATTATCTCGGTCATCGTAACATTCGCCACACAGTACGATATACCGCCAGTAACGCTGCTCGATTCGCTGGATTATGGGAGAGAAAAAACTTATTAGCTGAAAATTTATACAATCAATAATTTATGGCTAATTTATTGATTTTTTTCTTTTTTTTGAAAAACGAATGGGTCAATTAGGACCAAACTGTCCGTATGATAAAAAAGTTTTGAAACATTCTGCAACTCAAATATGATCTTTTTTGGCAAAATAAATATAACCACCTGATTTATAAATAAATTACCCTCCACCATTTATGGTATTCCTCCTCCTGTTTCAGCATATTCACTTTTCCATCGACTCTCATCATCAGCTTGTTTGTTTTCCTTTCCCACCTCACCACATACGATAAAGAACCAAGAAAACAACAAAAAACAGATTAAAAACCCGCTTAAAAAAATGAAAAGCGATAAAACAAGACATTTATTTCAATGAGTCAAAATGGTCCTAACTGTTACATCAGTCAGGTAAAAACTTTGAAGAACCGGCAGTCGGACCATCGGCTAAAAATGGAGTGCCTGGAAGGCATAACGACTGCCAACAACGGTTCGTAATATCGATAATGTTTAAAGGAAAACAACATGAAAATCAAAACACTGGCTATCGTTGCTCTGTCAGCTCTTTCCCTGAGTTCTACCGTTGCTCTGGCCGCAACCACCACCGTAAACGGCGGCACCGTGCATTTTAAAGGGGAAGTGGTCAACGCAGCCTGTGCGGTAGATGCCGGTTCTCTCGATCAAACCGTTATGTTAGGTCAGGTGCGTTCAGCAAAACTGGCTACCGCTGGCAGCACCAGCTCTTCCGTTGGTTTCAATATCCAGCTGGATGAATGTGACACCACCGTTGCAACTAAAGCGTCTGTTGCGTTCTCTGGTACTGCGGTTAATAACACCAATACAAACGTACTGGCACTGCAGAACTCCGCTGCGGGCAGCGCAACCAACGTTGGCGTACAGATCCTCGACAGCACCGGTACCCCGCTGGCACTGGATGGCGCAACCTTCAGCAAGGCGTCTACCCTGAACGACGGCACTAACGTCATTCCGTTCCAGGCTCGCTACTACGCAACCGGTGCAGCCACTGCCGGTATCGCTAACGCTGACGCGACCTTTAAAGTCCAGTACGAATAATCCATTTGTTGGCAAGGAAGCAATTCGGGCCAGGATGGCCCGTTTTTCACTAAACAACTGGAGCGATCACGATGCATAAAATGAGATTAGGTTTGTTCATTTTTCTGCTACCGCCACTCGCCCTGGCGGGTAATCGGTGGAACGTCACTTTACCCGGTGGAAATATGCGTTTTCAGGGAGAAATTATCGCTGAATCCTGCCGGGTAGAAGCCGGGGATAGGCAGATGATCGTCAATATGGGACAGATCTCCAGTAACCGATTTCACTCAGCCGGCGAGGATACCTCCCCTGTGTCTTTCGATATTCATCTGCAGGACTGTAATACCACCGTTAGCCGGCATGTTGGCGTAGCGTTCAGAGGGGTCGCAGACGGTAAGAATCCAGACGTACTTTCGATTGGTGAAGGACCGGGGATTGCTACAGGTATAGGTATCGCGCTATTCGACAAAGATAACAGCCTCATACCGCTCAATCACCCTCCCAGAAGGTGGATGCAAATTTATTCCGGGCCTACCACTCTCCATTTCGTTGCAAAGTATCGGGCCACAGGAAAACAGGTGACTGGAGGCGTCGCAAATGCGCAGGCCTCATTTTCTTTAACCTATCAATAACTGGCCTGCCAACCTACCGAAAAGGGAAATAACGGTGAATACACAAGGAATATATGTGAAAAATAAGCTGAAAATGACACGTGGCCTGCTGGCAGGCATGATGATGACTGTCCTGGCAAGTTTTACTTCCTCCGCTGAAGCGGGCGTGGCTTTAGGGGCAACCCGAGTTATTTATCCAGCTGAACTCAAACAGGTCCAGCTAGCCGTCACTAATAATGACGAGAAAAGCACCTATTTGATTCAGTCATGGATCGAGAATAATGACGGGAGTAAAGATGGTCATTTTGTCATCACCCCACCGTTATTTTCTATGCAGGGGAAAAAAGAAAATACTCTGCGAATTATCGATGCCACTAACAATCAATTACCGCAGGATCGGGAAACGCTTTTCTGGATCAATGTTAAAGCTATTCCTTCAATGGATAAATCAAAGCTTAATGATAATACCCTGCAGTTGGCAATTATCAGCCGTATCAAGCTCTATTATCGCCCGGCAAACCTGGCGCTCTCGCCAGATCAGGCTGCAGAAAAACTAACATTTCGTCGTAATGGAAATGTTCTCACGCTTAGCAATCCAACGCCGTACTACCAGACGGTCACCGAGCTTAATGCTGGAAAACGGGTACTGGAAAATGCGCTGGTGCCGCCTTTAGGAGAGACCTCCGTCAAATTACCGTCCGATTCAGGTAGCGAAATTACCTACCGGACAATTAATGATTATGGCGCGCTGACCCCGAAAATGACGGGTAAAACACAATAACTTAAGGCAATAGTTAACGCTATCGCTTGAAATAAAAAGAACTGACAGCCGGCGATTTTAGACCGGAGGGACTATGTCATATTTGAAATATGGACTTTACCATTTGGGCTCACAATGCATTCGACGCAATAACCTGCGCTCAACACGCATCCTGGCCAGGATTCCCCTTTTTATTTTACTCACCTCACAGGCTTTTTCTGCGCAGGCAGAGTTTTATTTCAATCCACGGTTCCTGTCAGACGATCCTACCGCCGTAGCGGATCTGTCCGGTTTTGAAAATGGACAAGAGATACCGCCGGGAACCTACCGTGTGGATATATATCTCAATGACGGTTATATGACCACCCGCGACGTCACGTTTGATGCCGGAGATAAAGGTAAAGGATTGCTGCCCTGCCTTACCCGCGGGCAGTTGGCCAGCATGGGCCTCAGCACCTCTTCAATCGCAGGGCTGGGGGAACTGCCCGCCGATAGCTGCGTCCCCTTACTTGAGATGATCGAGGATATGACGATCCGTTTCGATGTGGCTCAACAACGTCTTTACCTCACCATTCCTCAGGCATTTATGGGCAACCGCGCCCGCGGTAGCATTCCTCCGGAGCTGTGGGATGATGGTATCAATGCGCTACTGCTGAACTACAACTTCACCGGCAACACCGTGCATAACGACGTCGGCGGTAGCAGCAACTACGCGTACCTGAACCTGCAGAGCGGGCTGAATCTGGGCGCCTGGCGCCTGCGCGACAACACCACCTGGAGCTACAGCAGCGGTTCCGCAAACAACGAAAATCAATGGCAGCACATTAACACCTGGCTGGAGCGAGACGTTACGCCATTACGCTCGCGCCTGACCCTTGGCGACAGCTACACCAACGGCGATATCTTTGACGGCATCAACTTCCGCGGCGTGCAGTTAGCTTCCGACGATAATATGCTGCCGGACAGCCAGAAGGGTTTCGCCCCGGTCATTCACGGGATTGCCCGCGGCACGGCCCAGGTCTCGGTCAAACAGAACGGCTATGAGATCTACCAGAGCACGGTACCGCCCGGCCCGTTTACCATCAACGATCTCTATGCGGCCGGTAATAGCGGCGATCTACAGGTCACCATCAAAGAGGCCGACGGCAGCAGTCAGGTGTTCACCGTCCCTTACTCTTCCGTTCCGGTGCTCCAGCGCGAAGGCTACTCCCGCTATACGGTCACCGCCGGCGAGTACCGCAGCGGCAACAATCAGCAGGAGAAACCTAAATTCTTCCAGGGCACGTTGCTGCAAGGACTCCCGGCGGGCTGGACGCTGTACGGCGGCACCCAGCTGGCGGACCGCTACCACGCCTTTAACCTCGGCGTGGGGAAAAACATGGGGGAGCTGGGGGCGCTGTCGCTGGATGTCACCCAGGCCAATGCCACCCTGCCCGATGACAGCGATCACCAGGGTCAGTCGGTCCGCTTCCTCTATAACAAGTCGCTGACGGATACCGGCACCAATATTCAGCTGGTGGGTTACCGCTACTCCACGCACGGCTACTTCAGCTTCGCCGATACCACCTACAGCCGGATGAGCGGCTACAACGTCGCGACCCAGGACGGGGTGATTGAAGTGAAGCCGACGTTCACCGACTACTACAACCTCGCTTACAACAAGCGCGGCAAAATACAGGCCAGCATCACCCAGCAGCTGGGGCGTACTGCGACTCTTTACCTGAACGGCAGTCATCAGACCTACTGGGGCACCGGCAAGGCCGATCAGCAGCTCCAGGCGGGGCTGAACACCGCCGTCAATGATATCAACTGGACGCTCAGCTACAGCCTGACCAAAAACGCCTGGCAGCAGGGGCGCGACCAGATGCTGGCAGTCAACGTCAATATTCCGTTCAGCCACTGGCTGCGTTCCGACAGCAAATCGGCCTGGCGGCACGCCAGCGCCAGTAGCAGCATGTCAAACGATCTGCATGGTCGGATGAGCACTCTGGCGGGCCTGCACGGCACGCTGCTGGAGGACAACAACCTGAGCTACAGCATGCAGACCGGCTACGCCGGCGGCGGTGAGGGCAACAGCGGCGGCACCGGCTACGCGGCGCTGAACTACCGCGGCGGCTACGGCAACGCCAACGTCGGCTACAGCCGCAGCGACGGTATCAAACAGCTGTACTACGGCCTGAGCGGCGGCGTGCTGGCTCACGCCGACGGCGTCACCCTGAGCCAGCCGATGAACGACACGGTGGTGCTGATCAAAGCCCCCGGCGCAGACAACGTCAAAGTGGAAAACCAGACCGGGGTTCAGACCGACTGGCGCGGCTACGCCGTGCTGCCCTACGCCACCGAATACCGGGAAAACCGGGTGGCGCTGGACACCAACAGCCTGGCCGATAACGTCGACCTGGACGATGCGGTTGTCAGCGTCGTCCCGACCCACGGCGCGATTGCCCGTGCGGAGTTTAAAGCCCACGTCGGGCTCAAGCTGCTGATGTCGCTCATCTATAACGGAAAGCCGGTTCCCTTCGGCGCGCTGGTCACCCCGGCCGGTAGCCAGGGCAGCAGCATCGTCGCCGATAACGGCCAGGTCTATCTAAGCGGGATGCCGCTGGCCGGCAAAGTCCTGGCGAAATGGGGCGAAGGTCCGAACGCCAGCTGCGAGGCTGACTACAGCCTGCCGCCCGAAAGTAAGAACCAGGCATTGAGCCAGCTGTCGGCAGTCTGCCGTTAAGGAGTCATGATGATGAGAATACCTTTTTATCTACTGAGCGCCGCCCTGTCGCTGGTGATTACCAACGCCAGCGCGGCGGATAGCACCATCACCATCAGCGGCTACGTTCGCGATAACGCCTGCGCCGTGGCGGGTGAGTCGAAAGATTTTACCGTCGATCTGATGGATAGCACCGCGAAGCAGCTGTCCAGGGTCGGAGCCACAACGCCTTTGGTGCCGTTTCGCATTGTGCTGTCGCCCTGCGGCAGCGCGGTCACCTCGGTGAAGGTCGGCTTTGTTGGCGTTGCCGACAGCATCAATACCGACCTGTTACAGCTCGATCGCGGCACTTCAGCGGCGGCGGGGATGGGCGTGCAGATCCTTGACGCGCAGCAGACGGCGCTGCCGCTTAATGCCGCGTCGTCTGCAATCCCGTGGACTATTCTGACCCCCAGCCGGACCAACACGCTGAACTTTTACGCCCGGCTGATGACCACCCGGGTGCCGGTCACCGCCGGGCACGTTAGTGCTACCGCGACATTCACGCTCGAATTCCAGTAAACGGAGGCTCTGATGAAATGGATTCATGCCGGGTGGCTTCTGGCAATCACGCTGACCGCATTTTCCCCGGTGCTGCAGGCCACCGACATTACTATTACCGTTAACGGCAAAGTGGTGGCCAAACCCTGTACCGTTTCCACCACTAACGCCAGCGTCGATCTGGGGGAACTCTATACCTTCAGCCTGGTATCAGCAGGTTCCGCGTCGGCCTGGCACAGTACCGAGCTCGATTTAAGCAACTGCCCGGAGGGCACTTCACGGGTGGTAGCCACTTTTAGTGGCACAGCAGACAGCACCGGCTATTACAAAAATCAGGGGACTGCGGGCAATATCCAGCTCGAATTGCAGGATAACAGCGGCACAACGCTTAATAACGGAAAACAGAAGTCGGTTGAGGTTAACGATAGCTCGCAGTCGGTGCGTTTTCCACTGCAAGTCCGCGCTTTATCAATCAACGGCGGCGCCACCCAAGGAACTATTCAGGCTGTGATTAACGTCACCTATACCTACGCCTGAGCCAGGAGAGTGTGTTAATGAAAAATGTCCTTGTTCTTTTTACTACCCTGCTTCTAATAGGCTGGTCGCTGGGTGCCGCGGCATTCACCTGTAAAGTTGTCAATTCAGGGCAAACGCTGCCTGCCGGCTCGGCGAGTGTTTACGTCGCTCTGAATCCTTCTATTGGCGTGGGGCAAAACTTGATTGTCGATTTATCCTCTTCAATAGACTGTAAAAATGACGACTTAAGCAACTCAATTATTGACTACGTTAACCTCACCAGCGGTACTGCATTTGGTGGGGCATTGGCAGCGTGTACCGGTAGCATTTATTGGGATAAAAATAGTTATCCATTACCAATGAATAATGATTCATCAGTGTATTCTATCACCCATAAGGACTATCGCGGGTTGCCGTTGCGCATGTATCTTACGGCAACAGGCACCGCGAGCGGCGTCGTGATTAATGCTGGCGAACTCATAGCGAGACTTAATATGCATAAAGTTGCCAGCGACGGAAACCCCAGGGATTTTACCTGGAATATCTACGCTAATAATAATGTTGTCGTCCCCACTGGCGGTTGCGACGTGTCAACCCGAGATGTCATCGTCACGCTTCCAGACTACCCGGGCACAATGGCTGTCCCCGTCACGATTCACTGCGCACAAAATCAAAACATCGCTTATTACCTGACGGGGACAACGGCGGACACGAGTAATTCCATTTTCCGCAACACTGCTTCCGCCTCACCAGCGCAGGGAATTGGCGTGCAGATGGTTCGCAATGGTACCGTCATCCCTGCCAACCGTAACGTCTCGCTGGGTAAGGTAGGCACCTCATCGGTGAACCTGGGTCTGACCGCTACCTACGCGCGCACCAGCGGCAAGGTGACCGCTGGCAATGTACAATCAATTATTGGGGTAACATTTGTCTATGAGTAATCTCGTAACACGCCGGTTGCCGATGACTTATAATAGAAAGTACCGCAGTACGTGGTGACCAGCTCTCGACTCAAATTGTTGCGCCAGCATGCTGGCGCATTTATTCAGGCGCGAATATCGTCGTACTCGCGAGTATTATCAAATTCATGTTTGGCAAACGGGCATAGCGGAATAATTTTACGCTGCTCGCCGCGCATTTTTTCCACCACTTTCGCCACCAGCTTTTTCCCCACCCCCTGACCTTTCAGGCTGGGGTCGACGTCGGTGTGTTCAATAATGCTGAGGTGCTCGCCCGTGGGTACAAAAACAATTTCCGCCACCTGCTTCCCGTCGGCGTCATTGACGTAAAACTTGTTATGACCTTCAAGTATTTCCATCATTTCCTCGCTTATTTTTGGCGATACTTTAGTGCGCCGCTCGGGCAGGTATCAATAACCTTAACCACCGTGGCCACGTCCACTTCATCCGGGACGATCCACGGTTTGCGTTTCAGGTTGAAAAGCTTCGCGCTACCGCGCACGCAGTTACCCGAGTGCTGACAGATATCGGTGTTAAAGTAGACATCGATTTTCTCGCCGGTATAGGCGCGATAGCCCGCTTCCAGTAGTTCTTTATCCATGACATTGCCTCAGTTCTGACTATTTTTTTAGCTTTGGCTCTAAGCATAGCCCTGCCAACAACCGCTGACTATCGGCGACGGGCGAAATTTATATTCCAGCGGCCTCACGCCATTAATGCAGAATGAATGATTTTCTATGCACTCGTTATCCAAAGAAAATGTTCTGTTTATCGATGAAATACAGACGCTTCGGTTATATCTATCTTTTATTTCCCCGGTAGGGAGATTACACTCATTTCACCTTAACCCGAGCACTCAGGTATTCAGTCTTGAATCGCATTGTAAAGCTGCCGCGCCCTACGCTCTTATTCTTGCTATTTACGCTCTCCGGCTGCTCATTATCCCCGGCGATTCCGGTATTAGGCGCCGCATTCCCGGGCTGGTTTTTCTGCTTAACAGGCGCCGCGCTGTTACTTATTCCCTGCCATATCCTGATTGTGCGTAAAGGATGGCAGTCGCGATTTTCTCCGCTGGTCTTCAGCTATCTGGCGCTGATGTTCCTGTTCGCCACGATTCTGTGGTTCCTGCTCTTCGTAAACTAGATACCTATGACCTCATCCCGCTCAAGCGTTATCCGCAAAAAATGGCCCCTGCTGGCGCTCGTTCTCGCCGCTATCGTGGCGCTGATTCTGGTTATCTGGCAGCTGCAAACCTCGCCGGAAACCAACGATGCCTATGTCTATGCCGACACCATCGACGTGGTGCCGGAAGTGAGCGGGCGGATCGTCGAGATGCCGATTCGCGACAATCAGCGGGTAAAAAAAGGCGACCTGCTGTTCCGCATCGATCCGCGCCCCTACCAGGCGATGCTCGACGATGCAAAAGCCCGCCTGACCACGCTTGATGCGCAGATTATGCTGACTCAGCGCACGATCAAAGCGCAGGAGTACAACGCGCAGTCGGTCAGCGCCGCCGTTGAACGCGCTAAAGCGCTGGTTAAGCAAACCACCTCTTCACGCATTCGCCTTGAGCCGCTGGTACCGCAGGGGTTTGCCTCCCAGGAGGATCTTGATCAGGCGCGAACGGCAGAAAAAGCGGCGCGCGCCGAGCTGGAAGCCACCCTGCTGCAGGCCAAACAGGCTTCCGCCGCCGTGACCGGCGTCGATGCCATGGTGGCGCAGCGGGCGGGCATCCTCGCGCAAATTGCGCTGGCCGAGCTGCACCTCGAATTTACCGAAGTCCGCGCGCCGTTTAACGGCGTGGTGGTGGCGCTGAAAACCACGATCGGCCAGTACGCCTCGGCCCTGAAGCCGGTCTTTACCCTGCTTGATGACGACCACTGGTACGTGGTGGCGAACTTCCGCGAAACCGATTTAAAAAACGTGCGGCCCGGCGTTCCGGCCAGAATCACCGTGATGACCAACCACAGTCGCGCCTTCGAGGGCGTAGTCGACTCGGTCGGCACCGGCGTTCTGCCCGACGGCGGCAGCGTGATTGAAGGCCTGCCGGTGATCCAGAAGAGTATCAACTGGGTCCACGTCTCCCAGCGCTTCCCGGTCAAAATCGCCGTTAAAGACCCCGACCCGAACCTGTTTCGTATGGGCGCCTCCGCCAGCGCCGTTCTGCAGCCGCAATAAGGAGACGGCATGCAGAGCTTGTGGCCCTTTCTGACCCGGGAACTCCGCGATGCGCCGGGGCGGGCGAACTACACCCTGCGCCTGACGCTCAGCTGCGCGGTGCTGATTGTGCTGTTTATGACGCTGCATATTCCCTTCCTCGCCGTCGCGCTGATCGTGGTGTTTTACGTCAGCCAGCCGAACGTCCTGATGATCAAACTGGTAAGCGTGGTTTTCGTGGTGACCGTCAGCGTCGCGCTGGGCGGCGTGCTGCTGATTATCAAGTGGACCTATGACTATCCGCTGATCCGCCTGGTCGCCTCGGTGATCCTGTTCTTCTGCGCCATTTACCTGATGCGGGTGCTCGGCAAGCTCGGGCTGGCGTTTTTCGTGGTGGCGCTGGCGGTCATCTATGCCCAGACCTTCCCGTCGATGACCAGCCAGAGCGAAATTCTGGTGCGCCTGCTGCTGTGGCTATGGGTGGCGATCAACACAGCCATTCTGGTGACCCTGCTGGTCAACGCCTGTTTCCAGCAGGCCTTTCCCGGCTATCAGTTCAAAGCCCGGCTGGTGGTGATGCTCCGCCAGACAGCGCGGCGCCTGAGCCAGCCGGACGATGGCACGCCGCCGCCCACCGTTACCGAGATTGCCGGGCAGTTTAACCAACTGCGGTCCCTGTATCAGCAGGCCGCGCGCGCCACGCCGGAGATTGCCGCCAGCCCGCAGGCCTGGCAGTCGCTGATGGCCGCCGCGCTGAGCTGCTCTCATTTGACGGCGCTGCTCCAGCCGGGCGACGACCATCCCGATGCGCGTCGGCGGATAGCCAGCCAGCTTAACGCGCTGGCGGATAATCTGCCCGCGGCGGCGGAGGTCCAGCCGCTGATTGTCCCGCGCGACGGCGCCAACAGCGCCATTTTGCAGGAGATCGCCGAGGTTCTGGCGCGGCTGGCGCGCGGCGAAACCATCCCGCTGCCGCAGGGCGAAGTGGAAAAAGCGCCGCTGCTTTTGCCGGACGCGTGGTCCAATCCGGCCTATCTGCACTTTGCCCTGAAAACGCTGCTGGCGACGCTGCTGTGCTACGTTTTTTACACCGCCGCCGACTGGCAGGGCATCCACACCATCATGCTGAGCTGCGTGATCGTCGCCCAGCCGGGCCTGGGCGCCACCATGCAGAAAACGTGGCTACGCATCGGCGGCGCGCTGCTGGCCACGCTGATTGCGCTGCTTCTGATCGTCTTTGTGCAGCCCTGGACCGATTCGCTGAGCGGCCTGCTGGCGATGACCCTACCGGTCTTCGCGCTGGCAGCGTGGATTGCGGCGGGGTCGGAGCGCATCGCCTACGCCGGCATTCAGATAGGCTTTACCTTCGCGCTGGCGTTCCTGAGCTGGTTTGGTCCGCTCAGCAATCTTACCGAGCTGCGCGACCGGGTTATCGGCATCCTGCTCGGCGTGCTGGTTTCCTCCATTGTTCATCTCTATTTATGGCCCGATAGCGAAGCGCCGCAGCTGAAAGCGCGTCTGGCCCAGCTGTATCGCCAGCTGGCGCAAACCCTCGCCGCCCGCGACGATGAGGTTCAGCAGGTACCGCTGTTTGCCGCGCTGACCGAGAGCGAAACCTTAATCAACCGGGTGGCCGCCGAGCCGCTGGGAACCTATGCGCACCCGTGGCCGGAAGCCAAAAGCTGGCCGGCGCGGGCAACCTTTCGTCAGGCAGAGGAGATCCTGCGCCTCAGCGAAGGCTATCGCCTCTACGCCGCGCCGGAAGATACCTTTTTAGCCCGCTGCGCCCGGCGGCTTGAAGCCTATGCCAGCGATATCGATGCGCAGCAAAATACCGTTGAGCGCGTTCAGGCGCAGCAGCCGGATCCGGCGAATCCGTTCGGCGCGCCGCTGGTCAATGCGCTGGCCGCGCTGCCCACGTGGCCGCTTGCGTCTTCCGTTATTCCGCGACAGGCAACCCGATCATGACGAAAACCACTCCTCTTCCGCGCGTCTGGCGCTCCCTGGCGCTTGCCTTCGCCCTCACGCAATTAGCCGGCTGCGCGTTAATTCAGGACGATCCCGGCCAGGTACCGCTGGTCAACCCGCAGCAGGCCGAGCTGGCGCAGGTGATCCACCTGGCGAACAGCGGCTGGCCGACGGCGCGGTGGTGGGAAGGCTATCAGGATCCCCAGCTCAATATGCTGGTTAATCGCGCGCTGCAGAACTCCCCCACCATGCAGGCGGCGCGGCTGCGTATTTCGCAATCGCAGTCCACGGTTGAGCTGGCGCAGTCGGCAATGGGCGTTCAGGCCACCGCCGTGGCGGCGCAAAACCGCCTGCGGGTAACCAATAAACAGTTTACCTGGCCCTACTCCTTCTCCCTGCCTGTGGATAAAAACGGCCCCTGGTACACGCTGAACACGGTCGGCGTCGGAGCGACGCTGAATATCGATTTATGGGGCGCCGACCGCGCCCGCGTCGCCGCCGCGATTGGCGAAAAGAACGCCCGCCAGGCGGAGACCGCCGGTATCGAGCTGGATCTCGCCAGCAGCGTGGCTCAGCTCTATTTCGCGATGCAGGCAACTTTTCAGAAAATCGAATTACTCAACCAGCTGGAGGCTATCGCCCGCCTCTCGGTGCAGGCGCACGAGCATCGTACCGCGCGCGGCGTCGAGGATAGCGTCGATGTCGCCAATGCCCAGGCGGAGCTGCTGGCGGCGCAGCAGCAGGTGATTACGGCGCAGGGGACGCTGACGCAGTACCGGGAAACCCTGCGGGCGCTGATCGGCGCCGATGCGCATAGCATGCCGGAGATTCACCCCGTGGCGCTGCCGACGCTGCAGGAAACGCTCCCGGACTCGCTCTCGTTTGAGCTGCTGGCCCGCCGCCCGGACCTGCAGGCGCTGCGCGGCTACGTTAGCGCCTCCATGAGCCAGGTGGACGCGGCAAAAGCGGCCTTTTACCCGCACTTTGATATCAAGGCCTTCTGGGGCTACAACGCGCTGAGCGTCGGCGATCTGTTTAAGTCCTCATTCCAGCAGATCAATATACTGCCGGGGCTCTATTTACCGCTGTTTGACGGCGGGCGCTTAAACGCCAACCTGAAATCGACGCGTACGGCGAGCAATATTTTGATTAAGCAGTACAACCAGGCGGTGCTGGACGCGGTGCGCGACGTGGCGATTAGCTCGAGCCAGCTGAACGATTTGAACCAGCAGGCCGCCCTGCAGCAGCAGAAAGTGACGGCGGCGATGGTGACCACCCGCAGCGCTAGCGCGCACCATCAGCGCGGGCTGGTCAGCTACTATGCGGCGCAGGAGGCGCGTCGCCCGGCCATCGCGCAGCAGCTTTTGCTGCTGGATATCCAGGCCCAGCGGCTCAGCACCGATATCACCTTGATTAAAGCGCTGGGCGGCGATTATCGCGGCCCGGCGCTGAGCGAGAACGCCCCATCGCGCTAGCTTAACAGGCGCCATTCGCGCGCCTGGTTTACCGCCTGGATGCGCCCCTTCACCTGCAGCTTTTCATACAGCTGCTTAAGGTGCCATTTGACGGTTTCCGCCGAAATGCCCAGCTCGCGCGCCACGCCCTTGTTGGAATGGCCGTTGGCAATCAAACGCAGGGTCTGCTGCTCCCGTTCAGTCAGCCGCAGCGCGGGCGGCTGCGGACGCGCCGTATCAATCACGATACCGGCGGCGGCGAAGCGGGACAGCAAAGCGACGATATCGGCGGTCAGCGCATCATCCGCCGCGCCGCGCTTGTGCATCTCCGCCAGCAGCGCAGCCATCTCTTCCCTCCCCTCCAGCAGGCTGCGCCACAGCCCCTGACGCAGCGCGCGCGCAAGCGCCGGTCGGCAGACAGCCATCGCCTGCTCCCGCTCGCCGGCACGCCAGAGGGCAAGCGCCTGTTTGAGCCGCAAACGCACGGCGAATAGCCACTCGCCGCTGGTTTCCCGCACGCCGGCCAGCGTATCCAACAGCCGGGCGGCGGCCTGCGGTTCGCCGGCGGCGATAAGGAGACGGCTCTGGCTGAGCGCGATATATCCGCCGGCAGCCTCCGTCTGGCTAAGGGTCTGCAGGCGAAGCAGCAGCGCGTCGGCGGCCAGTTTGTCGCCCGCGTGAAGGGCAACGGCAATCCGCTCCGCCAGCAGCGGAGCCTGCGCCCGCAGCCAGCCGCGCTGGGCCGCCAGCCCTTCGGCATGCAGTAATAGTGATTCGGCTTCCGCCAGTCTCCCCATTTCACGGGCCTGACGGGCCAGGATGATATAGCCGCGGCTAAGGCCGTCGGGCGGACAGAAGCTATCGATGGTCTCCAGACGCGGAACCAGCAGGCTTTGCGCCTGCTCGCCCTTCCCCTGCTCCCAGGCGATCTCGGCGAGAATGGGCGCCAGGGTAGCGCCGCTGCTGGCGTTCTCGCCGGTATGCTGCTCCGCATAGCGCAGCGCCCCCGCGGCCTGACGTTCCGCTTCGGCAAGATTCCCCTGGCGCAAATAGCTCTGCGCCATAACAAAGGCCCGGTAGACCGTCACGAACAGGTTGCGGTTAGCAACGCTGACGCCGGATACCCGCTGCTGTACCTCCAGCGCCTGCTGCGGCCGGGAGTCCGCAAGATGGCAGTAGCTGAGGATGTTACACACCAGGCCATCAACCCAGATATCGCCGCAGGGCACCTCGCGCAACAGCGGTTCGACTATAGCGATACTGCGGGCAATATTGTCGGCAAAGGCTTCGCAGATCGCGCGAACGACCCGCAGCTTCACCCACGAGCTGTGGGCCAGCGCCCCGCCATGCGCCGCCGATTGCGTCTCAATGGCGTCGAGCAGCTGGCGAGCGTCGCTAAACCGAAAGCGGTGGGCTAACGCCCAGGCCAGATTAAGCTGAAGCTCGATGCGCGACGGGTCGAGATTGGCTGGCAGGTAGCGTATCCATTGTACCAGGGTATCGATATCCCCCTCCTCCGCCAGAGACTGCGCGCCCGCTTCCGCATCCCTGGCCGCCGATTTTCCGGCGGCCAGCGCATGGCGTATCGCCTCGGCCCACAGCTGCTGCGAGGCGAACCAGGCGCTGGCGCGATCGTGCAGCTGGCGAATATCAATTTCCCCGCCGTGGCGCAGGCGATGCAGCAGCGCGTCGCGCATCAGCGGGTGATAGCGAAACCAGCGGCCGCTGTCGTCCAGCGCGGAAAGAAACAGATTGTGCTGTGCTATCCACCTCAGCATCTCGCCGCCGTTATGGCGGCCGCAGACGGCATCGCACAGATCCGGATGCAGGCGATTAAGCACGGAAGTATGCAGCAGGAAGTCGAATACTTCAGGCGGCAGCGGCGCGAAAATCACTTCATCCAGATAGCGGGAGATTGACCGCGAGCCGGCGCCAAGGCCCATCGCCGTAGACGCGTCCGGGGAGAGCGCGGCCATTTTCATTCCCGCGACCCACCCTTGTGTGAGCGCGATAAGCCGGGGGATCGCCTGCGGATCCAGTCCCGACGCGCCGGCGAAATAAGCGCGGGCTTCGCTGGGGTTAAAGCGCAGCTCCGGGTCATAGACCTCCAGCAGCTGATCCTGCATATGCAGACGGCTCAGGGCTAAAGGCGGCTGACTACGGCTACCGATAAGCAGATGCAGCGCCGGCGGCGCATGGTGCAGCAGCCAGCTCATTCCCTGATGAATCGCCGGGTCGCTGATGCACTGATAGTCGTCGAGGATCAGGTAGAGCGGGTGCGGGCACTGATTAAGCTGATTAACGAGCTCAGCAAAGAACAGGGGGAGCTCGACCGGAAGATCGTCTTGTAACAGATGCAGAAACGACGGGCTCCACCCCTGCCACAGCGGCCGCAGCGCCTCCTGTAGATAGCGCATAAACAGCAGCGGCGCGTTGTCGTCCTCTTCAAGGCTCAGCCAGGCCAGCGCATCCCCTTGTCGAAGGCGGTGCCGGTACCACTGCGCCAGCAGAGTGGTTTTGCCAAACCCGGCGGGCGCGCGCAGCAGGGTTAAACGGCGGGAGACGGCGCCGTCGAGGCGCTGCAGCAGGCGCTCCCGCGACAGCAGGCTTTCCGGCGTACGGGGCGGCGTAAAGCGCGTGGAAATAAGCGGCAGCGTCCCGGTGAAACGTAAAGGTTCCTGATGAACAAACGCTGTCAGTGAATCATCCGCCGAGGGTAAAAAAGCCATACCGCGATTACTCCTTAAATCCAGTCCGTACGCTCATTATCCCCCCCATCAGGGGGGTAGGCCACGCTTATTGCGCCCGATAGAGTAGTGCCATTCGCCGCAGCGGCTACGACGACATCGGCCGCGGGCCTCCCTGGTTTATTAATCAGTACAAGGTGAGTACAGACATGGCTATCGAAAATAAAGTTGCGCTGGTGACCGGCGCCGGTCAGGGCATTGGTCGCGGTATCGCGTTGCGTCTGGCTAAAGACGGCGCGTCGGTGATGCTGGTCGACGTGAACCCGGAAGGGATTGCCGCCGTCGCCGCCGAAGTGGAAGCGCTGGGGCGCAAAGCGGCCACCTTCGTCGCTAACATAGCCGACCGCACGCAGGTGTACGCCGCCATTGATGAAGCGGAAAAACAGCTCGGCGGCTTTGATATTATCGTGAACAACGCCGGGATCGCCCAGGTTCAGGCGCTGGCCGATGTGACGCCTGAAGAAGTGGACCGCATCATGCGCATCAACGTTCAGGGTACCCTGTGGGGCATTCAGGCGGCGGCGAAAAAATTCATCGATCGTCAGCAGAAAGGGAAAATCATCAACGCCTGCTCTATCGCCGGTCATGATGGTTTCGCGCTGCTGGGCGTCTATTCCGCCACCAAATTTGCCGTACGCGCCCTGACGCAGGCAGCGGCGAAAGAGTACGCCAGCCGCGGCATCACGGTAAACGCCTACTGTCCGGGGATTGTGGGAACCGGAATGTGGACCGAGATCGATAAGCGCTTCGCCGACATTACCGGTGCGCCGGTGGGCGAAACCTATAAAAAATACGTGGAAGGCATCGCCCTTGGCCGCGCCGAAACGCCGGACGATGTGGCAAGCCTGGTCTCTTATCTGGCAGGCCCGGACTCCGATTATGTTACCGGTCAGTCGATTCTGATCGATGGCGGTATTGTTTACCGTTAAGGGATAAACCCGGCGCAGAACGCGCCGGGTTTTTGCGGGATTACGCGTTAGCCGCGGGCTCCTGCGGCTTGTCGCTGCGGGTGTTTTCCAGCATCCGGCGAACCGGAACAATCAGCAGGCACAGCACCGCGGCGCAGATCAGCAGCGCAATGGAGCAGCGTGCGAACAGGTCAGGCAGCATATCCAGCTGATCGGCCTTAACGTGCCCGCCAATCAGGCCCGCCGCCAGGTTACCCAGGGCGCTGGCGCAGAACCACAGCCCCATCATCTGGCCGCGCATTCTTTCCGGCGCCAGCAGGGTCATGGTCGCCAGGCCAATCGGGCTAAGGCACAGCTCCCCCAGCGTCAGCATCAGAATACTGCCCACCAGCCACATCGGCGAAACGCCCGCGCCGTTGTTGCTCAGGACGTTTTGCGCCGCCAGCATCATCAGGCCAAAGCCCGCCGCCGCGCATAAAATACCGATAACAAACTTAGTGATGCTGCTCGGACGGACGTTTTTGCGCGCCAGCGCAGGCCATGCCCAGCTGAATACCGGCGCCAGCAAAATAATAAACAGGGCGTTGATCGACTGGAACCACACTGCCGGGATCTCGAAGGAGCCGAGCATACGGTTGGTATAGTCGTTAGCGAACAGGTTAAACGAGGTCGGTTTCTGCTCAAACGCTGACCAGAAAAAGGCGGCGGAGATGAGCAGGATAAAGCATACCAGCAGGCGGGCGCGCTCTTTGCGGCTGAGTCCGGCGAAGACGAACAGGTAGATAAAATAGAGCACCACCGACGCCGCAATCACGTAGACCAGCACGCTGGCGACCGCCACCGGGTTAATCACGATAACGCCCTGGGCAATCAACGCGATGATAACCGCCACGCCGACCGTCAGCGCCAGCAGCCATGCGCCGACGCCGTTTCGTTTCACTACCGGGCTGTTCCAGGTGGAGTCGAGGCCGACTTCGCTGTCGTAGCGTTTCATCGCCGGAACGGCAAAGACGCGGAAGATAATCAGCGCGACCAGCATCCCGATGCCGCCGATGCCGAAGCCCCAGTGCCAGCCGTGAGATTTAATCAGCCAGCCGGAGATCAGCGGGGCGATAAACGACCCCATGTTGATGCCCATATAGAACAGCGAGAAGCCGCCGTCGCGGCGCGCATCGCCTTTCTTGTACAGCGTACCGACCATCACCGAAATACAGGTTTTGAACAGGCCGGAACCGAGCACGATAAACATCAGGCCGATAAAGAACAGGCTATCCCCCATCACCGCCGACAGCGCGATGGAGAGATGGCCGAGGGCGATCAGAATCGAGCCGTACCAGACCGCCTTTTGTTGCCCGAGCCAGTTATCCGCCAGCCAGCCGCCGGGCAGTGCGGCAAGATACATGGTCCCGGCAAAGATCCCGACAATGGCCGACGCGTTCTCGCGCGCCAGCCCCATCCCGCCGTCATAGACGGTGGCCGCCATAAACAGGATCAGTAATGGTCGAATACCGTAAAACGAGAACCGTTCCCACATTTCGGTGAAAAACAGCGAACCGAGGGGGTAAGGATGACCAAAAAAGGTCCGAGTTTCATTTTTATTAACAGAGGAATGCATAACTTCTCCCAAAGATGTCCGCAGCGCTTTAACGCAGCGGAAAGCGTGTTGGCCTTTTATACACAAGGCCAATCATTCACATTTAATGTGACGTAATTTAACCATTTGATAACCTAATAATGGTCCTGTCTAGTCCCTTCCCCCAACTTTTTAGATGAAAAGTCGACAAACGTCTACTTTTACAGATTTAAAGTTGGCAACAGAGGAAATGTGATTGACAGAGGCATTCATGACAAAAATGATACTTTTTCATTTATTTACAAGGAGTTAAGAAATCACCCTGGCAACTTCATCCCACCAGAAAACCCGGGCGATAAAAGGGGTAAAAGCGGGAAAAAACAGCATTAATGGGGGCTTTATTGAGTAATGCCGTTTAATGACATTCTCATCGACTCAAACCAGGAGGAACTCGCGGCAGGAAATATCCAACCTGCAGCCGGAAGAACGATCGAAGCGAGCATCCCGGCTCATTGGCCCATTGGCGGAGAGGAAATATCTACAGATAGCGGATCAAAAAGACGATAAGCTCCTCAATCAGCTGTGGCTTCATGACTCTAAAAATATACTTAAACTTTTTATGGGATATTTTTACAATGCGCCATTTCGCTTTTGATGCCGTCAGCCGCAGGGTGAGCCTGACTTTCAGCGACAGGCTTTCTTCAGATACAATAATCCGCACTTTATTTCTTGCGTAGTCATATTTGAAACTAATATCAAAAAAGAAACCATCGTTTGCCACGGTGATTTTTTTAGCATCACCAAAAGAACCCTTAGTAACTTTATTACCAGGATTTGCTTTTAGATGTGACAATATTGAGACATATAAGCACACGAATTTTATTTTAAACTCACGCCGCTGTCGCTTTATCTCCTCCTTTTCCTTCCTTAATCTTTCCAGGCTATTTGTCATCGAACTCATTTATTCTTCCTGCCATATGATTTATATCCTATATAATCACCAGCGAGGTTTTTAAGACAGGATAGCATCACGATAATTCTCCATGCGAATAATCAGACAACGCCTCAGAATGTTATTTCTGTAGCGTTCGTTAGTATCCGCTCATTATGGCTTGCATAATGACAATATATAAAATATGGTTTTTACTGCCATAACGCGATTCTGACATAAAGATTGAAATAAAATCCACTTTTTATTTCATTGGACATCTTTTTCAGAAGTTTCGCGTTACATTTTAAATGTCCGCGCGCTAAGAATTATATTAGCTACGCGCATAATGTATTGAAAACTTTTAAAAAGGGAGAGAACCAGTAACCGTTTGTTCGTTGACGGATAAGCCGATGCTCCCGATGGCATACAGGAACGTTTGAGGGGCTATACCCTTCAGGGGGTATCTTTCCTGTACGCCACTATCAACGACGCTTTAATCCAGCGCGCTTTAATTGCGCTATATTCGGGAGAAGCCGTCACTTTCTCCAGCGCCGGATTGATACGCGGCGCAATACCGAGCCCTTTACCGTAGTACTCCGGATCGGTGCGCCTCTGCCGGAACAGAACGCTAGAGGTGCGCCTCTTCATCCAGGGAGATCACCTGAATGCCGGCATTACGATACGCCTGAACGTCATCGGGCAGACGATCGACCACCACGGTATCAATCCGATCCGCGGCGGTAAACTGGGCAAGCGAGGTATTATTCAGCTTGCTATAGTCGCAGACGATAATCACCTGGCTGGCGTGTTCAACCATGCCGCGTTTCGTTTCTGCCAGCATGATATCGGCCACGCAGGCGCCGTGTTTCAGCGACAGCGAATTGGCGCCCATAAACGCTTTATCGACGTTCAGGGTATCAAGAATAGAGCGTCCGTTGATCGCCACCACGCAGTGGTACCCCTTCTTCACGATCCCGCCCAGCAGAATGGTTTGAATCGAGGGGCTGGCTTCCAGCTCGCGGGCGATTTGGTAATCGTTGGTGACCACCGTGACGTTTTGTCGGTCGCGAATATTGCGCGCGATATGCAGGGTCGTTGTGCCGGTATCCAGCACGATAATGTCGCCATCCTCAACCAGCGCCGCTGCGCGCTGGCCGATCCGCTCTTTCGCGCTGAGGTTGACAATTTCACGCGCGTCCGACGCCTGTTCAAAGCTCGCCCGCGTGCGAAGGACGGCGCCGCCGTGGGTACGGGTCAGCAGTCCCTCCTCTTCCAACTGGCGGAGATCGGCACGAATGGTGGCGCCAGATACATTAAAGACGTCACACATCTCAGAAACAGCCACTTTGCGTTTTTCCCTGAGAATACTGAGCAACTTCTCCTGTCTTTCTTCTGCAAACATTCTGCCTCTCTCTTATTTACGGCACGTTACGCGCGACGCGGCGCTGGCTTACCGTTGCTTATCAGTCGGGTCCTGCGCTCAGGGCATCCAGCCTGTCGTATAAGGCGGCGGATTGCCGGTAGAGCGTATCAAAAAGCTCGCTGCAGGCGTGGTAATAATCCCGCAGACGGGGATCCGGCGAAATCAGCTTACCGAACTGCACCGTCTGCCTCACGCCGCTGGCAAAATCCGCGTACAGCCCCGCGCCAACCCCGGCGATAATACCGCATCCGGTGACGCCATTCTCCTGGTTGCGCGTAGATAATATCGGAAGATTGTACGCCGCGGCTTTGATTTCAAGCCACAGCGGGCTTCGCGCGCCGCCGCCGGAAGCGATCATTTGTTGCGGATATTGCCCGCACGCCTGCAGCTGGCGCAGATTGCGCCAGGACGCAAAGGCCACCCCTTCCAGGACCGCGCGGAATAAATGACCGCGGCGATGCTTGCGCTGCAGGCCGAAGAACTGCGCCCGCGAGTTCGTGTGTTCGGCCAGGCGCTCTCCCGTCAGATAGGGAAGAAAGAGCAGCCCTTCCGCACCGGCCGGCACCGCCGCCGCTTCCTGCAAAAGCTGCGGGTGGGTAATCTGGTTATCGGCAAGCGCCAGCCGCGCCTAGCGGACGGCATCGCCGCCGGCGTCGAGAATCGTAAATCCGCCCCAGGCCGCGTTAGCCAGATGAAGGTTATTGACCAGCGGGTGGCGTAACGGCCGCGGCGACACCACGGTGATCAGCGTCGACGTGCCGGTGGAGTCGGACGCCATCCCCGGCTCATATACTCCCGAGCCCAGCAGAGAGGCCGCCATGTCCGACGTACCGGCAACCACCGGGATCCCTGGAGGCAGGCCCGTCAGGCCGGCGGCGCGTGGGGTTACCTGGCCGATAATGTCGCTGGAAAGTTTGAGGTCCGGTAGCTGATCGACCCGCAGGCCAAACGTTTCGCAGGCTTGCGAAGACCAGGCGCGGGTTTCGCTGTCCATCAGGAAATAGCAGGACGCCTCGCTATAGTCGGTCGCCAGGGCGCCGGTCAGCATGAAATTAATATAGTCCTTCGGCATTAACACTTTGGCGAGCTGCGGCCAGCGCTCCGGATGATGTTCACGCCACCAGGCTAATTTGAAAGCGGGCCACGCCGCCGCGGGTGGATTATTTAAATGCGCCAGCCACTTTTCCCGCCCTTCGCGCGCGGTAAAAGCTTCCACCTGCGGCTGGCTGCGCTTGTCATTCCACAGCAGCGCCCTGTCCTCCACCAGCTCGCCGCGATCGTCCAGCAGGACGGTGCCGTGCATCTGCCCGCAGGCGCCAATAACCGCAATCTGCGCAGCCGTTTCAGGATAGCGGTAAAGCACCTCGCGTATACAGTCGCAGGCGGCCTGCCACCATAAAGACGGGGCCTGTTCTGACCAACCCGCACGCGACGTGGTCTGTTCATACTCTCTTTGCGCAAAGCCGACCATCGTGCCGTCAACGCGCAAAAGAGCGGCGCGGGTACTGCCAGTGCCAACATCAATCGTGAGTATTTTATCTTTCATCACTGACTCCGGTGACGTCTTAAGGCGGGCCATCAGGCCCGCGGTCTCTCAGTTTAATCGGCGTTCAGCTCGGGAAAGCGTTCCGGGTGCTGCTCCAGTTCAGCCAGCACCTTTGTGACCGCGCCATGGCTCATGCCAAAGCGGCGGACGCCAAGCTGGTACAGGGCGCGCACCGTTGCCAGATCGCGAATCCCCCCGGCACCTTTGATATCGATTCGGCCTTTAAGCTGGTCGGCAATAATGCTGACTTTTTCCACCGTCGCGCCGGTCGGCGCCCAGCCGGTGGAGGTTTTGACCCACTTCATCCCCACCTCTACGGCGATATCGCACACGCGGCGAATCTGCTCCTCATTGAGATAGTGCGTTTCGAGGATCACCTTCGCCGGTACCGGCGCGGCGGCCTCCACCACGCGGCGCAAATCTTCGCGCACATAGTCATAATCGCCGGATAACACTTTGCCGATATTCACCACCATATCCACTTCGCGGGCGCCATCGGCAATCAGCTGCCGCACTTCCTGAACCTTGGTGTCAGTCGCATGCCCGCCGCCGGGAAAGCCGACCGGCCCGCCAATCATCACCTCTCCCGTCCCCTGCTGTGGCAGCAGCGTACTGAGAAAACGCGTCCAGCAGGGCAGAACGTGGACGGAAATAATGTTGTATCGGGTTGCCAGCTCGGCGCAGGCGCGAACGTCCGCTTCGGTACTGGTGGCCTGGACTGCGCTCAGGTCGACTAAACGTGCAAAACGACGGGTTGTTTCATTCATGGTTTTATCCTGCTCTTTGTTTTTAGTTGCTTTCATTTAATGCTCTTACTCGGCTTAAATCCATTTAAAAACGCATCAAATGAAAATAACGTGATCAAATTAGCATTTTTTTATTTTCATTTGCTTTTAATTAGCAGACGAGAAATGAGCGAAGCCCTTGATGAACGGGCGTAAACGGGCATAAACGGGCGCAAAGGCAATATTGCATTTATTTTTGTTTGTTTTTGTTTATGCCTGAATAACGGGCGAGAGAGCGAAACCGCTGCCGGATATGACGCCAAAATGCGTACGCTGTCACATTGACCGGCGACAAAACGGTCGCCTTCGCCGGATATTCCGGAGGTCTCAACGCCCTGCGCAAGGGAAAGGTAATCTGATTATGTACTTCAGGAGAGAGCTATGTTGCCGCTGGAACGTCATCGTTTGATTGTTGAACTGCTGGGCCAACGCGGCGTGATGCGGGTGAATGAGATTGCGCAAGCGACTCGGGTCTCCAGGGAAACGATTCGCCGCGATCTGAGCGAGCTGGAACGGAAAGGGATCTTAAATCGGAGCCATGGCGGAGCGCTGGCGGCGGAGAACCCGCTGCCGGCGATCCGAGCGGCGTCGCCCGCCCTGCCGGTCGAAGATAGCCAGGGAAGCTTTCAGCAGAGAACGCTGCTGCACAGCGAAGGAAAAATGCGCGTTGCCCGCAAAGCGCTGCAGTGCCTCCAGCCGGGACAGACCATCGTCCTGGACGGCAGCAGCACCAGCTGGTTTTTGGCCCGGCAGATGCCGGAGATGGCGCTAACGGTTATCACGCCCTCTATCCGCATCTTGCAAACGCTGATGAGCAGACGCTCGTTGCATCTCGTGGGACTGGGGGGCGATTTTTCCCCGACCGAGGAGTCGTTCTTCGGTGAAACCGCCTCACGAACGCTGCGCGAGTACGCCGTCGATACGCTCTTTTTCTCCTGCCAGGGGCTGGAGCGCGATAGCGGTTTATATGCGGGTACGGAAGCCCACGCCGCCCTGTTGAAACAGATGATGCTGGCCGCCCGTCAGACCGTGGCATTGGTCGACGGCAGCAAGCTGGGGCGAACAGGCGTCGCACGGATCGGCGGATTGGGCGAGCTGGACTGTTTAATCACCGAAAAGTTTGTCGATCCGCTGCTGGAAAAAGAGATGACCTGGCATAACGTCGGGCTACAGATCGCCTGAGTACGCCGTCATGACGTGACGGTGACTACGCGCATTGTCGAAACGCTGCTTCCCGCGGCAGGGCCAGACTTTGCCTGAAATCAGCCACTACCGGAATAAAAGAGGCCTTATGCGTTATTACCTTTCTCCCTCGCTCATGTGTATGGACATGATGAAGCTGGCGGAACAGCTGCACTTTTTAAACGGCAAAGCCGACAGGCTGCACGTCGACGTGATGGACGGGCACTATGTGAAAAACCTGGCGCTATCGGCCAGCTTTGTGGCGCAGATTCGGCCCTATACGTCGCTTCCCATCGATGTCCACCTGATGGTCGAAGAGCCCGCCCCGTTTATCCCGGCGCTGATAGAAGCCGGAGCAGACGCCATTTCACTACATCCGGAAACCATCTGCCGCGAAGCTTTTCGGGTCATCAATATGCTTCGCCAGGCGGGGAAAGAGGTGGGGATGGTGCTTAATCCCGCCACGCCGGTTGAGAGCATCCAGCACTATCTGCATCTGCTCGATAAGGTCACGGTGATGACCGTCGATCCGGGCTATGCCGGTCAGCCGTTTATTCCCGAAATGACCGCCAAAATCGCGCAGCTTCATCAGCTAAAAGAGAGCCGCAGCCTCAACTTCTTGCTGGAAGTCGACGGCTCATGCAACCGCAACACCTACCGTGAGCTGCTGGGAGCCGGGGCGCAAGTATTGGTGATGGGCAGCAGCGGTTTATTCCGCCCGGATATGCCGCTCGAGCAGGCCTGGGAAAAAATGTCCCGGGATCTGTCCGCCGCGCTGCACTCCCCCGAGCACGTATAAAGGAGCGAATGATGTCAGGAAAAGTCTGTGTTTTTGGTTCATTCAATTTCGACATGGTGGCCAGAGTGGAGCGCTTCCCGGTGCCGGGCGAGTCGTTAGTGGCCTGCGGGAGCATGACCAGCGCCGGCGGAAAAGGGGCGAACCAGGCCGCCGCCGCGCTAAAAGCGGGGGCGAATGTCCACTATATCGGCAAGATTGGCAATGATACCTTCGGCCATTTTGCCCGTCGTCATCTGAAGAGCGTGGGGTTTAACGCCGTGACGCTGCTGGTCGCCGAAGAGGTCCCCACCGGCAATGCGCTGATTTATGTGGCCGGCAACGATGCCGAAAACATGATTGCCGTCGACCCCGGCGCGAATATGACGGTGACCGATGATGAAATCGCCGGCTGCATTCCCGCTATCGGCTGCGCGGATGTGGTGCTGGTTCAGCTGGAGAATAATCTTTCCGCCATTGAACAGGTCGTTGACGCCGCGAAAGCAGCCGGGGCCTTCGTGGTGCTTAATCCCGCTCCCTGGCAGCCCGTTGAGCACGCCTTTCTAAGCAAAGTGGATTTGCTCACGCCGAACGCGACGGAGGCCGGGTTAATGACCGGGCGCCGGGTTGACTCTCTGGCGGCCGCGGCCGAGGCCGTCGATGCGCTGCATGCCCAGGGCGCGCGCAACGTCATTATCACCCTCGGCGCTAAGGGCGCCCTGCTGAGCGAGCAGGGCGTGAAATCCCCTGTTCCGTGCTTTCCTTCTCATCCCCGCGATACCACCGGCGCGGGCGATGCCTTTAACGGCGCGCTGGCGGCGCGTCTGGCCTGCGGCGATCCGCTGCATAGCGCGGCCCGATTTGCGGCAGCCTACGCCGCCGTCAGCGTCGAAAAGCAGGGCGCATCATCTTTACCGGATTACCAGGAGGCACGAGAACGGCTTTTACGTGCCGCCTCTGATTATGAAATGGCTTAAACCCTACTGTATAAAAACCATTAAGAGGATAGCTCAATGAGTACGCTAATCACGGATAAGGTCGATAAAGCGGCGGTCCACAATGAAAAACTGGACACCAGCGCGTATTTACCGCACACCCCCTGGCTGCAATTTTTACTGGTCTGTTGCCTGTTTGCGCTCTGGGGGATGGCGGGCAACCTGAATGATATTTTGATCGCCCAGTTTAAAAAGGGCTTCGATTTAACGGATACCCAGACGGCGCTGGTGCAGTCGATTTTTTTCCTCGGCTACTTCTTTGTCGCCCTGCCTGCGGCGGCGCTGATTAAGCGTTATTCCTATAAAGCGGCGATTATTATTGGGCTGTGCCTGTACGCCCTCGGCTGTTTCCTGTTCGTCCCGGCCGCGCAGATCATGACCTACGGCGCTTTCCTCGCCTGCCTGGGGGTAATCGCCTGCGGACTCTCTTTTCTGGAAACCTCGGCAAATACCTACTCCAGCCTGCTGGGCCCGATCCACTCCTCCACCCAGCGCATTAACTTTTCGCAGATCTTCAACTCGCTGGGCGTGATTTCCGGCGTGCTGATTGGCCAGGTGATGGTCTTCGGCGAAAACGATGCGAGCCATGAACAGCTGCTGGCGATGCCCGCCGCCGCCGCGGACGCCGCGCGCCATCAGATGGTCGGCCAGGTGGTCGGGCCTTATCTGATTATCGGCTCCGTGCTGGTGGTGCTGGCGCTGGTGTTCGTGTTTATTAAATTCCCGTCGTGCAAGGGCACGCCCTCTCAGCAGCAGCAGCTCCCGACGGAAAGCATGGGGCCTACGCTGAAACGCCTGTTTGCCATCCCGCGCTTTCGCCTCGGGATCCTGTCGCAGTTTTTATACGTCGGCGCCCAGGTTGGCGTATGGAGCTTCACGATTCGCTTTGTGCAGCTCGTGCAGCAGGGCACCAGCGAGCACTCCGCAACCTACTGGCTGCTGGCTTCTCTGGTGATTTACGCCGTGGGTAAAACCGTGGCCACCTGGTTGATGAACCGCCTGAATCCGGCGCTGCTGCTCGGTACCTTTGCCCTGGCCGCCACCGCCCTTTTACTGGTTGCCGTATTCAGCAGTTCAATGCTGGCGGTCTATGCGCTCATTCTGGTCAGCTTCTGTATGGCGCCATGCTGGCCGACAAACTTTGGTCTGGTCATCAAAGGGATGGGGAAAGATACCCAGACCGCAGGCTCGATCGTGGTGATGTCGATTATCGGCGGGGCCGTGATTCCGCTGGTGATGGGCATTATCTCGGATATGAACGGCGGCAATATGCAAATCGCTTTTATCGCCCCACTTGTGTGCTTTGTGTATGTCGCTTTCTACGGTTTCTGGTGCGTGCGTAAGGGGGTATAACATGCGCGAACTGATCAACACGATTGCTCATATTGGCTATCAGGTCAGCGACTTAACGCGTTCGCTTGCCTTCTATGAACCGCTGGGCTTTCAGCGCCAGCAGCGGTTTAGCAAACCGTCGCCGCAGGGCGCTATTGAAGTCGCGTTTCTTGAAATGGCGGGCGCCGTCCTCGAGCTGTACCAGCTTCCCGAAGGAACGCCTTTTGACGCCCCTCGCTGCGGTATCGATCATCTGGCGCTGGAAGTCAGCGATCTGGATGCGGTGCAGCAGCGGCTGGCGGCGCTCGGTTATCCGCTCGATGAAGGGCCGATTGAAGAAGAAAATGTGCGCTTCCTGCTTATTCGCGGCCCCGATGGCGAACGGCTCGAGTTCGATGCCTTTAAGCGCTAAACGGCCGGGCTGATCCCCTTCTCCCTTTTAGGCCCGGTTAACTCGGGTCTAAAAGTGGGCTTCCTCAGGCTTTACAAAAGCCTGCCTGCTTCCAGATTTTCTCTCCCCCAACCGGCCTCTCCTGCCTATTGTGCAATGTTACAAAATTGCTTCTGTTTTGTTGATTTTCTATTGTGAGCCATTCGGCAATTTCCTCTCCTGAATTTCCCCAGACTACTTCCAGTCAATACGCAATATCAGGAGAGACAAATGAGCAGCACCTCCGCCGACTTCCAGAATCTGTACCAGGCCCTGAGCCACAGCGCCGCCCGCAGCCCGGATGCCCTGGCGCTGGCGTTTGAGGATCGGCGCTATCTGTACCGCGATTTTCACCTGCGGGTACAGCGAGCGATGGCGCAGCTTGACCAGGTCTGGTCGCTGCGCAAAGGCGATCGAATCCTGCTGGCCTGGGGGAATCATCCCGCTTTTTGCGAAGTCCTTTTTGCCGCGCTTGGTCTGGGCATCGAAGTGGTGCCTTTCAGCACGAAGCTTAAGCAGGCCGAAAGCGAGGAGCTGGTGGGCCATATCGCCCCGCGGGTCGTGCTGTTCGATGCGACCGTGCAGGACTGGCTGAAAAACACCCCCGACGCGCGCGCGGTTTCGCTCAGCGAATGGCAGGCGCTCCCCCTTCCCGAACCGCTGACCCGCCAGCCGGTCCCGGTTAACCGCGACGATACGGCTGTGATGATGTTCACCTCCGGTACCACCGGAGAGCCTAAAGGGGCGATTATCACGCACAATAACCTGCTCTGCGCGATTGACGCCTATACGCAAAAACTGAATCTCACCGCCGCGGATAGCACCATTCTGGCGGTACCTATCTATCACATCACCGGCCTGTCGGCGCTGCTGGCGCTGTTTATTAGCCTCGGCGCGAGCATCTGGCTGCAGCACCGGTTCAACGCCCCGCAGGTGATCGGCACCCTGCGCGAACAGAACATTACCTTTCTGCACGGCTCGCCAACCATCTTTATCCTTCTCTGCCAGGCGGCACGCGAGCAGAGCGCCAGTCATCCTGGCGATTTCCCCGCGTTGCGCACGATTGCCTGCGGCGCGGGCCATCTGAGCGATGGACTGATCAACGAGTTAAAAACCCTGTTCCCGCATACGGCGATTCAGCCGATCTACGGTCTCACCGAAACGACCTCACCCGCGACGATTTTTCCGGGCGACGTCTGGGGCAGCGATAAATGCGGCAGTTCGGGCCAGGCGATCCCCGGCCTCGCCATTACGATCCGCAACGATCGCCAGCAGCCCCTCCCCGCCGGGCAAATCGGGCATATCTGGCTAAAAGGCGACGTGGTGATCCGCGAGTACTGGCAGCACAGCGAACGACGCCCGAGCTGCGATGCGCAGGGCTGGTTTTGTACCGGCGATCTGGGCTATCTCGACGACGAAGGCTGGCTGTACATCAAAGACCGCAGCAAGGACATGATCAATCGCGGCGGAGAGAAGATTTACTCGCTGGAGCTGGAAAACATTCTCTCTACCTATCGGGGAGTGCGGGAAGTTGCCGTCATCCCGACCCCCAGCCCGATCTATGGCGAAGAGCCGGTGGCGTTTATCGTGCCGGACGGCCAGCACCACCTGACCAGCGAAGAGATCCTCGGCTGGCTGAAGGTCAAAATCGCCCGCTTTAAGCTGCC
Organism: Klebsiella sp. PL-2018; assembly: GCF_019048985.1. NCBI lineage: Bacteria > Pseudomonadati > Pseudomonadota > Gammaproteobacteria > Enterobacterales > Enterobacteriaceae > Klebsiella > Klebsiella sp. PL-2018. Next base: position 4,843,699 of record NZ_CP077673.1, read on the forward strand.
GGCGCGCATTATTTTCACCCGCGTTTTACCGCGCACCCATAACGGAAAAGTGAGCAAACAACAGCTCAAAACGCGCCTCGCGGAATCCATCATCACGCTATCAACGGAGGATAAAAAGTGAGCAGCAAATTTATCAACGCCCATCAAGCGGCTCAGTGGGTCGCCAGCGGCGACACCGTCTGTACCGTCGGGATGACGCTAATCGGCGCGGCGGAGTCCATTTTAAGCGCTATCGAAGCGCGCTTTCTGACCGCGGGCGAACCGCGCGACCTGACGCTGCTGCATGCCGCCGGGCAAAGCGATCGCCAGCGCGGCATCCAGCACTTCGCCCACCCGGGTATGGTAACGCGGCTTATCGGCTCGCACTGGGGCCTGGCGCCGCGCTGGATGGCGATGATCAACAACAACGAAGTGGAAGCCTGGTGCCTGCCGCAGGGGCAGATCGTCCATCTCTATAGCGCGATGGCCGCCGGGCTTACCGGGCGGCTTTCCCCCGTCGGGCTCGGTACCTTTGTCGATCCGCGCATGGAAGGCGGGCGGATGAACGCCCGCACCCGCGAACGACCCGATCTGATCGAGCACGTGACGTTTCGCGGCGACGAATATCTGTTCTACCCGGCCATTCCTCTGGACGTGGTCATTGTGCGCGGCACCCATGCTGATGAAGAGGGCAACCTCACGACCGATGAAGAGGTGATGAAGCTGGAAGTTCTGCACGCGGTTCTCGCCGCCAGACGCTATGGGGCGAAGGTGCTGGCGCAGGTGAAATATCGCGTGGCGAAAGGCTCGCTGCATCCGAAAAGCATCACCGTTCCCGGCAACCTAATCGACGCCATTGTGGTATGCGAAGAGCCACAGACGGATCACCGCCAGACCTCCAGCTGGGACTTCGATCCGGCGCTGTGCGGCGATATCCAGCTTCCCGCCGCGCAGAACGCGCCGCTGCCGCTCGACCTGCGCAAGCTTATCGGGCGGATTGCCTGCCGCTATCTGACGCCCGGCTGCGTCATCAATCTCGGCACCGGCATTCCCAACGACGTTATTGGCTCCATCATTCACGAAGAACGGCTCGGCGAGCAGGTCACCATCACCGTGGAGTCAGGGATCTACGGCGGGCAGCAGGCGGGCGGCGTTGATTTCGGCATCGGTCGTAACCTGAGCGCGATGATAAGCCACCAGGATCAAATGCTCTATTACAACGGCGCGGGGGTCGATATCACCTTTATGGGCGCCGGCGAGGTGGACCCGCACGGCCACGTCAACGCCACGCGGCTCGGCGCATCCTGCCCCGGCGCGGGCGGTTTTATCGATATCACCCAGAATGCCCGCCACGTCGTGTTCTGCTCCTCTTTTACCGCCAAAGGGCTGGAGATCGCCTGTGAACAAGGGGCCCTGCATATCCGCCGCGAAGGCGAGGTACGTAAATTCGTCGCCGGGGTTAATCAGATTTCTTACAACGGCGAGCTGGCCCGCGCCAAAGGACAAACCATGCATTACGTCACCGAACGGGCGGTTTTCGAACTGCGCCCGGAGGGGCCGGTGCTGACGGAAATCGCCCCCGGTATCGATCTTGAGCGCGACATCCTGGCGCATATGGATTTTCGTCCGGCGATCGCCGCGGATCTTCAGGTTATGGACAGCCGCTTGTTCACCCCGCAGCCCTGCGGCCTCGCGGAACATCTGTCCCGGAATTCATCCTCTGACTTACAAGGAAATTAGCTATGAAACTTGCCAGTAAAACCGCCATTGTTACCGGCGCCGCGCGCGGTATCGGCTTTGGCATTGCTCAGGTGCTTGCGCGGGAAGGCGCGCGAGTGATCATCGCCGATCGCGACGCTCACGGCGAAGCCGCCGCCGCATCCCTGCGCGAATCGGGCGCACAGGCGCTGTTTATCAGCTGCAATATCGGTGAAAAAGCGCAGGTCGAAGCGCTGTTTTCCCAGGCCGAAGAGGCGTTTGGCCCGGTGGATATTGTGGTGAATAACGCCGGAATCAACCGCGACGCCATGCTGCACAAACTCTCCGAAGCGGACTGGGACACGGTGATCGATGTCAATCTGAAGGGCACTTTTCTCTGTATGCAGCAGGCCGCCATCCGCATGCGCGAGCGCGGCGCGGGCCGCATTATCAATATCGCTTCCGCCAGCTGGCTTGGCAACGTCGGGCAAACCAACTATTCGGCGTCAAAAGCCGGCGTGGTGGGGATGACCAAAACCGCCTGCCGCGAACTGGCGAAGAAAGGCGTCACGGTTAACGCCATCTGCCCGGGCTTTATCGATACCGATATGACGCGCGGCGTCCCGGAAAACGTCTGGCAAATCATGATCAACAAGATCCCTGCGGGCTACGCCGGGGAGGCGAAAGACGTTGGCGAGTGCGTGGCGTTTCTGGCGTCCGACGGCGCGCGCTATATCAACGGGGAAGTCATTAACGTCGGCGGCGGCATGGTGCTGTAAGGAGAAAAACGATGACACAGGCTAATGATATTGTGGTTGTCAGCGGCGTCCGTACCGCTATTGGCACGTTTAACGGCAGTCTTAAGCATACCCACCAGCACGATCTCGGGGCAGCGGTTATTCGCGAAGCGATCGCCCGCGCCGGGCTTGCGCCACAGGATATCGATGAAACGATCGTCGGCAACGTCGGGCAAATCGCCGAAAGCGGTTTTATCGCCCGCATCTGCCAGCTGCGGGCGGGGATCCCGCAGGAGAGCACCGCGTATTCGGTTAACCGCCAGTGCGGCTCCGGGCTTCAGGCCCTGGCGGACGGCATGATGCAGCTGCAAAGCGGCCAGGCCGAGGTGGTCGTCGCCTGCGGAACGGAAAATATGACCCAGTTGCCCTACTACCTGCGCAAAGCGCGCGATGGCTATCGCATGGGCCACGGCGAGCTGGAAGATGGACTGATCTCCATCCTTACCTGGCCAGAAGGGCCTTATCACAACGGCATCACGGCGGAAAACGTCGCGCAACGCTTCGGTATTACTCGCGAAGCGATGGACGATTTCGCCTGGTCGAGCCAGCAGAAGGCGCTGAAGGCGATCGCTGAGGATCGCTTCCGCGAGCAGATTCTGGCCCTTGAGGTGCCGGACGGCAAAAAAGCGACCCGCCTGTTCGCGACCGATGAACACCCGCGCGACACCCCGCGCGAAAAGCTCGCCGCGCTGCGTCCGGCATTTAAAGCCGACGGCGTAGTGACGGCGGCCAACTCCTCCGGCATTAACGACGGCGCGGCCGCGCTGGTGATGATGACCCGCCAGCAGGCGGAACAGCGCGGCTTAACTCCGCGCATGCGGATTCGCGGCTGGGCGGTCGCCGGCTGCGGCGCGGAGATTATGGGGTTTGGCCCCTCTCCCGCTACCCGACGCCTGATGGACCGTCTCAATATGGATGTTCACGCCATCGATTTAATTGAACTCAATGAGGCCTTCGCCGCCCAGGCGCTGGCGGTGATGAACGATCTGCGTCTCGATCCAGCCCGCGTTAACGTCAACGGCGGCGCGATCGCCCTCGGCCACCCGGTGGGCGCCAGCGGTGCGATCCTGCCGGTCAAACTGATGTATGAAATGGCGCGCAGCGGCGCGCGCACCGGTCTGGTCACCATGTGCATCGGCGGCGGCCAGGGGATTTCTATGCTGTTCGAGCGCGAAGGCGCTTAGGAAAAGACGGCCCGAAGTGGGGCTTCGGGCCGGGCGTCGTTCGGGTCAGCACCCGGCGACAACCTGTGAGCTGACGAACGGGATCGACGCGATCCCGGCAAGGCTTCTGACCACGAATACGGGGAAATAATAACCATGTCCGCAATAAATGAAAAGGCGGTAAACGGGACGCAGCTACAGCGCACCCATAAAAAGATCTACCGCCATTTGATGCCGCTGCTTATCGTGGCGTACATCATCAGCTTTATTGATCGTACCAATATTGGCATGGCGAAAGCGACCATGTCGGTGGATATCGGCCTTTCCGCAACCGCATTCGGCCTCGGGGCCGGGTTGTTTTTTCTCACCTACGCGGTGCTGGAGATCCCCAGCAACCTGTTTTTAACCCGGATTGGCGCACGGCGCTGGATCGCCCGCATCATGATCACCTGGGGGATCATCTCCTGCGGCATGGCGTTTGTCACCGGGCCTACGTCCTTTTACGTGATGCGCCTTTTGCTCGGCGCCGCCGAAGCGGGGCTCTATCCGGGCATTATTTACTACCTGACCCTCTGGTTTGGCCGCGAAGAGCGCGCTAAAGCCACCGGTCTGTTCCTGCTGGGAGTCTGCCTGGCCAATATTATCGGCGCGCCGCTGGGCGGATTGTTATTAAGCCTTGATGGAATGTCCGGCTGGCACGGCTGGCAGTGGATGTTCTTTATCGAAGGGCTGCCCGCGATAGCGCTGGCGTTCGTCGTCTGGCGCAGACTGCCGGATAAACCGGCTGACGCCCGCTGGCTGGACAGCAACGACGTGCAGGCAATCAACGCGGTACTGGAGAAAGAAGCCGAGGAGACGCGCCATACGCCGAGCCGTTTTTCCCTGAAAACAGCGCTCACCACCCGGGTATTTTTGTTGCTGGTGCTGATTTACTTTACTCACCAGTTTTCGGTTTACGGCCTGAGTTATTTCCTGCCGGGGATCATCGGTAGCTGGGGCCAGCTTACCCCGCTGCAGATCGGTCTGCTGACCGCCATCCCGTGGATCGCAGCCGCCGCTGGCGGGATCCTGCTGCCGCGCTTCGCCCGGACGGAGCAGCGTTCGCGCAGCATGCTGATGGCCGGATATCTGGTCATGGCGACCGGCATGGCCATTGGCGCAATTGCCGGTCACGGCGTGGCGCTGCTTGGCTTCTCGCTGGCCGCCTTCATGTTCTTCGCCATGCAATCCATCATCTTTAACTGGCTCCCCTCGATCATGAGCGGGCATATGCTGGCGGGCAGCTTCGGCCTGCTTAACTGCCTCGGGCTGTGCGGCGGCTTTCTCGGGCCGTTTATTCTCGGCGCGTTTGAGGACCGCACCGGCGCGGCAACGTCCGGCTTATGGTTCGCCGTCGCGCTACTGATCGTCGGCGCGCTGGTGTCTGTGTTCATCAAAAGTTCGTCATCCCCCGGCAGTGCATCGGCAAAACAGGCCGACGGCGAAAAAGCGTAATCAGGAGGTTCTTATGCGCATCGAAGTCTTACTGGATTTAAAAACTCGACTCGGCGAAAGCCCGGTCTGGGATGTCGAACAGCAGCGTCTTTGGTGGGTGGACAGCCTCGACGGGCGCCTGTTCGCCTGTAACGCGCAGGGCGGCGCGATTAAGAGCTGGGACGTGCGGCAGAAAATTGGCTCTTTCGCCCTGCGCCAGAACGGCGAAGGCGCGGTGGTGGCGCTACAGAATGGCGTGCATCTGCTCGACTTCGCCAGCGGCGAGCTGACGCTACTGCACCATCCGGAAGCGGACCGGCCCTTTAACCGGCTCAACGACGGCAAAGTCGATCGTCAGGGACGTTTTCTGTTCGGATCGATGGATATGCGTGAAGAGGAGCCGAGCGGCGCGCTATATCGCCTGGACGCCGATCTGTCGCTGCACGTGCTGAAGAAAAATATCATCGTCTCTAACGCCCCCTGCTGGAGCCCCTCCGGCGAGACGTTCTATTTTGCCGATACCTGGACGGGCGAAATCTGCGCCTGGGACTACAACACCGCGACCGGCGATCTCTCCGGAGAACGAGTCTTTTGCCGTGTCGATCGCAGCGAAGGCGGCGCGGCGGATGGCGCCACCGTGGACAGCGAAGGCTATCTGTGGAACGCGCTGGTCTACGCGGGCAAGCTGGTACGCTACACGCCGGAGGGCAAGGTCGATCGCATCATTGAGATGCCGGTGAAAAAAGTGACCAGCGTAATGTTCGGCGGCGAAAACCTCGACGTGCTGTACGTCACCTCAATGGCACAGCCGCCCCTCCCGCGCTTCCCGGAAGATAATCAGCTGCGCGGCAGCCTGTTCGCCCTATACGACCTGGGCGTGACCGGCGTAGCGGAACGGCGTTTTGCCGGCTAAGCCAACCTCCGGCTCGCCGCGATAACAATAATACCCGGCGAACTGACTCTGACCCTGACACCAGGCGGCGCGCATCATGCTGTCGCGACGCCGCGGAGTAAACACGACTATGACAACAATCAATCACACACCTGCCGGCGAACAAGGTGGAAAAAAGCGGCTGATACATCGTTTCTCCTGGGTTTCGCTGCTGGTTTGCTGGCTAATCTGGGTGCTTAACGCCTACGATCGCGAGATGATCCTGCGCCTTGGCCCGGTCATCTCTAAAGAGTTTTCGCTCTCGCCGGAACAGTGGGGCAACGTCGTCGCCCTGATTATGGTTGCCCTTGCGGTGCTGGATATCCCCGGCTCCATCTGGAGCGATCGCTACGGTTCAGGCTGGAAGCGAGCGCGCTTTCAGGTACCGCTGGTGCTGGGCTATACCGCCCTCTCTTTTCTTTCCGGAATTAAAGCGATCAGCCACGGGCTGACGGCTTTTGTGCTGCTGCGCGTTGGCGTCAACCTCGGGGCCGGCTGGGGCGAGCCCGTCGGCGTCAGCAACACCGCAGAGTGGTGGCCGAAAGAGAAACGCGGCTTCGCGCTGGGGGTGCATCATACCGGCTATCCGATTGGCGCGCTGCTGAGCGGCGTGGTGGCAAGTCTGGTGCTTTCCGCATTTGGCGAAGGCAGCTGGCGCTACTGCTTCCTGCTGGCGCTGATCGTCGCCATCCCGCTGATGATTTTCTGGGCGAAATATTCCACCGCCGATCGCATCAACACGCTTTATCTGCATATCGATAGCCAGGGGATGACGCGCCCGGCGACCCAGGAAAGCAGCCATGTTGCCAAAGGCGAAGGGATGAAGACCTTTTTACGCACCCTGCGCAACCGCAATATTTCGCTAACGGCGGGCAATACCCTGCTGACGCAAATTGTCTATATGGGCATTAACGTTGTGCTGCCGCCGTACCTTTATCACGTCTCCGGCCTGTCGCTGGCGGCATCCGCCGGGCTAAGTATTATCTTCACGCTTACCGGTACCCTGGGCCAGATAATTTGGCCCTGGCTCTCCGATAGCTTTGGCCGTAAACGTACTCTGATCGTCTGCGGTCTGTGGATGAGTATCGGCATTGCGCTGTTCTATTTCGCCACCAATATGCCGCGCCTTATCGCCATTCAGCTATTTTTTGGCCTGGTGGCCAACGCCGTGTGGCCTATCTACTACGCCATGGCTTCGGACTCCGCCGAAGAACGCGCCACCTCTACCGCCAACGGCATTATCACCACGGCGATGTTTATCGGCGGCGGCATTTCGCCATTGCTTATGGGCTGGCTCATCCAGTTCGGTGGGGGATGGGAAAATCCGGCGGGTTATATCTACGCCTTCTTTACCATGGCGGGATGCGCGCTGCTGGGGATGTTATTGCAGCTTATGACCACCGATAAAACGCCGCGCAAAGCGCATTAACGCAGGAGAACGCATGAAGATTGTTATCGCGCTGGATTCGTTTAAGGGTAGCTGTAGCGCGCAGGCCGCTTGCGCAGCGGTAGCACAGGGGTTGCGCCGGGTTGACGAGGAGCTGGAGCTGGTCGAAATGCCCGTGTCGGACGGCGGAGAGGGGCTGCTCTCGGCCCTTGCGGAAAGTCCGCAGCTGAAGGGCTCGAGGTGGCAGCAGCAGCGTTGCGCCTCGCCTTACGGTCTCTCCGTACAGGCCGCGTTTCTGCTCCTGCCCGGCGAACGGGCCATTATCGAGATGGCGCAAAGCTGTGGGCTGGAGCTCACGCCGAAAGCGCAGCGGGATGTGCGCCTGGCCAGCAGCTTTGGGCTGGGTGAGCAGGTAAAAACGGCGCTGGATGCCGGGTGTCGGCGTTTGATTATCGGGCTGGGCGGCAGCGCGACCAACGATGGCGGCATCGGTTTTGCCCAAGCGCTTGGCGCCCGCTTCTGGCGCGAGGACGGCACGCTGCTGCCGGTTCCCGCGGCGGGCAAGGACCTAGCGCATATTCAGCGCATCGATTTAAGCGCCATGGACCCGCGCTTACGACAGGCCGAAATACAGGCCTCCTGCGACGTCACAAATCCTCTACTCGGGGAAGATGGCGCCACCCGGGTGTATGGCGCGCAGAAAGGCGCGGACGAGGCGGCGCTCAGGGAGCTGGAGGCGGGTATGGCGCACTACAGTCGGCAGCTTAAGCAAACGCTCGGCTACGACGTCAGCGAACGGCCCGGCGCCGGGGCTGCGGGCGGTATGGGGGCCGCGCTAATCGCCTATGCGGGCGCCACGCTGCGCCCGGGCATTGACCTGGTGCTCGAACTGCTTAACGCCGACCGTCATCTTAGCGATGCCGCGCTGACCATCGTCGGGGAAGGCTGGCTCGATCGTCAGAGCGCCTTTGGTAAAGCCCCGGTGGGCGTGGCGGGCAAAGCGGCGCGCCACGGCGTACCGGTTGTGGCCCTTTGCGGCGGACGCGATGAGAGCAGTCGGCAATTGTATCAACACCATATTGACGCGATGTGGTCTATCTGCCAGCGCCCTATGCCGCTGGCGGAGTCGATGAACACATGCGAACAGCTCCTCGCCGACGCAGCGGAGAATGTTCTACGAACCTTTCTGAGCGGGCGGCGCGGAGAGGCACATAAGCGGATAACTGTATGATTATTACGACGGCGCTGGCTAATGAAATTGTCGCCCGGGCAATGGCGATAATTCATCATAACGTGAACGTGATTGACCATCATGGACAGATCATTGCCTCAGGTGAACGGCATCGTATCGGCGAGCAGCATGAGATCGCCCGTGAGGTGATACGTACCGGTAAACGCATTTGTATTAACAACACCGCGGAAGCCGCGCGTTTCCAGAATGTGCATCCCGGTATTAATCATCCCATTATCTATGACGATCGCGTGGTGATGGTGGTGGGCATCAGCGGCGATCCCGCAGCGATCAGCCGCTATGCTGAACTGGCGGTACTCACCGCCGAGCTGCTGGTCCGCCAGGCCGTGGAGATGCGGGAAACCAACTGGCGACAGCGTCTGCGCGATACCCTGTTTGGTCAATATCTTGATCAAGGCGCTTCGCCCGCCGGACAGGAAGCGCTGCATCGCCTGGTGGAGCTTGGCTTCGCTTTTGATGCGCCGCTGGTGCCGGTCGTGGTAACCGTCCAGGTCGAACAGCACCAGCTAAGCGAAATACTGAGTACGCTGCTGCGGGAATTCTCGCAGCTGTCCGGGGTAAGAGACGTGATTTTGCTGGGCAGCAATGAAATATTGCTCCTCAATACGCTGAGCGAATCCCAGGAAACGCTGCTGCGGGGCATCGAGTTTGTCCTCAGCAATCAGATCAGCCATTACCATATCGGCATTGGCGTGCAGGCGGACAGCGCTCCGGATATTCGCGAGGCCATCCGATTCGCCCGTTCGGTGATTGAGGTGGGGAGCAAAGTGCAGCCGCAGCGGCAGATCTACTACTTTCGCGAAATGGCGATGCTCTGCCTGTTCCGGGTGCTGGAAGACAGCTATATGGTCAATTTTTTCATCAATAACGTACGCCAGCTGCTTGAGCATGATTCCGGCGAAGTGCTGCTGGATACCCTCAGCAGCTTTATTGCCAATAACGCCGAGCCGGGCAAAACGTCGCTGCTGTTGGGGATTCATCGCAATACGCTCACCTACCGGCTACAGCAGATAAAAAAGCATATTCAGCTCGATCCGATGGTCTTCACCGACCTGACGCAGCTGGCGGTGTCGGTACACTGCTATCGTCGGCAGAACCCGCGCCAGAGCGAATGGATTGATACCTTAAGCTAACGAGCGGCGGGCGAGCAGGCCGGTACGCGCCCTCGCCACCTGGTACCGCGTATCACTCTGAGATCGCCGTTTATCAAAATAATAGCGCGCCCGGCGATTTTATCGCGGGCGGTGCCTCCTTCGCCGATGGCGGGCTTTTCGCCTCAGCCGTTCGGCGAAGCTTGCTCGCTTCAGTCGCCATTTTTGTACACAATTTAATCAAATGGCACCGTTCTTGCCTTTTATCTACGTTCCCCGACCGCAGCATTCGTCGGCCAATATCGATAAAAAGGACAGGAAAATGGCGCAAATGAATGAAAACATCGCGACCGCACCGGTCTCTCCCCTCCGCGATTTTTTCGCGAAACCCCGTATCATCGCCAGGCCCGGCTTTAACCGCTGGCTGGTGCCACCGGCCGCGCTGGCGGTTCATCTCTGCATAGGTATGGCCTATGGATTTTCCGTTTACTGGCTGCCTATGTCGCAGCTCATAGGAGGAAGCGCGTCCTTGCAATGCCCCGTCACGATGTCGTTCTGGCAGCAGCTGTTTACCCGCGATTGCGACTGGAAAATCTCCATGCTGGGCTGGACCTACACGCTGTTTTTTGTTTTTCTCGGCTGTTCGGCGGCGCTGTGGGGCAGCTGGCTTGAGAAGGTTGGACCGCGGCTGGTGAGCTTTATTGCCACCTTGTGCTGGTGCGGCGGCCTGCTGCTATCCAGCGTCGCTATCTATTTCCATCAGCTATGGCTGCTGTGGCTGGGGGCCGGGGTCATCGGCGGAATCGGTCTCGGACTGGGCTATATTTCACCGGTTTCGACGCTGTTGCGCTGGTTTCCTGACAAGCGCGGAATGGCGGCCGGGATGGCGATTATGGGTTTTGGCGGGGGAGCGCTGGTGGGCGCGCCGCTGGCAAACGGTCTGATGAATTACTTCGCCGGTCCGGCCGGCAACGGGGTATGGCAAAGCATTCTGGCGCTGGCGGCGATTTATGCGCTGTTTATGCTCGCCGGTACCTTTGGCTATCGCCTGCCGCCCATGGGCTGGCATCCTTCGGGTGAGAAGGCGCAAAAAACGATCCGCAATAATCCCACGATCCAGGTGCACGTCCGCGTTGCCTGCCGCACTCCGCAGTTCTGGCTGCTGTGGATGGTGCTGTGGCTCAACGTCACCGCGGGGATCGGCATTCTCGGTATGGCTTCGCCGATGCTGCAGGAGATCTTTGCCGGCAAACTGCTGTCGCTCGATCTCAGCTGGCATGAGCTGAACGGCGAGCAGCTGAAACGCATTGCAACCATGGCCGCAGGATTTACCGGTCTGCTCAGCCTGTTTAACATCCTGGGACGTTTTTTCTGGGCATCGGTATCCGACCTGTGCGGGCGCAAAATGACCTTTGCGATCATTTTCTGCCTGGGCGCCGTGCTGTACGGCACGTTGCCGCTGGTGAATCACGGCGGCTATATCGCGCTGTATGTCTGCGCAATGTGCATTATCATTTCGATGTACGGCGGAGGCTTTGCCAGTATTCCCGCCTATCTGGCCGACGTCTTTGGCTCACAAATGGTGGGCGCGATTCATGGACGCCTGTTAACCGCCTGGTCGGCGGCGGGGATCAGCGGCCCGGTTCTGGTGAACTATCTGCGCGAGTATCAGCTAACGCACGGGGTCTCGCCCGAGCGCGTCTACGATATTACGCTGATGGTCCTGACCGGCCTGCTGGTGTTGGGTTTTATCTGTAATCAGCTGGTGCGTCCGCTGACGGAAGAGCATGCGATGACTGCGGAACAGCAGCAGCAGGCGAAAGGACTGTATACCATCAACAAGGATGCCCAGCTCACGTAGGAGCCCCGCCCGTCCACGCTGCTGTTAACCGTAAGCTGGCTGGCGGTGAGCGTGCCGCTGTTATGGGGCGTCGGTACCACCCTCCAGCAGGCCGTGAAGTTCTTTATGTAGATTGTTGCCGCCGATGCCGGACGGCATCGGCTTGAGATAGCAATGGCGCGCTAAAGATACCGCCCGGTCTTCATCGCAGGTTTAATCTGGTACAGCGAGACGAATAATTACGAGGTGGATTTTTGGTGTCCCGTAAAAACGGTGTGACGTAGAGCAACGCTTCCCAAACCCGTGGTAGAGGACTTATTTTCTGGATTAATAAATACATGGAGTTGCGCATTTTCGATCAAGTCATCTGCGCCTGTAGTACAAACAACGAGGAATTGGCTGCGAAATGCTCGTTTGAATATGATTCGATTTTGTCGAGTTTAAGGCCAAAGCAGTCCAGAAGTGACTGCAATTTCTCAATTTGACCAAACACCCGGATAGGAAGTGGGGCTATTTGCTTCCCATTAGAATCAAATCCGGCCTCAACAGCTGTTCTTTCCAGGCAAAACGAATTGTTATTGTGAAATCTACTGATACCCGCCACCATCTTTTTCTCATCGACAAGAAAGTATTGCCAACCGCCAGCTTTTGCCATTTCGATAGCATAGGTCAATCGAAGTAGATCCGGCATATTGTGAAGATCGCCGCTGCTCATGAGCCATAAATAATGCAGTTTCTGATACAAACGCGCCCGAACGCCAAGTCGGCGTCCCTGAGCAAGCAACCAGTCTATATCCGCAGTTAAATGTCTGGAGAATCTTTTCTGTTTTCGGGCAGTGGCCAGCCAGCGTGTCAGAAAAAGGTTTTCCTCGGCCTCGGTAACAACGAGCCGATCGTGCCGCTGAAGGCCGAGAGCCACCAAAGCACACCAGGCTAAATGCCCAATATTGTCGTAAGAAGAATCTTTGTTCATGCGCAAAAGAACCAACGACATTAATGCTAAAAAGGAAACGTCCCTTCAAGGGACGTTTTCTGCCGATTACTCAAGGTCAGCGTGTCTCTTAAACATCGTTTCGCTGGTTTCGCCGAGCTGGGCCATCAGCTCAAGCACGATTGCGTCATAGGCGATAAAGCAGAGCTGCTCAAAAGCCGATCCCATAGGCTGTGAAAAAGCACCGTCTTCACGCTCGTTGTCTTCTTTCACGGTTCCAGGCAACACAAGAGTGCTTTTGGCCAGTTTGCCGATTGTGGACTCCGCTTTCATTGTGACAAGCGCCACATCCACGCCACAGGCTACGGCCTTCTGCGCCAGGCTCACCAGACTGCCGGTCTCACCGCTGCCGGAACCAATAATGACCAGATCGCCCGGCTTCGTATGAGGAGAAGAAATTTCGCCAATAACGCTTACTGAAAAACCGAGGTGGAGCAGACGGTTTGCAAAGCCGCGGATGGCAATACCGCTACGGCCCGCGCCCTGCAGAAAGATATGTTTGGCATTCTTGATCTGTGCGACGAATTGCGCAGCCTGGGCATCATCAATCTTCATCGCATTTTGCTGCAATTCGCTCAGGATATTTAAAGTGTTTTGTTGAACGCTCATGTGATTCTCTCCCTTTTAAGCGATGGTACGACCACCATCCATCAGAATGGTTTGCCCCTGGATGTACGAGTTGTCTTTATCAGCCAAAAAAATTGCCAGGTTTGCCACATCGTCAATGGTGCCAAGACGGCGCACCGGAATTTTTTCCAGAACAGCATCAAGATCGGCCTGAGTTGGGTAATTGACACGCATCATTTCACCGGTATCAATCAGACGTGGAGCGATAGCATTAACGTTGACCCCCTTCGGCCCTAATTCTTTTGCCAGGCCGCGAATCAATCCCTCACCGCCAGCTTTACTGGCCGGGTAACTCACGCCGCCGCCGGTGCCGGAAAGCGCCGAGCCGGACGAGATATAAACGATAGATCCATGATTAGTGGTGAAGTCGTCATAGAATGCTTTGACGGTGTTAAACAGGCCAGTAAGGTTAATCGCTATCGTTTTATTCCACTCTTCAAAAGTGATGTTATTGACCTTATTAGCAAACGCCACACCTGCATTTAATACCAAAATATCAATGCGTCCGAAGGTTTGAAAAACCTGGTCGCGAACGTTTTCCAAAGCTTTCGGATCGGATACATCGGTTTTAACGAATAAGGATTTAACATTACCGAAAGTTAACTCTTCAGCGGTCTTTTTGCCATTTTCCTCATTGTAATCGACAATGACCGTATGAGCCCCACGGTCAGCGAATTGCTTAGCAATACCTTTACCGATGCCATGCGCCCCACCGGTTACTAGCGCGACTTTACCTTCAAAATTACTCATTTCACTATACTCCTCAAAATCTTATGACAAAGGGGAGGACAACTCCCCTTTCAGGTAATTGGTAATTTAATTAATGCTAATAATAGCTTGTAGGGTTACTGGGTTTATTTGGTAGCAAACTGTTATTGGATCGCTGCCCTTAATGCCTGATAGCTTTCTTTCGGAGAACCGTTAAATAGCGCACCACCAACGACAATTAAATCAGCACCCGCATCCTTTACCTTTTTCGCGATTTCAACGTTGACGCCGCCATCGACCTCGATCTGAATATTACGACCGGCAACCATTTTTTTAGTATTCCTGATTTTCTCCAGACTTTTTTCAATAAAAGTCTGGCCTGGCTGACCTGGATTAATGGTCATAATTAAAATGTAATCAATATCATCCAGAAGATACTCAATTACGTTTTCTGGCGTCCCCGGATTAAGCACTACGCCAGCTTTGCGCCCCGCTTTCTTGATCTTCTGGATAATATAATGAACGTGCGGCGTTGATTCATAATGAACCGAGATCATTTCCGCGCCGGTCTTAATAACTTCATCAACATGTCTTTCCGGATTTGCCAGCATCATATGCACATCAAATGTCATTGAACTGGCTTTTTTCATCGCTGCAATTTGGTTCGGACCGAAAGCTATATTGCTTACATAAGTGCCATCCATTAAATCAACATGCAGAATTTCTGTTTTTTCTGTTTCCAGAAACTGAATTTCTTCCTGCAAACGTAATATGTTTGCACCAAATACTGATGGTAAAATTTGTGCCATTTTAGTCAACTCCGTAAATTAATGAGTAACTGTGCTCAACCAGTAGGTCAGAATCTCCCATGGGCCGGTTAATACGAAGTCCGTACCCTGGCCATTCAGGCCGACGCCAGCACCGTTCAGGAACTGAGTTGCACCGGGCGCGACATATCCCCCCAGATACATAACCACCACACAGAACAGTAAGGTTGAGATAATCGAGCGAATAACGTTGCCGTTACTGACCATAACTGTCATGGTCGTCATGTAGATAATTGACATCAGCACGCCGATTGGGAATATCTGAATACCCGGTAAAACCAGCGCACAAAGCATTGTCAGAGGGATGGTAATAACGGTGACAGTCACCGTTGCCGGATCGCCAAGCGCCAGGGCGCAGTCCATCCCGATATTCAGTTCCGCATCTTTACCCATCTGCTTTTGCATGATTTCTTTAGCACTCTTACCTATCGGGTTGAGCCCTTCCATAAGGACCCCAACTACTTTTGGCAACAGCACCATGACGCCAGCCACGCCCATCGCCATTGGCACGATGGTTGTAATGGGTTGTTTGGTTAACAATCCCAGGAGACAACCGACAATCACACCGATGATCGCGGGTTCACCGAATACACCCAGTCGTTTCTGAACGCTCTCTAAATCCACATCCAGCTTGTTTAAACCCGGAATGAAATCGATAATTTTGTTAACAACCCATGCAAATGGAAGTGTCCATCCGATGTGGATCATTGTGGTACAGGTCGTCCCCTCCAGGCCGTAGTATTTCTGCCATCTTGGCGCAATAAGATCGCCAATAAACAGTGCGGCTACGCTCAGAGCCACGGCGACACCCAACCCAAGGAAAAAGCTGTCAAAGACGAAATACGCAAGAGCCCCCGGAACCAGGAAATGCATGTAGTTCCAGATGTCCACATTAAGAGTTTTGGTAAGCTTCAGACGAACCAGGATCAGGTTCAGGATAATGCCAATAGGAATAACCATTGCAGCAAACGGGGCAACCCACGCAGCTGCGCCAACGGCAGGCCATCCAATATCAGCCACGGTGAACCCGCTGCCAATTTTTGAATAATACGTAATAGCTGGCTGCAGGGCTGTGTTTAGCAGCCCAACAACCAGCCCCAGACCGATGAAACCGATACCGACAGTGATGCCAGATTTAATGGCGGCACCCACTTTCATTCGAAAAACCAGACCTAAAAGGAAAATAACAAGCGGCAATATTGCTGTAGCGCCCATGCTTGTAATAGTAAACATAATGCTTTTTAACATTTCCATTTAACCATCCCCCGTCTTTTTTAGACTTTAGCCTTTGGAAATTTCGCTTAACAGTTCACCTAATTTTTTACGCAGCGCGGCTTCGTTAATACCGGTAATAAAACCTGCGACGCTCATGTGCGGCTTACCAATATCACCTTTATAATTATTCGTTGTCAGCACCACATCAGCGCTTTGCATTTCGGAGGACAGTTCGGACATGCTGCATTTATTAATCTTAACGTTGGCAATGCCGTATTCAGCACAAACCGATTTAACTTCATCAGCGGCAAGTGTGGAGGTTGCTACACCGCTTCCGCAGGCTACGAGGATAGTAATCATGGTAAAATCTCCGGGTAATTGTTATTTAATTATCGTGTTAATAAACAATGCCTTTGCTTCTTCAGCAGGAAGCTCCAGCATCTGGTGGTAAAAATCAGCTAGCTGAAGGTGGTTAAACAACGCCTTCAACAACTGCAATTGATCTGCAGGTTGAGTTACAACCAGGTTGACAACCAGGCGAACCCACAATTTTTCATCGCCATCAGCCTGATTAACTTCTATTTCCTGTGGCAAACGAATGATATAAATCGCCGGGCTGACGGCGTGCTGACTATCGCAATGAGGGATGGCGACAGCATAGCCGTCCAGTAAAATTCCAGTTGGGTAGTCGGCTTCACGTTCACGCAGCGCCTGGAGGTAAGTCTCTCTTACAATCCCATCGGCCAGATGTTTCTGGTGAATATGCTCCAGCACTTCATCATAATTTTTGTACGCCGCCCCATCCGCGACATTGATAGAAATTGCACCCACTTTTTTCTCCTCACCTAACCATTTGCTCATGTGAGCATAAGCTTAATCACATGAGCAGTTATAGCACATCAGTGAATTGCTGAAATGGGGAGCTTGCAAAAGTTATATCTCGATCACACAAAATAACATAAGCGCATTATAAAAATTGCTCATATGAGCAAATATCACCTACCACCAATAAGCGAAATATGCTTAATATAATGATTTTTATAGCATTTTAATAATGTGATTGATTCTGAGAAGTTTTTCAATGGCGCTGCTTTAAATGCTCTTATGAGCAATGCATTCAGGTTGCAGTTGTATTTGCAGGACAACGGCACATGAGATGTACCGTTATTGAAATGATTGAATTTAGAATCAACAGGTTACCACTGTCGTATGCTTCGCAACTTCGGCAACACCGTCTTTATCAGCAATATCATTAGTGATCAGCGCGGTAATCTCAGACCAGTCGCAGATCTTAAATAAGCTGCTTCGCTGGAACTTAGTGTAATCGCCCAGGATATATTTCTTCTCGGAATGGGCAATGATCGTTCGATCCAGAAAGGCATCCGAGGAGGACGGAGTGGAGGGGCCCGTCATATTGTTGAAGCCATCGGTGCCGATAAAGCAGAGATCAACGTTAATATCATTAATCATTGACACAGCCCACCCGCCAAAGACAGAAGAGCTTTTCCTCCTCAGTTCTCCGCCGAACAAAAAGACCTGGTTATCTGACTCGATCAGCACACTGGCCACCGGCAAAGAATCGGTAAAAATTTTAAAGCCAGATTTCATGCACAACAGATTGGCCAGTTCATAGTTAGAACTCCCTGTACCAATGATCATTGAGCTATTGGGGGGGATAAAGTCCAGCGCTTTTCTGGCGATAGCTTGTTTGAAAGTACTGTTTTCTTTTTCCCTGACCTGGAAAGGATGTTCGACAGCCCCCTGCTTTAAGGTCGCCCCTCCGTGGCTTTTAACCAGCAGCCCTTTTTTTTCAAGGTAGGTGAGATCTTTGCGGATGGTTTCATAAGTGACCTCATACTTTTTGGCAAGATCGCTAACGTACACGGTACCCGCCGAAATGATCTCTTCCAGGATCAATTTTCTCCTTTCTTCAACCAGGTACATCCTTCCCCCCTATAACCTTTCAACTCAATGCAATGAAGCGAATCATAGCACAGAAGATACAAACTAAAACAAACCCAAGGAGAAGACGAGTCGCCATCGGCCTGTGGACGTTTATTCGTGCAAACAACGGAAAAAAACAAAACCATTTAAAATCAAACAAATAATTAAACAAAATCAAGTTCCATTCCTACTAACTGTAAATACCCCTTCCCTGAATAGTACTGCTTAATTGGCATAAATTAGTATTTATTTGTTTTTATTGGTTTTTAATTCAAGTAAAATCAATAAGTTATAAAATTTGTGATTTAGATCTCAGTTGACAACCAATATTTACCAACCGCATACTTGGCTTAAGTTCTTTATGACAGGTTAGTTGAGATGAAAACGAAAATTGCAATCGCATGTGACGATGTAGGGTTTGATCGTAAGGAGGAAATTAAAAAGTACCTCGAAGAAGAGAAAAATGCAGAGGTCGTGTACGATCCCGTTAAACGAAAAGAAGACGGTTTCAACAACTTCGCTCGTCTTGCGGATGAAATGGCAGGTGTTATTCAGCGGGACGAATGCCGCCTCGGTATCTACATTTGCGGAACCGGAATTGGCTTTACTTGCCAGATAAATAAGCACTGGGGGATTCGTGCTGTCGCCGTCACCAACCCCTACTCGGCCAAGCGAGCAAGACTAAGTAACAATGCGCAGGTGATTGGACTTGGCTGCAGAGTTAATGATCTTGAATACACAAAAATGATCGTTGATGCCTGGTATGACAACGCGTTCGACTTTGCCACTGCAAGGGAAAATTCCAAAAAGAATCTACTGGAAGCAGAACGCAGTGACAACGCATTGCTGACGAAACCTGAAGATGTTCAATGGAATATGGGTTTCAGACCAGATGATGAGAAATCTGAGGGCTAATAAATGGAACTGATCACACAGTTTATCAATGACCTGGGTAACTTTATTTTTATACCGGTCATCTTCCTTATACTGATGAAACTCTTGGGGCGTCCCCTGTCGGAGTGTATTTCATCAGCCATTAAAGTCGGCATTGGTTTTATTGCATTAACCATGACCATCAAGCTGATGCTTGAAAAAATGCAGCCAGCGGTGACGGGACTTGCTGAGGCCACCGGCTCCTCGCTGAGCGCCATTGATGTTGGCGGCGCAGCCACAGCCGTAATGGGTTTTGGCTCAAGTATGGGGGCAATTATTATCCCTCTGTGCGTCGCGGTGAATATTGCCATGCTGGTGGCCCGTCTCACGGACTGCGTAAACGTTGACGTGTTTAACCTTCATCAGAATGCCTCTATGGGGGCAATTGTTGGCGCTTACTCTGGCAGTTTCCTCTACGGTGTTCTTACGGCTGCATTGTTCCATGTCTGGGCGCTTATCGCAGCTGACCTGGGTGCTAAAAACAACGAGAAATTCTTCAATCTGCCAAAAGGCGTTGCCATCTCCCACCCGGTTGCAAACACCTATTTGCTGTTCGCTTATCCGTTTAACTGGATTTACGACCGCATCCCTGGGTTCCGTAATCTGAACGTTACGGCGGAAAGCATTCAGAAACGCTTTGGTATCCTTGGCGATCCGACCATGGTTGGTTTCATTATTGGTATTCTTCTTGGCTTCTGTGGATATGGTTGGGAATCGCCGTATCACACCATTATCGCCAGCCTGCAGTTGGGTATGTACCTTGCCGCTGTGATGCTCCTGCTGCCACGCATGACCTCAATCATGATGGAAGGTCTGGTTCCGCTATCCAACGTGGCACGTAAGAAACTGGTTAAACGTTTCCCGGACCGTGAGATCACTGTCGGGATGGATACCGCGTTGATTGTTGGTCATCCTTCAGTTATCGCGCCTGCACTGCTGCTGATCCCGGTCATTGTTATCCTCGCTGTTGTCCTTCCCGGCAACCGAGTGATGCCGCTGGGGGACCTCTCGCAGTTCGTATTCTTTATTGCGTGCATGGTGCCGGTTTTTAATGGCAACATTATTCGTACCTGGGTGACTTCTATCATCCTGTTTGGCGGCGGCTTATACATCGCATCCTGGATGGCTCCAGCAACAAATGAAGTGTTTCAGAAATTCGGCACTAATCCTGATGCCAGCGTGATGTACTCATCGCTAAACCCTTCAGCTAACCCGTTCACCGGTCTCTTTGCTGGACTCAGCCATGTTGGCATTGCAGGTTATGCTCTCGCCGCTGTGTTGCTGTTGTCCGTAGGCTATTTACTCAAACAGAAAGCGCGCCGTCAGTTGAAAACTGAGGCAGAAAAAACGGCTTAAAACTTCATAAGGTAATTGAAAATGAAAAAGATTTTAGTTGTATGCGGAAACGGCATTGCCTCCTCTTCCATTATGGTTTCTGTCCTGCAGGACTACCTGAAAGAACAGAATATCGAAGCGCAGGTCGATAAATCCTCTTTGATGGCCTGCACCACGGACACGTTTAACAGCTATGACCTGATTGTTTCTTCAACCAAGCTGGATAATCCAGGTATCACCACTCGCGTGATTGTGGGTGCAGGCCTGTTAACGGGTCTGGGCGAAGATGAGATTTTTGATGCTGTTAAAGAAGAAATGCTTAAGTAGGTGAATAATGAAACTTGAGATTCTGGTAAATGACGTCGAGGGTACGATCGCTGACTGGCATGCAGCAATTGAGTTTGCCGGCCAGAAGCTGTTGGAAAAAGGCTATATCACTCCCGAGTATATTCAGGCCTGTCTGGAGCGTGAGAAGACTTATCCAACTGGTTTATTGATGGCGAACGGTCAGGGCATTGCCATCCCGCATGCAGACTATACGCTGGTAAAAACCAACAGCATAAGCATTGTGCGTTTTGATAAAGGTGTCGTGTTTGGTCAGATGGAAGATGCTGACCTCACAGTGGAATGCAGCATTATGTTTAATCTCGCATTCGCCACCAGCGATCAGCATATGTCTGTGCTGCGCCGCCTCTTTACGCTCTTCCAGGATATTTCGTTCATCGAGTCGTGCCGTAATCTCAAAACGCACGAAGTCGGGAAATATGTCGAAGAGATGCTTGTAGCATCCTGATAAACAAAAGGCAGATATCCCCTATCTGCCTTTTTCAATAAAAGAATGCCCATCATGAAAAAGTACTCACTATCCAGGCAGATCACAGCGCCCAACCGATGGGCTCTCTTTTCGAACAGGCTTCCCTGCTGACCTATGACATTATTGTTCTGTCATTAATGGCCAATCTTAATCAAACAAACCAGACGATGAAGGAACGCCACGCTGATATCAAATAATACCGGCGAGGCGTTAAGCGCTAGCGGCTATTAATCCAGCAGTTTGATAGCCGTATCAAAATCAGTGATCAGCACATTCAGAAGGCCTGATTTGAGAGAGGCAACAATGCCTTCATATTTTTCGTCCCCCCCAGCAACCCCAATCAGTTTTTTTGTGGCGCGCAATTGTTCTGTCGTAATGCCGAAACCCAGGCGGCTTAGCGGGCTATCGAGTATTTCCCCTTTACTATTTACCAGGGTTACGCATACATCAGCGGTAATGTCCTGGCTCATTAAAGTCTCACGCCATGCTTCAGGGAATATATCGCACAGACTGGAAGAACCGGTTTTCCAGGCCCCAATGCCCGTAATAACGACATCCATACTTGAGTAAAACTTTTGCGTATCCTGAACAGCCTGATCGTCTGCAAGTTTCTGGGCTAAACTTTCGTCATCTACCCACATAGGGACATACATTGGGTGTGCTCTTCCGTGGGAAATAGCAGCAACTTTGTGAATCAAATCAATGGGCCCCTGACTAAATTCAATGCCTGGATGAACGCCAGAAAGCTGAACCACATCCAGAACAGGTAATGTCGTCAGTTGACTCACCGTACTTGAGAGTACCCGTCCCCAGGCGAGACCAAACTTCATTCCCTCTTTGAGAATTTCACTCAAGTAGGTCGCCGTTATCCCTCCCAGCTTGACGTTTAATTGTTCCTGCGAAGACCAGGATTCAGAAACAGAGAGTACAACGGCATCCTGCAATCCGTATTTTTTACACAAATTTTGCGCTATTTCCTCGTCCAGAGCCTGCTGTTTAGGAAAAGTAAATTTTACATACTCTTGCGCAATGGCTTCATCAATCAGGCGTGCAACTTTGAAGCGGGACAGACCGAGTTCCTCAGCGATTTCTATCTTTGTCTTCATTTCAGAGAAGTAACGCTTAACAACAAGAGAGTAGATAAAACGAGGATCGTAGTTGCGCAGTTTCGGATTTTTGTTCTCTTTAGGCATAGCGGTTATCCATATATAACAAGAGGCATCACAAGTCATTCGAGCGACACGCTCAGATGCAATACTCAAAAGAGTACACTTTTAATTGCTCATCAGATACGGAACCTTGACGGAATTTTGTGTTTTGTGATGTAAACCGGTCTGACAATGTGAATTGTAAATGGTGCTAATCGTTGAGAACGAAAATATGAACGACCGAACAATACCTTACAACTCAAGTTTCTGAACACTCGAGATATCTCAAGAAACTTCGTTTCATAACACTGGGCTATTGTTTCACCGGAGATGCGCAGGCGCCTTCTTTTATGTGCCCTGCAAACGTTTGTCCGGCTTCCTCTATGAACCTACCGGCCGCGTAACGCAATATGCTCAACGATCCGCTCTACCGCCTCTTCTGCGGTCAGCACCGAGGTATCCAGAGTCAGGCTGGCGGTGCGCCAGGGTTCGTACTCACGGGTGATAACCTTTTGCCAGTCCGGCAGAATATGGCCGCGAATATCCGCCACTCGGTTTTCCACGCGATACCGATGCTGCGTTTGGTCGGAGCAGGTCAGTTCTATCTCCAGATAAGGCGCTGCATTCTCGGTCGCGACCGCTCTCCATGCCTGGCGGGTAATGGCTATAGGGTTAACTGAGTCGGCAATCACCACGTTGCCCTGCCTGAGGTTATCCGCAGCAATGGCATACGCCACCAGATATCCGGCCGGCCCTATATCGTGCCGGGTGACGGTTTCGGCGCGAATCAGCGCCTGTTCAATTGAATCAATCCGTAACCAGACGGCCCCCAGCCTGGCGGCCAGCAGGCGAGCAATGGTTGATTTCCCGGTACCGGGCAGGCCGCCAAAGATCAGTAACATCGATATCCCATTACGGCAGCGTCATGTTATTGCCGCTGGCGATGATTATTGGTGATTTTCCAGCTTACCTGACCAGGGTTCTTATTCAGCCAGGCATTATTAATATTCAATACTGGCTGAAACTGCATAAGCGGCATCAGGAAGCGTCTGCAGATAATAGTCATAGTCACCCTCCAGAATATCGTTCAGCGATAATGATACCGTCCCGCAGGCCAGATTGTGATAAATGGTGACGTTGCTCATAGCTAGCAGTATCTCATGACAAAGTGAAAGAGAGACGTAGCGCCAGGATAAAGAAGTACAGTTGTTCAAGCGCCTGGGATTCAGTGATTATTGTAGCCTGGCGACGTCAGATAGAGAGGCGTGCCTGCCATCTCATGCCGGGTAAGCCCTTGTAGTATAATAATTTTCGCTATCCAATCATGACCCATATAAACTCTTCAGCCGGAAAAATTTTTCCCACATAAGACGTTCTGAGCATCCAGTACAGCCTCCCGCGTCTCATTGACCCTGATTGCCGAGTAGATATCAATATTCAGTTTCTGAGATTCATCGTCTGTCAGTTCGCGGTAGCACAGCCCTTCCTGATTAAACGTGCATTTCGACTGGGGCATCAGTGCAAACCCTTTGCCTCTTGCGATGCGGGTGAGCATAACGAGTGAATCATCCGGCTCTTTAACCCTTTTGAGCGGGACATTGAGCTGTTCAAAAAAACTTTCACATTTGTCATAAAATGAAGGGTTTGCGCTTCTTGAAAACCAGAAAAGTGGTAAATCACTGACGTCTTTGAGTGATACTTTTTCTTTCAGGCTGGCGGGATGTATGGCCGGCATTGCTATCAGCAGCGGTTCGCAGCAAACCCAGCGATACTGAACCATATCTTCATGGCCAGTGCCCTTTTCCCCCGTAAGCACGAGATCAAGCGTGTTTTTTGACAGGCATTGAAGGAGCTGGGCAGAAGTCAGATTAGGTGTTTCAACGTCGTCTCCGGCATCCAGTTCGATAAGCTGTCTGCTGACGGGTTCGATAAATTCAAAATTAAGCGTCCGGGTAAGGCCGATCCGTACCTTCCCCCCGGATGCCAGTGAACCGGTTTTCAGTTCATTAAGCTCCAGCAGAATCTTCTCTGCTCTTATTACCAGGGCCTGGCCAGCCTCCGTCAGGCTGACGTCATGCGTACTGCGGCTGAATAACTGCTGATTCAGCACGCCTTCGAGGCACTTTATATGTCGGGTTAACGGAGGCTGAGTCATTCTGAGCCGTTCAGCAGCTCTGCGAAAATTCAGTTCATGAGCAACAGCAAGGAAGCACTGGAGCTGTTTAACGCTGGGGAGGTGGTTACTTATCAGGTGTCCTGCGATCGCCATAGATTCGAGCCTGCCAGTCAAAAAATTTATTCTAAACTCTTTTGTATTCTGAGTGTTAACACGAATGATCATATCAGGGATCAGTCTGTTTACAGTAATACGAAAATTGAATTACACATTAAACAATTCCATCCTCGTCACAGATTGATAAATTTCTCCCGAACTCAATCAGAACTCTATTTGGAGATGAAAATGTCAGCTAACTATGTACTGGTCTCACGCTTTCCGTTAAAAAATAATGTTTCCGCTGCTGATTTCTCGTTCTTAAAAAACAGCGGCAGCACACGATACTATTATTCAGAAGAGCAGGGAGTGAATGAACTTCTGGAGCTGCGTGCATTTAACGACATCAAGGAAATTTCGTGGGTAGAAGAAGAGATGGTATCCATGTTCCACAGACTGGCTGATGTTCTTTCTGCAGATATTCGCAGAGAATTGCTTAAGTTTGTAGAATCTCCGATTGACAACAAGAAAGATCTCCCTGAAAGCCAGTACATTCAACTTCGCCATGTTGAAGTTCCGGCTCATAATTATCAGCAGTATCGTCAGTGGCGCGATGAGACCATTTTTAATGTTGTCAGGGACAATAAAGATAAAATTGAAAGCTTTGAAGCATTCCACTCTCTTATTAGCGGTGTTCCGGGTGTAATGTTTATCTCCTCCTTCAATGGCGATAAGCAATCCTATAAGGAAGCCTTCACCAATGCGCGTTACCAGGAAATTATCCAGCAAGCTGGAGACAATTACATCACCGGAGGCAATGAAGGACTTTACACCCGCATCTACCATGCCTGTTGCAGCTGAGGAATGATAAATGAACTATAAAAAACTGGTTATTGTAGGCGATAAGTTTAATGAATTCGCAAATGGTAAAGATGTTCTGACAATTTCTCAGCTTGAATTACTTTCGCAAATTCCAGCCAACATTATTGATAAAGAACATGAGATTATTATCGGCCAGGGTGTACGTAAAGATTTCGCAGGAAAAGTCATTTCGAATCAGGCAAGAAATGTTGTTCATGGCAATAAACTTAAAATGTGCTCTCTGGAAAAATTGGTCAGAGATAAAAAAAATGCACATTGTCATAAAAGGCTGGAGCAGAATGTTCTTATCGGCTCAGCAGAGCAGACCGAACATAACAGTGATCTTTTTGCAATGCCGCTGCTGATTGACGAACGCTGTGAGCTCATGGCCGATCATCAGACCGGCCAGCATATTCAGGGGATGCTTCTGGTCGAGGCAAGTCGTCAGGCTTTTATCGCCGTTACCGAAGAGTTTATTTATAAGCAGGAAGCAGGACGCTACTACGTCATTAACAGCATGGCGACGACCTTTTCCAGCTTTCTGTTTCCTTTACCAGCGCTGGTCCATTTTGAATTCCTTGAGAAGGACATTAATGAGCGAAGGGGGCGTTTCAGAGCGCAGGTTCGCGTGACTCAGCATCAGACGCTTTGCGCGACGATGGATGTATCGTTCACCGTATATCCTTCAGCTCTGATTGCTGAAAAGGAAAAACTGCTGGCTGAAGCCGCCATGCAGGCGGCAATTGCTGAACAGAACATCGCGACACACGGGGTGACGCATGTCCAAATCAGCTAGCCGAACATACCGCCTGGCTGTGACCACGCAGGGGCCGCTTTACCCCCCTGCGGAGGTCATGGACGGTAACGGCAACTTTGTGGTGGTTGGCATGGTGCCGGGTGATAACGGGCTGGAATGGCGAAGCGTGCTTGTGGCAGCAGACAGCCCCGTGCCCGAATTCGGCGCGACGAAGCCTTACAGAATACTGCGAGATATTGAAGGTATGGCGCAGGATGAAGTTAAGGATATCATCCTGCATACCCTTCCTTTACCCATCCCATCAAATAATTACGGGATGCTTTTTGCACCGGAGCAGCGACCGCAGGCGAACACCGAAAGCCGCCCCAGTCTGCCTCTGCATGAAGGCTATATTGCTGATTACCGCAGCAGTGATGGCAAACGTCAGGTTCAGCCTGTCACTCTGGAAAACTGGATGCATGCGGAGGGTACGCTGGATGTCTGTCTGTCTGAAGACAGCAGGCGCGCAAGGTTTACGTTTTCTTTCCGTAATCTTGTTCCCGACAGTGTTTATACCGTGATGAGCCTTCGGGAAAAAGATTTAGCGACTGAGAATCCAAGCCGACCGGGACCTCTGGGCATACCTAACGTATTTATTACCGATCATAACGGTAATGCAGATTACTGGGCGGAATTGCCCGATCCCTTCCCGGCACATGAACGGAATGAAAACCGGATTATTAACGTTGTTGTCCTGTATATGAGTTCCCGCCAGAGCTACGGCGGCGCAATCGGACTTTATGGTCTGGGTGGTGACATTCATGCTCATTTAAAACTAAAGGTCCGTTCCTTCGATGAATTTACTACCGTAGAGTGAGGTAAAATATGCCATTTGTTCACATCACCACCTGGCCTATAAAAGATGAAGGTAAAATTATCCGGCTCCAGGAAGATATTACGTTTGCTGTGCATAAACATACCGGAGCGCCGCTGGATAAAATCTCGGTTGTCATTTCTGAAATACATCCTTCTCGCTGGGCAGACGCAGGGGTTCCCGGAAACCATAAAGATTTTCAGGAAAAAAGCCGGTAATGACTCCAACTTACTGATAGTGTTTTATGTTCAGATAATGCCCGATGACTTTGTCATGCAGCTCCACCGATTTTGAGAACGACAGTGACTTCCTGCCCAGCCTTGCCAGATGCTGCCTCAGATTCAGGTTATGCCGCTCAATGCGCTGCGTATATCGCTTGCTGATAACGTGCAGTTCTCCCTTCAGGCGTGATTCATAAAGCGGCCAGCCATCCGTCATCCATACCACGACCTCAAAGGCCGACAGCAGGCCAAGAAGACGCTCCAGCGTGGCCAACGTGCGTTCACCGAATACGTGCGCCACAACCGTCCTCCGTATCCTGTCATACGCGTAAAACAACCAGCGCTGGCGTGATTTAGCGCCGACGTAACCCCACTGTTCGTCCATTTCCGCGCAAACAATGACGTCACTGCCCGGTTGTATGCGTGAGTTTACCGACTGCGGCCTGAGTTTTTTAAGTGTCGTAAAATCGTGTTGAGGCCAACGCCCATAATGCGTGCACTGGCGCGACATCCGACGCCATTCATGGCCATATCAATAATTTTCTGGTGTGTACCGGGCTGAGAGGCGGTGTAAGTGAACTGTAGCTGCCATGTTTTACGGCAGTGAGAGCAGAGATAGCGCTGATGTCCGGCAGTGCTTTTACCGTTACGCACCACGCCTTCAGTAGCTGAACAGGAGGGACAGCTGATAGAAACAGAAGCCACTGGAGCACCTCAAAAACACCATCATACACTAAATCAGTAAGTTGGCACCATTACCAAAAAGCCGAAGGAAAAATTACGAGGAGTGAGTTTTGCAACAGGCCGCCGCTTTTTTTGACGTCGATGAGACGCTGATCAATATTAAAAGTATGTTTGATTTTTTTGACTTCTGGTGCAAGGAGAATAATGAACCCATTAAACTCCATAAGTATATGGCGAATTTCCAGTCTGAAGTTAAAAAAGGAATTCCCCGTGAGCATCTCAACAGGGAGTACTACCGGCAATTTGCAGGTATCAGTTATAAGGCGCTTGAAGAGGCTGGTGAAAAATGGTTCAGATTTAAGCTGAATTCAGAATTATTTATAGGAAGCGCGGTTTCGGCTCTTAAAAAACATCAGGCTGAAAATATGGATATTGTTTTTATATCCGGTTCAATGCTTCCCGTTCTTTCTCCTGTCGCAAGATACCTTGGCGTGAAAGATATTCTTTGCGCACCACTGAAGTTCACTGCTGCAGGGGAAATGACGGGTGAAATAGGTTATCCACAGACGATTGGTGACGGAAAGAAAGATGCGCTCCTTCAGTTTTGCGAACAGAGAAATATTAATCCTTCTGACTGTTATGCCTATGGTGACGATCTCTCTGACATTCCGATGCTTGCATCAACCGGCCACCCTGTCTGCGTAGGAAAACATTCAGCGCTGGCCAGACACGCGATAACACATCGCTGGCAGGTTATTTAAACCAACCTTGAGGTAAGAATATATGCATTCAGAAAAATCCCCGCAGGATATGACCTTCAGGTCTTGGCTTGCCTTGTTTATTCTGGCTCTTTCAACGTTTACTATCGTTACCACCGAACTGGCTCCGGTAGGCCTGCTGACGCCCATTGCAGAGGGACTTGGCGCCTCTGAGTCAGCGGTTGGCATGACGGTTTCACTTTACGCCTGGGTGGGCGCACTGAGCGCACTCTTTGCATCAGTATTCCTTGGTAATGTGGCCAAGAAGCGGCTTCTGCTCACACTCACGGTCATACTTTTTCTTTCTAACGTTCTTGCCGCCACGGTAAACACATACGCCATACTGCTAGTCGCACGCGTACTGGGCGCGCTGGCACATGGCGCATTCTGGGCGATGATCGGCGCCACCGCAGTGGCTATCGTGCCAGCCCGATTCCTTGGCGCGGCAACGTCTATCGTTTTTGGTGGCGTCTCGGCTGCCAGCGTATTTGGCGTGCCGATATCAAATTATATTGGTATACACTTCGGCTGGAGACAGGCGTTCTGGCTGATGGCTTTACTCAGCGTGGTTGCCTTTGCCGGCATTACCATACTGGTGCCACAGATAACCAGTAAAAGTGCGATCGGCCTGGGGGCGCTCAAAAGCGTATTTAAATCCTCCGCGCTGTGGAAAATTTATTCCGCCACGTTACTGGCCGTAACCGCACACTTTGCCGCTTTTACATACATTGAACCCTGGCTGCACACGCAGCATTCCCTTGCCACATCCGTCATCCCGGCGGTTCTGTTTGTTTACGGTATCGCTGGTCTTGCCGGCAATTTTCTCACCGGAATGATGATTGATAAACATCTCAAAGCAACGGTATCGGTATCGGTCGTGCTTATCTGTGCTGTGCTGGTATTTCTGGGTTTATCCGGTACATCCCTTTCAGGCACTGCGGTCTTTACCGCAATGGTTATCTGGGGCGTGGCTGTATCCGGGATTTTTGTGGGCTTCCAGACGTGGGTCCTGCGCCTGGCGGAAGATAAAGCCTTCCCGGCGTCCGCGGTTTACGTTTCATTCTTCAATACCGCTATTGGTGTCGGGGCATCTGCAGGTGCCTGGATGGTATCCGCTTTTTCCGTCCCACTGCTTTATATCGCAGCCGGCGCAGCTATCGGACTTTCTGTCCTGCTCGTTGCCGCTATTCCGACGCGCCTGAGGTCTGAACAAACCACTCCGGAGAAATATTATGAGCCCAACTGATGAGCTGACACGTTATGGCAGAGATATTATGGATCGTCTTGAGTCCGGACTCGCCGATAAAGTCACCACCCGACTGAGCGAAATTGATTCCACCTTGCCGGCCCTGATGTAGTGGCACACTGAATTTGGCCACCTGAGTAGAGGTGATATGCTCACCTCAACATCTTACAGGTGAACCAATGAGCAAAATATTTACTGCTGAATTTAAAGCCGAAGCGGCAAAACTGGTTCTTGATCAGAACTACACTCACGGTGAAGCGGCTAAAGCGATGAACGTCAGCCTCTCCGCCATCAACCGCTGGGTTAAATCGTTACGTATGGAGCGCCAGGGGAAAACGCCCCCGGGGCTGCCTCTGACGCCTGAGCAGACGGAACTCAGGGAAATGAGAAAACAAATACAACGCCTTGAAATGGAAAATGAAATCCTAAATAAGGCTACTGTAGATTCAATTGGTCAACGCAACAACCATGTGAAAACATGTGGTTGCGGAGGATCGTTTGATGAAACGTACATTTACAGCAAAAGAAAAATCGCTCGTTTTCGGGTAATGGTGCCAACTTACTGATTTAGTGTATGATGGTGTTTTTGAGGTGCTCCAGTGGCTTCTGTTTCTATCAGCTGTCCCTCCTGTTCAGCTACTGAAGGCGTGGTGCGTAACGGTAAAAGCACTGCCGGACATCAGCGCTATCTCTGCTCTCACTGCCGTAAAACATGGCAGCTACAGTTCACTTACACCGCCTCTCAGCCCGGTACACACCAGAAAATTATTGATATGGCCATGAATGGCGTCGGATGTCGCGCCAGTGCACGCATTATGGGCGTTGGCCTCAACACGATTTTACGACA
Organism: Klebsiella sp. PL-2018; assembly: GCF_019048985.1. Lineage (NCBI taxonomy): Bacteria > Pseudomonadati > Pseudomonadota > Gammaproteobacteria > Enterobacterales > Enterobacteriaceae > Klebsiella > Klebsiella sp. PL-2018. The sequence continues at coordinate 4,874,291 of NZ_CP077673.1, forward strand.
CTTAAAAAACTGGTAATGGTGCCAACTTACTGATTTAGTGTATGATGGTGTTTTTGAGGTGCTCCAGTGGCTTCTGTTTCTATCAGCTGTCCCTCCTGTTCAGCTACTGAAGGCGTGGTGCGTAACGGTAAAAGCACTGCCGGACATCAGCGCTATCTCTGCTCTCACTGCCGTAAAACATGGCAGCTACAGTTCACTTACACCGCCTCTCAGCCCGGTACACACCAGAAAATTATTGATATGGCCATGAATGGCGTCGGATGTCGCGCCAGTGCACGCATTATGGGCGTTGGCCTCAACACGATTTTACGACACTTAAAAAACTCAGGCCGCAGTCGGTAAACTCACGCATACAACCGGGCAGTGACGTCATTGTTTGCGCGGAAATGGACGAACAGTGGGGTTACGTCGGCGCTAAATCACGCCAGCGCTGGTTGTTTTACGCGTATGACAGGATACGGAGGACGGTTGTGGCGCACGTATTCGGTGAACGCACGTTGGCCACGCTGGAGCGTCTTCTTGGCCTGCTGTCGGCCTTTGAGGTCGTGGTATGGATGACGGATGGCTGGCCGCTTTATGAATCACGCCTGAAGGGAGAACTGCACGTTATCAGCAAGCGATATACGCAGCGCATTGAGCGGCATAACCTGAATCTGAGGCAGCATCTGGCAAGGCTGGGCAGGAAGTCACTGTCGTTCTCAAAATCGGTGGAGCTGCATGACAAAGTCATCGGGCATTATCTGAACATAAAACACTATCAGTAAGTTGGAGTCATTACCCGTTTTCGACTTGTGGAAGAGTGGGACAGGATTTAGTGAAATAGCTAAGATTCTGGATTCAAAACCCGGAACTATTTTCACCATGTTGAGGGACACCGGCGGCATAAAACCCAATGAGCGTAAGCGGGCCGTCGCACACCTGACCTTGTCTGAACGTGAGGAAATACGCGCTGGCCTGTCAGCCAAAATGAGTATTCGGGCGATTGCTACTGCATTAAGACGCTCTCCTTCGACGATCTCGCGAGAAGTCCAGCGTAATCGTGGCAGGCGCTATTACAAAGCTGTTGATGCTAATAATCGCGCCAACAGGATGGCTAAACGTCCCAAACCGTGTTTGCTGGATCAGAATGAGCCGCTGAGGGACCTTGTTCTGGAAAAGCTGGAATTAAAGTGGTCTCCGGAGCAAATTTCGGGATGGTTAAAACGAACGAAGCCGCGTCAGAAAACGATGCGAATATCAGCTGAGACAATTTATAAGACGCTGTACTTTCGTTGTCGTGAAGCTCTGCACCACCTGAATATTCAGCATCTGCGGCGTTCGCACAGCCTGAGGCATGGGCGACGCCACACCCGCAAAGGGGAAAGAGGAACAATCAATATCGTGAATGGCACGCCAATCCATGAGCGCGCGCGGCATATTGATAACAGGCGCTCTGTTGGACACTGGGAGGGGGATTTAGTCTCGGGCACAAAAAACTCGCATATTGCCACTCTGGTAGATCGTAAATCGCGCTATACGCTTATTCTCAGGTTAAAGGGGAAAGATGCTGTTTCAGTGAATCAGGCTCTTACTGAAAAATTCCTGAGCTTACCGCCCGAACTCAGGCAATCATTGACGTGGGACAGAGGAATGGAGCTGGCCAGGCATCTGGAATTTAGCAGCAGCACGGGAGTGAAAGTTTATTTTTGCGATCCTCAAAGTCCCTGGCAACGAGGCACCAACGAAAATACGAATGGACTAATACGACAGTTCTTCCCCAAAAAAACATGCCTTGCTCAATACACACAGCAGGAGCTGGATCAGGTTGCAGCGCAACTAAACACCAGGCCGAGAAAGACACTGAAGTTCAAAACACCGAAAGAGATAATTGAAAAGGGTGTTGCGTTGACAGGTTGAATCTACAGTAGCCTTTTTTAGGATTTCATTTTCCATTTCAAGGCGTTGTATTTGTTTTCTTATTTCCCTGAGTTCCGTCTGCTCAGGCGTCAGAGGCAGCCCCGGTGGCGTTTTCCCCTGGTGCTCCATACGTAACGATTTAACCCAGCGGTTGATGGCGGAGAGGCTGACGTTCATCGCTTTAGCCGCTTCACCGTGAGTGTAGTTCTGATCAAGGACCAGTTTTGCCGCTTCGGCTTTAAATTCAGCAGTAAATATTTTGCTCATTGGTTCACCTGTAAGATGTTGAGGTGAGCATATCACCTCTACTCAGGTGGCCAAATTCAGTGTGCCACTACAGAGGAAATGTCATGAACGAAGTTGTGATTGTTTCTGCAAAACGTACTGCAACGGGTGCATTCATGGGTTCCCTGTCGGGCCATTCCGCAGCAGAACTCGGGAGTCACGTCATTCGTGCGCTTCTTGAAGACTCAGGAGTGGAGGCCAGTGAGATTTCTCAGGTTATTATGGGACAGGTACTGACGGCAGGATGTGGCCAGAATCCCGCACGTCAGTCCGCGCTGAACGCCGGGCTACCCGTTGAAACGCAATGTCTGACGATTAACAAGGTCTGCGGTTCAGGTCTCAAATCAGTTCATCTGGCCATGCTGGCGCTGCAGACGGGTGAGGCAGAATTCGTCATTGCCGGCGGTCAGGAGAGCATGTCTAACGCCCCTCATATTCTGATGGCTTCACGCTCAGGGACAAGGCTGGGGGATTGTAATATGAGGGATAGCGTGGTGTCCGATGGACTCTGGGATGCTTTCGATAATAACCATATGGGCGTCACCGCCGAAAATGTTGCAGCTGAGTTCAGCATCAGTCGCGAAATGCAAGATGAATACGCGCTACTGTCCCACATAAAGGCAATGGATGCTCAGGAAAAGGGAATATTTGCTCGTGAAATAGTTCCCGTTGAATGGCAGGACAGGAAAGGTAAAACCCTGAGAGTTGACACGGATGAAGGCCCCCGCAAAACCAGCATTGAAAAACTAATACAGCTGAAACCCGTTTTCAGAAAGGGAGGAACTGTGACGGCAGGTAATGCATCCTCTCTTAATGATGGCGCGGCCGCTGTCCTTCTTTGTACCAGAAAAACTGCCGAGGCACGTGGGCTGCTGGTTTTAGCGTCTCTTGCCGCGTTTGCGAATTCGGGGATTAAGCCGGCATTAATGGGTGCCGCTCCGGTACAGGCTATCGCAGACTGTCTTTCCCGCTCTGGCTGGAAACCAGAAGATGTTGATCACCTGGAGTCCAATGAAGCGTTTGCAGCCCAGGCGCTGGCAGTGGTTGACCAGACGGGTATTTCACCCGATCGTATTAATCCCTATGGCGGAGCAATCGCACTCGGGCATGCTATCGGTGCCTCGGGATGCCGCATTCTGGTCACCCTCGTGCATGGACTCCTGCGTAATGATAATAAACGCGGTGTTGCAGCGCTGTGTGTTGGCGGCGGTGAAGGGGTGGCGCTGAGCGTTTACCGCTGAAGAAAAATTATCGGCTGTACAGCGGCTGGGCTGTTAATAAAAACAAAATAACCGGGCAATGCCCGGTTTCATATTATGTAAACGGATTTCAGGCGTTAACGCCTTTCATACCTTCTTCAGAATACCGGCCGCCTTTAATCTCAACGCGCTGGTGAATATCGTTCAGTAGCGCAACATCTGATTTGTCCAGAGCGATGTCAGCCGCCTGCGCATTTTCGGCCAGATAACTGATGTGCTTGGTACCGGGGATCGGTACCAGCTTATCGTACTGCGCGAGCAGCCAGGCCAGCGCCACCTGACCCGAGGAACAACCGTACTTTTCAGTAAGCGGGAGAACAGCATCGAGAAGCTGTACGTTGTGATCAAGGCTGGACTGAATGAAACGCTCATTATTTTTACGGAAGTCACCTTCAGAAAAATCACTGTTTTTACGGTATTTTCCTGTCAGGAACCCCCTTCCCAGCGGAGAATAGGGTACCAGGCCAATCCCCAGCTCTTTCACTGTCGGCAGGATTTCATCTTCAATGTCACGTGTCCATAGTGAATATTCTGTCTGCAGGGCTGTGATTGGGTGTACAGCATGGGCCCGGCGAAGGGTCGATGCAGAGACTTCACAAAGTCCGATATGATTGATCTTTCCATCTTTGATGAGACGGCTCAGACATTCCATGCTCTCCTCGACAGGCGTCGCCGGGCTGACCCTGTGAAGATAGAACAGATCGATCCGTTCAACACCGAGCCTTTTGAGGGATTCATTACAGCAGTGGGTAATGTAGTCCGGTTGATTGTTAATGGTGCGGGCATAAGCCTCATCAGGAGCCCGATCGATTCCGCACTTTGTGGCAATTCTGAACTGCTCACGCGTAGCCTTATCGAGTCCGGCAAGAAAGTGGCCAATCAGCCGTTCATTGTGACCCCGCCCGTACAGGTTAGCGGTATCAATGAACGTAATATCCAGGTCAATGAGTTTATGTAATAGCTGCCGGGAAGCCTTGTCATCTGTCTGGCCATAAAATTCGCTCAGTCCCATCGCACCATAGCCGACTGAACTGACAATAAGGTTTTGAGATAAATTTCGGGTATGCATAATGACTCCTTTTTTTTACACCATGATTGTTTCACCCCGATTACGGTTAATGAATTGTCATTTTCGTTATGCAAAAAAAGTATCAAGGCGGGCTGCATAAGGTGTAGCTCGTAACGCGCTGGCGTGTCGGTATGCATGCATCGGCAGGAAGAAATCAGGGACCGAATGACCGCCAAAGGCTGGAGAGATCCAGCCTTCCCTTTTTCCCTGATTTTGGACAATCCCATCCATAAAGCCCGTTGGTGGTAAGACACCTCGCGGAGCCGTCAGGCGACAACATCAGGGTATGTCAGACATCAGGATGACCATGTATCCGAAGGAGCGAGGCCGAACCGCTGGCAGCGCCTGCATGTGGTGTGCAAGTACCGTGACCACTAACAGTGTACCTTGTGTTGGTAAACTATCGTTCAATGGTAGGACGATTACAGACAATTTAGCTAAGGCAAGCTGTTGATAGAAATGAGAATTTTAATGAAGTTTTGCCACAGCGGGAGATATTCTGGAGCGGGCGAAGGGAATCGAACCCTCGTATAGAGCTTGGGAAGCTCTCGTTCTACCATTGAACTACGCCCGCGAAGAGGTGCGAGGGCCATTATAGACCTTACGCACCCGCTGACAAGCCCAAACCAGGCTAAATGCCGATAAAATAACCTTTTAGCACTTAGGCTTACTGCCCTGCGGCGGCAAATAGCGCAGCGGGTCGATCGCTGTCGCCCGGTAGCGAATCTGGAAATGCAGGCGCACGGAATCCGCGTCCGAGCTGCCCATGGTGGCAATCTGCTGGCCAATCTTCACGCTCTGGCCGTTATTCACCATTAGCTTGTCGTTGTGCGCGTAGGCGCTGATATAGTCCTCATTATGCTTAATCATAATCAGGTTGCCGTAGCCGCGCAGCTGGTTGCCCACGTACACCACTTTGCCCGCCCCTGCCGCATACACCGGCTGGCCGCGCCTACCGGCGATATCGATACCTTTATTGCCGCCATCGCTGGTGGAGTATGGCAGCACTACTTTACCGCTGGTTGGCCAGCGCCAGCAGCGTTGCCCGACCGGCGGCCAGGAGGATTGCGGCACCGCCGAAGATGGCGTCACGGCGGCGGTACGTTTCGCTGACGATTTCTTGCCGGATGCCCCCGCCTTCGCCGTGGTCCCGGAACCGCTGTTTAGCTTCAGCTTTTGCCCGACTTCGATGGTATAGGGAGGTGAAATATTATTGAGACGGGCGAGATCCCTGACGCTGGTGCCAGTGGAACGTGAGATAGCGTACAGCGTGTCACCGCGCTTCACGGTGTAGGTAGAACCGGAATCGGATGAGCTGGAACACCCTGCGACAATCAGGCTGCTCAGCAACATTATTGCAATAACAAAGCGTTTTCTCATCAGGCATCCTGCGCTTAACACGAACATTCACCTCAAAACCAGGGCGATTATCATACCAGTCCCTAAGGCAATCCCCAATCGCTACCCTTCATACAGAAGTATTAAAGGCCTGCTAAGCGGCTGAACATCTACGCTCTCCCGGGAGAGTCCGGGAGCGTCGCGGTGCGTCCGGGTTAAACCGCTGGTGATTCAATTAGCCCCCTGCCGGCACCTCTGCAATATCACGCTCTCCCCGGAGGCCAACATGTTTTGGTAATGCCTTTGTCCCATTTATGGGCTACCCTAGTGGCCTGAGTACATGACCCGGCGGGTTTGTGCCGGGTCATTTTTTATTTCAGGAGTTGTCATGGCCGGGGAACATGTCATTTTGCTGGACGAGCAAGATAAGCCTACAGGTATGCTGGAGAAGTATGCCGCCCACACCCTCGATACCCCTTTGCATCTCGCGTTTTCCTGCTGGCTGTTCAATGAACAAGGTCAGCTGCTGGTCACGCGCCGTTCGCTGGGCAAAAAAGCCTGGCCAGGCGTATGGACGAACTCAGTCTGCGGGCATCCGCAAACCGGCGAAACCTTCGAACAGGCCGTTGAGCGCCGCTGCCGCTTCGAGCTCGGCGTTGAGATTACCCGCATCGCCCCGGTCTTCCCGGGATTCCGCTATCGGGCCGTTGCGCCGAATGGCATTGTTGAAAACGAGGTCTGCCCGGTCTATGCGGCACGAGTCGCCAGCGCGTTACGGATAAATCCTGACGAAGTGATGGATTTTCAGTGGAGCAATCTTGCGGATGTGTTAAGCGGGATTCGCGCGACGCCCTGGGCTTTTAGCCCGTGGATGGTGCTGCAGGCGGCGGACGATAATGCGCGTAACGCATTAATCAGCTTTAGCAACCAGGCATAAAAAAACCCAGCTCTGCTGGGTTTTTTTATTCGCGTAATGCTTATTTTACCGGACGCATCGCCGGGAACAGGATCACGTCGCGGATGGTGTGGCTGTTGGTAAACAGCATCACCATACGGTCGATACCGATACCGAGGCCCGCAGTCGGCGGCAGGCCGTGCTCCAGCGCGGTAACGTAGTCTTCGTCATAGAACATCGCTTCGTCGTCACCGGCGGCTTTCGCGTTAACCTGATCGAGGAAACGCTGCGCCTGGTCTTCCGCATCGTTCAGCTCGCTAAAGCCGTTACCGATTTCACGCCCGCCGATGAAGAATTCAAAGCGGTCGGTGATTTCCGGGTTCTCGTCGTTACGACGCGCCAGCGGAGAGACTTCTGCCGGATATTCGGTAATGAAGGTCGGCTGAATCAGGTGCGCTTCCGCCACTTCTTCGAAGATCTCGGTCACGATGCGGCCCAGACCCCAGCTCTTCTCAACGTGGATACCGATGCTTTCCGCAATGGCTTTTGCGGAATCGAAGTTATCCAGATCGGCCATCTCGGTTTCCGGACGATATTTCTTGATCGCTTCGCGCATGGTCAGCTTTTCAAACGGCTTGCCGAAATCAAAGGTCTGATCGCCGTAAGGCACTTCAGTATGGCCCAGAACGTCCTGCGCCAGGGTGCGGAACAGGGATTCGGTCAGCTCAATCAGATCTTTGTAATCCGCATACGCCATGTAGAGTTCCATCATGGTGAACTCTGGGTTATGGCGAACGGAGATACCTTCGTTACGGAAGTTACGGTTGATTTCGAACACGCGCTCGAAGCCGCCAACCACCAGACGCTTCAGGTACAGTTCCGGCGCGATACGCAGGTACATGTCCAGATCCAGCGCGTTGTGATGGGTGATGAACGGACGCGCGGACGCGCCGCCGGGGATCACCTGCATCATCGGGGTTTCAACTTCCATAAAGCCGCGGCCGACCATGAACTGGCGGATGCCCGCCAGGATCTGCGAACGCACTTTAAAGGTGTTGCGCGATTCATCGTTGGAGATCAGGTCCAGGTAGCGCTGACGATAGCGCGCTTCCTGATCCTGCAGGCCGTGGAATTTGTCCGGCAGCGGGCGCAGGGCTTTGGTCAGCAGACGCAGCTCGGTGCAGTGAATAGAGAGCTCGCCGGTCTTGGTTTTGAACAGCTTACCGCGCGCCGCGATGATATCGCCGAGGTCCCACTTTTTGAACTGCTCGTTGTAGACGCCTTCCGCCAGATCGTCGCGGGCGACGTACAGCTGAATGCGGCCGCCAACGTCCTGCAGCGTAACGAAAGAGGCTTTACCCATGATACGACGGGTCATCATGCGGCCAGCGACGGCGACTTCAACGTTCAGCGCTTCCAGCTCTTCGTTTTCTTTGCCATCGAAGTCAGCGTGCAGAAGGTCTGAGGTGTGGTCACGACGGAAATCATTCGGGAACGGGATACCCTGCTCACGCAGCGCGGCCAGCTTCTCACGACGGGCTTTCAGTTCATTATTAAGGTCAATTGCCGCGTCAGCGCCCTGTGCTTGTTGTTCAGACATGTTGGTTCCTCATAACCCTGCTTTCAAACTTGCTTCGATAAATTGATCCAGGCTGCCGTCCAGCACCGCCTGAGTGTTGCGGGTTTCCACCCCGGTGCGCAGATCTTTAATGCGGGAGTCATCCAGCACGTAAGAACGGATCTGGCTGCCCCAGCCGATGTCGGATTTGGTATCTTCCATCGCCTGCTTCTCGGCATTTTTCTTCTGCATTTCCAGCTCATAAAGCTTCGCTTTCATCTGCTTCATGGCCTGATCTTTGTTCTTGTGCTGTGAACGGTCGTTCTGGCACTGGGTCACTAAGCCGGTCGGAATGTGGGTAATACGCACCGCGGATTCCGTACGGTTAACGTGCTGACCGCCCGCGCCGGATGCGCGATAAACGTCAATGCGCAGATCCGCCGGGTTGATGTCGATATCAATATCGTCATCCACTTCCGGATAAACGAACGCGGAGCTGAAAGAGGTGTGGCGGCGGCCGCCGGAATCGAACGGGCTCTTACGCACCAGGCGATGAACGCCGGTTTCGGTACGCAGCCAGCCGTAGGCGTAGTCGCCGATAATCTTGATGGTCACGGACTTAATGCCCGCCACTTCGCCTTCAGACTCTTCGATGATCTCGGTCTTGAAGCCGCGCGCTTCGGCCCAGCGCAGATACATGCGCATCAGCATGCTGGCCCAGTCCTGCGCTTCCGTTCCGCCGGAACCGGCCTGGATATCGAGGTAGCAATCGGCGCTGTCGTATTCACCGGAGAACATGCGGCGGAATTCCAGCTGCGCCAGCTTCTCTTCCAGCACATCGAGCTCGGCGACGGCTTCGTTGAAGGTCTCTTCGTCTTCGGCTTCAACGGCCAGCTCCAGCAGGCCGGAAACGTCCTCCAGCCCCTGAGACATCTGATCCAGCGTATCAACGATGGCTTCCAGCGAGGAACGCTCTTTACCCAGCGCCTGCGCACGCTCTGGTTCGTTCCAGACGTCAGGCTGCTCCAGCTCGGCGTTTACTTCTTCGAGACGCTCTTTCTTAGCATCGTAGTCAAAGATACCCCCTAAGAACGTCCGAGCGCTCCGTGAGGTCCTGAATACGGTTTTTTACCGGATTTATTTCAAACATGGTCGGTTTCTTTTAATGGATTCGTCAAAATGCGGTGATAAGAGCGGAATTCTACCGGATTCGCGCCCTCATTAATATACTGTTCTCAATTTGGCCAGAGGTGGTCAATGATCAGCTGCAGGCTGCGGTTGCCGCGGAACTCATTGATGTCAAGCTTATAGGCAAGCTGAACTTCGCGAACGCCGTTATCCGGCCAAAGGGAAGTATCAACATTGAACGCGATACCGTCCAGCAGCGGGCCGCCGCCGACCGGCTCAACCATCACCTTCAGATGACGCTCGCCGACCAGGCGCTGCTGTAGCAGACGGAAACGGCCGTCAAACAGCGGCTCCGGGAACATCTGCCCCCACGGTCCGGCGTCGCGCAGCATCTGCGCGACCTCCATGCTCATCTCTGCCGCCGCCAGCGGACCGTCGGAGACCACTTCCCCCTGCAGCAGCGCAGGATCGAGCCACTCGGTCACCAGCTCGCCGAAGCGCTGCTGGAACTCTTCAAAGCGCGCCTCTTCCAGCGATAGTCCCGCCGCCATGGCATGGCCGCCAAACTTCAGAATCAGCCCGGGATAGAGCGTATCCAGACGCTCCAGCGCATCGCGCATATGCAGCCCCTGAATCGACCGACCGGAGCCTTTGAGCGTACCGTCGCCGGTGGGCGCAAAGGCGATAACCGGACGATGGAAACGCTCTTTGATACGCGAGGCCAGAATGCCGACGACGCCCTGATGCCACTGCGGATGGTACATCGCCAGGCCGCCGGGCAGCATCTCACCGCTGCGCTCCAGCTTCTCACACAGGGTCAGGGCTTCCGCCTGCATCCCCTGTTCTATCTCTTTGCGCGTCTGGTTCAACGCATCCAGCTCATTGGCCAGCACCCGCGCTTCGCCGGTGTTGTCGCACAGCAGCAGCGCCACGCCGACGGACATATCGTCCAGCCGCCCAGCCGCGTTAAGGCGCGGGCCGAGTGCGAAGCCGAGATCGCTTGCCGCCAGCTTTTGCGGGTCGCGGTTGGCGATCTCCAGCAGCGCCTTAATGCCCGGACGGCATTTCCCCGCCCGGATGCGGCTCAGCCCCTGCCAGGTCAGAATACGGTTGTTGGCATCCAGCGGTACGACGTCCGCCACGGTGCCGAGCGCCACCAGATCGAGGAGATCAGCCAGATTAGGCGGCGCAATGCCGCGCTCCTCAAACCAGCCTTTATCGCGCAGAAAAGTGCGCAGCGCCAGCATCAGATAAAAAGCCACGCCCACCCCGGCCAGCGATTTCGACGGAAACTCACAGTCGCGCAGGTTCGGGTTAATAATCGCTTCCGCCGCGGGCAGGGAATCCCCCGGCAGGTGGTGATCGGTCACCAGCACCGGAATACCCAGCGCATGGGCGCGATCGACGCCAGCGTGCGAAGAAATACCGTTATCCACGGTCATAATCATCTGCGCGCCGCGGGCGTGAGCCTGATCGACCACTTCCGGGCTCAGGCCGTAGCCATCTTCAAAACGGTTTGGCACCAGGTACGAGACGTTGCCGTAGCCCAGCGCCCGCAGGGCCAGAACGCTCAGCGCGGTGCTGGTGGCGCCGTCGGCGTCAAAATCGCCGACCACCACAATATGCAGCCCCTTCTTAAATGCGCCGTAGAGCATCTCTACCGCTTTTTCGACGCCGGTCAGCTGCGACCACGGCAGCATGCCTTTCACGCCGCGCTCCAGCTCCTGCGCGCTACGCACGCCGCGGCTGGCGTACAGCCGCTGCAGCAGCGGTGGGAGATCGGCAGGTAAATCGACGCCGTCAGCCGCCTCGCGGCGGCGTAGTTGTATCTGTTGTTTCACGCGAATCAGTTACCGCTTGTCTGTTTTTGATGCTCATCAAGGAGCGCTTTCAGGTCTTTAGGATCGCGATAGCCGGGCATCAGCGTGCCGTCGCTCAGCACCATCGCCGGCGTGCCGTTAACGCCAAGCTGCACGCCCAGCATGTAGTGTTTAGCGATATCAACATCGCAGCTGGCTGGCTGCACGCCCTTGCCGCTCATCGCGTCATCCAGCGCTTTGTTACGATCTTTAGCGCACCAGATAGCCTTCATATTCTGCTCGGCTTCGCTTTGCAGCCCCTGGCGCGGGAAGGCCAGATAGCGCACGGTAATACCCAGCGCGTTATAGTCGCTCATCTGCTCATGCAATTTATGGCAATAACCACAGGTAATATCGGTGAAGACGGTGATGACGTGTTTTTCCTGCGGCGCTTTATAGACGATCATCTCTTTTTCCAGCGCGTTCAGCTTACCGGCCAGCAGCGTATTGGTGACGTTTACCGGCTGCGCGCCGCTGACGTCGTACATCGGCCCCTGGATAATGTGCTTACCGTCATCGGTAACGTATATCACGCCGCTGTCCGTCAATACGGTGCTGATGCCTTTGATCGGCGAAGGTTGCACGTCCGAACTCTGCACGCCCAGCTTCGCCAGCAGTTGCTTGATCGCCGCGCTATCGGCATGCGCCGCACCGGATAAGGTGGTCGCCAGCAGAGTGAACATCAGTAAACCTTTTTTCATACTCAGTCCTTTTTTTCAGCACTCACGCACGCGGGTGATGCTGTTGATGGAGTTGTCGCAGACGCTCGGTCGCCACGTGGGTGTAGATCTGCGTCGTGGAGAGATCGCTGTGTCCTAACAGCATCTGCACCACGCGTAAGTCGGCGCCATGGTTAAGTAAATGCGTCGCGAACGCATGGCGTAACACGTGCGGGGAGAGCTTTTCGCTGTCAATCCCCGCCAGTACGGCATAGTGCTTAATTCGATGCCAGAACGTCTGGCGCGTCATCTGCTGCGCGCGCTGGCTGGGAAAAAGCACATCGGACGCCACGCCGTTCAGCAGCCAGGGGCGCCCGTATTCAAGGTAATTCTCAACCCACAGCACCGCCTCTTCACCCAGCGGTACCAGACGTTCTTTATTTCCTTTACCAATCACGCGCAGCACGCCCTGTCGCAGGCTAATGTCGCTCATGGTCAGGCCCACCAGCTCGGAAACGCGCAGACCGGTGGCGTACAGCACTTCCAGCATCGCTTTATCGCGCAGCTCCAGCGGTTGTTCAACCAGCGGCGCCTGGAGCAGGCGTTCCACCTGCGCCTCGCTCAGATCCTTCGGCAGCCTCTGCGGCAGCTTTGGCGAGGCCAGCAGCGCGCTGGGATCGTCCGGGCGAATTTTCTCCCGGTAAAGATGCTGGAAGAAACGGCGCACGGCGCTTAGCAGGCGCGCGGTGCTGGTGGCTTTATAGCCGCCGGTTTGCCGCTCCGCCAGCAGCGACTGGAGATCTTCGCCGCTGACGCTGGCAAGCGACAGGCCACGATGATGCAGCCATTCGACCACCATCGTCAGGTCCCGGCGGTAGGCGCTTAGCGTGTTCTCCGCCAGATTCCGCTCCAGCCATAAGGCATCAAGAAACTGCTCGATTTGTGCGAGATCCTGTTCCACTCTGGCCTCTTTGCTTATTAAAACGGCGCCATTATACCCTAAATAATTCGAGTTGCAGGCGGGCGCGGCCTTTCTGGTACACTAAGCGCAAAGTCACAGCAAGAATTGAGACGTTTCCGCGATGAACATAGGTCTTTTTTACGGTTCCAGCACCTGCTACACCGAAATGGCGGCGGAAAAAATCCGCGATATTATCGGCCCTGAACTGGTCACGCTGCACAACCTGAAAGATGATTCCCCTGCCCTGATGACGCAATACGATGTGCTGATCCTCGGCATTCCAACCTGGGATTTCGGCGAGATCCAGGAGGACTGGGAGGCGGTCTGGCAGCAGCTCGATACGCTGGATCTGCAGGGTAAAATCGTCGCGCTGTACGGCATGGGCGACCAGCTAGGCTACGGCGAATGGTTCCTTGATGCGCTCGGCATGCTGCACGATAAGCTGGCGACCAAAGGGGTGAAGTTTATCGGCTACTGGCCTACTGAAGGCTATGAATTCACCAGCCCGAAACCGGTCATTGCCGATGGGCAGCTGTTCGTTGGCCTGGCGCTTGATGAAACGAACCAGTACGACCTGAGCGATGAGCGCATTCAGAACTGGTGCGAGCAAATCCTCGGTGAAATGGCTGAGCAGTTCTCCTGAGTCCTTGCCTACTCTTGCGTCGGTTTTAGCAACACCAGCCGACGCAGGTCTCGCCATTCTCCCGCGTCCATGCTATCCGCCGCGACCCACAAATGCTGGGTTCGTTGGTTTTCCGTATTCCGCAGGCGCAGCAGCATTCCGCTGTAAATCACCCACGGGGTGCCGATGATATCCCACTCCGCCTTTTGCCAGCGCAGACGGGAGTCGATCAGCAGTTTGATTTCTCCCTGACGGGCATGGATCCGCCGCTGGCTGCGCACGCAGTCGAACACCACCAGCGACAGCAGTATCAGCCACAGCGGGGTATAGCTCAGCGGCCAGGGCATCAGCAGCACCAGCGCCGCCACCACGCCGTGCATCAGCAGCGAAAACCACTGCGCTCGCCACGAGATGCGTAAATCAGATTGCCACAGGACCACGTTCCCGATTCCGTGTCTGAATTAATTTTACCATCCGCTGCAGTTCTGCATCAGCCGGCTCGCCATGATTCATCAACCAGTTGAACAGATCCGGATCGTCGTTTTCCAGCAGGCGGATGAATAACGCTTTGTCGCCATCGCTGAGCGTATCGTACTCATGCTCGAAAAACGGCATGATGGAGATATCGAGTTCACGCATACCTCGACGGCATGCCCAGTGGATGCGGGCTTTATTGTTAATGTCCATGTTTTACTTCCTGCTTATAAATATCTCTTAGTTTAACCCGTTTTCGGCGCTGACTTCACTGGAATATCAAGTTTCGCGAGCGCTATTCCATGAAAACCCTAAAATAATCAGGCCATTTATTATTTCGCTGGTTTCAGCGCCCCGTTTTTGAGGGCACGAATGGCCTGTCAAAAGCGCTTGCATTGCACCATAGCTCTTTTACCATTAGTCACACACTCTGCGTTAAGCTATTCAGGATATGACTATGGCTTTTACACCTTTTCCTCCGCGTCAGCCTTCCTCTTCCGCTCGTCTGCCGTTAACGCTGATGACGCTGGACGACTGGGCGCTGGCGACGATTACCGGTCCGGATGGCGAAAAATATCTGCAGGGGCAGATTACCGCCGACGTCAGCCACCTGACCGACGAGCAGCATCTGCTTGCCGCGCATTGTGACGCCAAGGGCAAGATGTGGAGCAATCTGCGCGTTTTCCGCCGCAACGAGGGTTTTGCGTGGATTGAGCGCCGCAGCCTGCGCGATGCGCAGCTGACCGAACTGAAAAAATACGCGGTGTTCTCTAAAGTGACCATCGCCGCCGATGATGAATCCGTACTGCTGGGCGTTGCCGGGTTCCAGGCGCGCGCTGCGCTGTCGCCGCTGTTTAGTGAACTGCCGAACGCCGAGAAACAGGTTGTCAGTGAAGGAGCCACCAGCGTGCTGTGGTTTGCGCATCCGGCCGAGCGTTTCCTGCTGGTGACCGATGTGGCAACCGCCACCCGCATCACCGATGCGCTACGCGGTGAAGCGCAGCTCAACAACAGCCAGCAGTGGCTGGCGCTGAATATTGAAGCCGGGCTGCCGGTTATCGACAGCGCCAACAGCGCGCAGTTTATTCCGCAGGCCACCAATCTACAGGCGCTGGGCGGCATCAGCTTTAAGAAAGGCTGCTATACCGGCCAGGAGATGGTTGCCCGCGCTAAATTCCGCGGCGCCAACAAACGCGCCCTGTGGTATCTGGCGGGAACAGCCAGCCGCGTGCCCGAGGCCGGGGAAGACCTGGAACTGAAGATGGGTGACAACTGGCGCCGAACCGGCACCGTTTTAGCGGCCGTGCAGCTGGACGACGGTCGCTTGCTGGTACAGGTGGTGATGAATAACGATATGGAGCCGGACAGCGTGTTTCGCGTCCGCGATGATGCCGGTAGCCTGAGCATCGAGCCGCTGCCGTATTCGCTGGAAGAGAGTTAAAGCGATATTCCCTGCCGCCTTCTCCCCGGAGGCGGCAATCACGCCTGTCTGGGCTACCCCACCCGCAAACCACGAAACACCCGCGGCCGCGCGCTTTGCGCAAATGCGCCATCTCTGGCCCAGGCCACTTTCTTGCGTAGAAGAATAGTGTATGTTCTGAACAATCATTTATTTCTTAAGCGGTAAAAGAGATGAGACGGATTGAGGTCATACTGGGGGAACTGGAGCGATTAACTCGCGGGCTGAATCTTGCGGATCTGGAACAGGAAACGGCATTTACGGCGGAAGCCATCGGCTTTAACCTCGGGCTTGCGCGCAACTCGGTCAGCAAAGACCTCAATCAG
The DNA here is from genome assembly GCF_019048985.1 of Klebsiella sp. PL-2018. Classification (NCBI taxonomy): domain Bacteria; kingdom Pseudomonadati; phylum Pseudomonadota; class Gammaproteobacteria; order Enterobacterales; family Enterobacteriaceae; genus Klebsiella; species Klebsiella sp. PL-2018. The sequence goes on from NZ_CP077673.1 coordinate 4,890,079, forward strand.
TTATGGAACGACGGCCTGGCGATTAAGAGCAGAGGACGCCCCGTGTTCTTTTGGCACCGCCAGGCAATGGAAACGCTGCTGGGGCGCAGACTGAATGATACCGAATGTGAAGTGCGTACGGTTGCCGACCTTCTGCCGCATCAGGAAGGTTGCTCAACGGATGACCCCTTCAGCGGCCTGATTGGCTACGATCGCAGCCTCCGTGATGCGGTGGAAAAAGGCCGCGCAGCGGTGCTTTATCCTCACGGGCTCCACGTATTGCTGACCGGCCCCTCCGGGGTAGGTAAAACTTTCTTTGCCGAGCTGATGCACCGTTTTGCCTGCGAGCATGCGGCGGGTTCCCCCCCGCCGCTGGTCTACTTTAACTGCGCCGAGTATGCGCATAACCCGGAGCTGCTCTCTTCGCATTTGTTCGGCCATCGGCAGGGAGCATTTACCGGCGCCAGTGAGAATAAAGCCGGTCTGGTGGAGCAGGCGGACGGCGGATATCTGCTGCTTGATGAGGTGCACCGCCTGCCGTATGAAGGACAGGAAAAACTCTTCTCCATTCTCGACAAAGGCCAATATCGCCCGCTCGGTTCAAGCGCCACGGCGCGGTCCATCACGGTGCGCTTGATTTGCGCCACCACCGAACCGGTCAGCTCAGCGCTGCTGCGAACGTTCCAGAGACGCATCCAGGTCTGTATCGATCTCCCCGGGATCCGTCAGCGCTCGGTGGAAGAACAGGTGGAACTTATTGTCGGTTTTCTCCAGCGCGAGAGCCGCAAAATTGAGCGTACGGTCAGTATCGACAAAACGCTGTTGCTCTGGCTGCTGAATAAACCGCTGGAAGGCAATATCGGCCAGCTCAAAAGCGATATCCAGTTTCTTTGCGCCCAGGCGTGGGCCGCGGGAATGACCGAGCATAACGACACGCTCCAGCTGGATAAACGGCTGGTAGAAGTGCCGTTCAACGCCACCCCGGAACAGCGTCTGCTGGTCGATACCTTGTTTGACGGCCAGGATCGGCTAAGCGTCGATGCGCGCACGTTACCCGCATTGAAAACCACTCTGGCGACAGGAGCGGAGATCGAAGAAAGCGATCTGTTTTACAGCTTCCTGACCCGCGAATACGTCAACCTGCGCAACAGCAACGTCCCACCGGCTGAGACGCTGGCGATCCTCAAAAACAAACTCAGTTCTATCTTTGAATATGGTCTCTACAGCCGCGACAGCGTGGCCCATCCGCCGCGCTATGGCGATCGGATTGAAGAACGCGTGACCCTGCTGATTGGCTGTGTGGAACAGGTGCTGGGCTTTACGCTGCCAGAAAACCTGATGAATCCGCTGCGTAAACACTTTCTGGCGCTGATTGGCTACGTGCAGCGCGGGCTGATCCCGCAGCTCTACTCCTCCAGCCTGATCCTCGACCGCTGCAAAGACGAGTATGAAAACGCGACTCTGCTGTGCCGGAAAATCAACGAACTGCTGCATATTCAGTGCCCGGCGACGGAGGTCGTCTGGCTATGTCTGTTCCTGAAAGAGTGCCGCCATTATCGCCAGCGGATCGACGCCAGTCCCGACTGCGGCGTCATTTTAATCGCCCACGGCGCGACGACGGCGACCAGTCAGGCGCAGTACGTCAACCGGGTGCTGGAGCGCGAGCTGTTTAGCGCCATCGATATGCCCTTTGAGCAGTCGGTGCATGACACGCTGGAAACGCTAACCCAGCGGATCCAGAGCCAACGCTACCGGCGGCTGATTCTGATGGTGGATATCGGCTCGCTGGTGCATTTTGGCAGCACCATCAGCAAGCTATTCCAGATTGACGTCCTGTTAATGCCCAATATTACGCTGACCAGTCTGCTGGAGCTGGGTCTGGATTTAAGCTATGAAACCAGCGAGCTACCGCAGCTGGCGGAATTACTGCAGAGTAAAAATATCCCCTGTCAGCTCTGTACTCCGCAGCAGGAAAACGGCGGTAAGGTGCTGGTGATCTCCTGCATTACCGGCATGGGAACCGCAGAGAAAATCAAAAAAGTGCTGGAGGAAAGTTTTGGCGAGCTGATGTCGCAGGATACGCGAATGGTGATCCTCGATTACAACGAGGTTCGCAGCCTGGAGCGCGTTCAGCAGTCGCTGCTGGCCGGTGAGCGACTGGCGGGGATTGTCGGCACCTTCCAGCCGGGACTGCCGGATATTCCGTTTATCTCGCTTGAAGAGCTGTTCTCCGAGCAGGGGCCGGAACTGGTGCTCAGCCTGCTCACGCCGGACCTCTCAAGCAGTGAGCGCCGTCTGGAGATGGAGCGCAGCGCGATGCGCTTCATCAGCGCGCTGACCATGGAAAGCATCATCAACCATATTTCGGTACTCAATCCCCAGCGCATTCTCAAAGAGATGGAGGGGGTGTTTAACCATTTAACCACCTCGCTTTCGCTGAAACCCAGCCGCCAGGTGACACTGCGCTTCCTGATCCACTGCTGTTGCATGGTCGAGCGTATCGTAATTAACCGGAAACCGTTACAGATGTCGCTGGAGAGCCAGCCCGCGCTGGACGTCCGCGCGTTTAGTGTCATTAAATCCGCCTTCCAGCCGATCGAAGAGGCTTATGCCATTCGTTTATCCGACGCGGAATATTTTTATATCTACGAACTGCTGTATCGCTGATCCCTTAACTGGCGTGGCTTTACGCCGCGCCTGCCCCTCTTCGCCCCCCATGTGACACAAATTCTGGCACAGCCTTTGCTCTTATTACGTATATCAACGTAATAGCGCCAGGAGGCCATTTTGATTACCACTGAACCTTTGTCCCAGATCCTGCTGCTGACCCATGGCGGCTGGGGACAACAGCTCTGCAACAGCCTGTGCATGGTGACGGGCGAAATTAAAGGCGTAACGGAAATCGCCCTGATGCCCGTCGATACCTTGGGCGAGTTTTATCAGCGCGTAGAAGCCGTCGTGAAAACCCTGCCCGAAGGCTCGCTTATTCTGACCGATTTTATTGGCGGGACCACCTCTAACGTGGCCGCGCGGCTAAGCGCCGATTATCCGGTGGCGGTGATTTCCGGACTGAATGCCTCGCTGCTGCTGGAGGCCCTGGACAAGCGGGAACAGGGGCCGCTATCCGCCTGCGTAGCTGAATTAGTGGAAGCCGCGCGCAGCAGCTGTCTGGACGTTGTCGCCCACGTTCGGCAATTACAACAATCACAATAAGGAAAAAATATCATGGCTAACATCGTGTTATGTCGCATCGACAGCCGCCTCATTCATGGACAAGTGGTGACGAAGTGGGTCGGACAATCCCAGGCCAACCGGATTGCGGTAGTGAGTGATGAGCTGGACGCCGATCCGTTTATGAAAAATATCTATCTGATGGCGGCACCGCCAAACATCAAAGTGGATTGCTACAGCAATCAGAGCTTTGCCGCATCATGGAAAGAAAACCAGCTTGGCGACGGCAGCGTGCTGGTGCTGTTCCCCTCTCTCGCGGCGATTCAGGAAGCCGTACAGCTCGGGTTTGATGTTTCCGCCATTCAGGTTGGTGGCTTAGGCGGCGGGCCGAACCGCAAGGTCGTTTTCCAGAACATCACGTTGGATGAAAAAGACGTTGGCATTCTTCACGACCTGAAAAGTCGAGGGATTAAGGCGGTCTTCCAGACTATCCCGGAAGATAAGCCGCAGTCGCTGGACGATATCCTGAAAAAATTCTAACCATTTAACATACACAAAATCATTCTGGATGCATCGAGGCGGCAACTGAGTGAATCCCCTGGAGCTTACTTAAGTAAGTGACTGGGGTGAGCGAAGGCAGTCAACAAAGAGGCAGCCTGAAAGATGAAGTGTACAGGAAAAAACTATGGATACTTTAGTCTTTGCAAGCCTGATGGGGTTGTATTACTGGTTTGCCCGCTTACGCCTTGGCTACACCTTCTCCGCCATGCTGTTACAACCTGTTGTAATCGCCGTTTTTGTCGGCCTGCTGTTGGGCAATATGGAAACGGCGATGATTATTGGCGCAGGTATGCAGCTGGTTTACCTCGGCGTGACCTCAACGCCCGGGGGTAACGTGCCGTCAGATCCGGCGCTGGCGGCCTGTATCTCGATTCCTATCGCCGTAAAAGCCGGGATGGACCCGAACCTGGCCATCGCGCTGGCCATCCCGTTTGGCGTGATCGGCGTTTTCCTTGACCAGCTCAGACGCACGCTGAACGCCGCGTGGGTGCATATGGCGGATAAACACGCGGAAACGGCCAACATGGGCGGTATTATGCGCTGCGCGTTCCTCTACCCGGCGTTGCTCGGCCTGGTGCTGCGTTTCCCGGTGGTGTTTGCTGCCAACTATTTTGGCCAGGACGTGGTAGAGAGCTTCCTTAAGCTGATGCCGCACTGGTTGACCCACTCCTTTGAAATTATGGGCGGAATTCTGCCGGCGCTGGGCTTTGCCATCACCATCATGGTGATCGGTAAGAAGAGCCTGCTGCCGTGGTTCATCGGCGGATTCTTTGCGGTGCTGTACCTGAAGGTGGACATTATGGCGATGGCAATCTTTGGTACCTGCGTGGCCTTCCTGATTAAAGGCCTGGCGAAAAATGAAGGAGCAGCATGATGAGCAGCGATGTAATGCAGCATGAACTGGTGGAGCGCGCGCGGGAGAACGGCACGCTGACCAAAGCGGACATCACCAAAGCCTGGTTTATTTACTGGCTGGGCGCGGAAGTTTCCAGCTCCTATGAGCGTTTACAAAGCCTGATTTTCTGCGCCTCAATGACGCCGATTATCAAAAAACTCTACCCGCAAAAAGAAGAGCAGGTGGAGGCGCTAAAACGCCATCTGAACTTCTTCAACTCTGAGCAGACCTTTGGCGCGGTGATTCAGGGGATCTCGATTGCGATGGAGGAGCAGAAAACCCGCGGTGAACCGATTAGCGACGCGTCTATCACCGGGATTAAAACCGGGCTGATGGGGCCGCTGGCCGGAATGGGGGACTCCATCATCTGGGCGGCCGTCATGCCGTTGCTGATTGCGATTTTCATCCCGTTCGCCGCCAGCGGCAGCGCGATGGGCGGCATTGTGCCCTTAATTCTCTATCCGGCCATTACGCTGGCGATCAGCTACGGCATGGTGCACAAAGGCTATACGCTGGGACGCGACTCAATCATCGGTCTGCTCCAGGGAGGGCGAATTAAGGAGCTTATCTACGGCGCGAACGTGCTGGGCCTGATAATGATGGGCGCGCTCTCCGCAAGCTACGTCAAAATAACGACCCCCTTAAAGCTCAGCGCGCTGAAGGGCTCGGAGGTGGTGGTCCAGCAAATCCTCGACTCTATCGCGCCCGGCCTGTTGCCGCTGGCGGCGGTGTTTGCCATCTACTTCTATCTGGTGAAGAAAGGGCCGCGCTACACCACCATTCTGCTGTCAATTGTCGCGCTCAGCGTGGTCTGTTCGCTGCTGGGAGTGCTGTAAACCATGACGCAGAATATCTATCAACAGCTGGGGTTAAAACAGGTGATTAACGCCTGCGGCAAAATGACGATTCTGGGCGTTTCCAGCGTGGCGCCGGAGGTGATGCAGGCAACGGCGCGGGCGGCATCGGCCTTTGTGGAAATCGACAGGCTGGTAGACCGAACCGGCGAGCGGGTCTCCCGCTTTACCGGCGCGGAGGACAGCTATATCACCTCCTGCGCCTCGGCGGGAATCGCCATCGCCGTGGCCGCCGCGATTACCCATGGCGACCAGGCGCGAGTGATGCAGATGCCGGACAGTCGCGGTATGGCCAACGAAATCGTCATGCTCCGCGGTCATAACGTCGATTACGGCGCGCCCATCACCAGCGCGATTCGCTTAGGCGGTGGGCGCGTTGTGGAGGTCGGTTCAAGCAATCTGGCGGCGCGCTGGCAGCTGGAGAGCGCGATCTCTACCAGCACCGCCGCCCTGCTGTATGTGAAATCACACCACTGCGTGCAAAAAGGGATGTTGAGTATCGAGGATTTCGTGCAGGTCGCACAGACTCACAACCTGCCGCTGATTGTCGATGCCGCCGCCGAGGAGGATTTACGCGTCTGGGCGGCGAGCGGAGCGGACATGGTTATCTATAGCGGGGCAAAAGCGTTTAACGCGCCCACCTCCGGATTCATCACCGGGAAAAAACAGTGGATAGCGGCGTGTAAGGCGCAGCATCACGGTATTGCCCGGGCGATGAAAATCGGCAAGGAGAATATGGTCGGTCTGGTTTATGCGCTGGAACACTATCATCAGGGGCAGAAGGGGGTCACAGCCGAGGAACTCCTGCCCGTCGCGAAAGCGATCTCAGCGATAAACGGCTTACAAGCCGATATTGAGCAGGATGAAGCCGGACGCGCTATCTGGCGTATCCGCATTCAGGTGAATGCCCAGGAGCTGGGCCTGGATGTCCGCGAAGTCGAAGCACAGCTGCGCAACGGCGATATCGCCATTTACGCCCGGCGCTATAACCTCCATCAGGGGGTTTTTAGCCTGGATCCACGAACGGTAGCCGAGGGTGAAATGAGCCTGATCGTGGCGCGCCTAAAGGAGATTGCAGACCATGCAGCAAATTAATTTTTACCGTCAACGCGTCGCGATTAACGTGCTGGCGAAAGATATCGCCAACGCCCGGGACATTTATGATGCCGCCGAAGGCCATGCGGCGATTGGCGTCCTCTCGGCACAGTTTGCCTCCGTGGAAGAAGGTGTTCAGGAGGTAAAACGCTGGATGGCGGAGATACCCTCCATCTCCGTAGGCCTGGGCGCCGGCGATCCTGCGCAGTATTACAAAGCGGCGATGATCGCGTCAGCGCTTCACCCGGCGCACGTTAATCAGACCTTTACCGGCTGCGGGTTTGCCGCAGGGGCGCTGGCGGCTACGGGTGGGCAGCAGACCTGCATTAACGCGCTGGTCAGCCCGACGGGAACCCCTGGCGAGGTTCTGATCTCCACCGGCGTCAGCAGCTGTCAGGGCACGCCGGCACGCGTCTCCTGCGATGCGGCGGTACGCATGATGCAGGACATGGGGGCCCATGCGGCGAAGTTTTTCCCCATGGGCGGCGAAAAGTCGTTACCGGAGCTGTATATGCTGGCGACCACGGCAGCCCGTAACGGGATGACGTTAATCGAACCAACCGGCGGAATCGATCTCGATAACTTTGGCATTATTTTGCAAAGCTGTCTGGAAGCAGGCGTACCTCGCGTGATGCCCCATGTTTACAGCTCGATAATCGACCCGCAAACCGGCAATACCCGGCCAGAAGATATCCGCAGATTAATGGATATCGTGAAAGCCGTGGTCTGAATAAAAAACACCAGGCCGTAGCCCAGGCAGGCAGGCCATCACCAACGAAGAATGTCCCGGAGGCGGCGCTGGCGCGCCATGTCCGGGCTACCAGCCCTCAGACGACGGTGAACCTGTAGCCCGGCTAAGCGTAGCGCGAGCCGGGAGATTTCGCGAAATTTAAACCTGCCCGACGTACAAATAAATGGCCAGGAAGTGGCACACGCTGCCGCCCAGGACAAAACCGTGCCAGATAGCGTGGTTGTACGGAATACGTTTGCAGACGTAGAAAATAACCCCCAGCGAATAGACCACGCCACCCACGGCAAGCAGCGTCACGCCGCCCACCGCCAGCTTAATCGCCAGTTGATAAACGACGATCAGCGACAGCCAGCCCATGGTCAGGTAGGTCACTAAAGAGAGGATCTTAAAACGATGCGCAATGGTCAGCTTAAACAGGATCCCCAGCAGCGCCAGGCTCCAGATGACGATCATCAGCCCACGCGATAGCGGCGAATTTAGCCCCACCAGCAGAAACGGCGTGTAGGTCCCGGCAATCAGCAAATAGATGGCGCAGTGGTCGAATTTTTTCAGCCACAGCTTAGCCCGCTGATGCGGAATCGCGTGATAGAGGGTCGAGGCGAGGAACAGCAAAATCATGCTGCCGCCGTACAGGCTGTAGCTGGTAATGGCCGTGGCGCCGGCGTTGCTGTCCACCGCCTGCACCAGCAACAGCACCAGACCGACGATACCGAACACCAGCCCAATCCCGTGACTGACGCTGTTGGCAATTTCCTCTGCCAGAGAATATCCCTGTGTGATTAACGATTTGCGAACCATATTTGACTCCGAAAACAAGTACGCTTTCAATGCACACTTAGGTTAACTGAGAATGATTCCAGTGAACACCTGTTCGCTAAAATAAAAAGATGAATATTTATGAACAGTATAAAATCAATAGGTTACATAAATATTTCAACTAACAGACGTTCACTGTTTATTTAAAGCTTTTCGAATTCAATAACATAAAACTGCTTTTCTTCAGGATAGATCTCCGCAATCACCTCACGCAGCTGCGCCAGGGTCATATTCTCCTGCTGCGCGTGCAGTTCACTCAGCGTATCCAGCGTCACCGTTGAGGTGGCCACCACGCGAATGGTGCAAAAATAGCCGTCATCTTCATAGCGGCCAACGCGCAGCACATCGCCCGTTTTAAAGTGCGATTCAGCCGCATCGCGGATGGTAATGGTTTTGCGTCCGGCGAGGATGTCGTCCTGAAAACGCTGAAAAAAGGTTATGTCATTTGGCTGCATGATATCATTCCGTCCTGGTCATTATGAATTGTGAGTTTGCCACTGTGAGTATCTTCTCCCACGCCGCTATCGCCAGTCTCAATAATCTTGAGATGATGGTCTATCACTACGTCATTAAAAATCGCGACAAAGTGATGTACATGACCATCCGCGAGCTGGCGGAAGCGGCCGGAGTCTCCACGACTACCGTTTTGCGCTTCTGCCGCAAGCTGCAGTGCGAAGGCTACTCGGAGTTTCGCGTACGCTTTAAATTATATCTGGAGCAGAATGAGCCTCAACAGGCAAATATCGGCGCCAGCGAAATAATGAGCTTTTTTAAAAGCGTTAATAACGATGAATTTGACCAGCTGCTCGAGCAGGCGGTCGATATTATTCTGTCTTCAGAACGTATTATTTTTGTTGGTGCTGGCACCTCCGGCGCGCTGGCAAAATATGGCGCGCGTTTCTTTTCTAACGTCGGGAAATTCAGTAACCATATCGACGACCCTTATTTCCCGGTGACCAATGATATGGCGCGTAATGCGCTGGCCATCGTGCTGTCGGTCTCCGGCGAAACCGAAGAGATCCTGCGCTTCGCCAGCCAGTTCAGCCTGCATCGCTGTAAAGTGATGTCCATCACCAGCCACGAGCACTCGCGGCTGGCAAAGCTTGCCGACTTTAATCTCTCCTGGCACGTTCCGCAAACGCGCATCGGCGGCGTCTATGACATTACCACCCAGATCCCGGTCATTTATATTCTGGAAACGCTTGGGCGTAAATTAGCGCGCAAACTCGCCTGAAAATAACAGGGTGTTTTTTCGATGTAACAAATTCCATTCCGGGCAAATTGTTATATCGTGACATTTATATTCCCTTTGTTAGACTCGCAGCCAACAAGTCATTAAGACGAGATGAGCAAAGATGAAGAAAATTCCTTTACCAAAAGACTTTTTATGGGGTGGCGCCGTCGCCGCGCACCAGGTTGAAGGCGGCTGGAATAAAGACGGCAAAGGCCCGAGCATCTGCGACGTGCTTACCGGCGGCGCGCACGGCGTGCCGCGCGAGATAACCCAGCAGGTAGAGCCGGGCAAGTACTATCCGAACCATGAAGCCATCGATTTCCACGGCCGCTACAAAGAAGACATCAAGCTGTTCGCCGAGATGGGCTTCAAGTGCTTCCGCACCTCTATCGCCTGGACGCGCATCTTCCCGCTGGGCGACGAAAGCCAGCCGAATGAAGAAGGGCTGAAATTCTACGATGACATGTTCGATGAACTGCTGAAGTACAACATCGAACCGGTTATTACCCTCTCCCACTTTGAGATGCCGCTGCATCTGGTTCAGCAGTACGGCGGCTGGACCAACCGCAAAGTGGTCGATTTCTTTGTGCGCTTCGCCGAAGTGGTCTTCGAGCGCTATAAGCACAAAGTGAAATACTGGATGACCTTTAACGAGATCAACAACCAGCGTAACTGGCGCGCGCCGCTGTTTGGCTACTGCTGCTCCGGCGTGGTCTATACCGAGCATGAAAACCCGGAAGAGACCATGTACCAGGTGCTGCACCATCAGTTTGTCGCCAGCGCGCTGGCGGTGAAGGCAGCGCGTCAAATCAATCCGGAGATGCAGGTGGGCTGCATGCTGGCAATGGTCGCCCTCTATCCGTTCTCCTGCAAGCCGGAAGACGTGATGTTTGCCCAGGAATCAATGCGTGAACGCTACGTCTTTACCGACGTCCAGCTGCGCGGCTACTACCCGAGCTACGTCCTGAACGAATGGGAACGCCGCGGCTTCAATATCAACATGGAGGACGGCGATGCGCAAATCCTACGCGAAGGCACCTGCGCGTATCTCGGCTTCAGCTACTACATGACCAACGCGGTGAAAGCGGAAGGCGGCACCGGCGACGCGATCTCCGGCTTTGAAGGCAGCGTGCCCAACCCGCACGTCAAAGCCTCCGACTGGGGCTGGCAGATTGACCCGGTCGGCCTGCGCTATGCGCTGTGTGAACTGTATGAGCGCTACCAGAAGCCGCTGTTTATCGTCGAAAACGGCTTCGGCGCGTACGATAAAGTCGAAGAAGACGGCAGCATCAACGACGACTATCGCATCGACTATCTGCGCGCTCACGTCGAAGAGATGATCAAAGCGGTGACTTACGACGGCGTTGAGCTAATGGGCTATACCCCGTGGGGCTGCATCGACTGCGTCTCCTTCACGACCGGTCAATACAGCAAGCGCTACGGCTTTATCTACGTCAACAAACATGACGATGGTACCGGCGATATGTCCCGCTCGCGCAAGAAGAGCTTTAACTGGTACAAAGAGGTTATCGCCAGCAACGGCGAGAAACTGTAATCATCTTGCCCCTTTCCAGCCGGAAGGGGGAAAAACTTCCCACAAAACAGACACTTCTTTACAGCTTTAGCATTGCTAACCCACGCTCAGCCGATAAGATAAACCACATCAATCGTTGAGTCGCTGACGCTGACTTCGTGAATCAACGCCGCACGCTGCCGGCCTTTCCGGCGCATCACAATGTAGAAAAATGATGCTAAACGTCTTCAGACAGATCCTGATATGGCTGCTGATTGTCGCCGCCGTCAGCCTGGCGGTGGATTACCTGCGCAGGCCCGCGCTGCCGCAGAATTTCTCCAGCATGCCGCTGCAAACGCTTGATGGCCGAACGGTCGATCTGGCGGCAATGAGCCACGAGCGCCCTTTGCTGCTGTACGTCTGGGCCACCTGGTGCGGCGTTTGCCGCTATACCACCCCGTCGGTGGCCGCTTTAGCCAACGATGGCGGCAATGTGATGACGGTAGCGCTACGCTCCGGCGACAACGCCGCTCTGGCGCGATGGCTGGCGCATAAAAAAATGGCGCTGCCGACGATCAATGACGCCAGCGGTCAGCTATCCCAACGGTGGGAGGTGCAGGTCACGCCGACCCTTATCGTTATCTCGCGCGGCGAGGTGAAGTCAGTCACCACCGGCTGGACCAGCGGCTGGGGGATGCGCCTGCGGCTGTGGCTGGCGTCGTAGCGCATTTCCCTGCTTGCGCTGCGCTTAGCAGGGCCAGGGATGGGGTGAGGTAAACAGATGTTGTATCCCGGGCAAGGCGTTAGCCGCCCCCCGGAAAACGAGTTGCCGATTATCTCCCGCCCGCCAGCTCCAGAAAGCTGCCGGTCACGTAGGAAGCCTTCTCACTCAGCAGCCAGACGATAGCCTGAGCCACCTCCTCCGGCTGCCCGCCGCGCCGCATGGGCAACATCGACTTCACGCGATCCACGCGCCCCGGTTCACCGCCGCTGGCGTGCATGTCGGTATAAATTAAGCCGGGGCGCACGCCGTTAACCCGAATCCCCTGCGCCGCCACCTCCAGCGACAGGCCGGTGGTCAGAGTATCAACCGCGCCCTTTGACGCGGCATAATCCACATACTCCCCCGGCGCCCCGAGGCGCGATGCCGCGGACGACACATTCACAATCGCCCCGCCCTTACCGCCGTGCTTGTGCGACATCCGCTTTACCGCCTCCCGGCAGCAGAGGAAGTAACCGGTCACGTTGGTGGCCAGCACCCGGTTAATCCGCTCCGCGCAAAGGCTTTCAATCGTCCCCTGGGTAAATAAAATGCCGGCGTTATTGACCAGCGCGGCGAGCGGTTCGCCGAGGCGATCGATAGCGGTAAACATCGCCATCACCTGCGCTTCATCGCTGACGTCCGCCCGTAGCGCAACGGCTTTGCCGCCGCTGGCGATAATTTCGTTCACCACGCCGGTCGCGGCAGCGCTATTTTGATGGTAATTCACCGCCACGGTATAGCCTTCCTGCGCCAGCAGCAGCGCCGTCGCTTTACCTATTCCCCGGCTGCCGCCCGTCACCAAAGCTATCGTCATGCCATTCTCCCAAAAAATAAAGGCGCCGCAGCGCCTTTAAAAGATAGTCTAATCAGCAGATTACTGGTATTCGCTCATCGGCACGCAGGAGCAGAACAGATTACGGTCGCCGTAAACATCGTCCAGACGCTTAACGGTCGGCCAGTACTTGTTGTTCAGCCCCGCCGGGAAGACCGCCAGTTCACGGGTGTACGGATGGTTCCACTCGCTCACCAGTTCACCCTGAGTATGCGGCGCGTTCACCAGCGGGTTATCCTCCAGCGGCCATTCACCGCCTTTCACGCGGTCGATCTCGCCGCGAATCGCCAGCATCGCATCGATAAAGCGGTCCAGCTCCACTTTGCTTTCCGATTCGGTCGGTTCCACCATCAGCGTGCCGGCAACCGGGAAGGACATGGTCGGAGCGTGGAAACCAAAATCAATCAGTCGCTTGGCAATATCCAGCTCGCTGATGCCGGTCTCTTCTTTCAGCGGACGAATATCCAGAATACATTCGTGCGCCACGCGACCGTCGCGGCCGGTATACAGCACCGGGAACGCGTCTTTCAGCCGGGTAGCGATGTAGTTGGCGTTCAGAATCGCCATCTGGCTCGCCTGTTTCAGCCCCTCTGCACCCATCATACGGATATACATCCAGCTGATCGGCAGAATGGAGGCGCTGCCGAACGGCGCGGCGGAAACCGCGCCCTGGCGGGTCAGCATGCCTTCAATTTGCACCACGCTGTGGCCCGGCACAAACGGCGCCAGATGCGATTTCACGCCGATCGGCCCCATACCCGGGCCGCCGCCGCCGTGCGGAATGCAGAAGGTTTTATGCAGGTTGAGGTGCGAGACGTCCGCGCCGATAAAGCCCGGAGAGGTAATGCCGACCTGGGCGTTCATGTTCGCGCCGTCAAGGTAAACCTGGCCGCCAAACTGATGCACCACTTCGCACACTTCGCGAATAGTCTCTTCATAAACGCCGTGGGTGGACGGATAGGTCACCATGATGCAGGAGAGGTTCGCCGCATGCTGCTCGGCTTTCGCCCGCAGATCCGCCAGATCGATGTTGCCATTTTTATCACAGGCGACCACCACCACCTGCATTCCCGCCATCTGCGCGGAAGCCGGGTTGGTGCCGTGCGCAGAGCTTGGGATCAGGCAGATATCGCGATGCCCTTCGTTGCGGCTCTCGTGGTAATGGCGAATCGCCAGCAGGCCCGCGTATTCGCCCTGCGCGCCGGAGTTCGGCTGCATGCAGACCGCATCATAGCCGGTCAGCTTAACCAGCCAGTCGGAGAGCTGGGCAATCATCTGATGATAGCCTTCAGCCTGATCAACCGGGCAGAACGGATGTAGTTCGGCGAATTCCGGCCAGGTGATCGGGATCATCTCCGCGGCAGCATTCAGCTTCATGGTGCAGGAGCCCAGCGGGATCATCGCCTGGTTCAGCGCCAGATCCTTACGCTCCAGCGCGTGCATATAGCGCATCATCTCGGTTTCGCTGTGGTAGCGGTTGAACACCGGATGAGTGAGGATCGCATCGTCACGCAGCATGCTGGCCGGGATCGAACGGCTGTCCAGGGCCACGTCTTTATCCAGCGTGTCGATATCCAGGCCGTGATCGTCGCCCACGATGGCGCGGAACAGGTTCAGGACGTCTTCGCGCGTGGTGGCTTCATCGAGCGTGATCCCGACGGCGTGATGAATATCGCTGCGCAGGTTGATCTGCAGCGCTTCCGCCCGCGCCAGCACAGCGGCTTTATCGGCGACGTCCACGCACAGGGTATCGAAGTAGTGCGCATGGCGGAGCTTAAGGCCTTTTTTCTGCAGGCCATCGGCGAGAATATCGGTCAGGCGATGAATACGGCTGGCGATACGCTTCAGCCCAGCCGGGCCGTGGAATACGGCGTACAGGCTGGCAATATTGGCCAGCAGCACCTGGGAGGTACAGATATTGGAGTTCGCTTTCTCGCGGCGAATATGCTGCTCGCGCGTCTGCATCGCCATGCGCAGCGCGGTATTACCCGCCGCATCTTTCGATACGCCGATAATACGGCCCGGCATGGAGCGTTTGAATTCATCTTTTGCGGCAAAAAACGCCGCGTGCGGGCCGCCGTAGCCCATCGGTACGCCGAAGCGCTGGGCGGAGCCAAACACAATGTCCGCGCCCTGCTTGCCCGGGGCAGTCAGCAGAACCAGGGCCATAAAATCGGCCGCGACGCTGACAATCACTTTGCGCGCTTTCAGGTCAGCTATCAGTTTGCTGTAATCGTGAACCTCGCCGGTGGTACCTACCTGCTGCAGCAGCACGCCAAAGACGTCCTGATGGTCGAGCGCTTTTTCCGCATCATCGACAATCACATCGAAACCAAAGGTTTCCGCGCGGGTGCGCACCACGTCCAGCGTCTGCGGATGAACGTCGGCGGCGACGAAGAAACGGTTGGCGTTTTTCAGTTTGCTTACGCGTTTGGCCATTGCCATCGCTTCCGCAGCGGCGGTGGCTTCGTCCAGCAGCGAGGCCGAGGCAATATCGAGCCCGGTCAGGTCGAGGGTCACCTGCTGGAAATTCAGCAGTGATTCCAGGCGACCCTGGGAAACCTCCGGCTGATAAGGCGTATAGGCGGTATACCAGCCCGGATTTTCCAGCATGTTGCGCTGAATCACCGGCGGCAGCTGCACGGCGGTGTAGCCCATGCCAATGTACGACTTGAAGCGCTTGTTACGACCGGCGATCGCCTTCAGTTCCGCCAGCGCGGCGAATTCCGTGGTTGCTTCGCCCACCTGCGGCGGCGTTGCCAGCTGGATATCCTGCGGCACAATCTGGCCAATCAGGGCGTTAAGCGAATCGGCGCCAACGGTTTTCAGCATCTCCTGCTGCTGCCGGGCATCCGGGCCGATGTGACGTTCAATAAAGGCGTCACGGTTTTCAAGCTGGCCTAAAGTCTGGGTCATGAGCGATGGTTCCTGAACGTGCGGTGAATCGTGATTGTCTGACGGGGTTGCCCGGCGAGCACTGACGCTAACCGGGCCAGAAGACGCAAATCATTCGCGTTGCAGGAAGCCAACGCCCCTGCAACGTGAAGGATGAAGCGTATTTATTCGTCTTCTAACAGAGCTTCATATGCGGTCGCATCCAGCAGCGCGGCAACCTGAGCTTCATCGCTGGCTTTGATTTTAAAGATCCAGCCGCCGGCGTACGGCTCGCTGTTGACCAGCTCAGGGGAGTCGTTCAGCTCTTCATTGACGGCAACAATTTCGCCGCTAATCGGCGCGTAGATATCGGAAGCGGCTTTGACGGATTCGGCAACCGCGCAGTCGGCGCCCGCTTCTACGGCGGCGCCCACTTCCGGCAGGTCAACGAAAACCATATCGCCAAGCAGCTCCTGCGCGTGCTCGGTGATACCGACGGTATAGGTGCCGTCCGCTTCTTTACGCAGCCATTCGTGTTCTTTGCTGTATTTCAGTTCTGCTGGTACGTTGCTCATCAATTCATCTCCAAATGGGAAATCACGCCACGGCTTTGCCGTTGCGTACAAAAACGGGTTTGGTCACTTTGACCGGCATTTCGCGATTGCGAATCTGCACCACGGCGGTTTCACCGATGCCTTCCGGTACGCGCGCTAAGGCAATACTGTAGCCCAGCGTCGGGGAGAAGGTGCCGCTGGTGATAATGCCTTCTTTCTGATTGCCATCGGCATCGCTGAAGCGCACCGGCAGGCCGCCGCGCAGAACGCCTTTCTCGGTCATCACCAGGCCGACCAGCTGTTCGGTGCCTTTTTCACGCTGGAGTTCCAGCGCTTCACGCCCGATAAAATCACGGTCAGCCGGTTCCCAGGCAATGGTCCAGCCCATGTTAGCCGCCAGCGGAGAGACGCCTTCGTCCATCTCCTGGCCATAAAGATTCATGCCCGCTTCCAGGCGCAGCGTATCGCGCGCGCCAAGGCCGCACGGCTTAACGCCCGCGTCCAGCAGGCCGCGCCAGAAATCCACCGCCTGCTCGTTCGGCAGCGCGATTTCATAACCCGCTTCACCGGTATAGCCGGTAGTCGCAATAAACAGATCGCCCGCCTGCACGCCAAAGAACGGCTTCATGCCTTCCACGGCCTGGCGCTGCGCGTCGGTAAACAGCGTCGCCGCTTTCTCTTTCGCCTTTGGACCCTGTACGGCGATCAGGGATAGATCGTCACGCACGGTTATCTCAAGACCATAGGATTCAGACTGCTGGGTGATCCAGGCGAGGTCTTTTTCACGGGTGGCGGAGTTAACAACGAGGCGGAAATAGTCTTCAGAAAGGAAATAAACAATCAGGTCATCAATGACGCCGCCGGAGGCGGTCAGCATGCCGCTATAGAGCGCTTTACCCGGCACGGTGAGCTTCGCAACGTCGTTAGCCAGCAGATAGCGCAGGAACTCGCGGATTCGGCTGCCGTGAAAATCGACGATGGTCATGTGCGACACATCGAACATTCCGGCATCACCGCGCACCGCATGATGCTCATCGATCTGGGATCCGTAATGCAGCGGCATCATCCAGCCATGGAAATCCACCATGCGCGCGCCGCATAGCGTGTGTTGTTCAAACAACGGAGTCTGTTGAGCCATCTTTTCCTCATCGAATAAAACGGAACCAGCCACGATTTTTGGCGTTTTTTGCGCCGCGAAAAACGCCGCCAGCATCGCTAAAGGACGCCGACGCAAACGTTCTCTTTGGCCTGAACTTACCACCGATATCCGCACTAAACCATAAGCCTGGTCAGGACATCACATTAGCTTATGACCAAAATCAGCCGCAGAGCCTACAGAGTTTTTATCTGCAATAAAGCGATTCAACCCGCACAAAACCAAACCCATTAATTAAAAAAGCAGCGCATGATGATATTTTCTGCGAAATGACGGGCCTAATTTCTATAACAAAAAAAAGGTAACATTAATAAAACTAATGCGAAAAACGAGGTGAAATTAGATTATTTCAAATGAGAGGAGATAACCCGGCGCGGCGGCCGGGTGAGAGAAGTGTGACGTACTTAACGTAACCAGGCGGGCAGGTCGTTGAGCCCCATCGCTTGACGGATAAGCTGCGGCTTCACGCCGGGCAATGTATCCGCCAGCTTAAGACCGATATCGCGCAGCAGCTTCTTCGCCGGATTGTGGCCGGAGAACATGTCACGAAAGCCCTGCATCCCCGCCAGCATCAGCGCAGCGCTATGTTTACGGCTGCGTTCATAGCGACGCAGATACAGATGCTGGCCGATATCCTTGCCCTGCGCGTGCAGGCGCTTCAGTTCGTCGATCAGCTCGGCGGCATCCATAAAGCCAAGATTAACGCCCTGCCCCGCCAGCGGATGAATGGTATGGGCGGCATCGCCGACCAGCGCCAGACGATGGGCGGCAAACTGACGCGCATAGCGGCCGGTGAGCGGGAAGACCTGGCGCTCGCTCTCCACGGCGCATAAGCCGAGGCGGTTATCGAAGGCAATATTCAGCGCCTGGTTAAAAGCGGCATCGTCCGCCTGCCGCATCCGCTCAGCCTCTTCGGGAGAGAGCGACCAGACAATCGAGCAGAGGTGCGGATCGCTCAGCGGCAGAAATGCCAGAATCCCTTCGCCGTGGAACGCCTGACGCGCCACCGCTTGGTGCGGTTCTTCGGTGCGAATAGTGGCAACCAGCGCATGATGGTGATAATCCCAGTAGGTGAGCGGGATATCGGCTTTATTGCGCAACCATGAATTGGCCCCATCGGCGCCAACCACCAGCCGGGCGGTTAACATCGTGCCGTCCTGCAGGCTAAGAAAGGCCTCGTTCTCCCCCCACGCAACCTGCTGCAGCTGCGCCGGGGCCAGCAGAGTGACGTCCGCGCAGCGCTGCGCTTTTTGCCACAGGGCGTGGTGAATCACGGCGTTTTCAATAATATGCCCAAGGTGGCTAAAGCCCATGCTCTGGTCATCAAAGCTGATGCGGCCAAAACTGTCTTTATCCCACACTTCCATACCGTGGTAGCAGCTGGCGCGCTGGGCGATAATATCCTGCCAGACGCCCAGTTTGCTCAGCAGCTTCTCGCTGGCGGCGTTAACCGCCGACACCCGCAGCGCCGGCGGCGCATCCGCGCTTAACGGCTGAGGCGCGGCCTGTTCCAGCACCGCAACGCGCAGCCCGCTGCCCTGCAAACCGCAGGCAACCGCCAGCCCCACCATTCCACCGCCAACAATAGCGACATCAACACTTTGCACGTTTCACTCCTTAACGGGGAACCCAACCGAGGGTACGCTGCGCCAGCGCATCGCGCGCCGGGGTAAATAATTCCATCGCCATCAGACCGACGTTGCGCCCCACCACCAGCGGCGCCCAGCGATTGGCGAACAGATGCACCAGCCCATCGGTCACGCCGACGGTGGCGGCTTTATCTGCGGCGCGTCGGGTCTGATAGCGGCTCAGAAGCGGATAGCCGCCCGGATCCTCTCCTTCTGCCTGCGCCTGCGCCAGCATTTCCGCCAGGCTCATGACGTCGCGCAGACCGAGGTTAAATCCCTGTCCGGCAATAGGATGCAGCGTTTGCGCCGCGTTGCCGACCAGCGCCAGACGATGCGCAACCGTGCGGCTGGCTCGGGTGAGCGAGAGCGGATACACGCTGCGCTTTCCGACATGGACGATCCGGCCAAGACGCCAGCCGAATGCCTGCTGAAGCTCATGACGAAAGCGTTCGTCCGACCAGCTCAGCACCTCTTCATGCCGCGACTGCGGATGACACCACACCAGCGAGCAGCGGCCCTGCGACATGGGCAGCATCGCCAGCGGGCCGTGTGGGGTAAAGCGTTCAAACGCGCGCCCGCTATGCGGCTGCGCGGTACTGACGTTGGCGATAATCGCCAGCTGTTCATAGGGTTCCTGCTGCCAGCTGATACCACAGCGGGCCCCCAGCGTCGAGCGCGAGCCGTCGGCGGCGACCAGCAGTTTACCGCTGAGGGTTTCGCCGTTGTCCAGAACCAGGCTTACGCTCTCTTCGCTGCGGCTGACATTTTCCACCTTTGCCGGGCAGTGCAGCGTCACGCCCGGCGCCTTGCGCAGCTGCGCAAACAGGCGCTGGCCGACATCGTGCAGCTCAACCACCTGGCCCAGCGCCGCCAGCCCATACTCCTCAGCCTCGAGCGTCACAAACCCCGCGTGGCCGCGATCGCTGACGTGAACGCGCTGAATGGCCGTGGCGCAGTCGGCTATCTCTTGCCAGATATCCACGCGAGCCAGCTGCTGGCAGGTGCCGGCAGCCAGAGCGATGGCGCGGGCGTCAAAGCCCGGATGCTGCGCGGAATCCGGCGCTGATGCTTCAACCAGATGCACCGGCAGCATACCGCCGGTCAGGCGAGATATCGCTAGCGCCAGCGTCGCGCCGGTCATTCCTCCGCCGACGATCAGGACGCTCATAGCTGGCGCGCCGCCGCCATCAGCGCCTCGATATCGTCCGCTTTTTTCACTACGCCGGCGGTGAGGTTCTCATTACCGTCTTCGGTAATGACGATGTCGTCTTCAATACGAATGCCGATGCCGCGGTACTGGGCCGGCACGTCGGCATCCGTCGCAATATACAGCCCCGGTTCAACGGTCAGCACCATTCCCGGCTCAAGAATACGCGAGCGGTCAACGTCATAGCTGCCGACATCATGCACGTCGAGCCCCAGCCAGTGGCTCAGGCCATGCATAAAGAAAGGACGATGGGCGTTATTAGCAATCAGCTCATCAATTTCACCTTTCAGGATCCCCAGACGCACGAGGCCGGTAATCATAATCCGCACCACCTGCTGGTTAACCTCTTTAATTGAGGTACCCGGGCGATAGAGCTTCAGCGAGGTTTCCAGAGATTCAAGGACGATATCGTAAATCTCGCGCTGGGCCGGGCTAAATTTGCCGTTAACCGGGAAGGTGCGGGTGATATCGCCCGCGTAGCCGCGGTATTCGCAGCCTGCGTCAATCAGCACCAGATCGCCGTCGCGCAGCTCGCACTCATTTTCGGTGTAGTGCAGGATGCAGCCATTTTCGCCGCCGCCCACGATGGTGTTATAAGAAGGAAAGCGCGCGCCGTGACGGTTGAATTCGTGAAGGATCTCGCCTTCCAGATGATATTCGAACATCCCGGGACGGCATTTTTCCATAGCGCGGGTGTGGGCCAGCGCGGAGATCTCCCCTGCGCGGCGCATGACCTCCAGCTCTTCTGCCGATTTAAACAGGCGCATCTCATGCACCATCGGCCGCCAGTCAATGACCGAGCCTGGCGCCTGCAGATTCTGCCGTACGCCTTTGCGCAGTTTTTCCAGCGCGTTAAACACGATGTCGTCGGCGTAGGCATATTCGCCCTGCGCAAAGTAGATAGCGTCGAGGCCGTTAAGGAGCTGGAACAGCTGCTGATTGATTTCACTAAATGCCAGCGCGCGATCGACGGCCAGCTTCGCGGGGGCAGCTTCCTGCCCGAGGCGGCGGCCAAACCAGATTTCAGCGGTCAGATCGCGCACGCGGTTAAACAACACGCTGTGGTTGTGCGTCTCATCGCTTTTAATCAATACCAACAGCGCTTCTGGCTCATTAAAGCCGGTGAAGTACCAAAAATCGCTGCTCTGCCGGTAGGGATATTCTGAATCTGCGCTGCGTACCGCTTCCGGCGCGGCGAAAATGAGCGCTGCGCTGCCCGGCTGCATCTGCGCCAGTAGAGCCTGGCGACGAGAGAGAAATTCCTGCTGAGTCATGACGCCCCCTGAACGATTTAATGAATGATTAGTGTAGCGTCGGCTTTTGAACTTCCGGCGCAGTGGGTTTCTGAAGAGAGAAGGTGTCGTGGCACAGCAGCGCAGCAACGCGTACGTATTCGATAATCTCCTCCAGAGACATTTCGAGCTCTTCCTGATCCTCGTCTTCGTCATACCCGAGCTGAGCAATATTGCGCAGATCGTCGATGGCTTCACCCGTTTCGTCTTTGACTTTATCCAGCTTAGGCTGCGTCACGCCCAGCCCAAGCAGAAAATGGTTCACCCAACCCGCGAGCGCATCGGCGCGATCGAACACGCTCACCTCGTCGCCATCCGGCAGGTAGAGCTGGAATAAGAAACCGTCATCCTCCAGCGAATCGCTGGTGGCGGAATGCATGTTACGCAGCGCCTGCGCCAGCTCGTGACCAAAAGCCAGGCCTTCGTTAGTCAGATCGTGCACCAACGGCTGCCAGCTGCTGTCTTTGTTGCCGCCGCACAGGATCCCGCTAATCAAACCGTGCATTTCGGCAGGGGTTAATCCTACCCCTTGTTGGTTCAGTAACTGGTCTACAGCGTTGTAGCCAGGCATTTCGTTCTGTATAGACATGCGCATTCGTCATCGTTGGGAGGAATATTCATGATATGCTACCACTTTGGACCCTGGTGAACCAGAATAGGGCTTGTATCTTAAAACCAGGGTAGCTATAGTGTCGCCCCTTCGCAGACCCTCCCAGGGCGTGAAGGCCGCGCAGTCAATCAGCAGGAAGGTGGCATGTCTGCACAACCCGTAGATCTCCAAATTTTTGGCCGTTCACTACGAGTGAATTGCCCGCCTGAACAAAGGGATGCCTTAAACCAGGCAGCTGACGACCTGAATCAGCGGTTGCAAGATTTAAAAGAACGCACTAGAGTCACAAATACTGAGCAGCTGGTCTTCATCGCCGCGTTGAACATCAGCTATGAGTTGACTCAGGAAAAAGCGAAAACCCGCGACTACGCCGCCAGCATGGAGCAGCGTATTCGGATGCTTCAGCAGACCATCGAACAAGCATTGCTTGAGCAAGGTCGCATAAGCGAAAGACCCGGGCAGAAGTTTGAATAACACTTTGCATTTAACTGTGTTAGAGTAATCGCAAGAACAAAATTTCTCTGAGATGTTTGCAAGCGGGCCAGTCCCCTGAGCCGATATTTCATACCACAAGAATGTGGCGCTCCACGGTTGGTGAGCATGCTCGGCCCGTCCGAGAAGCCTTAAAACTGTGACGACACATTCACCTTGAACCAAGGGTTCAAGGGTTACAGCCTGCGGCGGCATCTCGGAGATTCCCTTCTTTTTCGTTTCATCCCCCCCCTAAGTTAATTTTCGGCTTTTGCCGTCGTGTATTAGACTACGCCTGTTGGTATCGTTTGCTCACCGATGAGACTCAGGTATGACCCTATTGTCAGATATCCCCTTTACCAGGCAGCAAATTCGTCAGCAGATCCGCCAGCGCCGACGCGCGTTAACACCGGAGCAGCAAACCCAGTTCGCCCTCCATGCGGCGGACAGAATGATGGCGTATCCGCCGGTTCTGCTCGCGCAGACGGTCGCGGTATTTCTTTCGTTTGATGGCGAGCTGGATACGCGGCCGCTGATTGATCAGCTCTGGCGGGCAGGCAAACGGGTCTATCTCCCCGTGCTTCATCCGTTCAGCCCCGGCAATCTTCTGTTTCTGCACTACCACCCAAGCAGCGATCTGGTGGTGAATCGTCTGAACATCCGCGAACCGAAGCTCGACGTGCGCGATGTCCTCCCGCTTAGCCAGCTGGATGTACTGGTAACGCCGCTGGTCGCGTTTGATGCCGCCGGACAGCGCCTGGGTATGGGCGGCGGATTTTACGACCGGACGCTGCAAAACTGGCGGCAGCATCGCCTGCAGCCGGTCGGCTACGCGCATGATTGCCAGCAGGTTGACGCGCTGCCGACGGAGCAGTGGGATATCCCGCTGCCAGCGGTCATCACGCCGTCAAAAACCTGGCTCTGGTAAAACGCCCGAACAATTGACATTGCTGTTTTTTTCACCTAAATTCCTGGGTAAAGGGTGAGGGAGGCGAACCTCCCTCCTGCATTCTCTCTGTTAATATGCTGGCCAGGCGATGATTAACAGGATAAGCAGCATGATGAAGAGTCTCATCATCGTCCCTTTCCTTTTAGAGCCCCTGCCTCGGTAGGGGCTTTCCCGTTTCAGCCCCACGCTGAGTCTTTATCGTAAATCCCTTTCTTTCAGGCACAACGACATCCGACGGTTTTAATCGCCGTTTGCGGCAAGCTTCGCAAAGCGTTTGGGTGGCGACGGGAAATTGCAGAAGGGTCTATCAGGAGAAAAGGGGCAGGTCGATGACCTGCCCGCTGGCATAAAAGGAGTTAGAACAGCAGACGGGCGCGGATGGTACCAGGAATAGCCTTCATCGCCTGCAGCGCGCTCTGGGCGACATCTTCTTCGGCTTCGATATCAATGACCACGTAGCCCATTTGCGGAGTGGTTTGCAGATACTGCGCCGCGATGTTAATGCCCTGCGCGGCGAAAATCTGGTTAATCGCGGTCAGAACGCCCGGACGGTTTTCATGGATATGCAGCAGACGGCGCCCGCCGTGCAGCGGCAGCGACACTTCCGGGAAGTTAACCGCCGAGAGCGTAGAACCGTTATCGGAGTATTTCGCCAGCTTGCCCGCCACTTCCAGACCGATGTTTTCCTGCGCTTCCTGAGTTGAGCCGCCAATGTGCGGGGTCAGGATAACGTTGTCGAACTCACAGAGCGGAGAGTTGAACGGATCGCTGTTGGTCGCCGGCTCGGTCGGGAAGACGTCGATCGCCGCGCCCGCCAGGTGCTTGCTCGCCAGCGCATCGCACAGCGCCGGGATATCCACCACGGTGCCGCGAGAGGCGTTGATCAGCAGCGCGCCGGGTTTCATCAGCGCCAGCTCTTCCGCGCCAATCATGTTCTTCGTAGAGGCGTTTTCCGGCACGTGCAGGCTCACCACATCGCTCATGTTCAACAAATCAGAAAGATGCTGGACCTGAGTCGCGTTACCTAACGGCAGCTTGCTTTCAATATCGTAGAAATAGACATGCATCCCCAGCGATTCGGCCAGAATACCCAGCTGCGTGCCGATATGACCATAGCCGATAATACCCAGCTTTTTGCCGCGCGCTTCAAAGCTGCCGACCGCCAGCTTGTTCCATACGCCGCGGTGCGCTTTGGCATTTGCCGCCGGTACGCCGCGGAGCATAAGCAGCAGTTCGCCGATCACCAGTTCAGCAACGGAACGGGTATTGGAGAACGGGGCGTTAAACACCGGGATACCGCGTTTCGCCGCCGCGTTTAAATCAACCTGATTGGTACCGATACAGAAGCAGCCAACCGCGACCAGCTTCTCCGCCGCCGCGAAGATCTCTTCAGTCAGATGAGTACGGGAACGCAGGCCGATGAAATGGGCATCACGGATGGACGCTTTCAGCTCTTCGCTATCCAGCGCGCCTTTATGAAATTCGATATTGGTGTAGCCCGCTGCGCGAAGGCTGTCCACCGCTTTTTGGTGCACACCTTCAACCAGCAGAAATTTAATCTTGTCTTTTTCCAGTGATACCTTAGCCATTTCCCCGTCCTGTTTTTGTCTTAACTGATGTCGTGCGGAACGAAAGTTCTTCTCAGCAACATATCAAAAAAAACTATTGCGGCAATATGAACGTTTGCGTCGGCAACCTGAAGAAATATCAATCAGCGGGAAATAGCAGGACAAAACACCAGAAAGTAAAAGAAAGGTAGATTGTTACTAAGACAAGGCGCATAAATGTGACAGAAGTCACCAAAATAGGCCTGGAGAAAAAATATTTGCGAGGGAGCGATTCGCTCCCTCGGATCAGACTATTTAGTGATAGTTTTTACACCATCAGCGGTGCCAATCAGCGCAACGTCCGCACCGCGATTCGCAAACAGGCCAACGGTCACGACGCCCGGAATACCGTTAATGGTATTTTCCAGCGCAATAGCGTCCAGAATTTCCAGACCAAACACATCGAGGATCACGTTGCCGTTATCGGTCACGACGCCCTGACGATACTCCGGACGGCCGCCCAGCTTAACCAGCTGACGCGCCACGGCGCTACGCGCCATCGGGATCACCTCCACCGGCAGCGGGAATTTACCCAGAATATCCACCTGCTTGGAAGCATCGGCGATACAGATAAATTTGTCGGCGACCGAAGCGATAATTTTCTCACGCGTCAGCGCTGCGCCACCGCCCTTGATCATCTGCATATGGCCGTTGATTTCATCTGCGCCGTCCACGTAAATACCAAGACGATCAACGCTGTTCAGATCAAAAACCGTGATACCGAGGCTTTTCAGTTTTTCAGTAGAGGCATCAGAGCTGGAAACCGCCCCTTCTATTTGCCCTTTCATGGTACCCAGCGCATCGATAAAGTGCGCCGCCGTCGAGCCCGTACCGACCCCAACGATAGTGCCCGGTTGTACATACTGCAGTGCCGCCCAGCCTACCGCTTTTTTCAGTTCATCTTGCGTCATGATTATGGTCCGAGATGTGAATTCCTGAGGCGCATTATAGAACATCAGGGGGGTCATTGTCCCTGCGACGGCGATCACACAACGCGGTCGCCAATTTTTCATCTTCATCAAAAACAAATTTATGTCATAGTGCGAGTTAACGAAAAGTATTAGGGGGCACGCCAGAGCAATGAAACGACCGGACTACAGAACACTACAGGCGCTGGACGCGGTAATCAGGGAACGAGGGTTTGAGCGCGCCGCGCAGAAGCTTTGTATTACGCAGTCCGCCGTCTCTCAGCGCATCAAACAGCTGGAAAACATGTTTGGACAACCGCTGCTGGTGCGAACCGTACCGCCGCGTCCCACCGAACAGGGGCAAAAGCTGCTGGCCCTGCTGCGTCAGGTCGAACTGCTGGAAGAGGAGTGGCTGGGCGATGAACAAACCGGCTCCACGCCGCTGCTGCTATCGCTGGCGGTCAACGCCGACAGCCTGGCCACCTGGCTGCTGCCCGCGCTCTCCAGCGTGCTTTCCGACTCCCCTATTCGGCTGAACCTGCAGGTGGAAGATGAGACCCGGACCCAGGAACGCCTGCGCCGCGGCGAAGTGGTCGGCGCGGTCAGTATTCAGCCGCAGGCGCTGCCCAGATGCCTGGTCGATCAGCTCGGCGCCCTCGACTACCTGTTCGTCGCCTCGAAGGAGTTTGCCCAGCGCTATTTCCCCTACGGGGTGACCCGCTCGGCGCTGCTGAAAGCGCCGGTGGTGGCATTCGATCATCTCGATGATATGCACCAGGCCTTTTTGCAGCAGAACTTCGATTTGCCGCCGGGCAGCGTGCCCTGCCATATCGTGAACTCCTCGGAAGCCTTTGTGCAGCTGGCCCGTCAGGGAACAACCTGCTGTATGATCCCGCATCTGCAAATTGAGAGAGAGCTGAACAGCGGCGAACTGATTAACCTCACGCCGGGCCTGTTCCAGCGCCGGATGCTCTACTGGCACCGTTTTGCCCCGGAAAGCCGCATGATGCGCCGGGTGACCGATGCGCTGATCGATTACGGCCACAAGGTGTTGAGACAAGATTAACCCCCGCAAGCAGGCCGGCGCCGTCCGGCCTGTATGACCCACCTTCTCCTGTTCATATCTTTGAAATACATCACAAAATAAAACATTTCATGCGGCAAAAAACGACGCATCGATGGCTATTTTTTGCTGGCGACAGGGACGATGAAAAAGCTCACCGTATTCGCAATATCCCATTTCATTGCGCATACGGAGCACAACATGTCAGAGTTACGGGAGTGGCAAACGCTCGCCAACAAAGAGCTCAGCCGGCGGGAAAAAACCGTCGATGCCCTGGTAAAACAGACGGCAGAGGGCATTGACGTTAAGCCGCTGTATACCGAAGCCGATCTTGATAATCTGGAAGTGACCGGCACCCTACCCGGCCTGCCGCCTTACGTTCGCGGTCCGCGCGCCACCATGTACACCGCACAGCCGTGGACCATCCGCCAGTACGCCGGTTTCTCCACCGCCAAAGAGTCCAACGCTTTCTATCGCCGCAACCTCGCCGCCGGGCAGAAAGGGCTTTCCGTCGCCTTCGACCTCGCGACCCACCGGGGCTATGACTCCGATAACCCGCGCGTGGCGGGCGACGTGGGGAAAGCCGGCGTGGCGATCGATACCGTCGAAGACATGAAGATTTTATTCGATCGGATCCCGCTGGATAAGATGTCCGTATCGATGACCATGAACGGCGCGGTGCTGCCGATAATGGCGTTTTATATCGTCGCGGCGGAAGAACAAGGGGTTACGCCTGAACAGCTCACCGGCACGATCCAGAACGATATTCTGAAAGAGTACCTGTGCCGGAATACCTATATTTACCCGCCAAAGCCCTCAATGCGCATTATCGCCGACATCATCGCCTGGTGTTCGGGCAACATGCCGCGCTTTAACACCATCAGCATCAGCGGCTACCACATGGGCGAAGCCGGAGCCAACTGCGTGCAGCAGGTGGCCTTTACCCTGGCCGACGGTATCGAATACATCAAGGCCGCGCTCTCGGCCGGGCTGAAAATCGATGACTTCGCCCCGCGCCTGTCGTTTTTCTTCGGCATCGGTATGGATCTGTTTATGAACGTCGCCATGCTGCGCGCCGCACGCTACCTGTGGAGCGAAGCGGTAAGCGGCTTCGGCGCCACCAATCCGAAATCCTTAGCCCTGCGCACCCACTGCCAGACCTCCGGCTGGAGCCTCACCGAGCAGGATCCGTATAACAACGTAATCCGCACCACTATCGAAGCGCTCGGTGCCACGCTCGGCGGCACCCAGTCGCTGCACACCAACGCTTTCGACGAGGCGCTTGGCCTGCCCACCGACTTTTCCGCCCGTATCGCGCGTAATACGCAGATCATCATCCAGGAGGAGTCAGAGATCTGCCGCACCGTGGATCCGCTGGGTGGTTCGTATTACGTCGAGTCGCTGACCGATCGGATCGTTAAGCAGGCGCGGGCCATTATGCAGCAGATCGACGACGCGGGCGGAATGGCGAAGGCGATCGAGGCCGGACTGCCGAAACGGATGATCGAAGAGGCCTCCGCCCGCGAACAATCGCTGATCGACCAGGGCAAGCGCGTCATCGTCGGCGTCAATAAGTACAAGCTGGAAAAAGAAGATGAAACGGCGGTACTGGAGATCGACAACGTCAAGGTGCGCAACGAACAGATCGCCTCGCTGGAAAAAATTCGCGCCAGTCGGGACGACGTGACGGTAAAAGCCGCGCTGAACGCCCTCACCCACGCCGCGCAGCATGGTGAAAACCTGCTGGCCGCCGCCATCAACGCCGCCCGCGTCCGCGCCACGCTGGGCGAAATTTCCGACGCGCTGGAGGCGGCGTTTGACCGCTACCTGGTGCCCAGCCAGTGCGTCACCGGCGTGATTGCGCAAAGCTACCACCAGTCAGACAAAGCCGCCGGCGAGTTCGACGCTATTGTTGCGCAAACCGAAAAATTCCTCGCGGAACGCGGCCGCCGCCCGCGCATTCTGATCGCCAAAATGGGTCAGGACGGTCACGATCGCGGGGCCAAAGTGATCGCCAGCGCCTATTCCGATCTCGGCTTCGACGTTGACCTGAGCCCGATGTTTTCCACGCCAGAAGAGATCGCCCGCCTGGCGGTGGAAAACGACGTGCACGTGGTGGGCGCCTCATCTCTGGCGGCAGGCCACAAAACCCTGATCCCCGAGCTGATCGATGCCCTGAAAAAATGGGGGCGGGAAGATATCTGCGTCATCGCCGGCGGCGTCATCCCGCCGCAGGATTACGCCTTTCTACAGGCGCGCGGCGTGGCCGCCATTTACGGCCCCGGTACGCCGATGCTGGAGAGCGTACGCGACGTCCTGATGAGGATTAGCCAATATCATGATTAACCACGCCACGCTGACGGACGCCGTGCGGCGACTACGCCTGGGCGAGCGGGCCACGCTCGCCCAGGCCATGACGCTGGTGGAAAGCCAGCATCCCCGCCATCAGGCGCTAAGCGCACAGCTGCTGGATGCCATTATGCCCTTCACCGGCAACGCCCTGCGCCTCGGCGTCACCGGCACGCCGGGGGCGGGAAAAAGCACTTTTCTGGAAGCTTTCGGCATGCTGCTGATTCGCCACGGCCTGCGGGTCGCGGTGATAGCGGTCGATCCGAGCAGCCCGGTCAGCGGCGGCAGCATTCTTGGCGACAAGACGCGCATGATCGAACTGGCGCGATCGGATTCGGCCTTTATTCGCCCGGTGCCCTCCAGCGGCCATCTGGGCGGCACCAGCCTGCGCGCGCGGGAGCTGATACTGCTGTGCGAAGCGGCGGGCTATGACGCGGTGATTGTCGAAACCGTCGGCGTCGGCCAGTCGGAAACGGAACTCTCCCGGCTGGTGGACTGCTTTATCTCGCTGCAGATCGCCGGCGGCGGTGACGATCTGCAGGGCATTAAGAAGGGGATTATGGAGATGGCGGATATCGTGGTTATCAATAAAGATGATGGCGAGAACCGCGCCAGGGTGGCAATCACCCGCCATATGTATGAATCCGCCCTGCATATTCTGCGCCGCAAGCACGCCGCGTGGCAGCCGCGCGTTTTGAGCTGTAGCGCGCTGGAGCAGCGCGGCATCGAAGCCGTCTGGCTCGCAATTCTTGACTTCAAAACCACCCTCACCGACAGCGGCGATCTGGAAAAACTGCGCCAGCGCCAGGCGCTGGAGTGGCTACAAAAACAGGCCGAAACCGAGGCGCTGCACCTGCTGTTTGCCAGAACCGACTTTGCACGCTACTTCCAGCAAACGCTACAGGCGGTGAAAAACAAAGGCCTCTCGCCGCGCACCGGCCTGCGGCAGATTAGCGAATTCCTCCAGAATCATTACTTTGCGTAAAAGGATATTTATGTCTTATCAATATGTTAATGTCGAAATTATCCGCAAGGTTGCGGTGATTGAGTTCAACTATAGCCGCAAGCTCAACGCCTTAAGCAAGGTGTTTATCGACGATCTGATGCAGGCGCTGAGCGACCTCAACCGGCCGGAAATTCGCTGCGTCATTTTACGCGCGCCCGGGGGAGCAAAGGTTTTCTCCGCCGGCCATGACATCCACGAATTGCCCGGCGGGCGCCGCGATCCGCTCTCGTATGACGATCCGCTGCGTCAGATCACCCGTATGATCCAAAAGTATCCGAAACCGGTGATCTCCATGGTCGAAGGCAGCGTCTGGGGCGGCGCGTTTGAGATGATCATGAGCTCCGATCTGATCATCGCCGCCAGCACGTCCACGTTCTCTATGACGCCGGTGAATCTCGGCGTGCCCTACAACCTGGTCGGCATTCACAATCTGACCCGCGACGCCGGCTTTCATATCGTGAAAGAGCTGATTTTCACCGCCCTGCCGATTACCGCCCAGCGCGCGCTGGCGGTCGGTATTCTCAATCACGTGGTGGACGCCGACGAACTGGAAGATTTTACCTTGCAGATGGCGCACCACATCTCCGAGAAAGCGCCGCTGGCGATCGCGGTCATTAAGGAAGAGCTGCGCGTGCTTGGCGAAGCCCACACCATGAATTCCGATGAGTTCGAACGTATTCAGGGAATGCGTCGCGCCGTCTACGACAGCGTGGATTATCAGGAAGGCATGAGCGCGTTTATGGAAAAGCGTAAACCTGAGTTCGTCGGCCATTAATCACGCCGGATTAAGGAGTATAAAATGAAACGGATGAGCGCCGATGAAGCGGCGGAGATTATCCAGCACGACCAGATGGTGGCGTTCAGCGGATTCACGCCCGCCGGTTCGCCTAAAGCGCTGCCCGCGGCCATCGCTCGCCGCGCTGATGAATTACATCGGGCGCAGAAGCCTTTTCAGATCCGCTTGCTGACCGGCGCCTCCATCAGCGCCGCCGCCGATGATGCGCTATCGGCAGCCGATGCCGTCTCGTGGCGCGCGCCGTATCAGACCGCCTCCGGACTGCGGCAAAAAATCAACCAGGGGCAGGTGAAGTTTGTCGATCTGCACCTGAGCGAAGTGGCGCAAATGGTCAACTATGGGTTCTTTGGCGAGATTGATGTCGCGGTGATCGAAGCTTCGGCTATCGCGCCGGACGGACGGGTCTGGCTCACCAGCGGTATCGGCAACGCGCCAACCTGGCTGCTGCGGGCGAAGAAAGTGATCATTGAGCTGAATCACTACCACAGCCCGCGGGTTGCCGAGCTGGCCGATATCGTGATCCCCGGCGCCCCGCCGCGGCGCAACAGTATCGCCATCTTTCATGCCATGGATCGCGTGGGCAGCCGGTACGTGCAAATCGATCCGAAAAAGATTGTCGCTGTGGTGGAGACCGAGCTGCCCGACGCCGGAAACGTTCTGGATAACAATAATCCGGTTTGTCAGAAAATTGCCGATAACGTGGTCACCTTTCTGCTGGAAGAGATGGCTCGCGGACGCATCCCGCCTGAATTTCTGCCGCTGCAAAGCGGCGTGGGCAATATCAACAACGCGGTCATGGCGCGGCTGGGCGAAAATCCGGATATCCCCGCTTTTATGATGTACTCGGAAGTTTTACAGGAGTCGGTGGTTCATCTGCTGGAAACGGGGAAAATCACCGGCGTCAGCGCCTCCAGCCTGACGATATCCGCCGGTTCGTTGCGCAAGATTTACGACAATATGGATTTCTTCGCCAGCCGCATTGTCCTGCGCCCGCAGGAGATCTCCAATCATCCGGAAATTATCCGCCGTCTGGGGGTTATCGCCCTCAACGTGGGGCTGGAGTTTGATATCTACGGTCACGCCAACTCGACGCACGTAGCCGGGGTGAATCTGATGAACGGCATCGGCGGCAGCGGCGATTTTGAACGCAACGCCTGGCTCTCTATCTTTATGGCGCCGTCCATCGCCAAGGACGGGAAGATCTCCACCATCGTGCCGATGTGCAGCCATGTCGATCACAGCGAGCACAGCGTGAAGGCGATCGTTACCGAGCAGGGTATCGCCGATCTGCGCGGGCTATCGCCGCTGCAGCGCGCCCGCGCCATCATTGATAACTGCGCGCATCCGCTCTACCGGGACTATTTACATCGCTATCTGGAGAGCGCTCCCGGCGGACATATTCACCACGACCTCGCCCACGCCTTCGACCTGCATCGTAATCTGCTTGAGCACGGTTCAATGCTCGGCTAGCCCTCCGCGCCGTCGCGATCTTCAGTAATGTGCTGAAGCATCGTGGCGGTATAGCGATGATTTTTCAGCGAATAGAGATACTCCTGCATATACATCGCGCTGCCGGGCGCGTCGAAGTACTTCAGCTTCGCCGGATTCACCAGACGCCAGGCGAAGTAAGGAATAACCGTCAAAAACTGCCCGCGCTCTACGGCGCTAATTTTGGCCATAAAGCTGTAGGGGCGATAGATAATCGTCGGGTTGATCCCGCTGGGGCGCATATACGCGTCCAGCATCGCCTCAAAATTGGCCCGGTTCTGGAAACGCATCTGCAGCCAGGGCAGCTCACGTAACAGATCCTGCGGCGGCTTATCTTCATAACGGCGGGAAACAAGAAACCCCAGACGCAGCGGCGCCAGTTCGCTAATGGTCAAATTTTCCAGCTCCTGCACGCGGGGCGAAACATGCTGCGGCGAGATAATAAAATCCAGCTGGCGATCGAACAGGTTATCAATCACGCCATTCTCGCTGAACTCCACGGCCTGGGTGGTTACGCCATCGTATTTATCGCCCAGGCTGATGAGCTGATCGAAAATAATCGTTGGATAGGTATTGTCGATGCCGATAACGATGTTGCGCGAGCGGTGCGCGGAATAGTGAATTTCGTTATCGATGGCCGATAAGCGCTGATAAATGGGAAACAGTTTCTGATAGAGCTCCTGCCCCGCTTTATTGAGGCTGATGCTGTTATCTTTACGGGTAAATAGCGTATAGCCGATCTGATCCTCCAGCGCAGCGATGCTTTTGCCGAAGGGAGACGCGGTCATATGAATTTTTTCCGCCGCTCTGGCAATATTATTGGTCTGCGCCAGCAGAATGAAATTGCGCATCTTTTTCGAAATAAAGATATCCATGCTCACCTCATCGTAGAACAGGGATATATCCTTACTTTATTCAGGGAAAAGACTTTTGTCGCGCTCTCAATTTTACAGATAGTGACAGAAAAAACCCGGCGCGAAGGCCGGGCGACAGGATTACTGCGCGGCTTTGGGTTCTTCAGCGGGTTTCGCCGGTTCCGCAGGTGCTGGCGCAGGCTGGGTCGGCTGCAGCTCAAACACCACGTCCACCTGGTCATCAAACTGAATGGTCGCCTGCTCGTAGGTTTCCTGAGCAGAAACCGGCGCCGCATCGGCTTTCATCATCCGCACCATCGGGCTCGGCTGGTAGTTGGAGACATGATAGCGAACGCTGTAGACGGGCCCCAGTTTGCCGTGGAACCCGGTAGCCAGCTCCTGAGCCTGGTGAATGGCATCATCAATCGCCGCTTTACGCGCTTTATCTTTATAAGCGTCCGGCTGCGCCACGCCCAATGAGACCGAACGGATCTCATTCAGACCGGCTTTAAGCGCCCCATCTAACAGACCGTTGAGCTTATCCAGCTGGCGCAGCGTCACTTCAACGCTACGCACCGCGCGGTAGCCCTTAAGAATGCTTTTACCGTTCTGATAGTCGTAATCAGGCTGGGTACGCAGGTTAGCTGAGTTAATGTCTTTCTTCGCAATGCCGCTCTTCTCCAGGAAGGAGAGATACTGGGCCACGCGCTCATCGGCCTGTTTTTTAGCGGATGCCGCGTCTTTCGCGGAGACGTTTACTTCAATCGCCAGCGTAGCGATATCAGGAACCGCTGCGACGCTGGCGGTACCTGAAGTGACGATATGTGGGCCGTTTGGCAACTCATTTGCCTGAACTGCCATTGCGCTAAATCCGAGTGCCGCCGCCAGGGCCATGACTTTTAACTTCACTGTCGTTTCTCCATCTTACATTGGTCGTCTATACGCAGACGCATGCCTGCAAGCTTAGCGCGTACGCGGAGAAAGTCCATCGGACAAGGCTTAGTTAAGCAGCGCCTGCACATGAGCGAAGCCATCCTTCGCCAGCTGGAAGGCAATGACCCACATCACCAGACCGACCAGCACGTTGATAATGCGCTGCGCCTTCGCCGTACGCAGGCGCGGGGCGAGCCAGGCGGCCAGCAGGGCCAGCCCAAAGAACCATAAGAATGAGGCGCTGATGGTACCTAAGGCAAACCAGCGCTTCGGCTCCATCGCCAGCTGCCCGCCAAGGCTGCCCAGCACCACAAAAGTATCCAGATACACGTGCGGATTCAGCCAGGTGACAGCCAGCATGGTGACGATAATTTTCCAGCGCCCCTGCTTCATCACTTCCGCGCTTGCCAGTTCGAGGTTGCTGCTCATCGCCGTTTTCAGGGCACCAAACCCGTACCACAGCAGGAACGCCACGCCGCCCCAGGTGACCAGAGCCAGCAGCCACGGCGACTGCATCAGCAGCGCGCTGCCGCCGAATATCCCAGCGCAAATCAGCAGCAGATCGCTGATGGCGCACAGCAGAGCAATCATCAGGTGGTACTGACGGCGAATGCCCTGATTCATCACAAAGGCGTTTTGCGGACCGAGCGGCAAAATCATGGCCGCTCCCAGGGCAAGGCCCTGAAAGTAATACGATAACATCGCAAGTGATTTCCACTGAAAGAGTCAATGCCGGGGAATATAGCGCGCGGAAATCATTAGAGGAAATTGAAAATTTTAATCGTTAATAAGAACCACTAATAGGGCGCAGAAAAAAGGCCGGACGAACCGGCCTGTATAAAAGAGGAGAATTACTCTGCTTTTTCCTGCGGACGAATGACATGAACGTCCATCTGCGGATACGGGAAGCCGATGCCGTTGGCGTCAAAGTCGCGCTTAATACGCTCCAGAACGTCCCAGTATACGCTTTGCAGATCGCTGCTCTTACTCCATACGCGCACCACGTAGTTCACCGAAGAAGCGCCCAGTTCATTCAGACGCACGGTCATTTCACGATCTTTGAGGATACGTTCATCCGATTCGATGATATTGGTGAGCAGCTGCTTCACTTTATCGATATCAGCGTCGTAGGCCACGCCGATGATAAACTCGTTGCGGCGCACCGGCTCGCGGGAGAAGTTGATGATATTCCCGGCAATGATTTTACCGTTCGGCACCACCACGATTTTGCCATCCGCGCTGCGCAGGGTCGTGGAGAAAATCTGCACGTTCAGCACGGTTCCCGCGATACCGCCAAGGTCAACGTATTCACCGGCGCGGAACGGGCGGAAGACCACCAGCAGGACGCCAGCGGCAAGGTTAGACAGCGAGCCCTGCAGCGCCAGACCAACGGCTAAACCTGCGGCGCCGAGGACGGCAATAACCGAGGCGGTTTGCACGCCCACGCGGCCGAGGGCGGCGATCAGCGTAAAAGCAATAACGGCGTAGCGTACCAGCGCAGAGAGAAAATCGGCAACGGTGGCATCAATATGCCGCGCCCGCATCAGGCGATTGACGGTGTTGGAAACAATCCGCGCCACGATCAAACCGACAATAATAATCGCGATAGCCGCGACAATGTTGACGGCATAGCTCAGCAGTAACGCCTGATTGCGCACCAGCCATGAACCGGCGTTATTTATGCTATCGACAACGTTCAAATCTTCCATTTAGTAATCCTTGGGTCATATCAAAAAAAAGCAAATGAGATCATTCTCACGAAAATGACCTTTTAAAGGTAAACAAAAACCACCGAAGATGCCATTTCTCAATCTGTTCCAGATGAAAGCAACGCTGTTTCACGCTTGCGCAGGACGATCCACCATCCGCAAAAATCCGCTGACTAACACGTCTTTGTGTTTAAACTTCCGGGCGATTTCACTGACCACTTTGCCGCTACCGGCGTTTTTCCACGCAACAGAGAGCGGCGAAGGCTGGCGGCCATTAGCGACCGCGCGGGCCACCAGCGCCCCGGACTCCAGATAGGAACGACACATCCGTTCCGGTAAAAAACCCACTCCCAGGCCGCTGAGATGACAGGCCAGCTTGGTGCTGAGGTCCGGCACCTTAATCTCTTTTTGCCCATTGAGCAGCCAGGCGACGCGGCGGGTTAACGTCCGCGACGTATCCTCGATATTGATCGCTGGATAGCGACGCAGCATATCGTCGGACAACACCGCGGCGGGGTGGTTGGCAAGCGGATGGTTCTGCGCCACCACAAACTGCCAGCGAATATCACCGAGCGGTAATAAGGAGATATTGTTCGACAGCGATTCCGAGCCGGTGACGCCAATCGCCAGTTGGAAATCGTCATATAACAGCGAATCCCAGACGCCCATATAAACCTGGCGGGAAATCTGAAAACGGGTAAAGGGAAACTGCTGATGCAGCCAGGTCAGCAGATCTGCGGCGGTTTGCGGTTGATACAACAGGTTATTGATAACGATATTGACCTGCCTTTCTACGCCGGCATTGATTTGCTGGAGTTCATCAGGCATCACGTCGAGCCAGTTAAGCCACTGTCGGCAGTGCTCAAGCAGATGCTGCCCGGCCAGCGTCAGGCTCACCGAACGGGTCGTACGTAAGAAGAGCTGCGTCCCCACCTGCTCTTCCAGCGTTTTGATGCGATAGCTAATCGCCGCTGGCGTTTTATGCAGCGTGCTGGCCGCGCGGGAAAAACTTCCGGTCTCAGCGACCTGAATAAACGTGCGGATGGTTTCCTGATCGAGCATGCATTCTCCTTGAGTCCACTTTCTGTAACCAGTGCTGCGCGAATGCAATTCCTAGTAGCGTATCAGCGCCTGAAGTATGGCCTACCGCCAACAAACGCTGAATAGCCCGCTGCGGGTCGCTTGTCGACTGCAGCCCGCGCATCACTTTAACGACCGGCAGCGAAAACTCGCCCCGTCTGGCGCTATTCAGGTAGCTACAGCTTACCGAAGTTGTCAGAGATACAAGTTGATCCGCCGGGGGGATAAATAGTTTAAGGCGGCAGGAAAACCCCGCGCCGTGCAGTGCCGCCAGCATCCCGGCAAGCATATCATCGCCGCTGGGGGTTAATCCCGGCCCATTGCCGATAAGCCAGCGCCAGTCCGGACGCTCGCCGCAGTACCAACGCTCAAGCTCGCTGACTAACGATGAATAAAACGGCATGTCCGCCAGTGGCTGATTGAGCGCGCCGCACAGCCCGCTTAAGTGGGAATAAGCAGAAAGATCGAGAGGGAACGCATTGCCGGTGTGGAGAGGTAATTTGAGCGTCCGGCGCGGACGAATCAGCACGCCCGCCCCCCACAGTAACGCCCCTTGTTTGACCAGCCGCGTCAGATGACCCAGCCGCGCGAACTGCGCGCTGCTCAGCAGAATGCCCGTCGGACCTATTCCTTTGCCATAGCGAAATAACGTCAGTAGGGAGCCATCGGCGTGGCAAAAATTGATCGCCTGTGAAAATTGGCTATGGCGTTGCCACACGCCGTCCGCCAGACGTTCAAGGCCCGTGCAGGCAAGTGAGTTGATCGTTTTCATCGCGGTGACTCCGGGGCGGCGAGGCCGCCCCTTTTCCAATCAGGCGGTGAGATGGTGCAGTTCCGCCAGCGCTTCCAGCGCTTTTTCAAAGCACAACAGCGGCGCCCGGACGGTCCCCGCCCCGACCTGACCAATACCCGCTTCGCGATGGGCGATCCCGGTATTGATAAGCGGCGTTATGCCGGTCTCCACGACCCGACGAACATCCAGTCCCAGACAGGCGCCCTTGAAATCCCAGGAGGGGATCTGGAACAGCGGGTTGTTGGTGAGGTAAATTTCAGACATCTCTTCCGAGGTCTCCAGCGCGGCGCCCATCCCGCCTGCGCCGACAAAGCGTGTGACGCCCGGGGCGGCAATCATCGCCGCCCCGCCGATCCCCAGCGTTTCGGTAATCGCGCTATCGCCGATATCCGGGTTGGCGTCGGCCTGACTGTAGCCGGTGAAGAACAACCCCTGCGGCGTATTGACCGGCGCGGTAAACCAGCGGTCGCCGGTGCCGCTAACGCGAATGCCGAACTCTCGACCGTTGCGGGTCATCGCGGTGACTACTGAACCGGCTTTGATTTCCGCCGCCGCATCCATCACCGCTTTGCTGTAGGCCATCGCCAGGTTAAGGAAGAACTGATCGGTCACGCTCAAAAACTGCAGCACCGCGACGATCTCCGCATTCGGCCGATCCAGACCGGCAATCACCGGCGACAGCGTACGCAGCAGCAGCGATGAAGCGGCGATATTACGCTGGTGGAACTCATCCCCCATGGTAATTGCCTGCGCCATCATTGCCGTCAGGTCGATGCCGTTTTCCATGCGCGACAGCGCTTCCTGCAGCACCGGCGCGAGGGTATCGCGCATCCAGCGCAGACGCGTCTGCACGTCCTCGCCGTAGGCCCCGAAGCGCATCACTTTACCGATCCCTTCGTTAAGGTTGCAGCACGATTGATTGCCATGAACCACATCGCGCACCACCAGCACCGGCATATTCGCCGAGGTGATCCCTCCCATCGGTCCTACCGCGCCCACGTGATGACAAGGGATGAATTCCACCTCGCCCTGCTCCAGCAGGCGCACGGCTTCTTCTTCGCTCGCCGCCCACCCTTCAAACAACGACGCGCCGATACAGGCTCCGCGCATCGGCCCGGTCATCTCCTGCCAGGCGATCGGCGGCCCGGCGTGCAGTAATTTACGTCCAGAAGATAATTCAGCCACCGCGTCTTTCGCAGGGCGTACGGCAACCCAATGCGGGCGCGCGGCTTTCATTCGTTCGATAATGGCTTCGTTAGCCTGTGCAATAGATGAGTACATATCCATACCTCTGAACTTAATGTAACTGCTTGAGTAAACTGGCGAGACGGGCGTTGCCGCCGGCAACAGGCGCCCACTGATAATGCACCACCCGCGTGCCGCTGCTTTGCAGATCCAGCGCGAAGCTGCGCAATCCGGCATTGATAACCTGAACGCCGTCGAGCAGCGGGTTGTGCGCTGCCGATTCGCAAGGTGGTTGATGCTGCGTCAGGCTAACCGCCAGCAGCGCCGCCTCTTCGAGGGTATCCACCACCGCAATCCCGGCCTCGCGCAAGATGGCGATCTGCCCGCTCCGTCCCTGCGGGTCGGCATCAGTACCGGTCATGGTGGCGATGACGACCAGCGGCGCGGCGCGTTTGCCGCGAACTTGCTCGACGGCTTCCACCACGGCGCCAGCAGGATCCGCACAGGCGCCGTAGCCCAACACCACATCCAGCAGCAGCACGCCGACTTCCGGCATGGCCGCCAGCTTCTCGATTTCAATGCTACGGGTGGTGGGGTCGATCATCGGATGCGGTCTGCCGAGGGTGTAGCTATCGTCGCCGAGATCGACAATGCGATGCCCGTCGGCTTCCAGCATCACGCCGTCGGCGTGGGTGTTGCTGACCGGAAGCCCCAGGCTAGCGGAGAGCAGCATCGCGGCCTCGGCAGCAAGGGTGCCGCCGGCATACAAACCATAAATCCCCTTGCCCGCAACCTGCGGCTGGCTCTGCCGCTGCTGCGCCACGCGCATCAGCAGGACCGCCAGCTGCGCGGCATCCGCCAGCGAGTTCGCCAGCCAGACATTGCCCTCGCGGCGCTGCTCGGCGCGGCTGCCAAGGAACAGCGCTACCACCGGTTTATGCTGTTTTTGCATTGCTGCAATAATGCGAGAACGAACCTGCGGCGACGGCGGTTTCGAAACAAAGGCAATAACCTGCGTCGCGCTGTCAGCCGCCAGCATCTCCAGCGCGGTCAGGGCGCTGATGCCGCCGACTTCAGCGCTGAGATCGCGCCCGCCAAGGCCGATAGCGTGGCTAATTCCCTGCTGGTGCAACGCCACCTGCGAGGTGATTTCCTGGATCCCGGTTCCTGACGCGCCAATCACGCCAATCCCGCCCTGCGGCAAAACGTTGGCGAAGGCCAGCGGGCTGCCGGCAATCATCGCCGTTCCACAGTCCGGTCCCATCACGATGAGCCCCTTCTCGCGGGCCAGCGTTTTCAGTTCCACCTCTTGCCCCAGCGAGATGTTATCGGAGAACAGCATTACGTTTTTGTTTGCCAGCAGCCCCTCTTTCGCCACTCCGGCGGCGTACTCGCCAGCCACCGACACCAACAGCAGGTTAGCGTCCGGCAGTTTCTGGCAAGCGCTCTCCCAGCGCCGCGCCTTAATCAGTTGCGTAGAGCTTCCCGACGCATTGGCGATAGCGATCAATTCTTTCTCTAACTGCTCACGGATTAAATCGAGGATTTCCGGCTGCGCTTCATGGGTGCGTACCGCCACGCAAATATCATTCGGCGTGGCTTCGCTGAAATCCGGGTGCCAGAAACCGGTCGATTCCAGCATCGATTTATTCGCCGGGGTTCCCATCATCACCGAAACCTGATCCACTTCCGGGCGTTCACTTAATTTGCGGGAAATAATCATCAGGCTCACGGAGTCCTGAAAGCTTCCCTTTTTAATAAAAGCGTAAATCATTACCGCTACCTCTTTATGTGCGTTTTTCTTTTAAAAACAGCATGGCGACCAGACCAACAACCAGCAGCCCGGCGGAAACATAAAAACTCGATGCCAGACTGCCGGTAATATCACGCGCTGCGCCTGCAATAATTGGCGCCAGAATCGATGAGCTCATGCCGATAAAATTAAATAAACCAAATGCGGTGCTGTAATTGGTTTCATCGACGCTATCGGCGACCAGCGCCACCAGCACCGGATCCAGCGCCAGTTTGCCGACCAGGCCATACACGCACAGCGCGGCGATGACCCCGGTCATGCTCGGCATCCAAATAATTGACAGCATGCTGGCGATCGCCACCGGCACGAGGAACAGAATTAACGGTTTACGACGGCCTAATTTATCCGACAGACCAGAGAACAGCAGCGCACCGGGAATGGAAATCCACGCGACCAGCGATGAAATAAATCCAGTTTCACTACCGGCAATGCCGCGTTCGTTTTGCAGATAATAAGGAAGCCAGGTCAGAATCACGAAGAATCCGAACAAACTGCAGAACACCATGATATAAGTCAGAATTAAATTACGGTTTTTCAGCAGATCGCTAAATTTGCCTTTTTGTACCGGCTTACCGTCAACGTCGGCGGTACGCTTTTTCTCTTTCACGAATAACCAGATGGCAATCCCGACCAGCACCGATGGTACCGCCATGGCGTAGAACGGCATCCGCCATGAATAGCCCAGATCGTAAACCAGCCAGCTCGACGTCATCAGGCCAAGGGCAATACCGAAGGCCATACCGCTATTGATGATCGCGCTACCCAGCGAACGGAATTTTTTCGGGATCTGCTCAGAAGACAAACCGTACTGCGGGCCATAATACGTTCCCTCGCCAGCGCCGGTGATCGCGCGGGCAAACAGCAGCATATACCAGCTTTTTACCCAACCGGTGACGGCAGTAAATACGCCGAACAGAATAAACCCCGGCACCAGCACTTTTTTCTTACCAATTTTGTCGCCGAGAATTCCCGCCGGGACCTGCAGCAAAGCGTAAGAAAAATAAAAAACAGAGTTGAGTATGCCTAATTGCGTGCCGCTTAAACCAAACTCTTTTTCCAGTTCCCCCATCACCGGATTTAACACCGTGCGATCGGCATACATAAATACCCAGCCCAACCAGAAAAGAAATACCGTGACCCACCAGGCCGGTATTCCTTTTCTTTTCGTCACCTCGGTGACCTCATATGTTCCTGACATAAGCTTTCTCCCGGCAATATTCTCCTCATGGCATCACAGCCGATGCGTGAGGGATTGATGATTTAACTACGCTAACCATATCGAGCTAACCACGAATTTCTTTTGAACAAAGTCACACAAAACCTATTGTTTTAAATTACTAAAAACTGGAATCTGCATTATTAAAAAAAATCTAATAATCATTTTAAAAAATTTTTAAATAAAACCAGCGGATATAATATTTATTGGCGAGATATTTTTTACTCTCCATGAAGTGGCGATCTCATCACATAACAAGACCGCTAAAACGATATTTTTAGCGCACATCCTTTTATTCAATGAGGTCATCATGAAAAAGAAAATTGTCATTGCGCTGGGCGGTAATGCGTTACTGCAGCGCGGGGAAGTGCTCAGCGCGGAAAACCAGCAGCGTAGTATTCAACTCTTTGCCCGGATGGCGGCCGAATTAGCCCGTGATTATCAGTTGGTGATCGTACACGGCAATGGCCCGCAGGTTGGATTGCTGGCGCTGCAAAACGCCGCCTATAGCGAGTCCCCCACCTGGCCGCTGGATATTCTGGTGGCGGAAAGCCAGGGGATGATTGGCTGCGCTATCGCCCAGGAGCTGATGCAATACGCTGGCGATACACCGGTTAGCACCCTGATGACCCGCGTGGAGGTAGCGGCTAATGATGACGCCTTTGCCGCCCCCGGCAAATATATCGGCCCGGTGTATCCGCCGCAGCAGCAGGCAGAGTTGGAAAAACGCTATGGTTGGCAGATGAAAGCGGACGGCGGC
Organism: Klebsiella sp. PL-2018; assembly: GCF_019048985.1. Classification (NCBI taxonomy): domain Bacteria; kingdom Pseudomonadati; phylum Pseudomonadota; class Gammaproteobacteria; order Enterobacterales; family Enterobacteriaceae; genus Klebsiella; species Klebsiella sp. PL-2018. The sequence continues at coordinate 4,932,844 of NZ_CP077673.1, forward strand.
TATATCCGCCGGGTGGTTCCGTCGCCGAAGCCGCTGAGTATTGTTGATAGCGCGGCGATCCAGACGCTGATGAATGCCGGTCATCTGGTTATTTGCTGCGGCGGCGGCGGGATCCCGGTGGTCGCCGAGACGCACGGCTACCGGGGGGTGGAAGCAGTTATCGATAAAGATCTGACGGCGGCGGCGCTTGCCAGCGCGATTAATGCCGACCATCTGCTGATTCTGACAGATGCCGATGCCGTGTATGCCGATTGGGGTACGCCGCAGGCCCGCCCGCTGCATCATGCCACTGTTGCTACGCTCGCGCCGTTTGCCGCGCCGGACGGCGCAATGGGCCCGAAAGCGGAAGCGGTGATTCAGTTTGTCGAGCATACCGGGAATCGCGCGTTTATCGGCGCGTTAAAGGATGCGCCGCAGATACTGGCTGGCAAGAAAGGCACCTGCGTGACCCGCTAAAAAAAATGGCTTCCCGTAGGAAGCCATTTTTATACCGGCCAGGAAGGAAAACGGCGTTTTCCTTCCTTACGCTAGCAGCATGCGAAATTACAGAACGTCGATCGCGTTCAGCTCTTTAAATGCCTGCTCCAGACGGGTCACCATGGACGTCTGTGCAGCGCGCAGCCATACGCGCGGATCGTAGTATTTCTTGTTCGGCTGGTCTTCGCCTTTCGGGTTGCCCAGCTGGCCCTGCAGGTAAGCTTCGTTAGTTTTGTAGTACTGCAGGATACCGTCCCAGGTTGCCCATTGGGTATCGGTATCGATGTTCATTTTGATCACGCCGTAGCTTACGGAGTCTTTGATTTCCTGAGCGGAAGAACCGGAACCACCGTGGAATACGAAGTTCAGGCTGTTGTGCGGCAGGTTGTGTTTCTTAGAAACGTATTCCTGAGAGTCGCGCAGGATAGTCGGGGTCAGTACCACGTTGCCCGGCTTGTAAACGCCGTGTACGTTACCGAAGGAAGCGGCGATGGTGAAACGCGGGCTGATTTTGCTCAGCTCGGTGTACGCGTAATCAACGTCTTCCGGCTGGGTGTACAGAGCAGAAGCGTCCATGTGGCTGTTGTCCACGCCGTCTTCTTCGCCGCCGGTGCAGCCCAGTTCGATTTCCAGAGTCATGTCCATTTTGGCCATACGCGCCAGGTACTTAGAACAGATCTCGATGTTTTCGTGCAGGGACTCTTCAGACAGGTCGATCATGTGAGAAGAGAACAGCGGTTTGCCGGTTGCGGCGAAGTGTTTTTCACCCGCGTCGAGCAGACCGTCGATCCACGGCAGCAGTTTCTTAGCGCAGTGGTCAGTGTGCAGGATAACCGGAACACCGTAGTGCTCAGCCATCTGATGCACGTGATGCGCGCCAGAGATAGCGCCCAGGATGGCTGCGCCCTGAGGAACGTCAGTTTTCACGCCTTTGCCCGCGATGAACGCAGCGCCGCCGTTAGAGAACTGAACGATAACCGGAGAACGAACTTTTGCAGCTGCTTCCAGAACAGCGTTGATGGAATCAGTACCCACGCAGTTTACCGCTGGCAGAGCAAAGTTGTTTTCTTTAGCTACCTGGAACACTTTCTGAACGTCGTCGCCAGTGATGACGCCCGGTTTTACGAAATCAAAAATTTTAGACATGTTACGTAGTCCTGTATCTGTATCTTCGACCGTTGAAGAAGGTTCGCGAGCTTTTACGCGCGCTGAAAAACAGGCGGGTCTCCCCGCCTGAACTGAATTACTGCTTAGCGCGCTCTTCGAGCATGGCTACTGCCGGCAGAACTTTACCTTCCACGAATTCGAGGAATGCGCCGCCGCCGGTGGAGATGTAGGAGATTTTGTCAGCAATACCGAACAGGTCGATTGCTGCCAGGGTGTCGCCGCCGCCTGCGATGGAGAACGCTTCGCTGTCTGCGATGGCGTTAGCTACGATTTCAGTACCTTTGCGGAAGTTCGGGAATTCGAACACGCCGACCGGGCCGTTCCACAGGATGGTTTTCGCGTTTTTCAGGATTTCAGCCAGTTTCTCTGCGGAAGCATCGCCCAGGTCCAGAATCTGCTCTTCATCTTTGATGTCGTTAACAGATTTCAGGGTAGCGGTTGCGGTTTCAGAGAACTCGGTTGCCACGCGAACGTCAGTCGGAACCGGGATATCGCAGGTAGTCAGCAGGCGTTTCGCTTCGTCAACCAGATCGGCTTCGTACAGGGACTTACCGACGTTGTGGCCCTGAGCGGCAACGAAGGTGTTGGCGATGCCGCCGCCGACGATCAGCTGGTCAGCGATTTTAGACAGGGAGTCCAGAACGGTCAGTTTGGTAGAAACTTTAGAACCACCCACGATAGCGACCATCGGACGAGCCGGTTCTTTCAGCGCTTTACCCAGGGCGTCCAGCTCAGCGGCCAGCAGCGGGCCTGCGCAAGCGACGTCAGCGAATTTGCCGATACCGTGAGTAGAAGCCTGCGCGCGGTGAGCGGTACCGAACGCGTCCATGACGAATACATCGCACAGCGCAGCGTATTTTTTCGACAGCGCTTCGTCGTCTTTCTTCTCGCCTTTGTTAAAGCGAACGTTTTCCAGAACCACCAGCTCACCGGCAGCGACTTCAACGCCGTCCAGGTAATCTTTAACCAGACGTACCGGGTTAGACAGTTTGTCTTTCAGATAGTTAACAACCGGCAGCAGAGAGAATTCTTCGTTGTACTCGCCTTCGGTAGGACGACCCAGGTGGGAAGTGACCATCACTTTCGCACCCTGTTTCAGGGCCAGTTCGATGGTCGGCAGAGAAGCACGGATACGCGCGTCGCTGGTTACTTTCCCTTCTTTAACCGGTACGTTCAGATCCGCACGGATAAAAACGCGTTTACCAGCCAGATCCAGATCGGTCATCTTAATTACAGACATGGTGAATCCTCTCGTTGATTCTTGATAAAGTTTTGCAGGCGCCTGAGCGCCTTACCTGAAACCTTGTGCGGCCATCGCTAACGTGGTGTCGAGCATCCGGTTAGCAAAGCCCCATTCGTTATCGCACCAGACCAGCGTTTTGATCAAATGCGCGCCACTTACCCGCGTTTGTGTGCCATCGACAATGGCGCTATGGGGATCGTGGTTGAAATCTATCGAGACTAACGGCAATTCCGTATAGTCAACTATACCATGAAATGCACCCAGTGCTGCTTTTTGCAGCAACTGGTTGACTTCACTTGCTTTTACCGGTTTTTTCACCGTTACGCTAAGGTCGATCGCCGTCACATTAATCGTCGGTACACGAACCGCGATCGCTTCAAAGCGATCGTTAAACTGAGGGAAAAAACGCGTGATCCCCGCAGCAAGCTTAGTATCAACCGGGATGATTGATTGGCTGGCCGCTCGCGTCCTGCGTAAATCCGGATGCCAGGAATCAATGACCTGCTGATCGTTCATTGATGAGTGGATCGTGGTTACCGTTCCTGACTCTATGCCGTAGGCATCATCTAACAGCTTAATGACCGGAATAATGCAGTTGGTGGTGCAGGAGGCGTTGGAGACGATACGGTGCTCGGTTCTGAGCTCAGCATGGTTTACGCCAAAAACGATCGTCGCGTCGAGGTCGTTGCCGCCAGGGTGTGAAAAAAGCACTTTTCTGGCGCCGGCCTGAAGATGGGCTTCGCCATGCTCGCGGCTGCCGTAAACGCCGGTACAGTCAAGCACCACATCAACCGCCAGTTCCCGCCAGGGCAACGCCTCAAGGGAAGATTCATGCAGAAGACGAATGGCATCGTCGCCAACAAACAGCTGCTCTCTCTCCTGACGTACATCCCAGGCAAAGCGCCCATGGCTGGTGTCATATTTCAATAAATGCGCGATGCCGGCAGCATCCGCCAGTTCATTGATTGCCACCACGGTAATTTCCGCACGACGCCCGGATTCATACAAAGCACGAACCACGTTACGCCCGATGCGACCGAAGCCATTAATCGCAATGCGTATGGTCATAGGTCTCCTGCAAGACTATCCATGATATGAGGTGGCTGACAGAGTAATGCAGCAACGCTCTAAGGGAAACCTTACCTGTCGCAAACTGCGACTGATTGATTAATTGTCGAACATTTAGACGACTGAAACGCTTCAGCTAGAATAAGCCAAACAAGGAATAAAAGGAATGATTGTCCAGCCGGAGAAACCATTTATCTGACTTACATCACACTTTTACCCTCTCTGCCGCGGAATTTATTCCCTATTCCACAATGACGAATAAGCGTAGCAAAATCTTTTCGTTGCCGGGCGGCAAACACTGATTTATATCAGAAACTATACCGTATAGCGGCGATATGATGACCGTTACGTCCGAGTCTCGGAGTCCCTCGAAAAAATGACAATCCCCCACTTGCAGCCCTCTGCGGCTCGTTACTATGCGCTTCGCTTACTTCCGGGCGATGAGGTTTTTTCACGCCTGCGCGCCTTCATACAAGAGCAACAGATTCAGGCTGCCTGGATAGCCGGTTGTACCGGCAGCTTAAGCGATGCGGCATTACGTTTTGCCGGCCAGGATGAGACCACTTTTTTGACCGGAACCTATGAGGTTATCTCCCTGAACGGCACGCTGGAATGGCAAGGTGAACATCTCCATTTAGCGATATCCGATCCGCAAGGCGCCATGCTCGGTGGCCATATGATGCCCGGCTGTGCCGTCCGCACCACCCTTGAGCTGGTGATAGGCGAACTGACCTCCCTGGCGTTTAGCCGTCAGCCGTGCGCGGTTTCCGGCTATGACGAACTGGTCATTTCATCCCGATAACTTTTCCCCTTAAAGAGGTTTCTATGGTTCGTCGCCAATTTACCAGCCAGTCCCTGGTGCTGATTGCGATCGCCGTCGCCATCAATATGATCGGCGGACAGCTCATCAGTCTGTTAAAGCTTCCCATCTTTCTCGATTCGATCGGCACCTTAATCAGCGCGGTTTTACTCGGCCCGGTCATTGGCATGTTGACCGGGTTACTGACCAACCTCCTGTGGGGGCTGCTGACCGATCCGATTGCCGCCGCCTTTGCGCCGGTGGCGATGGTGATTGGTCTGGTCGCCGGATGGCTGGCGCGCGCGGGATGGTTCCGCACCTTACCGAAGGTGGTCATTAGCGGCGTTGTCATTACCCTCGCCGTGACCGCGGTCGCCGTACCGCTGCGTACGGCGCTGTTCGGCGGCGTGACGGGCAGCGGCGCGGATCTGTTCGTCGCCTGGATCCATTCGGCAGGTCAGAATCTGCTGGAATCGGTGGCGATTACCGTCTTAGGCGCTAATCTGGTGGATAAAATCCTTACCGCGATTATCGTCTGGATCCTGCTGCGCCAGCTGCCGCTGCGCACGCTGCGTCAGTTTCCTGCGATGTCTGCCGTACGCTAATGCACCCTTTTACGTCATTAACTCTCTGGGCGCTGGCGGCGGCGACTACGCTGCTGCTGCCCGCAGAGACGGCGCTGCCGGTTTATAGCGCAGCGGCGTTTCTCAGCTTGCTGCTGTTCAGGGCGACGCGGCGGCGGGCAAAATACGTTGCCTGGCTCCTCTTCTCGCTGGGCATTGGCCTGTGGCTGGTCCACGGCGGCTGGTTTACCCAGTGGCTGAGCGGCCACCCTCGCGACCCGCAGCGCTGGGCCAGCGCCATCACGCTGTGGCTGAGAATTCTGGCAATTGTTTCAACGTCACAGCTGTGGATGGAGTACGTACCGGTACAGCGCTTTATTCGCGCCCTGTTTGCTTCACGCCTGCCGCCGGGCGTCGCTTATCTGTTCGCTGGCCCGCTGCTGGTTGTCGAACAGCTAAAGCGCCAGCTGACGATTATCCACGAGGCCCAACGCGCCCGCGGCGTACCGCTGGACGAGAACGGCTATCAGCGGCTGCGCGCTATGCCTGCGCTCATTATCCCTCTGACCCACAACGCGCTTAACGATCTGGCGATACGCGGAGCGGCGCTGGATATGCGGGCATTTCGTTTACATCGTCGGCGCACCACGCTTTGGGCGCCGAAAGGCAGCGCCTTACAACGTCTGGCGCGTTACGGCATGCTGCTGGCGATGGTCGCTGAAGCTGGAGCCTGGCTATGGTTACGTTAGAACAATTCCGCTATCACCCGACCCAGGCGGCGCGATCTGCGGCATGCTTTGATTTTCATTATTCGCAGCCCGGCATTGTGGCGATTTTTGGCGATAGCGGCAGCGGGAAAAGCACTCTGGCGCAGATTATGGCGGGCTGGTATCCGGATTTTCTGCCCGGCGATATCGAAGGTAAAGGCACCCTGCTTGGTATCCCCATCGGGCAGCAATCGCTGGTCGAACGGGCGCAGACCATCCAGCTGGTCCAGCAATCACCCTATCTCCAGCTTTCCGGCTGTACCTTCAGCGTCGAAGAAGAGGTCGCTTTTGGCCCTGAAAATCTCTGCCTCAGCGAAGAGGAGATTATGCGCCGTATTGACGAAGCGCTGACGCTGACGGCGTGCCAGGCGTTACGACATCGCCACCCCTCCACCCTATCCGGGGGAGAAACCCAGCGCGTGGCGATCGCCTGCGCGCTGGCTATGCGGCCAACGCTACTGATCCTTGACGAAGCCTTTAGCCGCCTGACGGCGCAGGCAAGCGCTATGCTTCTGGAGCGCCTGGGGCACTGGGCGCTGGCGCAGCGTTCATTGATTATCCTTTTTGAACGCCCCCCTTCGCCTTTTCTTGCCTGGTGTCAGCAGGGATGGCGACTGCACGATGGAGCGCTTTCCCCGCTATGCTAACATTGAATCAGGTGACCTGGCGCTGGCCCGGCGCGACGGCTGACTGTTTGCAAAATATCTCGCTGGCGCTCGGCCAGGGGGAATGGCTGGCGCTCACCGGCGATAACGGCGCGGGGAAATCCACCCTGCTGCGGGTGATGGCCGGACTGCTACCCGCCACGTCCGGTAGCGTCAATTTGCTGGATAAGCCGATTGCGCAATACAAAAACCGTCAACGCGCCAATATCATCGGCGTGCTGTTTCAGGAGGCCGAAAACCAGCTCTTCCACAGCAAAGTCGCGGAAGAGATCGCCTTTGGGCTGCGGCTCCAGAAATTGCCTTCTGCGGAGGTTGCGCAACGCACCGCGGCGGCGCTGAAATTATGCCGGCTGGAGAGCGTAGCCGACGCGCATCCGCTGGATTTACATACCGCCCAACGCAGGATGGTCGCCGTCGCCTCTCTGGAAGCCATGGCGCCAGAAATACTGCTGCTTGACGAACCCAGCCGCGATTTTGACCAGCACTGGCTGGCAATATTTGAAGCGTGGCTGGCGGTTTGCCGCAAAAGAGGGACCAGCGTAGTGGCCATCAGCCACGATGAGGCGTTTACACGGCGGCACTTTTCCCGCCGGGTGCTTCTGGAAAAAGGCAGAGTGCTGAGGATGGTCTGAAAAAGAAACGGGCCGCCAGAGCGACCCGTTTTTTACGGTGGCAGCCAGAGTTTTTACCCGGAGGCGGTGCTGCGCACCTTCCCGGGCTACCCGACCGCGCTGGCCCGTAGCCCGGAGGCGGTAAAAGAACTACAGCAGCGCTTTCGCTTTCGCGACCACGTTATCCACGGTGAAGCCAAACTCTTCAAACAGCTGCTCCGCCGGCGCAGACTCACCGAAGGTGGTCATGCCAACGATCGCGCCGTTCAGGCCCACGTATTTGAACCAGTAGTCGGCGATACCCGCTTCGATGGCCACGCGCGCAGAGACGGCTTTCGGCAGCACGGCTTCACGGTAAGCGGCATCCTGCTTGTCGAACGCGTCGGTGGACGGCATGGAAACCACGCGCGCCTTCACGCCTTCGGCAGTCAGTTTTTCGTAAGCGGCAACCGCCAGCTCCACTTCAGAACCGGTGGCGATGAAGATCAGCTCCGGCTGTCCCGCGCAGTCTTTCAGCACGTAGCCGCCGCGGGCGACGTTCGCCAGCTGCTCTTCGGTACGCTCCTGCTGCGCCAGGTTCTGACGGGAGAGGATCAGCGCGGTCGGGCCGTCCTGACGCTCTACGCCGTATTTCCACGCGATGGCGGATTCCACCTGGTCGCACGGACGCCATGTGGACATGTTCGGCGTGACGCGCAGGGAAGCCACCTGCTCAACCGGCTGGTGCGTCGGGCCGTCTTCGCCCAGACCGATGGAGTCGTGGGTGTAGACCATCACCTGACGCTGTTTCATCAGCGCCGCCATACGTACCGCGTTACGCGCGTACTCGACGAACATCAGGAAGGTGGAGGTGTACGGCAGGAAACCACCGTGCAGGGCGATGCCGTTGGCAATCGCGGTCATACCGAATTCACGTACGCCGTAGTGGATATAGTTACCGGCAGTGTCTTCGTTGATGGCCTTAGAGCCGGACCACAGGGTCAGGTTACTTGGCGCCAGGTCAGCAGAGCCGCCGAGGAACTCAGGCAGCAGCGGGCCGAAAGCTTCAATGGCGTTCTGGGATGCTTTACGGCTGGCGATTTTCGCCGGGTTAGCCTGCAGCTTCGCGATGAATTCGTTCGCTTTCGCGTCGAAATCAGCCGGCATGTCGCCTTTCATACGGCGGGTAAACTCGGCAGCTTCCTGCGGGAAGGCTTTGGCGTAGGCGGCGAATTTCTCGTTCCACGCGGACTCTTTCGCCTGGCCTGCTTCTTTGGCATCCCACTGGGCATAGATTTCAGACGGGATTTCAAACGCCGGGTGTTTCCAGCCGAGCGCTTCGCGGGTCAGCGCGATTTCCGCGTCGCCCAGCGGCGCGCCGTGGGAGTCGTGGGTACCGGCTTTGTTCGGCGAACCGAAACCGATGATGGTTTTGCACATCAGCAGGGACGGTTTGTCGGTGACCGCACGCGCTTCTTCTACCGCGCGTTTAATCGAGTCAGCATCGTGACCGTCAACGCCGCGCACCACGTGCCAGCCGTAGGCTTCAAAACGCTTCGCGGTGTCATCGGTGAACCAGCCTTCCACGTGACCGTCGATAGAGATGCCGTTGTCGTCATAGAACGCCACCAGCTTGCCCAGTTTCAGGGTACCGGCCAGGGAGCATACCTCGTGAGAGATACCTTCCATCATGCAGCCGTCGCCCATGAACGCGTAGGTGAAGTGGTCAACAATGTCGTGGCCCGGGCGGTTGAACTGCGCCGCCAGAGTTTTCTCCGCGATGGCCATACCAACCGCATTCGCAATACCCTGACCCAGCGGACCGGTGGTGGTTTCCACGCCCGCGGTGTAGCCGACTTCCGGGTGACCCGGCGTTTTAGAGTGCAGCTGACGGAAGTTCTTCAGCTCTTCAATCGGCAGATCATAACCGGTGAGGTGCAGCAGGCTGTAAATCAGCATGGAACCGTGGCCGTTGGACAGGACAAAACGGTCGCGGTCGGCCCAGGACGGGTTCTGCGGGTTATGATTCAGGAAATCACGCCACAGGACTTCGGCAATGTCAGCCATACCCATCGGGGCACCCGGGTGACCGGATTTGGCTTTCTGTACTGCGTCCATGCTCAGCGCACGAATAGCGTTAGCAAGCTCTTTACGTGAGGACATTTTGACTCCAGATCGGATAATGAAGGCCATGCCCGCAACGACTTGACGACAGCGCGTTTTGGGCTACGCCGGAAAAAAGTGTGAACAATGTAACCTAAGCGGCAAAGCATGTACATGGAGCATCCTTTTGCCGTTTAAGAAATCTCTGGAACACGTTGTGCTACGGCGTAATCCTCTCGCCCGCATTCTCATATAGTATTTATAATTTGCACAGGATACGGCAGGCAGCCATCGCCGTTTTTTCGGATAAATAACCATAAGATTGTGGAAGATAAAAAAATGAAAATTCGCTCAGCTCTTCTTGCCCTTGGGATCGCAGCCACGCTTACCGGATGCCAGAACATGGATTCCAACGGCCTGCTTAGCTCCGGCGCGGAGGCTTTCCAGGCTTATTCGCTCAGCGACGAGCAGGTGAAAACCTTAAGCGACAAAGCCTGTCAGGAGATGGATGCGAAAGCGACTATCGCGCCTGCCAGCAGTGAATACAGCAAACGCCTGAGTAAAATCGCCGCCGCGCTGGGGGATAACATTAACGGTCAGCCGGTGAACTACAAGGTGTATCAAACTAAAGACGTTAACGCCTTCGCCATGGCTAACGGCTGCATCCGCGTTTACAGCGGACTGATGGATTTGATGAATGATAATGAAGTCGAAGCGGTTATCGGCCACGAAATGGGCCACGTCGCGCTGGGCCACGTGAAGAAAGGGATGCAGGTAGCGCTGGGCACCAACGCGGTACGCGCGGCGGCGGCCTCCGCGGGCGGCATCGTCGGCAGCCTGTCGCAGTCGCAGCTGGGCGATCTGGGCGAGAAGCTGGTGAACTCGCAGTTCTCCCAGCGTCAGGAATCGGAAGCGGACGACTACTCGTACGATCTGCTGCGCAAGCGCGGCATTAATCCGGCAGGACTTGCCACCAGCTTCGAGAAACTGGCGCAGCTGGAAGCCGGACGCCAAAGCTCCATGTTTGATGACCACCCGGCATCGGAAGCCCGCGCTCAGCATATCCGCGATCGCATGAAGGCCGACGGGATTAAGTAAGCCCCGGCTCCCCAAGTGGCATAACAAACAGAATTGGGGGAGCTTATCGGTATGCCGGGTAGCGGCTCACACCTTACCCGGCAACACAATCTGCACTTATTCTTAGGCCGGTGCAAGCACTGCGCCTCCAGGTCGTTCGAGGAAAACGCACGCTGTGAGCGACCTAATTACTCGCCTTTTTTCGCCGCCTGAATGTAGAGCATTTCCAGCGCCAGCGTCGCCGCCGCCAGGGCGGTGATTTCGGACTGGTCGTAGGCCGGAGCGACTTCCACCACGTCCATGCCGACGATGTTCAGATCCTTCAGGCCGCGCACCAGCTTGATCGCACGATCGGAGGTCAGCCCGCCGATCACCGGCGTACCGGTACCCGGGGCAAACGCCGGATCCAGGCAGTCGATATCAAAGGTCAGGTACACCGGCATATCGCCGACGATCTGTTTCACCTGCGCAATCACATCGTCAACGCTGCGATCGTTTACCTGGCCCGCATCCAGCACCGTGAAGCCGTTGTCTTTATCAAACTCGGTACGGATACCGATCTGCACCGAATGATGCGGATCAATCAGGCCTTCGTTGGGCGCGGTGTAGAACATGGTGCCGTGGTCAAATTCGCAGCCATTGGCGTAGGTATCGGTATGGGCGTCGAAATGCACCAGCGCCATTTTGCCAAAGTGCTTCGCATGAGCGCGCAGCAGCGGCAGCGTCACAAAGTGGTCGCCGCCAAAAGAGAGCATGCGTTTTCCTGCCGCCAGCAGTTTTTCCGCGTGGGCCTGCAGCTTTTCACTCATTTCACGCGCGTCGCCAAAGGCGTAAACCAGATCGCCGCAGTCCACGACGTTCAGGCGCTCGCGCATGTCAAAATTCCACGGGAAGCGGTTGTGCTCCCACGCAAGGTTCGTCGACACCTGGCGGATCGCCGCCGGGCCATGACGGCCGCCCGCGCGTCCGGAGGTCGCCATATCAAACGGTACGCCGGTGATGACCCAGTCCGCATCGCTGTCGTACGGCATGAAATTCATCGGTAGACGCAGAAAACCAAATGCGTTGGATACCAGGGAGTTATCGTATTGATGACCTAAGGTGCTCATGGGTATGACCTCTTTTACAGTCGTTGTATTGAAATACAAATATAAAAAAACCCTTCCGCGTCGTTAGGCCCGACGAGGAAGGGTTTGAATGAGTTTACTGCTTAGTTGGCCGAATTATCGCCGTAAATGTCTACGCGTTCAAGTGAGTCTGGCAAGTGGTGAACCAGGCCTCTCTCTCCCTCTTTCCTCTCCGCTACGGAGAGGGCATAGATCACTCGTCTTCCAGATAAGTGTAGCCGTATAAACCGGCTTCGAACTCTTCAAGGAACTGCTGCTGCAGGTCAGCGTCGAGATCGGTCTTTTTCACCTGATCGCGGAACTGGGTCAACAGCGTGTTCGGATCGAGCTGCACGTACTGCAGCATATCCGCGACGGTATCCCCTTCATCAGACAGCTCCACTTCGACGCTGCCGTCAGGGAAGACAAACACGTCGACGGCTTCCGTATCGCCGAACAGGTTGTGCATATTGCCGAGGATCTCCTGGTAGGCGCCTACCATAAAGAAGCCCAGCATCGGCGGGTTCTCCGGATCGTATTCCGGCATCGGCATGGTGGTCGCAATACCGTCGCCATCCACATAGTGGTCAATCGCGCCGTCGGAGTCGCAGGTGATATCCAGCAGCACCGCGCGGCGTTCCGGCACCATATTCAGCCCTTCCAGCGGCATCACCGGGAATAGCTGATCGATACCCCAGGCGTCCGGCATCGACTGGAACAGGGAGAAGTTGACGTAGATCTTATCCGCCATACGCTCCTGCAGTTCGTCGATAATTGGGCGATGCGCGCGGTTGCTGGGATCGAGCTGTTTCTGCACTTCATGGCACATATTGAGATACAGCTGCTCGGCCCAGGCGCGCTCCTGAAGATTAAAGGTGCCGGAGGAGTAGCCGATATGAATATCGTGCAGATCCATCTGGCTGTCGTGCAGCCATTCGCGCAGCGAGCGGCGATTGCCGGTTTCCTGCATCTCCTGCCAGGTTTCCCACATGCTTTGCAGCGGACGCGCGGCGTCTTCCGCGGGCGGGGTCGCCTCGGTATATTCGTTACGCTCAACGCCGATAATATTCGATACCAGCACGGTGTGGTGCGCCGTGACCGCGCGGCCGGATTCGGTGATCACCGTCGGGTGCGGCAGGCCGTTCTCTTCACAGGCATCGCCAATCGCCCAGATGATGTTGTTGGCGTATTCGTTCAGGCCATAGTTCACCGAGCAGTCGGACTGCGAACGGGTCCCTTCATAGTCGACGCCGAGACCGCCGCCAACGTCGAAGCACTGAATATTCACGCCCAGCTTGTGCAGCTCAACGTAGAAACGCGACGATTCACGCACGCCGGTGGCGATATCGCGAATATTGGCCATCTGCGAGCCAAGGTGGAAGTGCAGCAGCTGCAGGCTGTCCAGATGCCCGGCTGAGCGCAGAATTTCAACCAGCTGCAGAACCTGGGTCGCCGCGAGGCCAAATTTGGATTTTTCGCCGCCGGAGGACTGCCACTTACCGGAGCCCTGCGAAGCCAGACGCGCGCGCACGCCGAGACGCGGCACCACGTTCAGCCGCTCGGCCTCTTCCAGCACGATGGCGATTTCGGACATTTTCTCGATGACCAGATAGACCTTGTGGCCCATCTTTTCGCCCACCAGCGCCAGGCGGATATATTCACGGTCTTTATAACCGTTACAGACAATCACGCTGCGGGTCATACCGGCGTGCGCCAGTACCGCCATCAGCTCGGCCTTAGAGCCCGCTTCCAGACCCAGCGGCTCGCCGGAGTGGATCAGCGATTCAATCACGCGGCGATGCTGGTTAACCTTGATCGGATAAACCAGAAAGTAGTCACCGTTATAGCCATAAGATTCGCGCGCGCGTTTAAAGGCGGCGTTAATCGAACGCAGGCGGTGCTGCAAAATCTGCGGGAAGCAGAACAGCGCAGGCAGGCGCTGCCCCTGAGCTTCACGCGCTTTCACCAGCTCGGCAAGGTCAACGCGCGCTTCCGGGACGTCAGGATCCGGGCAGACGCTAATATGGCCCAGTTCGTTAACGTCGTAGTAGTTATTACCCCACCAGGCAATATTGTAAGTACGTAGCATCTTGCTGGCTTCCTGGGAGCTCATCGCAACCTCCTGCATGGAACGTAGTACACCGTGATCGCCTGCTGACGAAGGCGAAGATAAAGACATGTCGTCAGACATAGCGAACCTCAAATTTTAGTAACAAGTGTAAAACAGTTGACTACTATCGCAATCCGAAGAAGCGATAACAACCCATAAACAGTCCGAAATCCCAGTAGATAGTGCTGGTCTTGCGGCTGAGCGACCGGTTTCTTATTCATATCATCGTAAAACACGTACCCGAACGGAGTATGACAGTCCGGAGAAACCACGAGAAAACCCTTGCTATCGCAAGAGCGCCCTTGTTCAGTTTTCCAGCAGCCTGCCGGCCCGGGAATCCTGAGAAGCGCCGAGATGGGTAGAACATCGGCTGGTTTGCATGAGAGAGATGCGGATTGAGGAGTAGTGACGCGCGACGGAACGACGCGACGAATCAGGCGAAAAACGTGGGTTCATTATCTGGTATCACCTCCACACTGCCCCGAGTCGGGCCAGCGACAAGCCAAAGCTATAGGTTCCGGACAGCCAGCGAAAACGCCGCTGCGGGACTCTGTCAATAGAGACTGCTTAACCCGGCTGGAAGTGGCGTCACGAGGTGAGTGCTCGTGCGCTGTTTTAATGAGCCGCGCGCGGCGTTTTATACCGAGAAGCGGGGTAAAAAGCAAAATAAAAATATGCGCGTTGCCGGGTATTGTCAGGAAAAATTGCCACTGCCCTTTTTCTATAAATGCGACGAATATCAAAAAAGGCTGGAAATGGGGTCAAGAACTGCCCTAAAATAGCCGTCCAGAAGTTAATCCATCTATACTGATTAACACTCAGACTGCTCGTGTCACTACCTGCAAGCTTTGGTAGAGTCATCCGTCAAAGCCATTCTACACAACAGTATGAGCTACCCGAATCGTCCACAGGTGAAATAAAACATGGCAAAACACCTCTTTACGTCAGAGTCCGTATCAGAAGGGCATCCCGACAAAATTGCTGACCAAATCTCCGACGCCGTGCTGGATGCGATCCTCGAACAGGATCCGAAAGCGCGCGTAGCATGTGAAACCTACGTCAAAACCGGTATGGTTCTGGTCGGTGGTGAAATCACCACCAGCGCATGGGTTGATATCGAAGAGATCACCCGCAACACGGTCCGTGAAATTGGCTACGTGCATTCCGATATGGGCTTTGACGCCAACTCCTGCGCGGTGCTGAGCGCCATCGGTAAACAGTCTCCGGACATCAACCAGGGCGTTGACCGTGCCGATCCGCTGGAACAGGGCGCGGGCGACCAGGGCCTGATGTTTGGCTACGCCACTAACGAAACCGACGTGCTGATGCCGGCGCCGATCACCTATGCGCACCGTCTGGTGCAGCGTCAGGCTGAAGTGCGTAAAAACGGCACCCTGCCGTGGCTGCGCCCGGATGCGAAAAGCCAGGTCACCTTCCAGTACGACGACGGCAAAGTTGTTGGTATTGATGCGGTCGTTCTCTCCACACAGCACGCCGAAAGCATCGATCAGAAATCGCTGCAGGAAGCGGTGATGGAAGAGATCATCAAACCGGTTCTGCCGACCGAGTGGCTGAATAGCGCGACCAAATTCTTTATCAACCCAACCGGCCGTTTTGTTATCGGCGGCCCCATGGGCGACTGCGGCCTGACCGGGCGTAAAATCATCGTTGATACCTACGGCGGCATGGCTCGTCACGGCGGCGGCGCTTTCTCCGGTAAAGATCCGTCTAAAGTGGACCGTTCTGCGGCCTATGCGGCGCGCTATGTGGCGAAAAACATCGTTGCCGCTGGCCTGGCCGATCGTTGCGAAATCCAGGTTTCCTACGCCATCGGCGTGGCGGAGCCAACTTCAATCATGGTTGAAACCTTCGGTACCGAAAAAGTGCCTTCTGAGCAGCTGACCCTGCTGGTGCGCGAGTTCTTTGACCTGCGTCCGTATGGCCTGATTCAGATGCTGGATCTGCTGCACCCGATCTACAAAGAGACGGCGGCATACGGCCACTTTGGCCGCGAGCATTTCCCGTGGGAAAAAACCGACAAAGCGGCCCAGCTGCGCGAAGCGTCCGGTCTGAAATAAGACGCCGCTCTCCTCGCTTTCAAGGCCAGCCTCACGCTGGCCTTTTTATTTTACGCCCCTCAGTCGCCCGGCATACCGCCTGCAACTCCCTTTTATGGAAGCGATTACATCATATGCAGAGCAAACCTTTTCCGTTATTGCATGCAAAATGTAATAAGACTTCACTTTGTTACACAATATTTCAGTAAAGTCCGATTAGCGCTTTTAATTTCTTGAGCTAAACTTAATTAATATACTGATTTAAATGCGTTTATAGTCATTACGTTTCTTTACTCTAGTGTAACCGATTACACAGCCGTGATTACTATCACATTTTTTTACGACGTATTTACATACCCTACGCATCGACAAGATCAATAACTCAACCGGAGGGCGTTATGCCTGACAACAAAAAACAAGGGCGTTCCAACAAGACGATGACGTTCTTTGTCTGTTTCCTTGCCGCACTGGCTGGCCTGCTGTTCGGCCTTGATATCGGTGTTATTGCGGGTGCCTTACCCTTTATTGCCAACGAGTTCCAGATAAGCGCCCATACTCAGGAGTGGGTGGTCAGCTCTATGATGTTCGGCGCCGCCGTCGGCGCAGTGGGCAGCGGCTGGCTCTCCTTCAAACTCGGGCGTAAAAAAAGCCTGATGATTGGCGCCATCCTGTTCGTTGCCGGCTCGCTGTTCTCCGCCGCCGCACCGAACGTGGAAGTGCTGCTGCTCTCCCGCGTGCTGCTCGGCCTGGCCGTGGGCGTCGCCTCCTACACCGCCCCGCTGTATCTGTCTGAAATCGCCCCGGAAAAAATCCGCGGCAGCATGATTTCGATGTATCAGCTGATGATTACCATTGGTATTCTCGGCGCCTATCTTTCCGATACGGCATTCAGCTACATCGGCGCCTGGCGCTGGATGCTCGGGGTGATTATTATCCCGGCGGTGCTGTTGCTGATTGGCGTGGTTTTCCTGCCTGACAGCCCGCGCTGGTTTGCCGCTAAGCGCCGCTTTGTCGACGCCGAACGCGTCCTGCTGCGCCTGCGCGACACCAGCGCTGAAGCGAAACGCGAGCTGGATGAGATCCGCGAAAGCCTGAAGGTAAAACAGTCCGGCTGGTCGCTGTTTAAAGAAAACAGCAACTTCCGCCGTGCGGTATTCCTCGGCGTCCTGCTGCAGGTGATGCAACAGTTCACCGGTATGAACGTCATCATGTACTACGCGCCGAAGATTTTTGAACTGGCGGGCTATACCAACACCACCGAACAGATGTGGGGAACCGTCATCGTGGGGCTGACCAACGTTCTGGCGACCTTTATCGCCATCGGACTGGTTGACCGCTGGGGCCGTAAGCCGACGCTGATCCTCGGCTTTATCGTTATGGCGCTCGGCATGGGCGTACTGGGCAGCATGATGCATATCGGCATCCACTCCGCCACGGCGCAGTACTTTGCCGTCCTGATGCTGCTGATGTTTATCGTTGGCTTTGCGATGAGCGCCGGCCCGCTGATTTGGGTGCTGTGCTCCGAAATCCAGCCGCTGAAAGGGCGTGATTTCGGTATCACCTGCTCAACGGCCACCAACTGGATTGCCAACATGATCGTCGGCGCGACCTTCCTGACCATGCTGAACTCGCTGGGCAGCGCCAACACCTTCTGGGTCTATGGCGGCCTGAACATCCTGTTCATCTTCCTGACCCTGTGGCTGATCCCGGAAACCAAAAACGTTTCGCTGGAACATATCGAACGTAACCTGATGAAAGGCCGTAAGCTGCGCGAAATCGGCGCGCGCGACTAGACTAACCCGCTTCCTCCTTCCCGGGAGGAAGCTTCTTCTTGCTCTCCTCATCCCGCCGCACTATCCTCTGGCGCTATGAAAACACCCCGAATTCCCATTGCCCTTCAACAGGCCGTTATGCGCAGCCTGCGGGAAAATCTTGCCAAAGCGAACCTCAAGCTGGAACGACATTACCCTGAACCGGTGCTGGTTTATCAGCAGCGGGGAACCTCCGCCGGTACCGCCTGGCTGGAGAAAAATGAAATCCGCCTTAACCCGGTGCTGCTGCTGGAAAACCAGCAGGCGTTTATTGATGAAGTAGTGCCGCACGAGCTGGCCCACCTGCTGGTATGGAAGCACTTTGGCCGCGTGGCGCCGCACGGCAAAGAGTGGAAATGGATGATGGAAAGCGTGCTGGGCGTTCCGGCTCTGCGCACCCATCGTTTCGAACTCGATTCAGTGCGTAAAAATACCTTCCCCTACCGCTGCCAGTGCCAGCAGCACCAGCTTACCGTCCGCCGCCACAATCGCGTGATGCGCGGGGAGGCCACCTATCGCTGCGTGCGCTGCGGAGATGTTCTGGTGGCGGAAAAGTAATCTCCGGAAATAACTGGAAATTTTCTGATCTGACTGATTGCGTCTGGCAATCACATTCGATACGTTGCGGGCTCGTATTGACACGGAGTTAACGATGTCACGTATTCATATTTTTGCTGCCGCGTTTCTCAGCGCGGCGGTATGCGCACCGCTTGCAGCGGAAGGAATCAACAGTTTTTCTCAGGCCAAGACCGCTGGGGTCAAGGTCAATGCCGACGCCCCCGGCGATTTCTACTGCGGCTGTAAAATCAACTGGCAGGGAAAAAAGGGGGTTATCGACCTGGAATCTTGTGGCTATAAAGTGCGTAAAAATGAAAATCGCGCCAGCCGGGTCGAGTGGGAGCATGTGGTTCCCGCGTGGCAGTTTGGCCATCAGCGTCAATGCTGGCAGGACGGCGGGCGTAAAAACTGCGCTAAAGATCCGGAATACCGCAAGATGGAAAGCGACATGCATAACCTGCAGCCGGCGGTCGGTGAGGTCAACGGCGACCGCGCCAACTTTATGTACAGCCAGTGGAACGGCGGCGAAGGCCAGTACGGCCAGTGCGCGATGAAGGTTGATTTTAAAGATAAAGTTGCCGAGCCGCCGGCTCGCGCCCGGGGCGCTATCGCCAGAACCTACTTCTATATGCGCGACCGCTACCAGCTCAATCTTTCCCGCCAGCAAACCCAGCTGTTTACCGCCTGGGATAAGCTGTACCCGGTAACAACCTGGGAGTGCGAACGCGACGCGCGTATTGCAAAAGTTCAGGGCAACCATAATCCTTACGTCCTGCAGGCTTGCCAGGCGCAAAAGAGCTAACCTACACTAGCGGCAATTGTTAATTTGCAGCTTCACTCCTTCCCCTGTCATGGGGAGGAGAATATCTGCGCAAAGAACGGAATATCAAGCATGCGCATTCCTCGCATCCATCACCCGGAACCGATTACCACGGGTAGCCAGATAGCTCTTTCCGACGACGCGGCCAACCACGTCGGTCGCGTTTTACGCATGGGTAAAGGCCAGACAATTGAGCTTTTTGACGGCAGCAATCAGGTCTTCGAGGCGGTCATTGTCGAGGCAGGTAAGAAAAACGTTCTGGTTGACGTTCAGAGCAGCAAAATGGATAACCGTGAATCCCCGCTGCATATCCATTTAGGCCAGGTGATGTCCCGCGGCGAAAAAATGGAATTCACCATCCAGAAATCGATCGAACTTGGCGTAAGCCTCATAACGCCACTGTTTTCCGAGCGCTGTGGCGTTAAACTGGACGCCGAACGTTTGCAGAAGAAGATCCAGCAGTGGCAAAAAATCGCCATTGCCGCCTGCGAGCAAAGCGGCCGCAACGTGGTGCCGGAGATCCGCCCCGCCATGCAGCTTGAAGCCTGGTGCGCGGAGCAGGACGAGGGCCTGAAGCTTAATTTGCACCCTCGCGCCAGCGCCAGCATTAATACGCTGCCGCTGCCGGTCGAACGTATCCGGCTGCTGATTGGCCCGGAAGGCGGGCTTTCGGCAGAAGAGATAGCGATGACCGCTCGCTACCAGTTTACTGATATCCTGTTGGGACCGCGCGTTCTGCGTACAGAGACAACTGCGCTCACTGCCATTACCGCCCTGCAGGTGCGTTTTGGCGACTTAGGTTGAAGCGTTAACGGAGAAGAACAATGATTAAGCTCGGCATCGTGATGGACCCCATCGCAACCATCAACATCAAGAAAGACACCAGCTTCGCCATGTTGCTGGAGGCGCAGCGTCGCGGCTATGAACTCCATTATATGGAGATGAACGATCTGTACTTAATCAACGGCGAAGCCCGCGCCCGTACGCGTAAGCTGAGCGTCGAGCAGAACTACGATAAATGGTACGCGTTCAACGGCGAACAGGATCTGCCTCTGGCGGACCTTGACGTCATTCTGATGCGTAAAGATCCGCCGTTCGATACCGAGTTTATCTACGCGACCTACATCCTCGAACGCGCCGAAGAGCAAGGCACGCTGATCGTCAATAAGCCGCAGAGCCTGCGCGACTGTAACGAAAAGCTGTTTACCGCCTGGTTCTCCGAGCTGACCCCGGAAACGCTGGTCACCCGTAATAAAGCCCAGCTGAAAGCCTTCTGGGAAAAACATGGCGATGTCATTCTCAAACCGCTGGACGGTATGGGCGGCACCTCCATTTTCCGCGTTAAAGAGGGTGACCCCAACCTCGGCGTGATTACCGAGACGCTAACCGAGCTGGGCAGCCGCTACTGCATGGCGCAGAACTATCTGCCGGCCATTAAAGATGGCGATAAGCGCGTGCTGGTGGTTGACGGCGAGCCGGTTCCTTACTGCCTGGCCCGTATCCCACAGGGCGGCGAAACCCGCGGTAACCTTGCGGCCGGTGGTCGTGGCGAAGCGCGCCCGCTGACCGAAAGCGACTGGGCTATCGCCCGCCGCGTGGGCCCGACGCTGAAGGCCAAAGGCTTAATCTTCGTCGGTCTGGATATCATTGGCGATCGCCTGACGGAAATTAACGTCACCAGCCCCACCTGCGTACGTGAAATCGAAGCCGCCTTCCCGATTTCCATTACCGGGATGCTGATGGATGCCATCGAGAAGCGCCTCAATAAATAAAGCGCTTATTCAGGCTACAGGCCAGCGCCTGTAGCCTGTAGCCTGGAGCCAGCTCAGGAGATTCACGCTCAGGTTCATACCGACAACGCGCCTTGAGCCTGCAAGATAAAGTGAATCGACACTCCCTTGCTTTACCCGCATACTGGGTGCTGCTTTTTTGAACCAGGAACAGAACCTCTGACAATGAATTTACAGCATCACTTTCTAATTGCCATGCCTGCTCTCCAGGACCCGATGTTCCGTCGCTCCGTAGTCTATATCTGCGAGTATAACGATGACGGTGCCATGGGCATCATCATCAATAAGCCGATGGAAAATCTGCAGGTTGAAGGGATCCTGGAGAAGTTAAAAATCACGCCTGAACCGCGCAATCCCGAGATTCGCCTGGATAAACCGGTGATGGTTGGCGGCCCGCTGGCCGAGGATCGGGGTTTTATACTGCATTCGCCGCCTTCCGACTTTTCTTCCAGCATTCGTATTTCCGATAACACGGTGATCACCACCTCCCGCGACGTGCTCGAAACGCTGGGTACGGATAAACAGCCGGACAACGTGCTGGTTGCGCTGGGCTATGCCTCCTGGGAGAAAGGCCAGCTGGAGCAAGAGATTCTGGATAACGCCTGGCTCACCGCGCCGGCCGATCGGAATATTTTGTTCAGCACGCCGATAGCTGACCGCTGGCGCGATGCTGCGAAGCTCATTGGCATCGATATCGTGACGATGCCAGCCGAAGCGGGGCATGCGTAATGAGCGGCACTTTTTTAGGCTTTGATTTTGGCACCAAAAGCATTGGCGTCGCCGTAGGGCAGCGCATCACAGGCACTGCCCGCCCCCTTCCCGCGTTGAAAGCGCAGGACGGTAAGCCTGACTGGAATATTATCGAAAAGCTGCTGAAAGAGTGGCAGCCCGAAGCCGTGATTGTCGGCCTGCCGCTGAATATGGACGGTACGGAACAGCCCCTCACCGCGCGCGCACGCAACTTCGCGAATAAAATCCACGGCCGCTTCGGCGTGCAAATAACCCTGCATGATGAACGTCTGAGCACGGTTGAAGCCAGAGCCGGGCTATTCGAACACGGTGGATTCCGGGCGCTCAATAAAGGCAGCGTGGATTCCGCTTCTGCAGTCATTATTCTGGAAAGCTACTTCGAGCAAAGTTTCTGAACATCAATGATGGCGCCCTACCGCAGCGGCAGGCGCCATCATCCTGATTTCATTTTTAGTGGCGCAAATGCTCATTCGCCCAACTGACCGCCTGAGTCCGGTTCTTCACGCTTAGCTTACGGAACACGTTGTACAGATGGGTACGCACCGTGTTTTCACTGATAAACAGCGCGCGGGCAATATCCAGATTGGTCGCCCCGCAGCGAAGTTCATTCAGGATTTCACATTCACGCTCGGTCAGCGGTGAATTTTCCGCAGGCGCCGATACATGATCCGCAGCATACATCGCCGGGTGCATCACGCTCAATTCAGCCGTCTGTTCGCCGTTCAGCACAGCCTTAACGCCCTCAATTAAGCGCGATTCATCATCGTCATGACGGAAAACGCCGTACAGCGCTGGCCACTGCGCCATTTCGTAGAGCTCATACTTTTGCGCGCTATTGATAATCAATAAACGGGGGTTATCCGCCTGCAGACGAATAATGTCACGCCATACGCTATTCAACTTTTTATTTGAAACTGCAATATCAAATAATATTACAGAATCTTTCAAAAGACGCTGCGCGAGGGGTTTGTTAATATTTTGCAGAACGACTGATGCAGATAACTTCTCAGCCAGCCAGGTTGCGAATGCTTTGCTTTGAATAGAGGGGTGAGTAATAAAAGTAACCTGGTGAGAAAAAGCCGAATTCTCAGATAAATTAATCACTTAAAACTCTCCTTAGTTGATTCCCGCCTTCATAGCGGTTAAATGAATTAACAAGAATACGATCGCTGGTGTATTTATAAATTCAAACCAAACTTACACCTTGAAACATTATTCCATGGGAATTTTCCTATCCCTGTAAACAGCATAAATCGAATGCCTTAAGAGAGTCAAAAGATTATCAAACTTTTTTCCTGGTTATGGGAGGTTTATGTCAATTCGTTTTTCATAGCGTGCATTATTCGGCTTAATTTTAGGTACTTATTTGTAATATAAAATAATGATACCAAACATTAATAAAACATTATCATAACAAGCCATTGGTATGATGTCTGAATATAAAAGATGCAGCTATAAAAGACCCGCAGCCGTACGTTGCTGAAAGCTTTGCGTAAAAGTTTGCATCCCGAATTGCTGCCCGGTTTGCATCACGCCGGGCAGCTGATGCGTTTTCCCCTCGCGGATCAAATTCGCCACCGCCGGGGTATTAACCAAAAGCTCGTATAGCGCAACTCTTCCGCCAGCAGTATCCGGAAACAATTTTTGTGCCAGCACCGCGCATAAACTTCCCGCCAGCTGGCTACGAACCTGCTCTTTCTCATGGGCAGGAAAAACATCCACCAGCCTTTCAACCGCCTGTGCCGCGCCGCGCGTATGCAGCGTCGCCATAACCAGATGTCCGGTCTCCGCCGCGGTCAGTGCCAGGCGGATCGTTTCGCTGTCACGCAGTTCCCCTAGCAGAATGACATCCGGGTCCTGACGCAGCGCAGCGCGCAGGGCCGCGGCAAATGAGGGGCAGTGGCGACCTATTTCCCGCTGCTGGATCAGGCAGCGCTCGCTGCGGTGAATAAACTCAACCGGATCTTCCAGCGTCAGGATATGGCCATTGAGGCGCTGATTAAGATAGCCCACCATCGCCGCCAGGGTGGTGGATTTCCCGCTACCGGTGGCGCCCGTGACCAGGATAAGCCCGCTCTCCTCATTGAGCAGCTCCGTTAAGGCGGCCGGCGCGCCGAGATCCGCCAGCTGCGGACAGGTTTCCGCCAGCAGACGCAGGGCCAGCGACAGACCGCGGTTGTGGACAAATGCGCTGGCGCGCAGGCGCGGTCCGCCGGCCGGAGCCAGCGCGAAATCGACCTGTCCGCAGGCCTGCCACTGGGCGAGCTGCTCGGCGTTGAGCCAATCAGCGAGTATCTTGCCAATATCCGGAGAGGTAAACGGCGCGGGCTCCAGCTTGCCCTGGCGACGCCAGCGCGGCGTTGAAGCATTGCACAGGTGTAGATCGGAGACGTTATGCTTTACACTAAGGGCCACTATTTCTTCCAGTTCCATAACTCATCCTCGGTATATGAACGATATTGCGCATAACCTGGCACAGGTCCGGGACAAAATCTCAGCCGCTGCCGCACGCTGCGGCCGTGCTCCAGAAGAAGTTACATTGCTTGCAGTCAGTAAAACGAAACCTGCGGGCGCTATCGAAGAAGCGATGGCCGCAGGCCAGGTCGCGTTTGGCGAAAATTATGTTCAGGAAGGGGTGGAGAAAATCCGCTACTTTCAGGAAAAGGGCGCAACCGGGCTACAGTGGCACTTTATAGGGCCGCTGCAGTCCAATAAAAGCCGTCTGGTGGCCGAGCATTTTGACTGGTGCCATACCGTCGATCGCCTGAAGATCGCCATGCGCCTTAGCGAACAGCGACCTGCGCAAATGCCGCCGCTTAACGTACTGATTCAAATAAATATTAGCGATGAGCAGAGCAAGTCGGGCATTCCCGTTGACGAGCTGGACGCGCTGGCGGCAGAGATCGCGAAACTGCCGAATCTGCAGCTGCGCGGTTTAATGGCCATTCCCGCGCCAGAGTCAGAATATGTAAGGCAGTTTGCCGTCGCCCAACAAATGGCGGTAGCATTTGCGCGGCTAAAAACGCACTACCCTACCGTCGATACGTTGTCGCTGGGAATGTCGGATGATATGGAAGCCGCCATCGCGGCGGGAAGCACTATGGTGCGCATCGGAACCGCAATTTTCGGCGCGCGCGACTACAGCAAAAAATAAGGAATCTGAGGAACGCCATGAAGACGTTGACTTTCCTGCTCTCAACGGTCATTGAGCTTTACACAATGGTCGTGTTGTTACGCGTCTGGATGCAGTGGGCGCGCTGCGACTTTTATAACCCGTTTTCGCAGTTCGTGGTCAAGGCTACGCAGCCTGTCGTTGGGCCGCTGCGCCGTATTATCCCGGCGATGGGGCCGCTCGACAGCGCCTCCCTGCTGGTCGCCTTTATTCTCTGCGTCGTGAAAGCTATCGTGCTGTTTATGGTCGTCACCTTCCAGCCGATTATCTGGATCTCCGCGCTGCTGATCCTCATTAAAACCGTCGGCTCGCTGATATTCTGGGTTCTCCTGCTCATGGCAATCATGAGCTGGGTAAGCCAGGGACGCAGCCCGGTGGAATATGTCCTGATGCAGTTGGCCGATCCGCTGCTGCGTCCGATCCGCAGACTGCTGCCATCGATGGGCGGCATTGATTTCTCGCCGATGGTGCTGGTTCTGCTGCTGTACGTGATCAACATGGGTATCGCCGAACTGTTGCAGGCTACCGGCAACGTTCTGCTTCCGGGGCTGTGGATGGCGCTATGAGTGCCGTCGAAGCCTGCGCTGATGGGTTGGTCTTACGGCTGTATATTCAGCCTAAGGCCAGCCGCGACAGCATCGTTGGTTTACATGGCGACGAGCTTAAAGTCGCCATTACCGCGCCTCCCGTTGACGGCCAGGCCAACGCCCATCTGGTAAAATTCCTCGCCAAACAGTTTCGCGTAGCGAAAAGCCAGGTGCTTATTGAGAAAGGCGAACTGGGCCGCCACAAACAGATAAAAATCATTCATCCGCAGCAGATCCCCGATGGGGTCGCCGCCCTGAAAGAATAAACAGGATCTCATATGCAAAAAGTTGTTCTCGCCACCGGCAATCCCGGGAAAGTGCGCGAGCTGGCCTCGCTGCTGGCAGATTTTGGCCTCGATATCGTGGCGCAAACCGAACTGGGCGTGGATTCCGCAGAGGAAACCGGCCTGACCTTTATCGAAAACGCCATTCTGAAAGCGCGTCATGCCGCGCAGATTACCGGCCTCCCGGCCATCGCCGATGACTCAGGTCTGGCCGTCGATGCGTTAGGCGGCGCGCCCGGCATCTATTCCGCCCGCTATTCCGGCGAAGACGCGACCGACCAGCGCAATCTCGAAAAGCTGCTCGACGCGCTGCGCGACGTGCCTGACGATCGGCGCCAGGCGCAATTCCACTGCGTGCTGGTCTATCTGCGCCATGCGGAAGATCCCACCCCGCTGGTTTGCCACGGCAGCTGGCCGGGCATCATCGCTCGCGAAGCCGCAGGCAGCGGCGGCTTTGGTTACGACCCGATATTCTTTGTTCCGACGGAAGGTAAAACCGCAGCGGAGCTGAGCCGTGAAGAAAAGAGCGCCATTTCCCACCGCGGACGCGCGCTCAAACTGTTACTGGAAGCCTTACGTAATGGCTAATTTGCCGCCCCTGAGCCTCTATATTCACATCCCGTGGTGCGTGCAGAAATGCCCGTACTGCGATTTCAACTCGCATGCGTTGAAGGGCGAGGTACCGCACGACGACTACGTTCAGCATCTGCTGAACGATCTGCGGGCCGACGCCCACTATGCGCAGGGACGTGAAATCGGGACTATTTTCATCGGCGGCGGTACGCCGAGCCTGCTCTCAGGCCCGGCGATGCAAACCCTGCTCGACGGCGTGCGGGAAGCTCTTCCCCTGGCGGACAACGCGGAAATCACGATGGAAGCCAACCCCGGCACCGTAGAAGCGGATCGTTTTGTCGAGTATCAGCGCGCGGGTATTAATCGCATCTCCATCGGCGTACAGAGCTTTAGCGAACAGAAGCTCCAGCGTCTCGGGCGCATCCACGGGCCACAGGAAGCCAAACGCGCGGCAAACCTGGCAAGCGGTCTGGGACTGCGCAGCTTTAACCTCGATTTAATGCACGGTCTGCCGGATCAGTCTCTGGAAGAGGCGCTGGACGACCTGCGTCAGGCGATTGCGCTCAATCCGCCGCATCTCTCCTGGTATCAGCTGACCATTGAGCCAAACACCCTGTTTGGCTCGCGTCCGCCGACCCTGCCGGACGACGACGCGCTGTGGGATATTTATGAGCAGGGGCACAGCCTGCTCAGCGCGGCGGGCTATCAACAATATGAAACCTCCGCCTACGCTAAGCCGGGATATCAGTGCCAGCATAACCTGAACTACTGGCGCTTTGGCGACTACCTGGGCATTGGCTGCGGCGCGCACGGCAAAGTGTCCTTCCCGGACGGGCGCATTCTGCGGACGGCGAAAACCCGCCACCCGCGCGGCTATATGGAAGGCCGTTATCTGGAGCGCCAGCATGATGTGGAAGATGCGGATAAGCCGTTCGAGTTCTTTATGAACCGTTTCCGCCTGCTGGAAGCGGCGCCGCGAGATGAATTTAGCCGCTACACCGGGCTTGATGAGCGTACAATCCGTCCGCAAATCGATGCCGCCATTGCTGAGGGCTATCTGACGGAAGATGAGCGCTGCTGGCAAATTACCGAGCACGGTAAGCTCTTTTTGAACTCCCTTCTCGAATTATTCCTCAGCGAATAAACCTCGCTATGCTTATCCCGTTATAAAAATAACGGGATAATTAATTATTCGTTTTTCCCGAAATATTAATATCGTTATTTCCGAATCATCTCAGCTCAACATTTCCAATAAAAATAAATTCACATTCATTTATTAAAAATAAATATAACCTACCGCACAAAAATACGTATTTGATCGCCTGATTGCGAAAAAGTGTGAGTCAGACAGCTTAAAGATGTACGACAACAAGGATAATATGTCATACAGAAACAAAGAATACTCTTTAAGATATTGACCAATTACCCTAAGTGCATGGAGCCGACTCATGAAAAAACTCTCTTTTTCTCGTTCTCTGGCGTGTGTATCTCTGCTTGCCCTGCTCGCTTCCGGCGCTAGCGCAGCTGAAAAAGTCACGTTAAAACTGGCACATAACCTCGAACGTAGCCACGTTGTCCATCAGGCCTTTGAGGCGATGTCCAAAGAGGTTAACCAACTTTCCAACGGTGATATGAAGATTCGTATATATCCCAGTAGCCAGATGGGCAGCGCGCGCGAAACGATGGAGCTATTACAAAACGGCGCGCTGGATATGACCAAAGGTTCCGCCAGCGATCTGGAATCATTCGATAACGTCTACGCGATATATAATTTACCGTTCCTGTTTAAAGATCAGAATCATTTCAATAAAGTCGTCTTTGGTGACGTGGGCAAGGAAATTATGGAGTCCACGAAAGATAAAGGATTCTTTGCGCTTTCCGCCTATGTTGCCGGGACCCGCAGTTTTTACGCCAAAAAGCCCATCACTAAACCGGAAGATTTAAAAGGATTGAAGATCCGCGTCCAGGCCAGCCCGACAACCTTAAAAATGGTCGAATTAATGGGCGGTTCGCCAACCCCTATTTCCTTTGGTGAAGTTTATACCGCCATGCAGCAGGGCGTGGTGGACGGCGCGGAGAACAACGTGCCTTCCTGGGTGCAAACGCGCCATATCGAAATCGCGAAAGTGTTCTCAGAAGATGAACATGCCTCCATCCCGGATTTCCTCGTTATCTCCAGTAAAACCTGGGGCAAACTGACGCCGGATCAGCAGCAAATCCTGATCAAGGCGGCGAAAGCTTCCGAAGCGTATCAGCAAAAACTGTGGGACAAGATCGACGCCGACACCCGCGCGCAGGCCAAAGCCATGGGCGGCGAAATTATCAAAGTGGATAAAGCGCCGTTCCGCGCCGCCGTGCAGCCACTGTTTGATGACTTCAAAAAAGATCCGAAGCAGGCCGCCCTGCTGGCCAAATTTGAAGCTGCCGCCGAATAACACTTAGCGGGCCAGCCGCTGGCCCGCTTTCATCGGGAAAACAATGATGATACTTAACCGCATAAAGCTGGCGGTGGACCGCACGATCGCCGCATTCTCCGTCGCCGTTATGATTGCGCTGGTTGTTTGCGTCGTCTGGCAGGTGTTCAGCCGCTACGTACTCAACCAGCCCAGCACCCTGACCGACGAGCTGGCGCGCTTTTTGATGATCTGGGTCGGGCTACTGGGTGCGGCATATACCGTCGGCGCCCAGCGTCATCTGGCTATCGACTTACTGGCGATGACGCTCCCTCCCCGCAGGCAGGCGCTGCTCAGCGTCATCATTAATCTGCTGATCTTTATTTTTGCCGGATCGGTGATTGTGACCGGCGGCGTGAAGCTGATTGAAAAAACGCTGTCGACCTCCCAGGTCTCAGCGGCAATGCAGATCCCCATGGGCTACGTCTATCTGATCCTGCCGTTAACCGGCCTCATTATGATGTTTTACGCAGTATGTTTTGTCAGCAATGGGCTAAAAAACATGAAGCACGCTGAAGCGGGGGCAAATTAATGGACAGCTATATCGCACTGATGCTATTTGGCTCTTTCTTTATTCTGGTTTTTATTGGCGTACCTATCTCCTTCTCCATCGGCATCGCCACCGTCGGTTCAATGCTGCTGATGTTCCCGTGGGATATCGCGGTGATTACGGTTTCTCAGCGCCTGGCGAACGGCCTCGATAACTTCGCCCTGCTGGCGATTCCATTCTTTATCTTTGCCGGTACGCTGATGAATAGCGGCGGGATTGCCATACGCTTAATCAATCTGGCTCAGGTGATGGTCGGACGCGTACCGGGCTCTCTGGGCCACGTCAACGTGCTGGCAAACATGATGTTCGGCTCGATTTCAGGCTCGGCGGTCGCCGCCGCCGCCGCGGTAGGGGGCACGCTGAACCCCATTCAGACGCAGAAAGGCTACGATCCGGCTTTCTCCACGGCGGTGAACGTCTCGTCGTGCATCACAGGCCTGCTTATTCCGCCGTCAAACGTGCTGATCGTCTTTTCCCTGACGGCGGGAGGCGTGTCGGTCGCGTCGCTGTTTATGGCCGGCTATCTGCCGGGCATTCTGATGGGCCTGGCTATTATGGTGGTCTGTGCCGTCATTGCTAAACGTCGCGGCTATCCGGTTTCTGAACGCCCTACCTGCGCCCAGGCGGCAAAAGCGTTTTTCGACGCCCTGCCCAGCCTGCTGCTGGTGATTATTGTGATGGGCGGGATCCTCGGCGGCATTTTACCGCTACCGAAGCGTCGGCTATCGCCGTGGTCTACACCTTTATCCTGTCGGTGCTCATTTATCGGGAAGTGAAATGGCGCGATCTGCCGAAGCTGATCCTTGAATCGGTGGTGATGACCTCTATCGTGCTGCTGCTGATCGGCTTTTCCGTCGGCATGTCGTGGGCGATGACCAACGCCGACATTCCCTACATGATAAGCGATGCGCTAATGGGGGTGTCAGAAAACCCGGTGGTGATACTGCTGCTGATTAATATCGTGCTGTTAATCGTTGGGATCTTTATGGACATGACCCCGGCGGTGCTGATTTTCACGCCGATATTCCTGCCCATCGCGCAGGATTTAGGGATGGACCCGGTGCATTTCGGCATCATGATGGTCGCCAACCTGTGCATCGGTCTGCTGACGCCGCCGGTAGGCAGCGCGCTGTTCGTTGGCTGCTCCATTTCCGGCGTTAAAATTCAGCAGCTCATCAAACCGCTGCTGCCGTTCTACGCCGCCCTGCTGATCGCGCTGATGATGATTGTCTATATCCCGCAGATCTCGCTGTTTATTCCGCAGCTGCTGGGGCTGATGTGATCGACTGACCATAATCGCTACCTGCGGGCGCAGGTAGCGAAATAAAACTTACTTTAACGACCCCACCAGCGCTTTGCGGCTCTCCTCAAGGGAGACCACGCGGCTGCAGACATCCTTACCAAACTGCTGGAAATCGGCTTCCTGGTTTTTCCATTCATCCTGAATGGCCGTTTGCAGGCCGCCAAGGCTGCCGAGGATCCCCTGCAGCGGGTTACCGCCGCCTTTAAGAACCGCCTTCGCCCCCATCTCGTTGATGCTATCCTGCAGAATGCCGCCCATCGCCTGATTTACCAGCTGCTGGCCGTCGGCGCGCACCTGATCGATGGCTTTATAGTGGAAGGTCAGGCCATCGTTACGATGTTCAATTATGCGGCTCATTTGCGCTTTCAGCTGCGCATCAAGCTTGGTCAGGCGGCTATGCATGCTGCTGCTGGCCCCCACCTGTTCGGTAATAATTTTATCCAGCGCGGCGCGGCCTTTTTCTACCCGCGTGCGGGCGCCTTCATCAATCCACGGCAGGCTGCTGCGCAGGCCAGCCTGATAGTCCTGAGCCTGCTCGCGCTGAGCGGCGTTCAGGGAATACGCTTTACCGTTAAAGGTCAGGTTGCCGTCCGGCTTAATCACCAGATCGCCGTTTTCGCCTTTTACCTGCACCTGCTGCGGGCTGAGGATGACATCGTCACGCGGCGTGACGCTACACTGGTAGTCCGCATGCGCGGACAAAGCGGTGACGGAAAGCGCCAATGCCAACAGCGTTTTGCGCATCATTTAACTCCCTTCAGACAAAACGGGCCGGCAGTTGCCGACCCTTGTCAAACTTAGTCCCACCAGATATCAAAAAGTTCGCTGGTGCGTACATCGGCAAGCCCGCGGTCTTCCAGCCATTTACGTACGATGGCCTGGTGTTCCTCGGTGCATTTGCCGATTTCCTGCAGGCAGATCAGGCCTTCCCAGGAAAGATAACCGCTGCCGTCAAAGGCCAGCTTATTAGGCTCAATCACTTCATCAATCAGATCGTTAACGGTCTGGTCGATCTGCTCTTCGCTGGTTCCATCCGCGAAACGCCACGCGACGGAAAAACCCACTTCCTGAAACTCGTCGATATGCATTTTTTTACGCAGACGACGGCTACGATTCGTTGCCATTATTTCACCCTCTCGAACATTAAGTCCCATACGCCGTGGCCAAGACGATGGCCACGCTGTTCAAATTTGGTTACCGGGCGCGATTCCGGGCGCGGCACATAGTCGTTGCTTTCAGACCGGTTACGATACCCTTCAAGCGAGGACATCACTTCCAGCATATGCTCGGCATATTGCTCCCAGTCGGTCGCCATATGGAAGACGCCGCCCAGCTTCAGTTTACTTTTCACCAGTTCGGCAAAAGGCGGCTGAACGATACGGCGCTTATTATGACGCGCTTTGTGCCACGGGTCAGGGAAAAACAGCTGCACCATGCTCAGGGAGTTATCCGGAATCATCGTATGCAGCACTTCCACCGCATCGTGGCACATGACGCGCAGGTTCTGCACGCCCTCTTCTTCGGCGGACGCCAGGCAGGCGCCGACGCCCGGCGAGTGCACTTCAATGCCGAGGAAATTCTGCTGCGGCTTCTCTTTCGCCATCGCCACCAGCGAAGCGCCCATACCGAAACCGATCTCCAGCGTGACCGGCGCCTCACGGCCAAACAGCGCGGCGAAATCGAGTGGCGCATCGTTAAATTCAACGCCCATCACCGGCCAAATATTGTCCAGCGCGTGCTGCTGACCTTTGGTCAGGCGGCCCTGACGACGGACGAAGCTGCGAATACGGCGCAGCGGACGGCCGTTTTCATCGAATTCCGGAGATATGACGTCGTTTTTCATAAAAGTTAAGTCTGCTTGTGAGAGTGTTCGGAAAACGGGCATTATCCAAAGTTACCCGGCGGATGCAAGGGTTTACAGCCTCTCGCCCTTGTGCTGCAATCTGCCACCTTATAATCGCTATCCCGGAGCCGTAGCTTTGACTTTTCTCGCCGCGCAATTTTCAGCCCAGGTGCTGGACTGGTACGACAAATACGGGCGTAAAACCCTGCCCTGGCAAATCGGCAAGACGCCCTACAAAGTATGGCTCTCCGAGGTGATGTTGCAACAAACACAAGTGGCGACGGTCATCCCCTATTTTGAACGCTTTATGGCGCGTTTCCCAACGATTACCGACCTGGCGAACGCGCCCCTCGATGAAGTCCTGCATCTGTGGACCGGACTTGGCTATTACGCCCGCGCGCGCAATTTACATAAAGCGGCGCAGCAGGTGGCCACCCTGCACGACGGCAAATTCCCGCAGACCTTCGATGAAGTCGCCGCGCTGCCGGGCGTGGGCCGCTCTACCGCCGGCGCGATTTTATCCCTTTCTCTCGGTCAGCATTATCCGATTCTCGACGGTAACGTGAAGCGCGTGCTCGCGCGCTGCTATGCTGTCAGCGGTTGGCCGGGGAAAAAAGAGGTTGAGAAACGCCTGTGGGAGATCGCCGAGGACGTCACGCCGGCCAAAGGCGTCGAGCGTTTTAACCAGGCCATGATGGACCTCGGGGCGATGGTGTGTACCCGCTCTAAGCCAAAATGCGAGCTCTGTCCGCTGAATAACGGCTGCGTGGCCTACGCAAATCATTCATGGGCTCAATACCCAGGCAAAAAACCGAAACAGACGATCCCCGAGCGTACCGGCTATTTCCTGCTGATGCAGCACGGCGACGAGGTGTTCCTCTCCCAGCGCCCGCCGGTGGGCTTATGGGGCGGTTTGTTCTGCTTCCCGCAGTTTGAGGATGAAGATGCGCTGCGGGCGTGGCTGGCCCAGCGTCAGATTAAGACCGATAATCTGACGCAATTAACCGCGTTCCGCCACACTTTCAGCCATTTCCATCTGGATATTGTGCCGATGTGGCTTACAGTGCACTCATCCGGCGCATGCATGGATGAAGGGGGCGCACTCTGGTATAACTTAGCGCAGCCGCCGTCCGTCGGTCTGGCGGCTCCCGTGGAGCGCTTGTTGCAACAGTTAAAAGCCGGAGCACCGGTTTAGCTTTCTGGCGATTAAAGAGGATTAAGAATGAGCAGAACGATTTTTTGTACTTTCCTGCAGCGTGAAGCCGAGGGCCAGGATTTTCAGCTGTACCCGGGCGAGCTGGGCAAACGCATCTATAACGAAATCTCCAAAGAAGCCTGGGCCCAGTGGCAGCATAAGCAGACGATGCTGATCAACGAGAAAAAACTCAGCATGATGAACCCGGAGCATCGCAAACTGCTGGAGCAGGAGATGGTTCAGTTCCTGTTTGAAGGTAAAGACGTGCACATCGAAGGCTACACGCCGCCAGAAAAACAGTAAGGGCCTGACGGCCCTTTACAACAATAAACACAACACGCACTCCCGGAATGATGAAAAAATACTTAGCGCTAGCGCTGATTGCGCCTTTGCTCGTTTCGTGTTCCAGCTCAACCAAAAAAGGCGCCGAGTACAACGAGGCGTGGGTAAAGGACACCAACGGCTTTGACATTCTGATGGGCCAGTTCGCCCATAACATCGAGAATATTTGGGGTTATAACGAAGTTCTGCTCGCCGGGCCGAAGGACTACGTCAAATACACCGACCAGTATCAGACCCGCAGCCATATCAACTTTGATGCGGGGACGATTACCGTCGAAACCATCGCCGGCACCGACCCGGCCGGGCGCCTGCGCCAGGCGATTATTAAAACCCTGCTGATGGGCGACGACCCGAACTCCATCGACCTCTATTCCGACGTCGATGATATTCAGATTTCAAAAGAGCCGTTCCTGTACGGTCAGGTGGTGGATAACACCGGCGAGTCGATTCGCTGGGAGTGGCGCGCCTCGCGCTTCGCCGACTATCTGCTGCAAACGCGCCTGAAAAGCCGCAGCAACGGCCCGCGCATGATCTACAGCATCACCATCAACCTGGTGCCGAACCACCTCGACAAACGCGCGCATAAATACATTGGCATGGTCCGTCAGGCATCGCGCAAATACGGCGTTGATGAATCGCTGATCCTGGCAATTATGCAAACCGAATCTTCCTTTAACCCCTATGCGGTCAGCCACGCCGACGCGCTGGGGCTGATGCAGGTGGTGCAGCACAGCGCCGGGAAGGACGTATTCCGTTCGCAGGGCAAATCAGGCCTGCCGAGCCGCAGCTATCTGTTCGATCCGGTCAATAACATCGACACCGGCACCGCCTATCTGGCGATGCTGAACAACGTCTATTTGTCCGGCATCACCAACCCGACCTCGCGTCGCTATGCGGTCATCACCGCCTATAACGGCGGCGCGGGCAGCGTACTGCGGGTCTTCTCCAGCGATAAGGTTCAGGCGGCGAATATCATCAACAACATGACGCCGGGAGATGTTTATCAGACCATCACCAGCCGTCACCCCTCCGCCGAGTCGCGTCGTTATCTGTATAAGGTTAACTCTGCGCAGAAAGGCTACCGCCGCAGGTAATCTCCCTCCAGCGCCCTTGTTTCCTCAAGGGCGTATTCCTTCTGCTATACACAATAGAGTTGCGCAACTGTTTTGCGATTTTCTGCGGCAGTTAACAAAAGCATCCATCGCATAAATGATAGAATCCAACCAAAATAACGCCATAAATGTTATTTAAAACACAAAACAATTCTATATCCGTGAGGATCAAAACATGAATCTTAAGCTGCAGCTCAAAGTACTGTCGTTCCTGCAGTTCTGCCTCTGGGGAAGCTGGCTGACCACGCTCGGCTCGTATATGTTCGTCACCCTCAAGTTCGACGGTGCGGCCATCGGAGCGGTCTATAGCTCACTCGGTATCGCCGCAGTGTTTATGCCGACGCTGCTCGGTATCGTTGCCGATAAATGGATCAGCGCCAAGTGGGTTTATGCCATTTGCCATCTGGTCGGCGCGCTGACGCTGTGGCTCGCCGCCCAGGTCACCACGCCGGGGGAAATGTTCCTCGTCATCCTGCTCAACTCGCTGGCCTATATGCCAACGCTGGGGCTGATTAACACCATTTCGTACTACCGCCTACAGTCTGCGGATATGGATATCGTGACCGATTTCCCGCCGATTCGTATCTGGGGCACCATTGGTTTTATCCTCGCCATGTGGGGCGTCAGCTTCTCCGGCTTTGAACTGAGCCATATGCAGCTCTATATCGGCGCGGCGCTCTCCTTGCTGCTGGTGCTCTTCACCCTGACGCTGCCGCATATTCCGGTGGCCAATCAGCAGAAAAACCAGAGCTGGACCGCCATGCTGGGCCTTGATGCCTTCGCGCTGTTTAAAAACAAACGTATGGCGATCTTCTTTATTTTCTCGATGATGCTGGGCGCCGAACTGCAAATCACCAATATGTTCGGCAACACCTTCCTGCACAGCTTTGATAAAGATCCGCTGTTCGCCAGCAGCTTTATCGTACAGCACGCCTCGGTGATGATGTCGATTTCGCAGATCTCGGAAACCCTGTTCATCCTGACCATCCCGTTCTTCCTCAGCCGCTACGGCATCAAAAACGTGATGTTGATTAGTATCGTGGCGTGGATGCTGCGCTTCGGCCTGTTCGCTTACGGCGACCCGACCCCGTTCGGCACCGTGCTGCTGGTGCTGTCGATGATCGTTTATGGCTGCGCCTTTGACTTCTTCAACATCTCGGGTTCGGTGTTTGTGGAAAAAGAGGTTCGCCCGGAAATCCGCGCCAGCGCGCAGGGGATGTTCCTGATGATGACCAACGGCTTCGGCTGCATACTTGGCGGGATGGTAAGCGGTAAAGTGGTGGAGCACTTTACCGTCGAAGGGATCACCGACTGGCAAACCGTGTGGCTGATTTTCGCCGGCTATTCGCTGGTTCTGGCTTTTGCCTTTGTGGCGCTGTTTAAGTACAAGCACGTCCGCGTACCAACCGGGGCGCAGACCGTCGCACATTAAATAAACGGCTTACCCCAGATTTACGAATAAAAAAACGCGCCCCGGTGTTATCAACGGGGCGCGTTTTTTATGCTTTCAGCACATAGCCATATAGCCGCTTAATGCCGTCAGGGTCCGTTTCGCTGTAGACCCCCTGGAGCTCCGGCGAGAAGCCCGGCAGCATATTGACGCCTTCCTCCAGCGCCAGAAAATAGCGCAGCACCGCCCCGCCCCAGATTTCGCCAGGCACGACGCACAGCACGCCCGGTGGATACGGCAGCGCGCCCTCCGCCGCAATGCGCCCTTCGGCTTCGCTTAAGCGCACCAGTTCAACGTTACCGCGAATAAACTCGCGGTTGGCGTCCTGCGGGTTCATCACCGCGCGCGGGAAGCTCCTCTTGCGGAACATCTCTTTTTGCAAATCCTTCACGTCAAAGCTGACGTACAGGTTATGCATTTCCTGGCACAGCTCGCGGATGGTGTAATCCCGATAGCGCACCGGATATTTATTAAAGATGGTCGGCAGAACGTCGGCCAGCGGGGTGTCGGATTCAATATGCTGCTCAAACTGGGCGAGCATCGCCACCAGCTGCGCCAGCTTCTCGGCGCTCTCTGCGGGCGTCAGCAGGAACAGAATGGAGTTCAGATCGCACTTCTCCGGCACGATGCCGTTTTCGCGCAGGTAGTGGGCCAGAATGGTCGCCGGGATACCAAAATCGGTATATTTTCCGCTCTCCGCATCGATCCCCGGCGTCGTCAGCAGCAGTTTACAGGGGTCAACGAAATACTGATCGCTGGCATAGCCTTCGAAGCCGTGCCAGCGCGCGCCCGGCTCAAAGCTAAAGAAGCGCCGTTCGCGGGCGATGGCTTCAGTGGGATGATCCTGCCACGGACGCCCCGCCACCACCGGTGGAATAAACGGCTGGATCATTTTGCAGTTGGCGATAATCGCCTTGCGCGCTTCGATACCCAGCGCCACGCACTCCGCCCACAGGCGGCGCCCGCTCTCTCCTTCGTGAATTTTGGCATTCACGTCCAGAGCGGCGAACAGCGGATAAAACGGGCTGGTCGAGGCGTGCAGCATAAAGGCGTTGTTGAGCCGCTTATGCGGGCAAAAACGTTCCTGTCCGCGCAGGTGGTTATCTTTTTTATGGATCTGCGACGTTTGCGAAAAACCGGCCTGCTGTTTGTGCACCGACTGAGTGACAAAAATGCCCGGGTCGTCCGGCGTCAGGTCCAGCAGCAGCGGCGAACAGTCGGCCATCATCGGGATAAACTGCTCGTAGCCGACCCAGGCCGAGTCAAACAGGATGTAGTCGCACAGACCGCCGATTTTATCGACCACCTGGCGGGCGTTGTACACCGTCCCATCATAAGTACCGAGCTGAATCACCGCCAGGCGGAACGGGCGCGGCGCATCGGCTTTTTCCGGCGCCGTCTCGCGTATCAGTTCGCGCAGGTATTTCTCATCGAAGCAGCGATCGTCGATACCGCCAATAAAACCGAACGGATTGCGCGACGCTTCGAGATAAACCGGCGTTGCGCCGGCCTGAATCAGCGCGCCATGATGATTGGATTTATGGTTGTTACGGTCAAACAGTACCAGATCGCCGCGCGTCAGCAGCGCGTTGGTCACCACTTTGTTCGCCGCAGAGGTGCCGTTAAGGACGAAGTAGGTTTTATCGGCGTTGAAGACCTTCGCCGCAAACTTCTGCGCGTGTTTGGCAGACCCTTCATGAATCAGCAGATCGCCAAGCTTAACGTCGGCGTTGCACATGTCGGCGCGAAAGACGTTTTCACCAAAGAAGTCGAAAAACTGCCGTCCCGCCGGATGCTTCTTAAAGAAGGCGCCGTGCTGATGGCCCGGGCACGCGAAGGTGCTGTTATCCATCTCAACGTATTGGGTCAGCGTATCGAAGAACGGCGGCAGGAGGTTCTCTTCATAGCCGCAGGCGGCGGCTTCCAGTTCGAGCCACTCCTGCTCTTTGCCGCTAACGATGGCCGTCACGCCTTCTGGTTTTTCGTGGTCAGCGTCACTGAACAGATAAACCGGCAGGTTGAACCCGGTGCGTTTCAGTAACGCAAGGATGCCGCTGCGGCTGTCCGCTACGGTAATGACGACTGCCGCCACATCGGTAAAATCTGTACTGTCCAGGGCCACCACGCGACGGTGGGTGGACAGGCGGGATACCAGCTCGCGGCTGGCGGCAATGTGCATTGATTTCATGAGCGCGAATACCCGTTTCCGGAGAGTAAAAGGCTTCGGCCAGGGCGTCTGGGCTCTGGCCAACGAAATGTCAGGGTCTGGCTGGATCCCAGCTCCGACCGCCAGACATCAGTAAAAGCAGACCGCGTCCGATCTTACTGTTGTCCTGCAGTGAGCCTGCGTTACGCTCACCGCATGGTGGGCAGAAGTTGCAGTGTAAGGGTAGCAAGACGAGGCTGCCTGCGCATCTGTACGCAGCGGCAACGGCGATGTAGCGGCGATGTCGTCATCACGGCGGCCTCATTCAGGAGAGGAGAAAATTCGCGCAATCATGTCACCTTTAAATCTACCGCGCAAGATGAATTACGTATGCAGCCATACCACGGATGCGCAAGCCTTTTGGCCCGTTTAGCGTCATAATAATGCAGTCATTAGGGATAATTAACAGGAGTCATGCTGTGGTTACAGGGCCATTTATTAACGCCGGCGCGGTCCTTTTGGGCGGCGTACTCGGCGCACTCTTAAGTCAAAGATTGCCGGAACGGATTCGTACATCAATGACCTCTATTTTTGGCCTCGCGTCGCTGGGCATCGGCATTCTGCTGGTGATCAAATGCGCCAACCTGCCGGTGATGGTGCTTTCAACGCTGGTGGGCGCGCTGCTCGGCGAAGTGTGCAACATGGAGAAAGGCATTAATACGCTGGTCAGTAAGCTCCAGCAGCTGCTTTCGCCCAAAAAGGGGCAGAAAAAGGTCTCAGCGCATGAGTCCTATATTCAAAGCTACGTCGCGATAATCGTGCTGTTCTGCGCCAGCGGAACCGGGATTTTCGGCGCGATGCGCGAAGGAATGACCGGCGACGCCAGCATTCTCATTGCCAAAGCGTTTCTCGACTTCTTTACCGCCACTATCTTCGCCTGCACCCTGGGGCTGGCCGTCTCGGCCATTTGCGTACCGATGCTGGCCATCCAGCTGGCGCTGGCGGCCTGCGCGTCGCTGATTATGCCGTTAACCACGCCGATGATGATGGCGGATTTCACCGCCGTCGGCGGTATGCTGCTGGTCGCGACCGGTCTGCGCATCTGCGGAATTAAAATGTTCGCCGTGGTGAATATGCTGCCGGCCCTGGTGCTGGCGATGCCGATTTCAGCGGCCTGGACGGCGTTTTTCGCCTGAAGATGCGTGCTTTTGACGCAATGTGGTGATAGATTGTTCAGTCTGCTGCGAAACAGATAAATTTCGTTGACGAGGTGCGGTGAATCAGGTTTAATGCGCCCCGTTGCCCGGATAGCTCAGTCGGTAGAGCAGGGGATTGAAAATCCCCGTGTCCTTGGTTCGATTCCGAGTCCGGGCACCACTTATTTGCATCAAAGCACGCTGGTTAAGAGATGAGATCCTTAACGGGCGGAAAATGCAGGGTCCGGTCATGCGGAATGTCCTCCGGTGTTTTCAAGAGCGTTTGCACTGGTTGATATATCCAGAACTTGTCCCTCAAGATGGGGAACCTGTGGCGCAGGTTCCCCTTTCTCGATCACCGTTAATCATCCCAGTCAACTACGCTTGTGTCAACAGGTGTAAATTTCTTTCGCCTGTAACATCTGTGTGAAGTGACAGCTCAGCTTCGAGTGTTTTCCCGACAATATCCATCTTCAGCTCTACATATTCCATGGTTGTACTGACGCTCCGGTGCCCCAAAAGGTCCTTTACCAGCTGAAGATTTCGTTCCGGTGATTTCATCAGTTCCGTTGCCAGCGTATGGCGAAAACGATGTGGCGACACGGTAAAACCACACTCTTTCGACAGGCGCCGGAAAAATGATCGGATCTTCTGATGGACCTTAGCTGCATCCCATGCCACATGACGGTTAAGGTAAATTCTGTTCACATCAAACAGATAATCTTCCTTCCCCGCACCCAGCGCTGTTGATTTTTCCATCAAGTGATGCAACCGGGGCTTTAACGCACTGACAATGGGTACCCGCCATTCACGGTGTGTCTTACTGCCCTCCAGACAGAGATCCAGATATCCCTCGCTGAGATTTATGTCACCCAGGCGGATATGCAGCAGCTGATTTAACCGCATTCCCGTATATCTGAATGCATCCAGAACAGTCAGCCAGTACCACGCCGGCCATAGCGCATTACGTCCGCCCCTGATACCGCGCCCTGCCCGTTCAGCCTCTTCAAATTGCTGCATGACAAGATAAACACGAATCAGCTGCGAACGTGTCAGCGTTTTTTTCTTCCTGGTATCCCGCTGAACATTGCTTTTATTGAACGGATTTTTCCCCGGGGGAAGGATTTCATGTTCCATCCCGTAATTATACAGCGCCCGCAGATGTGCAATTTTGTTGTTCCATGTCTGAGCCGATTGTTGTTTATCCTGAAGCAGATAACGCCGCCACTCCAGCACCTGACGGTGCGTAATTTGCGCTGGCAGGGTATCACCAGAATAACGCCTGAACCCTCTGACAACCTTGTTGTAGCTCCATTCGGTAGCGGGTCTCAGCCGGTGAGCAAAAAAGTATTCTTCAAGCAGTTCATCCCAGGTTATTTCATTACGCATCTTATTCTTCTCCCAAAAAACCAAAACAGATCCCTGTAGAGATCCCTGTGTGTAACATCCCTATGGAAAGAAAAGGAGTTTGCTGTCCTCCGGAGGTCTCACCCCTTTCAGACGGGCAGCTTTGATAAGATAACCATTAACCTTGCTGAACCGCCCCTGTTTATCTTCTGAGCAGTAAAGTTTCGCCCGGGTAAAGCGCTCTCCTTTGCGGACACGATGTAGCTGGAGTTTTTCAAACGACGTCTGAATCTCCTCCCTGTGGCTGTCACTTCCGGTATCTTTCAGAAAAAGAAAGAAAATATCCGGCACCAGAAGGTAAATAAAGCCGGCAACGGAATGCACCCGTGAATCATGCTGGTTGACGGTGATCCTGCCGGATGCCACGCCGTCAGACAGCCAGGCGAGAAACACCTCACCCGACCGTCGGGCATCAGCACCGACATTAATCGGGTGGCTCTGCTCTTCATGTGTGCCAGACAACCGACCACCGGAATCGGTATCGCTATGCCGGAAGGACTCTTCCGTCTCAGCAGACTCTTCAGGAGCGTCTTTCCCGATGACCACAACGGTTTCATCCGGCGCTACCGTGGCTGGCGTATTCACACTGGCGTCATCTGCAACCTCCGGGACTTCTGCATCCGCCACTGCGGAAAAAAGACTGAGCAGCATATCGGCATCCCCCTGACCCGGGCTGGCGTTATCCGGTTCTTCCGGCGACTCCACTGTACTTACCCCGTCCAGCGGTGGCTGACAGTCCCCGCCACCGGTATCGTTGAGTGACGTCATCAGCTCCGAAGCGGCCAGCTCTACCGCAGAAGAGGATAAGTTATCGTCCGTCTGAACGACCAACGACCCCTCCTGTGACGTTACCGAATCTGGCGGCGCAATTACCACAGAAGATCCACCAGTCTCTTTCCGGAGTACTGGCGAATCAACCTTCTCTGCCGCCTGGTCGAGCAACGTCCTGATGAGGGGCATATCAGGAGAACCATTGCGAAATGCACAGGCAAGACTGAACAACGCTGCCGGGGTACCTGAAAGCCAGTTTATCGCTTCAGTGGGGAGCAACTGACCGGCGGCCAGCGCCGCCAGAGCAGAAGCATCATGCGCGTTCGGAGGAGAATGACGAAACCGGAAGCGATAAGGCGCATCCGGCACAGATATGCCCGGCTGCCAGTTAACGCCGCCGGTGGTTTCGCCTTCAATACTGGCCAGTAACGGCAGGTGATAACACAACGCAGCCCAGAAAATAACGGCCTGCCAGATAACACCCTGAGCAGCCTGTTCTTCCGGCATCGCGCCAGGCGGAAACATATACCCCCGGGCAAGCCTGACGGCATAAGCGGTAAAACGCAGGCTTAAATCACCAAAACCTCCGGCATACGCCCACTCGCCATCAGGTGCCGCCGGCACGTTCTGGGTCCGT
Source organism: Klebsiella sp. PL-2018 (assembly GCF_019048985.1). NCBI lineage: Bacteria > Pseudomonadati > Pseudomonadota > Gammaproteobacteria > Enterobacterales > Enterobacteriaceae > Klebsiella > Klebsiella sp. PL-2018. The sequence goes on from NZ_CP077673.1 coordinate 4,975,386, forward strand.
TCAAGTATGTTGTACACCGGTGCCAGATAAAGACGCTGGTATACTCCTGCCAACAGCGCATTATTTTCCCGGATTTTCTGCAGGGCATCCTGGCGTAATGCGGTAATGACCAGTTCTTCAGCCTTAACCGGAGAGAAATACCCCGTCGGCACCGAAACAGGGAGTTTATCGAATGGTTCTGTGACAGCTGGCGTAAGGGAAAATAAGGCTTTGATTTTATTTAACATGGGAAAATCGCTTCTCCCCCATCGTTCTCAACATCATCCGTTGCAGGTTGTTCGCAATCTTTCTGCTCTTCACCAGCTTTCAGGCACTGCATCAGGTCATTCAGCACCAGGATCTTACGGGCGCGGGTCACGGCCACATACAGCAGATTTGTTTCGTCCTGTCGCTCTTCTGCAGAGAGTAACGGGTCGGTGATGTCACAAAAATCCTCATTCAGTACGACCACTTCCCACTCAAGTCCCTTACTGCGGTGCGCTGTGGAAACTGTGACCTGCGCATCCTTTTCATGCGTCACAACCTGCCGACGCATGATGGCTAGCTTTTGCGGCAGCGGAAAATACTCGTCGAGCAACCGGATAGCCTGATTCATCTCCACGTCCTGCGTCGCCTTTGCAATAGAGCAATATTCTTCAAAGTCCCGGTAATCCTGACGGAGACGGGGGGACTGCATCCGTTCAGGCATATCGGCAGAGAACCAGTAAAGATCTTCCAGCTCTTCCGTTTTGTACCCTTCAATTCCGCCCACCCAGAAGACTTTTTTCTCCTGCAGGCTGGCAGAGAGCGCAGCACCAATGACACCGGATACCGTCCGGCTAAGTACGGAGAAATGGGGTACGTCAGCAGGCAGATGAGCAACCACCTCATCATCCTCACCGCTGCCGGAAACTTTCATTTCCTCTCCGGACATGGCCAGCAGCAAGTTCGCCATTTCTGCGACCGCAGGGCCAAACCGGAAGCTGGTCGTCAGCCACAGTCGATCGGCCTGTTCCAGCCGGGGAGAACTGAGCGCATTATCCGCACCCCGGAAGCGATATATCTGCTGGTAGCGATCGCCAACCAGCACGACCCTGCAGGGCTGGCTGAGGACAAAGGCACTGGTGACCGGATTGGCATCCTGGGCCTCATCAAAAAGAATGGTGTCCCACTTACTGGCAAGTTTCGGGCCGGAAATCTGAAAAAGCTTCAGGTAAACATCATGCGTGATTGGGAAATCAGATTCGGTACGACTCACCTCATACCAGAGAACCTGTACAGCCCCGAGAATTTTATCTGCGGAGAGGCCATGACGCTCATCCTCTGCCAGCAGGTGGATAATGCCGGGTTCCGACTCCGCACTACAGAGAAATGTATTCAGCCCCGTCAGCGCCAGACGCGCCAGCGGCCAGTGCCGGGTATTCAGTTTCCGGGCCACATCGGTAATACGCAGATTTGCCGTCAGCCGGTGCCTGAAATGTCGGCCGAAATGCGACCAGGCTAGTTGATGGGAGGTTTTGCATTCAACATTGAAGGGAAACTTTTGTTCGGCTTCGTCGCGGATGGCTCTGTTGTAGGCAAGGTACAGCATTTTGCTGTCCGGGTTCGCCTGCGCAAACTGTACCAGTGTGGTGGTTTTACCGGTACCTGCAAACGCGTTGACCACAAGCTGATTGCCCTGCCATTCGATAATCGCATTTTGCTCTGGTGTGGTTTTCCAACTCATTGGGTTCTCCGGGAGTGACAGTTGAACACTCACACTGTCACCCGTGTGAACCTGCGGCGAGAAAAAACCAGATATCCATTTTCAGAAATAAAAAAACTTTTGGGCGGGAGCATGATGCCTCAAAAGCATCAAATTTCGATTGTATTCGCTTTGCTCAGCAAAGTTACTTGCAATGAGAGTATAGATGCCCGCTCTAACGGTCTTAGAAGTACCAGCTGTTGTTGCTAAGCCCGTAGTGTGTGAATTTGTAGTGATCTATTCATTAGCAATCAAAAAACGAAGTCACCCAGGTCATCATCTCCCTGCTCCTCAGGTATTAAATCGCTAAAGGAAATAGTATTACTTTTAGGCTTCTGTCCCAATGGAAGTTCAGCCACCCTTAATTTAAGCGGCATGGGGCTGACGACACCACTAAATATACAGGTTCCTGTTGATAACGTCGGAATAGACTCTTCTGTTAATCGATCAATGTATGATACGGATTTTTCAATTGCATAGAGATCATTCTGATTAATAAGACGATGAATAAAATAGTTGTGCGCCTGCGATATGATTGTTGAAGATATATCATTAGGTCTCTGACTGGAAATTGTAATAAAAACGCCAAACTTTCGCCCCTCTTTTATAATTTCCTCAAAAGTTTCCAGCCTGTAATCTTTCCAGCTTTCCGTCTCCCGAAAAGAGGCATTAGATAAGATATTGTGGGCTTCATCTATAATTATGTGCAGCGTTGATGGTTCAGTAGACATCTTCTTCATGTTATAAGCCCATTTGGCTATCAACAGAGGAAGTGTTTTCTTCATGGTTATATTAACCATGTTTAAATTTACTACCGTAAAATTATTTCCACCCCAGAAATCTAGCCGACCAGAAGTATCAAAAATTTTGGCAATATCTTTACGATTAGCATTCATCCGATTTATAACTGGTGAGATATGCTCGGGATTAGATTTGTTAGATAAATACTCTTGAATTAACTGCAGATACATAAAATCCAACAAGTCCTCAATCATATCTTCTTTAAAAACAAAATCACTTGCGAGACTAAAAAGATAAGAACGCTCAGTGTCAGCCTCAGCATTAAAAATACTACCTGCCCTCAGTTTCCATTTGTATGCAACTGAATGAAACTCAAGGTCAGATATCAGGTCTGGGTCATCTTTAAAAATTGGACTAAAAAGCTGGTTGACAATATCGCATTTAGGCTTATCGCCACTAAAAAGATTTTGCCTGACTTTTTTCTTTAGGATATTACGCATAAACTCAAGGGGGTCGTCAACACCCATCACTCTCGTGCGAAATTCAAGTACTCGCTTCAGAAATGGTTTCTGCGTTTTGTCGGTTGCATCGGTCAGAACAGAGAGCATGTCATGCTCAAGCAGAACTTCCCTTGGTAGAGGAAGCTTGTCGCCGTTTGCATGATGCGTGTTGAGGTTATAGACCGTCTTTTGTTCAGTAATACATTGTGAGGCAGTATATTCTCCGTTAAAGTCGAATAGTATAAATTTGCATCTTTCTCTAAAATGGTCACCGAGCATATATTGTATTTGGGCAGTGCCTGCTTTATATAGTGCGGCCAAGGTATTAGACTTTCCGCTTCCAGTATTTCCGAAAATGGCAATATGCGAATTAATAAGTCCGTTGACCGGCAACGCAATTTCGATATCTTCAAGGTCTGTGCGGGTAAACCTCATTACCGTTTCGTCTGCATCAGCTATCTGATGAACCGTCTGTATCATCTCTTCAGTCACCACGAAAGCCTCATTACCGATGAGGGGCAGTTCACGCGAACCACCAATGAAGCACCCTTTGCGATCAATATAGCCCGTCAGGGTCGTAGTCAAGTATCGCCGATAGCGCCAAGCATCGCTGCCGCTCCCACCGAGATGTTTTTCTTCAATGACTCGTTCCGCTTCAACCTTGCCAATCAGACTCATGAATCCTTTTTTGATCTCAATGAAGCTACCCACTGATACATTTTTCAGTACTTTCCCCTGATAAAACAAGTCGCTGAGATTCTTGTTTTTATCTACAAGAATGGAAACCACGCGTCCAGATACCTCACAGACTTCGCCTACACGAAGTACCGCTTCCTCATCGGAAAAATGCTTGCTCACTTCACTCCTCCCATATAGCACGTGATAATATTATTCATTACCGGGAAATCAACATTACCTCCCGGGCGATAAATAACCTCAACATTGGAGTAATCACGGAATTTTGCCATAAAGCCTTGAACGCTGGCCTCATTGAAAGCGAAGATTAGCAGCTTCAGGGTGGCATTGCGCAAGGCTTTTTTGGTTATTGTTTCAAGGTGCTCATCAGCAAATGAAAAGCCAAAAACAATCAGAAGGGTGGCTTCTTTATCAAGCTCGTTGGAATAGGTTCTCAGTAAATCATAGTAAACGTTCTGTAGCAGGGTCTCTTTAAATTTCTCCTTGCGAGGAAGAATAAGTGCATGAGAGAGCACCCACTTTTTCATTTCTACCAGAGTGGAAAAGCTAAGCGGTTTTATATCACCAATATTATAAACAACCTTTCCTTTATAATGTTCCCATGAAAGCGACCCATGAAGCTTTATAAGATTTACGGTGGGAAGTTCAACTTTATAATTATACAAATTTCCGGTTGCACTCACAGAATAGTTAAAACTGCCTGCATCAAACTCTTCGTCTCCCCAGATGTTTGTTCTTTTATTGAACCCATCATTAAAAAGAATATTATTGTTTCGCGTGGCAGCGTCTTCTATGAATAAATCATAATTAGTTGTGAATACATTAATGCGCCTTGGAAGCAGGCCAGTACGGCGACGGGTCAGTATTTTTTCCATCGAGGACATGAAAGAATCATAATTCTCTCGGGTTCGTTTCACGCTGGTGATCACCTCAGGAGCAAAGGGAGGACCGTAGCTACGCTCCAGCATGCAGTCATGCGGAAGCCAGACCGCTGACAAAAAGTCAGCGGCCATCCTGAAGTATTCTTCTTCTCGCTCACCATTAACAAGCTCCTGAAGATCGGTTTCGATTGTCCCCAGTACTCTAATTGCAGGCAGCGATGCGCCTGATCCAATGAGAAAGTTAATATTAGCTGACTGAAATACCCGCTCAAAGTAGTCCCGATCACTATCGTTGCCGTAGTAGGCGCGCTTAACTGCCATCCAATCCTTCCATAAAACATGGGATTAATTTGTATCATTTAATCATAACGCCGAGCCGAATACTTTGACACTCTTCAGTGATAACGCTTACCGTTCATGTATACCTATCTTTAAGCCATGAGGTGTCTGTTAAACCCGTGGCGATTCAGAGCAGGAGCCGCTTGTTGCTCTTAGTCAACTATTCGATGCCTTACATCCACCAGCTATGCTAAAAAACGCTCCCGGGCGGGAGCGCTATAGTGTGATTATGCGACCTTATTTCGCAGTGAATGCAGACGAATTGACCAGTTGCCAAGGTAATGGCCTGGCGTCAGCAAGACGCGGCGTCGTTCATCAGACAATGCGTTACCAATGACGATCTCACCGGCTACTCCGCAAAGCGATAGCTGGATATAGGCCATCCCGGCAGCGAGCGGATCGATATCCGTCGCGGAAACCCACAGATAGCGGTGTGACGCATAGCCAGCCTGGTTAAGAGCATCGGCAAAAGCCAGTATCATGCAACCGGCACCGCAGGCAGGCTCGCTGAGAGTGATGAAAGGCTTTTCATCAAACATTGTCTTCACATCTCCCAACTGCAGCTGCGCCATCATTCTGGCCACATCCCAGGGGGTGAAGAACTGACCGCGATACTTATCGCCCAGTTCCAGCTGCATAAATACGTTCCCCAGAAAGTCACAGAATCCATTCTGCAACCCGTTAACCACATGGGCCAGCAGTTGTGCCATGCGGACGACATCCGGCTTTTCATAACCACCGATTATTCGAAGATATTTAGCTTCTCGCTTTTCGCTGAAACAGAGACGGTTTTCCAGTGCAATAACGCTGCAGCTGACAAAATCTTCGAATACCTTATGGCGGTGATGATATCGTGCGGTCTGATTAAAAAGTGAGATAAACGCTTTTTCATGGTCAATAAAACCGGCCATACGCATTCTCCATAAAAAAGAGGAACACGTATCCCGGGCAGGAGAACAGTGTTCCCCTGAGGGTAAAAAAGCTGCAGCCGGTGAAGGCTGCAGTGCGGTTAAATGGTCAGAAATCGGTTATCGACGGACTTCGCTGTAACCAGCCGTCTCCGGTTCAGGATGCGGCTGTTCACTACTGACCTGATACAGAGCCGGCGCGGATTGTAGAGTGTCCACCGGCAACCCCTGGTGGCCATCCACATGCGCCCCGAGGTCATAACAGTCATAACCACTGAGGCCGCTGACCGGTTCGCTGTACGTATGTCGCACTTCACACTCAAAGAGAGCGGAAATACCGGCCACCACCTCACCTGACGGCGGATACCATGGAGAATCCAGCCGCAACGTTAACCCGTTAGTGGCATGGCGGTGCAGGTTTACATTATGCCCGGCCGGCCACTCCATCCCGTAAATGCGGCTGTAGAAGCTCAACGTTGTGGATACTCCCGTCAGCAGCCCACCGGAGCCATTAAGCTCTGTGGCCAGCCGCGTCGGAATAACCATCAGCATATCGCAGGGCTGCGACCGTTCCGGGTATTCCCGCAGACGTTCCCAGCAAACCGCAGCATCAGGCTCATCGTTCAGGCCGGCCAGACCGAACCAGTCCGCATACTGCCTTTTCATCAGCATAGCCATGATGTCCCGTGACGCCTGAGGGATATTTTCCCACTTCAGCGCCCCCAGGCCGGACTGGTGATACAACCGGTCAATCCGGCGTGTAGTCTCCGTATCCAGCGCCACGTCTTTCTGCAGCAGCTCCAGCCACTGCTCAAACGCAAGGTTAGCGGACGTTGACTGCCCGACACCATGACGAACCAGCCCCTGAAAGGGGATGTACGAGACAGTTCGCACCGGTTTCAGTATCCCCGCACACCCTGCCAGGAACAGCTGTATACTCTGCAGTATTGCGTGGCGATAACGCGGCGTGTCTGCACCGTTTATCCACTGCAACAACACATCGATACAGACAGATTTACCGGTAATTTCAAAACGGTTCTGGCACCATTCAGACATAAGTTGATACTCCTTTTTTCAATAAAAAAGAGGGCATCGTCCCGTGAGGAACAATGCCCTCACGGGAGAGTGACGATGGTATTACTGCCGTCACCCGGTAGATTAATTACGCCGTTTCAGCCTGACAGCTGAGTGGCGCGAGCAAATATTCCGACGCTTCCCGGGCCTGCCGGCAGGCACTGAACAGCGCCTTTTTGTCGGACTTCAGTTTTGACAGCCATCCGTCAACATAACTTTCATGCTGCAAATCACCGGCTATCCCGAGATGTGCGCACAGAAAGGCACTGCCAATTTCGGCTATCAACTCCTCGAAGGCATACACCGGGTCGCCGAATTTCTTTGACGCCTGCGTTATCCCTTCACGGTTCAGTCGCTTCGCATGGCCACTGGCATGCACCAGCTCGTGAAGCACCGTGGACCAGTAGTCACCCTCAGCATCAAACTGCGATGTCAGGGGCAGCACTATCTGGTCTGTGGCGGCACGGTAATACGCCCGGTTCTGCGGCCGGGGTGAAAACTGCACGCCGGTGGCGTTCACCACCGACAGGACCTGCTGCAGTTGTGCCGGACTGACACCAGCGAAATCCTCCTGCGGCCGGGTGACGGTGGCAGTGCCACATACCTGGTCGGGAAGATCATCGCACTGTTCAACATTGAACAAAGGAAACTGGCGCAACATCGGTACCGTTTCCATCTGCGGCTTACCGTCAGCATCAACCAACTTATTGCCGTTGCTGTCTTCAGCCTGCTTTGTCCAGTCGCGGTATATCACCGCAAGCGTGGCGGTTTCGCCTTTGCGGACCTGGCCTCCAGCCTCCTGCGCCTGGTTGTATGTCAGCCAGCGGTCACTGGTAAAACCGCGCTCTTCAGCCGCCAGCCACAGCAGCAGAACATTCACGCCGCTGTAGTCCCGGCCGGTAAGCGCGTTGACCGGCATCAGGGTGTTTCTCCCCTGCTGCGCATTTCGCCATGGACGTCGCCAGGGTGGGATACCGTTTTCCAGCGCAACAATTATCCGGTCAGTGACCAGACGGTAAATATCACCGCAGCCGGTGAGCGTCGCGGCCGTTCCTGCCCGGCGACGTTTACCGGAGGAAGTTTTGCGTGCCGCCGGCTTTTTACAGACCGCGGTTGTGGTTTTACAGTTATCAGTTTCCATGGAGCACTCCTTAAAACTGGCGTGCCCCTCCCCTGCGGGTGTGAGGCACGCCGCAGGCGGGTGGTCGTTAAATCAGGCGCTCAGAAGCAACAGCGCCCCGTCAGGTGAAACACATTCTGTCCGGCGTTGCAGATTATGAGCGGCCATCAGAAATCGGCTATGGTCCGCAGGTCTGGCATGACGGCACGCAACGGAATGAACATCCTCAAGCAACCGTAATGCAGTCATACGCCAGTATTTCAGCTCGCTGCGACTGCTGCAGGCAGAAAAATATCCGGTGGCCGTCACATGCAGCCGGTCCGTCAGATCCCGGTAACCGGCCACCGGCACATAACGCCGTTCACCGCTGTATACCGCAATATCGTTCTCTGAAAGCCTCAGTGTCAGCTGATGATTTTTCGTCAGCATGTCCCATATACGCCCTTCCGTCAGGACGAGAGGTTTAGTGAAAACAGCATTGTCGACCAGCACAGGGGCCAGCGTAGCCCATCCCTGATCCCTGTCGGGATGACAGCAATCTGCAAATGTCTGGTGACGTAACTGGTCTTCACGCCCGGAGGCCGAACGGAAACGTTCGCCATCCTGAACGGACAAAGACACGGTTACGTCACAGGTGAGTACCACTGGCCTGTCGTTACTTAAGGACTCGGTCAGAACAGCCTTCAGGTCTTTTCCGTGAAAACGCAACATATTCGCACTCCTGAAAGACAGGGCCCTCCGGCAGGAGGTCTCCCTGCCGGGTTGGTGTTATTCAGGCGGCGTTACAGCACCGCTGAAGAGTTAAGACGAATCATCACTTACCAGATCGCAAACAGGAAAACGCTTTCCCGCTCCATATCCAGCGTACGGATGCAGTATTCCGCCCACACGGCAATCAGCTGCAACTCGGTACAGAACATCTCTCCATAGGTCGGATCGTTGTTGTACGACGAGAACCAGCCGTTGCGGATGTCATCGCGCAGTAATGCGAGATGATTGCGGGACAGAAATATCGGTTCCTGATCCGGAACGCGTTCCGCATAGTCCGGCATATTGACGCTGACCCAGTAAAGCAGAGCGTCTAAACCACTCAACGTCACCAGATCAGCGGTACTGGAGCCTAAAACGAGTTCCAGCGAAGGGGCTTCCGGATCGGCTGAAAGACACGCCTGGGGTTCATACAATCTGAACTCCAGAGCGGCAATATCCTCCCACTGCTCGCGGGAGAGATTTATTCCCGCGCTCAGCGTCAGACTGCCGGCAATAGCCTGTTCAGTCAGCCGGGCATTTTCCTGCGAAAACGATGTGGCATACTGCACCGCATCAGGAATTTCCCAGCCCGCAAACTGGTCGTCACGGGCCCGGTTCAGGATGGCCAGCGGCAGCGCCCATGAACAGGCACCTGCCGTGGAATGAACAAGAAAATGCGCACCGCAGATATTATGAAGCGCCAGCATCACCATGCGGGTAAACAAATCTACCGACATCTGATGCTCTGTTTCAATCTCATCCACGCTCAGGACATCCCGGGTACGCTCACGCGATATGGTAATGATACGATGCCTGTAACCTTCGCCCGTTTTACCGCTGAAGACCAGCTCGTCAGCTTTTGGACTACTGTCGGGATGGAAAAGTGAGAAAGCACCGGTTTGCTCATTGTTCCGGCGCGGATTCACCGGCCGCATGCAGCATGGCAGGCAGTGGTATATATCGATAATCGCTGAGGTAAATTTGTTCCAGGTCTCGACCGGAACGGTACTCCGCTGCTCGATAGTGTAAACAACAGGGTGGCCTGCTGGTAAGAAATGTTCAGTCATGGATAAATCCTCTTTAATAGTTAATAAAAAGGGGATTTATCCCCCGGACGGGAAATAAATCCCCGTCAGGGTGGGTCACAGACTACAACTGTTAAGCTGACATCAACTGCTCAGATATATGAGGTAATGGATGGCTGTTATAGCTGGAAGCGATAACGAAAGTGAGTAAGATGCTCGGCCTGCCGGCACGCAAGTCGGTAAGCTTTACGCCATCTGGCATTTTCAGGAACCGGGACAGCTAAACGAGAATAAACATATTCACCGCTGTGCCAGCCTCTGCGTAGTGTGAGCCATACCCGCAGCCCCTTCTCTGTCGACGCGACATGAGCGCGAACAGCAAAATTACCGGACACATTGGTAAACCACTTACTGTCATGGGGTAACCGTCTGCCCCGAATTATTCGCTGAATGACCGTTTTTAAGCGATAAGGCCAGTGAACAATGAGGGGAAGTGCTAAACCGGATGATTCGGACATCGTGTTTCTCCTGTAAAAAAAACGGGAAACACCTGCCCGATCGGGAAGATATTTCCCGTCGGGGAGTCAGAAACGGCATTATTCTGACTGTCTGGTAAGTTTAAGAAACCTTCATCGTCGCGTCATAGTGCGCTTGTATTGACGATATCTGCTTCCAAAGGTGCGCAGATGTACCACATTCGATATGCTCTCCCTTTCAGGCTGAGGGAGATTTTCTTGCAGTCACCCGAAGGCGTTTCTCACAGACTGCTGAAACATTGGTGGTCGCTTAAGCGACAGGTTAGCGTTTAAATAATAAGCGCATCCGCAAGGTGATTTCAAGCCACCGTCGCCTATCGTGAGCGACGGTGACAAACGTCTTCAGTCATCATACGGAGACGGTACGTCGGGTTGATTATCATTACGCACATAAACACGTCCTGTACACGAAGCACCACCCATCGTCTGCCAGCCCCACTCAGGTTTTACTGCGTCCCCTTCAACAAGGTGGCGGAGCCGATGAATATTACTTTCAACATCGCTGCTCCATTTGTCAGGGTTTTCCAACCAGAACTTTCCTTCGCGATATCGACTGATCGCATCCCGACATTCAGCTATCATATTTTGCAGCAATTTTTTGTACGCATCTGGTCTGGCAACCTGAATAATCTCATGCATATATTCACCCAAACGGCCGCCACAGTATTCATTCCAGTTATCATGAAAATCCAGTGTTTGTGAATATTTTTCCTCTTCATAAACAGACTCAGCATTAAAGACGGTTTTAAGTAATTTCTCTCCATTATCCTCTGCGATGGTATCTTCTGCGCCATCAATACGGGGAAGTTCAAAATGTAACAATTGCAGATATGCGCACAGGACATTCAGTTCGTGAAATGTCAACGTTGTACGCACACCATAAAACTTATGCGAGCGGGAATACTGATGCTCTAACTTATAAACATTCATTCATCCAAACCCTCTTTAAAATACACTTGCTTTATATAACGTCCTCGTCCATCTCCATGACCTAAATCCATCGATACTAAAGCCTCCGCTTCATTCCGGCTCATGCCATTATTGACATGGAAATTCACAGCATCTTTTGCATACGCATAGCGCAAAGAATGCGGCGCATTCTCCCCTGTCATTCCGGCATCGCGAAGAATATTACGATAGCGTTCTATTGCAGTATGCAAGGTTGGCTTGTTGATAAGTTTCCCGTTATTATCGTCACAATACGTAATAGCTTTATTTAAAAGCGTCAGAACTTTTTCCCTGTCAAAAACTGTTGTCTCTCTCGGACGCCCCCCTTTTGTTCCGAATACAACCCGGACACGTTCATTTCCACTTAAAAGCGACTGCTGCCACGTTTTTAATGATTTAGCTGACTGAACAGTTTCTTCAGTTCTAAGTCCAATATAACGAGCCAGTTGAACCGCGAGGGCCACACCTTCGTCTTTTTTCATTGCATAATTAATAACCTCACGAAGCGTGTCGTCAGATATTGCCTTTTTAGTACCATCCCGGCTTGCACCAGAAATCCCCAGCGCTTTGTTACTCAACATTTCATGCTGCGGATCAGCCAGTTTATTCCTCCCGGCGACAGACATGATTGTACGCACAGCCGCCATTTCATTTTGCAGCGTACGGCTTGATATATTTTCATTCTGTCGACTATGAATATATTTTTGGATATGCACTGTTTTTATGTGTTTTACATCCCGAATTTGAATATTTAACTTTGCCAGACGTTCAGAGAACCGTTCTGCAATTCTGGAACGATCAGCTACAGTTTTAAAACTGCCCTGCCCCTTACGGGCAAGCGTGACAAGCTGTTTTTCGAGTTGCTTGCTGAATTTGGACATCGCTATACCTCCATATGACATACACAGCCTTCTGCTTTTCACAAAACGGACGGATCTGTACCCATAATTTCAACCCCGACGACACGGTTACTTTTGCGCTTCCTGCGTCTCAGCTGATATCTGTGCATCGGGGCGGCGAAATGTTGAGTTCTTGCGAGGCACCGCAGGTCTCTGACCTGTTTGCTGCTAATGCAGAGCTGACGTTCGTCAAGCTGCCTCCAACACTACCTGCGTAGTGTCGCCATCGATATCGAGCCGATTTTCTCCTTATTAAGTTTGAGACGTTCAGACGGGTATTCCGTCGTGCAGACGTTGATGTGAAGACGTTTTCTCTCCGAATAACACGGACTACGTGTGTGTCAGATGGTACGAAAACGATGAAAACCACGCTGTGCGTGTGTTTGAATGGTATGCGCTGCGCGCGTCACTTGGTGTTCGCTTCGCTTGCACACAAGTGACACCGCGCAGTTTCGTGCTCCTAATGCAACGCCGTAAGCGGCCAAATGTACCAAATGGCCTTATCCGGTCGATGCAAAAATCGTACGAAACTCAGGACGTATCACTGAAGAAACGAAATGTTGATGCGACTTCCATAGACGACATTCGTCTGACTGGAAGCTGCCAGCCCGTTGTGCAACACCCGAACCGGTATGCAACTGAGCAAAGAGAAAGAAACCCTCATCGCCACGTCATAGCGCGCTTGTATTGACGATATCTGCTTCCAAAGGTGTGCAGATGTACCACATTCAATATGCTCTCCCTTTCAGGCTGCGGGAGAATTCTTTTGCAGTCACCCGAAGGCGTTCCTCACAGACTGCACGGAACATTGGTGGTCGCTTTCGCGACAGTAGCCACCCGAAGGCGCTCCTCACAGGCTACAGGAGCATTGGTGGTCGCTGTAGCGACAGTAATACCCGTTTAGCGTATCAGAAAAATATTGAAAAGGTCAATCCATGAGACATGGCAGGTTATTTTTTTCTTCCCCTCACAACTTTAATATCTCCAATTGAATCGGATGTCACTCTGACACAATCAGCGAAACGCTCCCATGCAACGCCCGGGAATATATTTTTCTCACCTGCAAGCCAACGCTTATATAGCTGCCTATCCGATAAAGCCATAAATAAAGACCTATTCATTTCATGGCTATCCATAAATAATCCATTTTTATAAACCGCTACAGAAAGGATTTCTGTAAACTCTGATACCGATAATAAAAGACGATTATCTTGCGGAGGAGATCCCGCAAACTGATTGCAAATATCAATATTACCAGATACAAATCGCCTGCATGCTCCAGGACGAAAATCATAAATTAAACACTGACCAGATGTTTTACCAAGAAATACACAAGGTGCTCTATATGTATCGTCACCGTATTTTTCTGAGATCTTAGTTCTTAGGAGAAGTTTCTTCTTAATAAAGTAAACTTGAGATTCACTAAAACTTTCTTCAATCATTTCTGAAATATAGAATACTACTGGGGTCAATAATGACACATGAAGATTGCAACAAGCCGAACATCCTTTTTTACAAACCGGAACAACTCCTCCATTTAATATACATTCCTTTAAAACACCGCCTATCATTTTATTATAAAGACTAACAGACAGCCTATTTTGTCTTTTGCTTTTTTTCTGATATGATAAAAAAACCGTGTCGAAAAACGCTTTCTGTAATCTATTCATATTCCTGCCCAGAATTTACACCACACAAAATAAACACGAACGTATAATGGCAGGATGTGATTCCACATTCTGCCATCGATTTTATCGTTTTGTCCCCTCAGCCACATCTTTAATATTCTTCATTAACTGCTGAAGGCTATCACTTGCCAGTCTTTTTTGTGACGATGAACTATAGGTAATATAAAGTCGACTTCCTGCTCCATTTTTTTCAACCTCTATGGTAAGGTGATCATCCTGATCTCCCCAATCAGATCCCATTTTATAATAACTTCCTGGCATGGCTTCCCATTCCTGGCCATTACCGGTTATTGCGCTTGCGACCCAGGCACCATTAGTATTTTTCTTCTTGATGGAATCAACTTCTTCATTGGAAATAAACTGATAATGGCGTTTAAGCCTTGCAGCTGCCGTATCCACGTCAACAGGCAAATCATATTTATTAGATGACGACTCTTTTTTTGAAGGCTGCGATGGAGATAAATGAGGCATTCCACTATCCGATGAACTACTACTCCCACGTAGCGTATTCATGATATTTGAAGCACCATCACTTACCTTTTTATTGGCCGCTGAAAACTCTTCCATAGAGCAGGCTGTCGTAAGCATCGAAACAATACAGAGTGCCAACATTTTCTTCCCGAACATTCTTTCCTCCTTAAATAACTATTCAAATAAGCATAATCGAACATATCCCGTACAGATACAGTCAAAGTTGCGCATTTCTTCAACAACCCTTATGATACAAGGGTGATTCGAACAAAAAACAGCGCTCGGTCAAACAGGAGAAAGGTGGGATATGAATATTCTCATGAAAAAGCTGTTGAATGCGGTGCTACCTGACCCTCAGCCGAACAATCACACTGACGATGGCTCTTTACTTACGTGCTTCAACGATGAAGCAGAAACGCTTTTCAATGATGACCCTCTTATTGAAAGAACCTACGAGGGGTTAAACGCTATTGATGATGGAGCCCCTTATGGAGAGTCGTATGGAACATGGTCTGATAGCGACTGAACTTCGGAAAGTCGCTATCAGACTAATGATACTCGCCTAATTAACTTATTTACCTTTCATCACACCACCTGCGAAAGACGAAACAGCTTGTTCTGCGACTTTTCCACCTTTTTCACTTGCTTGTGTAGCTTTGTCCGTTCCAGCTTTCACACTGTTACTAATAGCGCCTCCTAAATGAACCCCCGCCCAACTCAGTGCCCCTATCCACACGGCAGGCAGAACGAGAAACATCGTCCCCATAACCAGATTCATAATAAGATCATCCGATGTATTCTGAAATCCCATCATATTGAAGCGTGTATGTGTATCGGAACTGTAAAGCGCCGTCAGCAACCAACTGTCGAGCCAGCGAGCCAGTTCCCACCAGAACGTCAGGAAGTTAACGGCAAAAATAACAAACGTCAGGGTGATCACCGTTTTGAATTCATAGGCCGCAAAGGCCAGGATCAACGGCACCATAATATAAATGGCCATCAGCATAACGGCCTGCACCATCGGCAGTGCCTGGCGCATCGCATCCAGAGCCGGGAACGCTCCCAGAGAGGCAACTGAAGCACCTGCCGTACCGGCGATACGGGAAACAGCGTTCATTGCAGTCATATCCGCATTACCACCATAGCCGTTATACACTTCACCGCCATGAGATACCGTCAGGTTCACCGGGCTGACGAGCCGGCGTATAACCTCCTCCTGATAATCAGTCTGACTGCTGCCAATCATCTTCATCGCCGCAGATAACCGCAGCCAGTAGCTGTCATCAACCTGCTTCATCACCCTGGCCTTCAGGCCAGTGTCTGCTACCGACCACCACTCAGAACAGTAGGGGTATCCCCCATTACCGGTATTCGGCCGGCCGCTGTCACGGGCGTCACTCCAGGAGAACATCCCGCGCGGCAATTTCGACTGCAGGGTGGTGTAGTCCCCTTTCAGAAAGGTACTGCTGCCTATCCAGCTGAGGTCTGACAAAGCCGCCTTATCTGTTGTCTGACCCTGATCACGTCGTTTCCACTGGTAAAGCGCCAGCGAGTAGCAGTCGTTGGTAAAATCCTGCAGCTCATCGGCCAACGCACGGTTCTCAATGAATGTCCGTTGCACCTCAAACCGCAGTTGTCGCAGATCCGGCCGACAGGGAATGCTGGCAACTGCCGCCTGGGTCACACCTTTGGAGAGCTTATGGACCAGAACCCACCAGACTGGCGCAGCTGCGCTTTCGCCGTCCATACTGGAGATAATGTTGTTGTAACCACTTTCATCAGGTGCTTTTGGTGTCCAGGTTCCGCATGTTTTCGCCCGGGTTTTATCAAATTCCAGCGTGGTCAGGCTCACCTGAATCAGCGGTACACAGCAGGCAATCATCACAAAGAACGCACCATAAAGCGCATTCTCGATACGGGGTAGCGACAGCATACCCTTGTTACCTTCATCTTCCCCTTCTTCGCGAACCTTCAGCCAGATACCCACGACCTTAAAGGCCATTGGCAGCGCAAACAGTCCGGTACTGACAAGGACGTCCCAGAGGCCATTATTGACCAGCCAACCCAGCAAGGTCAGGAAATACTCCAGATAGCTATTCGTTGTCATAGTGAATCAGCCTCCCACACCGGAAAAAATGGAGTACTCGCAGACCAGAAAGAATAATGTGCTGGCGCCGGCGATGCGCAGCAGTGGCCGACGATATTCCTGCCGAAAGCCCGGAGCATGCCAGATTTTCCACAGCCCCCACCCGACGGCGCAGTAGATAACCAGCCGCCACGCCAGCCAGCCGTAGCGCGTTGCGTGCATCCATCGCTTCAGGGATGCCACGCTCTCCGGATGACGCATTCCCGTATCGGCCAGCCAGAATCCCAGGACCATTACCAATGCCAGAACCAGCAGATAAAGCATCCCGACTTTTAACCCTTTTCCTGTTTTACGCAGCAGGTCGCGGTGACTGCTTTTCATAATCACAATTTCCTTACTCTGCATCAGGGGTATCAAGTTTCTGGAACCGGCTGTCGGCATTGTCCGTCTGCTGAATCATTGGGTTTGTGCCGACTCGTTCGTTGTCCCGCTCGATGATGGTCAGTACAGAGTTCCGCGCCAGTTCTCGCTTCAGGTCCATTTCATTCTTCAATGCCATGATTTCGCGATCGAGCGCGTCAATACGTCGTTCCCCTTCCTGCAATGCAGCATCCTGAGATGCTGCATTGGGTTCCGACATACCTGTTATCAACATCCGACGCATCAGTAGTGCGGTTTCGACCGTATCAGACATGGCAAGCTCACTGGCAAGACGGGCCGTTAGCGCAGTATTATCCGGATCACGTTGCAGAGCCTTTATCACATTGGCCGTCAGGGAAAGCCCGCCTGTTTTCAGCTTTGCCAATTCAGCCGCGGTTGGCTTCACTGTGCCGTTGACCAGCTTAACCAGTTGTTCTGTATTAACCTTTGTCGCTTCTTCAAGTAATGGAGCAAATCCTGTACCAGCCACAGATGAACCAGGCTGCTCATCCTCTCCTCCACTGGTACATTCAGAGGCATTACCACAGGTTCGTAATGATTTATCACCCAGCACCTTCACAACAGCCTTAGCCGCTTCTTCAGCATTACTAAATTTACTGCAGGCACCGCCATTACAACTGTTTTCGCTGACTGATTGTGTACTGGTTACAGACAGGTCATTCATCATATTGAACCCTGCAGCAGCAAGGTCATGTGTAGGTTTAATAGCTGGTTGTCCAGCACCTCCTCGCTGTTGCCCCCCAATCCAGTTATTACCTTTATTACCTGAAGCTTTGCGCCCCGCCTCATTAGTGCGCACGGCGTCTGCATCACCGCTATTAACAATGGACTTGTATTCTTCCAGCATGGCCTGCTGAGTCCATTTGCTACTGTCGGTGAAATCTGCCATTTTCTTCGCCATGTTCTGGCAGTTCAGTTGTGCTTTGTCGAACGAGACATTCGCCTGTAGTACACCGTTGGTCAGCATGTCATACAGCCCCGGATTGGCCCGCTGAATAAGCATCGCCGGCAGGCTGGCCACCGCGCCGGTTGCCCCCTGAATAACATCGCCCATCAGGTTTTTAAAGCCATCGGTTACGCCGTTTAACTGGTTGCCAATTGTGGTTTTGAGGTCAAAATTGCCGCACATCAGATCACTGCTCCACCCCACATCCAGACCCATTTTCTTCATATTGCTGCGCGTCGCCGGCTGCGATATCACCGATCCACCGCCCAGGGTATAAAACAATTTATCGGATACCGCGCCGTCAACGGATTTGCCGTAGCCAAAAGCGCTGTCATTAACCTGTGGTAGCGAAATTTCAGCCCGGGCAGGGAATATGGTGCCCACTGTGACGGCAAGCAGTAGCACTGCGCCGGTTACTGATTTAAATGTATCGATGTTCATGTTTTACCTCGTCAAAAATCAGTGCTGCTCAGGAATCTCTGCCCCATACGCTTGCAGCAACTGTAGGGCTGCCACAGCGCAAAGGCCTCGTTATTATCAGTAGCCGCGCTGTGGCTCCCGTCCGGAAATACCGTGCAGCTTTGGGTCATCTGAGGCACCAGACGCTGCCACTTATGGTTCTTGGTGCCGGTGTTTTCCGTGACTTCTCCCGGTGGCCAGTACCCGTCGCGGTGGGTCCCCTTCAACACCTGATAAACGTGCGGTTGACCTGTGCGGGTAATAATGTCCGCCACACGCTGCGCCACCACCGCAGACGCTTTGTCATCATCGGTCTGGCTGACAAACCCGGAGCGCGGGTAGACGTTGCCCCACATGTTGCCGGATGCCTGACTGCCGATTTCTCGTCGGCCGGGGACCAGAGCCTCGGGATAAAGCGATTCCGGCACACCCGTTCGCCAGGCAATCGAGTCCAGCGTGCTGAGAAAATACGGCATCAGGGGGGTGGCGGCGCTGTCGCAGGAATACCCGGCGATACTGCCACCGATAAGAGACGTGGCCGGATGCCCAATGGCATCGGCGTATTTAAAGCGAATACTGGATTTACGCTGCCCCGGGTTCTTCATATCTGCCGGATTAGCACCACCGGCAGTTACTCCTGACAAAGCTCCAGTAACGGCATTTTCCAGGCCACCCGCCGTCTGGCTGACAAAAGCCATCTCTGTCCAGGGATTTCCACCGGGCGCAACGTAGGTCGAAACCACCGCTTCCGGGATAAAATGGGTGACCTTTACAGAGGTTTTTACGGTGCAGCCGAATGCAGTACAGAACAGCCAGTAGCAGATACCGCTTACCCGCCAACTAATGCAGTCCTGCGTCACTGCGCTGGCCACAATCTGTGCCGTATTCAGCGCAGCAAACGCTGCAGGTATTGACGCTGTGGCCAGAACGGTGGCAACAGCGGCAGAGCAGAACGTTTTTCTGAGTCGGGAAGGAGGCTGATTCACTGACCACCTCCTGCCTGCAGCCGTAGTGCCTGAGCCCGCGCTACATCAGTTGTGCCATAAACCACATCCCGGTCGTCAAAAACGACAGCGGGCACCTTGCGAATACCGAGTTCCCGGGCATGCACTACCTGGCGATATGCCGTGACCAGTTGCTGCTGCTTTTGTTGCCACTGAGGGGAGGACATCACCTGCCTGGCCTGCATTGCAGCCAGCTCCGGGTCAGCCGGAAGCTGGCCAAACACTTTCGCCTGCAGGCGTTCAGGTTCATCCAGTAACACAACCACGACATCCGGGGAAAGATTTTCAGGCAAGTGCTGGCTGTCGGTATATACCACCGTGCTGGCCAGAACGGATACCGGCAACAATGCCGGCAGAAGGATAAAATCACGTAATTTCATTAGGGAGACTCCGTCAGACTGAATCACCTGACAGCGTGCTCGCCCGTAGAAAAAAAAACCTTAATAAACTAAAAATGAAACTCCGGAAATTAATTTACCTGAAGCAGGGATATAAATCAGGTGATGCCTCCAATTAGTAGAACATGTATTTTTCGATAAAAGCTCCAATGACTTTTTCATGAAGCTCAACAGAGCGGGAGAAGCAAATGGTTCTGCGAGACAGACGCTTGATTCGGGTTCTCAATGTCAGGTTGTTGCGCTCAATGCGTTGAGTAAAGAGCTTGCCGGTCAGGTGCTTCTCTTTCGGAGGCTCTCTGGCATAGCTGCCCCATTCATCAGTGGTCAGCATACCGATGTTAAAGGGGGGTGGCAGTGCCAGTAACTCGCGACAGGTTGCATCGGTTCGTGGACCAAAAGTGTAGGCCAGTCCCCCCGTGTTTGTGTTGTACGCGTACCAGAGCCAGTGCTGTCGGGCCTTACCACTGATAAAGCTCCATTGTTCGTCGAGTTCACAGATAAGCGCTACGTCAGCATGAGCCATCGGAGATGATGTTATTCGTCGTGGCGAGAGTTTTTTAAAGTCCTGATGACGGTATTGATACCCACTTTCAGCGTCCGGGCGGTATTGCGAACCCCGGCACTGTTGAAGGCCATTTCGATGCTCTGCTCTTTAACCCCCGGCTTGCGGGCCTCGTATAAGTAAGTGAGCTGAAACACGCGGTGGCAGTCCCGAAAGCGAAACCGGTCGTGCCCGTTCGGGTTCTGCCCGTGACGATAAACCTGAGCAGACTAACAACGGGGACAATGAACGGTAACGCTGGCCATAGTAAACCTCAAAAGCGTGCATTATACATCTAATTCAACCAATTAGAGACATCGCCGTAAAAAACAAGTTAAATTTATCTTGACATATCTCTGAAGTACTAGTTAGTTTATGTAGTTAGATACCTAACCAGTTTGCTTAAAAGAGAATTCTGATGTGAAGTTGGAAAAAAAATATAGCTCGCTAACAAATATAATTAAAAAGCATGAAATGTTTGATATATCAGGAGTAAAGGCCTGCTTTAGTCTGCTTTCCGCCGGAAATAGGATCGATAAAGAGTGTGCTAAGCGCTTAGGAGTTTATCAGCTCTCTGAAAGCCGCTTTATGATACTAACGCTGCTATTTGAGTATGAAGTGCTGTCACCAGTAGAGATAGCCAATCTAAGTGGAGTGACGAAACCAACTACTACATCGTTAATTACATCGCTGGAGAAAGATGGCCTGATAAAAAGAAGTAATGCGCCCTCTGATGGTCGAAAGCTTGAAATCACGCTGACCGAAGAGGGGCGAGAGTTAATACAGAAAGTATTTCAGGAGCATAGCTATTGGATAGCTAACATAACAAAGAACTTGACAGATTCAGAGATGGAAACGTTAGTCTGCATTCTAGATAAAATGTTCCGGAATGCCTCTGATGACTAAACCGTTTTGAATATTAAGGATAGTTAGTATGTATCAGGACAGAAAGCGTCAACAATTTGCTTCACAACTCAACAAATTAGCCAATTTAGAGGAAAACATAAAAATAAAATTCGCCGCCACGTCCGAAGAATTTATTGAAGCAATGCAGCTGATACATAAAGTGTATGCCAAAAAAGGGTTGCTCGCAAGTGACAAGAAGCAGCCTTACTTCTCACCTCACTTGGTTTTGCCTAATAACAGGCTCGTTATTGCGACAAAGAACGATCGTATAATTGGTACAATATCGTTAATTGAAGACTCACCTATCGGTGTACCAATGGATAATGTTCATTCAGGTGAAACGACAGCTCTACGTCAACAAAATATCAAGTTTGCTGAAGTCGGCTCATTCGCTATTGCTCCTGAGTACCAACATCATGGAATAACATTTTTATTATGTAAAGCATTATTTCTCTATGTCTGTTCACATAGGAATATCGAATCAATACTTATTGCGGTTCACCCAAGAGTCGCCGAAGTTTATAAAGATCTATTCAGATTTGAACAAATAGGCATGATTCAAGAATATTCGACGTTTAATAACGCCAAGTCTATACCTTTAAAACTTGATACTATCGATGCAATAACGGCCATCGAAAAAAACAACATTTTTAGCGCAGTCAGCAACGGCATCCGTATTGAATATCTGCTCCATCAGCACGATGAAATTTATCATCACTATGTAGAAAATCGCAAAAACGATTTTAGCTACCTTCCTGTATGGCAGGAATCGCATATTAAAAAATATTTTTATGAATGCAACGTAAATATTAAAAACCTACCTGAAAAACAAAGAACAATTATTAGCTGGCTATACCCAACACTCAACTAATAAAGGACTAACATAATGTTACTTAGGCTATTACCTTGTATAGCAAGGGAGCTATTTCTTGGCCAAAATTTTATACGAGAGCCAGAACCAGATATGTTAATGGACGATCATTCTGGTGCTGTCGCTTATGATATTGAAGGGAAAGAGGGTGTACTATTAGGGGTATATTATTACCAGACAATCCAAATGTGCGGCCTAATTAAAGCGGGCGATACGGTTATTGATCTTGGGTGTGGCCCTTGCAATTTACTTTGTGTTCTTGCGCAGCTCAATCCTGAAAGCCAGTTTATTGGTGTTGATCTATCTGAAGAGATGCTGACGCTGGCTAATAAAAACATACAGGAAAAGAACATCCATAATATTAAGCTAATAAAACAAGATGTAACCAATATTAAAGAGATAGCAAGCGGAAGTGTAGATGTTGCTATTTCATCAATGGCAATTCACCACCTGCCGAATAAAGAATTGCTGACTCATCTATTTATTGAAATTAGCAGAATATTAAAATCAGAAAAGCGCGTCTATCTCTACGATTTTGGCAAAGCCAAAAGAACCGAAACGATCGATTTCTTTCTGAACACGGTGACAAATAATTTTGTTAAAGAAGATTATAGAAACTCGTTAAAAGCAGCATTTGAGCTTGACGATTTCAAATACCTGACACAGAAACACTTGGGTGAAAAGACACAGGTTTTCTCTACGCTCATTGTACCAATGATCGTCGTGATAAAAAGCGCTTCACATCCGCTTACTGATGACCAGACAAGGCGGCTTAAGTTAATGATTGAGCTGCTTAATACTCAGCAGCGCAATGATTTTAACATGCTCAAGCTATTTCTGCGTATGAGCGGCATGCGGAGCCTGCTATGACAGAAAACCTTGAACAAGTTGAGATAGCACTTAAGGCTATTCTGCCTGAACATTGCATCATATCTGACAGTAGAGCGGCAGAACCGTTTATTGCTGATACGTCATCGAGTATGCAAAAAATCAGCCTTGTGGTACGCCCGGACAGCAAGGAGCAGGTCCAGCAGCTTATCGTTTTGGCTAATACAATTAAGCTTCCGCTTTACCCAGTCAGCACCGGCCATAATTGGGGGTATGGCACTGGTCAGCCGCCACAGCCAGGATGCGTTTTGGTGCTTTTAGATAAGCTAAAGCGGATAGAATTTGACGAAGATCTTAGCTTACTAACCATTGAGCCAGGTGTCACCCAAGCTGATTTATATGATTATTTCCGGTCGCGAGATCTCGAATATATGGTGCCGACGACTGGAGCCGGCCCCAACTGCAGCATTGTCGGCAACGCGCTTGAAAGAGGATACGGTATTACACCAATAGCCGATCATTTTGCAGCTGTAACGGGATTAGAAGCGATATTACCTAATGGTGATATTTATCGTTCCCCTCTAGTCGAATACGGTCTTCCTCTCCTATTAAAATGGGGAATTGGCCCTTATCTGGATGGTGTATTTAGCCAGAGCAATATGGGAATAGTAACGTCAATGACGCTGATTGTGGAAAAGAAGCCTCAATCAGTACAAATGGTTATAGCTCAAGTTAAATACGAGCAACTTGCCCAGACAATAGCTGCTATTCGCACTTTGCTAGCGCAAGCGAGAGGGAATATTGGCGGAATAAACGTGATGAATGCCGAGCGGGTAGCCATTATGAGTGAGGATGCTACTCAAGACGCAAAACGTGTAACGACGCGAAACCGTGAATCACAATGGCTAATCGTTGGTACTATTTACGGCACTAAGCACCATGCAAAAGCAACGAGAGTTTTAATTAAAAAGGAACTTGCGCCAGTTAGTAGAAAAATACTGTTTATAACGCTGAAAAAAGCAGATTTTGTTCGCAAAATCTCGTCTATTATTCCTGGTATATTTAGCAAGCTGAAGCAAAGTATGAGTGGACTGCCAGAAGTTTTAGGCTTATTCGCCGGCATACCTTCTGATATTTCCCTACGTCTCGCTTATTATAAAAATCGCAGCCAAGAGAAGCGCGGTAGCTTAAACCCTGCCAACGATAAGTGTGGATTGCTGTGGTACTCACCGCTTGTTCCGATGAGATCTGCTGACTTTGAGAAGTACATTGACTTCATCTATACCATCTGTAAAAAGCACGATATCGAACCGGCTATTACGTTGACATCATTATCCGCAAATGTTTTTGATAGCACACTACCATTGATTTTTTCTCCAGGCTCGCCGGATGAGCAGCGCGCCTATGATTGTTATCACGAATTACTCAGCTCAGGACAACGTTTAGGCTTTACGCCTTACCGGTTGCATTCTGCATTTATGCATTCGCATTTTGTCAGGGATACAACTCACGCTAATTTTGCCAAGCAAATCAAGAAGACGATTGATCCTAATAATATTATGTCCCCGGGAAGGTATGAATAATGGACCGATTCGAAAGCTTAAATAATGGTCTTGCTGCTACAACGAATTTAAATGAGTGTCTGAAAATAGATCAGGAACATTTATTCAAAGTCGTTATTGGCCCCTTATGCAACCACAGCCTTCTAGATGAAATGATGACGGCGATTGCAGATAGTCAGCCATCAGGCATCCTGCCCAGAATGCGAGTGACGGGAAAGGTACTTGCAGAAACGTTTGGCGCGGCCGATGCGCTGCAAAACGTTTATTCGGTCTTGTCACAGCACGTCTCTGATACGGTCAGGGGCTGGGCCTGTTTTATTCTCCCCCAACAGCTGCCAGAGCTTTCTCTACCAGAACTGCTTACCAAAATCCAACCACACGCTAAAGATGCGCATTTTGGCGTTAGAGAATGGGTTTGGATGGCTGCTAGAGGAAAGCTGGAACTAGATCTGGCTTATTCAATAGAACTTCTTTCTCCTTGGGTGGTTGACCCGCAGCCTTTTATTCGTCGTTTTGCCGTGGAAAGCCTTCGGCCACGCGGTGTCTGGTGCAGGCATATCAATAAACTAAAAGAGCAGCCGGCAATAGCGCTTCCCCTGCTTGAGCCATTGAAGAATGAGCCTGAAATCTACGTTCAGGATTCCGTAGCCAACTGGCTAAACGATGCCAGTAAATCTCAGCCCCAATGGGTTTCCAACATATGTGAAAAATGGTTAACGGAAAGTAATTCGAAATCAACACAGCGCATTGTCAAACGGGCATTGCGTTCAATTAGCAAATCCAAATAAGGACAATAAATATGAAACTACAAGAAAAATTTCAACATATCCAGCAAGGCATGATTCAGCAAGTACCAGAGAACATCCTGAATGCTTTTGCGCAATCACTTGGCGAGCTGATGGAACAAAATTTAGAAGCGCACGCGCTTAAGATTGGTGATACTGCACCTGACTTTACGTTGCCTTCTTCTAACGGTAAGCAAATCTCACTGTATGAAGTGCTAAAAGAAAACAGCGTAGTTCTCAGCTTTTTCCGTGGCAACTGGTGCCCATTTTGTATGGCGGAACTTAACCACTACCAGGAAGCCATAAATAATAAAATCGTAGATAGTGCGGCAGTCATTGCTATTTCACCGCAGACTGTGGCGCTTAACAACGCGGCAACTGAAGAAAATGGCCTGCAATTCAACGTATTGTCCGATAAAGGCAACAAAATCGCTGAGCAGTATGGGTTAGTATTCACATTACAAGAAAATATTCGTGATATTTATAAAGGGCTTGGTGCAGATCTTGAAGTTTTTAACGGTGATGCGACCTATCAGTTGCCAATTCCGGCAACCTACATTATCGGCAAAGACAAAAAAGTCCTTTTTGCCTCGGTGAGCACAAATTATATGGAGCGAGCAGACGTCTACGATATAAGTGCCAAACTTTAATTAATGTTAGATTAATTCATACATCTGAGAGCTTATTACGGAAAGGATTTATATGGACAAGAATAAACTAGTTATTATCGGCAATGGAATCGTAGGGAATTTAGCTGCGCTATACCTTTCCCAAAAGTTACCTGAGCTGGAAATCACTATTGTAGGTAAAAGTGAACAGCGCCGAGCAATTGTTGGTGAATCAACAGTTGAGCTATCCACTCATTTTTTTGAAGGTCTTGGGTTAGGTAAAATTCTTGAAGACAAGCATTATCACAAGTATGGGTTAACCTATTATTTCAAAGTAAAAAATGACCCCAAAGATAATGACTATGTTGTCCATGAGGCTCCCGGCGTTATTCGCCTTCCTGCCTATAATTTAAATCGCTTCACGTTCGATAAAGATTTGCGTGAGGTTAATGCCAAGAGGAATATAAGAGTTATTGAAGGCACCGTAAGCGATGTCTCACTAAAAGCGCCTGAGCAGCACTACCATGTTCTCAGTGTGAAAACACTTGGCGGTGAAACCACTTCATTAGAAGCCGATTGGTTTATTGACTGTTCTGGTACCCGACGCTTTCTAGTGAAAAAGCTGGGTCTAGAAAAAGCGCCAGCCTATCAAAGAAGCAGTTTTTGGTTCCGATTAAAGAAATTTGACCGGGCAATCTTTGATAAGATAAACATGCTGAAAAATGAGCATCACTGTTACGATCCTTACTATGTGACCCACCACTTCTACGGTAAAGGTTATTGGATCTGGATGATACCAATGCGAAGCCCTGACGGTGAAACGATGATGAGCATCGGCTACACCTACCGCCCTGAGCTAGGAAGCGATGTCGTCAAAAATTATGATGATTTTCTAACGACAGTTGGAAAAGATCATCCCATGATTGCCGAACTGGTAAAAAGCGGAGAAATAAACAGGCTACCGGGTAATTTGCCAGATACTACTGGATACCGTGACTATATGTATGAGTCCCAAAAATACTACTCTAAAGACGGCTGGTTTATCATCGGCGATGCTGCCTTCCTGTTCGATCCGATCAATAGCCTGGGCCTTTCCTATGTCTCCCACATGGTCTGTCAGGTTGCGGCAATAGTCAGCAAGGACAGAGAAGGTACTCTCACCGATACCTACATTGATTGCCACGAAAAACATATCCAAGCCATCTTATCGCTGCAAGACTCTTGGGGGAAATGGTATGAGTTTATGCACGATCCGGTAAAAATGTCGTGGACTTTGCTGATGAATAATATGTCTTATTTTAACGTGCTGTTACCAGCCTTTATCAACGGCGGTTTCCTTGACGGTCGTCATATTAACATTTTTGCCGAACTGTTCAAACGCCAACCGGTTGAGATGCATAAAGCAGCCTATCCCTTCCCAAAACTGCTAGATATATTGTCTGAACAGGTTGACGAAATTGATTTAATCAGCACACCAA
The DNA here is from genome assembly GCF_019048985.1 of Klebsiella sp. PL-2018. NCBI lineage: Bacteria > Pseudomonadati > Pseudomonadota > Gammaproteobacteria > Enterobacterales > Enterobacteriaceae > Klebsiella > Klebsiella sp. PL-2018. Next base: position 5,002,598 of record NZ_CP077673.1, read on the forward strand.
ACCTTTATTCCAAGAATATTCCGTTTGAACTCTATCGGGCTGATGAAAAATTACGTAGAAAATTGCTGGCTCGCTACTTCTTTAGGCTTATTACACTAAGAACATCATTAATAAGGCGCATACGCTGGCAATTAAATAAGCGTCATTTGACCATTCTGTGTTTGGCTTTAGGAGATAACCTGGCAGATGTATTCAGGATGGTATCTGTCCGCCTATTTTCCCACGATATGGTTAAGTATCATGAGCCGAATAGCTCTGATGCCACACCATTTGGCCAAAATGGCGAGTTTCTTAATTTCGACAAGAATTCAGCTTAATCGAGCAGTTTCATGATAAAAGAGTGCATCCAAATGAGCGCGATAGAAATATCGCGCCTTATCGCTTCGCGGCAAATTTCGGTGTATGAGGCCGTTTCTAGCCATATTGACCAGGCTCAACGAGCCAATGCCAATATTAATGCGATTATAGGCCCACGCTATGATGAAGCCTTAGCACAAGCCAAAGAGTTCGACCGTGTGGCCACCATAGCGCGGGATCAACCGTTGTTTGGCGTCCCCTTTACAGTGAAAGAAAGCATTGCCGTACAGGGGTTACCTAATACCTATGGCTCTTACTATCGTCGAACCGACATTGCCAATAAGCATGCAACAGCAGTAGAACGGCTGTTAAACGCAGGCGCCATTCTTATCGGACAAACAAACCTTTCTGAGCTGGCATTGTGGCCCGAGTGCGCTAACGTTATTTACGGCAAAACCTCAAACCCCTACAGTCCAAGGCATACTTCCGGCGGCAGCAGTGGGGGGGATGCAGCGATTGTAAGCGCAGGCGGCGTTCCCTTTGCCTTGGGAACCGATGGTGGTGGTTCCGTCAGGATTCCGGCTGCGCACTGTGGTGTTTTTGGTCACAAGCCTTCCAGTAAGTTTGTACCCATGAGTGGCCATTTCCCACTTGATAGATATTGCAGTCAGTACCCATCCTCGCAATTTATTGCTCGCTTTTTCTCAATGGGGCCATTGTGTAGAAAAGCAGAGGACTTGCTACCGTTATTAAAAATCATCAGCGGACCTGACGGTATAGATAAAAACATTAATAGTAATTTTGACTGCAACCAACAACTCGACTCGCTGAAAGGAATAAAGGTTTATCTTCTTGCAGATAAACTTCATCCGCTGCTGAAATCAGTCGCACCTAATGTCGAGCAGAATTTGCGCTCTGTTGCCTCTGTATTGGAAAAAGAGGGTGCTGAAATTATTCCCTGCCACCTACCTTTTCTAGCGGATGCTTGCGAACTGTGGTTCGATATTGTACTAACAGCGCAAGACATTACCTTAAGTTCAGCCGTCAACGAAGACCGTTCTTTAATAGCTGAAATGCTTTACATGATATCAGGTAAAAAAAGGATGATGTTAAGTACGCTACTGTTACTTTTCACGGAGAAAATCGCCACTCTAAATAAAAAAAGCTATATTCAATTCCTCTATATAAAAAATAAAATAAGCTTACAGCTTAATGCTTACCTAGATAACAAAAGCGTATTATTGTTGCCCACTTACCCAACGACTGCAACTAAGCACAACAGGAGCTATATTTCGCCATTTGAATTTTTATATAGCGCTCTATTTAACGTATTAGAACTACCCGCTACAAGTATTCCAGTCTCATTTTCAACCGATAACTTCCCTGTATCTATTCAAATAGCCGGTGCTCATGGGTACGATCATCTACCTATATCACTAGCCTGTTATTTAGAAAAAATATTAGGTGGTTGGAAACTACCTACTATGGCATAAACGGATAATCACTATGAATGCAGAAAACTCAACGTTGTTAGGCTCTTATGCAGAGCATATTACTTTTTTTATACTCATCCAAATTGTCACTATACTAGTATTCTCCAAAATAGTTAGTTTTTTGGCAAGAAAGCTATTAGGACAAACTAACGTCGCCGGAGAGATACTTGCAGGCATATTGCTTGGCCCTAGTTTTTTGGCCTCATTATTTCCTGGTATATTTAACATCGTCTTTACTAGCGACACATCCATTGCGTTCATTGGTCTGTCGCAAATAGGGCTTATTTTTCTGATGTTTCAAATCGGAATGGAATTTGACTTTTCACGTCAACTAAAAGGGAAGAAATCGGCATTCGTATTAATTAGCACCGCCGGAATTACTTTCCCATTTATCATAGGTTTCTTTACTGCCGATTATTTCTGGGAAATATTGCCTGATCCTAAACCCGATTTATTAGGGTTTAAGCTATTCTTCGCTGTCGCCATGTCGATTACTGCGATTCCAATTTTAGGCCGAATATTTATGGAACTAAACTATTCAGGCACTAGAATTGCCACGCTTATTATCAGTGCGGCAGCAATTGATGACGTTCTCGGTTGGCTATTACTTGGAACTATTACGGCCTTAGTAACTTCAAGTTTTAATGGTCTTGTCGTCATTCAAAACATTTTCTTGCTTTTTCTATTTAGTCTAACTGTTTTCTTTATCGGTAGTCGCCTAATATCCCCCTATATAGAGAGACTGCTAAAAAATACTCAACAAATAAATTCCATTATCGTTTTTTATATTGTCTCAGGACTGCTTGTTAGTGCCATCATCACGAGCTACTTGGGTGTATACGCTATTATCGGTGGTTTTATCTTTGGCTTAAGCTTACATAAGAATAGAAATTTTGTTCATGCTTGGAATGTAACCATTGGCCGCTTTGTTAACGTCTTTTTTCTGCCATTATTTTTTGCCTATACCGGCTTAAAAACCAATATAGGTTTATTATCTGAACCGTCAGACATTATGTTATGTATAGTAATTTGCCTGCTTGCATTCGTTGGTAAATTTGGTGGAACCTACCTGGCTAGTCGATTCGTCGGAGAAACGCACAAAAATTCACTTATTATTGGCTTCTCCACGAATACGAGAGCTTTAATGGAGTTAATCGTCTTAAACGTTGGTTACGACCTGGGCCTCTTACCGCAAAAAATATTCACAATGCTGGTTATTATGGCCGTTGTCAGCACATTTATGATTACCCCTATTCTAAAGGCATTATTAAGAAATAAAGAAGATAGCCCACAGGCAGTACAACTCACATCATAGCCGTCCTGCCGCATTAGTTGTAACCTCAAGCGCAATGGAAACATAACAAGCCTATTGCGCCTATTTTTATAGTAAAAAGTCAATATCAGGATAAGTAATAAAAGCATTGCCTCTTACCCCCTAAAACCTCTAACCCCCTATTAAAAATAGCAGACAAAAGCCCTGCAAAACCTAATCCTTCTCAATGAATGTCAAATAAGGATTATTTTCTGGTAGGCTATCAGGAAAAAGAGTCGTAGGATTCTCTAGAATATATCCTTTTACTTTTCGCGTATTCCGCGGGTCTCGAACCTCACAGGTCCAGATATTCTTCCCCTCCTTGCCTCGGAGATGCGGCCTCAATTTCTGGAATGCTTTTTGCTCCTCTCGCCACTCTTCACCGACAGAACCACTGGTTTCTTTGATGAGCAGCTTAAAGATCTCCGGTGAAACAAGAAAGACTGCAGCATCCGCAATATGAATTTTAGCCTGTACATCATTAATCTCTAAGTGGTTAGTCGATGCTCCTTGTCTCAACCAATCTAAGAATGACATCTCAGGTGCTAGAGCCATATTAGCTGCGGTTTCAGCTTGTGATGAAGGCGAAAGCTGAATGACAGCACCTATATAGCAGTAGGCGAAGACCCCAGCAAACCTGCTTCATGATGTTCTTGTGGCGTGCTGGTGTGGTCTTCTATAGCAGAAAATAGCGATAGTGTAAGATCGTCAAGGTTTGCCGTGTTGTCGAGATAATCCTCCGTAGCAGTTACCACGACCTCCGGCTGTATGTCTGCTGATGTTTCTGCCAGGGGTAAGCTACAGGAAAAAGACGGCGAAGGCAGTAACCAGCGCGGCTTAACGCTGCACTAAAGGATGCGGGCAGCATAGTTGGCGTCAGTAGGAAAAACTAGTTGACGTCTAATAACGCGTAATCCATCCACACTCTCCGGTGACAGGTCCATCACTGTTTTAATGCTCGTCTCGATACAACTAATGATGGATTCACGTGGCCCGCAGCGCCAGTCTGAACTCGTGTAGAAGGAATCAAGAACCGTATTCATATTTTCAGCACTTTTAAAGGCCCGAATAAGATAGTAACAATTGGGGTCATGCAGAGAGTTCCCAAACGACACAACATCGATTCCATGACGTTGATGAAGAGGAACGCTAATTTCCTTCATGATGGCATGAAAAGCAGCACCGGAGCCTTTGCGCAAAGTGTATAGTAGTATTTCAACTGTTTTTTTCATAAATATCCTTCCGATGCAGGTGTCTTACACAAAGCGGATTGTTCCAGTTTATTGTGTTACACCAAAGAAAGCGCTCAGTTTAAGTCTGACCGAATACATAATAACTCAACGAACAATTAAGCTGTTGAGCCACAGCACCAGGTAAACCATATCAGCCGCGTCCATCACTGTGATATACCAGCGGGGATGTTCATACTCTTCCTCCGCTGGCCAGCTTCCCTGCCCGCTGACGGTGATAAGAATATTAACCGCTCTGCGGAGTCTGCCCTCCACCGTCACCGCCACACAGCTGCTCAGACCCACCCGATGAGGGTGACAGGTCACGGTCACCGGGCCATTCAGTCGCTGTCGGATGTGTTCGCTCAGACGTTGCAGATTAGCCTGCGTCACCACAGACATCCCGGGTTCACCCTGCGGTGGCAGGGTGAAAACAGTGTTATCCGGGCTGTCATTACCGCCAACACAGGGTACCGGAAACTTCAACGTCATCATGCTGCAGTGCTCTCCTCGTCGTGTGCGTCAGTCAGTCCGCGCAACCGGTCCAGTTTACGGGCAATCAGCTTCGCCGCGTCCAGTTCGCTACAGTGATGCTCACGCATCAGCGCCCGGCGTTCCGCCTTTTCCTCTTTCTCCGTCATGCCCAGAGCAAGATACAGACTGGGGGGAACAGCACGGAACAGCGCCTCAATACGTTTGGCCAGCACCACCCCTTCTGTATAGCAACCTGACAGCTTACGGGCGGAAAGCAGCACGGCTTCCTGTTCAGGTGTGAGTGCACGGAACCGGCTGATGTCTTTCACCTCTTCCGGTGGCATGGTGAGGCAAATCCACCATTCCGCCATATTCAACATTTTCTCCGCAATATCCGGAAAATCCTTCAGGTTCTGCGTGGCCAGCCACAGCCAGGCCCCTAGCTTTCGCCACATTTTGACCACTTTGGTCATATACGGCGACAGCAGTGGATTAACCGTCACAATATGCGCCTCATCCACCGCGAAGACTATATCGCGGCCGAGATACTGATCCCGCTCCGCAATATTGTTAATCATGTTGGTCATTGACACCATGGTCAGCGCCATCTGAGCTTCATAACCCTCACGCGCCAGATGACCGAGATCCACCAAGGTCACATCCGCTTCAGGCCACAATTCCCCCTCGCGGTTGAACAGCTCCGCCTCAAAGCTGCCTTCCTGAGTGAACATCCCCAGCGCCTCCGCCATCTCTGCGGCTTTCGCCTTACGCTGGGCATTACGGACATTCTGCCCCTCATCGCTGTCATCGCCGGCAATGCTGTATAACGCTTTCTGCAAGTCAGAAGGCAGCATCTGCCTCCCTTCTTTATATGTTGCATGCGCGGCCATCAGCAGCGCTTCACGGATCATAGCCCGGTCGGCACGCTTCATTTCGGCTTCTTCTTTCGGATCGCCGCCCGTTATCATCATCCGGGCTGAAATCTCCATCTCACCGAGAATATCCCGCTTATCCTCGTCTTCACCCTCTCCATCGCTGTCAGCATCAATATCGGGGAGGTCGCTTTCATCAACGGCATGTGCTGCCAGCCCTTCTTCGACCAGTTTATGCGCGTCGGCAAAGGGTGGCAGGCTGACACCACTACCCGGTTTGACGCTTATCTTGTTGACAGAAAGTCCAAGGCTTTCAAAATAATCGGCCTGCAGGCCGAAACTGTTCCCGGCTTCAGCGATAAACAGACGTGGCCGGTGAACCGCCATCAGTTGAGAAAAGGCATAACACAGCGTGGCCGACTTACCTGCCCCCGTCGGTCCGAACAACAACAGATGCGCATTCTGGGTACGGTCATACTTGTTCAGTGGATCAAACGTCAGAATATCTCCGCCACGGTTAAAAAAGCTGAAACCCGGGTTGCCGGTACCGGTTTCTCGCCCGGTAACCGGCAGCAACCCCGCCAGGTGTTGTACCCAGGTCAGACGGGTGTACCAGTGTTTTTTATCGCTGTCCGGGTTAAAGCACATTGGCAGCGCCCGCAGCCAGGTATTCAGCGGCCCCACCTCAAACTCCGGGCGAACCGGCTGCAGACCAGCACCCAGCAGTACAGTAGTCAGGTCAAGTCGTTTGCGCTTAAGATTATCCATATCATCACCGCGCAGCAGGAAGGTGATCCCGGCGCGGTACAGCTTATGCCGGTTTCCCAGATACTCTTTCACTGTTTTCACATCCTGGCGGACACGGCCGGATTCGGTATTTTCCCCGACGGCATTTTTCGACAGGCGGTTGAACTGTTCTTCCAGTCTGTCCTGCGGCTGCACAACAATCGTCATGCACAGCAGCGTCCCTTCCGGAAACATATCCATCAGCGCGTTAATTTTTTTCTCACCGCGGGCCTGTTCACCGGTGATGGTACCCGGCTCCGGTGGAGTACGCAGTCTCTCAACCGGCAGCGCACAATGTGGTTTATTATCTATCCACCATACGCCGTTCTCCGGATCCGAAACGGGTGGCGTAAACCACAGCGTTTCAGCAAAATCATTGCTGACCGGCGCCACGCCCGCCGGGAAGTCGCGCGGATCGGCATACGCCGCCTGACGATAGAGTGTGGATTTATCCACCCAGTCCGGAGACGGATTAAACAAGCGCAGCAGCCAGCTGTGCACCTGCAGGCCATTCTGACGGGTACAACGAATACCGGCCCCACCCAGCGCACTTACCACACGTTCACACGCCTGGTTGAGCATCGCCACTGGCGGCATCGGGTCCCGTGACGCGGATTTCCCGATCCAGCGATAAATGACCATACGAGTGCGGCGCTGCTGACCGCGCCACGGCTGCCCTGTGATCAGCGCATCGGTAAACAGTCCTTCCGGCCGCGAGATACTGCGGATATGGCGCGCCATTTCGCCCAGCCAGGCTTCCGTAAATGCCGTGCGCTGCGCATGCGGTTTCACGTAACCGCGTAAGTGGTCCAGATACGCTTCGGCATCATCTTCATCCTGGCAGAAGAACTGCACCACCCAGGGATTCTCATCATATTCATCAAAGCTGTCCTGCAGGGCATCTTCCACCGTATCGCGGATTTGCTCCAGCCGATCATCCGTGCGCCCCTCCGTGGCCACCGGCGTTACGTCATAAATGGCACCGACGGAGATACCGTCCTCAAGCAGAAGGCACTGATCTTCATCCAGGAATTCCACCCAGGGCAGATAATCAATGATGGACGGGTTAGCGTGATAGACTTTTGTCTCTTCCTGCCGGTTCATCCGGCCCGGTCGCGTCAGCGGCTCCCGGCCATGAATAACCAGAGGAGAAGCCTCCTCCTTTAGTTGCTTTGCCGTACCATCTGGCTTCGTTTCATTTTTACGACTGAAAAGAGAGAACATTACAGCGCCTCCGTACGTTCACCAGGCATTGCATACTGTGTCTGGTTGTAAAAAGGAAATACTGTGCTGTAGCCAGGCACTGGCGTATTACCGCCAGCCAGATGGGGATACAGGTACATCACCATATCCGGGTTGGGCAAACGGGAGAATTGTTGTGAAATTTCGCTCTCCTGCGTGCGGCTGTAGCTGCGATCGTCCTGTGTACCTTTCCGGTGTTCATCGTCGGTTAACGGGCGGCGCAGTGCATCCCTTGCAGCAGCAGACTGTCGTGCTGTTCCCCCCTCTCCGTCCGCCCCGTTCCACAGCTCAAGCATGGTATGCTCGCCAGTGGGCAGCATCTCCTCTTTTGTCGTTGAACAGCCGGTCAGTAAAATAACCGTCAGAATAAAAAGGCAGACCAGGAAAATGCGATACGGAGGATTTATTAAAGAAAAGCCCGCGTTCTTTTCCTCCGGCACAACTGTGGACACAACATCGTCGCCCTGCGGACCCAACCGGGTCGCCTTACATGAAATCAGCTCAAAAGAAGCATATTCAGGGCGGCAGAAAAGAACGTCTGTTGTCTGAAACAGTGACTTCTGGATACCTCCAGACTCATTCATCAGTGGACCGGCAATAAACCTGTCGTTCTCAACCGGTATCATCTTATATGTGGTACTCAGATCCAGCATCAGGCTCGCATCCACCCAGAGCAACTGTGCGAACGGTGCCAGACTCATCACCTGTTTTGCTTCTTCCATGGTGTCAAAATAACCGCTGGTGAACTGGATCCCCCACTCACCCTGTCCACGAAACAGCCAGGTCAGGGTAAGACCCTGTGTGACATTCTGATTCATCATCTTCCCCTTCAGTCCAGACCGCCGTTGTCGCTGACACCACCCGGGAGGGTGAAATCGTAGCGAACCCTGCGGCCGTTATCTTCATAGTCAATGGCAAGCTGGCGGGTAATATGCACGGCCAGCTTCGCACCCGGCGGCACGTAAATCGCGTCAAACGTCTGCCCGTAGCGCTGCTTAACCCAGTCAGTGGTCTCACTCATGCCACCTGAGAGAGCTTTCCCCAGCGCCGCTTCGCCGGCACTGCCGGTCAGCGTGGATGAAATCCCGTTAACATTATTCTGCGTGGTGTATTGCCCCTCGCTGAGTGCTTCCCCGGCAGCGCCGGCAGCAGAGAGCGCAAAGAGAGTAGGCAGATACGTTGACGCGTTAGACTTGCGGGTACCGCTGATACACGGAATACCGTCATTATCCGAAATCCAGCCGATGCCGCCGTCGGTACCGGTTTTATTCTGCGTATTACCGTTACCGGTGTTTTTCCCGCTGGCATCTGGCTGGGGCACGGTACGGACCGTACCGTCAGCAAAAACGAAGGTGATGCTGTTCACCTGCCCACGAACGCAGGAGAGTGTCCAGTCACCGCTGGCACTGCCAGAGACAATCGCCCCCTCCACATCCGGCAGTTCAATCCCATTGGCGGTCAGGTTGTCTTTGCCAATCAGGATCTTGAAAGGATAGGGATCAGTCACCGTGCCGTTAATCGGGATGCGGCCCAGTAACGCCGTCATCGCCCGGCTGCCCACCAGGGTGGAGTTTTCCGGCAGGGTGTAGACGGGTTCAGCGCTGTCCTGCGCCCCCTTCTCGTTCGTGTGGCCCTTAACCTGCTGCTCATAGGCTGCTTTCTGCCGGGTCAGAGGGTTGTTGTCCAGAAATGAGGTGGGGAACTGCGGCGAAGCCTTACCACTGGCAGCATCGCGCGGATCGATAGCTTTTTGATCGCCTGGCGTCACCCACATCAGCCCATCATCGCCCCGGATGGCGGTACCATGGATACTGCTACCCAGACCATCCAGACCGAGGCCCAGCGGAATATCGCTGTCAGAAGCCGGTTTTGCGCCTGCGGAACCACTGCCGGTGGTTTTCAGCTGTTCAGACAGTGCCTGCACTTTTGCCAGCAGGCTGGTCTGTTCGTTCTGTAGTTGCTGCTGACGTTTGTCATACTCCTTACGCAGCCCCTGCACAGCCTCGTCAACCTGCCCGGATACATTAGTGCCGCGCTTACGCAGTTGCTCATTCTCTTTCAGCAAATCAGCATTCTGCTTGTCCAGTGTTTTCTGGCGATCGCGGACGTCGTTCAGCCGACCTATCAGTGTGCGCAGAGTATCTTCCGGCGTATCACCTTCCACTCCGAGCGCCTTAAGCTCATCCTGTGAGAGATTTTTCAGTACTGTCGTCACATCACCCGATGAATTCTCTGGTGGTCGCTCTCCTTTACAGCTTTTCAGGCCCACAGCCAGCCCCGCCACCACCACTGCGGGAACAATGAATTTCACCATGGCATTGGACTTAATCTGCATGGTTGACCCCCTTCTTCGCGGTATGAACAGCCTTACGTGCCACGGAAGGTTCAGCGATGAAAGCGCTCTCCGGCCGCGAGCCCGTCACGATATAGGCTGTGGTGGTATCTTCCGGCGTGCCCACCGGCCCTAGCCAGCGGTGCTGGAACGTCGCCGCGACAAACTGTCCCTGCAGGGCCCGGGGATCCAGTACAATCCTGCGACTGGCGGTGTTTTGCAGACGGACAGCCACGACGGCGCGATTTGCCACACCCCAGGCGGCCAGCGGCGTGGCCGTTATGGCTTCAGACGGATACAGTGTTGTCAGGCGTCTGGGCAGATGCGGATTCACCGGGCGGATGCCCGGCACGGCTTCGACCGTACGCAGCGGCGCGTACAGACTTTGTGCAGCATAACGGGTCAGCAACACCGGGATGGGAGCGCTGTACTGCACCTTTTTACGCTTCGCCTGCGTACCGTCATCACTTCCCGGCTGGACGCTGCCGCCGCTGTTTTCCGCCTCTCGACGGGTATCGGTCGTCTGGCTTACCGTGTTCACCTCGCCGCTGTAGACCAGACGAACGGGTTCGGAAGGGCCTTTTTCACCGGCGGTGACATCGAGAAGAATAACCTCGCCACTTTCCACATCCTGCAGTTGTACCCGCGTCTGAGGAAAAGCGCTGTCGGCCTTCAGGTAGACAGCCCCGCCGGTACTCTGCACACGCAGCTTACCGTTGAGTACCGGAGGAAAACCTACCCGGACATTTTTATCCACAAATACCCCCCGTTCCTGCCCCACCTGCAGCGGGATTTGCAACGGGATACGCTCCCATTTCATAAATTCATCAGCTTTAGCCGGCTCGATGTTCAGAGAGACCAGCGGCAACAGCAAAATGGACAGCGCCATCAGCCCGGCGCGGGTATCATTACGGGTATTCATCACTGAAATACTCCTGATTTCGCGGGAATTTCCGTCGGCAATGCCGCTTCCAGACGCTGCGGTACACCGTCATAACAGTCCAGCGCCAGGCCAAACGGATTGCGTTCAGCATCCCCCTCCCAGCGCACTACTTTCAGTGGATAGCGGACCAGGGCGCGTTTTACCGGTTCAGCATGAAAATACTCATCCGCCACCAGGTCGAGACGCACCACCCAGTTATCTCTGCTGATAACGCTGACGCTCTTCGACTGGTATCCACGGCCGGGAATTTCATACACCACGCGAACACGATCAGTCAGCTCGCCGGCGTTGCTTCTTTTCCGGGCCTCGGTATTCAGATAGTCCTGGCAACCCAGCGTCAGATAGGCTGACAACGCATGAATTTTTGCCGGATAATCCACTTCACCATTTTTCGGCCAGGCGTTGAGCTGCTGGAAAATATAGAAGGCAAAGGAGTAGACCGACGACGCCGGTACTTCCCACCAGGGTCGGGTACTGCCGGTACGTAAATCCGGCGGGTTATGGACAGTCAGTTTGTTTGGGGCCAGCATCCAGCCGGCGCAGGTTATTAACAGGAAAAAGGCCAGCACACCGCAGGCAATACGCAGTGTCAGAATATGCTGATCCCGGTCTTTGACCGCATGACGAAAACGGCTCATTTTTCTCTCCCGGTTCGTTTCAGGGACCATCCCCGGGCATCAACGATCAGTGTCGGGTTGCCCAGGCTGTGACGACGTTTGAACGCCTCCAGCCGCTGCCAGATATAGTTTTCCGGCTTGCCGCGTTTAATGCGGCTCAGCCACCGGCCACCGAAACCGATAACCAGTAACGGCGCCAGTAACATGCCGGTCGGGATAATGACCCAGCCGGCAAGAGGAATAAATGGCAGAGACAGGAGCAGACCCACGCCCAGACCGGCCAGGGCGGCAAGCCCCATCTCCGGTGTAGTGAATCCGCGAAACACCACCGGTTCACTGTTCAGACGGTCAGGTAAAAAGCGAATGGTCTGCATGGGGTCGCCTCAGAGAATAATGTCGGCGGACTTGCCCAGCAGCCAGATAACAGCAACCAGTAACACCACCCCCACTACGATGATGGAGCCAAACTTCGTCCAGGTTGACTTCTCATTCCGGACCTCGGTAAAGGTATGGACTGCAGCAATCGCCACATTAATGAACGCAATGGCCGCCACCACCAGTCCGCCAATAACGACACCATCCTGCAGATAGCCTTTGATCTGTCCCATCAGACCAGATCCGCCATTAGAGGTTGGCGCTTCAACCGTTGGCAGGTCAGCAAATGCGGGTTTACAGGTCAGCCAGACCAGAAGCGCCAGCGTGAACGTACGGTTAATAACGCGGTCAATACCACGACGCACGCGGGTGGCAACAGACGCAAAGTAATACATAAATTTTTCTCCAGAAATTGATTGGTTAATTCAGTTGGCAAACATCCAGATACTCACAACCAGCAGGAGCACGGCCCGGATAGCAAAGCGACCCAGCGCAGCATTCCGAACTTTCTCGTTACTCCAGCCGGTCCACACATCGGACAGTGCCCATGCGGCCCACAAAAACAGAAAGGCCAGCAACACACCGATGCAGACCAGGTGCAGAATGCTGACCTCGACATTGCCGGAGGCAGCTTTGAAGGCTGTGGATTGTGCGGAGGTCATTCCCATCAGGGACGCTCCCGACGATAATTGCCGCTGACAGATGAAGCCCGGGGTTGGGACCGGGATGGCTCCAGATAGCGGTCAATACCGGCACGAATGGTGTTTAAATCGGATGTGGCCTGACGGTAGTCAAAAAAGAAACGCCCTTGCTCAGCAGGATCGGCCTGGGCCGCCGCTACACGGGCACGTTCAAGCGAGGCCTGCACCTGATCCAGCTGGCGCTGGGCTGAGGCAAGCTCGTCTTTTTCTGCCGCCTGTACAGTCGTGGACAATGTGGCCAACAGCAACAGACCGGTGATGCCCGGTATGCAGGCAATATATCTCCAGGCCGGACGGGGATGGTTCATACGCACCTCCTTGAGGATTAACAGGTGCGTACAGAATGCGCAGCCCGGGAGGGCTGGTCAGCGATAAACTCTATTTGCGTTTTTGAAAATTTATGCAGAAAAATAAACAATGCTGGCAACAGTGAGAAAGACGATGATGTCGATCATACGGAGACTGAAGTTGTTCGGTATTGTTCACTGCGATACATATTTGCCAGCTGAACATCTAAGTCAACATGGACACACCATGCAGGGAAAATGGCTACGCTATAAAATCAAAAAATGGCGTTCTACAGAGAGTAAGTGCCTGTCTGATCACTTTATGGGATGATACACCCATAGAAACGGGAGACATTGAGTGAACATAATACCGATTCGGAGCGATTACGAATGGACCGCGCTGGAATTCTTTGCGGGTATCGGCCTGGCGAGAGCCGGAATGGAACAAGTGGGAATTAAAACTGTTTGGTCTAATGACTATGACCTGAACAAAAAATCGATGTACGAAGGCCATTGGAAATCTCACAAACTTTTGCTGGCAGACATTCATACCCTGAAAAGCGAAGACCTGCCGGTCGCAGATGTTGCCTGGGCCTCCTCACCCTGTACGGACCTCAGTCTGGCTGGTAAGCGAGTAGGCCTAAGGGGAGGCCGGGAATCATCCGCTTTCTTCGGTTTTACTGATCTACTTGCTGGCATGAATGAGCGCAGACCTGAAGTGATCGTTCTTGAAAATGTCACCGGTCTTGCCTCATCCCATAACAGAGAAGATTTGAGAGCTGCGGTTAAAGAGTTTAACACATTAGGTTATGCAGTTGATGCTATCACCCTGGACGCCCGACGTTTTGTGCCACAGTCCCGGCCTCGGCTATTCATTATAGGCGCAAAAAATCCAATTGATGGCGGTGAGCAGGATTCGTGCCTGAGGCCGGACTGGCTTTCCTGGCTACATAAAGACCCTGAAGTACGTACTTTCATGATGCCTTTACCCAAAGCACCTGATCTATTGAGCCATGGCTTCACTCAAGAGATTGAGACTATGGCTGACAGTGATCCGCGGTGGTGGAATGCAGACAAAGTTGCACTTTTTAAAGAGTCGATGACAACAGTCCAGCGTGAAAGGTTAGAACACTTTGTCGCTCTGGACAGTACAACTGCCCGCACAGCCTATCGCCGCACACGTAGTGGCATTCCTGTATGGGAAATGAGAGCAGAAGATATTTCCGGGTGCTTACGCACAGCGCGAGGTGGCTCCTCCAAACAGGCAGTTGTGATCATGGGTCAGGGGACGCTAAAAATCAGATGGATGACCGGGCTTGAGTATGCACGTCTGATGGGGGCTGGGTGGTACACACTGGAAAATATGCGTGACTCTCAGATTCAATATGGTTTCGGGGACGCCGTCGCGGTTCCTGTTGTTGGCTGGGTGGCCAGGCATATGATCCTTCCGCATCTGGAGGCGGCAAAAAAATCACAGGGAATAAAAGTGAATGGATAAGTTGAGTTACACCGAAGCATACCTTGCAGCGGCAAAATCCTGGTACGAAGGAGAGCGAGCCAAGAGTGGTTCAATAAATACCAACGTTATGAATGCAGGACTGATTGTCTCACGCATGATGGCTGATGGTATGCCCATTACTGACGAACGCCTGTACAGTGAGGGTAAAAGCCAGGTTCGAGGGCTCAGCGGTTCTACCATATCGAAGATTCTGGAACAACATGGCGAAACCCGTGTTTTCACTCGTGAAGGGGGACGCACATCCAGAGGAACTATCTTCCTTGCTGCAGCATTTCGGGATGTGCTGAACAACACTCAGGTTAATGAAAATGAGCCCGTCGACGCTGCATTGGTTTCAAATCAGCTTGAAGCATTTTTCACACAATGTGTGCGCCTAGACTATTTTGACAAACAGAGGATAACGGTCGACCTAGATTACAGTAAGCCAGTTTCCTCTGTAGTAAGCGATATTCTTAAGGCAGCAGCGGAGCGTTCCGACAAACCCACCGGGGCGGTACTGCAGCATCTTATTGGTGCCAAACTTCAGTTACGCTTTCCCGACGTTAAAATCGGCAATGACAGGGCCAATGCGGCAGATCTTCACACTGACCGGGAGGGGGATTTTCAGGTAGGTACAACTGCATTCCACGTAACCACCGCCCCTATGGAAAAGTTGATTACACGTTGTGTTGAAAACAAGCGTGCAGGTTACAGGCCCGTTATACTGACCCTTGAAAGCAAGGTTATTGCTGCACGTCAGATGGCCGATAACGTTGGCATGTCCGAGCAGATTGCTGTCCAGGCAGCTGAAACCTTCATCGGCAACAACATTGAAGAAATTGCTATCTATGATGGCGATAAAATCCGTGAAGGTCTCGCAAGGCTTATTCGGACATACAACACCCGCATCAATGCTATCGAGATAGATAAATCTCTTATGATTGATGAGCCTCGTTGGATCGTTAACATACTGAACGGCTCCTGAGATATACAGGGGCACCAAGCTTAACGAGCCGCGGCTTGCCACGGGATCTAAGCCGCGGGCCCTAAAAGCACTGACCTACCCCTTGACGTTCAGAACGTCCGCTTCATAGAGATGCCGGTCAAATTAGGTTTACCTCTGTGACGTAACAGCACTTCGGACAAAACGGCACCGATAATACCGATGCTGGCAGGAACGACAGCCAAATAAGGCTGACGCGCCAGCGAATGGCTATTGCGGGGGCTTGTCTGCTGACGAAGACGCACAAAAACAAGTTTTGTACGCCTTCGTCCAGCGCCGATAACTAAAGATATTTCTTGAATGAAGCCGTGGTGACCGTGATAGCGACACCCAGCAATATGGCAGCAGGCAACAGCAGCAGGTTGGGGTATACCGCCGTCGGCCAGGAAAGATACAGCATCATGGGTACCACGATAGCTGGTTTCACCATCTTTTTAGCATGGTGATAAACAAACGAACTTTCATAACCCGCCCCATAGCGCCGAAGATCCCTGCGTCCCAGCCCTTCGACCAGCGAAACCAGCACCACCATCAGAAACAGCGGGACTGACAGAACCAGTATGGTTACCCGCACCAGGGTAATCACGCATATCCATACGGTCGCCATCAGATATTCATGCAGATAGCCCGCGAGCCACCCACTCCAGTTGTTCAGATTACGGGTCAGCTCGTTATCGCTGCCAGTCTGCAACACATTCTGCTGCTTTATCCAGCCAGTAAACCCACTGTCAACAAACAGCCACTGATACGCTAATGTTACCCATCGAACAACAGTCACAGAAGGCTCAGACAGCAACAGGCTGCGGGTGAATTCTGTCGACAGCCAGCCCAGTTCAGTATTCATCACCGCCTCGCTGTGGGCTGCCCCCGCTTCCGGCCAGAAGAACGCTATGCCGGTGTACTCAATCAGCAGGCTCAACATCAGCGAACCCAGCAGCATGCCGATCAATGCCCAGGGCCAGCCCCAGAACACATTATAAAGCAAACCATGTGGCTTCTCCGGCCGGGGCGGAGGAGGACTGGTACGCTGAGGTTCAGCCACGTTCACCTCCTGCTGGCACAATGGCCGGCGCATCATTCCACCACGCTTCACCACGGTGATAATTGCGGCGCATTTCCTCGGCAATTTTCGCAATACTCTGCGGCATCAGTTTATCATCCACATCACCGGCAGGCAGCGGCATACGGATTTTCCACAATTGCCCGCCTTCCAGCAGGGCGAATGCCTGCCCTTTCGGTAGTGTTACCACATCAGCCGGCTCCAGCAACGGTACCTTGACCGTCCCGACACGATCCTGCGTACTGGAGGTAAAATCCTGGCCCGCACTGATATCGGTATCCTGATGACCAGAGACCAGCGTCTTGGTGTAAATCTCCACCTGCGGCAGTTGCGTGGTCAGGAGTTCGGCGGTACGGTTCTCCCTGACACGTAACATAATCAGATTGTTGAAGTTGCCCTGGACCTGAGCCGTTTTAGCCGCATTGCCGATCCGGGCCTCAATATCCGATGAGGTCTGGGTGTAGGCCGTCACCTGCATGCCGGCACCGCCTCCTTTGTTAATAAGCGGGATAAATTCATCACCCATCAGCTCATTAAACTCATCGCAGTGCAGGTTAATCGGGACCTTGCTCTCCCCCTCTCCCGGTTGCCCCGCATGAATACCGTGCTTGTAGATATGACCCGCCACGCTCACCAGATCGGCAAACATGGAGTTTCCCACGGCGCTGGCCACTTCACTGTCGCTGAGTGCATCAAGGCCGATATACACCACGGCCTTTTTGCGGATTATCTGCTCCCAGTCAAAAATCGGTCGTGAATCGCTCATATCCAGATAGTCCGGTGCCAGCAACTCCGCGGTTTTCCCGGTTGTCAGTTTCTCCAGCAAAGGCAGCAGGGAAGCCACAATTTTATCAAAATAGGTACGGTCATAGCGTACTGCGCTACGCAGGCCATCCAGAATGGGATCATACAGCTGCTTTCCCTCTTCTGAACTGAGTGCCACCTCAATGGACCAGATACGCACCGCATCCGGCTGCCCCTGCATATTCCGTGGAACATCATCATCCCCCAGAACCTGCTCGTTATTCTGAATTTGTGCCTGTAACGAGGGAAGCTGCTCACGGATAACCTTCTCAGCGTAACGGATATACAGATCGGCAATATTATTCACATAACGCATAATCAGCGTGTAATCCGGACGCTCCCCCAGTGCCACCAGAGCCCGGGCGATTATGTTGACGAACCGCCAGGCAAACTCGCGAAACGCCGCACTGTTCCCTTCGCCGGACAACTGCCCCGCCACGCGGGACGCCACTTCGGAAACACGACCAAAACGTCCTACTGCGTTATAGCGGGCGGAGATTTCGGGCCAGCCCAGGTGGAAAATATACAGCGCGTCGCCCCGGCCGGCACGGTGTGCTTCAGCCCAGACGCGCTTCATCAGATCGGCATCGCCCTTCGGGTCAAAAACAATGGTAACTTCACCGCGACGAATATCCTGGGTAACCAGCAGCTCTGCCAGGCGTGTTTTTCCCACGCGGGTGGTGCCATAGACGATGGTGTGCCCCACACGCTCCAGCAGCGTCAGCCAGACATCCTGCTCATTCGGCTCAATACCATGCAACACCGGATTACCACCAACCGGCGGCAATGGGCGAACCGGGTTCAGGGGCGAATCCGTACGCAGCAGTTTTCCCAGCCCCGGAGCTGAATGCTCCGTCCTCATTTCCAGCCAGCGAGCGGTCTGATACAGCCAGCCCGGCTGCAGGTACTTCGCCACTTCCGGACGAAGCGTATC
Organism: Klebsiella sp. PL-2018; assembly: GCF_019048985.1. Classification (NCBI taxonomy): domain Bacteria; kingdom Pseudomonadati; phylum Pseudomonadota; class Gammaproteobacteria; order Enterobacterales; family Enterobacteriaceae; genus Klebsiella; species Klebsiella sp. PL-2018. The sequence goes on from NZ_CP077673.1 coordinate 5,020,857, forward strand.
CTGCAGTCGCTGGGTGTGTTTTTGCGTCCAGCGAAACCCGCGTCCGAGAAACAGGCGCTGACGGCTGACCGGTATCTGTCCGGCGCTCATGACGTAGCGAGGGAGCCGGGTCAGATTGCGGCGATAACGAAGGATCTTCATCCCCTGCCGAGCACGCACAACGGATAACACCGCGAAGCCAGACGCGGTCACATAACTGACTGAAGGTGCCAGCGCCACAGCCCAGGGAGCCTGTACACAAACATATGCCGCCATACCGGCCACAACAGCAGTATTCAGCTCAACCGCCGGACGCAGCAGGGCTTCAATCACGTAGCGGTTACTCATTATCTTCCTCCCTGACGATACGGACGCCGCCCTTTGCCATGCGAACATGCGCCACCGCGCCACTGTGCCCCCTTCCCCTACGAGCACGAACCGTCATAAACAGTTCCAGGCAAACGCTGATCACCAGAACAATTTTCATCAGCAGGTGTAATGCACGGATATCGTTTTCAGCTGCCTGTTCAAACGGTTCCGCCACTGTCGGGCAGTCAGTTTCCCTTGCTGCCATCACACGCCACTCATCCCCGCTCAGCGGTGCAACAGGGAATACGGCATTGCCCGTAGCGGCATCGATACAGCGCCGCACCATAAGGCTCCCTTCCGGCGCGTTGCGCCAGCGGGCAGCCTCATACGTGTAATAATCCAGCCGCGATGTGACGCCCCCCTGATACGACAGGAAGGCCATCACCAGCATCACGGCTCCGGTCAGTAACGCCGGCCACAAAAAAAGTAAACGGGCGAGGCTGAGACAGCCGGTCCGCAGTAAACGCTGTAAAGAAAATGTCATACAGATGTCCTCTGAAAATATGAACAACCTGACAGCCAGCCATGTCGGCCGGCAAGCAGATCCAGCAAGCGCTGGCCGCTGATGATAAAAAGACGCGGAGAGGTGGAGCAGACCGTCCGACTCATGTGTCCGGTCCGCCCGGTGTGAATGAAAAAACCGCAGCAGGTGCGCTGTTCAAGAAGCTGGTCAAAGTCGCGAATATGGGCAGGTGTAATCGCCCGGCTGTAGCGTTTGGCCTGGATCAACCAGCATTCGTCATCAATAATGACCTGTCCGTCAGTGCCGCCATCCCCGCTGTAAGACGCATTACGAACCACCGTCAGCCCCTGTCGTTCCAGCGCCAGCAACAGCAATTCCTCAAATACATAAGGGTTAATTTTGCGCAGGTACCGCATACGCTGGCCGTCCCCCGGCAGAGTGCCCAGTTTTTCCAGCACCCGTGCCGCCGCAGCCTGATAGCGACGGTGGCGACGAACGCTGGCTTTCTCCCGCTGGCGAAAGCTCAGACGCAGCATCACCATGATAAACAGCGCCGCCAGGAGCAGGGCCGGCAACGGGTTGACCAACAGCGCAGCACTCAGTTGCAGTGCGCTCATCACGGCCGCACCTGTCGGGACAATCCGGTATCGGTGATCAGCACCGGGTAATGCCGTAACTGCAAACGGCGGGCCAGCTCAGAGCCGGATGCCGGTGCCATCGGAACACCGGGAGCCAGATCCCGCAATGACTCAACAGCCGACGCACTGTCAACACTGACAATCATGCCTGCCGCATGGCGGGCAATTAGCGCCTGCGCATTCTCCGCCAGCCAGTACCGTGACTGTTCGTCATCACCGATAAGGAAAAGCGCACCAATGCCCGGCAACTGCAGCGGACGATCCTCCACCGTCCCCGGCGTCATCTCCGGCGTGCTGATCGGAAACATTGCTGCCATCGCAGAAACTGGCGGGGTTGCCGGTGACGCCTCCGGCAGGCCGGGTTGTTTATTAATGCCGTCAAAATAAGGCGTGGCATCCTCCCCGCCGAGGTCAGCGAGGACGTTCAGTCCGGCATGGCCCGTCAGGGGCAGAAAAAGACACATCATTAAAAACAGTTTTTTCATCAGGGTTCACTCCCGGGCTCAGTCCAGATAAAACCAGGTTCAGGGGCAATGGCTGCCACTGTCTGCGGTAATAAAGAAGGCGGCAACAAAGAGGACTGGCGGGGCGTGCCGCTGAGACGGACAAGATGACGTTTCACGATAGTTTTGTATCGTGCTGCAGCTTGCCCACCCGCCGGATGGTGATAACAACCGGCCGCATCCAGCCAGCTACCCGGTTTACGCTCCCAGCACTCGCGCAGAATGCTGGCTGCAGCATTGAGGTTGGTGTACGGGTCAAACGCCGCCCAGGTCGACACAAAGTGATGCCCGTTCCAGCCCAGGTTTACCTGAGCCAGACCGACATCAATACGTTTAAGGGAATAGCGTGACATAAAAACCTGCAGTGCCCGCCAGGCCTCCAGACGGCTGGCGTAGCGGTATCCCTTACCCGCCACATTAATCGTCCACGGCCAGGGACGACTCACCGCAGGCAGATTTGTCTTCTGCCTGACCACCGCAGCAATTGATCGTGGCGCCATAGCGGTTTCCGTTAGCGAGACAGAATAGAGCGCTTCCGGCGGTACTCCATGCGCAACGGCCACCCGGATATACCCTTCCGGTACAGTCTCACCTGCTGCCGTTGCACTGCCACTTACAGCCAGCATCAGGGCGATCAGAATGCGGCGATATGCCATCCTTTTTCTCCCTGTTGCAGCAACACCGGCATCATTCCGTCGCCAAAGCGCAGCCAGCGGCCACCGTCATGGTTCAGCGTAATCTGGCGGGAACGGACTTTTTCCTCCGGGATACGGTGAGCACGGGCCCACTGGCGTAACTTATCGTCACTCCCCTCGCTGTCGACCAGATAAATATCAACCGGACGATTGTCACTAAGCACCGCAGACAGCCGCGCATCGCAAGTCGGACAGTTCTTCGACTTAACGAACAACGCCAGACGCCCCCCGGTATCCCGGGCAACACCGGCAGCATTCCCCATATTCACCGGCAGTCTGTCCGGATAAAGCCGTTGCCATGCCGTATTGATTTCCCGCTGGAAATCCAGTTCTTTTTGCGTACGGGCAAACTCCTCTTTAACCCATTTTTCCGCATACTGACGGCGCTCTGCCGGCGTGCGGGCCTCAATCCCCAGCGCCGAGAGTGGGTCCAGCCCCGGGGACTGAATCCCCCTGGGGCCATTCATCAGTTGCTGATACCGCTGGTAATCCTCCGGGCTTAGCCCCCATTCGCCAGCTTTCTGCTGCAGGGACTGCGTCTGGCTCTGTGTGGTTTGCGAGTTTTCAACTACGGAGATATCAGTGGCCGCCAGAGCCTGCGAACTCAGCATGACCAGCGCCAGAAAGGTCAGTTTCAATTGCATGATGGTTTACTCCACCTTAAGGACAGTCAGGTGCCCGTTGACACGGAAAGTCGCTTCGCTGTAACCGGCACGAACCAGAGTCCAGCCGGATACAGTTTCCCCTTCCCCAATAAGCGCTATCTGCGACAGGCTGTGGTAACCGCGGGGGGCCACCGCCGCCCAGGACTCCGCGCCTCGTCTTTCCACGCCGGTCAGCACAAACGGCGCATGACGTGCAACAACAGCCGTCGAACGGGGTTTAACGGGTAACTGTTTTTTGACTTCTGTCGGTGTTTTTTCCGGAACCGGAGTCGCAGCAGCCGGTACCGCTTTCAGGGCATTCAGCTGGTCAGCAAGCGCACTCAGCCGGGTCTCCATCTCCTGCTGCGCCTGTTGCAGCCGTGCTGCAGATGCCTGCAGAGTGGCCAGTTCCTGCGAGGGCCCGGTCCGGGCTTCAGTCTCTTTCTGTAGTGCGGCCACACGCTGCTGGTTATCAGCCAGCCCGGCCTGCAGCGTTGAGACCTGCGACTGAAGAGTGGATAACATCGTGCTGGTTGTGGCTGTATTATCCTGTGCTTCCAGACGTGAAAGGCGCGTATCCAGGTCAGTCACGCCGCTGACCAGCACGTACAATACAAAGCCGGCCGCTGCCATCATCAGACAAAGACAGACGCCGGCAGCAGACCACCATGACCACAGACGCCTCTTTTCCCCGGCGGGAACAGACTCAGTGATGTTCTTTTCGCTCATTTTTTCAGAAACCCTCCCTTAACCGGGGGAGTGACCTGCGAGGGGGTTAATGCCGGTGGTAACTGGCTGGCCGGTAACTGATACCCGTCACGCAGACTGTGGCAGACCACGCGCTGAACATCATCAACCTCCAGTTGCCAGGCCGGGCCAGCCATCACCTGCAGGGCGGTGCGCAGGCGCATGGGCCCTAACTGATACTGCACGGCCGGCAGTGGCTGGCGATACAGCACGCCGTTTGCCGGTCCTGTGGCGCAAAGTGAATAACCGGACTGTTTCAGGGTATAGCGCAGGGCATCCGCCACGGTCGGATGCAGGGATGACGGGATACGTATATCAATAATCTGCGACAGCGGATCGCGCTGGGCAGCCATCGGATCCGTGCTGACCAGCAGATAACGGTCATAACGCACCACCTCCGGCGTTCTGGCATATTCATCAGGCGCGACGGTCTGAACATTGCGGGTGACAGCCACGGAAGGCGTGGGTACAGCGGCTTCACGCTGTTGTAGTTTCTGAGGTGGAGAGGAGCAGCCGGCCAGTAAAAGCAGCGGCAGAACAACAGACAGGGTCTTATAACGGGGTTGAAATTTCATCCGGGGTTTCCTTTACAGTGATTAACAGGCCTCACTGTGCGAAATCCCCCCGCATTCACTCAATTAACAACTGATTTTCCACAGATGAAAAAAAACGCCGACCGTAAGGTCAGCGTTCTGTTTGTCAAATTACACCGGTTAATGTCGTGGAATCGCACCTTTAGCACCACGAAGCAGCCCTTCGGTACTCAGGTCCTCATCCAGTTCAGGCCAGTGGATACCATAACCAGCACCACACAGCTCCCAGTTTTGTCGCTGCTCAGTTGTACCAGCAGCAAGACGCGGGAACCAGGCAACGGGCACAGAGATACTGCGTCCATCCATGAGATCAACAGTCAGGCGATCATCATCAATACAGACATTCATTACGCGAATATCATTCTCACTTTGTAAAGTAAGCATCCCAGGCCTCCCGGAGTGTTATCTGATATTCTTTAACCAGACGTTGTAATTCACGAAGCTCGTGCGAAGCAAATCCCACACTACGCGCGACACTGATATCATGTAACCATATTTTAGCGGTTGCATTGCCTTTATCAATATGGACATGCGCCGGTTCATTAGGTTCATGGCTGTAAAAGTAGAATCGATAAGCGCCGATCCTTAATACTGTAGGCACAATATTCTCCCTGTCAGATTGCGTGTATGGTCACGCGATTAACGCCATAGCCACACCCGATAAAGGGGATGTCGTCGTCAAAATCCATCGGCATACCGGCAGCAGAGCTTCCGGTTGACGACGGCCCAACCTGGGACGGCTGACCACCTGATACAGGCTGCTGAGGTTGTCCCCATCCCTGCTGTTGAGAGCCCTGGTGTTGAGAGGAGGAGCTGCCCGAGTGCTGACGACTACCCAGCATCTGCATGCTACCGTTCACGTTGACCACCACTTCGGTAGAATAACGATCCTGGCCATGCTGATCCTGCCATTTACGGGTACGTAACTGGCCTTCAATATACACTTGTGAGCCTTTACGCAGATATTCACTGGCCACTTCCGCCAGTTTGCCGAACAGCACAACACGGTGCCATTCGGTCTGCTCTTTCATTTCGCCGGTTTGCTTATCGCGCCAGCTCTCTGAAGTCGCGATCGACAGCGTGGTCACTGCGTTACTGTTGGGCATATAGCGCACTTCAGGATCCTGGCCTAAATTTCCAACCAGAATGACTTTGTTAATTCCACGTGAAGCCATGATGCTCTCTCCTTATGCCCACTCACGTTGAGTCCAGGCACCAGTGGTGAACGCCTGAACCGCTTTTTTATGGGTACTGAAGTATTCTTCAGACTCACGGGAAACAGGTCCCTCATGATTTGCCGTACCGATATAATAACCGCGACCGCTTTTGAGCACCTGCAAAGGTAAAGTAAAACCGGACTCTGCTGCCAGAATTCCTGTTGAATTATTCATGATGTGTTTCCTTAATAAAGAAAACAGACCGCCCTGAAAGAAGGTCCGTTATTCAGGGAGGTGAGGGTAAAAATAACTCAGAAAGAATTTTCAGCGTATTCGGGCTGAGCAGAACCATTCTGAGGCGGCATGGAGTCCGGTTTTTCAGTCTTATAAACCATATCCTGGCCTATTTTTATCCAGTCCACTTTTATTAAGCGGGCTTTAAGGCTGACACGCTGCTCGCCGGCATGATCGCCTTTGTTAAGCGTAAAGATATCCGTGGACGGATTACTTAAGGTGAAGCCGATAAGGACTTTTTTATCCTCATCAACGGCTTTCTGACAGCGACCAATCAGGCTGGTCGCTTCTTTGCCGGCAACGGAAACATCAAAGCGAACATATACCGGGTTATCCGTCGGACCACTCAGCGCGTTAATCACACAACTGAGAAAAGAGCCGTTCTGAAGATTGACCTGGCGAATATTGCTGAGATATCCCAGACCTTTAATGGTCAGGTTGAAATATTCCGTTTTGCCGGAAGCAGGATTATTTGCAGACATGATGTTTTCTCCATGGAGGTAAAAATAAGATACGACGGAGAAAACATCTGCCCGGACGGGAGTGTTTTTCCCGTCGGGGAGTCAGAATCAGCTAAATTCCGACTGTCTGGTGAGTCATTAAGAAACCTTCATCGCCGCGTCATAGTGCGCATGTACTGGCGATATCTGCTTTCAAAGGTGCGCAGATGTACCACATTCAATATGCTCTCCCTTTCAGGCTACGGGAGAATTCTTTTGCAGCCACCCGAAGGCGTTTCTCACAGACCGCTGAAACATTGGTGGTCGTAAAAACGACAATTAAGCACGACCATCATTAAACTGCCCGGCGAGAATGTCAACCTGAAACCAGAGGAGGTGCTGCTGCGAGTTGCAGAATAAAAAAAGGCGCCGTTGCCGACGCCCTTATGGCCAGTACCAGAACCTGCGGTGTCTCATCATTCTCCGGGGATTAAGGACATTATCCCGACGCGGTTTTCACGGAGTGTATGCGTCTTGCAGGCCAGTCGGAACGTACAATTCACTGCCTGCCGGGCCAAGCTATCATCAGACCCCGTTAAAGTCCGTGACAGCCCCGTAGCCTGCGGGGTACCTTTGCATCAAAGCGGGTTTACAATAGCAGAACTTACTGCCCTGGTGTACCCAAAACCATTATTGCGGTGCAGAGAATTCCGCTTTCGTCTTTGCTGCCGGTTTTTTGCCCCGCGCTGTTTTCCGGCCCTTCCCGCCATTTTTCCCTGCAACAATACCGCTACACTCCGGATAACGAACGCATCCCCAGAAATCACCATTTTTTCCCTTACGCCTGCGGGTCAGGCCCTTACAGACCGGGCAGGGAGGCGTCACGGGCGCAGTAATTTTCACTGTGTCAGCTCGCCCTTTGTCAACCAGATGGCGGGTCCACTGCAGCTGTTTCTGCATAAAGGTATCCAGCGGCATTTTCCCCTGAGCGATATCATCCAGCGCCTGTTCCCACAGCGCGGTCATTCCGGGGCTGGTCAGCGTTTCGGGCAACGCCGCTATCAATTCCCTGGCCAGCAACGTGGTGTGAATATGTTTGCCTTTTTTCTCCAGGTAATGACGGGAGAAAAGTGTCTCCAGCACCCCGGCCCGGGTCGCTTCGGTTCCCAGTCCTGCATTATCGCGTAGCACTTTTTTCAGCTTCGGATCGCTGACAAAGCTGGCAGCATTTTTCATCGCAGCAATCAACGTTCCCTCGGTAAACGGGGGAGGTGGACTGGTTTTTTTGTCTTCCACCGCTGCGCCATTGACAATACAGTTGTCACCTTTGTTTAACGGTGGCAGCGCCATGTCGGCATCGTTATCACTGGTATCTTCAGATTGCTCATTCTGATGGTCCTTCTGAAATAACAGTTTCCAGCCCGTGACAACATTGACTTTCCCTCTGGCCCGGAACAACTGCCCGCCTATGTTAAAAGAGGCATCGGTCACATCAGACTCCTGCAACGGCAAAAACTGGGCAAAATAATGCTGTCGGATAAGCTGATAAACCTTCAGCTCATCCGCGCTGAGGCGCGAGAGATCAAATGCCTGGCGTGTGGGAATAATGGCATGGTGTGCCGTGATTTTTTTATCATTCCAGACCCGGGAGACAAACCCGCGGTCCAGTTGGGCCAGCACCGGTGCAACTGACGGATCGGATTTGGCGACGGCGGTCAGTACATCAGGAATTTCCTGCTGCATCGATGTCGGAAGATAACCGCAGTCGGTTCGCGGATAGGTCGTCGCTTTATGCGTTTCATATAATGACTGGGCAACAGCCAGCGTCTCTTTAGCCCCCATCCCAAATTTACGAGAGCAGACCTGCTGCAGCGTTCCCAGATCGAAGCAAAGTGGCGCCGGTGTTTTATCGCGCTTCTGATTCACGTCCAGAACCGTTGCACCTTTCTGCTGCTGGCAGAGTTGTCCAACGGCTTTCGCCGCCTGCTGATTCACACAGCGCTTTTCGTCATCGCAGTACTGCGTCGCCGCCTGCCAGGTCGCCCTGAAACGCACGCCGTCTTTCTCAACGAGAGCCTGCACCTGCCACCATGGAACCGGGACAAAATCAGCGATTTCTTTATCACGGTTAACCACAATGGCCAGCGTCGGCGTCTGAACCCGCCCAACAGACAGTACATCGGAAACACCGGATTCACGAGCTATCAGAGTATACAAGCGGGTCAGATTCATTCCGATAAGCCAGTCCGCCCTGCTGCGCCCCAGCCCGGCGTCATACAGTTTTGCCGTATTTTCCCCGGGAAGAATACCGGCCAGCGCCTCCCGGACGCTGGCTTCGTCCAGCGCGGATAACCATAGCCGACGTACTTTGCCACGATATCCACAATACGCCAGCAGCTCACGGGCAATAACCTCACCTTCCCGGTCAGCATCGGTGGCAATAATCACCTCTCCGGCCTGCTTCAGCAACTTACTGATAACCGTAAACTGATCCCGGGTCTGGGGTTTGACCACCATTTTCCAGTTATCAGGTAAAACCGGGAGCACATCGGCCCGCCAGGGTTTACCAAACTGTTCGCCATAAGCATCCGGGCTGGCCTGCTCCAGCAGATGGCCAATGGCCCAGGTGACGGTGATATTGCCACCGCTGATAAATCCCTGTCCCCGTTTACTGATGCCGAGAACCCGCGCAATATCTTTCGCCTGAGACGGTTTCTCACACAGATAAAGCTGCATGTCTCACCCCCTCTCAGCGCTTTTCGCTCTGGCGAACAGAGTGTTCCCGCAGAGGCGATGAAAAAGAAGATCGCTTTTTACCGGAGAAAATATCTGGATCGGGTTCACCCAACCGTGCCAGGGCCTCTTTCCCGCGGGTGGTCAGATTAATAATGTCACTCCGGTTAACCGCCACGGTGTAATAAGGCTGAATAGCCCCATAAACCTGTCTGACCGCATGTCCGCCTCTGTTGAGATATTGATCGCGCTGAGCGCGTGAAATCAGCCCATAATGGAAAGCCTGAAACGCTTTCATTGCCAGTTGGTCGTAACCGACCAGAAGCCATACGCACCGGTACCCCAGGGGGGAACGACTGTAAACGCTGATATTCAGTGGATGCGCAGACGCAATGTCAGAAAGCGTTATCCCTTTGGGAACAGCTGTCAGAATCACATCCAGTTCATTCACTATCGTACTGATCTTACTGGACGCCATGTGAAGCGTGGTTTCCAGCTTCACCAGTACCATATCAGCATAAGGGTTATCTGCTGCTGAATCCCGGGAAGCCACCCCGGCACGCTGAATGGCCTTTGGCATACTAATGATTTCAGGCCGTTTTTTCTCATGGAGACTACGGGAATTACTGTCACTTTGCTTACGCCCTTCCCATAATCTGATGGCATAGTGAGTATGAAGCTCTACCGAGAGTGCGGACTGTAGTGCGCCTGCCCGCGGTGAAGATGCTTCATTACCGACCTTCGCATCCGCGTTCTTTTTACCCTTTTCCATATATAGCCCCTTGCTGTTGCGATATCTCAGTCAGGATTGAGATAGTCCCCAGCAAGAGGAAGCAGGACAATTGAAAACCAGATCGCCAGATGATGAAATTTTGATTTATCCATTGCCAGTATGTACCGCACGCTTTTTGACCACTGTTGGCAGTGTCAGCACCGTACACTTTTTGTATCACTGCTGGCAGTGCCAGCACCGTATACTTTTTAACCACTGCTGGCAGTGCCAGCACCGTACACTTTTTGACCACTGCTGGCGGTGCCAGCACCGTACACTTTTTGACCGCTGTTGGCAGTGCCAACACCGTATACTTTTTGACCACTGTTGGCAGTGCCAATACCGTACACTTTTTAACCACTGCTGGTAGTGCCAGCACCGTATACTTTTTAATCATCGGGTATTATGTCTCAGTTGTTCCCGCAGACTGGTGACGTAATTCCTGACCTGCTCTTCAGAAGCTACCACAGGTCGCGGAGGCGCGGAGAACGGCTGTTGTTCGGGTCGGCATGGTCGCGTCTGAGTCTCCGGCTGAACCGATTGCGGTTGCTTAACGGGCCTGAAGGTCCCTTCCCGGGCTTTTTTCATCACCGCCAGCATCCAGCCGAGCGGATTGTCTACTCGCTGCCTGGCCATCAGATTCTGCAGGGCAAACAGGACCTGTTGTGCCTGTTCTTCAGGAAGAGCCTGAAGCTGGCGAATCAACATCGCCTGGTCTTCCTGCGACACTACGGCTTTCAGCGCATCAGGCAACACAACCGGATTGTCCACATACGTTTTTTTATTCACACTGTGTGTGAAACTACGTACGTAATGGTTCGGTTTCCGAACTCTGTCATAATCCCCTGATTTTACTGGCAGTTCGGAATCCGAACTCTGTATTATTCGCACCGGATTCTGACTGAGTTCGGTTTCCGAACTCAGTTCGTGATGGTTGTTTTTTATTCGATTTACACTGAGTTCGGATCCCGAACCCGGCTTCGGGGTTAATAATGAGGAATGCTGCCGCGCTGCTAACTGACCGGCATTTTGTGGGCAACCCAGACGGGTTTCAAGCAGAGACAGGTGGCTGTGATAGTGTCGCATGGTGGGATCGTTTTTAATCTCGTCCAGCACATCCCGGGCGATCTGACTGACCGTCCGGTTTTTACTCAGGCAGGCATCGGCAACAACATCAAGAAAACGCGGGTCCAGTGATTCTGCATCCCGGAAAGTCAGGGGCTCGTCATGTTGCGCGTAGATATTGCCGCGAACCCGCCCTTTATCGTCGCGAACCCGCTTACACAGGCTGAGCCAGCCGGTTATTCGTAACATCAGCAACACCCGGCTAACGGTTTCACGGGAGGCTTTACCTTTACCCGGGGAAGCCAGTTGCACCTGCAGCTCATCATAACTGGGGAATATCGCGCCTTCATTATTCTGCGCATACAGGCGGATCATCATCCAGCCCATCTTATCAAGGGGGGAAAGCCGTGGATCCAGCAACAGCCTTCGGGGGATGGCATCATGCATGTTCCCCGTAAACAGCAGGCCGCTGCGTACCCGTCCGTCATCGAGCAGCGGATTAGCCGCCAGACGGGCATTCATTTTTTCCAGCGTAAACGCTATCAGGCTGTCCGCAGGCAGCGTCATATCCTCTTCCTTATGATGGCTCCCATCAGGCCATTCTGTTCTGTCAGTATGCTTATGCCTGCATCCGCGTACAGATGCAGGGTAAACATACTATTTGCGGATCGCTGAGTTGTACCGTCCGTGACTCAGCAGTAACCAGGTTCTGCCCCCGTTACGACTGAGCAGACGCCAGAACGGGCCAATATTAATCTTGACGTATCCACTGCCCCGGTCCTCAAGCCGGGTATAATTACGATCGCCACGATGATACTGACTGACCAGCCGTAAGGCTTTACGACAACACTGCGATGGCACACCGGGAGAGGCCCACAGGTCGGGGCCAACGATTTTCATCCTCATGCACGCTTCCTCACTGAGGGTTTCGGGGACTGACCCACAGAACGGCGGGGTGTGGTTCTGTGCCATCCTTTCACAGCATGCCAGACAGAGGTAAGAGGGATATTCAGTTGCTCTGCGGCCAGCATCATGACATCAAGCCCGTCCGGGCTTTCCACTTCTTCAACGCCTGATTTCTGCCACAACCGCCAGATTTCCGCATTGTCTTCATCCCCGAGCGTATTGCCTCGTCCGGATCGGGCTTCGATACCGGCAATCCTGCGACGGGCCGCCACATCCGTACTGGAAAGCCCGAAAAACGTCTGCATCAGTTCTATCGAGCTGCCCAGCGCCAGCGCCCGGTCGATGCGTTGCATGCGCTTTTGCTCCATTCTGGCCCGCTGCAGCATGCTGACCAGATTGCTGTGATCGATGCTGACGCTGACCACAGAAACTTCGCTGTTCGCGAGATAATGCAGCTCCTCAAGGGAGAGTCCCTGCAACATCTGCATCTCTTCTCGCTTGATCCCCAGCGACTCACAGCGACGGAGATAGCCACTTTTCAGATCCATCACCAGCTGCATCAGCAGCCCGTTGGCAGCCTGAGATAAACCACCGGAATTAGTCACTCAACACCTCCGGGAGACAAGATAAACAAAAAGCTAAAGGGGACTATTAAGAAGTTACATGCTCCCCACACAAGGAAAACAACTGGCAGAACCGCCTCCCGGATGAAGAGAGCAAAATCGTAGTCCCATTTCCAGAAAATAAAGCTGTAACCCAGCCAGCCCACATGACAGAGGAGTAATGCGGCCAGCGGAGGCAGGAACATCGCCCCCCAGATATACGTCCAGGAAACGTCCTCCAGGTAACTCACCATCATCCACAGCAGGACAGAAATGAAGCTGGCAACAGCCAGCCCCCGTAAAACGGCCCCGGAAAATGCCGGAACGCCACCGGGATACATATCTGCGGCCAGCAGCCCCAATACCACACCGCACCACAGACAATGGGAGGTACCCGACAGCAACACCCGTTGATGCTTCGTCATGACGTACGTTCCTCCCGGTGACCAATGGCGGCCGTATTTTCACCTTCAACACCATGATGCAACCTGGCGTTCTTACCCGCCTCATAACCCCGGTGGCGGGCAATATCGCCTCCGCGGCAGCTTTTCTGTTCCCGGATGGTCGCCGCCTTCATATTCTGGTTATCCATCCAGCGGGTCATCAGTTGCGTTTCCCGTTCTGTAACCCGGAAAACTGTGATGACGCGACGCATGCCGTCAACCCACCCGGCACGAAAAAGCTCTGCCCGGTTTCGGCGGGTCGACAGCTTCAGCTTTTTACTCTGGGTTTTCAGGTATACCGCAGTGGCATCTTTCAACTGGCGGGTCAGCACATCAAAAGCATAAGCCGCCACGGCAGGCCGTTCACTGAAACCATAAAATGTTACGGTTCGTCGACAGGCACCCGATGATGTATTGCGCCATGAGAAGTAAGGCCGACAGCCAAAAGCATGACCAACCGCCCATGCCAGACGGGTCATCCACTCAGGCACCTTTTCGGCCTCTGATGGCGCGCTCTGGGAGGCAACGTCACGAACTGACGAAAGAGTGGCGTCCAGCTCGCTGATACCATATTTTTCCATCAGGCGCTGCGCCCTTGAAAGCGCCAGTCCGGCTTCATGCGCATTGCTGTTGCTTCGGCTCAGTTCCAGCAGTTTCCTGACCAGACTGACCAGCCGCTCCTGGCGTTTGTCATTATTCATCATGCTCCTCCTCTACCACCGTTACGCCACGCTGCAGCTCCCGCAGGCGGCGCATGACACGCATCAGCCTCAGCAGTTTTATGGCATTTTCATCATCAAGAACTGGCACATCCTGCTGTGCAGAACCGCCGATCAGCACAACATCCATCCCGGTTGTCGGACACTGTGCCGGACAACACCCCGCAAGGGACAAAAGGAAGGCGGCCGGTGCGCTGCAGCTGTCACCCGCAGCGCAATAGCCAGGCGACAGACTACTGGCGCGGTCTGGCAGGATTTCATCTTCACACCCCAGCTTTTCCCCCAGTTCCCACGCCATGATGAAGGCCATATTCTGCAGATGTTCGATATCATCCTGAAAAGCCGGAACAGACCAGATCGCATCTCCGGCAATGTGACAGGCCGGATGCAGGGCCTCTCCCTCATCCTCCAGCCCCGGCGCCAGCATGGAGATAAGCGTCTCATCATTGTCCGGAGAAAGCCCCGGCCCCGTGCCGTCACCCGAAATAACCGGGGAACCACCGTACATATCGGGCTGTACCTCTGTGCGCGGAAGAGACAAAGGAGCCTCTTTATTGTCCTCTGGCGATACCCGTAAATTTTCATCTTGCTGCGGCCATTCCTCCGTAACCGCTGGCGTGGCAGGCGGCGACTCAGTTAGTGCTTTCGGCAGGGCAAAATCTGGCTCGGGTGCAGTATCCTGAATGCCGTCAGTGAACGGTGATGGCACCACTCCCTGAAGACGGGTAGCCTCTTCTGGTTCGCCAAAGTGATAGCGCCGGTTACGCTCGCCAGGATCCAGTTCCATCACCCAGCGGTCATAATTCAGATCCGGATGCGGTAGCGCCAGCAGCAGATCACCAATAAATTCATCGCGGAACATTTCCGGTGACCACAGTTCGGGGGAATTAAACTTGCGGCAACATTCACCAAATACATCGGTAAAGCATTTATCGCTTCGTTCAGACAGAAGGCAAAACTGATCCCAGACTTTCTCCGCATCCTGGCGCAAGGCAAGCAATAGCCTGATTTGTGGAGCGCCAAGCCCGGATTCAAGGAGGTCCGGCATCCAGGGGAAGAGGTACTTCAGGGCATCTTCCATCCGGCTGATTGTCGAATTATGAACAGGCAGGCCTTCACTGGTTAACAAAGTGGATAATTCGCGCAGAGAAACTGATTTTCCCAGTTGTTCTTCATAGATAATCCGCGCCTTATGGATCCCCCTGGCCTTTTCAATAAAGGACAAATCGCCACGGACTTCATTCTCAGCAAGATGACCAATCACACACTGGAGCCGTCCGGGCCAGGGTTTCACGAGCACATGGATGCGGAAAAACCGCTCTTCCCCCGTTTCCTGCCACAGTTCCGTCAGTATCTGATAACGGGTGTTACCGCCATCACTGAAAATGTATTTATTCGGATCGCCATCCGGATCGCGGGTGACTTTTGGTACCGTGTCCAGCCCGCGGGCTTTAATTGACGCTTTTATCTCGTCATAACGTGGATTACGCGATGTTCGCGGGTTATCCGGGTTCGGCGCCAGCTGTTCAATCGTCAGTACCATCGGCATTTCAACCACCGGTGTACTCTCAACGCTCCCTGAGGCCCTGCGGCCCGGCTGGAGCATGGACGCCCCGATATTCGTGCGGTTACGGCTCATGCCCGACCTCCTGTCCTGTGGTACCCGAGGTCATATCCCCCTTCCTGATATTCGGAAAAAAGCGTATAGCGGCCGTCAAACTGCACTTTCACCGTTCCGGTTGGCCCCTGACGCTGCTTACCGATAATGATTTCTGCCACACCCGGCGTCATGGTGCCCGGGTTATACACCTCATCCCGGTAGATAAACATAATGAGGTCGGCATCCTGTTCCAGTGCCCCCGAATCGCGCAAATCGCCGTTATTGGGACGTTTATCCGCCCGCTGCTCCACCTGACGATTGAGCTGAGAAAGCGCCAGCACGGGACACCCGAACTCCTTGCCCATCGCCTTCAGGGAGCGCGATATTTCGGCAATTTCCTGCGTCCGGTTTTCCTGTTCGGGGGAGCGGATCAGTTGCAGGTAGTCGACCATAATGAGGGCGGGATTGCCGTACTTACGGACATAACGGCGGGTACGGGCACGTAAGGTTGCCGGTGTCTGATAGCTTGTGTCATCAATAATCAGACGATTGTTCCACTGAATAATCTCCTTCATAGCCTGTGAAAGACGGGCCCATTCTTCATCACCCAGTGATGCACTACGAAGCCTGCTGAGTTCAACCCGCCCTTCCATAGACATCAGACGCATGGAGAGCTGTTCTTCCGGCATTTCCATGCTGTAGACAAAAACGTAATCATCCGGTTTTCCCCGTACAGCGGCGGCACATGTCGCCAGCGCCAGAGCGGTTTTCCCCATCGATGGACGTGCGGCCAGTAAAACCAGATCGCCCGGCTGAAGGCCGCAGGTCATCTCGTCCAGTTGACTGAAACCAGTTGGCGTACCGGTCAGACCGTCCAGCGCCATCATGGCTTCAAGCCGGCTGACCAGCTTGTCCATGGCATCGTTTACGGTGGTTTCAGTACCTGCCTGCAGCATGCCCTGCTCAGCAATGCAGAACAGCTGGTTCTCAGCCACCTCCAGAACGTCAGAAGAGCGCGCATTCAACGCCTGCACGTCAGCAACCAGCATATTGCCGACGCTCTGCAGTTTGCGTAGCCGGCTTTTTTCCGCCACTACCCCTGCATATGCCAGAATATTGGCGGCCGATGGCGTGTTCTTACTCAACTCAGCCAGATAAGCAAAGCCGCCAACCCGCTCCAGCAAACCAGCATTCTCCATCCGGTCAGAAAGCGTAATCAGATCCAGCGGCAGACTTTCACCGACCAGCTCAGCCATTGCCCGGTAAATGGCGCGGTGCCAGCCCACAAAGAAATCATCCGGAGCCAGCAATAAAACCACTTCATCCCAGCGGTCGTTATCCAGCATTAATCCGCCCAGAACGGCCTGCTCTGCTTCTGCCGAGTGGGGAATATTTGTATTGTCCATAACCCCTCCTCAGTCGAAATCTGGTGTGCAAGGGTGGCTCAGGAACTCAGGGCAACAGGAACAAACCCCCAGCCCTGTTTCGCGATTCACCTTAAGCCAGTAGCAGGTTTCACGGTATTCGTTCACGCAGGCGTTATTGTCTGTACAACCGCATCCAACACAGGTTGCTGGTTCAGTTCCAACGAGCTTGTCGTCATAAGGCTGTCGCTCCAGAAGCTGCGTCAGAATGGCATTAACAATCATGTTGCTCATGCCGTCACCTCCCGCAACGCACTTTCCAGCACTTCACGCAGACGTGGGGATGCAACCAGAATCAGAGGCTTCGTATCATAAATTGCTCTCCCTCCCCCCCAGCCACTCTCAAGCAACGGCATACCTGCCGGTACCCGCGTCCCCAGGGCCATATCGCGTAATTCTTTCTCATCACAGAGATTATGAAATTCGATACGTGCAGGCTTATCATCCCACTGACTCGCTCTGCTAATTTCCCACTCTTCAGCCAGCCGCTCGTAAATCCGCTCTTTCGCTGTTTCCTGATCCGGCGCATCGACGAAAACATGAACTTCGTCCTGGAATCTACAGGTGTTAATTGAATAAGCGACAGCCCGCCAGATTAGATTCTGGTTCATATGCACGCCCCCCGAGCCAGAACATCATCAAAGAGGGCTTTCCACTCAGGAAACAACTCGCAGGCAAGGCGGTGCATGGTATCTGCCGCCGCAGGTCCCTTACGCCGGGTTTTATATTCAAGCCGGTGAACCGGCTGTGACTTAACATGGCCCAGTTTGAAGATATCCAGTTGCTCGATACAAGTATCGAGCAGACTGAACATATTTCGCTCTCCCAATACACTGCTGTCATACAGCTTCTCGCTGATAATTTTTGAGAGACCGTCCATCGCCTCCCGGTCAAGAAGCGTATTTTCGAAACAGTTCACAAGAATAGAGATATCGGGCAGGTGTATACCGTAATTTTCGTAGGTTTTGAGGCGGGAAAACATATGCAGGGAACCGCGAATAAACTCGCGAACGTCGGGAAGTATGGGTTTCACAACTCCCATGACGCGGCCGGTTGACGCAAGTATGGAAAGCTCAGTCATCACCCCGGTGGCACCTTTGGAGTCGATAATAATTGCCCCGTAGCGGGCAAAGGCAGGATGCTGAAGAATATTCCTTAAGCGGATACGACCGTCTGCCGCGTGCAGCATCGCTGTCGGCAGAAGTTCGTCCGGATCGTTTGAGTAAATAAGGTCCAGATTATCTATTGAGGTCTGAGAAATAGCCTGAATTGGGTCGGGGATCGTCTGCATGAGAAGTTCATACAGCCCGAAAGGAGCTTCTTGCTGCAGGGCAAAAATGCTGCTGGCCGTCGGCTGAGTCCAGTCTGCATCAATAAGAAGTGTCTTTACACCGGCATCGGCAAGGAAACCGGCGAGATAAGCAGCGAAAGTCGATTTACCTTCACCGCCTTTTGGGGAAATAACGGGTAAAATTTTCATAGTTTGTACGTTCACTCATGTAACGTACAAACGCTCTTTTACATCCGATTAACACCTGCGAAGGGATTGAAAATCCCCGTGTCCTTGGTTCGATTCCGAGTCCGGGCACCACTATTTAAAGAACCCGCCCAAAAGGCGGGTTTTTGCTTTTCTGCGACCGGACTCTCCATCGAACTGCGTTCGATTATTCGCCGCACAGCAGTCTTAATTTGCAAGATATTGGGTGGAAACTCGCTTATCAGAAGTTATACCCAAAACAACATACTAAATCCGGTCAAAACGACGATACAAGCGACATTCAAAAACAGGCCGGCGCGCATCATCTCCTGCTGCTTGATATGGCCGGTGGCGAAAACGATAGCGTTTGGCGGCGTCGCCACGGGCAGCATAAAAGCGCATGAAGCAGCAATGGCAATCAATACCGACAGAATCACAGGCGACATGCCGAACGCTTCGGCCACTGAGGCAAATACGGGAATAAGCAAAGCGGCGCTGGCCGTATTACTGGCAAACTCGGTTAAAAACACCACGAATGCTGCAATAACCAGGATAATAATAAATATCCCCATATGAGCCACCATCCCGCTAATCTGGTTTGCCAGGAACAGACTGGTGCCCGTCTCTTTCAACACATTACTTAAGCAGATACCGCCGCCGAATAATAACAGCACGCCCCAGTCAGCCGTTTTCTCTATATCCTTCCAGTGAACCACCCGGGCGAAATTGACTAATATAATGGCGCCTAAAGCCACGATGGTATCGAAGGATTTAAAACCGCCCAGTAGGTCGTTAATGGGGCCGCTGAAAATCCAGAAGAATACGGTAAGCGCAAAAATAGCCAGGGTGACTATTTTGCCTTTATCCCAATCGACCTGTTCACTATTCGTTTCGAAGGTCCCCTTAAGTTCCGGCCTGAACACGAGGTAAAGAATCGCAATAGCGACAGGCAGTAAGACGATCATTGCCGGGAAACCGAACTTCATCCAGTCAAAGAAGGAGAGCCCCACCTCGGCGGCGGCAATCGCATTCGGTGGACTGCCGACGATGGTCGCCATTCCGCCAATACTGGCGCTATAGGCAATACCGAGGAGCACAAACACATAGGTCGAATGGCGGTTTTTGCCATCGACTTTACTCAGGATCCCCAATACCAGCGGCATCATCATTGCGGCCGTCGCCGTATTACTGATCCACATTGACAGCAGCGCCGTCACGCCAAATAGCATAAAGACCGCGAGGCGCATTTTGCCCCTCGCCATCGCTAATACCTTATCGGCAATGACTTTATCCAGCCCCTGTACATGCATCGCCGCCGCCAGAGCAAAACCGCCGAGGAAAAGGAATATCGTTGAGTTGGCGAAACTGTTTAGCGCCGCCTGGGTATTAAATACCCCCAGCAGCACGGCCATGACGGGAACCATTATTGCCGTAACGGTCACGTGCAGCGCTTCCGTTAACCATAATACGGCGATAAAAGCGAGCATACTCAGCCCCATGACCACCTTCGGCTCATAGGGTAGCGTGTTGTAGAGAACGATAAACAGAACAATATCGAGCAAAATGATGATGCTGTTACGATTAAAAAACCACTCGTGGGTATTGGTGGGTAAAGGACTCATGTCGTTTTTATTCATAGTAGCTTCCTTGTAACTGGTTACGACTGAATCATTACATGTATATGTCTTTCAGGTATAAATTATGTTCCTGTTCTGTTAACTGGATCGTACCAGACAATTTCCCGCCTGAATGACACCCAGGTCAGGATATTTCCGGAAAGAGGTTCCTGATATAGACGATTTATTGAAGCGAGCAGGCCGACTTTATTAGCTTTAATTTCCTTCGTCTGAATTACTGTCTTTGGCTGCCGCGCCGGTATACGCGGCGTTGATAGTTTCACCAACATCTAAAATAGCCCCAGAGATCCATCGATTATTTTCGGCAATCCATTTCTGAAATAGAGATAAAGCAGCGCGTAAAAACGGATAATTCGGTGAAAAACCGGGCAAAAGCGCGCTATTCTGGAAATCAACACGCCCAGGCGGCTAACTACCTTTCCCTCCGGACGGCTAAAAAGCATCTTATATTCCTTTTTGCTCTTAGCGACAGACAAAAGTTCTTTAAAATGCCAATTTTGCAGCCCTACCATTCAAATCATCTCGATACGAATGGGCAAAATGTTATGTCAGTTTTTCATTCCGTTAGCGACCTGATTGGTCATACTCCCCTGCTGCAGCTCCATAAGCTTGATACCGGCCCCTGCAGCCTGTTTCTAAAACTGGAAAATCAAAATCCCGGCGGCTCGATAAAAGACCGCGTCGCGCTATCCATGATTACGCAGGCAGAGCGCGAAGGGAAATTAAAACCCGGCGGCACGATTATCGAAGCCACCGCCGGCAATACCGGCCTCGGTCTGGCGCTGATCGCCGCGCAGAAAAATTATCGCCTGATTCTGGTGGTGCCGGACAAAATGAGCCGCGAGAAGATTTTCCATCTGCGCGCGCTGGGAGCGCAGGTACAGCTTACCCGATCGGACGTTAACAAAGGCCATCCCGCCTACTATCAGGACTACGCCCGGCGCCTTGCCGACGAAACGCCAGGCGCCTTTTATATCGACCAGTTTAATAACGAGGCTAACCCGCTGGCGCATGCCACCACCACTGCCCCGGAAATCTTCCAGCAGCTGGATGGCGATATCGACGCGATCGTCGTCGGCGTCGGCTCCGGGGGAACGCTCGGCGGGCTTCAGGCCTGGTTTGCTGAGCACTCCCCTGAAACGGAATTTATCCTCGCCGATCCGGCGGGCTCCATTCTGGCGGACCAGGTCGAAACCGGGCGCTACGGCGAAACCGGCTCCTGGCTGGTGGAAGGGATCGGCGAAGACTTTATTCCGCCGCTGGCCCATCTTGAAGGCGTCCGCAGCGCATACCGCGTCACCGATAGCGAAGCTTTCGCCACCGCCCGCCAGCTGCTGCAGGTTGAAGGCATTCTGGCAGGCTCCTCTACCGGAACGCTGCTCACCGCCGCCCTGCGCTACTGCCGGGCGCAGACATCACCTAAACGCGTGGTGACCTTCGCCTGCGACAGCGGCAATAAATATTTATCAAAGATGTTTAACGATGACTGGATGCGCCAGCAGGGCTTTTTAAGCCGTCCATCGCGCGGCGATCTCAGCGATTTTATCGCTCTGCGCCACGACGAAGGAGCAACCGTCACCGCCGCGCCGGACGATACCCTGGCGGCCATCCTCGCGCGTATGCGCCTCTACGACATCTCGCAGCTGCCGGTGCTGGAAAACGGCCGCGTCGTCGGCATCGTCGACGAATGGGATCTGATTAGCCACGTCCAGGGCGACAGTCAGCGCTTTTCTCTGCCGGTCAGGGAAGCGATGACCCGTAACGTGGAGACCCTGGATAAGCACGCGCCGGAAAGCGCGCTGAAGGCCATTTTCGATCGCGGCCTGGTGGCCGTTATCGCCGACAACGATCGTTTTCTTGGCCTCATTACCCGCAGCGATGTGCTGACCACCTGGCGTAACCGACTCGAACAGTAAGGACTTCTCAATGACAAATTTGCATACCCTGAGCGTACATAGTGGCACATTTACCGATGAACACGGCGCGGTGATGCCGCCTATTTATGCCACCTCCACCTTTGCTCAGCCCGCGCCGGGGCAGCATACCGGGTACGAATATTCGCGCAGCGGCAACCCGACCCGTCACGCGCTGGAGACGGCGATTGCCGACCTGGAAAGCGGCACGCGCGGCTACGCCTTTGCTTCCGGCCTTGCGGCCATCTCAACCGTGCTGGAGCTGCTGGATAAAGACAGCCACCTGGTCGCCGTCGACGACGTCTACGGCGGCACATACCGGCTGATTGAAAACGTTCGCCGCCGCAGCGCCGGCCTGCGGGTGAGCTGGGTGAAGCCCGACGATCTGGCGGCCATCGAAGCGGCCATTCGGCCCGACACGCGCATGATCTGGGTTGAAACGCCGACCAACCCGCTGCTTAAGCTGGCCGACCTCAGCGCCATCGCCGCCATTGCGCGGCGGCATAATATTATCAGCGTCACCGACAACACCTTCGCCTCGCCGGCGATCCATCGTCCGCTGGAGCTGGGCTTTGATATCGTGGTGCATTCGGCGACCAAATACCTTAACGGCCACTCCGATGTGGTCGCCGGGCTGGCGGTGGTCGGCGACAACGCCGCGCTGGCGGAAAAGCTGGGCTACCTGCAAAACGCGGTCGGCGGCGTCCTCGACCCGTTCAGCAGCTTCCTGACGCTGCGCGGTATTCGTACCCTGGCGCTGCGTATGGAGCGCCACAGCAGCAATGCGCTGCTGCTTGCCGAGTGGCTGGAGCAGCAGCCGCAGGTCGAAAGGGTCTGGTTCCCGTGGCTGGCCTCGCATCCGCATCATCAGCTGGCGCGCAGGCAGATGGCGCTTCCCGGCGGAATGATCTCCGTGGTGGTCAAAGGCGACGATGGCTACGCCGAGCGGATCATCCGCAAGCTGAAGCTATTTACCCTCGCGGAGAGCCTCGGCGGCGTGGAAAGCCTGGTGAGCCAGCCGTTTAGCATGACTCACGCGTCGATCCCGTTGGAGCAGCGTTTAGCCAACGGCATTACTCCGCAGCTGATTCGTCTGTCGGTAGGGATTGAGGATCCGCAGGATCTGATCGCCGACTGGCGTCACGCGCTGCGCGACTAAGCAGATTGCCCGGCGGCGGCTAACGCCTTGCCGGGCGACAAGATCCCCCATCACATCAGGCCCGCCGCCCGGCAGAGAATTAAGCAGTCTACCCGTTCTGGCCCTGCCCCTGCAGAAGATGCTCAACAAATCGCGTCAGCTTCGGCAGCGGCCGCAGATCCTGCCGCCAGAGCAGGTGAATCGGCCTCGGCTGCGGGGTATACGCCTCGAGCACGCGCACCAGTTTGCCGCACTCGAGCGCATCCGCCAGCAGCACTTCCGGCTGCAGCAGCAGCCCGGCGCCGGCGATCGCCGCCGTTCGCAGCGCGTAGCCATCATTACAGCGCAGAACAGCGTCGCGCTTCCAGCGTACGCCCTCCTCCGCGCCCGGCAGCTTCCACTCATTGCGCGCGGTCCACACCGTATGCGACAAACAGAGATGATCGACCAGGTCCGCAGGCGTTGTCGGCGTACCGTGGCGGGCTAAATACCCGGGCGCGGCGCAGATCGTCATCCGGTAGGGCGCGAGATACTTTGCCACCAGATCGTTATTGCGGATCTCGCCGATGCGGATCGCCAGATCGATGCCCTCATCCACCAGATCGACCATCCGGTTGGTCAGATCCAGCTCCACGCGCACGTCGGGCCAGGCCTGCAGAAACGTGGCGGTCAGCGGGGCAATCACGCAGGCGCCAAACGACGTCGGCGCGCTTATCCGCAGCGTGCCCGCGGGCGCGACCCGTAGTCTCTCCACTGAACTTTCGGCGATGGAGACCTGCTCCAGGACGCGTTTCGCCTCGTCAAAATAGACCCGCCCGGCGTCGGTCAGGCTCTGGCGGCGGGTATTGCGCTCAAGAAGACGGGTATTAAGCTGCCGCTCGATCAGCGCGATATATTTCCCGACCATCACCGCCGACATCTCGAGCCGCGCTGCGGCGCCGGTAAAGCTTCCGCACTCCACGACCGCAATAAAGGTCTCCATCGCCCGCAGCTTATCCATATTACAAACCCCTGGTTAGCAATCATTTAACTTTTAGCCAGTTTATCCGATATTTGTTTTATTAAAGAATAGCCTCTCACCCGAGAGAGGAACCTGCTATGAAAATCATCATTATTGGCGCCAGCGGTACCGTTGGCCGCGCGGTTGCGCAAGAATTAAACCAGCGTCATGAAGTCATTCGCGTCGGCCGCACTCAGGGCGACTATCAGGTCGATATCACCTCACAGCAGAGCGTGCAGAACCTGTTTGCGAAAACCGGTCGGGTAGACGCGATTGTTTCCGCCACTGGCAATCTCTTCTTTGGCCCGCTGGCGACCATGACCGACGGCGATTTCAACCAGGGCCTACAGGATAAACTCCTGGGGCAGATTCGCCTGGCGCTGACCGGCCAGCATTATCTGAACGACGGCGGTTCTATTACGCTGATTAGCGGGATCGTCGCCCATGAGCCCATCGCTCAGGGCGTCAATGCCACCACCGTCAACGCCGGGCTGGAAGGATTCGTTCGCGCCGCCGCCTGCGAACTGCCGCGCGGAATACGTATTAACCTGATTAGCCCCACCGTATTAACGGAATCGGCGGCAGCCTACGACGGTTTCTTCCCCGGTTTTACCAGCGTCCCCGCCGCCAGCGTGGCTCAGGCCTACCGCCGCAGCGTAGAAGGCGTTCAGAGCGGACGGATCTATAAGGTCGGCTACTGACCGGCGCCGCTGCGGGCCGGAATTACGCTGCCGGCCCGCGACGGCGCTTACATCCTGTTTCATCAACGGCTACACTGATCCTTCAATTTGCCTTTTTGAATGACTCATGTTGAAGAAACTCGTTTTTATTGCCCCGCTTTTGGCGCTTATCGCTCTACTTATCTGGTGGTTCACGCCCCGCTACGCCGAAGAGGACGTCGCGTACTACCGCTCCGTCTTCTGCGTTATTGACCATCAGGACAGCCGTGCGTTTCTCCGCGATATGGAAAATATGATTGAAGGCGGCAATTCGGATTATGCGCTGCATAAGACCCACTACGTGCCCGCTCTGGGCCAACGGATGCTGGACACCTGGCAGCAGTTGACGCCGGAAGAGCAGAAAAGTATCAGCCAGGACCAGCAGCGCTGTCGCCAGCTGATGAGCGAAAAGCAGCGCCCGGATTAAGGCGTATTACTGCGCAAAATGACTCGCTGACAATAATAGAAAATAACATTCTGCTGCGACGAGCGGAATGTTAAACATAAACATGGCGAATGAATAACAGTATTTAGCGCGCGAAAAAGTTATATTTAATCGATATCCCGACGTTATTATCACCCTATTTATTTTAAAAAAATCGTTCTGGAAATAATTCCGTCACAATCTCCTCTTATATTTCCAAGCCTTAATAAACAGTAAATTATAACCAATAATTATCGAGGCTTATTTTGATTCGCTATATTCCCGTTTCGCTCTCTCTGGTCGCCGCCGGCGTTTCCGGCGTGCTCTACGCTGCGCCGATAAATACGCCCGTACTCGCTACGATGGATAATTTCCGCGATATCGCTGGCACGACGTCTGTTTATACCACCAGCCACGACGGCACCCTGCGCACCGGCGTTTTTTATCGTTCTAATGCTCTGGCATTATCCTCCGCGGACCAGGCGACGCTGAGCACGCTCGGTATCAGCGATGTTTATGATTTGCGCACGGCCAGCGAAATCGCCAGCAGCCCGGACGTGATGCCCGACGGGGCGAGGTATACCCATATTGATATCATCGGCAACACCGCTTCGGGCAGCAACATCACCTCAATAACGTTCAGTAGCGCCGCTGAAGCCAAAGCGATGATGCAGCAGACCAACGTCTCCTTCGTCAGCGATGCCGGGATGCGCGCCCGGTTCACCACGCTATTTAACGATCTGGCCAGCGCCGACGGCGCAGCGCTGTTCCATTGTACCGCGGGCAAGGACCGCACCGGCTGGACCGCCGCGATGCTGCTGAGCATTGCCGGCGTCGATGAGGGGACCATTATGGAAAACTACCTCGCCACCAACGACTATACCCGCCAGCGCGTCGAAGCGACCCTGGCGATGATGCCCCCCGCCATGGCGGCGATTTACGAGCCGCTGCTGGGCGTCGATGCCAGCTATCTTCAGGCCGGGCTGGATGAAATCAGCCGCGAGTACGGATCGGTGGATAACTATCTGAAGCAGGGCCTGGGGCTGTCGCAGGAGACGCTCTACGTCCTGCGCGGCAAAATGGTGCAGTACGGCCAGCTGCCGGGACAAAGCGAACTGCGGGGGAATGCGGCGCAGGGCGCTGCGCTGCTTAACGCCCTGCAAAACAGCGAGCTATCGGGCCGCTACACCGACTATAACTATTATCTGCAATCGGCCATTGATGCCGGAACCCTCGGCGGCGTGGAGACTCAGGTCGGCGGGCAGATTTACGCGGACGCCGCCAGCTACCTGCTGCGCAGCGGCTCGCGATTAGACAGGGCGTTAACGCCGAATATTGATAGCCGTCAGCTGCGGGATGGGGAAGGAAAACTGTGGCTGACCGGGCTTAGCGGCTATCTTGGCACCGATGGTTCCGCCCGCGCCGCCAGCAGTAATGAGCATACCACCGGCTCGCTGCTGGGCTATACCTGGCGGTTTAACGCGCAGCTTAGCGGCTACGGCACTCTGGGATATAGCTGGGGCTCGCTGGGCAGCGCCAGCGCCGATGCGGATGCCAACACCACTCTGCTGGGGTTCGGCGGTCGCTATGCTTTTGAGGATTTAAATCATGGCCTCTTTGCCGCCGCCGATCTTAACGCAGGCTGGATCGATTATAGCAGTACGCGCCGGCTGAATGGCGGGCTGGGTACGGCCACCGGCGATACCCATGGCCAGCTGGTTGGCGGCACGCTGCGCCTCGGCTACGTCAGTCCGCTCGATTTTGCCAGCGTTGAGTACGCCGTCGGGACCCGCCTGACCCACCTGCGGATGGACGCTTTCCGCGAAAGCGGCAGCGAGCTGGCGCTCAACGTCGACCGCGTCAGTGAAAATAACGCCAGCGGTATTGCCAATGTGAGTATCGCATTTCATTCGCAAAACGGCGGCGGCTGGCGCTTCACGCCGGCGATAAATATCGGCTATGAACACAGTTTCAGCGGCCCTTCGGTACGCACTCAGGGACAGGTTTATCACTATGAGGTCGTACAGAACGCGGCCTTCGATAGCCGTGACATGGTCAACGCTGGCGCCAGTTTGAGCATCACGCGCGGTGCGCTGAGCCTGAACCTTGGCGGCCAGGCTGACGTCGCCAGCGGCGGCGACAGCCACGGCTACAGCGGCAGCCTTAGCGTGGGCTACGCCTTTTAAACATCCCCAGCAGGCCGCCGCCGCGGGCGGCTTGCTCTTAGCCACGAAAATGCAAAGCGGTTAAACATACACCGCCGAGGATCGGCGCATTTTTCGCCGCCATGGGCAAAACGAAACGCTGGCAGGAAAGGTAAAACAGAAATTATGTTTCAATCCGCTACTGGCAGCGGCAATCATCAATCTGATGCATGATTGTCCTTACCATAAAAAGTAGTTGATCTGGTATCGACAAGCTCTTATTTTGCTTCTCAGTTTTTAAACGAGATGAAACTGATGCCTACTATTACAGCCAGTAGTATGAAAGAAGCAAAAGAGTTAATGAATTGTGGGAAGTACAAAGAAATCGTTCTCAATTTCGATATTGATGCTGACGATTTTTTCACCCTCGCAACATCCCAGTCAGGAACAAAAGTCACCATCACAGACAGAAATAATCGCTCATCGGTCAAAGCAGAAAAATAATAAAAACCCCTGAGGCTCTTCTTATGCTGTTAGCTATTGGTACCGTCGCTGTTGCTTTTCTTTCCACGTTGATGCTGATCTGGCTTGACGATCGCATTACCGACCAGGATTAACGACCGGGGCCGGCGATAAGCCGCAAAACCGCCCGCCTCTGTGTTTCTCTCGCCCGTAGCCATCGGCTGCGGGCGATTCAAAAAACCCGCCAATCCCGTTTTCACATTACGCACTGATGATTTTCGCCCGCCGGCAGATCATGCATTCGCATAAAAACAGGGGCTTAAAGAAGAAAACGAGAAGGGAGCCCCGCGCCGCCGACGGCGCGGAGCACGGCGATTACAGCGACTTCGCCAGGCGCTCGACGGCGGTCATCAGACCCTCTGTCGACACCGTCGAGTAGGACAGGCGCAGCGTGCGGGTATCCGGGTTATCGTTATAGAACGCTTCTCCTGGTACGTAGACCACGCCATTTTCCAGCGTTTTCTTCATCCATTCCATGGTATCGAACGGATAACGGAAGCGAGCCCACAGGAACATACCGCCTTTAGGACGGCTGAACGCCAGATGCTCGCCAAGCTGCGATTCCAGCGCGTCGGCCAGCGCCACGCACTTCTTGCGGTAATCTTCGCGGATCAGGGCAATCTGGCTTTCCAGACGGTTCATGCTCAGGTATTCCGCGGTGATGACCTGCGAGAGCATATTAGTGTGCAGATCCGCCGCCTGTTTAACGATCACCGTCTGCTGCGCCAGCCAGTCCGGCATCACGATCCAGCCAATACGCATCCCCGGCGCGAGGATTTTGGAGAAGGTGGAGGTATAAACCACCTGATCTTCACAGCCCAGCTCAACCGCATACTGATACAGCGGACGGCGTACTTCATCAGTGAAGCTGATTTCACCGTACGGATCGTCTTCGATAATGACGAAGTCGTGCTTTTTCGCCAGCTCAACCAGGCGGCGGCGACGCGCTTCGCTCAGGGTTTTCCCGCCGGGGTTGCCAAACGTCGGTACCAGGTAAACGGCTTTCACACGCGTGGTTTCCAGCAGATCGGCCAGCTGTTCCACCAGCATGCCGTCATCGTCGGTATCCACGCTGAGAATATTGGCCTGCGCCAGCTGGAAGACCTGCAGCGCCGCCAGATAGGTCGGACGCTCAACGACAATCGCATCACCCGGATCGAGCAGAGTGCGGGCGACGATATCCAGCGACTGCTGCGAACCGGAAGTGATATAGACATGGCTTGCCGAACAGGCCACGCCGCGCGCCTGACACAGTTCGCTAACGGCCTGACGCAGCGGCGGATAACCTTCGGTCAAACCGTACTGGAACGCATCGTTAAAGCGCCCGTTCATCACCTGCTGCACCGCCAGGTTCAGGCCTTCGGTATCAAAAAGCTCCGGGGCCGGAATACCGCCGCCCAGAGAGATAACGCCGGGCAGCTTACTGTGCTTGAGGAGTTCGCGGACGGCGGAGGGCTTAAGTTCACCCGCGCGGGCGGCGAGTCGCCGATCGTGCATACTATTTTCCTTTTCTGTCTTGTTGTTGTGATGTTTTATCTGTTTTTTACCGTTCATTCCCCCGGTCGCACTATGCTCACTGGGGCTACGGGTTCGTATGTTCGGTAGCCCGGACAGATGCGCAGCATCGCCTCCGGGATATTCTTCAGCATCCTGCGGCCTTCCCCCGGGGGCGGCGCGATGCGCCTTGCCCGGGCTACAAATGCCGCAGGTGACGAGAACCGCAGCCCGGATAAGGCGCTCACCGCCGCAATCCGGGGCCAAACTTAACGGCTATCTGTGTCTTTTAGCACGATTAACGGCTCAATATCGCTCTCTTTTTTAACCACCAGAGAATCATCTCCGCGCAGGCAGGTACCGCCATAGTTACCGCCAACCGTAAAGGTGCAAACCTGGATGTATTTGCCATCCACTTTTGGCAGGCACCACAGCTGCTGGTAGATATTTTTGCGATCGAAAAACTGGCCGCTGGTTTTATCCAGCACTTCATCCTGCGGGCCAATCAGGTCGATATTGTTGCCGCAGCGGCCCGAGATAGGCTTAACCGCATAGCCGCTTTCCGCCAGCTGCTCGTTGACCACAAAATCCGTATCCAGAAGATAGCGATGATTGGGGAACAGCGACCACAGCACCGGCAAAATCGCCTTGTTGCCGGGGATAACCGTCCACAGCGGCTCGAAGACTAATACTTCCGGGCGCAGCAGGACGTCTATCAGGCGCACTTCATTATTCGGGTGTCCGGTACGTATCGGCACCGCTGCGTACTCATCGGCGCTGACTTCCCGCACCTGCTCAATGGCGGTCTCCCATGCCCAGGTTTTCCAGACGCAGTTGACCAGACGCCCGTCGGCATCAATCAGCTGCCCGGCGGCATCCCAGCGCAGCTCATCCAGGCCAAACAGAATTTTGCTCTCGAAGCCGGCCTGAGTCAGCGAACGCTGGATAAACTGCGCGTGGTAGTTCTCCTCCAGATCCTTATCCTGCATGATGTGCACGAAAGGACGCGCCCGGCTGTGCTTCCACGCTCCGGCCAGCTCATCCAGCAGATTTTCCGCCGGGTTGTGACCGGTGCCGTAGTAGCCCTGCTTCAGCCACTGCTCGAGGATCAGCCCGCCTTCGGTATGGCAGGACGCGGAATCGGCGTTGTACTCATACACCTTGAGCCCGCGCTCATCCATACAGAAATCCATGCGGCCGGTAATCATATGATGGCGACGGCGCTGCCACGAGAGGCGCAGACGCGGCCAGAGAATTTTCGGAATATCGAACAGCGCCAGCAGGCTGTCATCCTTCATCACCTTGTCGGTGGCGTGCAGGTACATCAGATGCAGCTCATTGGTGGCTTTGATAAGCTCCTGCTCGGCGCTTTCGGTGATGGTGAAATACTGGTAAGGGTCTTTATTGATGACGTGGCCGTTGGCTTCCACGTAGGCTTTTTGCAGCGAATCTTTCTCGTTGAGCCAGTTGCCGCGGTATTGGCCTTTATTCGGCAGACGCGCGCCTTTGATGGCCATCGCCTCACCCGGCAGCACCGGCTGCGGCAGGCTGTGCTCGGTATCGGCGGTTTGAATCATCCAGCCGAGGATTTCGGTATCGGCAAAGGTGTCTTTAATCGTGTAGAGGCCGTTTTTCACTTCCAGCGTCAGCTCGCGGGTCCACTGCTGGCCCTGCGGCAGCGGCGAGTGAATGACGTTCTGTTCGGCGATCCTGACCTTATTCCCTATCAGTTGCGTAATCACCGCCACGTGGCCCGTGTGCTTAAACTCGCCGCCTTTCTGCCAGATCAGCAGTGAGCCGGCGAGAGGCGGACGGCGGGAGCCGTTGGCGAACGCCTGCAGCGGCAGAATATTGTCGTTGACCACCTCGCGGAGAAAACGCAGGGAGAAGATTTCGTAGGCCATGCCGACGTCGGTGAAAACAAAACCGTAGGTGAGGAACAGAAAGCGGCGCGCGAACTCCACGCACTGCCATTTGTGCCCCATATACTCATTACCGATATAGCTGCGGAACGTGGCGTCATCCGGATAATCTTGCGGATTTAAGCTACTGTAATTAGAAGAATAAATCGCCACGCCGCCCGGTGCGTAGCCTAATAGTGTACCAAACGGGGCGTCACTGCTTGTGGAACCTTTGCTCATTTAGCCTGACCTCAAATTAATGCAGCCCGGGCAGTTGGCGAAACAAAACTCCCTCTTCTTATCCTGCCGCAGGCACTTACCAGACAGAGGTGGAATGATGATACCACTCATTGGATTCGCTAATCGTGCCCTTAAGGAAAATAAGCCTGCGCCCCCGGGCAAAAGTGATATCGTTATTTGAGATAAAAAAACAATCAGGAGTCGACAATGAGCACACCATCGCATCTGACCGCCCAACCGCTGGTCTGGGGGCATGGCCCCCGCACCTTTGAGGTGTTCCTCGAACCCACCTGTCCTTTCTCCGTGCGGGCATTTAATAAGCTTGATGACCTGCTGGATGAAGTTGGCGCGGATAACGTGACGATCAAAATTCGTCTGCAGTCTCAACCGTGGCATCTGTTTTCCGGCGTCATCGTCCGCTGCATTCTCGCAGCCTCCACCCTGCCGCACGGCCGCGAGCAGGCGCATAAGGTGCTTAAAGCCGTCGCCGACCACCGTGAAGAGTTTGAGTTTACCGACCACTGCAGCGGGCCGAACATGAACGCCACGCCGCAGCAGATTATCGAGCGTATCGAACGCTATAGCCACGTCTCGCTGGCCGCGGCGTTTGCCCGCCCGGAGCTGCAAAACGAGATCAAATGGCATAGCAAGTACGCGCGCCAGAACGGCATCCACGTGTCGCCGACCTTTATGGTTAACGGCCTGGTGCAGGCGGATCTCGGCAGCGGCGACGACGTCAGCGTATGGGCCGCGCGGATTCTGGCTTAGTACGACTCTCCCGCGCCGGCGCGGTAGCGCCAGCGACACGACATCAACACCTCACTAAAAAGGCAGATCAGCATGTCAGAGAATAACTACCAGCCACCTAAAGTGTGGGAATGGAAGCAAAACAACGGCGGCGCATTCGCCAATATCAACCGTCCCGTCTCCGGCGCAACGCACGATCGGGAGTTGCCGGTGGGCGCGCATCCGCTTCAGCTCTATTCGCTGGGGACGCCCAACGGCCAGAAAGTGACCATTATGCTGGAAGAGCTGCTGGCGTTAGGCGTCAGCGGCGCGGAGTACGACGCCTGGCTGATTCGCATCGGCGAAGGCGATCAGTTCTCCAGCGGCTTTGTCGAGGTTAATCCGAACTCAAAAATCCCCGCGCTCCGCGACCACTCCACCACTCCGCCGACCCGCGTTTTTGAATCCGGCAGCATCCTGCTCTATCTGGCGGAAAAGTTCGGCTTCTTCCTGCCCAAAGATCCGGCAGGCCGCGCCGAAACCCTCAACTGGCTGTTCTGGCTGCAGGGCTCGGCTCCGTTCCTCGGCGGCGGCTTTGGCCACTTCTTCAGCTATGCGCCGGTGAAAATCGAATACGCGATCGACCGCTTTACGATGGAAGCCAAGCGCCAGCTTGACGTGCTGGACAAGCAGCTTGCCCGCGGCCGTTTTGTGGCAGGAGAGGAGTACACCATCGCCGACATGGCCATCTGGCCGTGGTACGGCAACGTGGTGCTGGGGAATGTTTACAACGCCGCCGAGTTCCTGGATGCCGGTAGCTATAAAAACGTGCTGCGCTGGGCGCAGGATGTGGGTAAGCGCCCCGCCGTTCAGCGCGGGCGGATGGTTAACCGCACCTCAGGCCCGCTCAACGAGCAGCTTCACGAGCGCCATGACGCCAGCGACTTCGACACGCAAACCGAAGATAAACGCCAGGCGTAGCGCCCATGCCCGCCGGAGGCTTCCGCCTCCGGTTTTTAGCGCAAATACTTCTCAAACCACGCCAGCGTGCGTTGCCAGGCCAGGTCAGCCGCGGCCCGGTCGTAGCGCGGCGTGGAGTCATTATGAAAGCCGTGGTTAACACCCTGATAAATATAGGCCTCGTAGACTTTATTGTGTGCCTTCAGCGCTTTTTCATAGGCGGGCCAGCCTTCATTAATGCCGCTATCGAGTCCGGCATAATGCAGCAGCAGCGGCGCTTTAATTTTATCGACCTCATTCAGCGGCGGCTGGCGGCCGTAAAACGGCACCGCGCAGGCCAGCTCAGGGATCGCCACCGCCGCCGCGTTGCTGACGCCGCCGCCGTAGCAGAACCCGGTGATACCGACCTTCCCCGTCGCCTGCGGATGCTTCGCCATAAACGCGACCGCCGCAAAGAAATCATTCATCAGCTTCACGGGATCGACTTTCTGCTGTAGCGCGCGGCCTTCATCATCATTACCGGGATAGCCGCCGACGGAACTCAGGCCATCCGGCGCCAGCGCGATATAGCCCGCTTTCGCCACCCGCCGGGCAACGTCTTCAATATAGGGATTCAGGCCGCGATTCTCATGAACCACCACCACGGCGGGCGCTTTGTCGGCTATTTTCGCCGGCGTCACCTGATAAGCCCGCACTTCGCCGTGGCCGTCAGGAGAAGGGTAATGAATATACTCCGGGCGGATATCCGGGTCGGTAAACGCCACCTGCTCCGCCAGAGCATAGTCGGGCTTCAGCAGGTTAAACAGCGCCAGCGCGGTCATCCCGCCGACGGTATACTTCCCCGCCAGCTGGAGAAACTCGCGTTTGCTGATTTTGCCGTGGGCGTAGTAGTCATAGTATTCGAGCAGCTGCTGCGGAAAATCTTTGGCCGTTAGTCGCGTCATCACCCTGCCTCCGTTATTAAGCGCCCTTTAAGCAAAGCAGAAGCCCGGACATACGCCAGCGGAGAAAAGCAGAAACGGGGAGTAAAAAGCCCAGCGGCCAACACCGCCGGGAGAGGAGGGATCAGTGTTTCACTTTGGTCAGACGATCGAGGTAGCCCATCACAAAGGCCGACAGCACAAAGGTCAGGTGGATGATGACGTACCACATCAGCTTATTGTCCGGGACGTTTTTCGCATCCATAAACACCCGCAGCAGATGAATGGAAGAGATCGCCACGATGGAGGCGGCAACCTTATTTTTCAGCGAAGTGGCGTCCATTTTGCCCAGCCAGCTGAGCTTCTCCTTGCCCTCGTTGATATCCAGCTGGGAAACAAAATTTTCATAGCCGGAGAACATCACCATCACCAGCAGACCGCCCACCAGGGTCATATCCACCAGCGACAGCAGGGTCAGAATCATATCCGACTCACTGACGCTGAAAATATGCGGCAGTATGTGGAAGATCTCCTGAAAAAATTTGATCGTCAGCGCAATCAAACCGAGCGAAAGGCCAAAATAAACCGGCGCCAGCAGCCAGCGCGAGGCGTACATAGCATTTTCCAGAAAGCGTTCCATAAGATCCTGTCAGTTAACATAAACGGCCGCCATTATACCGCAACAGGGCAACGTTATAGCAACAGGCGTCCAACAAGAGAGCGATTCGAGGAGATAAAAAAGGCTGGCGCAAGGCCAGCCTGAGAAGATGGGTGGAGAGAGGTTACTTCGCTTTGACGGTTTCTTCGCCCACCAGGCCAATCTTCAGATAGCCCGCCTGGTGCAGGGTATCCATAACCTTCATCATCGTCTCGTAGTCCACGGTTTTATCCGCGCGGAAGAAGACGGTGGTGTCTTTCTTGCCTTCGGTCAGCGCATCCAGCGAGGCGATCATGCTCTCGTCGGTAATGGGGTCATTGCCGAGGAACATGGTTTTATCCGCCTTCACCGACAGATAGATCGGCTTTTCCGGACGCGGCTGCGGCTGGCTGGAGGAAGCAGGCAGATTCACCTTCACGTCGACGGTAGCCAGCGGCGCCGCCACCATAAAGATGATTAACAGCACCAGCATGACGTCGATAAACGGCGTCACGTTGATGTCGTGCATTTCGCCGTTATCATCGAGGTTTTCGTTAAAATGCATCGCCATAAAGCATTAACCTACGCGTAGTTTCTGGGCGGTACGTACCGGCTTAACGCCGCTGGCGCTCAGGTCCAGGTCGCGGCTTTGCAGCAGCAGAACCTGGGCGGCGACATCGCCAAGGGACGCTTTGTAGCTGGCGATCATGCGGGCAAAAATGTTGTAGATGACCACCGCCGGAATCGCAGCGAACAGGCCAATTGCCGTGGCCAGCAGCGCTTCCGCGATACCCGGAGCAACCACCGCCAGGTTAGTGGTCTGGGTCTGGGCAATCCCGATAAAGCTGTTCATGATGCCCCAGACGGTACCAAACAGGCCGACGAACGGGGAAATCGCGCCGATGGTCGCCAGATAACCGTTGCCGCGTCCCATGTAACGACCTACCGCCGCCACGCGACGCTCCAGTCGGAAACCGGTACGCTCTTTAATGCCTTCGTTATCTTCAGAACCCGCGGAAAGCTCAAGCTCATTTTGCGCTTCGTTGATCAGCTGCGAGGTCAGGCTTTTCGCATCGAAACCGTTAGCGATATCGCTGGCCTGGTCGAGAGAGCGTGCTTCAGCAACCAGCTGCTGTTCGCGCTTGAGGCGGCGCTTGCTGGCCAGGATTTCTGCGCCTTTGCCGAAAAAGATAGCCCATGTAACGACCGACGCCAGAATCAGGCCGATCATCACTACCTTAACGACAATATCGGCATGATGATACATACCCCAAACGGAGAGATCCGCCTGCATCAAATTATTACCCACACTGTATCTCCAGGACGTAAATCACAAAATCTGCGCACAATAATATCAAAACGACATCGAATTGATAGTGGTTCTCATTAGTATTTACACTGTGCAGCAAATCACGTTTATTTTCCTTGCGCTTACGCAGTAAAAAAGTTGCTGACCCCGCCGTTGATAAAATTTTTACCTGTATCCGCCGCGACCCGGTACATCAACGGGCATTCATGTTAGTTTAGACGTCCAGACGTATAAAAACAGGTTATCTGAACATGGCTGATAAACATCTTGATACTGCGCTGGTTCACGCCGGGCGCAGCAAAAAATACACCCTGGGCTCGGTAAACAGCGTCATTCAGCGCGCCTCATCGCTGGTTTTCGACACCGTCGAAGCGAAAAAGCACGCGACGCGCAACCGCGCCAAAGGCGAGCTGTTCTACGGGCGTCGCGGGACGCTGACCCATTTCTCCCTGCAGGAAGCAATGTGCGAGCTGGAAGGCGGCGCCGGCTGCGCCCTCTTCCCCTGCGGCGCGGCGGCGGTCGCGAATACCATTCTGGCGTTCGTCGAGCAGGGCGACCATATTCTGGTGACCAACACCGCCTATGAGCCTACCCAGGATTTCTGTACGAAAATTCTCGCCAAACTCGGCGTCACCACCGGCTGGTTCGACCCGCTCATCGGCGGCGATATCGCTCGTCTGGTGCAGCCGAACACCCGCGTGGTGTTCCTCGAATCCCCCGGCTCCATCACCATGGAAGTCCATGATGTTCCGGCGATCGTCGCGGCGGTACGTCGCGTCGCTCCCGAAGCCATCATTATGATCGACAACACCTGGGCGGCGGGCGTGCTGTTTAAAGCGCTGGAGTTTGGTATCGATATCTCCATTCAGGCCGGCACCAAATATCTGATCGGCCATTCCGACGCGATGGTGGGTACCGCCGTGTCCAATGAGCGCTGCTGGGCGCAGCTGCGCGAAAACGCCTATCTGATGGGGCAAATGGTGGATGCCGATACCGCCTATATGACCAGCCGCGGCCTGCGCACCTTAGCGGTACGCCT
Organism: Klebsiella sp. PL-2018; assembly: GCF_019048985.1. Taxonomy (NCBI): domain Bacteria; kingdom Pseudomonadati; phylum Pseudomonadota; class Gammaproteobacteria; order Enterobacterales; family Enterobacteriaceae; genus Klebsiella; species Klebsiella sp. PL-2018. The sequence goes on from NZ_CP077673.1 coordinate 5,057,843, forward strand.
GCGTCAGCACCATGAAAGCAGCCTGCAGATTGCCGAATGGCTGGCGCAGCATCCGCAGGTGGCGCGCGTGAATCATCCCGCCCTGCCCGGCAGCAAAGGCCATGAGTACTGGAAGCGCGACTTCACCGGCAGCAGCGGTCTGTTCTCTTTCGTGCTCAATAAACGCCTGACCGACGCCGAACTCTCCGCTTATCTGGACCACTTCAGCTTGTTCAGCATGGCCTACTCCTGGGGCGGCTTTGAATCGCTGATTTTAGCCAACCAGCCGGAACACATTGCCGCAATCCGTCCTGATGCTGAAGTTGATTTCAGCGGCACGCTGATTCGCCTTCATATCGGGTTAGAAAATGTTACCGATCTGCTGGATGATTTAGCGGCGGGCTTCGCGCGTATCGTGTAAAGTGACGGTCAGTGGCAACAATAGCGGACGTTTTTTAGAAAAACGGCCGCTTTAGTTGCGCCCGGGATCAAGGTGCCCGAGCCTCTTCAGGAGTACACTAGACAAAAAACACGGTACCACTTAGGAAAGTCCATGGTTGTCATTCAAGAAATTGTCGCCGCGCTGTGGCAGCATGATTTTGCCGCGTTGGCAAACCCCCACGTTGTGGGCGTTGTATATCTGGTCATGTTCGCAACCCTGTTTCTGGAAAACGGTCTGCTGCCCGCCTCATTTTTACCGGGCGATAGCCTGCTGCTGCTCGCCGGGGCGCTCATCGCCAAAGGCGTAATGGACTTTGTACCTACGGTCGCCATTTTAACCGCCGCGGCCAGCCTCGGCTGCTGGCTGAGCTATATCCAGGGGCGCTGGCTGGGTAACACCGTTACGGTTAAGCGCTGGCTTGGGCATCTGCCGCATAAGTACCATCAGCGGGCAACCTGCATGTTTGACAAACACGGCCTGCTGGCGCTGCTGGCTGGGCGTTTCCTGGCGTTTGTTCGCACCCTGCTGCCCACCATGGCGGGCATTTCCGGGCTGCCAAACCGCCGCTTCCAGTTCTTCAACTGGCTGAGCGCGCTGCTGTGGGTTGGCGTAGTCACCGGTCTGGGCTATGCGCTGAGCATGATTCCCTTCGTTAAGCGCCATGAAGATCAGGTTATGACCTGCCTGATGATTCTGCCTATCGCGCTGCTGATCGCCGGGCTGCTCGGTACGGTTATCGTGGTGATTAAAAAGAAATACTGTAACGCCTGATCGTTTACCGGGGCGGCGCGAATTCGCCGCCCTTACATCGTTCGTCACATCCCCTGAATCGTTCTGATACGCGCCGCATCCTCCCCCGGCGTCATGCCGAAATAACGCTTAAACTCGCGGCTGAACTGCGACGCGCTTTCATACCCCACCCGCATCGCCGCCGCGCTGGCCTTCATACCATCGTGGATCATCAGCATGCGCGCTTTATGCAGGCGATAGGTTTTCAGGTACTGCAGCGGGGAGGTGCTGGTGACTGATTTAAAGTTATGGTGGAACGCCGAGACGCTCATATTCGCTTCCGCCGCCAGCTGATCGACGCTGAGGTTCTCTGTGTACTGGCTTTCAATACGCTTCAATACGCGGCTAATCAGGCTGAAGTGGGTCTGACGACTGACCAGCGCCAGCAGCGCCCCCCCGCACGGCCCGGTCAGCACGTGATAGAGAATCTCGCGGATAATCTGTTTGCCAAGAATGCGCGCGTCCAGCGGGCGCTCCATGACATCCAGCAGGCGCTCCGCCGCGCACAATATCTCTTCGGACAGTACCGCAGAGTTGATCCCGCTCGACGCCATGGACGGCTGAAACTGCTCATCTTCCCCGATATCCATCAGCAGTTCTTGCAGCTGAAGAATATCGACGTTCAGCCGTATTCCCGCCAGCGGGACTTCCGGAGTGGCGAAGGTTTCGCATTCAAACGGCAGCGGTACCGTCAGCAGCAGATACTCATTGGTGTCATAGCGAAAGGTACGCTCGTTAATGTAGCCAATTTTATGCCCGGAAAAGAGAAAAACGATCCCCGGCTGATACATAACCGGCGTGCGCGTCCCCGGCTGGGTACCGTACAGCAGGCGAATATCCGGCAGCAGAGCATTAAGCATTTCTTCTTTATCTTTCAGCTGATTAACCTTATGCGTTAATAGCTGGCATATCTCAGCGCGGTTCATTTATCGTGCTTCTCCGAACGTTTTTATACCTTCGCATTGTGCGCACTTCCGGCGAATTTCTCCAGCCCCAAGGAGAAATGGGCAAGACAACGGCAGGAATGTGCATTGAGGGGAACGGCCCGCGGGAACACAATGTCCGTCATCTGGCAGAGGTATTGTCTCTGTTGGCGGTTTTATCTATTTGAGGGCACCAGCCATGAATAATTTCGACCTACATACCCCAACCCGTATTCTGTTCGGTAAAGGCGCGATTGAAAATCTGCGCGATCAAATCCCGGCGGATGCACGCGTGCTTGTCACCTACGGCGGCGGTAGCGTGAAGAAAACCGGCGTGCTTGATCAGGTTCTGAGCGCGCTGAACGGCATTGACGTTCGGGAATTTGGCGGCATCGAGCCAAACCCGGCCTACGAAACGCTGATGAACGCGGTGAAAATCGCGCGTGATGAAAAGATCACTTTCCTGTTGGCGGTGGGCGGCGGCTCCGTTCTCGACGGCACCAAATTCATCGCCGCGGCGGCCCACTATGCGGCCGATAGCGATCCGTGGGAAATCCTCGAAACCTACGGCAGCAAAGTGGCCAGCGCTATCCCGATGGGCTCCGTGCTGACGCTGCCGGCGACCGGTTCCGAATCCAATAAAGGCGCGGTGATCTCGCGTAAAACCACCGGCGACAAACGCGCGTTTATGTCCACCCACGTCCAGCCGGTGTTCGCTATTCTGGATCCGGTTTACACCTACACCCTGCCGCCGCGCCAGGTGGCTAACGGCGTCGTTGACGCATTTGTCCATACCGTTGAGCAGTACGTTACCTATCCGGTCGACGGCAAAATCCAGGACCGCTTTGCCGAAGGTATTCTGCTGACCCTGGTGGAAGACGGCCCGAAAGCGCTGAAAGAGCCGGAAAACTACGACGTTCGCGCCAATATTATGTGGGCGGCCACCCAGGCGCTGAACGGCCTGATTGGCGCAGGCGTGCCGCAGGACTGGGCGACCCATATGCTCGGCCACGAGCTGACCGCCATGCACGGTCTCGATCACGCCCAGACGCTGGCTATCGTTCTGCCGGCCCTGTGGAATGAAAAACGCGATGCTAAACGCGCCAAGCTGCTGCAGTACGGCGCCCGCGTCTGGAACATCACCGAAGGTTCCGAGGAAGAGCGCATTGACGCCGCCATCGCCGCAACGCGTGATTTCTTCGAACAGATGGGCGTCCCGACGCGCCTTTCCGCCTACGGTCTGGATGGCAGCTCCATCCCGGCGCTGCTGGCGAAACTGGAAGAGCACGGCATGACCCAGCTCGGTGAAAATCAGGATATTACGCTGGACGTCAGCCGCCGTATTTACGAGGCTGCGCGCTAATCAACGCCCTCTCCGACGCGTAAACTCGCGCAAAGGAGAGGAGTTTAACTACCGTTTTTAGCTATTTCGTCCAGACTTAATGCTACCCCTCAGCGGAATTTATTCCGCTGAGTTCATTAACAGGAGGAAGGCATGACACATCCAACCGTTATAAAACTACACGACGGCAACCTGATGCCGCAGCTGGGGCTCGGCGTGTGGAAAGCAGGCAACGAGGAAGTCGTCTCCGCCATTCATAAGGCGCTGGAAGTCGGTTATCGCTCGTTTGACACCGCCGCCGTGTACCAGAATGAAACCGGCGTCGGCAATGCGTTAAGCAGCGCAGGCGTCGCCCGCGATGAGCTGTTCGTCACCACGAAACTGTGGAATGACGATCAAAAACAGCCCAAAGAAGCGCTGCAGGAAAGCCTTAAAAAACTGAAGCTCGACTACGTCGACTTATACCTCATTCACTGGCCGGTTCCGGCAACTAACCATTACGTCGACGCCTGGAAAAGCTTAATTGAGCTGCAGCAGCAGGGACTGGCAAAAAGCATCGGCGTCTGTAATTTCCAGGTTCATCATCTGCAAAAAATCATCGATGAAACCGGCGTCGCTCCGGTGATAAACCAGATTGAACTTCACCCGCTGATGCAGCAGCGCCAGCTTCACGCCTGGAATGCGACGCATAAGATCCAGACCGAGTCCTGGAGCCCGCTTGCGCAGGGCGGCGAAGGGGTATTCGATCAGAAAATTATTCGTCAACTGGCGGATAAATACGGTAAAACCCCGGCGCAGATCGTTATCCGCTGGCATCTCGACAGCGGCCTGGTGGTGATCCCGAAATCGGTGACGCCATCGCGCATTGCCGAGAATTTTAACGTCTGGGACTTCCGTCTTGATAAAGATGAATTGAGTGAAATCACTAAACTGGACCAGAACAAACGCCTGGGACCCGACCCGGATCAGTTCGGCGGTTAACCTTTCCTGCTCCGTCGGCTTCCGGCGGAGCATCGCTTTGCTATCTGGCTAAAACCACGTACATTCAGGGTTTATTGCAATCAAATGGATGCGTGCTGATGAGCTGTATTTTCTGCCAAATTGTTGAGGGGAAAGCCCCCTGCCATAAGGTGTGGGAAGATGAACACCACCTCGCCTTTCTCTCTATTTTCCCTAATACCGACGGTTTTACGGTCGTGATCCCGAAGAAGCACTACCCCAGCTATGCGTTTGATATGCCGCCGCAGGCATTGGCCGATCTGGTGCTGGCTACGCAGAAGGTGGCGAAGCTTCTGGATAAAGCCTTTGATGACGTGGGCCGTACGGGGATGTTTTTTGAAGGCTATGGCGTTGACCATGTCCACAGCAAACTCAGCCCGATGCACGGCACCGGCGATATGACCCAGTGGCGGCCTATCGAGTCGCGTCAGACTAAGTTTTTTGCGCAATATGAAGGCTATCTCTCTTCCCACGATCATGAGCGGGCGGATGATGAAAAGCTGGCGGCGCTGGCGGCCAGAATCAGAGAGGCATAGCCATAGAATTTGCTTTGCCGTTTGGCAAGCGGCTGACCGGGCCCGGAATTATCAGGCCCGGTCATACAGAAGCGCCAGCGGGCAGGCAGCCGAATTAACGACCGGCAACCTTACCGCGTTTTACGGGCTTCTTCGCCGTCGCCCCGCCGTTCGAGCGCTGGTGCACAATCGGCGTATGCTTGGTCAGCGCCGGACGGGTATGGCGGTTCTGGCGACGCGCTTCGCGCATTTCGTCGATCGTCGGCGCCGGTACCAGGCAATCGCGACGGCTGCCGATCAGGTGCTTTTTACCCATGGTTTCCAGCGCCTGGCGGATCAGCGGCCAGTTGGCCGGATCGTGATAGCGCAGCAGCGCCTTGTGCAGGCGGCGCTGTTTGTCACCCTTCGGCACCACCACATCCTCACTCTTATAGCCAATCTTACCCAGCGGGTTCTTGCCGGTGTAATACATGGTGGTCGAGTTCGCCAGCGGCGACGGATAGAAGTTCTGCACCTGATCCAGGCGGAAACGATGCTGTTTAAGCCACAGCGCCAGATTCACCATATCTTCATCCCGCGTGCCGGGGTGGGCGGAAATAAAGTATGGGATCAGATACTGCTCTTTACCGGCCTGCTTCGAATAGGTATCAAACAGCTGCTTAAAGCGATCGTAGCTGCCCATACCCGGCTTCATCATTTTCGACAGCGGTCCCTCTTCCGTATGCTCCGGGGCAATCTTCAGATAGCCGCCAACGTGGTGGGTAGCCAGCTCTTTGATATAGCGCGGGTCTTCAACGGCGATGTCGTAACGTACGCCGGAAGCGATGAGGATCTTTTTGATGCCTTTCAGGTCACGGGCGCGGCGATAGAGATTAATCGTCGGCTCATGGTTAGTGTCCATATGCGGGCAGATATCCGGATAAACGCATGACAGGCGGCGGCAGGTCTGCTCGGCGCGCGGCGACTTGCAGCGCAGCATATACATGTTGGCCGTTGGGCCGCCAAGATCGGAAATAATGCCGGTAAAACCGGGAACCGTGTCGCGAATCGCTTCGATTTCATTAATGATCGAATCTTCGGAACGGCTCTGAATGATACGCCCCTCATGCTCGGTAATTGAGCAGAAGGAACAGCCGCCAAAACAGCCGCGCATAATGTTAATCGAGAAGCGGATCATCTCGTAGGCCGGAATGCGGGCATCGCCGTATGAGGGATGCGGAACGCGCTTATACGGCAGGGCAAACACGCTATCCATCTCTTCGGTGGAGAGCGGGATTGCGGGCGGGTTAACCCAGATATAGCGCTCGCCGTGCTTCTGCATCAGCGCGCGGGCGCAGCCGGGATTGGTTTCATGGTGCAGAATACGCGACGCGTGCGCGTAGAGAACCTTGTCGCCTTTCACCTTCTCAAAGGAAGGCAGCAGGACGTAGGTCTTCTCCCACGGCTTCGGACGCGGGGGCTGCACGGTAACGCGCTTCGCTTCCTGTTTTGGCGGTGCGACGGTTTTGTTATCCGCGCACGGCAAATCTTCACCGTACGGATGCGGAATCGGGTCGATTTTCCCCGGCGTATCCAGACGCGTGGAATCCACTCCGCTCCAGCCCGGCAGCGCCTCTTTCACCATGATGGCGGTGTTGCGTACGTCACGAATTTGCCCGATGGGCTCGCCGGCGGCCAGACGGTGCGCCACTTCCACCAGCGGACGCTCGCCGTTGCCGAACATCAGCATATCGGCTTTGGAGTCCACCAGAACCGAGCGACGCACGGTATCAGACCAGTAGTCGTAGTGCGCGGTACGGCGCAGGCTGGCTTCGATACCGCCGAGGATCACCGGGACATCTTTCCAGGCTTCTTTACAGCGCTGGGTATAGACCAGCGTGGCGCGATCCGGGCGTTTACCGGCAACGTTACCCGCCGTGTAGGCATCGTCATGACGCAGCTTGCGGTCGGCGGTGTAGCGGTTGATCATCGAATCCATGTTGCCGGCGGTGACGCCGAAGAACAGATTCGGTTTACCCAGGCGCATAAAATCGTTTTTATTATTCCAGTCCGGCTGGGAAATAATCCCCACGCGAAATCCCTGCGCTTCCAGCATGCGTCCGCAAATCGCCATGCCGAAGCTCGGGTGATCGACATAGGCATCGCCGGTAACCAGAATGATGTCGCAGCTATCCCAGCCAAGTTGATCCATCTCTTCTCGCGACATCGGCAAGAACGGCGCGGGGCCAAAGCAGGCGGCCCAGTACTGCGGCCAGGAGAAAAGGTCACGATCCGGTTGGATCAGGGATATTGCGCTCATATTGCTTCCGGGGAAATGATAAAAAAATAATCAAAAAGGGCGGCGATTATAAGCCGGAACGATGGAAGAAATGAAGGAGGTTTTTCCAATCCCGGCCGCATGGAACCGGGACAGAATAAATTACGGCGCCGGATTCACCAGAATCTGGCCAATGGAGCCCCGGTCGGCAAGCTCCAGCGTCTGGCTTAAATACTGGAACGGGAAGTGCGGCCAGGAGGGCTGATTGTAATAGACCAACAGTTCAACCTGGCCGTCGATCCAGACGGTATCCTTCCAGCCGCGATCTTCCGGGAACGGCGCGGAGCCGTTGACGTTACGCACCTGGAACATGACGCCTTCAATATGGAACGACTGCGGCCGATCGGCGCGCACAATCCAGCGCTCCCAGGTGCCCTGCTGCGCCGTAATATCGATACGCTGCGGATCCCACAGCTGACCGTTGATCCCCGGATCGTCGCCAAGGGTGATCTCACGGCTGCGAATCGCCGCGCCGGCCAGAATTTCCGTCGGCAGCAAACGCACGGGCAGACTATCGGTCACCAGCGGCAGCAGGCCCGTCGGGCGCAATGTCAGAATCAGCGTGGAGATCAGAATGCTCGACGGTTCGAAGAAGCCGCGAATACGATCGACGATGCTTGCCGCTTCCCCGCAGGTGATCGACACTTCATCGCCGTTGGTCATATCGACCAGAATTTCTCGACGCTCGCCCGGCGCCAGCGACAGCTGCTTCAGCGAAACCGGCGCGGGCAGGAGCCCCTGGTCACCGGAAATCACGTGCAGCAATCGGCCATCGCTCATCTGCAGCTGATAGCGACGGGAGTTGGACGCATTCAGCAGGCGCAGGCGCACCCAGCCGCGCGACACCTCAACGAAAGGCCCCTGTACGCCGTTCACCAGCAGCGTATCGCCCACGAAACCACCGCTACCGGGCTCGCTGTATTCAGGCGTACCGAAGTTATCCAGACGCTTGTCCTGAATAATCACCGGGAAATCATCCACGCCGTAGTGATTGGGGATCGGCAGATTCTTACTGACATCATCTTCCACCAGCCACATGCCGGCCAGGCCGTTATAGACCTGTTTTGCCATATGGTTTGGGGTGTTGGCCTGATACCATAGGGTCGCCGCGCTTTGGCGGATTGGCAGTACCGGCGCCCAGTCGGCGTTAGCGGACATCATGCGCGCGGCGCCGCCGATCAGCGGACCGGGGACCTGCAGACCACGGATAGTCATCGCCACGTTTTCCGTCAGGCGGTTGCTGTAGATCAGCTTGACATCGTCGCCGTTCCAGACGCGAATGGTTGGCCCCATATAGCGACCGTTAATCCCCCACACCGAGGCGCGGGTACCGGGCGTAAACGACCAGTGCGCGCGCTGTAGCGTCAAGAATAGCGGCTGCCCGCGGCGGGACTCCAGCAGAGGGGGGATCGGCAGCGCAGGCTGCTGGCCAGCGGCCTGTGCCTTCAGCGGCGCGGCGCCCGCGCACAGCGCTACGCCTGAAGCCTTAATGAACTGACGCCGACTGAGTGACATATTAACTCCATGAAATACTGACTAATTAATAAGGGAATTCGTTTCCCGCCAGCAATCCGCGCGCTGTTTGCGGCGTTTCCTGTGTTATTTCTTTGCGGCCGCTTCGCGTTCGGCAACTTCTTTATCCAGCTCAGCGATTTTCGCGGACATCAGCTCGCGGCAGTGCGTGGCCAGCGCGCGAACGCCCTCTTTTCCATACTGGCTGGTATCTACCGGCGGCAGCATTTCTACAATCACCAGACCGTTATTCAGGCGATTGAGATTAATTTTATTCGATGTATTAGACACGCACACCGGAATAATGGGCACGCCAGCCGCGACAGCGGCATGAAAAGCGCCGGTTTTAAAAGGCAGCAAACCGCGGCCGCGGCTGCGGGTCCCTTCCGGAAACATCCAAAAAGAGATATTGCGCTTTTTAAATGCGTTCACGACTTCGGCAATAGTGCCATGCGCCTTTGCCCGGTTATTGCGATCGATCAGCAGGTTCCCCGTCAGCCAGTAGAGCTGGCCGAAAAAGGGGATCCACGCCAGGCTCTTTTTACCCACGGTCACGGTCGGCGGCTGCACGATATTTGATGCCGTCACCATATCATAGTTATTCTGGTGGTTAGCGATATAGATAGCGTTGCCGTAGCTTTCCGCGTCGGCTGGCTTGCGCAGCTCGACTTTCAGGCCGAAGACCGGCGACAGTTTGCCAAACAGGTGGCCGAAGGTGGCGACGTGCTTAGGGTTACGCGGGCTGAACAGACAATAAATACAGCCGAAGATGCAGACCAGAATACAATAGATGACAACGATAATTAGTCGAAAAATAAATAGCATAGCTACCTCTGAAACCCAAACCGCTTAGAATTATACTCGCTGTTTCGCAGATTGCAGGCATCGGGCATCATTGCAAAGCGCGTTGCGCATCTCGAATGACGCTGGCGGATATTGTTCATCGCAATGCCTGAATAAACAACGATTTTGCGGTAAATATTAACCTCCCCCGCCGAACCGCGGGGGAGGATGTTCCTACTCTTCGCTATCGCCCGCGGAGGCGCGACGCGGTGAATCAATCTCCACCCGGTCAATTTTCTGTAGTCCGCGCATCAGAGAGCCGCGGCGGCCGCGCTCGCCGGTGACTTTTTGCAGCTCTTCCGGGCGTAGTTTGATTTTCCGTTTGCCGACGTGAATCGTCAGCGTACTTTGCGGCGGCAGAACGAACAGGTGCGCCAGGCCATCCTGGCCCGCAGCCGCTTCCGCCGACGGAATACTGATGATCTTGTTACCTTTGCCTTTCGACAGCTGCGGCAGGTCGCTCACCGGGAACATCAGCATGCGGCCGGCTGCGGTAATGGCCAGCAGCATATCGGACTCATCCTCAATCACCAGCGGCGGCATTACGTGCGCGTTATCCGGAAGGCTAATCAACGTCTTACCGGCACGATTGCGCGCGACCAGATCGTTGAAAGTACAAATAAACCCGTATCCTGCGTCGGAAGCCAGCAGCAGTTTTTGGTCATCGGCCTCCATCAGCATATGTTCTACCGTCGCCCCCGGCGGCAGGGTCAGCTTACCGGTGAGCGGCTCGCCCTGTCCGCGTGCGGACGGCAGGGTGATAGGGTCAATCGCGTAGCTACGCCCGGTGGTGTCAATAAAGACCACCGGCTGATTGCTCTTCCCTTTCACTGCGGCTTTAAAACTGTCGCCCGCTTTATAGTTCAACCCCGGCGCGTCGATATCGTGGCCTTTGGCGCTGCGCACCCAGCCGCTCTGCGACAGAACGATGGTGACCGGCTCGGACGGCAGCATATCGTGCTCGCTCATCGCTTTCGCTTCTTCACGCTCGCGCAGCGGCGAACGGCGATCGTCGCCAAAGGCGTCGGCGTCGGCCTGCAGCTCTTTCTTCAGCAGGTTATTCATTTTGCGTTCAGACGCCAGAATGGCCTGCAGATGGTCGCGCTCTTTCTCCAGCTCGTTCTGCTCACCGCGAATCTTCATCTCTTCCAGCCGGGCGAGATGGCGCAGTTTTAATTCCAGAATCGCTTCCGCCTGAGTTTCGCTGATGCCAAAGCGCGACATCAGGGCCGGCTTAGGCTCATCTTCGTGACGGATAATTTCGATAACTTCATCGATATTCAGAAACGCCACCAGCAAACCTTCCAGGATATGCAGGCGCTTAAGGACTTTTTCCAGACGGTAGCTGAGACGACGGCGCACGGTATCGCGGCGGAAAGTCAGCCATTCCGAGAGGATTTCCAGCAGGTTTTTTACCGCCGGACGGTTATCGAGCCCGATCATATTCAGGTTGATACGATAGCTCTTTTCCAGATCGGTCGTCGCGAACAGGTGGTTCATCACCTGCTCCATATCCACGCGGTTAGAGCGCGGGACGATCACCAGGCGAGTCGGGTTTTCGTGATCCGATTCGTCGCGCAGGTCATCCACCATCGGCAGCTTTTTGTTGCGCATCTGGGCGGCGATCTGCTCGAGCACGCGGGCGCCGGAAACCTGATGCGGCAGCGCGCTGATCACCACCGCGCCGTCTTCTTTCGTCCACACCGCGCGCATCCGCACCGAACCGCGGCCATTCTGGTAGATTTTGCGGATCTCGGCGCGGGGGGTGATGATTTCCGCTTCGGTCGGGTAATCCGGCCCCTGTACGATATCCAGCAGATCGTCCAGCGAGGTCTGCGGTTTTTCAATCAGGGTAATGGCCGCCTGAGCGACTTCACGCAGGTTGTGAGGCGGAATATCCGTCGCCATGCCGACGGCAATGCCGGTAGTGCCGTTGAGCAGAATATTAGGCAAGCGCGCAGGCAGCATCTTCGGCTCCTGCAAAGTGCCGTCGAAGTTCGGTACCCAGTCAACGGTGCCCTGCCCCAGTTCGCTCAGCAGCAGTTCAGCATACTTCGACAAACGGGATTCGGTATAACGCATCGCGGCGAAGGATTTAGGATCGTCCGGTGCCCCCCAGTTCCCCTGACCGTCAACCAGCGGATAGCGGTAAGAGAAGGGTTGCGCCATCAGCACCATGGCTTCATAGCAGGCGCTATCGCCGTGCGGATGGTATTTACCCAGCACGTCGCCGACGGTGCGGGCGGACTTTTTGAACTTGGCGCTGGCGTTGAGACCCAGCTCAGACATCGCATAGACGATGCGACGCTGGACCGGCTTCAGGCCATCGCCAATAAACGGCAGCGCCCTGTCCATGATGACGTACATGGAGTAGTTCAGGTAGGCGTTTTCCGTAAATTCATGCAGCGCAAGGCGCTCTGCCATATCGCTCATTAATCGTGAATCCTCAATCTGCGTACCGGCCGTTCGGACGGCAAAACTACCGGCGATAATACCCTATCTGACGCCCTGAGTCACAGGGCGTTAGGCTGGTTGAGGAATTCAGTGGACATCCTTCATTTCAGCGGAAGATAAACGTCCGTCTGCAGCTCATGCTCACCGACTTCATGCACGAAAGTGAGGTAGCGAAAGAAAACAGGGAAATCGCGCAGCGACTCTCCCGATGCGGGCAGCCAGTCGCGATAAAGAAACCAGATGCTCTGCGCGAGCGTGTCCAGAGAGCCATGATGACGCACCACTGCGCAACGTCCGCCGGGGATCTCGCCATTCACCACGCCGAAGCTGTTTTCCGGCACCGGCTGGCTGACCGTACCGCCAATATCGAAACGAAAATCGTCAGCCGGCGTGGCCGCGGGGTCGTCCCAGGAGATTCCCCAGGTTGCGCAGCTGGCGACCGGGGACAGACCGCTCACCTTGCGCCAGGCGATAAACTTCGCGGCGGTCTCATTGACTAAATCAGGGTTGCCGCGATGCCGCAGCCTCGCGATCTGAGTGGTAGGTAGCTGGATTATTTTAACATCCATCGGGTGTTGCTCCTGTAGCGTATGTTTCGGCACGCGTCGATGCCATTCCAGCCAGTCCGGCTGTTGACGGAACTGGCTGGGGCTTTGCGCGAAAGCGCTGCGGAAGGCACGGCTGAACGACTCAGGATTCTGGAACCCCGCATCAAGGGCAATATCGATAATCTTTTCCTGTGGATTAAACGCCAGTCGCCAACAGGCGCGACGCAGACGTAGCCACTGGATATAGCGATAGAGCGGTACCCCGCTATAGGCGCTGAATTGCCGGTGAAAATGATACGGCGAGCTGTGGGCTATCGCACTAAGCGTCTCCAGCGACAGCGGCGTGTCCAGATGGCGTTCAATGTACAAGCACACTTGCTGAAAACGCCCGGCAAAGGCCGGGCTTACCTGAGTATCGTTCATCGCATCCTCCCGGAAACATACTCTGACAGAGCGAGGAGTGCGGTTCCTGACCGATCTTGCTTAAGATGATAAGAAAATTATGGCGTGATTTTACGAATCTGCTTTACGTCGATTTCCACTGAGTTCCAGTCTTTATCCACTTCACCCTGAATCTCTACCGTATCCTGCGGGGTCACGGTCACGCCGTTCCAGCGCTTGTGATCGATATCGACGTTCACGGTGCCGGAGCTGTCCTGGAATTTATACAGGTCGTCGGAAATACGCTCCACGATTTTACCGCGCAGGGTCACCCAGGTATCGTCACGCAGGCTTTTCGCATTCGCAACCGTCGTTACGCTCCCGTTCGGGCCAATGAACCCGCCGTTTTGCGTGGTCGTCTGGCTGGTTTGCGTCGAGCCGGGTCCGGAAAATCCGCCCTGCCCGGCGGCCAGTACCGGCATGGAAACTAAGGCGATGATAGCGGTCATTGCGGCGATTTTCTTCATGATGTGTTCTCCCTTTGTGTTTATATCGTCACTATTACACCGGGCAAAACTTAACGACTTCTTAAGCGGAAAAAATAAATTTTATTCCTGTACAGCGCGCGCCGCAACGCGCTTTACTGCGGGAATATCCGAGGGACACAGGAGCAGAAAATGCGCATTTTACTGGTGGAAGACGACAAACTGATCGGCGACGGCCTTAAAACCGGACTGACCAAGCTGGGCTTCAGCGTCGACTGGTTTACCCGCGGCGAAGAGGGCAAAGCCGCGCTGTACCACGCCCCTTACGACGCCATTATTCTGGACCTGACCCTGCCCGGCATCGATGGGCTGGATATTCTGCGCGAATGGCGCGACAAAGGCCGCCACGAACCGGTACTGATCCTCACCGCCCGCGACGCGCTCAGCCAGCGCGTTGAAGGGTTACGTCTCGGCGCCGATGACTACCTCTGCAAACCTTTCGCACTGGTTGAAGTCGCCGCGCGTCTGGAAGCGCTGATGCGTCGCGCCCACGGCCACAGCAGCAGCGAGCTGCGGCACGGCAATGTTGTTCTCGATCCAGGCCGACTCACGACCACGCTAAACGGCGAGAGCCTGCCGCTCAAGCCAAAGGAGTTTGCTCTGCTGGAACTCCTGATGCGCAACGCCGGACGCGTGCTGCCGCGTAAGCTGATTGAGGAAAAGCTCTATAGCTGGGATGACGATGTCTCCAGCAACGCGGTAGAAGTACACGTCCATCATCTGCGCCGTAAGCTCGGCAGCGGCTTCATTCGCACCGTGCACGGCATCGGTTATACCCTGGGGGACGCATGAAACGGCTGGGTAGACTGAGCCTGCGCGTCCGCCTGACGCTGCTTTTCCTGCTGCTGACCAGCGCCGCCTGGGGCATTGCCAGCCTTGTGGCCTGGCAACAAACCGCCGACAAACTGGATAAGCTGTTCGATACCCAGCAGCTGCTGTTCGCCCGCCGCCTGAGCGCGATGAATGTTGACGAACTCCATACCCTCGCTCCGCAGGTACGGGAGCAGAAAAAGGTCAAACATGGCCATCTCGATGACGATGCGCTGGCTTTCGCTATCTTTACCGCCGATGGCAAAATGGTGCTTAACGATGGCGAAAATGGCCAGGATATCCCGTGGGGTAACCATCGGGAGGGGTTCAGCGATGGCTACCTGCGCGGCGACGATGACGAGTGGCGCTTCCTGTGGCTTACCACCCGCGACGGTCGCCATCGTATCGCCGTCGGTCAGGAGTGGGATTACCGCCGCGAGATGGCGCTGGATATTGTCACCTCCCAGCTTACGCCCTGGCTGGTTGCGCTGCCGCTGATGTTTTTGCTGCTCATCGTGCTGTTGAGCCGGGAGCTGGCGCCGCTGAAAAAGCTGGCCACCACGCTGCGCGCCCGGGCGCCGGACTCCGCCGAAACGCTAAATAGCGAGAACGTGCCCAGCGAAGTTCGCCCGCTGGTCGACGCGCTAAATCAGCTCTTTACCCGGACGCATGACACCATGATCCGCGAGCGTCGCTTCACGTCCGATGCCGCCCACGAGCTGCGCAGCCCGCTGGCGGCGCTGAAGGTGCAGACCGAAGTGGCCCAGCTCTCAACGGACGATCCGCAAGGGCTGGATAAAGCGCTGGCGCAGCTTCACCAGGGGATCGATCGCGCCACTCGCCTGGTCGACCAGTTACTCACTCTGTCGCGTCTGGATTCGCTGGCGCAGCTGGACGATCTCCAGACTATCGCCCTTGATGAACTGCTGCAGTCGGCGGTCATGGAGATGTACCACCCCGCCCAGCAGGCCGGCGTTGAGCTACGCCTGCACCTGAACGCGAAAAACATCACGCGCACCGGCCAGCCGCTGCTGCTGAGTCTGCTGGTGCGCAATCTTCTGGATAACGCCGTGCGCTATAGCGCCGCCGGAAGCCAGGTCGACATCATCCTTGATGCGGGTGAATTTCGCGTACGCGATAACGGCCCGGGCATCAGCGCCGAGGCCCTGACGCGCATCGGCGAACGCTTTTATCGCCCTCCCGGCCAGGAACAGCCCGGCAGCGGCCTTGGGCTCTCCATCGTCAAACGCATCGCCGCGCTGCACGGGATGACGGCCAGCTTCGACAACGCCCGGGACGGCGGATTCGAGGCGCGCATTCGCTGGTAGCGGCATTATTGCTAAAAAAGCAAAAGACTTTGCACATTTTGCTCATTTTACCGCTCTGCCCTGCGGGGTAAAATTAGCCTCAAAATTGAAAAGTTGAGGATAAAAAATGAGCAACATCCTGATTATTAACGGTGCGAAAAAATTCGCCCACTCTAACGGCCAGCTGAACGACACCCTGACCGAGGTCGCGGATGGTTATCTGCGCGACGCCGGGCATGATGTTAAGGTCGTCCGCGCCGAGAGCGACTACGACATCAAAGAAGAAGTGCAGAATTTTCTCTGGGCAGACGTGGTTATCTGGCAGATGCCGGGCTGGTGGATGGGCGCACCGTGGACGGTGAAAAAGTACATTGATGATGTCTTTACCGAAGGTCACGGCGCGCTGTATGCCAGCGATGGCCGCACCCGCTCCGACGCCAGTAAGAAATATGGTTCCGGCGGCCTGATTCAGGGGAAAAAATATATGCTGTCCCTGACCTGGAACGCGCCGATGGAAGCGTTCACCGAGAAAGATCAGTTCTTCCACGGCGTTGGCGTCGACGGGGTGTACCTGCCATTTCATAAGGCCAACCAGTTCCTTGGGATGAGCGCCCTGCCCACCTTCATCGCCAACGATGTGATCAAAATGCCCGATGTTCCGCGTTATACGGCAGAATATCGCAAGCATCTGGCGGAAATTTTTGGTTAACTGTAGTGAGTTATGAAAAGACGACAAGCGCGGCTCATTTTAGCGGCGGCTTGAAGTATGATGAGAATATACAGAAGGAGTTGAGTTAACCATGTTGACAGTGATCGCTGAAATTCGCACTCGTCCGGGCCAACACCATCGTCAGGCGGTGCTGGATCAGTTCGCAAAAATTACCCCGATCGTTCTCCAGGAAGAAGGCTGCCACGGCTATGCGCCGCTGGTGGATCACGCCGCTGGCGTCAGTTTTCAGACTACTTCACCGGATTCTATCGTGATGGTCGAGCAGTGGGAAAGCGTCGCGCATCTTGAAGCGCACCTGCAGACGCCGCACATGAAAGCCTACGGCGAAGCCGTGAAAGGCGACGTACTGGAAATGAATATTCGTATTCTTGAAGCGGGTATTTAAGCAAGCAAACGACATCGGCCGGTTTCCCGGCCGATTTTTTATTATCCGTCCAGCTCCGCCAGATCGCCCTTCTCCTGCAGCCAGTTACGCCGATCTTCAGAACGCTTCTTCGCTAACAGCATATCCATCATGGCGGTCGTCTGCTGCTCGTCTTCATCGTTGATAATCAGCTGTACCAGACGGCGGGTATTCGGATCCAGCGTGGTCTCGCGCAGCTGCATCGGGTTCATCTCGCCCAGCCCTTTAAAGCGCTGCACGTTCGGCTTGCCTTTCTTGCGCTTAAGCTGCTCCAGCACGCCGGTTTTCTCTTCTTCTGTAAGCGCGTAATACACCTCTTTGCCGAGGTCGATACGGTACAGGGGCGGCAGCGCCACGTAGACGTGACCCTGCTTAACCAGCGTGCGGAAGTGCCTGACGAACAGCGCGCACAGCAGCGTCGCGATGTGCAGGCCGTCGGAGTCGGCATCCGCCAGAATACAAATCTTGCCGTAGCGCAGCTGGCTCAGGTCGTCGCTATCCGGATCGATACCGATAGCGACGGAAATATCATGCACTTCCTGAGAAGCCAGCACCTCATCGGAAGAGACTTCCCAGGTGTTCAGGATTTTACCTTTCAGCGGCATGATCGCCTGATACTCGCGATCGCGCGCCTGCTTGGCCGATCCGCCCGCCGAATCCCCTTCCACAAGGAACAGTTCGGTTCGGTTCAAATCCTGGGCGGTACAGTCCGCCAGCTTACCGGGCAGCGCCGGACCGCTGGTCAGCTTTTTACGCACCACTTTCTTCGCCGCGCGCAGGCGACGCTGGGCGCTGGAAATCGCCATTTCCGCCAGCAGCTCTGCCGACTGAACGTTCTGGTTCAGCCACAGGCTGAAGGCGTCTTTGACCACCCCTGAAACAAACGCGGCGCACTGACGTGAAGAGAGGCGCTCTTTCGTTTGCCCGGCAAACTGCGGGTCCTGCATCTTCACGGACAGGACGTAGGCGCAGCGCTCCCAGATATCTTCCGCCGACAGCTTCACGCCGCGCGGCAGAATATTGCGGTATTCGCAGAACTCGCGCATGGCGTCCAGCAGCCCCTGGCGCAGGCCGTTAACGTGGGTACCGCCCTGCATCGTCGGGATCAGGTTGACGTAGCTTTCGGTCAGCAGTTCACCGCCTTCCGGCAGCCACAGCAGCGCCCAGTCGACCGCTTCGGTATCGCCGGAGAAGGTGCCGACGAACGGTTTTTCCGGCAGCAGCGGCAGGCCGTTAACCGCTTCGCTAAGATAGTCGGTCAGACCATCGGCGTAGCACCAGCGCTGTTCGCTGTCGTTAACCAGATCGCGGAAAACAATCTCTACGCCCGGGCAGAGAACGGCCTTGGCCTTTAATAAATGAGAAAGGCGCGAGACGGAAAAACGCGGGCTATCGAAAAAGCTTTCGTCCGGCCAGAAGTGCACGCTGGTACCGGTATTGCGCTTACCGCAGGTACCGGTCACGTGCAGATCTTCTACTTTATCGCCGTTTTCAAACGCGATGCTGTAGACCTGGCCGTCGCGGCGCACGTTCACCTCAACGCGTTTCGATAAGGCGTTGACCACCGAAATCCCTACGCCGTGCAGGCCGCCGGAGAACTGGTAGTTCTTATTGGAGAACTTCCCCCCGGCGTGCAGGCGGCAAAGAATCAGTTCAACTGCCGGAACCCCCTCTTCAGGGTGGATATCCACCGGCATTCCGCGTCCATCGTCGATGACTTCCAGCGACTGATCGGCGTGGAGAATCACCTCCACGCGTTTCGCGTGACCGGCCAGGGCCTCATCCACGCTGTTATCAATAACTTCCTGACCAAGATGGTTTGGACGTGTGGTATCAGTGTACATTCCCGGACGGCGGCGAACCGGCTCTAGCCCGGTGAGTACCTCAATGGCATCAGCGTTATATGAAGATTGCGTCATGGTGTGTATTCGTAGGTCGTTCCGAACCGCTCAGCGCAGGCCCAGAAAATCGATAATCTGAGTGAAATGATCTTCAAAGCCAACAAATGCGTGATTACCGCCCTCCTCTACCGTTTGTCGGCAGGAGGCGAAATAATCCACGGCCTGGCGGTAATCAAGCACTTCATCACCCGTTTGCTGCAATAACCAGATTAAATCCGGCGCTTCCAGCGGGTCAATTTGCATGACCTTGAGATCGTAAATATGGCGAGACTCTAGCACATATTGCTGCCCCGTGTATGGATTCTCATTGGGGCCAAGGAAATTGTTCAACAGCTCAAACGGGCGCACCGCGGGGTTCACTACCACGGCGGGCAGCATAAAGCACTGCGATAGCCAGGTCGCGTAATATCCCCCCAGCGACGACCCGACAACGCCCAGCGGTTCACCGCCATGCTCCAGCACGATAGACTCCAGATGCTCAGCCGCCTGCGCGGGATAAACCGGGAGCTCCGGTATCACCATCGAGATGTCAGGATAGGTCTGCGCCAGCCACGCTTTCAGCGCAGTCGCTTTTGCCGACCGAGGCGAGCTGTTAAAACCATGCAGATAGAGAAGCGTAGACATCAGTATCCTTCTGAAGCGATATCCGGGTGAAATTTCACGCCTTCGAGACGGCAAACTTCAGTGGTCAATGTGCCGTCAGGATGCAGTTCCAGCCAGCGCCAGCCTGGGGAGACGGTATCGAGCGTGAAGTTCGCGCAGTGCGGCTTAAACTGCACGCAGGTGGATGGCGTGGCCATCATGCGCCGTCCGTTCCAGTCAAGGTCCAGCTCCTGGTGAATATGGCCGCAGAGCAGATGCTTAACGCGAGGAAAAGCGGCCAGCGCGCAATCAAGCGCCCCGGCATTGCGCAGGCTATGCTGATCCAGCCAGCTACAGCCTGACGGCATGGGATGATGGTGCAACAGCAGCAGCGTATAGCGCTGCGGAACTTCGGTCAGCTTCTGCTCAAGCCATTCCAGCTGGAAATCGCTCAGCTCGCCGTGCGGCACGCCGAACACCTGGCTATCCATCAGCAATACTTGCCAGTGGTCGCCCAGCAATACGCGTTTAGCGGGAGAGATGCCGGATTCCTGCAGCGTGCTGTACATTGCCGGTTGAAAATCATGATTACCCGGTAGCCAGACGCAGGGTGCAGTAAAACTCGCGATGCCTTCAGCAAAATGCTGGTAGGCCGCGGCAGAGTGATCTTGCGCCAAATCGCCTGTAGCAACGATCAGGTCGCACTCTCGCTGTGAGGCGCGGATCGCATCCAGTACGGCCTGATAGCTTTCCCAGGTATTGATACCTAACAGCGTTTCATGTTTTTCAGCAAACAGGTGAGTATCGGTAATTTGTAATATCCTGACTCTGGCCTCACCAGCCAAAGGTAGGTTTAACAGGCTTTCCAAATGGTGTCCTTAGGTTTCACGACGCTAACAAACCGGAATCGCCATCGCTCCATGTGCAAAACAGTATCGCAGCCAATCGGCCAGAAACTGATTAATTTGATGCTTTTCGTCGCGTTGATGCAACTTTTTATTAGGATAATCATACCGCGCTTTAAAGCGAAAGATCTGCTGACTTGAACACACTTCAGCGACCATTGCATCGTGATAGAGCCGTACCGTCATTGACGGCAGACTCCAGTAGCTCACCGACGGCGCCGTCTGTTCAATCGCCACTAACGTAGTGTAGCGGGTCGATTCGACGATGGTTAATCGGTATTGCGCGTTGCCCACCTGGTAACTCACCTTTTCTCCCGCTGCATCCGTTCGCGGCAACAGGCGGCGCAGCTGGGCAAAGTTGGTTTCACACAGGCGCATCATTTCAGGAAAGTCAGGCGTATAACGCTTCATTTTGTCCACTCGTTTCGTAAATTGTGATAATGCAGTTGCAGCCATTGCAGCGCGATGACAGAGGCTGCGTTGTCGATTTTCCCCTCTTCCACCCATCTGTAAGCCTGTTCCCGGCTCACCACATGAACGCGAATATCCTCGTTTTCGTCGGCCAGTCCATGAATTCCTTTTGCCGTCGTTGCATCGACTTCACCCACCATAATAGACAGCCTTTCGCTGGTGCCGCCGGGGCTGGCCAGGTAGCTCAGGACCGGTTTAACCCGGCCAACAATAAGCCCGGCCTCTTCCACCGCTTCACGACGGGCGACATCTTCAGGAGATTCGCCTTCTTCTATCATACCGGCGACCATTTCGAGCAGCCACGGGCTCGCGCTGGTATCATACGCCGCAATACGGATCTGCTCGACGAGCACAACTTCATCGCGTACCGGGTCAAAGGGTAGCAAGACTGCGGCGTGGCCGCGCTCAAAAATTTCGCGGGTCACTTCGCCGCTCATCCCGCCGTTAAACAGGCGATGGCGAAAACGATATAAATCGAGCGAAAAAAAACCGCGATAAAGCGTTTCGCGTGCAATAATTTCTACATCGTTTTTAGAGAAGGTAATCCCCTGCTGATTGACGTCGCTCATTTCGATATCCTGTAGAACATGAAGTTATGAATTTATAGGCGGTGTGGCTACCGTTTTACGGCTCGTATGCTAGATTGGTGCAAATTACCGCCCCATGGCACATAACGCCAACTTTTTACGGTAACAGACTCTATACAATCAGTGATTATTTTTAGAATTTGAGTAGCGCTAAATGCTTCACAACAAGGAATGCAAATGAAGAAACTCTTTCCCATCCTTATCGGCCTGGGCCTGACTGGCTTCAGCGCCATGAGCCAGGCTGAAAACCTGCTGCAGGTTTATCAGCAGGCGCGTGTCAGCAACCCTGATCTGCGTAAATCAGCAGCCGATCGTGATGCCGCATTCGAGAAGATCAACGAAGCGCGTAGCCCGTTATTGCCACAGCTCGGTCTGGGTGCAGATTATACCTATACCAGCGGCTTCCGTGATGCTAAAGACCAGAATTCCGACGTCACCAGCGGATCGCTGCAGCTCACGCAGGTTCTGTTTGATATGTCGAAATGGCGTGCGCTGACGCTGCAGGAAAAGAACGCCGGCATTCAGGACGTCACCTATCAGACGGATCAGCAAACGCTGATTCTGAACACCGCGACGGCCTATTTTAAAGTGCTGGCCGCTATCGATACGCTCTCCTATACCGAAGCGCAGAAACAGGCTATTTACCGCCAGTTAGATCAGACCACCCAGCGCTTTAACGTTGGCCTGGTTGCGATTACTGACGTACAGAACGCCCGTTCGCAGTACGATGCCGTGCTGGCGAATGAAGTCACCGCGCGCAACGACCTCGATAACGCCGTAGAAGGGCTGCGTCAGGTGACCGGCAACTACTATCCGGAGCTGGCCTCGCTGAACGTTGATGGGTTTAAAACCACTAAACCATCGGCGGTGAACGCGCTGTTGAAAGAAGCGGAAAACCGCAACCTGTCGCTGCTGCAGGCCCGACTCAGCCAGGACCTGGCACGCGAGCAAATTCGCCAGGCGCAGGATGGGCATCTGCCGACCCTGAATTTAAACGCGTCCAGTAGCGTATCTAATAACAGCTACAGTGGTTCTAAAAACACCACGCAGGACAGAGATATCGGGCAGAACCAAATCGGCCTGAACTTCTCCCTGCCGCTGTATCAGGGCGGGATGGTGAACTCCCAGGTTAAACAGGCGCAGTACAACTTTGTCGGCGCCAGCGAGCAGCTGGAAAGCGCGCATCGTAGCGTGGTGCAGACCGTTCGTTCCTCTTTTAACAACGTGAACGCGTCCATCAGCAGCATCAATGCCTACAAACAGGCCGTGGTGTCTGCCCAAAGTTCACTGGATGCCATGGAAGCCGGTTATTCAGTGGGTACGCGTACCATCGTCGATGTCCTGGACGCGACCACCACGCTGTATAACGCAAAACAGCAGCTGTCCAACGCGCGTTATAACTACCTGATTAACGAGCTGAACATCAAGTCCGCGCTCGGTACGCTGAACGAGCAGGACCTGGTTGCGCTGAACAACACGCTGGGTAAAGCGATTCCGACCTCGCCGGACAGCGTGGCGCCGGAAAATCCGCAGCAGGATGCCAGCGCTGACGGCTACAGCAACACCGCCGCGGCAAAACCGGCTTCCGCACGCAGCACCAGCGGCAGCAATCCGTTCCGCCAGTAATTAAGCTTGCGCACTCCACGCTTCGCTTACCCCGCGGGTAAGCGAAGCGTTAAACGTAAGGCAACGTAAAGATCCCCCGCTTTCCGCCCCTATTCGCTTCATTTTCCACCACTCATCCTCTATCCTGAGCGTTAACAAAACGCATACCACTGGGTCCAGGAAGACAAACATGAAACGGACAAAAAATATTAAACACGCCTCCTTCCGCAAAAGCTGGAGCGCTCGTCATTTAACTCCCGTTGCGCTCGCCGTGACGGCGGTATTTATGCTCGCCGGCTGTGAACAAAGCGATGAAACGGTTTCTCTGTATCAAAACGCCGATGACTGCTCTGCCGCTAACCCGAGCAAATCCGCAGAGTGCACCACCGCTTACAACAACGCGCTCAAAGAAGCAGAACGTACCGCGCCGAAATACGCCTCTCGTGAAGATTGCGTCGCCGAATTCGGTGAAGGTCAGTGCCAGCAGGCGCCGGCTCAGGCAGGCATGGCTCCGGAAAACCAGGCCCAGGCGCAAAGCAGCGGCAGCTTCTGGATGCCGCTGATGGCTGGCTACATGATGGGCCGGATGATGGGCGGCGGAATGGGCGCTCAGCAGCCGCTGTTCAGCTCAAAAAACCCGGCCAGCCCGGCCTATGGTAAATACACCGACGCGGGCGGTAAGAGCTACGGCGCAGCGCAGCCGGGCCGTACCATGACCGTGCCGAAAACCGCGATGGCGCCAAAACCAGCCACCACCAGCACCGTAACGCGCGGCGGGTTTGGCGACTCGGTCGCTAAGCAATCAACCATGCAGCGTAGTTCAGCAAGCTCCTCTTCTTCACGCTCGATGGGCGGCTAAGCGACATGGAAAGAATCAGCATTACCGAGCGCCCGGACTGGCGCGAAAAGGCGACAGAATATGGCTTTAACTTTCACACCATGTACGGCGAGCCGTACTGGAGCGAAGAAGCCTATTACAAACTGACGCTGGCGCAGGTTGAGAAGCTTGAAGAGGTCACCGCTGAGCTGCATCAGATGTGTCTGCAGGCGGTGGAAAAAGTCATCGCCAGCGATGAGTTAATGGCCAAATTTCGCATCCCCAAACACACCTGGGGCTTCGTACGCCAGTCGTGGAAAACCCATCAGCCCTCGCTGTATTCGCGTCTCGATCTCGCGTGGGACGGCGTGGGTGAGCCGAAGCTGCTGGAGAACAACGCCGATACGCCGACGTCTCTCTATGAAGCGGCATTCTTCCAGTGGATCTGGATGGAAGATCAGCTGAACGCCGGTCAGCTGCCGGCGGGCAGCGATCAGTTCAACAGCCTGCAGGAGAAGCTGATCGATCGCTTTGGCGAGCTGCGCGAGCAGTTCGGCTTCCAGCTGCTGCATATGGCCTGCTGTCGCGATACCGTTGAAGACCGCGGTACCGTGCAATATTTGCAGGACTGCGCCGCAGAAGCGGGCGTGGCAACCGAGTTCCTCTACATCGAAGATATTGGTCTCGGCGAAAAAGGCCAGTTTACCGACCTGCAGGATCAGGTGATTGGTAATCTGTTCAAGCTCTATCCATGGGAGTACATGCTGCGCGAGGTGTTCTCCACCAAGCTGGAAGATGCCGGCGTGCGCTGGCTGGAGCCGGCCTGGAAGAGCATTATCTCCAACAAAGCGCTGCTGCCGCTGCTGTGGGAGATGTTCCCCAACCATCCGAACCTGCTGGCCGCTTATTTCAGCGAAGATGCGCACCCGGAGCTGGAAAAGTACGTTATTAAGCCGATCTTCTCCCGCGAGGGCGCTAACGTCTCTATCGTGGAGAATGGCAAAGTGCTGGAGGCGGTAGAAGGGCCGTACGGTGAAGAGGGCACCATCGTGCAGGCGTTCTATCCGTTGCCGAAATTTGGCGACAGCTACACGCTCATCGGCAGCTGGCTGATTAACGACCAGCCGGCGGGAATTGGCATTCGCGAAGACCGGGCGCTGATCACTCAGGATCTGTCGCGCTTTTATCCGCACATTTTCGTCGAGTAACAGCAAACCCCGGCGGCATTGTTTACTGCCGGGGTTTATCTATTTTCAGGCGCCAATGACCACCGACAGCATGCTCAGGGAGCCCATTTCCATTCCTTCAACCGGGATCGTAATCGGCTCTTCACCGTCCCAGGCGCCCAGCACGTACAACAGCGGCAGAAAGTGATCGGCCGTCGGGTTCGATAACGATCCGCCTTCATGCGCCAGGTAATTCACCAGCGGATGTTCCGCTACGGGACCTTTCCAGTCCAGGTTCGCCTTCACGTAGTCATTAAACGACGCCGCCCAGGGATAAGGTGTATTTTCGCCGTGCCAGCGTGCGGTACGCAGGTTATGCACCACGTTGCCGCTTGCCACCAGCATAATGCCCTCATCGCGCAGCTGAGCCAGCTTACGCCCCATTTCGAAATGCCATGCCGCGGGCTTCGTACTATCAATACTCAGCTGTACCATCGGAATATCAGCATCGGGATACATTTTAATCAACACGCCCCAGGAACCATGGTCAAAGCCCCAGGCTTCTTTATCCAGCGTCACCGGCACCGGCGCCAGCAGCTCGACCAGACGCTGGGCCAGCTCAGGCGAACCCGGCGCCGGATAATGCGTATCGTAGAGCGCCTGGGGAAAACCGCCAAAATCATGAATCGTTTTCGGCGCCTCCATCGCGGTCACTCCTGTACCGCGAGTGAACCAGTGCGCGGAGATCACCACAATGGCTTTAGGCCGCGCCAGCGTCTCGCCCAGATGCCGCCAGGCGCGAGTATAGATGTTATCTTCCAGCACGTTCATCGGGCTACCGTGACCTAAAAACAGCGCGGGCATGCGGGTACGGGACATAGTGATATCCTTTATTAAGAAAGTTGATGTATTTACATTACGCTCTTTCTATGGAGGATAAACTCAGATAAGCATGATGATGATCGTCAGAAAATTTGAATGTAAGCGGCGGTAAAGAGTGAATCCGCGCGCTCGCGATCGTCAATGGATCAGGATACTCTTAATAAGAATTATTTTCATAAGGAGGTGAATGTTGTCCTCACCCGTCATTTTGACCCTGCTGGCAGGGAGCGCTACCTTTATTGGCGCCATTTTCGGCGTTATCGGGCAGAAACCCTCGAATCGCTTACTGGGATTCTCACTGGGATTCGCCGCCGGGATCATGCTGTTGATTTCGTTGATGGAGATGCTGCCCGCCGCGCTGGCTACCGAAGGCATGTCCCCCCTGCTCGGCTACGGCATGTTTATTATCGGCCTTCTGGGCTACTTTGCGCTTGACCGCATGCTGCCTCACGCCCACCCGCAGGATCTGATGTCTCCCGGCATTTCCCGCCCGCGCAACCTGCGCCGTACGGCGATTTTGCTGACCTTAGGCATCAGCCTGCATAACTTCCCCGAGGGCATTGCGACCTTCGTGACGGCCAGCAATAATCTCGAGCTGGGCATGGGGGTCGCGTTAGGCGTTGCGCTACACAACATCCCGGAAGGACTGGCGGTAGCCGGACCGGTATATGCCGCCACGGGCTCCAGAAGTAAAGCGGTGTTCTGGGCGGGTCTTTCCGGCATGGCGGAAATCTTCGGCGGCGTGCTGGCCTGGCTGGTGCTGGGCAGCGCGATATCCCCGGTGATGATGGGCGCCGTTATGGCCGCGGTTGCCGGTATCATGATTGCGCTGTCGGTTGATGAGCTTATGCCGCTGGCGAAAGAGCTCGATCCACAAAGCAACCCGAGCTATGGCGTGCTGTGCGGGATGTCAGTGATGGGATTAAGCCTGGTGGTTTTGCAAACGGTGGGCATTGGCTGAGTCAATGCCCCCATTATTTCACTTGTCAATTCATTACATGAATTCATCATTAATGATGAATTGAGAACAGGTATTAAATTTAACCTTTAGTCAATTAAGACCATGCGTAAATAGCCTTTTCACAGCATTCGCCCTCATTGCTTTGGCATTAATTTGACGTTAATTCTGCGGGTATCAAACGAAATTCATTCACATCAACAATCAATACAGGTAAAGCCACCGTCAAAAGAGATATTACATTGCGAAATATCCTAAAAAAAGCGCACTAAAATGCATACATTAAGGAAAACTGCGAGTTACCTTTAATTACAATTAACATGCGTAACAGTGAGCAGCATGATAGTTTTTACGCGTTGAATTAATATTAATTCAAGCAAACCCAATCCCATACCAGTTGTCGTAAACCTCATATTTAATATTGATCATCTATAAAGGACTATATTCCATGTTTAAAAAAACGCTGCTCGCTGTTGCCACTACCGCTGTTTTTTCTGCGACTGCTTTTAATGCCAGCGCTGAAGATCAGGGCCACGGTATTGTCACCTTCTCCGGTACCGTTATTACCGCCCCTTGCTCTGTGACACCGGAAAGCTCTCAGATTGATGTCGATCTCGGCCAGGTTGCCGATAGCGTACTGAACGGCGGCCAGTACTCTCAGCCTGCAGATTTCTCTATCAAACTGCGCGACTGTATTCTGAGCACAACGGATGATAAAGGCGTGAAAACGACAACGGATAAAGTGAACGTGACCTTCACTTCTGCCAACGTCGACAGCAATGACGCCAGCCTGATGGTAAATACCAAAGAAAGCAACTACGGCGGCGCTACCGGCGTTGGCGTACGTATTATGGACGCAGGTTACAACACCGTAACCCTGGGATCCGCAGTGCCGGTAGTGTTTACCGATACCAACCCGACTCAGAACCTGGACTTCCACGCCCGCATGGAATCTAAAGGTAAAAATGCAACCGAGGGTGATGTTTACGCTCAGGCAAACTACGTCCTGGCTTATAAATAATTATCGCTTTCGCTTAATTTTTATCGATTCAAGCCGGTGATGGATTCACCGGCTTTCCTGGTCTATTTTATTAAAAGAAACGGATTTTATGCGCACTATTATTCATAGCGGTTTAATGCCAGGAAAGTTATTCCTTTTAATAAAGCATACCCTTTGCTCAGTATGTTTTACCGCATCACTATCAATGCCGCTTTATGCAATAGAATTCAATACCGATATGATTGATGCTGAGGACAGGAAAAACATCGATCTCTCGCAATTTGAAAAAAAAGGCTATATTCCTGTCGGCACCTATGTAGCACGCGTACAGATCAACAAAAATACCTTACCAAAAGCCTATCACCTGGAGTGGATAAAAGCTGATAACGAAAGCGGATCTCAGCTTTGCCTCACTAAAGAGCGCCTGGCAGAGTTCGGCTTTGCCGATGCGTTTATTGAACCGCTACAAATGTGGAATCAAAAAGGCTGTCTCGATCTCAGCCATCAGCCAGAGCTGATTATTCGTCTGGATAAAGCGAACATGGTACTGACGTTAACCGTACCCCAGGCATGGATGAAATATCAGGCTAAAAACTGGACGCCGCCGGAGTACTGGGACGACGGTATCGCGGGGCTTATGCTGGATTATAACCTTTACGCCAGCCAGTACACGCCGAGCCACGGCGACAGCAACCAGAGCGTCAACTCATATGGCACACTGGGTTTCAACCTCGGTGCATGGCGCTTACGTAGCGATTATCAGTACGATCAATCGTTTACTGAGCGGAAATCAACGGGTACCAGCAGCAGCCTGCCGCGTACCTATTTATTCCGCCCGATTCCGTCCCTGGCGTCAAAATTCACGATGGGCCAGTACGACCTGAGCTCAGGCCTCTACGATACTTTTCACTTTACCGGCGCCTCTCTGGAAAGTGATGAACAAATGCTGCCGCCGGATTTACGCGGCTATGCGCCGCAAATAAGCGGCATCGCGCAGACCAACGCTAAAGTCACCGTTACGCAAAACAGCCGCACGCTCTATCAAACGACCGTCTCCCCCGGGCCATTCACCATCGCCGATCTGGGCACAACCTTGCAGGGGCAGCTGGATGTCACGATCGAGGAAGAAGACGGACGCAAAAGTACGTTCCAGGTTGGTTCCGCCTCTATCCCTTACCTGACGCGTAAAGGGCAGGTACGTTATAAAAGTTCAGTGGGTAAACCCACATCAACGACCCACAATGATGTGAATAACCCCCTTTTCTGGACCGGGGAGGCTTCCTGGGGCTGGTTGAGTGATGTTTCTCTCTACGGCGGCGCTATCGTCACCGCCGATGACTATCAGGCGGCAACCGGTGGGGTTGGCTTTAACCTTAACCGTTTTGGCTCATTCTCCCTTGATATTACCCGCGCCGAGGCTAATCTACGTAATGACGATCAAGGTAAACAGCGCGGCTTCAGCTATCGCGCTAACTATGCCAAACGTTTTGAAGAAACAAACAGTCAGGTAACCTTCGCGGGTTACCGGTTCTCAGATAAAGAGTACGTCACGATGAGCGAATATATCAGCTCGCGCGATGGCTCCGACTCCAGCTCCAATGAGAAAGAGAGCTATGTGCTCTCCTTTAATCAGTTCGTTGCGCCGCTGGAGCTAAATACCTATCTGAGTGTCACACGTAATACCTACTGGAACAGTGAAACCAATACGAACTACTCGTTTTCTCTGAGCCGGAGCTTTGATATTGGTGCGTTTAAAAATATTTCAGCTTCATTGGCGATGAGCCGCGTGCGCTGGAATGATGATGAAGAGAATCAATATTACTTTTCACTCACCCTGCCGCTGGAAAATAATCGCAATATTATGTACAGCCTGCAGCGCTATGGCGACGACGCAACGACGCAAACGGCAACCTGGTACGATGGTTCAGATCGTAATAACCCGTGGAATATGTCCGTTTCAGGCACAGATAAAGAGTTTGGCGATGGCGAAGCGGCCATGCGCGGATACTATCAGCACTATTCACCCTATGGCCGGTTGAATGTAAACGGTAGCGTGAAGCCAAGCAGCTATCGCTCGCTCAGCGCTGGCTGGAACGGCTCGTTCACGGCAACCCGTTACGGTGCGGCATTACATGATTACAACACTGGCAACAGTTCTCGCGTCATGGTGGATGCGGATG
This sequence comes from Klebsiella sp. PL-2018, assembly GCF_019048985.1. NCBI lineage: Bacteria > Pseudomonadati > Pseudomonadota > Gammaproteobacteria > Enterobacterales > Enterobacteriaceae > Klebsiella > Klebsiella sp. PL-2018. The sequence goes on from NZ_CP077673.1 coordinate 5,087,736, forward strand.
GAATAGCCGGTGTTGAGGTAAACAATCATCGTAGTATGACCAATATGTTTGGTATTTCCGTGGTTCCGTCAGTGGGTAACTACACAACGGCGATGGTGATGGTGAACAACAACAACCTGCCGGATGGCGTGGATGTAACCAACTCGGTAATCCGCACCACGCTGACCGAAGGCGCTATTGGCTATATGCCCCTGAGCGCGACCAAAGGCTATCAGATCATCGGCGTCATCCGCCTGGAAGACGGACGCTATCCACCGCTGGGCGTGACCGTAACAGACAAAGCAACAGGTCGCGATATAGGTTTAGTCGCTGATGACGGCTTTGTATACCTGAGCGGAATACAGGAAAACAGCATCCTGACGCTAAAATGGAACGACAACGTGTGTGATTTGACACCGCCTAACCATAGCAATCTCGATGGTCAGGCCATTATTTTACCATGTAAGCCCGCACATTAATTCAGGATGAATGATGATGAAAATTAAGACATTTGCGAAAGGACTATTCTGTCTGTTGAGTACCAGCTTTGCGGTAAATGCCGCCGTGTCGCCCGACAGAACCCGCATTATTCTTAACCAGTCGGATAAGAGCGTCTCCGTGCGCTTGACCAACCAGAGCACAACGGCCCCTTTCCTTGCCCAATCATGGATTGAGGATAAGGATAATAAAAAATCCCGAAACTATATTACTGCTGTTCCGCCAATGGTGCGCCTCGAGGCGGGTGAGCAAGTACAGGTTCGCCTGATTCCTCAGCCAACGTTGACGCAGCTTCCGGCGGACAGGGAATCGCTGTTTTATTTCAACGTGCGCGAAATTCCGCCGCGCTCGGAACAGAAAAACGTCATGCAAATTGCCATGCAGAGCCGCATTAAAATTTTCTGGCGACCAAAGGCAGTCGAAGTGAAGAACGGGCAGGTGAATCTGACCGGTAAATTCGATATTAGCCGAACGGCCAGCGGGTTAACGTTAAAGAACAACTCCCCCTACTTTATCACCGTGGGTTATATCGGCACGAATGGCAAAACGCTGCTGCCAAAAACATCCAGCATGATGGCTGAACCGTTTGGCCTGGCGTCGCAGGAGATTAAAGACCTGCCGGCTAATTTCCAGGTAGGCTTTATTGGCGATTACGGCGGCCTGAATATGTTTAAAGTCAGCTGTAATTCTGTACAAGTGGTGGTAATGACTCCAACTTACTGATAGTGTTTTATGTTCAGATAATGCCCGATGACTTTGTCATGCAGCTCCACCGATTTTGAGAACGACAGTGACTTCCTGCCCAGCCTTGCCAGATGCTGCCTCAGATTCAGGTTATGCCGCTCAATGCGCTGCGTATATCGCTTGCTGATAACGTGCAGTTCTCCCTTCAGGCGTGATTCATAAAGCGGCCAGCCATCCGTCATCCATACCACGACCTCAAAGGCCGACAGCAGGCCAAGAAGACGCTCCAGCGTGGCCAACGTGCGTTCACCGAATACGTGCGCCACAACCGTCCTCCGTATCCTGTCATACGCGTAAAACAACCAGCGCTGGCGTGATTTAGCGCCGACGTAACCCCACTGTTCGTCCATTTCCGCGCAAACAATGACGTCACTGCCCGGTTGTATGCGTGAGTTTACCGACTGCGGCCTGAGTTTTTTAAGTGTCGTAAAATCGTGTTGAGGCCAACGCCCATAATGCGTGCACTGGCGCGACATCCGACGCCATTCATGGCCATATCAATAATTTTCTGGTGTGTACCGGGCTGAGAGGCGGTGTAAGTGAACTGTAGCTGCCATGTTTTACGGCAGTGAGAGCAGAGATAGCGCTGATGTCCGGCAGTGCTTTTACCGTTACGCACCACGCCTTCAGTAGCTGAACAGGAGGGACAGCTGATAGAAACAGAAGCCACTGGAGCACCTCAAAAACACCATCATACACTAAATCAGTAAGTTGGCACCATTACCCAAGTGGTCTGTCAGTCTGAACCGGTGAAAAAGGGATAATAATGAAAAGACTACTAAGTTTTTTAACGTTATTAATCAGCCTGTTTTCTGTGCCATCATGGGCAGTAAATTGCTATCAAAATAACGAAGGAGGAGCGCTTTCTTACATTGCTACACTTCCTTCCTTTACCATTCCTAACGACATTACGCCTGGCAAGAAAATTTGGGAAAGTTCCGACATTAATATTACCGTGTACTGCGATAAAGCCTCCCACTGGAGTCGCGCTGCCCCAACGGAAGAGCTTTATGCCTGGATAAAACTCTCGGCGTTTAATAGCAGTGAGGTACTCAATAATCCTTATTTTACTTTTGGCGTAACATACGATGGTGTCGATTACGAAGGCATTAATCAAGGCATCAAGACAGGCGCCTGTCTGGATAGAATAGATCAGAAACCGCTGCCAAATATCTATCATGACCCGGTATGTAATGGTTCGGTACTGCAAAAAAATGTATCCTTTAACGCCCGCTTCCGCCTGTATATTAAAGTTAAAGCGATTCCTCCCGATAGCTCAACAGTCTATAATTTTGGTGACATTAATGTACTGCAATTTGATGGCGAAGGGGGAGCAAACCTGCTCAGTGATGCCAAAAATTTACGTTATTATATTACTGGATTAGATAACGTGCGGTTTTTGACCTGTACAGCTTCCGTTAAGCTTTTCCCTGAAAGTCAGACAGTGGATTTTGGCGTCATTCATGCTTATAAAACCGACATGCCAGCGCTGAAAAAAACGTTCAGCCTCTCCACCATCCGGGATCAGGCGGCAGGCTGTACTGAACAATTCGATATCACGACCAGCTTCTATACTAATGATACCCTATACGATATTACTCATTTGGATATGAATAATGGCTTTCTATTGAATATCTATGATAGCACGGCTAGTACTAACGTTATATTCAACCAATATATGCCATTCGCTACCTATATTCCGGGACGACCATCAACCGTCACGCATAACTATATTGCTGAGCTGACCCAAAATCCCTCCGTCTCAGTCAAGGATGGCCCTTTTAGCAAAGATGTGATTATAAAGATTAACTATCAGTAGCTTTCTTTTGGAACTATTCAACAATAAAGCCGGGATATCCCGGCTTTCTCATTTTTTAGCGCAACTTTTAGCGCAACGACTGCAATCAGCTGGCTTTACGCTCGTGTTCGCGACGGTAGGCCACTAAATCTTCAATCGTGACCACTTCCATATTGTGCTGCTGAGCAAACTCGATGCACTGCGGCGCACGCGCCATAGAGCCGTCGTCGTTGGTCAGTTCACACAGTACGCCCGCCGGTTTGAGGCCAGCCAGCGTGACCAGATCGATGGTTGCTTCAGTATGGCCGCCGCGGGTCAGAACCCCGCCCGGCTGCGCGCGCAGCGGGAAAACGTGTCCAGGGCGGTTCAGGTCGGACGGCTTCGCGCCATCGGCAATTGCCGCGCGCACGGTGGTCACGCGGTCAGCGGCGGAAACGCCGGTGGTCACGCCTTCAGCGGCTTCGATGGTCACGGTAAAACCGGTACCGTAGGCGCTGGTGTTGTTCTCAACCATCATTGGCAGGTCGAGCTGTTTACGGCGATCTTCCGTCAGGCACAGGCAGACAATGCCGCTGCCGTGGCGAATGGTCAGCGCCATCTGCTCAACGGTCATGGTTTCAGCGGCGAAAATCATATCGCCTTCGTTTTCACGGTCTTCATCGTCAAGCACCATCACACCGCGGCCTTCGCGCAGTGCATCCAGAGTACGTTCTACACGTTCAAAAGCGGTACCAAAAGAGGAAAGTAGCGTCTGATTCATGGTAAAAAAAACCTCATTAATTGTATGGTTACCAGAATCAGGGCAGTCTTAGGAGCGCCGGTTTAGCGGCAAAAGTCAACGCAAGCGGGTACAAACCCGGCTGAGCCGTTACTCTCTCCCATCCGGACTCTAACCGTCGGCCCCGGAATTACACCGGATCTGCTGACCTTTCTGCATTCGCAGAAAGCGCTCGCGGGCTTTCAACGCTATGGTTGATTTACCGCCGGTGGGGAATTTCGCCCCGCCCTGAGAATAAGCAAAGCAACTATAACGCTATTGACTATCGTCGGCAATGCATAAGCTTCAAACATTTATGGTTTATAGGCGCCGACGATCGCACTACAATGAGCGGATAACCGACCAGAGCAGGAAACCACCATGATTGACCCGAAAAAAATTGAACAAATCGCCCGTCAGGTTCATGAATCAATGCCGAAGGGGCTCCGCGATCTGGGGGAAGACGTGGAGAAAAAAATCCGTCAGGTGCTCCAGTCGCAGTTAACTCGCCTGGACCTGGTAAGCCGCGAAGAGTTCGACGTGCAGACGCAGGTGCTGTTGCGCACGCGTGAAAAGCTGGCGCTTCTGGAGCAGCGTCTTAACGATCTGGAAAACCGTTCGCCGAGCGCGCCGGACGTCGAAGAGAAGCCGTAAAACAAGCAACGGGCCGTCAGGCCCGTTGTCGTATCTGTACTGCGGTAAGTAGATTAGTGCTCCAGCTCCGCTTCTGGCGTCATGGTTTTATTCGCCTGGCGGCAGTAAATTTCATAGCGTTGACAAAACCATTCGCGATGCGCTTCATCCATATTACCAACAATGGCCTGAAGATCGACGGGCTGACCTTGTGCGTTCATTCTGGCGAAGCTCTGGGCCAGAAAATCAAAATTCTTCATTAAATACATATCGTTTTTCTTCATACGCATACTCCTTCAGCCGTTGGTGTTCTGATTGGTCATATGCTTTTTACTGACTTCAGTATTTATCCTTACCTTAGCTTTTTTTGTACGAAAAATGCGCCTCAAATGGCGATTTGTTGAGCCAAATCATTTATGCCGTCATTAAATAAAAAGAGGCCCGCGATTAGGCGATCGCGGGCCTCTTTTGTCCTGTTTTGCAGCGTTATCGCCGGTTACGCCTCGGTTAGCGCGATAATTCCGGACATACCGCCGCTACGGTGCGAAGAGAAAACATTACTGTTTGTTATCTTTCTGGATCTTCTTGATGATGTTGGTCGTCGAGCAGCCATCTTCAAAGTTGAGCACCAGCACCTCGCCGCCGTTTGCCCAGACTTCTTCGCTACCGGCGATCTGTTCCGGCTTATAGTCGCCGCCTTTCACCAGCAGATCCGGCAGAATTCCGGCAATCAGACGCTGCGGGGTATCCTCTTCAAAAGAGACCACCCAATCGACGGCTTCCAGCGCGCCCAGCACGATCATCCGCTGATCCAGCGGGTTGACCGGGCGAGAGTCGCCTTTCAGACGCCGGGTTGACGCGTCGCTGTTCACCGCAACGATCAGCCGATCGCCCAGCTTGCGCGCGTTAGCCAGGTAGGAAACGTGGCCCGCGTGTAAAATGTCGAACACGCCGTTGGTCATCACCACTTTCTCGCCGCGCTTGCGCGCCGCGGCAACCGCCAGCTTCAGCTCTTCTTCGCTCATCACGCCAAAACCGGTCTCGGAGCGCCCGCGTACCGCGTTCTCCAGTTCGATAGGCGAAACGGTAGAGGTACCGAGTTTGCCCACCACGACGCCCGCCGCCGCGTTGGCAAAGTAGCAGGCCTCTTCCAGAGTGTTGCCGGAGGCCAGCGTCGCCGCCAGCACGCCGATGACAGTGTCGCCCGCGCCGGTAACGTCATAGACTTCCTGGGCCTGCGTGGGCATATGCAGCGGCGGTCGCCCCGGCTGCAGCAGCGTCATCCCCTGCTCGGAACGGGTCACCAGCAGCGCCGAGAGGTCAAAATCGGCGATGATTTTCATCCCGCGCTCAACGATCTCTTCTTCATCCTTACATTTACCCGCGACCGCCTCAAACTCTGAGAGGTTAGGCGTCAGCAGGGTGGCGCCGCGATAGCGTTCAAAATCCGTACCCTTCGGGTCGATAAGCACCGGGACGCCCGCGTCGCGAGCCAGCTTAATCATGGTCTGGACGCTGGTCAGCGCGCCTTTGGCGTAATCAGACAGCACCAGCGCGCCAATGGAGCTCAGCGCCTGCTGAATACGCTCGTGCATCGGCTGCGGATCGACGCCGGAGAAACCCTCTTCAAAATCGAGACGAATCAGCTGCTGGTTGCGCGACAGCACGCGCAGTTTGGTAATCGTCGGATGGGTCGGGACGGACACAAAGTCGCACTTCACGTTGACGTCGGCCAGCGCCTTGCTTAACGCGCGGGCGGCATCGTCAATCCCGGTCAGGCCAACCAGACGAGAGGTCGCGCCGAGCGACGCAATGTTCATCGCCACGTTTGCCGCGCCGCCAGGACGTTCTTCGATATTTTCCACCTTCACCACCGGCACCGGCGCTTCCGGCGAAATACGTCTGGTGGGACCATACCAGTAGCGGTCCAGCATCACATCGCCAACCACCAACACTCCTGCACGTTCAAACTCTGGCAGCGTTACTTTCATTCCTCTCTCCTGCGAGACGCAAACTTTGCGCGCGATAATAGCACACCCGGTTTTTTAGTTAAGCCATCAACCACTTCTGCCAGCTGGCGCTGACCTGTTCACGCTCCTGGCTAAACGCTTCTGGCGCCACGTTCCCCGGCTGCTCCTGCAGCGCCAGGTGATGGAGCGCATCGCGCAGCGTGGTGTAAGCGTGAGTTAACGCCCTCGCCTCTGCTTCGTCCATAATGTCGTTCTGCGCCAGCAGTTCCAGAATACGGACGTTATCGGACCAGCGCGTGAGCTTCGGTTTATCACTGGCATAGCGTAGGACCAGATACTGGGTAATAAATTCAATATCCGTGATACCCCCGGCATCGGCTTTAATATCAAAGCGATCGTGATGCTTATTCCCCAGGTGAGCGCGCATTTTTTCGCGCATTTCCCGCACTTCGGTCTGCAGTTTTTCGCCTTCTCGCGGGGTAGTAAGAATATCCCGACGAATGGCGTCAAAGCGCGCCTGTAGCTCAGGATCGCCATACACTACGCGGGCGCGAACCAGCGCCTGATGCTCCCAGGTCCATGCCTCATTTTGTTGATAATCAGCAAAGGCATCGGCGGTGGTCACCAGCATGCCCGCCGCGCCAGAAGGACGTAAGCGAGCGTCCACTTCGTACAGAATGCCCGACGAGGTGCGAGTGCTGAAAAGATGCATGATGCGCTGCGCCAGCCGCAGATAAAACTGACGACCGTCGATTTCGCGCTCGCCGTCGGTCATCACCTCCATCGGACAATCGTGGAGGAACACCAGATCGAGATCGGAACTGTAGCCCAGCTCCCAGCCCCCCAGCTTACCGTAGCCAACCACCGCAAAACCGCGCCCCTGGCGATCGTGCAGGTGCGTCGGCTGCCCGTAGCGGGCCACCATCTGCAGCCAGGCCTGCTGGACCACCGCGTCAATCATCGCCTCCGCCAGCCAGGTTAAGTGATCGCTCACTTTCATCACCGGCAGGGTTCCGGCGATATCGGCCGCGGCGATATGCAGCAGCTGCGCCTGCTTAAACTGGCGCAGCGCCTCCAGCTGCTGCTCTTCATCATCTTCCGGTACGCGCAGCAGATACTGCCGAAGCTCGTCGCGATAGGCATCGGTGGCCGTCGGTTGATAAAGCGTATTCGGATCCAGCAGCTCGTCCAGCAGCAGCGGATGGCGAGCCAGCTGGCTGGCGACCATCGGCGACGCCGCGCACAGGCTAATCAGGTGCTTTAACGCGCCGGGGAATTCGCTCAGCAGCTCCAGATAGGTTGTGCGGGTGACAATCCCGGTGAGCAGCGGCGTAATGCGCGCCAGCGGCACCGGGGCATCCGCGCGCGAGCAGATTTCGCTGAGCAGATGCGGCATGAGCTGGTCGAGCACCTGACGGCCGCGCGGGCCAATCGTGCGCCGGTCCAGCTCTTTACGAAAATCGGCGATCAGCGCCAGCACGCTGCGGCGATCGCTGTCGGCGAGATGCGCCAGCGCCGGGCTGGTATCATCCTCCTGCAGCGCGTCCTGCCACAGTTCGCGCCAGTACTCTTCAAGCTGTTCATCCGGCGACTGGGTTTCATCGTCGCCGATCAATTCATTAAACACGCGCCGCACGTTGGCCATCTGCTCCGCCAGCCGCGCGCTGAGCGTATCCCAGCCGGCAGCCCCCATCCCCCAGGCCAGCCGGGCGCGATTAAGTTCATCCTGCGGCAGGGTTTGCGTCTGCTCGTCGTTGATGCTTTGCAGCAGGTTTTCCAGGCGACGCAAAAACAGATAGGCTTCGCGCAGCCTCTGCGCATCCCCTTCCGGCAGCAGGTGCAGCTCTTCGATGGCGGCCAGCGTCGGCAGCAAAGCCCGCTGTTGCAGCATCGGTTCGCGTCCGCCGCGAATCAGCTGGAAGACCTGGACGATAAACTCCACTTCGCGGATGCCGCCCGCGCCGAGCTTGATATTGTCCTTCAGTCCCCGACGGCGCACCTCACGGGCGATCATTCCCTTCATGTTACGCAGAGACTGAATCACGCTGAAATCAATATAGCGGCGGAAGACAAACGGCCGCAGCATGGCGCGCAGCTCGCTGGCGTAAACGCCATCGTTATCGCCCATGATTCGCGCTTTCACCATCGCGTAGCGCTCCCAGTCGCGCCCCTGCTCCTGGTAATAATCTTCCAGCGCGGCAAAGCTCAGCACCAGCGGGCCGCTGTCGCCAAACGGGCGCAGGCGCATATCCACGCGGTAGACAAAGCCATCCTGGGTGGGCTGATCCAGCACCTTAATCAGGCGCTGCCCGAGGCGGGTAAAAAACTGGGCGTTGTCCAGCTCGCGACGGCCGCCGCGCGTGGCGCCATGCTCCGGCCAGGCGAAAATCAGATCGATGTCGGAGGAGAAATTCAGCTCGCCGCCGCCGAGCTTGCCCATCCCGAGGATCAGCAGCGGCTGCGGCGTACCTTCAGCATTACACGGAGTGCCCCATTCACGGCAGCAGGCGGCGTATAGCCAGTCGCGCGCGGCGACGATTAAGGTCTCCGCCAGCGCGCTTAGCTGCTGCAGGCTGCTCTCTTCGCTGACCAGCGATAGCGCCTGGGCCCAGGCGATACGCACCATGATCCGACGGCGAAACTGGCGCAGCTCGCGCATCAGCGCGGCTTCATCATTGACCTCGGCCAGGCGAACCTGCAGCCAGTCGGCATAGTGATGCCACTCCTGCGCCTCGGGGGGCGCACTTTCAAGCTCCGCCAGCCACTGCGGCTGCGCGATCAGACTCTGTTCGACGAAATCGCTAAAGGCCATGACCGATTGCGCCCGATCGCTCAACGTCGATACGGGAAAATCCGCTGGTAGCCGGCCTGCGACCGTCTGCCAGTGCTGCTGTAATTGCGAAGAAAGCGGCATCTTAGGGGCTCCCTGGCCTGAAATTATCGTTTTCCACTATGCAGCCAGAACGGCTCCGCGGCCAGCGCCTGGCGACGAAAATATTCGATAACGCTGCTGTCGTTATGCGCAATCGCCCGGCGGGTTTCTTGCCAGTTTTCCAGCCACGGCGCAGCAGCGTCGATATAAGCGCCGGATAGCAGCTGAACGGTGTCAATTTCACGGGTCAGGCGCGGAAGCTGATCGACATAACCGTCAGCGGACGGCTGGCGGAAGGCGTTTTTCAGCTCCGCCGCCGCTCTGGAGAGCTGAATATCCGCGAAGCGTTTAAACGAACCGGCAATTTTCTGCTCTCCGGCTGCGTTCAGGAAGGGACGCCAGCCGCGGTTTATCAGCAGATCGGTCAGCGTCAGCTTGGCTCTGACGGTCGCCACGCTGAAAAGCGCCGCCTGGGCGGTTTCGGCCTCCGCCAGCGCCGCCTCAGCTTCGCTCAGACGCTCACGCAGCAGCGTGGTGGCCTTGCGCGGGACAATACCGCCAAACAGCACCAGCGCGTGCCGCACGCGGGCGATAGCGTGCAAAATCTCCGCTTTCGCTTTTGCATTGCCGCGATTGAGGAGTTCATCATGATACAGCCAGTGCGCCAGCGCGCTTTCCAGCGCCGCTTCCAGACCCTGCTCGACGCTGGCCTTCGGCGCGACGCGAAGGATCGTTAACGCGGTCAGCGGACGTTCTTCATTGCCCTGCGCCAGATGATAACCGCGCGCCGCCTTGCTCAGGCTGCCCTGACGCAGTACGCCGGTATCCAGCAGGCGACGGGCAAGGGTCAGAATGTCCTGGGTAGTACCGGACAGCAGTTCCAGCTCCAGTTCACAAATCGGTTCCTGATGCTCGCCGGCTTTAACTTCGCCGCGGTCAAGCGCGATTTCAATTTCGCTGTCGCCTTCTTTGACCACCCATCTTTCACGCTCAAAATCGGTGCTGAAAAGCGGCTGTACGTTCTGTGCGAGCGCCGCCGGCAGTTCCCCCTGCGGCCAGACCTCAGCCGGCAGTTTCTCCAGCGCCAGCTCCGGGGTGTCCAGAGGAATGTTGTATTCCGGACGCTGATGCAGGCCGCCGACGACGCGCCCGGCAATTTTCAGCGTCATTTCATAGCGCCCCTGGTCGCCGCGAATGCGCAGCCCCATGTCGTGGCGGCGCAGCCAGTTATCCGCCGTTTCATAGTAAATATTCAGCAATTGACCCGCTGGCGTATGCTTTGCCTCCAGCGCGTTGAGGTGCTGACGCAGCGCGTCAACGCCATCCTGAGCGACGATAAACTTTAATTCGATTTCTTGAGCCATGACTGAATTCTTCCGCTTATATGCTGTGCCGGGAAATTGCGGCGAACTAACAACGATATTTCTTGTCAGTAAATAGTATTTTGCGGCGAATCGCCATGCAATGCGCATTTTGCCGGGCCACCTCCTGGATGATTCCGATTGTGGCGGAAAACTTTGCGTCGCTTCGGCGATGCCACTACTATCGTTCAACTTTTTATGACCAAACGATGACCTGATGCCAAAATTACGCCTTATTACATTGACTTTGCTGGCGCTGAGCGCCGCCACGGCGGTTCACGCGGAAGAAAAACGTTACGTTTCAGATGAACTGAATACCTGGGTGCGCAGCGGTCCGGGCGATAACTATCGTCTCGTGGGCACCATCAACGCCGGTGAAGAAGTCGCGGTGCTGCAAACCAACGACAGCACGAACTACGCTCAGGTACGCGACAACAGCGGCCGTACCGCCTGGATCCCCTTGAAAGAGCTGAGCAACGAGCCCAGCCTGCGCACCCGCGTGCCGGATCTGGAAAACCAGGTCAAAACCCTGACCGACAAACTCAACAACATTGACACCACCTGGAATCAGCGCACGGCGGACATGCAGAAGAAAGTCGCCGGTAGCGACGCCGTGATAAACGGTCTGAAAGAAGAGAACCAAAAGCTGAAAAATGAGCTGGTTGTCGCGCAGAAAAAGGTAAACGCCGCAAATCTGCAGCTTGATGACAAACAGCGCACCATTATCATGCAGTGGTTTATGTACGGCGGCGGCGTGCTGGGCGTCGGCCTGATCCTCGGACTGGTGTTGCCGCACCTGGTACCGAGCCGCAAACGCAAAGACCGCTGGATGAACTAATTCGTCTTCTCTGCCAGACTTACGTATCATCGTAAGAAAATAAAGACGGGAGAGTGAGGCGTGAAGGTTTATCTGGTCGGTGGTGCAGTACGAGATGCGTTATTAAGGCTACCGGTTAAAGACAAAGATTGGGTCGTGGTTGGCGCCACGCCTCAGCAACTTCTCGACGCGGGCTACCAGCAGGTAGGCCGTGATTTTCCCGTGTTCCTGCATCCGCAAAGCCGCGAAGAGTATGCGCTGGCGCGCACCGAGCGCAAGTCCGGCTCCGGCTACACCGGCTTTACCTGCTATGCCGCCGCTGACGTCACCCTTGAGCAAGACCTGCTGCGCCGCGATCTGACGATCAACGCGCTGGCCCAGGACGCCGACGGCCAGATTATCGATCCCTACGGCGGCCAGGCTGATTTACGCCAGCGCCTGCTGCGCCACGTCTCGCCCGCCTTTAGCGAGGACCCGCTACGCGTCCTGCGCGTGGCGCGTTTTGCCGCCCGCTACGCGCATCTGGGGTTCCGTATCGCCGATGAAACCATGGCGCTGATGCGGGCGATGGCCGATGCTGGCGAGCTGGCGCACCTCACGCCCGAGCGGGTGTGGAAAGAGACGGAAAGCGCCCTATCTACCCGCAATCCGCAGGTCTTCTTCCAGACATTACGCGACTGCCGCGCGCTCAAGGTGCTGTTCCCGGAAGTCGACGCTCTTTATGGCGTACCGGCTCCGGCTAAATGGCACCCGGAAATCGACACTGGCCTGCACACGTTGATGACCGTCACCATGGCGGCGATGCTCTCGTCCGAAGTGGATGTCCGTTTTGCCACCCTATGCCACGACCTCGGGAAAGGGCTGACGCCGAAAGCGCTCTGGCCACGCCATCATGGTCACGGTCCGGCTGGCGTTAAGCTGGTCGAGCAGCTCTGCGCCCGTTTGCGGGTGCCAAACGAGCTGCGCGACCTGGCAAAACTGGTCGCCGAATTTCACGATCTGATTCATACGCTGCCCATCCTGCAGCCGAAAACGCTGGTCAAGCTGTTCGATAATATCGACGCCTGGCGCAAGCCGCATCGTGTCAGGCAAATCGCGTTAACCAGCGAGGCCGACGTGCGCGGGCGCACCGGCTTTGAAGCCTGCGATTATCCGCAGGGTCGCCTGCTGCTGGAAGCCTGGGACGTTGCCCGGTCGGTTTCAACTAAAGAGGTGGTGGCGGAAGGTTTTCAGGGCGTTGAAATTCGTGAAGAGCTGACGCGTCGGCGGATTCAGGCCGTCGCCCGCTGGAAAGAAAAGCGTTGCCCTCAGCCGCGGGACTGAGGGCGGGCGCTTAGAAGAAGACCACGTAGACCGCTGCCGCAACGATAAAACGGTAGATGGCGAACGGGATAAACGAAATACGTTTAATCAGCTGCAGGAAGGTTTTAATCGCAATCAGCGCGACGATAAACGCCGTGATAAAACCGACGGCAAACATCGGAATATCGCCGGCGTTCAGGAAGCCAATGCTCTTGTACATATCCAGTACGGTTGCGCCCATCATCATCGGCACAGCCAGCAGGAACGAGAACTCAGAGGCAGCATAGCGGCTGACGCCCATCAGCATCCCGCCGGAAATCGTCGCCCCGGAACGCGAGAAGCCCGGCCACAGCGCCAGACACTGGAAGCAGCCGATGACGAACGCCTGACGATAGGTCATATCATCAATGCCCACCGCGCGCGGCTGTTTCGGCTTCAGCACTTCCGCCGCGATCAGCAGCACGCCGCCCACAATCAGCGCATACATCACGTTTATCGGGTTAAACAGCGACTTGATGGTATCGTGGAAAATCAGCCCCAGCACCACCGCCGGGATCATCCCCAAAAGAATATGGATAAGCGACAGGCGACCGCTGCCCTGGCCTTCATGCTCGGGCTTTTTGCCAAAATGAATGCCGATAAGACCAAACAGGCGGCGCCAGAACATCACCACAACGGCCAGAATGGAACCAAGCTGAATGACGACTTCAAACGTATTCGCGGTATCGCCTTCAAAACCCAGTAGATGACCGACAATAATCATATGACCAGTACTGGAGACAGGTAAAAATTCTGTCAAACCCTCAACCACACCCAATATTGCCGCTATCAGCAGCGAGTGTATATCGCTCATCCAATTAAACCCTTTAAAAAGTAAAATGAAAAAAACCAGGAACGAAGAACCGAGCTATCAGGCGTGCTTATTTGGCCACAGACAGCGCGCAGAAAAGTGAGCGTACAGGTTGTACGCAAGGATTTCGAGCGCTGTCACAGGGCAAAACGGCAAAGAAAATAGCCTGATGGCCGGATTCTATGACCGGTATAAACGCAATTTGTTTAACGAGTATGACCTGAAAAGTTTTGTTTCAGATTAAGGCCACGTTCAATAATGACGCCGACGTTAGCCGCCCGGGCTACCGCCCCAGGTTTGCTGACTTTAATACGTACCCATGGAGATTGAAAATTTTCCAGCAGCAGGTCGGCAATTTCTTCCGCCACGCGTTCCACCAGCGCAAAACGCCCGCCTTCGACGTGGCTGATTACCAGCTCGCTGATATCAGCATAGCTGAGACAATCGCTGACATCATCGCTGGCCGCCGCTTTGCGGTTATCCCACGCCATTTCGATATCGAACACCAGCTTCTGTTCGATGGTCTGTTCCCAGTCGTAAACACCAATTGTGGTGATTACCGAAAGTTGCTCTATAAATACAATATCCATCACGACCTGCCTGCTTTTTGGCTAAACCGGATACCACTTCCGGCCAATTATGCGTATTATCCACAGATGCAAAGACATCCCCTAAATAATTTGCGTTGCAGGAAGACAGCGACGCGGCAAGGCTCCAGGAGCATAGCGTCGCTATGGGTCCCGGCGAGCCAATGCGCGGACAACGCGCAGTGCGCAGGGGATAAAACGACACTTTCAAAATGGAACAGCTGATGAGTGCAATCGCGCCTGGACTGGTTATCCTCGCCTACCTCTGCGGCTCAATCTCCAGCGCCATTCTCGTTTGCCGCCTCGCTGGCCTTCCCGACCCTCGCGACAGCGGCTCCGGCAATCCAGGGGCGACGAACGTCCTGCGAATTGGCGGCAAGGGCGCAGCCGTAGCGGTGCTTATTTTTGACGTACTGAAAGGCATGCTGCCGGTCTGGGGCGCGTGGGCATTAGGCCTGACGCCGTTCTGGCTCGGCCTGGTGGCGATCGCCGCCTGCGTGGGCCATATCTGGCCGGTATTTTTTAACTTTCGCGGCGGTAAAGGCGTGGCCACCGCTTTCGGCGCCATTGCTCCTATCGGCTGGGATCTCACCGGCGTGATGGCCGGAACCTGGCTGCTGACGATTCTGCTCAGCGGCTACTCCTCGCTGGGGGCTATCGTGAGCGCGCTGATTGCGCCGTTCTATGTCTGGTGGTTCAAACCGCAGTACACTTTCCCGGTTTCGATGCTGTCATGCCTGATTCTGCTGCGCCATCACGACAACATACAGCGTCTGTGGCGTCGTCAGGAAACCCGCATCTGGACCCGGCTCAAAAAGAAGAAAAAAACGCCGGAGCAGAAATAAACGTTGCTGCGCCGCAACTTCGCGGCAAGTAAGCCCCAGGTGATTAAAGTAAACCAACGCGGCTGCGGCTCGAAGCATGACAATTCTATGCCCTAAATAATTCGAGTTGCGGCAAGGCGGCAAGTGAGTGAGTCCCGATGAGCTTACTCCAGTAAGTGATTCGGGCGAACGACAAATCTGCCGGGAGCAGATTTGAACGTCGCTTGCGACGGTCCGCCAGGGCGAGGCCCATGGATGGGCCGAGTAGCCCGTAGCCAACGCGGCTGCGGCTCGAAGTATGATGGGCATAAGCTTTTCATATGACCGGGATGATTGGCCCCCGATCAATACTCTTCGCTGCTGTTTTATCTTGATTTTGCAGGGGCGCGACATTGCACGGCACCGTGTTACCACAGAATAAAAAAGGCTGGCAGGCCTCGCTGGACCTCCAGTTTCAATTTCTCGGCGGGAAAACCACGCTCGCCTCCCGTCGTCATGTCGGTCCCCTCACCGTTCAGCGCCCGTTTTATCCCGAAGAAGAGACCTGCCACCTCTATCTGCTTCATCCGCCCGGCGGTATCGTCGGCGGCGATGAGCTCACCATTAGCGCGACGATGGATCCCGGGTGCCACACGCTGATCACCATGCCCGGCGCCAGCAAGTTCTATCGCAGCAGCGGCGCGCAGGCGCATCTTCAGCAAACCCTGACGCTGGCCGAAAACTCAACGCTCGAGTGGCTGCCGCAGGACGCGATCTTCTTTCCCGGCGCCAACGCCGCTTTGTCTACCGCCTTTCATCTCGCCGCCTCCAGCACGCTGCTGGCGTGGGACCTGCTGTGCCTTGGCCGGCCGGTCATCGGCGAAGCCTTTAGCCACGGCGCGCTCACCAATCGCCTGGAGGTGTGGGTCGGCGGCTCTCCGCTGCTGATTGAGCGCCTGAGCCTGGCCGATGGACAGCTGGCCTGCGTCGCGCAGCAGCCGTGGGTGGGAACGATGCTGTTCTACCCGGCGAACGAAACGCTGCTCGAAGGCGTACGCGAAAAACTTACGCCGCTGGCAAACTACGCCGGCGCGACGCTCACCGACGGCCTGCTGACGGTACGCTTTCTAAGTGACGATAATCTGCTTTGCCAGCGGGCGATGCGCGATATCTGGCAATTTATGCGCCCGCACCTGACCGGCAAATCTCCGGTACTCCCCCGAATCTGGCTGACTTAAGAGAACGCTATGGAACTGACACCCAGAGAAAAAGACAAGCTGTTGCTGTTTACCGCCGCGCTGGTGGCGGAGCGTCGCCTGGCCCGCGGTCTGAAGCTCAATTATCCCGAATCCGTGGCCCTGATTAGCGCCTTTATTATGGAGGGCGCGCGCGATGGCAGAAGCGTCGCGGCGCTGATGGAAGAAGGACGCCACGTCCTGAGCCGCGACCAGGTCATGGAAGGCGTGCCGGAAATGATCCCCGATATCCAGGTCGAAGCCACCTTCCCGGACGGCTCGAAGCTGGTTACCGTCCATAACCCGATAATCTGAGGTAGCGCGATGATCCCAGGAGAATATCAGGTAAAACCCGGCCAGATAGCGATTAACGTCGGCCGCGCCACCTGCTGCATTATCGTTGAAAATCACGGCGACCGGCCGATTCAGGTCGGCTCGCATTACCACTTCGCCGAGGTCAACCCGGCGCTGAAGTTCGATCGCCAGCAGGCGACCGGCTATCGCCTGAATATCGCCGCCGGCACCGCAGTGCGCTTCGAACCTGGCCAAAAGCGCGAGGTGGAGCTGGTGGCGCTGGCCGGAACCCGCGCGGTGTACGGTTTCCGCGGAGACGTTATGGGCGCGCTGGAGGCAAACGATGAGTGACATTTCACGTCAGGCCTATGCCGACATGTTCGGCCCCACCACCGGCGATAAAGTTCGCCTGGCGGACACCGAGCTGTGGATCGAGGTCGAAGATGATTTGACCACCTACGGCGAAGAGGTCAAATTCGGCGGTGGCAAAGTGATCCGCGACGGTATGGGCCAGGGACAGATGCTTTCCGCCGGGTGCGTGGATCTGGTGCTGACCAATGCCCTGATCGTCGATTACTGGGGGATCGTCAAAGCCGATATCGGCGTCAAAGACGGGCGGATCTTCGCGATCGGCAAAGCCGGCAACCCGGATATTCAGCCCAACGTCACGATCCCGATCGGCGCGGCCACGGAAATTATTGCGGCGGAAGGCAAGATCGTCACCGCCGGCGGCGTCGATACGCATATTCACTGGATCTGTCCGCAGCAGGCGGAAGAGGCGCTGGTCTCCGGCGTCACCACCATGATCGGCGGCGGGACCGGCCCGGCGGCGGGCACCAACGCCACGACCTGCACGCCCGGGCCGTGGTACATCTCGCGGATGCTGCAGGCCGCGGACAGCCTGCCGGTCAATATTGGCCTGCTGGGTAAAGGCAATGGTTCGAATCCGGATGCGCTGCGTGAGCAGGTCGCGGCCGGGGTTATCGGCCTGAAGATTCACGAAGACTGGGGCGCGACCCCGGCGGCAATCGACTGCGCGCTGACGGTGGCCGACGAAATGGACGTGCAGGTCGCGCTGCACAGCGACACCCTCAATGAGTCCGGATTCGTTGAGGATACCCTGGCGGCCATCGGCGGGCGCACTATCCATACTTTCCATACCGAAGGGGCGGGCGGCGGCCATGCGCCGGATATTATTACCGCCTGCGCGCACCCCAATATTCTGCCCTCGTCAACCAACCCGACGCTGCCCTATACCGTCAACACCATTGACGAACATCTGGATATGCTGATGGTTTGCCATCATCTCGACCCGGATATCGCCGAGGACGTGGCGTTTGCCGAATCGCGCATTCGGCGGGAAACCATTGCCGCGGAAGACGTCCTGCACGATCTGGGCGCCTTCTCCCTTACCTCGTCTGATTCACAGGCGATGGGCCGCGTCGGCGAAGTGGTGTTGCGCACCTGGCAGGTAGCGCACCGGATGAAGGTCCAGCGCGGCCCGCTGGCGGAAGAGAGCGGCGATAACGACAACTTCCGCGTGAAGCGCTATATCGCCAAGTACACCATTAATCCGGCGTTAACCCACGGTATCGCCCATGAAGTCGGTTCGATTGAAGTGGGTAAACTGGCGGATCTGGTGCTGTGGTCCCCGGCGTTCTTCGGCGTGAAGCCGGCGACGATCGTCAAAGGCGGCATGATCGCGATGGCGCCGATGGGCGACATCAACGCCTCTATCCCGACGCCGCAGCCGGTGCACTATCGCCCGATGTTCGGCGCGCTGGGCAGCGCTCGCCACCGCTGCCGTTTGACCTTTCTGTCGCAGGCGGCGGCGGAAAACGGCGTCGCTGAACGGCTGAACCTGCACAGCGCGACGGCGGTGGTTAAAGGCTGCCGCACGGTACAAAAAGGCGATATGCACCACAACGGCCTGCTGCCCACTATTACCGTGGATTCGCAAACCTACGAGGTGCGCATCGACGGCGAACTGATAACCAGCGAACCGGCGGATGTGTTACCGATGGCGCAACGTTATTTCCTGTTTTAAGGAGCGCAAATGCTTTATTTGACCCAACGGGTGGAGACCCCGGCGCAGGCCACGGCCAGCGTTACCCTACCGATTGACGTGCGGGTAAAAAGCCGCATTAAAGTCACGCTTAACGATGGCCGTCAGGCGGGCCTGCTGCTGCCGCGCGGTCTGCTGCTGCGCGGCGGCGACATTCTCAGTAACGAAAACGGTAGCGAATTCATTGAAGTGATCGCCGCTGATGAAGCCGTTTCGGTCGTACGCTGCGCCGATCCTTTTATGCTGGCGAAGGCCTGCTATCACCTTGGCAATCGCCACGTGCCGCTACAGATTATGCCCGGCGAGCTGCGCTATCATCACGATCACGTCCTGGACGATATGCTGCGCCAGTTTGGCCTGGCCGTGGATTTCGCGCATCTGCCGTTTGAACCTGAAGCCGGCGCCTACGCCAGCGAATCGCACGGCCATCACCACCACCATCACGATCGTGAGCACAGCCACTAAATGCCGACGCCGGAAAAACGTCTGCGCTTGATGCAGCTTGCCAGCAGCAGCCTCCCGGTTGGCGGCTACAGCTGGTCCCAGGGGCTGGAGTGGGCGGTGGAAGCAGGCTGGGTAGCGGATACCGCCGCCTTTGAGCGCTGGCAGCTGCGCCAAATGGAGCAGAGCTTTTTTACCGTCGACCTGCCGCTGTTTGCCCGCCTCTACCGGGCCTGCGAAGCGGGCGATCTGGCCTGCGCCCGGCGCTGGACCGCTTATCTGCTCGCCTGCCGGGAAACCCGCGAGCTGCGCGATGAAGAGCGCAACCGCGGCGCGGCCTTCACCCGGCTGCTGGCCGACTGGCAGCCGGACTGCCCGCCCGAGTGGCGCAAGCTGTGCCAGCAAAGTCAGCTAACCGGCATGGCGTGGCTCGGCGTACGCTGGCAAATCGCCATTCCTGACCTGGCCCTGAGCCTTGGCTATAGCTGGATTGAAAGCGCGGTGATGGCGGGCGTCAAGCTGGTGCCCTTTGGCCAGCAGGCGGCCCAGCAGTTGATTCTTCGCCTGTGCGACCGCTACGCGGCGGACATGGACAGCGCCCTGGCGACCCCGGACGACGCCATCGGTTCGGCGACGCCGCTTGCGGCTATCGCTTCCGCCCGGCACGAAACCCAGTATTCCCGATTATTCCGTTCTTAGGAGAAGGTATGAACATGATTAAGCAACCGCTGCGCGTCGGCGTCGGCGGCCCGGTCGGCTCCGGAAAAACCGCGCTGCTGGAAGCCCTCTGCAAAGCCATGCGCGACACCTGGCAGCTGGCGGTGGTGACCAACGATATCTACACCAAAGAAGATCAGCGCATTCTCACCGAGGCTGGCGCCCTGGAGCCTGAACGAATTGTCGGCGTCGAAACCGGCGGCTGCCCGCATACCGCTATTCGGGAAGATGCGTCGATGAACCTTGCCGCGGTGGAAGCGCTGAGCGAGAAATTCGGCAATCTCGATCTCATCTTTGTAGAAAGCGGCGGCGATAACCTGAGCGCCACCTTCAGCCCGGAGCTGGCGGATCTCACCATCTACGTCATCGACGTGGCGGAAGGGGAAAAAATCCCGCGCAAAGGCGGACCGGGGATCACCAAATCCGACTTCCTGGTGATCAACAAAACCGATCTTGCACCGTACGTGGGCGCGTCTCTGGAAGTGATGGAGCGCGATACCCTGCGCATGCGCGGCGAACGCCCGTGGAGCTTCACCAACCTGAAAAGCGGCGACGGCCTGCAAAATATCATCGCCTTTATCGAAGACAAAGGCATGCTCGGCAAGTAACCCCTGCACCATCCCGGCGCAGAGGTGTCGGGATGGTGCATACCCTGCCCTCTCTTTAGCCATCCCCTTCATGAAGCCCTGATAGCGCCTGCCCTGCGATGTGGCATAAGGTTTGCTAATTCCAGTCATGCCTAACCATTAAGGAATGACTATGTCATCACTGGATATAAAAACTGATTTACCTGCGCAAACCAGTGCCTCCGGCTCCAAAGAAACGCTGGAAGATTATACCCTTCGCTATGCTCCGCTGAGCTTTCGCCGCTGGGGACCGGGGGTTGTCGCGGTGACCGCATTGGGCGGCATCGCCTATCTGGCTGACTTTTCTATCGGCGCCAGCATCGGCATGGCCTGGGGCACCACCAATGCGATTTACGCGATCCTGCTGGCGGCGCTGGTTATTTTTCTTACCGGTATTCCGCTGGCGATTACCGCCGCGCGCTATAACATCGACCTCGACCTGATCACCCGCAGCGCCGGTTTCGGCTACTTTGGTTCGGTGATCACCAGCATTATCTTCGCCGGATTTACCTTTATCTTCTTCGCGCTTGAAGGCTCGATCATGGCGCAGGGGCTGCTGGTGGGCCTGGGGATCCCGCTGTGGATGGGCTACCTCATCGCCACGCTGATGGTCTTGCCGCTGGTGGTCTACGGCATGAAGGCGCTGACTCGCCTTCAGGTCTGGACGACGCCGCTGTGGCTGGTCCTGATGGTGGTTCCGGTGGCGTGGCTTATCGCCAAAGACCCGGATCTGGTGGACGGCTTTATGAACTTCGCCGGTAAAAACAACGCCTCAACGGTAGATTTAACCGCCATTATGCTCGGCGCGGGGGTCTGCCTGTCGCTGATCATGCAGATTGGCGAGCAGATCGACTATCTGCGCTTTATGCCGCCGAAGACCGCGGAAAACAGCAAAAGCTGGTGGCTGGCGGTGTTCTCCGCCGGCCCGGGCTGGGTCGTATTAGGCGCGATTAAACAGATTATCGGCGCTTTCCTCGGCTTCTATCTGCTGACCCGCTTCCCGGCGGTGCACAACACCGAACCGGTGCAACAGTTCGTCAGCGTCTTCGATAACCTGGTCCCCGGCTGGCTGGCGCTCACCCTCGCGGTGGTGCTGGTGGTTATCTCACAGATTAAAATTAACGTCACCAACGCCTATTCCGGCTCGCTGGCGTGGACCAGCGCCTGGACGCGTACCACCAAACGTTATCCGGGGCGGATTATTTTCGTCATCGTCAACCTGACGATTGCCCTTGCCCTGATGGAAGGCGACATGTTTAGCGCTCTGGCGTGGATCCTCGGCTTCTATTCTAACTTTGCCATCGCCTGGGTGGTGGTGGTCGCCACCGACATCACCGTCAACAAAGGGGTGCTGAAGCTGGCGCCGGCGCAGCCGGAGTATCGCCGCGGGATGATCTACAACGTCAACCCGGTAGGCGTGGTCTCTTTTGCCCTCGCGGCAGGCCTTTCGATTAGCGCCTTCTTCGGCCTGCTGGGCGAAACGCTGGCGCCGTTCTCGCCGCTGATTGCGCTGGCGGTGGCTTTCGTGATGACGCCGGTCATGGGGATCGCCACCCGCGGGCGCTATTACATTAAACAGCACGATGATGGTATCGCCGAGCCGCGCTACGATGCGCAGGGTAACGCGTCGATCACCGTTTACCGCTGCCTGAGCTGCCGGGAAGAGTACGAACGTCCTGACGTGATGCATTCGCACAAGCACCAGGGGGCGATTTGCTCGCTGTGTAAGAGTATGGAATAAGTCGCGAAGGCAGGCCGACAGGACGTCGGCCTGTGAAATATCAGACGTTATGCCGCCGGAAGCTCAGCCAGCGGCCAGCGCGGACGAACGGTGACGCCGAGCTCCGCTTTAGCGCCGGAGCGCAGACGGACCATCCCCGCATAGGCAATCATCGCGCCGTTATCGGTACAGAATTCAGGACGAGCGTAGAAGACTTCACCACCGCGCTTTTTCATCATTTCCGCCAGCTTTGCGCGCAGCGTACGGTTCGCGCTGACGCCCCCCGCCATCACCAGCCGTTTAAAGCCGGTTTGATCCAGCGCGCGGCGGCACTTAATCATCAGCGTATCCACGACCGCATCTTCGAAAGCGCGGGCGATATCGGCGCGGGTTTGATCGTCATCGCCGTTGCTGCGAATGGTGTTCGCGGCAAAGGTCTTGAGGCCAGAAAAGCTGAAATCCAGCCCGGGGCGGTCGGTCATCGGGCGCGGGAAGACAAAGCGCCCTTCGGTGCCCTGGGAGGCCATCTTCGACAGCATCGGGCCGCCGGGATAATCCAGCCCCAGCAGTTTCGCTGTCTTATCGAAGGCTTCGCCCGCCGCGTCGTCAATCGATTCGCCCAGCAGTTCATACTGGCCAATGCCGGTGACGCTGATCAGCTGGGTATGGCCGCCGGAAACCAGCAGGGCGACAAAAGGATACTGCGGCGGATTATCTTCCAGCATCGGCGCCAGCAGATGCCCTTCCATATGGTGTACCGGGATCGCCGGCACGTTCCAGGCGAACGCCAGCGAACGGCCAACCGTTGCGCCGACCAGCAGCGCGCCCACCAGGCCGGGGCCCGCCGTATACGCAACGGCATCGATATCCTTTGCCGTCAGCCCGGCTTCCTTGAGCGCCGCCTGAATCAGGGGGACGGTTTTACGTACGTGGTCGCGCGAGGCCAGTTCGGGCACCACGCCGCCGTAGTCAGCGTGCAATTTCACCTGACTATACAGCTGGTTGGCTAACAGACCTTTTTCGTCGTCATAAATGGCGATGCCGGTTTCATCGCAGGATGTTTCAATTCCCAGTACACGCATGGCTAGTTTTACCTCGTTTCAATACCGCGCAGTGTAGGACCAATGCGGGTTGATGTAAAACTTTCCTCACCCCTGGCGTTCACTTCGTGTATACTCCCTGTCCTTATAAAAGTCCCTTTCAAAAATCGCGTCGGTGCTTTACAAAGCAGCAGCAATTGCAGTAAAATTCCGCACCATTTTGAAATAAGCTGGCGCTGATGCCAGCGGCAAACCGAATTTATCAAAGGTGAGAGTTACATGCCGGTAATTAAAGTACGTGAAAACGAGCCGTTCGACGTAGCGCTGCGTCGCTTCAAACGTTCATGCGAAAAAGCAGGTGTTCTGGCGGAAGTTCGTCGTCGTGAGTTCTATGAAAAACCGACTACCGAACGTAAACGCGCTAAAGCTTCCGCAGTGAAACGTCACGCGAAGAAACTGGCTCGCGAAAACGCACGCCGCACTCGTCTGTACTAATCTGTTGGGAGCCAGGCTCTCAATTCAGACCGAGTTGTAGTTGTAAGGCCGTGCTTCCGAAAGGAATGCGCGGCTTATTTTCGTTTATGCATTAGCATATACACTCAATCATTCAAGATGCATCAAGGCGGCAAGGGAGTGAGTCCCCGGAGCTTACCGAAGTAAGTGACAGGGTGAACGAGCGAAGCCAACGCAGAGGCAGCTTGAAGGGTAACGTGTATAAAACGGGGCATATGGCTGGACGAATTCCACGAGTATTTATCAATGACCTGCTGGCGCGCACCGATA
Source organism: Klebsiella sp. PL-2018 (assembly GCF_019048985.1). Lineage (NCBI taxonomy): Bacteria > Pseudomonadati > Pseudomonadota > Gammaproteobacteria > Enterobacterales > Enterobacteriaceae > Klebsiella > Klebsiella sp. PL-2018. The sequence goes on from NZ_CP077673.1 coordinate 5,111,628, forward strand.
TCGTCGATCTGATCGATGCCCGGGTAAAGCTGAAAAAGCAGGGCAAAAATTTTCACGCGTGCTGTCCGTTCCATAACGAAAAAACCCCCTCTTTCACCGTCAACGGTGAAAAACAGTTTTACCACTGCTTCGGCTGCGGTGCGCACGGCAACGCTATCGACTTCCTGATGAACTACGACAAGCTCGAGTTCGTGGAAACCGTCGAAGAGCTGGCTGCCATGCATAATCTAGACGTGCCGTATGAAGCAGGTAGCGGACCCAGCCAGATTGAGCGCCATCAGCGGCAAAATCTCTATCAGCTGATGGATGGTCTGAACACGTTTTATCAACAGTCTCTGATGCAACCCGCCGCCGGCCCCGCGCGCCAGTATCTGGAAAAACGCGGCTTAAGCAGCGAGGTGATTACGCGCTTCGCGATTGGCTACGCCCCTCCCGGTTGGGACAACGTTTTAAAACGTTTTGGCGGTAATCAAGAAAACCGCCAGTCGCTGATTGATGCGGGCATGCTGGTCACTAACGATCAGGGACGCAGTTACGACCGCTTCCGCGAACGGGTGATGTTCCCCATCCGCGATAAGCGAGGCCGGGTGATTGGTTTTGGTGGTCGCGTGCTGGGTGACGCCATGCCGAAGTACCTGAACTCCCCGGAGACCGATATTTTCCATAAAGGCCGCCAGCTGTACGGTCTTTATGAAGCGCAGCAGGATAACGCTGAACCGCCCCGCCTGCTGGTGGTCGAAGGTTATATGGACGTGGTGGCTCTGGCGCAGTTCGGCATTAACTATGCCGTTGCGTCGCTGGGAACGTCGACGACCGCTGACCATATTCAGCTGTTGTTCCGGGTCACCAATCAGGTGGTTTGCTGCTACGACGGCGACCGGGCTGGCCGCGATGCCGCCTGGCGCGCGCTGGAAACGGCGCTGCCGTATATGACCGACGGGCGCCAGCTGCGCTTTATGTTTCTGCCGGATGGCGAAGACCCGGATACGCTGGTGCGCAAAGAAGGGAAAGCCGCATTTGAAGCGCGGATGGAGCAAGCTCAGCCGCTCTCCACGTTTTTGTTCAACAGCCTGCTACCGCAGGTGGATTTGAGCACCCCGGACGGCCGCGCGCAGCTGAGTACCTTAGCGCTGCCGCTGATAACGCAGGTGCCGGGTGAAACGCTGCGCATATACCTGCGCCAGGAGTTAGGCAATAAGCTGGGGATTTTAGATGATGCGCAGCTTGAACGTTTAATGCCAAAACAGTCTGAAAATGGCATCCAGCGCCCTGCTCCGCAGCTAAAACGCACGACCATGCGTATACTGATAGGGTTACTGGTACAAAACCCGGATCTGGCGCCGCTGGTACCGCCCCTGGAAGGGCTGGACCCGCGTAAAATGCCGGGGCTTGGGTTGTTCAACGAACTGGTTAAAACCTGTTTGGCACAGCCGGGCCTGACCACCGGGCTGCTGTTAGAGCAGTATCGCGGCACAAATGAGGCCGCAACCCTTGAAAAACTGTCGATGTGGGACGATATAGCAGATAAGGATATTGCTGAAAAAACCTTCACCGACTCGCTCAACCATATGTTTGATTCACTGCTGGAGCTGCGGCAAGAAGAGTTGATAGCTCGCGACCGCACGCACGGCTTAAGCAGTGAAGAGCGCCGGGAACTCTGGACCATCAGCCAGGAACTGGCCAAAAAATAAACGAAAGACAAACTCATTCAAGTTGTATCAAGGCAGCAAGAGAACGAATCCCCGGGAGTGCGCACAAGCACATGACCAGGATGAGAGAACGTAGCTAACGCAGAGACAACTTGAAAGATAACGCATTGAACGGCTTAAGTGCCGAATATCGTTCGGGAAGACCCCGACAGCCGCTCGAGGCGCAGCGGCAATAATATAAGTACGCCCTCGCTTTAAATGTTGGCAGTTCGCCTGCTTACACCAATCAAACGAATTAAGTGTGGATACCGTCTTATGGAGCAAAACCCGCAGTCACAGCTGAAGCTTCTTGTCCAACGTGGTAAGGAGCAAGGCTATCTGACCTATGCCGAGGTCAATGACCATCTGCCGGAAGATATCGTCGACTCCGACCAGATCGAAGACATCATCCAAATGATCAACGACATGGGCATTCAGGTGATGGAAGAAGCACCGGATGCCGATGATCTTTTGCTTGCTGAAACGAACAACAATACTGACGAAGATGCGGAAGAAGCTGCGGCGCAGGTTCTCTCCAGCGTTGAGTCTGAAATCGGACGCACAACCGATCCGGTGCGCATGTACATGCGTGAAATGGGTACCGTCGAACTGCTGACGCGCGAAGGCGAAATCGACATCGCTAAACGTATCGAAGACGGCATTAACCAGGTTCAGTGCTCGGTGGCTGAATACCCTGAAGCGATCACCTATCTGCTGGAGCAGTACGATCGCGTTGAAGCGGAAGAAGCGCGTCTGTCCGATCTGATCACCGGTTTTGTCGACCCGAACGCCGAAGAAGATATGGCGCCAACGGCGACGCACGTCGGTTCTGAACTCTCTCAGGAAGAGATGGATGACGACGAAGACGAAGATGAAGAAGAAGACGACGACAGCAGCGATGACGACAACAGCATCGACCCCGAGCTGGCGCGCGAGAAATTCGCCGAGCTGCGTACGCAGTACGAACTGACCCGCGACACCATCAAAGCGAAAGGTCGTAGCCACGCCGCAGCGCAGGAAGAGATCCTCAAGCTGTCCGAAGTGTTCAAACAGTTCCGTCTGGTACCGAAGCAGTTCGATTACCTGGTTAACAGCATGCGTATCATGATGGATCGCGTTCGTACTCAAGAACGTATCATCATGAAGCTGTGCGTTGAGCAGTGCAAAATGCCGAAGAAAAACTTCATCACTCTGTTCACCGGCAACGAAACCAGCGAAACCTGGTTCAATGCGGCCATCGCCATGAACAAGCCGTGGTCAGAGAAGCTGCTTGACGTGAAAGAAGACGTTCAGCGCGGCCTGATGAAACTGCAGCAGATTGAACAAGAGACCGGCCTGACCATCGAGCAGGTAAAAGATATCAACCGTCGTATGTCCATCGGTGAAGCGAAAGCGCGCCGTGCGAAGAAAGAGATGGTTGAAGCGAACCTGCGTCTGGTTATCTCGATCGCCAAGAAATACACCAACCGCGGTCTGCAGTTCCTCGATCTGATCCAGGAAGGCAACATCGGTCTGATGAAGGCGGTTGATAAGTTTGAATACCGCCGCGGCTACAAGTTCTCCACCTACGCAACCTGGTGGATCCGTCAGGCGATCACCCGCTCTATCGCAGACCAGGCGCGCACCATCCGTATTCCGGTGCATATGATTGAGACTATCAACAAGCTCAACCGTATTTCCCGCCAGATGCTGCAGGAAATGGGCCGCGAGCCGACGCCGGAAGAGCTGGCAGAACGCATGCTGATGCCGGAAGACAAAATTCGTAAGGTGCTGAAAATCGCCAAAGAGCCTATCTCCATGGAAACGCCGATTGGCGACGATGAAGATTCGCATCTGGGAGATTTTATCGAGGATAACACCCTCGAGCTGCCGCTGGACTCTGCCACCACCGAGAGCCTGCGCGCCGCCACCCACGACGTTCTGGCTGGCCTGACCGCCCGTGAAGCGAAAGTCCTGCGTATGCGCTTTGGTATCGACATGAATACCGATCACACGCTGGAAGAAGTGGGTAAACAGTTTGACGTAACCCGCGAACGTATTCGTCAGATCGAAGCGAAGGCGCTGCGTAAACTGCGCCATCCGAGCCGTTCTGAAGTGCTGCGTAGCTTCCTCGACGATTAATTATCGCCGCGTCCCCTGAAAAGCCAGTCACATGACTGGCTTTTTTTATGTCTAAGCAGAAACCATTTATTTAATAAATATTAAAACCCCAATATAAAACCCATCAATATATATCCAGGTCTTATTCTTATTATTTATTTATGTGCCATTAAACCGCTGGACTCATAGTTTTACGATTGTACTATTGGCTGGTTGATGGGGCGTATTTACGCCTAAAACCGCAGGCAAATCATAGGGAAATGAAATGAATAGCAAGCGTAAAATTCAGCTAGCTGATTTTAATAGAACGGTTATTTTAACCACCGCTAATACATTATTTCTAAGCCGTGGAATAGAAAGTACCACCATGGATGAGATCGCACATGAAGCCGGTTTTAGTAAAACCACGCTTTATACCTATTTCGACAATAAAAAGGATATTCTGGATCATCTTATCCTGGAGGTAATGGCGCGTTTCTATCAGGAGCTCATACCAATCGCTAATCGGCAAAATTCATTTCGCGAATTTTATCGCGAGCTGTGCCATGCGCTGATGGCTCTCCACGAAACAAGCCTTGCCTACTTTTCCGCGATAGCCGGGAAGATCGCCTGTTCTGAAAAAATCACTAAAAACAATAAGGCGTTGAAAAATATCGCTATGACTGGAGAACAGATCCACCAGATTATCGCAAAGCGAATCACAGACGCCGCCGAAAAAAAAGAGATTGGATTAAATGCTCCCGTCGCGGACGTCATGATGCTGTTCTGGCTCTGCCTGACCGGGCTAGTGGAAAAGTCCTCATACAGAGAAGAATGTCTTTTACGTCACCTTGAGAAAGACCGTAAAACCTTTCTCGACTTCGCTTTTGACGCCCTCTTATTCATGATAGAAAAAGGGAATATTAGCGATTGCGAAAAAGCTGACTAAAGCCTCAGGCTTAAGCCAGCCGCCGACGACCGGGCTGAAAGCCGTAACCCTTTTGTCGTCGGAAATGCATTAAAGCCCTCGCGTGGCCAGCGCCTCGTCAAGCTCCCGGTAGGCCTCCACCAGTTTATCCAGCGTCGCCCGGTTGAGGCCGCTGGGATTCGGCAGCACCCAAACTTCCGTCGCCCCAATGGTCACCTGCTGCTTGCCCCATTTTACGCCGCGCACCTGAAACGCTTTCTCGAAGGCCTGTTTACCCAGGATCGCCAGCGCGCGCGGCTGATACTCTTCCATTTTTCTGACCAGTTCACGGCCGCCATCGCGGAGCTCCAGCAGCTCAACCTCGCTGGCCTGCACCGTCGGGCGTTCGACGAGCATCGTGATCCCGCAGCGGGTATCCAGCAGCTGGAGTTCCTCCTCGGGTTTCAGAAGACGGTCGGTAAAGCCGGCCTGGTGAATCACTTTCCAGAAGCGATTGCCCGGATGGGCGAAATGAAAACCGGTATGGGCGGAAGACTTCCCCGGATTGATACCGCAAAAGACCACCCGCAGGTCCGGCGCCAGAATATCGTTAATCATGTTTTCCCCAGCTCAATGCCTAAAAGGTAATTATAAAGGATTGAAAATGCGTTGTTTATAAAAACAGCAGGCGTGATTTTTAGGCTGGATTGCGGGGAACAGTTACTTTATAATCCCTCGCCACGGCCCCTTAGCTCAGTGGTTAGAGCAGGCGACTCATAATCGCTTGGTCGCTGGTTCAAGTCCAGCAGGGGCCACCAGATACAGCAAGGGCTGACGAAAAATCGTCGGCCCTTTTGCATTGTGCGGCCCCCTCGGGGCGCCGCAGCTTAACGTGAGGTTCGCGACAGGCGGCTTACACCAGCGCCTGCAGCTGTTCGCGCATATAGACGGTGAAGAATTCCGGGTTTTTAATGACGATCCGGTTACCGGAGGCAATTTTTTCCGCCCAGCCGGCCACTTTTTCCGTGAACCCGGCATCCCATCCCTCCTTTTCACCCCGGGCCATGACGTCGGCAGGATTTGCCGGTACGCCTAGTTCATGCAAATACTTCAAAATTCCCTTAGCGGTACTTTCATCCATAGTATTCGGCACCGACAACGATGTGTTCATACCACCAATAAAATCCAGGGCTTTATCGATTGCTGTTGGCATACTCTTATCCTTAAAATTAACCACGTAATGAACATGATGACACTATGGACCCATCTTCGCCGGGATATCAAAGAGATCGTTGCCTTTCTTTGATTCAGACCGCAGCTAAACGCTTGCGTGGTGCTTTTCTGCTCGACTATTCCGTACTACTCCCCACAGGAAACTACTCCATACGTCCGCGCTTAAACTGGCCGGCATCGATATCGTACTGTTTCATTTTTCGCCACAGCGTGGTGCGGCCAATATTCAGCAGCTGCGCCATCTCCTGCACCCGCCCGCTGGTCACGCGGGCGGCATGGATAATCGCTTCTTTCTCAATGGCGCTAAAGGTCAGGCTGGTGGGCAGCAGCGAGGAGCCCGCGTCGGCGCCGGGCCGCTCGGCAAACAGATATTCCGGCAAATTACTCAGCCGGATATGGCCGTTATCGCTGCTAATGGCGATATTTTCAATCACGCTGTTCAGCTCAAAATCGTTGCCCGGCCAGGAGTAGGCCACCAGCTGCGCCAGCGCATCTTCATCCATTTTCAGCCGCGAGGAAAAGCGCTTTTCCAGGCTCTTAAGGCGATTGTGCACCAGCGAAGGAATACTGTTACGCCGCGCGCGCAGCGGTGGGATAACGATTTCAAAGGAGTGCAGCGCGTAGTAAAGCTGGCGGCTAAAGCGGTTTTGCTCCACCAGATTGGCCAGATCGACGGTGGTGGTGGCGATCACTTTAACGTCTACCGGAATCAAGCGGCGGGCATCCAGACGGGTTAAAACCCCCTGCTTGATCACCTGCAGCAGCGCGGACTGCAGCTCCGGCGCCAGGTATTCGATTTTTTCCAGAAACAGCGTCCCGCCGTTGGCCAGCTCAAGACGGCTAAGGCGGCCGTTTTCATCGTCCGTCGGCGCGCTGCCCATAAAATCCTGGCCCAGGACGCTGTCGGCATACAGCTGACAGTTGACCGCGATATACGGCCCGCCGCCCCGCTCGCTCTCATTGTGAATCGCCTGGCTGAGCAGCTCCTTACCCACCCCCTCTTCACCGCACAGCAGCACCGGAAAAGTGCCGCGCGCCGCCTGGCGGCCAAAGTGAATCAGCCGCCGGGTTTCCGGGTCGTCCGCCGACATCTGTTCAAAGGTATGGCTCACTTTGCCAAGCTGGCTGGTCATCAGCTGGCGCATCTGCTCGACCGGATGCAGCAGCAGAATGAAACTGTTGCCCTGCTCTTCAACGATTGGCTTGAGCGTAATGACGGCGTCGACAAACTGATGCTGGCTTTCGAAGGTGACCTCCACATGGTTCAGCCCGCGCGCGTGCTTAATGGCCCGACGCAGCAGGGCCGGCAGCGTCACCAGCTCATTGATATTTTTCCCCTGGCTGGCCTGGGCATCAAGATGCAGCAGCGTCGCCGCCTGCACGTTAAGAAACTGCAAAATCCCCTGCTCGTTCCACGCCATCACCCCGTCATCCATGCTCTCCAGCAGACCGTACATCTGGTTAAGATGGCGATTCGACTCGGCCAGCAGGCTATCAGTGAGCAGCGAGTTGCCGACTTCCCGGGCGATAGCCAGGGTCAGGGAGAGGTCAGACGAAGCCTGTTCTTCCGTCAGGCAGCACAGGGAAATGGAACCGAACAGACGCCCGTGGTTATCAAACACCGGCGTGGAGCTAAACGACCATCCGTGCAGCGCATGTTTAAAATGCTCCTCGCCCGTCGTTTTGACCGGCTGCCCGAGCATGGAGGCCAGCGAAAGCGCGCAGCTGCCGATAATGCTTTCCGCACAGTAGCTGCCGTCACGAAATCCCAGCGCCGCCAGCTGGTCGAGGGTCTGCGGATCGCCGCAGCGGCTAAGAATACAGGCGGACTCATCGAGGATGAACAGCGCGCAGGGGCGGTTATCCATAAACTCCCAGGCATCCTCCAGCGCCGCCTGACCAATCGTCAACAGCGCGGTCTTGCGCCGGCAAATCGATTCAAACGTCAGCCCCTGCGCCTGATGCGGCGTCTGCCAGGTTTCCCGCTGCATAAACTTGCTGCAGCGATGCCACGACTGGGTTATCACCAAAGGAAAGCTCTGAGTCTGCGCAGTCATATCCCTATCCGCTGTTTCATAAACGACAACCCCTCCGGCGGCTACCGCCAGAGGGGGAGAAAACGTCTCATCGCTTAAATGAGACGGGGCAGGTCGACGCTAAATTAGCGCGCCAGCCACTGCTGTCCGAGCAGGTCGGCGGTCAGAATCGCCGCATGCACGCTCTGCGCGCTGACCGGGAACGGCATGTTATGAATGGTTTCACCTTCCGCGCAGGTCGCTTTGGCGACTGCCTGAATTTTCTCATCGATGCCCTCTTTAACGCCCATTTGCGCCAGCGTAACCGGCAGCCCGACGGTATGGCAGAAGTTCAGCACCGTTTCGATCTCTTCCATCGGGCTATTTTGCAGCACCAGCTGCGCCAGGGTACCAAACGCCACTTTCTCACCATGGTACAGATGGTGGCACTCTTCGAGGATGGTGAAACCGTTGTGAATGGCGTGCGCGGCGGCCAGACCGCTACTTTCAAAGCCGATACCGCTGAGGTAGGTATTCGCTTCAACGATGCGTTCCAGCGCATCGGTCACCACGCCGGCCTGGGCGGCGAGGCGGGCTTTTTCGCCTTCCGCCAGCAGCGTATCATAGCACAGGCGCGCCAGGCTCAGCGCCGCTGCCGTCGACTGACCGCCCGCCATGCTGGTGGCTCTGGCGTCATAGCAGGCCCTGGCTTCAAACCAGGTTGAAAGCGCATCCCCCATCCCGGCCACCAGCAGGCGCACCGGCGCTTTAGCGATAATCGCCGTATCCATCACCACCATGTCCGGGTTTTTCGGGTAGATCAGATACTCTTCAAACTCGCCGGCTTCGGTGTAGATAACTGACAGCGCGCTGGTTGGCGCATCGGTGGAGGCGATCGTCGGGATCACCACCACCGGTAGCTTCTGGTAGTAGCCAATGGCTTTCGCCGTATCGAGCGTCTTGCCGCCGCCGATGCCCACCACGCCGCGGCAGCCGTGCTGTTTCAGAATGGCGATCAGGCGATTGATCTCAACGTGGCTGCATTCGCCGTTGAAGCGCTCCGCATGGCAGCTGATGTTGTGGCTGTGCAAACCTTCCAGCACTTTCTCTCCCGCCAGCTTCATCACGAAGTCATCGGCAATCACGAAAAAGCTGTCCGCCAAGTTTTTGGCGTATTGCCCAAACAGCGTGGATGCATCTGGTCCCTGGAGATATTTGGCTGGAGATTGAATAACTTTTAGCATTCCGTTCACCCTCAAATAAGTGCATGTTTTGACATGATGAGCCCCGGTGTTTCTCCGTCCGGCCTTACATCAAAGGCGGGGACGAAAGCGCTACCTGAGCGATGCCATCACTGTAGGGCGAGCCGCGGGCAAAAAAATCTTTCCCCTTTTTGTCCCGATATGAAACAGGACATAAATTATATTGTTTCATATTGAAACATGAATTCATGTGAAACGATGGGATTGCGATCTCGATCCGCCCCTTTGGCGCAAAAGAAGGTTACCAGCCGGACGATCGTCGACGTTTTTCACCACCACGGGCGGCAAGAAGGGGCAAAATTATTTCTCTGAGCGGGCTTTCCACGCTGATGAAGCGAGGTGAAAGAGGCGCCTTACTTCGCATTTTTCCCTTTCCTTGCGCAAAAATGTTTCATTAAGGAACAAAAATTAATAATTACGTTTCGTAATGAAACTCATTTTATGGCGATTTTTTTTCCCGCCAACTCAGCCAGAATCAATACATCGCCCGATATCGCATATCGTCAGGCGGTACCCCTACACGATGATCGCCTCCGTCAGCAGAGAGGCCGCATCGAAACTCCGACGGAGCATAAACAATGAAAAAACTGATTAACCGTGTCGAAGATGTCCTGAGTGAACAACTGGCTGGCCTTGCAAAAGCCCACCCTGAACTGACGCTGCACCAGGATCCGGTCTACGTCACCCGCGCCGATGTGCCGGTGGCCGGGAAAGTGGCGCTGCTCTCCGGCGGCGGCAGCGGCCACGAGCCGATGCACTGCGGCTATATTGGCCAGGGCATGCTTTCCGGGGCCTGCCCGGGAGAAATTTTCACCTCCCCGACGCCGGATAAAATGTTTGAGTGCGCCATGACCATCGACGGCGGCGAAGGCGTGCTGCTGATTATCAAAAACTACACCGGCGATATTCTTAACTTCGAAACCGCCACCGAGCTGCTGCACGAAAGCGGCGTCAAGGTTACCACCGTGGTAGTCGATGACGACGTGGCGGTGAAAGACAGCCTCTATACCGCCGGGCGGCGCGGCGTGGCGAATACCGTGCTGATTGAAAAACTGGTGGGCGCGGCCGCCGAACGCGGCGACTCGCTGGAAGCCTGCGCCGAACTGGGGCGCAAGCTCAACAACCTGGGCCACTCTATCGGCATCGCGCTCGGCGCCTGCACCGTTCCGGCCGCCGGGCAACCCTCATTCGAACTCCAGGACGATGAGATGGAGTTCGGCGTCGGCATTCACGGCGAACCGGGCATCGACCGCCGCCGCTTCACCTCTCTCGATCGCACCGTTGACGAAATGTTCGATACCCTGCTGGAAAACGGCGCCTATAGCCGCACGCTGCGCCACTGGGACAACGTGAAAGGCGCGTGGCAGGAGGTAACGCAGACCAAGCAGGCGCTGCAAAAAGGCGATCGGGTTATCGCGCTGGTCAACAACCTCGGCGCCACGCCGCTGTCCGAACTCTACGGCGTCTATAACCGTCTGACGCAGCGCTGCGAGGAGGCCGGTATCGTTATCGCGCGCAACCTTATCGGCAGCTACTGTACCTCTCTGGATATGGTGGGCTTTTCCATCACCCTGCTAAAGGCCGATGAAGAGACGCTGGCATTATGGGACGCCCCGGTCCACACCCCGGCGCTGAACTGGGGCAAATAAGGAGCAACGACATGTCATTAAGCAGAACGCAAATCGTAGACTGGCTCTATCGCTGCGGCGATATCTTCACCAAAGAGAGCGATTTTTTGACCGGTCTGGACCGGGAAATCGGCGATGCCGACCACGGACTGAATATGCATCGCGGTTTTAGCAAGGTGGTGGAAAAGCTGCCGTCGATTGCCGATAAAGACATTGGTTTTATTCTTAAAAATACCGGTATGACGCTGCTCTCCAACGTCGGCGGGGCCAGCGGCCCGCTGTTCGGCACCTTCTTTATTCGCGCCGCTCAGGTGACCCAGGCCCACCAGAGCCTGACCCTTGAGGAGCTCTATCAGACCTTTCGCGAAGGCGCGGAAGGGGTGGTGAATCGCGGCAAAGCCGAGCCGGGCGATAAAACCATGTGCGACGTCTGGCTGCCGGTGGTGGAATCGTTGCGCCAGTCCAGCGAACAGCACCTGTCGATACCAGGCGCCCTTGATGCTGCCTGCGAACAGGCGCAAGCCGCCGTCCACGCCACGATCGCCATGCAGGCTCGCAAAGGGCGGGCCAGCTACCTGGGCGAACGCAGCATCGGGCACCAGGATCCGGGCGCGACCTCGGTGATGTTGATGGTTCAGATGCTGGCCGCAGCGGCCAAAGAGTAAGGAAAACGCGATGGTAAACCTGGTTATTGTTTCTCATAGCGCCCGTCTGGGCGAAGGTGTCGGAGAACTGGCCCGGCAGATGTTAATGAACGATGGCTGTAAGCTGGCGATCGCCGCCGGAATTGACGATCCCGCCAGTCCGATCGGCACCGATCCCATTAAGGTTATGGAAGCCATCGAGTCCGTCGCCGACGCCGATCATATCCTGGTGATGATGGATATCGGCAGCGCCCTGCTGAGCGCCGAAACCGCGCTGGATCTCCTCGATCCGGCCATTGCGGCGAAGGTTCGCCTGTGCGCGGCGCCGCTGGTGGAAGGGACTCTGGCGGCGACGGTGAGCGCCGCCGCCGGAGCCGGCATCGACAAGGTGATCGAAGACGCCATGAACGCGCTGGAGGCAAAGCGCGTACAGCTGGGGTTACCATCGCAACCGCAACACGCTTCGCTGGCCGCCGCGCCGGTCGACGACCGCGACGCGCGCTCGGTTTCCGTGGTGATTCAAAACCACAACGGCCTGCACGTTCGTCCGGCGTCAAAGCTGGTCGCCGCGCTGGCGGGATTCAATGCCGACCTGGTGCTGGAGAAAGGGGGTAAATGCGTCACGCCGGACAGCCTCAACCAAATCGCCCTGCTTCAGGTGCGCCGGAACGATACCTTAAGGCTGCTTGCCCGCGGCCCGGACGCCGACGCCGCGCTGGCGGCGTTCCAGGCGCTGGCGGCGGAGAACTTCGGCGAGCCAACCGAGGCGGCGCCCGCGCGTCGGCCCGCCAGCGCCGACCGCGTTGAGGGTAAGGTCGTGCTTTATCCCCAGCCGCAGGACAGGATCTCGCGGGAAACGAGCGCCGCCATCGGCCAGCAGCAGCAGCTGCGGCTGAAACGGGCCATCGACCGGACGCTGGAAGACCTTAGCGCGCTGACGACTCTGGCAGAGGCGACGTTTTCCGCCGACATCGCGGCGATCTTCTCCGGGCATCATACCCTGCTCGATGACCCTGATTTATACGCAGCGGCGTGCGACATCATACGCGACGAGCAGTGCAGCGCGGCGTGGGCCTGGCAACAGGTGCTGAGCGATTTAAGCCAACAATATCGCCATCTCGACGATGCTTACCTGCAGGCGCGCTATATTGATATTGAAGATATTTTGCACCGCACGCTGCGTCACCTTAACGAGCGCGATGAAGCGCTGCCGCAGTTTAGCGCGCCTTCGATCCTCGTTGCCGACGATATCTTCCCTTCAACCGTCCTGCAGCTTAACGCAGAGCAGGTGAAGGGGATCTGCCTGCAGGCCGGCAGCGAGCTCTCTCACGGCGCCATTATCGCCCGCCAGGCGGGTATCGCGATGCTGTGCCAGCAGAGCGGTGCCCTGACGCTGCAAGATGGCGAGAACGTCATCTTTGATATTCCCGGCAAACGCGTGATTCGCGGCTAACCTGCCCTAACCTTTCCGCCCCGGAGGCTGTCCCCTCCGGGAACTCGCTTAACTTTCAGGATCCGTTATGTCTCAATTCTTTTTTAATCAGCGCGCCAACCTCGTCAACGAAGTGATTGAAGGGACCATAATCGCCAGCCCGTGGAATAACCTGGCGCGGCTGGAGAGCGATCCCGCCATTCGCGTGGTGGTGCGTCGCGATCTCGACAAAAACAACGTGGCGGTAATCTCCGGCGGCGGTTCCGGTCACGAACCGGCCCACGCGGGCTTTGTCGGTAAAGGCATGCTGACCGCCGCCGTCTGCGGCGATCTGTTTGCCTCGCCGAGCGTCGATGCGGTGCTGACCGCCATCCAGGCCGTGACCGGCGATGCCGGATGCCTGCTGATCGTCAAGAACTACACCGGCGATCGTCTGAACTTCGGCCTCGCCGCGGAGAAAGCGCGCCGTATGGGCTATAACGTCGAAATGCTGATCGTCGGCGATGATATTTCGCTGCCGGATAACAAACATCCGCGCGGCATTGCCGGGACGATTCTGGTGCATAAAGTGGCCGGCTACTTCGCCGAACGCGGCCACAATCTGGCAACCGTGCTGCGCGAAGCGCAGTATGCCGCCAGACACACCTTCAGCCTCGGTCTGGCCCTTTCCAGCTGTAATCTGCCGCAGGATGCGGAAACGACTCCGCGCCATCATCCGGACCAGGCCGAGCTGGGGATGGGGATCCACGGCGAACCGGGCGCTTCGGTTATCGCCACGCAGAACAGCGCGGAAATCGTTACGCTGATGGTAGAGAAGCTCAGCGCCGCCCTGCCGGAAACCGGCCGCCTGGCGGTGATGATCAATAATCTCGGCGGCGTGTCGATTGCCGAAATGGCGATTTTGACCCGCGAGCTGGCCAATACTCCGCTGCATCAGCGTATCGACTGGCTGATAGGCCCGGCGTCGCTGGTCACCGCGCTGGATATGAAAGGTTTCTCCCTCACCGCCATCGTGCTGGAAGAGAGCATTGAGAAGGCGCTGCTTTCCGCGGTAGAAACCGCCGGCTGGCAGACGCCGGTACAGCCGCGCGCGGTCAGCGTGATGCCATCATCGCTGCGCAGTACGCGGGTGGAGTTTGCGCCCTCGGAGAACAGCGAAGTTGCGGGCTACGTGGAACGTGTGACCGGCACGCTGTGCGGGCTGGAAGCAGACCTTAACGCGCTGGATGCGAAAGTCGGCGACGGCGATACCGGCTCCACCTTCGCCGCCGGCGCGCGCGACATCGCCGACTTACTTCAGCGTCGTCAGCTGCCGCTGGCTAACCTCGCCACGCTGTTTGCCCTGATTGGCGAGCGTCTGACGGTTGTGATGGGCGGCTCCAGCGGCGTGCTGATGTCGATTTTCTTTACCGCCGCCGGGCAGAAGCTGGAACAGGGGGCAAGCGTCGCCGAAGCATTAAACGCCGGTCTGGCGCAGATGAAGTTTTACGGCGGTGCGGATGAAGGCGACCGGACCATGATTGACGCCCTGCAGCCGGCGCTAACGGCGCTGCTGGCCGAACCGGATAACCTGCAGGCGGCTTTCGCCGCGGCACAGGCGGGCGCGGATCGTACGCTTCACGCCAGCAAAGCGGGCGCCGGGCGCGCATCGTATCTGAACAGCGATAGCCTGCGCGGCAATATGGACCCCGGCGCCCACGCGGTGGCCATGGTATTTAAAGCGCTGGCGCAGAAATAGTCTCCCCTGCTCGCGCTGCGCTTAGCAGGGCTACGGGTTCGCAGCCGTCTGCGGGCCGGTAGCCCGGACAGATGCGTAAGAATCGCCTCCGGGAAAATCAGCCACTCTGCGCGCTGCTCCCGGGGGCGGCGCTTAACGCGCCTTGCCCGGGCTACGGGTTCACCGCCATCTGCCAAACGGTAGCCCGGACAGGTGCGCAGCATCGCCTCCGGGAAAATCGGCCACTCTGCGCTCTGCTCCCGGGGGCGGCGCTTAATGCGCCTTGCCCGGGCTACGGGTTACCCCCGTCTGCGGGCCGGTCACCCGGACAGATGCGCAGCATCGCCTCCGGGAAATTCAGCCACTCTGCGCTCTGCTCCCGGGGGCGGCGCTTAACGCGCCTTGCCCGGGCTACGGGTTCACCCCCGTCTGCGGGCCGGTCGCCCGGACAGATGCGCAGCATCGCCTCCGGGAAATTCTGCCACTCTGCGCTCTGCTCCCGGGGGCGGCGCTTAACGCGCCTTGCCCGGGCTACGGGTTCACCCCCGTCTGCAAGCCGGTCGCCCGGGTAAGGCGCCAGCCGCAACCCGGGGTTTCTCCGCGCTTATTTGCTGTGCCAGTAGGCCTGCGAACGCACCAGCTGCGGATCAATCCCCGGGCCTTCAAAGCGCGCCAGCAGCGATTTCACCACCGCGCCTTCCCCGGTCAGCCAGATAAAATAGTCCTCAGCCGGCACCGCTATTCGCGCCAGGCGCTCGGCCACGGCAGAGGAGTGATGTCCCACCACCCACTCGATATGAAAACCATCGAGATCGGCCAGGTAATCTTGATAAGACTCATCGCCAATGGTGACGAGCGCCGTGACCTGCGGGCGCGTCGGAAGCTGCTGCAATCCCAGCAGACGGCGGCGCAGCGCGGGCATGCCTGACTCATCGGTCACATACAGCTGCCAGGCGTAATCTTCCGGCACCACCAGCGAACCGCGCGGCCCGCCGACCACCAGCTTATCGCCCGTTTTCGCCGCCAGCGCCCAGCTGCTGGCAATACCGCCATCGTGAATAAAAAAGTCGTACGCCAGCTCATGACGCCCGGCGTCGTACAGCGGCGTATAGTCGCGGGTCGCCGGACGCACGCCATCGCCCCAGTTAATGCCTTCATCCGTCACCTCCGGTGGCGTGAACGCAGCGCCCGCGGCCGGGAAAAAGAGCTTGGTGTGGTCGTCAAAACCCTGGGAAACAAAGCCTTCCAGCGCCTCTCCGCCCAGCACGACACGCTGGAATGCGCTGCCGATACGCTCGACGCGCAATACGGTTAACTCACGGAAGCGCAGTTCATTACGTACGCGCTGCGGGTATTTGGGGTGCCTGGTCGTTGTCATCTTTCATCGCCTTCGTGAACGGAATAGATATATCTAAAAATCTTGCAAATGATAATGATTGCCATTAAAAAAGAATGCAAGCGTTTTTTGATATAGTCATAGAAAAATGCCACAAAAGCCAAAATCAAAAATTAAAACGTTAAATATCAATTAAATAAAAAATACATTCACTACTTTGTTGCTACTTTATTATTTTTAGATATAAATTAGATATATCAAATAATCACAGGAGAAAAACATGAGACACCATCACGAAGAAGGCCGTGGCCCACGCGGACGCCACGGGGAACATAGCGAACACGGCGAGCACGGTCGCAGAGGCGGCGGACGCCGGCAGCGCTTCTTTGGTCACGGCGAGCTGCGCCTGGTGATTCTGGACATCCTCACCCGCAATGCCAGCCACGGTTACGAACTGATTAAAGAGATCGAAACCCTGACCCAGGGCAACTACAGCCCGAGCCCCGGCGTCATCTACCCGACGCTCGATTTACTTCAGGATCAGGGATTAATCAGCGTGGCTGACGAAAACGGCCGCAAAAAAATCGCCATTACCGCCGAAGGCAGTCAGCTGCACGCGGAGAACCTGGAGCAGTTGGAGCATATTCAGACCAGGCTGCAGGCGCGCATGGTGGGCTGTGAACTGCGTAAAAATCCGCAGATGAAGCGCGCGCTGGAGAATTTTAAGGCGGTACTGGATTTAAGGGTTAACCAGCAGGAAATAACCGAAGCTCAGCTAAAGCAGATCGTCGGCGTCATTGACCGCGCGGCAATGGAAATCTCCCAGCTCGACTAGCCCTCTGCCCCATCGCCGGGCAGCCTGCACCGCCGCGAAGCACGCGGCGGGACCCCTTCTGCGCATGGTTTCACGCCTTCAGGAGTAAAACATGCCAATAATTTCGCGATAAGATTAAATTTTGCTCAACCGCAATTTCACGTTGCGTTTATCCCGATTTTCCTGGCCCGCGCCGAAGTGGCGTAATCCCTGCAATACTTAATTCAGTATCATGTGATACGCCCCGCCAAGGAGCATATTTTGAACAGGTTACCTTCCAGCGCATCGGCTCTGGCCTGCAGCGCACACGCACTGAATCTCATTGAGAAGCGAACGCTCGATCATGAGGAGATGAAATCACTTAACCAGGAGGTCAGGGAATACTTTAAAGAGCATGTGAACCCGGGGTTTTTAGCGTATCGAAAATCGGTCACTGCTGGCGGGGATTACGGAGCCGTAGAGTGGCAAGCGGGAGGGTTAAATACGCTTGTCGACACTCAGGGACAGGAGTTTATCGACTGCCTGGGTGGGTTTGGGATTTTTAATGTAGGGCACCGTAATCCAGTTGTCGTTTCCGCCGTCGAAAATCAGCTCGCTAAACAACCCCTTCATAGTCAGGAGCTGCTGGACCCGCTGCGGGCCATGCTGGCTAAAACCCTGGCGGCCTTAACGCCGGGCAAACTGAAATACAGCTTCTTTAGCAACAGCGGTACCGAATCGGTCGAAGCGGCGTTAAAGCTGGCGAAGGCTTATCAGTCTCCGCGCGGCAAGTTTACCTTCGTCGCCACCAGCGGCGCGTTTCACGGTAAGTCGCTGGGCGCGCTTTCGGCCACCGCGAAATCGACTTTCCGTAAGCCTTTTATGCCGCTGCTGCCGGGATTCCGTCACGTGCCTTTTGGCGATATCAACGCGATGCGCACGCTGCTGAGCGAGTGCAAAAAGACCGGCGATGACGTCGCGGCGGTGATCCTTGAGCCTATTCAGGGCGAAGGCGGGGTGATTCTGCCGCCGCCGGGCTATCTGCCCGCGGTGCGCAAGCTGTGCGACGAGTTTGGCGCGCTGCTGATCCTCGATGAAGTGCAAACCGGCATGGGGCGCACCGGCAAGATGTTCGCCTGCGAGCATGAAAACGTCCAGCCGGACATTCTGTGCCTTGCCAAAGCGCTGGGCGGCGGCGTCATGCCGATTGGCGCAACGGTCGCCACCGAAGAGGTATTCTCGGTGCTGTTCGATAACCCGTTCCTGCATACCACCACGTTCGGCGGCAACCCGCTGGCCTGCGCGGCGGCGCTGGCGACCATCAACGTGCTGCTGACGCAAAACCTGCCCGCGCAGGCGGAGCAGAAAGGCGACATGCTGCTGGACGGCTTCCGCCAGCTGGCCCGCGAATATCCGGATCTGGTGAATGACGTGCGCGGCAAAGGTATGCTGATGGCCATTGAGTTTGTCGATAACGAAATCGGCTATGACTTTGCCAGCGAGATGTTCCGCCAGCGCGTACTGGTGGCCGGAACGCTCAACAACGCAAGGACGATCCGCATTGAACCGCCGCTGACGCTGACCCCTGAGCAGTGTGAACAGGTGCTAAAAGCGGCCCGCCTGGCGCTGGCGGCGCTGCGGGTTTCGGTGGAAGAGGCGTAGTGACCTGCCCTCTCCCTCACTGGGAGAGGGCATTGCGTTATACCACCCGCACGCCAGCAGGCATCGCCCTTTCCGGCGTAAGCAGTACGCTTTCGCTGCCATCGTCGGTTTCGGCGCAAAGCAGCATGCACTCCGAGGTTTCACCGCGCATTTTGGCTTTCGCCAGATTACACAGGACCACGACCGTTTTTCCCAGCAGCTCTTCTTCGCTGTAGTACGGCACGAGGCTGGTTACCGTCTGCAGCGTGCGATCGCCAACATCAATCCGGGCAATATAGAGCTTGTCGGCATTCTCATGTCGTTTTATCGCCACAATTTTTCCCGTACGCATTTCCAGTCTGGCAAAATCAGCATAAAGCACCGTTTCCATCTTGCACCTCCCAAGTAAAATTTTAGTAAAAGATAACAAATGTCGGCGAGGTTTCCGCATAATAGTGCGAAGAATGTTAGATTCATCACTCTTTTGCGCGGTGGAAACGCTGCGGCGGGGATGAATAATACGGCGGAAATTTACTGAAAAGAGATGCAGCTGCCCGCGCTTGCTTTACAATGGTTTGCGTCGATGGGGCAACGTCAGATAAGGAAAACAATGGCCACACTAAAAGATATCGCGACCGAAGCAGGCGTTTCACTGGCGACGGTTTCCCGCGTTTTAAACGACGACCCCACTCTCAACGTGAAAGAAGAGACAAAACATCGCATTCTTGAGGTGGCGGAAAAGCTGGAATATAAAAGTACCAGCTCGCGTAAGGCTCAGGTTCACACCGTCGGCCACCACCATATTCTGGCCATCTACAGCTACCAGCAGGATCTGGAAATCAACGATCCTTACTATCTGGCGATCCGCCACGGCATCGAAACGCAATGCGAAAAGCTCGGTATCGAGTTGACCAACTGCTACTTTAACAACACGCTACCCGAGCTGAAAAAAGTGACCGGCGTTCTGATTGTCGGCCAGCCTTCGCGGGCGATTCGCGACGCCGCCACGGCGTTAACCGACAACGTCTGCTTTATTGATTTCCATGAACCCGGCAGCAGCTATGACGCCGTCGACATCGATCTGGTGCGCATCGCCAAAGAAGTTATCGACTTTTTTATCGCCCAGGGCGCGCGGCGCATCGGCTTTATTGGTGGCCAGGATGAGCCGGGTAAAGCCGACATCCGCGAAGTGGCCTTCGTCGAATATGGCCGCCTGAAGGGAGTGGTTTCGGAAGAAGATATCTGGCGCGGCGGGTTTTCCAGCTCCTCCGGCTATGAGCTGGCAAAAACGATGCTGGCAAAGGCGGATTTCCCCACCGCGCTGTTCGTCGCGTCAGACTCTATCGCCATCGGCGTGCTGCGCGCCATTCATGAACGCGGTCTTTCGATCCCGGAAGATATTTCGCTTATTAGCGTTAACGATATCCCCACCGCGCGTTTTACCTTTCCGCCGCTCTCCACGGTGCGCATTCATTCAGAAATGATGGGCAGCCAGGGCGTCAACCTGCTGGTTGAGAAAGCCCGCGATGGCCGTGCGCTGCCGCTAAACGTCTTTGTCCCCAGCGTGCTGAAGCTGCGCGGCACCACCCGCTAATCCCGTTTCTGACGCTAAATCCTCTGCGCCCGGCCCCCGGGGGCGGCGCTTATCGCGCCTTGCCCGGGCTACGGGTTCACCGCCGTCTGCCAAACAGTAGCCCGGACAGATGCGCCAGCATCGCCTCCGGGAAATTCCCCCTCTCTGCGCCCGGCTCCCGGGGGCGGCGCTTGACGCGCCTTGCCCGGGCTACGGGTTCACCGCCGTCTGCCAAACGGTAGCCCGGACAGATGCGCCAGCATCGCCTCCGGGAAACTCCACCTCTCTGCGCTCTGCTCCCGGGGCGGCGCTTGACGCGCCTTGCCCGGGCTACGGGTTCACCGCCGTCTGCCAAACGGTAGCCCGGACAGATGCGCAGCATCGCCTCCGGGAAATTCCCCCTCTCTGCGCCCGGCTCCCGGGGGCGGCGCTTGACGCGCCTTGCCCGGGCTACGGGTTCACCGCCGTCTGCCAAACGGTAGCCCGGACAGATGCGCAGCATCGCCTCCGGGAAATTCCCCCTCTCTGCGCCCGGCTCCCGGGGGCGGCGCTTGACGCGCCTTGCCCGGGCTACGGGTTCACCGCCGTCTGCCAAACGGTAGCCCGGACAGATGCGCAGCATCGCCTCCGGGAATGTCCCCTTCCCGACGCTAACCGCAGGCGTCCGGTAACGCTCATTTTGTGATCGAGTTAAAGTAAATCGCTCCCGGTGATTTTATTTAGTAAAAGTTTTACTAAAATAACCTCTATCCGTTTAGTCCGTTCAGGGAGGCGATATGAATCGCTGGGAAAATCTTCAACTCACTCATGAAAACCGGCTGCCTCCGCGCGCCTATTTCTTCTCTTACGATTCGCAGGCCCAGGCGCGAACCTTCGCCCGTGAAACCAGCAGCCGCTTTTTGTCCCTTAGCGGACAGTGGAACTTCTGCTTCTTTAACAACCCGCTGCTGGTGCCGGAAGCGTTCACCTCGCAATACATGAGCGACTGGGGGCCGATTACCGTACCGGGAATGTGGCAGATGGAAGGCCACGGCCAGCTACAGTACACCGACGAAGGCTTTCCTTTCCCGATTGACGTTCCCTACGTGCCGACCGACAACCCTACCGGCGCCTATCAGCGCATCTTTACCCTCAGCGAGGGCTGGCAGGGCCAGCAGACCCTGATTAAATTTGATGGCGTCGAAACCTATTTTGAAGTGTACGTTAACGGTCAGTACATCGGTTTCAGCAAAGGCAGCCGCCTGACGGCGGAGTTTGATATTAGTCACGCGGTAAAAACCGGCGACAACCTGCTTTGCGTGCGCGTCATGCAGTGGGCGGACTCCACCTATATAGAAGATCAGGATATGTGGTGGTCGGCGGGTATCTTCCGCGACGTGTATCTGATGGGCAAAAACCCGCTTCACGTCCAGGACTTCACTCTGCGCACCGATTTTAACGATGACTACGTCGACGCCACGCTCTCCTGCCAGCTGGTACTGGAAAATCTCGCCGCGCAGCCGGGCGCAGCGACGCTGGAATACGCGCTGTTCGACGGCGAAAAGGTGCTGTATGAAGGCGCAACGCCGCGCCTGAGCGTCAGCCATCTGCTGAACGTCGACTTTGCGATCGACGTGAAGGCGCCGCAGCAGTGGTCGGCAGAAAATCCCTGGCTCTATCACCTGGTGATGACGCTGAAAAACGCCGCCGGGGAGATTATCGAAGTTATCCCGCAGCGCGTCGGTTTTCGCGATATCAAAGTGCGCAACGGCCTGTTCTATATCAATAACCGCTACGTGATGCTCCACGGCGTTAACCGTCACGACAACGACCATCTGAAGGGCCGCGCCGTAGGGATGGATCGCGTTGAGAAAGATCTGCTGCTGATGAAGCAGCACAATATCAACTCGGTACGTACCGCCCACTACCCCAACGACCCGCGTTTCTATGAGATGTGCGACATTTACGGCCTGTTCGTGATGGCGGAAACCGATGTCGAATCCCACGGCTTCGCCAACGTCGGCAACCTTAGCGCCATCACCGATGACCCGGCATGGGAGCATATTTACGTTGAGCGAATCGTGCGCCACGTCCACGCGCAGAAAAACCATCCGTCGATCGTCATCTGGTCGCTGGGCAACGAGTCCGGCTACGGCTGCAACATTCGCGCGATGTATCACGCCGCTAAGGCGATCGATGATACCCGGCTGGTGCATTACGAAGAGGATCGCGACGCGGAGGTGGTGGATATCATCTCCACCATGTATACCCGCGTGCCGCTGATGAACGAATTTGGGGAATATCCGCATGCCAAGCCGCGGATTATCTGCGAATACGCCCATGCGATGGGCAACGGTCCCGGCGGACTGAGCGAATACCAGAACGTGTTCTATCAGCATGACAGTATTCAGGGCCACTACGTATGGGAGTGGTGCGATCACGGAATCCAGGCCACCGACGACAGCGGCGCGGTATGGTACAAATTCGGCGGCGACTACGGCGACTATCCCAATAACTACAACTTCTGCCTCGACGGGCTGATTTTCTCCGACCAGACGCCTGGACCCGGGCTCAGAGAGTACAAGCAGGTTATCGCCCCGGTAAAAGTTCAGGCGACCGACATCGCCCGCGGCGAGCTGCGCATCGATAATAAGCTCTGGTTCTCGACGCTGGATGACTATACCCTGCGCGTGGAAGTGCGCGCCGAGGGGGCTACGCTTGCCAGCCAGCAGCTTAAGGTGCGCGATCTTGCGCCAAACAGCGGCCGCGATATCACTATCGACCTGCCGGAGCTGGACGATCGCGAAACCTTCGTCAACATCATGGTAACCAAAGATTCCCGTACGCCGTACAGCGAGGCCAACCACCCAATCGCCGTTTACCAGTTTCGGCTTAAGGAGCAGACCACAGCGAAAGCGCCGCTGATAAATGCCAGCGCAACCCCGCTACGGATAGCTGATGAACGACTGAGCTACAGCATCACCGGGCACAACTTCCGCGTAGTGTTCTCGAAAGTCAGCGGCAAACTGAGCGAATGGCAGGTGAACGGCATCGACCAGGTGACCCGCGAGCCGAAGATTAACTTCTTCAAGCCAATGATTGATAACCACAAGCAGGAATACGAAGGGCTGTGGCAGCCCAATCATCTGCAAATCATGCAGGAGCATCTGCGCGAATTCAGCGCCGAGCAGCGCGGCGATACGGTGATTATCACCGCCCGCAGCATCATCGCCCCGCCGGTTTTCGATTTCGGCATGCGCTGCACCTACCGCTGGCAGATTACCCCACAGGGGCATATTAACGTTGAGCTTGCGGGCGAACGTTACGGCGACTATCCGCACATCGTGCCGTGCATCGGTTTTATGCTGGGCATTAACGGCCAGTTTGAACAGGTGGATTACTACGGTCGCGGTCCCGGCGAAAACTACGCCGACAGCCAGCAGAGCAACATCATTGACCTCTGGCGCACCACCGTGGACGACATGTTCGTGAACTATCCGTTCCCGCAGAACAACGGCAACCGCCAGCACGTCCGCTGGGCCGCGTTTACCGACCGTCACGGCAGCGGTCTGATGGTGGTCCCGCGCGATCCGCTCAACATCAGCGCCTGGCACTATACGGCGGAGAATCTGCACGCCGCGCAGCACTGTAACGAACTGCGTCGCAGCGATGACATCACCCTGAATATCGACGCCCAACTGCTCGGCCTGGGCTCTAACTCCTGGGGGAGCGAGGTGCTGGATAGCTGGCGGGTGTGGCTCAAACCGTTCAACTATGGCTTTACGCTGCTGCCGCTGGAAGGCGGGAGCGCTTCCTCGCAGACGCTGGCGAATCATAGCTTTGGCGCCGGTTTCTTTTCCTCCGATTCACACAGCGAGGCTGAAAAATGAGAATTCTCGATAACTTAGAACAGTTTAAGCAAATTTATCACAGTGGGCGTAAATGGCAGCGCTGCGTAGAAGCGATTAATAACATCGACAATATTCGGCCCGGGGTGGCCCACTCTATCGGCGATTCGCTCTCCTATCGCTTGGCAAGCGACAGCACCACGGATGCGCTGTTCGTTGGCAACCGCCGCTATTTCGAGGTGCATTACTACCTTCAGGGTCAGCAAAAAATTGAGTTTGCCGCCAAAGAGCAGCTGCAGACCGTAGCCTGCTATCGCGATGAAACCGACCGTGAATATTTGAAAGGCATTGGTGAAACCGTGCAGGTTCACGAAGGACAAATGGTGATTTGCGACACCCATGAAGCCTATCGCTTTATCTGCGACTCGCCGGTCAAAAAGGTGGTGCTCAGAGTAACTATCGAAGACGGCTACTTCCTGAATAAGTAAGCCCGCGTGAAGCAAGATGAGGCCAGCGGATCGACTCGCTGGCCTTCCCGGCCCCAACCCTCAATGCGGGCCAGATAATTTTTCGGAGGACTTATGTCCGAATCAGTTCGTGCCAAAATAGGTAAATTCGCCCTGCTGTCGATGGCGTTTGCCGCCGTATTTAACGTACGAAATATTGTTAATAACAACATCGAGTTAGGGCTCAGCTCCGCCCCTATCTTTCTGTTTGCGACGGTGGTCTATTTTATTCCGTTTGTGTTTATCATCGCCGAATTCGTGTCAGCGAATAAGAATTCCGAATCAGGTATGTACGCCTGGCTGAAGCAGCCTTTAGGTACCCGCGCGGCCTATCTCGGCTCGTTCCTGTACTGGTTTGTGAACCTGTTCTTTTTCCTGTCGCTGCTGCCGAACGTGGTGGCCTACGCCTCGTACGCCATTATGGGTTACGCCATTCCTTTCTCGCCGATGGTCACATCGCTGATCTCTATCGTCCTGTTCGCCATGGCCACCCACATTTCCACTAAAGGCGCGACCTGGCTGGGGAAAATCTCCGAATGCGTGGCGTATGGCGTCTTCGCGCTATTTGCGATTTACGTGGTCGGCGCTTTTACCGCGCTGGGCGCGGGCCATGTCCCCGCGCAGCCGATTACGCTGCACGCCATGGCGCCTACCATCAACTGGGCGACGCTGGGGATCATGTGCTGGATTTTCCAGGCGGCAGGCGGGGCTGAAACCGTCGCCGCGTACCTGAACGACACCAAAGGTGGGCAGAAATCGTTTATTAAAGTCATCATCACCGCCGGGATCCTGATTGGCGGCATGTACGCGCTGGGCTCTTTGCTGGTCAACGTCTTTGTGGCACGTGAAGATCTGACCTATGCGGCCGGCATGGTGGAAATCTTCACCGGCCTCGGCGCCTATTTCCATATTTCAGAAGCGCTGATGGGCCGCTTCGTCGGCATCATTCTGTTTATCGCCATTTTCGGTAGCATGATGATGTGGACCGCCGCACCGGTAAAAATTCACTTCTCTGAAATTCCTGCCGGCATCTATGGCAAAAAAACAACCGAGCTGAACGTCCACGGCGTGCCGGTGCGCGCCGCCTGGTGGCAATTTGTCTTCGTCTTTCTGATGCTCATCGTAAACGGTTTCGGCTCCGCCAGCGTTCAGCAAATGATGAACACCGCTATCAACCTGACCGCGGGTACCGCGATGCTACCACCGCTGTTTATCATGGCCGCCTACTTTGTTTTCCGCTGGAAACACGACGACACGCCGCGCGACTTCCGCATGGGGTCACGAAAGGTTGGGATGGCCGTGGTGTCGATGCTGATGGTGATTTTCCTGGTCAGCATGACCGCCTCGGCTTTCCCACCGGGGGTCGATCTGGTGAATGCCTTCTTCATTAACGTCTTTATGACCGCAGTCTTCTCCGGACTCGCGTGGTGGTGGATAACCCGCTTTGAGAAAAAACAGCGCAAGAGCCAGCCATCGGTGCTGAAATCAGCGGTAAATCCGGTGAAATAAGCGACCGTTCCTCCCGCCAGCGTTAAATCGTCTGGCGGTTTTTTTTACCCGCCAGCCAGGATCTCGCGCTCAACCATTTTCGTGATCGAGTTAAAGCAATTCATTTTTACCGCTTTTATTTACTAAAATTTTTACTAAAATTAACCGAAATACTTAACTACCTCTACCCTACAAACAACACAATCCCCTTCGGCCATTCTCTGAAGGACAATGTGTGGAGATGTGTTATGTCTGATATCAAACGTAATACCATCGGCAAGTTCGGCCTGCTGTCGCTGACCTTCGCCGCCGTCTTCAGTTTTAACAACGTGATCAATAACAATATTGAGCTGGGGCTGGCGTCGGCACCCATGTTCTTCCTCGCAACCCTGCTCTACTTCGTTCCTTTCTGCCTGATCATCGCGGAATTCGTTTCGCTGAATAAAAACTCCGAAGCGGGGGTTTATGCGTGGGTAAAAAGCTCCCTCGGCGGGCGCTGGGCCTTTATTACCGCCTACACCTACTGGTTCGTGAATCTGTTCTTTTTCACCTCGCTGCTGCCGAGAGTCATCGCGTATGCCTCCTACGCCTTCCTCGGCTACGAGTACATTCTGACGCCCGCCGCCACCACGATGTTGAGCATGGCGCTGTTCGCCCTGTCGACCTGGGTGTCCACCAACGGCGCAAAAATGCTGGGTCCTATTACCTCAGTGACCTCGTCGTTAATGCTGCTGCTGACGCTCTCCTACATTCTGCTTTCCGGCAGCGCGCTGGTGGGCGGTATTCAGCCAGCGGATCCGATTACCGTGGATGCAATGATCCCGAACTTTAACTGGGCGTTCCTCGGCATCACCACCTGGATCTTTATGGCGGCCGGCGGGGCGGAGTCCGTCGCGGTGTACGTCAATGACGTGAAAGGCGGATCGAAATCATTCGTTAAGGTCATTATCCTCGCCGGGATCGTGATTGGCGTGCTGTACTCCATTTCCTCGGTGCTGATTAACGTGTTTATCAGCAGTAAAGAGCTGAAATATACCGGCGGATCGGTACAGGTCTTCCACGGCATGGCGGTCTGGTTTGGCCTGCCGGAAATCGTGGTCAACCGTTTTGTCGGCCTGGTCTCCTTTACCGCCATGTTTGGTTCGTTATTAATGTGGACCGCGACGCCGGTCAAAATCTTTTTCTCCGAAATCCCGGCCGGCATATTTGGTAAAAAAACCGTCGAGCTCAATCAACACGGCGTACCGGCGCGCGCGGCGTGGATCCAGTTCCTGATTGTGATTCCGCTGATGATTATCCCGATGATGGGCTCCAGTACCGTGCAGGATTTAATGAACACCATCATCAACATGACCGCCGCCGCCTCGATGCTGCCGCCGCTGTTTATCATGCTGGCGTATCTCAACCTGCGCCGCAGGCTCGATCATCTGCCGCGCGATTTTAAAATGGGCTCACGCACCACCGGTATTACGGTGGTCTCGATGCTGATTGTTATTTTCGCTATCGGCTTCGTCGCCTCAACCTTTCCCACCGGCGGCAATATTCTGACCATTATTTTCTATAACGTCGGCGGCATTGTTATCTTCCTCGGATTTGCGTGGTGGAAATACAGCAAATACGTGAAGGGATTAACGGTAGAAGAAAAAAGAATTGAAGCGGCGCCGGCTTCCGACGCGTCATAAGCCATTTTCCCTAAAATAATAAATTACAATATCTCTTAATAATGCGATGAAAAAGAATAACTTGATTTACGGGGCGCTTGCCGCCCTGGCCTTCTGCACACCTGCCATAGCGGCTGATGTTGCTCACCCGGCGGAACATGATGATATGAAAACGCCTCAACTGAGCGCCACTTCCTATCGTTTTTACGGTGAACTGGGGGTCGGCGGATATATGGATTTAGAAGGCGAGGATAAACATAAATATAGCGATGGCACCTATATTGAAGGCGGGCTGGAAATAAAGCACGGCAGCTGGTTTGGCTTAATTTATGGCGAAGGCTGGACGGTCCAGGCCGATCGTCAGGGGAATGCCTGGGTACCGGACCACGGCTGGGGCGGATTTGAAGGTGGAATAAACCGCCTCTACGGCGGATATAAAACCGATAGCAGCACCGAGATTATGCTCAGCCTGCGCCAGGATTCATCGCTCGACGATCTGCAGTGGTGGGGCGATTTCACACCCGACCTCGGCTACGTGATCCCCAATACGCGCGATATTATGTACGCGCTCAAGGTGCAGAACCTGGCGGGAGATTTTCGCTACAGCGTGACCGCCACGCCCGCCGGGCACCACGATGAAAGCAAAGCGTGGCTCCATTTCGGCAAATACGACCGCTACGACGATAAATATACCTACCCGGCGATGGTCAACGGCTACGTCCAGTACGATATTGCCGAAAAGGTCACCTGGATGAACGGTCTTGAGCTAACCGACGGTACCGGTCAGCTCTTGTTAACCGGTATTCTCACCCCCAACCTCGCCGCCCGCGCCTGGCACCATACCGGGCGCGCCAGGGGGCAAAACGTGCCGGGAACGGAGACCGGCTTTATGGCCAGCGCCATGTATGAAGCGCTCAAGGGCGTGTATCTCTCTACCGCCTATAGCTACGCCAAACACCGCCCGGATCGCGCCGCCGAGGAAACCACCTCGTTTATGCAGTTCGGCATCTGGTACGAATACGGCGGCGGACGGTTCGCGACCGCCGCGGACAGCCGCTTCTACATGAAAAACGCCTCCGGAGACCCGAGCGACCAGGTTTTCCTGATGCAATATTTCTATTGGTAAAAAGGGATATCAATACCGTGAAAATCATCACCACTCTGACGCCGCTGGCCTGCGCCCTGCTGCTAAGCTTTTCCGCCCACGCGCTGACCGCGGATGACTTTAAAAATGTTATCAACCGCAGCGGCGCGCCGCAGGCGATGCAGGATTTCGATGGCGACGACCACCAGCGTTTCAACCCGTTTTTCGATTTGGGCGCATGGCATGGGCATCTGCTGCCGGACGGTCCAGCCACCATGGGCAGCTTTCCGGGGCCCGCGCTGCTCACCGAGGAGTACATCAACTTTATGGCGACCCATTTCGATCGCCTGACGGTGTACCAGAACGGCAAAAAAGTGGCCTTCACCATGCAGGCCTGGAGCCTGCCCGGGGCGCTGGTGCAAACGCTCTCCGCGCCCGGCGTACAGATCGAGATGACCCTGCGTTTTGCCAGCGCGCACACGTCTTTACTGGAGACTAAAATCACCAGCAGCGGTCCGCTTAAGCTGGTCTGGGACGGCGAGCTGCTGGAGACGCTCTCCGCCAAAGAGGGGAAACCGCAGTCAACGCAAACCATCGACCAGGCCTTCCCGGACTATCAGCGCCGCCTGAGCGCGACCCACGACGGACTGACGGTCAGCTTCGGTAAAGTCCGTTCCGCATCGGATTTAATGACCTCCGGCGAATCGCAGTATCAGATCCATCGCTCCCTGCCGACGGTCACCCAAATCGATGGCCATCGATTCACCAGCAGCGCGCAAATCAACGGCTCGACCACGCTCTATACCACCTATTCGCACCTGCTGAACGCCGAGCAGGTGCGCCTTGAGAAAGCGCAAATCCGCGATATTCTGGCGCGACCGGCGCACTATCTGCGCGCTTCCGAGGCGCGCTGGAACGGCTATCTGCAAAAGGGGCTGACCAATCCTGATGCCACGGCGCAGCAAACCCGGGTGGCGGTGAAAGCGATCGAAACCCTTAACGGCAACTGGCGCGCGCCGGGCGGCGCCGTTAAGCACAACACCGTCACGCCGTCGGTAACCGGGCGCTGGTTCTCCGGCAACCAGACCTGGCCGTGGGATACCTGGAAGCAGGCCTACGCCATGGCCCACTTCAACCCGGAGATCGCGAAAGAGAACATCCGCGCCGTCTTCTCCTGGCAGATTGCCGCCGACGATAAAGTGCGGCCGCAGGATGCCGGGTTCATTCCGGATCTGATCGCCTGGAACCTGAGCCCGGAGCGCGGCGGCGACGGCAGCAACTGGAACGAGCGGAATACCAAACCGAGCCTGGCGGCCTGGTCGGTGATGGAAGTCTATAACGTCACCAAAGATAAAGCCTGGCTGGCGGAAATGTACCCGAAGCTGGTGGCCTACCATGACTGGTGGCTGCGCAACCGCGACCACAACGGTAACGGCGTGCCGGAGTATGGTGCGACCCGCGATAAAGCGCACAACACCGCCGATGGCGCGATGCTGTTTACCGTGAAAAAGGGCGATAAAGAACGGACGCTTTCCGGCCTGAAAACCTACGAGCAGGTGACGGCGAAGGGCGATTACGACAGCCTGGAGATCCCGGCACAGGTGGCCGCCTCCTGGGAGTCGGGGCGCGACGACGCGGCGGTCTTCGGCTTTATCGATAAAGATCAGCTGGATAAATACATCGCCGACGGCGGCAAACGCAGCGACTGGACGGTGAAATTTGCTGAAAACCGGGATAAAAGCGGCAATCTGCTCGGCTATTCGCTGCTGCAGGAGTCGGTCGATCAGGCCAGCTATATGTACAGCGACAACCACTATCTGGCGGAAATGGCGACCCTTCTCGGCAAGCCGGAGGAGGCAAAACGCTACCGGGCGCTGGCGCAAAAGCTCGCCGACTATATCAACACCTGCATGTTCGACCCGCAGAGCAAATTCTATTACGACATTCGCATTGAAGCACAGCCGCTGGCAAACGGCTGTGCCGGTAAGCCGATCGTCGAGCGTGGCAAAGGGCCGGAGGG
The DNA here is from genome assembly GCF_019048985.1 of Klebsiella sp. PL-2018. NCBI lineage: Bacteria > Pseudomonadati > Pseudomonadota > Gammaproteobacteria > Enterobacterales > Enterobacteriaceae > Klebsiella > Klebsiella sp. PL-2018. Next base: position 5,142,162 of record NZ_CP077673.1, read on the forward strand.
CTGGTCGCCGCTGTTCAACGGCGCGGCCACTCAGGCGCATGCCGATGACGTCATTTCGGTGATGCTGGACAACAAAGAGTTCAATACTTTCGTACCGCTGGGTACCGCCGCATTAACGAATCCGGCGTTTGGCGCGGATATTTACTGGCGCGGCCGCGTGTGGGTGGACCAGTTCTGGTTCGGCCTGAAAGGGATGGAGCGCTACGGCCACCGCGAAGAGGCGCTGCAGCTGGCGGGCGCCTTCTTCAGGCACGCCCGGGGGTTAACCTCCGATGGCCCGATTCAGGAGAACTACAATCCGCTCACCGGCGCTCAGCAGGGCGCGCCGAACTTCTCCTGGAGCGCGGCGCATCTGTACATGCTGTATAACGAGTTTTTCCGTAAGTAGCTACGATGTCCCCTCACCCCGCCGGGGTGAGGGCTCGTCTTACACCTCCGGCAGCAGGCCGATAAAGCTGCGCTTCTGCCGCGGCTGCGACATCAGCGCCTCCAGCTTCGCCACGCAGGCCAGATAGTGCGGGGTTTTCTTGTGCGCCAGCACCGCGTCATCGTCGATATAGGCTTCATAGATAAAAAAGCGCGTCTTCACCTCCGGGTCCTGCAGGACGTCAAAGCGCAGATTGCCCGGCTCCTGCAGCGCCCCTTCGTGGTTGGCGCGGAACACCTCAAGAAACTCGTCGACCCGTTCCGGTTTGATATTGATTTCCACCAGCGTTACGTTCATTGCAGCTCTCCCTGTTTTTCCTCCTGCCAGAACTGATACGCCTCGCGGGCGCTCAGGTTCTCATGCACCACTTTTTTCACCGCCTTCAGCATCGCGCGCGGCGCGCTGGACTGGAAGATATTCCGCCCCATATCCACGCCGGAAGCCCCCTGGTCGATCGCCCGCCAGCACATCTCCAGCGCCTCCTGCTCCGGCAGCTTTTTGCCCCCGGCGATGACGATCGGCACCGGGCAGCTGGCGGTGACTTTCTCAAAGCCTTCCTCAACAAAGTAGGTTTTCACGAACTGCGCCCCCATTTCGGCGGCAATGCGGCTGGCCAGCGAGAAGTAGCGGGCGTCGCGGGTCATCTCTTTGCCCACGCCGGTTACCGCCAGCACCGGCATACCGTAGCGGTTGCCGGCGTCCACCAGCTTGATAATGTTGTTGATCGACTGATGCTCATGCTCGCTGCCGATATAGACCTGCGCCGCCACCGCGCAGACGTTCAGGCGCAGCGCGTCCTCCATCGCCACCGCCACGCACTCGTTGGAAAGTTCGCTGAGGATCGAGTTGCCGCCGGAAGCGCGCAGCACCACCGGTTTGTTGGTCGCCGCCGGCACCTGACTGCGCAGCACGCCGCGGGTGCACATCAGCACGTCGGTCTCTTCGAACAACGGCGCAATAGAGAGATCGATACGCTCCAGCCCGGTGGTCGGCCCCTGAAAATAGCCGTGGTCGAACGCCAGCATCACCGTACGGTTGCTCTGCGGGTTGAAGATACGCGCCAGCCGCGACTGCATCCCCCACTCCAGCGACCCGCAGCCCTTCAGCGTATACAGCGTATTCTGCTGCGGACGGTCTAAGCCGAAGTTTTTTCCCTCTTTGATATCGTCTAAATCAGCCATCTCATTCTCCATCAGAAATCGTAGTTATTGATATTCTCTTTGGTGAACACCACCCGCTCCGGCAGCAGCACGATGCCGTTGCCTTTCGCTTCATACTGATAGCCCTGTACGCTGTTGGGCTCGACTTTCAGGACGCCGAGATCTTTCACATCAACGCTGTCGCCGACGTTAAGATCGCCCTTTTTCAGCAGACGATCGGCGACGTTAACCGCGATCTTGCCCTGCTGCACCACGTCCCACAGGCCGAAGGCTTTTACCGTGCCGCGCTCCACGTAGGGGCGCATCACGTTCGGGGTACTAAAACCGACAATCGCCACGCCCTGGCGCTTGAGGTTCTCTGCCGCCTGGGCGGCCGCCGGAAGCGCGTTGGCGTCCGGGGCGATAATGGCGTCGAGATCCGGGTACGCTTTTAAGATCCCCTCGGCGGTTTGCAGCGATTTAGTGGCGTCGTTATAGCCAAACTGCGTGGTCACCACTTCCCACTGCGGATGCGCTTTTTCGATTTTGGCCTTCGCCTCTTTTACCCACTGGTTCTGGTCGGTCACCGTCGGGCTGGAGTAGAAAAACGCCACTTTGGCGCCAGGCTTCGTCACCTGCTTTTCCGCCATCTTCACCAGCAGGCCGCCGAGCTGCTGCGGCGTCCCCTGGTTGATATAGATGCTGCGGCACTCTGGTTTGGTATCGGAGTCCCAGGTCAGGACCTTCACCCCGCGCTGCATCGCCCGCTTCAGCGCCGGGCACAGCCCGTCCGGCGATACGGCGGAGACGATAATCGCGTTGTAGCCCTGGTTGACGAAGTTGTTGATCAGCTGCACCTGGCCGGAGACGCTCGGTTCGGTCGGGCCGTCGTAGGTGACGTCCACGCCGAGCGCTTTGCCCGCCTCTTTCGCGCCGTTACCGCCGCTGGTAAAGAAGCCGACGCCAACCAGCTTAGGAATAAAGGCGATACGGTCCGCCGCCTGGGCCGATGCCATACCCAGCGCCATCGCCAGCACGATCAGTTTTGTTTTCATTTTATGCTCCGATTGTTTTACGCGAGAAAAGACGCCGCCAGCTCATCCGCACCCATTCACGGTGCAGGCTCAGCGAACGCCCCATCACCACCACAACCAACAGCGCCCCTGACAGCGCGCTCGACACCTGGTTGGGGATGCCGACCATTTGCAAACCTTGTTGTAAATAGCCCACCAGCAGCGCGGCCAGCGCCGTGCCGACGATCGAGCCGGAACCGCCGTAGATATTGGCCCCGCCGAGCACCGCGGCGGTCAGCGCCGGCATCAGCAGGTCGCGGCCTAAGTCCGAGCGCGCCGAGCCGAAATAGGAGACCATCACCAGCGCCGCCACCGCCGATGCCACGCCCACCAGGCCATACAGCGCGTAGGGCATCCCGTTAACGGAAAGCGCGGCGTAGCGCGCGGCGCGCGGGTTCTGCCCGAGCAGAAACAGGTGCCGCCCAAAGCGCCCGCGGTGGGCCAGCAGCCAGAAGAAAAAGGTGATAACGGCGAACAGCACCAGCGGTATCGGCAGGCCGAACAGGGTCAGGTTGGCGAAGGCGGTAAAGCTATCCGGGAATCCGCCGATGCCTTCGTAGCCGGTTGCCCCAGCCATGCCAGAAAGCAGCAGCGCGCCGCCGCCGTAGAGGTAAAGGGTGCCAAGCGTAATCACCAGCGGGCTAATGCCGGTGTAATGAATCAGCGCCGCGTTCAGCAACCCGCACAGCAGGCCGAGCAGCAGCGTCAGGGGGATCGCGAGACTCATGGGCCAGCCCGCCTGCATCATCACCCCCAGCGCGATGGCGCACAGGCCGATGGTGGAACCGAGCGAAATATCAATCCCGCCGCTGATAATTACCAGCGTCAGCGGCAGCGCCACGATGCCAATGCAGATAAAGTCGCTGGTACTGAACAGCAGCATATTGAGATCCAGCATGCGCGGATTCAGGGCGCCAAACAGCAGGATCTCCAGCACCAGTAGCGCCAGCAGCGCGCTTTCCCAGTTGAGCTTCATTTACGCCACCTCTTTGTTTTTGCGTTCGGGAAACGGGGCCACGCGCTTGCCCCCTTTATTACCGGGCTGAAAGCGGCTGTACTTCAGCGCCCGCTGATGGCGGGCCAGCGCCTGGCGCAGCCGCCCGTCGAGCACCAGTACGCCGAGCAGCACCAGGCCGGCGATGAAGTCGTTCCACCACGCCGGGAGACGGAACAGCACCAGCACGGTGTCAATTTGGGTGAGGAAGAAGGCGCCGAGAAAAGCGCCCAGCAGCGTGCCGGTACCGCCAAGCAGCGAGATCCCGCCGAGCACGCAGGCGGCGATGGCCTTCATCTCCAGGCCGCTGCCGGTCTGATTGGGCACAAAGCCAATCTGCGCGGCGAACACAATCCCGGCGCAGGCCGCCAGCATGCCGTTAAGGGTAAATGCCAGCATCCGCGTGCGGTTCACCGCCACCCCGAGCTGGCGGGCCGCGGCGAGGTTATCGCCGACGGCGTAAAAATCACGGCCAAAGGCGGTGCGCGACAGTATCCAGCCGCCCGCCAGCAGCAGCGCCAGCACCAGCCAGCCCAGCGGCGAAATACCGATGAACGCCGGTTCCGACAGCGCCTTCAGGCTGTTCGGCAAGCCTTCAATCCACTTACCGCCGGTCCACAGCAGCATCACCCCGCGATAAAGCCCGAGGGTGCCGAGGGTGGCGACAATCGCCGGGATGCGCAGCCCCACCACCAGCAGGCCGTTAAAGGCGCCGGCCAGCGCGCCGATCGCCAGCGCGAAGGCGATGGCGGTCATCAGGCCATACCCGCTATTCAGCGCCACGCCTGTCGCGATAGCGCTCAGGCCGACGGTGGAGCCTACCGAAACGTCGATATTGCGAGTGAGCATCACCAGCGTTGCCCCCAGCGCCAGCAGGCAAAGGATTTGCGCGCTGGCAAAGATCATGGCCAGGGTTTGCAAACTGAAATAAGCCGGGTTGAGCGCCACCAGCCCGGCAAACAGCACCACGATGGCGAGAAAGGCGCTCAGTTCACGATTCTTTAATAACGTTTTCATGCCTGTCCTCCGAAGGCCAGGGTCATCATCCGGTCAACGCTGACCGCCTGCTGCGCCAGCTCGCCGCTCTGCCTGCCCTGATGCATCACCAGCACCCGATCGGCCAGGCCAACGAACTCGTCGAGATCGCTGGAGATCATCAATACCGCCACGTTCTGAGCGGCGACGCTTTTCAACAGCTGATAGATGTCGGCGCGGGCGGAAACGTCCACGCCGCGGGTCGGCTCATCGACGATCAGCAGCAGCGGGTTAGCCTCCAGGCAGCGCGCCAGCAGTACCTTCTGCTGGTTACCGCCGGAGAGCGTGCGCACCGGGCGATCGCCATCGGCCATTTTGATCCCCAGCGCCCGGTGATAGCGCTCCACCACCGCCGCTTCGCGCCTGTTCTGCTGCCACAGCGACGGCTGGTTAAACATCACCGTGTTCCAGCGCACCGGCGCATCGAGAAACAGCCCGGAAACCTGCCTGTCCTCCGGCAGATAGACCAGCCCGCAGGCCAGCCTGGCGCGCGTACTGTCGCGGCTGATATCGCGGTTTTCCAGCCATACCCGCCCGGCGCGCGCCGGCCGCAGACCGTAGAGCGTTTCGGCAAATTCGGTGCGCCCGGATCCGACCAGCCCGGCGAGGCCGACGATCTCCCCGGCGCGGATCTCCAGGTTGAGATCGATAAAACCTTCTCCGGTCAGATCTTCTACTCTAAGGACCGGGAAATCCTGCGCCTGAGTGCGGCGATTGCCCGGCAGCGCCAGCCACAGCTTTTGCGTGTCGCTCAGCGCACGATCGCGGCTGACGGGCGTCATTGCGCCGATCAGCTGGTTGTCGCCGTAGTGCGCGGTTTCCCCGCTCAGCACCACCGCGCCGTCGCGCATCACCGAGACGTGGCTGGCGACCTGGCGGATCTCCGGCAGCTTGTGCGAGATAAACACGATCCCGACGCCGAGCGCCTGCAAAGAGCGGATCTGGCGAAACAGGCGCTCGGTTTCCCCCGGCGTCAATGAGGCGGTGGGTTCATCAAGGATCAGGATCTGCGCGTCGCGCATCAGCCCGCGCAGGATCTCCACCATTTGTTGGTCGGCGACTTCCAGAGTGCTTGCCGCCGCCTCAAGGTTAAGCTGGCAGCTAAGCTGCTGAAGCTTTTCCTGCAGGCGGGCCTCGGTATCCGCCCGCTTTGGCAGACGAAAAAGAATATTTTCCCGCACCGTCAGATTGGGGAATAACATCGGTTCCTGCGGCACCAGATACACGCCCTGCTGATGGGCCTGGGCGGGAGTAAGGCGCGCAAATGTACGTTCGCCGAGGATGAGCTCACCGCTGTCGGGGGTCTCTACCCCGGCGATAATCTTCATCAGCGTCGATTTTCCGGCGCCGTTACCGCCCATCAGCGCGTGCACCTGGCCGGAAAGCAGCGTGAAATCAATCTGCTTCAGCACGGTGACGCCGGAGAACTGTTTGCCGATTTGGCGAGCTTCAAGCAGTGGCTTCATCATCGCGCCTCATTTTGAACAAAAGATTTTTTAAATTAATAATGTTCAAAAGCGTAGACGGTGAACTATATTTACAACCGTGCAACGATCACAGTTTTATGCTTTCGATCGTTTGAAGAAAACCAGCGGACAACGAAAGATCCGTTTTGCCAGTCGGCTCACATTTTCCGACCGCGCAATAACGAACATATGATCTAAATTTTTATAAGAGTTCAATTTATGAGCGAAAAACGCATTACGGAAGAGAGCCGCTACGCCGGGCTGGCGTTAGCCGAGGAGGAGCTGGTGGCGCGGGTGGCGTGGTGTTACTACCACGACGGCCTGACGCAGAACGACATCGGCGAGCGTTTAGGGCTGCCGCGGTTAAAGATCTCCCGCCTGCTGGAGAAGGGCCGCCAGTCGGGGGTGATCCGCGTCCAGATTAATTCGCGTTATGAGGGCTGCCTGGCGCTGGAAACCGAACTTCAGCAGCGCTTCGGTCTGAAAATTGCCCGCGTGCTGCCGGCGCTGAATACCCCGCCGATGAACACCCGTCTGGGGATTGGCGCGGCGCAATCGTTAATGGGCGTGCTGGAGCCGGGACAGCTGCTGGCGGTGGGCTTTGGCGAAGCCACCATGAGCTGCCTGCAGCATCTGAGCGGGTTTATCGGCTCCCAGCAGGTTCGGCTGGTGACGCTTTCCGGCGGCGTGGGCCCGTATATGACCGGCATTGGCCAGCTGGATGCCGCCTGTAGCGTCAGTATGATCCCCGCGCCGCTGAGGGTGTCATCGGCGGATGTGGCGGAGATCCTGCGCCGGGAATCGAGCGTCCGCGACGTGATCCTCGCCGCGACGGCGGCGGATGCGGCGGTGGTAGGCATCGGCGCCATTGACCAGCGCCGGGACGCCACCATCCTGCGCTCCGGCTATATCAGCGAAGGCGAACAGCTGATGTACGCCCGCAAAGGCGCGGTCGGCGACATTTTAGGTTATTTCCTGCAGGCCGACGGCAAACCGGTTGAAGGGCTGGAGATCCATCGGGAACTGCTCGGCGTCACCCTTGATGAGCTGGCGCAGCTGCCGACCATCGTGGGCGTCGCCGGGGGCACAGAAAAAGCGCAGGCGATTTACGCGGCCCTTATCGGCAAGCGGATTAATGGCCTGGTAACGGAAGAGACAACAGCACGCGCGGTGCTGACGCTGGCCTCATAACGGCCCTGCGCCGCGCAACACGAGCGAGGCGCATGTCATGAGTTACCTGTTAGCGTTAGATGCCGGGACCGGCAGCATTCGGGCGGTCGTATTCGATCTCCAGGGCCGCCAGATAGCGGTCGGCCAGGCCGAATGGAAGCACCTGAGCGTGGACAATGTCCCCGGCTCGATGGAGTTCGACCTTGGCACCAACTGGCAGCTGGCCTGCCAGTGTATCCGTCAGGCGCTGGCCGCCGCCCATCTCTCTGCGGCGGATATTCAGTCCGTGGCCTGCTGCTCGATGCGTGAAGGCATCGTGCTTTACGACCGCAACGGCGAGGCCATCTGGGCCTGCGCCAACGTTGACGCCCGCGCCAGCCGCGAGGTGGCGGAGCTCAAAGAGATCCACGACGACCGTTTTGAATCCGAAGTGTACGGCGTGTCCGGGCAGACCCTGGCACTGAGCGCCATGCCGCGCCTGCTGTGGCTGGCCCATCATCGCCCGGATATCTACCGCAAAGCGGCGACCATCACCATGATCAGCGACTGGCTGGCGGCAAAGCTTTCCGGCGAACTGGCGGTTGACCCTTCTAACGCCGGAACGACCGGCATGCTCGATCTCTTCAGCCGCGACTGGCGCCCGGCGCTGCTGGATATGGCCGGGCTGCGGGCCGATATTCTCTCGCCGGTCAAAGAGACCGGCAGCGTACTGGGAGCGGTGACCGACGCGGCGGCGGCGCAAAGCGGGCTGCGCGCGGGCACGCCGGTGGTGATGGGCGGCGGCGACGTCCAGCTCGGCTGCCTGGGCCTCGGCGTGGTGCGCGCCGGGCAGACGGCGGTGCTCGGCGGCACTTTCTGGCAGCAGGTGGTTAATCTGCCGGAAGTCCGAACTGACCCGGAGATGAATATTCGCGTTAACCCGCACGTCATTCCCGGCATGGCGCAGGCGGAGTCCATCAGCTTCTTCACCGGCCTGACCATGCGCTGGTTCCGCGACGCGTTCTGCGCGGAGGAGAAGCTGATTGCCGGGCGCCTCGGCGTCGACGCCTACAGCCTGCTCGAAGAGATGGCCAGCCGCGTGCCGGCGGGTTCCCACGGGGTGATGCCGATCTTCTCTGACGCCATGCACTTTAAGCAGTGGTACCACGCCGCGCCGTCGTTTATTAACCTCTCCATCGACCCGGAAAAATGCAATAAGGCCACCCTCTTCCGCGCGCTGGAAGAGAACGCGGCGATTGTCTCTGCCTGTAATCTGGCGCAGATTTCGCAGTTTTCCGGCGTGCAGTTTGACAGCCTGGTCTTTGCGGGCGGGGGCTCAAAAGGCGCGCTGTGGAGCCAGATCCTCAGCGATGTCACCGGCCTCCCGGTGCGGGTGCCGGAGGTCCGCGAGGCGACGGCGCTGGGCTGCGCGATCGCCGCCGGCACCGGCGCCGGGCTGTACGGCGATATGGCGGCGACGGGCGAGAAGCTGGTGAGCTGGCACCGGGAATTTATGCCCAATCCGGCGCATCGCGAGCTGTATCACGAGATGATGATCAAATGGCAGTCGGTGTACGCCGAGCAGCTCGGTCTGGTGGACAGCGGATTAACGACCTCGATGTGGCAGGCGCCGGGGCTGACGCGCCGTGCCCCTGTTGCCCCCTCACCCTAAGCCTCTCCCCTACAGGAGAAGAAACCGTCCGGGCATAACTGGCCCCAGCGCCATTCCGCCCTTCTCCCTCTCCCGGAGGGAGAGGGCCGGGGTAAGGGAGAACCTTCCGCCGTTCTTTGAATCCCATCACAATCGCCGCACTCCCCTTTTCCCTTTTCGCCCGCGGCGGCTAAATTAGTAACTCATCCGACCACATAACAATAATTTTACACTGGAAGAGATTATGAGCCGCTACCCGTCGCTTTTCGCCCCGCTTGACCTGGGGTTCACAACGCTCAAAAACCGCGTGTTGATGGGCTCGATGCACACTGGCCTGGAGGAGCTGCCGGACGGCGCACAGCGGCTGGCGGCGTTTTACGCCGAGCGCGCCCGCCACGGGGTGGCGCTGATCGTCACCGGCGGGATTGCCCCGGCGCCTTCCGGCGTCACCATGGCGGGCGGCGCGGTGCTTAACGACGCCAGCCATCTCGCTCATCACCGCCATATCACCGATGCGGTACACGAGGAGGGCGGCAAAATCGCGCTGCAGATCCTGCATACCGGGCGCTACAGCTACCAGCCGCAGCTGGTGGCCCCTTCCGCGCTGCAGGCGCCGATCAACCCCTTTACGCCTCACGAACTGAGCCACGAAGAGATCTTACAGCTGATCGATGATTTTGCCCGCTGCGCCCAGCTGGCGCGGGAAGCCGGGTACGACGGCGTCGAAGTGATGGGCTCGGAAGGCTATCTGATTAACGAATTTCTTGCCGCGCGCACCAACCTGCGCGACGACCAGTGGGGCGGCGACTACGCCCGACGCATGCGTTTTGCCGTAGAGGTGGTCAGAGCCGTGCGGGAGCGCGCGGGCAGCGATTTTATTATTGTCTACCGCCTGTCGATGCTCGACCTGGTCAGCGGCGGCAGCACCCTGGCGGAGGTCACCGCGCTGGCGAAAGCGATTGAGGCCGCCGGGGCCACGATTATCAATACCGGCATCGGCTGGCACGAGGCGCGCATTCCCACCATCGCCACTCCGGTCCCGCGCGGCGCGTTTAGCTGGGTCACCCGCAAGCTGAAAGGCGCGGTGTCGATCCCGCTGGTCACCACCAACCGGATTAACGATCCCGCCGTGGCGGAGGCGATCCTGGCCCGCGGAGACGCCGACATGGTATCGATGGCCCGCCCTTTCCTCGCCGACAGCGAATTTCTCTCTAAAGCACAGAGCGGGCGGGCGGATGAGATCAATACCTGTATTGGCTGCAACCAGGCCTGCCTCGATCGGATCTTCGCCGGTAAAGTCACCTCGTGTCTGGTCAACCCGCGCGCCTGCCATGAAACCCTGATGCCGATAGCGCCCGCGACCGCACCGAAGCGGCTGGCGCTAGTCGGCGCCGGTCCTGCCGGCCTGGCCTTTGCAGTTAACGCCGCCTCGCGCGGGCATCAGGTGACGCTCTTTGACGGGCACCATGAGATTGGCGGCCAGTTTACTATCGCCAAACAGATCCCCGGCAAAGAGGAGTTCCATGAAACTCTGCGTTATTACCGCCGGATGCTGGATCTTACCGGCGTCGCGCTGCGGCTTGAAACCCGGGTGACGGCCGACGATCTGCGGGCATTTGATGAGATTATCCTCGCCACCGGGATCGCCCCGCGGATGCCGGATATCGCCGGGGTCGATCATCCGAAGGTGCTGAGCTACCTCGATGTCCTGCGTGATAAAGCGCCGGTCGGCGAGAAGGTGGCGATTATCGGCTGCGGCGGGATCGGCTTTGATACCGCCATGTACCTCAGCCAGTCCGGCGTCGCCACCAGCCAGAATATCGACGAGTTCTGTGCGGAATGGGGGATCGATACCAGCCTGCAGAGCGCGGGCGGATTACGCCCGGAGGGGGTGCAGCTGGCTAAAAGCCCGCGCCAGATCGTGATGCTGCAGCGCAAAACCAGCAAGCCCGGCGACGGGCTGGGGAAAACCACCGGCTGGATCCACCGCGCCACCCTGCTGGCCCGCGGCGTCAAAATGATACCCGGCGTCAGCTATCAACGGATCGATGATGCCGGCCTACATGTGACGATCGGCGGCGAATCTCAGGTGCTTAACGTTGATCATGTGATTATCTGCGCCGGTCAGGATCCCCGCCGCGAGCTGGCCGATCCGCTGCAGGCGGCGGGTAAAACGGTGCATTTGATTGGCGGCTGCGACGTGGCGATGGAGCTGGACGCCCGGCGGGCAATCGCTCAGGGCACCCGGCTGGCGCTGTCGATTTAGGGAAAGGAAACCCGGCCGGTAGCCGGGGAAACCGGGAAAGCCGATAACGCTCAGCGCTGTTTGCGCACCTTTGTCGCTTTCAACACCACAAATTTATTATTGGTGGCGATCGTCGTGCAGTTACCGAACGCGCGTTTCAGCTTTCGGAAATAATCGAGATGGCGGTTGCCGACGACATACAGCTCGCCGCCGTACTTCAGACTGCGGCGGGCGTCGTTAAACATCTGCCAGGCAATATGATCGGTGATCGCATGCTGCTGATGAAACGGCGGGTTGCAGAGGATGGCGGCGAAGCGGTCCGGCTCAATATCGGACAGCGCGTTATTCACCACAAACTCGCAGCGCTCGAGGTCATCCGGCATATTGGTTTCGACGTTCAGCCGGCTGGAAGCGACCGCCATATAGGATTCATCGGTAAACATCACCCGGGCGTCCGGGTTTAAAGCCAGCGCTTTCAGGCCAATCACGCCGTTGCCGCAGCCAAGATCGGCGATCTCGCCTTCAATATTTGCCGGCAGATGCTCCAGGAAGAAGCGCGCGCCAATATCCAGGCCGCTGCGGGCGAACACGTTGGCGTGGTTGTGAATCGTCCACGGCGTACCGTCCAGCGGCCAGCTGTAGGTTTGCGGCGCATCGGCCACCTCAGGCGCGGTAAAGGTACAGAAAATCAGCCGCGCCTTTTTCCATGCCAGCGATGTGGTGGTGGTGCCCAGGATCTTCTCAAACAGCGCCAGGGTGGAATTGTGGACATCCCGCGCTTTCGCGGCGGCGATGATGCGGGTTTCCGGCGTGACAACCTCGCGCAGCGCGCGCAGCTGCTGCTCCAGCAGCGCCAGCTGCTTCGGAACCTTAATGAGCACCAGCGCCGGCGCGGCAGGCAGTTCGCTCAGGGGATCCTGAAAACGTACGCTCTCTTCATCAATGCCGTTCATCCGCAGGTTGTAGCGGGTCGCCAGCTCAGATACGTAGGAATCGTTGATGCTGACCGGGTTGCGTTCCGCCAGCGCGCAGCCCAGCGCGCCAAAGCTGTCATTGAAAATGAGCGTCAGGCCGTCGACGTCATTCACCTGTTGCAGCAGATATTCATCCGCCGCTTCCCACGCCTGAAGCGCTTCCTCTTCAGCATTCGGCGGGAACCGCTCTAATGTGAATAACTCACCGTTTAACTCTACCTGGCTCATCGCCTTTGTGCCTCCGGAACACTAAAACCCGCGAGTTTATACGCAAACTTCGCCCAGTAGAATAGAGATGCGCCGATTATCTCCATCTGCCGGGCGACAGTCCATTACGCCGGGATGTCGTCCTGCGCCAGGCGCGACAGGCGTTTATCGTCCAGGCTGTACTTGCTCATGATAACAATCAGCAGCGCCACCAGCACCCCGGGGAAGACGGTGAACAGCAGCTTGATCATCTGCAGCGCGGAGTCGGTTTGCTGCGCTGCGCCGCCAACGTAGTCGCCCCATGCCAGCATATAGCCCACCAGCGCGCCGCCGATGGCGATCCCCAGCTTGATGGCAAACAGGTTCGTTGAAAAAACGATCCCGCTGAGCTTTTTACCGCTGCGTTTCTCTTCCGCATCGATAATATCGGACAGCATGCTCCACTGCAGCGGCGTGGCGGCCAGCTGAATAATATTGATGATAATCACCAGCGCAAAGATAGCGGCCACGTTCCCCGCCGGGACGAAGTACATGCCTATCAGCAGCGCCGCCTCGATGGCCATCGAGATTTTAAACCCTTTCACTTTATCAATATTTTTAAAGATAAACGGGGAGAGCATCGCCCCCAGCACGCCGGAAGCCAGGGTGGTGGTCAGCAGCAGACTGCCCAGATCCGCCCGCCCCATAATGTTGTTGACGTAATAGAGCGTGGTCCCGCCTTTAAACAGCACCGCAATCAGGTTAACGACGTTGAGCGCGAAGAGAATGCGCCAGTCCTTGTTGGCGAGCAGGGTTTTCAGATCATCAAGAATGCTGCTTTGATTGTTGACCGCGATATCCGTGGTGTAGCGCTCTTTCGTCAGGCCGAAGCAGATAAAGAACAGAATGATGCTCAGGCACCCCATCACAATCATGGTGTAAAAATAGCCGTTTTGCACATTACCCTGACCCAGCCAGGCCACCAGCGGCAGCGCGGTCAGCGAGACAATCAGACCGCCGAGCGTACTGAGCGCAAAGCGCCAGGACTGAAGCGAAACGCGCTCGCGGGAATCGTTAGAGATATTATTGATCATCGCGCAATACGGAACGTTAATCGCCGTATAGACCAGCGATAATAAGGTATAAGAAACATAGGCGTAAATCAGCTTGCCGGTATAGCCGAAATCCGGCGTATAAAACGTTAAGCAGCAAAGTACGCCAAAAGGAATCGCGAACCATAAAATATAAGGGCGGAATTGCCCATATTTAGTCCGGGTACGATCCGCCACCGCCCCCATTAATACATCGGTGACCGCGTCTAATACCCTGACTGCGAGAAACATGGTCCCCATATGCGCCGGACTTAAACCAAATACGTCGGTATAAAACCAGGCCATAAACAGCATCACCGTCTGCCAGACTAAATTACAGCCGGTATCCCCTAACCCATAGCTAAATTTTTCTTTAATACTGATACGGGCAGTGTTCATCGCGCCTCCGCCAGAAAGATCGTTAATATTTGTCCTCTGTACGTTATTGCTTAGGGCTTACCGATTATGTATAAATCATCCTGTTAAATATAAGAAGAGTGTACCCGATGAGTGATGAATCTCCCGTTTTCGAAAAGATCCCCGTGGGCGCCGGCGAGCTATTTACCCTCCGGGTAGATAACATAAACGATTTCAATGGCATAAACGTAGTCCCGCATTTTCATATGATGGACGAACTGATGTGGTTCCGAGAGTCGGAGGGCAGCTATTCGATTGGTGATGAGAAATTTACGATAAAAAACAATACCCTGATTTTCGTCCCCGCCTTACTGATCCATGAAATGACGCTCCCGGCCGCCGCCTGCCACAAGCGTTATCTTATGCAATTCGAAAAAGAGTGGCTCGAGGGATACGACCTGTCGCTCCCCGCCGCCCACTGCGGCGCGGTCGCTTACCTTTCCGGCGAGGAAGCCGAGCGCCTGGAGCTGCTGCTGAGCTGGTGCGGCGAGTTCAGCGACTTTACCGATTCGCTGTTTCGCTCCCTGATGCAGAGCGTACTGCTGCACGCCTTTAATAGCCTGAAAGATTCCGTCCCCATTACCGAACGCACCAACCATCGCTATCTGAGCGAGCTGATCGAACTTCTGCAATCTATTGATGAAAATGAAAATTTTGAGATGACAACCGAAGAAGCAGCCCGCCGCTGCCGGTGGTCGAAATCCTGGTTTTCCCGCACCTTTAAATCCGCCTTCGGCATCAGCTTCAAAAAATTTATGCTGCTGCGCAAACTGAATATCGCTATCAATCTACTGACCAATACCGACCTGAAGATTAGCGATATCTCGCAAAGCGCCGGCTTCACCGACAGCGCCTACTTCTGCCTCAAGTTTAAAGAGATGATGAACGACACCCCGCTGGCCTTCCGTCACAAAGTCAGAAGCACCGATGCCGTAGGGCGTCAGGCGGAGAAATAACGCGTTTTTGTGAGCCGCATCACCGGATGAGTAGACGTTTATTATATAAATAGCCAGAGTCTATATATCCCCGTCGCCATCGCCTATTTACAATCATCGCTATATTTTGCGCATTAAGGGTAAATACGATGATTCAGAATCCTGTTTTTAAAGGTTTTAATCCTGACCCCAGTATCTGTCGGCGCGGCGATGATTATTATGTGGCGGTCTCTTCCTTTGAATGGTTTCCCGGTCTGCCGGTTTATCATTCGAGGGATTTAAAACATTGGCAATTACTTACCCACGTTCTTACCGATGATAATAATCCGGATTTAAAAAAGCTTCCCTCCGCCAAAGGCATTTGGGCACCGAGCCTGACCTGGTGTGAAGAGGAAAAGCTGTTCTACGTTATTTATGGCGTGATGAATTCCATGAATTCACGTTATTTCGATGTAGATAACTATCTTATTACCGCCAGTGAAATCACCGGCCCGTGGAGTGAGCCGGTTTATCTCCACTCTGCCGGGTTCGATGCCTCCATTTTGCACGACACCGACGGAAAAAAATGGATCGTATCCCTGGAGTGGGAAACCCGCGAAGGTTACGAAAAACCGGGCGCCATTTGCCTGGTGGAGTATTCGCCGCAAACGCGAAGCGTTGTCGGCTATCCGCAGCGGATCTGGCGCGGCGGTACCGATCGCGGCTGTATTGAAGCACCGCATTTGACGCGCCGCGGCGACTATTACTACCTGATGGTCGCCGAAGGCGGCACCGGCTACGGCCATGCGGTCACTATGGCGCGCGCAACGCAGGTCGCCGGCCCCTATGAAGGCGATCCGCAAAACCCCATCGTCACCTCCTGGCCGGAGAACTATAACGCGCGCCACGACGCAGACCATCTCAAACCACACTACTTCAATCCGCAAACCTATCTGCAAAAAGCCGGGCACGGCAGCTACGTCGAGACCCCGACGGGCGAAGTCTGGTTAACCCATCTTTGCAGCAGACCCTTCCGCCAGGCGCTGCGCTGCCCGCTGGGCCGCGAGACGGCGATACAAAAGATGGTATGGAGCGACGATGGCTGGCTGCGCATGGCGGCCGGGGGGAACCTCGCTCAGCACCAGGTGGAAGAGTCTAATCTGCCTTCTCAGCCGTTTCCGGCTAAACCAGACAGGGATGATTTTGATGGGCAGACGCTGGATAACGCCTTCTATGCGCCGCGGATCCGCCTTCAGCGCTTTACCAGCCTTGAACGTAAAGCAGGCTACCTTGCCTTACGCGGCCAGGAGTCGCTGAGCTCGCTCAATAAAGTCAGCCTGCTGGCGAAAAAGCTCACCTCGGTATACGCCACCATCGTCACGAAGATGGAGTTCAGCCCGGAGATTTATCAGCACAGCGCCGGCCTGACGCTCTATTACGACAACATGAACTATCTGTTTTTGCATAAAACCTGGGATGAAGCCTCCGGCGCAGCGCAGCTGACCATCATTTATATGGATAACGGCGAGCGTCACGACGACCCGCAGAAAATCCGCCTTGCGGAGGGAGAAGTCTATCTGGCGATGGCGATTAACGGCCGGGAGATACAATGCTCGTGGTCCGCGGATGGCGAAAAATACCAAAACATCGGCGCGGTCTACGACACCTCGCATTTTTCCGATGAATACAGCCGCTACGGCGAGTTTACCGGCGCGTTTGTCGGCATGGCCTGCGTGGATAGCATGCTGCATCGTAAAGAGGCGCTGTTTGACTTCTTTAGCTACCGGGCGGTAGAAGACGCGATAATCGAGTAACGCCGCCTTTCTGGCATCCTGCCCGCGCGGGGTGCTAGAATCCCCGGCAGTTGTCGCTGAATGACCCAAACAGGCTGCATGAGCACTTTAACCTATCTCCAGGGCTACCCTGAATCCCTGCTGGCGCAGGTCACCGCGTTAATCGAACAGAACCGTCTCGGCGAGGTGCTGAAAAAGCGCTATCCGCAGGGTCACGATATCAACAACGATAAAGCGCTGTACCAGTATACCCAGGATCTGAAGTCCCGCTATCTGCGCGGCGCGGCGCCGATCAATAAGGTGATGTACGACAACAAGATCCACGTGCTCAACAACGCGCTCGGCCTGCATACCGCCATCTCCCGCGTTCAGGGCGGCAAGCTGAAGGCGAAAGCCGAAATTCGCGTCGCCACCGTCTTTCGCGATGCGCCGGTGGATTTTCTGCGGATGATCGTGGTGCACGAGCTGGCGCACCTGAAGGAAAAAGAGCACAACAAAGCGTTCTATCAGCTGTGCTGCCATATGGAGCCGCAGTACCATCAGCTGGAGTTTGATACCCGCCTGTGGCTGACCCAGCTTTCGTTAGAGCGCCAATTGCCGTAACGCATCAGCAAGAACCACTACCGTAGCTTCGCCTGTCGCAGCCAGCACAGTGAGTTCTTCCAACCGGGTATCTTCATCAGCGATAAGATACCCATTGCGGGCCAGGAACGTCATGGTGATAAAAAAAGCAGTCCTCTTATTACCATCATTAAAAATGTGCCCACGCGCGATAGCGACCCAATAGGTTGCAGCCAGTTCAAAAATGTCGTTCACCCCTTCATAGTGAAAGCGGTTCTGTACACG
Source organism: Klebsiella sp. PL-2018 (assembly GCF_019048985.1). Lineage (NCBI taxonomy): Bacteria > Pseudomonadati > Pseudomonadota > Gammaproteobacteria > Enterobacterales > Enterobacteriaceae > Klebsiella > Klebsiella sp. PL-2018. Next base: position 5,159,562 of record NZ_CP077673.1, read on the forward strand.
ATAAATTATGGCTTCCGCCCGACCAGGATCGGACATACCTTTAACGCCGGGGAGATGTTGTAAAATGCGATCATGAAAGGCAATGACTTCGCTTGCGCTCACCCATTTCATCGATCGGTCAACGCCTTAACTGTGCGGCCGTGTCGCTGCATAATAAAATCAAACTCCGCATCAAGTTTGGCATTCATAAACGTTTCATATTCCGCCTTACTGATCAAAACATTAGACGTTCCATCACGCCGTGTAATTTCAATCGGTTCTCCGCTGGCAGCGGCGTCCATGACGGCCGCAATATTCTGTCTGGCTTCAGATGTACTGTATGAGCGCATAAATTTCTCCCGGCTTGAATTGTACACATTAATTGTACGCTTTATGCGTACATCAGACAACTCACCACTCTTCGAGCTTCTGCGCCATAGCGCACTGGTTTTGTCATGATGGCGTGCTACAGTGACGAAAGGTCCCTTTTACGGAGTTCGTCAACGTTTATGATACGTTTCGCAGTTGTTGGCACAAACTGGATAACCAAGCAGTTTGTCGATGCCGCCCATGAAACCGGCAAATATAAACTCACCGCCATCTACTCCCGCAGCCTTGAGCAAGCCCAGGCCTTCGCCAGCGACTATCCCGTCGAACATCTGTTCACTTCGCTGGAAGATTTAGCGCAAAGCCCTGACGTTGACGCGGTCTATATCGCCAGCCCAAACTCGCTGCACTTCCCGCAAACCCGCCTGTTTCTGCGCCATAAAAAGCACGTGATTTGCGAAAAACCGCTGGCCTCGAACCTGCAGGAAGTTGAAGCCGCGATCAAAACGGCGCGGGAAAATAACGTGGTGCTCTTCGAAGCGTTCAAAACCGCCAGCCTGCCAAACTTCCAGCTGCTTAAACAGTCGTTCGACAAGATCGGCAAGCTGCGCAAAGCCTTTATTAACTACTGCCAGTACTCTTCCCGCTATCAGCGCTATCTCGACGGTGAAAATCCCAACACCTTCAATCCGGCCTTCTCTAACGGCTCGATTATGGACATCGGCTTTTACTGTCTGGCCTCCGCGGTGGCGCTGTGGGGCGAGCCTCGCACGGTGCACGCAACCGCCAGTCTGCTGGAGAGCGGCGTCGATGGCCAGGGCACGGTCGTTCTCAGCTACGGGGATTTTGATGTCACCCTGCACCACTCGAAGGTCAGCGATTCCGCTATCCCCAGCGAAATTCAGGGCGAAGCCGGCGCGCTGGTGATCGAAAAAATCTCCGAATGCCAGAAAGTGTGCTTCGTGCCGCGCGGCGGCAAGCCTCAGGATCTCACCCAGCCGCAGCATATCAATACGATGCTGTATGAAGCGGAGGAGTTCGCTCGCCTGGTCGAAGCCAACGAGGTGGCTCATCCGGGTCTGGAAGTGAGCCGCATCACGGCGAAGCTGCTGAGCGAAATTCGTCGCCAGACCGGCGTGGTCTTCCCGGCGGATAGTCAACCGGTGGCGTAAAGCTGTGTAAATGGTCCGTCGGCCTCCATTGACGCCATTTATAACCTGTAATACTTTGTTACGCGCAAAGGGGAGTAACTTCCTTGCCGGCCGATCGTCATTACGATGCGTGAAAAACCGCATCCGGTCGCCGGGCAACAGATTCTTGTTGTAAGTGAGACCTTGCCGGAAGGCGAGGTCTATGCATAAAAGCGCAGCGGCTGCCGTCTTCCGACGTCAGCCGTTTTGTTTTTATGTAAGGAAAATAGTAATGAATACTGTCGGCACACCGTTGTTATGGGGCGGATTCGCAGTGGTCGTGGTCATCATGCTGGCTATCGATCTGCTGCTGCAGGGACGGCGTGGTGCGCATAGCATGACCATGAAGCAGGCCGCTGGCTGGTCCATTCTCTGGGTTACCCTCTCGCTGCTGTTTAACGCCGCTTTCTGGTGGTATCTGGTGCAGACCGAAGGTCGCGCCGTGGCCGACCCGCAAGCGCTGGCGTTCCTCACCGGCTACCTGATCGAGAAAGCGCTGGCCGTGGATAACGTCTTCGTCTGGCTGATGCTGTTCAGCTACTTTGCCGTTCCGCCTGCGCTACAGCGCAGAGTGCTGGTTTACGGCGTACTGGGCGCGATCGTGCTGCGTACGATCATGATCTTCGCCGGCAGCTGGCTGATTTCTCAGTTTGAATGGCTGCTCTACGTCTTCGGCGCATTTCTGCTGTTTACCGGCGTGAAGATGGCGCTGGCGAAAGAGGACGATTCCGGGATCGGCGATAAACCGCTGGTGCGCTGGATCCGCAATCATCTGCGCATGACGGATAAAATCGAAGGTGAACGCTTCTTTACCCGCAAAAACGGCGTTATCTACGCCACGCCGCTGCTGCTGGTGCTGATCCTGGTCGAGCTGAGCGACGTTATCTTTGCCGTCGACAGCATTCCGGCCATCTTCGCCGTGACCACCGATCCGTTTATCGTGCTGACCTCAAACCTGTTCGCGATTCTCGGCCTGCGCGCGATGTATTTCCTGCTGGCGGGCGTCGCGGAGCGTTTCTCCATGCTGAAGTACGGCCTGTCGGTGATTCTGGTGTTTATCGGCATCAAGATGCTGATTGTCGATTTTTACCATATTCCCATCGGCATTTCGCTGGGCGTGGTCGGCGGTATTCTGGTGCTGACGCTGCTGATCAACGCCTGGGTCAATAAGCAGAACGATCGGAAAAAACAGCTGCAGTAAGACGTAAACGGCCGGGTGAAGACCTGTTTCACCCGGTCGGCAACGTTTGCCGCGCATTATTCTTACTCATGTCACAAAATAGTTAATACATAGTTAAAAAATAAGATCCCAGCGCGATAAACAGCATTTTACCCTTCCCCAGAAGCGTTCTTTCCGTATACTCAACCAGGCAAACATCTATTTACATCCGGACATAAACGTTACAAATAATACGTAGCCGGGACGGACAGCGACATCACTGGAAGGAATGAATTATGGCAACCCCATCACCCCGATCGACCCTGCTACGGCGACTGGCTCAGGGCAGTCTGGTCAAACAAATTTTAATTGGTCTGGTACTCGGCGTACTGCTGGCGACGGTCTCAAAACCGGCCGCCGTGGCGGTTGGACTGCTGGGGACGCTGTTCGTCGGCGCGCTGAAAGCGGTGGCGCCGGTGCTGGTACTGATGCTGGTCATGGCCTCTATCGCCAACCATCAGCAGGGGCAGAAAACCAGCATTCGCCCGATTCTGTTCCTCTATCTGCTGGGGACTTTTGCCGCCGCGTTAACCGCGGTGCTGTTCAGCTTCCTCTTTCCGTCAACGCTGCACCTGAACGCGGCGGCAGAGAGCATCACCCCACCGTCGGGTATCGTCGAAGTCCTGCGCGGGCTGCTGATGAGCATGGTTTCTAACCCCATTGACGCGCTGCTGAACGCCAACTATATCGGAATTCTGGTATGGGCCGTCGGTTTAGGATTCGCGCTGCGCCACGGCAATGAAACCACCAAAAATCTGATTAACGACATGTCCCACGCGGTGACCTTTATCGTTAAAGTGGTGATTCGCTTTGCGCCGCTGGGTATCTTCGGCCTGGTCGCTTCCACGCTGGCGACGACCGGTTTTGAAACCCTGTGGGGCTACGCCCAACTGCTGCTGGTGCTGGTTGGCTGTATGCTGCTGGTGGCGCTGGTGATTAACCCGCTGCTGGTGTTCTGGAAAATCCGCCGCAACCCGTATCCGCTAGTGATGACCTGCCTGCGCGAAAGCGGCGTATACGCCTTCTTTACCCGCAGCTCCGCCGCCAACATTCCGGTGAATATGGCGCTGTGCGAAAAGCTGAATCTGGATCGCGATACCTATTCGGTCTCTATTCCGCTGGGCGCGACCATTAACATGGCCGGCGCGGCGATTACCATCACGGTTCTGACCCTGGCGGCCGTACACACGCTGAATGTTCCGGTCGATCTGCCGACCGCGCTGCTGCTGAGCGTGGTCGCCTCGCTGTGCGCCTGCGGCGCCTCCGGCGTGGCGGGCGGGTCGCTGCTGCTGATCCCGCTGGCCTGTAATATGTTTGGTATCCCGAACGATATCGCCATGCAGGTGGTCGCCGTGGGCTTCATCATCGGCGTTCTGCAGGACTCCTGCGAAACCGCGCTGAACTCCTCGACCGATGCGCTGTTCACCGCCGCCGCCTGTATCGCTGAAGACGAACAGCTGGCGAAAAACGCCCTGCGCAGTTAATCTCACCTCCCCCCTCCGCTAACGCGCGGAGGGGTTCTCTTTCTGCCCCGCCTTTTCCGCTTTAAACGGATCGATACCGCGCTTTTGCATCCGCCGGAATCGGATGATATTCAGACCGTTCATCAACAGGAAGCTGCCTTCAATCAGGGTGCCGCCGATCGAGCCCAGCCAAAAGTTGTGGATCACCCAGCAGGCGGTCGAACACCACATGACGCAGCGGACGGTTAGACCCGAGCAGCGAAAGAGCGCCCAGGTACTGGCCAGGGTGCCAATAATCGGCAGCAGCTCCATGGCGTGCTGCAGCTTCGCCAGCCCCAGCACCAGGGTGAGCACGATAAACAGGGCCATCACCCACAGCCTGCGGGTGCGCATGGAGATCAGGGTGCGGACGGTATTCAGCTCGGCGCTCATTCCCGCCGGCCAGGCGCCCATCAAAAAGAAATGCACGCCAATGGTGGCGCTATAGACGGCCAGCTGTAGCTTAAAGCGACGCTCATCGCGGTTGAAAAAGGTCGTAATCCCGATCAGAAAGGCGATAACGCCGACGCCCTGGGCAAGCCAGTATGCGGTCATGAAAAGTCCTTATAAAACAAAACGGCGCATCATTATCTGAAACGCCGCTTCCGGAATACCGCCCTTTTATTACTCTAAAGATTTCGCGCCACAGCAAGGCGGCAAGTTTAGACATCCCCGGGAGCTTACTGAAGTAAGTGACCGGGGTGGATAAATGCTGCCAACACAGCGGTGGTGCGAAAGATGACGAGTAATTAAAGGGTGACGCCGCTTTTGAAAATAGCCAGCTCACGGAAATCATTACGCTCATTGCAGGTCTGCTTACCGTTCGCAAAGGCCACAATGGTATCGACAAACTCCTCCAGCAGCTGCGGCATCGCTTTACCGTGAATCAGCTGACCGGCATCGAAGTCGATCCAGTGTTTTTTCTTCGCCGCCAGTTCGCTGTTGGTGGCAATTTTCACCGTTGGCACAAAACCGCCGTACGGCGTGCCGCGACCGGTGCTGAAGAGCACCATATGGCAGCCCGCGCCGGCCAGGGCGCTGGTCGCAACCGCATCGTTGCCCGGGGCGCTCAGCAGGTTCAGGCCGTGCACTTTTAGCCGCTCGCCGTAGCGTAGGACGTCGACCACCTGGCTGGAGCCCGCTTTCTGCGTGCAGCCCAGCGACTTATCCTCCAGCGTCGTGATACCGCCCGCTTTGTTGCCCGGCGATGGATTCTCATAAATCGGCTGGTCATGAGCGATAAAGTACTGTTTGAAATCATTAACCATCGTCACCAGCTTGCCAAACGTCTCTTCATCGCGACAGTGGCTCATCAGCAGCTGCTCGGCGCCGAACATTTCCGGCACTTCGGTCAGCACGGTGGTGCCGCCGTTGGCAATCAGATAATCCGAGAAGCGGCCCAGCATCGGGTTTGCGGTGATGCCGGACAAACCGTCAGAGCCGCCGCACTCAAGACCAAACTTCAGTTCGCTCAGCTTACCCGGCTCGCGCTTGTCGTGGCGCATCACTTCATATAGCTGGCGCAGATGCTCCAGCCCGGCTTCCACTTCGTCATCCTGGTGCTGGCAGATCATAAAGTGGACGCGGTCAGGGTCGAACTCGCCCAGCGTTTCGCGGAAGGCATCAACCTGATTGTTTTCGCAGCCCAGGCCGACCACCAGTACCGCCCCGGCGTTCGGGTGGCGCACCATATTTTGCAGCATGGTACGGGTGTTGATGTGATCGTCACCGAGCTGTGAGCAGCCATAGGTATGGCTGAAGAGATGAACGCCGTCGATACCTTCCGCGTCGTTGGTTTCCTTCAGAAAACGGTTCTGCATCTGGCGCGCCATGGCGTTAACGCAGCCGACGGTCGGCAGGATCCACAGCTCGTTGCGCACCCCGACTTCACCATTGGCGCGACGATAAATCTGGATGTCGCGATCCGCCGGCTGCGCGGCGGGTTCGATCAGATCCGGTTGATAGCTGTACGCGTCGAGATCGCTTAAGTTAGTACGCGTATTATGGGAGTGGATATGTTCCCCCGGCGCAATATCCGCCAGCGCATGCCCTATCGGCAGACCATACTTAATGACGTTGTCTCCCTTCGCAATGCCGCGCAGCGTAAACTTATGCCCGCGCGCAATATCCTGCGCCAACGTGACCGTATCGCCGTCAATGGTGACTACCGTGCCTGCCGCCATATCCGCCAACGCTACCGCGACGTTATCGTGCGAATGGATTTTAATGTATTGCATATCAACCGACCTCTGGTCTTAGTTCAGTTCAATGGCGAAGTAGTCACGCGCATTGTTAAAGCAAATGTTTTTCACCATCTCGCCCAGCAGCTGAATATCCGCCGGCGCTTCTCCCGCTTCAACCCAGCGGCCAATCATCTGGCACAGGATGCGGCGGAAGTATTCATGACGGGTGTAGGAGAGGAAGCTGCGGCTATCGGTCAGCATCCCGACAAAGCGGCTCAGCAGGCCAAGCTGCGCCAGCTGGGTCATCTGACGTTCCATACCGTCTTTCTGATCGTTGAACCACCAGCCGGAACCGAACTGCATCTTGCCCGGCATGCCTTCGCCCTGGAAGTTGCCGATCATGGTACCCAGCACTTCGTTGTCGCGCGGGTTCAGGCAGTAGAGGATCGTTTTCGGCAGCAGGTTTTCTTCGTTCTGTTTGCTGAGCAGTTTGGACAGCTCTTCCGCCATCGGGCGGTCGTTAATGGAGTCAAACCCTACATCCGGCCCTAACAGTTTGAACTGGCGCAGGTTGTTGTTGCGCAGCGCGCCGATGTGGTACTGCTGCACCCAGCCGCGGCGGGCGTATTCCGCGCCGAGGAAGACCAGTACCGCCGTTTTGAACTGCGCGACTTCATGCTCGCTGAGGGCTTCACCCGCCAGACGACGCGCCAGGATGCTATCCAGTTCGCTTTCGTTGGCTTCGGCGAACAGCACCACGTCGAGCGCGTGGTCAGACACTTTACAACCGTGAGCGGCGAAGTGATCCAGGCGTTTGGTCAGCGCGGACTGGAGGTCGGCAAAGCGGCGAATGTCGGTGTCAGACACTTCGCCCAGCTTCGCCATGTAGTCGTTGAAGGTGGCCTGTTCGATGTTGAAGGCTTTGTCCGGGCGCCAGCTCGGCAGTACTTTCACGGAGAATGAACTGTCTTTAGCGACGGCGGCGTGATGTTCCAGCGAATCGACCGGATCGTCGGTGGTGCCGACCATTTTCACGTTCATCTGCTGCATGATGCCGCGAGCGGAAAAGCTATCCTGCGCCAGCAGATCGTTGCACTGATTCCAGATTTCATCCGCCGTCGCCGGAGAGAGAACCTTACCTGTAATACCAAAAGGACGGCGCAGCTCAAGATGCGTCCAGTGGTATAACGGGTTACCGATGGTATGCGGTACGGTGGCCGCCCAGGCGTCAAATTTCTCGCGATCGGAAGCATCGCCGGTGCACAAACGCTCGGCTACGCCGTTAGTACGCATCGCGCGCCATTTATAGTGATCGCCTTTCAGCCAGATGTCATACAGATTTTTGAAACGATAATTCTCCGCGATCTGCTGCGGCGGCAGGTGGCAGTGATAGTCAAAAATCGGCTGGTCTTTCGCGTAATCGTGGTACAGGCGGCGGGAAAACTCGGTATCAAGCAGAAAATCTTCGGTCATAAACGGTGTCATTTTCGTGTCCTCTTCGCCCCCTGGGGAGCCCATCAGATGATTGACTATAATGCTGACAAAGTTATCACACCAATTTCCACAGACCGAAGTATTTTTCGTGAGTTAGATCAATAAACGATGACAAAAAAAGTACCATCAAAGGAGTAAACGCCCCGCCAGAGCGCGCCAGCTCTGGCCTTTTTCGCATGAACGAATGCCCACACAAACTTTCCCACTTTTGTGACGTCACTCAACTTTTGAAGTTGTATGACAAGTTATCTTGCTGCCGTCGAAACATATAAACCGACGGAATGCATTACCGACGAACTATCACGTCGGATTTACCGGTATGGACACCGAATTAGACACAACAGTTAATGGCAAGGTTCGGGCCATACGAGGTTTCCTCTCCTGAACCCTCCGTTTCACCTTCTTCGCCTCAGTTACAGGGCTGGAAGATAGCCGCACCCGCTGCGGATATATAACAAACGATGAGGTTTACATGCGTAAAATTAAAGGGTTACGTTGGTACATGATCGCACTGGTGACGTTAGGTACCGTGCTGGGGTACCTGACGCGTAACACTGTGGCGGCAGCTGCGCCGACTCTGATGGAAGAGTTACACATCTCCACCCAACAGTATTCCTATATCATCGCGGCCTATTCCGCTGCCTATACCGTTATGCAACCCGTTGCCGGCTACGTGCTGGATGTTTTAGGCACTAAAATCGGCTATGCCTTCTTTGCTATCGCATGGGCGGTGTTCTGCGGCTCTACGGCGCTGGCGGGAAGCTGGGGCGGTCTGGCACTGGCGCGCGGCGCGGTGGGTGCCGCCGAAGCGGCAATGATCCCTGCGGGCCTGAAAGCCAGCTCCGAATGGTTCCCGGCAAAAGAGCGTTCTATCGCCGTTGGCTACTTCAACGTCGGCTCCTCGATCGGCGCCATGATTGCCCCACCGCTGGTGGTTTGGGCCATCGTGATGCACAGCTGGCAGATGGCGTTTATTATCTCCGGCGTTCTGAGCTTTGCCTGGGCGATGGCGTGGCTGATTTTCTACAAACACCCGCGCGATCAGAAAAAATTAACTGAAGAAGAACGCGACTACATTATCGGCGGCCAGGAATCTCAGCATCAGACCAACAACGGCAAGAAAATGTCGCCGTGGCAGATTCTGCGCAACCGTCAGTTCTGGGGTATCGCCCTGCCGCGTTTCCTTGCCGAGCCGGCGTGGGGGACCTTCAACGCCTGGATCCCGCTGTTCATGTTTAAAGTCTACGGCTTTAACCTGAAAGAGATCGCGATGTTTGCGTGGATGCCGATGCTGTTTGCCGATCTTGGCTGTATCGTTGGGGGCTATCTGCCGCCGCTGTTCCAGCGCTGGTTTGGCGTTAACCTCATCGTTTCGCGCAAAATGGTCGTCACCCTGGGCGCGGTGCTGATGATTGGCCCGGGGATGATCGGTCTGTTCACCAGCCCGTTTGTCGCTATCGCCCTGCTGTGCGTCGGCGGCTTTGCTCACCAGGCGCTGTCCGGTGCGTTAATTACCCTCTCTTCCGACGTGTTTGGGCGTAACGAAGTAGCGACGGCGAACGGCATGACCGGTATGGCCGCCTGGCTGGCGAGCACGATGTTTGCCCTGGTGGTTGGCGCGCTGGCGGACACTATCGGCTTTAGCCCGCTGTTCGCCGTGCTGGCGGTTTTCGATGTGCTGGGCGCCGTGGTTATCTGGACCGTGCTGAAAAATAAATCGGCGGATGACGACACGACACCGCTGGAAACGAGTAAACCCGCCACGCAAAGCTAGAGGCACGCGAGTTATCCCCTCCGAAAGCCGCCTTGATTAAGGCGGCTTTTTCGTCTCTTCTTATGGTGAGAAGCGCGTAAAAGTGGTATAACAAATCCAATATTGTCGCCATCTCCCGGGAGCGAATATGGAAATCACTGAATCGCGTCGTCTGTATCAGCAGCTTGCTGCTGAGCTTAAAACGCGCATTGAACAAGGTGTCTACCTTGTGGGCGATAAGCTACCCGCAGAGCGGTTTATCGCTGATGAAAAAAGCGTAAGTCGTACCGTGGTTCGCGAAGCCATCATTATGCTGGAAGTTGAAGGCTACGTTGAGGTCCGCAAAGGCTCCGGCATCCACGTCATCTCTAATCATCCAAAACATCAGCAAATTGCCGACGAATCGCTGGAATTTGCCAATTATGGTCCTTTTGAGCTGTTGCAGGCCCGTCAGCTGATAGAAAGCAATATTGCCGAATTCGCGGCGACTCAGGTGACCAAGCAGGACATCATGAAGCTGATGGAAATCCAGGAAAAAGCGCGTAAAGAGAAGTGCTTCCGCGATTCCGAATGGGATCTTCAGTTCCATGTCCAGGTCGCGCTGGCGACGCAAAATACGGCGTTAGCCGCTATCGTAGAAAAAATGTGGACCCAGCGCGTGCATAACCCGTACTGGAAAAAACTGCACGACCATATCGACTCACGTACCGTCGATAACTGGTGCGACGATCATGACCAAATTCTTAAAGCGCTGATTCGCAAAGATCCGCATGCGGCTAAGCTGGCGATGTGGCAGCATCTGGAAAATACCAAGCTGATGTTGTTCAACGAAACCAGCGACGACTTTGAATTCAATGCCGATCGCTACCTGTTTGCCGATAATCCCGTGGTTCATCTCGATACGGCCGCCAACGGCGTAAAATAGACGTTCTCCTTCTGCAGGGCAGCGATTCCTCCGCTGCCCGTAAAGCCTCAGGGTAAGCAAAGCATATATAGTGTCAGCCTGTGTAAATACACTCGCCACCCTCCTTCGCAATCAGCAAAATCAGAATGCAACAAACTGCAATTTCTATGACGTAAAGTCAGCGGGTTTGTTACAATTAGATGCATTTTGTCGTTCTGAGAGTTAGCTTTGGCTTACTTCACTTTTAAACAGGGAACCGTTCAGAGCGCAGTAGCGACCATAATCTAATAAAAAGCTATGTCGCCGTGCATATACCGCGTTCAGACGTGCCGTTAACCGATGTACCAGGAATCGTGAATGGAACTATTAACCCAATTATTGAACGCCTTGTGGGCTCAGGATTACGAAACTCTCGCTAATCCCTCCATGATTGGCATGCTGTACTTTGTCTTATTTATGATTTTGTTCCTTGAGAACGGTTTGCTGCCCGCCGCCTTTTTGCCCGGCGATAGCCTGCTTGTGCTGGTCGGCGTCCTGATAGCCAAAGGCGCGATGGGCTTTCCGGAAACGCTGCTGCTGCTCACCGCGGCGGCAAGTCTCGGCTGCTGGCTGAGCTATATTCAGGGCCGATGGCTTGGCAATACGCGAATCGTACAAAACTGGCTATCGCACCTCCCTTCGCACTATCATCAGCGCGCGCATCACCTGTTCCATAAGCACGGGCTTTCCGCACTGCTGATTGGCCGCTTTATCGCTTTCGTTCGTACGCTGCTGCCGACCATCGCCGGGCTATCAGGCCTGAGCAGCGCACGCTTCCAGTTTTTTAACTGGATGAGCGGGCTGCTGTGGGTTCTGATCCTGACCTCGCTGGGATACCTGCTGGGGAAAACGCCGGTATTCCTGAAGTATGAAGATCAGCTGATGTCCTGCCTGATGCTGCTGCCCGTCGCGCTGCTGGTGTTTGGCCTGATAGGTTCGCTGATTGTCCTGTGGAAGAAAAAATACAGAAGCCGGGGCTAACAATGGAGATGACACGCTCCTCTCTGCGTCAGATAAGCTGGGTGCTGGGCGGTTCGCTACTCCTGTGCGGCCTGTTCTGGCTCTGGCTCACCGTGCAACAGCAGGAATCCACGCTGGCTATTCGTCCCGTTAGTCAGGGTATCAGCATGCCGGACGGTTTTTCCGTCTGGCACCATCTCGACGCTAACGGTATCCGTTTTAAAAGCATTACGCCGCAGAATGACGGTTTGCTTATCAAGTTTGACTCCAGCGCTCAGGGCGCTGCGGCAAAAGAAGTTTTGGGCCGCGCTCTACCGCATGGTTATATTATCGCTTTAGTGGAAGACGATGATTCGCCTACCGCCTGGATTTCGCGCCTGCGCGATACGCCGCACAGATTCGGGTAATCCACGAAAATTCCGAATATATTCACCCTGTTTGGTGATTTCCCGGTTTACTTACTATCATTAAGTTTGCGGGCGTCACCAGACTCACGTTACTCAACTGGATAGGGGATATCCTGAGATATTCCCCCACACAATGGAAGGTCGTATCCATGAAACACCGCATCGCTTTGATCCTGGTTCTGTCATCACTGAGCGCCAGCGCCTTTGCCATCTCCCCTTGCCAGGAAAAAGAGCAGGATATCCAGCGGGAGATCAGCTACGCAGAAAAGCATCATAACCAGCACCGTATTGACGGTCTGAAAAAGGCGCTGAGCGAAGTAAAAGCGCACTGCAGCGACAGCCAGCTCAAAGCCGATCACCAGAAAAAAATCGCCAAACAGCAGGAAGAAATTACCGAACGTCGGAACGACCTGCGCGAAGCCGAACAGAAAGGCGATGCTGACAAAATCAGCAAGCGTCAACGTAAACTTGATGAAGCGCAGCAGGAACTGAAAGAGCTGCAGTCTCGCGAGTACTAATCGATTAAGCAAGACCAATATGGACCACTTTAACAGGAGATAAACATGGCTAAAGATAACGTTGCAGAAGACCTGCGTGCGGAACTGAAGACGCTGGCTGATACCCTGGAAGAAGTGCTGAACTCCTCCACGGATAAGTCGAAAGAAGAGATTGGTAAGCTGCGCAGTAAAGCCGAAAGCGCGCTGAAGGAAAGCCGTGTTCGCCTGGGGGAAACCAGCGATGCTCTCCTGAAGCAAACGCGAGAAACCGCTGCGCGTGCAGATGAATACGTCCGTGAAAACCCCTGGACCGGCGTGGGAATTGGTGCTGCCGTCGGGCTGGTACTGGGTGTCCTGCTGACGCGTCGTTAATTATGGCGAACTCTAAAAGCACGCAAGGGCCCGGGCAAAGCGTTTTCGGCATCGGACAGCGAATAGTCACTTTGCTGGTCGAGATGGTGGAAACGCGCCTGCGCCTGGTCGTCGTGGAGCTGGAAGAGGAGAAAGCCAATCTCTTCCAGCTGTTCCTGATGCTCGGGCTGACGCTGCTGTTTGCCGCGTTCGGGCTGATGAGCATGCTGGTGCTCATCATCTGGGCCGTCGATGCGCAGTATCGGCTCAACGTGATGATCGCCACCACCGCTATCCTGCTGCTGGCAGCGCTCATTGGCGGTATCTGGACCTTACGCAAAGCCCGACGTTCAACGTTCCTGCGCTTCACGCGGCAGGAGCTGGCTAACGACCGCGCATTGCTGGAGGACGATAAGCCATGAGCCGCGAACAGCAGGAACGCGAACGACAAAAAGCGCTTTTGCTGCGCCTGATCCAACAGCAGCGGCTGGACCTTAGCGCCAGCCACCGCCACTGGATTGAAGCGACCGCGCCCATTGATCGCGGCTGGAACACCTTCCTCAATCTGCGTTCATGGGCAATGGTCGGCAGCGGCATCGTGGCAATATGGTCCGTTCGCCATCCGCGCTTTTTGATGCGCTGGGCAAAGCGCAGCCTCGGTATCTGGAGCACCTGGCGGATGGCACGCAATCTGCTGCGTCAGTCCACCTCGCGCTAAGGCTAATGACCGGGTCCGGCGCCAGCCGCCGCCCGGCATCCCTCTCGCCCCGCTGTCCCCGTCAGGTTTGCCCCTCTTCTTGCTCACCAGCAGACCGCTTTCGCCTTTCAGCGTCTACCGTCATTTTGCGCAGCACCGCCTGTACGACCCGCTACAGCCCCACTTACATTCATGTCCTTTATCAAAAATTACTCAGAAACTTTGAAGAAGATCTACAGTTTTCCTTGCTAACAATCACATCTCATCCTCGCTAATATCCTCTCCATCGACAGCAAGCCCGCGTAACTACGCAGGATTGCACCAAAAAACAAAATCGCCGCCCTTTGGGTTTTCTGGAGTAAGAAATGAAAAAATTAGAAGATGTTGGTGTACTGGTAGCGCGCATTCTGATGCCCATTCTGTTTATCACCGCAGGTTGGGGAAAAATCACCGGTTATGCGGGTACTCAACAATATATGGAAGCCATGGGCGTCCCTGGGTTTATGCTGCCGCTGGTTATCCTGCTTGAATTCGGCGGCGGTCTGGCGATTCTGTTCGGTTTCCTGACCCGCACCACCGCGCTGTTCACCGCAGGCTTCACCGTGCTGACCGCGTTTCTGTTCCACAGCAACTTTGCTGAGGGCGTGAACTCGCTGATGTTCATGAAAAACCTGAGCATCGCAGGCGGCTTCCTGCTGCTGGCTATCACCGGTCCAGGCGCCTTTAGTATTGACCGCGTCCTGAATAAAAAGTGGTAAGCGCACTATACTAGTAAATAAAAAAGCGAGGGGACTTCTCCTCGCTTTTGCTATCTGAAGGAGGAAATAATGGGACAATTAGTTGACGGCGTCTGGCACGATACCTGGTATGACACCAAATCCACCGGAGGGCGATTTAAGCGTTCTGTGTCCGCCTTTCGCAACTGGCTAACCGCCGACGGCGCGCCGGGCCCAAGCGGCGAAGCCGGGTTCGCTGCGGAAAAAGACCGTTACCATCTGTACGTTTCTCTGGCCTGCCCATGGGCGCATCGCACCCTGATCCTGCGCAGCCTGAAAGGACTGGAGCCGTTTATCTCCGTCTCCGTGGTCAACCCCCTGATGTTCGAGAACGGCTGGACTTTCGACGATAGCTTCCCGGCAGCGACGGGCGATACCCTCTACCAGCACGAATTTCTTTATCAGCTTTATCTGCATGCCGATCCCCGCTACAGCGGGCGCGTCACGGTGCCCGTATTGTGGGACAAAAAGCAGCAAACCATCGTCAGCAATGAGTCGGCGGAAATCATCCGCATGTTGAATACCGCATTTGACGGACTGGGTGCCCGCGCTGGAGATTACTACCCGCCTGAGCTGCGCGCGCAAATTGATGAGCTGAACGGCTGGATCTATGACAACGTCAACAATGGAGTCTATAAAGCCGGATTCGCCACCAGCCAGCAGGCCTATGACGAAGCGGTCGATGGGGTATTTACGTCTCTGGAGCGTCTGGAACAAATCCTTGGTCAACACCGCTTCCTGACCGGTAACCAGCTGACGGAGGCCGATATTCGTCTGTGGACCACCCTGGTTCGTTTCGACCCTGTGTATGTGACCCACTTTAAATGCGACAAACGCCGCATCAGCGATTTTCTCAATCTTTATGGCTTCCTGCGCGATATCTACCAGATGCCGGGCATCGCGGAAACGGTGGATTTTGCCCATATTCGCAACCATTACTACCGTAGCCATAAGACGATCAACCCAACCGGGATTATCTCCGTCGGCCCGCAGCAGGATCTTAACGAACCGCACGGCCGCGATCTTCGCTTCCGCTAATCCGTTGGGCGCCCTTTACTGCGCCCAACAATTCACAAAACAAATATTTACCAGCATTTCATTCACGTCTATTCTTATTTCGATCGCTTTAAAAACAAGTGATTGACGGTTAATCGAGGCGTAAAAATGGACTGGTATCTTAAAGTATTAAAAAACTACATTGGATTTGGCGGCCGCGCCCGGCGCAAAGAGTACTGGATGTTTATTCTGGTCAACATCATCCTGACCGGCGTACTCAGCATTATTGATAAAATGCTCGGATGGCAGCGCGCCGGAGGGGAAGGCATTCTGACGACCATCTATGGCGTGCTGATATTCTTACCGTGGTGGGCGGTGCAGTTTCGTCGATTGCACGACACCGACCGCTCGGCATGGTGGCTGTTATTACTGCTGATCCCCGTGATCGGCTGGCTGGTGATCCTGGTCTTCAATTGCCAGAACGGCACTCCCGGCAATAACCGCTTCGGGCCGGACCCGAAACCGACCTCTTACTGACCATGCGCCCCTCGTCAAAAAGGGGCGCATTTTGTTTTATCTTGCCATAAATAGCTTCGGGATTTCCCGCAGACACCATGATTTTGCCTCACCCATGCTGTCCCGGCGCCAGGCCATAATAATGTCGATCTCGTTGCTGTACTCCGGGCTGACCACCCGCAGGCGCCCTTCGGCAATATCCCGCTCAACCAGCGGATAGGGCATCGTGGCGACGCCCAACCCTGCCAGCAGCGCCTGGCGTTTATCTTCGATCGAGCTCACGGTTAATCGCGGCTGTTTATCAAGCAGCTGCACCGTCAGCACCGGACGTTCGCGGGCGGTGTCCGCCACCGCCACGCCGCGATACTTCACGCGCGTGACTTCAGAAAGCGGCTCAGGCTCGAGGTGAATGGGATGGTCGGGGGCGGCAACGTAGACGCTCATAACCGAGTAGAGCTTACGGGAGTTAATTTCCGAGGAGGAACGAAAATGCATATCCGGCGCAACGACAATATCCGCCCGCCCCTGCTCAAGGCGCTCCCATGCCCCGGCCAGCACTTCGGTAATAATCGACAGCTGGGTGTTCGATTTGGTCGCGAGCTTTTCAATTAGCGGAAACAGGTCGGTGGTGGGTACCAGCGCCTCGGTGACGATGGTCAGGTGCGTTTCCCAGCCGCGCGATAGCGCTTCAGCATCGGTTGTCAGCTTATCCGCCGCTTCCAGCAGAACGCGCCCGCGCTCGAGCAGCATTCGGCCAACGTTGGTGAATTTTGTTCGATGACCTGAACGGTCAAACAGAACGACATCCAGCTCTTCTTCCAGCTTTTGCATGGTATAGCTGAGCGCTGAAGGCACCCGACCAAGCTCATCAGCCGCCGCCGCAAAGCTTCCGCGCCGGTCAATCGCATCCATAACGCGTAACGCTTCCAGCGTTAATGCTCTCTCTTTAGCCATCGTTCTCTCATTCAGGAAATTTGAACATACCGGGCAGAATATCTGGCTAACAATACAGCGTCCATACCTTTACCATTGATTTAGTGTAAAGAGAGGTCAAGAAGATGATTACAACCCGAACAGCCAAACAGTGCGGTCAAGCCGACTTCGGCTGGCTGCAGGCCCGCTACACCTTTTCCTTTGGCCACTACTTCGACCCGAAATTGCTAGGTTACGCGTCGCTGCGCGTGCTCAACCAGGAAGTCCTGGCGCCCGGCGCGTCGTTCCAGCCGCGTACCTATCCGAAAGTCGACATTCTGAACCTGATACTGGAAGGTGAAGCGGAATACCGCGACAGCGATGGCAACCATATCCAGGCTAAAGCTGGCGAAGCGCTGCTGATATCCACCCAGCCCGGCGTGAGCTACAGCGAGCACAACCTGAGCAAAGAGAGCTCGCTGACGCGAATCCAGCTGTGGCTGGACGCCTGCCCGCAGCATGAAAACCCGCTGGTGCAAAAAATCGCTATCGCCGAGGGAGCGCAGCAGCTGCTGGCTTCGCCGGACGGCAGCCAGAACAGTCTCCAGCTGCGCCAGCAGGTATGGATCCACCATATCAATCTGGCGAAAGGCGAGCAGCTTAACGTGCAGCTCCACGGCCCACGCGCCTACCTGCAGTCGATTCACGGCACGGTACATGCGCGAGTGCAGGAAGAAGAGAAACAGGCTTTGACCTGCGGTGATGGCGCGTTTATTCGTGACGAAGCTAACATTACCCTCGTTGCCGATACGCCGCTGCGCGCTTTGCTGATAGATTTACCTGTGTAACAACGGCAGTAAGGGAGTGTGTCAGTGGGCAAGAAGAAAACAAAAAAAGCGGTGCTGGCAGCGTCGCAGCCGCAGCCAGAAACCATAACAACGGTTAGCTTTGGTTATGAAGAGATGTTGAGCGAACTGGAGGCGATCGTCGCAGAAGCGGAGATACGGCTCCAGGAAGAAGAAAGCGTCGCCTGACGTCAATATCGGCCCCGGCCGGGGCCGATAAATTTACTCACTCAGCGCCTGAGCTAAATCTTTTTGGACCTGCTTACGCTGTTCTGGCGTCAGGACCTGATTCACATCAAAATAGTACTTCACGCGATAATAGCGGACCTGCTGTTCGACTTTACTAAACGCCGCCAGCTGATCTTTGACCGCTTTTTCATTCCATTTTCCGGAATCAATCACATCAAATAATACGCCGTCTTTAATATCTTTCTGGGAGATCTGCTGAACGTTTTTTTCCAGCTGCTGGTGCAGGCTTTTAATTTTCGTTACCTGATCCTGGGTCAGTTTTAAGTGTTGGACAATCGGATCCTGCGCCGGGGCTGGCGCAGCGTTAACATCCGCAGCCTGTGCCGCCATTGAGAAGCCCGTAGCGAGGACGGTTGTCACTGCAATGCGAGTCATTAATTTCATTTTTTGTTTTATCCTGATTAATTATCACCGATGTGGCTGGCTATTATTTTTCATAAGCCGATGACGAAATGTAAAAAATAGTTCGCATAAATGTAGTTAAATCAGGAAATACATAACAAACATGAATACTACAATTGAAGTCATTTATTTTAAATATATTAATTAAGCAAGAAGGACGCATAACCGTATGAGTCATAATGCGGTTGATGGCAAATCTGTTTCCCCCATTGTGCCGCTTTCTTGTCAGGTGGCGGCTGACGCCTTTCCTGATCGACTACACCCGCGCCGTTGCTACAACCCAAAGCAAAAGCCCCGCTATTGCTGGCAGGGGTTGTCTAATAAGTTGAAACGGACCGCTCAGCCGGCTTCGTTCAACCATACGCCAGATATCTGCGGCGCTGAGGATTGTGTCGCAGACCGTATCTTGTATGGCAGGGTAAAGCCCGCCAGGTACGTGTCTTTCACACCCAACCGTGTTTTATCGCCAGCATCAAAATCCCTGCAATTACAAAAAATACTATACTAACCAGACCAAGAAGTGCCTCTACATAAAATGGCCTGATAATCCGTTTCGGTAATCCCCGGATGAAATCTTTATCATCATTTTTGGTCAGTATTGAGCTTTTATTCCACAATAGCGGCATAAATATAAACTGCGTTTTTATGCCGTATGCGCCCTTGAAGTAAAGTGAGTTAACGTTCTCGAACAATAATACGGCATCGGGAAGGCTGCCGAACTTCTCTTTGTATAGCTGGCAGATCTCCTTAAATCTCTTTCTGTTCAGAAGTGAGGCAATGACACTGGCTCGGGGGGCACTCCAGTGCGTTGTCTTACCACCAACGTGTATTAGACTTGTATTGTCTAAAAACAGGGAAAAGGGGAAAGGCTGGATCTCTCCAGCCTTTGACGGTCATCTCACTTTCTTGAAGATAAGCAAGACTAAAAAAAGACAAATGGCGCTACCGACAAATGCAGTGATTAAGAGGCTATCCACTGAACGCGATAAGTCATCTATGATCGCTTCACATAAACGAGCTTCCATCTGACCTGTTGAAGGGGGGCCGTTGTATTTCCGGGTTAGTCCAAAATCAAGCACTGGTATCATCAAGGCAATAGAGTAGATTGCGAATACTAAAGCAATACCTCCCCATCGAAGGATAGCCTTTGCTCTATTCGTCAATGTCATACGAACCACCTAAAATGCCGCCAATCGTGCCCCCAGAATAGCCCGAAGATGATCCAACCGTTGACGCACTGTTAGCAAGCCCTTCCTCCACTCGTCCTGTGAGGCTTTCAGAGTTAGGCTTGAATTGTTCGATGTTCGGATACTGTTCTCTGAATGAGCTGGTGACTTCCATAACGTTCATTGAAGACAGATCGCCGCTCTTTTCCGTCAAGTAACGCTGTAAAGATACAGGGATAGTGAAATCTTCTTCATTGTCGATACGAAGCTGCGTTGTTGTCGATGTGTAACTGGTGTCAAAGATTTTAGTCCCTGCTTCTCTGATCACTTGTACCGTGTGAGTTGTGCAGTTGCTGCCGGTTAAATCGTAAACGTCTATCACCTTTCCGCGCCGCTTAGTACGGTCTCCCATCGCCTCCGTGAAAACGGGTGTTTTACCGGAGTTCCATAGAGATTCAAAAATTCTGCGGGTTTCCTCCGTAGTAACATCGTCGATCTGAAAAACTCTCGCTTGGTATTTGTACAGTTCTTCACGATAGTAAAGGCGTGCATCATCGCCAGTCAGGAAGTTAAGAATCCCATCACCTGTTAATGTGGCCGGGCCTTTCCGACCAAAGCGCCCGTATGTGTAAACATAGATCGAGTTATTCTCGTGTACAGAAACATAAGCATGTCCTGCGTCGGTGGTTTCAGTCCAGATGTAAACGCCGTTCAGTAGTTGATTATCTTCTGGCTTGCAGGTGTCAGCAAAACTGTTTTGCTTCTTCGCTACTTGGGCGTGCTGATCTGGTTCTTGTACTGAATCAGGTGTGGCTTTCGCTGCCGCTGGTGTGGATGTTGCCCGCACTGGTGCCTGATAAGGACCGTGTCGCATAAAAGTATGTGTGGCGATGAAAAATGACTTACACGGACAGGTAGAGCGGCTGTAGAGCGTACTGGCGGCTAACTGACCATGAATATACTCTCCAGGATATCCACCTGCCACGCTGTAAATGCCTGGGTGTTTACCGCAGGATACCTGGCAGCCCACTGTTGCCTGTCTGTTTAGATTCGGGCCAATCTGCTTCCCTTTCGGGTATCCGGTCAGTACCGATCCCCCGCATGTTGTTTTATCGCCTTTCACAACCCAAAAGCCTGTAGCCATTTTCTGGACTCCTTATTTTTTAGAGCGCCGCTGGAGCGAGAAAATCGGCTGGCATTGCTGGGCTGTTGTCTAACTGGCAGAGGAGGCCATAATCTTGTGGGGTGCTAACAATCACATCACCGTTATCAAGCTGGCTTCCTACGAGAGCATAAGAAACGCCGTTGCCGTTGGTATTGACTGACCCCGATCCGTTGATGATTTTCGCGCGTGTTCCGTCAGGATAAACAACGTCATCCCCAACCATTGCCCGAGTAACCTCGCTCCCATCCTCAAGAATAAAAGTGTCGTTGGCGCTGGCTTTCTCAATCTTTCCACCGTTTCGGGTGAGCGCTCCAGTCGTAGCAAAACGCCAAATTGCCATTAAAGAACGATCTTTCATTTCTTCAATATGGGATTTGAAAATCTGGCGCAGCTCTTCGTCTGCGTTTGCCAGTTGCTCTGCGCTGAATGGATGATTGAATGATGCGAGTACTGATGGCGTGAGTTCGTTGGTGTATTGCTTCATAAATCCCTCTACTTACTGTGAATTTATCTTGTCCAACACTCATTGTACAAATAACAACCACAAGCAGAAAGTTGTTCCCCCCTTAAAGTGAAACTATGTTTTAAAAAATTCACATGATGAATACCTCCTGTTTTTTCATTCGCTTTGTGAAGTATCAAAGCTTTTGCTGTGCCTGCCCGTTCGCCGTGTTTGTCTGTTCCGGGTTACGTTGCCGGATATACCGAAGGAAGCAGTGACTGTCAGACACTCCTTCATGAAATCATCGACCTCGTCTACGTTTAACACCCAGGCCGCTGAAATGATAAAGGCGGTAAATAATCATCAATGTCTTTTTGTTCTAATTTCTTCATTTTCTGCACTATGTCCAAAAGTTGGGCTGGCTCCATCCTGGACGCTTTTATAAAAGAAATGATCATAAAGAGTGGGAAGATATAAATCTTGCTCTACTCGCTGAATCGCAGCCCAGAGACACACGAAAAAAACGCCTGACGGGAGTCTGAAATAAAGGCAATAGCGGTTGTCGCACTTGAGGGTATTAGGGATGGAACAGCCGTTGGTATGCCTCGTCTGTATCACAGTTTGCGTCGCATTTTCACCTTTAAAGGTCTGAGACATGCCAACGTATTGCTTTAGAAGTAGTTGAAGCTGACCGTTAAGCCGCTTTCTTTTGGGGTATAGCGTCGTGTACAGTCATTCATCTGTCCTGTGTTTCAACCCGCCATATGAAGCAAAAACCCCCGCCATCGCTGGCAGGGGTTTTCTGAAAAGTTAAAGCTGACCGTTAAGCCGCTTTCTTTTGGGTATAGCGTCGTGGACAGTCATTCATCTGCCCTCTGTTTCAACCTGCCGTATGAAGCAAAAACCCCCGCCATCGCTGGCAGGGGTTTTCTGAAAAGTTGAAGCTGACCGTTAAGCCGCTTTCTTTTAGGTATAGCGTCGTGGACAGTCATTCATCTGTCCTGTGTTTTAAACTGCCGTATGAAGCAAAAACCCTCGCCATTTCTGACGAGGGTTTTCTTTGAATGAGGAAGCTGACCGTTAAGCCGCTTTCTTTTGGGTATAGCGTCGTGGACAGTCATTCATCTGTCCTGTGTTTCAACCTGCCGTATGAAGCAAAAACCCCCGCCATCGCTGGCAGGGGTTTTGTAGAAAGTTGAAGCTGACCGTTAAGCCGCTTTCTTTTGGGGTATAGCGTCGTGGACAGTCATTCATCTGTCCTGTGTTTCAACCTGCCGTATGAAGCAAAAACCCCCGCCATTTCTGACGAGGGTTTTCTTTGAATGAGGAAGCTGACCGTTAAGCCGCTTTCTTTTGGGTATAGCGTCGTGGATGTAGTGGCACACTGAATTTGGCCACCTGAGTAGAGGTGATATGCTCACCTCAACATCTTACAGGTGAACCAATGAGCAAAATATTTACTGCTGAATTTAAAGCCGAAGCGGCAAAACTGGTTCTTGATCAGAACTACACTCACGGTGAAGCGGCTAAAGCGATGAACGTCAGCCTCTCCGCCATCAACCGCTGGGTTAAATCGTTACGTATGGAGCGCCAGGGGAAAACGCCCCCGGGGCTGCCTCTGACGCCTGAGCAGACGGAACTCAGGGAAATGAGAAAACAAATACAACGCCTTGAAATGGAAAATGAAATCCTAAAAAAGGCTACCGCGCTCTTGATGTCGGACTCCCTGAAAAGTTCACGATAATCGACAGTCTGAGGGCGCACTACCCGGTAGCGCCATTGTGCCGGCTGTTCGGTGTTCACCGAAGCAGTTATCGTTACATTCGTAAAAATGGCAGGGATTCTGACGCTGAGCGGGCCGTCAAACGGAGTCTCGTCAGTGAAGTCTGGAATGCCAGTGGTGGCTCTGCTGGCGCGAGAAGTATCGCCACGATGGTCAGCGGCCGGGGCGTCAGACTCGGGCGATGGCTTGCAGGTAAGCTGATGAAAGAGCTGGATATCGCCAGTTGTCAGGCCCCGGCGCATAAATACAAACGCGGCGGGAACGAACACGTTGAAATACCTAACCATCTCGACCGGCAGTTCGCGGTAACAGCGCCGGATCAGATCTGGTGCGGCGATGTGACCTATATCTGGACGGGAAAATGCTGGGCTTATCTGGCCGCCGTGCTGGATCTGTTCGCCCGTAAACCTGTGGGCTGGGCGATGTCGACGTCGCCGGACTCGGCCCTCACGGTCAAAGCGTTGCAGATGGCCTGGGAGCATCGGGGGAAGCCAACAGGAGTGATGTTCCACAGTGACCAGGGCAGTCACTATACCAGCCGCCAGTACCGGCAGGCTCTGTGGCGCTGTCGAATAAAGCAGAGCATGAGTCGACGCGGTAACTGCTGGGATAATGCCCCTATGGAACGGTTCTTCCGGAGCCTGAAGACCGAATGGGTGCCGACGAAGGGCTATAACAGCTTCAAAGAAGCTCAGAGCGCGATAATCCGCTACATCACGGGCTATTACAGTGCCATCCGGCCCCACTGGTATAACGGTGGGTTAACGCCAAATGAATCAGAGCGGCTGTTCCACGAACAGTCAGGTCGTGTGGCCAAAATTAGTTGACCACTACAGGACAGTCATTCATCTGTCCTGTATTTCAACCTGCCGTATGAAGCAAAAACCCCCGCCATCGCTGGCAGGGGTTTTGTAGAAAGTTGAAGCTGACCGTTAAGCCGCTTTCTTTTGGGGAATAGCGTCGTGGACAGTCATTCATCTGTCCTGTGTTTCAACCTGCCGTATGAAGCAAAAACCCCCGCCATTTCTGACGAGGGTTTTCTTTGAATGAGGAAGCTGACCGTTAAGCCGCTTTCTTTTGGGTATAGCGTCGTGGACAGTCATTCATCTGCCCTCTGTTTCAACCTTTAGCCGAAAACAAAAACCCCCGCCATTTCTGACGAGGGTTTTCTTTGAATGAGGAAGCTGACCGTTAAGCCGGGTTCTGTCGTGGACAGTCATTCATCTAGGCCAGCAATCGCTCACTGGCTCAAGCAGCCTACCCGGGTTCAGTACGGGCCGTACCTTATGAACCCCTATTTGGCCTTGCTCCGGGTGGAGTTTACCGTGCCGCGAACTGTTACCAGACGCGCGGTGCGCTCTTACCGCACCCTTTCACCCTTACCTGATCCCACTTACGTGGGCCATCGGCGGTTTGCTCTCTGTTGCACTGGTCGTGGGCTTGCGCCCCCCAGGCGTTACCTGGCACCCTGCCCTATGGAGCCCGGACTTTCCTCCCCTCCGCCCGTCTCCCCCGAAGAGGACGACGACGAAGCGGCGACTGTCTGGTCAGCTTCGGCGCGAAGTATAGAGGGTTTACCGACGGTTGTCATCCTTCTGTCGCCATCCCAACCTGCAATGTCGCCGCAATATTACGCGACGCATGATAAATATTGTCCGCCGCGCCGCGAAACGCCTCTTCGAGCGTCGTTACGCTGGTCAGCACGCTAAACACCGCATCAATCCCATACTGGTGAACCACGCCGACGTCCCGGGTCAGACTACCGGCAATGCCAATTACCGGCTTATGATACTTTTTCGCCACGTTCGCTACGCCAACCGGCACTTTACCGTTAATACTCTGGCTATCCAGCCTGCCTTCACCGGTCACCACCAGCGAACAATCGAGGATATGCTCTTCCAGATTCAGCGCCTGGGTTACGATTTCAATCCCGCTGCGTAATTCAGCGTTCAGGAACGCCATCAGCGCTGCGCCCATACCACCCGCCGCGCCCGCGCCGGCAACCTGCTTCACATCGACATGCAGATCGGCCTTAATAACGTCCGCATAGTGCGCCAGGTTGCTGTCCAGCTCGCGGATCATCGCTTCGGTAGCCCCTTTCTGCGGACCAAATATCCTTGATGCGCCAGTATCACCAGTCAGCGGATTGGTGACATCGCAGGCGACCCGAATAGCGCAATCATGCAGTCGCGCGTCAAGACCGGAGAGATCTATCGAATTGAGGCTACACAGACTACCGCCGCCGTTGCCAATCTCCGCGCCATTGGCATCGCAGAGACGCGCGCCCAGCGCCTGAACCATTCCCGCGCCGCCGTCATTGGTGGCGCTGCCGCCAATGCCAATGATGATATTTTTCGCCCCATGATCCAGCGCCTGCAAAATCAGCTCGCCGGTACCGCGCGACGTCGTCAATAGCGGGTTACGCTGAGCGGGCGGAACCAGCCCCAGCCCGCTGGCCGCAGCCATTTCGATAAACGCGGTTTTGCCGTCTCCGGAAAGCCCCCAGCAGGCATTAACCGGAACACCCAGCGGCCCCGTCACGCAGGCGCTCATTTCGGTTCCCTGCGTCGCGGCAATCATCGCCTCAACAGTACCTTCTCCGCCATCGGCGAGAGGAACCTTCACGTAGAGCGCATCGGGGAAAATTTCCCGAAAACCTTTTTCTATAGCCTGAGCAACCTCGGTGGCCGAGAGGCTTTCTTTATAAGAGTCTGGGGCGATTACGATTTTCATAGTTATGTAGCCTGACAGTGCCGCGCGAGGCAAGAATTACAGGGCGCGCATCCGCGCCCTTCTTGTTAGCAAGTGACTTCCACTTTCGCCAGTTTTTCGTAGTAGCATGCAAGCGCGCTGTGGTCGGCGGTACCCAGACCGTCGGCGCGCAGCGCCTGCATCATCTCCATCACCGCGGCGGTCAGCGGCAGCTGGGCGCCCACGCCGTGAGAAGTGTCCAGCGCATTCGCCAGATCTTTGATATGCAGATCGATACGGAAACCCGGCTTGAAGTTGCGGTCCATCACCATTGGCGCTTTGGCATCCAGTACGGTGCTTCCGGCCAGCCCGCCGCGGATGGCCTGATATACCAGATCCGGGTTCACGCCCGCTTTGGTCGCCAACGTCAGCGCTTCGGACATCGCCGCAATGTTCAGCGCCACGATCACCTGGTTGGCCAGCTTGGTCACGTTGCCCGCGCCGATCTCGCCGGTATGCACCACCGAACCCGCCATCGCTTTCAGCAGATCGTAATATTTGTCGAAAATCGCTTTATCACCGCCCACCATCACCGACAGCGTACCGTCGATGGCCTTCGGTTCGCCGCCGCTGACCGGCGCATCCAGCATATCGACGCCTTTCGCTTTCAGCGCTTCGCTGATTTCGCGGCTCGCCAGCGGCGCGATGGAGCTCATATCGATCAGCACGGTGCCCGGCTTCGCGCCTTCAATAATGCCGCCTTCACCCAACGCCACCTCTTTCACGTGCGGGGAGTTCGGCAGCATGGTGATGATCACATCGCACTGCTCGGCAATCGCTTTCGCTGACGCGGCGGTTTCTGCGCCTGCGGCAATCACTTCGGCAATCGCTTCCGGGTTACGGTCAGCAACCACCAACGAGTAACCTGCCTTGAGGAGGTTTTTACTCATTGGTTTACCCATGATACCGAGGCCAATAAAACCAACTTTCATTGTCATGTCTTTATCTCTCTAGTTTCGGTGGTGGTTATTTCTTAAAGGAGTCAGCCAGCTTCTGCGTGGCAGAACGGAAAACGCCCAGGTCGCTGCCGACGGCAACAAAGGTCGCGCCCCATTCCAGATAGCGGCGCGCGTCGGCTTCAACCGGCGCCAGAATGCCGCTCGGCTTACCGTGCTTTTTCGCGCTGGCAAAAATGTGCTGAATAGCTTTCTGCACTTCCGGATGGGAAGCATTGCCCAGATGGCCCAGCGCAGCGGCCAGATCGCTTGGGCCGACAAAAATACCGTCAACGCCCGGCGTGGCGGCTATCGCATCAACGTTATCCACGCCCTGCTGGCTCTCAATTTGCACGAGAATGGTGATGTTGTTGTTCGACTGCGCGAAGTAATCCGGCACGGTGCCAAACATATTGGCGCGGTGCGAGACGGATACACCGCGAATGCCTTCTGGCGGATAGCGGGTTGAGGCGACGGCGTTAACCGCCTGCTCTTCCGTTTCGACAAACGGAATCAGGAAGTTATAAAAACCGATATCCAGCAGACGCTTAATAATCACCGGCTCGTTGGTCGGTACGCGAACGACCGGCGCGCTGGCGCTGCCTTTCAGCGCCATCAGCTGCGGGATAAAGGTTGAGATGTCGTTCGGCGCATGTTCGCCGTCCAGTACCAGCCAGTCGAAACCTGCCAGACCTAAAACTTCGGTGCTAATCGGGCTCGCCAGCGCGGACCAGCAGCCGATCTGAACCTGATGCGCCGCCAGGGCCGCCTTAAATTTGTTCGGGAAGATATCGTTGTTCATCGTTTATACCTTGTCACTTAACCGTTAATTATTTCTGCAGTTCCATGCGTTTGATGTCGCCAACCACAAACAGATAGCAAACCATCGCCATCAGGGCTGAGCATCCGACGAAGACCAGCGCTGCGTTGAATGAGTGCAGCTCGCTCACCAGGTAACCGATAACCAGCGGGGTTACGATGGAAGCGACGTTACCAAATACGTTAAAGACGCCGCCGCACAGGCCGACAATCTCTTTCGGCGCGGTATCGGAAATCACCGGCCAGCCCAGCGCGCCGAACCCTTTACCGAAGAAAGCCAGCGCCATCAGGGTCACCACCAGCGCGGTGTTATCGGTGTAGTTACACAGAATGATGGTGGAAGCCAGCAGCATTCCGAGGACGATCGGCAGCTTACGCGCCACGGTGATGGAAAAACCGCGTTTAATCAGATAGTCGGAGAACACCCCGCCCAGCACGCCGCCGGCAAAACCGCACAGCGCCGGAATCGATGCGACCAGACCCACTTTCAGAATCGACATGCCCTTTTCCTGCACCAGATAAATCGGGAACCAGGTGAGGAAGAACCAGGTGATGGTATTGATAAAATATTGGCCGAAGAACACGCCCAGCATCATGCGGTTGGTCAACAGCTGCTTGATATAGTGCAGTTTAGGTCCGCTGGTCGCCGCGCTGCCGGGCTTTTTATGGTCCATATCAACGACGGCGCCGTTCTCGGAGATAAACTTAAGCTCCTCCTGCGTCATGCGCGGATGGTCGGTGGGGTTATGGATCAGTTTTACCCACAGGCCGGTCAGCACAAAGCCAATCACGCCCATGACGGTGAAGACATGCTCCCAACCCCAGGCGAAGGTCAGCCAGCCCAGCAGCGGCGAGAACAGCGCCAGGGAGAAATACTGCGCGGAGTTAAAGATCGCCGATGCGGTCCCGCGCTCTTTCGTCGGAAACCACGCCGCGACG
Organism: Klebsiella sp. PL-2018; assembly: GCF_019048985.1. Taxonomy (NCBI): domain Bacteria; kingdom Pseudomonadati; phylum Pseudomonadota; class Gammaproteobacteria; order Enterobacterales; family Enterobacteriaceae; genus Klebsiella; species Klebsiella sp. PL-2018. Next base: position 5,187,760 of record NZ_CP077673.1, read on the forward strand.
ATACGGGCGTTTGCCGGGAAAGATGGCGCTTCAGAGAAACCCAGCATAAAGCGCATAAAAAACATTGAGATACCCGCCCACGCCAGTGGAAACATATCCACAAAGCCTTGCAGGAAGGTAAACAGCGACCAGAAGAACAGGCTGTAAGAGTATACTTTCTTCGAGCCAAATTTATCGAGCAGCCAGCCGCCGGGGATCTGCATCAGCAGGTAGGCCCAGCCGAAAGCGGAGAAAATATAGCCCATCGAGACCGCGCTCAGCTGCAGCTCTTGCGCCACCTCTGTACCGGCGATCGAGAGCGTCGCCCGGTCGGCATAGTTAACGGCGGTAACAATGAAAATGATCAACAGAATTAAATATCGAGTTGGCACTTCCTTTTTCTGTTCTATCGTTGCATCCAGACTCATCTAATATTCCTCAGGTACAACACACCTTCCATTATTTATTTTGGCGTGATTCTTCATTATTCAGAAATCAATATCAGGAGGTATCGATTTACTTATCCGGCGCATTGCAAGCATGACTCAGTATAATCAGCTTGCGAGCGTTAAACACTGTGCATATAACCTGTAAATGGCGTTTAATTATCGTTATTGTTGTGCAAATGCAATAATCAGTGGGCGCTGTTCCACAGTTCCAGCGATTTCCCTCTTTAACGTATTCGCCCGCGCAGCAATTGGTGATTTAGATCACATTTTCAGATTCAAACACCTGACATTCTCTATTTCACAAATCTGCACATCAGAAATTGAATATACCCTAAATATTTCGAGTTGCATGAAGGCGGCAGCGCAGGGAATCCCCAGGAGCTTACTAAAGTAAGTGACTGAGGTGAGCGAGGAAAGCCAACGCACATGCAGCTTGAAATATGACGGATATAAACGTTTTATTTTATTATTCGCACCTTGCTGGAGAATACTGGACAATGGCTGATATTGAAATTAGACAAGAATCGCCAACGGCGTTTTATATAAAAGTACACGAAACGGATAACGTGGCGATTATTGTTAACGATCGAGGTTTAAAGGCCGGAACGCGTTTCCCTGACGGGCTCACGCTCGTTGAACATATCCCGCAAGGCCATAAAGTCGCGCTGGTCGATATTCCCGTCCACGGTGAAATCATCCGCTATGGCGAAGTGATTGGCTATGCGGTACGCGATATTCCGCAGGGCAGCTGGATTGACGAATCGCTGGTCGAACTACCGAAAGCGCCGCCGCTGCATACCCTACCGCTGGCGACCAAAGTCCCGGCGCCGCTGCCGCCGCTGGAAGGCTATACCTTCGAAGGCTATCGCAACGCCGACGGTAGCGTGGGCACCAAAAACCTGCTCGGCATTAGCACCAGCGTGCACTGCGTGGCGGGCGTCGTCGATTACGTGGTGAAAATTATCGAACGCGATCTGCTGCCGAAGTATCCCAACGTCGATGGCGTTGTGGGTCTGAACCACCTGTATGGCTGCGGCGTAGCGATTAACGCTCCGGCGGCGGTCGTCCCGATCCGCACCATTCATAACCTGGCGCTCAATCCAAACTTCGGCGGCGAAGTGATGGTGATTGGCCTTGGCTGCGAAAAACTGCAGCCGGAGCGCCTGCTGGAAGGCACCGACGATGTGAAAAGCATCCCCGTGGATAGCGCCAGCATCGTCAGCCTGCAGGATGAGAAGCACGTCGGTTTTAAATCCATGGTGGATGACATTCTGCAGGTCGCCGAGCGCCACCTGGAGAAGCTGAACCAGCGCCGGCGTGAAACCTGCCCGGCCTCCGAGTTGGTTGTCGGTATGCAGTGCGGCGGCAGCGATGCGTTTTCTGGCGTCACCGCCAACCCGGCGGTGGGCTACGCGTCCGATCTGCTGGTGCGCTGCGGGGCGACCGTTATGTTCTCGGAAGTCACCGAAGTGCGCGATGCGATCCATTTGCTGACGCCGCGCGCCATCAACGAAGAAGTCGGAAAACGCCTGCTGGAGGAGATGGCCTGGTACGATAACTATCTCGATATGGGCAAAACCGACCGCAGCGCCAACCCCTCCCCGGGCAACAAGAAAGGCGGCCTGGCGAACGTCGTTGAGAAAGCGCTGGGCTCTATCGCTAAATCCGGGAAGAGCGCGATTGCCGAAGTGCTCTCTCCGGGGCAGCGCCCGACCAAACGCGGGCTGATTTACGCCGCGACGCCGGCGAGCGACTTTGTCTGCGGTACTCAGCAGGTAGCTTCCGGGATCACGGTGCAGGTCTTTACTACCGGTCGCGGTACGCCGTACGGCCTGGTCGCCGTGCCGGTCATAAAAATGGCGACGCGTACCGAGCTGGCAAACCGCTGGTATGACTTAATGGATATCAACGCGGGAACCATCGCCACCGGAGAAGAAACCATCGAAGAGGTAGGGCTGAAGCTGTTTGAATTTATTCTTGATGTCGCCAGCGGCCGCAAGAAGACCTTCTCGGATCAGTGGGGATTGCACAATCAGCTGGCGGTGTTTAACCCGGCGCCGGTGACGTGATAATCCTTAGCAGAAAAGCCGGGCGGCGGTGAATGAGCATCGCCCCCGGCGTATCAATATTTACGCATTAACCAGAATGACTTCAACGCCGCTCTTACGCAGCCCCTCCAGGCTTTCTGGCGGGATACCATCATCAACGATGATGGTATCGATCCGCTGAGTGTCGACGATCTTATGCAAGCTGGAACGGTTGAATTTTGTCGAGTCGGTGACCACGATAATGCGCTCCGCAACCTCACACATCCGACGATTTAGTCTGGCCTCGTCTTCATTATGGGTGCTGACGCCCCGCTCCAGATCGATCGCATCAACACCGAGAAACAGCATATCAAAGTGGTAATTTTGCAACGACTGTTCTGCCTGGTCGCCATAGAACGAAAGCGATTGACGACGCAAGTGCCCACCGGTCATCAACAGCTCAACACCATCCGCTTCAAGTAATGCATTAGCAACATTCATACCGTTGGTCATAGCAATAACATCAGTATGCTCGCGCAGCAGACGGGCGATCTCATATGTCGTGGTACCGGAATCGAGAATAACGCGATGCCCCGGCCCGATCAGCGCAACAGCAGCTCCGGCGATACGCCGTTTTATCGCCGTATTCAGCGAGCTTTTATCCTCAACAGAAGGCTCTCCGCCGGGGATATTACTGTCGCAAATCAGTGCACCACCATAAGCCCGAACGGCGATCCCCTGCTTTTCGAGAAACGCAAGATCGTTACGGATCGTCACCGTAGAAACGCCGAACAATTCAGAAAGATCGTTCACCTGCACGCTTCCATGCTGCCGCAACCGCTGGATGATCTGCTCTCGTCTTTCGCTGGTACCGGGTACCCGCTTATCTGCAGCATGGTCTGTGTTGCTCATAAGAAATCCTTTAACTAATTCTTTCGTTTTATTTCGTTTTCCTTATTAACGCCTTTCTTTTACCCGAATGCAAGCCCCGCGATAGGTATCTCAGCCCATAAACTCGCCGCAAAACACTTTCATTATGTTTCTTTTGTGAAACAGATCGGAAAACTATTATCTTTCGTTTTATTTTTATAACACCATGATGCAGTATAAAATGAAACAAAACGAAAGATAATTATCATAACCATCCAACCTGGAGAGGAAAGTGAAACATCTGACGACTATGGTGGAACAGCATAAACGGGGGAAAGCAAACGGTATATATGCCGTTTGTTCGGCGCATCCACTAGTTCTGGAGTCTGCAATACGCTACGCACATGCTAACCGAACTCCTCTGCTGATCGAGGCAACCTCCAATCAGGTTGATCAGTTTGGCGGTTATACGGGAATGACCCCAGCTGATTTTCGCCACTTTGTCTGCCAACTGGCCAACTCGCTTGATTTCCCCGAAGAGCAGTTAATTCTGGGCGGCGACCATCTCGGCCCAAATCGTTGGCAGCATCTGCCAGCAGAGCAGGCGATGGCCAATGCTGACGGTTTGATCAAAAGCTACGTGGCTTCTGGATTTAAAAAAATCCATCTTGATTGCAGCATGTCCTGTCAGGGCGATCCGGTTCCGCTAACCGATGCTATCGTCGCTGAACGTGCTGCACGTCTGGCAAAGATTGCCGAGGAAACCTGCGTGGAGCAGTTCGGCGAATCGGATCTCGTCTACGTCATTGGCACCGAAGTGCCTGTACCAGGCGGTGCCCACGAAACATTAGCCGAGCTAGAGGTCACTACACCCGATGCGGCATGCGCCACGCTGAAAGCCCATCGCCATGCGTTTGAAAAACTGGGTCTGGATACCATCTGGTCCCGCATCATTGCCCTGGTTGTGCAACCCGGCGTCGAGTTCGATCATACGCACATCATAGATTACCAACCGCAAAAAGCCGTCGCTCTGAGCAAAATGGTTGAAGCTTACGACACGTTGGTATTCGAAGCACACTCCACGGATTACCAGACGCCGCAATCTTTGCGCCAGCTAGTGAAAGATCACTTCGCCATTCTGAAAGTTGGTCCGGCGTTGACTTTCGCCCTGCGCGAAGCGCTGTTCTCGCTAGCAGCCATTGAGGAGGAGCTGTTGCCGGCCAAAGCCTGCTCTGGCCTGCGTCACGTACTTGAGAGCGTAATGCTAGATCGCCCGGAATACTGGCAAAGCCACTATCACGGCGATGGCAACGCACGTCGTCTGGCCCGCGGCTACAGCTATTCCGATCGCGTTCGTTATTACTGGCCGGACAGCCAGATTGATGACGCATTCGAAAGATTGGTTCGCAATCTGGCGGGTGAGCCAATCCCGCTACCGCTTATCAGCCAGTATTTACCTTTGCAGTACGCAAAAGTACGCGAGGGAGATCTCAGTGCCACGCCGCGGGAACTCATCATGAGCCACATTCAGGACATACTGCAGCAGTACCATGCCGCCTGTCAGGGCGTTACTTCCATAACGGATAACAACTAAGAGGAAAACGCTATGCCAAATATCGTACTGAGTCGTATTGACGAAAGACTCATCCATGGCCAGGTAGGCGTACAGTGGGTCGGATTTGCGGGGGCAAATCTGGTACTGGTCGCTAATGATGAAGTCGCTGAAGACACCGTGCAGCAGAATCTGATGGAAATGGTTTTGGCCGAAGGGATTGCCGTACGTTTCTGGTCGCTGCAAAAAACGATCGATAACATTCACCGCGCCGCCGACCGGCAGAAAATTTTACTGGTATGCAGAACACCGACTGATTTTCTCAAGCTGGTCGAAGGCGGTGTGCCCGTCACACGCATCAATGTGGGAAACATGCATTACGCCGAAGGTAAAAAACAAATTGCCAAAACGGTTTCTGTCGACGCGAACGATATCAGCGCCTTTAACGGTCTGAAAGCGGCCGGAGTGGAATGCTTCGTTCAGGGTGTCCCGACAGAACCTGCTTTGGATCTCTTTAAACTACTTTGAGGGATTCACAATGGAAATTAGTCTGTTGCAGGCTTTTGCATTAGGTATTCTCGCCTTTATTGCCGGCCTCGATATGTTCAACGGTTTAACACACATGCACCGTCCAGTGGTACTTGGGCCGCTGGTTGGTCTGATTCTGGGCGATCTGCATACCGGTATTTTAACCGGCGGCACGCTGGAACTGGTGTGGATGGGTCTGGCGCCGCTGGCTGGCGCTCAGCCGCCTAACGTAATTATTGGCACTATCGTGGGAACAACTTTTGCCATAACCACCGGCGTGAAACCTGACGTGGCTGTAGGGGTCGCCGTACCGTTTGCCGTCGCAGTACAAATGGGCATTACCTTCCTGTTCTCCGTCATGTCCGGCGTGATGTCCCGCTGCGATCGCATGGCCGCAAATGCCGATACAGCAGGTATTGAACGGGTTAACTATCTGGCGCTGCTGGCGCTAGGCATTTTCTACTTCCTTTGCGCTTTCCTGCCAATTTACTTCGGAGCAGAACACGCGAAAACCGCCATTGATGTGCTGCCCGAACGTCTGATTGACGGCCTGGGCGTTGCAGGCGGCATCATGCCCGCTATCGGCTTTGCCGTACTGCTAAAAATCATGCTGAAAAACGTCTATATCCCTTATTTCATCATAGGTTTCGTTGCCGCGGCCTGGCTCAAGCTTCCGGTCCTGGCTATCGCCGCGGCCGCGCTGGCAATGGCGCTGATCGATCTGCTGCGTAAATCTCCCGAACCGACTAAACCAGCGGCACAGAAAGAGGAATTCGAAGATGGCATCTAACCAACATACCTTGTCGAATACGACTGAAAATGAAGAAACGCTGCTCACCGGGGTGAATGAAAACGTCTATGAAGATCAGAATATTGGCGCCGATCTCACTAAAAAAGACATTAACCGCGTGGCCTGGCGTTCCATGCTGCTGCAGGCTTCTTTTAACTATGAGCGTATGCAGGCATCTGGTTGGCTATACGGTCTGCTACCCGCGTTGAAAAAGATCCATACCAACAAACGCGATTTGGCCCGAGCCATGAAAGGCCATATGGGATTCTTTAATACCCATCCTTTCCTGGTGACGTTTGTTATTGGCATCATTCTGGCAATGGAACGCTCCAAGCAGGATGTCAACAGCATCCAAAGCACCAAAATCGCCGTTGGCGCACCGCTCGGTGGGATTGGCGATGCCATGTTCTGGCTGACGCTGTTGCCGATCTGCGGCGGGATAGGAGCCAGCCTGGCGCTGCAAGGCTCTATCCTTGGCGCAATAGTCTTTATCGTGTTGTTTAACGTCGTCCATCTCGGTCTACGCTTTGGTCTGGCGCACTATGCATATCGAATGGGCGTCGCAGCAATTCCGCTTATCAAAGCGAACACAAAGAAAGTGGGTCATGCGGCATCAATCGTTGGGATGATGGTCATTGGGGCGCTGGTAGCAACCTATGTTCGCCTGAATACGACGCTCGAAATCAAGGCCGGCGATGCGGTGGTTAAACTGCAGGCCGACGTTATTGATAAATTGATGCCCGCATTTTTGCCGCTGGTCTATACCCTGACCATGTACTGGCTGGTACGCAGAGGCTGGAGTCCGCTGCGCCTTATTGGCATCACCGTGGTTCTGGGCGTCGTCGGTAAATTCTGTCACTTCCTGTAAAGCAAAAGAGGTCAGAGATGTTAGGTATCATTTTGACGGGGCATGGCGGATTTGCCAGCGGCATGGAAAAAGCGATGAAGCAGATCCTCGGCGAGCAGTCTCACTTTATCGCTATCGATTTTCCTGAGACTTCCACCACCGCGCTGCTTACCTCGCAGCTTGAGCAGGCTGTTGGAGAACTGGACGGCGAAGAAGGCCTCATATTCCTGACCGACCTGCTCGGCGGGACGCCATTCCGCGTTGCATCAACACTGGCGATGCAAAAAACCGGCCGTGAAGTGATTACCGGCACCAACCTGCAGCTACTGCTGGAAATGGTGCTGGATCGCGATGAACTCAGCGGCGAGGCGTTTCGCATACAGGCCCTGGAGTGCGGGCACCGTGGCTTGACCAGTCTGGTGGACGAGCTAGGACGCTGTCGCGAAGAGAGCACCGCCGAGGAAGGGATATGACACAAATTCTGCGCGCCAGACGTCTGCTGACGGAACAAGGCTGGCTGGACGATCATCAACTGCGTATTGAAGAGGGTGTCATTACGGCAATAGAGCCTATCTCCATGGGAACCATGCTCCGTGATGCTGAGCTACTCGCTCCCGCTTACATCGATACTCACGTCCACGGTGGCGCCGGGGTCGATGTGATGGACGATGCTCCGGATGTACTTGATAAACTAGCCATGCACAAAGCACGTGAAGGGGTTGCCGGCTGGCTCCCCACCACCGTTACGGCTCCGTTAGAGACGATACACCGAGTGCTGGCGCGTATAGCGCAACGCTGCTATTCCGGAGGTCCCGGAGCGCAGGTGCTGGGAAGCTATCTGGAAGGTCCTTATTTTACGCCGCAGAACAAAGGCGCTCATCCTGCGGAATGGTTCCGCGAACTGGATCTCGCAGAACTGGATGAAATGATAGCCATTTCTCGCGATACCCTGCGCGTGGTTGCGCTGGCACCGGAAAAAACCGGAGCACTTCAGGCGATTAACCATCTGAAGCATCGAGGTCTGCGGGTAATGTTGGGGCATAGCGCGGCGACCTGCGAGCAAACCCGGAGCGCTTTTGATGCCGGTGCGGACGGGCTGGTGCATTGCTATAACGGTATGACGGGATTACACCATAGGGAACCGGGCATGGTTGGCGCAGGGTTAACCGACGCACGTGCATGGCTGGAACTTATCGCCGACGGACACCACGTTCACCCCACTGCCATGAAGCTATGCTGCTGCTGCGCGCAAGACCGGATAGTACTAATTACCGATGCGATGCAGGCCGCGGGAATGCCTGACGGGAGCTATACCTTATGCGGCCAAAAGGTAGAGATGCGTGGTGGTATTGTGCGGACCGCTTCCGGTAGTCTGGCGGGCAGTACGCTTTCGGTAGATGCGGCGGTTCGTAATATGGTCGAACTCACCGGTATCTCCCCTGAGAATGCTATCCATATGGCTTCACTACATCCAGCCCGTCTGCTGGGAATCGACCATCAGTTAGGTTCGCTAAAGGCCGGTAAACGCGCCAGCGCCATCGCCCTCAACGGTGGACTGCATTTACAAGGGATATGGATTCAGGGCCAGGTTTTCCCTCTATAGCCCTTCATTAAACGTCATAGTGGCCTTCGACTTACGATCGCAAGGCCTTTACTTTCTTTTCCTTTCGTAAAACAAAACTCTCACGTTGCTTTCATGGGATTTATTATCCATTTATCAATTACATATATAAAACCCCCGCTCCCTCGATCACAAATTTCGTTTTATTTCATTTTGCATCATTGAACTTTCGATTTCTTTCCTATAAATTTTAATCAATCGATCACATGAACAAGTGAAACAAAACGAAAGATAGCGACAATTTGCCAGCGTCTGATGTGGAGTTCACAAGATAAGGACTTACGTTATGTCAGAAATTTATACCCCTGCTGCCGCGGCGACCGGAACCTGGACAGAAGAAGAGATCCGTCAGCAGCCTGTCTGTTGGATGCACTCACTGAAAAACATCGACAATATTCGTCCGGCGATCGACAACTTTCTCACGCCACTGCTGCATAAAAACGATCTGCGGATCATCCTGACCGGAGCTGGCACTTCGGCATTTATCGGCGAAATCATCGCTCCATGGCTTGCTAATCACAGCGCAAAAAACATTAGCGCGGTACCAACTACCGATCTGGTTACCAATCCGATGGATTACCTGAACCCGGCGCATCCGCTACTGCTGGTCTCCTTCGCCCGTTCCGGCAACAGCCCGGAGAGCGTAGCCGCCGTTGAGCTGGCAAACCAGTTCGTCCCGGAGTGCTATCACCTTTCAATTACCTGCAACGAAGCGGGTAGCCTTTATCAAAACGCTCTTGAGAACGGGAACGCCTTTGCGCTATTGATGCCAGCAGAAACGCACGATCGCGGCTTTGCGATGACCAGCAGTATTACCACAATGATGGCCAGCTGCCTGGCGGCCTTTGCGCCAGAAGTTATTAACAGCCAGACATTCCGCGATGTGGCCGATCGCTGCCACGCAATACTGACCTCACTCGGCGATTTCAGCCACGGCGTATTTGGCAGCGAGCCCTGGAAGCGGATCGTTTATCTCGGCAGCGGTGGGTTACAGGGCGCTGCGCGTGAATCGGCGTTAAAGGTCCTGGAGCTAACGGCGGGTAAGCTGGCAGCGTTCTATGACTCACCGACCGGTTTCCGCCATGGACCAAAATCACTGGTCGATAACGAAACGCTGGTTGTGGTGTATATATCTAGCCACCCCTACACCCGCCAATACGATCTCGACCTGCTGGCAGAACTACGGCGCGATCGGCAGGCCATGCGTGTGGTGGCCATCGCCGCGGAGAGCGATGCCGTTATTGAAGCTGGCCCACATATCCTTCTGCCGCCAGCGCGTCACTTCGTTGATGTAGAACTGGCCTTCTGCTTCCTGATGTACGCCCAGGTATTCGCCCTTACGCAGTCGATCGCCGTAGGAAATACGCCGGATACCCCCTCCGCCAGCGGCACGGTTAACCGCGTAGTGCAGGGCGTCGTTATTCATCCATGGCTGGCTTAAGAGGATCCGATCATGAGCATTATTTCTACCAAGTATCTCCTGCAGGATGCCCAGGCAAAAGGCTACGCGGTACCCGCGTTCAACATCCATAACGCCGAAACGATCCAGGCGATTCTGGAAGTGTGCAGCGAAATGCAATCACCCGTGATCCTCGCCGGAACCCCGGGTACTTTTAAGCATATTGCGCTGGAGGAGATCTACGCGCTATGCCGCGCCTACTCCACCAGTTTCGGCATTCCGCTGGCTCTGCATCTCGATCACCATGAATCGCTGGAAGATATTCGCCGGAAAGTGGACGCAGGCGTACGCAGCGCCATGATCGACGGCAGCCACTTCCCGTTTGAAGAGAATGTGAAACTGGTAAAATCGGTGGTGGATTTTTGCCATGCCCGCGACTGTAGCGTAGAAGCTGAACTCGGACGCCTGGGTGGAGTAGAAGACGACATGAGTGTGGATGCGGAAAGCGCGTTTTTGACCGATCCGCAGGAAGCCAAACGTTTTATTGAGCTAACGGGCGTAGATAGCCTGGCCGTAGCGATTGGTACGGCTCATGGCCTTTACACCAAAAAACCCAAAATCGACTTCCAGCGTCTGGCGGAAATCCGTGAAGTGGTGGATATTCCGCTGGTACTCCATGGCGCAAGCGATGTGCCTGATGAGTATGTTCGCCGCACCATCGAACTGGGTGTGTGCAAAGTCAATGTCGCTACTGAACTGAAAATCGCCTTTGCTGCTGCGGTGAAAAAATGGTTTGCCGAAAATCCGCAAGGTAACGATCCGCGTTATTACATGCGCGTTGGCATGAACGCGATGAAAGAGGTGGTACGCAGTAAGATCGCCGTATGCGGGTCGGCCAACCGCCTTTTACAAATCGCCGAAGCCTGAGTGTAGCCAGCCCCCAGCACCTCCCCCTTACCAAAGCGTTAACCCAATGGAGGCTAACGCTGCTTACCTCTGAAAAAAACGAAAACAAGGACTTTTCTCATGAAAAAAACGCTCAATGTTTCGTTACTGGCTCTGCTTATTTCCAACGGGGCTTTCGCCGCCCAATATGCACTGGATAGCGAATACCTTGCCGTTTCATTTAACGATGCGAATTCTGTGATGGCGCTTAAAGACGTTAAATCACAGCATCAGCTTTCACCCGAAGAGCTTTTCTTTCTTACTCTTCCGGATGAAACGGTCATTCACGCCGCTGACTTTAAAATAAAGCATGTGGATAAGAAAGATAACACCATTATCATTGATTATGCTCATCCGGATTTTAACGTCGAGGTAAAACTGAATCTGGTTAAAGATAAATACGCCAGCATTGATTATACGATTACCGCCCTCGGGAAGGCACAAGAGGTCTCGAAAATCACGTTTTTTCCCACCAGAAAACAGTCACAAGCCCCGTGGGTAGAAGGTTCAATAAATAGCTCACCGATTATTGCTGATTCATTTTTTATATTGCCGAATAAACCTGTAGTGAACACCTGGGCTTATGAAGCAACCACCAATCTTAATGTTGAACTAAAAACACCTTTACAGCCAGGCACCGCCGTTAGCTATACCACCTGGTTCGGTACATTCCCGGAAATCAATCAGCTACGCCGAAGCGTCAACCAGTTTATCGATGCGGTTCGCCCGCGGCCCTATAAGCCCTATCTGCACTACAACAGCTGGATGGATATTGGATTCTTTACCACCTATACCGAACCCGAAGTTCTACAGCGTATGGATGAATGGAATAAGGAATTCATTACCGGACGCGGTGTAATGCTGGATGCCTTCCTGTTAGATGATGGCTGGGATGATCGGACCGGAAGATGGTTATTTGGCCCGGCTTTTAGCAACGGATTCAGTAAGGTAAGAGAAAAAGCCGATAGCTTGCATAGTTCAATCGGACTCTGGCTTTCTCCCTGGGGCGGATATAACAAGCCGCGGGATATTCGCGTATCCCATGCTAAAGAATATGGCTTCGAAACCGTCGATGGAAAATTTGCGCTCTCCGGCCCTAAATATTTTAAAAACTTTAATGCACAGGTTATTAATCTAATTAAAAAAGAGCATATCACTTCATTTAAACTGGATGGTATGGGGAACGCAAATTCACATATTAAAGGTAGTGAGTTCGCATCTGACTTCGATGCGTCAATTGCCCTACTTCATAATATGCGTAGCGCCAACCCAAATCAGTTTATTAATTTAACCACCGGGACCAACGCCAGCCCCTCATGGCTTTTCTATGCTGACGCTATCTGGCGTCAGGGTGATGACATTAATCTCTACGGTCCCGGCACGCCAGTACAGCAATGGATGACTTATCGGGATGCAGAAACCTGGCGCTCTATCGTACGAAAAGGTCCGCTATTTCCACTTAACTCACTGATGTACCACGGCATAGTTAGCGCTGAAAACGCCTATTACGGGCTTGAGAAGGTACAAACGGATAGCGACTTTGCCGATCAAGTATGGAGCTATTTCGCTACCGGTACCCAGCTACAAGAGCTTTACATCACACCGTCCATGCTCAATAAAGCGAAATGGGATGTCCTGGCGCAGGCGGCAAAATGGTCCCGCGCTAACGCCGATATATTAGTCGATACCCACTGGGTGGGCGGCGATCCTACTGCGCTGGAAGTGTATGGTTGGGCATCCTGGAGCAAAGAAAAAGCTATCCTGGGGATACGTAACCCATCGGATAAACCGCAGCAATACTACCTCGACCTGACGAAAGCATTTGAGCTTCCGCATGGGGCAACCTCAAACTTCACGTTAAGAAGCATCTATGGGAGCAATTCGACATTCCCTGATAAATACCAGGCCCCAATTGTCGTCACGTTGCAGCCATTACAGATGCTTGTATTCGAAGCAACCCCCGCTAAATAAGGTATTGGCCCGGGCAATCGCCCGGGCATTCTGCTTACCCCTGCTGCTCCAGGGCATACTTATACAGGGCGTTTTTCTTCACGCCGTGGATTTCCGCAGCCAGCGCGGCGGCTTTTTTCAGCGGCAGCTCAGCCTGCAGCAGGGCCAGCGTACGCAGCGCTACCGCCGGCAGCGCCTCTTCCTGCGCTTTAAAACCTTCTACGATCAGCACCATCTCGCCTTTACGGCGATTTTCGTCCTCTTTCACCCATGCCAACAGCTCGCCGATCGGCGCTCCGTGAATCGATTCCCAGGTTTTGGTCAGCTCACGCGCCAGCACCACGTAGCGGGACTCCCCCAGCACAGCGCAGATATCCTCCAGGCTTTCCAGCAGACGGTGGGTAGACTCATAAAAAATAATCGTCCGCGGCTCTTCTTCCAGCGCCTTCAGCGTGTCACGACGCCCTTTGGATTTGGCAGGCAGAAAGCCTTCATAGCAGAAGCGATCCGAAGGAAGACCCGCCGCGCTCAGCGCCGCAATCGCCGCACAAGGGCCAGGCAGAGGCACCACACGGATATTAGCTTCACAGCAGGTGCGCACCAGATGATAGCCGGGATCGTTAATCAGCGGCGTTCCGGCGTCGGAAACCAGCGCGATGTTTTGCCCCGCTTTAAGCTTCGCGACCAGCGTTTCCGCCTTTTGCTGCTCGTTGTGGTCATGAAGCGCGAATAAACGGGCGTTGATCGCAAAATGCTGCAGCAGCAAACCGGTATGGCGGGTATCTTCCGCTGCAACTAAATCAACGGCTTGCAACACTTCCAGCGCGCGTTGCGTGATATCAGACAGATTCCCTATCGGAGTGGGCACAATATAGAGCTGTCCCTGAGAATTATCTGCTGATTCGTGTTGTTTCATTGTCTCGTCCGTATTGCCGAATTAATATTGAGCATTGAGCCAAAAAAATATCACTGGACACATATGGTACCGTCAACATTTCTTCGTTCTAAACCCGTGCGTTGTCTGCCCGTACTGCTGGCCGCGCTGATCTTTGCCGGCTGCGGTACCCATACTCCGGATCAAAGTACGGCGTATTTGCAGGGTACGGCTCAGGCAGACTCCAGTTACTATCTGCAACAGATGCAGCAAAGCACGAATGATAGCAAGACCAACTGGCAATTACTCGCCATTCGTGCACTGCTGAAGGAAGGTAAGAAACCGCAGGCGATCGACCTGTTCAACCAGCTACCGTCTAATCTCAACGGTGTGCAAAGCCGCGAAAGGTCGCTGCTGGCGGTGGAAGTGAAGCTGGCGCAGAACGATTTCCAGGGCGCGCAGACGCTGCTCAGCAAGCTCGACCCGGCAAGCCTTGAGGAGAACCAGCTGCCCCGCTACTGGCAGGCGCAAATTGACGCCAGCCAGGGTCAACCCTCGCTGAACCTGCTGCGGGCCCTGATTGCCCAACAGTCGCTGTTAAGCCTGCCTGCGCAAAAGCAGAAAAACATCGACGCGACCTGGAAAGCGCTCACCGCCATGACCAAAGATCAGGCCAACGCGCTGGTCATTAACGCCGATGAGAACGTCCTGCAGGGCTGGCTGGATCTGCAGCGCATGTGGTTTGATAACCGCAGCGATCCAACGATGCTCAAGGCGGGAGTGAAAGACTGGCAGACTCGCTACCCGCAAAACCCGGGGGCGAAAATGCTGCCGACGCAGCTAGTGAATATGCAGAACTACCAGGCCGCATCGACCAATAAAATCGCCCTGCTGCTGCCGTTAAACGGCCAGGCGGCGATTTTTGGCCGCACGATCCAGCAGGGCTTTGAAGCGGCGAAGAACGGCGCGCCTGCCGTTGCAGGAAGCGCAGTACCCGCCCAGGTCGCCCAGGCGGCGAACGTTGCCGAAAGCGCCGTAGTCAGCCCATCGCAGGCGGAGGTCACCGATCTGACGACCACCAATAACGCTCAGACCCCGGTACAGGCGCCAGCGGCCGACCAGGCGCAAACCGCGGCACCGGTCACCGCGCCGGCGGCAGTACAAGCCCCGACGCCGGAGGCCACCAGCCAGCCGGCGGAAGCGCCGCAGGCTCAGGCCGTCGCCGCAACGCCAGCCAACCCTTCCGCAGAACTGAAAATCTACGACACCACCGCTCAGCCAATGAGCCAGCTGCTGGCCCAGGTGCAGCAGGATGGCGCGACCATCGTCGTCGGCCCGCTGCTGAAAGATAATGTCGAAGATGTCATCAAGAGCAATACCTCGCTGAACGTGCTGGCGCTCAATCAGCCGGAAAAAGTCGAAAGCCGGGCCAATATCTGCTATTTCGCCCTCTCGCCGGAAGATGAAGCCCGCGACGCGGCGCATCACATTCACGATCAGGGCAAACAGACTCCGCTGCTGCTGGTGCCTCGCGGCGCCCTGGGCGATCGGGTGGTTACCGCCTTCGCCAACGAGTGGCTGAAGCTGGGGGGCGGTACCGTCCTGCAACAGCGCCTGGGCTCCACCGCCGAGCTGCGCGGCAGCGTCAACAGCGGTATTTCGCTAAGCGGTACGCCGGTCTCAACCCTGCCGTCAGCGCAGGACAGCGCCCTGGGTAGCCCGAGCGATGTGCCGGTCAGCAGCACCGGCGGCGTCGACGCCGCGTATATCCTGGCCACGCCGGAACAAATCGCTTACATCAAACCGATGATCGCACTGCGTAACGGCAGCCAGAGCGGCGTGACGCTCTACGCCAGCTCCCGCAGCGCCCAGGGGACTTCCGGACCGGACTTCCGTCTGGAGATGGAAGGTCTGCAATATAGCGAGATCCCGATGCTGGCGGGAAGTAACCCTGCCCTGCAGCAGCAGGCGCTGGCCGCCGTTCGTAACGACTACTCGCTGGCGCGCCTGTACGCCATGGGCGCCGACGCCTGGTCCCTTGCCAACCATTTCTCGCAGATGCGCCAGGTTCCCGGCTTTGAGCTGAACGGCAATACCGGCGATCTCACGGCCACTCAGGATTGCGTGATCAACAGGAAACTGTCATGGCTCAAATACCAGGGTGGGCAAATCGTCGCGGCCAACTAAGTAAACAGACCGGCGATGCCTGGGAAACCCAGGCGCGCCGCTGGCTGGAGAGCCAGGGTCTGCGTTTTATCGCCGCCAACGTCCGCGAGCGCGGCGGAGAGATAGACCTCATCATGCGCGACGGCAGCGTCACCGTCTTTGTCGAAGTACGCTATCGTCGCAGCGCAAACTACGGCGATGCCGCCTCCAGCGTGACGCCGCAAAAGCAACAAAGACTGCTCAAAGCCGCGCGTCTGTGGCTCTGCCGACAGAATGGGAGCTTTGAGACTGTGGATTGCCGTTTCGATGTGGTAGCCTTCACCGGAAACGACATCCAATGGCTAAAAAACGCCTTTGGCGAATAGCGTAAACGAATTAAGGGATCCCGTGCTCGACAGAATCAAAGCCTGCTTCACCGAAAGCATTCAAACCCAAATTGCAGCAGCGGAAGCACTCCCGGACGCCATCTCCCGTGCGGCGATGACGCTCGTTCAGTCGCTGCTGAACGGCAACAAAATCCTCTGTTGTGGTAATGGCACTTCCGCCGCCAACGCACAGCATTTTGCTGCCAGTATGATTAACCGTTTTGAAACAGAGCGTCCTGGTTTACCCGCCATTGCACTAAATACCGATAATGTGGTCTTAACCGCAATTGCCAACGATCGCCTGCATGACGAAATCTATGCTAAGCAGGTGCGAGCGTTAGGACACGCCGGCGACGTGCTGCTGGCGATTTCTACGCGCGGCAACAGCCGGGACATCGTGAAAGCCGTGGAAGCGGCGGTCACCCGCGATATGACTATCGTGGCGTTAACCGGTTATGACGGCGGTGAACTGGCTGGCCTGTTAGGGCAGCAGGACGTCGAAATCCGCATTCCGTCGCATCGCAGCGCGCGAATTCAGGAAATGCACATGCTCACCGTCAACTGTCTGTGCGATTTGATCGATAACACGCTTTTTCCACACCAGGACGATTAAGGAGAACACATGAAGGCTCTCTCGCCCCTCGCCATTCTGCTGTCTGCGCTACTGCTTCAGGGATGCGTTGCTGCCGCGGTAGTCGGAACGGCAGCAGTCGGCACTAAAGCCGCGACGGACCCGCGTACGGTAGGTACTCAGGTGGACGACAGCACGCTGGAGCTGCGCGTTAACAGCGCGCTGTCGAAAGATGAACAAATTAAGAAACAGGCCCGCATCAACGTGACCGCCTACCAGGGCAAAGTTCTGCTGACCGGGCAGTCCCCAACGTCCGATCTCTCCGCGCGCGCGAAGCAAATCGCTATGGGCGTAGAAGGTACGACGGAGGTGTTTAACGAAGTGCGTCAGGGCCAGCCGATCGGCTTAGGAACCGCGTCTTCGGATACCTGGATCACCACCAAAGTCCGCTCCCAGCTGCTGGGTACCGACCAGGTGAAATCCTCCAACGTGAAGGTGACAACCGAAAACGGTGAAGTGTTCCTGATGGGTCTGGTAACCGACCGTGAAGGACGCGCGGCGGCGGATATCGCCAGCCGGGTGAGCGGCGTGTCTCGCGTCACCACCGCCTTTACCTATATTAAGTAAGCATCTCTGCCTCCCGGCCTGCGCTACGCTGAGCCGGGCTACGGGTTCACCGTTGGCTGTGGGCCGGTAGCCCGGACAGGCGCGCAGCGCCGCCTCCGGGAAGATCATCAGAGTAAAGCAACGCCCCCAACCACCGCGCCGCACAGCGCCACCAGCCCACCGGTCAGCCACAGCGCCTTCGCCGGGAACGCTTTACGCAGCATAATCAGTGACGGTACGCTGACAGCAGGCAGCGTAATCAGCAGCGCCAGCGCGGGCGCCGTGCCCATTCCTGCCAGCATCATGGTCTGCACAATCGGGATCTCCGCCGCCGTCGGTATCACAAACAGGCAGCCGGCAATCGCCATGGCAATCACCCAGAACAGCGTATTCTCCACCACGCCATCGGCGTGAGGGAATAGCCACACCCGCGCAGCGCCCAGCACCAGAACCGCCAGAATATAAACCGGGATGGTATTCCAGAACAGCGTCCACAGCGCGCGCAGCCAGCGGCTGAAGAAGCCGTCCTGCCCCGTTGTGACCGACATTTCAGGCACGGGAACCGGCTGCGTCGCCGCTTCTTTCACCCATTTCTGAACCAGCGTGGCGACCACCAGTACGGTCGCCAGTCCCGCCAGCAGGCGAATCAGCGCAAACTGCCAGCCCAGCACGAAGCCCATAAACACCAGCGTCGCCGGGTTGAGCAGCGGATTGCCCAGCCAGAATGCCAGCGCGCCGCCCATGGATACCTGCTGTTTACGCATTCCCGCAGCCACCGGCGCGGCGCAGCAGGTGCACATCATCCCCGGTAGAGAGAATGCGGTCCCCAGCAGCGTACCGCGAAAACGCGATTGCCCTAACGTGCGCCGCAGCCAGTCACGCGGGATCAGCACCTGAATGAGCGATCCCAGCAGCACGCCTAATACCGCCGCTTTCCATACCGCCAGGAAATAGACCAGCGCGTAATCCCAGGCCGCAGCGAAAGGATTCGCATCGCTATTTGCAAGAATGGATTTGCCGATACTGTGCGTCTCAGCGGCGGTAAAGGCTTTGCCGTAATAGGGCTGCCATTTAACGAACCACAGACCAACGATAACGACGAGAAAAAACAGCGCGGGCTTCCACCATTGAAACGGTGCTGCCGCCTGAGATGAAGACTGACCAGCCATAGCATTCCCCAGGGAGTGTCATGATAAATTGAGGACATGAATACTACGCCTCCGGGGAAACTTTGGAAATCAGTAATCCCCCGCGCGCGCGGCCCTCTCGCGCAGCTGCGACGAGGAGAGAATGCGGACGCCTTCCTGCGCGGGCGAGAGCGCCTCCGCGAGTAGCGCGCTTGCCACGTCCCGCGCGTCTATCGATTTCAGGTTTCCCGGCAGCAGGCTAAAAAGCGGCGCAAGGAGCGTCTCGCCGGCGCGTTTTTTTTCGCGCTCGCCTACCAGCATTGATGGACGGGCAATCGTCAACCTCGGCCACTGCTGCGCAATCAGCGCCTCTTCCATCTCGCCTTTTACCCGATTATAGAAAAAGGGGGAATGCGCGTTCGCCCCCATCGCGCTGACCACCAGCATATGCTGCGCGCCCAGCTTTTTCCCCACCAGCGCGGTATCAATGACCAGCGTATAATCGGCATGCACAAACGCCTCTTTGCTTCCCGCTTCCCGGCGGGTAGTTCCCAGGCAGCAGAAAACAATATCGACCGGATCGACCACCTGCGCCAGCGCGTCCGTGAGCTGCGGATCGTGGGGGTTAAATACGCCGGAGATATCGGTCAGCGGCCGACGCGTGGGCGCAGCAATGGACTTAACATCCGGCGCGTTGAGTAGCATTCGCAGTAAGTGACCACCAACTAACCCGGTTGCCCCCGTTAACAGTACCTGACTCATCGAAACTCCTTTGCAGATTTTTCTATGTTGCGATCCCAGCCTCATGTTCCAGACTTAATACTCTACGAGGTAATTATCCATCATCATCAGGGAAATGCCTCATTCCACACCGAAACACTGGAGGAAGAATGAGTAAGAAGATAGCCGTTTTAATTACCGACGACTTTGAAGACTCCGAGTTCACCTCACCCGCGGACGCCTACCGTCTGGCCGGACACAAGGTGGTGACCATTGAAAAACAGGCGGGGAAGAAGGTAAAAGGGAAAAAAGGGGAAGCTGAAGTCGTCATCGATAAAGCCATTGATGACGTCAGCCCTGCCGACTTCGACGCCCTGCTGCTGCCAGGCGGATATTCACCGGACTCGCTGCGCGGTGACGAACGCTTTGTCACCTTCACCCGCGATTTTGTCAACAGCGGCAAACCGGTCTTCGCCATCTGCCATGGTCCGCAGCTGTTGATTAGCGCCGATGCGATTCGCGGGCGTAAGCTGACGGCCGTGAAGCCTATCGTAGTCGACGTGAAAAACGCCGGTGGCGAATTCTATGACCAGGAAGTGGTTATCGACAACGAACAGCTGGTGACCAGCAGAACCCCGGACGACCTGCCGGCCTTTAATCGTGAAGCCTTACGCCTGCTCGGCGCCTGATTCGCGCAGCCAGTGCAGCTTTTTCCCAAAGCCCAGCGTGTTATCGGTGAACTTAAGCTCATCGGGACGAATCTCCCAGACGGATGCCGATAGCATGCGGGCGACAGGAAAACGGCTGACGTAGCGCTTGCGCATCGCCGCCTCTTCTTCCCCGGTGAGGCGGCGAATTTTACCTTTGAACTGTACGCCGCGGATCAGCGCCACGCTCTTTGGCTGGCCATTGACCGTCCCGGCCACGTTGGCGCTTTCCCCGGTCATTTGGCCGTGGCGCGTTTTTTCATCGCTGAGCAGATAAAATGCGACCTTCTCCGGGTCATAAACGTAAAAAGCATTGGCGCACCACAGCTCATCATCGCGGGCGACGCACCAGGTCACGACGTGCTGCTTACCCAGCCAGCGGCCGATCGCGGCGAGCGTATCCATCTTTACTCTCCAGTATGTTATGGTGCTCACACCTTAACATAGCGACCTCTGTACCGTGTGCTGGTTTCTCTATCTGATTCGTACCGCCGATAATCGTCTTTATACCGGGATTTCCACCGATGTTTCACGCCGCTTTTGCCAGCATCAGACTGGTAAGGGCGCGAAAGCGCTGCGTGGAAAAGGCGAGCTTCAGCTGGCCTTCAGTCAGGAAGTTGGTGAACGCTCACTAGCGTTGCGGCTTGAGTATCGTATTAAGCAGCTAACGAAGCGCCAGAAAGAGCGCCTCGTTGCCGGGGACGGTTCATTTGAGGCGCTGCTGGAAAGCCTCAGAAGCGATTAAAGTGGTCGCTATATTCGACCAGCCCGCTCACGCCGTTCAGCGCGTCATCGGCCAGACGATGCACCTGGAAAGCCTCGGCGCTATCGGGCCAGCGGCAGCGCAGATCGAAACGCGCCGCGGGTTCAAAGCCCAGACGGCCATAGAGCGCCGGATCGCCAAGCGTCACGACGGCGGCATAGCCAAACTCGTTCAGGGAATCGAGCCCTTCATAGACCAGTTGACGCCCGATGCCCTGACCGCGGTAGCTTTCATCGACCGCCAGCGGAGCCAGTCCAACCCACTGCAGCTCTTCGCCTTCGACGGCGACCGGGCTAAAGGCCACGTAGCCTACGACCTGACCTTCGTCATCCGTCGCCACCACGCCCAGCGTGATCAGGCCATCTTCACGAAGACTGTGCACCAGCTGCGCTTCCGCGTCGCCGCCGAAGGTACGACGCAATAGAGCATCGATACCCGGCGCATCAATCCCAATCTCTACTCGAATCAGCATGCCTCACCTACCGATGTCTGTTCAGGTTTCTGCGGGCCTTTCAGGCCAGCTTCAACAAAGTCCGCCAGCTGCAGCAGCATAATACGCAGCGCCTTTGGCATCTGCTCCAGCTCAATGGCATCCATCAGGTTTTTTACATACAGTCCCAGCTCGGTATCGCCTTCGATAACCAGGCGACGCTGGAAGAACAGCGTATCCGGATCCTGCTTACGCGCCGCGATCATCAGCAGGTCGCTGGCGTCGGCGCTGAAGCTAACGTCCGCTTCAGCCGCAGGGCTGACCACCAGACGACCGTCCACCACCGAGGTATACCACAGCAGGCCGATGTCGCGCACATGAATACTTAACCAGCGCCCCTCGAGAAACTCCAGTTCCCCATCCGCCAGCGCCTGGCGAAATTGCCAGCTTAATACCTGTTCCAGCACCTGGCGCTTGAGGGCAAATGGCGCCAGCTTAACCGGCACGCTCATCATCGACGGGCCAAAGTGAACCAGTTTGGAACGCAGTTTATCCAACACAAGCTTTACTCCATGAATGCAATAGTTCCTCTATTGTGCCATATCAAATAAACGACATAGCGGCGTAAATCAACAAAATCACGATGCCGGGCCGCAGGTATTGATCCCGCCAATACGCTTTTAACTGCCTCAAATCAAAAATTGTCACCAAAAGGTTAACTAAAATCCCAGCTCATTAACCATCCAGCGTCCCTGACGGGCCGCGTTTTTCAGGAAAAATTATGGAGCTGCTCTGCCCAGCCGGTAACCTTCCGGCGCTTAAGGCGGCCATCGAAAACGGCGCCGATGCCGTCTATATCGGGCTGAAAGATGACACCAACGCCCGCCACTTTGCCGGCCTTAATTTCACCGAAAAGAAACTGCAGGAAGCCGTCAGCTTTGTGCACCAGCATCGTCGCAAACTGCATATTGCCATTAACACCTTCGCGCATCCTGATGGTTATGCCCGCTGGCAGCGCGCGGTCGACATGGCGGCGCAGCTGGGCGCCGACGCGCTGATCCTCGCCGATATCGCGATGCTGGAATACGCCGCCGAGCGTTATCCGCATATTGAGCGCCACGTTTCCGTCCAGGCCTCGGCCACCAACGAAGAGGCGGTAAAGTTTTATCATCGCAATTTTGACGTCGCCCGCGTGGTGCTGCCGCGCGTGCTGTCGATTCACCAGGTCAAACAGCTGGCGCGCGCCACGCCGGTGCCGCTGGAGGTTTTTGCCTTCGGTAGCCTGTGCATTATGGCGGAAGGACGCTGCTACCTTTCCTCTTATCTGACCGGCGAATCGCCGAATACCGTCGGCGCCTGTTCGCCGGCGCGCTTCGTGCGCTGGCAGCAAACGCCGCAGGGGCTGGAATCACGCCTTAACGAAGTGCTGATTGACCGCTATCGGGACGGTGAAAACGCCGGCTATCCCACCCTCTGTAAAGGGCGGTATCTGGTCGACGGCGAACGCTACCACGCGCTGGAAGAGCCCACCAGCCTGAACACCCTAGAGCTGCTGCCGGAGCTGATGGCGGCAAATATTGCCTCGGTCAAAATCGAGGGCCGCCAGCGCAGTCCGGCGTACGTCACCCAGGTGGCGAAAGTCTGGCGTCAGGCGATCGATCGCTGCAAAGCCGATCCGCAAAACTTCGTACCGCAGTCCGCGTGGATGGAGACCCTCGGTTCCATGTCCGAAGGGACGCAAACCACCCTTGGCGCCTATCACCGTAAATGGCAGTGAGAACAGCAATGAAATATTCATTAGGGCCGGTGCTTTATTACTGGTCAAAAGAGACGCTGGAAGATTTTTACCAGCAGGCGGCAAGCTGCAGCGCGGACACGATTTACCTCGGCGAAGCGGTATGCAGCAAACGTCGCGCCACCAAAGTCGGCGACTGGCTCGACATGGCAAAAACGCTGGCGGGAAGCGGTAAACAGGTGGTGCTTTCCACCCTCGCGCTGGTGCAGGCGTCCTCGGAGCTGGGCGAACTGAAGCGCTATGTCGATAACGGCGAATTTCTGATTGAAGCCAGCGATCTCGGCGTCGTTAACCTGTGCGCGGAACGTAAGCTGCCGTTCGTCGCCGGGCACGCGCTTAACTGCTACAACGCCGTCACCCTGCGTCTGCTGCTCAAGCAGGGCATGGTGCGCTGGTGTATGCCGGTCGAACTTTCCCGCGACTGGCTGGCGAATTTGCTGACCCAGTGCGACGAGCTGGGCATTCGCGACAGGTTTGAGGTAGAGGTCCTGAGCTACGGTCATCTGCCGCTGGCCTACTCCGCCCGCTGCTTTACCGCGCGCTCGGAAGACCGGCCGAAAGACGAGTGTGAAACCTGCTGCATAAAATACCCTAACGGGCGCGACGTGCTTTCGCAGGAGAACCAGCAGGTGTTCGTCCTCAACGGCATTCAGACCATGAGCGGCTACGTCTACAACCTCGGGAATGAGCTAAGCACCATGACCGGGCTGGTGGATATGGTTCGCCTGTCGCCGCTGGGTAGCGAGACCTTCGCTATGCTGGACGCCTTCCGGGCGAATGAAAACGGCGCGGCGCCGCTGCCGCTGACGGCGAACAGCGACTGCAACGGCTACTGGCGACGGCTGGCCGGGCTGGAATTGCAGAGCTGATTAACCGCTCACTTTGTTAATGGCTATCGCTGCTTTTTAATGCACTATTAAAGATGCAGCTTTTCTGGCTGGCGTATCCTGGATGCGCCAGGCTGGAAGAAGACCTTCAATCTGATGACGATGCTGTAGCAAAGTGAGCCTTTATGACTGACAAATCTGTTTCGTTCTCGGTGCTCGATCTGGCGCCGATCCCGCAAGGTTCTTCCGCAAAGGAAGCCTTCTCCCACTCTTTAGGCCTGGCGCAGCTGGCGGAAAAGCGCGGCTATCACCGCTACTGGCTGGCCGAACACCATAATATGGTCGGTATCGCCAGCGCGGCGACTTCCGTACTGATTGGCTACCTTGCCGCGAATACCACCACTCTGCATCTGGGCTCCGGCGGCGTGATGCTGCCGAACCATTCGCCGCTGGTGATTGCCGAGCAGTTCGGTACGCTCAATACGCTCTACCCGGGACGCATCGATCTCGGCCTTGGCCGCGCGCCGGGCAGCGATCAGCCAACCATGCGCGCGCTGCGTCGCCATATGAGCGGCGATGTCGATAACTTCCCGCGCGATGTCGCGGAGCTGGTGGACTGGTTCGACGCCCGCGATCCTAATCCGCACGTGCGCCCGGTTCCCGGCTATGGCGAGAAGATCCCGGTCTGGCTGCTCGGCTCAAGCCTGTACAGCGCCCAGCTGGCGGCGCAGCTTGGGCTGCCGTTTGCCTTTGCCTCGCACTTCGCCCCGGATATGCTCTTTCAGGCCCTGCACCTCTACCGCACCCACTTCCAGCCGTCAGAGCGGTTAGCGAAGCCGTACGCGATGGTATGCATTAACATTATTGCCGCCGACAGCGACAGAGATGCGGAATTTCTGTTTACGTCCATGCAGCAGGCGTTCGTCAAACTGCGCCGCGGCGAGACCGGACAGCTGCCGCCGCCGGTGCAAAATATGCATCAGCTGTGGTCCGCTTCAGAGCAGTACGGCGTCGAAAAAGCGCTGAGCATGTCGCTGGTCGGCGATAAAGCGAAAATCCGTCACGGGCTGGAGTCGATCCTGCGGGAAACCCAGGCCGATGAAATCATGGTCAACGGCCAAATCTTCGATCATCAGGCGCGCCTGCATTCATTTGATTTGGCGATGCAGGTGAAAGAAGAGCTTCTCGGATAGTGAAAAATGCGGCATTTCTGCCGCATTTTCAACTAGTGATAGGTGGGTAATACGTTAAAGCTCGACAGGAAATGCACGATAACGTTACCCAGCCCGAACAGCAGAACCAAAGCAATCATCGGCTTTCCGCCCCAAACGCGAAACAATGGGCTACCAAAGCGTTTGCGCGATGCGCGAGCCAGCAGCGCCGGTACAATTGCCGCCCAGATCGTCGCCGCCAGCCCCGCATAGCCGATCGCGTAGAGGAATCCGTTCGGCCACAGCAGGCCACCCGCCATCGGCGGAACAAAGGTGAGAAGCGCGGTTTTAAAGCGTCCCAGCGCGGAGTCATCGAACCCGAACAGATCCGCCAGATAATCAAACAGACCGAGCGTCACGCCAAGGAATGAACTGGCAACGGCAAAGTTCGAAAAAATGACTAACAGCAGATCCAGACTCCGGCTGTTCAGTACCCCACTGAGCGCCTGGACCAGGACATCTATGTTGCCCCCCTTCTGCGCAATACCGATAAACTCAGGGCGTGGGATATTACCCATCGTCACCAGCAGCCACACCACGTACAGGCCCAGCGCCAGCAGCGTACCGTAAACCAGACACTTAACGATTGTGCGCGGATCTTTGCCGTAGTACTTCATCAGGCTCGGCACGTTGCCGTGATAGCCGAAGGACGCGAGGCAGAACGGCAGCGTCATCAGCAGATAGGGCATATACGAGGCATTTTGTTCAGCCACGTTAAACAGGGTGGTCGGCTGGACGTGCCCCAACAGGCTGCCAAAGGTCAAAAAGAAGGTAATGACCTTAGCTCCCAGCACAATGGCCGTCATGCGGCTCACCGCTTTGGTGCTCAACCAGACGATAAACGCCACCAGCAGCGCAAAACCGAAACCTGCCGCCCTTGCCGGTACGTTCAGCGACATTTCGCTAAACGTATGGTGCAGAATCGAGCCGCTGGCGGAGATATAGGCGTAAGTCAGAATATAAAGAACAAAGGCGATCGACACGCCGTTAACCAGATTCCAGCCTTTGCCGAGCAGATCTTTAGTAATGGTATCGAAGCTCGAGCCAATCCGGTAATTCAGGTTCGCTTCGAGGATCATTAACCCGGAGTGAAGCATACAAAACCAGGTAAAAACCAGCGCTGCCAGAGACCAGAAGAACCACGCGCCGGACATCACAACCGGCAGTGAGAACATGCCCGCCCCAATAATCGTCCCGCCAATAATCACTACGCCGCCAAACAAGGACGGTCGGGTTGCCGTAGTGGTAAGTGTCGCCATTTGCCGAAATCTCCAGTCGAAAATACTTTTCTTGTTATTAACGTGACGCACTGTACCAGTACACGAGTACAAAGGGAATAAAAAAAGCCCCAATCATAAAGATCGGGGCTGTATCGTTTACTTTACGTTAGCGGAAAGCGCTAATTATGCATCGCCACCGAAACGACGACGACCTGCGGAGTCATCGCGACGCGGAGCTGAAGCATCATCGCGGCGCGGCGCGCGGCCACCTTCACGACGTTCGCCGCTGAAACGACGACCTTCACCACGGCCGCCTTCGCGACGCTCACCGCCGAAACCACGGCCTTCACGACGTTCACCGCCGCCGAAGCTACGACCGCCTTCACGACGCTCACCGCCGCCACGACGTTCGCCGCTGCGTTCAGGACGCGGCTGAGCATCGCCCAGCAGCTGCATGTTCATCGGCTTGTTCAGGATGCGGGTACGCGTAAAGTGCTGCAGCACTTCGCCCGGCATGCCTTTCGGCAGTTCGATGGTGGAGTGAGAACCAAACAGCTTGATGTTACCGATGTAACGGCTGCTGATGTCGCCTTCGTTGGCAATTGCGCCAACGATGTGACGAACTTCAACGCCGTCATCACGGCCCACTTCAATACGGTACAGTTCCATATCGCCAACGTCACGACGTTCACGCTTCGGACGATCTTCGCCACTGCGTTCCGGACGGTCGCCGCGCGGGCCACGGTCGTTACGGTCGCCGCGACGTTCGAAACGATCGTCACGGTCGCGGAACTCGCGCTTAGGACGCATAGGCGCATCCGGCGGCAGGATCAGCGGACGTTCGCCCTGAGCCATTTTCAGCAGCGCGGCGGCCAGCGTTTCCACGTCCAGCTCTTCGCCTTCGGCAGACGGCTGGATTTTCGCCAGCAGTGCACGGTACTGATCCAGATCGCTGCTTTCCAGCTGCTGCTGAACTTTCGCCGCGAATTTTTCCAGACGGCGTTTGCCCAGCAGTTCTGCGTTCGGCAGTTCAACTTCCGGAATGGTTAGCTTCATCGTACGTTCGATATTGCGCAGCAGACGACGCTCGCGGTTCTCAACGAACAGCAGCGCGCGGCCAGCACGACCCGCACGACCGGTACGGCCGATACGGTGAACGTAAGACTCGGAATCCATCGGGATATCGTAGTTAACCACCAGGCTGATACGCTCAACGTCCAGGCCACGGGCCGCAACGTCGGTTGCAATCAGGATATCCAGACGACCGTCTTTCAGACGCTCCAGAGTCTGCTCACGCAGGGACTGGTTCATGTCGCCGTTCAGCGCAGCGCTGCTATAACCGCTACGCTCCAGCGCTTCGGCCACTTCCAGGGTCGCGTTTTTGGTACGAACGAAGATAATCGCCGCATCAAAATCTTCCGCTTCCAGGAAACGCACCAGCGCTTCGTTTTTACGCATACCGTAAGCAGTCCAGTAGCTCTGGCTGATGTCCGGGCGAGTTGTTACGCTCGACTGGATGCGCACTTCCTGCGGCTCTTTCATAAAGCGGCGGGTAATACGGCGAATGGCTTCCGGCATGGTGGCAGAGAACAGAGCGGTCTGATGACCCTCCGGGATCTGCGCCATAATGGTTTCTACGTCTTCGATGAAGCCCATGCGCAGCATTTCGTCAGCTTCATCCAGAACCAGACCGCTCAGCTTAGAGAGATCCAGCGTACCGCGTTTCAGGTGGTCCAGCAGACGACCCGGGGTACCGACAACGATTTGCGGCCCCTGACGCAGCGCCCGCAGCTGCACGTCATAACGCTGGCCGCCGTACAGGGCAACCACGTTTACGCCGCGCATATGTTTAGAGAATTCCGTCATTGCTTCAGCAACCTGTACCGCCAGTTCGCGGGTCGGCGCCAGCACCAGAATCTGCGGTGCTCTCAGCTCAGGATCGATGTTGTTCAGCAGCGGTAAAGAGAACGCTGCGGTTTTACCGCTACCCGTCTGGGCCATACCCAGAACGTCGCGGCCGCCCAGCAGATGCGGAATGCACTCAGCCTGGATCGGAGATGGTTTTTCGTAACCCAGATCGTTAAGCGCTTCAAGGATGGGAGCCTTCAGGCCCAGATCTGCAAAAGTGGTTTCGAATTCAGCCATGTAGTACGTGTGCCTCAAAATTAATGGCGGCCAGTCTACATAACTCATCGTGAAAATTTTCGGTAATTTTCATTGAAAAGTGTGAACCGGCTCAAAGTAGGTGTATTAACGAACAACAACGCCCTCACCCGCAAAGGTGATGGCAATCAAAAAAGGGCTGATGTGTTCGTCAGCTATTGCTGGTCCGATTCTGCCAGGTCATCTTGCTCCTGGCCCAAGAGCGATAATTCCAACAATGCGTATCGGTGCTCAACGTAGTTATGAACGTTGTTTGCGACCGCCAGTTTGAACAGTGCCGTAGCGCTGTCCTTGTCCCCCAGACTTAGGTAGTACTTACCTAAATAGAAGTTGGTTTCACTGAGATGCTCAGCGAGCGAGGTGTTATCCGTTGCGTCTGCCTTCAGACGGTCCATTAGCTCTTTTTCGCTAATGTCGCCAAGGTAGAACCCGACAATGTTCCATCCCCATTGTTCTTTATCCGACTTGTTTAAGCGCTGTCTCAGTGCTTCAAGCGCCTGCTTCTCATCGAGCTGACGCTCGGCGAGATAAAGCCACAGGCTTCGGAAAGGATCATTGGGATCGTCTTGATAAAACGCCAGCAGATCATCTTGCGCTAACTTAGCGCGACCGCCGTAATACAGGGCGATACCGCGATTTAAGTGCGCGTAGTTGTAAGTTGGATCAAGCTCAAGTACAGAATCAAACGCTTCATAGGCAGCATCAAAATTGCCTGCCTGCGTTAAGTAAATGCCTAAGTAATTGAATACTTCAGGCATATCCGGTCGGATTGCCAGCGCTTGTGAAAAATCATTTCGCGCTAATGCCCTCAGACCGAGACTATCATACAACACTCCGCGCTCATATAAAAGCTGTGCGCGTTCGTCATCGGTTAAAGCCCGACTGGCAAGAATTTGTTCCATGCGCGCCAGAATCACTTCCTGCTGCAAAGTCGGTTGCAATGGCACCGCGAGGACTGCGTCCTTACGCCAGGCAGAGTTGCTGCATCCTGCCAGCGTGAGAGCTGTCGCCACGAAACACCAGCGCAAAAAAGGCTTCATTTCCCACTCCCGAAGACAACGATTGGATGAACGTCCAGTTCCCCGGCTGCAAACAGGGCGTCCTGCCCGCAATGCGCCCTCCGCAATGCGGAGGGCAAACGGCAACCTTACTCGCCCTGCTGTTCGGCAGCCGGAGCTTCCGGCGCAGCCGCAGGCTGAGTTTGTTCAGTTGCTTCTTTGATGCTCAGACGGACACGGCCCTGACGGTCAACTTCCAGAACCTTAACCGGCACTTCCTGACCCATCTGCAGATAGTCGGTCACTTTCTCAACGCGCTTGTCGGCGATTTGAGAGATGTGAACCAGACCTTCTTTACCGCCGCCAATGGCAACAAACGCGCCAAAGTCAACGATACGGGTCACTTTACCGTTATAGATACGGCCAACTTCGATCTCAGCGGTGATCTCTTCGATACGGCGAATCGCGTGCTGCGCTTTGTCGCCGTCGGTTGCCGCGATCTTCACGGTACCGTCATCTTCGATTTCGATAGTGGTGCCGGTTTCTTCGGTCAGCGCACGAATAACGGAACCGCCCTTACCGATAACGTCTTTGATTTTGTCCGGACTGATCTTGATCGTGTGGATACGCGGTGCGAATTCAGAGATATCGCCGCGCGGCGCGTTAATCGCCTGTTCCATCACGCCCAGGATGTGCAGACGCGCACCTTTAGCCTGGTTCAGAGCAACCTGCATGATCTCTTTGGTGATACCTTCAATTTTGATATCCATCTGCAGAGCAGAGATACCTTCGCGGGAACCCGCTACTTTGAAGTCCATATCGCCCAGGTGATCTTCATCGCCCAGAATGTCAGACAGTACAACGAAGTTGTCGCCTTCTTTCACCAGACCCATTGCGATACCCGCAACGGCGGCTTTCACCGGCACGCCTGCGTCCATCAGTGCCAGAGAAGCGCCACAGACGGAAGCCATGGAGGAGGAGCCGTTAGATTCGGTGATTTCAGAAACCACGCGAACGGTGTACGGGAACTCTTCGATAGTCGGCATCACGGCCAGTACGCCGCGCTTAGCCAGACGACCGTGACCGATTTCACGACGCTTCGGAGAACCGACCATTCCCGTTTCGCCTACGGAGTACGGAGGGAAGTTATAGTGGAACAGGAAGGAGTCCGTGCGCTCGCCCATCAGTTCATCGATGTTCTGCGCGTCGCGTGCGGTGCCCAGGGTCGCAGTAACCAGCGCCTGAGTTTCGCCACGGGTAAACAGTGCGGAACCGTGGGTACGCGGCAGAACGCCGGTACGAACGTCCAGACCACGAATCATATCTTTTTCACGACCATCAATACGCGGCTCACCGGCCAGTACGCGGCTACGCACCACGTTTTTCTCGATTGCGTGCAGGATTTCACCCAGTTCGTTAGCGTCCAGAGCTTCATCTTCCGCAACCAGGGTCGCGATAGTTTCGGATTTGATCACGTCAACCTGAGCATAGCGCTCCTGTTTGTCGGTGATGCGGTAAGCATCGCTCAGGCGAGATTCAGCCAGCGCGGCAACGCGCGCGTTCAGCGCCGCATCAACCACTTCCGGCTGCCAGTCCCAGCGCGGCTTACCGGCTTCTTTCACCAGATCGTTGATGTTCTGAATAACCACCTGCTGCTGGTCGTGACCAAACACGACCGCGCCCAGCATCTGGTCTTCGCTCAGCAGTTCAGCTTCGGATTCAACCATCAGTACTGCGGCTTCGGTACCTGCGACAACCAGATCCAGTTTGCTGGACTTCAGCTCTTCCTGGGTCGGGTTCAGCACGTACTGGTCATTAATATAACCCACGCGAGCGGCGCCAATTGGGCCGTTGAACGGAATACCGGACAGGGACAGCGCTGCGGAAGCGCCGATCATCGCGACGATATCCGGGTTAACCTGCGGGTTAACGGAAACCACGGTCGCGATAACCTGAACTTCGTTAACGAAGCCTTCCGGGAACAGCGGGCGAACCGGGCGGTCAATCAGACGCGCGATCAGGGTTTCGCCTTCGCTCGGACGGCCTTCACGACGGAAGAAACCACCCGGGATTTTACCTGCAGCGTAGGTACGCTCTTGATAGTTAACGGTCAGCGGGAAGAAATCCTGGCCTGGCTTCGCTTTTTTCTGGCCCACAACGGTAACGAATACCGCGGTGTCATCCATGCTAACCATAACGGCGGCAGTTGCCTGGCGCGCCATCATGCCGGTCTCCAGCGTTACGGTATGTTGGCCGTACTGGAATTTACGAACGATCGGATTAAGCAAAATTCTATCCTTTTATCTATAGATGATGTCAAATCCACGATAAGACATCGTATGACCCGATCTTCTGCATCCTCGCGACTAATGACAACCTTTACCCGCCCCTGCGAGTCAAGCCTCTCATTAGCCGCGCGAACCTCTGCATGAAGATCATTAATAGCAACAATACATGAG
Source organism: Klebsiella sp. PL-2018 (assembly GCF_019048985.1). Lineage (NCBI taxonomy): Bacteria > Pseudomonadati > Pseudomonadota > Gammaproteobacteria > Enterobacterales > Enterobacteriaceae > Klebsiella > Klebsiella sp. PL-2018. The sequence continues at coordinate 5,219,719 of NZ_CP077673.1, forward strand.
TTTTTAATGAATTGCTGCCGCCCGGTCGAAAAAAGGGGCCGTGAGGCCCCTTCTTCTGAAACTCGCAGAATTAGCGACGCAGACCCAGACGCTCGATCAGCGCAGAGTAACGTGCAACATCTTTACGTTTCAGGTAGTCGAGCAGTTTACGACGCTGAGAAACCATGCGCAGCAGACCACGACGGCTGTGGTGATCTTTTTTGTGCTCTGCAAAGTGACCCTGCAGGTGGTTGATCTGTGCAGTCAGCAGTGCAACCTGAACTTCAGTAGAACCGCTGTCGTTTTCGCCACGACCGAACTCAGAAACGATTTTTGCTTTAGCTTCAACGCTTAGAGACATTTTCGAACTCCAAAATTAAAAGAAAGAAAGGGTGCCGATCTCTAATTCAGCAACCCCTGATATAACGCTCGCAAATGTTAAAACACGTTGGCGAGTGTTAAGCGGCGATATTCTACTCGCAGCAGCCTTTTATCGCAAGGAAAGCGCTCAGACAGGGTATTCAACCACCAGACGACGAGGCGCCACGCGGCCTTCATCATCCATCTCACCCATACCAAGAAACTTCTCTTCAGCGCCTTCAGTAACGCGAACCAGCCCCTGCAGCGGCGCGCCCGATGTCCGCACCGGGTTACCGTTTTTAAAGTAGACGGCCGAGGTTTCCGGAATATTCACCAGCGGGTAATCCGAAGCCGGACTGTCCATCGGCATCAGCAGCGGGTCCAGCAGCTGGGCTGCGGGAATATCCTGCGCATGTGCTTGTTCGACAAGCGCCTGCAGCTGCTCCAGCGTCACCATCCGTTCGACGGGATATTTACTGACAGCCAGGCGACGCAGGAAAATGACGTGCGCACCGCACCCGAGTTTCTCGCCTAAATCATCAATAATCGTGCGAATGTAGGTGCCTTTCGAGCAGTGAATCTCCAGCTCGAGCTCCGTCCCCTCATGGCGAATAAACAGCAGCTCGTACACCGTAATCGGCCGGGATTCACGCGGTACTTCAATCCCCTGTCGGGCATATTCGTACAGCTTTTTCCCCTGGTATTTCAGCGCCGAATACATCGACGGTACCTGCTGGGTTTCGCCACGGAAGCCGTCGAGCGCTGCCGCCAGCTGCTCCGGGCTAAAAGTCAGCGGACGCTCTTCCACCACCTGGCCATCGGCATCAGAGGTATCGGTGCGCTGGCCAAGCCTGGCAATGACGCGGTAGCGCTTGTCAGAATCGAGCAGATACTGGGAAAACTTTGTCGCTTCCCCAAGGCAAATCGGCAGCATACCGGTCGCCAGCGGATCCAGCGCCCCGGTGTGCCCTGCCCGATTAGCATTATAAAGCCGCTTAACTTTCTGCAGCACGTCGTTGCTGGATGCGCCCTGCGGTTTATCCAGCAACAGTACGCCATGCACGTCACGGCCGCGACGACGAGGACGACTCATTAGTCCTCCTTACTGTCGTCCGGGTTCACACGACGTTCATCGTCATGTTTTACCACGCTGGTCACCAGGTTCGACATGCGCATCCCTTCGACTAATGAATTGTCGTAGAAGAAAGTCAGTTCCGGCACGATACGCAGGCGCATCGCTTTGCCCAGCAGCGAGCGGATAAAACCAGATGCTTCCTGCAAGGCCTTGATCCCCGCTTTCACGGCGGCTTCGTCTTTGTCGTTCAGGAAGGTCACAAACACTTTGGCATAGGCCAGGTCGCGGGACATTTCAACGCCTGAAACGGTCGTCATCATGCCCAGACGCGGGTCTTTAATTTCGCGTTGCAGGATGATTGCGATCTCTTTTTGCATCTCCTGGGCCACGCGCTGCGGGCGACCAAATTCTTTCGCCATAATAAATTCTCCAGACAAATAAGGGGGCCACGCGGCCCCCTTTAATTTTGTATAACCGGGTGGCGCTGCGCTTCCCCGGCCTACTAAACGATTAATCGATGGTACGTTGAATCTCGATGATTTCGAACACTTCGATCATATCGCCAACGCGAACGTCGTTGTAGTTCTTAACGCCGATACCACACTCCATACCGTTACGAACTTCGTTAACGTCATCTTTGAAGCGGCGCAGGGATTCCAGCTCGCCTTCATAGATAACCACGTTGTCGCGCAGGACGCGGATTGGGTTATGACGCTTGATCGTACCTTCGGTAACCATACAGCCTGCGATGGCGCCGAATTTCGGCGATTTGAACACATCACGGACTTCAGCCAGACCAATGATCTGCTGTTTCAGTTCCGGAGACAGCATGCCGCTCATCGCTGCTTTCACTTCGTCGATCAGATGGTAGATGACGGAGTAGTAGCGCAGATCCAGGCTTTCCGCGTCGATAACTTTACGTGCGGATGCATCAGCACGTACGTTGAAGCCAACCAGAATCGCGTTGGATGCGGCCGCCAGGGTCGCGTCGGTTTCGGTGATACCACCTACGCCGGAACCGATAATCTTCACTTTCACTTCGTCGGTAGACAGTTTCAGCAAGGAGTCGGAGATCGCTTCCACAGAGCCCTGCACGTCCGCTTTGAGGACGATGTTCACTTCGTGAACTTCGCCTTCGGTCATGTTGGCGAACATGTTCTCAAGCTTAGATTTCTGCTGACGAGCCAGTTTAACTTCACGGAATTTACCCTGACGATACAGCGCAACTTCACGTGCTTTTTTCTCGTCACGCACAACGGTCACTTCGTCACCGGCAGCCGGTACACCTGACAGGCCAAGGATTTCCACCGGAATGGACGGACCCGCTTCCAGCACTTCCTGACCCAGTTCGTTACGCATCGCACGAACGCGACCGTATTCGAAACCGCACAGGACGATGTCGCCTTTATGCAGCGTACCTTCGCGTACCAGAACGGTGGCAACCGGACCACGACCTTTATCGAGGAAAGATTCGATAACCGCGCCGCTCGCCATACCGTTGCGAACCGCTTTCAGCTCCAGAACTTCAGCCTGCAGCAGGATAGCATTCAGCAGATCGTCAATACCGGTACCGGCTTTAGCGGATACAGGGATGAACTGCGCTTCGCCACCCCACTCTTCCGGCATAACGCCGTACTGAGAGAGCTCGTTTTTAACGCGATCCAGGTCCGCTTCCGGCTTATCGATTTTGTTCACCGCAACCACCAGAGGTACCTGCGCCGCTTTCGCGTGCTGGATAGCTTCGATAGTCTGCGGCATTACGCCGTCGTCTGCCGCCACAACCAGAACCACGATATCCGTCGCCTGCGCACCACGAGCACGCATAGAGGTAAACGCGGCGTGACCCGGGGTATCCAGGAAGGTGATCATACCGTTGTCGGTTTCGACGTGGTACGCACCGATGTGCTGGGTAATGCCGCCCGCTTCGCCAGAGGCCACTTTCGTTGAACGAATGTAGTCCAGCAGAGAGGTTTTACCGTGGTCAACGTGACCCATGATGGTCACAACCGGTGCGCGCGGTTCAGCCGCAGCGCCGGTGTCACGGTCGCTCATTACCGCTTCTTCCAGCTCGTTTTCACGACGCAGGATAACTTTGTGGCCCATCTCTTCGGCAACCAGCTGTGCGGTTTCCTGGTCGATAACCTGATTAATCGTCGCCATGGCGCCCAGCTTCATCATCGCTTTGATGACCTGAGAACCTTTGACGGCCATCTTGTTGGCCAAATCGCCAACGGTGATGGTTTCGCCGATGATAACATCACGGTTAACCGCCTGAGCCGGCTTCTGGAAGCCTTGCTGCAGAGCAGAACCTTTACGATGCTTGCCACCTTTACCGCCGCGAACGGCCGCACGGGCTTCTTCACGATCGGCTTTCGATTCAGCGTGTTTGTTGCCTTTCTTAGCCGGACGCGCTGCTTTCGCATTACGTCCACGGCCGCGACCGCCTTCAACTTCACGATCGTTATCGTCTTCAGCCTGACGCGCATGCTGAGAAGTCGTTACGTGATAGTCAGTGGTCTCTTCAGGGGTTTCTGGCGCTTCAGTCCAGTTCTTTTCATTTTCTTGAGCCATACGGCGTGCTTCTTCCGCTACACGGCGCGCTTCTTCTTCAAGTTTGCGGCGTGCTTCTTCTTCCGATTTGCGCTTCAGCTCCGCAGCTTCGTTTTCGCGGCGTTGCTTTTCAGCCTGGGCGGTTTTGGTCATATCGTCGGTTTGTTGATTGCTCACTTTGTCTTTTTCCGCGGCTTCACGTTTCGCTTTATCGGCGAGTTCACGTTTCGCTTGTTCTGCGGCCTCACGTTCAGCTTTTAATTGCGCCTCGCGTTTGGCAGCTTCTTCTGCCTCACGACGGGCTTGCTCTTCCGCTTCACGCTGCGCCTGCTCTTCCGCGGCAAGGCGTTCGGCCTCTTGCGGATCGCGTTTCACAAAGGTGCGTTTCTTGCGGACTTCGATTTGTACCGACTTACTCTTTCCACCGGTACCCGGAATATTTAACGTGCTGCGCGTTTTGCGCTGCAGCGTCAGCTTGTCGGGCGCTGAGCCGTGTTCACGGTTCAGGTGCGTCAACAAGGTTTGCTTCTCTTGCGCGGTCACAGAATCATCAGCCGATTTGCGGATCCCTGCATCAGCAAATTGCTGTATCAGGCGATCCACAGAGGTCTGAATCTCCGAGGCCAGCGCTTTAATGGTCACATCTGTCATGCTGTTCCTTCCTGCTACAGTTTATTACGCTTCGTCGCCGAACCAACAAATATTACGAGCGGCCATGATAAGTTCTCCGGCTTTCTCGTCGGTCAAGCCTTCGATATCAGCCAGATCATCAATGCCCTGCTCGGCGAGATCTTCCAGCGTACAAACACCACGGGCGGCCAGGGTGAATGCCAGAGCGCGATCCAAACCTTCCAGATTCAACAGATCGTCGGCAGGTTTGCTGTCACCCAGGCTCTCTTCTTTGGCCAGCGCCAGCGTGGTCAGCGCGTTTTTCGCCCGCTCACGAAGTGCTTCAACGGTCGCTTCATCCAGACCGTCAATTTCCAGCAGTTCTTTCATTGGCACATAGGCCAGCTCTTCCAGAGTGGCGAAACCTTCTTCAACCAGCAGCGTGGCGAAATCTTCATCAATATCAAGATATTTAGTGAAGGTATCAATCGCTGCATGGGCTTCAGCCTGATGCTTAGCCTGGAGGTCATCAACGGTCATGACGTTGAGTTCCCAGCCGCTCAGCTGAGACGCCAGACGGACGTTCTGACCGTTACGGCCAATGGCCTGCGCCAGGTTGCCCGCTTCTACTGCGATATCCATGGTGTGCTTGTCTTCATCTACCACGATAGATGCGACGTCAGCCGGAGCCATGGCGTTAATCACGAACTGCGCCGGGTTATCGTCCCACAGCACGATATCGATACGCTCGCCGCCCAGTTCAGTCGAGACTGCCTGAACGCGCGCGCCGCGCATACCGACGCAGGCGCCAACCGGATCGATGCGCTTGTCGTTGGTTTTAACCGCGATTTTGGCACGAGAGCCAGGATCGCGAGCCGCCGCTTTAATTTCGAGAACTTCTTCACCGATTTCCGGAACTTCAATGCGGAACAGTTCAACCAGCATTTCCGGCTTGGAGCGAGTCACGAACAGCTGCGCGCCGCGCGCTTCCGGACGAACTGCGTACAGTACGCCGCGGATACGGTCACCCGGACGGAAGTTCTCACGCGGCAGCATGTCTTCGCGCAGGATCACGGCTTCAGCGTTGTTGCCCAGATCCAGCGTAATATTGTCGCGGTTCACTTTCTTCACTACGCCCGTGATGATTTCACCTTCGTGCTCACGGAACTGATCGACGACCATTGCGCGTTCGGCCTCACGTACTTTTTGTACGATAACCTGCTTCGCGGTCTGCGTAGTGATACGGTCAAAGGTGACAGACTCAATCTGGTCTTCGACGTAATCGCCAGGATTCATGCTTTCATCTTCGAAACGCGCAGCTTCCAGCGTGATTTCGCGAGTCGGCTGGGTCACTTCTTCAACAACCAGCCAGCGACGGAATGTGTCGAAATCACCGCTTTTACGATCGATTTCTACGCGAACGTCGATCTCTTGCTCATATTTTTTCTTGGTAGCCGTTGCTAGCGCACTTTCCAACGCTTCGAAAATTTTCTCACGCGGCAGCGCCTTTTCGTTGGAAACGGCTTCAACAACAGCCAAAATTTCTTTGTTCATCGGGGCCTTTCACCTCAATCCAGACTGTTAAAAGTGGGGAACCAGGTTCGCCTTCTGGATGTTACTCAGCGCGAACACTTCATCTTTGCCTTCGACGGTTACCGTGATCATCTCACCGTCTACCGCTTTGATAAGGCCCTGCCATTTGCGTCGGTTCTGTACCGCCATGCGCAAAACCAGCGAAACTTCTTCGCCGATGAAACGCTCATAGTGCTCGGCGGTAAACATAGGACGATCGAGACCTGGAGAAGAAACTTCCAGGTTATAAGCGACTGTAATCGGGTCTTCTACGTCCATAACAGCACTGACCTGGTGGCTCACATCAGCACAATCATCAACATTGATGCCATCTTCACTATCAATATAGATGCGCAGTGTGGACGTGCGACCGCGAATAAATTCGATGCCGACCAGCTCAAAGCCAAGCGCTTCAACTGGCGCTGTGAGCATCTCTGTTAATTTTTGCTCTAATGTGGACAAACCCACCCCCAAGACATAAAAAAAGGGCGTATAGCCCAGTTATTCTGAAGTCAGATAACAAAAAACCCCGATAAATCGGGGCTTTAGATAACTGAACCCTGAGATCGCAACTGCGATCTGGAACACTTTCCAGAAGAATTCTTTCAAATTCGTCTACGAAGGACCCGGTCCTCACAGTATATTTGAAAAAGTACTTAATGGGAAAGTGGTTGCGGGGGCCGGATTTGAACCGACGACCTTCGGGTTATGAGCCCGACGAGCTACCAGGCTGCTCCACCCCGCGCCTGAAACGTGGCATATTTTACTCGTTTTGAGTAAAAGACGCAAATACTGCTGGGATTTGGTACCGAGAGACGGGACATAAAATCGTAGTGAATTGTATTGATACTTCATATATTTTGTCAACATGAATTTCACATTGCCAGGTTTCGGTTCATGCTGGTATTTCTGGGTTTTTTGGCAAAAAGCGGCTCAGCCTCTTCCTGTCGCCAGCAAAAGATGATTAAATGAAAACTCACAATTAATGCATAAACATGCAATAAAGATTGTTGAGTCAAACTCACCACAGTCTATCTAGCAGGGTTTTATTTTATGACGACGATTCTCAAGCATCTCCCGGTTGGCCAACGTATTGGTATTGCTTTTTCTGGTGGGCTGGATACCAGCGCCGCGCTGCTGTGGATGCGTAAAAAGGGAGCAGTCCCTTATGCATATACCGCCAATCTGGGACAGCCAGACGAAGACGATTACGAGGCCATTCCTCGTCGTGCCAAAGAGTATGGTGCTGAAGGGGCTCGTCTGATCGACTGCCGTAAGCAGCTGGTTGCGGAAGGCATTGCCGCGATCCAGTGCGGCGCATTTCATAACACCACCGGCGGGTTGACCTACTTTAATACTACGCCGCTGGGCCGCGCAGTGACCGGTACCATGCTGGTCGCCGCAATGAAGGAAGACGGTGTTAACATCTGGGGCGACGGGAGTACCTATAAAGGCAACGATATCGAACGTTTCTATCGTTACGGCCTGCTGACCAACGCTGAGCTGAAAATTTACAAACCGTGGCTGGATAGCGACTTTATCGACGAGTTAGGCGGCCGCCAGGAGATGTCAGAGTTTATGATCTCCTGTGGGTTTGACTATAAAATGTCCGTTGAAAAAGCCTACTCAACCGACTCCAATATGCTGGGCGCGACGCACGAAGCTAAAGATCTTGAATTCCTGAACTCCAGCGTCAAGATTGTGAACCCGATTATGGGCGTCAAGTTCTGGGATGAAAGCGTCAAAATCCCTGCGGAAGAAGTCACCGTTCGCTTTGAACAGGGCCATCCTGTTGCGCTGAACGGGCAGACCTTTAGCGATGACGTTGAACTGATGCTGGAGGCTAACCGCATCGGCGGCCGTCATGGTCTGGGTATGAGCGATCAGATCGAAAACCGTATCATCGAAGCGAAGAGCCGCGGCATCTATGAAGCCCCGGGAATGGCGCTGCTGCATATTGCCTATGAGCGTCTGCTGACCGGTATTCATAACGAAGATACCATTGAGCAATACCACGCGCACGGTCGTCAGCTGGGTCGGCTGCTGTATCAAGGGCGCTGGTTCGATTCCCAGGCGCTGATGCTGCGCGACGGCCTGCAGCGCTGGGTAGCAAGCCAAATTACCGGCGAAGTGACGCTTGAACTGCGTCGCGGCAACGACTACTCCATCCTGAATACCGTCTCTGATAATCTGACCTATAAAGCAGAGCGTCTGACGATGGAAAAAGGTGACTCGATGTTCTCCGCTGAGGATCGTATCGGCCAGCTGACGATGCGCAACCTGGATATCACCGATACTCGCGATAAGCTGTTTGGCTACGCGCAGTCTGGACTGCTAACCGCGTCTTCCGCAACTGGCCTGCCGCAGGTGGAAAACCTCGAAAATAAAGCGAAGTAACGCTGCAGAGAAATTCGCAAAGGCCGCTAACGCGGCCTTTTTTATGCAGAAAAATCCCGAACCCAACCGGAGTGACATATCTGCCGCTGATGCAGCTGCTCAACTTTTTCGGGACGAAAAAAAAGACGCTTTTCAGCGTCTTTCTTCAGGAAATTGGTACCGAGGATGGGACTCGAACCCACAAGCCCGTTAGGGCACTACCACCTCAAGGTAGCGTGTCTACCAATTCCACCACCTCGGTACGGATACTGCTTATCAGTGCGGGATGTCGCTGCTCGGCTGCGCCGGCGCGGTCGGCTGAGTTTGCTCAGTTTTCGGCGCGCTCAGGTTATCCCACTCACTTCCTTTATTGGTCTTGTTGCTGTTGATATTGCCCAGCGCCAGACTGATGATGAAGAACAGCGCAGCCAGGATACCAGTCATACGGGTCATGAAGTTACCAGAACCGCTGGATCCAAACAGAGTGCCGGAAGCGCCTGCTCCGAAGGAGGCTCCCATATCAGCGCCTTTACCTTGCTGCAGCATAATCAGACCCACAAGGCCAATTGCCACAATAAGGAAAACAACTAAAAGAGCTTCGTACATAATCAACCTGTTCCTTGCGGATTTGCCGCATACCAAGTGCTTCGACCAATAAAGCGGGACGTTTTAACGTTTCCCACTGAAGCGGGTGTGAATACTAACCAAAGCGAATGACCTTCGCAAGGGCAATTTCAGCGCATTGTATCAAGTGCGGAAAAAAACAGCAAAAAGCGATTTTTTGTCGATTAAAAAGGCGGCAAGCGTCGCCTTTTTAATCACTTAGCAAGAGAGATTAAACGCTTTTTACGGCATCGGCGATACGGTGGGCAAATTCGTGCACCTGCTCTTCGTGCTCACCTTCCACCATAACGCGAATCAGCGGCTCTGTACCTGATTTACGCAGCAGTACACGACCCCGATTGCCCAGCGCCGCTTCCACTTCAGCCGTTACCGCTTTTACATGCTCATGTTCCAGCGGGTTACCGCTACCTTCAGTAAAGCGTACGTTAACCAGAAGCTGCGGGAACATTTTCATTCCGCTGCACAGGTCGTGCAGGCTCATATGGTTACGCACCATCGCCGCCACAACCTGCAGACTGGCGACAATCCCATCCCCCGTCGTGGTTTTATCCAGTAAGATCACATGACCGGAGTTTTCTGCGCCAATGCGCCAGCCTTTCTCCTGCAGCTTCTCCAGCACATAGCGGTCGCCCACCTTCGCGCGAACGAAAGGAATGCCCAGCTGTTTGAGCGCCAGTTCAAGGCCCATGTTGCTCATGAGCGTCCCGACGGCACCGCCCCGTAGCTGCCCCTGGCGTAGCCCCTCACGGGCAATGATATAGAGGATCTGGTCACCGTCGACTTTGTTGCCTTCGTGGTCCACCATGATGACCCGATCGCCATCGCCATCGTAGGCAATACCCAGGTCGGCTTTCTCCGCCAGCACGCGTGCCTGCAGAGCACGAACGTCCGTCGCCCCGACCTCTTCATTGATGTTGAGGCCATCAGGCTCACAGCCCATCGCAATAACCTGAGCGCCCAGCTCGCGGAAAACATTTGGCGCAATATGATAAGTCGCCCCGTGAGCGCAATCGACTACCACCTTCAAAGCATTGAGGCTCAGCTCGTTCGGAAAGGTGCCTTTGCAAAACTCGATATAGCGACCGGCGGCGTCGACGATACGACTGGCTTTACCCAGCTCGGCGGAATCCACGCAGGTCAGCTCTTTTTCCATTTCGGCTTCAATGGCTTCTTCTACCTCATCCGGAAGCTTGGTACCTTCGATAGAGAAGAATTTGATGCCGTTGTCATAGAACGGATTATGTGAAGCCGAAATCACAATCCCGGCTTCCGCGCGGAAGGTGCGCGTCAGATAGGCAATTGCCGGCGTTGGCATCGGGCCGGTAAAAGAAGCGGATAATCCCGCGGCGGCCAGGCCAGCCTCCAGCGCGGACTCCAGCATATACCCTGAAATACGGGTATCTTTACCAATAATAATCTTCCGTGAACCGTGGCGTGCCAGCACTTTACCCGCCGCCCAGCCCAGCTTTAATACAAATTCTGGCGTTATTGGCGCATCGCCTACGCGGCCACGAATACCATCCGTTCCAAAATATTTGCGGTTACTCATAACGTTTATTTTCCTTAGCGGCCAGGGTAGCTTCAACCACGCGCAGCGCTTCTACCGTTTCTTTGACATCATGGACGCGAATAATCTGCGCGCCCTGCATTGCAGCAATGACTGCGCAAGCCAGGCTGCCATTCAGGCGTTCCGTCGGCCCGACATTCAGCAACTGACCTACCATCGACTTACGTGACATGCCTACCAGCAGCGGAAGACCAAAATGATGGAATCCCCCAAGTCGGGCAAGCAGTTCATAATTATGAGAAAGATTTTTACCGAAACCAAATCCCGGGTCGAGCAACAATTTATCTTTTGCGATACCGGCCCGTTCGCAACGCACAATATGTTCGATAAAAAAGCGCTCAACGTCAGCAAACACGTCCGCGTACTTCGGGGCATCCTGCATTGTCTTCGGCTGACCCTGCATATGCATCAGGCACACCGGCAAGCCCGTTTCAGCCGCCGCCTCCAGCGCTCCCGGTTCGGTCAGCGAGCGGATATCATTGATGATATGCGCGCCAACACGCGCTGACTCGCGGATCACCTCCGGCTTTGAGGTATCAACGGAAATCCAGACTTCAAAGCGCTGGGCAATCGCTTCTACCGTCGGAATGACTCGCGCCAGCTCTTCCTCGACGCTGACATCTGCCGCCCCCGGACGCGTCGATTCCCCACCGATATCAATGATAGTCGCCCCGGCATTGATCATCAGATTGGCATGCTTCACGGCTTCGACCAGCGTGTTGTGGGTCCCGCCATCAGAGAACGAATCCGGGGTAACGTTAAGAATACCCATCACATGTGGGTGAGAGAGATCGAGGGTTGAGCCCTGGGCTACAAGTTTCATCGCTAAATCCCTGAGTCAGAGAAAGATTGAAAAAGAAAAACCCCGGAGCAAACGCTCAGGGGTTTTAGAAAAGTACAACAGCATCAATAACGGCTAACTTATTTGTCGCCCAGCTGTTCTGACATCGTATTACCCGGGTTTGGCGTACGCGGTTCATCGACCGGACGCGGCGCACGAGGCGTGCCATTGTTGTCAGAATTATTGGACGAGCCCGGTTCTTCCCAGCCAGCTGGCGGGCGAACATCGCGGCGAGCCATCAGGTCATCAATCTGCGGGGCGTCGATGGTCTCATATTTCATGAGCGCGTCTTTCATCGCGTGCAGGATGTCCATATTATCGTTCAGAAGCTGGCGTGCACGATTGTAGTTACGCTCAATCAGTGACTTCACTTCCTGGTCGATGATACGCGCCGTTTCATCGGACATATGCTTCGCTTTCGCAACGCTGCGGCCAAGGAATACTTCACCTTCTTCTTCGGCATACAGCAGCGGGCCGAGTTTGTCAGAGAAGCCCCACTGGGTCACCATGTTACGCGCCAGGTTGGTCGCGACTTTAATGTCGTTCGACGCACCGGTAGAAACATGCTCTACGCCGTAGATAATCTCTTCCGCCAGACGACCGCCGTAAAGGGTAGAAATCTGGCTTTCCAGCTTCTGACGGCTGGCGCTGATCGCGTCGCCTTCAGGCAGGAAGAAGGTGACACCCAGCGCGCGACCGCGCGGAATAATCGTCACTTTGTGCACCGGGTCGTGTTCCGGCACCAGGCGACCAATAATTGCGTGACCGGCTTCGTGATACGCGGTGGACTCTTTCTGCGCTTCCGTCATCACCATGGAGCGACGTTCCGCACCCATCATGATTTTGTCTTTCGCTTTCTCGAATTCAACCATCGATACAACGCGCTTATTGCCACGAGCGGCAAACAGCGCAGCTTCGTTCACCAGGTTTGCCAGGTCAGCACCGGAGAAGCCAGGCGTACCGCGGGCGATAATTGCCGCGTCGATATCCGGCGCCAGCGGTACGCGACGCATATGCACTTTCAGAATCTGTTCGCGACCGCGGACATCCGGCAGACCGACCACAACCTGACGGTCAAAGCGGCCTGGACGCAGCAGCGCAGGGTCAAGAACGTCCGGACGGTTGGTTGCTGCGATAACGATGATACCTTCGTTACCCTCGAAGCCGTCCATCTCTACCAGCATCTGGTTCAGCGTCTGCTCACGTTCATCGTGACCACCGCCCAGGCCAGCGCCACGCTGACGGCCGACGGCGTCGATTTCATCGATAAAGATGATGCACGGAGCCGCTTTCTTGGCTTGTTCAAACATGTCGCGCACGCGGGATGCACCCACACCGACGAACATTTCAACGAAGTCAGAACCGGAAATCGTAAAGAACGGTACCTTTGCTTCACCCGCGATGGCTTTTGCCAGCAAGGTTTTACCGGTACCCGGAGGGCCGACCATCAGGACGCCTTTCGGGATTTTACCGCCCAGCTTCTGGAAACGGCTCGGCTCGCGCAGGTATTCAACCAGTTCACCGACTTCTTCTTTCGCTTCGTCACAACCGGCGACGTCGGCAAAAGTGGTTTTGATCTGGTCTTCCGTTAGCATACGCGCCTTGCTCTTACCGAACGACATGGCGCCTTTGCCACCGCCGCCCTGCATCTGGCGCATAAAGAAGATCCAGACGCCGATAAGAAGCAGCATCGGGAACCAGGAGATGAAGATAGAAGCCAGCAGGCTCGGTTCTTCTGGCGGCTCACCTACCACCTTGACGTTTTTAGTCAGAAGGTTATCAAGCAGCTTAGGATCGTTCACCGGGATGTAGGTCGTGTAACGGTTACTATCTTTCTTGGTAACGTTTATCTCACGTCCGTTGATACGCGCTTCGCGAACCTGGTCCTGATTGACCTCCTGCAGGAAGGTAGAATAATCCACCTTGCGGCCATTCGACTCGCTGGGCCCAAAGCTCTGGAATACTGACATCAGCACAACGGCAATGACCAGCCAGAGTATTAGGTTTTTCGCCATGTCACTCAAGGGATTAACCTCATATTACAACTGTGTTAAAAACAGCGTCAGGATACTCTATATCCAGCGTCTTTCAAACTTTCGTTTGAAATCTGCCGGTTATGGTTTACGCCCGGTCGCTACAATATACACTTCACGCGAACGGGCGCGAGAAGAGTCCGGCTTACGAACTTTGACCTTCGTAAACAGGGAGCGAATCTCTCTTAGATACTCATCGAAGCCTTCGCCCTGGAACACCTTCACTACAAAACTACCACCTGGCGCTAATACATCACGAGCCATTCCAAGCGCCAGTTCCACCAGATACATGGCCCGGGGAATATCCACCGCCGGTGTTCCACACATATTTGGCGCCATATCGGACATGACAACTTGTACTTTACTGTCACCTACACGCTCAAGTAACGCTTTCAGGACTAATTCATCACGAAAGTCGCCCTGAAGGAAGTCCACACCAACGATTGGATCCATAGGTAAAAGATCGCAAGCAATGATGCGGCCGCTGTTACCGATCTGCGTAACCGCGTATTGCGACCAGCCACCGGGTGCAGCGCCGAGGTCAACTATCGTCATCCCCGGTTTAAAAATCTTGTCACTTTGCTGTATTTCATCAAGTTTAAACCAGGCACGGGAACGTAACCCCTTTTTCTGTGCCTGCTGAACATATTTATCGCTAAAGTGTTCCTGAAGCCAACGACTTGAGCTGGCAGAACGCTTTTTACCTGTCATTTAACATTCCCATTTCGGGTTCATCGTACTTCGCGACGTAAAAATCGACGCGGTAGTTTGGCGATATATGGGAGATGGCGGTAGAATGAACCGTTTTCAATCCCAACGTAAGCAAAAAAATACGATGAATCTGAGTACTAAACAAAAACAGCACCTGAAAGGTCTGGCACATCCGCTCAAGCCGGTAGTTATGCTTGGCAACAATGGTTTGACCGAAGGGGTACTGGCCGAGATTGAACAAGCGTTAGAGCACCATGAACTTATCAAGGTGAAGATCGCCTCGGAAGATCGCGAAACTAAAACCTTGATCGTGGAAGCTATCGTGCGCGAAACCGGCGCCTGTAATGTACAGGTCATCGGTAAAACGCTGGTTCTGTACCGCCCGACTAAAGAGCGTAAAATCTCGCTGCCACGCTAAGAATATCCTGGTTATCGACACAACTTTGTGTAAATCGAGGGTTTTCTGCGGGTAGACGAGCAAAATGCCATGCTCCGGACGCTGATAAAAGGCCGCTACGCGGCCTTTTTCCTTTCTTTACAATCCATCAACATCGTAGCGTTAAATTCGAATTAAAGGTACTCAACCTTAAGAATTTCGAATTCGACTTCCCCGCCCGGTGTACGGATAACCACCACATCGTCCTGCTCTTTACCGATTAAACCACGTGCAATCGGTGAGTTTACAGAAATCAGATTTTGCTTAAAATCGGCCTCGTCATCGCCAACGATACGATAAGTTTGCTCTTCATCCGTATCGAGATTCAGAACGCTGACCGTCGAACCAAAAATCACCCGGCCATTGTTGGGCATTTTGGTGATATCGATGACCTGCGCGTTCGACAGCTTCGCTTCGATATCCTTAATGCGACCTTCACAGAAGCCCTGCTGTTCACGGGCAGCATGATACTCAGCATTTTCTTTCAGATCGCCGTGCTCGCGGGCCTCAGCGATGGCCGCGATGATTTCAGGACGACGTACGGACTTCAGAAAATCCAGTTCTTCGCGCAGTTTTTCAGCGCCACGTAAGGTCATCGGAATAGCTTGCATTTGTTATACCTCTTTTTCATTCCTTCATGGAGCAGACAACGCCGCTCCGCAGCCGGTCAAGACTTGAGCAGGGCCGGAGCAAAAGAAAACCGACCCGGAAAGTCATCCCCAGGCCAGCAGCAATTTTCAATTTGATACGTATTTTACCCTGAAGTTCACTATGGGTCATCGTTTACTTTACAGGGCGATGCACCGTAGTATGACGGACTGGTTTCAGGTTGTTAGCGCGAGATTATGCGATTTTCCAGATTTATCATCGGATTGACTGCCGGTATAGCGCTTAGCGCTCAGGCGGCGAATATTGACGAGTACATCAATCAGCTTCCTGCGGGCGCAAACCTTGCCTTTATGGCGCAGAAGGTGGGATCCCCGACGCCGGAGATAGACTACCATAGCCAGCAGATGGCGCTCCCCGCCAGCACCCAAAAAGTGATAACCGCGCTTGCTGCGCTGCTGCAGCTGGGTCCGGACTTCCGCTTCACCACGACGCTGGAAACGAAAGGCAGCCTCGATGGCGGCGTCCTGAAAGGCGACCTCATTGCGCGCTTTGGCGGCGATCCTACCCTCAGGCGTCAGGATATTCGTAATATGGTGGCCACGCTGAAGAAAGCAGGCGTCCAGCGAATTGAAGGTAATGTGCTGATCGATACCTCCATCTTCGCCAGCCATGACAAAGCGCCTGGCTGGCCATGGAACGATATGACGCAGTGCTTTAGCGCCCCGCCGGCGGCGGCGATTGTCGATCGGAACTGCTTCTCCATCTCGCTCTATAGCGCGCAAAAGCCGGGCGATCTGGCGTTTATTCGCGTGGCGTCTTACTACCCGGTGACCATGTTCAGCCAGGTGCGTACGCTGCCCCGGGGCTCTTCTGAAGCGCAGTACTGTGAGCTTGACGTGGTTCCCGGCGATCTGAACCGTTACACCCTGACCGGCTGTCTGCCGCAGCGCAGCGAGCCGCTGCCGCTGGCTTTTGCCATTCAGGATGGCGCCAGCTACGCCGGTGCGATTCTGAAAGCTGAGCTGACCGACGCCGACATCACCTGGAGCGGCACGCTGCTGCGCCAGACGCTGGCAAACGATCCGGGTACCGTCCTGACAAGTACACAATCTGCGCCGCTGCACGATCTGCTGCGTATTATGCTGAAAAAATCGGACAACATGATCGCCGATACGGTATTCCGCACCATTGGGCACGCTCGCTTCAACGTACCGGGTACCTGGCGAGCCGGTTCCGATGCGGTACGGCAGATCTTACGTCAGCAGGCCGGCGTCGATCTCGGGAATACCATCATTGCCGATGGCTCAGGTCTGTCGCGCCATAACCTCATCGCACCCGCGACGATGATGCAGGTGCTGCAGTACATCGCCCAGCACGATAATGAACTCAACTTTATCTCGATGCTGCCTCTGGCCGGCCATGATGGTTCTCTGCAGTACCGCGCAGGCCTGCATCAGGCTGGTGTCGATGGCAAAGTCTCGGCGAAAACGGGTTCACTGCAGGGGGTGTATAACCTGGCCGGTTTCATCACGACGGCCAGCGGGCAGAAGATGGCGTTCGTGCAATACCTTTCTGGCTACGCGGTGCCTCCGGCCGACCAGCGTAATCGCCGCATTCCACTGGTGCGGTTCGAAAGCCGATTGTACAAAGACCTCTATCAGAACAACTAAAGCAAAAGGGCCGCATCATTGGCGGCCCTTTTCGTTTGTTCAGGATTAACGTTTGTAGATGAATTCAACGCCTTCTTCGTCGTCTTCATCCCAATCATCATCCCAGTCTTCATCATCTTCCACTTCAGCTTCTTCAAGCTGCTGGCGGTGGTAGTCGTCCCACATAAACTCGACTTTTTCGGCAGGCTTCGCTTCTTCCGCATGCACAATCGGGTTTTCGATGATAAAGGTCATCACGTCCCAGCACAGGTCTTTTACGCCCTGCTGGCTGGCCGCCGAAATCAGGTAGAACTTATCTTCCCAGCCCAGCGCCTGCGCGATAGCTTTCGCTTTCGCTTCCGCCTCAGCTTTGTCCATCAGGTCAATCTTGTTAAAGACCAGCCAGCGCGGCTTAGAAGCCAGTTTCTCACTGTATTTTTCCAGCTCACCGATAATAATCCGCGCGTTCTCCACCGGATCGGAACCATCAATCGGCTCGATATCGATGAGATGCAGCAGCACGCGGCAGCGCTCCAGGTGCTTCAGGAAGCGAATACCGAGACCCGCGCCTTCAGCGGCGCCTTCAATCAGCCCCGGGATATCCGCCACCACGAAGCTCTTCTCGTTGTCCATACGCACCACGCCGAGGCTCGGCACCAGCGTAGTAAACGGATAGTCAGCGACTTTAGGCTTCGCGGCGGAAACGGCACGAATAAAGGTCGATTTACCCGCATTCGGCATTCCCAGCATGCCGACGTCCGCCAGCAGCATCAGCTCCAGCTGCAGATCGCGCTTATCGCCCGGCGTCCCCATCGTCTTTTGACGTGGAGTACGGTTAACGGACGATTTGAAACGGGTGTTACCCAGACCGTGCCAGCCGCCTTTGGCGACCATCAGGCGCTGACCGTGCTTGGTCATATCACCCATCGTCTCGCCGGTGCCCTGATCGATGACGCGAGTCCCTACCGGTACCTTCACCGTTACGTCTTTACCGCGTTTACCGGTACAGTCACGGCTCTGACCGTTCTGCCCGCGCTCAGCGCGGAAAGACTTCTCAAAACGGTAGTCGATCAGGGTGTTGAGGTTTTCGTCCGCCTCAAGCCAGACGTCGCCGCCGTCACCGCCGTCACCGCCGTCCGGGCCGCCTCTCGGGATATATTTTTCGCGGCGGAAGCTAACGCAACCATTGCCGCCATCGCCTGCTACGACCAGGATCGTTGCTTCATCAACAAACTTCATTTTACTCTCCGTAAATCATTCGCCTGAGCGGGGGAGCGGCACAACCGCTTCTCGCTTACGCCATCGTCCCCCAAGACGATGACCGACGGCGGAATACATCGCGCCCGCAACCACGACAAACGCACCGAGATAACCCATCAGGTTCAACAGCGGTCTGGCGAAAACGTCGGGCCAGGCCAGTGATAATAAATCTGAAAACAGCAGCGTAAACAGCGGCGTTAAGGTAATCAACGCGCTCACCTGCGCCGCCTGCCAGCGCGCCATTGCTTCCGCCAGAGCGCCGTAGCCGACCAGGGTATTGAGCCCGCAAAAAACCAGACAGGCCAGCTGCCAGTCGCTTAATGCCAGCACCTGCGAAGGCTTCGCTAATGGCAATAGCGATATCGTACATAAAGTGTACAGCAAAAAAAGGATTTGCTGTGATGCCAGACGGCGCAATAACACCTTTTGCGCGACGCCGTAGCACACCCACACCGTCGCCGCACCTACGCCGAAAATTACCCCCCACGTGTAGTCCGTCAGGCGGGTAAAAATCTCGATCAGGCTGGTGTTAAAAAACATCACCAGACCGCTCACCAGCATCAGCGCTCCCACAACCTGAGTGCCGCGCATTTTCTCTTTAAGGACAAAAACGCTGGCCACCATCATGCCGACCGGAGACAGCTGGCCAATCACCTGGGAAGCGGTGGGGCTGAGATATTGCAAGGAAGAACTAAACAGAATGAAGTTACCGAACAAACCCGCTGTCGCAATAACCAGCAGTACCAACCACCGCGGGTTGCGAAAAATCCGCAGCGGGGGCAGCTTTCTTTTCATGGCGAGGATAGCGCCAAGACCAAAACTTGCCATCAAAAAGCGGTAAAACACCACCGTCGGCGGTTCCATCACTTCAAGAACCTGCTTCATTGCTATCGGCAGGGCACCCCAGCACATCGCCGTGGTGAGCGCTAAAATAATGCCGATGCCGGCCTGCTGCTTCATGCCCGTTTTCCCTGCAGAAAATTTTCCGGGGTTTCAATGTAAAAAGCCCCGCAACACGTTGCGGGGCTTTAATCCGTTACCGGACCACGAAAAACTTACTCAGCAACGATGCTGATGTATTTACGGTTGTTCGGGCCTTTAACTTCGAATTTCACTTTACCGTCTGCTTTAGCAAACAGAGTGTGGTCACGACCGCAACCTACGTTAGTGCCAGCGTGGAATTTGGTACCACGTTGACGAACGATGATGCTACCCGCCAGAACGGATTCGCCACCGAAACGCTTAACGCCCAGGCGTTTAGCTTCTGAATCGCGACCGTTACGAGTTGAGCCGCCAGCCTTTTTATGTGCCATTTAAATCTCTCCTCAGGTCTTAGGCGCTGATGCCAGTAATTTTCACATCAGTGAACCACTGACGATGGCCCTGCTGCTTACGGTAGTGTTTACGACGACGAAACTTAACGATTTTAACTTTCTCGCCACGACCGTGTGCAACAACTTCAGCTTTGATTACGCCGCCCTCAACGAAAGGAACGCCGATTTTAATTTCTTCACCGTTTGCGATCATCAGCACTTCTGCGAACTCAACAGCTTCGCCAGTTGCGATGTCCAGCTTTTCCAGGCGAATGGTTTGACCTTCGCTTACTCGGTGTTGTTTACCACCACTTTGGAAAACCGCGTACATATAAAACTCCGCTTCCGCGCACCTCTTCGTATGATTCAGAGTGCGCTATAAATATTCACAATAGGGCGCGAATATTACGCAAAACGCGAGCCTTTGACAAGAGCGATCAGCGATCAACGCAGAAAAAAAACACAACTTTCACTCCAGCGTTTAACTACGGCAATTTTTCAGTACAATCATAGCTTCTTTTAATTCTATCTTAATCCTTCTGTGATCCCATTCGGATACGCGGTAACAGGACATTTGGCCCGGCTTTTGCGATGAATTTAGAAAAAATCAATGAGTTAACCGCGCAGGATATGGCGGGCGTCAATGCGACAATTCTTGAGCAACTCGACTCTGATGTTCAGCTTATCAATCAGTTAGGCTATTACATTGTTAGCGGAGGCGGTAAACGCATTCGCCCGATGATTGCCGTACTGGCCGCGCGTGCCGTTGGATATCAGGGAAACGCTCACGTCGCCATTGCCGCGCTGATCGAATTTATCCATACCGCCACCCTGCTGCATGATGATGTCGTCGATGAGTCTGATATGCGCCGGGGAAAAGCCACCGCAAACGCCGCTTTTGGCAATGCGGCTAGCGTGCTGGTCGGTGATTTTATCTACACCCGCGCCTTTCAGATGATGACCAGCCTTGGGTCATTGAGAGTGCTGGAAGTGATGTCGGAAGCCGTTAACGTCATTGCCGAAGGGGAAGTCCTGCAGCTGATGAACGTTAACGACCCGGATATCACTGAAGAAAACTACATGCGGGTCATTTACAGCAAGACCGCACGTTTGTTTGAAGCCGCAGCCCAGTGCTCCGGCATTCTGGCCGACTGCAGCGCGGAACAAGAGAAAGCGTTACAGGATTACGGACGCTATCTGGGTACCGCTTTCCAGCTGATCGACGATCTGCTTGATTACAGTTCAGACGGTGAGCGTCTGGGTAAAAACGTCGGTGACGATCTGAATGAAGGCAAACCCACCCTTCCGCTGCTGCATGCTATGCAACACGGCAACGCAGAGCAGTCCGCCATGATCCGTGGGGCGATTGAGCAGGGTAATGGCCGTCATCTTCTCGACGCCGTACTGGAAACGATGGCAACCTGCGGCTCGCTGGAATGGACCCAAAAACGCGCGGAGGAAGAGGCTGATAAAGCGATTGCCGCGCTTCAGGTCCTTCCCGATTCTCCGTGGCGTGAAGCGCTAATCGGTCTTGCCCACATCGCTGTGCAACGCGATCACTAACCCCTCCTCTTGCTTTCCCGCGCAAACCGCGGAAAAGTTCCAGTAAGCGTCAAAAAACCAAGAACCAGCCGTATCCCTTGATATATTCCTAATATCAAACCCATTAAAAGAACTTGTTAGAACATTACTGGAACCCACGGTATAGTCATTTTGTCGTCCATTAAGGACGCCAGGCATGTTTATTACCAGGAGAATTTATGGATAAGTTCATCGACTGGCATCCGGCGGATATTATTGCCGGATTACGCAAAAAAGGGACGTCGCTGGCAGCTGAATCGCGGCGTAATGGTTTAAGTTCTTCAACGCTCGCCAATGCGCTGACCCGGCCCTGGCCCAAGGGCGAGCTGATTATTGCTAACGCGCTGGAAACCGATCCGTGGGTAATATGGCCATCGCGCTATCACGATCCCCATACCCATCAGTTTATCGACAGAACGCAAATGATGCGCCCAAGGAAGAACAACAAGTAAAGCGAGGTTGCAGACAACAGCCCCCGGACAAACGTCAGAGGGCTGCTGCTACGGCTTATTCGCCTTTGACGCGTTCGATATTCGCACCAAGCGCCTGAAGCTTGTCTTCGATACGTTCGTAGCCGCGGTCAATGTGGTAAATACGATCGACAATCGTCGTACCTTCCGCAATACAGCCCGCCAGTACCAGGCTGGCTGACGCACGCAGATCCGTCGCCATCACCTGGGCGCCAGAAAGCTGCTTCACGCCGTGGCAAATCGCCGTATTGCTTTCGATTTCCGCATGCGCGCCCATACGGATCAGTTCCGGGATATGCATGAAACGGTTTTCGAAGATCGTCTCGGTGATCACGCCGGTGCCCTCGGCAACCAGATTCAGCAAGGTGAACTGAGCCTGCATGTCGGTCGGGAAGCCTGGGTGTGGGGCAGTACGCACGTTGACGGCCTTCGGACGATTGCCGTGCATGTCCAGGCTAATCCAGTCTTCGCCCGTTTCGATATCCGCACCGGCGTCGCGTAGCTTGGCCAGAACCGCATCAAGGGTATCCGGCTGGGCATTGCGGCACAGGATCTTACCGCCAGAAATCGCCGCCGCCACCAGGAACGTCCCGGTTTCAATACGATCCGGCAGAACGCGGTAGACGCCGCCGCCGAGGCGCGCTACGCCTTCGATGGTGATACGATCGGTACCCTGACCTTTGATCTTCGCACCCAGCGTGTTGAGAAAGTTCGCGGTATCGACAATTTCCGGCTCGCGCGCGGCGTTTTCGATAACGGTCGTACCTTCCGCCAGCGTCGCAGCGCTCATGATGGTCACGGTAGCGCCAACGCTGACCTTATCCATCACAATATGCGCGCCTTTCAGACGTCCATTAACCGACGCCTTGACATAACCCTCTTCCAGCTTGATTTCCGCACCCAGCTGCTCAAGGCCAGTAATGTGTAAATCAACGGGGCGCGCGCCGATGGCGCAGCCGCCGGGAAGAGAAACCTGCCCCTGGCCAAAACGCGCCACCAGCGGTCCCAGCGCCCAAATAGACGCGCGCATGGTTTTGACGAGGTCATACGGAGCACAGAAAACGTCGACCGGGCCGGCATCGATCCATACGGAGCCGTTGCGCTTAACGTTCGCGCCCAGCTGGCTCAGCAGTTTCATGGTGGTATCGATGTCTTTCAGCTTCGGTACGTTTTGGATCTCAATCGGCTCTTCGGCTAATAGCGCGGCAAAGAGGATTGGCAGGGCGGCGTTTTTCGCGCCGGAAATGGTGACCTCGCCCTGAAGACGAGTTGGCCCCTGAACACGGAATTTATCCATTGATTCTGTTCTCTGTTAAGAATTCACATACGCTGCGGGGAACATCCCCACAGCTTATAAGCCATTAAGTTTGCGGTCTCGCGCCCACTCCTGCGGAGTAAACGCTTTAATCGACAGAGCATGGATGCGGTTATCGGCAATATATTCCATCAGCGGGGCATAGATAGCCTGTTGCTTCTTGACCCGACTCATGCCGTCGAACATCTCACCCACAGCAATTACCTGAAAGTGGCTGCCATCGCCAGAGACGTGGACTTCCTGAAGGGAGAGTGCGTTCATCAGCACGGTCTGAATTTCATGATTTTCCATGGGCTACATTTATCTGATAGTGAAAACAGCCCAACATCTTAGAGGAAAGTGGCGCCGTCTTAAACAAGCAAAAAGCCCCATCGAAAAGTTTGATGGGGCTTTCAGAATAGCTTCAGCACTAAGGCACTGAAAAAGTTATGGGATCATATCAGCAGGAAGGTTATACAACCTGACCAGGGTTTGCAGATTTTCACTCTTCCCGGTCAACTTCGCTTCCCCGCCCTGCCGACGAACCAGTGCGATAAAATGCACTAATAGCGCCAGCCCGGCGGTGTCCACGCGGGTCACGGCGCTCAGGTCGATGGCAGACACGCCATCCGTCGCCTGCGCGCGCGCTTCCCACAGCGGGACCAGAAGATCCTGGTCCAGCTCTCCGCGCAGCGCCAGCGTCTCACCATCGCGAGCCCAGCTCAGCTGCCCGGTCATTATTTTTTCTGTTCCAGCGTAATCGGCTGCGCGGAGCTTGCCTTCAGCTGCGCCGTCAGACCATCAACGCCTTTAGTACGCAGCAGATCGCTCCACTCGTTTTGTTTAGTGGTGATCATGCTCACCCCTTCCGCAATCATGTCGTACGCCTGCCAGTTACCGGTCTGGGTATTTTTACGCCACTGGAAATCCAGGCGCACCGGCGGACGGCCATTCGGATCAAGGATGGTGACGCGGATAGGAACAATGGTCGCGCTGCCCAAAGGCTGCTCAGGGGCAATCTGATAGGTCTGACCGTGATACATCGCCAGCGCCTGGCCATAGGCCTGCTTCAGATATTCGCGGAAGGCGGCAAAATAGGCTTCACGCTGCGCCGGGGTCGCTTCTTTGTAATAACGGCCTAACACCAGCGCGCCGGCGTATTTCACCTGAACATAGGGCAGCAGTTCCTGATCGACGATATCGCGCAGGTAGTTCGGGTTGGCCTGAATCTTCGGCTGCTCGTTCTTGAGGCGATCGAAGGTTTTCTGCGCCGCTTCGTCCATCAGCTTGTACGGATTGGACTGATCCGCGGCGGTGGCCGCAGTCAAGGGGGCAATCACCAGCATGGCGACCATTAGTAAGCGTTTAAACATATCTTAACTCTCCTGAAATTAGTGCGTCGTGCCGGCTGGCGGCGTAGCGTCAGTATGACTCTCTCCAGCAGCCTGTTCATCGCCAGAATTCTTATTGTCGCTACCTTTACTGTTATAAAGGAACTGGCCTATCAAATCTTCCAGCACCATTGCGGATTTGGTGTCCTGAATGGTACCGCCATCTTTAAGGATAGTGGTTCCCAGTTCAGGATCTTCAAACCCGATATTCATCGCCAGGTACTGTTCGCCCAGCAGACCGGAAGTTCGGATCGCCAGCGAGCTGGTATCCGGAATATGGTTGTAGCGCTCATCAATATCGAGCGCGACGCGAGGCAGGTAGGTCTTAGGATCGAGCGTAATATCCGCCACGCGTCCAACGACAACGCCGCCAATCCGCACCGGAGAGCGCGCTTTGAGACCGCCGATATTGTCAAAAGTGGCATAGAGCCGATAAGTCGGTTCGGTACGTAAAGAGGTTACGTTTGCCGCCTTCAGGCAGACAAACAGCGCGGCCAGCAGCGCAACCAGTAAAAACACCCCTACCCAGATTTCATTTTTTCTCGTTTGCATGAACTCAATTCCCAAACATCAGCGCAGTCAGCACAAAATCCAGCCCCAGAACCGCCAGCGACGCATGCACCACGGTACGCGTCGTCGCCCGGCTAATCCCGGCGGAAGTGGGGATAGCGTCATAACCGTTAAATAACGCGATCCATGTTACCGTAATGGCGAAAACCAGGCTCTTAATCAGGCAGTTAACCAGATCCATCCGCCAGTCAACGGCGTTTTGCATCGCGCTCCAGAAGAATCCGCCATCGATGCCCTTCCAGCTGACACCGACCAGCGAGCCGCCCCAAACGCCGACCGCCACAAAAATAATCGTTAACAACGGCAGTGAAATCACCCCCGCCCAGAAGCGCGGAGAGATCACGCGGCGAAGCGGGTCGACCGCCATCATCTCCATACTGGAGAGCTGCTCCGTTGCGCGCATCAGGCCAATTTCAGCAGTCAGCGCCGAGCCGGCACGCCCGGCAAACAGCAGCGCGGCGACCACCGGCCCCAGCTCACGCAGCAGCGATAGCGCCACCAGCATGCCCAGACTGGTTTCGGCGCTATAGGTGGTCAACACCAGATAGCCCTGCAGACCCAGCACCATACCGATAAACAGCCCCGATACAATGATGATCAGCATTGATAACACGCCAACGTTGTACAGCTGACGCACCAGCAGCGGCGCATGCTTGCGAAACTCAGGCTTGCCCACAACCGCGTTGAAGAGCATTAATCCAGCACGCCCGAACGTCGCGATAGTTTTTATACCGCGATGCCCAAGCGCGGCTAGCGCATTTAACAACATGAGTCGCTTAACTCCCTTTGCCCAATAAATCATGATGATAATCACCCGCCGGATAGCGGAACGGCACCGGGCCGTCGGCGATACCATCAATGAACTGACGAACCCGAGGATCGGCATTTTCACGCAGCGACTGCGCGCTCCCATGCGCTACGACCTTTTTGTCCGCCACGATATATGCAAAGTCCGCGATGCTGAGCACCTCCGGCACATCATGCGAAACCACGATACAGGTGACACCCAGGGTGCTATTGAGTTCAGAAATCAGCTTCACCAGCACCCCCATCGTAATGGGGTCCTGCCCGACAAAGGGCTCATCGAACATGATTAAATCAGGTTCGAGCGCAATCGCCCTCGCCAGGGCGGCACGGCGCGCCATGCCGCCGGAAAGCTCAGAAGGCATCAGCTTCGCGGCTCCGCGTAGCCCAACGGCTTCCAGCTTCATCATCACCGTGGTGTGCAGCAGCGCTTCCGGCAAACGCGTATGCTCGCGCAGCGGATAAGCGACGTTATCGAACACATTCAGATCGGTGAACAGCGCGCCGGACTGAAACAGCATGCTCATGCGCTTGCGGACGGTATACAGGCGCGAACGCGACATCTGCGGTACGTTTTCACCATCAAACAGGATCTCGCCTTTATCGGGCGGGATCTGACCGCCGATGAGACGTAACAGGGTGGTTTTGCCGATCCCTGATGGCCCCATTATCGCGGTGATCTTGCCGCGGGGTACAGATAGCGAGATATCATCGAAGATCACGCGATCGCCCCTCGAGAAGCGAATACCGCGCACTTCGACTAGATTCGCCGAACTCTGGCTCATAAAATCATCCTTACTAGACACCCGTCGGGCTAAGCATGGCGCTTTCTTTCACCACAAACCCAACATTTTTACAGAATCTTACCCGCCCGGGTTAGCGAAAGCTGGCATTTGTTTTACTTTTGGCACACATAAAGTCAAAATTAAGAATTCGTTACGCTGCCTACGGACGGCCAGCGAGGCGACGATTATACCTGAAGAAAGGACTTTAGATGCTCTTAGCGACGGCTCTGTTAATTATTGGTTTATTGCTGGTTGTCTACAGCGCCGATCGTCTGGTCTACGCCGCTTCAATACTCTGCCGTATGCTGGGGATCCCTCCCCTGATTATTGGCATGACGGTAGTCAGCATCGGTACCAGTTTGCCGGAAGTGATTGTTTCCGCCGCCGCTTCCTTGCATGGGCAAACCGATCTGGCGATCGGCACCGCTCTCGGATCGAATATCACCAATATCCTGCTGATCCTCGGCCTCACCGCGCTGTTTCAACCTTTTACCGTGCATTCTGATATCCTGCGCCGCGAATTGCCGTTAATGTTGCTGGTTAGTTTACTGGCAGGATTTGTGCTGTACGACGGCCAGCTTACGCGGATAGACGGCCTTTTTTTGCTGGCGCTGGCCATACTGTGGCTGCTGTTTACCCTTAAAATTGCCCGCCTTGCGGAACGCCAGGGTAACGACAGCCTGACCCGTGAACAGCTGGCGGAGCTGCCGCGAGAAGGCTCGCTTCCCGTCGCGCTGCTCTGGTTGGGCGTCGCGATGATTGTGATGCCGATGGCTACGCGGATGGTGGTCGATAACGCCACGGTGCTGGCAAACTTTTTTGCTATCAGCGAACTGACCGTCGGCTTAACGGTCGTCGCTATCGGCACCAGCCTGCCCGAGCTGGCCACGGCCATCGCCGGAGCGCGAAAAGGCGAAAATGACATCGCTATCGGCAATATCATTGGCGCTAATATTCTTAATATTGTACTGGTCCTCGGGCTCCCCGCGCTGATTGCGCCAGGCACCTTTGCCGCCGAGGCCTTTACCCGCGATTATGGCGTCATGCTGCTGGTCAGCCTGATCTTCGCCGCGCTGTGCTGGCGCCGTAAGCAGCAGCCCGGTCGCCTTGCCGGTGCCCTGCTGCTGGGTGGTTTTGTGCTTTGGTTAGCGATGCTGTACTGGACAGCGCCGCTCTTCGTTGAATGATTCGGGATAACATTATGTCGCAAATAGATTTGCCAGCGGATTTTGACTTTCAACGGGCAGGCCGCGAGGTTCTGGACATTGAACGTGAAGGTCTGGCCCAGCTCGATCAATACATTAATGAAGATTTTACCCGTGCCTGTGAGACCATTTTCCGCTGTACCGGTAAAGTTGTGGTGATGGGAATGGGGAAATCCGGCCATATCGGGCGAAAAATGGCAGCCACTTTCGCCAGTACCGGAACGTCATCTTTCTTCGTTCATCCCGGTGAGGCCGCGCACGGCGATTTAGGCATGGTAACTCCATGCGACGTGGTGATC
This sequence comes from Klebsiella sp. PL-2018, assembly GCF_019048985.1. Lineage (NCBI taxonomy): Bacteria > Pseudomonadati > Pseudomonadota > Gammaproteobacteria > Enterobacterales > Enterobacteriaceae > Klebsiella > Klebsiella sp. PL-2018. Next base: position 5,247,682 of record NZ_CP077673.1, read on the forward strand.
GCGCTATCCAACTCGGGCGAGTCAAATGAAATCCTCGCCCTGATTCCGGTGCTTAAGCGCCAGCAGGTGGCGCTGATTTGTATCACCAGCCGACCGGAAAGCAGCATGGCGCGCGCGGCGGATATTCACCTGTGCGTGAAGGTGCCCAAAGAGGCCTGCCCGTTAGGGCTGGCCCCCACGTCAAGCACCACCGCCGCGCTGGTCATGGGCGATGCCCTTGCCGTAGCGCTGCTGGAAGCCCGCGGTTTTACCGCTGAAGATTTTGCGCTATCGCACCCTGGCGGCGCTCTGGGCCGTAAGCTACTGCTGCGGGTCAATGATATCATGCACACCGGCGATGAAATTCCGCACGTTGGCCTAGAGGCCACGCTCCGCGATGCGTTGCTGGAAATCACGCGCAAAAATTTAGGCATGACCGCCATTTGCGATGATGAAATGAATATCATCGGCATCTTCACCGATGGCGATCTGCGCCGCGTATTTGATACCGGCATTGATATGCGTAACGCCAGTATTGCCGAAGTGATGACGCGAGGCGGAATCCGCATCCGTCCCGGCACGCTGGCCGTTGATGCGCTGAACCTGATGCAGTCCCGTCATATCACCTGCGTGCTGGTTGCTGATGGCGACCGTCTGGTAGGTGTGATACATATGCACGATCTCCTGCGCGCGGGCGTAGTGTAAGTAAGGAAAAAATAATGAATAATGCTGATGCCCTGATAGCGACCTGCTACGGGCCGGTAAGCCAGGACTTTCTTGACCGGGCGGCGAAGATCCGTTTATTGATACTTGATGTAGACGGCGTTTTGTCCGACGGTCTTATCTATATGGGTAACAACGGCGAAGAGCTGAAGGCGTTTAACGTGCGCGACGGCTACGGTATCCGCTGCGCCCTGACTTCAGATATTGAAGTGGCGATAATTACCGGGCGAAACGCTAAACTGGTGGAAGATCGCTGCCAAACGCTGGGCATTACGCATCTCTACCAGGGGCAGTCGGATAAGCTGCTGGCGTTTCGTGAACTACTCAATAAACTGGCCGTTAGCGCGGATGAAGTCGCCTATATTGGCGACGATCTGATCGACTGGCCGGTGATGGCTGAAGTGGGTTTAAGCATAGCGGTAGCCGATGCGCATCCGCTGCTGCTCCCGCGCGCGGATTACGTTACTCGTATCAACGGGGGTCGCGGAGCGGTACGCGAAGTGTGCGATTTGCTACTATTGGCGCAGGGCAAGCTGGATGAGGCCAAAGGGCAATCTATATGAGTAAAACCAGACGTTGGGTTATCATTTTACTGTCGCTGGTCGCGCTGATCCTGATCGGCCTGAACCTGGCGAGTACGGACGATACCACCCAGCAAGCGATCAATCCTGACGATCCAACGTATACCAGCGAGCATACTGATACCGTCGTGTATAGTCCCGAAGGGGCGCTTAACTACCGGCTCATCGCGGAACACGTGGAGTATTTTTCCGAACAGCAGCTCTCGTGGTTCACAAAACCGGTGATGACCACCTTTGATACCAATAAAGTACCAACCTGGTCTATCAAAGCGGATAAAGCTAAGTTGACGAATGACCGCATGCTGTATCTTTACGGGCACGTTGAGGTAAATGCGCTGACGGCGGATTCTCAACTGCGCAAAATTACGACGGATAACGCCCAGATAAACCTGGTGACGCAGGATGTTACCTCCGATGACATGGTGACGTTGTACGGAACAACATTTAATTCCAGCGGCCTGAAAATGCGCGGGAACCTGCGCAGTAAAAATGCCGAGCTGATTGAAAAGGTTAGAACCTCATATGAAATTCAGAACAAACAAACTCAGCCTTAAGATTGCGCTCGCCAGCGCCTTACTGGCCGCCAGCCTGTCGGCACAGGCAAAGACAGGTGATACCGATCAGCCGATTCACATTGAATCCGATCAGCAGTCGCTGGATATGCAGGGCAACGTCGTCACCTTTACGGGGAATGTTGTCGTCACTCAGGGAACGATCAAAATCAACGCCGACAAAGTTGTTGTGACCCGTCCGGGTGGAGAGAAAGGCAAAGAGGTTATTGATGGCTACGGTAACCCGGCCACCTTCTACCAGATGCAGGACAACGGTAAGCCGGTAAAAGGCCGCGCGTCGAAAATGCATTATGAACTGCAAAACGACTTTGTCGTCCTGACCGGCAATGCGCATCTGGAACAGATCGATAGCAATATCCAGGGCGACAAAATCACTTACCTGGTGAAAGAGCAAAAAATGCAGGCCTTCAGCAATAAAGGCGGGCGCGTGACCACGGTTCTGGTTCCTTCGCAGCTGCAGGACAAGGGTAGCGATCAGTCAAAGAAGGGTAAGTAATTCGTTATGGCAACATTAACTGCAAAGAATCTTGCTAAAGCCTATAAAGGCCGCCGCGTTGTAGAAGACGTCAGCCTGACCGTGAATTCGGGCGAGATTGTTGGTCTGCTCGGTCCGAACGGTGCCGGTAAAACCACCACGTTCTATATGGTCGTTGGTATCGTACCGCGCGACGCCGGCAACATTATCATCGATGATGAAGATATCAGCCTGCTGCCCCTGCACGCGCGCGCGCGTCGCGGAATCGGCTATTTGCCGCAGGAGGCCTCCATATTCCGCCGCCTGAGCGTTTACGATAACCTGATGGCGGTACTGCAGATTCGCGACGACCTGAGCAACGAGCAGCGTGAAGACCGGGCGAAAGAGCTGATGGAGGAGTTTCACATTGAGCATCTGCGCGATAGCCTCGGCCAGGCGCTCTCCGGTGGTGAACGCCGCCGCGTCGAGATCGCCCGCGCGCTGGCCGCTAACCCGAAATTTATCCTGCTGGATGAACCCTTCGCCGGCGTGGACCCCATCTCCGTCATTGATATCAAACGCATTATTGAACACCTGCGCGACAGCGGTCTTGGCGTCCTGATAACCGACCATAACGTCCGGGAAACGCTGGCCGTGTGTGAGCGTGCTTATATCGTCAGCCAGGGCCACCTGATAGCTCACGGTACGCCACAGCAAATCCTTGAAGACGAGCAGGTTAAGCGCGTGTATCTTGGGGAAGACTTCAGACTCTGATAGGGTAGAGGTTACAGACGTTTTAGCCGGAGATATTGGCCCTGAATATGAAGCAAGGTTTGCAATTAAGGCTAAGCCAACAGCTTGCCATGACGCCACAACTGCAGCAGGCGATTCGTCTACTGCAGCTGTCCACGTTAGAACTCCAGCAAGAACTCCAGCAGGCGCTGGACAGCAACCCGTTGCTGGAGCAAACCGATCTTCACGATGAGGTAGAAACCAAAGAGGCCGAAGATCGTGAGTCTCTGGATACCGTCGATGCCCTTGAGCAGAAAGACATGCCCGAAGAGCTGCCGCTTGATGCCAGCTGGGATGAGATTTACACCGCCGGAACGCCGTCAGGCAACGGCGTTGATTACCAGGATGATGAACTGCCCGTCTACCAGGGCGAGACCACGCAAAGCCTGCAGGATTATCTGATGTGGCAGGTTGAACTGACGCCCTTCACCGATACCGATCGCGCCATCGCGACCTCTATCGTCGATGCCGTTGATGATACTGGCTACCTGACCGTTCCTGTCGAAGACATCGTGGAAAGTATTGGCGATGATGAAATCGGGCTTGAAGAAGTAGAAGCGGTTCTCAAGCGCATTCAGCGTTTCGATCCCGTCGGCGTAGCGGCAAAAGATTTACGCGATTGCCTGCTGGTTCAGCTTTCACAGTTTGCCAAAGAGACGCCGTGGATTGATGAAGCTCGCCTGATCATCAGCGAACACCTTGATCTGCTTGCCAATCACGACTTCCGTAGCCTGATGCGCGTGACTCGCCTCAAAGAAGACGTGCTAAAGGAAGCGGTAAATCTGATCCAATCGCTGGATCCGCGCCCGGGCCAGTCGATCCAGACTGGCGAGCCAGAATATGTCATTCCTGACGTTCTGGTGCGTAAAGTGAACGATCGTTGGGTCGTTGAGCTCAATTCAGATAGCCTTCCGCGCCTGAAGATCAACCAGCACTATGCCGCCATGGGTAACAGTACGCGCAATGACGCTGACGGCCAGTTTATCCGCAGCAACCTGCAGGAAGCGCGCTGGCTTATCAAGAGCCTCGAGAGCCGCAACGACACCCTTCTGCGCGTCAGCCGCTGCATTGTCGAACAGCAGCAGGCTTTTTTTGAACAAGGTGAAGAGTTTATGAAACCGATGGTGCTGGCGGACATCGCTCAGGCCGTCGAAATGCATGAATCCACCATTTCACGCGTTACTACGCAAAAATACCTGCACAGTCCGCGCGGTATTTTTGAGCTGAAGTATTTCTTCTCCAGCCATGTAAACACCGAAGGCGGCGGCGAAGCATCGTCGACGGCCATTCGTGCGCTGGTGAAGAAATTAATCGCCGCGGAAAACCCCGCGAAACCATTGAGTGACAGTAAGCTCACCACCCTGCTATCCGATCAGGGTATTATGGTGGCGCGGCGAACCGTTGCTAAGTACCGAGAGTCTTTATCCATTCCGCCGTCAAATCAGCGTAAGCAGCTGGTTTGACCCAACCGATAAGGAAGACACTATGCAGCTCAACATTACAGGACACAACGTTGAAATAACCCCCGCGATGCGCGATTTCGTTACCGCGAAGTTCAGCAAACTGGAGCAGTTTTTCGACAGGATCAACCAGGTCTACATTGTGTTAAAAGTGGAGAAGGTGACGCAAATAGCGGACGCCAATCTGCATGTCAACGGTGGTGAAATCCATGCCAGTGCGGAAGGGCAGGATATGTATGCTGCGATCGATGGTCTTATCGATAAGCTGGCAAGACAGCTAACAAAACATAAAGATAAACTGAAACAACACTAATTGTCCGGGCAATAGCCTACGCCAACCGCCCGCAGGCGGTTGGCCAGGAGAGCTCAGGTGAAATTATGATAAATAACGATTCGGCTCTACAACTGAGCAATGTCCTTAACCAGGAATGTACCCGTAGCCAGGTTCACTGCCAGAGCAAAAAACGCGCGCTGGAAATCATCAGCGAGCTGGCGGCAAAGCAGTTAGGCTTACCGCCCCAGATCGTCTTCGAGGCGATCCTCACCCGTGAGAAAATGGGCAGTACCGGGATTGGCAACGGTATTGCGATCCCACACGGTAAACTCGAAGAGGATACGCTGCGGGCCGTGGGCGTTTTTGTTCAGTTGGAAACCCCAATTGCCTTCGATGCTATCGACAATCAACCCGTCGATCTGCTGTTTGCCCTTCTTGTCCCGGCCGATCAAACTAAAACGCATCTGCATACGCTCTCGCTGGTGGCGAAACGTCTGGCAGATAAAACTATTTGCCGCCGCCTGCGCGCTGCGCAAAGTGATGAAGAGCTGTATGAAATCATTACTGAAGCGGGAAGTAATAATGAGGCGTAACGGAAGTCGCACCTTACTCTTTTTCGTACTGAGGAGAAACGGTACATGGTACTGATGATCGTCAGCGGCCGTTCAGGGTCGGGGAAATCCGTCGCCCTGCGAGCGCTGGAAGATATGGGTTTTTACTGCGTCGATAACCTGCCGGTTGTGCTGTTGCCCGAGCTGGCGCGCTCGCTCGCCGACAGAAACATCTCGGCAGCCGTCAGCATTGACGTGCGTAACATGCCCGAGTCGCCGGAAATCTTCGAGCAGGCGATGAAAAATCTGCCCGCAGAATTTTCACCTCAGCTGCTGTTCCTGGATGCCGATCGTAACACCCTGATTCGCCGCTACAGCGACACGCGTCGTTTACATCCTCTGTCCAGTAAAAACCTGTCGCTGGAAAGCGCCATCGATGAAGAGAGCGACCTGCTGGAGCCTCTGCGTTCCCGCGCCGACCTGATCGTCGATACCTCAGAAATGTCGGTGCATGAGCTGGCAGAAATGCTGCGCACGCGTTTATTAGGCAAACGCGAGCGCGAACTGACGATGGTGTTTGAATCCTTTGGCTTTAAGCACGGTATACCTATCGATGCCGACTACGTTTTTGACGTGCGCTTTCTGCCGAACCCACACTGGGATCCGAAGCTTCGTCCCATGACCGGCCTCGATAAGCCCGTCGCCGCCTTCCTCGACCGGCACACGGAAGTTCACAATTTTATCTACCAGACCCGCAGCTATCTTGAGCTATGGTTACCTATGCTGGAGACCAATAACCGCAGCTATTTGACGGTGGCCATTGGTTGTACCGGTGGTAAACACCGTTCGGTTTACATCGCCGAACAGCTGGCTGACTACTTCCGCTCGCGCGGTAAGAACGTGCAGTCTCGTCATCGGACGCTGGAAAAACGCAAATCATGACCGTTAAGCAAACCGTTGAAATCACCAATAAGCTGGGCATGCACGCTCGCCCGGCGATGAAGCTGTTTGAATTAATGCAGAACTATGATGCCGAGGTGCTGCTGCGTAATGATGAAGGTACCGAAGCGGAAGCAAATAGCGTGATTGCGCTGCTGATGCTCGATTCAGCTAAAGGGCGTCAGATCGAGATTGAAGCCAACGGCCCACAGGAAGTGGAGGCGCTGGCAGCGGTTATCGCGCTGTTCAACGCCAAACGTCCCCTCACCAAATTCAGCAATATTGAGATAGACCGTGAGGATCCGCTTTTTACTCCATACCGTCTCAATGCCGACGGTCAGTCCCGCCTCCAGCCCTTTTCTCAGCCAGCTGCGGCCGTCCCACAGAAACAGGTTTTTTGCCGTCTGTTGCGACAGGGTTGAGGCGCCGCGAATGCGGTTCTCATTGCGTTCATTATGCGCCAGCGCCTTCTCAATGGCCGTGACGTCAAATCCCCAGTGTTCCGGGAATTTCTGATCTTCTGCGGCAATAACCGCCAGCCCCATCCACGGCGAAATTTCATCCATGTCCACCCAGTCGGAATGGGCGAGGTAATGAAAATCCCCTGAAAGCCAGGCGCCGACCTGCCGCTCCAGCATCACCGCCGAAAAAGGAACAGGTACGAAGCTAAACAGGGCAATCCCGCCGCCCCATAGCACCGCACAAGCCAACAGCAGCCTCAGCACAAAGCGCTTAATCAACCGCAACGGCGAAAAGCGAAATGTCATGCCGTCAGAACCAATACGCGAGAGACCAGTTTTTCAATGCCGCTCGCCGCTTCGGCGATGTTCTGCGCCAGCATATACGCGGGGGTCGTCACCACTTTGTTGTCTTCATCCACCACAATATCGTCGACCGGGCAAGGCACGTGTTCAGCCCCCATCTCCTCAACCGCGTCGGCAGTATCAAGATCGGTACCAATGGTCACGCGTAGCGGTATAGCAAATATTTTCGGCAACAGTGCCGGAGCGATACAGATAAAGCCCAACGGTTTACCCGCCTGATGCATCGCCAGCGCCAGCGCCTTGAGATCGCGATCGACTTCACATTCGCTCCCCTGTGAAGCAAAGCTGCTGAGGTTCTTTGCTGCACCAAAACCGCCGGGGACGATCAGCGCATCCAGCGCATCCGCTCGGGCATTGGCCAAAGGCTGAATCTCTCCGCGTGCGATACGCGCCGCTTCCACGAGCACATTACGGCTTTCCGCCTGCGCTTCGCCGGTCAGGTGATTGATAACATCGGTTTGCACTTTATCTGGCGCATAGCAGATGGCCTGAGCGCCGCTGCGGGCTATTGCCAGCAGGGTAATGACGGCTTCATGAATTTCACTTCCGTCATAAACGCCGCAGCCGCTCAGCACCACACCAATTTTCTTCATCACATCAGCCCCTTAGTACAAGTTTATGAAAGCAGTCAAAAATTTTGAATTACTCGCTATGCTTCACATATTTTACTGTTTCATGTAACAAACTATTTAAGGTTTGCTATCTTAATGAGCGAGTAAGCCAAATCCTCAGGTTGCGCCGTGTAAAAAAATCACTCAAATGATTCTGGCGTAACGACCAGTTCCCTGGTGTTGGCGCAGTATTCGCGCACCCCGGTTTATCCGGGGTCATTTTTTATCTGCCGCCGCGACCCACGCTTTCAGCACCGCGACATCGTTTTGCCACTCTGATTTCATCTCTTCAACCCATTCACCCACGTTATCCGACCACGCAGGTAAATCCGACGTTTGAATCTGCTGCCCTAATTGCTGGATATGGCGCAAACCGATTGAGCCCGCTGCCCCTTTAATCTTATGACCCTCATCGACAATGCCTTTCTGGTCGCGAGCGGTTAAATTGGATTCCAGGACCGCCAGGTAGCCCGGCATCATTCTTTCAAAAACGGCCAGACCGTCATTAATCAGCTTCGGCCCTACCAGTTCGATATACTGCTCAAGCATCGGAATATCCAGTACAGAAGCCGATTTACTGCTATCTACAGATGGCATTGCATTCTCCTCTTCTTCCGGCGCATCCCAGAATTTTTTGATAATCGCGGTTAATGCCGGAACCGATAATGGCTTACTAAGAACATCATCCATTCCCGCATCCAGATACTCTTTCTTGTTCTTCAGCACGTTAGCGGTAAGCGCCACCAGCGGCGGGAGCTCATCGGCGGCAAAGCGTTGTTTCAGCTGACGAGAAATATCGAGTCCAGTCATATCCGGCAGCTGAATATCAAGCAGAACCAGATCGTACTCGCCGGGTACAAACATCTCCAGCGCAGCCTTGCCGGTCATCGCCACATCCACGCTGTTGCCCAGCTTCTCCAGTACCGAGCGCGCCACGATAACGTTGAGCTCAATATCTTCCACTAGCAGCACGTTCAGCGCAGGTAATGGCATTTCATCTTCCGCCAGCGTGTCCTCGACCTCTTCAGCCACGGCCGGAGCGTGTACGGTAAGCGTAAAAGTCGCGCCTTTACCCGGGAGGCTGGTAACGCAAATATCACCGCCCATATTCCGCGCCAGGCGCCTCGATACGGCGAGGCCGATGCCGGTACCCGTCGCTGGCTTGCCGCCCTGGCTATCTTTCACCTGGTAATACATAGCGAAAATTTTATCCTGTTCCGCTTCAGGGATGCCAATCCCTGAATCTTCTACTTCAAAGTGCAGGATATCTCCTTCGTCGTAGCGCACGCGGACGTTCACATTCCCGCCTTGCGGAGTAAATTTCACGGCATTACTAATAAGATTCCACAAGATTTGGCGCAAACGCGTTCCATCGGTGATCACTTTATGCGGCAGCGGAAGCGTGGGGTCCAGCACAAAATGCAGGCCTTTCTGCTGCGCCTGCAGGCCGGAGAGATTTTCCAGGTCGGCCAGGAAGCCGGTAAAGTCCACCGGCTGGTTATCCAGCTGAATTTTACGCCGCTCCATCTTATCCATCTCAATAATATCATTGAAGATATTACCCAGCGTTACCGCTGAGACGTGGATGGTTTTCAGGTATCTTTCCTGTTCATCGGTAAGATCGGTATCCAGAAGGATTCGGCTAAGGCCTACGATGCCGTTAAGAGGCGTACGCAGCTCGTGGCTGATCGTTGAGATAAAGGTGGTCTTATCACGGCTGGCCCGCTCCAGCGCGTCCTGATAGCGCTTACGCTCCGTAATATCGCGGCCAAACCCCATCAGACCGCGGCGCTTACCGACGCGGTCATAATAAGGCACTTTGCGGATTTCAAAGCAGGCCTTGCGCCCGTCCGGATAATCCAGCCACTGCTCGTAGGTGAGCGATACGTTATGGCGGAAGACTTTCTCATCCGTCTCCAGCACCTTCTCCGCCACCTCTTCGCTGTAAACATCCTGCGGCTTAAGATGAATAAGCTGCTTTTCACTTTTACCGGTCAACAGTTCCATGGCTCGGTTACAGCCAGAAAACTCTTTATCTTCATTACGATAGAAAACCAGGTCCGGAGAGGCATCCAGGAAGGAACGCAAGAAGGAGGATTGCTGTTCCAGCTGAATTTGCGCCTCTTCACGCTCTTTCATCTCAATTTTCAGCTGCTCAAGCGTCGTTTCACGTTCCGCTTCCGCCTTTTCACGTTCGCCGATTTCCTGATTAAGCTGGGCGATGTTGTCCTTAAGCTGCACATTCAGCTTGAGATCGCGTTCGCGCATCTCCTCCAGTTTCTCCACCAGCCTCGAGAGGCGCTGCCGGGACTCTTCCAGCTGCTCAACCACCACCGACAGGAAATAGACCGCCCACGGGGTAATCAGCAAGCCAAAGAAGATGGAGCGGATCACATCAATACTTTCCACCTGGCCGTGCAGCACCATCGTCACGGCCATCTGCACAACGATCGCCAGCACCACCAGCGCAAAGGCCAGCAGCATTGAAAAGCGCACCAGACCCAGCTTCATCATCAGGTCAACATAATACTGCGCCAGCATACGGATTTGCTTCATAAGGGATTCCTTCGCGACAACTTCGCACAATAATACTCAATTCTGAGCAAGACGCTGTAAGTTGTGCCAAAAATGCGGGAAGGATTGTAGTTACGCGCCTGACGGTGGAGAGCCGTCAGCCGGAAAAGACGTTATTCGGCAGCAGCCGGAGAGATCCAGCAACGCCCGATGGCTGACCCCTGCACGCCGTATTCATTGAGATATTTATCCAGCTCAACCATCCCGGTCCAACGGTTCTCACACCACAGCGGCGCCAGCAACGTCGGGCGTCGGGCGCTGGCGGAGATACGGTGATAAATCACGTCTGGCGGAGTATGGCGAATCATCTCTCCTGCAGTGACCGTATACGCTTCCAGCGCAATACCGTTTAACCTGCCGGCCTGCCACGCCCTGGCCATGATACTGCCCTTCACAATATGAAGTGGATGCAGCTTAATGCCGTCTACGCCGGTCTCTACCACCTGCGCTAAGGTCTCCAGACATTCGCGCTGCCCTTCGCCCGGCAGGCCCACGATAAGGTGGCTACACACTTTGAGGCCGCGCTCGCGTGCCAGACGGGTGGTTCGCTGATAGCAGGCAAAATCGTGGCCGCGATTGATTCGGTGCAGCGTTTTATCATGCGCGGTCTGTAAACCCAGCTCGAGCCAGACTTCATACCCCTGCTCCCGATATTCAGTCAGCAGATCCAGTACCGCGCCGGGGACGCAGTCCGGGCGAGTCCCTACGCATAGCCCGACAATATTCGCCTGGCTGACCGCCTGCTGATACATGGCGCGCAGCACCTGCACCTCGGCAAAAGTGCTGGTATAAGCCTGGAAATAGGCCAGATAGCGCTTTGCACGATTCACCCGCTGCGCCTGATGGGCCAGCTGTTCCGCAATCGAGCGGTGCTGCTGCTCTTCATCGGCAAAAGAGGCCACATTACAGAACGTACAGCCGCCGCGACCAATAGTGCCATCGCGATTTGGGCAGCTAAATCCACCATGCAGCGTCAGTTTATGAACCTTTTCACCATAGCGGCGCATAAGATCCCCACCAAACATATTGACTAATTTTTGTAACTGCATAATCTGATAGACCGGCCTTAAGAAAGGGGCCAAGCCTGCCATTTTTAGCTACCGACGGCGATGACCTGGATCAATCGTCAACGCGGCTGCCTATCTCATTGCATAAACACTCAAGATAACTGCAATTTAATTCATCCGTATGGTAATGAGTTTTCCTTATATATAGCCGCTGATTTGCCATTATCTTTACCAGGGCATAAAACAGTATCAGTCACCGCAAATCAAACAAAAACCAGTTTAAAAAACTGCAATGAAAAAACAATTCAGCACAGAAGGATAATGTCTCGCCGTCGATATAGTGAGACAGATCACACTCAATTATGACGACCGGTACGTTTCCCTGGCATTTAAAATGCCATTATTTTCTTAAAAATCATTAAATTAGGTGTTGTATAGCACATTTTTGTATAAATAAGATTGCCATTTGACGTATGTGTGGATTCCCGATAAGTTGGGAATCCGCTGGAAGCTTTCTGGATGAGTGCTCTGCTCATCATATTTATGCAGTAATTGAGATTCCCTCTTAACAGCAAGTCCTCAAACTTGTGTACCGATGCGAAAAGGATTTAAAGAGGGCGAATGCGAGGTGTAAACCCCGTCGCCATGCTCTTTCTGTGCCCGTGCGCAATCGGTATCGGAGGGTGTCCCGTAGAGCCTGGGGAGGTTCACTGATATGTTGTACGATAAATCCCTTGAGAGGGATAACTGTGGTTTCGGCCTGATCGCCCACATAGAAGGCGAACCTAGCCACAAGGTAGTGCGAACCGCTATACACGCACTGGCCCGAATGCAGCACCGCGGCGCGATTCTTGCCGATGGAAAAACCGGCGACGGTTGTGGCTTGCTGCTACAAAAACCCGATCGTTTCTTCCGAATTGTTGCGGAAGAGCGCGGCTGGCGTTTAGCCAAAAATTATGCCGTTGGGATGCTGTTCCTTAATAAGGATCCTGAACTGGCCAAAGCGGCGCGCCGCATCGTCGAAGAAGAACTTCAACGCGAAACGCTGTCTATCGTCGGCTGGCGCGATGTGCCGACCAATGAAGGCGTTCTCGGTGAAATCGCCCTCTCCTCGCTGCCTCGTATTGAACAAATCTTTGTGAACGCCCCGGCTGGCTGGCGTCCGCGCGATATGGAACGCCGTTTATTCATCGCGCGTCGCCGTATCGAAAAGCGTCTGCAGGAAGATAAAGATTTCTACGTTTGCAGCCTGTCGAACCTGGTCAACATTTATAAAGGTCTGTGTATGCCGGCGGATCTGCCGCGCTTCTACCTGGACCTCGCGGACCTGCGCCTGGAGTCGGCAATCTGCCTGTTCCACCAGCGCTTTTCCACCAACACCGTGCCGCGCTGGCCGCTGGCGCAGCCGTTCCGCTATCTGGCGCACAACGGCGAGATCAACACCATCACCGGTAACCGCCAGTGGGCCCGCGCCCGTACCTATAAGTTCCAGACGCCGCTGATCCCGGATCTCCACGACGCCGCGCCGTTCGTCAATGAAACCGGCTCTGACTCCAGCTCAATGGATAACATGCTGGAGCTGCTGCTGGCGGGCGGGATGGACATTATCCGCGCTATGCGCCTGCTGGTTCCGCCAGCCTGGCAGAACAACCCGGATATGGATCCTGAGCTGCGTTCGTTCTTTGACTTTAACTCCATGCATATGGAACCGTGGGACGGCCCGGCGGGCATCGTGATGTCCGATGGTCGTTTCGCCGCCTGTAACCTCGACCGTAACGGCCTGCGTCCGGCGCGCTATGTGATCACGAAAGACAAGCTCATCACCTGCGCCTCCGAAGTCGGTATCTGGGATTACCAGCCGGATGAAGTGGTTGAAAAAGGCCGCGTCGGCCCGGGCGAGCTGATGGTTATCGATACCCGCGAGGGGCGTATTCTGCACTCCGCGGAAACCGACAACGATCTGAAAAGCCGTCACCCGTATAAAGAGTGGATGGCGAAAAACGTCCGTCGTCTGGTGCCGTTCGAAGAGCTGCCGGATGAAGAAGTCGGTAGCCGCCAGCTGGATGATGATACCCTCGCCAGCTACCAGAAACAGTTCAACTACAGCGCCGAGGAGCTGGACTCCGTCCTGCGCGTACTGGGTGAAAACGGCCAGGAAGCGGTCGGCTCAATGGGCGACGATACCCCATTTGCCGTGCTCTCCAGCCAGCCGCGTATCATTTACGATTACTTCCGCCAGCAGTTCGCGCAGGTGACCAACCCGCCGATCGACCCGCTGCGCGAAGCGCACGTCATGTCGCTGGCCACCAGCATCGGCCGTGAAATGAACGTCTTCTGCGAAGCGGAAGGCCAGGCGCACCGCCTGAGCTTCAAGTCGCCGATTCTGCTGTACTCCGATTTTAAACAGCTGACCACCATGGAAGAGGAGCACTATCGCGCCGACGTCCTGGATATCACTTTTGATGCCACCGAAACCACGCTGGCTGAAACCGTGAAGGCGCTATGCGATAAAGCCGAACAAATGGTGCGCAGCGGTACCGTTCTGCTGGTGCTCTCTGACCGCAACATCGCCAAAAACCGTCTGCCGGTACCGGCTCCGATGGCGGTAGGCGCGATCCAGACCCGACTGGTCGATAAGAGCCTGCGCTGCGATGCCAACATTATTGTCGAAACCGCCAGCGCCCGCGATCCGCACCACTTTGCCGTGCTGCTCGGCTTCGGCGCGACGGCGATCTACCCGTATCTCGCCTATGAAACCCTGGCGAAGCTGGTGGATAACAAAGCCATCGACAAAGCGTACCGCGCGGTGATGCTGAACTATCGTAACGGCATCAACAAAGGTCTGTATAAGATCATGTCGAAGATGGGGATTTCGACCATTGCCTCCTATCGCTGCTCGAAGCTGTTTGAGGCGGTAGGTCTGCATCGCGAAGTGTCCGACCTGTGCTTCCAGGGCGTCGTCAGCCGTATCGGCGGCGCGGGCTTCGAGGATTTCCAGCAGGATCTGCTGAACCTGTCGAAACGTGCCTGGCTGGCGCGTAAACCGCTGGATCAGGGCGGCCTGCTGAAATACGTCCACGGCGGCGAATATCACGCCTATAACCCTGACGTGGTGCGCACGCTGCAACAAGCGGTACAAAGCGGCGAATACAGCGATTACCAGCAGTACGCGAAGCTGGTTAACGAGCGCCCGGCGGCAACGCTGCGCGATCTGCTGTGCGTAACGCCGGACGGAACCACGGTGAACCTGGACGACGTTGAGCCGGCCAGCGAACTGTTCAAACGCTTCGATACCGCGGCGATGTCTATCGGCGCGCTGAGCCCGGAAGCGCACGAAGCGCTGGCGGAAGCAATGAACAGCATCGGCGGTAACTCCAACTCCGGCGAAGGCGGCGAAGATCCGGCACGCTACGGCACCAATAAAGTCTCGCGCATCAAGCAGGTCGCCTCCGGCCGCTTCGGCGTGACCCCGGCTTACCTGGTTAACGCCGACGTTATTCAGATTAAAGTCGCTCAGGGCGCGAAGCCCGGCGAAGGCGGCCAGCTGCCGGGTGATAAAGTCACCCCCTATATCGCCAAGCTGCGCTATTCCGTACCCGGCGTAACGCTGATCTCCCCGCCGCCGCACCACGATATTTACTCTATCGAGGATCTGGCTCAGCTGATTTTCGACCTGAAGCAGGTTAACCCGAAAGCGATGATCTCCGTGAAGCTGGTTTCTGAACCGGGCGTCGGGACTATCGCCACCGGCGTAGCCAAAGCCTATGCGGATTTGATCACCATTGCCGGCTACGACGGCGGCACCGGCGCCAGCCCGCTCTCTTCCGTGAAGTATGCGGGTTGTCCGTGGGAACTGGGACTGGTGGAAACCCAGCAGGCGCTGGTTGCCAACGGGCTGCGCCACAAAATTCGTCTGCAGGTGGACGGCGGTCTGAAAACCGGCCTTGATATCATCAAAGCGGCCATCCTCGGGGCTGAGAGCTTCGGCTTCGGTACCGGCCCGATGGTCGCGCTGGGCTGTAAATATCTGCGTATTTGCCACCTGAACAACTGCGCAACCGGCGTAGCGACTCAGGATGACAAACTGCGTAAGAACCACTATCACGGTCTGCCGTTTAAGGTCACCAACTACTTTGAATTCATCGCCCGCGAAACGCGCGAGCTGATGGCGCAGCTGGGCGTGAAGCGTCTGGTGGATCTGATTGGCCGTACCGACCTGCTGAAAGAGCTGGACGGTTTTACCGCCAAACAGCAGAAGCTGGATCTGAGCAAGCTGCTGGAAACCGCGGAGCCGCATCCCGGCAAAGCGCTGTACTGCACAGAGAACAATCCGCCGTTCGACAATGGCGTACTCAATGCTCAGCTGCTGCAGCAGGCAAAACCGTACGTTGACAGCAAGCAGAGCAAAACTTTCTGGTTCGATATCCGCAACACCGACCGCTCCGTTGGCGCATCGCTGTCCGGCTATATCGCCCAGACCCACGGTGACCAAGGCCTGGCAGCCGATCCGATTATCGCCCACTTTAGCGGTACCGCGGGTCAGAGCTTCGGCGTGTGGAATGCCGGCGGCGTTGAGCTGCATCTGACCGGCGACGCGAACGACTATGTGGGTAAAGGGATGGCCGGCGGCCTGCTCGCCATTCGTCCTCCGGTAGGCTCGGCCTTCCGTAGCCATGAGGCCAGCATCATCGGCAACACCTGTCTGTACGGTGCGACCGGCGGTCGTCTGTATGCTGCGGGTCGTGCAGGCGAGCGTTTCGCGGTACGTAACTCCGGTGCGATCACCGTCGTCGAAGGCATTGGCGACAATGGCTGTGAATACATGACCGGCGGTATCGTCTGCGTGCTGGGCAAAACCGGCGTCAACTTTGGCGCAGGCATGACCGGCGGCTTTGGTTACGTTCTGGATGAAGACGGCGACTTCCGCAAACGCGTGAACCCTGAGCTGGTAGAAGTGCTGGACGTTGACTCTCTGGCCATCCATGAAGAGCACCTGCGCGGTTTAATTACCGAGCACGTGCAGCTTACCGGTTCGCAGCGCGGTGAAGAGATTCTGGCCAACTGGCCGGCCTTCTCAGCGAAGTTTGCGCTGGTTAAACCGAAGTCCAGCGATGTTAAAGCACTGTTGGGTCACCGTAGTCGTTCCGCAGCTGAGCTGCGGGTGCAGGCGCAGTAAGGGGTTAAGATGAGTCAGAATGTCTATCAATTTATCGACTTACAGCGAGTTGATCCGCCAAAGAAAGCGCTGAAGATCCGTAAAATTGAATTTGTGGAAATTTACGAGCCGTTTTCAGAAGGCCAGGCTAAAGCACAGGCAGACCGCTGTCTGTCCTGCGGCAACCCGTACTGCGAATGGAAGTGCCCGGTTCATAACTACATCCCGAACTGGCTGAAGCTGGCCAACGAAGGGCGTATTTTTGAAGCGGCGGAACTGTCGCATCAGACCAATACCCTACCGGAAGTGTGCGGGCGCGTTTGCCCGCAGGACCGCCTGTGCGAAGGTTCCTGCACGCTGAACGATGAGTTCGGCGCGGTAACCATCGGTAACATTGAGCGCTATATCAATGATAAAGCGTTCGAAATGGGCTGGCGTCCTGACCTTAGCGGCGTAAAACAAACCGGTAAAACCGTCGCCATCATCGGCGCGGGCCCGGCGGGCCTGGCGTGCGCCGACGTATTGACCCGTAACGGCGTGAAGGCGGTGGTCTTCGATCGCCATCCGGAGATCGGCGGCCTGCTGACCTTTGGTATTCCGGCCTTTAAGCTGGAGAAAGAGGTGATGACCCGTCGTCGCGAGATCTTTACCGGTATGGGCATCGAGTTCAAACTGAATATCGAAGTGGGCCGCGATGTACAGCTCGACGATCTGCTGAAAGATTACGATGCGGTGTTCCTCGGCGTCGGAACCTATCAGTCTATGCGCGGCGGGCTGGAAAACGAAGACGCCAGCGGGGTCTTTGATGCGCTGCCGTTCCTCATCGCCAATACCAAGCAGATCATGGGCTTTGGTGAAACGGCGGATGAACCGTACGTTAGCATGGAAGGCAAGCGCGTCGTGGTTCTCGGCGGTGGCGACACCGCAATGGACTGCGTGCGTACCTCGATCCGCCAGAACGCCACCCACGTCATCTGCGCCTATCGCCGTGATGAGGAGAACATGCCGGGATCGAAGCGCGAAGTGAAAAACGCGCGTGAAGAAGGCGTGGAATTCCAGTTCAACGTTCAGCCGCTGGGCATTGAAGTGAATGCCAACGGTAAAGTCTGCGGCGTGAAGATGGCGCGTACGGAGATGGGCCAGCCGGATGCAAAAGGCCGCCGCCGCGCGGAAATCGTGGCCGGTTCTGAGCATGTGGTGCCCGCCGATGCCGTGGTGATGGCGTTTGGTTTCCGCCCACACAGCATGGAATGGCTGGCGAAGCACAGCGTCGAGCTCGATTCTCAGGGCCGCGTGATTGCGCCGGAAGGTAGCGACAACGCCTTCCAGACCAGCAACCCGAAAATCTTCGCCGGTGGCGATATCGTTCGCGGCTCTGACCTGGTGGTCACCGCGATTGCCGAAGGCCGTAAGGCGGCTGACGGCATCCTGAACTACCTGGAAGTGTAAAAAACAAAACGCCGGATGAGAAAATCGTCCGGCGTTTAGCGTTTAGCTAAGTGCTATTTGATGAGCAGTCGCCAGGCGATATCCGCTTCAATTGTTGTGTTATCGGTATTTCCACTGAACATACTCTCGTTGAGCACGGGGAACAGCATCACGCGAAAACTCATCTGCTTCCCTTGCGGCACAACATTATTTTCTACGGCGATCACCGCCTCATTGTTACGCACATACAGAGGAGATGTTGTCCCGCTCTCCGGCGTAAAATTCAGCTGGTCCACTGTTTTTCCAGCGCTGTAGGACTTGCCATCAACGGTAATATTTTCAACCTTAAGCCCAACACCACCGCGAGCGCCAAACAAAAAGCGACCTTTCTCGCCAGCAGCACCCTGAACCAGCACCGCCATCTGATGCATTTCAGAACAGGAAACATTCACATTCACTTCCCACTCAGACAGTTTGTGCCAATTCTGGGTAGTAGAAACAATGTCATCACGGCGTATCTGGTTATAATCAATTTTTGTCCGGGAGAGCGTAATCTGGCACTCTTCGGCACGAACGGTGCCTGACAGCAGCATTCCCGCAGATAACAGCATCCCTATCCACTGATTCATCGACATACGCCGTCCACCTCTTCGTAAAATGCGTCTTCATCCCTCTTGTCGCTTAAGATGTAATCAATCTTGCACAGTCGGTTATTATCGTCGTCCATGACATACAGTGCCGAAACCTGCTCAGCCTCATTAAGGAAAACATGCCCGTCATCCACGCTGGTGACAATATAATTGCCTTTCTCATCAACGATGGATAATCCCTTATCCAGCGCCCTGTTATCCGCACGCTTAACGCGGATCATCACCCGACGGTTATTCAGGACTTTAAAACCGACTTCGCTCACCGAAGCATGCGCAGCTGCCACATACTTTGTTCCATTTGCCAGCGTCATACTCGCAGGCAGCTTGTTCGCGTCAATTTCAATGCGCGAATTACGCCACTCATTCAGCCCAGGGATAACAGCCTGCCCCCAATAATCGGTCCAGACCGTCCCCTGCGGAGTACTGATTTCAACGCCAGCTTTCGATTCACTCAGTTTTGCAATGGCAAACGTATTCCGAATGGTATAAGGCGTGAAGGTGACGCCGCTTTTATGCGCCGCAACCCCACCTGAGAGCGTGGCATTATAATTACGGTGGCGGGAACCCACGCGCCCGCCGCCAATGCCTAATCGAGTGTAATGTAAGTTAGTGCTCAGGTTGCCGTTAACGCTATTCTCACTCTCTCCCCTGTCCCGATCGACGGAGATATAGTAGTAAGAATCCTGTGACAGTGCGCCAGAGTTCTGTACGCCGTAGCTGTTACGGTTGCCCTGTTTACGCATATAGCTACTGACGCGCTGCGAACCGCCAAACGGAATGCTCAGGTTAACGTAGAGCAGATCATCATCCTGGCGCCCGTCTTTGTTCCCCATCGCTCTCTGCCAGTTAACAGAAACGGTGGCTCGATCGAAGCTCCTGCCCCATGAAAGCAACAGGTAGCGGGAATCATTACCCGCCCCTCTGCTTTGGTTGTAGTTAAAACCAGCGCTAAATGTCCCCCCAGGCGGCGTAAACCAGGCCAAACTGGTGGAATACGTATTGCTATAGGGTTGAAAATCATCGTTCAGCGCGTCCGTCAGTTCACGATAGCCGGGGGTAAAATGTGCCGCGCTCGCTGACGCACTTAAAGATTCTGCCAGCTTAAGTGAACTCTGTAGCTCAGTTTTCACACCGCTGTTTTTCTCGCCGAATTTTTCCTGGCTTGCGGCCACGCTGGTGGAGGCACTCCAGTTATCGGTCAACAGATATTCAGCATGGACGCCGCCGCCAAGGTAATTTTTCGTTGCCGCACCAGAAGCCAGCAGATTCAGCCGAGGCAATATACGCCAACCGTCAGAGAGGTTAAGCACCCAGGGATTTTCATAATCCTCTTTAATATCGCGTATCTGACCAAAAGAGGCGGCCAGGCCCTGCGGCCGGGAAAGCTTCCGCGCCATGACGGATGCGGCTGGAACAATAAAGCGATTGCTTGAACCATCGGATTCAATAACCGTCACCTCCAGTTCCACATTACTGCTCGCTATCGGTACATCATCGAGCGTGAACGGTCCGGCCGGAACCAGCGTGCTGTAGATAAGTCGTCCGCTCTGACGTACCTCCACGCGGGCCTGAGCATTATGCGCCATTCCTGCAACGCTGACGCCGCTTCCGCTGCCCTGCAAAGCACGGGTAGGCATCAGCTGTACGCCAACGATCGGGGCTCCGCTCAGGACATATGAGCTGGCATTGATCTCCCCGACCTGCGCAGTCATCTTCAACGCGTCAAAAACGTGCTCGGCAAAGGTGTAAACACTTTCAGCATTCTTATCGCCATTATCGTCGGTAAGGATATAGCGGCTACGCAACGACCAGTCGCTGATGTTTATGCCCCCTTCCAGACTGGCCTGAGAATAGAGATTGGTATCGCTGCCGCCATATTCGCTGCGGGTACTGAACAGGTCATAGTTGAGCAATCCAGCTATTCCGCCGTGCTGAAAGTTTTTGATATCACCATTCATCCCGTTCAGCGCCTCCGGCGGGAGATACAGTTCGACCATTTCCTGGCCTGGCAGGGCTTTCACTACCGCCTGCGCGTAGTCATTGACGATGTCATGGCACTCTTCATTCTTTTTCAGGGGGACCGGCATTAACCCGGAAAACTCAATAAAATCATGATCAACGCACAGCGTACCATCCTCGCCAAAACGCGCCGCGACGGTTCCTTTATCCTTACCGTTAATCTTCACCTGCACGGAATGCGTACCGGGGAGAAAGCGCGGAGCTCGCGCAAAATAACGGTTGAGATTGACATTCAATCCGCGTGACTGAATCATCTCGGTATCAAACGTTATCTCTTTGGCTTGTACATCAACGGAACAGAGCGCAGCCAGCGGCAAGATTCCACACAATGACGCACAGGAGCGAGAAGTAAGACGGCGTTTTTTAAACATAGACGCTTCTTATTTTGCATTCAGGTCCGAAATAAAACTAGGCACTTCAATACCATAGCGGCTAGCAGGATAGAATTGAACTTTATTATCACCATTAATATTTTTTGAAACGGTGATATTTAACGTTTCTCCTGGCAAGATGTAACTTGTACTAATATGCCCCTTCGTACCAGAGGGAAGAAAAACTATCTCGGGAGCCAGACGAACGACATATTTATCAGGATTGACGACTTTTGCAGTATTTCCTGAGCCTGACCACTGCAGATACTTCCACGCATCAGTCACAACGGGAAGGCCCGCGGGGCGAATCAGCACGGGTAAATCCTGACGAATATTGAAGCCGATTTTAATTCTTTTATTTTCACTTTTTGGCGGAATGCCTTCAAACGTCACGCGTTTAAAATGCTCGACGTCCAATGGTTTATTATTCTGCAGAATAAAACGGATTTGTTGCGTTTGCCCGGGTTCTACGCGAACCACGGGTTGCGTAGGTATCAGCTTTAAATCCTTACTTTCATCAGGCAAATCAACAACCGTTGTATACAATAATGCGGGGTGCGCATCCGTATTTTTCACGTTCATTGTGCCACTGTGAGTCGCCTCATCAATGACTAATAAACTTGTTTCCGGCACCATTCCTTCAGAAAAAACAGAGAGTGAGACAAAAGAGAAAATAGAACAAATAATAATTTTGGCAGATGAATAATTAAAAAAACGCAAAACAAACCCCTTGGATAATTCACACCCCGTGTTAACCACGACAATAAAAATGGGAGCAGCCCAAAATAGTCGCTCCCATTTTATTAATAGCCTATGGTATCAATAATTACAGATAACGCAGGCTGATAGTCAGCTCACCATCCAGCGCAGTGTCATCAGTAATAGCCAGCGTGCTGGTGTTTTGAATAGCCAGAGACGTTACCAGTGGGAAAGTCGCGGTTTTGAATGCAACCGGAGCTTCAGAACCGAAGGCCGCAACAGAAAAGTCGCGGAAAGTGCCTGCGGTGATACCGCCGGTGCTCTTGGCCCACTTAACACCTGAGTCATAATAATCAGCGCTAATAGCGGTCACACCTTCGCCGTCAGCGGTTACGCTATCCACTTTTACGAACATGCCATAAGAACCAATATTGACGTTACCCGCTTTGCCCACGCCGTAAGTCACACGATCGTCATCAAGGGAGTTACCAAGAGCAGTAGCATTTTCTACGGTTAATTTAGCATTAGAACTGCTACGCTCATCAATCAAATTCCAGGATAATTTGGTTGCAGCAGTACAGTTAATGGTCAGGTTGATATTTTTCTGCCCCAGCTGATTAACCGCTGTGGAAGATAATTCACCGAGGTTAATCGTGCCATAGTCCACCACGCCGCCATTATCCAGAGTGGGTGTGCATGCTGCGTTTGTTAAAGTACCCTTTACTTTTAATACAGCAGTAGGATTAGCAGCAATAGCCGAAGTCGCGCTCATTGCCAGAATGGCAGCCAGAAGTGTTTTTTTCATGAGTCAATCCTTAACGTATAATATATTTACATATCTAATAAACGCATTTTAAAAGAAAGAGCGTGTCTTAAATACGAAACGGATAATACGTTAAAGGGTACAATAAAATACACTTAGAAAAATTAACTTTAAATGTAGAAGAACTTAATCAATAGTTAATTCTTATGATTACTTTTTTGCAACTCACGAAAACAAAAAAAATAATAATGAATCGTAGCAAAAACCCAACGATTTTGCGCCTTAACATGGATATTCATTGACTTTGATTATAAAACCGTCATAAACGATAAAAATAATATTGATATATTTTATCATCATAGCGGCAATAAAACACCATTATTCCGAACAGTCATTTACAAGGAAAATAAGTTAATATCAAACACTAGAATATTAATTATATGAATTCAATAAATTCACATAAATTTCTCGCACTATATTATAATTTCAGCCACCCCCTGATGTATTACAGACTCAGCAAGCTCTTTCGCTCATCGGCAACCCAGCTTAATAGCTTAATTAAAGACGTACCAGATAGCGGATATACACTTAAAAGGGGGTGGAAAGGGAATACAATCAACCCAGGAGCCCTACACGGAGTGTAGTAGAAATATGAGGTTTATTAGCGGAGTTTGAAATCAACGCCACGTACCCGCATCGGAGAGTATGAAATAGAGAATTAAAGCGGGGATGCTTTACGGTAATCACGGTGAATGGCAGAAAGTAAAACAGGCCCCGAAGGGCCTGGCAAACATTATTTAACGACGCGCAGCGCCGGACGGCCGCCGCGAGGAGGCGGCGTATCGTCAGGATCGTCGTCGTGATTATCCGGCTTATCGCCATCGATCACCGACATGACCGTTTCGCTGTCAGGCAGCTCTTCGTCATCGTTCAGGCTAGTGACATCTTCATCATAAGCCGCTTCTGGTTCGAACATGGTTCCCGCACCATTCTCGCGCGCGTAAACCGCCAGCACGGCCGCCATCGGCACGGAGACATTGCGCGGCACGCCGCCAAAGCGCGCGTTAAAACGCACTTCGTCGTTGGCCAGCTCGAGGTTACCGACAGCACGTGGGGCAATATTGAGAACAATTTGCCCATCGCGAGCGTACTCCATCGGGACCATTACGCCCGGCAGAGTGACGTCAACGACCAGATGCGGAGTCAGCTGGTTATCCAGCAGCCACTCATAGAACGCTCGTAACAGGTACGGGCGACGCGGCGTCAGCTGTGATACATCCATCATTTAGCCCCGACCGAGACGCATTTCACGTTCGGCTTCAGTTAAAGAAGCGAGGAAAGAGTCGCGCTCAAACACGCGAGTCATATAGCCTTTGAGCTCTTTCGCGCCAGCACCGACCAGCTCTACGCCGAGAACCGGCAGACGCCACAGCAGCGGTGCCAGGTAGCAGTCTACCAGGCTGAACTCATCGCTCAGGAAGTAGGGCTTCTGGGTGAATACTGGCGCAATCGCCTGCAGTTCTTCACGCAGCTGCTTACGCGCAGTATCAGCCTGCGCAGCGGTACCGGTCTGAATGGTATTCATCAACGAATACCAGTCCTTTTCGATACGGTGCATGTACAGACGGCTTTCCCCACGCGCAACCGGATAAACCGGCATTAGCGGCGGATGCGGGAAACGCTCATCCAGGTATTCCATAATGATGCGAGATTCCCACAGAGTGAGCTCACGATCCACAAGCGTCGGTACGCTTTGATTCGGGTTGAGGTCAATCAGATCCTGAGGCGGGTTGTCCTTCTCCACGTGCTCTATCTCAAAACTAACACCTTTTTCGGCCAGCACGATGCGGACCTGATGGCTATAGATGTCAGTAGGACCAGAAAACAGCGTCATTACCGAACGTTTGTTGGCAGCGACAGCCATGAAAACCTCCAGGTATATTCAGAATTTTTGTACTGCTGCCGACCACGCATGGCCAGCCAGATGTAAAAACCCCATTTGCGTGACTTCATTTCGTTCGTCATCCAAACAAAAAATGAACAATCACCTGCATTTGGGCAGAAAATTGGATGATAGTTTACCAGATTTTGAAGACGTTGTGGTGAGGGGATTCTGGAAATGCTGAAAAAGTGGTAATAATGGGGCGTTTGTAGAGGGAAAATGGCAAATTTATCCATAAAAAAACCCGCCGAAGCGGGTTTTTTCGCAAATTGTTCTGCGTGAGCAGAAAACAATTAACGTTTGGAGAACTGCGGACGACGACGTGCTTTACGCAGGCCGACTTTCTTACGTTCAACCTGACGAGCATCACGAGTAACGAAGCCAGCTTTACGCAGTTCGCCACGCAGGGACTCATCGTACTCCATCAGAGCGCGGGTGATACCGTGACGGATCGCACCAGCCTGACCAGAGATACCACCACCTTTAACGGTAATGTACAGATCTAATTTCTCAACCATGTCGACCAGTTCCAGCGGCTGACGAACTACCATGCGGGCAGTTTCACGACCGAAGTACTGTTCCAGAGAACGCTGGTTGATAACGATTTTACCGTTGCCCGGTTTGATGAAAACGCGAGCTGCGGAACTTTTGCGGCGACCGGTGCCGTAGTATTGATTTTCAGCCATTGCCTATAATCCCGATTAGATGTCAAGAACTTGCGGTTGCTGTGCCGCGTGGTTGTGCTCGTTACCCGCGTAAACTTTCAGCTTACGGTACATAGCACGACCCAGCGGGCCTTTTGGCAGCATGCCTTTAACCGCGATTTCAATCACACGCTCAGGACGGCGGGCAATCATCTCTTCAAAGGTCGCTTCTTTGATACCACCGATGTGGCCGGTGTGGTGGTAGTACATTTTGTCTTCGCGCTTGTTGCCGGTTACAGCAACTTTTTCTGCGTTCAGAACGATGATGTAATCACCGGTATCAACGTGCGGAGTGTATTCCGCTTTATGCTTGCCGCGCAGGCGCAGAGCCAGTTCGGAAGCCAGACGGCCCAGAGTTTTACCGGTCGCGTCAACAACATACCAGTCGCGTTTTACGGTTTCTGGTTTAGCTGTAAAAGTTTTCATTAAAAGCTTACCCAAATAAATAAGTTACACGTTGGTGAACACCCAAACGTTTAGTCAGTTGAGGTTCACACGACATTGTCCAGCAAACCTACCCCTTCGAATAGCCTATGCCGGCACATAGAAAGTTTTGGGAAAAAAACCTTCTCGTAACGTGGGGTCGCAAGATTATAGAGAAGTCGGGGTCAAAGATCGACCCCTTTATGTGATTTGTCCCCGGTTTTACCCCGCCAGGTGTTCCCGCTTCAGATACTCCTCGCTCTGCATCTCCTGCAGGCGCGATAAACAGCGCTGGAACTCGAATTTTAATCTCTCGCCCTGATAGATCTCATACAGCGGTACCGCCGCGCTGACCACCAGCTTGACGTGGCGCTCATAGAACTCATCGACCAGGGCGATAAAGCGCCGCGCCTCGCTCTCCATCAGTCCGGTCATCACCGGCACATCAAAGAGCATCACGGTATGAAACAGACGTGAGAGCGCAATATAGTCGTGCTGGCTACGCGCATCCACGCACAGCGTGGCGAAGGAAGCCGCCAGCGTCTGGTTCTCAACGCCCAGCGTCGGCAGCGGGCGATGGTTGATCTCCAGCGTTGGCATCTGCTCGCGCTTCGCCCCCGCCAGCGCCAGCCACAGTTTATCCATCTGCTGCTGCGTCTCAGCGTTCAGCGGCGACAGCCACAAATGCGCCTGGGTTAGCGTGCGCAGGCGGTAATCAATACCGGCGTCGACGTTCATCACATCGCAATGCTGTTTAATGGCGTCGATGGCGGGCAGGAAACGAGCGCGCTGAAGGCCGTTGCGGTACAGCTCGTCAGGCGGAATATTCGACGTCGCCACCAGGGTTATGCCGCGGGCAAACAGCGCTTTCATCAGGCCGCCCAGCAGCATTGCATCGGTAATATCAGAAACGAAAAACTCATCGAAGCAGAGCACATCGGTTTCAGCTTTAAAGCGATCCGCGACGATTTCCAGCGGATCGCTGTGCCCCTGCAGCGACGTTAACTCTTCATGAACCCGCAGCATAAAGCGATGAAAGTGCAGACGTTGTTTACGTTCCCCCGGCAAACTTTGATAGAACAGATCCATCAACCAGGTTTTTCCTCTGCCGACGCCGCCCCACATATAGAGGCCGCGAACGGCAGCCGTTTCGGCAACGGGTTCGCGCTTGCCCAGCAGTTTGCCGAATTTGGCCCGCAGGCCGCCGCCGGTTTGCGGCGCGACCGAAGGTTTATTCTGCAGTTCTTGATAAATCGTATCGAGGCGGCTGACCGCTTCTCGCTGGACGTCGTCAGGTTGATGGCTCCCCTCCTTGAGAGAGGAAAGGTAACGCGATGTTGGGGACAGGCTTTGCATGATCTAATTGTTATTCCTTGAAAACCGTAATGCCGTAGCTCACGATTGACGAAAAAAAGGCCGCTCTACACTACGTGATGATACGCCAGGATTCCACTTCTGTGGAATTAGCGGTTATAGTGGCACTATCGGGCGCAGGCGGAGAGCCTCACAGCCACCCTACGGAACCACAAAACAACGGGAGATGTTCATGACCTGGGAATACGCGCTAATTGGGCTAGTTGTCGGCATCATTATCGGCGCCGTCGCTATGCGTTTTGGCAATCGCAAATTACGCCAACAGCAGGCGCTGCAGTTCGAACTGGAAAAGAATAAAGCAGAGCTGGAAGAGTACCGCGAAGAGCTGGTGAGCCATTTTGCCCGGAGCGCAGAGCTGCTGGATAACATGGCGCATGATTACCGCCAGCTGTATCAGCATATGGCGAAAAGCTCCAACAACCTGCTGCCGGACAGCATGGCGGACGCCAATCCGTTCCGCAATCGTCTGGAAGAGTCCGAAGCGGGCAACGATCAGGCCCCGGTCCAGATGCCGCGCGACTACTCTGAAGGCGCATCCGGTCTGCTGCGCGGCGGTGTAAAGCGCGACTAAACCGGCAACGACAGTAAAAATATTTTCCGGGCGCACCCTCTGCGCCCGTTTCCACCTTCCATCCCAGCTACAATTTAACGATTGCCCACGTTGTTACCGGGTCGAAAATTCAATAACATCAGGCCATTCGGGACGTTTACCATACACCTTAGGTTACGAGAGCCAGCAACTAATGAATAAACCGACTTTGCTGTTGAGTGCGTTAGCGTTAAGCATTGGGTTGTCGTTGTCCGCCTTACCTCCGGCAGCAGCGTCTTTACCGACACAGGTTCCCGGTCAGGGCGCGTTGCCAAGCCTCGCGCCGATGCTGGAGAAAGTGTTGCCGGCGGTGGTGAGCGTACAGGTTGAGGGTACCGCGTCACCCGCGCAAAATATGCCGGAAGAGCTGAAGAAGTACTTTGGCGACAACGCGCCGCAAGAGCAGGCGCAGCCTTTTGAAGGCCTGGGCTCAGGGGTCATTATTGACGCTGCAAAAGGCTACGTGCTGACCAATAATCACGTCATTAATCAGGCCCAGAAAATCAGCGTCCAGCTCAACGACGGGCGTGAGTTCGATGCCAAACTGGTCGGCAGCGACGAGCAGAGCGATATCGCCCTGCTGCAGCTGCAAAAACCCAGCAACCTGACGCAAATCGCGATCGCCGACTCCGATAAACTGCGGGTGGGCGACTTCGCCGTCGCCGTCGGTAACCCGTTTGGCCTGGGCCAGACCGCCACTTCAGGGATTATTTCAGCCCTTGGCCGCAGCGGCCTGAACCTTGAGGGGCTGGAGAACTTTATCCAGACTGATGCCTCAATCAACCGCGGCAACTCCGGCGGCGCGCTGCTGAACCTCAACGGCGAGCTGATTGGTATCAATACCGCTATTCTGGCCCCGGGCGGCGGCAGCGTCGGCATTGGCTTCGCGATCCCCAGCAATATGGCGAAAATCCTCTCCCAGCAGCTTATTCAGTTTGGTGAAATCAAACGCGGCCTGCTGGGTATTAAAGGTATGGAAATGAGCGCGGATATCGCCAAAGCGATGAACCTTGACGTCCAGCGCGGCGCGTTCGTCAGCGAGGTGCTGCCAAACTCCGGATCGGCCAAAGCGGGAATTAAATCTGGTGACGTTATCGTCAGCCTCAACGGTAAACCGCTCAACAGCTTCGCCGAACTGCGTTCACGCATCGCCACGACCGAGCCGGGCACCAAAGTGAAGCTAGGACTCTTGCGCGAAGGAAAACCCGTTGAAGTGGAAGTCACTCTGGACAAGAGCACCTCTTCTTCCGCCAGCGCCGAGCTTATCGCACCGGCCCTGCAGGGCGCATCGTTAAGCGACGGTCAGATGAAAGACGGAACCAAAGGCATCGTCATTGATAATGTCGATAAAGGCAGCCCGGCCGCGCAGGCGGGCCTGCATAAAGACGATATCATTATTGGCCTCAACCGCGAGCGCGTGCGCTCCATTGCCGAACTGCGCAAAGTGCTCGAAAGCAAACCGACGGTGATTGCGCTGAACGTCATTCGCGGCAGCGAAAGCATCTATCTGCTGCTGCGTTAACTCGCCTTCCGGGCATCGCGTGCAGTGCGATGTCCGGACAAGACGTGTTATGCTGCGCCTGTCTATCCATCAACGATATCTGCATCATGCCTGGAAAGTTTTTACGTTCGATACTTATCGGTTTGATTGTCGGCGGCCTGCTGCTGGCCGTTATGCCTTCGCTGCGCCAGTGGCAGCTTTCGCCGACCACGCAGTACGATAGCGCGGATGAATCCCCCGCCAGCTATAATTCCGCCGTTCGCCGCGCCGCCCCAGCGGTCGTGAACGTCTATAACCGCGCCCTCAACAGCACCAGCCATAACCAGCTAACGCTCGGTTCCGGCGTGATCATGGATCAGCGCGGCTATATCCTGACCAATAAGCACGTTATCAACGATGCCGACCAGATTATTGTTGCTCTGCAGGATGGACGGGTCTTTGAAGCACTGCTGGTCGGCTCCGATACCCTCACCGATCTGGCGGTATTAAAAATCAACGCCAGCGGCGGCCTGCCGGTCATTCCGATTAATCCGAAACGCGTGCCGCATATCGGTGACGTCGTGCTGGCGATTGGCAACCCGTACAACCTCGGGCAAACCATTACCCAGGGCATTATCAGCGCCACCGGCCGTATCGGCCTGAACCCCACCGGGCGCCAGAACTTCCTGCAGACCGACGCGTCGATCAACCACGGTAACTCAGGCGGCGCGCTGGTGAACTCGCTGGGCGAGCTTATGGGTATCAACACCCTGTCATTTGATAAAAGCAACGACGGCGAAACGCCGGAGGGCATCGGCTTTGCGATCCCCTTCCAGCTGGCAACCAAGATTATGGATAAGCTGATCCGCGATGGCCGCGTGATTCGCGGCTATATAGGGATCAGCGGCCGCGAAATTGCGCCGATGCATGCGCAGGGCGGCGGCGGTATCGATCAGCTGCAGGGGATTGTGGTGAATGATGTTGCGCCGGAAGGCCCGGCCGCCCAGGCGGGTATCCGCGCCAACGACGTGATTATTTCCGTTAACGACAAGCCCGCCGTTTCCGCCCTCGAAACCATGGATCAGGTCGCAGAGATTCGTCCGGGTTCGGAAATTCCGGTGGTGATTATGCGCGACGATAAAAAAATCACGCTGCATATCGCCGTACAGGAATATCCGGCAACCAATTAACAGGCTCCCCCGCAGGGGGAGCACCTTTCAATCAGCAAATAGCGGCCCGGCCGGGAATGTTGCCAGAAACCCGGTTATGGCCAGCAGCGACCGCAGGTCAGGCCACGCAAACTGGCGCTCCCGCAGCTCGTCATCCAGCGTCATGAGCGCAAACTCGCCTTTATCCCCCAGAACGCCGCCCTGCCAGAGCAACCGTTGAGCCTGCTGCCGGGCCCAGGGGGAATCGCTCTTCCAGGCCAGCAGGTGCAGCAGCGCCTGCTGCAGACAGATGCCAGAAGGATGCTTATCCCGCAGCAGCCGCCGGTAAACCGGCAGCGATATGCTGCGTACGGTATAAAAACCGCTGCGGGTTTCGGCATCAGCATCCGCCACGCTGGCGCAATACTGACCGGCCAGATCGCATAGACGATTGTGCGTCAGCGGCTGGCCCAGGGCATTCAGGCGACCCGCTGCGGCACACAGCAGCGCGCATCTTTGCTGCTCATGTGACAGCGAATCAGGCAGCGCTGATACCGTTTCAGCGACTCCCGCTTGCGCATGCTGTACGCCAGCGTCATAACACTGGAAAAAGAAATCATGACTCCCCTGACCGATTGATGGATGCGCCAGCAGATTCAGCGCCGGATGCAGTTGCTCGAGCTCGTTGAGCGACGCCAGCATGTCATCCACGACCACACCCTTTGTCGATATCGATGCCCTGCTTTCGGGGCGTAATGTTATGGTTTCATTCATCAAAGCCTCCTTATAGGAAATCTCCCGGTGGCGCTGCGCTGACCGGGCTACGGGTCCGTGCAGTCTGGTAGCCCGGACAAGGCGCGTTAAGCGCCGCCTCCGGGATAATCCCCGGGTCGCGGCTGACGCCTTACCCGGGCTACAGGTTTACAGCCGTCTGCGATCCGGTAGCCCGGACAGGCGCAGCGCGCCGCCTCCGGGAAAGGTAACGATTTACATCGCCAGCACGTACTTGAGCATCACCCCGGCGGCAATCGCCGAGCCAATCACCCCCGCCACGTTCGGGCCCATCGCGTGCATCAGCAGGAAGTTCTGCGCGTCCGACTCCAGACCCACTTTGTTTGACACCCTGGCCGCCATCGGCACCGCCGACACCCCGGCCGAGCCAATCAGCGGGTTGATTTTGTTCCGGCTGCACAGGTTCAGCAGCTTTGCCATCAGCACCCCCGCCGCCGTCCCCACGCAGAACGCAATCACCCCCAGCACCAGTATCCCCAGCGTCTGCGGCTGCAGGAACTTGTCCGCCACCAGCTTGGCCCCCACCGACAGCCCGAGGAAAATGGTCACGATATTTATCAGCCCGTTCTGCACCGTGTCGCTCAGGCGCTCCACCACCCCGCTCTCGCGCATCAGGTTGCCGAAGCAGAACATCCCCAGCAGCGGCGCCGCGTCCGGCAGCAGCAGCGCCACCAGCAGCAGCAGCACCGCCGGAAAGAGGATTTTTTCCCGCTTACTCACCGTGCGCAGCTGCACCATGCGGATTTTCCGCTCCTTCTCGCTGGTCAGCGCCTTCATAATCGGCGGCTGGATTAACGGCACCAGCGCCATATACGAGTACGCCGCCACCGCGATGGCCCCGAGTAATTCCGGCGCCAGCTTGCCCGACAGATAAATCGCCGTCGGGCCGTCCGCGCCGCCGATGATGCCGATGGCCGCCGCCTGCGGCAGGGTGAAGCTGATGATGCCGAAGTAGTTCAGCGTCAGCGCCCCCAGCACCGTGGCGAAGATGCCGAACTGCGCCGCCGCCCCCAGCAGCAGGGTCCGCGGGTTGGCCAGCAGCGGGCCGAAGTCGGTCATCGCCCCGACGCCCATAAAAATCACCAGCGGGGCGATACCCGAGCCGATGGCGACCTTATAGAAGATGGCCAGCACCCCGGCGGAGTAGCCCATATCCGCGGCGAGGTCCTCCATCTGCCCCTGCACCGACGGCAGCGCCAGCGCCAGCGCCTCCCTGATGGCGTGGACATCCGGCGTACAGTGGAGCTTCGCGGCAATCACCGCCAGCTGCCCGGCGTCGTGGTGCGCCAGCAGGCTCTCCAGGGCGGTCAGCGCCAGCCCGGCCTCCGGGATATTCGACAGCAGGCCGCCGAAGCCAATCGGCAGCAGCAGCAGCGGCTCGAACTTCCTCGCGATGGCCAGCCACAGCAGCAGCAGGCTCACCAGCAGCATGACGGCCTGGCCGGCGCCGAGGTGCATCAGCCCCATGCCCTGAATCAGGGCGTTCAGACTTTCCATTTCCGTTCCTCTTCCTTACGCCAGGCTCAGCAGGGTGTCGCCCACCGCCACCGCGTCCCCGGATTTCACCGCGATACCGCGCACGGTCCCGGCCTGCGCGGCGCGGATTTCGGTTTCCATCTTCATGGCTTCCAGAATCAGCAGCACGTCGCCCCCGGCCACCGCCTGGCCTTCCGTGGCAATGACCTTCCAGATGGTGCCCGCCAGCGGCGCGGTCACCGGGGTGCCGGCAGCTGCGGGGGCCGTGGCCTGAACGGGGGCCGCTGCCGTCAGCGGGCTGATATCGCCGCCGTCGCTGACCTTCACCACAAAGGCCTTGCCTTCCACTTCCACGGTGTAGACGCCGGAGGCGGCAGCTTTTACCGGGGCAGCAGCAGGCTGCGCAGCTTCCACCTGCGGTACCGGCTCAAAGGCCGCCGGGTTGTGGCGGTTCTCCAGGAACCTCAGGCCGACCTGCGGGAACAGGGCTACGGTGAGCACGTCGTCGATGGCGTTGTCGGCAAGCTGAATACTCTTCTCCTGCGCCTGGCGCTTCACGTCGGCTTCCAGCTGCGCCAGCTCCGGCTTCAGCAGGTCCGCCGGACGGCAGGTGATGGCCTCTGCTCCGTCCAGCACGCGCGCCTGTAATGCCGCGTTGACCGGCACCGGGGTGTGGCCGTACTCGCCCTTCAGTATCCCGGCGGTCTCCTTCGCGATGGTTCTGTAGCGTTCGCCGGTCAGCACGTTAAGCACCGCCTGGGTGCCGACAATCTGCGAGGTCGGAGTGACCAGCGGGATAAAGCCGAGGTCCTCGCGCACCCGGGGGATTTCCGCCAGCACCTCATCCAGACGGTGGGCGGCGTTCTGCTGCTTCAGCTGGCCCTCAAGGTTGGTGAGCATCCCGCCCGGCACCTGGGCCACGAGGATACGGCTGTCGGTGCCCTTCAGCTGGCCTTCAAAGGCGTGGTATTTCCTGCGCACCTCGCGGAAGTACGCCGCGATGCTCTCAAGCTTCAGGATATCCAGCCCGGTGTCATGTTTTGTGCCTGCCAGCGTCGCCACCAGCGCCTCGGTGGCCGGGTGGCCGTAGGTGGCGCTCATGGAAGAGATGGCGGTGTCCACGCCGTCAACCCCCGCTTCAATCGCCTTCAGCAGGGCCATCTCCGCCATCCCGGTGGTGGCATGAGCATGCAGGTGCAGCCTGACGTCATAGCGTTTTTTGATTTCGCTCACCAGCTCGAAGGCCGCCATCGGGGTGAGAATGCCGGACATGTCCTTAATCGCGATGGAATCGACGCCGGTCTCCAGCAGCTGTTCGGTCAGGTCGAGCCAGGTCTGCAGGGTGTGGGCCGGGCTGGTGGTGTAGGAGAGCGTGCCCTGGGCGTGGGCGCCGTGGCTGCGCACCGCCTGCAGGGCGGCCTGCATATTGCGCGGGTCGTTCATGGCGTCGAAGACGCGGAACACGTCCATGCCGTTTTTGACGGCGCGCTCGACGAAGCGCTGCACCACGTCATCGGCGTAGTGGCGGTAGCCGAGCAGGTTCTGGCCGCGGAGCAGCATCTGCAGCGGGGTCTTCGGCATGGCCTTTTTGAGCTCGCGCAGGCGGACCCAGGGGTCCTCGCCGAGGAAGCGGATGCAGGCGTCAAAGGTGGCGCCGCCCCAGCATTCAAGGGACCAGTAGCCCGCGTCATCGAGGGCGGCCGCAACGGGGAGCATATCGTCGAGGCGCAGGCGGGTGGCGAAAAGGGACTGGTGGGCGTCGCGCAGGACGACATCGGTAATGGCAACGGTCATGGATTCCTCCGTGAATTAAGGGTTAAGTCGGCGATGGTGGTGGATAGCGGCGGCAATCACCGGCACCAGGCGGGCGAAGTCGTCAGCGGGCGCGGCGGCGGGTGCGGCCTTCGGCGCGGGAGCCGGTTCGGGGAAGAAGCGGTTGACGGCGGCGGACATGCCGCGGATGGCGAAAATCAGCAGAAACAGAAACGCCAGCACGAACCCCATGCCGAGAAACATCAGGGTGAAGCCTTCACCTAATAGCAGTGCTGCATCAGTCATAAAATAGCCTTCGGGCAGGAGGCACGATAATGATGTTATTTATCCCCGTCATCTTTCAAATTGCTTCTTTGTTGGCCAGCTTCGTTCCCCCCAGTCACTTACTTGCGTAAGCTCCCGGGGATGTAATGAGGGACATCCATGTCCCTCACCAGAGGCAGCCTTTGGCTGTTCAAATTCGTTCCAGACGAATTTGTCTCTCCCTTGCCGCCTCAAAGCAACTCGAAATCTTTTGGGTATATAACGAAAATAATAAGGGTGGATTTCCCTGGACCGCCCGGTCAGAGCCCCTGTTTATTATCGTCATAAACATCACGCCATCATTATCGTGCGAATGATATCATCCAGATTATTTGATAAAGCTTACGTTCTGGCATATTTCATCAGCGACAATCTCTTTACGCTGATTGAAAATAACTTTGTTCTGTTCAAACAGGTTATTACCATGAGTATCAATAGAAACAATTAACGGGCCAAACTCTTTCACCCGACATACCCACAGCGTTTCCGGCATACCCAGATCGCGCCACTGCGCATCTTCAATTTCTTCGACGCACACCGCAGCCACTACCGCGCAGCCGGCCGGGAATACGCAGTGCAGCGCTTTATGCTCCGCGCAGCCCTCTTCAGTGCCCTTGCCCATACCGCCTTTACCAACAATTAATTTCACGCCGGTCTTTGCAATAAATTCTTTTTCGAATTTTTCCATGCGCATGCTGGTCGTTGGTCCGACGGAGACCATTTCAAACTTATCGTCTTCGCCTTTAATCGGACGGACAATAGGCCCGGCGTGTAAAATAGCGCCGCCGCTAACATCAACGGGTAATTCGCGGCCACCTTCAATTAAGCGACGGTGCGCCACATCACGACAGGTAACAATATGGCCATTGAGATAAATAATATCGCCAGCCTTAATATCGGCTAAATCTTCATCTTTAATTGGCGTAGTAAGGATTTTTTTCGTCATCAGAAATTCACTCCGCTGTGAGACATAATGGTGTAGTTCAAGTCTTTATCAAAAACGATATGCCCTTTCCGGTGTGACCAGCAGCCCACGTTCACCGCCACCCCAATGGTGGAAGGATGACGCGCGGTGTTTTCAATATTCACGCCCATAACGGAGGTATTACCGGACATCCCCTGCGGCCCAAGGCCAATTTTGTTAATACCGTCTTCCAGCATTTTTTCCAGCGAGGCCGCACGTTCATTTTCATTATGCGAACCGATCGGACGCATCAGCGCTTTTTTCGACAACAGCGCCGCCGTTTCAACGGAGGTCGCCACGCCCACGCCGACCAGCAGCGGCGGACACGCGTTCAAACCGTAGCTGGTCATCACGTCGAGAACAAAGCGGGTAACGCCTTCATAACCCGCGCCCGGCATCAGCACCATCGCTTTCCCCGGCAGGGAACAGCCGCCGCCAGCCATATAGGTATAAATGCTGCACTGGTCAGAATTGGGGACAATCTCCCAGAACACCGTCGGCGTGCCTTTACCCACGTTTTTGCCGGTATTGTATTCATCAAAAGTCTCAACGCTGTTGTGGCGCAGCGGGGAATCCACGGTCGCTTTAATCACCGCTTCACGCAGCAGCGCTTCCAGCT
Source organism: Klebsiella sp. PL-2018 (assembly GCF_019048985.1). NCBI lineage: Bacteria > Pseudomonadati > Pseudomonadota > Gammaproteobacteria > Enterobacterales > Enterobacteriaceae > Klebsiella > Klebsiella sp. PL-2018. The sequence goes on from NZ_CP077673.1 coordinate 5,283,695, forward strand.
CGCCGATCAGCGGGAAGTTCGCCCCGCACTCCACCAGAAACTGAATCACGCCGGTATCCTGGCAGGAAGGGCGATCCAGCTCCTTTGCCAGACGCTGGTTCTCAATCATGGTCATAAAGATGACGTCAGCCAGTTTACTGGTCTCTTTTTTATGCAAATCTTCCAGTTTTGCAGTGACGTCATCAGGTAAGACTTTGCCGGTATACCCCACAAATTTGGCCATCACATTGGTCATATGGGATATCTGTTCACTTTTGCTCATACAGGCTCCTTAGTCAGGACAGCTTCCGTTCATTACGGATGAAAAGGGAAAAGGATTGGCAGCAGAATCAGGCTGACAATGGTGGAAACGATAATCAGAGGGATGCCGGATTTGGCGTAGTCGACAAACTTATAGCCACCTGCCGACAGCACCATCATGTTGGCAGGCATACCGATTGGCGTAGCGTAGGCGCAAGAACTGCCGATAACCGTCGCCATTAGCACCGCACGAGGATCGGCGCCCATGCCCGCGGCAATCGACAGGCTCACCGGTACTAACAGCGCGACGGTCGCGGTGTTGGACATGAAGTTAGTCATAATGATGGACAGCGCAAAGACCACCACCAGCAGCATAAACGGCGAAGAGTTTTGCCCCAGCATGCCAATCACGTGATCCGCCACCAGTTTTCCCGCCCCGGTCATTTCCAGCGCTTTCGCCAGCGCCAGCGTGCCGCCGAAGATAAAAATGGTCTGAGAATCAATGGCTTTATAGGCCTGCCTTTCTGTAAGTACGCCGGTAACCACCAGCACCAGCGCGCCGATACAGCCCGCTACCGCCAGACTCACACCGGTCTGCTTTTCGAAAATCATGCCGAGGATCGTGGCGATCAGAACAACCAAAGAGAGGATCTGCTTCCAGCGCGGTACGTGGCTGTAATCGCGCTGTTCACCGATGCTGCCAACTGCACCGCTGTTCGGGTGATTGGGCAGGAATTTATAGCCGATGGTCAGGAAGTAAATAACGCCGCAAATCAGCATCGGTAAACCGACTTTGGCATATTCAAAAAAGCCAAAACCGCTGCCAATATTCTGCAAAGCTGACTGCGCAATCAGGTTGCCCGGCGCGCCAATCAACGACAGGTTACCGCCGAGCGCGGCGGCAAAAACCAGAGGCATCAGCAACCGGGAACGGGCAAAGCCTGATTTCGCCGCCACGCCGATAACGACCGGGATCAGTACGGCTGCGGTACCGGTATTGGAGAGAAAACCGGACATCACGCCAACCACGACCATAATGGTAAAAATCAGCTGTTTTTCCGTTTTCGCGAAGCGCGTAATCACGCCCCCCACCTTATTCGCCATTCCGGTTTCAAATAGCGCCCCGCCGACGATAAACATGGCGACGAAGAGAATAACGTTGGTGTCGATAAAGCCGGCGAAAGCCTGCTTGAGATTGAGCACGCCGGTAAGCACCAGCGCGACGCAAACCACCATAGATGTGACCGCGAGGGGGATTTTTTCCCACACGAACATGGCGATAGCAAACACCAGCAAACATAGGGTAATGGTAATCGGTTCCATATTTATAGTTATCCCATCAATGATATATGATATTGTATCCAATATTGACGGGAGGGAAATTATTCCCATACAAAGAGTAAGTCAACGCGTTTTTTTCGAAAGCTTCAGGATTGAGATCTTTATCAAAATCTTGCGAAAGCAGTCACTTATCGAAACTTATTTATGAAATGAATAAGTAAGGCGCCTGCAGCGGTCCTACAGGCGATGCGATCAAGCGGAGGGTTCTTCGACGTAGCGCGTTAGCATGTTCTCCATCGAACGGATAATATGCTCGCGCATTCGCTGGCGCGCCAGCGCTTCATTATGCTGCTCCAGGGCCTGTAAAATCCCCTTGTGCTCGCGGATGGAAATGATCGCGTACTCTTCCTCAGTGACCTTATGCCCCATCGAAAGCCCGTTCCACATATTGCTGAGCAGCAGCTTCATTTTGCCATTTCCCGCCGCGTTCCATATCTCCATATGAAACGCCTGGTTCAGGTCTGAATATTCAGCTGAGTTATTTTCCGCCAGCGCTTTTTCCGCAGAGTAATGCACTTCGGCAATGCGCGAAATGTCCGTCCCGGGACGACACGCTTTAGCGACTGCTTCACTCTCCAGCAGCGCGCGAATCTCATAATGCTCGCGGATCGTTTGTTCGTTAATTCCCAGCACGACCGCCCCTTTATTGGGCCGGACTTTAATCAGCCCATCCGCAGCCAGTATCTGAAACGCTTCACGCACGGGCATACTGGACACGCCGACCATGGTGGCGATCCCTTCAAGGGTAATTTCTTGCCCTTCAACTAAATCTCGCGACAGTATAGCTTTACGTAATACTGCCGCGACCTGCTCTTTCGCTGAAAGAAGCTTAATTTTCCCTAATCGAGGCTTCTGCACTTTCCCAATCCTTCATGTGTTGACGCATTATTTCTGCCAGAGAGAGGAAATAACGCTGCGTTTCCTGCGCGATCTCGGCGCGATCGCCCTGACGAATAGCCTCCATCAGAGAGCTGAGTATTTGCGCCGACTCTTGATTATCCTCTTTCAGATACAGAATGACATAACCGATATAACCATCCAAAAACTGCTGATAAATTTTTTCCAGATAGCGATTATCAATATAAGAAATGAGCGTCTCGTGGAACGCCAGCTCTCGCGCTCGCTCACCGGGATGCCCCAGCGCGCGCGCGCTGGCCGCCAACGATTCGCCCGCCGCTGCGGGTACCAATGAAAAAAGCTCCGTTGCCATCACCGCAATGGCCCGGAAAATATGGCTGACGTGGTCAGGCGCCAGCCTTGCGACCTGCATATGGCGGTTTGGCAAACGCACCAGAAACCCTTCCTGCTCAAGGGCCTGTAGCGCTTCCCGAACCGGCATACGAGAAAGCCCCAGCTGTTCGGCAATACTCTCCTGCGCGAGTTCATCCCCCGGTTTCATGCTACCGGAAAGGATCTCGTAACGGAGCATTTGCGTAATGTGGTCCCTGGTCTGCTTTCTTTCGATTTTTTTCACAACGTCCTCGTTTATTACCGCTCAAGACGCGGGGAGTTTAGCAGATTTACCAGCAGGTTGAGTCATTCAGGGGTGGGAGAAAGCCATAAAAAAGCCGGAACCCAGGCTCCGGCTTTTCTTTTCATGAAACGTTATTTATTCACAAAGTCTTCGCCAAGGGCGATATCTTTCTTCAGCGTATCCAGCATCCCCTCCAGCGCCTGCTGCTCAAACGCGCTCAGCGTGCCGATAGACTGACGCTGCTCTACGCCATTTTTGCCTAACAGCAGCGGCTGTGAGAAGAAACGGGCATATTGACCATCACCTTCAACGTAGGCGCATTCCACTACCCCTTTCTCTCCCTGCATGGCGCGAACTAAGGAGAGACCGAATCGCGCGGCGGCCTGTCCCATCGAGAGCGTTGCTGAACCGCCACCGGCTTTTGCTTCCACAACTTCAGTACCGGCGTTTTGAATGCGCTTAGTTAAATCGGCCACTTCCTGCTCGCTGAAGCTGACGCCCGGAATTTGTGACAATAAAGGAAGGATAGTCACGCCTGAGTGGCCGCCAATCACCGGAACCTCAACATCTGATGAAGATTTGCCTTTCAGTTCGGCAACAAAGGTATTCGAGCGGATAATATCCAGCGTTGTGACGCCAAAGAGCTTGTTCTTATCGTAAACACCGGCTTTTTTCAGCACTTCTGCGGCAATCGCCACGGTGGTGTTCACCGGGTTGGTAATCACCCCGACGCAGGCCTGCGGACAGGTTTTGGCGATTTGCTGTACCAGATTTTTCACAATACCGGCATTAACATTGAATAAATCGGAGCGATCCATGCCGGGCTTACGCGCTACGCCCGCGGATATCAGCACCACATCAGCGCCTTCCAGCGCAGGGGTGGCGTCTTCGCCGGAAAAACCTTTGATTTTTACATCGGTAGGGATATGGCTTAGATCAACCGCCACGCCCGGGGTTACCGGAGCAATGTCGTACAACGAGAGTTCTGAACCTGAAGGCAGTTGGGTCTTAAGTAGTAGGGCAAGCGCCTGGCCAATTCCACCAGCGGCGCCGAGGACTGCAACTTTCATCCTAAACTCCTTATTATGGTTAAAATAGTCTTTCGTTACTCCGTCGCCTGGACCTTAATTCACAAGATGAACAATTACAATAATTATGGCTGAAGAATGCGTGGTCGTGCGCAGCGATGCAGCAGCTTCGCATTTTCCTCCCTGAGACTGACCATCCAGCAAAGCGTAGTACCGGATCGACTGTTGGTTACAATACACCCAGCACATTGAGCAGAACAACATCATTTAATAACATTTCATTTACTTTTGTGGCAATTTGCGCGCCGTGACGAAAGCATGTTCCTTATTAGGGTTTTTTGCTAAAATATGCGCCCTTCATAACATTATTTACGCTTCTCCCCTGCGGATTATTTGCATAAAAATGCATGTCTATGCATAATGATGTTGTTTTTACCACCATAATTGGGTGACTTATGCGTAGTTCGGCAAAACAAGAAGAACTGGTTAAAGCGTTTAAAGCGCTGCTTAAAGAAGAGAAATTCAGCTCTCAAGGTGAAATCGTTCAGGCCCTGCAAGAGGAAGGCTTCGATAATATCAACCAATCGAAAGTCTCACGTATGCTCACCAAGTTTGGCGCCGTACGCACGCGTAACGCCAAAATGGAAATGGTTTACTGCCTGCCCGCCGAGCTTGGCGTCCCGACGACCTCCAGCCCGCTAAAAAACCTGGTGCTGGATATCGATTATAACGATTCGGTCGTGGTTATTCATACCAGCCCAGGCGCAGCGCAGCTGATCGCCCGGCTTCTGGACTCCCTTGGCAAAGCCGAAGGGATTCTCGGCAGCATTGCGGGTGATGACACTATCTTTACCACCCCGGCCAGAGGTTTTACCGTTAAAGAGCTGCATGACGCCATTCTCGTCCTGTTTGAGCAGGAACTCTGATGCCCTTCCCTCTGGTTAGCGCCGGAGGGTATCCCTTCAAAAAATTATCATTTCTTTAACATTTTGTGTGTTTTTCCGCTTCTATACATTCATTTACGTGATGAAACCGGCTTAAGCGCACAAAAGATCAAATTCACCTATCCTTATGATTTTATTAGCCATAATGACCAAGCATGGCGAAGAAAAGACATTTCTAATTCTTATATGTTATAAAAAAGACATTTCTTTGTAATTATTTACATGAAAAACAATTAGCAAGGTATTAATATTTTCAGTGATTAGTGTATACTTGATTTTGTGATGAGGGTCACGAAACAAAGACCCCCAACAAAAAGATTCGACGAGGTGAACATCATGAAAATCAAAACCACTGTAGCAGCATTAAGCATCCTTTCCGTTCTGTCTTTCGGCGCCTTCGCCGCTGACTCTATCAACAGCGAACAGGCTCAAGGCCGTCAGGCAATCGGCACCGTTTCCGTCGGCGCGGTAAGTTCTTCCCCGATGGATATGCACGAAATGCTGAACAAAAAAGCACAAGAAGAAGGTGCTTCTTCATACCGCATTATTGAAGCACGTACCGGTGACCACTGGCACGCAACGGCTGAACTTTATAAATAAGATTTAACGATTGTCGGTCATTAACTGAAACAGAATCTCTCCAGCGGCCCCAGGTTCATTAAGCCTCCCGCCGCTGCAAATATTAAGGTTGGAGAAAAAATTATGAAAAGCGCAATTATCATCGCATCCCTGGGTCTGGCTTCCGTTCTCTCTTTCGGCGCAAACGCCGCCGTTAATCAAGTGAACGCCGAACAGGCGCAAAATCTGCAGTCCATGGGCACCGTTTCCGTTTCTCAGGTAGGCAGCGCGCCGATGGATATGCGTCAGGAACTGGCGGCTAAAGCTGAGAAAGAAGGCGCCAGCAGCTACCGTATTATTGAAGCCCGTACCGGCGATAACTGGCACGCTACGGCTGAGCTGTACAAATAAACCCTCGTCGTCTTATCCGACGACTTGCCCCCGCTCCGTCGGGGGCTTTTTTATGACTGCCGCACATTAAAACGCAGCTCCCCTTCCAGCTCCTCTTCCGCCTCATCAAAGAGCAGAATTAACGCGCCGAAACGCCGGCGCTGATAATCGCTTAAATGAATAAACTCAATCTCCAGCGGTAAGGGTAACAGCCCGGCGGTCACGGCTTCCCACAGAGAATCCAGGTTATTCACTTTCTCACGCGCTAAAGCAAAGGTACGAGAAAACTCACGATAAAAATCCTGCTGCTCAGCTATTTCATCAAAATCAAAGGTATAGGTAGTCATTGCCCGCATCCCGTCCACACCTGCAACTTTTCATAGCCCGGTCATCCCGGCGTGTAGTTCCACTCTGACGGCGGAATTCATACTCTGAGCGTTAAGTATAGCGATAAAAAAACCGACGCTTCGGCGTCGGTTCTGGCGGCTAGCTGTTGGTTAACACATGCTGGTACTTATGCAGCATCTCCACCAGCCTTCGTACCGGCTCGGTCACCTGCGGAGAGGCTTCCCAGTGCTGTAATTTTTGCTGGTAGATATCCAGTTCATCAAGCAAGCGGGCAAAATAGTAGCGGCGCTTATCATCACTACTGGCTGAAATGACGCGATCCGCGGTACGTCGCAGCTGCCGGTGAAAGGCCGACAGATCGTCATTTATCGGTACCGGCGCATCGCGCAGACGCTGATGCGCGATAATCAGGGTCAGCGCCAGACGAAAGCGGGCGATATCGCCAGGGAATTTATTCAGCAACAAAAAGAGCTGACGATACAGGGCCGGCAAGTGGTTCTCTTTACGTCGCGCCATATTGGTGGTCAGCGATGATACCGCCGCCGAGACAAACTGGTTGAGCAGCACGCGGCCGGTGCGGGCCTGCGAATTATCACGCACCAGCAGGATCACCATCAGCGCAAGGAAGCATCCGACAATCTGGCCCAGGGCACTATCAAGAAACTGGTTGAATTCAAACTTCATCGGATTGTCGAGCACCAGAATATTAATGGTGCTGGCCAGCGCCCCCAGCGAACCGAGCCGCCGCTTTTGTACCTCGATGCCGATAAAAAAGGCCATCACCGCCAGGCTGATACACAGCAGCAGCATACTTTGCTGCGTCGCGGGCATAATCACGAGGAAAAACAGCGCCCCCAGCGGTAACGCCGCCAGCGTGCCGTAGAGGAAATCGATAGCTACCATCCGCGGATTAGGTAAACGCATCGCTAAGGCCGTGACAACCGCAATCATGACCATCGCCCCGCTTCCTGAAGTCCAGCCGGTCCACAGCCAGAACAGCGTACCGAGGATACAGGAGATAGACGTACGCCAAAAGTTGACCATCGCATGGTGCCGCTCGGCGGATTCCGCCTTCACCACCACTTCGCCTTGCAGCACTTCTTCTTCAATACGGCTGATTTTGGTATTGCCGACCACGCCCCGCTTCAAAAGCAGATAGCGCGTCGCAGCGCCTACCCAGCTGTAGATTGTTACCGGCGTATTGTGCTCTCCCTTCCAGGTCAAGAAGCGGCGCATCCGCTTTAGCTGGCGGTGCACGTCCTGCACGGTCTCGACCGGTTCAGCAAACAGCTCGCGGTAATCATCCGTCACCATCTCAGGCCGGGTATTCTGAATCAAATAGGTTTCACAGGCCTGAGTAATTAAGGTCAGAGAGAGGGTATTGATCGCCTTCAGCCGCTGATTCACTTTTGCCCAGCGCGAGGACTCCATGATCAAGTTGCCGCGCATCCCTTCCAGCCCGTTGGTACGACGCACCAGCGCGCTCCAGGCCTTATCGACGTCATCTTTATCACCATGCGCCACGCAAAGCTGCATCAGGCGATAGTGATCGATCAGCAGATTATCCAGTTCAAGGCCGATCTCTTTTTTAATCGAACGCGGAGAAAACAGCAGGTCGGCCACAATGGCGCTGACGATACCGATGACAATCTCACTGCATCGCTCAACGGCGAACTGCGGCGCCAGCATCGGCTCTTCATGAATGGTGATAATAATGATAAGCGCGGTATAGCCCGCCAGGCCCCAGGCATAGGAGTTCTCAACCCGCACCAGCGAGGAGATCCAGGTGCAGAATCCGGCCCACAGGCAGCATACCAGCACCATCAGCAGCGGGGCGCGGATCATCAGGATGATGATCGCCAGCGCGGCGATACAGCCGATAAAGGTGCCGGCAATACGCAGCATCCCGCGATAGCGGATCGCCCCGGAGTAAGGCTCCCCGCCTGCGGCAAACGCCGGGCCGGCAGCAACGATGGCGGCGGTAAGCACCGCCCAGCGCGGCGTTTCCAGCTGAAAATGAAAACCGACGAATAACGCCAGCACCACCGCGCAGGCTAACTTAACGGCGAAGCGGAGATGCCGGAGTTCAATGGTGAAGATCCCCATGGCGATTAACCGAACTCACGCAGGCGCATCGCCAGTTTCTGGAAGAAGTTTGCCTGGCGAGTATCGCGATCCTCTTTACCTGTAATCACCACCGTCGCGGTGGTACCCGCAGGCCAGAGATTGCCCTGCTGTTGATCGAGGCGAATACGTACCGGCACCCGCTGTGCCAGACGTACCCATTCAAGGTTAGAATCAATAGAGGCTAGCCCTTTTGAATCGCTGCTGCTGCTGGCATTGGTGACGCCTGCAGCAATGCTGTCGACGGTGCCCCTGAGGGTGTGTACGCTTCCCAGCGTGGTAATTTCAGCACGAAAACCGGGGCGCACGCCCTCAAGCTTGGTCTCTTCAAGATAGGCCATAACGTAGAAGGTATTCTGCTTCACCAGCGCAACCGCGGTGGAGCCTCGGGTGATAAACTCGCCGCGGTAAACGTTCAGGTTGGTCACCCAGCCGTCGGCCGGGGCGCGAATCACCGTACGTTCAAGGTCAAGCTTCGCCAGGTCGCGACTTGCCGTCGCTTTGGCTAATTGATGCTCAACGGTTTGCAGAACGTTATTCGCCTGGTCTATCTCTTCCCGGGACATGGCCTGGACGCCAAGGCGGTTACGACGGCCGGCTTCGACGCGTTTCTCCTGCGCCAGAGTCTGATAGTAGGAGACATCGGCTTCAGCCTCGGCTAACGCCTTCTGGTAACGCGGCTGGTCAATGACGAACAAAACCTGGTCTTTCTTAACCAGTTGGTTATCCTTGATATTCACCTGCGAAATCAGGCCGGAGACATCGGGAGCGATGGCCACAATATCCGCACTAAAACGCGCATCGCGCGTCCAGGGCGAGGCGGTGTAATACACCCATGCGCGAAAAATCGCCATAAATGCAAGGATAACCAGTATCACAGTGATTGCGGTACGGAGGATATTTCTTGTTAGTGTTTTCACATCAACCTCAAACGAACAAACGTGATATCAGATAAAACAGGCAGCAATATAGCGCGGTATTAAACAGTGCCGGGTGCCAGACAAAATCATAGATGCCCGTTGGAACCAGCAGGCGGTGCACCAGCCAGAAGATGGCTAGCGACAATAGCAATTCAAAGAAGATCGGCGGAAACGACAAGCCGAAAATCACAATGACAGGAAACAGACTCATGATGACCTTGATAAGAAGCGTACAGGTGATATGCGCGATGCGTTTATTATTAAGCTAACTATATAGTAACGTAACAATTGCGGTCTTATCTATAATGTGTGATCTAAATCACTTTTAAGCCAGAGTGAATAATGGAACGATTAAAACGCATGTCCGTTTTTGCCAGAGTGGTCGAATTAGGTTCATTCACCGCCGCGGCCCGCCAGCTCCAGATGAGCGTTTCTTCCATCAGCCAGACGGTAGCCAAACTGGAAGATGAACTGCAGGTTAAGCTACTCAACCGCAGTACGCGCAGCCTTGGCTTAACAGAAGCGGGAAAAATATATTATCAAGGCTGTCGGCGAATGCTGTTCGAAGTCCAGGATGTCCATGAGCAGCTGTACGCGTTTAACAATACGCCCATCGGTACGCTGCGCATCGGCTGTTCTTCAACTATGGCACAGAATGTCCTGGCTCGCATAACCGCCGATATGCTCAAAGAGCACCCGGGTCTCTCAATCAATCTGGTCACAGGCATTCCCGCGCCGGACCTGATTGCGGACGGCCTGGATGTGGTTATTCGCGTGGGAGCGCTGCAGGATTCCAGCCTCTTTTCCCGCCGCCTGGGCTCCATGCCGATGGTGCTCTGCGCGGCAAAAAGCTACCTTCAGCACGCCGGATGTCCGGAAAAACCGGCGGATCTCGCCAGCCACTCGTGGCTGGAATACAGCGTCCGGCCGGATAACGAATTTGAAATCATCGCTCCGGAAGGGATTTCAACCAAGCTGATCCCTCAGGGCAGATTCGTCACCAACGATCCGATGACGCTGGTGCGCTGGCTGACGGCAGGCGTCGGCGTGGCTTACGTTCCGCTGATGTGGGCGATCGAAGAGATCAACCGCGGCGAACTGGAGATCCTGCTGCCGAGCTACCAGTCCGATCCGCGACCGGTATACGCGCTGTATACCGAGAAAGATAAGCTGCCGCTGAAGGTACAGGTATGCATTAATTACCTGACTGAGTATTTCGTCGGGGTGGCGAAGATTTACCAGGGGATGCACGGCCGGGGGATTGCCCGCTAGCGGCCCGAGCCCGCCACAGAGGGTAAGAACAGATTATCGGGCCCGGCATCGGAAATAATCTGCGTTACGTCGCGGAGATTGCCGATACGCACCTCGCCGGAACGATCAAATTTGCTTTTGTCGATTAATAATAGCGACTGTGCCGCCCGTTTCAGAAGCAGCGATTTGTAGGCGGCATTATTGGCGCTGGAATCCCAGAGTACGCCATCGTTATCGATCCCCTCGCAGGAAAAAATAAACAGATCGATCTCCAGCGATTTGACCTGAGAGAACAGCGCCGGATTAACGTAATAACCATACTGACGCAGGAGCTGCCCCCCGGCGCTGATCAGCTGGATCCGCTCACGGCGGCCCAGCTCTACGCAGACCGGATGGCTATTGGTAAACACCGTCAGGGTCATATTCGGTAGCTGACGCGCCAGAAACCAGCAGGTTGAGCTGGCATCCAGGGCGATCGTCATTCCTTCATCAATCCACGCCAGCGCCGTACGCGCGATATCAGATTTATGGGCATAATGGCTTTTCACGCGGCTATGAAAAGGCTTCTCGCCGTTGTGATTGTTACGCTGGAGAACGCGCGCCTGCCCGTGGCTACGCTGAAGACGCCCCTGCTTCTGCAGCTCGCTCAAATCGCGACGAATGGTCTCGATACTGACCTGCAGCAGATGGGACAACGCTTCGGTGGTTAAGGTGTGATGCTGGTTGAGTAGTTCGACTATCTGCTGCTGACGCGCGGCTTTCATCGCGACTCCGCGGAGGTGATTTGCGCTTTCGCCGCGGGCGAAAGCGCCTTGAGAAGTATCAGGCGGTACCGCCGACGGTGAGTTTATCCACTTTGAGCGTTGGCTGACCGACGCCAACCGGTACGCTCTGGCCCTCTTTGCCGCAAACGCCGACGCCGCTGTCCAGCTTCAGATCGTTCCCCACCATCGAAATCTGCTGCATCGCTTCGATACCTGAACCGATAAGCGTCGCGCCCTTCACCGCTTTGGTCACTTTACCTTTTTCAATCAGGTAGGCTTCAGACGTGGAGAAGACAAATTTCCCGGAGGTGATATCCACCTGACCGCCGCCGAAGTTCGGCGCGTAGATGCCGTAATCGACCGATTCGATAATCTCCTGCGGCGTAGATTTCCCCGCCAGCATGTAGGTGTTGGTCATACGCGGCATAGGCAGATGCGCGTAGGATTCGCGACGACCGTTACCGGTTGGCGCCACGCCCATCAGCCTGGCGTTGAGCTTGTCCTGCATATAGCCTTTGAGAATGCCGTTTTCGATCAAAACGTTATACTGGCCCGGCGTGCCTTCATCATCAATGGCAAGGGAGCCGCGACGGTGAGCAATGGTGCCATCATCCACTACGGTGCACAGCTCAGAGGCCACCAGTTCGCCCATATGGCCGCTGAATACCGACGTCCCGCGACGGTTAAAGTCACCTTCCAGGCCGTGACCGACGGCTTCATGCAGCAGGACGCCAGGCCAGCCCGCGCCCAGCACAACCGGCAGCATCCCGGCAGGCGCCGCGACGGCGGTCAGGTTGACCAGCGCCATACGCACGGCTTCTCTCGCCCAAACATCCGCGCGAACGTCGCCATCCTGCGAGTCCAGGAAATAGTCGTAGCCAAAGCGGCCGCCGCCGCCGCTGGCGCCGCGCTCGCGTTTGCCATCCTCTTCCACCAGCACGCTGACGGAAAGGCGAACCAGCGGGCGAACGTCCGCCGCCAGCGTGCCGTCGGTGGCGGCGACAAGAATTAACTCGTAGACGCCGGTCAGGCTGGCGGAAACTTCCTGCACCCGCTTATCGGCCGCGCGGGCGGTTTTATCTACCCGGCGCAGAATATCCAGCTTCTCTTCCCGGCTCATACTTTGCAGCGGATCGATGCTGGTATAGAGGGAACGATGTTCCACCCCGCCAAGGGTATGCACTTTACCATCCCCATGGTCGCGTACAATGGTGCGGGCCGCCTGTGCGCTCTGTTCCAGCGCCAGTCGACTAATCTGGTCAGCATAGGCAAAGCCGGTTTTTTCCCCGCTCACCGCGCGGACGCCAACGCCCTGGTCGATATTGTACGAACCATCTTTAATGATGCTGTCTTCAAGAACCCAGGACTCGTGATAGCTCGACTGAAAATAGAGATCGCCGTAATCCAGACGGCGCTCGGCCAGCTGGCCAAGAATGGTAAACAGATCCTGATGATTCAGGCCGTTTGCCGACAGTAATTGTTCACTTACCAGGTTCAGACTCATCGTTTTGCTACTCGTTTGTTGCCGCCTCAGGGGCGGAAATAAAAAAGGCTATCTATTGAGAGTGCGGTAATTACGCACAATCGTCAAATCATTGCTTTTTGTCGCTCCGCGCCTGGCGCAGCACTTCGTTAATTTGCGGCTGATCGATAGGACCGGTGATGCGATAGCGCAAAATAGAGACCTTGTTCCACAGCGGCCCCAGTACCTTACTGGCAGCAAAGACCGCGGCGCCGATAATCGGGTTAACGGCAAAGGCCGCGGCGACGCCCACGGTCGCAGAAATCTCCGGCGCGACCACGGCCTGCATATCCAGCTGACGACGCACGAGATCCACCGATCCCTTCATGGCGATATCCGCTTCCAGACCATCGACCAGCGTATCGTCGGTATGCAGAACGCCGTCTTTAATCCACGCCGTACTGCGAATGGAATCAAAGTAGAACCCTTCGCTGAACGTATCGCTAAAGTCGAAGCGCAGCTTGCGCAGCAGCGCGTCAACGCTCAACAAACGCAGAAGCTGGCCGGCATGACCGGTGCTGAGGTCGGTAAATTCGCCTTTTCCAAGACGGCTTTTGAGGATCCCGTTAAGCGAGGCAACGTCGGGCTGCCACGGCGGCGCACGCCAGTGCAGGTCATAATCGATATCAAACGACGAACCTTTTACCGGCGTGGAGACGCCGAAGAAGTTCACGAAATCGTCGGTTTTATTACCGTGCAGCTTACCTTTCAAAGAGGTTCGTACGCCCGCCGGCGCGCTCACCCATACGCCATCGGTCGTCAGACGGCCAAAACCGGTATCGACCAGTCCGTTCGCCAGCGTCAGGGTATCGCCGCGAATATCAAAATCCCCTTCGATACGGCCATATTTTTGCCCCCACAGCCAGCACTCGGCGCAGCGAAGCTGAAGGTCCGGCCAGCCGTGGAAATCAATGTTGGTATCGGCCAGCGGGGCGCTGCTTTTTTCTGTACCGCGGCTTTTCGCCGCCGTTGGGTTGTAGTAGAGATAGCGAATGGCCGCCAGCCACGGGGCGTTCTTCCGCATCGTCAGGGTTGCGTTGACTTCACGCCCCTGGGCTTCAATCTTCGTTCCCCCGGCATCGGGCCGGGAGACAAGGCTAACGTTATTCCAGCTTTGGCCCGCCATCGTTAACGCCGGCGTTCGCAGCGTGACCTGCTCCGGGAAGACGAGATTACTGCTGACGTCATTCGCCGCTCCGCCCTGGAACAGCGCCAGCCACTGCGCGCCATCCATCGGCGGCATATTCAGCTCCACGCCTGGCTGCTCGGGAAGCGGAGAAACGGCTTTACTGTCCGTGGTTAAAATAGCGCGGTCCAGGGTCAGCTTATGACCCAGCAGCCAGCGGCTATTAATATGGTTCTTCGCCCCCATGGAGCCGGCCAGATTAAAACTGCTTAAGCCGCCATCAACCTTAATTTTTACCGGCAACGGCTCCCCGGCCTGCTTATCTAACGGTGCAGGTAAGTGACTACTTACACTCTTCAGGTCAGCGTTGAGGTCAACCTTATAGGCCGCGCTACCGCGATACGGAAGCTCAATCGCGACTTTTCCGTCCCAGGGCACGCTGCCGCTCAGGGTGCCGTCCAGGGATTTCGGCAATAAACCGGTACGCGCAGGCTGCCAGTTGGCGTTCATCCCGACGTTCACGAGAAATGCTTTCGCGCCTTCGGTGGTCGAGAAATCAAGATTCAGCGGCTGATTAAACCAGCTCGCGCTCATCGGTTCGCTTTTCAGGTCGCCGTTTACAAAGCTGAATTTACCGCTCAGGTTCTGCAATGTGGTATCGATAGGCTTGATAAACAAGCTGTTATTGTTCAACCGGACATCACCTTTAGCGGTGGTCATCTCGCCATCCAGGGGGATATCAAGATGTAAGCGAGCGCTAACATTACCGTCCAGCTGGAGCTCATCCAGCGCCGCGCCCAGCGTCTCTTTCAGCGGCGTCTCGTTAAAATAAGGGCCAACCTCTTTACCCGGGCCGTTAACGTCGGCATCAATCAGCAGCTTTTCTCGCGAATAGTCGGGAATCACCGCATCGAGATTGCTGGCGGTCACATTGCCGAGCATCGCCTTATAGGCCTTCATCCATAGCCCATCATTGATAAAGTTAAGGTCGATATTAAGCCCGGTAAGCGCGGGCCAGTCAGGCTGAAAGGCAAAGGTGGCGTTCTTGAGCGGCACCGTGACCTGGAATTGCCCCTCATTATGCTTGTACGGGAAAAGATGCGGGTTACCGCCATAAGCCAGCGTAGCATCGGTGGCCTGACCGCCTTTAATGGCTCCGCTGAGGTAATCCACCAGCGCTTTGCCCATCAGATTTTCCGGGAAGTAGCGCCAGGCCTGTCCGCCATCGTTGGTACTGATACCGGCCAGAATACCGAGCCAGGGTTCGTCGCCCTGCGGCTGCAGATAGCGGAACCCACCGCGAGCGCGAACGCCGGTAGCCTGTACGTCAATATCGCGACCATCGAGCATAAAACCCTTGTCATTCTTCACCCAACTGAGGGTCGCATCGCCTTTGGCGATCTCCAGCGGCGCACGAAAGACCGTTTCATAGGGCATTTTCGCCTGCGTCATGCTGGCATGCAGAGTACCGTTTTCTACGCTCCCGGCAATGTTGCCGGAGAAATGCTCAGCCCCTGGCAGCAGCTTCCACTGCTTCCAGGACATGTCGCTCCAGTCCGCCCGGAAGCGCGTTTTTTCCGCCATTTGCAGCGGAATATCCAGCGCCAGAAGATTGATTTTGCCGTCCGGCTGCGTCGTACGCCAGATTTCGCCCAGCGACGGAGCCAGTTTATCCGCCATCGGCTGCAGCCCGGTCAGACCGCTAAGGTTAAGGTTGCTGGCGCGAATGCGCAGCTCATCGCTGCGTTGACCATTTTTTCCGCCCACATCCTGAGCCGGGATCCACGCCATCGACAGCGCGCCGCGCGGCCAGGGTTTGTCATCCATCGAGATGCGCGTATCAGGGATGTGAAAGCCCCAGCTTTGATTATCGCGATAGATGTGCGCCGTCAGATTATCAACCGACAGATGGTGCTTCTCTTTATCGCCCTGCCAGCTGGCGCCGCCTTTTTTAAGCCATACATCGCCGCTGGCGACATCGCCTTTGTCGATAGTCATCCAGCCTTCCAGGCTAAACCGCGCGCTCTGCAGGGCGATGTTGTCCTGCATCCAGCGCCCAAGCCACGGCTTAACGTCGATATCATCCGCCTGAAGCCAGACGCGCCCCTTATTGAGCAGGCCGTCTTCATCGCGCAGGTCCATTCGCACCTGCATCACGCCGTGCTGGCCGGTCAGGCTGCTGAGGCTAAGCTGCCCCTCCGCGCGATGGCGATTTTTACCGTTCAGCCAGGTAAGCTGCGGAATGGTGAGCTCCGCACGCTGGCCGGAGATGGTCAGAAAGCTCAGATGGCTATCGCGAAGAATAAAGTGATCGAACTGGCGGAGGAAAAGATCGCTGATACGGTCGGTTTTCAGCCCTTCACCGCTATTATTCGTTTGAATGGGGGTATTGGTATGAACCTGCAGCTGCCAGAAGGTCAGATCGCGAAACTGCCAGCGCATATGCAGCAGGCTTTGCCAGACGTCGAGCGCCAGGGTGACGCGTTTAGCGGAAAGCTCGCCGCCATCATTCAGGCCGGCCTTAACATCGCGGACATCAAGCGTCGGGCCAAAAGTCTGCCAGCTGGCGACAATATTTGAAGCATCGACCGGTACGCCGGCCATCGCGGAGACTTTTTCCAGCACCTGCGGACGCCAGCTGTTTAACTGCGGCAGAACGAGACGCAGACCGCTCACCAGCAGTGCGACGACAACAATCAATGTTGCCACGGTGAGCAGTAATATCCCGGGCAGTCGCCTCACGCATCTCTCCTTGTCAGCCTGTTACGCGTCATCCTTTTGCCCGCCTCTTTATCTCGACATCAGCAAGCAAAACGGATGATTACATCATTACTACATCAAACTGCTCTTGATTATAGAGCGGTTCAATTTGCACTTTGACCTGCTTACCGACAAAGATCTCGACTTCTGCCAGCGCGTGCGACTCTTCCCCTTTCAGCGTTTCCGCTACCGCAGGAGAAGCATAGACCAGGAACCGGTCGGAATCGTAGGCATGGTGCACGCGCACGATTTCGCGCATGATTTCATAGCACACCGTTTCCACCGTTTTCACCGTACCGCGACCGTGGCAGGTAGGGCACTCATTACACAGCACATGCTCCACGCTTTCGCGAGTACGCTTGCGGGTCATCTCTACCAGCCCAAGCTGGGAGAAGCCGTTGATGCTGGTTTTAACCCGGTCTTTGCTCAGCGCCTGCTCAAGAGAGTGCAGCACCCGACGGCGGTGATCTTCATTGTTCATATCAATGAAATCGATGATGATAATCCCACCGAGATTGCGCAGCCGCAGCTGGCGGGCAATCGCCTGGGTCGCCTCAATATTGGTATTAAAGATAGTATCGTCAAGATTACGGTGACCGACGAATGCCCCGGTGTTGATATCAACGGTGGTCATCGCTTCCGTTTGGTCAATGATCAGATAGCCGCCTGATTTCAGTTCAACTTTGCGTTCCAGAGCGCGCTGGATTTCATTTTCCACGTCAAAGAGATCGAAAATCGGCTGACGGCCGCTGTAGTGCTCCAGCTTGCTGGTCATCTCCGGAATATATTCGGCGGTAAACTCCAGCAGCGATTCGTAAGTCAGACGAGAGTCAACGCGAATCCGGTCAAGATGCGCATCGGCGAAATCACGCAGCACGCGCTGCGCCAGCGCCAGTTCGCCGTACATTTGATATCGGGTCTGCTGGCGCTTTTTGCGTTCCATCACTTTTGTCCAGACGCGCTTGAGATAGGCGGCATCTGCTGCCATCTCCTGCTCATGAACGCCTTCCGCCGCGGTACGGATAATGAATCCGCCCTGCTCGTCACAGTATTCAGAGACCACTTTTTTCAGGCGTTCACGTTCCGCTTCGCTTTCAATACGCTGAGAGACGCCGACGTGCGAAGCGCCGGGCATAAAGACCAGATAGCGAGAGGGAATGGTGATATCGGTGGTCAGGCGGGCGCCTTTGGTACCGAGGGGGTCTTTCACCACCTGCACCATTAAATCCTGCCCCTGGCGCACCAGCTCGGAGATATCGCGGACGGCGAACTGTTTTTGCTCTTCGCCCGCCACGCACTCGGTGTGCGGCATAATATCGGAAGCGTGCAGAAACGCGGCCTTATCCAGGCCAATATCTACAAAAGCCGCCTGCATTCCCGGCAGCACCCGACTGACACGACCCTTGTAGATATTGCCTACTATTCCGCGTCGCGCTTCACGCTCAATATGAATTTCCTGAAGTATACCGCCATCAATATAAGCGACGCGCGTTTCTGATGGCGTTACGTTAACTAATAATTCAGCAGTCATCTTTATCCCTTTTCTTCACGCAGTGAGTTAAAGTTACTTAGCAACTCATACGTTTCCACCAGCGGTAAGCCAACGACGGCGTGATAGCTGCCATTTATCTTCCTGACGAAACAGCCACCCAACCCCTGAATACCGTATGCACCTGCTTTATCTAAAGGTTCGCCGCTGGCGACATAATCGGCGATATCCTGCCCTGAGAGCACGCGGAAAGTGACCTCCGTGACCACCAGGCAATCCAGCGTCTGCCGCTTATCAGCCAGCGCCACGGCGGTCATCACCTGATGAGTCTTTCCGGAAAGCATGCGTAGCATCTCGGCGGCGTGCCCGCCATCGCGCGGTTTTTCCAGCACTTCACCGTTAAGGATGACAATGGTATCCGCGCCTAAAACCGGGAGATCGCGCGGTGCCAGCGCGACGCCAGCCTGGGCCTTTTCGCGCGCCAGCCGGACCACATACTGCTGGGCGCTCTCCTGCGGGCGGCGCTGTTCCTCAATACCGGGAACCACGCGCTCAAAAGCGAGGCCAAGCTGTGTCAGCAGTTCCTGCCGACGCGGAGAACCTGAAGCAAGATACAGAGTCGTCATATCAACCTTATTGCACCGCAAACTGCTGGCGCACTTTACGCATCAGCAGGAAAATCCATGGCCAGAGCACACCGTTTACTACACTACTCCAGAACACTTCCGGACGGAAAGAGACGTTGATCACTAAAAACTCTGCCCAGAAAACAATGATATCCACGGAGAGGGATAACATGACCACCACCAGCGCCTGTTGCCAAAGCGCCAGGTTGCGGAACAGTTGATACTTCAGCGCAACCAGATAAGCCACAATACTTAATGATAGTGCGCGAACGCCAAGCGTCGACCCGCTGATGAGATCGAGGATCGCGCCCATCACAAAGCCTGTGCCAACGTTAACCCGGTGGGGTAGCGCGAGGATCCAGTACAACAGGATAAGCAATACCCAGTTTGGCCGGTAGACGCTAATGTCCGCCGGCCAGGGCATAATCTGCAGCAATAGTGCGATAAGAAACGAGAGCCAGATAACCCAGCGTCCCTGGCTACGGTAACTTGCCACTATTGCCCTCCTGCTGGCAGAGGCTGCTGTGGCATACCGGTTGCCGGCGCGGGCATCTGCGGCCCCATCGCATCCGGCGCAGGCAGAACCTGCGGCATCATCTGCATCAGGCGTTCATTCGCTACGCGATGAACCTCTTCCGGCGTCATCGGATTCGCGCCGTTGCGATCGGCTCCCCACAGCAGCAGCAGATAACGCAAGCGCTGCAGACCGGCAGTCGGACGCGCCTGAATCACCGTATACGCACGCTGCGTATCCAGCTTAACGGACGAAACCACCCCGACCGGATACCCTTCAGGGAAGCGGCCGCCGAGACCCGAAGTGACCAGCACGTCGCCGACGCGAATATCGGTATTGGCCGGCAGATGTTCCAGCTGTAAATCGTCAGTACAACCGTTGCCTGCGGCAATGACGCGAATATCGTTACGCAGTACCTGAATCGGTAACGCATGCGTGGCATCGCAAATCAGCAGCACGCGGCTGGTCAGTTTCGCGACCGCGACCACCTGACCCACAACGCCTTTATCGCTGATAACCGGCTGGCCTTCATAGACGCCGTTAACGCTGCCTTTATCGATAACCACCTGATCGCTATAGGGGTCGTTAACCGTTGAGATGACCTGGGTCACCATTTTTTGCTCGTCCTGGCGCAGCGGAGAGCCCAGCAGCTCGCGCAGACGCGCGTTCTCCTGTTTGTACTGACCCAGCATCAGTAAGTCGCTGTTCTTGAGCAGCAACTCCTGACGCAGCGCGCGATTTTCCAGTTCGAGCTGATCGCGGGTGGCCAGCGTTTGCGAAACGCTATCCAGCAGCTCCCGGGGACCATTAGAGACAAAGTAGAAAGGGCTGACGGCTGTATCCATATACGTTCGAATTTGGCTGAACGTACCCAGGCGGCTGTCGGCGATTATCACGCCAAGCGCCACCAAAACCGCCAGAATAAGGCGAATCTGTAGCGACGGGCCACGGCTAAAAATTGGCTTCATAGGCTATGCGTATTCTCGTGTCAGTTAAGATCGGGGCAGCCGTAGGCCAGCTACCCGGATCTCAGGCTGACTACTCTTCGCTGAACAAGTCGCCGCCGTGCATATCGATCATTTCCAGTGCCTTACCGCCGCCACGAGCGACGCAGGTCAGTGGATCTTCTGCAACTACGACAGGGATTCCTGTCTCTTCCATTAACAGACGGTCAAGGTTGCGAAGCAGAGCACCGCCGCCGGTCAGAACCATCCCGCGTTCGGAGATATCGGAAGCCAGCTCCGGTGGGCACTGTTCCAGCGCGACCATCACCGCGCTGACGATACCGGTCAACGGTTCCTGCAGCGCTTCGAGGATTTCGTTGGAGTTCAGAGTAAAGCCGCGCGGAACGCCTTCAGCAAGGTTACGCCCGCGAACTTCGATTTCGCGGACTTCATCACCCGGATAAGCGGAGCCGATTTCGTGCTTAATGCGTTCTGCGGTCGCTTCGCCAATCAGGGAGCCATAGTTACGACGGACATAATTAATGACGGCTTCGTCAAAACGGTCGCCGCCGATACGGACAGAAGAGGAGTAAACCACGCCGTTAAGGGAGATGACCGCCACTTCAGTGGTACCGCCGCCGATGTCCACAACCATTGAACCGGTTGCTTCGGAGACCGGCAGGCCTGCGCCGATCGCAGCCGCCATCGGCTCTTCAATCAGGAAGACTTCACGGGCGCCAGCGCCCTGTGCGGACTCACGAATCGCGCGACGTTCAACCTGGGTCGCACCAACCGGCACGCAGACCAGCACGCGCGGGCTCGGACGCATAAAGCTATTGCTGTGCACCTGTTTAATAAAGTGCTGGAGCATTTTTTCGGTAACGAAGAAGTCGGCGATAACGCCGTCTTTCATTGGGCGAATAGCTGCAATGTTGCCCGGTGTACGCCCAAGCATCTGCTTCGCTTCATGACCCACAGCGGCGACGCTTTTCGGCGATCCGGCACGATCCTGACGAATGGCCACAACGGAAGGCTCATTCAATACGATGCCTTGTCCTTTTACATAAATCAGGGTATTCGCGGTACCCAGGTCAATGGACAGGTCATTGGAAAACATGCCACGAAATTTTTTTAACATACTAAGGGATAATCCTGAAAGCTGGGGCGGAAAACAAAATCCGCTTACTTTACCAACCACGCGCAGCAGCGACAAGGCGCAAAAATCATCTGCTGCGGTGAAAATTAGTGCAGTTCGTTACCTTTGTTACAAATTTGACTGAGTCCGTCCAACGCAGAAATCTTCAGCAGCGCTCCGCGCTTGAATCTGCAACCTGTCAAAGGTCATTCACTGGCATTTACATTGCGACAATCCGGCAGGTAGACAAGCACACCCCCATCACTATGGCGCGCATTATTCTACGTGAAATCACGCTAAACGGCAGATCAAACAGAGTATCTTTGCGAATATTTTTTCACATTTGTGTCAAGTGGCTGTGAGGCGGCAAAAAATTCCCCCTGGCCACCGGTAACACCGCATTGAGACAGCACCTGCCACTCGCTTCGGCTGAGTACGCCGGTTGCGAAAACCTGAACCGGCATTCCTTTACAGGCTTCTACCAGGCTCTGCACCAGCAGCTGATTTTCACTGCGTTTTTCTATATTGCGCGATAACCCCGAATGCAGCTTAATCACTTCAACATCGAGCTGCTTGATCCAGCTGGTTCCAACCAGCGTCAAACCGGCCTGAACCACGGCAATTCGAATACCTAAAGCGTTAACCAACCGCATAACCGGCTGCAGGCGGCCGATATATTGACAAACATCCGCCTCTGCAAGTTCAAAAATAATACGTCGACGGTGCGATTTTTCGCATTGCATCAAAGTATCGCGCAGCCAGCGCTGGAATCGAGGGCGGATCAAGGACTCGACCGTCACCTGCAGCGCGAGGTTTTCTTCCGGCCAAAAGCCTAAAAACGGCAGCAATCGCGTAATTTGCAAACGGTCATACTCCTCCGCCAGGCCAAACTGCAGCACCATCGGCATATATTCGGCCGCAATCACCTCTTCCTTACCATCATAAAGACGGCACATTAGCTCACGATGATGTACGCGACCATCACGAGTGACGGCGGGTTTCTGGTAAAGTCGCGGGCCGCCGCGGCTAAGCATTTGCTCGATAAGCGTACGCCAGCGCACGTTGCCACGCCCTTTCTCCGGCAGAGAATCGTCATAGACGGCCCAGCTGTTGCTGCCCTGCAGCACCGCATTACGCGTGGCCGCTTCCGCATGCTCCATTACCTGGGCCGCCGTTTGTCCGCTGCGGAAAGCGCAGATCCCGATATGCATCATATCGTCACGATCGAGAATTCGCGTCGGCGGCAGGGCATCCATGGCTTTCAGGAGTAACCCGGCAATGCTGTCCGCCTCTTTCAACGTGCGATGCGGAAGCAGAACGGCAAAATCGCTGCGGTGGTAGCGAGCCAGCAGTGCGCCAGGGTAGCGCATAATAAAAGTGGAAAGCATATTGATCAGCGTAAAGTAGTGCTCTTCGGTCGCTGCGCGTCCCCAGTTATCGCGCAGCAGGTCGAAATCCGGCAGGCGGATCATCATTACGATGCCGTATGACCCTACTTTCTCCTGATCTTCAAGCAGCGTCGACAGCTGATTATCAAAAAATAATCGGTTACTCAGCCCGGTTTTTGAATCCTGCGCGACATAGGAACGGATCAGAGTATCCATGCGGCTTCGCTGATCGCTGGCGAACTGAAGTTCGGATAGCAGCATATCCAGCGCGCTACTGGTATTCGCTGGCCACTCGTGTACCGACCCTCGCACCTGCGGTCCGCGTTCGCCATTAAGAATACGCGCAGTGCGGAGTTCCAGTAGCTCCTGACCCGCCAGCTGGCGACGGATCCAGCGCACGGAAAAAAAGATAATCAGCACCATAAAACCAATGGCGATGGAGAGCGGCGCGGTGATGTGCAGTGAACGGAAGTAATTGGCCATCGGATCCAGGTACACCAGATGGATTGCCATACCGGGCTGCTTGAGCGACGGTACCGTGATATCGCGAAACTGATTGCTGCTACCTAAAGGACGATAGTTATCGGTGCGGGAATGGCTATAGACCGATTTGCCATTAAGCTGAAAGTCAACGCGCGTCGCGTCGATCGGCGTCATCAGCTCATCCATCTGCGGTTCAATCTGGTCAAAAGACATAGAGACCAGACGGTTATCCAGCATGGTCGCCACCGCCTGAACGCGGTTGGTCATTTTTAGCTGAATGCCGTTGTAAAAACTCAGCGAAGCGCCAATCAGCGTGACAAAGATCGTCAGGCTGGTGAGTAACGTGACAAACGCTGAGAATTTCGTCGTTAATCGCATCCCTGTGTTAACTCCGCGTGTGAATGACTACCCGATAAACATCCGGGCTCCTGTGCTGGCGCCTAAACTAAAGTAAGCACTAACTTTCTAAAGAGCGACGCATACTATCAAAGCTGGCGCATCTGGCAATTTATTGCGTTACATCGGTGTAATAATGCCGTTAGCGAGTATAGTCTGCAGAAAAAATTTTCCAATCATCCAACCTATGAGGACCGGCGCATGCAGGCTTTAATCTTAGAACAGCAGGATGGCAAAACTCTCTCTTCGGTGCAAACCATTGACGCCAGCCAGCTGCCGCAGGGGGATGTGACAGTGGATATCCACTGGTCCAGCCTCAACTATAAAGATGCGCTGGCCATCACCGGTAAAGGAAAAATTATCCGCAACTTTCCGATGATTCCTGGCATCGATTTTGCCGGTTTTGTCCACAGCAGCGAGGATCCGCGTTTCCACGCCGGCCAGCAAGTCCTGCTGACCGGATGGGGCGTGGGGGAAAACCACTGGGGCGGACTGGCGGAGCGCGCTCGCGTTAAAGGCGACTGGCTGGTGGCGATGCCGCAAGGCCTGGATGGTCGTAAAGCCATGGTCATTGGGACCGCCGGTTTCACCGCGATGCTGTGCGTGATGGCGCTGGAAGACGCCGGGGTTCGTCCGGAAGATGGCGAAGTCGTGGTCACCGGGGCCAGCGGCGGCGTCGGCAGCACCGCGGTCGCTTTGCTGCATCATCTCGGGTACAAGGTGGCGGCGGTTTCCGGGCGCGAAAGCACCCATGAATATCTTAAAAACCTCGGCGCGCAGCGCATTCTTAGCCGCGATGAGTTCGCCGAAACCCGCCCGCTGGAAAAACAGCTGTGGGCCGGTGCCGTTGATACCGTTGGCGATAAGGTGCTGGCAAAAGTGCTGGCGCAGATGAACTACGGCGGCTGCGTGGCGGCCTGCGGTCTGGCAGGCGGCTTTGCCCTGCCCACGACCGTGATGCCGTTTATTCTGCGTAACGTGCGCCTGCAGGGCGTTGATTCGGTAATGACGCCAGCCGCGCGCCGGGCCGAGGCCTGGCAGCGTCTGGTGCGCGATCTGCCGGAATCCTTCTATGCGCAAAGCGCGACGGAAATCTCCCTCGCCGAAGCCCCTGAATTTGCCGATAAGATCATGACCAATAAGATTCAGGGGCGCACGCTGGTTAAAATCGCCTAATCTGCAATTTTTCGTGACATATTCGCAATAACGCTCCGCCTCCGTCATGCTAAGAAAAACGCACGACGGAGGATGCCATGAAATCCAAAAAACTGACGGAAGCCGACGTAACGGCAGAATCCGTTTTTATGCTGCAGCGTCGCCAGATCCTGAAAATGTTGGGAATTAGCGCCACCGCCCTTTCCCTCTCACCCTCCGCGCAAGCTGACCTGCTGGATTGGTTTAAAGGCAACGACCGCCCGCCGGCGCCGGCAGGTAAAGCGCTGACGTTCGATAAACCGGCGCAATGGCAAAACACTCTCACGCTCACGCCGGAAGATAAGGTATCAGGCTACAACAACTTTTATGAGTTCGGCCTGGATAAAGCCGATCCGGCGGCCAATGCCGGAAGCCTGCGCACTGATCCCTGGACGCTGACGATTGGCGGCGAAGTGGCAAAACCCCTTACGCTCGATCATGACGACCTGACCAGCCGATTTCCGCTGGAAGAGCGAATTTACCGGATGCGCTGCGTCGAAGCCTGGTCGATGGTGATTCCCTGGGTCGGCTTCCCGCTGCATAAATTGTTATCGCTGGTCGAGCCCACCAGCAATGCGCGCTACGTCGCGTTTAAAACGCTTTATGCGCCTGAGCAGATGCCGGGTCAAAAAGACCGTTTTATCGGCGGCGGGCTGGCGTATCCCTATGTCGAAGGGCTGCGGCTCGACGAGGCCATGCATCCTCTGACGCTGCTTAGCGTAGGCGTGTATGGCAAAGCGCTGCCTCCGCAAAACGGTGCGCCGGTCCGACTCACCGTGCCCTGGAAGTACGGTTTCAAAGGGATTAAGTCTATCGTCAGTATCGAGCTGACGCGTGAACGTCCCCCCACGACCTGGAACCTCGCCGGACCTGAGGAGTATGGCTTCTACGCCAACGTCAATCCGCATGTCGATCACCCCCGCTGGTCGCAGGCAACTGAGCGCTTTATCGGCGCAGGCGGCGTACTCGACGTCAAACGCCAGCCAACACTGCTCTTCAACGGCTATGCTGACGAAGTGGCTTCGCTCTACCGGGGCCTGAATTTGCGGGAGAATTACTAGTGCGCCTGACTGTAAAGCAGATTACCTGGCTGAAAGTGTTTCTCCATCTGGCCGGATTTTTGCCTTTTGTCTGGCTCTTCTGGGCCGGACATCAGGGGTATTTCAGCGCCGACCCAGCAAAGGATATCCAGCACTTCACCGGTAGGATGGCTCTTAAATTCCTGCTGGCTACCTTGCTTGTTTCGCCGCTGGCGCGCTACGCTAAACAGCCGTTATTGATACGCACCCGGCGCTTACTTGGTTTATGGTGCTTTGCCTGGGCTACGCTGCATTTGACCAGCTATACGCTGCTCGAACTTGGGATTAACAATCTGGCGCTATTGGGTACAGAAGTCCTCACCCGCCCTTATCTGACGCTGGGGTTAATCAGCTGGCTGATTCTGCTGGCGCTGGCGGCGACGTCAACGCAAGCGATGCAGCGAAGATTGGGTCGTCGCTGGCAAACATTGCATAACTTCGTCTATGTTGTCGCGATCCTCGCCCCCATTCACTACCTGTGGTCGGTGAAGATTTTATCCCCCCAACCGCTAATTTATGCGCTGCTGGCGATCCTGCTTTTAGCATGGCGATACAAGAAGTTCCGCCAGTGGTGGCGCTAATTCCGGATATGTGCAGTTTCCCGCAGTTCTTTTATCAACCGCCACTCTTTACACGATAGCGGTTGATAATCTTCCCTGATAAGACCAGTATTTAGCTGCCAAATGCTACGAAATCGTTATAATGTGCGACTTTGGTTTTCCTGACGGGCTTTTTGAGTCCCGAAAAGGTGACAATCGCGCATCGAAGGTATATTTTGTTTTTTACCCGAGAATGGCAGAAGATAGCCGCATATTGGCCGATAAGTTTCGTTTTTTGCTTTCGAGCATCGGAGGCTTAACCTGTCGGCTTCTGAAGAAGCGCGGCGTCTTGCAACAGCAGTAATTCATATGCTTTACAGACGGTGCTAACACGCCTGTCACAATCACACTAAACAAAGAGTACGGAACCCACTCATGGATATTCGTAAGATTAAAAAACTGATCGAGCTGGTTGAAGAATCAGGCATCTCCGAACTGGAAATTTCTGAAGGCGAAGAGTCTGTACGCATCAGCCGTGCCGCGCCAAACGCAGGTTTCCCGGTGATGCAACAGGCTTACGCCGCACCGATGATGCAGCAACAGCCAGCGCTGTCTAACGCAGTCGCCTCTGCGGCAACGCCAGCAATGGAAGCCCCTGCGGCAGCGGAAATCAGTGGCCACATCGTACGTTCCCCAATGGTTGGTACTTTCTACCGCACCCCGAGCCCGGACGCGAAAGCCTTCATCGAAATCGGTCAGAAAGTTAACGCGGGCGATACCCTGTGCATCGTTGAAGCCATGAAAATGATGAACCAGATCGAAGCCGATAAATCCGGCGTGGTGAAAGCCATTCTGGTCGAAAGTGGTCAACCGGTAGAATTTGACGAGCCACTGGTCGTCATCGAATAACGAGGCGAACATGCTGGATAAAATTGTTATCGCCAACCGCGGCGAGATTGCATTGCGTATCCTGCGTGCCTGTAAAGAACTGGGCATCAAGACCGTTGCTGTGCACTCAACGGCGGATCGCGATTTAAAACACGTATTGTTAGCGGATGAGACGGTCTGTATCGGCCCGGCTCCGTCCGTAAAAAGCTACCTCAATATCCCGGCGATTATCAGCGCTGCTGAAATCACCGGCGCGGTGGCTATTCACCCGGGTTACGGATTTTTGTCCGAAAACGCAAACTTCGCTGAGCAGGTTGAGCGTTCCGGCTTTATCTTTATCGGCCCGAAAGCTGACACAATCCGCCTGATGGGCGACAAAGTGTCTGCGATCACCGCGATGAAGAAAGCGGGCGTTCCGACCGTACCGGGCTCTGATGGCCCGCTGGGCGAAGATATGGACGTTAACCGCGCCCATGCAAAACGCATTGGCTACCCGGTGATTATCAAAGCCTCCGGCGGCGGCGGCGGTCGCGGTATGCGCGTTGTGCGCAGCGATGCTGAGCTGGCGCAATCCATCTCCATGACCAAAGCGGAAGCCAAAGCCGCGTTTAACAACGACATGGTGTATATGGAGAAATACCTGGAGAATCCTCGTCACATCGAGATCCAGGTACTGGCTGACGGTCAGGGTAACGCTATCTATCTGGCTGAGCGCGACTGCTCCATGCAGCGTCGTCACCAGAAAGTGGTCGAAGAGGCGCCAGCGCCGGGCATTACGCCGGAACTGCGTCGCTATATCGGCGAGCGTTGCTCCAAAGCGTGCGTCGATATCGGCTATCGCGGCGCGGGTACTTTTGAGTTCCTGTTCGAAAACGGCGAGTTCTATTTCATCGAAATGAACACCCGTATTCAGGTTGAACACCCGGTAACCGAAATGATCACCGGCGTCGACCTGATTAAAGAGCAGCTGCGCATCGCAGCCGGCCAGCCGCTGTCCATCAAGCAGGAAGAAGTTGTGGTTAAAGGCCATGCGGTGGAATGCCGTATCAACGCCGAAGACCCGAACACCTTCCTGCCGAGCCCGGGTAAAATTACCCGCTTCCACGCGCCGGGCGGTTTTGGCGTGCGCTGGGAGTCTCATATCTACGCGGGCTACACCGTGCCTCCGTACTATGACTCAATGATCGGTAAGCTGATCTGCTATGGCGAAAACCGTGATGTCGCGATTGCCCGCATGAAAAATGCGCTGCAGGAGCTGATTATCGATGGCATCAAAACCAACGTTGATCTGCAGATTCGCATCATGAACGACGAGCATTTCCAGAATGGTGGCACCAATATCCACTATCTGGAGAAAAAACTCGGATTGCAGGAGAAGTAATTCTGCCATCGCTGCAAAAGGCCGGATAATCCGGCCTTTTTTCTTTTTCTCTCCTCTCCTCTTTTCCATGCGGTACAATCCCCGCTTTCTTTATCCTCAAGGGACAAAAAATGGACAAACGCTTTGTTCAGGCCCATAAAGAGGCGCGCTGGGCGCTGTGGCTAACCCTTCTCTATCTTGCGGCCTGGCTGGCTGCCGCCTATCTGCCGGGCGTCGGTATTGGCCTAACCGGCCTGCCGCACTGGTTCGAAATGGCCTGCCTGCTGGTACCGCTGGTGTTTATTCTGCTGTGCTGGGCGATGGTAAAAGTCATCTATCGCGATATTCCTCTGGAGGATGACGATGCAGCTTGAAGTCATACTGCCGCTTATCGCCTACCTGCTGGTGGTGTTTGCTCTCTCCATCTATGCAATGCGTAAGCGCACAACGGGTTCCTTCCTGAACGAATATTTCCTCGGCAGCCGCTCGATGGGCGGCATTGTATTAGCCATGACGCTTACCGCTACCTATATCAGCGCCAGTTCGTTTATAGGCGGCCCCGGCGCGGCCTATAAATATGGCCTCGGCTGGGTGCTGCTGGCGATGATCCAACTTCCGGCGATCTGGCTTTCGCTGGGGATTTTGGGTAAGAAATTCGCCATTCTGGCGCGCCGCTATAATGCCGTAACCCTGAACGATATGCTTTTTGCCCGCTACCAAAGCCGTCTGCTGGTCTGGCTCGCGAGCCTGAGCCTTCTGGTGGCGTTTGTCGGTGCAATGACGGTGCAGTTCATCGGCGGGGCGCGGTTGCTGGAAACCGCAGCGGGTATTCCCTACGAAACCGGTCTGCTAATTTTTGGCGTGAGTATCGCGCTCTATACCGCGTTCGGCGGTTTTCGTGCCAGCGTCCTCAACGACACGCTCCAGGGAATGGTGATGCTGGTCGGCACTATCGTCCTGCTGGTTGGCGTCGTTCATGCGGCGGGCGGGCTACATAATGCGGTTGAAACCCTGCAAACCATCGATCCTAAGCTGGTTTCCCCGCAGGGGGCTGATGACATTCTTTCCCCCACCTTTATGACCTCCTTCTGGGTGCTGGTCTGCTTCGGGGTGATTGGCCTCCCGCACACCGCCGTTCGCTGCATCTCCTATAAAGACAGCAAAGCGGTGCACCGGGGAATTATCATTGGCACCATCGTGGTGGCGATCCTGATGTTTGGGATGCATCTTGCGGGTGCGTTAGGCCGGGCGGTGATCCCGGATCTGACGGTGCCGGATCTGGTCATCCCGACGCTCATGGTGAAAGTCTTGCCGCCCTTTGCCGCCGGGATCTTCCTCGCCGCGCCGATGGCCGCCATTATGTCGACGATCAACGCCCAGCTGCTGCAAAGTTCCGCTACGATCATTAAAGATCTGTATCTGAATCTGCGCCCCGAGCAGATAACAAATGAAGCCCGGTTGAAGCGGATGTCGGCAACGATCACCTTGCTGCTGGGCGCTTTACTGCTGCTGGCAGCCTGGCGTCCGCCTGAGATGATTATCTGGCTCAACCTGCTGGCGTTCGGCGGCCTGGAGGCCGTGTTCTTATGGCCGCTGGTGCTGGGCCTGTACTGGGAACGCGCGAACGCGAAAGGGGCGTTGAGCGCGATGATCGTCGGCGGCGTACTCTATGCCATACTCGCCACTTTTAATCTGCAGTACCTGGGCTTCCATCCGATAGTGCCCGCGTTGCTGTTAAGCTTATTGGCTTTCCTGGTCGGAAACCGGTTCGGTACCTCCGCCCCGCAAGCCGCCGTATTGACTACTGATAAATAAAGAGTTTTGCCATGCCATGGATCCAACTGAAACTGAACACTACCGGCGCGAACGCGGAAGAGCTGAGCGATGCGTTAATGGAAGCGGGTTCCGTTTCCATTACTTTCCAGGATACGCACGACACGCCGGTATTCGAACCTCTGCCGGGCGAAACCCGTCTGTGGGGCGATACTGACGTTATCGGCCTGTTTGACGCCGAGACCGATATGAAAGAAGTGATTGCGATGCTGGAGCAGAATCCGCTGCTGGGCGCCGATTTCGTGCATAAAATCGAACAACTGGAAGACAAGGACTGGGAGCGCGAATGGATGGATAACTTCCACCCTATGTGCTTCGGTAAACGCCTGTGGATCTGCCCGAGCTGGCGCGATGTGCCGGATGAAAACGCCGTTAACGTGATGCTCGACCCGGGCCTGGCGTTTGGTACCGGTACACATCCCACCACGGCAATGTGCCTGCAGTGGCTGGATGGCCTCGATCTCGCGGGCAAAACGATTATCGATTTTGGCTGCGGCTCAGGCATTCTGGCCATTGCGGCATTAAAGCTGGGCGCCGCGAAAGCTATCGGTATTGATATCGACCCGCAGGCCATTCAGGCCAGCCGCGATAATGCCGAGCGTAACGGGGTTTCTGAACGCCTGGAACTCTATCTGCCTAAAGATCAGCCAGAGGCGATGAAAGCCGATGTGGTGGTCGCAAACATTCTGGCAGGCCCATTACGCGAACTGGCTCCGCTTATCAGCGTGCTGCCGGTTACAGGCGGTCTGCTGGGGCTTTCCGGCATCCTTGCCAGCCAGGCGGAAAGCGTTTGTGAAGCGTACGCCGATCTCTTTAGCCTCGATCCCGTCGTGGAGAAAGAGGAGTGGTGCCGGATCACCGGTTATAAAAAGTAATCTCCCTGTGGCCTCATCGCAGGCCACCGCTTTTCGCGTTTTCTGTACAAAATCATTCGCTCAATGAGAATAAGATGATGCGGTAACGTATTGTAGTTACCAATAAAATCATAAATTTATTCATTGGACGAATGATATGAAAACAACTTTAGGCAAGGCGGCATTACTGGCGTTAAGCATGATGCCCGTTACGGTTTTCGCTTCCCACTGGAGCTATGAAGGCGAAGGTTCGCCGGAACACTGGGGGGCGCTCAATGAGGAGTACAAAACCTGTCAAAATGGTATGAATCAATCCCCTATCAACATCGATACCACGTTTAAGACACACCTTTCACCGCTGGATACGCACTACATCGATGGCCTCATTACGCTCATCAACAATGGTCACACTATCCAGGCGGGGTTAAAGACCACAACAGCGGATACCGTTACGATTGACGGTACGCCATTTACCCTTCAGCAGTTCCATTTTCATGCCCCGAGCGAAAACACCGTTCACGGTAAGCACTATGCGATGGAGATGCATCTGGTACATAAAAGCGCTCAAGGCGCCGTTGCCGTCGTGGCGGTGATGTTCGACCAGGGCGCGGAAAATAGCGAACTGAACAAACTGTGGGCCACCATGCCCGAGAAAGCCGATCAGACGGCTAAAATCGTCACCCAAATGGATCTCAACGCCCTTCTTCCCGCAGACAAGACATACTGGCGTTTCAGCGGCTCCCTGACCACGCCGCCTTGCTCCGAGGGGGTAACCTGGATTGTGCTTAAACATCCCCTGACACTTTCATCAGCGCAGCTGGCAAAATTTAGCCACGCTATGCATCACGATAACAATCGTCCGATACAGCCGCTGAATGGTCGCGTGGTCATAGAATAAACATCAGCTGTGCTTCACGATCATGTTCTGAAATGAGAGCCAACTCACATAAAGCCAAGGTAATTTGCTGATTTCTTCAGCAGATTATCTTGCCCGTTCCCTGTGTCGGGAAGAAAAAATGAGAAGTTAGACAAAATTATATGTGTAGATAAATTCATCACATGTTTTTAATGCAATGATTTATATAGCTAATTATTCATGCACACTGACCTGCAAGGCGATTCTTTGATCCACCGCAGAGGATTGCTCAAAGTTTGGCCTTTCATCTCGTGCAAAAAATGCGTAATATACGCCGCCTTGCAGTCACAGTATGGTCATTTCTTAACTCATGCGCATCGGACACTACCAGCTCAGGAATCGACTCATCGCAGCGCCTATGGCTGGCATTACTGACAGACCATTCCGCACGTTGTGTTACGAGATGGGAGCAGGATTGACCGTATCCGAGATGATGTCCTCCAACCCGCAGGTTTGGGAGAGCGACAAGTCACGCTTACGGATGGTGCACGTTGATGAGCCCGGTATTCGTACCGTGCAAATCGCCGGTAGCGTACCGGAAGAGATGGCTGCAGCCGCCCGTATTAACGTGGAAAGCGGCGCCCAAATTATTGATATCAATATGGGGTGCCCGGCTAAAAAAGTGAATCGTAAGCTTGCAGGTTCAGCCCTCTTGCAGTACCCCGAGCAGGTGAAGTCTATCCTGACGGCGGTCGTCAAAGCAGTGGACGTTCCCGTAACTCTCAAGATTCGCACCGGTTGGGAACCGGAACACCGTAACTGTGTAGAAATTGCCCAACTGGCTGAAGAATGTGGCATTCAGGCTCTGACTATTCACGGACGCACGCGCGCCTGTTTGTTTAACGGAGATGCTGAGTACGACAGTATTCGGGCAGTTAAGCAGAAAGTTTCCATTCCGGTTATCGCGAATGGTGACATTACTGACCCGCTTAAAGCCAGAGCTGTGCTCGACTATACGGGGGCAGATGCCCTTATGATAGGCCGTGCAGCTCAGGGAAGACCCTGGATCTTTCGGGAAATCCAGCACTATCTGGACACTGGAGAGCTGCTGCCGCCGCTGCCGTTGGCAGAGGTTAAGCGCTTGCTTTGTGCACACGTTCGGGAACTGCATGGCTTTTATGGCCAGGCAAAAGGGTACCGAATCGCACGCAAACACGTATCCTGGTATCTGCAGGAACACGCTCCAGATGACCAGTTTCGGCGCACATTCAACGCCATAGAAGATTCCAGCGAACAGCTGGAGGCGTTGGAGGCATACTTCGAAAATTTTGCGTAATAGAAATAAAGAGCTGACAGAACTATGTTCGAACAACGCGTAAATTCTGACGTACTGACCGTTTCTACCGTTAACTCTCAGGATCAGGTAACTCAAAAGCCCCTGCGTGACTCGGTTAAACAGGCACTGAAGAACTATTTTGCTCAACTGAACGGTCAGGATGTTAATGACCTGTATGAGCTGGTACTGGCTGAAGTAGAACAGCCCCTGTTGGACATGGTGATGCAATACACCCGCGGTAACCAGACCCGTGCTGCTCTGATGATGGGCATCAACCGTGGTACTCTGCGTAAAAAATTGAAAAAATACGGCATGAACTGATAGATTTCAGCTATGTTATTGAATAAAAAGGCGCTACTCAGCATGGGATAGCGCCTTTTTTATTGAACTGACTACACCACTGACTACACCTGACAGTGAACAGCAGCGAACAAAGCCGCCGAGTAGTGAGGGGTTATGCAAGGAACCAATAATCGTATGCTCCGGCTAACCATTACTGATCTACCCCTCTATCGAGATGATGTACCGATACAATCACTATCGAAGCATCCAGTCCAAATGGACGCCTTTACAAAGTACGGACTATCTAATACCCGGCATATTAGCCAGAACCAACAGCAATGATGAATTAGCGCTTTCCGATGAGTTGAAGACAACTCTCATGGATACCCTGCATTGGCAGAACGGACATCACTCATAAAATTCTTATTGTATGATAGATGTATCCCACAATAAGGAATCAACCCACTATGAGACTAACCAGCCGTAAAAAGACTCTTCTCTGTATCTTCTGCCCCAAATAACAGAGAGCGGGTTGCTGGGTTATTTTTAAAGCTGATCCTCAACATAAATCCCGGCTGAAATAATCGCGCCGCCAATTCGACGCTTGCCGTAAAGCAGGCCAACGGGGTAGCCCTGTGAAGCTGTGTTCGTGACGCCACCAAAGGCGTAAGAGGCTTTGTTTTCCGGAGATTCCTTACGGGCCAGCCCCGCAGGCTGAGGGGAAAGCATCTGGACGATGCCGCCCAGCATCATACCCACACCAGATGCAACGAGTGGTGCCCCAATAGGCGTGGCCCATAAAATGGCTCCAGCAACCACCAGCACTGCGCCAAGAATGGTTTGCATAATCCCTGCCTTTTTACTGCCGATGACAACCGGCACAATCCGGATAACTTCGCCAGTAATGGGAAAACCCAAATCATCCTCGCCAATATTCTTTTTCCCTCTGAAAACAGCGAAGGTCAGTCCCTGTTCCTGGCTGTTAACCATGAACTTTTCAAACCCCGGAATAGTCGCCGCTAACGCGATCCCTGCTTCATGAACAGTGCTGATTAAACGGTGATGGACCTTGCCAAAAGTCTTGCCAAGAACACCGCTCAGTTCTATTTGAGTCATTTTTTCGCTCATAAATACCTCTCAAAAAATATTTTTTCAATTAGATACCCGCATAGCATCTGCGGATATCAGGTAATAAATTCAAAGACCATTAAATGTTGCCAGCCGTTCTTTGTGGCTATTGCTCATATCAAAAGCAAAATCTTCGTGTTCCGCCTGGAAAGTACCGAACGCCATCAGTGACGCTACAGCCGGGTCTATCTTGTTGGAGGATTTCTTTTTGTTGGGCTTAATGTTGGCGTTAGCGTCTGACTCCATCACCACATTACCTATCGCCCAGGCCAGCACCGGATCGCCGCGATGGCGCACCACTTTACGGTTAACAAATACCTCGAAGGATTTCGCGACCGGGCTGAATTTAAGATAGGTTTGCGGGAACGGCTCCACATCGAGGCCCGCCCCCTGTAGCTGGGTGCGCAGGTGCGTGGCGTTCCACGTATCGAAACCCACCAGCCTGATATTGAAGATTTCAGCGTCGCGCAGAATATCGTCACGGATGCGGTCATAGTCGATGCAGTCGCCGGGCGTGGTGCGTATCCATCCCGCTTTTACCCACTGGCGGTAGATGGCGCGGTTTTTGTTGGCGACGTTAAGTAGCTGGGCTTCCGGCAGATAATGACGGGTCAGCAGGCGGATCTCCCTGTCGAACGGGAAAGCGTAACTCACGCTGGTAATGTCGCTGGTAGAGGACAGGTCAAATCCGGCGTAGCACTCCATTCCGGCGAGGTCTTTTTCTTCGTAGTCGAGTTGGCAGGCATCCCATGCACCGGCCCCCATCCACGGCGTGGAACCCTGACACCAGATATTGAAACGTTTGGTCAGCATTTCCACCCACTGCGAGGGTATGCCCCGCGCTTTCTGGATGGTGGATTCCAGTTTCGCCGCGTCAACGGACACATGCAGGTTAGGGTTGGCCTTGATCCACATTTCCGGCTGCTCAACCTCGCTTTCGTCGTCCAGTTCGTAAATCAGCACAAACAGCGAATCATTCCTTTCTTCCCCTGCCAGAATCTGGCAGCAGTAGTCATAATGCTGCTTACAGGCAGAGACAACGTTACTCCCGGCGGTAGTGATGGCGAATAAAATCGCCTCCGGGCGTGCCCCCATGCCCAACTCAAGCGCGGAGTAAACGCCGTTATCCGGGTGAAGGTGGTACTCATCGACAACCGCAAGGCTGGGATTTGTCCCCTCAATGGTGGCTGCTTTCGCCGCCAGCGGCTTTAACAGGCTGTTGCTCTTCGGAAAAATGACTTTGTGCGCCTGAATATTGACTCGTTTTTTCAGCGGTTTTGACAGCAGGCACATCTGGCGGGCATCGTCGAACACGATTCGGGCCTGATCCCGGCTCACCGCCGCCGTGTAGATATCCTGCTGGCCCTTTTCCATCACCAGAAACCAGTTAGCCAGCATGGCGGCTACGGTGGATTTGGCGTTCTTGCGCGGCACTTCAATAAAGGCGCTGCTGTATTTCCTGCGGCCTGTAGACGACTCCTTGAAACCAAGGAGACAGGCAAAAGCGAACTGCTGCCACGGCTCCAGTTCGATGGGCTGGCCCCGCAGCGGGCCTTTGACGTGCGGACAGAGGCGGGAGAATGCAATAAACCGCTCAACGGTCGCGGTATCAAACACAAAACGGGGGTCATTCAGGTCTGAAAAGTACCTTTCGACGGCCTGTTTTACCCGCTTACAGGCCGGAATTTCGCCCGTTTTTATGGCATTTGCGTATTCATTCCAGGCGGTCAAGCTCGTCTACCTCTTCCGTTTCTGGCGGGTTACGGCGACGGCTTACCGGGTCAAAGCCCAGCAGCGACGACATTTTAATCATTATTTTTTCTGCGTCTGATTTGGCCTTGAGTGCCGGGTTGCTGGTTGCCGCACCGCGCGAACCTTCGACCGTAAAGCCACGCCGGGTAATATCTTCAACCGCCTTTCGGTACATCGAATAGTTGACACAATACAACTCAAGGCTGTTCCAGTCGGCGGGGGTCAAATCGCCGCGTTCGGCAAGTTGTTTCGCTTTCGTCTTCCACTGCTGCGCGGCTACCTCATCGAGGTAGGCAGGGGGTTTAGGTGGTCTTGCCATAATTAATTGTTTCCTTTGAATTTTCTGCTATCAAAAAAATCACCGTGCGTAAAAATTTGAGGGGGAGCGTGGTGCCTTGCAGCAGAGGGGTTGTCTTTAAAACCGCCCCCTCCCCGCCCATGCGGCCTGTCAGCGGTTGCGGAAGCATTCCATAAGCTCCCGGTCACGCTCACTCATCCGCTTTGCTACGGGCTTCGTGTGCGCTCTCTGTCTGGCGGGTTGCCATGCCTCGCGCTGCTTTATCAGTCCACTAATCAGCCGCTGCTGTTCCTGCTCAGTCATTGTCAGCCTCATATATCCAGTCGTTACGATGTGCTGCGCGTTCTTCCTGCTCGCGATACAGCCCTGCCTTTCGGTGGACTTTGGTGGTTGGGTCCTGCTGCGTGGTCTTGCGGCTATGGTGTGAATGGCATAACGCCTGGTGATTCCACTCAGGCCAGAACAGAACATCATCACCACCGTTAACAGGGATGATGTGATCGACAATCTTTGCGGGAACATAGAGGCCCAGCTTCTCGCACTCCACGCACAGCGGGTAGCGTTTCAGATACTGAGCGCGGTACTTCTCCCATGAGGCAGAGTAACCACGGGCGCGACGGTGTCCGCGTCTGGCATCCTGCGCCCGCCACACTTCCCGTTTATGCTCATCGCACTTGCCAGACTTAACCCGCTTATTGCATCCCGGCTCAGTGCACCGGCGTAGTGGTTGCCACGGCATCAGTACACCCCCACGCTGCGGTAATAGTTCCACAGGGATGTGGTGGCAAAAGGAAGCTCTGCGACTTTGTCAGCGGTTAAATCCCGGTTCTCGTACCAGTGACTTATCAGCAGCAAACATCCCACTTTTATCGCCGGATTGAATTCCAGTCCGCCATCAAAGCGTCTGCCAATATGCTTCTGGCAGACTTCAAGCGCTGCGGCAATATATCCACAGATAAGGGTATCTTCCTCAGCAAAATCAGGTTCAATCCGGCAGTGTAGTTTTGTCTCTTCCAGCGTGATTAACTCAGCCATTACCTGTGCCCCCCTTGCATAACAATTCCAGGTAAGTCCTGTTATTGTCAGGAATAGCGGCGGTAATACCGTAAACATCACCGTTGAGCGCATCAGACTGGTATCTCACTACATGACCCTGCTTAACATCGCGGCGGTAACGGATCCAGATGCGGACTGTGGCTTCCGATGTCACTGCACCAGAGGCCAACAACTCCCGACCTGAAATACCTTTAACTTCCGCCCAGACGGTCGCATAGCTCACCCATTGCTTCAGCGGCTCCCCCAACGGCCCACGACCTTCCTCAAATCGCTGTAAAATTACGCGGTGCTTCAGTCTTCCCACTTTCATTCGTCACCATCCTTGTTACTTTTACTGCTGTTAACTTCTATCTGCTGCTTCCATGCCTGGCTGAACTCATCACCCCCTTCACGCGGTGGCATCCCTTCACGCTCGCGAGCTTCGTTCGGGTTCATGATCCCGTTTTTGATACCGCGTTCATAAGTGGCGTAACGCTCGGTAGGTGTGGCGCGGAGAAGGTCGGCAGAGTCAAACTCCACCTGATAGCGAGTGCCGGGTACAGGAGAGGCCACCAGCAGCGCGGATTTAATCTGCTGCTCGAAGTTCGCCAGCCACGGACGCATGGTCATGGTGAGAAATGCCCGGCTCGCCTCACTAAAGTTGCTGTAGGTGCTGTTACTGTATTCCTGCAGGAAGATGGGCGACACGTTGAACATGCGGGCAATATCTTCAATAGTGAAGCGGCGGGAGGCCAGCCATTCGGCATCCTGATTGCTCATACCAAGCTGCTTGTAGTCCATACCGCCTTCAAGGATTGGCGTTTTTCCGGCGT
Organism: Klebsiella sp. PL-2018; assembly: GCF_019048985.1. Classification (NCBI taxonomy): domain Bacteria; kingdom Pseudomonadati; phylum Pseudomonadota; class Gammaproteobacteria; order Enterobacterales; family Enterobacteriaceae; genus Klebsiella; species Klebsiella sp. PL-2018. The sequence goes on from NZ_CP077673.1 coordinate 5,322,727, forward strand.
TTCTGGCACCTTTGTAGCGCTCAAGCGCGTCCAGCGCCTGTTTACCCTTCACACTATCGAGCCATTCAGCAGTAGTGACTACGCCCGCCGCCATCATGCCATCTTTCATAATGCTGGCACCGTGGCGCTGCTGGGCCAGACCTAACCCCAGCGCTTCACGGCAGATGGTGATCGGCGAGCGTCCCAGAAAGCCATCATCGGTGGAGTAACGCAGATGCAGAATCTCTTCCTGTAGATAGATGCGCACAGCCCCGGTAAACGGCTCAGTCACCGTGTATTTATACTTATGCTGTCCGATACGCTCAGGAACAACCGCCCCCGGCGCATACGGATGCAGGGATTGCGGCTGTCCATCACGCCCCCACTGGATCACCGCGTAGGCGTTACCGTTCAGCAGACAATGACGCATCATCGTGCGCTTGAACTGGTAAGGCGTCTGGCAGTCGTTCGGCTGCTCGTTCAGCAAAAAATCGACCGGATGATTACTCAGCCATTCCCGCGCCTCACAGCCGTTATCATTGCGTACCCGGTAGAGATAGCAGGGCATGGTTGCCACCGCCTCGCTGATAACTGACACGGCATTCATCACCGCCGGCAGAGATTCCGCCGTACCCGCAGACACATATTCGCCTGACCCGGTATTTGGAATCCCTGCCATCTGCAAAAACTCATCAATGGTGATACTGCGCTGCTCTGTCTTACGGCTAAAGGGCCAGATATTCCACATATCACAGCCCCGCTAATTCGGCCCAACGCCGACGATTATCATCAACCCGGCATAATTCGGGATGTTGAGCAAAAAGAGAGCGATGCGCGATTTCAACGCCGGACTCAGGGTAAGCGGGCATGGAAGTAACGGTGATTTCCCGTAGTTCGGCAGCGGTCACAGTTCGCAGGTACGGCGATTGCGCAATATCCCAGGACTCTTTCAGCGCGCGGAAACCAAAGCTCATACCTGAAAGATCGCCACGTTCCACCAGCGCCAGCACATCATTACCAAGCTGAGTATTCGGCGGCGTCAGCTCGAAGCGTAACCCGGTATCATCTTCTGACAGCACCAGCGTGCCCGATTTGGTACGCCCCAGCAGCTGGGTATAGTTATGCTCGTACAGCGCACGCACATCGCTACCCGATGCCAGACTGTCTTTAAACGCCCCCGGCGCGAACTGTTCCCTGAATTCATCCCAGATGATTTCTGACAGGCTGTTCCAGCGCACGGCATAGCCCACCAGCTTTTTATCGCTGGCGGTCAGTTCAGAAGTGCGGATTTCAAAATCTATTGTTTTCATTATTGGACTCCACAGAGGGCAGAAAGGGGCCGAAGCCCCTCACACGTCGAATCAGGAACCAGCAGCAAGCTCAAGTACCTTGATAGCGTTGGAGTCCACTACGCCACCGCCCAGGTATTTATCGGTATGCACCTTGTAGAAACCCGGCTCGGTAATGTTGTCAGGACGGGTACGCACGCCCGTGGTGTGATCCACGATGAAATAGCCGCGCTTAAAGTCGCCCACAGCAAGGAATGCTTCACCCGCAGCGGCATCAGGCATGGTTTCCAGATACTGAACAGGACGGCCCAGAAGCGTATCTGGAGAACCGGCAACCAGACGATCGCGCCAGATGTAATCCCCGTTACCGTTTTTCAGTTTTTGTAGCGTTGCGGCGGTGTTGGAGTTCATCACCCATACGGCATTTTTGCGGTATTTGGCTTTCAGCTTGTACAGCAGGTCGATCAGACCATCAGAGGTGACAGCGGCTGTTTCCATTTTCTCCAGCGTACCGAACGGGCGGGTTTTGTCGCTGGTGGCTGCACGGGGATAAGCCAGGAAACCTTTGGATTTTTTGTCGCCATCACCATTCACCAAATCATTCTCTTCGGCGGTGGTGAAAGTGTCTGCCACTTCGTAGGCCAGCCAGCCGAGGATATCCACTTCGGAGAAATCGAGAATCTCCTGGGTGGTTTTGGGATAGGCGTAGATCGGATTCAATTTGATATCCACACGCTCAAGTTTTGGCGGCGCGGTTTCGGCGCGTTCTTCACCTTCAGTACCACGTTTAACCGTTGCACCGCCCACAGATACCAGTTTCTGGTATTCATTGGTTTTGGTCGTCTTCACCGTGGCGATGGAGCGCATCACGCTGTCATCCTGCAACTGGCGCATGATCTCTTTGTCCAGCTCAGGGATAACGGTATAACCGCCGTCAGCCTGCACCAGCGTGGTGAGTGAGCGGGTATCGCCTGTCATGATGTAGTGGCGCAGCTCATCGTTGCTCACGCCTTTACCTTCAACGGAAGTGCCAGGCAGATTGCGCTGATCGTCGGCGACGGCCTCAAGGCGGGTAATTTCAACTTCAAGCGCATCAGCCTGAGCGCGGAGTTCGTCGAACTGCTTGCCCTCTTCATCGTTCAGGCTGCGCTTTTCGGTGTCGGCTTTGTCCAGCATGGAGCGCATCCGGGTTTTGAGTGCAGCCTTTTGCTGGCGTAATTCGAGTAATTTCTTCATGGAGTGATTTCCGTAACAATTAACGTTGAGACGTGAAACCAGCGCGGAATGGAGGGTGGGCCGTTTAACCTTTTTCTGACTCTCTCAGGCTGTACTCACTACAGCTTGATTAAACGACCCGTGGCGGCTCACGTCTGAGTGCCACTCTTCAAGGTATACATAAACATCAGCGAGTAAACCGTCATTTATTGCCGTGAACGATAATGAAAACAGGTGAACAAATAATTTACAAAACTATTTATTCAACAAGTCCCACATATTGTAATCCGTCAACTCCTTACGCATGGATTCCATATGCGCGATCAGTAGATCCAGTTGCTCTCCATCAGCAGCAAGGGTGAGTCCAGAGAAGGACTCAACAATGGAGCCGCGGGAATTAATCATCACCACTGCATCTTTCTTAAGCGCATCTCTGTATTCCTCCGTTCCCATATCCTGCACGCCGTTCTTAATGCCGTGCACCTTGCGATGCTCCAGAATGTCTTTAGCGCTAAACATTGTTTCTCCTTTCAGTTAAATACTAGCCACTCAAAAATCATCATTAGGTGACTGCTACTGGTCGATATCCTTCATTCTGTTGTATAGTTTTTGTTCCGGGGTGGTGGAAGGGGGAGTTGCTGACTCGCCATGGTCAGTTGCAGGGCCTCTTCTGCCTCCCCGGTTCCTGACTTTTCCTCGCCGTTTTTTCTCTTTTTTTCTCCGTATATAAACAAAAGTTAGTGGGTTACGTGGGTTACTGGGTTATCTTTGCTTGCTAAGTATTTTTTATCCATCCTATTCAATGACTTAACATTTACGCTACACAAAATCGTAACCCACTTTGCCCCTCAAATAACCCACTAAGCCATTTTAAAAGTGGGTTACGATTTTCATAGTGGGTTATTTTTCCCTGTTAGTGGGTTATAAATGGCATTTAGTGGGTTACGAGTGGGTTACGCTGTTCCTTTAAAATCATAAGGTTATATAACTTATCCACTGCGTAACCCAGATAACCCACTACTTTTACTCTCACGTATGCAAAAAATTACTCAACATCAGGCGAGAACATCAGCACATAAAACACATGCTGCTTACCGCCCATCCTCCGTAACGCTTTCTTTTTGTGTCGCCCGTTATCCCCGGCCTCAAGCATTCCGGCGCTGGCTAACGCTCTGGCAAACTGACGTGGGTTAAAACCACTGGCAATCTCTTGCTCAAACGCCGCCGGGAAGGTGTAAAACTTATAAAGCTCATCCCCCGCCGGGCTTCCTGTCCGGTAGCCAGCCAGTTCTTTTATCGGCAAATCCCGTGCGTCGGTCTCCGGGTAAGGAAGGTAACGGCTGAACCCGTAAGCATTGAGAAACGCCTCGCACTGCTCAATGATTTGCTGGTGCTCTTTGTTCCCGGTGCCAAACTCTTTTACCCAGGCGTTAAAACTATGCTGGATAGCATCCCGGCTGGCCTGTACGTCCCACCCGGTGATATGGCTGGACAGCACCAGCGCGGCCTCCAGTATTGCAAAGCGTTCTGCCACCCTGTGTACCTGCTCACCGTAATCAACCGGGATAAGACCGCGCCAGCGCGTCTGCGCATCCCTTACAGCCTGTTTAGCTTCCTGCTGGTGACTTGCCAGCCACTTCACCCATTCACGCCCTGCGGCCCCGTGGTTATCGCTCCACGCCTCTTTCAGCGCGTCTGCATGGGCTTTGCCGTTGGGTAATCCGTTAAAAACGGTCGCTTTCTCCATCGGGATATTCAGAAGCCGTACAAGCTGCCCCGCTTTGACCTTAATTCCCGCGGCTGACAGAAAAGTTTCTATGTCCATTTCCCCCGTACTGATTGCCACGGTTCGCCAGCGCTTTAACTCACGGTTGCCGCCCTCTTTAGCCCCCTGCAACTTTCCGGCGCCGTTAAACAGGGTATATGCTGACGTGGCAACATCTTTAGCACTGCTGCCCTGCCCGACTTCATCCAGCGGTAACAGGTTATCGTTGTGCGCTTCCGCTTCGTTCGCTATACCCAGCGCCGTGCCGTACCATGTAAGCCGTAGCGCGTCAGGCTCCCCCCACAGGCTGCTGGCGATATTGGCGGTCGTTGTCTTCCCGGCACTTGACTGTTCGAACAGGTGAACACCAAAACCATCTGCGCCCACCAGCCCGATAAGCGCCGATGCCAGCGCCGTGGCAACCCCCAGCATCATGGAAGAATTGCCCCCTGCAAGACGCGCAACGGAACCCCGCCAGCTTTCAGCCGTACCCGCAACGGTATAGCCGTAAGATGCCGCACTACGACCACCGAACAGAAGCGGTAGCTCTGGTTCCCCGATAACATCACCATCAGGCATAACGTAAGCGCCATTGTGCCAGCCCGACGTGTGGATAATGCGCCACTCCTGCCCCTTACCGCTTTGTTGCAGCCAGTCAGCCAGAATAGCCCGGTATGTACTTTTAGTCGTCACAGTCACACCACCCGCTTTGAGTGTGCGCCAGCCGTCACGCTCTCCGATATCCGCACAGGGAAGCGCTCTGGTGATATCTTCCTGACCTCGCGGCGAACGCCAGCGTAAAACGAGATAACGCTCTGCACCGTCACTACCGGAACCCACCACCTCAAGCGGTGAGCACAGCCACGTTTCGTTATTGATTATCTCGCCGCTTTCCTTATCGACCTTTGGCGTTATCCAGAAAACCCCATCTCCACGGCTTTCTACCCGCGCTTTAAGTTCATCAACTTTTTCCTGCGTCTGCTTAACTGTCACCGATGCAATAAGACTTTCCCCGGCCTGTAGCTGCTCACGTGACCGGTTCAGAAAATCATGCCAGTCCTCCGGCTGGTTATCGGTCATACCCTTGTAGAGTTTTGCATCCTGTACCCCTGCCTGTGCCAGCTTCTCCCCTATCGCATTAATCATTAACTGCTCAATGCTGCCAGCCAGATAGACCCGCGCCGCCCTGCGGCCCTTATCGACGATACGCAGGCTCGCCAGTTCGTTCAGTTGATTCGGCCCCAGATAAACAGGCGGCGTGGTATCTTCCGCTATGTGTTTGCCTAACCCCTCTTCCCAGCCTTTTGCATGGCTCCACGCATCCGCCCCGGCAAAAATGACCGCCTCGGTGTATTTTTCTTTCGGTAACAGCTTTACGTTCGGTGCGTTTTTCATTTCAGCATCCCTCCGTTTAACAGGAGTTTTTCCGACTGTGAGTCGTCTCCTTTCATTTGCTGAAGGGCCGCACCTGCATTGCAACCCATGACAGACCACAAAACAGAACTATGCCGATCCATCCAATGGCAAGTGAGAGGACAATCAGTACGGATTTTGGCTGCGAATGTCAGAGAAAAATCACCAGCCAACTGTGAACGGGCTTCATATTCGGTATTAGCCTGGGTACGCAGAACAACTGGTAGCGCTTGTGAGTCGGCAGAAATAGCCAGAAACAACCAGGTAAATTTAGGTTGAGTATGAGCGCCAGCAATTAAGCCGGAATTAATATTATTCATATATCTAATCCTTAATTACTGGCGTGGAGTTACCTGAAACCCAGTCAGGCGGCAACATTCAATAAAACTATCAACTGAGCCAACGAATTCATCTGGCCTTAACGGAAAGCCATTAATAGCAATGCCTTTTTCAACATTCACAAGTATTTTCCCTGTGAAGTTTTCGGGGATGGGTAGCGATAAATGAACAACAGGCATTTGCATTGATTTAGGCATGATTCCCCCCGCTAACTTCTGCACGTGATTCTTCTTCACCCAGAAAACCGCCTACATCGCCGATCAGCTTTTTAACCATCACGAGCAACGCGTCAACTTCGCTACTTTCCATGTGAACAACCGACTTTTCGCAAATCAGGGCGAGAATAATTTCAGTCTGATAGGCTTTTTCAGCAACTTGCTGGATAGTGAGTTCACACATGGCGCACCTCCTGAACAGGCAGACGTGCGGCCTGAGACAGAATGAAGTGGGGTGCCAGAATACTACGGGCTTCGCGTTCGGTTGTAGCTTCAACGGACAGGCGGCAGGGTTTAGCCTGTTTGTCATGGCGGTTGAGGGCCAGAAAACGATACTGATATTTGGGGCGAGTTTGGGTATGCTGTAATTCAGCCATGATCGTTACTCCAGTTAACGGTTTGGTTAGACGCCCCAATACTGCTCCAACAGTTTGGGGCGTTGTCTTTTCTATGCCCGACGTGTTAACGTACGTACATAATAAAATCCATGTTATGAGGTTATGTACGTACGTGTCAACTATTAAACGAGACAAAACCCCTAAAGGTGAAGGTTGGTCACCAACTTTCCAGATCAGAATCAATCCTGAGCTACGCCAGCAATTGAACGATGTAGCGGAGCGTGAAGGCGTAAGCCTTGGTAATTGGATGAAAGAATTAGCCCGCGCAGAATTGCGTCGGCAAGGAATAGAACCAAAAGGTTGATTTGAGGGAAAAGATGATGCGCATAGATGAGAAAGGACATTTTTATTGCACATGCGAACTTTGTGGTGCAGAAACGAGATTCGGCCCAGACCTTTACCAAGGACATGTATTGCAATTATACGGTAGAGCTTTCTGCTGTAACGACTGCTGGGAAGGTAATTGGGATGGATGGGGCCCGCATTCAGAACCTGCCATTTTGAGGATTTTGAAGGAAAAGAACCTACCAATTCCAGAAAGGAATGAGAAAGGCTGGTTACCACGCGATTAATTTGCCGCCTTTGCGAAAAGTCCAAAGAAGAGCCGAAAGATTGGGAGGTATACGCCATCGCCGTACCCTGCAGGTATACGGAAAAATTCATCAGTAATGAGATGCGATTTTCTTCGCATCGGCTTACATACCCGTAAAGCGGGTGATGTACCATTGGCGCAACTCTCGGAATGCAAAAATGCATTGTGCTCACGCTTTGAGGTACAGCATCGGCAACATTTTTTGCCGATAATATTTCACCTGCATCAGTCCTCAAAGTGAGGACTTGCATAATAAACAAAGAATTTAATTGCGAATTGTACGCCGATACGGGAATTCCCGTTTCCGAAGCAGGATTTCCGGCTTCACTGTTGACCAGATCGATCACTGTGATATCCTGGAAGTTCGAATTCAAAGCAGTAAACCTACATGAGCGGCTCTGCAAAGCCGCTTTTGTTTTATGTGACATTACCCCCCCCCCTACGCTGCTTTGCTGCGGCTTTGCTGCCATGCTGTGACCTCAGACAAAAGCCAACCGATGGCGCGACCGCCCAATTTGCGGCGGGCGGGAAAGCTCCCCTCTTTTTCCATCATGTAACGGGTGGTACGGCAAATGCCTGTCAGGCGGCGACACTCATCCTCGCGAATGACACGTTCTTCGGGTGGTAGTGGTTGTTTGAATTGGTTCATATAGAAACGCCCTCGTTTGTTACAGTTCGAGGGCATTCTTTACTAATTACTTAATTGCTGCGACTGTAAGAAATTAACCATCGCTTCACTAAGAAGATATCACCTACGCCTATTGCTTAGAGATTTTTTGCTTCAATTTCTCTAAAGACTCAGGCGTCATTAAATTTTCTATAAAAGGTTTAATCGTTTGAGTAATAGAAAATATGTCTCTTTCACCATAAGGGAATAGAGCAACACACATAACCCCATGAGGGATGATGATTTTATTAGCGCAGGCCCATATGGTTAAGTCTATGTATGGAATGACTTTGTATTCGATGATTTTTTTTCTAACGATAGCCCACGAGGCGTTTATGGATAAGCTTTCCTCTACATTTAATTCTTGCCGCCATATTGGAATCAATCGTTTAAACTCTGATAATAGAATATCATCAGGAGTGCTAATATCAATAGACAAAAACAAAGAGTCGAGCTGACCAGTTACTAATGTCACACAGTCATTCAATTTGGCACGTAAAGTTCCATCTTTCTCAGGATCGTCCTGCTCATTCAGCATGAACTGAAATTCATTATCATCTAAGATTACGGGCATTCCACTTCTTGGCCCTTCTGAATCATCCATATGTGATAAATACATTAACACTTCCCTGGAAAGATAGTTAATACCATACCCAGTACTTACACTCATAGACTTTTTGCAATTCTCCATATACCTCTCATAAAATTCCCTTCCCCCCTTCATCCAGTCGTATTCATCTGGCGGTACATCCGGTTTAATCTCATCGAAAGGATCTTCTTGTCCAAAAGAAATACTCAAATCACAGCCATGCTCTAAAAAATGGGTTGTAGCAGCATATTCCCACTTCGAATCGCTCTCTACGGAATCTAGATACCAATAAATTCTAAGGCTAAGTTGCCTAAATAAATCCTTATCAGACATCGAATCAATATCGGAGTATTTTTGTAAATCGAATTCTTTCGGTAAATCAAGAGTGCTTTTTATTTTTTTGTTCATTTTGCGACCTTCATCAAAACAACATTTTCGTGGTTCTCAGATATAAGGGTTAGCCTGTCAATCCATTTATTCAGAGCATCTAATTTTTCGGGTAAATACTGGCTACGGTTATAAACAGCCATAACACCGCCCAGCGTATGCCCAAGTAGTTGCTCAACGACATGAGGCGCGATCCCCATGTTGTTTAATGTTGTAGCGAACGTCCGGCGCAGGTCGTGAAGTGTCCACGGTTCCGAATGCCCCAGACGTTTATAGATTCCCCGTCCCCACTGGCTGACAGCTTCAGGTTTCTTTATACAGCCCAGCAGCAAACCAGTTTCCTTGTTTTGCTCAATCAGGTCTTTGACAAACCGGCGCAGAACTTCGGGGATAGGTCGCAATATCTTTTCGCCGCCTTTGCTATGTTCTTTTGGAACTGTCCAGATCCAGTCTTCTAAATCCCATTCTGAAAGCCTGGACAAGCGTAGCTCCTGAGTTCGGCATCCAAACGCTACCAGCAAATGCAGCAGCGCAGCGTAGTAAGGTTTAAACTTCAATCCGGTACTTTCCCCCCATATATCGGCTAATTCCTGTCTGGTGTGCTCTCTGTCGCGCTTCTCCTGCTTTTTGCCAACATCATCAATCGTCAGGTCACTGAGTGCATTGCTCGTCGCGTATCGATGCACCCGGCAGAATTTAAGCGCCTGTTTGCACATTTGCAGGAGATAGCCCGCAGCCACAGGAGCATCAGACCTTACGCGGCTGAAACACTCCAGCCAGTGGCGGGTTTCACACATGGAAAGTGGATAATCCCCAATGTACGGGTAAATATGCTTATTTAGCTGTTCAACATGCTTTTCCACATTGGCCCGTTTGTGGGTCGCGTATTCTCTGATCCAGTAATCAAGAGCCTCTCTCACAGTGACGGGCTGCAACGATTCCTGAGTAGTAATCATAAGCTGGTGCTTAGGGTTTTTCCCCTCGGCAAGCCACGCTCGGCATTGCTCACGTTTTTCTCTGGCGGCTTTAATGGAGAGGTCTGGGTAATTTCCCAGCTTTATGCGCTGCGGGGCCGCAGCACGACCACCAATACGGTACGTAAAATACCAAGTCATTATTCCAACCTTCGACACCTTAACGCTCAGGCCGTCACCATCGGCATAGAAGCTGTCGCCGGGGCTTTCCCTTCCGATCATCTTACGAAGGGATGTATCGCTTAATTTGTTCGTACCACCAGCCATAAAACCTCAGTTCATTTTCAGCACTGACTACACCACTGACTACACATCACTATGTTACTCCATGAACGGCAATGAACAAAGCCAAACAAATAATGGTTAATTGTCCATTCATTTCAGTAGGATAGGCGAACATATTTAAACGATGGTGAACCATAAAAAACATAGGTTCTGAAAATACGGCATGAACTGATACTAACCAGTTAAATGTTTGATATAAAAGGCGCTCTTCGGCATGGGGAAGCGCCTTTTTTATTACATGAATTTTAATGGCTGGCTATCGTCTGCCGCCCATTAGCCCCGCAAAGGATTGACATAATATTATCAACCAGGGCGGGTGCCTGGCGATACAGATCGAATTGCCCGGGCTCCACCAGCCAGTTTTTAATAATACCGGTAAATGCGCTGTGTAATACAATTAATGAAATTTCAACATTGGTTTCCGCTGGCAATAATCCGTTACGAATACAGAGCTGCAAAATGCTGCGAATAATCGGATAGCTAAAACCAATTCTCTTGCGAATCTCAGCTTCCGGCATCATGTCGCTGGAAAACTCACACTTCTGATACAGAATTTGCATTAAGGCACGTTGACGGGGATTATTGGCGATATATTGTAAGCCAATAATAAATTTCTCTCGTAGCGTGCTGAGCGGATCCTGATCGTCTTTAAGGTTAAATTCATGCTGAAGCAGGTCGCGTAGCGGCAGCTGCTGTTGCCACATTTCATTAAATAGCTCAGCTTTGCTTGCAAAGTGCCAGTACACCGCTCCGCGCGTCACGCCAGCAGCATCAGCGATATCGGCTAAGGTCGTGCTGGTCACGCCACGTAAGGCAAACTGCTGAATGGCAGACTCAATCAGAAGCTGCCGCGTCTTTAACGCATCTTCTTTCGTTCTTCTGGGCATACGGTGCTCCACTCAACGCCAGATTGAGAGTGTGGGGAAATCGCTGGATACCTATAAACCTAACATCTGACAATCAATATTGTTTAGCAAAAATACAGATGAGTTAAATCTCAAACGCTCTCCAATAAATACACCGCAAGAATAATTAAGATAAATATATTCATATATTAAATATCAATGTAAGCAAATTTTAATTTAAGTTCATTCTAAAAACATTATTCCTGATATTTTGTTTTTACGTGCCTTGCTGATGGCTAAAAAATAACTATGTCTTACATCCATCGTTTTTTATTTGTAGGATAACAAACCGCATTTTAATTCATTATTTCTTGCACAGATTCGTGGCCATGCCTGGCTCATAATCTATAAGGAACAGCAATGACACCTCATGTCAGGGTTACACTTTTATCCAGCCTTATCATCCCGGCCATCCTGCTCAGCGGTTGCGATAATTCAGGCGATCGGCAACCGCATGCGCAGATACCTCAGGTCTCCGTTTATGTCGTACACAGCGCGCCGCTGTCCGTCACCACGGAGCTACCTGGCCGCACATCAGCCTACCGCGTCGCGGAAGTCCGCCCGCAGGTCAGCGGAATTATCCTGCAACGTAACTTTGTCGAAGGTAGCGATGTCACCGCTGGACAGTCTCTTTATCAAATCGATCCGGCGACCTATCAGGCGGCTTACAACAGCACAAAAGGTGATGAAGCGAAAGCAGAAGCCGCGGCGGCTATCGCCCACTTAACGGTAAAACGCTACGCGCCTCTTCTCGGCACAAAATATATCAGCCAGCAAGAATACGATCAGGCGGTGGCGACCGCGCGCCAGGCCGATGCCGATGTTATTGCCGCAAAGGCAGCCGTGGAAAGCGCGCGTATTAACCTGGCGTACACAAAAGTGACGTCGCCAATCAGCGGCCGCATCGGCAAATCCAGCGTGACCGAAGGTGCCCTGGTGACAAATGGTCAGGCTGACGCGATGGCGACGGTACAGCAGCTCGATCCCATTTATGTGGATGTCACTGAATCCAGTAATGATTTCATGCGCCTGAAACAGGAAAGCCTGCAGCACGGCAGTGGCACCAAAAGCGTGCAGTTGATTATGGAAAACGGAAAACCTTATGCGCTTCAGGGCACGCTGCAGTTCTCTGACGTCACGGTAGATGAGAGCACCGGCTCTATTACGCTTCGCGCCATCTTCCCCAACCCACAGCACGCTCTGCTGCCAGGGATGTTTGTTCGCGCCCGTATTGATGAGGGCGTTTCACCGGATGCCATTCTCGTTCCTCAGCAGGGAGTCACCCGAACGCCGCGCGGCGATGCCAGCGTGATGCTCGTTAATGATAAAAACCAGGTGGAAACGCGAGCCGTCACCGCCTCACAGGCGATTGGCGATAAGTGGTTAATCACGAGCGGTCTGAAAGCCGGTGAAAAGGTTATCGTCAGCGGTCTGCAGAAAGTACGTCCCGGCGTCACCGTGAAGGCCGAAGAGGATACCGCGACGTCCGTCGCGCAATAAGGTACGAATCCCTATGTCTAAGTTTTTTATCCATCGACCGGTCTTCGCCTGGGTGCTGGCGATCATCATGATGATTGCCGGTGGCCTCGCAATTATGCAGCTACCGATTGCACAATACCCGACTATCGCGCCGCCAGCGGTGGCCATCTCCGCAACCTATCCAGGTGCGGACGCACAAACCGTTCAGGATACGGTGACTCAGGTTATCGAACAGAACATGAACGGTATCGATAATCTGATGTACATGTCCTCAACCAGCGATTCCGCAGGCGGCGTTACCATCACCCTGACCTTTAAATCAGGTACGGATCCGGATATTGCGCAAGTTCAGGTGCAGAATAAACTGCAGCTGGCGACGCCGCTTCTTCCTCAGGAAGTACAGCAGCAGGGGATTAGCGTCGAGAAATCAAGCAGTAGTTTCCTGATGGTTGCCGGATTCATCTCCGATAACACGAGCACCACTCAGGATGATATATCCGACTACGTTGCATCGAACGTCAAAGATACCATCAGCCGCCTTAACGGCGTCGGCGATGTACAGCTCTTCGGCGCGCAGTATGCCATGCGCGTCTGGCTGGACGGTAATCTCCTGAATAAGTACAACCTCACGCCTGTCGACGTCATTAACCAACTGCAGGTACAGAACGATCAGATTGCAGCAGGCCAGCTTGGCGGTACGCCGGCCCTTAAAGGCCAGCAGCTAAATGCATCCATTATTGCTCAGACGCGACTGAAGGATCCGGCAGAGTTTGGCAAAGTGACTTTGCGCGTGAACGCGGATGGCTCAGTGGTACACCTGAAAGATGTGGCACGTATTGAGCTGGGAGGTGAAAACTACAACGTTGTCGCAAAAATCAATGGAAAACCGGCTTCAGGACTGGGAATTAAGCTCGCTACCGGCGCCAATGCCCTCGATACCGCCGCCGCGATTAAAGCGAAGCTTGCCGAACTGCAGCCGTACTTCCCGCAGGGGATGAAGGTCGTCTATCCCTACGACACTACGCCGTTTGTGAAAATCTCTATTCATGAGGTTGTGAAGACGCTGTTTGAAGCGATTATCCTCGTCTTCCTGGTGATGTATCTGTTCTTACAGAATATCCGGGCCACGCTGATCCCCACCATTGCGGTTCCGGTCGTCCTGCTCGGGACCTTTGCCGTACTGGCAATGTTCGGTTACTCCATCAATACGCTAACGATGTTTGGTATGGTGCTGGCAATAGGCCTTCTGGTCGACGATGCTATCGTGGTGGTGGAAAACGTCGAACGCGTCATGGTAGAAGAGAAGCTTCCCCCCAAAGAAGCGACGGAAAAATCAATGTCGCAAATTCAGGGGGCGCTGGTCGGCATTGCCATGGTGCTATCGGCAGTGTTTGTCCCGATGGCCTTCTTTGGCGGCTCTACGGGGGCGATCTATCGGCAATTTTCTATCACCATCGTCTCCGCCATGGCGCTGTCCGTCCTGGTCGCGCTGATCCTGACCCCCGCGCTTTGTGCCACATTACTGAAACCCGCATCAGCCGATCATCATGAGAAAAAAGGATTTTTTGGCTGGTTTAATGCGAAATTCGATCGTAGCGTGAACCACTACACTAACAGCGTTAGCGGGATCCTGCGCTGTACCGGACGCTACCTGATCATCTATTTGCTGATCGTTGTGGGTATGGCCGTCCTGTTTATGCGCCTGCCCACCTCCTTCTTGCCGGATGAGGATCAGGGGGTATTTATGACCATGATCCAGCTTCCTTCAGGCGCAACGCAGGAACGCACGCAAAAGGTTCTTGATACGGTTACCGATTACTATCTGCATAAAGAGAAGGTGAATGTTGAAAGCGTCTTTACCGTTAACGGCTTTAGCTTTAGCGGTCAGGGTCAAAACTCCGGTATGGCGTTTGTCAGCCTGAAGCCATGGGAAGAACGCAGTGGCGCAGAGAATGGCGTTGAGGCAATCATCAAACGTGCGACCGTTGCCTTCAGTCAGATTAAAGATGCTATGGTCTTTCCTTTCAATCTGCCGGCAATTATCGAACTGGGTACGGCGACCGGTTTTGACTTTGAGCTTATCGATCAGGGTAACCTTGGCCATAGCGCGTTAACCCTGGCCCGTAATCAACTTCTGGGTATGGTGAGAGAGCATCCCGACCAGCTGGTACGCGTTCGCCCCAACGGGCTCGAAGACACGCCGCAATTTAAGCTGGATGTTGATCAGGAGAAAGCTCAGGCTCTGGGGATTTCGCTATCCGATATCAATGAAACCATTTCCGCGGCGCTAGGGGGTTACTACGTCAACGACTTTATTGACCATGGACGAGTGAAAAAAGTCTACGTTCAGGCCGATGCAAAATTCCGTATGCTGCCGAGCGATATCAATAATATGTACGTCCGCAGCGCGAATGGCGAAATGGTTCCGTTCTCCGCCTTTGTCACCTCACGCTGGGTTTATGGTTCACCGCGCCTGGAGCGCTATAATGGCTTACCCTCTATGGAAGTTTTGGGTGAAGCTGCTCCGGGGAAAAGTACCGGCGATGCGATGATTTTAATGGAGCAGTTAGCCAGCAAGCTTCCTGCCGGTATTGGTTACGACTGGACGGGAATGTCCTATCAAGAACGTTTATCCGGTAACCAGGCGCCCGCGCTCTACGCCATTTCGCTTATTGTTGTCTTTCTGTGTCTTGCGGCGCTTTATGAAAGTTGGTCTATTCCCTTCTCCGTCATGCTCGTCGTTCCATTAGGGGTAGTTGGTGCATTACTGGCGGCGTCGTTACGCGGGCTTAATAATGACGTTTATTTCCAGGTGGGCTTATTAACAACTATCGGCCTCTCTGCGAAAAACGCGATTCTTATCGTGGAGTTTGCGAAAGACCTGATGGATAAAGAAGGCAAAGGAATTATCGAAGCCACACTTGAAGCATCGCGTATGCGTTTACGCCCTATCCTGATGACTTCGCTGGCCTTTATCCTCGGGGTTCTGCCTCTGGTTATTAGCCATGGAGCCGGCAGCGGCGCCCAAAACGCGGTCGGTACCGGCGTTATGGGCGGAATGCTGACGGCAACATTACTGGCGATCTTCTTTGTTCCTGTCTTCTTCGTCGTGGTAAGACGCCGCTTTACGAAACACGCAGAGTAAATATGTTTTTCTAAAGGCACCTTTCAGGTGCCTTTTTTTCGTCTGCGTTTCGATAACTATCCTGATGATATTAAATATATTTATTGCCGCGGTACCCAATACACATTATTTCCCCATAGTTCTCTGGTTTTCTTCATGATATTTACGTTACTCATAAATTGAGATTATTTACTCTAGCGGCACCCCATATTGCTGATGATAAAATAAACCGTTCCGCGCAGGTACGGGTTCTCCAATACAGCGAAGCGGATTATTTAGAGGTAATATCATGACTAAAGTTATTCTAGTGGCATTGCTGGCAACGCTACTCGCCGGCTGTGCACATGACTCTCCGTGTGTACCGGTCTATGATTCTGAAGGCAGATTAGTGCACACCAATACCTGTATGAAAGGAACGACCCAGGATAACTGGGAAACCGCCGGCGCGATTGCCGGGGGCGCAGCTGCCGTTGCTGGCCTGACGCTCGGCATCGTGGCGTTGACTCGTTAATTCCTTTCTTTTCTCTGCCATGACAGGTGCCGGAGCGAGCTCCGGCACCGCTTTTCCCGAAGGTAAGCTCCACAATGCTTAAACTGCAATACCGGCAGCTGAAGCTCGGGAAACGATCCTTTAGATAAGATCAAATGGGCAAATTGTCATTGCCAGGTCTGGTATAAATGGATATTTTCGCAGCAGCACAAACGCAAAAAGCCCATCCTGACGGATGGGCTTTTCACTTATTTGATGCCTGGCAATGCCCTACTCTCACATGGGGAGACCCCACACTACCATCGGCGCTACGGCGTTTCACTTCTGAGTTCGGCATGGGGTCAGGTGGGACCACCGCGCTATCGTTGCCAGGCAAATTCTTTTCAAATCGCCGAACTTTAACCTAAAAACTGGTGCTGATACCCAGAGTCGAACTGGGGACCTCACCCTTACCAAGGGTGCGCTCTACCAACTGAGCCATATCAGCACACTTAATTTGATGCCTGGCAGTTCCCTACTCTCACATGGGGAGACCCCACACTACCATCGGCGCTACGGCGTTTCACTTCTGAGTTCGGCATGGGGTCAGGTGGGACCACCGCGCTAGTGCCGCCAGGCAAATTCTTTGTGCTCAGTACGCAATTCTTTATCGCATCAGCCGCGTTGCCCGCGCTCGCAAAGTCAGTCACATACTTCAGTATGCTCCTTCCTTTCCTTCGCTTGTCGCCTTGCTGCTGCGCAAATTATTGCGTACTCAACTCTGAATCAATGCTGAAATTGTTGTCTTCTCAAATCGCCAAAACATCTTCGGCGTTGTAAGGTTAAGCCTCACGGTTCATTAGTACCGGTTAGCTCAACGCATCGCTGCGCTTACACACCCGGCCTATCAACGTCGTCGTCTTCAACGTTCCTTCAGGACCCTTAAAGGGTCAGGGAGAACTCATCTCGGGGCAAGTTTCGTACTTAGATGCTTTCAGCACTTATCTCTTCCGCATTTAGCTACCGGGCAATGCCATTGGCATGACAACCCGAACACCAGTGATGCGTCCACTCCGGTCCTCTCGTACTAGGAGCAGCCCCCCTCAATTCTCCAGCGCCCACGGCAGATAGGGACCGAACTGTCTCACGACGTTCTAAACCCAGCTCGCGTACCACTTTAAATGGCGAACAGCCATACCCTTGGGACCTACTTCAGCCCCAGGATGTGATGAGCCGACATCGAGGTGCCAAACACCGCCGTCGATATGAACTCTTGGGCGGTATCAGCCTGTTATCCCCGGAGTACCTTTTATCCGTTGAGCGATGGCCCTTCCATTCAGAACCACCGGATCACTATGACCTGCTTTCGCACCTGCTCGCGCCGTCACGCTCGCAGTCAAGCCAGCTTATGCCATTGCACTAACCTCCTGATGTCCGACCAGGATTAGCTGACCTTCGTGCTCCTCCGTTACTCTTTAGGAGGAGACCGCCCCAGTCAAACTACCCACCAGACACTGTCCGCAACCCGGATTACGGGCCCACGTTAGAACACCAGCCATTAAAGGGTGGTATTTCAAGGATGGCTCCATGCAGACTGGCGTCCACACTTCAAAGCCTCCCACCTATCCTACACATCAAGGACCAGTGTTCAGTGTCAAGCTATAGTAAAGGTTCACGGGGTCTTTCCGTCTTGCCGCGGGTACACTGCATCTTCACAGCGAGTTCAATTTCACTGAGTCTCGGGTGGAGACAGCCTGGCCATCATTACGCCATTCGTGCAGGTCGGAACTTACCCGACAAGGAATTTCGCTACCTTAGGACCGTTATAGTTACGGCCGCCGTTTACCGGGGCTTCGATCAAGAGCTTCTCCGCGAGGATAACCCCATCAATTAACCTTCCGGCACCGGGCAGGCGTCACACCGTATACGTCCACTTTCGTGTTTGCACAGTGCTGTGTTTTTAATAAACAGTTGCAGCCAGCTGGTATCTTCGACTGATTTCAGCTCCACGAGCAAGTCGCTTCACTTACCATCAGCGTGCCTTCTCCCGAAGTTACGGCACCATTTTGCCTAGTTCCTTCACCCGAGTTCTCTCAAGCGCCTTGGTATTCTCTACCTGACCACCTGTGTCGGTTTGGGGTACGATTTGATGTTACCTGATGCTTAGAGGCTTTTCCTGGAAGCAGGGCATTTGTCACTTCAGCACCGTAGTGCCTCGTCATCACACCTCAGCGTTAGTGACGTTCCGGATTTACCTGGAACATCCGCCTACATGCTTAAACCGGGACAACCGTCGCCCGGCCAACATAGCCTTCTCCGTCCCCCCTTCGCAGTAACACCGAGTACAGGAATATTAACCTGTTTCCCATCGACTACGCCTTTCGGCCTCGCCTTAGGGGTCGACTCACCCTGCCCCGATTAACGTTGGACAGGAACCCTTGGTCTTCCGGCGTGCGGGTTTTTCACCCGCATTATCGTTACTTATGTCAGCATTCGCACTTCTGATACCTCCAGCAACCCTCACAGGCCACCTTCAACGGCTTACAGAACGCTCCCCTACCCAACAACACATAGTGTCGCTGCCGCAGCTTCGGTGCATGGTTTAGCCCCGTTACATCTTCCGCGCAGGCCGACTCGACCAGTGAGCTATTACGCTTTCTTTAAATGATGGCTGCTTCTAAGCCAACATCCTGGCTGTCTGGGCCTTCCCACATCGTTTCCCACTTAACCATGACTTTGGGACCTTAGCTGGCGGTCTGGGTTGTTTCCCTCTTCACGACGGACGTTAGCACCCGCCGTGTGTCTCCCGTGATAACATTCTTCGGTATTCGTAGTTTGCATCGGGTTGGTAAGTCGGGATGACCCCCTAGCCGAAACAGTGCTCTACCCCCGAAGATGAATTCACGAGGCGCTACCTAAATAGCTTTCGGGGAGAACCAGCTATCTCCCGGTTTGATTGGCCTTTCACCCCCAGCCACAAGTCATCCGCTAATTTTTCAACATTAGTCGGTTCGGTCCTCCAGTTAGTGTTACCCAACCTTCAACCTGCCCATGGCTAGATCACCGGGTTTCGGGTCTATACCCTGCAACTTAACGCCCAGTTAAGACTCGGTTTCCCTGCGGCTCCCCTATACGGTTAACCTTGCTACAGAATATAAGTCGCTGACCCATTATACAAAAGGTACGCAGTCACCCAACTAGTGGGCTCCTACTGCTTGTACGTACACGGTTTCAGGTTCTTTTTCACTCCCCTCGCCGGGGTTCTTTTCGCCTTTCCCTCACGGTACTGGTTCACTATCGGTCAGTCAGGAGTATTTAGCCTTGGAGGATGGTCCCCCCATATTCAGACAGGATACCACGTGTCCCGCCCTACTCTTCGAGTTCACAACCTGTGTGTTTTAGTGTACGGGAGTATCACCCTGTACCCTGCGACTTTCCAGACGCTTCCACTAACACACAAGCTGATTCAGACTCCGGGCTGCTCCCCGTTCGCTCGCCGCTACTGGGGGAATCTCGGTTGATTTCTTTTCCTCGGGGTACTTAGATGTTTCAGTTCCCCCGGTTCGCCTCGTTTGACTATGTATTCATCAAACGATAGTGCAACGAATTGCACTGGGTTTCCCCATTCGGACATCGCCGGCTGTAACGGTTCATATCACCTTACCGACGCTTTTCGCAGATTAGCACGTCCTTCATCGCCTCTGACTGCCAGGGCATCCACCGTGTACGCTTAGTCGCTTAA
The DNA here is from genome assembly GCF_019048985.1 of Klebsiella sp. PL-2018. NCBI lineage: Bacteria > Pseudomonadati > Pseudomonadota > Gammaproteobacteria > Enterobacterales > Enterobacteriaceae > Klebsiella > Klebsiella sp. PL-2018. The sequence continues at coordinate 5,342,553 of NZ_CP077673.1, forward strand.
CCTCACAACCCGAAGATGTTTCGTAAAACATCGTCGTGTCGCGAAAATTTGAGAGACTCGAACACACTTAAACAGTGTGTCGTTTCAATTTTCAGCTTGATCCAGATTTTTAAAGAGCAAATATCTCAAACGTCACCCGAAGATGAGTTTTGAGATATTAAGGCAGGTGACTTTCACTCACGAACCAGCAAGTGGCGTCCCCTAGGGGATTCGAACCCCTGTTACCGCCGTGAAAGGGCGGTGTCCTGGGCCTCTAGACGAAGGGGACACTGAAGTCTCAATCGCAAGACGCCTTGCTATTTACTTTTCATCAGACAATCTGTGTGAGCACTACAAAGGCAGGTTCTTTAAGGTAAGGAGGTGATCCAACCGCAGGTTCCCCTACGGTTACCTTGTTACGACTTCACCCCAGTCATGAATCACAAAGTGGTAAGCGCCCTCCCGAAGGTTAAGCTACCTACTTCTTTTGCAACCCACTCCCATGGTGTGACGGGCGGTGTGTACAAGGCCCGGGAACGTATTCACCGTGGCATTCTGATCCACGATTACTAGCGATTCCGACTTCATGGAGTCGAGTTGCAGACTCCAATCCGGACTACGACATACTTTATGAGGTCCGCTTGCTCTCGCGAGGTCGCTTCTCTTTGTATATGCCATTGTAGCACGTGTGTAGCCCTACTCGTAAGGGCCATGATGACTTGACGTCATCCCCACCTTCCTCCAGTTTATCACTGGCAGTCTCCTTTGAGTTCCCGACCGAATCGCTGGCAACAAAGGATAAGGGTTGCGCTCGTTGCGGGACTTAACCCAACATTTCACAACACGAGCTGACGACAGCCATGCAGCACCTGTCTCACGGTTCCCGAAGGCACCAAAGCATCTCTGCTAAGTTCCGTGGATGTCAAGAGTAGGTAAGGTTCTTCGCGTTGCATCGAATTAAACCACATGCTCCACCGCTTGTGCGGGCCCCCGTCAATTCATTTGAGTTTTAACCTTGCGGCCGTACTCCCCAGGCGGTCGACTTAACGCGTTAGCTCCGGAAGCCACTCCTCAAGGGAACAACCTCCAAGTCGACATCGTTTACAGCGTGGACTACCAGGGTATCTAATCCTGTTTGCTCCCCACGCTTTCGCACCTGAGCGTCAGTCTTTGTCCAGGGGGCCGCCTTCGCCACCGGTATTCCTCCAGATCTCTACGCATTTCACCGCTACACCTGGAATTCTACCCCCCTCTACAAGACTCCAGCCTGCCAGTTTCGAATGCAGTTCCCAGGTTGAGCCCGGGGATTTCACATCCGACTTGACAGACCGCCTGCGTGCGCTTTACGCCCAGTAATTCCGATTAACGCTTGCACCCTCCGTATTACCGCGGCTGCTGGCACGGAGTTAGCCGGTGCTTCTTCTGCGGGTAACGTCAATCGACAAGGTTATTAACCTTATCGCCTTCCTCCCCGCTGAAAGTACTTTACAACCCGAAGGCCTTCTTCATACACGCGGCATGGCTGCATCAGGCTTGCGCCCATTGTGCAATATTCCCCACTGCTGCCTCCCGTAGGAGTCTGGACCGTGTCTCAGTTCCAGTGTGGCTGGTCATCCTCTCAGACCAGCTAGGGATCGTCGCCTAGGTGAGCCGTTACCCCACCTACTAGCTAATCCCATCTGGGCACATCTGATGGCAAGAGGCCCGAAGGTCCCCCTCTTTGGTCTTGCGACGTTATGCGGTATTAGCTACCGTTTCCAGTAGTTATCCCCCTCCATCAGGCAGTTTCCCAGACATTACTCACCCGTCCGCCACTCGTCACCCGAGAGCAAGCTCTCTGTGCTACCGTTCGACTTGCATGTGTTAGGCCTGCCGCCAGCGTTCAATCTGAGCCATGATCAAACTCTTCAATTTAAGTTTGATGCTCGTAGAATTAAACTTCGTAATGAATTACGTGTTCACTCTTTGAGACTTGGTATTCATTTTTCGTCCGAGGACGTTAAGAATCCATGTCACTTTGAGTGCCCACACAGATTGTCTGATAAATTGTTAAAGAGCAGTGCAACGCGGCTTTCGCTCACCGTTGCGAGGTGGCGTATATTACGCTTTCCTCTTTCAGAGTCAACCCGTTATTTCAGGATTTTTTCTCTTCAACCGACCGGGTTGTTTGTGAAGTGATTCACATCTGCCGTGTCAGTGGGAGCGCATTATAGGGATCCCATTTTTTTGCACAAGCCTTTTTTCGATCTTTTTTTCCAAATGATGGTTTTTCAGCCGCTTCGCGGCGTTCTTGCTCAATTCGCTCAATTTTTACCACAATAAGGGGTTGCAGACGGCCAGAAAAGCAACCAAAGTCTCTGCACTCCCTTCGTTTATTGAGGTAACCATGACCACCAGCTTGCGTCGTTATAAAGATTTATTCCCTAAAACGGGCCTACGCGTGATGATCGACAGCAGCAGCGTGGTGATCGGCGATGTCAGAATAGCTGACGATGTCAGTATCTGGCCTCTGGTCGCCATTCGCGGTGATGTGAACTATGTGGAAATAGGCGCCCGCACTAACATTCAGGACGGTAGCGTCTTACATGTCACGCATAAGTCTTCATCTAATCCACACGGCAATCCACTTATCATTGGCGATGATGTTACCGTCGGTCATAAGGTGATGCTACACGGCTGCACTATTGGTAACCGGGTCCTGGTCGGTATGGGTTCGATTTTGTTGGATGGCGTGATTGTTGAAGACGATATAATGATTGGGGCTGGCAGTCTGGTGCCTCAGAACAAACGTCTCAAGAGTGGCTATCTTTACTTTGGTAACCCGGTAAAACAGATACGCCCCCTGACAGAGGCGGAAATTGCCGGGCTACAATATTCAGCGAACAACTATGTAAAGTGGAAAGGTGATTACCTGGCTCAGGAAAACCAGATCCAACCTTGAGCATCTTCTTGCTGGTCGAGAATGAGATCCTGGGCTTCATCTTCCAGATCCCAGCGATGTTCACGAAAAGCGGCCAGCCATTGCGCCGGCTCTTCACCGCCAAAACGCTTCTTGAGCACCGTTAGCGTTAAGGCGCAGGTAAGCTGCATGCCGTTAACTAATGCAGGAAAAGCGATACATTGACGCGCTTCATCCCATACCTCTCTGTCTGGAAACTGAATTGCCTGGTTCATGCATTCAGTTCCTTCTGCAAAGCCGCAATGACTGGCGTAATTTCTGGCAGAACGCCGTGCCACAACAGCACCGCATGAGCAGCCTGCGCCACCAGCATTCCCAACCCATCAGCGCATTTTGTCGCACCGTGTTGCTGGCATAAGGATAAAAATGGCGTACTACCTTTCTGGTAAAACATGTCATAACAACAGACATGGGGATTTATTAAGGTAACAGGGATCGCGGGAACACCGCCGTCAATACCGCTGGATGTCGCATTAATAATGAGATCAAATTCCTGACCGCCTAATGCTTCTATATCCAAAGCGCGGACGCTGCCGGTATGAGCAAAAAGCGTAGCCAGTTCATGGGCGCGAGAATAGGTACGATTAACAATAGTCACGGCACAATCCAGCGACAGGAGAGGAAGCAAAACGCCGCGTGAAGCCCCACCTGCGCCAATAAGCAATACCCGGAATCCTGGTTTAATAAAACCCAGCCGTTCCAGATCGCTCAGTAGTCCAATACCATCGGTATTGTCCCCCAGCAGGCGGCCATCCTCCAACCGTTTAAGCGTATTGACCGCACCGGCCAGCGCTGCACGTTCGGTTAGCTCATCTGCTCGCGCGAAGGCCTCTTCTTTAAAAGGCACGGTGACGTTCGCTCCCTTACCGCCTTCATTAAAGAAGGTATCGAGCGTCGTAACGAAATCATCGAGCGGAGCCAGGATACGGCCATAGGGATGCGTAATTTGCAACTGCTGAGCAAAAAGCCGATGAATAGATGGCGACTTGCTATGGGCAATAGGGTGTCCGAAGACGGCATAAGTTTCCATGAGTTACCCCTGGCGGAAGAGTTCGCCCGTCAAGGCATCACGTATTTCAGATGGGTTTTGACGCCCTCCCGTAGCCCCGTCAACGACCGGGAAATCAGCGCCAAACTGCGCATAAACTTCTGCCGTCGTGCGGCAAGGAGGCTGGCCAGACAAATTTGCGCTGGTTGAAACCAGCGGTTTTCCGTAAGCATTACACAGTTTGACCACCAGCGGATGATCCGTGACTCGCACAGCCAGTGAATTGAAGCGCCCCGTCAACCAACGCGGCGTTGAAGCGCAAGCGGGGAAGACAAATGTCACAGGCCCTGGCCAGCAAGAAAAAATCGTCTCCAGCTGCTCATCGCTAAGTTGCGTATCGTCAATATAGGGTTTGAGTTGCTCGAAGTTCGCCGCAATCAGGATCAGCCCCTTTTCAACGGGACGCTGTTTAAGTGCAAGCAGGCTCATGACGGCCTTTTCGCTATCGGGATCGCAACCGACGCCAAAAACGGCTTCTGTTGGATAGGCGATGACATGTTCATTATTCAGAAGCGCCACAGCACGTACGATGGCTTCTGAGGGCAGGTTATTATTCACAGATTTATTCCGCCGGTATCGGCTTTCCACATTGTTTGCTGGCACAGAAGCGTTTAACGCCCTGCGCCGTTTTCTTTTCGATTAGCAACGGGTAATGACACTCTGGACACTCGCCCGCCACTGGCCTGAAGTTTATGACGAACTGGCAATCGGGGTAACGATCGCAGGAATGGAAGTTTTTTCCAAAACGTGAGCGGCGCTGAACCAAATGCCCTTGCCCGCACTGTGGGCATGCAATTGCGGTTTCATCCGGCTTATCGATAAGTTCAGTATGTTCGCAATCTGGATAGCTGCTACAACCGATAAACATACCAAAACGCCCCTGGCGTAGTACCAGCACTGCGCCGCAAGACGGGCACGTTTGCCCCTCCAGAACTTTGACAATATGTCCGTCCGCCTGATTTTTCAGGGGCCGGACATAGTCACAGTCAGGATAATGCGAGCAGCCGAGAAAAGGCCCGTGTTTCCCGGAGCGTATTACCAGTTCAGCCCCACACTGCGGGCAGGGTTCGTTTTTACGCACCGAGAACAGCGCTGTTTTGGTCATAACAATTCTAATGTCGCAGCAAAAAAGTTAGTGCAGCATACCTTCATTTACTTCAAAGAGTAATTCTTCCATTTGCTGGTAGGCATTTTCGCAACCGGGAATATTGAACAGCACCATCAGGATCACCCATTTGAGATCTTCCAGATCGAACTCTGCCGTATCCAGCGCCAGTACACGCTCAATCACCATTTCCCGTGTTTCGAGGTTCAACACCTGAATTTGCTCAAGGAATAATAAGAATCCCCGGCAGCTTGCATCAAGACGCTGGCACTCCTCGTCGGTGTAGACTCGTAACGAGAGTGGGTCAGAAGCAAGCTGCATTGGCGCAACAAGCCCCTCCTGGTAATCAGCCAGTTTCTCCAGCCACATCAGGGCGTTATAGATATCTTCTCGTTCAAAACCGGCATCGGTCAGATCCCGAGTCAGCTTGTCCTGATCCACGCGCATTTCTGCTTCGTTATGGATGTAAGTTTCAAACAGATACATCAGTACGTCGAACATGGCTTGCCCTCCTTAATCGGACATAGCCGCCGGGTACAGCTGCGATCCAGCCTGCTAACTCCAGTTCTAGTAGCTGGGCTACGGTTACTGGCACAGATTGGCCGGCACGTTCAGCGACAACGTCAACAGGTGTTACCTCATCTCCTACGTTAGCCAGGAGCTCTGGAAATGGCAATGCTACAGAAGGCCGATTACCGCAATTATTTGCGTCATCTGGTTCAGGAAGAACATATGGCAGCTCATCCCGCCAGTATTCGACGATGTCTTCCGGGGCTGTCACGGGAATCGCGCCCTGCTTGATAAGCCAGTGGGGACCTTCTGAACCCGGGCTGCCAATCGGCCCTGGCAGGGCAAACACATCCCTTCCCTGCTCCAGAGCATAACGAACCGTCACTAATGAGCCGCTTTTCAGGGCCGCCTCAATAACCAACACGCCGGCACTTAGCCCGCTGATAATCCGGTTACGGCGAGGAAAGTTGCCCGGCAGGGGCGGGGTAAACAGCGGAAACTCCGAAATGATGGCGCCGCAGCTGTTAGTAATCTGCTCCGCTAACGCCTGATGACGGCGAGGATAGATCTCTCTTAAGCCATTCCCTAAAACAGCAACCGTTCTACCTTTCCCTTCCAGCGCACCACGATGAGCAATTCCATCAATGCCAAGGGCCAGGCCGCTCGTGATCGTAATACCATAACGTGCTAAAGCTTCGCTAAAGAGTTTCCCCCAACGAGCGCCATACCATGAATGCGCCCGGCTCCCAATGACGGACAGCTGCCGGCTGCTCAGTAGCGCAGGGTCTCCACATACTAAAAGAGCGCAAGGAAAGTCGACAATCGCCCGCAGCTGGGGTGGGTAAAGCGGATCTTCGGCAGTCAGTAGATAGCAATTTGGTCGCTCCAGCCATTGCAGCGTGGCATCTATCTCGCATTGGTTAACGCTGAGGAAATGCTTCGATTGCGCCAGACTCAAGCCACAGGCTCGCAAATCTTCTCGACCTAACGTCGCAGATGCACATAGCTGACGGGCGGCACTGACAGCACTCTCGCCATACAGGCTGCTCACCCTCATCAAACGTAACCAAATTTCCCTGGGCGTCATCCCTATCCCCCTGCCACAAGCGACTTTAACAATCTTTGCGATTGGACAGCGAGACTGTCAATTGCAGGGGGTTTTGTCTAGAATAGAGGTAATAATCTTTCCAACTCCTGAACACAACTCTGGATAACTATGTCAGTTTTGCAAGTGTTACATATTCCGGACGAGCGCCTTCGCAAAGTCGCAAAGCCGGTAGAAGAAGTAAATGCAGAAATTCAGCGTATCGTCGATGATATGTTCGAGACGATGTATGCTGAAGAAGGTATCGGTCTGGCCGCAACGCAGGTGGATATTCACCAGCGAATTATTGTTATTGATGTATCAGAAAATCGTGAAGAGCAGCTGGTATTAATTAACCCTGAGCTGCTGGAAAAAAGCGGAGAAACAGGCATTGAAGAGGGCTGCCTCTCTATTCCTGAACAGCGTGCTTTAGTGCCGCGTGCAGAAAAAGTGAAAATCCGCGCGCTCGATCGCGAAGGCAAACCTTTTGAGCTTGAAGCCGACGGTCTGCTGGCCATCTGCATTCAGCACGAGATGGATCACCTCGTCGGTAAGCTGTTCATCGATTACCTGTCACCGCTCAAGCAACAACGCATTCGTCAAAAAGTTGAGAAACTTGACCGCCTGAATGCTCGAGCTTAAGGACGAGAATAAACGTGTCAGACTCACTACGTATTATTTTTGCCGGCACCCCTGACTTTGCAGCACGTCATCTCGACGCGCTGCTGTCCTCTGGACACAACGTTGTTGGCGTCTTCACCCAACCGGACCGTCCGGCAGGTCGTGGTAAAAAACTCATGCCCAGCCCGGTGAAAGTTCTTGCTGAAGAAAAAGGCATACCGGTATTCCAGCCAGCTTCACTACGTCCGCAGGAAAATCAGCAGCTCGTCTCCGATCTGCGTGCAGACGTCATGGTCGTCGTAGCCTATGGGCTCCTTCTACCAAAAGCCGTGCTGGATATGCCGCGCCTGGGCTGCATTAACGTTCACGGTTCGTTGCTTCCGCGCTGGCGCGGCGCGGCGCCCATTCAGCGTTCGCTGTGGGCTGGCGATACCGAGACCGGTGTCACCATCATGCAGATGGATGTCGGTCTCGATACGGGTGATATGCTCTATAAACTTGCGTGCCCAATCACGGCCGAAGACACCAGCGGAACGCTGTACGACAAGCTGGCTAACCTGGGGCCGCAGGGGCTGATCGAAACCCTCAAGCAGCTTGCTGCAGGTACCGCGAAACCGGTTGTACAGGATGAAGCGCTGGTTACCCATGCGCAAAAACTCAGCAAAGAAGAAGCGCGTATCGACTGGTCTCTTCCAGCCGCTCAGTTAGAACGCTGCATTCGCGCCTTTAACCCGTGGCCAATGAGCTGGATAGAAATTGATGGCCAGCCGGTAAAAGTCTGGCAGGCGTCGGTTATCGATGTGGCCACAACAGCCGAACCGGGGACCATCATTGAAGCGACAAAACAGGGGATTCAGGTGGCGACCAGCGACGGCGTGCTGAATTTACTCTCGCTACAGCCTGCCGGGAAAAAAGCAATGAGTGCTCAGGATCTATTAAACTCGCGGCGGGAATGGTTCGCTCCTGGCAACCGTCTGGTCTGACGCGCCCTTCTTAATACGCCCGGTGTTGCCGGGCATTTTTATTTTGTGCTTATGAAAAAACAACTCAATTTACGCAGCCTGGCAGCGCAGGCCGTTGAACAGGTTCTCGAACAAGGGCAATCCCTGAGCAACGTTCTGCCCCCGCTGCAACAAAAAGTATCCGATAAAGACAAAGCGCTGCTTCAGGAACTCTGCTTTGGCGTGCTACGTACCCTTTCCCAGTTAGATTGGCTGATCGGCAAGCTCATGTCCCGGCCGATGACGGGTAAACAGCGTGTTGTGCACTACCTCATTATGGTGGGCATTTACCAACTGCTGTACACGCGGATTCCTCCTCATGCTGCATTGGCGGAAACGGTTGAAGGCGCAGTAGCAATTAAGCGCCCGCAGCTCAAAGGGTTGATTAACGGCGTATTGCGCCAGTTTCAGCGCCAGCAGGAAGAACTGTTATCTGAATTTTCTCGTAGCGAAATTCGCTTTTTACACCCCTCCTGGTTGTTGAAACGTCTGCAGAAAGCCTATCCAGCACAGTGGGAAGCGATCGTGGAAGCAAACAACCAGCGCCCGCCAATGTGGTTGCGCGTAAACCGTGTCCACCATCCGCGCGACGGCTGGCTGGCACTGCTGGAAGAGGCGGGAATGAAAGGTTTTACTCATCCTGCTTACCCTGACGCTGTGCGCATGGAAACACCGGTGCCGGTCCACGCATTGCCGGGGTTTGAAGAGGGTTGGGTTACCGTTCAGGATGCCTCCGCTCAGGGCTGCATCACATTTCTTGATCCAAAAAACGGCGAGCAAATTCTGGATCTGTGCGCGGCACCGGGGGGTAAAACCACGCATATTCTCGAAGCGGCGCCCGAAGCACAGGTGCTGGCCGTCGATGTTGATGAGCAGCGACTCTCCCGCGTCTATGACAACCTGAAGCGTCTGGGCATGAAGGCCACCGTTAAACAAGGTGATGGCCGTTATCCAGCCCAATGGTGTGGAGAGCAGCAGTTCGATCGTATTCTGCTGGACGCCCCTTGTTCCGCCACCGGCGTCATTCGCCGTCATCCGGATATCAAGTGGCTGCGCCGGGATCGTGATATCGCGGAACTGGCCCAGCTGCAGTCTGAAATTCTGGATGCCGTATGGCCGCATTTGAAAACTGGTGGGACTCTGGTTTACGCAACGTGTTCGGTATTGCCGGAAGAGAACAGCCAGCAAATTAAAGCCTTCCTGCTGCGTACTGCGGATGCGGTTCTCAGCGAAACCGGCAGCGCAGATTTGCCGGGCCAGCAAAATTTGCCAGGTGCTGAAGAAGGTGACGGCTTCTTTTACGCTAAGCTAATCAAAAAGTAATGAGATAACGAGTCGCGACTGATGAAAATTATCATATTGGGCGCAGGGCAGGTCGGCGGAACTCTGGCAGAAAACCTTGTCGGAGAGAACAACGATATTACGCTGGTAGACACGAATGGCGACCGCCTTCGCAGTCTTCAGGACAAATTTGATCTCAGAGTGGTTCAGGGCCACGGCTCGCATCCACGCGTGCTGCGTGAGGCGGGTGCGGATGACGCTGATATGCTGGTCGCAGTGACCAGCTCAGATGAAACGAATATGGTGGCCTGCCAGGTCGCCTATTCGCTGTTTAATACCCCAAATCGTATTGCTCGCATCCGCTCCCCGGATTATGTGCGTGATGCCGATAAACTTTTCCACTCAGAAGCGGTTCCTATTGACCACCTCATCGCGCCAGAGCAGCTGGTCATTGACAGCATTCACCGCCTGATTGAGTATCCAGGCGCGCTGCAGGTTGTCAATTTTGCCGAAGGAAAAGTAAGCCTGGCAGTCGTTAAAGCCTATTATGGCGGTCCTTTAGTGGGAAACGCACTTTCAACTATGCGCGAACATATGCCGCATATTGACACACGCGTAGCCGCTATCTTCCGCCACGATCGCCCCATCAGGCCACAAGGTTCAACCATTGTTGAAGCCGGTGATGAAGTGTTTTTCATCGCCGCTTCGCAGCATATTCGCGCCGTCATGAGCGAACTTCAGCGCCTCGAAAAGCCGTATAAGCGCATCATGCTGGTTGGCGGCGGAAACATTGGCGCCGGGCTCGCCCATAAGCTGGAGAAAGATTACAGCGTCAAACTGATTGAACGTAATCAACAGCGTGCCGCAGAGCTTGCAGAGAAGCTGCAAAATACGATCGTCTTCTACGGCGATGCTTCAGATCAAGAATTGCTGGCTGAGGAACATATCGATCAAGTTGATCTTTTCATTGCCGTCACCAACGATGATGAAGCCAATATTATGTCTGCCATGCTCGCAAAGCGCATGGGGGCCAAAAAGGTGATGGTGCTGATCCAGCGTCGTGCCTACGTCGATCTTGTCCAGGGGAGCGTGATCGACATTGCAATATCACCGCAGCAGGCAACCATCTCTGCACTGCTCAGCCATGTGCGTAAAGCCGATATTGTCGGCGTTTCCTCCCTACGCCGAGGTGTCGCAGAGGCTATTGAAGCTGTCGCGCACGGAGATGAAAGTACTTCGCGGGTGGTTGGACGCGCTATTGATGAGATTAAGCTTCCCCCCGGAACAATTATTGGCGCCGTTGTACGCGGTAATGATGTCATGATAGCGAATAACAATCTGCGTATTGAGCAAGGGGATCATGTCGTTATGTTCCTGACTGACAAAAAATTCATCTCAGACGTCGAAAGACTATTCCAGCCAAGTCCTTTCTTTTTGTAGTTCGCAGGCGTCGACAAGACGCCTTTCTTTTATCCCTTATATATCAAAGGATAATTTTTTTCTGCAATTATTTCGTGGTAATGGAAAATAGTAATACATTTGTTAAACTTATCAGTGTCAGCTGGCTCAAGGAGAATAAAATGAGTTTTTTAAAAGAATTTCGCGAATTTGCGATGCGCGGGAATGTGGTTGATTTGGCAGTCGGTGTCATCATTGGTGCAGCATTTGGTAAAATCGTATCGTCGTTAGTTGCCGATATTATTATGCCGCCGCTAGGCTTACTCATTGGCGGAATCGACTTTAAACAGTTTGCCGTGACGCTACGGGATGCCCAGGGCGACATCCCGGCGGTCGTCATGCATTACGGCGTATTCATTCAGAACGTGTTCGATTTTATTATCGTGGCGTTTGCTATTTTTATGGCAATCAAACTGATGAATAAACTGAACAGGAAAAAGGAAGAGGCCCCGGCAGCACCACCGGCGCCAACCAAAGAAGAAGTCCTGCTTAGCGAAATTCGTGACCTGCTGAAAGAACAAAACAATCGTTCTTAAGAAGCCTTAAAAGCAGAAGGCCAGTGGTAAAAAAGTCATTTACTTTCTTGCCACTGGCCTCCCGACCATTCTGTCCCGCATGTTTTTCTTTTCTTTGGTAGCTACCTTTCCCTTTCTTGTTCTTCTCAATTCGCTGCCTGAATAACGGGTCATGAAGTAGTGCCTCAATGGCGTTATCTTTTATTTGCCCTTTAGTATGCTGATAGCGGCTCATAAGCTCTCCAGATATGTAATAGAAATCGGCGTGAGTGTAGACGCGTCTGATGAAAAAATCAACGTGCTGGATTATGACTGCTGGCGCCCTGCTCCAGTGCTTCAAGAATTGAGCAATAGACGCTGCTGTGCGCTGTTCCGCAGCAAGCATCATTGAGGCGCTGCAAAGAACGACGCATGGCTTGTAACTCTTTAATCCGGGATTCCACTTCACTTAAACGAGCCTGCACAATGCCTTTAGATTCCTGACAGGTATGATGTTCCGGATCGATGCGGATCGAGAGAAGTTCGCGGATCGATTCCAGCGTAAAACCAAGCTGCCTGGCATAGCGAATAAAACGCAGCCTCTGTAGATCGTTATCCGAATAGAGACGAAATCCACCTTCAGTGCGCACGTTATGATCCATCATCTGCTGTTTTTCATAATAGCGGATGGTATCGGGAGTAACGTCAGCCAATTTAGCCAGTTCACCTATGCGGTACATGATTACTCCTCATTAATCTTTTGCAGCAACTTATCCGCGTAATCCCCACGCAGAAAGTCAGTGTTCAAGCCCGCCTGCCGCAGCTTTAACTCGAGCAGCGCCAGACGACGACTCAGCTCAGCATAGCGGGGATCGCTCTCCTGAACGCCTTTAAGTAAGTCATTGAGCATCACGGCTTCTTTACGATATTCAAGTTCGGGAGGTAAACAACCCGCATTCTTGAGTAATCGATAGCCTGCGCGTAGCTCAGGCGGCACATGCGAGTCATCGTCCAGAGTCAGTGGCTCCCCACTTCCCGGCAGGTTATCAAACTCACCTTTGTGCTGTGCATCAAGAATATGGCGTTCTGCCCACTGATCCAGTAACCACATCATAAGGCTCCGGGGATGAACAAAAATAATGCAGATATTGTAAACAAGCAGGAATAGGGAGGATATAAAAAAACCCGCCGGAGCGGGTTTTTTTACGTTACTACAGATTACTCTGCAGCAGCTTCTGCTTTCGATTCAGAGCGATCAACCAGCTCGATGTATGCCATCGGCGCGTTGTCGCCTGCACGGAAGCCACACTTCAGAATACGAGTGTAACCACCGGCGCGGCTCGCGAAACGCGGGCCCAGCTCGTTAAACAGTTTTGCCACGATCTCGTTATCACGAGTACGGGCGAATGCCAGACGACGATTAGCAACGCTATCAGTCTTGGCAAGAGTAATCAGCGGCTCAACTACGCGACGCAGTTCTTTCGCTTTCGGCAGGGTCGTCTTGATGATTTCATGACGAACCAGCGAACCAGCCATGTTACGGAACATAGCCTGGCGATGGCTGCTGTTGCGGTTCAGTTGACGACCACTCTTACGATGGCGCATGACCTTATCCTTCTCAGTAAAACCTTAACCTGTGATCCGGTTACTCGTCAGCAATGCTTGCCGGTGGCCAGTTTTCCAGGCGCATGCCCAGAGACAAACCACGTGAAGCCAGCACGTCTTTAATCTCAGTAAGAGATTTTTTACCCAGGTTCGGCGTTTTCAGCAACTCAACCTCGGTACGCTGTACCAGATCACCGATATAGTGGATAGCTTCTGCCTTAAGGCAGTTAGCAGAGCGGACAGTCAATTCGAGATCGTCAACAGGGCGCAGCAGGATCGGATCGAATTCTGGTTTCTCTTCTTTCACTTCCGGCTGACGTACATCACGTAAATCAACGAAAGCTTCCAGTTGTTCTGCCAGGATGGTTGCCGCACGACGAATCGCCTCTTCAGGATCGATTGTGCCGTTGGTTTCCATTTCGATGACCAGCTTGTCCAGGTCGGTACGCTGTTCTACACGCGCTGCTTCAACATTGTAGGCAATACGCTCTACAGGGCTGTAGCATGCGTCGACCAGCAGACGGCCGATTGGGCGCTCATCTTCTTCCGAATGAATTCGGGCAGAAGCCGGCACATAACCGCGACCGCGCTGAACTTTGATACGCATGCTAATAGCTGCGTTCTCATCGGTCAGGTGGCAGATCACATGTTGCGGCTTGACGATTTCGACATCACCGTCATGGGTAATGTCGGCTGCGGTCACAGGGCCAATGCCAGATTTGTTCAAAGTAAGGATAACTTCATCTTTACCCTGAACTCTCACCGCCAGCCCTTTCAGGTTGAGCAGGATTTCAAGGATATCTTCCTGAACGCCTTCTTTGGTGCTGTACTCATGAAGTACACCATCAATCTCAACCTCGGTCACCGCGCAACCCGGCATCGATGAGAGCAGAATACGGCGCAGTGCGTTACCAAGAGTATGGCCAAAGCCACGCTCTAAAGGTTCAAGGGTCACCTTGGCGTGCGTCGAACTCACTTGCTCGATATCGACCAGGCGCGGTTTTAGAAACTCTGTCACAGAACCCTGCATTGTGTCCTCTCTTTGGTACTAAGCTTTACTTGGAGTAAAGCTCGACGATCAGGTGTTCGTTAATGTCCGCAGACAGATCAGAACGTTCCGGCTGACGCTTGAACGTACCTTCCATCTTGCCAGCATCAACTTCCAGCCAGGTTGGCTTTTCACGCTGCTCAGCCAGCTCCAGAGCGGCTTTCACGCGAGATTGCTTTTTCGCTTTCTCACGAATGCTGACAACGTCATTCGCTTTAACCTGATAAGAAGCGATGTTAACAACACGACCGTTTACCATGATAGCTTTGTGGCTAACCAGCTGACGTGATTCAGCACGAGTCGCGCCGAAGCCCATACGGTATACAACGTTGTCCAGACGACCTTCCAGCAGAGTCAACAGGTTTTCACCGGTGTTGCCTTTCAGACGCGCTGCTTCTTTATAGTAGTTACGGAACTGACGCTCCAGCACACCGTACATACGGCGAACTTTTTGCTTTTCACGCAACTGCACACCATAGTCAGACAGACGCGGTTTACGCGCACCGTGCTGGCCAGGAGCTTGTTCAATTTTACACTTGGTATCGATCGCGCGAACGCCAGACTTAAGGAACAGGTCTGTGCCCTCACGACGGCTCAGCTTGAGCTTAGGACCCAAATATCTTGCCATTTTCTTTCTCCAACAATCCTAGAAACGAACGCGTTATACGCGACGTTTTTTCGGCGGACGACAACCGTTATGAGGGATCGGAGTCACATCAGTAATATTAGTGATGCGGAAACCAGCGGCGTTCAGTGCACGAATAGTAGATTCGCGACCTGGACCCGGACCTTTGACCATAACTTCCAGATTCTTGATGCCGTATTCTTTTACGGCTTCAGCGCAACGCTCTGCTGCAACCTGAGCTGCAAACGGAGTGGATTTGCGAGAACCACGGAAACCGGAACCACCGGCTGTTGCCCAACCCAGCGCGTTACCCTGACGATCGGTAATGGTAACGATGGTGTTGTTAAAAGAAGCATGGACATGAGCCACGCCATCAGAGACTTGTTTTCTTACACGCTTACGTGCACGAACTGGTGCCTTTGCCATTATTCAATCACCCCGACTATTTCTTGATCGGTTTACGCGGACCCTTACGGGTACGTGCGTTGGTCTTAGTACGCTGACCGCGAACCGGAAGACCACGACGATGGCGTAAACCACGATAGCAACCAAGGTCCATCAGACGCTTGATGCTCAGGGTGATTTCACGGCGCAGATCACCTTCAACGACAAATTTACCAACCGCTTCACGCAGGGATTCAATTTGTTCTTCAGACAGCTCACTGATCTTAACATTTTCAGCGATACCCGTGTCAGCACAGATGGCTTTAGAGCGGGTCTTGCCGATACCGAAAATAGCAGTTAATGCGATTACGGTATGTTTGTGATCAGGAATGTTAATGCCTGCTATACGGGCCACTATGCACTCCTACTATTTAATATGTACGCACCATGCTGAAAAGCCCGTTTTCAGGATACTCAAATGGAAACGTACAGACATACAAAAGATTGGCTGGCTAATCTAGCCAGCTCAACCCAACTTTGCAAGAAAAATATGCGAATAAATCAGCCTTGGCGCTGTTTATGCTTCGGCTCGGCACTGCAAATCACGCGGATGACGCCATCACGCTTAACGATTTTGCAGTTACGGCATAATTTCTTGACGGAAGCACGAACTTTCATTTTTACTCTCCGTAACTTCTCGAGCGACCTGTTAGCGGCCGTAGCCTTTCAGGTTCGCCTTCTTCAATGCAGACTCGTACTGACTCGACATCATCAGAGTTTGCACTTGAGCCATAAAGTCCATAATCACGACAACAACGATAAGCAGTGAGGTCCCACCAAAGTAGAACGGTACTTTCATTGCATCACGCATGAACTCCGGGATCAGGCAGATAAAAGTGATGTATAACGCACCGACCAAAGTCAGGCGAGTCATTACTTTATCGATATACTTCGCCGTTTGCTCTCCCGGACGAATTCCTGGTACAAATGCACCGGACTTCTTCAGGTTATCTGCTGTTTCACGCGGGTTGAAAACCAACGCCGTGTAGAAGAAACAGAAGAAGATGATTGCAGACGCATAGAGTAACACATAAAGCGGTTGCCCAGGCTGCAAATACAGCGAAATTGTTGTCAGCCAGTTCCAACCAGTACCGCCCCCGAACCATGATGTAATGGTAGCCGGGAACAGAATAATACTGGAAGCGAAGATTGCCGGGATAACCCCTGCCATATTCACTTTCAGCGGTAAATGTGTGCTCTGTGCAGCATAGACACGACGACCCTGTTGACGTTTAGCGTAGTTTACCACAATGCGGCGTTGACCACGCTCTACAAAGACAACAAAGAAGGTCACTGCAAATACTAATACTGCAACCAACAGCAACAGGAGGAAGTGCAGGTCGCCTTGACGCGCTTGCTCGATAGTATGGGCGATGGCCGGCGGGAGACCCGCAACGATACCGGCGAAGATAATGATTGAGATACCGTTTCCGATACCGCGCTCAGTAATCTGTTCGCCGAGCCACATCAGGAACATCGTTCCTGAGACCAGACTAACAACAGCGGTGAAATAGAATGCAAAGCCTGGATTAATCACCAGGCCCTGCATACCAGGCATATTCGGCAGACCGGTAGCAATACCGATCGACTGGAATATCGCCAGCACCAGAGTACCGTAGCGGGTGTACTGGCTGATCTTACGACGACCAGACTCCCCTTCTTTCTTCAGCTCCGCTAACGGCTGATAAACAACCGTCAGCAGCTGGACAATGATCGATGCCGAAATATACGGCATGATACCCAACGCAAAGATAGAAGCACGGCTGAGAGCACCACCAGAGAACATGTTGAACATTTCAATGATGGTGCCTCGCTGTTGCTCAAGCAGTTTGGCAAGTACAGCGGCATCAATACCAGGGATCGGAATAAAAGAGCCAATACGGAACACAATCAACGCACCGATTACAAACAACAGTCTGCGCTTCAGTTCGCCAATCCCACCTTTGGCACTTTGAAAATCTAATCCCGGTTGCTTAGCCATCTGCTACTTATTCCTCAATTTTACCGCCAGCAGCTTCGATAGCAGCACGAGCACCTTTAGTCACGCGCAGGCCACGAACAGTTACCGGACGAGATACTTCACCAGACAGGATCACTTTCGCGAATTCGATCTGGATACCGATAATGTTAGCCGCTTTCAGCGTGTTCAGGTCGATAACATCGCCTTCTACGTGAGCCAGATCAGACAGACGAACTTCTGCGGTGATCATCGCTTTACGAGAAGTGAAGCCGAATTTCGGCAGACGACGGTACAGAGGCATCTGACCACCTTCGAAACCGCGACGTACGCCACCACCAGAACGAGAGTTCTGACCTTTGTGACCACGACCACCGGTTTTACCGAGGCCAGAACCGATACCACGACCCAGGCGTTTACCCGCCTTTTTGGAGCCTTCGGCCGGAGACAGAGTATTTAAACGCATCTCTTACTCCTCAACTTTAACCATGAAGGAAACCGCGTTGACCATACCACGAACAGCAGGAGTATCCTCGCGCTCTACGGTGTGACCAATACGACGCAGACCCAGGCCAAGCAGCGTTGCCTTGTGTTTCGGCAGACGACCGATTGCACTGCGGGTTTGAGTAATTTTAATAGTCTTTGCCATGGTTTATTTCCCCAGAATTTCTTCAACGGATTTACCACGCTTGGCAGCGACCATTTCTGGAGAATTCATATTTTCCAGGCCATCAATAGTTGCACGAACCACGTTGATCGGGTTGGTGGAACCATATGCTTTGGCCAGAACGTTATGAACTCCAGCAACTTCCAGAACGGCGCGCATTGCACCACCGGCGATGATACCGGTACCTTCGGAAGCTGGCTGCATGAATACACGAGAACCCGTGTGAACACCTTTAACCGGGTGCTGCAGGGTGCCGTGGTTCAGCGCGACGTTAATCATATTGCGACGGGCTTTTTCCATCGCTTTCTGGATCGCTGCTGGAACTTCACGCGCTTTACCGTAACCAAAACCAACGCGACCGTTACCGTCACCAACTACAGTCAGAGCTGTGAAGGAGAAAATACGACCACCTTTAACGGTTTTAGATACGCGGTTAACCGCGATCAGCTTTTCCTGCAGTTCGCCAGCTTGTTTTTCGATGTGAGCCATCTTACACCTCTACCTTAGAACTGAAGGCCAGCTTCACGGGCAGCATCTGCCAGTGCCTGGACACGACCATGATATTGGAACCCGGAACGGTCAAAGGAAACATCTTTGATGCCTTTTTCCAGAGCGCGTTCAGCAACAGCTTTACCCACAGCTGCTGCCGCGTCTTTGTTACCGGTGTACTTCAGTTGTTCAGCGATAGCTTTTTCTACAGTAGAAGCAGCTACCAGAACTTCAGAACCGTTCGGTGCAATTACCTGTGCGTAAATATGACGCGGGGTACGATGTACCACCAGGCGAGTTGCACCCAGCTCCTGGAGCTTGCGGCGTGCGCGGGTCGCACGACGGATACGAGCAGATTTCTTATCCATAGTGTTACCTTACTTCTTCTTAGCCTCTTTGGTACGCACGACTTCGTCGGCGTAACGAACACCCTTGCCTTTATAAGGCTCAGGACGACGGTAGGCGCGCAGATCTGCTGCAACCTGGCCGATCACCTGCTTATCAGCGCCTTTCAGCACGATTTCAGTTTGAGTCGGACATTCTGCAGTGATACCGGCCGGCAGTTTATGCTCAACAGGATGAGAGAAACCTAAAGCCAGGTTTACTACATCCCCTTTGACCGCTGCACGATAGCCTACACCAACCAGCTGAAGCTTTTTAGTGAAGCCTTCGGTAACACCAACAACCATTGAGTTCAGCAGGGCACGCGCGGTACCAGCCTGAGCCCATCCATCCACGAAACCATCACGCGGACCGAAGGTCAGAGCATTTTCTGCATGTTTAACTTCAACAGCATTGTTGAGGGTACGAGTCAGCTCGCCGTTTTTACCTTTGATCGTAATAACCTGACCGTTGATTTTTACATCAACGCCGGCAGGAACAACGACCGGTGCTTTAGCAACACGAGACATTTTTTCCTCCGATTAGGCTACGTAGCAGATAATTTCGCCACCAAGACCAGCCTGGCGCGCTGCACGATCGGTCATAACACCTTTAGAGGTAGAAATAACCGCGATACCCAGACCTGCCATAACTTTCGGCAGCTCATCTTTACGTTTGTAGATGCGCAGACCTGGGCGGCTGACACGCTGAATGCTTTCTACAACAGCTTTACCCTGGAAATACTTAAGAGTCAGTTCCAGTTCCGGCTTGATGTCGCCTTCAACTTTAAAATCTTCAATAAAGCCTTCTTCCTTCAGCACGTTGGCAATTGCCACTTTCAGCTTGGAGGAAGGCATGGTGACCGCAGCTTTATTCGCGGCCTGACCGTTACGGATACGGGTCAGCATATCCGCGATCGGATCTTGCATGCTCATCTGTCTTTACTCCCGTGATTCAATTGGTGACAATTACCAGCTAGCCTTTTTCAGACCCGGGATTTCACCGCGCATTGCGGCTTCACGGACCTTGATACGGCTCAACCCGAACTTCCGCAGGAAACCATGCGGACGACCTGTTTGACGGCAGCGATTACGCTGACGAGACGGGCTGGAATCACGCGGCAGAGTCTGCAGCTTGAGAACAGCATTCCAACGATCTTCGTCGGTTGCGTTCACATCAGAGATGATAGCTTTCAGTTCAGCGCGTTTAGCGAAGAATTTATCAGCTAAAGCCACGCGCTTTACTTCGCGTGCTTTCATTGATTGCTTAGCCATTAAGTAACCCTACCTTACTTGCGGAACGGGAAGTCAAAGGCAGCCAGCAGAGCGCGGCCTTCTTCATCAGATTTCGCAGTAGTGGTAATGGTAATATCCAAACCACGAACGCGGTCGACTTTATCGTAGTCGATTTCTGGGAAGATGATCTGCTCACGGACACCCATGCTGTAGTTGCCACGACCGTCGAAAGACTTAGCGGACAAGCCACGGAAGTCACGGATACGCGGTACAGCAATAGTGATCAGGCGCTCAAAGAACTCCCACATGCGTTCGCCACGCAGAGTTACTTTACAGCCGATCGGATAGCCCTGACGGATTTTGAAGCCTGCAACTGATTTGCGTGCTTTGGTGATCAGCGGTTTTTGACCGGAGATTGCTGTCAGATCGGCTGCTGCGTTATCCAGCAGTTTCTTGTCAGCGATCGCTTCACCAACACCCATGTTCAGGGTGATCTTCTCGACCCGAGGGACTTGCATGACAGAATTGTAGTTAAACTCAGTCATGAGTTTTTTAACTACTTCGTCTTTGTAGTAATCATGCAGTTTCGCCATCGTACTACTCCAAATTACTTGATAGTTTCGCTGTTAGATTTGAAGAAACGGACTTTTTTGCCGTCTTCGAATCTAAAGCCTACACGGTCAGCCTTGCCGGTTGCCGCATTGAAGATTGCAACGTTAGAAACCTGAATAGCAGCTTCTTTTTCAACGATGCCGCCTGGTTGGTTCAGAGCCGGAACCGGCTTCTGGTGTTTCTTAACCAGGTTGATACCTTCAACAATGAGCTTGCCGGAAGACAAGACATTCTTAACTTTACCGCGTTTACCTTTATCTTTACCGGTTAACACGATAACTTCGTCATCACGACGGATTTTCGCTGCCATGATTCGCTCCTTAGAGTACTTCTGGGGCCAGAGAGATAATTTTCATGAACTTCTCGTTACGAAGTTCACGAGTTACCGGCCCAAAAATACGCGTACCGATGGGCTGCTCGCTGTTATTGTTTAAAATAACGCATGCATTACCATCGAAGCGAATGACAGAACCGTCCGGGCGACGAACACCCTTCTTGGTGCGCACCACTACCGCCTTCAGCACATCACCTTTTTTGACCTTACCACGCGGAATTGCTTCTTTGATGGTGATCTTGATGATGTCGCCTACGCCTGCGTAGCGACGGTGCGAGCCACCCAGAACCTTGATACACATTACGCGACGTGCACCGGAGTTGTCGGCGACGTTCAGCATAGTCTGTTCTTGGATCATTTTAGTGCTCCGCTAATGTCAACTACTACTGAGACCCAAAAATAGGGTCGTTAAAAAAGCCCCATATCGAGGGCGCGGCATTATAACACCGCAAATCAGATATGGGTAGAAAAAATAAACGGCTCATCGCTGAGCCGTTTATCCGTATCGAGAATGCGTACTCTATTACAGAACCGCTTTCTCTACAACGCGAACCAGCGTCCAGGACTTAGTCTTGGACAGCGGACGGCATTCGCGGATTTCAACCACGTCGCCGATACCGCATTCGTTGTTCTCGTCATGTACGTGCAGTTTGGTCGTACGCTTGATGAATTTGCCGTATACCGGGTGTTTCACCATACGTTCGATAGCAACAACAATGGATTTCTCCATTTTGTCGCTAACCACGCGACCTTGCAGAGTACGGATTTTATCGGTCATTACGCACCCGCCTTCTGAGTCAGTAAAGTCTTAACGCGTGCAACATCACGACGCACTTGCTTCAGCAGATGAGTCTGTTGCAGCTGGCCACTTGCAGCCTGCATACGCAGGTTGAACTGCTCACGCAGCAGGTTCAGCAGCTCAGCGTTCAGCTCTTCAACGCTTTTTTCACGCAGCTCTTTTGCTTTCATTACATCACCGTCTTAGTTACAAAGGTGGTTTTGATCGGCAGTTTCGCTGCTGCCAGGCCGAATGCTTCACGGGCCAGCTCTTCCGGTACGCCGTCCATTTCATAAAGGACTTTACCCGGCTGAATCAAGGCAACCCAGTACTCCACGTTACCTTTACCTTTACCCATACGAACTTCCAGCGGCTTCTCGGTGATCGGTTTGTCCGGGAATACACGGATCCAAATCTTACCTTGACGCTTAACTGCACGGGTCATAGCACGACGTGCTGCTTCGATCTGACGTGCAGTCAGACGACCACGGCCAACAGCTTTCAGACCGAAAGTGCCGAAGCTAACATCCGTACCCTGCGCCAGACCACGGTTGCGGCCTTTGTGCACTTTACGGAATTTTGTACGCTTTGGTTGTAACATCAGCGACGCTCCTTATTTACGGCCTTTACGCTGCTGCTTTTTAGGTTGAGCAGCCGGTTCCGGTTGTTCAACAGCAGCCATACCACCCAGGATCTCACCTTTGAAGATCCATACCTTAACGCCGATTACACCGTAAGTGGTGTGCGCTTCAGAGGTGTTGTAGTCGATGTCAGCACGCAGAGTGTGCAGCGGTACGCGACCTTCACGGTACCATTCGGTACGTGCGATTTCCGCGCCGCCCAGACGGCCGCTAACTTCAACTTTGATACCTTTAGCGCCCAGACGCATTGCGTTCTGTACAGCACGCTTCATAGCACGACGGAACATAACGCGACGTTCCAGCTGAGAAGTGATGCTGTCAGCAACCAATTTAGCGTCCAGTTCAGGCTTACGAACTTCGGCAATATTGATCTGTGCAGGCACGCCAGCGAGATCCGCGACGACCTTGCGCAGTTTTTCTACGTCTTCGCCTTTCTTACCGATAACGATACCCGGGCGAGCAGTGTGAATGGTCACACGGATGCTTTTAGCCGGACGCTCGATAACGATGCGAGATACAGACGCTTTCGCCAGTTCCTTAGTCAGGTACTGACGTACTTTAAAATCGCTGTCCAGGTTGTCAGCGAATTCTTTGGTGTTCGCAAACCAGGTTGAGTTCCATGGTTTTACAATACCCAGGCGAATACCATTAGGATGTACTTTCTGACCCATTGCTAGTCTCCAGAGTCTCAGCGATCGGACACAACCACAGTAATGTGGCTGGTGCGCTTCAGGATGCGATCTGCACGACCTTTAGCACGCGGCATAATGCGCTTCATGCTCGGGCCTTCGTCTACGAAAATTTTCGCAACTTTCAGATCATCAATGTCAGCGCCATCGTTGTGTTCAGCGTTAGCAATGGCAGATTCCAGTACCTTCTTGACCAGTACAGCAGCTTTCTTATTGGTGTAGGTCAGAATATCCAGGGCCTGCGACACTTTCTTACCGCGAATCAGGTCAGCAACAAGGCGAACCTTCTGAGCAGAAGAACGAGCATGGCGATGTTGAGCTAAAGTTTCCATCTCTTCCTCCTACCTTATTTCTTCTTCGCTTTTTTATCAGCAGCGTGGCCGCGATAAGTACGAGTCGGTGCGAATTCACCCAGTTTGTGACCAACCATTTCGTCGGAAACAAAAACTGGAACGTGCTGACGACCATTATGGACAGCGATGGTCAAACCGATCATGTTAGGAAAGATCGTTGAACGACGGGACCAAGTGCGCAGGGGCTTCTTGTCTCCGCTTTCCACCGCTTTCTCTACCTTCTTCAGCAAGTGCAGGTCAATAAAAGGACCTTTCTTGAGAGAACGTGGCATGGCTTATCCTCTAAAATTATTTGCTACGGCGACGTACGATGAATTTATCAGTACGCTTGTTGCTGCGGGTCTTCTTACCTTTGGTCTGAACGCCCCACGGAGTTACCGGGTGCTTACCAAAGTTACGACCTTCACCACCACCATGTGGGTGGTCGACTGGGTTCATCGCAGTACCGCGAACGGTAGGACGAACACCACGCCAGCGTGCAGCACCTGCTTTACCCAGAACGCGCAGCATATGCTCAGCATTGCCAACTTCGCCCAGAGTAGCGCGGCAGTCTGCTTCGACTTTACGCATTTCACCAGAACGCAGACGCAGGGTGACATAAGCACCATCGCGAGCAACGATCTGAACGTAAGTACCAGCGGAACGAGCCAGCTGACCGCCTTTACCTGGTTTCATTTCTACGTTATGAACGGTAGAACCAACCGGGATATTGCGCATCGGCAGGGTGTTGCCTGCTTTGATTGCAGCATCAACGCCAGATTGAATCTGGTCGCCAGCTTTCAGGCCTTTAGGGGCCAGAATGTAACGGCGCTCACCGTCTTTGTACAGAACCAGCGCGATGTTCGCGGAGCGGTTCGGATCGTACTCAAGACGTTCAACAACTGCCGGGATACCATCTTTGTTGCGTTTGAAGTCAACAATACGGTAGGCCTGTTTGTGACCACCACCGATATGACGGGTGGTGATACGGCCATTGTTGTTACGACCACCGGATTTGCTGTTTTTTTCAACCAGCGGAGCAAAAGGTTTGCCCTTGTGCAGCTCTGGGTTGACCACTTTAACAACGTGGCGACGACCCGGAGATGTCGGTTTACATTTAACAACTGCCATTGTATTACTCCTCCGACTTACTCAGCGCCGCCGACGAAGTCCAGATTCTGGCCTTCCTTCAGGGTGACGTAAGCTTTTTTCCAGTCGCTACGACGACCGATACGCTGTCCGTGACGTTTAACTTTCCCTTTAACAACCAGGGTGTTAACGACTTCGACTTCGACTTCAAACAGTTTCTGCACAGCAGCTTTGATCTCTGCTTTGGTCGCGTCTTTAGCAACTTTGAGAACGATGGTGTTAGTTTTTTCCATCGCAGTAGACGCTTTTTCAGAAACGTGCGGTGCGCGCAGCACCTTCAGCAGACGTTCTTCACGAATCATGCCAGCATCTCCTCAACTTGCTTAACAGCATCAGCAGTCATTACGACTTTGTCGAAGGCGATCAGGCTAACCGGGTCGATACCAGTTGCATCACGTACGTCAACCTTGTGCAGGTTGCGCGCAGCAAGGAACAGGTTCTCGTCCAGCTCACCGGTGATGATCAGCACATCTTCCAGAGCCATGTCTTTCAGTTTCTGTGCCAGCAGCTTAGTTTTAGGCGCTTCTACAGAGAAAGATTCGACAACGATCAGACGATCCTGACGTACCAGTTCGGACAGAATGCTTTTCAGCGCGCCGCGGTACATCTTTTTGTTAACTTTTTGACTGTGGTCCTGCGGACGCGCAGCGAAGGTCACGCCACCTGAACGCCAGATCGGGCTCTTGATAGAACCTGAACGCGCACGGCCGGTACCTTTCTGGCGCCACGGCTTTTTGCCTGAACCAGTTACTTCAGCACGAGTCTTCTGAGCACGAGTACCCTGACGAGCACCAGCTGCATAAGCAACTACAACCTGGTGAACCAGCGCTTCGTTGAAATCACGACCGAAGGTAGTTTCGGAAACAGTCAGCGCGCTCTGCGCGTCTTTCAATACTAATTCCATTGCTATCCCCTTACGCCTTCACAGCTGGTTTAACGATCAGGTCGCTACCGGTTGCACCCGGGACCGCGCCTTTAACCAGCAGCAGGTTGCGCTCAGCGTCAACACGTACTACGTCCAGGCTCTGAACGGTGACACGTTCGTTACCCAGCTGACCTGCCATTTTCTTGCCTTTGAACACTTTGCCCGGAGTCTGGTTCTGACCGATAGAACCCGGAACGCGGTGAGACAAGGAGTTACCGTGAGTAGCGTCCTGGGTACGGAAGTTCCAGCGCTTAACGGTACCAGCAAAACCTTTACCTTTAGAGGTACCGGTTACGTCAACTTTTTTAACGTCAGCAAACAGCTCAACGCTAATGTCCTGACCTACGGTGAACTCTTCGCCGTCAGCCAGACGGAATTCCCACAGACCACGGCCAGCTTCTACGCCAGCTTTAGCGAAGTGACCCGCTTCCGGTTTGGTTACACGGTTAGCTTTTTTAGCACCAGTGGTCACCTGAACGGCACGGTAGCCATCGTTAGCCAGATCTTTAACCTGAGTAACGCGGTTTGCTTCAACTTCGATTACGGTTACTGGGATAGATACGCCATCTTCAGTGAAGATGCGGGTCATGCCCACTTTTTTACCGACTAAACCAATCATTGTTTCAACCTCTCAATCGCTCGATGACCTGATTAACCCAGGCTGATCTGCACGTCTACACCGGCAGCCAGATCCAGACGCATCAGAGCATCAACGGTTTTTTCAGTTGGCTCAACGATGTCAACCAGACGCTTATGAGTGCGGATTTCGTACTGATCGCGCGCGTCTTTGTTAACGTGCGGAGAGATCAGAACGGTAAAGCGCTCTTTGCGGGTCGGCAGCGGGATCGGACCACGGACTTGCGCACCAGTGCGTTTAGCAGTCTCGACGATTTCCGCGGTTGATTGATCGATCAGACGATGATCAAACGCTTTAAGGCGGATACGGATTCTTTGGTTCTGCATGAGACCAGAGCTCCAATTATTTTATAGACGAAATGGTTACTCCTCATACCCATTACGATTGATGGGAGAGTGTAACCGTTCTTACATAGTTCCCCAATTGGGAACATTGTTTGGTAGCGTGTTGCTGCTACCAGGGTTCATATCGAACCGGCCGTCAACTTTGACAGGCCCGCGCATTATACGCAAATTCAGCGACAACGCAAGGGCTGCGTACAAAATCATCACCTGTTTCTGCGAGCTCACTTCCACTCCCGACGCAATGCCATGAAAGGCCGACAAATACTCTGGAGCGGGACATCCATTCCTGTTTATTGCCTTTTGCCAGAGGCTCGGCTCCTGCATCACACTCGGTACCCAGGACCACCACATGGAAACCATCGATGATAGCGACTTTGGCATTCTTTATTATTTATGGCGGGTTATTACTCACGCTTTGTTGGCACGATCTGCGCTATGGCTTGCTACCCGATAAATTTACCTGCCCTCTGCTGTGGGGCGGGTTGCTTTATTATCTGTGTATGTCACCAGCCAATCTGCAGCATGCAGTCTGGGGAGCGATAGCAGGCTGTCTGGCCTTTGCGTTGATCTATTGGCTCTACAGGGGAATACGCGGGCGTGAAGGCATCGGCTACGGCGATGTCAAATTTCTCGCCGCACTAGGGGCATGGCAGGGATGGAGAGTTTTACCGCAGCTCGTAATTATAGCAACGATTCTCGCCTGCGCTGCCGTAACGGTTCTGATGCTGTGCGGCAAACATAGGCTGGCATTACGCAACCCGCTGCCTTTCGGCCCTTTCCTGGCCACAGCGGGTTTGCTATGTGGTTGGCAGACGTTTTTTAGTCAGCCACTTTAATCTGCGACTGAAGATAATTCTGCAGACCAATTTTACCTATCAAATCCAGCTCGGTTTCCAGCCAGTCGATATGGCCTTCTTCATCGGCGAGGATGGTGATTAACATATCACGGCTGACGTAGTCGTGGACGCTGTCAGCATAGGCGATGGCTTCTCGTAGATCCTTCGCCCCTTCCAGTTCCAGCCTCAGGTCGGATTGCAGCATCTCCTCGACGTCCTCTCCGATGCGGAGTTTGCCGAGATCCTGCAGGTTCGGGATCCCTTCGAGAAATAAAATGCGCTCGATATATTTATCGGCATGCTTCATTTCATCGATAGATTCGTGGTACTCGACATCATTGAGGCGCATCAGGCCCCAGTTCTTGAACATTCTCGCATGGAGAAAGTATTGATTAATTGCGACTAGCTCATTTCCCAATAATTTATTGAGATAACTTATGATTTTGACATCACCTTTCATTATATAGTCCCTCCGCTTCCACTTATTGAAGCGTAGTTCGGGCTATAGGGATGTCAAAGTAAAGCTGAGAGACTTCAGGCGATCTCTTGATATTCCGGCATGCGGGTTAATTCATCTTCCATAATTTCTCGTGCTGCACGAACGCACTTACCACATTGATTTCCAACGGGAATAAATTTCCGCAGCTGCTGAAAAGACTGAGGATTGAATTGGCGCACAGCCTGACGAATTTTTTTATCGTTCACACCATTACACAGACAAACGTACATATATACTCCCGTTCAACTTACAGACAAAGTGTAAATGAGAATAGTTATGATTACAATAGACTGTTTATTAAATAGGCGTTTAATCTCTTTGCTGTCAGTCACTGTGCTGCTTCATGCAAATAGCAGACAGCAAAAAGGGCGCCTTAGCGCCCTTTTTAATTCAGAACTAAATATTAGCCCAGAACTTTAGCAACAACGCCCGCGCCAACGGTACGGCCACCTTCACGGATTGCGAAACGCAGACCGTCGTCCATCGCGATCGGGTGGATCAGGGTAACAACCATTTTGATGTTGTCGCCCGGCATTACCATCTCTACGCCTTCCGGCAGTTCGATGGTGCCAGTCACGTCAGTTGTACGGAAGTAGAACTGCGGACGGTAGCCTTTGAAGAACGGAGTATGACGGCCGCCTTCGTCTTTGGACAGAATGTACACTTCAGATTCGAACTTGGTGTGCGGCTTGATAGAACCCGGCTTAGCCAGTACCTGACCACGTTCGATTTCTTCACGTTTGATACCACGCAGCAGAACACCAACGTTCTCACCAGCACGGCCTTCGTCCAGCAGTTTGCGGAACATTTCAACGCCAGTACAGGTAGACTTCGCAGTCTCTTTGATACCAACGATTTCAACTTCTTCGCCAACTTTGATGATACCGCGCTCTACACGACCGGTAACAACGGTACCACGACCGGAGATGGAGAATACGTCTTCGATCGGCAGCAGGAACGGCTTGTCAATCGCACGCTCTGGTTCCGGGATGTAAGAATCCAGGTAGCCAGCCAGTTCGATGATTTTCGCTTCCCAGTCTGCGTCGCCTTCCAGCGCTTTCAGAGCGGAACCGCGAACGATCGGAGTGTCGTCGCCCGGGAAATCGTACTGAGACAGAAGTTCACGAACTTCCATTTCAACCAGTTCCAGCAGCTCTTCGTCATCAACCATGTCGCATTTGTTCAGGAACACGATGATGTACGGAACGCCTACCTGACGACCCAGCAGGATGTGCTCACGAGTCTGCGGCATCGGGCCGTCAGTCGCAGCAACAACCAGGATCGCGCCGTCCATCTGCGCAGCACCGGTGATCATGTTTTTAACATAGTCGGCGTGGCCCGGGCAGTCTACGTGCGCGTAGTGGCGAGTCGGGGTGTCATATTCAACGTGAGAAGTGTTGATGGTGATACCACGAGCTTTTTCTTCCGGCGCGTTATCGATCTGGTCGAATGCGCGAGCAGAACCACCGTAGGTTTTAGCCAGAACGGTAGTGATTGCAGCGGTCAGAGTAGTTTTACCATGGTCAACGTGGCCGATAGTACCGACGTTGACGTGCGGTTTTGTACGTTCAAATTTTTCTTTAGACACGGCTATATTCCTTACTATAGTGCTCTCCCCTTCTGGAGAGAGCACGGGACTTTGGTTTTAACCCTGCGGCTTATTTACCACGGGCTTCGATTACGGCCTGAGCAACGTTGTTCGGCGCATCATCATACTTCAGGAACTCCATGGAGTAAGAAGCACGACCTTTGGTCAGAGAACGCAGCTGAGTTGCATATCCGAACATTTCAGACAGCGGAACTTCAGCGTGGATCACAACGCCAGTCACGTTGGATTCCTGACCGCGCAGCATACCGCGACGACGGCTAAGGTCACCGATAACGTCACCAGTGTTCTCTTCCGGAGTTTCTACTTCAACCTTCATGATCGGCTCAAGCAGAACTGGTTTCGCTTTCTTAAAGCCATCTTTAAAGGCAATAGAAGCGGCCAGTTTAAACGCCAGTTCAGAGGAGTCAACGTCGTGGTAAGAACCGAAGTGCAGACGCACGCCCAGATCAACTACCGGATAACCAGCCAGAGGACCTGCTTTCAGCTGCTCCTGGATGCCTTTATCAACGGCCGGGATGTATTCGCCAGGAATTACACCACCTTTGATGTCGTTGATGAACTCATAACCTTTCGGGTTAGAGCCCGGCTCCAGTGGGTACATGTCGATAACGACGTGACCGTACTGACCGCGACCACCAGACTGTTTAGCGTGTTTACCTTCGATATCGGTAACTTTCGCGCGAATCGCTTCGCGGTAAGCAACCTGAGGTTTACCGACGTTCGCTTCAACGTTGAATTCACGCTTCATACGGTCAACGATGATGTCGAGGTGCAGCTCACCCATACCGGCGATGATGGTCTGGTTAGATTCTTCGTCAGTCCATACGCGGAAAGACGGGTCTTCTTTAGCCAGACGGCCCAGAGCCAGACCCATTTTTTCCTGGTCAGCTTTGGTTTTCGGTTCAACGGCGATAGAGATTACCGGCTCAGGGAATTCCATACGCTCCAGAATGATCGGCGCATTAGGATCGCACAGAGTGTCACCCGTAGTTACGTCTTTCAGACCGATAGCAGCAGCGATATCGCCCGCGCGAACTTCTTTGATCTCTTCACGTTTGTTAGCGTGCATCTGTACGATACGACCGAAACGCTCACGTGCAGCTTTCACGGAGTTCAGGATGGTATCACCAGAGTTAACCACACCAGAGTACACGCGGAAGAAGGTCAGGTTACCCACGAACGGGTCGGTAGCGATTTTGAATGCCAGAGCAGCAAACGGCTCATCATCGCTAGCGTGACGCTCAGCCGGAGTATCTTTACCATCGTCCAGGATACCGTTGATCGCAGGTACGTCAACCGGGGATGGCAGGTAGTCAACTACCGCATCCAGCATCGCCTGAACACCTTTGTTCTTGAACGCAGAACCACAGGTTACCAGGATGATTTCGTTGTTCAGAACGCGCTGACGGAGAGCAGTTTTAATCTCTTCTTCAGTCAGTTCTTCACCACCCAGGTATTTCTCCATCAGCTCTTCAGAAGCTTCAGCAGCGGACTCGATCAGGTTCTGGTGCCATTCTTCGGCCAGTTCCTGCATGTCTGCCGGGATATCTTCGTAAGTGAAGGTTACACCTGCGTCTTCTTCGTTCCAGTTGATGGCTTTCATTTTCACCAGGTCAACAACACCGGTGAACGCTTCTTCAGCGCCAATCGCCAGCTGCAGCGGAACAGGGTTCGCGCCCAGACGGGTTTTGATCTGACCAACAACTTTCAGGAAGTTCGCACCCATACGGTCCATTTTGTTAACGAACGCAATGCGCGGAACTTTGTATTTGTTTGCCTGACGCCATACGGTTTCAGACTGAGGCTGAACACCACCAACTGCGCAGTAAACCATTACTGCACCATCAAGCACACGCATGGAACGTTCTACTTCGATGGTGAAGTCAACGTGCCCCGGGGTGTCGATGATGTTTACGCGATGCGGTTCATACTGCTTAGCCATACCTGACCAGAATGCAGTAGTCGCTGCGGAGGTGATAGTAATACCACGCTCCTGCTCCTGTTCCATCCAGTCCATGGTGGCAGCGCCGTCATGAACTTCACCGATTTTGTGGTTTACACCGGTGTAGAACAGAATACGTTCGGTAGTAGTAGTTTTACCGGCGTCGATGTGCGCACTGATACCGATGTTACGGTAGCGTGCGATGGGTGTTGTACGAGCCATTTGATTCCTCGTTTATTTCTTTAGGCGTTCAGTTAAGTTATCCAAAACGGGCGACTTATCTGAAGCGCCCGCCTGGTGACTAATACTCCGAAGGGATTACCAACGGTAGTGTGCGAACGCCTTGTTGGCTTCTGCCATACGGTGAACGTCTTCACGTTTCTTAACTGCAGTACCTTTGTTGTCTGCAGCATCAGAAAGTTCGTTCGCCAGACGCAGAGCCATGGATTTATCACCACGTTTACGAGCAGCTTCAACGATCCAACGCATTGCCAGAGCATTACGACGAACCGGACGGACTTCAACTGGAACCTGATAAGTAGAACCACCAACGCGGCGAGACTTAACTTCTACAGTCGGGCGCACGTTGTCGAGAGCGACTTCGAAAGCTTCCAGTTCATTTTTACCAGAGCGCTGAGCCAGGGTCTCCAGCGCGCTGTATACGATTGCTTCTGCAGTAGATTTTTTACCATCTACCATCAGGATATTTACAAATTTAGCCAGCAGTTCTGATCCGAACTTAGGATCCGGCAGGATTTTACGCTGACCAATGACGCGACGACGTGGCATGGAAATACTCCGTTGTTAATTCAGGATTGTCCAAAACTCTAAGAGTTTAGTTTGACATTAATATAAAACGTTTGGCCTTACTTAACGGAGAACCATTAAGCCTTAGGACGCTTCACGCCATACTTGGAGCGAGCTTGCTTACGGTCTTTAACGCCGGAGCAGTCAAGCGCACCACGAACGGTGTGGTAACGAACACCCGGAAGGTCTTTAACACGACCGCCACGGATCAGGATCACGGAGTGCTCCTGCAGGTTGTGACCTTCACCACCGATGTAGGAGGTGACTTCGAAACCGTTAGTCAGACGCACACGGCAAACTTTACGCAGTGCGGAGTTCGGTTTCTTAGGAGTGGTGGTATATACACGAGTACATACGCCACGTTTCTGCGGGCAGGCTTCCAGCGCCGGCACGTTGCTCTTTGCAACTTTGCGCGCGCGTGGTTTGCGTACCAGCTGGTTAATTGTTGCCATTAAATAGCTCCTGGTTTTAGCTTTTGCTTCGTAAACACGTAATAAATCGCCTCATATAATATGAGGACGCAGAATTTTAGGGCGGTGCCGAAAAGGTGTCAAGAAATATACAACGATCCCGCCATTACCAGGACAACTGACCTGCATGTTTGACTGAAAGTCTGACGAAATCAGTATAGCTAACCCTGACGACACTGTCCGCAATTTGACCAGCCAGCCCGCGGGCTTCGATATCTTCTTGCAGAGCGTAGAGGGATATGGGGGCAGATTGCAGGATTTCAAGGAAACGGCCTTCCGCGAGAGCGGCGATAACGCCGTCCGACAGCAGCAGAAGATCGTCGCCCTCTTTTAGCAAACGGAGCATAGCCGCCATATCGGCGTGCCAGGGGGATGTGCTTAGCGTGTGGAGCATTCGAGCCTCAGAACCGCAGTATCACGTTAAAATCGTCAAGCCGGGCGCGCAAAGCCTCTGGCTCCAGCCATTCGCCATCAACAACCCACGGCGTGGCAGAATTCAGACCGCGCTCCCGTGCTGAAGCAGCGCAAATCCAGCACTGTTCGATATCGTATAGCGATAAGAGCTTAAAGGTGGAGATATAGTCGCGCGCCAGCACCGCTGCGGGGCGCTGTCCGGGAAGAAGCTGAAAGACGCCATCGCCCACGAAGAAAACGCCGATCTCCTCCGTCAGCGCGGAGGTTGCCAGCAGGGCGTCCAGCCCTTCCCTGCCCGACGCTGAACCATGAGGCGCAGACGAAAAAACAAAGGCTACGCGCTTCATCAAAACTGCACCATGCGATCGCAGGTTAACGCGGCTTCCGCCAGCGCGCCCAATCCGCTCAAGGTAAAGCCCGGCTGCAAATTATACCCAGGCAAATTCAACTGCCGTGCCTCCTGTTCATCAGTGATTCCACGGCGTAACGCTGCGGCTACACAGATATGCAAGGAAACGGCGTGTTCGTCATGCAGCGTCTGCCAGGCCCGAACCAGATCAAATTCGTCGCTGGCGGGCGCCGTGAGCTGATTCGCGTTATAGACGCCTTCACGATAGAAAAAGATGCTGATCAACTCGTGGCCTTCCTGCAAAACGGCGCGGGCAAACTGTAGTGCGCTGCTGGCCTGCTGGGTACCATAAGCGGGCCCCGTTACCGTAATGGCAAAGCGCATTACTTATCCAGCCCCTGGAAATCTCCACTTTTGAACTGACGAATGTAGAGATAGACCGTGTGCTTAGAGATGTTCAGCCTATCGGCCACCTGGTTGATGGCATCTTTGATATCAAAGATCCCCTTCTCATAGAGGTTCAGGACGATCTGCCGATTTTTAGCGTTGTTAGAAACGTTACGGTCAGCGTTCACCTCTTCAATCGTGAACTCAAGCGTCTGGGCCACCAGATCGTCAACCGATGAAGCAAAGTTGACCTGGGAATTCACCTCCGTCGTTTCCGGCGGAATAAAGGTGCTCATGATTTGTGAGAAAGGGACATCAAGGTTCATGTTGATGCACAGCAGGCCAATGACCCGATGGTCACGGTTGCGGATAGCGATGGTGACCGATTTCATCAGCACACCGCTTTTGGCGCGAGTAAAATAGCATTTGGAAACGCTGCTATCGGCTCCAGTCATATCGTGCAGCATGCGCAGCGCAAGGTCGGTAATTGGCGAGCCGATTTGACGGCCGGTGTGTTCACCGTTGGCGATACGAATAGCGGAACATTTTAAGTCCTGCAATGAGTGCAATACGATTTCACAGTGGGAACCGATGAGCATCGCTAACCCGTCCACTACCGCTTCATAGGATTTAAGGATATCGAAGTCGGTCTGGTCAAAAGGACGTTGATCCAGCAAATCAAGCTCACTGGTCTCGTTGGTTAAAAGCGACCTGGACATGAAAAAAAGCACTCCTTTTCAGGAGCCTGTCGTTATCGTCAGGGCAGGCTCATCATCATTATTAATCTATCTAAAGTAATACAGCGCCTGAGGTTCTTTCCAGTTTTAATTATATCTGCCCGCAATAAAAAAACCGCCGCCCCTGGAGGCGGCGGCTTAAAACCGATTACTTCTTAGCGTCAGCGGCTGGCGCTTCAGCAGCGGCTTCAGGCTTGGCGTCTGCTTTCGGCGCCGGTTTAATATCCAGCAGCTCTACATCAAATACCAGAGTAGAGTTTGCCGGGATACCCGGTACGCCAGTTTTGCCGTAAGCCAGATCCGGTGGAATGACCAGCTGGATTTTACCGCCTTTCTTGATGTTCTTCAGGCCTTCGGTCCAGCCCGGGATCACCCCGTCCAGGCGGAAGGAAAGCGGCTCGCCGCGGGTATAAGAGTTATCAAACTCTTTACCGTCGATCAGCGTACCTTTGTAGTTGACGACAACGGTATCGCTGTCTTTCGGCGTTTCGCCGGTCCCCGCTTTCTCGACTTTGTAGAGCAGGCCAGATTTAGACGTTTTCACGCCTTTCTCTTTGGCAAAGGCGTCACGGTAAGCTTTGCCTTTTGCTTCATTCTCAGAGGCGTCTTTTTCCATTTTCTGCTGAGCAGCAGTTTTTACACGGGTTTCAAACGCCTGCAGAGTCTGTTCGATCTCCTGATCGGACAGTTTGCTCT
Organism: Klebsiella sp. PL-2018; assembly: GCF_019048985.1. NCBI lineage: Bacteria > Pseudomonadati > Pseudomonadota > Gammaproteobacteria > Enterobacterales > Enterobacteriaceae > Klebsiella > Klebsiella sp. PL-2018. The sequence goes on from NZ_CP077673.1 coordinate 5,377,731, forward strand.
TATCAGCAAAAGCGTCCTGAACGCCGGCGATCAGCTGATCTTTATCTAATTTGATGCCCAGTTTTTCTTGTTCTTTCAGGGAGTTTTCCATGTAACGTCCCAGCGATGCACCCAGCGCATAAGCAGATTTCTGATCGTCATTTTTAAATGCCGATTTGCTGTCCGTTGCGGGTGCCGCTTTCGCTGTAGTCTCAGCAGCGAAGCTCAGCGGTGCATTCAGGGCGATGGCCATAGTGGTCGCCAGCAGCGTTACTTTAAACAGTGATTTCATCCATTTCTCCAGGGCCGGGGCATCTCACCCCAGGGTTATCGTAAAAAACAAAAAACGTACTATAGAACGTTGCAGAACAAATCAACATACAGACGTACCTGAATATCGCCTCATTTAAGACTATTTTTGTATGAATTAGTTTCCTGTCAGACGTAACGATGCTGCGCGGATGCTGAAACTTCAGTAGAATCCGCCCGCAGGATAAGACAGAAGAGGTTACTCATGCACGATAGCACTTTAGAGACTCGCCTTGCGGAGCTGGAGAGCAGACTGGCGTTTCAGGAAATCACTATTGAAGACCTCAACAAGACCGTCACCGCCCACGAGATAGAAATGGCGAGGATGCGCGAACATATGCGCCTGATGGTCGAAAAACTGAAAGCCACTCAGCCGTCGCATATGGCTTCACAGGCGGAAGAAACGCCCCCGCCGCACTATTAAGACGTAAAAAAAGCGGGTTTCCCCGCTTTTTTCTATTCCGCGACGCGAGCGCAGCGGAATTAGTGGCAGCCGCAGCCGCCGTTGCCGCCGCAGCCGCCTTTGCCATGTTCGTGGTCATGGTCATGGCCGTGGCCACCGCAGCAACCATCATGATCGTGGTCGTGGCCATGATCGTGCCCGTGAGCACCGTGTACATGACCATGCTCCAGCTCTTCCGCCGTTGCTTCGCGAATCGCGACAACTTCAACGTTGAACTTCAGATTCTGACCAGCCAGCATGTGGTTACCGTCAACAACAACGTGTTCGTCACCCACTTCGGTGATTTCTACCGGTACCGGACCCTGATCGGTTTCCGCCAGGAAGCGCATGCCAACCTGCAGTTCATCAACGCCCATAAATACGTCTTTAGGAACGCGCTGAACCAGGTTTTCGTCGTACTGACCGTATGCATCGTTAGCGCCGACTTCGACGTCAAATTTGTCGCCAACGTTGTGGCCGTCCAGCGCGTTTTCCAGGCCGGAAATCAGGGAACCGTGACCATGCAGGTAGTCAAGCGGCGCGCTTACCGGAGACTCATCAACCAACACACCGTCTTCTGTACGTACCTGATAGGCCAGGCTGACCACCAGGTCTTTTGCTACTTTCATGATATCTCCTGAGCATGGGAAGAATAGTGGCGCAGATTGTAGCGGAATTCTGCACCCGTGTACCCTCTAGCTTAAAAAAAGCCGATAGATAACGCTAGTCCGGATGAAAAATGCCTATCACTTGCTCTTCTTTGCGAACATGCTCGCGGACCTCTTTATCCGCCTCACGCATCTGATGACCGCACTTAACGCACTCAACAATATCGACATTATTCTCACGCCACATCGCCAGCGAATCCTGGGCCTGGCACGCCGGGCATTTCGCACCGGCGATAAAACGTTTACGCACAGCCATATCATTTACCTTTATTCAAATTCATCCCAGCCGTCTAACTGCCTGCTCTCTTTTTGCATCTCGCGCTGAAAAATCTCCTCCAGCTCGCGTCTGGCTTCCCGCACGCGGGATATCTGCAGGGTATCACTATGCACCGGCATTAACTCACGCAGCATCCGCATATCGAGGCGCCGAAAATGCAGCTGGGCGCGCTGCGCCTGATGGGGATGCATGCCGAGCGAGATAAGCGCTTTTCGTCCTAGCTCCAGCGCGCTGGAGAAGGTTTCGCGGGAAAACTGCGCCACTCCCGCCTGCAGCAGCTCATGGGCCTCAACGCGTCCCCGCGCTCGCGCCAGAATATGGAGATGTGGAAAGTGTTGTTGACACATCTCCACCAGCTTCATGGTATCTTCCGGCTCGTTGCAGGTGATAACGATCGACTGCGCGTCTTCGGCTCCCGCCGAGCGCAGGAGCTCCAGCTGCGTCGCATCGCCAAAATAAACTTTATAGCCATATTTACGCATCAGATTGACCGCGCTGATATCGCGCTCCAGTACCGTAATACGCATTTTGTTCGCCATCAGCAGACGGCCAATCACCTGGCCGAAACGCCCAAAACCAACGATGATCACCTGCGGTTTGTCATCTTCAACCCACGGAGCCTCGCCCTCCTCTTCAGGTTGGTTCAATCGCCGCGAAAGGACTTTATCGATGAGCTTCATCAGCAGCGGCGTGGTCATCATCGATAATGTCACCGTCACCAGCAGCAGGGCCATCTGATCGTTTTGAAACAGACGAAGCGAAGCGGGGAGTGAGAACAGCACAAAGGCAAACTCTCCCCCCTGGCTCAGCACGCCGGCAAACTGCACCCGTTCAGAGCTGCGCAGGCCATAAACCCGTGCCAGAAGATACAGGACGAGACCTTTTACCGTCACCAGTATCGCGACGCTGGCCACAACCCACAGTAAATGGGTATAAAGCACCCCAAGGTTCAGCGCCATGCCAACGGAAATAAAGAACAGCCCGAGGAGAAGCCCTTTAAACGGCTCAATGGCGATTTCCAGCTCGTGGCGATACTCGCTCTCTGCCAGCAGGACGCCGGCGATAAAGGTCCCCAGCGCCATCGACAAACCGAGCGCATCCATAAACAACGCCGATCCAAGAACCAGCAGTAGCGTCGCCGCGGTAAAGACCTCCCGCACGCCGGAGCCGGCGATAAACCGAAATACCGGCCTCAGCAGATAACGACCTCCAACCAGCATTCCGCCGAAGGCCAGCACCTTCATCCCGATGGTGAGCCAGTTAAAATGGTCGTCACCTGACCCTGCGAGCAGGGGAACCAGTGCCAGGGCCGGGATCACAGCCAGATCCTGAAACAGCAGTACGGAGAAGCCCAGCTGCCCGGACTCGCTGCGGCTCATGCCTTTCTCCCGCATCAGCTGCAGCGCCATCGCGGTGGAAGACATCGCCAGCCCAATTCCGCCAACCACCGCAGCGCGCCATGAGAAGTCGCTAAGCATGAGCAAACCGCCAAGTATCAGCGCGCTGAAGGCGACCTGAGCGGCCCCGACGCCGAAAATGGAGCTTCTCAGCCGCCACAGCTTGGACGGATTCAACTCCAGTCCGATGATAAACATCAGAAAGACGACGCCTAATTCTGAGAAGTGAAGAATTTCATCCACATCGCTGATGAAGCCTAATCCCCAGGGGCCGATGGCGATACCGGCCAACAGATACCCCAGCACGGCACCAATACCCAGCCTCGCCGCCAGCGGCACCGCCACTACGGCGGCAAACAGAAATAACACCCCGGCCAGCAGTAAATCAGCTCCCGCCATTTGGACCTCCCGCCGTTACAGGGTTAGCCAGCCAATCGCGGTAGGCGCGAGCGCGGCTTTTCAGATCGTCGGGTGATTGCCGACGCGCCCAGTAGACGATAATCGGGCTCATCCAGTGCATGCGGCACATACCGGCGGTCAGTTCGAAAGGGCGGAGAATATCATTCATCGGATAACGGTGGGCATCGCGCCGGTAGGCGCTCTCCGGCTCGCCGGTAGTAATGACGCTACGCCAGTACTTTCCCGCCAGCTGATTCCCTCCCGCCCCGCTGGCAAAGCCGCGGCTGAGCACCCTGTCCAGCCACTCTTTCATCAGCGCCGGGCAGCTCCAGGTATAGAGCGGATGCTGGAAAACAATCACCTCATGCTGGCGCAGGAGATCCTGCTCGCAGGCGATATCGATAAAAAAATCCGGATAGTGCGCGTAGAGATCGTGCACGGTAACATTCGACAACTGTAAGGCCGGTTCAAGCAAAACCCGGTTGGCCACGGAATCCTGAGATTCTGGGTGGGCATACAGCAGCAAAACTTTCGCTGTCTGAGACATCTTTCCCCTCCCGAACGTCTTCTGGCGGCCTGTGCAGCGGCTGCGTCCCGACGCAACCAGAATGACTTTGTGTATCATCTTCATTTTGGGCTACCATTGCGGCCCGGTTGAGCGATTCGCTCGACACTACATTATCATAATGACAAATTAACATAGTCAGAACATACGGCGCCTTATGATTGTTTTCTCCTCCTTACAAATTCGTCGCGGCGTACGCGTCCTGCTGGACAACGCTACCGCCACCATCAACCCAGGGCAAAAAGTCGGCCTGGTGGGTAAAAACGGCTGCGGTAAATCCACGCTGCTTTCGCTTTTGAAAAACGAGATTAGCGCCGACGGCGGCTCAATGACCTTCCCCGGCAGCTGGCAGCTGGCCTGGGTTAATCAGGAAACGCCTGCGCTTGCGCAGCCGGCTATTGACTATGTTATTGATGGCGATCGCGAATTCCGCAAGCTGGAGGCGGACCTGCACGAAGCCAACGAACGTAATGACGGCCATGCCATCGCGACGGTCCACGGTAAGCTGGACGCCATCGACGCCTGGACCATCCGCTCGCGTGCGGCCAGCCTGCTCCACGGGCTCGGTTTCAGCAACGAACAGCTTGAAAGACCGGTGAGCGACTTTTCCGGCGGCTGGCGTATGCGTCTCAACCTCGCGCAGGCGCTGATTTGCCGTTCCGATCTGCTGCTGCTTGATGAACCGACGAACCACCTCGATCTCGACGCGGTCATCTGGCTGGAGAAGTGGCTCAAAGGCTACCCGGGGACCCTGATACTGATCTCCCACGATCGCGATTTTCTCGATCCGATCGTCGACAAAATTATCCATATCGAACAGCAAACGATGTTCGAGTACACCGGCAACTACAGCTCATTTGAAGTGCAGCGCGCGACCCGTCTTGCGCAGCAACAGTCGATGTATGAGAGCCAGCAGCTGCGCGTCGCGCATTTGCAGAGCTACATCGACCGTTTTCGCGCCAAAGCCACCAAAGCTAAACAGGCGCAAAGCCGTATCAAAATGCTCGAGCGTATGGAGCTCATCGCCCCTGCCCACGTTGATAACCCGTTTCACTTTAGCTTCCGCGCGCCGGAAAGCCTGCCCAATCCCCTATTGAAAATGGAAAAGGTCAGCGCCGGTTATGGCGAGCGCGTGATTCTCGACTCAATCAAGCTGAATCTGGTTCCCGGTTCGCGCATCGGTCTGCTGGGGCGCAACGGGGCCGGTAAATCGACGCTGATAAAACTGCTGGCCGGCGAGCTACAGCCGCTGCAGGGTGAAATTGGTCTGGCGAAAGGCATCAAGCTTGGCTACTTCGCTCAGCATCAGCTGGAGTTTCTGCGCGCCGACGAATCCCCGCTGCAGCATCTTGCCCGTATTGCGCCGCAGGAGCTGGAGCAGAAGCTGCGCGACTATCTGGGCGGTTTCGGCTTCCAGAGCGATAAAGTCAACGAAGAGACAAAGCGTTTCTCCGGCGGCGAGAAAGCGCGCCTGGTGCTGGCGTTAATCGTCTGGCAGCGGCCTAACCTGCTGCTGCTTGATGAACCCACCAACCACCTCGATCTCGATATGCGCCAGGCGCTAACCGAAGCGCTCATTGATTTTGAAGGCGCGCTGGTGGTGGTTTCGCACGACCGTCATCTGATTCGCTCCACCACCGATGACCTTTATCTGGTGCACGACAGCAAAGTCGAACCTTTCGATGGCGATCTTGAAGACTATCAGCAGTGGCTGAGCGACTCGCAAAAGCAGGAAAGCCAGACATCGGAAGAGCCAAAGGAAAACGGCAACAGCGCCCAGGCGCGTAAAGATCAGAAACGCCGGGAAGCCGAGCTGCGTACGCTGACCCAGCCGCTGCGCAAAGAGATCGCCCGACTGGAAAAAGAGATGGAGAAGTTCAACGCGCAGCTGGCGCAGGCGGAAGAGAAGCTGGGCGACAGCGAATTGTACGATCAAAGCCGCAAAGCCGAGCTCACCGCGTGTCTACAGCAGCAGGCCAGCGCGAAGTCCGGGCTGGAAGAGTGTGAAATGGCCTGGCTGGATGCCCAGGAGCAGCTGGAGCAGATGCTGCAGGAAGGCTAGCGGCAATATGCCATACGTGAAGGCGGGCTAACCCGCCTTTTTTCATCCTCCGCACCCTGGCTTAGCGCTGCGCCGCCAGCCGGGCGCGGATCTGCGACAGCGAGGCATAGCCGTACAGCTTGCCATCCAGAAAGCGCGTTTTTAACTCACCCTGCTGCTCCTGTTCCAGCGTTTGCCCATCGTACAGCTGCAGTTCCCCCAAGGCGTCGCGTTCCACGCGCAGCAGACCACGCGCCGAACGTTTAAGACCATTATCGGTTTTCGGCTCCTTAAAGAGGGCTCTTCCCTCGCCGTTCACCTCCCCCCAGGTTGCCTTCATCGCGAAGCCGAAGGTATCGCGGGTGTTGTACTGGTAGGTAAATGAACCCACGCCGAACACCACGTTAGCGCTGGCAAAGCCTTTCGCTTCCAGGCGACGCAGGATCTCATCCGCTCTGGCGAGAGTAATGGAATCGCCGTAAATCAGGCCGACATGCGGATCCAGCACCTTGTATCCTTTTTCGTTGATAGTGCCGCCAAAAATTTCCCACAGAACCTCCACGGAGCCTTTCTCCTCGGCGCTGCGCTCGCTGCGGGTGTCGTCGTCAGCTGCGGTTCCGCACAGAATCGCCACCGGATCGCCGCTGTCCGGACGGAATACCACGCGCCCCTGACGCTGCATAATTATTGCCTGCAGCTCGCGGGTGTATTCGGTCAGCACCTGCCAGTAGTCCCAGGTATCCGAGACGATAGAGACGAAACCCTGCGGGTGGACTTCGGTAATCAGCCGGCGAAAGGTTTCAATTTCCCGCTCGCGCTCGCCCATACACATCACGCTGTGTTCCGTAGCCGGAATGCTGGCACCGATGAGCTCATCTTCACCGCGAGTGTAATAATCACGGGCATACAGCAGCGAAGGCAGGCTATCGGTCCCTTTGAAGCTGGCCAGATGTCCGCAGCCCGACTGCGCAGTGTCGTGCAGTCCGGACATCCCCCGAAACGAAAAGTCGTGACATTGGAAATCAAGGTGCGTCAGATCGCTACAGGTTTTCTCCGCCCAGCGTTCGCAAATCAGGCGATAGTGGTGGGCGATGGTCGCGTTGGTTGACGCTTTCCACAGCTCCGCCGAAAGCACCGTCTCCAGATAGTTCACCAGCCAGAAGAACTCAGGTTGCGTATTGGTGATGGTCAGCACCGGTACTTTCATCGGCACCTTGGTGCCTTCATCCAGCGCTTTGATATGCAGCGGTAAATAGCCAAGGCGATGCAGAGCGCGAATAGGCTCCACCCCAACCGTATCGCGCCCCAGATAGCCGTCCATCACCTGCTTATACTCGTTCACGACCTCCTCTTCCGGGCGGGCGAAAAACGCCTCGTTAAACAGATCGACCAGGAACCACTGCAGAAAGCCCTGCAGGCCGAAAAACACCAGCTTGCCATCGGCCTGCGGCGACTGGAAAAAACGATCGCTGCGCGGGGTAAAGTTAGAGTAAACCTTCGTTGTCCCCTGCGGATACTGCACGCGATGGGAAACTTTATAACCATCAATGGCCAGAATCGGATTTATTTTCATCATGTTATCCCCAATGTGCGCGGTAGATGGCGTCAATATCGATAAGCTCCAGCTGCGGATGAGCCAGGGCAGGAGAAGTCAAAGAGGTGGTGGCGTAAACGGCATCGATGCCGTTATTCAACAGATGCTCTACGCCTTTGGAAAAAATACCGTGGGTGACGTACAGACTCACGCTGCGGGCGCCCGCCTCGCGCAGCACCTGCGCCGAGCCGATAAAGGTGCCGCCAGCGTCGCAGAGGTCGTCAACAATAAGCACCGCTTTCCCCGCGACATCACCGGTCAGCAGGGAAAAACCGGTTAACGCGCCGCTGGCAAGATCACGCTCTTTACCGAGGATCGCGAACTCTCCGGCACCGCAGGCTTTAGCCACAGGATGAATCTTCTTTAGCGCGCCGGCATCCGGCGCCACCAGCATCAGCTCCCCGGCAGCAATAGCCTGACGCAGACCGGCGCTCTGCAGAAGACAGTGCTGTTGAGCCACCGCGACCATATTATTGACTGCCGCCGCTGCGGCATCGCTGTGCGGGTCAAGCACCACGACTTTGTCAAAGCCAAGGGTATTAAGCTGCCTGGCAAAGACCTTCAGCGCGAAGCTGTCTCCCGGCACCATATGACGATCCTGACGCGCCCACGGCAGCCACGGCAGTTCCAGATGGCTAAACGTCACGTCGGTAACATGACGCACGGCCTCCACCAGCTGCGCCAGCAGCATAAAATCGTTCATGTCGCGCAGAGCAACCGCCCGGATGCGCATCAGACGGGCAGAAGGCGGTAGTGGATTGGTCACCTTCAGCCACACAGCGCCATCGGGAAAGACGCCGCTGGCAAGCGTAAACGCCTCATCATCCAGTTCCAGGGTAAATTTTTCGCTCATGATGACCTCCGCTCATTAAATTATGTCCCTAAGACACAATCAATAATGTCCCTAAGACACATATTGTGCAAGCGTTAAATGTCATTTAAGCGGAGATGTGAATTAAGCAGTTGAAAAACAATAATAAAAATGTAGGCTTGCTGCTCAGGAAGGGGCTGGTACACTTGTCAGCGTTCTTTTCCGCTGCGAGCGCTCTATGACCAACGATGCCGAATACCTCAGCCAATACGATGCCAGCCGCTTTCCCTCGCCGCTGGTGACCGTCGATAGCGTCCTGTTTACCCTGCATGAAGGGGCGCTGTGCGTTCTGCTGGTTGAGCGCGCTAATCCACCGCAGCAGGGGGCGTGGGGGCTACCCGGCGGCTTTATCGATCTGGCGCACGATGATTCAACCCGCGCCACGGCGCTACGTAAGCTCACGGAAAAAACCGGGATTTCACCGTCATGGCTGGAGCAGCTCGACACCTTCTCCGGGCCGGATCGCGATCCGCGCGGCTGGAGCCTGACTATCGCCTGGTTTGCGTTAATCTCGTGGGTAGAGTGTCAGCCGCATATCGCCAGCGTCAGCGATGCCCGCTGGGTGCCGGTGGCGCAGCTGGATAGCTATTCGCTGGCTTTCGATCATCAAACGATTATCGACGCCGGTCTGCATCGCTTACGCCAAAAAACGATGTACTCTTTACTGCCGGTTTACTGTCTGCCGGAGACCTTTACCCATGGTCAGCTGCTGGAAGCCACGGAAATCATCCTTGGTCAGCCGATTCAACGCAAAAGCCTGATTCGCCGCTTCGAAGCCTCCGGAATGTTTGAAGAGACCGGTGAAACAGCGGCAACCGGCGCGCGGAAAGCGCGGCTATGGCGGCGTAAACCCGGCGTCGATTTTCATCTCTTTTCACGTAACCTGCTGGCCGATTAGCCGCAAGGCCACATATGGGCTAACCTGCGCACTTCATGCGCGGTATAGTATGTTATAAAGATTATTTATTGCTCTGGTGCTATGGTTGATATCACTCCTACAGAAATGACGCCCCCTGAAGACGACTCGCAGCAGTTTCATCCGATGCGCGGCGTAGGCAATCGTCATTTGCAAACCATGTTGCCGCGGCTAATCCGTCGCAAACTCCGCTTTACTCCCCACTGGCAGCGTCTGGAATTGCCGGACGGCGATTTTGTCGATCTGGCATGGAGTGAAGACCCTTCTCAGGCGCGCCATAAACCTCGTCTGGTGGTATTTCATGGCCTGGAGGGGAGCCTACACAGCCCTTACGCACACGGACTTATCCATGCGGCAATGCAGCGCGGCTGGCTGGGCGTGGTAATGCACTTTCGCGGCTGTAGCGGCGAACCCAACCGGAATAACCGCATCTACCACTCGGGCGAAACGGAAGACGGCTCCTGGTTTCTGCGCTGGCTCCAGCGCGAGTACGGCACGGTCCCCACCGCCGCGGTGGGATATTCGCTCGGGGGCAATATGCTGGGCTGCCTGCTGGCAAAAGAAGGCGACGCTATTCCCGTTGATGCCGCGGTTATCGTCTCGGCGCCGTTTATGCTGGAAGCCTGTAGCTATCATATGGACAAAGGTTTCTCCCGCGTTTATCAGCGCTACCTGCTCAACCTGCTGAAAGCCAACGCCGCGCGTAAGCTAAAAGCCTATCCCGGCTCTCTGCCCGTCGATTTACGCCAGCTAAAAAGCATGCGCCGTATCCGCGAGTTTGACGATTGCATTACGGCCAGGATCCACGGTTTTGCCGATGCGCTGGACTACTATCGCCAGTGTAGCGCCATGCCGCGCCTGAGCGATATCACTAAGCCCACGCTGATTATTCACGCGAAGGACGATCCCTTTATGGATCACCACTCGATTCCCCCGCAGGAGCAGCTGCCGGCGAATGTCGAATATCAGCTCACGGAGCACGGCGGGCACGTTGGCTTCGTCGGCGGCACGCTGCGTAAGCCTGAAATGTGGCTTGAAAAACGCATCCCGGATTGGCTAACCCGTTGGCTAGGAGCGCAAATATGATCATTCCCTGGCAAGATCTCGATCCCGAAACGCTGGATAACCTGATCGAAAGTTTTGTATTACGTGAAGGCACCGATTATGGTGAACATGAACGTTCGCTGACGGATAAAGTCGCGGATGTTAAACAGCAGTTGAAAAGCGGAGAAGCCGTGCTGGTGTGGTCAGAACTGCACGAAACGGTGAATATCATGCCCCGCAAGCAGTTTCACGGCTAAGGCGGCACACACTATCGTTTACTCTGGGAGTTGTTATGTCTGCCAAACATCCGGTGATTGCCGTCACGGGCTCCAGCGGCGCGGGAACCACGACCACCAGCCTCGCTTTTCGCAAAATTTTCGCCCAGCTTAATCTGCACGCCGCCGAAGTTGAAGGCGATAGCTTTCACCGCTATACCCGTCCGGAAATGGACATGGCGATCCGTAAAGCACGCGATCAGGGCAAACATATCAGCTACTTTGGCCCCGAGGCTAACGACTTCGGCCTGCTGGAACACACGTTCGCCGAATATGGGCAAAGCGGCAAAGGCCAGTCGCGCAAATATTTACATACCTATGACGAGGCCGTGCCGTGGAATCAGGTTCCGGGGACCTTCACGCCCTGGCAGCCGCTGCCGGAACCGACTGACGTCCTGTTTTATGAAGGCCTGCACGGCGGCGTTGTGACGCCACAGCATAACGTAGCAAACCATGTCGACCTGCTGGTCGGCGTGGTGCCCATCGTCAATCTTGAGTGGATCCAGAAGCTTATCCGCGACACCAGCGAGCGCGGACACTCTCGTGAGGCGGTCATGGATTCCGTGGTCCGCTCGATGGAAGATTACATCAACTTTATCACCCCGCAGTTTTCACGCACCCACCTCAACTTTCAGCGCGTACCGACGGTGGATACGTCCAACCCGTTTGCGGCCAAAGCCATTCCTTCACTGGATGAAAGTTTTGTCGTTATCCATTTCCGTAATCTAAAAAATATCGATTTCCCCTGGCTACTGGCGATGCTGCAGGGCTCGTTTATTTCGCATATGAATACCCTGGTGGTACCGGGCGGGAAAATGGGGCTGGCGATGGAACTGATTATGGCGCCGCTGGTTGAGCGGCTGATGGAAGGCAGGAAAATCAGCGAGTAGCCAGAACCCCGGTGGCGCGATTGCCGGCCGGGGCGCATTCGGCTTACCCTTCGATCACTTCATAAGAGTGGGTAATGTTTACCGCTTTCTCAAGCATCAGCGCGACGGAACAATACTTTTCCGCCGACAGGTCGACCGCGCGAGACACGGCAGCGTCCTTCAGTTCTTTACCGGTCACGATAAAATGCAGATTGATATGGGTAAACAGACGCGGCGCCTCTTCGCGGCGCTCCGAGGTCAGCTTAACTTCGCAGTTGGTGACGTTCTGGCGGCCCTTCTGCAATATGGAAACCACATCAATCGCGCTGCATCCGCCTGCCGCCATCAGTACCATTTCCATTGGGCTAGGCGCTTTATCCCCGGAATTGCCGTCCATCAGAATCTGGTGACCAGAAGCCGACTCACCGATGAAGGTTAACCCTTCAACCCACTTCACTCGCGCTTGCATAAATTTAACTCCAGGGCTGTAATTTTCCTGACAGATTACGCGTACATAACAATTCTAGCAACGGAAGGCGACCTGGGTCATGCTGAAGCGAGACACCAGGAGACATGCGGCGAAAGCTATGCTAAAACAATCTGGATGCTACAGTAATACATTGATGTACTGCATGTATGCAGAGGACTTCACATTACAGGCTGCAGAAAAATTTCAGCCGGATTCCCAGGTATAGGGATTCAATACGATTGCATGCCCGGATGCCGTGTAGTGTCGGCACCCGGAGATAGCTTATAACAGAGGATAACCGCGCATGGTGCTTGGCAAACCGCAAACAGACCCTACCCTTGAATGGTTCTTGTCTCATTGCCACATTCATAAGTACCCATCAAAGAGCACGCTGATCCACCAGGGTGAGAAAGCAGAAACGTTGTACTACATCGTTAAAGGCTCCGTGGCTGTACTCATCAAGGATGAAGAAGGTAAAGAGATGATCCTCTCTTACCTTAATCAGGGCGATTTCATCGGTGAATTAGGCTTGTTTGAAGAAGGCCAGGAGCGTAGCGCTTGGGTACGTGCGAAAACCGCATGTGAAGTGGCCGAAATCTCCTACAAAAAGTTCCGTCAGCTGATCCAGGTTAACCCGGACATCCTGATGCGTCTCTCTTCGCAGATGGCTCGTCGTCTGCAGGTCACGTCTGAGAAAGTCGGCAACCTCGCCTTCCTTGACGTTACCGGTCGTATCGCTCAGACGCTGCTGAACCTGGCTAAACAGCCGGATGCGATGACCCACCCGGACGGTATGCAAATTAAAATTACCCGCCAGGAAATTGGTCAGATCGTCGGATGCTCCCGCGAGACCGTTGGCCGCATCCTGAAAATGCTGGAAGATCAAAACCTGATCTCCGCGCACGGTAAAACTATCGTCGTCTACGGTACCCGTTAAGTCGGTAAAACGGCGTATTGCCTAACAATACGCCGTTTTTGTTTTCCCCTCATGTGGCGCAGGCTGATTTACCACCCGGAAGTCAACTATGCACTGCGGCAAACGCTGGTGTTGTGTCTGCCGGTTGCGATTGGGCTTCTGCTCGGTCATCTCCAGCAGGGGCTGCTGTTTTCTCTAGTTCCCGCCTGCTGCAACGTTGCCGGGCTGGATACGCCGCATAAACGCTTCTTTAAACGCCTGATTATCGGCGGCAGCCTGTTTGCCGGCTGTAGCCTGATCGTTCAGCTCCTTCTGCAGCGAGACATCCCTTTGCCGCTGATCCTCACGGGTCTGGCGCTCATCCTCGGCGTCACCGCCGAAATCAGCTCCCTGCACGCTCGGCTGCTGCCCGCCTCGCTTATCGCGGCTATTTTTACCCTCAGTCTCGCTGGCAATATGCCGATCTGGGAGCCGCTGTTAATCTACGCCATGGGCACCTTATGGTATGGCGTGTTTAACTGGTTCTGGTTTTGGCTGTGGCGCGAACAGCCGCTGCGCGAATCATTAAGCCTGCTCTACCGGGAGCTGGCCAACTACTGCGAGGCCAAATACAGTCTGCTTACCCAGCATACGGACCCCGCCACATCGCTGCCGCCGCTGCTCAACCGCCAGCAGAAGGTGGTGGATCTGATTACCCAGTGCTATCAGCAGATGCATATGCTGGCGGCTAACCAGCGCAGCGATCACAAACGCCTGCTGCGCGCTTTCCAGGTTGGACTGGACCTTCAGGAACATATTTCCGTCAGTCTTCATCAGCCGGAAGAGGTGCAGAAACTGGTGGAGCGCAGCCACGCGGAAGCGGTGATTCGCTGGAACGCGCAAACCGTTGCCGCCCGCCTGCGGGAGCTGGCGGACGATCTCCTCTACCACCGTTATCCTCAGCGCTTTCAGATGGATAAACAGATCGGCGCGCTGGAAAAAATCGCCTGGCAGCATCCGGATAATCCGGTTGGCCAGTTCTGCGCCTGGCACTTCAGCCGCATTGCCAGGGTTCTGCGCACCCAGCGCCCGCTATACGCGCGTAACCTGATGGCGGATAAAACCCGCCGCCTGCCGCTGCTGCCCGCGTTGAAAAACTATCTGTCGCTTAAGTCGCCGGCGTTACGAAACGCGGCGCGTATCAGCGTGATGCTGAGCGTCGCCAGCCTGATGGGCAGCGCGCTGCATCTGCCTAAGCCCTACTGGATCCTGATGACCGTGCTGTTCGTGACGCAAAACGGCTACGGCGCAACCCGGGTACGTATCGTCCATCGGGCTGCCGGAACCATTGCGGGACTGGTCATTGCCGGGCTCACGCTGCACTTTCACGTTCCTGAAGGCTATACGCTGACCGCGATGCTGTTCATCACGCTGTTAAGCTATCTGATTATCCGCAAGCACTACGGCTGGGCGATGGTCGGGTTTACGGTGACGGCGGTGTACACTCTGCAGCTGCTCACCCTGAACGGCGAGCAGTTTATCATCGCCAGACTGATTGATACGCTGATTGGCTGTCTGATCGCCTTCGGCGGAATGGTCTGGCTATGGCCACAGTGGCAAAGCGGGCTGCTGCGCAAAAATGCCCACGATGCGCTGGAAGCCGATCAGGAAGCGATCAGGCTGATCCTCAGCGACGATCATCAGGCCCCGGCGCTGGCCTACCAGCGCATGCGCGTTAATCAGGCGCATAACGCGCTGTTTAACTCGCTGAATCAGGCGATGCAGGAACCCGGCTTTAACTCGCACTATCTGGAAGACATGAAGCTGTGGGTGACCCACAGCCAGTTTATTGTCGAGCATATTAACGCGATGACCACTCTGGCGCGCGAGCACAATATGCTGACGCCGGATCTGGCGCAGCGTTATCTGGAATCCTGCGAGATTGCGCTCCAGCGCTGCCAGCAGCGGCTGGATTCCGACGGGCCGGGCAGCGCGGGGGATGTGAACATTATGGAGGCGCAGGATGCGGAGGTTCCTCGCGGCCCGCTCAGTACGATGGAGCAGCATTTGCAGCGCATCCTCGGGCATCTGAACACCATGCACACCATTTCATCGGTGGCATGGCGTCAGCGTCCGCATCATGGCATCTGGCTGCGCGCCACTAAGCGCTAAGCACCCGCTCAACCGCCAGGGCAAAGCGCGCCATGCCTTCAGCAATATCGCTATCATCAATCACCAGCGACGGTACGAAGCGCATCACGTCCGGTCCGGCATTGAGCACCATGACGCCCGCCTCTGCGGCGGCGTAGAGGAAATTGCGCGCCTTCCCGTGATACTGCGGCTTCAGCTCGGCGCCGATAAGCAGACCCATGCCGCGAATATCGCTGAACAGATCGAACCGCGCGTCAATGCGCTGAAGGTGCTCAACAAACAGCTCGCGCTTCGCGGTGACGCCGTCCAGCACTTCCGGCGTGTTAATCAGATCGAAGGCCGCTCCGCCGACCGCGCAGGCCAGGGGGTTACCGCCGTAGGTTGAGCCGTGAGAACCGGCGTGGAAAGCGCTGGCGATATCATGGGTGGTCAGCATCGCGCTGATAGGGAAGCCGCCGCCAAGCGCCTTGGCGCTGGTCAGAATATCCGGCGTCACGCCGTAGTGCATATAGGCAAACAGCGAGCCTGTACGCCCCATACCGCACTGTACTTCATCAAACACCAGCAGTGCCTGGTGCTGGTCGCAGAGATCGCGCAATCCTTGCAGGAATTCCGGCGTCGCCGCCGTCACTCCGCCTTCACCCTGAATCGGCTCGACCACCACCGCGCAGGTATGATCGTCCATCACGGCTTTCACCGCGTGTAAATCGTTAAACGGCACGTGAACGATATCGGCCGGTTTCGGCCCAAACCCGTCGGAATATTTCGGCTGACCGCCGACCGAGACGGTGAAAAGCGAGCGACCGTGAAACGCATTATGGAAAGCGATGATTTTGGTTTTGTACGGGCTATGGCGGGTCACGGTGTAATGGCGAGCCAGCTTGAAAGCCGTTTCGTTAGCTTCCGTACCGGAGTTCATAAACACGACGCGATCGGCAAAAGTCGCATCCACCAGCTTCCGCCCGAGTCGCAGGGCCGGTTCGTTGGTAAAAACGTTGCTGGTATGCCACAGCTTTTCACCCTGCTCATGCAGTGCCGCCACCAGCGCCGGATGGCAATGACCGAGCGCGGTCACGGCAATCCCACCGGCGAAATCAACGTACTCTTTACCCTGCTGATCCCATACCCGGCTTCCCTTACCCTTCACCGGAATAAATTCTGCCGGTGCATAAATCGGCAAAATGACCTCATCGAATGTAGCGCGGGTGATTGCCGGTTGTTCAGTTGCCATGTGGTGCCCATCCTTTACGTTATGCAGCAATGATTATGATAATCTAATCACAAAATATGCATAAAAAATCAACTCATGGCAACTACAAATCACCGATTGAGGAAGTTTGCCAGCAGCTGGTGGCCCTGCTCGCTGAGAATACTCTCCGGATGAAACTGCACGCCCTCGAGATCGAACACGCGGTGGCGAATGCCCATGATCTCTCCCTCTTCGCTGCGGGCGGTCACCTCAAAGCATTCAGGCAGCGTTAGCGGATCAATGAGCAGGGAGTGGTAGCGGGTCACCGTAAGCGGGTTATTCAGTCCAAGGAACACCCCTTGGCCGGTATGGCTGACGGGGGACGTTTTCCCGTGCATGACTTTGGCGGCTCGTACGATAGCGGCGCCGAAAACCTGGGCGATGGCCTGATGGCCGAGGCAAACGCCTAAGATCGGCGTTTGGCCGGAAAAATGGCGGATCGCCGCCAGTGAAATCCCCGACTCATCCGGCGTACAGGGGCCCGGCGAGATAACGATTTTCGCTGGCGCCAGGGAAATAATGTCCGCTAACGTCAGCTCGTCGTTACGCCTGACCAGCACTTCCGCCCCAAGTTCGCAGAAATACTGGTACAAATTCCAGGTGAAAGAATCGTAGTTATCGATAAGCAGGATCATAGCGGCTCCGGGAACAAAGAACCGCGCTATTCTACTCAGTTTCCGTCGCTTCGCTTACCACTTTGCGAAATATCGTCCGCAGTGGAGAAAGGTCGCCCATCGCTCCGCTCTGGTTGGCCTGGTTCCACGCATCGACCGCAATATCGCGCCAATCCAGCGTATAGCCCGCATGAATAGCCAGCTGCTCAAAGAAAATGCGTTGCGCCATGCCGTTACCGAGACGGAAAGGATGCAGGACGTTAATTTCGCAGTAGTAATGAGCAAGACGTTCAATGAATTTATCCTGCGCGAGACCCACCAGATAACCTTCCTCTTCAAGATCCTGAAGCAGCGCGTTCCCCTCTTTTTCGATATAGGCAAAATGGCAGAAACGGGTGTCGCCCTGATAGATATCAACTTCACGCAGCTGCCCTGCCCAGTCGAAGACATCCTGATAGAGCTGGCGATGAATAGCGCAGAGATGAGGCAATCCCCGCACCAACGGCCCGAGTTCAATGGTTGCCGCGCGTAATGCGGTCAGCTCCCACGCCGCCTGCTCAAGTCGCTGAGCCTGGCGAATTCCCAGGCGGTTGCGCATCACCTTAAGACCGGGGTAGAGATAGGGGTCCCGCCCCTCGCCGAATTTATCGCTCATAGTGGCTCCTTAACGCCGCAATGCGCGCCAGGACTTCTTCGGGGGTAAGGGTTATCAGCGGAACATCGACGCCCTCCAGCCGTCGGCTGGCCTGAAAATTCACGTTACGTCGATCCTCCCAGAGACGGGACTTCTGTTTTTCGGTGAGCTTTTTCATTTAACACCTCCCTGACGCGTCCGCAGTTGCCACAAGTATAAGCGGCAAAAAACGATTTCGCAGGGAAGCGGGGGCTGCGCGGGTACGGGTTACCCGGGCAAAATAAAATTACGGCAGAACTTTTGCGGAAAGGATCACGATAGGTTTGGACGGTACATTCTGATACGGCCCAACGTTATGGGTCGGCACCTGAGAAATCTTATCCGCCACGTCCATACCTTTAACGACTTTACCAAACACCGCATAGCCAAAATCACGCTGGCCATGATCGAGGAAGGCGTTATCCGCAATATTGATAAAGAACTGGCTGGTGGCGCTGTCCTGATCGGCGGTACGCGCCATGGCGATGGTGCCACGCGTATTGCGCAGGCCGTTGTCGGCTTCGTTTTTAATCGGTGGATTAGGCTGTTTCTGCTGCATCTGCTCGTTAAAGCCGCCGCCCTGCACCATAAAGCCCGGGATCACCCGGTGAAAAGTGGTGTTGTTATAAAAGCCGCTGTTCACGTACTTGAGGAAGTTATCCACCGAGATGGGTGCTTTCTGGCTATTCAGCTCAAGCTCAATATTGCCCGCAGACGTGGTCAGCAACACATGGGGATCCCCTTTTGCCGCCATGGCCGGGGAGAATGCTGAAATGGCGAAAACGGCAGCCACCGCCGCGAGAGTTGATTTGAGCATGGAAATTCCTTAACGGAGCAGAATAAAAACCGAGTGCTTTGATTCTAAAGAGCCTTTGCATCCTGGGCCAGCCTTTTACCTAATTTTACTTAGCTGAAACAGTTGTAACGGTGGGCCTGGCGATCGGCCAAATAGATAAATGTGATATGAGTCACACTAAGAATTGCAAAAAGATATAAATTTCAGAATAAACGTTTGCTTGAATCACGCTAACGCATAAAATCTGTCCGCCCGGCGCAGAGTCAACGCGCTTTACATTTCTATTCACAGGCCAGTCATGACTAACAGCAATCGTATCAAGCTCACATGGATCAGCTTCTTCTCCTACGCCCTGACCGGCGCGTTGGTGATTGTCACCGGGATGGTGATGGGAAATATCGCAGATTATTTTCATCTGCCCGTTTCCAGTATGAGCAACACCTTTACTTTCCTTAATGCCGGTATCCTGATCTCTATCTTCCTGAACGCCTGGCTGATGGAAATTGTTCCGCTGAAAACCCAGCTGCGTTTTGGCTTTATCCTGATGGTTCTGGCCGTCGCGGGTTTAATGTTCAGCCACAGCCTGGCGCTGTTTTCCGCTTCGATGTTCGTGCTTGGCCTGGTCAGCGGGATTACCATGTCGATTGGTACCTTCCTGATCACCCATATGTATGAAGGCCGTCAGCGCGGAGCGCGTCTGCTGTTCACCGACTCCTTCTTCAGCATGGCGGGGATGATCTTCCCGATGCTGGCCGCTTATCTGCTGGCGCGCAGCATCGAATGGTACTGGGTTTATGCCTGCATCGGCCTGGTCTACGTCGCTATTTTCATTCTGACCTTCGGCTGCGAATTCCCGGTATTGGGCAAAAAAGCCCTGCAGGATAGCCAACCGGTAGTGAAAGAGAAATGGGGTATCGGCGTGCTGTTCCTCTCCATCGCTGCGCTATGCTACATCCTCGGTCAGCTGGGCTTCATCTCCTGGGTGCCGGAATACGCCAAAGGCCTGGGCATGAGTCTTGGCGACGCGGGTAAACTGGTGAGCGATTTCTGGATGTCGTACATGATCGGCATGTGGTCTTTCAGCTTCATCCTGCGCTTCTTCGACCTGCAGCGTATTCTGACCGTGCTGGCGGGCGTAGCGACGGTACTGATGTATCTGTTTATCAACGGTTCGCCGGAGCATATGCCATGGTTTATTCTGACCCTCGGCTTCTTCTCCAGCGCCATCTATACGTCGATCATCACCCTGGGTTCACAGCAAACCCGAGTGTCGTCGCCGAAGCTGGTGAACTTCATTCTGACCTGCGGCACCGTGGGTACTATGCTGACTTTCGTCGTGACCGGCCCTATCGTTGCCGCCAGCGGTCCGCTGGCAGCGCTGCATACCGCTAACGGCCTCTATGCCGTGGTGTTTGTGATGTGTCTGATCCTCGGCTTCGTCTCCCGCCACCGTCAGAACAACGCGGCAGCGGAATCGCACTAAGCCTCAGGCCCCTTTGTTCCGGCAAAGGGGCTATTTCGGGTAAAGAACAGCTCCTCCCCGCCCCGATCCATCTGAACCCAGGTTTGCGCCAGCTGCGTGGTGGCAATGACTCTCCCCTGGCGGATTGACCAACGCACCGGAACCTGACAACGCACGGCCTCAAACCCGTTTTCCGCGGGCAGAATCACCAGATTCGCCGTGTTCCCCGTCGCAATACCGTAATCGCTCAGGCCAAACGTGCGCGCGCTATTTTCCGTGACCAGCTTCAGTCCCTCGTTAATCTGCTGATAGCCCATCATCTGGCAAACGTGCAGACCCATGTGCAGCACCTGCAGCATATTGCCGGTCCCCAGCGGATACCAGGGGTCAAATACATCGTCATGGCCAAAGCAGACGTTAATGCCCGCCGCCATCAGCTCCTTCACGCGCGTGATACCGCGACGCTTCGGATAGTCGTCAAAGCGTCCCTGGAGGTGAATATTGACCAGCGGGTTAGCGACGAAGTTAATGCCGGAGAGCTTCAGCAAACGAAAAAGACGTGACGTATAGGCGCCATTGTAGGAGTGCATCGCGGTGGTATGGCTGGCGGTTACTTGCGGACCTATCCCCTCTTTTAACGCCAGGGCCGCCACGGTTTCAACGAACCGCGACTGTTCATCATCAATTTCATCGCAGTGGATATCCAGAGGCCGCTGATACTTTTTCGCCAGACGGAAAGCAATGTGCAGGGATTCCACGCCATATTCGCGCGTAAATTCAAAATGCGGAATCGCGCCCACCACGTCGGCACCCAGACGCAGCGCCTCTTCCAGCAGGCCCTCACCATTGGGGTAGGATAAAATGCCCTCCTGGGGGAAGGCGACAATCTGCAGCTCTACCCACGGCGCGACCTCCTGCTTTACCTCGAGCATGGCTTTGAGCGCGGTCAGCGTCGGATCGGAAACATCAACGTGGGTACGAACAAACTGGATGCCGTTGGCGATCTGCCACTTCAGCGTCTTCCACGCGCGGGCTTTAACGTCCTCATGGCTCAATAAAGCCTTACGCTCCGCCCAACGCTCAATCCCTTCAAACAGCGTCCCGGACTGGTTCCAGTTCGGCTCTCCGGCGGTTTGGGTCGTATCAAGGTGGATATGCGGCTCAATAAAAGGGGGGATGGCCAGTCCGCCGCGGGCGTTCAGCACTTCAAAATTCTCTTTGCGCGCCTCCCCCATAGGGGTGATATCCCCGAAGCGCCCCTTGTCTATCGCTATCTGCCATAACCCTTCGCGATCGGGCAGACGAACGTTCTCAATTAACCAAAGCGGCGCTGCTGTCATATCGATGACTCCCGTAATTGTTGCTGAAGTTTTACTCAACCCGCCGGGGGTATCCGTTGCTAATTTTGTACATAAAAAAAGCAAAAAGGAAAAGCCAGCGTTTTCCGTTACTTATAAAAATACTGACAAATCATAAACATACCACTTAAGTAGTAGGCAAAGGTGTAATTGATTTGCATCAATAAGTGTCGCGGCTGAATCGTTAAGGTAGGCGGTAATATAAAAGAAATCGAGGCAAAAATGAGCAAAGTCAGACTCGCTATCATTGGTAATGGTATGGTCGGCCACCGCTTTATTGAGGACCTTCTTGATAAATCCGACGCCAGCCTGTTCGATATTACCGTCTTCTGTGAAGAACCCCGTATCGCCTACGACCGCGTGCACCTCTCCTCCTACTTCTCTCACCATACCGCCGAAGAACTCTCTTTGGTACGGGAAGGTTTCTACGAGAAGCACGGCGTTAAGGTGCTGGTCGGCGAACGCGCCATCACCATCAACCGCCAGGAGAAGGTTATCCACTCCAGCGCGGGGCGTACCGTTTTCTATGACAAGCTGATTATGGCGACCGGTTCCTATCCGTGGATCCCGCCGATTAAAGGTTCTGAAACCCAGGACTGCTTTGTTTATCGTACCATTGAAGACCTTAACGCGATTGAAGCCTGCGCCCGCCGCAGCAAACGCGGCGCGGTCGTCGGCGGCGGTTTGTTAGGCCTCGAAGCCGCGGGCGCGCTGAAAAATCTCGGCGTTGAGACCCACGTGATTGAATTCGCACCCATGCTGATGGCGGAACAGCTGGATCAGATGGGTGGCGAACAGCTACGTCGCAAGATTGAAAGCATGGGCGTGCGCGTGCACACCAGTAAAAACACCAAAGAGATCGTTCAGGAAGGTACCGAAGCGCGTAAAACCATGCGTTTTGCCGACGGCAGCGAGCTGGAAGTCGACTTTATCGTCTTCTCTACCGGTATCCGCCCGCGCGATAAGCTGGCCACCCAGTGCGGTCTGGAAGTCGCTCCGCGCGGCGGCATCGTGATTAACGACGCCTGCCAGACCTCTGACCCGGATATCTACGCCATCGGTGAATGCGCCAGCTGGAACAACCGCGTTTACGGCCTGGTCGCCCCGGGCTACAAAATGGCTCAGGTTACCGTTGACCATATCCTCCAGACCGAAAACACCTTTGAAGGCGCGGATCTCAGCGCCAAGCTGAAGCTGCTGGGCGTTGACGTCGGCGGCATTGGCGACGCTCACGGTCGTACGCCGGGCGCGCGCAGCTACGTTTACCTCGACGAAAGCAAAGAGGTCTACAAACGCCTTATCGTCAGCCCTGACAACAAGACCCTGCTCGGCGCGGTGCTGGTGGGCGATACCAGCGATTACGGCAACCTGCTGCAGCTGGTGCTGAACGCCATAGAACTGCCGGAAAACCCCGACTCGCTGATCCTCCCAGCGCACGCGGGCAGCGGTAAGCCGTCCATCGGCGTCGATAAACTGCCGGACAGCGCGCAAATTTGCTCCTGCTTCGATGTCACCAAGGGCGCATTGATTGCCGCCATTAATAAAGGCTGCCACACGGTGGCGGCGCTGAAGGCGGAAACCAAAGCCGGTACCGGCTGCGGCGGCTGTATCCCGCTGGTGACTCAGGTGCTCAACGCCGAACTGGCGAAACAGGGCATCGAAGTTAACAATAACCTGTGCGAGCACTTTGCATACTCCCGTCAGGAACTGTTCCACCTCATCCGGGTGGAAGGCATCAAAACCTTTGAAGAGCTGCTGGCGAAACACGGTAAAGGCTACGGCTGTGAGGTTTGTAAACCGACCGTGGGCTCGCTGCTGGCTTCCTGCTGGAACGAATATATCCTCAAGCCGCAGCATACCCCGCTGCAGGATACCAACGACAACTTCCTGGCCAACATCCAGAAAGACGGCACCTACTCCGTTATCCCGCGCTCTGCGGGCGGCGAAATCACGCCGGAAGGACTGGTGGCCGTCGGCCGTATCGCCCGCGAATTTAATCTGTACACCAAGATCACCGGCTCTCAGCGTATCGGCCTGTTCGGCGCGCAAAAAGACGATCTACCGGAAATCTGGCGTCAGCTGATCGACGCGGGCTTCGAAACCGGTCACGCGTATGCCAAGGCGCTGCGGATGGCGAAAACCTGCGTAGGCAGCACCTGGTGCCGCTACGGCGTAGGCGACAGCGTGGGTTTCGGCGTCGAGCTGGAAAACCGCTACAAAGGCATTCGTACGCCGCATAAAATGAAGTTTGGCGTCTCCGGCTGTACCCGCGAATGTGCGGAAGCCCAGGGTAAAGACGTCGGCATCATCGCCACTGAGAAAGGCTGGAACCTTTACGTCTGCGGCAACGGCGGCATGAAGCCGCGCCACGCGGATCTGCTGGCAGCGGATCTTGACCGCGAAACGCTGATGAAATACCTCGACCGCTTCATGATGTTCTACATCCGTACCGCCGACAAACTGACCCGTACCGCGCCGTGGCTGGATAACCTGGAAGGCGGCATCGATTATCTGAAGTCGGTCATCATCGACGACAAGCTGGGCCTGAACGAACATCTGGAAGAAGAGATGGCCCGCCTGCGTGAAGCGGTAGTCTGCGAGTGGACGGAAACCGTTAACACCCCAGCGGCCCAGGTGCGCTTTAAACACTTCATCAACAGCGATAAGCGCGATCCGAACGTCCAGGTGGTCCCTGAGCGTGAACAGCATCGCCCGGCCGCGCCCTACGAACGTATCCCGGTAACTCTGGTGGAGGAAAACGCATGAGCCAGTGGAAAAACATCTGCAAACTCGATGACATCCTGCCGGAAACCGGCGTCTGCGCGCTGTTAGGCGACAAACAGGTGGCGATTTTCCGCCCCTATCACGGCGACCAGGTGTTTGCGATTAGCAATATCGACCCGTTCTTTGAATCCAGCGTCCTGTCTCGCGGCCTGATCGCCGAGCATCAGGGCGAACTGTGGGTGGCCAGTCCGCTGAAAAAGCAGCGCTTCCGCCTGCGCGACGGC
The DNA here is from genome assembly GCF_019048985.1 of Klebsiella sp. PL-2018. Taxonomy (NCBI): domain Bacteria; kingdom Pseudomonadati; phylum Pseudomonadota; class Gammaproteobacteria; order Enterobacterales; family Enterobacteriaceae; genus Klebsiella; species Klebsiella sp. PL-2018. The sequence goes on from NZ_CP077673.1 coordinate 5,402,052, forward strand.
CTGTGTATGGAAGATGAAAGCCATTCGGTGGCGCACTATGAAGCCCGAGTGAAAGACGGCGTCGTGCAGCTACGCGGTTAATCACTTTACGGGAGGCGCAACGCCTCCCTTTTTTTGCATTTTTTTCTTCAATTGATGGCACAACGTCATTTGTACTGCATCGCGAAGGCAGCTAACCAAGAGCCAGCGCAAGGGATGAGGTGCTAAAGGAACTCCTATGTTTACGGACACAATAAACAAGTGCGCGGCCAACGCCGGGCGCATTGCGCGCCTCTCGGCCAATCATCCACTCAGCTTCTGGGTAAGCGCCATGATGGCGGGTGCCTACGTCGGCCTCGGCATCATCCTTATATTCACCCTCGGCAACCTGCTCGACCCTGCCGTTCGCCCGCTGGTGATGGGCGCCACCTTTGGCATTGCGTTAACGCTGGTGATTATCGCCGGCTCTGAATTGTTCACCGGCCACACTATGTTCCTGACCCTGGGCGTGAAGGCGGGGACCATCAGCCAGGGGCAGATGTGGGCGATTCTGCCGCAAACCTGGATGGGTAACCTTGCGGGTTCCGTTTTCGTGGCGCTGCTGTATAGCTGGGGCGGCGGCAGCCTGCTGCCGGTCGATACCAGCCTCGTCCACACCGTCGCGCTGGCAAAAACCAGCCAATCCGCGATGGCGCTCTTTTTCAAAGGCGCACTGTGTAACTGGCTGGTGTGTCTGGCGATCTGGATGGCAATCCGTACCGAAGGCGCGGCAAAATTTATTGCTATCTGGTGGTGTCTGCTGGCGTTTATCGCGTCCGGCTATGAGCACTCCGTCGCGAATATGACGCTGTTCGCCCTCTCCTGGTTTGGCCATCATAGCGATGCCTACACGCTTGCGGGAATCGGTCACAATCTGTTATGGGTAACACTCGGCAATACTTTGTCCGGTGTCGTATTTATGGGATTGGGTTATTGGTATGCTACGCCGCAATCGGAGCGCCCCGCCCCGGAAAAAACTAACGAGACTAAGAGTCTGGCTCAGTAGACGTAATCGGTGCAGGCAGGTTGAACATTGCCCAGGTTCAACCTGATAAATAAGATAGCCTGATAGCCAGATTCTAAGGCTGCTGCCAATAATTAAGAGGGAATGTCGTGGACCATTTGCCTATATTTTGCCAATTACGCGATCGCGACTGCCTGTTAGTCGGCGGCGGCGATGTGGCTGAACGTAAAGCTCGCCTGTTACTGGACGCTGGCGCCAGATTAACGGTCAATGCCCTGGATTTTGTGCCGCAATTCCAGGTATGGGCCGATGCAAACATGCTGACCCTGGTTCAGGGCGAGTTTAATCCTGCTCTGCTGGATAACTGCTGGCTGGCCATTGCCGCAACCGACAACGAAGCGGTTAATCAACGAGTCAGCGCGTCAGCGGAAGAAAGGCGAATATTTTGTAACGTGGTCGACGCCCCTCAGCAGGCCAGCTTTATTATGCCGTCGATTATCGACCGCTCGCCGCTGATGGTGGCCGTCTCATCCGGCGGCACCTCGCCGGTTCTGGCGCGCCTGCTGCGCGAAAAGCTGGAATCAGTTTTACCGCTGCATTTAGGCCAGCTGGCCCACTACGCAGGTCAGCTGCGCTCAAGAGTAAAGAAACAGTTTGCCACCGTCGGCGAGCGCCGACGCTTTTGGGAGAAACTGTTTGTTAACGACAGGCTGGCGCAGTCGCTGGCCAACGAGGACCGCCAGGCCGTCGCTGACGCCACGGAGCAGTTGCTGACCGAGCCGCTGGATCATCGCGGTGAAGTGGTACTGGTGGGCGCCGGCCCCGGCGACGCCGGACTGCTGACCCTCAAAGGCCTGCAGCAAATACAGCAGGCCGATGTCGTGGTTTATGACCGCCTGGTCTCCGACGATATCATGAATCTGGTGCGCCGCGATGCCGACCGGGTCTTCGTGGGTAAACGCTCGGGCTACCACTGCGTACCGCAGGAAGAGATTAACCAGATTCTGCTGCGCGAAGCCCAGGGGGGGAAACGCGTTGTACGACTGAAAGGCGGCGATCCGTTTATCTTTGGCCGCGGCGGCGAAGAGCTGGAAACCTTGTGCCATGCCGGTATTCCGTTCTCCGTTGTACCGGGAATTACCGCGGCCTCAGGCTGTTCCGCCTACTCGGGCATTCCCCTGACCCACCGGGATTTTGCCCAGGGCGTGCGCCTGGTCACCGGCCACCTTAAGACCGGCGGCGAGCTGGACTGGGAAAACCTGGCGGTTGAAAAGCAAACCCTGGTGTTTTATATGGGCCTGAACCAGGCCCCGGCGATCCGGGAAAAACTGATTGCCCACGGCATGGCGGCGGATATGCCCGCAGCCATCGTTGAAAACGGAACGGCGATAACGCAGAAGGTTGTCACCGGCACATTAGAACAATTGGATATTCTGGCCCAGCAAATGGCCAGCCCGGCGCTGATTATTGTCGGCCGCGTGGTCGGCCTGCGCGATAAGCTAAACTGGTTCTCCAACCATTAATGACGCTGATGTAGCTCAAAACCGCTCACAAATTAAAAAGCCGGATGCATTGCACCCGGCTTTTTATTGCGCTGAGACCAGCAAATTGCTCAGGGCTTAGCGACGAAACCAATCGCTTCGTAAACCGCTTTCAGGGTAATGGAAGCGCGAGCGCTGGCTTTCTCTGCACCCTCTTTCATGACCTGATTGAGGAATGCTTCATCACCGCGGAATCGGTGATAGCGCTCCTGCAGTTCGGTCAGCATGCCGGAAACGGCTTCAGCCACTTCGCCCTTCAGGTGACCGTACATTTTGCCTTCAAAATGCTGCTCCTGCTCTGGAATGCTCTGACCGGTAACGGCAGAGAGGATATCCAGCAGGTTGGAGACGCCCGCTTTGTTCTGGATGTCGTAGCGAACAACCGGCGGCTCGTCGGAGTCGGTGACCGCGCGTTTGATCTTCTTCACCACAGATTTCGGGTCTTCCAGCAGGCCGATAACGTTGTTGCGGTTATCATCTGACTTGGACATCTTTTTGGTCGGCTCCAGCAGCGACATCACGCGCGCGCCGGATTTTGGAATAAACGGTTCCGGCACTTTAAACACGTCGCCGTAGATAGCGTTGAAACGCTGGGCGACATCGCGACTCAGCTCCAGGTGCTGTTTCTGGTCTTCGCCAACCGGGACCAGGTTAGTCTGATACAGCAGAATGTCGGCAGCCATCAGTACCGGATAGTCAAACAGACCGGCGTTAATGTTTTCCGCATAGCGCGATGACTTGTCTTTAAACTGGGTCATACGGCTCAGTTCGCCGAAATAGGTGTAGCAGTTCAGCGCCCAGCCGAGCTGCGCGTGCTCCGGCACGTGGGACTGAACGAAGATGGTGCTTTTTTGCGGGTCGATACCGCACGCCAGATACAGCGCCAGGGTGTCCAGCGTGGCCTTACGCAGCTGCTGCGGGTCCTGACGAACGGTAATCGCGTGCTGGTCAACGATGCAGTAAATGCAGTGGTAATCGTCCTGCATGTTTACCCACTGACGCAGCGCACCCATATAGTTGCCAATGGTCAATTCACCGGAGGGCTGTGCGCCACTAAAAACGATGGGCTTAGTCATTTTTTATTCCTGAGTTTCACTGTACGGTAGCCCGAAAGCGGGCAAGAGTTCATTAAATTGGTCAAAGATATAATCCGGCTCGCTCAGCGAAATCGGCTCGCCGTAGTTGTAGCCGTAGGTCAGGCCGATCGAGCTGCAGCCCGCGGCCTTCGCGGCCTGAATATCGTTGCGCGAGTCGCCAACGAACAGCAGATCCGCGGGTGCCAGCCCCAGTTTCTCCGCGACCAGAAGCAGCGGTTCCGGATGAGGTTTTTTGTTTTTTACATCATCGCCGCCGATAACAACGGTAAAATATTTCGCGATATCCAGCGACGCCAGAATCGGCGCGACAAACGGCGTCGGTTTATTGGTTACCAGCGCCAGCGGCAGACCCTTTGCGTGCAGCGCGCCCAGCGTATCGGCAACGGCGGGAAACAAAAAGCTCCCCTCTTCCGCCACTTCGCCATAGTAGCGGTCGAACAGCTTGCGCAAAATGGCCTGCTGTTCAGCCTGCGGGATATCGTCATGATCGACGGAAGGTTTACCCTGCGCCGCTCTCAGCGCCGCGCGCTCCTGACGGGCCCAGGTCAGAGCCCGCTGGATCAGAACGTCAGCGCCGTTGCCAATCCAGGTCACGACGCGCTCTTCGCCCGCCATCGGCAGTTCCAGCGCATACAGGGCGTTATCAACGGCAGCAGTCAATCCCGGCGCGCTGTCTACCAGCGTCCCGTCGAGATCGAACGCCACGCCGCGAATATTTTGTAACTTATCCATGGCTAACCTTTGCTAATTCGCTACGCATTTGATCGACCACTTTTTTGTAGTCAGGCTGATCGAAAATGGCCGATCCGGCAACAAACATATCCGCACCGGCTGCGGCAATCTCAGCGATATTGCTGACTTTTACGCCGCCGTCGACTTCCAGACGGATGTCGTAGCCGGATTCATCAATGCGACGACGAACTTCACGCAGTTTTTCCAGGGTGTGCGGAATAAAAGACTGACCGCCAAAGCCTGGGTTGACGGACATCAGCAGGATGACATCCAGCTTATCCATCACGTAGTCGAGGTAGCTCAGGGAAGTGGCCGGGTTAAACACCAGACCGGCTTTACAGCCGTGCTCTTTGATAAGCTGCAGCGTGCGGTCAACATGTTCAGAAGCTTCCGGATGGAAAGTAATGATGCTGGCGCCCGCGGCGGCAAAATCAGGAACGATGCGGTCAACGGGCTTGACCATCAAATGCACATCAATCGGCGCGGTGATACCGTAATTTCGCAGTGATTTAAGCACCATCGGACCAATGGTCAGATTCGGCACGTAGTGGTTGTCCATCACGTCAAAGTGCACAACATCCGCACCCGCAGCCAACGCATTGGCGGTATCCTCGCCCAGACGGGCAAAATCAGCCGACAGAATCGAAGGGGCAATCAAATACTGCTTCATCCGCATCTCCTTGAAATTTATTTGGTCTTGGGCGGACGGTACAGAGCCAGAAGCTCGTCCACCTTCTTACGTGTACCACCGTTGCTGCTGATGCTGCGTCGAACCTTCACAATATGCGTCTCAGCGGCGTTTTTGTACCACTCCTCAGTGAGCGGCGTGCGATGGTTTGAAATCAGCACTGGAATGCGCTTTTTCATCAGCGATTCCGCCTTTTTAGCCAGCAGCTCCTGCTGCTCCTGGCTAAAGCTATTCGTATGATAAGCCGTAAAATTCGCCGTTGATGACAGCGGCGCATAGGGCGGATCGCAGTAAACAACGGAGCGGTTATCTGCCCGCTTCATGCACTCTTCATAAGATTCACAATGAAACTCTGCATGCTGCGCCTTCTCCGCGAAATGATACAGCTCAGCTTCGGGAAAATAGGGCTTCTTATAGCGACCAAACGGCACGTTAAACTCACCGCGCAGATTGTAGCGACACAGGCCATTGTAGCCATGACGATTCAGATACAGGAACAGCACCGCGCGACGCAGCGGCTCCTGACTCTGGTTGAACTCATCACGGAACCGATAATACTGCTCTGCGACGTTGTTCTCTGGCGTAAACATCTCACGCGCCGCCGTAACATAGTCATCGGTACGCAGCTTGACGATGTTATACAGACTAATCAAATCACTATTGATATCAGCGAGGATATAACGAGAAAAGTCGGTATTCAGAAATACCGACCCGGCGCCCACAAAAGGCTCAATCAAGCAGTCGCCCTGCGGCAAATGCTTCTTAATATCGTCAAGCAGGGGGTATTTACCCCCTGCCCATTTCAGAAAAGCGCGATTCTTTTTCATGCTGCCTAACTAATTACACATTCTCCGGCTGTGGAGAAAGCTCCGACAGCATCCTGCGCTTCAGACTACACTGCGGCATTATTTCAGGTCAGACTGAACCTGATGCAGCGGTTTTGCCCACGGATTTTTTGCCTGTACATCTGCTGGCAGCGTAGCAACAGCACGTTTCGCTTCATCTTTCGAAGCGTAGATGCCGCTCACCAGGACATACCAGGGCTGACCGTTACGCGTAGTCTCATAGACAACATATTTTTCCAGCTTCTCTTTCTTCGCCCAACTGTTGAGGTTGTTGTAGTTAGAAGAGCTGCTGAGCTGCAGCGTGTAGTGACCGGACGGCGCAGATTTCATCGAACTGACGTCACCCGCACTTTTACCCGCAGCGGCCGTAGCAGCCGGAGCGGCAGCGGCAGTTGCTGCTGGCGCAGTGGTCGCGGTCGCAGCAGGCGCGGTAGTCGCGGCTGGTTTGGCCTGGGCAGTTGCGGCAGGCTTAGTCGGCTGCGCGGCTGCCGGCGTCGTGGTCGCGACGTTTTCGACACGCTTAGGCTGGACCGCTGCCGGCTTCGGCTGGGTCGGCGCTTTCGCCGTGGCCTGCGGTTTCGGTTCGATAACCGTATGCTTACGCTCCGCCGGGCGCGGTGTCGCCGCCGTCTGACGCTCTGTCGTCGCCTGGCGCGGGGCCGCGGTGCCATTGCGCACTGGCGCAACGGTGGCTGGTTCAGTTGGCAGAGTAGAATTCGCGACCGCGCTATCAATCTGACCCTGCTGCTGGGTCAGCGCATTGTTCAGATCGCCCTGAACCTCAACGCGCTGCTGGCCTTGGGGTTCAGCCGTCGCCTGACCTTGAGTCGGGTTAGACGCGATAGGCGGCAGAGAAACATCCTGCGGCTGCGCGTTGTTTGCCGCTGATGAATCCTGAGCAGCAGGCTGGGTATTATTATTGTCCTGCTCGCCGGACAGGTTGATGCTCTTCTCGCCGGAAGCCGTTTGCTCGCTGGATGAGGATGGTGATTTCAGCGCGGAACCCACGCCAACGATCAGCAGCAGCAGAACGAGGATCCCCACGCCCATCATGATGTACTGACGGGAAGCCGGTTTCGCAGGCGCCTTCTTACGCTTACGAGGACGACGCTCAACCTGACGCTCTTCGTCATCGTCTTCGTCAGACTCTACTTCTTCTTCGTACTCTTCATACTGTTCTTCATCGCGCTCACGGCGTGCTTTGCTGCCGCGCGTCGGGCGACCATCGTCAGCATCATCAAGTTCGACATCATCAAAATTGATTTGCGGATCGGCATCACGCTCTGAAGACTGACGAGAACGACCAGTACGACGATCGCTGCGATCGGCTTTCATATCGTCTTCTGGTTTTAATTCATCCATTTAACACCCCACTAAAAGGCTTATGCTCACGACTATTGCACGTCACCCGAAATGATAACGCCGCGCGAACGCGGCCAGACCTTCTTATTGTTGCGCCTGCTGAGTATCAGCAATCGCGCCAAGAACAACATCATGCGGGACTCCGCCGCGTATCTCGCTCTTCCCTATCGCGAGGGGTAGCACCAGCCGCATCTCGCCCGCCAGCACCTTTTTATCACGCATCATATGGGGCAAATACGCCTCTGCTGCCATCTCCTGCGGGCCACTTACCGGCAAGCCAGCACGCTGCAGCAGATGAATAATGCGCTGCGTATCCTGCGGATTAAACCGCCCCAGACGTTCGGATGCACGCGCCGCCATCACCATACCGGCAGCGACCGCTTCACCATGTAACCAGTTACCGTAGCCCATCTCAGCTTCGATAGCATGACCAAAAGTATGGCCAAGATTGAGTAAAGCACGTAACCCGGTTTCGCGCTCGTCGGCGGCGACAACTTCAGCTTTCAGCTCACAGCAGCGACGGATACAGTACGCCATCGCTTTTTCATCCAGCGCCAGCAATGCATCAATATTATTTTCCAGCCAGTCGAAGAATTCGCCGTCAAGAATAACGCCGTACTTGATCACTTCAGCCAGGCCGGAAGAGAGCTCACGCTTCGGCAGCGTTTTGAGACAGTTAAGATCGACAACAACAGAAACCGGCTGCCAGAAGGCGCCAATCATGTTTTTGCCGAGAGGATGGTTGACGGCCGTTTTGCCGCCGACCGAAGAATCCACCTGCGACAGCAGAGTGGTAGGAACCTGAATAAAGCGCACGCCACGCTGGTAGCTGGCCGCTGCAAATCCCGTTAAATCACCAATCACCCCACCGCCGAGCGCCACTAACGTCGTGTCGCGGCCGTGTGGTTTTTGCAATAGCGCGGTAAAAACGGTATCCATCACCGCCAGGCTTTTAAACTGCTCGCCGTCGGGAAGAATCACGCTATCGACTTTTACGCCCGCTTGCTCAAGTACGGAGCGTACGGTATCCAGATAAAGCGGCGCCAGCGTTTCATTGGTGACCAGCATGACCTGGTCGCCTGATTTCAGTGGCAGGAAGGAAGCTGGATCGTTAAACAAACCAGCCGCGATGGTAATCGGGTAACTACGTTCCCCGAGGGTTACAGTAAGCCTCTCCATAACGCGACGTCCACCTCAGTTGCTTTTACTCTGACGCACTTTATTAAGCCAGAATCAGTTGCTTTCCAGCATATGAATAATCTGGTTTGCTACCACTTTCGCGCTTTGATCGTCAGTGCGGATAGTGACATCTGCAATCTCTTCGTACAGCGGATTGCGTTCATCCGCCAGCGCTTCCAGTACTTCGCGAGGCGGAGCATCAACCTGCAGCAAAGGACGCTTTTTATCGCGCTGCGTACGGGCAAGCTGCTTTTCGATAGTTGTTTCCAGGTAGACCACCACGCCGCGGGCGGAGAGACGGTTACGCGTTTCACGGGATTTTACAGAGCCACCGCCGGTTGCCAGCACGATTCCCTGTTTTTCCGTCAACTCATTGATGATTTTTTCTTCACGGTCGCGGAAGCCGTCTTCGCCTTCTACATCAAAGACCCAACCCACATCTGCGCCAGTGCGTTTCTCAATTTCTTGATCGGAATCGTAAAATTCCATGTTGAGCTGTTGGGCTAACTGGCGCCCAATAGTGCTTTTGCCGGCACCCATAGGCCCAACCAGAAAGATATTGCGTTTCTCTGCCATTTTTTCGGTACTACTAAGACTATTCGTTAATGGTAAACCCGCTTCGCAGACACCCAGCGCAGCAGGACATGAACTGAAACCTCATATGCAATTAGAGCGAGAGTCAGACTAAAAATTATCTCAATACTCCGGCTGGTTTGGCAACAGAATAAATCACCGGACAAGAAAGGGAGGATTGATGTCGTACCCGACTCTCAAATCGGTACCCCTTGTATGCTAAATCCGTCCTCACGTCAAACACCTGAAACGTGTTTAGCATGAAAAACCCGCTTAATGCACTGCCAGAATACGTGGAGTGATGAAGACAACCAGTTCACGTCGTTCGTTATCCTTACCGTCACGGCGAAATAACTGACCAAGCCAGGGGATGTCGCTAAGGAGAGGAATACCATCGCGAGACGTTTTATTTTTCTGCGCAAAGATCCCGCCTAACGCCAGGGTCTCGCCGCTTTTCATTTCAACCTGCGTTTCTATTTCTTGTTTATCGATAGCCAGCGCTTCACCATTTTCCTGTTTGAGCACCTGGCCCGGCGTATTTTCGCTAATCCTGAGTTTTAAACGCACGCGATCGTGATGCAGCACCGTCGGCGTCACCTCCATCCCCAGCACCGCCTCTTTAAACTCAACGGAGGTCGCCCCGCTTTCGCCGCTGGAGACCTGATAAGGTATCTCGCTGCCCTGCTTAATGCTGGCGGGCTGCATATGGGAAGCCAACAGCCGAGGGCTGGCGATAATGTCCACCTGCTGCTTCTGCTCAAGCGCGGAAAGTTCCAGCTCCAGAAGCCGCCCGCTGATACGGCCGATGTTAAACCCGGCCCTCGTGCTGGCATCCCCTACCGCCAGGTTGCTGCTCAAGGTGGTTAATTTACCGGAGCCCGGCGGGCTGCTGGCGTCGGCCAGGCTCCACTTAACGCCTAGTTCGCGCAGGCTGGTTTCGCTTATTGAGACGATGTGCGCCGCCAGCTCAACCTGGCCGACGGGCACATCCATTTCCTGGGCCCACGCTTTTAACGCCGGGAGGTGCCGGGCATCATCACGAATCAACAGGCGGTTGGTTCGCTTATCGACCATCATATGCCCGCGAGCGCTGAGCAGTTTTTCACCCGCCTTCGCTAAATCTTCTGCATCCGCATAATGCAAGGTCACGCTATGCCCCTGCAAAGGAAGATTCTGCAGGCGCTTTGCTTTTTCCGCTTCCAGCTGCAGCCGCTGCGCCTTTTGCCACGCCTGAGTGTGCACGTACAGGACCGAACCTTGCTGAGTCAGGGCCAGACCGGCGCTGTCGATAACCGAGCGCAGCGCCTGTAACCAGGGCACCTCCTTCAGATGAAGAGATACCGTACCGCTGACGTCAGGAGCCACCACGAGATTTTTTTGCTTCAGCTCCGCCAGCGTTTGCAGTACCTGAGACACCGGCGCATCATCGACGACCAGCGACACGGGAAGATCCTTTTTGGCCGCGACGACCATCAGCGGCAGGAGCAGAAACAGCAGGCTTGTCCATCGCATTATTCTTTATTCCCTTTCGCAGCCAGACCCACTGTGCGGGTTCACACCCAGGACCGGTTGATATTGTCATTTTCTCTGGCGTCAGGCGCGTCACCCGCCAGCCCGTGGGCAAAATCGCCTCCGCCCTCACGCGACGCCATTTCCCGGCGCTATCCTGCACGATACCCATAAGCGCCAGCGAATCGCCGATAGCACCGCCGTAGCGCCACTGGCTAAGCTGCGCCGTCCGGCAGCGGTCCACCGGGGGCTGAAACGGATCGCGCTCTTCAGCCAGCAGCGGGAGCGGGAACAGCAGCCAACACCACCATTTAAGGCGCATCTTCCGCCTCCAGATGCAGGGTCAACCGTAACGCCTGCTTTTCCGGCTGCAGGGAGAAAGCCGTAGCGCGCATCCCGCAGCGAGCCAGCCAGGAAAAGAGCGCGGGCACCGCTTGCCAGTCAACAGCCAGCTGCATCTCGCCTGCGGAGCCCCCTGGCCGCCAGGCGATAAGCGTCGCCCCGGCAATCGGAAGATCAATAGGCGTAAAAACCTGGGTCGCGTCTTCCTCCATGCCGGCGGTCTGTAAAGCGCTACGCAGCGGCAGCAGTTTTCGCCACTGCGCCTGTACCTGCGGCGAGCGCCCCGCCGACGTTTCTGCCTGGAGAGGCAGCAGTAGCCAGAACCCGATTACGGCGATGAGGACCAGAGCGACGGATATCATGAACAGATATTTGCGCCCCGTCAGCCAACGTTCAACGTCCCACTGCATTGTCGTCCTCTTCGGCCATGGAAAAGTGAAATAACCAGCGCCCTTCGCTGTCGCGGTGCGTTTCTCCCGCCTTTGGCGGACGCAAGCCGGCAACGCTCCCCAGCGCCTTTTCAAGCTCAGCCAGCCCCTTTAGATGCAACGTGAGTCCGCTCAGTACCAGGGTATTCTGTCGGTATTCCAGCAGCGTTAACCAGGCGTGCTCCGGCATACGCGACGCTATCGCCTGTAACGTTGGCTGCCAGGCGGCGGTTCTCTCGCGCCGCAGATAGCGCAGGCGCCGTTGTTCCTGCTGCTGCAGGCGCTGGCGCATGGCGCGTTCACGCTGCTGTAATGCGCTATAAAGCAGGTCGTCAGCGCTTATCCTCGCCGTTTCAAGCGAGTGGCTGGCCCGTTTGTTGAGCCGTGAGGCGAGGATCGCCACAAGCAGAATAAGTAGCAAACCCACAATCAGCAGTCCTGCCATCCGCAGACGTTGCCGTCGACGCGTTTCGCGCCAGGGAAGGAAGTTAACGATGTGGCTCATGGCTGACCCGCTCCCAGCGCCAGGCCGAGGGCAACGGTAAAGCTATCGCCACGGGCCGGGAGCGGGGGCTGCAGGCGATGAATGACGCTCCATGCGTCAAAATTCTGCCCGTCGAGCGAGGCAGAGTTGCAAAGGCGAAACTCTCCGGCGTTCACCCGGGAAACCAGGCCGGGAAAAGAGGGTACGTCGCTGCATGGACAGCATCCCCAGCTATCGGCGGTCGCCCAAAGCCAGCTCGCTTCGTCACGCCACGCCAGCCCCTGAACCTCGACGGGCAGCCAGGGGAAAAAGGCGCCAAGCGCGCTGGCGTCCGGCACAATTCCGACCACCTTCAGCTTAAGGCGGCTTGCCAGCTGGCCGAGGACGTTAATATCCAGGCGCTGCGCGGCGGTGACCCGCCAGCCATCGGCCGCTCTGGCGTCCACATAATCGACGCAGAGCGATGACGCGGGCATTTCCAGCTGCTGCGCCATCGCGCTGGCGATCCAGGTCGCCTGCTCGCTTTCTCGTAATGAAATCTGCGGGCGCGGAAGCTGCTTTTGCAGCGTTCGCGCCGCCGGGAAGGCAATACACGCCTGATGCTGCAAAGGCAGCTCCCGCCGCCAGGGCTGCAGCTGGCGGGCCAGCGACTCAACGTCCACCACGATGCCCTGCCGCACGGTGCCGGGCATCAGCGGAATACTCCACCAGCGACGTAGCGCCCAGCGTGAACGCTCGAGTAATAACGCGACGATAGCAATATGGTCCTGCTGAATATGCATTCCTATGCGCCAGTTTCTAAAAGCCATGCCTACGATCTCCTTATCCGCCGATATGCTTCGATATATCAATGCTCCAGGCTTGCCTTTATACTACTGCGCGTTTGTTTATAAACTGCCCAATGAAAACTAAATGAGAAATCTCCGGTGAAGTTCGTAAAGTATCTTTTTATCCTTGCAGTCTGTTGCGTACTGCTGGGAGCAGGCTCGATTTTTGGTCTCTATAAATATATAGAGCCGCAGCTCCCCGACGTCGCAACCCTGAAGGATGTGCGCCTGCAGATCCCGATGCAGGTCTATAGCGCGGATGGCGAGCTGATTGCGCAATATGGCGAAAAACGCCGTATTCCCGTCACGCTGCAGCAAATGCCGCCTGAGCTGATAAAAGCGTTTATCGCCACCGAAGATAGCCGTTTTTATGAGCATCATGGCGTTGACCCGGTCGGAATTTTCCGCGCGGCCAGCGTCGCGATGTTCTCCGGCCACGCCTCGCAGGGCGCCAGTACGATTACTCAGCAGCTGGCGCGCAACTTCTTCCTGAGCCCTGAGAAGACGCTGATGCGTAAGGTGAAAGAAGCCTTCCTCGCGATCCGCATCGAGCAGTTGCTCAATAAAGATGAAATCCTTGAGCTGTACCTGAACAAAATCTATCTTGGCTACCGCGCCTACGGCGTCGGCGCGGCCGCGCAGGTCTATTTTGGGAAATCCGTCGACCAGCTTACGCTGAGCGAAATGGCGGTCATTGCGGGCCTGCCTAAAGCGCCGTCGACGTTTAACCCGCTCTACTCCATGGATCGCGCAACCGCCCGCCGCAACGTTGTTCTCTCACGGATGCTGAGCGAAGGCTACATCACGCAGTCGCAGTACGATCAAGCGCGTAGCCAGACGATTGACGCCAGCTACCATACGCCGGAAATCGCCTTCTCCTCCCCGTATCTTAGCGAAATGGTGCGTCAGGAAATGGTCAGCCGCTACGGCGAGCAGGCTTATGAAGACGGTTATCGCGTCTACACCACCATTACCCGTAAAAATCAGCAGGCAGCCCAGCAGGCGGTGCGGAATAACGTGCTGGATTACGACATGCGCCACGGCTATCGCGGCCCGGAAAAGGTGCTGTGGAAGGTGGGCGAAACGCCGTGGGATAACCAGAAAATCCTCGATACCCTGAAAAAAACCCCGAGTACCGGACCGCTCTCTCCGGCGGTAGTCACTTCGGCAAGCCCGCAGGAAGCCGTCGCACTCATGAGCAACGGCACCTCGGTGTCGCTGAATATGGAAGGCGTCCGCTGGGCGCGTCGGTTTATCTCTGATACCCAACAGGGCGCCACGCCGCGTAAAGTGAACGATGTGGTACAGGCCGGGCAGCAGGTGTGGGTCCGCCAGGTGGGTAGCAGCTGGTGGCTATCGCAGGTGCCTGATGTCAACTCGGCGCTGGTATCGATCAACCCGCAAAACGGGGCGATCATTGCGCTGGTCGGCGGCTTCGATTTCAACCAGAGCAAGTTCAACCGCGCGACTCAGGCGCTGCGCCAGGTCGGTTCTAACATTAAGCCGTTCCTCTACACAGCGGCAATGGATAAAGGCTTAACGCTGGCGAGCATGCTCAACGATGTGCCGATTTCCCGCTGGGATGCCGGCTCCGGCTCCGACTGGCGGCCAAAAAACTCCCCGCCGCAGTATGCGGGCCCTATCCGCCTGCGTCAGGGGCTGGGTCAATCAAAGAACGTTGTCATGGTTCGCGCGATGCGCGCCATGGGCGTGGACTACGCGGCTGAGTATCTCCAGCGCTTCGGCTTCCCGGCGCAGAACATCGTGCGGACAGAATCGCTGGCGCTGGGCTCCGCGTCTTTCACCCCGCTTCAGGTTGCTCGCGGCTATTCGGTGATGGCTAACGGCGGTTTCCTGGTCAGCCCTTATTTCATCAGCAAAATCGAGAACGATCAGGGCGGCGTCATTTTTGAAGAGCGGCCAAAAATTGCCTGCCCGCAGTGCAATATTCCGGTGATTTATGGCGATACGCCGAAGTCCGATGTGCTCGAGAACAAAGACGTTGAGGACGTAGCGACCTCTCAGGACCCGCAAAACCCTGGCGTTCCTCCGCAGCCGCAGCTGGCGCAGGCGAACCAGTCGCTGGTGGCGCAAAGTGGCGCACCGGAGTATGCGCCGCACGTGATCAACACCCCGCTGGCGTTCCTGATTAAAAGCGCCCTGAACACTAATATCTTCGGCGAACCGGGCTGGATGGGCACCGGCTGGCGAGCGGGACGCGATCTGCAGCGTCACGATATCGGCGGCAAAACCGGGACCACCAACAGTTCAAAAGATGCGTGGTTCTCGGGCTACGGCCCTGGCGTGGTGACGTCGGTATGGATTGGCTTCGATGACCACCGTCGCGACCTTGGCCGCACCACCGCCTCCGGGGCAATCAAAGATCAGATATCGGGCTATGAAGGCGGCGCCAAAAGCGCTCAGCCGGCCTGGGATGACTTTATGAAAAACGTGCTGCAAGGCGTACCGGAAGAACCGCTTACGCCGCCGCCGGGTATTATTACGGTCAACATTGACCGCAGTACCGGTCAGTTGGCCAGCGGCGGTAACAGCCGCGCTGAGTACTTTATTGAGGGCACTCAGCCTACCCAGCAGGCGGTTCATGAAGTCGGCACCACCATTACCGATGGCGGGGGGGAAACCCACGAACTGTTCTGACAAAAAAAGCGCCTGCGGGCGCTTTTTTTTGGCTGACGGAAAACCGGTTGTAGATATCGTGCCACGGCTGGCGCCTTTACCACGACCTACCGCAACGGCTCCGTGGGGCCCGCCGCGGGGCATTTTTCGTTATCCGGGAGTGACGCTACAGCCGCCCCTGAGCCTGCAGCCATTCGCGCAGCAGGAACAGCGCGCTAACGTTACGCGCTTCGTTAAAGTCTTCTTCATCAAGCAGCGTCATCAGCTGCGACAGCGGCCAGCGAACCTGGGGCAGCGGCTCGGGCTCGTCGCCGGGCAGCGATTCCGGATAAAGATCTTCCGCCACCAGAATGTTCATCTTGCTGGAGAAGTAGGAGGGGGCCATGCTCAGCTTTTTCAAAAACGTCAGTTTTTGCGCGCCAAAGCCGACCTCTTCTTTTAGCTCGCGGTTGGCGGCCTCCAGTACGCTTTCACCCGGATCGATCAGGCCTTTTGAGAAGCCCAGCTCATAGGATTCCGTACCGACAGCGTATTCGCGAATCAAGATTATATGGTCATCGACAATCGGCACAATCATCACGGCTTCACGGGTAGAAGGCCGCATCCGTTCATACACTCGGCGCACGCCGTTGCTGAACTCGAGGTCCACGCTTTCAACATTAAAAAGGCGCGAACGCGCGACTGTTTCAACGTTGAGAATAGTGGGTTTTTGTAATGATTTGCTCATTGTCATCGGTCTATGCTGTGATTACAGCGGCCATTGTGCGATACGCAGCACGGTTTCGGCAATCCTAATCGCTACTAATTTACATAGTTGCAACTTTCCCGTCCCGAGCCCGATTATCACAATGACTAAAAAGTCAATAGGTTGAATAGTATTTGAGAATATACTGATTCCTGGATTTTAACGTTTTTGATAAGGTTGTATGCTGCTGCTTTGCATAAGAGATGTTCCCGCTTTAACAGAGTGCCGATTGCGACGGCTGTTTTACCTCCATTGATGAATGGCAACCGACGATACCAGTAAGAAAAGAATAACTATGATGGGATGGGCATGGGCACCTTTCTGATATTTTTGATAGCTCTGCTAATCTGCGCATTGCTTATCGGGTGGTGGTATCGCACGCATGCAAGACGTCGTCGCCTGCCGCTGCTGCAGGCCTTTAGCGATGCCGCGACGCGCAAGCTTTCCGATGAAGAGCGCAGCGCCGTAGAAAAATACCTCGACCGTCTCAGCCGCAACCAGCAGCTGCCGGCATCAGGCGCCAGCAGCGCGCCGGTAAACCTGACCCTGAACGAACAGAGCGGCACCGTTTATAGCGTCACCCGAGCCATCACTCGTTACGGCATCACCACCGACGACCTCAACAAATGGCGCTACTTCCTTGATTCCGTGGAAATTCATCTTCCCCCCTTCTGGGAACAACACATCAATGATGAAAACAGCGTCGAATTAATCTCCACCGATAGCCTGCCGCTGGTGATTGCTCTCAACGGGCAAACTCTCAGCGACTACCCGCACGAGTCCAGAGGGTTGGCGCTTGAAAAATCCTCCGTGCCTCAGGCTTCCATCCGCGGAGAAGAGAGCGAACAAATTGAGCTGCTGAACATCCGCCCGGAAACCCCTGAAGAGTACGCGCTCAGCCGCCCTGACGGTCTGCGCGAAGCCATCCTGGTGGTCACCGCTTTCCTGCTGTTTTATTGCAGCCTGATGACTCCCAACGTTTTTTCCCCCTGGCTACTGGGCGGCGGGTTGCTTCTCCTGCTTGCGGGCATATGGGGTATTTACGCCCCCCCACGTAAAACATCGCTGCGGGAAATTCACTGCCTGCGCGGCATGCCTAAACGCTGGGGGCTGTTTGGTGAAAACGACCAGGAACATATCAATAATATTTCCCTCGGTATTATCGATCTTATCTACCCGCGCCACTGGCAGCCGTGGATCGCGCAGGACCTCGGCCAACAAACGGATATCGACATCTATCTTAGCCGCCACGTTGTCCGCCAGGGGCGCTTCCTGTCGCTACATGATGAGGTTAAAAACTTCCCGCTTCAGTACTGGCTCCGCAGCGCGATTATCGCCCTGGGCGCGCTGCTGGTCGTCGTGATGCTGTGGGCCAGCGTACCGCTGAATATGCCCTTTAAATTCACCCTTTCATGGCTCAAGGGCGCACAAACTATCGAAGCCACGACGGTTGCCCAGCTGGAGAAGTCAAAGATTCGCATCGGCGACACGCTGCGCCTGAAAGGCACTGGAATGTGCAACATCCACTCGCCGGGCGCCTGGACGGCAAAAGAGAACTCGCCGTTTATGCCGTTCGATTGTTCACAAATCGTCTGGAATGATGCCCCTCCCCTGCCGCTGCCGGAGTCAGATATCGTCAGTAAAGCCACCGCCCTGATGCAGACAGTTCAGCGCCAGCTCCATCCCGAATCCGATGACGATTCGCGCGTCAGCCCGGCGCTGCGTTCCGCCATTCAGAAGTCAGGCATGGTGCTGCTGGATGACTTTGGCGATATCGTCACCAAAACTAACGACCTGTGCTCTGCGAAAGACGATTGCGTTCGTTTGAAGAATGCGCTGGTTAACCTCGGTAATACCCGCAACTGGGAAACCCTGACCAAACGCGCAAACGCGGGCAAGCTGGATGGCGTCAACGTCCTGTTACGCCCGGTAAGCGCGGAGTCGCTGGAGAATCTGGTCACCACCTCCACCGCCCCGTTCATCAGCCGTGAAACCTCGCGCGCGGCGCAGGCGCTGAATAGCCCGGCGCCCGGCGGTTTCCTGATTGCCAGCGATGAAGGCAGCGACCTGGTGAATCAGCCATGGCCAGGCACCGGGTTATACGACTTCCCTGCACACCAGCAGTGGAGCGAACTGCAGCGCCTGGCGGGCATGTTAATGCACACGCCGTTCCAGGCAGAAGGCATCGTCACCAATCTTTATACCGATGCCAACGGGACGCAGCACATCAACCTGCATCGTATTCCCGATCGCACCGGTCTGTGGCGCTATCTCGGCACCACTCTGCTGCTGCTGACCATGCTGGGCTGCACGGCGTATCACGGCCTCCAGGCTTTTCGTCGCTATCAGCGCCATCGCCAGCGTCAGGAAGAGATTCAGAAATACTACGAAAGCTGCCTGAATCCGGATCTCCTTTCCTCGCCGGAACCGCAAGAATAATTCTCTGCGCGACCGGGTATGATACCCTGTCGCGCAATTTCCCCCTCGCTGGAGACTCACCATGCATTTTGATATCGCCTGGCAGGAGGTTGATACCGTTCTGCTGGATATGGACGGCACGCTGCTCGACCTCGCCTTCGACAACTACTTCTGGCAAAAACTGGTGCCGGAAACCTGGGGCGCCGCGCGGGGTCTCAACCTGCAGGAAGCCAGGGACGCAATGCGCCAGGAGTACCACGCGGTGCAACATACGCTAAACTGGTACTGCCTGGACTACTGGAGCGAGCGCCTGGGTTTGGATATTTGTGCGATGACCAGCGAGCAGGGGCCAAGGGCCGCGCTGCGTGAAGATACCGTGCCGTTCCTCGAGGCGCTAAAAAACAGCGGCAAACGGCGGATTTTGCTGACCAACGCCCATCCGCATAATCTGGCGGTGAAGCTAAAGCACACCGGGCTGGATGCACACCTTGATTTATTGCTTTCCACCCACACATTTGGTTATCCGAAAGAAGATCAGCGGCTGTGGCACGCCGTGGCTGAAGAAACCGGCTTCGACGCGCGTAATACGCTCTTCGTCGACGATAACGAGGCGATTCTGGACGCGGCGGCGGAGTACGGCATCCGCTATTGCCTCGGTATCACCAACCCCGATTCCGGGCTGGCGGAAAAAAGCTACGCTCGCCATCCGGGGTTGAATGACTACCGGCATCTGATCCCCTCGCTGACCCTATAACAGGAGAGGCCATGAAAGAAAAACCCGTCGAAGCCGTCAGGCTGGACAAATGGCTGTGGGCGGCCCGCATTTATAAAACCCGTGCGCTGGCGCGCGAGATGATTGAAGGCGGCAAGGTGCACTATAACGGACAACGCAGTAAGCCGGGCAAAGTGGTCGAGCTGAACGCGACCCTGCTGCTTCGCCAGGGCAATGACGAACGAACCATCGTGGTAAAGGGCATTACCGAACAGCGCAGACCCGCCAGTGAAGCCGTCGCGCTTTATGAAGAGACGGCGGAGAGCATCGAGAAACGCGAGAAAATGGCGCTGGCGCGGAAGATGAACGCGTTAACCATGCCGCATCCCGACAGGCGACCGGATAAGAAAGAGCGCCGCGACCTGATGAGATTTAAACACGGCGATAGTGAATAACTGTGGCCCGCAAGAGAGATGATTATGACTCAACACGATCAATTACACCGCTATCTGTTTGAAAACTATGCCGTACGCGGTGAGCTGGTAACCGTTTCAGAAACTTTAGAACAGATTCTGACCAACCATAGCTACCCGCAGCCGGTGAAAACCGTGCTGGCGGAACTGCTGGTTGCCACCAGCCTGCTGACCGCCACGCTGAAGTTCGCCGGCGATATTACCGTTCAGCTGCAGGGCGATGGCCCGCTGTCGCTGGCGGTGATCAACGGCAACAACCAGCAGCAGATGCGCGGTGTAGCCCGCGTCCAGGGCGAGATCCCGGAAGGGGCGGACCTGAAAACCATGGTCGGTAACGGATATCTGGTCATTACCATCTCTCCGGAAGAGGGCGAGCGCTATCAGGGCGTGGTCGGTCTCGAGGGGGATACCCTTGCGGCCTGCCTCGAAGATTACTTCCAGCGCTCCGAACAGCTGCCGACCCGACTGATCATTCGTAGCGGTGAACACGACGGTAAACCGATGGCCGGCGGCATGCTGCTGCAGGTTCTGCCGGCGCAGGACGCACAGGCGGCGGATTTCGAACATCTGAGCACCCTGACTGAGACCATCAAAGCTGAAGAGCTGTTTACCCTGCCAGCAAACGATGTGCTCTGGCGCTTGTATCACGAAGAAGAAGTCACCGTTTACGAGCCGCAGAACGTCGAGTTTAAATGCACCTGCTCTCGCGAGCGCTGCGCCGGCGCGCTGAAAACGCTGCCGGATGAGGAGATCGATAGCATCCTGGCCGATGAAGGTGAAATCGATATGCACTGCGACTACTGCGGTAATCACTACATCTTTAATGCGATGGATATTGCCGAAATTCGTAACAACGCCTCCCCGGCCGACCCGCAGCTCCACTAATCATCGCTTCGTCAGGCGCGGTTTCCCTTTTCGCGCCTGGCGTCAACGCTTTTTCTGCGCGTGGTGAATCGATTCCCCATGAAAGAGTTACGTAATTTTCTTTCAGGTAAGCGATTACATTCACATTTCAACAGTTTTTTTAATTACTTTTTAACCATTAAGAAACATCTACCCCCAACTATGCCCCAATTCCTGAGATAATCCCCTACGCCTCGTGACAGGAGTCACAACGTTTTTCGTAAGTCCGCCGTTTGTCGAGATACGTAAATCTATGAGCCTGGTCGCGGTCTATACCCCGTAATAAACCCTACAATTTAAAGCAGTACATATTGGCTAAGGAGCAGTGACATGCGCGTTAATAATGGTTTAACCCCGCAGGATCTCAAGGCTTATGGTATCAATGACGTCCAGGATATCGTTCATAACCCCAGCTACGATACTTTGTATGAAGAAGAGCTCGCCCCCAATCTGGAAGGCTATGAACGTGGCGTATTAACAAATCTTGGTGCAATCGCCGTAGATACCGGTATTTTTACCGGCCGTTCTCCAAAAGATAAGTATATCGTTCGTGACGACACCACCCGCGATACGGTGTGGTGGGCTGATAAAGGCAAAGGCAAGAACGACAACAAGCCGCTCTCTGAGGAAACGTGGCAGCACCTGAAGGGGCTGGTGACCCGCCAGCTCTCCGGCAAGCGTCTGTTTATCGTTGACGCCTTCTGCGGCACCAATGCCGACACCCGCCTGAGCGTCCGCTTTATTACCGAAGTCGCCTGGCAGGCGCATTTCGTGAAGAACATGTTTATCCGACCAGGCGATGAAGAGCTGGCAAACTTCAAACCGGACTTCATCGTGATGAACGGCGCCAAGTGCACCAACCCGCAGTGGAAAGAACAGGGTCTGAACTCCGAGAACTTCGTCGCGTTCAACCTGACCGAGCGCATTCAGCTCATCGGCGGCACCTGGTACGGCGGCGAAATGAAAAAAGGGATGTTCTCGATCATGAACTACCTGCTGCCGCTGAAGGGCATCGCCTCCATGCACTGCTCCGCCAACGTAGGGGAAAAAGAGGATGTCGCCATCTTCTTCGGCCTTTCCGGTACCGGCAAGACCACCCTCTCTACCGATCCGAAACGCCGTCTGATTGGCGATGACGAACACGGCTGGGATGACGACGGGGTCTTCAACTTCGAAGGCGGCTGCTACGCCAAGACCATTAAGCTTTCCGAAGCCGCGGAGCCGGATATCTACCATGCGATTCGCCGCGATGCGCTGCTGGAGAACGTGGTGGTGCTGGCCGACGGCACCGTCGATTTTAACGACGGTTCGAAGACCGAAAACACCCGCGTTTCTTATCCGATCAACCATATCGAGAACATCGTTAAGCCGATCTCTAAGGCCGGTCATGCCACCAAGGTTATCTTCCTGACCGCCGACGCCTTT
Organism: Klebsiella sp. PL-2018; assembly: GCF_019048985.1. Lineage (NCBI taxonomy): Bacteria > Pseudomonadati > Pseudomonadota > Gammaproteobacteria > Enterobacterales > Enterobacteriaceae > Klebsiella > Klebsiella sp. PL-2018. The sequence goes on from NZ_CP077673.1 coordinate 5,423,954, forward strand.
GGCGTCCTGCCGCCGGTTTCTCGCCTGACCGCCGACCAGACCCAGTACCATTTCCTGTCTGGCTTCACCGCCAAACTGGCAGGTACCGAGCGCGGCGTTACGGAGCCGACGCCAACCTTCTCCGCCTGCTTTGGCGCGGCGTTCCTGTCGCTGCACCCGACGCAGTACGCGGAAGTGCTGGTGAAACGCATGCAGGCGTCCGGCGCGCAGGCCTATCTGGTCAACACCGGCTGGAACGGTACCGGTAAACGTATCTCTATCAAAGATACTCGTGCCATTATCGACGCCATTCTTGATGGTTCGCTGGACAACGCCGAAACCTTCACTCTGCCGATGTTTGAGCTGCAGATCCCGACCGAGCTTCCCGGCGTGGATACCCATATCCTCGACCCGCGCAACACCTACGGATCGCCGGAGCAGTGGCAGGAGAAAGCGGAACAGCTGGCGAAGCTGTTTATTGAGAACTTCGAGAAGTACACCGATACGCCGGCGGGCGCTGCGCTGGTGGCCGCGGGGCCGAAACGCTAATCGGGTCCGCAGAAATGAAAAAGCCGGGAATCGCTTCCCGGCTTTTTTATCGCGTTGACATCACGCAGGCTTCTTCTTACTCGCCGCCTTACGCCGCTTATCCAGATCCTTAAGCAGCTTATTCACCTGCTCATCGGCAAACATCGCCTCGAGGGTGGTGGAGAGCTTGCGACGCCAGTTTGGATACTCCGTGCTGGTGCCCGGAATATTGACCGGCTCGGCCATCTCCAGCCAGTCTTCCGGCTGCAGGCCCAGCAGGGCGCTGTTGCTGTCGGCAATATAGCGCTGCATTCCACGATTGAGGGTCGATGTCATCGCCATCAGCGACGCTTTGTGCCCGGTACGCTTCGGCAGACAGCCGTAGCGGTGCAGAGCGTCCAGCAGCCCCTGCTTCGCCCGCTCGCGGTCCTGATACAGTCCGCGCAGTACCACCGCATCCGGATACAGGCCAAGCGATTTACCCAGCGTCAGGTCGCCGCTTTCCCAGTAGCCGCGCAGCGTTGGCAGGTCATGCGTCGTAGCCACAGCCATTGATTGCTCCGGATACGCCTTCGGCGCACGGAAAGTCTTCTCGTGGTCATTTTCGAAATAGAGCACTTTGTAAGAGTAAACGCCGCTTTTACGCAGCTTACCGACTATCTCTACCGGTACGGTTCCCAGATCCTCGCCGATCACCATACAGCGATGACGCTTACTCTCCAGCGCCAGAATCGACAACAGATCGTCGACCGGGTACTGCACATAGGCGCCGTGATCGGCCGTTTCACCGTAAGGGATCCACCACAAACGCAGCACCGACATCACGTGATCGATGCGCAGCGCCCCGCAGTTTTGCATGTTGGCGCGCAGCAGTTCGACAAACGGCTCATAGGCGCGCGCCACGATGATATGCGGATCCATCGGCGGCAGGCCCCAGTTTTGTCCCAGCGGGCCCAGGATATCCGGCGGCGCGCCGACGGAAGCTTTCAGGCAGTACAGCTCGCGATCGCACCAGGTTTCCGCCCCGCCTTCCGCAACGCCCACCGCCAGGTCGCGATACAGGCCGATCGGCATGGCGTCGTTCTGGCTGGTATGCCAGCATTCGGCAAACTGAGTGAAAGCGAGCCACTGCAGCCACAGGTAAAAATTCACCTCATCGGCGTGTTCGGTGCAGAACGCTTTAACCTCCGGGCTATCGGTATCCTGATAAGCCTTCGGCCACGCGGGCCAGCCCCAGCGCAGCGGATCCTGCTTAACCTGCCAGGCGTGCAGCGCGTCAAACGCCGCCTGCCAGTACAGGCTTTCCCCCTCGCGCGCCACAAACTGACGGAACTCCGCCGTCGTCTCATCGTTACGTGCGGAAAAACCTTTCCAGGCCATGCGCAGCGCAGTGAGCTTAAGGGCGGTCACGGCGGTGTAGTCAACATCATCGGTCTGACGCGCGGCCTGCAGGGCCTGCTGCGTAGCCGGTGATTGCCACCATTTCTGCGCCTCTTTGCTGTGTCGGAAATCCTCTACCGCATTGACATCAATATAGATAACGTTGAGCCAGCGGCGTGAAGAGGGGCTGTACGGACTGGCGCTCTCCGGATTAGCCGGATAGAGCGCGTGAATCGGGTTAAGCCCGATAAACGCACCGCCGCGGCGGGCGATTTCCGGCAGCATCGCGCGTAAATCGCCGAAGTCGCCAATCCCCCAGTTCTTCTCCGAGCGCAGCGTATACAGCTGTACGCAGGTTCCCCACAGCTTCTTGCCATCCTTCAGCGCCTGCGGTTCGTAGCAGCGCGCGGGCGCAACGATGACCCGGCAGTGCCAGCGGTCGCCGTCCTGAGTCAGCGTCAGCGTGTGGTACCCTTCCGGCAATCTTGCCGGCAGCGGCAGCGTTTCACCGCCGCGCGCCTGGCCCTGATACTGTTTCCCTTCTTCGGTGGTGAGGATCCAGTGGAACTCCCCCTGGCCCGCCACCGGCAGAGACATCTTTTTGCCGTAGGTGAACACCTGCACCGCAGGCAGCGGGTTAACCGCCGCCTTCACGGCGGTCGCTGTACGATGCATCGCATCAAGCAGCCGCTGCTTGGTCACCGCAGCAATGGACTGCGGCTTTCCGTGAGCGTTGATGTAGCTTGGGCTTATTCCCGCCGCCAGGGCAGCGTTATCAAGGCGTTTAGTCTCCATAGGCCTGTCCTTAGCGTTTTGCCTGCCAGATACGTTGCTGATAATCGCGAATCGAGCGGTCGGAGCTGAACATGCCGCAGCGCGCGGTGTTCAGGATCGCTGCGCGCGTCCAGGCCTCCTGGTCGCGATACAGCGCATCAACCTGCTTCTGCGCCGCCACGTAGGCTTCAAAATCCGCCAGCACCAGGTACGGATCGCCGCCTTTCAGCAGGCTATGCAGCATCTGGTCAAAGGCATGCTTATCGCCATCGCTATATTTGCCGCTCTCCAGCTCTTTCAGCACCGCGTCCAGCAGCTTGTCTTTCTTACGCCATTTCAGCGGATCGTAGCCTTTGGCCTTCAGCGCTTTCACTTCTTCCACGGTATGACCGAAGATAAAGATGTTTTCGTCGCCCACCTGCTCAGCGATTTCCACGTTCGCCCCGTCCAGGGTTCCCACGGTCAGCGCGCCGTTCAGCGCCAGCTTCATATTGCCAGTACCGGAGGCCTCTTTACCCGCCGTAGAGATCTGCTCGGAGACATCCGCCGCCGGGATCAGCATTTCCGCCGCCGAGACGCAGTAGTCCGGCAGGAATACCACTTTCAGCTTATCGCCAACCAGCGGATCGTTATTGATCGCTGCGGCAACCTTGTTGATCGCCCAGATAATATTCTTCGCCAGGTAGTAGCCCGGCGCCGCTTTCGCACCGAACAGGAACACGCGCGGTACGCGGTCCGCCTGCGGGTTCTCGCGGATTTCTTTGTACTGCGCGAGGATGTTCAGCAGGTTGAGGTGCTGACGTTTGTACTCGTGCAGACGTTTAATCTGGATATCGAAAATCGCCTGCGGATTAATCTCGATACCGGTACGCCGCTTCACAAACTCCGCCAGACGAACCTTGTTGGCCAGCTTAATGTCGCGATACGTCTGACGGAACTTCGCGTCATCGGCATATTTTTCGAGATTGATCAGCTGGTCGAGATCGTTGGCCCACTCTTTCTTCAGGGTTTTATCCAGCAGCGCGGCCAGAGCCGGGTTGCACTGTTTGATCCAGCGGCGCGGGGTAATACCGTTGGTGACGTTATGGAATTTATTCGGCCACAGCTGGTGATATTCCGGGAACAGATCTTTCACCACCAGGTCGGAGTGCAGCGCGGCAACGCCGTTAACCGCAAAGCCGCTCACCACGCACATGTTCGCCATGCGAACCTGTTTATCGTGCACCACCGCCAGTTTCGCCCATACCTGCTTATCGCCCGGCCAGGTTTTATCCACCAGCGTTTTAAAGCGGTCGTTAATCTGTTTGATGATCTGCATGTGGCGCGGCAGAAGCGCTTTCACCAGCTTCTCATCCCAGCACTCCAGCGCTTCCGGCATCAGGGTGTGGTTGGTATACGCGAAGGTTTTGCTGGTAATCGCCCAGGCGTCGTCCCAGCTCAGCTGATGCTCATCAATCAGCACGCGCAGCAGTTCCGGAATCGCAATCGTCGGGTGAGTATCGTTAAGCTGGATGACTTCATAATCCGCCAGCTCCGCCAGCTTGCGGCCCGCCAGATGGTGGCGACGCAGAATATCGGCAACCGAGCAGGCGCACTGGAAGTACTGCTGCATCAGACGCAGTTTTTTACCCGCCTGATGGTTATCGTTCGGGTAGAGAACTTTCGTCAGTTTTTCGGCGTCAATGCCCTGCTGTTCGGCACGCAGGAAATCGCCGTCGTTGAATTTGGTCAGGTTAAACGGATGCGCGTGCTTAGCCTGCCACAGGCGCAGCGGCTGAGCCACGTTGTTGCGGTAGCCCAGCACCGGCAGATCCCAGGCTTCGCCGGTAATCACGAATGCCGGTATCCACTCACCGCTTTTGGTCACTTTACCGCCGAGGCCAACCTGCACGTCCAGCGCTTCGTTGTGGCGGAACCACGGGTAGCTATTACGCCCCCAGTCATCCGGCGCTTCCATCTGCTGGCCGTCAGCGAAAGACTGGCGGAACAGACCGTACTGGTAGTTCAGGCCGTAGCCGGTCGCCGACTGGCCAACGGTAGCCATTGAATCAAGGAAACAAGCCGCCAGACGGCCAAGACCGCCGTTGCCCAGACCCGGGTCGATTTCCTCTTCCAGCAGGTCGGTCAAATTAATGTCGTGGGCCTGAAGCTCATCGCTGACCTGCTGATACCAGCCAAGGTTAAGCAGGTTGTTGCCGGTCAGGCGACCGATCAAAAACTCCATGGAGATATAGTTTACGTGGCGCTGCCCTTCGGCCGCTTTTGCTACCGGCTGAGCCGACAACAGCTCGGACAGCGCACCGCTAACGGCGCGCCACCACTGACGCTGGGTCATCTCGGAAGCGGACTGTAAACCAAAATGCTGCCACTGACGCGTCAGTGCAGCCTGAAACTGAGCTTTGTTAAAAGAAGTCTGTGACATAAGTAATCCGGGTCCTTTACTAAAACGTTAGCGTTAGTGTGCCGACCTCCCGGAGTCGCGTCCTCATCCCGCCAGGGATTAGCCGGGGAGGAGTAGCAGGGATGAGCGAAAAGTGTGATCGTGGCCACTATTACGTTAGCCTACCGGCAAAAATTATGCTGCAAAATTCGCCATACCGAAACAACAAACCGGCCCGCCTGGCGCTCAAAATTTTGTTACAAGCCAGGACGATAAAAGCAAGCGAAATGCCGTTGTGTAAATATTGCCAAATAAAAGTAAATATCAGGGGAATAAACGTACTTTAATGTAGAAATAGCTCAAAAAGATGACTTATAAGATTTCGCTGATAATATTTTATTAAAAACAAACAGCTACTAATTTTGTAATAAAAGATTAGCTTATCGTGCCTGTAACCTGCGCAATCCCAATAACCGCGCACGCTGACGCGGATTTCTGTGAATTTCTCTCTATGTCCAAATTTGTGACATAGAGCAAATTCAAGAGCATAAAACTCGGACATAACTTGCAATAAAATTCATTATGGCCGACCTTATTGGATATTAATTACGAAGCGCAAAAAAATTCGCAACTCCTCCCTTGCACAGCGAAATGAAGAACTATGTTGATTCCGTCTAAATTAAGTCGCCCGGTCCGCCTTGAACACACTGTGGTTCGTGAGCGATTGCTGGCGAAACTTTCCGGCGCGAACAATTATCGTCTCGCGTTGGTGACCAGCCCGGCTGGCTACGGTAAGACCACGCTCGTGTCTCAATGGGCGGCGGGGAAAAACGATCTCGGCTGGTTCTCCCTGGATGAAGGCGATAACCAACAGGAGCGTTTTGCCAGCTATCTTATCGCCGCCGTTCAACAGGCAACCGGCGGCCACTGCGCGGCCAGCGAAGCGATGGTGCAAAAGCGCCAGTACGCCAGCCTGCCTTCCCTCTTCGCACAACTGTTTATTGAACTGGCCGACTGGCAGCGCCCGCTGTTCCTGGTGATTGATGATTACCATCTGATCAGCAATCCGGTAATTCATGACGCAATGCGTTTCTTCCTCCGCCATCAGCCAGAAAATATGACGCTGGTGGTGCTGTCGCGTAATCTGCCGCAGCTGGGTATCGCCAACCTGCGCGTGCGCGATCAGCTGCTGGAAATCGGCAGCCAGCAGTTGGCTTTTACCCATCAGGAAGCCAAGCAGTTTTTCGACTGTCGTCTCAGTTCGCCCATTGAGGCCGACGACAGCAAAAGGCTGTGCGACGATGTTGCCGGCTGGGCCACCGCGCTACAGCTGATTGCCCTCTCGGCGCGCCAGAACAATACTTCCGCCCACCACTCCGCTCGTCGTCTTGCCGGCATTAACGCCAGCCATCTTTCTGACTATCTGGTCGATGAGGTGCTGGATAACGTGGACCCGCGGACGCGTAATTTCCTGCTGAAAAGTTCGCTACTGCGTTCAATGAACGATGCGCTCATCGTCCGCGTTACCGGCGAAGAGAATGGCCAGATGCAGCTGGAAGAAATTGAACGTCAGGGCTTATTCCTGCAGCGGATGGACGATTCCGGCGAATGGTTCCGCTACCATCCGCTGTTCGGCAACTTCCTGCGCCAGCGCTGCCAGTGGGAGCTGGCGGTTGAGCTGCCGGAAATTCACCGTGCCGCGGCAGAAAGCTGGATGGCGCAAGGCTTCCCGAGCGAAGCCATTCACCACGCCCTGGCCGCGGGTGACGCCAAAATGCTGCGCGATATTCTGCTCAACCACGCGTGGGGCATGTTTAACCACAGCGAACTGAGTTTGCTGGAGCAGTCCCTCGCCGCGCTGCCGTGGTCAAACCTGCTGGAAAACCCGCGTTTAATTCTTTTGCAGGCCTGGCTGATGCAGAGCCAGCACCGCTATAGCGAAGTGAATACCCTGCTGGCGCGCGCCGAGCAGGAGATGGATACGGAAATGGACACCGCCATGCACGGGGATTTCAACGCCCTGCGCGCCCAGGTGGCGATCAACGCAGGCGATCAGGACGAAGCCGAGCGCCTGGCGATGGTGGCCCTTGATGAACTGCCGCTGGCCAGCTACTACAGCCGTATCGTTGCCACATCCGTACACGGTGAAGTTCTGCACTGCAAAGGCCAGCTGAGCAAATCGCTGGCGGTCATGCAGCAGACGGAACAGATGGCCCGCCGTCATGACGTCTGGCACTACGCGTTATGGAGCATGATCCAGCAAAGCGAAATCCTCTTTGCGCAGGGTTTCCTGCAGGCCGCCTGGGAAATTCAGGAAAAAGCGTTCCAGCTGATTCGCGAACAGCACCTTGAGCAGCTGCCGATGCACGAGTTCCTGCTGCGGATTCGCTCCCAGCTGCTGTGGGCCTGGGCGCGGCTGGATGAAGCGGAGACCTCCGCGCGCAGCGGCATGAACGTGCTTTCCTCCTATCAGCCGCAGCAGCAGCTGCAGTGCCTGACGCTGATGGTACAGTGCTCGCTGGCGCGGGGCGACCTGGATAACGCCCGCAGCCATTTGAATCGCCTGGAAAATCTGCTTGGCAACGGCCATTACCATAGCGACTGGGTATCCAATGCCGACAAAGTCCGGGTGATCTACTGGCAGATGATCGGCGATAAAGCCGCCGCGGCAAACTGGCTGCGCCAGACGCCAAAACCGGAATTCGCTAACAACCATTTCTTGCAGAGCCAGTGGCGCAATATCGCCCGCGCGCAGATCCTGCTCGGCGATTTTGATTCCGCCGAGATGGTGCTGGAAGAGCTAAACGATAACGCCCGCTCGCTGCGTTTGATGAGCGACCTGAACCGCAACCTGCTGCTGCTCAACCAGCTCTACTGGCAGGCCGGGCGTAAGAGCGAAGCGCAAAAAGCGCTGCTGGAAGCGCTCACCCTCGCTAACCGCACCGGGTTTATTAATCATTTTGTCATTGAAGGCGAAGCGATGGCGCAGCAGCTGCGCCAGCTGATTCAGCTCAATACGCTGCCGGAGCTGGAGCAGCACCGCGCCCAGCGTATTCTGCGCGATATCAACCAGCATCATCGGCATAAGTTCGCCCACTTTGACGAGAGCTTCGTCGAACGGCTGCTGAACCACCCGGAAGTGCCGGAGCTTATCCGCACCAGCCCGCTGACCCAGCGCGAATGGCAGGTCCTGGGACTTATCTATTCCGGCTACAGCAACGAGCAGATCGCCGGTGAGCTGGACGTGGCCGCCACTACGATTAAAACGCATATCCGTAACTTGTATCAGAAGCTGGGCGTGGCGCACCGCCAGGATGCCGTTCAGCATGCCCAGCAGCTGTTGAAAATGATGGGATACGGGGTTTAAGCCGCTATCGGCTCGCTTCAGGCAACATAACCGTTACGTCATCGCCGGCGGCAGGTTTCCCTCCGCCTGGCGGCGGAGATAATCCTGTCACTCATCAACATCACGCCATCAATCGCGCGCGTCAGGCGGAGCAACGCTCTGGCATGACCCGGAAATGCTAAAGGTTCAGCACAGCTCCAGCTGAAGGTTGTTATCGGTAATCACCTTCAGTACGCCGGCGGGCGGCATCACATCGGTGTAGACCGCATCAACCATACTGATGCTGCCCATGTTGACCATCGCATTACGGCCAAATTTAGAATGGTCAACGACCAGCATCACGTGGCGGGAGTTTTCAATAATCGCCCGTTTGGTGCGAACTTCGTGGTAGTCGAACTCCAGCAGCGAGCCATCGCTGTCGATACCGCTGATGCCGAGAATGCCGAAATCAAGGCGAAACTGGGAGATAAAGTCCAGGGTGGCCTCACCGATAATACCGCCATCCCGGCTGCGCAGCTCGCCGCCGGCCAGGATAATGCGGAAGTCCTCTTTCACCATCAGCGTATTGGCGACGTTGAGGTTATTGGTGACGATGCGCAGATCGTTATGGTTAAGCAGCGCGTGGGCCACCGCTTCCGGCGTGGTACCGATATCGATAAACAGCGTCGCGCCATCGGGGATTTCGCTCGCCACCTTGCGGGCGATGCGCTCTTTTTCCTGGGTCTGGGTCGATTTTCTGTCGTGCCAGGACGTATTCACCGAGCTGGACGGTAGCGCAGCGCCGCCGTGATGACGCAGAATCATTTTCTGATCGGCTAAATCATTCAGATCGCGGCGAATGGTCTGCGGGCTGACGGCAAACTGCTCGACAAGCTCCTCGGTACTGACGTATCCCTGTTTTTTTACCAGCTCGATAATCGCGTCATGACGTTGTGTTTGTTTCATGAAATATCCCTGGGAATCTCTACGTTCGTTTTCGCACATTCTGCGTATCAACAAACGCCATCGCCAGCCCGGTCACCAGACCGGCCACGTGCGCACCGTTCGCAATCGACATGCCGAAAACATCAAACCATCCAGCAATTAACCATACTAAAGAGAAGAGTATCAAGCCGCGCTGTAAATAAACGCCGCTCTGCGGATCGCGCTCGCCCCGTAGCCAGACATAGCCCATTAGCGCATAGACTACGCCGGAGAGTCCGCCAAACCACGGGCCGCTGAACTGATGCTGCACAAAGCCGCTCAGCAAAGCGGCGATCACCGTAATCACCACCAGCTTGCCGCTGCCGATGCGCTTTTCTACCGCTCCGCCGAGGTACCACCACCATAGCAGGTTGAACAGAATATGCATCAGCGAGAAGTGCATAAGCGCATGGCTAAAGTAGCGCCAGACTTCAAATTTCAGCGAAGGATCGTAGGGCCAGGCCAGCAGCAGCATGACCGGTTGATCGCCAATGACCGTTTGCAGGACAAAGACGGCGATGCAGGCGAAGAGCACGCCCCAGGTCACCGGCCCGGCATTATGGCGAAGCGTCGCTAAAAAGGGAAAGCGCTGGTAGTGCAGCCCGCTATTGGTGTGCCCCGACTGCCAGCTGGCAGCGAGGTAACGCGGATCGGCGGGATTTTCCAGAAAGCGGGCCAGCTCGGCCTGTACGCGTCCGGCCTGGGACTCATCAGCCAGCCAGATATCGCTCTGCGTATGCTGCTGAATAGTCAGAATAATGCCCTGCGTCGCCATATAGTCGACAAACGCCTGGGCCACGCGCGGGTTGGCAAAAGAGGTAATCATTAACATGCAGCGGATCGCTTATTCCACACAAAGGGAGATATTATAGCCACAACCGGCGCTAACGCCTAAAGTGCGCCATGCGCGACTTCCGCCGGAAAATGCCGGTGCCAGGCATCAAACCCGCCGTCCACGCTGTAAACCTTGTCGTAACCCTGCTGCAGCAGATACTGCGCGGCGCCTTTGCTGCTATTGCCGTGATAGCACATCACCATGACCGCCGTATCAAAGTCGTTGTCGCGCATAAACGCGCCCAGCGTATCGTTGGTCAGATGGAATGCGCCCGGCGTGTGGCCCATCGCATAGCTTTGCGGGTCGCGAATATCGACCAGCACCGCCGTCTGCTGGTGCATTTTCTGGTGGGCTTCTTCTACGTTAATACATTCAAAGCGATCCATAAGCTCTCTTCTTTATATACGGATATACAGACAGGCGGCGAAACGCCCTGGATTTTAGCGTCTAGTGTACAGCCTGGCGCTAAATAAACGCCAATATGTTACACGCATCACTCTGAAATGTTTTTTTGATGTTACCAATAGCGCGATTGTTTGCTATATTGAGCGATATCGAACATTTGTGAGCTTAAACGAAAGTGTAAGAGGTGGCGAGCGTGGAAACCAAAGATCTGATTGTGATAGGGGGAGGCATCAACGGTGCCGGTATCGCGGCAGACGCCGCAGGGCGTGGTTTATCCGTACTGATGCTGGAGGCAAGCGACCTTGCCTGCGCCACATCCAGCGCCAGCTCAAAGCTGATTCACGGCGGGCTGCGCTACCTTGAACACTATGAGTTCCGCCTGGTGAGCGAAGCGCTGGCCGAACGCGAAGTGTTGTTAAAAATGGCCCCGCATATCGCCTTCCCGATGCGCTTTCGTTTACCGCATCGCCCGCACCTGCGTCCGGCGTGGATGATCCGCATTGGCCTGTTTATGTACGATCATCTGGGCAAGCGCACCAGCTTACCCGGCTCAACCGGGTTGCGTTTTGGCACAGAATCGGTACTTAAACCTGAAATCGTGCGCGGTTTCGAATATTCCGACTGCTGGGTTGACGATGCGCGTCTGGTGCTGGCCAATGCCCAGATGGTTGTGCGTAAAGGCGGGGAAGTGCGCACGCGGACCCGCGCCATCTCGGCAAAACGTGAAAACGGTTTGTGGATTGTCGAAGCCGAAGATATTGATAGCGGCGAGAAGTTTACCTGGCAGGCGCGCGGTCTGGTTAACGCCACCGGCCCGTGGGTCAAACAGTTCTTCGACGAAGGGATGCATCTGCGCTCGCCGTACGGTATTCGCTTGATCAAGGGCAGCCATATCGTGGTGCCGCGCGTGCACACGCAGAAACAGGCCTACATCCTGCAAAATGAAGATAAACGCATTGTGTTTGTGATCCCGTGGATGGATGAATTTTCCATCATCGGCACCACCGACGTGGAGTATAAAGGCGATCCTAAAGCGGTAGCGATCGACGACAACGAAGTTAACTACCTGCTGAACGTCTATAACGCCCACTTTAAAAAGCCTCTCACCCGGGACGATATCGTCTGGACCTACTCCGGCGTGCGCCCGCTGTGCGACGATGAATCCGACTCGCCGCAGGCGATCACCCGCGATTACACTCTTGATATCCATGATGATAACGAGCAGGCGCCGCTGCTGTCGGTCTTTGGCGGCAAGCTGACCACCTATCGCAAGCTGGCCGAGCATGCGCTGGAGAAACTAACGCCTTACTACAAAGGCATCGGCCCGGCATGGACCAAAACCGCGGTGCTGCCCGGCGGCGATATCGGCAGCGACCGTGACGACTACGCGGCGAAACTGCGCCGCCGCTTTTCGTTTATCAGCGAATCGATGGCCCGCCATTACGCCCGCACCTACGGCAGCAACAGCGAGCTAATCCTTGATAAGGCGACCTCACTGGACGATCTGGGTGAGCATTTCGGCCATGAGTTTTTTGAAGCCGAACTGCGCTATCTGGTTGAGCACGAATGGGTTCGTTCGCTGGATGACGCGATCTGGCGTCGCACTAAACAAGGTATGTGGCTGAATGACGAGCAGCAGGCGCGCATCAGCGAGTGGCTGGCGCAGCACGCGGGAAAGTCTGAGCTGTCGCTGGCGTCGTAACACCGCAAACAGTAACGGGGCCTGTAGGCCCCGTTTTTTATGGCTAATCCGTTACAACCTTACCGGATCGATATGCCAGATATGGTCGGCATACTCCTTAATCGTGCGGTCGGAAGAGAAGTAGCCCATATTGGCGATATTCAGCATCGCTTTATTGGCCCACTCCTCCGGATGACGGTACAGCTCATCCACCTTATCCTGACAATCCACGTAGCTACGGTAATCCGCCAGAACCTGATAGTGGTCGCCGAAGTTAATCAGCGAATCCAGCAGGTCACGGTAGCGTCCCGGCTCCGATGGGCTGAACAGGCCGGTGCCGATCTGCGTCAGCGCCTGGTGCAGCTCTTCATCCTGCTCATAGTAATCACGCGGTTTGTAGCCGTTAGCCCGCAGGGCTTCAACCTCTTCCGCCGTATTACCGAAGATAAAGAAATTATCCGCCCCGACGTGCTCCTGCATCTCAACGTTAGCCCCGTCCAGGGTACCGATGGTTAACGCGCCGTTAAGCGCGAACTTCATGTTGCTGGTACCGGACGCCTCCGTCCCCGCCAGCGAGATCTGCTCAGAGAGATCCGCCGCCGGAATGATCAGCTGCGCGAGGCTTACGCTGTAGTTAGGAATGAACACCACTTTCAGCTTATCGCCAACGTCCGGATCGTTATTCACCACCGCCGCGACGTCATTGATTAAATGAATAATATGCTTCGCCATGTAGTAAGCCGAAGCCGCCTTGCCGGCGAAGATATTCACGCGCGGTACCCACTCAGCGTCGGGATCGGCCTTAATGCGATTGTAGCGGGTGATCACATGCAGCACGTTCATTAGCTGACGTTTGTACTCGTGAATACGCTTGATCTGCACATCGAACAGGGCTTTCGGGTTGACCACCACGTTAAGCTGCTGGCCGATGTAGTTCGCCAGCCGCTGCTTGTTTTCCAGCTTGGCCTGGCGCACCGCCTGGTTAACCTTCGGAAAGTCAATATGCTGCTCCAGCTCCTTCAGCTGGCTTAAATCCGTACGCCAGGTGTGGCCGATATTTTCATCCAGCACTTTCGACAGCGGCGGATTCGCCAGCGCCAGCCAGCGGCGCGGAGTGACGCCGTTCGTGACGTTGGTAAAGCGCATCGGGAAGATTTTGGCAAATTCGGCAAACAGCGACTCGACCATCAGCCGGGAGTGCAGCTCCGACACGCCGTTGACCTTGTGGCTTACCACCACCGCCAGCCACGCCATGCGTACGCGACGCCCGTTAGACTCGTCGATAATCGACGTACGGCCCAGCATCGCCGTATCGTTGGGATACTGCTCCTGCAGGGTCTTCAGGAAGTAGTCGTTAATCTCGAAAATAATCTGCAAATGACGCGGCAGGATTTTACCCAGCATATCGACGGGCCAGGTCTCCAGCGCTTCGCTCATCAGGGTATGGTTGGTATAGGAGAAGACCTGGCAGGTCACCTCGAACGCCTCATCCCAGCTAAACTTATGCTCGTCAATCAGCAGGCGCATCAGCTCCGGAATCGACAGCACCGGGTGCGTGTCGTTGAGGTGAATCGCGATTTTGTCCGCCAGATTGGCGTAGGTTTTATGCAGCTGGTAGTGACGGCTGAGGATATCCTGTACCGTCGCCGACACGAGGAAATACTCCTGGCGCAGGCGCAGCTCGCGCCCGGAATAGGTGGAGTCATCCGGATAGAGCACCCGCGACACGTTCTCGGAGTGGTTTTTATCTTCCACCGCCGCGAAGTAGTCGCCCTGGTTGAATTTACCGAGGTTGATCTCGCTGCTGGCCTGCGCGCTCCACAGACGCAGCGTGTTGGTGGCGTCGGTGTCGAAACCCGGGATGATCTGATCGTAGGCTTCGGCAATAATCTCTTCGGTCTCCACCCAGCGCGAGTGTTTACCTTCCTGCTGAATGCGGCCGCCGAAGCGCACTTTGTAGCGCGTATTGTGGCGCTCGAACTCCCACGGGTTGCCGTACTCCAGCCAGTAGTCCGGGGACTCTTTCTGCCGCCCGTCGACGATATTCTGCTTAAACATCCCGTAGTCGTAGCGAATACCGTAGCCGCGGCCCGGCAAACCCAGCGCCGCCAGCGAGTCGAGGAAGCAGGCAGCCAGACGACCAAGACCGCCGTTGCCCAGGCCCGGGTCGTTCTCTTCGTCAATCAGCTCTTCAAGATTCAGCCCCATCTCTTCCAGCGCGCTGTTCACGTCCTCATAAATACCGAGCGATAGCAGCGCGTTGGACAAGGTACGGCCAATCAAAAACTCCATCGACAGATAGTAAACCTGGCGCACTTCCTGAGAGAGCTGCGCCCGGTTTGAACGCAGCCAGCGCTCAACCATGCGATCGCGAACGGCGAACAGCGTGGCGTTGAGCCATTCATGTTTGTTAGCGATAGCCGGATCTTTGCCGATGATAAACATCAGCTTATAAGCAATAGAGTGCTTTAACGCCTCAACGCTCAGGGTGGGTGATGAGTAGCTAAAAGGTACATTCATAGCTTTGGCTCCTGGTTACAGCAAGCGTTGATAAAGTTCGCGGTAAGAATTTGCGGCAACCTGCCAGCTAAAATCCATATTCATCGCCTGACGCTGGACGTAGCGCCAGAGCGACGGGCGCGACCACAAGACGAATGTGCGTCGAATAGCCCGCAGCAGCGACAAAGCGTTGCTATCTTCAAAAACAAAGCCGGTAGCCAGACCGTCGGCGAGGTTCTCCAGCGAGCAATCGGACACGGTGTCCGCCAGTCCGCCGGTACGCCGCACCAGCGGTAGCGTGCCGTACTTCAGGCCGTACAGCTGGGTTAAGCCGCACGGTTCAAAACGGCTGGGCACCAGAATCACATCGGCGCCGCCCATAATGCGGTGCGAGAAGGCTTCATGGTAGCCAATCTGTACGCCGACCTTGCCCGGATGCTCGGCCGCGGCGGCCAGGAAGCCCTCCTGCAGCACCGGATCGCCCGCCCCCAGCAGCGCCAGCTGACCGCCCTGCTCCAGCAGGCCCGGCAGCGCCTCAAGCACCAGGTCCAGCCCCTTCTGGCTGGTCAAACGGCTGACAACGGCAAACAGCGGCGCTTTGTCATCCACCTTCAGCCCCATGGCGATTTGCAGCTGGCGTTTGTTTTCCGCTTTTTCTTCCAGCCGATCGCGATCGTAGCGCGCGGCCAGCAGCAGGTCGCTTTCCGGATTCCAGATATGATCATCCACCCCGTTGAGGATCCCGGAGAGGCGGCCCTCATGCTGCCGCTGACGCAGCAGCCCTTCCATGCCGTAAGCGAACTGCGGCTCGGTGATTTCGCGCGCATAGGTCGGGCTGACCGCCGTAATATGGTCGGCGTAGTAGAGCCCCGCCTTCAGAAAGGAGATCTGGCCGTTAAATTCAAGGCCATGAACGTTGTAGAACGACCACGGCAGCTCAATGTCGTTCATATGCCACGAGTAGAACATCCCCTGGTAGGCCAGGTTATGCACCGTAAAGACCGACTTAGCCGGGTGGCCGCGCGCCGCCAGATAGGCCGGGGTCAGGCCCGCATGCCAGTCGTGGGCGTGAACAACGTCAGGGCGCCAGAAAGGATCCAGGCCGCAGGCCATCTCGCTACCGACCCATCCCAGCAGCGCAAAGCGCAGCACGTTGTCGGTATAGGCGTGCTGATTGGTATCGTGGTAAGGGCTCCCTGGGCGATCGTAGAGATGCGGGGCATCAATCAAATAGATGCCCACGCCGTTAAAGTGACCGAACAGCAGAGTGATGCGCCCGGCAAACGTCTCGCGGCGCGTCACCACCTGCGCATCCGTCACGCCGCGGCGGATATCAGGAAACGCGGGCAGCAGTACGCGCGTGTCGACGCCCCCGGCAATTTGCGCTGCAGGCAGCGCGCCGATCACATCCGCCAGTCCACCGGTTTTTAACAGCGGGAACATCTCTGAACATACATGTAATACCTGCATTAGCGCTCCTGTGGATACCCCAATTTCCGCAGCATGTCGCGGGTGACCAGCACGATACCTTCCTCCGAGCGGTAGAAACGGCGTGCATCCTCTTCCGCGTTCTCCCCAACAACCATACCTTCCGGGATCACGCAGGCGCGGTCAATAATGCAGCGACGCAGGCGGCACGAACGGCCAACCCAAACCTCTGGCAACAAGACTGCCGAATCAATATTACAGAA
Organism: Klebsiella sp. PL-2018; assembly: GCF_019048985.1. Lineage (NCBI taxonomy): Bacteria > Pseudomonadati > Pseudomonadota > Gammaproteobacteria > Enterobacterales > Enterobacteriaceae > Klebsiella > Klebsiella sp. PL-2018. The sequence goes on from NZ_CP077673.1 coordinate 5,440,415, forward strand.
TGAATTCACCCGCACGCGCGGGAACAGCACCGACTGCACAACCACCGAGCCGGAGATAATACAGCCGCCTGAAACCAGCGAGTTCAGGGTCATCCCGTGGCTGCCCGAGCGGTCCTGGACGAATTTTGCCGGAGGCAAAGGCTCCATATGAGTGCGAATCGGCCAGTTCTGATCGTACATGTCCAGTTCCGGGGTCACCGAAGCCAGATCGAGGTTGGCTTTCCAGTACGCTTCCAGGGTCCCGACATCACGCCAGTAGGGCTCAGACTGCGGATCGGACTGCACGCAGGAGAGCGGGAAAGGATGTGCATAAGCCATGCCAGCTTTGGTGATTTTCGGAATGATGTCTTTACCAAAATCGTGGCTGGAGCTTTCATCGCTGTCGTCTTCTTCCAGAAGCTCATAAAGGTAATCCGCGTCAAAGACATAGATACCCATACTCGCCAGCGATTTGCTGGCATCGCCCGGCATCGCAGGCGGATTAGCCGGTTTTTCGACGAAATCGATAATCTTATCGCTCTCGTCCACCGCCATGACCCCGAACGCCCGTGCTTCTTCAATAGGCACTGGCATACAGGCCACGGTGCAACGCGCGCCTTTTTCGACGTGATCGATAAGCATGCGCGAGTAGTCTTGTTTGTAAATATGGTCGCCCGCGAGGATAACGACGTACTCCGCCTTGTAACGACGAATGATGTCGAGGTTCTGCGTCACCGCATCCGCCGTGCCGCGATACCAGTTTTCCCCCTGCATCCTTTGCTGGGCGGGCAGCAGGTCAACAAACTCGTTCATCTCTTCATTGAAGAACGACCAGCCGCGCTGGATATGCTGCACCAGCGTATGCGATTGATACTGGGTGATGACGCCGATGCGTCGAATGCCTGAGTTAATACAGTTAGATAACGCAAAATCGATAATGCGGAACTTGCCGCCGAAATGGACAGCAGGTTTCGCGCGTTTATTGGTCAGATCCTTCAGACGGGTACCACGTCCCCCGGCAAGGATCAGCGCAACGGATTTGATCGGCAACTGACGCGCCAGCATCAATGGATCGTTCTTTTCTACCCCAACCATAATTAACTCCTTTTTAACTCCCCAGCTTGCCTGCCCTTCTCGTCGCGCCGCCGCTTCGAGACCAACCGGAAGCCCCGAGGTTACGACCTTTGAAATACGCACACTCCGTGCGCGGGCCCATGCCAGACAGCTATAGTGACCGGATTATCCTCTCCGGCGAAAGGTGGAATGGCGCGCCATTCCCCCGCGGGTAAAACCATCTCTGCCACCTCGGCGGTGGCGTTGAGCGCCATCAGCCAGCGATCGGACAATATGATCTGCATACGCGGCGCACCGTGCTGCCATTCATCGGCGGACAGCGGCTGCGCATGTTGGTTTAACCAGCGAACGCTGCCGTCTCCCTCCTGCCACCAGCGATTCTCGGTTAAAGCCGGAACCCGCTGGCGCAGATGAATTAACGCGGCGGTGAACGCGGTCAGCCCGCGGTTAGTATGGTTCCAGTCCAGCCAGGTCAACGCATTGTCCTGACAGTAAGCATTGTTGTTGCCATGCTGGCTGTGACCGTGTTCGTCACCCGCCAGCAGCATCGGCGTTCCCTGCGCCAGCAGTAGCGTCGCCAGAAGAGCGTGAACGCTGGCACGGCGCCGTTCAATCACGGCAAGACTCCCTTCTAATCCTTCTATACCATGATTGTTGCTGTAGTTATTGTTAGTCCCATCGCGATTCTCCTCCCCGTTTGCCTCATTATGTTTCTGATTGAAACAAACGCAGTCGCGCAGGGTGAAACCATCGTGCGCGGTGACCAGGTTAACCGCCGCCGAAGCCGCTCTGCCGTTACGCTGAAAAACGTCGCTGGATGCGGCAAAACGCTGAGCGAAGTCGCCCAGCGAGACGTTCTGCTGCAGCCAGAATCGACGCGCGGTATCGCGGAAATGGTCGTTCCACTCGGCGAACAGCGGCGGAAAGTTACCCACCTGGTAGCCGCCCGGGCCGATATCCCAGGGTTCCGCGATCAGCTTGACCTCCGCCAGACGCGGGTCGTTACGGATGGCCTCAAACAGCGGCGCATCCTGACGAAACGCCGGCGTCCGCCCCATCACCGAGGCGAGGTCGAAACGAAAGCCGTCAACGTGGCACTCGTCAACCCAAAAACGCAGGCACTGGCGGGCATACTCCACCACGCCGGGGTGGCTGAGGTTGAGGGTGTTCCCGCAGCCGGTCCAGTTGTGGTAATCGCCGTCTTCCCTGATCCAATAATAGCTACGGTTATCGATTCCGCGCAGGGAGAAGGTCGGCCCTTCCAGGTCTATCTCCGCGCTATGGTTCAGCACCACGTCAAGGATCACTTCGATGCCCGCCGCATGCAGCGCTTTTACCGCATCGCGAAACTCGTTTAACGCCTGCTTCGGCGCGCTGGCGTAGCGCGTGTCGAGGGCGAAAATCGCCAGCGGGTTGTAGCCCCAATAGTTGCTTAACCCCATCCGCTGAAGGCGCGGTTCGCTGGCGAACTGCGCCACCGGCATTAACTCTAGTGCAGTAATGCCCAGCATGCGGAAGTAATCGATCATCACCGGATGACCGAGCGCTTTATAGGTGCCGCGGATATTCTCCGGCAGATCGGGGTGCAGATACGTCAGCCCCTTGACGTGGGCTTCATAAATCACCGTCTGGCCCCACGGCGTGCGCGGCGGCTTATCGCCGCGCCAGTCGTAATGCAGGTCGATCACCCGCGACTTCGGCGCTATCGCCGCGCTGTCGCGACGATCGGGAACGCGATCGCCGCCGTGGAGACGTTCATCGTCAGGCAACCCGCCGTCTACCTGATGGCAGCAGGGGTCAAGCAGCAGCTTCGCCGGGTTGAAGCGGTGCCCTTGCGTTGGGTCCCAGGGCCCGTGGACGCGGTAGCCGTAGCGCAGGCCAGGCCCGACATCGGCGAGCCAGCCGTGCCAGATATCGCCGCTGCGCGCGGGCAGGTCGACGCGCCGTTCATTACCCTGCTCGTCAAACACGCAGAGTTCCACCCGCTCCGCATGGGCGGAAAAGAGCGCGAAATTCACGCCCTTACCGTCGTAGCTGGCCCCTAAAGGCGCGGGCTTTCCTGCCGCGAGTGCGATCATTGCGCCTCCCGCACCAGCCACACCGTCGCCAGCGGCGGCAGCGTAATGGAGAGGGAGTGTTCACGACCGTGGCTGGCGATCGGGTCGCTCTCAACGACGCCGCCGTTGCCGGTGTTGCTGCCGTGGTAATGCATGGAGTCGGTGTTGAGCTCTTCACGCCAGCGGCCGGGCTGGTTGATGCCAAAACGGTACTCATGACGCGGGACCGGGGTGAAGTTGCTGGCGACGATAATTTCATTGCCCGCCCTGTCGCGACGAACAAAGATAAATACCGAACGCTCATGGTCGTCCACCACCAGCCATTCGAAGCCGTAGGGATCGAAATCCAGCTCGTGCAGCGCTTTATGGTGACGATAGGTATGGTTGAGGTCGCGCACCAGCCGCTGGACGCCGTGGTGCCAGTTATCGCCGCCTTCCAGCAGATGCCAGTCGAGGCTTGCGTCGTGGTTCCATTCGCGCCCCTGAGCAAACTCATTGCCCATAAACAGCAGCTTTTTACCCGGGAAGGCAAACAGCCAGCCGTAGTAGGCGCGCAGGTTAGCGAACTTCTGCCAGGCGTCGCCCGGCATGCGGTCGAGTATCGATTTTTTGCCGTGCACCACTTCATCATGAGAGAGCGGCAGGACAAAGTTTTCGGTGTAGTTGTAGAGCATACCGAAGGTCATCTTGTCGTGATGATGACGGCGATGCACCGGGTCCAGCTTCATGTAGTCGAGGGTGTCGTGCATCCAGCCGAGGTTCCACTTGAACCAGAAACCCAGCCCGCCGGTGGAGGAAGGACGGGAAACGCCGGGAAAATCGGTCGACTCTTCCGCCATGGTTACCGCGCCCGGCGTCTGTTCGCCCAGCACGCGGTTGGTATTGCGCAGAAACTCAATCGCTTCAAGGTTTTCCCGACCGCCGAATTCGTTCGGCACCCACTCGCCCTGCTTGCGGCTGTAGTCGCGATAAATCATCGACGCCACCGCATCAACCCGCAGCGCGTCAATGCCGAAGCGTTCGATCCAGTACAGCGCATTGCCGACCAGGTAATTGCTGACCTCGCGGCGGCCGTAGTTGTAAATCAGGGTGTTCCAGTCCTGATGGTAGCCTTCGCGCGGGTCGCTATGTTCATACAGCGAGGTGCCGTCAAACGAGGCGAGCGCAAAGTCATCCGCCGGAAAATGGCCAGGCACCCAGTCCAGAATAACGTTAAGCCCCGCGGCGTGCGCGGCGTTGATAAAGTAGCGGAAATCCTCCCGGGTACCGAAGCGACGGGTGGGCGCGTACAGCCCGGTCGGCTGGTAGCCCCAGCTGCCGTCAAACGGATGCTCGTTAACCGGCAGCAGTTCGAGGTGGGTAAAGCCCATCCATTTGGCATACGGGACCAGCTGGTCGGCAAGCTCGCGATAGCTCAGCCAGAAGTTATTATCGGTGTGGCGGCGCCAGGAGCCGAGGTGTACTTCATAAATCGAGATCGGCGCATCAAACTGGTTAGCCTGCTTGCGCTCCGGCGGCTGTGCGACCTTTTCCGGCAGCCCGCAGATGAGCGAGGCGCTCTCCGGGCGCATTTGCGCTTCAAAAGCGTAAGGATCGGACTTCACCCGCAGGTTGCCGTGGGCATCGATAAGCTCGAATTTATACAGCTGGCCGTTCAGCGCGCCGGGAACAAACAGCTCCCAGATGCCGGACTCTTTACGCAGGCGCATCGGGTGGCGGCGGCCGTCCCAGTAGTTAAACTGGCCGACGACCGATACCCGGCGGGCATTCGGCGCCCATACGGAGAAACGCGTACCGACCACGCCGTCCATGGTATCGGCATGCGCGCCCAGCGTTTCATAAGGACGCAGATGCGTGCCTTCCGACAGCAGCCAGACATCGAGATCCTGCAACAGCGGACCAAAACGGTATGGGTCATCAATCAGGTTCTGCTGCCCGTGCCAGGTGACGGCCAGCTGATAGCGAAAAGGATTTTTACGACGCGGCAGAACGCCGCTGAAGAAACCGCGCGAGTCGAGGCATTCCAGCTTGCCGACTTTGCGTCCGGTTTTTGGTTCAATGACCCACACATCGGTGGCATCGGGTAATAATGCACGAACTTCCAGCCCGGCGTCGGTGTAATGCATGCCAAGCACGGAAAAAGGATCCGCAAAATGGCCGGCGATAAGCGCATTAATCACGTCCTTATCAATACGATTAGACATGGTTTCATCCTGTTGTAGGTGTCGCCCTTTCCTGTATCCGGCGACTTTTTTTGACCTGAACGGCGCAGCACGTTATGCGTCCCCCTGCTCCGTCCCACCTTCAGGTAAGGAGACATCGTGACTCCTTACTTAAAGCATAGCCAAGGCTGAGTTACCTCCGTTGGGAAAAATCTAACATTCGCGTTTACTCCTTGTATTACGCAAAAAAAAGGGGTGTTTCAACACCCCTTTTTTCATCTTGTGACGACTACGCCAGCTGTCTTAGCATGCGGCGGAGCGGCTCGGCGGCCCCCCACAGCAGCTGGTCACCAACGGTGAAGGCCGACAGGTACTCCGGCCCCATGTTCAGTTTACGCAGGCGACCCACCGGGGTGGTCAGGGTGCCGGTAACGGCAGCCGGAGTCAGCTCACGCATGGTGATATCACGATCGTTCGGTACCACTTTGGCCCACGGGTTATGCGCGGCCAGCAGTTCCTCAACGGTCGGAATAGAAACATCTTTTTTCAGCTTGATGGTGAACGCCTGGCTATGGCAGCGCAGCGCGCCAACGCGAACGCACAGGCCGTCTACCGGAATCGGTGAGGCGGTCGCGAGAATTTTGTTGGTCTCCGCCTGGCCTTTCCACTCTTCACGGCTCTGGCCGTTATCCAGCTGTTTGTCGATCCATGGGATCAGGCTGCCCGCCAAAGGAACGCCAAAGTTGTCTACCGCCAGCTCGCCGCTGCGGGTCAACGAGGTGACCTTGCGTTCAATATCCAGGATCGCGGAAGCCGGATCCGCCAGCTCAGCCGCAACATGGCTGTGCAGCTGGCCCATCTGGGTCAGCAGCTCGCGCATATGCCGCGCACCGCCGCCGGAAGCCGCCTGATAAGTCGCCACGCTAACCCACTCAACCAGATCCTGAGCAAACAGGCCGCCGAGAGACATCAGCATCAGGCTGACGGTACAGTTGCCGCCGACAAAGGTTTTAACGCCGTTGTTCAGACCTGCGGTGATAACGTCCTGGTTCACCGGGTCGAGAATGATGATGGCGTCGTCTTTCATGCGCAGCGAAGAGGCGGCGTCAATCCAGTAGCCCTGCCAGCCGCTTTCACGCAGCTTCGGGTAAATATCGTTGGTGTAATCGCCGCCCTGACACGTGACAATAATGTCCAGCGCCTTCAGTGCTTCCAGATCGAATGCATCCTGAAGCGTGCCACCGGTACTGCCACCAAAAGATGGAGCAGGCTGCCCCAGCTGGGAGGTGGAGAAAAAAACAGGGCGAATGGCATCAAAATCGCGCTCTTCAACCATGCGTTGCATGAGGACAGAGCCGACCATTCCGCGCCAGCCGATAAAACCAACATTTTTCATAACGTATTCCTGCGAGGTGTGTGCTGTTTGTTCCAGGCCAGTTTCCTACTGGTTAGTCCTTCACATTACAAAATGCAGCTAAAGTCGCAAGTGAAATTAATCAATGATTGCCAGGCAATCAGTAACGTAACTAATTTTGCATAGCGGCAGCCGTCGCTGGCCCCCCGGAATACCCTAATAATTATCAGGGAATTTATATCGCGAAGGAAATATTTTCCGCCGCTATTTTATTGATCAGGATTATGGATTACGGCAGAAATTCGGTTGTTTTACTCTTGCTAACCAAACCGGTTAAAGCCAGGCGTGGCGCGGGTTTGTGAGCCGTATGACGTTTATCGTATTTCTGATAGTGGCAGATCGGGAGAGGGGTAAAGCTAAGGGTTTTCGATATAAGTAGAGCGGAAAAATTAACCCGGCATCGCCTCGCTCCGCCGGGTGTTTCACTTTGTCGTTTAGCTCAATAGCGTAAACGCAATCATGCCGACAATCGCCCCGACGGTGCCGAGGATGGTTTCCATCATCGTCCAGGTCTTCAGCGTTTGCGCTTCGGTCGCGCCGGTAAACTTACCGAACAGCCAGAAGCCCGCGTCGTTAACGTGGCTGACGACAATAGAGCCGCCGGCGATGCAGATAGAGAGCGCCGCCATCTGCGCGCCGCTGTAGTGCAGCTGTTCGATAACCGGCATCACCAGCCCAACGGCCGTCAGGCAGGCAACGGTCGCGGAGCCCTGAATAATACGCACCGCCGCCGCCAGCACGAAGCAGGTGATGGCAATCGGCAGGCCCATACCGGTCAACGCTTCGCCGAGGGCAGGACCGACGCCAGAGTCGACCAGCACCTGTTTGAACACGCCGCCCGCACCGATGACCAGCAGGATAATGCCCGCAGGCTGGAGCGCATGACCGCAAATCTCCATCACCCGATCTTTGGCCATCCCCTGACGTACCGCCAGGCCATAGATAGCCACCAGGCACGCCACCAGAATCGCGGTAAACGGATGGCCGATAAACTCAAACCATTCGTAGGCGGTAGAGCCTTCCGGCACAAAGCGCGCGGCGATAGTTTTCAGGCCAACCAGCACCAGCGGCAGCAGAATCAGCGACAGGCTGAAGCCGAATGACGGCATTTTGCCTTCGCCGAGGTGCGGCTCGCTAATATCGTCCGGAATATGCAGCTCAACGTAACGGCTGATAAAGTTACCCCACAGCGGTCCTGCGATAATCATCCCCGGGATCGCGGCGCACAGGCCAATCAGGATCATCCAGCCAAAGTCGGCGTGCATCTGCGAGGCCAGCAGCATCGGCGCGGGCCCCGGCAGCAGGAACGCGGCCGCAGCGGCTACGCCAGCAAACAGCGGGATCACCAGCTTCACCAGATTGGTGCCGGTGTGGCGCGCCATTGAGAAAGCCACGCTGATCAGCAACACGATCGCCACTTCGAAAAACAGCGGCAGCGCGCAGATAAGTCCGGCCAGGCCTATCGCATAGTGGGCGCGATTGTGGCCGAAAGATTTCAGCATCTTAACGGCAATCTGGTCGACCGCGCCGGTTTCATGCAGGATCTTACCGAACATAGCCCCCAGCGCGACGACGATAGCCAGAAAGCCCAGCGTGCCGCCCATGCCTTTTTCCATCGTCGCCGCGATCTTGTCCAACGGCATTCCGGAAAAAAGCCCTGCTCCAATAGAAACCACCATCAAAGCCACGAAGGCATGCATACGCGCCTTCATCACTAAAAACAGCAGCAGCAAAACGGAGCCGACTGCTGTTAAAACAAGCGTTAATGTACTCACTATTTACTGCCTTTGTTGATCACCTCAATGGTGCTGGCGACCACGCCTTCCAATGACTGGTCGATATCGACGATTAAAACATCGTTTTCATCCGCGCCCGGTTCCTGCAGCGTTTCAAACTGCGTGACCAGCATCTGGGTTTTAAAGAAGTGGCCTTTACGCGCCTTCAGACGTTGTTCGATAACCTCGAAGTCGCCTTTCAGGTAGATAAATGAGAGGTTCGGGTTACCTTTACGCAGGATGTCACGGTAGCTCTTTTTCAACGCGGAGCAGACAATCAGCGACACTTTATTGGTACGCTGCATGGCAAACGCGGCATCGTTCAGCGCCTGCAGCCACGGGGTGCGGTCATCGTCATTTAACGGTTCGCCGGAAGCCATCTTGTTGATGTTGCTGCGCGGATGCAGAAAGTCGCCGTCGAGAAACGCGGCGTGCAGTTGATGCGCCACTTCGCTGGCGACAGCGGATTTGCCGCTGCCGGAAACGCCCATCAGGACATAGATGTGGTGATCATGGTTAGTCGTGCTCAAAGCTTCCTCCCACTGGACACATACGCGCAGCCTGGCAGCGTTTAACGGCGTGGAATACTGGCGTACAGGTTAATTGTTACGGGTAACTGTTATCGGTAACATTGTCATGCCGGAGTTGTGGAGAAGCAATAACCATTCGTGCCAGATGTGAATATGTGTGATCTACTTCAAATTTGTCAGTTTAAATAGATCCGCCCGGTGACAATGTGAAACCTAAATCTAACATCTTAGGCGTCACCGCTTCACCGCGAATACGCGCCAGCAGACGTTCAGCACCAATCCGCCCCATCCGCTCGCGCGGCGTCAGCACGCTGGCCAGGCGCGGCTCCATCACCTGGCCGATATCGTGGCCGTGGAAACCGGCAATCGCCATATCGTCAGGGATTTTAAGCCCCAGCCGCTGGCATTCAAACGCCGCGCCGACCGCAAGGTCATCGTTGGTACAGAAAATGCCGTCAAGCTGCGGATATTCGCGACGCGCCTGGCGCATCAGCTCAATCCCCGATGAATAAGAGGAAGACTGCTCAACCATCACGCTGTAGGGCGTCATTCCGGCATCAAGCATCGCCTGCTCATACCCCTTCTGTTTGATGATAGTACGTTCATCAAGACGTGCGCCAAGATAGGCAACGTGACGATGGCCATGATTGATAATCGCCGCGGTCATCTGCCGGGCCGCTTCAAAGTTATCAAAGCCGACGGCGATATCGAGGCACGGCGACTGGCTGTCCATCAGCTCCACAACCGGGATACCCGCCACTTCAATCATCTTCAGGGTGCGCGGCGTATGGGTTCGTTCGGTAAGGATCAGGCCGTCAATATTCCAGGAAAGCATGGATTCCAGGCGTTTTTCTTCCATTTCCGGCTTATAGCCGTAGTGCGCCAGCATCGTCTGGTAACCGAAAGAGTCGGTCACGCTTTCAATACCGCGCAGCACTTCTGAGAAAACCTGGTTAGTTAACGAGGGCAGCAGCACGCCAATAGCGCGGCTGGTGGCATTCGAGAGGATGTCGGGGGCGCGATTAGGAATATAACCCAGTTCATCGAGAGCAACGGCTATCTTGCCACGCAGCGCTTCGGAAACCTGTTCCGGGTTACGTAAGTAGCGACTGACCGTCATTTTGGTCACGCCGACAAGATCGGCTACATCCTGAAGTACGGGTCTTTTCTTTTTCATCGTCCTGACTGCGATCAACGGGGAAACATTTTCTCAGTTTATCACGGACAAAGCGCAACCTTCCCTAACATCAGGGAAGGTTGCGCAATTTATTTAGACCCGATCGGAGAACGATCAGACGGGCGGCAGATCGAACAGCAGAATTTCGCTATCGCCGTCGGCGTGTACGGAAATCGCCTGCTCGTCCCAAATGGCCAGGCCATCGCTGGTGGTGGCCTTCGTTCCGTTGATGGTGACGTCACCTTTCACCACCTGGATCCACACCCGCCGTTCAGCGGCAATCTGGTGCACCGACTGCTCATCTTTCAGCAGCGCCCAGCGGTACAGTTCCATATCCTGGTACACCTTCAGCGAACCTTCGCGGGCATCCGGCGACAGCACCAGCTGTTTGCCCTGCGCGGCGTCAAAGCGGCGCTGTTCGTAGCGCGGCGTGATGCCATTTTTTTCCGGCATAATCCAGATCTGGTACAGATGCAGTTTTTCCGTGTTGCTTGGGTTGTACTCCGAGTGACGAATCCCGGTACCCGCGCTCATGATCTGGAACTCACCCGCCGGCACCTGCTCTTTATTCCCCATGCTGTCCTGGTGCTCAACGGCCCCTTCCAGCACGTAGGTCAGGATTTCCATGTCCTTGTGCGGATGGGTTCCGAAGCCCTGGCCTGCATCAATCACGTCGTCATTGATCACCCGCAGCGCCGAGAAGCCCATAAAGTTAGGGTCGTAATAGTTCGCGAAAGAGAAAGTATGCCAGGAATCCAGCCAGCCGTGGTTAGCGTGGCCGCGTTCGTTAGCTTTGCGTAAGTAGATCATGTTGCACCCCCGTATGTTTTCGATGGGATAAGTGTGTACCCAATCCCCTGGCGATCATAGAGGGTGAAAATTGACTCCTCTGTTCAAAAAATATGAACGAGTGCAGAGGAGCCATGAGGGCTTATCGGGTAAGGGTAATCGTGGCTGGAGATGGCTGTTCAAAGCCGCGTTCGAGGATCTCCAGATTCGTGAGAACGTCAGATTCCTTGACGAAATTTGGCTGACCGTTAACGAGGGTTTCATACAGCGAATCATAGACCCGCCCATAGTCGCCGGTTTCAAGCGGGATCTCTTCCCGTACGGCTTCGCCCGCCTCATTGACGTACTCCAGCAGACCAACCGTGTCGTCCGCGCCGAATCCCGGCTCGCCCGGCATAATATTGGCCTTCAGGCTGGTCTCCTGCTGGTCGATACCGTATTTAATAAACGACCCTTTATGACCATGGACGATGAATTTTGGATAGGGCAGCTTCACCAGATGGCTGGTTTTGACAATCGCCTTCAGGTTGCCGTAGAACAGCTGGGCCTCAAAGGTATCGTCCGGATTGGCCTTGTTGCGCAGGCTACGGATGTCGTAAGAGACATGGTCAGGGCGACCGAACAGGGAGATAATTTGGTCCAGGGTATGGACGCCCAGGCCGTAAAACGTGCCGTCCTGAGGCAGGCCGGGTTTCCCTCCATCTACCGGGCGATAGTTGTCAAAATGGTTTTCAATCTCGACGATCTCGCCCAGCTTTCCGCTCTCAATCACTTTCTTCGTGGTCAGGAAGCAGGAGTCGAAGCGACGATTCTGGTACGGCGTGACCGTCAATCCCTTGCTTTTCGCCAGGGCGAATAGCGTTTTTGCCTCATCAAGGGTCGGGGTAAAGGGCTTTTCGACCAGTACATTTTTGCCCGCCTCCAGCGCCCTTTTGGCATAGGCAAAATGACTGTCCGCGTGGGTGCACACAATCACCAGCTTGACCTGCGGATCGTTAAGCACTTCGTCGAGGTCGCTGGTGAAGTGAATATGCGAGTATGCCGGTGCCTGTTCCTCTGGCTTTGCGCTGCGGCGAAAGATATGCGCCACGTGCCAGCGGTCTTTTCGGTGCAGGACATAGGGAAGATGGTAGCGGGTGGTGCTTTTGCCGAATCCAATAAATGCGCAGTGCAAAGTCATAACGCGGTCCTTTGTTAGGTCTCTGCTATTAACCATAGCGCAAGCTGGCTGCGAACTTAACCCCTTCAATAAGTGTGCCAAATTCTTAAATGTAAAATTTAACGCTCAAACTCATTGACCCTACGGCCTAAATTCTGGATAAGAGGGCCCTCGGGAAAAGAACGTTTTTTATCCAGCGCGTGGGAGCATGACGCCGTATCGCGCTCGCCGTTTCCCAAAACACGATGACTAAAGGAGTAGCCATCTCGTTCGTATGGAAAGCAAGTATATCGCCCTGAATAGCGCTCTTCTCTTTTGGCTGCTTGGCCTGATGGCCTGGTGCTGCGAATCCACGTATCTGGCCTGGCTATCGGGCTCTTTCTCCTTGTCATCTTTCGTTTTTCATTTTCAATATCATCGGATTAACCATATGTTTAAAAAGAATAAAAACGTTGAAGCGAGGCCACAGACGGTGGCTACGCCGGTACTCAACAGCGCATCCCCGTTAGCCGTTTCCCGCAAACCTGCCGCCACGGTTATCGCCAGCGGCATCCGCTTTGACGGCAATATTATCGCCGAGGGAGATGTCGATATTTACGGTACCGTAAGCGGCAATATCGACGCCGAAGAGAGCCAGATTAAGATTATGGCCGGAGGCCTGGTCGAGGGAAATATCACCTGCCGCGAGCTGATTATCGACGGCTGCATCCTCGGCCAGTGCCGCAGCGAGACGATTGAAATCGATAAGAACGGCCAGGTCACCGGCACGTTGGCCTACCGCACGCTGGCCATTAACAAGGGCGGCGTTTTTTCCGGCCAGGCAGAGCTGCTGCCTGCGGCGGCAGATAAGAGCAACGTGGTGGGGTTTATCGCGGATACCGCGGCTGAAACCAAAAACAGAGCAGACAGACACACCGTCGAAGCGGCGCAGTAGCGTCTTCGGGTGCAGGCTGAAAAAAAGCAAAAAAAAAGCCAGCACCCGGCTGGCTAAAGTAATACTGGAAGCAATGTGAGCAATGTCGTGCTTTCAGGCTTTCCGCAAGGGTCTCCCTGAATGCAGAGCAATAATAATCATTCTCATTCGCACTTGTCCACCTCTTTTTGCAAAAAATAGGCGTTGCTCCCTTTTTTAAAGTCAGCGATCTTTAAGGGGACGATTAACCCAAAAAGGAAAATGAAGAATGAGCGACATAGTGATACGTCACGCCGAGCCACGGGATGCTGAACCTTTACGCCAGATAACTGCGCATCCGGAGGTCTATCACGACACGCTACAGCTCCCTCATCCTTCTATGGAAATGTGGCAGGAACGCCTGCTACCGAAACCCGGTAGCCGTCATCTGGTCGCGACAATCGACGAACAGGTGGTGGGCCACCTCAGGCTCAGCATCGAACCCAGCCCTCGTCGCAGCCACGTGGCGACCTTTGGCGTCAGCGTTGCCGCGCAGGCGCACGGCCGTGGCGTAGGCAGCGCGCTGATGCGAGAGATGATTAATCTCTGTGATAACTGGCTGCGCGTCGATCGTATTGAATTAACCGTGTTTACGGACAACCCATCCGCGATGGCGCTTTACCGCAAATTTGGCTTTATTGTAGAAGGGACCGGCAAGCAATACGCCCTGCGCAACGGCGAATATGTCGATGCCTACTTTATGGCGCGGCTGAAGGGGTGACGCTCAACTAACCCTCTCCCGGCAGGGAGAGGGTCGGAGTGAGGGTAAACCTAATACCCTGCCGTTAAATCATCCGGGGAACGCGGATCGGATGCGCCGTACAGCGTGCCGTCCGGGCCAACCATAATACTCTGGGTGCTGCCCATCGCCTCTTTCACCGCCACTTTCTGCCCTTTGCTCTCCAGCAGCTTCAGCGTATCCGGGCTAAATCCCTTCTCTACACGCAGTTCGTCCGGCAGCCATTGATGATGGAAGCGCGGGGCGTTGGTGGCTTCCGCGACGTTCATTCCGAAATCAATGGTATTCACCACCATCTGCAGGACTGTGGTGATAATGCGGCTGCCGCCGGGGCTACCGGTCACCAGCCAGGTTTTGCCATCTTTCACCACAATCGTTGGCGACATCGACGACAGCGGACGTTTTTTCGGCTCGACGGCGTTGGCGTCACCGCCCACCAGCCCGTAGACGTTTGGCACGCCGGGTTTAGCTGAGAAATCATCCATCTGATTATTCAGCAGAATGCCGGAGTTCCCCGCCACGATGCCGGTTCCAAAGGTCGTATTCAGCGTAAAGGTCACGGCAACGGCGTTACCGTCCTTATCCACCACCGAGAAATGAGTGGTCTGATTGCTTTCATACGGCGCCAGCTTACCGGGGCGAATCTGGCTCGACGGCTTCGCCTTATTGATATCAATCTGCTCAGCGATCGATTTGGCGTACGCTTTGCTGGTCAGCGCCTGCCACGGCACCTTGACGAAGTCCGGATCGCCAAGATATTCCGAACGGTCGGCATAGGCGTGCTTTTCAGCTTCCGCCATCACCTGCATGACGTCGGCGCTGCCGAAGCCGTACTTATGCATATCGAAGTTTTCGAGGATATTCAGGATCTGCACGATATGAATGCCCCCGGACGATGGGGGCGGCATTGAGAACACCTGATAGCCGCGATACTCGCCGCTCACCGGCGTACGTTCGACCGCTTTGTAATTCGCCAGATCCGCTTTGGTGATAAGCCCGCCGTTATTCTTCATCTCAGCGGCAATCTGGTCGGCAATCGCGCCTTTATAGAAGGCATCCGGCCCCAGCTCGGCAATCAGCTCCAGGCTTTTCCCCAGCTGTTTTTGCACCAGCTTATCGCCCTTTTTCAGCGGCTCGCCGTTTTTCCAGAAGATAGCCCGGCTGTTGGCATGGTCGGGGATCACTTCGCTGCCGTAGGTTTTCAGGTCGTCGGCCAGCGCATCATTTACCGTGAAGCCCTCTTCGGCCAGCTTAATCGCCGGGCGAATCACTTTGTTGAGCGGCATTGTGCCGTATTTTTCCAGCGCGAGGGAGAACCCGGCGACGGTGCCCGGCGTGCCGGAAGCCAGATGCGAGGTCAGCGATTTCTTGCTGTCCGGGTTGCCCTGATCGTCAAGAAACATATCCCGGGTGGCCTGTTCCGGGGCCATCTCGCGGAAGTCGATCGCCGTGGTATTACCGTCTTTGGTCCGCAGCATCATAAACCCGCCGCCGCCGATATTACCGGCCTGCGGATGGGTGACCGCCAGCGCGTAGCCCACCGCCACGGCGGCATCGACCGCGTTGCCGCCCTGACGCAGAATATCCACGCCTACCTTCGTTGCCAGCGCGTCCACCGAGGCCACCATCCCCTGCTGAGCGCGGACCGGGTGAAATACATCTTCCTCTACGCCATAAGATACCGGCGGAGGGGCGGGATCTGCCGCAACGGTAAAACTGCCGCCCGCCAGCAACGCAGCGATGACCACCTGACGCCAGAGCGTTGTTCTTATCATTGTCATACTCCTGAATGATGTTTTTATTTACCCATAATCCTGGATGATAAGTCTTAAAAAATCATTGTTGCGCCGGAAAGGGAGTAAACTTAAGCGATCCCACGAAGTGAGGAGAGAACAATGAAAGCAATGTTATATCTGGCGGCGCTTCTGCCTCTGAGCGTCATGGCGCAGCCGATCAATATCGACAATAACCCCAATCAGCCGGGGTACGTGGTGCCCAGCCAGCAGCGGATGCAAAATCAGATGCAGACCCAGCAAATGCAGCAGCAAAACAATCTTAAGCAGAGTATTCAAAGCCAGTCGCGCGCGCAGCAGCAGCATCTTCAGACGCAGTTGAATAACGATCGGCAGCGGGTACAGCAGAATAACAATCTGACCCGTGAGCAGCCTCTCCCTAACACCAACGGTGGGATGCTGCAGCGCCAGACGACCCCGTAAGGGCCGCCTGACGCAGAAGCGGATTACGCCGGGAAGTTGGGGCCGATGACGTCAATCGCATCGGTGCAGATGCTGTCCACGCCCCAACGCAGCAGCTCGGCGGCGCGCTGCGGTTTGTTCACGGTATAGACCAGAATATGCAGGCCCGCGGCCTTCAGGCTCGCCACGCGCGCTTCATCCAGCAGCTTATGGTTGAGGTGAATAGAGACGCAGCCGAGACGCGCGGTCAGTTCGCGCCAGTCGTTGCGCCACTCATCCAGCAGCAGCCCGCGCGGCAGTTCGGGCACCGCCTCCTGCGCGGCTTCCAGCGCATCGACGTCAAACGATGAGAGCAGCGGCGGCGTCATCCCCTGCCACAGCTCACGCGCCGCCAGCGCCACCGCTTTACCGGTCAGCGGCCCGGTGCCGGTGGTCGGTTTAATTTCGATATTGGCCATCATGCCGTGCTGACGGCAGCGGTCGGCCACCTCGCTCAGCAGCGGCAGCGGCTCGCCTTTGAACTCGCCGCTGTACCAGCTGCCGGCATCCACTTTTAGCAGATCGTTCCACGCCAGTTCGCCCGCCACGCCCCAGCCGTTGCTGGTGCGTTCGAGATTGTCATCGTGCAGTAAAAAAATCTGCCCGTCTTTCGATAACTTAGCGTCAAACTCAATCATCGTATGGCCGTAACGAGCGCCGGTATCGATGGCCGCCAGGGTATTTTCCGGGGCCAGTTTACCGCCGCCGCGGTGGGCG
Organism: Klebsiella sp. PL-2018; assembly: GCF_019048985.1. Taxonomy (NCBI): domain Bacteria; kingdom Pseudomonadati; phylum Pseudomonadota; class Gammaproteobacteria; order Enterobacterales; family Enterobacteriaceae; genus Klebsiella; species Klebsiella sp. PL-2018. The sequence goes on from NZ_CP077673.1 coordinate 5,457,173, forward strand.
ACGATATGAGGATAAGGCCAGTGACTCATGCGCGTTGTCCTGTTTCACTATCAAAAAGATGCAGACTTTCCTGCGGCAGATGCAGCCACAGGGTGCTGCCCGCCTGCGGACGCTGCTGGTGCGGCAGCCGGACCACCAGCTTTTGCTCGCCCCAGCGCCCGTGGGCGAGGTTATCGGCACCTAAAATTTCCAGCGTATCCATCACCAGCGGTACGCCACCTTCCGCCTCGGAGCTTAATGCAAAATGTTCCGGACGAATACCCAGGGTCATCTTACGCCCGGCATAGCGGCGATGCTCGCTGTTGATGGGTAAAAGCATCCCGCCCTCAAGCTCGAAGCGGCTACCGTCGTCGCTGACCCGGCCTTCCAGCAGGTTCATTGCCGGGCTGCCGATAAAGCTCGCCACAAAGCGGCTGGCCGGTTTTTCGTAGACCTCGACCGGCGTACCAATCTGCTCGGCGATGCCTTTATTCATCACCATCACCCGCTGCGCGAGGGTCATGGCTTCCACCTGATCGTGCGTCACGTACAGCGAGGTGGTTTTCAGCCGACGGTGCAGCTGCTGCAGCTCCAGACGCATCTGCACGCGCAGTTTGGCATCGAGGTTGGAGAGCGGCTCATCAAACAGGAATACCGCCGGGTCGCGCACGATAGCCCGCCCCATCGCCACGCGCTGGCGCTGGCCGCCGGAGAGTTCGCGCGGACGGCGCTTCAGCAGGCCATCCAGCTCCAGAATGCGCGCCGCTTCCTGGACACGTTCGGCAATTAATCCTTTACCTAAACCGCGAATTTTCAGGCCCCACGCCATATTCTCTTCCACGCTCATATGCGGGTAGAGGGCGTAGTTCTGGAACACCATCGCAATACCGCGATCTTTCGGTTCCATTTCGGTGACGCGCTTGCGGTCGATCCAGATATCGCCGCTGGTGACCCGCTCCAGGCCCGCCACCATGCGCAGCAGGGTTGATTTTCCGCAGCCCGAGGGGCCCACCATCACAATAAATTCGCCGTCCGCGACGTCCAGCGTCAGCGGCTGGATCACCTGGGTTTTGCCATCCCAGCTTTTGGTTACTGCCTGTAGCTTAAGTCCTGCCATTTTATTTCTCACTATCCACTAGACCACGCACAAACGCGCGCTGCATGGCTAAAACGATGACAACCGGAGGAATCAGCGTAAGCAGCATCGCCGCCATCACCTGATTCCACTGCGTGGTACCCTGGCCGATGGCGATCATCCCTTTAATACCCGCGACCGCCGTGCCGAGATTCACGTCGGTAATGATCAGCAGCGGCCACAGATACTGGTTCCAGCCGTAGATAAAGGTGATGACGAACAGCGCCGCCAGGTTGGTTTTCGACAGCGGCAGCACGATGTCGCGGAAGAAGCGCATCGGCGACGCGCCGTCGATACGTGCGGCCTCTATCAGCTCGTCCGGCAGGGTCATAAAGAACTGGCGGAACAGGAAGGTGGCGGTCGCCGAAGCCATCAGCGGCAGGGTGAGCCCGGCATAGCTGTCGAGCATTTTCAGGTTGGCGATCACTTCCACCGTCGGGAAAATACGCACCTCAACCGGCAGCATCAGCGTGATGAAGATCATCCAGAAGAACAGGTTGCGCAGCGGAAAACGAAACCAGACGATGGCGAAAGCGGAGAGCATCGAGACCGTAATTTTGCCCACCGTGATGCCGAAGGCCATGATGAAGCTGTTGAGCATCATCAGCCAGAACGGCGCGCTATTGGCCCCTACGCCGTTCACCCAGATAAACTTCATGTTTTCGAGCAGATGGCCGCCGGGAATCAGCGTCATCGGCGTATCAAAAACCGCTTTACTGTCCAGCGTCGCCGCGACAAAGGCGACATACAGCGGGAACAGAATGACCGCGATCCCTAAAATCAGCATGGTATGGCTGAAAATCGTCAGCCCGCGTCGATTCTCAATCATTGGTAGCGCACCTTTCGTTCAACGTAGCGGAACTGCACCACCGTCAGAATAATGACGAGGAACATCAGCACCACCGACTGGGCGGCGGAAGCGGAAAGGTCGAGCCCGGCAAAACCTTCACGGTAGATCTTATAAATCAGCGTTGTTGTCGCCTGAACCGGCCCGCCGCCGGTTGCGGCATCGATAACCGGGAAGGTATCAAAGAAGGCGTATACCAGGTTCACCACCAGCAGGAAGAAGCTCACCGGGGCGATCAGCGGCAGCGCCAGCCTGAAGAAGCGGCGAACCGGGCCGGCGCCGTCAATCGCGGCGGCTTCTACCAGCGAGCGGGGAATAGATTGCAGCGCGGCGAAGAAGAACAGGAAGTTGTAACTAATCTGCTTCCAGACCGAGGCGAAAACCACAAGGAACATCGCCTGACCGCTGTTCTGCGCGTGGTTCCAGTCGTAGCCCATCTCACCGAGGAGATGCGTAATCAGCCCGCGTCCGGGGTTGAACAAGAAGATCCATAGCACCGCCGCCACCGCGGGCGCAACGGCATAGGGCAGGAGCATCAGCGTCTGATAGAAGCGGCTGCCGCGCACCACGTAATCCACCAGCGCGGCGAAAAACAGCGAGATCAGCAGGCCGCTGACGGTAACCATCGTGCTGAACTTAATGGTGGTCCAGAAGGAGTCCAGGTAGTACGGGTCCTGGAAGAGGGCTAAAAAGTTATCCAGGCCAACAAACTGGCTGGAGAGCCCAAACGGATCGACGCTCTGCAGTGAATACCACAGCGCTTCGCCCGCGGGCCAGATAAAAAAGATGACGGTGATAACCAGCTGCGGCGCGACCAGCACATAGGGCAGCCAACGCGAGCGGAACACCGGACGGGATGATGACATAGTTAAACTCTGAGTTGGTTTCCCCTCATCCCGGCCCTCTCCCTAAACGGGCGAGGATGAAAAGACGGCTCCGGGCGATCCCCTCTCCCCGACGGGGAGAGGGTGAGGGGCTGGCTATAAGATTACGACCTGGTTGACTGCTCGAAACGGCGCAGCAGCTGATTACCGCGCTCAACCGCGGCGTCCAGCGCCTGCTGAGGCGTTTTCTTCCCGGTCCATACGCTTTCCAGTTCTTCATCCACGATGGTACGAATCTGCGGCATATTGCCCAGGCGCAGACCTTTGGTGAACGGCAGCGGCGGCTTGTTCAGCATCTGGCGCGTCGCGATATCGGCACCGGGGTTCTTATCATAGAAGCCCTGTTCGCGGGTCAGGTTATAGGCGGCGGTGGTAATCGGCAGATAGCCGGTTTTCTGATGCCATTCGGCGGCGTTTTCCGGCTTAGTCAGGAAATCGAGGAATTTGGCGACGCCGGTATAGGTTTCTTTGTCTTTACCCTGCATCACCCACAGGCTGGCCCCGCCGATAATGGCGTTTTGCGGCGCGCCCTTCACGTCGGCGTCGTACGGCATCATCCCTACGCCATAGTTGAACTTCGCGTACTGGCGAATATCCGCGAGGGAGCCGGAAGAGGCGGTGGTAATGGCGCAGTCGCCGTTATAGAACTTCTCGGTGGATTCGTCTTTACGCCCGAAGTAGCTGAAGTCGCCTTTCTTGTTCAGTTCTTCGAGCAGAGCGATATGCTTCACCTGCTCCGGCTTGTTGAACTCCAGTACCGCATCGGTACCGTCGAAGCCGTTGTTTTTGGTCGCCACCGGCAGGCCGTGCCAGGCGCTGAAGTTTTCAATCTGAATCCAGCCCTGCCAGCCGCTGGCGTAGCCGCATTTCATCCCGGCGGCTTTCAGCTTCGCGGTATACGCCGCCAGATCCTGCCAGGTTTTCGGCGGCTGTTCCGGATCTAATCCGGCTTTTTTAAAGGCGTCTTTGTTGTAGTACAGCACCGGCGTGGAGCTGTTAAACGGCAGGGAGAGCAGATGGCCGGTTTTGGAGTCGGTGTAATATCCGGAGACGGTTGGCACGAACTGCGTTTCATCAAACTGAATGCCCGCATCGCTGAACACCTGATAGACCGGCTTAATCGCCTTCGAGGCCATCATCGTCGCGGTGCCGACTTCGTAAACCTGCAGAATAGCCGGCGCGTTGCCGGTACGGAAGGCGGCGATGCCGGCGCTCAGGCTCTGCTCATAGTTGCCTTTATACACCGGAACAATTTTGTAGTCCGGGTTGGCTGCGTTGAAACGTTGCGCCAGTGAATCAACTTCTTTCCCCAACTCCCCTTCCATCGAGTGCCAGAACGGGATAGTGGTTACCGCCAGGGCTTGTCCGGCAAATGCCAGGCTGAGCGCCAGTCCTAAAGCTGTATGTCGTAACGATATCATCGGTTATCTCTCTTGTTGTTCCGGATGCGCGATTTCACGCGTTTTATGTTCGCGGGGGTAACATGACATGCTCGAATGACAGAAAAATAACTATTGCATTACAAAAATATTACAATAAATTGGCAAAAACATGATGAAACGGTGAAAAAAAAGTGGCAGGGAAATGGCAAAGCGAAAAAGAGAGGCGGCGCAGGCTACAGATAAGCGGGGATCTGTAGTTAAATAGGGGGCGTTAAACAGCACTCTCCGGCGAGCCGTCATAAGGAAAAATATGAAGACGCTTCATAAACCTACCGAACGCGTTTTACTCATTCTGGAAACCTTAGCCAACGCGGACGGAATGACGCTTTCCGAGCTATCGCTCAAAACGGATATTTCAAAGGGAACCATTTTCCCGATCCTCAAATCGCTGCAGTACCGGAAATATATCAGCCACGACGATCGCAACGGCATATATACGCTGGGGATCTCGTGCGCGGTTCTGGCCAGCTCAACGGTGGAAAAAGAGTTCTGGCTGAAAACGATCAATAGCGAAATGCACGCGGTGGTCAATGAATGCAATGAAGTTTGCCAGCTCGGCATTCTGGATGACGCCTGGGTGCTCTATGTTGATAAAGTTCAGGGCGACCAAACCGTGCAGCTGGTCTCTAAGGTAGGGACTCGCCTTCCGGCGATCTGCTCTGCCCTGGGCAAGGCGCTGCTGCATAAGCACCGCGACGAAGAGATCCTGGAGCTCTATCCGCAGGGTTTTCCTTCCGTTACCGCCCGCAGCGTAACGAATATGGCTCAGCTTCGTCAGCAGCTGGAATGGGTCGCCGCCAACGGTTATGCCATGGACGATCGGGAAATCAACGACGATACCATCTGCTTTGCCGTCCCCCTGCTGCAGAAAGGCATTATTCTGGCGGCGATCAGCGTCTCATTGCCCTCTTTCCGCGCCAGCGATGAAAAAACGCAGCAGGTTATTCGCGCGTTAAAAGAGGCAAAGGGTCGTATCGAAAGCGTGCTGAATAAGCTGCCTGATATTAAAAATTACTGATTTATTCGCCCACGATGCCGTCGGAATTGTGATTACCCACACAATACCGATATTTAATGATCCGCCGTGACGCCCGTCTCTTCTGCATAATTCCCCATCTATTCATTGATTTAATCAATTATCCGCACGACTTTGGCGCCATTTGACTTCACGTCGATGGCGTGTTTACTTATGCTTAATCGCAAATACAAACAGTGTTTGTATATACGAACAACAAAGAGGTTGAATATGCAAAGTCGTTACATCACCCCGGCAATAACGGTTTTTGATGAGCAGGGCAGGCTGGATCCTGACGGAAATTTTCGCCTGTACGATTTTATTAAAAACAGCGTATCGGGATTTGTCGTCATGGGCAGTACCGGCGAGTTTTTCTCGCTGGATATGAAAACATCCCGTCAGATAATTCAAATGGCGGCAGAGTTCCCGCGCGAGGGAATAAAGGCCTATGCGGGTACCAGCCGCATGGATATTGACGAGTGCGTAGAGCTGGCAAACTATGCAGATGAGTGCGGGCTGGATGGCGTCATGATTATCAGCCCGTGGTACTTCCGCCTGACTGATGAAGGCATTTATACATTTTATAGCCAGATTGCCCGCCGCACCGCCGCCAAAATATTCATCTATAACTTTCCGGAGCGCACCGGCTATTCCGTCTCGCCGGAGGTCTGTTTACGACTCGCCAGCGAGTTCCCAAATATTGTCGGTCTCAAAGACACCATTCCGGACACCAATCACACGTCGCAGGTGATTCGCCAGGTAAAATCTGAACTACCGTATTTTGAAGTCTATGCCGGTTATGACAATAACTTCGCGCACAATGTCCTGGCGGGGGGCGATGGATGTATTGGCGGGTTATCCAATATTTGCCCTGAAATATTCCGCGACTGGATGCAGGCATTTAACGATAACGATATGCAGCAAATTTCGCGGTATCAGCAAAAAGTGGATGGGTTAATGGATATTTACGCGGTTAACGATCCGTTCATTCCAACATTTAAAAAAGCGTTACAGCTGCGCGGAATTATTCAGTCCGACCGCTGCACGCCACCGTTTAGCTCGCTCGCCACCTGCCAGACCGAAAGTATTCTGCGGATACTTTCCCGCGCTGGTATTGAAATTAATGCCTGACCCCCACGCGGAGGTATTATGAAAACCATCACAGCTTACGACAATCCGGCCCTCAATTCCGCGATTACCAAATCATGGAAGCGCCTGGTGCCACTGATGTTTATTTTGTACTTCATCGCCTTTATCGACAGGGTGAACGTGGGATTCGCCAAAGAGGCGATGCAGGTGGATATTGGGCTCTCCAATTCCGCCTTCGCCCTCGGCGCGGGGATCTTTTTCGCCGCCTATGCGCTGTTTGGTATTCCCGCTAACCTGATTCTGAATAAAATCGGCGCGCAAAAATGGTTAAGTATCACCACCGCGCTGTGGGGCATTCTCTCTGCCCTCACCGGACTGGTGCAGACGGAAACCCAGTTTATTGTTCTGCGCTTTTTACTGGGGTTAGGCGAAGCCGGTTTTTATCCCGGTATTCTGCTGCTGGCCTCAATCTACTTTCCCAATAAAGTTCGCGCCTCCGTCGTCGGTATCTTCGTGCTCGGCGTGCCGCTGGCATTAACCTTAGGCTCGCCCATCTCCGGGGCGCTTCTGGAAATGCACGGCTTCCTCGGCAAACCCGGCTGGTTCTGGATGTTCTTTATCGAAGGCATTCCGGCGGTCATCATGGGGATCTTCGCCTGGTTCTGGCTTGATGATACGCCGGCCAAAGCGCGATTCCTGAACGACGAAGAGAAAAAGGCGCTGATTGCCCAGCTTCAGCTGGAGCAGCGGCAGACGGAAACCAGCAGCGTCGGCACCGCCCTGAAAAGCCTGAAAGTCTGGCACCTGGCGCTGATCTACGGCACCATCCAGATCAGCGTTTACGGGCTGATGTTCTTCCTGCCTTCGCAAGTCGCCTCGCTAATGGGCTCCACCCTCGGCTTTAAGGAGTCGCTGGTCGCCGCCATTCCGTGGGCCTGCTCCGCCGTCGGCGTCTATTACATTCCTCGTCTGGCGGACAAAATGCCGGCCCGTCGGGTACTGATTTCAGTCATCTGCATGCTGGCGGCGGCGCTGGGGCTGTTTGTTTCTGCCTGGTCCGGCCCGGTACTCGCCATTGCCGCGCTCTCGCTGTCGGCCATCGGCTTCCTCTCCGTGCAACCTATCTTCTGGACTTTCCCGGCGCAGATTGTGTCAGGCTCGGCGCTGGCCGCCAGTATCGGCTTTTGCACCACCATGGGCGCATTTTGCAGCTTCCTCGCGCCGCTGATTCGCGTTGAGGTCGATGCCTTCTTCGGCAACGATTCGGCGGGTCTGGTCGCCCTGTCGCTCATCACCGTCTGCTGCGCGCTGCTGATTGCCGCCCTTGCCGGCAGAAAAGCGACAAACGGCGTCGCGGTCCCCCATCACTAAGTCCTGATGCGCTTATAACAAAGGATAATGAACATGCAGACCATCTTAAAAATTGACCCTACCGATAACCTGATCGTTGCGCTGCAGGACTTACGCAAAGAGCAGCGGGTTCACTGGAACGATGAAGCCTACGTTCTGCGTAGCGATGTCAAAGCCAAACATAAATTCGCCACCGAGGATATTGCGCCCGGCGATATCGTGTCGCTGTACGGCGTTCCGGTCGGCAAAGCGACGCGCCCCATCACCCGCGGCGAAGCCATTACCACTGAGAATATCAAACACTACGCGGCCCCGGTTTCGCTTGACGACGTCGCGCCCTATGACTGGCAGCAGCCGGATATTTCCGCCTGGCAGCAGCGGACTTTCAAGGGCATAGTTCGCGAAGATGGCCGGGTCGCCACCGCGAACTACTGGCTGGTCATTCCGCTGGTATTCTGTGAAAACCGCAACGTTCAGCGCGTCACCGATGCGCTGAACGACGCCCTCGGCTACGCCAATAACGGCCTGAAAAATTTTGCTCGCCAGGTGACGTCGGCAGGAGCATTAAACGATACCCGGCATCTGCCCTTCCCGCATCTTGACGGCATCCGCTGTATTACCGTCAATTCCGGCTGCGGCGGCGCCACCTCGGACAGCATGACGATGTGCGACGTGCTGGCCGCCTATTCCGATCATCCCAACGTTCTTGGCGTGACGGTCTTTGCCCTCGGCTGTGAAAAAGCGCGGATTGTTGATTTCAACGCCGCGCTGGCGAAGCGCAACCCGAATTTCAACAAACCGATTATTTACTTCAGACAGCAGGACTGGAGTAGCGAAGAAAAAATGATGCAGGATGCGTTGACTGAAACCTATAACGCGATCCGCGAAGCCCCCGTCGCCGAGCGGCAGGACGTCCCGCTCTCCCACCTCAAAATCGGCGTGAAGTGCGGCGCTTCTGACGGGTTCTCGGGGATCAGCGCTAACCCGGCGATGGGCGAAGTGTCGGATCGTCTTGTCGCCCTCGGCGGCGCGTCGGGGCTGGCGGAATTCCCCGAGCTGTGCGGCGCTGAAGGGGATATCGTGCAACGCTGCGCGACCCGCGAGCTGAAAGAGAAGTTTTTGTCGCTGATGAAAAACTATGAGCATGTCGCGAACTTCTTCGGTACCACCATCGCCGATAATCCCAGCCCGGGAAACATTGCCGATGGGCTGATCACTGACGCCATCAAATCCGCCGGCGCGGCGAAAAAAGGCGGCAGAGCGCCGGTAAGCGCGGTATGCGACTACGCCGAACCGATGGGAGAAAGCGGCCTTTCGCTGGTCTGCACGCCGGGCAACGATGTGGACGCGGTAACGGGCCTGGTCGCGGCGGGGTGCAACGTGGTGATCTTCTCAACCGGGTTAGGTACGCCGACGGGGAACCCTATCGTTCCGGTGCTTAAGGTTTCAACCAACTCCGCGCTGGCGAAAAAGATGCCGGATATTATCGATTATGACTGCGGGCCGATTATCGAAGGCACGCCGCTGGCGGACATCGCCGACGGCCTGTTTGAGAAAATCATCGCCACCGCCAGTGGGACCTGGCGCACCAAAGCGGATGCGCTCGAACAGTATGATTTTATGCTGTGGAAACGCTCTCTGGAGCTGTAGTAGCCAAGTAAAACGCCCGGCAGATGCCGGGCGTTTTGTCTTCACTACCCGCCCAGATAGGCGCTGCGTACCGCTTCATTCGCCAGCAGCGCGTCGCCGGTATCCTCAAGCACCACGTGGCCGTTTTCCAGCACGTAGCCGCGGTCGGCCAGCTTCAGCGCCTGGTTGGCGTTCTGCTCGACGAGGAAGATGGTCATTCCCTGCTCGCGCAGCTGTTCGATGGTATCGAAGATTTGCTGAATGATAATCGGCGCCAGACCGAGCGAAGGCTCATCCAGCAGCAGCAGGCGCGGCTGGCTCATCAGCGCGCGCCCGATAGCCAGCATCTGTTGCTCGCCGCCGGACATGGTGCCCGCCCGCTGAACCCGGCGCTCATGCAGGCGCGGAAACAGCTCATACACCCATTTGATGCGGGTCTGGAACTGGTCGCGGGCGGCAAAAAAACCGCCCATCGCCAGGTTCTCTTCCACCGTCATCCGCGAGAAAACGCGGCGCCCTTCCGGCACGATCGCCACCGCTTCGCGCATGATTTTCGCCGTCTGCCAGTCGGTAATATCTTTACCGTCGAAAACCACGCGGCCGCTGGAGGCGCGCGGGTCGCCGCACAGGGTACCCAGCAGAGTAGTTTTTCCCGCGCCGTTGGCGCCAATCAGGGTGACAATCTCTCCCTGATTGATATGCAGACTGACGTTGTGCAGCGCCTGGATTTTGCCGTAATGCGCGCTGACGTTGTCAAAAGATAACATCACTTTTTCCATCTTATGCGTCACCACCATTATGCTTCACCTAAATAGGCGCGGATCACGTCCGGGTTGTTGCGGATCTCTTCCGGCGTACCGTTGGCCAGCGGCGTGCCCTGGTTTACCACGTAAATACGGTCGGAAATGCCCATCACCAGCTTCATATCGTGCTCAATCAGCAGGATGGTGGTGTTGTGATGGCTGCGCAGCTCGACGATTAGCTCGTCCAGCTCTTTGGTCTCTTTCGGGTTTAGCCCCGCCGCGGGCTCATCCAGCATCAGGATTTCCGGCTGGGTCACCATACAGCGGGCAATCTCCAGACGGCGCTGGTCGCCGTAGGCCAGGTTACTGGCCTGCCGGTTGGCGTGCTCAAGCAGGCCAATACGTTCAAGCCAGGTCGCGGCGCGGTCCAGCGCTTCGCTCTGGGCGCGGCGGAAGGACGGCGTCTTCAGCAGGCCGGAGAAAACCCCGGTTTTCAGCTGCTGATGCTGCGCCACCAGCAGGTTTTCAATCACCGTCATTTCGCGGAACAGACGCACGTGCTGGAACGTTCGCACTACGCCCATACGGGCAATCTGCTGGCCCGGCAGCCCTTCCAGATGCTGGTCGCGCAGCATAATGGTACCGCCGGTTGGCTTATAGAAACCGGTCAGACAGTTAAAAACGGTGGTTTTGCCCGCGCCGTTAGGGCCGATAAGCGAAACGATTTCCCGCTCGCGCAGCTCCAGCGACACGTTGTTGACCGCCAGCAGGCCGCCAAAACGCATCATCAGACCGTTTACGGATAATAATGGCTGACTCATGCCTGCTCTCCTTCTTTGGCCTGCCCATTTTTCAGCTTCAGCTGCGGACGGGTCATCGGCAGAAGCCCCTGCGGACGCCAGATCATCATCAGTACCATCAGCGCACCCAGCATCAGCATGCTGTATTCATTGAAATCACGCATCAGCTCGCGCGAGACCACCAGCAGAACCGCCGCCAGGATCACCGCGAACTGGGAGCCCATACCGCCGAGAACCACAATCGCCAGCACAAAGGCCGACTCGGCGAAGGTAAAGGATTCCGGGCTGACGAAGCCCTGACGGGCGGCGAACAGAGTGCCGGCAAAACCGGCAAACGCGGCGCTAATGGTAAAGGCGGTCAGCTTGATGCGCGTCGGGCTGAGGCCCAGCGAGCGGCAGGCAATCTCATCTTCACGCAGCGCTTCCCACGCGCGGCCCAGCGGCATACGCAGCAGGCGGTTAATCACGAACAGACTTAACACCACCAGCAGCAGAGCGACCAGGTAGAGGAAAATCACGCGATCGGAGGGATCGTACTTCACGCCGAAGAAGTTGCTGAACGTATCCCAGCCGCCTTCGCGGGCGCTGCGGCTAAATTCAAGGCCGAACAGCGTCGGTTTCGGGATCTGGCTGATGCCGTTCGGGCCACCGGTTATTTCGGTGTTGTTAAGCAGCAGGATGCGCACGATTTCGCCAAAGCCAAGCGTGACAATCGCCAGATAGTCGCCGCGCAGGCGCAGGACCGGGAAGCCAAGCAGGAAGCCCGCCGCCGCCGACACCAGCCCCGCCAGCGGCAGGCAGGTCCAGAAGCCCAGACCGTAATAGTGGTTCAGCAGCGCGAAGGTATAGGCGCCGATGGCATAAAAGCCGCCGTATCCCAGCACCAGCAGGCCGGAAAGCCCCACCACCACGTTAAGGCCCAGGCCGAGGATGATATAGATCATCGTCAGGGTAGCGATATCCACCGTCCCGCGCGACACCATAAACGGCCACGCCACGGCGATAACCAGCAGGGCGATCAGGAACAGCTTCTGTTTTACCGTCGAACCGTCGATAGCCGGCAGAATAAACTTCGGCCCGGAGACGTTCTTCATGGTTTTCTGGAAAATGGGACGCAGCAGCTGGAAGAAGAAGACCACCGCGGTACCGATATAGATCCACTGCCAGCGGATATCGGCGGCGGTATCCACCACCAGCTTCGTGCCGTCAAGCTCCAGCTGCACGCCCATAAAGACGCCCGCCAGGATAAAGAACATCACCGCGGACAGCAGCGCCATCGCAAAATGCATCGGTTTCATACTTTTTCTACCTCCGGACGGCCCAGGATACCGGTAGGCATCACCAGCAGAACCAGGATCAGCAGCGCGAAGGAGACCACGTCTTTATATTCCGTACTGAGATAGGCAGAAGAGAGCGCTTCGGCGATACCGAGGATCAGCCCGCCGATCATCGCCCCGGGAATGCTGCCGATGCCGCCCAACACCGCGGCGGTGAAGGCCTTCATCCCGGCCATAAAGCCGATGTACGGGTTGATTACGCCGTAGAACTGACCGAGCAGAACGCCGGCAACCGCCGCCATTGCCGCGCCGATCACAAACGTCAGCGCAATCACCCGGTCGGTGTTGATGCCGAGCAGGCTGGCCATTTTCAGGTCTTCAGCGCAGGCGCGGCAGGCGCGCCCCATGCGGGAATAGCGGATAAACAGCGTCAGCGCCAGCATGGCGATAAACGTCACCACCCAGATAACCAGCTGCATGGTGGTGATAGTAGCGGTGAAGTTATCGCTGCTGCCTACCGTCCACTGGCCGTTGAACAGGCTCGGCAGCGCGACATCGCGCGAACCTTCCGTCAGGCTGACGTAGTTTTGCAGGAAGATGGACATCCCGATGGCGGAGATCAGCGCAATCAGGCGTTTTGAGCTGCGCACCGGCCGGTAGGCCACGCGTTCGATACTCCAGCCGTAGGCGCTGGCAATCACGATAGCGCCGACGAATCCGGCGGCAACCAGCAGCCAGCTGGTATCAATGCCCATCATCATCAGGGCGGCAATGATCATGAAGGAGACGTAGCTGCCAATCATATAGACCTCGCCGTGGGCGAAGTTGATCATACCGATAATGCCGTACACCATGGTATAGCCGATGGCAATCAGCGCGTAGGTGCTTCCCAGCGTGACGCCGTTAAACATCTGCTGCAGAAAATAGAGAAACTGCTCGGACATAAGGTAACCTTTTTCTACCCGCCCGCTTTGCACGGGCGGTGGGATAACTTGTCTTATGGCTTATTTCGCGAGGGTGGATGACCCGTCCGCGTGCCACTGGAAGACACCAAATTCAAATCCCTTCAAATCGCCTTTTTCGTCCCAATTCAGCGGCCCAATCACGGTTTTCGCGCCGTGAGCTTTTAGATCTTTGATTAAATCCAGCGGCTCCTGGCTTCCGGCCCGGTCCATCGCCTGCGCCAGCGACTGCACGGCGGCGTAGGTGATCCAGACATACGGACCGCTCGGGTCTTTCTTCTCGGCTTTGAGCGCGTCAACGATAGCGCTGTTGGCCGGGTCCTGGTCATAGCGTTTTGGCATCGTCACCAGCATGCCTTCCGCCGCATCGCCCGCGATGTTGGACAGCGACGCGTTACCCACGCCTTCCGGGCCCATAAACACGGTTTTCAGGCCCACGGAGCGCGCCTGGCGCAGCATCTGGCCCATTTCCGGGTAGTAGCCGCCGTAGTAAACGAAGTCGATATTCTCTTTTTTCAGGCGCGCCAGCAGCGCGGAGAAGTCTTTTTCACCGGCGGTAATGCCGTCGAAGAAGACGATATTCGCGCCGCCTTTTTTCAGGCTCTCCTGGACAGAACGCGCAAGGCCTTCGCCGTACTGCTGCTTATCATGAATGATAGCAATACGCTGCGGCTTGACGGTTTCCATGATGTATTTTGCGGCGGTTGGCCCCTGCGAAGAGTCCAGACCGGCGGTACGCATGATGTACTGATAGCCGCGCTGGGTCAGCTCCGGGTTGGTCGCGCCCGGGGAGATCATCAGAATGCCTTCATCTTCATAGATATCGGATGCCGGCTGGGTGGAAGAAGAGCAGAGGTGGCCGATAACGTACTGAATGCCGTCATTGACGATTTTGTTCGCCACCGCAACGGCCTGTTTCGGGTCGCAGGCGTCATCGTACTCCACGGCAACCAGCTTATCGCCCTTGATGCCGCCCTGGGCATTAATATCTTTGATCGCCTGGCGCGCGCCGTTGAATTCCATATCGCCCCACTGGGCTACCGGGCCAGACATCGCGCCAACAACGGCGACCTTAATATCTTTGGCAAAAGCCGCCTGGGACATCGCCAGTGCGACTAACCCCGCGATAACCGTTTTCGCGTTCCTTTTCATGCTGCAGAACCCCGTTCGTGATGTGGTGTAAATATTTTGTATTTTTATGGTTAAAAAGCATTCTGTACTTTTATTAAACAACGCTACTTTTACCATTATCTTTAATGGTTTAGCGAGGTTTTTTGCCTGAATACAGAGTAAAATCTCTATTTTTCAGGCGATTAAGCAAAGATAATATTCTGTATTTGCTGGAAGATAAACAAAAAAAGTCCAGTAAACAGCATAAAATAACGATACATAAGGCGGAATAAAACGCTACATTTTAGGTTAAAATTCTGCTTATTTTTCGATCCATGATGAATTGCTCTACCCTGCTCCTTCCAGGAAAACGAATCCCCTGATGAACAGGCAAAAAACGGCGCTCCGCCTGGCGGGGAATTTGGATACACTAACGCCTCTGTTTTGACTGGACCCTCGCGTATGAAACTGACCATTATTCGTTTACAGCACTTCAGCGATCAGGATCGCATCGACTTAGGTAAAATCTGGCCGTCGCAGGATCTTGCGGCACTGGCTCTGGATGAAAGCCATCGTATTTATGCCGCCCGCTTCAATGAACGCCTGCTGGCCGCGGTTCGCGTGACGCTAAACGGCGTTGAGGGCGAACTCAGCGCGCTGTGCGTGCGTGAAGTGACCCGCCGTCGCGGCGTCGGACAGTATTTAGTGGAAGAGGTGCTAAGGGATAATCCAGAGATCGGCAGCTGGCGCATCGCGGATGCCGACGTGGAAGACCGCGGCGTGATGGCGGCGTTTATGCAGGCGCTGGGCTTTAACGCGCAAACCGGCGGTTGGGTAAAAAAGCAATAAATTGGCGAAAGAAGGCTGAACATTCCCGGATTGCGGCTGAACGCCTTATTAGGGCTACAAAAAACCAAACCGCACCAGCCTGTAGCCCGGGTAAGCGCAGCGCGACCCGGGAAGAAACCGTACCAATGCATCAACCCCGGCGCATTCCCCGGGTTGCGGCGTAACGCCTTACCCGGGCTACAAAAAACCAGACCGCACCAGCCTGTAGCCCGGGTAAGCGCAGCGCGACCCGGGAAGAAACCGCACCAATGCATCAACCCCGGCGCATTCCCCGGGTTGCGGCGTAACGCCTTACCCGGGCTACAAAAAACCAGACCGCACCAGCCTGTAGCCCGGGTAAGCGCAGCGCGACCCGGGAAGAAACCGTACCAATGCATCAACCCCGGCGCATTCCCCGGGTTGCGGCGTAACGCCTTACCCGGGCTACAAAAAACCAGACCGCACCAGCCTGTAGCCCGGGTAAGCGCAGCGCGACCCGGGAAGAAACCGCACCAATGCATCAACCCCGGCGCATTCCCCGGGTTGCGGCGTAACGCCTTACCCGGGCTACCGACTAAAAAAGGCAACGTACGTTGCCTTTTTGCTTTTACCTTTCTCCTCGCCTATGCGAAGAGGCAAGGATCAACTGATTTAACCAAGAATTTCGCGTTGCAGATAGGCGTCAAGACCCGAAATCCCCGGGAGCTTACATCAGTAAGTGACCGGGGTTGAGGGGCGCAGACAACGCATCTGCGGCGTGAAAGGCCCCTTTCATTTAACCAAGAATTTCGCGTTGCAGAAAGGCGTCAAGACCCGAAATCCCCGGGAGCTTATATCAGTAAGTGACTGGGGTTGAGGGGCGCAGACAACGCATCTGCGGCGTGAAAGGCCCCTTACATTTAACCAAGAATTTCGCGTTGCAGAAAGGCGTCAAGACCCGAAATCCCCGGGAGCTTACATCAGTAAGTGACCGGGGTTGAGGGACGCAGACAACGCATCTGCGGCGTGAAAGGCGCAGGTTAAATTATTTGGCGTCGGTCGCCGTACCATTAGCATGCCAGGTAAACACGCCGAACTCGAAGCCCTTCAGATCGCCCTTCTCGTTCCAGGTGAGCGGCCCCATTACGGTGTCGACCGTTGCGCCCTTCAGGTATTTAGCGATTTCAGCCGGATCTTCAGACTGATTCAGGCCTGCTTGCAGCGACTGCAGCGCGGCATAGGTGGTCCACACGAACGCGCCGCTTGGATCCTGTTTCTTCGCTTTGATCGCATCCACAATCGGTTTGTTCGCCGGAACCTGGTCGTAGTTCTTCGGCTTGGTGACCAGCATACCTTCCGCAGAAGCGCCCGCGATGTTAGACAGCGACACGTTCGCTACCCCTTCCGGCCCCATAAACTGCGTTTTCAGGCCAGCGGCGCGAGACTGACGCAGGATCTGCCCCATCTCCGGGTGGTAGCCGCCGTAGTAGACGAAGTCGATATTCTCTTTCTTCAGACGCGCCACCAGGGTAGAGAAGTCTTTCTCACCGGCGGTGATACCGTCAAAGAACACCACGTTAGCGCCGCCCTTCTTCAGGTTATCCTGTACCGCGCGGGCCAGGCCCTCGCCATACTGCTGTTTGTCGTGGACAATCGCGATGCGCTGCGGCTTCACTTTTTCCAGGATGTATTTGGCAGCGGTTGGCCCCTGATCGGAGTCCAGACCGGTGGTGCGCAGAATCAGATGATAGCCGCGAGCCGTCAGCTCCGGCGCGGTGGCCGCCGGGGTGATCATCAGCACGCCTTCATCTTCATAGATATCAGACGCCGGCTGGGTGGAAGAAGAGCACAGGTGGCCGATAACGTATTTGATACCGTCGTTAATCACTTTGTTAGCGACGGCAACCGCTTGTTTCGGGTCACAGGCGTCGTCGTATTTTACCATCTGCAGCTTATTGCCTTTGATACCACCTTTGGCGTTGATATCGGCAATGGCCTGCTCTGCGCCAGTAAACTCCTGGTCACCGTACTGCGCTACCGGACCGGACATCGCGCCAACGACGGCGACTTTGATATCTTCGGCCATTGCCGCACCGCTCATGATTAAGGCAATACATCCTGCCAGTAACGCTTTACCCTTCATATTCATCCTGAGGCTCCCCATTATTATGGTTTTTGCATTTGTTGTGATGTTGTTTATTAGCGCATTATTCTAATTAGACACATAAGAAAAGCATATGATAGTTAGATTAGGGTCTGCCGCCTGCGCTTTTGCAGCACACTATGCTAAACATACCGTCATTCAGGAGAATTGGAAACGATAAAATTGCGGAGTATGTAACAGATAAGTGACAAATAAAAACCCGCGCCGGAATAAACCGAACGCGGGGGCATGAGCAACGCGACTACCAGCCCGCAGGCAGGTAGCCAAAGGCCGAAGCGATGGCGTAGGCGGCGCTGCAAAGATAGAGCAATACGATGAAGATCTGGATTAAGGGATGCGTGATTAGCGCCGGGCAGGTCCAGCCGGGGATGATGTCACCCTGCCGACGCGAGCCTTTGAGGATCAGGATCGGCATGATAGATAAAATCACCCCGCTAAATACCCCGGCAAAATAGAGCGCGTTCACGAAGGACACCATCCCGCTATAGGCCAGAATAAAAGGCGGCACGGCGACCACTAACAGCACCTTAAAGCGTTTGAACGGCTGCTCGTCGTTGCCCAGGCGAAACTGATCGAAAATATTGGTCAGGAAGCTTCCGCCCAGCCCCCAATAGGAGGTCAGCATCGCGCAGAGCGCAAAAAGATTTGCCGAGAAGAAAGCCCACTCGCCGAGCGCCCTGCCCCAGGAAATGGTTGCCACATCAGAAATATTATCCAGCCCGCTTAATGCAATCACCGAAAGCGGGACCAGCGCCAGCAGGCAAAAGGTTAATAACATCCCCACCATAATGGCCTTCGGCAGCTTCTCCGGTTTATCGGCGAAGCCGCGCGCCATCTCCGGCACGATATATTGCGCGGAGAAACAAAACGCGACAACGTTAAATACCGGCACCATATACAGCCAGTTACCTTCAAGTAAATAACTCACGCTCGCGGTTTCTTTCAGCAACGTCGCGGCAACCAAAATGGTTATCATAACGACCATGCCGATACTGATAAATTTCTCACCCCGGCCAATCGCCTTCAGGCCAAGATAAAGCACCCCGGCCGCCGGAATAAAAAACAGCGCGCTGCCCAGGGCCGGCGAGATGCCGAATAACGAATGCAATAATTTTCCGCTGCCGGTCATATAGGCCGTCAGCGCGCCGACGCTGTTGACGCAAACGGAGAGGAACATCATCAATGCCCCGAAGCGGCCAACGTAGCGCTGCGACAGGCCGCTAAGCTGCAGATGCTTACGCGTGCGCAGCGTCGATTCCGCCACGTAGAGCATGGTGATGGTCGTCAGGCTACCGACCACAATCAGCCAAAACAGCAGCGGCAGAAAACCCGCTTTGCTGGAGGCATAGGTGATGGATAGCACCCCAGCGCCGATATTGGTGCCGACGATCATCGACACGCCTTCAATGAAACTGAGGGATTTTGCAGGTACAGCGGTACGCTCCCGGCTCGTCAGAGCCGGAGAAAAGGTGGAGTTGTCAGACATAATATTTTCCGTTTTATTCCGGCAGCGTGCGCCGCCGGAAAAAAGGTGATATCAGGGTGATAAACACTCACGCTGAGCATGACTGGTCAGAAAGCGGCGTCCTGTTTCTCTTCGGCTTCCCTGCCGCCGCAGCCTGACCGGGCGAAAAGTTAGCGCTTCAGCACGCGGGCCAGAATATCCAGCGCCTTCGTAAACTGCGCATCCGGAATCGTTAACGGATAGAGGAAGCGAATGACGTTGCCATAGACGCCGCAGCTCAGCAGCAGCAGGCCGTTCTCCTGGGCTTGTTGCTGGATTTGACGGGTGATCTCCGCCGACGGCTCGCCGGTTTGCGGATCGTTAAACTCCACCGCCACCATCGACCCCTGGCCGCGTACGTCAGCAATGGCCGGGCAGCTTTGACGCGCCTGATTCAGCACCTCTTTCAGATGGCTGCCTAAGCGCTCAGCGCGCTGGCACAGCTGTTCTTCTTCAATCACGTCCAGCACCGCGTGCGCCGCCGCGACCGCCAGCGGGTTACCGGCATAGGTGCCGCCCAGACCGCCCGGCGCAGGCGCATCCATCACCTCGGCGCGACCTACCACGCCGGAGAGCGGGAAACCGCCGGCCAGGCTTTTGGCCATCGTCATCAGGTCAGGCTTCACATCATAGTGCTGCATCGCAAATAGCTTGCCGGTGCGTGCAAAGCCGGTTTGTACTTCATCGGCAATCAGCAGAATGCCGTGGGTATCGCACAGCGCGCGCAGCGCCTGCATAAACTCAGGCGGGGCAACGTTAAAGCCGCCTTCCCCCTGAATCGGCTCCAGCACAATCGCCGCCACCTGATCGGCCGCGATATCGGCTTTGAAAATGCGCTCCAGGCTCTTCATCGCGTCGGCGGTGGTAATGCCATGGGCGGCGTTAGGGTAGACGGCGTGATAAACCGAGCCCGGGAACGGGCCGAAACCAATCTTGTAAGGCGCCACTTTGCCGGTCAGCGCCATGGTCATAAACGTACGGCCGTGGAAGCCGCCGCCGAAGGTAATCAACCCCGGACGGCCGGTATAAGCGCGCGCGATTTTCACCGCGTTTTCAACGGCTTCCGCCCCGGTGGTAAAGAAAGCCGTTTTTGCCGGACCGTCAATCGGCGCCAGTTCGTTAATCCGCTCGGCCAGCGTGACATAGCTTTCGTACGGGACAATCTGGTAAGCCGTGTGGGTAAAGGCCTGCAGCTGCTGTTCAACGGCGGCAACGATTTTGGGGTGGCGATGGCCGGTATTCAGCACCGCGATGCCGGCGGCGAAATCGATCACCTCATTCCCTTCAATATCCCACAGCGTAGCGTTCTCCGCTTTCTCAACAAAGTAGCTGCACATCACCCCTACGCCGCGCGGAGTCGCCTGCTGGCGACGCTGATTCAGTTCTGAACTTTTCACCGAGAATCTCCTGTCATGTGTGTCACGTTATCGCAACAAATCCGAAACTATGTCGTTTATTTACACAGGATTTGGCCCTATAATCGAGTACCAATTCAGATTATCTGAGGGATCCAATTGCGTTCGCTTATCGCAGACCTGGTGCTGGTCAGATTGCAGAAAGAAACCGATCCGCTCCTGCACAAGCGCCTTTACAAGGCGATTCGCCACGCCATTCTGGATGGTTCTCTCCCGCCCCATAGCCGCCTGCCCCCTTCACGGGATCTGGCGGGAGAGCTGAAAATGTCTCGCAACACAATTTTAACAGTTTACGAACAATTGCTGGCTGAGGGGTATGTCGTGTCCCGTCGCGGCAGCGGAACATTCGTCGCGAAAACGCTGCCCGATATGTTTCTTCCAACCAGCAGCGCCAGTGAAAGCAGCCCTGCGCCAGCAGCCAGCGCGCCCATCTCCCGACGCGGCCAGCATCTGCTGGGGCACATCAGCGCCAGCCCGCGTCAGTGGGGGGCATTTATCCCCGGCGTACCGGACGTCAATGCGTTTCCCCACCCGCTGTTCAGTAAAATCCAGGCGCGTATCAGCCGCCGTCCAAAACCCGAACAGCTCAGCTATAGCTGTAACGGCGGAACGGCCGAGCTGCAGCACGCGTTGGTGGACTATCTGAGAGTAGCGCGCGGCGTTCTGTGCCAGGCAGATCAAATTCTTATTACTGAAGGGATCCACCAGGCTATCGACCTGATCACCCGCATGCTGTGCGACCGCGGCGATCTCGCCTGGGTGGAGGAGCCGTCCTACTGGGGCATTCGCCATGTGCTGGCGATGAATGAAGTGCGGGCCGAGCCCGTGGTGGTTGATGCCAGCGGCCTGTGTCCGCCCGAAAGCATAGCCGAAGCGCCGCGGCTGATCTTCGTTACGCCATCCCATCAGTACCCCCTCGGCGCGGTAATGAGCCTTGAGCGCCGACAGCGCCTGCTCACCTTGGCCCATCAGCACGGCAGTTGGATTGTGGAAGATGATTACGACAGCGAGTTTCGCTTTTCCGGCCAGCCGATCCCGGCGCTACAGGGCTTAGTCCCCGAAGCGCCGGTGGTCTACGTCGGTACGTTCAGTAAAACGCTCTACCCGGGGCTGCGGCTGGGCTACGTCGTGCTGCCTCGACCATTGGCGGCTGAACTCAAAAACGCCCACGCCGAGCTCTACCGCGGCGGCCATTCGCTTATCCAGCTGGCGCTGGCGGAATTTATCAACGCCGGTCATTACTCGGCACACATTCGCCGCATGCGCCTGCTCTACAGCCGCCGTCGCGTCTTTTTGACCGAGCTGATTCAGCGGCACTGCGGGCCGCACGCGCTGTCGGACTTCAGCGATAATGCCGGACTGCATCTGATCCTGAATTTGCCGGATGAGGCGGATGACGTGGCGATTGCCCGCGATGCCAACGCGCGCCATATTTTAGTGCGTCCGCTGTCGCGCTATTACCTGACGGCGCAGCGGAAGAAAGGGCTGTTGATGGGTTTTGCTTCGCAGCCGGAAACGCAGATGGAACCGGCGTTCAACGTCCTGCTTGAGTGTTTGAAAATGCACTGCCCGCAGGCGCTGGCGGAGGCAGAAAAACAAAACGCCCCATCGTAATGTGGGGCGTTATCGGGGGACTGGCGCTCAGATTAGGCTTCGATAGCGGCGCGCAGTTTTTTCATGGCGTTCTTTTCAAGCTGACGTACACGTTCAGCCGACACGCCGTAGCGGTCTGCCAGCTCCTGCAGCGTGGACTTGTTGTCTTCGTCCAGCCAGCGGGCGCGGATGATGTCCTGGCTACGTTCGTCAAGACCCTGCATCGCGTCGGTCAGCTTGTTTGCCGCCTGCTCTTCCCAGTTATCGTCTTCAATGCCGTCGGCAAAGTTAGACGTTTTATCCTGCAGATAGAGCACCGGCGCCATCGGCTGGCTATCGGACTCATCATCCGACGACATGTCGAAGGTCATGTCCTGCGCCGCCATACGTGACTCCATCTCACGCACGTCTTTGCTCGACACGCCCAGCTCGCGGGCCACCATTTCGACTTCATCCTGGTTAAACCAGCCCAGACGCTGCTTGGTTTTGCGCAGGTTAAAGAACAGCTTACGCTGTGCTTTCGTGGTCGCGACCTTCACGATACGCCAGTTACGCAGCACGTATTCATGAATTTCCGCTTTGATCCAGTGCACGGCGAAGGAAACCAGACGCACGCCCACTTCCGGGTTAAAACGGCGCACGGCTTTCATCAGGCCAATGTTGCCTTCCTGAATCAGATCCGCCTGCGGCAGGCCATAGCCCGAGTAGTTACGAGCAATATGAACAACAAAGCGCAGGTGAGACAGGATCAGCTTTTTCGCTGCTTCCAGATCGCCCTGGTAATGCAGCTTTTCAGCAAGCTCCCGCTCTTCATCAGCCGATAACATCGGCCAAGTGTTAGCAGCCCGGATGTACGATTCCAGGTTACCAACGGGGGCTAAGGCTAAAGTTTGCATATCTTTGGTCATTCAAATCCTCTCAATCGATATCTTCTGGCATCTTTCTGTCCTCACAACGGAGCAACAAACATGCCAGCATTGATGAGCAACGAGAATATCACTCACATTAGTATCAGACAGTGATTTTATCCACAAGTTCCATGCAATGATGTGAATAGATTACGCACAAAATGTGACATGGTTATGAAGTTTAGGGAAGCGTCGACAGGGACTCTTTCCCTGCAGAGAGATATTCAGTGCAGGGAAAGATTATACCAGATTTTTACTACTCGGGAGTAAAGTGACGTAAATGTTGAACGGTTGCCAGCCAGGCGGCGACCCAGCCAATCATCGAGCAAACAATCAGCATCAGCAGGCACTCGTCAAAGCCTAAGCCGCTGAGTTCAAACTGCGTGCCGAAGACTTTCGCCACTTCGGTGACCGCCGACGACAGGCGCATGACCATAATTTCCGACAGGATCAGCGACAGAAACGCGCCGGAGAACCCCAGCAGCGCCCCACCGTAAAGGAACGGACGCAGAATAAAGCCGTCGGTCGCGCCAATCAGTTTCTGCACGTTAATGGTATCGCGGCGGGCGAAGATGCTCAGACGCACGCTGTTGCCGATCACCAGGAAGACCGCCGCCACCATCAGTACGCCGATCATCGCCGAAACGCGTCCGACCAGCCCGGTCAGCGACGAGAGCCGCGCAAACCAGCTGTCATCCATACGCACTTCATCAACGCCCTGAACGTGGCTCACGCGGTCGCGCAGCGTGTTCAGCGCTTCAACGCTCTGGAAATCAATCTTCGGCACCACGATCGCCACCGCCGGCAGCGGGTTCTCTTCCAGCATATCCAGCGCGCCGCCGAAGCCTGACCAGTTGCGGAATTCGCCAAGGGCTTCATCGCGCGACAGATAGTTAACCTTCTCGACGCCCTGCTCCGCCTGCAGCTGGCCGACTACCCGCGCAGCGGCGTCGTCATCCAGCGTTTTTTCCAGATAAACAGTGATTTGCGGCGTGGGATAGTACTGCGACGCCGCGGTGCTGACGTTTTTGTAGACCATGTAGCACACGCTTGGCAGGGTCAACGAAATGGCGATCACCATCACCGTCAGAAACGTCGCCAGCGGCGTGCTTTTCAGATCCTGTACCGCGCCGTGCCAGGCGTAGCGCACCTGTTCATTGAATACGTTGCTCTTGCGGGAAGCCGGATTCGGCGCCGCTTTTGGCCGCTTCGACGCATTGCGCCCGCCGCTACCGCCCGCTCCGCCCGCATTGCGGAAACGGTCAAATCGATTGCCGAATCGGCGAATGTGGTTCATTGCCTCGCGCTTATTCACCGATGTGGCCTCCATGCATATGCCCCTCGCTGAGGGACAGGACGCGGTACGGACGACTGGAGATAAGCCCCAGGTCATGCGTCGCCATCAGCACCGTCACCCCAACGCGGTTAAACTCTTCAAACAGACGTAAGATCCCTTCCGACAGCGCCTCGTCGAGGTTACCGGTCGGTTCATCCGCCAGCAGGACCGCAGGTTTGTTCACCACCGCGCGGGCGATGCCCACGCGCTGTTGTTCCCCGCCTGAAAGCTGAATCGGCAGGTTTTTCGCTTTGTCCAGCAGCCCGACTTTATCCAGCGCCGCCGAGACGCGACGACGGATATCATCCCCGCTGGCGCCGGCGATAATCAGCGGGATCGCTACATTATCGTAAACGGTTCGGTCCATCAGCAGATGGTGGTCCTGGAAAATCATGCCAATCTGACGGCGCAAAAACGGCACCTCGCGGCTCTTCAGGCGGCTAATATCATGGCCGCCGAAAAGGATTTTGCCGGCGCTGGGCCGTTCGATACCGCAGATAAGCTTCAGCAGGGTACTTTTCCCCGCGCCGGAATGGCCGGTCAGAAACGCCATCTCGCCCGCCTGCAGGTGGAAAGTCACCCCCTGCAGCGCTTGTCTCCCACCGAGATAGGCTTTGCTGACTTGTTCAAAGCGAATCATTTTTAATCCTCTCGGGCAAAAAGTGCCTCAATAAAGTCGCCCGCATTAAACGGACGCAGATCTTCAATACGTTCGCCAACACCGATGTAGCGAATCGGAATACCGAACTGATCGGCAACCGAGAAGATAACCCCGCCCTTGGCGGTCCCATCCAGCTTAGTCAAGGTAATACCGGTCAGTCCAACCGCTTCATGGAACAGTTTGGCCTGGCTAATCGCGTTCTGCCCGGTGCTGGCGTCAATGGTCAGCATAACTTCATGCGGCGCATCGACATCGAGTTTTTTCATGACGCGGACAATCTTCTTCAGCTCTTCCATCAGGTGCGATTTATTCTGCAGACGACCCGCGGTATCGGCAATCAGGACGTCAATATTGCGCGCCTTCGCCGCCTGGATGGCGTCGAAAATGACCGATGCCGAATCCGCGCCG
This sequence comes from Klebsiella sp. PL-2018, assembly GCF_019048985.1. Classification (NCBI taxonomy): domain Bacteria; kingdom Pseudomonadati; phylum Pseudomonadota; class Gammaproteobacteria; order Enterobacterales; family Enterobacteriaceae; genus Klebsiella; species Klebsiella sp. PL-2018. The sequence continues at coordinate 5,482,231 of NZ_CP077673.1, forward strand.
GTGTGCTGGGCAATCACCGGAATATTGTTGCGCTGCCCCCAAACCTGGAGCTGCTCAACCGCCGCCGCGCGGAAGGTATCCCCCGCCGCCAGCATCACCGACTTGCCCTGCTGCTCGAACTGACGCGCCAGCTTGCCGATGGTGGTGGTTTTACCGACGCCGTTGACGCCGACCATCAGAATCACAAACGGCGTTTTGCCTTCTACGTTCAGCGGCTCATCCACTTTCGCCAGAATATCGCCCATCTCTTCTTTCAGCAGGCCGTACAGCGCCTCGGCGTCGCGCAGCTGCTTGCGGCTGGCGTCGTTGGTAAGACGCGTGATGATCTTACGCGTGGTTTCCACACCGACATCGGCAATCAGCAGCTGCTCTTCCAGCTCTTCAAACAGATCATCGTCGATTTTCTTACCGCGGAACAGACTGATAAATCCGGAACCGAGGTTCTGTTTGGTTTTTACCAGGCTGCGTTTGAGGCGGGCGAAGAAACCTTCTTTGGTCGGTTTTTCCTGCTCTAACGGCGTCACGACGGTTTCGTCCGGCACCACTTCAACGGCGTTTTCTGCCGCATCGGCCGCCGCCAGAGCCTGTGCTTCCAGCTCTTCATCGGTGATATCGGCCTCAGCCTCTTCTACCGTTTCGTCTGGTTCCGGCTGGTCAACGGCGGTTTCTTCAATAACTGCCGTTTCCGGTTCGGTAATGACCTCTTCCGGCGTCTGTTCAGCGACGGCTTCAGCCACTACCGGCTCGGCGATGACCTCTTCCACCAGCGGCTCAGCGACCGTCTCTTCAACCGCGGGCTGCTCCGCTATCTCCTCAACCGCCGGGGATTCGACAACCGCCTGCGGCTGTTCGCTCTCCACAACCTGCTCGGTCACCTCAACCACCTCAGCGGCAAAGGCTTCAGCATCCTGTTTCTCTGTCGCAGTGGCGTCGACCGTTTCCCGCGCAACCGCAGGCGCTTCGCTTTCCTGAGCCGGTTCTTCAACCTCTTGCTGGGCTTCTACTTTTTGTTCTGTTTCGCTTTCCTGCGCCTGTTCTTTTTGACCAAAGCCCAGCCAGGAAAAGAAGCCACGTTTTTTGTCTTTCGCCATTTGCGACTACACTCCTCGCTGTTAATTCATGGCACAGCTTCGGCCAGTAGGTAGCGGAAGCTGAAAAATGATGAAATTAGTCGGATAGTCTACCACTTAACTTAACTCGCATCACCGCCCCCGGATTAAGGTTTCGTCAACCGCCGCCGATCGTTAGAATAGCAGCCCGGAAGTTGAGACTTGAGCAAAGAGATGAAGAAACCAAACCACGCGGGCAGCGGCCAGATCCGTATTATCGGCGGGCAATGGCGGGGCCGTAAACTCCCGGTGCCGGAGAGCCCGGGTCTGCGCCCGACCACCGACCGGGTGCGCGAAACGCTATTTAACTGGCTGGCGCCGTCGATCGTTGACGCGAACTGCCTCGACTGCTTCGCCGGCAGCGGCGCGCTGGGCCTTGAAGCCCTCTCCCGCTATGCGGCCAGCGCCACGCTGCTGGAAATGGAACGCGGCGTCGCGCAGCAGCTGCAAAAAAATCTGGCGACCCTCAAAGCCAGCAACGCTAAGGTGGTCAATACCAATACTTTAGCGTTTCTTGCTCAGGCGGGCACGCCGCATCACATCGTGTTTGTCGATCCCCCGTTTCGTAAAGGACTGCTTGAAGAGACGCTAAAGCTGCTGGAAAACAACGGCTGGCTTAGCGATGAAGCGCTTGTCTACATTGAGAGTGAAGTCGAAAACGGTTTACCGCCGGTGCCGATGAACTGGCACGTCTATCGTGAAAAAGTGGCCGGACAGGTCGCCTACCGTCTCTATCAACGTGAGGCCCAAGGAGAAAACCATGCTGATTAATTTTGGCCGCTTGCTGATGCTGTGCGTGTGGGCGTTTTTATTGCTGAACCTGTTTCAACCGTTCCCAAAACCGCTGAACATCTTCGTTAACGTGGCGCTGATCTTTATGATTCTGATGCACGGCCTGCAGCTGACGCTGCTCAAGGCGACGCAGACGAAAGAGATGCCGCCGCTGGGGCGCTTCGAGCAGATTCGTATTTTCATCTTCGGCGTGTTCGAACTGGTCGCCTGGCAGAAAAAGCTCAAGGCGACCCTGAAGAAGAAGTAATGCCAGGAAAAGGTTCAGGGGTCTGGCGTAAAGCCCATAAACCGCGAACCTTTATAGCTCAGGACGCCCTTATCGCCGACGCTTAGCGCATGATACTGCGGCGCCTGCAGACGAAAAACCACTTCCAGCCCGCCGCTTTCCGGCCTGAAGCTTGCTTCATAACGCATTTCGCTACCGGCAGGCGCCACCGTCTGCTGGCGCGAACGGCGATCGTTAATCACCTTCTCCCGCTTATTGCTCACCACCACCCGTTTTTGCAACAGCGGCGCGGCATCGTTATCCATTTTTTCCCGACGCTGCTGCACATAGCGATACGACGCGGCAATCGCAATGATGGCAACGGCAACCATAAAAAACAGCGGAACTTTACTCATTCACCTTGCCCCCAGGAATTATCAGGAATATGCATACTGTGGCTTGATTATCATTGTCATCTTCCTCTGCAAACCACTACACTGAGATTCAGTACTGTAAGTACAATCACTTACGTAATGATAACAGATACAGGGACTTACTATGCTTTGGTCATTTATTGCTGTCTGTTTCTCCGCATGGCTTTACGTCGATGCGTCTTATCGTGGGCCTGCCTGGCGTCGCTGGGTGTTTAAACCCGTCACGCTGATCCTGCTTCTGTTACTGGCCTGGCAAGCGCCGATGTTTAACGCCATCAGCTATCTGGTGCTGGCCGGGCTTTGCGCCTCGCTGGTCGGCGATGCGCTGACCCTGCTGCCGCGGCAGCGGGTAATGTACGCCGTGGGGGCGTTCTTTCTCTCGCATCTGCTCTACACCATCTGGTTTGCCAGCCAGCTGACGCTATCTTTCTTCTGGCCGCTGCCGCTGGTGCTGCTGATCCTCGGCGCGCTGCTGCTGGCGATTATCTGGACGCGTCTGGAAGAGATGCGGATGCCGGTGTTTACCTTTATCGCGATGACGCTGGTGATGGTCTGGCTGGCCGGGGAGCTGTGGTTCGCCCGCCCGACGGATACCGCCCTGTCCGGCTTCGCTGGCGCGGCATCCCTGCTGCTCGGCAACGCGGTCTGGCTCATCAGCCATTATCGCCGCCGCTTCCGCGCTGACAACGCGATCTCCTCGGCATTTTACTTCGCCGGGCACTTCCTGATCGTCCGCGCGCTCTATTTGTAATTAAGCGCTTGACTCTGGAGTCGACTCCAGAGTGTATCCTGCGGGTAATGAGAAAATTATCATTACCCGGAGGGTCCTATGTCGGCTCCAGAATCGCAGGATAAAAAAGTCCCACACTTCTCATCGTTAAAATTTACCCCTGCCGCGCAGCCTGCGGAAAGCTGCTGCGCGGACCACGCCTGCAGCAGCGAAACCGCCGCTGAAAACGATGCGCTGAGTCACGCGCGCTTTAGCTGGCTGGTAGAAGGCATGGACTGCGCGGCCTGCGCCCGCAAGGTCGAAACCGCCGTTCGCCAGGTGCCGGGGGTCAGCCAGGTGCAGGTACTGTTCGCCACCGAAAAGCTGCTGGTCAACGCCGAAGGCAATGTCCGTCCGCAGATCGAAAGCGCCGTGCGCGCCGCGGGCTATCAGCTGCGTGATGAAAACGCGCCACGGGCAGAGGAGCCCACCTCGTGGCTGCGCGAGAATCTGCCGCTCCTCACCCTCGTCGCCATGATGGCGCTCAGCTGGGGGCTGGAGCAGTTCAGCCCGCCTCTGGGCGAAATTGCCTTCATCGCAACTACGCTGGTCGGCCTGTGGCCGGTCGCCCGGCAAGCAATACGCCTGATCAAAAGCGGAAGCTGGTTCGCCATTGAAACCCTGATGAGCGTCGCAGCCATCGGCGCGCTGTTTATCGGCGCCACCGCCGAAGCGGCGATGGTCCTGCTGCTGTTCTTAATCGGCGAACGTCTTGAGGGCTGGGCCGCCAGCCGCGCGCGGCAAGGCGTCAGCGCCTTGATGGCGCTGAAACCCGACACGGCAATCCGCGTGCGCGACGGCGTGCGTGAAACCGTAGCCCAGCGCGACCTGCGCCCCGGCGACGTGATTGAAGTCGCCGCCGGAGGCCGCCTGCCCGCCGATGGCCAGCTGCTCTCGCCCTTCGCCAGCTTCGATGAGAGCGCGCTAACCGGTGAATCCGTACCGGTGGAGCGTAACGCCGGGGAACGCGTGGCGGCCGGCGCGACCAGCGTCGATCGTCTGGTACAGCTGACGGTGATCTCCGAACCGGGCGACAGCGCTATCGATCGCATCCTTAAGCTGATTGAAGAAGCGGAAGAGCGCCGCGCGCCGATTGAGCGCTTTATCGATCGCTTTAGCCGCATCTATACCCCGGCGATTATGGTGGTCGCGCTGCTGGTGGCCATTGTTCCGCCGCTACTGTTTGCGGGCGCATGGCTGCCGTGGATCTATAAAGGTTTAACGCTGCTGCTGATTGGCTGTCCGTGCGCGCTGGTGATCTCAACTCCGGCGGCGATTACCTCCGGGCTGGCGGTGGCGGCGCGTCGCGGCGCGCTGATTAAAGGCGGCGCGGCCCTGGAGCAACTGGGCCGCGTGCGCCAGGTGGCGTTTGATAAAACCGGCACCCTGACCATCGGCCAGCCGCGCGTCACCGCGGTGATGACGACCGCAGACATCGGCGAAAACGATCTGCTGGCGCTGGCGGCCGCCGTTGAGCAAGGCTCCAGCCACCCGTTAGCCCAGGCCGTCGTACGTGAGGCGGAGCAGCGCCAGCTGGTCATTCCGCCGGCAAGCGGCCAGCGCGCGCTGGCCGGATCCGGCATTGAGGCGCAGGTTGAAGGACGTCAGGTGCTGATTTGCGCCGCGGGTAAAAACCGCGATCCACAGTACGATGAACCTATTCAGCAGCTGGAGAGCGCGGGGCAAACCGTGGTGCTGGTGATGCGCGATGAGGCGCTGCTGGGGATTGTGGCGCTGCGCGATACGCTACGCGATGATGCTCGCCAGGCGGTGGATGAACTCCATCAGTTAGGCGTTCAGGGAATCATACTGACCGGCGACAATCCGCGCGCGGCGGCGGCTATCGCCAGCGAACTGGGGCTGGCGTTCCGCGCCGGGCTGCTGCCTGCGGATAAAGTGCAGGCGGTGATGGCGCTCAACACCGAGTCTCCGCTGGCCATGGTCGGCGACGGGATCAACGATGCGCCGGCAATGAAAGCGGCGACCATTGGCATCGCGATGGGCAGCGGCACCGACGTCGCTCTGGAGACCGCCGATGCGGCATTGACGCATAACCGTCTCACCGGACTGGCGCAGATGATTTCGCTGGCGCGCGCCACTCACGCCAATATCCGGCAGAATATCGCTATCGCGCTGGGTCTGAAGGGGATTTTCCTCGTCACCACCCTGCTCGGCCTCACCGGCCTGTGGCTGGCGGTGCTGGCGGATACCGGGGCGACGGTGCTGGTCACCGCTAACGCGCTGCGGCTGTTACGTAAGAAGTAGGGACAATACCCGGGGGCGGCGCTTGACGCGCCTTGCCCGGGCTACAGGTTCGCGCGGTCTGGTTTTTTGTAGCCTGGATCAGTGGCTTTTACGGATCAGATAGCGGTACGGCAGCGCCTCGGTTTCCTGCGCCAGCAGCTCATGCTCCATAAAGCGGCAGAAACCGGGAATATCGCGGGTCGTCGCCGGATCGTCGGCCACGATTAGCAGCGTCTCGCCCACCGGCATCGTACGCACGGTCTTGCGCACCATCATCACCGGTTCCGGGCAACGAAGCCCCTGCGCATCAAGCGTATGGTCAGGGCTGGAGAAAAGTTCGCTCATTTTCATCTCACATTAACAAAACGGCCCTAGTTTACCCCCAGTTCGCCAGTACGCAAGCCAGGTTAACGTTTGCGCGAAAAACAACCATTGCAATACGCTCGCAACGCAGTATCATGCAGCCGTTTTTATTGGGTTCCCTCACCCCAACCACTAAAAAGGTCACAATATGAGTCCGTTTACTACCGTACAGCGTAAAAAAGCGTTGATCTGGCTATCGCTTTTCCATCTGCTGGTCATCACTTCCAGTAACTATCTGGTGCAGCTGCCGATCTCCATCTTTGGTTTTCATACCACCTGGGGCGCATTCAGCTTTCCGTTTATTTTCCTCGCCACCGACCTGACGGTGCGGATTTTCGGCGCTCCGCTGGCGCGACGCATTATCCTCGCGGTCATGATCCCGGCGCTGGTTATCTCCTACGGGGTTTCCGCGCTGTTCTATATGGGCGAGTGGCAGGGGTTTGCCGCATTAACCAGCTTTAACCTGTTTGTCGCCCGTATCGCCGCCGCCAGCTTTATGGCCTACGCGCTGGGGCAAATCCTCGACGTCCACGTCTTTAACCGCCTGCGTCAAAACCGCCGCTGGTGGCTGGCGCCCACGGCATCCACCCTTTTTGGTAACGTCAGCGATACGCTGGCCTTCTTCTTTATCGCCTTCTGGCGCAGCCCGGACCCGTTTATGGCGGCGCACTGGGGCGAAATCGCCATCGTCGACTACTGCTTCAAGGTGCTGATTAGCATCGTATTCTTCCTGCCGATGTACGGCATGTTGTTGAATATGCTGCTGAAAAAACTGGCAGATAAATCTGATTTATCCGCATTGCAGCCAGGTTAAGAGTACTCACGAAACGATGTGATAAGATAAGCGAATGAGCCGTTAATGGCCGTTTATCGAAAGGAAGATGTCAATGCGCAATTTGGTTAAATATGTCGGTATTGGCCTGCTGGTTGTAGGTCTTGCGGCCTGTGATAACAGCGATACAAAAACGCCGACTGCCGGGGCTGCTGCGGAAAGCAACGCCAGCGGGCAACCTATTAGTCTGCTGGATGGCAAACTGAGCTTCTCCCTGCCAGCCGGTATGACCGACCAGAGCGGCAAGCTGGGCACCCAGGCCAACAATATGCACGTCTATTCTGATGCCACCGGCCAGAAAGCGGTGATCGTGATTGTGGGTGACAATACCAACGAGGAGCTGGCGGTGATGAGCCAGCGTCTGGAAGAGCAGCAGCGCAGCCGCGACCCGCAGCTGCAGGTCGTGAGCAATAAATCCATTGAGATCAAAGGCCACACGCTGCAACAGCTGGACAGCATCATCTCCGCCAAGGGTCAGACCGCCTGGTCTTCCGTCCTTCTCGGCAAGGTTGATGACAAACTGCTGACGCTGCAAATCACATTGCCAGCGGATAACCAGCAGCAGGCGCAGACCGAAGCGGAAAACATTATCAACACCCTCGTCATCCAGTAACTACTGACCTGACGCCGCGGCCTCCGGTTCACCGACCGGGGGCCGTTTTTTTAACCGCCATCCCAGCAGCAGCGCCACCGCAACCAGCCCCGCCGTCGCCAGATAGATCGATGAAATGCCCGCCCACGCCATCAGCAGCCCGGCGAGCGGACCGGTGATCCCCAGCGAGAGATCCATAAATACCGTGTAGGTTGCCAGCGCCGCCCCCTGGTTCTGCTGCGGTACGGCCTTCACCGCCACCACGCCAAGCGCCGGGAACACCAGCGAAAAACCGGCTCCGGCAAAGAAAGTGCCGATTTTCGCCATCAGCGGCGTCTCCGCCAGGCCCACTAACAGCAGCCCAATAATCTCGACGACAAAACAGAGCATCGCCACGTTCAGCCCGCCGAGGCGGTTAATTCCGTTGGGGAACAGCAGGCGCGTGCCGACAAAGGCGCAGCTAAACAGCGTCAGGGCGAAGGCCGCGCCGTCCCAGCCTTTAGCATCATAAAACAGAGTGATAAAGGTGGCGATAACGCCAAAACCCGCCGAAGCCAGGGCCAGCGCCATGCCGTAGAGCCAGACGCGCCCCAGCACCGCGCGAAACGACATCGCTTTACCCTTGCCCGCTTTGACCGCCGCCCGCGGCAACGCGCACAGCACGGCCACCAGCGCGACCGCCATAATGGTCAACGCCAGCCCGTGCAGGCCAATCAGCGAGTAACAGAGCACGCCGAGCGGCGCGCCCATCGCCATCGCTCCGTAGGTGACAATGCCGTTCCAGGATATGACCCGCCCGATATGCAGCGAACCGACTACCCCGACGCCCCACAGCGTTGAGCCGGTTCCCGCGAAGCTCTGCCCGATGCCGAGGATAATCCGGCCAAGGCACAGCAGCGCCAGGCTAACCACGGGCAAGCCGCCGAAGAGCGCCGCCAGCAGATAGCCGAGTCCGCTCAGAAAGCAGCCGCACAGGCCGAAAATGACGATCTTTTTTGGCCCCAGCAGATCGGCATAGCGCCCGGCGTGAGGGCGGCTGAGCAGCGTAGCGAAGTACTGGAGGCTAATCACCAGCCCGGCCCAAAAGGCGCTAAACCCCATCACATCATGAACATAGCCGGGCAATACCGCCAGCGGCAGGCCAATGGTCAGGTAGCTGGCAAAGTTAAAAATCACGACAGAGACAATCCGCAGATTGAGGCGCAATCCATTAAGCGCCGGTTCGGCGACGGTTTCGGGCATCGGGTTCCACCAGATTTTTACAACTGTGTTTCATTTCTACCACGCCACACGTTATAAATCAGCAGCCAGATTAGGATTCCTGGCAGCAAGCCAGCCGCTACACTTAGAGCCTATCCCACCAGGCGTTATTGTCGCAGGCAGTTTGAACACGGACAGCGCACAGAAACCGGAGCGTACACGGAGTACGTGAGGATTGACTCGCTACGCTCGCCCTCCGGGCCGCCCTGAAGGGCGTTCAAAATACTTTCGTATTTTGTCGAGCACTGCCCGTGTTCAAAATGGCAAGTAAAATAGCCCTAATGGAGTGGGCTCTTAATGAAAATCATAGAAAGGAAGAGTGAATGACAACCCCTCAGCCCGATAAAACGGGCATGCATATTCTGCTCAAACTGGCGTCACTGGTGGTTATCCTCGCCGGTATTCACGCCGCGGCAGATATCATCGTGCAGCTATTACTGGCGCTGTTCTTCGCCATTGTCCTCAACCCTCTGGTCACCTGGTTTATTCGCCGCGGCGTGCGTCGCCCGGTCGCCATTACTATCGTGGTGGTGGTGATGCTGATCGTGCTCACCGCGTTAATTGGCGTACTGGCCGCGTCGGTTAACGAATTTGTCGCCATGATGCCAAAATATAATAAAGAGCTGACGGCAAAAGTCCTGCGGCTGCAGGAGGCGCTGCCCTTTTTGCATATTCATATGTCCCCGGAGCGTATGCTGCAACGCATAGACTCCGACAAGCTGATGACGTTCACGACCACCCTGATGACCGGGCTGTCCGGCGCCATGGCCAGCGTCGTTCTGCTGGTTATGACGGTGGTATTTATGCTTTTTGAAGTCCGGCATGTGCCCTATAAACTCCGTTTTGCCCTCAACAACCCGCAAATCCACATCGCCGGTCTTCATCGGGCGTTAAAAGGCGTTTCGCATTATCTGGCGCTGAAAACGCTGCTTAGCCTGTGGACCGGGGTGATTATCTGGTTAGGGCTGATGCTAATGGGGGTGCAGTTTGCGCTGATGTGGGGCGTGCTGGCTTTTCTGCTGAACTATGTGCCTAACATTGGCTCGGTGATTTCCGCCGTCCCGCCGATGATCCAGGCGTTACTTTTTAACGGATATTATGAATGCCTGCTGGTCGGCGCACTCTTTTTAGTCGTGCACATGATTATCGGCAATATTCTCGAACCCCGCATGATGGGCCATCGGCTGGGCATGTCTACGCTGGTGGTTTTCCTCTCGTTGCTGGTCTGGGGATGGCTGCTTGGACCGGTGGGAATGCTGCTGTCGGTACCGTTAACCAGCGTGTGTAAAATATGGATGGAGACCACCAGGGGCGGCAGTAAGTTAGCCATCCTGCTCGGGCCCGGGCGCCCCAAAAGCAGGCTACCGGGCTAGCCCTGCCGCTTCACCGGCCAGAAGATCGTCAGCACCCCGGCGACAATCAGCAGCACGCCCAGCAGCGATTGCCAGTGGAAAGGTTCATGCCAGCCGGGGAGCCAGATGGCGGCGGCCCATACCAGGATGTAGCTCAGGCTCAGCAGCGCGTAGGCTTTCGCCAGCGGCAGTTGATGGAGGGCGAAGTACCAGCAGACCATCGACAGCAGGTAACCCATAAGCCCGAACGCCAGGCCAAACGTGCCCGCCCGCAGATGCAGCAGATGGTTGAGGAAGGTGAATATCTCCGTCAGCGGCGGGAGCTCGACCATCGCGCTGCGCAGCAGCAGCTGCGCGCCGCTCGCCAGGCCGACGCTGAACAACGCCCAGATTAAGCCCATCAGATACGGCTCCCGAGAATAACGATCCCAACGACGATGAGTCCCACGCCAAGCCAGTGGCGACGCGCGACCGGCTCGCGCCAGATCCCCCACGCCGCCAGCGTCACCCAGACGAAGTTCAGGCTCAGCATGGGATAGGCGATGCTGACCGGGATCGACTGCAGCACGCTAAGCCACAGCAGCATGCTGCAGCCGAGAGAGAGCAGCGCGAGCCCCAGCCAGCCAAGGATATGGTACCCGCGCCGCCCGGATTTGGACGGGCGGGTCGCCTGTTTCTGGCACAGCTGTCCGGCGCAGCTCAGCAGGCTGGCGAAAACCAGACAGATCCAGACGCTCATTGCGGCAGATACTGGATATACACCACGCGCCCAAGCTCGTAGGAGCTATCCGGTTTCGGTAGCGCTAAATCAGCCATACTTTCTCCTTTATCCATCAGCAGAACCAGCGAGACGGGGCCCTGTTGGCGGTGCCTCGCTAGCCAGTCAGCAAAATGGGCTTGATCGACAAACTGGTGCTGCGCGTCCGGCCAGGAGAGACCGTACTTCAGCTCGCCCTGCTTGTCGAACAGAATGATATCGCTGCGCTTGAGCTCCCACGACAGCCCGCCGGCGATACCGACGTTATTGGTCAACACGTAGCGGCTCGGGGTCAGCGATTCGCTGACGATATCCACCAGGAACTGCGGCTGCTTGCTGTCGATCACCCGATCCGGGATAGCGAAGCCCACCAGCAGCGCCAGCCCGAGCGGGCAGCAGGCGGCGAGGGTCCAGCGGCGGCCGTTGTCCTTCATCGCCAGCCAGCCCATCAGCGCCCAGCAGCCAAATATCAGCGCCGCCAGCAGGCACTTATAGAGTTCAATATGGCTCCATACCGGCTTGTGCATAATGCCCCACGGCGAAACCACCAGCACGGCGACCAGGCCAATCAGGCCAAAGGCCAGGTTGATCGCGCCGTTAATTTTCAGCACCTTCGCCCCCGCCTTCGCCGCGTCCAGCGCGTAGCGCGCCATCAGAATCGACAGGGGAGCAAAACAGGGCAGGATATAGGTTGGGAGTTTACCCTTAGCAATGCTGAAGAACAGGAACGGCATCGCCACCCATCCGAGCAAATAGAGCGCACCGCGTGACTCATCGCGTTCGGTCCAGCCGCGCTTGAGCGCACCCGGCAGCAGCGCCAGCCACGGCAGGCTGCCGGCAATCAGGAACGGAATGTAGTACCAGAACGGCGCTTTATGCTGGGCATCTTTTTCCGCGAAACGCTGGATATGCTCCACCCAGAAGAAGTAGCGCCAGAAGTCCGGCTCGCGTTTGGCGATGGCAAGACCCCACGGCAGCACCACCAGCGCGCAGACGCCCACCGCCAGCCAGCCGTAAGTCAACACTTCGCGCCAGCGCTTACGCGCAATCACCCACGGTAGTACCCCGACCACCGGCACCGCCAGCGCGAGGAAGCCTTTGGTCATCACCCCCATCCCGCAGGCCACGCCGAGTAAAACATAGCCGAGAATTTTGCCGCCGCGGCTTTGGGCCTGCGCCGCGCCCCAGAAGCTGCACATCGCCAGCGCCATCCACATGGTGATCATCGGGTCGAGCACCGCGTAGGTGCCGATACCGTAGACCAGCAGCGCGGTCAGGAAGATCGCCGGTGACAGGATCGCGACGCGTTTATCGCGGAAAAGACGCCATGCCAGCCAGGCGACCAGCAGAGCGGTGACGGTAATGGAAAACACCACCCCAAAGCGGACGGCAAAATTATTGTGGCCGAATAGCCACTGGCCGATGCTGTTGATCCAGTAGCCGGCAATGGGCTTTTCAAAGTAACGCAGCCCGAGGAAATGCGGCACCACCCAGTCGCCGGTCGCCAGCATTTCGCGGCTGATCTCCGCGTAGCGGGTTTCATCAGGCTGCCAGAGCAGGCGGAAGTTAAGCGGCAGTAAATAGTAGAGGACAAAAAGGGCGACCAGAGAGGCGCCGTAGCGAATGCTTTTCATCAAACACCCGAATTGAGTAATTGTTCACGTCCAAGCCAGCCTTCCCGGCCGGCCAGTTCACCACGAACCACTTTACCTCGCGGCAGCACGCTAAAATCGGCGGGCAGCAGCTGGCTTAGCGGGCAAAACCGGATCTCTTCCTGTGCGGCCATGGTCAGCAGTTCATCAAACTGCTCCGCGAAGGCGATGCCTTCCACTTCGGCATGGATGGTATAGACCGGCGTCCCCGCGTCGCGATGGATGCAGTCCAGCAGATAGCGGTTGAAGCCCGCACTATCCACCGCGTTGCCCACCACTTCATCCCAGGTCGGTAAGGTTACCGGGATCTGCACGGTTCCCGGCGCGCCGTTCCCCAGCTGCGGCAGAAAAGGCCCGGTCCCCCGGCAGTCGCTGTTATAAAGGAAATCGAAAGCCTCTTTGGCTTTGATCACCCGCTGATCGGCACGCCAGCCGGCAACGGCGGAACAGGTTACCGGGCGACCGATAATCCGCTCCAGCTCCAGCAGCCCGCGTTCAACCTCCAGCGTCAGCCTTTCCTGCGGCCAGACGCCGCTCCACGCCTGCCAGCTATAGTGATCCCAGGCGTGCAGGCCGACTTCATGCTCCTGCGCGGCGGCGCGGATAACGTCCTCATTCCCGGCGCCGATCCTGCGCCCTGGCCAGGCGGTACCGGCCAGCAGGATATCCCAGCCGTACAGCGACGCGGCCTTTGAGCGCAGCATCTTCCACAGAAACTTCGGTTTTATCAGGCGCCAGATATGGCGCCCCATGTTGTCCGGCCCGACGCTGAAAAAGAAGCTTGCCTGAATCCCGTGCTGGCTCAGCAGAGCCAGCAGCCGCGGGACCCCGTCCCGCGTGCCGCGAAAGGTATCGACATCTATGCGTAAGCCGACCTGTTTCATGATTTTCCGCTGTCCGTCAGCTCAACCGTGCGCAGGAAGAAGTCCAGGGTGTGTTCCACGGTCTCTTCCATTTCCACCGTTGGCACCCAGTTCAGGCAGCGCTTCGCGTTGCGAATGCTCGGCTTACGATGTTCGACGTCCTGGTAGCCTTTACCGTAGTAATCGCTGCTTTCCACTTCGCGGAACCCGGCAAACGGCGGGAAGCGGTCGCGCAGCGGATGGCGTTCAAAGCAGGCCAGCAGCATTTCCGCCAGCTCTTTGATACTCGCTTCGTTATCCGGGTTGCCGATGTTGATGATCTGCCCGTCGCAGCGGCCGTCTTTGTTCTCAATGATGCGGAACAGCGCTTCGATACCGTCGCTGATATCGGTAAAACAGCGTTTCTGCTTACCGCCCTCAATCAGCTTGATCGGCGAACCTTCAACCAGGTTCAGGATCAGCTGGGTGATGGCGCGAGAGCTACCGATGCGCGCGGCGTTGAGGTTATCGAGGCGCGGCCCCATCCAGTTAAACGGACGGAACAGGGTAAACTTCAGGCCGTTCTTATCGCCGTAGGCCCAGATCACGCGGTCCAGCAGCTGCTTGGAGACCGAGTAGATCCAGCGCTGTTTGTTAATCGGCCCGACCACCAGATTGGAGGTATCTTCATCGAAGTTATTGTCGGTGCACATGCCGTACACTTCCGAGGTCGACGGGAAGATGATGCGCTTATCGTATTTCACGCAGTCGCGGATAATCTTCAGGTTCTCTTCGAAATCCAGCTCAAACACGCGCAGCGGGTTGCGGGTATATTCGATTGGCGTGGCAATCGCCACCAGCGGCAGGACCACGTCGCACTTCTTAATGTGGTACTCGATCCACTCGGAGTGGATGCTGATATCGCCTTCAACGAAGTGGAAGCGCGGGTTGTCGAGGAAGCGGCTGATAGCGTCGGAGCCAATGTCCAGGCCGTAAATCTCGTAGTTGTCGTCCTGCAGCAGACGCTCGGTCAGGTGGTTGCCGATAAAGCCGTTCACCCCGAGGATCAGCACGCGGGTACGGCGCTTAATCGCCACCACCGGTTTGCTGCTCAGCACCGCGCCGGCAACCAGGCCAAGCGCCTGCGCCAGCTGCGTACCCTGCATATAAACGCCGCGCTCGGTCTGCCCGGTAACGATTTCTAACGCCCCTTCCTGGCAGGCGACCACCAGCGGCGCAACGGAGATCACCGTCCCCGCTTTGGCGGCGGCCAGATCGTGGCGCACGCGGGATTTCCAGACGATAAACTTGTTCGCGCCGGCGTAGCCGAACGCGCCCGGCCACGGATCGGAGACCGCACGGACGAGGTTGTGCAGCGTCTGGGCCGAGCGTTCCCAGTCGAGGCGACCGTCTTCCGGCGTACGGCGACCGACGTAAGTCGCCAGGCTTTCATCCTGGGCGCGCTCTTCGGTTTTGCCGTCGCGGATGGCGGGCAGCGCCTGAGCCAAAAGTTCCGACGCCGCGGAACAGAGCTTACGGTGCAGCGCCAGCGCCGCGTCATCCGCGCCGATCGCGACGCTTTTCTGCGCCACGATATTGCCGGCATCGGCGCGGTTAACCATACGGTGCAGCGTCACGCCGGTTTCGCTTTCGCCGTTCACCAGCACCCAGTTCAGCGGCGCGCGGCCGCGGTATTTTGGCAGCAGTGAACCATGCAGGTTAAAAGCCCCCTGCGGCGCAATATTCAAAACGTCATCGCACAGCAGGTTGCGGTAGTAGAACGAGAACAGCACGTCCGGTTTAATCTCACGGATACGTTCGATCCACAGCGGATGATTCACATCTTCCGGCGCCCATACCGGGATGCCTTGCTCAGCGGCAATACGCGCCACGGAGCCAAAAAAATGGTTTTCGCCAGGGTTATCCGGATGGGTAAAAATAGCGGCGATGTCATAACCGGCATCCAGCAGAGACTGAATACCTGCACAACCCATATCGTGATAAGCGAAGACTACGGCTTTCATGAACGATCTTCCTCTTGAGATGCCGTTTCCGGCTGGCGAACAACACGTTGAATAAAGTAGCGGGGGCGGGCGCGGACATCGTTATAGATGCGGCCGATATACTCCCCGAGCAGGCCCATCCCGACGAACTGGGCGCCGATAAACATGAACAGCACCGCGAACAGCATGAACACCCCTTCCGCCGCCCACTGGGGACCAAACACCAGACGCAGCACCACCAGCATCAGGCCGAAGGCGAAGCCCAGCAGAGCGATGACGCTGCCGAACAGGCTCAGCAGGCGCAGCGGCGTGGTGGTCAGGCAGGTCACCAGGTCGTACATCAGGTTAATCAGGCGCATAAAGCTGTATTTGGAATCGCCGAATTCGCGCTCGGCGTGCATCACCGGGATCTCAACCGCCCGGCGGGCAAAAGTATTCGCCAGAATCGGGATAAACGTACTGCGCTCATGGCAGTTGAGCATCGCGTCGATGATATGGCGGCGATAGGCGCGCAGCATGCAGCCATAGTCGCCCATCGCTTTACCGGTGGTGCGCTGGATCAGGCGGTTGATCATCTTCGAGGCGCTTTTACGGAAGAAGGTGTCCTGGCGGTTCTGGCGCACGGTACCGACCACGTCGTAGCCCTCGTCGGCCTTCTCGACCAGGCGCGGGATCTCTTCCGGCGGGTTTTGCAGGTCGGCATCAAGGGTAATGATCAGGTCGCCGGTAACGTGGCTGAAGCCCGCCATAATCGCCGAGTGCTGGCCATAGTTGCGGTTCAACAGGACCGCCACCACGTGGCTGCCTTCGGCCTCGGCGGCTTCGGTGAGCATTCGCGCCGAGTCATCGCTGCTGCCGTCGTCGACCAGCAGAATTTCATATTGCCGTCCGAGCGTCGCGCAGGCGGTGTCGGTGCGGCGGATAAGCTCCGGCAGGCTCTCCTGTTCGTTATACACAGGAATAACGACCGAGACCTTTTTCACGGGAGGATAGCTAAACATATCAACGTCCTGACAGCTGGTGCAGTGCGGAAATGACCCGAGTGACATCGTCATCGGTCATATCCGGGAACAACGGAATGGAACAAATGCGCGCGCTGTTCCATTCCGTATGCGGTAATGAAACTTCAGGGAAACGCTCGCGGTAATACTTTTGCGTATGGGCCGCGCGGAAGTGCAGGCCGGTGCCAATGCCCATGGCCTTCAGTCTTTCCATCAGCGCATCGCGGCTGATGCCGCAGGCGGCTTCGTCAACGCGGATAATAAACAGGTGCCAGGCGTGCTGATGCTCCCACGACGGCGCCACCAGCGGCCTGAAGGGCGTATCCGCCAGCTCTCGCAGATAGCGTTGCGCAATGGCGGCGCGGCGCTGATTGGCGTGGGCGAGCTTATCCAGCTGCACCAGCGCCAGCGCGGCGTTGATATCCGCGAGATTGTATTTAAAGCCCGGCGAAATCACCTCCGCCTGCGGGGCGCGGCCCAGGGTCTGGCGGTCATAAGCGTCAACGCCGAGGCCGTGGAACTTCAGGCTGCGAATGCGCGCGGCCAGTTCGTCATCGTCGGTCACCACCAGCCCGCCTTCGGCGCAGGTCATATTCTTGATCGCATGGAATGAGAAAATGGCGGTACCGCGCCACCCGACGTGGCGGCCTTTGTAGTACGTCCCCGCCGCGTGGGCGGCATCTTCAATCACCGGAATAGCGTGACGCTCGCCAATCGCGCGAATGGCGTCAATATCCGCCGGTGCGCCAGCATAGTGCACAGGGATAATGGCTTTGGTTCGCGGGGTGATTGCCGCTTCAACCGCTTCGGGGGTAATCATCAGGTTATCGGGATCGACATCGATCATCACCGGGGTCGCGCCGAGCAGGCAGATCATGTTCAGCGTGGAGACCCAGGTCTGGGAAGGGGTGATCACTTCATCGCCCGCACCGATACCCAGCCCCATCAGCGTGACGTGCATGCCGCCGGTCGCCGAACTGACGGCGATGGCGTGACGGTTGCCGGTTAACGTGCAGAACGCCTCTTCCAGCGCCTGATTTTTCGGTCCAGTGGTGATCCAGCCCGATTGCAAAACTTCACGCAGCGCAGCCAGCTCTGCGTCGCCCATCGACGGGCGCGAAAACGGCAAAAAATCGCTCATCATGTTCCTGTTCTGTGAATGACCCGCGAAAAACCGGGTCGATAAGAAATATCCTGCACCTGCTGACCTAAACAAAATGAAAATGAAAGCGAAATCAGCCCGATGGCGCATTTCATTATTTTGTATTCAGATGTTATTAAATTTAGTCAGATTTGCTTAGGATAATATTAAGAAATTAACATTAATTAGATATGCATGATGATTTTGTTAAAAATCATTGAGATAGAGTGGAATTTATCGCAGAAAAAGGCGCTATAGCGTTCCCGCCGGACGGAGAAATAGCGGGAACGCATTGGCGAAAAGTAAACGGATGCTCAACCAGATTCCAATAAGCTATCTTTAAACATCGTTCAGCAAATATATAAAATCCAGTCGAATCACGAAACTATTTCAAAATGATTACAGGTTGGCAGGAAAGTTGTCAGGTAATTCGTTAGCCGGGCAATTAATCACTTCGTCATTATCCGCACCGCAATCGCGCACAAAAGTGATGGTGGCAAACTCATCAATCACTTCTGTCGGATAAGCCGGACCGGCTTCACGATAAGAGACCATCAGCGGAATATGATCGTTCTGGAAGCAGACGGTTTTCTCCGGGTTATTCATTACCCAGCGCGGGAAAAAGATGGTGCCGTGAAACAGTTTGTCGCCGAGGTTAACGATCAGGCTCACGTCGGTACCGGTCGGTTCGGTCCAGGAAATTTTGTAGATGCTTTCGCCGACGCGAACGATATAAGCCTGCTGATCTTTCACCCAACGATTCGCGACGATACCGCTGTGAATACGATAATCCAGGGTGGTGCCGTTTTTAACGTAAATTTCGTAGTTCCAGCCATTATCGTAGGTATAAACCAGATGTTTGCCGATAAAACCGCTCAGGTCATGTTTGTCGAATGTGCTCATAATCTGTTCTCCTCTGTTTGTTGAGAACAAGCATACTGCTTTAAAAAATGGATGAATAACGCTATGTTTGGATTAAACTCATTCACTTTTTAGATGGATTATGCACAAGACTACGCTGGAACAATGGGCGCTGCTGGAGAAAGTTGTCGAGCTGGGTAGCTTCGCGAAGGCGGCGGACGAGACCCACCGCAGCCAGTCGTCGGTGAGCTATAATCTCGCGCTGTTGCAGGAGCGGCTGGGCGTCACGCTGCTGACGCCATCGGGCCGTCGCGCGGTGCTGACCCCGGCAGGCGAGCTGCTGCTCGGCCAGGTTAAGCCGCTGCTGCAGGCCTTCTCTTATGTCGAAACCCATGCCGCCACCCTGCGAGACGGCGCCCGGACCCGGCTGGATCTGGTGGTCGACAGCATTTTCCCACGCCAGCGGCTGTTCGCCATTCTGCGCCAGTTTCAACAGCGTTACCCGCAAACTCAGGTCAGGTTGACCGAAGTGCTGGAAAACGTTGAGGAAGAGCATCCGGCCCGCACCGAGGCGGACGTGATGGTGCTGACCCGCCGTCAGGATATTACCGGCCGCGGCGAATGGCTGATGAACATTGATTTTGTCGCCGTCGCCCATCGCGATCATCCACTCTCCGCGCTGGCGGGGCCGCTGGACGACAGCGCGCTGGCCCCCTGGCCGCTGGTGCGCATCGCCGACCGCAGCAACGACCCGCAATCTTCCCGCGATGCATGGACGTTTTCCACTATTGATGCCGCCATCGATGCGGTGCTGTATCAGGTCGGGTTTGGCTGGCTGCCGGAAGAGCGCATTGGCCCACAGCTTCAACAAGGGGTGCTGAAGGCGCTGCCGCTGGGACACGGCGCGCGGCGGGCAACGCCGCTGCACCTGATCGTTAAGCGTGATTTAACACCTATTGATGAGCAGGTCGCCACGCTGCTGGATCTGTTCAGAGCGCCCTGATGGGCTTGTTTACCCGGCTCGCGCTGCGCTTAGCCGGGCTACAGATTCACTGCGGTCTGCTCCCGGGGGCGGCGCTTATCGCGCCTTGCCCGGGCTACAGGGTCCCCGCCGTCTGTGGTCTGGTAGCCCGGACAGATGCGCAGCATCGCCTCCGGGAAATGTGCCGAAGCTGATGCTTCCCGGCTTGCGCTGCGTTTAGCCGGGCTGCAGGCGGGTTCGTAAACTCATACAGCCAAAAGAGATATACCGTTTTCTTATACTTTCAGGCCCGATATTGATCCAGCTTACGCCGAAAGTATGATGAATCATTAAAATCGTCATACTTTCCTGTCGCTGAGAAAAAGCCTTGTCTATTATCCGCACCACCCTGCTGGCGCTATTCGCCTGCGCCCCGTTGCTGGCCTGCGCCGCGTCCAATGAAATCACCACCGCCTGGCCGGTCAACGTGGGGCCGCTCAACCCGCACCTCTATACGCCCAACCAGATGTACGCCCAGAGCATGGTCTATGAGCCGCTGGTAAAGTATCAGGCGGATGGCTCGGTAAAACCCTGGCTGGCAAAAAGCTGGACCCACTCGGCGGACGGCAAAGTCTGGACCTTCACCCTGCGCGATGACGTGACATTTTCCAACGGCGAAGCGTTTGACGCCCATGCCGCCGCGGAGAACTTCCGCGTGGTGCTCGATAACCGCCAGCGCCACGCCTGGCTGGAGCTGGTCAATCAGATCGTCGAGGTCAACGCGCTCGACAAAAACCAGCTGCAAATCACCCTGAAAAGCGCCTATTACCCGTTCTTACAGGAGCTGGCGCTGCCGCGCCCTTTCCGCTTTATCGCCCCGTCGCAGTTCAAAGACAATGAGACCCTGCACGGCATTAAAGCGCCGATTGGCACCGGTCCGTGGGTGCTGAAGGAATCAAAACTCAATCAGTACGACGTGCTGGTGCGTAACGAGCGCTACTGGGGCGAAAAGCCGCAGATTGAAAAAATTACCGTCAAGGTGATCCCGGACCCGACGACCCGCGCGGTGGCCTTTGAAACCGGCGATATTGACCTGCTCTACGGCAACGAAGGGCTGCTGCCGCTCGACACCTTCGACCGCTTCAGCCACAACCCGGCCTACCGTACCCAGCTTTCCCGCCCGATAGAGACGGTGATGCTGGCGCTGAACTCCGCCAAAGCCCCCACCAACGAACTAGCGGTGCGCGAAGCGCTGAACTTTGCGGTGAATAAAAAATCGCTGATTGATAACGCCCTGTACGGCACTCAGCAGGTGGCCGATACGCTGTTCGCCCCCACCGTGCCCTATGCCGATATTGGCCTGACGCCGCGCCGGTACGATCCGCAGCAGGCGAAGGCGCTGCTGGAAAACGCGGGCTGGGTCCTGCCTGCGGGTAAGGATATTCGCGAGAAAAACGGCCTGCCGCTGCGGGTTGAGCTGTCGTTTATCGGTACCGACGCGCTAAGCAAATCGATGGCGGAAATCATTCAGGCCGATATGCGCCAGGTTGGCGTGGACGTGTCGCTGGTTGGCGAGGAAGAGAGCAGTATTTATGCCCGCCAGCGCGATGGTCGCTTCGGCATGATTTTCAACCGTACCTGGGGCGCACCCTACGATCCGCACGCCTTTATGAGTTCGATGCGCGTACCGTCGCACGCCGATTTTCAGGCGCAGCAGGGATTAGCCGACAAACCGATTATTGATAAAGAAATCGGCGAGGTGCTGAAAACCACAGATGAAACGCGGCGTCAGGCGCTGTACAAAGACCTGCTGACCCGACTGCACAACGATGCGGTCTATCTGCCCATCAGCTACGTCTCGATGATGGTGGTCGCCAGACCGGAGCTGGGGGCGATTCCCTACGCGCCGATCGCGTCTGAAATTCCGTTTGAACAGATTAAGCCGGTGAAACCCTGATGTTACGTTACGCGCTGCGGCGGGTCGCGCTGCTGATACCGATGATCTTCGCCGCCTCGGTGATTATTTTTTTAATGCTGCGCCTGGGTACCGGTGACCCGGCGCTGGACTATTTGCGCCTGTCAAACCTGCCGCCGACGCCGGAGATGGTGGCCTCAACCCGCGCGATGCTGGGGCTGGAGCGGCCGCTTATCGTCCAGTACGGCAGCTGGCTGTGGCAGGCGCTGCATCTGGATTTTGGCGTTTCGTTCGCCACCCAGCGTCCGGTGCTGGATGACATGCTGAGCTTTCTGCCCGCCACGCTGCAGCTGGCCAGCGCCGCGCTGGTACTGATCCTCCTCACCTCCGTGCCGCTGGGCATCTGGGCGGCGCGGCACCGCGACCGCCTGCCGGATTTTATTGTGCGGATCATCGCTTTTCTCGGCGTGTCGATGCCCAACTTCTGGCTGGCTTTCCTGCTGGTGATGTTCTTTTCGGTTTATCTGCAATGGCTGCCGGCGATGGGCTATGGCGGCTGGCAGCACATCATTCTGCCGGCGGTGTCGATCGCCTTTATGTCGCTGGCGATCAACGCCCGCCTGCTGCGCGCCAGCATGCTGGAAGTCTCCGGGCAGCGTCACGTAACCTGGGCCAGGCTGCGCGGCCTGAACGACAGGCAAACCGAGCGCCGCCATATTCTGCGCAACGCCTCGCTGCCGATGATTACCGCCGTGGGGATGCATATCGGCGAGCTGATTGGCGGCACGATGATTATCGAGAATATCTTTGCCTGGCCCGGCGTGGGCCGCTACGCCGTCTCGGCGATTTTTAATCGCGATTATCCGGTGATTCAGTGTTTCACCCTGATGATGGTGATCGTTTTTGTGGTCTGTAACCTGATGGTTGATCTGCTGAACGCCGCGCTGGACCCGCGCATTCGCCGCCATGAAGGAGCGCGCTCGTGAACTTTTTCCTCTCTTCACGCGGGTCCGTCCGCATTTCTTTGCTTATCATCGCCCTGCTGGCGGTCGTTGCGCTCACCAGCCAGTGGTGGCTGCCGTACGATCCGCAGGCGATCGATTTGCCTTCGCGCCTGCTGCCGCCCGGCAGCCAGCACTGGCTCGGTACCGATCATCTGGGGCGCGATATCTTCTCGCGTCTGCTGGCGGCGACCCGCGTATCGCTCGGCTCGGTGATGGCCTGCCTGCTGCTGGTGCTGGCGCTGGGACTCCTCGTCGGGGGCTGCGCCGGGCTTATCGGCGGCCGCGTCGATCAGGCCACCATGCGCGTCGCGGATCTGTTTATGACCTTCCCGACCTCAATCCTCTCTTTCTTTATGGTGGGGGTACTGGGAACCGGGCTGACCAACGTGATTATCGCCATCGCCCTGTCGCACTGGGCGTGGTATGCGCGGATGGTGCGCAGCCTGACAATCTCCCTGCGCCAGCGCGAATTTGTGCTCGCCGCGCGGCTTTCCGGCGCGGGACACGTGCGGGTATTCGTCGACCATCTGGCCGGCGCGGTCATTCCGTCGCTGCTGGTGCTGGCGACCCTGGATATCGGGCATATGATGCTGCACGTCGCCGGGATGTCGTTTCTCGGCCTCGGCGTCACCGCGCCAACCGCCGAGTGGGGGGTGATGATTAACGACGCCCGCCAGTATATCTGGACCCAGCCGCTGCAAATGTTCTGGCCAGGACTGGCGCTGTTTATCACCGTCATGGCCTTCAACATGGTGGGCGACGCGCTGCGCGATCGCCTGGATCCTCATCTGATCGCGGAGCACGCCCACTAATGCCGCAACAAATTACACTGCAAAACATCGTCTTACAGGCCGAGCGTCCGCTGGTGCACGGCGTATCATTGACGCTCAAACGCGGGCGCGTGCTGGCGCTGGTTGGCGGCAGCGGCAGCGGAAAATCGCTAACCTGCGCGGCGGCGCTGGGCATTTTGCCTCCCGGCGTACGGCAAACGGCGGGGATGATCCTCGCCGACGGCCAGCCGGTCTCCCCCGGCGAGCTGCGCGGCAGCAAAATCGCCACCATTATGCAGAACCCGCGCAGCGCCTTTAATCCGCTGCACACCATGGCGACCCACGCGCGGGAAACCTGCCGGGCATTGGGTAAACCCGCAGACGACGCCACGCTTACGGCGGTACTGGAAGCCGTTGGGCTGGAGGAGGCGCAGCGCGTCCTGAAGCTTTATCCGTTCGAGATGAGCGGCGGCATGCTGCAGCGGATGATGATTGCCATGGCGCTGCTGTGCGAGGCGCCGTTTATCATTGCCGATGAACCCACCACCGACCTGGACGCCGTGGCCCAGGCGCGCATTCTCGATCTGCTGGCAGGTGTTATGCAAAACCGCGGGCCCGGGATGCTGCTGGTCACTCACGATATGGGCGTCGTGGCGCGGCTGGCGGACGATGTGGCGGTGATGGATAGCGGCTGCATTGTGGAACAGGGGGATGTAGAAAGCCTGTTCAACGCTCCGCAGCACAGCATCACCCGCAGCCTGGTGGCGGCGCATCTCGCCCTCTACGGACTGGAGCTGGCCTGATGACATTACTGAGCGTATCCGCGATAACCCATCAATATACCGATTCAACGGTGCTAAAAGAGGTCTCTTTGGCGCTGAAAAGCGGTGAAACCGTTGCCCTGCTGGGACGCAGCGGCTGCGGGAAAAGCACCCTGGCGCGCCTGCTCGTTGGCCTGGAATCCCCCACTCAGGGCAGCGTCTGCTGGCGGGGAGAACCGCTCTCCCGGCTCAATCACGCTAAGCAAAAGGCGTTCCGTCGGGATATTCAGATGGTGTTTCAGGACGCCATCAGCGCGGTGAATCCGCGTAAAACGGTACGCGAGATTTTGCGTGAACCCATGCGACATCTGCTGTCATTGACGAAAGCGGAACAGCTGGCCCGGGCAAGCGACATGCTCAGGGCGGTGGATCTCGATGTTAGCGTGCTCGATAAGCGCCCCCCGCAGCTGAGCGGCGGACAGCTGCAGCGCGTCTGCCTGGCGCGCGCGCTGTCGGTTGAGCCGCAGCTGCTGATCCTTGATGAGGCGGTGTCTAACCTCGACCTGGTGCTCCAGGCGGGCGTCATTGGTCTGCTCAAAAAGCTTCAGCGACAGTTTGGCACCGCCTGTCTGTTTATCACCCACGACTTACGTCTGGTGGAGCGTTTTTGCCAGCGGGTGATGGTGATGGATGAGGGGCAAATCGTTGAGACGCAGGTAGTGGGCGACAAATTAACGTTTTCTTCCCACGCCGGTCGCGTGTTACAAAATGCGGTACTTCCCGCCTTTCCCGTGCGCCGTAATAAGGTTTAAAACAGATGCAACGTATCACGATTACTCTTGATGACGATTTACTCGACACGCTGGATAGCCTGAGCCAGCGCCGCGGCTATCATAATCGCTCCGAAGCCATCCGCGATATTCTGCGCGGCGCGCTGGCCCAGGAAAGCGCTCAGGAGCACGGCACCCAGGGCTTCGCGGTACTCTCCTATGTTTATGAACATGAGAAGCGCGATTTAGCCAGCCGTTTAGTTTCCACCCAGCATCACCACCACGACCTCTCCGTCGCCACCCTCCACGTACATATCAACCATGACGACTGTCTGGAAATCGCCGTGCTGAAAGGCGATATGGGCGACGTTCAGCATTTTGCCGATGACGTTATCGCCCAGCGCGGCGTGCGCCACGGCCATTTGCAGTGTTTGCCAACGGAGAAGGAGTCACCCCACTCATAGCTGTGGGATGCGATAAATGACTCTTTAACGCGCGATCGGGACTAACGCCATTATGGCGACTCGTTGGCCCATGCGCCTCGTATCGGTTTTGCCAGCAGGGCAAGAACGGCAATCATGCTGATTTCAATCGAAAACGACCAGCAAATATGTCCGAGGGTTTCGCTCCACAGCTCGTAGCCATTCAGGTTCCACAGCCACCCGGTTTCCCCGTTTAAATAGGCGGGATGCCTGAAGCCCAGCGCGGGAATGAGGAAGCCGTGCATAACGAGAGTAATAATCAGACCATAGGCCGCGCCGTACCAAAGCCGGATTTTCGGCCAGTATGCGGAAATGAAGACATAGAGAAAGGCAAAAGCAAAGCTGAACAGCCAGTGGTAAAGCATGACGGCGCCGGGGATTGTCACCCCCTGATAAACGTAGTCCAGCGAGTGTGAATTAATGCCAAGCCAGCCGAGCCAGGCGTCGATATGCGCCGCCGGGGGCGATATCTCGCCCGCCACGCGGGGCGGCATATTAGCTTCCGTTCCCGACTTCACCAGAGAGCTGATGAACCCTCCAATGAGCGTCGTCCAGATAATAACCTGAAGATTAATCCTGTTTTTCAACATAACAGCGTTCCTCTTAAATATCGCTTATACGATGGGTCACCTCAGTTTTTTCAACCAACAATCTCGCGGGAAATAGCATTTATAACGCATCCATTGCTAAGTATAGTTTGAAAAAATTTTGTTCACCCTAAGAGGGGAAAATCCCCGTATCGCCCTGATCGCAATAAACTTTCGCCTTTTCTCAACAATTAATAAACCACATGAATTATATGCTTGGTTAATCATCTCTCTTCGCGAATAATCAGGCCTCATTTAACGATCTCGTTATGGCGAGGCTCCTGCATAAACATAAGTTACCGCCCTGTTGGTATCGAGAGAGACCACTCAGGGAAATACAGGCTTCCATCGAATCAAGGTGTTGCCAAGGTAACTTCTGACGGCGTTCATGCCGGGCAGATACGTTGTGCAGTGCTAAAACCAGGACGTAGGGATCTGCCTGTGCTCATCCTGTCTTGTTCGCCCCTATGAGTGATTTTTTATAGGGAATTACACCATGTCTTCCATTCAACTGTGCGCCGCACATCAGGCTACCGCAGCGTTCGACGGCGACGCGATCGCCCAGTACATGCGTACCGATTTCATTACCCTGCCGGAACATTTCAGCGTTCATGAAGCGCGTGAGCTGTTCGTTTCTCAGCTGGCCAGCGATGAGATCCCCGGCCAGGTTTTTGTCGTCGCCGGGAAAAAACTGCGCGGCAGTTTATCGATTAAAAAGCTGCTGCAGGAGAGCGATACCGCCCAGTCCATTCGTTATTTAATGGATAGCTGCCTGTTTCGCGTCAGGCCTGACGACCCGCGGCCGCAGGTGGTCGCCGAGCTGGCCGAGCGCGGGCTCGACCTCGTGCCGGTGGTCGAAAAGGGCGAGCTGGTCGGCTGCCTGATGGAAAAAGAGATCGCGCATCTGCTGGAAGATGACGTGACCGAGGATGCTCAGCGTCAGGGCGCGACGCTGCCGCTGGAAAAGCCCTACCTGGAAACCAGCCCGTGGGCGCTGTGGAAAAAACGTTCGGTATGGCTGCTGCTGCTCTTTGTCGCCGAAGCCTATACCAGCAGCGTGTTACAGCATTTTGAGGAAGCGCTGGAGTCGGCGATTGCGCTGGCCTTTTTCATTCCGCTGTTGATTGGTACCGGCGGCAATAGCGGAACGCAGATCACCTCCACCCTCGTGCGTTCCATGGCGCTCGGCGAGGTGCGGCTGCGCGATATGGGGCGCGTAATCCGTAAAGAGGTCTCAACCTCACTGCTGATTGCCATTACGCTCGGCCTGGCGGGCTGCCTGCGCGCCTGGATGATGGGCATCGGCATGGAGATCACCCTGATTGTCAGCCTGACGCTGGTATGCATTACCCTGTGGAGCGCGGTGGTGTCTTCGGTGATCCCCCTGACGCTCAAACGCGTCGGCATCGACCCGGCTGTAGTTTCAGCGCCGTTTATCGCCACCCTTATCGACGGTACCGGACTGATTATCTACTTCAAAATTGCCCAGTATTTCCTGGGGCTGAACTGATTATTTTGCCCGGCGGGAAGGACTTGCCGGGCTGTTTTATTCCCGCCCGAATATCCGCAATCGCATTAAGCAATCTCAGTAACTCTGGAGCAAGCCGATAAAAAGCGTGTCCTTTTTCCGTTAAGATAACTTTTCTGATATTCCTGCCGCGCTTAATCAGGTTGAAACCCAGTTCATTTTCAAGCGCACATACGCTGGTTGTTATCAACGAAGGCGCAATACTCAGCCGCTGCGATACAAAATGAATACTCCCCTCCCGAACCATAAGCATGAATATCTCCACCTGTGATTTATTCATTGCCGAAACCTCTCCAGATTAACCTTTGGCTTACGTTTTAAGTTGTCCACCGGGCAATGTCAATCGCTACAAGAAAATGCTCTCCGCATATAAATAAAATAAAGTGTGAAGCTCACCATTCGCACATTTAATCATGCATTTCAGCCATTTCATAATTAAATAACCGGCCTCACTTCGGCGTTCAGGTATGTGAAGAACATCACCACAACTCGTTGACCACAAAAACAAAATACACATAAATATCAAAGCATTACAAAAAACATCCATCTTGCATGAATGTATGGCACACGCCATGCAATTACCTCCACGTGATCAACACTGGAGATAGTTAAATGACGTACAAAATTTTACTCCCGCAGGAAATCATGGCAGAAGGGAGAGAATATCTGGAAAGCCGCGGTTATCAACTGATTAACGGCTCAGGGATGGAAGAAGAAGATATCATTCGCGACATCGTCGATTGCGACGGTATTATCGTCCGCCTTTCAAAAATGTCCGACCGCGTATTTGAAGCGGCTAAAAAGCTGAAAGTCGTTGCGCGTCACGGTGCCGGTTACGATACGGTCGATCTGGCGTCGGCTAAACGTCACGGCGTCGTCGTATTAAATGCGCCAATTGCTAACAGCATGTCCGTTGCCGAACTGGCCATATTTTATATGCTGCACTGCTCGCGTAATTTCAAGCTGGTACAGGAAAAGATGCTTGAAGATTATTACTGGGCAAAACTGCGCACGCCAAAAGTGGAGCTGGATGGAAAAACGCTGGGTTTAATTGGCGTCGGGAATATCGGTTCACGCGTGGCAATCAAAGCGCTGCATGGCTTTAATATGAAAGTTATCGCCTATGACCCGTATAAAACCCAGCAGCAGATCCCCGAAGGCGTAGAGCTTACCAACGATTTTGACCGTATTTTCAAAGAGAGCGACTTCGTTTCTCTGCACTGTCCGACGACGGCGGAAACCACCGATTTTGTCGGAGAGAAACAGTTTTCCATGATGAAGCCTACCGCCTATTTCATTAATACCGCACGCGGAAAGCTGTTTGATGAAAAAGCGCTGTATCACGCCTTGAGCACCCACGCTATCGCCGGGGCGGGCGTGGATGTTTTAAAGAAAGAGCCGTTTGATGCCAACGACCCGATTTTCTCGCTAAGCAATATCGTGATTGCCCCGCATATTGGCGCCGCCACCATTGAAGCGACCGACAGAGCCTCGCTCCATTCCGCGATTGGCATTGATGAAGTCTTATCCGGTAAGAAACCGTCCTGGCCGGTCCCGGGTTTTTAAGGAGAAAAAAATGACTATTGGTAACCGTATTTTTTTAAAGCGTCCGACCTGCAGCGTCGATCTTCTTAAAGAATTTGAACAGCTCCCGGCGGCGAATATTGCTGACACCATGAACCGTATTGCCGTTCTGGGTAACGGCATTAAACGTATCTCTTCGCCGAAAAAGCCGATTATGGCGGGGTTCGCCATCACCGTGAAAGTCCGCGCGGGCGATAACCTGATGCTGCACGCCGCGCTGGATATGGCGGGTGAGAACGATGTGATTGTGGTCTCCAACGAAGGCGACCGTTCGCGGGCATTAATGGGCGAAATCATGGTGGCCTATGCCCACTGCATGAAAAAAATCGCCGGTATCGTGCTGGACGGGCCTATCCGCGATATCGATGCGCTGTCGGTTCTCGATTTTCCGCTGTTCGCTACCGGCTCTAACCCCGCAGGCCCGTTTAAACAAGGTCCAGGGGAGGTGAACACGCCGATCGCCGTTGGCGGCGTCGCGGTTTGTCCGGGCGACCTGATCGTCGGCGATGCGGATGGCGTGATTGTTATTCCCCTCGGCGACGCAGAAGCCGTACTGAATAAAGCCAAAGAGTATGCAAAATTCGATGCCAGCAAAGTAGAGGCCGCCAAAAACGGCACCGCGAATCGCCTTTGGGTCAAAAAATCACTGGATGAGACCGGCGTTGAGTTTATCGACGACATGTATCGTTAATTTGATTAAATAATATCAGGCCGCGGTGCCCTGACGGGCCGTGGCTTTAAAGCAAAGGTAATAAAAATGCTTTATTTAAAACTCTTGCCCATTATCTTTTTCCCCGTTTTATTTTGGATAATACCGCACCCGGAAGGCGTCTCCGCACCGACCTGGCATATGGTTGGCATCTATCTGGCGATGCTGTGCGGGCTGGTTTTGCGCCCGTTTACCGATGCGGTCATTATGCTGATTATTCTCGGGTTTGCCTCTCTGGTTCTCGACCCCGCTCCCCTGTTTGCCGGTTTTGGCAGCCCTATGGTCTGGTTTATTATCAGCGCCTTTATTATTTGCAAAGCGTTTGTTATTACCGGACTGGGTAAACGTATCGCCTATCTGCTGCTAAAACGCTATGGAAAAAATACCCTCACCCTGGGTTATCTGATGATGGTGACTGATACCGTACTGGCCCCGGCAACGGGTTCAAATATGTCCCGTTCGGGAGGCATTACCTATCCCATCTTCAGGAACATTGCCGAAGCGCTGGGCTCGAAGCCCGACGACGGTAGCCGCAAAATCGGCGCCTATCTGACCATCCTGATGTACGTCGTCTCAATGGGAACCTCCAGCCTGTTTCTGACCGGGATGGCGACCAACTCAATTACCGTCTCGCTGGCCAACGAGATCATGAAGGTGAATCTCGAATGGATGACCTGGTTTAAAGCCGCCGTGGTGCCAGCCGGACTGGTGCTGCTGCTCGCGCCGTGGATACTGTATAAAATCTACGCGCCGGAACTGAAAGTTATCGATAACGTCAATGAAATTGCCGAGAAGGGCCTGCGTGAGCTGGGTCCGGTAAAACGTGAAGAGAAGCTGCTGATCGTGTTCTTTGTCCTGGGCGTGCTCGGCTGGATGACGGGTTCCATCACCGGCATCGCCTTTATTCCCGTCGGCCTGGCGTTCCTCGCCTGTCTGCTGCTTTTCGGCGTGCTGAGCTGGAATGACGTGGTGAGCGAAAAATCGGCCTGGCAGACCTTCGTCTGGTATGGCGCGTTTTATGGCTGTGCGGTTGCCCTATCAAAAGGCGGGTTCTACGTCTTTCTGGTGGACGTTATCAAAAACTATCTCGACCTGTCGCATCTCAATGAAATCAGCGCGATTGCCGTGCTGGTCTTTATCAGCCTTGCCGTCCGCTATTTCTTTGTCTCGAACAGCGCGTTCGTCGTCTCTTTCTATCCGGTACTCTTTACCCTGGGAATGACGACCCAGGCGCACCCGATGTACGTGGCGCTTTCTCTGGCTTTCTCCGCAGGCTATGGCGCACTGCTGACGCACTACGGCAACGGCGCGGGCGTATTTACGTTCTCCAGCGGCTACGTCCCGCAAAAAACGTTCTGGATGTTGGGCACCATCATGGTGGTGGTCAACGTATTAATCTTCTTCCTGATCGGTATTCCTTACTGGAAGTTTATCGGCATTTAACAGGAGCATAAAATGAAACTGGATATTCTGATTAAAAACGGTCTGGTCGCCGATCCCGAAGGTCATGATTATATTAATCGTAATATTGGCGTTATCGGCAATCGCATCGTGGACTTAAATACCGTTGACGATTTGCAGGCCGAAACGGTGATTGATGCCGCGGGTTGTATCGTGCTGCCTGGCTTAATCGACTTCCATGGTCATGTTTTTCACGGCGGGACCGCCATCAGCGTCAACCCTGACATCGTATGCTTGCCCAACGGGGTCACCAGCATGGTCGATGCCGGCAGCAGCGGCTGGGTGAATTATCAGCTTTTTCGCAATAGCGTGATTCATCCTGCCATGGTGAAAATCAAAAGCTATTTGAACGTGGTCAACGTCGGGCTTTCCACCCTCGGGGGCGGGCCGACCGGGTATCTGGAAAATACCAATCCGGCGAATTACAACGAGGAGAAAATCGCCCAAACGCTGAATAGCAACAGAGACAATATTCTGGGATTGAAACTACGCTACAGCCAGGATATCGCCAAAGGGAAACAGTACGCCAGCGACCCTCTTCTCTCTACCGTCTCCCTGGCGCGTAAACTGGATACCACGATTTGCGTTCACGTCACGGACTCTCTTCTCTGCGCCGATGAACTGATCCGCTATTTTAATGCCGATGATATTTACGCCCACTGCTTCCACGGTACCGGTCACTCGATTCTCGATGAACAGGGCGAGGTCTATGCGGCAATAAAAGAGGCGCAGACCAGAGGGGTTATCTTCGACTGTTCAAACGGCGTGGCCCACTTTGATTTTCACGTTGCCAGAACCGCCATGGAGCAGGGATTTTATCCCGATATCATCAGCACCGATCTCACCCTGAGAAATAGCTTACGGACGGATAAGGTCTACAGTCTGCTCCACGTCATGTCGAAATATCTCAACATGGGAATGTCCTTCTTCGATATCGTTCGCGCGGTAACCGCCACGCCGGCCCGCCTGATGAAAATGCAGGGGCAAATTGGTACCCTGGCGCCCGGCGCCAGTGCTGATATTTCCATTGTTAAGCTGCGAAAAGAGAACGTCATTTTTGAAGATACCCACGGGGTCAAACTCGAAGGTGACCGTTATATCGATAACTGCGCTACCTTATGCAACGGTCAAATTGTCTACCGCCGCCTGCGTTTCTAATCACTAATGACATAGCCTTACGCATTTGCTATGCGTAAGGCTTTTATTCTTAATATCGTATTATATGACCACCCTCATTGATTCTCCCTGTGCTCGCCATATAATAAACATTGCAAACCCAGAACACCTGAGCGAATAATATATGAAGAATAATGAAATTGTCATTTTTTCAGTTTCCAAAACAATAACCCAACGCATCATGAATGTTCTTATTGAGAGGAAGCTCGATGTTCCGGTATATGAATTTCGTTATTCTGACGTTCTCGATAAAGCGAATGAGATGATCCAGTCCGGCGCTAAGATAATTATTAGCCGAGGCGGCACCGCCGCCCTCCTGCGTAACAATATTAGTATCCCGGTCATTGAGATCGCCCATGATTTTCACGGCGTTTATCGCATTTTACAACAGGCCAAAATCAAATCACAAAAAATCGCCGCGGTTGGTTTCCCCCAATTTTGTAATGCCTTACGTCATTATCAGAACATGACTAACGAAGAGTTTAAAATTTGCCAGGTATACAACCACAATGATATTGAAAACGTTATAAAAAATCTTTCAGAGAACGATTACCATACGGTCATCGGCGGCCTTACGGTTGCTGAAATGGCTAAAAAATATAATCTCAATGCTATTATGGGAGATACCGATAATATTTCGATTGAGCAGGCCATCAATGAAGCCTATAGCCTATTAAAATATCTCAACCGAGAAAATACCAAGCTCATCATGAGCCACGCCGCGCTGAATCAAGCACGTGAGGGCATCATGTGTATTGATCAGTTGGGTGAGATCATAAATATTAATGCTATCGGCCTGAGCTTATTCCAGTGTCATGTCGGAGATAAAATATTCAAAAAAGAGGCATTTAAAGATATTTACCCCAGTATTATTAACGAATTAGATATTAAAGAACAGGCCGTTGATATTAACGGCCAAACTATTTTTATTTCCATACGTCATTTTTCCAACCGCCAAACATCTTATAGCATTATTACAGGATTAAACCAAGAGAGTTCACTTTGGCAAAATAGTATCAGCAAAAAAAGTAAACTCCGCGGTTTTTCCACAACCTGGTCTTTCGACGACATTATTGGCCAGTCTCCGGCGATACGCGATGTAATAAAAAAAGCTAAACTGTGCGCCCGCCACGAACTTCCCATTCATATCTTGGGCGATACCGGCACAGGTAAAGAGCTTTTCGCTCAGAGTATTCATAACCATAGCGCCAGAAGCCACGGCCCTTTTATCGCGATTAACTGCGCGGCCATTCCCGAGAGCATTCTGGAAAGTGAACTCTTTGGCTATGCCGACGGCGCATTTACCAGCGCGCGCAAGGGCGGAAAACCGGGGGTGTTTGAAATGGCGATGAACGGCACGGTGTTTATCGATGAAATCAGCGAAGCGCCGTTATCGGTACAGGTTAAGCTGCTGCGCGTGTTACAAGAGAAGCAATTCTCTCGTCTCGGCGGCGATACGCTGATCACCGCCGATTTTCGCCTGATCACCGCCAGCAATAAAGATCTGCGCCAGCTCGTCGCCAGCGGTGAGTTCAGGCAGGATCTGTACTATAGAATCAATATTCTTGAGTTGAGTCTACCGGCCTTACGCCAACGACCGGGCGATATCATGTTGTTGATTCAGCACCTGCTTTATCAGCAAGGTAAGCAAATCACATTTACCCCCGACGCGGTGGATTTTTTGCATCGCTATAGCTGGCCTGGCAACATTCGTGAACTTCAGGCGGTTATCTACCGGCTCATCGTCCTGCTGGACATCGATCGAGTGAGCAAAGACGTTTTGCTGCAGATCGGTCAAATTTCACCGGATGACGCCAACGAGAGCTCTCACTTCCCGGCCGCGGGCGTGGCATCAGATGAAACCGATTTATTAAAGAAACAAGAGAAACGGCTGATTAGCCATGTCATAGAAAAAACCGACGGGGACAGAACCAAAGCGTCGGTGATGCTCGGCATCAGCCCCACGACCCTGTGGCGCAAATTAAAGCAGCACAATATCAGCGGATAAGGCGGAGCCGGGTCCGCTGATACAGAGCAGGCGGTTATTTCTGTTCCGCTAAAGCCTGCGCGCATGCCCAGGCT
Source organism: Klebsiella sp. PL-2018 (assembly GCF_019048985.1). Lineage (NCBI taxonomy): Bacteria > Pseudomonadati > Pseudomonadota > Gammaproteobacteria > Enterobacterales > Enterobacteriaceae > Klebsiella > Klebsiella sp. PL-2018. The sequence goes on from NZ_CP077673.1 coordinate 5,516,230, forward strand.
GACGCCCACGCCCACTGGAAGTTATAGCCTCCCAGCCAGCCGGTGACGTCCATCACTTCGCCGATAAAGTACAGACCGGGCACCTTGCGGGCCTCCATGGTGCGCGAAGAGAGTTCGTTGGTGTCGACACCGCCGAGGGTCACTTCCGCCGTGCGATAGCCTTCGGTGCCATTCGGCTGGACGCGCCACGCGGTCAGCGTCTCAACCAGCGCCTGCTGCTCGCGAACGTTTAGCTGTTTCAGGGTGACGTCCGGCAGCTGCCCCAGCTGCTGCAGGCACTCAACCAGCCGCTTTGGCAGCTGTATTGCCAGGGTGTTCTTCAGGCTCTGATTGGGATGCGCCGCGCGCTGCTCGTTAAGGAAGTCATCAAGATGGCAATCCGGCAGCAGATTGATGCTGACGAACTCTCCCGGCTGCCAGTAGCTGGAAATTTGCAGTACCGCCGGCCCGGACAGCCCGCGGTGGGTAAAGAGCAGATTTTCCCGGAAGACGGTCCCGTTTTCCGCCGTGATGGTGGACGGCACCGACACCCCGGAAAGCACCTGCAGCTGTTCGAGCAGCGGCTTATGCAAGGTAAACGGCACCAGGCCCGCGCGGGTCGGCAGCACCTTCAGGCCAAACTGCTCGGCGAGCTTATAGCCAAACGGCGAGGCGCCCAGGCCGGGCATGGATAATCCGCCGGAGGCAACCACCAGCTTTTTCGCCGCCACCGTCTCGCCGTTAAGCTGTAGCGTATAGCCCTCATCATCCCGCTCTACGCTGATAATTTCGCTACGCAGGCGAATGTGTACGCCGCCTTTTTCGCACTCGGCCAGCAGCAGGTTAACGATTTGCTCGGCGGAATCATCGCAGAAAAGCTGGCCCAGGGTTTTCTCATGCCAGGCGATACCGTGTTTGCTAACCAGATCGATAAAGTCCCACTGGGTGTAGCGCGCCAGCGCAGATTTGCAAAAATGCGGGTTTTGGCTGAGATATGCCGCGGGTTCGATATACATGTTAGTAAAGTTGCAGCGGCCACCGCCAGACATCAGGATCTTCCGCCCGGGCTTTTTGCCGTTATCGAGCAGCAGCACCCGACAGCCTGCCTGCCCCGCCTGCGCTGCACAAAACATTCCCGCCGCTCCGGCGCCGATTACGATGGCATCAAACCTTTCCACACAACATTCCTCATATCCCGATTGTCGGGAATTGTAAATTTTTCATTCTGGTCGCACCAGACTGAAAAAAACAGATTTGCGTACCTCATTGAAAGATATAGGAATACTCCCAACAAGGTAAAACTTAAACAGGAAGAAAATCAAAAAAAGTCTATATTTCACTTTGCCCGCGCCGCGAAAGTCACTGATAATGCGCCGCGTTCATGTCCTCAAAATGGCGTAACGTCCTATGGTACATTTATTTGCCGGTCTGGATTTACATACCGGGTTACTATTATTGCTTGCTCTGGCTTTCGTGCTTTTTTACGAAGCGATCAATGGTTTTCATGATACCGCAAACGCGGTTGCAACGGTGATTTACACTCGCGCAATGCGGTCGCAGCTTGCTGTGGCGATGGCGGCTCTTTTTAACTTCTTCGGCGTTCTGTTGGGCGGTCTCAGCGTAGCCTATGCCATCGTGCATATGTTGCCGACCGACCTGCTGCTTAACATGGGTTCAGCACATGGCCTCGCCATGGTCTTTTCCATGCTGCTGGCGGCAATTATCTGGAACCTCGGCACCTGGTACTTCGGCCTTCCGGCCTCCAGCTCGCACACCCTGATCGGCGCGATCATCGGTATTGGTTTAACCAATGCCCTGATGACCGGTACGTCGGTGGTGGACGCGCTGAACATCCCGAAAGTCATGGGTATTTTTGGCTCGCTGATCGTCTCGCCAATCGTTGGCCTGGTCGTAGCGGGCGGCCTGATTTTCATTCTGCGTCGCTACTGGAGCGGAACCAAAAAACGCGCCCGTATCCACCTGACTCCAGCCGAGCGTGAAAAGAAAGACGGCAAGAAAAAGCCGCCGTTCTGGACGCGTATTGCGCTGATTCTGTCCGCCATTGGCGTCGCGTTCTCCCACGGCGCGAACGATGGTCAGAAAGGCATTGGCCTGGTGATGCTGGTGCTGATCGGCGTGGCTCCGGCTGGCTTCGTGGTCAATATGAACGCTTCCGGCTACGAAATCACCCGTACCCGCGATGCGGTCAACAACGTGGAAACCTTCTTCCAGCAGCGTCCTGAGCTGTTGAAAAAAGCGACCGGCGCCGAGCAGCTCATCCCGTCTCCGGACGCAGGGGCTGCCGCAAACGGCGAGTTCCACTGCCACCCGGCAAACACCATCAACGCGCTTGACCGCGTGAAGACGATGCTGACCGGTACCGAAAGCTACGACACGCTCTCCGTGGAACAGCGTAGCCATCTGCGCCGTATTATGCTCTGCATCTCCGACACCACTGACAAAGTGGCTAAGCTGCCGGAAGTGAATGCTGACGATAAGCGTCTGCTGAAGAAGTTGAAAACCGACATGCTGAGCACCATCGAGTACGCGCCAATCTGGATTATTATGGCGGTTGCGCTGGCGCTGGGTATCGGCACCATGATCGGCTGGCGTCGCGTGGCGACCACCATCGGCGAGAAAATCGGTAAGAAAGGGATGACCTACGCACAAGGTATGTCAGCTCAGATGACCGCCGCCGTATCGATTGGTCTGGCGAGCTATACCGGTATGCCGGTTTCCACCACCCACGTGCTCTCCTCCTCGGTAGCGGGGACGATGCTCGTTGATGGCGGCGGTCTGCAGAAGAAAACCGTCACCAGCATCCTGATGGCCTGGGTACTGACCCTGCCCGCGGCGATTCTGCTGTCCGGCGCGCTGTACTGGCTCTCGCTGCAGATTATCTAAGCGAATATCAGAAACAAGAAAGATAAACGGGTCAGGAAACTGGCCCGTTTTTTTTGTATCGTGAAGCTAGTGCCAGATAGCCAGGGCAATCATGCTGACCACCACCAGGCCGCATAGCGCGCTGGTGAGAATAAACTGCCGACGAACCCGCTCGCAGCGGCGGATAAATTCATCGTCGTGGTGATCGCGGTAGCGCTGGGCGTAGATGTACCACACCAGGCGCACCTGTTTGCCGGGCTGCCCGTGCGACGTAAAAAAACCGCCGCCGTCGACATATTGATAGAGCAAAGGGTCACAACCACGTAGCACAACAAGTAATGCACGCAGCGACGAGAAGTAGCGTGCCATATTCACTACACATACGATACACAGGGCCCAAAACAGCGCAACAGTGCTGATCATACCTCCTCCCCGGCGACCCGTCCTCGGAGGCTCCCTCCGGGACTACCGCTCCCCAATATCAAACCGACTGTACTGTGAAAGAGTGCGATTCCGATCACGTTTATTTATCCGACCGGCTCATTAAATAGTGTAGGAGATCAGTTAATTTTTTTACCACAACGTTAATCATTATCAATGCATAAGTCGGATATATTTGTTTAACTATTCGCTGAACAAGGTGGATTGACGGATCGCGAGGGGCGCTATAAGGTAGAAATATCTTCTACAATTAGGTCCTTAAGGACTCCCCCCGCGAATGTAGCACGCAGGACGCGGGCGAAGCGGCAGCGCTGGCTGTCAGGTCCAACGGTCATCGACAACTTATGGAAGGAGTAACACCATGGCTTACAAACATATTCTTATTGCAGTAGACCTGTCCCCGGAAAGCAAAGTACTGGTAGAAAAAGCCGTTTCTATGGCCCGCCCCTACAATGCAAAAGTTTCCCTGATCCACGTGGATGTGAATTACTCCGATCTCTACACCGGCCTTATTGACGTCAATCTGGGCGACATGCAGAAACGCATCTCCGAAGAGACTCACCACGCGTTAAGCGAGCTGTCCACCAACGCTGGCTATCCGATCACTGAGACCCTGAGCGGCAGCGGCGATCTCGGCCAGGTGCTGGTTGATGCGATTAAAAAGTATGATATGGACCTCGTGGTTTGCGGTCACCATCAGGACTTCTGGAGCAAACTGATGTCCTCGGCTCGTCAGCTCATCAACACCGTTCACGTGGATATGCTGATTGTCCCGCTGCGCGACGAAGAAGACGAATAACAGGACGTTATTTCATTTCGCTGATGACCAACGCCCGCCAACGCGGGCGTTTTTATTTCCCCCACCCGCCGCAAAAAGCATATAAATCCAAATAATCGCCACAATGCCAGGTTGATCAACCATTTCAAAAGCAATATAGCCATATAATAATTCGCCAAAATAGATAAACATCATATCATTACGCAAAATTAACCTTTTTCAGCGCGTTTTGGCATACGCGTTCATACTTTTCCGGACAGGACTTAAAGGCGAAGAAAGATGAATTCAACCGCACCGACAGGCTTGCTGCAGCAACCTCGCCCATTCTTCATGATCTTCTTTGTGGAACTATGGGAGCGATTTGGCTATTACGGCGTTCAGGGGATCCTGGCCGTTTTCTTTGTTAAACAGCTCGGTTTTTCTCAGGAGCAGGCGTTTATTACCTTTGGCGCGTTTGCCGCGCTGGTATATGGCCTTATCTCCATCGGCGGCTATGTCGGCGATCACCTGCTGGGTACGAAACGTACGCTGGTTCTGGGCGCGATTGTGCTTGCCGCAGGCTACTTTATGACCGGCCTGTCGCTGCTCAAACCCAATCTGATTTTCATCGCGCTGGGGACCATTGCGGTGGGTAACGGCCTGTTTAAAGCTAACCCGGCGAGCCTGCTGTCCAAATGCTATCCGCCAAAAGATGCCCGCCTGGATGGCGCCTTCACGCTGTTTTATATGTCGATCAATATCGGTTCGCTGCTGTCGCTGTCGCTGGCGCCGGTGATTGCCGACAAGTTCGGCTACGCGGTAACCTACAACCTGTGCGGCGCCGGTCTGATCGTCGCCCTGCTGGTTTACTTCGCCTGTCGGGGTATGGTGAAAGATATCGGCTCTGAGCCGGACCACAAACCGCTGAGCCTGCGCAATTTACTGTACGTGCTGGCCGGTACGGTGGTCATGATATTTCTCTGCGCCTGGCTAATGCATAATGTCAAAATCGCCAATCTGGTGCTGATTATCCTCTCAGTGGTGGTGACGATTTTCTTCTTCCGCGAGGCCTTCAAGCTGGATAAAACCGGGCGCAATAAAATGTTCGTCGCCTTTATCCTGATGCTGGAAGCGGTGCTGTTTTATATTCTGTACGCGCAGATGCCCACCTCGCTCAACTTCTTTGCTATCAATAACGTTCACCATGAAATACTTGGTTTCGCGATTAACCCGGTGAGCTTTCAGGCGCTAAACCCGTTCTGGGTGGTGGTGGCCAGCCCGATCCTCGCCGCTATCTACACGCGTTTGGGCAATAAGGGCAAAGACCTGACTATGCCGATGAAGTTTACCCTTGGCATGTTCCTGTGCGCGCTGGGTTTTCTGACGGCTGCCGCGGCGGGAATGTGGTTTGCCGACGCCCAGGGGCTGACCTCGCCGTGGTTTATCGTGCTGGTCTATCTGTTCCAGAGTCTGGGGGAACTGCTGATTAGCGCCCTGGGGCTGGCGATGGTTGCCGCACTGGTGCCGCAGCATCTGATGGGCTTTATTCTTGGGATGTGGTTTTTAACCCAGGCGGCCGCGTTCCTGCTGGGCGGCTACGTGGCGACCTTTACCGCCGTACCGGATAATATTACCGACCCGCTACAGACGCTGCCGATTTATACCGATGTCTTCAGCAAAATTGGCCTGGTGACCCTGGGCGTAACGGTGGTCATGGCGATCATGGTGCCGTGGCTGAACAGGATGATTAATACAAAAAGCGCGTAAAAACGGAGTGGTCGACGAGGTTTCCCGGATTGCGGCTAACGCCTTATCCGGGCTACAGCCCCCCCAGATCGCAAGAACCCGTAGCCCGGGCAGGCGTATCGCGCCGCCCCGGGAACAGAGCGCAGAGTGGCAGAATTTCCCGGAGGCGATGCTGCGCATCTGTTCGGGCTACCAGACCCGCAGACGGCGGTGAACCCGTAGCCCGGGCAAGGCGCATCGCGCCGCCCCCGGGAGCAGAGTGCAGAGTGGCCGAATTTCCCGGAGGCGATGCTGCGCATCTGTCCGGGCTACCAGACCCGCAGACGGCGGTGAACCCGTAGCCCGGGCAAGGCGCATCGCGCCGCCCCCGGGGAAAGGGCCCTGACGCAGGTTGCTTACCCCTGCGGCTCAACCGCCGTTCCGGCATAGATATCAAACCGGTGGCCTTTGGTCACCACCGCGTTCGGCGTCGCGACATCCGCCAGCGGCGGCGCGTAGTCCGGGCGCTTAACCACCACCCGTTTGGTCGCCAGCTGACGCGCCGGCGCCAGCAGACCGTCGGCGTCTAAATCCGGCCCCACCAGCGACTGAAATACCCGCATCTCTTTCTTCACCAGCGCGCTTTTCTGCTTATGCGGAAACATCGGGTCGAGATAGACCACCTGCGGACGCGGAGTGATATCGGTCAGCGCCGTCAGGCTGGAAGCGTGAATCAGCCGCAGACGCTCCCGCAACCAGGGGCCGATTTCAGCGTCGGCGTAGCCGCGCGCCAGGCCATCGTCGAGCAGCGCGGCAACCACCGGGTTACGCTCCAGCATCCGCACGCGACAGCCCACGGAGGCAAGAACAAAGGCATCCCTTCCCAGACCGGCGGTCGCATCGACCACATCCGGCAGATAGTCGCCTTTGATTCCCACCGCTTTCGCCACCGCCTCGCCGCGGCCGCCGCCGAACCTGCGCCGATGGGCCATGGTCCCGCCGACAAAATCAACAAAGATGCCGCCAAGCTTCGGTTCATCGCGCTTGCGCAGCTCAAGATGCGCCGGGGTCATCACCAGCGCCATCGGGTTATCCTCATCCTGCTCCAGCCCCCAGCGGTCAGCCAGAACAGATAAGGCGCCGTCTCCGGCGCCCGTTTCATCAATTAAACAAATTTTCACAACAGGATTAACTCTTAATACCGTAATGCTCAAGCATCGCGTCCAGCTGCGGCTCGCGACCGCGGAAGCGTTTGAACAGGACCATTGGCTCTTCCGAACCGCCGCGGCTAAGGATGTTGTCGAGGAACGACTGGCCGGTTTCGCGATTGAAGATACCCTCCTCTTCGAAGCGCGAGAAGGCATCCGCCGCCAGGACGTCGGCCCACAGATAGCTGTAATAACCCGCTGCGTATCCGCCGGCGAAAATATGGCTGAAGGCGTGCGGGAAACGGCCCCACGACGGCCCGGGGATCAGCGCCACCTGCTGTTTAATTTCCGCCAGCGTTTCGAGGATTTTCGCGCCCTGCTGCGGGCTGAACTCCGCATGCAGGCGGAAGTCGAACAGGCCGAACTCCAGCTGGCGCAGAATAAACATCGCCGCCTGGTAGTTCTTCGCCGCCAGCATTTTCTCCAGCAATTCCTGCGGCAGCGGTTCGCCGGTTTCATAGTGGCCGGAGATAAAGGCCAGCGCTTCCGGCTCCCAGCACCAGTTTTCCATAAACTGGCTCGGCAGCTCGACCGCATCCCACGGTACCCCGCTGATGCCGGACACGCCGGCGGTGTCGATACGGGTCAGCATATGGTGCAGGCCGTGGCCAAACTCGTGGAACAGGGTGATCACTTCATCGTGGGTGAACAGCGCCGGCTTACCGTTGACGGGACGGTTAAAGTTACAGGTCAGATAAGCGACCGGCTTTTGCAGCGAGCCGTCAAGCTTGCGCATCTGACCAACGCAGTCATCCATCCATGCCCCGCCGCGTTTATGTTCGCGAGCGTAGAGATCGAGATAGAAGCTACCGCGTAGTTCATTTTTTTCATCGTACAGCTCGAAGAAGCGCACCTCCGGATGCCAGACGTCCACATCGGTACGCTCTTTCGCGGTAATACCGTAAATACGCTTAACCACCTCGAACAGGCCGTTAACCGCTTTGTTTTCCGGGAAGTAGGGGCGCAGCTGTTCATCGCTGATGCTGTAAAGATGCTGCTTCTGTTTTTCGCTGTAGTAAGCGATATCCCACGGCTGCAGTTCATCCACGCCGCATTCGGCTTTGGCGAAGGCGCGCAGCTGGGCCAGCTCTTTCTCACCCTGCGGACGGGCGCGTTTCGCCAGGTCGGTCAGGAAGTCGAGCACCTGCTGCGGATTTTCGGCCATTTTGGTCGCCAGCGACTTGTCGGCAAAGCTGTCAAAGCCCAGCAGCTGCGCCAGCTCGTGGCGCAGGGCGAGGATTTCCGCCATTACCGGGCTGTTGTCCCATTTTCCGGCGTTCGGCCCCTGGTCGGAGGCGCGGGTGGAATAGGCGCGATACAGCTCTTCACGCAGCGCCTGATTGTCGCAGTAGGTCATTACCGGCAGATAGCTCGGGATATCCAGGGTCAGCAGAAACCCTTCCTGCTCTTTGGCTTCAGCCTGGGCTTTCGCTGCGGCAAGCGCGCTTTCCGGCATGCCGGAGAGCTCAGATTCATCGGTGACCAGCTTGGTCCAGCCCATGGTCGCGTCGAGCACGTTGTTGCTGTACTGATTGCCCAGCTCGGAGAGGCGGGCGGCGATTTCGCCGTAGCGTTTCTGCTGCTCTTTCGCCAGGCCAATACCGGAGAGTTCAAAATCGCGCAGCGCGTTATCTACCGCTTTTTTCTGCGCGGTATTCAGGGTGGCGTAATGGTCGCCGTCGCGCAGGTCGCGGTACGCTTTGTACAGGCCTTCATGCTGCCCAACCCAGGTGCTGTACTCCGAAAGCAGCGGCAGGGTCTGCTCGTAGGCTTCGCGCAGCTCCGGACTGTTTTTGACCGAGTTCAGGTGGCTGACCGGGGAAAAAATACGCCCCAGCACGTCGTCTACTTCCGCCAGCGGCTGGCAAAGATTTTCCCAGGTATACGGCGCCCCTTGCGCCACCGCGCGCTCTACCGCCGCCCGGCAATCATCCAGCGCTTTAGTGACCGCGGGGACCACGTGCTCGGGTTTGATGGCAGAGAATGGCGGTAATGAAAAAGGCGTCAGTAATGGATTGGTCATATGCGCAGTCCTGTTGAATTGGGTGAATGAAGCGCGCGTCCGGCGCTATAGCATGAGATCTAGAATGGGGGATAGTTTGCTGAATTTCAATGTCAGGCGCCGCGCGCAGGCGGGTATTACTGCGATAAGTCTGGCCGTTGTGGCCAGAGCGCATAAAAAAGCCGGGTTCGCCTCGCGGCGACCCGGCTCGTTTTAGGCTGACAAGCAGCTTATACCACCATCCCCAGCAGCAGACAGCCTACCAGGCCGCACACTGAGATAATGGTTTCCAGCACCGACCACGACTTAATGGTCTCGCCGATGGTCAGGTTGAAGTATTCCTTAAACAGCCAGAAGCCCGGGTCGTTAACGTGGGAGAAGATAACGCTGCCGGAGCCAACGGCGATCACCATCAGTTCCGGGCTCACGCCGGTGGTGGCGATCAGCGGCGCGGCGATACCGCCCGCGGTGATCGCCGCAACGGTGGCGGAACCCAGCGCGATACGCAGTACCGCAGCAATCGACCATGCCATAAACAGCGGGGACATATTGGATTCATGCATGATAGAAGCAATGTATTTATCCATGCCGCTATCGACCAGCACCTGCTTGAAGGCGCCGCCGCCGCCGATGATCAGCAGCATCATGGCGATAATTTTGATCGAGGAGGTCAGCGTATCGTTAATCTGTTCCATGGAACGACCGCGGTTAAGACCGAAGGTGAACATGGCGATCAGTACCGCGATCAGCGTGGCCATGACCGGGTCGCCGAAGAATTCCGCGATCGGCAGGAAGGCATGACCTTTCGGCAGAACCATTTCGGCCACGGCGCGCATAGCCATCAGAATAACCGGTATCAGAGAGGTCCAGACGCTGACGCCGAAGCCCGGCATCTCTTCCTCAGTGAACGTTTTCGGGTTATGCAGGCCTTCCGGAATCGGCTTATCGATACCTTTCAGGAAGCGTGCGTAAACCGGCCCCGCAAGGATAACCGTCGGGATCGCCAGAATCGTACCGAACAGCAGGGTTTTACCCATGTCGGCATGGAAAATAGTGGCAATGGCCGTCGGGCCCGGGTGCGGAGGCAGGAAACCGTGCGTGACGGAGAGCGCGGCCGCCATCGGGACGCCGATATAGAGCAGCGGGATACCGGCGGATGCGGCGATGGTAAAGACCAGCGGCAGCATCAGTACGAAGCCCACTTCATAGAACAGGGCGAAGCCGACGGTAAAGCCGGTGAGCACAACCGCCCATTGAATATGTTGTTTACCAAATTTGGCAATCAGCGTGGTGGCGATACGCTGCGCGCCGCCGCAGTCCGCCAGCATTTTACCGAGCATCGCGCCGAAGCCCATGATCAGCGCGAGGCTGCCGAGGGTTCCCCCAACGCCGTTTTTGATGGAGACGATAACTTTATCCAGAGGCATACCCTGCATGAGCCCGACGGCAAGTGCCACCAGAACCAGAGCGATAAACCCGTTCAGCTTGAAACGGATCATCAGCAACAATAACAGGGCAACCCCGATAGCAACGATGACTAATGGCATGATTTACCTGGCCTTAATTTGTTATGGGTAACGTCATAGTTTCAACATTGACTTCATCCGTTCCGACCGGAACAAAAAATGTCTGACGCCGTAGAAGCTGGCTTTATCCTTACCCAGAGAAAGGATAGCTGGCTATTTTTTTATCTGTGGCGCCTGAAGTGAATGATACGGGTAACATATGAAGTTTGAGAATCACCTGGGCGGTGAAAATTTCAAATATGAGACTTAAGTCATACTCTTTCCCGGGTTTCTGCCGGGTCGCTTAGCGGGAAATGTTGCGCGGTAACATGAGGGGAGTCGCCCGGCCGCGAAAAGGCAGCCGGGCGGGGAAATCAGTAGTAGGAGTGCTCGCCGCGCTGGTGTTCAGTCAGATCGCGTACGCCTTTCAGTTCCGGGAACTCGTTCAGCATCTGCTTCTCGATCCCCTCTTTCAGCGTCACGTCAACCATCGAACAGCCGTTGCAGCCGCCGCCGAATTGCAGAATCGCCAGGCCATCGTCGGTGATTTCCATCAACGTGACGCGCCCGCCGTGGCCGGCCAGCTGCGGGTTAATCTGCGACTGCAGCAGGTACTCAACGCGCTCCATGAGCGGGGCATCGTCGGACACTTTGCGCATCTTGGCGTTTGGCGCTTTCAGCGTCAGCTGGGAGCCCAGCTGGTCGGTAACAAAATCGATTTCAGCGTCTTCCAGGTACGGCGCGCTAAGCTCATCGACGTAGGCGGTGAGTTGCTCAAACTTCAGCGCGGTATCGGAATCTTCCACCGCATCCGGTGGGCAGTAGGACACGCCGCACTCGGCGTTAGGGGTGCCGGGATTGATCACAAATACGCGAATTTGTGTCCCCTCTTCCTGATTTGCCAGCAGTTTGGCAAAGTGCGCTTGTGCAGCATCGGAAATACGGATCATAGCGTTGGCCTAATAGTTGACTATTTTACTGGGTTATTATACGCCCATCAGCAGGGGTCTACAAGGTACGGCATATACACCATACCTGAACCGTCGCGGCGCCGTTTCGCAAAAGCAGGCGGGATATCTCGGCGACGGTGCTTCCGGTTGTGACGACATCATCCACAATGGCGATATGGTGGCCCTGGAGCGACAATTCAAGCTGGAAGGCGTTTTTCAGGTTCCGTTTGCGCAATCTGGCGCTGAGCTGATGCTGGGTGGCGGTGCGGCGCCGGCGGGTTAGCGCATCGCTGCACCAGGCGCAGTCCAGCCAGCGGGAGAGCGGTCGGCACAGCAGATCGCTCTGATTAAATCCCCTCTTCCACTGGCGACGCTGCCAGAGCGGCACGCTAATTATTCGGTCCGGGCGGGGAAGATCCCGACGCTGGCGAATGCGCAACAGCAGCAGACGCGCCAGCGCCGGGGCCAGCTCGGGCCGCTTATTGAATTTCAGCTGGTGAATCAGGCCGCTCAGCGGCGGTCGATAGTCATTCACCGTCACCAGCCGCTGCCACGGCGGCGGTTTTTGCAGGCAGCGCCCGCAGGGCAGCGTGCTGGATTGGGCCGGCAGGCCGCACTGCGGGCACAGCGGTGCAGACGCCAGCAGCGCCGACGCGCATCGCGAGCAGATCCCCCAGCTGGCGATGGCCAGCGGCATTTGGCATAGCCAGCATAAGCTGTGTGCTGTTAGCATATTTCCCCCTCGTATTGGTGGAAAGAGAACAGTAACTGATGAAAACGATCGCGTGGCAGACCACGGGCGAAGGAAATTGTCATCTTGTGCTGCTGCACGGATGGGGGCTGAATGCCAAAGTGTGGGATTGCATCACGCCGCAGCTGGCTTCGCATTTTACGCTGCACCTCGTCGACCTGCCTGGCTATGGCCGCAGCGGCGGCTTTGGCGCGATGTCGCTGGAAGAGATGGCCCAGCGGGTGCTGGAAAACGCGCCAGAGCGCGCTATCTGGCTAGGCTGGAGCCTCGGCGGGCTGGTGGCCAGCCAGGTCGCGTTATCCCATCCCGATCGCGTGCAGGCGCTGGTCACCGTGGCCTCTTCCCCCTGCTTTAGCGCTCACGACAGCTGGCCCGGGATTAAGCCCGACGTGCTGAGCGGATTTCAGCAGCAGCTGAGCGAAGATTTTCAACGCACCGTCGAACGCTTTCTGGCGCTGCAAACCCTGGGTACCGAAAGCGCGCGTCAGGATGCGAGAGCGCTGAAGAGCACGGTGCTGTCGCTACCGATGCCGTCGCCGGACGTTTTAAACGGCGGGCTGGAGATCCTCAAAACCGCCGATTTACGCCAGCCGTTGACCGCCCTCGCCATGCCTTTTTTGCGCCTGTACGGTCGGCTGGACGGTCTGGTACCGCGTAAAATCATTCCGCTTCTCGATGCGCTGTGGCCCAAAAGCACGTCGATTGTCTTCGATAAAGCCGCCCATGCGCCGTTCATTTCACATCCGCAGGCGTTTTGCGCTCCGCTGATCGAACTGAAGCGTGAGATCGATAAATTTTTTTAGCGGGACGTGGTAAAAACGCAGGGTGCAGCAATACTTAGGTTGTTGCGGGGGTTGACTATTTCACGCTGGCCCCGTGACCTAAAAAAAACAACCTAATGGAGAGTAGAGGCTATGAAACTTGTTACAGGAATTGTTGCATCTCTGGTGATTGGCTCCCTGTCCTTCGGCGCGTTCGCCGCCAAGGAAATTCAAAAAGACGAAGTGGCTAAGTTGAACCTGACCAAAATCGGTTCGATTACCACCTCCAGAACAACCTCTCCGATGGATGCAAAGCGCGATCTGTCGAAAAAAGCGGATGAGCTGGGCGGCACCTATTTTGTGGTGATTGCAGGCGAGAAGAACGAGAAAACGGTTCACGCTAACGCGGACGTCTACAAGTAAGCCGGAAAGCGGGTCTCAGGACCCGCTTGCGGTATATGCCGCAGTCGGTTTCCGGAGGCAGCGCGTTGCGCCTGTCCGGGCTACTCACCCCAGAACCGTACAAATCTGTGGTCGAATCTCCCGGGTCGCGGCGTAAACGCCTTACCCGGGCTACCAAGCCCAAAACCGCACAAACTCGTAGCCCGGATAAGGCGTTAGCCGCAATCCGGGAAACCTGCCTTCACAACCCAATCAGCGCAGCGACCACCACTCCCGCAGGCAGGCTTTGCCTTCCGGGCAGCTTTTACAGCTGCCGGAGAGGCAGCCATCGGCATCTTCGGTCACTTTCACCGCTTTCCCCATCGCTTGCAGGCGGCCCAGCATGGCGTCAATCAGCGGCTGCGGCGTATTCAGGCGGACGCTGAGCTGCTTTGCCTCCATCCTCCCCTGCAGGGCCAGCATATCGCGGACTTCAATTAATGACGCCATCATCGCTCCTTAGTGGCAATCGCCCGCCGGACTCTGGCAACAGGTGGACGGCGTTTTGCGCGTCGCCAGCAGCGAGACGTCCACCCGGCTGCGCGCTCTGCGCAGCAGGCCAAAGACCACGATATTGAACAACACCACCGCCAGAATGCACACCAGGCTATAGCGCGGATGCTGGCTAAAGCTGACGGTCTGGTAGTACAGCGTAGAGAGCGAGTAAGCGATATTCAGCCCCCACAGGACGGAGAACATCATCCAGCCGCGACTCGACTCGCGGGCAATCGCCCCCATTACCGAGATGCAGGGAATATAGAGCAGGACAAAAATCAGGTAGCTGTACGCCGCAGCGGCGCTACCGAATTTGCTGCCCATGACGCCCATCGCGCCGGTTGCCATTTCGCCGTCGCCTTTACTGGCTTCGATAGGGTTGGCCAGCACGCTCAGGCTGAACGTATCTTTCAGGCTCTGCCAGGTCTCATCTACCGCGGCCAGCAGCTCGTCGCCGAGGCTAAACGTCTGCGGATTAAACGCTTCGTTCTGGATATCTTCGGCGGTGTAGAGGGTGTTCAGCGTCCCCACCACCACTTCCTTGGCCATCGCGCCGGTGAACAGCCCGACGGTCGCCTGCCAGTTATCCTCATGTACGCCAATCGGTTTAAATACCGGGGTAATCACCCGGCTGACCGACGCCAGCGCCGAGTCGTTGATGTTATCGACGATCTTACCGCTCAGCGAGAAGCTGTTCAGCGCGCTGAGGAAGATACTGACGATAACGATCACTTTACCCGCGCGCAGGACGAAGCCTTTCAGGCGCTGCCAGGTCTGGATAATCAGACTCTTCACGTGCGGAACGTGATACACCGGCAGCTCCATCACGAACGGCGACGCTTCGCCGCGCATAATGGTATGCTTCAGCATCAGTCCGGTCGCAATCGCCATCACGATCCCCAGTACGTACAGCGAGAAGACCGCCAGCGCGCCGTTCTGGCCGAAAAAGGCGGCGGCGAAGACGGCGAAAATCGCCAGCCGCGCGCCGCAGGACATAAACGGCGCCATCATAATGGTCATCAAACGTTCGCGCGGCGCATCAAGCGTACGCGCGCCCATCACCGACGGAACGTTGCAACCAAAACCGACGATTAACGGCACGAAGGATTTCCCCGGTAGCCCCAGCGCCTGCATCAGGCGGTCCATCACAAACGCCGCCCGCGCCATATAGCCAGAGTCTTCAAGGAAAGAGAGGAACAGGTACATCATGCCGATCTGCGGTACCAGCGGCAGTACGGTATTAATACCGCCGCCAATCCCCTGGGCGAGGAACACCGTCAGCCAGTCCGGGAAATGCAGGGTATAGCCAACCCACTGAATACCGTGGATAAAGATAGCCACGGAACCGGCATCAAAAATGGGCTGCAGCGCGCCGCCGATATTAATCGCCAGCAAGAACATCAGGTACATAACGAACAGGAAGACCGGCAGGCCGAGGAAGCGATTGAGGATCACTTTATCCATCGCCGCGGTAAAGCGGCTGGGCTCGGCGGTAAGGGTGTTACTGACCGCATCGCAAATGGCGGCAATGCTTTGGTAACGGGCATCGGCGATATGCAGCGCGGGGTCATCCATCTCTTCGCTCAGGTGCGCCAGGGACACGTCCAGCTTGTGGGCAGCGTCACCGGCGTAGGCGCGGCTGTAAATATCGCCTTCAAGCATCTGTAAACCCAGCCAGAGACGCTGGCGCTGCGGAATATCAGCGGCCATGGCCTGCGCCAGCTTGTCCGCCTCCCGCAGCAGCGGCTGCGGATAGTGCACCAGTTCAATAGCCTGGTTCTGCTGGTGGCGATCGATCGCCATTTTTAAGGCCTCGATACCGCGCCCGCGGGTGGAAACCAGCGGGATCACCGGGCACCCGAGACGCGCGGCCAGCGCGTCGACATCAATGCGGATCTTCTGTTTTTCCGCGATATCGAGCATATTCAGCGCGACCACGCAGGGGATGCCAAGCTCCAGCAGCTGCAGCGTCAGATAGAGGTTACGTTCCAGATTGGACGCATCGACCACGTTAATCAGCATGTCGGCGTCGCCGCTGAGAATATAGTGGCAGGCAATCTGCTCATCCAGCGAGGTTTGCGAGGAGATGGTGGTCAGGGAATACGTGCCCGGAAGGTCTACCAGCGTGACCTGATGATCGGTGGTGTTGAAACCACCCTCTTTGCGTTCAACGGTCACTCCCGCCCAGTTACCGACGCGCTGGCGCGCGCCGGTGAGCTGATTGAACAGCGTGGTTTTACCGGAATTAGGATTACCAATTAAGCCAAGGGTTAATTTTTTCATATTCATACTCTTAGTGCCGGTCAGGCATTATTGTGCAACCGCTTCCAGCTCAATTAACGCAAGATCCTTTTTACGTAATACCAGGCTAACGCGTCGGGTTTCAATATGAATAGGGTCGCCGAGCGGCGCCACGCGAACCACATTGAAAGAAGAACCCGGCAGCATCCCGAGGGACAGCAGCTTCTGCCGATACGCCGGACTAATATCGCGGGAGAAACCGGTGATTTTCCACGCACTATCAGGTGTAAATTGCATAGGACCTACTTGTTTATCGCCAACTGAAAAGAGAGTTTTCCGTATGCGCCGGAGACGCGGCGCCAGGGACCGTAGCTAACGAAGAAGAAAAAATACTCAATGCAAATAATGATAATGAGAATAGTTTTTATCATCAATA
The DNA here is from genome assembly GCF_019048985.1 of Klebsiella sp. PL-2018. Taxonomy (NCBI): domain Bacteria; kingdom Pseudomonadati; phylum Pseudomonadota; class Gammaproteobacteria; order Enterobacterales; family Enterobacteriaceae; genus Klebsiella; species Klebsiella sp. PL-2018. The sequence continues at coordinate 5,532,805 of NZ_CP077673.1, forward strand.
CATATAATGCGGCCGTTTCGCTTTTTAAAGAGAAAATTGAGCTTTTGTTGATATTGAGCAAACTCTTTTTTCTCGCCGTCGCGGAGGTGATGATTATTCTTAATGACTAAATGTTTAATTAAAGTTTCGATAGTTAACGAAATGAAAATAATAATATCGCCGCCCGTAATTCGCGCTTATTACGACGTTATAAGAAAATACTGATGCTTGTTTGCACAATATGGCGAATGCCGGAAGAAATGCGGCCCCTTAGCAAAAGGGGCCGGAAAGAATTAACGTTTTTTACCCATTGCCGCCGCCAGCGCATCCATCATCGCGCTGTTGCCCGCAGGCTGCGCCTCGCGACCGCGAGGTTTAGCGGCCTTCGCCGCCGGGCGGTTGCCCTGAGGACGATCGTTACCGCCGCCGCGGCGCGCATTGCTGTCGCCTGGCTGTTCGTCCAGACGCATCGTCAGCGCGATGCGCTTACGCGGCAGGTCGACTTCCATCACTTTCACCTTCACGATATCGCCCGCTTTGACCACCGTGTGCGGATCTTCAACGAACTTATTCGACAGGGAAGAGATATGCACCAGACCGTCCTGGTGAACGCCGATATCAACAAACGCGCCGAAGTTGGTGACGTTGGTCACCGCGCCTTCGAGGATCATCCCCGGCAGCAGGTCGTTCATGGTCTCTACGCCATCGGCGAACTGGGCGGTTTTAAACTCAGGGCGCGGGTCGCGGCCCGGCTTCTCCAGCTCTTTGATGATGTCGGTCACCGTCGGCACGCCGAATTTCTCATCGGTGAAATCAGCGGCTTTCAGATGACGCAGTTCACTGCTGTTGCCCATTAAATCTTTCAGCGCCTGCTGAGTCGCCGCCAGAATGCGCTCCACCACCGGATACGCTTCCGGGTGCACGGTTGAAGCGTCCAGCGGGTTGTCGCCGTGGTTGATACGCAGGAAGCCCGCGCACTGTTCAAAGGCCTTCGGCCCCAGACGGCTGACCTTTAGCAGCTGCTGGCGATTCTGGAACTGGCCGTTCTCATCGCGCCAGGAGACGATATTCTGCGCCATCATGCGGGTCAGACCGGCGACGCGGGTAAGCAGCGGGACGGAAGCGGTATTCAGATCGACGCCGACGGCGTTTACGCAGTCTTCCACCACCGCGTCCAGCTTACGCGCCAGCTGGGTCTGGCTGACATCGTGCTGATACTGGCCGACGCCAATGGATTTCGGATCGATTTTCACCAGTTCGGCCAGCGGGTCCTGGAGACGACGGGCGATAGAGACCGCGCCGCGCAGGGAAACGTCGAGATCCGGGAACTCCAGCGCCGCCAGCTCGGAGGCGGAGTACACGGACGCGCCCGCTTCGCTGACGATGACCTTCTGCGCGGTCACTTTCGGGAACTGCTTCTGCACGTCGAGGAAGAAGCGCTCGGTTTCACGCGAGGCGGTACCGTTGCCGATCGCCACCAGCTCAACGTTGTACTTTTCACACAGCGCGGCAACCGCCACCGCCGCTTTTGCGGCCTGGCCGGTATGCGGGTAAATGGTATCGGTAGCCACCAGCTTGCCGGTACCGTCAACGACGGCGACTTTGACGCCGGTGCGCAGGCCCGGATCGAGGCCCATGGTGGCGCGCAGCCCGGCCGGCGCGGCCATCAGCAGGTCGTGCAGGTTGCGGGCAAAGACGTTAATGGCTTCATCTTCCGCGCGTTCGCGCACGGTCCCCATCAGCTCGGTTTCAAGGTGCATCAGCACCTTGATACGCCACGTCCAGCTCACCACGCCCTTACGCCAGCCGTCCGCCGGCGCGTTATTCAGGCGCAGACCGAGATGGTCGATAATGATTTGCTCACCGTGGCTCTCTTTCGGCGGCTCGTCGAACTGCGGGTCGGCGTTTAAAGAGAGCTGCAGCACGCCTTCGTTGCGGCCGCGGAACATCGCCAGCGCGCGGTGCGACGGAACGGTGGAGATCGGTTCATGGTGATCGAAGTAGTCACGGAATTTCGCCCCTTCCTCTTCTTTACCGCTGACGACGGTCGCCACCAGGTGGGCGTTTTTCCACAGATAGTCGCGCACTTTCGCCAGCAGGCCCGCGTCTTCAGCAAAGCGCTCCATCAGGATATAGCGCGCGCCGTCGAGAGCGGCTTTTGTGTCCGCTACGCCGTTGTCGGCGTCGATATATTTAGCGGCTTCGGTTTCCGGGTCGTGAGAGGGTTCGTTCCACAGCAGATCGGCCAGCGGTTCCAGCCCGGCCTCAATGGCGATCTGCCCGCGCGTGCGGCGCTTCGGCTTGTACGGCAGATAGAGATCTTCGAGCTCGGTTTTACTCAACGTCCCGTTAATGGCTTTTTCCAGCGTCTCGGTCAGCTTGCCCTGCTCGCCGATGGACTTCAGGATCGCCTGACGACGGTCTTCAAGTTCACGCAGATAGCCCAGGCGGGTTTCCAGATTACGCAGCTGCGTGTCATCCAGACCGCCGGTGACTTCTTTACGATAGCGTGCGATAAACGGCACAGTATTCCCTTCATCAAGCAGGCGAACGGCAGCTTCTACCTGTTCAGCCCTGGCCTGAAGTTCACCCGCAATAATGCGGCAGAGCGAATCATTCATCATCGGTTTAATTCATCTTTAGGATCAAAAATCAGGGGGATAGTTATACGGACTGGCACGCTAAAATGCCAGCCGCGACCCAAGCCTCTCGGAATGTTCCGGACCTATTTGGCTTTGACGTATTCAATTTCGTTCACGTACCAGGCCGCCTCGCCCGCGGGGGTGTTCACGATAGCTAAATCACCGACCTCTTTTTTCAGCAGCGCGCGCGCCATTGGCGAATCAATGGAGATGTAGTCGTTGCGGCCAAAGATTTCATCGTAGCCGACAATCCGGAAGCGCTTCGTCTCGCCCGCATCGTTTTCAATCTCCACCCACGCGCCGAAAAAGACCTTACCCTCCTGCTGCGGCGAATAATCGACGATTTTCAGCTGCTCAAGGCACTTGGTCAGGTAGCGCACCCGGCGGTCGATTTCACGCAGGCGCTTTTTATTGTATTGGTAATCGGCGTTTTCACTGCGGTCGCCGAGGCTCGCCGCCCAGGTCACCTTTTTGGTGACTTCCGGACGTTCTTCGCGCCACAGGGTATCCATCTCTTTCTTCAGTTTTTCATACCCTTCACGGGTGATCAGCGGCGTTTTCATCGAAGGTTCCGGCTCCTGATTACAGATCTTTGTGCAATGCTGCGCACAATTCGTCGCACGTCATCATACCAACAGGATAAATAATGTGTCTTATGCTTAAATGTATACTTAAGCTGCTGTTAAATATGCTTTGTAACAATTTAGCCTGGAATATATACCAGATTTCGCTGGTGGGCGACCCGGGCTTTTTTGAGAATACGTACTGACAATTGCAGTGAACCTTTGGGAGTATAAACAATGCAAGAGAATTATAAGATTCTGGTTGTCGATGACGACATGCGCCTGCGTGCGCTACTCGAACGTTATCTGACCGAGCAGGGCTTCCAGGTTCGTAGCGTGGCGAACGCTGAACAGATGGATCGCCTGCTGACCCGTGAATCCTTCCACCTGATGGTGCTGGATCTGATGCTGCCGGGCGAAGATGGCCTGTCCATTTGCCGCCGCCTGCGCAGCCAGAGCAACCCGATGCCGATCATTATGGTCACGGCGAAAGGGGAAGAAGTTGACCGTATCGTGGGCCTGGAAATCGGCGCCGACGACTACATCCCAAAACCGTTCAACCCGCGCGAGCTGCTGGCCCGTATCCGCGCCGTACTGCGCCGTCAGGCTAACGAACTGCCGGGCGCGCCTTCGCAGGAAGAAGCGGTTATCGCCTTTGGTAAGTTCAAGCTGAACCTCGGCACCCGCGAGATGTTCCGCGAAGATGAGCCTATGCCGCTGACCAGCGGTGAATTCGCGGTACTGAAAGCGCTGGTGAGCCATCCGCGCGAACCATTATCCCGCGATAAGCTGATGAACCTCGCTCGCGGTCGTGAATATTCGGCCATGGAGCGCTCCATCGACGTACAAATCTCCCGCCTGCGCCGCATGGTGGAAGAAGATCCGGCGCATCCGCGCTATATCCAGACCGTTTGGGGCCTGGGCTACGTTTTCGTCCCGGACGGCTCTAAGGCATGAAACGCGTGCGCTTTTCGCCGCGAAGCTCGTTTGCCCGCACCCTGTTACTGATCGTCACCCTGCTGTTCGCCAGCCTGGTGACGACCTATTTAGTGGTGCTGAATTTCGCGATCCTGCCCAGTCTTCAGCAGTTTAATAAGGTTCTGGCCTACGAAGTGCGTATGCTGATGACCGATAAACTCCAGCTGGAAGACGGCACTCAGCTGGTGGTGCCGCCGGCGTTTCGCCGCGAGATTTACCGCGAGCTGGGCATTTCGCTCTATTCCAACGAAGCGGCGGAAGACGCAGGCCTGCGCTGGGCGCAGCATTATGAATTCTTAAGTCAGCAGATGGCGCACCAGCTCGGCGGGCCGACCGAAGTGCGGGTCGAGGTAAACAAAAGCTCCCCCGTGGTGTGGCTGAAAACCTGGCTTTCTCCCAATATCTGGGTGCGCGTACCGCTGACCGAAATCCACCAGGGCGACTTCTCGCCGCTGTTCCGCTATACCCTGGCTATCATGCTGCTGGCGATTGGCGGCGCCTGGCTCTTTATTCGTATTCAGAACCGACCGCTGGTCGACCTGGAGCACGCGGCGCTTCAGGTCGGGCGAGGGATTATTCCCCCGCCGCTGCGCGAATACGGCGCATCGGAAGTGCGATCGGTGACCCGCGCCTTTAACCACATGGCGGCTGGCGTGAAGCAGCTGGCGGATGACCGCACGCTGCTGATGGCCGGGGTGAGCCATGATTTACGCACTCCCCTTACGCGTATCCGCCTGGCGACGGAGATGATGGGCGAAGAGGACGGCTACCTCGCCGAGTCGATTAATAAAGATATTGAAGAGTGTAACGCCATTATCGAGCAGTTTATCGACTACCTGCGCACCGGCCAGGAGATGCCGATGGAGCTGACGGACCTTAACGCGGTGCTGGGGGAAGTGATTGCGGCGGAGAGCGGCTACGAGCGAGAAATCGCCACCGACCTGCAGCCGGGCGAGATCCCGCTGCGCGTGCATCCTCTCTCCATCAAGCGCGCGCTGGCGAATATGGTGGTCAACGCCGCCCGCTACGGCAACGGCTGGATTAAAGTCAGCAGCGGCAGCGAGGGGAACCGGGCCTGGTTCCAGGTGGAAGATGACGGTCCGGGAATTAAACCGGAGCAGCGTGAGCATTTGTTCCAGCCGTTCGTGCGCGGCGATAGCGCCCGTACGATTAGCGGGACCGGCCTCGGCCTGGCTATCGTTCAGCGCATTATCGATAACCATAACGGTAAGCTGGAACTTGGCTCCAGCGAACGCGGCGGATTATTAATTCGCGCCTGGCTGCCGGTGCCGATGCAGCGCGCCCTGCCCGCGATAAAGCCCGCCAAAGAGATCTAATTCTGCCGGTACGCCCGCATTAAAACGCCCGGCGGCGCCACGCTGTACGCCGCCGCATTGCCCTTGTATTCCGGAGAGGTGCGCCAGCACCGCCTCCGGACTGCACCAGGTTTAATGCGCTTTATTCGCCATCGCATACGCCGCTGGCAAATTCAGCCGCTGCCAGAACTGCTGCGCGTCGTTATCACCGGAAAGCGGATACCCTGCGGGCAACGCCGTTTTGACCATCAGCGCCCGACGCTGCGCGGCAGACAGATTCGGCAGCGCAGCCTCCAGCAGCACTTCAGCCCCTTGCGGCACCTTCAGGCTCTGTTTTTCGCCCTTCTGCTGCGGCAGATCGTAGGTCATGGTAAAGCGATAAAACGCGACCATCGCCGGGTCGCGATACGGATCGTCTTTCGCAGGCACTTTCGCACACTCCGCCAGCGTCGTGCCGCACTCTTTCTCTAGCGCGGTACGCAGCTGGTCGCGGGCCTCATTAAACATCCCGCGATACTTCGCGTCATTCAGGTAGTGGGCGACATTGCGCTGCGCCACCATCCGCGAACCCATCACGTCCAGCGGATAGTGCACGCCCAGCACGATGCGCGAATAGCCATAGCGGGCGCCGCGCGTCACCAGCGCGTCGAAGCGCTCCGGGATCATCTCCGCCATCAGCAGAGCGTCGGTATAGCCGGTGTTGGTGTGCCCGCTCGGAAACGAGCCGCCGTCGGCGGTATAGGGCTTATTGTCCTTAACGACTACATCGTCCGGCACCAGATGAATGGTATTGCCCTGAATCAGGAACGGGCGCGGGTTATTGAAGTGCTTTTTCGCCGCCCCGGTACTCACTTCCGAAGCTTTGATCAGCGCCGCCGCCTTACCGAGCTCGCCTTTGTCGTAGGCGGCGAGGAACGCCTTGCCGAGGCGCGGCCCCAGCGCATCGCTGAGGAAATAGAGATAGCTGATGCCTTCGGCATCCGCCAGCGCCTGGTGGCGAGCGCTCTGTGCGGCATCGCGGTTAATGGCGGTGACGGTCGCCAGGTTTTGCTGTATGACCGCCTTCGGCAGCGCGCTGAACGCTGAGAGCAGCTCGATTCCCGCCTGCTGGTTGGCTTTTGTCTGGAAGTCATAACCGCTGGCCTTCAGCCACGCGGTATCCGCCTGTGTTTTATTCTGTCTGGCGTGTTCAAGCTGGTCGCGAGTCAGGGTTGCCGCATCGCCCTTCAGCGCGTTGCGCAGCTGCGACAGGCTTTGGCTCTCCAGAGCATCAAACCCCGGACTGGCGGCGGCTGGCGTCACGCCGTTGGCGATTGCCCCCGCCTGATTCAAAGGAACCTCTTTCGCCAATGCCGGCAGCGCCAGCATGAGCGCCGATGCGAGAAGCGTGATGTGCAGTTTCATTATTTTCCTTTTATACCCTAAATAATTCGAGTTGCTTAAAGGCGGCAAGGGAGTGAGTCCCCGGGAGCATAGATAACTATGTGACCGGGGTGAGCGAACGTAGCCAACACATAAGCAGCTTGAAGTATGACGGGTAAATTCAAACCATTACCTTGCCTTTACGTGACGCTAGCCCTTCTGTTTGACGCTTTTATGACACGGTTATGTTTTGCAACGCTTTAAGCGGAATGGAAACAGCGCGGCGGTAATCCAGGCCGATCTGCGGTAAACTATCGGTCATCTTGTCTCAATCCCGGAATCACCATATCCATGCTCAGTTATCGTCATAGCTTTCACGCAGGCAACCACGCCGACGTTCTTAAACACACCGTTCAGAGCCTGATCATTGAATCGCTCAAAGAGAAAGAAAAACCGTTTCTCTATCTGGACACCCACGCCGGCGCAGGCCGCTATCAGCTGAGCAGCGAACACGCCGAGCGTACCGGTGAATATCTCGAAGGCATCGCCCGCATCTGGCAGCAGGATGACCTGCCCGCCGAGCTGGAGCCGTATATCTCCGTCGTTCAGCACTTCAACCGTAGCGGCCAGCTGCGCTACTACCCCGGCTCGCCGTTGATTGCCCGCCAGCTGCTGCGCGAGCAGGACAGCCTGCAGATGACCGAACTGCATCCCAGCGATTTTCCGCTGCTGCGCGCCGAGTTTCAGAAAGACGACCGCGCCCGGGTTGAAAAAACCGATGGCTATCAGCAGCTGAAGTCGAAGCTGCCGCCGGTTTCTCGTCGTGGACTGGTGCTGATCGACCCGCCTTACGAAATCAAAAGCGACTACCAGGCGGTCGTGACCGGTATTCATGAAGGCTACAAACGCTTTGCTACCGGCACCTACGCGCTGTGGTATCCGGTGGTGTTACGGGCGCAGATTAAGCGCATGATCAAAGAGTTAGAGGCCACCGGCATTCGCAAAATTCTGCAAATCGAGCTGGCGGTGCGTCCGGACAGCGACCAGCGCGGGATGACCGCCTCCGGGATGATCGTCATCAACCCGCCGTGGAAGCTGGAGCAGCAGATGAACAACGTTCTGCCGTGGCTGCATAAAAAGCTGGTGCCGATCGGCATCGGCCATACCACCGTCAGCTGGATCGTGCCTGAGTAATCGCAGTCATCGGTGGAAACTATTGATTTCAGGTATACAATCGCGCCAATCAGACATTAAGGATAAGACTCATGAGCAAGCATTATGACTATATCGCCATTGGCGGCGGCAGCGGCGGTATCGCCTCCATTAACCGTGCCGCTATGTACGGCCAGAAGTGCGCGCTGATTGAAGCCAAAGACCTGGGCGGTACCTGCGTGAACGTCGGCTGCGTGCCGAAAAAAGTCATGTGGCATGCGGCGCAGATCCGTGAAGCCATCCATCTGTATGGTCCGGATTACGGTTTTGATACCACTATCAATCGCTTCGACTGGGACAAACTGGTCGCCAGCCGTAGCGCCTATATCGATCGTATCCACACCTCCTACGATAACGTGCTGGGCAAAAATAAGGTCGATGTGATTAAAGGCTTCGCCCGTTTTGTCGATGCGAAAACCATCGAAGTTAACGGCGAGACGATAACCGCCGATCATATTCTGATCGCCACCGGCGGCCGCCCGAGCCATCCGAATATCCCCGGCGTCGAATACGGCATTGATTCCGATGGTTTCTTCGAACTGCCGGCGCTGCCGAAACGCGTTGCGGTTGTCGGCGCGGGCTATATCGCCGTTGAGCTGGCGGGCGTAATTAACGGCCTGGGCGCGGAGACGCACCTGTTCGTGCGTAAACACGCGCCGCTGCGTAGCTTCGATCCGCTGATCGTGGAAACGCTGGTTGAGGTGATGAACGCCGAAGGCCCGCAGCTGCATACCCATGCCATTCCGAAAGCGGTAGTGAAGAACGCCGACGGCAGCCTGACCCTGGAACTAGAAGATGGCCGCAGCCAGACCGTGGACTGCCTGATTTGGGCGATCGGTCGCGAACCGGCAACCGATAACTTCAACCTCGCCGCGACCGGAGTGGAAACCAACGATAAAGGCTATATCGTCGTCGATAAATTCCAGAACACCAACGTTCCGGGTATTTACGCCGTCGGCGATAATACCGGCGCCGTCGAGCTGACCCCGGTCGCCGTTGCCGCAGGCCGTCGTCTCTCCGAGCGCCTGTTTAACAACAAGCCGGACGAACATCTGGACTACAGCAATATCCCGACCGTGGTGTTCAGCCATCCGCCTATCGGCACCGTCGGCTTAACCGAGCCGCAGGCGCGCGAGCAGTACGGCAATGAAGCGGTGAAAGTGTATAAATCCTCTTTCACCGCCATGTATACCGCCGTGACCTCACACCGCCAGCCGTGCCGCATGAAGCTGGTCTGCGTCGGCCCGGAAGAGAAGATTGTCGGTATTCACGGTATCGGCTTCGGGATGGACGAGATGCTGCAGGGCTTCGCGGTGGCGCTGAAGATGGGCGCAACCAAGAAAGACTTCGACAATACCGTGGCGATCCACCCAACCGCCGCGGAAGAGTTTGTGACGATGCGGTAAGACGCGCACCATGCCTGAAAAAGAAGCTCTCCGGAGCTTCTTTTTTTTCCTCTACGCCACGCCGTTATTCCCGTGACGTTTAAACGCCGGCCGCTGATTCAGCGCCATATACCAGCGCTCCACTTCCGCCATTTCAGGATGGGCGAACGGCGTCATTTTCCAGCGATGCACCGACAGGCCAAGGACAATATCCGCCAGCGTAAACTCTCTACCGGCGACCCATGCCCCGGTTTGCTGCAGCTGCGTATTGACGATCTGCACGCAGCGGGTCCAGGCGGCAATGCTCTCTTTGATAGCCGTCGGATCCTGAAAACGCGGGTCCTTGCGTACCAGTCCCATAAAGGCATAGCGCCAGGCAGTATTAAATTCCGTCGCCTGCCAGTCCATCCAGTGCTCAACCTCGGCGGCAGCCCGCGGCGCCGTAGGGAGCAGGTCTTCCCGCCCGGCTTTGCGCGCCAGATAGCGGCAGATGCTGTTCGACTCCCATAACACAAAGTCGTCATCCCGCAGCACGGGCACCAGGCTGTTCGGATTAAGGGCGCGAAACTCCGGGGTCTCAATCGACTGAAACCCGCTACCGTAATCCTCCTGCTGATATTCAAGCCCCGCCTCTTCGCAGGTCCACAGCACTTTGCGCACGTTAATTGATGAGCGTTTGCCCAGTATTTTTAGCATTGTCAGCAATTCCTCAATCAAAAGAGATGGTTGTTTCACAATACTGCATCGGCGGCGCATGTACAGCCGGATAATGTGTATAGTGGATTGCACGATTTTTCTCCAGGACAGGTTACCCGACATGTTGACCTCTTTTAACGTTTTAACACCGGGCAATATCCGCTTTGGACGCGGCCTTGCTCGCAGCGCCGCCCCCTGGCTCGCCGCCCGCTCCGCACAGATACTGCTGATTCACGGCGCCAGCCTGCAGCGCGCGGCGTTCTTATTAAGCGAACTCCACGCTCACCAGCTGAACGTCACCACGCTGTCTATCGCCCATGAACCCGACCTGCAGGATATTGAACGGGGCGTTCGTCTGGCGCGGGAAAAAGGCGTCGGCGCGGTGGTCAGCCTCGGCGGCGGCGCGGTGATAGATGCCGGCAAAGCGATTGCGGCGCTGGTTCCCGCGCAGGGACCCGCGATCGAGTATCTGGAAGTGGTGGGTACCGGGCGCCTGTTAGAAGCCAATCCGCTGCCGTTCGTCGCCATCCCCACCACGGCCGGTACCGGGGCGGAAGTCACAAAGAACGCGGTGATCAACGTCCCCGAGCAGCAGCGCAAGGTCAGCCTGCGCGACGACCGCATGCTGCCGGGCCTGGCGATTGTCGACCCGTCGCTCACCGACAACACCCCGCGCGCGGTGACCCTCGCTTCCGGCCTGGATGCCCTCACCCAGGTGATTGAGCCCTGGCTGTGCGCCCGGGCGAATCCTTTTACCGACGCTCTCTGCCGGGAGGCGATCCCGCGCGGCATCAAAGCGCTCAGAACGCTGATGGCCAAAGAGTGTCCGGATAGCCGCGATGAGATGGCATGGGTCAGCCTGTGCGGAGGGCTGGCGTTAGCCAACGCCGGTCTCGGCGTCATTCACGGTCTTGCGGGCCCATTAGGCGGTCTGAGCAACGCCCCCCACGGTGCGCTTTGCGGCAGCCTGCTTCCCTTCGGCCTGGCGCTCAATGAAACGCAAATTAGCGACGAACGCCTCCGCCAGCGTTTTGCCGACGTACGCCAGTGGCTGGCCGCCGGACTGGACGCCGATCCAAACAGCGCCTGGGAGAGCCTGCGCGAGTGGAGCCAGCGATCCGGTCTGGGCAATCTGCGCGAGCTCGGCGTCCCCCGCGAAGCGCTGGAACCCGCGGCCCTCGCCGCCAGCAGCTCATCCTCCATGAAGGCTAACCGGTTATGCTGACCAGCGAGCAGCTGCTGGAAATGCTGGAGGCCGCGTGGGAGTAATGGCTTAATCGCTAAAGCGCCTGGAAATTTAGATTTTGTTGCAAAACGAAATCTCCGAATTTTTCGACGCAATACGAAGCGGTTAAAACGGTTTTAATGCGCCAGGTCAACGAGTTGAAGCAGAAACCCCGGGCAGACGGTTTAGAACAAAGCGTGATCTACCGCACACTTCTCTTTTCGTTTCCCGCTGCGAATGTCTAAGCTTAATAGACAGGTCGGGCGCGCCCGGCATCCTCTACTGACGCAATCCGGAGGTCCGTACCACTATGTTCAGCCAGAAATTACGCAACGTTGATGACGATGAGCTCAGGATCGAAATCGATCCGTGCTACGAAGCCGATCCGTATGAGTTAAAGCTGGATGAAATGTTCGACGCCGAACCCGAACCGGAGATCATCGAAGGGCTGCCCGCCTCGGATGCCCTGACCCCTGCCGATCGCTATCTGGAACTGTTCGCTCACGTCCAGAAGTCGCGAATTTTCGCCGATAGCAAAACCTTCCCCGACTGCGCGCCGAAGCAGGACCCGCTGGATATTTTGATTCACTACCGTCGCGTCCGGCGCACCCCCGGATTCGATCTCCGCCAGTTTGTTGAAGACCACTTCTGGCTGCCGGAAAACCGCGCCGAGGATTACGTCTCCGATCCCACGCGATCGTTAAAGGAGCATATTGATAATCTGTGGCCCGTCCTGACCCGCGAGCCGCAGGATCATATTCCCTGGTCGTCGCTGCTGGCGCTGCCGCAGTCTTATATTGTCCCTGGCGGGCGGTTTAGCGAAACCTACTACTGGGATTCCTACTTCACCATGCTGGGGCTGGCGGAAAGCGGCCGCGAAGACCTGCTGAAATGCATGGCCGACAACTTCGCGTGGATGATTGAAATCTACGGCCATATTCCTAACGGCAACCGCACCTACTATCTCAGCCGCTCGCAGCCGCCAGTGTTTGCCCTGATGGTCGAACTGTTTGAAGAGGATGGGGTTCGCGGCGCCAAACGATACCTTGACCATCTGCGGATGGAGTACAGCTTCTGGATGGACGGCGCGGAATCGCTGATCCCCAATCAGGCCTACCGTCACGTGGTGCGGATGCCGGACGGCTCGCTGCTGAACCGCTACTGGGACGATCGCGATACGCCGCGCGATGAGTCATGGCGGGAAGATGTCGAAACGGCGAAGCACTCCGGGCGCCCGCCGAACGAGGTCTATCGCGACCTGCGCGCCGGGGCGGAGTCCGGCTGGGATTACTCCAGCCGCTGGCTGCGGGATATCACCCGGCTGGCGAGCATCCGTACCACCCAGTTTATCCCCATTGATTTGAACGCCTTCCTGTTCAAGCTGGAGAACACCATCGCCAATCTCTCCGGCCTGAAGGGCGACCGGGAAACAGAGGCCGCTTTTCGCCAGAAGGCCAGCGAGCGCAGGGCGGCGGTAACCCGCTATCTGTGGGATGACGAAAGCGGCTGTTTCCGCGATTACGACTGGCGCCGCGAGCAGCTGGCGCTGTTTTCCGCCGCCAGCCTCGTCGCGCTGTACGTCGGCATGGCGACCCATGAACAGGCCGACAGGCTCGCCGACGCGGTACGCGCCCGCCTGCTCACCCCCGGCGGTATTATGGCGACGGAATATCAAAGCGGTGAGCAGTGGGATAAGCCCAACGGCTGGGCGCCGCTGCAGTGGATGGCGGTACAGGGTTTTAAAATGTACGGCCAGGATCCGCTGGGCGATGAGATAGCCCAAAGCTGGCTGCAAACGGTGAATCATTTCTATAAACGGCACTATAAGCTGATTGAAAAGTACCATATCGCCAGCGCCACGCCCCATGAAGGCGGAGGCGGTGAATATCCGCTCCAGGATGGCTTTGGCTGGACGAATGGCGTGGTGCGCCGGCTTATCGGCCTGTACGGCGAACCGTTGTAAAAGCGGACTATTCCCGCGGTCGATGTCCTGCTATGTTCATGACATCGACTTTCGCCGGAAGCCCAGCTATGCCTGAACTGGTTACCCCACGTCTGCGCTGCTCGCCGCTGCAGCTTGACGACTGGCCCTTTTTTCTCAGCTTACAGCAAGACCCCCAGGTGATGCTTTACGTCGCGGATCCCCGCCCAGTAGCGGACATTCGCGACGCTTTTTATGCCCGGCTTCCCGCGTGGTCGCCGGGCGCGGCCCACTGGCTGTGCCTGGTAGTGCGCGACCGCTACACCCACGCTCCCCTGGGCCTCACCGGCTATCAGCATCACGCTCCCGATAGCGCTGAAGCGGGTTTTCTGTTTGCTCCCCGGGCGCAGGGCAAAGGTTACGGCTATGAGTCTCTGCGCGCACTGTGCGATTACGCTTTCTCCGCCGGCGGCATCCGGCGGCTGACGGCAACCGTCACCGCGGGCAATCTGGCGTCAAAAAATCTGCTGCAAAAGGTCGGTTTTCACCAGGAGGGCGAGCTGCGCGACTGCTACTGGCTCAACGGTCGCTGGCACAACGATTGGCTGTTTGGCCTGCTGCGCCGCGATTACCACCAGCCTGGGCCATCTGGCGAATAGGGCGCGACGCGCTTTTCCTCTACACTGCAGGCCGACAACAGAGGAAGCGATAAATGTCCCCAACCATACCGCCGCTAAGCCTGCACGGGCTGGAGTTTATTAAGCGAATGCAGGGGTTAGCGCTCGCCCCCTATCGGGACGAAAGCGGCCTGCGCGTGATTGGCTACGGCCACGTTCTCAATGATTACGAATCGTTCCCTCACTTCACGCGCGAGATCGCGGAGACTCTGCTTATTGTCGATCTTCTGCAGTGCCAGCGCGAACTTAAGCGCAGGCTCCGGGTCACGCTTAATCAAGCGCAATATGATGCGCTGGTCTCTTTAGCCTTTAGCTGCGGGGCGGCGTCTCCGGCGCTTGATACCGTCCTGACCCATCTTAACCATCAGCGGTTCGCTGACGCGCTGAGCGCATGGGAAAATATTTGCAGCGGCCGCGAACAGCGGCGCGAAGAGTGCGCAAGATTCAAAACCAGAGCCGATTAAGTTTCGCTGACGCGATGAAAGACCATCGCCGCCTGGGTACGATTCTTCACGTCCAGCCGACGGTACAGCGACTCAAGATGGGCCTTTACCGTGCCGGTGCTGATATTTAACGTCCGGCTAATCTGTTTATTAGAGTCACCGGCGGCCAGCAGCTGCAAAATCTCCCGCTGGCGCTGGCTCAAATGAACTCGTTTATTATCGCTCACCTCCGCCATTATTAATCCATTGTCCGGCAAGCAGGGCAGCCCCCGCCGGAGACGGTTGATGGTCTGAGCGAAAGTGGGCAAACTTTCCTCGCGCTGCACGATGGCCCGCACATTATAAGACAGCGCGCGCTGTAGCCAGCCCTTATTATCGTCAGAAACAATCAGCAGGACCTGAGCGTGCGGAAAGCGACGCTGTTTTTCCTCCAGCAGCCAACAGCAAAACTCACCGTGCATATCCCCGTCCAGCATGAGCAGCGCGTCAGGATGCGCCGTCAGCTTCTGCCAGAGCTGTTCAGCCTGACAGGTGCCAAAAATATCAATCTCTGGAATGTATTGCTGGAGGCCAATTTTCATTCCATGAATAAATATCGACTGCCTGTCAAACATGAGTATCTGCATGGGTTTCGCTCCAATAAATAAATGCCCGATGAAAAGGCAAACATCAGCCAAAATAAATAACAACTTGCCGTTTGGCCTGGGGCATTTTACCGATAGGGATGCGAAACTAAATATCATAACAATGAATAGTTACAGGGCTTATTGGCCCCATTACTTATCCACAATATTTATTACATTTGAATTAAGGAAATCCTTAATGAAACTGGCAAGAAAAAATAAAAATAATACTAATTTTCTAGTTTAAACGAAGCCGGAAACGCAGGCGATGGCGAAATGAGAAAAGTCTGTTACGAAATAAGAAGCGCATGAAATACGTTAGCCCCTCCATACTCTATGGAGGGGCGCGGGATTACAAGAACATCCCACCGGAGACTTCTACGCGCTGGGCGTTCATCCAGCGCAGGTCATCGCTAAGCAGCGCGGCGATGGCATCGCCAATATCATCCGGCAGCCCCACTCTTCCGAGCGCCGTTTGCGCGGCAATATGCTGATTCACCTGCGCGTTATCCCTGACCACACCGCCGCCAAAATCGGTTTCAATCGCGCCGGGCGCAATAATATTGACCGAAATTCCGCGTTCTCCCAGCTCCTTCGCCTGATAGCGCGTCAGCACCTCCATCGCGCCTTTCATTGAGGCGTAGGCCGCATAGCCCGGCAGCGCGAAACGCGCCAGTCCGCTGGAAACGTTGAGGATCCGCCCCCCGTCCTGCAATAACGGCAGCAGGCGTTGGGTAAGGAAAAACGGCCCCTTAAACTGGATGTTCATTAATTCATCAAACTGCGCCTCGCTGGTTTCAGCAAAGGGGATATTCAGGCCAATTCCGGCGTTGTTCAATAAATAATCGAAGGTCTCCCGCTGCCAGCGCTGCTGAAGCACTTCTCTTACCTTCTGAGCAAAACTGTCGAAACTGCCAACATCACCGACGTTTAGCGGTAATGCCGCGGCTTTCACGCCTTTTTGCTCAATTTCAGCCACCACGTCCAGCGCCGCCTGCGGGTTACTGTGCCAGGTCAGAATAATATCGGTTCCCTTTGCCGCCAGCTTTAATGCGGCGTTTTTTCCCAGTCCACGGCTACCGCCGGTGACTAAAGCGATACGTTGCGTCATCAGAAAACCCCTTCTTGGTTGCGTTTGCATCGTTGAAGAGCTTATTAGCTGCTATAAAAACAATAAATATGGCAAATTACGTTTTACTGTTTCATTAAAAACAACAATAGGCCGCCGGCATGGATAAAATTCACGCAATGCAGCTGTTCATCAGAGTCGCGGAGCTGGAAAGTTTTTCCCGCGCTGCGGATACGCTTGGCCTGCCGAAAGGAAGCGTCTCGCGCCAGATTCAGGCGCTGGAGAGCCACCTTGGGGTTCGTCTGCTGCATCGCACAACCCGCCGGGTACAGCTGACGCAGGATGGTATGGTTTATTACGAACGCGCCAGAGATCTGCTCAGCAATCTTGAAGAGCTGGACGGCATGTTTCAGCTCGACCCCTCCAGCATTAGCGGGCGTCTGCGGGTTGATATGCCCGTCGCCGTAGCGAAAAAGCTGGTCATTCCACAGCTGCCGGCATTTCTGCAGCAGTATCCCGGCATCGAACTGGAGCTCAGCAGCAGCGATCGGTTAGTCGACGTGGTTCGCGAGGGCTTTGACTGCGTGGTGCGCGTCGGTACGCTGAAAGATTCCGGGCTCATCGCGCGGCCGCTGGGCAAGCTAACGCAGATCAACTGCGCCAGCCCGCAGTACCTGACGCGCTTCGGCTATCCGCAATCGCTGGACGATCTCGCCGATCATGCGCTGATCCACTACGCAAGCAGCCTCGGGGTGCGCCCGCTGGGCTTCGAAGTGGTCAGCGAGGGCACCGTCCGCTGGATCAAAACCGGCGGCGTCTTGACGGTGAACAGCACCGAGACCTATCAGGCGTCGTGCCTGGCGGGGCTGGGCATTATTCAGGTGCCGCGGGTGGGGGTTCGGGAATGGCTGCGCACCGGCGAGCTGATAGAAATTCTGCCCCACTACCGCGCCGAGCCGCTGCCGGTGTCGCTCATTTATCCGCACCGGCGTAATCTCTCGCGCCGGGTACATCTGTTTATGGAGTGGCTGGGCGGCTTGATGAAAAACTACGTTGATTAGGCCGAATGATGAAAAATCTGTATTTGAGAACGTGCCGATATTCCCTGCCGGGTGCTGGCTGACGCTTTACATGACGTAAAAACCAACAATATCATGCTATTATCAAATTCTCCCAGGCCGATACAAACGCAGCGCAGCCGGGGAATAACACAAGAACGCGCTTCAGTGATTCGCAGATTCCGACGCCCGCTCCCCCCGATACGCCCCATCCGTGATTTTACGTATATAATTTTTGAAGAATATCGCTGTAAAAAAGGAAGAAATAATTTATGACGCCGGAAAACGACGCTCAACGCCCAACCGAGGATCCGGGCCAGCAGCCGGATAAAAACAAAAGCGCGATGGCTGCGATAAACGACTCTACCGTGGCGAAAAAAGCCAACCAGGCGCTGAAAAGCGTCACCGGAACGGCGGAAAAAGTGCAGCGTAACCATATGGTCGCCCATATCATCCGCGCCGCGGAGCGCTTCAACGACAGGCTGGGTAATCAGTTTGGCGCGGCAATCACCTACTTCTCGTTTTTATCGATGATCCCAATCCTGATGGTCTCTTTTGCGGCCGCCGGTTTTGTTCTCGCCTCGCATCCCACGCTGCTACAGGACATCTTCGATAAAATCCTGCTTAACGTGAGCGACCCGACGCTGGCGGCAACGCTGAAAAATACCATCAATACCGCCGTACAGCAGCGTACCGCCGTCGGTATCGTGGGTCTGCTGGTGGCGCTCTACTCCGGCATTAACTGGATGGGCAACCTGCGTGAGGCCATCCGTGCCCAGTCGCGCGACGTCTGGGAACGCACGCCGCAGGATCAGGAGAAAATTTGGGTTAAGTATTTCCGCGACTTTATCTCGCTGATCGGCCTGCTGGTTGCGCTGGTCATTACCTTATCGATCACCTCTATCGCCGGCTCGGCCCAGCAGATGATTATCTCGGCGCTTTATCTTGATTATATCGAGTGGCTGAAACCGGCGTGGCGGCTGATTGGCCTCGCGATTTCCATCTTCGCCAACTATCTGCTGTTTTTCTGGATTTTCTGGCGACTCCCGCGCCACCGCCCTCGCCGTAAGGCGCTGATTCGCGGCACCCTGATTGCGGCCGTCGGCTTTGAGATAATCAAAATCATCATGACCTGGACGCTACCGGCGCTGGTGAAATCCCCATCCGGGGCGGCATTCGGTTCGGTGTTGGGGATAATGGCCTTCTTCTATTTTTTCGCCCGCCTGACGCTGTTCTGCGCCGCATGGATTGCCACCGCCGAATATAAAGACGACCGCCGGATGCCGGGCAAAGCCCACGACTAAACCATCACTGGGCTGAATAAAAGACGCAAAATTCAGCCCAACCTGGCATTTCAGCATATAAATCCAACATGTAACTTTTATTTAACCTAAACCTGGTTTTATCGACCATTATTTTAATTTTGTGAAGCATTTCATAGAAGTTATTTTTCTGGCACAGAAATTATTCACTTTTTGCTTCTTTTTTCGCCTCTCCCGCCCCTTGTTACAGATTGAAATGTCCCCAAGGCTGTGGCTATATGGCCTTTCGTTCGCAAAAAATAAGAAAGATCTATGCAAGCCACAGCCACAACACTCGACAACGCGCAGGACACCGTTCCGGTTAACTCACGCAATACAGTCGTCGTCGCCTCACTCATTGGTACCGCCATCGAGTTCTTCGACTTCTACATCTATGCCACCGCGGCGGTTATCGTATTCCCGCACATTTTCTTCCCGCAGGGCGATCCCGCCGCCGCGACGCTACAATCGCTGGCGACCTTCGCTATCGCCTTTATTGCGCGCCCTATCGGTTCAGCGGTCTTTGGCCACTTCGGCGACCGCGTAGGCCGTAAAGCGACCCTCGTCGCCTCGCTGCTGACGATGGGGATCTCCACCGTGGTTATCGGCCTGCTGCCCGGCTATGAAACCATTGGCATTATGGCACCGGTGCTGCTGGCGCTGGCGCGCTTTGGTCAGGGGCTCGGCCTTGGCGGCGAATGGGGCGGCGCGGCGCTGCTGGCGACGGAAAACGCCCCGCCGCGCAAGCGCGCGCTGTATGGCTCATTCCCGCAGCTGGGCGCGCCTATCGGCTTCTTCTTCGCGAACGGCACCTTCCTGCTGCTCTCCTGGCTGCTGACCGACCAGCAGTTTATGGAATGGGGCTGGCGTATGCCGTTTATCTTCTCCGCCGTGCTGGTCATTATCGGCCTGTACGTCCGCGTTTCGCTGCACGAGTCGCCGGTGTTCGCTAAGGTAGCCGCCGCGAAAAAACAGGTCAAAATCCCGCTGGGCACGCTGCTGACCAAACACGTGCGCGTCACCGTTCTCGGCACCTTTATCATGCTGGCGACCTATACGCTGTTTTACATCATGACCGTCTACTCCATGACCTTCAGCACCGCCGCCGCGCCGATTGGCCTCGGCTTGCCGCGTAACGAAGTGCTGTGGATGCTGATGATGGCGGTTATCGGTTTTGGCGTGATGGTACCGGTGGCGGGCCTGCTGGCGGATGCATTCGGCCGTCGTAAGAGCATGGTCGTGATTACGACCCTGATCATCCTCTTCGCGCTGTTTGCCTTTAAACCGCTGCTCGGCTCCGGCAACCCGCTGCTGGTCTTTGCCTTCCTGCTGATTGGCCTGAGCCTGATGGGGCTGACCTTTGGCCCCATGGGCGCGCTGCTGCCGGAGCTGTTCCCGACGGAAGTTCGCTATACCGGCGCATCGTTCTCCTATAACGTCTCGTCGATCCTCGGGGCATCCGTGGCGCCGTACATCGCCGCCTGGCTGCAGGGCAACTACGGTCTGCCTGCGGTAGGGCTCTATCTGGCCGCCATGGCGGCGCTGACGATGATCGCGCTGCTGCTGACTCACGAAACGCGTCATCAATCGCTGTAACTCTCCCTCCACGCCCCTGGCCATCCGGCGAGGGGCGTCTCCTTGCCGACTATTTTTTCATCTGCGACAGGATTGCCCGACACTGGTTCGCCTCGCCTTCGGCGGGTGAGATCAGCGCCAGCAGCGCGGCGGCCGGCGTCACCAGGGTCGCCAGCGCTGCCGCTACCGCGCCGCGGGCAATCAGCGGCCCCGCCTTCACGCCCGCATTCGGCGACTTAAAGGTGCCGCGCACGTAGAGCGGTGAACGCAGGGTGATAATGCGAAAGCCTTTGCTTTCCGGATCGATAGTGAGGTCCAGCTGCTCTGAGGCAAAGCTGGCGGTACCGGTGACGTTGATCAACGCGTTTTCCGTATCAAAGGCAAACACCTGCGGCCGGGCGACGCCGTTGACCACGTCGATATTGGCCGCCGCGCAGTTCACCCGCACCTCATCATCGCCAAAGATCTGCCCGATGATAAAGTTACCGACGTTCAGACCGAGGATCTCCATCAGGTTGCGGCTAATTAAACCGTCGTTCATCAGCAGCTTCAGGTTACCGTTACTGTTGCCCAGCAGCGCGGCGACGGAGTTGCCGGTACCGCGAAGCTGTACATCGCCGTTCATTTCGCCGAGGGTTTTCTGCATCATCTCCACGTTTGGCATCAGCGCTTTCAGCTTCAGGCGGCGCGCCTGCAGGTTCGCCGTCCCCTGCAGCGGTTTTTTATCCCCTTCAAGATGAATGCTGCCGGCAATCGTGCCGTTGGCCAGCCCCAGACGCAGCGGCTGCAGGCGCAGGTCGCCCCGTTCGAGGATCACGTGGGTGGAGAGGTCGCTGATGGGGAGCGTGCCGCCGTGCTCAATACGGCGTCCTTTAAAGCGCACATCGGCATCCATCACCTGCCACTTATCGGTTTCAAAGCGGTCATACGGCAACACTTTTCCGGCCGGCTGCGGGGAGGCTTCGCCTTTGCGCCGTTCGGTCTGGCTGCCTTTACCGCCGGAGTCGACGCCAATCAGCGGCCCCAGATCCGCCAGCCTTAGCTGTCTGGACTCAAGGTCGCCCTCCAGCTTAGGCCGGGGTTTACCTGTGCTGTAGGTCAGCGATCCGTGGATATCGCTCTCGCCGATGCGGCCATTAAAATCCTGATAGGCGAAGCGTGAACCGTTTTTCTCCTTGAAGGTGGCCCGCAGATGCCCGTCGGTCGAAAAGGCCGGCGTATCCGGCAGCAGCACGCCGGTCAGGTCATAGAGATCGCCCAGCGAGTCCCCGGAAAACTTCAGCCGCAGATCGACGCCGCCGAGGTTAAGCGGATCGCTGACCGTGCCGGTAAACGCGACCCGGGTATTGCCGGAACGAAAATCCCCCTGCAGGGGGAACGGCGTCCCTTCGCTGCGCAGCGCCAGCATGCCGCCGATTTTGCCGCTACCGGAGAGCGGCTGTCCGTTGTAGCTCCCTTTCGCCTGCAGGCCGAAGACGTAATCGCCTACTTTCTGCGGCTGCCCTTTCCCCTTCTCGCCGGTCACTTCACTGAACGCCAGCGGCTTACCGAGCGGATCAACCACGATCGTCACGTCAGCGCGCGACACTTTGTCATCAACGGCAATCTTGCCGCGATCGAAAAGAATATTGTCGAGGCGGAAAGACCAGCTGGAAGGCGCCGCATCTTTCTCCGACGACCCCGCCGAAGCCAGGTCGAAAGTCCAGTTGTTGGTCTTCTCCGACAGTCGGATCAGCCGCGCGTCGGGCTGTTCAAGCTTAATCCACGGCAGATAGACCGTTTTGCTGAGCAGCGCCAGCGGGGCGAGAGTCGCCTCAACGCGCGGCAGGTGGACCATTGTGACCTGCGGGATATCAGGGGGGTTGCCAAGGACGATATCTTCGGCATGAACGTGCGGCCAGGGGATCCAGCTTCGCCAGCCGCTCTCGCCGGGCTGGCGTTCCCAGACGACGCCCAGATCGCCGCGAATCGCGAACGGGCGGTTCAGCTCGGCAGAGACTTTCTGGTTGATCGTCGGCTTCAGGCGGTTCCAGTCAAAGGTCGCCAGCACGATAAAAAACAGAACGATCAGTACGACAATCGTTCCCAGGATAATAGCCACGGTTTTTCGGGTTCTGCTCATCCCTTCTGCACTCCTTTTGCGTCTCGTCACTCCTGAATATAGTTGAGAAACGCCATTTGCTCCGCCGAATGAGGTTTTCGTCACATAATCCGCGTCAGGTCAAAAAAATAATGGAACGTTGTTTTAATATCATTGACCATCAAAGCGCCCCAGCGCACACTAGGGTTAATATTGATTTAATTTCAGGTCATCACTATGTCGAAGAAAATTGCCGTCATTGGCGAATGCATGATTGAGCTGTCAGAGAAAGGCGCAGCGGTTAATCGCGGCTTTGGCGGCGACACCTTAAACACTTCCGTCTACATCGCTCGCCAGACCGACACCAGCGCGCTGGGCGTGCACTACGTTACCGCCCTGGGCACGGACACCTTCAGCCAGCAGATGCTCGAATCCTGGCAGCGCGAGAACGTTCAGACTGACCTGATTCAGCGCATGGCCGACCGTTTACCGGGCCTCTACTACATCGAAACCGACGAGAGCGGCGAGCGCACCTTTTACTACTGGCGCAACGAAGCCGCGGCGAAGTTCTGGCTGGAGAGCGAGCAGTCTGCGACCATCTGCGAAGAGCTGGCGACCTTTGATTATCTGTATCTTAGCGGGATCAGCCTGGCGATCCTCAGCCCGACCAGCCGCGAGAAGCTGCTGACCCTGCTGCGGGAATGCCGGGCGAACGGCGGCAAGGTTATCTTTGATAATAACTATCGTCCGCGCCTGTGGAGCAGCAAAGAGGAGACGCAGCGGGTTTATCAGCAGATGCTGGCCTGCACCGACATCGCGTTCCTGACCCTCGATGACGAAGACGCGCTGTGGGGCGAGAAGCCGGTTGCGGAAGTGATTGCCCGCACCCACGCCGCCGGCGTTGAAGAAGTGGTGGTTAAGCGCGGCGCAGACTCCTGCCTGGTGGCGATTGCCGGCCAGCCGCTGCGGGAAGTCCCGGCCGTTAAGCTGCCGAAAGAGAAAGTGGTTGATACCACGGCGGCGGGCGATTCGTTCAGCGCCGGCTACCTGGCCGTACGCCTGACCGGCGGCGACGCCGAATCTGCGGCAAAACGCGGACACCTGACCGCCAGCACGGTGATCCAGTATCGCGGCGCGATTATCCCGCGCGAGGCGATGCCGCAGTAATTTTCGATTGCGTTACGCCCGCCTGCGAGAATCCCGGCTTGCGCTGCGCTTAGCCGGGCTACTGTCTGGCGCTGGCATTAGACCGGACAAGGCGCGCCAGCGCCGCCTCCGGGAAAATCACCGGGCCAACCCAGCAATACGTAAAACAGATTAGCCATAAACCTCACCAGATAGCCACGCTATCCGGTTTTGCTTTACTGCGCTGGCGGGATATCCGTCGCTTCGTTACGCCCTTCCGCAACATCACCGGCGCCGCTCGACGCCGCTGCGGCCGCTGGCGCGGGCGCCATCAGCTTTTCCCACGTCGCCTGCAGTTCCTTCATGTTGTATTCCGGCTCACCCTGCGGCTGCTGCAGCACCAGCGCCATATCCTGCGACAGCTGCTGACGCAGGTACTGATTCAGCATGTCGACCGTCAGCGAATTGAGAAACTCCTGGCGCAGTTTCTGATACTGCTCGGGCGCGATATCCACCACCTGATTTTGCAACGAACGCATCCGCTGGCTAATCAGGATGTACGTATCGGTGCGCGCATAGGTGGCAAACAGCTTCTGCAGTTCGAGGTTTTTCTGCGCGATCAGGGCATCAAACTCCTCCTGCGGCAGGCCGCGATCGCGGACTTTCGCCAGCTCGCGCGCCACGGTCGTTAAGTTGGCGTTCAGGCGCTCGCCCGGCGATTCGATATTGATCGCGCACTGGGCGCGCTGGTAGAGCACGCGGCAGTCAAAGCCAAGGCCGATATCCTTGATATTACTTTTGCTCAGATTCTGCTGTACGTGCCAGAACAGCGCTTCCCGGGCAAGATCGTCGCGCCAGTAGCGCTGCAGCGCTACCGAGTCGCGGATCGGCTGCCACGGCGCATCCCACATCAGCGACAGCTTATCCTGGCGCACCGCATCGGTCATGATGCTGACCGGCGTCGTCGGCAGCGGCGACAGCGTAGGAACCGCCACCGGCGTTTCGCGCTTGCCCTTCAGGCCGCCGAAAGTTTTGTTGATTTGTTCCGCGACGCTGCGGCTATCCACGTTGCCGACCACAATCAGGGTCATGGCATCCGGGGTGTACCACTTGTGGTAATACTCTTTTAGCTGAGCAATATCCACCGGCTGCTTCAGCGGCGCCGCCGGATCGTGCCCCAGCATGGTGGAGCCTTTTAGCCGATAGCGCCACCAGCCTTCTTTGGTATCCGCAGGCCAGGTCGCCACCATGTCTTCGCCCTGCAGCGCGTGGTTGACGGTTTCCGGGGAGATCGACATTTTACCGCTGGCGCTGGCCAGCCAGCTCAGCGCCTCTTTCAGCAGGTCGTTACGGTTATTCGGTATGCTCAGGTTAAACAAACTGTAGTCATAAGAGACGATGGCGGGCGGCAGAGGACGCTTCGGGTCAATACTCTGCTGCCATAGCGAACGGGCCTGCATGGTCGGGAGGCCACCGTTTTGCGTCAGCGCGAGGCGCGGGATAAAGTGGCTAAAGCCGCTCTGCTGAGTGCTTTCGCTCAGCGAGCCAATATTCACGGACAGGCGAACTTCGATACGATCGCTGGGACGCTGCGGGGTGGCTAAAACCTGCCACTGAAACCCATTCGCCAGTGTCCCCTGTTGCCAGGCCGGGTCCGGCTGGAGCGCTTCTGCCTGCACATAACCGACCGTCGCCATCATCAGCAAACCACCGGTTAAGAGTCGAATTTTTGTGCCCTGCATGTGAACCCCTGATGAACAATCCTGGTTACAACAGCGGCCCACGGGAGGGCCGCCGAAAAAATATGGTGAGTTAAGTACGTCGGTTAGACCACACGGAGATGAAAATGTCGCATGTTGACGTGAAATAAACATAAGGGTCACCGCCGCGCAAGCGACAGTGACCCCTAATTATGCGCAGGAGCCCGTAGTCCAGCAAGGGACAACGGGCCTAACAGATGGATTTATGAGGATAATTCGTGCGATTTGCTTACCGGAGTACGGTTGTTCAGCACATCATCCAGCTGTTTCGCGTCCAGCTCTTTGACCCATTTAGCGACAACGATGGTCGCGACGCCGTTACCCACCAGGTTGGTCAGCGCGCGCGCCTCGGACATAAAGCGGTCGATGCCAAGAATGAGCGCCAGACCGGCGACCGGCAGGTGCCCGACGGCGGAAATCGTCGCCGCAAGGACGATAAAGCCGCTGCCCGTCACCCCCGCCGCGCCTTTTGAGGAGAGCAGCAGCACCACCAGCAGGGTGATCTGATGGAAAATATCCATATGGCTGTTCGTCGCCTGGGCGATAAACACCGCCGCCATCGTCAGGTATATTGAGGTGCCATCGAGGTTAAAGGAGTACCCCGTCGGGATCACCAGCCCCACCACCGACTTGCGGCAGCCCAGCTTCTCCATCTTATCGAGCATACGCGGCAGCGCCGACTCGGATGAAGAGGTCCCCAGAACAATCAGCAGCTCTTCGCGGATATAGCGGATAAATTTAAAGATGCTGAAGCCGGTGGCTTTGGCGATCGACCCCAGCACTACCACCACAAACAGGATGCAGGTGATGTAGAAGCAGACGATCAGTTGGCCAAGCTGCACCAGCGTACCGACGCCGTATTTCCCAATGGTAAAGGCCATGGCCCCGAACGCGCCAATCGGCGCCAGGCGCATGATCATATTGATGATGCCGAAGATCACCTGCGAGAAGCTTTCGATAACGTTAAAAATCAGCTGGCCTTTGCTGCCGAGGCGATGCAGCGCGAAACCAAACAGCACCGCAAACATCAGCACCTGCAGAATGTTACCGCTGGCAAAAGCGCCAATCACGCTGCCGGGGATAATATCGAGCAGGAACGCTACGATGCCCTGATCTTTCGCCTGTTCGGCGTAAACCGCCACGGCCTTCGCGTCGAGGGTCGCCGGGTCAACGTTCATTCCCGCGCCGGGCTGCACCACGTTTACAATGATCAGGCCGATGATCAGCGCAATTGTGCTCACGATTTCAAAGTAGAGCAGCGCCACCGCCCCGGTGCGGCCGACGGCTTTCATGCTCTCCATCCCGGCAATCCCCGTCACGACGGTACAGAAGATAACCGGGGCAATAATCATTTTAATCAGCTTAACGAAGGCATCGCCGAGGGGTTTCATCTGCGCACCCAGTTCCGGGTAAAAATGGCCCAGCAGAATACCGATCGCTATGGCCGAGAGAACCTGGACATAGAGGCTTTTAAAGAAAGAGATTTTCATAGGGTGTCCTTTGGAGATAACCACAGACCTTGAGTGGGTATTGCGTCCGTGGCTTAAAAATAACACCCATGAAACATTTCAGAAATAACGAGTGATGAAATTGCAATGCAATTGTTAATTTATTTGAACTGACTCGCATAAGCTAACAATGTTGTTACAAACTTGCATCCTCAACATCACCGGGTAAAAAACGGGCCATAAAAGCCTCAGGTGGCATGGCGCAGCCAAAAAGATACCCTTGCACCGTCTCGACGCCCGCCTCCTGCAGCCAGCGATACTGGGTATCGGTTTCGACGCCCTCCGCGACAATGTGCAGATTCAGCCCCCGCGCCAGCTGGATAATCGCGGGCACCATGCTGATGTCATCGGGCAGCATATCGATAAAGACTTTATCGATTTTCAGGATGTCTACCGGCAGCGATTTAATATGCTGCAGCTGGCGCAAGCCCGCGTAGCCCATACCAAAGTCATCGAGGGCAATCCGCACGCCCGCTTCACGCAGCGGACGCAGCAGGGAAATAATCGCCTGCGGGTCGTCTATCCGACGGCTTTCAGTGACTTCCAGTACCAGCGTCCCCGGCGCGATACGATAGCGCGCGAGCAGCGCCAGCATCTCCTCGCCGCGATCGTGATGCAGCAGTTGCAGCAACGACACGTTGACCGACAGCGGCAACATGATCCCCTGATTTTGCCAGGCGGCAAGCTGCCGGCAGGCCTCTTCCATCACCCAGTAGCCGACCGGCACCATCAGCCCGCAGGCTTCGATACGCTCAATCAGATCGCCCGGCAGCGACCAGCTGCCGTCCGCCTGACGCTGACGCAGCAGCACTTCCGCACCGCACACCTCGCCGCTGTGGGTATCCACCTGCGGCTGCAGCCAGATGGCAAACTGCTGGTTATCAAGCGCCGTCAGAATATCGTGCTCTTCCATTAAGCGGCGCTGCGCTTTTTCCATCTGCTGCGGATCGAAGAACTCAATCTGGTTTTTCCCTTTACGACGCGCGGTTACGGCGGCGGAAAACGCCCGCCGGTAGAGCTGTTCGGCGTTAATTTCGCCGTTAAACATCGCGATACCGACGCTGGCGCAGGGGCGCAGCTGGATGCCGTGCAGAGGCAAACGTTCATTTAAGACAGTGAGTACTTGCTTACTTAACGTCACCGCCTGCCAGGGTTCGTCAATACCGTGGGCCAGAATCGCGAAGTCGTAGCCGCTCACCTGAGCCAGCACCATCTGCGCCGGGATAATCGCCCGCAGCTTTTCAACCAGGGTTAGCAGCAGCATTTCACGCTGCGTCTCTTTCAGTACGCCAGCGGTATCCTGTAGCGTTTCGCAGGCGATAATCAGCAGCGCCGAGGCCTGCGGTCGCGCGACGGTTTGCTCCAGCATGGCCATTAGAAAGGCTTTGTTCGGCAGCTCGGATACCGGAAAACGGGTCGATTGCAAAGAGAGTTCGTCGTGCAGGCGCAGCAGCGTCTGCTGATTACGGTTGTAGCTGCGCACCAGCATGCCGATTTCATCGTCATGATGGAGACGCGGCAGCGTGAGCTGATGGCCCAAACGCTCGTGCTGCGGGACATCGTTTAGCTCACGGGCGATTTTACGCAGCGGTCGTACCATCAGACGGTTGATGCACCAGGTGATCGCCACCGTCAGCATCAGCACCAGAAGCAAGTAAGCGGTCACTAACGTCGCCAGCGCGCTCATGACGAATTTATACATGCGGTATGAGTCGGCCTGGAGCACCAGATAGGCCAGCGGCTGTGGGTTAGCGGGCCGTTCAAGGGAGTAGATAGGCAGCGAAATCTGTACCGGCAGTTCAAACATACGGGTGATGGTTACCGGTACCGGGCGCTCGGGGATAAAGCGCATCCGCAGCGCCTGGAACTGATTGGGCAGGACAACATCCGCCCGGCTGACGATGCCTGCGGGTTGAATACGGCTCAGAATGGCTTCCGCCTCAGGGATATCGGCTTTCAGGATAGCCGCTGACAGCGGTTCGCGAACGGAGCGCGCGATGCTTTCTAACTGCGTGGCCGTGGTAAAGCGACTCTGCTGAACAAAGTGGAACAGCAGAATAGAACAGAAGACCAGTACAAACGCCATGGACACGCTCGCGACCATCGCCATCTGTTTAATTGTAAGTGAACGGCTGACGCGCAACGGGGTTCTCCACTGAAACTGAACGCATATCGGGTATAGGTCCCTCTCACCGATCGTTATCAGGCTGATTATATACTCAAATTGTTCGCTCACGCCCGCAAGGCGCGAAGCAATGCCATCAGGCCGCTTTCCCGGAGGCGGCGCAATGCGCCTGTCCGGGCTACAAAACCCGCAGGCGGCGCGGCCGGTAGCCCCGGTAAGCATAGCGCGACCGGGGAACATTCCCGGGTCGCGGCTGACGCCTTACCCGGGCTACGAAATTGCCCGGCCTACACGTTCACAGCCGCCATCGAGCCGCTTTCCCGGAGGCGGCGCAATGCGCCTGTCCGGGCTACAAAACCCGCAGGCGGCGCGGGCCGGTAGCCCCGGTAAACATAGCGCGACCGGGGAACATTCCCGGGTGGCGGCTGACGCCTTACCCGGGCTACAAAATTGCCCGGCCTACACGTTCACAGCCGCCATCGGGCCGCTTTCCCGGAGGCGGCGCAATGCGCCTGTCCGGGCTACAAAATCCGCAGGCGGCGCGGGCCGGTAGCCCCGGTAAGTATAGCGCGACCGGGGAACATTCCCGGGTGGCGGCTGACGCCTTACCCGGGCTACATGGTCACAACCACCATCGGGCCGGTAGCCCGGACAAGGCGCCCCTGGCGCCGCCTCCGGGATGCAGCGCGCTATGCAGCTTCCGCGCCACCGGAGGGGAAATCGGGCTGCCTGGCCGGAGGCAACGAGTATACGCGAAGAGCGCCGTGGAGTGGCGCCCTGTCGCATAATTCAGCCTAATCTGCTACCAGTCGGCATAAGGAACCAACGGCTGCGGCGGCATATCCATATCGCCCTGCCAGCCGGAAGCCGAATAGCGAACGTACAGCAGCGCATGGCTCGGGGTGTAATCCTTCGCCTGCTGGATATCCACCGCCGCCCCGACAAACCAGTTGCTGGTCACCCGTCGTTCGATCAGCGCCCGCGCGGTATAGCCGACGCCAGAACTGCTGCTGCCTTCTTCCGTGAGCTGGCTGGCATCATGACGATACTGCGAAGGGATCAAATTGAGCAGCGGATAGCGCGCCTCGGTTTTGGTGCGCGAGTGGGACCACGACACCGAGCCCCCCAGCTCCCATGACCAGTTCGCCGTCCGCTGACGCCAGGTGACCGGCACCGAGAAGGAGACATATTCCTGCGGACTGTAGTAACCGCCCTGACCCAGCGTATAGCCGCTGAGATCCTTATCGTAGTGCCAGAGCATATTGTTCAGGCCGACGGTGACCCGGCGGTTATTTTCGTTAATCACTTTATAGTAGTAGCCGGTCATCCAGCGCACGCGCCAGTTGTCGGCGACGTTTTTCCCGGTCAACTGGTCGACGCCCAGCGAAGACCAGACGCCGTTGGCCTCGCCTTTATCGTAGCTCAGACTCAGGCCGCCGCCGTCGGCGCGCACCCCGCCCCAGGTCTTGCCGGTATGGCCGTCGTTAGGGTTATCCTTCTGCCCGCCAAAGGCCAGCAGCGAGCTGGAGATGGGGCGTCGGTGGAGGTTCACGGTGTAGCCCAGCGGGCCAACGTCGCTGCTGTAGCTCAGGCCGCCCACCACATCAACGACGTTAAAGCCCATCGGCGTGGTGCCGATATCGCCGCTCCAGGTATCGTTCTTCCAGCCCACCGCGACGCTGGCGCCGCTATCGCTCTGATGTTTGCTGCCGCCGCTACAGGCGATTTCACCGCAGGTGCCCCAGCTCGGCGAATAGCTGCCGTCGCTGTTCGTCGAAAAACTCCCGGCATCCATATTAACCAGATCGGTACGGAAGAACATTCGCCCGTCGGCCAGCGGCGCATCCACATGCAGCATCGTGGTATGGGCTTTCAGGTCGGAATAGCCGCCGGTACCGCTGGAGCCCCAGTAATCATGTTCGAGGGTGACGTTAAGATCCTGCTGACGATAAAGATCGGCGGCGTCGCTGCGGATCCCGCGCTTCAGCCAGTCATCGCTGCTGTCGTTACGCGTCAGCCGCGTAAACGTGTCGTTATCCTGCGGGCGCTCGCGGGCGACGCCGGAGGCCACCATTGCATCTTTATAGCCTTCCAGCGCCTGCTGCGGCTCGCCGTTCTGCGCCTGGAAACGCGCGGCGTCGCGCAGCACCAGCGCGCTTTCCATTGACGGCGGCTGCGCTTTCGCCTGCGGAACGATGCGGGCGAAGGTTTGCTGCGCCTGAGCGCGATCGCCCAACCCGGCCTGCGCCTGGGCGATACGCCGCTGCATATTGATAGAATCGATGTCTTCGCCCTTGAGCTGCGCCACCTGGGCGCGGGCGGCGTTGTTATCGCCATCGGCAAGATACACTTCCGCCAGGCCCAGACGCGCATCGCCGTTATCAGGCTGCTGCCCCAGCGCCCGCTGATATTCAGCAATCGCCGTCTGGCTGTCGCCGCGCTGCTGCGCCCAGTCCGCCAGCGTGAGCGCGTAGCGCACCGACGTCGGCTGCTGGTTAATCAGGGCGATCGCCCGGGCTTCCTGGCCGCTATCGCGCAGCTGATTCGCCTGGCGCAACACGTTATCGCTTTGCAGGCGCGCCTCCAGCTCGCGAATATTGTCCGTCCACTGCCCGCGCGGCAGGGCGTTAATCTGCGCCAGCGCCATCTCATCCTGATTATTCCCGGATAGATAGAGGCCGTAGGCGTAAACCCGGTCGGCATCGCCGGGCTGGCGGTTGACCATCGCGCGCATGATGGCATCGGCTTCGCTGCGGCTGCCCGCGCTGACCAGATCCCGCGACAGGCGGTAGGCGATCCACACGCTATCCGGATCCAGCGCCAGCCGTCTGCGCTGCACTTCCGCCGCCTGCGCCCAGTTGCCCTGGCTCTCCAGCGCTTCGGCCTGTTTCTCCAGCCGATCGTTCGTCAGGCTGCGTTCAATATCATCAATGCTGCGCCGCTGGCCCGGCGACAGGCTGGCGATGTACGCGCTGGCTTTTTCCGGCGATTCGGCGCGATACAGATTCGCCAGACCGCGCACCGCCAGGGTGTTGCCGCGATCCATTCGCAGCGCGCGCTGGTAGTAGCGCTCCGCCGCCGCGTTTTCTTTACGCGCCGCCGCCACGTCCCCCAGCCCCAGCACCGCATAGCTGTCGGTATTGTCTATGCGCTGCGCCTGGGCGTAATGATTTTGCGCCTGCGCCAGCTGGCCGCTTTTGAGGGCGCTATCGCCCTGCTTAATCAGCAGCCAGTAGCGGTTAGTCTTGAGCAGGCTGTCCCACTTATCGCGGCTCGGGCTATCCGGGTCCATTTTGATGGCTTTACTCAACTGGGCAACCGCCCGCGCCCGATCGCCGCGCTGGGAGTACGCCTGCCCCAATGCGCCAACCGCGTCGCTGTCTTTGGCATCCGCCCGCACAGCCTGCTGCAAATCGGCCACGGCCACCGAACCTTTCCCGGCCTTCACCGCCGCCAGCCCCTCCGCGCGATCGCGGAACGTCGGGTCTTTTAGCTGCGTCTGCTGCTGAGCGAGCAGGACGCGGGCATTCGCCGAGGTGGAACCGGTGGGAAACTGCATGAGAAAGCGCTGCAGCGCCTGCACGCTGGCCCGGCTGACCGGCATACTTTTCACTTCGTTAAACCAGATGTCCGCCGCGATACCGCGGCCCGCCGCCGAGCGGGACATCTGCTCCAGATAAGCAAATCCCTCTTCCGGCTTATTATCGCCAAACATCTGTTTCGCCAGCGCCGTTTGCAGCGGGACGTTGCCCGGCAAGCGGGCGTTGAGTTTTTTCAGCTGATTGATGCCTTCGTTATGACGGGCGGGCAGCCGCGCCACCAGCGTCCAGTACTCAATCGCAGCGTCATCATCATCAGGAACGCCGTTAAACAGCTTCTCGTAAGCGGCAATGGCCTCATCAACCTTCCCGGCCACGCCCAGCAGACGAGCCTGCTGCAGCTCCTGGCGACCATCGCCGGTGCTGCTTTTCATTTCGTCACGCGAGGCTTTCAGCTCGGGCGATTCCGGCGCCAGCTTCGCCAGACGCTCCAGCTGCTGCTTCGCGCCGGCGGTATCGCCCTGGCGGAGAAGATAGCGCATCCGCGCGGCAACAACGTCCGGGTTATTCGGGTCGATCAATTCCAGGCGATAGAGCGACTGGCGCACCAAATCCTCACGTTTGCTGGCCTCGCCGAGGCGGACCTGCTCCAGTAGATGTTCCTGAACAGGCGTAGTCGCGGCGTGCGCCAGCGGCATCAGCGCGACGCCTAAGGTGAGGGTGAATAAGCTTAGTGAGAACTTGTGCATTCCTGGTTCCAGTCAGGCCGTAATTCGCCACCGGCGGTGAAGCGGAAACGGTGTTGATCCCATCCCTGGCCGAAAAGGGTCAGGACCGCGCTGTAGTAAGCATCCGCGCCGGGATAGTTATCGGCGACGCGCTGGCGCTGAATGGCGCGTGCATCTTCCTTCTGCAAGAAAGGCAGTAGCGCAGCGGAGAAGCCAACCGGACCGTTGCCGGTAGTTTTACCGGTCGCGATGTTGGTTTTTTCCGGCGGCACGCCCTGGTCAATCGTCCGGGTCGCCATCGGTTTAAAGCGCGCCAGCAGGCGAGCTTTTTGCTTATCGCCGTCATCGAGCATACCGACCCACAGATAGACGCGAATGGCGTCATAGCTGCCGATAATGGGTTTATCCGCTTTCAGCTGCCAGCCTTTGCTTTTTTCGTAACGCACCCAGTCAGGCGAAAAACCTTTCGGCGCGGTTTCCAGCAGCAGACGCAGATTGCCGTCGCGTATCTTCGGCCAGGGAGCGCCAAACGCGGCAAAATAGGTCGCCAGCTGCGGCGGCAGATAGCTGGGATTAAAACGCCAGCCGCGGTCATCGACGAAGCCGACTCTCCCCGGCAGAATCATCGGCCCCAGCCCCGGTACGGTGGCGACCTCTTCGTCGGCAATGCGCGCCAGCAGCGCCTTGCCCACCTCGGTGTACTGAGGCGTGTCCCACAGACGTCCGGCCTCCAGCAGCGCCCAGGCTATCCACAAATCGGAGTCCGAGGCTGAATTGTTGTCCAGCACCGTCCACTCGTCATCGCTCTTTTTCCCCCACAGCCAGCCCGGGAGATGCGCGCGCAAATCGCCCTCGGCAAGGTTGTTTTGCGTCCACTCGAACAGCTTGCGGAAGCCGTCGCGATCGTTAGCCGCCAGAGCAAAGAACAGCCCGTAGCTTTGCCCTTCCGAGGTGGTGATTTTTCGCGCATCGCTGGGGTCGATAATTCGCCCTTCGGCGCTGACATACTCTTTTTTAAACTGCTCCCAGGCCGGCCACTGGCAGGCGGCGCTCACCTGCGCCGCCGCCAGCATCAATACCGATAACACCACACCGCGCACCGCGTTCATCATCAATTACTCATCATCAAGGTCGAGGCGGCGACGGCTGATAATGCGCAGCATGCGCCATAGCACCCATGCCAGCAGGACGATGCTGACCGCGGCCAGAATAGCCAGCAGCACCGGATGGCTGGAGAGCGCAAACCAGATACGTTCGAACCACGGCAGGTGCCCGATATAGTAAATATCGCCCACCCTCAGGCTGTTGACGCCCGACTCACGAATCACCGCAACGGAACCAAACATCGCCGCGCGTTTACCGCTGTCGTTAAGCGCCTGGGTCAGCAGTTCGTTGCCGCGCGGGCTGTCGGCCAGCAGCGCCACGACGCTGCGCTGATCGTTGTACGGCGACTGGAAGCCAATAATCGCCGCCATCGGCCCGGTGGACGTGACGTCGGTGCGGGTATTCGGCGTTCTGGCCTCGGTATCGGGATAGATGCTGGCCAGATCGTAGTGGCGCATCGGCGTTTTCACCCAGCTTTTGGTCGCTTCAACCAGCAGGTTGATTTTCGTGTCGTCCTTCAGCGCCTGCGGAATGGAGCCAATCAGCAGCAGGTCGGCGTCTTTGTCCTTAATCTGGCTGCCGTCGTCGGTCATGCGCAGGTTAATGGCCGCCAGGCCGGTTTGCGCGCCAATGCCGCCGGCCGTCTCCAGCAGCGTGGCAACCTGGCCCTCGGTCGGCGATTTGGGCACCACGACCAGGGTATCGGCGAGATCGGCCATCCGGCTGTACGGGAAGCCCGCGTTAGCAAATACGCGCAGATCCGGCATCGCCATAAAGTGATAGTACTTCGAGAAATCGATGGTCGAGTCGTCGCCTATCACCACGTGGTTCTGCACCGGCTGGAAGGTAATACAGTTATCGATAGAACCGCCCGGCATCGGGTTCATATACTGAAAGTCAAAGCGCAGCTGATTCATGGCGCCGAGGCGCAATGCCGGGATCGTCACTTCCGTTTTGCCGTCCAGCAGCCCCTGCAGCACCGGCAGGCGTAGTATCAGCTTATTCACATCCTGCGAGCTGTTGAGGCTGAAGGACTGTAAGAACCGATCGTTCAGGCTGATATCCATGCGCGAGCTGTCCTTGATAGGCGGCATGGTGTAGCGATAGTTCAGGTTCATATCGATGCCGTTGGCGCGCAGCAGGTAGAGGTCCGGCGGCAGGTTCAGCGCTACGTTGATGGAGTCCGGCACCAGGCCGCTGGATTGCAGCTGCTGTTCGTAGGTTTTCAGCTCGGCAAAGGTCACCGCCCGATCGGTACGCACCCAGTTCGGCGCATCGTAGGGTTTACGCGCCTGCAGCTGTTTGACATCGTCAACCGTCACGCTGCTGCCGCGGAACAGAATATTGCCCTGGGCTATCCCCTTCGCTGCCTGCAGCAGGTCGTTGTCATCCCGTCCAAAGACCACCAGCAGCTTGACGTACGGATTATCCGGGTGGTCGATCATTTCAATCGTCGGCGCCTTAACCGGCGGATGCTCGCGCAGGAAGTCAGGGCGCTTATCGTTGGTCGCAAACACAATGGCGTTACGGTCCGGCAGCGCGTTGAACTGCACCGGGAACTGCTGGCCGCGCCAGCCCGCCTTGCTGCCGAACCAGGAGGCGACGATGGCCGCTGCCTGCTGCTGCAGGACACCCGGCGCGGAGGCGAAGACCATCGGTAGCGTCAGCTGGCGGTTATCGCGCGAATCGTAGAACGGTATCGGGAAATGCGAAAGATCGTTGCGCACGTTCAGCGACTGGTAGGTTAAATCCAGATAGCTTTCGCGACCGACGTCCAGCCACAAGGTGCTGCTGGCCGGGTTTTCACAGACATCGCGATAGTGGCCGACAAACTCAAGGCGCACGCGGTTAAAGTCGGTGATATAGAGCGGATCGATAGGGATCTGCGCGCTGACTTTTTTACCCAACTGCTCTTTGGTGACCGGCAGCACGCCCATCAGCTCATCGTTAAGATACACCTTCAGCTGCGACTGCACCGGCAGCAGCGACGGAGAGGGCGTGTAGTCGAGATTCAGCAGCGCTTTTGCCACCACTTCATCGCTGCGCATACCGAACTCTACCGACCCCTCAGGGCGCGCGCCGCGCAGCACCATGCTGCCCGGAGGCGGGGCGATTTTGGCGAAGGTCAGCTTCACGTCGCGGGTCGGAGCGTTATCCAGCACCACCACCGGCGCTGCCGGATTGGCAAGCGTCGCCGTGGGCTGGCTGTCCCCCACCGTACCAGCGATACCGGGGACCGTCGTCGTCGGCGCGGCCTGAGTCGCCGCCGCCGTCGGTTCCGCATACGAAGCGAAGGGAGACCATCCGCTAATACCCACCGCTACTGCACAAATCAAAGAGAGTTTTCTGTTCATCGCATTATCATCATTGTTGAGCCATCGCCGGTTCTGCCGAGAGTGTCGCCGCTGCGCGTTCCGGACGGCGCGGAATAAACGAGACAAACCAGGCCACCAGCATGGTGAGCGAGCGGAAAATAACCTTCACCGACGGCGGAGAAAACTCCGCCAGGTGACGATATCCACGGAACCCCAGCTTCAGGATATCCAGCAGGCTTTCCATCGGCTTATCTTCCGGGAAGCTATCCTGCCAAAGCGCCCACGTATCTGCGCGGGCAAACGTACACTGTACAAAATCAATATGCTGTTGATTGCTTAACGGCAGCAGCTGTAGCCCGACCTCGCTGCCGTTGACCCGCGCGACCCGCACCGGGAAGGCGTACTCCTGCTGCCCGCGTTTCAGCAACAGCTTGACGTGCTGGCTTTCCAGCACCTGCGCCTCGCCGTGAATCTTGACCCCAAGGCCCCCGTCTGAGTAATCATGGACGGTACAGGAGAACAGGTGCCCGTCATCGCGGGCAATCGCCGCCGGCATCGACATCTCCACGCGGTGCGATCGCCGCACCTGCTTGCTTTCAACCGAGACCGCCACCGCGCCGCCGAGAATAATCAGGTTATAGAACACCCAGATAATGCTCACCCAGACGGTCAGAATTTCGTTTTCCGGGCCGTACATAAAGCGCCAGATCCCCACCCCGACGCCGACCAGGTTCAGCAGCACGAGATAGATATAGGGACGAGAGATTACCCAGTCGACGTACTCGTCCTCCACCAGTCCGCCTTTTGCCGTCACGTTGAATTTGCCCTTATGCGGGTTAATCAACGCGACAAAGGTCGGCGGCGCGATATACCACGCCAGCACCGTTTCATAGATCTCGCTCCAGAAAGAGTGGCGGTATTTGCCCTGAATCTTCGAGTTGGTCAGGCTGGCGTGAATCATATGCGGTAGCACGAACAGGGCGATCATCAGCGCTGGCGCATAGATGATATAGGCGTGCAGCAGCAGAAACGCCAGCGGCGCGGTCAGGAAGATCAGCCGCGGAATACCGGACAGAAAGTGCAGCATCGCGTTGACGTAGCAGATGCGCTGCGCCAGCTTCAGCCCTTTGCCAAACAAGGGGTTATCAAGGCGGAAAATTTGTACCATCCCGCGGGCCCAGCGGATGCGCTGGCCAATATGCGCCGACAGGCTCTCCGTCGCCAGACCGGCCGCCTGCGGGATACGCATGTAGGCTGAAGTGTGCCCGCGACGGTGCAGGCGCAGAGAGGTGTGGGCGTCTTCAGTCACCGTTTCCACGGCAATGCCGCCGATTTCATCCAGCGGGCCGCGGCGGATCACCGCGCAGGAGCCGCAGAAGAAGGTCGCGTCCCACATGTCGTTCCCGTCCTGCACCAGGCCATAAAACAGCGTGCCTTCGTTCGGGGTTTTGCGGAATCGTCCCAGGTTGCGCTCAAACGGGTCCGGGGAGAAGAAGTGGTGCGGCGTCTGCATCATCGCCAACTCTTTCTCTTTCAGGAACCAGCCCATGGTCATCTGCAGGAACGAGCGGGTCGGCACGTGGTCGCAGTCAAAAATCGACACGAACTCGCCCTTGGCGTACTTCAGGGCGTTGTTGATATTCCCGGCTTTCGCGTGTTCGTGGGTGGTGCGGGCGATGTAGTGCACCCCGACGTCTTTGGCGAACTGGCGGAACTCTTCGCGCCCGCCGTCGTCGAGGATCCAGATATTGAGCTTGTCCTTCGGCCAGTCGATCCCCTGGGAAGCGTAAATGGTGTTTTTCACCACGTTGAGGTCTTCGTTGTAGGTCGGCACGAAAATATCGACCGTCGGCCACTGCGCCATATCCTCCGGCAGCGGGACCGGCTGACGGTTCAGCGGCCAGACGACCTGGAAATACCCCAGCACCAGCACCACCCAGGCGTAGGTTTCGGCGAACAGCAGAATTATCCCGCACACGAGGCTCACGGGATCATCCCAGTTGAGCGTCGAGGTGTAGCGCCACCAGATGTAGCGGCAGGAGACGGTCAGCGACAGCACAATCAGCATCAGGGCCGAAAAGCGTCCCGGAATGCGGCGCACCAGCAGCGCCACGCCCCACAGCAGCAGCAGGAAAATAAACTGCGAGAGCGGGTTAAACGGCTGGGTAATACAGAGCAGCGCGAGGATTAGCGAGAAAAAGGTTATCGTGCCCAGAATAAACCGCCGCAGCTTTGGCGACAGGTGAGCCAGCTCTTTATGCTTATCCAGGTGACCGGTGCGGGCGTTAACCTTTTCCGGCAGCTTTTCCAGCCACTGGGCATAGCGCCCCTGGACGCCTTCCAGCGCCGCCAGCGAACGCCAGTTGATCTTTTTATCCGGCTCCGGCACCCGCGTCGCCAGCAGCCACACGCACTGCAGCAGGTAGCGAATCGGGTCCAGCGGGCGCGGCCGATGCGGATTAATATGCGGGAAAAACTCGCCGTGACGTTCGCGAATAGCCTGCCAGCGCGGCGTTTCCAGCGGCATAAACGCCCATGCCAGAGATGCCCACAGGCAGCCCAGCGCGGCCGACAGCCACGACGCGCCGTGCTGGCGATAGTCGCGATAGCGCTCGTTCAGCCGTTTCCCGACCGGCGGCGCCAGCAGTAAGGTGCTCAGGCGAATCATTCCGCCCCCTTCCCGGCGTAGTGCAGCAGACACCAGTTGGCCAGCGTCAGTATCTCCTCCGCCGCCAGAGAGTCCTGCCGGTACTCGCCGAGCGGCTGCTTCGCCGCCAGACACTCCGCCATCGCCTCATCACGATGGATAGTCACCGGCAGAATGCGGCGCTGGCTCTCCAGCCACAGCTGATACAAATCCTCCTGCAGCTGGCTGCCGACGCGCAGATCGTTAATCAAAATATCGCTATTGACCGGCAGCGCCTGCTGATGCAGGCGAATATGGCTGTTGCCGTCCGGATGCACGATGACCAGCGTGCGGTCGCAGACGTTAATGAGGGAGCGGGTCAGCGGCGAGTAACCGTCCGGCAGGTCAATCAGCAGCCAGCGGTGATCGCCCTGCTGATGGAGCTTCTGCACCATCCCAGCCATCGGCGCCAGCGTCGGCTGAAGCTGGTCAATGTTCGCGCGCTCGCCCGGCGTCAGCTGACCAAAGGGCAAAAGATCGATATGCGAGGTGTAGCGCAGACCGGCGTCGCGCCAGTCGCTGCCGTCGATCGTGGCGCGCGCCCAGCCCGCTTTGTGGCTGAAATCGACGTTGAAAAAAAAGCGCAACATGTTGTCCGGGCTGGCGTCCACCACCAGTACGGTTTCACCGAGTAATTGCAGCGCCCAGGCCAGCGCAGCGGTAATCGACGTGGTGCCGGTACCGCCGCGCACGCCCTGTAATCCCAGAATCGCCATCGACGGCTTCCTTACTTTTTCTCTGCTAATTCAGCCAGTAATGGCCAGCGTTTTAGCGCCGCGGTTAACTGCTCGCGTCGGGAAATATCGTGGTAGTGAATATCAGGCAGGGAAAATGCCCGGCTTAACGCCAGGAAATCATTTTGAAACGTGTAGCCCAAAGTCGCATCGGTGGGTACAGCAGGCTCTTTTGCTGGCATTTCTCTGTCCGTTGGAAAATACAATAAATTAAACCGAGAGGCGTAAGATCATCCTTAAAATATGTTTACATGCTAAAACTGATGTCCTTTAATTTCAATGTTAGGTTTACTCTGACGCTTTCGCTAGTAAACTAATCAAGTGTAAATCAAGTCTCACGAGGGACGCCGTGGATATCGTATATTCTTTGGGTATTTCATCATTATGGGACGAAGTACGCCATATGCCCGTGGGTGGAGTATGGTGGCTGAATGTCGACCGCTATGCCGACGCGGTAAGCCTGCTCAACCATACGCTGGCGGCCCAGGATAAACAGAGCCAGGTTGCGGCGATAGTCATGGGTGATAACCCAAATAAAATCATTGAACTAGAGAAAAATTGCGGGCCAGAAAAGGTGGCGTTATTTAGCATGCCGAACCGTGCTGAGGGGCTGCAAGAAATGCACCGCGATTTAGTTTGTTCCCTCGAACCTGGCAATTATTTGTTTATTCTGCTATGCGCTGAAAATGCCTGGCAGAATATAAAAAGCGATGATTTATGCAATTGGGTTGAGAAATCGTATCGATGGACTAATTATCATCGTTGTTCATTACTAGTACTTAATTCCGGGCACGATATCGATAAGCAACTCTCCCCTTTATTACGCGAGTACCGTTCGCTTTCCGGCCTGGCAAGTATTCGTTACCAGGGGGATAACCACCTGTTCGATATCGCCTGGTGGGGGAGTGAAAAAGGCATCAGCGCCCGGCAGCAGCTCATTGTTCTTCAGGATGAAAACGGCTGGCGGCTGGCACAGGATGAAGAAACGGTGGTGCAACCGCGCAGCGACGAAAAAGTCATTCTTAGCAATCTGCGCGTACTGGAAGGTGCCCCCGCGCTATCCGAATACTGGACGCTGTTCGATACCAACGACGCCGTTTTCAACGCCGGGAGGATGGCGCAGGCGGCAACGCTGATCTTCTCCATTACCCAGAACGAACAGATTGAACAGCTGGGACGCTATATCCATACCCTGCGCCGCCAGCGCGGCAGCGCGTTAAAAATCGTCGTCCGCGAGCAAACGCCGAGCCTGCGCGCCACCGATGAACGCCTGCTGCTGAGCAGCGGCGCCAATATGGTTATTCCCAGCGGCGCGCCGTTATCCCGCTGCCTCACGCTTATAGAAAGCGTTCAAAAACAGCAGTTTACTCGCCATATCCCGGAAGATTTTAATACTCTGCTGACCTGGAGCCAGCCGCTAAAACTGCGCGGCTACCAGAAATGGGGGGACTTCTGCGAAGCGGTGCACAATATTATGGCCAACACCATGCTGCCCGCCGATGGCAAAGGCGTAATGGTGGCGCTGCGCCCGGCGCCCGGCCTGCGCGTAGAGCAGGCGCTGACGCTGTGTAAGCCCAACCGTATGGGCGACATTATGACCATCGGCAACAACCGCCTGGTGCTGTTTCTGTCATTTTGCCGGGTGAACGACCTGGATACCGCGTTAAACCATATTTTCCCTTTACCAACCGGCGATATTTTTTCTAACCGTATGATTTGGTTTGAAGATAAGCAAATAACGGCTGAAATCATGCAGATGCGCGGGATTCTGCCGGAGAACTGGAACACGCCGCTGCCCATTTCGCTTGGCAAAAATGAAACCATCAACGCCACCCATGACGGGCGAAGCTGGCGGCGCAACCCCGAGGCGCACCGTCTGTCCATTGATGGGGAGCCAACCTTATGATGTCTATCGCCGATATTATTCAGCTGGTCGTCCTGTGCGCCCTGCTGTTCTTCCCGCTGGGATACCTGACGCGCCACTACCAGCGGCGTATTCGCACCACATTAAGACTGATGTTCTTTAAACCCCGTTATGTCAAACCGGCTGGCGTGCTGCGCCGGGAAGCGACATCCAGGCAAGGCAAATCAACGAAATGACCAAACCCAAAACACCCACCGCGTCGCTTCCGCTCTGGCGGTACTGGCGAGGCTTATCTGGCTGGAACTTCTACTTTCTGGTGAAGTTCGCATTGCTATGGGGCGGATACCTCAATTTTCATCCCATGTTAAACCTGGTGTTTCTGGCCTTCCTGCTGGTGCCAATTCCACAGTATAAGCTGCACCGTATCCGCCACTGGATAGCAATCCCGCTGGGTTTTATGTTGTTCTGGCACGACACCTGGCTGCCCGGCCCGGAAAGCATTGCCAGCCAGGGCTCGCAGATTGCCGGCTTCAGCGCCGACTATATCTGGGATCTGGTGACCCGCTTTATTAACTGGAATATGGTCGGCGCGTTCTTCGTGCTGCTGGTCCTGTGGCTGTTTATCAGCCAGTGGCTACGAGTGACGGTTTTCGTCTCGGCGATCGTGGTCTGGCTGGTGGTCAGTCCGCTGCTGCCCTCTTTCAGCCTTTGGCCGGCAGGTCAGCCGACGACCGCGGCGGCGAACACCGCCGTTAATACGGCCGGCGGAACGGCCATCGCGACCAATACTGCGCCGGCGAATAACGATATTCCGCCGCAGACCGAGCCGCCGACGTCGGCCAATCTCACCAACTGGCTGAATGCCTTTTACGCTTCTGAGCAAAAACGTAAAACCACTTTCCCGGATGCGCTTCCGGCCGATGCCCAGCCGTTTGATGTGCTGATAATCAACATCTGCTCGCTCTCATGGTCGGATATTGAAGCGGCCGGGCTGATGGATCATCCGCTGTGGAAGCATTTCGACCTGCTGTTCAAAAACTTTAACTCGGCGACCTCTTACAGCGGGCCGGCGGCGGCGCGTCTGCTGCGCGCCAGCTGCGGCCAGCTCTCTCATGCGAACCTTTATCAGCCATCGGGCAGCGAATGCTATCTGTTTGAAAACCTGGCGAAGCTGGGCTTCACCCAGCAGCTGATGCTCGGCCACAACGGTATCTTCGGCGACTTCCTGAAGGAGCTTCGCTCGCTGGGCGGGATCCAGAGCCCGCTGATGGATCAAAGCGGCCTGCCGGTCATTCTGCAGGGCTTTGACGGCTCTCCGGTCTATGACGACCAGGCGACGCTGAACCGCTGGCTGCAGTCGCTGGATAAGCTGAATACGCCGCGCACGGCGACCTTCTACAACACGCTGCCGCTGCATGACGGTAACCACTATCCGGGCCAGAGCAAAACCGCGGACTATAAAGCCCGTGCGCAGAAGTTCTTCGATGAGCTGGATAATTTCTTCACCGAACTGGAGAGATCGGGGCGTAAGGTGCTGGTCATCGTCGTACCGGAACACGGTGCGGCATTGAAAGGCGACAAAATGCAGGTTTCCGGCCTGC
The DNA here is from genome assembly GCF_019048985.1 of Klebsiella sp. PL-2018. Classification (NCBI taxonomy): domain Bacteria; kingdom Pseudomonadati; phylum Pseudomonadota; class Gammaproteobacteria; order Enterobacterales; family Enterobacteriaceae; genus Klebsiella; species Klebsiella sp. PL-2018. The sequence goes on from NZ_CP077673.1 coordinate 5,575,999, forward strand.
GCGATATTCCCAGCCCATCCATTACTAACGTACCGGCGGCGGTGAAATTTTTCGGCATTAAGGCAAGACACCCCGATGCGCCGATTATCATCAACCAGCCAAGCAGCTACCTGGCGATTTCTGAGCTGGTGGTCCGCGCCCTCGACGGCAAGATGTTTGACGAAAACGACATCAACTGGCAGCAGTATATTGCCAACCTGCCGCAGAGCGCGGCGGTGTCGGAAAACTCCAACGCCATCGTCATTCAATACCAGGGGAAACCGTATGTTCAGCTGAACGGCGGCAGTTGGGTCCCTTATCCGCAATAAACGAAAAAGGCCGCAGGATGTTATCCCTGCGGCCCCGTTCGGGCGCATGCTGCCACTAAGGTAGGCAGATACCCACCGGCCGGCTACTTCCGGTTATCCATCCGGCTCACGATAATGCTGACCAGAATGCCAGCAATCACCGGAGCCGCCAGATCGTCCCACAGCAGCAGGCCCAACTGAGCGAGCGTCATACAGCCGCCTTGTTGCAATGGCAACCGTTCGCGGCTATTCTCGAATTGTTGAGGTTCGAGATTAGCCCCCGATACGTTGCCAGGTTGATACCAAACAACGTGCGGGGGATTTCTCTTTCCAGCAACCCATCCATCGATGCCGCCGGGGTTCAAGCCCCCGCAACATTGCGCCTCACCGGGCGAGCCCGGCTTGCTGACGATTCTACTGGCCCGATCGGGTACCCGCACTCCGCCATTACGCGCGGTGCGAGACGCATTCCAGGAAACTTTTTTGTTGCAGCAATACAACGAAAAAGGCCGCAGGTTGTTACCCCTGCGGCCCCGTTCGGGCGCATGCTGCCACTAAGGCAGGCAGATACCCACCGGCCGGCTACTTCCGGTTATCCATCCGGCTCACGATAATGCTGACCAGAATGCCAGCAATCACCGGAGCCGCCAGATCGTCCCACAGCACCAGGCCCAACTGAGCGAGCGTCATACAGCCGCCTTGTTGCAATGGCAACCGTTCGCGGCTATCCTCGAATGGTCTAGATGCGAGGTTAGCCCCCGATACGTTGCCAGGTTTATACCAACAACGTGCGGGGGTTTTCTCTTTCCAGCAACCATCTCTCTATGCCGCCGGGGTTCAAGCCCCCGCAACATTGCGCCTCACCGGGCGAGCCCGGCTTGCTGACGATTCTACTGGCCCGATCGGGTACCCGCACTCCGCCATTACGCGCGGTGCGAGACGCATTCCAGGAAACTTTTTTGTTGCAGCAATACAACGAAAAAGGCCGCAGGTTGTTACCCCTGCGGCCCCGTTCGGGCGCATGCTGCCACTAAGGCAGGCAGATACCCACCGCCCGGCTACTTCCGGTTATCCATCCGGCTCACGATAATGCTGACCAGAATGCCAGCAATCACCGGAGCCGCCAGATCGTCCCACAGCACCAGGCCCAACTGAGCGAGCGTCATACAGCCGCCTTGTTGCAATGGCAACCGTTCGCGGCTATCCTCAAATTGTTCAGGTTTGAGAGTAGCCCCCGATACGTTGCCAGGTTGATACCAAACAACGTGCGGGGGTTTTCTCTTTCCAGCAACCAATTCATCTCTGCCGCCGGGGTTCAAGCCCCCGCAACATTGCGCCTCACCGGGCAAGCCCGGCTTGCCGACGATTCTACGGCGCCCTTCAGATTTCAGCACCCGGCTCGACTGCGTTATTCGAGGCGCATTCCATAGTTTACGCCTGGTCTTTATTTGCCAGCCATACCAGCAGCTTCAGGCTGGCGGAGTAATAGTCGTCCTGGGGCGTAATCTGCGGATCGGCCTGCGCTTCGCCAAGGGTTAAATCGCGTACCGCCAGCAGCCCGCCGGTCATAAACCACGGCGCCACTTCATCGGTATTCACGTTTATCCACGCCGGCGTCTGCGGACGCGGATAGCGCTGGAACCAGTTTTTCCACGGCGTCAGCAGGCTGCTTTTCGAGTCACTCCAGTAGACATACAGCGGAATACGGATCGCATCGAAGCTCATTCGCGTCGGCCACTCTTTTGCCGGCTCCATCTTACCGTCCGCTCTTAAGGCCACCCAGTCGCTGGGAAGCTGCGATTTCCCCCACGCCATGTTTCCCAGCAGCGCCTGGCCATCGCTCTGCAGCTTTCTCCAGGCGGTTAGATGCGTACGCGCGGCGAAGGCCTGCCACGCCGGAAAGATAAAGTAGGAGGGGTTAAGATTCAGGTGGTCGTTGAGATAGAATCCCTTTGCGCCCGGAAGCATCACCTGACGACCGGCAAACGTGACCACCGTAGACTTCAGGAGCGAAGCGGTTATCGCATCCGACGCGCTGCCGTAGGATTTTTCATGCCACTGCTGCTGCGCGCGCAGCAGCGCCCAGGCAATCAGGGTATCACCATCGGTGGCATCGTTTTTGTCCGCCACCGGATTGGGCGCCACCGGGTTATAGCGCCAGTAAAACAACCCGTTATCTTTGTTACGTAGGGTTTTATCGGTCCACTGCCATAGCTTGTCAAAGGCGGGGCGATCGTTATTAGCCACCGCTAACAGCATGGCAAAACCTTGCCCTTCGGTATGGGAGACGTTGCCGTTGCCGGTATCAATAATGCGTCCGTCCGGCATCATAAAACGCGATTTATAGCTTTCCCACGCCGTATCGGCCCACGCGTGGGGAAGCATCATCACCGTCGTCACCACGACTGTCGCTAAAGCACGCAAGGACATAAATTCACCCTTCAGGGATGGAAGTAAAGAAACTGAACGTCAGAGACCGAAAACAGCCGCTCGCGCTGTAACACCACGTGCGCCGCGCCGCCCTGTCCCTGTAGCCAGCGGGAATAAAGCCCCTCGAGTATGGCACAAAACGCATTACACCAGCGGACGCGGCGCGCTTCATCGCGGCTCACCGGCAGCGCCTGATGGCGTAACCGCAGGCCGTCATCGCTAACCTCAACGCTCACTACGCCCCACTGAAACCGGCTTAGCTGCGCATTCATATTGGCTTCCAGCTCACCGAGCGTTTCCGACTCCGGTAGCGGATGCTCATCGGCCAGCGCCTCGCCCATTTGCCGCAGAAAGGGCTGGCTCTCCAGCTCGCCCGCGTTATTGACCATGCCATCAACCATAATCAGCAGCAGATCGAACCACCCGGCAGGGGTTTGCTGCTGCTGAAACCAGGCCATTACCAGCGCATTATTATTGTCCGTCACGATCAGCGATCTCCCAGCATGTAGCGGATATAGAGGCCGGCGGTGCTCTCGTTGTAATCGCCGAAGGTGTCATAACCCACCTGGCCGCCGAGCGTCATCTGTTTATTGACTTTGTAATCCGCGCCGGCGCGCAGGGTATAGCCGATGCCGCTCTTCGAGGTGGCTGAATAGTAGGCCTCTTTGGCAAAACCGTTGCTCACAGCGGTCTCGAGCGTTTGCTGCCACTCGGCGTTGGTCGGGAAATAGGCGCTCTTATCCTGGCTGTAAGATTGATACCCCACCGAACCGCCAAGCTTCATCGTCCAGTTATCATATTTCTCCGTCAGGCTTACCGGCAGCGACACGCTGACGTAGTTCTGCGGGCTGAAGTAGCCCCCTTGTCCGTAGGTGAAGTAGCTCAGGTTTTTCGAGTAATCCATGTAGCTCATACTCAGCCCGGTCTGCAGCTGACGATACTCATCGTGGTAAGGCCGCAGATAAACCCCGGCGTTGGCGTTGATGCTGGTATTGCTGGCGACGTTTTGTCCCAGGTAGCTATAGCCCCCGCCGCCGACGTAGAAACCGGCATCGCCGTCGTCATAGCTGAGCTGCAGGGTACCGCCGTTTTTGGTCACCTGACCCCAGGTTTTGCCGGAGTAGGAATCCTTCAGCCCCACCCAGGAGAGCAGGCTGTCGGTCAGCGAACGACGCTCGCCGGTAAAAATCAGCGACAGATAGTTAGTCAGCTTCGGCGACCACTTCACGCCGCCCACAACGGTATTCAGATCCTGACCCAGCGGCGTGCTGCCGATATCGACGCGATATTCGTCGCCGCTCAGCGCCAGCGCCAGCGCCACGCCGTTGGCTTTTTGCGAATCGGTTGAGCCGCTGGCCCGATCAACGTTAGGTTTCAGATTTGAAGAAGCCAGATAGCTGGCGACCTGCCCGGAATCGTAAGCGCCCAGCTTCGCCAGATTCTCCATGCCGCTGCTGGTGGTGGCGTTAAAGTCTGAAGCATTCAGCGTGCCGAGACCGCTCAAGGTCTCCGCCCCCGGATTGTTGGCAAAGTACGTCGTGCGCTCGGTATCGGTCATCGCCGCAATCGCCGCCTGCTCGCTGGTGGCGGTGGAGATCATATTGGAGACCGCGTTTGATAGCGGATTCGCGCCATAGCGCCGCCAGGCGTCCCCGGTTGCCGTCCCTGCGTTCAACGTAATCGGCGTCACGGTAAAGTCGAAACGCGAATCACCGAACGGCGAGGAGGACCAGGTCAGCGGGGTTTTGATTTCGGTCAGCTTACTGGTGCCGGATTCGCCATCGCGGCCGCGAACCTCCATGCCCCCCTGCAGCCAGGTGCCGGTTTTTTCCTGCAACGTCTCCATCATGGTATCCACCTGGCGCAGCATCCGGGTCTGCGCGGTTTCGACCGGCAGATCGGTGCGCTGGATCCCCGGCAGCGTACTGCCATCGCCCGTCGATACCTGTGAAACCTGCCACGGCATATATTGCCCGTAGCTGGAGGCGGTACGCGTCGCCGCCGGCGTGCGCGAGACGCCGACGAACGGATTATCCGCCGCCAGCACGCCGCCCACGGTCGGCGTTTGCGTGCCGTTGCTGCTCTGTAACCCCAGCAGCCTGCCGCGAGCGCTGCGCAGATAGGTCATCGCCTGCTGATGATGGCCCTGCGATTCGGCCACGCGCGCCAGCAGCAGCAAACGGTCCGGCGAATTATCCGGGCGCAGCCCGCTTGCCAGCTGCGCCGCCCGGTCGTTATCGCCCGCCGACAGCGCGACATCAATAGCCCCGCTGCGCGCGTCCTGGGTCGGCGTATCGCGGGTCATCAGGTAGTCATAGACGACCCCGGCCTCTTTATTCATTTTGCCGCTCTGATAGAGACGCGCCATGGCGAACATCAGGTCGGTATTTTGCGGGTCGCTCTGCATGGCGCCCATCAGCTTGTCATACGCCGCCGCGTAGTTACCCTGCTCGCGCAGGCGATCCGCGTCGTTAATCACATAGCCGTTGCGAATGCTGGCCAGCTGCGTCGGCGTACTGCTTGCCTGCAGCTGCGGGTTGGTGAGCAGCCTCTGCGCTTCGTTGGTCAGGCCAGCCTGGTTAAGCACCGTCACCTGATCGGCGTAATCCCCGGCGTTGCCGGAGATGCCGCCGTTAATATTGTTACGCACCAGCGATACCGCGGTAGTGACATCGCCGCTCTGGGCCAGCAGGCGCGCCAGTTTACCGACATCCGCCGGGGCTTTTGGCGGCGTCGCGGCCATCGCCCTCAGCGTATTGGACGCCGCGACGGAATTACCCTGCGCCAGATACCCCTCGGCCGTCGCCAGCTGCAGGTTGTAGTTCACCCGCTGGTGCAAATCGCGCATCTGGCTGGTCTGGCTGGCGGGGGGAATTCTTGCCAGCAGCGTTTGCGCCTGCTGCCAGCCGCCGTTCTCGCTGGCGAAAAGGGCGGCGGCGTACAGCGAGCTGCTGCTGGCGCCGGGACGATACGCGGCGCCCATAATCGCATTCGCCTCGCCGTCGTTGCCGGATTTTTGCAGCAGTCGGGCCAGATCGAGGCGCATCCACGCATCGTCCGGATAGCGAGAAACGCCCTGGCGCAGCGTGGCGATCGCCCCGGACACGTTACCGCCGCTGGCCTGCTCCTGGGCCTGTCGACGCAGGGAGTCTCCCGGCGTCCCGGTGACCACGCGCGGCTGCAGCTTTTGCTGCAGGCTTTCCGGCAGCGTTCGCAGCATCGACTGGGCTTCTGCGGTTTTATTCTGTTCACGCAGAACGTAATAGAGATTCTCCCGGGCGGGGCCATTTTGCGGCTGCTCGTTGAGCAGCGCCCGCAGCGTTTGTTCGGCCTGGGGCAGGTCTTTGTTGTGGCGCAGAACGTCGGCGCGGAACAGCTTCGCCGCCGAGCCCTGCGTCCCGCTCTGCTGCGCCAGCGGCGCGGAGAGCGCCAGCGCCTGGCTAATGTTGCCTTGCTTATAGGCCTGCTGCGCCTGAGCAAGCTGGCCGTAAAACAGCGCATCCCCTGCCTGCTGACGCCGGGTTTCAGAGCCCTCGCCGCCGAGATCCGCCGCCCGGCCCAAATACTGAGAGGCCGCCTGAAAATCGCCGCTGCGCTGGGCGATATAGCCCATCCCGGCAAGCGCGTCAGCATCCTGCGGATTGGTTTGCAGGACCTGTTCAAACTGCTGCTTCGCCGCGGCGGTATTGCCGCTGTTCAGGTCAGCGTAACCCTGACCGCGCGCCTGGCCGCTGCGCCGTTCGCGGAAGTAGTTCTGCACTTCGCTATCCTGCGGGTGGCGCTGCATCCAGGTATCGTAAAACGGCTCATCTCCCGGCTGCGGCCCCATCCACAGCAGCGCCTGACGCAGTCCCGCATCGGCTTCTTTGCTGCCGCTGGCCATCGGCTCCAGCATGGCGATCCCTTCCCGGCGGGTCTCTTCGCGCCATGTCAGCGCCTTACCCAGGGCCACGCGCGGCCCGTTCTCCTGCGGATGCTGAGCGACGTACTGACGCAGTTCGCTCAACGCCTGCGGATAGAGCGATTTGTCGCTGGCCATCGTCATGTAGTATTCCGCCGCCAGTCCGGAAGGCGGAACGCTTCCGTTGAACATACTCCGCCAGGTCGCCAGCGCGGCGGGCACGTTGCCGCTGCGCGCCTGCTGTCTGGCCAGGTTGAGCTGCCCCTGCGGGACCTGCGCCATTTTTTTGGCGCTATCCAGATCCTGCAGGCCGGGACTGTTGGGCGCCGCTTTCTCCAGTCGCGCCCGCCACTGGGCCGCGGCCTGCAGGTTGCCCCCCTGCTGCGCCCACAGTGCCATCAGGTACAGCGCCTGAGCGTTGTTGGCATCCACCGATAACACTTTTTGCAGCGATTCCATCGCCAGCTCGTCGTGCGATTTTTCGTGCCAGTAGTTGGCCTGCGCAAACAGCGCCTGCAGCGCCGCATCGTTACCCGCCGCCTGCGCCTCGCCGAAGGCGCCAAGCGTCAGCGCGCCGGACAGGCACAGCGTGGAAAATTGACGGGCCGCCTTCGTATTCATTTTACTGACTCTTTTCATTGGCTATCTCCCGACTCCAGGCGCTTGCGGGCATGACGTTTGAACATCGCGGTCAGCGCCAGACCCAGAATGGACGTGGCGATTAACCCCAGCACCGCCAGCAGGCCGGAGTGCTGGTTGGCATACCACACCGCCATCATGTACCACGGCATCTGGCCGCTGGGGAACGGCGTACTGACCTGGAAGCTACGCACGCCGTTATCGCTGGTAATCACCGCCGTATCGCCGCGAATACCGGCATTGATGCGCGGTGAATTAAGATCGTCTTCCAGTTTCGCCAGCTGATCGTCGCTGCTGGCCATCGCCACCACGACCACCCGCTGCGGGTTCCACGGCGAGCGATAGCTAATAAACCCGCGCCAGGCGCTGCTGGAAGAGAAATAGCGATCGGCATCCACGCCGTCGGAGGCCCAGTCGCCGCTCAGCCTGCGCTGAATTTTTGTCCATAGCGCCGGTTCACGTACGCTCAGCAGGTTATCGACCGGTTGATAGGGAGAATCGGCCAGCAGGCGCTGATTAAACGCTTTCTGATCGAGGGCGCTCACCGCCAGGACATCGCGAGCGCGCAGGAACAGCGCATTCGCGCCGTCGTCAGGAACGCCCAGCATCACGCGGTTATTGGCCAGCGCTTTACCGGTCGAATTACCCGAACGGGCGGCCAGATTCAGCATCGTCGCGACCTGCGTTTCCGAAGGCTGTTCCGGCAGCAGCAGCGTGGTTTGCGAATAATCCGCCAACCGGGAGAACGGGAACGACGCGCCGACAAAATAGGAAAGATTCGGCAACAGCGAGAAGTGCCGCGTACCGCTCAAATCGATCCACGAGTCGTCGGTGATGCGGCTTTTAATCGTGCTGTTCAGCAGAACCGAACAGGGCGCGCTGTCCTTCGGCACCAGATTGAAATAGAGCGAGAGCTGGTTATCGCCGTAAATCAGATACGGCGCCAGCGGGATAGTGAAACGCTCCTGACGCGCGTCGCCGCCCAGGTGACGCCAGAGCTTCTCCAGCGGACCCTGTTTATTCATCGGCAGGTTGTTGAGGAAGGTGTTGTTGAGCGTCACGCTCAACAGCGACTTATCCTCGTTAATCCAGCTCTCCGACGGGAAACGGTAGCCGATCTGCAGGGGAATGGTTTCGCCATCCCACAGGTAGAGGTCCGGCGCGGCGCGGAAGGCCACGCGTAGCGGTTCATGCCATACGCCGCTGACGGTCATACTTTGATCCTGGCGGATCAGCTCGCTGATTTTTACCGGCCGATCGGTGGCGATCCAGCGCGGGGCGTCGTACGGCTTGCTGACGGCTATCGTCTGCGGATCAACATCCATGCTGGCCGTCTGCGGGGCGAAATCGCCGCGGGTCAGTCGCCAGGCGGCCATCCGCAGCGCCGCGTCGTTCTGGCCGACGATGAGCAGCAGCTTATAGGCCGGATTGCCGGGGTTCTCAACGATCCGCAGCAGCGGCCTGTCGGTTTGCGGCAGCGTCAGGCCGCCCACCCGATCGCCGGGGTGGCCGATGATAATACCGTGCTTCTCGGGCAGGCGATCGCGCAGCGCGTCAAAAGCGATACCGCGATAATCGGCCTGAATACCCAGCCATGACGATACCAGCACCGCAGCGCTGAAAATATCCGCCGTTGGTTTCTCCGGATACGCGATAGCGATATCAGCCGGCGTCATCTGCATGCTGTCGAAAAACGGGCGCGGGAAATGGCCTAAATCGTTGCTGATATTAAGCTGCTGGCTCTCCCAGCTAAAGTGGGAGGCGGGCAAAATGGTCACCCGCGAGGTGTCGTGAATATCGAGCCGGCACTGCATTGCATCGCCGTCGTTAATCTTAAAGCTCAGGTTGTTGCTGGAGACCATCAGCGCCGCCGGAATATCCAGCTGATAGTGCGAGATCTCCTCGCCGTCCGCGCCCAGCGGTAGCGTGCCGAGCGGCTGGCCGTTGAGCATTAACTGCAGCGTGGCGTTGCGGGACGCCATCTCCGGCGAGACCTTAACATCCAGCATCAGCTGGGCATGGGTGACCACCTGATCGGAGGGCAGCGTAAAGCTGGCGCCGCCCTGGTTTTGTCCACCGCTAAGGATGATGCCGTCCGGCATGCCCATCTGCATGAGGTTCAGGTCTCCACCGACAATCGGCGTTAGCGGCACCGTATCAGCGACCCCAGAGGCAACCGGCGACGGCATCGCGGGTAGCGAAGCCGGCTGAGGGACGTTTGCCGGCGCGGGCTCCGTCGTGGCGGGCGAATTCGACTCGCTGGCAGGCGCCGACGCGCCGCTGGCTTGCGCATCAGGTAGCGGAAAATTAAGCGGCGGCAATGCGTCAGAGGGCGTTTCCTCGCTATGCAGCGCTGGCGCAGAGAGCATACCGGCCAGCAGCGCAAGCGTCGTTAAACGTTTCATAGGCTGCCGTCCTCCTGCGCGGGATTCGCCGCAGGCGGCTGACGACGCTGGCTACGGCGCGTCTTCCACGTCAGCCAGAACAGTTCGAATACGCAGCGCAAAATGGTGGCAAAAGAGCGGAACGGGTTGTCCTGCGGGCGCGGCGGGTTAATCCACGCATCGGCGCGGGCCAGCACCACGCGCACCAGCTCGCGGCGGCGGGAGAGCTGAATGTTTTCATCAAATTGCAGACGAATAAACTGGTCGTCAGCGGTAACCTGGCGCACCGGGATCGAAATCGCGCCGGACTGGAGAATCAGCTCAATCTCTTCGATTTCATCCTGCAGGTGACGCTTATCCGGCGCGCTTACGCGGCAGCCGCCCATGGACAGGTCCGCAGTGTGGCTGCGGGAGACAATGCCGCTGGTGTAGTGGATCAGTACCGGAATATCGACATCAATACGAATCGTTTTTCGCACCTGACGGGTTTCGCGCGCCACGGCAATGGCGGCCAGCAGGAAGATCAGGCTGTAAATCCCCCAGCCGACGTTCAGCGCGATAACGTTCGGGTCTGAGCCAAAGTAGTCGTGACCGATAGCGCGGACGATACCGACCACCACCCCCAGGCCCAGCAGACAGGCGACGACCAGGTGCGGTCTGACGACGGTAAAGTCGAAGTAGCCCACGTCCAGCAGGCCGCCTTTATCGGTCACGTTGAATTTCCCGCGTTTGGGGAAAATCATGGTCACCAGCGTCGGCAGCACCAGGTGGAACGCCAGCACGATATCGTAGATTTCGCCCCAGAAGCTGTAACGATAGCGGCCGTTCATGCGCGAGCCGACATAGATCGCGAGGAACAGATGCGGCAGCGCGTAGGAGACAATCAGGCTGGCCGAGGAGTAGATGATATTCAGGTTGAACAGCAGGTAGGCCAGCGGTGCGGTGACAAAGACCACCCGCGGCAGGGCGAACTGATAATAGAGCATGGCGCTGAGATAGCACAGGCGCTGCTGGAACGTCAGCCCACGGCCCAGTAGCGGGTTATCCAGACGGAATATTTGCGTCATCCCGCGCGCCCAGCGGGTACGCTGAATCACGTGCACTACCAGACGTTCGGTAGCTAAGCCGGCCGCCAGAGGAATATCCAGGAACGCCGACTTCCAGCCCAGGCGCTGGAACTTCAGCGCGGTATGGGCATCTTCGGTCACGGTCTCTACCGCAAAGCCGCCGATCTGTTCCAGCGCGGCGCGGCGAATGACGGCGCAGGAGCCGCAGAAAAAGGTCGCGTTCCAGTTGTCGTTCCCCTGCTGAATCGGGCCATAAAACAGCATCCCTTCGTTAGGAATATTGCGGCCCACGGAGAGGTTGCGCTCAAAAGGGTCCGGCGAATAGAAGTAGTGCGGCGTCTGCACCAGCGCCAGCATCGGATCGTTGAGGAATCCGCCCACCGTCGCCTGCAAAAAGACGCGGGTTGCCACGTGGTCGCAATCAAAAACGCAGATAAGCTCGCCGTGGGTCAACGTCATCGCGTGGTTGAGGTTGCCCGCCTTGGCGTGTTTGTTATCGTTACGGGTGATATACCCAACCCCAACGTCGGCGGCGAATACCGCGAATTCATTGCGCTTACCGTCATCCAGCAAATAGATTTTTAATTTATCTTTTGGATAATCAATACACTGCGCAGCCAGCACCGTATCACGCACCACCTCAAGCGGTTCGTTATAGCTGGGAATATAGATATCCACCGTCGGCCATTTGCTCATATCATCCGGCAGCGGGACAATTTCACGCTTTAGCGGCCAGACCGTTTGCAGGTAGTTAAGCAGCAGCATCACCCAGATATAGACTTCCGCCAGAAACAGCCCCATCCCCAGAATCGCTTCGATGGTGGAGTTAAAATGCAGGGTCTGCGTTAAACGGAAATACATATAACGGGTCGACATCAGCAGCGATGTCACCACCATGATGACGGAAACGCTGCGGTTTTTACTGAACCCCATCACAAAGAGAATACCGATGCTCAGGAGGCCAAAAATATACTGCTTTTGGCTGTCCATCGGCGTGATCACCACCAGCACGGCAATGGGCGAAAGTACCAGTACCAGCAACCAGAAAAGCGTCTTTTTCATTCAGCAGCCCTGCAATTAAATTAAAGCCCTGACCTGCGAGGCTGGCTATGCACCTTGCCGTCACCAATATTGATACCCAACTGCGCAGAGATTTTTTTGGCAATAATTTCAATATCAAAGGCGGCTGCGGAGGAGGAGTTAAAGTCCAGGATCGACTTCTGGGAAGCATTAGCTTCCACCACGCTTTCATCACGATGGATGATGCCCAGCAGACGATCGCCCAGCTTTTCTTCCATTAACGCCGTAACATCGCGACTGACCTGGCGACGGTTATCGCTCTGGTTAATCACAAAATAGTGTCCGAGTTTATGGTTGAGTTCGCCCCCGGTCAGACGCTGCTTTTCGACGTGCGCCAGCGCGGACGTCGAGGCGGTATCCGCCAGCAGCGGTACCAGATGCATATCGGCAAGCGAAGTGAGCGCCTTTAGCGCGGGCGAAGGGCCCGGCGGCAGGTCGGCAATCGTAATCAGCCCCGGATAATTGAGTAATGCCGCCAGGCCACGGGTCAGGAAATGCTCGTCATGGCTCAGGCGTTCATCGAAGGCCTGCCGCTGCGCGTCGCTCACGTCGCCGTAGGGCAAGACGAAGATATTGCTGCCGGCGCTTAATACGCACTGGCTCCAGTCATGGAGCTCCAGCGCTTTCGCGACATAGCCGCGCTCGTCGCTGAGGGGGACGCCAAAATGCAGGCGCAGGGCGTTCTGCACATCAAAATCGAGGGCCAGAACTTTACTGCCTGCGCGGGCCAGCGCCCAGGCCAGATTTGCCGCCAGGGTCGTTTTTCCTACGCCGCCTTTCGGTGAACACACGCAGATCAACGGCATGTCGCAATCCTCTCCAGGAGTGATTTCAGTGACTGATCTTTATCTTTTGCTACCGGCTCCGCGGTTTTGGCCGCAAAAAGATGGGCAAAACCCTCCGTCGTCGGCGCGGCCGCCGGACGAGGCCTGACTGCCGGAGCAGGGACGCTGACCGGTACCGGCTGCGCAGCAGCCTGAGAAACCGCCGGCTGGGGGGCGGGCGCAGCCGCTGCCAGGCTTTGCGGCAGCGCAGGCTCTACGGCCGCCGCAGCAGCAATGTCCGTCAGGGGGGCGGGCTGCGGCGCGGAGGGCGGGATAATCAGGGACGGTGCAGCCAAAGAGGGCCCCGGGGGAGCCTGAACGGCCGCAGGCTCCACCTTGTGAAACATATCGGCAGGAACCCGCTGCGGCAGAGGTAAGGAAACTGACCCACCCATGGCCAAAGAAGACGCTTCCTCCGCCGGAATAAGTTGATTGAGAATAACCCAATCCCCTTTTTCACCGGCGGCGGCTTCTGATGAGAGGTCCTTAAATTTTAGACTGTGTGTCCGCGTCTTTTCCTTGAAGCGCTGCAAATCATCATAATGGTTCATAGATAACCTCATGATTTAAATACGTCATATTTAATCTGTTTTAATTGTCATCCCACGCCACTAAAGCGTAGTTTAATTTGTTGTTTTTTGGGCATTTACCCGGCGTTACGGCCGTCACAATACGCTAACTTTAGTCGCGTTTTGATTATTTTGGATAGGTCAGGCTGGTGTAATTCCATAGTGGTAGTGCGGTTACACTAACAGTTCTTTTTCAAAATGATAGCCCCATTTTTTGGGCGGCTGCGCCGTCAATCCCCCCGCAGCCTGCCAGGCTATTAGCAGATCGTAGTTTTTTATACTGTCTGAATTTTAAAAAACGGCGTAATACACGCCAGGGGAAGGCTAAAGAGAATACATTTTAATATTTTTTAAGGCGTTTAGAAATCACTTACCGCGCTTAATTAAAATAATAAAATATTGTTCCCGTCCAAAATAAATAGCTCAGGATGTTAGCCAAAAACCAGGAATATAAAGCGTTGACCGAACAACAAGGAACAGTTTTATGCATCGCTTTTGCTGTTAATTTGCTCCGGCTAAAGAAACAATCAAGATAAAGTAAAATACATTCATGTAGTTATCCCGGACTCCCGAGATAGCAATGGTTGTGGCGTAAAATGCCAGTATTGTTCGTTGTCGGTTGTTCCAACAGTGCTGAGTTATGGTTAAAAAAAAGCCGAAGCACAGGCTTCGGCTTTGATTATCGATTGCCTGAATCAGCTCAGGGGCTTCTCGCCGTTCTGATCCTGGTCGACCGCAAAGCAGGCTACCAGCTGGCCGCCGTAGTCCTTCAGCTGCGGCTGAAGCTGGGTGCACGGGCCGAAACGGCGACGGCAGCGGGCGTTAAACGCGCAGCCCGGCGGCGGATTCAGCGGGCTCGGCAGCTCGCCGGTGAGCTTGATGCGCTCGCGGCGGTCATCCGGATTCAGACGCGGCGTTGCCGACAGCAGCGCCTGCGTGTACGGATGCTGCGGGTTGTTGAAGATTTGATCTTTCGTCCCTTTCTCCACGCAGCGGCCTAAATACATCACCATCACTTCATCAGCGATATGCTCCACGACCGACAGATCGTGGGAGATAAAGACGTAAGAAAGCCCCAGATCCTGCTGTAAATCCATCATCAGGTTCAGCACCTGCGCGCGCACCGAAACGTCCAGCGCGGAAACCGGTTCGTCGGCGATCACCACGTCCGGGTCAAGCATCAGACCGCGGGCAATGGCGATACGCTGACGCTGGCCGCCGGAGAACATATGCGGATAGCGGTCGTAGTGCTCGGTTTTCAGGCCCACTTTGGCCATCATCGCCAGCGCCTTCTCCCGGCGCTGCTCTTTGCTCAAGCTGGTGTTGATCTGCAGCGGCTCTTCCAGAATCTGCCCCACCTTTTTACGCGGGTTCAGCGAACCGTAGGGGTTCTGGAACACAATCTGGATTTTCTGCCGGCGCAGCTTCTGCGCCTGCGGATCGTGCTTAAGCAGGTCCTGTCCCTGGTAATAGAGCTCGCCGCCGGTGGGGATTTCAATCATCGTCAGCAGACGACCGAGCGTGGATTTACCGCAGCCGGACTCCCCCACTACCGCCAGCGTTTTACCGCGTTCAAGGGTAAACGAGACGCCGTCCAGCGCCTTGACCAGGCGTTCCGGCGTGAAGAGCCCCTTCTTCACCGGATAGTATTTTTTCAAATCGGTGGCCAGCAACAGAGGCTGTTGCGTGGTGGCCTCATGCGTACTCATAGCCCAGGCCTCCCGGCATCATCAAGTGGGTAATGACATTTCGACTGGCGACCGCCGTTAAGCAGGTTCAGCTCAGGTTCTTCGCTGCGGCATTTGTCGGTCGCATAGGGGCAGCGCGGGTTGAGCAGACAGCCGCTCGGACGGTCGTATTTGCCCGGCACCACGCCCGGCAGCGAGGCAAGACGCGCTTTATCCTGAGCGAACTCCGGCAGCGCGCGCAGCAGCGCCTGCGTATAGGGGTGGCGAGGCGCGCGGAAGATATCCTTCGCGTCGCCGGTTTCCACCACCTGCCCCGCGTACATGACGATGATTTTGTGCGCCGCTTCGGCCACCAGCGCCAGATCGTGGGTAATCAGGATCAGCGCCATATTCTCTTTCTGCTGCAGCTCCAGCAGCAGCTCGATGATCTGCGCCTGGATGGTCACATCCAGCGCCGTCGTGGGCTCATCGGCAATCAGCAGCTTTGGCCGACAGGCGATGGCCATCGCGATCATCACGCGCTGGCTCATACCGCCGGAAAGCTGGTGCGGATAGACGTCAAGACGCGAAGCCGGATCGGGGATCCCCACCAGCGTCAGCAGGTCAATCGCCCGCTGCACGCGGGTTTTCTTGTTGCCGCCCTGGTGCACCTTAATGGCTTCCATAATCTGGTAACCGACGGTATAGCACGGATTCAGGCTGGTCATCGGGTCCTGGAAGATCATCGCCACTTCCGCGCCCACCAGTTGGCGGCGCTCTTTTTCGGAAATGCGCTTCAGGTCGCGACCGTTAAATTCCAGCTTTTCAGCCATCACCCGGCCGGGATAGTCAATCAGCCCCATAATCGCCAGCGAGCTGACCGATTTACCCGAGCCGGACTCGCCGACGATACCGACCACTTCGCCCTGATTTACGCTGTAGCTTACGCGATCTACGGCGCGGAACGGCGTCCCTTCGTCGCCGAAGTGCACCGAGAGTTTATCTACATTTAATAACGCCATCTCGAACCTCTTACTGCTTCAGTTTGGGATCGAGCGCGTCACGCAGACCGTCACCCATCAGGTTAAATGCCAGCACCGTCAGCAGGATAGCGACACCCGGAAAGGTGACGACCCACCAGGCGCTCTGCGCGAACTGCAGCACGTCGGAGAGCATCGTGCCCCACTCCGGTGTCGGCGGCTGCGCACCCATGCCAAGGAAGCCAAGAGCGGCCATATCGAGAATGGCGTTAGAGAAGCCCAGCGACGCCTGAACAATCAGCGGCGCAAGACAGTTAGGAAGAATGTTGATGAACATCTGACGCATCGCGCCTGCCCCCGCCACGCGGGAAGCGGTCACGTAGTCGCGGTTTACCTCTACCAGCACCGCCGCGCGGGTCAGACGCACATAGTGCGGCAGGGCGACAAAGGTCAGCGCTATTGAGGCATTGACGATCGACGGACCGAAGATGGCCACCAGCACCAGCGCCAGCAGCAGGCTCGGCAGCGCCAGCATAATATCGACAACGCGCATAATGACCGAGTCAACCACGCCGCCAAAGTAGCCCGAGACAAGACCGAGCACCACGCCGAGGATCAGCGACAGTACCACCACCAGACAGCCGACCAGCAGCGACAGGCGCGCGCCGTACATCAGGCGCGACAGGATATCGCGGCCGACGTCATCGGTGCCGAGCAGGTGGCTCACGCTGCCCCCCTCCTGCCAGAACGGCGGAGCCAGCAGCGCATCGCGGAACTGATCCGCCGGATTATAGGGCGCGAGGAAGTTGGCGAAGATGGCGATGATAATCATCACCACGACATAGGCCAGCCCCACGACGGCGCCTTTGTTGCGTTTAAAATAGTGCCAGAACTCCTGCAGAGGGGTCATTGGCACCGGCGCGGCGACAACTTTATTTTCAGTAATTTGTGACATGATGGCCCCTTACTTCTTATGCCGGATACGCGGGTTCACCACGCCGTACAACAGGTCGACCAGCAGGTTGACAAGAATAATCATCGTCGCCACCAGCAGCACCCCGCCCTGCACCACCGGATAGTCGCGGCGCTGCAGCGCGTCAATCAGCCAGCGGCCAAGGCCCGGCCAGGAGAAGATGGTTTCGGTCAGGATGGCCCCCGCCAGCAGCGTACCGACCTGCAGACCGATCACCGTGACCACCGGCAGCATCGCGTTACGCAACGCATGAACGATGATCACCCGCATCCGCGTCAGGCCTTTCGCGCGCGCGGTACGGATATAATCCTCGCCCAGCACTTCCAGCATCGACGAACGGGTCATACGCACAATCACCGCCAGGGGAATCGTCCCCAGCACCACGGCGGGCAGGATCATATGCATTACCGCATCAATAAAGTCGCCCGGCTCGCCCCAAATCGCGGTATCGATCAGCATAAATCCGGTCAGCGGCAGGGTATCGTCAAGGAAGACGGTATCGCTGATGCGCCCGGAAACCGGCGTCAGGTTAAGCTGTACCGACACCAGCATGATCAGCATCATGCCCCACCAGAAGATGGGCATAGAGTAGCCTGTCAGCGCGAGGCCCACGGAGGTGTGGTCGAAGATAGAGCCGCGTTTAACCGCCGCCAGCACGCCCACCGGGATCCCGAGATGACGGCAAAAATCATCGCGCAGACGCCCAGCTCCATCGTGGCCTTAAAGCGCGGTACAAACTCTTGCCAAACGGGAATACGGCTTTTCAGCGAGATGCCCAAATCGCCGTGCATCACGCCCCAAATATAGTTGACGTACTGCTGCCACATCGGTTTATCGAGGCCCATTTCGGCCAGCAGCTGCGCGTGACGTTCAGGGGAAATACCACGTTCGCCCGCCATAATCATCACCGGGTCGCCGGGGATCATATGAACGAAGGCAAAAGTGAGAAGGGTAATACCGATAAATGTTGGGATGACAAGTCCCAAACGTCGGAGAATGAACTGCAACATAACCCGGATTCTCTCTGGAGACGGCCCGCCTGGTGACAGGACGTCTGTATTGCTCACAAATGTCAATTCCCTCTCCCCAAGGCGGGGAGAGGGGAAACACGCTGTTATTATTCGATAGAGACGTTATCGAAGTGGTGTTTACCTAATGGATCGACCACGTAGCCTTTGACCTCTTTACGCACCGGCTCATAGACGGTGGAGTGGGCGACGATCAGCGCCGGAGCCTGATCGTGCATCACGACCTGAGCCTGCTTATACAGCTCAATGCGTTTGTTGTGGTCATCCGTGGCGCGAGCCGGCTGAATCAGGTCTTCAAACGGCTTGTAGCACCAGCGGGAGTAGTTCGAACCGTCTTTTGCCGCCGCGCAGCTGAACAGGGTGGCGAAGAAGTTATCCGGATCCCCGTTGTCGCCGGTCCAGCCCATCATGACGGTCTGATGCTCGCCCGCTTTCGCGCGCTTGAGGTATTCACCCCACTCGTAGGTCACGATCTTGGCCTGGACGCCGACTTTCGCCCAGTCGGCCTGAATCATCTCAGCCATACGGCGCGCGTTCGGGTTATACGGACGCTGTACCGGCATCGCCCACAGGTCGATGGTGAAGCCTTTTTCCAGGCCTGCTTCTTTCAGCAGCGCTTTCGCTTTCTCTGGATCGTAGGTGTAGTCTTTAACGTCGTCGTTATAGCCCCACATGGTCGGCGGGATCAGGTTCTTCGCGGCCTGGCCTGCGCCCTGGTAAACGGCCTTGATAATCGCTTCTTTGTTGACCGCGTAGGTCAGCGCCTGGCGAACTTTGACATCATCCAGCGGCTTCTTCTCGGTGTTGAAAGAGAGGTAGCCGACGTTCAGGCCCGGCTGTTCCAGCAGCGTGATGTTTTTGTCTTCCTTCATGCGCGCGATATCTGCCGGGTTCGGGTACGGCATAATCTGGCATTCGTTTTTCTGCAGCTTAGCGTAGCGCACGGAAGCATCAGGGGTAATGGAGAAGACCAGGCGATCGATTTTCGGCTTGGTACCCCAGTAGCCCGGGAAGGCTTTATAGAGAATACGGGAGTCTTTCTGGTACTGCAGCAGCTGGAACGGGCCGGTACCGATTGGGTTGAGGTCCACTTTCTCCGGCGTACCGGCTTTCAGCATGTTGTCGGCATACTCTTTTGACAGAATAGAGGCGAAGTCCATGGCGAGATCGGCAAGGAACGGCGATTCCGGACGGGTCAGCACGAACTGGACGGTGTTATCGTCCACTTTCTTCACTTCGCTAATCAGGTCAGGTAATCCCATCCCTTCAAAGTATTCATAGCTGCCGCCAGACACTTTATGGTACGGGTTATTGGTATTTTTTTGTCTGTCGAAGGAGAAGACAACGTCATCGGCGTTCAGCGTGCGGGTCGGTTTAAAATCTTTATTATCCTGCCACTTCACGTCTTTACGCAGATGGAAGGTATAGGTTTTCCCGTCTTCGCTAACTTCCCATTTTTCAGCCAGGCCCGGGATGACTTCCGTGGTGCCGGTTTTGAATTCCACCAGGCGGTTATAAATCGGCACTGAGCTGGCGTCATAGGTGGTACCAGAGGTGAAGAGCTGCGGGTTAAAGCCTTCCGGCGAACCTTCTGAACAATAAACCAGGGTCTTCGCTTGTACGCTTGCTGCGACGGTCATGGCAACCAGGCTCAGACCAAGCTTCAGCATCCCTGATTTCTTCAAGGAAATACTCATTATTCTGCTCCAAATGTGATGTTGTTTGCATATATCCGCCAGACCTTTATTTATTTTTATTCGTCATATTGCGAACTACGGATGCGTTGGCTGCGCTCGATAACCCCGGTCACATAGTCATCTATGCTCCTTGGGATTCTCACGCTTGCCGCCTTCCCGCAGCTCGAACTATTTAGAATATACCCGGTCCGGTCGGTGGTGCCCGAAAGCGTTGAGAGAGATGGGGATTCCTTTCACAAAAACGACTGAGTTGCAGTACGGATTCTCCATGAAATGCCCCTCATGCCCTACAATCTGTCAACAGAATGGGGAAACGTCAATACAGCCAACCTGGTTTTACATCCGGTGTGAGAATTGGCGGGCAAAGATTAAAAAAAGTGCAAAGCGCTATTTCCAGCAGAGAAATTTATGCTAGCGGCCAATAGACAGAATAAACGCCTTAATATTTTCCAGCAGCCAGTGATAAGCAATTATGGTAAATGGTAAAAATTTCTTGCGATGTGACCAATATGTGAGCGATAAATAGCGTGAACGTTAAAACGCACAGCGGAAAATGCTGAAGTTATCCATAAGCTTCGCGAAAAAAGATCGGAGTATATATAAAAAAATACAATGGAAGATGTCACAAAATAGGGAATTGGCGCCAGGAAATGAGGGTGGAGGCGTTTTCTTACACTCTTAGCAAGCAGCGTATTTTCCCGGAGGCGATGCTGGCGCATCTGTCCGGGCTACCGGCCCATAGACAACGCTGAACCCGTAGCCCGGGCAAGGCGCTTTGCGCCGCCCCCGGGAGCGGTGTGCGGTGCGGCTGGATTTCCCGGAGGCGATGCTGGCGCATCTGTCCGGGTTACCGGCCCGTAGACAACGCTGAACCCGTAGCCCGGGCAAGGCGCTTTGCGCCGCCCCCGGGAGCGGTGTGCAGTACGGCAGCATTTCCCGGAGGCGATGCTACGCATCTGTCCGGGCTACCGGCCCGTAGACAACGCTGAACCCGTAGCCCGGGCAAGGCGCTTTGCGCCGCCCCCGGGAGCGGTGTGCGGTGCGGCTGGATTTCCCGGAGGCGATGCTACGCATCTGTCCGGGCTACCGGCCCGCAGACAACGCTGACCCCGTAGCCCGGGCAAGGCGCTTTGCGCCGCCCCCGGGAGCGGTGTGCAGTACGGCTGGATTTCCCGGAGGCGATGCTGCATATCAGTAAGGACGACAGAAACAAAAAAGCCTGCTCGTTGAGCAGGCTTTTCGAATTTGGTCGGTGATAGAGGATAACTCGCCACTACGTGGCTCGCCCTGCGGGCCGTTGCTGACGCAACGTTCTCTCGCTCCGCTCGAGTCGAACCTCTACCCCCGGAGGTTCTCATCCTCACAAACCTCAGATGCAAAAAAGCCTGCTCGTTGAGCAGGCTTTTCGAATTTGGTCGGTGATAGAGGATAACTCGCCACTACGTGACTCGCCCTGCGGGCCGTTGCTGTCGCAACGTTCTCTCGCTCCGCTCGAGTCGAACCTCTACCCCCGGAGGTTCTCATCCTCACAAACCTCAGATGCAAAAAAGCCTGCTCGTTGAGCAGGCTTTTCGAATTTGGTCGGTGATAGAGGATTCGAACCTCCGACCCCTTCGTCCCGAACGAAGTGCGCTACCAGGCTGCGCCAATCACCGAATGCGGGCGCATCTTACTGCTGCGATACACACCCGTCAATGCCTTATTATGAAAAAGTCGCTCAAGCGGCGAGAAACTCGCCACTCTGCTACTCCTTCTTCGCCGCAGCGTCAGGAACGTGGCACCAGTTGTTATATTGGTTAATCCCGCCGTCCGGCGAAGTATAGCCAAGACAGCCCATAATGGTGTCATAAAGCTCTACGTGACGACGCGGTACCTTCATGGCCGCCTGCTGCTTCAGACGCGCAAAAGAAGCTGCGTGGTCGGGCGACGCCAGATACTTATCCGACATCCACACCAGCATCGGCACGCGGAACTGCTCCGGCGGCGCCATCTTGCGCGGCGTACCGTGCAGGTGTTCGCGCTCGTTGATGGACTCGCCGTGATCGGCCGCATAGAAAACAATCGCCTTCTTGTCCCGCAGCTGATCCAGCACGCTGACGATAAAGTGATCGACGTAGGTCACGCTGTTATCGTACGAGTTAATCAGCTCAGCCTTCGAGCATTTATTATCGACGCCGACGCACTCCGGCTTCCACTGCGCAAAGCTGCGCGGATAGCGCTGGGTATAGTTAAAGTGCGATCCTTTGGTATGCAGAATAATCAGGTGCTTACCATTGGGATTCTTCGCCAGACCGCGCTTCATTTCATCCACCAGCAGCATGTCGTCAACGCTCTTGCCGCGGTTACTCGGCTCAGCGCCAATCTGCTCGCGATAGGCGATATTGTTCGCCATCGTGTTGCTGTAGAACCACATCTCGCTCTGCATGGCGTACAGGTTGCCGGTAAAGCCGAGCTGGTGCAGGACGGCAAAGACGTTCTGTTCTTTCAGCGTCCGCTGCGGGTTATCATCCGCCCCGCCCTGACGAACGAACATACAGCGCAGCGACAGCTTCGTGGCGGTATCGCAGGAGTATCCGCGGAAAGCGACCAGGTTTTTTTCCTGCGCCAGCTTAGGCGTGGTATTGCGGCTATAGCCCAGGATGCCCATATGGTCCCAGCGGGTGGTTTCGCCGATGATAAACACCACGTAAGTATCATCCAGCCCTTGCGGCTCAACGTAGGTGAATTTTTTCGCCGGATTGATCAGGGATTTATTATCGGAAGACTCGTCCACCTGCGCCCACGCGTAAAGCCCCAGCGCTGATAGCCAGTTAGACGGCAGATAGGAGTTAGCCACCACCCCGCCATAGCTTGGCAGATCGACTTCGGAACTGCGCTCAAAGTTCTTCTGACGAACCTCCAGCAAGCGAATAGGGCCCCAGACCATCAGGCCAGCCAGCAGCACGATAGTAATATTCTTCATCCGCTGGCCGGGCGTACGAATTTGACGCAGCAGGGTGAAGCGACAGCGGTTGCTCCAGATAAGCACCAGCGGCAGCGCGCTCATCAGCACCAGCCAGAGAATCAGGTGCCAGCCGATAACCTCTCTGGACAAGTCGATGTCAGTGGTCATCACCGAGGCAATAATCCCGTAGCCGATCACCACATTCAGGAAGGTCATGTAATAGCTGGCGGCGGCGGAGAAGAGTACGACGATGGTCGCGAGAATACGCCAGACCCGGCGGCCAAACAGCGACAAAATACGCAGCAGAAAGAAGGTGACCAGAAAGGTCCCTATCAGCTCAACTGCACCTGAGAGTCCTTTCCAGATGGTAAACTCCTGAGCGTACCCCTCGAAGCGGCGGAAGAATACGGCGGCGTTCATAAACCAGCCGATGTACAGCGCCAGCCAGATACTGAGCTTCAGCTGCGTCATCGTTTTAATGTATTTCATGCAAAAAACCTGGAAAACGAAGAGATAAAACCGCCCGACTTAAGCGATATAAGTAAGCAGGTTAATAAAGTGCGTTTAGCTTGGTTATAAGAAACCTCTACAAAGCGCGATAAGTAGACCACAGCGGAAGGAAAAAGTATCAGGAGGGAATGTGATCCAACCAAACATTTACAAAACATTTGGTTGGATTGGCACTATTAGCTTAGGGAATTAATCATCGGGGCCGGGATAACACCCGGTTTCAGGCGTGAGCCTGGTGGTAAATTTCACTTTTCGGCTGACGAATCGTTGTCGAAAGCGCCAGAGAGAGAATCAGCAGCGCAAAGATGACGCAGAAGGTCACGTAGAAACCGCCGAACAGGGAAGCAATCAGCGAACCGCAGATGCTGCCGATACCAAAGCCGAGATAAATCACGCCGTAGTTTTTCGCCAGGTTATTGAGGCCAAAGAACTCGCTGACCAGCGACGGGAAGACGGTAATCGTACCGCCGAAGTTAAAGGCCACGCAGGCGATAGCGGCGAAGAACGTCATGGCGTTCAGCGGAGCGAACAGCAGCGCCGCCATACCGATAAGCGAGACAACCTGTCCGATGGTAATCACCCGGATGCGGGACATTTTATCGGACAGAATGCCCAGAACCAGGCGCCCGCTCAGGTTAGCGATAGAGATCACCGTCACCGCGTTGGCGGCCGTCGCAACATCGAGGTGCACCATCCCCTGGGCGATGTCTTTCGCCACACCAATCACGTACAGGCCGCTCATGCAGGCGGTCAGGAACATCACCGCCAGCATCCAGTACTGAGGTTTACGCATCGATTCGGCGAGGGTGAAGTCGTTTTCGACGACGCCGTTGTTGGCGGTAGCGGTGTGGTTCGGCGCGTCTGTCATCAGCGTCGCGCCAAAAACGATCATCACCAGCACGATAGTGCCCCAGATAATAAAGGTTTTTTCCAGGCCGACCGTCGCCAGCAGATGGGAGTCAATAAATTTAAAACCCAGGCTGCCAAGCCCGTAAGCACCGATGGAAAAAGCCGAAATCAGTCCCTTACGTTCCGGGAACCATTTGACGCAGTTCGACAGCGTCAGCAAATAGCCAGCACCGTCGGCCAGCCCAACCAGCAGACCCGCGCTCAGCCACAGCATCATCAGGCTGTTTGAATGCGCGGTAAGGAAGAATCCGAGGCCCAGCAGGACGCCGGAAGCCATGGTGACGCGTTTAACGCCGAAACGTTCCTGTAATTTACCTGCCACGGATGAAGAGAGCGCCAGGCCGAGGCTTAACAGGCCGAATGAAAACGCCACCTGGCTTACCGGTTCGTCCAGCTTGGCGGAAAGCGAACTATTGAACAAACTCCATGTATAAACCGATCCCAGCGCAAATTGCGTAATGATAGTGCCGAGCAGCGTAAGCCAGCGGGTGTATTGACGGTTTGCAGCGTTCATAGCAGTTGTCCTGAATAATTAACTGCCGCCACCATAACGAAGTCCCCTGTAAGTCTGGGGAAAAAAGGCATGAGCTGCCGCTACCGCGGAATGAAATGCATTAAAGGCGGAATGAATGACATTGCAAAACATTCCCGCCTTAACGATTTATCGGAAAGTTAGTGCCCGCTACCGCTGGAAGATGCGTCATTACTGTAATGATAAAGTAAATTAAACGTATCAACTATGCTACATATTTAGCCTGAATAACTCGAGTGGCAAATGGCGGCATGCCGCAGCCCCATCCGGGTGAGGCTCAGGGATGAGCCGAATCACAAGCGCCGCCAGCGTATCCGCAATAAATTAAAAATTGGCGCTCACGCCCATTAAATAGAGATAGTTTGCCCCGGTGGGTAAATTGTCCGCCTGGGATAGCGCCGCCCAGGCGGCAAGATGAGAGTTGAGCGACATATCTGCGCCCAGCGTCACGTCCCGCCAGGCACCGTCCTGCGCGCGGTTCGCCCCGCCGAAATCCGTCGTCAACTCCTGGTTATAGCTCACCTGAGCCCACGGATGTACGCCCCATAGCTTCTGATAATCGACCCGCCAGCCCAGCGTATTCACATAGCCGGTTCCGGCCGCATTGCGGGTAAGCGGCGGCGACGTCAGATCGGAATGTAAACTGGCGACCGGGCCGGACGTCATCCCCTCGGTCAGAGAGAAATTCCAGCCGACGCTCATACCGCGTGCGCTATCCACCGGAGAGACCGCCTGATTAAACGCCAGTCCGGAAGGATCGTCGGACGCATTTATCCGCTCCGCGAGAATATCTTCATAGCGCGGTTGGTGATCGCTGTCCCATGTATAGCGTTCCGCAGTATTACTTTTTGTATCGATAGCGATATATTCCTGTTGCCAGGCATTCGCCCCGGCAACACACGACGCCCAGACGGATACGCACGCCGGGACCAGGAATACCCGGAGGCCATTGCATTTCTTTATTATCATTAATGCGACTCCAAAAAGAGCCGAAACGGCAAGGTTGCTGTGTTTTTTTTATGGGTGTCCTATCCCTGCTTGGGGAATAATAACCCTGTATTAACTATTATCTTTATCTTTCAGCCGTCAAGTTGAACGACTGAGTTTTTATCACAAAAGGGAGAGACAGATGCAACGTTGCGGATGGGTCAGTCAGGATCCTTTATACATTGAGTACCACGATAAGGAGTGGGGCGTTGCTGAAAAGAATCCCCGCAAGCTGTTTGAGATGATTTGTCTCGAAGGCCAGCAGGCCGGACTGTCGTGGATCACCGTGCTGAAAAAGCGTGAAAACTACCGCCGCGCTTTTCACCAGTTTGATCCGGTTCGCGTCGCGGCAATGGACGAAGAAGACATTGAACGTCTGGTTCTCGACGCCGGTATTATTCGCCATCGCGGTAAAATTCAGGCCATCATCGGCAACGCCCGCGCCTTCCTGGCGATGGAAAAAAATGGCGAACCTTTCGCAGATTTCGTCTGGTCATTCGTCGATAATCACCCCCAGGTGACGGCCGCCGCCACGCTGGCGGAGATCCCGACAACCACCCCGGCTTCTGACGCATTGTCGAAAGCGCTGAAAAAACGGGGCTTTAAGTTTGTCGGCTCCACTATCTGCTACTCCTTTATGCAGGCCTGCGGTCTGGTCAACGACCACGTCATCGACTGTTTCTGTCGCTCAGGAGGCCAGGATGATTCGTAACTGGGACGCTAACGAAACCGGCCCGCTGCTCGAGCTGTGGCTTGAGAGTACGATCCACGCGCATCCGTTTATCGCCGAAAGCTACTGGCATGACAGCCTGGCGATAGTGCGCGACGTTTACCTGCCCTCCGCGCAAACCTGGGTATGGGAGCAGGACGGCGTGCTGAAGGGTTTTATCAGCGTGATGGATTCCCGCTTCATCGGCGCGCTGTTCGTCGCGCCGGATGCCGCCAGGCAGGGTATCGGCAGCGCGCTGATCGGCGAAGTCAAAAAACACTACGGTTGGCTAACCCTTGAGGTATACCAGAAAAACGTTCAGGCGGTGAATTTCTACCATGCGCAGGGCTTCCGCATTGAAGACTGCGCATGGCAGGATGAAACCCAGCATCCGACCTGGATTATGCATTGGTCGGCGGATCAAATGCCGTCAGCGTAAGCTCGGGCCCGGTATACTTTTCCAGCCAGGCCAGCGCCGTATTTCCGGCGCAGCCGTTACCCAGCCGCGATGTCGGAATATCTTTGGTCAGCACGTTCACCGCACCGTTTTTGCAGATCCCCGCCTGAGGGTCGAGATCGGGCCACGCCCCTTCATGCAAGCAGATAACCCCGGGACGAATGCCGTCGGTCACTACCGCGCCGGCCAGCACCTGGCCGCGTGAATTCCATACCCGCACCAGATCGCCATCGGCGATATTGCGCGCCTGCGCATCGCGCGGATGAAGGGTTAACGGTTCACGGCCCGCCACCGCGTACTGTTCGCGCAGCGGCGTATGGTTGAGCTGGCTGTGGAGGCGGTGCGCCGGATGCGCTGACAGCACCTGGAGCTGGCCTTCCTGCGCATTGCCGTGCCATTCGTCCGGCTCCAGCCACATCGGGTGCGGCGGGCAATCCGGATAAGCAAACCCGGCGATGGTCGGCGAGTGAATTTCAATTTTACCGCTGGCGGTTTTCAGCGGATTCGCCTGCGGATCGGCCCTGAAGGCGGCAAAGCGGGCGAAGCGCGCGTTTTCAGGGTTCTCCGGCATTTCAATCAGCTGATTATCCTGCCAGAACCGGGCGAACGGCGGCAGCGTAACCTGCTGCGCCGCCCCGCGCTGGGCGGCAATCTGGTAAAACGTCTCCAGCCACTGCAGATCGTTTTTACCCTCGGTGAAGCGCTCCCGCCCGCCCGCTTCCCAGCGCTCGCTGAGGTCGGCGAAGACCTCGAAATCATCGCGCGCTTCATCGCGCGGCGCGACCACCCGCTTCATCGGCACCAGATGCTGGTTGCTGTAGTCGCCGGTCATGGTCATATCGTTGCGTTCAAATGAGGTCGTCGCGGGCAGCACGATATCGGCATGGCGCGCCGCGGCGGTCCAGAAGCATTCGGAAATGACGATAAGCTCCGGTTTTTGCCAGGCGCGGATCAGCCGGTTGGTATCCTGATGGTGGGTAAAGTTGGCGCCGCCCGCCCACCAGATAAAGCGGATATCCGGGAAGCGGCGTTCCATACCGTTATGTTGATAAGACGCCCCGGGGTTTTCCAGCGCTTCAACGATACGCGCGACCGGGATTTTTTCCACTGCATCGGTCCCGCCCGCCACGCTGCCCTGCATTGAGGCCAGCACCGCCGCGCGGCGCGTAGGGTTGCCGCCGTTGGCAAAGTGATAGGAAAGGCCAAAGCCCCCGCCCCGGGTGCCTATCTGGCCGAGCATGGCGGCGAGGGTCACCAGCATCCAGTGTTTTTGTTCGCCAAACTGCTGGCGCTGCATTCCCCAGCCGGACATCAACATGGTGGTGTTTTCGTGGAAAAGTTGTGCCAGTTCGCGAATTTTCTCCGCGCTAATGCCGCAGATCGCCGCCGCCCATTCCGCCGTTTTTGCCGTTCCGTCGCTCTCCCCGGTCAGATAGCGGGCGAAAACGTCATAGCCGCTGGTGCAGCGGGCCAAAAACGCGTCATCCTGCCAGCCGTTTTCCACCAGCGTATGGGCGATACCGAGCATCAGCGCCACGTCGGTGCCCATATGCGGGGCGATCCACTCCGCCGCGTCGCCAAAGAATTCCGCCGTTTCCGATCGCATGGGATCGATGCAGATCACCCGCTTCCCACTCTGACGCAGACGATCGAACCACGGGATGCCCTGCTCATCGGAAGCGTTCCAGGCAATTTTTAGCGTATTTAATGGGTTAGCGCTCCACAGCACCACGACATCGCTATGTTCCAACACCATTGGCCAGCTGGTCTGCTGCTGATAAACCTCATTACCGCCAACCACGTACGGCATGATCGCCTGGGCCGCGCCGGTGGAATAATCGCCCAGATGCCCGGTATAGCCGCCCGCCAGGCTCATATAGCGCTGGAGCAGCGTCGCCGCTTTGTGCAACACGCCATTTGAGCGCCAGCCGTAGGAGCCCGCAAAAATCGACGCCGGGCCGTAGCTTTCGCGAATGCGCCGGTGCTGGGCGTGAATCAGATCCAGCGCCTGCTCCCAGCTCACCCGCACAAACTCATCCTGCCCGCGCACGCCTTGTGGGCTTTCTGGCGAGGCGAGAAATCCCTTACGCACCATCGGATAACGTACGCGGGTTTTGCTATGCACCTGATCGCGCACTGCGGTTTGCAGCGAGTTGGGGAAAGGGGTATCAAGCGCCCCGCGCGAAGAGATGACGTTCTCGCCATCGGTTTCGACCAGCATTGGCCCCCAATGGGCTGCGGTCAGGATAGTTTTGGTAGCAGATGAGGTTGGCAATGCGGGCTCCTGGTCAGCGATAGCAGGTGTGGTGACGGCACGTTATTCAGCCGTTCAATGTTATTTACAAATTGAGATGCTCTCTGCGGAATTTTCTCCGGTTTCGGGCGTCATAATCAACCGTCACGGTCGCTGTGGCAAAGAATAAAAAGGATTAAGGAAATAAGATGAAAAAACGCGTACTCATGATTGCGGCTGTCGTTAGCGGCGCACTGGCCATTTCTGGCTGTACCACCAATCCCTATACCGGGGAGCGCGAAGCGGGTAAATCCGGGATCGGCGCGGGCATTGGTTCGTTAGTCGGCGCAGGCGTTGGGGCGCTCTCCTCTTCCAAACATGACCGCGGCAAAGGCGCGCTGATCGGCGCGGCGGCCGGCGCGGCGCTGGGCGGCGGCATCGGTTACTATATGGACGTGCAGGAAGCGAAGCTGCGCGAGAAAATGCAGGGAACCGGCGTAAGCGTGACGCGAAACGGCGACAATATCGTGCTGAACATGCCGAACAATGTGACCTTCGACAGCAGCAGCGCCAACCTGAAACCCGCGGGCGCCAATACCCTCACCGGCGTGGCGATGGTGCTGAAAGAGTATGAGAAAACCGCCGTTAACGTAGTGGGTTATACCGACAGCACCGGCAGCCAGGATCTGAACATGCGCCTCTCTCAGCAGCGCGCGGAGAGCGTCGCCAGCGCGCTTATTACCCAGGGCGTGGCGGCTAATCGCATCCGCACAACCGGTATGGGCCCGGCGAACCCGATCGCCAGCAACAGCACGGCGGAAGGCAAAGCGCAGAACCGCCGCGTTGAAATTACCCTCAGCCCGCTGCAGTAATGCCCTCTTTGCCCGGCGACTCGCCGGGCAAAATGCTTGATATAGAGAATTTTCGCGCTAAGGTGTGTGCAGATTTCAGCAAAGGAAGCCACCATGGCGAAAGCGGCGCGAGCAACCATTAGCGATGTGGCGAAAGCCGCAAAGACCGGCAAAACCAGCATTTCACGCTATCTGAACGGCGAGAAGCATCTGCTTTCCGACGATCTGCTGGGGCGCATTGAAAAAGCCATTGCCGAGCTCGACTATCGTCCCAGCCTGATGGCCCGCGGCCTGAAGCATGGCCGCACCCGGCTGATCGGCCTGATCATCGCCGATATCACCAACCCCTACTCCGTCAACGTGCTCAGCGGCATTGAAGCCGCCTGTCGCGAAAAAAGATTTACCCTTCTGGTATGTAATACCAACAATGAGCTGGACCAGGAGCTGCACTATCTCGACCTGCTGCGCAGCTATCAGGTGGAGGGGATCGTGGTCAACGCGGTCGGGATGCGCGAGGACGGCCTCAACCGCCTGCAGCAGTCGGCGCTGCCGATGGTGCTTATCGACCGCAAAATTCCGGAATTCGCCTGCGATGTCGTCGGCCTCGATAATACCCAGGCCGCCACCACCGCCACCGAACACCTGGTGGAAAAGGGCTTCGAAGCCCTGCTGTTCCTTAGCGAACCCCTCGGCTCGGTCAATAACCGCCGCGAGCGCCTGAGCGCGTTTCGCCAGACCCTCCTGCGCCATACCGGTATTGTCGCGGAAAACGCCGAAGTACCGTTGAACGATGGCGCGATGCTGGATAACGTCCTGCGTCACTTCCACTCCCACCATCGCGGCATGCGCAAGGCGGTGATTTCCGCCAACGGCGCGCTGACCCTGCAAGTGGCACGCTCCCTTAAACGCGTTGGCCTGATTTGGGGCAGCGATATCGGCCTGCTGGGCTTCGATGAACTGGAGTGGGCCGAGCTGGCGGGCGTGGGGATCACCACGCTCAAACAGCCGACCTGGCAGATTGGCTTCGCCGCCGTCGAGCAGGTGGTGCGTCGGATTGAAGGCAGCAACGACCCGGTCTGCGAACGGGTGTTTTCCGGCGAGCTGATCGTCAGAGGCTCCACCTCCCGCTAACGATCCTTCGTGATGGCGATCATAAATTAGACATCCTGGCCTTTGCTTTGGAACCGATACCATCTAGCGTAATAAACAACGCATCAGATTATCGTCGGGAGTATTGGGATGGCCAGAAAGATTATTGTCGTTACCGCCGCGTACGGGAATGACCATGTTAAAGCGCTGGGCGGGCAGTCCGCCGTCCTGCCATTTATCGCCGGCTCCGGCGCCGACGGCGTAGAGATCCGCCGGGAACTGTTCAGCGCGGATGAGCTGAACCGCCTGCCGGAACTGGCCGCCGATATTGAGCGCCGCGGCCTGCTGGTTTGCTATTCCGCACCGGAAGCCCTGTTTACCGCTGACGGCTCGCTCAACCCGCGCCTCGCCGACTTTTTGCAGGAAGCGCAAACCCTTAACGCGCTGTGGCTGAAGCTCTCGCTGGGCCGCTTTACCCACCAAAACGATCTGGACACCCTGCGCGATATCCTGCGCGAGAGCGGCATGGCGCTGGTGGTGGAAAACGATCAAACCGACTGCGGCCAGCTGGCGCCGATGCAGCGCTTCAAGGCCGCCTGTCGGGTTAACCAGCTGCCGATCACCCTCACCTTTGATATGGGCAACTGGCTGTGGGTTGGCGACTCGCCGGAAGAGGCCGCGCGCCACCTGGCGCCTGCCGTCAGCTATATTCATGTAAAGGCGGCTGAGCCGCACCATTCGCAGTTTCGCGCCGTACCGCCGGATGAAGCGTCCGGGCGCTGGCTGGCGCTGCTCGACAATCTGCCCGCAGACGCCCCGCGCGGGATCGAATTTCCGCTGACTGGCCATGACCTGACGGCCGTGACCCGCCGCTACGTCAACCTGTTACGCGAGGATTAAGTTATGCAAAAAGCGTTAGATGTCATCACGATAGGCGAAGCCATGGCGATGTTTGTCGCCACCGAAACCGGCGAACTGGCTGAAGTAGAACATTTTATGAAGCGCGTGGCGGGCGCGGAACTGAACGTCGCGACCGGGCTGGCCCGCCTCGGCTTAAGCGTCGGCTGGGTAAGCCGCGTCGGCGCGGACAGCTTTGGCCGCTTCGTCCTCACCGCGCTGGCGAAAGAGGGGATCGACGCCCGCGGCGTGAGCACCGATGGCCGCTACGCTACCGGCTTTCAGCTGAAATCTAAAGTCGAAAATGGAACCGATCCCATCGTGGAATATTTTCGCAAAGGCTCTGCCGCCAGCCATCTGTCGCCGGATGATTTTAACGAATCATACTTCGCCAGCGCCCGTCACCTGCACTTAAGCGGCGTGGCCGCCGCGCTGTCGGAAAGCTCATACGCCCTGCTGGACCGCGCGGCGCGCACCATGAAAGCGCAGGGAAAAACGATTTCGTTCGACCCCAACCTGCGGCCCACGCTGTGGAAAAGCGAAGCCGAGATGGTCGAGAAGCTTAACCGCCTTGCGTTTCAGGCCGACTGGGTTCTGCCGGGGTTGAAAGAAGGCATGATTCTGACCGGCCAGCAAACGCCGGAAGCCATTGCGGACTTTTATCTCAGCCACGGCGTTCGCGCGGTCATCATAAAAACCGGCTCCGACGGCGCCTGGTATAAAACCGCCGATGGCGAACAGGGGGCCGTTGCGGCGATAAAAGTGGATAACGTCGTCGATACCGTTGGCGCCGGCGATGGCTTTGCCGTCGGGGTGATTAGCGCCCTGCTGGAAGGAAAACCGCTGCCGCAGGCGGTGAAACGCGGAAACAAAATCGGCTCACTGGCCATTCAGGTCCAGGGCGATAGCGAAGGCTTACCCACGCGTGAGGCGCTGGGCGAGTAAGCAGATTCAGCACAACGTCAGGCCGTTCTGTACCCTACATGCAGCGCGGCGTAACGGATCTTTTCTATGATGAGCGTCACCTCACTCACAGAGGCAAACCTATGAATAGTTCGACGAATGCAACAAAACGCTGGTGGTACATCATGCCTATCGTGTTTATCACGTATAGCCTGGCATATCTTGACCGCGCTAACTTCAGCTTCGCTTCGGCGGCCGGTATTACTGAAGATCTGGGGATCACCAAAGGTATCTCCTCCCTGCTGGGGGCGCTGTTCTTCCTCGGCTACTTCTTCTTTCAGATCCCCGGCGCGATTTACGCCGAACGCCGCAGCGTACGCAAACTCATTTTTATCTGCCTGATCCTGTGGGGCGCCTGCGCCTCTCTGACCGGGATGGTGCACAATATTCCCGCGCTGGCGGCGATTCGCTTTATTCTCGGCGTCGTCGAGGCCGCGGTCATGCCGGCGATGCTGATTTACATCAGCAACTGGTTTACTAAATCTGAACGCTCTCGCGCCAATACCTTCCTGATCCTCGGCAACCCGGTGACGGTGCTGTGGATGTCGGTGGTGTCCGGTTACCTGATTCAGGCCTTCGGCTGGCGGGAAATGTTTATTATCGAAGGCGTTCCGGCGGTGATTTGGGCCTTCTGCTGGTGGGTGCTGGTAAAAGACAAACCTTCGCAGGTCAACTGGCTGGCGGAAAGCGAAAAAGCCGCGTTGCAGGAGCAGCTGGAGCGTGAACAGCAGGGAATCAAACCGGTGCGCAACTACGGCGAAGCCTTCCGCTCCCGCAACGTTGTCCTGCTGTGCATGCAGTATTTCGCCTGGAGCATCGGGGTTTACGGTTTCGTTCTGTGGCTGCCGTCAATTATCCGCAGCGGCGGCGAGAATATGGGCATGGTCGAGGTCGGCTGGCTCTCATCCGTCCCCTATCTGGCGGCGACCATCGCGATGATCGTGGTCTCCTGGGCCTCCGATAAAATGCAGAACCGCAAGCTGTTTGTCTGGCCGCTGCTGCTGATTGCCGCCTTCGCCTTTATTGGTTCCTGGGCCGTTGGCGCCAACCATTTCTGGGTCTCTTATACCCTGCTGGTGATTGCCGGCGCGGCGATGTACGCCCCCTACGGACCGTTCTTCGCCATCATTCCTGAGATGCTGCCGCGCAACGTCGCCGGAGGCGCCATGGCCCTGATTAACAGCATGGGCGCGCTGGGTTCGTTCTTCGGCTCATGGTTTGTCGGTTACCTGAACGGTACCACCGGCAGCCCCGCAGCCTCGTACATTTTCATGGGAGTGGCGCTTTTCGTCTCGGTATGGCTTACTTTGATTGTTAAGCCTGCTAATAATCAAAAACTTCCGCTCGGCGCACGTCACGCCTGAAACCTTAACGCAACGGAGAACCGCATGAAGCCGTCAGTCATTCTCTACAAAACGCTTCCCGACGACCTGCAACAGCGTCTGGAACAACACTTTACCGTCACCCAGGTGAAAAACCTGCGTCCGGAGACCGTTTCACAGCACGCCGACGCGTTCGCTGAAGCGGTAGGTCTGCTGGGTTCCAGCGAAAAAGTCGATACCGCGTTACTGGAGAAAATGCCCAAGCTTCGTGCGACCTCGACCATCTCCGTCGGCTATGACAACTTCGACGTCGATGCGCTGAATGCGCGTAAAGTGCTGCTGATGCACACCCCGACGGTACTGACCGAGACCGTCGCCGATACCGTGATGGCGCTGGTATTGAGCACCGCGCGTCGGGTGGTTGAGGTGGCTAACCGCGTGAAGGCCGGCGAGTGGACCAAAAGCATCGGTCCGGACTGGTTTGGCAACGATGTGCACCATAAAACCCTCGGTATCGTCGGGATGGGGCGTATCGGAATGGCGCTTGCCCAGCGCGCCCACGCGGGCTTTGGTATGCCGATCCTCTACAACGCCCGCCGCCAGCACCCTCAGGCAGAGGAGCGCTTTAACGCCCGCTACTGCGATCTCGATACCCTGCTGGAGGAAGCGGATTTTGTCTGTCTGATCCTGCCGCTGACCGACGAGACTCATCATCTGTTCGGCAAAGCGCAGTTTGCCAAAATGAAGTCCTCCGCCATCTTTATTAACGCCGGGCGCGGCCCGGTGGTGGATGAGAAAGCGCTGATTGCCGCACTGCAGGAAGGTGAAATTCATGCCGCCGGCCTCGACGTTTTCGAACAAGAGCCGCTGGCGAAAGACTCCCCGCTGCTGAATATGCCAAACGTGGTCGCCGTGCCGCATATTGGCTCAGCCACGCATGAAACCCGCTATAACATGGCGGCCTGCGCGGTGGATAATCTGATTGATGCCCTGAACGGCAACGTTGAGAAGAACTGCGTGAATCCGCAGGTGAAGTGAGAAGTGAAAAAAGAAAACCCGGGCTAAGGTGAAGCCTTGCCCGGGCTGTCAGAGCCGTTAACGCGTCGCGTTAACTGCCGCGGTCCACGCCTGATTAAAGGCCTGGTGCTGAGCGGCCAGCGGCCCAATCAGCGTATTGTACTGACTGGCCTGCTGCGAAGTCGGGAACTGAATACCGTTCGCCACGAAGCTGACCTGGGTTTCTTGCTGAGCGATAAAATCACCCACCTGCACCAGCTGTTGGGTAAATACCTGCGCTGCCGGAATTAACGGCTGTAGCGCATTCGCCGGCGCCGTCACGACTTTGTTATAGACCTGGTCGAAGACCGGCTTGAGATCGTCGCCCTGTTTCAGCGCGCCGTGGGCGGCATCCGCCTGTATTTTTGCGTTCTCCAGCTGCTGGCTCAGTACGCCCAAAGCGCCGTTTGCCTGACGCAGCGGCTCGCGTTGGGTAACATAATCCTGCGGTACGCGGATCGCGTTCACGCTATCAACCACCGGACGTAAACCCGCATCCATCGCCTGGCTTACCTGCTGTGAATAGCCGTAAATCACCGCGTAATCGGAAACGAAAGGCCCGAACTGTTTTTTCTGATCGGCGGTCAGCGTCGGCAGACGTTCGCCGCTACGCATTGCCGTATTTTGCAGGAAGTCGATAAACGCTTTGCGCTGATCGCCTTCTTTATCAAAACACCCACTCAGGCTAACCACCATTAACAGGGCCGCAATAGCCGCAAACCAGCGAGAGCAGGACTTTCCTGTCGCCATTTTTTTACTCCTTTCAGCCAAAAAAAGCGCAAACAGACACACACGTGCCAGACGCTGACAAGGATAGTCCAGGTCGGCCTTGCAGGATACCTTTTCCTGACAATCTTCCTCCCTGAAAGCCGGTTTTTTAGCGTTTTAGCGACCAGTCGCGTCGGCTGTTAAGTTCATCACAATTACCGCTATCATCCGGCATTCGGCTGAAACGCTTAACAAATTGATTTTGTTATTATTAATTTATTCTCTCTTCTGCACGGGTCGCAAAGTGGACGATAATCGCACGCTTCCCTTTTCGCCTGCATTGCCTGAACCGCCGTTCGATGATTTTATTAAATGAGCGATTAACGGCTTTTTGTTCGATAATCGCACAAACAACATCAACGACCGCGAGGGAGATAACAATAATCTATCTCTGTCCCCCGCTCTGCCTGCCAGGAATGCCGCATGAAGAAAACAACCATCGATATTCAGGCTTTTATCAATGAACATCCCTTCACGAAATACCAGTGGATGATTCTGGCCTTATGTTTTATCACCGTCGCGATGGACGGATTCGATACCGCGATAATCGGCTTTATCGCCTCTGACCTGGTGCAGGAATGGGGCGTCGAAAAATCGGCGTTAGGCCCGGTTATGAGCGCCGCCTTAGTCGGGCTCGCGGTCGGTGCGCTGACCGCCGGACCGCTCGCCGACCGCGTTGGGCGGAAAAAAGTTCTGATTATGTCCATCGTGGTTTTCGGTGGCTTCAGCCTGCTGACCGCCTTTGCTACCAGCCTTAACCAGCTGACGTTGCTGCGTTTTCTTACCGGCCTTGGCCTGGGCGCCGCCATGCCGAACGCCGCGACGCTGATGAGCGAATACGCCCCAGAGCGGCGTAGGGCGCTGATGGTTAACCTGATGTTCGTCGGCTTTCCGATGGGCTCCTCGCTGGGCGGCTTCCTCTCCGCCTGGATGATCCCCCATTACGGCTGGCAAAGCGTGCTGGTGCTTGGCGGCGTGATGCCGCTGCTGCTGGCGGTAGTGCTGATCTTTCTTCTGCCGGAATCCGCGCGCTATATGGTGGTCAAACGCCAGCCTGCCCAGCGTATCGCCGCGATCCTGCGCCGCATCGCGCCTGTTCCCGAGCAGGCGGAATTTGAACTACGCGAAGCGGGCCAGGTAAAGGAGAAATCGTCCATCGGCGTGATTTTCTCACCGCGCTACGCCGTCGGCACCGTCATGCTGTGCCTGACCTACTTTATGGGCCTGCTGATCTTCTATTTGCTGACCAGCTGGCTGCCGCTGCTCATCCGCGAAACCGGCGCGACGATGAGCCAGGCCTCTATTATCACCGCGCTGTTCCCGCTGGGTGGCGGGATTGGCGTGCTTATCCTCGGCGCGCTGATGGATAAGCTCAACCCAAACAAAGTGGTGGCCGTGGGCTGGCTGCTGACCGGCGTGTTCGTTTGTCTGGTTGGTTTCTCGACCCATAACCTGCTGCTGATGGGGATAATGGTATTTATCGCCGGCAGCATTATGAACGGCGCGCAATCATCAATGCCTGCGCTGGCCGCCGGTTTCTATCCCACCCAGGGACGCGCGACCGGCGTGGCCTGGATGTTAGGGATTGGTCGATTTGGTGGCATTCTCGGCGCCTTTAGCGGTGCGTTCCTGATGCAGGCCCAGCTCTCTTTCGAAACAATTTTCTCCTTGCTGGCAATCCCGGCCTTCCTGTCGGCCACCGCGCTGCTGGTCAAATATAAGCTTGGCCAACGGCAACCTCCGGCGGCCCAGGGTGAAGTGGAGAAGCTCCAAAAGGCGTAACTCACCGGCCAGCGGGCGCGCGCTGGCCTTTTCCGCTTTTCTTCTTATCTGTTTACAATAATTTGCTTATCGGCTCTCTCTATTACTTTTCAGCATGTTATATCGTCCGACGCGGCGCGAAAGAACCTCGGGTGATAAATAATTACCAGGGTAAGCATTCCTGGCCTTTTTTTCCGACTATTCTTAAGAGGCTCTACATAATTCACCCTCCGCCGTATGAAAGAGAGGAGTTCTCAATGGAATATAAAGATCCTGCATTTGAACTGCTGAGCAACCTTGAACAAATTATTTTTAAAGATCAGGCTCAGGCGGCCTCGCTGACGCGTAAGCCCGCCGCATGCATTGAATTTGACCAGCTACGCAAAGGTACCGGGCTGAAAATAGATGATTTTGCCAACGCCATGGGCGTCAGCGTAGCAATGGTACAAGAGTGGGAATCGAGACGCGTAAGGCCTTCTCCCACAGAGCTTAAGCTGATGCGCCTGATCCAGGCGAATCCGCAGCTTTCAAGACAGCTTATTGATTCATAATTTTAGCGTTTATGGGTTTCGGCTAGCGGTCCTGCCAAAGGACCGTTTTCATGCCAACGAAAAAAAAGTTTGCTATCACAACGTGAACATGCGTTAATGCTCGCAGGTTTGAAGTAAAGACCACAGAGCATTCGAATAGAGCAGTCCTTCAAAGGTTATCCGTTGATACCCCGGTAGTGAACTTTCCCTTTATCGCTTTAAATCTGTAGTCCAGACCGTAACGCCGCAAGGCTCATTTATTTTTTTAAAGGTAATTCACTATGTCCGGTAAAATGACTGGTATCGTAAAATGGTTCAACGCTGACAAAGGCTTTGGCTTCATCACTCCTGACGATGGTTCTAAAGACGTGTTCGTACACTTCTCTGCTATCCAGAACGAAGGCTACAAATCTCTGGACGAAGGTCAGAAAGTTTCCTTCACCATCGAAAGCGGCGCTAAAGGCCCGGCAGCTGGCAACGTAACCAGCCTGTAAGCTTAAAAAGCTCAAAATTATTAAGTCCCTGCCAAACGGCGGGGATTTTTTTATTTGCGCCTTAAGTCACCGCCATCCATCGATGGCGGTTTTTTGCATTTATAGCCTCTCAACGCTCCAGCCCTCTTCCCGCCATGCCAGGCAATGGGTCAGCTTCAGCGCCCGTAAAAAAGCTTCATCATGCGACACCACCAGCATCGCGCCGGGAAACTGTGCCAGCGCTTTTTCAATCGCCAGAGTGGACGCCAGGTCCAGATGGTTAGTGGGCTCATCCAACAGCAGCAGCTGCGTAGCCTCCCGTCGCCAGAGCACGCAGGCCAGCGCCGCTTTTAATCTTTCGCCTCCGCTCAGAACCGATAGCGGTAGATGGACTTTGTCCGCCCCCAGCTGTAGCTGCGCCAGCTGGCTGCGCAGCACACCTTCTTCTAAGGGCGTATCACCGAGATTCAGGTGCGCCATGATGGACAATGACAGGTCCAGCTGGCTCAGATGCTGATCCAGATACGCCGCGTTGACCGATAAGCGGCAGCTTCCTGAGAGCGGCGGCTGCAGGCCCAGCAGCGTTTTAAGCAACGTTGTTTTACCGCAGCCGTTAGGGCCGCGCAGCGCCACGCGCATCGGCCCATCTATACGCCAGTCCAGCGCTGCCATCGGTGAATGGGTCAGCCGCAACGCGTCCAGCTCCAGCACCTGCTTTCCCGCAGCGACCTGGCTACCGGGCAGAGTAAACATCACCGGGTTGTCTTCCTCTACCCGCTCACGCGCCTGCTCTATCGCATCGTTGAGGATGCTGCTTTGTTCACGATGCTGGCGCTTAAGGGTGCCGGGACGCTCTTTTGCCGCCCCTTTCCAGGCAACACGCTCAAATGAAGCGATATTGAGCGTGTCGATAGTGCGCAATGTCTGCGCCGAGCGGCGCCGGCAGGCATCGTGCTCTTTTTGCATCCGCGCCCGGGTTCGTCGCCTTTCAGTAACCGCATGCTCCAGCGCGGCGCGAGCCGCCTGCTGCTCCAGCTCACGCTGCTGCTGATAATCCACATAATTGCCGCCGTAGCTGCGCAAAGCCGCGGATGCCAGCTCGAGGATGCGCGGCATTTGGGTCAGTAGCTCCCGATCGTGGCTGGCGATCAACGCCCCTCCGCGCCATTGCTCAAGCTGCTGATATAGCCACGCGCGGCCTTGTCGGTCGAGATGGTTGGTGGGTTCGTCAAGCAGGAGGAAATCCGCGTCGGACAGGAACGCTCCGCACAGCTGCGCCTTCACTCTTTCCCCGCCGCTCAGCGAAGAGGCGAGCCGTCCGGGGGAAAATTCTCCTAAGCCAGCGGCCTGGAATCCTGCATTCAGGCGCTCCGGGAGATCCCAAAAGCCATCAAGATGTTCAAGATCGTCGGCTCGCCCTTCGCCCCGTTCAAGACGAGCCAGAGCAGAAAAAACGAATTCGACACCAAGCCATTCCGCCAGCGTCGTATCAGGAAACATGACATGCTGCTGAGCAACGTAGCTCACCGAAGCCACACGTTCGATATGGCCGCTCGACGGCGAGTCCAGGCCCGCCAGCAAACGCAATAATCGGGTTTTACCGACGCCATTGCGCCCGACAAGCCCGCAGAGGGTGCCTTCCAGCGATAAATTCAGCGGACCAAAAAGCGTATCTCCCGTCGCTAACTGACAGGTGACCTGATGCAAAAGAAAAGAGGGGGACCGGGCACAATGAGCCATAAGCACTCCTGAATGAAATCAATACCTCCCCTGCTCGCAAATAGCGCGAAGCAAGGCGTGAAATTCATCAGTCGTGTTTGTTCATTTGGCGCGTGCTCTCCGGTGAGACGAGGGATTCGTCGGGCCATAGGATAGCCATACCCCGGTATACATTTCAAGCCTGTTTTTTCGACAGGCCGTGAATCCGGAAAAAAAGCCTCCTGGTTTCAGGAGGCGAAATAATGATTTCATGAAAAAAACAGGGTGCTATAAGAATGCTTAACGCCGTAAGAATGGCGGAGATCGCTCTCCGCCACCGTCTCTTACGTTTTAATCCCACAGGCTAAGAACGCCACCAGCTCAATATTCCCCTGCCTGAGCTGTAATTCACACAGCGAATCACGCACCATCCAGGTAAATAATAAAATAGTGAAGCAAATCACTATTAAGCTAAACAACAGATACTTTTGCGGCATTCCTCGCCTCCCGTGTTGATTTTCAACAGGTAAGAGGCTACTCTTATGGTGTTCATGCATAGGGGAGCCTCACTTTGATTTATCATCAGGTGGGGCTTTTCTCTGTTTGTCTCCCGCTGAACGCCTGAGACAAACAGTCTCAAGCACCCGTCAGCATTCTACCGTAAATATCTGACCAGACTACGTTGGCATATTCCTAAAATAATTCCCGGCAATCAATGAAAATAACGAAAATATCAATCAGCGAATTATTAATGGTTCGCTTACTTATATTTTTAGTATAAAAAAACCTGCCCGCAGGCAGGTTTTTTATTATTACCCATTCACTTACTGCAGCAGAGAAATATCCGCTACCTGCAGGAACAGATCGCGCAGCTTGGACAGCAGCGTCAGTCGGTTTACGCGCACATCCTGGTCTTCTGCGTTCACCATCACGTTCTCGAAGAACTCATCCACCGGCTCGCGCAGGGACGCCAGCTCAATCAGCGCATCCTGGTAACGCCCTTCGGCGAAGTACGGCTGCAGCTTATCGCGCAGCACGACTAAATTGCCTGCCAGCTTGATTTCAGCCGCTTCTTTCAGTACGGAGGCGTGAACGATATCGTTCAGCGTCACGTCTGATTTCGCCAGAATGTTGGATACACGCTTGTTCGCCGCCGCCAGGGCGGAGGACTCTTCGAGGGTACGGAAGTGGGAAACCGCCTTCATACGCGCATCGAAGTCTGCCGGACGGGTTGGACGACGCGCCAGTACCGCCTGAATCGTGTCGACGGTATAGCCTTCATCCTGATACCAGGCGCGGAAGCGTCCCAGCATGAAGTCGATAACATCGTCAACCACGTTGCCATTCGTCAGCTTGTCGCCGTACAGACGCACCGCTTCTTCAGTCAGCGTTTGCAGATCCAGATTCAGGTTCTTCTCAACGATGATACGCAGCACGCCCAGCGCGGCACGACGCAGCGCAAACGGGTCTTTATCGCCTTTCGGGTGCTGGCCGATACCGAAGATACCCGCCAGGGTGTCCATCTTATCGGCAATCGCCACGGCGCAGGCCACCGGGTTAGACGGCAGGTCATCGCCGGCAAAGCGCGGCTGATACTGCTCGTTCAGGGCAACGGCAACGTCTTCCGCTTCGCCATCATGGCGCGCGTAGTGCATCCCCATCACGCCCTGCGTGTCGGTGAACTCGAAGACCATGTTGGTCATCAGATCGCACTTGGAGAGCAGGCCCGCGCGGGTAGCATGATTGACGTCCGCGCCAATCTGCTCAGCGATCCAGCCGGCCAGCGCCTGAATACGATCGGTCTTATCGCGCAGCGTACCCAGCTGCTGCTGGAACAGCACGGTTTGCAGACGCGGAAGGTTATCTTCCAGACGTTTTTTACGGTCGGTATTGAAGAAGAACTCAGCGTCCGCCAGACGCGGACGCACCACTTTTTCGTTACCGGAAATAATCTGGGTCGGATCTTTCGATTCGATGTTGGCGACGAAGATAAAATTCGGCAGCAGCTTGCCCGCGTTGTCGTAAACCGGGAAGTACTTCTGGTCCCCTTTCATGGTGTAAACCAGCGCTTCGGCAGGCACCGCAAGGAATTTTTCTTCGAACTTCGCGGTGAGGACCACCGGCCATTCAACCAGTGAAGTCACCTCTTCCAGCAGGCTTTCGCTCAGATCGGCGTTGCCGCCAATTTTACGCGCCGCTTCTTCCGCATCGGCTTTAATTTTGGCTTTACGCTGTTCGTAATCGGCGATGACTTTACCGCGCTCCAGCAGGATCTGCGGATACTGATCGGCATTGTCGATAGTGAACTCCGCCTCACCCATAAAGCGGTGGCCGCGAATAACGCGATCGGACTGCACGCCCAGAATGGTGGCCGGGATCACTTTGTCGCCCAGCAGCAGGGTCACGGTATGAACCGGACGCACGAAGTGGACGTCGGACGCGCCCCAACGCATCAGTTTCGGGATCGGCAGCTTCGCCAGCGAGGTCGCGATCATGTTCGGCAGCAGCGCTTCGGTGCTCTCGCCTTTCACGTGGGCACGATACAGCAGCCATTCGCCTTTATCGGTCGTCAGACGTTCAGCCTGATCGACGGTGATACCGCAGCCGCGCGCCCAGCCTTCGGCCGCTTTGCTCGGGTGGCCGCTGGCGTCAAACGCCTGGGCAATCGCCGGGCCGCGTTTTTCAACTTCACGGTCTGCCTGCGCAGCCGCCAGATTCGCCACTTTCAGCGCCAGACGGCGCGGTGCGGCAAACCATTCAACTTTACCGTGCGCGAGGCCAGCGTTATCCAGCTCTGCGGTCACGTTCGCAGCAAAGGATTCAGCCAGGCTGCGCAGTGCTTTTGGTGGCAGCTCTTCAGTGCCGATTTCCACCAGGAAAGTTTTCTCAGACATGGCCGCCTCTTATTTATTCTTGTTGCACATCGGGAAGCCCAGGGCTTCACGGGAAGCATAGTAAGCTTCAGCCACTGCTTTGGTCAGGGTGCGAATGCGCAGGATATAGCGCTGACGCTCGGTGACGGAGATGGCTTTACGCGCGTCCAGCAGGTTAAAGCTATGGGCGGCTTTCAGAATGCGCTCGTAGGCAGGCAGCGGCAGCGGGTTTTCCAGCGCCAGCAGCTGCTGGGCTTCTTTCTCATACTGCTCGAAGCAGGAGAACAGGAAGTCCACGTCGGCATATTCGAAGTTATAGGTGGATTGCTCCACTTCGTTCTGATGGAACACGTCGCCGTAGGTCGTTTTACCCAGCGGGCCATCGCTCCAGACCAGATCGTAAACGCTGTCGACACCCTGGATATACATCGCCAGACGTTCCAGACCGTAGGTGATCTCGCCGGTGACCGGCTTACACTCCAGACCGCCAACCTGCTGGAAGTAGGTGAACTGCGTGACTTCCATACCGTTCAGCCACACTTCCCAACCCAGACCCCAGGCGCCCAGCGTCGGGTTTTCCCAGTTGTCTTCGACGAAGCGAATGTCGTGGATGGTCGGATCCATACCCAGCTCTTTCAGAGACCCAAGGTACAGCTCCTGGATATTATCCGGAGAGGGTTTTATCACCACCTGGAACTGATAGTAGTGCTGTAAACGGTTCGGGTTTTCACCGTAGCGACCATCGGTCGGACGGCGGGAAGGCTGCACGTAGGCGGTCGCCATCGGCTCGGGACCCAATGCGCGTAAGCAGGTCATCGGGTGAGAGGTGCCTGCGCCGACTTCCATGTCCAGTGGTTGAACAATGGTGCAGCCCTGGCGAGCCCAGTAATCCTGTAAGGTCAGGATCAGGCCCTGGAAGGTCCTGGTATCAAACTTTTGCATATGATTTCGTGCTGGATACGTGTGGATTTAAAGGAAGGAGCCAGTATACCCGCT
This sequence comes from Klebsiella sp. PL-2018, assembly GCF_019048985.1. Taxonomy (NCBI): domain Bacteria; kingdom Pseudomonadati; phylum Pseudomonadota; class Gammaproteobacteria; order Enterobacterales; family Enterobacteriaceae; genus Klebsiella; species Klebsiella sp. PL-2018. Next base: position 5,620,083 of record NZ_CP077673.1, read on the forward strand.
GGCTGCGAGATATACAGTATGAAACGGGATTGTTTAGGGAAAATTGCGGAAATAAGCGCCACCGTGGGCGCGTTTAGCGCATGGAAAGATGCAAAAACTGTCCGTCCGGGTCAAAAGAACAGATAAAACGTTCATTCCGCGCAGTCTTGCCCGAAAGCTCGTAGCTCCCCTGAAACTGCTCGAAATGGCTGATGTCAACCTGGCGCACGCCTGTACTATAACGAACGGCGGCATTATCCTTGCAAAGCTGCGCCATATTGAGGGTAGCCTGCGGCGTTATCCGTGCTTTCTGCGCCTTCTGCACTGGCGGAGACGGCGTCGCGCTACAGCCCGCCAGCAGGCACAGCAGTAGTCCAGAAAACACATATTTCATCACCATTTTTTCTCGACCGCCTTGTTAGTAAATTGTTATCGTGCAGGTTACGTTAAATAATCGGCACATTGTGCGAATTGGGCCACACCTCGACAAGTCTATGCCGAAAAACTCGGATTATTCCACTGCGATACCAGCGTATAAGGGCGGTCAGACCCTTTCTGAGAAGGAGAAACAGAGGCACTGATGCAGGAAAAAATTCACTGGATTACCCATTTGCGCGGCATTGCCTGCATGATGGTGGTCATGATTCATAGTACCACCTGGTATATCACGCATCCGCACACCATCAGCCTGCTGGAGTGGGATCTCGCCAATATCCTCAACTCGGCATCTCGCGTCAGCGTCCCCCTGTTTTTCATGATTTCAGGCTATCTGTTTTTCGGCGAGCGCAGCGCCCAGCCCCGCCATTTTCGGCGTATCGCGCTGTGCATTCTCTTTTATAGTGCGCTGTCGCTGCTCTATATCACCTTGTTTACCCACATCAACGTTGAACTGTCGCTGAGAAATTTGCTGCAGAAACCGGTGTTCTACCATCTGTGGTTCTTCTTCGCTATCGTGGTCATTTACCTGCTTTCTCCGCTGGTGCAGGTTAAGCAGGTGAGCGGCAGGATGCTGCTGGCGCTGATGCTGGTGCTGGGTATTCTGGCAAACCCCAATATGGTCCCGGTGAAAGCCGCAGGCGTTGAATGGCTGCCGCTCAATCTCTATATCAACGGCGATACGTTCTACTACGTGATGTACGGCGTATTAGGGCGGGCAATCGGCACGCTGGATACCGATAAAAAATGGCTGACTGCGCTCTGCGCTGGGCTATTCATCACGGGAGTATGGGTAATATCACGCGGCACGCTGCACGAACTGCGCTGGCGCGGCGATTTTGGTGATACCTGGTATTTATACTGCGGCCCCGCGGTTTTTGTCTGCGCGCTCGCCCTGCTGACGCTGGTAAAAAATACGCTCAATACGCGTCAGCTGCCGTTTATTGCGCTTATTGCGCGCCATTCGTTAGGCATTTACGGATTTCATGCGCTGATTATTCACGCGCTGCGCGCCAGCGGACTGGAGCTGACCCGCTGGCCAATGTTGGATATTGCCTGGATATTCAGCGCTGCGCTGCTGGGTAGCCTGGCGCTATCAATGTTGGTACAGCGCATTGACAGCCGACGACTGGTGAGCTGAAAAACGGCGCCTGCGGTTCAACGCCGGCGCCGTCGTTTACTCAGCGGGCTCTTCCGTGACTGCGCCGACCTCGCTTAGAGAAGAACGATCCCAGACATCACGTATATTCTTCTGCACCGCCACGGCGCCGAAAAGGCTTAAAAAGAACGCCAGGCCATAAAAGCCTTTCTCACTGAGCATCAGCGTTGCGTTCCACAATCCCACCGCCAGCAGACCCACAGCAATCGCAAAGGCGATCAGGCAGGACAAGTAATACATCGTAGTGGTTGGGATCTTTTCGTATTTATCACGCACCGTCTTTTGATAAGAGGCGGCGGAAAAAAGCCCCAGAATCAGTACGGCAAAATAGTAGCCCTTTTCATTGAGCTCCATCTGCGCATTCCACAGGCCAATCAGATACGTCAGGATGCCGCCAACCAGCGCAATCCATGAGATCAGATGAAACGCGGGTGAATATGTCGTCGCTTTCGTTTCCATTTGTAACTACCTCTCTTCGCTGTCCGCTGACAGCTTATTCCACTGAGTTATTGCGAGCTTTATCCGTGACTTTAGCGGGATAAGGCGTTGCCGACGCACCGTACATACAGACAAACCACGCCATCACGTAAATACTTTTTTCACGCCACGGAGCCGGGACAAACCAGGCGCCGACCAGCAGCAATCCCGCCGACAACAGCACCACCAGCCGGCACAGCGAGATAAAATCGCCGTCTCGCTGTGCTTCCTGCGCCGTTCGCTGATGCGTGAGCACAGCAAACATCCCCATGACCAGAACGCCCAGAAAATAGCCTTTACCGCTAAATAATGGGCAGGTTCGCCAGATTCCCACCAGATAAACCAGTGCGCCAATAGACATCAACAGCCTTGCAATAAGATTGTTTTTCATGGTGCCTCCCTGGCATAAGACAGGCCCCATTGTGGACTGGCAGGATGCGTTTATCCGTACTTTTCGTCCCTGAAACGACAAATTCGGAATATATAAATACACTCGATAACTACATGAATTTAAAAACATTCAAGAGATGAATTCGCCCCATCGACAGGGGCGAAAGAATCAGGACATCAGCGGTAAAAGCTGCTGATAAATCTGGCGGAAGGTTTCCCGGCGAGGGGCGTAACGAGCAAAGCGCTCGGCATCAGGACGATGAGCCTGTTCCAGCGGGAGCTGAGGAAGTAGATCGGAAAACGCGATATTTTGATGCAACGCCAGCTGGGCCAGCCGCGCCGCGCCAAGCGCCGGGCCGACGTCACCGCCGGTGCGGAAATCCAGCTGCTGGCCGCTAATATCCGCCAGCATTTGCCGCCAGTAGGCGCTGCGCGCGCCGCCGCCGATAAGCGTGACGCTCTCGGGCTTCACGCCGCAGGCGTGAACCACATCCATACCGTCCGCCAGCGCATAACCGACGCCCTCCAGCACCGCCCGCGCCAGTTCCGCCGGACCATGTTGATGAGTCAGGCCGAAAAAGACGCCTTTGGCCTGCGGATTATTGTGCGGCGTACGTTCACCGGAGAGGTAGGGCAGGAACCAGACCGGATCGGCATCGTCGTTCGCCGCTTCCGCCGCCGCAATCAGCGCCGGAACCGTGCCGAGGCCGGTTAATGTCGCCGCCCAATCGAGGCAGGAAGCTGCGCTCAGCATGACCGACATCAGATGCCAGCGCCCGGGCAGCGCGTGGCAGAAACTGTGTACGGCGCTTTCCGGCTTGCTAAGAAAGCCGTCGCTGACGGCAAAGTAGACGCCGGAGGTCCCCAGCGACAGCATCGCCTGGCCCGCATCCGCCATGCCAACACCCACCGCCCCCGCCGCGTTGTCGCCGCCGCCGGCTACCACCAGCGCTTCCGGCATATTCCACGACTGCGCGACGGCCGGGCGCAGCGAACCCGTCACTTCACATCCTTCGAACAGCGCCGGCATGTTATCGCGGCTCAGACCGCAGGCGGCGAGCATCTCATCGCTCCAGTCGCGGCGCGCCACGTCCATCCACATCGTTCCGGCGGCATCGGACATATCGCTGGCAAACTCACCGGTCATGCGCAAACGTAAATAATCTTTTGGCAGCAGGACTTTATCGACCTGTTTGAAGATCTCAGGCTCGTGACGTTGTACCCACAGCAGCTTCGGCGCGGTAAATCCCGGCATCATCAGGTTGCCGGTTATCTGCCGCGAACGGCTGACGTTCGCTTCCAGCAGCGCGCACTCTTCACCGCAGCGGCCATCATTCCATAAAATCGCCGGGCGCAGGACGCGCTGTTGCTTATCCAGCAGCGTCGCGCCGTGCATCTGGCCCGCAATACCTAACGCTTTGACTTCGCGCAGCGAGTGCTGCGCGCCCAGCGCTTTCATCGCGCGGTCCGTCGCCAGCCACCAGTGCTCAGGATCTTGTTCAGACCATAAAGGGTGCGGACGCGACACGTTGAGCTTTTCGGTATGCGAAGCCACGACCTCGCCCTGCTCGTTGAGCAGAATAGCCTTGACGCCCGAGGTGCCCAGATCAATCCCGATATACATACAGCCTCTCCTTACTGACGCGCCACGGCTAAGCGTGGCGCGAATAAAGCATCGGTTATCGTCAATGCCCGGGCTCGCCGGGCATCATCGCCCTCATTAGCGATCAAAGAGGTAACGGTTAACCACGTTTTCCAGCAGTTCCTGATGGCCGCTCTGGTGCTCCGGCGCCAGGTTATGCTGAGTGGCATACTGGGCAATGTCCGCCAGGTTCATCTGGCCTTTCAGGATCTGCTGACCCAGCTCGCCGTTCCAGCCGGCATAGCGCCTGGCGACGCGTTTATCCAGCTCGCCGTCTTCAATCATACGAGCAGCGACTTTTAACGCCAGCGCCATGGTGTCCATCGCGCCAATGTGGCCGTAGAACAGGTCGTATTTGTCGGTGCTCTGACGACGCACTTTAGCATCAAAGTTCAGGCCGCCGGTGGTGAAGCCGCCCGCTTTCAGGATTTCGTACATCACCAGCGCATTCTCTTCAACGCTGTTCGGGAACTGGTCGGTATCCCAGCCCAGCTGCGGGTCGCCGCGGTTAGCATCAACGGAACCAAACAGGCCCAGAGCAATGGCGGTCGCAATTTCGTGGTGGAAAGTGTGGCCGGCCAGCGTCGCGTGGTTCGCTTCGATGTTCAGTTTGATCTCTTTTTCCAGGCCGAACTGTTTCAGGAAGCCATAGACGGTAGACGCGTCGTAATCGTACTGATGCTTGGTTGGCTCCTGCGGTTTAGGTTCAATCAGCAGCGTGCCCTGGAAGCCGATTTTATGTTTATGCTCCACGACCAGCTGCATAAAGCGGCCAATCTGCTCGCGCTCCTGGCGCAGGTCGGTATTGAGCAGAGTTTCATAGCCTTCGCGGCCGCCCCACAGGACGTAGTTTTCCCCGCCGAGTTTGTGGGTCGCATCCATCGCGGTCACCACCTGAGTGGCCGCCCAGCTGAACACTTCCGGATCCGGGTTGGTTGCCGCACCGGCACCGTAACGCGGGTTCGTAAAGCAGTTTGCCGTACCCCACAGCAGCTTGACGCCACTCTGCTGCTGTTTTTCCGCCAGCACATCCACCATCTGCGCGAAGTTATTGGCATACTCTTTCAACGACGCCCCTTCCGGAGAAACGTCAACGTCGTGGAAGCAGTAGTACGGTACGTTCAGTTTGTGGAAAAACTCAAACGCGACATCGGCTTTGCGTTTCGCCATTTCCAGCGCTTCGCCCGGCTGCTGCCACGGGCGGTTAAAGGAGCCCACGCCGAACATATCAGCGCCGTTCCAGCAGAAGGTGTGCCAGTAGCAGGCCGCAAAGCGCAGGTGTTCTTCCATCCGTTTGCCCAGGACCAGCTCATCCGGATTGTAATGACGGAAAGCCAGTGGGTTAGCGGATTTCGGGCCTTCATAACGAACGCGATCGAGCTGATCAAAATAGGTCTGCATAATGAACTCCATATTCAGGGATGCGGCGAGTAATAAGTCATAAGCCAATATAGAATTCTCTTTTTAGTTTCCTCAATTACGTTATTTCACACTGTGATTGAGAGAATCCACAAACGTGCGCCAGGTCGCAAAAACAATAGAACAACGCCCTCACTTCGCTGCTTACGCCACGAGAGATCAATGAAATACGATGAGAACTAATTATTAAAGTACGATCGCGGTCATAAATTAACAAATAAACAAAATTTCATAACGGCAAAATAAGCATAGATAATTGCCAGCGCTCCTTTCCGCGTTAAAAATCTGCTACGTATCAGGCCGTTTATTTTTATCGTTCGTCTTATCCTGCACTTTACAAAAAAGGTGTTATTATTATGAAGATAAAGAACCTTTGCCTAACGCTCTGTGCTTCACTCCTCCTCACCAGCCTGTCGGGCATTGCGAAAGAAGTCAAAATTGGCATGGCGATTGACGACCTGCGCCTTGAGCGCTGGCAAAAAGATCGCGATATTTTTGTCAATAAAGCTGAATCATTAGGTGCAAAAGTATTCGTCCAGTCAGCCAATGGCAACGAAGAAACGCAAATGTCGCAAATCGAAAATATGATTAATCGCGGCGTCGACGTTCTGGTTATTATTCCCTATAACGGTCAGGTGCTGAGTAATGTGATAAAAGAGGCTAAACAGGAGGGAATTAAAGTTCTCGCCTACGATCGTCTCATCAATAATGCCGACATTGATTTCTATATTTCGTTTAATAATGAGAAAGTTGGCGAAATGCAGGCGCAAAGCCTGGTCAATAAAGTGCCTCAGGGCAACTATTTCTTAATGGGCGGCTCGCCGGTAGACAATAACGCCAAGCTTTTCCGCGCCGGCCAAATGAAAGTTCTTAAGCCCTATATTGATGAAGGAAAAATTAAGGTCGTCGGCGATCAGTGGGTCGACGGATGGCTGCCAGAAAATGCGCTGAAGATTATGGAAAACGCCCTGACCGCCAACAATAACAAAATTGATGCGGTCGTCGCCTCTAACGATGCCACCGCCGGCGGCGCCATTCAGGCGTTAAGTGCCCAGGGGCTCGCAGGCAAAGTGGCGATTTCCGGCCAGGATGCCGACCTCGCCGGCGTGAAGCGCATTATCGCTGGCACTCAGACGATGACCGTTTACAAACCGATCGCTGACCTTGCCACCACCGCAGCAGAGATCGCCGTCGAACTGGGCAACGATAAACAGCCGAAGGCCGACGCCACGCTCAACAACGGCCTCAAAGATGTGCCTTCCCGGCTGCTGACGCCCATTGAGGTCAATAAAGACAACATTGACCAGACGGTGATCAAAGACGGTTTCCACAAAAAAAGCGAGCTGTAATCTCTGACGCCCTCTCCCGGGGGCGTTGCCCCATCCAGCCGGATATCGCTTATGTGGAGTCTCTATGTCCTGGTTACTCGAAATGAAAAACATTACTAAAACCTTCGGTACGGTGAAGGCGATTGATAATGTCAGTCTGCGGCTTAACGCCGGAGAAGTGGTCTCGCTGTGCGGCGAAAACGGCTCCGGTAAATCCACGCTCATGAAGGTCCTTTGCGGAATATATCCGCACGGTAGCTATGAGGGAGAGATTATTTTTTCCGGGGAAACGTTGCGGCCGGGCCATATACGCGATACCGAGCGCAAAGGGATTGCCATCATTCATCAGGAGCTGGCGCTGGTAAAACATCTGACCGTTCTGGAGAATATTTTTCTCGGCGCGGAGATCTCCCGCCACGGTCTGCTGGATTACGAAACCATGACCTTACGCTGCGAAAAGCTGCTGGCCCAGGTCAATTTAGCCATATCACCCGATACCCGCGTCGGCGATTTGGGCCTTGGCCAGCAGCAGCTGGTCGAAATAGCAAAAGCGCTGAATAAACAGGTACGGTTGTTAATTCTCGACGAACCCACCGCCTCGTTAACGGAACAGGAGACGGCAATTCTGCTGAATATTATTCGCGATCTGCAAAATCACGGTATTGCCTGTATTTACATTTCCCACAAGCTCAATGAAGTCAAAGCCATCTCCGACACCATCTGCGTGATCCGCGATGGGCAGCATATCGGTACCCGTAACGCTGACGGCATGAACGAAGATGACATTATCACCATGATGGTCGGCCGCGAGCTTACCGCCCTCTATCCGAGCGAAGCCCACAGCTGCGGCGAGGAAATCCTGCGGGTGGAAAACCTGACGGCCTGGCACCCGGTGAATCGCCATATTAAGCGGGTCAATGACGTCTCCTTTTCGCTGCGGCGCGGTGAAATACTGGGGATCGCCGGGCTGGTCGGCGCGGGCCGTACCGAAGCGGTCCAGTGCCTGTTCGGCGTCTGGCCGGGCCGCTGGCAGGGAAAAATCTTTATTGATGGCCAGCAGGTGACGATTCACAGCTGTCAGCAGGCTATTGCGCAGGGCATCGCCATGGTACCGGAAGACAGAAAGAAAGACGGTATTGTGCCGGTCATGGCGGTGGGTAAAAACATCACCCTCGCCGCGTTAAACCAGTTTACCGGTCCGCTGAGCAGCCTTGACGATGCCGGAGAGCAGCACTGTATTCAGCAATCCATCCAGCGTTTGAAGATCAAAACCTCATCGCCGGAGCTGGCGATCGGTCGCCTGAGCGGCGGCAATCAGCAAAAGGCGATCCTCGCCCGCTGCCTGCTGCTGAACCCGCGCATTCTGATACTCGATGAGCCCACCCGCGGCATCGACATCGGCGCCAAGTACGAAATCTACAAGCTGATTAATCAGCTGGTGCAGCAGGGGATCGCCGTCATTGTCATTTCATCCGAACTACCCGAAGTGCTGGGGCTAAGCGACCGGGTGCTGGTGATGCATGAAGGTAAATTGAAGGCTAATTTGATCAACCAGGGCCTGACCCAGGAACAGGTGATGGAAGCCGCACTGAGGAGCGAACGCCATGTCGAAGAACACGTCGTCTGAAATGAAACTCACCCCACCTGCCGCTGGCGCGCTATCGGGGCTGAAGGGGATGAACCTCCAGGTATTCGTGATGATCGCCGCTATCGTGGCCATTATGCTGTTTTTCACCTGGACCACCGAAGGCGCTTATCTGAGCGCGCGTAATATCTCCAACCTGCTGCGCCAGACCGCCATTACCGGCATTCTCGCGGTCGGCATGGTGTTTGTGATTATTTCCGCCGAGATCGATCTCTCCGTCGGCTCAATGATGGGGCTGCTCGGCGGCGCAGCGGCAATATTTGATGTCTGGCTGGGCTGGCCGCTACCGCTGACCATTGTGGTCACCCTGGCGCTTGGCCTGCTGCTGGGGGCCTGGAACGGTTGGTGGGTTGCCTATCGTAAAGTCCCCTCGTTTATCGTGACGCTCGCCGGCATGCTGGCATTTCGCGGTATTTTGATAGGCATTACCAACGGGACCACCGTCTCTCCCACCAGCCCGGCGATGTCGCAAATCGGCCAGAGCTATCTGCCTGATGGCATTGGCTTTGGTATCGGCGTGGCGGGCATGGCGGCCTTTATCATCTGGCAGTGGCGCGGCCGTATGCGACGTCAGGCTCTCGGCCTCTCCACGCCCGCCTCCGCTTCAGCCGTTGGCCGCCAGACGATTACCGCCGTTATTGTGCTGGGCGCCATCTGGCTGTTAAACGACTATCGCGGCGTCCCGACGCCGGTACTGATTCTCACCGCGCTGCTGCTGGCGGGCATGTTTATGGCCACCCGTACCGCGTTTGGGCGCCGCATCTACGCCATCGGCGGCAACCTGGAGGCCGCGCGTCTATCCGGCATCAGCGTGGAACGCACCAAGCTGGCGGTGTTCGCCATTAATGGCCTGATGGTGGCGATTGCCGGGTTGATTCTCAGCTCGCGTCTTGGCGCCGGTTCCCCTTCCGCCGGCAACATCGCCGAACTGGACGCCATCGCCGCCTGCGTGATCGGCGGTACCAGCCTCGCCGGCGGCGTCGGCAGCGTCGCGGGCGCGGTCATGGGCGCTTTTATCATGTCCGCGCTGGACAACGGCATGAGCATGATGGACGTCGCCACCTTCTGGCAGTACATCGTTAAAGGGGTCATTTTATTGCTCGCGGTATGGATGGATTCCGCCACGAAACGCCGAAGCTGAGGGCTGTGAAAAAAAATGCCCGAATTATTTGCGCTACCGCCAAACTTAGGCACAAGTAGCTTGAAAAAATCCGGGCATTGGCCGGTATTGTATGGCCTGCAAGAGAGACCAGGAACAACACTATGTTTGAAAAGCGTCACCGTATTACGCTGTTATTCAATGCCAACAAAGCCTACGATCGCCAGGTCGTTGAGGGCGTCGGCGAATATTTACAAGCATCGCAACTGGAATGGGATATCTTCATTGAGGAAGATTTTCGGGCACGAATTGAAAACATCAAAGAGTGGTTAGGCGACGGCGTTATTGCCGATTACGACGACCCGGAAATTGAAAACCTGCTGATCGACGTGAATGTTCCGATTGTCGGCGTCGGCGGCTCCTTCCACCGCCCGGAGTGCTATCCGCCGGTTCACTATATCGCCACCGACAACGCCGCGCTGGTTGAGAGCGCCTTCCTGCATCTGAAGGAAAAAGGCATTAACCGCTTCGCCTTTTACGGCCTGCCCGCTTCCAGCTGTAAAGGCTGGGCCGCCGAGCGCGAACACGCGTTTTGCCAGCTGGTCGCCAGAGAGAAATATCGCGGCGTGGTCTATCAGGGGCTCGAGACGGCGCCGGAAAACTGGCAGCACGCGCAAAACCGCCTCGCCGACTGGCTGCAAACCCTGCCGCCGCAAACCGGCATCATCGCCGTTACCGACGCCCGCGCGCGCCACGTATTACAGGCCTGCGAGCGGCTGCATATCCCCGTCCCGGAAAAGCTGTGCGTTATCGGCATAGATAACGAAGAGCTTACCCGCTACCTGTCGCGCGTGGCGCTCTCCTCCGTTGCGCAGGGCACCCGTCAGATGGGCTACCAGGCGGCAAAGCTGCTGCATCGCCTGCTGGAGAATGAAGAGCTGCCGCTTCAGCGTCAGCTTATCCCGCCGATGCGCGTGGTAGAACGCCGCTCCACCGACTACCGTTCGCTCACTGATCCTTCGGTCATTCAGGCGATGCACTATATCCGTAACCACGCCTGTAAAGGGATTAAAGTTGAGCAGGTGCTGGACGCCGTGGGGATTTCCCGCTCGAATCTGGAAAAGCGCTTCAAAGAGGAAGTCGGCGAAACCATTCATACGGTGATCCACAGCGAGAAGCTGGAAAAAGCGCGCAGTCTGCTGGTATCAACCACCCTATCGATTAACGAAATCTCCCAGATGTGCGGCTATCCATCGCTGCAGTATTTCTATTCGGTGTTTAAGAAAGAGTACGACGTGACGCCGAAGGAGTACCGCGACCGGCACAGCGAAGTCATGATGTAGCGCGCAAAGAAAAATGCCCGGGCTTACGCACCGGGCATCAATGATGACATGTAAGAGCAATTACATGTGCGCGGCTATCAACCGCTGGTTATCCTGATACATCGCGAAGAGATAGTTGTTATAGCTCGACCCTTTGGTCGAATAGCCCTTCAGCTTATGAATCATCGTGCTGGCGGTCACTTCCTGATCGGCTTTACGCAGCTGCGCACGCGATTTACGGAACGACGAGTAGGCCGGATGCGTATTCAGATTTCGGACATAGGCCTGAACGGACTCTTCCACCGAATCAAACTGGGAGTAGCCCTTCACCGCACCGCGGCAGTTTCCACCGCCACACTTCATACCAAATAAATTGTTGTTCACCCGCGCCAGCTTTGACGTTCCCCAGCCGCTTTCCGCCGCTGCCATGGTAGCGACCATGCTATTCGGGATAATGTCGACGCGCTCAAGCAGCGAGTTCCATGGAATATGGCGAGTATTGCCGGACCACTTCACTTTATAACGAGAGGCGATCTCTTTCAGCCGCGTACGCTCGCTCGGCGACCAGCGCGCATCGTACTGCTTGGAAACAAGCCAGTTACGATCGGCGGTAATCACCTGATTCTGTTTCGTAATGTAAGGCATTACCGTCCGGAGAAACGCTTTTTTCCTTGGTGTCCCGGAAGGGTATTTTCGCAAATCAGGAAGTGAACTGCTCTTTACACTATTGCGAGAATACTCTTGTTTACTGCTTACCTTGCTTACTTTAACGGTGTTTTTCTTCTTAACTATTGGGGCTTTATGACTCGTTGTTGCTGTGTGTGTTGTTGCCAGCACACTACCTGAAAATATGCAGGTAAGTAACATGAGTATCGCGGCCCCATATCGTCGAATGGGAGTCGATATCATTAGGTCTCCTGGTCGGATGCAATCATTCCAACGCCTTGTTTTTCACAAAAAATCGATAGTTGAATCGCGAATAGTATCAAAAATACCCAGATGACGCACCCACAGAAATAGTCCAATTCCGAAAAGCTGTCATCTGAAATCGGTTTCCGCCCCATGACAACAGTACAAAAATGCGACAACCCTCGCATTTTTTGCTTGTTTTTTGAACGCGATCACTCACCCTTTTTCATCCTCCCTGGAAAAGCGCCGGTGGGATGAGTTCATTAGACAGCCAGACGCGCAAACTGAACAAAAAACCGCACACAGGACTCCGGAATGAAACTCGCTGCGCTTGCGTCGCTGCTGTTGCCTGGGATGGCCTTCGCCGCCTGGACTACCGCAGATTTCCCCGCCTTTACCGAAGAAGGCACCGGCAGATTTATCAGTCAAAACGAGGTAGCAAAGGGTACGCGCCCTCTGCGGATTAATTTTGACCAACAGTGCTGGCAGCCTGCCGGTGCGATCAAGCTCTACCAGATGCTGTCTATGGAGCCTTGCCGCGATCCGGCGCCGCAGTGGCGCGTATTCCGCGATGGCCGCTATACCCTGGAAGTCGATACCCGTTCAGGTACGCCAACCATGATGGTCTCTCTGGAGGAGAAACAGACCGCCGCCGCCGCGCCGCAGATGAAGCAGTGTCCGAAATGGGATGGCAAGCCGCTTACCATTGACGTCAGCAAATCCTTCGCCGAAGGCAGTAAAGTTCGCGATTTCTACAGCGGTAATATCGCGACCGTCAGCGGCGGTAAAGTTACCCTCCAGCCGGCGTTTAACAGCAATGGTCTGCTGCTGCTTGAACGCGCGGAAACGGAAGCCGCCGCGCCGTTCAACTGGCATAACGCCACCGTCTATTTCGTGCTGACCGATCGCTTTGTCAACGGCAACCCGGCCAACGACAATAGCTATGGCCGCCACAAAGACGGCATGCAGGAAATTGGCACCTTCCACGGCGGCGACCTGCAGGGCCTGACCAGCAAACTGGATTACATCCAGCAGCTCGGCGTTAACGCGCTCTGGATCAGTTCGCCGCTGGAACAAATCCACGGCTGGGTCGGCGGCGGTACGAAAGGCGATTTCCCGCACTACGCCTATCACGGCTATTACACCCAGGACTGGACGAAGCTGGACGCCAATATGGGAACGGAAGACGATCTGCGCCGCCTCGTCGATGAGGCCCACAAGCGCGGGATCCGCATTCTGTTCGACGTGGTGATGAACCATACCGGCTACGCGACCCTGGCCGATATGCAGGAGTTTCAGTTTGGCTCGCTGTACATCCAGGGTGATGAGCTGAAAAAGACCCTCGGAGAGCGCTGGACCGACTGGAAGCCCCGCGCGGGACAAAGCTGGCACAGCTTTAACGACTACATTAACTTCAGCGACAAAGCCGGTTGGGAAAAATGGTGGGGTAAAAAGTGGATCCGCACCGATATTGGCGATTACGACAACCCTGGATTTGATGACCTGACGATGTCGCTGGCTTTCCTGCCGGATCTGAAAACCGAATCCACGGCGCCATCCGGCCTGCCAAACATCTATCGCCATAAGCCGGATACCGCGGCCAAAGCGATCCCCGGCTATACGCCGCGCGATTATCTGACCCACTGGCTGAGCCAATGGGTGCGCGACTACGGCATCGACGGCTTCCGCGTCGATACCGCCAAGCACGTCGAGCAGGCCGCCTGGCTGCAGTTAAAAACCCAGGCCACTGAAGCGCTGGCGGAATGGAAAAAAGCCAATCCGGATAAAGCGCTGGATAACGCGCCGTTCTGGATGACCGGCGAGGCCTGGGGCCACGGCGTGATGCAGAGCGACTACTATCGCCACGGTTTTGACGCAATGCTGAATTTTGATTATCAGGATCAGGCTGCGAAAGCGACAAGCTGCCTGGCGAATATCGACCTGACCTGGCAACATATGGCAGAGAAGCTTCAGGATTTCAATGTGTTAAGCTATCTTTCCTCGCACGATACCAGCCTGTTCCGCGAAGGCGGCAGCACGGCGGCGGAATTGCTGCTGCTCGCGCCTGGCGCAGTGCAGATCTTCTACGGCGATGAATCCTCGCGGCCGTTCGGCCCGACCGGCTCCGATCCGCTGCAGGGGACGCGCTCAGATATGAACTGGCAGGACGTCAACGGCAAAGCCGCGCGCAGCGTGACCCACTGGGAGAAACTGGGCCAGTTCCGCGCCCGTCATCCGGCGATTGGCATGGGTAAACAAACCACCCTATCGATGGCGAAAGGCTACGGCTTTATTCGCGAGACCGGCGATGACAAAGTGATGGTGGTATGGGCAGGTCAGCAGTAGCCTTCTGACCCAAGGCTCCCCTGACACTCGGGGGAGCCGCTTCAGAACAAAAATCCAAAATATCTTCCTTTAGCAGCATAAAAACAAAATATCTCACTGATACCTCGATTTGCACCCTGTCTGCGCTGGCGTTATGGTTACCCACTTTCCTGGAATACCGACAGACTAATCGCGATGACATTTTCACTTTTTGGCGACAAATTTACCCGTCATTCGGGCATCACCCGCTTGATGGAAGACCTCAATGACGGCCTACGTACCCCGGGCGCCATCATGCTGGGCGGCGGCAATCCCGCGCAGATTCCGGAAATGAATGATTACTTCCATAGCCTGCTGGCCGACATGCTGAACAGCGGCAAAGCCCTTGATGCGCTTTGTAATTATGACGGTCCTCAGGGTAAAAGCGAGCTGCTGGCCCTGCTGGCGCAGATGCTGCGTGATGAACTGGGTTGGGAGATCGAACCACAGAATATTGCACTGACAAACGGCAGTCAGAGCGCGTTTTTCTACTTGTTTAACCTCTTCGCAGGCCGTCGCGCGGATGGAACCACCCGTAAAGTGCTGTTTCCGTTGACGCCCGAGTACATCGGCTACGCCGATGCCGGCCTTGAAGAAGATCTGTTTGTCGCCACTCGCCCGAACATTGAGCTGCTGCCGGAAGGCCAGTTTAAATACCACGTGGATTTCGAACATTTGCAGGTCACGGACGAGACGGGAATGATCTGCGTTTCCCGCCCCACCAACCCGACGGGCAACGTGATCACCGACGATGAGCTGATCAAGCTGGATGCGCTGGCCAACCAGCACGGCATCCCGTTGGTGATTGATAACGCCTACGGCGTTCCGTTCCCGGGGATTATTTTCAGCGACGCCAGGCCGCTGTGGAATCCGAATATCGTGCTGTGCATGAGCCTCTCCAAGCTGGGCCTGCCGGGTAGCCGCTGCGGGATTATCATCGCTAACGAAAAAATCATCACCGCCATCAGCAATATGAACGGCATTATCAGCCTCGCCCCCGGCGGAATGGGGCCGGCCATGATGTGCGAGATGATTAAACGCAACGATCTTCTGCGCCTGTCGGAAACGGTGATTAAGCCGTTCTACTACCAGCGCGTTCAGGAGACTATCGCCATTATTCGCCGCTATTTGCCGGAAGATCGCTGCCTGATTCATAAACCGGAAGGCGCGATTTTTCTCTGGCTATGGTTTAAGGATCTGCCGATTTCTACCGAGCTGCTGTACCAGCGCCTGAAAAAGCGCGGCGTTCTGATGGTGCCGGGCGACTATTTCTTCCCTGGCCTGGATAAGCCGTGGCCGCACACGCATCAGTGCATGCGCATGAACTATGTGCCGGACCCGGAGAAGATTGAAGCAGGCGTGAAGATTCTCGCCGAAGAAGTTGAACGCGCATGGGGTGAACAGGGCGCGTAAACGGGCGCCAGAATCCTGAATAATCCAGATATATTCCCGGCTCGCGCTGCGCTCAGCCGGGCTACAGGCTTCAAGCGTTCTGCGGACAGACAGCCCGGACAAGGCGCGCCAGCGCCGCCTCCGGGAACACGCCGTAAGAAGGCATCATCGCTACATCGCCAGCGCCATCCGCTGGCGACGTTCAGCGGCTATTCTCTCCAGCTCCATCGGTTCGATGCAGCGCAGCGCCTGCGTCGGGCATGCCGCCACGCAGGCCGGGCCTTCTTCCCGATGGCTGCACAAATCGCACTTCAGCGCCTGTACGCCCTCCTCCACCCGCATCACCGTCATCGCGCCATAGGGGCACGCCACCATGCAGCTTTTGCAGCCGATACAGCGGCGCTGATCCACGCGCCAGACCGAATTTTCCCGGCGGATAGCGCCCTCGGGGCAGACGTTGGCGCAGGGCGCATCTTCACACTGGCGGCAAAGCGTCGCCGTCGAGAGTTCGTCATTTTTCACCACGCGGATCCGCGGCGCAAAGCGCATGGCGGAAACGCCAGAACAGTCCTGGTCCCGCTGATGGGATACCACGCAGGCGACTTCACAGGTACGGCAGCCGATGCACTTTTGCGCATCCGCGATAATAAACCGGTTCATCCTTGCTCCACTGGGGATAAAAATGCAGAGTGCCAGAAAAAACCGCTTCCGCGCCTTGATCCTGAATGGAGTCAGCGGCGTTTTCTCTCAGATGCCCGGGACAATTTGGTCATCTGCCTTACCCTTCCCGCACGGAAAAGCCCAGTTCGCGGGAAATCGCCTCTGCCGTATCGCGCAGCGGCTTGAGTAAATTCTTCTCTCCTACCTGCTTGAGGCGCGATGTTGATAAGGAGATAGAAATGGCATAAGGCACGCGTCCATGAATATCGAAAACCGGGACCGCCAGGCAGGACACGCCCAACTCGTTCTCTTCCCTGTCCATCGCCATATTACGCTCGCGGATCTGCGCCAGCTCATCATGCATCGCAGGTAAGCCTGTAATGGTATTCCGGGTCAGCGGCTGAATAATATCCTGGTGTGAATTCCAGTAGCTCTCAACGTAGTCAGGATGGCCAAACGCCATATAAATCTTGCCCATTGCCGAGCAGTACAGCGGCATATGCTGGCCAATATAGGCGCGCGTACGCAGCATGCCGGTGGTCGGCTCCAGCTTATAAATCAGGATAGCGTGGTCATCTTCACGGCTAGAGAAGTTCACCGTCTCGCCGGTGGCCAGGTTGAGCGCCTCAAGATGCGGCGCCGCGACGTGGATGATATTGAGCGACGACAAAGCCTTTTGGCCAACGGCGATAAACTTTGTCGTCAGACGATAGCTCCCCGCCGCCGGGGCTGGCGTCACGTAGCCGCAGGATTGCAGCCCCTGCAATAAGCGATGAACGGTGCTTTTGTTCAGGCCCGCCAGTTCCGACAGATGCGCCAGCGGGCATCCGTTTGGGTAATTACTCAGGATCTCAATCAGCATCAACCCACGAAAAAGGCTCTGGCTTCCGGCAGGCCTCTCTTTGTCTTGCGTTACATCGCTCTCTTTTGTGCCCATCGTTTCCGCTCCCCGTTTTTGTCGCGTTCAGATGGTAGCGCAAAGTGTGTTTCAGTTCACGATCTGAACCAAAAAAACACAACTTTATGATTTTTATGATTTTTAAAAATAACGCTGCCCGTTGATCTGATAAAAATTGATCGCTATATTTGAAATCAGATTTCGTATAGTGAAATTTAGAGATAAAAAAGCGATCAACTCTGACCAGGGAAACAGGAATGAAAGTAACGTTTGAGCAGTTAAAAGAGGCATTCAATCGAGTACTGCTGGCGCGGGGTATCGCCGCAGAAACCGCCGATGCCTGCGCAGAAATGTTTGCCCGCACCACCGAATCCGGCGTCTATTCTCACGGCGTGAACCGCTTTCCTCGCTTCATCCAGCAGCTGGACAACGGCGACATCATCCCCGAGGCTAAACCGCAGCGGGTGACCAGCCTCGGCGCCATCGAGCAGTGGGATGCCCAGCGCTCCATCGGCAACCTGACGGCGAAAAAGATGATGGACCGGGCCATCGAACTGGCTTCCGATCACGGTATCGGCCTGGTGGCGTTACGTAACGCCAACCACTGGATGCGCGGCGGCAGCTATGGCTGGCAGGCGGCGGAAAAAGGCTACATCGGCATCTGCTGGACCAACTCCATCGCCGTTATGCCGCCATGGGGCGCTAAGGAGTGCCGTATCGGTACCAATCCGCTGATCGTCGCCATTCCGTCAACGCCGATCACCATGGTGGATATGTCGATGTCGATGTTCTCCTACGGCATGCTGGAAGTTAACCGCCTTGCCGGCCGCGAGCTGCCCGTGGACGGCGGATTCGACGATGAAGGTCATTTGACCAAAGAACCGGGGGTTATCGAGAAAAACCGCCGTATTTTGCCGATGGGCTACTGGAAAGGTTCCGGCCTGTCGATCGTGCTGGATATGATTGCCACCCTGCTTTCCAACGGCTCTTCCGTTGCCGAAGTGACTCAGGAAAACAGCGATGAATATGGCGTTTCGCAGATCTTCATCGCCATAGAAGTGGATAAGCTGATCGATGGCGCAACCCGCGACGCCAAGCTGCAGCGAATTATGGATTTCATCACCACCGCCGAACGCGCCGATGAAAATGTGGCGGTCCGCCTGCCCGGCCATGAATTTACCCGACTGCTGGATGAAAACCGCCGCAACGGTATTACCGTCGATGACAGCGTATGGGCCAAAATTCAGGCGCTGTAAGGAGCTCACCCATGATTTTTGGCCATATTGCTCAACCGAATCCGTGTCGTCTGCCCGCGGCCATTGAACAGGCGCTTGATTTCCTGCGCACGACGGATTTTCACGCGCTGGAACCCGGCGTCGTGGAAATCGACGGCAAGAACATCTTCGCGCAGGTTATTGACTTAACCACCCGCGATGCCGCTGACAATCGTCCGGAGGTTCACCGTCGCTATCTGGATATCCAGTTTCTGGCGTGGGGTGAAGAAAAAATCGGTATCGCCATTGATGCCGGCAATAATCAAATCAGCGAATCGTTGTTAGAACAGCGCGATATTATTTTCTATCACGACAGCGAACATGAATCGTTCTTTGAAATGACGCCAGGCAACTATGCGATATTTTTCCCGCAAGATGTGCATCGTCCTGGATGTAATAAAACTGTAGCCACCCCGATCCGCAAAATAGTCGTTAAGGTCGCTATTTCAGTTTTATAATAAGGAGCACAAAATGAATTCGAATAATACCGGTTACATTATCGGTGCGTACCCCTGTGCACCCTCATTTCACCAAAAGAGTGAAGAGGAAGAGACGGAATTCTGGCGGCAGCTCTCCGACACCCCGGATATTCGCGGGCTGGAGCAACCCTGCCTTGAACATCTTCATCCGCTCGGCGACGAGTGGTTATTGCGCCATACCCCGGGACACTGGCAGATTGTCGTTACCGCCATCATGGAAACCATGCGCCGCCGCGGTGAAAACGGCGGCTTTGGGCTGGCATCCAGCAACGAAGAGCAGCGCAAAGCCTGCGTGGAGTACTATCGTCACCTGCAGCAGAAGATCGCTAAAATCAATGGTAAGACCGCCGGAAAGGTCATTGCCCTTGAGCTTCACGCCGCCCCGCTGGCGGGCAATGCCAACGTGGATCAGGCTACCGATGCCTTTGCCCGTTCATTAAAAGAGATTACCCGCTGGGACTGGTCCTGCGAGCTGGTGCTGGAGCACTGCGACGCGATGACCGGCACCGCGCCGCGCAAAGGATTTTTGCCGTTAGAAAACGTGCTGGAAGCCATTGCCGACTACGACATCAGCATCTGTATCAACTGGGCGCGCTCTGCCATTGAAGGGCGGAATACCGTTCTACCGCTCACCCATACGCAGCAGGCAAAACGGGCAGGGAAGCTCGGCGCGCTGATGTTTTCCGGCACGACGCAAACCGGCGAGTACGGCGAATGGCAGGATTTACACGCGCCGTTCGCGCCTTTCTGCCCGCAGAGCCTGATGACCACCGACCACGCTCGTGAATTATTTGCCTGCGCAGGAGCCGATCCCCTGCAATTCTCAGGTATCAAATTACTGGAAATCACTGCCAGCGCAAACGTTGACCATCGCATCGCGATATTACGCGACGGCATCTCAGCGCTAAAACAAGCACAATAATAATAACCACCTTCATCGCCAGAATATTTTTTAATATTACGAGACTATAAAGATGAATATAACCTCTAACTCTACACCCAAAGATATACCGCGCCAGCGCTGGTTAAGAATTATTCCCCCAATACTGATCACCTGTATTATTCCTTATATGGACCGGGTCAATATTGCCTTTGCCATGCCCGGCGGCATGGACGCCGACTTAGGTATTTCCGCCACCATGGCGGGGCTGGCGGGCGGTATTTTCTTTATCGGTTATCTATTTTTACAGGTTCCCGGCGGGAAAATTGCCGTTCACGGCAGCGGTAAGAAATTTATCGGCTGGTCGCTGGTCGCCTGGGCGGTTATCTCCGTGCTGACGGGGTTAATTACCAATCAGTACCAGCTGCTGGCCCTGCGCTTCTTACTAGGCGTGGCGGAAGGCGGCATGCTGCCGGTCGTTCTCACCATGATCAGTAACTGGTTCCCTGATGCGGAACGCGGTCGCGCCAACGCGATTGTCATTATGTTCGTGCCGATTGCCGGGATTATCACCGCCCCGCTCTCAGGCTGGATTATCACGGTTCTCGACTGGCGCTGGCTGTTTATTATCGAAGGTTTGCTCTCGCTGGTTGTTTTGGTTCTGTGGACCTACACCATCTATGACCGGCCGCAGGAAGCGCGCTGGATCTCTAAAGCAGAGCAGAACTATCTGGTCGAGACGCTGGCCGCAGAGCAACGGGCCATTGCCGGCACCGAGGTGAAAAACGCCTCTCTGAGCGCCGTTCTCTCCGACAAAACCATGTGGCAGCTTATCGCCCTGAACTTCTTCTACCAGACCGGCATTTACGGCTACACCCTGTGGCTGCCCACCATTCTGAAAGAATTAACCCACAGCAGCATGGGGCAGGTCGGGATGCTCGCCATTCTGCCGTACGTCGGCGCCATTGCCGGGATGTTCCTGTTCTCTTCTCTTTCAGACCGAACCGGTAAACGCAAGCTGTTCGTCTGCCTGCCGCTGATTGGCTTCGCTCTGTGCATGTTCCTGTCGGTGGCGCTGAAAAATCAAATATGGCTCTCCTATGCCGCGCTGGTCGGCTGCGGATTCTTCCTGCAATCGGCGGCTGGCGTGTTCTGGACCATCCCGGCACGTCTGTTCAGCGCTGAAATGGCGGGCGGCGCGCGCGGGGTTATCAACGCGCTTGGCAACCTCGGCGGATTTTGTGGCCCTTATGCGGTCGGGGTTCTGATCACGCTGTACAGCAAAGACGCCGGCGTTTATTGCCTGGCGATCTCCCTGGCGCTGGCCGCGCTGATGGCGCTACTGCTGCCGGCGAAATGCGATGCCGGTGCTGCGCCGGTAAAGACGATAAACCCACATAAACGCACTGCGTAAAATCGAGCCCGGCGGCGCTGCGCCTGCCGGGTCTGCGAAATATGCCGGGTCCTCCCGGCAAGAATGAGATGCGAAAGATGAGCAAGAAACAGGCCTTCTGGCTGGGTATTGATTGTGGCGGCACGTATCTGAAAGCCGGTTTATATGATGCCGAAGGTCATGAACATGGCATTGTGCGGCAAGCGCTACAGACGATGTCGCCCCTGCCGGGTTACGCCGAACGCGACATGCATCAGCTCTGGCAACACTGCGCGGCAACCATTGCCGGACTATTACAACGGGCAGGGGTATCCGGTGAACAGATTAAAGGCGTGGGCATCTCCGCTCAGGGTAAGGGTCTCTTTCTCCTCGATAAGCAGGATCGGCCGCTGGGTAACGCCATCCTCTCGTCCGATCGTCGGGCGCTGAATATCGTTCAGCGCTGGCAGCGAGACCGAATTCCCGAACGGCTCTATCCCGTTACCCGCCAGACGCTATGGACCGGGCATCCGGCTTCTCTGCTGCGCTGGGTCAAAGAGAATGACCCCCAGCGCTACGCGCAAATTGGCTGCGTGATGATGGGGCATGACTATCTGCGCTGGTGCTTAACCGGCGTGAAAGGCTGCGAGGAGAGCAACATCTCCGAGTCCAACCTCTACAACATGTTCACGGGCCAGTACGACCCGTGTCTGACCCAATGGCTGGGGATCGGCGAAGTGGATAGCGCGCTGCCCCCCGTTGTAGGGTCAGCCGAAATATGCGGGGAGATCACCGCTCAGGCAGCCGCTTTAACCGGTCTGGCGGCGGGTACTCCCGTCGTTGGCGGCCTGTTTGACGTGGTCTCCACCGCCCTTTGCGCCGGGATTGAGGATGAGTCGACCCTCAATGCGGTGATGGGGACCTGGGCCGTCACCAGCGGTATCGCTCACGGTCTGCGCGAACATGAGGCCCACCCTTACGTCTATGGCCGCTACGTCAATGACGGCCAGTATATCGTTCACGAAGCCAGCCCGACCTCATCCGGCAACCTCGAATGGTTTACCGCTCAGTGGGGCGATCTCTCGTTTGATGAGATCAATCAGGCCGTAGACAGTTTGCCGAAAGCCGGGAGCGAGCTGTTTTTTCTGCCGTTTCTCTACGGCAGCAACGCCGGGCTGGAGATGACCTGCGGCTTTTACGGCATGCAGGCGCTGCATACCCGCGCGCACCTGCTGCAGGCGGTTTATGAAGGCGTGGTATTCAGCCATATGACCCATCTCAACCGTATGCGCGAACGCTTTACAAGCGTTCAGGCCCTGCGCGTCACCGGCGGCCCGGCGCACTCCGACGTCTGGATGCAAATGCTGGCGGACGTCAGCGGCTTACGCGTTGAACTGCCGCAGGTGGAAGAGACCGGCTGCTTTGGCGCTGCCCTCGCGGCGCGCGTCGGCACTGGCGTATACCGCAGCTTTAGCGAAGCCCGGCGCGCCCGGCAGCACCCGGTACGCACGCTGCTGCCCGATATGACCGCCCACGCGCGCTATCAGCGCAAATACCGCCACTACCAGGATTTGATTGAAGCACTACAGGGCTATCACGCCCGTATTAAGGAGCACGCATTATGAGCCGACCATTACTGCAGCTGGCGCTGGACCACACCAGCCTTCAGGCTGCGCAGCGCGATGTCGCCCTGCTACAGGATCACGTTGATATCGTGGAGGCGGGGACCATCCTCTGTTTGACCGAGGGGCTTAACGCAGTTACAGCCCTGCGCGCCCAGTGTCCGCAGAAGATCATCGTCGCCGACTGGAAAGTCGCCGACGCCGGTGAAACCCTGGCGCAGCAGGCCTTTGGCGCTGGCGCCAACTGGATGACCATCATCTGCGCTGCGCCGCTCGCTACGGTCGAGAAAGGCCACGCCGTGGCCCAGGCCTGCGGCGGTGAAATTCAGATGGAGCTGTTCGGCAACTGGACGCTGGATGACGCCCGCGCCTGGTACCGTACCGGCGTCCATCAGGCGATTTACCATCGCGGACGCGATGCCCAGGCCAGCGGGCAGCAGTGGGGGGAGGCGGATCTGGCGCGCATGAAAGCGCTCTCCGACATTGGCCTTGAGCTATCGATCACCGGCGGGATTACCCCGGCCGATCTACCGCTGTTCAAGGATATCAACGTCAAAGCGTTTATTGCCGGGCGCGCGCTGGCAGGCGCTGCCCATCCGGCACGGGTTGCCGCCGAATTCCACGCGCAAATCGACGCTATCTGGGGAGAACAGCATGCGTAACCACCCGTTAGGTATTTATGAAAAAGCGCTGGCGAAGGATCTCAGCTGGCCTGAACGGCTGGTGCTGGCCAAAAGCTGCGGTTTTGATTTTGTCGAAATGTCGGTGGACGAGACCGACGAACGCCTTTCGCGCCTGGAGTGGACATCGGCCCAGCGGGCATCTCTGGTGAGCGCGATGCTGGAAACCGGCGTCGCTATTCCCTCAATGTGCCTGTCCGCCCATCGCCGTTTCCCCTTTGGCAGCCGCGACGAGGCGGTACGCGAGCGGGCGCGGGAGATTATGACTAAAGCCATCCGCCTGGCGCGCGATCTGGGGATTCGTACTATTCAGCTGGCGGGTTACGATGTCTATTACGAAGAGCACGATGAAGGCACCCGGCAGCGTTTTGCCGAAGGGCTGGCCTGGGCGGTAGAACAGGCCGCCGCCGCGCAGGTGATGCTGGCGGTGGAGATCATGGACACCGCCTTTATGAACTCCATCAGCAAATGGAAAAAGTGGGACGAGAGGCTTTCGTCACCGTGGTTTACCGTCTATCCGGACGTCGGCAACCTCAGCGCCTGGGGGAACGACGTCACCGCCGAGCTGAAACTGGGTATCGATCGTATCGCCGCCATCCACCTGAAGGACACGCTGCCCGTGACCGACGATAGCCCGGGCCAGTTCCGCGACGTGCCGTTCGGTGAAGGATGCGTTGATTTTGTCGGCATCTTTAAGACGCTGCATGAGCTGAACTACCGCGGTTCGTTTCTGATTGAGATGTGGACGGAGAAGGCCAGCGAACCGGTGCTGGAGATTATCCAGGCCCGGCGCTGGATTGAATCACGGATGCAGGAAGGAGGTTTCACATGTTAGAGCAACTGAAAGCCGAGGTGCTGGCGGCAAACCTGGCGCTCCCGGCGCACCGGCTGGTCACCTTTACCTGGGGCAACGTCAGCGCGGTGGATGAAACGCGCCGTCTGATGGTCATTAAGCCCTCCGGCGTCGAATATGAGGTGATGACCGCCGACGATATGGTGGTCGTAGAGATCGCCAGCGGTAAGATCGTTGAAGGCGCTAAAAAACCCTCTTCGGATACGCCAACGCATCTGGCCCTTTATCGTCGCTATCCGCAGATCGGCGGGATCGTGCATACCCACTCCCGCCATGCGACGATCTGGTCGCAGGCCGGTCTCGATCTCCCCGCCTGGGGCACCACCCACGCCGACTATTTTTATGGCGCCATCCCCTGCACCCGGCCGATGACCGTTGAGGAGATTAACGGGGAGTATGAGTATCAGACCGGCGAAGTGATTATCAAAACCTTTGAACAGCGCGGTCTGGATCCGGCGCAAATCCCGGCGGTATTAGTCCATTCGCACGGCCCGTTTGCCTGGGGTAAAGATGCGGCCGACGCCGTACATAACGCCGTGGTACTTGAAGAGTGCGCCTATATGGGCCTGTTCTCGCGCCAGCTGGCGCCACAGCTGGCGGATATGCAGTCTGAACTGCTCGATAAACACTACCTGCGTAAACACGGCGCGAATGCCTATTACGGGCAAAACTAACACCGCGGGACTCCCGGATGGCGGCTAACGCCTTATCCGGGCTACCGGCGGTCTGCGGTCTCGTAGCCCGGGCAGGCGCTTTGCGCCGCCCCCGGGGGAAGCGTGCAGGATGTTGCAGAACTTTCCCGGAGGCGATGCTGCGCATCTGTCCGGGCTACGCGTCCCCGGCGGTCTGCAGTCCCGTAGCCCGGGCAGGCGCTTTGCGCCGCCCCCGGGGGAAGCGTGCAGGATGTTGCAGAATTTTCCCGGAGGCGATGCTGCGCATCTGTCCGGGCTACGCATCCCCGGCGGGAAAACCCATCAACCCTACGCCGAATTAATATGTTCCTTGCAGTAACGACGCTTCCACGCCGCGGGCGTCAGGCTGGTATGCTTACGGAAAATCTTGCGAAAATAGCCGACATCGTTAAATCCGCATTTCATCGCCACCTCGGTGAGCGACAGGGAATCGCTGATAAGCAGCTTTTCCGCCGCCCTCACCCGCTGACGGTGCAGCGCTTCGGTTAAGGTCAGCCGGAAAACATGGCGATAAATCCGCCCCAGATAATCGGCGTTGCAGTGCAGCTCCTGCGCCAGCGTGGATGCGGAAAGGGGCAAATGAAACCGGGTACGAATGATTTGCTGCGCTCTCCACACCAGCGCATTGCCGGGGCTGTCGGCGGGCTGTTCGCCCGCTGCCGCCGAAACTTGCTGCAGAATCAGCAGCAGGATCAGCTCCAGCGCCACGCTACGATGAATATTTTCCTGCTCGCGTAAGAATTGGCGGAACAACGAAATAATATACTGCGGCTCGCTGACGCGCGTGTGCTGCGGAATCGACAGCAGCGCCTCAGGCAGCGAAACGTTTTCGCCTGAGGTCACTTCAAAATGCAGCCAGTAGAATTTTAAATCTGCCGGAAATTGCCCGATTCCGACGTGTAAACGCCGCGGCCAGAGCAATAAACTTTCCCCGGCGTTGACGCTAAAAATCTCGTTGTTTTCGCGGATCGTTAATGTTCCTTTTTCCACAAAGATTATTTCCCAGGAGTGAAGCTGACGAGCCGGATGGCTGCCGATGCCTCGGGAAATAAACAATCCACCATTTTGCACCTTAATCGGAAGTGACATGGACAATTCAAGCATAGACATTCAATATTCCGCTTTTAATAGCATTAATAACCCCTGTCACCTTTGATTATTCACGATAAAATAGTTGTCTGCTGGATCAAAATCACATTTTTACCATCAGGTCGGAATCGTCCTCTTTTTATACTTTTTCCTTCCCTTGTTGCCCCCAACATTTAGTGCAGAATAAATAACGTAATTTGCAAATAACACAATTAAAGCCCGCACTTCAGCGGGATATTATTCGCACATCATCTCCGGGAGTTATTTATGACTTCGGCTCCGATTACCACAACTGATTTGGCACAGCGTGCCCAGGACGACAAATTATCCCTTCGGGAAAAAATAGGCTACGGATTGGGCGACGCGGGCGGGACGGTGATTACCTGCCTGATCATGAACTTTTTAACTTTTTTCTATACCGATGTCTTCGGCCTGACGCCCGCGCTGGTCGGGACCCTGTTTCTGGCCCTGCGCGTTTTCGACGCCGTTTCCGACCCGATTATGGGCGTGCTGGCCGACCGTACCCAGAGCCGCTGGGGACGCTTTCGTCCCTGGCAGCTGTGGATTGCCGTGCCGATCGGCGTTATCGGCGTCCTGACGTTTACCGTGCCCGACGCCAGCATGGGGGTAAAAATCGCCTGGGCGTTCGGCACCTATCTGCTGCTGTCGGTGAGCTACACCGCGATAAACGTCCCCTACTGCGCGCTGATCAACACGATGACCACGCGTCATAGCGAGGTTATCTCGTGCCAGGCATGGCGCTTTGTCCTGTGCGGCGTGGCGGGATTCTTAGTCTCCGTTGGGCTGCCGTGGATGGTAAAAGCGCTCGGCCAGGGCGATACCGCACAGGGGTATCAGTACGGCGTCGGCGTACTCTGCGCCATCGCGGTAGCGATGTTCCTGTGCTGCTTCTTCTGGGTTCGCGAACGCGTCTCGCTGGATGTCATGGGGAAATTTACCCTGCGCGAGCACATCGCCGGGCTGCGTAAAAACGACCAGCTGCTGCTGATGCTGGTGATGTCATTTCTGCTCATCAACGTCTTCAATATCCGCGGCGGCGGCTACATGTACTTCATCACCTACGTGCTGGGCGGCTCTACCGGCTACACCTCGCTATTCTTCACCATGGTAACCTTCGCCTCGATTGCGGGCTCCGTCATCATCAACCTGCTCTCGCGCCGCTTTGATACCGTTAAACTCTACTACTACACCAACCTGGTGCTGGCCGCGCTGGCCGTGGCGATGTGGTTTTTGCCAACCGGGCAGGCGTACCAGATCCTGTGGCTGGTCGTCATTCTCGGCAACGGCATTATTCTCGGCTTTACCCTGCCGCTGCACTTTTCGCTGATGGCCTTCTCCGACGACTACGGCGAATGGAAAACCGGCGTGCGTTCTTCCGGGATGAACTTCGCCTTTAACCTGTTCTTTATCAAGCTGGCGTGGGCCTCCAGCGCCGGCATTATCAGCCTCGTGTTTATCTACGTGGCCTATCAGCCGGGCGTGGAAAACCAAACGGCATCATCACTGGCGGGTATCGCCTCCATGGAGACCCTGCTGCCCGCCCTGTTCCATCTGCTGCTGGCCCTTTCCATTCGCGCCTGCAAGCTCAACAATCCGATGATGGCGCGCATCGCCAGCGATCTGCGTACGCGTCATGTTCAGCCTTAAGGAGTCCGCCATGTCTGTTATGGAAGTCGATCTGCACAAACTGAAAATCAACGACCCGTTCCTCGGCCAGTACCAGCAGCTGGTGCGCGATGTGGTGATCCCTTATCAGTGGGATGCGCTTAACGACCGTATCGAGGAGGCGGACCCGAGCCATGCGATAGAGAACTTCCGCATCGCCGCCGGGCGACAGGAGGGCGAATTCTACGGCATGGTCTTTCAGGACAGCGACGTGGCGAAATGGCTGGAGGCGGTGGCCTGGTCGCTGTGTCAGAAGCCGGACGCCGGGCTGGAAAAAACCGCCGATGAGGTGATTGAACTGGTCGCGGCCGCCCAGTGTGAAGATGGCTATCTGAATACATATTTCACGGTCAAAGCGCCAGAGGAGCGCTGGACCAACCTCGCCGAATGCCACGAACTGTACTGCGCCGGGCACATGATTGAAGCGGGTGTCGCCTTCTTCCAGGCCACCGGCAAACGTCGTCTGCTGGATGTCGTCTGCCGCCTCGCCGACCACATCGATAGCGTGTTTGGCCCCGGAGATAACCAGCTGCACGGCTACCCTGGCCATCCGGAAATCGAGCTGGCGTTAATGCGCCTGTATGACGTCACTCAGGAGCCGCGCTATATCGCGCTGGTGAAGTACTTCGTTGAGGCGCGCGGAACGCAGCCGCATTTTTACGATATCGAATATGAGAAGCGCGGCAAAACCTCCTACTGGAACACCTACGGTCCGGCGTGGATGGTGATGGATAAACCCTACAGCCAGGCGCATCAGCCGATTTCCGAACAACCGGTCGCCATCGGCCACGCGGTGCGTTTCGTCTATCTGATGACCGGCGTTGCCCACCTCGCCCGTTTAAGTCAGGACGAGGGCAAGCGCCGGGATTGCCTGCGCCTGTGGAAAAATATGGCCCGGCGTCAGCTGTATATCACCGGCGGAATCGGTTCGCAGAGCAGCGGGGAGGCCTTCAGCAGCGACTATGACCTGCCAAACGACACGGTCTATGCCGAAAGCTGTGCTTCCATTGGCCTGATGATGTTTGCCCGCCGGATGCTGGAGATGGAAGCCGACAGCCAATATGCCGACGTGATGGAGCGCGCGCTGTATAACACCGTGCTGGGTGGAATGGCGCTCGACGGCAAGCACTTCTTCTACGTCAATCCGCTGGAAGTGCATCCAAAATCCTCAAAATTCAACCATATTTACGATCACGTTAAGCCCGTCCGTCAGCGCTGGTTCGGCTGCGCCTGCTGTCCGCCGAATATCGCACGGGTGCTGACCTCGCTGGGGCACTATATCTACACGCCGCACGGCGACGTCCTGTACATCAACCTGTATGTCGGCAACAGCGTGGAGATCCCGGTGGGCAATGAGGCGCTACGCCTGCGCATCAGCGGCAACTATCCGTGGCAGGAACAGGTGAAGATAGTCATCGATTCATCTTCACCGGTTAATCATACCCTGGCGCTGCGTCTGCCGGACTGGTGCGATAAGCCGCAGGTCACGCTCAACGGCGCGCCGGTTACGCAGGACGTGCGCAAAGGGTATCTGCACATCAGCCATCTCTGGCAGGAGGGCGACACGCTACAGTTAACCCTGCCGATGCCGGTGCGCCGCATTTACGGTAACCCGCTGGTGCGCCACCAGGCAGGCCAGGTCGCCGTCCAGCGCGGTCCGCTGGTTTACTGCCTGGAGCAGGCGGATAACGGCGAGCAATTGCATAACCTGCAGCTGCCGCGCGACGCCCGGTTTAGCACTGTCGAAGGCAAAGGGATTTTTGCCCGCAAGATACTTCTCCAGGCGCCGGGCTATAAGCAAACGGCGGAAGATGCCGAAAACCAGGCCCTATGGCACTATGACCGCGCGCCGTCCTCCCGTCAGCCGCAAGTATTAACCTTTATTCCGTGGTTTAGCTGGGCCAACCGCGGCGAAGGCGAGATGCGCATCTGGGTGAACGAAGCGGAAGCGTAAATGTGAGTGTGAGCATTCCCCGGTGGCGCTGCGCTTACCGGGGCTACAAGGTTTGTGCGTTATCGTAGCCCGGGTAAGGCGTTCACGCCGCGACCCGGGACTACCTGCTTATGCTAAAGGAACAATGCCTTATCGCGCAGAATATGATCGTTGCCGCGACGGCGGGTAAAACCGATGCGGTCGAAATATTCGAGGATCTGAATCGCCAGCTTGCGCCCGACGTTCAGCGTATCGCGGAAATCCGCCGCGCAGGTTGAGCCCCTTTCCAGATCCAGATCGCGGATCATTTTGGCAAACGCCACAATCCGATCGTTGCGATAGTAGCGATCTTTCACGATCGCGGTAATCATCCCCTGCTGCGCCGCCTGGCGTAATACCGCCCGCATTAACGACTCTTCTACGTTGGCTTCCCGCGCCAGATCGCGCACCCACCATGGCTCATCGGCAAACAGCCCGGCAACCCGCTGCCAGATGGCCTGCTGCTCGTCGGTAAAGCCCGCTTTATGCTCCGGCAGATGCAGCCAGCCGTGGTGGCTGTGAACAATGCCGCTTTCGCGCATCTGTTCAATCAACAGCAGTACCAGCGCTTCATCTTCCATCGGCAGCGCAATACGCCGCAGGCGTTCGCGGCCCGGTCCTGGCTCATCGCGATGCTGATCGTGATAGCGCGCCAGGGCATCGAGCAGCTTCCGCTGCCAGCGCGCGGCGAGCGGGGCGCTCAGCAGGCTATTTCCCGCCTGCAGATAGTCAGGGCGGTGAATCAGCGCGTTGAGGCCATCGCG
The DNA here is from genome assembly GCF_019048985.1 of Klebsiella sp. PL-2018. Taxonomy (NCBI): domain Bacteria; kingdom Pseudomonadati; phylum Pseudomonadota; class Gammaproteobacteria; order Enterobacterales; family Enterobacteriaceae; genus Klebsiella; species Klebsiella sp. PL-2018. Next base: position 5,650,564 of record NZ_CP077673.1, read on the forward strand.
GCTGAGCTGACGCGCCCAGGCGAAATCATCGAGGCGCACCGCATCGCGCTGAAGGTGAATATCCAGCGCCTGGACGTCATCGCCCTGCGCGGCGGCCAGCGCGTGCAGCCACTGTAAATACTCCGGCTTACGCTTGCCCCGGCGCGGCGGATTGAGGGTCACCACTCGCGCACCGGCCAGCGTCAGGCGCGCGGAAATATCACGCAGCACCAGACGGTCGTTATCCGCCAGCCGCAGCGGCGTATCGAGAACCAGCTCCGCCAGCGCGCCTTCGAGCAGCGACACGCGGCCGGTAATATGGCTGGCGGCGTGGTGGATATGCAGCGGCTGCCACTGGCTAAGCGGCGTATGGCACTGCAGTTCAACGATGACCCGCTCAGAGGCTTCCGGCGGCGGTACCGCCAGCAGCCAGTCGCCGCGGTTGAGCTCCTCTTTTTGCGCATCGCCGGCAATATTCAGGGCAATGCGCTGGCCGGCCCAGGCCTGCTCAACCGGCTGATTCTGCGCGTGCAAACCGCGCACGCGCATCGGTTTATCCACGCCGGTCAGCCACAGCGTATCGCCAACGTTGACCTCGCCGGATAACGCGGTCCCGGTAACCACCAGCCCCGCGCCTTTGACGGTAAATGCCCGGTCGATGGCCAGGCGAAAGCGCTGATGCTGCGGGTGTGCGCGCGCGGAGAGCTGCAGGAGATGCTCGCGCAGCTCGGCGATGCCCCGTCCTTCCGTCGCCGCGACGGCAAACAGGGTCGCGCCGGTAAAGCCGAACTCCGCCAGCACCGCGTCGATTTCCGCCTCCACCTCCTCAATCCGCGCCGCTTCTACGCGGTCCGCTTTGGTCAGCGCCACGGTTAGCGTTGGCTGCCCGGTAAGCTGGAGGATCGCCAGATGTTCGCGGGTTTGCGCCATCACGCCATCATCGCAGGCCACCACCAGCAGCGCGTGATCGATACCGCCGACGCCGGCCAGCATATTGGACAAAAACTTTTCGTGGCCGGGAACGTCGATAAAACCCAGCACCCGCCCATCGGGCTGCGGCCAGTAGGCGTAGCCGAGGTCGATAGTCATCCCGCGCGCTTTCTCTTCCGGCAGGCGATCGGCGTTGATACCGGTAATCGCCTGCAGCAGCGTGGTTTTGCCGTGGTCAACGTGTCCGGCGGTGGCAATAATCATCTCAATAACATCTCCATAAACCGGGATTCATCCTCAAGACAGCGCAGGTCCAGCCACAGGCGGCCATCGTAGATCCTGCCAATAACCGGCACGGGCAACTGACGCCAGCGTGCCGCCAGAGCTTCCAGCCGACTGCCGCGCCCATCGCGCGGAGTCAACGTCAACGCCGCGCTGGGCAAGCGGTCCACCGGCAGCGAGCCGCTGCCGATCTGCGACAGGCATGGCTCGACCCGCAGGTCAAAATCAGCATAATGTGCAGCCAGCGCGGCCCGCATGCGCTCGCCCTGCAGGCGGATCTCGTCCGCCTGGCGAGTCAGCAGACGCAGGGTCGGCAGTTCAGCGGCCAGCTTTTCCGGATGCAGATAGAGGCGCAGCGTGGCCTCCAGCGCCGCGAGGGTCATTTTATCCGCCCGCAGGGCGCGCTTAAGCGGATGGCTCTGCAAACGCGCGATCAGCGCTTTTTTACCGACGATAATTCCCGCCTGCGGGCCGCCCAGCAGTTTATCGCCGGAGAAGCTCACCAGGCTGACGCCGGCGGCAATCATCTCCTGCGGCATCGGCTCTTTCGGCAGGCCGTACTGGCTTAAATCCACCAGCGAGCCGCTGCCGAGATCGGCCACCACCGGGATATTGAGTTCGCGGCCAATCTCCGCCAGCGCCGCTTCATCGACCGCTTTAGTAAAGCCCTCAATACTGTAGTTGCTGGTGTGCACCTTCATCAGCAGGCCGGTATTGTCATTCACCGCCTGACGATAATCTTTCGCATGGGTGCGGTTGGTGGTCCCGACTTCATGCAGAACGCAGCCCGCCTGGCGCATCACGTCGGGAATACGAAACGCGCCGCCGATCTCCACCAGCTCGCCGCGCGACACCACCACCTCACTGCCGCCGGCGGTTGCCGCCAGCATCAGCAGCACCGCCGCCGCGTTATTGTTGACGATACAGGCGTCTTCCGCGCCGGTGATCTGGCAAAGCAGGTCGGCCAGCGCGCGATCGCGGTGGCCGCGTCCGGCATCGTCAAGATCGTATTCCAGCGTCACCGGCGCGCGCATCGCCTGGGTCACCGCCTCTACCGCCGCTTCCGCCTGAATCGCCCGCCCAAGGTTGGTGTGCAGCACGGTACCGGTCAGGTTGAACACCGGGCACAGCGCGCTCTGCTGTCGCTGCGTCAAACGACGCGAGGTCTCCATTAGCCATGCTTCGCACCAGTCCGGCAGCGTCTGGTTCAGGCGGATGTATTCCCGCGCCTCGTCCAGCATCTGACGCAGCTGCGCTACCGTCTGGGCGTGACCGTATTGCATCAACAGCGGTGAAAATGCGGGGTCGCGGAGTAAACGGTCGATGGCCGGAAGCCGGGTATAAAGCGCACGAATTTCGCTAGTCATGAATGAACCTATTTTCCCCCCTCCCGACGGGAGAGGGAGTCAACAAATGAGCAGCAATTGTAATGCCTCCGCGCAAAAACTGTTACCTGTCTGGGTCAACTCACCGGCGGTTCAGTGCGCGCAAAGCTGGCGCGTTGAAAGAGAGAATCCACCAGGCGCACCAGCTTCGGTCGGGTGGCGCACCAGCCCGGCGCGACGCGGCGGAAATTGAGATAAGCAATGGCGCAGGCTGCGGAAATGGTTGCCAGATTAACCTCATCAGGACGTAATGTCCCGTCACTGGCATACCCTTCCAGCGCATCAAGCCCGCGCGCAATTTTTTCACGCTGGCGCAGCAGTTCGCTTTCCGACTGCTGGGCCGCCGGGCGCGTTTTCTCCCGTACCAGCGTTTGCGCAGCCTCCATCACGCCATCAGCAAGCGCTTCAATTTGACGCAATTTCAGCGCAGCCTTCGGCGCCGCAGGCAGCATATCCGGCGCGATGCCGAGCAGCTCCAGATATTGCGCAATAATGGGCGAGTCGTACCAGCATTCACCGTCGTCGGTGACCAGCGCGGGGACTTTTCCCAGCGGATTGTACTGCGCCACGCCGTTGGTCTCGTGGTAAGGGAATTCGTTGACGAACTCGAAGGGAATCGCTTTTTCCAGCAGTATGACGGAAATTTTGCGCACAAAGGGACTGGTGTAGCTGCCGATCAGTTTCATTGCCTGCTCCTTTCGCCAACAAAGTAGTAAGTATGGCGCAGGCGCAGGCAAATAGCAGAGAGAGAAATCACCTCATGCCGGACCGACCCCGCTAATGGTCCAGATAGAGATAGTGCATCCAGCTGGTCATCCGCAGCAGCACCTTGCGCATCACCGAAACGTGGGTGAAATGATCGGAGTAGACCGCCACCTGGGCGTAAATGCCGTCAGGCAGGGCGTCTACGGCGGCATCGGGCTCCAGCTCAATGGTCGCCAGCACGCCGTCGGTGCCCGGCGTCACCGTCAGCGCCTGCAGCGTGCCCTGCGCCTGGTATGTTCCCCCCGGTACGACTGGCAGGATGCTCACCAGCTTGCCGCGAAAGACCTGTCCCGGCAGCGCGTTGAACACCGCTTCAGCATCGTCGCCCTTCTCCAGCCTGAGCAGCGAATTTTGCCGGAACTGCGCCACAATCAGCCGTTTTTGCTGGGGGATAAAGACCATCACCGGACGCAGCGGCAGCGAGGCGGCATAGGTCCCAGGACGAATTAACACCTGGGTGATATAGCCATCGCTAGGCGCGCGCACGGTCGTCTGATCGAGGTTATATTTCGCCTCCGCCAGCTGCGCGCGCAGGCTTACCACCTGCGACTGTTCGCCGTTTATCATGCTGTCGAGCTGGCTCTGAATTTGCGCCTGCTCCGCTACCGATCCTTTCACCATCGCATCCTGGGCGAGGTAGTTTTGCCGGGCATTATCGATATCGCTTTCCGAAAACGGATTGACCCGCGCCTGGCTTCCTTTCAGGTAGCGCTGATAATCCTTATACAGACGGTCGCGCTCCGCCGAAACGCGCGTGGTGTTGGCCTGAGCCTCAGAAAGCTGGGCTTTAAGGGTATTGATACTGTGCAGCGCGGTAACAAGGTCGGCCTGTAGCCGGTCCACCCGCGCCTGATATCGCACCGGATCGATGGTAAACAGCACCTCGCCCTTTTTAACCCGTTGATTTGCTTTATCAGTGACGCTGCTGACCACCCCGGTAACCTGCGGCGTAATAGGAATAGAAATAACCGCTTTTTGCGCGGTAAAGGTATACGGATGGTTGTAGTTCATTAATAAGATAAGCGCGCTAACAATAAATACGCCGCCCAGCGCCGCGGTGGGAACCGTCCATTTATTTACCGGAATCTTAAATATTTTAAATATCGACCAGGCAATCGCCACATAGGTCAAAATAATCAGCAGATCCATGAGTTATTTCTCCACCGAAGGAGGTTGAGCTGACGGTCTGAGACCGGTTATTTGCTGCTCGAGCGCGATAACCCGCTGGCGCAGTTCGCTGATGTCGTTCCCCTCTTCCGCCGCCTCAGACGGCGTCTCGTCCCGCCGATGCTGCATGCCCCAGCCGCGTTCTGGCCGGTAAAGCGTGGCCCAGATCCATAAAAACGGCCAGATGACGTGCAGCGTAAAAAGGCTCACCCAGCCCGCGACGTGAATCGCATCGGCATGCGGGTGATTACGTTTCTTCGCGATCAGGTAAGGAATATCATGGAGAATGATGATTCCATAAAAAATCACCAGAAATACAAAGATCAGAACGCCGAGCGCAAAATAATTGAGAAACATAATTTCCTCGGATTTACGCTAATTATTTTCAGGATGTGTGCCGGGCCGGATGAAAAAAAGGGCCGACAAAATGAGCATAATTCACCCGTATCATTTTCGCCATTGACGACTAAAATGTTCTTTAAGCGATTGCGTTACTGAGTGACGTATCAGCAAGCGGAACGCGGCATAACTTGCGCGAGATCACACCGGGCTAAATCCTGGTGAAAATATTTTGTGATGAACATCACAAACAAATAACAAAACGTCAAAGTAAATTTGTGATTTTCATCACATAAAAATGCATTATCCCCCCTTAAAACCCGGTCTGTTGTTTTTTTACACATCCATTTTGTGATGGAGATCACTACAAAAGACCGTCATCGCCCTATATTCATGTGATCCAAATCACATAAAAATCCACCGACTGGACAGCTTAACGATTCAGTGCCAGATTTCGCACTATCACTCAGGGCCCGGCTACCTCTGCCGCCTTATTAACAACAAGCCTCGGGCTTTCAGCCTGCCGATAGCAAAAACAGAAGAAGGGGTGTTTTATGTCATCCGATATCAAGATCAAAGTGCAAAGCTTTGGTCGTTTCCTCAGCAATATGGTGATGCCAAATATCGGCGCGTTTATCGCGTGGGGTATTATCACTGCACTATTCATTCCGACAGGATGGTTACCGAACGAAACGCTGGCGAAGCTGGTCGGTCCGATGATCACCTATCTGCTGCCGCTGCTGATCGGTTATACCGGCGGTAAGCTGGTTGGCGGCGAGCGCGGCGGCGTGGTCGGCGCGATTACCACCATGGGCGTTATCGTCGGCGCAGATATGCCGATGTTCCTCGGCTCCATGATCGCCGGTCCGCTGGGCGGCTGGGCAATTAAAAAATTCGACGTCTGGGTAGACGGTAAGATCAAATCCGGTTTTGAGATGCTGGTGAATAACTTCTCCGCGGGCATCATCGGTATGATCCTCGCCATTCTGGCGTTCCTCGGCATTGGCCCGGCGGTTGAAGTCCTGTCGAAAATTCTGGCCGCAGGCGTTAACTTCATGGTGGCGCACGAGATGCTGCCGCTGGCCTCTATCTTTGTTGAACCGGCGAAAATCCTGTTCCTCAACAACGCCATTAACCACGGTATTTTCTCGCCGCTGGGTATTCAGCAATCCCACGAGCTGGGCAAATCCATCTTCTTCCTGATTGAAGCTAACCCGGGTCCGGGGATGGGCGTCCTGCTGGCGTATATGTTCTTCGGCCGCGGCAGCGCGAAACAGTCTGCAGGCGGTGCGGCAATCATCCACTTCCTCGGCGGTATTCACGAGATTTACTTCCCGTACGTGCTGATGAACCCGCGTCTGATTCTGGCCGTTATCCTCGGTGGGATGACCGGCGTATTCACCCTGACTATCCTCAACGGCGGGCTGGTCTCTCCGGCTTCTCCGGGTTCTATCCTCGCCGTGCTGGCGATGACGCCGAAAGGCGCTTACTTTGCTAACATCGCGGCGATTATTGCGGCGATGGCCGTCTCCTTCGTGGTCGCAGCCGTGCTGCTGAAAACCAGCAAAGTTAAAGAAGAAGATGATATCGAAGCCGCGACCCGTCGCATGCAGGATATGAAAGCGCAGTCCAAAGGCGGCGCCACGCCGCTGGCCGCTGGCGATGTCGCGAACGACCTGAGCCACGTGCGTAAAATCATCGTCGCCTGCGACGCAGGTATGGGCTCCAGCGCGATGGGCGCAGGCGTGCTGCGTAAAAAAGTGCAGGATGCCGGGCTGAGCAACATCTCCGTGACTAACAGTGCGATCAACAACCTGCCGCCGGATGTTGACCTGGTCATCACCCACCGCGACCTGACCGAGCGTGCGATGCGTCAGGTGCCGCAGGCGCAGCATATTTCGCTGACCAACTTCCTCGACAGCGGCCTGTACACCAGCCTGACCGAACGTCTGGTTTCGGCGCAGCGCCACACGGATAACGAAGAGAAAGTCCGCGACAGCCTGAAAGACAGCTTTGATGCGTCTGACACCAATCTGTTCAAACTCGGCGCGGAAAACATCTTCCTCGGTCGTAAAGCGGCGACCAAAGAAGAAGCGATTCTGTTTGCCGGCGAGCAGCTGGTGAAAGGCGGCTACGTTGAGCCGGAATACGTCCAGGCGATGCTGGATCGTGAAAAGCTGACCTCCACCTATCTGGGTGAGTCCATCGCGGTCCCGCACGGCACTATCGAAGCCAAAGATCGCGTTCTGAAAACCGGCATCGTCTTCTGCCAATACCCGGAAGGCGTACGCTTCGGCGAAGAAGAGGACGAGGTGGCTCGCCTGGTTATCGGTATTGCCGCGCGTAATAACGAACATATCCAGGTGATTACCAGCCTGACCAACGCCCTGGACGATGAATCGGTCATTGAGCGTCTGGCAAAAACCACCAGCGTTGAAGAAGTTCTGACGCTGCTGAAAGCGTAATCCGTCACCCGGCGGTGCGCCGGGCAACGCCCCCCTCTCTCCTTACGCGTGGGGAGAGAGGGTTGGGGTGAGGGAAACGCCTGACCCCAGCCCTCTCAGGTAAAAACATTAATTGAAGGTTAATACTATGAAAGCATTACATTTTGGCGCAGGTAATATCGGTCGTGGCTTTATCGGCAAACTGCTGGCGGACGCGGGGATACAGCTGACGTTTGCGGATGTAAATCAGGTCGTGCTCGATGCCCTGAATGCCCGTCATAGCTACCAGGTTCACGTGGTCGGCGAGAATGAGCAGGTCGATACCGTTTCCGGCGTTGACGCCGTCAGCAGCATCGGCGACGAAGTTGTAGAGCTGATTGCCAGCGTGGATCTGCTGACCACCGCCGTCGGCCCGGTCGTGCTGGAACGCATCGCCCCGGCGATTGCCAAAGGCCTGGCCAAACGTAAGGCGCAGGGGATTACCGCCCCGCTGAATATCATCGCCTGCGAGAACATGGTCCGCGGCACCACCCAGCTGAAGGGTCACGTTTTTAACGCCCTCGCCGAAGAAGACAAAGCCTGGGTTGAAGCCAACGTCGGCTTCGTTGATTCCGCCGTTGACCGCATCGTTCCGCCGTCGGCTTCCGCCACTCACGATCCGCTGGAAGTCACCGTGGAAACCTTCAGCGAGTGGATTGTCGATAAGACCCAGTTCAAAGGCGAACTGCCGAACATCCCAGGTATGGAATTAACCGATAACCTGATGGCATTTGTCGAACGTAAGCTATTCACCTTAAACACCGGACATGCTATAACCGCCTACCTCGGAAAACTGGCGGGTCATCAGACGATTCGCGACGCGATTCTTGATGAGCACATTCGCGCCGTGGTCAAAGGCGCCATGGAAGAGAGCGGCGCGGTGCTGATCAAACGCTATGCCTTTGATGCGCAAAAGCACGCCGCTTACATCCAGAAAATTATCGGTCGTTTTGAGAACCCGTATCTGAAGGATGACGTTGAGCGCGTTGGCCGCCAGCCGCTGCGCAAACTGAGCGCGGGCGACCGCTTAATTAAGCCGCTGCTCGGTACGCTAGAATACGGCCTGCCGCACCGCAATCTGGTGAAAGGGATCGCCGCTGCCATGCACTTCCGCAGCGAAGAAGACCCGCAGGCGCAGGAACTGGCGGCGCTGATTGCCGAGAAAGGCCCACAGGCCGCGCTGGCGCAGATTTCGGGTCTGGACGCAGCAAGCGAGGTGGTGGCGGAAGCCGTTAACGACTATAACGCCACCAAATGAGGCAAGACCTGGCGCGGTCCGAACCGCGCCCATTACTCATGTCAGATATGCAGGCAATAATGGAAGAAACACAGGCATTTGAAAACCGTGTGCTTGAACGTCTGAATGCTGGCAAAACCGTAAGAAGCTTCCTGATCGCCACCGTTGAACTGCTGACGGAAGCGGTCAATATTCTGGTGCTTCAGGTATTCCGTAAAGACGACTACGCGGTGAAATACGCAGTGGAGCCGTTGCTGGACGGCGACGGGCCGCTTGGCGATCTTTCTGTACGCCTGAAGCTGATTTACGGCCTTGGGGTGATTAGCCGCGCCGAATATGAAGACGCTGAACTGCTGATGGCCCTGCGCGAAGAGCTGAATCACGACGGTAATGAGTATAGCTTTACCGACGATGAGATCCTCGGACCGTTCGGCGAGCTGCACTGCGTCGCCGCCCTGCCGCCCACGCCGCAATTTGATGAGAGCGATGCTGAACTGCTGGCAATGCAAAAGCTGCGCTACCAGCAGGTCGTACGTTCCACAATGATGCTATCTCTGACCGAGCTGATTTCTAAAATCAGCTTAAAAAAAGCCTTTCAAAAATCAACGCTCTGATTCTGGCTCTTGCTGGTCGCACGTCGGCCGATAAAGCTGACGATAATACTCAAGACGCCGCAGAAATAGCGCTTCTTTATCTGCCGGGATATCCGGCGGTATATGCTGCAAACGCGGAGATTTTTTTAGATATTCCATAAAAGCCTGACTTGAAGCCATAAAATCTACGGCTTTATCAATAATGCGCGGTACGCTGTCGCCTATTTTCGCCATCACGCTCTCCTCTTTTGGGGGAATGATCCTATTAAGGATTAGCCAAAAACAGGGTTTCAGATGAGGAAAACGTGCTGAATGGCCGTCAGGCTTCACAGAAATGAATATTCGCCAACTCTGGGTTAAAATAATTTTTATGTTCAATAAGTTATAATATGCCGCTGCGGTTGTTATGAGCAAAAAACGGCGACGTTTTGATAAATAACTACCCACAACCCAAGCGACAGCACATACTATAGTCTGATAACGCCCCTTTCTTAATAGATTAAGCCACCATGAAAGAAGTCGAAAAAAACGAAATTAAACGTCTGAGCGATCGTCTCGACGCTATCCACCACCAGCAGGCCGACCTGTCCCTGGTCGACGCCGCAGAAAAATACGCCGAGCTGGAAAAAGAGAAAGCCACCATTGAGACGGAACTCGTTCGCCTGCGTGAGGTTCAGGGCCAGAAGCTGAGCAAAGAAGCGCAAAAGCTGATGAGCATGCCGCATCGCCGCGCCATCACCAAAAAAGAGCAGGCCGATATGGGTAAGCTCAAGAAAAGCGTACGCGGTCTGGTTGTTGTCCACCCGATGACCGCGCTGGGCCGCGAAATGGGCCTCAAAGAGATGACCGGCTTCTCAAAAACCGCGTTCTGATATCTTCATCCCGTGAATCTCCCGGCTCGCGCTACGCTTAGCCGGGCTACGGGTTCACAGCCCTCTGCGAGAGGGTAGCCCGGACAGATGCGCAGCATCGCCTCCGGGACAGGCTCTGTTTCAAACGTCATTCCCCACTAATTGGCCCTACCAATGTTTTCTTAAATCGTCCAATGGTTCACATATCCATCATTTTTCGTCACAGACACATTGCTCATCAATAACATTTGATTAACCATTCGTTGTCGTTAATCCTACAATCGCAATTTGGCTGGGCCAATTTTACAAATGATGTGACCTGCTAAGAGCGCAAGACTCAGCACGGCATCATAACGGCCCGATGGAGACCTGCATGAACCTCTGGCAACAAAATTACGATCCGGCCGGCAACATCTGGCTATCGAGTCTTATCGCATCGCTACCGATTCTGTTTTTCTTTTTTGCCCTGATAAAGCTCAAGCTGAAAGGGTACGTTGCCGCGACCTGGACCGTGCTCATTGCGCTCTCCGTCGCTCTGCTGTTCTACAAAATGCCGGTTGACCACGCGCTGGCCTCCGTCATCTACGGCTTCTTCTACGGCCTGTGGCCAATCGCGTGGATTATTATCGCTGCGGTCTTCGTCTATAAAATCTCGGTGAAAACCGGGCAGTTCGACATTATCCGCTCATCGATTTTGTCGATTACCCCGGATCAGCGTCTGCAAATGCTGATTGTCGGTTTCTCCTTCGGCGCGTTCCTCGAAGGGGCCGCCGGTTTTGGCGCGCCGGTCGCCATCACCGCAGCGCTGCTAGTGGGGCTCGGCTTTAACCCGCTGTATGCGGCGGGCCTGTGTCTGATCGTTAACACCGCGCCGGTCGCATTTGGCGCGATGGGCATTCCGATTCTGGTCGCCGGACAGGTGACGGGCCTCGACAGCTTCGAAATCGGCCAGATGGTTGGCCGTCAGCTGCCGTTCCTGACCATCATCGTCCTGTTCTGGATCATGGCGATTATGGACGGCTGGCGCGGCATTAAAGAGACCTGGCCTGCGGTCATGGTCGCCGGCGGCTCCTTTGCTATCGCTCAGTACCTCAGCTCTAACTTCCTCGGTCCGGAGCTGCCGGACATTATCTCTTCGCTGGTATCGCTGGTCTGTCTGACGCTGTTCCTCAAACGCTGGCAGCCGGTACGCATCTTCCGCTTCGGCGATATGGGCGCATCGCAGGTCGATATGAACCTGGCCCGCACGCATTACACGCCGGGACAGGTGATTCGCGCCTGGTCGCCGTTCCTGTTTCTGACCGCGACGGTGACCCTGTGGAGCGTGCCGCCGTTCAAAGCGCTCTTCGCCCCGGGCGGCGCGATGTACGATTTTGTGATTAATATTTCCGTGCCGTTCCTCGACAAAATGGTGGCCCGCATGCCGCCGGTGGTCAACGAAGCCACGCCTTACGCCGCGGTCTATAAGTTTGACTGGCTCTCCGCCACCGGCACCGCCATCCTGTTCGCCGCGCTGCTTTCCATCGTCTGGCTGCGCATGAAGCCAAAAGACGCGATCTCGACCTTTGGCAGCACGCTGAAAGAGCTGGCGCTGCCGATTTACTCCATCGGCATGGTGCTGGCGTTCGCCTTTATTTCCAACTATTCCGGTCTATCCTCAACGCTGGCGCTTGCGCTGGCGCACACCGGTCATGCGTTTACCTTCTTCTCGCCGTTCCTCGGCTGGCTGGGGGTATTTCTGACCGGTTCGGATACCTCGTCTAACGCGCTGTTTGCCGCGCTGCAGGCTACGGCGGCCCAGCAGATTGGCGTCTCCGATATCCTGCTGGTCGCAGCGAACACCACCGGCGGCGTGACCGGGAAAATGATCTCTCCGCAGTCTATCGCCATCGCCTGTGCGGCAGTCGGTCTGGTAGGTAAGGAGTCCGATCTGTTCCGTTTTACCGTCAAACACAGCCTGATTTTCACCTGTATGGTCGGCGTTATCACCACGCTGCAGGCGTATGTCTTAACCTGGATGATCCCGTGATAGTGATGCCAAAACGCCTTGCCGACGACGTCGCCCGTCGCGTGCGGGCGCTGATTGAAGAACAAAAGCTGGAGGCGGGCATGCGATTGCCCGCCGAACGTCAGCTGGCGGCGCAGCTGGGCGTATCGCGCAATTCGCTGCGCGAAGCGCTGGCGATGCTGGTCAACGAAGGGGTGCTGCTCAGCCGTCGCGGCGGCGGCACCTTTGTTCGCTGGCAGCACGAAGCGTGGTCGGAGCAAAACATCGTTCAACCGCTGAAGACGCTGCTCTCCGACGACCCCGATTACAGCTTTGATATCCTCGAAGCCCGTCACGCCATCGAAGCCAGTACCGCCTGGCATGCGGCGATGCGGGCAACCGATGCCGAAAAAGAGAAAATCCGCCTCTGCTTTGAAGCCACCCAAAGCGAAGACCCTGACCTGGCCTCGCAGGCCGATGTCCGCTTCCATCTGGCGATCGCCGAAGCGTCGCACAACGTGGTGCTGCTACAAACCATGCGCGGTTTTTTTGACCTTTTACAGTCCTCAGTCAAGGAGAGCCGCCAGCGGATGTATCTCGTCCCGCCGGTCTTCGCTCGCCTGACCGAACAGCACCAGGCGGTCATGGAGGCGATTATCGCCGGTGACCCGGAAGGTGCCAGACAGGCGATGATGGCCCATTTGGGCTTTGTTCACGCCACCATCAAACGCTTTGATGAAGACCAGGCCCGCCAGGCGCGAATTACCCGCCTGCCCGGTGACCATAACGAAAATTCCAGGGAGAACTTGTGATGATTATTTCCGCCGCCAGCGACTACCGCGCCGCCGCACAGCGTATCCTGCCACCGTTCCTGTTCCACTATATCGACGGCGGCGCTTACGCCGAGCACACCCTGCGCCGCAACGTTGAGGACCTGTCCGACGTCGCGCTCCGCCAGCGCATTCTGCGCAATATGTCGGACCTGAGCCTGGAAACCACCTTATTCAACGAGAAGCTGGCGATGCCAACGGCGCTGGCGCCGGTGGGGCTGTGTGGGATGTACGCCCGCCGCGGTGAAGTGCAGGCCGCCGGCGCGGCGGATGAAAAAGGTATTCCGTTTACCCTCTCTACCGTTTCCGTCTGTCCGATTGAAGAGGTCGCCCCGACCATTAAGCGCCCGATGTGGTTCCAGCTGTACGTCCTGCGCGACCGCGGTTTTATGCGTAATGCGCTGGAGCGGGCGAAGGCGGCGGGCTGTTCAACGCTGGTCTTTACCGTCGATATGCCGACCCCCGGCGCGCGCTATCGCGATGCTCACTCCGGGATGAGCGGCCCGAACGCGGCAATGCGCCGCTACTGGCAGGCGGTGACCCATCCGCAGTGGGCATGGGACGTCGGGTTAAACGGCCGTCCGCACGATTTGGGCAACATCTCCGCCTACCTCGGCAAGCCGACCGGTCTGGAGGATTATATCGGCTGGCTGGCGAATAACTTCGATCCTTCGATTTCCTGGAAAGACCTTGAGTGGATCCGCGACTTTTGGGACGGCCCGATGGTGATCAAGGGGATCCTCGATCCGGAAGACGCCCGCGATGCGGTGCGCTTCGGCGCTGACGGGATCGTGGTTTCCAACCACGGCGGCCGCCAGCTCGACGGCGTGCTCTCTTCCGCTCGCGCCCTGCCCGCGATTGCCGACGCGGTTAAAGGCGATATCACAATTCTTGCCGACAGCGGTATTCGCAACGGCCTTGATGTGGTGCGGATGATTGCCCTCGGCGCCGATAGCGTGCTGCTGGGCCGCGCTTATCTGTATGCGCTGGCCACGCACGGCAAACAGGGCGTCGCCAATCTGCTGAACCTGATAGAGAAAGAGATGAAGGTGGCGATGACGCTGACCGGCGCGAAAACCATCGGCGAAATCAGCCGTGAATCTTTAGTCCAGAACGCCGATGCGCTGCGGACCTTTGATGCGATCAAAGCAGGAAACGCGGCGGTTATCCCTGACCCTCTCCCACAGGGAGAGGGAACCGTCCGGCAGGCGGGTTAACGTCCTCATCAGGCCATCCGGCTCACAGGCCGGCGCCGGTTTTCTCCCGCTCTCTTTCCGGGAGAGGAGCAGGGTGAGGGTTAACCAAATATCTGCTATTCTGCCCCCCGCAATTAAGGGGGCAGCATGCTTAACATCGTCTTATTCGAACCAGAAATCCCGCCAAATACCGGGAATATCATCCGCCTGTGCGCCAACACCGGCTTCAATCTGCATATTATCGAACCCATGGGTTTTGCCTGGGACGATAAGCGTCTTCGTCGCGCAGGTCTGGATTACCACGAGTTTGCTGCCGTCCAGCGCCATGGTGATTACGCCGCCTTTATTGAAAGCGCAAAGCCGCAGCGCCTGTTCGCCCTGACGACCAAAGGCACGCCGGCGCACAGCGCGGTAAGCTATCAGGACGGCGATTTTCTGCTGTTTGGCCCGGAAACCCGCGGACTGCCGGGCAGCATTCTTGATGCTCTGCCGGCAGAACAAAAAATCCGTATTCCGATGATGCCGGACAGCCGCAGCATGAACCTGTCAAATGCGGTGTCGGTGGTGGTCTATGAAGCCTGGCGCCAGCTGGGCTATCCCGGCGCGGTGCTGCGCAGCTGAGCTCGCTTTCTCCCGGAGGCGGCGCGTAGCGCCTGTCCGGGCTACCAGACAGCGCTCGGTTTTGTAGCCCGGACAGATGCGCAGCATCGCCTCCGGGAAATCAATCAAATACCGTCGCCGTACTCGAAGGTATGGTGTATGCCGTTAAAGTGCTGATCCATATCCATCGCGGGCTTATCGCTCTCCGGCTTGCCCACAATGCGGGCGGGAACGCCTGCGGCGGTAGTATGCGGCGGCACCGGCTGTAGCACCACCGAACCCGCGCCGATTTTTGCCCCGCGTCCAACTTCGATATTGCCGAGGATTTTCGCCCCGGCGCCAATCATCACCCCTTCGCGAATTTTCGGATGACGATCGCCGCTGGTTTTACCGGTACCGCCCAGGGTCACGGATTGCAGAATCGATACGTCGTCTTCAATCACCGCCGTTTCGCCGACGACGATGCCGGTGGCGTGGTCCAGCATGATCCCGCGGCCAATCTTCGCCGCCGGGTGGATATCCACCTGGAACGATACGGAAACCTGATTTTGCAGGAAGATCGCCAGCGCCCGACGCCCCTGATTCCACAGCCAGTGGCCGATACGATAGGCCTGCAGCGCGTGGAATCCTTTCAGATAGAGCAGCGGGGTGGAGTATTTATCCACCGCCGGGTCGCGCGTTCGCACCGCCTGAATATCGCAGGCGGCGGAGGCAATCATTTCCGGGTCGGCGGCGTAGGCCTCTTCCACCACTTCACGAATCGCGATGGCGGGCATGATCGGAGAAGCCAGTTTATTCGCCAGCATATAGCTCAGGGCGCTGCCGAGATTTTCGTGCTTGAGTAGCGTGGCGTGGTAAAAACTGGCGAGCATTGGCTCACAGTCAGCTAAAGCCCGAGCTTCGGCTTTAATATTATTCCAGACGATATCCAGTTCTTCACACGGCATTGCTGACTCCAGACGATATAATAATGACCGGCCAGTTCTTTGCTGGCCGGGTCATTCAGGTGATCCAGGTTCCATCGCAGTTAGTTGCTACGCTCGTCCTTGCGTGCACGACCTAATAAGGTCAATGCTGCCTCGCGCGCAATTTTTCCGCAATACAATACCTGATAAATTTCCTCGGTTATTGGCATTTCGACGCCTAAACGCTGCGCCAGAACGCGAACCTCTTTGGTATTGCGATAGCCTTCAACCACCTGGCCAATCTTCTCCTGCGCGCTTTGCACATCCATGCCCTGACCGAGCATCATGCCGAAGCGGCGGTTACGCGACTGGTTATCGGTGCAGGTGAGCACCAGATCGCCTAAGCCCGCCATCCCCATAAAGGTCTCCGGATCGGCGCCCAGGGCCTCCCCGAGGCGCGACATCTCAACCAGCCCGCGGGTAATCAGCGCGGTACGCGCGTTGGCGCCAAAGCCAATGCCGTCAGACATGCCGGCGCCGATAGCGATGACGTTTTTCACCGCCCCGCCGAGCTGCACGCCGATAAAGTCCGGGTTGATATAGACGCGGAAGCTCTTGCCGCAGTGCAGCAGGCTTTGCAAATCGTCAGCGAACTGCGGATCCGTCGACGCCAGCGAGATCGCCGTCGGCAGGCCTGCCGCCAGCTCTTTCGCGAAGGTCGGGCCGGAAATCACCGCCAGGGGGATAGCGTCGCCCAGCGCTTCACGGGCCACGTCCTGCAGCAGGCGCCCGGTTTCCGCTTCCAGACCTTTCGTCGCCCATACCAGGCGAGCGTCGGGGCGCATCAGCGGTTTAATCTGCCGCAGCACCTGGCCGAAAACGTGGCTCGGCACGACGACGAGGATATCGCGGCTGGCCGCCAGCGCGGTCGCCAGATCGCTTTCCAGATGCAGCGTGTCGGGGAAAGGAACGTCAGGAAGAAATGCGGCGTTGCAGCGGTCGTGCTGCAGCGTCGCAATATGTTTCGGGTCATGGCCCCACAGCACAACGTGGTGGCCATTTCTTGCCAGGGTGATGGCAAGAGCGGTGCCGTAAGAGCCGGCACCGATCACAGTCATTGCAGCGTTAAGCGCGTTCATCAGGCATCCTGATGTTGTTCAGCACCTTCGCCAGCCTGCTGCTGCAGATAGTTCATAAACAGCGCATCGAAGTTCACTGGCGCAAGGTTCAGTTGCGGGAAGGTGCCGCGGGAAACCAGGCTGGTGATGCACTCACGCGCGTACGGGAACAGAATGTTCGGGCAGTATGCGCCGAGGCAGTGCGCCATCTGGGTGCCGTCGATGCCTTCGATGGAGAAAATACCGCCCTGCTGTACTTCGCACAGGAATGCGGTTTCTTCGCCCAGAGAGGCGGTTACGGTCACGCGCAGCACCACTTCATACACGCCTTCAGCCAGCTGGCTGGAAGCGGTATCCAGATCAAGTTTAACTTCCGGCTGCCAATCTTTCTGGAAAACTTGCGGCGCGTTCGGCGCTTCAAAAGAAATATCTTTGGTGTAGATGCGCTGAATCTGGAAAGTCATTTCGGTGCTGTTTTGTTCTGACATAGTAAAACCCTTTCGTGTTGTCCTTAAGTACGCCCGTCCAATGGGGATGAGCGCAAAAATTAGCGCAGGAGGGGATCGAGTCCACCACGTGAATCAAGCGCGTACAAGTCGTCACAGCCGCCAATGTGCTGCGCATCAATAAAAATCTGCGGAACCGTCGTTCGACCGCTGCGCTGAATCATCTCTTCACGCTTCGCAGCATCGCCATCGATAGGCAACTCGTTGAACGTCACGCCCTTGCTGTTCAGCAGCGCTTTTGCACGTACGCAGAACGGGCAGGTCGCTTTGGTATAGATATCAATATTGGCCATGACTTCACTCCTGTTTTTACCCCCGAGAGTTTTACGCCGCAGGCGTTGTTTTCCCGCTGACGAATAGCCGCCGCAGGGAAAACCGCGCTACGCCATAAAGACGCGGGTAAATTATTTACCGCGTACCAGCGGAAGGTTCTCGCCGCTCCAGCCAGCGATGCCTTCTTTCAGTACGAAGACCTTTTCAAAACCGGCTTTGTTCAGCGCGCTGGCGGGTTCTTGCGCCTGCATACCTGAGCCGTCTACCACTATAATGGGTTGTGCTTTGTGCTTTTCCAACTCGCCGACGTTATTTGCTTTGATATCGCTCGGCAGCAGGTTAATAGAACCCGCAATGTGGCCTTTACGGAAATCGTCACGCTGACGCAGATCGACAACCACGGCATCTTCTTTGTTGATCAGGCGCGTCGCTTCACCGCGGGTGATGACTTTAACTTTCGACATCAGCCCTTTAAAGGTGGTGAACAGCACCGCCACCAGCAGCGCGACCCACGCGATGCTCAGGACGGGGTGACGGCTGATGAATTGCATAATTTCTTGCATGGGGGGTTACAACTCCCGACTAAGTGATAAAAAAACCAGGGAAGGAGTATACCTGTGCATTGCGGCAAATACAGCCAGTGAGCGCGATGTAATGTATTTTCTGCGGCCCGTCACGAAAAAAAACCGCTCTCGCCGCGGCAATGCGCTCTGGCCGCCCTCTTTCTTTGATCTTTTACGGTGATTTGATCGATTCAGCTGTAGTAAAATTACGCAAATTTTCTGTCTTTGAGCATGAGGTTGTCGCAATGTCGGTTTCTAAAAAACCTATGGTACTGGTGATTCTGGATGGCTATGGCTACCGTGAAGACCAGCAGGATAACGCTATTTACAGCGCCAAAACCCCTGTTATGGACGCACTGTGGGCGAAACGTCCGCATACCCTGATTGATGCTTCAGGCCTGGAAGTCGGTCTGCCGGATCGTCAAATGGGCAACTCCGAAGTGGGCCACGTCAACCTCGGCGCGGGCCGTATCGTGTATCAGGATCTCACCCGCCTGGACGTTGAAATCAAAGAACGTACCTTCTTCGCCAACCCGGTACTGACCGGCGCGGTCGATAAAGCCGTTGCCGCAGGCAAAGCCGTGCATATTATGGGCCTGATGTCTCCGGGCGGCGTCCACAGCCACGAAGACCACATCATGGCGATGGTTGAGCTGGCAGCCGAACGCGGCGCGGATAAAATCTATCTGCACGCCTTCCTCGACGGCCGCGATACTCCGCCGCGCAGCGCTGAAAAGACGCTGGCGAAATTCGAAGACAAATTTGCCGCGCTGGGCAAAGGCCGCGTCGCCTCGATCGTTGGCCGCTACTACGCCATGGACCGCGACAACCGTTGGGACCGCGTTGAGCAGGCTTACGATCTGATGACCCTGGCAAAAGGCGAGTTCCAGGCCGATACCGCCGTTGCGGGCCTGCAGGCCGCTTATGCGCGCGATGAAAACGATGAGTTCGTGAAAGCGACCGTTATTCGCGCTGAAGGCCAGGCCGATGCGGCGATGGAAGACGGCGATACGCTGATTTTCATGAACTTCCGCGCCGACCGCGCGCGCGAAATTACCCGCGCCTTCGTTAACGCCGATTTCGACGGCTTCGCCCGTAAGAAAGTGGTGAACCTCGATTTCGTCATGCTGACCGAGTACGCCGCGGACATTAAAGTTGCCTGCGCTTATCCGCCGGCATCTCTGGTAAACACCTTCGGCGAATGGATGGCGAAGAACGACAAAACCCAGCTGCGCATCTCCGAAACTGAAAAATACGCTCACGTAACCTTCTTCTTCAACGGCGGCGTTGAAGAGCCGTTCAAAGGCGAAGAGCGCATTCTGATCAATTCACCGAAGGTCGCCACCTACGATCTGCAGCCGGAAATGAGCTCCGCTGAGCTGACCGAAAAACTGGTTGCCGCCATCAAGGGCGGTCAGTTCGACACCATCATCTGTAACTACCCGAATGGCGATATGGTTGGCCACACCGGCGTAATGGAAGCCGCCGTTAAAGCGGTCGAAGCGCTGGATCACTGCATCGACCAGGTGAGCAAAGCCGTTGAATCCGTTGGCGGACAGCTGCTGATCACCGCAGACCACGGCAACGCCGAGCAGATGCGCGATCCGGCAACCGGACAGGCGCACACCGCGCACACCAACCTGCCGGTTCCGCTGATTTACGTTGGCGATAAAAACGTCAAAGCGGTCAACGGCGGCAAACTTTCCGACATCGCGCCGACCATGCTGACGCTGATGGGAATGGAAATCCCGCAAGAGATGACTGGCAAGCCGCTGTTCATCGTGGAATAATCCTTCCCCATGAGGGGAAAGGCGACGTATTCAACTACATGGATCGCAACGGCAGTTCGATCCGTCTTTTACGCCAGCGCGCTTAGCGCTGGCGTATTGCTGTGCGCCGCATCTGCTCACGCCGACGATCGCGACCAGCTTAAATCCATTCAGGCCGATATCGCCGCTAAACAGCGGGCGATTAAGCAGCAGCAGCAGCAACGCGCTTCCCTGGTCGCCCAGCTAAAAGCGCAGGAGGAGGCCATCTCCGCCGCCGCGCGCAAGCTGCGCGAAACCCAGGAAACGCTGAACCAGCTGAATAAGCAGATCGACGAAATGAACGCCGCGCTGGCCAAGCTGGAGCGTCAGCGCGCCTCGCAGGAGCGTAACCTTTCCGCGCAGCTCGACGCCGCGTTTCGTCAGGGGCCCCATACCGGCATCCAGATGATCCTCAGCGGCGAAGAGGGGCAGCGTAATCAGCGCCTGCAGGCCTACTTTGGCTATCTGAACCAGGCGCGCCAGGAAACCATCGCCCAGCTGAAGAAAACCCGCGAAGACGTGGCGGTGCAAAAATCGATGCTGGAAGAGAAACAGAGCCAGCAGCAAACCCTGGTGTACGAACAGCGCGCCCAGCAGAGCAAGCTGGAGCAGGCGCGCAACGAGCGTAAAAAGACCCTCGCCAGCCTGGAATCCTCCATTCAGCAAGGCCAGCAGCAGCTCAGCGAGATGCGGGCTAACGAATCACGCCTGCGCGGCCGCATCGCCCAGGCGGCGGCGGCGGCCAAAGCGCGGGCGGATCGCGAAGCCCGAGAAGCGCAGGATGTGCGCGATCGCCAGCAGGAAGCCTCGCGTAAAGGCACCACCTACAAACCTACCGAAAGCGAACGCTCGCTGATGTCCCGCACCGGCGGACTTGGCTCACCGCGCGGCCAGGCATTCTGGCCGGTTCGCGGCTCAATTCTCCATCGCTATGGCGAACAGCTGCAAGGTGAACTACGTTGGAAGGGGATGGTTATCGCTGCGTCTGAAGGCACCGAGGTCAAAGCCGTTGCCGATGGTCGGGTTATTCTCGCCGACTGGCTGCAGGGCTATGGCCTGGTGGTGGTCGTTGAACACGGCAATGGCGACATGAGTCTTTACGGCTATAACCAAAGCGCGCTGGTCAGCGTCGGCACTCAGGTCCGGGCGGGCCAGCCGATCGCTCTCGTAGGCAGCAGCGGCGGTCAGGGCCGTCCGTCGCTCTATTTCGAAATTCGCCGCCAGGGTCAGGCGGTCAATCCACAGCCGTGGTTGGGAAGATAAGTTTTGCTTCAATTTCGCAGAATTGCACTCGCGGTAACCGGTACGCTGGTTATGGCGTCCCCGGTATTTGCCGGCAAACTCTCCATTGTTATCGACGACTTTGGCTATCGTCCACAAACGGAAAACCAGGTGCTGGCGCTGCCAGCGACGATCTCCGTTGCCGTCCTTCCTAATGCGCCCCACGCCCGAGAAATGGCGACCAAAGCGCATAATCTCGGCCACGAGGTGCTCATCCACCTGCCAATGGCGCCGCTCAGCAAACAGCCGCTGGAAAAAGACACCCTCCGCCCGGATATGAACAGCAGCGAGATAGAGCGCATTATCCGCGAAGCTTACGGTAAGGTTCCGTACGCCGTGGGGCTGAATAACCATATGGGCAGCGCCATGACGTCGAATCTCTTCGGCATGCAGAAGGTGATGCAGGCGCTCGAGCGCTACAATCTCTACTTCCTCGATAGCGTCACCATCGGCAATACCCAGGCCATGCGCGCGGCGCAGGGCACCGGCGTAAAGGTGATTAAGCGTAAGGTTTTCCTCGACGATACCCAAAACGAAGCGGATATCCGCTATCAGTTCAACCGCGCTATCGCTTTGGCGCGGCGCAACGGCTCCGCCATTGCTATCGGCCACCCGCACCCGACGACGGTGCGCGTGCTGCAGCAGATGGTGTATAACCTGCCGCCGGATATCACTCTGGTTCGCCCGAGCAGCCTGCTCAACGAGCCGCAGGTGGATACCTCAACGCCGAACACCGCGCCGCCGTCCGTTCAGCCGCCGCGCAATCCGTTTCGCGGCGTGAAACAGTGCAAATCTAAGCGTCCGCCGGAGCCGGTCAACGCCAGCCGCTTCTTTACCATTCTGAGCGAAAGCATCACTCAGAGCACGCTGGTGCAGTATTACCAGCTGAAGTGGCAGGGCTGGGATAAGCCTACCAACTAAATCATCCGGGAGTCCGTGTGCTTATCCGCCGCGGATTCCGGCTTGTCCTGATGGGCATACCAGGCTTTAAAGTATTTAAGAAAGCTGTAAAAGGTCGCGTAAAGCCCGGTGACCACGCCAACCTTGCCCTTTCGCCACGCTCCGCTGAACAGATACCACTTAAAGAAAGCGCCAATCGCGCTGATCGCTCCGCGCGCAAGAGACGGCCTGATTTTCTGGTGTTTAACCAGCCGCGTGGTGTAGCTATTGAGCTTACTAAACACTTCATGCAGGGAGTAGAAGGTATCGTGGCGCACGAATCCCGGTAGCCGGGCAGAGTGCGTAAAGCCAACCACCTGATCGTCTACCGGCCGATCGTTGAACCTGGCGACGGAGCGGTTAAACAAGCGAACCGGGAAATCCGGCGATGATACCGGATAAATGGTGCGCACCTCTTCACCCAGCACGAACCAGTAGCGCGGCAGACGCCATGCGCAGGCGGGGTCCGGCTCATCGCCGGCCTTGAGCGCCAGAATTGCCGCCACCACCTCGTCGTCAAGGATCTCATCGCTGTCCACACACAGCACCCAGTCGTGGCGGGCCAGAGAGGTCGCATAATTCATCTGCGTACCGTGAGCGGTATAAGGATGATGGTGAACGGAGAGACCGAACTGTTGGCAAATCTGCAGCGTAGCATCCGTACTGCCTGAATCGACGACGATAAATTCATCAGCCACCCTGAGCAGCGGCGGTAACACCTCCCGTAATAAGCGGGATGAATTACAGGTCAATAAGCATACAGAAAGTTTAAGCATAATCTTTATAGGGTTAAACCATGGTTAAACTGACTGTATAAACGAATAGGCGAGAAAGCGATTTAGAAAAAGTGCGGAGTGGATTAAGTATCACAAAATTGTAGGATAACTCTCAAAAAAGCGCCCGTGGGCGCTTTTTTACCATCCTGACCGGGGCGGAATTAATCCCAGCTGAGAATGACTTTGCCAGACTGGCCGGAGCGCATCGCGTCAAAGCCCTGCTGGAAATCATCAATGCCAAAGCGGTGGGTGATGATCGGCGACAGATCGAGCCCGGACTGGATGAGCGCGGCCATCTTGTACCAGGTTTCGAACATTTCGCGACCATAAATCCCTTTGATAAACAGCCCCTTGAAAATCACCTTGGTCCAGTCGATAGACATATCCGACGGCGGAATACCCAGCATGGCAATACGCCCGCCGTGGTTCATGGTATCGAGCATGGTGCGGAACGCCGGCGGCGCGCCGGACATCTCCAGACCCACGTCGAAACCCTCGGTCATGCCCAGCTCGGCCATCACATCGTTAAGGTTCTCTTTCGCCACGTTCACCGCCCGGGTGACGCCCATTTTGCGCGCCAGCTCCAGTCGATATTCGTTAACGTCGGTAATCACGACGTTGCGCGCGCCAACGTGTTTCGCCACCGCGGCGGCCATCACGCCGATCGGGCCGGCGCCGGAAACCAGCACATCTTCACCGACGAGGTCGAATGAAAGCGCGGTATGCACGGCGTTGCCAAACGGATCGAAAATCGACGCCAGATCGTCAGAGATATTGTCGGGGATTTTAAAGGCGTTAAACGCCGGGATCACCAGATATTCGGCAAAACAGCCCGGACGGTTGACGCCGACGCCCGTCGTATTGCGGCACAGATGCGTACGCCCGGCGCGGCAGTTACGGCAGTGGCCGCAGGTGATATGCCCTTCGCCGGAAACGCGGTCGCCCAGCTTAAAGCCGCGAACTTCCTGACCGATACCCACCACTTCGCCGACGTATTCATGCCCCACCACCATCGGAACCGGAATGGTCTTTTGCGACCACTCGTCCCAGTTGTAGATATGCACGTCGGTACCGCAAATCGCGGTCTTGCGAATTTTAATCAGCAGATCGTTGTGGCCGACTTCCGGTTCCGGTACGTCGGTCATCCAGATGCCTTCTTCCGCCTTCAGTTTGGATAACGCTTTCATCTCACACCCTCAGGCAATGACGCCCAGTTGTTTACCGATGCGGGTAAAGGCTTCCACCGCACGTTCAATTTGTTCAGGGGTATGCGCCGCAGACATCTGGGTACGGATACGCGCCTGGCCTTTTGGTACCACCGGGTAGAAGAATCCGGTGACGTAAATACCTTCTTTTTGCAGCTCGCGCGCGAACTGCTGCGCCACGGTGGCTTCACCGAGCATCACCGGGATAATGGCGTGATCGGCGCCCGCAAGGGTAAACCCTGCCGCGGTCATTTTTTCACGGAACAGGCGCGCGTTAGCCCACAGACGATCGCGCAGCTCGCTGCCCGCTTCCACCATCTCCAGCACTTTGATGGAGGCGGCGACAATCGCCGGCGCCAGCGAGTTGGAGAACAGATACGGACGCGAGCGCTGGCGCAGCCACTCGACGACTTCTTTACGCGCGGCGGTATAGCCGCCGGACGCGCCGCCCAGCGCTTTACCCAGCGTACCGGTGATAATGTCGACGCGGCCCATCACGTCGCAGTACTCATGGGAGCCGCGGCCGTTTTCACCCACAAAACCCACGGCGTGCGAATCATCGACCATCACCAGCGCGTCGTACTTATCCGCCAGATCGCAGACGCCCTTCAGGTTGGCGATCACCCCGTCCATGGAGAACACGCCGTCGGTGGCGATCAGCACATGGCGCGCGCCGGCTTCACGCGCCTCGTTCAGACGGGCTTCCAGCTCCTGCATATCGTTGTTGGCATAGCGGAAGCGCTTCGCTTTACACAGGCGCACGCCGTCGATGATCGACGCGTGGTTCAGGGCATCGGAGATAATCGCGTCCTCTGCGCCGAGCAGGGTTTCAAACAGGCCGCCGTTGGCGTCGAAGCAGGAGGAGTACAGAATCGCATCTTCCATACCGAGAAAATCGGCCAGCTTCTTCTCAAGCGCTTTGTGGCTGTCCTGGGTACCGCAGATAAAGCGCACGGAGGCCATGCCGAAGCCGTGGCTGTCCATCCCGCTTTTCGCGGCGGCAATCAGTTCCGGGTGGTTCGCGAGGCCGAGATAGTTATTGGCGCAGAAGTTAATGACCTGGCTGCCGCCGACGGTGATATCCGCCTGCTGCGCCGAAGTGATGATCCGTTCTTCTTTAAACAACCCTTCCGCACGCGCGGTATCCAGGTCATTGGTTAACTGTTTGTAGAAATCCCCACGCATTGCAACTCTCCAGATTCGGCAAAATTTGGCACATATTACCTAAAGCTATACGCTGATACGAGATGATGCATTACTGCATGAATTATTTGCAGCATAAATCACGAGTCCCTCTCTACCTTATCGGCGAATGGCTGAAGCCTTTCCGATGTAGTGATATGATAGGAGTATTCATGTCCGGATTGTCTCTGGACTACCAACTTCAAAGGTTACAGTTATGATCATCGTTACCGGCGGCGCAGGCTTTATCGGCAGCAATATCGTTAAGGCGCTGAATGACCAGGGTATTACCGACATTCTGGTCGTAGATAATCTGAAAGACGGGACCAAATTCATCAATCTGGTGGATTTGAACATTGCCGACTACATGGATAAAGAAGACTTTCTGATCCAGATTATGGCGGGCGAAGAGTTCGGCGATATCGACGCTATTTTCCATGAAGGCGCCTGCTCTTCCACCACGGAGTGGGACGGCAAGTACATGATGGATAACAACTATCAGTATTCCAAAGAGGTACTGCACTACTGTCTGGAGCGTGAAATCCCGTTCCTGTACGCCTCTTCCGCAGCGACCTACGGCGGCCGCACCAGCGACTTTATTGAATCCCGCGAATACGAGCAGCCGCTCAACGTTTACGGCTACTCCAAGTTTCTGTTTGATGAATACGTCCGTCAGATCCTGCCGGAAGCGAACTCGCAGATTGTCGGCTTCCGCTATTTCAACGTCTACGGGCCGCGCGAAGGCCATAAAGGCAGCATGGCCAGCGTCGCTTTCCATCTGAACACCCAGCTGAATAATGGCGAAAGTCCGAAATTGTTCGAAGGCAGCGACGGCTTCAAGCGCGACTTCGTCTACGTCGGCGACGTCGCGGCGGTGAACCTGTGGTTCTGGGAAAACGGCGTTTCCGGCATCTTTAACCTCGGCACCGGGCGCGCGGAGTCTTTCCAGGCCGTTGCAGACGCAACGCTGGCTTATCACCAGAAAGGCAGCATCGAGTACATTCCATTCCCGGATAAACTCAAAGGCCGCTATCAGGCGTTTACCCAGGCGGATCTGACTAACCTGCGCGCAGCGGGCTACGATAAACCGTTTAAGACCGTTGCCGAAGGCGTAACGGAATATATGGCCTGGCTCAATCGCGACAATCATGCGAATTCATAAAATCATTCGAGCGGTATCAAGGCGGCAACTCAGTGATTCTCCGGGAGCTGACTAAAGTCAGTGACCGGAGGGAACGCAGGCAGCCAACGCAGAGACAGCTTGAAGGATGGAATGAATGAAAATATTGGTGGTTGGCCCGTCATGGGTGGGCGACATGATGATGTCGCAAAGTCTTTACCGTACGCTCAGGGCGCGCTATCCCCAGGCGATAATCGACGTGATGGCGCCCGCATGGTGCCGTCCGCTGCTATCGCGCATGCCGGAAGTCAACGAAGCGATCCCGATGCCGCTCGGCCACGGCGCACTGGAAATCGGTGAACGGCGTAAGCTTGGGCACAGCCTGCGCGAACGTCGCTACGATCGCGCTTTCGTGCTGCCCAACTCGTTTAAATCGGCCCTCGTGCCGTTCTTTGCGGGAATACCGCATCGCACAGGCTGGCTCGGCGAAATGCGCTACGGCCTGCTGAACGACGCCCGTAAGCTGGATAAAGACGCCTGGCCGCTGATGGTCGAACGCTACGTCGGTCTGGCCTACGACAAAGGCGTGATGCGCTGCGCGAAAGATCTGCCGCAGCCGCTTCTCTGGCCGCAGCTGCAGGTGCATGAAGGCGAAAAATCGCAGGCCTGCAGCGCGTTTAATCTCTCAGCCGAGCGCCCGATTATCGGCTTCTGCCCCGGCGCAGAGTTCGGCCCGGCAAAACGCTGGCCGCACTATCACTACGCCGAGCTGGCGAAACAGCTGATCGACGAAGGCTTTCAGATCGTACTGTTTGGCTCCGCGAAAGACCACGAAGCGGGCAATGAAATCCTCGCCGCGCTCACGACCGAACAGCAGGCATGGTGCCGCAATCTGGCCGGCGAAACCCAGCTTGAGCAGGCCGTTATTCTGATCGCCGCCTGTAAAGCGGTGGTCAGCAACGATTCCGGCCTGATGCACGTCGCCGCGGCGCTGGACCGTCCGCTGGTGGCGCTCTACGGGCCCAGCAGCCCGGACTTCACTCCACCGCTATCGCACAAAGCGCGCGTGATCCGCCTGATCAGCGGCTACCACAAAGTGCGTAAAGGCGACGCCGCCGAAGGCTATCATCAGAGTTTGATCGACATTACGCCGCAGCGCGTACTGGAAGAATTAAACGACCTGCTGCTGGAAAAAACGGAACAAGAGGAAGCCTGACGGATGCGGGTACTGATCGTAAAAACCTCGTCCATGGGCGACGTGCTGCACACGCTGCCCGCGCTGAGCGACGCCGCGCTGGCCTTTCCCGGCATTCGTTTCGACTGGGTGGTTGAAGAAGGCTTCGCGCAGATCCCTTCCTGGCATGAGAGCGTCGACCGGGTCATCCCGGTGGCGATTCGCCGCTGGCGCAAGGCGTGGTTTTCCGCGCCGATCAAAGCCGAGCGCAAGGCGTTCCGCGAGGCCGTGCGCGCGGAAAAGTACGACGCTATCATCGATGCCCAGGGGCTGGTGAAGAGCGCCGCTCTGGTCACCCGACTGGCCCGCGGCGTGAAGCACGGTATGGACTGGCAGACCGCCCGCGAGCCGCTGGCGAGCCTGTTTTACAACCGTCGTCACCATATCGCTAAACAGCAGCACGCCGTTGAGCGCACCCGCGAGCTGTTCGCGAAAAGCCTCGGCTACGCGAAGCCGGAAACCCAGGGCGACTACGCGATCGCCCGCCATTTTTTGCGTCAGGCTGACCCGTCCGCTGCGCCGTATCTGGTGTTCCTCCACGCCACGACGCGCGATGATAAACACTGGCCGGAAGAGAACTGGCGGGCGCTTATCGCCCTGCTTGCCGACAGCGGCGTACGCATCAAACTGCCGTGGGGCGCCCCCCATGAAGAGGCGCGGGCCGGACGCCTGGCGGAAGGGCACGATTTTGTCGACGTCCTGCCGCGCATGAGCCTGGAGCAGGTAGCCCAGGTGCTGGCCGGCGCGCGCGGGGTCGTTTCCGTCGACACGGGGCTGAGCCATCTCACCGCCGCGCTCGATAAACCGAACTTCACGCTGTACGGCCCGACCGATCCGGGGCTGATTGGCGGCTACGGTAAAAATCAGCACGTGGTGCGCCCGGAAAGCGGCAGCAGCACGGGCGATATTCCCGCGTCCCGGGTTCGGCAACTGTTGAAATCTCAGGAACTGGCTTAATGGGTTCATTATTTAAGCAGATCTATCGCTACACGCATCGACGCGCCTTTCGCCATAACGAAAATCTCTGGCCGTTTACCCATATCACGCGCGCGGCGAGCGGCGAAATCCGCACCCTGAAATACAAAGGGAAAGCGGTTCCGCTGGTCAATCTCAGCGAACTGAAGGATAGCGCTCAGGGCGAGGTGCTGCTGACCGCCACCGGCCCCTCTACGCGCCGCATCGATTTTACGCTGCTGCCGAAAAGTATTCCGGTGATGGGGGTGAACGGCGCCTGGCATCTCTCTGATAAAATTAAATTTTCGCTCTATACCATCGTGGATATGGAGTTTTACGATAAAAAACCGGACGTGATCCATTCGGTGATTAGCCAGGCTGACATTGTGCTCTTCACCACCATGCACGGTATCGCCAAAATCCTCGACCGCCACGGCGCAGAGCTTCGCTGTCGTTTGGCATTAATTGAAGACGCCTGTTATAAAATTTATCAGCCTAAAGTCGCCAAAAACGCGATACAGCAGGCCTGGCGCGGCGTCCCCGCGCTACGCTTTCATCCGCAAAGGCAGGATATTTGCTTTAGCACCGACATTCGTCACGGCATTTTCGATGCCGGAACCGTGGTCTACTGGGCACTGCAAATTCTGATGTGGCTGGGATTTAAAACCATTCTGATAAGCGGGCTGGATATGAGTAATTTCAACCAGCCGCGATTCTACGAAACGGAACAGGATAAACTCCCCTCCTGGCTGGCAAATAAGGTGGATGACCTGGTCATGCCGTCCTTTTCGCACGCTGCCAACGTGCTGCAACAAAACCATATTCGGGTCGTCAACTTCTCGTTAGAAAGCGCGGTTCCGGAAACGATTTTCGAAAAGGTTTCTTTTGATGAGTACTTTAAAAATAAGTAATTACGCCAGACAGGGCTACACCGTTTTCTTCACTTTGTTTCTGTTTTTTAGCGCTATTTTCTGCGTATCAACCCGGACAAATAACCTCCTTCATTTATCTATTTTGCTCTTTTTGCTTTCACTGCTTAACAAAGACAACCGTCAGGCAATAGCGGAAAGCATCCGCCAGCGGTGGCCGGTTTATAGCCTGCTGGTGGTATTCTGCGTGTACTATGCGCTGAGCAATATTTGGGGGCAGACGCCGCAGCATATCGATTCCCCTCTGACCCATGGCACCTATTTAATTTTCTATCTTCTGCTGCTGACAACGCTACTTGGCCATCCCCGGACCCGACATCTGGCGCTGCTGAGCGTCGTGGCCGGGATCACGGTGCTCTCCGTCTGGACGATGGCGATCGACTTCACGCTGGTCCTCAAGGAACGCCTGGTTTCGCCGGAGAATCCCGGCCCGACCAACGTGATCGACCTGGCGGGCTATTGCGGTATCGGCATCCTTATTTGCGCGATGCTGCTGAAGGAGAAAGGCAGCCACCTGCTGTATGTGCCGATGGCCATCATGCTGGTGATGCTGTTTCTGACCCAAAGCCGCGGCCCGATTATCGCGCTGCTGGTGGCGTTTATTTGCACCCTGCACCTGCACGTCTTTACCCGCCGCAACCTTCTGATTGTCGCCGCGTTAGCGTTGGTTCTGGGCGCGCTTTTCTTCTTTACGCCAACGGGAGACCTGCTGCTGGCGCGCTTTGAAGAGCTGGGCACCCAAAGCGGATTGCGCTTGAGTATCTGGCACCATACGGTACAGGAAGTGGCCAGCCAGCCGTGGCTGGGTCGGGGCTTTGACTACGAGCTGAACTTTACCAACTACAGCGGCGAGCATATCAC
Source organism: Klebsiella sp. PL-2018 (assembly GCF_019048985.1). Taxonomy (NCBI): domain Bacteria; kingdom Pseudomonadati; phylum Pseudomonadota; class Gammaproteobacteria; order Enterobacterales; family Enterobacteriaceae; genus Klebsiella; species Klebsiella sp. PL-2018. The sequence continues at coordinate 5,680,842 of NZ_CP077673.1, forward strand.
TACCACCCACAGCGTCTATCTTGGTGCTCTGTTGAAAGGCGGCATAATCGGCCTGGCGCTGCTGCTGGCGGTGATTGCCGGAGGGTTATGGCATGCATGGCGTAAACAGCAGGATGGCCGCTACGGGCTGGCGATTTTTATCTATGCGCTGATTTTTATGGCCTCGCAGGGCATGTTTATCATCAGCAACCCTCGCGAAAGCTGGCCGCTGTTTTGGCTGCCGCTGGGCATCGCGCTGAGCGGCAGCCTGAAGGCGAAACGCTAAGAGAAGGGCCCGCAGCGGGCCCTTTTTTATGCCTGCTGGCGAGCGGCGATCAGGGCATCCACCTGCGCTTTGATGACCGGCCAGACCGCGTCAATGGTCATGTCGGCGACGTTAGTCTCTTCGCAGACAATTTGTCTGGCCTTGTCATAACCCGGCGCCCAAATGGTATAGCCCGGCAAACCGGTATCTTTGAGTTTACGTTTGTTGTAAACCGCCACCATGGGCTTGTCGAACGCGCGAGCAATATGCACGATGGCGGTATCCGCCGTAATCACCAGATCGCAGTGGCGAACAATCTCAACCGCTGAATTAATATTGCTATCTGGCAGATGCAGCGCCGTTTCCAGATTAAGCTGACGAATTTTCTCGCTATGCCCGACCATCACGACGCTGATTTTATAAGGGAGCGTATATAAGCGTTCAATCAGAGCAGAAACCTGATGACGGCAAAAGTCTTTATCCGTTGAGGCGGTAAACGGGTTTATGGCAATACAGAGCTGACTCCCCTTGTGCTGAGCCAGCAGTGTTTTGACTCTTTCCCGCTCAAAAGCATCGCCGGGCAGATGATAGTGGTAATGAGGGTGTTCTATACCAAATAGCCTGGCGACGGCTTTATAGCGCGCGGAAATATGGCTGCTGCTGTCCAGAAAAGGGATGGAGTGATCGTAAAGCTTATATTCTTGTTTATTAAAACCGATAACGCAGCCAGGGCGTAAATCAGCCAGCAGTTTAAAACGCTCGTAGGTTTTCACGTCATCAAAATCAACGACCGCGTCAAATCCTGCCGCACGCAGTGCGTTTAACGGCATCCGCGGCTGATATAAATAAACCTGCTCAAGAAAATCCGCACCGGCAAGCATCTGCTTACAAACCGGCCCGGTAAGAACCGAAACCTTATAGCCCCGGTCAGCTAAAAGCTTTGCGCAGCCGGTCGTTACGACCATATCCCCAACTTTGTCATCCAGGCGCAATAATAAAACATGCTGAATCTTCGCGGAATTAAAGGGCTGGCGTGCGCTTTTATTTCTGTAACGATAGTTAATTAAATTAAACTTAATTTCGCGGAAGAAGGCATTTTTCTTCCGCGTAAACTGCTTCACGATACGCATACGGTACCTGGTTGTGATCTTTTATCGCTGTGTGAGTTTCTGTTGGTAGTACTCCGCCAACGTCATTCCCTTCACCTGCGGCGCCAGCCAGCTGAAAAAAGCGTCCAGATCGGCATATAAGCGCTCGATATCCTGCTCGTTTTTAAACGTTGGGCTGCCGCCGGGCATGTACTCTGAAGAGTGGAGCATATATTCGACGTAGTCATTACCCTGAGTCAACGTTTGTTCGACCACTTTTTTCATCGTCTCAACGTTGCCGCCCATCGGACGCAGCCAGTGTACCGACGGCGAGCGTACTTTGCCGCGCAGGCGATCGTAGCCCTGCTTCAGGCTATTCATCCACGCGGAATGCTTGTACTGAATGCTCATCGGCACTTCCAGCAGCGATGATTGCCCTTCACGACGGATATCATTCTCGTCAAGAAAATAGGCGTGCTGCGGGAAATGACGGTAATCGGTACCGCCGTCGCCCTGCGGCGCGCCTTTCGCCGTCTTCCAGTTCACCCTCGGGGTAACCGAGCAATCCACCAGATAGCCATACTCCACCAGCAGACGCGCGTAGCGCTCGTCAAACGCCCAGCGCCCGGCGCGATGGCTGACCATTTTGGTCTGGAAGGTGTCCTCCAGCAGACGGGTCATATAGTCGACTTTTGCCCGCATCGCCGCATCGCTGTACTCGATCAAATACGGTTTATGTCGCCAGTCGTCATCGGTGAGCGGATCGGTCGGCGGGCTGTTCCACGCGTGGAGATGCATACCGATTTCCGCGGTTCCCCGGGCGATCGCATCTTTGGCAAATTCGATATAAACCGGGTCGATGGCCATTTCATAGTTGGTCAACCAGACCGGTTTAAAACCATACTTTTCGCAAAGCTGCTGAAAACGCGGTAGATAGCGCGCATTCTCGGTGGTGATGCTGTCATGTTTTTGCCAGAGGTTATCACCCTCTGTATCAATCGTGATGAGAAATGCGGGTTTGTGCACGAAAACGTCCTCAGGCCATACGTATCGGGTCATGGTAGAGCAAGACAAGGCTTCTCTCAATCTATCTGATCCCCTAGAATCGGAGCCCTGCCCCTGAATGAAGAATAGAGAATGACGCCTGAAACCCGCACTTCCGGCCGCGTGAACCCGGCGCGAATCCTGGTTATTAAGCTTCGCCATCATGGCGATATGTTATTGATAACGCCGCTTATTCACGCGCTTAAGCAGCAATATCCCGCCGCCAGCGTGGATGTGCTGCTTTATGAAGAAACCCGGGATATGCTCGCAGCGAATACGGATATCCGCCACATTTACGGCATTGACCGGCGCTGGAAAAAACAGGGCGCCGGCCATCAGCTGAAGATGGAGTGGCGGCTGATTCGCACGCTCCGCCAGCAGCGCTACGATATGGTGCTCAATCTTGCCGATCAGTGGCCCAGCGCGATCATCACCAAACTGACCGGGGCGGCCATCCGTATCGGCTTTGACTTTCCGAAGCGTCGCCACCCGGCCTGGCGTTTTTGCCATACCGCCCTCGCCTCAACCGAGCGGCATAACCAGCTGCATACCGTGCAGCAGAATCTGTCGATTCTGGCGCCGCTTGGGCTGGATATTGCTGACGCGCCGGCGACGATGGGCTACAGCGAGCAGGACTGGCGCGCCAGCCGCGCGCTGCTGCCGGCAGGATTTCAGGATAACTATATCGTCATTCAGCCAACCTCCCGCTGGTTCTTTAAGTGCTGGCGCGAAGGGCGGATGAGCGCCCTGATAAACGCGCTTTCTGAAGCAGGCTACCCGGTCGTGCTGACCTCCGGCCCTGACGCCAGAGAGAAGCAGATGATCGACACCATTATGGCGGGCTGCCCCAATGCTCGCCTGCACTCCCTCGCCGGGCTGCTCACCCTGCGCCAGCTGGCGTCCGTCATCGACCATGCCCGCCTGTTTATCGGCGTCGACTCCGTGCCGATGCATATGGCCGCCGCGCTCGGTACGCCGCTGGTGGCGCTATTCGGCCCCTCCAAGCTCACCTTCTGGCGTCCATGGCAGGCGCAGGGCGAGGTGATTTGGGCGGGTGATTTCGGAGCGATTCCCGATCCTGACGACATTGATACCAACACCAACGAACGCTTTCTCGATTTAATCCCCACCGACGCGGTTATCGCGGCGGCGAAAAAGGTACTGGCATGAGTAAATTCAGGCTGGCTCTGGTACGCCAGAAGTATCGCCCGGACGGCGGCGCGGAGCGCTTTGTCTCCCGCGCGCTGGAAGCCCTCGACGACAGCGATCTTGAACTGAACGTCATCACCCGCGAATGGCAGGGGCCGGTGAAGCCCGAGTGGAACATCCACATCTGCAATCCGCGCAAATGGGGGCGGATCAGCCGCGAGCGAGGATTTGCCGACGCCGCCCGCCAGCTGTGGCAGCGCGAAGCCTTCGATCTGGTGCAAAGCCACGAGCGTATCCCCGGCTGCGACCTGTACCGCGCCGGAGACGGCGTGCACCGCCGCTGGCTGCAGCAGCGCTCGCGCATTTTGCCCGGCTGGAAAAGCCGTCTGCTGTTTGCCGACCGCTACCATCGCTATGTGATGCAGGCCGAGCGCAACATGTACCAGGACTCGCACCTGCGCGGCGTTATCTGCAACGCGGAGATGATTAAACGCGAGATTATTGAAGACTTCGGCCTGCCGGCGGAAAAAATCCACGTCATCTATAACGCCATTGATAACCAGCGTTTTCTGCCGCCGACGGAAGAAGCCTTTGTCGCGCTGCGCGCTAAATGGAATCTGCCGATCCAGGCGACCTGCCTGATCTACGTCGGCTCCGGCTTTGAGCGCAAGGGGCTGGATGCGGCGATCCGCGCCATCGCGCCGACCAACCGCTACCTGCTGGTGGTGGGCAAAGATAAAGAGCAGGGCCGCTATCAGCAGCTGGCGAAAACGCTGAACTGCGAGGAGCGGGTGCGCTTCTTCGGCATGCAGTCGGAAACCCTGCCGTTCTATCAGATGGCCGACGGCCTGCTGCTGCCGACGCTGTACGATCCGTTTCCCAACGTCATTCTCGAAGCGATGGCCTGCGGCCTGCCGGTGATTACGACTACCGGCTGCGGCGGCGCGGAGTTTATTGTTCAGGGCAGCAATGGCTACGTTTGCGATGCGCTGGATATCCCGGCCCTGCAGGAGTCGGTTAGCGCCCTTCCCGCCCGGGCGTTAGGCTCTGCGCAAGGCGAACGCGCCCGCGAGCGCATCATGACCTGCACCAGCGAACGTCTCTCGGCGCAGCTGCTCTCCCTCTATCAGGATTTGGTGAAATAACGATGCGCATACTGTTTGTTATCGACGGCCTGCCCGGCGGCGGCGCGGAAAAAGTCGTGCTAACGCTGGCAGCGCATTTTCTTAGCCAGGGTGAACAGGTATCACTTTTTTCCCTGCGCGACGTCTGCGATTATCCGCTGCCGGAAGGGCTGGATTATCAGGTCATCGCCGATCGCTGCCGCAAGCCGTGGCGCAAGCTGACGGAGCTGTCCCGGCGCGCGCGCCAGCTTGATGCGGCAATCGAGAAGGCAGAACAGCAGGGCCGTTTCGATCTGGTGCTCTCGAATCTGCATAAAACCGACCGCATTGTCTCCCGCAGCCGCCTGCTGAACGGGCGCAACGTCTGGTTTTGCCTGCACGGCGTGTTCTCCGCGTCCTATCTCGGACACCGCAGCGGTTTTGACCGCTGGCTGAAACAGCAGAAAATCGGGCGCGTTTACCAGGGACGCAACGTCGTCGCCGTCTCCGATGCGGTAGGTCAAGACCTGGTCGAGCAGTTCGCTATTCGCCCGGCCCAGTTGAAAACCATCTATAACCCGTTTGATATCCCCGCTCTGCGCGCCGCGGCTGAAGAGCCCAGCCAGCGCCCCGACGGCGACTATATTATCCACGTGGGCCGCTTTCATCCCGGTAAACGCCACGACCGCCTGATTGAGGCCTATGCGCAAAGCGGTATCGATGCGCCGCTGGTGCTGCTGGGGCAGGGAAAACCGGAACAAGAACAGCGCCTGCGCCAGCTGGCGCAGCAGCTACAGGTTGCCGATCGCGTCCTGTTTAAGGGCTTCCAGAAAAACCCGCTGCCGTGGATTAAAGGCGCGCGGATGCTGGTCCTCAGCTCCGATAGCGAAGGCTTTGGCAACGTGGTGGTTGAGGCGCTGCTGCTGGATACGCCGGTCGCCAGCACCCGCTGCCCGGGCGGCGTGACCGAGATCCTCACCGGCGAGCTGTCGCGTGGCCTGGCGGATCTCAACAGCCCGGCGCTGGCTGAGACGATGCAAAGCATTTACTATAGCCCGCCGGCCATCGACGCAGCGGCGCTGGAGAAGTTCAGCGTGGCATCGATTTGTCAGCAGTATCGTCAGCTGCGCAGCGCCTGACGCCGTTATTCAACCAGGATCGAATGAGTTATGAGTCAAACGCCTTTACTAAGCATCGTAGCCGCCGTCTATAACGGCGAAAAATTCCTTGCGCAATTCTTTGAGTGCCTTGAGCAACAGCAGCTGGAAAGCTATGAACTGATCCTGGTGAACGACGGGTCGACGGACGACAGCCTTGCGGTTATCGACCAGTGGAAAGACCGCCTGCAAAACGTGCTCGTGCTGGAGCAGGAAAACCAGGGCGTGTCGGTGGCGCGCAATACCGGCCTCGCCGCGGCGACGGGTAAGTACCTGACCTTCCCGGATATCGACGATAAGCTTTACCCGGGCATGTACCGTACGCTTCTGGAGATGGCGGAAAAGGGCAATCTAGACGTCGCCACCTGCAACGGCCGCTACGTCTACGAGACGAAAAAAGATATCCATCCTATTTTTCCGCTGGACCGGCTGCAGTCGACCGGCGTTTTGCCCGGCCACGTCTGGTTAAAGCAGGCGCTGGATTCTCGTAAGTTCCTGCATGTCACCTGGCTGAATATCTACCGCCGGGAGTTTATCGCGAGCCACCGCTTCCACTTTGAGCCTGGCCTGCGCCATCAGGATATTCCCTGGACCACCGAAGTGCTGCTGGCGGCAGAACGCGTGCAGTACACCAGCGAACAGTTCTACGATTACTATATTCACTCGGAATCGGTGTCGCATAAGCCGGACAACGACGACACGCTGATGCGTTCAGCGCGCCACTATATGAAGATTCTTGAGATGCTGGACGCCATCAACCAGCGCTATCCGGACAAGGTTCGCGATATTTCCGCCTGCCGCTGGCAGATCGCCAAAGAGGGGCTGGGAATTATTCATACCTTCGATAGCATGAAAGATGAGTCAAAAAAGCATATTATCATTAAAGAGTTCTTTGACCGCGGTATCTGGCGCCTGATCTGGAAAAACGCCCGTACGTTCCGTCTACGCTGGCGTCTTGGACGCCGCTATCTGCGCATCAAGCGCTATCGCGACGCGGCTTAATACAGAATCCCTTAGTTTCCGCCAAAGAGATAGCTTTACGCGGGTTAAATGCTTAGAATTTGCCCGCAAAAACATAAATACGGATAAATCGCTTGGAATTGCTTTATACCGCCCTACTTTACCTCATTCAGCCGCTGGTGTGGCTGCGACTGCTGTTACGCAGCCGTAAGGCCCCTGCCTATCGTAAACGCTGGAAGGAACGTTATGGCTTCTGCCAGAACAAGGTAGAACCGGGTGGCATCCTGCTGCATTCCGTTTCCGTAGGTGAAACGCTGGCGGCAATTCCGCTGGTGCGCGCGCTACGCCACCGTTACCCCTATCTGCCGATCACCGTCACCACCATGACGCCAACCGGCTCTGAACGCGCTATGTCCGCTTTCGGCAAAGACGTGCATCACGTCTATCTGCCTTACGATCTGCCCGGCGCGATGAACCGCTTCTTCAATACCGTTCAGCCGAAGCTGGTTATCGTCATGGAAACCGAACTGTGGCCGAACATGGTCGCCACGCTGCACAAGCGTAAAATCCCGCTGGTAATCGCCAACGCCCGCCTCTCCGAACGCTCGGCGAAAGGCTATGCCAAACTGGGGAAATTTATGCGTCGGCTGCTGAGCCGCATTACCCTTATCGCCGCGCAGAATGAAGAAGACGCCAGCCGCTTTATCGCTCTTGGCCTGAAACGCAATCAGCTGGCGGTCACCGGCAGCCTGAAGTTTGATATTTCGGTCACGCCGGAGCTGGCGGCTCGCGCCATCACCCTGCGCCGCCAGTGGGCGCCGCACCGCCAGGTATGGATTGCCACCAGCACCCACGACGGCGAAGAACAAATTATTCTTCAGGCGCATAAGCAGCTGCTGGAGCGTTTCCCCAACCTGCTGCTGATCCTTGTCCCGCGCCATCCGGAGCGCTTCGGCGACGCCCGCGAGATGGTACAGAAAGCGGGAATGAGCTACACCCTGCGCAGCACCGGCGAAATCCCGTCGAACAGTACCCAGGTGGTGATTGGCGATACCATGGGCGAGCTGATGCTGCTGTACGGTATTGCCGACCTCGCGTTTGTCGGCGGTAGCCTGGTGGAGCGCGGCGGCCATAACCCGCTGGAGCCCGCCGCCCATGCGATACCGGTACTGATGGGTCCGCACACGTTCAACTTCAAAGATATCTGCGCCAAGCTGCAGCAGGACGATGGACTGATTACCGTCACTGACGCCGACTCGCTGGTAACGCAGGTGTCTAACCTGCTGACCGATGAAGATTACCGTCTGTGGTACGGTCGCCATGCGGTGGAAGTTCTGCACCAAAACCAGGGCGCGCTCTCCCGTCTGCTACAGTTATTGCAACCCTATCTGCCGCAGCGGAGCCACTAATGTCGCCTCGACTCTCGGTCGTGATGATCGCCAAAAACGCGGCGGATCTGCTGCCTGATTGTCTGGCGTCGGTAAGCTGGGCCGATGAGATAGTGCTGCTGGATTCCGGCAGCAGCGACAACACCGTCGAACTCGCCCGCAGCCAGGGCGTTCAGGTGCATGTCGATCGCGACTGGCAGGGCTACGGTATTCAGCGCCAGCGCGCCCAGGCCTACGCCACCGGCGACTACGTGCTGATGATCGATACCGACGAGCGCGTCACTCCGGAGCTTGCGCAGTCTATCCGCAGCGTGCTGGCCGCGCCGCAAACCGGCGCGATATACAGCATCGCCCGGCGCAACTATTTCCTTGGCCGCTTTATGCGCCACAGCGGCTGGTACCCCGACCGCGTGATGCGCCTGTACGAACGCGACCGTTACCGCTATAACGATAATCTGGTCCACGAATCTCTCGACGCCCAGGGCGCGCGGGTTATCGAACTCGCGGGCGACCTGCTGCATCTGACCTGCCGTGATTTCTCCGGCTTTCAGCAAAAGCAGCTGGCCTACGCCGCCGCCTGGGCGCAGGAGCGCCATCAGAGAGGCAAAAAGACCTCGCTGGCCGCTATCTTCGGCCATACGCTGGGCGCCTTTGTGAAAACGCTGCTGCTGCGCGGGGGCATTCTGGATGGGAAACAAGGTTGGCTGCTGGCGGTGGTCAACGCGCAATACACGTTTAATAAATACACCGAGCTGTGGGCCCTGAGCCGCGGCCACTCGGAGAAAGTGTCATTATGAGCACAAAAGCGATCTATCCGGGAACCTTCGACCCTATCACCAACGGCCATATCGATATCGTCACCCGCGCGGCCAGCATGTTCGATAAGGTGCTGCTGGCTATCGCCGCCAGCCCGAGCAAAAAGCCGATGTTCACTCTCGACGAGCGCATCGCGCTGGCCACCCAGGCAACGGCGCATCTGGTCAACGTTGAGGTTATTGGCTTCAGCGATTTAATGGCCAATTTTGCCCGCGCGCAGCAGGCGAATATTTTAATTCGCGGCCTGCGGGCGGTGGCGGATTTTGAATATGAGATGCAGCTGGCGCATATGAACCGTCATTTGATGCCGACGCTGGAGAGCGTGTTTCTGATGCCGTGCAAAGAGTGGTCGTTTATCTCCTCTTCGCTGGTGAAAGAAGTGGCGCGCCACCAGGGCGATGTCTCTCACTTTCTGCCGGCAAACGTTCACCAGGCGCTGCTGAGGAAGCTGTAATCCTGCGCCATCGGGGCTCTTCCCGCAGGCGATGCTGCGCATCTGTCCGGGCTACCGGACCAAGCGCAGCCCTGTAGCCCGGCTAAGCGCAGCGCAAGCCGGGTTCACGGCAACACCCGCACTTTACTTCTGGCACTGGCGACAATAAAACGTCGCCCGCTGGGCGTGTTTACTGCCGATAACCGGCGTCCCGCAAATGCGGCACGGCTCGCCCTTACGGCCATACACCTGCAGCTCCTGGGCAAAGTAGCCCGGTTTACCGTCGCTTTGCAGGAAATCTTTCAGCGTCGTCCCGCCCTGTTCGATGGATCGCAGCAGGACCAGCTTAATCACTTTCACCAGCTGCTCGCACTCCTCGCGCGACAGCGAAGAAGCCAGCCTGTCGGGGTGAATGCCCGCCGAAAAGAGCGATTCGCTGGCGTAGATATTGCCCACCCCGACCACCAGCTTGTTATCCATTAGCCAGGGCTTAATCGCGGTTTTTTTCTTCGCGCACTTCGCCTGCAGATAATCGGCGTTGAACTCATCGCTCAGCGGCTCCGGCCCCAGATGCGCCAGCACCGGATGCCCCTCCAGCGTTTTGGTCCACAGCCAGGCGCCAAAACGACGCGGGTCGGTATAGCGCAGCACCTTGCCGTTACTCATCACCAGGTCCACGTGATCGTGTTTTTCCGCGGGCAGCTCTTCGCTCAGGATACGCAGGCTTCCCGACATCCCAAGGTGGACGATAATCCAGCCGTCGGGCAGTTCCAGCAGCAGATATTTAGCGCGGCGGCGTACGCTGAGCACCGGAACGTCGCTCAGACGATAGATCTCTTCAGAAACGGGCCAGCGCAGGCGCCCGTTGCGCACAACGGCGTGCAGGATGGTGGCTCCCACCAGGTGCGGCTCAATGCCGCGGCGGCTGGTTTCTACTTCAGGTAATTCAGGCATTCTTTTCTCGAACAAAAACGGCAGGATGCACTATCTTACCGCGTTCAGCGACGAGGTTCAGGGCAATTATTGTTCAGCATGCTCTTCCGCCTGGCGCAGGGGGTAAACGTTCGCCAGCGCCAACGGTGTAGACGGTAGCGTAGTCTTGATAACAAAAAACCCCGCCGAGGCGGGGTTTTTCTTTACAAGGAATCTAAAATTATTTGATTTTAGCTTCTTTGTATAAAACGTGCTGACGGACAACTGGATCGAACTTTTTCAGTTCCAGTTTTTCCGGCTTAGTACGTTTGTTCTTCGTGGTGGTATAGAAGTGACCAGTACCAGCAGAAGAAACCAGCTTGATTTTCTCACGAATACCTTTAGCCATGACTTATTTCCTCTAAGTACTTAGTACTTTTCGCCACGGGCACGCAGTTCGGACAGAACTGTATCGATGCCTTTCTTATCAATAACACGCATACCTTTAGCAGATACGCGCAGGGTGACAAAACGCTTCTCGCTCTCAACCCAGAAACGGTGAGAGTGCAGGTTCGGCAGGAAACGGCGTTTAGTCGCGTTCAGTGCGTGGGAACGGTTGTTACCGGTCACCGGACGCTTGCCAGTAACTTGGCAGACTCGGGACATGTCTATTCTCCAAAAATCAAATTAGCTCGAGCTTCGTATGGGGTATTGGCGCCTCGTCAGGCTTTACAGCCCGGTCATCGCAGTTCTAAGCGAACTCTCGATTGCCAGGCCCAAATGCCAAACCCGAGATTCTCAAAGGTGGCGTAGTATACGCTGACTCGGCGATGTGCTCAAGTCCCGAACAGACAAAGATCCCGATGGATCGCGCGATCGGGGCTAAATCCAGCCGCGTTCAGCAAAAGATACGTACGCTCCGCGGCCAATAACAAGGTGATCCAGCACACGTATATCCATGAATCGACAACATTTTATCACTCTTTCGGTAATCAACCTGTCGGCCTTGCTCGGCTCAGGACTACCGGATGGATGATTATGTGCCAGGATCACCGCGGCGGCGTTCACTTTGATGGCTTCGCGTACGATTTCTCGCGGATGCACCTCAACGTGGCTAAGAGTACCAGAAAAAAGGCGGCTATGTTTCAATACCCGGTTCTGATTATCTAAAAAGATCACCATGAAGATCTCACGCTCTTCGTCGGCCAGCTGGCTTTGCAGAAATTCCCGCGTCATCGACGGGGTAACCAGCGAGGGTTCTTCCGTCATTCGCAGGCTAAAATAGCGTCGCGCCAGTTCAGCAATCCCTTTTAGCTGCGCATATTTCGCCAGACCAATGCCTTCCACCTCTGCAAACTGCGACTCCTCCGCCGATAGCAGGCCGTACAGCGAGCCAAAACGCTGTAGCAGCTCCCGCGAAAATGTCATCACGTCCTGCGTGCGGGTACCGGTACGTAAAAATAGCGCCAACAGCTCAATATCCGACAAAACTTCGATACCGTAGCGCTGCATCTTTTCCCTCGGCATGAGGGATTCTTGTATTTCCATCGCGGCATCTCCTTCCCACTGCGCGCTATCCTGGCACAGCCTTTTTGCGCCGCCGAGACGCAAGTTTTATCCCTGCGTAGCGCCTCGCAAAGTGTATCTGCGCGAGGCACACGATGCCGTCAGGATTGTGATAAGATGCGCGAATTCTGGTGTACCGCAACAGGAAAAAATCATGATGAGTCTGGCTGGTAAAAAGATCGTTCTTGGCGTGAGCGGCGGCATTGCTGCCTATAAAACGCCGGAACTGGTGCGCCGCCTGCGTGACCGCGGCGCGGATGTCCGCGTCGCCATGACGGAAGCCGCAAAAGCCTTCATTACGCCATTAAGTCTACAGGCGGTATCCGGTTATCCGGTTTCCGACAGCCTGCTCGACCCGGCCGCCGAAGCGGCGATGGGCCATATTGAGCTGGGGAAATGGGCCGACCTGGTCATTCTTGCCCCCGCCACCGCCGACCTAATCGCTCGCGTCGCGGCAGGGATGGCCAACGATCTCGTTTCGACGATTTGTCTCGCTACGCCGTCGCCGGTCGCCGTCGTGCCCGCCATGAATCAGCAGATGTATCGCGCCGCCGCCACCCAGCATAATCTGGACGTCATTGCCGCCCGCGGTCTGCTGGTCTGGGGCCCGGACAGCGGCAGCCAGGCCTGCGGCGATGTTGGCCCGGGGCGGATGCTGGACCCGCTGACCATTGTGGATATGGCCGCGCAGCATTTCTCGCCTGTCAAAGATTTGCAACATCTGAACATCATGATTACCGCGGGCCCCACCCGCGAGCCGCTGGATCCGGTGCGTTATATCACCAATCACAGTTCTGGTAAGATGGGCTTCGCGATTGCCGCCGCCGCCGCGCGCCGCGGGGCTAACGTCACGCTGGTGAGCGGCCCGGTTTCGCTGCCTACGCCGCCGTTTGTACACAGAATTGATGTCACCACCGCGCTGGAAATGGAAGCCGCGGTGCAAAACAGCGCGCCTCAGCAGCATATTTTTATTGGCTGTGCGGCGGTCGCTGACTACCGTGCGGTCGCCATCGCCGAAGAAAAAATCAAAAAAACAAGGTGATGAATTAACCCTGAAAATGGTTAAAAATCCGGATATCGTCGCAGGGGTCGCCGCGCTTAAGGCCAACCGCCCTTACGTCGTTGGGTTTGCCGCCGAAACAAATAATGTGGAAGAATACGCACGGCAAAAGCGAGCCCGCAAAAATCTTGATCTGATTTGCGCCAATGATGTTTCTCAGCCAAATCAGGGATTTAACAGCGACAGCAATGCATTACACCTTTTCTGGCAGGAGGGAGATAAGCGCTTACCACTTGAGCGCAAGGAACTCCTGGGCCAATTATTACTCGACGAGATCGTTACCCGTTATGATGAAAAAAATCGACGTTAAGATTCTGGACCCGCGTGTTGGTCAGCAATTTCCGCTGCCGACCTATGCCACCTCCGGCTCCGCCGGACTTGACCTGCGAGCCTGTCTCGATGACGCCGTAGAGCTGGCTCCTGGCGCAACGACCCTCGTGCCAACCGGTCTGGCGATTCACATTGCCGATCCCTCTCTGGCGGCGGTGATTCTCCCGCGCTCCGGACTGGGCCATAAGCACGGCGTCGTATTGGGTAACCTGGTCGGTCTGATTGATTCTGACTATCAGGGCCAGCTGATGGTTTCCGTCTGGAACCGCAGCCAGCAGAGCTTCAGCATCGAACCCGGCGAGCGTATCGCGCAAATGGTGTTTGTGCCCGTTGTGCAGGCAGAATTTAACCTGGTGGAAGATTTTGACGCCACCGATCGCGGCGAAGGCGGCTTCGGTCACTCAGGGCGTCAATAAGCCCGGCGATAGACAAAACTCTTTCGGGGCGCTGCCGGCAAAAGGGCTGCCTGAAGGATGAAGTGGAACCAGCATCGCAAAGCGCACTAATGCAATAACATCACCGCAGGCAACAGCTTGCGGTCGCTTTGTGGGTGCCTGCCTGACAAGTGCTTTTTTTCAGGGGTATTTTAAAACATGGCAGAAAAACAAACTGCGAAAAGGAATCGTCGCGAAGAAATACTTCAATCTCTGGCGCTAATGCTTGAATCCAGCGATGGAAGTCAGCGCATTACCACAGCGAAACTGGCGGCGTCCGTTGGCGTATCCGAAGCGGCTCTGTATCGGCACTTCCCGAGCAAGACCCGCATGTTTGACAGCCTGATTGAATTTATCGAAGACAGCCTGATTACGCGCATCAATTTGATTTTAAAAGATGAAAAAGACACCTCAGCGCGCCTGCGTCTGATTGTGCTGTTGATTCTTGGGTTTGGCGAGCGTAATCCTGGGCTGACAAGAATTCTGACCGGCCATGCGCTGATGTTTGAACAGGACCGTCTTCAGGACCGCATCAATCAGCTGTTCGAGCGCATTGAAGTTCAGCTGCGTCAGGTGTTGCGTGAAAAGAAAATGCGCGAAGGCGAAGGCTATACCGTCGATGAAGCCCTGCTGGCCAGCCAGCTATTGGCATTCTGCGAAGGGATGCTATCGCGCTTTGTGCGCAGCGAGTTTAAATATCGCCCGACGGACGATTTTGACGCCCGCTGGCCGCTGGTCGCCGCCCAGCTGAAATAATTCTCGCCGGTCTCTGTGCAGCCCGAAGGGCTGCATCTCTTCCCGCAGGAATGCCCGGCATTATCCGCATTGATACCCAGGCGCTCTTCTCGCCGCGGCTGGCCGTTTTGCCGGCAATCGCCCCGACAGACCGTTGCCTGCCGGGCAGATGTTTATACGCCGTACGCTTCGCGATAGGCGCGAACGGCAGTCAGGTGTTCAGCCATTTCCGGCTTCTCTTCCAGATAGCTAATCAGGTCTTTCAGCGTCACGATGGAAATTACTTTACAGCCGTAGTCGCGCTCAACTTCCTGAATCGCGGAGATTTCGCCGCGTCCGCGTTCCTGACGATCCAGAGAGATCAGTACGCCGGCCAGCTCAGCGCCGTTGGCCTGAATAATTTCCATCGATTCCCGAATCGCGGTGCCTGCGGTAATAACATCATCCACCAGCATAACGCGGCCCTGCAGCGCGCTCCCCACCAGATTTCCGCCCTCGCCGTGAGTCTTCGCCTCTTTGCGGTTAAAGCAGTAAGGCAGATCGCGGTCATGATGTTCCGCCAGCGCGACCGCCGTGGTCGTGGCGATAGGGATGCCTTTATAGGCCGGGCCGAACAGCAGGTCAAAATTAATCCCGGAATCCACCAGCGCTTCGGCGTAAAAACGGCCTAACAGAGCCAGATCGCGCCCGGTATTAAACAGGCCGGCGTTGAAGAAATAGGGGCTCTTGCGCCCGGATTTCAGCGTAAACTCGCCAAACTTAAGTACCTGCTTGTTAAGCGCAAACTCAATAAACTGGCGCTGATACGGTTTCATGGATTCGCTCCTCATCTTACTTTTCTACGGACAAAAAAAAGGCGACTTCTCAGTCGCCTTAAAAACTAGTTTTGCAACGCCGCTTTCTGCGTCGTGACAATGGATTCGATACCCCCCCGGGCCAATGCCAGCAGGGTGAGGAGTTCTTCATGGGTGAACGGCTCGCCTTCCGCAGTACCCTGCACCTCAATGATGCGGCCATCTTCAGTCATCACCACGTTCATATCGGTTTCCGCCGCGGAATCTTCAACGTATTCCAGATCGCAAATCGCTTCGCCATTCACGATGCCTACGGAGACCGCCGCCACCATTCCTTTCATCGGGTTGGTTTTCAGCTTACCGGCCGCGACCAGCTTATTCAGCGCATCGGCCAGCGCCACGCAGGCTCCGGTGATAGACGCGGTACGGGTGCCGCCGTCTGCCTGCAGCACATCGCAGTCCAGAGTGATGGTGAACTCACCCAGCGCTTTCAGGTCAACCGCCGCGCGCAGCGCACGCGCGATCAGGCGCTGGATTTCCATGGTGCGTCCGCCCTGCTTACCTTTTGCGGCTTCACGCGCGTTACGCGTGTGGGTAGAACGCGGCAGCATGCCGTATTCGGCGGTGATCCACCCCTGGCCCTGGCCTTTCAGAAAGCGCGGCACGCCTTCATCAATAGAAGCGGTGCACAATACTTTCGTGTCACCAAATTCGACCAGCACGGAGCCTTCTGCGTGTTTTGTGTAGTTACGGGTCAGGGTTACTGGGCGCACTTGATTAGCGCTACGGCCTGCTGGACGCATGATGTTCTCCGGCTTGAAACGAATGTGGCTGCGCATTATACGGATAATGCGCGCTTATTCCTATCCTGATAAGGCCTCGAAAGCTATAATCCACCCCACTCTCCTTTAAAAACAGGAACGTCTATGATCCGCAGTATGACCGCCTACGCCCGGCGTGAAATCAAGGGTGAATGGGGTAGCGCCGCGTGGGAACTGCGCTCGGTAAACCAACGATATCTGGAAACCTACTTCCGCCTGCCGGAGCAGTTCCGTAGCCTGGAGCCCGTGGTGCGTGAACGTATTCGCTCCCGTCTGACCCGCGGTAAAGTCGAATGTACCCTGCGTTTTGAGCAGGACCCGAGCGCGCAGGGTGAGCTGATCCTTAACGAAAAACTGGCAAAGCAGCTGGTTAACGCCGCCAACTGGGTCAAAATGCAGAGCGACGAAGGCGAAATCAATCCGGTAGATATTCTGCGCTGGCCTGGCGTGATGTCGGCCCATGAACAGGATCTGGACGCCATTGCCGCCGAAATTCTGGGCGCGTTAAACGGTGCGCTGGATGACTTTATCGTCGCCCGCGAAACCGAAGGCCAGGCGCTGAAAGCGCTGATCGAACAGCGTCTCGACGGCGTAACGGCCGAGGTGGCTAAAGTACGTGCCCATATGCCGGAAATTTTGCAGTGGCAGCGCGAGCGTCTGGTTGCCAAGCTGGAAGATGCGGAAGTGCAACTGGAAAACAACCGCCTCGAGCAGGAGCTGGTGCTGATGGCGCAGCGTATAGACGTCGCCGAAGAGCTGGATCGTCTGGAAGCGCACGTGAAAGAGACGTGGAATATCCTGAAGAAGAAAGAAGCGGTCGGTCGCCGCCTCGACTTTATGATGCAGGAGTTCAACCGCGAGTCGAACACCCTGGCGTCTAAATCAATCAATGCCGAAGTGACGAACTCCGCCATTGAGCTGAAGGTGCTGATCGAACAAATGCGCGAGCAGATCCAGAACATCGAGTAACGGTTTTTCGCTCGCCAACCCACGCACGGACAAAAGGCCATGGTAAATCATGGCCTTTTATTTTCGCTGCGTTTCAGAAGGCGTAGTTCTTATCCAATATCCGGCAGGTTAAAAATGCCCCTGCGGCGCACAGCAGCGTGGGGGCCAGATAGCTGTGATCCATGTGGGTGAACTCCATCACCAGCGCGACCGCCGTTAGCGGCATCTGCATGGATGCGGCGAGAAACGCCGCCGCGCCGACGAGAGCAAAACTGCCGTAATCTCCGCCGGGAAGCAGCTGTTGCCAGAGCATACACAGCAGCAGGCTGGTCAGGCCGCCGACCGCCAGCCCCGGCGTCAGCAGGCCGCCCTCCGCGCCGCCGCGCAGCACCGCCAGAATCACCACCATTTTCAGCGCCAGCAGCATCGCCGCCCTGGGGAAACCCAGTTCATCGCTGAGAGCCAGCTGCATAGGCCCTTTACCGTTTCCCGGAAGCTGGGGGAAATAGAGGCTGAGGGCGGCAAGCAGGGAAAACGCCAGCAGACAGAAAACCGGCATCTGCCAGTTGCTTCGAACGTGCGAGCGAGCCGTGCTGGTCGCTTTGCGAAAGAGCCAGGCCCCGGCGCCAAGAATGGGGCCGGCGATAATCGCCCACCAGAGAAATGAATGCGGCAGGATGTCGGAAGTAAAATGGTATTGCGATTCCTCGCCTAACCCGAGCGTTGCCGTCCACGCGGCAATCGCCGAGGTGATAATCGCCGCCAGCGTTTTTTCCCAGCTAAACGACAGCAGCATTACCTCAAGGCTGAATAACGCACCGGCCAGCGGAACGTTATACACCGCCGCCAGGCCCGCACCGGCGCCGCAGGCAACCAGCGTTCGGGTTTCATCCGCCAGCAGTCCCAGCTTACGCGCCACCATCCCTGCCCCCAGCGCGCCCATTTCCCGCGGAGCCACTTCGCGGCCAAGCGGAGAGCCCAGCGCCACGGTGACGATCTGCAACAGGGCATGAATCGTTGTAGTACCCGCAGGCATTGCCACCGAAGGATTTGCCACCGCTGACGCTATTGAGACTCGCTTCTGCCCATAGCGCCCAAGGAGCCACCAGCCGAATCCTGCGATGGCTCCCCCCGCGACGATTGCCGAGAGGCGACGAGGCCAGGATGAATCCGTGACGCCCTGTAGAAATGACTCCGCGCTCACGATCTGCCCGGGGCTGTAGCCAAAGGCCAGGTGCTGAATCGCGTGTAAAATCAGCGCCAGAACCATGCCTGAGATGCCGGCAAGCAGCCCCGTCAGCACAACGGCAATCAGGCGGGTGAGATAGTTTTTATTGCCAGCTGCTGCAGTCATTTTCTCAGGCCCTGAAGGAGGAAAATAAAAGGATAAAGGTCGAGAGTTAAACAACAGGTATTCATCGCGTTTTCAATATCGATACGCATCGACGGCTTTCACATTACTTTTTATAATCACTAAAAATGAATAAATGACAAAGGAACCGTTAAATTCAGCCGATTTAAACCTATCATGCATTAGTTTAATCAGGTTAAATTCATTCGCTTTAGAAAATCTCAATCGTGATCTTGCGCACAAATCGTTAACCTTCCGCCATCACCGTGGGGGATTTATGCTGCTTCATATTCTTTATCTGATTGGGATTACTGCGGAAGCCATGACCGGCGCGCTGGCTGCCGGGCGCCGCCGTATGGATACGTTTGGCGTCATTATCATTGCCACCGCGACGGCCCTCGGAGGCGGTTCAGTGCGCGATATTCTGCTCGGCCACTATCCTCTGGGCTGGGTGCAGCACCCCGAGTACGTCATTATTGTCGCCATTGCTGCGGTCCTGACCACGATTGCCGCGCCGGTGATGCCGCATCTGCGCCGTCTGTTTCTGGTGCTTGATGCGCTCGGCCTGATCGTGTTCTCTATCATTGGCGCCCAGATCGCGCTGGATATGGGCCAGGGCCCGGTCATCGCCTCCATTGCCGCCGTCATCACCGGCGTTTTTGGCGGCGTGCTGCGCGATATGTTCTGCAAGCGTATCCCGCTGGTGTTCCAGAAAGAGCTTTACGCCGGGGTGTCATTCGCCGCCGCGATTTTATACATCGCGCTTCAGCATTACGTCAGCAACCACGATGTGGTGGTGATCTCTACCCTGCTGTTCGGCTTTACCGCCCGCATGCTGGCGCTGCGCTGGAAGCTGGGCCTGCCGGTATTTAACTACAACCATAGCGCACATTAATGCTTTCAGAATCCCGGAACGCGTTGCCCGCTTAGCCACTTCGCCAGTGCGGCAACATCCGGGTGATGTAAGAGCGTCACCAGCTGCCGCGCTCTTTCCGCCCCGATCCCCGGCAGGCGCCGCCACTGCTCTTCGTTTCGCTCCTGCATCCGTCGCCAGTCATCCTCCTTCAGCCGGGCAAACGCCGTCTTCGGTATAGGGACTCCCATCGCCTGGATCCAGCGCAGAAAAGGCCGTTCGCGCGCAAGATTGAACTGGTGCCACAGCCTCTGCCCGCGCAGCGTCGAGACCCCCGGTATGGCTTGCAGCCGCTCCGGCGTAAACGCCAGCCATGAAAAGAGATGCTCCATGCTGCGCGCGTCATGCAGGGACCGCCATAGCGCTTCTCCCGCGCCGTCAATATCGAGAACCGATCGGGATGAGAGCCAGACCAGCCGCGAAAGAAACTGTTCCGCACACTCGGGCGTGGCAAAATAGCAGGTTAAAGCATTGAAACGCGCCGCCGGTGGCTGGGGTTTATTACGCTGAGCCGTGCGCCAGACGACCGAATCGATGCGCGGTATCCCCTGCCCGGCAAGGCTGATTTGCAGCTGGTCGCCAATACCGATATCCAGATTGTACCAGCGGGATACCGAACCGACGCTCACCCGCTGCACGCGCTTATCGTCCAGCATCTGCGGCTCCAGATGCGCCACCACGGCTATTTTACCACTGCGCCCGATGCTAAAGCTGATACGGCGAACCTCCATGACGCGTGAGGCGGGCGGGTATTTCCAGGCGATAACCCAATCGCCCTGACCCGGAACCCAGAAGCGCCCGGGAGATGCTTTTTCCCGCCGCACCACAACGCCATCGCTGGCAAAAGGCAGCGGTGAAGTGAACCAGCGCTGGCGCCACTGTTCAACCTGCTGCGCATCCGCGACAGGGTGCGAAAAAAGCGCGCTGTAAATAAAGCCGCCCTGCCGCAGCAGCGCCAGCCGCTGTTTCATATCCTGCGGCCCATCGGGCCATGCCCAGATAAAGAGACCCAGCTGATTAAGATCCGCCGCAGCCTGCTGGCGCATCATCATGCCGGCAACTTTTGCCCGCGCGTTCATGCCGCCCATCTGCTTTTGCACGTGCCCCTCGCGGAGCAGGAACAGCTCACCCTGTAGAACGCTATTCGCCAGTACGCCGTCAGAGACTTTAGGCACGGAGGGGATCTGCAAGACCCTGGCCGTCCAGTCTTCCCCGGCCAGGCCATTACCCCGGCTTATCGCCTGGGTCAGACGCCCCTGCCGATACACGAGCGTGACCGCGACGCCATCGACTTTAGGCTGTACCCACAGGCCGGATTGACCGCGCATCCAGCGCGCCACGTCGGCTTGATTTGCCAGTTTACGCACGCCGGTGTGCGCCACCGGATGTCTGGCCTCCCCTTTTAGGGGAGGAGACGCATCGTGAGCGGGAGCCTCGCCGGTGAAGCAGCGCCGCCAGTACGCCAGCCGCTCCGCAAGCTGGTCATAGATCTCATCGCTTACCGTACTGCTCCCCTGCTGCCAGTAGGCGTTTTTCCATTCCGTTATCTGCTGGCTGAGACGTTCAATCTCCCGATCGGCCCTGGCCTGCGGCCACGCAGGGCAGGCTGCCTGCCCGTATCCCACCAGCATCCACAGCACCAGCGCCCAGACTCCATTTTGCATCGCGATGCCCTCCTGTTTTCTCGTCGGCGATTGTGCCGCAGGCGTATTTTCGTCCGCGAGGAGGGATTTTTAACGCTGCGAGCAGGCATCCAGGTTTTCTGCATTGTTTCTGCAACGCCCGGAGAAATCAGGGAAACGGCAAGCAAAATGAAAGAAAGAACGCAAAAAGTGTGACAGGGACTGCGTCACGCGGTGCCGCCGTGTATAATAGGCTCGTATGTAAGCTCTATTTCGACCACCACATACAAAAGACACTCATGGCTCAAGGCACGCTTTATATTGTTTCCGCCCCTAGCGGCGCGGGTAAATCCAGCCTGATTCAGGCTTTATTAAAAACCCAACCGTTGTACGACTCTCAGGTTTCTGTTTCGCATACCACGCGCGCTCCGCGCCCGGGTGAAGTGCACGGTGAACACTATTTCTTTGTGAATCACGACGAATTCAGGACGATGATTGGCGAAGACGCTTTTCTTGAACATGCAGAAGTCTTTGGCAACTATTACGGCACCTCGCGCGAAGCTATCGAGCAGGTACTGGCGACCGGCGTCGACGTCTTCCTCGATATCGACTGGCAGGGCGCGCAGCAAATCCGCAACAGAATGCCCGGCGCGCGCAGCATTTTTATCCTGCCGCCGTCAAAAGATGAGCTTGATCGTCGCCTGCGCGGCCGCGGTCAGGACAGCGAAGAGGTTATCGCAAAACGTATGGCGCAGGCAGTTGCAGAAATGAGCCATTACGCGGAGTATGATTACCTGATTGTGAATGATGATTTTGATACCGCGCTGAGCGATCTGAAAATTATTATTCGCGCCGAACGTCTGCGCATGAGCCGCCAAAAGCAGCGACATGGCGCTTTAATCACCAAACTGTTGGCAGACTGAACCCACATTCAGTATCATGCCCAGTCATTTCTTCACCTGTGGAGCATTTTAAGTATGGCACGCGTAACTGTTCAGGACGCTGTAGAGAAAATTGGTAACCGTTTTGACCTGGTACTGGTCGCCGCGCGTCGCGCTCGTCAGATGCAGGTAGGCGGAAAGGATCCGCTGGTACCGGAAGAAAACGATAAAACTACCGTTATCGCACTGCGCGAAATCGAAGAAGGTCTGATCAACAACAAGATCCTCGACGTTCGTGAGCGCCAGGAACAGCAAGAGCAGGAAGCCGCTGAATTACAAGCCGTTACCGCTATTGCTGAAGGTCGTCGTTAATCACACTGCGGGTCGCCCTTGTATCTGTTTGAAAGCCTGAATCAGCTGATTCAAAACTACCTGCCCGAAGAGCAAATTAAACGTCTTCGGCAGGCTTATCTCGTTGCACGTGACGCTCACGAGGGCCAGACACGTTCAAGCGGTGAACCCTATATCACGCACCCGGTAGCGGTAGCCTGTATCCTGGCCGAGATGAAACTCGACCATGAAACGCTGATGGCCGCTCTGCTGCACGACGTGATAGAAGATACCCCCGCCACCTACCAGGACATGGAGCAGCTTTTCGGTAAAAGCGTTGCTGAACTGGTAGAGGGGGTGTCAAAACTTGATAAGCTTAAGTTTCGCGACAAGAAAGAGGCCCAGGCTGAAAACTTTCGCAAAATGATTATGGCGATGGTGCAGGATATCCGCGTCATCCTTATCAAGCTCGCTGACCGCACCCATAACATGCGCACGCTGGGCTCATTGCGCCCGGACAAGCGCCGCCGCATCGCCCGCGAAACGCTGGAAATCTACAGCCCTCTGGCGCACCGTTTAGGTATCCATCACATCAAAACCGAGCTCGAAGAGCTGGGCTTTGAGGCGCTGTATCCTAACCGCTACCGCGTCATTAAAGAGGTGGTTAAAGCGGCGCGCGGCAACCGTAAAGAGATGATTCAAAAGATCCTCTCCGAAATCGAAGGGCGCCTGCAGGAAGCGGGAATTCCCTGTCGCGTTAGCGGTCGCGAAAAGCATTTGTACTCCATCTACTGCAAGATGGTGCTCAAAGAGCAGCGCTTTCACTCGATTATGGATATCTACGCTTTCCGCGTGATTGTCCATGATTCCGACACCTGCTACCGCGTGCTTGGCCAGATGCACAGCCTTTATAAGCCGCGCCCGGGTCGCGTCAAAGACTATATTGCCATTCCAAAGGCGAACGGCTATCAATCTTTGCACACCTCGATGATCGGCCCGCACGGCGTCCCGGTTGAGGTACAAATTCGTACCGAAGACATGGACCAGATGGCGGAAATGGGGGTGGCGGCTCACTGGGCTTATAAAGAGCACGGCGGCGAGAGCAGCACCACGGCGCAAATCCGCGCCCAGCGCTGGATGCAGAGCCTGCTGGAGCTCCAGCAGAGCGCCGGTAGTTCATTTGAATTTATTGAGAGCGTGAAATCCGATCTGTTCCCGGATGAGATTTACGTTTTCACCCCGGAAGGGCGCATTGTCGAACTGCCCGCTGGCGCGACGCCGGTGGATTTCGCCTACGCGGTGCATACCGACATCGGCCATGCCTGCGTCGGCGCCCGCGTCGACCGCCAGCCGTATCCGCTGTCGCAGTCGCTCTCCAGCGGCCAGACGGTGGAAATCATCACCGCGCCGGGCGCACGTCCGAACGCCGCATGGCTGAACTTTGTCGTCAGCTCGAAAGCGCGCGCCAAAATTCGCCAGCTGCTGAAAAACCTTAAGCGCGACGACTCCGTAAGCCTCGGGCGCCGCCTGCTCAATCACGCCCTCGGCGGTAGCCGCAAGCTGGCCGAGATCCCGCCCGAGAACATTCAGCGTGAACTTGAACGCATGAAGCTGACCACGCTTGACGATCTGCTGGCCGAAATCGGCCTCGGCAACGCCATGAGCGTCGTGGTAGCAAAAAACCTGCAGCAGGGTGAAACCACCGCCGTGCCTGTACAGCCAGCGCCTGTCGGCCATAATCATCTGCCGATTAAAGGCGCGGATGGCGTGCTGATCACCTTCGCCAAATGCTGCCGTCCGATCCCCGGTGACCCGATTATCGCGCACGTCAGCCCGGGCAAAGGCCTGGTTATTCACCATGAGTCCTGTCGTAACATTCGCGGCTATCAGAAAGAGCCGGAGAAATTTATGGCGGTCGAGTGGGACAAAGAGACGGCGCAGGAATTTATCACCGAAATCAAGGTGGATATGTTCAACCATCAGGGTGCCCTGGCGAATCTTACCGCGGCGATCAACACCGCTTCTTCCAACATTCAAAGCCTGAATACGGAAGAGAAAGATGGCCGCGTTTACAGCGCCTTTATTCGCCTTACCGCGCGCGACCGCGTGCATCTGGCGAATATCATGCGCAAAATTCGCGTCATGCCGGATGTAATAAAAGTCACCCGTAACCGAAACTAGCTCTTCCACAAAATCATTCGAATTGCGTCAAGGCGGCAAGCGAATGACAAATCTGCCGGGAGCAGATTTGAACGCTGCTTACAGCGGCCCGGTAAGGGGCAAGGCCCAGGAATGGGCCGCGTAATCCGCAGCGATTAAAGAGTCATTCGAAGGATGGAAGTATCATGAATTTACAGCGTTATGCGCGTATCTGCGAGATGCTCGCCAGGCGCCAGCCTGACCTGACAGTTTGCATGGAGCAGGTCCATAAGCCTCATAACGTCTCTGCGGTCATTCGTACCGCAGACGCCGTTGGCGTGCATGAAGTGCACGCCATCTGGCCCGGTAGCCGTATGCGTACCATGGCCTCCGCGGCCGCCGGCAGCAATAGCTGGGTGCAGGTCAAAACCCACCGTACTATTGGCGAGGCTGTCACGCATTTAAAAGGCCAGGGCATGCAGATCCTGGCGACCCATCTCTCTGATAACGCCGTCGATTTCCGTGAAATCGACTATACCCGTCCCACCTGTATCCTGATGGGGCAGGAGAAAACCGGCATTACGCAGGAAGCGTTAGACCTGGCGGACCAGGACATCATCATTCCGATGGTTGGCATGGTGCAGTCGCTGAACGTTTCCGTCGCCTCAGCGCTTATCCTCTACGAAGCCCAGCGCCAGCGGCAGAACGCCGGCATGTACCGGCGCGAGAACAGTATGCTGCCGGAAGAAGACCAGCAGCGCCTGCTGTTTGAAGGCGGCTATCCGGTGCTGGCGAAGGTCGCTAAACGCAAGGGACTTCCCTACCCCCACGTCAACGAGCAGGGCGAAGTCGAAGCCGATGCCGCGTGGTGGGCCACCATGCAGGCGGCGAAGTAAACATGCAGGGCCGTCTGCTGGATGCGGTGCCGCTCAATTCCCTGACGGGCGTTGGCGCGGCCCAGAGCAGTAAGCTGGCAAAAATCGGCCTGCATACGGTACAGGATCTGCTTCTGCACCTGCCGCTGCGCTACGAAGACCGCACCCATCTGTATCACATCGGCGAACTGCTGCCCGGCGTTTACGCCACCGTTGAAGGCGAAGTCCTCAACTGCAACATCACTTTCGGCGGCCGCCGGATGATGACCTGCCAGATAAGCGACGGCTCCGGCATCCTCACTATGCGCTTTTTTAACTTCAGCGCGGCGATGAAAAATAGCCTGGCAACCGGGCGCCGCGTGCTGGCCTACGGTGAGGCGAAGCGCGGTAAGCACGGAGCGGAGATGATCCATCCGGAATATCGGGTTCAGGGCGACATGAGTACCCCTGATTTACAGGAAACGCTGACCCCGGTATATCCCACCACCGAAGGCATCAAGCAGGCTACGCTGCGTAAGCTCACCGACCAGGCGCTGGAGCTGCTTGAAACCTGCGCGATCGCCGAGCTGCTGCCGCCTGAGCTGGCGCAGGGGATGATGAGCCTGCCGGACGCCTTGCGCACGCTGCATCGTCCGCCGCCCACGTTACAGCTTAGCGAGCTGGAAAGCGGCAAACATCCGGCTCAGCGGCGCTTAATCCTGGAAGAGCTGCTGGCGCATAACCTCAGCATGCTGGCGCTGCGGGCAGGCGCCCAGCGCTACCACGCCCTCGCGCTCAGCGCTAACGACACGCTAAAAGATAAGCTGCTGGCCTCCCTCCCCTTTACGCCGACCGGCGCGCAGGCGCGCGTCACGGCTGAAATCGAACGCGATATGGCGCTGGACGTGCCGATGATGCGTCTGGTGCAGGGGGACGTGGGCTCCGGTAAAACCCTGGTCGCCGCGCTTGCCGCCCTGCGCGCCATCGCCCACGGCAAACAGGTAGCGCTGATGGCGCCGACCGAGCTGCTGGCTGAACAGCACGCCAATAACTTCCGCAGCTGGTTCGAACCGCTGGGCGTTGAGGTGGGCTGGCTGGCGGGCAAACAAAAAGGCAAAGCGCGCCTGGCGCAGCAGGAGGCTATCGCCAGCGGACAGGTACAGATGATTGTCGGCACCCACGCCATCTTTCAGGAGCAGGTCCAGTTTAACGGCCTCGCGTTGGTGATTATCGACGAGCAGCACCGTTTTGGCGTCCATCAGCGGCTGGCGCTGTGGGAGAAAGGGCAACAGCAGGGATTTCACCCGCACCAGCTGATTATGACCGCCACGCCGATTCCGCGCACCCTGGCGATGACCGCCTATGCCGACCTCGACACCTCGGTCATCGATGAACTGCCGCCGGGCCGAACGCCGGTTACGACGGTGGCCATTCCGGATACGCGACGCAGCGATATTATTGACCGCGTACGTCACGCCTGCACTCACGAAGGTCGCCAGGCCTACTGGGTTTGTACGCTGATTGAAGAGTCGGATCTGCTGGAAGCTCAGGCGGCGGAAGCCACCTGGGAAGAGCTGAAGCTCGCGCTGCCGGAGCTGAATATCGGCCTGGTGCACGGGCGTATGAAATCCGCCGAGAAGCAGGCGGTAATGAGCGCGTTCAAGCAGGGCGAGCTGCATCTGCTGGTCGCCACCACGGTGATTGAAGTCGGCGTGGACGTGCCCAACTCTAGCCTGATGATCATCGAAAACCCGGAGCGTCTGGGGCTGGCGCAGCTGCACCAGCTCCGAGGGCGCGTCGGGCGCGGTGCGGTAGCCTCCCACTGCGTGCTGCTCTATAAATCGCCGCTGTCAAAAACCGCCCAGAAGCGCCTGCAGGTTCTGCGCGATAGCAATGACGGTTTCGTCATCGCCCAAAAAGACCTGGAAATTCGCGGCCCCGGCGAGCTGCTCGGCACCCGTCAGACCGGCAACGCTGAATTTAAAGTCGCGGACTTATTGCGCGATCAGGCCATGATCCCGGAAGTTCAGCGCATCGCCCGCCATATTCACGAACGCTATCCCCAGCAGGCACAGGCGCTGATAGAGCGCTGGATGCCGGAAACCGAACGCTATTCCAACGCGTAGCGCGAACGTCATCTCGCCACGCTGCGCATAATTTTTATTCAGATGAGTGGATTATGAAACGAGAACTGGCCATCGAATTTTCGCGCGTCACCGAAGCCGCCGCGCTGGCAGGCTACAAATGGTTAGGCCGCGGTGATAAAAATACCGCCGACGGCGCCGCCGTCAACGCCATGCGCATTATGCTCAACCTGATCAACATCGACGGCACTATCGTGATTGGCGAAGGCGAAATCGACGAAGCGCCGATGCTGTACATTGGCGAGCGCGTCGGTACCGGCCACGGCGATGCGGTAGATATCGCCGTCGATCCCATTGAAGGCACCCGCATGACGGCGATGGGCCAGGCGAACGCGCTGGCGGTCATGGCGGTAGGCGATAAGGGCTGTTTCCTGAATGCGCCAGATATGTACATGGAAAAGCTGATTGTCGGCCCGGGAGCGAAGGGCACCATCGATCTGAACCTGCCGCTGGCGGAGAACCTGCATAACATCGCCCGCGCGCTGAATAAGCCGCTGAGTGAATTAACGGTCACCATCTTAGCCAAGCCGCGCCATGACGACGTCATTGTTGAGCTGCAAAAGCTGGGCGTGCGCGTGTTCGCCATCCCCGACGGCGACGTTGCCGCCTCTATTCTGACCTGCATGCCGGACAGCGAAGTTGACGTCATGTACGGTATCGGCGGCGCGCCGGAAGGCGTCGTTTCCGCTGCGGTGATCCGCGCGCTGGACGGCGATATGAACGGCCGTCTGCTGGCGCGTCACCACGTGAAGGGCGACAGCGAAGAGAACCGCCGCATCGGCGAAAACGAGCTGGCACGCTGTCAGGCGATGGGCATTGAAGCAGGCAAAGTGCTGCGCCTGGACGATATGGCGCGCAGCGACAACGTGGTTTTCTCGGCAACCGGCATCACCAAGGGCGATCTGCTGGACGGTATCACCCGTAAAGGCAATATGGCCACCACCGAAACCCTGCTGATCCGCGGTAAATCCCGCACTATCCGCCGTATTCAATCGATTCATTATCTCGATCGCAAAGACCCGGATATTCAGCTGCACATCCTGTAAAAACATTTGATCAATAGAGCTTTCCAGCCTTTTCGGGCTGGAAATCTGCTCTCGTCGCGGTGAAGATACGTTAACAGGATTGAGAGGAGAGTCGCTATGGCAAACTGGGTTACGGGCAAAGTGGTAAAAGTACAGAACTGGACTGATGCACTGTTTAGCCTCACCGTTCACGCGCCGGTTGCGCCCTTCACCGCTGGGCAGTTTGCCAAACTGGGGCTGGACGTAGACGGAGAACGCGTGCAGCGCGCCTATTCCTACGTCAACGCCCCCAGCAACCCCGATCTTGAGTTCTATCTGGTGACGGTTCCGGAGGGCAAGCTCAGCCCGCGGCTGGCGGCTCTGAAGCCGGGCGATGAAGTCCAGGTGGTCAGCGAAGCCGCCGGTTTCTTCGTGCTGGAAGAGGTGCCGGATTGCGACACCCTATGGATGCTCGCCACCGGCACGGCGATTGGCCCGTACCTGTCAATTCTGGAAGAAGGGAAGGACCTGGATCGCTTTAAAAACCTGGTACTGGTGCACGCCGCGCGCTATGCCGCCGACCTCAGCTATCTGCCGCAGATGCAGGCGCTGGAAGCGCGCTATGCGGGCAAACTGCGCATCCAGTCGGTCGTGAGCCGGGAAACCGCGCCGGGCATGCTCACGGGACGTATCCCGTTCCTGATTGAAACCGGCGCGCTGGAAGAGGCCGTCGGCCTGCCGATGAACGCCGAGAGCAGCCACGTCATGCTGTGCGGTAACCCGCAGATGGTGCGCGACACCCAGCAGCTGCTGAAAGAGACCCGGCAGATGAGCAAGCACCTGCGTCGCCGGCCGGGTCATATGACCGCCGAACACTACTGGTAATCAGGATTCCGCTTTCCAGCGCACGTCCAGCGTCTCTTTACCAAACTTATTCGCGCCCTGGGTACCGACAAACGCGCCCAGGTCGATCAGCATCATGACGATAATCAACGTCGGTATAAACCGCCCGACGCCCCACTGCCAGACCCCAGGCAGCATCGACCAGTTGCCCGCCAGCAGCATCCACGCCAGAATCATCAGCAGCGCCCAGAGCCCGGATTTACCCCGATCGTGCAGGCGTTTAATGGTCACCGCCGCCGTCGGCCACAGCAGGCACACCAGAATAAAAGCCGCCGTCTGTAAATTGAGAAGGTTACTACCGGCCAGCGTGAACAGCGCGCTCATGGTCATTATCCAGATAGCGATCCAGATCCAGAAGTCGCGACGTCCAATCCGCCCTTTAATTGAGAATAGCCACTGCTGTAGGGTCATGTTTTATTCCTTATCATCATCACCGACGTAGTTTACCCTGAAGGCGTGACTTTTTGACAAGCGTGACGGTTCTCGTTTTAATCGTCAGCAGATAAAAAAAGGGAAGATGGGCATGAAGAAGTGGGCAACCTTATGTTTAATTGGGCTGGCGGCATTATCCGTCGGCCAAAAAGCGTTGTCCGCCGAGTCAGACGCCAGCGCTACGGCGCCCTATCTTCTCTCCGGCGCGCCGGCCTTTGATATTTCCATCAGCGAGTTTCGGGAAAAATTCAACAACGATAACCCGAAGCTATCGCTCAATGAATTTCGCGCCGTCGCCGCCAGCAAAGACCAGGCAAACCTGACCCGCGCCGCCACGAAGATCAATGAGAACCTTTACGCGTCGACCGCGCTTGAACGCGGCACGCTCAAAATTAAATCGATGCAGATCACCTGGCTACCGATTCAGGGGCCGCAGCAGAAAGCGGCGAAAGCGAGAGCCCAGGAGTATATGAGCGCCGTGATGCGCGCGTTCGTACCCACGCTCAGCCTGACGCAAAGCCAGCAGAAGCTGCAGAAACTGCTGACCGCCGGAAAAGGCAAACGTTACTTCTCCGAAACGGAAGGTGCTGTGCGCTATGTGGTGGCGGACAACGGCGAAAAGGGGCTGACCTTCGCTGTTGAACCGATTAAGCTGGCGCTATCTGAAACGCTGGAAAACAACAATAAATGACAAAAAGCAAAGCCTTTCCAGTGATGAATCTCTATACTGTTTCACAGACCATGCTGCCCGCGGGGGCGGCTATATTCCTTAATTCGCTTTAAAGCGTGGAGAATAAAAATGCGACATCCTTTAGTGATGGGTAACTGGAAACTGAACGGCAGCCGCCACATGGTAAACGAACTGGTCGCGAACCTGCGTACCGAACTGGCTGGCGTAACCGGCTGTGCAGTTGCCATTGCTCCGCCTGAGATGTACATCGACCTGGCTAAACAAGCCGCTGCGGGCAGCCACATTCACCTGGGCGCGCAGAACGTTGACCTGAACCTGTCCGGCGCGTTCACTGGCGAAACCTCTGCCGAAATGCTGAAAGACATCGGCGCTGAATACATCATCATCGGCCACTCCGAGCGCCGTACCTACCACAAAGAGTCCGACGAGTTTATCGCCAGGAAATTCGCGGTACTGAAAGAGCAGGGTCTGATCCCGGTTCTGTGCATCGGTGAAACCGAAGCGGAAAACGAAGCGGGCAAAACGGAAGAAGTGTGCGCGCGTCAGATCGACGCCGTTCTGAAAACCCAGGGCGCGGCGGCGTTCGAAGGCGCAGTTATCGCTTATGAACCCGTATGGGCGATCGGTACCGGCAAATCCGCTACCCCGGCTCAGGCTCAGGCTGTACACAAATTCATTCGCGACCACATCGCTAAAGCTGATGCGAAAGTGGCTGAACAAGTGATCATCCAGTACGGCGGTTCCGTTAACGCGGGCAACGCAGCAGAGCTGTTCACCCAGCCGGACATCGACGGCGCGCTGGTTGGCGGCGCATCCCTGAAAGCTGACGCTTTCGCGGTGATCGTTAAAGCAGCAGAAGCCGCGAAAAAAGCGTAATTCGCTTTAAGGCCTTTCCCCGGTCGCACTTTGCAACCGGGGTTATCGCCCGGTTGCCCGGCCAGGTTCCGGGAAAATCACCGAGCGGTGCAGCCTACAGTTTCCCCAACGCCTGATACCACAGGTAGTCCAGCGGCAGCAGAATCAAATAGCTTACCGCCGCCAGCGCAATACACAGCAGCATTCCCGCCCTTGCAGGCACTTTCCCCAGCCCCATTGCCACCACAATCGGTGATGCCTGATACGGCAGCAGCGGCGTGGAGTATCCCAGCACCTGAATCATAATCACGCTCAGCAGCGGGAAGCCGGTCGCATCGGAGAAGCTCTGCGCGAAGGTGGTATACAGCGCCGGTACGCCGTTAGCGGTCATGATAAAGTTCAGCGCGCTGGTAATGCCGGTCAATGCGAGAAAGCTGGTGAACGGACTCTCTTTATCCAGCGGCATAATCTGCAGCAGGGCATTCCCCACCACGCCGCCGATACCGGTTTGCGTCACGGTGATAGCCAGCCCTAAAATCCCGGCGACGTAAATACAGGTGCGGATATTCACGCCGCTGGAAAACTCCTCGCCGCTGATAAAACCGACCCGCGGCAGCAGCGTTATCACCGCCGCCGCCAGCCCCGTCCAGGCCGGCCCCACGCCGTGCCAGCTCTCCGTCACCCAGAGCGTCAGCACCACCACCAGCAGCCACGCCAGGCGCTTCTCATCGCGGCTCATCGGCGGCAGCGGCGTCATGTCGCGCGGCGGGTGCGGTTTTCCGGGAAATAGCCAGCATATCAAGGCGATCAGCACAGCCCCTTTGAGCCAGCCGAGCACCGGCGTATGCAGCAGTAAATAGGGAAGATAATTCAAATGGATACCATACGATCCCTCCGCCGCGCCGCTCATCACCAGATTCGGGACGTTGGCGGGCAGGATGGTGGCAGACAGCTGGAAGGTCCCGAACCCCACTGCCAGTGCCAGGCCAAACCACGGGCGCGTCCCCTCTTCAATGCCGGCACGCCTGGCCATTGCCGCCACAATCGGCATCAGCAGCGCGATACGCCCCATATTGGACGGCATCACAAACGCCAGCGCATAGCTGAGCAGCACCACGCTGCCGACCATCAGCGGCCAGGAGTCGGTCAGCCGCGACGAGAGCGACCGGGCCGCCCTGTCCGCCAGCCCGGTTTTGCGTATGGCGATCCCCAGCACAAATCCGCTGAACACCAGCCAGAACGCCGATGAGGCAAAGCCGCCGAAAATGACCTCCGGCGGCGCGATTTTGGCGATCATCGCTGCGGCAAAAAACAGCAGCGCAGTCATAAACTCCGGCAGTAGCGAAGTCGCCCAGAGGAGAATAGTGATGCCGACGATGATAGAAGGAAGGAACAGAGGGTGGGACAACCAGAGCGACATACCTGTCTCCTGTCGATTTTTTCAGCAAGAATACGACGGACGATAAGACAGGTAAACGCCAGATATGGTGGGGTTATTGCAGGATTGCGCAGCTGTGATCCTGAATCTCTTCCGCCGATGCGCGATTAAGCGTTAGCAGGTTACGCTCGGTCGCCAGCAGCACCAGTGAGCCATCGCTCTGCTTTGCCATCGCCAGCGCAAAACGGCCCATATGTTCACGCGCTTCCGGCACCTCTTCGGCCAGCATCAGGAACGGGCTGCGCTGCGCCAGCTCCGTTTCAGTGACCCGACGCGCCAGATATTCGTGGCCCAGTAGTCCACCGGGCAGCAGCAACCAGCGGCTGCTGATAGCGGGTGCGTCCTTGTCCAGCTGGGTACGGACATCGGGACGCAGGCAGGAGATATGGATATGGAAATGATTTTGCGTGCGTCCGCTGCGCGAGTTGATGGTCAAGGAGACCGCGTCATCCGATACGGCGGAACCACGATGCTGGCTCATGATTTCGCGCCCCTGCCAGGCCTGCCAGAAGAAGTTCGGCGTCAGGGGATTAAGCAGCAGCGGACTTTCGGTGCCGTTAATACGGTAAGTCGGCATCAGCAGATACTGCAGCGGGCCATTGCGGTCTTTAAACAGCACATAGCCGCCCTTGAGGTTCACTTCCGCACAGGGCGCGGGATTCTGGTGCTGCTGTTGATTGGGGACGCACTGTTGCAGAACAATTTTGCGCAACGCATCAGGGTTGCCGGAATGAAGCCAGTAGTAGCCGCCGGCTATCGCCGCCACAACGACCACCAGCAGCGCTAATAAAAGGTATCGTACTCTTCGCATTATTTTTTCCTGTCTCAGCCAGAAACGGA
The DNA here is from genome assembly GCF_019048985.1 of Klebsiella sp. PL-2018. NCBI lineage: Bacteria > Pseudomonadati > Pseudomonadota > Gammaproteobacteria > Enterobacterales > Enterobacteriaceae > Klebsiella > Klebsiella sp. PL-2018. Next base: position 5,714,221 of record NZ_CP077673.1, read on the forward strand.
AGAGTAACGCAGTTTGATGACCAAATGAAAACAGGAAGAGGTTCGGTGTGTTTTCCCGGAGGCGGCGCTACCAGACTTCTCAGCCCCGGGTCGCGGCTTACGCCTGTCCGGGCGACAAGAGTTGTATCCCCGCTAAGCGCAGCGCAAGCGGGGATAAGGGGAGGCTATTTAACGCTGGTTGATCTGGTCGAAGGTGCCGCCGTTGGAAAAGTGCTCTTTCTGCGCTTTCGTCCAGCCGCCAAACACGTCATCGATGGTGAACAGCTTCAGTTTCGGGAACTCATTCGCGTATTTTTTCGCTATCTCAGGATCGCGCGGACGATAGAAGTTCTTCGCCGCAATCTCCTGGCCTTCCGGCGAGTAGAGGTACTTCAGATACGCTTCCGCCACCTGGCGAGTGCCCTTCTTGTCGACCACTTTATCCACCACGGAAACCGTCGGCTCGGCGAGAATCGATTCGCTCGGGGTCACGATCTCAAATTTGTCTTTACCCAGTTCGTTGGTCGCCAGCAGGGCTTCGTTTTCCCAGGCAATCAGCACATCGCCGATCCCACGTTCCACGAAGGTGTTGGTCGCGCCACGGGCGCCGGAATCCAGTACTTCGACGTTCTTAAACAGCGCTTTTACGAACTCTTGCGCCTTCGCCTGATCGCCATTGTTCTGGTGCAGGGCATAGCCCCATGCCGCCAGATAGTTCCAGCGCGCGCCGCCGGAGCTTTTCGGGTTCGGGGTAATCACCGACACGCCCGGTTTAATCAGGTCGTTCCAGTCGTGAATCTGCTTCGGGTTGCCTTTGCGTACGAGGAACACGATGGTTGAGGTATACGGCGCGGAGTTATCCGGCAGACGCTTCAGCCAGTTTTTGTCGATTCGGCCACGCTCGGCAATCGCATCGACGTCATAGGCCAGCGCAAGGGTCACCACGTCGGCTTCAATGCCGTTGATCACCGAGGTCGCCTGTTTGCCGGAGCCGCCGTGGGACTGACGAATCACCACGTTGTCGCCGGTTTCTTGTTTCCAGTGCGCGCTAAAGGCTTTGTTGTACTGTTCGTACAGCTCGCGCGTTGGATCGTAAGAAACGTTTAATAGTTGAATGTCTTTTGCCAGAACGCTGGCGGATGCCAGCAACAGAGTTAACCCCACGCCCCACTTATTCATCGCACCGCTCTCTTTATGTAGTGTTGTGATGGATTAAGCGTGCCAGAAAGCGGACTGATGATTAAAGAATAAAAAAAGATTGGCTATAACTTGTGAGTATATAGAGCGGGGGAGAGTTTGCCCCCTCCCGAACGGGAGGGGGCGGGAAGCATCAGACTTCTTCCATGCGGCCCAGCAGCGCCTGCAGACGATCCTGCCAGCCCTGCTGCTGTTCTTTCAGCTGACCGTTTTCACGCTCAAGCTCTTCACGGCTGTGCTGCGCGCTCTGTACTTCCTGCGCCAGCGTGTTGTTCTTCTCTTTCAGCTCTTCGATTTCCATCTGTAACAGAGTGATGGTATCAATCGCCTGCTGAACTTTAGATTCTAATTTCTCAAACACTTCTAATGACATCGTCATACCTCTCCTGAACTTGCAAGGCGTTGATAGAAACCGTCCGTTTCGTATACGCGTTGACGCCTTAACGAAAATTAGCGCACTACAGTGGTGATGTAGTCGATTGTATGAAGCCCCGCCTCCCCTGTCCAGCGACAACCCGCGTAGATTGCGGTTTGCAACACTTTTCAGCCTTTACCTGGTCCGTTCGCCGCTTTTACCCGGTACTTTTTCGTAATTGTTAATCAACACGTAAAAAAATGTGCGGTGAAACGCTCCCGCAAAAGGCCGAACACGCGTTTATGGCGCGAAAACGCTCATTTTCTTGACGTGGTACACACATTTGAATTTCGATATTTCTCGTTTTTGTTCGTTAACGATAAATTAACACTATGCCTACATGGCAGCGTGGTCGCCTGCGACCTTCACACATACAATAATCATCACTACGCTTCAGGATTCGATTATGAGCCAAACATCAACACTAAAAGGCCAGTGCATCGCAGAGTTCCTCGGTACCGGGTTGTTGATCTTTTTCGGCGTTGGGTGCGTCGCTGCGCTTAAGGTCGCGGGAGCCAGCTTCGGTCAGTGGGAAATCAGCATCATCTGGGGTCTGGGCGTCGCCATGGCGATTTACCTGACCGCAGGGGTTTCCGGTGCGCACCTTAACCCGGCGGTCACCATCGCGCTGTGGCTGTTCGCCTGCTTTGACGGTCGTAAAGTTGTTCCATTTATCGTTGCGCAATTCGCTGGCGCCTTTTGCGCTGCGGCTTTAGTTTACGGGCTTTATTACAATCTTTTCTTCGATTTCGAACATACCCACAATATGGTGCGCGGTAGCGTCGAAAGTCTCGAGCTGGCAGGCATTTTCTCCACCTATCCGAATCCGCATATCAATTTTGTGCAGGCCTTCGCGGTAGAAATGGTGATTACCGCTATCCTGATGGGCGTCATTCTGGCGCTGACCGACGATGGTAACGGCGTGCCGCGTGGCCCGCTGGCGCCGCTGCTGATTGGTCTGCTGATCGCCGTCATCGGCGCATCCATGGGCCCGCTGACCGGCTTCGCCATGAACCCGGCGCGTGATATCGGACCGAAAGCCTTCGCCTGGCTGGCAGGCTGGGGCAACGTCGCCTTCACCGGCGGCAAAGATATTCCTTATTTCCTGGTGCCGCTGTGTGCGCCAATCGTCGGTGCTGCGCTGGGCGCATTCTGCTACCGCAAGCTGATTGGCCGCCACCTGCCTTGCGACACCTGCGTCGTCGAAGAGAAAGAAGCCGCATCCCCCTCTACGACGCAACACAAAGCTTCGCTGTAATCTGACTACGGGACTCATACTATGACCGACAAAAAATATATCGTAGCGCTCGACCAGGGCACCACCAGCTCCCGCGCCGTGGTAATGGATCACGATGCCAATATCGTCAGCGTTTCTCAGCGAGAATTCGAACAAATTTATCCGCGTCCAGGCTGGGTTGAACACGACCCGATGGAGATCTGGGCATCGCAAAGCTCTACGCTGGTCGAAGTGCTGGCAAAAGCCGATATCAGCTCCGATGAAATCGCGGCGATCGGCATCACCAACCAGCGTGAAACCGCCATCGTGTGGGAGCGCGAAACCGGGAAGCCGATTTATAACGCCATCGTCTGGCAGTGCCGCCGTACCGCCGAGATCTGCGAACAGCTCAAGCGCGACGGCATGGAAGAGTACATCCGCAAGGCCACCGGCCTGGTGGTTGACCCCTACTTCTCCGGCACCAAAGTGAAGTGGATCCTCGACCACGTCGAAGGCGCGCGCGAACGCGCTAAACGCGGCGAGCTGCTGTTCGGTACCGTAGACACCTGGCTTATCTGGAAAATGACCCAGGGACGCGTTCACGTAACCGACTACACTAACGCCTCGCGTACCATGCTGTTTAATATCCACGAGTTGGACTGGGACGACAAAATGCTCGATGCGCTGGATATCCCGCGCGCCATGCTGCCGGAAGTGCGCAAGTCGTCCGAAGTGTACGGCCAGACCAACATCGGCGGTAAAGGCGGGACGCGTATTCCGATCGCCGGTATCGCCGGCGACCAGCAGGCTGCGCTGTTCGGCCAGCTGTGCGTGAAAGAGGGGATGGCGAAAAACACCTACGGTACCGGCTGCTTTATGCTGATGAATACCGGCGAGAAAGCGGTGACGTCAACGCACGGCCTGCTGACGACTATCGCCTGCGGCCCGCGCGGTGAGGTGAACTATGCGCTGGAAGGCGCGGTGTTTATGGCGGGCGCCTCTATTCAGTGGCTGCGCGATGAGATGAAGCTGATTAGCGACGCGTTCGATTCCGAATATTTCGCCACCAAAGTGAAGGATACCAACGGCGTGTACGTCGTTCCGGCGTTTACCGGCCTCGGCGCCCCGTACTGGGACCCGTATGCCCGCGGCGCGATCTTCGGCCTGACCCGCGGCGTGAACTCCAACCATATTATTCGCGCCACCCTGGAGTCGATTGCCTATCAGACGCGCGACGTGCTGGAAGCGATGCAGGCTGACTCCGGGATCCGTCTGCACGCCCTGCGCGTTGACGGCGGCGCGGTCGCCAACAACTTCCTGATGCAGTTCCAGTCCGATATTCTCGGCACCCGCGTGGAACGCCCGGAAGTCCGCGAAGTCACCGCGCTGGGCGCAGCCTATCTGGCCGGTCTGGCGGTCGGTTTCTGGCAAAACCTGGATGAACTGCAGGAGAAAGCGGTCATCGAACGCGAGTTCCGTCCGGGGATTGAAACCACCGAGCGTAACTATCGCTACAGCGGCTGGAAGAAAGCGGTAAAACGCGCGCTGGCGTGGGAAGAGCACGACGAAGCGTAAGATGGGGGAAGTATTCCCGGCTGGCGGCGTAAACGCCTTAGCCGGGCTACCGCCCGCAGACCGCACAACCCCGTAGCCCGGCTAAGCGCAGCACGAGCCGGGGAGAAACCGCGTCGATATATGAATCCCGGGGTATCCCCGGGTTGCGGCGTAAACGCCTTACCCGGGCTACACAGCCCGCAGACCGCACAACCCCGTAGCCCGGCTAAGCGCAGCGCGAGCCGGGGGGAAACCGCGTCGATGTATAAATCCCGGAGTATCCCCGGGTTGCGGCGTAAACGCCTTACCCGGGCTACCGCCCGCAGACCGCACAACCCCGTAGCCCGGCTAAGCGCAGCGCGAGCCGGGGGGAAACCGCGTCGATGTATAAATCCCGGAGTATCCCCGGGTTGCGGCGTAAACGCCTTACCCGGGCTACCGCCCGCAGACCACAACCCCGTAGCCCGGCTAAGCGCAGCGCGAGCCGGGGGGAAACCGCGTCGATATATATATCCCGGGGTATCCCCGGGTTGCGGCGTAAACGCCTTACCCGGGCTACCGCCCGCAGACTGCACACCCCGTAGCCCGGCTAAGCGCAGCGCGAGCCGGGGGGCAACCGCGTCGATGTATAAATCCCGGGGTATCCCCGGGTTGCGGCGTAAACGCCTTAGCCGGGCTACACAGCCCGCAGACCGCACAACCCTGTAGCGCATCGCCTCCGGTTTTTTATCAGCCAAATACCGGCAGCAGCAGATAGAGCTTAATCACCAGCGCGTTAACGATATCGATAAAGAACGCGCCCACCATCGGCACCACCAGAAACGCCATGTGCGACGGACCGAAACGGTCGGTAATCGCCTGCATGTTGGCAATCGCCGTCGGCGTCGCGCCGAGGCCGAAACCACAGTGGCCGGCTGCCAGCACCGCGGCATCGTAGTTTTTTCCCATCATCCGGTAGGTCACAAACACCGCATACAGCGCCATAGCCACTGCCTGAACCGCCAGAATAATAATCATCGGCAGCGCCAGCGACGCCAGCTCCCACAGCTTCAGGCTCATCAGGGCCATCGCCAGGAACAGCGACAGACTGACGTTACCCAGCACCGACACCGCGCGGTCGAACACGCGGTACAGGCCCAGCGCCGACAGGCTATTGCTCAGGATCACGCCGATAAACAGCACGCAAACGAAGGTGGGCAGTTCAAATACGGTTCCCGCCAGCAGTTGCGCAACGATCTTCCCTACCGTCAAACAGATGGCGATCAGCGCGATGCTCTCAATCAGCACCAGCGATGTGATCATGCGCCCCATATCCGGCTTTTCAAACGCGGTCGGCGCGAGCTGATCGTCCGGCGTACCGTCCGGGGAGGAAGAGTGCTTAACCAGATAGCGCGCCACCGGTCCGCCGATCAGGCCGCCCAGGACGAGGCCGAAGGTTGCGCAAGCCATGGCCACTTCGGTAGCGTTGGCAAAGCCATAGCGTTCAACAAACAATTTACTCCACGCCGCGCCGGTACCGTGGCCGCCGGAAAGGGTAATCGAACCGGCCAGCAGCCCCATCAGCGGGTCGAGGCCAAGCAGCTTCGCCATGCCGATTCCGAGCGCGTTTTGCAGCAGCAGCAGCCCCACCACCACAATCAGGAACGTCCCCAGCACTTTGCCGCCGGAGCGCAGGCTGGCGAGGTTGGCGTTCAGGCCGATAGTGGCAAAGAAAGCCAGCATCAGCGGATCTTTGAGGCTCATATCGAAATCGATTTCGATATCCATGCTTTTCTTTAATACCAGCAGCGCCAGCGCGACCAGCAGGCCGCCCGCAACGGGTTCAGGAATGGTGTATTTCTTCAGGAAAGGGACGGTTTGAACGAGTTTTCTACCCAGTAGCAACACGAGTGTTGCGGCAACGAGCGTCGATAAGGTATCGAGATGAAACATAAAAAAGAGCTCCTTATAGGCGCATGATCCATTCACACGCGACGGTATTCCCGGTGTCGATTGCTTCTCATCATGAGTAATCGGGAAGGGATTTTAAGCAGAAGTACGGAAAAAAGGACAGGAAAAGATATTTTGTAGGGATAATGATGCGATCAAGCATACAAAATGTTAATAAATATTTGACACTTATTCCCTGCTTAAATATTTGCCGCTAAAGAGTGGCAAACGTTTGCTTTTGGTCTACAGTCCGATAAAATCCCCGCTTTGCCACCTTTGGGATTGTTGTGATGTCCGTTAACACCGCAGAATCAGAAAATGCGCAACCGGTTGCGCATAAGCAAACCAGCGAATTAATCTACCGCCTTGAAGACCGCCCGCCGCTACCGCAAACCCTGTTCGCCGCTTTCCAGCACCTGCTGGCGATGTTTGTCGCGGTCATCACTCCGGCGCTGTTAATTTGCCAGGCTCTGGGCCTTCCGGCTCAGGATACGCAACACATCATCAGCATGTCCCTGTTCGCCTCCGGCGTGGCCTCCATCATTCAAATTAAAGCCTGGGGCCCGGTGGGGTCTGGTCTGCTCTCGATTCAGGGCACCAGTTTTAACTTCGTCGCGCCGCTGATTATGGGCGGGACCGCCTTGAAAACCGGCGGCGCCGATGTTCCGACCATGATGGCCGCGCTGTTCGGCACCCTGATGCTGGCCAGCTGCACAGAGATGGTTCTCTCCCGCGTTCTGCATCTCGCCCGCCGCATTATTACCCCGCTGGTCTCCGGTGTGGTGGTGATGATTATCGGCCTGTCGCTGATTCAGGTTGGCCTGACCTCCATCGGCGGCGGCTATGCCGCCATGGCCGACCATACCTTCGGCGCGCCAAAAAACCTGCTGCTGGCAGGGATCGTGCTGGCGCTGATTATTATCCTTAACCGCCAGCGCAACCCGTACCTGCGCATCGCTTCGCTGGTTATCGCGATGGCGGCCGGCTACCTGGCGGCATGGCTACTCGATATGCTGCCGGCCAATACCGCGCCGACGGAAAGCAGCCTGATTATGGTACCCACGCCGCTGTACTACGGGCTGGGCATCGACTGGAATCTGCTGCTGCCGCTGATGCTGGTGTTTATGATTACCTCGCTGGAAACCATCGGCGATATTACCGCCACCTCTGACGTCTCCGAGCAGCCGGTTTCCGGCCCGCTATATATGAAGCGTCTGAAGGGCGGCGTGCTGGCCAACGGTCTGAACTCGTTTGTTTCGGCGGTATTCAACACCTTCCCGAACTCCTGCTTTGGCCAGAACAACGGCGTGATACAGCTGACCGGCGTCGCCAGCCGCTATGTCGGTTTCGTGGTCGCGCTGATGCTGATCGTACTCGGTCTGTTCCCGGCGGTAAGCGGCTTCGTGCAGCATATTCCTGAGCCGGTGCTCGGCGGCGCGACGCTGGTGATGTTCGGCACCATTGCCGCCTCCGGCGTGCGTATCGTCTCCCGCGAGCCGCTGAACCGCCGCGCGATCCTGATTATCGCCCTGTCGCTGGCCGTCGGCCTCGGCGTTTCCCAGCAGCCGCTGATCCTGCAATTCGCCCCTGACTGGCTGAAGAATCTGCTCTCCTCCGGCATCGCTGCTGGCGGCATCACGGCGATTATTCTGAATCTGATTTTCCCGCCAGAGAAAAACTGATCCTTTCTGACGCTCCGGCCACGCGATGCTGGCCGGAGCGTCAGCATCATCAACCTCACATCATCTCATTACACAATTCCTGTCTTGAGGATTGCGCATAATTCGGGCATAACAGCCTTATGTGCCTCGCTCAGGATCGAAGACCATGAAATTTCTCAGAAAGCTGATTCTCTGGCTGCTGATTGCCCTGCTGGTGGTGATTATTGCCGCTTACTTCCTGCTGCAAACCCAGTGGGGCGGGCGCCAGGCCAGCGCCTGGCTAAGCGACGGTACCGGCTGGAAGGTCTCTTTCAACAAGATGGACCATAATTTCTCCTCGCCACTGTACCTGCAGCTGCAAAACGTCACCCTCGGACGCGACGGCAAACCCGCCACGCTGGTGGCGCAAACGGTGGATATCGGGTTTAGCAGCCGCCAGTTTAGCGACCCGCTGCATGCAGACGAAATCGTCCTCAGCGACGGCACGCTGAACTTCTCCCCTTCTTCCGCGGCGCTGCCATTCGCCGCCGACCGTCTCCAGTTGCGCAATATGGCGTTCAATAGCCCGGAGAGCGACTGGGATCTGAGCGCGCAGCGCGTCACCGGCGGCGTCAGCCCGTGGGCGCCGGAAGCGGGCAACGTGCTCGGCAAGAAAACGCAGATTCAGATGAGCGCCGGGTCGATGACGCTCAACGGTATTGAAGCCAGCAACGTGCTGATTCAGGGGAATATTGATAACGGCGAAGTGTCCCTCTCGACCATTGGCGCGGACGTCGCCCGCGGTACGCTCACCGGCACGGCGAAACGCAGCGCCGACGGCGGCTGGCAGGTCGATAATTTGCGGCTCAACGAGATTCGCCTGCAAAGCGATAAATCACTCGCCGACTTTTTCGCGCCTCTGACCACCCTGCCGTCACTACAGATTGGTCGCCTTGATGTGACCGACGCCAGCCTGCAGGGGCCTGACTGGGCGATCGCCGGCCTCGATCTTAACCTGCGCAACCTCACCCTGAGCCGCGGCGACTGGCAAAGCCAGGAGGGTACGCTGTCGATGAACGCTAACGAATTTATTTACGGCTCGCTGCACTTCCTCGACCCGATCCTTAACGCCGGATTCTCGCCGCAGGGCATCGCGCTGCGCCAGTTCACCTCACGCTGGGAGGGCGGGATGGTGCGCACGTCCGGCAACTGGCTGCGCGCCGGCCATGCGCTGGTGTTGGATGACGCGGCGTTCGCCGGGCTGGAATATACGCTGCCAACCAACTGGAAGCAGCTGTGGATGGCGCCGCTGCCCGACTGGCTGCAAAGCCTGACGCTGAGAAAGTTCAGCGCCAGCCGCAACCTGATTATCGATATTGAACCGGCGTTCCCGTGGCAAATCACCGCGCTCGACGGCTACGGCGGCGAGCTGCAGCTGGTGAAAAACCGCAGCTGGGGCGTGTGGAGCGGTAGCGCGACGCTGAACGCCGCCGCCGCGACCTTTAATCGTATTGATGTCCGCCGCCCGTCGCTGAAGCTGAGCGCCAATGCCTCCACGGTGAACGTTAACGAGCTCAGCGCCTTTACCGAGCGAGGGATCCTGCAAGCCACCGCGGCGGTGTCGCAGCTCCCGCAGCGCCTGGTCAACCTGAGCCTCAACGGTCGCGGCGTGCCGCTGAATATTTTGCAGGCCTGGGGATGGCCCGCGCTACCGGTTTCCGGCGACGGTAACCTTCAGCTGACGGCGACCGGCAGCGTGCTGGCGGATGCGCCGCTGAAGCCGACCGTCAACGGCCAGCTGAGCGCGATAAATATGGAGAAACAGCAGGTGGCGCAGGTGATGCGCAACGGGGAGGTCACCAGCACCCAGCACCCTTCCGCGCCGGCGACAACGACTCCCTGACTTCTCCTCTCCCTCTCCCCCCACGGGAGAGGGGCCTGTTCCATTCGCGAAACCTGTTGCCATTAAGCGGCTGTTTGTACCTATTTCCCGCAACCTGTTCCTTTCAAATAGCGGACTTGCTATAACAAAAATACTGGAAGTTAAAAAAATAATTAAAGTCCCTGAACCTACAAAAATAAAGGAACGACCATGTCTGTAATACGTCAACGTATTCTGGAGAATATGCAAAAATTCTCCAGAGCAATGATCGGTGCAGTATTGTTCTTGCCGGTCATCGGCTTAATTTTGGCACTCAGTTCAGTCTTAACCAACCCAACATTAATTTCGGAGACCAGCTTTTTACACCAGCTCGGACAACTGCTCGGCGATACCTTCTGGCCTTTATTCGGCAATCTGGGATTACTTTTTTGCGTCGGCATCAGCTATGGCCTGGCAAAAGATAAAAAAACCGAAGTGGCGCTGGTGTCGGTGATGTGTTTTATCATGTTTCTTGGCGCCAACCACTCGTGGCTGGAGCATACCCACGGACTCGCGGAAAAAATTAACGGCGAATATTACGGTACCGGGCAGACTCAGCTACTGGGGTTTGTGGTAGTCGATATGGGGGTCTTCCTCGGGATTATTCTCGGCTGCACCATCGCCTGGGTGCATAACAAAGTGTCGACGATTGAACTGCCCGGCGCGCTCTCCATGTACGGCGGAGCCAAGCTGACGCTGGTGGCGATGACCCCGGTCGTCATTTTCTACGCCATCGCCTTTACCTGGATCTGGCCGTTTATGACCCACGGCATTGCGGCGCTGACCGGCTTTATGAAAAACGCCGGCGTGGCGGGGGTCTTCGTCTACGGCTTCTTTGAAAAATTCCTCATCCCCACCGGCCTGCACCACTTCGTCTGGTCGCCGTTCCAGCTCACGCAAATCGGCGGTACGCTGAACGTCGACGGCCAGGTCGTCTCCGGCACCCAGGCGATTTTCCTCGCCTATATGCGCCACCCGGATTTAACCCCGGTGATGAACGAGGCGCTGCGTTTCTCGCAGCAGGGGATGACCACTATCTTCGGCCTGGCCGGCGCCTCGCTGGCGTTCTACCACACGGCGAAACCGGAGAAAAAAATGATGGCCAAAGCGATTCTGCTACCGGCTATTATCACCTCTATGCTCACCGGCATCACCGAGCCGATTGAGTTTACCTTCCTGTTCGTTTCGCCGCTGCTGTGGGTGATCCACGCCACGTTAACCGCGGCCTCGCAGGCGATTTGCGACATCTTTACCGTGCGTCCCTGGGGCGCTTCCGGGCTGATTGAGTTCCTGATTTACAACCTGCCGCTGCCGGTCTCCCTGACCCGCTGGCCCGGCTACGTGCTTATCGGGATTGGTCAGTTCGCCGTCTACTACGTAATCTTCCGCACGCTGGTCGTTAAGTTGAATCTTAAAACCCCGGGTCGTGAAGACGATGAAAACGTGAAGTTATATAGCAAGGCTGATTACCGAAAAAAAATGGGCGAACCGCAGTCGGTCACCAACGAAATTATTAATGGTCTGGGTGGTAAAGAGAACATTATTTCCGTCGACAACTGTTTTACCCGCCTGCGCGTCTCTATTCATAATATGGATCTGGTTGACGATGCGATATTAAAAAGCACCGGCGCAAACGGCGTAGTACGAAATCGAAATGAAGTTCAGGTTATTTACGGCGTCAAAGTGGGACAGGTTCGTTCCCGGGTTGATAGCTGGCTAGCAGAAAATTAATTGGGAGTGATTTATGAAATTAACCGTATTAGGCGGGGGCGGCGTTCGCTCTGCATTTCTGGCGAAATCTCTGGCATATAACGCGCACCGCATTGGTTTAACGGAAGTGGTCTTTCTCGACAGCTCCGCGGAGAATCTGACAATATTCGGCGAGATCGCCCGCTATGTGTTTAATGCCATTCGCCCGGATATTCATTTCAGCGTAACCAGCGACCCGGTGCCGGCGCTAAAAAATAGCCACTATGTGATAACCACCCTGCGGGTGGGCGGCGATGAGAGCCGGATCCGCGACGAGCGTATCGCCCTGGCGCACAACACGCTGGGCCAGGAGACCACCGGCGCGGGCGGTTTCGCCATGGCGATGCGTTCCATTCCGGCGATTCTTCACTACTGCCGCCTGATTGAAGAGCACGCCGCCGAAGATGCCATTCTGTTTAACTTCACCAACCCGTCAGGGCTGGTCACCGAGGCGATTATCAAATCCGGCTTTAAGCGTCGGGTGTACGGCATCTGCGATGCCCCGTCGGAGCTGATTCGCGAGCTGCCCGAGATCCTCGGCTGCGACGAGCGCGATCTCGGCGTCGAGTGCTACGGGCTGAACCACTTCTCCTGGTTTACCCATTTCACCGTGCGCGGCGAGGATGTCACCGAGCGCCTGATCGCCAGCCCGGACCTGTATCGCAAGACGGCGATGCAGTACTTTTCGCCGGAGCTGGTTCAGCTATGCGATAAGCAGCTGCTTAATGAATATCTTTACTACTACTACTATCGCGAAGTGGCTTTGAAAGCGATTCAGAACGCGCCGGAAACCCGCGGCGAGCAGATTGCGCGCATCAATCACGATATGCGCGAAGCGCTGCTGACCGTTGATGTCAAAGCCAACCCGGAAGCGGCGTTTACCATCTGGATGAAGCACTATCTGCGCCGGGAAAATAGCTATATGCAGAACGAGTCGCAGCAGGAAAAATTCCATACCCGCGAGCCGTTGACCTTAAAGCAATTTATCGAGGAGCCGGATACCGGCGGCTACGCGGGCGTGGCGCTGGATATTCTGGAGGCAGTGAACAGCACCACCACCAAGCGCATCGTGGTATCGATGCCCAACAACGGCACGCTGGACTTCCTGCGCCCGGATGATGTGATTGAGATCAGCTGCGACCTGAGCAAAGAGGGCCTGAAGCCGGTGACGCCGAAGCATGTGCCGACGGCGCAGAAAAACATGATCGCCAGCGTGAAAGAGTATGAGCGGCTGGCGGTGGCGGCCATTCTGCAGCGCGATAAATCGCTGGCGGTACGGGCGCTGATGGCGCATCCGCTGGTCGGCTCTTATTCGCTGGCAAAAACGCTGGTTGAAGCCTATCTCGACGATAAGCAGTTCGCCGACTGGCAATAAACGCCCGGTGAAATCCCCCGGATGGCGGCTAACGCGTTATCCGGGGAATGTGCCGGGCCTGAGACATCTACTCTGTTTCACCCCGGTGGCGCTGCGCTGACCGGGCTACGGATTCACCGCCGTCTGCGGATCGGTAGCCCGGACAGGCGCGTCGCGCCGCCTCCGGGAAATGTACCGGGCTGAGATATCTGCGCCGTTTCATCCCGGTGGCGCTGCGCTGACCGGGCTACGGGTTCATCGCCGACTGAGGGTCGGTAGCCCGGACAGGCGCCTCAGGCGCCGCCTCCGGGGATCCCCGTCTGCACAAACCACATCTTCAGCAGCCGCTCAAAGCCGAGTATGCAGTAGCCAAAAAAGGGGGTACTCCAGTAAATATCATCATCGAACTTCTGCGGATCATGGATGATAAACGCCGTATCCGCCGCCTGCGCCAGCGGGCTTTGATAATCGCCGGTAAAGCAGACCAGGTTAATCTCTTTCCCTTCCAGCGCCTTCACCCAGTTCAGCGCCGAACTGCTGCGTCCGGATTTGGAAATAATCCAGATCGAATCAAATTTGGCGGCGTTCTTCTGCTCGAGGATTTCGTAATCCGGCCACAGCGCCAGGCTGGCATCCACCCCGGTCACCAAAAATTTATTATAAATATACTGGGCGATCAGCTGCGAAAAGCCGCTGCCGTGAATCAAAATGCGGTGATGTTGCAGGCTTTCCAGCAACGGCGTTATCCGCTCCACCGGCTGAATGCTCATGTAATCGATGTCGTTGGTCACATCGAGTTTGGGCATAGTGATATTGAATTTAATAAAATAGACCAGCTCCAGCCAGCCGCTGAATTTCAGCTTCTTCGCCAGGCGTACCAGCGAAGAGGGATTGCTATAACAGTGCTCCGCCACGGCGCGGATCCCTTCGCGAACGCATTGCTCAGGATCGTTCTGAATAAAACGCAGCACGGTCATTTCCGTTTTGCTTAGCTTAACGTCACGAAAGATGTTTTCTAAATCCATACCGGGCTCCTCTCAGCGCTAAACTACGCTATCACCCGGCGGCGCTGGCGTCTGTGGCATCAATCACCAGAATGAAATGAACGTTACTTTTTTAGACAAAATGGAATAAAAAAACCCTCCGGTAAGGAGGGTGGTGGATTCGACAACGTCTATCTCTTTTCAGCGCCCGTATTCACTGCACAATAACCATTTTTTCGGTTCATCTTCCTGAATCATCGGGAAGCGGCCGCTATCTTCCAGAAAACGGTTGTCGCGCTTATCATCGTTCACCATCGAAATTTCCCAGCCCATCACCAGCGCGTTTTCAGCCCAAAAACGGTGGTACAGCGTGGGCGGCAGGCAAACGCCCTGCCCGGGGTTAAGAACCAGGGTTTCTCCCGGTTTCAGCGTGCGCTGGCGGCCATCAACCGCGACGCTCACGCTGCGCTGCATATCCAGCCGTTCATCTTCTGTCGCCCATGCCAGCTGCAGACAGAGCCGGCCGCCGCCGCGGTTCAGAATATCTTCCATTTTGTGATAATGAAAATGCCAGGGGGTTTGCTGATCCTGCTGAATCTGCAACATCTTCTCGGCGTAGGGCTTGGGATAACGCGAATCGCCCGGCGCGCCGTTACGCAGGGTCAACAGCGTCAGTCCGGTTTCCTGAAAACGGCCGCTGCCAAAATCGGTAATATCCCAGCCAAGCTGTAGATCCCAAACTTCTCGCCACTCTTCAGTCCGCTTTTTCACCCAGATATCGGCGGTAAAACAGGCAAACTCGGGTAAGCAAATGCGAAAGGACTCGGCGATAGCATGCGCTTTATCAATCGCGTAGTTAATCTGTGAACGTTTCATTTTCGACTCCGCTTCGGACGGCCAGCCAGGCGGCGCCGCGCATGCCGCTACTGTCACCATGTCGGGCAGGCACGATGGGGGTGGTGAAGTGGTCGGTAAACACCAGCGGGGCGACATCCGCCTCCAGGTCGTTCACCAGCAGCGCTACGTTAGACAGACCGCCGCCGAGAACAATCACGCCGGGATCGATAAGATTCACCACCGTCGCCAGCGTCCGCGCCAGCTGCTGGCGAAAGCGCAGCACCTGCTCGCAGGCGGCGTGCTCGCCCTCCAGCGCCCGGGCGATAATAGCCTGACTGCTGAGCGCCTGCCGGGTCATCAAACGATAGCGCGCGCTCAGCCCGGTGCCGGAAATAAAGGACTCGACGCAGTTATATTTTCCGCAGTAGCAGCGCTCGGGCGGCCCATCGTTGACCTCCTGATATCCCGGCAGCGTGATATGCCCGCACTCCGCCGCAATCCCTGACGCGCCGGGGAAAATCTGGCGATTAAGCGCAATACCTCCCCCGCATCCGGTCCCCAGCGTCATGCCAAATACCAGCGAATAATCGGCACCTGCGCCATCGCAGGCTTCTGATAAGGCGAAACAGTTGCCATCGTTCGCCAGCACAACCGGCTGGCCCAGGCGCTGCTCAAGCTCATCCTGTAAGCGGCAGCCGTTGATGACCTGAATATTGGCATTGCGGCTCTTGCCGGTCTGCGGGGAGATACTCCCCGGCAGGGCGATACCGATAGCCAAAGGCTGAGCCAGCTCATCCCCAATCGCGGTGATTAACGCCACCAGCGTCGCGATAAACTGCTGCCGGGTCTGTTTTCGCGTTTCAACGCGAAAACGCCTCCATTCATGGCCTTGTTCATCCATCACTACGGCGGCGATTTTGCTCCCGCCGATATCCAGCCCCAAATACTTCATACCGGCCTCCTTATTCATAGCGAGGCAGGTTTCCCCGCCCCGCCGGGGGATTAGTACAGGCTGGCCTTGCCGGTAGAGCCAAAGAGCTTCATTTTGTGGCGAATCACCTTCCGCGCGGCGTTAATCGGTTCCGGATAAATGACATTCGGATCCCACCATGTCTCTTTTGTCAGAATTTCGCGCACTTTCTGGAAATAGGCATATTTCATATCGCTGGAAATATTGATTTTGCCGACGCCAAGCGTAACGGATTCCGCAATTTCCGCATCCGGATTAGCCGAGCCGCCGTGCAGCACCAGCGGAATCGACAGACGCCCGGCGATATCGCGCAGAATGTGCATCTGCAGCTCCGGCTGCATCCCCTTCGGATAGATACCGTGCGCGGTGCCAATCGCTACCGCCAGCGTATCCACGCCGGTACGGGCGACAAAATCTTCCGCCTGCGCCGGGTCGGTATAGGTGACTTCTGACACGCCGCCTTCCACAGAAGTTCCGGTCTGGCCGATGGTCCCCAGCTCACCTTCGACCGACACCCCCACCGCGTGCGCCAGCCGCACCACTTCGCGGGTCAGGGCCACGTTTTCTTCATAAGGCAGCAGCGAACCATCGATCATGACCGAGGTGAAGCCACACTGAATGGCGCGCAGAACATGTTCCACCGAGGCGCCATGATCCAGATGCAGGGTGAAAGGCACGCGGCTGCGCTGGGTGATATCCCGCACGTAGCTAAAAAACGCGTCGCCAACAAAATCATGCTCGCTGGGGTGAATGGAAATAATCGCCGGCGTATTTGTCGCTTCCGCCTCTTCCACCACGGCGCGAATAAAACAGCTATCCGCCACGTTAAATGCGCCGATAGCAAAACCATGTTCACGGGTGGGTTTAAGTAATTCGTGCATTGAAACTAACATCGTTATTCTCCAGTTTCAGGGTGTGGTAAGCCCTGCCAGGGCATACGGGCGCCGGCATGGAAGGCCTTACTGAGATTTAATCAGGCTTTGTTGATTGAGCCGGATGCGTGTAAATAGGGAACGATGGCGTCAGCGCTGGCCTGCTCCATCACCGATAGCGCATCGGCCAGCTCAATGGTGCTGTCGTGGCACAGGGTGTGCAGCAGCGCCGCTTTCCCCGCTTCAAATACCGCCGCCCCAACGTTGATTTTTGCGACCCCGAATTCCGGGCAACGTTGCAGCTGCTCGAACGGCGTACCGCTCCCGCCGTGCAGCGCCAGCGGCACGGATGACGCGCGCTGTATCTGCGCCAGGCGGTCGAAATCGAGCTTCGGTTTTACGCCGGGGGCGTACATACCGTGGGCGGTTCCCACGGAGACCGCCAGCAGATCAATCCCGGTCTGTTCGATAAAGGGAGGGACGTCCTGCGGCTGGGTCATTAAATCGGCATTGCTGGCCTGGTCGTAGCGCGGCGCATCCGCCAGGTGCCCCAGTTCGCCCTCCACGCACAGCCCAACGCTGGCGGCCAGTTCAGCGACCTCTCGGGTCTGGCGGATGTTCTCCGCCAGCGCGAACGCCGAAGCATCGATCATTAACCCGCTAAATCCGGCGCGGAAAGCCTGACGTATTTTTATCGGCTCTTTGCCGTGATCGAGACTTAACGTCACGGGTACGCTCGCCTCCTCCGCCAGTACCCTGACTACCGCCGCCGCCGTCGTCGCCGGAAAGTGCGACAGATGCCCCTGATACAGGTTGAGAATAATCGGCGCGCGATGTTTTTCCGCCACGCGCACCGCCGCGCGTGCGCTTTCCAGGTTCATGCAGTTAATCGCCAGCAGGGCATACCGTTCACGCCAGGCTTTGATCACCATACTTTTCATATCGGCAAACATAGGGCCTCCGTTTATTCGAGGGTAAAGGTGATTTCGTCGTCTTTGACCTTTTGGTCGTTCAGCTCATCAAACTCTTCATCGCGCTCGGTTACCGGCTTTTTCCACAGCGAGAGCATCACACCGCAAATCACGGTGCCAATCGCCAGAGAGAGGCAGAACAGCAGGGGATGCGTAAAGAGCGGCACCACAAACATTCCACCGTGCGGCACCGGACTCTCCACGCCCCAGGTCATGATCAGGCCACCGGCCACCGCTGACGCCACCACGCAGGATCCCACGACGCGCAGCAGATCGCGGGCGGCGATGGGGATCACCCCTTCGGTGATCATGCAGATCCCCATCGGGAACGCGGCCTTCAGGGCTTCGCGTTCGGCACGGGTATATTTATGGCGGGTCAGCAGGAACGAGAGGGTGATGCCGAACGGCGGGATTATCGAACCCACAAACTTCACCGCTTCCGGGCCGTAAACGCCGCTGACCAGCAGACCATCGGCAAACAGCGACATGGTTTTATTCACCGGACCGCCGAAGTCGAAGGTCGCCATGGCGCCAAGGATGGCGCCCAGCAGGAAACGCGAGCCGCCCTGCATCGACTCCAGCATGTGAATCAGCGCGTCCTGCAGCCAGGCAATGGGCTTGCCGATCAGGGTCATCATCAGCAAACCGCTAATGATGGTGCTTAATACCGGCAGCACCATAATCGGCATCAGCCCCTGCATCGACTTCGGCAGCCGAATATAGTGTTTTAGCGCCAGTACCGTGTAGCCCACGAGGAAGCCGCCCAGCATGCCGCCAATAAAACCGGTATGAATTTGCCCGCAGACAAAACCCACGATCAAACCCGGAGCGAATCCAGGACGATCGGCAATGGAGTAAGCGATAGCTGCGCAGATCAAGGGCACAATCAGCCCCATTCCCCAGCCGCCGATTTGGTTTAACATCCACGGAATAGTGCCGGTTTTCTCGCCAACGTTCGTCCCGCCAAGGACTTGTCCCAGCGCGATACAGATCCCGGCGGCGACGATCAGCGGTATCATCCATGAAATACCGGTTAATAAATGCTTCTTAATTTCCTGTGAGACGGGAGTTTTATTCTCACTCATGGTAGATCCCTCCAGATTAAGGATCAGGCATTCGCTAAGGATTTTTCGACCTTTTCGATAAACTGAATCGGCGACTTAATCACGACTTCCGTTTTTACTCTGACAATCCGTTTATTTTTAAAACGCTCTTCGCCTTTAATTTTCACATCAATGGCAAGAATAACGACATCCGCAGCGTCAATATCTTCCGCCGCCAGTTCATTTTCAGTACCAATGGTTCCCTGGGTTTCGACTTTGACATTGTGGCCCAGCGCTTTCGCGCCTTTAATCAGCTTCTCACGTGCAATATAAGTATGAGCAATACCTGCGGTACAGGCAGCAACACAGACAATATTCATCTCGGACTCCGCTAGTTATTGTTAGTAAATGTCCGACTCGGCATATTGGTTAAACAGATCAATAATCCTCTGCGGACTGGTTTCTTTGAGCAGTTGTTCAATAATGTCATCATCCGCCAGCGCTCCGGCGACCTGGGACAACAGGCGAATATGGGTGGTATTTTGATCTTCCAGACGAACGGCAAATAAAATAATGCAGCGTACCTGG
This sequence comes from Klebsiella sp. PL-2018, assembly GCF_019048985.1. Taxonomy (NCBI): domain Bacteria; kingdom Pseudomonadati; phylum Pseudomonadota; class Gammaproteobacteria; order Enterobacterales; family Enterobacteriaceae; genus Klebsiella; species Klebsiella sp. PL-2018. The sequence continues at coordinate 5,733,439 of NZ_CP077673.1, forward strand.
CTGCCGTCCAGCGTTTCCCAGGCGATATCCTGCCGGGTGCGACCAATGGCAAGGGTGGTATTAACAACGGCGGACGACTTTCCATGCGGGATCGCAATATGATTTTCAAACCCCGTTGAGCCTTCCGACTCACGCTGCCAGACATCGTGAATAAAGGTTTCTCGACAGCTTATCGCCCCGTCTTTTTGTAATAAGTCGGTTAACTCCTCGATGGCTTCCGCTTTATTCGTAGCGTGCATATCTAACAAAACGCGTTTGGTGTTTAAAATCCTGGTTATGTCCATATTCTTTACCTCATGGATATAAAACTTCATTATCTACAGCAGATATTGCCGCGCGATGTAATTTGTCGGTAACGATTTTTTCCGTAACCCGCCGGATATCGGCATCATTAAAAAATGCGCTAACATAGACTACCGGCAAAGCTATTTCCGGCAGATTGATCGTCGAAATAACCAGTTCAATCTTGTCCTGCGGCTGAAGGGTATGCAGGCTGCTTGCCGAAACCACGCCGACGATGGTCCAGTCAGGAAACGCTCTTAACACTCTACTTTTCAACAGGTGAGATGTGCCGATTCCGGTAGAACAAACCAGCAGAACGCGCTTGCTGGCGACCTGTCTTTCCATCGCCGCCTGGAAATGAACGGTGAGATAGCCAATCTCGTCGTCGGAAACCGCACGCTCGCCCCAGCGGCTAAAAACCTGATTGACCGCCCGCTGGGTGAGCGGCCACACGTCCGTCAGCTCGCCCTTGATATCCTCAAGCAGAGGGTTACGAATATGAATCCGAAAATTAAGGCGGTTAATGAGCGGCTTGATATGAATGAGCAGACCATCGTATAACGCGCGATCGGCGGTTAAATCGAGATCAATCATGGTGGAAAAAGCGCTAATCAGACGATCGGTAATTTGTCGGGCCTCATCGCTAGAATGCATATAGCGCACCATGCTGACATCATCTCGCTCTTCCACCACAACGCCAGAGGAGATGATGTACTGATAAATAAACCAGACTTCATCTTCCGGCAGCGAATGGTCAATACGGTGTTCAATTTTTCGCAGCATATTCTGGGCAACGCTAAATATCGTCTCATCAAAAATCTGCTGCCCCTGTTCACGCCGCGGTAAGGCATTCCCACGGGTAATGCGATACATCATAATGAGGATATGGGTAAAAATATTCACATAATACGGTTCGCCTAATGACCAGCACAGCTTGCGCTCCATTTCCTGTAATAATGACTGAACAAATAAAACGTCATCCTCACCAAAATAATGCACCAGCGCTTTATAGCTTCCTGAGTCCAGCCGGGAATGGATAATACAGCCGGGCTCATTATGATTAATCACCCCATTAATTAATGACGCCATCGCCTGGCGGACGCTGTTTTCGCTGCCTTCAATATGCGTCCCGCTCTGGCTACGAATCAGCGTTAAGCCGAGCGGAGCAATCCATGACTCAATAATTTTCAGATCATTAACGATAGATGCACTACTGATAAAATAACGCTCAGAGAGCTTATTAATTGATGTCTCCCGCGGAGTCTCACTTAAGAGCTGCGAAGCAATTTTCACGCGCCGGGAGTTATTCATCATGACATCGCTGTCCTCCCCCTCGTTACTGAGTAATTGGTCTAATTGCAGCAGATCCGTGACATTATCAGCGATCAGCATCACGCCGGTACCTGAGCGTTTGTCGATAGTCATTTTCCACTCAGATAACCACTGTTCTAAAAAGCGTAAATCACGCTGAACCGTTTTTTCTGACACATTTAAATATTCAGCAATTTTCAGCAGCGTAACGTATTCTCTGCGGGGCAGGAGAAATTTCAATAATCTGTTCTGTCGTGAGGTAATCATTTGCATTATTTACCCTTATTGCATACCAGATTAATGTCTGGAGGCCAGCGCGATACCACGCGAGCGCTACATAAATCATTGAGGATAAATATAAGTAGCAGAGGCGTAAACAACAATACTAAATTTTGTCCAGACATCCGGACAGAAATAAAACGAAGAGAGGGATTAAGGAATAATTATAATTCAGATCACATTTCAGGAAGAAATATACGTGATAGCGATCTCAATTCACCATAAGAATATACCCGGGAATAGTTAACCGCCTTTAGCCTGACAGCATTCCCGGAGGCGGCGCTTGACGCGCCTTGTCCGGGCTACGGCGTGCAGACGGCAGGAAACCTGTAGCCCGGCTAAGCGCAGCGCGAGCCGGGAAGCAGCAGCGCCGATGCATCAGGTTCGGCACCTTCTCCCCGGAGGCGGCGCTTGACGCGCCTTGTCCGGGCTACGGCGTGCAGACGGCTGGAAACCTGTAGCCCGACTAAGCGCAGCGCGAGCCGGGAAGCAGCTGCGCTGATGCATCAGGTTTGGCACCTTCCCCGGAGGCGGCGCTTGACGCGCCTTGTCCGGGCTACGGCGTGCAGACGGCTGGAAACCTGTAGCCCGGCTAAGCACAGCGCGAGCCGGGAAGCAGCTGCGCTGATGCATCAGGTTTGGCACCTTCCCCGGAGGCGGCGCTTGACGCGCCTTGTCCGGGCTACGGCGTGCAGACGGCTGGAAACCTGTAGCCCGGCTAAGCGCAGCGCGAGCCGGGAAGCAGCAGCGCTGATGCAGCAGGTTCGGCACCTTCCCCGGAGGCGGCGCTTGACGCGCCTTGTCCGGGCTACAAAGCGCTTACAGCGTAATCGTCAACGCATTGCTCTGCGCGGTCACCACCACGCCCAGCTCGCTACCCGCCTGAGTCCCGCCCTGCACGCCCGCCACCTGCTGGATGTTGCGCAGGCACAGCGTCCAGCCGCTGGCCTCGCCGTCACCGCTGACGGTGATGACGTTGCCCTGGCGTTTCGCCGTCAGGGTAAAGACCACCGACCCGTCCGCGGCCGGCACCTGACAGACGGCTTCGCGACCATCGTCGAGGCTAAACAGCTGGAAGGCGGTACCTTCGTTCCACGCGTAGTCTGGCTTCTGATCATTGTTTCCCAGCGCCAGCAGAGTGTTGTCACGCACGTACACCGGCAGGCTCAGCACATCGTGATTCTGCTTATGCCAGCGGCTACCCTGCGCTTCGTCGTTGTGCCACAGATGGGTCCAGCGGCCTTCCGGCAGCCAGAACTGGACGTCTCCCGCTTCGCTAAACACCGGCGCCACCAGCACGGAATCCCCCAGCATGTACTGCCGATCCAGATAGTCGCAGGCCGGGTCGTGCGGGAACTCCAGCATCATCGAACGCAGCATCGGCGTACCGAACTCATTGGCCAGCGCCGCCTGACGGTACAGATACGGCATCATGCGGCATTTCAGCTGCGTGAAGTGGCGCACCACGTCGCAGGACTCGTCATCGTAGGCCCACGGCACGCGATAGGATTTGCTGCCGTGCAGACGGCTGTGGCTCGACAGCAGGCCGAAGGCGCACCAGCGCTTGTAGACGTGGGCGGGCGCGGTGTTTTCGAAGCCGCCGATATCGTGGCTCCAGAACCCAAAGCCGGACATGCCGATCGACAGGCCGCCGCGCAGGCTTTCCGCCATCGATTCATAGTTGGCGTAGCAGTCGCCGCCCCAGTGCACCGGGAACTGCTGTGCGCCCACCGAGGCGGAGCGCGCGAACAGCACCGCTTCTTTCTCGCCGACGGTCTCTTTCAGTACGTTCCACACCAGCTCGTTATAGATGAAGGCGTAGTGGTTGTGCATTTTTTGCGGATCGGAACCATCAAACCACTGCACGTCGGTCGGGATACGCTCGCCGAAGTCCGTCTTGAAGCAGTCAACGCCCATCGCCACCAGGCCTTTCAGCTTGTCGGCATACCATTGGCAGGCTTGCGGATTAGTGAAGTCATAAATCGCCAGGCCCGGCTGCCATTTATCCCACTGCCACAGCGAACCGTCCGGGCGTTTCAGCAGATAGCCTTTCTCCTGCAGCTCTTTAAACACCGGCGAACGCTGGCCGATATACGGGTTAATCCACACGCAGACCTTCAGCCCTTTCTCTTTCAGGCGCTTAATCATACCTTCCGGGTCAGGGAAGGTCACCGGATCCCATTCAAAATCGCACCACTGGAAAGCCTTCATCCAGAAGCAGTCAAAGTGGAACACGTGCAGCGGCAGGTTGCGCTCCGCCATGCCGTCGATAAAGCTGTTAACCGTCGCTTCATCGTAGTTGGTAGTGAACGAGGTGGTCAGCCACAGGCCGAAAGACCAGGCCGGCGGCAGCGCCGGACGCCCGGTAAACAGGGTATAGCGGTTCAGCACCTCTTTCGGGGTCGGGCCGTCGATAACGAAGTACTCCAGGTATTCACCTTCGACGCTGAACTGCACCTTAGAGACTTTCTCGGAGCCGATTTCGAAAGAGACGCGCTCAGGATGATTCACCAGCACGCCGTAGCCGCGGTTGGTCAGATAGAACGGGATATTTTTGTACGACTGTTCGGTGCTGGTGCCGCCGTCTTCGTTCCAGGTGTCGACCGTCTGGCCGTTGCGCACCAGCGCGGTAAAGCGCTCGCCGAGGCCGTAAACGGTGTCGCCGACGCCGAGATCCAGGCGCTCAAACATATAGTTACGATTCGTTTTGGTATCCTGCACGTAGCCGTCGTTTTTCAGCTGGCTACCGGTAATCCGCACGCCGTCGCGCAGGAAATCCAGCGACCAGAAGTCGCCTTTCGTGACGCGCGCGGTCAAATTGCCGCTCTTCAGCTCGGCATACTCAGCGCCGTTGTTAATCTCCACCTTGACGTCTTTCAGCACGTTCAGCGGATAGTGTGGGCCGTTGTTCAGCGCGCCCTGGAAGTGCTCCATACGTACGCCAATCACGCCTTCCTGCGGAGAGAAGAAGCGCACGGTAAATAGCGGAACGTCCAACTGGGCGGCACGCTCGCGCACTTCGCGCGACGCGACGTAGACCACCATGTCGTTGCCCTGTTGCTCAACCTCGTACACCTGTACAGGTTGGATCAGATTGAGCCCTGGTTGAATAAGCCAGTTTCCATCACTGATTTTCATGAATAGCTTCCTCTTAGTTTTGCAATTCTTTGCCTGTCGGCGCTGAAGTGAAGTCGTGTTCGTTGCGGCGCGCGCCCTGAGCCAGCTCCGCCATCATCTTTTTCAGGAACGGGGTTTTCAGGGTGTAGTAGCGTTTCGCGATAACCGCGCTCAGCAGATAACAGACCGCCGGAGCGAGGGTGAACAATGAGATGATGATGGTGATAGTGGCGCTGTTCTGGGTTTTGGCCGCGGCATCGTAACCGCCGCCCGCCAGCATCCAGCCAATCAGCGCGCCGCCCAGCGCCAGGCCCAGCTTGAGCACGAACAGGGTGCCCGCAAAGCTGATGCCGGTCAGGCGTTTGCCGTTACACCATTCGCCGTAGTCGACGGTGTCGGACATCATCACCCACTGAATCGGCGTCACCAGCTGGTGCAGCACGCCAATCACGAAGATAAAGGCGAACATGGTGATTTCGGCGTCCATCGGCACGAAGAACATCACCACGCTCAGCGCCGCCAGCAGGGCGTTAGTCCACCAGAAGACGCTGACTTTGCATTTCCAGTCGGTGAGCGGCTTCGCCAGCGCCGAGCCAATCAGGTTGCCGACGCAGTAGGTGGTGAGGAAGGCGGTGAACAGACCCGCGGACCCCATGATCCAGGTGGTGTAATACATCATCGCGCCGCCGCGAACGCAGACCGCGAGGATGTTGAGGATGGTCAGCAGACCAACGACACGCCACTGATCGTTGCGCCAGATATCGCGCAGGTCTTCCCGCATTGAGGTAGAGCTCGGCGGCGCTTCGACGCGCTCTTTGGTGGTGAAGAAGCAAAACGCCAGCATCAGGAAAGCGATCGCCGACAGCACCGCGATGCCGCCCTGAAAGCCAAAGGCTTTGTCTTCGCCGCCGATAAAGTTCACCAGCGGCATCATCAGGACGGTGGAGAGCATGCCGCCCGCCGTCGCCAGCACAAAGCGCCAGGACTGCAGGGAGATACGCTGCGTTGGGTTGTCGGTGATGACCCCGCCCAGCGCGCAGTACGGGATGTTGACCACGGTGTAGAGCAGGGTCAGCAGCGTGTAGGTGACCGCGGCGTAAATCAGCTTGCCGTTATGACTCAGGTCCGGCGAGCTGTAGGCCAGCACGCAGACGAGGCCGAACGGAATCGCGCCGAACAGGATCCACGGGCGGAATTTTCCCCAGCGGCTGCGGGTACGGTCGGCCAGCAGCCCCATGCAGGGGTCGGATATCGCATCCAGCGCGCGGGCCAGCAGGAACATGGTACCGACATAGCCTGCAGGAATACCAAAGATATCGGTATAGAAAAACATCATATACAACATGACGTTATCAAAAATGATATGGCTTGCGGCATCGCCCATGCCGTAGCCAATCTTCTCTTTGACGGACAAAATATGATCTTTCATCGCACACTCTTCTCTCAGCGCTGCCGCGGGTTGGTACCGGTTACATGCTTTGTAACCCATCCGCGCAGTAAGATGAATTGCGATATCTCATAATCAAATTACGTTTCTTGTTTTATGTGATCCCGGTAGCCTGAAAGAGTGTATAAAAGTGTAAGCCACGGATTTTGCAAGGAATTGTTTAAGAAGGTTCTGTAAAGTCCAGTTTTAACAGTAAAAAAGTGCGTTTGGGTATGTGGTTAATGCAGGAAAGTAGCTATAATGCGCCCCGCCTCCATGTAGCAATCGAGGCGCGGAAGATCGTCATCTCCGGTGAGGTGGCTGGACTTCAAATCCAGTTGGGGCCGCCAGCGGTCCCGGGCAGGTTCAACTCCTGTGATCTTCCGCCAGTTCAATCATTTTTATCCATGTGAACTTATCCAGAAAATCAGCCTTTCGGTTCAATACCTTTCGCTTTTAGCGCGCTTCTCGCCAGTTCTTTAAACCAGCTCGCGAGACTCACCCCCTCTTCCGCTGCAACAGCATCCAGCTGCTCCTTTAATGCCGGATCAATGCGCATTTTGAACTGCGGAGACTGGCCGCCGCCCTTTGGTTTTTTTTCGCGCGCTATGATTGACATGAGGCCACCTATCCAACTAATCTTAACATATAGGAGGCCACCTAAAAGCCTCTTGTACAAACAACGCTCCGATGTGCGGGAACACAGTCGGAGCGTCTAACCACACCAACTATCAAGGAGTTGATTATGGTTGATTCGCATTCTACCCCAGACTTTGCCGTTTCCGGAACCGAGCGTCACCTGATTGTGGGATATCGCCCGCAAGGTCGGGACACCAGTACACCAAGTCTTACCCTTTCCGGCAAGTGGTTACGCGCAGCGGGGTTCGATACCGGAAAGCGCTTCACGGTTAAGGTAATGGATGGCTGTATTGTTCTGCTGCCGCAGAGCGATAAGGAACAAATGCTTAAAGCGGAGCTACTGCAAATTCAGCAATCCTTTAAAAGCGTCAACAATACGCTTCATCTCGTCTGACGCCCGGAAATCTTCGTCTTCTGGATAGCCGCTGCCAAATGACGCCGGGTTAATATTCCGTCTAATGAAATTTATGCTCTTCTGACATACTATGCGAGCCAAAGCAGGTTAACCCGGAGGCTATATGGCAAATAAACATTTAACTTCGCCCCCAATAGGTGAATTCGTTATGTTTGCCAGCGGTGATGGGAAAGTACGTGTTGAATGCCGCTTTGAAAGCGATACGCTTTGTCTCCCTCAGGCATCCATCGCAAATCTTTATCAAATCACTCCCCAGGCAGTTACACAGCACATTAAAGCGATCTATGAAGAAGAAGAACTTGATCAAAACGCAACCTGTAAGTCTTACTTACAAGTTCAACAGGAAGGTCGTCGCCAGGTAAGCCGCAACCGGCTTCACTACAGCCTGCAAGTCATCCTTGCCGTTGGCTATCGTTTTTCATGCGGATTCTCCGCCAGCAGGCGAGAGCATAGCGCGGCGTTCTCACGCACATAGCGCTCGTATCCATCGCGCTGAATATATTGGCGAATATTTAAAATCTGCTCGCAAAATTCGCTATCGAGATCGATAAGCCGGTAGCTCATCGCCTGCGCCAGCAGCGCTCCAACCGTGCTTTTCCCCACCCCGCCAGGGCCAATCAGAAATAGCGTATTCATCTTTATTCCTCGCGTCCGTGTGAAAGCATTATGTCAGCAGAATACGCCAAATAATGCCGCGATCGCGGCGGTTTTTTGTTCGCTTCCATCTCCCCAGCCAATCATTTCCATCCAATGTTTGCGTTATTCCCTTCACCTTTAAATCCTTACACTAACGGGATAACGTGGCTTAGAAAGGAGACCAATGATGACACCCGAACTCGAACACAGCTTCTCTATCACCATTCAGGTCGACAAACCGGTCATCGTCTCCCGCAGCCCGCAGAGCGGGAAACGTCAGCTGATCCCAATCCTCAGCGGAACCGTACGCGGTGAGCTTAACGGCCACGTCTTACCCGGCGGCGTCGACAGCCAGATCGTCGAGCCTGACGGCACCTGCCGCCTCTCCGCCCGCTATGCATTACACGTGGAAGAAGGCACGGTATACATCGAAAACAACGGCATTCGCCGCCTACCCGAAGAGTACAAAGAACGTCTTTTCGGCGACGATATGCGATTTTTTAGCGATATTCCGCCGGAAGCTATCTATTTTCGTACCGTACCGACTTTTGAAGTGGATGCGCCTGCGCTGCGCTGGCTCACCACCTCGCTGTTTATCTGTTCCGGCGGCCGCACGCAGGACGGCGTGATGCTCGATTTTTATCGCGTCCGCTGATTTTCACTTTTTCAATATAACTGTTATCGCCGTCGGGCCATTTTTCCCCCGCGTGCCGCGGTCTATCCTCAATACATTCAAACGATGAACCTTATTCAAAACCGGAGAGTGTATGAAAGCGATCGCCATTACCCGCGCGGCGGCAGAAGGCAGCAATATTCCTTTTTTAACCGACATCGAGCTGCCGCAGCCGGTTGCCGAGGGGCATGACCTGCTGGTTGAAGTGAAGGCTATTTCCGTCAACCCGGTGGATACCAAAGTCCGCGCCGGTTTTAACGCCGATACCCCGCGCGTGCTGGGCTGGGACGCGGTGGGCGTGGTGAAAGCCGTCGGCAGCGCGGTGACGCTGTTCGCCGCGGGAGATGAAGTGTGGTACGCCGGCGCGCTGGGCCGTCCGGGCAGCAACAGCGAGTTTCAGTTAGTGGATGAGCGCATCGTCGCCCGCAAACCGCGTTCGCTGGATAATGCCGCCGCCGCCGCGCTGCCGCTCACCGCCATTACCGCCTGGGAGCTGCTGTTCCACCGTCCTGGCGTAGAGGAAGGCGGCAACGCGGGTGACACGCTGCTGATCGTCGGCGCGGCGGGCGGCGTCGGTTCGATACTGACCCAGCTCGCCAGCAAGCTCACCGGTATGACGGTCATTGGCACCGCCTCGCGCCCGGAAAGCCAGAAATGGGTACGGGAAGCGGGCGCGCATCATGTTATCGATCACAGCAAACCGCTCGCCGAAGAGCTGGCGCGGATTGGCGTCAAAGCGGTGACCCACGTCGCCAGCCTGACCAATACCGACCAGCACTATCCGCAGCTGATCGCCGCTCTCGCACCGCAGGGCAAGCTGGCGCTGATCGACGATCCGCAAACCCTCGACGTGGTGCCGCTGAAGGCGAAAAGCATCTCCCTGCATTGGGAATTTATGTTTACCCGCTCGATGTTCGACACGCCGGACATGATCGCCCAGCATCAGCTGCTGACCCGCGTGGCGGCGCTGATTGACGACAACACCATTAAGACCACCCTCGGCGAGCACTACGGCGCCATCACCGCCGCCAACCTGCAAAAAGCGCACGCGCAGCTGGAAACCGGGCGTTCGGTGGGCAAAATCGTGCTGGAGGGCTTTTAAGATGAGCGGCGAGGCGATTTCACTTCTCGCGGTGCTGACGGCGAAACCGGGCCACAGCGACGCGCTGCGTCAGGCCCTGCGGGCGCTGCTGCTGCCGACGCGTCAGGAGCCAGGCAACCTCGATTACGCCCTGTTTCAGCTGCGCGATGCGCCGGATACGTTCTATATGCGCGAATCCTGGCGCAATCAGGAAGCGCTGGACGCGCATATCGCCCTGCCGCACTTCCAGGATTTTATTGCGCAGATGGATAGCCTGCTTGCCGGGCCGCTGCGGCTGGATTATCTGACGCCCGTCGCGCCCTGATATTTTCTGCACTCCGTTTGCGGGGGGAGCCCATCTTTAACCCTTTGAGCTCTCCCCCACCCATCGCGCCTCAACCAGGCTACGCTTGATCCTGCCGCTCAAAAAACGCTCTCCCCCTCCGTTTTATTCAACGCCGTTATGTAGAAGAGGTTTTGCTATGCAGATCAACGCTATTGGAACGAACTCGGCCAGCCAGCCGTTGGGGTCTATGGCCATCACCCGCCGCGAGCCGGGGCCGGACGATGTGCAGATCGCCATTGATTATTGCGGCGTCTGCCACTCGGATGTACACCAGGCCCGCTCCGAGTGGGCAGGGACGCTCTATCCCTGCGTGCCGGGCCATGAAATCGTCGGCCGGGTGACCGCCGTAGGCAGCCGGGTCTCCGGCCACGCCGTTGGCGATCTGGTGGGCGTCGGCTGTATGGTCGACAGCTGTAAAGAGTGCGAGGAGTGCCGGGACGGGCTGGAAAACTATTGCGATCGTATGGTGCTCACCTATAACGGCCCGACGCAGGACGCGCCCGGCCACACGCTCGGCGGTTACTCCCAGCAGATCGTTGTGCATCAGCGCTATGTGCTGCGCATATCCCATCCCAAAGAGCAGCTGGCCGCCGTCGCGCCGCTGCTGTGCGCGGGCATCACAACTTACTCGCCGCTACGCCACTGGAACGTCGGACCGGGCAAAAAAGTCGGCATCGTGGGCATTGGCGGGCTGGGGCATATGGGCATCAAGTTGGCCCACGCCATGGGCGCCCACGTGGTGGCCTTTACCACCTCGGAGTCCAAGCGTGACGCGGCGCGGGAGCTGGGCGCGGACGAAGTGGTGGTCTCGCGCAACGAAAACGAAATGGCCGCCCACCTGAAGAGCTTCGACTTCATACTCAACACCGTGGCGGCGCCGCATAACCTCGATGCCTTCACCACCCTGCTCAAACGCGACGGCACCATGACGCTGGTGGGCGCGCCCGCCACGCCGCATCCCTCGCCGGAAGTGTTTAATCTAATCTTCCGCCGCCGGTCAATTGCCGGGTCGATGATCGGCGGCATTCCGGAAACCCAGGAGATGCTCGATTTCTGCGCCGAGCACGGCATCGTCGCCGATATAGAGCTGATTCGCGGCGACCAGATTAACGAGGCCTGGGAGCGGATGATTAAAGGCGACGTGAAATACCGCTTCGTCATCGACAGCGCCACGCTCGGCGGCTAAGCCCCGCGGCGAAAGGTGCGCCGCCACTCCGCCGGGCTGACGCCAAAGCGCGCTTTAAACTGCTGGCGCCAGGTTACGGCGGAGCGATAGCCCACTTCCTCCGCCACCTGCCCGACCGGTAAATCCCCGGCCTCCAGCAGGATCTGGCTGCGCCGCAGGCGCTCGGCGGCCAGCCAGTCGGCAATGCCCATGCCGGTCGCTTTGGCGAAATGGCGGGTCAGGGTCCGGCGGCTCATCGCCGCGACCTGCGCCAGCGAGTCGAGATTATGCGGTTCGCGGATGTGCTGCTGGAGATACTCAAGCAGGCCGTTTATCCGCGCGTCGCGGGTGTTTTTCGGTACCGGCTGGGCGATAAACTGCGCCTGGCCGCCCTCACGGTGCGGCGGGACGATCATCCGCCGGGCGATCTGATTGGCGACAAGGCTGCCAAAACGCTGGCGAATGAGATACAGGCAGCAGTCGAGCGCCGCCGCGGTGCCCGCCGAGGTGATAATCCCCTCATCGTCAACGTACAGCGCGTTGATATCCAGCCGCACCTGTGGAAACAGGCACTGAAAATCCTGCTCAAACTCCCAGTGGGTCGCCGCGCGCCTGTCGTCCAGCAGCCCGGCGTAGCCGAGTACAAACGCCCCGAGGCACAGGCCGACGATCTGCGCGCCGTTATTGCGCGCGCGAACCAGGCCGTCAAGCAGCGGCTGCGGTGGGCGCTGATTCACCGCCCCCCAGTAAGGCACCACCACGATATCCGCCTGCGCCAGGAGGGAAAAATCGCCGCTGGCGTTCAGCGCGAAGCCGTCGCGGGCGCTGAGCAGCCCCGGCCGTTCGGCGCAAATATGCAGGTTAAAGCGTTTGGTTTCCGAGACCGTATCGCCAAACAGCATACAGGGCACCGAGTAGTGAAACGGGCTAAACCCGTCCACCGCCACAATCGCCACTTCCGTGAGTTTCATCGCCCACTCCGCTTCTAAAAGACCATGCTTTCCCCATCCTGCGGGATGCTGACCGCTTCGGCAATCTGATTGTCAGCCACGTACTGGCGCAGCTCATCGCGGCTCAGCAGACAGTGGTTCACCGCGTCCATATGGCTGGCGACGATTTTGGCTTCCGGCAGGACGAAGTGCGCCTTCAGCACATCCTCTTTGCCCATGATGATCGGCCCAAAACCGATGACGTGCGCATACCCGGCATTCAGCACCACCACGTCAGGGCGCAGCCTGAGCATGTCGGCTTCCACTGCATCGCGCCAGATAGTGTCCCCCACCAGCCATAGGGTTTTCTCCTGCGGATGGCGCAGCACCACGCCGCAGGCTTCGCCCAGGCGCTCGGCCATTGCCGGCACCGCATAAGTGCGGTCGCTGCCGTGCTGGCCCGAGGTCGTTTTCACCAGCGCAACGTCAGCAAACGCGCTGTCCTCAGAGAGCAGACGAATATCGCAAAAGCCCTGGCCGCGCAGCAGCTGTCCGTCGGCATCATGCTGGACATAAACCGGCAGGGTTTTGGGGATCGCGGCGATCGCCGCCTCGTCCCAGTGATCCTGATGAGTGTGGGTGACGATAACCGCATCCACGTCAACGATCGTTTCGATGGAAAAAGGCAGTTCCACCAGCGGGTTACGCAACTCGCTGCGCGCGGTACCGGCAAAGCCCGCCCAGGCGCCCTTGGCTGAAAGCATCGGGTCAATCAGAAACTTTTTACCCGCATATTCAATAAGCTGGGTAGCATTACGCACATGGGTGATTTTCATGATGTTCATTCCTCTTCGCGGTTATCTGCTGAACATCGTACGTCCCACAAGCCTGGCGCAATATGGGCGTTTGGGCAATGAACGATGAAATCGGGCCAATCTGCGACGGTTGCCATCGGCTCCCGGCTATGGTGTGCTGAACGCTCAACTTTGAGGAACAGTGGCTACGATGAAAAAGAAACTCACCTCCGCCGATATGCACGATGTCGAGGTTCTGGCAGACACCCCATGGTTCAGCATGCGCAAGGTCGGAATTGATATGGCCCCCGGCGATCGGCGGGATTTTTACTCCATTCACTATCCTCGCCCGGCGGTGGGGATTGTGGCGATGCAGGATGACAAAGTGCTGCTGATTCGCCACTACCGTTACCTGATCGATCGGGTGGTGTGGGCGATTCCTTCCGGCGGCGTCGATGAAGGCGAAGACCCGCGCGCGGCGGCCCTGCGCGAGCTGCGGGAAGAGACCGGCTGGCAGGCGCAGCGCGCCGACGAAATTATCCGCTATAACCCCTCCTACGGCAGCAGCGACCAGCTGTTTATTACCTGGCTGGCCCACGATTTGACTTGGGTGGGAATGGATGAAGATCAGGATGAAGTGATGGAAACGGGCTGGTTTACCCTCGAAGAGATAGGCCAGCTGATCGCCCGCGGCGAGATGCCGGACGGGCTATCGCTGGTGCCGCTGCTGCATCTGATGGCGCAGCGGCGCACCGGTTTAGCGTAGCGGCTTCAGCATCCGCCAGCGGAACCACAGCTGAGCGACGAGGATCAGCAGGCCGCCGATAATTTTCTGCAGCGGTAGCTGTTCGCCGTACCACAGCGCGGCGGCAATCACCGTGAGCAGCGGTTCCAGCACCATAATAATCGCCGCGCTGGCGACCGCCGCGTACTTCTGCCCCTTCATTTGCAGGCCGAAGCGCAGGCTGGTGGCGATAACGATGCTGGCGAGCAGCCAGCCGAAGGTCGGCAGGGTAAACGGCTGAGTCCAGCTTTCAACGGCGGCGGAGATCCCCAGTCCGACAATGCCGGTAATGCCGAGCTGCACGGTGGTCAGCGGTATCAGCGGCACCTCGCGGGCGCTTTTGCTGGTGTAGCAAAACCAGATCGATTGCACCAGCGCGGTCAACAGGAACCAGCCCTGGCTGGGGTGAAACGCAATCGGCATATGCAGGCTGAGCAATCCGAGGCCGACAATGGCGATCGGCAGGCACTCCCAGTAGGCCCGCGCCGGCCGCGCCTTCATCATCACCCATGCGGTAAGCGGCACGAACAGCATCGACAGGCTCATGATAAACGCCCCTTCGCCCAGCGATGGGGTCGTTGATACCGAGTAGATCCACAGGCACAGGTTTAGCGCAAACCACAGGCCGCTGATAATCATGCGCGGCCACTGCTGCCTCTCGACGCGAAGGCCGCGGCAGAAAGGCAGCAGCAGCAGCGCGGCGAAGAAAAAGCGCAGGCCGAGGAAAGCGAAAACCGGCATGCCGGCAATCGCTTCCCGGGAAAAAATCCATCCGCAGGCGGCGATAACCGTCGCGGCTATGAGCAGCAAATCAGCCTGGCGTTGCCGGGTCATCGCCACGTCTCCTTGTGTGAGTGATTACCAGCCGGGCACCGCGCCGCCGTTAAAGATCGTCTCCGCCGCCTTCGCCACCTCTGGCGACTGGTAGGACTGGATAAACGCTTTGACGTTTTCCGCGTCTTTGTTGTCTTCGCGGGTCACGATGATGTTCACATAGGGCGAGTTTTTATCTTCAATAAAGATGCCGTCGCGTACAGGGGAGAGGCCGGTCTGCTGCAGGTAGGTAGTGCTTATGATCGCCACGTCGACCTTCGGGTCGTCGATGACGCGCGGCAGCTGTGCTCCTTCCAGCTCCATAATTTTCAGGTGATGCGGGTTGTCGATGATATCAACCGCCGTCGGCAGCAGGCCGGTGCCCGCTTTGAGGGTAATCAGCTTTTCCTGCTGGAGCAGAAGCAGCGCGCGGCCCAGGTTGGTCGGGTCGTTCGGAATGGCGATGGTCGCGCCGTCTTTCAGCTCGGCGACGGATTTTATTTTGCGCGAGTAGCCCGCCATCGGGAAGACGAAGGTGTTGCCCACCGCCACCAGGCGATAGTTGTGGGCTTTATTATCCTGTTCGAGGAACGGGCGGTGCTGAAAGACGTTGGCGTCCAGATCGCCGGCGTTGGTGGACTCATTCGGCAGCAGCGAGCCGCTAAAGCCCACCAGCTCCACGTCGAGGCCATATTTCTCTTTAGCCACTTTCTTCGCCACTTCCGCCACATCCTGTTCCGCGCCGTTAATCACGCCGACTTTAATGTGTTTCGCATCGCTGCCCTTCTGGTCGCAACCCGCCAGCAGCAGGCCCGCCAGCACCACGGCGGCGGCTGTCCGTAAACGCAATTTCATTGTTATCACCCCGTCAGTCCATAGAAATCGTTATTATTTTTTCGTCTGAAACTATAACGACTTTGTGCTGGGGTTTTAAACGCAAAAACCGCAACCGGAAATAAAATCATCTTCCCCCTTTCTCCCGGGGGCGGCGCGATGCGCCTGCCCGGGCTACGGGCTCACCGTCGGCTGCGATCGAGTAGCCCGGACAGGTGCGCAGCGCCGCCTCCGGGGATCTCTTCAACGGTGAGGCTCGTTCCGCAGAACGGCGCCTTACAGCCCCAGCTCGCTCAATCCCGGGTGATCGTCCGGGCGACGGCCCTGGGGCCAGTGAAACAGACGCTCGCTCTCCGTAATGGGCAGATCGTTGATGCAGGCGTAGCGCGTCTGCATCAGGCCGTGCCGATCAAATTCCCAGTTCTCGTTGCCGTATGAACGAAACCAGTTGCCGCTGTCGTCGTGCCACTCATAGGCAAAGCGTACCGCAATACGGTTATCGCTCCACGCCCACAGCTCCTTAATCAGCCGGTACTCCTGCTCTTTACGCCATTTCCGCTGCAGGAAGTCGATAATCTGCGTTCTGCCGTGAACAAATTCGCTGCGGTTACGCCATTCGCTCTCGACGGTATAGGCCAGCGCGACCTTAGCGGCATCGCGGCTGTTCCAGCCATCTTCAGCGGCACGGACTTTTTGTGCGGCGCTCTCGCGGGTGAACGGCGGCAGAGGCGGACGTTGTTCGGTCATCATGAATCTCCTGTATGAATACCCTTCATACTTCAAGTTGCTTATGTGTTGGCTACACTCGTTCACCCCAGTCACATAGTTATCTATGCTCCTGGGGACTCACTCCCTTGCCGCCTTTAAGCAACTCGAATTATTTTGGGTATATAAGCTGCTGCAGGCGCTGATTTTCCCGCTCCAGTTCGTCAATACGCTGTTGCAGCGTCTGGCTATACTCCGCCACCTGCCGGGCGGTGTAGCGGGGGGTAATATGCTGCGGGCAGTTCCAGTCAAAAGCCTGTAAGTGGAAACGGTAGATGCGCTCAATCCGGGCCCGATAGTTCTCCGGCGCGACCTGCGCCAGCAGCTGCGGGTCGGCATCCACCGCCACAACCTCTACGGTGGCGTAGATTTTCAGCCTGGCACGGCGCGGGTAATCCATCAAAAACAGACAGGCCCGATCGCTGCCGCGCAGGTTGCCGGTGGTGATGTACTGGCGATTACCGGAAAAATCCGCCATCGCCAGGGTGGTTTCATCCAGCAGATGCAAAAAGCCCACCGGGCCGCCGCGATGCTGAATATAGGGCCAGCCGGTTTGCGAAAGGGTAGCCAGATAGAAGCTGTCGCGGGTGGCAATCATCGCCTCCTCGCTGGCGCCGAAGCGCTCACCCCGGCGCTGGCGATGCGGCGACTGCCATAGCTCATCGCTGCCCATTTCATGCTGGACATCCATCACGTCCGGCGTCATGGCGATATCAAGAAATTCTGCTGGCATAGGTCCTCCCGATGCGTTGCGGCGTAACTCATCATGGACTGTGCTGACAGAAAAGATAATAGTGGCAATATGACAATCATCTTTCCATAAAACGGGATAATTATGGACCGACTCAGCGCGATGGCGCTGCTGGTGAAAGTGGCCGAACTCGGCAGCATGTCGGCTGCGGCGCGGGCGCTGAATATGCCCCTGACCACCGTTAGCCGCCAGATTGGCGAACTGGAAAATACCCTCGGCGTGCGCCTGATGATCCGCACCACCCGCAAGCTGACGCTGACCGATGCCGGCGTCGATTATGTCGCCGCCGCGCGGCGCATTCTCGAAGAGGTGGAGAACGCCGAGCGCCAGGCGGCGGGCGAATATCAGGAGCCAAAAGGCGAACTGGTTCTCTCAGCCCCAACCATGTTCGGTCGTCAGCATGTTTTGCCGGTGGTGACGGATTTTCTCGCCCGCTACCCGCAGATTCGCGTCCGTTTACTGCTTAGCGACCGCAACGCCGATCTGGTGGGCGATCATATTGATTTAGCGGTGCGTATCGGCACGCTGCCGGACAGCGGGATGGTGGCCACCCGGCTGGGCGAGATGCGCATTGTGACCTGCGCGCACCCGGCTTTGCTGGAAAAACACGGCATACCCGAACGCCCGCGCGAGCTGGCCGCGCTACCGATCATTCGTATTGAATCGCCGATGCCTTATCGCGGCTGGCGCTTTAACGCCGAAGAGGCGGAGGACCGGCTGGTGGCGCTGCAGCCGGTGCTGTCGCTGACCACGCCGGAGAGCGCCGCCGACGCCGCCCGCCTGGGGGCCGGCGTGGCGCGCCTGCTGCATTACCAGGCGATCGACGGCCTGGCCCGCGGCGAGCTGAAGCTGCTCCTGCAGGCGATGGAACCAGAGCCTGCACCGGTGCACCTGCTGTACACCTCGCGGGATCTGGCTCCGCTTAAGCTGCGTAAATTTATCGATTTCGCCGCGCCGGCTCTGCGTCGGGCGCTGCTGCGTATTGCCGCCGCCGTCTAGCGTGTGCCGGTTTTCAGCGGCGCTTCTTTCAGTAGCCAGGAGAGGGCAAACGCCACCGCCATAATGCAGGCCGCCATCAGAAACGCCGCATGGATAGCGGACCCGAAGGCATCCAGATAATCGAGGCGGATCTCCGCCGGCAGGTTCTGTACCGCCGCCGGGTTCAGCGTCCTCGGCAGCTGCGCGCCTTCCGGCAGCAGGCGCTGGAGATTGCTTTGCAGCACGTGAGTAAACACCGCCCCAAACAGCGCCACGCCGATGGAACCGCCAATCGATCGAAACAGCGTGACCCCGGAGGTCGCCACGCCGTACATCTGCGCGGGCATCGCGTTCTGTACCGCCAGCACCAGCACCTGCATCACCAGCCCCAGGCCCGCCCCCAGCACGCCGGTAAACAGGTACAGCTGCCACATCGCGGAGTGGATGGTGATGCGCGTCAGCAGCACCATGCCGACGACCCCCAGCAGGGTGCCGATAATCGGAAATACGCGATACTTGCCGGTGCGGCTGATAATGCGCCCGCTGACGATCGAGGTCAGCAGCAGGCCGCCCATCAGCGGGATCAGCTGCAGGCCCGCCTCGGTCGGCGTCGCCTCTTTGACCACCTGCAAATAGAGGGGCAGGAAGGTCACCGAGCCGAACAGCGCCATGCCGATAACAAAGCCAATCAGGCTGCACAGCAAAAAGCTGCGGTTGCGGAATAAGGAGAGCGGAATAATCGGCTCGCTGGCCAGCCGCTCTTCATGAATAAAGCCGACGATCCCGACCAGGCCAAACGCCAGGATGCACCACAGCTGCGGGTCGCTCCACGCGCGGACGCTGCCGCCCTCTGAGGTAAACAGGATGATGCACAGCAGCGCCATGCTGAGGTAAATCGCCCCCAGCCAGTCGATCTGGTGCTGGCTGCGCTTGTTGCTGCTGTGAAAAACCGCACCGATCACCAGCAGCGCAAACAGCCCCAGCGGCAGGTTGATGTAAAAAATCCAGCGCCAGGAGGCGTGCTGCACCAGGAAGCCGCCGATTAACGGCCCGATTACCGTCGCCAGGCCAAAGACGCCGCCGAACAGACCCTGATAGCGGCCGCGATTCGCCGGCGGGATGACGTCAGCCACCGCCGCCATGCTGATCACCATCAGGCCGCCGCCGCCCAGCCCCTGCAGGCCGCGCATCAGCACCAGCTGGGTCATATTTTGCGCCAGCCCGCAGAGGGCGGAACCGGCAAGAAACAGCACAATCGCCACCTGCAGAACGATTTTGCGGCCGAACAGATCGCCGAATTTGCCGTACAGCGGCACCGCGATGGTCGAACTGAGGATGTAGGCGGTGACCACCCAGGAGAGCTTATCCAGCCCGCCGAGCTCGCCGACGATGGTCGGCAGCGCGGTGGAAACGATAGTCTGATCCAGCGCCGAGAGCAGCATCACCAGCAGCAGGGCGCTGAAGAGCAGGCGGATCGAGGGCACCGCCGGTTGGCTGGCGATTTCAGATGTCATAGCATCACTCGCTTGAAATTAATTAAATGCATAATTAATATTTAGGGAAATGATGAATCTGGTCAAGGGATCGCCACAGGATGTCAGCACAAAAAGACAACGAAGCCCCGCGTCGTCCCGGTCGCCCGCGCGGGCAGAAATCCGGCTCCGCCAACCGCGAACAGCTGATGGATATTGCCCTGGCGCTGTTTGCGCGCCACGGGATCGCCCGCATTTCGCTGAACGCCATCGCCAAAGAGGCGGGGGTAACGCCCGCGATGCTGCACTACTATTTCAGCTCGCGCGAAGCGCTGGTGGAAAAGCTGGTCGAAGAGCGCTTTATGCCGCTACGCAGCGAGATCGGACAAATTTTTGTCGCGCACGGCGACGATCCGGTCACCGCTTTTACGCTGCTTATTGAAACCCTGGCGGCCATGGCGGAGAAAAACGCGTGGTTCGCGCCGCTGTGGATGCAGGAGATCATCGGCGAGATGCCTGTGCTGCGCCAGCATATGCACGCGCGTTTTGGCGATGAGAAGTACCACAAGATGCTGGAGACGGTGCGCCGCTGGCAGAGGGAGGGCAAGCTTAATCCGGCGCTCTCCCCGGAGCTGCTGTTTACCACCCTGATAAGCCTGGTGCTGGTGCCGTTTTCCCGCACCCACACCGATCCGCGGTTGCAATCGGTAGACCGGAAGATGATTGTCAGCCACGCCCTGGCCTTGATAGGCCGGGGGATCGGCGGCTAATTCCCCCGGCTCGCGCTGCGCTTAGCCGGGCTACAGGTTCACAGCCGTCTGCAATCCGGGGAATACAATCCGGTTCACAACCGCCTGCGATCGGGTAGCCCGGATAAGGCGACAGCCGCCATCCGGGGGATTCAATCCGCTTCACAGCCGCCTGCGTTCGGGTAGCCCGGATAAGGCGACAGCCGCCATCCGGGGGATTCAATCCGCTTCACAGCCGCCTGCGTTCGGGTAGCCCGGATAAGGCGACAGCCGCCATCCGGGGGATTCAATCCGCTTCACAGCCGCCTGCGATCGGGTAGCCCGGATAAGGCGACAGCCGCCATCCGGAGGATTCAATCCGCTTCACAGCCGCCTGCGTTCGGGTAGCCCGGACAGGCGCACAGCGCCGCCTCCGGGAGGGTCTCCTGAGGCCCGGCTTACAATACTTTCGACAAATAATGGCGCTGCATGCCCACGTGCGGAAAATCCGGCAGCGACATCTGCAGCTGATAGCCCAGCTTCTGATAAAACGGCAGCGCCTGAAAGCTGAACGTATCCACCAGCACGTGGCTGCAGCCGCGCGCCCGCGCCTGGTTTTCCGCTTCATGCATCAGCTCGCTGCCAAGGCCGCTGCCGCGCGAGGCTTCGCTGACCCACAGATAGTCAATACACAGCCAGCTGCCCTTGCGTTTGCCGATCAACCCGCCGCGCATCGCGCCAGCGTCATCGCGTGAATAAACGCCCAGCTCGCCGAACTGAGCCGGGTCCAGAAAGCGCAGATTGTATTCCCGTAGCCCCGCCAGCAGCTCTTCTTGATCGGCGGGATTAATGTTCTCTGTTATTATTAATGTCATTGATTATCTCCATCTTTTATTTTTCACAGACCATTCACCACCCTACTTTCACAAAATATCCTTTTTTTCTCCATTATTTCCTGACTAAATTCCCTGCACTAAATTTTGTGTAAAAAACCTTCCCATCATTCGGTACAGACGTATAATGGGGAAAAATGAGAACGATCATTCTCAAAACCAAAAACCATGGAGAACCCCACAAGTAATGCCCTGTAGCAGGCGTTATCGCTCGGTTCAGAGCCTGTAACCGCCGTCTGATGCCGTATTCGCCGCACGGGAAAATCTCGGAAAAACCGCTTAATCAATAGCGGTATTCACCGAGTTATTTACTGCAAACAGGAATATTTATTTCCCATTGGGTTATTTGTGCTTGCCCGGAGATGCATCATCGCCCGGCCCATCACCCCGCCAGTGAATTTGCGGGGCGGACGTCGTTCATCCTGAGAAAATATAATGAAATATACTTTAGCCCCCATCGCAGCAGCATTATTTCTCCTTAGCGGGTGCGATAATGCGCAAAA
Organism: Klebsiella sp. PL-2018; assembly: GCF_019048985.1. Lineage (NCBI taxonomy): Bacteria > Pseudomonadati > Pseudomonadota > Gammaproteobacteria > Enterobacterales > Enterobacteriaceae > Klebsiella > Klebsiella sp. PL-2018. Next base: position 5,755,053 of record NZ_CP077673.1, read on the forward strand.
CGCTTCCCCGCAGCAGATGACGCAGGAAGTGGGTGTCGTTACCCTGCACGGCCAGCCTGTCCCTGTGGTGAGCAGCCTGACCGGACGCACCACCGCCTCGCTTAGCGCCGAAGTGCGCCCGCAGGTCGGCGGGATCGTGCAAAAACGCCTGTTTACCGAGGGCGATATGGTCAAAGCCGGACAGGCGCTGTACCAAATCGACCCGTCAAGCTATCGCGCGACGTTTAACGAAGCCGCCGCATCGCTAAAACAGGCCCAGGCGCTGGTCATCGCCGATTGCCAAAAAGCCCAGCGCTACGCGGTGCTGGTCAAAGATAACGGCGTCTCCCGTCAGGACGCCGATGACGCGATAGCGACCTGTAACCAGGATAAGGCCAGCGTCGAGTCGAAAAAAGCGGCGCTGGAAAGCGCGCGCATTAACCTGAACTGGACCACCGTGACCGCACCGATTGCCGGGCGCATCGGGATCTCTTCCGTCACGCCGGGCGCGCTGGTGTCCGCCGATCAGGATACCGCGCTGGCGACGATCCGCGGCCTGGATACGATGTACGTCGATCTCACCCGATCCAGCGTCGATCTGCTGCGCCTGCGTAAGCAAAGCCTGGCGAGCAACAGCGATACCCTTAACGTCACCCTGACTCTTGAAGATGGCAGCACCTACAGCGAAAAAGGTCGCCTGGCGCTGACCGAAGTGGCGGTGGATGAATCGACCGGCTCGGTCACGCTGCGCGCGGTCTTTCCCAATCCGCAGCACGTGCTGCTGCCGGGGATGTTCGTTCGCGCCCGTATAGACGAAGGCATCATGAACGATGCGATCCTCGCCCCGCAGCAGGGCATCACCCGCGATGCCAAAGGCGATGCCACCGCGCTGGTGGTTGACGCTAATAACAAGGTTGAACAGCGCAGCGTGGAAACCGGCGAAACCTACGGCGACAAATGGCTTATCGTAAACGGCCTGAAGAGCGGCGACAGGTTGATTGTCGAAGGGACCGGCAAAGTGGCGCCGGGCCAGCAGGTCAAAGCCGCCGAAGTCAAAAATGACGGAGGCAACGCCTGATGTTCTCCCGTTTCTTCGTGCGACGCCCGGTCTTCGCCTGGGTTATCGCCATTCTGATTATGCTCGCCGGGATTCTGGCTATCCGCACCCTGCCGGTCGCCCAGTATCCTGACGTCGCCCCGCCGGCGATAAAAATCTCCGCCACCTACACCGGGGCCTCTGCGGAAACCCTGGAAAACAGCGTCACCCAGGTTATTGAGCAGCAGCTCACCGGACTGGACAACCTGCTCTACTTTACATCCACCAGCAGCTCCGACGGCTCGGTCAGCATTACCGTCACCTTTGAGCAGGGTACCGATCCGGATACCGCCCAGGTTCAGGTGCAGAACAAAGTGCAGCAGGCGGAATCCCGTCTGCCGAGCGAAGTTCAGCAGTCCGGCGTAACGGTGGAGAAATCGCAGAGCAGCTTCCTGCTGATCCTCGCGGTGTATGACAAAAACAACAAAGCCACCAGTTCCGACATCTCCGACTGGCTGGTCAGCAACATGCAGGATCCGATGGCGCGTATTGAAGGCGTCGGCAGCCTGCAGGTGTTCGGCGCCGAATACGCCATGCGCATCTGGATGGACCCGACCAAACTGGCCTCCTATTCGCTGATGCCATCCGATGTGCAATCGGCCATTGAGGCGCAGAACGTGCAGGTGTCCGCCGGTAAAATCGGCGCGCTACCCGCCTCCAACGCGCAGCAGCTGACCGCCACCGTGCGTGCCCAGTCGCGGCTGCAAACCGTCGCCCAGTTCAAAGATATTATCGTCAAGAGCAAGAGCGACGGTTCGGTGGTGCACCTGAGCGACGTCGCCCGCGTTGAGATGGGCAGCGAAGATTACACCGCCTCCGCCAATCTCAACGGCCATCCGGCTGCCGGGATCGCGGTGATGATGGCGCCGGGCGCTAACGCCCTGAATACCGCGACGTTGGTGAAAAACAAGATTGCCGAGTTCCAGCGTCAGATGCCGCAGGGTTACGATATCGCCTACCCGAAAGACAGCACCGAGTTCATCAAAATTTCGGTGGAGGATGTGATTCAGACGCTGTTCGAGGCGATTATCCTCGTGGTCTGCGTGATGTATCTGTTCCTGCAAAACTTCCGCGCCACGCTGATCCCGGCGGTGGCGGTTCCGGTCGTGCTGCTGGGCACCTTCGGCGTGCTGGCGCTGTTCGGCTACTCCATCAACACCCTGACGCTGTTTGCGATGGTGCTGGCGATAGGCCTGCTGGTGGATGACGCCATCGTGGTGGTGGAAAACGTCGAGCGTATCATGCGCGACGAGGGGCTGCCCGCCCGCGAAGCCACCGAAAAATCGATGGGCGAAATCTCCGGCGCGCTGATCGCCATTGCCCTGGTGCTCTCGGCAGTGTTCCTGCCGATGGCCTTCTTCGGCGGCTCAACCGGGGTGATTTATCGCCAGTTCTCGGTGACCATTATCTCGGCGATGATGCTCTCCGTGGTAGTCGCCTTAACCTTAACCCCGGCGCTGTGCGGCGCGCTGCTGAGCCATTCTAAACCGCATACCAAAGGCTTCTTCGGCGCCTTTAACCGCCTGTGGGGACGCACCGAGCAGGGCTATCAGCATCGTGTTGTTGGCGGCCTGCGCCGCTCGGCGATGATGATGGGCGCTTTTGTCCTGATTTGCGGCGGCATGGCGCTGGCGATGTGGAAACTGCCGGGCAGCTTCCTGCCGACGGAGGATCAGGGCGAAATCATGGTCCAGTACACGCTGCCCGCCGGGGCGACGGCGGTACGTACCGCCGAGGTTCGCCGCCAGGTCACCGACTGGTTCCTGACGAAAGAGAAAGCCAATACCGACGTGATCTTTACCGTCGACGGCTTTAGCTTTAGCGGCAGCGGACAAAACGCCGGGATGGCCTTCGTGTCGCTGAAAAACTGGTCCGAACGTAAAGGCGAAGAAAATACCGCTCAGGCCATCGCCCTGCGCGCCACCAAAGAGCTCGGCGGCATTCGCGACGCCACCCTGTTCGCCATGACCCCGCCGTCGGTAGATGGCCTGGGGCAGAGCAACGGCTTCACCTTCGAACTGATGGCCAGCGGCGGCACCGATCGCGATAGCCTGATGAAAATGCGCAGCCAGCTGCTGGCCGCGGCGAATCAAAGTACCGAGCTGCAGTCGGTACGCGCCAACGATCTGCCGCAAATGCCGCAGCTGCAGGTGGATATCGATAATAACAAAGCCGTGTCGCTCGGGCTGTCGTTAAGCGATGTCACCGATACCCTTTCCAGCGCCTGGGGGGGGACCTACGTTAACGACTTTATCGATCGCGGTCGCGTGAAGAAGGTCTATATCCAGGGCGAAAGCGACGCCCGCGCCGTGCCGTCCGACCTCGGTAAATGGTTTGTGCGCGGCAGCGACGACAGCATGACGCCGTTCTCCGCCTTCGCCACCACCCGCTGGCAATACGGTCCGGAAAGCCTGGTGCGCTACAACGGTTCCGCCGCCTTTGAAATCCAGGGTGAGAACGCCAGCGGCTTCAGCTCCGGCGCGGCAATGGACAAGATGGAGGCCTTAGCCAATAACCTGCCCGCCGGTACCACCTGGGCGTGGAGCGGCATGTCGCTGCAGGAAAAACTCGCCAGCGGCCAGGCGATGAGCCTCTACGCTATCTCGATTCTGGTGGTCTTCCTGTGCCTCGCGGCGCTGTATGAGAGCTGGTCGGTACCGTTCTCGGTGATCATGGTGATCCCGCTTGGGCTGCTCGGCGCGGCGCTGGCGGCGTGGATGCGCGGTCTGAGCAATGACGTTTACTTCCAGGTGGCGCTATTAACCACCATCGGCCTGTCGTCGAAGAACGCCATTCTGATCGTCGAATTCGCTGAATCGGCGGTGGAAGAGGGCTACTCCCTGTCGCGTGCCGCCATGCGCGCCGCGCAGACCCGTCTACGCCCTATTGTGATGACCTCGCTGGCGTTTATTGCCGGGGTGCTGCCGCTGGCGATCGCCACCGGAGCCGGGGCCAATAGCCGCGTGGCGATCGGTACCGGGATTATCGGCGGCACCCTGACCGCAACGCTGCTGGCGGTGTTCTTCGTGCCGCTGTTCTTTGTGCTGGTGAAACGTTTCTTCACCCGCCATCGTTCTTCTCAGGAGTAAGTTATGTTTCGTTTTACCTTAGTTTTTGTTGCGCTCCTGACGGCGGGCTGCGTCTCTCTCGACCCGCACTATGAACGTCCGGCCGCGCCTGTCCCGGCGACCCTGCCGGGTAGCCACGGCGAGGCAACCGCGGTAGTCAGCGACTGGCAGCAGGTAGTGAATGACGCTCGCCTCAAAAAAGTGGTGAACATCGCCTTGACCAGCAACCGCGACGTGCAGAAAGCGCTGGCCGATATTGAAGCCGCGCGCGCCCAGTTTGGCGAAACCCGCGCCTCGCTGTTTCCGACCCTCGACGCCGAGCTGAGCCATACCCGCAGTAAAACGGTGGCCAGCGGCCTCACCTCGTCAGCGGAAGCCGACGGCGCGGTTTCCAGCTTCGAGCTGGATCTGTTTGGCAAGAACCAAAGCCTGACGCGCGCGGCGCGGGAAACCTGGCTTGCCAGCGAATTCACCGCCCAGAATACGCGTCTGACGATGATCGCCGATCTGACCACCGCATGGATAACGCTCGCCGCGGACAACAGCAATCTGGCGCTGGCGCAGGACACCATGGCCAGCGCGGAGAACTCGCGCCGCATCGTCACCCGCCAGATGGAAGTCGGCACCGCCTCGGCAGGCGACCTGAGCGATGCCGAAAGCGTTTATCAGCAGGCGCGCGCCAGCGTCGCCAGCTACCGCACGCTGGTGGCGCAGGATAAAAACGCGCTCAACCTGCTGGCCGGAGAAACCGTGCCGGATAGCCTGCTGCCCGGCACGCTGGAAAGCCTTGGCGATCGGAGTATCTCCCTGGTGCCGGCGGGCGTCTCTTCATCGGTACTACTGCGCCGCCCGGATATCCAGGAAGCGGAGCATAATCTGAAGAGCGCTAACGCCGATATCGGCGCGGCGCGGGCCAATTTCTTCCCGTCCATCTCGCTGACCGCCAGCGCCGGGGTCGGCAGCGACTCGCTCTCGTCGCTGTTCAGCCACGGCATGCAGGTGTGGTCATTCGCGCCGTCCATCAGCCTGCCGCTGTTTACCGGCGGCAGCAACCTGGCGCAGCTGCGCTATGCTGAAGCGGAGAAAAAGGGGCTGATCGCCACCTATGAGAAGACGATTCAGAGCGCCTTTAAGGATGTCGCCGACGCGCTGGCGCGCCGGGAAACGCTCAGCGAACAGCTGGACGCGCAGAATAAATACGTCGCGGCGGAGCAGAAATCGTTGAATATCGCGATGAAGAGCTATCAGGCCGGGGTCGGAGATTATCTGTCGGTGCTGACCGCCCAGCGAACGCTGTGGTCGGCGCAGGCCACGCTTATCTCCCTCCAGCAAACGGATCTGGAAAACCGCATTACCCTCTGGCAGTCGCTGGGAGGCGGCGCCAGCTAACGCTTTTGCCGGGCGGCAACGCCCGGTTTGATGACAAGGAGCCCGTTGATATGTCCCGAATTTCCCTCTCCTGGGTCGTGGTTCTCGGTTTGCTCAGCGCCATTGGGCCGCTGTGTACCGACTTCTATCTGCCCGCGCTACCGGAAATCACCCAGCAGCTCAGCGCCACCGGCACGCAGACCCAGCTTTCGCTGACCGCGGCGCTGATTGGCCTCGGCCTTGGACAGCTGTTTTTTGGCCCGCTGAGCGACCGCATTGGCCGTAAAAAGCCGCTGGCGCTCTCCCTGCTGCTGTTTATCTTCTCCTCGGCGATGTGCGCGATAACCTACGATATCCATATGCTGATCGCCTGGCGCTTTCTGCAGGGCTTCGCCGGCGCGGGCGGTTCGGTGCTGTCGCGTTCCATCGCCCGCGACAGGTATCAGGGTACGCTGCTGACCCAGTTTTTCGCCCTGCTGATGACCGTTAACGGCATTGCGCCGGTGCTTTCACCGGTACTCGGCGGCTGGATCATCACCGCCTTCGACTGGCGTATCCTGTTCTGGGCGATGGCGGCGATCGGCGTTGTCTTGCTGCTGCTCAGCCTGACGGTGCTGCACGAAACGCTGCCGGCCAAAAGCGCCGCCTCGGCTACGCGGCAGCAGGCTGATGCGCCGGTGCTGAAAAACCACCGCTTTATGCGCTACTGCCTGATTCAGGCCTTTATGATGGCAGGGCTGTTTTCGTATATCGGCTCGTCTTCGTTCGTTATCCAGAGCGAATATGCCATGAGCGCGATGCAGTTCAGCCTGCTGTTCGGCCTTAACGGTATCGGGCTGATTATCGCGGCGCTGATCTTTTCCCGCCTGGCGCGCCGCTTCAGCGCCGAAGCCCTGCTGCGCGGCGGCCAGCTGCTGGCGGTGGCGTTTGCCGCCATCACCCTGCTCTTCGCCTGGCTACCGCAGCCGACGCTGGCGCTGGTCGGCCTGTTTTTTACCGTTTCCATGATGAGCGGTATCAGTACCGTTGCCGGCTCGGAAGCGATGAACGCCATTCACGCCCGCCAGTCCGGCACCGCTTCCGCCCTGATGGGCACGCTGATGTTTGTGTTCGGCGGTATTGCCGCGCCGCTGGCCGGTCTCGGCGGCGAAACGATGCTCAAAATGAGCTTCGCGATGACCCTTTGCTATCTGGCCGCGCTGCTGATTGGCCTGAAAAAGCCGCGCCCCATCGCATAACCTCCTCAGGGGTAATAAAATATTCCAATTATATTACCCCTATTTTTCCCGCCAGTACTGTAATCTCCTATTATTCCTTCAACACCAATCGTGATAACCTTCACAGGAAAGGAATAATTAATTCCTTATACTGCCCGCCACCGTGAATAAAGAGGTTCCTATGAGTATCGACCTGAGCAAACTGCTGACCGAGCGCCGCAACGCCAATAGCGCCAACATTGATATCCTCACCACCGAAGAGATGCTGACGGTGATTAACCAGGAAGACCAGCAGGTGGCTCACGCCATCACCCCCTATCTGCCGCAAATTGCCCAGGTGGTGGATAAGGTCGCGGCGGCGCTGCAGGCGGGTGGTCGACTGATTTACATTGGCGCGGGCACTTCCGGGCGTCTGGGGATCCTTGATGCCAGCGAGTGTCCGCCGACCTTCGGCACCCGCCCGGAGCAGGTGGTGGGCATTATCGCGGGCGGCCATAAAGCCATACTGAGCGCCGTAGAGAACGTCGAAGACAACAAAGCGCAAGGGGCGATGGACCTGCAGAACCTGAACTTTAGCAGCCGCGACGTGCTAGTCGGCCTGGCCGCCAGCGGACGCACGCCGTACGTCATCGGCGCGATGGAGTATGCCCACAGCCAGAACGCTTTTGTCGCCATCGTCAGCTGTAACCCGCACGGCGAAATGGCCCAGCTGGCGGACGTCGCCATTACGCCGGTCGTGGGTCCGGAAGTGGTGACCGGCTCAACGCGCCTGAAGGCGGGCACAGCGCAGAAGCTGGTGCTGAATATGATTTCTACCGGGGCGATGATCCGCATCGGCAAGGTCTACAGCAATCTGATGGTGGACGTGGAAGCGACCAACGCCAAGCTTATCGAGCGCCAGGTGTCCATCGTCATGGAAGCGACCGAATGCGATCGCGCAACCGCCCAGAGCGCGCTGGAAGCCTGCGATCGCCACTGCAAAACGGCGATTGTGATGGTGCTGGCTGATTTAAGCGCCGCGGATGCCCAGGCGCTGCTGGCAAAAAATAATGGCTATATCCGCAAGGCGCTGAGCCACTCCTGACCGCTGACTCACGGGTAATCTGCAATGGCAAAAATAAATAAAGAGATGATAGCGCGGATCCTGCAGCACGTTGGCGGAGCCGGGAACGTCGCGCAGGCGGGCAACTGTATGACCCGGCTGCGCCTGACCCTGCGCGATGAATCACGGGCCGATAGCGCCGCCATCCGCCAGATTGACGGCGTAATGGGGGTGATCGTTAGCGATGAACAGTTCCAGGTCGTCCTTGGGCCCGGCAAGGCGCAAAGCGCGGCGGAAATGATGAATGCGTTACTGGAAGAGGCCCCGGCGGATGCGCCATCGCTGGCCGATGTCGCCGCCGAAAAGAAACAGGCGCTGAAGAGCAAGCAAACCAGCGGTATTCAAAAATTCCTCGCGAAATTCGCCACCATCTTCACCCCGCTCATTCCCGGCTTTATCGCCGTCGGCCTGCTGTTGGGGTTCGCGACCCTGGCGGAGCAGATATTTGTCCTCGAAAACGCGCATCCGAACGCGACATTGATGGCGCTGATCGGCTACATGAAGGTGTTCAGCAAAGGGATGTTTACCTTCCTGAGCATCCTGATCGGCTATAACGCCCAGAAAGCCTTCGGCGGCTCCGGGGTCAACGGGGCCATCATCGCTGCGCTGTTTGTTCTCGGCTATAACCCGGAAGCCACCAGCGGCTTCTATTCCGGGATTTCCACCTTCTTCGGCCACGGTATTGACCCGCGCGGCAATATTATCGGCGTGCTTATCGCCGCGATTATCGGCGCGTGGGTGGAACGACAGGTACGCCGCATCATGCCTGCCAACCTCGATATGATCCTCACCTCGGCGGTGACGCTGCTGATCATGGGCGCGATCACCTTTACCGTCATTATGCCTATCGGCGGCTGGCTGTTCACCGGGATGTCATGGCTGTTTCTGCACCTTAACGGTAACCCGTTCGGCTCTGCGGTACTGGCCGGCCTGTTCCTGCTGGCGGTGATGTTCGGCGTCCATCAGGGCTTCGTGCCGGTCTATTTCGCGCTGGTGGATGCGCAGGGGTTTAACTCGCTGTTTCCGATTCTGGCCATGGCTGGGGCCGGACAGGTTGGTGCGGCGCTGGCGCTGTTCTGGCGGGCGAAGCACGGTTCTCTGCTGCGCACGCAGATTAAAGGGGCGATTATTCCCGGCTTTCTCGGCATCGGCGAACCGCTGATTTACGGCGTGACGCTACCGCGCATGAAGCCCTTTATCACCGCCTGCCTCGGCGGCGCCTGCGGCGGTTTCTTCCTCGGGCTCATCGCCTGGATGGGGCTACCGGTCGGCCTGAATACGGTATTTGGCCCGTCCGGGCTGGTGGCGCTGCCGCTGATGACCTCCGGCAGCGGGATCTACGCCGGAATGGCGGTGTATGCCGCCGGGCTGGCGGTCTCTTACCTGTGCGGCTTCGCCCTGACCTGGCTGTTCGGCAGTAAAAACGTTGATTTGAGCTAAGAGGCGCGTCCGGCGCATAAAAATTGAATCTTTTTTAACCCGCCGAATGGCGGGTTTATTTATTTCTGTGTAATCTACACGTGTAGATTACACAGGAGATTCCCTATGCCAGCCGCAAAACGCAATAAGCAGAACGTCAGCGTGACACTGGACCCAGGCCTGGTTAAACAGGCTCGTGAGGTCGGCATCAATCTGTCTCTAACGTTGACTAACGCTCTAAAAAGCGAAATCCACAGCCTCGAAATAGCCCGCTGGCAAAAAGAAAATGCACAGGCAATCGACTACCTCAATAATTTAACTGAGGAAAATGGACTTCTCTCTGATGAATACAGGACGTTCTAAATATGCAGTATTACGTTTATAAGAATACAGGTCGAATTGCTGCGTATCCTTACCTCCTTGATGTACAGAGTGACATTATCGGCAAGCGCAATACTCGGGTCGTGATTCCACTGTTTCCACTGAAAAACTATAAAGGTCCACGCGCCGATCGTTTAACACCGCTTGTCACCGTAGAAGGGGAAGAATACGTCGTGATGACTCACGAACTCGCCAGCATCCCACATCGTGTTCTGGGTGAAGAAGTTTGTAATCTGAATCACCAGCGCGAAGTCGTTAAAGCTTCAATGGATTTTCTTTTCGACGGGATCTAACTCGCTACAAGCTTACGCGTCAGATCGCCAAACCCAACGATCTTCCGCCGCAAGGGGCACGCAAATACTCCGACTACCCTTTCCTGCCCCGCTTCCCGCGCGTACTCATGCTATGATACTGCTTTCGCGCTATTTTCACCTGAGGGAAAGATGGGCTCCAGCAAAAAAGGGATGCTGAACGTACTGATCGCCGCCGTGCTGTGGGGCAGCTCGGGCGTCTGCGCGCAATATATTATGCAGCAAAGCCAGATGTCATCGCCGTTTCTGACCATGACGCGCCTGCTGTTCGCCGGCCTGATCCTTCTGATGCTCTCGTTCTTCCACGGCGATAAGATTTTCCGCGTCCTGCAAAACCGCAAAGACGCCGCCAGCCTGCTGATCTTTTCGCTGTTCGGCGCGCTTACCGTGCAGTACACCTTTCTGATGACTATCGAGCAATCCAACGCCGCCACCGCGACGGTGCTGCAGTTTCTGTCGCCGACGATTATCGTCGCCTGGTTTGCCATCGCCCGCAAAACGCGCCCCAGCCCGCTGGTGCTCGCGGCCATCGCCACCTCGCTGGCGGGCACTTTCCTGCTGGTGACCCACGGCAACCCGACGACGCTGTCGATTTCCCCCACGGCGCTGTTCTGGGGGATTGCTTCGGCGTTTGCCGCCGCTTTTTATACGACTTATCCTTCGACGCTGATTGCCCGCTACGGCACGCTGCCGATTGTCGGCTGGAGCATGCTGCTCGGCGGCGCGATGCTGCTGCCGTTCTACGCCGGACAGGGCAACCATTTTGTGGTGACCGGCGGCCTGCTGCTGGCCTTTTTCTACCTGGTGGTAATCGGCACCTCGCTGACCTTCAGCCTCTACCTGAACGGCGCGCAGAAGATTGGCGGCGCGAAGGCGGGGATCCTCAGCTGCGCTGAGCCGCTGAGTAGCGCCCTGCTCTCCCTGCTGCTGCTCGGCATCACTTTTACTCTCCCGGACTGGCTGGGCACGCTGCTGATTCTCTCATCGGTGGTGCTGATCGCCATGGATTCGCGGCGGCGGGTTAAAACGGCCTGACGATTATCGGCCAGGAGAGGCTGCGACCTGAGTTTGCAGCATCTTCAGGTCGTCATCCGACAGCTCGCAAGCCACCTGCACCAGCTCGCGCTCAAACCCCTGCTCCAGAAGTGAACGGGCAATACGCAACGCTTCTTCTTGTCTACCCTCTTGTTTACCTTCTAACTTGCCCTCCAACTTGCCTTCTTGTCTCCCTTCCTGCCGTAGCCTTTCCGCAATCGTCATGAGTACCTCCTTATGTTGAGGAACGCGCCGCTCGACCTCGTGAAGAAATTCACCAAAATGAGGCGCATCGCCGCACTGCAGCATGTAATTAAACAGCGCTTTCAGCTGGCTGTCATTAGCGCAACCTTTAACCAACAGCCCGGCTAATCGCTCCACCAGGCCAAGTAAATCGCGCTGGCGAATATGCTTTTGAATCAGCTCCAGCAGCGCCACGCGCCGGTGCTGCATAATGTCGTCATCCGGCACCACCGTAATATCCACCAGTGGGAAAGCGGCGGCATAAAGTCGTCGCGCCGTCTGCGTATCAGTAAACGCATCCAGCCAGCAAAGCGAGAAGGGATAGGGACTTTTCGCGCCGTGATAAAACAGCATCGGCACCACCAGCGGCAACGTTTTATGCCCGGCATCCAGATGACGCTGCATCGCCGCCAGCGCGTAGCGCATCAGCCTGAATGCCATATGCGCATCCGGCGTGCTCTGATGTTCAATCACCACATAGATATAGCCGTCACCGTCGCGGGTTTTCAGCGACCACAGCACGTCGGAGTAGCTGGCGCGCAAATCGGCCTCAATAAAGCTGCCGGACTCCAGCTTGAGCGTTTGCAGATTACACAGCTGGCGCAGCGAAGCGGGCAGATGAATGTCGATAAAATCCCTGGCGCACTCGGGATGCGATAAAAACTGTTTAAAAACCGCATCGTGCGGCGTCGAGGGGGTTCCTTTTTGCGTCATGGTCCGCCATCCCTGAAACGTAATGGCTGGAATATATCCGGCCCAAAAAGCGCAAACACCTGCGCATCAACGGCTTTGCTTGCCGGTACGAAAGATAAATTTCAGCGGCTGAAACAGACTCATTCTTATGGAAACCAGCGCGCAAAATGTTGGTTCAGGAATGCGTCTATAGTTAGAGGAACCCTTTAATAAAAATAAGGATATCCGTGATGAAGAGAATGAGTTTTGCGCTTTCGCTGGCAGCCAGCCTGATGTTCTCCAGCGTGGCGACAGCCGCACCGCTCTCCGGGCTGAAGTTTGAACAGCAAAAGCAGCAGATAGTGAAGGATGTGAGGAAAAATTGCCCTGCCAGCAGCGCGCTGGATGATACGCAGTTTGCTAACCGCGTGCTGGAATCAGCGGAAAATAAGACCGCCGTACAAAGCGCGACGCGGGCGCTGGATAAAAACAATAGCGCCGCTTATCAGAAGGCCATTAGCGGCATTCAGTGCCCAACGCCCTAGTACCGGGCGCGGAGGCGTCGCCATTAGCGGTTCGGAATGATCAAATCTCCACGCAGCGGGCTGCTAGCGAGCATTTGCGTCTTCTCGGTCAGCCAGTTGACTATCTGGCTGGCCATCGCGTCCATGGAATATTCAATCGCTGGAATCGTCGGAATACCGGGCAGCTGTAACGAGCCCGCCAGGCTGAACACCATGACTTTTTCCGGTACCGCGCGATTAAACGCCTGGAGCTGCGGCACCACCAGCTGCGCCTGCTGCTCGTTGGCAACCAATAACGCATTAAAATTCAGGGTGGTTGCGTTGTTCACCAGCTCCTGAACCGCCACGGACGGCGAATGGCTGTCAAGAAAAACCAGGTTGCGATTGAACGGCAGAAAATTCTTTTCCAGCGCGTGCTTGTAGCCCAGCAGAACCTGGTCAGCAAAGCCGTTAGCCTGAGGATGAATCAGCGCAATCTGCCGCCGCCCCTGGCTTATCAGATAGTTGCAGGCCGTTTCCGCCGCAAAGGCGTGGTCAAACTGAATGCTATTCGTTGCGTCACTTTCCAGGCAGTCAATCAGCACTACGTCGGGCCGGTCGATATTGAGCGGAAACCGCGCGCCGATGATTAACACATTATCGCAGAGGCCGCAGGTCAACTCTTCCAGCGAATGGAGCACTCTGCCGCGGCTGTTGGCAAAACGCAGCAGCAGGTGCATCTGGTGCTGGCTGAGCTGTTTTTCCAGCGCGTAGAGATAGCTGGTGGTTTGATTAATGTTGTCCTGGGCGCAAATGACGCCGATGCAGCCGGTGGTCTGACTCAGCAAAGATTGCGCGATCATATTCGGCCGGTAGTTAAGCGCTTCCGCCGCCTGCAATACCGCCTGTCGGCTGGCTTCCTTTACGCCGCGCGAACCACTCAACACCCGAGAGACTGTGGCTTTAGATACCCCAGCTAACCGTGATACATCGTTGATTGTAGACATTATTTTCCCCTGACAGGGCCAGTCCGATCCCTGTAAATCCTTAAACCTGAATCGCTTCAATAATAACCAGCGGCAGTATATCCGTTTCCCTTTTTATTTGGAAACCGATTTTCCGTTTCATGGAAAATCGTAGCAAAAACTAGGAAAATTTGTGAGCCAAATCTAATTAACACGTCCTTTGACTGACAGATCTTGACGGTTATCACAGTTCTGTTTTTTATAAATGGAAACCGGTTTCCGTCTGATATCAAATCATCCACGCAATAACTTTTTACATTTTGAGGACGATCGTCGATGTACAAGATTATGCTGTGCTGCTCTGCCGGAATGTCCACCAGCCTGTTGGTCAGAAAGATGGTTGATGCCGCGAAGGAACGTAACCTGCCGGTGCAGATTGACGCCTACGGAGTTTCCGAATTTGACATGCAGTTTCCGCAATACCAGGTGGTGCTTCTTGGACCACAGGTGAAATACATGCTGAAAAACTTAGCTGAGAAAGCCGCTCCCCTGAATATTCCGGTCCAGCCGATTAACGCCATGGATTACGGAATGCAGCGGGGAGACAACGTCCTGGATTATGCCCTGTCGCTGATTGAAGCGCATTAAGAGGTGTGCAAATGAGTTCTCTGTATCAGTCCATGATTGCCGCGATCGAGCAATCAATTACCCCGCTGGCAGGACGCCTTGGGCAGCAGAAATACGTTATCGCGATTCGCGATGGTTTCACTGCCGCATTGCCGTTTATGATCATCGGCTCATTCATGCTGGTATTTATCTTTCCGCCTTTTTCCCCGGATACCACTAACGGTTTCGCCCGCGGCTGGCTGGACTTCTCCCAGCAGTATCGCGAACAGCTGATGCTGCCGTTTAACCTCAGCATGGGCGTGATGACGTTCTTTATTTCGGTAGGGATCGGCGCCAGCCTGGGACGCCAGTTCCAGCTCGACCCGGTGATGTCCGGTCTGCTGGCGTTTATGGCTTTCTTACTGGTTGCCGCGCCGTACGCCGATGGCAAAATCTCCACCCAGTACCTCTCTGGTCAGGGTATTTTTACCGCCTTGATCACCGCCATCTATTCCACTCGCGTTTACGCCTGGCTAAAGCAGAACAACATTACGATTCGCCTGCCGAAAGAAGTGCCGACCGGCGTTGCGCGTTCGTTTGAAATCCTTATCCCGGTGCTGGTGGTGATCGCGACCCTGCATCCGCTGAATCTGTTTATCGAAGCGCAGACCGGTATGATCCTGCCGCAGGCGATTATGCATCTGCTGGAGCCTCTGGTTTCCGCCTCTGACTCCCTGCCGGCGATCCTGCTTTCCGTCCTGATGTGCCAGATCTTCTGGTTCGCCGGGATCCACGGCTCGCTGATCGTGACCGGCATTATGAACCCCTTCTGGATGGCCAACCTGTCGGCGAACCAGGCAGCGCTGGCGGCCGGTGCGGCTCTGCCGCATGTCTATCTGCAGGGTTTCTGGGACCACTACCTGCTGATTGGCGGCGTCGGCTCCACGCTTCCGCTGGCGTTCCTGCTGCTGCGTAGCCGCGTCACCCACCTGCGCACCATTGGCAAAATGGGTATCGTACCGAGCTTCTTTAATATCAATGAACCGATTCTGTTCGGCGCGCCGATTATCATGAACCCGATGATGTTTATCCCGTTCGTCTTTGTGCCGATGATTAACGCCGTTCTGGCTTACGGGGCGACGCGCCTCGGCTGGCTCAGCCAGGTCGTTTCGCTGACGCCGTGGACGACGCCGGCGCCTATCGGCGCATCATGGGCTGCAAACTGGACGCTAAGCCCGGTGGTGATGTGTTTAATTTGCATGGTGATGTCGGCGGTAATCTACCTGCCCTTCCTGCGCGCCTATGAACGTTCGTTAATGAAAACTGAAGTTGAAAAAGCAAAAGCCGCAGTGCCGGTTGCCGAAACGGTCAGCCAATAATTAATCTCTATATTTAATATTATATTTAAAATGACGGCATAAATAATGTGGAAAAGGGACTTTCACTGCATTATTTAAAGAATAAAGTTAATGACCTCAGGATCTATCATGATTGAATTAGAAGAAGCGGTAATGGAAATTATCGTTAATGCGGGCCAGTCACGCTCATTATGTTTTGAAGCGCTCCATTGCGCCCGCAACGGTAATATAGATGAAGCGCGCTTGCTTCTGAATGAAGCCGATGGCTACGCCCGCCGGGCGCACCAGATGCAGACCCGGCTTATCGAGCAGGACGCTGGCGAAGCGCGCCAGCCGATGACGTTAATTATGGTCCATGCTCAGGATCACTTAATGAATTCACTGCTCGCCCGTGAATTTTCGGAAGAGTTAATTCATTTATACCAGCGTTAATTTATATCAATATTTAGCAACTGTACCCGAACTAAATATACCAGCTTATCCTGGCGGGATAGCTATTATCTAAATATATCCGTCATATTTCAAGCTGCATGTACGTTGGCTGCGCTCGCTTACCCGAATCACTTACCAAAGTAAGCTCATCGGGATTCACTCCCTTGCCGCCTTCCTGCAACTCGAACTATTTAGGATATATATAAATTATTAAAAGCGAGATAATGATGAAAACTGTAAAAATGCTGCCATTAACCATGGCGGTCGTCGCCGCGCTGTGCCCAATTTCCGTATTCGCACAAGAATTTACTCAGGAACAGATCGACGCCATTGTGGCGAAAGCCGTCGATAAAGCCCTGGCCGAACGCCAGGCGAAAATCGACGCCGCGGCTGATAAAAAAGTGGATGTTATCACCAACCCGCAGACCACCGCGGCCACGCCGGATATGGCGATCCCCTTCGGCCTGAAGTTCAGCGGCTACGCCCGCTACGGCGCGCAGTTCCAGACCGGCGATCAGAAGTTTGTCGGCGTGGATGGCTCCTATAACGGCGCTTCGGCGATCGGCCGTTTAGGCAACGAAGGCAACGGCGGCGAATTCCAGATAACCAAAGCCTTCAAGAGCAGTAAAGGCGCTATCTGGGATATCAACGTCATGTTTGACCACTGGAGCGATGAAGTTAACCTGAAAAAAGCCTACGTCGGCGTCACCAACGTGCTGGAGTCTAACCCCAACGCCTATCTCTGGGCCGGCCGCGACTTCCATCAGCGCCCGCAACAGGGGATCAACGACTACTTCTGGATGAACCACGACGGCCAGGGCGCCGGGGTGAAGAACTTTGATATCGGCGGCGTGCAGTTTGACGTGGCGGGAGTGTCGCAGGTGGAGTCCTGTAGCCCGGAAGTGATGGCCGACGAGGCCAACCCGTCGCGCATCACCTGTACCGGCGGCTCCGGTACCGGCGATAACGGCCACTACGCCCTGACCACCAAAACCCACAACATCAAGGCCGGGCCGATCGACGTTGAGGTTTACGCCAACTACGGTTTCGATTCGAAAGCGGTGGACAGCGACGAACGTCTCGACGCCTGGCAGGGCGGGCTGGTGCTGAGCCACACCAACGACAGCGGCGTCAATAAAGTGATCCTGCGCTACTCCGACAACTCGGATAACAGCGTCTACAACAAAACCGATGACCTGACCGCGATTTACGCCAGCTTTGAAGGGCTGCATAAATTCACCCGGCAGGCGCAGATCGAATATCTGCTGGCCTTCCACGACTATGACAACGGCAAGGACAACACCGATAACCGTAAAAACTACGGCGCCATTGTCCGTCCGATGTACTTCTGGAACGATGTGCACTCCACCTGGCTGGAAGCGTGCTACCAGCGCGTCGATTACGACCAGGGCGGCGATAACCACGGCTGGAAGCTGACGCTGTCGCAGAACATCGCCATCGGTATGGGGCCGGAGTTCCGCCCGATGCTGCGCTTCTACGTGACCGGCGGCCAGGTGGATAACAAGCGCACCGCGAAGGTCAATGGCACCAAAGACGAACAGCTGGATTCGCTGAACGTCGGCGGCATGTTTGAGGCGTGGTTCTAAGAGAGTGAAACCATCCCGGGTCGCGGCGTCAGAGCCCGATCCGGGAACGTCTTCCCGGAGGCCACGCTGTACGCCTGTCCGTACAGGGCCACCTCCCGTGGTGCTGTTGGGACACCGGGCTAAGTTGCGTTCATATATCCGGCTGCTCATCTGATATCGTCGTATCGGGCCATGATGTGTTCTGCGCACCGGTTTCCTTTTATGTTAGCGGTTTTGCTTCGCAGGACCTTCGGACAGGCCGGATTTTACGGTATCGTTTACGGAGCATCGCTTAACCGAAGACCCGTGAACCATGGCAATCTTCTCCGCGACTCAGCACAGCCCATGCGATTCGCACATTCTTGCTCGCCAGTGCTACCGGAGGATAACGCGCACACTTCCGACCTGTTAGAAAAAATATGACCAGCCCCAGCCGTAAAATCATCTTCAAAGCTTGTAACCGCGAAAAATGCCCCTATTTCATGGCGAAATGACCACGTGATTTTAACCATGGAGGAAACTGCCGATGTCACCCCGTACACACCGCCAGCTCATCAGCGTTGAAGTGATGTGGCCTGCTCAAACGCTACCGCTTCCCCTGCAACAGGTAGTAGAAGCCTTGAATCAGGGTGAAACACCCGATCAAATTATCATCCGTATCAAGTAGGCAGCCTGACGGCTGCGACTTGTTATGGCCTTCGGCGACTGTTATAACTTCAGCTCCCACTTCTTCTGTGAAATGATTATGCTTCCCCGCTTCGCCGATATCTTTCAGCAAGGCAACCGCTGGCTTAGCTGGTTTCACAAACAGCCTGAAGGTTCTGTTCGTCCCGCTGTCATTGAGGCCGTCACTAAAATCATGGCCTGCGGCACCACGCTCATGGGATACACCTGCTGGCGCTGTCCTGACCCCGGATGTGGCCACTCAAAAAAGTCTGCTTCCGCTGTAAAAGCCGCTCCTGCCCCCACTGCGGCGTAAAAGCAGGCGAAGTCTGGATACAGTATCTTCTCGCCCTGGTGCCCGACGGTGAATGGCAGCATATCACCTTCACTGTCCCCTGTGACTTCTGGCCCCTGATATACCATAACCGCTGGCTGCTCGCCGAAATGAGCCGCCTCGCGGCCGATGTTATCCTGGAAACCGGCCGACGCGGCGACTTTCTGCCGGGCTGCTTCAGCGTCATCCATACCTGGGGGCGCGACCAGCAGTGGCATCCGCATATTCACCTTTCCACAACGGCCGGCGGGATTACTGACACCAGTACCTGGAAGAAAGTGCAGTTTTACGCCCGTAACGTGATGCCGATGTGGCGCTGGCGTATCACTGACCTGCTGCGCCGGGAATTCTGGCGGCTGGAGATACCGGCAACCCTGGCTGCAGAAAGTCGCTGCAGGCAGGACTGGAATCGCTTTCTGGACCGGCACTACAGAAGAAAATGGAATGTGCGGGTGTCGAAGGTGATGGACAACGCCACGCACGTGGCGATGTACTTCGGGGCTTACCTTAAGAAGCCCCCGGTGTCGATGAGCCGGCTGGAGCACTACGCCGGGCGGGATGATATTATCATGCGCTACCGCAGTCACCGGACAAAGCAGGAGGAGACGCTGACGCTGAGCGGGGATGAGTTTATGGAACGCTTTTCCTGGCATGTGCCGGAGAAACGGTTCCGGATGGTGCGGTATTACGGTTTTCTGAGTCCGTCAAAGCGGGCCGTGCTGGAAGTCGTGTATCTGTTAACAGAGACGCAGCGTAAAACGGCGCGGAAGGTGACATGGCGGGGGCTGTACCAGCGGCTGCTGAAAGTGGACCCACTGGCGTGCATTTTGTGCGGGAAGATAATGTGTTTCGGCGGGCTGAAACGGGGGCAGCGGCTTGCGGAACTGATGGCCCGGCATGAGCAGCTGGCGCAGATGAAAATGTGCGGTTAGGCGCGGATGCAGGGAAGATCCGTCCACAGCGCAGGGAAAGTTTAAAAGACGGTCAGTTAATCGATATCACCGATAAATGAGCGATTACTGATTGAAGCAAACAATCACCAGACCTCCGTCAGCGCTGGCCGGGAGTCAAAAATGGTGGTTGTTTGTTGTTCAGTTTCAGGTTTTAATTCCTATCAATGAACATAATAAGCGCGAATTTAGTGGCGCAGGTACGGGAACTGGCTGGAAAACATTTAATATCGGACTGAATTGCGACCAAAATGCTCGGATTAATGTGCGCATTGATGCTACGGCAGACAGCGACGCAGGCGTACCCGGCATTATAAAACTCGACAGCGATCCAGCAAATGCCAGCGGTGTTGGCGTTCAGCTCTGGTATCGCAATGAAAACAGCCCGGTGCAGTTTGGTCAGGATCGCTATTACTGGACCTCATCAACGGGCGGCAACGAAATTATTCAGCTGCAGGCGAGATATTACCAGACGACACAGGGCGTAACGGCCGGGAAAGCGAATGCAACGGCGACATTCACATTGACCTATAAATAAATCATCGGGGTCATGATATGAAAGAAATTTTATGTTTCCTGGCACTGGTAGTGTCACCGGCCGCCTGCGCCAGTTGTTCATTTTACAGTGGTGTTTCCGGGGAAGTAACGGGCTATTTGAACTTTGGTAATATAGTTATTCAGCGTGATGTACCGGTCGGCAGCATACTTGCGACAGCAGTAACAGGGGCTTATAACAACAATAACCCCATCGCAGGATGCACCCGGGAGGCCTGGACCGCACGCTGGGAGATGACGAAATGGGGGACGCTGAGCGGATATGGCAGCAACGTTTATAAGACCAATCTACCCGGCGTCGGCCTATGGCTAAGCTCCACGGTTTCGGGAAGAATATTGCCCTTCGAGGGTCGTTACCCATACAACGCCAGCGGCTCATGGGCGACGCTTCCCGGTGACGGTATCAAAGGAGAGCTTATCAAAATCGGGAATATTACCAGCGGCACTTTAGCTAATGGCATGCTGGCGCGTGCTTCGGTGGTGAACAAATTTTATTTTGCCAATATCACGCTGAATGGGACGAATACCGTCACTGCTGCCGCTTGCACGGTGACGGCATCAAGTGTGAATGTCCCACTGGGCGACTACGGCAAAGGGGTATTTACCCGGCAGGGAACAACCACTGCCTGGCATCCATTCAATATCGATCTTGTGTGTGATAAAAGCTCCAGTATTAATGTACAGTTTAATGCCGCCCAGGACCCCTCAAATATTGCCGGGGTTATGAAGCTGGATAACGCTGGCAGCAGCGATACGGCCACCGGTATAGGGATCCAGCTTTGGTACGTACCCAACGGAGGTAGGCCAGTACAGTTTGGTCAGCAAAGTCACTACTACACATCACCTTATGGTGGTCGCGAAAGGCTGCAAATGCAGGCTCGCTACTACCAGGTGGCACAGAAAGTTACTCCGGGTAAGGCTAATGCCACGGCAACATTTACACTGTCATATAAATAGAGCGCCAGTGTTTGTGTGAATAAGAATATGTGTCGCTTTCTGGCATATCTCAATGAGATTTTACGGAGGATCTTATTATGTCGACGAATGGACTACGTAGCTTATGTGTTGTTTTGCTAATTATGGTTTTTTTCTGGTCCTTCTTTGTTTGGGGAATAATTCTGCTATTTTAAAGAACAGAATGTTGTTTTATTATCTGGTATTAGATTGATATATAGCCTATAAGCCTGTATTCAGTAAATATCAATATCGGTTCTCTGAATTCTCACGTACTACTGAAATAACTATTATTTCACACATATTCGTTCATTAATACATTCGCTCCGATGGATTGTGACTCAATGCTTTCCGCCGCCTGAGCCCCCACTGGCTTAGGCGGTTTGCAAAAGGAGCCGGAGATTACCTCTGGCTCATCCGGCGGGCGATGCGTTCAAGCTTAATCATCAGCAGCAGCGTGACGCCCACCAGCACGATGGTCAGCGCCGAACCATCGGCAATATTGCCGCGATCGGTCAGGCTAAAAATCGTCACCGGCAGCGTTGTCCAGCCCGGCGGGTAGATCATCACCGTCGCGCCCAGCTCCCCCATCGATAGCGACAGGCTTAACGCCAGTGCCGAAATCATCCATGGCGTCATCAGCGGCAGCGTGACGTGGCGCAGACGATACCACGGCGATGCCCCGAGGCTGGAGGCGACGTTTTCAATATCGGCGGAAATCCGCGCCAGACCGGTGGAAACGTTGCTGAAGGTAAACGCGGAAATCAGCACGAAGTGCGCCGCCAGAACGATCCAAAAGGTGCCGTTCATCTGCAACGGTCCCTGGCTGAAGGCCACCAGAATGCCAAGACCCACAGAAACGGATGGGATGGCGCTTGGCAGATAGAACATCAGCCCAAGGTATTTTTGCAGCTTCGCACCGTACTGCCGCAGGGACAGCGCAGCCCACATGCCGCACAGCAGAGCGAACAAGCTGGCGCAAAACCCGACCATCAGACTGGAAAAGAGCGCATCCCACGCGGCGCCGCGAAACGCGTTAACAAAGTGTCCGAGGGTAAAGCCGGACGGCAGCAGGCCGTTCCACTGCTGGCTCAGGCTGGACATCAAAATCACCGCCAGCGGCAGGAAGAAAAACCCGGCAAACAGCGTCACCGCCAGCGCTCCCGCCGCCGTACGGCCTTTACGCGACCAAATCAACATCGTTATCTCCTCACGCCGGTACGCGCGGCGGCCAGCCGATAGAGCATAAACAGCCCCAGCGACAGCAGAATATTAATCAGCGCAATCATGCAGGCGACGCTGTAGTCCGACTCGAGAATAGCCTTGCTGTAGACCATCATCGGTAGAGTATTTACCCCTTTGGCGCCGATAAACAGCACGATGCCGAACTCGTTGGTGGTCAACAGCAGACACAGGCTGCCGCCCGCCATTAGCGCCGGCAGCACCGCCGGAAAAATCACCTGGCCGATAACCCGCAGCGGATGCGCGCCGAGGATGCTCGCCGCTTCAAGCTGGCTTTTATCAATCTGCCGCAGCCCGGCCATCAGCGGGCGCATCACCAGAGGGGTGAAGACGGTCATTTCCGCCAGTATGACTCCCTTAATCGAATAGAGAAAATCCACCGGCGGCAGTTCAAAAGCAAACAGCGACATCAGCGTCCCGTTCAGCAGACCGGCGGAGCCGTAAATAAAGGTGAAAGCCAGGGTGATGAGAAAGGTCGGCAGCGCAATAAAGGTATCAATTATCCGGCTAATCAGCTGGCTACCGGGAAACGGGATAAACACCAGAATCAGCGCCAGTACGCTGCCGAGCAGCAGGCAGCCTGATGTCGCGATAACCGCGATTTGCAAGGTATTGAGCAATGCGCTGAGAAAGCGCCGGGACTCCACCACCTGCCAGAAGGTTTCGAGGCCCAGATGACCCTCGGTATCGCGCAGCGCCTGTTCGCCGATGAGCAGCAGCGGGTAGAAAAACAGGGTCGCCAGCACCAGCAGCGGCGGCAGCAGCCACAGTAAGGGCCGCAGATGAACAGAGCGACGCGGGAGCGTTAAGATCTGCGACATTATGACACCTCAATCAGGACCGCATCGTTGGGTTCAAAATAGAGCGCCAGCCTGTCGCCCGCACGCGGCAGCGGGTTCACGTGGGTCATCACGATACGCACCGCCTCCCCCGCCACGTCGCATAGCAGATGGGTCAAATCGCCCTGCCAGTGCACGGAGGTCAGGATGGCGTTCAGCCGGTTGCTGGTGGCCGATCGCGGCGCGAGACTCATATGCTGCGGGCGAATACAGAGCAGCTTATTGTTGCCATGCTGGCCGCCGCGGCTGAACGCGGCGATCAATCCGCCGCCGCAGCTGACGCTGACCAGGCCAGGTCCCGCGGTATCTGTCAGCGCCGTCGCCTGCAGGATATTGGCACGTCCGAGAAACTCAGCGCTAAAACGATTAGGCGGATAGTGGTAAAGCTGATGGGTTTCGCCGTGGGCAATGAGCGAGCCGTCTTTCATGATGCCAATCTTGTCCGCCAGGGTCAGGGCTTCAGTCTGATCGTGGGTGACGTAGAGAATGGTCAGCTCCGGCAGTTCGCGGTGCAGACGTGCAATTTCCTCCACCATGTTGTGACGGATTTGCGCATCCAGCGCCGAGAGCGGCTCATCAAGCAGCAATACCCGCGGACGCACGGCGATGGCGCGGGCAATCGCGACGCGCTGCTGCTGGCCGCCGGAAAGCTGGTGCGGATAGCGGCTGGCGTAATCCGCCATGCCGACGATTTTCAGGGCTTCCTGAACCCGTTCAGCGATCTGCGCTTTGGGCTGTTTCTGCGCCCGCAGGCCGAAGGCGACGTTATCTTCTACTTTCATGTGCGGAAACAGGGCGTAGTTTTGAACCACCATACCAAGGCCGCGTTGATACGGCGGCAGATGGGTGATATCCGTGTCGCCAAGCAAAATTCGACCACCGGCAGGCTGCACAAAACCGGCTATCGCCCGCAGCACCGTGGTTTTCCCGGAGCCCGAAGGGCCGATCAGCGCCAGCACCTCACCGGGTTCAATGGTTAATGTCAGCGGCTTCAGCACCACGTTGCCGTGATAAGAAACGCGCAGCGCGTCGAGAGTAATTCCGGACGTCCCCGCCAGCGACGGGGTGGGGGCAACGGTCGTTTTCATTAACATCACGCTTACTCGCTGTCCGTCACTTTATGCCAGCGGGCAATATCCGCCGACAGCGAAACCGCAACGTCGTCCCAGTTGGGTTCCCAGCTTTTCACGCCGTTAAGCGCCGCTTTCGCCGCTTTAAAGTTAGCGTCTTCCGGCGTCACGTCGCTGCGCACCGGCAGGCCCCAGGAGAGCGCGCTGACGCTGGACTGAGCGGATTTATCGAGCAGGAAGTTAATCAGCTTTTTACCGTTTTCGCCGTTCGGACCGTTCTGCACCAGGCCGATGGTATAGGGCAGCGCCAGCGCGCTGCGTTCGCCTTGCGCGTCCGCTGGCCAGAAGATTTGCACATTCGGATTACGCGCCATCTGCGACAGGTTCATTTGCAGATCGCCGTTAGCGATGTACAGCTCGCCTTTATTGACCAGCGCGGTCAACTTACCGGTGGAAGCAGACGGACCAACGTTATTGGCCTGGAGCTTACCGAGATAATCGAACCCCGCCTCTTTGCTCCCCATGCTGTGAAACGCCTGTAGCATGACCGCCGTACCGTCACCCGCCTGCCCCGGCGTCGAGTACTGCAGTTTGTTCCTGAAGCGGCTATCGAGCAGATCCTGCCAGCTGGCCGGTGCGGTTTTCAGCAGCTTACTGTTATAGATAAAGGTCAGATAGTTATTCACCAGCGGCGAGTAGCGGTCGTGTACGCCCGGGATCCGGGCGCTGTCCTGCGGCTGAAATTCGGCCAACAGCTGTTCTTTCGCGGCACGCTGGATAAACGGCGGCACCGTCACCAGCACATCGGCCTGAGGGTTGGTGCGCTCTTTTGCCAGGCGTTCAACAATCGCCCCGGAACCGCCTTCCACGTACTGCACCTTGATGCCCGTTGCTTTGGTGAAAGTGGCGAACTGGTGCTGGTACCAGCTGTTATCACCATCGTGCAGGCCGTCAGCGGAGTAAACCGTGACGATGCCATCTGCCCAGACCGGAGAGCTGGTCAGCGCGAACAGGGACAGCAGGGCAAGTCGGGAGAGTTTCATCGTATATGCCTCATCGGGTAGTTAGTCATTCTGGTGTAGACCAGATTGTTTTTCACGCTACCCGGGGTTTATGACAAAACGATGAATGAAGTGTGGCGAAAGGATGACGCCGGAGCAGAAGACTCCCTCCCGGAGGCGGCGCTTGACGCGCCTGTCCGGGCTACTCGTCCGCAGTCAGCGGTAAACCCGTAGCCCGGTCAGCGCAGCGCCACCGGGACGCCCGGCGCACACGCATTCAATACCTGGGCTTATCCCGGAGGCGGCGCTTGACGCGCCTGTCCGGGCTACCCGTCCGCAGACGGCGGTGAACCCGTAGCCCGGGTAAGGCGCCAGCCGCAACCCGGGAAAACGCTCGGGCAGGACCAATAAAATCAATGGGTATCGACTTCAATACGCAGGCTGTCGTGGCGCCAGTACTCGATATCGTAATCGAGAATTCGCCCGTGCTGATCGTAGTTGAGGCGGCGCAAGAGCAGCGCCGGCCGCCCTTCCATCACCCCCAGGGCTTCCGCGGCCTGGGGCGGCATTGAGGTGGGCCAGAACGACAGATGCATACTGGTATATATCAGGTCATAGTGGGTCTGATAAATTTCGGTCAGGCTGCCGTTTAAATCATGGCGCAGCAGTTCCGGAACCCTGGCCGGCAGGCAGTGATTTTCACAGTAGCAGATTGCCCGCCCGTCAGCATGGCGCAGTCGGGTGAGCAGGTAGATCTGGTCGAACGGCTGCAGCGCCAGCGGCGCCATAACGTCCAGCGGAACGGCGGCCAGACGACCGTCGAGCAGCACCGTTTTCGGCTCCCGCCCCTGTTCCAGGCACAGCTTGTGGAAGTTGGTATTCTGCGTCGGATCCAACCACAAGCGCTCCGGCGTAACAAACCAGCCGCGGCGGTCGGCGCGATAAATCACGCCGCTGGACTCAAGCTGCGCCAGGCTCTCACGCACCGTAATACGCGTGGTGTTGAACAGCGCGCACAGCTCGCGCTCGGACGGCAGCTTATCGCCGCTCTTCAACGCGCCGTTTTGAATACGCGCCTGAAGCTGCGCCTTGATCAGCAGATACTGTGGCGTCTCGCCAGAGGGTGATTTCATGTTCGCTCGCGGCCAAATTTGATGCGCTCATTATACATAACCAGATGAATTTTTTGTTGCAGCGCTACTTTCCCTTTGACCTTTTCGGGGCACGATCGTCATTATAAAAAACATCTGGTATAGACCAAATGGTGAAAACAATGACTTCGCGTAATTATCTGCTGCTGACGCCCGGACCGCTAACCACTTCCCGTACGGTAAAAGAGGCGATGCTGTTCGATAGCTGTACCTGGGACGACGACTACAATCTCGGCGTCGTTCAGGTCATTCGCCAACGGCTGGTGGAACTGGCGACGCCCGCTAACGGCTACACCTCAGTGCTGCTGCAAGGCAGCGGCAGCTACGCGGTTGAAGCGGTGCTCGGTAGCGCGATCGGCGCGCAGGGGAAAGTGCTGATTATCAGCAACGGCGCCTACGGCGCGCGCATGATCGAGATGGCGAAACTGATGTGCATTGCGCACCATCCCTACGACTGCGGCGAAGTGGCGCGGCCGGACGCGGCGGCGATCGAACGGATCCTGCAAACCGACCCGGCGATCACCCATATCGCCATGGTGCATAGCGAAACCACGACCGGCATGCTCAACCCGATCGAAGAGGTCGCCGCGCTGGCGAAACGTTACGACAAACGCTACATCGTCGATGCCATGAGCAGCTTCGGCGGCATTCCCATGGACGTCGCCGCCCTGAATATCGATTATCTGATCAGCTCCGCCAACAAATGCATTCAGGGTGTGCCGGGCTTTGCCTTCGTCATTGCCCGGGAGGCGGAACTGGCAAACTGCCAGGGCCGCTCGCGCTCGCTGTCGCTGGATCTGTACGCCCAGTGGCGCTGCATGGAGGATAACCACGGCAAGTGGCGCTTCACCTCACCGACCCATACCGTGCTGGCCTTTGCCCAGGCGCTGAAGGAGCTGGCGGAGGAAGGCGGCGTGCGCGCACGTCATCAGCGTTACAGCACGAACCAGCGGCGTCTGGTGGCGGGAATGCGTACGCTAGGCTTTCAGCCGCTGCTCGACGATAGCCTGCACTCGCCGATCATCACCGCGTTTTACTCCCCGGATGCGCCGCAGTATCGCTTTAAGGATTTCTACCAGCGGCTTAAAGTGCAGGGTTTCGTGATCTATCCGGGCAAGGTGTCGCAAAGCGACTGCTTCCGTATCGGCAACATCGGCGAAGTGTACGACGCCGACATCACCGCCCTGCTGGCGGCCATCAAAAACGCCATGTACTGGCAATGCTAAGGAACCGTCATGAACCGTATTAACGCCGTTATTCTTGATTGGGCAGGCACCACCGTCGACTTTGGCTCCTTCGCGCCGACGCAGATTTTCGTTGAGGCCTTCCGTCAGGCTTTTGCCGTGGAGATTACGCTCGAAGAAGCCAGGGTGCCGATGGGTCTCGGCAAATGGCAGCATATTGAAGCGCTGGGGAAACTGCCCGCCGTGGACGCCCGCTGGCAGGCGAAGTTTGGCCGGGCGATGAACGCTGCCGATATCGACGCGATCTATGCTGCTTTTATGCCGCTGCAGATTGCCAAAGTTGTCGATTTTTCTGCGCCGATCGCCGGGGTTGTCGACACCATTGCCGCGCTGCGCGCCGAAGGCATAAAAATTGGCTCCTGTTCCGGCTATCCGCGTCCGGTGATGGAAAAGCTGGCGCCGGCCGCCGCCGCGCAGGGCTATGCGCCTGACCACTGGGTGGCGACGGACGACCTCGCCGTCGGGGGGCGGCCAGGCCCGTGGATGGCGTTACAGAACGTCATTGTCCTCGGCATCGACTCGGTAGCCCACTGCGTCAAGGTTGATGATTCCGCTCCCGGCATTACCGAAGGATTAAACGCCGGAATGTGGAGCGTGGGTCTGGCGGTTTCCGGTAACGAATTCGGCGCCAGCTGGGAGGAATATCAGCAGATGAGCGCCGAAGAGATCGCCGCCCGCCGCGAGCACGCCGCCGGGAAGCTGTACGCCGCCGGGGCGCACTATGTGGTAGATACGCTGGCGGATTTGCCGGGCGTGATTGCCGACATCAACCGTCGTCTGGCGCAGGGCGAACGCCCGTAGTTTTATTGACGATTCGCCTGACTGCGGCCCCATTACACTCGTACTTTCGTCGCCACCAGCAGGCCGGTCAGCAGCATCAACGTACCGGAGAGGACCAGCGGCGAGAGCAGACCAAGGTGATCCAGCGCCACGCCGCCAACCGCGGCGCCGCAGGTGTTGGCCAGCTGGATCACCGCCACCTGAATCGACCCGGCTTTCTCCGCCTGATCGGACAGGGAGCGGGTGATCCACGTTGACCAGCCAACCGGTATCAACGCGAAGGCAAAGCCCCAGATAACGGCAACCGTCGACGCCACGATTTTACTCTCCCCCCACAGTACCAGCACCGCCGCGCTGATGGCCAGCACCACCGGGGCAACCGCCAGCGCCGCTTTCACCGATCTTTTGAGCAGTATCGAAGAGAGCGAGGTGCCGACGAAGCTGGCGATGCCGAAGCTCAACAGCACCAGCGTCAGGCCGTCAACGTCAAAGCCCGCCAGAGTCATATACACCGGGCGAATATAGGTAAAGAAGGCGAACTGGCCGGCGAAGGCCATAAAAATGGCGCACATCCCGGCCATCACGCCGGGGCGCTTTAGCAGGCCGAACATATTTTGCTGCGCCGAGGTCGACTCGCCCGGCAGAGACGGCAGCGCCTTCAGCACCCAAATCGTACAGACCACCCCCATCACCGCGGCGCCGTTAAAGACGTTACGCCAGCCGATAATCCCACCGAGAAAGCTGCCCAGCGGCGCGGCGATCACCAGCGCTATCGATACCGCGCCAAAAATAACCGACAGGGCTTTGGGCACCACGCGCATCGGCACCAGCCGCATGGTGAGCGACGCCGACATAGCCCAAAAGCCGCCCAGCGCCAGCCCGAGGCAGGCGCGGCCGAGCAGCAATAACGCAAAGCTGTTAGCAAAAGAGACCAGCAGGCAGGAAAGGGTCAGCAGAACCGAAAACAGAATCACCACGTAGCGGCGATCGGTACTGCGGATAATCGAGGTGATAAACAGGCTGGCAAACATCGCCACGAACGCCGTGGTGGTGACCGACTGTCCGGCAACCCCTTCGGAGATGCCTAAATCCTGCGCCATCGGCGTGAGCAGGCTTACCGGCAGGAACTCAACGGTAATCAGGCAGGCCACGCAGAAGGCCACCGCAAAAACCGCCGACCAGTTGGGTCGCGCCGACTGATGAGCCTGTGGCGTAGAGGCATTCGAAGGAGTCATAAGTTACCTGCATGGTTGAACACGGGGAAGCCGCGCAGTGTAACATTTTAAATGTGACGAATTTAACGTTTTGACAACTTTTCAGGCCTTGCAAAGCTCCTGCGTAGCTGCTCGCATAACCGGAAAATCACGTTCTTAGGTATTTCAGAACAGTAAGAGGAAGAAATAACATAGCACTTGGTGCTATATTTATGGTTACAGGATGTCAGCCAATGCGTGTTTTTAAAACGAAATGGTTTACCAGGGAAGCCCGGGCCCATGCGATTGATGATGGCGAACTCTGCAAAGCGATTGAAGCCACTCTCCAGGGAAAAGCAGATAACCTTGGTGGCGGTGTTTACAAAAAACGCCTCAATAAAAATCGCGATCGCGCAATTATTCTGGCAAAGGGCGCTGAGCATTGGTTTTACACATTTTTATACGCCAAACAGGATATCGCCAATATCGATAACCGAGAACTCGCGGCGTTCCGTGAGTTAGCCAGGCATTATTCCCTTCTCAGCGAGGAGAAAATGGCGGCATTGGTTAAGAGAAAAGAATTGGTGGAGATTTGTCATGACTGCAAAAACTAAATTCAAAAGCCCCGCCTTTGAAGCTATCCATAGCGCTGCAGCAGGTTTATACAGTGTTGATGCGATCGCGCAGGAGACAATGCGCAGCTTTGATGAAACATGCATCAGCCGCGTAAGCGATTTCCAACCTGGTGAAATTAAGGCTCTACGTGACCAACTCAACGTCAGTCAGCCGGTTTTTGCCCGCTATCTGAACACCAGCGTTTCCACAGTCCAAAAATGGGAAAGCGGGGCAAAACGCCCCGGTGGGCTGGCACTGAAATTACTCACCATCGTGCAAAAACATGGGTTAGAGGTACTGGCATGATGGCTTTGTTGCGATGACTTATGCACCGGTGGCCTCATCGGCGTGACGTTTAACGAAGCCAACAGTGCACCGGAAAGTGATATCAGTGCAGCCAGTGGACGCCATCCTCCGGCAAAAACAGCGCGTTATAGCGCTCCTGCAAAGCGTGCAGGTCGCTCACTTCCGGCTCCAGCTCGCGAAGAAAACCTTGTGCCAGGCGGATTTGCGCTTCGGTAATCGGCGCCGCGAGGCGGGACTTTTTCATCAGCCGATACCAGTAATGCAGGTTCTGCTCGCTGCCGTCGACGATAGCGACCTGCCAGACCAGCAGCACCTGCGCGGCATTTTGCAAATGTGCTTCATTCGGCCGCTCCAGGTAGCGCAGATACTCGTTGCCGGCGGTTTTTCCCAGCTGATCGATCATCGATTCCAGCGGTACCGGCGTAATGCCTAATCGTTCGCTCAGACGGCGAATCGCACGGCGTGAATCAGAGGTAAGTACCCGAAATCCCACAACAAATACCACTATCAGCGTGGCCAGTCCTAACCAGATCATGCATCCTCTCATTCAATCGCAGCCCCACTATCATAATGGGAAATTGCCCGCTGTCGACAGCCGGACGTACCAGAATGTGACTTATCGCGACACCGTATCGCTATCATCAAACCGCCCGGCAAGAGGCATAAAAAAGCCCGGCGCAGGGGCCGGGCAACGTGACTCACACCCAATGACTCAGGCAGTCTGCAACGTTTGCGTCTTTTTCTGACGGCGGATTTTACGTTCTTCAAATACCGCGACGATGGCCATCAGGCAGATGCAGCCAATCGCCGCCGCATCCAGCGCCGCAAAGGTGCCCGCCCAGCCGGTGAGGCCGAAAATCGGCGTACCGTCGGCAATCATCCCGAGGCCCAGCTTGGCGAAGCTGTCGCCGATCAGATAGGCGAAGGTGCCCTTGATCCCGTCGGCAGCACCAATCGCCTTTTTCGGCACGAAACCTACCGCGGCAACGCCGATCAGCAGCTGCGGGCCAAACACCAGGAAGCCCAGCGCAAACAGCGAGGCGAGATAAACGTACTGGTTACTGGCGTGCTGATAAACCCCCAGCGTGGCGATAATCAGCGCCAGCGCAATGCAGGCCACCAGAGCGCGACGACCGTTTGCCAGATCCGACAGCCAGCCCCACAGCAGCGTGCCGACCAGCGCGCCCACTTCAAACAGGGTAAAGCCCTGAATCGCCACCTCTTTGGAGAGCTTCAGCTCCTGGAAAGCGTAAACGGTGGACCACTGGTCGATACCGATGCGCACCACGTACAGGAAGATATTGGAGAAGCACAGCAGCCAGATGACTTTGTTCTTCAGTACGTACTCGACGAAGATCTGCCATTTGGTCATGGCGTTCTCTTCCGTCTCTTTATCCTCTTCGCTGATCTCTTCGCCAAACAGCTCTTCGGCGTTACCGAGACCGTAGGATTCCGGGGAGTCGCTGCCGAAGCGCAGGCCGATAAAACCGACGATCAGCGCGATAATCGACGGGAAGATAAACATCCCGATCACGTGGCCGTCGAACAGGTAGTTGGCGCCAAACAGCGCTACGCCCGCCGCGCCGGCGCCGCCGAGGTTGTGAGAAATATTCCAGAAGCCGAGGAAGGTGCCGCGCTTACGGCGAGGCGTCCACTTGGTAATAGTCGAATAGCTGCATGAGCCGCCGGTGCTCTGGAAAAAGCCGCTCAGAGCGTAGAAGGCGATCATCAGGAACAGGCTGGTCGACCCTGCACCCATGCTGGCGCTGAAGCCAAGCATACAGATGGCCGAAAGGATCAGCATAAACGGTAGAAACTGCTTGGTGTTCTTACCGTCTGCGTAGTAAGAAACCAGCGTTTTACCCACGCCGTAGGTGATTGAGAATCCGAGACCGATCATCCCCAGCTGCGTCATGCTCAACCCGTAGGTGGAGATCATGTCGTTCTGCGCGATGTTAAAGTTTTTGCGGATCAGGTACATGGTCAGATAGCCGATGAAAACCACCAGATACGACTGCATGAACGGTTTGAACCACATTTTGCGCCGCGCTTCGAGCGGCAGGTCCAGGGTTGGCTTACGCACCTGGTTTAAGAAGGCCAGCATGATTGGGTGACTCCTGAGCTGATTTAGTACCTGCGAATGGCAGGCATTGTAAAAATCAGCCGGGAGACTCGCCTGAGACAGCGTCCAGGCGAAACCGGGAAAATTTCTTAGTTTTACGCCCTTCGGCGAAGAAAGGTGAAGTGGGTCACGCTTCTCGCGGCGCCTGGGCGTTTAAAAACGGCAGCAGCAGCAGGGCGGAAATACCGGCGGCAATGGCGATAACCACGAAAAAACCGCTCCAGTGCCAGATTTCCATCACCTGCGCCAGCGGCCAGCCGGAGAGCGATGCGCCAAGATAGGCAAACAGGCCAACAAAGCCGGTTGCCGCCCCCGCCGCCTCTTTGTGCGAGCACTCCGCCGCCGCCATGCCGATCAGCATCTGTGGGCCAAAAACGAAAAAGCCGGTCGTGAAGAAGCAGGCCGCCTGCATCACGTAGCTGGCGAACGGCATCAGCCAGAGGCCGCCCACCGACAGCAAAATACCGGCGGCGAAAATCAGGTTCATCGGCCCGCGGTTGCCGTTAAACAGTTTATCCGAGCCCCAGCCCGCCACCAGCGCGCCGATAAAGCCGCCCACCTCGAACATGGTGACCGCCGAATTCGCCGTGACCAGATCGACGCCGAGCGTTTCCGACATATACAGGTTGCCCCAGTCGTTAATCGCCGCGCGCACCACGTACACCAGCACGTAGCACAGCGAGAGCAGCCAGATATAGGGATTCAGCAGCACGTATTTGGTGAGGATCTCTTTACGGGTCAGGCCAGCCCCTTCCTGCTGCTGGGCAATCTCCAGTTCATCGTGCCGCCAGTCGCCTACGGCGGGCAGCCCTACCGCCTGCGGCCGGTCGCGCAGCCGCCAGCAGAGAAACAGCCCGGCGAGGATCGCCAGCATGCCGGCAATCATCATCCCCGTTCGCCAACCGTAGTGCAGCGCCGCCGCGCCAACCACCATCGGGATCAGCGCCCCGCCGACGTTATGCGCCGTATTCCACAGCGCCCACCAGCCGCCGCGTTCGGTGCGCGAATACCAGGTCGTCAGCAAACGGGCGCACACCGGCGAGCCCCAGCCCTGGAAGAAGGCGTTCAGCGCCCACAGCAGCGCGAAGGCCCACAGCGAAGTGGAAAAGCCAAACAGAATATTCACCACGCCGGTAGCGACCAAACCGATGCCCATAAAATAGCGGGCGTTAGAGCGGTCGCTGACGATACCGGAGAAAAATTTCGACAGCCCGTAGGTGATGTAGAACAGCGTTGCCAGCAGGCCGATATCGCTGCGCGTCAGCACGTTGCTGGCGAGGATTTCCGGCACGGCGGCGTTAAAGCTTTTACGCGTAAAATAAAACAGCGCATAGCCCAGCCAGATGGTCAGCAGAATATGCCGACGCCAGTAGCGGTAGCGCGCGTCCAGCGCCGGTTTGTCGGTAATCGGCGGAGCAGCGGGCGGGGATTTCAAAAAGGCAAACATCGTCGCTCCTCAGGCGTAGCGCAGCGGCAGGCTGACGCAAACGCGGGTGCCGTGGGTGCAGGAGATGGTTAAGGTGCCGCCCAGCGCGCTGACGCGCTCGCGCATGCCGGTCAGGCCGAAGCCCTGCTGACCGGAGCCCGGCGGCAGGCCGCAGCCGTCGTCCTCCAGCACCAGCATCAGCCGCTGCTCCTGCTGCCAGCCCTGCAGCGTGACGGCGCTGGCGCTGGCGTGTTTGACGATATTATTCAGCCCTTCCTGGCAGACGCGGAACAGGGTGACGCGCTGGTTTTCGCTCAGCAGCGACTCATCAATACGCCACGCCAGATGGCTGACCATACCGCGGTCCTCCAGCTCCATTTCGCGCATCAGCGAACGCACCGCCTGTTCAAGCGTCAGATCGTCCAGCTGGCGCGGGCGCAGGCGGCCCAGCAGGCGGCGCACCGAATCATAGACGCCGAGCGAAAGCTGCTCAATCAGCTGGCCGCTCTGCCTGACGCTGGCGCTGTTGGGCGCCAGACGCTGGACGATCCCCGCCTGAGTACGGATGGCGGTGATGGTCTGGCCGATATCATCGTGCAGCTCGCGGGCCACCTCGCGGCGCACGCTCTCTTCGGTTTCCAGCAGGCGTTCCGCCAGCCGCTGGTTACGCACCAGCTCGTTTTGCAGCGACTGATTCAGCTCGCGCAGCCGCTGAATGCCAGCGCCCAGCAGCAGGCCCGTCAGGCTTTGCGCCAGCAGCGAAAGCAGCAAATCCACCGGATGATCGTGCCAGCTCTGGCTGGCAATCAGCGCGATGGCGTTCATCAGGGTCGCGATCAGCGCGCCCTGCCAGCCGTAGTGCCAGGCCAGGGCGATAATCGGCAGCGCCAGGCAGAAGGGCGTAAATCGCGAGAGCTCGGCGGGCAGCCCCAGCTGGAGCCAGAGGCTGACGCTGAACAGCAGCAGATACCAGATAAGATGCCGCCCGCGCCAGTTTACCGGCTGCGAGACCAGCGATGGCCCCAGCGGCCGCCAGACGGTACTGGTAAGGTAGTGCCAGATAACCAGGCAGGTAGGCGCCAGCGTCAGGCCGCCGGTCAGGGTCAGCAGCAGCGCGTTCAGCCCCTCCTTGCCTTCCGGCAGCCACGGCAGCGACTGAAGCAGCGCAGCGGCGATCAGCGCCCCTCCCTGGCGCAGCAGGGTGAGCCAGTCACGCTGCTGGCGATAGCGCGAAATCAGCGCCACCGGCAGCAGGGTCAACAGACTTCCGGTCATCAATATTATCGGGTGCGCCAGCGCCACTTCCTGCGTCAGCCAGAAGATCAGCAGCCACTCAGCGCCCAGCAGAACCGGCCAGTAGCCGCGCGGACACTGCAGCATCAGGCCAAGACGCAGGCCAAAGGGGAAAAGCAGCACCGCAAGATCGGCACGCTCCACCAGGTGCAGGCTGATGCTCCACAGGCAAAACCACGCGGCGGAAAAGATAAAGCAACAGCCGATAACCGAGAGCAGCCGGGAGAGAAAGGCGTTCATTGCCAACTATCGAACATGCGGCGCGCCAGCTCGACGTCGTTGCTGACGCCCAGCTTTTCCAGCAGATTGGCGCGATGAACGTGCACGGTTTTTGGCGACAGGCCCAGCTCGGCGGCAATCTCTTTTACCGCCATCCCCTGCGCCAGCTTTTCCGCCACCTCGCGTTCGCGTTTGGTGAGCGAGTCCCGTCGCCCGGCCGCCAGCTTCATGGCGATATCCGGCGTCAGGTAGCAGCCGCCGGCCGCCACGGTGCGGACGGCGGCGATCAGCTCATCCGGGCTGCAGCGCTTGGAGAGAAAGCCGCGCGCGCCGGCGTTCAGCGCCTGCTCCACCAGCGCCGGGCTGTCGTGCACCGACAGCATCACGATCGCCATCCCTTTCGGTAGCTGGCTTAACAGCTCAAGCCCGGAGATATCCGGCATCGAGATATCGCAGATACAGACCTGCACGCCGCGGCCGGGCAGCCCCGCCAGCGCTTCGCGCCCGGAACCGAATTCGGCGACGACCTGAAAATCGGCTTCCAGCCCCAGCAGCTGGGCAAAGCCGGAGCGGACGATAAGATGATCGTCAATAAGGGCGATTGTGGTCATGGCGATTCCTGGGGAGGATAAAAAACGCGCTTACCTTAACGGTATAAACGTCATCCTTCAAGCTGCCTCTGTTCCCCCCAGTCACTGACTTCAGTCAGCTCCCGGGGGATTCTCAGACTTGCCGCCCTGATGCGGCTTGAGTGATTTTGTTTATCGCGCGCAGCGGTCCAAGCCGCGAGCGATTATTCGAAGAACACCGCGATTTTGCTGAACATGGAGGGATCGGACTGATTGCGCACCACCTTCTCAACGTCTTCCAGCTTTTCGATCTGGCTAATCATCTGCCCGAGGCGCTGATCGTCGTTGACCAGTAGCCAGATGCGGCTCTGGTTGCTGTCCGGGATCGGCAGACAAAGAATGCCTTCCACGTTAAATGCGCGGCGGGCAAACAGGCCGCAAACGTGGGTCATCACGCCAGGGTGGTTGCGCACGGTGAGCTGTAGAATAACGTTTTCATGAGTCGCTTGTTGCATGGCTTATTCCCCCACCATTTCAGTATTGGCCGCACCCGGCGGTACCATCGGATACACTTTTTCTTCGGCATCGATACGCACGTGGATCAGCGCCGGACCCGGGCGGTCGATAATCGCCTGCAGCGCCGCCTGCGGATCGGCTTCGTTATTTAAATCACAGGTTTGCAGACCAAAACCGGCGGCGATCTGCATAAAGTTGACCATGCCAGGATAGGTCGCGGCGAACACGCCCTGCTTATAGAACAGGCTCTGCTGCTGGTGAACCAGCCCCAGCGCTTCGTTATTCATCAGGATGATTTTTACGTCCAGCTGATTTTCCGCCGCGGTAGCCATTTCCTGAATGTTCATCATCAGGCTGCCATCGCCGGAGAAGCAGATGACCTTGCGCTGCGGGTTAGCCAGCGCCGCGCCTACCGCGGCAGGCAGACCAAAGCCCATGGTGCCGAGGCCGCCGGAGGTCAGCCACTGGCGCGGACGGTTGAGCGGATACGCCTGTGCGACCCACATCTGGTGCTGGCCGACGTCGGTAGTCACGATTGCCTCATCGTCAACGCAGGCGGCAACGGCGTTAATCAGGCCATAGTGGGTAAGCGGGTCTTGCTCCTGCGGAATGGTGCAGGGGAACTCCCGCTGCAGATCGGCCACCAGCTGCAGCCATTCGCTGCGCGGCTGCGCCTCGACCTGCGGGATCAGCTGCGCCAGCACTTCGCCAACATCGCCCTGAATCGCCACGTGAGGCTGTTTGATTTTACCCAGCTCAGAGCGGTCGATATCAACGTGGATAATTTTCGCGTTCGGGCAGAACTGCTCGGTTTTACCAATCGCCCGGTCATCAAAACGGGCGCCTAAAACAACCAATAAATCAGCCTCTTGCAAAATAAAATTGGTACTGCGCGCGCCGTGCATCCCCAGCATGCCCAGCGACAGCGGATGCGCTTTCGGCAGCATCCCCAGCGCCATCAGGGTCTGGGTGGTTGGCAGGTTGGCTTTTTCCGCCAGCTGGCGAATCTGCTCAGGGGCGTTGATGACCCCACCACCCAGATAGAGCACCGGACGCTGCGCGGCGTTAATCATCGCCGCCGCTTCGCGCACGCTGGCGCTATCGAATTCCGGGGCTGCCATGCGGGCGCCGGGTTCCGGCAGGGCGTCGAGCTCAATGGTCGCGGCCTGAACATCCTTAGGAATATCTATCCACACCGGCCCTGGTCGCCCGGACTGCGCGATGCGAAACGCGTCGCTTATCACCTGCGGCAGCTCAGCAATGTTGCGTACCAGATAGTTATGTTTCGTGATGGGGATAGAGATACCGTAGGTGTCGACTTCCTGGAAAGCGTCGGTGCCGATCATTGAGGCCGGAACCTGGCCGGTAATGCACACCAGCGGAATCGAATCCAGACGGGCGTCGGCGATAGCGGTGATCAGGTTAGTGGCTCCCGGGCCGCTACAGGCCATACACACCGCCGGTTTGCCCTCGGTGCGCGCCATACCCTGGGCAATAAACCCCGCGCCCTGCTCGTGACGCGCCAGAATATGGCGGATCTGCGTGCTTTGGCTTAACGCATCGTAAATCGGAAGGATGGAGCCGCCCGGAATGCCGCTGACCGTGGTGATCCCCTGACGCTCCAGTAAATGAACGACTAACTGTGCGCCAGTGAAGCGCATTTTTTGTGATGTTGTGCCCGAACTTGCCATGCTCCAGTCCTTTTATTCTGGGCCGACTTACCGGGGGGCATGAAACGAAAAACCCCGCTCGGTTTGCGCCGGCGGGGTTTGGAATTCGTGTTGTTCCGGACCCTACGGCGCGTTGCCGACGACGACCACCACAGACACGACGACCACCGCGGCAGGCGCGGTTAGTAGTAGGGTCGAAGTCAGCGTGGTAGCGTTCATGAGGGACCTGTTGTCTCAAAAAGGGAATGAATTTATACAAACACAGCTTTTGTCATTTCACAATGGATTTATTTTCAACCAGGAGAAACTGCGCGGAAGATCACATTAATTTGCGGCGGGATAAAAACAAAAAACCCCGCCGCGGCGAGGTTTTCTGTTCGGTGTTTTTACGGTTGGTAGCCGCAAGCACACTGTATTACGTCAACGAAAAAAGTATACGCGATCGGGGAAGAAGGCGCAATTTTCACGACGGTTTTTGCTGATTTAGAGTATGGATCGCGTATACAAATTTGTCCAAAAAATACTGTTCATATATACAGTATTCATTCTATACTGAGGGGGTACGCAGGGGGAATCTGGGGCCGCACTTTTACCGGCGCAAAAAAGTCCTGGCTGAAACGGGTGGTGCCGTCAGCGCCTTAACCCCAGAAGAGCACACTGTGTTACGTCAACAAATACCCCGAATTATTGAGTCCGCCACCGGCAGGTGGCGCCTGAATATGACGGGTATACCCTGGCTGGCAACAGGCGGCGGAAAGGTACGCCAGCCGGTTGTGCTCCTGAACCAGAGGAGACGCGTATGGGCGGAGTGGATATCGTTGTTCTGATCCTGAAACTCATGGTTGCCGTGTTGCAACTACTTGATGCAGTCCTGAAGCAGTTCCGCTGATTCAGGTTCAAGTCGCACCTGAGAGGGGCGGGAAACCGCCCCTCTACAGGCTAACCTGACGGAGAAAAATTATGGCACCGTTGTTGATCGCCGCTATCACCCCGGACGAACCCGGTTTTTCGGCACTCCGCGCCGAAAGCCTGGCGCAAAACCTGAACATGCTGCGTCGCCTGGCGGAGAACTGGCAGAACGGGGAAAACCGTTTTAACGCGCCGGGAGAAAAGCTGCTGGGGGCTTTTGCGCACGGGCAGCTGGTCGGCGTGTGCGGGCTTAACATCGATCCTTTTAGCCAGCAGCCGCGGGCTGGTCGCATCCGCCATTTGTATATCGCCGAGCGCCATCGTCGGCAGGGGATCGGGCATCAGCTGCTGGTCTCGGTTATCACCCACTCCGGCAGCAGCTTTGATTTTCTCAACACCCATGCGCCGTCAACGGCCTGGTCGTTTTATGAAAATCTGGGATTTCGCCCGATATATGATGAACCCCGGGTCACCCATCGTCTGTTCTGTTCGCTCTAGCCGCCGCTGGCTGCTGAAGAGTGCGCATGTTACAGTCCGTTGACGATTTATTCCCCAGCGCCAGGCCGCAATGACCATTACCGTATTCTGTATTTTGCTGTTCGCCGCCCTGCTTCACGCCAGCTGGAACGCTATCGTTAAAGCCAGCGGCGATAAAATGTACGCAGCGGTAGGCGTTAGCGGCTCTGCCTCGCTCATCGCCCTGGTTCTACTCCCTTTTGCCCCCCAACCCACGCTCGCCAGCGTGCCGTTTCTTGCCGTCTCCTGCGCGCTACAGGTGGTGTATACGGTGCTGGTGGCAAAAACCTATCAGGTCTCGGATATGAGCCAGACCTATCCGCTGATGCGCGGGACCGCCCCGCTACTGGTGGCGATAATCAGCGTC
This sequence comes from Klebsiella sp. PL-2018, assembly GCF_019048985.1. Classification (NCBI taxonomy): domain Bacteria; kingdom Pseudomonadati; phylum Pseudomonadota; class Gammaproteobacteria; order Enterobacterales; family Enterobacteriaceae; genus Klebsiella; species Klebsiella sp. PL-2018. The sequence goes on from NZ_CP077673.1 coordinate 5,794,898, forward strand.
GCCTTTCTTGGCGACACTCTCTCCCCGCTGGCGTGGCTGGGCATCGGCGTCATCTGCCTGGCGATTCTGGCGATGGCCTTTAACGGGCGCGCCAGTTCGAGCCAGGGTATCGTACTGGCGCTGATCAACGCCTGCTTCATTGCGGGCTACACGCTGGTTGACGGAACCGGTGTGCGGCTTTCAGAAACCGCGCTGGGCTATACCCTGTGGACCTTTTTTATGAACGGCTTCTGTCTGCTGGGCTGGGCGATGATTGCCCGACGCCCGCAGGCCAGCCGCTATCTGCGCCAGCACTGGAAGAAAGGCATGGTCGGCGGCGTCGGTACCATGGGCTCCTATGGCCTGGCGCTGTGGGCAATGACCCAGGCACCGCTGGCGGTGGTGGCCGCCCTGCGCGAAACCTCGATTCTTTTTGGCGCAGTTATCGCGTTTATCCTGTTGAAAGAGAAGGTAGTTCCATTGCGCATCGCCGCCGCCTGCGGCATTGCCGCCGGGGCGATTCTGCTGCGGCTGTCGTAATCCACACATGGCAACATTAGTTGCCGATTGTTGTTTACAAAACCTGCCTGAACATCCCCGACAATCCCCCCTTACAGGGTTGTTCTGTCATTTTTATGTGGTAGATTCCTCCATCGTTTAGCGGGTGTGCCAGTCACATATTCTTCATATCCAACTTTATACAAAGTATTCATCGACATGAAACGGCATAAGAACTTCAATTTGTTGTTGATGCTGGTGCTGCTGGTGGCCGTAGGCCAGATGGCGCAGACCATTTATATTCCGGCGATTGCCGATATGGCGATATCGCTCAACGTTCGCGAAGGCGCGGTGCAGAGCGTAATGGCCGCTTATCTGCTGACCTACGGCGTCTCGCAGCTTTTCTACGGCCCGCTCTCCGATCGCGTTGGCCGCCGCCCGGTGATCCTGGTGGGAATGTCCATTTTTATGCTGGCGACGCTGGTTGCCATTACCACCCATAGCCTGCCGGTGCTGATTGCCGCCAGCGCAATGCAGGGGATGGGTACCGGCGTCGGCGGCGTGATGGCGCGAACCCTGCCGCGCGATCTGTATGAAGGGGCGCAGCTCAGGCACGCCAATAGCCTGCTGAATATGGGGATTCTGGTTAGCCCGCTGCTGGCGCCGCTGATTGGCGGCATTCTCGATACCTTATGGAACTGGCGGGCCTGCTTCGTATTTCTGCTGGTACTTTGCGCTGGTGTCACCTTCAGCATGGCGCGCTGGATGCCGGAAACCCGGCCCACCGGCGCGCCGCGTACCCGGCTCATCACCAACTATAAAACGCTGTTCGGTACCGGCGCGTTCAACTGCTATCTGCTGATGCTGATCGGCGGCCTGGCGGGCATTGCCGTATTCGAAGCCTGTTCCGGCGTGCTGATGGGCGCGGTACTGGGTCTGAGCAGTATGTCGGTCAGCATTCTGTTTATTCTGCCGATCCCGGCGGCGTTCTTTGGCGCCTGGTTTGCCGGCCGGCCGAACAAACGCTTCCCGACGCTGATGTGGCAGTCGGTGATTTGCTGCCTGCTGGCGGGGGTGCTGATGTGGATCCCTGGCCTGCTGGGCGTGATGACCGTCTGGACCCTGCTGGTTCCCGCCGCGCTGTTCTTTTTTGGCGCGGGGATGCTGTTCCCGCTGGCAACCAGCGGCGCGATGGAGCCCTTCCCGTTCCTCGCCGGCACCGCCGGGGCGCTGGTGGGCGGGCTGCAGAATATCGGTTCCGGCGTGCTGGCGTGGCTGTCGGCGATGATGCCGCAAACCGGTCAGGGCAGCCTCGGCCTGCTGATGATGCTGATGGGATTGCTGATTCTGCTGTGCTGGCTGCCGCTGGCGTCGCGCTTTCATCAACACCAGCAGCCGGTTTAAGGCTTCATTGCGGGTTCCCCGGGTCGCGACGCGGGGCGTCTTACCCGGGCTACAAAATGACGGACGCCGATGAACCCGTAGCCCGGCTAAGCGCAGCGCAAGCCGGGAAGCGGTGGCGAATTATCAGCCCCGGCATATTTCCCGGAGGCGGCGCCTGACGCGCCTGTCCGGGCTACCGGCCCGCAAACGGAGGTAAACCCGTAGCCCGGTCAGCGCAGCGCCACCGGGATGAAACTAAGCCGGTCATCATAATTGCGCCTGACTCTGCAGCCAGTGGATAAAGGCGTCAATTTTCGGCCACTGACGGCCGGCAGGGTCGTCACGTAGTAGTGCTGATGGCACTTCAGGGTCATCTCGCCGAACGGTACGATCAGCTCGCCGCTCTCCAGGCGCTTTTGCACCAGCCGCTTACGCCCCATCGCCACGCCAACGTGATTCATCGCGGCAATCACCGCTAAATCCGAACGATCGAAGCCAATACCCGACGATTGCGGCAAATCTACGCAAAATGTCTGCGCCCAGCTGAACCACTCATCGGTGCCGGAATCGTTGCTCCACGCCTGACGATCGTGCAGCAGCGTACAGTGACGAAGATTGCCGGGGTTCTGCTGTAGCTGATGCTGGCGCGCGTAATCCGCCGTGCAGACCGGTACGATGGCCTCATCCATCAGAAAATGGTGGCTCAGCTGCGAGGAAGGCGCATCATCGAAGTAGATTGCCAGATCGATGCCCGCGCGCTGCATATTGACGTTATCGTTGCCGGTCAGCACGGTAAGCGAGATCGACGGATAGCGGCGGGTAAAATCGCCGAGCGCGGGAACCAGCCAGCACTGGGCGATGGACGGGCGCGAATAGACCGTTAACGTCCCCGACAGCTCCTGGTTTTTAATATCCAGAATTTCCTGGTTCAGGCTATCCAGCGAGGACTTCAGCGCCCAGAACACCCGCTTACCTTCATGCGTCAGCTCTACTTTGCGGTGCGAGCGCACAAACAGCTGGATCCCCAGCTCTTCTTCCAGCTGATTGATACGGTGGCTCACCGCGCTGGGCGTCAGCGACAGCTCCTCCGCCGCCAGCGCAAACGACTCATGCCGGGCGGCGACTTCAAAGGTATACAGCTTCGATAGCTGCCAGCCGTTAAGCAGGCGAGTGCCTAACTCTTTTAGCGTCTCCATCTCTTACTCCTTCACTATTCCCCGCCGAGTGTAAGAAATTTTTCGCGCCAGCTGCGCGTTAAAGATGAATAAAAGTGATGCATAGCACACATAACAGACAATTTTAGAGCAAAATCACCTTTTTGATTCAATCTAATTCACCTGAAGGGCCGTTTATATCGTTTGTCAGCGCGTGCCGTTTTTCTGTTCAATACCCATAGATTATTCACAGGCGAGGTGGGGTATGGAATCTCAGATCTGGGTTGTGAGCACGCTGCTGATCAGCATCGTGTTGATTGTATTAACTATCGTCAAACTGAAGTTTCACCCGTTTCTGGCGCTACTGCTGGCAAGCTTTTTCGTCGGCGCCATGATGGGCATGAGCCCGCTGGATATGGTTAACGCCATTGAGAGCGGGATTGGCGGCACGCTGGGCTTCCTTGCGGCGGTGATTGGGCTGGGAACGATTCTCGGCAAAATGATGGAGGTCTCCGGCGCAGCGGAACGTATCGGCCTGACGCTCCAGCGCTGCCGCTGGCTGTCCGCTGACGTCATAATGGTGCTGGTGGGCCTGATTTGCGGGATCACCCTGTTCGTTGAAGTGGGCGTGGTGCTGCTGATTCCGCTGGCGTTTTCCATTGCCAAAAAGACCAACACGTCGCTGCTGAAGCTGGCCATCCCGCTGTGTACGGCGCTGATGGCGGTGCACTGCGTGGTGCCGCCGCATCCGGCTGCGCTGTTCGTCGCCAACAAGCTGGGCGCGGATATCGGAACGGTGATCGTTTACGGTCTGCTGGTGGGCCTGCTGGCCTCGCTGGTCGGCGGCCCGCTGTTCCTGCGGCTGCTCGGCAACCGCCTGCCGTTTAAAGCGGTGCCGGCTGAGTTTGCCAACCTCGAAGTGCGCAAAGAAGAGACCCTGCCGTCGCTGGGCGCAACCCTGTTTACGGTGCTGCTGCCGATCGGCCTGATGCTGGTCAAAACCATCGCCGAACTAAATATGACCAAAGGCGGCACGCTGTATATGCTGCTGGAGTTTATCGGCAACCCGATCACCGCCATGTTTATCGCGGTCTTTGTGGCCTACTACGTGCTGGGTATCCGCCAGAATATGGGCATGAGCACCCTGCTGACGCATACGGAAAACTGTTTCGGTTCTATCGCCAATATCCTGCTGATTATCGGCGCAGGCGGGGCCTTTAACGCCATTCTGAAAACCAGCGGCCTGGCCGATACGCTGGCGGTGATTCTGTCGAACCTCGATATGCACCCGATTCTGCTGGCCTGGCTGGTGGCGCTGATTCTGCATGCCGCCGTCGGTTCCGCCACCGTCGCCATGATGGGCGCAACCGCCATCGTCGCGCCGATGCTGCCGCTCTATCCCGGCGTGAGCCCTGAAATCATCGCTATCGCCATCGGCTCCGGCGCGATTGGCTGCACTATCGTGACGGATTCCCTGTTCTGGCTGGTTAAGCAGTACTGCGGGGCAAGCCTTAACGAAACGTTCAAATACTATACCACGGCGACCTTTATCGCTTCGCTGCTTGCACTGGCCGGTACATTCCTGCTTTCTTTCATCATCTGAGCGCAAAGAGACGTAATATGAAAAACGCTGACATGACCACTTTACTCGCCCAGTTTCCTCTACTGGAGGAGCTGATAGCCCTGAAAGAAACCACCTGGTTTAACCCGTCAACGACGTCGCTGGCGGAGGGGTTACCCTACGTTGGCCTGACGACAGAAGACGTTCAGGATGCCCACGCCCGCCTCGATCGTTTTGCGCCCTATCTGGCGGAAGCCTTTCCGGAAACCGCCGCCACCGGCGGTATTATCGAATCCGAGCTGGTGGCCATCCCGGCAATGAAGGCCCGGCTGGAAAAAACCTTTCGTCAGCCCATTGCTGGCGATCTGCTGCTGAAGAAAGACAGCCACCTGCCGATTTCCGGCTCGATTAAGGCCCGCGGCGGCATTTATGAAGTCCTGACCCACGCGGAAAAACTGGCGATCGACGCGGGATTGTTAAACACAGCCGACGACTACCGCAAGCTGCTGACCCCCGAGTTCAGGACGTTCTTCAGCCAGTACAGCATCGCCGTTGGCTCCACCGGCAACCTGGGGATGTCGATTGGCATAATGAGCGCGCGCATCGGCTTCAAGGTGACGGTCCATATGTCCGCCGACGCCAGAGCGTGGAAAAAGGCCAAACTGCGCAGCCACGGCGTGACGGTGGTGGAGTACGAAGAGGATTACGGCGTGGCGGTTGAGCAGGGGCGTAAAGCCGCCGAGTCCGACCCGAACTGCTTCTTTATCGATGATGAGAACTCGCGCACCCTGTTCCTCGGCTACTCCGTGGCCGGCGAGCGGCTAAAAGCGCAGTTTGCCCGCGAAGGGCGCGTGGTGGACGCCAGTCATCCGCTGTTTGTTTATCTGCCGTGCGGCGTTGGCGGCGGCCCCGGAGGCGTGGCGTTTGGCCTGAAGCTGGCGTTTGGCGATAACGTCCACTGCTTCTTCGCCGAACCGACCCACTCCCCTTGCATGCTGCTGGGGGTTTATACCGGCCTGCATGACCAGATTTCGGTTCAGGATCTGGGAATTGATAATCTAACCGCCGCGGACGGTCTGGCGGTAGGCCGCGCTTCCGGTTTCGTTGGCAGGGCAATGGAGCGCCTGCTGGATGGGTTCTACTCTCTCGATGACCAGACAATGTACGACATGCTGGGTTGGTTAGCCGAGGAAGAAGGTATTCGCCTGGAGCCGTCCGCGCTGGCCGGCATGGCCGGGCCGCAGCGGGTCTGCGCCAGCCAGGCGTATCAGCAGATGCACGGTTTCACCGCCGGGCAGATGCGCAATGCGACCCACCTTGTGTGGGCAACCGGCGGCGGCATGGTGCCGGAAGAGGAGATGGCGCAGTATCTGGCAAAAGGACGGTAAACCTCCCGTCAGGTCAACGCGATGGCGACGAAGCTTCTTTCGTCGCCATTTTTTAGCGCAGCAGATGCATAAGCTCAACCGGCGAACGGTGCTGATTGAGTAGATCGCGCAGAACGCGCATATAGGGGGCGCTCCAGCTATAAAACTGCCGGTAACCCTCGCATAGCGCATTGGAGCCATCCTCCAGACGCAGCTGCGGGCAGCCCCCACCGCATAATCTTAGCCAGGCGCAGCCCGCGCAGGCAGGCCCCGGCGGATTGTTGGCATACTGCACCGACTCGCCGCGCCAGGCGCGCAGCGTGGCCTCAAACAGCGGCACGACGATGCGGTTAGCATCTTCTTTAACCCAAATCGCAAACACCGCGCAGAGGAAATCCCCCCACAGCCGGGCGTCGGAAGGTTGCAGATGGGGAATAAACTTGATGGCCACGGCTCCCTGAGCGCTCAGCTGATAGTAGACACGCTCGGGGCGTTGGCACGCCTGACGATCGATAATGACTTCCTGTACCGGAAGATCGCTCGCCAGCGATTTGCAGTTACCGCAGTGCCGATCGTCACCGTAATCGGCCTGACATCCTGTCATGTCATATCCTTAATAAACAAAATCACCTGTCGTATATGGGTTACAGCAAACAACAATGACAGGGAAAGTACTGCGAATGCGATCAAAAATTTGTCACGAACCGCCTGCGGCTGAGCAAAATCGCTTTGCTCAACGTTCATCAGATTGCGGCTGCGGGTATAGCGCCAGAGGATAAGGGCGGCGAACGGCAATATGCACAGCGAAATCCAGAATGCGATCCCCGCCTGATGCCAGTGGTGCTTAATCGCCAGCGCCAGCAGCGCGCCATAGCCTAAAAGGGTGCGAAACCAGGCCAGCGACGTACGCTCCGGCTGCAGGCCCGGATCGCTCTCGCGACGCGCCCGGCGATTATCCGGCATAGAGCACCAGCGCCATCACCACCACGATGACGAGGGTCAGCAGAATACTGATCAGCAGCAGCGTGCGGGTGTAGGGAAGATCCTGTTTCAGCCGCATCGCCTTTTCGTTGCTCAGCCAGCGTATATAGCCGTAAATCGCCAGACCGCCGGCAAACAGGCACAGCAGCAGCGCCAGAATTTCGCGAATCAGCGGCGTAGCGAAATCCGGCGCCAGCTGGTCCAGGCCGACGCCACCGGCTAAAAAGCCAAGCGAAGTGCGGATCCACGCCAGAAAGGTACGTTCATTCGCCAGCGAGAAGCGGTAATCCGGCGCTTCACCAAGGCGGGATATTTTCATCATGACTCCTTGATGGATTCCCGGTTGCGTAAAATACCGCCGATTCTACCTGACTGCCAAAGCGGAGGGCATTAATAATCGCCCCGTTTCAGAGGAAGCTCAGGCCTGATAACCGTATAAAGTCGGGCTATCAGGCCGATAAATGAATAACCGGCACCCTGTGGCTGCCGGTCAGCAGGATTAATGCAGTTCCGGCCAGTACGCTTTATTGGCCGCAATCAGCTCATCAAGAATCGCTTTCGCAACGGATGCGCTCGGCACGGTTTTCGACAGCGCAATGGCCTGCCACAGCTTGTGATAAGAGCGCTGTTCCCAGGCATCCACCACCAGTTTTTCCACCGCAACCTGCTGGCTCATCATCCCTTTCTGGAAGTGGGGAATATCGCCTACCGTCAACGGCTCCGGTCCGTTGTGGCCAACCAGGCACGGAATTTCCACCATCGCATCGGCGTCAAAGTTATGAATCGCCCCGTTGTTTGGCACAATTAGCAGCATGCGTTCCTGAGTATTAAAGGCAATCGCCGCCGCCAGATCGACGATGTAGGACGCGTGTTCGTCAATTTCCAGATCGCCTGCGGACGAGTGGCCCGCAGCAATAATGGCCCGGCAGGCGCTAAAGACGTTTTTCTCACGGTGATCCATCACCTCGTTAGCGCGGGTGCGTTCCGGATTGGAGTGCGCCACGACGTAGTCCGGGAACAGATAATACTTAAGGTAAGTATTCGGCATCGTATCCGGATCCAGCGCCTGCACGTCCTTCGCCTTGGCGAAGGTGTCGTTCCAGCTCGCCTCGGTATGGGGATCGTTTGATGGCGGAACATAGCCGAATTTCGCCACATGTTCGCGCAGTTTCGGCATCAGATCGTTACCCTGCAGATCTTCAATCGAGGTCCACCAGCCGAAGTGGTTCAGCCCATAGTAGCGCACGCGCATCTGCTTGCGGTCCTTGAGGCCGACGATTTGCGCCATCCGCCCTTCGATACCGATCGGCATATCGCAAATGTTGAGAATTCTGGCGTTCGGACGCAGGCGACGGGTCGCTTCCGCCACAATGGCCGCCGGGTTGGAGTAGTTCAGCATCCAGGCGTTCGGCGAATATTTTTCCATATAGTCCACCAGCTCCAGGACGCCGCCGATGGAGCGCATACCGTAGGCGATACCGCCAGGGCCGCAGGTTTCCTGCCCCAGCACGCCGTGGCGCAGCGGAATTTTTTCATCTTTTTCACGCATCGGGTATTTGCCCACGCGGATATGCGCCATCACGAAATCAACGTCGGTAAAGGCCGCCTGCGGGTCGGTGGTATAGCTGAATTCAATCTCCGGCGCCTGCTCTTTGAGGATCACTTTGCACGCCTCGGCGATGGTCTCCTGACGCGCGCCGTCGTTGTCGTAAAATTTCAGCGACCGCAGCGGGAAGCGATCCTGGTTCGCTAACAGCATCAGCACGATGCCCGGGGTGAAGGTACTGCCGCCGCCTGCGATAACAACTGAGAATTTTTTCATGATACTGCCTCCGTCATGGTGGTTTGTTCGGTCTGTAGAGAATCTTTGATGAGGGTTTCCAGCTGGTCGCGGACCTGAGGGACGTGCAGGCCGACGATGACCTGAATTCCGTTGCCGCGGCGGACTACGCCGTGGGCGCCCAGCGCTTTAAAGACGTCGTCGCTTTGCGTCTTCGCCATATCGACCAGCGCGATGCGCAGCCGGGTGGCGCAGTTATTAATGCTTTCGATATTGCCCGCTCCGCCCAGCGCCTGCAGGAAGCCGGCGGCCTGGCCCAGTTTGGTATCCGCAGCCCCCGCGGCGCTGGTTTTGCCGCGCGCGGCCTGATAATCCGCTTTGCTATAGAGCTTAATTTCACTCTCTTCGCGGCCCGGCGTTTTCAGGGTCAGGCGCAGAATCAACGTGCGGAAGATGACGAAGTAGAGCGCGGTGAAGCACACGCCAACGCCTATCTGGATAAACATCATTGAGGCATGGTTGTGGAACATGGGGATCCAGTTTTGCGGCAGAAACTGGTCGAGCAGGCCGCCGCCAAAGTTGCCTACCACGCCGCAGATATACATCACCGTCGCCATAGTGGCCGCCAGCACCGCATGGACGGCAAACAGCAGCGGCGAGATAAACAGGAAGGTGAACTCTAACGGCTCGGTTATTCCCACCAGTACGGCGGTCAAGGTGGCGGGAATCAGCAGACCGGCGACTTTCACGCGATTTTCCGGCGCGGCGGTGTAGTAGAGCGCCAGCGCGATACCCACGGAACCAAAGACCTTCGAGTTACCGTGCAGCGCGAATCCGCCTTCCGGGAAGAGAGTTTTCAGCGCCTCGGTACTCTGGCTGAACTCATGTAAATGCTGCGCCCAGTAAACCTGAATACCGCTTTCCACTACCGCCGGGCCGAAAATAAACGGTCCGTAGACAAAGTGATGTAAACCGGTCGGGATCAGAATGCGCTCGAGGAAAATATAGACCCAGACCCCCAGCGCCCCGGCCGAGCGTAAGAAGGCCTGCAGCGATTCAATGCCCATCTGCACTTTTGGCCAGCCCAGCAAGGTCAGCCAGGCGCAGGGGATCATCGCCAGGAAGGCGACAATCACCACAAACGAGGAGCCCTGGAAAATCCCCAGAAACACCGGCAGCGGTTTATCGAAGTAGCGGTTATGCAGGGCGGTCACCAGTCCGGAGATAACGATCGCGCCGATAATGCTGGTATCGAGCGTTTTAATCCCGGCCATCATCGTCAGGCCGCTGCCTGGCGTCGGCTCCACGGAAAAATCGACGCCGAAGAAGTGGCCCCAGGTCATCCCCATGGCGTTGATGAAGTAGTTCCAGGTGAGGAAGCTGACCAGTACCGCCAGGCAGGCCCGGCCCTGGGCCTGCCTCGCCAGGCCGATCGGCAGACCGACGGCGAAAATCAGCGGCATATTACGAAAGACGGTCCAGCCGCCCTCTTCAACAATGTGAACGATCTGAGCAAATAAACTATCGGGTGCTGTGAGCGCTTCCCCGACGAACATCGGGTTGCGCAGCATAATGGCGATACCCACCACGATCCCGGCGAAAGGAAAGAGTAAAACCGGGGTAAACATGGCGCCGCCAAAGCGTTGTATTTGACTGAGCATTTGAAAATCCTCATATAACAACTCATAGGGTGAGTGGCCTTATCCATACCCGACATGCTTCACGTACCGCGGTGAATGATTCAGGGTAATTATTTGTACTGGCCTGAAACGAGAATAGAAATTTGCCCGGTCGACAACATGCGGAGCCGTTACGATTCGTGATCGCTTTCATGGTTTTAATTGCGCCAATGTTGTCTACTTTTTAAGTAAAAATTAGACATTCTGAATTGCGCTGATTACGCCTCTGTAACGAAGCGTATTTATCCATATGTATTAACTCTATTTTTAAAGCTAATAATCCGTGCATCATCGTTTTCAATTGAGTGAATAGAGGTCTACTGGTGATCTACAAATCCATCGCCGACAGATTACGTTTGCGCCTCAACTCCTCCGATTTCGAAGTCGGCAGCCCGCTTCCCGGGGAAAAAAAGCTGGCGGAAGAGTTCGGCGTCGCGCGCATGACTATCCGCAAAGCCATCGATCTGCTGGTCACCTGGGGACTGGTGGTGCGTCGGCACGGCTCCGGCACCTACGTCGCCCGCAAAGACCTGCATCATGAAACCAGCAATCTGACCGGGCTGGCCGAGGTGCTGCGCAAGCAGGGTAAAGAGGTGGTCAGCCGGGTATTGGTTTTCGAGGTGATGCCCGCCCCACCGGCTATCGCCAGCCTGCTGCGGATACAAATTGATGAACGGATCTACTTCTCGCGCCGGGTGCGCTATGTCGATGGCAAGCCGCTAATGCTGGAGGACAGCTATATGCCGGTGAAGCTGTTTCGCAATCTGTCGCTGGTGCATCTAGAAGGGTCGAAGTTCGATTACATCGAGAAGGAGTGTGGCATAACCATTAGCGGCAACTATGAAACGCTGTCGCCGGTGCTGGCGGACAGGCAGCTGGCGCAGTCGATGAACGTGCCGGAGCAGACGCCGCTGCTGCGTATAACCTCCCTTTCCTACAGCGACAGCGGCGAGTTTCTTAACTATTCGGTGATGTTCCGTAACGCCAGCGAGTATCAGGTGGACTACCACCTGCGGCGCGTCCAGGCGGAGAATCCGTTAACCTATCCCCCAGAACAGCACCGCCAGTAGCTGCGGCGTAATAATACGTAAGAACATGACCAGCGGATAAACGGTCGCGTAAGAGAGCGCCGCCGCGCCGCTGGTGGCATGCAGATTGTTGGCAAAGGCCAGCGCGGGCGGGTCGGTCATTGAACCGGCCAGCATCCCGCACAGGGTCAGGTAGTTCATCTTCGCCAGCATCCGCGCCAGAATACCGACAGCCAGCAGTGGGATAGCGGTGATAAAGATGCCGTAGACAATCCAGCTCATGCCATCACCGTCAATCAGCGTCGCCACAAAATCGCCGCCGGATTTCAGGCCAACCACCGCGAGAAACAGCACAATGCCCAGCTCGCGCAGCGCAAGGTTAGCGCTGGGCGGCATAAACCAGTAGAGCTTACCGATGCTGCCGATACGCCCGAGGATCAGCGCCATAATCAGCGGCCCCCCTGCCAGGCCCAGCTTCAGCGCCGCCGGGAACCCCGGAATAAACAGCGGAATGGAGCCCAGCAGCACGCCCAGGCCAATACCGATAAATACCGGCAGCATCTGCACCTGCTGCAGTTTTTGCTGGGCGTTGCCCAGCTCGGCGGCCACCGCGTCAATCGCCTCCGGACGGCCGACGAGGTTAAGAATATCGCCGAACTGCAGGCTGGCATGGCTGCTGGCGACCAGCTCAACCCCGGCGCGATTGAGTCGCGAGATCACCACGTCATAGCGCTGCTTAAAGTGCAGATCGCGTATGCGTTTACCCAATACTTTTTCGTTAGTGACCACCACGCGCTCGACTTTCAGATCGGTACCGCGCGTGGAGAGCGAAGTGGAAACCTCCTTACCAATCACCAGCTGGGCATTGTGTAAACCCTCCGGTCGCCCGACCAGGTGCAGCAGGTCCCCAAGCTGAATCAGGGTATTCGGCGCGGGCACCATTAGCATCTCCTCACGCTTGAGGCGCGAGCAGATCAGCTTGTCGCTGTTAAGCATCGGCACATCCTGAATCGCCATATTGTTCAGGTTGGGGTTTTCGACCCGCACGTTGATGGTCTGAAGATGCGCGTGGCCGTTGCCGCTGATCTCGTCAAACTGCTGGGCTTCTTTCTCGACGTTGATGCGGAAAAACAGTCGCACCAGCCACATGGTCAGCAAAATGCCGCAGATGCCAAACGGATAGGCCATGGCGTAGCTCATCCCCATCTGATCGACGGTATCAAGCGGTACGCCAAGGTCGCGCAGGATCTGCTGCCCGGCCCCCAGCGCAGGCGTGTTGGTTACCGCGCCGGAGAAGATGCCGAGCACCACGGGAAGAGGGATATCGAACAGTTTATGCAGGACCGCGGTGACCAGGCCGCCGAGAATGACGATCAGAATAGCGAAGAGGTTCAGCCGCAGGCCGGAGACGCGCAGCGAGGCGAAGAAGCCCGGCCCCACCTGGATACCGATGGTATACACGAAGAGAATCAGGCCAAATTCCTGAATAAAGTGCAGCATAGGGCTGCTGAGCGTAATGCCCGCCTGGTCCACAAAGTGGCCGACGATAATACCGCCAAACAGCACGCCTCCGATACCGAAGCCGACACCGCGCACTTTTACATTGCCGATCCACAATCCGACGACCGCCACCAGCGCCAATACGCTAACGGTCAATGCTATATCACTCATCGTCTCTTCCCTGTGTATAACATTACTCACAATGAGGATTATGACCGGTACTCACCAGGCTGTATGCCGCCTGGCGCACAATAATCACGGGATCAGCCAACGACCATTTTGTTGAACACAGCAAGAAAGGACAAAGTAATGCGTATCACGCACAAAAAAGCCCCGAACATCGGGGCTTTATAGGTGGTTAGCTTAATTAGCTATCTAACGCGGGGCGCTCGCTGATGGCGATGCGCTGCGGTGCGATCTGTTCCGGCTCGTTGCGGGTCAAATCGATATGCAGCAGGCCGTTGGTAAAGGTTGCCCCGGAGACTTCCATATTTTCGGCGAGCGTGAAGCTCAGGCTAAACGCCTGGTTAACCAGCCCCTGATGCAGCCATTTGGTCTCTTTTTCCGGCTGCTGCGGCGCGCCTTTTACCGTCAGGCGCGTGCCTTCAAGCTGGATATCCAAATCTTCCTGACGGAAACCGGCCAGCGCAAGGGTAATGCGATAGTGGTTGTCGTCGCTTTTTTCGATGTTATAGGGCGGGAAGGTCTGGCTTTCACCGGCGGTTTGTAGCGCGTTGGCAAGTTTGTCAAAACCGATCCATTGACGCAGCAGCGGGGATAAATCGTAGTTACGCATAGTCTTTCTCCTTCTAAGAAGCGAGTGGATATCTGCAAATCCTGTGGATTCGCCTTTGCCCCCTGACGGCGGGCAGTTTTTTGAATGAATACCGGGCCGCCTTCGCGGCCCAACAAATTAGTTGATCTCGATACGGCGCGGCTTATTCGCTTCAGGAATAACTCGCTCAAGGTCGATATACAGCAGACCGTTTACCAGGTTGGCGCCGCGAATATGAATATTTTCCGCAAGCTGGAATTTACGCTCAAAATTGCGTTCAGCGATGCCCTGATACAGGTAAGTGCGCTCTTTCTGCTCGGCGGCATGGGCGCCTTTTACGATAAGCAGATTATCCTGCGCGGTAATTTCCAGTTCGCTCTCGGCAAAACCGGCAACGGCAATCGCGATGCGGTAGTTGTTCTCGTCTACTAACTCAACGTTGTACGGAGGATAGCCGCCATTACTCTGGCTTTGATTATTTTCTAACAGATTGAAAAGGCGGTCGAAACCAATAGCAGAACGATACAGCGGGGAGAGATCGAAATTACGCATAATACATAGCTCCTGAAATCAGCGAGAATTATCTGACCTTCCATCATGGACAGGCCGTTATTACCCGGAATACCCATTCGGCGTATTCTCCGGGAGACACATTCCTAAAATGGGTATATCCATGGCCTTTTCAAGGGGAAATGGGCAATTTTTTTTGCAGTTTGCGGTCTATTGCTTAGACTGGAGGGACAGCACAAAAGGCAAAGTGCGACGCCTGCCACAGTGCGGCGCAATGGCACTATGCATCCATGGAATGGCCCGATATAACCGATATGTACGCCATTCTTCAGGCCGCGGCTCTGTTGGCTGCGCCCTGCATGATTTTGTACATAGAAGGTTCTATCAACGCCCGTAACGATGACGGAAAAATGATGAAAAACGGTCTGTTAAAGCTGGTCCTGTTTAGCGGGATGATAAGTTTAGGCGGTTGCTCCAGCGTGATGTCACATACCGGCGGTAAGGAAGGAACCTATCCGGGAACGCGCGCCAGCGCGCAAATGCTGGGAGATAGCGATGCCAACTGGGGTACGAAATCCCTGGTGGCGCTGGATATGCCGCTCACGGCCGTTATGGACACGCTGCTGCTACCGTGGGATATGTTCCGCACCGATAGCTCGGTTAAATCGCGCGTGGAAAAGAGCGAAAAAGAGACGCTGGCGACCAACGCAGTGATCCCGCCAGCGCCAATGCCGAACCCCTGATTTAGCGCGCCGTTGCGGTTACCCACAGCTGGCGGTAACCGTCCACCTCTTCCATCCAGGCAAGCTGTTTGCCGTCTGGCGAAAAGACGACCGCGTCGGCCGAAGGCGGATTGGCATGCTCATCGGTCAAAAAGTCGATTTCCCCGCTCCGCGCATCACAAAGCGCGATGCGGTTTTCCAGCACAAAGCCCAGCCATTTTCCTGACGGATGCCAGTTAAACGCCGACTGGATATCGGATCGGTTGTGGGTCAGCTGCCGCAGCTTGCCTCCCTGCGCCGAGATAAGCCACATTTGCACCACGCCGGCCTCGTCGCGCATCAGAAAAGCGATGTCCGTTGCCGAGGGATTAGCGCGCACCCAATGACGCGGCGTATTCACCTGTCCCGGGTAACGGCGTTGGTGGGTAAACGTTAAGCGACGCTGAACAACGCCGGCAGGGGGAGCCGGCATCGTGGTTTCCGTTCCTGCCAATGGCGCATCGCCAGACTGCTTCCAGCCCTGTTCGCTCTCCGGCAGCTCGACAATAAATAGCTCCGGCACTTTGTCGCCATTTACCGCCAGCGTATCGCCAATAAACGCCAGCGCCCGGTTGCCCACCCAGCCCTCTTCATAGGCGCGATTAATCTCGTCGCTGCCCGGCGCGGGGGTCGGCGTTGTGCGGCTGACCAGCACGCACCAGTGGCTGCCGCCGTATTCTCGTGGATGATCCCCACGCGGTACTACCGGGCCATAGGGAACCGCCACGCCAACGTTGCGCAAATCCAGCGCCGGATCGCGTTCATGCAGCACGTGGTCGTTATAGGTAAAGCTGACAAATTCGCCGTTCGGGCTGAAGACATGCACATGGCTGCCGCCGCGCAGCGCGCCGGGAGTATAGGGAGCGGAAATATCCATCGCATCGAGGTTGTGCGTTTCGCCCTGCCAGGAGACCACGCCGCGACGATGGTGGAAATCGTAATGCCAGCGCTCGTCAGGGTTTTCCGGGCCGTGGATAAAGACATATTTATCTATCGATGGATGAACGGTCACCACGCCAACGTACACGCCCTGTCCGGCACGGTAGAGGATCTCAACCTCTCCCGTCTCGACATTCACCCGCTCGATGGTTTCGCAGGTAAATGAGGCGCCAGAGGGACGAACGTCAAAGACCAGCCACCGGCTGTCCGCCGTCCAGGCGCGCGTGTTGGTAAGTTGATGATGACGGGGAGCAAAGGTGACTTGTTTCATAAACATACCCTGATGCGAGACTTTCGCATCAGGGTATCGTATCGGAAAGAATTAGCCTACTCGTTTGACATCCCCCACCAGCAGGATGTAAGAGAGCGCGCCCACCAGCGCAATAACGGAAATATAAACCAGCGCAGGAGCAAAACCATAGTCCTGGGCCAGATAACCCACCACCAGCGGAACGGTGATACCGCCCAGCCCGCCGACGAAATTAAACATTCCACCGGTCAACCCGATAAGCCGCATCGGCGCAAGCGAAGAGACCAGCGACCAGGTAATGGAGGCGAAGCCGTTACCGAAGAAGGCCAGCGCCATCAGGACCATAATCCACACCGGATCGTTGGTATAGTTTGCGCCCATGATGCAGGTCGAGATCAGCAGGCCGCAGATAATCGGGGTTTTACGCGCGGCGCCTAATGAGAAACCTTTTCTCACCAGCCTGTCCGCCAGCCAGCCGGAGAGCAGCACGCCAACAAAGGCGGCAAGGAACGGAACTGTGGTCATAAAGCCCGCTTTCAGCGCCGTAATCCCCTTTTCCTGGGTCAGATAGTTGGGGAACCAGGTCAGGAAGAACCACAGCGTCGAGGTCACGGCAAACTGCCCAAGATAAACGCCAATCAGTTTGCGATGGAATACCAGCTTCCAGTCGGCTTTGGTCAGCGGCTGCCGCGCCTCTTTTTTAACGGGCGCATCGCCGTCCACCAGACCACCGCCGTCGCGAATATAATCCAGCTCGGCTTTGCTGATGCTTTTCGTCAGACGCGGCGGCTGATAAACCTTAATCCAAATCAGTGACCATACGATCCCGATAGCGCCGGTAACGATAAATACCCAGTGCCAGCTCAGCATTTCCTGAATCCAGATTAATAGCGGGGTCAGGAATGCCAGCCCGACAAACTGGCCTGAGGTGTAAAAACCGACGGCTGATGCGCGCTCGTGCTCCGGAAACCAGCTGGTCACCATGCGATTATTGGTGGGAAACGCCGGCGCTTCAAATATCCCGGTAATCGCGCGCAGGCCAATCAACGACATTAGCCCCGTGGCAAATCCCTGCAGTAGCGTCGCCACCGACCAGCCAAAAATAGCGATAAAGTAGGTCAGCCTTGAGCCCACGCGGTCAAGGAACCAACCGCCGGGAATCTGGCAAAGCGTATACAGCCACGCGAAGGCGGAAAATACATATCCCATTTCCGCTTTGGTAATACCAAACTCTTCCTGAATATGCGCCGATGCCACGGCAAGGTTGGCGCGATCAACATAACAAATCACCACGGTAATAAAGATCATAATCAGCGTCAAATAACGACGACGCCCGGGTTTTGCAGCTGTAACTGAAATATCCATCGCAATCTGTCTCCAGATTTTGGGCATAGCGAGGCCGCTCACCATGCCCGGTAATTTACAGAGGGTGTGTTTAAAATTTATATTTTTGCTTACGAATGCTCTAAATAGTTCACGTTGCAGGAAGGCGGCAAGATTGCAAATCCCCGGGAGCTTACATTAGTAAGTGACCGGGGTGCGGCAATCGCAGCCAACGCACCTGTGGCGTGAAATATGAAGAGCATTTACCATTCCGCGACGCTACCATCCTCATGCCGCCACAACGGATTACGCCAGTCCGGCGCATTCTGACTTAATTCAATGACCCGCGCTTCATCGATTTCTACGCCAAGCCCGGGCTTCATTAATGGTTTAAAGAAACCGCCTTCCATATTGAAGTCGTCTTTATTTTTCACAAAGTCGAGTAATTCCGCGCCCTTGTTATAGTGAATGCCCATGCTTTGCTCCTGGAAGACGGCGTTATAGGAGACAAAATCGACGTGCAGGCAGGCGGCAAGCGCAACAGGCCCCAGCGGGCAGTGCGGCGCCAGCGCCACGTCGTAGGCTTCGGCCATTCCGGCGATTTTATAGCACTCGGTAATACCGCCCGCGTGCGACAGATCGGGTTGGAGAATGGCCAGCCCACCGGCTTCCAGCACGCGTTTAAACTCGAAGCGCGAGAACATGCGTTCGCCCGCCGCGATAGGAATCGAGGTTTGCGCCGCCAGCCGCGGATAATATTCCGCCTGCTCGGCAAGAACCGGCTCTTCAATAAACAGCGGGCGATATTGCTCCAGCTCTTTAATCAGCACCTTCGCCATTGGCGCGCTAACGCGGCCGTGAAAATCGAGACCGAACTCAATTTCATTGCCGAACGCTTCGCGAATTTGCGCGACGGTATTCACCGCCGCATCCACCGCGCGAGAATTATCGATCAGCCCCAGCTCTTCGCAGCCGTTTAATTTGAAGGTATCAAAACCAATACCGCGCAGCTTCTTGATGCCATCAATCACCTCTGCCGGACGGTCGCCGCCAACCCAGCTGTAGGCTTTGATTTTGTCACGCACCAGGCCGCCCATTAGCTGCCAGACCGGCGCGTTCAGCACTTTGCCTTTAATATCCCACAGCGCCTGGTCGATACCGGCGATGGCGCTCATTAAAATCGGGCCGCCGCGGTAAAAGCCCGCGCGGTACATCACCTGCCACAGGTCGTTAATCCGCGCCGGATCCTGGCCTATGAGATATTCGCCGAGCTCATGCACCGCCGCCTCTACGGTGCGCGCGCGCCCTTCAATCACGGGCTCGCCCCAGCCAACCACGCCTTCGTCGGTTTCAATTTTTAGAAACATCCAGCGCGGGGGTAAACGATACGTGGTGAGTTTGGTTATTTTCATTGCACTGCCTCTCGATACGCTTTAACAAATGCTGCCGCCTGCCGTTGGGTACGCTCTACGGATTGGCCAGCGCGATAGAGATCGCTGCCCAGCCCGGCACCGGTACAGCCTGCTTTTATCCACTGCGCCAGATTTTCCGGCGTCACGCCGCCCACCGCAAAAACGGGCACCTCCGGCGGCAAAACGGCCTTTAGCGCTTTGATGTAGTCAGGGCCAAAAGCCGAAGATGGGAAGACTTTCAACGCCTGAGCCCCGGCGTCCAGCGCGGCGAACGCTTCCGTCGCCGTCGCGCATCCGGGACAAACCGTCATGCCGTAGCTCACCGCACGGCGAATGACCTCGGGCTGAATATTGGGCGTGACGATAAGCCTGCAGCCCATTCGGGCAAGCTGGTCCACCCGCTCTGCATTAAGCACGGTGCCCGCGCCAATCAGCGCCTTATCACCATAAGCCTCAACAACGGCGGGAATACTCTTTTCCCACTGCGGTGAGTTGAGCGGAATTTCAACGGCGTCGAAGCCGGCGTCGATCGCCGCCCCCACGTGCGCCAGCGCCTCTTCCGGCGTAATCCCGCGCAGGATAGCGATAAGCGGTAAGTTAGTTTGCCACTGCATGGATGATGCTCCTTATTCCTGTCTGAAATGCGTTGTCGCCCGACACCACGGTGGTCTGACGGCCAATGGCGCTCAGTGCCTGCTGATAGCGGTTCGCCAGCGTCTCGCCGGCGACAATGGTGACCTGCTGGTCGCGAAAGCGTTGGCTCAGGGTGGCGACTTCCGCGCCAATCAGCAGTCCCGACAGAAACTCGCCGACATGCGCGCGCGGCAGCGAACCCAGCACGTGTGAAGCGCGAACTTCAAAAAGCTGCGGCAGGATGTCTGGCGAATGCAGGCCGCGCTCAAGCCCGGCGTTAAACGCGTCAGGAGCGGAGACCTGCTCCGGTAACCCGGCGCCGACCAGCGAGTGGCGCAGCAGCAGGTGGTGAAGTTCGCCGGTCATCACCGTGCGAAAGTCGTTAATTTGTTGGCGGTCTGCCTGCACCCATTTGCAGTGGGTGCCGGGCATCACGTAGACGGAAGAAGGGGCTATCGCCCGCGCGCCGAGGAGCTGAGTCTCTTCGCCGCGCATCACATTATGGTTATCGTCGCGAGAGACGCTGAGTCCGGGAATAATCCAGACGTTGTCGCTAACGGCAGTTAATTGTTCACCAATGGCGGAGAAATGAACGGGAACCGGCAAGTAGGGTACCGCCTGCCAGCCGACGTTACTGCCGACCATTCCTGCCATCACCGCCGGGGTCGCGCCGTCGCGCCAGCCCCGGGTTATTTCGCTAAACACCGCGGCGGGGGAGTGTCCGTTCAGACGCGTGACGCCTGCTTCCGATTGCCTGCTCTCCAGACACCGTTCGCCCTGATAGAGCCAGGCGCGCAGGTTGGTCGATCCCCAGTCAATTGCGATGTAGCGAGATGTCATGTGATTTCCTTTAACCTTCGTGTCGAGCTGGCGATCATGGTGAGCGCCGCCTGCTCCGCCGCTTCGCTGTCCTGATGCCGGATGGCGTCAAACAGCGCCTTATGTTCCTGGAGCGTTTTCGGCATGTTGGCCTCATCGCCCATCCACGTTCTTTCAAATACCGCCCGCTGTAGCGAGCTGATCGCCACGTTGAGCTGCTGCAGAACCGGGTTATGCACCGACTGCAGCACCGCCTCGTGATAGCGAATATCCGCTTCGTTAAACGCTTCCCTGTCCTGGTTATTGGCGATCATGTCGTTGAGCGCTTCTTCTATTTGCGCCAGGTCGCTCGACGTCGCGCGCTCTGCCGCCCAGCGGGCGATCGCGGGTTCAACCAGGTTACGTACCTCGCTCATCGCGCTAATCAGCCGCGGGTCGTAATCACTCTCCAGCACCCACTGTAAAACGTCGGTGTCGAGATAATTCCACTGGTTGCGCGGGGTAACGAACGCGCCGCGATAGCGCTTCATTTCAATCAGCCGTTTAGCCATCAACGAACGGAACACTTCGCGAATGATATTGCGCGAGGTGGCAAACTCCTCACACAGGTCGGCTTCAGCGGGCAGCGCAGAGCCGGGAACGTATTTGCCGCTGACAATCTGCTTGCCCAGCGTGATGACGATGCGATCGGTTTTATTGAGAGTCATGGAAAGTCCTTGTGCTCTGGATGTCTCTCTACTTTACCGCGACAGGCGGTTTTAACCGCAACTTTGTAGTACTAACGTGATGTCACTCGTCATCGCCATGGACACAATGTAGTACAACACAAACATGTTGTACTACAATTTAGATCACAAAAACGACAATTTGGTTTGGAGATTTTGCGGCGGGTTAAACTCAGGGCATAAAAAAACCCGCGATAAACGCGGGTTTTTCAGAAAGAGATTTTTAGTTTAAGACATATTTTTCAATAGCATATGCCACACCGTCTTCCAGATTGGATTTGGTGATAAAGTTTGCCGCTTCTTTGACGGCCGGAATCGCGTTATCCATCGCCACGCCGACGCCAGCGTATTCAATCATCGCGATGTCGTTTTCCTGATCGCCAATCGCCATCACCTCTTCCGGCTGGATGCCCAGCGCATCGGCCAGCGATTTCACGCCGGTACCTTTGGTGACGCGTTTATCAAGAATTTCAAGGAAGTACGGCGCGCTTTTCAGCACGGTGTACTTCTCTTTCACTTCAGCCGGAATGCGGGCGATAGCCTTGTCCAGAATCGCCGGCTCATCGATCATCATCACTTTCAGCAGCTGGATATTCGGATCCATCTTTTCGGCTTCGCAGAAGACCAGCGGGATCGTCGCCACGTAGGATTCATGTACCGTGTAATAGCTCACATCGCGGTTCGCGGTATACAGGGTGTTACGATCGAGCGCGTGGAAGTGGGAGCCGACATCGCGGGCCAGCTGTTCCAGATAGCGGTAGTCGTCGTAGCCCAGCGCGGTTTGCGCAACGGTACTGCCGTCGCTCGCCTTCTGCACTAAAGCACCGTTATAGGTGATGCAGTAATCTCCAGGCTGCTCCATATGCAGTTCTTTCAGATAGCTGTGCACGCCAGCGTAAGGACGGCCGGTGGTCAACACCACGTTGACGCCGCGTTCACGGGCTGCGGCAATCGCGGTTTTCACCGCAGGAGAGATAGTATGGTCAGGCAGCAGCAGCGTGCCGTCCATATCGATTGCAATCAGTTTAATAGCCATGAAATCCCCGGGTAAGATGAGTCCTTACTCATGCTAACGCGATTAAGCCCACAAAAATAGAGCTACATTGCGCAGCAGAACCCCCCCTTTTAGGCAAGATCCGGGGAACGGGGTCTTACTCGCGGGTGAGCACGATTTTGCCAAACGCACCGCGATCGAGGTGTTCAAGTAGGCAGCCTGACGGCTGCGACTTGTTATGGCCTTCGGCGACTGTTATAACTTCAGCTCCCACTTCTTCTGTGAAATGATTATGCTTCCCCGCTTCGCCGATATCTTTCAGCAAGGCAACCGCTGGCTTAGCTGGTTTCACAAACAGCCTGAAGGTTCTGTTCGTCCCGCTGTCATTGAGGCCGTCACTAAAATCATGGCCTGCGGCACCACGCTCATGGGATACACCTGCTGGCGCTGTCCTGACCCCGGATGTGGCCACTCAAAAAAGTCTGCTTCCGCTGTAAAAGCCGCTCCTGCCCCCACTGCGGCGTAAAAGCAGGCGAAGTCTGGATACAGTATCTTCTCGCCCTGGTGCCCGACGGTGAATGGCAGCATATCACCTTCACTGTCCCCTGTGACTTCTGGCCCCTGATATACCATAACCGCTGGCTGCTCGCCGAAATGAGCCGCCTCGCGGCCGATGTTATCCTGGAAACCGGCCGACGCGGCGACTTTCTGCCGGGCTGCTTCAGCGTCATCCATACCTGGGGGCGCGACCAGCAGTGGCATCCGCATATTCACCTTTCCACAACGGCCGGCGGGATTACTGACACCAGTACCTGGAAGAAAGTGCAGTTTTACGCCCGTAACGTGATGCCGATGTGGCGCTGGCGTATCACTGACCTGCTGCGCCGGGAATTCTGGCGGCTGGAGATACCGGCAACCCTGGCTGCAGAAAGTCGCTGCAGGCAGGACTGGAATCGCTTTCTGGACCGGCACTACAGAAGAAAATGGAATGTGCGGGTGTCGAAGGTGATGGACAACGCCACGCACGTGGCGATGTACTTCGGGGCTTACCTTAAGAAGCCCCCGGTGTCGATGAGCCGGCTGGAGCACTACGCCGGGCGGGATGATATTATCATGCGCTACCGCAGTCACCGGACAAAGCAGGAGGAGACGCTGACGCTGAGCGGGGATGAGTTTATGGAACGCTTTTCCTGGCATGTGCCGGAGAAACGGTTCCGGATGGTGCGGTATTACGGTTTTCTGAGTCCGTCAAAGCGGGCCGTGCTGGAAGTCGTGTATCTGTTAACAGAGACGCAGCGTAAAACGGCGCGGAAGGTGACATGGCGGGGGCTGTACCAGCGGCTGCTGAAAGTGGACCCACTGGCGTGCATTTTGTGCGGGAAGATAATGTGTTTCGGCGGGCTGAAACGGGGGCAGCGGCTTGCGGAACTGATGGCCCGGCATGAGCAGCTGGCGCAGATGAAAATGTGCGGTTAGGCGCGGATGCAGGGAAGATCCGTCCACAGCGCAGGGAAAGTTTAAAAGACGGTCAGTTAATCGATATCACCGATAAATGAGCGATTACTGATTGAAGCAAACAATCACCAGACCTCCGTCAGCGCTGGCCGGGAGTCAAAAATGGTGGTTGTTTGTTGTTCAGTTTCAGGTTTTAATTCCTATCAATCAAGCGCCTGTGCAAGCTGGTCAAAGCGGTAACGGTGCTCAATCACCGGTTTCAGCCTGGTCACGTCAACGGCGCGGACAAAATCTTCCAGTGCGCGACGGTGCCCCACGCCAATACCTTGAATCACCGGGGATTTCAGCAACAGTTCGCCCGCGGGCAGCGAGATTTCACTGCCGGCCAGCACGCCGATGACCGAAATACGCCCATGAACCGCCACGGCGCGCAGGGAATGCCTCAGGTTCTCCCCGCCAACGGTTTCAATGATGTGGTCGATGCCGCGATTGTTCGTCAGTTCGTATATCCCTTCAGCCCAGTCGCCTTTAAGCCGGTTGATGCCATAATCGGCGCCGAGTTGTTTGGCCCGCGCCAGTTTTTCATCGCTCCCGGACGTGACAAAAACCTCTGCCCCCTGCGCTTTGGCAATTTGCAAAGCGAATATCGCCACACCGCCCGTGCCCTGCACCAGTACCGATTGCCCGGCGCGTAAATGACCGCGCTCCACCAGCGCGAACCATGCGGTAAGCCCGGCGCACGGTAACGTGCTGGCCTCTGCGTCATCCAGGGTTTCCGGGGCGGCCACCAGCCCGTTTTCATTCACAATCACGTACTCAGACAGCATGCCCTGGAAGTAACCGCCGGTCGTTTTATAGGGCAAAGTGCGGGCGTCCGCTGTTGGCCTACCGTCGATCCACTCCGGGAAAAAGGTCGAGATGACGCGAGCGCCGGGTGTGAAACGCGTGACGCCCTCGCCCGTGCTTTCCACCACTCCCGCCATATCGGACGCCGGCGTAAACGGGAAGGAAAGCGCAATCGGCATGGTGCCTTCAATGACCATTTTATCGCGATAGTTGAGCGCAACGGCGTTCACCCGTACGCAGACTTCACCCGGCCCTGGCTGCGGAACAGGCGCCTGGATGAGTTTGAGGTTGTCGCGCCCGAGGGCGTCCATGGACCAGCGTTGCATTGTCTCAGTCATTTTTTCTCTCCTGCCATTAAATAAGCTTCAGGAGCGACAGTCTACCGTTGACTCAGGGTCGCCAGTGGCGATAAGTTTTCCCATTATTGATGAAAGAAAAGATACAATCCATGACCGATACGCTGAAGGATATTCCGGTTTTTGTGGCCGCCGTTGAGGCTGGGAGTTTTGCTCAGGCCGCAATCCGTTTGCATTTGTCGCGTTCGGCGGTAGGAAAGAGCATCGCTCGCCTTGAGGAGCGACTGGGGGTACGTCTGTTTCAACGAACGACCCGCAGCCAGAGCCTGACCGACAACGGCGCCCTTTTTTATGAACACTGCCTGCGCGCGCTGGAGGAAATTCGGGGCGCAGAATCGCTGCTGGAAACGGGGAAACAGCAGGTCAGTGGCCGCCTGCGCGTGGCCATGCCGGTGCTGTTTGGCCGCCAGTGCGTCGCCCCGCTGCTGATCGCGCTGGCGCAGGAACATCCAGGCCTTGAGCTGGAGATGTCATTCAGCGATCGCGTGGTGGATCTCGTCGAGGAAGGGTTTGATATGGCGGTGCGTAACGGCACGCTTCAGGACAGCAGCGTTCTGGTCGCCAGAAGGCTGGGAGAACACCGCATGGTGCTGTGCGCCGCGCCGGATTATCTGCTGAAGAAGGGCACGCCGCAAAGCGTTGATGATTTACTCCATCATGCGGCCATTAACTATCTGCAGGCCGGCAGAGTGCTCTCCTGGCAGCTTATGGATAGCGAAGGTGCCTCGCACACCTTCACTCCCCGTTCATCGCTCAATATGGATGATTTGCAGGCGATCTGCGATGCTGCGCTGGCCGGACACGGCATTGCATGGCTGCCCTGCTGGATGGTCAGCAAAGAAATTCATCAGGGAAAACTCGTTCCGCTGTTAAAGCAGGCGCCGGATGTGCGCTTCGACGTTCACGCGGTCTGGCAACAGACGCCGCATCTACCGCTGAGGGTGAGAATTGCCGTCGATACGCTCGCCAGCCGTTTACCGTCCATAATGTCGCTGGACAGGCCTGCGCCCACAAAAAAGCCGCGCTAAACGCGCGGCCTGAGTATGGCGGTGTACGACGATTAAATATCGATGTTTGCCGCTTTGAGGGCGTTCTCTTCGATAAAGGCGCGACGCGGTTCAACGGCGTCCCCCATCAGGGTCGTGAACAGCTGGTCAGCGGCAATCGCGTCCTTGACGGTCACGCGCAGCATGCGGCGGCTGTCCGGATCCATGGTAGTTTCCCACAGCTGATCCGGGTTCATCTCACCAAGACCTTTATAGCGCTGGATAGAGAGTCCGCGACGGGACTCTTTCACCAGCCAGTCCAGCGCCTGTTCGAAGCTGGCCACCGGCTGACGACGTTCGCCGCGCTCAATAAAGGCATCGTCTTCAATCAGACCGCGCAGCGTTTCGCCCAGCGCGCAGATACGGTGGTATTCCGGCCCGGTGACAAACTCGTGATCCAGCGGGTAGTCGGTATCCACGCCGTGGGTACGCACGCGAACGATCGGCTCAAACTGCTGCAGCTCGGCGTTCTCGCGGACATCAAATTTCCACTGGCTGCCGTGCTGCTCTTTCTCGTTCAGCTCGCTCACCAGGGCGTTGATCCAGCGCGTTACGGTCTGCTCGTTCGCCAGGTCGGCCTCCGCCAGCGTCGGCTGATAGATAAGCTCTTTCAGCAGGGCTTTAGGATAACGACGTTCCATACGCGTAATCATTTTCTGCGTGGCGTTATACTCGGCAACCAGTCTCTCCAGCGGCTCGCCGGCTAAGGCCGGCGCGTTGGCGTTGGTATGCAAAGTGGCGCCATCCAGCGCGATGGAGATTTGGTACTGATCCATCGCTTCGTCGTCTTTAATGTACTGTTCCTGCTTGCCTTTCTTCACTTTGTAAAGCGGCGGCTGGGCAATGTAGACGTGTCCGCGCTCAACGATTTCCGGCATCTGGCGATAGAAGAAGGTCAGCAGCAGCGTACGAATGTGCGAGCCGTCGACGTCCGCATCGGTCATGATGATGATGCTGTGGTAGCGCAGTTTGTCCGGGTTGTACTCATCGCGGCCAATGCCGCAGCCCAGCGCGGTAATCAGCGTCGCCACTTCCTGAGACGCGAGCATTTTGTCAAAGCGCGCTTTCTCAACGTTAAGGATTTTACCTTTCAGCGGCAGAATCGCCTGGTTCTTACGGTTACGCCCCTGTTTCGCAGAGCCGCCCGCAGAGTCCCCTTCCACTAAGTACAGTTCAGAGTGCGCGGGGTCGCGTTCCTGACAGTCCGCCAGCTTGCCCGGCAGGCCAGCCAGATCCAGCGCGCCTTTACGGCGAGTCATTTCACGCGC
This sequence comes from Klebsiella sp. PL-2018, assembly GCF_019048985.1. Lineage (NCBI taxonomy): Bacteria > Pseudomonadati > Pseudomonadota > Gammaproteobacteria > Enterobacterales > Enterobacteriaceae > Klebsiella > Klebsiella sp. PL-2018. The sequence goes on from NZ_CP077673.1 coordinate 5,821,920, forward strand.
GCGACGTGCGGCTTCGCGCGCGCGCGCCGCGTCGATGATTTTACCGACCACGATTTTGGCGTCAGACGGGTTTTCCAGCAGGTATTCGTTCAGCAGTTCGTTCATCTGCTGTTCGACCGCCGATTTCACCTCGGAAGAGACCAGCTTGTCTTTGGTCTGCGAGGAGAATTTCGGATCCGGCACCTTCACGGAGACCACGGCAATCAGGCCTTCACGGGCATCGTCGCCGGTGGCGCTGACTTTCGCTTTTTTGCTATAGCCTTCTTTATCCATGTAGGCGTTCAGGGTACGGGTCATTGCCGCACGGAAGCCTGCAAGGTGGGTACCGCCGTCGCGCTGCGGAATGTTGTTGGTAAAGCAGTAGATGTTTTCCTGGAAACCATCGTTCCACTGCAGCGCAACTTCAACGCCGATGCCGTCTTTTTCGGTGGAGAAATAGAAGATATTCGGGTGGATCGGCGTTTTGTTTTTGTTCAGATATTCGACGAACGCTTTGATACCGCCTTCGTAGTGGAAATGATCTTCTTTACCGTCGCGCTTGTCGCGCAGGCGAATCGACACCCCGGAGTTCAGGAACGACAGCTCGCGCAGGCGTTTTGCCAGAATCTCGTATTCGAATTCGACCACGTTGGTAAAAGTTTCGTAGCTCGGCCAGAAACGAACCATGGTGCCGGTTTTTTCGGTTTCGCCGGTAACCGCCAGCGGCGCCTGCGGCACGCCGTGGGCATAAATCTGACGGTGAATTTTGTTATCGCGCTGAATGACCAGCTCCAGCTTCTGCGACAGGGCGTTAACAACGGAAACGCCTACGCCATGCAGACCACCGGAAACTTTATACGAGTTATCATCGAATTTACCGCCCGCGTGCAGAACGGTCATGATCACTTCCGCCGCCGACACGCCCTCTTCCGGGTGAATACCGGTCGGAATACCGCGGCCGTCATCCTGTACGGAGACGGAGTTGTCGCTGTGGATAGTAACAACGATGTCTTTACAGTAACCTGCGAGCGCTTCGTCGATAGCGTTATCCACAACCTCGAATACCATGTGGTGCAGACCGGTGCCGTCATCCGTGTCGCCGATATACATACCCGGGCGCTTACGCACCGCATCCAGCCCTTTCAGGACTTTGATACTGGAGGAGTCATAAGAATTCGACATCAACGTTTCTCGCTCATTTTATCTTAGGTTAATCCGCTATTTTACCCTTTTCCACGGTAAACATCTTCGAATTTTCGTCCGACATGTCCATAACGTGTTCAGCGCTAATGGCGCTGACGAAAACCTGCGACTGCGTGGCTTTTAAGCGGCTGGCCAGCAGCCCGCGCCGCGCGTCGTCAAGTTCCGAGGCAAAATCATCTATCAGGTACAGGCAGCGCCGCCCGCTTTCACGGGTCAGAAACTCGCCTTGCGCCAGTCGTAGGGCGCACATCAGCAGCTTAAGCTGCCCGCGTGACAATGTATCCTCTACCGGCGCGCCGTCGGCACGAATGCGGAAATCCGCTTTGTGCGGGCCGTGGGCGGTATAGGTTAGCATGCGGTCGCGTTCGAAATTTCGCTCCAGCACCTCGGCATAATCCGTTTCTTTCTCCCAGCCGCGCTGGAAAGAGAAGGTGAGAGCAAACTCCGGTAAAAACTGCCGACAGGTATCCGCCATGTCTTCGACGATAGCGGCACTGTATTCGGCCCGCCAGCGGCTGATTTGCTCCGCCAGCGGTATCAGCTCCAGATCCCAGGGCCGCAGCTGCGCATAGCGGCTGACCTGACGCAGCGCGGCGTTGCGCTGCTTCACCAGGCGCTTCAGGTTGCTCCAGGCGGTAAAGAATCCGGCTTCGTTGTGGAAGCATCCCCAGTCAAGGAACGCTCTTCTGTATTTGGGGCCGCCGTTGAGTAAAGTAAACCCCTCGGGCGTAATCAGCTGCATCGGCATCAGGTGCGCCAGCTCCGCCACTTTATGCCCGTCGGTACCATCGATACGCACCTTGCTGTCGCCCTGCTTATCTTTTGTCAGGCCGATAGATACTTCTCGCTCTTCGCCCTGCAGGCGACCGTGCAGGACAAAGGACTCCTGCTCGTGACGAATCACGCGGCCAATCTGCAAACTACGAAACGCCCGACCGTGGCCAAGCGTGTAGATAGCTTCAAGCACGCTGGTTTTGCCGCTGCCGTTGGCGCCAACCAGGAAGTTAAAGCCGGGGGATAAGGCGAGATCCGCATTTTCAATATTGCGGAAGTCTTTGATTAGAAGTCGGGATAGCGACATATCAGCTCGTCATCATTCAAGGGGCGTGGGTGTCGCAGCCAGTTCGTCTACCGCCAGCGCGCAGAAAGCGGAGCGTACACGAAGTACGTGAGCATTTCGAGCACTGCCGGAAGGCGAAATGGCAAGTAAACCAGCCCCTTTGCAGATTCTACAATCGCATAGGCATGACGACATAGGCTGCGGATTGAGAAGCCGCATCCTCAATCTGCACGCTCGACACGGAATCGGTCAGCAGGATACGCACATTCTCGCACTTCAGCGCGTTAAGCACATCCAGTACATAGCTGACGTTAAAGCCGATTTCCATCTCAGTCCCGGCATAGGTGACGTCCAGAATCTCTTCCGCTTCTTCCTGTTCCGGGTTATTGGCGGTGATTTTCAGCTGATTTTCACTGACGTAAAGGCGCACGCCGCGGAATTTTTCGTTAGAAAGAATCGCCGCGCGGGCAAAGGCCTGCTTGAGAATATCGCAGCCGGCGTCCAGGTGCTTATCCGGATTTTTCGGTAGTACGCGGCGATAGTCAGGGAAACGACCATCCACCAGCTTTGAAGTGAAGATAAAGTCGCCAACGTGAGCGCGGATATTGTTGCTGCCGATCTGCACGCGCAGCGGGGTATCGCCGCCGTCGAGCATACGCATCAGCTCAATCACACCTTTACGCGGTACGATCACCGAATGATTGGGCAGGGACTCTTCCAGCGGCATCGAGCAAACCGCCAGGCGGTGGCCGTCGGTCGCCACGGTGCGCAGTTCGCTGCCTTCGGTTTCAAACAGCATGCCGTTCAAGTAATAGCGAACGTCCTGGTGAGCCATCGAAAACTGCGTCGCCTCGATCAGGCGCTTCATGGTCGCCTGCGGCAGGGTAAATTCAACTTCGCTCTGCCAGTCATCAAGGTTGGGGAAATCCGCTGCAGGCAGCGTAGAGAGCGAGAAGCGGCTGCGACCGGAACGCACCAGCATACGCTCGCCTTCCAGCTGTACCGCAATCTCCGCGCCTTCAGGCAGGCCGCGGCAGATATCAAAAAATTTACGCGCCGGAACGGTTGTTGCTCCCGCTTCGTGCGGCTGAATCAGCGCAACGCGCGCGACCATTTCCATTTCCAGATCGGTACCGGTCAGCGACAGCGCGCCATCGGTAACCTGAAGGAGCAGGTTGCCAAGAATCGGTAGCGTCGGACGACCACCTAAAGGACCGCTCACCTGTTGCAGCGGTTTTAATAAATGTTCACGTTCTACGGTAAATTTCATAGCG